>NZ_SRUO01000100.1 GCF_004791025.1 Mesorhizobium sp. M4B.F.Ca.ET.203.01.1.1
GCGAAGGATCGCGACGATGTTCCGCTAGCGGCTAAGGGGTCAGGGTAGCCCGCTTCGTCAGAGGTTCAGATAAGGAGACGCTGGCGGGACAGCGGCCCCCCCTCTGACCTGCCGGCCATCTCCCCCGTTTGGACGGAGATCGGCAGTTCCGGCGCTGGCTCCTACGGCTCGGCGTCGAACACCGGCGTGAACGCCCGGATCGTGCAAGGCGTCGGGTTCACATGGCGGATGCGCACGCGGCCCTGGCCTTCCCAGCTGTCGTCGATCGGCACCGTCACCGCGGCCTTCGACAAGCTGAAGACGGCGCTGACCGCGCTGAAGGCCAGCACCGCGTTCGACACGCGCACGGTGACCGCCAGCAAGGGCGGCGACAAGGG
>NZ_SRUO01000101.1 GCF_004791025.1 Mesorhizobium sp. M4B.F.Ca.ET.203.01.1.1
GCAAGAAGCCGGAAGAAATGGGCGCGGGCGACCAGGGCCTGATGTTCGGCTATGCCACCAACGAGACCGACAGCTACATGCCGGCCGCGATCCACCTGTCGCACCGCCTGGTCGAGCAGCAGGCCAAGATCCGCAAGAAGAAGAACTCGCCGCTGTCCTGGCTGCGCCCGGACGCCAAGAGCCAGGTCACCCTGCGCTATGAGAACGGCGTGGTCTCGGCCATCGACGCCGTGGTCCTGTCGACCCAGCACGCCCCGGGCATCAAGCAGAAGGACCTCATCGAGGCCGTCCGCGAAGAGATCATCAAGCCGGTGCTGCCGGCCAAGTGGCTGCACAAGGGCACCAAGTTCCACATCAACCCGACCGGCAAGTTCGA
>NZ_SRUO01000102.1 GCF_004791025.1 Mesorhizobium sp. M4B.F.Ca.ET.203.01.1.1
CGCCCCCGGCCGATGCCGTAATACGCCAGGCCCGCCGCTTCGACATCCGCCGGCTCGTACAGGTTGCGCCCGTCGAACACCACCGCGTCCTTCAGCTGCTCGCGCAGCTTCTGGAAATCGGGGCTGCGGAACTGCTTCCACTCGGTCACCACGACCAGTGCATCCGCGCCCTGCAGCGCTTCTTCGGCATTGCTGCAGAACACCAGGTCATCGCGTTCGCCGAAGATGCGCTGCGATTCGTGCATCGCTTCCGGATCGTAGGCACGCACCGTTGCACCGCCTTCCCACAGTTGCGCCAGCAGTCGGCGGCTGGAGGCTTCGCGCATGTCATCGGTGTTCGGCTTGAAGGCCAGGCCCCACACGGCAAAGGTCTTGC
>NZ_SRUO01000103.1 GCF_004791025.1 Mesorhizobium sp. M4B.F.Ca.ET.203.01.1.1
CCTCGCCCTCTTCCGGCTTGCCGGCGGCGCGACGCTGCTCGGGCGCTTCCAGGCCGTGGGCCACGGAGTTGCGCAGCATGTGCTCCAGCGGCGCGACCATGCGATCCAGCACGTTGCGGTCCAGTTCGCCGTGGGTGCCTTCCAGGGTCAGGTGCACCTGCTTGCCGGTGTCCATGCCGGACTGCCGGACCACGCGACGCAGGCGCGGCACCAGGCCGTCGAACGGCACCATGCGCGCGCGCATCAGGCCATCCTGCAGTTCGGAACTGACACGCGACTGCTGTTGCAGCAGCGAGTCGTACTGGCGCGACAGATCGTCGAGCACGCCCTGCAGGCCCCCGAGGTCGGCCGCCGATTCGTTCAGCGCCCGGCTCA
>NZ_SRUO01000104.1 GCF_004791025.1 Mesorhizobium sp. M4B.F.Ca.ET.203.01.1.1
CCACGGCGACGCGGCCTTCTCCGGCCAGGGCGTGGTCATGGAACTGTTCCAAATGTCGCAGGCCCGCGGCTTCGCCGTCGGCGGCACCGTGCACATCGTGGTCAACAACCAGGTCGGCTTCACCACCTCCAACCCGCTGGATACGCGTTCCACGCGCTATGCCACCGACGTGGCGAAGATGATTGCCGCCCCGGTGCTGCACGTGAACGGCGATGACCCGGAAGCGGTGGTGTTCGCCGCACAGCTGGCCTTCGAGTTCCGCCAGACGTTCGCCAAGGACGTGGTCATCGACCTGATGTGCTACCGCCGCTGGGGCCACAACGAGGCCGACGAACCGGCGATCACCCAGCCGTTGATGTACCAGGTGATCCGCA
>NZ_SRUO01000105.1 GCF_004791025.1 Mesorhizobium sp. M4B.F.Ca.ET.203.01.1.1
CTCACCTTTGCCTGGTGCCTGCATGATGGCGTCGTGCGCCCGACCGGCGCGCACCTTCTACTCGGGCTCTATCTTGGCGCCGGCCCGATGGGGCTCGGCTACTATTTCTGGTCGCGCGCGGCAAAGCTCGATCACGGCGGCCGGATAGCGGTCGTCGCCTATCTGACGCCGATCGCTTCCACATTTCTGCTGACTCTGTCCGGCGAAAGCCTGTCGATGACGGCGGTTGCCGGCGCCGTTCTCGTCATTGGCAGCTGTCTTGCGGTCGGCATCGAAGGTATGGAGACCAGGGACGATGTACAAAATGGTCGTTGACGAAGACGAACGCCGCGCCAGGCAGGAGGCGCACTGGCTGGTCAGGGAGTTTGGCGCGG
>NZ_SRUO01000106.1 GCF_004791025.1 Mesorhizobium sp. M4B.F.Ca.ET.203.01.1.1
CTCCAATCGCCTGGAGGCTTAGCCGTTGTGGCGGGTCGCCGTAAGGCCCACAGCCGGCGAAAGCGGATGCTCCAGCCAAACCCTGTCAGGAGCGCCGGCGCCGCAGGGAACGCTCGCGCACCCTCCCCCTCCGGCATGTCGCTTCCCTCGCCCTAGTGGTCGCCGCCTCCTCACCGGCTGCATGGCCGTCGGTCCATTATGCCGGCCGAATACGGACCCTGACGAGGCATTTCATGACCGCTGCCCTCCATCCCGCCGAACCGGCCCTGGCAACCGATCGCACCCGCCGTGGCGGCCGCGCGGGGAAACGCGCCGGCGGCTCGGCCGTCTTCGAGCAGCCCGCTTTCCGGCA
>NZ_SRUO01000107.1 GCF_004791025.1 Mesorhizobium sp. M4B.F.Ca.ET.203.01.1.1
CCTTCGCCGCCGCGACGGTGCGCGTCTGCGCGGCCTACAACACGCCGCGCGAATTCCAGGCGGCGATGGAGCCGCACGGGCTGATCGCGCGCTGGGAAGGCGACCAGCTGACCATCTGGGAGCCGAGCCAGTGGCTCGACGGCGTGGCGCGCACCTACGCCGAGTGGTTCGGCGTGCCGTTCGAGAATGTGCGGCTGGTCTCGCCCTACATCGGCGGCGGCTTTGGTTCCAAGGCGCTGGCGCTCGCCCACAGCGCGGTGGCGGCGGCAGCGGCAAAGATGCTGAACCGCCCGGTGAAGCTGGTGCTGAACCGCCCGCAGAATTTTACGTCCTATGGCGGCCGCGCTGCGACGCGGCAGACCGTGGCAATCGG
>NZ_SRUO01000108.1 GCF_004791025.1 Mesorhizobium sp. M4B.F.Ca.ET.203.01.1.1
CAGCCGGAGCACCGGCAACCGCTTCGTTGCCAGCGTCGATGCCAGCAACCCGCGCAATGCGGTCCAGGTAATCGCCGAGCGCAGCGTGCTGCCGTTCTTCGGCCAGAATGCCAGCCTGCCCACGGTAAGCGTGCAGGCGGTGGCTCGCCGCGCAGAGCCCACGGCGGTGTTCGCGGTCGGTTCGCAGCTGCTGCGCACCAATGGCGATTCGGTGCTGCTGTCGACCCTGCGCCTGGTCGGCCTGGACGTCACCAATGCCACCGTGCTGTCCTATGACGGCCTGGCGCAGGCCAACGTCACCCCTTCGGGCCTGTTGAAGGCCCTCAACATCCCGGTGAGCGCCAACCTCAGCGTGGCTGACTTCAACCGCC
>NZ_SRUO01000109.1 GCF_004791025.1 Mesorhizobium sp. M4B.F.Ca.ET.203.01.1.1
CCAATCCTTACCTTTATATGCGCGCGACCGCGGATGCACGCGTGATCTGCGGCGGCGAGGAGGAGGACTTCATCGACGAGGAGCGTCGCGATGCGTTGATGGCGAAAAAGACCAGGCGCCTGGAGGAGAAGCTGGGGCGCGTTTTCCCGCAGCTCCACACGGAGGCCGCATTTGCCTGGAGCGGCTCGTTCGGGGCAACCAGTACCGGGCTGCCGACCATCGGTAGTGTGCCCGGTCATGCCCGCATCCATGCTGTGGTGGGCTACGGCGGCGCGGGCTTGCAGCTGCTCGGGACAGCGGGCTTGCAAATCGACCGGAACGGACAACCATTGGGGCCGATGGACGTTCCCAGCGACGGGGACGAGTTGCGG
>NZ_SRUO01000010.1 GCF_004791025.1 Mesorhizobium sp. M4B.F.Ca.ET.203.01.1.1
CAAGATGGTGATCGGCACCGTCAAGGGCGACATCCACGACATCGGCAAGAATCTGGTCGGCATGATGATGGAGGGCGCGGGCTTCGACGTCATCGACCTCGGCATCAACAATGCGGTCGAGAAGTATTTGGAGGCGATCGAGCAGCACCAGCCCGACATCATCGGCATGTCGGCGCTGCTCACCACCACCATGCCCTACATGAAGGTCGTCATCGACACGATGAAGGAAAAGGGCATCCGCGACGACTACGTCGTGCTGGTCGGCGGCGCGCCGCTCAACGAGGAGTTCGGCAAGGCCGTCGGCGCCGACGCCTACTGCCGCGACGCGGCGGTGGCGGTCGAGACCGCCAAAGACTTCATGAAGCGCAAGCACAATGTGCGCGCCTGAGCACGGCGGCGCGATCCGGGTTTGTGAACGTCAGGCGTGAGGTCGGCTGGGTGGCCAAAATCGCTTGGCTCGAAGGGGGCAGATCTCCGTATGCGTATCGCGTCGATCAAGGTCTATCAGATGCTTTTGCCGGTCAAAGGCGGCGCCTACCGGATGGCCAGCGATACCGTGGAGAATCTGGACAGCACGCTCGTTGAAGTCACCACCGAGGATGGACTGTCAGGCTGGGGTGAGACGTGCCCGGTCGGCCCTGTCTACCAGCCCCAACACGCGCTGGGTGCGCGAGCGGCAATTGCCGAAATGGCGCCCGGGCTCATCGGCGAGGACACCGCGTCCATGCGCCGCCTCGCGAAAAGAATGGACGAGCGGCTGAACGGCCACAACTATGCCAAGGCGGCCTTGGACATAGCCTTCCTCGACCTCACCGGCCAGCGGCTGGGCGTGCCGGTTTCAACACTCCTGGGCGGCGCGCTCACCGATCGTGTGCCTTCCTACTACTCGACTATCGTCGGTGCGCCCGACGAGACGGCGCGTATTGCCGCGGACAAGGTCAAGGCCGGATACAAACGGCTTCAGATCAAGATAGGCGGAGGGGATATCGAACAGGACGTCGCCACCGTGCACAAGGTATGGGAGGCGGTGGGCTTCAAGGCCCGCATCGCGGTCGACGCCAATCGTGGCCTCACCACCGCGGCGGCGCTGCACATCGACCGGCTCTGCCAGGCAATCCCGTTCGTCTTCGAACAGCCCTGCAACACCATGGAGGAAGTCGCGAGCCTCAAGGGACGCGTGACCCATCCGGTCTACCTCGACGAGAATACCGAGGATTTGAATGCCGTCCTGCAGGCAATTTCTTCAGGCATCGCGGACGGATTCGGACTGAAGGTCACCCGCCTTGGCGGCCTCACCAAGATGGTCACCGTCCGCGACCTGTGCGCGATACGATCGCTGCCGCACAGCTGCGACGATGCCTGGGGTGGGGATATCATCGCCGCGGCATGCGTGCACCTCGCCGCTACCGTCGAGCCGAGACGTTTTGAGGGGGCCTGGATCGCGCAGGAATACATCGAAGGGCACATGGACCCCGCAAACCCGATCATTATCGAAAACGGGCATATACGCGTCCCCCAGATGCCAGGGCTCGGCGTCAAGCCTGAGCGCTCCCAACTCAAAGCGCCTGTCGCGACGTTCGGAGGCTGAGAATACAGTGACGGTCGCGGCGATTGCATATGGCCAGCATCGTCGGCGATTGCGACCCTCCGCGACATCCGGCGGGCCGCCCGAGGCCGGCGATCCGGGACTTCATGAGCCGCAAAAAAGCCGATATGCAAGGGGCGTCTTGCCATTTTTGCCGATGCCCGGAGATCCTCGATGAGACCGATAGTGCTGGCCGCCGTCCTTTCCGTTGCCATGCCCGCCGCCGCTCTGGCGGGCCCGGCCTCCAACGCCGTGAAGTTCTTCTATGTTCCGCAGGTCAGGTTCGAGGGCGACGAGCAATATCGCGACCGTTTCACCGAGCCGGTGACCAAGCTGTTTGCCCTCAACGATCAGGCCGCCAAGAACAATCCGGACGAGGTCGCCTGCCTCGACTTCGATCCGGGCCTCGACGCGCAGGACTTCGATCAGAAAACCCTGGCGAAAACGCTGAAGCTTGCCGAAGCCGTCAACGGCGATAGCGCCGAGGTCACGGCGACTTTCAGCCTGTTCCCGGAAGGCGATGATTCCAAACGCGAAATGGTCTGGTCACTAAAGAAGGTCGACGGCAAGTGGAAGATTGCCGACATCGCCTCCAAGACCAGCGGCTGGACGCTGAGCGCGCTGGAATGCATGCCCGACAAGGCGCCGGAGTAATGCCATGGTGCGTGGCATTGTCCTGGCGTTTGCGACCATCTCGATGCTGGCGGCGGGTGTGAGCGGCGCCTGCGCCCAGGGCCTGTTCGGCGCGCCACCGGCAAATGCCCCGGCCGACAACGCGCCTTCCGACGACACGGCAACCCCGCCGGCCGCATCGCCGCAAGCGGAAAGTGCGCCGGCAGCACCGGTCCTGCCGGGCTCGCCGACGGCGCTGGTGAAGCCGTTCTACGAGCATCTCGGGCTTGAGCTTGATCCGGCTGAGCGCAAGAACTTCATCGACCCAGCGAAAACCGTGCTCGACAAAAGCGATGCGCTGCGCAACTCCGGGCAGGGCGAATGCCTCGATCCCAATATGGCGCTCGACAATGCCGACTACGACAAGGCGGCGATCGACGGCAGCCTGAAGACCATCGAGGCGGTCAGGGGCGACGAGGCCAAGGTGGTCGTCGCCTTCGTCGTCGCAAACAACGCGCACCGGCTGGAATGGAAGCTGAAGAAGGTCGGCGGTGACTGGAAGATCTCCGACCTTCTGTCGGTCACCGGCGAATGGGCGCTCAGCCAGTACCAGTGCGAATGAGGGCGATCACGCCATCCCGCTCAGCCGCGCCCGCGATAGGGTGCCACGCCGGTGTCGGGCAGCCAGGCGCCTTCGGGCGGCGCGCCGGTCTGCCAGAACACGTCGATCGGGATGCCGCCGCGCGGGAACCAGTAGCCGCCGATGCGCAGCCAGAGCGGCTTGGTCGCTTCAATGATGCGGCGGCCGATCATCACGGTGCAGTCTTCATGGAAGGCGCCGTGGTTGCGGAACGAGGTCATGAACAGCTTCAGCGACTTCGATTCCACCAGCAGAGCATCGGGCGCATAGTCGATGACGATATGGGCGAAATCCGGCTGGCCGGTGACCGGGCAGAGCGAGGTGAATTCCGGGCAGGTGAAGCGCACGATCGCCGGCGGCCCGTCGCCGCGCGTAAACGGCACGGTCTCCAGGACCGCCTGTTCGGGGCTCTGTGGCGTCTCGACGTGCGCCCCGAGCTGGGTGAGGTTTTTGGTGTCGATCATGGGTCCGAGTTCCTTGAGTTTTGCCGCTCATTAGCACCGGACCGAAAGGCGCGCAGCGGTTTTCGGACCGATCCGATGCGAGAAATGGACGCTGGGCGGCGCGCGCTGCTCAACCACAATCTTGAACCAGCAGGAAGACGATGACCAGCAACGACCCGCTTCTCCAGCCCTACCAGCTCAAGCACCTGACGCTGAAGAACCGGGTGATGTCGACGAGCCACGAGCCGGCTTATTCCGAGGACGGAATGCCGAAAGAGCGCTACCGGCTCTATCATGCCGAGAAGGCCAAGGGCGGCATGGCGCTGACCATGACCGCTGGGTCGGCCATCGTCTCGCGCGACAGCCCGGCCGCCTTCGGCAATCTGCATGTCTATGACGACCGCATCGTGTCGTGGCTCGCCGAACTCGCGGATGCCTGCCACGAGCACGACTGCAAGGTGATGATCCAGATCACCCATCTCGGCCGCCGCACCGGCTGGAACAAGGCCGACTGGCTGCCGGTGCTGTCGGCTTCGCCGGTGCGCGAGCCGGCGCATCGCGCCTTTCCGAAGACCATCGAGGACTGGGATATCGAGCGCATCGTCGCCGACTATGCGTCCGCCGCGCAGCGCTGCCAGGCGGCCGGCCTCGACGGCATCGAGTTCGAATCCTACGGCCACCTGATGGACGGCTTCTGGTCGCCGGCCACCAACCATCGTGACGACGAATATGGCGGCTCGCTCGACAACCGCCTGCGCTTCACCAACCTGGTGCTCGACGCCGTGCGCGCCGCGGTCGGCGAAAAGTTCGTCGTTGGCATCCGCATGGTCGCCGACGAGGATTTTGAGAAGGGCCTGTCGAAGGAGGAGGGCGTCGAGATCGCCAGGCGGCTCGCCTCCTCGGGCAAGGTCGATTTCCTCAACATCATCCGCGGCTCGATCGAGACCGATGCAGCACTGACCAAGGTCATCCCGGTGACCGGAATGCGCTCCTCGCCGCATCTCGATTTCGCCGGCGAGGTGAGGGCGGCGACGAAGTTCCCGACCTTCCATGCGGCACGCATTTCCGACGTAGCGACCGCGCGCCACGCGATTGCGACGGGAAAACTCGACATGGTCGGCATGACCCGCGCCCATATCGCCGATCCGCACATCATGCGCAAAGTGATGGAGGGCCGAGAGCATGAGATCCGGCCTTGCGTCGGCGCCACCTATTGCCTCGACCGCATCTACGAGGGCGGCGAGGCGCTGTGTATCCACAACGCCGCGACCGGCCGCGAGGCCGAGATACCGCACATCATCAAGAAGAGCGGCGGGCCCAGGCGCAAGGTGGTCGTGGTCGGCGCCGGCGCCGGCGGCCTGGAGGCGGCGCGCGTCGCGGCAGAGCGCGGCCATCAGGTGACGGTGCTCGAAGCCTCCAGCCAGGCCGGCGGCCAGGTGCGGCTGGCGACGCAGAACCCGCGCCGCAAGGAACTGATCGGCATCATCGACTGGCGGCTGGCGGAGCTGGACCGTCTGGGCGTCGAGATCCGCTACGATACCTGGGCCGAGAAGGATGATGTGCTGGCACTGTCGCCGGATGTGGTGATCGTCGCCACCGGCGGCTTGCCGCAGAATCCGCCGCTGACGGCCGGCGATAACCTCGTCACTTCGAGCTGGGACATCATGGCGGGCGCCGTCAAACCGGCCGAGAGCGTGCTGCTCTATGATGACAATGGCGGCCATCAGGGCATGGGCGCTGCCGAGCTCATCGCCAATGGCGGCTCGAGGCTGGAGCTGGTCTCGCCGGAGCGCTTCTTCGCGCCGGAGATGGGCGGCCTGAACCATGTGCCCTATATGCGCGCTTTCCAGGAGAAGGGCGTCACCATCACCATCAACACCAGGCTGCGTTCGGTGCAGCGCGAGGGCAACCAGCTCGTCGCCGAGCTCGCCTCGGACTTCGCCGACGGCTGGCGCGTCGAGCGGCGGGTCGACCAGGTGGTGGTCGAGCATGGCACCGCGCCGCTCGACGACCTCTATCTTTCGCTGAAGCCGCTGTCGAACAATGGCGGCGCGGTCGACTATGTGCGGCTGGTGAGCGGCGGCGATATTTTCCCCAAGCGCAATCCGGAGGGCGGCTTCATCGTGTTCCGGATTGGCGACGCGGTCGCCTCGCGCAACATCCATGCCGCCATCTACGACGGCATCCGATTCGGCCTGAGAATCTAGGCCGCGGTGGCTGATGGCCGGACTGGACTTGGCCTGTCATATTTGCAATTTTCTGTCGCCGATCCGGGGCTGGCACAGGCTGTGCTGAAGGGTCCGCACAGCCGGGGGCTTACTTGACCGCACAAGACCTGTTCGTTCCGCGCCAGACCAATACGGCGCTTTACATCCAGTTGCACGACGCCGGGCACCCGGTGGAAGATATCCTGCGCGTCCAGAGGGCCTACGGCGTGGCCTGCGCCATGTTCAATGGCCGCTACCGCAAGACCGGGCGACCCTTTATTTGCCATGCCGTCGGCGCCGCGTCATCGGTCGCGCATTTCGACAAGGATCTCGATCTTGTCGTCGCCGCGATGTTCCACGCCGCCTATGACAGCGCCCAATATCCGGACGGCAAATCCAGCCGGCGCAGCGAGACCCACCGCAAGTGGCTGGAGCAGAAGCTCGGACCCCGGGTGGAAGGTCTTGTCGCCAGGGTCGGCGCGATGAAGTTCGACACCGGGGATCCCGAGCGCCTTGTGGCGCAAGGCGTGCCGGCCGGCGACGAGGACATCCTTTTCCTCGTCCTTGCGCATGATGTCGACGATATGGCGGATGGCGGGCTGGCATTCGCGCCCAAATATGGCCGGTCGATTGAATCGCGGGTGGCTGCCTGCGCCATTCTGGCCCGGCGCATCGGCCGCGAGAGCCTTGCTGCCACTATCGAAGCCTATGGCAGCCGCTATGCGGCGCTGGGGTGGGCGGCTGCGCTCGAGGATAGCAGGTTGGAAGGTTTTCGCATTGCGCCGAATGTGCGCAACTACCTCAAATTGCGCCGCGACAGGCTGCGTGGAGCCCGGGTGGAGGTGCTTTGACGGCCGTGCCGCCGCCAGCGCAATTCTAGCGAGGCACGCGCACCGGACCTTCGCAAGGAGAGCCACCTGCCGCTCCGGTCCGGTGCGCGCCGCGCCCGACACCGGCTTGGCGCCGGCGCCCGGCGGTTCTTTCCGGGCTAGAACATCCTTGCGGTTGCCATGCACAGCACGGTGAGCACCAGCAGCCAGGCGGCGATGCGTTCGCCGACGGCCATCTTTGCGCGCAGCATAGGTACGGTGGCTGCATCGGCACCGGCCAACTGGCTGCTCGGCCGGCGCACCATGGCGCCGAGGACGCCGGCGGCCGCGATGGCCGCCACGATGCCGATTGCCAGCACGATCTCCATCGAGCCGAAGCTGCCCTCGTGGAAGAAATACCAAAGCAGCGCGCCGGTCAGGAACACCATGCCCGATGCGCCGAGTTGCGGCCGGATGAAGCGCTCAGCCTTGATCTCGGGATCGCGGGCGAGCGTGATTGTCGTGCCGGCCCAGAACACGCCAGCCATGACGTGAAGGCCGATGACGATGATGTAGACATATTGCATGACCGCATTCCTTCCTTTCCCCCCGCCGACCAAATAATTAGATATCGAATGATTTGATGTCAATGTATAATGGCGCGTTCCAACGCCCCATGCCTTGTTCTACTGTCGGATCATGACACCCTTTGACCGCCCGCCCGTCGGAATGAACCTTGCCCGCACCGCCAAGGCGGTGGCGCAGGCCTTTGACGCCGCCCTGGTCGAGGCCGGCGGCACGCTGCCGGTGTGGCTGACGCTGCTCTCGGTCAAGTCGAAGGAACTCGCCAACCAGCGCGAACTCGCCGGCATGATCGGCATCCAGGGTGCGACGCTCACGCATCATCTCAACGCCATGGAGGCGCAGGGGTTGCTGACGCGGCGACGCGATCCGCAAAACCGCCGGGTCCATCAGGTGGCATTGACCGAGGCCGGCGAAGCGATGTTCGAGAAATTGCGATTGGCCGCTGTCGCCTTCGACAAGCGGCTGCGGGCGGGATTGCCGGACGAGCGGCTGGCAGAGTTCGCGGAGGTATTGGCGGCGCTGCGGGCGAATGTCGGCGGCTGATCAGTCGGATTGTTTCCGCCGGTCATAAGTGCTATATGACTACAATAGTCATAAGCGGAGTTCGCCCATGCGAGAGATTCAATTGAAGGATGCCAAGGCGACGCTCTCGGCGGTGGTCGATCAGGCGGTCGCCGGAAAGCCTGCCGTCATCACGCGGCATGGTCGCAAACAGGCTGTCATTCTGTCATTCAAGGACTATGAACGGCTGTCGCGGGTGCCCAGCTTTGGGCGATTGCTGGCGGCTTTTCCCGGCGCAGAAGCTGACATTCCGCCTCGCTCCCGAAAACCAGCTCGCACGGTTGACCTCTAACGCGGGCTTTGCGTTTGATGTTCCTGCTGGACACCAACATCATTTCGGCGCTGGCGTCTTCCAAGACGGTCGAGCAAGCGGCCTTGGCGGATTGGCTTGATCGGGCCAGCGACTACCTGTTCCTGTCTGTGGTTACGGCATCCGAAATTACCTCGGGAATAGCGAAGGCCGAGCGCGAAGGCGCTAAGAAAAAGACGGCTCTGCTTCGCCAGTGGTGGCAGGCGGTCGAATATCTCTACAACGAAAGAATACTCCCCTTCGATCTGCGTGCCGCTCATGCGGCGGGATCTATCTTGGATCGGGCCAGGGCCCATCAGCCAGGGTTCGAGGACATTGCGATCGCCGCGACGGCCGAAGTTCATGCCTTGACGATATTGACCGTCAACGAGCGTCATTTCGCCCCTCTCGGGGTGCCGATGCTCAATCCGCTAAAGGCTTTGCCGCCTCTGCCGGCAACATAAATGCCGACCATGAACAGCGTCGCCGGAAGCTGCTCGGCCTGCAGCACGTCGAGGATGTTGCTGGTGCCGTTCAGCGGCCGTCGTCGAAGGTGAGATAGATGGTGCGGTCCGCTGCCAGTGCCGCCACGGGATGAGCAGCAGGAACGACAGAACGAGACGAGGGGGCATCCGCGAGATCCGTTTGCGATCTCCGCAGGCCGCCATGGCCGGACCGGCCTTGTCAAGTTTGTCGACGAACGAGCTAAGCCAGGCTGCCCTGCAGCACCTTGAGCTTCGCCTTCTTCGGGCTGCGCGCCAGCAGCCAGTCGCGCGCCTTGTCCTGCGGCATCGGGAAGGCGATCGAATAGCCCTGCACCTGGTCGCAGCCGATCGCCATCAGCGAATCGAGCTCGGCTTCGGTCTCGGCACCTTCCGCCACGATCGAGATGCCCAGCCCGCGCGCAAGCTCGGTGATGGCGCGCACGATCTTGGAGTTGTCGCCGTTCTCGTTGATGTTCTGGACGAAGCGGCGGTCGATCTTCAGCCGGTCGATCTCGTTCGGGTTGACATGGCTGAGCGAGGCATAGCCGGTGCCGAAATCGTCGAGTTCGAGATGCACGCCGGCGGCGCGGATGTGCCTGAGCTTGGCCGCGATGCCGGTCTTCTCGTCGTCGAGGATCACGGACTCGACGATTTCCAGCGACAGTTTCTGCGGCGCCAGCCCGGCCTTCTCCAGCGTTCCGAACAGGAATTTGTCGAAGTCCGGCTCGCGCAGCTCGGTGCCGGAGACATTGACGGCGAGCCGCCCGAAATCGATGCCGGCCTGGTCCCACTCCGCCGCCTCGTTGATCGCCTTGGTGATGACGATGCGGCCGATCTCCGGCATGAAGCCGCATTTCTCGGCGACCGGGATGAACTCGCCCGGCGAGATCATGCCGCGCGAGGCGTGCTTCCAGCGCACCAGCGCCTCGATGCCGCTGATCTTGCCGCTGGTCAGCGACACCTGCGGCTGGAAATAGACCTCGAACGTCTTGTCGGCGATGGCGGCGCGGATGTCGTGCTCGAGCTGCTTGCGGTAGTCGAGCTCGCGCCGCAACTCCTCGGAGAAGAACGAGAAATTGCCGCCGCCTAGCTTCTTGGCCGAGTAGAGCGCAAGGTCGGCGTGGACAAGCAGGTCCTCCGCATTGTCGGCGTCGACCGGATAGACCGCGATGCCGGCGCTGGCGCCAGGCAGGATGGTCGTGCCCTGGAAGGTGATCGGCTCGTTGATCTGCTCCAGGATGCGCCTGGCCAGCATGTTGATGTCCTCGGTGCCGCCGGCGCCGTTGAGGATCATCACGAATTCGTCGCCGCCAAGCCGGGCGCACAGATCCGAGGCGCGGCAGGAGTCGCGCATGCGCTGCGCGGTGACGACCAGCACGTAGTCGCCGGCCGCGTGGCCTAGCGTGTCGTTGATCTGCTTGAACCGGTCGAGGTCGAGCTGGATCACCGCCAGCCGCTCGCGCCGGCGATGCGCGCCCTTGATCAGTGTGTCGAAATGATCGGTCAGGAAGGTGCGGTTGTGCAGTCCGGTCAGCCCGTCATGCACGGCGATGAAGGCCATCGAGTTGCGCGCGTCGACCAGCTCATGCGTCTTGCGCAGGATGGCCTTCGACATCGGCCTGAAGATGAACAGCGCCACCAGCACGATGACGCCGATGGTGGCGAAGAACAGGGTGCGGTGGAGATCGAGCAGCTTTCCCGAGCGCTCGTCGGCGAAGGCACTGATGCGCTGGCCGAGCGCGGCATAGCCCGACAGCGTCGCATTGGCCACGGAAGCGTCGAGATCGACCCGGTCGGCGCCGCCCTTGTAGCCGTCGACGCCCGTCGTCAGCTTGGTCTCGAACGAGGAGATAAGGCGTTTGCCATTGGCGATCAGGCCGACCGAGAAGTAGTCGAGATGGAACGGCTTGGCGAACAGCACGTTCTCGATCGACTTCGGATCGAAGCGCGCCGGCGACATCGGATCGGCTCCCGTCTTGTCCAGGAGCAGGTCGTAATTGGTTTCGAATTCGACGGTCGCCTGCTTGAGCGCGGCAACGAGGGCTGGCTGCTTGTCGCGCGAGGCCGCACCGGTCGCGCCGGCCAGGAAAACGATGCGCTGCGACAGCGCCTTCTGCATGCTGACGATGTTGATCAGCGTGTCGTTGTTCTGCTGCGCCGCCATCATCTGCTGCAAGAGCACGAACGAGCCCATCACCATGGCGGCGATGATCAGCAGCGCCAGCCAGTAGCCGCTCTTGATCAGCAAGATCAGCTTGCGCGAAACGCTCTGCACCGGCTGCTGCGACATTTCAGGGCGACCCCTCCCGCCGACGGAATCCCGCCTTGGTTTCGTTCTGCGAACACCATTGACTTGAAAGGGTTAACAGGCAGGCAAGCAGCCCGGCCGGTTGCGCGGGCAGAGAGGGAAAGCTGCGGAGATGGTTATCATGTTCTTTCACCGCGTCGATGCATTTGAACGCATCAACGCTCGCGCCGCCGAAATTGGGAGCCATGCGGCTTTCGCCGCGCCACCGAAGCCGTCGCTTTTGCGGTGGATTTTTCGGTCGCGCGGGGCGACAGTCCGGCTCGAACCGAACAGGGCTGGATCATGAGCACAGCATTCCTTTCCCACATCGACAATGAACTTGCCGGGCTGAAATCGGCCGGCCTCTACAAATCCGAGCGGGTGATCACCTCGACGCAGTCGGCTGAGATCGAGGTTGGCGGCGACAAGGTGCTGAATTTCTGCGCCAACAACTATCTCGGCCTCGCCGACAGCGCCGAACTGCGCGAGGCGGCGAAGCAGGCGCTCGACCGTTACGGCTACGGCATGGCCTCGGTGCGCTTCATCTGCGGCACGCAGGAGGAGCACAAGCAGCTGGAGGCGACGATCTCGTCCTTCCTCGGCATGGACGACACCATCCTCTACGGCTCCTGCTTCGACGCCAATGGCGGCCTGTTCGAGACGCTGCTCGGCGAGGAGGACGCCATTATCTCCGACGCGCTGAACCATGCCTCGATCATCGACGGTGTCAGATTGTCCAAGGCCAAGCGCTTTCGCTACGCCAACAACGACATGGCAGATCTCGAAGCGCGGCTGAAGGAGGCGAAGGATTGCCGCTTCCGGCTGATCGCCACCGACGGCGTGTTTTCTATGGACGGCATCATTGCCAACCTCAAGGGCGTCTGCGATCTCGCCGAGAAATACGACGCCATGGTCATGGTCGACGACAGCCACGCCGTCGGCTTCGTCGGCAAGAACGGCCGCGGCTCGGCCGAGCATTGTGGCGTCGAGGGCAGGGTGGACATCATCACCGGCACGCTCGGCAAGGCGCTGGGCGGTGCTTCCGGCGGCTACACTTCCGGTAAAGCCCAGGTGGTCGACTGGCTGCGCCAGCGCTCGCGGCCCTACCTGTTCTCCAACACGCTGATGCCGGCGATCGCCGGCGCCTCGATCAAGGTGTTCGACATGATCCGCAATGGCGGCGCCTTGCGCGAGCGCCTCTATGCCAATGCGGAACGCTTCCGGTCTCAGATGGGCAAGCTTGGCTTCACGCTGGCTGGTGCCGATCATCCGATCATCCCGGTGATGCTGGGCGATGCGGCTCTGGCACAGGAGATGGCGGCACGCATGCTGAAGCGCGGCATCTATGTCATCGGCTTTTCCTTCCCGGTGGTGCCGAAGGGCCAAGCCCGTATCCGCACCCAGATGTCGGCGGCGCATTCCAGCGCCGATATCGACAGGGCAGTTGAGGCATTTGGCGCCGTGGGACGCGAGCTCGGCGTGATTTCCTGAGCGCCGAAAACGATTCCAGATCAAAGAAATCAAGGAACAAAAGAATGTCCAACATGATGAAGGCGCTGGTGAAGGCCAAGGCCGAGCCCGGCATCTGGATGGAAGAGGTGCCGGTGCCGGAGATTGGCCCCAACGACGTGCTGATCAAGGTCAGGAAAAGCGCGATCTGCGGCACCGACGTGCACATCTACAATTGGGACCAGTGGGCGCAAAAGACCGTACCGGTGCCGATGGTGACCGGCCATGAATTCGTCGGCACCGTCGCCGACTTCGGCGCCGCGGTCACCGAATACAAGCTCGGCCAGCGCGTGTCCGGCGAGGGCCACATCGTCTGCGGCCATTGCCGCAACTGCCGCGCGGGCAGGGGGCATCTCTGCCGCAACACGCTCGGCGTCGGCGTCAATCGCCCCGGCGCCTTCGGCGAGTACGTGGCGATCCCGCAGCACAATGTCGTGCCGATCCCCGACGACGTGCCGGACGAGATCGCGGCGATCTTCGATCCGCTGGGCAATGCGGTTCACACCGCATTGTCCTTCGATCTGGTCGGCGAGGACGTGCTGGTCACCGGCGCCGGGCCGATCGGCATCATGGGCGCGCTGGTGGCGCAATGCGTCGGCGCGCGAAAGGTCGTCATCACCGACATCAATCCGGTCCGGCTGGACCTGGCACGCAAGCTCGGCGTCCAGCACGTCGTCGACGCCTCGAAGGAAAAGCTGCGCGACGTCATGCCGAAGCTCGGCATGACCGAGGGCTTTGACGTCGGCCTGGAGATGTCGGGCGCGGCCCCCGCCTTCCGCGACATGATCGATACCATGAACAATGGCGGCAAGATCGCCATCCTCGGCATCGCGCCGACCGGCTTCGAGATCGACTGGAACAAGGTCATCTTCAAGATGCTGCACCTTAAGGGCATCTACGGCCGCGAGATGTTCGAGACCTGGTACAAGATGATCGCCCTGGTGCAGGGGCCGCTCGATGTGTCGGGGCTGATCACGCATCGCATCGGGATCGACGACTTTCAGGTTGGGTTCGATGCGATGCGGAGCGGCAATTCGGGTAAGGTTGTGATGGATTGGTAGCGGCCTTTAAAGAAGCGTCTCGTTCCTTCGCCCCCCTCTCTGTCCTGCCGGACATCTCCCCCTCAAGGGGGGAGATTGGCTGCTTCGGCGCCGGCTCTCATCCTGTAACGTTGGCGATTGGCGAAAGCCGGCGTGACATCTAATCTCCCCCCAAGAGGGGGAGATGTCCGGCAGGACAGAGAGGGGGGCCTCGCGCCAGCCTATCAGCTTTTTTCTTCCAAAGCTTCCTCCAGCGCCGCCACCCCACTAGCAATCGCCGCCCGTTCCTCCGCGCTCAGCCTCTCCAGCAACTCCCTCTCAAACGCCTTCGCCAGCGGCACCATTTCGCGATAGGCGGCAAGCCCCGCCTTGGTCAGCGCCAGGCGCTCCACCCGCCGGTCGTGCTCGTCCGCCGTCCGCGTCAGCCAGCGCCGCCGCTCCAGTTCGGCCACCGCTCGCGAAACCTTGGTCTTGTGCATGGCCGACTGCTCGCCGAGCGCCGTCGCTGTCATCGTGCCATGCTGGCCGAGCCCCGAAAGTGTGCGCCATTCCGGCCGGGTCAGGCCGTGGCGATCCCGGTAGATTTTCGAGAATTCGCGGCTGACGACATCGGCCAGCCGGTAAAGCCGGTAGGGCAGGAAGCTTTCGAGTTCGAGGATTTCCGATTCCATGATGCACCGTGGATGCGACGTTCGCCGTTGATAGTTACATTTTCGATGGTTACAAATGAAACCAAGTTGGTCAACATCGCCGGCAGGCCGCGCCTAGCGAGGCTGAGAACCGGGATCAGGGAGGATCGGATGGGCTTTTCCTACATGCCGGGCTTCGGCAACGACTTCGAGACCGAGACGCTGCCGGGTTCGCTGCCGCAGGGGCGCAACTCGCCGCAGCGGCCGGCCTACGGGCTCTATGCCGAGCAGCTTTCGGGCTCGCCCTTCACCGCGCCGCGCGGCACCAACGAGCGCTCCTGGCTCTACCGGATCCGGCCGAGCGTCCGCCACACCGGGCGCTTCAAGTCCACCCTCTATCCGCTCTGGAAGACCGCACCCAATCTCGGCGACCACGAACTGGCGCTCGGCCAGTATCGCTGGAACCCGGTGCCGATGCCGAAGGAGCCGACCGACTTCATCGAGGGCATGCGCACCATCACCACCGCCGGCGACGTGCTCGGGCAGTCCGGCATGGCGGCGCATATCTATGTCGCCAACCGCTCGATGACCGACGACCACTTCTTCAACGCCGACGCCGAGATGCTTGTCGTGCCGCAGGTCGGCGCCTTGCGCTTCGTCACCGAGATGGGGGTCATCGAGCTCAGACCCGGCGAGATCGCCGTGCTGCCGCGCGGCCTCGTCTTCAAGGTCGAGCTCGCCGATGCCGAGGTGCGCGGCTATGTCTGCGAGAACTACGGCGCCAAGCTGACCATGCCCGATCGCGGGCCGATCGGCGCCAATTGCCTCGCCAATCCGCGCGACTTCAAGACGCCCTGCGCCTGGTTCGAGGACAGGGAGACACCGTGCCGGCTGATCGTCAAATGGTGCGGCTCCTTCCATGTCACCGAGATCGGCCATTCGCCGCTCGACGTCGTCGCCTGGCACGGCAACTACGCGCCCTACAAATATGATCTGGCGACGTTTTCGCCCGTCGGCGCCATCCTGTTCGACCATCCGGATCCGTCGATCTTCACCGTGCTGACGGCGCCGAGCGGCGAGGAAGGCACCGCCAACATCGACTTCGTCATCTTCCCGCCGCGCTGGCTGGTGGCCGAGGATACGTTCCGTCCGCCCTGGTACCATCGCAACATCATGAGCGAGTTCATGGGTCTGATCCACGGCCAGTACGACGCCAAGGAGGAAGGCTTCGTCCCCGGCGGCATCAGCCTGCACAATCTGATGCTGGCCCACGGGCCTGACGCGACTGGCTTCGAAAAGGCCTCGCGCACGGAGCTGAAACCGGTCAAGCTCGACAACACCATGGCCTTTATGTTCGAGACCCGATTCCCGCAGATGCTGACCCGCTACGCCGCCGAGGTCGAAACCAGGCAGGACAACTACATCGACTGCTGGGCCGGGCTGAAGAAACGCTTCAACGGCACGCCCGAGGGCGACTGGTCTTGAGTCTGGACCGCCTCGTTCTGCTCGGGTCCAAGGGCGGCCCGGCGATCCGGCCGGGTGGGCCGTGGCCAAGTTCCTCGCTGCTCGAGATCGGCGGCCGCGCTATCGTCGTCGATTGCGGGCTGGGCGTCACCCGCGCGCTGACCGATGCCGGGCTCGGCCTGAAGACGCTTGACCTGGTCTTCATCACCCATCTCCATTCCGACCATCTGCTGGAGCTCGGACCGCTGATCCACACCGCCTGGACGGCGGGCCTCGCCACGCCGGTGACCATCTTCGGTCCGCCCGGCACCGGCCACTACTGGCAGCGCTTCTGCCAGGCGATGGATTTCGACATCGAAATCCGCATCGTCGACGAAGGCCGGCCGGATATCAGGGATCTGGTCTCGGTCGAGGAGTTCGGCGAGGGACTGGTTGTGGAGGAGGGCGGGCTGAAGGTGACGGCGTTGCGCGTCGACCATCCGCCGGTGACCGACTGCTTTGCGCTGCGCGTCGAGCATGGCGGCAGGAGCATCGTGTTCTCCGCCGACACGGCCTTCTTCCCGCCGCTGGCCGACTTCGCCAAAGGCGCCGATATCCTCGTCCACGAAGCGATGCTGGAAGAGGGGATCGAGCGCCTGGTGGCGAAGACCGGCAATGGCGCGCGGCTGCGCGAACATTTGCTCGCCAGCCACAGTTTCGCCGAGGAGGCAGGGCGCATCGCCAGCGATGCCGGGGTCGGGCGGCTGGTGTTGAACCACCTCATCCCGGCCGACGATGCCGCGATCGGCGAGGCCGACTGGATCGCCGCCGTCAGGAAAACTTGGGCCGGCGACTTGACGATCGCCCGCGACGGCCTTGTTGTGGGGTTAGAGCATGACCCCGAAAAGTGGGACCCGGTTTTCGGAAAAGATCAGGCGACAGACAAAGACCAAAGCGGCGAACAAGCCGCGCAAGGAGAGGAAACCGCATGAAGCTTGCAACATTGAAGAACGGGACCCGCGATGGAAAGCTGGTCGTCGTCTCGCGCGATTTGACGCGGTTCTCCGACGCCTCCTTCCTGGTGCCGACGCTGCAAGCCGCGCTCGACGACTGGCGGCGGATTTGGCCGCATCTGGCGACAATAGCGGAATCGCTGGAGAACAATGCCGTGCCCTCGGCGCGCTTCCACGAGCATGACGCCCACTCGCCACTGCCGCGCGCCTATCAGTGGGCTGACGGCTCGGCCTATGTGAACCATGTCGAACTGGTGCGCAAAGCGCGCGGCGCAGAAATGCCGGCAAGCTTCTGGACCGATCCGCTGATCTACCAGGGCGGCTCGGACAGCTTCATTCCGCCGCGCGATCCGATCCGCATGGCCGACGAGGCCTTCGGCATCGACATGGAGGCGGAGGTCGCCGTCATCATTGACGACGTGCCGATGGGCGCCGGCCCCGACCACGCGCGGGACGCGATCCGGCTGGTCATGCTGGTCAACGACGTGACACTGCGCGCCATCACCGGCCCCGAGCTTGCCAAGGGTTTTGGCTTCTTCCAGTCGAAACCGTCCTCGGCCTTCTCGCCGGTTGCGGTCACGCCGGATGAGTTGGGCGACGCCTGGGACGGCGGCAAGGTCAGCCTGCCGCTGCTCGCCGATCTCAACGGCAAGCCGTTCGGCCGTGCGAACGCAGGGGTCGACATGACCTTCGATTTCCCGGCGCTGATCGTGCATGCCGCGAAAACGCGGCCGCTCGCCGCCGGCAGCATCGTCGGTTCGGGCACCGTCTCCAACAAGCTGGACGGCGGGCCGGGCAAGCCTGTCTCGGCCGGCGGCGCCGGCTATTCCTGCATCGCCGAACTGCGCATGATCGAAACCATCGAGAGCGGCGAGCCCAAGACGCCGTTCCTGCATTTCGGCGACACGGTGCGCATCGAGATGAAGGACAAGGCCGGCCATTCGATCTTCGGCGCCATCGAGCAGAAGGTCGAGAAATACGCGGGGTGAGGGGATGCCAGGCGAAGCGGTCTATTTGCTGTTTGGCGTGTGGGCGCTGGCCATTCTGGCGGTCTTCATCCAGGCGATCCGCCTGAGCTACCGCATCGAGGCGCGCTCGCCTGATCTCACCAACCGCACCGGTGTGCCGCGCAACGCGATGATGTTCCACACCATCACCAATCTCAGCGTCGCGCGGGATGAAGAAACGCAAGGCCTGCGGCGGAAAATGATCCGGCTGCTGCTGATCGTTGTCGGCGGCTTCGTCGTTCTGGCGGTCGGCATCGGCCTTGTCGACAGGACCCCATGACGCTGCTTGATCATCTGCGCCGCATGGCGCGCAACAATCACTGGTCGAACGACCGCCTGTACCGCGCCGTGCTGTCCCTTGAGCCTGGGGAATTTGAGGCCGCGCGCACCAGCTTCTTTCCGTCAATCAAGGACACGCTGAACCACATCCTCGCTGTCGACCATCTCTATCTCGATTTTCTGACGGAGGGTGGTGTCGGCGCTGCCGCCTATGATGATTTCGTGCCGTTCGATAATGTCGCCGATTTGGTAGTGGCGCAGATCACCTTCGACCGCAAACTTATCGCCTTCTGTGATGCCCTGTCCGAGGCCGATCTCGACCGTCGTGTCATCACCGATAGACGCGAGGACGGCATGATCCCTGAAAAGATCGCCGACATCCTCGCCCATGTTTTCCTGCACGACATCCATCACCGCGGCCAGGTGCACGCCATGCTCGCCGGCACTTCCGCTCCGCCGCCGCAACTGGATGAGTTTCTGCTCGACTATGATCTGAAGCTCAGGAAGGACGAGGTCGAGCGGCTCGGTCTTTGAACCGCTCGCCCTCATGGGCCTTACGCCGCCTTGCCGTCCAGCTTGATCACGCCGCGCTTGATCTGGTCCTGCTCGATCGACTCGAACAGCGCGCGGAAATTGCCTTCGCCAAAACCTTCGTCGCCCTTGCGCTGGATGAACTCGAAGAAGATCGGGCCGATCACTGTTTTCGAGAAAATCTGCAGCAGGATCTTGGTCATGCCGCCGTCGACGACGCCTTCGCCGTCGATCAGGATGCCGTGCTTCTTCATCCGCTCGACCGGCTCGTCGTGATCGTGCACGCGCTCGTGCGACATCTCGTAATAGGTGTCGGGCGGGCCGGGCATGAACTTCAGGCCGTTGGCAGCAAGCCTGTCGGTGGCCTCGTAGATCGCGTCGGTGCCCACCGCGATGTGCTGGATGCCCTCGCCATTGTACTTCTTCAGATATTCGGCGATCTGGCTGGTCTCGTCCTTGGACTCGTTCAGCGGAATGCGGATCTTGCCGCAGGGCGAGGTGATCGCACGGCTGACCAGACCGGTGATCTTGCCGTCGATGTCGAAGAAGTGGATCTGCTTGAAGCCGAACAGGTCGCGATAGAAGTCCCACCACTTGTCCATGTTGCCGCGATAGACATTGTGGGTGAGATGGTCGAGGAAGTAGAAGCCGACGCCCTCGGGCTTCGGATCGCGCTCGCCCAGCCATGCGAACTCGGCGTCATAGGCCGAGCCTTTCTCGCCATAGGCCTCGATGAAATAGAGCAGGGAGCCGCCAATGCCGACGATGGCCGGCACGTCGAGCGCCTTGTCGGTGCCCTCATAGGGCGTCGCACCCTTCGACACGGCATGCTCGAAGGCGTGTTTCGCGTCGACCACGCGCCACGCCATAGAGGCTGCGCAGGGTCCGTGCTTATCGACGAACTTCATCGCATGCGAGCCGGGCTCTGCATTGACGACGTAGTTGATGTCGCCCTGCCGCCAGACCGTGATGTCCTTGGTGCGGTGCTTGGCCACCGCGACATAACCCATGCGGGTGAAGAGTTCGGCGAGCTTTTCCGGCTCGGGATGCGCGAACTCGACGAATTCGAAACCGTCTGTGCCGGCGGGGTTCGCCTTGCTGATCCTGGCGGGCGGGGCGTCGTGCGGGAAGGGGCCCATGGCGGTTCTCCGAAGCTGTTGCGGCCGTTCCTGGCCATCTTTGCGCATGATAGCGCCTGAGGGCCGCACGGTGCTTGCATTCGAACGCCTGAAATGCTCATGTCATGCGTGGAATGTGCATGAATGGAGGAAAATCCGTGGATGATGCGCGGCTTGACCAATTTGATCGCAAGTTACTGGCGCTTCTGCAAGGCGACGCGCGGCTCACCAACAACGACCTTTCGGAGCGGGTGAACCTGTCGGCGTCGCAATGCTCGCGCCGCCGCCAGCGGCTGGAAGAGGACGGCTACATCAAGGGCTACCGCGCCGTGCTCGACCGCGATCGGCTGGGCTTTTCGCTGGTCAATGTCATCTCGGTGACCTTGGCCACCCACAATCGCGACAATGCCCGCCGCTTCGGCGAGTTGGTGGCGCGGCTGCCCGAAGTGCAGGAGGCGCACGCGCTGACCGGCGAGATGGACTACATATTGAAGGTGGTGACGCCCGACCTCAAATCATTGTCGGAGTTCGTCAACGGCGTGCTCCTGCCGCATGAATCCGTCCAGCACGTGAAGACGGCTATCGTGCTGGAGACGCTGAAGGAGACCGGCGCGCTGCCGATTTAGCCCCTCGACTGTTGAATCAGCCCATAGAGATTGGTGCAGCGCGCGCCGGAGCGGCAGTAGGCGAACACCGGGCCTTCGAGCGCGTCGAGCGCCGCGGCCTGGTCCTGGACATTCTCGAAGGTGATCTGGCCGCTGATGACCGGGATGAAGCGGAAGGCGAGGCCCGCCGCCTCGGCCGCCGCCTGGACGCTTTCGGCCGAGGGCTGGCCGGGCTGCTCGTCGTCCGGCCGGTTGCAGATCACGCTCTTGAAGCCGGCCTCCTTGATGGCGGTGATATCGCTGGGCTGGATCTGGCCCGAGACGGAATAGTCGTCGCTGATCTCTCGGTATTCCATGGTCGTCCTCGCAATCTGCTTCGGCGGCAGTCTTGCCATCCCCTGACGCGGCCGGCAACTGCTCCCGCCGATCGCGTATCGTCGCACGCCGTCGGCGTCGTCTTTGCAGATAGACATTCGCGGCGGAAAATCCAGCCGGATCGTCGCGATCCGGCTGGATGAGCCGACTTCAGCTGCCGAGGATCGCGCCTTTGATCTGGGCGATGTTGTTGTGCATCATGTCGATATAGGTCGAGGCCGGGCCGTCGGGCTGCGACAGCGCATCCGAATAGAGCGTGCCGCCGACCTTGATGCCGGTCTCGCTGGCGATCTGCTCGATCAGCCGCGGATTGGTGATGTTCTCGATGAACATCGCCGCCGCCTTGTCCTGCTTGACCTGGTTGACCAGCTTGGCGACATCGGCGGCCGACGGCTCGGAGTCCGTCGAAATGCCCTGCGGCGCCAGGAAGGTCAGGCCGTATTCGTGCTCGAAATAGCCGAACGCGTCGTGCGAGGTGATGACGACGCGCTTCTCCTCGGGGATCGACTGGATCGCGGCCTTCACTTCGCCTTCCAGTGCATCGAGCTTCTTGGTGTAAGCCGCGGCATTGGTCTGGTAGCCGACGCAGCCCTCGCTGTCGGCGGCGCAGAAGGCCTCGGCGATGTTCTTCACATAGATCCTGGCGTTGGCGATCGACTGGAAGGCGTGCGGGTCGGTAACGGTCTTGCCGGCGCCTTCGGCAGCATCCGCGTCAGCAAATTCCGGCTTGAAGTCGATCGGGGTGACGTCCTTGGTCAAGGTCACGATCGCGGCCTTGGTGGCGCTGGCGTCGACCAGGCGCTGCAAAAAGCCTTCGAAATGCAGGCCGTTGACCAGCACCACGTCCGCGTCGGCCATTGCGACAGCGTCGGCCGGGCTCGGTTCGTAGACATGCGCGTCGCCATCCGGCCCAACGATGGTGGTGATGCTGACCCGGTCACCGCCGACATTCTTGGCGAAATCTGCAATCACCGTGAAGCTCGCAACCACCTTGAGCGGCGCGGCGAGGGCCGATGTTCCGAGAGCGGTTAATGTTATAACGCTCAGGGTCAGCGCGGCACGGAAGGATTTCAGCATTGGGCGGGTCTCCTTGCTTGGGGATCAGGCGGTGCGGTGGCGGTGGTGGACGATGCGGGCGCGCAACGCGCCGCGCGAGCCGAACACGATCGAGAAGAAGTAGACGACACCGGCCGACAGGATGATGGCCGGGCCGGACGGCAGCGAGGCGTGGTAGGACAAGAGCAGCCCGGCGATGCAGGAGGCAAAGCCGATCAGCACCGCCAGCACGCACATCGGCTCGACCCGCACCGTCCAGAAGCGGGCAGCGGCGGCCGGCAGCATCATCAGCCCGACCGACAAAAGCGTGCCCAGCGCCTGGAACCCGCCAACGAGGTTGAGCACGACGAGGCCGAGGAAGATGAAATGCACCGGGCTGCCCATGCGGCTCACCGAGCGCAGGAACAGCGGGTCGAGGCATTCTGCGACCAGCGCCCGCCAGAAGATGGTAAGGCTGACTAAAGTTACCAGCACGATGCCGCCGATCAGCGTCAGCGCCTCGTTGTTGAGCGCAAGCACGGTGCCGAACAGCACATGCATGAGATCGACGCTGGAGCCCCGAATTGACACCATCAGCACACCGACGGCGAGCGAGATCAGATAGAAGGCCGCCATCGAGGCGTCCTCGCGCTGGATGGTGAAGCGCGAGACCGCGCCCGCGCCGAGCGCGACGATGATGCCGGCGATCAGCCCGCCAATGGTCATCGGCAGGATTTCCAGGCCGTAGAGCAGGAAGCCGGCGGCGGCACCTGGCAGGATGGCATGCGCCATGGCGTCGCCCGACAGGCTCATGCGCCGTAGCATCAGGAAGACGCCGACCGGACAGGCGCCGAGCGACAGCAGCAGCGAGCCGAACAGCGCCCGCTGCATGAAGGCGAAATCGGCGAAAGGCGCGATGAACAGGTTGTAGAGGAAATCCATCAGGCGGCCCTCGGTCCGGAGCCGTGCTGGTGGTCGTGATCATGCGCATGGCCGTGGGCATGGTCGTGATGATCGTGCCCATGATGGTCATGGTCGTCCGGCTCGCACCAGGGCGCGTTCTCTTCCCAGGCCTCGTGGAAGCGCCGTGCCTTGAGAAGGTTTTCCGGCCGCAGTGTCTCTTTTGTCTCGCCCCAGGCAACAGGCTGGCGGGCAAGCAGCAAGGTCTCGGGGAAATTCTGTCGCACGAGATCGAGATCGTGGACGACGACCATGATCGTGCGCTCCTCGCCATGCCAGCGCTTGATGAGCTGGATCAGGTCGCCGACGGTCTTGGCGTCGACGGCGTTGAACGGCTCGTCGAGCAGGATGAGGTCGGCATCCTGCAACAGCACGCGAGCAAACAGCGTGCGCTGCAACTGGCCGCCCGACAGCGTGTCGATCGGGCGCTTCTCGAAGCCGCCGAGGCCGACCGCCATCAGCGCCTGGCTGACGGATTCGCGGTCCTCCTTAGTGTAGCGGCCGAGCAGGCCGCGCTTTGGCCACAGGCCGAGCGAAACCAGGTCGACCACCCGGGCCGGGAAGGAGCGGTCGAGCTCCGACTGCTGCGGCAGATAGGCGGTGCGCACGCCGGACGCGCGGGTGACCGCGCCTTCCATCGGCTTCAGCACGCCGACAATGCCCTTCATCAGCGTCGACTTGCCCGAGCCGTTGGCGCCGACCACGGCCGTCAGCGATCCCTTGCGGATCGTGCCGTTGAGATGGTGGATCGCCGGGTGGCTGCCATAGCCGAGCGTCAGGTCGCGGAAGGTCAGGCAGGCATTGGTCATCGGCGGTCCGTAAGGGCGGCGGCCCGTCGTGCGGGCGGCTCAAGTCGATATGTGATGTTATTACATTAGTCAACAAGATGGCCCGACGCAATTTGGTCACGGCCGGTCAACTCGCCGTGTACGCAGCGGGCAGGGGTCACACAATTGGCTCAATTGGTTTCGTCCCTGCCGGCCTTGCCCGAAACCGGCGCGGACTCTAAAGAGGCGCGACCGACAATAGGAAGGAACGCCCCATGAGCATTCGTCGCATCGATGTTGGCCCGCGCATGAGCCAGATCGTCATCCACGGCAACATCGTCTACCTGGCAGGCCAGGTCGGCGAGCCCGGCGGCAATGTCGCCTCGCAGACCCGCGACATCCTGAAGACCATCGACGAATTGCTGGCCAAGGCCGGAACCGACAAGACCAAGATCCTGCAGACCATCATCTGGCTGGCCGACATGAGCACCTTCGCCGAGATGAACGCGGAATGGGACAAGTGGGTGCCGCAGGGCCACACGCCCGCCCGCGCCACCGGCGAGGCCAAGCTGGCCGGCCCGGAATATCTGGTCGAGATTATTATTACGGCGGCGATCTAGCGCCTGCCTTCTACCTCCCCCTTGTGGGGAGGTCGGACCGAAGGTCCGGGTGGGGGCTGCGCCGACCCCCGACCCGCTGCTGCGCAGCGACCCTCCCCGCATGGGGGAGGGTAGAGAGGCACTACCCCTGCGACGGCGTGAACCTTGCCACCAGCGTGTGGCTCTCAGCCGGATAGATAAAGCGCACATGCGTCACCGGGTGCTCCGCGCTCCAGGTGCGGCGCTCGACCACCAGGCAGGGCGCGCCGGTTTCGATGTCGAGCGCGTCGGCGACATGGTCGGCCGCGGCCGTGGCGCGGATGCGGTGCTCGGCTTGGCTCCACGGCACGCGGCCGATCAGCCAGGGGCCGGGCGCTATGCCCAGGAATTCCTCCTCGCCGGCTTCCGCGACGGCGGCGAGATTGATCAGCCGCTGCTCGTGCGCGAAGGGCCGCTGGCCGGCGAAATGCAGGCATTCCAGCGAAAGCACCAAGCCTGGGGCGGAAAGCCCGAGCAGCGCCCGGTCGTCGGCGCTGCTGCGCCGCTTCAGCCGCGCCAGCCTTTCGTAGCGGTAGGGCAGGCCGAGCGCCTCGACCTCGATCCGGATGTCGTGCAGTTCCAGCACCGCCGCCTGCGACTGCGGCTGGCGGACAAAACTGCCGGACCGGCGACGGCGTTCGATCAGCCCGGCCTTCGCCAGCTGCGACAGCGCCTTGTTCACCGTCATGCGCGAGCAATTGTACTCGGTCGTCAGCTCGTGCTCGAACGGGATCCTGTGACCGGGCGCCCAGGCGCCGGACAGGATCTTCTCGCTGATGTCGGACAGGATGCGCTGGTGCAGCGAGACAGCCTCGCCTCCTTCCGCCTCCATTGTCTCGATCATGCTCATGTCGCGGTTCGGCTGTTGAACGAGCTAGGCTGCCGACAGCGCGGTCATGACGGCACGGAACCGCTCGGCGATCGCCTCGCGCCCGATATGCCTGCCGCCGCTGACTTGCTTCTTGCCGTGCACCCAGACGCAATCGACGCTGGTGCCGTTGGCGAAGATCCAGGCATCGAGGATGGCGTCGCCCGTCTTGCCGGCGAGCGAAGGATGGTTTTGGTCGAGCGAGACAAAATCGGCCGAGGCACCGACAGCGATCCGCGCCGGGCCGGTGCCAAGCGCTGTGCTGCCGCCATCGAGCGTGGCATCGAACAAGGCGCGGCCGGTCGAGCCGCCCGCCACTGCCAGCACGTTGCGGGCGCGGTGCGCCAGGCGCTGCGAATATTCAAGTTGCCTGAGCTCGTCCGGCAGACCGATGAGCACATTGGAGTCTGAGCCGACGCCGAAGCGTCCGCCATGTTCGACGAACAGCGGCGCGGCGAAGGTGCCGTCGCCGAGATTGGCCTCGGTGATCGGACAGAGGCCGGCGATGGCGCCGCTCTCGCCCATGCGGACCGTCTCTGTCTCGGTCATGTGCGTGGCGTGAATCAGGCACCAGCGCCGGTCCACCTCGGCATGGCCAAGCAGGAATTCGACCGGCCGCGCACCCGACCAGGCGATGCAGTCTTCCACTTCCTTTGTTTGCTCTGCGATATGAATGTGGATCGGGCCGTCCGGCGCCATTGCGGTCACCGCATTGAGTTCGTCCAGCGTCGCGGCGCGCAGGCTGTGTGGGGCGACGCCGACAACGGCCTGATCGAGCGAGCGAACGCTCTCGCGGCTTTTCTCAAGCAAGCGTCCGAACCGCTCGACATCGTTGATGAATCGCCGCTGGCCCTCATTGGGCGCCGCGCCGCCGAAAGAGGAATGAGCATAGAACACGGGCAACAGCGTCAGCGCGATGCCGGTTGCGCCGGCCGCTGCGGCAATCCGCTCCGCCATCTCGGCGATGTTGCCATAGGGTTTTCCGTCGCGATCGTGGTGGAGATAGTGAAACTCGCCGACTCGCGAAAAGCCGGCCTCCAGCATCTCTATATAGAGCTGCGCCGCCACCGCCTCGACTTGGTCCGGCGTCATCGACAGCGCGAACCGGTACATCACCTCGCGCCAGCTCCAGAAACTGTCGGCCGAGGGGCCGCGCAGTTCGGCGAGCCCCGCCATGCCGCGCTGGAAGGCGTGGCTGTGCAGATTGGGCATGCCGGGGACAAGGACGGCATGGCGCTCGTCGCCGGGCAGCAATGAGGCGCCCGGTTCGACCGCCGCGACGCGGCCGCCCGCCAGCCTGATCCTGACATTGTTGTTCCAGCCGTCCGGCAGAAGTGCCTGTTCCGCGAAGATCGCCGTCACGATTTTCTCCGAATCCCGCTTTCCGATGACAATAGGACTTGCAGTGCGTCTCAATATGTATATACATAATTGCCATCTAATCAAACGGAAAAGATGATGGCGGCAGAAATCAAAAGCCGGGCAGGGGGCCTTCACCTTTGGCGCAATGCGCGCCTGGCGACCATGGCCGAAGGCGCGCCGGGATTGGGCATCGTCGAGAACGGCGCGATCGTCGCGCGCGACGGCCTGATCGCCTATGCCGGATCCGAAGCCGCCATGCCTGCGGCGCTCGTCCAGGGCGCTGACATCACCGACTGCGAGGGTCGCTGGATCACGCCCGGCCTGATCGACTGCCACACCCATCTCGTCTACGCCGGCAACCGCGCCAACGAGTTCGAGATGCGGCTGTCCGGCGCCACCTATGAAGAGGTCGCCAGGGCCGGCGGCGGCATCGTCTCCTCGGTGAAGTCTCTTCGCGCGGCGAGCGAGGACGAACTGGTCGCCCAGACGCTGCCGCGCCTCGATGCGCTGCTGGCTGAAGGCGTGACCACCATCGAGGTGAAGTCGGGCTATGGCCTTGATGTCGACAATGAGAAGAAGTCGCTGCGCGCCGCGCGCCGCCTGGGCGATCAGCGCAGCGTGACGGTCCGGACCACATGCCTGGCCGCCCATGCGCTGCCGCCGGAGGCCAGGGGCGACAAGGACGCCTTCATCGATCTCGTCGCTACGGACATACTGCCGGCGGTCGCGGCGGAAAATCTTGCCGATGCGATCGACGGTTTCTGCGAGGGGATCGCCTTCTCGCCGGAGCAGATGGCGCGCGTCTTCGACAAGGCCAGAGCGCTTGGCCTGCCGGTAAAACTCCATGCCGACCAGTTGTCAAACCTGCATGGCGCGGCGCTTGCCGCGCGCTATGGCGCGCTGTCGGCCGACCACCTCGAATACACAGACGACGAGGGCGCGGCGGCGATGGCCGGCGCCGGAACCGTGGCGACGATCCTGCCCGGCGCCTATTACTTCATCCGCGAGACCAAGAAGCCGCCGGTCGAGCTGTTCCGCCGGCATGGCGTGAAGATGGCGGTCGCCACGGACAGCAATCCAGGTACCTCGCCGCTTACCTCTCTGCTGCTCACCATGAACATGGCCGCGACGCTGTTCGGCCTGACTGTCGAGGAATGCCTGTCCGGCGTCACCCGCGAGGCGGCGCGCGCGCTTGGCCTGCAGGAAAAGACCGGCACGCTCGAGGCGGGAAAGTCCGCCGACCTCGCCATCTGGAACATCGAGCGCCCGGCCGAACTCGTTTACCGCATGGGCTTCAACCCGCTGCATGCCCGCATCTGGAGAGGACAATGACCGAACTCGTTCTGAAGCCCGGCAACGCAACGCTGGCCGACTGGCGCGCCATCTATCGCGGCGCGGTGCCGAAGCTGGACGCCGCCTGCAAGCCCAGGATCAAGGCCAGCGCCGAGGCGGTTGAGCGGATCGTCGCCAAGGGCGAGCCGGTCTATGGCATCAACACCGGCTTCGGCAAGCTGGCCAGCGTGCGCATCCCCGCCGCCGATCTCGAAACGCTGCAGCGCAACATCGTGCTGTCGCATGCCGCCGGCGTCGGCGAGCCGATGCCGGTTGCCGTCACCAGGCTGATGATGGCGCTGAAGCTCGCAAGCCTCGCGCAGGGCGCCTCCGGCGTGCGGCCGCAGACCATCGCGCTGCTGGAAGCGATGCTTGCCAACGACGTCATTCCGGTGGTGCCGGCGCAAGGTTCGGTCGGAGCCTCCGGCGATCTCGCGCCGCTGTCGCACATGACGGCGGTCATGATCGGCGTCGGCGAATGCTTCACCCCGCATGGTCGCTTCCCGGCCAAGGTCGCCTTCGTTTCGCACGGACTGGAACCGGTGACGTTGGGCGCCAAGGAAGGCCTGGCGCTGCTCAACGGCACGCAGTTCTCGACGGCTTTCGCGCTCGCCGGCCTGTTCGAGGCCGAGACGCTCTATCAGTCGGCGCTGGTCGCCGGCGCGCTGTCGACGGACGCCGCCAAGGGCTCGGACGCGCCCTTCGACCCGCGCATCCATCTGCTCAGGAAGCATCGCGGCCAGATCGAGACGGCGGGCGCGCTGCGCGATTTGATGGCGGGCAGCGCCATCCGTGAATCGCACCGCGTCGGCGACGAGCGCGTGCAGGACCCGTATTGCCTGCGCTGCCAGCCGCAGGTGATGGGCGCCGCGCTCGATGTGCTGCGCAAGGCGGCCGACACGCTTGAGACCGAGGCCAATGGTGTCACCGACAACCCGCTGATCTTCGCCGAGGACGACACCGCGCTCTCCGGCGGCAATTTCCACGCCGAGCCGGTGGCCTTTGCCGCCGACATGATCGCGCTTGCCGTCTGCGAGATCGGCTCGCTGTCGGAGCGCCGCATCGCCATGCTGGTCGATCCGGCGCTGTCCGGCATGCCGGCCTTCCTGACGCCCAAGCCCGGACTGAATTCCGGCTTCATGATCCCGCAGGTGACGGCGGCGGCGCTGGTTTCCGAAAACAAGCAGAAGGCCTATCCGGCAAGCGTCGATTCGATCCCGACCTCGGCCAACCAGGAAGACCACGTCTCGATGGCCGCGCACGGCGCCCGCCGGCTGCTCGGCATGATCGAGAATGCGACCGCGGTCATCGGCATCGAACTCCTGGCGGCCGCTCAAGGCTGCGATTTCCATGCGCCGCTGGCGTCTAGCGAAGCGCTTGAAGCGGTGCGCAAGCTGGTCCGGGCCGAAGTGCCGCATCTCGACAATGACCGCCATTTCCATCCCGACATGGAAAAGGCCATCGCCATGGTGCGCAGCGGCGCCGCGGTGAGTGCGGCGAGCGCCGTGGCGTTGCCGGCGATCGCGGGAGCGGCGTGATGGCCACGCCCTCCTGGCTCAGCGTAACCCGAGGCACCGCACCCTTGCTGGTCTCGATCCCGCACACCGGCATCGACCTTGCCGGTCTCGACAGCCGGCTGGTCTCGCCCTGGCTCGGCCGCCGCGACTGCGACTGGTGGATCGACAAGCTCTACGATTTTGCGGCCGACCTCGGCGCGACGGTGGTGCACACCGCGATCTCACGCACAGTCATCGACGTCAATCGCGACCCGTCCGGCGTCTCGCTCTATCCCGGCCAGGCGACGACTGGCCTTTGCCCGACCGAGACCTTCGACGGCGATCCCCTCTACCATATGGGCGAGGAGCCGACGCCTTCGGAAATCGACGAGCGCCGCGAGACCTACTTCAAGCCTTACCATGCCGCCCTGCAGGCCGAGATCGACCGGCTGCACGGCATGCACGGAAGAATCGTCCTCTACGACTGCCACTCGATCCGCTCGGTGCTGCCGCGCCTGTTCGGGGGCACGCTGCCGGTGTTCAACCTTGGCACCAATGACGGCAAAAGCACCGATCCCGCGCTGCAGGCCAAGGTTGCCGAGATCATGGCTGGTACCGGTCAGACCTGGGTAGTCAACGGCCGCTTCAAGGGCGGCTGGATCACGCGCAATTTCGGCCACCCGCAAAACGGCGTCCATGCGCTGCAGATGGAGCTTTCCAACCGCGGCTACATGCATGAGCCCGAAGGCAGAGGCGCGCCGGACAACTGGCCGGTGCCCTACGACCCCGAATACGCGGCGCCGATCCGCGGCACGCTGAAGACCATTCTCGAAACCGCCATTGACTGGGCCGGGCGCTGACGCGCCGCCTTACTCGAAAGGGACAATGATGACCAATCCTCGTCACAATATCCGCGAAATCCGCAGCCCGCGCGGCGCCGAGCTCAATGCCCGCAGCTGGCTGACCGAGGCGCCGCTGCGCATGCTGATGAACAATCTCGATCCCGACGTCGCTGAAAACCCCAACGAGCTGGTCGTCTATGGCGGCATCGGCCGTGCCGCGCGCACCTGGAACGATTTCGACCGCATCGCCGCCTCGCTGAAGACGCTCGGCGACGACGAGACGCTGCTGGTGCAGTCCGGCAAGCCGGTCGGCGTGTTCCGCACGCATGCCGATGCGCCGCGCGTGCTGATCGCCAACTCCAACATCGTGCCGCACTGGGCGAACTGGGAGAAGTTCAACGAGCTCGATAAGAAGGGCCTGATGATGTACGGCCAGATGACGGCCGGCTCCTGGATCTATATCGGCACGCAAGGCATCGTCCAGGGCACCTACGAGACCTTCGTTGAGGCCGGCCGCCAGCACTATGGCGGCAACCTCAAGGGCAAGTGGATCCTGACAGCCGGCCTCGGCGGCATGGGCGGCGCCCAGCCGCTGGCCGCCGTCATGGCCGGCGCCTGCTGCCTCGCCATCGAATGCAACCCGGACTCGATCGATTTCCGTTTGCGCACCCGCTATGTCGACGAGAAGGCCGAGACGCTGGACGAGGCGCTGGAGAAGATCGAGCGCTGGACGAAGGCCGGCGAGGCGAAGTCGGTCGGCCTGCTCGGCAATGCGGCGGAGATCGTGCCGGAAATGTACAGGCGCGGCATCCGCCCCGACATGGTCACAGACCAGACCTCGGCGCACGATCCGGTGAACGGTTATCTGCCGAAGGGCTGGACAATGGCCGAGTGGCGCGAGAAGCGCGTCTCGGATCCGAAGGCGGTCGAGAAGGCGGCGCGCGCGTCGATGCGCGAGCATGTCGAGGCGATGGTCGCGTTCTGGAACGCCGGCGTGCCGACGCTGGACTACGGCAACAACATCCGCCAGGTTGCCAAGGAAGAGGGCTTCGAGAACGCCTTTGCCTTCCCCGGCTTCGTGCCGGCCTATATCCGCCCGCTGTTCTGCCGCGGCATCGGCCCGTTCCGCTGGGCGGCGCTGTCGGGCGATCCGGAGGATATCTACAAGACCGACGCCAAGGTGCGCGAACTGACCCCCGGCAACACCCATCTGCACAACTGGCTGGACATGGCGCGCGAGCGCATTGCCTTCCAGGGCCTGCCGGCGCGCATCTGCTGGGTCGGCCTTGGCGATCGCCATCGACTGGGTCTCGCCTTCAACGAGATGGTGGCCAAGGGCGAGCTCAAGGCGCCGGTCGTCATCGGCCGCGATCACCTCGATTCCGGCTCGGTCGCGTCGCCCAACCGCGAGACCGAGGCGATGAAGGACGGCTCCGACGCCGTTTCCGACTGGCCGCTGCTCAACGCGCTGCTCAACACCGCCTCGGGCGCCACCTGGGTGTCGCTGCACCATGGCGGCGGCGTCGGCATGGGCTTTTCGCAGCATTCCGGCATGGTCATCGTCGCCGACGGCACGCCGGCCGCCGCCAAGCGCCTGGAGCGGGTTTTGTGGAACGATCCGGCGACCGGCGTCATGCGCCATGCCGATGCCGGCTACGACATCGCCATCGAGTGCGCCAAAGAGCACCAGCTCAACCTGCCGGGCATACTGGGCTGAGCATGCGCATCCTTCGTGCCGCCGGCTACCGCGTCATGCCGTGGAAGAACGGCGGCGGCACAACGACCGAAATCACTGTTTCGCCCGACGGCGCCGGCCTTGACGATTTCGACTGGCGCGTCTCCATGGCGCGCGTCGAGACGGGCGGGCCGTTCTCGAGCTTTGCCGGCATCGACCGCACGCTTTGCGTGCTGGAAGGGCAGGGGATCGTGCTCGATATTGCCGGCGAGCCACCGGCTGAACTGACCGGGCCCTCCGCCCCGTTTTCCTTTGCAGCCGATGTGCCGACCGCAGCCGCGCTGATCTCCGGCCCGATCACCGACCTCAATGTCATGACCCGGCGCGGCCGCATGACGCACACCGTCGAGCGCCTGACGCCCGCGACGCCTCTGGAAATCGAGGCCAGGGCGGACACGACCCTTGTGCTGCCCCTCGATGGCGAGATCGTGCTCGCCGGCACTACGCCCGAGAGTCTCGGCCCGCTCGATGCGCTGGTGCTGGATCGGGGTACCCCGAGACAGCGCCTGGAGCCGGCCGCCAGCACGATCCTGTTCGTGATCCGCATCGATCGGGCTGGCAGTAACCATTAACGCCTGTTGCCAAACATGATCGCGACGCCGGCGAAAATTGGCGTAAGCTCTTGCCCGCATCACGAAAAAGCCGGATTCCTTGCCTCGATCAGATACGGGACGGGGAGCGTGGGGCGCTCGTCCACCGCGTTGCTGAGAGATGACGCCCTGGGTGGTGCGGAAAACGAACTTTCGGCCTAAGTTGACATGCAACCAATTGCATTTGAGCAGGTTTTAGGGCCATTGCCGTGGCGGGGACGCCGCACCGTGCCCGCCATACGGAATTATAAATGAACATACAGACGAATCCCGCCAAAATCGAACTCACGAGCGCCAGCTTTCCGGTCATCACCGAAGCGCCGATACGCTCCAATTTCATGCCGGAAGACCGGCTGCGTGAGCTTGGCGCGGGTCTCGCCAAGGGAGACGTCAAGGATCTGTTCGGCCTGGCGCCGTTCGAATTCCAGGGCCGCATCCGCGACAGCGCCAAGCGAATCCTCGAGGTCTACCGCTCGACCAATGCCGCGCAGGCCAAGGGCGAAACCATCACGCCGGCGGCGCAATGGCTGCTCGACAACAATTATCTGGTCGAGGAGACGATCTTTCAGGTCAAGCGCGACCTGCCGCGCCGCTTCTACCGCCAGCTGCCGACGCTGAAACTGGCGGACGGAACCAGTGTGCCGCGCGCCCTGGCGCTGGCCTGGACCTATGTCGCGCATTCCGACAGCTCCGTCTCGGCGACGATGTTCAAGGCGATCGTCGAGGGCTTCCAGTCGGTCGAGCCGCTGAAGATCGGCGAGCTCTGGGCGCTGCCGTCGCTGCTGCGCTTCGTGCTGATCGAGAATCTTCGCCGCATAGCCGTGCGCGTCAACCGCACCAGGCAGATGCGCCAGATCGCCAACGAGGTCGCCGACCGCGTGCTGGCGACCGACGACAATGCCGACCGGCAGAAGATCCTGTCGCACTACGGCACCCATGCGCAGGACACCACCTTCGCCACCCAGTTGCTCTACCGTCTGCGCGACGGTTCCCAGAATGCCGGCCGGGCGCTGGAATGGCTGGAAAGCGAGCTGGAGAAGAGCGGCTCCGATGCCGAGGAGATCATCATCTCCGAGCATCACACGCTGTCCAGCGGCAATGTCACCACCGGCAACATCATCCGCGGCCTGCGCCTCATCAACGACGTCGACTGGACTGTCTGGTTCGAGGGCGTCAGCCGCATCGATACGCTGCTGCGCGAGAAGACCGACTTCGCCGCGCTCGACTTCTTCTCGCGCGACCAGTATCGCACGGCCATCGAAGAGCTGGCGCGCCGCTCGGAGCTCTCCGAATTCCGCGTTGCCGAAAAGGCCATCGAACTTGCCGGCCATGTCGTCATCGCCGACGCCTCCGGCGCCGAGGTCCCCCAGGCCGAAGCGACCGACGTCGACGGCACGGTGCATACCGATGTCGGCTTCTTCCTTGTCGGCCCGCGTCGGCTGGAGCTGGAAAAGGCGATCGGCTACCGGCCGACCATCAGTGTCAGGGCCAAGCGCGCCTTCACCAGCACTGGCTGGCTGGGCGTCGTCGTGCCGGTCTTCGCGCTGACGGTGCTGCTGCTGGCGCTCGCCGGCAACGCCCTCGACCATCTCGGCCTGTCGCTGCCGTCCATCGTCCTGATGCTGGCCCTGTTCGCCGTGCCGGCCTCGGAAGGCGCGCTCGCCTTCTTCAACACCGTCGCGTCGCTGTTCCTGAAGCCGACGCGGCTGGTCGGCTATGACTACAAGCATGGCGTGCCAGCCGAGGCGCGCACGCTGGTCGTGGTGCCCTCGCTGATCGGCTCGCGCGACGATGTCGAGGAAAACATCCGCAACATCGAGGTGCATCACCTCGCCAATTCGGCGGGCGAAATCCATTTCGCGCTGCTTTCGGACTGGCCGGATTCGAACACCGAGATCGACGCCGCCGACATCGAGATTCTGCAATATGCGCGTGACGAGATCGCCAGGCTCAACGCTCGCTATCCCACCGACGGCGCGCCGCTCTTCTACGTCCTGCACCGGCGCCGGCTCTACAACGCCGCGCAAGGCTGCTGGATGGGCTGGGAGCGCAAGCGTGGCAAGCTGCACGAGCTGAACCTTCTGCTGCGCGGCGATAGCGACACCACCTATTTGCCGCTCGACGTGCCGCTGCCGGAAAACGTCGTCCATGTGATGACGCTGGACGCCGACACGCGCACCACCCGCGATGCCGTGGCCAGTCTGGCCGGCAAGCTCTGCCATCCGCTCAACCGCCCACATTTCGACGCCGCCAAGCGCGTCGTCACCGCCGGCTACACCATTCTGCAGCCGCGCATCACTGCTTCGCTGACCAGCGGCGACGACGCCTCCTTCTTCCAGCGCGTCTTCTCCGCCAACCGTGGCCTCGACCCCTATGTGTTCGCCGTTTCCGACGTCTACCAGGACGTCTTCGGCGATGGCTCCTTCACCGGCAAGGGCCTCTACCATGTCGATGCCTTCGAGGCGGCGCTGAAGGACCGCATCGAGGAAAACACCGTCCTCAGCCACGATCTGCTCGAAGGCGCGCTGGCGCGCTCGGCCCTGGTCACCGACGTCGAACTGGTCGAGGACTATCCGACCCGCTATTCGGTCGACGCGTCGCGCCACCATCGCTGGGCGCGGGGCGACTGGCAGCTTCTCGGCTTCATCCTCGACCCGCGCTCCGGCGTGCCGGCGCTGTCGCGCTGGAAGATGGTCGACAATCTGCGCCGCTCGCTCACCCCGATCTTCTGGGTGATGGCGGCGATCGCCGGTTGGACGCTGCTGCCCTTCACGCAGGCCGCGCAATGGCAGGCGCTCTTGATCCTCAGCCTGTTCATGGCGCCGACCTTCGACATCGTCAACGGCATCCTGCCCAAGAGCGGCGACCAGACGCCGCGCGGCCATTTCTCGGCGCTGGCGCGCGACACCATCTTCGGCACCGCCCTGGTGGCGTTGAAGGTGCTTTTGATGGCGCATCTCGCCTGGATGATGGGCGATGCCATCGTGCGCACGCTCTACCGACTGTTCGTCAGCCGGCAGAACCTGCTCGAATGGCGCACCGCTTCGCAGGCGCACAAGAGCGGCGGCAGCGACCTCGCCGCCTACTACGGCATGATGTATGGCGCGGTGATCATCGGTGTCGTTGGCCTTGCCATCCCGGTGCTTGCCGATTCCACCGGCGCCTTCGTCGCCTTCTTCTTCGCCTTGTTCTGGATCGGCTCGCCGGCGGTCGCCTGCTGGATCAGCCGCTCGGCCGAGACCGAGGACCGGCTGCGCATCTCGGCCGCCGACATCCATACGCTGCGCACCATCGCGCGCCGCACCTGGCACTATTTCGAGACCTTCGTGACGGCCGAGCATCACCATCTGCCGCCCGACAATTTCCAGGAAAGCCCGGCGCCGGTGGTGGCGCCGCGCACCTCGCCGACCAATATCGGCGTCTATCTGCTGTCGGTGGTTTCGGCGCGCGACTTCGGCTGGATCAGCCTGTCCGACGCGATCACCCGCATCGACGCGACGATGACGACCATCGAGAGCATGCCGCGCGACCGCGGCCATCTCTTCAACTGGTACGATACGACAACGCTGAAGCCGCTCTATCCGCTCTACATCTCGGCGGTCGACAGCGGCAATCTCGCAGGCCACCTGGTGGCCGTGGCGGCGGCTTGCGCCGAATGGGCGGAAGCGCCCTCCGTCCACCTGCAGGGCGATTTCGAGGGCATCCTCGACACGGTGACCATCCTCGACGAGAGCCTCGAGGAACTGCCCGACGACCGCCGGCAGCTCCGGCCGCTGCGCCAGCGGCTGGCCGACCGTCTCGACGGCATGCGCCGCGCCGTCATGACCATCAAGGCACAGCCCGAGATGGCGTCGATCCGCACCATCAACCTGGCGGTGCTGGCAGGCGAAATCCGCAAGCTCGCCGCCGCCATCCACACCGAGGCGGCGTCGCCGAAGAGCGACGTCATCGCCGACTGGGCGGCAAGGCTGGAAGCCACCTGCGAGGCGCATGTGCACGACTCGCACAATGACGAGAACGCGGTCGAGGCCTTGCGCGCCAAGCTGCTCGCGTTGCGCGAGCGCACCCGTCGCTACGCCTTCGAGATGGATTTCTCCTTCCTGATGCGGCAGGAGCGCAAGCTGCTGTCGATCGGCTACCGGGTCGAGGAGCATCAGCTCGACGAGAGCTGCTACGACCTGCTCGCCTCGGAGGCGCGGCTGACCAGCCTGTTCGCCATCGCCAAGGGCGACCTCCCGACCGAGCACTGGTTCCGGCTTGGCCGGCCGATCGTCGAGATCGGCTTCCAGGGTGCGCTGATGTCCTGGTCGGGCTCGATGTTCGAGTACCTGATGCCGCCGCTGGTGATGAAGGAGCCGCATGGCTCGATCCTCAACCAGACCAGCAAGCTGATCATCAAGCGCCAGATCCAGTACGCCCGCTCCAAGAACGTGCCGTGGGGCATTTCGGAAGCGGCCTACAACGCCCGCGACCGCGAGCTCACCTACCAGTACACCAATTTCGGCGTGCCCGGTCTCGGCCTCAAGCGCGGCCTTGGCCAGAACACGGTGATCGCGCCCTACGCGACGATCCTCGCGGCGCAATTCAGTCCGCGCGAGGCGGTGCACAATCTCGCCCGGCTGAAGGCGATCGGCGCGCTTGGCCGGCACGGCTACTACGACGCGGTCGATTTCACCCCGCAGCGTGTGCCGGAGGGCACCGACCATGCTGTGGTGCTCAACTACATGGCGCACCATTCCGGCATGTCGATCGCTGCCGTCGCCGACGCCATCTTCGAGGGCCGCCTGCGCGATCGCTTCCACAGCGATCCGGTGATCGAGTCGGCCGAACTGCTGCTGCAGGAGAAGGCGCCGCGCGACATTCCGGCCGCCACCGTCAGGACCGAGGCCGACGAGCGCGCCAAGGACGAGACCGAGACCGAGAGCCCGGACACGCGCGTCATCCTCGACCCGGCCAAGGCACTGCGCGCCACCAATGTCATGTCCAACGGCCGCTATTCGGTCATGGTCACCGCCACCGGTTCCGGCTACAGCCGCTTCGGCGAGCTTGCCGTCACCCGCTGGCAGCCGGATCCGAGCGAGGACCGCCTGGGCTCCTACATCTTCCTGCGCGATGCCGGCACCGGCGACTGGTGGTCGGCGACGTCGGAGCCGCGGCGCGCCGACCATGAGCGCGTCCAGACCCTGTTCTCCGATGACAAGGCGAGCTTCGTCAAATCGGTCGGATCGCTGCGCTCCGAGGTCGAATGCATCGTCATCTCGGAAGGCAATGGCGAGGGCCGCCGCGTCACGCTCTACAATGACGGCGCCACGGACCGGCACATCGAAGTGACCTCCTTTGCCGAGCTGGTGCTGGGCAACGAAGCCTCCGACAACGCCCATCCGGCTTTCTCGAAGATGTTCGTTGAGACCGAGATTGCGCCCAACAATGGCGCGATCTTTGCCATCCGTCGCAAGCGCGACAAGAACGACCCCGACATCGCCATGGCGCATTTCGTCACCGATCCTTCGGGGCCTTCGCGCGATGCCGAGGCCGAGACCGACCGGCGCGCCTTCATCGGCCGCGGCCGCACCATCGTCGACGCGGCAGCTTTCGATCCGGGCGCCAAGCTCGGCGGTCATTCGGGCTTCACGCTCGACCCCGTCGCCTCGCTTCGCCGCCAGGTGCGTGTGCCCGCCAACAAGAAGATCTCGCTGACCTTCTGGACCATCGTCGGCGCCAGCCGCGCGGAACTCGACGAAGCGGTTGCCCGGCTCGACCATCCGGAAAGCTTCGCCCGTCAGGCGATGCTGGCCTGGACCCGCAGCCAGGTGCAGACCCGCCATCTCGGCCTCAGCCTGACCGATGCCGCCAATGTGCAGAAGCTGGCGCGCTATCTGATCTATCCCGATCCGTTCCTGCGCCTGCCGGCGGATTCCATCGCCTCCGGGCTCGGCAAGCAGTCGAGCCTGTGGCCGACCAGCATCTCCGGCGACTTCCCGATCTTCCTGGTCCGCATCGGCGACGTCGCCGACCTGGAGATCGTCGCCCAGGCGCTGCGCTTCCAGGAATACATGCGGGCGCGCGGCATGATGATCGACTTCGTCGTCGTCAACGAGCAGGCATCGTCCTACGTGCAGGACCTGCAGCGGGCGGTCGAGACGCTGTGCGAGAACAGCCGCCTGCGCGGCAAGGAGCTCGGCCCGCGCCAGCACATCTTCGCCGTGCGCCGCGACCTGATGGACGAGGCCACCTACAAGACCCTGCTGGCGGTCGCCCGCGTCGTTCTACACACGCGTAACGGCACCATCTTCGACCAGATCGAGCGCGCCGAGGCGGCGGCACTGCAGGCGCGCGACGCCCTGCAGCAGGCCGGCGGCGTCGGAGCTGCATCGACCTTGCCGGCCATTGCGCCGCCGCCATTCGCGGCGCCAGGGCCGGCGAGCGCCAGTGCCGATGGCAGCGGCTTGAGCCTCTGGAACGGTTTTGGCGGCTTCGACGGCGACGGCCGCCACTATGTGACGCGTCTCACCGGCCGGCGTACGACGCCGCAGCCCTGGATCAACGTCATCTCCAACGCCTCGTTCGGCTTCCACGTCTCGGCCGAGGGCGCCGGCTTCACCTGGAGCCGCAACAGCCGCGACTACCAGCTGACGCCATGGTCGAACGACCCGGTCACCAATCGGCCGGGCGAGGGCATCTACATTTACGACCAGGCCAGCGGCAAGGCGTTCTCGCCGATGGCGGCGATCGTGCGCGATCCGGCCATGACCTACGAGACATGGCATGGCCAGGGCTTCTCGACGTTCCGCTCGAAACGCGGACCGCTGTCGATGGACCTGACCCAGGTGGTCGACCCGGCCGACCCGGTCAAGATCACCCGGCTGCGCATCCAGAATGCGGGGCCCGTGCCGGCCAGGCTGCGCGTCTATGCCTATGCCGAATGGGTGCTGGGCGGTCATCGCTCGCGGACGGCGGCGACCATCGTGCCGACCAGGGATGCGGCGACCGGCGCCCTCCTGGCGCAGAACCCCTATGGGCTCGACTTCAGCGAGCGGGTGGCGTTCCTCGCCGCTGCCGGCGCCGTCCAGTCGGTGACAACCGACCGCGGTGAGTTCATCGGCCGGCACGGCAGCAGCGAATATCCGCAGGCCGTGCTTGCCGGCGCTGCCCTGTCCGACCGCGTCGAGGCGGGCGACGATCCCTGCGCGGCGATTGCCAGCGACATCGACATCCCCGCCGGTGGCGACGTCACGCTCATCTGGCTGCTCGGCGACGCGGCCACGCCCGCCGAGGCGAGCGCGCTGGTTCAGGGCCATCGGGGCAAGGATTTCGACCAGCGGCTGGCCGACAACGAACGCGTCTGGCGCGGCTTCCTCGACACCATCCAGGTCGAGACGCCCGACAAGGCGCTCAACGCCATGGTCAACCACTGGCTGCCCTATCAGAGTCTGGCCTGCCGCATCCGCGCCCGATCCGCCTTCTACCAGGCGAGCGGCGCCTTCGGCTTCCGCGACCAGTTGCAGGACACGCTGGCCTTGCTGGCGCACGATCCGAAACTTGCGCGCGACCAGATCCTCAACGCGGCGCGCCGGCAATTCCCCGAAGGCGACGTACAGCACTGGTGGCTGCCGCGCACCGACGCCGGCGTGCGCACCATGATCTCGGACGACGTCGTCTGGCTCGCCCACGCCACCGCCCGCTACATCGACGTGACCGGCGATGCGGCGATCCTCAAGGAGCAGCTTCCCTTCATCGACGGGCAGCCGCTCGGCGAGGACGAGCACGATGCCTTCTTCACGCCGGAGGTCTCCAAGACCACCGCCTCGCTCTATGATCACTGCGCGCGGGCGCTGGATCTCGCCATCAAGCGCAGCAGCCCCGCCGGCCTGCCGCTGATCCTCGGCGGCGACTGGAACGACGGCATGAACCGCGTCGGCGAGGGCGGCAAGGGCGAGAGCGTGTGGCTGGGCTGGTTCCTGCTGAAGACGCTGGGCGACTTTGCCCCGGTGGCCAAGGCGCAAGGTGACGCCAAGCGGGCGCAGGCCTGGAACAAGCATGCCGACGTGCTGAAACGGGCGCTGGAGACCACAGCCTGGGACGGGCAGTGGTACCGGCGCGGCAGCTTCGACGACGGCACGCCGCTCGGCTCGCATGACTCAAAGGAATGCAAGATCGACTCCATCGCCCAGTCGTGGAGCGTGCTTTCAGGCGAGGGCGACCCGGCGCGTTCGACCACGGCCATGCACCAGGCGACCAAGATGCTGGTCGACGACGAGCTCAAGATCCTCAAGCTGTTCACACCGCCCTTCTCGAAGACCGAGAAGGACCCCGGCTACATCAAGAGCTATCCGCCCGGCGTGCGCGAGAACGGCGGCCAGTACACCCACGCGGCCACCTGGTTCGTCATCGCGCTGGCCGAGATGGGCCGCACCGACGACGCCTACCGCTGCTTCTCGATGCTGAACCCGGTCAATCACGCCTCGGACGAGGCGGCGGCCGAGCACTACAGGGTCGAGCCCTATGTCGTGGCGGCCGACATCTATGCCGGCGAAGGCAAGGGCGGTCGCGGCGGCTGGACCTGGTACACGGGTTCCGCCGGCTGGCTGTACCGCGCGGCGGTCGAGGGCATTCTCGGCATCGAGCGGCGCGGCAAGCACATCACATTCAGGCCGAAGCTGCCCGGCCACTGGGACGGCTATGCGGCGACGCTCAAGATGCTGGGCGCGGAAGTCAAGGTTCGCGTCATCCGCGACAAAAAGACCAAATCCATCTCGCTCGAAGTCAATGGAACCAAGACAAAATCCTCGTCTTTCGAGCCGAAGGCCGGCGAGGCGAGTGAGGTTGTCGTCAAGATACCTGCGTAAAATCAATGACTTGATACTAGAAGCGCGCGCCCTTGGGGGCGCGCGTTGTTTTTGCGCCGTTATTTGCGCATGCGCTTTGCCGGCATGCGGGCGGGCGCATTAGCTTCCGCTACGCAAGCTCTTGATGATTAAAAATGTGGCAGCTCCCGGCTGCTGCCATGATTTCGCCGCAAGGCTGACATTTCACCTTTTATCTCAAACCGTTAGGTGATCACGGCAGATTTCGCAGCGTCGTCATCTTTTGTTCGCAGAATGGGAACGGAAGAGCTAGACGGGCATTGTTTTGCGACCCGTTAACCGGTACGTGTCAAGAAATGGTGCACTGCACAATGAAAGTTTGGCGGAGTAGCTGAAGTGTCACTTCTGCAGATCTACTGGAGAGCCCTGGGTTATCTGGCTGCCGACAAGAAGCGCGTCGCGCTGATTTGCGCCGCCAACGTCGCCCTCGCTGCGATCGCGATCCTCGAACCGATCCTGTTGGGCCGGGTGATCGGTGCCATCTCTGAAAACGGCCCGGTGTTTTCGACGCTCGCCGTCTGGGCTGCTCTCGGCGCGTTCAACGTCATCGCTGTCGTGCTGGTGGCGCGCGGCGCCGACCGCTTCGCCCATGCCCGCCGCTCGGAGGTGCTGTGCCAGTCCTTCGAGCGCGTCATCACCATGCCGCTCGCCTGGCATCACCAGCGCGGCACGTCCAATTCCCTGCAAACGCTGTTGCGCGCCATCGAGACCCTGTTCAGCCTGTGGCTCGAATTCATGCGCGTGCATCTCTCGACGGCTATCGCGCTGGTGCTTTTGGTGCCGACCGCGCTTGCCATGGACATTCGCATGTCGCTCGTGCTGCTTGGCCTTGGCGTGCTCTATGTCGCCATCGGCCGCATCGTCATGCGCCGCACCAAGTCCGGGCAGACCGCCGTCGAGCGCCATTACCACACCGTGTTTGCCCATGTGACCGACAGCGTCAGCAATGTCGCCGTGCTGCAGAGCTACAACCGCATCGGCCATGAGACCGCGACGCTGAAGCGCTACGTCAAGGATCTGCTGGACGCCCAGAAGCCGGTGCTCGACTGGTGGGCGATCGCCAGTGCGCTGAACCGGCTGTCGTCGACCATCTCGATGATGATCGTGCTCTCGATCGGCGCCTACCTCGTCACCCGTGGTCAGCTCCGCGTCGGCGACGTCGTTGCCTTCATCGGCTTTGCAGGGATGCTGATTGCCCGCCTCGATCAGGTGTCGGCTTTCTCCAGCCAGATCTCAGAGGCGCGCGCCAAGCTCGAGGACTTCTACCGTCTCGAGGACTCTGCCGCTGACACCGCCGAGCCGGACGGCCTGCGCGAGTTGACCAACGTCACCGGCCACGTCCGCTTCGAGAATGTCGGCTTCGAGTTCGCCAATTCGGGCCAGGGCGTCGACGACGTCTCCTTCGAGGTCCAGGCCGGTCAGACGGTCGCCATCGTCGGTCCGACCGGCGCCGGCAAGACGACGCTCATCAACCTCTTGCAGCGCGTCTTCACGCCGTCCAGCGGCCGTATCCTGATCGACGGCATCGACACCCGCTCGGTGACCCGCAAGTCGCTGCGCCACTCGATCGCCACCGTGTTCCAGGATGCCGGCCTGCTCAACCGCTCGATCGAGGACAACATCCGCGTCGGCCGCGCCGAAGCGACCTACGACGAGGTGCACGCCGCCGCCAATGCCGCCGCCGCGCAGGATTTCATCCTGTCGAAGAGCAGCGGCTACGACACCGTCGTCGGCGAGCGCGGCGGCCAGCTTTCGGGCGGCGAGCGCCAGCGCATCGCCATTGCCCGCGCCGTGCTCAAGGATGCGCCGATTCTGGTGCTCGACGAGGCGACCAGTGCGCTCGACGTCGAGACCGAGGACCGCGTCAAGGAAGCGATCGACGAGCTGCGCCGCAACCGCACCACCTTCATCATCGCCCACCGCCTCACCACCGTTCGCGACGCCGACCTGGTCGTGTTCATGGACAAGGGCAGAGTGGTCGAGCAGGGAGGCTTCGCCGAGCTGTCGCTCCGCAACGGCCGCTTCGCCAGCCTGCTGCGCGCCGGCGGCCTGCTCAACGACGAGGAAGTCCGCCGCCTCAGCCGTACGGTGACGGAAGCGGCGTAACCAAGCGCCTTTCCCTTCTCCCCTTGTGGGAGAAGGTGGCCGCGAAGCGGCCGGATGAGGGGTGCTCCAGCTTGGCATAGCCTTGTTGCGAACCGCCTCATTTCTTCCAACACCCCTCATCCGTCTCGGCGCTGCGCGCCGACGCACCTTCTCCCACAACAAGGGGAGAAGGAAGAGCCTGCCCTGCCTGCGACAACCGCTCGATTGCCCAACACACGCCGCCGGTCTATTTAAAGCCGCATGAGCGACACCACTTCACGCCTGAGCGGCTGGGCCGACCTCGCCAACCCGACGCGCTTCGTCGGGCTGGCCGACAGGCTGGTGCCTTGGCTGGCCGCGGCCGCGGCGCTCCTTCTTGCCGCCGGGCTCTATATGAGCTTCACCGCGCCAGAGGATTTCCAGCAGGGCATCACGGTGCGCATCATGTACATCCACGTGCCTTTCGCCTGGCTCGCCATGATGTGCTACTCGCTGATGGCGGTTTCTGCGCTCGGCACGCTGGTCTGGCGCCATCCGCTGGCCGACGTCGCGCTGAAATCGGCGGCCCCCATCGGCGCCACCTTCACCGCGCTTGCGCTGGTCACCGGCTCGATCTGGGGCAAGCCGATGTGGGGCACCTGGTGGGTGTGGGACGCAAGGCTCACCTCGGTCTTCGTGCTGTTCTTGATGTATCTCGGCATCATCGCGCTGACCCGCGCGCTGGATGACGTCAGCCGCGCCGCCTGGGCCGCCGCCATCATCACCCTGGTCGGCTTCATCAACATCCCGATCATCAAATTCTCGGTCGACTGGTGGAACACGCTGCACCAGCCGGCCTCGGTGTTCCGCATGGGCGGCTCGACCATCGACGCCTCCATGCTGAGGCCGCTGCTGGTGATGGCGCTCGGCTTCACCGTGCTGTTCTTCGCCCTGCATTTGATGGCGATGCGCACGGAGATTTTCCGGCGCCGGGTGATCGCGATGCGCAGGGTCGCGGCGCGCCAGGCTAACTGATCAACCCATCCGTCCCCGCGCCGCCACCGGCAGCGTTTCCAGCACCTTGTCGCCGTCGATCAGATGCACCTGGTCGAACAGGTTCGTCACCACGCAGCAATGGTCCGGCACCACGCGAACGCGCTCGCCGATGCGAAGCTTTGCATCGCCGGAAAGCGTGACGTTGCCGTGTTCCTCGCTGAGGCCCGTCACCCTCGCGCCCGGCATTCCCAGCAACTCGCCGAAATCGGCCAGCCCCAGCGTGTCGCTGGACAGCGCCTTGCTGCCGCTATCGAGGATGGCGCGGGTCGGCGTCGGGTGGCTGACCACGGTGGCGAGCACCGTCAGCGCGCAATCGTCGAGGCTGCCGACGCCTTTGGCGACCTGGTAGCGGTCCAGGTAAATGTAGGTGCCAGGCCGGTATTCGGTGACGACGCTATCGTCGCCCGAGCGCCACATGTCCGGCGTGCCGCCGCTGGAGATGCGCTGGCACTCGAGCCCCGCCGCGGCAAGGGCCTGCTTGGCCCCTGCCAGCCATGCCTCCGCCTCCGCCTGTTTGCCGGCAGCCGGATAGGTCATCAGCCCGCCGAAGGTCAGTCCCTTGGCGCTGTCGATCGCCTTCGCCAGCGCCAAGGCTTCGGCCGCCGTCTGGACGCCGCAGCGGCCCATGCCGGTATCGCACTCAACCAGCACCTGAAGCGGGTGACCGGCATCGGCAAAGGTCGCGGCAAGACCTTCCAGCGTCTCCTTGCTGTCCGCCGTCACCGAAAGCGTCACCCGGCCATGCAGCGCCTTCAGCCGCTCCAGCTTGGTGCGCCCGAGAATGTTGTAGGGGAGAAAAATGTCGGTCAGGCCGGCATCGGCCATCACCTCGGCCTCGCCGATCTTCTGGCAGGTGATGCCGACCGCCCCGGCCGCCACCTGCTTCTTCGCCCAATAGGGCAGCTTGTGGGTCTTGATGTGCGGCCTGAGCTTCAGGCCATGACGATCGGCATGCGCCTGCGCCTTCCTGATGTTGGCTTCGGCGCGTGCGGCGTCGATCAGGATCGCCGGCGTATCGAGGTCGTCTATGCTTGGCATGAGATTGTCACCACCACAAAAACCGGTCGCGTTATGGCCCCGATCCGGCCGGATGTCACGAGGCCAGAGCCGTCGGTTTGCGTCGACAGCCGACCGGCATTGAGCTATTCGGATTGGCAGATTGCAGCAGTCAGCGGCCGGAAGGAAGGGAACCCATGAAGCGCTCCAAAATCAACGACATCATCCGCGAAGCCGACGCCTTCATCCGCTCCTTCGGTTATATCATGCCGCCCTTCGCCTATTGGTCGCCGGAAGAGATGAAGGCGCATAAGGGAGACTCTTCGGCGATCTTCACCTCGCGCCTCGGCTGGGACATCACCGACTACGGCCAGGAGAAGTTCGACGAGCTCGGTCTGTTCCTGTTTACCGTCCGCAACGGCCGCTACGAGGACATGAAGCTTGGCATGGGCATGCTCTATGCCGAGAAGATCATGATCTCGCGCAAGGACCAGCTCTCGCCGATGCACCGCCACAACATCAAGGCCGAGGACATCATCAACCGCGGCGGCGGCAAGCTGGTGCTGGAACTGTTCATGCACGACCGCGACGGCGGCATCGATCCCAAGGCCGAAGTGTCGGTGCCGGTCGACGGCACCATCCACAGACTGCCGGCGGGCGGGCTGTTGAAGCTCGATCCGGGCCAGAGCGTCACGCTTTTGCCCGGCGTCTGGCACGCCTTCTGGGCCGAGGGCAAGGACGTGCTGATCGGCGAGGTCTCGACCGTCAACGACGATCTGACGGACAATGTCTTCCGCGAGCCGATCGGCCGCTTCTCCAACATCGACGAGGACGTCGTGCCGCTGCACCTCCTGGTGTCGGACTACGAGAAGTGGGTGGGGTAAGAAATCAGCCCAGCGAGCCAGGTTTCGGTTCAAAAGTATTGTGAGTCGGCGCTGCCCCTCATTGCCCTGCCGGGCATTTCTCCCCGTATAGTGACGGGGAGAAAGGACTTGTCGCGTGGGGTTTCGCCAACCGCAGGCGCGGCTATGGCCTTCTCCCCGTTTACGGGGAGAAGGTGCCCGAAGGGCGGATGAGGGGCGGCGCGCCAGGTTCCAGTATCTGCCGCTACCGCGCATGCTTGTCCGCCTTGCGGTTGCCGAGCAGCAGTTTGCGCTCGAGATGCGCCCTGAGCTCGCCGTAGTAGGCCGTGAGGAACGCCCTGGAATCCGGCGCTTCGATCGTCACGCCGATCTTCTTCCCGATCATTTCGGCCACTGTCTTCAGCGCGAAATAGTCGTCGCGGCGTAGCACTTCTTCCAGCTTGTGCAGTTCGGCGATGCCGTAGGCATCGAGTTGGGCCGAGCTGAAACGGAAACGGGCGGCGACCGGGTCCTGCCTGCGCGACAGGTCTTCGACCAGCTTCAGCTTCGGCGCTTCGACCACCCAGGTTCCGGCGAGCAGGTCGCCGATGCGCAGGCGGTCGCGGTTGAACAGCGGGAAGAGCGCGAAGAGCAGCGCCCACGCCAGCCCGAAAATGGTCGTCAGCGTGTCGGCGACGCCGGCGCCGCCGCGCCCGGCGATGATCGACAGCGGCAGGAAGATCTCGATCTCGCGCATCAGATTGCGCGCGATGACCTGATCGACCGACAGGCCGGCGCCGCTGCGCGAGGCGACGCGGATGCCGACGATGCGCTTGCCTGGCGTCGCGGCGCGGCGGCCGGCTTCGAAGGCGATGAAATAGGCGTTGCGCAGCAGGAAGATCAGGATGATCCAGACGACGAACAGCGGCTGCAGCCCGCCGAAGCCGATGCCGCGCAGCCCGAACAGGGCGACGATCGTGATGACGATCGCAGCAGTGGTGATGATCACCACATCGAGCACGAAGGCCGCGGCCCGCGTGCCGGCATCGGCAAGCCTGATGCGCAGATCGACGCCTTCCGGTGTGATCAGCGGCCGCGTCGGCGCGAGGGTGGCGCGTCTAACCGTCGCCATGCCGCACAATCCTCAACAGATAGAAATAGGCGCACCATAGCGCCAGCATGCCGCCGCCGATGGCATAGCGGGCGCCGTCGCCGGTGATGGTCTGCCGGCCGATGCCTTCGAGCAGGCCGGCGAACAGAAGCATCACCACGACGCCGACCATGGCGGTCGCCGCGATGCGCCCGGCCTGCGCCGCCGCCGCCATGCGGGTCAGTTCGCCGGGGAAGGCGATGCGCGTGCCGATGCGCATGCCGGCCGCACCGGCAAGCGCGATGGCGAACAGCTCGGTCGTGCCGTGGATGGACAGCCAGCCGCCGAGCTCGAAGCCGAGCCCCTTGGCGGCGTAGATCTGGAATATCGCGCCGAGCATGCAGCCATTCATCAGGATGATCAGCACGCTTGGCACGGCAAAGGCAAAGCCGAGCGCGAAGGCAAGGATCGCCACCTGGGTGTTGTGGGTGAAGAGATAGGCGGCGAAGCTCGACAGGAACTGGTTGTCGGCGCCGTCATAGAGCACGCTGCGCAGCATCGCGGCCGACGAATCCGGATTGCGGCCGCCGGCAAGGCTGGGCGCGATGATGGCGGCGTACCAGCCCTTGTTGGAAGCCACCAGCCAGTAGCCCGCGCCCGCGCCGACCGCCGTCAAGCCGACAGTGACCAGGGTTTCGCGCCACAGTGCGCGTATGGCGTTCGGCCAGTCGTGAAGGAAGAAATCGCCGATGCGCTGCCGCAAGCCGCGCCGGGCGCCATAGAGGTAGAAATAGCCGCGCAGGCAAAGTGCTTCGAGATACGCGACAAGCGCATGGTCGAGCGAGGTCGCCCTGGCCACCGACAGTGACGACAGCGCCGAGCGATAGAGTAGCGGCAGCGACAGCAGTTCCTCTTCCGAAAGCGTGCGCGGCGCCCGCTTCTCGACCCGGGCCAGCAGCGCCTCGAATGCCTTCCAGTCGGCCTCGCGTTCCTGGCGGAAGCTGGCCAGCGTCTGGCGCACCGCATCGGTGCCGGCCGGGTTCGTCACAGCAGATTCTCCTGCTTGAGCTCGAGATAGCGCTCGACCAGCGCCGGGCCGAGCCGCTGGTGGTCGGCCTCGATCACATGCGCGCCGAGCAGCCTCAGCCGGCCGATCACGACCTGCCGTTCCCGCAGCAGGCCGCCGGCGGTGACGGCGCGCGCCACATCCTCCGGCGTCGCGGGCGGCATGTCGGCGAGGCTCTCCAGTTCGACATCCTTCATCATCATGAACAGCACCAGATGCCGCTCGGTCAGCCGGCCGACGGTGCGCAGCATCAGCTCGGCGCTGATCGGATCGACGAAATCGGTGAAGATGATGACCAGCGAGCGCCGGTCGAGCTTGCCCGAAAGCGTCGTCAGCGCCAGCGTGAAATTGGTTTCCTCGCTGGAATAGTCGATTTCGGCCGCCCGCTTCTGGATCATCGGGAAGCTGGCCGAGCCGCGCACCGCGCCGCTGGAGATGCGCGGCCTGGCATCGAAGGAGAACAGGCTGACGAGATCGCCGCCTTTCAGCGCGATGAAGGCCGATAGCAGCGCCGCCGTCACCGCGCGGTCGACCTTGGGCACGCCGTCGACCGGCTCGCACATCAGGCGTCCGCTGTCGATGGCGAGCACGATGCTGTTGTTCTCCTCGATCCGGAATTCGCGGGCCAGGAGCTTGCCGTGGCGGGCGCTGCGCTTCCAGTCGATCATCCGCCGGCCCATGCCGGGCTGGTAGTCCTTCAGCGCCTCGAATTCGCGGCCCTGGCCAGCCCGCTTTTGGGCATGGCCGTCAGCCTGCGCCGAGCGTTGCAAAAGCGTGATCGCTTCGTCGCGGGCGCGGCTGACGTCGGGCAGCACAGCGACCTTCTCGTCCATCGGCAGCACGACCTGGTTCCAGACCAGCCCGAACGGCCCGCGCCAGCGCAGCCACAGGCGGTCGAAATTGGCCATGCCGCGCCTCAGCGCCGTGAATTCGAGGTCGAGCGTTCCGCCATTCGCCGGCAGCGCGCCGCCGGTGCCATGGATCGGCTCCAGCCGCTGGTCATGGCCCACGCGCGCCTGCAGCATGCGCGCCTGCTTGCCGAGACCGGCAGCGACGCGGACGGCGAAACGCCCGCCGACGCCGACCTGCGGCGGCGCGTCGAGGCTGGCGCTGAGCGAGGCGCGCCCGCGTCCGGCGGCCGCGTCCACCGCCAGGAAGGCAAGCAGCAGGCAGATCCAGAGCAGGCCGATATACCAGAAGGACGGCAGCGCGAGCGCGATCAGGAAGGCGGGAATCGCGCCCGCCGCCGCTGCCCAGACCGCTCTACCGCTCGGATAGATCAACGCGGCGCTTCCGTCTGGTCGACGAGGTCGGACACGATCTGCTCCACCAGCCGCCCGTCGATCTGCGCGGCCGGCGAGAGGATGACGCGGTGGCGCAGCGCCGGCACGGCGAGCGCCTTGACGTCGTCGGGGATCACATAGGAACGGCCGTCGAGCGTCGCCCGCGCCCGGGCCGCCCGCGCCAGCATGGCGCCAGCGCGGGGGCTGGCGCCAACCTCCAGGTCGGGGCTCTCGCGCGTGGCGCGCACGAGCGCCGCGATATAGTTGACGACATCGTCGACGAGGGTGACGGAGCCGACGGTGTCGAGCGCCTTTTCCAGCGTCTTGCGGTCGGTCTGCGCCTTGATGCCGTATTGCGCGATGTCGTGCGAGGCGGAGCCGCCGCCGTGATGGACGATGATGGCGCGCTCCTCCTGCAGGTCCGGATAGCTCACTCGGTGCTTGAACAGGAAGCGGTCGAGCTGCGCCTCGGGCAGGGGGTAGACGCCCTGATGCTCGATCGGGTTCTGCGTCGCCACCACCATGAAGTTGCGGCCGAGCGAGTGCGTGGTGCCGTCGAAGGTGACGGCATGCTCCTGCATGGCTTCCAACAGGGCGGCCTGCGTCTTCGGCGGCGTGCGGTTGATCTCGTCGGCAAGCAGCAGGTCGCAGAAGATCGGGCCGCGCGTCAGCGTGAACTGGCCGGTCTGGAAATTGTAGATGTTGGAGCCGACGATATCGCCGGGCATCAGGTCCGGCGTGAACTGGATGCGTCCATAGGCGACGCCGAGCGCCTGCGCGAAGCAGCGCGCTGTCATGGTCTTGGCGGTCCCCGGCGGCCCTTCGAGCAAAATATGCCCGCCGGCGAACAGCGCGGTCAGCATCAGGTCGACCGTGTCGCGCTGGCCGGTGATCGCTTTCGCCACTTCTTCCCTGATCGCTGTCGCCAGGGCCTTCACATCATCGACGTTCACCGAGCCTCCTTGCCGTCCAGTCGTGCAGCCGCTCGGCTGCCTCATGCATGTCCGCCAGCGAGCTGGCATTGTCCGCGGCCTTGAGCCGCGTCGTGAACCCCTGGGCCTCGCCCTTGTCGCGGGAATCGAGCCAGCGGTCGAGCGCCTCGCCCTGCAGCCCGTGCGGCGCGCCGAGCAACGCGCCGGCGCGCTGCCGCATCAGCGCGCCATAGCGGTCGCCCAACTCGTTCAGCCGTCCGGCGCGCTTGAACAGCATCGCCGTAGTGTCGACCAGCGCCCGCTTGCCGAAGGCTATCGCCCGGCCCTCGGCGCGCGGCGGGCCGAAACGGCCAAGCCCGTGCAGGAAGGCCAGCGCAGCGGCGGCCAGGATCGACAGCGTCAGCGCCAGGAAGGGCGGTTCGACCAAAAGCTTGGCGAGATCGTATTTGCGCCCGGCGCCATGCAGCGTGAGGTCGAACATCACGGCGCCCTTGCCAGGCTCAAGCATGGCGATCAGATCGAGCGCCGCCCTGGCCCTGTCTGGATCCTTGAGCGCTGCGTTGTTGATGAGGTCCGGATCGGTCAGGATGTAGAATGGCTTGTCGTCGAGTTCGGTGAGAACGCCCTTGCCGTTGCCGGCCGAGATCAGCGGATGATCGTCGGCCACCCATTGCATGTCTTCCGGCGCGGCAACGAGATGGCCGTTGATGTCGAGTTGCTCGACCGTGCTCTTTCCTTCGCCAAGCTTTGCCTTGCCGATCCGGCCCAGCCATTGATTCACGGCCGTAGCGGGCAGCCGCTCGATCTTGATATCCCAGCCTTCATGCTGCTCGAGCGGCGTGGTCTGCCATTTGGGCAGCACGAACAGCGTGGCCTTGTCTTCGCGGAGCTTGACGATGCGGTCGAGCGCGGCTGGGTCGCTGTCGGGCGAAATGGTGACGATCAGCAGGAAGCCAGACATCAGGCCGGTGCTGAGGTCCTCCTCGCTGCGCGCCATCGGCGAAGGAGTCCCGGTCAGCTTGAGCCATTCCACCAGCCCCGCATAGCCGGAGCCGCCCTTGGACAGCGGCGTCGCGCCGCCGCCGGGTTGGCGAAAATCCGGCGCATAGGTCGATAGCAGAAAGAACCCCGCGGCGGCGAACAGGCTGGCGAAAATGCCCCAGAACAGCGTTCTGCGGCTGAACGGTTCCTGTACCGTCTCGGCCGCCGGCGCGCTCATGCCCAGGCATCCCGGAAGGCGAACCGCTCATAGGCGCCGCGCGCTTGCTGCCAGCCTTCGGCGCCGACCGGCCGGCGGGCGAACAGCGCCGCCTCGACGATGCGTGCGATCTCGCTGAACGCGCCGCGTGGCCGCGCCGGCAGGGAAGGAGCATTGGCGATGTCGCGCGCCGTCAGCGAGGGACGCAGGAAGTCGGGCAGGCGCCCGGCTATGTCGGCGACGCTGCGACGAAGCAGGAGATGGACCGCCTCGTCATAGTCGCCGCGCGCCGCGAGCGCGTCGGCTTCCGACAGCAGGATCTGCGCCATCGCGGCATCGGGGCGCCATTCCTCCTGCGCCTCGGCTTCGCCCCGCGCGCGTCGCCACGGCAGGCGCCAGGCGATGCCTTTCATTTCGAGGGCGATCAGGAACAGGATGATCACGGCGCCCGATATGACCGCGCCCCAGAACAGGTAGATCATATAGGGGCCGAGCTGTGACAGGAAATCCAGCAGCGGCTTCAGCCAGGCCGGCGGTTCGGGCTGCGCGAAGGCCGGCAGGTCGAACTGTATGGACGTGTCGGCCAGCAGCTGCTTGTGCACTTTCGCCAGCCATTCGGCGTCCACTGTGCCCGGCTGTGCAACTGCCACCCGCTCGCTCCCCCGTAAACCCGCCGCGCCGACACTGGCAACGCGACACAACAATTGCAAGTAGGCTAGACGCTAAGTGTTAATCTTGTCACATTTACTGTCATGCGAACCAGCCATTATGCGGCTGTGGTTAAGGGGGCAGACTATGACTTCGACGACACTGGCACGGCCAGAGAAATTCCAGATCGGCAAGGTACTCAACAACAGCTTTGCCGTCATCAATCGCAATATCGGTCTTTGCCTGGGGCTTGCCGCGCTGTTCTCGGGGCTGCCGACATTCGTTTTCCAGTTCTGGAACGAGGTGCGAATGGGCGGCCTGGCGGCTGGCGATCCGGCGGCGCTGGCTATGGCCGATCCCGCCACCATGTTCCGCGATTCGATGCTGACCCTGGTCTTCGCGATGCTCTATTTCATCCTGTCGCTGCTGCTGCAGTCGGCGCTGGTCAGGGCAACGATCGACGACATGAACGGCAAGAAGCCGACTTTCGGGGATTGCATCCAGATCGCGCTCCGCTGCCTGCTGCCGACCATCGGCATCGGATTGATGGTTGCCCTCGGCGCCGGCCTCGCCTCGATAGCGCTGCTGGTGCCTGGCATCATCCTGTGGCTTGGCTGGTCGGTGGCGGTGCCCGCCCTGGTGCAGGAGAGGCTCGGCGTCTTCGGCTCCATGTCGCGCAGCCGTGCGCTCACCAAGGGCAGCCGCTGGGCGCTGTTCGGCCTCTTCCTGATCCTCATCCTGATCGCCTTTGGCATCCAGATGGTGCTCGGCACGGTCGTGCTGCTCTTTGGCGGATATATCGCCATTGTCCTCGGCGCTGTGGTCTCGGCGTTCATGTCGACGCTGATGTCGATTGCCTCCGCGGTCACCTATGTCGAGTTGCGCCAGGTCAAGGAAGGCACCAGCGTAGAGGATCTGGCGGAAATCTTTTCCTGACGGAGAAGATCGCCGCCTTCACCACATGATGGAGGCGGCGTCGTCGGAGACCTTGCCGGCGCCGCCATCGGCGAGCGCCTCAGGCCGCCCGCTCGGCAGCACCGCCGTGATGCAAGCAGCCTTCTCACGGTTCCAGGGCCTTGAGCGCCGCCGGAACCGGATAGCGGTTGCCGTCATAGCGGAGCCGGTAGGTTCGTTTCACAGGCTTGCCGGGGTGCGACAGGCATTCGCCCTGCGTGTCGAGGTCGGGCTCGTCGGTATCCCTCCGCTCGACCACGCTGATGTCGCGATAACCGTGGTGGCTCGCCGATCGCATCGACAGGCCGGCCTTGCTGGAATGAAAGGATCCGGCGCAATTGGCGTCGCCTTCGCCGCCATAGCTGTCGACGACGAGGCCGTCGAGCACCAGGCGCAGCCCATCGCGGGTGAGGGCATAGAGCCTGAGGTCGGTTTCACGGAAGGGATTGGGCCGAGAATCGCTTGCCATTTCGATGCGCAGGCCGAAGGCGCTTACATCGGGCGCCAGCCTGTAGCGGCCGGTATCGAACTCGATCTTGCGGATGTAGATGGCATCATCATTCATCAGCCCGGGCTGGAGCAGGCGCTGGCGCACCCGCAGGCTGTTCATGTCGAGGACGAGAATCTCGATATCGCCGACATGCTGGCCGTCGCCGGACTTGGCGCTGTCGATCAGTGGCACAGCGACCAGCAGCAGGTCGTCATGGGCGGGCCAGACCTTGCAGACCAGGCCGAATGAATTGTCACCTTCCCGCAGCGTCAGGGAGATGCTGGTATGGGGTTCCAGCGTGAACGATCTTTCGTCGGCGCTCTTCTGCGCATTGGGATAGGCCAGTTGCACCAGCGCGGCGGCATCGCCGCAATCGTCCGCCGCGGCCCGGGCGGGCGACTGGCCGGCGGCGGCGAGGCCGAGGAAGAGACTACTTAGCACCAATCGCATGGGGTTCTCACGTCGCGGGGCCGGGTTGGATCAGGACTTGTGTACGCGAGATTGGTGACGGCGCACAGGGGCGGGCCATCCTCAATGGCAGCAGTCGTGCCCTGAATGCACGCTTGTCCTGCACAGGCAGGACGAGGTGATCGGCACGTCGGTCTTTGCCAACGCCGTGGCGAGCCTGGCCTGGAACCCAGGCAACTGGTCGGTCTCGCCGCGCCGCCCCAAGCATTCGACCAGCCCGTGCAGCGCCCAGACATTGTCCGGGATGCTGGGCGCGGCGCTGAACTGTGCCACTCAGGCCTCGGCCTCGCCATGCTCCTTCCAGGTCAGGTTGTAGAAAGGCCCCGCGGCATAGGCGATGCCCCAGTGCACGAAGGCGCAATCGGGATCAGTCCGCAGCGCCTTCGCGAAGCATTTTATGCCTTCCGTGGTTGAAGCCGTAGCACCAGTTCAGCCCGATATCGAACCAGCGCTGCGTCTCTGCCGAGGATGTGGAAATTGGGCGGCGGTAGGTGCCGAGGTCGAAGTGATCCATGCCTGACTGCTTCCGCGCTTGCCGGTCTGAGGCCGCATGCAATCTGTGCTGAATGGGCGCATATGGCAACGGCCGGCGCGGCTCAGCAAGAGCCGTGCCGGCCGGGGTTGCCACCCTGGGAGGGATCAGGACTCCAGCCACACTTTCTCGAAATGCTGCTCGAGCGACTGGTGCTGCTCGCAGCCTTGCACGCCCTTGCGGTAGGTGCGGTAGACCGAGCGCCAGTAGGGCTGGATGATGATGCCGCTATCGCGCAAATTCTGCTCAATCTTGGCCATGATCTCCTTGCGCTGGGCGGCATCGGGCATCGCCAGCGCCTTGTCGAGAAGCTCGTCGAACTCCTTGTTGGCATAGGCGCTTTCGTTCCAGGCGGCGCCCGATTTGTAGGCAAGCGCCAGCACCTGCACGCCGAGCGGCCGCCCCAGCCATTCCGTGCAGGAGAAGGGGTATTTGCTCCAGTCGTTCCAGAAGGTGGCGGCCGGCAGCACGGTGCGCTTGATCTTCAGGCCCGCCTCCCGCATCTGCGCGGCGATCGCGTCGCCGGTGCTCTTTTGCCATTCGACGTCGACCGAGATGAGGTCGAATTCGTGGTCCGCCTTGCCGGCCTCGGCGAGCAGCTTTTTCGCCGCGTCGACGTCGCGCTTGGCCGGGCCGATATCGGCGAATTCCGGATGCATCGGGCCGACATGGTGGTTGTCGGCGGGTTTGCCGCGACCGTCGATGCCGAGCTTCAGCACGGCCGAGTTGTCGACGGCAAGCTGGGCGGCGCGGCGCACCTTGGCGTCATCGTAGGGCGCATTGCCGACGTTGAAGCGGGCGACGATGGTCGAGCCGGTGGCGATCTCGGAATTTTCGAGCCCCATCTCTTCGGTCTGCGATACGGCGTCCGAAGCCGTCTCGTGGTCGGTGTCGATCTCGCCGGATTCGAAGGCCGACAGCATGGCGTTGGGATCGGAGCCGTAGTCGACCCATTTGATGCCATCGAGATGGAACTCGCCCTTCCACCAGGGCTTGTCCTTGCGCTTCACCTCCGCACCCGTCTCGGCGTCCCAGCTCACCAGTTCGCAAGGGCCGGTGGTGATGGCTAGAGCCTTCTTCGGGTCGCCGTCGCCCTCATAGGAGCGGTGCATGATCAGAGCCGGATAGTCGGCCATGCCGGCGATCAGCGAGATGTCGGGCTTGGGCAGGTTGAGCTTGACGGTGAAGTCGTCGACCTTCTCGATGCCGCCATCGACCGGCTTCTTGGTGTCGGCGTTGACCAGTGCGCCCATGCGCGCGGCGACCGAATTGCCGGCGACGGAGGCATCGCACCAGCGCGTCAGATTGTGGACGACGTCATCGGCGTTGAAGGCGTCGCCGTTCGACCAGCTGATGCCCTTGCGCACATGCAGAGCGATCGTCCTGGCGTCATCGCTGGTTTCCCAGCTTTCCAAGAGCCACGGCTCGAAGCTGAAGTCGGTGTTCCAGCGCACCAGATATTCGTTGCAGTGGCGCGCCACGTTGGACATCTCGACACCGTCGAAGGTGCGCGGATCCTTGAAACCCTTGACGTTCATGGCGACGCGCAAGATGCCGCCCTTTTTTGGCTCCTCCGCGCGGGCAGGCGACGTGCCGAGCCCGCCCAACGCGAAGGCGCCGGCGGCGCTGACGCCGAAGCCGGCCATGATGGCAAGATATTCGCGCCGGCTGATGCCGCCTTTCCTGAAATCGTCGGCGGAGGGCTTTGCCCGCGGGTGCAGTTTTCTGTCGGTCAGCATGAATTTCATCGTCGTTCCCTCCCTGTTGGGCGCCCCGGCCGGTCGCGGTGCGGGGGGCGGATGCGTCTCGCCGGAGCGCCCGTTGGCCTGCGGCGATGATAGGGCGGGGTTACTCAGGGAAATGTTCGCTTTTCCGCAGTTCTTGTGCGCTGTTCCGCACGTGGGTAGCGCCAATCTCCCCCGTGTGGGGGAGATGCCCGGCAGGGCAGAGGGGGGCGCTGTCCCGCCCAGCATCTCGGCTATTCAGCGCCGCTGCGATGACGAATGGTTTTGAATCCTAAGGATTCTGAGGGGCCGCGATCCTTCGCGCCCCCCTCTGGCCTGCCGGCCATCTCCCCCACAAGGGGGGAGATCAGCGCTCCATCGCCGCGCCAAGCCTGCCAATATCCGCAACAATTCTCGCAAACGCTTCGCCGGCGCGCGGCACGCTGTTGCGGGCGCGCAGGAAACTGTGCACCAGCCGCGGCTCTTCCTGAAACCAGGCCGAGCCGCCGGCGGCGACGATGCGGTCGCGATAGGTCTCGCCGTCGCACGACAGCGGATCACACGCGGCCGTGATGATGAAGGTCGGCGGCAGATCGGTAAAATCGCTGTCGCGCAGCGGCGAGAAGGTCGGATCGTCCAGCGATTGACCCGGCGCGGACCGGAAGCGGCGGTAGGACTCGATATCGCCGACGTCGAGCAGCGGCGCCTCGGCATGCTCGAGATAGGAGCGGCCCGTCTCGCCGCCGAGTTCGGGGTAGATCAGCACTTGGCCGGCGGCGTGGCGCTGGCTGCGGCGCGTGGCGTGCGCGACAGCCGCGGCGAGATTACCGCCGGCGCTCTCGCCGCAGAGCACGATCGGCAGCGCGCTTGTCGCCGCCACCCATTCGAACACGGCGAGGCAATCCTCGAAGGCGGCGGGATGGAGATGCTCCGGCGCCAGGCGGTAGTCGGCCGAGATCACCTCGAAGCCGGTGGCGGCGCAGATCTCGGCGCAGATGTCGTCATGGCTGTCGAGATCGCCGAGCACGAAGCCGCCACCATGGTAGTAGACAACGATCGCCCGCGCCACCTTGCCGGCCATCCGGTAGCGCCGGACCGCGATGTCGCGTCCGTCGGCCGAGACCACATCGTCACTCGCCGTGACACCGGCCGGACAGCCTTGGTGGAAGGCACGGCACATCGCGTTGTAGACCGCCCGTTGCTCCGCGATCGGCCGCGCCGCGATCCCGGGCGGAAACCAGGCATTGACCTGGTCGATATAGTCCCACAGCTCCGGGTCGAGCAGGGTGGCGTATTTCCCCCGCCTGGTCGCTTCGATCTGGTTCGCGCCCATCGGCTTGCCGTCAGAGCTCGTCGTAGAGCCGCGCCGCGTTCTCGTAGGTGAAGCGCAGCGGCACCGAGCCCTCGACCTGCCACGCATCGACCGTGTCGCCCGCCAGCAGCCGGCAGGCATCGAGCGTGCCGGTGACGGCGCCGCCATAGAGCCGGTTGGCGAGGTTGAGGATGGCGGTCTGGTGCATGGCCGCGCTGCCGCTGCCGCAGGCATCCTTGACCAGCAGCACGCGGAAACCACGCGCCACCGCATCCTTCACCGTGGCGTCGATGCAGGCCTCGGTCCAGACGCCGGCAATCACCAGCCATTCGATGCCCGCCGTCTTCAGCCGGTCGGCGAAGGCGCCGTTGCCGAAGGCGCTGGCCTCGGTCTTGACCAGCATCGTCTCGCCCTCGGTCGGCGCCACGTCCGCGCAGATCGCCGTCAGCGGATCGTCCTTGTCGGAGAAGGCCGACTTGCCGCTGGCGTCCACCGGATGGAACGGCCGCGCCTCGGCAAGGTCGACGATGTAGGCGAAGTGGTAGAGCGGCACGAAATTGCGTCGCGCCGCCGCCTGCAGCCGCTGGACATTGGCGAGGATGCCGCCGAACCCTTCGACCAGATAGCGTTCGTCCTTGCGATGCTCCTCCTGGAGATCGATGAACACCGCGGCCACGGTGCCGCGTCGGATGGCGATGGCTGTCTTCATGCGGATGCTCTCGAAGGGGTGCCGCAGTGTGAGGGGTTCTGCGGCAGACTATCAGTTTCGTCATTCCAGGGCGAAGCAGCCGCAAAGCCGCGTCGCGAAGCCCCTGGAATCCATGCCGTTACCTCTAGCGAAGAATGCAGCGGAACAGAATTCTGCACCGATGCAACGCTCCGAAGTAACGGCATGGATCCTAGGGTCTGCGCCGCGTCGCTTCGCTCCTTGCTTCGCCCTAGGATGACGACGTCACATTTGCTGCGGCCAATCTCGAAGGCCTGCGATAGCGTATGGGCGGCGCCAACAGAGCGTATCGGCATCAAATCGCTCATTCCAAGAACTCGTCCTCATACGGAAACCGCGACAGCAACTCCGTCCCTGTCTCGGTGATCAGGATCTCGTCCTCGAGCTTGACGCCCTCGCGGCCGCCTTTCTCGCCGATATAGCTTTCGACGCTGACCACCATGCCGGGCACGATGATGCCGTCACGGCCATAGGTTTCATAGTCCATCGAGTGCGCGATGAAAGGCGTCTCGCCATGCATGCCGACGCCGTGCATGACCGAAGTGTAGCGCTGGTCGACGAAGCGGTCCGGGATCTTCCAGGCCTTCTCGGCGATCTCGCGAAAAGCCATGCCGGGCCTCACGATGCCGATATTGTGCTGAACCTGGTCGTGCGCCATGCGGTAGAGCGACTTCTGGTAGGCGGTCGGCTTGCCCGGCCCGCAGCGGAAGGTGCGCGAGAAATCGGAATAATAGCCGTAGCAACCGATCGTGTCGGTATCGAGCGCGACCAGTTCGCCCGGCCTGATCTTGCGCCCGCTCGCCTCGCTGAACCACGGGTTGGTGCGCTGGCCGGAGGTGAGCAGCCGCGTCTCGATGAACTCGCCGCCCTGGCGGATCACTTCGCCATACATGATGGCGAACAGCTCGTTTTCGGAGACGCCGGGCTTGATCGCCTCGCGTACTGCGGACACCGCGGCCTCGGCGCCGGCCATGGACGCCTGCAGGCATTTGACTTCCTCAGGCGTCTTCACCGCGCGCACGGCCAAAATCTCGCCCTGGCAATCGCGCACCTCGCAGCCGCGCTTTTCGAGCGCCAGCGCCTGCAGATGGCTGCAGCGGTCGAGCCCGAGCTTCATCGAGCCGCCGCCATGCTTCTTCAGGAGTTCGGTGACTTCGTCGGCGAACGGCCCGGCGGTCTCGTCATCGCGGCCCGATACCGAGGACCAGACCAGCTTCGACGGCCGTGCCTCGTCGATCGTATCGAGCACCATCGAGACGTGGTAGCTCTGCGGATATTCGAACAGCACCACCGGCCCGTCGGTCGGGATGAAGAAATAGCGGGTCGAGTTGCGCAGGAAGTAGCCGAACATGTTGCGCGAGCCGGTGGCGTAGCGCTGGTTGTAGGGGTCGAACAGGACGACCGCGCCATAGCCTGCCTCGCGCATCCAGCCGCGCAGTTTCTTGAGCCGCCCCTTGCGCAGCGCATCCGCATCGATGAAGGACGGCTCGGTGTCGGAGAGCCACATGCCGCCCGCCGGATCAGCGGCCGCCGGATGGCGCATGCGATCCTTGAAGTCCACATCCTCGGTGCTGTCGGGGTCGAAAACGACGATGCTCATGGCGGTCCCTCCTGATGCGGAGAACATGGGCTATGCGTTGCAAGAAGTGTGTGCGAATTCCCGCAAATGTCGTGCCGGATGCCGCAGATGTGGTGAGGCGAACTACAGGCGCCGAGATCCTTCGCGCCCCCCTCTGTCCTGCCGGACATCTCCCCCACGAGGGGGGAGATCAGCTGTCATCGCGGCTTTCGCCAATCGCCAACGTTGCAGAATGAGCGGGGCGCTGAAGCTGCTGATCTCCCCCCAAGTGGGGGAGATCTCCGGCAGGCCAGAGGGGGGCGCTGTCCCGCCAGCGTCTCAGCATTCAGCACAGTGAAGAGTTACTGCCTCCTCATGGCTTTAGGCGCGTGCCCATGCTCCTCCCGAAACGCCCGGGCAAAACTCGACATCGAAGCAAACCCACACGCCAGCGCGACATCGCGCACCATCAGCGTCGAATGCGCCAGCAGGTCGGCCGCTCGTTTCAGCCGCAGCCGCCGGTAGTAGCCGTTGGGCGAGATATCCAGCTCGGCGCGGAAATTGCGCTCGAGCTTGTCCGGGGAAACGCCGAGCCTTGTCGCCAGCTCCGCCATGCCGAGCCGCTCCTCCACCGCGTCCTCCATGATCGCGATGGCCGACAGCACCAGCTCGTTCTGCACGCCTGTGCGCAGCCTGAGCGGCATCAGCTTGCGGTCGACGCTCGATCGCAAAGGACTGTGCACGAACCATTCGGCGACGCCCGCCGCCAGTTCGGCGCCATAGTCGCGCGTGATGATCTCCAGCATCATGTCGAGGCTGCCGACGCCGCCAGCCGACGTAAAGCGCTTGCGGTCGATGACGAAGAGATCGCGCCGAAGCTCGATATCCGGGAAAGCCTCGGTGAAAGCCGCCTGGCTGGTCCAGTGAAGGGTGCAGGCATGGCCGTCGAGCAGGCCGGCGCGGGCGAGGAAGAACGCGGCATCCGCCACCGCGCCGATATGCGCGCCGCCGCGCAGGCTTTTCCGGATCCAGCTCATCGCCTCGTCGGCCACGACATGGTCGGCATCGCCGCCGGAGCAGACGACGATGCGGTCGACCTTCGGCGCATCGGCCGCCGAAAAGCCGGGCTGGATAACGACGCCATTGGAGGCCTCGACCGTGCCGGGATCCGCGCCGACGATCACCCAGCGGTAGCATTCGCGCTTGGCCAGTACGTTGGCCGCGCGCAGCGGTTCGATCAGCGAGGAAAACGCCATCATCGGAAAGCCGGGAAAGACCAGCACGGCGAAGGCGAGGGGGGCTTCGCCCGCCGCCGGCTGCGCGCGGTCGCGTTTGCGGTTGGCGGGATTGGAAGTCACGATGCTCTTTCCTGAGGCGGCTGGAACTGTAGCGGGTGGCCCGGCCGGCTGGCAACGGGGACGCCAGTCAATCGGCCGTTCACCAAGCAAGATAGGCAAAACCTTAAGTGGAAATTGCGAGACTTGACGGAAGGTCAGGGTGATGAAACGCCGGAGGCTTTTCGGATGGAACTGAACTACGACTTCGAATTCCAGTCGATCTTTCCAAAGGCCGTCTGGCTCGTTCCCGAATGCAAGCGTTTGCTGGACGAGGTCGGCATCGCCCACAACATGAAGGGGAACTACGTCACGGCTTTTGTCGATCCCGCGACTGTCGTCGCCCTCTGGCGAGAGCCAGCCGAATTCAGGGCCACATTGATCAAGGCCGGTTGGAGCACCTTGCCATACGAAGGCGAAGCCGCGCCGGACAAGGCTCAGTTCCTGATCCCGAAGCTGCTGGAAATCCATGCCAAGGTCGAAAGCCGCGCCTATGACGCGCAGGCGACCAAATATGCCGTCTTTGCCCTTTTCCGCTTCACCCACCAGCTGACCATGGGAGAGGTACTCGGCGCGGATGGCCGCCCGACATGTTCGCCGCTGACCCAGCAACGAATGAAGGACGCTCGTCCGACGTCGGCCTTCGATGTCAACAAGGCGGTTACGGCCATGGTGTCCGACCTGGAAAATCGTGCCGCGGCCGGGCCTGCCATGCCGGCGCCGCCGGTGAAGTCGGCTGCTCCAGGTCCCAGCCTGCTGGGGCGCGTTGCCCGCGTCTTCGGCCGCCGGCAGACCTGAAGCCCGTCCCATACGTCGCGCACTCTGGGGCGAAATTAGAAACGTCGCGCCGCCCCGCTGCCGGCACCTTCTCCCCGTGAACGGGGAGAAGAGGGCTGGGCGCCGCGCCGGCTCCTAATCTGCAAAGCTGATGATTGGCGAAGCCGCCGATGACGGCCCCTTTCTCCCCGTCACTATACGGGGAGAAATGCCCTGCTGGGCAATGAGGGGCGGCGCCGACCTACGCTATGCTGCCGCCGCCGCAATCGTCATCATCCCGGGGGATTTCGTGATAGCCTCACCGCTCACCTGGTGGCAGAGAGAGCGGAGCGGGCGCTTCGGCGTCCTGGCAACGGAGGCACGGCGATGTTTGCGGCAAAGGCGATCGAGAGCACGGACAAGCCGGCCTTCTACAGCGAACTCGCCACGCAGCTGAAGGCGCTGCTCGAAGGCGAGCGCGACTCGATCGCCAACGCCGCCAACACCGCGGCGTTGATCTACCAGATGGTGCCAGACCTCAACTGGGCCGGTTTTTACTTCCTGCAATCGGACGAAGAGCTGGTGCTCGGCCCTTTCCAGGGCAAGCCGGCCTGCGTGCGCATCGCCGTCGGCAAGGGCGCTTGCGGCACTGCCGTCGATCTGGGCATGTCCATGCTGGTCAAGGACGTCCACGAGTTCGAGGGCCACATCGCTTGCGACGCGGATTCGCGTTCGGAGCTGGTGGTGCTGCTCAGGGACAATGACGGCATCTTCGGCGTTCTCGACCTCGACAGCCCGCTGCCCGGCCGCTTCGACAAGGAGGACCAGGCCGGCATCGAGAAGCTCGCCGCGATCTATGTCGGGGCGAGCGCGTTCGAGGAGTGAGCTCTCGGCGGATTGCTGCGCGGCCCTGGCTCAACGACCCGGTCTTGCGTTTGACCTAATTGCATCGTTATCACTGGCGGAATACGACGCCCCACAATCGAGAACCACGGCCGACCGAGGAGGAACCCATGTCCCATAATCTGCAGTTCTACATCGACGGCGCCTGGGTCGATCCGGTCGTTCCGAACAATTTCGACGTCATCGATCCGTCCACCGAGGATGCCTTCGCGCAGATCTCGCTCGGCACCAAGCCCGATGTCGACAAGGCGGTGGCGGCGGCCAAGCGCGCCTTCAACAGCTTCGGCTTCACCTCGGTCGAGGAGCGGCTCGAGATCCTCAACCGCGTCATCGAGGTCTACAAGAAGCGCAGCAAGGACCTGGCGCTGGCCGTCTCGCGCGAGATGGGCGCGCCGCGCCAGATGGCGCTGGACAGCCAGGTCGGCGTCGGCCAGGCGCATCTGGAGAAGATGGCCGAGGTGCTGAAAAGTTTTCAGTTCCGCCACGTGAAGGGCTTGTCGCTCATCGTCAAGGAGCCGATCGGCGTCGTCGGCCTGATCACCCCGTGGAACTGGCCGCTGAACCAGATCACCTGCAAGGTCGGCCCGGCGCTTGCCGCCGGCTGCACCATGGTGCTGAAGCCGAGCGAGATTGCGCCGCTCGACGCCATCATCTTCGCCGAGATCATCGACGAGGCAGGCGTGCCGAAGGGCGTCTTCAACCTCGTCAACGGCGATGGCCCGACCGTCGGCCAGGCGCTGGCCAGCCATCCCGATGTCGACATGATGTCGTTCACCGGCTCGACCCGCGCCGGCATCCTGGTCGCCAAGGCCGCCGCCGACACGGTCAAGCGCGTGCATCAGGAGCTTGGCGGCAAGTCGGCCAACATCCTGTTCCCCGATGTCGACCTCGAACGAGCCGTCACCAAGGGCGTCGCCGGCTGCTTCGGCAACAGCGGCCAGTCCTGCAACGCGCCGACCCGCATGTTCGTGCCGCGTGACCGTCACGACGAGGCGGCCGCCCATGCGAAGGCGGCGGCGGAAAAATTCACCGTCGGCCCGGCCGACGCGCCGGGCTCGAAGCTCGGCCCGGTGGTCAGCCAGCTCCAGTTCGACAAGATTCAAGGCATGATCCAGAGCGGCATCGACGAAGGCGCCACGCTGGTCGCCGGCGGCCCCGGCCGCCCGGCCGAGCTCAACCGCGGCTACTTTGTCCGCCCGACCGTGTTCGCCGACGTCACCCACGACATGCGCATCGCCACTGAAGAAATCTTCGGGCCGGTGCTGGCGATCATGCCCTACGACACGGTGGAGCAGGCGGTCGAGCAGGCCAACGACACCGTCTTCGGCCTAGCCTCCTACATCCAGGCCAAGGACATCGAGAAGGCGCGCGCCGTCGCCGCCCGCATGCGCTCCGGCAACGTCTACATCAACTACCCCACCTGGGACGCCGGCCTGCCCTTCGGCGGCTACAAGCAGTCCGGCAACGGCCGCGAGTATGCCGAATATGGGCTCGAGGATTTCCTGGAGATCAAGGGCATCGCGGGGTACGAGGCGGCGGAGTAGGACTCGGCTACATCTGCAGATCGGTGATCAACACCGGTGATACCAATGCGGCGCCATCGGTACCGGCTTTGCCACTGCCGGATAGGCTCATGTGCCTTTCCCTCAGACTCCAGTTCGGCGCACTGTTGTTTCTTGCGGCGGCGGCGGAGGCGGCACCACCGCCTTGGTGCTCTGGCGGACGGCGTCGACGGGAACCAAGGTTATCACCGGAGGGTTCGGAAAATGATCCAACGTTGCGCCGGTCACCGCATCAACACCGACGCCAATCAAGCCTCCGACCAAAATGTTTCCGGCGAGCCCGGCAGCACCGTTTCCACTCATTTTGGTAGCGATGTATTTGCTGCCTGGCTTGTAGCCTTCCTTCTCGGCGAAGGCGGTGATCTTTCCGGCTTGCTCTTGATCGTCCATTGCCGAATTGTAAATCCAGGGTTTATTGGCGTCCGCTAACAGATGGCTTTGATCGCGAATGAAATTTGGTTTTGAAGAGACACAAGCAAAATATAACAGTGGATCACAACAAGCCAGAATTTGGACCGAGCAGTGGGCCTCCCAATGGATTTATTGCCCCAATTGTGGAAGCTCCCGTCTAGAAAAATTCGCTGCTAATTTACCTGTTGCCGACTTTTTCTGCAGCAGTTGCAGTGATCAATTCGAGCTGAAAAGCCAAAAGAAGGCATTCGGCACGAAGGTCGCCGACGGAGCCTATTTTACCAAAATTGACAGATTGGCATCATCGACCAACCCGAATTTGATATTGCTGAATTATGATCTGACGCAAAAAGCAGTAAGGCATGTTTGCGTTGTTCCAAAGCATTTTTTCGTACCAGACATCATCGAGAAAAGGAACCCACTGGCGCCGACAGCGAGGAGAGCGGGTTGGGTTGGTTCCAATATTTTGCTCGACCGCATTCCGGATGCGGGCCGAATATTTTTGGTTAGGAACAGCATTCCGATCCCTAAAGAGGTCGTTGTCGCAAAATGGCAGCACACCCTTTTTCTTCGTGAGGAAAAGGCAGATGCTCGTGGCTGGCTAATTGAAGTAATGAGATGTGTCGATATGATCGGTGCGACTGATTTCGATATCGAACAAGTCTACGCGTTCGAAAGGAAACTGAGCGCTCTATACCCGAACAACAGAAATGTGAGACCAAAGATTCGTCAGCAATTGCAGTTCCTCAGAGACAACAGATATCTCGAGTTTGTGGCCCGCGGCCGCTATCGCCTGAGGAAAGAGAGCTTTTGAAGACCGAGCAAAGGGACAACGCCTAAATGTCTTGGTACGCAAACCATTATGAATGCTACGGCTGCGGCGAACATTGGGTCGACGAGTGGTCATGCATGTGCGATGACGACTGTCCAAGCTGCGGCGCTCGTCATACTGCTCCAATCGAAAGTGAAGACCTCACGCTTCTCATTGTGCCGGATGCGGGTGCTTTCGTCGTCTTAAGGTCTCCAGATATTGCAGAAGATCGCCCCGATTACGAAGAGATCGGGCGCTTCGCTAGCGACGCGTTAGCGAAGCGATTTATCGAGGCTATAGCGAACTAAGGCGTCGTCCGCGAACAACAACAGTCGAAAGGAAGGTTCGATTCGATCCTATTGCTGCCCATTCAAAGGCCGCAAAACCTTCTTTTCGACTTACTTCGACGGTGCACGGAGAAAAGGGGGCAGGAATGCCCTACAGACGTTCTTATCCCCGCGTCCGACGGTTCTGAATTTACAGAGACTTTCTCTGTAGCTCCGCGCACTACCGACGCGCAGCCAGAAAACAGAAATAGCGGCCACCAACGCTCAGCTTCATTTGAGATTTCCCCCAAAGCACTCATGGCGCGACCTATCTGCGCGCGCAAGGGAGTTCGATCGGCGCACGCAACTTGTAGATGCGGCTAACAAAAAACCACGCGAAACGTTTGTTTCGATGCCTCCAAAATCACAGCTGTCCATTTCCAGCGTCCGCCTCTATAGGCCTGCCAAGGCATGGCGGCTCGCCATCCCGCATTGCACAATCACCCCGCTTCGACATATTGAAGCCATGGTCCGTTCCTCGCTCGCCGTCCTTGTGATCGACGAAAACCGCATCCGTGCCTCGATCATCGAGGCCGGGTTGCGGGAGGCCGGGCATGAGCGGGTGACGGTCATCCATGATGTCGCCGGCATCGCGCGGCGCATCGCCGAGATCGAACCGGACGTCATCGTCATCGATCTCGAAAACCCCAACCGCGACATGCTCGAAAACATGTTCCAGCTGTCGCGCGCGGTGAAGCGGCCGATCGCCATGTTCGTCGACCGCTCCGACCAGGCCTCGATCGAGGCGGCGGTCGAGGCCGGCGTCTCGGCCTATGTCGTCGATGGTTTGAGGCAGGAGCGCGTCAAGCCGATCCTCGACATGGCGGTGAGCCGCTTCAACGCCTTCTCGCGCATGGCGCGCGAACTGGAGGAGGCGCGCAGCGAGCTGGAGAGCCGCAAGGTCATCGACCGCGCCAAGGGCATTTTGATGAAGTCGCGCGGCCTCTCCGAGGAGGCGGCCTACACGCTGCTGCGCAAGACGGCGATGAACCAGAACCGCAAGATCAGCGACATCGCCCAGAGCCTGGTGACCGCCGCCGGGCTGCTCGGGCCGCTGGAGGACGAATGAGCATGGCCGCTGCGCACCAGATCACCGCCGGCTTCATGCCGCTTTTCGACAGCGCCGTGCTGGTGGCGGCCAGCGAGCTGGGCTTTGCCGCGCGCGAGGGCATCGAGCTGACGCTGCATCGCGAGACCTCCTGGGCCAACATCCGCGACCGCATCGCCATCGGCCATTTCCATCTGGCGCACATGCTGGGGCCGATGCCGCTGGCCTGCAGCCTCGGCCTCACACCGATCGCCTCCGAGACCATCGTTCCGTTCTCGCTCAGCCTCGGCGGCAATTGCGTCACCGTCTCCAATGCGGTGTGGGACGGCATGGCGGCGCATGGCGCGGAACCCGATCTCGATCCCGCGCGGGCAGGGGCCGCTCTTGGCGCGCTGATCCGCGAGCGGGCGACTGCGGGCCGCGAGCCGCTGCGCTTCGCCGTCGTGCATCCGCATTCCGGGCATAACTACGAACTGCGCTACTGGCTCGCTGCTTGCAGCATTGATCCCGAGCGCGACATCGAGATCGTCATCGTGCCGCCGCCCTTCATGGCCGATGCGCTGGCCGCCGGCCGCATCGATGGCTACTGCGTCGGCGAGCCCTGGAACAGTGCCGCGGTCGCCGCCGGCACCGGCCATATCGTCACCGTCAAGGCGCTGCTGTGGCGCAACAGCCCAGAGAAAGTCGTTGGCGTGCGCAAGGCCTGGGCGGAGGAGAATCCGGAGGCGCTGGCGGCGCTGCTGCGTGCATTGCATCATTCGGCGCGCTGGTGTCAGGACCCGGCGAACCATGCCGAACTGGCGGCGCTGATGGCCGGGTCGGGCTTCCTCGGCCTGCCGGCTTCGGTGCAGATGCCGATCCTGACCGGACGGCTGAAGCTCGGCGGCGGCGCCGAGCGGGCGATCGCGGATTTCTTCGTGCCCTTCGACAAGGCGGCGAATTTTCCGTGGAAGAGCCATGCGCTGTGGTTCTACACGCAGATGGTGCGCTGGGGGCAGTTGGCGCACACGCCGGAAAACCTCGCCATCGCCTGGAACTGCTACCGGCCCGACCTTTATCGCTCGGCGCTGAAGCCGCTCGGCGTGGCGTTGCCCGGCGCCAATGCCAAGGTCGAAGGGGCGCTGAAAGCGGCGACGCCGGTCGGTTCGGCGGGGGCAAGCCTGTTGCTCGGCCCGGACGGGTTCTTCGACGGCCAGATCTTCGATCCCGACGAGATCGAAGCCTATATCGCCGGGCAGAAACACGCTGATTCCCTGGCGCAGTAGGTTCCGACGTGCCGGGGTGCGGATCGCCAACGCGCGCAAGTTGATAAGTCAAAGCCAGCCTTGGTGTGTTATATACGCTGCGTTCTCGGGCGGATACGAGATCGATGGATCAGGAAAGACTTCTGGCCGCAGTCCTTTTGGCTGATGTCGTGGGCAGCACGCCCCTCTATGAGCGCATCGGCGACGATGCCGCTCTGCAGCAGGTTTCGGATTGCCTGGACACGATGCGCGAGATCGTCGCCCAGCACGGCGGTGATTTCATTTACTCGAAAGGCGATGACGTACTCAGCCTGTTCGAGAGCCCGGAGATGGCGCTGAGGGCCGTCTGCCAAATCAGCCGCCAATTGACCAAAGGGCCGTTGAGCGCCCGTATAGGATTGCATTTCGGGGCGGTCATTCGCGCGCGGGGCGCGATATTCGGCGATGTTGTCAATGTCACCGCCAGGTTGTCCAGCACGGCCAACCCCGGGGAGGTGCTGATCAGCCAGAGCTTCTTCGAAGGCCTTACAGCGGGCAGTCGCAGTGCCTTGCGGCTCCTCGACAAAATGGCTTTCAAGGGCAAGCAGGAACTCTTCGATGTCTATACTCTGAGGAGCGACGATGGGACCCTCAGTCCGCAAATCGCCAGCCGGGGCACCGTTATCGAAAGGCGCTCTGTCCCGCCGCCGCAGATCAATCTACTCATCGGCTATGGAGATCAGTCGCGATCCTGCCGAAACAACGAATTCGTAACGTTCGGCCGATCGCCGGAATGCAATATCGTCATCCAGTGGCCCTGGGTCTCAAGGCACCACGCCACTTTCACCATTTCGAATGGCAAGGCCCGCCTTATCGAGCGAAGCTCGTCGGGCACATTTGTGTCGATGGGGCCCGACCATGAAGTATTCGTGCGCCGCGAAGATATTCTTCTCTTCGGCTCCGGCGTCATCTCGCCGGGACGGAGATCGTCGCCCGGCGACACCGAGGTTCTTCACTTCGAGATTGTCTCAGGCTGACCCGGACGGATTCGTTAGCCGCGAGTGGCTCGGGCGGCGGCGCCGAGATCAGCCAAACGCCCGTGCCGTCGATCCATCTGCACGAAGGCTGAAACCTTGGCCGGCAACAGGTCCCCAACCGGTCAAGACCACCGTCTCGAGAGCTGATTTTACGGGCCTGATTATTTTTGCGCCACTCTTGTGCATTGCACAATAATTATGCGTGCGCTTGCGCTAATGAACAATCTTTGGCCTGCGCGCCTCGTGACCCGGCCCGTGCGTTGCCGGCGTGGATCATTGATTTAATTGAAATTTTTCTCCTCGTTCAAAACTGGCACGGTTTCTGCATTGCAATAGACAAGCTCCTCGCGGAGCCGGAACAGGCGTCCAATGGCGGGCGCCACAGGCAAAGCTGCCGCTCAGGTCGACACGCGATCCCGGATGTACGGACGCGAGCGACCTGGCCGGCAGCTTTTTGTTTTGACCGAACACGAGAATCGACGGCGCCGGTCCCAAGCGGCGTCCAACCGGGAGATGACGATGACGAAACGGATCGGAACTGCAACGACCCTCAAGGGCATGTCGCGTCGCGACTTCCTTGCCAGAAGCGCGCTGACGGCGGGGCTGCTCGTGGCGGCGCGCAACCTCCTGCCTTCGGGCGCCTATGCGGCGACCGCAGCACCCGAAGTGACCGGCGCCAAGCTCGGCTTTATCGCGCTCACCGACGCGGCACCGCTGATGATCGCCAAGGAGAAGGGGCTGTTCGCCAAATATGGCATGCCCGATGTCGAGGTGCTGAAGCAGGCCTCCTGGGGCGCGACGCGCGACAATCTGGTGCTGGGCAGCGAGGCCAATGGCATCGACGGCGCCCACATCCTGACGCCGATGCCCTACCTCATGCACACCGGCAAGGTGACGCAGAACAAGCAGCCGCTGCCGATGGCGATCGTGGCGCGGCTGAACTACGACTGCCAGGGCATTTCCGTCGCCCAGGAATACGCCGCCACCGGCGTCGGCCTCGACGCTTCCAAGCTGAAGGAGGCCTTCGCCGCCAAGAAGGCCGCCGGCAAGGAGGTCAAGGCCGCCATGACCTTCCCGGGCGGCACGCATGACCTGTGGATACGCTACTGGCTGGCCGCCGGCGGCATCGACCCCGACAAGGACGTCTCGACCATCGTCGTGCCGCCGCCGCAGATGGTGGCCAACATGAAGGTCGGCAACATGGACGTGTTCTGCGTCGGCGAGCCGTGGAACGAGCAACTCGTCCACCAGGGTATCGGCTTCACCGCCGCCACCACGGGTGAATTGTGGAAGGGCCATCCGGAAAAGGCGCTCGGCCTGCGCGCCGCCTTCATCGAGAAATATCCCAACGCCACCAAGGCGATCCTGATGGCCGTCATGGAAGCCCAGCAATGGTGCGAGGCGATGGAGAACAAGGACGAGATGGCCTCCATCATCGGCAAGCGGCAATGGATGAACGTTCCGAGCGCCGACATCATCGGCCGCCTCAAGGGCGATATCAACTACGGCAACGACCGCGTCGCCAAGGGCACCGACCTCTACATGAAGTTCTGGAAGGGCGGCGTCTCCTATCCCTTCAAGAGCCATGACAGCTGGTTCCTCGCCGAGAACATCCGCTGGGGCAAGTTCGCGCCGACCACCGACATCAAGGCGCTGGTCGACCAGGTCAACCGCGAGGATCTCTGGCGCGAGGCGGCGAAGGAGCTGGGCGTCGCGGCAAGCGACATCCCTGCATCGTCGTCGCGCGGCGTCGAGACCTTCTTCGACGGCAAGACCTTCGATCCGGCCAACCCGTCCGCCTATCTCGACAGCCTCAAGATCAAGGCATCAGCCTAGGCGCAAACGGCGCCCAAGGCGCCGTTTGTCGCGGCGCGACAAAGGCGCAACGGCGCTCGCGCCGTTGTCGCCCAACGACCAGGAGCTTCGCGAACACATGTCCATCCAAACCGTCGAGGACACCAAGGTGAAGGCGTTTCCCGTAAAGCCCGCCGAGGTGATCGCCTTCACCGCCAAGGCGAGGCGCCGCATCGATCTGCTCGCCATTGCCGGCAAGCTGGCGACGGCGCTGGTGCCGCCGGCCGTCGTCATCATCCTCCTGCTCGTCGTCTGGCAGGTCGCCTGCTCGTCGCCGACGGCCAGCCTGCCGCCGCCGAGCCAGGTGTGGAACGAGGCCTATGACCTGATCGCGCATCCGTTCTTCGACAACGGCCCGCAGGATATCGGCCTTGCCTGGCGAGTGCTGATCTCGCTGCAGCGCGTCGCCATCGGATTCGGCATGGCTGCGGTGGTCGGTGTGGCGCTGGGCGCGCTGGTCGGCCAGTCGGTGTGGGCGATGCGCGGCCTCGACCCGGTGTTCCAGATCCTGCGCACCGTGCCGCCGCTCGCCTGGCTGCCGCTGTCGCTCGCCGCCTTCCGCGATTCCAACCCGTCGGCGCTGTTCGTGATCTTCATCACCTCGATCTGGCCGGTGATCATCAATACAGCCGTCGGCGTCCGCAACATCCCCGAGGACTACCGCAACGTCGCCCGCATCTTGCGGCTCAACCAGCTCGAGTTCTTCGTCAAGATCATGGTGCCGGCGGCCGCCCCCTACATCTTCACGGGCCTGAGGATCGGCATCGGGCTCTCCTGGCTCGCCATCGTCGCCGCCGAGATGCTGACCGGCGGCGTCGGCATCGGCTTCTTCATCTGGGACGCGTGGAACTCCTCGCGGCTGCCCGACATCATCGTCGCGCTGGCCTATATCGGCGTCACCGGCTTCTGCCTCGACCGGCTGGTCGCGGCGGCCGGCGCCTTCGTCACCCGCGGCACAACGGCAAAGTGAGGAGGGCGCCATGACCGCCTATCTGAAGCTCGACCATATCGACAAATCCTTCGCCCGCGGCGGCCAGGTCAGCGAGGTGCTGAAGGATATCAGGCTCACCATCGACAGGGGCGAGTTCGTCTCCATCATCGGCCATTCCGGCTGCGGCAAGTCGACCTTGCTTAACCTCATCGCCGGGCTGACCAGGGTCTCCTCGGGTGCCGTGCTGCTCGAGGACAAGGAGGTCGACAGCCCGGGGCCTGAGCGCGCCGTGGTGTTCCAGAACCATTCGCTGCTGCCGTGGCTCACCGTCTACGAGAACATCAACCTTGCCGTCTCCAAGGTCTTCGGCCGCACCAAAAGCCGGGCCGAGCGGCATGAGTGGATCATGCGCAACCTCGATCTCGTGCAGATGGCGCATGCCAGGGACAAGCGCCCGGCCGAGATATCCGGTGGCATGAAGCAGCGCGTCGGCATTGCCCGCGCGCTCGCCATGCAGCCGAAGATCCTGCTGCTCGACGAGCCGTTCGGCGCGCTCGACGCGCTGACCCGCGCCCACCTTCAGGACGCGGTGATGGACATCCACGCCCGGCTCGGCACGACCATGATCATGATTACCCACGATGTCGACGAGGCGGTGCTTCTGTCCGACCGCATCGTGATGATGACCAACGGCCCGGCGGCAACCATCGGCGAGGTGCTTTCGGTGCCGCTGGCCCGGCCGCGCCGACGCATCGAGCTTGCCTCGGACCGCACCTTCCTGCGCTGCCGCGAGGCGGTGCTGAAGTTCCTCTATGAACGCCACCGCTTCGTTGAAGCCGCGGAGTAGCGTCATGACCCGAAGAAACGCATCTTCAACGCCAAAGGTCGATCTGCATCGGCAATGGGCAACCTGCCGCACTGCACAAATATTATGCTGCCGTGCAAGGCGATCTGACTAATCTTTGATCCGCCGCCGGGCTCGTCAAAAGTCGCGCGGCTGCGGTTTCGCATTGATATTATTTGATAATTCAGCGCGCCGTCGAACTGGCACGCTTCCTGCTTTTAGGAATGTAGGTCCCTCGGGGCCAAGAGACACGGCGTCCAATGGCGGGCGCCACAGGCAAAGCTGCCGATCAGGTCAACACGCGATCCCGGATGGACGGACGCGAGCGACCTGGCCGGCAGCTTTTTTGTTTTGACCGAACACGCAATCGACGGCGCCGATCCCAGGCGGTGCCCAACCGGAGACGACGATGACGAAACGGATCGGAACTGGCGCGGCCCTCGAGGACTTCACCCGCCGCGATTTCCTGGCCAGCAGCGCATTGACCGCCGCGCTGTTCACCGCCGCACTGCTGCTCTTTCCCGTCGGCGCCAAGACGGACGGCAAGGGGCCGGCAGTGACCGCGCACAGCGAGGTTTCGACCGGCACGCCGATGGCGCGTCGCTGACAATCGCGAACGAACAGACAAGAGCGGCGCCTCCCACGCCGCAAACCGGAGCCGACATGACTGCAATTCTCCCAGCCGCGCCCAGCCAGGAACCCAGGCAGGCGCTCGCGATGTCCACCATCGCCTTCACCGTCTGCTTCGCGGTGTGGACGATCTTCTCCATCATCGGCGTGCGCATAAAGCAGGAGCTTGGGCTGAGCGAGACGGAGTTCGGCCTGCTCATCGGCACGCCGATCCTCACCGGTTCGCTCGTGCGCATGCTGCTCGGCGTCTGGACCGATCGCTATGGCGGGCGGCTGGTCTACACCGCCGTCATGCTTTCGGCGGCGATCGCGACCCTACTGCTCTCTTTTGCGCATACTTATGAGCAGATGCTGATCGCAGCACTCGGCGTCGGGCTTGCCGGCGGCTCCTTCGCCGTCGGCGTCGCCTACGTCTCGCGCTTCTTTCCCGCAGGCAGGCAGGGCACCGCTTTAGGCATCTTCGGTGTCGGCAATGTCGGCGCCGCGGTCACCAAGTTCCTGGCCCCGCTGGTGCTGCTCGCCTGGGGCTGGCAGACGGTGGCGCAGATCTGGGCGGCGGCGCTCGTCGTCATGGCCGTCGTCTTCTGGTTCACCACCGGCGACGACCCCGTCATCCGCGAGCGCCGCGCCGGCAAAGCGGCAGCGCCGAGAAGCTTCTGGCAGGAATTCGCGCCGCTGAAGAACCTGCAGGTCTGGCGCTTCGCCTTCTACTACTTCTTCGCCTTCGGCGCGTTCGTGGCGCTGTCGCTGTGGCTGCCGCGCTACCTGATCGGCGTCTACGGCTTCAACATCGCCACCGCCGGCATGATCGGCGCTGCCTATTCAATTCCGGCAAGCGTCTTCCGCGCCTATGGCGGCGTGCTTTCCGACCGTATCGGCGCCCGCACCGTACTCTACTGGACCTTCACGGTCTGTGCCGTTGCGACCCTGGTTCTGTCTCTCCCCTCGGCAGACTACGTCGTGCGCGGCATCAGCGGGCCGATCGCCTTCCATTTCGAGATCGGCCCGCTCGCCTTCATCGCCGTCGCCTGCGTGCTCGGCTTCTTCATGAGCCTCGGCAAGGCCGCCGTCTACAAGCACATCCCTGTCTACTATCCGAAGAACGTCGGCGCCGTCGGCGGCGTGGTCGGCATGATCGGCGGGCTCGGCGGCTTCGTCCTGCCGATCGCCTTCGGCGCCCTCAACGACCTCACCGGCGTCTGGTCGAGCTGCTTCATGCTGCTCTTCGTCATCGTCCTCGGCTGCCTTGCCTGGATGCACTTCTCCATCCGCCGCATGGAACGTGCCGCCGCCGAAACGCCAGCGCTCTACGCGGCCGAGTGAAACCGGAACGGATCAGCAATATGACCGAGAAACTCGTCATCATCGGCAACGGCATGGCCCCCGGGCGCATGCTGGAGCATCTCCTGGATAAGGCGCCGGATCGCTACCAGGTCACCATCTTCAATGCCGAGCCGCGCGTGAACTACGACCGCATCATGCTGTCGCCGGTTCTGTCGGGCGAGAAGGCATACGAAGAGATCATCATTCACGGCGACGGCTGGTACATCAAGCACGGCATCACCCTCTACAAGGGCCACAAGATCGTCGCCATCGACCGCGCGGCCAAGACCGTCACCTCTGACCATGGCGTGACGGAACCCTACGACAAGCTGGTCATCGCCACCGGCTCGGTGCCGTTCATCATCCCGGTGCCCGGCAACAACTTGCCGGGCGTGCTGACCTATCGCGATCTCGACGACGTCCGCGCCATGATGCTTGCAGCCCAGTCGCGGGCCAAGGCCGTGGTCATCGGCGGCGGCCTGCTCGGGCTGGAGGCCGCGGCCGGCCTGCAGGCGCAAGGCATGGACGTCACCGTGCTGCATGTCATGCCGACGCTGATGGAGCGCCAGCTCGATCCCGCCGCCGGCTACCTCTTGCAGCGCGCCGTGGAGGAACGCGGCATCAAGGTCATCACCAAGGCCAACACGCAAGCCATCACCGGCAACGGCAAGGTCGAGCAGGTCGAGCTTGCCGACGGCACGATCATCCCGGCGACCCTGGTGGTGATGGCGGTCGGCATCCGGCCGAACGCGGCGCTGGCCAAGGAGGCGGGCGTCGCCGTCAATCGCGGCATCGTCGTCGATGCCGGCATGCGCAGCAACGACCCCGACATCTTCGCGCTCGGCGAATGCGCCGAGGTCAATGGCATGGTCTACGGCCTGGTGGCGCCGCTCTACGAGATGGCGCGCGTCGCCGCCAGCCAGCTTGCCGGCGACGAGGCTGCCGCCTTCGTCCATTCCGACACGCCGACCAAGCTCAAGGTCACCGGCATCGAACTGTTCTCGCTCGGCGACTTCGCCGATGGCGACGACCGCCAGGAGATCGTGCTGCGCGATGCTTCGGCCGGCGTCTACAAGCGCCTGGTGCTGAAGGACGACCGCATCATCGGCACCGTGCTCTATGGCGAAACGGCCGACGGCGCCTGGTTCAACGACCTCAAGAAGAAGCAGACCGATATTTCGGAGATGCGCGACACGCTTATCTTCGGCCAGTCATACCAGGGGGGTGCCCCCCTGGACCCTATGGCGGCCGTTGCAGCCTTGCCGGATGATGCGGAAATCTGCGGCTGCAACGGCGTCTGCAAGGGCAAGATCACCGGTGCGATCACCAGCAAGGGCCTGACCTCGCTCGATGATGTTCGGGCGCACACCAAGGCGTCCGCCTCCTGCGGCTCGTGCACCGGGCTGGTCGAGAAGCTGATGGTGCTGACCCTCGGCGACACCTACAACCCGGCAGCCGTGCAGCCGATGTGCTCCTGCACCACGCTCGGCCATGACGAGGTGCGCCGGCTGATCAAGGCCAAGGGGCTGAAGACCATTCCCGCCGTGATGCAGGAGCTGGAGTGGAAGACCTCCTGTGGCTGCGCCAAATGCCGGCCGGCGCTCAATTACTACCTCGTCTGCGATTGGCCGGATGAATATGCCGATGACTACCAGTCGCGTTTCATCAACGAGCGGGTGCACGCCAACATCCAGAAGGACGGCACCTATTCGGTGGTGCCGCGCATGTGGGGCGGGGTGACCAGCGCCTCCGAACTGCGCGCCATCGCCGACGTCGTCGACAAGTTCGAGATCCCGATGGTCAAGGTCACCGGTGGCCAGCGCATCGATATGCTGGGCATCCGCAAGGAGGACCTGCCGGCGGTGTGGGCCGATCTCGGCCAGGCCGGCTTCGTCTCCGGCCATGCCTATGCCAAGGGCCTGCGCACCGTGAAGACCTGCGTCGGCTCCGACTGGTGCCGCTTCGGCACGCAGGATTCGACCGGCTTGGGCATCCGCATCGAGAAATTCATGTGGGGCTCGTGGACCCCGGCCAAGGTCAAGATGGCGGTGTCGGGCTGTCCGCGAAACTGCGCCGAGGCGACCTGCAAGGATGTCGGCGTGATCTGCGTCGACAGTGGCTACGAGATCCATTTCGCCGGTGCGGCCGGCCTCGACATCAAGGGCACCGAGGTGCTCGGCCTGGTCAAGACCGAAGACGAGGCGCTGGAGCACATCGTGGCGCTGACGCAGATGTACCGCGAGCAGGCCCGCTATCTCGAGCGCATCTACAAATGGGCCAAGCGCGTCGGCATCGCCGAGATCAAGCGCCAGATCATGGACGACGGCGAGAAGCGCAGGGCCTATTACGACCGCTTCGTCTTCTCGCAGAAATTCGCCCAGGTCGATCCGTGGTCGGAACGCGCCTCCGGCAAGGACAAGCACGAATTCCGGCCGATGGCCTCGGTCGGGTTTGCCGAGGCGGCGGAGTGACAATCATGACCTGGATCGCTATCGGGACCATCGCCGACATCCCCCGTCGTGGCGCGCGCTGCGTTGCCACCCCGCATGGCAAGATCGCCGTCTTCCGCACCGCCGACGACGAGGTCTTCGCCATCGAGGATCATTGCCCGCACAAGGGCGGGCCGCTGAGCCAGGGCATCGTCCATGGCGCCGCGGTGACGTGCCCGCTGCACAATTGGGTGATTTCGCTCGAGACCGGCAAGGCGCTCGGCGCCGACGAGGGCGCGGTGCGCACCATCCCGGTCAAGCGGGAAGGCGAGCGTCTGTTCCTGGCGCTGGAAGCGCTGGCCAGCCGCGCGGCCTGACCCCATGGAGATCGACGAAGCGCGCGAGGTGAGGACCACCTGCCCCTATTGCGGGGTGGGCTGCGGCGTGCTGGCGAAGATCGCCGCGGACGGTGAAGTCACCGTCCGCGGCGATCCTGATCATCCGGCGAATTTCGGCCGGCTGTGCTCGAAGGGCTCGGCGCTGGCGGAGACCATCGACCTCGATGGCCGGCTGCTCCATCCCGAAATCGGCGGCCGCCGTGCCGGCTGGGACGAGGCGCTCGACCTCGTCGCCTCGACCTTCTCGCGCACCATCGCCGAGCATGGGCCGGACGCGGTCGCCTTCTATGTCTCCGGCCAACTGCTGACGGAGGACTATTACGTCGCCAACAAGCTGATGAAAGGGTTTGTCGGCTCGGCCAATATCGACACCAATTCGCGGCTCTGCATGGCCTCCTCGGTCGCCGGGCATCGCCGCGCCTTCGGCGCCGACACGGTGCCGGGTTGCTATGAGGATCTGGAGCTGGCCGATCTCATAGTGCTCGTCGGCTCCAATCTCGCCTGGTGCCATCCCGTGCTCTACCAGCGCATCGCCGCGGCCCGCGAGAAGCGGCCCGGGATGAAGATCGTCCTGGTCGATCCGCGCCGCACCATGACATCCGATATCGCCGACCTGCATCTGGCGATCGCGCCGGATGGCGACACCGCGCTGTTCTCCGGCCTGCTGGAACATCTGGCAAAGAACGAAGCGCTCGACCGCGACTACATCGCCGCGCATACGACAGGCTTCGAGGAGACGCTGACGGCCGCCGCATCGCTCGATCTCGCCGGCATTGCCGCCGCCACGGGTTTGAGCGAGGACGAGCTTTCGCGCTTCTACGCGCTATTCGCGGCGACCGAGAAGACAGTCACCGTCTACAGCCAGGGTGTCAACCAGTCTTCGCAAGGCAGCGACAAGGTCAATGCCATCATCAACTGCCATCTGGCGACCGGCCGCATCGGCAAGCCGGGGGCAGGGCCGTTCTCGGTGACCGGCCAGCCCAACGCCATGGGCGGCCGCGAGGTCGGCGGCCTGGCCAACATGCTGGCCGCGCATATGGAGATCGAGAACCCAGCGCATCGCGCCCGCGTGCGCCGCTTCTGGAACGCGCCGACCCTGGCTGAAAAGCCGGGCCTGAAGGCGGTCGACATGTTCAACGCGGTGGCCGATGGGCGCATCAAGGCGCTGTGGATCATGGCCACCAACCCGGTCGATTCGATGCCGGACGCCGATGCGGTGGAAGCCGCGATCAAGGCCTGCCCGTTTGTCGTGGTGTCCGACGTTCTGGCCGGCACCGACACCGTGCGCCACGCCCATGTGTCACTGCCCGCCACTGCCTGGGGCGAGAAGGACGGCACCGTCACCAATTCCGAACGCCGCATCTCGCGCCAGCGGCCGTTTCTGGCGGCGCCCGGCGAGGCGAGGCCGGACTGGTGGATCGTTGCCGAGGTGGCGAAGCGGATGGGATTTGCCGAGGCGTTTTCCCATGCCGCGCCGGGCGAGATCTTCGCCGAGCACGCCGCGCTGTCGGGTTATGAAAATGATGGCGCGCGGGATTTTGATATCGGCGCTTATGCCGGGATCAATGCTGAGGGCTATGAGGATTTGGCGCCATTCCAATGGCCAGCACCGGCCTTATCCTCTCCCTTGAGGGGAGGGTCGGAGAGCGCGTTGAGCGGAGCGAGACAAGCGAGCCGGAGAGGGGTCGGAGGTGAAGTCTCAGTCTCTGCCAACGAGGCCGAGACTGTCGCAGGCGACCCCCTCTGGCCTGCCGGCCATCTCCCCCTCAAGGAGGGAGATCAGCCCGCACCTCGACCTTCGCCAATTTCCAAAGTCGGAGAGTGGGCGCAGTCCGCAGTGCCGCTAGTCTCCCCCCTTGAGGGGGAGATGGCCGGCAGGCCAGAGGGGGTCGGTACGACCGGGCGCCAGCCCATTCGCTTCTTCGCCAACGGCAACTTCTACACGCCCGACCGCAAGGCCCGCTTCATCCCGATCCGCGTCTCAACCGACACCCGCACCACGCCCGACTACCCGCTGATCCTCAACACCGGCCGCATCCGCGACCACTGGCACACGATGACGCGCACCGGCAAAAGCCCGCGCCTGTCCCAGCACATCGCCGAGCCCTTCGTCGAAATCCATCCGGCCGATGCACAGCACCATGGCATCGGCGACGCCGACATCGTGCGCATATCCAGCCCGCGCGGCGCCGTCCTGGTGCGCGCGTTGATCACGACCCGCCAGCGCCGCGGCAGCGTCTTCGCGCCGATGCACTGGACCGACCAGTTCGCGGCCAGAGGGCGCCTCGACGCGCTGACCGCGCCGCTCACCGACCCGATCTCCGGCCAGCCGGCGCTGAAGCATGTCGCGGTGCGCATCGAGAAATTCGCCGCGGCGGCCTTTGGTTTCGCCGTGATGCGGGATCGCCCCGAGACGATCGCCGCCGACTATTGGGCCGTGGCGCGCTGCAAGGGCGGCTGGCGGGTGGAGCTTGCCGTCGCCGACGAGAACATCGACTGGGCCGGCTTTGCCCAGTCGCTGTTCGGCGCATCGCCTGATGTTGAGATGCTTGCCTATCACGACCGCGACGCCGGCCAGCATCGCATCGCCGCCTTCGCCGGCGAACGCCTTGCCGGCGCACTGTTCGTCGCGCCGGGACCGGTCGCCGTATCGCGCGGCTGGGCCGCCGAGCAGCTCGATGCAACCCATGCCGGCCAGCGCCAGCGCTTCCGCATCGTCGCCGGTCGTGCCGGCGCCGATCGGCCCGATATCGGGGCCATCGTCTGCTCCTGCCTCGGCATCGGCGCCAACCAGATCGCGGCGGCGGTGGGGGCCGGCTGCGGAACCGTCGAGGCCATCGGCGAGGCGACCAGGGCCGGCACCAACTGCGGCTCCTGTCGCGCCGAAATCCGCGCCATCATCGCAGCCGGCAGGGTGCAGGCGGCGGAGTAGCGTGCAAGGTTGCTTGCCCGCCGACCGGTCTCGAAAAGCTTTCGATATGTGATGGTTAGCCCGTATCGATGACCAGCAACGACGGGCATCTGAAACCAAAAGCTAACTGAAAAATAAACAATCGATGGAAGGATGGCAGCTCCGCCGACAGTATCGGCGAGCCGGCAACGGTTGGTACTGGCCATGGAAATGGAAGGACTGCGTTGTGTCGATCCTCAAGAGGCGTTTGTCTGCACTTCATCGGGCCCTGATCATTCTGTTCGTTTCGGCAATCGGCGTGCTGCCGGCATTCGCCATCGAGCCCGCCAAATATCCGGAACCGCCCGACACCGTCGCATTCAAGGTCGAGAAGAACGGCGAGTCGATCCCGGTCACGCTGCGCCAGTTGGAAAAGCTCGGCCTCTACAGCGTTTCCACGCCAAGTCCCTTCGAAAAGGGGCAACTGGCGTTTCAGGGTGTGCTGTTTAGGGATGTGGTCAAGCTGGTCGGACTGGAGGGTGAATCGTCGGTCGTCCTGCGGGCGGCGGACGACTATGTGCAGGTAATCCCGAAGGAGGACTGGACGGACGGTCCGCTGCTTCTTGCCACGCGCCAGGACGGCGAGCTGCTGACCCGGCGCACGCAGGGTCCGACGCGGCTGATCTATCCTCTCGACGACTATCCGGCCTTCGATACGCCAGTTCGCAAACCGCGATGGATCTGGTTGATCAAGACGATCGCGCCGGGCAATTGAACCCCTTCGTGACTTTCGGCCATGTGGTCTAGAAGCAAAGCCTGGCGGGTTCCCATAACCTACGTCGCCGCTGCGGCGTCGGCGGCCGTCTGCTCGGCGATCTTGATCGCGGTGCTCTTCACGAGCGTCAGCAAGGTGGAGAGCGCGATGCCGCGTTTCGGCTTCTTCGCCATCCGCGAGTTCCACATTGCCATACGCGACGTGACGCATCTGCGGGATATGGTTTCGCTTGCGCAACTGGCCGACGGTTCGCCGGAAAGCCTGGAACAGCTGTCGGCCGCAAACGATCTGGTCTACATCCGCTTCGAGCGGATCGACGGCGGCGACACAATCAGCGAAATCCCCGCCTACGCGGGTATAGTGCCGCAGGTCAAGGATGCGGTGAAGCGGATCGATGTCATCATCCAGGCAGGTCTGCCTCTGGATGAAAAGGGCCTCAGGCAACTGGGAATTGAGCTCGACCAGATCGTCGCGCGGATGAACGACGAGTACTACAAATATGGCGAGGAGGTTAACGTCGATCTTTATGCCGCGGAGACGAACCTGAACAGGTTCAACTACCAGATCGCCTTTGCCTTGACGGTGTTGTCGGCGCTGGCGATCGGAACCGCCGTGCTTCTCATCGGCCGTCGGGAAACCATCAGCAAGCTCGAATTTCTCGCCTGGCGGGACGCGACGACCGAGTTGAAGAACCGGGCCTGGATGTCGGCCAACAGGGACGGGCTGCTGGAGCGGGCAAGGCTGTCCGGCCAGCAGCTCCGGCTGTTCCTGATCGACCTCGACCACTTCAAGAGCGTCAATGACACGTTCGGTCATCACATCGGCGACATGCTCTTGAAGACCGTTGCCGAAACCCTGCAGTCGGTCGAGCGGCCGGACGAAGTGGCCGCCGTCCGCCTGGGCGGAGACGAGTTCGCCATCATGGCGATCGGGCCTTCGGACGATCTGGGACACCGGCTGCGCGAGCAATTGAACCGGTTTGCCGATCTGGACGGGCATCAGGTGCGCATCGGCGCCAGCATCGGCATGGCCTCCTTCCCGGATCATGGCGCGGACATCTCCACACTGTTGCGCAATGCCGACAGCGCGCTTTATGCCGCGAAAGCAGAAGGGCGGTCCGGCTTTGTGACCTTCTCGCCCGCGATCCTCAGCCAGATCGACCTGCAGCTCGGCGAGGAGGCAGCGATCAAGCAAGCGCTCGACGACGATGAGTTGTTCCTGGTCTGGCAGCCGCAGTTCGAACTGGCGAGCGGGCGCATGATCGGCGCCGAAGCCCTGGTCCGCTGGCGCGACCGCGTTTCGGGAACGGTCCGTTTGCCGGACTCGTTCATTCCGACCGCCGAGCGCAGCGATCTGATCCTGGAAATCGACAAGGTCGTGCTGAGCAAGGCCTGCGCGCAGGCCGTTCGGTGGGTGCCGGTTTCGGCCGGCGATTTCATCTGCGCCGTCAATGTTTCGGGCAAAACCCTGCAGGCCGACGCATTCTTCGTGCACCTCGTCGAAGTGCTGCAGCAAACGCGGTTGCCGCCGGCGCGCCTGCAACTGGAAATAACCGAAGGGGTCTTCATCCAAAGCAAGGATGCGCTGAACACGCTGGCGAAAATTCGCAAACTCGGGGTCAGCCTGGCGCTCGACGATTTCGGATCGGGATATTCGAGCTTCGGCTATCTTGCCGATCTCGACCTCAATCAGCTGAAGATCGATCGATCCTTCCTCAACGATCTGGAATCGTCCAGGAAGAAGCAGGACGTTGTCGGCGGCATCATCGCGCTCGCCAACTCGCTCGGCATGACGGTCATGGCCGAAGGCGTGGAAACCGAAGGACAGCTGGCCTTCCTGATCGCCGAACAATGCCACGGCGCCCAGGGGTTTTTCATGTCGGAACCAATCGACGAGAAATTGCTGACAAATCACCTGATTGCGCGGCGGGGCAGCCTCAAGGCCAGGGCCGGATCAAAGCTGAACCTCTCAGCCTGATCATCTGGCGGCATCCGTCGTCAGGAAATGAGCTTGGCTGGGGAACCTGGATTCGAACCAGGACTAACGGAGTCAGAGTCCGTGGGTCTACCGTTAACCTATTCCCCAGCAGGCGCGGTCGGTGATGGACCGTGCGAAGCGGGCGGCTATGCGCCGCGAGCGCTGCCTTGTAGCCGCCGCCGGAAAATAGTCAACCCCGCGCCGCGTTTCAATCGCAGCTTTTGATCGCTCGGCCACATCGCGACGAAAATGGCGGCTCAGCTCTCGCTGCGGCCAAGCTGCGAATGCTCGAAGAACAGCACCACGCAAAGCGCGATCAGCAGCGGGATGATCAGGTAGAACAGCCGGAACACCAGCAGCGCCGCCAGCACCCCGACCGGGTCCATGTGCGAGAGGCCGGCGAGGAAGACCACCTCGAAGACGCCGAGCCCGCCCGGCGCATGCGAGATCTGGGCCACCGAGAATGACACCAGGAAGACGCCGAGGATGACGAAATAGCCGGGATTGCCCGCCGCCGGCAGGGCAAAGAAGATGATCGCCGCCGCCGCCAGCAGTTCGACCGGGCCGATCAGCAATTGCCGCGCCACGATGGGCAGCGCCGGATAGTGCAGCTGGAAGCCACCGATCTTGAGCGGCCGCAGATGCAGCCAGCTGCCGAAGACATAGGCGCCGACGAGGATCAACATGGCAAGTCCGGCGGCGATCGCCATTCCGTGATGCGGCGTGCCGGAGAAACGATCGATGACCTCGGGTTCAAGCACCAGCACGAGGCCGCCGACGAATATGCTGGACAGCACGAAGGTGAACCAGCAGATCGCCACCAGAATGCCGATATCCTGCCCGGTCAGCCCCCTTGTGCCATAGGCGCGGTAGCGGATGACGGCCCCGGAAAACACCGAGCCGCCGATATTGTGCGACAGCGCATAGGTGGTGAAGGAGCACAGCGTGACGAACAGCCACGACACCTTTTTGCCGAGGTGGAGCAGCGCGATGTGGTCGTAGCCGGCGAGCGAGGCATAGGCGATCACCGAGCTCAGCGCCGCCAGGATCCAGCCGCGCGCCGGGATGGCGATAATGCCGGCCCAGACGTCGTCGATCGAGATGCCGCGCAATTCGTGCCAGAGCAAAAGCAGCGAGGCGACAACCGCCGCAATGCCGATGACCGGCCAGATGTAACGCCTCCAGTTCATGGCGTGGTCGTCATGCGTTGCAGCTCATAGTCCAGGCTGTAGCCCGCTTCCCGTTTCCTGTCCGCCTCATTTGAGACATGCCTGATCGAAGCCGGCTATTCAACTGGCAAGACATCGCACCGCTGGCGCCGGTTTCCAAAAATCGCCTTTGCGCTCTTGGTGATCCGACGTGGCGCTGCTAGTCTGGCCGCAACTTGAAACAATGAAAGCGCCTGCAGCGTCCGTTCCCCGGTTCGCGCGGTGCCGGAAGGAACGACAGTGGAAGACCACGACACCGGCGCCCGTGCGCCGGAAGTGGGTGTGTCCAGGGCTTCGCCGCTCGATTCGGCGAGCTCATCCGCGGGGCGGCATCATGACCGCCATGCGGGGCCGGGCGGCAGGCATGCCCCGGGCGACGCCCAGCAGCAGAAAGGCAAGACCCGCAAGCGCCGCAAACGCCGGCGCGGCCGCAAGGTTTTCGCCCGCGACGACAATCAGGTCGCCACAGCGGGGCAACCGGCGCCCGGCGCCAGTGCGCCAGCCGCGCAGCCGGCACCAGCCCCGCCTCCACCTGCCGTGCAGGGCAGGCCGATGCAAAGTGGGCCGCGTCCGCCGCAGCACGAACTGCCTGTCTTCGCCGCGCTCGATCTCGGCACCAACAATTGCCGGCTGCTGGTCGCGGTGCCGACGCGCCACGGCCAGTTCCGCGTCATCGATGCCTTCTCGCGCATCGTCAGGCTGGGCGAGGGGCTGACCGCCACCGGCCGGCTCGGCCAGGCGGCGATGGACCGCGCCGTCGAGGCGCTGAAGGTGTGCGGCGAGAAGTTGCGCAACCGCAAGATCAGGAAGGCGAGGCTGATCGCCACGGAAGCCTGCCGCGCCGCCGAAAACGGTGTCGAGTTCCTCGAGCGCGTCGAGCGCGAGGCGGGGCTCAAGCTGGAGATCATCGACCGCCAGACCGAGGCCAGGCTGGCGGTATCGGGCTGCGGCTCGCTGGTCGAGCGCGACACCCAGGGCGTGGTGCTGTTCGACATAGGCGGCGGCTCGTCGGAGATCGCCCTGATCGACCTCACCGGCCACCGCTCGCCGCGGCTGGCCAACCACATCGTCTCCTGGACATCGCTTCCCGTCGGCGTCGTTTCGCTGGCCGAACGTTTCGGCGGCTGCACGGTGACCCGCCAGACCTTCACCGCCATGGTCGAGGATGTGGCGGCGCGGCTGAAGTCCTTCGACGGGCGCGATCGGCTGGCACATGTGCTCGCCAGTCCGAAATTCCACCTGCTCGGCACGTCCGGCACCGTGACGACGCTCGCCGGCGTCCATCTCGACCTCGAACGCTACGACCGCCGCCGGGTCGACGGCCTGTGGATGGACCGCCAAAGCGTCGACCGCATGGTCGAGAAGCTGGTCGGCTGGGATTTCCAGCAGCGCGTCGCCAACCCTTGCATCGGCGCCGACCGCGCCGACCTCGTGCTCGCCGGCTGCGCCATCCTGGAGGCGATCCGCGGCGTGTGGCCGTCGGAGAGGCTGCGCGTCGCCGATCGCGGCCTGCGCGAGGGCATATTGAGCGAGCTGATGGCCGACGATGGCGTCTGGCGCAACGAGGGGCGCGGTCGCTGATGGCGAAGAAACCGGAAAAGCCGGGCGGCGGCATTCGCGTGCTCAAGACCCGCATCAAGAAGAAGAGCGGCCTGAAGGAATCCTCGCGCCGCTGGCTCGAGCGCCACATGAACGATCCCTATGTGCAGCGCTCCAAAGCGGACGGATACAGATCCCGCGCGGCCTACAAGCTGATCGAGATCGACGACAAGCATCATCTCCTGAAGCCCGGCATGAAGGTGATCGACCTCGGCGCCGCGCCCGGCGGCTGGTGCCAGGTGGCGGCCGCGCGCACGAAGTCGACGGCGAAGAACCCGCACGTCGTCGGCATCGACTATCTGGAAATGGACGCCGTACCGGGCGCCCCGGTTCTCTTGATGGATTTCCTCGACCCCGAGGCGCCGCAGAAGCTGTCGGAGGCGCTTGGCGGCCAGCCGGACGTGGTGCTTTCCGACATGGCGGCGCCCACCACCGGCCACCGCCGCACCGATCATCTGCGCACCATGCATCTGTGCGAGGTGGCCGCCGATTTCGCGCTCTCGGTGCTGAAGCCCGGCGGGCACTTTCTCGCCAAAACGTTCCAGGGCGGCGCAGAGAACGAGCTGCTGTCGCTGCTGAAACAGAACTTCCGCTCGGTCCACCACGTCAAGCCGCCGGCCTCCCGCGACGAGTCGGTGGAGCTCTATCTGCTGGCGAAGGATTTTAAAGGCTAGCACCTTTCCCTTCTCCCCCTGTGGGAGAAGGTGCATCGGCGCGCAGCGCCGAGGCGGATGAGGGGTACTGGAAGAAACGAGGCGTTTGAAAATCGAGCAATTTTAGGCGCTTAGTTCTTCAGCGCGGCGATCCTTCCAGCACCCCTCATTCGACCTCGCTTCGCGAGGCCACGTTCTCCCGCAGGCGGAGAAGGAGAGGCGCCTTACTCCCCCGGCGACCTTGCCGGCTCCAGCGTCTTCGGCGTCGAAAGCCGGCCATGTCCGGACACCGCGTTGCCGGCATCGGGCGCCAGCCGCATGAACGACAGCGATGCAACCGCCGACACTGCCGCGACGATGAAGAAGGCGGTGTGGAAGTCGGCCAGCGTCAGCGGCCCGCCATGGATCGAGGTCGACACTTCGAGGATGCCGCCGGCCAGCGCCACGCCGAGCGCGATCGACAGCTGCTGGAACACCGCCGTGATCGGCGTCGCCTTGCTGGTATCTTCGGCCGACACCTCGGCATAGGAGAGCGCGTTGACGCCGGTGAAGAACATCGAGCGGATGAAGCCGCCGACCAGCAATATGGCAAGCATCAGCACATAGGGCGTTTCGGGGGTGAACAGGCCGTAGATGGCGATCGACCCGGCCGCGACCAGCGAGCCCGAGATCAGCACCCGGCGGAACCCGGCGAGCCGGAAGATCAGCGCGGTAACGAATTTCATGCCGATGGCGCCGATCGCCGAGACGAAGGTAATCATGCCCGACTGGAACGGCGTCAGCCCGAAGCCGATCTGGAACATCAGCGGCAAGAGGAACGGTACCGCGCCGATGCCGATGCGAAACAGCGAGCCGCCGAGCACGGACGAGCGGAACACCTGGTTTCGGAACAGCTCGAGCGCCAGCAATGGATTCTGCGCCCGGCGCGCATGCAGCAGATAGAGAATGCCAGAAACCAGCCCGACGGCCACGGTGATGAAACCGATCGCCGGCGGCAGATAGGGCAGGCTGACCACGGACAGGCCGAACACGACGCCGGAAGCCGCGAGCCCGCTCAGCACAAATCCCGGAAAATCCAGCGGCGGTGTCTCGGCGGCATCCGTCTCCGGCAGGAAACGGGTGGCGAGCCAGATGCCGATGAGCCCGATCGGCACGTTGATCAGGAAGATCCAGTGCCAGGTGAAATAGGTGGTGATGAAGCCGCCGATCGGCGGACCGACCAGCGGTCCGACCAGGGCCGGCACGGTCAGCCACGACATCGCCGCGACCAGCTCGCTCTTCGGCGTGGCGCGTACCAGCACCAGGCGCCCGACCGGCGTCATCATGGCGCCGCCGATTCCCTGCAGGAAGCGCGAGACGACAAAAGCGGGCAGCGAATTGGATATTGCGCAAGCGACGGAGCCGAGGATGAAGACGGCGATCGCGGCGCGAAAGACGTTCTTGGCGCCGAAGCGGTCGGCCATCCAGCCGCTGATCGGAATGAAGATCGCCAGCGACACCAGATAGGCCGTCAGCGCCAGCTTGAGTGCGATCGGGCTGGTGTGGATGTCCACCGCGATCGCCGGCAGCGACGTCGCGATCACGGTCGAATCCATGTTCTCCATGAAAAGTGCGACCGCCAGGATGAGCGGAATGATGCGGCTCAAGGGAACGCGTCCAGGCTTCGAATCTTGTCGCCGACCGGGGGCAAGCCGACACGCAAGGGCGGTTATCACGCCTTGCCCCGGATGTCGCATTAAATTGCTGTCACGTTTGTGCGGCCGCAACCCTTGGTGGCCCGCAAATGGCTGAGCGCAACACTTTGCGATCGACGCAACGAGCGGCTTTTCATCGGCCGCGGGACGTGTTACCAGCCAGCGCCAATCCTGAAAGGGAAGAAACGAGTCGGCGCTGTCCATAACGGTCCAGCGCTTTTTTGTATTCCCCAGGCTTTTTCGTGTTCGAAGGACTGGCCATGGCAAAAATCATCGAAACGTCCACCGGCGCGCTGGCGCTGACCTTTGACGACGTGCTGCTGCAGCCCGGTCATTCCGAGGTCATGCCCGGCGAGACCGACATCCGCACCCGCATTGCCGGCGACATCGACCTCAACGTGCCGATCCTGTCGGCCGCCATGGACACCGTCACCGAGGCCCGGCTCGCCATCGCCATGGCCCAGGCCGGCGGCATCGGCGTCATCCACCGCAATTTCTCGCCGGCCGAGCAGGCCGAGCAGGTCCGCCAGGTGAAGAAGTTCGAATCCGGCATGGTGGTGAACCCCGTCACCATCGGTCCGGACGCCACGCTCGCCGATGCGCTGGCGCTGATGCGCACCTACTCGATTTCGGGCATTCCGGTGGTCGAGAACGGTGGCACCGGCGGCCACACGGTCGGCCGGCTGGTCGGCATCCTGACCAACCGCGACGTGCGTTTCGCCTCCGACCCCTCGCAGAAGGTCTATGAGTTGATGACCCGCGAGAACCTGATCACGGTCAAGGAGAACGTCGACCAGGACGAGGCCAAGCGGCTCTTGCACAAGCACCGCATCGAGAAGCTGGTCGTCGTCGACAGGAAGGGCAATTGCGTCGGCCTCATCACCGTCAAGGACATCGAGAAGTCGCAGCTCAACCCGCACGCCACCAAGGATGCGCAGGGACGGCTACGCGCCGCCGCCGCCACCAGCGTCGGCGATGACGGCTTCGAGCGTGCCGAACGCCTCATCGATGCCGGTGTCGATCTCCTCGTCATCGACACCGCGCACGGCCACTCGCAGCGCGTGCTGGACGCGGTGACCCGGGCGAAGAAGCTCTCCAATTCGGTGCGCATCCTGGCCGGCAACGTCGCCACTGCGGAAGGCACGCAGGCGCTGATCGACGCCGGCGCCGACGCCGTCAAGGTCGGCATTGGTCCGGGCTCGATCTGCACCACCCGAATCGTCGCCGGCGTCGGCGTGCCGCAGCTTTCGGCGATCATGTCGGCGGTCGAGACGGCGCACAAAAAGGGCGTGACGGTGATTGCCGACGGCGGCATCAAATATTCCGGCGATCTCGCCAAGGCGCTCGCCGCCGGCGCCGGCGCCGCCATGATCGGCTCGCTGCTGGCCGGCACCGACGAGAGCCCGGGCGAGGTCTATCTGCACCAGGGCCGCTCGTTCAAGGCCTATCGCGGCATGGGCTCGGTCGGCGCCATGGCGCGCGGCTCGGCCGATCGGTACTTCCAGGCCGAGGTCCGCGATACGCTGAAACTGGTCCCGGAAGGCATCGAAGGGCAGGTTCCCTACAAAGGACCTGTGGCTGGCGTGCTGCACCAGCTTGCAGGCGGCCTGAAAGCCGCTATGGGTTATGTCGGTGGCCGCGATCTTGCCGATTTCCGGGAACGCGCCACCTTTGTGCGCATATCCAACGCCGGACTTCGTGAAAGCCACGCCCATGACGTCACGATCACCCGCGAAAGCCCGAACTATCCGGGCGGAATTTGATCAGGCCGCCGAGCCTGATCAACGGGATCGTTACACGCTTTGGCGCAACCTGACGGCGACGGCGCTTCGGCTGTCGCGGCACACCGCGGCACTCGCGTTCGTCACGCTGGCGGTCTTCGTCGCCATGACCCTGCTGGAATTCTTCTATTTCCGCCGCCTGAGCGGCGGACTGCCGTCGCTCGACATGCGCCTTGCCGGCTTCACGCCGGATGAGGGCATGGCCTGGCTCACCGCGCTTGGCCGGCGCGGCGGCGAGATCATCCTCGTCTGGCACTATCTGACCTTCGACCTCCTGTTCCCGGCGCTCCTGTCGCTGACCCTGGTCAGCCTCCTTCTGGCCACCGGACGCCGGCTGGCCAAGTTCCGGGCGATGGCCGCACCGGCCCAGTCGCTGTTGGCGTTCGTGCTCGTGCTGCCCTACACGCTTGCCGACTACGCGCAGAATCTCGCCGTGGCGCGGCTGCTATCGGATTTCCAGTCGGCCAATCCCGATTCGCTCGCCTTCGCCTCTGCCCTGACCGTCACCAAATTCGCGCTGCTGGCGATCCCGGTGGTTGTCATTGCGGTCTTCTACCTCGCGGATCAGCGGCGGGCCGGGCAGGGCGGCGAGCGGCCGTGAGCCAGACCGCGATCTTCTGGCCGATGCTGGCGCATGTGCTGCTGGTCTATATCGTCTATCTCGTGATGGCCCGGCGCCGGTATTTCGCCGTCAAGTCGGGCGAGGCAAAGGTCGGCCAGTACAAGGTCCGCGCCACCGAGCCGGCCTCCTGCGTCACCGTCGCCAACAATCTGATCAACCAGTTCGAGTTACCGGTGCTGTTTCACGTGCTGTGCCTGGCGCTGTTCGTGACCAACGGCGTCAACTATCTGACGCTTGCGCTGGCGTGGATCTTCATCCTGTCGCGCTACGTCCACGCCTGGGTGCATCTCAGCAGCAACAACCTGCGCCACCGCAGCCGCGTCTTCTTCTTCGGCGCCGCGGTGCTGCTGCTGGCCTGGGCGTTGTTCGCGTTGCACCTCGCCGGCGTGGGCTGAACGCTTCCGGCTGGCGCTACAGGTCGAACACGGCGATCTTGCGCTTGTCGAACTTGATGCCGATCTCGCCGCGCACCAGCTTCAGCGCCTGTTCGCCGAACACTGCGCGCCGCCAGCCCTGAAGAGCCGGCACGTCGGCATCCTGGCCCTCGGCCGCGATGCGGTCGATATCGTCGCTGGAGGCGAGCACCTTCGAGGCGACGCCTTCCTTTTCGGCGACGATGCGCAACAGCACCTTGAGCAGCTCCGCCGCGGCACTCGAACCTTCGGGCGGCTGGAACGTCTTCGGCAGCTTCGGCATCGCCTCCTTGGGCAGGGCAAGCGCGGTGGTGACGGCGCCCAGCAGCGCCGTTGCGGTCGCCGAGCGCTCCCAGCCTTTCGGCGTCGTGCGCAGCCGGCCGAGCGCGGTGGAATCGCGCGGCGCCTGCTGCGCGATCTCATAGATGGCATCGTCCTTCAGCACCCGGCCGCGCGGCACGTCGCGCTCGCGCGCCTCGCGCTCGCGCCAGGCGGCGACCGCCTGCACGATCGCCAGCTCCTGCGGCTTGCGCAGCCGCATCTTCAGCCGCTTCCAGGCGTCCTCCGGGTGCGGATCGTAGGTCTGGCGCGAGGTCAGCACCTCCATTTCCTCGTTGAGCCAGTGGGCGCGGTTCTCGCGCTTGAGCTCGGCGCTGAGCTTCTTGTAGACGTCGATCAGATGGGTGACGTCGGCGAGCGCATAGTCGAGCTGCTTGTCGGAAAGCGGCCGGTGGCGCCAGTCGGTGAAACGCGAGGATTTGTCGAGCCGGGCACCGGTGATGCGCTGCACCAGCTGGTCGTAGGAGACGCTGTCGCCGAAGCCGCAGACCATCGCCGCCACCTGGGTGTCGAACACCGGGTGCGGCATGAGATCGCCGAGATGGACGATGATTTCGATGTCCTGGCGCGCCGCGTGGAAGACTTTGACCACGGCTTCGTTGGCCATCAGCCGGAAGAACGGTTTCAGGTCGATGTCTGGCGACAGCGGGTCGATCAGCGCGGTCTGGCCGGGCGCGGCCATCTGGATCAGGCACAGGATCGGCCAGAAGGTCGTCTCGCGGATGAACTCGGTATCGACGGTGACGAATTCCGACTTTTCGAACGCGGCGATGGCGCTCTCGAGCTCAGCTTGGGTGGTGATGACGTGCATCAAATCGCTTTTAAGAACAAATTAGGTCCCTTTCAATTTCAGCCGCGGGCGCTTTCGTCAAGCCGCCGCAAGGTCATGGCTCGCTCGATCCATCGGAATCGCCGCTGCGCCGCGCCAGCCGCGCGAACACCGTCGATGTGCGCAAGAGCGCGGTGAAAGGGCTGCGTCTGTCGGCCGGCACGCCGGAGCGCACCTGCATGCGGTAAAGAATGACGAGAATCAGCACCGCGTAGACCATGGCACTGAACACAAACAGGGCGCCCGGTCCGAAATATTGCATCGCCGCCGAGGCCGCGAACGGGCCGCCGATGGCGCCGAACGAATAGAACAGCATCAGGGCCGCGTTGATCAGCACGAACTCGCCTTTGTCGGCGCGGTCGTTGGCATGCGCTGCGGACAGCGAAAAGAGCGGCATGGCGAAGCTGCCGAAGATGAAGACGATGACGAAGTTGAGGAACGGGTCGGCGCCCGCCAGGAACACCAGTGCCAGTGCTGCGAGCATCGCGCAGCAGGTGGTCGCCAGCAGCACCGAGCGCCGGTCCCGGCGGTCGGAGAGATAGCCGAGCGGATACTGGATCAGGGCGCCGCCGAAGATGCCGACGCTGACGAAGGTCACGACATCGGCGACCGACATGCCGATCTGCTCGGCATAGACGGGCGAGAGCGTGCGGAAGGCGCTGTTGGTGACGCCGACGGCGATGCAGCCGATCGAGCCGAGCGGCGAGATGCGCCAGACGCGCGGCAGGTCGAGCTTGACGTCTTCCGGCGGCGTCGGGTTGGAGCGGTCGCCGAGTGAGACCGGCACCAGCGACAGCGTGATCATCATCGACATGATGGCGAAGATGGCAAAGCCGCCGGCGCCGAAGATCGGTATCAGGAACTGCGCGCTGGTGACCGAGCCGATGTCGACCATGCGGTAGATGGCAAGCACGCGTGCGCGGTCCTTGTTGGTGACGCCGGAGTTCAGCCAGGCTTCCATTACGGTGAACAGGCCGGCGAAGCAGAAACCGCCGGCAAAGCGCACCGCGCACCACATGACAGGATCGATGACCAGCACCAGGAGCAGTGTACCGGCCGAAGCGGTGGCGGCGAGCGCCGAGAAGGTCCTGACATGGCCGACCGCCTTCAGGATGCGGGTGACTGCCAGGCAGCCGAGCAGGAAGCCGGCGAAGTAGAAGGTGCCCATCAGGCCGATGACGGGGGCGGAAAAGCCTTCCTGCGCGCCGCGCAGCGCGATCAGCGTGCCCTGCAGCCCGTTGCCGCCAAGCAGGATGCCGGCGGCGATGAGGAGGGGGATCAGCGGGCGTATCGAGGACATAGGGGAAGGCAATCACATGTTGGTGATCCTTCTTGGACCAACACCACCACCAATGCCAGCGGCAATTATGGGGCCAATGGCGCTTGCTTAGGGGCCGTATTGGGAGCGGCGCTCAGGCCTTGCCCGCCGGCGCCAATGCTCTCGCCCGCGCCGGATCGGCAGCTTCGTTCGCCGGCGCGGCGGACTTGGCCGGCCGGCGTCCGAGCGAACCCGCGGTCAGCAGGCTGAGCACGATGAACGGGATGCCGATGCCGAAGGCCGAGCGGATGCCCCAATGGTCGGAGACGAAGCCGAGCAGCGGCGGGCCGAGCAGAAAGGCGACGAAGGAGATCTGCGACAGCGCCGCGACATTGATTGCCGCGGAGCGGTCCGTGCGCTGAGCGGCGGCTGAGATCGCCAGCGGGAAGATGGCGCTGGTGCCGATGCCCAGAAGCGCAAAGCCCAGCAATGAGAAAAACGGTGCCGGCGACAGGAAGACCAAAAGCACGCCCGCCGCCATTGTCGCCAGCAGCACGCGCGCCACGCCGCTCGGCGAGTGGCGATCGACGAAACTGTCGGCGAAGAAGCGGGTGGTCGCTTGCGAGAACGCGAACAGCGCCACGGTGAAGCCGGCGACGAAGGGGCCGGTGTCGAACACGGTGCGCATGTAGATCGCCGACCAGTCGATGCTGGCGCCTTCCAGCAGCATCGCCGACAGCGTCACGGCGACCAGGACCAGGATCGGCAGTGTCGGCCGCGCGAACATGGGCGCGGCATCGCCGCTGCCGGCGTGGCGGGCGGGCGCCGGCTCGTAGCCGCCGAGAAAGAGCATCATCGACAGGGCCACCATCGGCACGACGAGGGCGAGGTGGAGTTGCGGCGACAGTCCGAGATGCGCGAGCGCTCCTCCGAACAGCCCGGCGCCGAAGAAGCCGATGCTCCAGAACGAGTGCGCCCGGTTCATGATCCGGCGTCCGAGCAGGAACTCGGTCCTGTCTGCCTCGACATTGAGGACGATCTCGACGCTGCCGATCATCAAGCCGACCGGAAGCAGCATCAGGAACAGCGCAAGCGGCCCCGGCGCGTGCACGGCGAGCGCGTAGGCGGTCGCAATGAGCGGCACGAGGCCGAGCAGCGCGCGGCGGAAGCCGACCCGCTCCAGCAATGGCGCCGCCAGCGTCAGCGCGATCAAGGTGCCGATCGGCGTCCCGATCAGGCTGAGCCCGAGCGTGCCGTCCTCGATGTCCATGGCGCGCTTGATGTCGGGAAGCCGCGGAAAGATGTTGCCCATGGCGAAGGAATAGATCGCGAACCCGGCATAGACGCGGTGTTGAGGGGCAAGGCTGAGACCAAAACGCATCGCGGTGTTTTCCTTGAAGGGAGCAGACGGCTGGGTTTGCCAGCGGTCCGACAAGAGTCACTTCTTGCATAAACGTGCAAAACATGCAAGAACGTGTATAGCGAAATCAGGGTCATGCAATGCTGACGGATCAACGGCACCAGATCATCCGCGACCGTCTCGCGGTCGAGGGCAGGGTGCTGGCCGGGGAGCTGGCGAGCCACTTCGGCGTTTCCGAGGACACGGTCCGGCGCGACCTCAGGGAGCTGGCGAAGGCGGGCGAGTGTCGCCGCGTCTACGGCGGCGCCGTCGCATCGGCACCTTTGGCCGCGGCAACAGTCGGCCAGCGCAGCGGCCATGCGGTCGAGGAGAAGATGCGGCTGGCGAGCGCGGCGGTGAGGCTGCTTTCCGCCGGGCAGAGCCTGTTCATCGATGGTGGCAGCACCAATGCGGCGATCGCCAGGGCCATTCCGCGCGAGCTCGACCTGACCGTCGCCACCAATTCGCTCGGCGTTGCCTCGGCGCTGTCCGATCACCCGCAGGTCGAGTTGATCGTGCTCGGCGGCAGGTTCGTCCGCGAGCTCGGAACCTGCGTCGGCGCCGACACGCTGGCCGCCATCGCGCAGCTTGGCGCCGATCTGTGTTTCCTGGGCTCCTGCGGCCTCGACGCCGCGCGTGGCGTGACGGCTTTCGATTCGGCGGAGGCCGAGGTGAAGCGGGCCATGGCCAGGAACAGCACCGGCATCGTGGTCGCCGTCACCAACGACAAGCTGGCCACCGCCGCGCCCTACCGCGTCGCCAGGGCCGAAGCGATCCGCCACCTTGTGGTGGAAAAGTCGGCGCCCGCCGCGATCCTTGCCGATTTCGAACGCCAGGGCGCCGAAATCCACTTTGCTTGAGAGGCTGAGGCGGCGCTTCTGTGTGACCGCTTGCCTTGACAAAACCGGCCTCCCATGCGCTTTTCGCGCCAATTTTCGAGCCGGGCCGTCGGTCCGCAATCAGCATCCGGACTTCACCATGACAATGCATCGTTACCGCAGCCATACCTGTGCCCAATTGAGAAAGAGCGACGTCGGCACTTCCGTCCGCCTGTCGGGCTGGGTGCATCGCGTGCGCGACCATGGCGGCCTGCTGTTCATCGACCTGCGCGACCATTACGGCCTCACCCAGATCGTCGCCGATCCGGATTCGCCGGCCTTCAAGATTGCCGAGACGGTGCGTGGCGAGTGGGTGATCCGCGTCGATGGCGAGGTCAAGGCTCGCCTGCCGGAGACGACGAACGCCAATCTGCCGACCGGCGAGATCGAGATTTTCGCGCGCGAGATCGAGGTGCTGTCGGCGGCCAAGGAACTGCCGCTGCCGGTGTTCGGCGAGCCTGACTATCCCGAGGACATCCGCCTGAAGTACCGCTTCCTCGACCTGCGTCGCGAGACGCTGCACAGGAACATCGTGGCGCGGACGAAGATCATCGCCGAGATGCGCAAGCGCATGGGCGAGGTCGGCTTCACTGAATTCTCGACGCCGATCCTGACCGCCTCGTCGCCCGAAGGCGCGCGCGACTTCCTGGTGCCGTCGCGCATCCATCCCGGCAGCTTCTACGCGCTGCCGCAGGCGCCGCAGCAGTACAAGCAGCTGATCATGGTCTCCGGCTTCGATCGCTATTTCCAGATCGCGCCCTGCTTCCGCGACGAGGACCCGCGCGCCGACCGTCTGCCCGGCGAATTCTACCAGCTCGACCTCGAAATGAGCTTCGTCGAGCAGGACGACGTGCTGTCGACGATGGAGCCGGTGCTTCGTGATGTGTTCGAGACTTTCGCCGCCGGCAAGCCGGTGACGCAGAAATTCCGCCGCATCCCCTATGACGAGGCGATGCGCACCTACGGCTCGGACAAGCCGGACCTGCGCAACCCGATCGAGATGCAGGCGGTGTCGGACCATTTCCGCGACTCCGGCTTCAAGGTGTTCGCCAACATCCTGGCCAACGATCCGAAGGCCGAAGTCTGGGCCATTCCCGCCAAGACCGGCGGCAGCCGCGCCTTCTGCGACCGCATGAATTCCTGGGCGCAGGGCGAGGGCCAGCCGGGCCTCGGCTACATCTTCTGGCGCAAGGAGGGCGACAAGCTCGAAGGCGCCGGTCCGATCGCCAAGAACATTGGCGAGGAGCGCACCGAAGCGGTGCGCCAGCAGCTTGGCCTCGCCGATGGCGACGCCGCCTTCTTCGTCGCCGGCGACCCGAAGAAGTTCGTCTCCTTTGCCGGTGCCGCGCGCACCCGCGCAGGCGAGGAACTGAACCTCGTCGACCGCGACCGTTTCGAGCTCTGCTGGATCGTCGACTTCCCGTTCTTCGAGTGGAACGAAGAAGAAAAGAAGATCGACTTCGCCCACAACCCGTTCTCAATGCCGCAGGGCGGTATCGAGGCGCTGGGCGGCGAGGATCTGCTCGGCATCAAGGCGTTCCAGTACGACATGGTCTGCAACGGCTTCGAGATCGCCTCCGGCGGCATCCGCAATCACCTGCCGGAGACCATGGTCAAGGCGTTCGAAACGGTCGGGCTCGACCGCGCCACCGTCGAGGAGCGCTTCGGCGGCCTCTACCGCGCCTTCCAGTATGGCGCGCCGCCGCATGGCGGCATGGCGGCCGGCATCGACCGCATCGTCATGCTGCTGGTCGGCGCCAAGAACCTGCGCGAGGTCACCATGTTCCCGATGAACCAGCAGGCCTACGACTTGCTGATGAACGCGCCTTCGGAAGCCACCCCGCAGCAGCTGCGCGAACTGTCGCTGCGCGTGGCAGTGGCCAAGAAGGACTGACGGTAGCGTTGCAGCTGCTCTTTCTCCCCGTCTCTATACGGGGAGAAATGTCCGGCAGGACAATGAGGGGCAGCGCGGACGTCGGCGATTTGCGAGTGGTCGCAGCAGCTGAAGCCTTCCGACAGGCAATCGGGTCCGAATTGGATTCCATATTTGCCGGCGTCGGCGCTGCCCCTCATCCGCCTGCCGGCACCTTCTCCCCGTAGAACGGGGAGAAGGCAGCTAGTCCGATCAGTCCTCGTTGGCCTTGACCTTGACGCCGAGCGTCTTCGGCAGGTCGAGCGGGTTCGACATCGCACCAGCCATGATCAGCGCGAACGGCACAGCGGCCGGCGGCTCGGCCGAAATCTCCAGGCTCTTCGGGTCGTCGAGATATTTGCCGACCGCCGTCGTCACCTCGGCCGTCAGCTCCGGATTGTTGAGCTGCGCCATGCCGAACGGCACGATCGCCTTGGCCTGGTTAGCGATGTCCTTGCCCGACATGCCCTGCTGCTTGCCGACATATTCCAGCACCTTGTTGGTCAACGAATCGTCGTCGAAGCGGATCGAGGCGCTGTTGAACGAAAGCTGCTGCAGCAGGCCGAGCATGGCCATGCCTTGCGCCGAATTGTCTGCGCCCTCGGGCTGCGCGGCCATCTTCTTCTGCATCTCCTGCAGCGACTTGATGAAGTCGAGCGTATAGCCGCCGAGGCCGAAGGTCATGCCGAGCTTGCCGGCATTGTCGACAGCGATGTCGTATTTCGACAGTTCCATCTTGCCGTCCGCCGGCTGCCAGGTGCCGGCGATGTCGATATTGCCCGAAATGTTCTGGTAGCCGAGCGCTTCGATGGCTTCCTTGGACTTGGGGTCGTCGACCAGGGTCAGGTCGGCATTGAACTTTTCCGTCGTGCCGGAAAAGTTCATCGCCTTGCCATCCTCCGGCGGGGTGATCTCGATCGCCAGGCCGTCCATCGAGAAGGCGGTCTTGTCGGCAACCTTGACCGTCAGGTTGGAGAGCTCGGCCGACTTGTACATCATCAGCGAGCCGAGCGGGCCGGTGGCGCCCTCGGCCGGAACCGTCATGTCATGGATGACGAACGGGCTGAGCGACAGCGTGACGCCGTCCTTGCTGTGCTCGAGGGCCGCGGTCGAGACGGTCTCGATGTCGTAGCCGCCAGCGGCTTCGCTGACGCCTTCGAGCTTGACGTCGCCGATGGTCAGGGGCTCCTTTTCGCCCGCCGGCTTCACGGCCACGCCCTGCAGCACCATGTTGGACTCATCGCCGCTCACCCCGGTCCAGGAGATGTCGACGCCCTGGGCGGCAAGCGCCGCCTTGAGGCGATCGGCGACGGCGGTGTCCTGCGCGAAGGCGGCATTGAGCGGCAGCGTCAGCAGGAAGGTCGAGAAGGCCAGTTTCTTGAGAGTTGAGCGTTGGATTGTCATGGCGAAGTCCCCTGAGAGTTGTCCTGAAATTGCTTTTTGATCCTATGCGCCATCACCATTCCGCGACGAACTGGACGGGAAAAAGGCGCCTCCCGGCACAATGGTCGAAAATCGCGGTGAAAGGCAAATAGCGGGCCGACCTGTTCGCTTGAAGCGGTGAATTTGTCATGAAGATCGGGTTTCCATCCGGCATCGCCCTGCCATAGACAGGGCATGTAACAGGTTGATGTTGGCTGGCGCCGTCATGCGGTGACAGGTGTTGCAGTCGGGCCGCAAATTGGCCTGCGCGCTTCGCCAATTCCGTGAAATCCGTCACACCCATGGGCTTGAGGCAAGCGGATTGGGCCAGCCGGCGCTTGCCGCGAATCACCCGCTCGGCTAGTGCAAACCCATGGGAAAAAGGCTTTTGCCGCCTGAAGATGGCGGCGGTGACCATATCGAACCGGTCGATCTGAAGAAGGCGCTCGAGGAGCGCTATCTCGCCTATGCGCTGTCGACCATCATGCACCGGGCATTGCCGGATGTGCGCGACGGGCTGAAGCCCGTGCATCGCCGCATCATGCATGCCATGCGGCTGCTGAGACTCAATCCCGACCAGGGCTTCGCCAAATGCGCGCGCATCGTCGGCGAGGTGATGGGCAAGTTCCATCCGCATGGCGACCAGTCGATCTACGACGCGCTGGTCCGCCTGGCGCAGGATTTCTCGATGCGCTACCCGCTGGTCGACGGGCAGGGCAATTTCGGCAACATCGACGGCGATAACGCCGCCGCCATGCGCTACACCGAAGCGCGCATGACCGAAGTGGCGACGGAGCTGCTTGCCGGCATCACCGAGGATGCCGTCGACTATAGGCCGACCTACAATGAGGAGGACGAGGAGCCGGTCGTGCTGCCCGGCGCCTTCCCCAACCTGCTCGCCAATGGCTCGTCCGGCATTGCCGTCGGCATGGCGACTTCGATTCCGCCGCACAATGCCGCCGAGCTTTGCGACGCAGCGCTTCATCTGATCGAGAATCCCGACGCGCCGGTGACGGCGCTGATGGACTTCGTCCAGGGTCCGGATTTCCCGACCGGCGGCATCATCGTCGACAGCCACGCCTCGATCCTCGAAGCCTATGAGACGGGCCGCGGCGGCTTCCGCGTCAGGGCGAAATGGGGCCAGGAGGACCAGGGCAGGGGCACCTGGAGCATCGTCGTCACCGAGATCCCCTACGGCGTCCAGAAGGCGCGGCTGATCGAGAAGATCGCCGAGCTCCTGATGGCGCGCAAACTGCCGCTGCTCGAAGACATCCGCGACGAGAGCGCCGAGGATATCCGCATCGTGCTGGTGCCGAAGAGCCGCACCGTCGATCCCGGCATCCTGATGGAATCGCTGTTCAAGCTGACGGAGCTCGAAAGCCGCTTCCCGCTCAACATGAACGTGCTGTCGCGCGGCAAGGTGCCGAACGTGCTGTCGCTGAAGGGCGTGCTCAAGGAGTGGCTGGAGCATCGCCGCGACGTCCTCATCCGCCGTTCGAAGCACCGCCTCGGCGAGATCGAAAAGCGCCTCGAGATTCTCGCCGGCTACCTGATCGCCTACCTCAACATCGACGAGGTGATCAGGATCATCCGCGAGGAGGATGAGCCCAAGCAGGTGATGATGGCCCGCTGGTCGCTCACCGACACCCAGGCCGAAGCCATCCTCAACATGCGCTTGCGCGCCCTGCGCAAGCTGGAAGAGATCGAGATCCGCAAGGAGTTCGACGGGCTCACCGCCGAGAAGAAGCAGATCGAGGCGCTGCTGGCGTCCAACGCCAAGCAGTGGGCGACGATCAAGTGGGAAGTCACCAGCATCCGCGACAAGTTCGGGCCAGAGACCGAACTCGGCAAGCGCCGCACCCAGTTCGCCGACGCGCCCGAGCATGACCTGACCGACATCGCGCACGCCATGATCGAGCGCGAGCCGGTCACCGTGGTCGTCTCCGAAAAGGGCTGGCTGCGGGCGATGAAGGGTCATCTGACCGACCATTCGCAGTTCACCTTCAAGGAAGGCGACAGCCTCAAGCTAGCCTTCCACGCCCAGACCACCGACAAGATCCTGGTCTTCACGACGGGCGGCAAGTTCTACACGATCGGGGCCGACCGTCTGCCGGGCGGGCGCGGCCATGGCGAGCCGATCCGCATCATCGTCGACATGGAGAACGACCAGGATATCGTCACCGCCTTCGTCCACGATCCGAAGCGCAAGCTGCTTCTCGTCTCCTACGACGCCAACGGCTTCATCGTTCCGGAGGAAGAGGTCGTCGCCAACACCCGCAAGGGCAAGCAGGTGATGAACGTCAAGTCGCCGGACGAGGCCAAGCGCTGCATTCCGCTCTCAGGCGACCACCTCGCCATCGTCGGCGAGAACCGCAAGATGCTGGTGTTCCCGCTCGCCGAGATCCCGGAGATGGGGCGCGGCAAGGGCGTGCGCCTGCAGAAGTACAAGGATGGCGGCGTGCTGGACATCAAGCCCTTCACGCTCGAAACCGGCCTCAGCTGGCAGGATTCGGCCGACCGCACCTTCATCCGCTCGCGCGAAGAACTGGCCGAATGGATCGGCGCCCGCGCCGCCGCCGGCCGCATGGTGCCGAAGGGGTTCCCGAGGACGGGGAAGTTCGGCTAGCGAAGCTCCCCCTTCTCCACTTGTGGGGTGAGAAGCGGTCCGAGCTAGCGGACGAAAAGCCAATTGCTTGGCTTTTCGAGGTTCGAACGCCCTGAGCCTGCGAAGGGCCGGGCGGTGGCCGATCCACCCCGGCCGGGTCCCCGCTGCTTCGCAGCGTCCCGGCGTTCCCTGGCCTTTCACCGTGCCACTGGCACGATGAATTCGCCTTCGGCGAACCGGCTGCTCACCCCACAAGGGGAGAAGGAAGACCTCCGCCCAATCATTTGGACTATCGTCACGATTGCTGCACTATGATGGTGCACAGGCAAACCCGGGGGCAGGGGAGAAACGCGCGCTTGAAGCAGACCGAGATCCAGAAACCGGGGCAGCGGCTGTTCGGCCTGTCGACGCCGCTCAGGGCCGCCGTCATCCCGCCACTGTCTGCGGCGCGCTGGCTGTTGGTGCTGATCGTCGCCGCCGGCGTCTATTTCTTCCACGGCTTCCTGTTCCCGGTTCTGGCCGCCCTCGTCATCGCTTTCGCCAGCTGGCCGCTCTACCGCCGCCTGCTGGCCGCCGTCGGCGGTAACCGCACCATCGCCGCCACCTTCGCCATCCTCTTCATCCTCACCTTCCTGGTGGTGCCGATCGCGCTTGCCGGCACCTATGCCATCAACGAGGTCCGGGAATGGGTCGGGTGGGCGATCGAGACCAACCGCCACGGCGCGGTGACGCCGCACTGGATCGCCACCATGCCGATCGTCGGCGAATGGCTGAACGAGCAGTGGACGACCAATCTCGGCCATCCGGGCGGCATCGGCGAACTGATCCAATTGGTCAGCGGCGCCAATATCGGCAGCATCTATCGCGGCGCGCTCGCCGCCGGCGGCAGCGCGTTCGGCCTGCTTTTGACGCTGCTGTTCATGATGATCGCGCTGTTCTTCGCCTATCGCGATGGCGAGCATTTCGCCGCGCAGGTCGACCGCCTCGGCGAGCGCATCCTGCCGACCCGCTGGGAGCGGATCTCGCGCGTGGTGCCGGCGACGATCTCGTCCACCGTCACCGGCATGACCATCATCGCCATCGGCGAGGGGGTGGTGCTTGGCGTCGCCTACTGGCTGGCCGGCGTGCCGTCGCCGGTGACGCTCGGCGCCTTGACCGGCATCATGGCGCTGATCCCCGGCGGCGCGCCGCTCTCCTTCACGCTGGTGTCGATCTACCTTGCCGCCAGCGGCTCGCCAATGGCGGGCCTGGCGCTTTTTGCCTGGGGCGCGGTCGAGCTGTTCATCGTCGACAAGACGCTGCGCCCCAAGCTGGTCGGGGGGCCGATCAAACTGCCTTTCCTGCCGACCTTTTTCGGCCTGATCGGCGGCGTCAAGACGATGGGCTTCCTCGGCCTGTTCATCGGCCCGGTGCTGATGGCGCTCTTGGTCGCGATCTGGCGCGAGTGGCTGCGTGAGGTCGAGCTGATGGACGATTCCGCTGCCACGGCGCTTGCTGAGACCAAGGACGGCCCGCCGCAGATCGAGATCGCCACGGAAAAGAAGAAGATTCAGACCGGGTGACTGACGGCCAGCGTAGCGCGGCGCTTGCGCCCCTCATGCAACTGCCACAGCGAATGGCCGACAAGCGTCACGATCAAGATCGCGCCGCCGATCAGGCTGTTGCGCGACGGCGTCTCGGAGAAGATCATCCAGACCCAGACCGGCGCCAGCACCGTTTCCAATAGGTAGAACATCGCCACTTCCGGCCCTGAGATGTATTTCGGCCCGTTGGCCAGGCAGAAGAACGAGATCGGCATAATCACCGCGCCGTTGAAGATGATCCACCACGGCGCGTCCACCTGAAAGCCGGTCTTCGAGACCATGAAGGCGGCGACGGTGAAGGGCAGCACCACGCCGATGAGCGAGGTGAAGCCCATGTCCTTGCCGCTGGCGCGCGAGATGGTGATCGCGCAGGCGACGCAAAGCGCGGAGCACAGGGCCATGACATCGCCGAACAGATATCCGTTGCCGATGGAGTCGCCGACGATGATGGCGACGCCGACGATCATCAGCGCCAGTGCCGCCAGCGTCAGCGGCCGTGGTCGTTCTTTCAGGAACAGCCAGGACAGCAGCGCCGAGAACATGGTGGTGAAGGCGAGGATGAAGACGAGGTCGGCGGTCGAGGTGTTGTAGACGGCGGTGATGAAGGCGATCGAGCCGAGCCCGTAGAGCGTCGCCACCGCAAGCCCCGCCCGCCCGGGAACGAGTTGCGGCGCCCGGTCGCTCAGCGAGCGCCAGACCGCCCAGATGACAAGTCCGGCAAGGAAAGTGGTGCCGGTGCGCAGCAACAGGATCGTCCATGCCTCGCCATGGGCGAGCCTGATCAGCGGGATGTCGACGGTCAGCGTCATGCCGCCGATGGCGGTCAGCAGAAGGCCTTTCTGGTGGTCGTGGTGGGAGGACATGTCGGCAATTCTCGCAATGGAATTTGCAGGCGGACGGCCAGCAGCGCGATAGCGCATTCTCTCGCCGTTCGGCGGCAAGACCAGCATCCCGCTGCTTGAAACAGTTTTAAGGTCGGGCTTGGAAAGGGTTAGTCAGCGCGTGACCGCTTCGTGCTCGTAGCGTTCCCAGCCTTTCGGGCCGAGATGCTCCTGCGGCATGAAGCGCATTTTATAGCTCATCTTGCGCGAGCCGTTGACCCAGTAGCCGAGATAGACATGGGGCAGGCCCATGGCTCTCGCTCGGGCGATATGGTCGAGGATCATGAAGGTGCCGAGCGAGCGGTCCTCGAAGTCCGGATTGAAGTAGGAATAGACCATCGACAGGCCGTCGGCCATCTTGTCGGTCAGCGCCACCGCGATCAGCTCGCCCTGACCCTTGCCGGTTATGAAAGTGTCGGGGCCGCGCCGCCTGTATTCGATGATCTTGGTGTCGACATGCGTGTCTTCGACCATCATGGCGTAGTCGAGCACCGTCATGTCCGACATGCCGCCGCGGCGATGGCGGGCGTCGAGATAGGCGCGGAACAGCGAGTATTGCTCGGTCGACGGCTGCGCGTCGTGCATGGCGCCGACGAGGTCGGCATTGTGCTGGATCACCCGCTTCATGTTGCGGCTTGCGGTGAATTCCTGCGCCAGGATACGCACCGACACACAGGCGCGGCAGGTTTCGCAGGCGGGCCGGTAGGCGATGTTCTGCGAGCGCCGGAAGCCGCCTTGCGTCAACAGGTCGTTCATCTCGGGCGCCTTGTCGCCGACGAGGTGAGTGAACACCTTGCGTTCGAACTGGCCCTCCAGATACGGGCACGGCGACGGCGCGGTCAGGAAGAACTGCGGCGACTGGGTCGGGTGCTGCGTCATGGATTCCGGGAAACGCTCCTACGAATCGCCTTACCTTTGGCCCGACCGGCGAAAAATTCAACAGGATTGTGGAGCGGTTGCTGACTGAGGGCCTTCATAATTGCGCATAAGCGCCCGCGTTCGCCCTCGAAAATGCTGTTTCAACGATCTGTACGGCTCACCACCGTGCCAAGCAGCAAGTCGTGCAGCGTGCGCTTGCGGTCCGAAAACAGCGTCACCAGGAGCACCAGCGGCGTCAGGATGACGTTGCCGGCCCAGAACAGCACCGAATGCACGACAGCGGTCAGCCCGTCGATGCGGGTGCCGTCAAGGCGGTCGAGCCGGATGCCCATCAGCTTCATGCCGGTGGTCGCCTGGTCGGCGCTGCCCAGCGTGTTCCAGATGTAGAGAACGGCGACCGCCGGCACGAGCACCGAAAACAGCATCCAGCCGAGGCCAAACGTCAGCAGCCCGAGGACGGCGACCAGGATGGCGAAGGGAATGGTGAGCAGCCCGATGATCAGATAGTCGATCAGGCAGGCAAGAATGCGCCGGGTGCGCACGCCGTCATGGGCCCTGACGTCGTCGAGCCTGCTGGTAATGATTTCGCCGTCAAGTACACGCGCGTTCATGTCATGCCCTCGTAACCGGGCCCGCGATAGGGTGCGGGCGATCCGCCATTGAAATGGTGAAAGCCGATGGCGGAATCAAGATCGTCGGTCGGGGTGCGACGTGCGGAGGTCGCTCGAGCGGTTGAATTCACGGCAAGGATGGCGTTAGCTTGCTGCGGCGCAACAAGACGCCGAGGGGACGGGGGTATTATGGACTATGACATGCTGGTCATCGGCAGCGGCCCTTCGGGGCGCCGCGCCGCGGTGCAGTCCGCCAAGCTCGGCAAATCGGTGCTGGTGGTCGACAGGGGCCGGCGCCTCGGCGGCGTCTCGGTGCACACCGGCACCATCCCGTCGAAGACACTGCGCGAGACGGTGCTCAACCTTTCCGGCTGGCGCGAGCGCGGCTTCTATGGACGCGGCTACCGGGTCAAGCAGGACATTTCGGTCAGCGACCTCATTGAGCGCCTGCACAAGACGCTCGACCACGAGGTCGAGGTGCTGCAGCACCAGTTCATGCGCAACGCGGTCAAGAGTTCGCGCGCCACGGCGAAATTCCTCGGCCCCAACAAGGTCAGCCTGACGAGCGACAATGGCGACTATAGCGAGGTCGGCTTCGCCAATGCGCTGATCGCCGTCGGTACCAGGCCGCACCGGCCGCGCGACGTGCCGTTCGACAAGACCCGCGTCTTCGACAGCGACGAGATGCTGGAGCTCGACCGGCTGCCGCGCACGCTGACTGTGATCGGCGCCGGCGTCATCGGCGTCGAATATGCCACCATCTTTTCGGCCCTCGATGTGCCGGTGACGCTGGTCGAGCCGCGCAACACCATCCTCGATTTCGTCGACCGCGAGATCGTCGACGACTTCATCCACCAGATGCGCGATCGCGGCATGACCATCCGCCTCGGCAGCACGGTCAAGGAGATCACCTCAAAGCCCGATTATGCCGAGGTCACCCTTGCCGATGGCCGCACCATCCGCTCCGAGATCGTGCTTTATGCCGCCGGCCGCAGCGGCAATCTCGGCAGCCTCGGCCTCGACGTGGTCGGCATCGAGTCCGACTCCAGGGGCCGCATCAAGGTCGACGCGAACACGTTTCAGACCAGCGTGCCCAACATCTACGCCACCGGCGACGTCATCGGCTTCCCGAGCCTTGCCTCGACCTCGATGGAGCAGGGCAGGGTGGCCGCCTGCCACGCTTTCGGCGTGCTGTTGCCGCCGCCGCCGGAAACCTTTCCATATGGCATCTACGCGGTGCCCGAAATCTCCACCGTCGGCCAGTCGGAGGAGCAGGTGCGCGAGAGCGGCGCCGCCTACGAGGTCGGCGTGGCGCGCTTCCGCGAAACCTCGCGCGGCCACATCATGGGCGTCAACTCTGGCTTCCTGAAACTGCTGTTCTCGGTCGAAACGCGCCGGCTGCTCGGCGCCCACATCGTCGGCGAGGGCGCCACTGAACTCATCCATATCGGCCAGGCGGTGATCAATCTCGGCGGCACGGTCGACTTCTTCGTCAACAACACCTTCAACTACCCAACCCTGGCCGAAGCCTACAAGATCGCAGGCCTGGACGCGTGGAACCGGATGGGGCAGGGATAGGCCTTCCGGTCCTGATCCACTCACGCCACGGCTGGATCCGCCATCCATTGCCTGACCATGGCCGCGTCCGGGTCGCCGATCTCATGTCCCGATGCAACGATGCGAGCATCGACCGTGGCGCCGCGCTGGCTTAGCAGCGTCACCAGCGCCGGCGCGAACGGGCCGTAGGTGAGGTCGGAGGCGCCGGCGATCATCAGCACCTTCGTGCCGCCGAGATTCGTCGGCGGTGTCTCGTCGAGCACCGGCATCGGCCGCAGGAGTGCTGCCCGCCGGACCAGACCGGGATGAAGCAGCATCAGGCTCGAGACCAGATTGGCGCCGTTCGAATAGCCGAGGAAGGTCGCACGGGAGAGATCGAGCCCGTGGCGCTTCGTCGCCTCGGCAACGAAGGTGGCGAAGGTGTCCGTCTCCGTGCGGATGCTGGCCTGCTCGAAGCTGGTCGGCGTGATCCGCTCGAACCAGCGAAAGCCGTCCTCTTGCGGGATTCGACCGCGCGCCGCGACCAGCGCGGCCCTGGGCGCGATCTGTCTCGCAAACGGTACCAGCGTGGTTTCATCGACGCCGGATCCATGCAGCAGGAACAGGCATTCGCCGCTTGCGCCGGATGGCTTGATGAAGCGATGGAGGAAGCTCAAGTCATAGAAGACGCCGCCATCGTCAGTATATTCAGGCACGCTCATATCCTTTTGATTTCATGGCTGTTTCGTTGATTTGCCGGCTTCAAAACGGATTATTTTCTTGCTCCGCGAAAGTTGATTGAACCAGGCTTACTTCAGTCCGTTTCTGCGCCGATACACTCCCTCTCACGGGAGGAATCAAAGCGGTGCGCCGGGGGTCGCATTGCCCGAATGAACGACCAGCTTTGAGGCCTTTTGTCGATGACCATGCCAGTTTCGCCCGGACGGGACACACGTATCCACGATCGCGATACGCGTATCCACGATCGCGATACGCGTATCCACGATCGCGACACGCGTATCGACGTGTTTCGCGCGCTCGCGCTGCTCACCATCTTCATCGACCATGTGCCTGGCACAATGTTCGAGACGCTGACCTACAAGAATTTCGGCTTCTCGGACGCGGCCGAAGCCTTTGTGCTGATCTCCGGCATGTCGGTGGCGCTCGCCTACGGCAGCAAATTCCAGCCCGGCGGCCGGCTGCTGGCGACGCTGAAAATGTGGCGGCGCGCCGGCGTGCTCTATGCCGCCCACATCGTCACGACCATGGTGGTGATGGCGCTGTTCTGCGCCGCAGCGGTGTTCGCCCGGCGGCCGGAGCTGCTGAAGCTGATCAACATCGAGCCGCTGATGAAAAACACGCCGGAGGTGCTGGTCGGCATCGTCACGCTCGGCCACCAGCTCGGCTACAACAACATCCTGCCGGTCTATGCGGTGCTGCTTTTGCTGGCGCCGGCCTTCCTGCTGTTGATCAGCTACAGGCCGGTGCCGGCGCTTGTACTGTCGGCTGCCCTGTGGCTGATCGCCGGCATCTGGCAGATCGCGCCGCCGAACTATCCGGAGCCCGGCTTCTGGTTCCTCAATCCGCTGTCCTGGCAATTCCTGTTCAACATCGGCCTCGCAGCCATGCTGCATGTCAGGCGCGGCGGAACCATTCCGGTCAATCGCTGGCTGGTCGGGGCCGCCGCCGCCTATGTGCTGACGGCGCTGGTCTGGGTGCACAGCCCGCTCTGGGGCCGCATATCCTGGCTCGACCTGCCGGTGGTGCTGACCGGCTTCGACAAGACCTTCCTGTCGCTGCCCAGGCTCCTGCACATATTGGCGGTGAGCTATCTGATCGTCGCGCTGCCGGCGGTCTCGAACCTGTTCCGCACCAGCACCGACCATCCGCTGGCCATCCTCGGCAAGCGCTCGCTGCCGGTGTTCATCGCCGGCACGGTTCTCGCCATGGTGGCGCAGGTGCTGAAGCTGATCAATCCGGGCGGCTTTGCCTACGACACGCTGCTGATATCGGCCGGCATCGCCATGCAGTTCGCGCTCGCCTTCTATCTCGAATGGCTGTCGGCCATCGGTTCACTGGGCCGGAAGCCGGTCCGCGGCGAGGCGCCGGCGCGACCAACGTTCGTCGCCCAGCCGATGGCCGCTGGCAATCGCTGAGGATCAGGCCTTCGCCGGCCCGGTCGATGCCCTGACGACGAGTTCGACGCCGAGCATCTCGCGCCGCACCGCGCCATCGAAATCGAGGATCATCCGCGCCGCCCGACGGCCGATCTCCGCAATCGGCTGGGCGATGGTGGTGAGCTGAGGTCTGCTCAGCAGGCCATCCGGCACGCCATCGAAGCCGACGACCGAGACGTCGCCCGGGACGTTCAGGCCGCGCTCCGTCAGCCAGTCGATCGCGACCATGGCCATCCGGTCCGACATCGCCAGGATCGCGGTGGGCGGCTCGCCGCTGGCGAAGATGGCCTCGAGGCCGGCCCTGGTGGTGGCCGCCTCGTTTTCGGTCTCGTAGACCGGCACCCTGGTGGTATCGACGCCGAAGCGGGCAAGCTCCTCGAAATAGCCGGCAAGTCGATCGCGCGTTGCCGTGTAGAGCGCCGTCCCGAGCCGCCCGGGCATCACAAGACCGGTGCTGCCGTCGACGAAAGGCAGCGACAGGACGGCGAAGCGGCGATGCCCGAGTTCGCCAAGATGACGCGCGGCCAGCCTGGCGCCGGCGATGTTGTCGATGCCGATCATCGAGATGGTGTCGTCATCGAAGCCGATCGCGAGCGCGACGAAGGGAAGCCTCCGTTCGCGCGTCAGTTCCACGAGGCGAGGACCGCCCTCGATGCAGAACAGGATGAAGCCGTCGACCAGGGCGCTCTGGATGTTCCAGGCGAGCTTCTCGTCATTCTGAGCCGACACCAACGCGATCCCGGCGCCGGTGGCGTCGCATGCCTGGGAGATGCCGGCCATCATCACACGGGCAAAAGGATCGTCGAAGAAATAGGAGAGGGGCTCGGTTGTGCAGACGCCGATGGCGTTGACCTTGCCGGCGCGCAGCAGCCGGCCCTTGGGGTCGGGACCGGCATAACCCATCGCTTCCGCCACCGCCTTTACCCGCTCGCGCACTTCCGCGCGCACGATCTCGGGGCGGCTGAAGACGTTGGAGGCCGTGCCGTGCGAGACCCCGGCGGCCTTGGCGATATCGGCCAGCCGGATGGGTCGTGCCTGGCCTTCGACGAGTGCTGCCATGTCAGTTCTCCGAACCTCTAGCGCTGCAATACATGGACGGGGATCGATCTCCGGTCCATCTATCATTTTTCTTGGATCGATTCAAATATTGCTTGACTGTATCGCCTGGCGGCGTATTCTTGAATCGATCCAATCGGCAATTCGGCCGATGGAGCAGGTTGAAAAGGAGGGTGCCATGCATCCGGTCAACTTTCTGTTCGAGGACGTCTACCGCAACGATTGGGGCATTGCCTCGGCCACGCTCAGCGAAAAGCGCCGCGGCAAGGCAAGTCCATGGAAGTGCGAGCTGCGCTTTATCGTGGATCGTAAGCGCGGCTGACCGATCCGCTTTTTCTGTATCGGTGGATTGGATCGATTCAATTCTCGGGAGAACAGTCATGCATCCGATAAGCCATCTGTTCGAGGACATCTATCGCAACTACTGGGGCATCTCACCCGCCAGCGACCGGCCCGAACGGCGGCGCCTGACGAGGCCGGCAGTGCGCAACCGCGACTGGCTGGCAAGACGCAAGCGCCGGCAGGACTGATCCCCGACCTCAGGGCCGGTTCTGGATCAGCGCCGATCCCGCGATCGCCAGCCAGCCGGCGATCAGCAAGGTGCCGCCGATCGGCGCCGACATCGGGAACAGCCGCGATCCCAGGAAGTCGCGGGCGAGAAGATCGCCGCAGAACAGCACCAGACCGACAAGCAGGAGCAGGCTCGCAATTCGCAACGGGCGGCCGGCGCCGATCAGCCCGACGGCGAGGAAGACCGGCGCATGCATCAGCAGGAAGGACGCAGCCGTGCCGACGAAGGCGCCGCCGAGATGCGCCGCCGCGGCCGACAGCGCCACGCCCGCCGCGCCGCAAAGGCCGCCGGCAAGAACGAGGATGCGGCTGCCGGATTTTGCCGGGTGTTCGGCCAAGCTCATGGATGTCTCCGTCGTAGCGAGCGATACGCAGGCCGCTCAGGGCTTGCCGGGTTCCAGCACCATATGCCTTGCCCGCCGCGACTGGACAATCCAGTTGTAGACCGCGCCGCCGGCCATCAGCACCGACGTGCCCAGAAAAACCGAGCGCATGCCGAAATGGCCGCCGGCGAAGCCGCCGAGCAGTGGCCCGGCCACCTGGCCGACATACTGCGCCGAGATCGACAGGCCCAGCACGTTGCCGCCGACGCCGTCGGGAACGTTGTGGCGGATGACGCTGGTGATGCAGGGCAACAGGCCGCCCAGCGCCAGGCCCATCAGGAAGCGCAGGCCGATCAGCTGCCAGCCCTCGGTGACGAAGGCCTGCGGGATCAACAGCAGGGCCGAAACGCCAAGTGCCGCGATCACGACGTTCCAATGGCCGATGCGGTCGGCCAGCCTGCCCAGCCACGAGGCCGACAGGATGGCGCCGAGCGCCGCCGCCGACATGACGACGCCGGCGACCAGCGTCACCCGGCTCTGGTCCTCGATCAACTGCTGCACATAGACGGTGATGATCGGCTCGATCGACATGGTGGCGAAGGCAAGCAGCATGCCGGTCGCCAGCATGGCGGCGACCGGCCGCTTGTCGGGGATCTGCGACCAGCCGCTTTTCGGCTTTGACGCAGCTTTGGTTTTGGCGGCCGGCGGGCGAGGGGTCTCCTTGATGAGAAAAGTCGTCGCCAGGAAGGCGAGGAAGATGACGCCGCCCGACAAAAGGAAGGTGGCGCGGATGCCGATCAGCGGCGGCACCGCGCCGCCCAGCAGCGGGCCGACCAGGGATCCCGCGGTGATGCCGGCCGACAGCACGCCCAGCGCCCAGCCGGAACGCTCCTTCGGCGTCTGCATGGCGACCAGTATGGTCGAGCCCGACGAATAGCCGCCGGCAAAGCCGATCAGGAGACGCAGCAGCACCAGTTGCCAGACGGTCTCGACCATGCCGGTCAGCGACATGCAGATGGCCATGCCGAAGCTGGCCCGCACCAACATCAGCTTGCGGCCGTAGCGGTCGCCGAGCCGTCCCCACAGCGGCGCCACAAGTGCCGCCGCAAGGAAGGTGGCGCCATAGGCGATGCCCGACCATTGCACGATCGCCGCATGGCCCTTGGCGCCAAGCTGCTCGACATAGAGCGGCAGGAAGGGCAGCAGCAGGGTCATGGCGATGAGCGTGCTGAACGAGCCAGCAAAACAGACGGCGAGATTGCGGCGCCAGTGGACATTGTAGCCGCCGTGTTCGCTGCCGTTCTCGCTCATGTCATGCCTTGCCCGATCAGGGGGATTGTTGTGGACACCAATTTGGGATACCAAGTTGGTATCCGTCATGAACCTCAACCCTGTCGCTGTCAATGCGACCGTTATCAACGGAACCGCCATGTCGCAGATGCAGAGCGTCGAACGGCAGCTTCGCGAAATGATCCTCGGCCTCGAGATCGGGCCCGGCGAGCGCCTCACCGAGCGCTGGATCGAAAGCCGCTTCGCCGCCTCGCGCACCCCGGTCAGGGCGGCGCTGCTGCGGCTGGAGACCGAGGGCCTGATCTGCCGCGACGGACGCGGCTGGACCGTCTCGCCCATCAACCTCACCGAGCTCGAGCAGATCGCCGTCTATCGCGAGGCGGTCGAGGTGGCCGCTATCCGGATCACCTGCGCGCTGGAGGACAAGAGTGCCGTGGACCTCATCGAGGCGATGCTGGACTCCTGCGATGCCGCCACAGCGCGCGAGGAATGGCACCGCGTCGGCATGGATTTCCACATCGAGCTGGCCAGGCTTTCCGGCAACGACTTCCTGGTCCGGGCGGTACGCGATGCGATGACCAGGCTGTCGCGCGCCCGCTGGTTGGAGGTGCGCGACGAGGCGGCACTTGGCCGTGCCTGGGCCGAGCACCATGCGGTGCTGGCCGCCGTGCGGGCAGGCGATGCCGACGAGGCGGCACGGCTGCTTTCAACCCATATGGTCGGCAGCCGCGACCGGCTGGTGACATCGCTGCGCGACGACCGGCGCGGCCTGCGCGCCAGGGGCTTCGCCGTCGTCGCCGCCTGATCGCGATTCAGTTCGCTTTGGCTCTCGCTTCGCGTGCGCCGATGGCGTAAGAGCGGCGATGGAAAACAACCGGTTTGAAATACCCGTGACCGTCAAGTCGGCCACGGCGGGAACCAATCAGCTCTTGCGCACCGCGCGCGAGGCGTCTGACTATCTGCTCAACAGCTGGCCCGGCAAGCGCAGTGCCAAACACCGCGAAGCGCTGCAGGCCTGTCACGACGCTCTGGCCGGCGACAAGCCGGCGATGAATGCGAGGCGCGCCTTCATCGCGGCCGCCCGCGAAGTGAATGTCTTCGTCAGCGACAAGGCCTCCGCATAAGCGACGCGGCCTGCAGACTTCAAGATTACTTGGCCGTTTCCGCTTCCGTCTTGTCCGCGGGCTTCGAACGCTCCTTGGCGGCGACCTTGGCCGCCAGCTTCTCGGCCTTCTTGGCGGCCTTCTGGCGATCGCGCTCCTTGCGTTCCTGACCGTAGTTCGGTGCTCGCGCCATATCGCTTCCTTTCAACTGCGGGACTTGACGTCCTGCCTAGGAGCATTGGAGCGCAAACACAACGGCTGAAGCAAGAATAGGCGGACAATGATCCCGCCCTCGGTTCGGGGCTTGCAAGACAGGCGGCACAATGGTGTAGGAGAAATCTGCGCGCCAGCGCCAGGCTGATTGAAACGACGGACCGATGGCCACGCCTCTCCGAACCGCCGCCAAGGTGTTTTACTACGCGCGCAACTTCGCGCGCGACCTCGCTCCGCAGGCGCTGTTCCGTCGCCGGCTGGCGGGATGGCTGGAGCAGACACGGCGGTCGGACGGCTCGGTCCGCGAGCGGGTGAACTACTACAACAGGCTGGAGCGGCCCTTCGCGCCGAGCCCGGCCGCGGTGCCGGTCAGTCGCATGCCGTTTTCTCCGAGCATGTATTATTACGACCTCAAGGAATTTGCCCGCTATTTCGATCCGGCGCTGCTCATCGATCTCGAATTCGGTGATGTCATCGACGTCCCAAAGATGCCGGCGATCGTCAAGGACCGGCCGATCACGGACGGCAACGGCAATGCCGTGCTGATGAAGCTGGACAAGTTCCGCCACTTCCAGCTGCCGGCCGACCGGCAGCCCTTCGCCGACAAGCGTCCGCTCGTGGTCTGGCGCGGCGATCTCAACAACCCGATCCGCACGCGGTTCCTCGATGCCGTGCGCGACTTGCCGATCTGCGATGTCGGGACGCCGAAGAAGGAGGCCAAGGCCGAATACCAAAAACCCTATCTCACCATCGATGAGCAGCGGCGCTACCGCTACATCGTCTCGCTCGAAGGCAACGATGTCGCGACCAACCTCAAATGGATCATGAGCTCGAACTCGCTCTGCCTGATGCCGCCGCCGACCTACGAGACCTGGTTCGCCGAAAGCGAGGTCAGGGCCGATGTCCACTATGTGCCGCTGGCCCCCGACTTCTCCGATCTCGCCGACCGGGTGGCCTATTTCGAAAAGCACCCGGCCGAGGCCGAACGCATCGTCGCCGCCGCCAATGCCTATTGCCAGAAGTTCCGCAACGAGCGGGACGAGCAGGCGATCTCGCTGCTCGTCCTCTACAAATATTTCGTGCTCAGCGGCCAGGTCAAACCGGATCCCGAGGTCTGGCGTTTCATAACCGGCTGACCCTTCCGGCGATCAGACGTCGCTGCGGTCGAGCACCAGGTCGGCAGGCCCGAAGCGGCCCTTGGCCGTCAGCTGCTGGTGCCAATAGGGGTAGAGAACCGGCGGCCGGCTGACGGCGTCGAGCCGCGCCCGCTCATCGAAGGACAGCGTCAGGCTGGCGGCGGCGATGTTGTCCTTGAGCTGCGCCTCGCTGCGGGCGCCGATCACCAGCGACGACACCGCCGGCCGGCCGAGCAGCCAGGCGAGCGCCACCTGCGCGCCGGACACGCCCCTGGCCTTGCCGATGTCGACCAGCACGTCGACGATCCGCCACAGCCGGTCCTCGTCGCGGATCGGCGGTTCCGACCAGCCGCCGATCTGGCGGGCGGCCGGACTGTTGCGGTCGTATTTGCCGCTGAGCAGCCCGCCGGCGAGCGGGCTCCACACCAGCACGCCGAGCCCCTGGTCGACCGAGATCGGCAGCAGTTCGTATTCTGCCTCGCGCGCCTCCAGCGTGTAGTGGATCTGCTGGGTGACGAAGCGCGGCTGGTGGCTGCTGTCGCTGATGGCGAGTGCCTTCATCACCTGCCAGCCGGAATAGTTGGAGCACCCGACGTAGCGGATCTTGCCCTGGCTCACCAGCGTGTCGAGCGCGGCGACCGTTTCCTCGAGCGGCGTCACGCCATCCCATTCGTGCAGGAAGTAGATGTCGATGACGTCGGTCTTCAGCCGCTTCAGGCTCTTCTCGCACTCGCGGATCAGGTGGTGGCGCGACAGGCCCTCGTCATTGGGACCCTTGCCGATGCGCATGCGCGCCTTGGAGGCGATCAGCACATCGTCCTCGCGCTTGCCGCCGAGCGCCTCGCCGATGATCTCTTCCGAAATCCCGTTCGAATAGACGTTGGCGGTGTCGATGAGGTTGATGCCGGCATCGATGCAGAGGTCGATCATCCGGCTTGCTTCCTTGAGGTCGGTCCTGCCGACCGCCGCGAAGGCGCCGGCGCCGCCGAATGTCATGGTGCCGAGCGTCAATGTCGAAACCTTCAGCCCGGAACGGCCGAGTGTACGGTATTCCATTTGAGATCCTCGCAATCGCGTTGAGAGAGGCGCCACGAATGGGCAGCCCGAATAGGACAGCCTATTTGTAGGACAAGTTGCTCGGCTTGTCGCCCCATCGCGGCGACCGGTCGATCACATCTGGAGCAGCGGCATTGCAATAAAACCGTCATTGCCGGCCTTTATTGAAGTCGGCTCAGGATGGCGAACGGAGAAGCACGATGAGCGAACTGAAACCGAATTCCGGAGCCAGGGACTGGCTGGAAGCCGAACTCGCCGACACGCTCGACGAGGACTACGAGCTCGAGATATCGGAGCCGGCGCTGTCGCTCGAGATCGCCAAGATCTACAAGGAGTCGCATCCGCCCTCGATCGAACGCATGCAATATTTCCGAGACTTGCTGCGGCTCCAGTCCGAACTGATCAAGCTGCAGTCCTGGGTGGCCTATCACAAGAAGAAGGTCGTGGTGGTCTTCGAGGGCCGCGACTCCGCCGGCAAGGGCGGCGTCATCAAGCGCATCACGCAGCGGCTCAATCCGCGCATCTGCCGTGTCGTGGCGCTGCCGGCGCCGACCGAGCGCGAGAAATCGCAATGGTATTTCCAGCGCTACGTGCCGCATCTGCCGGCCGGCGGCGAGATCGTGCTGTTCGACCGCTCCTGGTACAACCGCTCCGGCGTCGAGCGGGTGATGGGCTTCGCCGGGCCGGACCAGGTCGAGGAGTTCTTCCACGACGTGCCGGAATTCGAGCGCATGCTGGTGCGCTCCGGCATCACCCTGGTCAAATACTGGTTCTCGATAACCGACGAGGAGCAGCAGATGCGCTTCCTGATGCGCATCCACGATCCGATGAAGCAGTGGAAGCTGTCGCCGATGGACCTGCAGTCGCGCGTGCGCTGGGAGCAGTATACCAAGGCCAAGGAAGAGACCTTCGCCCGCACCAACATTCCCGAGGCGCCATGGTTCATCGTCGAAGGCAACGACAAGAAGCGCGCCCGGCTGAACTGCATCGACCATCTCCTGCAGCAGTTTCCCTATGAGGAGGTGCCGCATGAGGAGATCACGCTACCGGAGCGCGTCTTCAACCCCGAATACGAGCGCCAGGTGCTGCCGCGCGAGCTTTACGTGCCGGAGAAGTATTAGCGTCTTCTCCTTCTCCCCGTTCACGGGGAGAAGGTGCCCGAAGGGCGGATGAGGGGCGGCGCCGACGTCAGCGATTGGGCCCTATTTCGCGGTCATTGGTCGTTTGTCGCTGATCTCCAACCGGCAGCGCTGCCCCTCATTGCCCTGCCGGGCATTTCTCCCCGTATGGTGACGGGGAGAAAGGGCTGTCTCACCGGCTTTCGCCAAACCGCCAAAGTCACGCCCGCTCAATCACCACATGCGTGGCGAGGGGCGTCGCCACCTGCTCGGTGCACTGGTAGCCAAGGCCCGGCATGTCCAGGCCGGCGAAAAGATGCTCCCCCTTGCCGAGCAGCACCGGCGATACCGCCAGGTGCATCTCGTCGATGAGCCGCTCCTGCAGATACTGCCGGACGGTCGAAACGCCGCCGCCGACGCGCACATCCTTGCCGCCAGCCGCCTCCCTGGCCTGTTCCAGCGCCGAATGGATGCCGTCGGTGACGAAATGGAACGTCGTCCCACCTTCCATCTCGATCGGCGCGCGTTTGTGGTGCGTGAGCACGAAAGTCGGCACGTGATAGGGCGGGTTGTCACCCCACCAGCCTTTCCAGCTGTCGTCCGGCCAGTCGCCGCGGATCGGTCCGAACATGTTGCGGCCCAGGATCCAGGCGCCGACATTCTCGAAGCTGCGCGCCGCGAACACGTCGTCCGTGTCGGTGGTGCCGCCGTCCTGGCCCATCACAACCTTGCGAAAAAAGCGGGTGCCGATCATCCATTTGTGGAGGTTCTCGCCGCCGATACCGAGTGGGTTGGCGAGATCCTGGTCAGGGCCGGCCCCGAAGCCGTCGAGCGACAGGGTGAAAGCGTTGACTCGCAGTTTCGACATGACTGCCTCCTCATAACCAGTTGTAATTTGCAAGCGGTTGTTATGTAGCAGACTGATTGCGAATTGCAAGCGGAGTTTTCGGGCGGCCAAAGACGAGCGCGACGCATCGCGCGCCGTTGGGCCGGCAGGCGGAATTGTTCCGTAAGATCGAGCCAATCGCCAGCGGCCGTCCCCCGCAAGCCGATGTTCGGGAAGGCTATCCCTTCAGCATCGCCGCCACTTCCGGCGCGAAATAGGTCAGGATGCCGTCGCAGCCGGCGCGTTTCAGCGCGAGCAGTGATTCCAGCATCGCCTTCTCGCCGTCGATCCAGCCATTGGCGGCGGCCGCCTTGATCATCGAATATTCGCCCGACACCTGGTAGGCAAAGGTCGGCATCTGCAGCTCGTCCTTCAGCCGTCGGATGATGTCGAGATAGGGCAGGCCGGGCTTGACCATCAGCATGTCGGCGCCTTCGGCGAGGTCCTGCTCGGCCTCGCGCAGCGCTTCGTCCGAATTGGCGTGGTCGAGATAGTAGGTCTTCTTGTCGCCTTTGAGCAGGCCGGCCGTGCCCACCGCCTCGCGATACGGGCCGTAGAAGGCGGAGGCGAACTTCGTGGCGTAGGACATGATCGCCACGTCCTGGAAACCATTGGCGTCGAGCGCGTCGCGAATGGCGCCGATGCGGCCGTCCATCATGTCCGACGGCGCGATGATGTCGGCGCCGGCCGCTGCCTGGATGACGGCCGCCGCCGCCACTTGTTCCACGGTCTCGTCATTGACGATGATGCCGTCGCGCAGGATGCCGTCATGGCCATGGCTGGTGAACGGATCGAGCGCGGCGTCGGTGATGATGCCGATCTCCGGCACCGCATGCTTGATGGCGCGGGTGGTGCGGTTGATGATGTTTTCCGGATCGAGGATGTGCGAGCCGGTCTGGTCGCGCAGCGAAAGCTCGACATTGGGAAAAGTGGCTATCGCCGGAATGCCGAGCTTTGCCGCGCGCTCGGCTTCCTTGACGGCGAGATCGAGCGACAGGCGGAACACGCCGGGCATGGCGGCGATCGGCTCGCGCACTTGCTTGCCGTCGACGACGAAGATAGGCCAGATCAGGTCGTCGACCGAAAGCCGGTTTTCCTGCACCAGGCGTCGCGACCAGTCGGCCTTGCGCATGCGCCTCAGCCGCCGGCTGCCGGTGATCTCGTCGACGCTGCGGGCGCCGGCAGGCTTTGCGGGGGTGAATCTGTTCATCGCCAAAACTCTCGTTTGGCCGGGTTTTAACACGGGCACTCACCGCAGACCAATGCGACACGATTGTGCCAGCCCTCAGGGTTGCCCGTTGCCCGACAGGACCTGTGCCGCGCCCCGGATAGCGACACGGAACGCCTCGTCGAAGCTGACGCCGCGCACTTGCCAGCGGTAGGTCTTGCCGTCTTCACCAAGCCGCCAGTCGGCGATCCAGCCCAGGTCCTTGTCGCTCCACACGATGCTGCCGGCGAGCGCGTGATCGGCTCCCGCCTTTTTCGCGAGTTGATCGAGCCCCGCAATGTCGGCTGCGCGCAGCGCCTTCTCGTCCATGCCGGAAACCAGCTCTGCCGGCGGGAAAGTGACGCGCATCAGCATCGGCGCCGTCGCATTGACGAAAGATTCGCGCATCGCCTCGCCGCGCCCGTCGTCGGCCGTCAGCACGAAATGCCGTTCGCCCTGCTCGGCGCTGAGGAGGATGGCGAGGCGCGGCCGCTCGCCGAGCCAAGGCTTGCTGCCGAGCTGCGCCAGCACCTTGTCCAGCACGGCGGGCTTGTAGAGGCAGGTGAGGTCGTGTGGCCGGTCATGCGTGCCTTGCTCGTCATGCACCGGAATCCCCTCCAGCCGGTCGCGGTAGCGGAAGCTGTCGACGAAATCGCCCGCCTTGTCGCGCAGCGCCGCCATCTCCGGCTTTGCCGGCAGGCGCTGATCGCCGGAAACCCTGACCAGCACCCGGTCCAGGCAATCCTTGAAACCGATCTGTCGGTTCACCTCGCCGGTGCCGGTGACGATGGTCTGCGACTGATAGAGGTCGTCGATCGTTGCGGCCATGGCGCCACGCGGCGCCGGCACGGCGGCGAGCAGGCCGATGATTGCAATGCCGAGACGCCAAAGTCCGGACATGGCTCCCCCGAAGTCCGTCAGGCAGCTTGTCGATCCTGCCGTTGCTCCCCGCTTCTCCGCGAGGACTGCCGCTTCGTAGCACCGGCCGCAGGCGGCCGCCAATACGAAGGCGATCTCCTCCTGCCATTGACGGACATGTGCGCCAGCCTTTAGCACTTCAGTCCCGCATGCGCGGGGGAGGATTCTCTTACGATGGATTTTGGCGGAGGCGACGAAATTCGCTTCGAGCGGTTGGGCAGGGCCGGGGTCGTCACGCTGACGCGGCCGCAGGCGCTCAACGCTCTCACCCACGTCATGGTCAAGGCGCTCGGCAAGGCGCTCGACGCCTGGGAGCGGGACGACGGCGTCGATGTGGTGGTCGTCAAGGCCGAGGGCAGGGCATTCTGCGCCGGCGGCGACATCCTGCACGTCTACGAGGCCGGCCGCGCCGGGCAGCCGCCGGTCGAGTTCTTCGCCGACGAATACCGCCTCAACGCCCGCATCAAGCGATTCAAGAAACCCTACGTTGCGCTGATCAACGGCATCGTCATGGGTGGCGGCGTCGGCATCTCCTTCCACGGCTCGCAGCGCGTGCTGACCGAAAATGCCCAGTTCGCCATGCCGGAGGTCGGCATCGGTTTCTTCCCCGATGTCGGCGGCAGCCATCTGCTGCCGGATCTCGGTGGCAGCTTCGGCATGTACCTGGCGCTGACCGGCAACCGCATCCGCCACGGGGACGCGCTCTGGTCGGGACTGGCCACCCACACCATCAAGGCCGAGGACCAGGCCGCCTTCCTCGACCGGCTCTGCGCCACCGGCGATCCGGAATCGGTGCTGCGCGGGTTTTTCATCCCGGCCAGGCGCGAGACCGACCGGCCGGTGCTGGAAGCGATCGCGCGCCATTTCGCCCAACCCTCTTTGTCCGATGTCATCGCCAGCCTCGATCGGGCCGCGCCCTCCGACGAGTTCGCCGCAAAGACCCTGGCGACGATCAGGACGCGCTCGCCGACCAGCCTGCATGTCGCCTGGCGCCAGATCAGCGCCGGGCTGACGCTGTCGATGGACGAGTGCATGAAGATGGAGTTCCGCATCCTCAACCGCATGCTGGCCGGCCACGACTTCTACGAAGGCATCCGCGCCGCCATCATCGACAAGGGCTCGACGCCGCGCTGGCGTCCGGCAGGCCTGGACGACGTCGGCGTCGCCGATGTCGACGCCTATTTCGCGCCGCTCGGCGAGCGGGAGCTCGACCTGTGAGCGAGGTGACCTCCAGGCGCGTCGTGCTGCAGCCCTCGACCACCGAAATCATTTTCGCCTGGTTCCAGCGCGTCATCGCCGGCTACTGCCTGCTGTTCGGCATCCTCTACTGGATCCGGCTGATCGGCTTCTATCCCGGTCCGCTCTGGCGCTTCGACCTGATGCCGGTGCACTGGCAGGTGGCCGCGGTGACGCTCGCCGTCTTCTTTCCCTTCGCCGCCGCTGGCCTGTGGATGCTGGCCTCCTGGGGGCCGGTGATCTGGTTCATCTGCGCCGCGACCGAGATTGTGATGTATGTCGGCTTTCCCGATCTGTTCGGCCACCGCCCGCTGATCATCGCCTCGCATGCCGCGGTGGCGCTGCTCTACATCGCCTTCCGGGTGGTGATCTGGCTGCAGAAGCGCCAGGCCCAGCGCTAGCCCGGAAGCGCGGGCAATTTGCTCCGGAAACGGTGCCTAAATCTTTAGGTTAATTATCCTTGCTGGGGTGACCGTTCGTTAAGCCTCTTTCGAAACCTCTTACCGGTAAGCTCTTGTTAGCCTTGGCGTTTAAGTCGAATTTTATGAGTATTCGATAGTGTCGCGATCAAGGTGAAAGACAAAAAAATCACCGGGCGACAAACGAGAGGCAAAGACAATGATCAATTCGCGTCCGGCGGCGAAGACCGCCACCGTATCCGACGACCGCCGCGAGGCGATCCGTTCGCTTTACATGGAATCGCTGCAGCTGGTGGAGCGCCTGCACCGCCGTCTGCTTGACGTGATCAAGGACGAGTTCGACCGCAACGGCCGTTCCGACATCAACGCTATCCAGGCGCTGCTGCTCTTCAACATCGGCAATTCGGAGCTGACCGCCGGCGAACTGCGCTCGCGTGGCTACTATCTCGGCTCGAATGTCTCCTACAATCTGAAGAAGCTGGTCGACCTCGGCTTCATCAACCACCAGCGCTCGCGCATCGACCGGCGTTCGGTCCGCGTCTCGCTGACGCCGAAGGGCAACGAGGTGGCCGAAGTGGTCGCCGGTCTCTATGAGCGTCATGTCGGCTCGATCGAGCAGGTCGGCGGCATCAACACCGACGAGTTCAAGCAGATGAACCGCGCCCTCCAGCGGCTGGACCGCTTCTGGAACGACACCATCGCCTACCGGATGTAAGCCGCATCCGCGCCGAGGGACCGCGCCGCGGAAGCGCGGGCAGGGGAAACAGTCGGGGACCGGTGTCGAAAGGCGCCGGTCCCTTTTCCTTTTCCCGATGCAAAGGGATATTTCGGAAGCGCCGCGCCCATCGGCAGGGCGTCTACGCTGTTTGCTTTCGCTGCGGCACTGCCTAATGTCGCTTGCTGGCGAGGGAGCGAACATGAACCTGAAAAACCGTTCAAGGATCGCCGCGGTGCTTCTGTTGATTTCGACCGCGGCCTCCGCCGAGGAGTGGTGGAAGGATTCTTTCGCCGCCGAAGGCAGCGCCCCGTGCGACAACAACGATACGATCGTGACATTCACCGACAAGGCGGTCGAGATGTGGGAGGTCGGCTGCTCGCTGGAGAAGGTGCAGAAGATCGGCGGCCTCGACGCGATCATTCTGGACATGACCTGTTCGGACGGTGAGACCACGGAAAAGAGACGCGAGCTGCTGCTCAAGCTGGAGGACAACAAGGTCATGCGTTATCCCCGGCAAGAGGTGTTGCAGCGATGTTCGGAGCTGAAGGCGCAGCCAGGTCCGGATCCGAAGGATAAGACTCCGAACTGAGGTCGGCACGCGACGGCGCAGACCGAGGACGAAGGATGCCTGGATTGTTCAGCGGTGCCGAAAAGCACCGTTCCTTTCTTTTCGTCGCGTCGCCTGGCGCAAATCGCGCGCCAAGGCCAAATTGCCGCCATAATCCCGGTGAAAGCGAGAATACGGGTGATGCTGCGGCCACAGGCCTGCCTTCACCCTGAAGTTGCGTCGCGCCGCGTGTTTCACGCCGAAGCGATGCGGTCATGGTTGGCTAATTGTTAAGATTGCCAATCCTAGAGTGCGGGCGAGATCGCCCGTTGATCAGATGCTTAGAGAATGTCTGGAACGTCCATGAGAACCAGCCGCCGTTTCTTCCTTTCCGGAGCTTCCGCGCTTGCCGCAGCCATGGTTGCCAACAGCGCCAGCGCGCAGGACGTGATCGGGGATATCCTGAAATCATCGGCCCGCGGCAATTGGGACGACCAATTCGACGCCCGCGCCAGCGAGGGCGGCAAGGTGGCCTCGACGCTGCCGATCTTCAGCCTGCAGACCGTCGCCTTCACCGAGCAGGCGGTGGCGCAGTACCAGACCATCGCCGGCCAGGGCGGCTGGGAGCAGGTGCCCGCGACCAAGAAGCTGCAGCTCGGCGTCGATGACCCCGATGTGGTGCCGCTGCGCAAGCGGCTGATGATCTCGGGCGATCTGTCGCAGAGCGCCGGCATCTCCAACTCGTTCGATTCCTACGTCGACGCCGCCGTCAAGCGTTTCCAGCTTCGCCACGGCCTGCCGGCCGACGGCGCCATGGGCAAATACACCTACACGGCGATGAATGTTTCGGCGCAGATCCGGCTTGGCCAGTTGCAGACCAATCTGCAGCGTCTGCGCGAAAAGGCTGGCACGCTCGGCAACCGTTACGTGCTGGTCGACATTCCGGCGGCCCAGATCGAGGCAGTCGAGAACGACCGCGTCGTGCTGCGCCACACCGCGATCGTCGGCAAGATCGACCGCCAGACCCCGATCGTGAATTCCAAGATCAACGAGATCATCGTCAATCCCTACTGGAATGCCCCGGTCTCGATCGTGCGCAAGGATATCATTCCGCTGATGCGCAAGGATCCCAACTACCTCAAGGACAGCCACATCCGCCTGTTCGCGCCGGATGGCAGCGAGGTCGACCCAATGACGGTCGACTGGTCGACGGATGACGCCGAGAAGTACCGCTTCCGCCAGGATCCGGGCGCCGGCAACGCCATGGCCTCGGTCAAGATCAACTTCCCCAGCCCGGATGGCGTCTACATGCACGACACGCCGCAGCAGAGCCTGTTCGGCAAGCTGATGCGCTTCGACTCCTCGGGCTGCGTGCGCGTCCAGAACGTGCGTGACCTCGTCACCTGGATCCTGCGCGACACGCCCGGTTGGGACCGCCAGCATTTCGAGGCGACGATCAAGACCGGCGAAAACACCCCGGTTCAGGTGACCAACCCGGTGCCGGTCCACTTCCTCTATCTTTCGGCATGGTCGACGGGCCCCGGCGTCGTGCAATTCCGCGACGACATCTACGGCCTTGACGGCAACGAAGAGCTGCAGATCACGTCTTCGCTCTAAGCGACTGGAATCTTTATTGAAAAGGCCGCCGATAGGCGGCCTTTTTGCTTTCCGCCTTCCGTCAGCTAGCCTTCGTCACGACTGGACGGCGCGACCTGCTTTGCGCATGGTCGGGCAATATTCGGAATCGCCGCCATGCATGTCGCCGTCTTCATCCTGGTCATGCTCGTGTTCGTCGCGCTTTCGGGCGCCCTGGTCCGGCTCGTGCGCGTTCCGTTGCCGGTGCTACAGATCGCCATAGGCGCGGCCCTTGCCTGGCCGGCGCGCGGCCTGCATGTCGAGATTGACCCGGAGCTGTTCCTCCTGGTGTTCATCCCGCCGCTCCTGTTCGGCGATGCCGTCGCCGCGCCCAAGCGCGAGCTTCTGGCGCTGCGCGGGCCGATCCTCGACCTCGCCATCGGGCTGGTCTTCTTCACCATCGTCGGCTTCGGCTATGCCTTGCACTGGCTGGTGCCGAGCATCCCGCTGGTCGTCGCCTTCGCGCTCGCCGCCGTGCTGTCGCCGACCGATGCGGTCGCCGTGTCCTCGATCGTCGACAGGAACGTGGTTCCGGCGCGGCTGATGCACATACTGGAGGGCGAGTCGCTGCTCAACGACGCGTCCGGCCTCGTCATGTTCCGCTTCGCCGTCGCGGCGGCGCTGACCGGCAGCTTCTCTTTGGCCGCTGCGTCGCTGACGTTCCTCTATGCGGTCGCCGCCGGCATCCTGGCCGGCGTGGTGGCGCTGATCGTCGCCGCCAAGACGCTGCAGTTGCTCAACCGCATCGGTGGCGTGCCGTCCGAGGCGCAGGTACTGGTGATGATCCTGATGCCCTTCATCGCCTATCTCATCGCCGAGCACGTCGAGGCCTCGGGCATCCTGGCAGCGGTCACCGCCGGCCTGCTCACCGGCGGCTCCGGCATCTTCCGCTATCTCGGCGTCTCGGCGCGCATGCAGACCATGTCGCTGTGGACGACGCTGTCCTTCATCTTCAACGGCGCGCTGTTCATCCTGCTTGGCCTGCAGCTTCCCGACATCATCCGCAACGTGCCGCCGGCACTTTCCAGCCGGCATTGGTTGATCGAGCCCGCGGCGACGGTGCTGATCCTGACGGTCTGCCTGATCGGCCTGCGCTTCCTGTGGATCTGGGTCGGTGACATCGCGCAGCGCGTGGGGGCGCGGTTCGGCAAGCACAAGGCCGAGCCGTTCGGGATGCGCGTTCGGCTCGCCGGTTCGGTCGCCGGCGTGCGCGGCGCCATCACGCTGGCCGGCATCCTGTCGCTGCCGCTCACCATGGCCGACGGCTCGCCCTTTCCGTCACGCGACGTCGTCATCTTCCTCGCCGCCGGCGTGATCATCTGTTCGCTGACGATCGCCAGCCTGGCCCTGCCGAAGATCGCGCGCGGGCTGGTCGAGCCCGGCGAGGACCCGGGCGCCGCCGAGGAACGGCGGGCGCGCGTCGGCGCCGCCAACGCGGCGATCGCCAGGATCGAGAGCATCGCCAATGAAGGGGGTGAGGGCGAGGCCGCCGAGGCGAGGCTCGCGGTCGCCGACAGCATCGTCGCCGGCTACCGCCGCCGCATAGCCGCCTCCGACGAGGCCGACGAGGCGCGCGCCGAGGCCCGCGAGGCGGGGCGCCTGGAACTGGAACTCAGGCACGCCGGCATCGAGGCCGAGCGGGGCGCCGTGCGCGCCATGTTCCGCAGCCGCGAGATCAACGACCATACGATGCGGGCGCTGCTTGCCGAGATCACGCTCACCGAAGCCCTGCTGAAAAGCCGGCGGGAGCGGAAATAGACCTCGCGCCGCTGGCGTTGACGCAAACCGGCCAGCAAATTTCGCGGCGCAAACGTGGCGAGGCGAAGACAACTGTGTTAATGGCGCGGCAATGCATGTCGCCCAAGAGTGCGCAGCGGTTTTGGGGCAACGATATGCATGAACAAATTGCCCCGAACCGGAGGATTTCAGGCATGGCAACAGCAGCGGCAGCGTCGAACAAATTCGAATCCTTCTTCGAGACCACGCTGGCCGACGCCGATCCGGAGATTTTCGGCGCCATCCGCAACGAGCTCGGCCGCCAGCGCCATGAGATTGAGCTGATCGCTTCCGAAAACATCGTCTCGCGCGCTGTCCTGGAAGCGCAGGGCTCGATCATGACCAACAAATATGCCGAGGGCTATCCAGGCAAGCGCTACTATGGCGGCTGCCAGTTCGTCGACGTGGCCGAGGAACTGGCCATCGAACGCGCGAAAAAGCTGTTCGGCTGCAACTTCGCCAACGTCCAGCCGAATTCCGGCAGCCAGATGAACCAGGCCGTATTCCTGGCGCTGCTGCAGCCCGGCGACACCTTCATGGGCCTCGACCTCAATTCCGGCGGCCATCTCACCCACGGCTCGCCGGTCAACATGAGCGGCAAGTGGTTCAAGGTCGTCTCCTACGGCGTGCGCAAGGACGACCATCTGCTCGACATGGACGCGATCGAGAAGACCGCGCATGAGACCAAGCCGAAGCTGATCCTGGCCGGCGGCACCGCCTATTCCCGCATCTGGGACTGGAAGCGTTTCCGCGAGATCGCCGATGCGGTGGGCGCCTATCTGATGGTCGACATGGCCCACATCGCCGGCCTCGTCGCCGGCGGCGTGCATCCGTCGCCGTTGCCGCACGCCCATGTCGTGACGACGACCACGCACAAGTCGCTGCGCGGCCCGCGTGGCGGCCTGATCCTTTGCAACGACGAAGACATCGCCAAGAAGATGAATTCGGCCGTCTTCCCGGGCCTGCAGGGCGGTCCGCTGATGCACGTCATCGCCGCCAAGGCGGTGGCGCTGGGCGAGGCGCTGAAGCCGAGCTTCAAGCTCTATGCCGAGAGCGTCGCCGCCAACGCCAAGGCGCTGGCATCGAGCCTGAAGGAGACGGGCCTCGACATCGTCTCCGGCGGCACCGATAACCACCTGATGCTGGTCGATCTGCGCCCCAAGAACGCCACCGGCAAGCGCGCCGAGGCGGCACTCGGCCGCGCCAACATCACCTGCAACAAGAACGGCATCCCCTTCGATCCGGAAAAGCCCTTCGTCACCTCGGGTGTGCGCCTCGGCACGCCGGCCGGCACGACGCGCGGCTTCGGCCAGGCCGAGTTCCGCGAGATCGGCAAGCTGATCGCCGAGGTGCTGGACGGGTTGAAGGTGGCGAACTCCGACGAGGGCAACGCGGCCGTCGAGGCGGCGGTGAAGGCCAAGGTCGTGGCGCTCACCGATCGCTTCCCGCTCTATCCCTATCTCGGTTGACCTGAAGCCTCGCGTCATTCTTATTGGCCACGACGGGAAGCGCCGCTCCGGATGGAGCGGCGATCCGGACAGGAGCCTTGTTGATGATGCGATTTCCATGTCTCGGCGCTCTCGCGGCGCTTCTGGCGGCCTCGCCGTTGACCGGCGCCGCCCAGGCGCAGACCACGACGACGGCGCCCAAGGCAGGGACGGCGCCGGCCGCATCGCCTGCGCCTGCGTCGCCCCCGCCTGCATCTCCCAAGACCGAGACCTTCGGCAGGTGGTCCACCATTATCGATGAAGTCAACACCGGTGAGGATGTGCGCAGAACCTGCGCCGCCTCGACGGCGTTCCTCGACCAGAACGGCACCGGCGGCACGCTGACGCTTGCCATCTCGAACGGCGACGCATTGCCGCCCGACGGCTATCCGAGCCTCGTCATCGCGCTGCGGAACAAGGATCTGCCGGCCGGCGAGAGCATTCCCGCAGTGTTTGGCGACGACAAGGGCAAGGTCAAGGCGACCGTCAGCGCCGATATCGGCGACCAGTGGATGCTGGACAACAAGAAGGACGTCGCGCTTGCCCTGCTGCGGGCCATGCGGCGCGCGGCCGCGATCGATGTCGTCTTCGCCAACAAGCCGGTTGCCAGCATATCGATGGACGGCTTCACCAAGGCCTACCGCAGCCTTGGCGCGTCCTGCGGCTTCCCGACCACCGACGTCGCGCCCTGACAGGCAGCAAGGAGCCGCGCCATGGACATTCTCTGGAAAGGTGTCGTCGGCGGCCTCGTCACGGCGCTGATCGTCTGGGCCTCGAAGCGCGGCAACGTCCTGCCCGGCATCCTGCCGCTGGCGCCGACCTTCGCGGTCATCGCGCTGCTCGCGGTCGGCGCCAAGGGCAACCCGACCGGCTTTCGCGAGGCCTGTCTCGCCGGCTTCAGGACGATCCCCGCCTATCTCGCCTTCCTCGGCGCCTGTTGGCTGTTCATCGAGAGGGTAGACTATCGGCTTGCCGTTCTCGGCGGTATCGCGGTCTGGCTGGCGGCGGCGCTGGCAATCTTCCTCGCGCCTCGCTATCTCTGAGGCACGGAAGGCCGTCCGTGCTTTGCCATCGCGGCAAAAACCTCTAAGCCTTCCGCTCACCAAGAATCGCCAACCGAAGGCTCTCCATGCGCTGTCCCTACTGCCAGTCCGAAGATACGCAGGTGAAGGATTCGCGCCCTGCCGAGGATGGCGCGGCGATCCGCAGGCGGCGCGTATGCCCCGATTGCGGCGGCCGTTTCACCACCTTCGAGCGCGTCCAGCTCCGCGACCTCGTCGTGGTCAAGAAATCCGGCCGCAAGGTGCCGTTCGACCGCGACAAGCTCTTGCGCTCGGTCGAGATCGCGGTGCGCAAGCGCAATGTCGATCCCGAGCGCATCGACCGCGCGGTCACCGGCATCGTGCGCCAGCTTGAAAGCTCCGGCGAGACCGAAGTGGCCTCGGGCGAGGTCGGCCGGCTGGTCATGGAGGCGCTGAAGTCGCTCGACGACGTCGCCTATGTCCGCTTCGCCTCGGTCTATCGCAATTTCCGCGAGGCCAAGGATTTCCATGAGCTGCTCGGCGAGCTGAAGGGCGACGAAGACAAGAGCGAAGAGGACGCAGGTTGAGCATGGCAGGGCCGCGACCAAGCCCGGCCGGGCAGGAAGCTCTCGATCGCCGTTTCATGGCGGCGGCGCTGCGGCTGTCGCGAAAAAACGCCGGACGCACCTCGACCAACCCGTCCGTCGGCACGATCATCGTCCGCGACGATGGCGCCGGGCCGATGATCGTCGGCACCGGCGTCACCGCGGTCGGTGGCCGGCCGCATGCCGAGACCGAAGCGCTGACCGAGGCGGGCGAACTCGCGCGCGGCGCCACCGCCTATGTGACGCTGGAGCCATGCGCCCACCACGGCCGCACGCCGCCTTGCGCCAACGCGCTGGTCAATGCCGGCATTGCGCGTGTCGTCGGCGCGGCCAGCGACCCCGATCCGCGCGTTTCCGGCCAAGGCTACGCCATCCTGCGTTCCGCGGGCATCGAGGTTGTCGAAAGAGTGCTCGCCGACGAGGCTTTGGAGCAGATGGCCGGTTACATGATTCGATCACTCAGGAAACGGCCGGAAATTATTCTGAAACTTGCGCTTTCCAGCGACGGAAAGATCGGCGTCGAGGGCGAGGGGCAGGTCGCGATCACCGGCGATATCGCGCGCCGCGAAGTCTATCTGATGCGCGCCGAAGCCGACGGCATCCTGATCGGCATCGGCACCGCGCTTGAGGACGATCCGGCGCTGACCGTACGGCTGCCCGGCCTGGAGAACCGCTCGCCGGCGCGCATCGTGCTCGACCGCCAGATCCGACTGCCGGACACCTCCAAGCTGGTCTCCGGCGTCGACCGCGTGCCGCTCTACCTCGCCGCCTGCCTCGAGGCCGATCCGCAGCGGCGGGCCACGCTTGAGCGCGCGGGCGTGCACTTCATCGGAACGGAAACGTATGGAGGTGAGGTGGCCTTGCCTGAGCTGCTCGAGGATCTGGCGGCGCTCGGCATGGCGAGCGTCCTGGTCGAGGGGGGCGCCAGGGTGGCCAAGGCTTTCCTCGACGAAGACCTGGTCGATCGCATCGTGCTGTTCGGCGGGCCGGACGCGATCGGCGAAGAAGGCATTGCATCGCCCATCGACGCCGACCATATCCCGGCAGGTTTCCGCAAGTTGCGCGAGATGCGCTTCGGCGAGGACAGCTACGCCGAGTGGGTAAGACCATGACCCAAGAAATGGGAACCGGTTTGGTCAACCTGAAAGACAGAGACATCTGATGTTCACGGGAATTGTTACCGATGTCGGCACCGTCGCTGCCGTGACGCCGCTCAGGGAAGGGGTCGGACTGCGCATCGACACCGCCTATGACCCGGAAGGCATCGCCATCGGCGCCTCGATCTCCTGCGCCGGCGTCTGCCTGACGGTGACGGCGTTGCCGGAAGGCGGCTCCAACGCCCGCTGGTTCGAGGTCGAGGCCTGGGAAGAGGCGCTCAGGCTGACCACAGCGATGGGCTGGAAGTCCGGCACTAGGATCAATCTGGAACGGGCGCTGAAGATCGGCGACGAGCTCGGCGGCCACATCGTGTCCGGTCATGTCGACGGCACGGCCGAGATTGTCGAGCGCAAGGACGAGGGCGACGCCGTGCGCTTCACGCTCGAAGCGCCGCGCGAGCTCGCGAAATTCATCGCGCCAAAGGGCTCGGTCGCGCTCGACGGCACTTCGCTCACCGTCAACAAGGTCGAGGGCACCCGCTTCGACGTGCTGCTGATCCACCATTCGCTGACCGTCACCACCTGGGGCGAACGCCAGGTCGGCGACCGCGTGAACCTCGAGATCGACACCATGGCTCGCTACGCCGCGCGCCTGGCGGAGGCGGCGAAAGAAGGGCTTTGAGCCACCCCGGCAAATTAGACCGGGCCTGAGCATCGGACAAAGCTTGCGAATGCTGCCGCTTCGGCCTAAGTCACCGGCGACCCCCGGAGACATCTATGGCTGGCATATCCCAACACGGCAAAGCGTTCATCCGTCCGAAGGACAAGGCGCACCTTCTCATCGTCGAGGCGCGCTTCCATGACGACCTTGCCGACGCGCTGCTCGAAGGCGCAACGAGTGCGCTGGACGAGGCAGGCGCGACCTATGACGTCGTCACCGTCCCCGGCTCGCTGGAAATCCCGGCAGTGATCACCTTCGCGCTCGACGGCGCCGCCGAAGGCGGCACCGCCTATGACGGTTTCGTGGCGCTGGGCACCATCGTGCGCGGCGACACCTACCATTTCGACATCGTCGCCAATGAATCGAGCCGCGCGCTGATGGACCTCTCCGTGCAGGAAGCGGTCTGCATCGGCAATGGCATCCTGACCACCGAGAACGACGCCCAGGCCTGGACGCGCGCCAGACGTTCGGAAGGCGACAAGGGCGGCTTTGCCGCGCGCGCGGCTCTGACCATGATCGCCCTCAAACAGCAGCTGGGAGCGCGATCGTGAGCGAGCCCGCGTCGCCCGGCCAGCCCACGGCCCGCCACGCCAACAAGCGCGGCGCCGCCCGGCTCGCCGCCGTGCAGGCGCTCTACCAGATGGACGTTGCCGGCAGTGGCGTGATCGAGATCACGGCCGAGTACGAAGCGTTCCGGCTCGGCAAGGAAGTCGACGGCGCGCTCTATCGCGAGGCCGATGCGCAATGGTTCCGCGCCATCCTCACCGGTGTCGTCGAGAACCAGAAGACCATCGATCCGGTCATCCGCCAGGCGCTGACCGACGACTGGCCGCTGTCGCGGCTGGATTCGACGCTGCGCGCCATCCTGCGCGCCGGCGTCTACGAGCTGATGAAGCGCGACGACGTTCCGGTGGCGGTGATCGTCTCGGAATATGTCGACATCGCCAAGGCCTTCTACGAGGAAGACGAACCGAAGCTCACCAACGCCGTGCTCGACCGCGTGTCGCGCCGGGTGCGCGGCGAAGGCCGCGGCAAGGACGCTTCGTGACGGCCGCGGCCGTCGTTGCCGAGGCCGGTAAGGAAGCGCGCCGCACGGCGCTGCTGCTTGCCGCCGCGCAGGCGATCATCGGCTCGGCCGCACCCATCGCCATCTCGCTTGGCGCGCTTGCGGGACAATACCTGCTTGGGCCCGACAAATCGCTGGCGACGGCGCCGGTCACCGGCTTCAACATCGGCGTGGCGCTGGGCGCGCTGCCGGCCGCCGCCATCATCCGCCAGCTCGGCCAGCGCGGCGGCTTCATGACCGGCACCGTCGTCACCGCGCTCGGCGGGCTTGTCGCGACGCTGGCGCTGTTCAACCCGAGTTTCTGGCTGTTCGCCTTCGGCCTGCTGGTGATCGGGGTGGGCGGCGCTTTCGTCCAGCAGTTCCGCTTCGCTGCCGCCGACAACGCGCCGCCCGAATTCAAGGCGCGCGCCATCTCTTTCGTGCTGGCGGGCGGCATCGTCACCGCCATTCTCGGGCCGCAGATCGTCATCTTCACACGCGAATCCTTCGCACCGGTGATGTTCGCCGGCTCGTTCGCCTCCATCCTGGTACTGTCGGCCGTCGGCGCGGTCATCCTGTCGTTTCTGCGCATCGCGCCCAAGGCGGTCGGCGGCGCCGCGGTCGAGGACAGCGACGCCAGGCCGCTATCCGAGATCGTCACCCAGCCGCGTTTCGTCGCGGCGCTGTTCTGCGTCGTCGGCAGCTATGCGCTGATGAGCTTCGTCATGACCGGCGCGCCGCTCGCCATGGTCGGCTGCGGCCTGTCGACGGATGATGCCACGCTTGGCATTTCCTGGCATGTGATGGCGATGTTCGGGCCGAGTTTCTTCACCGGCTCGCTGATCCACCGCTTCGGCGCCGAGCGCATCGTCGCCGCCGGCCTCGTGTTGCTGATCGGCTGCGCCGCGGTCGCTTTGTCAGGCCTGGCGCTGTGGCAGTTCTGGACGGCGCTGATCCTGCTCGGCCTCGGCTGGAATTTCGGCTTCATCGGCGCAACCTCGATGGTCGCCGCCAGCTACCGCCCGTCGGAAAAGAGCAAGGTGCAGGGCTTCCATGATTTCGTCCTGTTCGGCTCCGTCGCCTTCGCCTCGCTGATGTCCGGCGCGGTCTACAACGCCTGGGGCTGGGCGATGCTCAACTGGCTGGTGTTCCCGGTCTGCGCGCTCTGCTTCGTTGCGCTCGGAGCGTTGAAGGTGACGAGCTTGCGCGCAGCCAACTGACACCACCCTGTCCTGTACCGGCGCTGCCACGTTGGGCCAGCCCGTATAAAATTATTGCGTGTATCCCTGTTGTTATGAAACCGTGTGCCCCGACGGGGCGTTGAAGCCATGCTCATATGCGGCAACCGAATCCGGTTCACAGCAAGGGATTTCACCATGTTTTCAATCAAGCTTCTGGCTGGCGCCGCGCTTGCGCTCGGCATCACCGCTGCCTCGGCAAACGCTCAGGTCGTCGTGTCGTCGAAGATCGACACCGAGGGTGGCGTGCTCGGCAACATCATCCAGCTCGTGCTGAACGCCAACAACATCAAGACCACCGACCGTATCCAGCTCGGCGGCACGCCGGTGGTGCGCAAGGCGATCACCGCCGGCGAGATCGACATCTATCCGGAATATACCGGCAATGCCGCTTTCTTCTTCGAGAAGGCCGACGATCCGGTCTGGAAGGATGCCGCCAAGGCCTATGAGGCGGCCAAGAAGCTCGACTACGACGCCAACAAGATCGTCTGGCTGTCGCCATCGCCGGCCAACAACACCTGGGCGATCGCGCTGCGCAAGGAGGTCGCCGACGAGAACAAGCTGGCGACGCTCACCGACTTCGGCAAGTACGTGGCGGGCGGCGGCAAGGTCGTGCTTGCGGCCTCGGCCGAATTCGTCAATTCGGCGGCCGCCTTGCCGGCCTTCCAGACCACCTACGGCTTTGCGCTGAAGCCCGACCAGTTGATCACGCTCTCCGGCGGCGACACCGCGGCGACCATCGCGGCTGCCGCGAACCAGACCAACGGCGCCAATGCCGCCATGGTCTACGGCACCGACGGCGGCATCGCGCCTTCCGGCCTCGTCGTCCTCGACGACGACAAGGGTGTGCAGCCGGTCTACCAGCCGGCGCCGATCATCCGCGAGGCGGTGCTGAAGGAGCATCCCGAGATCGAGACGCTGCTGAAGCCGGTGTTCGCCAAGCTCGACCTCGTCACGCTGCAGGAACTCAACGGCCGCGTGCAGGTCGGCGGCGAGCCGGTCAAGGGCGTCGCCGAGGACTTTCTGAAGAAGAACGGGTTTTTGAAGTAGTCGCGATCGCGTCGAGGAAACGTACGCCGGTGCGAGGCGCCCCCCTCTGTCCTGCCGGACATCTCCCCCACAAGGGGGGAGATTGGCAGCTTCATCGCCGTCGCTTCTCTTGCCACGCTGGGGATTGGCGAAAGCCCGCGCGACATCTGATCTCCCCCCAAGTGGGGGAGATGTCCGGTAGCACAGAGGGGGCCGCGAAGGAACGAGGCCTTCCTATTTCTGCCTCTCCGAATTGCTGCGCGAGCAGCCGATGACCCTCCGTTTCGACAAGCTCGGCGTGGTCATCGCCGCGATCGCGGCCTATGCGGCGTTGCTTGCCCCCTTCGCCACCTTCCGTGCCAACCGCATCGTGCCCGGCCAGGCGCGCTCCATTCTGGAAGCGCTGCCGTCTGCCACCGGGCCGCTGCTGCTGGCGATCGTCATCGCCGGCGCGCTGATCGCGCTGCTGAAGACGCCGCTGCTGCTCCGGCTTGCCGCCGGCGTCGTGGCGCTTGCAGCGCTTGCCATCCTCATCGGCACGGCCGGCAGTTTCCTCACCCCGGCAGGCAACACCTTTGCCCGCGTCTCGCCGGCCTCCGGCTTCTGGCTGCTGATCTTTGCCTTCACGCTGCTGCTCGCCGATGTACTGACCAGGCTCGATCTGTCGCCCTGGGCGCGCGTCGGTGTGCTCATCGCCGCCGCGCTGGCGATCGGCCTGCTTCTGGTGTCGAGGCAATGGGATAGCCTGTCGATCCTCAAGGAATACGCCAACCGCGCCGACAGTTTCTGGGCCGAAGGCGCCAAGCACATCACGCTGGCGCTGGGCTCGCTGGCGGCGGCGGTGGTGGTCGGCCTGCCGCTCGGCATCCTGTGCCACCGCGTCGAGAGGCTGCGGGCCGGCGTGCTCAACGTGCTCAATATCATCCAGACCATTCCCTCGATCGCGCTGTTCGGCCTGCTGATCGCGCCGCTCGGCTGGGTCGCGACCCATGTGCCCGGCGCCGGCGCTTTGGGCATCCGCGGCATCGGCACCGCGCCAGCCTTCGTCGCGCTGTTCCTCTATTCGCTGCTGCCGGTGGTGGCCAACACCGTGGTCGGCCTCGCCGGCGTGCCGCGCGCCGCCAACGACGCCGCCCGCGGCATGGGCATGACCGACCGCCAGCGGCTGTTCGACGTCGAATTCCCACTCGCCTTCCCGGTGATCCTGACCGGCATCCGCATCGTTCTGGTGCAGAACATCGGCCTTGCCACCATCGCCGCGCTGATCGGCGGCGGCGGCTTTGGCGTGTTCGTCTTCCAGGGCGTCGGTCAGACCGCGATGGATCTGGTGCTGCTCGGCGCGGTGCCGACCGTGGCGCTGGCCTTCGCCGCCGCCATCATCCTCGACGCCATCATCGAAATGACCTCCATCAGACGACATGAGGCAAGCCCGGCATGATCGAGATCGAAGGTATCACCAAGCGCTATGGCGAAACCACAGTGGTCGACGATGTGTCGATGGCGATCGAGCCGCGCACTGTTTGCGTCATCGTCGGCACGTCCGGCTCCGGCAAGACGACATTGCTCAGGATGATCAACCGGCTGGTCGAGCCGACCGCGGGCGTCATCAAGCTCGACGGCGCCGACAACCGCTCGCTGCCGGGTTACGAGCTGCGCCGCAGCATCGGCTACGCCATCCAGGGCCATGGCCTGTTTCCGCATCGCACGGTGGCGCAAAACATCGCCACGGTGCCGCTGCTGCTCGGCTGGGACAGGGACCGCATCAAGCGCCGTGTCGACGAGCTGATGACGCTCTACCAGCTCGATCCGCAGGCCTATGGGCCGCGTTACCCGCACGAGCTCTCCGGCGGCCAGCAGCAGCGCGTCGGCGTTGCGCGCGCGCTGGCCGCCGAGCCGAACGTGCTTTTGATGGACGAGCCGTTCGGCGCGCTTGACCCGATCATCCGCAACAAGGCGCAGGAGGACCTGCTGGCCATCCAGAAGCGCTTCGGCACCACCATCATCCTCGTCACCCACGACATGGAGGAAGCCGTGCATCTGGGCGACAAGATCGCCGTCATGGATGCCGGCAAGCTGGTGCAATACGCAAAACCCGCCGAGATCCTGGCGAAGCCGGCCAGCGCCTTCGTCGAGACGCTTGTCGGCGCCAGCGAGAAACCGTTCCGGCTGCTGTCGCTTGGCCGCGTCGGCGATGCCGTCGAGAAGGGGACCGCCGAGGGCGAAGCGATCCCGGCCGAGGCCAGCCAGCGCGATGCGCTGGCCGAGCTGCTTTGGTCGGGTCGCCCGGCGCTGCCGGTGAAGGATGGCGACGGCAAGCCGCTTGGCCGGGTCACCGTCGATGGGCTGGTCAGGCGCGCCGCGAGGCCTGCATGAAAGCTTGGCTGCCATCGCTGCTCCGGCTTCTCCTGGTGGTGCTGCTTGTCGCCTTCGTCACCAACCCAGCCTTGTTCGAGCCGCTGCTCAAGCCGCTGACCGAGAACGGCGCGCCGGCGATCTACAACCAGGGCAGCTTGCTGACGCTGACGCTGCTGCATCTGAGGACCGTGCTGATCGCCACGGTCGCCGCAACCATCGTTGCGGTCGCGCTTGCCATTCTGGTCACCAGGCCGGCCGGAGCGGAGTTCCTGCCGCTGTCGCGCAGCCTGGTCAACATCGGCCAGACCTTTCCGCCTGTCGCCGTGCTGGCACTTGCCGTGCCGGCCGTCGGCTTCGGCGAGAAGCCGACGCTGATTGCGCTCTTCCTCTATGGCCTGCTGCCGATCTTCGAGAACGCGCTGACGGCTCTCACCACCCTGCCGGGCAATGTCATGGAAGCGGCGCGCGGCGCCGGCATGACCGCCTGGCAGAGGCTGGTCAAGGTCGAGCTGCCGCTCAGCGCGCCGGTCATCCTCGGCGGCATCCGGCTTTCGGTGGTCATCAGCCTTGCCACCGCCACCATTGGTTCAACGGTTGCGGCCAAGACGCTTGGCGAGGTGATCATCGCCGGCCTGCTGTCGAACAATCTCGCCTTCGTGCTGCAGGGCGGCCTGATCGTCGCTGCACTTGCCGTGCTGATCTATGACGGCCTGTCGGCCATCGAGCGCTACACGGCGCGTCGGATGGGGCAGGGGGCGGTTTAGCGACAAATGTCGGGACCGATCGGGGCGGGACCGACACTGAAAGACCTGTCGAGAGGCGACGCCGGATCCGTGCGGCGACTGATTACCCAGCGTCATTTCAATCGATCTAAAAGGACGGTCACGCCGGCAGGTTTGCGATCACCTTCGCCTTTTGGGCGAAAGCCGGGCAAAAACCGAACAATATCTTGACGTTCCCAGCCCTGTTTCGCATACAGCCCAGCCAAGGGGTGGATTCCGCCTGGCGGCGTGCATCCCCGTTCCAACGGCCCAGGGAGGGGTTCTTTTGGGCCATCAATCGAGGAAAATTCGGCAATGACCATCATTTACGCCGTCATCGCCTGCGGCCTGCTTTCAGTCCTTTACGCTATTTGGGCGACCCGTTCGGTCCTTGCGTCCGATCAGGGCAATCAGCGCATGCAGGAAATCTCCGCAGCCATCCGCGAGGGCGCCCAGGCCTACCTGGCGCGCCAATACACCACCATCGCCGTCGTCGGCATCGTCGTGCTCCTGCTTGCCTGGTGGCTGCTGTCGATCACCTCGGCCATCGGCTTCCTGATCGGCGCCGTGCTCTCGGGCGCCGCCGGCTTCATCGGCATGCACGTTTCCGTGCGCGCCAATGTGCGCACCGCGCAGGCCGCCTCCAACAGCCTTGCCGCCGGCCTCGACATCGCCTTCAAGTCGGGCGCCATTACCGGCATGCTGGTGGCGGGTCTGGCACTGCTCGGCGTCTCGATCTACTACTTCATCCTGACCGGACCGATGGGCCTCCAGCCGAATGACCGCATCGTCATCGACGCGCTGGTCTCGCTCGGCTTCGGCGCCTCGCTGATCTCGATCTTCGCCCGTCTCGGCGGCGGCATCTTCACCAAGGGCGCCGACGTCGGCGGCGATCTCGTCGGCAAGGTCGAAGCCGGCATTCCCGAGGACGATCCGCGCAACCCCGCCACCATCGCCGACAATGTCGGCGACAATGTCGGCGACTGCGCCGGCATGGCGGCCGACCTGTTCGAGACCTACGCCGTCACCGTCGTCGCCACCATGGTTCTCGCTGCTATCTTCTTCGGCGGCACTGCCATTTTGGCCGACACCATGCTCTATCCGCTGGCCATCTGCGGCGCCTGCATCCTGACCTCCATCGTCGGCACCTTCTTCGTCAAGCTCGGCTCCAACGGTTCGATCATGGGCGCGCTTTACAAGGGCCTGATCGTCACCGGCCTGCTGTCGATCGTCGGCCTTGGCGCCGCCACGTCGCTCACCATCGGCTGGGGTGATATCGGCACCGTCGCCGGCATCGCCATCACCGGCAAAAACCTGTTCATCTGCGGCTTGATCGGCCTACTGGTGACCGGCCTGATCGTGGTGATCACCGAGTACTACACCGGCACCAACAAGCGCCCGGTCAACTCCATCGCCCAGGCGTCGGTGACCGGCCACGGCACCAACGTCATCCAGGGCCTTGCTGTCTCGCTGGAATCGACGGCGCTGCCGGCGATCGTCATCGTCGGCGGCATCATCGCCACCTACCAGCTCGGCGGCCTGTTCGGCACGGCGATCGCGGTCACCACCATGCTCGGCCTTGCCGGCATGATCGTCGCGCTCGACGCCTTCGGCCCGGTCACCGACAATGCCGGCGGCATCGCCGAAATGGCCGGCCTGCCCAAGGAAGTGCGCCACTCGACCGACGCGCTCGACGCGGTCGGCAACACCACCAAGGCGGTGACCAAGGGCTATGCCATCGGCTCGGCCGGTCTCGGCGCGCTGGTGCTGTTCGCCGCCTATTCGAACGACCTGAAGTTCTTTGCCGCCAATGGCGACAAGTTCCCCTACTTCCAGGGCATGGGCGACGTCTCCTTCGACCTCTCCAACCCCTACGTCGTCGCCGGCCTGATCTTCGGCGGCCTGATCCCGTATCTGTTCGGCGGTATCGCCATGACTGCCGTCGGTCGCGCTGCCGGCTCGATCGTCGAGGAGGTGCGCAAGCAGTTCCGCGAGGACAAGGGCATCATGGCCGGCACCTCGAAGCCCAACTACGCCCGCGCCGTCGACCTTCTGACCAGGGCGGCGATCCGCGAGATGATCATCCCGTCGCTGCTGCCGGTGCTGGCGCCGCTGGTGGTCTATTTCGGCGTGCTTCTGATCTCGGGCTCGAAGGCCTCGGCCTTTGCGGCACTCGGCGCCTCGCTGCTCGGCGTCATCGTCAACGGTCTGTTCGTCGCCATCTCGATGACCTCGGGCGGCGGCGCCTGGGACAACGCCAAAAAATCGTTCGAGGACGGCTTCACCGACAAGGACGGCGTCAAGCACCTGAAGGGTTCGGAGGCGCACAAGGCCTCGGTCACCGGGGACACCGTCGGCGATCCCTACAAGGACACCGCCGGCCCGGCCGTCAATCCGGCGATCAAGATCACCAACATCGTCGCCCTGCTGCTCTTGGCCGTGCTCGCGCACGGCTGAGGCTCGAGGCTGGAAGTCAGAAAAACCCGCGGGAGCGATCCCGCGGGTTTTCTTTTTGCCGTCACCCGATCTGCGTGAGGATCGAGCCGTCGGTTATCTTGTCGTCATTTGCGAGCATCATTGCCTTGGACAGGATGACCGACAGGATGTCGTCGCCCTCGAACGGCACGTAGGCTGGCCTTGGCCCGGTCGCCTCGTTTGACGGCACGATGCAGAGATAGCGGTCGTTGGGCGCCATTCTGATGTGCCCGGACGCGAAGTTGATCTTGTAGGTCTTGCGCTTGCCGTCGACGATCAGGAACTCGTCTGTAACCGTGCACTGGTTGGCAATGGCGAGGCCGGGCAGGATGGTGGCGATGAAATCGCGGCGACCCTTTGCCAGGCCGCTGGCCTGTCCCGCCGAATAGCGCTCGCGGTAATCGAGGAATTCAGGCCGCTCCGACAGCGGGTGGCGGGCATCGCCGCCGCGATCCTGCCAGTGGCGGTCGTTGCCGATCGAGGTGCGGCCTATCACGCTGTCGATGTCGTACATCGCCTCGCAGAACGCGCGGGGAGGCACTGCATCGACGGACAGGGGCACCTCGTTCGGCAGCCCGGTCTTGGGATCGAGCGCGAAGAAGGCGACACGGTCCGTGGCGATGAAGGCGTAGAGGGCGGCGCCGCGCTCCGCCGCCTCGATGTCCTGCACGCGCGTGCCAATGCCGGCGACCCAGAACTCGGCGCGACGCCGTGATGCGGCAGGATGAGCCGAACGCGTTCATGCTCGGCATTGTTGCCGTGCATGCTGCGGTTGTACGCCGTCCAGCCGCGCTTCTTCAGGATGGCCATGACCGGAGCCTGCTCCAGTATGTGCGCGGCGAAGCGGTTCGAATAGCTCTGCGTGGCAAGTTCGGCGTCGGTGACGACATAGACCGGCCGCCAGGCCTGGATAAAGGGCTGCTGGATCGTCTGCCTGGCAAGCCTCTCGCGCCAGGCGGCGACGGTCGTGGCCGGGCTGTCCAGCGGATGCCAAAGGTGGACCGTCCAGTCCGGTCCTGGAACCGGGCAGCGAACGCCGGCATGATCGACAAGCCCGCCGTCGCGCGGCATGGCGACGAACGCCTCGCTCTTGGGACCCACAAAACGCCAGATCAGGCGCTCGGAAAGCGTGCGCAGCAGGCCATTGCCGATCAGCCGATCCTGCCAGCCCTGGTAATTCCAGTGGCGGCCGTCGCGCCAGGCGCTCTCGATGCGGCGCCGCGCTTCCGGCAGGATCAGCGCGATGTCCTTCGCCGCATTTTCCAACTGCCCGCCATTTCGCTACCGCCGGGTGCCGCCTTGAAATCCTTGGCGATGCCGCGGCTCGACTTGCCCTTGGCGTCGATGCTGCGCAACTCGGCCTTGGCCGACGAGACAACGCGCAACTCGACGCGAACGCCGCCCAGTTCCTCGACACGAAGCCCGCCATCGCCGATGCCGTACTCGGCCATGGCGATTTCCTGCATGTCGTCGCCCGACAGGCCGAGCTTGCTGCCCGCCGCTTCCAGCGCCTTGTCGATCGACTTGATCACCACTTTGTCGTCGATCCTGCGGCGAAGGCGGCCGAGCGCATAGGCGGCGTCCGCGGTGCCCAACTGGCCGAGCGACCAGACGCAGGCCGCCCCTGTCTTTTGCGAACGCACGGTGCGTCCGTAATGCCCTGTCTTGATCAGCGTCGCGCCTGCCAGCGATTCCAGCAGCGGCAGCGCCTTGTCGGCCGGCAGGCGGGACAAGGCCAGGGCAATGCCGCGTGCGACCGCGACATTGTCGGGCGACAGTTCGCCGTGCAGTCGGCCGAGATCAAATTGCCAGGGTACATAGTCCCCGGCCGCGCGCTGGAACAGCAGGCCCGGTATCGCGCAGATCGCCTTCAGCGCGGACTGCCGCACCGCCGCCGCATAGCCCGCCGACTCCCGTTCCGGCAGCGGTGTCGGAAACACCGATGCATTCTGCGGGCTGAACACCAGGCTGTAGGCTTCGAGGCCGATATAGACGTCGCGGTCGATCTCCGGCAGCGCCGGTTCGCAGAGCGGTTTGAGCCACTGCCTGAAACCGTCGGCCACCGTGTCGTGCCCAAGGGCTGCGATCTTGCGTTCGCAATCCTTCAGCCAGGTCGTGCCGGGCGCGCCATCGCCGGCGGCAACCAGATGGTTGAGCAGGCTGCCGTCAGGATCCCCGCCGCCGAATTCGAACGCCTCGACCTGCGTGCCGGCCCTCGTGAAGTCCTGCGGCCAACCCCGATCGAAGGTCGGCCCCATGGTACGCAGCATCGCCATTTGCGCGGCGGTCGCGAGCTGTCGCCATTCGGGTTTTTCCTGGCTCAGCATGCGGCTGAGATGGTTGTTGTAGTCCTTGTGAAAACCTTCCTCGCCCTTGGTGTCGCGAGCCCACCAGCCGAACCTGAAGGCGGCACTGCCATCGCCGGAGCCAAAACGGGCGGCGAACGCCTGTCGGTCGGTCAGCCAGTTGTGCACCGTCCTGTCGCCGGCGTAGGCGCGGATGTCCTCGAACAGCGGTGCCAGTTCCGTCAGCACGTCGTCCCAAAATTCCGCCTTGTCGGACGGCGGCGGCGTGTAGCGCAGGTGCGGAAGTTTTCCCGGCGGATTGGCCCGCATGCGCGCAAAGAAACTGTCCTGCTGGCCGGCCCCGGCAAGCGCCTTCAGCGAAACGATCAGCGGTGGATCGGTCTTTTCCGGACCAGTCCGGTTTTTGTAGTACTGCGTATCGCAAACCAGCGCGATGAGCCTGGCGGCGTTGGCCCGGTCCTCGGGGCCAGGAACCAGTCCGTGTTTCACCGCGCGCTCGATCTCGCGAACGATGCCGAGCTTGGGCAACCCGCTCGACCAGCCGATCGTGCCTTTGAGGTGGAGGCCGGCCTGGTCGTTGGCGAGCAGCCTGAGCGCGGTGGCGGTTCTCGGCGCGTTCGCCTGGAAGCCGCTGCGCAGAAGATCGCGACTCAAGGTTTCGCAAAAGCGCGCGAATCTGGGTGGGATGCTGCCCTCGCGGCTGCGCACATAGATGGCCACCGCCGGACCCCAGCCGAACCGCGCTCGCAGCATGTCGATAGTGTCGAACAACTCGCCGCGCTGTTCCGCCGACAAAGCGCGCAGGCGGCTGGTGATATCCTTGCGGGCTTCCTCCGAGTTCGCGGTGTCGTAGGCGCGGACGAGGGAGATGAGCTCCGCTGTCATCGGACGCGAGACGCCGGCGGATGAGGCCAGCTCGATATCCCGCGCCAGCGCCTCCGCCTGGCTCCGCTCCCTGTCGGCATGGGCGCGATGGAGGCGCTCGACCATCCTGTTTATGTCGGCGACCGGCGCCGGCTCAGTCGGACGCGCGGCGCCGCCTACGGCCTTGCCGAACGCCGCGGCCGCTGCCCTGAGACCCGAAAACAACCGTCCATTGCTCATCCGCTCAGCCTCCCTTGAGCCGCAAAAGCTTGATGAAGACGACGTCCGTGCGCGCTGAAATGACGGCCACGTCGTCCAGCGCCATCATTTGCTTGCCACCGACGACCACCATGAAGGCGTTGCGCGAAAAGGCCTCGATCGCTGCCGCCACAGCCTGGTCCGGGTTGGTCTTCTTGAGCGGTCCGGTGTTTGGCGCATAGAGCAGGGTCTCGATCGCCGCGTCGTTGCGCGAGGCGTGCAACCTGTCATGCTCCAGCAGCACGCGTTCGGTGATGATCTGCCGGAGCGTGCACGGGACGCCGTCCTTCCAGTCCAGGACGAAGCTCTGGACCGGCTTGCGGGCGCCGATCTGGTCGTACATGACGATGCGGCTCATCTGACCCTCCGATCCGGCTGATCTTGTGGATCAAAAATTATAGGCAGATGAAACCCAAGCGCCATTGCGTTTTGTGGTGGATAAACGGCTAACGCAGAAGTTGCGCCCGCCACAGGATCAATAAAGGATCATCGGGACACTGGACGGCTTCGGTTTTGCTCTTCGAGCGAAGCTGGCCTCGCTGAGCCGGAACGGCCGGTCAGTACCAAGCAAAGACCCGCCGGAGCGATCCGGCGGGTCCCTGGCTGCCTGATTCTGTGTTGCCCGCGTGCGAAAAGCGAGCCGGCCGTCGGTTACATGCCGTTGCCGCCGCCTGGCAGGCCGGGCGCCAGCTTGCTGGCGCCGTTGATGATCTGGCTGAGGAAGTTCTGGTCCTTGCCGCCGGTCGGCGTGGTGCGCGAGATGAAGTCGAAGACCTTGCCGTCCTTCAGCCCGTAGTTGGCGATCTGGGTGACGCGGCCGTCGGCGCCGAAATAGACCGCCAGCACTTTCTGATCGACCAGATGCGGCTTGTCGAAGGCGACATAGCGCTTGCGCGTCTGCGAGATGTAGTAGAAGGCCTCGTTGTCGAAGGTCGCCGTCGTCGACGGAGTGCCCAGCGCCAGCAGCACCTGTTCGCGGCTCGATCCCACCGGCACCGAGTCGATGGCCTGCTGGTCGATGACGTAGCCCTGGGTCAGCGTCTCGCCGGGGCTGAGATCGCCGATCATCTTGGACGAATTGCAGGCTGAAAGGGCGGCCGCCGCCACCAGCAGCGATGCCATGCCGGCCGGCCTGGCCAGGAAATGCAACTTGAAATTCAGCGCGCGCAACAACAACTCCATTAGCCGACCGCAACTTGCGCTGGGCGGCAAAACCGGTAAACCAGCTTGCCTGCCGATGCAACAAGGCCAATTCAACAAACGGTCCCCGGGAGACCACCCTCAATGTTCCAGCGCTTTTTTGGCCGCGAACGCCATGCCAACCGCGCTATCACCGAGGCGCTTTACGCACAAATCGTGGCGGCGGCGCGGCAAGCCGTTTTTTATTCCGACTGGAATGTGCCGGACACGCCGCTTGGTCGTTTCGAGATGCTGTCGCTGCACATGTTCCTGTTCCAGCACCGGCTGCGCGGCGAGAGCGGCGCCGCGACCGAGGTCGCCCAGGTGCTCATCGACGAGTTCTTCCTGGATGTCGAACATTCGCTGCGGGAACTGGGCATCAGCGACGTCGGCGTGCCGAAGCGCATGAAGAAGCTGGCCAAGATGTTCTATGGCCGCACGGCCGCTTACGACGATGCGCTCGAGCGCGACGACAGGGAAGCGCTGGCCGCCGCGCTTACCCGCAATGTCGTGCCCGACGCGGGTGAGTGGCCGCAGGCGCCGCTGCTGGCCGCCTATGTCGCGGATGCCGCCCGGCATCTTGCGGCCCAGCCGGCCGAATCGATCGCATCCGGCACGCTGACGTTTCCGGCGGCCGGCTGAGGAGGCGAAGATGAAACATATCGACCCGCAAAGCCAGGTTTCCTTCATCGCCAATGTCGCCCGCCTGCCGCAAAAAGGCCTGCCGGTGACGATCGAGGCCGACGAAAGGCAGCGCGCGGCGCTCGCCGTCGAGCACGAGCTGCTCTCGGTCGAACGCTATCGCGCCGAGCTTCTGGTGGCGCCGTGGAAGCGCAATGGCGTCAAAGTCAGCGGTCGCGTCGAGGCCGACATCACCCAGGCCTGCATCGTCACCCTGGATCCCGTGGAGGCGCATATAGACGAGCCGGTCGAGGCGCTGTTCCTGCCCGAGCAGTCCAAGCTCGGGCGGCAGGGTTTCGAAGGCGGCGGCGAGATCGTGCTGGATGCCGACGGACCCGACAGCCCGGAGACCTTTTCCGGCGACACGATCGATGTCGGCGCGCTCGCCGAGCAGTTCTTCGGGCTGGCTATCGACCCCTATCCGCGCAAGGCCGGCGTGTCGCTGGAGGTCTCCGGCGACGGCGAGGCCGAGGAAAGCGAATTCCAGCAAAAGCTGCGTTCGCTGCTTGGAAAATCCTGAAAGCGGACCCGATATTAGAAAAGCCGGTTGTGCGGCAGCGCAAAAACGCTATTTTCGCCGAACCTTCGCGAGCCCCCGAACCTGACCAGCTCAAGCCGCCGGCAGGCAAACCGTGAGATGAATACCGCGTGATCAGGATTTCCATCGATGCCATGGGCGGCGATCACGGACCAGGCGTGGTCATCCCGGCGCTCATGACGGTCGCCATCCGTCGTCCCGACATCCGCTTCATCATTTATGGCCGCGAGGATGCGGTGCGCCCCGAGCTGGCCAAATTCCCCAAGCTCGCCGAGGTGAGCGAGTTCGTGCATTGCGAGATCGCGGTCCGCATGGACGACAAGCCGAGCCAGGCGCTGCGCCATGGCCGCTGGAAGTCATCGATGTGGAAGGCGGTCGAGGCGGTGAAGTCCGGCACCGCCCAGGCCTGCATCTCGGCCGGCAACACCGGCGCGCTGATGGCGATGTCGAAATTCTGCCTGCGCACCATGGCCACCATCGACCGTCCGGCGATCGCCGCGATCTGGCCGACGACGCGCGGCGAAAGCGTGGTGCTGGATGTCGGCGCCACCATTGGCGCGGATGCGCACCAGCTCATCGATTTCGCCATTCTGGGTACTGGCATGGCGCGCTCGATCTTCGGCATCGACCGTCCGAGCGTCGGTCTGCTCAATGTCGGCGTCGAGGAGATCAAGGGCCAGGAAGAGGTCAAGGAGGCCGGGCGCATGCTGCGCGAGGCCAACATGGCATCGATGAACTATCGCGGCTTCGTCGAAGGCGACGATATCGGCAAGGGCACGGTCGACGTCGTCGTCACCGAAGGCTTCGCCGGCAACATTGCGCTCAAGACCGCGGAAGGGACCGCCAGGCAGATCGGCGGCTATCTGCGCGCCGCCATGAGCCGTACGCTGATGGCCAGGATCGGCTATGTCTTCGCCAAGGGCGCCTTCGACCGGCTGCGCGAGAAGATGGATGTCGGCCGCTCCAATGGCGGTGTCTTCCTCGGCCTCAACGGCATTGTCGTGAAGAGCCATGGCGGCGCCGATTCGGACGGCTTCGCGGCGGCAATCGAGCTTGGCTACGACATGGTGCGCAACAATCTACTTGACCGCATCGAGGCCGATCTCGATCTGTTCCATGCGCGCAATCCGCATGCCCAGGCAAACAGGAAATCCGACGTCGTCGTCGACGCAAAGGAATAGGAAAGAGCTTTGATCAGATCAGTCGTGCGCGGCTCCGGCGCCGCGCTGCCCCGCCGCATCATGAAGAATGCCGATTTCGAAGGCATGGTCGAGACCTCCGACGAGTGGATCGTCCAGCGCACCGGCATCCGCCAGCGCCATGTCGCGGCCGATGACGAGACCACCGCCTCGCTCGGCGAGGCGGCCGCGCGCGCGGCACTCCACAGCGCCGGCCTGACGCCCGCCGACATCGACCTGATCGTGCTGGCGACCTCGACGCCCAACAACACCTTTCCGGCGACCGCGGTCGAGATCCAGAACCGGCTCGGCATGCATCACGGCTTTGCCTTCGACATGCAGGCGGTCTGCTCAGGCTTCGTCTACGCGGTGGCGACCGCCGACCTCTACATTCGCGGCGGCTTGGCCAAGCGGGTGCTCGTCATCGGCTCCGAGACCTTCTCGCGCATCCTCGACTGGAACGACCGCTCGACCTGCGTCCTGTTCGGCGACGGCGCCGGCGCGCTGGTGCTGGAAGCCGGCGAGGGGACCGGCACCATCGCCGACCGCGGCGTGCTGGCGGCGAGCTTGCGCTCCGACGGCGTCCACAAGGAGAAGCTGTTCGTCGATGGCGGGCCTTCGACCACCGGCACCGTCGGCCATCTCAGGATGGAGGGCCGCGAGGTGTTCAAGCATGCGGTCGGCATGATCACCGACGTCATCGAGGCGACGTTCTCGCAGGCCGGCATCACCGCCGACGATCTCGACTGGTTCGTGCCGCATCAGGCCAATAAACGGATTATTGACGCTTCCGCCAAGAAGCTCGGGATCGCCGAGCAAAAAGTGGTGGTTACGGTCGATTTGCACGGTAACACGTCGGCTGCGTCCGTGCCGCTGGCGCTGTCAGTGGCCGTCGCCGACGGCCGCATCAAGAAGGGTGATCTGGTGCTGCTCGAGGCGATGGGCGGGGGCTTCACCTGGGGCGCGGTTTTGGTCCGCTGGTAAGTGCCGAACGGAAGGGTTCGGTCCTTGACCTTGACGGATCAATTACTTAGGCTCTGCCGTTGCTTGTACCGATTTATGTTTTTGAGCTGATGGGACGGTCGCATGGGGGGAAAGACACTTACGCGCGCCGACCTTGCCGAAGCCGTTTACCGCAAGGTTGGCTTGTCGAGAACTGAATCGGCCGAGCTCGTTGAAGCGGTGCTGGATGAGATTTGCGAAGCCATCGTGCGCGGCGAGACGGTCAAGCTCTCATCCTTCGCGACTTTCCATGTCCGCTCCAAGAACGAGCGCATCGGCCGCAATCCCAAGACCGGCGAGGAAGTGCCGATCCTGCCGCGACGGGTGATGACCTTCAAGTCGTCGAACGTGCTGAAGAGCCGCATCTTGCGCTCGCACCAGAACAGCAAGGCCAAGGGCGGCAAGTAGCCGCCGCAAATGCCCGGTTGATAATGTCCGCGCGTTTTGACGTCGGGCTTGAATATTGTTCCATAAACCGCTGAAATAAGGCTCGATTCGGCAGCAATTGGCCCGATCGCCGTCCAGCGGAGGATTCACCCATGGACAAGAGCCCCGATGCTTTCCGCACCATCAGCGAGGTCGCGGAGGATCTCGATCTGCCGCAGCACGTGCTGCGCTTCTGGGAAACCCGTTTCAACCAGATCAAGCCGATGAAGCGCGGTGGCGGCCGCCGCTATTACCGGCCGCAGGACGTCGAACTGATCAAAGGCATTCGCCATATGCTCTACGACCAGGGCTACACCATCAAGGGCGTGCAAAAGTTGTTGCGCGAGAACGGCAACCATTTCCTGGTTGCCATCGGCAATGGCGACATGGCGGCCGTCGAGGCGATCGCGCAGCGCCGGCAGGCAGAACAGGTGCCGCTGACGCCGGCTGCCCAGCCGCGCGGCGCCGACGACGAGATGCTGGTCGGCCAGCCCAGGGTGAAACCCAGCCGACGCTTCTTCGGCCTCGGCAAGAGCGACGATGAGGGGCCGGTCCAGCCGGACTCCTCGAAACTGTCGCGCGACAACCGCGCCCTGTTGCAGGAAGCGCTGTTCGATCTGCTGGAGTGCAAGCGCCTGCTCGACCAGGTGCGTTAGGCGCCGCTCGCTGACAGTCGGTTGACCGGAACTGCTTGTGCGCCCATGCGTTACGCCTCCTTCTGCACAAGGAAGGAAAACGCATCATGGCAACGCTTTCGACCGTCTCCGATCTCGAAAAGCAGGTCGCAACCCTCTCCAGGGAACTGGCTGCTTTGAGGAAGGCCATCTCGAGGCAAGGTGGCGCCTACTATGAGGACGGTCGCGACGCCGCTTCGGATTACTATTCCCAGCTGGCCGGGCGCCTCGCCGATGCGCTGCCGGTGATCGGCGGCAGGGGCAAAGCGATCGAAAGGACGGCACGCGAGCATCCCGCGACAGCTGCCGCCGTCGGGCTGCTCGTGCTTGGACTGGTTGCCAGCCTGTTCCTCGCGCGGCGTTAGCGCGCCCCCGAAAGGTGAAAGAAAATGGCGGCCGTCGCGCGGACGGCCGCCATTTCCTTGATCGCAGGTCGATCAGTTGGCGAGCTTGAGCCGCTTCGTCGGGTCGACCTTCATGACCTGGCTGCACTTGCCGTAGACGGTGCCGTTCTTGTCGGTGGCGTCGGTATAGGTGCCCTTGCAGTCGATCTCGAGCACCAGACAGGAGCCCGCGCCCTTGCACACCGCGCCGCCGTCGCCGGTGGGGTGCGTGCCGGCGAAGGCCGAGCTCGGGACGGAAACCGAACCGAGGGCCGAGACAGCGATGGCCGCGGCGAGCGAGATGCGCTTGAAGTTGGTGAAGTTGGTCATTTGAGCATTTCCTTCTCTTTGATCGAGGATCGCCGTTGCGGCGTCCTTCTGGTTGGGGAGCGCCTTCGTGGCGTCCATGCAGGCTTGGTGCGGCCCGGAGGGGAAAGGTTCACGCGTCGGTTCAAATTTTTTGCCGAGGCGGAGGCCAGAGCGCGAGCTTGGTGCCGCTTGGTCAGGCCTGGCGAGGGCTCGTCGCCGGCCGGCGATTGCGTACGTCGGCCCGACACCAGGCCTTGAGCGCGCGGGCATAGAGACCTGTAATGCCGCGATGCCGTCTGCGCAGATAGTCCGATCGGTCGAGCCGCCAGTTTCGCTCGATCGTCGCCATGATTTCCGGATTGGTCCACGTGCCGTAGCCGGCGGCGGAGTAGACGGTGAGCTCACCGGGATAGAGACACTGGCCGGTGACAAGGAAGTCGATCCTGATGTGATCGAGATCGCCGGCGATGCGCGGCGCGATCGCCGCCGCCCGGCGCACATAGTCGACAAGACGGTCGCTGACCGGCAGCGCCTGGTCCTCGCGCGGATAGTCGGGGTCGCGCCCGGGCAGCGGCTTGCCATCGCAGTCGAACAGGTGCGAGAGGCGGGCCTGCTTGTCTTCCACCCAGACATGGCAGACCGTGCCGCCGCAGACATGGACTTTGATGTCGGTGGCGATTGCTCCGCCACTCAGCTCGAGCCGCTCCTCGACGAAGACCGCTGGCACGATCGGCCAATACGCCCATTCGCCGTTTCGGCGCCCATAGCGTTTCTTGAGCCAGCCCCTTGCTGTGGCGATGACGGTGGCACGGTCCGGCCGGCCGCCGGAAACGAAGATGTTCATCGCGCAGCCATGGTTTGCCTTGACCACCGCATTGCCTGTCAACAGCCCGGGTGGGATGTCGGCGGGGTCGCGCCCGGACCAGAGCGTTTTGGCTTGAGGCAGTTCAGGGCAGATGCCGCGAACATAATCCTTCGCCGCGAGCTTGTCCGTCAGCGTCACGAACAGCGGATTGCGATCGACGGTTTTCCGCCAGAGCATCAGCTCGTGATAGGTCCTGGGCGCGGCGGGATTGGGCAGATAGCCGAGCTTCATGGCGAAGCGGACGATCAGGGCAGGATGGCGAAGCGTGAGCAGCAGCCGCGCGACAGCCAGGACCAGGCGGTGCATTACCGGCAACCTGGCATTGGCCAACATCAGGCACCCCTTGGGATGCAACCAGGTCTGAGCGCAGCAGCGCGAACTGCCTGTGCCGCGAACGCTGATGGCACGATGCCATCAGAGCAGGGCAGGAAGGCCGGTTACGGGCAACAACCAAAAACCGGCCTTCCTGTCGGATAAGCCGGTTTGCTTAGGCCTTCTTCGCCACCAGCTTCTTGTGGTGGTGATGATGGTGATGATGATGGTGATGCTTGCGATGGTGCTTGCGGTGATGATGGTGACGGTGATGCTTGTGATGCATCGGAGCAGCATCGGCGCTGGTCGCGCCGAGGATCGGCATCGAGACAGCCAGGGCCACAGCCAGCCCGAGAGCGGAGAGGAGGGACTTCTTCATGACATCGTTTCCTTTTGCGCGGGCCGTTTCTGGAGACATCGGACCATATCGATGGCTCGAGCGCCGCGATTGGGGACTATCCTCCTGGATTCTTTCGGCAATTTTTCCCGAGTGTAGAATTTTGTTTCTGGATTGTGTCTCAGGTCTTCCCCGCCCCGGTTCGGCCGGGCGCTGCTCCGGTGTGCCGAGGTGAAAGGCGGCGGCGCCCATTTGGCTGGTTCGATTCCGCGAGATCATTCCGGCGCAGTTTCACGATGGCGTGACGCCCGTTTTGACGCTTGGCAAATCGCCCGCGAGCGGTCATTGTCTCGCTCGTCTCAGGCAACCCCATGATTTGATCAGACGGTTTCAACCCAAGGAGTTGCCAATGCCCGCCACTGCCAGACGCGAAGTTCTGTCCGATTTGATTGCAACACCCGGCTACAGCGCCCTCAAGGCCGCCCGTGAAACCAGGGGATACAGCCTCGAAGAGCTGTCCCTGACATGCGGCCTGTCCACCCACGAGATTGCCGATATTGAAAGCGGCAGGGATGCCGACCCCTCGAAGCTCCGGCGAATCGCCGTCGCGCTCCAGATGCCGGAAGGCGCTTTCATCGACATGCCAGCGTCTGAAAATCGGCCCATGCAATAGTCGAGCTGTGTCGACCCAACGAGCCCGCCACGGTTTGCCTTGGCGGGCTTTTTAGTTCCGTGCAGAGTTCACCCATATCCTTACGCGGCGCGGCCTCGATTCGCTGGTGACTGAGGCGGCAAAGAATTCGGTGCATAACTCAGCCAGGGCCTATTATTAGTCCTTGCTGATGGATCTGTCCCGACGCTAGCGTGCTGCGGGGCTTTCAGAAGGCGATATGCTAGAGCGGATCGTAACTGCCACCACAACCAGTTCGCGCCAATTCAACTTTCTTGTTCCTGACGACGTCATCGACGCCGTCCAGCGATGCATCGACTGCGCTGCTCCCGGACGCATCATTTCGACCTATTCGGTGGTTCAGTCGGTGCGGGACAAGGTCCCGGATTGCGAGCTATCCGATGAGCAGATTGAGCGCTACGCGGTTCTGTGCGCCGTGGACCAGGCGCTGGCGGTGCATTTCGACAGGCGAGGAAGCGCGCGGGATCCTTGTTCGCCGCTGAGCAGGACTCACTGGCGACTCGTGCCGAAGTGGAAGATCAAGCCGCGGCCGCGCCTGGCGCATGTCTTGTTCCACCGGCTTCCGCCCAGGCCCGACCAACGTCGGTCGGCAGCGCCCTGATCGCGACCGGGCGATTCCAGCGGCTTTCGCTCTGAATAGCGAAAAGGCGCCACAGGGCGCCTTCGACAAACCAGGGCTTTCAAGGAAAAATGGTCGGAGTGGCCGGATTCGAACCGACGACCCCTTGACCCCCAGTCAAGTGCGCTACCGGGCTGCGCTACACTCCGGACCGCGCAAAGCCCTATATTCTCAAGGGGTCTGGCGCAAGTGCCTTGTCCGAACAAAATCGAGGGAACTAGAACAAACAAGGTCCCGGTGTGCCTTTCGTGACCAAAAAGCACACCGAAAAGCACACCGGATGTTCTCGGTGTGTTCCCATGCATCTCTTCATTCCCTGGCATCTGAGTTAACATTGCTGAGGGACCCCATTCGTTGGGAGAGCTGGTGTGGACGTTGCCGTCTGGTTGCGAGGCCTCGGGCTCCAGCAATACGAGCAGGCATTTCGCGATAACGCCATCGACGCGGAAGTTCTGCCGGAGCTGACCGATGCCGACCTCGAGAAGCTCGGTATGCTGCTTGGTCATCGCAAGCGATTTCGTAAGGCGGTAGTGAGGCTGGGGATGGCATCAAGCCGTCCCGCCCCGAGCACCGATGACATCGTGGCTCAAAACCGCCAGGACCTAGGCGCGGAGCGTCGACAGCTGACCGTCATGTTCGTGGATCTCGTTGGATCGACGGCGCTCGCGTCGCGTCTGGATCCGGAGGACCTGCGCGAGATCATCGGAGCGTATCACCGCTGTGTCGCCAATACGGTCGCTCACTTTGGCGGCTTTGTCGCCAAGTATATGGGCGACGGGGTCTTGGTTTATTTCGGCTACCCGCAAGCGCACGAGAACGACGCGGAACAGTCTGTGCGCGCTGGTCTTGCTCTCGTCGATGCTGTTAGGCGACTCCAAGAGCCCGAGCCATTGCGGGTTCGTATCGGCGTCGGCACCGGGCAGGTCGTCGTTGGCGATCTGATCTCCGCCGGCGAAGGGCAGGAGCGCGGCGTGGTGGGCGAGACGCCGAACCTCGCTGCCCGCCTGCAGGCTCTCGCCGAACCCGACACGGTCGTGATCGGGCCGCAATCGCGGCAGCTGGTTGGCGATCTTTTCGAATATCACGATCTTGGCTCCGTCGAGGTGAAAGGCTTTCCGGAGCCGATCCACGCCTATCAAGTGACTCGTGAGAGCGCTGTCGAAAGCCGCTTCGAGGCGCTGCACGGGGCAACCCCCACGCCGCTGGTCGGACGTCAGGAGGAGGTCGACCTGCTGGAGCGTCACTGGCATCGCGCCAAAAGTGGCGAAGGTCGCGTGGTACTGCTCTCAGGTGAGCCGGGCATAGGAAAATCGCGCCTCACTGTCACCTTGCAGGAGCGGATCCAGAATGAGCCGCGCACCTACTTGCGCTATTTCTGCTCAGCGCACCACCAAGACAGCGCGCTCCATCCGATCATTGCGCAGCTCGGACGCGCAGCTGGGTTCGAGCGCGACGACATGTCGGGGAAGCTGGATAAGCTTGCGGCCCTGCTTGCCCCGGCCTCGTCGGAGGACGTGGCGCTGCTGGCCGAGCTGCTGTCGTTGCCGACCGAAGGTCGCTTTCCGCCTGTCCAGCTGACACCCCAACGTAAGAAGGAAAAGACCTTCGAGGCGCTGCTTCGGCACCTCCAAGGCTTGGCGCGACAAGGTCCGCTGCTGATGCTCTTCGAGGATGTCCACTGGATCGACCCCAGCTCGCGCGAGCTGCTCGACTTGGTCATCGAGCGAGTGCCGCGCTTGCCAGTGCTGCTTCTCCTCACCTTTCGCCCCGAGTTTCAACCACCGTGGACCGGGCAGGCGCACGTCACGGTTCTTGTCCTCAATCGACTCGACCGTCGTGAAGGTGCTGCGCTGGTCCAGCGGGTCGTAGGCACCGGAGAGCTGCCGAGCGACCTTGTCGCAGAGATCATCGAGCGCACGGATGGGGTGCCGCTGTTCGTCGAGGAGCTGACCAAGGCAGTATTGGAGGGCGGGAACGCCAGGACAGTGCTCTCAAGAGCTGGTGCGACGGTGTTGAACGTTCCCGCCACGCTGCATGCCTCGTTGATGGCGCGGCTCGATCGCCTCGGCTCAGCCGTTAAGGAGGTCGCACAAATTGGCGCGGTTCTCGGTCGGGAGTTCTCCTACGAATTGCTGGCAGCGGTAGCACAGCGAAATGCCGCTGAGCTAAATGGCGCACTGGATCAACTCGTCGGCGCCGGTCTGGTGTTCTGCCGCGGGACTCGTCCACTGGCCACTTACCTCTTCAAGCATGCGCTCGTTCAGGACGCAGCGTATGGCACGCTGCTGCGCGCCAAGCGCCAGGAGCTACATAAGCGGGTCGCAGATATGTTAGAGGAACAGTGGATCGAAATCACCGAAGCGCAACCCGAGCTCCTTGCGCACCACCTTCAGGAAGCGGGGGATTGGGCGAGCTCGGTCGATCACTGGCAAAAGGCGGGAGAGGCCGCTCTGGCCAGAGCGGCAACCCGGGAAGCCGTGTCGCACTTTGCCAGTGCTATTGATTGCAGCAGGAGACTTGGCGACGTCTCCGGCGGCGCCGAACGGGTGACGCGTCTCCATCTTGCGATGGCCAATGCCTTGATGCAGGCAGAAGGGTATCGTTCTGAGCGCCTTGGGAAGACGCTTGAAGACGCACGTCTTGCAGCCGCGAAGACTGCATCGGTCGAATTGCAATGTGACGTTGCGCTTTCACTCGCTCCATTTTTTTATGCCACTGGGCGCAATCACGATTACCTGACCCTGGCCGAAGAGCAGCTCGCAAACTGTGCCGATCTCCTTCCAACGGCCCATCTGAGTGGTCTTTGGGCAACAAAGGGGATCGCTCATTCCAACCGAGGAGAAGAGCCGCTGGCAGCAGAGGCCTTGCGCAAGGCCTTAGATCTGATTGATCGCGTTGACCCAAGTCATCGTATTTCGTTCGCCGGTGCGGATCAACGTGTCTCTGCCCAAGCATATTTCAGCGAATCGCTGATCATATTGGGTTTCTTTGATGCTGCAGTCGAAGAGAAAGAGCGCCTGATGCGCTATTTTGACCAGCTCGACAAGCCTTTCGACCTCGCGTGGCATCTTCTCGTGCAGTGCCAATTGTGCGCGCTACTTGGTCAATACGAGGAACTCCTTGAGAACGCTACGAAGATCGTCGAGATTTGCGAACTGCATGGCTACACGGCGCGTCGAGGCAGCGGCATTAGGTGGCGTGGTCATGCCCGCTCGCATTTAGGCGAACTGGATGCCGGCATCGATGACGTCCGGGAGAGTTTGGTTCTTTGGCGTGGGCACGGCGTCGTATTTCATACCCCTGAGAAAGCATGCGAACTTTGTGGTCTTCTCCTGAGGGCCAGTCGCATCGAAGACGCATCGCAAATGCTTGATGATGTCGATACACTCGTTTTCGACACGGACGAGACAAGCTACCTGGCAGAATGCCTCCGGCTTCGTGGCCAAATCGCCGCGAGCAAAGGTGACCTAGCTGGTGCCGCGCGCCTATTCGAAACAGCGATTGCTACTTCAAAGCGGCAGAAAGCGCGACTTTTTGAACTCCGCGCCATAACGCAACTTGCACCAATTCTCGCGCTACAAGGTCGTGTCCATGAGGCAGAAGTGCGGCTTCGATCTAAAATTGACGCGCTTGAATCCAGATATCCGGTCGTCGACCTCATCGAAGCGAAAAGGGCGCTGGACACGCTACGTCAATGAGCTCTCGTTCAGCCTTGGTTGAAAACTGCTTGGCCCATTGCGCGCACACGTCCGTCCGGGCTGGAGTGTGACGGATGGGTGAGATGACGTTCGCGCTTGTCTCCGGCCTAAGTCTTCTGATGCCGGTATTCGAGCGCGATCGCGCCCCAGATCAGGCCGAGCAGCAGGTAGACATGGCGCCAGTGATCGATGTCGATGAAGGTGCCGAGCCCGATATTGCCGATGAAGGCGACATAGGCGCACAAGAGATAGGGCTGCCAGGGCCGGTCGCGCAGAAGGATGCGGAAGCCGGCCACGATCGTCCACACTGTCAGCGTCAGGAAACAGATGAAGCCAAGCCAGCCGTAGTCCATCAGCATCTTCAGCCAGATGTCGTGCGTGTCCTCGCCAAAGATGGTGCCGAACACCAGCGGGCCGATGCCGAACGGATGCTCCATCGCCATCTGGAAGCCGATCGTGTAGCGGGCGAACCGGCCAAGGCGGGCGGTGTCGTAGCTTTGCTCGAGATGGGCGCGGCTGGAGAACATCTCGGCCACGCCCGGCAGTTGCAGGATGACGACCATGGCGATGACAAGCAGCGCCATGGCGGCGACCGTCATGATGACCACGCGCAGCCGGAACTTGCCGCTGTTGCTCTGCAGGAAGAGTGCGCCGGTCAGCAGCACGGCCGAAACCGCGAACATGCCCCAGGCGCCGCGCGAGAAGGAAAAGAAGATGCCGGCGGTGATGACCAGGAGCGGCGCGGCGACCAGCGGCATGCGCGCGACGGGGCCGGTCAGGAGCAGATAAAGCAGGTAGACGCCGGGCAGCACCAGGAACGGCCCGAACACGTTCGGGTCCTGGAAGGCGCCGGCGGCGCGGTCGTATTTGGTGAAGACCTCCGCTCCCGGGAAGGCGTGGAAATAGCCGGCAATGCCGAGCAGCGCGGTCAGCACCGCCGACACCACATAGGCGGTGAAGATCAGCCGGTAGAGACGAGGCTGCACCGACGTGACCGCGGCATAGAAGATCGCGGTGAAGGCGAGGAACATCGACACGGCAAGATAGAGCGGCGTGTTGGCGAGGTTCGCCATCTGCGTCATCGAGATCATGCCGCCGATGTTCATCACTATCAGCAGCACCAGAAGCGGCACCGCCGCCCGCGAGATCCGCAGGCCGAACAGCGCCCACACCGCGATCAGGCAGACCATGAAGAGGTCGTAAGGCGCCGGTTCGTCGATGACGAAGCCGGAAAGCAGGACGCCGAAGAACACCGCGGCCGATGCAATCAGCGCCGCCAGCTTGGCGTTGACCGCCTGAGGCGGCAACTGGTTGACCGCCTGGGGCGGCAACTTGTTGACCGCCTGGGGCGGCAACTTGTTGACCGCGGCCGCCGGCAGCTCATGGGCCACCGCGCTCAATAGGCGTTTTCCGTGTTGAGCAGCCGCACCGGGGTCAGGAACAGGATCCTGAGATCGAACAGCAGCGACCAGTTCTCGATGTAATAGAGGTCGTATTCGGTGCGCATGCGGATCTTCTCATTGGTGTCCATCTCGCCGCGCCAGCCATTGATCTGCGCCCAGCCGGTGACGCCGGGCTTGACCTTGTGGCGGGCGAAATAGCCGTCGACCACCTCGTTGTAGAGAAGGTTGTGCGACTGGGCGGCGATCGCATGCGGACGCGGACCGATCAGCGACAGCGAGCCGAACAGCGAATTGAAGAACTGCGGCAGCTCGTCGATCGAGGTCTTGCGGATGAAGCGGCCGACGCGGGTGACGCGCGGATCGTTCTTGGTCACCGTCTGCTTGGCGGTCGGGTCCGAGCGGTCGGTGTACATCGAACGGAACTTGTAGACCTCGATGACCTCGTTGTTGAAGCCGTGCCGCTTCTGCTTGAACAGCACCGGCCCCTTGCTGTCGAGCTTGATGGCGATCGCCGTCGCCAGCATGACCGGCGAGAAGACGATGATGCCGATGATCGAGAACAGGATGTCGAAGGCGCGCTTCGCGACCGAATCCCAGTCGTTGATCGGCTTGTCGAATATGTCGAGCATCGGCACCGAGCCGATGTAGGAATAGGCGCGCGGGCGGAATTGCAGCGCGTTCGAATGCGCCGACAGCCGGATGTCGACTGGCAGCACCCACAGCTTCTTCAGCAGCTGCAGCACGCGCGATTCGGCGGTCAGCGGCAGCGACACGATCAGCATGTCGATGCGGGCAATGCGCGCGAAGTCGATCAGCTCGGAAATGTTGCCGAGCTTGGGATAGCCGGCGACGATCGGCGGCGAGCGCTTGTCGCCGCGATCGTCGAAGATGCCGCAGATGCGGATGTCGTTGTAGGGCTGCCTCTCGACCGAGCGGATCAGCATCTCGGCCGACTTACCGCCACCGACGATGACGGCGCGCCGCTCCATGCGTCCGTCGCGGGCCCAGCGCCGGATCAGGTTGGACATCACCAGCCTGAGGCCGAAGATAAGCACGAAGCCGACGACAAACCAGGTGCCGAACAGGAGGCGCGAGTAATCCTCCGAAATCTTCATGATGAAGGCCGTCAGCGCCATCAGCGCGTAAGTGCCGGCCCAGACCAGGAGCACGCGGCCAAAATTGGCGATCGGCCGCATCAGGGCCGAGACCTGGTAGCTGTCGGTGACGTCGAGCAGCACCACCGCCAGGAACGAGGCCGCGGCGATCGTCAGCGGGTACTGCCAGGCGAGATATTTGAAGAAGCCGACATAGTAGACATAGACGCAGAGACCCGACAGGAACAGCAGCGCGAACTCGACCATGCGCAGCACGCCGCTGACCATGATCGGCGACATCGTATCGCGCCGGTATTGCGAGGCGACCTGGCGCGCCACATCGTTGAGGCTGCTCGATGCTTCGCTCGGGGCAGGGCCGTCGAATTTGCGTACCGCGTCCATGGAAAAGCGGTGTGCGGGGTCGATCTCGTTCATTGGATTGTCCGCGGGCTTCGCTCAGCTGAATAGCAAAAGAGAGCTAAGAAACCCTTGAGACAACCGATGGCTTTGAAGCGGTTGCCACCCAGCGTTGAGGAAAAGGGCGCTGATCGGCGTGAAAAATACTTGAGATCAAGCCGACCACGCTCTAGCGCCGAAGCGCGGCAAAATAGGCCTTCTCGATCTCCGCCGCCATGACGTCGGCGCCGAAGCGTGCCTTGAGGTCGGGCGCCCCGGGCATCAGGCGCTGGTAGGCGCCGAGATCGGCTAGCGCGTCGCTCAGCCTGTCGCCGAGCTGGTTCGGGTCGGGCCGGATCAAGGCGCGGGAGGTTTCGCCGAAAATTTCCGGAATGCCGCCGACAGCGGTGGCAATCATCGGCTTGCCGGCGGCCAGCGTCTCCAGCACGATATAGGGCATGGCCTCGGCGCGGGATGGCACGACGATCAGCTCCGCCAGCGTGAAGGCGTCCCTGGCCGGCATCGGCGGCAGGAAGCGGACATGGCCGTCGAGGCCGAGCCGTTTCACCTGTTCGTGGTATCGCGGCAGGTCGTCGCCATCGCCGACCATCACGGCGCTCAAGCGTCGGCCAAGCCTGTTGCCGGCCAGCGCCAGCGCATCGATGAAGATGTCGGGACCCTTGAGGTCGCGCATCATGCCGATATAGAGCAGGTCGGCCGCGTCGGGCACGCTCCCCACCGGTTCGAACTCGACCGCGCGCAGGCCATTGTAGACCAGCGTGTTGGGGATGGGTGGTTCGCCCACCTTCCTGCGCCAGGTGCGGCGCTCGTAGTCGGAGACGAACAGCAGGCAGTCGGTGAAGCGCGCCATGAAGCGCTCCAGCGCGAAGAACAGCTTTCCGGTGGCCGTGGTTTCGTCATAGTGGAGGGAGCCGCCATGCGGCGAATAAAGGCGGGCTACGCGAGACCTGGATACCCGCAACAATGAGCCGAACAGCCGGGCATAGGCGCCACCCTTGGCGCCGTGCCCGTGCAGCACGTCCGGCCGCAATTCCTTGATGATTCGGTAGGTGCGCCAGGCCGAGGCGAGGTCGCCCGGCCCGACATGGCGCTGCATCGGCGTGCGATGGATGCCGAGCGCCAGGCTGTCCGTCATGCCCTCGAACAGCCGTTCCTCGAATTCGCCACCGGTGGTCGAGTCGCAGACAATGCCGACTGAGTGACCCGAAGCGATCTGCGCCTCGGTCAGGTCGCGCACGTGCCGGAATATCCCGCCGACGGGTGAGCGAAAGCAATGGACGATCCGCAATTGGTTCGCCACGTTGGTTGTCAAAACAGCCGTTCGCGGACGTAGACGGTATCGCCGGGCAGCAGCGGATCGGATGTGACCACCCGTCCGGTCATTACCTTGCCGTTGATGTCGCGGGTGATGTCGACGCTTTCCTGGTTGGCGCGCGGCGAGAAGCCGCCGGCGATCGCGATCGCCTTTTGCACCGTCAGGCCCGGCACATAGGAATACTGGCCGGCAGCACCCACTTCACCCATGACGAAGATCGGCCGGTAGCGGTCGATCTCGACCGAGACATCGGGATCGCGCAGATAGCCTTGCCGCAATTTGTCGGCGATTTCCTTCTCGAGCTGCTGGGCGGTGTGGCCGCGCGCCGGCACGGCGCCGACCAGCGGCAAGGACATGTAGCCGGACTGGTCGACACTGTAGGTGTTGGTCAGGCCGTCCTGCTCGAAGACCGTGACGCGGACGCGGTCGCCGGCGCCGAGTCGGTAGGGCTGGTCGAGCACCTCATGAAAGGCCGCCGGCGTCGGCCGGTAGCTTGAGCAGCCGGCGAGCATCGACACGGCAAGCAGAGCACGAAAGAGGGAGGCAGTGCTTTTCATGGCCGGTCACGAACCTTCATCGCTGGCCGCCATATGTTGCGGCAAACCCCAGGGAACGGAATCCGTTATCGTCCTGTTAGGGTTAATGGCCGGTAAAGGTTTGCCGTCCGCGGCGGCGGCGGTCGTCAAAAAGCGTAGCTATTCTACTGTCTTTGCTGAATGTTCTTCAGTCGTCTCTAATAGGGGTTCGTACTGATCTTAACGGCTGAGTTACCATAGTTGTTTACGGTCCATCCTAGACTCAAAGTTCGGAGCAGGATGCATGTCCGTTCAGTCCGCGGCCGCAGACGTCGATGTCGATCTCAGGCAGCTCTTCGCCAGTCTGGCGAGGAACTGGCTGCGCATCCTGGTCGTTGCGCTCGCCGTCACCGGTCTGGCCTTCGCTTTCGCCTGGCTCGCCACGCCGCACTATAAGGCTGAGACGAAGCTGCTGATCGAAACCCGCGAATCGGTCTTCACCCGGCCTGACGGCACCAGCAACGACAGCGAGAAGCCGATTCTCGATGAGCAGGGCGTGGCCAGCCAGGTCGAGGTCATCGCCTCGACAGACATCCTCAAGCAGGTGGCCGCCAAGCTCAACCTGTCGCGGCTGCCCGAGTTCGACGAGGCGGCCAAGATGTCGGCGCTCAGACGGCTGTTGGTCATCGTCGGGCTGAAAAGCGACCCCAACGAAATCCCGCCGGAAGAGCGCGTGCTGAAGAAGATGCGCGAGAAGCTCAACGTGTACAGCGTTGAAAAATCTCGCGTTATCGTCATCGAGTTTTCTTCTGAGGATCCTCGGCTCGCCGCCGACATTCCGAACGCCATCGCCGACACCTACATTTCCGTCCAGGGCAACGCCAAGCTGGAATCGAACGCCGCCGCCACCGACTGGCTGGCGCCTGAGATCGCCGACCTGTCGAAGCGGGTCAAGGATGCCGAGGCCAAGGTCGCCGACTTCCGCGCCCAATCGGATCTGCTGATGGGCGGCAACAATGCGGTGCTGGCCACCCAGCAGCTTTCCGAACTGTCCACCGAACTGTCGCGGGTGCGCGCCAATCGCGCCGCCGCCGAGGCGACCGCCGACAGCGTGCGCAAGGCGCTGCAAAGCGGCGGTTCGCTGGACGCGGTGCCGGAAGTGCTGAACTCCGACCTGATCCAGCGCCTGCGCGAGCGGCAGGTCGAGCTTCGGGCCAACATCGCCGACCTCTCCACCACCTTGCTCGACAATCATCCCCGCATCCGCGCCCTGAAATCGCAGCTTGCCGATCTCGACGGCCAGATTCGCAACGAGGCGCAAAAGATCATGAAGGGCCTGGCGACTCAGGCGCAGACGGCCCAGGCGCGCGAGAACCAGCTCCTCGGCGACGTCAACACGCTGAAGGCCGCATCGGCGCGCGCCGGCGAGCAGCAGGTCGAGCTCGACGCGCTGCAGCGCGACGCCAACGCCCAGCGCCAGCTGCTCGAATCCTACATGACCCGCTATCGCGAGGCGTCCTCGCGCAGCGACCGTAACTATCTGCCGGTCGATGCGCGCATCTTCTCGCGCGCCGTGACGCCGTCGGAGCCGTATTTCCCGAAGATCGTGCCGATCGTCGGCGCCGCCTTCGTCGCCTCGCTGCTTCTGATGGCGATCGCGACGCTTCTTGGGGAATTGTTCTCGGGCCGCGCCATGCGCCCGGCCGCCGGCGCCCGCTTCGGGCGAATCGAGCAGGTCGAGATGCCGGTTGCCCGCGTCGAGCCGGCACTTGTCGATGCCGGGCTGGCCAGGGATCGCCTGGCTGATCGAGAGGTTCAGCCGGAGGCCGCCACCGCAGCGGACGCACTGGACGAAAGCGCCGCGCCGAAACCCTCGGCGCTGGGCGAGATCGACATCGAGAAGGCGGCGGAGAAGCTGATCGCCTCGGGTGCCGCGCGGGCCATATTCGTGTCGCCGGAAGGCGACGAGGCCGCCGCTTCGGCCGTGCTGGTGGCGCGCGAGGTCTCGGACGCCGGCCTGCGCGTGCTGCTGCTCGACCTCACCGCTTCGGGCGCCGCCTCGCGACCAATGCTGGACAGCGCGCTTTTCCCGGGGATCACCGATCTGCTTGCCTCCGAGGCGCAGTTCAGCGACGTCATCCACGCCGATCTCTACTCGGACTGCCACGTGATCCCGGTCGGCACCGCCGATCCTGCCCGCGCCATGCGCGCCGCCGACCGGCTGCCGATCATCATGCAGTCGCTGACCACCGCCTACGACCTTGTCGTGGTCGAATGCGGCCCGGCCGACGCGCAAGGCATCAGCCGGCTGGCGGGCGAGGCGACAGAGGTCTTCCTCTCGATGCTGGAGGCGGACGACGAGGTGACACAGGCCGCGGTCAAGCTGATCGAGAACGGCTATCCCGAGCTTACCTTGGTGACGCCGCTCGGCCACGAGTCGCCGGGAACGCCGGTCCCGGGACGGCGCACGGCGGCATAAGACAGGGATCTGCTCCGGCCGCCCGCCGGCGCAGAGCTCCACGATCCCAGCGCTTCTATATGGCTAGCTGTCGTCCTCGCTCGCAGGGGCCGCCTGTCCGGCGGCCTTGCGGCGCAGCATCTTGGTCAGCTTCCAGATGAGCGGGCTGTTCTTGATGAAGGCCTTTATCCGTGCGCCCTGCCGCATCGCCAGCGCCAGCGCGCGGCCTTTCAGCGTCAACGGCGCCATCACCTCGAAATGCTGCGTCTCGACATCGCACCAGAGCCGCTTATAGGGCTCGTCGCCGACCGAGAAGTCATAGACGGCGAAGCCCGTTTCGCAGGCTTCCTGGATGTTGTCGAAGAACAGGAAGTCGCCGGGGCTGGTGAAGGCGAGATCATCCTCGGCGATCGCCCCGAACTCGCAGATCAGGCGCTTGCCCGACAGGCTCGATCCGGTGACGGCGCGCAACTTGCCGGCGACCTCAAGCCCGTGCAGCACGAAGGATGGTTTTGTTTCGGCCAGCGCTTCGCTGAACAAGGCGCGAAAGAAGGCACGAACTTCCGGCTCGCCGAAGACATTGGCGATGCCCATCTTGCGGAAGCGGACCTCCTTCATTTCGAGGAAGGCATCGAGCAGCCTGTCCACATCCTCGCGCGTGCGCGCCTCGATGCGGCGGAAGACACCGACCGCCTCGAATTTGCGCGTCTGCGAACGGTGCTTCTTGCGCTTGCGCTTGCCGCTGGCGCGCGCCAGCAAGGCGTCGAAGCCGCCGTCGAGATCGACGCCGAGCGATAGATTCGGGCTCGGAAAATGGGGCAGGGCGGCGAGCGGATTGGCGGCGCCGTCAAGGTCGGGCAGCAGCCGCTCCAGCGAGATCAGGTCGATGTCGGGCCGTGCCCTGGCGATGCCCGCCAGCATCGAACGCATCGCCGCGGCGTTGGCCATTGGCAGCCAGCCCGGTGCGACGGCGGCGAAATTGCCGTTGGCATGGCGGCCGCCCATGAAGCGGGCGACGCGGAATGGTCCACGACGAACGACTTCAAGGGCCAGCGCAAGCACCGGCTCGTCTTCCATATGGAGTGCCGCGACGACAATGTCGGGATGAACCGCTCGCGCCCAGTTGCGGATCCAGCCGTCACTTTGCGCCGGCGCAAACAGCGCAGAACCGCAGAATCCCGCATAAGTTGCAAGCGCCGCAGCGTCGCCGACGGTAACCGACAGGCCGGCCTGACCGACCGGCGAGGTGCGTGGCGACGTCTCGCTCGCGGCCAGCCGATTGCCGTCAAATGACGCGCTAGCGTCAACCATACCTCAATCCTTAAGGCGTATTGGTCCCAGTCAGGGGGTACGCGTGGGCGCGTTCCGTGCTTGGATGAGCCTAGGCGCAAAAGGTGAAGGAATGATCGACGGGGGCGAGGCAATCCGGAAACTGGCGCTGAACCTCGCCCGCTACACCGGCCTTGCGCCACTGGCGAAGCCGTTTGTCGGCGGCATCGGCGCCATTCTGATGCTGCACCGGGTCACCGCGACGCCGGAGAAGCCGAACGGCGTCAACCGTCACCTGAACATTGCGCCCGGCTTCCTCGATGCCCTCATCGCCGACATGAAGGCCGAAGGCTACGCCTTCGTTTCGCTGGACGAGGCGATCGAACGCGTCGCGTGCGGCGGCAAGGGCGGCCAGTTCGCCACCATCACCGCCGACGACGCCTATCGCGACAACATGACCGAAGCGTTGCCGGTGCTGGAAAAGCACGGCGCACCCATCACCATCTATGTCGCGCCCGGCCTGATCGACGGCGCCGCCGACCTCTGGTGGGACGTGATCGAGGATATCGTCAACGCGCGCGACCGGCTGACGCTGCCGACCCCCAACGGCTCGGTGACGATCGATTGCTCGACCCGCGGCAAGAAACTCCAGGCCAACGCTCGCCTGCATGGCTGGCTGACGGTGGAGGTGCGCGAGGAAGACCAGCGAGCGACGCTGCGCGAATTTGCGCGCGTGAACGGCATCGATCTGGCGACAAAGCGCCCGAGCACGCTGATGAGCTGGGACGAGATCCGGGCCATGTCCGGGCACGGGCTGGTGACGATCGGCGCTCACACCGTCAACCATCTCAACCTGAAACGGCTTTCGGAGGCCGACGCGCGGCATGAGATCGGCGATGTCCGGCGCATATTGCTGGAAAAGCTCGGCCAGGAGCCGCGCCATCTTGCCTATCCCTATGGCTATGCCAGCGCCGTCGGCTGCCGCGAAGTGGGCTTTGCCCGCGATGCCGGCTACGTCTCGGCGGTGACGACGCGCCATGGCGTGCTGCGCGCCGAGCATGCCGGCTTCCTGCATGCCTTGCCGCGCATCTCGGTCAATGGCCGCTACCAGAGCGTCGCCCATATCCGCACAATGCTGTCGGGCGTGACGACGCCGCTCGCCAATGCCGGCAAAATGGTGGTGACGATCTAGGTCTGTTGATATTCAGGTGAGGCCAGCCTGCAAACGGCGCTTTCCTGCGCTTCCTGTGCTCACGTACTCTAAGTACGCTCCGCTCCGGTTCTCGGAAATCACCGTTTTCGACTCGGCCTGACCTGAATCTCAACAGACCTTGGCTGCCGCCGGTCGATCCTGCGGATTATTTCCTGGCCTTGGACTTGTTCAGGCTCACAGCCGCGCGAACCAGCGCCTTCAGAGCCTCGGCGTTTATCGCATCGCCCTCGTGGAAATCGATGGCGCGCCTGGTGTTGCCCTCCAAGCTGGAGTTGAAGAGACCGGAGGGATCCTCCAAGGAAGCCCCCTTGGCGAAGGTCAGCTTGACCACGGCCTTGTAGGTCTCGCCCGTGCAGATCATGCCGGCGTCCTCCCAAACGGGAACGCCTCTCCATTTCCACTCCTCGACGACGTCGGGATCGGCCTCCTTGATCAGGCCGCGGAGCTGGCTGAGCATCCAGCCCCTCCAGTCGCCCAACTCCTCGATCCTGGCGTCTATCAGCTGCGAAGGAGACTTGCTTTCCGGCGATGCGCTATTGTTCATGGTTGGCTGTCACTCCCTTCGTGTTGTTGTTGCGCCACGTAGCCGTCGTCCGGTCACATCCGTTCGCCGGGCAATCGGCTGGCCTGCTTCACCCATTCGGCGACCTGGGCTTCATCGACCTGATCGTCCTCGCGAATGTCGAGGTAGCGCGTTTCCTTGGTCCTGGACTCGCCTGGAGGCAGCGGGCTGAGCGACGTGCCGCGGAAGAAGGCGACCTTGACGTATTTCGCGAAGCAATGAACGCCGAGGAACCAACCTTGGCCCTCGACCCCGTAAAGCGGCGAGTTCCATTTGACCGCCTTCTCGACGCCGGGGACGGCGCGCGCGATGAGCGCATCGAGACGGCGGCCGACATCGCGCTTCCACCCCGGCATGGCGGCAATATAGGCCTGCACCGGGGCGTCGCCATAGCCCTTGGCGATCTGCGGGTTGCCGCCTGAAAGCAGGACCGGCTCTGTGCCGGCCCGCTTGGCGTTCGATTGTCCACGCGTCTTCGCCATCCGTCCCTATCCGCCCACGCGCTGCTCGCTACGCGACTTGCCGGTGTAGGGCAGCACGAACATATAGAGGCCGGAAAACAGCAGCAGGAAGAGCGGCAAGAGCGGCGAGTATACCACCCAGGCGGGCGGCTCCCCCAATGCCATGGCGACGAAGTTGGCGATGACGGTCACCGTAAAGACGATCGACAGCCAACGGTGAATTTGCCGAATCCACTGGCTAAAGTTCAATACGACCTCCTCTGAGAAATGAGCGGAAAAGCCCGCGCTACCAGCGCGCCAGCTGGGTGATCTGGACCAGGTTGCCGCAGCTGTCGTTCACTTGCGCAATGGTCGAGCCGGTGACCGTGGTCGGCGCCATGGCGAAGGCGGCGCCTCGTGCCTTGAGGCGCTCGTGGTCGCTCTCGATATCGTCGGTGAAGAACATGACGGCGGGCTGGCCCTGCTTGAACATGGCCTGCTGGTAGGACTTGGCCGCGGGATTGTCGTTCAGCGCCAGCTGCAGCTCGGTGCCCTCCGGCTCGTCGGACGAGGCGACGGTCAGCCAGCGAAACGGCCCGTTGCTGAAATCGGCCTTCTTGGTGAAGCCGAGAACGTCGGTGTAGAAGGCGAGGGCCTTTTCCTGGTCGTCCACATACACTTTGGTCAGCTTGATCTTCATTCTGTTTCCTCCATTGGCATCGTGCGCGGCATAGCGCGTGGTGAACGTGGGCTTGACTTGAACTGCCGGTAGACTTCAGTCCATCCGCGCCAGCACCTGCTCCAGGGCTGCAAGGTACCTCGGCCAGCCGACGGTGGCGCCCCGGTAGTAGGGTTGCTGATCCGGCCGGAAGCCGGTCTGCTCCATGCGTAAATGGGTTCCCGTGCTCGTGGGGGTGAGCGTCCAGGTGACGACGCTCTCGAGATCCTTGGTGTCCCAACTGTAGGACAGCGTCTTGTTGGGCTCGACCGTTTGGACCTGGCAGTCGACGCCGCCCCAGTCCGCGCTGACACTGAAACGATGGTCCACGACCGGCTTGAAGTTGTTCTTCATCAGCCACTCCTCGATCAGATGCGGTTGCGTCAGCGCGCGCCAGATCTTTTCCGGCGGATAAGGTATCTCCCGCTCGACGACGACGGAGCGGGTTTCGGTTGCAGTATTGATCATTGGTCCATTCTTTTGAGCAGATCCTCGAGGTCGTCGAACCGGCTCTCCCAGAAGCCGGCCATCTGGCGTGTCCAATCCATCAGGGGAGCAAGCGCGCCTAGCTGCGCGCTATAGTGGGTCTGCCGTCCCTCATGGCGGTCGCGCACCAGCCCTGCCTGCCTCAGGACGCCGAGATGCTTCGACACGGCTGGCTGCGACACCCCGGACTGGGCCGTAAGGGCGCCCACGGTCTGCTCTCCCTTTTGGCACAGTCGTTCGAAGATGGCGCGCCGGGTCGGATCGGCAAGTGTCCTGAACAGCGCGTCGTGGGCATTCGTCATGGGATCGATAACCCGGTGGCTATTGATTGACGTATAACCATTGAGATATGTGTGCGTCAAGCGGGAAGGTGGAGCGGCGCGATGATCCTGGTCCTGGGAGTCGCAAGGAACGCTGGACTTCATGCGCCGGTGCCGGCGCCGCGGTCAACTTCATGTCACCGTCGCGGATGGCCGGCCCGGAGCATCAACACTTGTGGAAGTAGCGAGATGTGTTCGGCGCGCGCAATCACATCACATTCCCGTTTGCGCCCTTTGCAGGCGCCGGACTTCAGCCTTTGGGCCGCGGTTCGATGATCAGCCACTTGATGATGCCCATCGCCGGCAGCACCCACAGCAGGCCGCTCAACAGGAAGAACAGGAGATGCACCAGCGGACTCGATTCCGACAGTTGGGCAACCGCCACGATCGACGCCACCAGCGCGTAGATGACGACCAGCGCAACCAGCAGCACGGTTCCGATCAGCTTTTTGAGGCGAATGGGCATGTCGCGATCTCTTTGACGGCTATCGCTTAGGCCGATCGCAGGGTGCACGCAACCTGTCATTGGCGGCGCGACGGCGTGCCGCGCTGCCCGGCCTTGCCACCGGGGCTGCCTTGGTCCACCAATCCCGCGACCTCAATTGCCGGAACACAACCATGGCCGCCATCACTGCTGCCGCACCCTATGCCGCCCGCGATCGCGACCTGCGCAACCGGGCGCAGGTGCGCGGCTGGCTATATTTCGTGCTTCTCGTGCTGTTCGCCTTGGTGCTGGTCGGCGGCGCCACCAGGCTTACCGAATCCGGCTTGTCGATCACCGAATGGCAGCCGATCCACGGTGTCATCCCGCCGCTCAACGACGCCGAGTGGCAGGAGGAGTTCCAGCGCTACCAGCAGATCCCGCAATATGCCGAGCTCAATAAGGGCATGAGCATCGAGGCGTTCAAGTCGATCTTCTGGTGGGAGTGGGTACACCGCATCCTGGCGCGCAGCGTCGGCCTCGTCTTTGCCCTGCCGCTGCTGTTCTTCTGGGCGACGCGCCGTATTGAGCGCGGCCTTGGGCCGAAGCTCGTCGGCATCCTGCTGCTCGGCGGCCTGCAGGGCGCCATCGGCTGGTGGATGGTCGCGTCCGGCCTGGTCGACCGCGTCTCGGTCAGCCAATACCGGTTGGCCACGCATCTCACGCTGGCGGCGCTGATCTTCACCGCGACTATGGTAGTGGCGCGGGGGCTGGCGCCGCATTCCGAGCCCGCCGCCGATCGCTCGACGCAGCGGCTTGCTGGCGTCATCGTGCTGCTGGCGCTGGTGCAGATCTATCTCGGCGGGTTGGTCGCCGGGTTGGACGCCGGTTTGAGCTACAACACCTGGCCGCTGATGGACGGCAGGCTCGTTCCAGGCGATCTGCTTCTGCTCGAGCCCGCCTGGCGCAACTTCTTCGAGAACCCGAAGACGGTGCAGTTCGTCCACCGCATCGGCGCCTACACGGTCTTTGCGGTCGCGCTCTGGCACATGATCGCGACGCGCCGGCGTCTGCCGGGAACCACCCATGCGCGCCGCGCCACGCTGCTGTTCCTGATTGTCCTGGTGCAGGCCTCGATCGGCATCGGCACGCTGTTGATGCAGGTGCCGCTGCACATGGCGCTGACCCATCAGGGTTTCGCGCTGATCCTGCTCGGATTTGCCGCCGCGCACTGGCGCGGCACCAAGGGTGCCTATCCGCTACCGACGAGACCGCCGATGAAGCGCAGGTACGTGCTCCTTGTCGGTGTAGGCGTCTCGTTGGTTGCGGCTGGGATACGTCTATCCCTACCGCCGGTGTGGTTTCCGTAAGGGATGCGGCTGGAGAAGGTTTCGGCAATGAGTTCGGGCGCGCTGACTTTCCAGCGCTTCGGAAATTCCGGCATGCCTGCTTACGGGGTGAGGCCGAGCATCAGGTCCATGTTCTGCACGGCGGCGCCCGACGCGCCCTTGCCGAGATTGTCGTAGACGGCGACCAGCAGCGCCTGCGCCCGCTCGTCATTGGCAAAGACGTAGACCTTCATCTTGTTGGTGCCGTTGTAGATTTCCGGATCGACCTCGGGGATGCGCTCCAGATGCGTGTAGGGCGCGACCTCGACCACGCCACCCTCGATCGCAGTGAAATGATCGGCCAGCGCGGCGTGCATCTCGGCGCCCGTCGGCACGCGCTCGAGGCCGCCGAGTTGCAGCGGCACCACGGTGATCATGCCTTGCGCGAAATTGCCGACCGCCGGTTGCATGATCGGGTCGTGCGAAAGCTTGGCATAGGTCCTGAGCTCCGGCACGTGCTTGTGCTGCAGGGTCAGCCCGTAGGGCAGGAATTCGGGCGCGTCCTCGCCCTTGCCGACATAGTCCTCGATCATCGGCCGGCCGCCGCCTGAATAGCCGGAAATGCCGTTGACGGTGATCGGGAAATCTGCGGGCAGCAATCCGGCCGACACCAGCGGCCTGAGCGTCGCGATCGGCCCCTGCGGCCAGCAGCCGGGATTGGCGACGCGCTTCGCGTTGGCGATCTTCCTCGCCTGGTCCTTGTCCATTTCGGCGAAACCATATTCCCAGCCGGCGGCAACGCGATGCGCGGTCGAGGCGTCGATCACCCGGGTGGTGTCATTCTCGATCAGCGACACACTTTCCTTGGCGGCGGCGTCCGGCAGGCACAGGATCGCGACATCGGCGGCATTAAGGAACTCGGCCCGCGCCGCAGTTTCCTTGCGGCGCTCGGTGGGGATCGAGATGATCTCCAGGTCGCCCCGCTCGGCCAGCAGCGCCCTGATCTGCAGGCCGGTGGTGCCGTGTTCGCCGTCGATGAAGATTTTCGGTTTCATTGCCTTGAAAAGTCCCTGCGATTTCAGCGCTATATGCCCTGAGCGTGATTGACTGCAACAGTATTGCCGTTGTTTAGGTCCTCGAGCCGGGCTTTCCGCTCGGCGACCAGGCCCAGATAATGCATCGCCACCATGGAGCCCGCGATCGCCGTTATATCGGCATGATCGTAAGCGGGCGCAACCTCGACCACGTCGGCGCCGACAATGTCGATCTGGCCGAGTTGGCGCAGTGTCGACAGGATCTTCGCCGAGGACGGGCCGCCGGCGACCGGCGTGCCCGTGCCCGGTGCGAAGGCCGGGTCGAGGCAGTCGATGTCGAAGGTGAGATAGGTCTTCCTGCCGCCGGTACGGTCGACGATAGCATAGGCGATGTCGGACGCTCGCATCTCCTCGACCTCGTGACCGTAGAGGATCTTGATGCCGAACGTATCGGGGGCGTGCGTGCGGATGCCGATCTGGATCGAGCGATCGGGATCGATGATGCCTTCTTTCACGGCGCGTCCGACGAAGGAGCCGTGGTCGATGCGTTTGCCGTCGTCCGGCCAGGTGTCCTGATGGGCGTCGAACTGCACCATCGCCAGCGGTCCGTGGATGGCGGCATGCGCCTTGAGCAGCGGCCAGGTGACGAAATGGTCGCCGCCGAGCGACAACAGGAAGGCGCCTGATTTCAGGATCTTGGCCGCCTCGCGCTCGATCGTGCCGGGTGTCTTCTGATGGTTGCCGCTGTCGAGCAGGCAGTCGCCGTAGTCGACAACAGCGAGGTGCTCGAACAGGTCGCGCGAGAACGGGTACTGCGGGTCGTTGTCGAGGATCGCCGAGGCGCGGCGGATCGCCTGCGGCCCGAAGCGTGCGCCCGGCCGGTTGGTGACGGCGGCATCGAAGGGAATGCCCCACACCACCGCGTCCGCGCCCCTCACGTCCTTCGTGTATCTGCGCCGCATGAACGACAGCGCGCCGGCATAGGTCGGCTCGAAGGACGCGCCCGTCTTGGAGCGGGCGGTGAAGGCATGGTCGATGTTCTGGTTCGCCATTACGGGTCCTCGGTTTTCAGCGGGTTGCCACAACTACAGAACCGGCACGCAACATGCCAGTCACAGAGTGGGGAAACGGGAATGGCGCTCGGCGAGTGCCACGACAACACAGGATTGTATCATCATGACGCAGACCGCCTTTCTCAACCCCGCGCATATGCCGGCGGCGACCCGGACCGGCACCGTGGCGAGCGAGCGTTTCCTGGCGCTCGATTCCTGGCGTGGCATCTGCGCGCTGCTGGTGGCACTGTTCCATTTCCCGACCGACTCGACGATCTCGCAAAGCGCCTTTGTCGGCGGCTCCTACCTGTTCGTCGATTTCTTCTTCGTGTTGTCCGGCTTCGTCATCGCCAGTTCCTACGGCAACCGGCTCAGCGAGCCGGTCGAGCTTGCCCGCTTCGCACCTGTCCGCTTCGGCCGTATCTACCCGCTGCATCTCGTGATGCTCGCCGCCTTCGCCGCCTTCGAGGAATTGCGGCTCATGCTGCCGCAATTGCACGGCACGGGTGCCGAGCCGTTCACCGGCGGCTTCGACCTGAACAGCCTCGTCGCCAATCTCTTCCTGCTGCAAGGCATGGGCGTCGAGGATCATCTGAGCTGGAACGCGCCGAGCTGGAGCATCTCGGCCGAATTCTTCGCCTATCTGCTGTTTGCCGCCGTTGTCTTCACGGCAGGCCGGCGCAGCTGGATCTGGCTTGTGGCCGCTGCCGTCACCGCGCCGCTTTTCCTGCTTGCCTTCTCTCACACGCATATGGACGTGTCCTTCGACTTCGGCTTCATCCGCTGCCTCTACGGCTTCTCGCTCGGCGCGCTGCTGGCATGGTTTCAGCACGATTCCATTGCAGAGGCGCGACAGGCGCTTGCCGGTGACGGCAGGGCGCGGATCGCCTGGACGGCGGCCGAGATGGTGATGATCGCGGTGATCGGTGTTTTTGTCGCGCTGGCCGGAGACAACGATGCCGGCATCGCCGCTCCCCTGGTGTTTGCGCTGGCGCTCTACCTCTTTGCGCATGAGGGCGGCTGGATCAGCGCCTTCCTGCGCACCCGGCCGATGCCGATGCTGGGCGCGCTCTCCTATTCCATCTACATGGTCCACATCTTCGTGCAGGCGCGCATGATCAATGTCGGCGGGCTGGTGGAGCGCAAGTTCGGGCTTCACCTGCTTGGCGACATCGTGCTGCGCGGCGACCATGCGACCGGCTTCGGCGCCGATCTGCCATGGCTCGGCTTTGCCGCTATTCTCACCATGCTCGTCGCCACCATCGCCGTCTCCTGGTTCACCTGGCGCTTCGTCGAAATGCCGGCCCTGGCCTGGTTCCGGCGGCTCGCCAAGCGGATCTGAGAAGCCAATCCGTTCAAGCCCATAGCCGGCTTCGTTCACCGCCCTGTCATGCGCATCGCTTAACCGGACTGCGATCCGGAACGGAGCGATTCTTGATGCGTACCATCTGGCAAGGCCTTCTGCTTTCCGCGGCGCTCGCGGTCTCGATCGGCCATGCCTTGGCCGGCGAAACGCGCGCCAGGCAGATCCTCGACCGCTTCGAGCATGCCAACCAGTGGCGCGACCATGTGATGGTGGCGGCGCACCGCGCCGGCGGCATGCAGGCCGGCAAGACGCCTTACCCCGAGAATTCGCTCGCCGCGGTCGAGGCCTCGATCGCGCTCGGTGCCGAGATCGTCGAGGTCGACATCAGGCGCTCCAAGGACGGCGAGTTCGTCGTCATGCATGACAGCTGGCTCGACCGCACCACCAACTGCAAGGGCGAGGTGGTCGACCATACTGTCGCCGAACTGAAGAGATGCAGGCTTGTCCTGGAGGGCACCGGCGCCATCACCAGCGAGCCGGTCTCGACGCTGCGCGAAATGCTGATGGCGACCAGGGACCGGATCCTGATCAACCTCGACAACAAGCTCGACGTTCATGCTCTGCCCGGCATGATCGCGGTTGCCCGCGATCTCGGCATGGCCGATCAGGTCATCGTCAAGGAGAACCTCTGGAACCAGCAGCGGATCGACACCGTCAAGGCGGCGATCGACGCTATCGGCGGCGGCTTCCAGTTCATGCCGATCATCGCCGACGATGCCGTGCGCGACGCCGCCTTCGCCGAGAAGGTTGGCCGCGTCTTTTCCCCGGGTGCGATCGAGCTGATCAACTGGCGGGCCGGCGCCGAGACGTTGACGGAGACGGGCGGACCGCTGTTCACCAACCGCATGCGGGCGTCTGCCGTGCGCGGCGGCTGGCACCTCTGGGCCGACACCTACGCCATCGTCAACAAGCCGGGCGGCTACCTGTCGGGCGGCCGCGGCGACGAGCTGGCGGTCGCCGCAAGCCTTCCCGCCGAGACCTGGGGCTTCTGGGCCGAACGCGGCGCCACCATCATCCAGACCGACGAGCCGAAGGCGGCGATCGGCTGGCTCGCCGCCAATGGTTTTCGCGTGCCTTATGCAGATGAGGCGCGGCCGGCCGAGCCGGCGCATACGGCGAGTATTAATTAGGCGTCGGCGCCGACGCAGCTAATCTCCCCCACGAGGGGGGAGATTAGCCAATCACGCGGCTTTCGCCACGCCATCCAACTCGTCCAGCACCTCCGCCGAAAGCTCCAGCTCCGCCGCCGCAAGATTCTCCCGCAGATGCCCGACCGACGACGTGCCGGGGATCAGCAGAATGTTCGGCGAGCGTCGCAGCAGCCAGGCGAGCGCCACCTGCATCGACGTCGCGCCGAGCCGTTCCGCCACCCGCGACAAAGTCGAAGACTGCAGCGGGCTGAAGCCGCCGAGCGGGAAGAATGGCACATAGGCGGTGCCTTCCCGCGCCAGTTGGTCGATCAGCGCGTCGTCGTCGCGGTGCGCCAGATTGTACTGGTTCTGCACGCAGACGATCTTGCAGATCCGGAGGCCTTCCTCGATCTGCGCGGGAGTGACGTTGCTCAGGCCGATATGGCGCACCAGTCCCTTGCGCTGCAACTCGGCAAGCGCTGTCAACTGCGCTTCGATCGAGCCCTCAGTCGGCCCCATCCCGAACATTATGCGCAGATTGACGACGTCCAGCACCTCAAGTCCGAGATTCCTGAGGTTGTCATGCACGGCCTGCTCAAGTTCGGTAGGCGAATTGGCCGGCAGCCAGGACGCATCGCTGCCGCGCCGCGCGCCGATCTTGGTGACGAGGACGAGGTCCTTGGGGTAAGGCGACAGCGCCTCGCGAATAATCTGGTTGGTGACGTGCGGGCCGTAATAGTCGCAGGTGTCGATATGGTCCACGCCCGATGACACCGCCTCGCGCAGCACCGCCAGTGCGGCATCGCGATCCCTGGGCGGACCAAACACATGCGGGCCGGCAAGCTGCATGGCGCCGTAGCCAAGGCGTTTCACGGTGTGGCTTCCGAGGGTGAATGTGCCGGACTTTTGGATGCTGGACATGCTGTTTCTCCTTGCTGTCGACGAGGCAGATAGGCGCTGTCGGCTGTTTCGATAATCGCTTATAATCCGGACAGGTTGTACGGGATGACGAACAATGGCGACGGATCTCAACGATCTCCAGGCGTTTATGGCGGTGGCGCGCGCAGGCGGTTTTCGCGAAGGAGCCCGCGCGACGGCGGGCAGTGCCTCCGCGCTCAGCGAAGCGATCCGCCGTCTGGAAACCCAGCTCGGTGTGAGGCTCTTCAACCGCACCACGCGCAGCGTCGCTTTGACCGAGGCTGGTGCCAGCCTGCTGGCGCGGCTCGGCCCCGCATTGGGCGAGGTAGAAGCTGCGCTCGATGTGGTGAACGGCTTTCGCGACCGGCCCGCCGGAACGTTGCGTCTCAACGTGCCGATAAGCGCCTCGCGGCTGGTGCTGCCCAAAATCGTTCCGGGATTTCTCGCGGCCTATCCCGCCATTCGCCTGGAGGTGATCGCCGAGGAGAACTTCATCGATCTGCTGGTGGCCGGCTGCGACGCCGGAATCCGCTATGACGAGCGGCTGGAGCAGGACATGATCGCGGTGCCGATCGGACCCCGAGCGCAGCGCTTCACGACCTCCGCTGCGCCGTCCTACCTTGACCGGCACGGCCGGCCGCAGCACCCGCGCGACCTGCTTGGCCATGCCTGTGTGCGCGGCCGCTTCCCGAGCGGGGTCATGACGCCCTGGGAGTTCGAGCGGGACGGCGAGGTGGTGCGGGTCGATCCCACGGGGCCATTGGTCGTCAGCATCGGTGGAGGCGTCGATCTCGCTGTCGATGCGGCGATCGCTGGTGTCGGCATTCTCTGGCTGTTTGAGGACTGGGTGCGCCCGCATTTCGAGAGCGGCGCGCTGGAACCTGTGCTGGAGCCGTGGTGGCAGAGCTTCCCGGGACCCTTCCTGTACTATCCCGGCCGACGGCTGGTGCCCGCGCCGCTGCGCGCATTCATCGACTACATAAAGACGCCGGCCGGCCGCGGTCCCTGAGCATCCCAAAAACAAAAAGGCCGCCCGGAGGCGGCCTTTCGATTGTCCAAATTTCGTAGCGCTTAGCGCTTCGAGAACTGGAAGGAGCGGCGGGCCTTCGCCTTGCCGTACTTCTTGCGCTCGACGACGCGGCTGTCGCGGGTCAGGAAGCCGCCCTTCTTGAGCACGGCGCGCAGCGCCGGCTCGTAGTAGGTCAGCGCCTTGGAGATGCCGTGACGAACGGCGCCGGCCTGGCCGGACAGGCCGCCGCCGATGACGGTGGCGACGATGTCGTATTGGCCGGCCCGGTTGGCGGCGATGATCGGCTGGTTGAGGATCATCTGCAGCACCGGACGCGCGAAGTAGCTCGCGAATTCCTTGTCGTTGACGACGATCTTGCCGGAGCCCGGCTTCACCCAGACGCGCGCGATGGCGTTCTTGCGCTTGCCGGTGGCATAGGCGCGGCCCGACTTGTCGAGCTTCTGGACGTGGACGGGAGCGGCCGGCTGCGCGACGGCAGCGGCAGTCCCGAGTTCTGCGAGCGAGGAAAGCTCAGCCATTACGAAGCCCTCTTGTTCTTGGAGTTCAGCTTGGCCACGTCGAGCGTGACGGGCTGCTGGGCGACATGCGGATGTTCAGCGCCTGCATAGACGCGGAGATTCTTCATTTGGCGACGGCCAAGCGGGCCGCGCGGGATCATGCGCTCGACGGCCTTCTCGACGACGCGCTCGGGGAAACGGCCCTCGAGCAGCTGGCGCGCGGTGCGCTCCTTGATGCCGCCGGGATGGCCGGTGTGCCAGTAGTAGACCTTGTCGGTGTACTTCTTGCCGGTGAACACCACCTTGTCGGCATTGATGACGATGACGTTGTCGCCGTCGTCGACATGCGGGGTGAAGGTGGGCTTGTGCTTGCCGCGCAGATGGTTGGCGATGACAGTGGCGAGGCGGCCGACGACGAGACCTTCGGCGTCGATCAGCACCCACTTCTTCACCACATCCGCAGGCTTCTGCGAAAAGGTAGCCATGGTTCTTGCTCTCGATTGGACCTTCCCTACCCGCGAAGGACAGGGAAAGGCGTTTCTTGTTGCTTGAATTGGCTGGGGTGTTCGCCCGTCGCCAATAACAAAGCGGCGGCCGTTGCGGGCCGCTGCTTCGCGAGGGCTTATAGGCGAGGGCAATCAGCGCGTCAAGGCGACCGAAATCTCTCTTTGCGTGGAAAACATAGCAAAAACAATGAATTGAGTAAAAGGTATTATTTTACCACATCATTCGGACGTTTCGGCGGGATCGAATAGGTGCCCGTGGCATGCGCCACCGTGTGTCCGTCCGGCCCGGCGACGATGTCGATGTCGAACACCATCAGGCTTTTTCCCAGCTTCAGGATGCGGCAATGGCCGTCGATCGGACCGGCCTTGGCCTTGCGCACGAAGTTGATGTTGAGGTTGGTGGTGACCGACAGCGCATCCGGCCCGGCATGCGATAGCACGCAGACATAGCCGCCGATGTCGGCCAACGTGAACAGGGAAGGACCGGACACCGTGCCGCCCGGACGCAGATGCCGCTCGTCGGCATTGAGCCGCACGATGCAGCCGCCGGGAAACACCTCCAGCGCCTGATAGAAGGAAAACTGGTCGTTGAGCTGCGGATAGACGCTTTCCATCAACCGATTGACGTCAGCCGCGGTCAACACCGGCTTCAGATTGCTTTGAGCGGGCATCGGCGATTTCCTATGTGCGGGACGGGCAGGGCACCCAAGGCGAGGGCGCCTGGACCAAATGTTGCGGCCGAGAAAACACGGCTAGCGGCTTTTCTTCAATCGGCAGCGTGCTAGTTCTTTTGTTCCATGGTCTGTGAAGTGCGCCACAGCAGGCCGAGAAGGATTGGGCGGAGAGGTTTGAAAACATGGCTGAAGTCGTCGCCATCAAGCCGGCAATCGCCGAGGGGCCTGTTGTCGCCAGCCTGGACAAAGGCACTCTTCGCCTGACGCTCGCCAGCCCGCCGGCCAATGCCTTGTCGCTGGCGGTGATGGCGGCGCTGATGGCCGAACTCGATCGCGCGAAATCCGACAAATCCGTGCGCGTCATCATCCTCGCGGCGTCCGGTAAGGTGTTCTGCGCCGGCCACGATCTCAAGGAACTGAGCGCCCATCGCAGCGATGCCGATCGCGGCCGGGCCTTCTTCGAGAAGACCTTTGCCGCTTGCGCCGAGTTGATGCAGGCGATCGTGCGCCACCCCAGGCCGGTCATCGCCGAGGTCGACGGCCTCGCCACCGCCGCCGGGCTGCAATTGGTCGCGAGCTGCGATCTTGCGATTGCCTCGCACGAGGCGACCTTCTGCACACCGGGCGTCAACATCGGCCTGTTCTGCTCGACGCCGATGGTGGCGCTGTCGCGCAATGTCTCGCGCAAGCAGGCCATGGAAATGCTACTGACTGGCGAGACGATCGACGCGGCCACCGCCAAAGAATTCGGCCTCATCAACCGCATCGTGCCGCGCGAATACCTGAATCAGGTTGTCAGTAAATACGCGCAAACCATTGCTTCGAAATCATCTTTGGTGGTCAAGACCGGCAAGGAGGCGTTCTACGCTCAGGCCGAGATGGGACTGGCCGACGCCTATGTGTACACCGGCCGGGTGATGGTCGAGAACATGTTGGCGCGCGACGCGGAGGAAGGCATCGGAGCTTTCGTCGGCAAGCGCAAGCCGGAATGGAAGGACGAGTAGGGCGCCCGGAAAGAGGAAGGTCCGAATGGAACCGCGTATCTCCATCATCACCGTCGCCACCGACGATCTCGATCGCGCGACGCGCTTCTACGAGGGCATGGGACTGACCCGCCATCCGGGGATCACCGAGGGCGTCGCCTTCTTCCAGATGGGTGGAGCCATTCTCGGCCTGTTCCCGCGCGAAAGCGCCGAGGAGGATTCCGGCGTCAGCTTTGCAAAAGCGCCGTCGGCCGTCTATCTCGCCTACAACACCCGCTCCGACGCCGAAGTCGACCAAGTCCTCGCCATGGCCGAGAAGGCCGGCGGCAAGATCGTCAAGCCGGCCGGCCGCGCCTTCTGGGGCGGCTGGTACGGCTATTTCGCCGATGCCGACGGCCATGTCTGGGAAGTCGCGCACAATCCGGCCTTTCCGATCGCGGAAGACGGCTCGATCTCGCTGCCGGGCTGACGCTGCCCGTGGCGCCTCGCAAGCAACTGACGCGCCTGAAGGCGCCTTATCTCAAGCGCATCCTGCTCGAGCCAGCGGGCGTCGAGGACTGGGAACAATATCCCTGGAACCTGCCGATCTTCGCCAGCCGCGCGTTCGAGTTCGAATTCACCACGCCGATCACCATTATCGTCGGCGAGAACGGCACCGGCAAATCGACGCTGCTCGAAGCCATCGGCGCGCTTGCCGGTTACGACGAGGCCGGCGGCGGCAAGGGCTACAGGCCGGTCGACCATTCCATCGCCATCGACAAAAGCGGCACCGCGCTTGCCCAGACGCTCCGTGCCCATTGGCTGCCGAAGGTCACCGCCGGCTGGTTCTTCCGAGCAGAATCCTTCTATTCGGTGGCGCGCTACCTTGATCGGGCGGCACTCGAAGACCCGTTCAAACCGCCGCCGCCCGATTTCCTCTCGTGGTCGCACGGCGAAGGTTTCATCCGCTTCTTCGAGGAGCGCTGTCGTCGGCAAGGCATCTACATCCTGGACGAGCCGGAAAGCGCGCTGTCGCCGACACGCCAGATCGAACTGCTCAAGCTGCTGAGGCGAATGGACCTGTCCGGCACCGCGCAGGTGATCATGGCGACGCACTCGCCGCTGCTGATGGCCTGTCCCGGCGCGCGCCTGTTCCGCATCAGCCGCTTCGGGCTCGACCTGGTCGATTTTCGCGACACCGACCACTTTCGCATGATGCGCGATTTCTGCGGCGATCCGGATGGTTTTCTCGCCGAAGCGCTGTATGAGGACGAGGCATGAACCACGACAGCTACGACAACACCTATATCGCCGGCATCCTCAACTCGGTGAAGACCGTCGCCATGGTCGGCGCGTCGCCCAACGACGTTCGGCCGAGCTTTTTCGTGCTGAAGTACCTGCTGGCCAAGGGGTTCTCGGTGTTTCCGATCAATCCTGGTCATGCCGGCAAGGAGATTCTAGGCCGTACCGTCTACGCAAGCCTCGCCGACGTGCCGCAGCCGGTCGACATGGTCGACATCTTTCGTGGCTCAGTCGCGGTGCCGGGTATCCTCGATCAGATTCTGCGGCTCGATCCCTTGCCGAAAGTGGTCTGGATGCAGCTTGGCGTGCGCAATGACGAGGCGGCCGCCCGCGCCGAGGCTGCCGGCATGAAGGTGGTGATGAACCGCTGCCCGAAGATCGAATACGGCAAGCTGTCCGGCGAGATCGGCTGGACCGGCGTCAATTCCGGCGTGCTGTCGTCGAAGAAGCCGCTGATGCGGCAGGGCTTCCAGAGCTTCGGCGTAAGGCAAAAATAGCCCGGCTGCCGCGGCGCAAAATTATTCCGGGAAGAATTGGATTTTCTCGGGCGCTCGTCGCAGATCGCACGCCGAAAGGTATTTTCTTCTTTGCATTCCGGGGTGGCCTTCGCCAAGAATGCCCCACGATTTCTTGCGCAGGTTCCTGAGGGAGTTTTCGATGACGCGTACGCCCGGTTTCAACACGCTTGCCATTCACGCCGGCGCCAAGCCCGATCCGGCGACGGGCGCCCGGGCGACCCCGATCTACCAGACCACCTCCTATGTTTTCGATGACGCCGACCATGCCGCCTCGCTGTTCGGCTTGAAGGCCTTCGGCAACATCTACACCCGCATCATGAACCCCACCCAGGCCGTGCTCGAGGAGCGCGTCGCGGCGCTCGAGGGCGGCACCGCGGCGCTGGCGGTCGCGTCCGGCCACGCCGCGCAGATACTGGTGTTTCACAATCTGATGCAGCCGGGCGACAATTTCGTCGCCGCGACAAGGCTTTACGGCGGCTCGATCAACCAGTTCGGCCACGCCTTCAAGAATTATGGCTGGGAGGTTCGCTGGGCTGACACCAACGATGTCTCGACCTTCGAAAGCCAGATCGACGACAGGACCAAGGCGATCTTCATCGAGAGCCTTGCCAATCCGGGCGGCATCTTCGTCGACATCGAGAAGATCGGCGACATCGCCCGCAAGCACGGCCTGCCGCTGATCGTCGACAACACGCTGGCCTCGCCCTACCTGGTGCGGCCGATCGAGCACGGCGCCGACATCGTCGTCCATTCGCTGACCAAGTTCATCGGCGGCCACGGCAATTCGATCGGCGGCGCCATCGTCGACGGCGGCACCTTCGACTGGTCGAAGTCGGGCAAATACCCGATGCTGTCGGAACCGCGCCCCGAATATGGCGGCATCGTGCTGCACGAGACCTTCGGCAATTTCGCCTTTGCGATTGCCGCGCGCGTCCTCGGTCTGCGCGACATCGGCCCGGCGATCTCGCCCTTCAACGCCTTCCTGATCCTGACCGGACTGGAAACGCTGCCGCTCAGGATGCAGCGCCATTGCGACAACGCGGCGAGCGTCGCCGGCTGGCTATCGAACCATCCCAAGGTCGCGTGGGTGAGCTATCCCAGCCTGCCCGGCGACAAGAACAACGCCCTGCAGAAGAAGTATTCGCCGCAGGGCGCCGGCGCGGTGTTCACCTTCGGTCTCAAGGGCGGCTACGCCGCGGGCGTCAAATTCGTCGAGGCGCTGGAGCTGTTCTCGCATCTTGCCAATGTCGGCGATACCAAGTCGCTGGTCATCCACCCGGCCTCGACCACGCATCGCCAGCTTTCCGACGAGCAGAAGATCAAGGCCGGCGCCGGGCCGGACACGGTCCGCCTTTCGGTCGGCATCGAGGACGTCAACGATATCGTCGCCGACCTCGAACAGGCGCTGGACAAGGTCTGATGGCGGCGCCGAACTTTCTCTCCGTCGATGTCGCAAGCGCCGAGCCGGAGGCCGGCGCGCCTGCTCCGGACCGGCTGATTTCGGGCGATCCGAAGTTCCGCACCTGGAATGTCGAGGAGCGGGACGGCGGCCTTTATGCCGGCATCTGGGAATCGACGCCCGGCAAGTGGCGCATCGTCTATGACGAGTGGGAGTTTTGCCACATCCTGTCCGGCGTCTCGGTGATCTCCGAGGACGGCGGCGAGGCGCGCACCGTCAAAGCCGGCGACAGTTTCGTGCTGCGGCCGGGCTTCAAGGGCAGCTGGGAAGTGCTTGAAACGACGCGCAAGGAGTATGTAATCAAGCTTTAATGATCTCCAAGAACAGTAGCAGGGAGAACTAGCGCCTATTGGGGATTACCATGCACTCAGGTATCGATATATACAAAATAGTGATCGTCATTGCCTGCGTGCTCGCGAACGTGTGGCTTTTAAATTTTTGTATATATGTTGTATTGCCGGCCGTTAGGGCAGGAATCTACCCGGCGCGTGGTAGGGTTTACTTGCGAGAAATGCACCCAAAGAGATTTTGGCTGGCGGTAGTATTCTTTCCGGCAGCGACCATCGTCATGTTGGCCTCCACGATCCTGTTCGTTCTTAGCATCTCTGGGAACATGTAAGGCGCCAAGTGGAATTCTGTAGGCTGCGCCTACCTGGCCAATTCGCCGGGAATTCGCGCAGGTCCTCTGAGATCCAGGGTGCAACCGGAATGCCTGAAACGACCCTTAAGGACTATGTGATCAAGCTCTGACCCCTCCAGCCGGATCAGAGCAGGCGGTCGACATCGCCCTCGGAAAATCCGTACTCGCGCATCATCTGCCGGTGCCAGGAGCCGCCGAGCAACTCGTCCAGGCAGGTATCGATGCGCTGGCGCAGGGGCGCATTGCCTTTGGCGAGCGCGAAGGCGCCGGCCGCCGGCCGCTTTTCCTCGGCCGGAACATCGATGACGGCGAGCGGCGCGTCAGGCCGTCCGGCCAGGTAGCCGCGATGCGCCATGGCGACGCTGGCATAGGCATGCACCACGCCGGCAGCGACGGCCTCGGCTGCTTCGGCCTGGGTGCCGAAGATCCTGATCCGCTCGGCCGGAACGCCGTTGCGCAGCGCCGTCTGGTGCTGGATCTGGCCCGATACAACGCCAAGGATGGCCGACGGATCGCGGCCGAGTGCCCGGTAGCCACCCAGTCCAAGCGGGTTGCCCTCGGCGACCAGCAGTCCGTCCGGCAGCATCCAGATCGGCCGGGTGAAATCGACCCGCTTCTTGCGCTCGTCCGAGATGAACAGCCCCGTGGTCATGTCCCAACGGTTCGCGGCCAATCCGGGCAGCAATCCCGCGAACTCTGCCTCGATGGCCGAAAACCCGTCCAGCCCCAATGTCTCGCAAACCTTCTCGGCGAGCACGGCGTCGCAGCCGCGCAAGGCGCCCGATGCGTCGGTGAAGCAGAAGGGCGGTTCCTGCAGGAAGGCGAATCTCATTGTCCCGATATCCGTTCGTCGCCTGTCAGAAGGCCACCGCGAGCCGTTCCAGCCCATGGAAATGATAGCTGTCGCGGAAGCGCGGCTCTTCGGCGAGGTGGAGCTTTGGCCGCCGATCGAACAGCGTCTTCAGCGAGACCTGCAGTTCGAGCCTGGCCAGCGGCGCCCCGATGCAGAAATGGATGCCGGCGCCGAAGGAGACGTTCTTCTGGTCGGCGCGGCCTGGATTGAAGGCCTGCGGCGCGGCGAAGGCTAAGGGGTCGCGGTTGGCCATGCCGAGCAGCAGCGCGATCTTGTCGCCGCGCTTGAGCACGATGTCGGGCTGGACCTCGATTTCCTCATAGGCATAGCGCAGGAACATATGCAGCGGCGCGTCGAAGCGCAGGCATTCCTCGACCGTGGCCGCGGTCGCCTCCGGCGTGGTGAAGAAACGGCTGGGGTCGCCGCCCTGCGCCAGGATCGAGCGCACCGCGTTGCCGGTCTGGTGCACGGTCGCTTCGTGGCCGGCATTGAGCAGCAGAATGGCTGATGACACCAGCTCGTCCTCGGACAGTCTCTGGCCATCTTCTTGCGCTGCGATCAGCAGCGACAGCAGGTCGTCGCCCGGCTGCTTGCGCCGCTCGGTGACGTAGCCGCGCAGGAAATCGGAAAAGTCGCGCGCGGCGCGGTTCGCGGTCTCCTCGGTCTCGCGCGTGCGGCCATGCATGTACATGGCGACGATCTGGTGCGACCAGTCGAGCAGCTGCGGCGCCATCGCCACCGGCACGCCGAGCATTTCGGCGATGATGGTGATCGGCAGCGGCGAGGCGAAGGCGGGCAAGAGGTCGACGCCGTTGGGCTCGAAGCGGTCGATCAGCTCGTTGGCCAGCGCTTCGACGCGCGGCCGCAGCCGTTCGACCTGGCGCGAGACGAATGCGCGGTTGACCAGGGTCCGCAGCCTGGTGTGCACCGGCGGCTCCAGTTCCAGCATCGAATTGGCCTCGATGCCGTCGAAGGCGGCGAGATGCGAACGGTCCTGGCCGACGCCGCGGCTGTCGGGTATGCCGGCCGGGTTCTGGCGGCCGAAGCGGCGGTCGCGCAGCAGCCGGTTGACGTCGTCGAAGCCGCCAAAGCACCAGAAGCCGTAGTCCTCCCAGAAGAAGGCGTTCGCGGCGCCATGCAGGAAGGCATAGGCCTCGTACGGGTTCAGGAAGAAGGCCGGCTCGTGCGCGTCGAGCCGCAGGCGACGGCCGGCGGGATCGAAGGCAAGGTAGGCGGGTGGCGGCATCAAATCGGTCATGCTGGATCATTAGCGCGCCTTGCCAGCCCGGTGCCAGACCGTATCTTGGCGCCCGGCAACCCAATGAATTGAGCCAGCGAGATGGCTGCGGAAGGACGGTTTCGATGAATGTGATCGTGGTCGGCGCCGGCATTGCCGGGCTTTCGACGGCGTGGTCGCTGGTCAAGGCCGGGCACAGCGTTTCCATCGTCGAGCAGGGGCCGATTCCCAATCCGCTGGCCGCGTCGGGCGACCATCACCGCATCATCCGTCGCGCCTACCGCGCCGGCACCGGCTATGGCAGGCTGATCACGGAGGCGTATGACGCCTGGGACGAGATGTGGGCCGATCTCGGCGAGAACCATCTCGATGCCAGGGGTTTCCTCTGCATCTCGCGCGAGCCCGGCGACGAGGCCGAGGAATACCGCGAAGGCCTGGAGGAGGGGAACTTTCCCTTCGAGTTGCTCGACCCCGCCGCCGCGGTCGAGCGCTGGCCGTTCCTGGAGCCGGACTCATTCCGCTACGCCTATTTTTCGACCGAGGGTGGCGCTCTGCATTGCCGCAGGATCGCCTCCGGCCTCGCTGCATGGCTGCGCGCCAACGGCGCAAATGTCTACGAACACAGCAAGGTGGTCGAGGTCGATGCCGAGGCCGGTCGGATCACGCTCGCCGGCGGCGAGACGATGCAGGCCGACCGCATCGTAGTCGCTGCCGGCGCGTGGGTGCTGAAGCTGCTCCCGGAGCTCGGCGGTGAATTGAAGACCTATCGCACCGCGCTTGCCTATGTCGAACCGCCAGCCGATCTTAGGGTGGCCTGGGAAACGGCGCCCGTCATCCTCGACGTCGGCGGCGTCACCGACGGCTACATGATCCCGCTGACGCGCGGCGCCGGCATGAAATTCGGTTCGGGCCTGCACAAGGTGCCGACCAGCGACGCCGATTGGAACCGGGCGCCGGTGCCGGGCGAGGGTGAGGTGATCCGCAACCTGTTCTCGCCGCCGATCGCCCGCATCGCTGAATACAGGGTGACCGAGGTCGTCACCTGCGCCTACACCTTCACCGCCGACGAGAAGTTCCTGGCGCACGAAAGGGGCAAATGCCTGGTCGTCTCGGCCTGCTCCGGTCATGGCTACAAGTTCGGCGCGGCGGTCGGCAGGCGTGTCGCCAAAGCCGTTGGCGACGGTGATGTCGGCGGCCTCAAGAAGTGGCTGCGGGCAGAGGTGGCCTAATCCCGGCAATGGCGCTCGATATGCACGCGCCGCCAGTGCGTGGAGCCTTCCCTGACCAGCATCCGGCGCGCCACCTTCTGGTACGAGGGCGCAATCTCGGTGATGCGCCGCCGTTCCGGCCGCACCAGCACCTCCCGGGCGACGCTTTCATATTCCGCCGGGAGCACCACGCGCCTGAGACGCTCGGGCTCGACCACCGCAGTTTCGGCGACCCGCGCATAGCGGGCCTTGCGCCACACTTTGCACAGCACCTTGCGGCCGTGGATGATGCGCCATTCCCAGGCATAGCCGCCGTCGTCCACCTTGACCGTGTGGTAGACGGTGCGGGTGACGGCCGGCACCACCTCGTAAGTGACGCGGGCTGGCGCGATCTGCTCGACGCTCGCGCGCGTGCCGTAGATCGGCGCATCGTAGTCGACGAACTGGCCGCCGGGGCTGACCATCACGTCCTCGTAGACGGTATCGTAGAGCGCCGGCCTGCGGATCGGCTCGTAGCATTCGAGCGCGCGGCCGCCGGCGGCCGTTTCCGATATCGTGGCAAGGATGGCGAGGCCCGCCACGGCCAGGGATGCAGGGCTTTTGCGGATCATGACATTCCCCCATGGAAAAGAACGCCAGTTCAACGCGGAAGTTGTACCGGAAGCTCCGTTCCCCAAAAAGCGGTTTTGCAGCTTTTCGTTAAGGGGCGCGGTTAAGAAAGTGCTACCGTTTCAAAGCGCCCCGGGAGACACTGGGTCGAAAGACGCTTCGCCCGCGCCTTTCGTCGGTTGGTAGCGCTTGATTCGGCTTAACCAGATGGCTAGGAGGGGCGGCCTTGCGTTAGGGTGAGCCGGCATCCTATTTACATCCTAACGATCCAGAACCGATTCTGCCCGATTGCTCATACTCCCCGGCGCCGGAATCCCATCTTCAAAAAGGGATAGTCCATGAAGAACCCCGTCGAAACCTACATGAACCTCGTTCCGATGGTGGTCGAACAGACCAATCGCGGCGAGCGGGCCTACGACATTTTCTCGCGCCTGCTGAAAGAGCGCATCATCTTCATCACCGGTCCGGTCGAGGACGGCATGGCGACGCTGGTTTGTGCACAGCTTTTGTTCCTCGAGGCCGAGAACCCGAAGAAGGAAATCAACCTCTACATCAATTCGCCGGGCGGCGTCGTCACGTCGGGAATGGCGATCTACGACACCATGCAGTTCATCAAGCCGGCGGTGTCGACGCTCTGCATCGGCCAGGCCGCCTCGATGGGCTCGTTGCTGCTTTGCGCCGGCCACAAGGACATGCGCTTCGCCACGCCGAACGCCCGCATCATGGTCCACCAGCCGTCCGGCGGCTTCCAGGGTCAGGCCTCGGACATCGAACGTCATGCGCAGGACATCATCAAGCTGAAGCGCCGCCTCAACGAGGTCTACGTCAAGCACACCGGCAAGAGCTATGACGAGATCGAAAAGACGCTCGACCGCGACCATTTCATGACCGCCGACGAGGCCAAGGACTTTGGTCTGATCGACAAGGTCATTTCGTCCCGCGAGGCCGCCGAAGTCGTCGCCGCCTAGGCGCCGATTGGCAGCGGGTGGCGGGAAAACGCGCTTTTGGCGCGGCTTGCGGCATTTCGGCCACAATTGGCTGTTCCCTCGACGGGTGGGATTGCCTACGTTAAGGCTATGTTGATTTTCGACGGCTTAGCTTTGTGTGGGGTTGCTGCGAATCGTTGCCGCGTCTTCTGATTTGTGTTTCGTACGGAATACGCTGTGTGAGCTGGGACACTGGCGGTGGCGCATTCTCGCGGTAGATTGATAAGACGCCTTGGCCAGACCATCGGCGGGCGGGCGGTGAAAGGACAGGAAAATGCCTGCGAACAATACCGGCGGCGGTGATTCAAAGAACACCCTCTACTGCTCGTTTTGCGGCAAAAGCCAGCACGAGGTGCGCAAGCTGATTGCCGGCCCGACGGTCTTCATCTGCGATGAATGCGTCGAGCTCTGCATGGACATCATCCGCGAGGAGAACAAGACCTCGATGGTGAAGTCGCGCGAGGGCGTGCCGACCCCGCAGGAGATCCTCAAGGTCCTCGACGACTATGTCATCGGCCAGCCCTACGCCAAGCGCGTGCTGTCGGTGGCCGTCCACAACCACTACAAGCGCCTCGCGCACGCCGGCAAGAACAACGACGTCGAACTGGCCAAGTCGAACATCCTGCTCATCGGCCCGACCGGTTGCGGCAAGACGCTGCTGGCGCAGACGCTGGCCCGCATCATCGACGTGCCCTTCACCATGGCCGATGCCACGACGTTGACCGAGGCCGGTTATGTCGGCGAGGACGTCGAGAACATCATCCTCAAGCTGTTGCAGTCGGCCGACTACAATGTCGAGCGCGCCCAGCGCGGCATCGTCTACATCGACGAGATCGACAAGATTTCGCGCAAGTCCGACAACCCCTCGATCACCCGCGACGTGTCGGGCGAGGGCGTGCAGCAGGCGCTCCTGAAGATCATGGAAGGCACGGTCGCCTCGGTGCCGCCGCAGGGCGGCAGGAAGCACCCGCAGCAGGAGTTCCTGCAGGTCGACACCGCCAACATCCTGTTCATCTGCGGCGGCGCCTTCGCCGGGCTGGACAAGATCATCTCGGATCGCGGCCGCAAGACCTCGATCGGCTTCGGCGCCACGGTCGCTTCGCCCGAGGATCGCCGCACCGGTGACATCTTCCGCCAGGTCGAGCCCGAGGATCTGCTGAAGTTCGGCCTGATCCCCGAATTCGTCGGCCGTCTGCCGGTGCTGGCGACGTTGGAAGACCTCGACGAGCCGGCGCTGATCCAGATCCTGACCGAGCCGAAGAACGCGCTGGTCAAGCAGTACCAGCGGCTGTTCGAGATGGAGAATGTCGATCTGACCTTCCACGAGAACGCGCTGTCGGCGATCGCCAAGCGCGCCATCGAGCGCAAGACCGGCGCGCGCGGCCTGCGTTCGATCATGGAAGCAATCCTGCTCGACACCATGTTCGAACTGCCGGCGCTGGAAGGCGTGCGCGAGGTGGTGATTTCGGAAGAGGTGGTCTCCGGCAACGCCCGGCCGCTCTACATCTATTCCGAGCAGAAGGAAAAGAAGGGCAACGTCAGCGCCTGACATGGCACCTGGCCCATAGTTTTTGTGGAACGGCGCCCGACGGGCGCCGTTTTGCTGTGAAACGGTGTGCCGCCTGACCGATGGAGTAGGATGAACGGACCGTGTTTGCCCTTGATCTTTGCCGCTTACACATCCAACTAACAGCAGAAGGCCGAGGTGCCGAATTCTGTGCTGTAAAACTCCCGTCACAAACGGTGGTAGGCGGAACGATCCTCGGTCGTTAATATGAGATTCGCGGTTGGCCGACTGGCGGCCGCGACATGAAAGGTTGGACAATGGCCAAAACATCCAGGGCTCCCGGCGACGGCGTCTTCGCGGTCCTCCCGCTGCGCGACATCGTTGTGTTTCCGCACATGATCGTTCCGCTCTTTGTCGGGCGCGAAAAGTCGATCAAGGCGCTGGAAGAGGTGATGGGTCAGGAAAAGCAGATCCTGCTTGCGACCCAGATGAACGCAGCCGACGACGATCCCGAGCCCGATGCCATCTTCGATATCGGCACGCTCGCCAACGTGCTGCAATTGCTGAAGCTTCCCGACGGCACCGTGAAGGTGCTGGTCGAAGGCGCCTCGCGCGCCAAGATCGTCTCGTTCACCGACCGTCCCGATTTCCACGAGGCCCGTGCTTCGGCGCTGGTCGAGCCGGAGGAGGAAGAGGTCGAGATCGAGGCTCTGGCCCGCTCGGTCGTCACCGACTTCGAGAATTACGTCAAGCTGAACAAGAAGATCTCGCCCGAAGTGGTGGGTGCCGCCAGCCAGATCGACGACTATTCCAAGCTCGCCGACACGGTTGCCTCGCACCTTGCCATCAAGATCCCCGAGAAGCAGGAGATGCTGGCCACGCTTTCCGTCAAGGAACGGCTGGAAAAGGCGATGGGCTTCATGGAAGCCGAGATCTCCGTGCTCCAGGTGGAGAAGCGCATCCGCTCGCGCGTCAAGCGCCAGATGGAGAAGACGCAGCGCGAGTACTACCTCAACGAGCAGATGAAGGCGATCCAGAAGGAGCTCGGCGAAGGCGAGGACGGTCGCGACGAGGCCGCCGAGATCGAGGCGCGCATCAAGAAGACCAAGCTCTCCAAGGAGGCCCGCGAGAAGGCGGAAGCCGAGTTGAAGAAGCTCAGGACGATGTCGCCGATGTCGGCTGAATCGACCGTCGTGCGCAACTATCTGGACTGGATCCTGTCGATCCCGTGGGGCAAGAACTCCAAGGTCAGGCACGACCTGGCCTTTGCCCAGAACGTGCTCGACACCGACCATTTCGGCCTCGACAAGGTCAAGGACCGCATCGTCGAGTATCTCGCCGTGCAGAGCCGCCAGAAGAAGATCAAGGGGCCGATCCTGTGCCTCGTCGGTCCTCCCGGCGTCGGCAAGACCTCGCTCGGCAAGTCGATCGCCAAGGCGACCGGCCGCGAGTTCATCCGCATGGCGCTTGGCGGCGTGCGCGACGAGGCCGAGATCCGCGGCCACCGGCGCACCTATATCGGCTCGATGCCCGGCAAGGTCATCCAGTCGATGAAGAAGGCCAAGAAGTCCAACCCGCTCTTCCTGCTCGACGAGATCGACAAGATGGGCCAGGACTTCCGTGGCGACCCGTCATCGGCCCTGCTCGAGGTGCTCGATCCCGAGCAGAACTCGACGTTCATGGATCATTACCTCGAGGTCGAATACGACCTGTCGAGCGTGATGTTCGTGACGACGGCGAACACGCTGAACATCCCTGCGCCGTTGATGGACCGCATGGAGATCATCCGTATCGCCGGCTACACCGAGGACGAGAAGATCGAGATCGCCAAGCGGCACCTGATGCCGAAGGTGATCCGCGATCACGCGCTGCAGCCGAAGGAGTTCTCCGTTGGCGAGGACGCGATCCGCGGCATCATCCAGACCTACACCCGCGAGGCGGGCGTGCGCAGCCTGGAGCGCGAGCTGATGAAGCTCGGGCGCAAGGCGGTGACCGAGATCCTGAAGACGAAGAAGAAGTCGGTCACCATCACCGCCGACAATCTCGCCGACTATCTCGGTGTGCCGCGCTACCGCTTCGGCCAGGTCGAGGCTGACGATCAGGTCGGTGTCGTCACCGGGCTTGCCTGGACGGAAGTCGGCGGCGAACTGCTGACGGTCGAAGGCGTCATGATGCCCGGCAAGGGCCGCATGACGGTGACCGGCAACCTGCGCGACGTGATGAAGGAATCGATCTCGGCGGCGGCCTCCTATGTCCGCTCGCGCGCTCTCGATTTCGGCATCGAGCCGCCGCTGTTCGACAAGCGTGACATCCACGTCCACGTGCCGGAGGGGGCAACCCCGAAGGACGGCCCGTCGGCCGGCGTGGCAATGGCGACCGCCATCATCTCGGTGCTGACCGGTATTCCGATCAAGGCCGATGTGGCGATGACCGGCGAAATCACGCTGCGCGGCAGGGTGCTGCCGATCGGCGGTCTCAAGGAGAAGCTGCTGGCCGCGCTGCGCGGCGGCATCAAGAAGGTGCTGATCCCGGAAGACAACGCCAAGGACCTGGCGGAGATCCCGGACAACGTGAAGAACGGCATGGAGATCATTCCGGTCTCGCGGGTCGGCGAAGTGCTGCGTCACGCGCTGGTGCGGATGCCGGAGGCGATCGAGTGGGTCGAGCCGGTCAACGCCCCGGCCGCGGCCGACAGCGGCGACGATGCCGGAAAGTCGCTTGCGCATTAGATTTGGCTAAAGTTGCAGCGCACAAAACGAAAGCCGGGCCTCGCGCCCGGCTTTTTAATGTGAAAAACCCCGGAATTCCGGGCTTTTTTCGGATTTTTTCCGCTTTTTCGACTTGGTTGCAGGAACGCTTCTTTCTAAAGTCCGTTTCCTGCCGGATGAGTCGAAAGTTCCGGTTTTCTCATGGAAGGGAATTTTGATGAACAAGAACGAACTGGTGTCCGCTGTCGCCGATGCCGCGAGCATTTCGAAGGGTGACGCGCAGTCAGCCGTCGATGCGGTGTTTTCCGTGATCACTGGCGAACTGAAGAAGGGCGGCGATGTCCGGCTTGTCGGCTTCGGAAATTTCACCGTGTCAAAACGCGCTGCTTCGACCGGCCGCAACCCGCAGACCGGCGCCGAGGTGAAGATTCCGGCGCGCACCGTGCCGAAATTCTCGGCCGGCAAGGGCCTCAAGGACGCGGTCAACTAAGACCTTTTTCTTTAAAGATCAGAAAAGCCGGGCTTGCCCGGCTTTTCTTTTGCCACCGCCAGCACGGCAGATCAGCCCGTCGGCGCGTCCGCGCGCAGCAGCCCTTCCTGCTTCAGATCGCTCCAGAGAGCTTCGGGCAGCTTGACGTCGAGCAACGCGCGGTTGCTTTCGACCTCGCCCGGCCGCTGGCCGCCGGGGATCACCGACACGACAGACGGATGCTGCAGCGGGAACTGCAACGCCGCCTCGATGAGGCGCACGCCGTGGCGCTTGCAAACCGCCTCGATGCGCGCCACTCGATCGAGCACGTCCTTCGGCGCCTCCGAATAGTTGTAGAAGGCTCCCGGCTTCGGCCCCGTGGCCAGGATGCCGGAATTGTAGGGGCCGCCGAGCACGATGCCGATGCCGCGCTTCTGGCAGAGCGGCAGGAAGGACTGCAAAGCCTCCTGCTCCAGCAGCGTGTAGCGTCCTGCCAGCAGGAAAAGGTCGAAATCGCCGCGCTCGGCCAATGTCTGGCACACCTGCCATTCATTGATGCCGCCGCCTAAGGCCCTGATCGCGCCCTGGTCGCGCAGCGAAAGCAGACCATAATAGCCGGAGGTCATGAACTCCTCGATGCGCCGGTCGGAGGCCTCCTTGCTGCCGTGGGTGAAGATGTCGACGTCGTGGACGAACAGGATGTCGATGCGGTCGACGCCGAGGCGCTCCAGCGAAGCCTCGAAGGATCGCATGACGCCGTCATAGCTGTAGTCGTAGACCTCCCGGCGCGACGGCGTGTCGAAGAACTTGCCGATGCCGGTGCGCTCAGCCGGCGGACAGGCGCGCATCAGGCGCCCGACCTTGCTCGACAGCACATAATCGTCGCGCTTCTTGCCGCGCAGGAACGGGTTGAGCCGGGTTTCCGAGAGGCCGAGACCGTAAAGCGGCGCTGTGTCGAAGTAGCGGCAGCCGGTGTTCCAGGCCGCTTCCAGCGTGGCATGGGCGTCCTCGTCGGAGACGGCGCGATAGAGGTTGCCGAGCGGCGCCGTGCCGAAGCCGAGTTCGGTGAAGTCGATGCCGCCATTGCCGATGCGGTCGAAATGCCGTGTCTTCATGTCGTGGAGTTTTCCTGGGGCTGATTTGTCTGACATGACACTATCACGCCCGTGGTACAGCAAAAGCGCCGACGGCCGTTGGACAGGCATTTTCGCGGTGATAGCATGAACAAAAACAAGCCTTTCCCGGGAAGGCGTGACCAGAAGCTTCCACCTTTTCAACCCCTGGGCAAACTGGTGAAGCCATCATGACCAAGGCCGGTACGGATCTGTTCGCGAGCGCGCTGGAGGAACTCGGCGGCGTGCTGGCCAAGGTGGACGGGGCCGGCATCGACGCCGCCTGCGAAGTGCTCGTCGGGGCCGGCAGGATCGCCGTCTATGGCTGCGGCCGCGAGGCGCTGCAGGTCAAGGGTTTCGCCATGCGGCTTTACCATCTCGGCCTGCCGGTGTCGGTGGTCGGCGACATGACCACGCCGCCGCTGGGCAAGGGCGACGTCTTCCTGGTCAGTTCCGGGCCGGGCGAGACCACGACGGTGCTGACCCTGATACGGGTTGCGCGGGATGCGGGCGCAAAGGTCCTGCTCGTCACCGCCGAAAGCGGAAGCAGCGCGGCCAGGCTCGCCGATTTCACCTTGCTGATCCCGGCGCAGACCATGGCCAGCGACCAGGGCGCGGCAAAGACCTCCGTCTTGCCGATGGGCTCGCTGTTCGAGGGCGCGCTGTTCCTGCTGTTCGAAGTGATGGTGCTGAAGCTCAAGGCCCTGACCGGCGCCTCGCCGGAGGCGATGCGCGCCCGCCACACCAATATGGAGTAGGGGCGATGCGTTACGAATTGATGCTGCCGCACCAGATCCGCAAGGCGATCGCCGAAAACTGGCCGGTCGTCCTGCCGCTGGGCGTGCTCGAGTATCATGGCGAGCACATGGCCGTCGGCATGGACACGCTGGCCGTCGTCAAGACACTGGAATTGTTCGAGAAGGAGGCCGACATCGTTATTCTGCCAGCCTTCTACTATGGCGCCGCGAGCTATGCGGTGGCGCCGCCGGAAGGCGGCGGCTCGGTGCAGGTCGGCGGCAATCAGCTGGCGCCGTTCGCCGAGGGGCTGTTCTTCAGCCTGCTGCGCATCGGCTTTCGCAACATCCACGCCATCATCCACCACCAGACCGAGAATTTCACCGCCGGCATGCCGACCGACCTCGCTTTCAAGGCCGCCGGCCGACAGGCGATCTTCCGCTTCCTGGAAAAGCAGCGCGGCGAGGGCTGGTGGGGTTCCGAAACAATGGCCGACTACTATGCAGGCCATGCCAAGGGCGAGAACTTCTTCAATTGGGTTCAGGTGCATCCGCTGATGTCGGCCGCCATGAACGGCCAGTACCCGTTCGACCATGCCGGCATCGGCGAAACCTCGCTGATGCTGGCGCTGTGCCCCGAAGCGGTCGACGCCGGCCGCTTCGCCGATAATACAAGCTGGTACACGGCGAGCGCGTCGGAAGCTTCGGCAGAGCTGGGCAGGAAGGGCGTCGCCATGATCCTTGAGCATCTGCGTGCCCTCCTGTCGGCCTGACGCGGCGAGCAGCGTCTGGCCACGCCCGACAGAAACGCGCCTTCCGGATCGTTACGCCTATTTTCATCATCCGCCGCCATGATCGCCGGGCTAAGGGGGCCGGAATGGACGAGATCGGCAGCGATGGACGGTTGCGGCACGACGTTCCGATGCACGTCGCCAAGCGCCTGTTCCTTGGCCTTGCCGGTCTGTTTTGCATCATCGTCCCTACTTGGGAGCTCTATCGCGGCGTCTGGCCACCGAACTTTGCCAGCCCCTTTTTCCTGTTCATCATCCTCGGCGCCTATGCGGTCGGCATCCCGCTTGCGCTCGCCGCGCTCTTCAGTCCAGCGGTGCGCTGGATCGTCAGCTCCGGTCGCATCGATATCGTGACGCGCAATCCGTTCTTCCTGCGCCGCTATCGTCTCGGCCCTGACGACATTGCCGATTTCGGTCTGCGCACGATCGAATGGGACAGCGGCGGCCCGACCTTCTCGGTGGTCCTGACGACGCTGAAGGGCGAGCGTTTTGAGACGCGCGATTTCGGCGCCGCCGCAACCGCCGAGATGTTTCGCGACCGGATAAGCTCCGCCTTCCTGGGGCAACCAGCGGGCTGAAGCGCTACTTCACCGCGCCGGCCGTCATGCCCATGATCAGGTAGCGTTCCAGAAGGATGCCGATGACGGCAAGCGGCGTGATGGCGGCGGTGGCGAGTGCGGCCATCGACCACCAGTTGATGCCTTGCGACCCGGTTTGGCTCGCCACCATGACGGGAATGGTCTTGGCGTCGGTCGAGGTCAAAAGCGCGGCGAAGAAATACTCGTTCCAGCACAGCACCATCGCCAGGATGAAGGCGGCGACCATGCCGGGCAGCGCGATCGGCATGACGATGCGGAAGAAAGCTCCCCAGATCGACAGCCCGTCGACGAGCGCTGCTTCCTCGAGCTCGACCGGGATCGAGTTGAACTGGTCGCGCATAATCCAGATGACGATCGGCAGCACCATCAGCGTGTAGAGCAGGATCAGCCCGACGCGCGTGTCGAGCAGGCCGACCTCGCGGTAGAGCACCAGGAAGGGCAGCGCCAGCACCACCGGCGGCAGGATCAGCTGTGACAGGAAGAAGAAGGATATGTCCTCGTTCTTGAACCAGGCGAAGTGGTAGCGGTAGCGGGTCAGGCCGTAGGCGGCGAGGCTGCCGATGATGATGGCGAGGCCGGACGCGCCGACCGAGGCGATGACCGAATTCATGAAGCGCTTGAAGAACTCGTCGCGCACGGTCGAGGTCTGCGTGATCGAGTCCGGCGACAGGCCGAGCGAGCGCCAGCCCTTCCAGTCAGGCTGGAAGTCGACGAAGGGGATCAGATGGCCCTGGGTGACGTCGACCGCCGATTTGAATGACGTCGTGATCGTCCAGTAGATCGGGAACAGGCAGATAAAGGACCAGAACACCAGCGCGCCATAGATGAAGACGCGGCTGGTCAGGAAGCTCGCCGGCGAGCTGATTTCGGAGACGGAATAGTCGGTGGTCTGGACGCTCATGTTGCCGGCCGCTCAGTTGACGTTGCGCACGAAACGGCTGGCGAATTTCAGCAGCCAGGTCACGAACACGATGATGATGACGAGATAGGCCATGGCCAGCATCGTGCCGTAGCCGACATTCGAGCGGTCGCGGTACTCGCGGTAGATGAAGCTCGACACCGAATCCGTGGCGCCGCCGGGGCCGCCCGACGTCACGGTGATGATGATGTCGGCCAGCTTCAGCTTGAAGATGATGCGCAGGATCACCGCCGTCACCGACACCGGCAGCATCAGCGGGAAGGTGACCTGCCAGAACGTCTGCCAGGTGGTGGCGCCGTCGACGCGGGCCGCCTCCAGCACCTCGCGCGACATCGCCTGCAGGCCGGCAAGCAGCATGATCATCATGAACGGGATGAAGGTCCAGGCGTCCAGCACCATGATCGAGATGCGCGCGGTGATCGGATTGGAGAAGAAGGCTGGATTGTCCCAGCCGAGATGTCGCGCCAGCGTCGCGGCCGGACCGAAGCGATACTCCATCAGCGACTTGCCGATCATCCATGACACCGCGACCGGCGACAGCATCAAGGGCATCAGGAAGACGACCCGGAAGAATTTGCGCGCGCGGATCTGCGCGTTGAGGAGCAGCGCCAGGCCGAAGGCGATGATGTATTCGACGAACACCGCGAGCACGTAGAGCACCATGTTGAACAGCGCGTTGCGGTAGTATGGGTCGGCCAGCATCTGCCAGAAATTGTCGAGCCCGTTGAATTTGCGGCCGGAGAAGGAGCTAAGGTTCCAGTCCGTCAGCGCGATGTAGAAGCCGAACAACGTCGGGAACACCACCATGGCGATGGTGAACAATAGCGCGGGAAGCAGGAAAAGCGCGCGCTGACCGTCCTCGCCGCGCGTCAGCACCTGACCGACGCCCAGCGCCACGCCCCACAGCACATAGGCATAGACGATCGGCCGCCAGGTATCGAAGCCGAGCGTGGTGACTTCCGTCTTGTAGAGGATCTGCAGCGCGATGACGGCGAGCAGGCCGAGCGTCGCCGCGGCCATCAAGGCGAAACCGAGCCGCTTGCGGCCGGGTGGGATCAGATCGGCTGGAACGCCGTTTGCCGGCCATGCATTGGTGGGCAAGGTCTGGTCAGCCACGCGTCCCGTCCGTCGATACAAAGCGACCGGCTGGCCGGTCAAAACGGGGTCCGGCGGCTACGCGTCGCCGGACCCCGGTTCATCATGCGATCAGGCTACACGCCGAGCGAGGCTTTGTAGAGCTTGATCTGGTTTTCACGGCCGATCTGGTCGGTGAGCTTCTCCCAGGCGGCGGCGATGGCATCGGCGCCTTCCTGCGCCTTCATCTTGCCGGCGAAGGTGTTGGCCAGGATGTCCTCGGCGGCGCTGTAGTACTGGAAGATGCCGGGGATGCGTGGCTCGATCGCCGCGTTCGGATGGTTGTAGCTGTCACCCTCGGACTTGAGGTAGGAGCTGATGAACGCCTCGTCGTAGCCCGCCGCCACCCATTCCGGAATGTTGAAATGGCTGTTGCGGTACGGCTGGAAGCCCGACGGATAGGCCGCGCACCAGAGCGACAGGTCCTTGCCGCCGAGATGGGCCGCCGCCGACCAGGCCGCCTTCTGTTTCTTCTCGTCGCTGTCGACGCGGGCCATGACATAGACGCCCCAGCCGAGATAGGCGCAGTTCGGCGAGTAGTTCGGCCCGCTGGCAAGCTTGTCCCACTGGCCGGTCTTCGAATTGTAGACGTCGTCCGAGCCGGGCAGGATCGAGAAGCCGGTGACGTCGCCGATGACCGACGAGTCGTTCGTCTTGACGTTGGAGCCGATGTCGCCCCACCACGGGATCATCGAGCCGGTGCCAGCCAGGAACTGCTGGAAGCCGGTGGTGTTCGGATCGGCGTTGATCTGGTCTGGCGGCTCCGAGGGCAGGGCGTCGATGACGTCCTGGATCGCCCGCACCCACGCCGGATTGTTGATGCGCGGCTTCATCGTGTCGGCATCGAACAGCCAGGCCTTGTCGTCGGGATGCTTGGCATAGGCGCTGGCGCGGCTGCCGAGGAAGTAGAAGCCGAAGCCGCCCCAGGGCTTGGGCGCGTCGAGATAGCCATAGACGTCCTGGCCCTTGAACTGCTTGCCCTTGAGGAACTTGGTGACGGCCTGCACTTCCTGCCAGGTCTTCGGCACGCCCCATTCTGTCGTCGCGCCGCTTTCCTTCCACGCCTTGGCGAGATCGGCATCGGCGAACACGTCGGTGCGGTAGTTGAAGTTGTGCGCGTCGCCGTCGATGGTGACGCGGTACTGCTTGCCGTTCCAGGTGCCGACCGGCGGCTTCAGGTAGTTGACCAGGTCGTCGAAATCGATCTGCTTCTTGACCCAGTCGGGCATTTCGGAGGTGAGGCCCTTGCCGCAGACATCGCCTTCGAAGGGCGCGCCCATCTCGATGATGTCGAAGTCGACGGTGCCGGTGGCGATCGATTGCTGCAGGCGGGCGTTGTAGTCGGCCTGCGCCAGGTCGATCCAGCTGATCTTGGCACCCGTATAGGCCTCCCACGGCTTCAGGAAGCCGCGGAACAGAACATTGTGCAGGTTCTGGTTGTTGAGGCCCATGAAGGTGAGCTCGACGCCAGCGAACTCGCCTTCCTTGACGTTGGCCTTGGTGGCTTCGAGGCAGAGCTCGCCGACCTTCTGGAAATCGGCATCGGTCGGCTGACCCTTGCCGACGCCGGGGATCTGCAGGATCTTCGCGCGCAGATCGTCGGCCGCGGCGGCCGGCCGGGTCAGCGCGCCGAGGCCGGCGCCTGAAGCCGCGGCGATCGCGGCCATGCTGGCCGCGCCCTTGAGAATGTCACGCCGGGTGGCACCCGCGCGGACCAGTTTTTCGTAAAGACCGACTCTCATCTACATTCCTCCCAGAACAAAAGCCGTGAATTTGACGTGCCAACCTATCGGACGCCGAAACGTCTGCGTTTCTCCTATACCATATGGGGACGTGGGACCCCACCCTGCGTCGCGTGGAGATCCGATTTCCGGCAAAGCACCGATCATCGGATTTTGCGCTCGCCACTATTCGCGTAATCGATTACCTTGTCAACAGGAATGGCTTTTTATCTATAATATACTGACTTGCCCTTGCCGTTGGCAATGGCTAGCTTCACCGAAAACGATAGGGGAGATGATGGCTCAAGTCGCGATCACCAATGTGGCCAAGGCGTTCGGACCCGTCAAGGTCCTGCACGATGTCAGCGTCGATATCGCCGACGGCCAGTTCGTCGTGCTGGTCGGTCCTTCCGGCTGTGGCAAGTCCACGCTCTTGCGGATGGTGGCCGGGCTGGAAACCGTCTCCGGCGGCACGATCGCGATCGGCGAGCGCGTCGTCAACAATCTGCCGCCAGCGAAGCGCGACATCGCCATGGTGTTCCAGAACTACGCGCTCTACCCGCACAAGACGGTGGAGCAGAACATGGCCTTCGCGCTGAAGCTGCGCAAGACCGATCCGGCGATCGTCGCCGAGCGGGTCAAGCGCGCCGCCGACATCCTCGACCTCGCGCCCTATCTCAAGCGCTATCCGCGCCAGCTCTCCGGCGGCCAGCGCCAGCGCGTCGCCATGGGCCGCGCCATCGTGCGCAACCCGCAGGTGTTCCTGTTCGACGAGCCGCTGTCCAATCTCGACGCCAAGCTGCGCGTCCAGATGCGCACCGAGATCAAGGAACTGCATCAGCGGCTGAAGACAACGACCATCTACGTCACACACGACCAGATCGAGGCCATGACCATGGCCGACAAGATCGTGGTGATGCGCGACGGCCGAATCGAGCAGGTCGGCGCGCCGCTGGAGCTGTTCGACCGTCCGGCCAACCTCTTCGTCGCCGGCTTTATCGGCTCGCCGGCGATGAACCTTCTGAAGGGCGTCGTGCGCAAGGGCGACAAGCCGGTCGTCGACATATCCGGCACAGCGTTTCCGCTTGCCCCCGGCAGCACCGCCAGGGACGGGCAGAACGTCGTCTACGGCGTACGGCCCGAGCATCTCGAAATCCATCCCGACGGCGTCGCCGCCAGGATTTCCGTGGTCGAGCCGACCGGCTCCGAGACCCTGGTCTTCGTGCGCTTCGGCGAAAGCGAGATGGTGGCGCTGTTCCGCGAGCGCCACGACTTCAAGCCGGGCGACACGCTGCATCTTCGGCCACGTCTCGACCAGCTTCACCTTTTCGACGCAGAGACCGGCAACCGGCTCTGATCTCCAACAGATTTTTTGCGAGGACTGCCATGCTCAAAGGGATCAATCCGCTGCTCAATGCCGACGTGCTCCAGGCACTGCGGGCGATGGGCCACGGCGACGACCTGATCATCTGCGACACCAATTTCCCGGCCGATTCGGTCGCCCGCCAGACGGAGCTCGGCTATCTGCTGCGCATCGACGCGCCGGCGGCGGAGGTGGTGAAGGCGGTGCTGTCGCTCTATCCGCTGGACAGCTTTGTCGACGACGCGGCCGCCCGCATGGAGATCGTCGGCAATCCTGACGAGATCCCGCCGGTGCAGAAGGAGGTGCAGAAGGAGATCGACAAGGCCGAGGGCAAGGCCTGGCCGATGATCTCGATCGAGCGCTACGCCTTCTACGAGCGCGCCAAGAAGGCCTATTGCGTCATCCAGACAGGCGAGCGCCGCTTCTATGGCTGCTTCGCCTTCCGCAAGGGCGTCATTCCGCCGGATGCGGAGTAGGGCGATGGCCGCCGGCAAGCCTGTCGTCATCCTGGGTGTCTTCGTCGCCGACACCGCCTACCGCGCAGACCGCCAGCCGCGCATGGGCGAGACCATCCTCGGCAACTCGTTCAAGCTGGGCCCAGGCGGCAAGGGTTCTAACCAGGCGGTCGCCGCCGGCAAGCTGGGCGCCGACACCACCTTCCTGACCCGGCTCGGCGTCGATGCCTTCGCCGACATGGCCAGGCACACCTGGCAAGCGGCCGGCGTCAAGGCGGCGGTCATCGACACCCCGGACAGCTACACCGGCGCTGCCTATATCTTCGTCGAGGAGACGACCGGAAACAACGCCATCATCGTCAGTCCGGGCGCGGCGATGCTGATCTCGCCCGCCGACATCGATGCCCATGCCGGCCTCATCCGCTCGGCCGGCGTCTTCGTCACCCAGCTCGAGCAGCCGATCGAGGCTGCGCTGAGGGCGCTCGAGATCGCGCGCGGGGCAGGGGTGACGACGATCCTCAACCCGGCCCCGGCCGCCAGGCTGCCCGACCGCATCTATACGCTTTGCGACTATGTCACGCCCAACGAGACCGAGGCCGAGGAACTGACCGGCATCAAGGTGTCGTCCATCGACGACGCCCGCCGCGCCGCCGACAGCCTGCTCGAGAAAGGTGTCGGCGCGGTCATCGTCACGCTTGGCGAGAAGGGCGCGCTGCTCCACACAAAGGATCGTTCCGACCATGTAGGCGCCGTCAATGCCGGGCCGGTTGTGGAAACGACGGGCGCCGGCGATGCCTTCAATGGCGGCCTCGCGGGGGCCCTGGCGAAAGGCGTCGAGCCGCTGCAGGCGGTAAAGTTCGCCTGCGCCGTCGCCGGCATTTCGGTGACTCGCCCCGGCACTGCGCCGTCCATGCCGACGCTGCAGGAGGTCGAGGCGCTGCTGGCGCGGACTTGAGGTCGACAGCGGCTCTTGCTTGCCTCACCAGTCGGGATTGTCGTCGAGCCAATACGCTTCAAGGCACCGAATTGACGCGGGAGGCCGAGCCGGCGTTTGGCGTCAAATGCCATCTCCGAAAGGGGCCGCTGTGAGTTGCGCCCTTCCGCGCCTGGCACGATGGTGTACCCATCGGCGATCAACTGCAGCTTCATCTCCTCGAAGTGCCTTTTGAAGCCGTTCTCGATTCGGCTTTGCGGATAGCGTCGTCCATACAGGTATTCATGGCTCAGAATGCCGGAATACATCTGGGCGCTGAGCGTTCTCAGGGCGGTTTCGGAAATCTGTTTGTCGGTGTCCTTGGACCAGCACCGACCTGCCGACGCCACCAGCATCGCGGCCAGAAAACCTGCCAAAACCCTCTTCACCTTGGTCCCTTCCGGCCAAGGTGACATATTAGCCACAGGTAATGTTTATCGGCAATGCGGTCTTGCGCCTTTGCCCCGAGTGTCCCGTAATGGGTCATCATTTCTGGCATCGCAATTGCACTGTCAGCAATGCCCGGGGTCGTTAATTACCCCGGCAGCCGGGGGGCAAATTCGGGGGGCCCCGCCGCTCCAGAAATGGAGCGGCGGGCTCTTTAGCAACTGAGTTTGAAAGCCGCCTGAATCGCCAAGACGAGAGTGCTGCAGCCATGTATTTTCCTCAGTTTCTAGTGGGCATGCTCGCAACGTCGTTCATCACGGCAATCTGGGCCGAAATAGAAACCGGCTCGGTCTGGAAGGCGCTCGGCTGGGCCATTCTTGCGCTGGTCATTCTTCAGGTTGGATATATCGGTCTGGTTGTCGGCCTGATCTACAAACGTGGATCGAAAGGCACCGAGGCGGGCCGGATGTCGGCAAATTACACGCCGCCGGCCTGAATGGCGAAAACCGGCGTGCCGCCGCAGCGGGCACAAGCCGGTTCCTGAAAGTTGAAGCTTTTCTGCAGAGTCAGGGCCTAGGCCCTTGAAAGAAATGGCGCGAGTGACGGGGCTCGAACCCGCGACCTCCGGCGTGACAGGCCGGCACTCTAACCGACTGAGCTACACCCGCGCACTTGACGACCACGTGTCAGCCGTGTTCGTCGTTGGGCCGCTGGATAAGGGGTTCGCCACCGGGTGTCAAGCGCGGCAAAGCACCTTATCAGCAAACTGGAGAAGGTTTTTTGACAACCGCCTCTTTACGCTGGAAAACCGCCACGCGGCCAACGCGGCGCCTGTTCATTTGGCCTTGCGAAGCCTGCCCTAACTGCTTAAAGGTCCGGCCCGGAGCGGGCGATTAGCTCAGTTGGTAGAGCGCTTCGTTTACACCGAAGATGTCGGCGGTTCGAGCCCGTCATCGCCCACCATCCCAGCCATCTTGAAGCAGTCACCCTGAAGCGAATCTCGCCGTTCGCCGACGCCCGTCAACAATCATGGCGGCAGCAGCCGAAAATCCTTGCCCTCGGGCAGCAGCTGGCCGCCGTCGACGACGATGGTCGTGCCGGTGATGTAGCTGGCGTCGTCGGAGGCCAAGAACAGGAAGGCATTGGCGACGTCGCGCGGGCTGCCCAGCCGTCCGAGCGGGATGGAGTCCTGCATGTTCTGGATATAGGCCGCACCGCGATGCAGCTCGATCGCCTCGGTGAGGATGTTGCCGGGCTCGACGCCGTTGACGGTGATGCCGTAGCCGGCGAATTCGAGCGCGGCGGCACGGATCAGCCCGTTGATTCCGGCCTTGGTCGCCGAATAATGGCCGTGGCCGGGGCTGGTCACATGCGGCCCTGTGATCGACGAGGTGAACAGCATGCGGCCATGCCGCTGCGCCTTCATCGGCACCAGTGCGGCGCGCGTTGCATTGAAGGAGCCGCGCAGGTTGACCGCCATCACCCTGTCCCAGTCCTCCGGGCTGGTGTTCTCGATCAACTGCCAGGGATAAATGCCGGCATTCTGGACCAGGATGTCGAGTCGGCCATACTGCTCGAGCGCCAGCGCCACGGCGGCCTCGGCCTCGGCCATTTGCGAGATGTCGGTGCGGATGAAGCCGGCGCCGAACTCGCTCGCGGTGGCTTGCCCGGCCCCGGCCTCGGTGTCGGCCAGGACGAGCTTCGCTCCCTCTTCGGCGAAGCGCTGCGCGATGCCCTTGCCGATGCCGCGCGCGCTGCCGACGATCAGCGCGACCCTATCCTGCAGCCGGCCGGTCATGCCAGCCTCTGCCGGATGGTCTGCTTGAAGGCGTCGAGCAGCACCGCCGCCAGCACCAGCAGGCCGTGGATCACCTGGGTGAAATTGGCCGGCAGGCCCATCAGGTTGATCGCCGTGTTGATGGCCGAGAGCAAGAGCACGCCGGCATAGACCCCGGGCAGGGTGCCGACGCCGCCCTTCAGGCTGACGCCGCCGATGACGACGGCGGCGAAGGCGTTGAACAAAAGCCCGACGCCGAGATTGGCGGTGGCGCCGGAGGTGCGGATGGCCAGCAGCCAGCCGGCGAGACCGGCGATGGCGCCGGCAAGCACGAAGGCGATGATCAAATTGCGATTGACGCGGATGCCGGCGCGGAAGGTCGCCGTCTCGTTGCCGCCGATCATCACCAGATGCCGGCCGAACGGCGTCTTGGCCATGATCAGCGAGAAGACGACGAAACAGGCGATGGCGATCCAGGCGGTGAGCGGCAGGCCGATCAGCCGCTGGATGCCGAACCAGCGGATCGCCGGCGCCAGGTCCTGCGCCGAGCGGCCGCCGGAAACGACGAGCACCAGGCCGCGCACCCAGATGTAGGAGGCCAGCGTGATGATGAAGGCGCTCATCTTCAGCCTGACGATCAGGAAGCCGTTGAAGACGCCGATGATGCCGCCGACGAGGACGGCGAGCAGCAGCGAAACCGGAACCATCAGCCATTGCGGGTGCAGTTGCACGCCGAGGCCGATGCCCGACGAGCAGAACAGGATGCCGACCGCCATGGCGCTGAGCGCGGCGACCGATTCGACCGACAGGTCCATGTGGCCGGCGATGATGACCAGCGCCAGGCCGATCGACATCACGCCCAGCACGCTGGAGGCCTCGATGATGTTGGCGAAGATGCCGAGCTGGAAGTAGTTCGGAATGAGCAGGGAAAACACCACCAGCACGAAGACCAGCATGAACCAGACGAGATTGTCGAGAATGAGCTCGAGAGCATGGCGGGTGCGGGGGTTCATGAGCTGATCCGGTTGGCGCGCGTGTTTGACAATGTTGCGGCTTCGCGCGTTTCGACGCGCGCGGCGCTTTTGAGGGGCGCTCCGGGCCGGGTAGCCCGGAGCGGTCCTCGTGGTTACTCGACCGGTTTTACGGTTTCGGTCGGCGGCTTCTGGTTGCCCCAGAAGGCCGGATTGTCGACGTTCTCCTTGGTGATGGCGGCGCCGGGGATCTTGATGTTCGGGCCCCAGGCTTCCTTGGTCACCGTCGACTTCAGGCCAAGCACCTCATATTCGCCGGGCTTGATCTCTTCCTTCTTGACGATCTTGTCCATGAACATGGCGATAGCCGCGGCCTGGGCGTAGAGCGGCTGTTCGACTTCGACGTTGAGCCAGCCCTTGCGGATCAGGTCGAGACCGACCGGCGCGCCGTTCGAGCTCATCATCATGACGTCGCCTGGCTTCTTGCCTGCGGCCTCGAGCGAGGCGACGCCGGCGACCGAGAGATGCGCGGCATGGCTGAAGATCAGGTCGATGTCGGGATTGGCGAGCATCTGGTCGGCGACGATGGTGCCGGCGTTGCTGGCTTCCCACTGCATGGCCGGAAGCGAGATGATCTTGACGTCCGGGAACGCCTTCATCTTCTCCTCGAAGCCCTTCTGGATGTCGAGCGTGTAGGGATCGCCGGGATCGCCGAGCACCTGCAGGATCTTGCCCTTCACCGCCCCGTTCTTCGCTTTCAGGAGCTTCTCGGCCTGGTCGGCGGCGACGTAGCCGATCTCGACCGTGCCGGCGACCGAGGTGAAGTCGGACGGGGTGGAGGTGATCTGACGGTCGAATTCGACCACCGGGATGCCGGCGGCGCGGGCCGCTTCGACGGACGGCTTCAGCGCGTTGAAATCGACCGCCGCAAGCACGATCGCAGCGGGCTTCAGCGCGATGACGTCGTTCATCTGCGATTGCTGGGCGTCGGTCTTGTTGTCGGCGTTCAGCGATTTGAAGTCGTAGCCGACCTGCTTGAGGAACAGTTCCAGCGCGGTCACCGAACCGGTCTGGAACTCATCGAGCAATGTCGGCACCAGATAATAGACGGTGCCCGTGGACTGGGCGAATGCCGGCGTGAGCGTGGCAATGGCCAGTGCCAGGAAACCGAAGACGGAAAGAAGTACTCTCTTCATGTCGTTCGCTCCTCTTGCGCCGGACCCCTCATTTGTCCCTCAGCTCGCCGGTCCGGCACCGGCCAGCGTCTCTCCGGTGATCATGTTGATCACCGCGTCGGGACTTGTCTTGTTGCGTGCGACATCGCCCGCCACGACGCCTTGCCGGATCACCACGATCCGGTCGGCGACCTGGAAGGCCTGCTGCATGATATGGGTGATGATGACGACGCCGATGCCCTGGTTCGCCACCTGGCGGATCATGTCGAGGCCGCGTCGCGTCTGCTCGACGCCAAGCGCCGCGAACGGCTCGTCGAGCAGCACCAGCTTGCCGCCCCAGTGCACGAAGCGGTTGAGCTCGATCGCTTGCCGCTGTCCGCCCGAGAGGTGCTCGACATTGGTGCGCAACGACGGGATGCGGGTGCCGGCATTGGCGAGCGCCTTGGCGACCACGTCTTCCATGGCGCGCTCGTCGAGCACGGGGACGCCGAGCACTTTGCGGGTGATCTCGCGGCCCATGAAGAAATTCGCCACCACGTCGACATTGGTGCACAGCGACAGGTCCTGGTAGACGGTCTCGATACCGGCCGCCTTGGCCTCGGCAGGCGATCTGGCGAGGAACTCCTTGCCCTCGAACAGCATGCGGCCGGAGGTCGGCTCCAGCCCGCCGGCGATGATCTTGACCAGCGTCGACTTGCCGGCGCCGTTGTCGCCCAGCAGCGCCACGACCTCGCCGCGTCCGATCGAAAAGCTGATGCCCTTCAGCGCCTGGATGGCGCCATAGTTCTTGGTGACGTTGTCGAGGACCAGCAGGGGTTCGCTCATGCCGCGATGTCTCCGCCTTTCAGGAGGTCGCCGCCGCGCTGCCGCTTGGCGGTGAAGATCTGGCCGAAGCGCGGCGAGAGCACCCCGGAAACGGCAAGTGCCGCCGCGCCGCGCAGCACCGCATGCTGGCCGCCGCGGGCGACGACGATGCGCGGCGTGACGCGGTCCTTGCGGGCCGAGACCGAATTGGGCAGCTCTGCGGCTCCCGCCAGGCGTTCGAGCAGCGCCGGCGGCGCCAGCCCGCCGAGGACCACCGTCTCGGGGTCGAACAGGTTCTCGATGATGGTGATGGCATTGCGGAAAACCGGGCCGACCTCGGCCACCCAGGCGTCGTCGCTGCCGTGCCAGCGTCCGCGCGCCTCGAGCGAGAGGTAGCGCTCCAGGCAGCCCCGGTTGCCGCATGGGCAAGGTTCGCCGCCGAACACGACCGGGATGTGGCCGATCTCGCCGGCGTTGCCCCAGGCGCCGCGCAGCACGCTGCCATCATGCACCATGGCGCCGCCGAGGCCGACGCCGAAATAGAGGTAGTAGTAGTCGGAATATCCGGTGCCGAGGCCGTAGAGGCGCTCGCCCATGGCCGCGGCCGCCATGTCGGTCTCGAAGAAGGCCGGCAAACCCGTGGCCGTCGTCAGCCGCTCGCGCAGCGCCACGTCCTTCCAGCCGGTCATGGTCGTCGGGCCGATGAAGCTCATGGACTCGACGCCGAACGGGCCGGGCAGCGCCATGCCGACGCCGAGCACCCGTCCGCCCGCCCGCCGTCCGGCCAGGTCGCGGACCATGGCGCCGATCTGGTCGAACGCGTGGTCGGGCGTCACGTTGGGCGCTTCGCTGTGCATGCTTTCGATGACGTCGCCGCTGAGGTTGATCAGCGCGGCGTCGATGCCGAGCGGGGTGAGGTGGATGCCGACGGCATAGCCGCCTTCGGGATTGATCCTGAGCGTCGCCGGTGGCAGGCCGCGGCCTTTCGGCTCTTCGCGCAGCGACAGGATGTAGCCTTGTTCCTCCAGTTCGCGCACGATGGTCGACACGGTCTGCACGGTGAGACCGACGCCCCTGGCGATGTCGCCGCGCGCGATCGGCCCGTTGAGGCGGATGGACTCCAGCACGATGCGTCGGTTGTAGGGCCGGCCGAACTCCTGATTTGTCCCCCGCAATGCCATGCCTTGCGCTCCCGAAGAGAGTAGAGCTTCGCACCGAAGATTTATTCAGTCAAATGGAATTCAAAAATATTTTAGTGTTGTGGACGGCTCCTGCCGGCGACGACTGCGAGGGTCCGCGCCGGCGCCATCAGCAGAGCGAAATTAAAAGCAATTTCAGTATTTTATGATGCGAAGCTCAATCGCCACAACCAGGATGAACAGGGCGATCGACAACGACGACGACAGCACGATCGCCGCATAGAGCCGATCGGACTGGTAGTTGAAGCTCGCCTGGATGATCAGCGCGCCGAGCCCTTTGTCCGAGCCGATCCATTCGCCGACGATGGCGCCGATGACGGCGGTGGCGGAGGCAATCCTGAGCGAGGAGAACAGCATCGGCAGCGCGCGCGGCAGGCGCAGGCTCCAGAAAATCTCCGAGCGCGTCGCCGATAGAACCCTGAACAGCTCGTGCTCGCTGCTGCTGGCCGAATCGAGTCCGCGGATCATGTTGACCAGCGTCGGGAAGAAGCAGATCACCGCGGCTATGACGATCTTCGGCGTCATGCCGAGCCCGAAGATCAGGATGATGATCGGCGACAGCGCCAGGATCGGGATGGTGTTGAAGAACAGCACGATCGGGAAGTAAGCGGCCTGCAGCACGCGGCTGTGCACGAACAGCACGGCGAGCATCACGGCGGCGAGGTTGCCGATGACGAAGCCGGCCAGCGCCTCGATCAGCGTCGGCCAGAGATTGCCGAGCAGCAATGCAAAGCTCTTCTGGAAGACGCCGAATATCGCCGTCGGCGTCGGCACGATATAGGCCGGCACGCCGAGCCACGGCAGCAGGAACTGCCAGGTGAACAGGATGGAGGCCGCGCCAAGGACGGGCAGCGCGATCGCCAGCGCCGGCGGCAAGGGTGCCTGTCTCATGACGCGCGCTCCAGCGCCGCGCGCAGTTCCGCCATGGCAGCGATGACAGCCGGATCTTCGCGCGAGCAGCGGTTGCCGTCCTGCTTGAACGGCCGCATGTCGAGATCCTTGATCAGCCGTCCCGGATTGGCGGCAAGCACGATGACCCGCTCGCCGAGATAGGCGGCTTCGGCGATCGAATGGGTGACGAAGAGGATGGTCGTGCCGGTGCGCCGCCACAGCGCCAGCAATTCGTCGTTGAGGCGGTCGCGCGTGATTTCGTCCAGCGCGCCGAAGGGCTCGTCCATCAACAGCAGCCTGGGTTCGCCGAGCAGTGCGCGGGCGATCGCCACGCGCTGGCGCTGGCCACCCGATAATTGGTGCGGCAGGCGCTCGCCGAAGCCGGCAAGCCCCATCAGTTCCAGCAATTCCTCGCTGCGGTCCTCGATCTTGCGCGTCAGGCTGCCTTGCCCGACTGCAAGCGGCAAACGCACATTGTCGCGCACCGTGCGCCAGGGCAGCAGCGTCGAATCCTGGAAGACGAAGCCGACATCGCGACGCGAGCGCACCGCATGCGGCGTGTCGCCAAGCACGCTGATCGTGCCACCGAGCGGGTCGAGCAGGTCGGCGACCACGCGCAGCAGGGTCGACTTGCCGCATCCCGATGGCCCGAGGATCGACAGGAAGGAGCCGGCCGCGACCGCGAGGTCGAGGCCGGCGAGCACTTTCACCGCCGTCTGCCGGCCGCCATAGCCGACATCCAGTCGGTTTGCCTCGATCGCGTTCGCCATCAGGCGGCGGGCGCGTCGAGCTTGGGCCGGTCGGCGGCCGACAGTTCGAGGATCTTGGCGGTGTAGACATCCGCGGCTTGCGGCCGGCCGTTCGGGTACTGGCCGACCTTGTCGAGCAGCGCCAGCTGCTCCTCGATGGAGGCAGGCTCGAACGTGCCCCAGCCGTCCTTGGCGGTGGCGCCGTCGAAGGAAAGCTTGAGAACGAGGTTGATCGTCTTTTCCTCCCAGCCGAGATCCATCTCCGGATAGGCGGCGACCATCTTCTTCACCGCGTCCTGCGGGTTGGCATGCACCCAGCCCCAACCCTTGGCGACGGCGCCGATGAACTTCGCCAGCGTGTCTGCATTCTCCTCGATCGCCTTGTCGGTGGCGAAATAGACATCGGCGTAGGAACTAAGCCCGAGATCGCGCACGAGGAGGTCGATGCGGTCGTCGCCGACGACGCTCAGCGCCTGCGTGTTGGTGATCCAGCCGCCGATGGCGTCGACATCGCCGCGCACCAGCGGCGCCTTGTCGAAGCCGACATTGACGATGGTGACTTCCGACGGATCGATGCCGTTCTTGGCCAGGATCTCGTCGATGACGAACCGCGCCGTCGGCTGGATGCCGATCTTCTTGCCTTTGAGGTCGGCGACGCCGCGGATCGGCTTCGCCGGCTTCGAGGTGAAGGCATAGGGTCCGGTGCGGAAGCCGCAGGCGATGATCTTCACCGGCACACCGCTGGCGCGCGCCGCGTAGAGCTGCGGCGTTTCCGAGAACTGGCCGAGCTGGGCGGCGCCAGAGACCACCGGCGGCACGGTCGCCGCATTTGGCCCGCCGGGGCTGAACTCGACTTCCAGTCCGGCGTCCTTGAAATAGCCGTTGGCGACGGCCGCGATATCGCCGATCTGGCCGTTGGACATCAGCCAGTCATACTGGATGACGACCTTGCCGGCCGCTTTGGCGCCTGGCGTCAGCACCAACTGCATGCCGGCGGACGCGGCGGCAACGGCGGCGATGCCGGATTTCACGAAGCTGCGGCGGTTCATGTCGAAATGCTTGTTCCCACTCATTTTTCGCTCCTGTTGCAAGAGGTTTCTTCATTGCGCGCCGCTCCCACGGCGCGACGTCTACGGCTGTTCGTCGTGGTAGTCGCCGGGGCCGCCGTCGAGCCAGGCGTATAATTCCCAAAGCGTGTCGTCGGGATCGGTGAAGTAGGCGCAGCGCGCGTTCCAGACATAGTCTTCCGGCGGACCATAGAAGGGCACGCCCTTGGCGCTCAGCTCGCCATGCAGCCGGTCGATCTCGCCGGGGCTGTCGAGCCGCACCGCCACGCAGACCTTGTGCGCCTGGCGCGGCGATCTCAGCTTGGACACGCCGGTATGCCGGTTGATGTGGTCGATCTCCCAGGCGGCAAGCGTCACGCCCTCGCCATGGAAGTCGGCAAAACCCTCGGCGCGGCGGCGCAGCCGGAAGCCGAGCTTCTCGACATAGAACGCCACCGTGCGCTCGATGTCCTCGACGAGCAGGCAGACATCCGAAATTGCGTTTGTGTCCCCGATCGGCATTTTACTTTCCCTTGCCGGACTGTTTGCGCCGCGCTGCCGGCAGCTTGACGCCGACGCGCTCCGCCGCGCCGATGATGTGGGCGCGCATCGCTGCCTCGGCTGCGCTGGGATCGCCGGCGACCAGCGCCTCGTAGATGCGCACATGTTCGCCGACATTGACCTCGACCAGATCGTGCAGCGGGTTGGTCAGGCGGGCGTAGTGGATCGAGCGGCGGATCTGTTCGCAGACGAAGGAGATGAAGGTGTGGATGTAGCTGTTGCCGGTGGCGCGCGCGATCTCGCGGTGGAACAGAAGGTCCGCATCGATGCTGCCTTCCTCCCAGCGCTCCTCGCCGCTCATGCGGTCGAGCGCTGCCTTGATGGCGTCGAGGTGCTCCTGTCCGCGCCGCTCGGCGGCAAGTGCCGCGGATTCGGCCTCGAGGATGCAGCGCAGCTCGAACAGCCGCTCCATGTTCTCGCTGTCCTTCAGCGCCTCGCCGTCGATGCGGATCGAGGCGCGCTGCTCCGGCGCCAGCACGAAGGCGCCGACGCCTTGCCGGGCCTCGATCATGCCGTCGGCGCGAAGCTGGGCGATCGCCTCGCGCACCACGTTGCGGCTGACGCCGAACTTTTCCGAAAGCTCCTGTTCCGTCGGCAGCCGTGTGCCCGGATTGAGCTCGCCCGATTCGATCTCGCGGCTGAGGAAGGCAGCGACGCGGTGCGGCAGCGTTTCGACGGTGCCGATGGCGGCCAGTCTTTGCTTCATGGAACGGTCTCCGTTGGCGGCAGCAAGCAGCCGGGGTTCATCAGGCCCTCAGGGTCGAGCGCCTGTTTCAGCGCGGTGACCAGCCGGCGATGGGCGGGCGCCAGCCCGGCCCAGAAGGCGCGATGGCGGCTGCGGCCGATGCCGTGCTCGGCGCTGATCGAGCCGCCAAGCGAATTGGCGATGCGGTAGAGTCCGGCGGTGATGTCGGCGCCCCGGTTGCGCGCCTCGACCACCGTCAGGCCTTCCGGCGGCAGGACGTTGAAATGAATGTTGCCGTCGCCGGCATGGCCGTAGGCCTGCGGCAGCCAGCCGGGATGCTCCAGCGCCACGAAGTGGCGCGCCTGGTCGACGAGCGCAGGAATGTCCGAGATCCGCACCGAAAGGTCGGTGCGCACATGGTAGCCGCGCTTTGCCTGGCCCTCGACCAGCCCCTCGCGGATCGCCCAGAATGCCTTGGCGTGGCCATCGCTGTCGGCAAGCAGGGCTTCTGCGACCAGGCCGCTCTCCATGGCGCCGGCGAGGAAATCGACCAGCAAGGCACGCAGGTCGACAGCGGCACTGGCGGAAAGCTCCATCAGCACATGAACCGGAGCCTCGACCGGCGATGCGAGATCGGCGTCGACCAGGCGCGCGAGATCGATGCATTCCTGGCCGATGATCTCGAAGGCCGAGATCAGGTCGGCGGTGGCCCGGCGCGCTTGCCGGAACAGCGCGACGGCCGCTTCGAAGGAGGCAAGGCCGAGATAGGCGGTCTCGATGCGGGCCGGCCTCGGAAACAGTTTCAGCTCGACGCCGGTGATGATGCCGAGCGTGCCCTCCGAGCCGATGAAAAGCTGCTTCAGGTCATAGCCGCGATTGTCCTTGCGCAGGCCGCAGAAGCCGTCCCACAGTTCGCCGTCGGGCAGCACCACTTCAAGGCCGAGGATGAGGTCACGCGCCATGCCGTAACGCAAGACGTTGACGCCGCCGGCATTGCTCGCCGCATTGCCGCCGATCTGGCAGCTACCCTGGGCGCCGAGCGCCAACGGAAACAGGCAGTCATGCGCCTCGCTGACGTCTTTGATCGCCTGCAGGACGCAGCCGGCATCGGCCTGCAGCACGAAATTGTCGGCGTCGACGAGGCGGATGCGGTTCAGCCGCTCCAGGCTGATCACCACAGCGCCGCGCGCCTCGATGTCGATCGCGCCTGCCACCAGTCCGGTGTTGCCGCCTTGCGGGATGATGCCGAGTCCAAGCGCGCCGCAGAGCCGAACCACGGCCTGGACCTCGGCGACCGATGCCGGCTTCAGCACGGCAAGCGCGGCGCCCCGATGATCGCCCGACCAATCGCCGAGATATTTCGCCATGTCGGAGCCGGAGATGGCGACGCCGCTCTGCCCGACAGCGCTCTGCATGGCGCTGAGGATTTCCGGCGAAAGGCGGTGAACGGTCATGGAGTGACGATGTCAGGATATCGGGTGATACATATCATCCTACAACTTAACTCGAGTCAACGGCCTTCCCAGAGCGGCCGGAAATTACCGGGCATATCGGTCCAGGCCCTGTCCACGCGCCGGCTTGGCCGATTGCCGCTAGGTCAAAACCATTTCAAGGGTAGGCGGCGGCACGCCCGCGACAGTTGATCCAGCAAGGCATGGGGAAAAGATGATCGAACTGCCGTTCAAGCGCGACGAATACCAGCAGCGGCTTCGCAAGATCCGCGCCGAGATGGCAAGGCGAGGTATTGAGGTCCTGATCGTCAATGACGTTGCCAACCAGCACTACATAACCGGCTATGACGGCTGGTCGTTCTACACGCCGCAAATGGTGCTGGTTCCGATCGAGGAGGTCGAGCCGGTCTGGATCGGCCGCGCCATGGATGCCGCCGGCGGCCTGCTCACCGCCTGGATGAAGCCCGAGAACGTTGTCGGCTTCCCGGAGGACCATGTCCAGCGCGCCGATCGGCATCCCATGGACTGGATAGCAGGCTGGATCGTCGCCAAGGGCTGGGGCAATCGTCACATCGGCATCGAGCTCGAAGCCTATTACTTCTCGCCGAAAGCCCATGCCCGGCTCGTCGCCGGACTGCCCAATGCCAGATGGCATGACGCCGATCTTCTGGTGAACTGGATTCGCGCGGTCAAATCGGCGCCCGAGATCGATTACTTGCGCAAGGCATCGAGACTGGCCGAGGCAGCTGTCGCGCGGGCCTACGAGGTCATCGCGCCAGGTGTTCGCGAATGCGACGCGATCGCCTCCATCCAGGCGGCACAGATCGCCAGCAGCCCGGACTTCTGCGGCGACATCACCGCCCTTCCTCCAACCATCCTCGGCGGCGAGAATGCCTCCGCTCCGCACATCATGTGGAGCGACAGGCGGTTCGGCGAAAACGAGACGATCGCGCTCGAACTCGCCGGGGTCTGCCGTCGCTATGCCGCCGGGCTCGCAAGAACCCTGCAGCTTGGCAGGACGCCGACAAATGTTTCGGACACGGCAAAGGCGGTGATCGAAGGCATGGACGCGGTGCTCGAGGCGGCGAGGCCCGAAACGACCGCCGAAGCGGTGGAAGCCGCCTGGCGCAACGTCATTCAACGCTACGGACTGAAGAAGGAATCGCGCATCGGCTATTCCATCGGTGTCGCCTATCCGCCGGACTGGGGCGAACACACGATCAGCCTGAGGCCCGGCGACAAGACGGTGCTTCAACCCGGCAACGTCGTTCATTCCATTCTCGGCATGTGGATGGAGGGTTGGGGCATCGAGGTGAGCGAGACCATCCTGATCACCGAGACCGGCAACGAGACCCTGACCAGGTTCCCGCGAGAAATCCATGTCAAACCCTGAGGATAGCGCGATTGCCGCCCCGATCAGCATCGACGGCGGAATTCTCGACCGGATGATCGAGGTTCGCCGGCATTTGCATCGCCATCCGGAGCTTTCGAACCGCGAAGCGGCAACGCAAAGTTATTTGCGGGAGATGCTCGCCGGGCAGGGGATCGAGAATATCCGCGACGTCGCCGGCTATGGTCTTGCCGTCGATATTGTCGGTACCGGCCGGCCGTCGAACCGCAAAATCGCCATTCGTGCCGATATCGATGCCTTGCCGATCGAGGAGGAGTCCGGCGTCGACTTCGCGTCGCTCAATCCCGGCGTAATGCATGCCTGCGGTCACGATGCCCATGCCGCGATGGGGTTTGCGGTGGCCGCCCATCTGCATCGAACGCGCGACAGTTTCGGCGGCACCGTCCGCCTGATCTTCCAGCCGGCCGAGGAGGACGAGCCGTCGGGTGGCAAACGAGTGGTGGCGGAAGGGCATCTCGACGACATCGATGCCGCGCTCTGCGTCCACGTCGATCCTTATACGCCGTCGGGCAAGGTCGCCGTCGGTTCTGGTCCCTACACGCTGGCCTGCGACACGTTCGATGTCCTGGTTACCGGATCGGCCGCGCATGCGGCAAAACCCTATGAAGGCATCGATGCGTTGACTGTCGCCTGCTCCATGGTGGGCGAACTGCAGAAGATCGTCTCGCGCGAGACCAATCCTTACGATCCGCTGGTCATTTCGGTGACCGCCATCAATGGCGGCAATGCTTACAATGTCACGGCCGGCAAAGTCGCTTTGAAGGGCACCATCCGCAGCGGCAATGACGCTACTCGCGAGCGCGCCTGGCGCCGGGTTCGCGAGGTGCTGGAGGGCGTCGCGGCCAGCCACGGCGCAAGGGTGAAGGTCGACATCCATCGGGGCGAGCCCGGAGTCGTCAACGATGCCGAGATGGCCGAACTGATCCTTGCCGGCGCCAAGGCCAGCATCGGCGCGGAGAATGCGCTCAACATGCCTGGGTGGAGCATTGCCGACGATTTTGCCTATTACAGCGTGAGAATTCCGTCGGTCTATTTCCGGCTCGACATCCGCAACGAAGACGTCGGATCGGTCTTTCCGCTCCACCAAGCCAAGTTCCGCGTTGACGAGGCAGCCTTGAAAAACGGCGCTCTCACCTTGGTTTCGGCAGCGACGGTGTTTCTGTCGGGGCAGCGGGAAAATCCCGGCGCAAACCGCTAGCTGAATTCATAACTGGGCTCACCGAAATGGTTTGGGAAGCGGGCGTTGCCATGCGTCCCCAAGCTGTTAAGTCTACTTCGCGTTGGAAAATAGCGAGCATGTCACTTTCGCGATTTGTTGAGAAGTGGACTACCCCTAGCTATCCCCCTGCGTCAGTCTTAGAGGGGGATTTGAGTGCCGCTGAGCAGCAGCTAGGCGTCCGCTTTCCCGAAGACTATCGACAAGCAGTACTCGACGTGGGATTGCCTCGGCCGACAATCGCGCTTTTGAACGCGATCGTCGTGCGTGGGCTGGATCTGCATGATCTCAGCAACTTCTATTCTCCGAAGGAGATAGTAGAGGAAACGCTTGGCTGGCGCGAGATCGGGATGCCTGATCGGCTTATCGCTATCGCCAGCGACGGGTCCGGAAACAAGTTCTGCTTCAATGCGGACCAGCTTGGCGTTGACAGCGCCGACAGGCGGGGAATTTGGTTCTTCGATCACGATTTTGGAACCGTCGATCAGGTTGCGCCAAGTTTCCATGCCTGGATTGACGCCTTTTGCGACGTCGAGCCATGCCACTAGAAAGCGAGCTGAGATCCCAACCGGTCTGTTGCCATGGTTCAACTCGCGTCAAATGTGGCTGTGGCTGCGCGCCTATGAGTCTACGGCCTAGCTAGCTAAAGGTACTGCGCGACCTTCTTGCCGACGGTCAGGAAGCGCAGCGGGTCGACCGCATCGCCATTGTGGCGCACTTCGTAGTGGAGATGCGGGCCGGTCGAACGGCCGCTGCTGCCGGTCTTGCCGATAATATCGCCGGCCGCGAGCTTCTGGCCGACCGTCACGTCGATCTCGCTCAAGTGCCCGTAGCGCGTGGCGAAGCCATTGCCGTGGTCGACCTCGACCATGCGGCCATAGCCGCCGTTCCAGCCCGCCTTGGTGACGACGCCGGGCGCTGTGACCTTGGCGGGCATGCCCATTGGCGCCCTGAAATCCATGCCCGAATGCAAGGCCGCGGTGCCGAGGATCGGGTCGGTGCGCACGCCGAACGGGCTGGTGACCGAATGACCGGGGGCGGGGTTGGCGAGCGGCAGCCGCCGCGCTTCCTTCTTCAAATGGTCGAGCGCATCCAGCGCCTCGTCCAGTTCCTTGACCTTGCTGTCGAACATCGTCGATGCGTTGAGCGGGATCAGCGGGCCGCCGACATCGCTGTCCTTGCCGAAATCGCTGTCGACCGGCAGGCCGGCGGCCGCGAGCGCCTGGGTGATGGCGTCGGCGTTCTTGTAGGCATTGTCGGCGAGCGTGGTGACGCGGGTGAGCTGCTCGCTCTCGATTGCCTTGAGCGACTGGTTGATCGACACGAACAGCCTGTCGGCGCGGTCGGCGGCCGAATCGCTGGGCAGCGGATCGGAGCGTGTCGACCACAATGAGAACGGTCTTGTGTCGCCGGCACCGAGGCTGGCGATCGAATAGGCTGACTGGGCGCCGATCACCTCGGCGCGCTCATCCGGCTTGGCCGCCGCGGCGCCATCGGCGGCGGACGCGGCCCCGACTTCGCTTTCAGCGCGCTCCAGGATCGGGCCAAGGCGGCCGTGACGCTGGCTGAGCTGGGTCTGGCGCTCCAGAAGCTCGCTCACCTTGGTTTCCATCAGCTGCTGGTCGAGGAGCTGGCGGCTGGTGATGCGGTCGACCTGGGCGCGAAGCGCCGATATGCGGTCCTCGTAGGCCTGCTGCATGCGCGCCTGCCGGGCCGTCGTCGCTCCGATCAGGTCGTCGCGCAGCACCAGGTAGGAGGTGGCGAGCAGGTAGCCGATGACGACAGCCGCCAGCGCCGAGCCGAGAAAGGCGGCAAGCCAGGGGCGGATGGTGAAATGCCTGATTTCATTGCCCCGGGCGATGATGACCGTATGGGGCTCCTTGCGTTTACCGAAGACCGCAGACTGACCGGTTGGGTTCACGGGACCAAGCTTTCGTTGTGACGCCACGAAGAGCCTGATTACACATTATTAGGGTTAATAAAGCTTTGCCGGGCCGAATGCGCCGGTAACCAATGCTCGCAGAGCGGGTATCGGGTTGCGGCGAAGACCGTCGAGCATGCCTCAGAGCGCGCGCACCGCCTCCAGCACCTCTTCGGCGTGACCCTTGACGCGGACCTGCCGCCAGATTCTGGCGATGCGCCCGTCCTCGCCGATCAGGAAAGTCGCGCGCTCGACGCCCATATATTTGCGACCATACATCGTCTTCTCGACCCACAGACGGTAGGCCTCGATCACCTTGCGCTCCTCATCGGCCACCAGATCGACGGTAAGGTCATATTTCTGCTTGAATTTGTCGTGCTTCTTGGTGCTGTCGGGGGACAGCCCTATGACCACGGCGCCGGCCTTCTCGAAGTCCGGCTTCAATTGCGAAAAGCTGATCGCCTCATTGGTGCAGCTCGTGGTGTCGTCCTGCGGATAGAAGTAAAGTACAACAGGCTTTCCCAGCAATGCGGCGAGGCTGAGCGACCCGCCACCGTCGCGCGGAAGATCGAATTGCGGCGCAAGATCGCCCACGTCGAGATCGGCCATGTCGGTGCCCTTGTTTGAGGTTACGCGCGAAGCCGCATCGATATAGTGTCAGACGGGGATTCGTCCACGATCGAGTTCGCTACAACGGAAGATTGCGTGGATCAGGAAGAAACGCAGCACGAGAAGATCAGGTTCAGGCGTGACGAGATCACCGACCTGGCGGCTTTCCCCTCCGCTTGCAAAGTGCCGCCGCTTGGGCGCGCCAGGATCGGTCGTGGCTTTCGCATCCTTGCCCGCGTGGTCGCCGGGTTCAGCGCTCTGGTGTTGCTGGCCGCTGCCGCGGTCTATGTGCTCGGCACGTCGGGCATCGGCACCGAGCGGCTTCGCGCCGAGGCGGAAACGGCCATCGAGAAACTGGCCGGCTTCGATGTCGATGTCGCCGTCGGCCCGGCGCGGCTGACGCTCGACGGGTCGAGCTTCATTGCCTTGCAGGTGAGCGACGTCAGCCTGAAGACCGCCGGCGGCAAGCCGATCGCCGACGCCGGCCGTGTCCGCTTCGGCATCCGGCTGATCCCGCTGCTCTCGGGCGAGGTGCGCCTGACCAGCGCCCGGATTTCCGATGCGCATTTCATGCTGGCGGCGATGCCATCCACTGGCGGCGACTGGACGGCGTCGCTTCGCAACGCGGATGGCCTGGTTGATCCGGACAAGGTGGTTGCCGCGGTCTTCGCCAATGTCAACCACGCCCTCGATGCCGTGCGCGAGGATTCGATTCGCCAGGTCGATCTGCGCAATGTCGAGTTCGTTCTGTCGGACACCAGTCCGGTCAAGCGGGTCACCGTGGCCAATGCCACTGTCCTGCAGACCGGCCCAGGCAGCATGCAGGCCTCCTACGACGCCGATGTCGATGGTCGCGCGCTCACCATCGCCGCCTCCGCCGCCCGCGATACTGCAACCGGGCGGGTCACGGCGCTGGACGCCAACGTCAGTCTCGCCGCCGACGCTGGAGCAGGGACCGGTGGCAAATTGGGCGCCGTCACCTTGAAATTGACGGGGGTGGAAGGAGCAGCGGAGACGAAGTCGCGTCTGACGGCCTCGCTGTCGCTGGCAGGCTCCGTGCTCGATCTCGGCTCGCGCGGGCAGCTGCCCGCCGACGTCGACGCCAATGCCACCCTTGTCGCCGGCGCCAACAAGATCGATGTCACCCGCCTTCTGCTCAAGACCGGCCGCTCGACCTTCGACTTCGCCGGCTCGATCGGACCAAAGCCGGCAACCGCTGGCGAGCAGCCAGCCTATCGCTACGACCTGACCAGCGACGGCTCGAAGCTCTCTCCGTCGGAGTCGCCCGAGCCGGCACTCGATTTCGTGGCCCGCATCGCCGGGGTCTATCAGCCGAAGAGCAACAAGCTCATCGCCGAGAAGATCGGCGTCCGCTCGGGATCTTCCAGCGAGGTGCTGGGCACGGCCTCGGTCACCTTCATCGACAATGGCCCGCCGGGCATATCTCTCTCTCTCAACATCCACGACATGCCGGTCTCGCATGTCAAGCAATTGTGGCCCTGGTTCTCCGCCCGCAACGCCCGCCTGTGGGTGCTGAGCAATCTGTTCGGCGGTCGCGTAGTCGACGCCACCCTGCAGTTCCAGGTCGTGCCGGGGCGGCTCGGCAACGGCGTCCCGCTGTCCGCCGACGAGGTGTTCGGCCGCTTCCAGGTCGAGGGTTCGCGCTTCGACACGGCCGGCCGCATCCCGCCGATCCGTGACGCGGTGGGCGTCGTTTCCTTCCGCGGCAACGATGTCGACATCGCGCTGTCGTCGGGCAGCGTCTACATGACCAGCGGCCGCACCGTGGCGGCCAGCAACGGCACGCTGACGGTCAAGCAGGCCAACCACTCGCCGGTGATCGGCGCGCTCGACATCGACGTCGCCGGCGAGGCGCCGGCGATCGCCGAGCTCGCCTCCTACGAGCCGATCAACGCCATGCGCCATGTCGGCCTGTCGCCGGAGGATCTCACCGGCACGGTCACAGGCCACGTCAAGGCCGATATTCCGCTGACGTCTGGCGTCGACACTTCGAAGCTCAACTGGCTGGTAACACTGGACTATAAGGACCTGTCGCTCGCCAAGCCGTTCGAGGACCAGACCGTGACGGAGGCCGACGGCTCGATCACCGTCGAGCCGAAACAGGCGGTGATCTCGGCCAAGGCGCGGCTGAACGGCATTCCGGCCGAGCTCGACATCGTCGAGCCGCTTGCCGATGACGGGCCACCGCCCAGTCGCAAGGTCGAGCTCGTGCTCGACGACAAGACGCGCGCCACCGCCATGCCCGGCCTGTCGCCGCTGCTTTCGGGGACCATCAAGGTGGCGATCGACAAGAGCGACGGCGACGAACAGAACGTCTCGGCTGATCTCACCAGCGCCAGGCTCGATATCCCCTGGGCTGGCTGGAGCAAGGGCGCGGGCGTCCCCGCCAAGGTCACATTTGCAATGACCAAGTCCGGCGGCACCACGACGCTCTCCGATTTCGACCTCGACGGAAAGAGTTTCTCCATCGACGGCGACGTCACGCTGGTCAATGGCGCCTTGTCTTCGGCCCGCTTCAGCAAGGTCGCCCTGAACAGGGGCGACGACGTCGCGGTGACGGTGAAGCGGTCGGGCAAGGGCTATGCCGTCGATGTCAGCGGCGAGGCGCTCGATGCACGCTCGCTGATCAAGCAGTTCACCTCCGATGTCGACACCGCCACCAAGACCACCGGCACCGACGCGATTTCCGTCGACGCCGATGTCGGTTCGCTGACCGGTTTCCATGACGAGGTGCTGTCCAACCTCAAGCTGAACTACAGCGCCGCGGGTTCCCGGGTGAACGGCCTCGAGGTCAGCGCGACGGCGAGCTCCGGCGCGGCCATTACCATCCGCAACACGACCGCCGACGGCAGGCGGGCGCTCAGCATGAAGTCGGCCGACGCCGGCGCCATACTACGCTTCCTCAATGTCTACGAGCATATGGAGGGTGGCTCGATCACGCTGTCGATGGCGGGCGCCAGCGACGGGCCGATGAAGGGTCAGGTCGATGCCACCAACTTCTTCGTCGTCAACGAGCCGAAGCTCGCCTCGATCGTGTCGACCACGCCGGCCGGCGACACGCGCAGCCTGAACCAGGCGGTCAAGGCCGATATCGATACGTCCAGGGTCAAGTTCGAGCGCGGCTACGCCGAGATCGACAAGGGGGCCGGCTATCTGAAACTGGCGAACGGGGTGCTGCGCGGCGAGCGCATCGGCACCACTTTCCAAGGCACGCTCTACGACCAGAACAACAATATGGACATGACCGGCACCTTCATGCCGGTCTATGGGCTGAACCGCATCTTCGGCGAACTGCCGCTGTTCGGCCCGCTGCTCGGAAACGGCCGGGATCGCGGCCTGATCGGCGTCACTTTCCGGCTGAGAGGCAATGCCAACAAGCCGAGCCTCGACATCAACCCGCTTTCGGTAATCGCTCCCGGAATATTCAGGTCGATCTTCGAATACCGCTGAGGCGGCCCGTCACACCGGCCGGGCCAGGACGTGTTTTTTCTTGCCAACTGAGAGCTTTACGACGTTTTCCGGACTCAAATCCTGAAGCGTCACAGTCCGGCGGTCGTCCGCGACCAACTGGTCGTTGAGGCGCACGGCGCCGCCCTGGACATGACGCCGCGCCTCGCCATTGGAGGCGGCGAGCCCGGCGGTGACCAGCAGCGACAGGATGCCGATGCCGGCTTCGAGCGCGGCCTGGCCGACTTCGACGCTGGGCAGTGTGTCGGCGAGCGCGCCTTCCTCGAAGGTCTTGCGCGCGGTTTCGCTCGCCGTTTCCGCCGCCTCGCGGCCATGCAGCATGGCGGTGATCTCGGTGGCGAGGATCTTCTTCGCCTCGTTGATCTCCGCGCCGCCGAGCTTTTCGAGCCGCGCGACCTCGTCGAGCGGCAGCGTCGTATAGAGTTTCAGGAAGCGGCCGACATCTGCGTCCTCGGTGTTGCGCCAATACTGCCAGAACTCGTAAGGCGACAGCATGTCGCCGTCGAGCCAGACCGCGCCCGACGCAGACTTGCCCATCTTGGCGCCCGACGAGGTGGTGAGCAGCGGCGTGGTCAGCGCGTAAAGCTGCGCGTTCTCCATGCGATGGCCGAGGTCGATGCCGTTGACGATGTTGCCCCACTGGTCCGAGCCGCCCATCTGCAGGCGGCAGCCGAGACGCTTGTAGAGTTCGACGAAGTCGTATGCCTGCAGGATCATGTAGTTGAATTCGAGGAACGACAGCGACTGCTCGCGGTCGAGGCGCAGCTTCACGGAATCGAAAGCGAGCATGCGATTGACCGAGAAATGCCGGCCGACGTCGCGCAGGAAGTTGACGTAGTTGATCTCCATCAACCAGTCGGCATTGTTGATCATGACCGCGTCGCCGGCGCCGCTTCCAAATTTGAGGTAGGGCGCGAAGTTGCGGCGGATGCCGGCCAGATTGTCCTCGATGTCCTGCGGCGTCAAAAGCTTGCGCGCCTCGTCCTTGAACGAGGGATCGCCGATCATCGAGGTGCCGCCGCCCATCAGCGCGATCGGCCGGTGGCCGGTCTGCTGCAGCCAGTGCAGCATCATGATCTGGATCAGCGATCCGGCATGCAGGCTCTTCGCCGTCGCGTCGAAGCCGATATAGGCGCTCACCGTCTCCCTGGCGAAAAGCTGGTCGAGGCCGGCATCATCCGAGGTCTGGTGGATGAAGCCGCGCTCGCTCATCGTGCGCAGGAAGTCGGACTTGAAGGCGGACATTTTTGCTTTCCCGGAGATCGCCCGGCCGCCAGGCCGAGCGTGACATGAAGGCGCGCGTTTAGCATCAGTGGGCGATCAGCAAAAGTGGTTTCCGGTTTTGCGACTGTTAGCCTCCCACTCCCGCGCCGCGTGCGAGAGATTGGCAGGGCAGGTCGAATTTGCCTCCATCGCCCGTCCACCGAGCGCTGGCGCCGCCCCTCACCTGCCTGCCGGCATCCTTGTAACTTGTCCCTTGCCGACTCTGCTATTGCAGCAGGTGCGGTGGCGGACGAGAGACCGGAGCATCTTTGGGCCTTGAAGCCCGTGGGAGAGCGAGGGTCTTCGTCCGCCGTTCCATCGACCCCGAACAGTCGCCTGGGCCGCAAGCGAAGCCCGATTAGGCAAGGATGGGATAGGATGGAAATCGTTGTTGGCATCGACGTTTCGAAGGATCGGCTGGATGTGCATGTTTTGCCGTCCGGTGAAGCGTTTTCGGTTGGTAACGACCATGCCGGGATGGAGGATCTGGCTCGACGTCTTGCAGCCTTTTCTCCGACGGCAATCGGATTGGAGGCTACGGGAGGCTACGAGCAGCTGGCGGTCGCCACTTTGGCGAGCGCCGGCCTTTCGGTTGTCGTGGTCAATCCAGCGCAGGTCCGGGCCTTTGCCAACGCGCTCGGCAAGCGGGCCAAGACCGATCCGATCGATGCTGCCGTCATCGCAGCCTTCATAGCTGCGACCAAGCCGGAACTGCGGCCGCTGCGCGATGCCGAGACCAGGACGTTGGCCGATCTCGTCACGCGCCGGCGTCAGATCGTGCAGATGATCGTGGCCGAAGAGAACCGCGCCCGCACGGTCAACGCAAGACAGGCGCAAAAGAGCATCAAGCGCCTGCTCGCCGCGCTCAGGCGTGAGTTGGAAA
>NZ_SRUO01000110.1 GCF_004791025.1 Mesorhizobium sp. M4B.F.Ca.ET.203.01.1.1
GATTTCATGGGGGGCGAATCGGCAGTACTGGAGAAGGCACGGCGTTATTTTGAACAGAGTGACTATCGCTGGGTCGCTGAAGTAGCCAAACACATTGTGTTCGCCAATCCGGATTCGCGCGAAGGACGCGCACTCCTGGCAGATGCGTTGGAGCAGATGGGATACCAGAGCGAGGCGGGCACATGGCGCAACGCCATGTTGATGGGAGCACTTGAGCTACGCGATGGCGTACCGAAGGGCGGTGCCACCACCGCATCACCTGACGTGCTGAAGGCCATGACCGTCGGCATGCTGTTCGACTATCTCGCGATACGCCTGGACGGACCTGCGGCTGCAAGGGCAGGGAACGCAACCATTGCCTGGATCATTC
>NZ_SRUO01000111.1 GCF_004791025.1 Mesorhizobium sp. M4B.F.Ca.ET.203.01.1.1
GAGAAGGCCGGCCCGGGCAGGGCCGATGCGTGCCGGCACGACACCGGCACGCAGGCGTGCTATTTAGCCGTTTCCATCAGGGTGGAATTGACCCAGCCCTTGTTGCCCATTTCGTCTTCCACTTCCCACATGGTGCCTTCCTTGACCCCGGTGGGGTACAGCAGCATGCCCGGCTCCAGCGAGCGTACCGGTGCGCCGGTTCCCCTGGCATTGGCGAGGAGGCGACCGGCCTTGAGCATGGTCACGGCTTGGCCCGCGTTGGCCGTCGAGGCGTTGGCAGGCAGGCCACCCAGCTCGGCCACCATGTTGGTGTAAGCCTGTAGATAAGCCAGGGTGATCACTTGGCCGATTTCGGTGTTGGCATAGCCAC
>NZ_SRUO01000112.1 GCF_004791025.1 Mesorhizobium sp. M4B.F.Ca.ET.203.01.1.1
CCTCGGCCGTGGCCTGGACGCGCTGCTGGGCCCGAAAGGCGCGGTCAGCCAGGTGCAGGCCACCACTGCGGTGATCGAGCCGCTGCCGGGTGAAGTGCTGCGCAAGTTGCCGGTCGGCCAGCTGCAGCCGGGCAACGTGGTCAAGGTGAAGCAGCACGACGGTTCGGAAGTCGAGCTGAAGGGCACCAACGTCATCATCGCCGCCGGCTCGGATTCGATCGAGCTGCCGTTCGCCAAGTTCGACGGCGAGACCATCGTCGACAACGTCGGCGGCCTGGACTTCACCGAAGTGCCGAACCGCCTGGCGGTGATCGGCGCCGGCGTGATCGGCCTGGAACTGGGCAGCGTGTGGAAGCGCCTGGGCGCTGA
>NZ_SRUO01000113.1 GCF_004791025.1 Mesorhizobium sp. M4B.F.Ca.ET.203.01.1.1
GCGCAGGCCACGCACGCAGCTGCTTCTGCCCTTGCCTCCGGAGCCATTGCAGGTGGGCGGGCAGGGCATCGATGCGCCGCGGCTGATCGTGCGCGGCCCCTGGCTGTTGTTGCTCTGGCGTGAGGGCGGCAGGCGCCAGCGCCTGTTGTTCTGGCCCGATGTGCTCGATTCCGGGCAGCGACGTGAACTGCGACTGGCCGTGGCCGCACGCAGCGTTTCCCGTCGGGCCCGGTCAATGGCACCATAAGCTGAATTGACCGGCGTGCCTGCATGTTCAAACCCATTCCCGTGGCCATCGGCCTGCGCTACCTGCGCGCCAAGCGCCGCAACGGCTTCATCTCCTTCATCTCGATGGCATCGATCCTGGG
>NZ_SRUO01000114.1 GCF_004791025.1 Mesorhizobium sp. M4B.F.Ca.ET.203.01.1.1
GCGATCAGCAGACTTGAAACGGCAGCGATCGTCGGCGTGATCTCTTCCCGAATTCCCGACCACATCTTGATCGGCAAGGTGGTGGTGTCCGGCCCGCTCACGAAAAGTGACAGCACCAACTCGTCGACAGATCCGTCACCGCAACTAAAGCTGGACCTTCAGCCCTCGCCTTCGGCCCACGCCACGTATCTACTAAGCTTAAGGCGAATCGCGGATTCGTCGCCGTGTTGCGCCCCTCGCGAGAGGGCATCCAGAAGGGGCCCAAGGCCTGCCGTTTCGAGGTTGCCTATTGCCGAGAGGATCTCGTCCTGCCACCGCGGGTGAACGTTCTCTCTGCTGAGGCCCTTGAATTTCTCCCAGATCTGAT
>NZ_SRUO01000115.1 GCF_004791025.1 Mesorhizobium sp. M4B.F.Ca.ET.203.01.1.1
TTTGCAATGCTGCGCTACGGCGTCAACGACCTGCGCGCGTTCTTCGAGAACGATGTGCGGTTCCTGAAACAGTTCGCGTAAGCCGCAACCCTGTAGAGCCGGGCCATGCCCGGCTGCTCCTGAAACGACTGCTCCCAAATTCGCAGGCCCAGGCGAATGCGCCGGGCCCACCAGGATGACACCATGAAATTCTCCGAAAACTGGCTGCGCAGCCACGTCCCGACCCGCGCTTCGCGTGATGAGCTGAGTGCGGTGCTGACCGCCATCGGCCTGGAAGTGGAAGACGTGACCGCGCTGGGCGAAGGCCTCGATCACGTGGTCGTGGCACGCATCGTCGAGGCCGTGCGCCATCCGGAAGCCGACCGC
>NZ_SRUO01000116.1 GCF_004791025.1 Mesorhizobium sp. M4B.F.Ca.ET.203.01.1.1
CGGAAAACTATCCTCGAGCCCCGACTGCAATTGCTCCTCGAGCGTGTCCGGGTCTTCCGAGCGGCCTTCGGCGCGGCGGCCCTCGATCTCCTCCAGGTCCTGCTTGGCGTCGGGGTGCTCGCGGACATTGCGCAGCGTCGATACGATGAGCTCGATGGCGAATTCCTTCATCACTTCCGACTCCGGCGCGGCGACATTCATTTCCTCGACCAGCCGGATCAGCGAGGTCTCGAGCCTGTCCAGTTCCTTCATGCCCTGATGGCGGGCGAGCTTCTGGGCGGCGATGCGGTCGTGACGTGCGCCGGGAACGTTATGGCCCTTGACGATGGCGACCGGGTCGTCCAGCAGGGTATCCACCGGCACCGC
>NZ_SRUO01000117.1 GCF_004791025.1 Mesorhizobium sp. M4B.F.Ca.ET.203.01.1.1
ATCGGCACTGGCCTGCGCCGATTGCAGGCGGTCACCCATGTCGCCCAGTTCGCCGGGCAGGGTGGCCATGCCGTTGGCGAACGCGGCCAGCAGGGGCTCCGGCGCGTCGGCCCCGGCGAACAGCTGCTGCCGCGCCACGCCACCGCCGCCCTGCAGCACCACACGATCACCCCGGCCGTCGTCCGCCGCCGCACGCACGCGTGCCGGCGGCCCAAGGGCGGTGCCGGGTGCAGGGCGGGGATCGGGCTGGTCCGTCATCGAGCGAATCCTGGGGCTGGCAGGGTCTGGTTCCAGCATATCGGCGCGGCCGCCGAGGGCTTGAACGGCTAGGATGGGCGACAGGATGCCGTAGTGGAGGTGGGGAT
>NZ_SRUO01000118.1 GCF_004791025.1 Mesorhizobium sp. M4B.F.Ca.ET.203.01.1.1
GCTCGACAATGATGACTGGCAGAAGGTCGGTCTCAAGGTGCCGCTCATCGTCAACCTGCAGCCGTCGGGTGAATATCTCGGTGAAGATTATCACCATGCCGGTGGCGTGCCTGCCGTGGTGGCCGAGCTGATGAAGGCCGGAATGCTGCCGCACCCCGATGCCCTGACCGTCAACGGCAAGTCGATCGGCGACAACTGCAAGGGGGTCGCCAACGAGAACACCGACGTCATCCGCACCGTGGCCGAGCCGCTGAAGGCCAATGCCGGCTTCATCAACTTCAAGGGCAATCTGTTCGATTCGGCGATCATGAAGATGAGCGGCATCTCGCCCGAATTCCGCGAGCGCTATCTATCGAACCCGAAC
>NZ_SRUO01000119.1 GCF_004791025.1 Mesorhizobium sp. M4B.F.Ca.ET.203.01.1.1
GGTCGATGTGCTCGCCGTCGACGCCGCTTCCGAGACCGCCGTCAACGGCATCATCGAGAAGGCCTGCAAGGCCGGCATCATCGTCATCTCATTCGACTCGGTCGCCTCGGCGCCCTGCAACTACCAGCTCAATTTCGACTTCAAGGGTTACAAGGCCGCCCAGGCGGAAGCCGTCTTCAAGATGCTTGGCGGCAAGGGCAACGTCATCCAGGTGCGCGGCGTGAAGGGCTCGGCGCCCGACAACGACATGTTCAACGCGCAGCAATCGGTGCTGGCTAAATATCCGGACATCAAGGTGGTGGCGACCGTCTACGGCCAGGCGACGGCCTCGGTGGCGCAGGCGGCGATCGCCAACGTGCTGCCC
>NZ_SRUO01000011.1 GCF_004791025.1 Mesorhizobium sp. M4B.F.Ca.ET.203.01.1.1
CATGCACATCCAGCCGATCCTTCGAAACGTCGATGCCAACAACGATTTCCATCCTATCCCATCCTTGCCTAATCGGGCTTCGCTTGCGGCCCAGGCGACTGTTCGGGGTCGATGGAACGGCGGACGATGACCCTCGCTCTCCCACGGGCTTCAAGGCCCAAAGATGCTCCGGTCTCTCGTCCGCCACCGCACCTGCTGCAATAGCAGAGTCGGCAAGGGACAAGTTACAAGGATGCCGGCAGGCAGGTGAGGGGCAGCGCCAGCCTATGATATCGGTGTCGTTTTACCGCGACGAGTCCTGAACTTCCAAGGCCGGCTATGTTGCCGATGGCCGAACCTACCAACGCTGGCGCCGCCCCTCATCCGCCTGCCGGCACCTTCTCCCCGTATAGTGACGGGGAGAAGGGAGCTGTCATGGCAACAAAAAACCCGCCTCGAGGGCGGGTTTTTCAAAATCTGCAGGCGCGCCTGGCTTAGAGGCCGAAGCCTTCGAAGCGCTTCTTGAACTTCGACAGGCGGCCGCCGCGGTCGAGCAGGGTCTGCTGGCCGCCGGTCCAGGCCGGGTGCGTGGTCGGGTCGATATCGAGGTTCATCGTATCGCCTTCCTTGCCCCAGGTCGAACGGGTCGAGTATTCGGTGCCATCGGTCATGACGACCTTGATGGTGTGGTAGTCGGGATGGATGTCGGCCTTCATTGTCGTTTTTCCTGGCTTGTGGCGCTGCCGACGGGCCCATGGCCTGCGTCGATGCGCCCCTTTTTTAAAACTCGAAGCCGCAGCTATTGAGGAGCCACGGCTTCTAAAACGGTCGGCGAGCCTATACATCAGCCGGAATTGAATCACAAGGCCGCGGCGGGCGCATATTGCACGCACTGCCCGAAGGCGGCCAGAGGAAACGCTCATGGCGGATATCAGTGGCGATGCAGACGGGCGCCGGCGCTCGCTCGGGCCGCTCAAGCGCCTTTATCCCTACATCTTCCGCTACCGCACGATGGTCGTCGGCGCGCTCATCTCGCTGGCCGTGGCGGCGGGGACGACGCTGGCCTTGCCAATGGCCGTGCGGCGTATGATCGATAACGGGTTCTCGTCCTCCGGCTCGACCTTCATCGCCGAATATTTCGCAGCGCTGGTGGCGATGGCGGCGCTTTTGGCGGCTGCATCGGCGGGGCGCTACTATTTCGTCATCACGCTTGGCGAGCGCGTCGTCGCCGACATCCGCCGCGACGTTTTCGCCCATGTCACGACGCTGTCGCCGGCCTTCTTCGACAAGGCCCATTCGGGCGAGATCGTGTCGCGGCTCGCCGCCGACACCACGCAGGTGAAATCGGCGGTCGGCGCCACCGCCTCGGTGGCGCTGCGCAACGTCATCCTCGGCCTCGGCGCGGTGGCGATGATGGTGTTCACCAGCCCGAAACTGTCCGGCCTCGTCATCGCCGCCATCCCGCTCATCGTGCTGCCGCTGGTCGCCTTCGGCCGTTCGGTCAGGCGCAAGTCGCGGCAGGCGCAGGACACGCTGGCCAACGCCACCGCCTATGCCAGCGAGCAGATCGGTGCGGTGCGCACGCTGCAGGCCTTCACCAACGAGACGCTGGTCACCGGCCGTTTCTCCGCAGCAGTGGAAGCCGCCTTCGAGGCGGCGCGCGGCTCGGTCCTCGCGCGCGCCTTCCTCACCTTCTTCGCCATCTTCATGATCTTCTCCTCGGTGGTGGCGGTGCTGTGGTTCGGCTCGCGCGACGTGCTCTCCGGCACGATGTCGGCGGGCACGCTCGGCCAGTTCCTGCTCTATTCGGTGTTCGCCGCCGGCGCGCTCGGCGCGCTGTCGGAAGTGTGGGGCGAGCTCGCCCAGGCGGCGGGTGCTGCCGAGCGGCTGACCGAGATCCTGGCCGAGAAGCCGGCGATCCAGCCGCCCGCCGATCCGCGGCCGCTGCCGGCGAAGGCGAAAGGCGCGATCAGCTTCGACGACGTCTCCTTCTCCTATCCGGCGCGGCCGGACCGCGCCGCCGTGCATGGTCTCAGCTTCCAGGTGAAGCCGGGCGAGACGGTGGCGATCGTCGGCCCCTCCGGCGCGGGCAAGAGCACGGTGTTTTCGCTGATCCTGCGCTTCTACGATCCCGAGACGGGCCGCATCGTCATCGACGGCGTCGATCTGCGGGAGGCCGATCCCGCCGCGATCAGGCAGCGCATCGCCATCGTGCCGCAGGACGTCACCATCTTCGCCGCCAGCGCGCGCGACAACATCGGCTTCGGCCGGCCGGGCGCCAGCGATGCCGAGATCGAGGCGGCGGCGAAGGCGGCGCTTGCCGACGAGTTCATATTGAAGCTCGACAAGGGTTATGACAGCCAGGTCGGCGAGCGTGGCGTGACGCTTTCCGGCGGCCAGCGTCAGCGCGTGGCGATCGCCCGCGCCATCCTGCGCGACGCGCCGATCCTGTTGCTCGACGAGGCGACCTCGGCGCTCGACGCCGAAAGCGAGACGCTGGTGCAGACGGCGCTGGAACGGCTGATGCAGGGCCGCACCACCATCGTCATCGCGCATCGGCTGGCGACGGTGCTGAAGGCCGACCGCATCCTGGTCATGGAAGGCGGCCGCATCGTCGAGGAAGGCACTCACCAGAGCCTTGTCGCCAAGGGCGGCATCTATGCACGGCTGGCCAAGCTGCAGTTCGAGACCGGCGCCAGTGCTTTTAGAGGCGCGGCTGAGTAGTCACGCTTCGTGCGGGCTCAGACGCCATAACGCTTGCGCAGATGTTCGGTGAAGTAGGCTGCGTTAAGCTTCTCGCCGGTGGCGCGTTCGAGCAGCTCAGGCGTCGACCAGCGCGAGCCCTGCGACCAGATCCTCTCACGGCGCCAGGCGTTGATGGCGCTGAAATCGCCCTTGGCGAGGTCGTCATCGGCGGACGGATGCTCGCGGGTCAGCGCCGCCCATTGCTGCGCCGCCATCATGGCGCCCAGCGTGTAGGAGGGGAAATAGCCGAAGGCGGCGCCCGGCCAGTGAACGTCCTGCATCGGTCCGTCGGCCGGATTGTCGAGCGTCGACAGGCCGAGATAGTCGCGCATCCTGGCGTCCCAGGCCTCGGGCAGGTCGGCGACCTCGAGCCGCCCCGAGACCAGTTCTTGCTCCAGTTCGTAGCGCAGGATGACGTGCAGCGGATAGGTCACCTCGTCGGCATCGACGCGGATCAGGCCGCGCTCGACCCGGTGCACATGCGGCAGGATATCGTCGAGCGACCAGGCCTCGCCGAGATGCCGCTCGACCACCGGCAAGGCCCAGCGCCAGAAGGCCGGGTTGCGGCCAATTTGCTTTTCGACGAACAGGCTCTGGCTTTCGTGGACTGCCATGCCGCGCGCCTTGCCGAGCGGCCAGTGCGCCCAGGCCTTGGGCAGGTTCTGCTCGTAGAGCGCATGGCCGGTCTCGTGCAGCACGCCCATCAGCGCCGACAGGAAATCGGAGGTCTTGTAGCGGGTGGTGATGCGCACATCGCTCGGCACGCCGCCGCAGAAGGGATGGTGCGACACCGACAGCGAGCCATGGGTGAGGTCGAAGCCGACGGCTGCCATCATGGCGAGGCCAAGCTCGCGCTGGCGGTCGATTGCGTAGCTGCCGGAAAGCGGCTTCAACGGATGCCTGGCCAGCCGCGCCTCCTGCGCCGCCAGTGCTTCCGGCACGAATTCCCGAAGGAAGCTCTTCAGCTCGGCGAAGACTGGCGTGATGTCGGCGGCGCGGTTGCCGGGGTCGTACTGTTCCATCAGCGCGTCATAAGGGTCGAGGCCCAGCGCATCGGCGCGCAGGGCCGCCTCCTCGCGCACCAGGGCGACGACACCTTCCAGCGCCGGCAGGAAGCCCGCCCAATCGTTCCTGGCGCGCAGGTCGCGCCAGAGCTGCTCGGAGCGCATGCGCGCCGTCGTCTGGCGCTCGACGAACTCGACCGGCAGGCAGGTGAGGTTGGTGTATTGCCGGCGCAACTCCCTCACCGCCGCCTGCTGCTCCTCGTTCAGCGCTTCCTCCTCGGCCGCCGCGATCCAGTCGCCGATCTCCGGCGCCGTCGCCCGGGCGTGAAGCATGCCGGCTAGCGCCGACATCGCCTCGGCGCGCTTCTCGCCGCCGCCGACCGCCATATGCGTCGCCTCGTCGGCGCCGAGGATGGCGAGCGCATGCTCCAGCGCTTCGAGCTTGTGGCCGAGGTCGTCGAGTTTCTGAAAGGACATGGCGGCTCCGGTCTGGTCAGCTAGCGAATTGGACGGCGCGAAAAGATACCAACGCGCCAGCCTTGGCAACCCTGCCGCGCAGGGTGCTCAAACCATCTTGCGTGGACAAGCCCGCGCGTGATCAATGCTGGCATCGAAAGCGGAGGGGGAAAATGATCGGCAACATACTGGTCGCGCTGGTGGCGCTGATCCACTGCTACATCGTCTATCTGGAGATGGTGCTGTGGGATACGCCGCAGGGCCACAAGGCGTTCAGGCTGACGCCGGATTTCGCCAAGGCATCCAAGGTGCTGGCCGCCAATCAGGGGCTCTACAACGGGTTCCTCGCCGCCGGCCTGATCTGGGGGCTCTATCTAGGCGCGGCCGGCTTCCAGGTCAGGATGTTCCTCCTGATCTGCGTCGCCATCGCGGGCCTCTACGGCGCGGCGACCGTCGGCAGGAAGATCCTGTTCATCCAGACCGTGCCGGCCGCGCTTGCCATCATCGCGCTCTGGCTGGGCTGGTAAAAAGGACGCCCTTGGGACGGAGTTCCCTCGGGCGCCAGGTGTCCCTTCCTCGGGTCGAGCGATCAGCCGTTGGGATAGTGCCCGCCGTCGGCGCCGTCGCCCATCAGGAAGCCGGTCCCGCTGTCGATGCGCAGCGCCTGGTCGACATTGTCGAGCCGGCGCAGCAAATCATGATACTGCGCAGCCGGTATCCTGCCGCGATCGGCGGCGGCGGTTTTCGCGGCGGCCTGGCTGATATGGGCGGCGCGCATATGCAGCGTCTGCGCCTCGGCCTGCGTGATCGTGTTGTCCTGCCTGGCGTCGGTGATGCCCTGGTCGACACCCTGCACCTGCGCCATAAGGCCCGCCACGCGCGGACCGGTGAAGTCGGTCGGCGAGGATTCATCGAGTGCGCCCTTGTGATGTCCGGCAGCGTAGGCGCCGGCGAGCGGAGCGGAGGCGAGAATGGCGGCAAGCGTTGCAGTCTTGAGAGAGATTGAAGAGCGCATGGCGGCGCTTCCTTCTGCTGGGGAAGGGAGCGGCCGCGCCGCTCCGCCTTCCGACCTTCCGGGCCGTCCGGTTCCGTCGCGTCGCGATGGGAGGCATCGCCGGCGGTTCTCGGCCCTGCGCGGAAAACTAGGAGCGCCCGGTCGTGAAGTGTAATTAAAAAAAGATAATCTTTTCAGGCCTTGCCGGCCTGGCTGCTGCGCCCTAGCGTTGAGCCGGCGAACAAATTCGCGTGATACGCGATCACCGTTCAGTGAGCTTCAACTCGATGCGGCGGTTCTTGGTGCGCGCTTCGTCGGTGTCGGCGGGGTCGAGCGGCTGGAACTCGCCGAAGCCGGCAGCGACCAGCCGATTGGCCGGCACGCCGTTCTCGATCAGGAACTTCACCACCGAGGTCGAGCGCGCCGTCGACAGCTCCCAATTATCGCGATAACGGCCGGTGCCGGACAACGGCTTGTTGTCGGTGTGGCCGTCGACGCGCAACACCCAGCTGATCTCCGGCGGGATTTCCTTCTGCAGTTCGATGATGGCGTCGGCGAGCTTCTTCATCTCGACCTTGCCGGCATCGTTGATTTCCTCGGAGCCAGTCGGGAACAGCACCTCCGACTGGAAGACGAAGCGATCGCCGACGATGCGGATGTTCTCGCGGTCGGCGAGGATCTCGCGCAACCTGCCGAAGAAGTCGGAACGGTAGCGGTTCAGCTCCTGCACGCGCTGCGCCAGCGCGACATTGAGGCGGCGGCCGAGATCGGCGATCTTGGTGTTGGAATCGCGGTCGCGCGCTTCCGACACGTTGAGCGCGTCCTCGAGCGCGCCGATCTGCTTGCGCAGTGCTGCGATCTGCTGGTTGAGGATCTCGACCTGGCTCAGCGCCTGCTGGCTGATCTGGCGCTGGCTGTCGAGTTCGCCGGAGAGGGTGGCGGCGCGCTGGTTGGCGGCGTCGCCGGCGCCGGCGCCTTGCGCCAGCAATTGTTCGAGCCGGCTCTTTTCCGCCTCAGACGCCGACAGCGACGCCTGCAGATTGGCGAGCGAATCCTCCCTGTCCTGCGTCGTCGAGCGCTCCAGCGCCAGCAGCTGGGTCAGTTCGTTGATCTGCGAGTTGAGGCGGTTGAGCACCGTGTCCTTGCCGGAGATCTCGCGGCCAAGCAGGAACTGCGCCAGCACGAAGACGGTGAGCAGGAACATGATGGCGAGCAGCAGCGTCGACAGCGCGTCGACGAAGCCCGGCCAGTAGTCGATGCGGCGATCGGCACGCCGCGCCCGCGCCAGTGCCACGTCAGTGCACTCCCTGCTTCTTCAGGGCGTCGGCGATCTTTTCCAACGTGTTGCGCATCGCCTTCTGCTCGTCGGACTGCGCCTCGACCCAATCGCGCATGATCTGCTGCTCCGAGCGCATGTTCTTGACCAGGCCGGAAATGCCGTCGGCGAGATTGGCCATGGCGGTGGCGACGCGCGGGTTGGAGCCGCCGCCATTCTCCTGCAGGCTGCGCAGCCGCTCCGACAACAGGCGGATCTCGTCGGAAGGCTCGCTCCTGGCATTGTCGGATACGACGATGTCGGAGGAAAGGTCGGTGACCGAGGACAGCCAGTTCTCGAGCTCGGTATAGAAGCGGGTCTGGGCCCGGCCGGCCTGCAGGTCGAGGAAGCCGAGCACCAGCGAGCCGGAGAGGCCGAACAGCGAGGACGAGAACGCGGTGCCCATGCCGGCGAGCGGCGCCGACAGGCCCTGCTTCAGTGAATCCAGGACGGCGGCGGCGTCGCCGGTGCCGGGATCGAGCGCTTCGATGGTTTCGCGGATCGAGCCGATGGTGCCGAGCAGGCCCCAGAAGGTGCCGAGCAGGCCGAGGAACACGAGCAGCCCGACCAGGTAGCGCGAGGTGTCGCGGCTCTCGTCCAGGCGGGTGGCGATCGAGTCGAGCATGGTGCGCATCGAGGTCGTCGAGAAGGCGACCGTCGACGAGCGGCCGATCATCGCCTTCATCGGCGCCAGCAGCACCGGTTCGGTGGTCTCCGAGCCGGCGCGGAAGGAGTTGACCCAGCGCACCTCGCGAAACAGGCGCCCGACCTGGGCGAAGGCGAGCAGGATGCCGACCACCAGCACGCCGATGATCAGTCCGTTGAGGCCCGGATTGGTGGCGAAGGCGGTCGAGACCTGGCGGGTCAGGATGGCGGCGATGAAAGCGACGATGATCAGGAAGATCAACATGGTCAGCAGGAAAACCTGCGGGCTCGACAGTTTATGAGGGTCGTAGATCAGAACGTCGGAGCGTCTGCCGATGCCGAAGGATCTGAGAAAAGCCATTCGTGCCCCGTTTCCGATGCGGCTGCCGCCGATCAACCAGTTCGCGACTCTAAACGGAATTGTGACCAAATTGAATGGCGCTTGGCAAGAATGCCGAGCCGGGCTTGCGGCCTGTTCCATCCCGATGGGAACGGGATGGGGCTCCATCTTCCTGTTGCGGCATGATCTTTTCCGAAAACCGGTTCGGGGTCATGCCCTAGAAGCGGTTTATCACCAGACAGTCGACCATGGCGGCCAGGTGCAGGCCGGCGCCGGTGACGACGAAGCCGTGCCAGACGGCGTTGTGGAAGCGCAGGCCCTTCCAGGCGAAGAAGATGACGCCCAGCGAATAGACGATGCCGCCGGCGACGATCAGCGCGATCGATGTCGCCGGCAGGGTCTGGACGAACGGGCCGACAAGCACGATGCCGCTCCAGCCTATGGCCAGGTAGAAGACGATCGCCAGGCGGTCGAAGCGACCGGGGAACAGCACCTTGATGGCGATGCCGACCACCGCCGCCGTCCACACCAGCACGATCATCGAAACGGCCAGCGGCGAGCCGTCGAGCTGGGCGAGAAAGGGCGTGTAGGTGGCGGCGATGAGGAGGTAGATCGCGGCATGGTCGAAGCGGCGCAGGATCCACTTCGCCGGCGACGACACCGGCCACAGATTATAGGCCAGCGACACCGAGAGCACGGTGAGCAGCGCGACGACATAGAAGGCGGCGGCAATGTATTCGCCGGGTCCGGCATGGAAGGCTGCAAGCGCCAGGAAGGCCGAGCCCGCGGCGATCGCCAGCACGATGCCCACCGCGTGAACGATGCCGTCGGCGATCATTTCGGCGCGCGAATAGTGCCAGCGTCCGACGAACGGGATCTCGATCTGTGGCCCTGAATTGCTCATGAGCGGTCCTGCATCGCCCTCATCTGGGCGCTTGCCGGACAGTATTTCAAGCTTTGGTTGCGGTTTTGCGACTGCGGCGCTTCAGCGCGGCGCGCCCGTCAACCGGATTTGCCGGATGACAGCGGCTTCTTGACGGTCTTCAGCAGCGCGCGCTGGATGATCTCGTTGCCGGCGACGACAGAACCACGTTCCAGCATCTCCTGGCCGCCCTCGAAATCGGAGGCGAAGCCACCAGCCTCGCGGATCAAAAGCAGGCCGGCGGCGATGTCCCAGGCCGACAGGCCGACTTCCCAGAACCCGTCCATGCGGCCTGCGGCGACATAGGCGAGGTCGAGCGAGGCGGAGCCAAGGCGGCGCACGCCCGACACCTCGGCCATAACGTTGCGCAGCTCGATGAGGAAATTGCCGTGCTGGCCGCGGCCGAGATGCGGCACGCCGCAGCCGATCACAGAATCGATGAGCTTGGTGCGGCCGGCAACCCGCAGCCGGCGGTCGTTCATGAAGGCGCCGCCGCCGCGCTCGGCGGTGTAGAGCTCGTCCATCGCCGGATTGTAGACGACGCCGGCGACGACCTGGCCCTGGCGCTCCAGCGCGATCGAGATGGCGAACATCGGGATGCCGTGCAGGAAGTTGGTGGTGCCGTCGAGCGGATCGACGATCCAGCGGTGCTGGCCGTCCTCGCCCTCGACGGCGCCGCGCTCTTCCATCAGGAAGGAATAGCCGGGCCTGGCCTTCGACAGTTCGGTAAACAGGATGTCCTCGGCCTTGCGGTCGGCCTGGCTGACATAGTCGCCCGGCCCCTTCATCGACACCTGCAGGTTCTGCACTTCGCCGAAGTCGCGCGACAGCGAGCGGCCGGCTTTCATCGCGGCCTGGACCATGACATTGAGGATCGCGGAACGCGCCATTTTTTCGTTTCCTGCTGCTAGGCGCTTTAGTCTGCGCGGCGCACGTAAGTGATCTCGTTGGTGTCGACGATGATGCGCTCGCCGGCACCGATGAACGGCGGCACCAGCACGCGGATGCCGTTTTCCAGCACCGCCGGCTTGTAGGACGAGGCGGCCGTCTGGCCCTTCACCACCGGGTCGGCCTCGGTGATGGTCAGCGTCACCTGGTCGGGCAGCGAGATGCCGATCGGACGCTCCTCATAGAGCTGGACCGTGACCATCATGCCATCCTGCAGGAAAGCGGCGCGGTCGCCGACGAAATCCTTGTTCAGCTCGAGCTGCTCATAGCTTTGGGTGTCCATGAACACCAGCGCGTCGTCCTGTTCGTAGAGGAAGGAAAAATCCTTGAGGTCGAGGCGGATCTGCTCGACGGTCTCGGCCGAGCGGAAGCGCTCGTTGAGCTTGGTGCCGTTGATCAGGTTCTTCAGCTCGACCTGGTTGTAGGCGCCGCCCTTGCCGGGCTTGACGGTGTTGGTCTTGACCGCGACCCAGAGGCCGCCATCGTGCTCGATGACATAGCCGGGACGGATTTCGTTGCCATTGATCTTGGCCATGATGATGTGATCCGGAATGAGATTTTCGCCACGAACGGCGATTTGGCGCTTCCAAGACCACAAATCGCCAGGAGAGGCAAGGGAGCGGGGCGACGCAGCCCGATCGGCGGCTGCCTCGTGCCCGCTGCCCGCCGGCGCGTCAGGGCAAGCGGTTCGCCTTCTGCAGCGCCTGCTTGGTCTGGTCGTCGTCGAGCCCTTGCAGGAAATCGTCCATCTGAGGGTCGATCAGCCCGGCGCGGCGGGCGACGATATACCAGGCACCGGCAAGGATCAGATCCGGGTCGGTGCCGATGCCTTCCATGTAGAGCTTGGCGAGGCGGTTCTGGGCGGCGACATTGCCGCCCTCGGCTGCCTGTTTCATCCAGCCGAAGCCCGACTTCAGGTCGCGGCTGCCGCCGCGCCCCTCGATCATCCAGGTGGCGAGGTCGATCTGCGCGGTGTCGTAATTCTGCCTGGCGGCCTGCGCCAAAAGGGTGCGCGCCTGGGAGTCGTCGCGCGGCTTGCCGCCGACGCCGTTGGCGTAGATCTGCGCCATCGCATATTGCGCGTCGGCCAGTCCCGTCGCGGCGGCGCGCTCGTAATAGGTGGCAGCCTTGGCGATGCCGGCGTCGCCGGGATCCTGCTGGACGAGCAGTTGCGCGAAATTGAACTGCGCCAGGCGGTTGCCGGCCTCGGCGGCGGCCTGCATCAGCGCATACGCGGCCTTCTCGTCCTTCTTGACGTAGCGGCCGTCGAGCAGCATCAGCGCGTACTGGAATTGCGATTCCGGCACGCCCTGCTCGGCGGCGAGCGCGTACCATTTGGCGGCCTCCGCGGCGTTGAGCGGCACGCCGAGCCCGCGCGACAGAATCTCCGCTACCAGGGTCTGCGCGGCGGGATCGCCATTCTGGGCACGCGCCAGCGCGAGATTGTAGGCGGTCTTGTAGAGCCCGCGCTGGAAGGCGCCATAGGCGGGATCGGCCGGCTTCGCGCCGAACCGATCGGGGTTGATGCTGTCGGCCGAAGGCAACGGCGCCGTGGTAGCGGGCTGCGGCAAGGGCGTGGCGATAGGCTTGTCGACATGCACGCCTGTGGCCGGTGCGCCCGCGGCTGGCGCGTTTGCAGCCGGTGCGCTTGCATCCGGCTCGCCCGCATCCGGCCGGGGCTGCGGCAGCGGAACGGTCTGTGCGGCTGCCGCCGCCTCGGTCATGAAGGCCGCGGCGAGAACCGCGAGGGGAAGCACGGACCGGCGCACCTCAGTCCTCGAAGCGGGGCGCGGTTTCGTCGAGCAGCGCATTGGCCGCCGCGACCGCCGCCCTGGGATCGGTCCCGTCGGCGAAGACGGCGCTGGACAGGGCCACGAATTCGGCGCCGGTGGCGGCCACCGCCTCGACCGATGCAAGGTCGGAGCCGGCCATGACGATGCATGGGATCTCGATCATCTCGGCCCACCATTGACCAAGCGACAGGTTGCGCGGATGCGGCTCCGGCTTGTTGTCGTAGCCGAAGCGGCCGAAGAACATATAGTCCGGCCGCGCCTCGCCGAGCTCCAGCGCGTCGTCGCGGGTCTTGGCGCCGCCGGCGCCGACCATCATCTTTCCCTGGAAATGTCCGATGGTCTCGGCGAGCTCCTGGCTGGAGACCTCGACATGGATGCCGTCGGCCTGAACGCGGCCGGCGATGCGGGTGTCGCCGGCAATGACGACCGCCACGCCCGCCGCTTGCGCCGCGGGCACGATCTTCTCGGCGAAGGCCTGGAAGGAAGCCTCGTCCATGCCGTTTTCCGGCAGGATGAGCGAGGCGACGTCGCCGCCGTCGAAGGCCGCTGCAATGCGCTCGGCCGGCGCGTCTTTCGGCGCGATCAGCACGATACGGCAGCGATTGGGCGGCGTGGCGTCGTTCATTGGTCTTCGATCCCGGTTTTCGCCTATGCCGGGCGAAGATGGTTGCATTGCGGCATAGAGCAAAGCGCCCGGTTTGAACAGGCGGGCAAGCGGGATCGTTATCGTGAAGGCGAATGCAGGCCTGGGGCGCCGGGCGCGTTCCGTCACTCGGCCGGTTGCGGGCCCGGTGTCTTTCGCTTCCACGGCGTCCAGCCGAGGGTCATGCCGGCGGCGGCGATCAGGATGGCGGCGGCGCCAACGATCTGGGCGGGGTGCAGCCGATGGCCGAAGGCGCCGACATCGACGAGGATCGCCACCACCGGATAGACGAAGGAGAGCGCCCCTTGCAGATGCGTCGGCAGTTTCTGGATGGCGCCGTACATCAAAATGTACATCAGGCCGGTGTGGACGACGCCAAGCGTCGCCAGCATCATCCAGCTCCAGGCGTCCGTGGGGAGGTGGGAAAGATTGGCGAAGGGCGCCAGCATGAGAACGCCGACGCAGACCTGGATAAGCGCGATCAGATGCGGCGGCGTGCCCTTGAGCGCCTTGGTGACGATGGCCGCCACGGCCCAGAAGAAGGCCGCGCCCAGCGCCATCGCGATGCCGGTCGCATAGTCGGTGCCGACGTCGCCGGCATCGGGGCCGGTTTGGACGATCAGCAGCATGCCGGCGAAGGCGATGCCGAGCCAGGCCAGCTTGGTCAGGGTCAGCCGTTCGCCAAGGAAGAGCGCGCCGAAGCCGACCAGCATGAAGGGCTGGGTGTTGTAGACGGCGGTGGCGATCGAGATCGAGGCGCGCGGAAAGGCGCTGAACAGGAGCAGCCAGTTGATGACGATGGCGGCGCCGCCAAGCGCGGCAAGCGCGACGACGCGCGGCGTCAGCGTGCCGCGCAGCAGGCCAAGCGCCGCGCAGATGACAAGCAGCGTCGCCGCGCCGAAGGCGCAGCGCCAGAACACCACGTCGATGGCGGGCTGGCCCGAAAGCACGACGAACCAGCCGATCGTGCCGAGTATCGCCATTGCCGCGGTCATTTCGACCGTGCCGCGCAGCGTATTGCTCATGAAAGACCCCAAAGATTTTCGAGGCTTCATGATCACAAGAGGTCGAGGTCATTTCCATGCTGCGAAAAAGATGATATCGCCTATTCGCCTAATTAAAAAAGGCAGAAATGGCTTTCATCGTGGAATGTGAAAATGCTCGACGATCTTGACCGGCGCCTTCTCGACATCCTCGTCCGAGATTCCAGGACGTCGCTGAAGGATCTCGCGCAGCAGGTCGGCATGTCGTCGCCGAGCGTTTCGGAGCGGTTGCGGCGGCTCGAGGAGCGCGGCGTCATCCGCGCCTTCACCATCGATGTCGATCCGGAAGCGCTCGGCTACCCGCTGCAGGCGATCGTGCGCATCCGGCCCCTCCCGGGCAAGCTGCACATCGTGCAGAAGCTGATCGAGGAGACCCCTGAATTCGGCGAATGCGACAAGGTGACGGGCGACGACTGCTTCGTCGCGCGGCTGTTCGTGCGCTCGATCGGCGAGCTCGACCGGCTTCTCGACCGGATCGCCGACAAGGCGGAAACCAGCACCGCGATCATCAAGGCGCAGCCGATCCGGCGGCGCCCGCCGCCGCTCGGCATCTAAGCCACCCAGGAAAAGTGGAAAAACAGTTCCGTTCGGAATTGCGTAAAAACAATTCGCTGTTTGCGTGAAAGGGGACTGTTGAGGTCACCCGTCCGGCAGGCCGAAGACGGCACACGGTCTAGCGATTCCGCGCAATAGATGTTCGCCCAGCGGGACCACGGGCGTTGATGTTTCCGCCGCGACAGCGCCCGAAATCAGCACGCTCCGTCCTAGCGGCCGGCACAGGCCCTCGAGCCTGCTGACGAGATTCACGGCCGGGCCGATGGCGGTGAAATCCAGCCGGTCGGCTGTGCCGATATTGCCCCACACCATGTCGCCCAGATGCAGCGCCATGCCGAACTGCAGTTCGGGCATGCCCTGTGTGGCGCGGACCTGATTGAGCTGCGCCATTCCCGCCCGCGCCGCTCCGATCGCGCGCAACGCCGCCTCGCAAGCCTCCGAAGCCGAGCGCTCGCCGACAGGAAAGATCGCCAGCACCCCGTCGCCGATGAATTTCAGCACCTCGCCGCCAAAAGCGTGAACGGCGCCGGCGATGCGGTCGAAGCTGGCGTTGAGCGCCGCCACGACCTGTCCGGCGTCCGTCTCCTCCGACAGGGCGGTAAAGTCGCGCAAATCGCTGTAGAGCAGGACGGCGCGGATCGTCTCGCCAACCTCGCGCCGAGAACGGCCGGCCAACACCTGCGCCGCGCTTCGCTGCCCGAGATAGGCCTGAAGCAGGGCCGACAGCGCCGACCTGGCGGCGAGAGCGGCAAGTGGCGCAGCGGCGAAGCGCGCCACCTCGTCCAGTGTATTCGATTCCTGCTCCGCGAGAGGGCGGACCGCGACCCAATTCAGTTTTGGAGTCTCGGATTGCGCATCCTGACGTCCGGGCCCAACCGTGTAATCGTGCACGACACCGGTACCCAGTCCCGCCAGCCAATCGCGTCCGAGATCGCCCTCCCCGGCTCCAGGCATCATGCCGGCGCCAAAACCCAGCGCCTCCATGACGAGGCCTGTCTCGGCCCGCCACAGCCAGGCGCGGCGCGTTATGATCGGATGCGGTGCGGCGAGCGTCAGGGCTCCGCCGGCGAGCGGCAGCCCATCGTCAACCAGCCGCGCGCCGAGTGTGGCCAGAAAGTCATCCGGTTGGACGGCGACGCCGGCGTGGTCGACCAACCAGGCGAGAGTTGCAGAAAGCCGCATCGACACGATCATGCTTCGGCGTTCCGCCGCTGTCACCAGCGCGAAATGCCCAAGGCGTTTTTTGTTGAAAGGAAGGCCGATCTGGCGTCGAATCGAATGCGCTGGTCCGGCGCCGCCTGTCGGGCGAGCCATGTTGGCGCGCGCACACCCAGGAGATTTCGATGGCTGAACCCTTGATCGTTCGTCGTGAGGTGCAGATCGCGGCGCCGCCGGCGACGGTCTTCGCCTTCCTGGCCGATCCCGACAAGATCGTGCGCTGGATGGGAACGGAGGCCATGGCAGAGCCCCACCCCGGCGGTCTTTACTTGCTGAATTTGGCAGGAAGGGCCACGGCACGCGGCCAATTCACCGAGGTCGTACCTGTCCACCGCCTGGCCTACAGCTTCGGCTGGGAGGGCAACGACCAGACGCCGCCCGGTTCGAGCCTCGTTGAAATCGACCTGGTCGAAGAGTCCGGCGGAACGCGGGTCAAACTCACCCATAGCGGCCTTGCCGACCGAGAGATTTGCGACAGCCACGAGAAGGGCTGGACGCATTATCTGAGCCGGCTCGCAATCGCCGCCGCCGGTGGCGACCCGGGACCGGACAAGATGTAGGGCTGCGGCCGCGATTGCCGACAGCCAACGACACCAACCGCTAGAGATCCAGCTTGTAGCCGATGTGGCTGGCCTTGAAGCCGAGCCGCTCGTAGAAGCGGTGCGCGTCCGCCCGGCTCTTGTTGGTCGTCAGCTGGACGACCCTGCAGCCGCGCTTGCGGCATTCCTCGACCGCCCATTCCAGCAGGCGCTGTCCAAGCCGTTCGCCGCGCCGGTCGGCGGCGACGCGGACAGCCTCGATCTGGCCGCGCCTGGCGCCTTGCAGCGACAGTCCGGCAAGGAAGGAGATCTGCAGCGTGGCGATGACGCGGCCACCGTCCGTCATGACAGCGAGGAACTGGTTGGGATCGGCATCGATGGCGGCGAAAGCGTCGCGATAGGGCTTGGCCAGCGGTTGGCTGGCATCCTCACGGCCGCGGCCCAGCGGATCGTCGGCGAGCATGGCGACGATCGCCGGCAGATCGGCTTCCTGCGCGCGGCGGATGCGGATTTCGCTCATGTCAAACCTCGTGCATGGGCCGTGACCTTATGCATGGGCGGCGCGTTGCCGCAAATCCGGAAAGCCGTGTTACGGACAGTTGATCGCGCAAGCTGCCGCCAGGGCACATTGGCTATCGCGGCGCCAGGCATTCTGGTCTATTGCAGGGCTCCCACCCTCCAGCCGTTCTCATCCCATGACAGGCCTGCTCAGCGATCCGTGGTTCTATGCCGCCGCCATTCCGGCGGTCTTGCTCGTCGGCCTGTCGAAAGGCGGCTTCGGCGGCGCCGTCGGCTTCGTCGGCGTGCCGCTGATGGCGCTGGCCATGCCGCCGGTGCAGGCGGCCGCCATCCTGCTGCCGATCCTGTGCCTGATGGACATCGTCTCGGTGTGGACATGGTGGGGCGTCTATGACCGCAAGATGCTGGTCGACATGATGCCGGGCGCGGTGATCGGCATCGGCCTCGGCTGGCTGACGGCGGCGCTGGTCACCGAAGAGATGGTGCGGCTTATCGTCGGCGCGGTCGCGCTGATCTTCGTGCTGCGCTGGCTCTATCTGCAGTTCCGCCACGGCGCCGACCATGCGGCGGCGCCCAACCGGTTGGCTGCCGCCTTCTGGGGCACCGTCGCCGGCTTCACCAGCTTCGTCGCCCATGTCGGCGGCCCGCCGTTCCAGGTCTATGCGCTGCCGATCCGGCTCGATCCGAAGGTGCTGTCGGGCACATCGGCGATCTTCTTCGCCGCCACCAACGCGCTGAAGCTGGTGCCCTATTTCGCGCTCGGCCAGTTCGACACCACCAACCTGACGGCGTCGGCGGTGCTGATGCCGCTGGCGCCGCTGGCGACCATCGCCGGCGCCTGGCTGGTGCGGCGGATGCGGCCGGAGGTCTTCTATCCCTTCACCTACGCGACGGTCGCGGTCGTCGCGGTCAAGCTGTTGTGGGACGGGATCGCCGGCCTGCTGTAGGAGGCAAGGGGCGGCCACGCGGCCGTCCCTCGCCGTCATGCTTTCAGGCGGCGCTCGGCACCAAGCGGCGGCTGCCGCCGAAGGCCAGCGTGGCGCCCGCCGCAACCACCAGCGCCATGCCGGCGAGGATGGCGATGTCGTGCACGGTCGGCTTGAGCACCATGTCGGCGATGACCACCAGCATCACCGAATAGTCGAAGCGGGCGGCGCTCATGATGCGCTGGCCCACGGCAAGGACGGCCGGCGTAACGCCATCCTTGGCGATCATGTCGGCCATGCGGTCGGCGCTCGGCTTGAACACGAACATGCCGATCGAGAAGGTCGTGGCGTAACCGGCAAGGCCGATCAGGATCCAAAGGTCGGAAAAACCGACCCAGAACGCGCACATGATGAGGCCGAACAGCAGCGTCAGCATCGACATCGGCGCGAAGTAGCGGTTGCCCAACTGCCCGGTGGCGCGCATCGCCTGCAGCTTGCCCTCGACGTTGCCGGCGCGCTCGGCAAGCAGGCCAAGCAGGAACAGCGCGAAGCCGCCGCCGACCCACAGAGTGGCCGAGACGACGTGGAGAAATTTGACGATTGAATACCAGTCCATAGTTTTGCCCCCCGAGGTTCTGGCAATTGCGATGGAGCTGATTTGCTCCACCCGGTTCAGAGGAGCGGGCGTTTAGCGCGGCGCGTGTTTCGGAACGATGTCGCGGCGGCGGCCGGCGTGTTTCGTGGTGCCGGGAACGTCGGGTTTTTGCACCGCGCGCAGTTGAGGGCGATTGTGCTGTTACGGCACAGAAGCCGGGCGGCCGGTAAAAAAATCTCGTCGTCGTTAAGGCTTCATTAAGCTTTACGGGCGTTTACTATGCGCATCCAGTGATCTGGATTCTTACCGAGTGGTTGGAGCCACTTTGTTTGACGCCTCCCTGTTAAACTCCTGAGAGCCGCCTTATCCGCGGCTCTTTTTTTGCCCGCAAAGCGGCGCAGTCCGGTCAGGCGTTCGGCGTTAACCGTTTGTTAAACATGTGCTTGCCTTCACCTGCGCCGAAGCGCATTTTCAAGCTCAGTCGTTTAAGGGTGCAGGGCGTTACGGCAAGAGTGCCGATTCGGCTTGCGGCAGTGCAGGGGCGTATCGATGAACGAGCCTTCCAAGGGAAGCGCGAAAACCATCAAATTGGCGGAGCGCCGGGTTTTCTCCCAATCCTTCAAGCCGCTCTACCAGGAGGGCATGGGCCTCGTCGAACAGGCCGCCGAATATCTCGACGGCAAGGGCCGGGCCGAAGCCAAGAAACTGTCACGTACGGCGGCGACGCTCTACGCGGCCGAATCGATGCGGCTGACCACCAGGCTGATGCAGGTCGCTTCCTGGCTGCTTCTGCAGCGCGCGGCGAATTCCGGCGAAATGACCCGCGACCAGGTCGCCTCGGAAAAGTCCAAGGTGCGTCTCGACACCGCTTCCGCGCATGACGAGGCGCTCGGCTGGAGCGAACTGCCGAAGGATTTTCTCGACCTCGTCACCCGCTCGCTGCGCCTGCAGGCGCTGGTGCGGCGCATGGACGAGGAAATCTACGGCAACGCGCTGGTCGACACGCCAGCCGTAGCCCGCCGCGTCAATCCGGTCTCCGACCAGATCAGCCTGCTCAACACCGCCTTTGCCCGCGGCTGATACGGCAGTTTGACAATTCGCTCTGATGGCCATCTAGCGCCGTTTTCTGCGCTTTCCTACAGCGCCGCGCATCCTTTCGGACGCGCAAAGGACGCTGTAGCATTTCTTGATCCTGCGCATCATCCTTTCCGAAAATCGGCTCGATTTTCGGGGTCATGCGCGTAGCTCACGTATTTGAGTACGCTCCGCTCCGGTTCTCGAAAACGACGCTATATGCCTCTCCAGACCGAATTTTGAAGCTGCCTGGGTCCTTGCATCGGTCGTTTCTGGTTTGTTCACATTTTGCTGGCATCGCCCTGCTTCGGAGGTAGACTTCGCGCATGGGGGAAACGATTCGCATCATCGGCATCGATCCGGGGCTGAGGCGCACCGGCTGGGGCATCGTCGAGAGCCTCGGCAATTCGTTGCGCTTCGTCGGCTCCGGCACGGTGCGCTCCGACGATAAGGCGGCGCTGGCGACCAGGCTCTGCCAGCTGCATGACGGGCTGGCCGAGGTGCTGCATCAGGCCATGCCGCACGAGGCTGCGGTCGAGCAGACCTTCGTCAACAAGGATGCGACAGCGACGCTCAAGCTCGGCCAGGCGCGCGGCATCGCCATGCTGGTGCCGGCGCGCGCCGGGCTTGTGGTCGCCGAATATGCGCCCAACGCCGTCAAGAAGGCGGTGATCGGTGTCGGCCACGGCGACAAGAAGCAGATCCATATGATGGTCAAGGTGCTGATGCCGAAGGCGGTGTTCGAGACCGATGACGCGGCGGATGCGCTGGCGATCGCCATCTGCCATGCGCATCACCGGCAAAGCGCCGCCTACCGGATGGCCGCGCTGGCCGGGTAGTTTGTTCTTGACTTGTTCTCGCAGTTGGAATATTTCTTACCGGTAAGAACCGGAGACTCCAATGCGTGTGACCAGCAAGGGCCAGGTGACCATTCCGCGCGACTTGCGCGACACTTTCGGCATTGATGCGAATAGCGAAGTCATCTTCGGCATTGAAGGCGGCAAGATCACCATCACACCCCGACATGACAAGGGACGGCAGGCAGATCGTGAAAGACTCGATCGGTTTCTCGCCGCGCTTGACCGGCTGGAGGGTAGCGGCGACCAGACGATGAACGCCGACGACGTCATGGCCTTGACGCGGGATCGCTGATCTTGGCGACGCTTGTCGACACCAATGTTCTTATCGATGTCGCCGTTCGCGATCCTCTCTGGTTGAAATGGTCGCGGCCGAAAATAGAAACTGCACGCAGGCGAGGCAGCCTGGTCATCAATCAGATCATCTACGCTGAGTTTTCGATCCGCTACGACACGATCGATGATGTCGACAATGTGTTGCCCGAGGATGAGTACCGACGTGAGGGATTGCCGTTCGAAGCTGCCTTCGCGGCGTCGAGAGCATTCTCGATCTATCGTCGGCAAGGGGGACCGCGAGAGAAGGTCATGCCCGATTTTTTGATCGGGGCGCATGCCGCCATCCGGGGTTATCCCATTCTTACTCGCGATCCGGCAGGCTTCAGGAAATACTTTCCGGATGTCGAGCTGATCGCTCCTGACACCCACCCCTAAGAAAGTTCCCGGACATGATCGGCAAGCTGAAGGGCACGCTGGACGAGGTCGACGAGGACTTCTGTGTCGTCGACGTGCATGGCGTCGGCTATGTCGCCCATTGCTCGGCGCGCACGCTGGCCTCGCTGCCGGCGCCCGGCGAGGCGGTGGTGCTGTTTATCGAGACCTATGTGCGCGAGGACATGATACGGCTCTACGGCTTCCAGTCGGCACTGGAGCGCGAATGGTTTCGGCTCTTGATGAACAACGTGCAGGGCGTCGGCGCCAAGGTGGCGCTGGCCATCCTCTCGACGCTGGCGCCGGCCGACCTCGCCAATGCGATCGCCTTGCGCGACATCGCCATGGTGTCGCGCGCGCCGGGCGTCGGCAAGAAGGTGGCCGAGCGCATCGTCACCGAATTGAAGGCCAAGGCGCCGGCATATGCGGGCGCTGCCTCCGGCACGATCGGGCTGAAGCAGGAACTCGGCGAGGGCGTGGCGCCGGCGCCGATCACCGACGCCGTCTCGGCGCTGGTCAATCTCGGCTATTCGCGCGACATCGCCGCCAACGCGGTGTCGGCGGCGCTGAAGTCGGCCGGCGAGGGCGCCGACGCCTCGAAGTTGATCCGCTTCGGCCTGAAGGAACTGGCGCGGTGAGGGGCTGCTTGTTCTGGTCCCTGCCGTATGCAAGGAAAGCGGCATGAACCTTTCGCCCCGCCTCATTGCCCCCGACAAGCGCGGCGAGGATGCCGACCAGACCTTGCGGCCGCAATCGCTTGACGAGTTCGTCGGCCAGGCGGCGGTCAGGGCCAATCTCAAGGTCTTCGTCGACGCCGCCAAGGGTCGAGGCGAGGCGCTCGACCATGTGCTGTTCGTCGGCCCGCCCGGCCTCGGCAAGACGACGCTGGCGCAGATCATGGCGCGCGAGCTCGGCGTCAATTTCCGCTCGACCTCCGGACCGGTCATCGCCAAGGCCGGCGATTTGGCCGCGCTGCTCACCAATCTCGAAGACCGCGACGTGCTGTTCATCGACGAGATCCACCGCCTCAATCCGGCGGTGGAGGAAATCCTCTATCCGGCGATGGAGGATTTCCAGCTCGACCTGATCATCGGCGAGGGGCCGGCGGCGCGCTCGGTCAAGATCGATCTCGCCCGCTTCACGCTGGTTGCCGCCACCACGCGGCTTGGGCTGTTGACCAATCCGCTGCGCGACCGTTTCGGCATTCCGGTGCGGCTCAATTTCTACACGGTCGAGGAGCTGGAGCAGATCGTGCGCCGCGGCGCCCGCATCCTGTCGATGCCGCTCGGCGACGACGGCGCGCTGGAGATCGCCAGGCGGGCGCGCGGCACGCCACGCATCGCCGGCCGGCTGCTGCGTCGCGTGCGTGACTTCGCGTCGGTCGCCGGCGATGGCCATGTCGACCGGCGGATCGCCGACGAGGCGCTGACCAGGCTTGAGGTCGACGGGCTCGGCCTCGACGCGCTCGACCGGCGCTATCTGTCGATGATCGCCCGCAATTTCGGCGGCGGGCCGGTCGGCATCGAGACCATCGCGGCGGGGCTGTCGGAGCCGCGCGACGCCATCGAGGACATCATCGAGCCTTATCTGATCCAGCAGGGCTTCATCCAGCGCACGCCGCGCGGCCGTGTGCTGACGGCCAATGCCTGGCGCCATCTCGGCCTCGAGGCGCCAAAGGATCTGGCGCAGCAGCAGATCAGCCTGTTCCAGGAGGAGTAACGGAGATTTGTTCCCTAGTTGTTTGGGGAACGGCTCGTCTGCGCAAAATCTGCTCGCCGCGGCCAAGCTGAAGGCACAATTGCCGCCTCTAGCTTGATGCAATCGCCATACCAAGGGCCGGGGCGGAGCAATGATCACCAGACGTGGCTTCCTGCGCCTCATCGGCGGCTCGTTCCTGTCGATGGTGTCGCTCAGCGCCTATGCGGTCGGCATCGAGCCGATGCTGTTGACGCATGTGAAGCGCTATTTTCTGACGCCGCCGCATTGGCCGGCGGACCTCAAGCTGCGCGTCGTTGTGTTGGCCGATATCCATGCCTGCCGGCCGTGGATGACGCCCGAGCGGATCGCTTCGCTGGCCGAAGAGGCAAACGAGCTCAAACCGGATGTGATCGTCATGCTTGGTGATTTTCCGGCCGGGACCCGCCTGGTGTCGGATTGGGTGGACGCGTCGGAATGGGCTCCTGCCTTATCCGGGCTGAAGGCGCCGCTCGGTGTCTGGTCGATCCTTGGCAATCACGATTGGTGGGAGGATCGCGCCGCGCAAGCGGCTGGGGCAGGGCCTACGATCTCGCGCAAGGCGCTGGAGCGCGTCGGCATCCCGGTGTTGGAGAACGATGTCGTACGCCTGGAAAAAGACGGGCACGGCTTCTGGCTCGCCGGACTTGCGGATCAACTGGCACTGCGCCCCGGCCGGGCCTGGGGCCGGACCGATTTCAAGGGCCTGGACGATCTCGACGGCACGCTGGCCAAGGTGAGCGACAACGCTCCCATCATCCTGCTCGCGCATGAACCCGACATCTTCCCTAAAGTGCCGTGGCGGGTTTCGCTGACGCTCTCCGGCCACACCCATGGCGGGCAGGTCAGGCTGTTCGGCTATTCGCCGGTCGTGCCTTCCGCCTACGGCAATCGCTTCGCCTATGGCCATGTCGTCGAAAACGACCGCAACCTGATCGTCTCCGGCGGGCTCGGCTTCAGCATCATGCCGGTGCGCTTCGGCATGCGCCCGGAGATCCTGCAAATCGATCTCGGCTAGGACGCGCTGCTGCTCAACCGGCCCTCGTCAGGGCAGCGAGCGGATCGCATCCATCACGGCGGGTTCCGCCTTGTCGCCATTGAAGGCGTCGACGATGCCGAAGGCGCCGCCATAGCCCCATACCGACCAGGAGAAGCCGTGCGCCTCGGCGCGCGCGATCATCTGCCTGACATAGGCGGCGCGGTATTCGGCGGGCATCACATAGCCGTTGCCATATTCCTGGCGGATCATGCCGAACTCGCCGAGCGTGATGTTTTCCGGTCTTATCCCGTTGGCCTTCGCCCATGCTTCGACGGTCTTGAACGGCGCGTCCATGATGGCGAGCAGCTTGTCGTCCGTATCCATGCTGGCGACCTGCTCGTCGAGATAGGCAAGCATGCCGCTTCGCCGCGTCCATGGCGCCTCGGCCCTGATGCGGGCGCGGATCGTGTCCAGCGCCACGTCGAGCTGCGTCTGCGGTACGGCCGTCAGCGGAAAGGGCAGGCCGGTGACATAGCGGATGAAGTCGCCGGCCCAGGTCGCGCCCTGATGGGTGAGCAGGAACGGATCGTAGGAATGGAAGGTCCAGATGATGTTGTCGTCGGCGATCAGCTTCGGGTCGATCCTGGCCAGTGACGCGGCGTTGGAATAGCAGGCGCCGGTGAGGATCAGCGTCAGCCTGGTGGCCGAGGAGCGCGCCGCCGCGAACAGCTTCTTCTGGCGCTCCGGCCACAGATTTGTGCCGTCGCCGTCGCAGTCGACGATCGGCTCGTTCATCGGCTCGAAAGCGACCTGGCCCGGATCCTCGTTTGACAGCGTGCGCGCCATCTTGCGCACCACATCGACATAGGCGTCGAAGGTCCCGGGGTCGTCCATCACCTGCCCCATGCCGGTCTTGCGGTTGCCGCCGGCCGGGATCAGATGCATGTCGACGATCACCTTCAGCCCGGCGCGGTTGATCATGCGCGCGGAGTCCAGCACGCTGGCGTAGAGGTCGTCGCGCAGCGCAAGCGTCTCGTCGGACAGGAAGGGCGAGGGGTCGACCGGCATGCGCAGGAAATCGAAGCCGGCATCCTTCAGCGCCTTGAGGTCATCCTCCTTGAGGAACTTTCGCCATTCCGGATAAGGCAGGATGGCGGTCGGGTCGTTCCATTTCTCCTCGCCGGTCCAGGTCGTCCACTGGTCGAGATTGAGGCCGCGTTTCATCGAGAACGTCGCGGCAGGGGCCGGCAATGCCAAAGCCCCAAACGCCAGCAGTGCCGCCATCAAGGTCTTGATCATCGCGCCCAACAGTGCCATCCGGTTCCAGCGCCGCAACACCTGCCTGCTCGGGCCAGAAAAGGAAAGCGCGATGGACGATCATGGTGAATCGGCGGCGCTCGGCGCGGGCCTTTCCGGCGCGCTGACGGAATTCGGCCATCGGCTGATGGCGCGGGTCTACTATGCCGACACCGATTTCTCAGGCGTCGTCTATCACGCCCGCTATCTCGAATTCTTCGAGCGCGGCCGCTCCGATTATCTGAGGCTCGCCGGCGTCCATCACACCGAGCTTGCCGATGGCAAGCATGGCGAGCGCATCGTCTGGGTGGTCAGGCGCATGGAGATAGACTTCAAAAGTCCCGCCCGCATGGACGACATCCTGACCATCGAGACGCGTACGCAGGATATTTCCGGCGCCCGCATCTACATGGCGCAGCAGCTCAAGCGCGGCGACGAGGTGCTGGTCGAGGCCAAGGTCGAAGCGGCGATCATCGGCGAGAATGGCCGCCCAAGGCGTTTTCCGAGGGAATGGGTCGCGGCTTTCATGCCAAGAGCAGACGGCTGATATCTCTGGTCAGGGCGATCTGGCGGTCACCATCCGCGCCATGACGGGGGCGCGGCAATGCGCCGCGCTTCATATCATAACCCATCCTTAACCATAACGGTTCATGAAGAGATTGGTGAAGATTGGCGGAATCCGAACGCCTTCCTTTCACCAATATTTGCCCCGAAAAGGCCGCGAAACGGTGCATTCGGGGTGATCCCGCAAGCTTCAAGCTCGCGCGAACGGACCACAAGGGATGCCCATGGGCCCAGCCGCCAGCGACGCCCGGAAAATCTAAGGACGTAACCATGGAAAACATCGCACTCGCCGAACCGGGCGCGCATTTATCGATTTGGGCGCTGTTCATGCAGGCCAGCTGGGTCGTCAAGCTGGTCATGATCGGCCTGCTCTGCGCCTCGATCTGGACCTGGGCGATCATCGTCGACAAGCTCGTCGCCTATGGCCGCATGCGGCTGGCGCTGAACCGCTTCGAGCAGGTGTTCTGGTCGGGACAGTCGCTGGAAGAGCTCTATCGCACGCTCGCCGACCGCAAGACCACCGGCATGGGCGCGATCTTCGTCGCCGCCATGCGCGAATGGAAGAAGAGCTTCGAGAAGGGCGCCAAGTCGCCGCTTGGCCTGCAGACCCGCATCGACAAGGCGATGGACCTGGCGCTGACGCGCGAGATGGAGCGGCTGGAGGGACGGCTCGGCTTCCTCGCCACCACCGGTTCGGCCGCGCCCTTCATCGGCCTGTTCGGCACCGTCATCGGTATCATGACCTCGTTCCAGGCCATCGCCGCTTCGAAGAATACCAGCCTGTCGGTGGTCGCACCCGGCATCGCCGAGGCGCTGCTCGCCACCGCCATCGGCCTGCTCGCGGCCATCCCGGCCGTCATCGCCTACAACAAGCTGTCATCCGACGCGAACAAGATCGCCGTGCGCATGGAAGGGTTCTCCGACGAGTTCTCCGCCATACTCTCGCGGCAAATCGATGAAAAAGTCGCGCAGAAGGCCTGAGGTACGATCATGGGTATGTCCGTAGGCATGGCGGGACGCGGCGGGCGCGGCCACAGGCGGCGCGGCCGCCATCACGGCCTGATGTCGGAAATCAACGTCACGCCGATGGTCGACGTGATGCTGGTGCTGCTGATCATCTTCATGGTCGCGGCGCCGCTCTTGACGGTCGGCGTGCCGATCGACCTGCCGGATACGCAGGCCAAGGCGATGAACGTCGACACCCAGCCGATCACCGTCTCGATCAACGCCTCCGGCCAGATCTATCTGCAGGAAACCGAAATCCCGATCGAGGAACTGGTGGCCAAGCTGCAGGCGATCTCCAAGACCGGCTATGACGAGCGCATCTTCATCCGTGGCGACAAGCTGACGGACTACGGCACCGCCATGAAGGTGATGGCCCGCATTTCGGCGGCCGGATACAAGAACATCGGTCTGGTTTCGCTGCAGGAACAGGATCAGTAGAAGCAAGATGAGGACGGGACTCACCACATCGGTGATCTTGCATACGGTAGTGTTGGCCTTCGGGCTGTTCACGCTGTCGTCGCCGCCTGCCATGCCCGCGTCCGATGTCGAGTCGGTGGCGGTCGACATCGTGCCGATGGAGGCCATCGCGCAGACGCTGCAAGGCGACAAGAAAGCGGTGATGCATGACAAGCCGGCGCCGACGCCGACCAAGCGCCCGGACATTGTTCCCGATGCGCAGAAGGTCGGTGAAAACAGCGTCGACACCGACAAGCCGATCACGGACGAGGCCAAGCCGAAGCCGGTCGACCTGACGTCGGCGCCGCCGCCGGCGCCGACGCCGACCGAAAAGCCGAAGCCCGAAGACGCGCCGAAGCCGAAGGAAGCGCCGAAGCCGACGCCGGCGACGGAAGTGGCGCCGGTGCCGCAGCCAAAGGAAGAGGTCAAGCCCGAGCCGGTCAAGCAGGTGGAACCGAAGCCGACGCCGGCCAAGGAGCCGACACCAGCGCCGCAGCCGGACAAGACCGCGGCCATCCAGCCGAAGGAAGAGGTCAAGCCGGACGCCGTCGCCGAGGCCATTGCCCAGGAGCCGCCGACCGAAGAGGCCAAGCTTCCGGACTCCGCGCCCGCGCCCGAGGCGCGGCCGAAGCCGCAGCCGGCCCAGGCCGAGAGCGCCAAGGCGCCGGACCGCAAGGACGCCGACAAGCCGGTCAAGGAAGCGTCGTCGAAGCCGAAGTCGGAAGACAAGCAGTTCAACGCCGACGAGATAACGGCGCTGCTCGACAAGCAGAAGCCTTCCGGTGGCGGCGCCAAGCGCTCGACACAGCAGGCCTCGCTGGGCGGCGAAAAGGATCAGGGCCAGAAACTCTCCAGGTCGGAACAAGGCGCGTTGGAAGATCAGCTCGGCCATTGCTGGACCCTTCCGGTCGGCCTCGAAGGTTCCGAGGATTTCACCGTGGTCGTTCGCTTCAACCTGAACGCCTCCGGTAAGTTGGAAGGCCGCCCGACTATCGAAAAGTCCAGCGGCAACCCCCAGTTCGACGCCAGTGCGGTTCGCGCCGTGCAGAAATGTGATGTCGCCGGGCTGCAGGTGCCCGCCGGCAAGCAGGACATATGGTCCGACGTCCGCGTCAACTTTGATCCGAGAGCGATGCTTGGCCTGTAGCCTGAGCGCCCAAAAAATCAGCAAGAGAAGCGAGAAGACATGAAAGCCATCCTCAAGCCGCTCCTGATGGTCGCCGCAATGGCGATGGGCATGATTTCTGTCGCCACCTTGCCTGCTCGTGCAACCCTCGAGCTCAACGTCAACAGAGGCAATGTCGAGCCGATGCCGATCGCCATCCCCGACTTTCAGGGAGAGCTTGGCGCGCAGATATCGGAGATCGTAACCGCCGATCTGAAACGGTCAGGACTGTTCGCGCCGATCGACAAGGCCGCTTTTGTCGAAAAGATCACCAACCCAGATGCGGCGCCGCGCTACGAGGACTGGAAGGTCATCAACGCGCAGGCGCTGGTGACCGGCAGCGTGAGCAAGGAGGCGGACGGCCGCATCCGCGCCCAGTACCGGCTGTGGGATATTTTTGGCAACACGCAGTTGGCCGGCGAGCAGTTTTTCGCCAACGACGCCAATCAGCGCCGTGTCGCTCATATCATCGCCGATGCGATCTATGAGAAGATTACCGGCGAAAAGGGCTATTTCGACACGCGCGTTGTCTTCATCGACGAATCCGGCGCCAAAAACGCGCGCAAGAAGCGGCTCGCCATCATGGACCAGGACGGCGCCAACGTGCGCTATCTCTCCGACGGCCGCTCGATCGTGCTGACGCCGCGCTTCTCACCGAACCGGCAGGAAATCACCTACATGTCCTATGAGAGCGGCCAGCCCAAGGTCTATCTCCTGCAGATCGAGACCGGGCAGCGCGAGCTGGTCGGCAACTTCCCCGGCATGACGTTCGCGCCGCGCTTCTCGCCCGACGGCCAGAAGGTGATCATGAGCCTGCTGCGCGACGACGGCAATTCCAACATCTTCGCCATGGATCTGAGGAGCCGCTCGACCACAAGGCTGACCAATTCCACCGCCATCGATACCTCGCCGTCCTATTCGCCCGACGGCAGCCAGGTGGTGTTCACCTCCGACCGTGGCGGGCGCGCGCAGATCTATGTGATGGGCGCCGACGGCTCCGGCCAGACCCGCATCTCCTTCGGCGACGGCGTCTATTCGACGCCGGTGTGGTCGCCGCGCGGCGACCTCATCGCCTTCACCAAGCAGACCGGCGGCGAGTTCCAGATCGGCGTCATGAAGACCGACGGCTCGGGCGAGCGCATCCTTTCCTCCGGCTTCCAGCAGGAGGGGCCGACCTGGGCGCCCAACGGCCGCGTGCTGATGTTCTTCCGCGACTCAGCCGGCGGCCCGAAGCTGGTTTCGGTCGACCTCACCGGCCGCAACGAGCAGTCGATCCCGACCTCGAACTTCGCGTCCGACCCGGCCTGGTCGCCGCTGCTGGAGTGAGGGGGAGGGAATTGGGGAATTGGGGAATTGGAGAATTGAAGAACTGAAGAAATGGAGAAGCGGGGAAGCTACGTTGGACGTGCAAGGGACCTGGAGGTCTATAAGCGGGCGTACGCAGTTTCTCTTGAAATTCACAAAGCCACGTTGGCGTTTCCGAGGATCGAGCAATACGCGCTAGCCGATCAGTTGCGTCGCTCGAGCAAGGCCATCTGCGCCAACTTGGCTGAGGGCTTTGCCAAGCAACCTCATTCCAAAGCGGAATTCGCTCGCTTCATTTCAATGGCTATGGGGTCGTGCAGCGAAGTCGAGACATGGATCTCCTACGCGTTCGACCTTGAGTACATCTCTAAGACACAGCTCGACGAGTGGCTACGGTCCTATAATCAGATCTACGGAATGCTGGTGAATCTCAGAGGGTCGCTGAAGTGACCTCTTTTCTCCAGTTCTTCAATTCTCCAGTTCCCCATTTCCCTCTTTTTTCATGTTTTGGCCGCATTTCCGCCTACGGTCCGCGCGCATTGTCGCCCTTGGTAGTGCGTGGGCGTACGGCCGCGGACGGCGGCCTAAAACCAAATATTAACCGTGTTTCTTGAATGCCGGTTAACCCAAACGTGGTTACTGGGTGATCAACGAAATCACTCGAATGCGAAGGAGAGGCGGCATGGGCCGTATCGCAGCACTTACCAGAAACCCGGCCATGATCGCGCTGGTGGCGGCACTCGCCATCACCGGTTGCGCCTCGAAGAAGACCCCGAACAGCGCGGCCGATCTCGGCCTCAATGGCGCAGGCGCCGCTACGCCGGGCTCGGCGCAGGACTTCACCGTCAACATCGGCGACCGCATCTTCTTCGACACCGACTCCTCGTCGATCCGCGCCGACGCGCAGACGACTCTTGGCCGCCAGGCGCAGTGGCTGAACCAGTACAAGCAGTATGCCATCGTCATCGAAGGCCATGCCGACGAGCGCGGCACGCGTGAGTACAATCTGGCGCTCGGCGCTCGCCGCGCCGCCGCCACCCGCGACTTCCTGGTCTCCAAGGGCGTTTCGGCCCAGCGCCTGAAGACGATCTCCTACGGCAAGGAGCGCCCGGTCGCCGTCTGCGACGACATCTCCTGCTGGTCGCAGAACCGCCGCGCCGTCACCACGCTCTCCGGCGCCGGCTCCTGACGCATGACCCCGAAAATCGGATTCGATTTTCGGAAAGGATCATGGGTCAATCCAAAAGTGCCACAGCGTCCTTTGCGCGTCTGACGACGCGCGGCGCTGTGGGCGGCAAAATTGCAACAGATCCATGCGAAAGGCGGCCATTTGGCCGCCTTTTTCATATCCAGCGCCCTGAAACAAAATTTGGCCGAAGTCTCGCGCCCTGCTATGAGCCGAGGGCGCTTGGTCCCACTCGGAATCGGAAGGGCGCAACGGGCTATCAATTTCACGGCGAGAGACATAATGCACTTCAGAACGGTCCTCAGCGGCACGCTTGCGCTGCTGCTCCTATCCAGCATCGCCGCCCCGGCAGCCGGCACCGGGCAGCCTGCCGATAGCGGTTTTTCCTTCCACCTGCCGACCCTTGGCATCTTTGGCGAGAAGAAGAAGCCGGAGCAGCAGCAGGTCGCGCAGCAGGATGGCGCCAGCGCCACCGGCCTGGAAGACCAGCTCAGGCAGATGAACGGCAAGATCGAGGAACTCAATTTCCAGATCCTGCAGATGCAGGAGCAGATCCGCAAGCAGCAGGAAGACAACGAATTCCGCTTCCAGCAGCTCGAGGGCGGCACGCAAGGCGGGCAGCAGCCGGCCAGCCAGAAGAAGTCGGACGCCACGCCGGCTCCCAACAGCGATGGCAATACCGAAAGCGGCACCGACAACAGCGTCGCCGAGGCTCCGGCCAAGCAGGCGCCGGCCGATGCCGGCAATCAGTCGGACGGCGGCCAGAGCGTCGGCGAGGTCATCGTCGAGTCGCAGACCGGCGACCCCGGCAAGGTGATCACCGGCGCGCCGCCGAAGACGTTCGGCACCATCACCGTCGACAAGAACGGCAATGTGGTCAACGCTGACGGCAACACCCAGGCCAGCGCCCCTGCCGAGACCGCACCGGCTGCCCCCGCGCCGGCAACCGACGCCAAGGCTGGCAAGTCCGGCGGCACGGTGGTCGCGGCACTGCCTTCCACCAACGATCCGGACGAGCTTTACCGCAACTCCTACCAGTTCATCCTGTCGGGCGACTATGGCACGGCCGAGCAAGGTTTCCGCGATCACATCAGCCGCTTCCCGAAGGATACAAAGGCGGCGGACGCTCATTACTGGCTGGGTGAGTCGCTGCTCGGGCAGCAGAAATATCGCGACGCGGCCGAGGTCTTCCTCGCCGCCAGCAAGGACTACCCGAAGGCCAAGAAGGCGCCCGACATGCTCCTGAAGCTCGGTGTGTCGCTGGTCGGGCTGAAGCAGAACGACGTGGCGTGCGCCACTTTCGGCGAGATCGGCAAGCGCTACCCCGATATCTCCAGCGCGCTCAAGGAGCGGGTCAAGCAGGAACGGGCGCTCGCGGCGTGCTAGCTCCTTTGCATGTCGTCGTCCCAAAGCCGGGACCTGTTTCGGACGACATGCGGTGATGCTCGACGCCGAGCCTGACCTTTCGGAACGGCTTTTTTCTGATATCGATTTTTCTGACGGCGCCGTTGTAGCCGTGTCCGGCGGCAGCGACTCGACCGCCCTTCTCATCCTCCTCAAGACCCATCTCGACCGCGTCGCGCCTGCGACCAGGCTGCTGGCGGTGACAATCGACCACGATCTGCGGCAAGGCTCGGCGGCGGAAGCGCGCGAAGTGGCCAGGCTTTGCGCCGAGCGCGGCATCGCGCACCGCACCCTCGTCTGGTCGGGCAAGAAGCCGTCGTCCGGCCTGCCCGCCGCTGCGCGCGAGGCGCGCTACCGGCTGCTGGCCGAGGCGGCGCAAGCGGAAGGCATTGGCCTCATCCTCACCGGCCACACCGCCGACGACCAGGCCGAAACGGTGCTCATGCGGCAAGCGCGTGAACAAGGGGGCCGTGAAGAGGCGCGACGTGAAAAGGAGATCGACGACGAGGGCGGGCGCGGCGTTGCCGGAATGGCGCCGGCTACGCTCCACGACTGGCAACGCTGGATCGTCAGGCCGCTGCTTGGCACGCGGCGCGCGGCGCTGCGCGAAGTGCTGCGCCGCCGCAACATCGCCTGGGCCGAGGACCCGACCAATCTCGATCGGCATTTCGAGCGGCCGCGCGTCAGGGCCACACTTGCCGGCGACGACGGCGCGCGGCGGTTCGCGGAGGCGATGGCGTCGGCCGGGCAGGCCGCCGCCAGCCGTGAAGAGCTTGGCCGGCGCGCCGCCCTGCTGATCCGCGATCTTGCCAGCATGGCGGCCCAGGGCCTCGTTCGCCTCGATCCGGCCTTCGCCGCGCTCGGCGACGTTGCGAGTGCTGTCTATGCCTTGCGCATTCTGCTCGCGACGATCGGCGGCGTTTCCTTCCTGCCGGACGCGGCCCGCAGCCAGGCGCTGTTCGATCGACTTCGGGCCGGATCGCTTTGCGCCACATTGTCGCGGACGGTGCTCGATGCACGGCGTTCCGGCATCTTCCTGCGCCGGGAGTCGCGCGGTTTGCCAGAGCTGGCGCCGGCCGCCAGCGAGGGCCTCTGGGATGGTCGGCGGCGGATCACATTGGCCGACAGGGAAAGCCGATTGTTGATCGCGCCGCTGGGCACGGCGGCCGCGGCAAAGCGGACCGTCGCCGAGGACGGCACGCCGCCGAGCCTTGCACGTGCAGCCCTTGCCGCCGAGCCCGCGCTGTGGCTCGGGGCGGAATGCCTCGGCTTTCCAGGCGAGGCTGGGGTGCCGCCGCAGGTCGGGATCGCTCCCGTCGTGGCGCCGTTCGCGCGCTTCCTGCCGTCCTTCGATCTTGCGCCCGCCGCCGCCGTGGCCCGGCTGATCGGCGCGCCGCCGCTCCCGGCCTTGCCTTTCCACGGCCACAGTGCCGGCTGATGGTTGGGCGAAAGCTTAACCCACACGTGCTGTTATGCTTGGCAAGGGGAGGCGCTCTCCCTATGTTAGGCCCAAGCTTCCTCAGATCATGCGTGTCCGTCCGCGGACGCCCAACGGGACAATAGATGAATCCGAATTATCGCAACCTCGCGCTCTGGGCGATCATAGCGGTCCTGCTCATCGCCCTGTTCAACCTGTTCCAGACGCCGCAGACGCGCGGCGCCTCGAGCGAGGTCGCCTATTCGCAGTTCCTGCAGGATGTCGCGGCTGGACGGGTCAAGACGGTGACCATCGCCGGCGCCCGTATTTCCGGCACCTACACCGACAGTTCGACCGGCTTCCAGACCTATTCGCCCGGCGATCCGTCGCTGGTGTCGCGGTTGCAGGACAAGAACGTCACCATCAACGCCCGGCCTGAATCCGACGGTTCCAACTCGCTGTTCGGCTACCTGATCTCGTGGCTGCCGATGATCCTGATCCTCGGCGTCTGGATATTCTTCATGCGCCAGATGCAGTCCGGCTCCGGACGCGCCATGGGCTTCGGCAAGTCGAAGGCCAAGCTTCTGACCGAGGCGCATGGCCGCGTCACCTTCCAGGACGTCGCCGGCGTCGACGAGGCCAAGGAAGACCTGGAAGAGATCGTCGAGTTCCTGCGCGACCCGCAGAAGTTCCAGCGCCTCGGCGGCAAGATCCCGCGCGGCGTTCTGCTCGTCGGCCCTCCCGGCACCGGCAAGACGCTGCTTGCCCGCTCGGTCGCCGGCGAGGCCAACGTGCCGTTCTTCACCATCTCCGGCTCGGACTTCGTCGAGATGTTCGTCGGCGTCGGCGCATCCCGCGTCCGCGACATGTTCGACCAGGCCAAGAAGAACGCGCCTTGCATCATCTTCATCGACGAAATCGACGCTGTCGGCCGCCATCGCGGCGCAGGGCTGGGCGGCGGCAATGACGAGCGCGAGCAGACGCTGAACCAGTTGCTGGTCGAGATGGACGGCTTCGAGTCCAACGAAAGCATCATCCTGATCGCCGCCACCAACCGGCCCGACGTGCTCGACCCGGCGCTGCTGAGGCCCGGCCGCTTCGACCGCCAGGTGGTGGTGCCGAACCCCGACATCGTCGGCCGCGAGAAGATCCTCAAGGTGCATGTGCGCAACGTGCCGCTGGCGCCCAATGTCGACCTCAAGGTGATCGCGCGGGGCACGCCCGGCTTCTCCGGCGCCGACCTGATGAACCTCGTCAACGAATCCGCCCTGATGGCGGCGCGGCGCAACAAGCGCCTCGTCACCATGGCCGAATTCGAGGACGCCAAGGACAAGATCATGATGGGCGCGGAGCGCCGCTCGTCGGCGATGACGCAGGCCGAGAAGGAGCTGACCGCCTATCACGAGGCCGGCCATGCCATCCTGGCGCTCAACGTGCCGACGGCCGACCCGCTGCACAAGGCGACGATCATCCCGCGCGGCCGCGCGCTGGGCATGGTCATGCAGCTGCCGGAAGGCGATCGCTATTCGATGAGCTACAAGTACATGGTCTCGCGCCTCGCCATCATGATGGGCGGCCGTGTCGCCGAGGAGTTCAAGTTCGGCAAGGAGAACATCACCTCCGGCGCCTCCTCCGACATCGAGCAGGCGACCAAGCTGGCGCGCGCCATGGTCACGCGCTGGGGCTTCTCCGACAAGCTCGGCCATGTCGCCTATGGCGACAACCAGGAAGAGGTCTTCCTCGGCCATTCAGTGGCGCGCACGCAGAACATCTCGGAAGAGACGGCGCAGATCATCGACGCCGAGGTGCGCCGGCTGATCGACGACGCCTATTCGACGGCCAAGGCCATCCTGACCAAGAAGAAGAAGGAATGGATCGCGCTGGCGCAAGGGCTGCTCGAATACGAGACGCTGACCGGCGAAGAGATCAAGCAACTGATCGCCGGCCACAAGCCGGCCCGCGACCTCGGCGACGATACGCCGCCCAGCCGCGGCTCGGCCGTGCCGAAGGCCGGCACCGGCGGCCGCCGCAAGAAGGGCCCGGAGCCCGAAGGCGGCATGGAGCCGCAGCCGCAGGGCTAGAGCAATTCCAGGAAAAGTGTGTAACGGTTTTCCGTCCGGAATTGCGTCGAAACAAATAGTTAGCGCGGTTCGGCGATTCCATGAAACGCTGAACCGCTCTAGTCGAGATCAGAGCGCTTTGCCGTTTCAGGGAACGCAGAAGCGCTCTATTCTTTGGTTTCGGCTTCGCACGACGCGTTGTGAATCAGGAGACGCGCCGGATGTACATTGGAGCGTCATCCTCGGGCCTGTCCCGAGGACCAGCAACGCAACCGGGTTGGCGGTTTCCAACTCCGTCGCCCAGATGTCGCACGACAGCAGATCCTCGGGACAGGCCCGAGGATGACGGCCTGGCGGCTGTGGAATCGCTTTATCCGCCGTATCCGTTTTTTATGATTCAGCTTTCAGCCGCGCATTGCACAGGCTGTAATAGCCGCCGCCCTTCTGGATCCAACGAAGGCCGTTCAACGTACCTGCCTCCTTGTTGCCGTGGTACCCCTGCAGGCAGGTCTTCATCCGCGCCTTCGCGGGCTTTTCGGTCTTGAACTCGGCGGCCAGCGTGGTCGGGAATGTCACGCCCGCCGGCGCTACGGTGGGCGCGACCGCCGCGCTGGTTTCCTTTTTCGGCTGCGGCTCGGTTTTGACCGTATCCGTGCTGACACTCTCCGCAACGGGCATCGCACATTTCTCCTTGCGGAAGGCGGCCCAGTCCATGCCGTTCAGAGTGCCGCCTTCCTTGGCTGCGCGATAGGTCTCTCCGCATTCCTTCATCGTCAGTGCGCTTGCAGGGGCGACGCCCCACGCAACCAATGCCGTCACAGCCAATACCGCCAATTTCAAACTAGACATAAGACCCTCCGGGTTGCTAACGAGATCGATGTCTTTTTGTATACTGTTTGTTCTGTATATGTTCAATCGGAATTTTGCGAGCGACTATAAAGCTGGCGGTGGAAGTGTGGGCGGGTTGACGATGCCGATCGCTCCCGCGAGATGCAGATGCCAGCAAGGCCGGCACCGGCGGGCGCCGCAAGAAAGGCGGCATGCGGCCCCAGCCGCAGGGGTGAGGATGAGCGAATACCTACCAAAAGCGCCGCGGCTGGTCGGTGGCGTTTTTGCTTTTGACCCGCTCTCTTTTCATAAGTCGGCGCTGCCCCTCATCGCCCTGCCGGGCACTTCTCCCCGTATAGTGACGGGGAGAAGGGGCTGGCCGCAACCTCGTCGCCTTTCCTGAAACGTTAGCGATTGGCGAGACCGGCGATGAGAGCGCCCCTCTCCCCGTCACTATACGGGGAGAGGATGCCGGCAGGCAGGTGAGGGGCAGCGCCAACGCCTGAGGAATATCCGCTGGCCAGCTCAAATGCGCCGTACTCGCTCAAATACCCCCAACAAAGAAAAAGGCCCGCGAACCTTACGGTTCGCGGGCCTTCGTCAGCCGTAAACGAAGCGAAATCAGCTCTTCAGCTTGGCATTGCAGAGGCTGTAGAAGCCGCCGCCCTTCTGGATCCACCTGAGCCCATTCAGCGTGTTGGCGTCCTTGTTGGCGTAGTAGAGCTCGAGGCAGGTGTGCATGCGGCCCTTGCCCGGCGTCTCGCTGGCATACTTCTTGGAGATCGCCGTCGGGAACTTCACGCCCTTGGGAGCGGCAACGGTGGGCTTCTCGGGCTCGCTGGTGTAGGTCGCCTCGGTCGGAGCCGGCACCGTGTCGTCGTCGTCCGCGGCAGCGCCGCACTCTGCCTTGCGGAAGTCGTTCCACTTCATGCCGTTCAGCTTGTTGGCGGTCTTGGCCGCCTGATACTTGGCGCTGCAATCGGCCATGCTGAGGCCCTTGCCGCCTTCAGCGGCGGCGGCTTTGGTGGTTGCCTTGGCGGGTTCCGCCGCGGCGGTGGCGCCGGGGCCGCATTCGGCCTTGCGGAAGTCGTTCCACTTCATGCCGTTCAGCGTGCCGGCGGCCTTGGCGGCCTGGTATTTGGCGCTGCATTCCTTGGCGGTCAGGCCCTTGGCGGGTTCTTCGGTCGCGGCCGCCGCCTTGGTCGTCTTGGCGGGCTTGGCGTCGGCAGCAGCGGCGGTGGCACCGGCGCCGCACTCGGTCTTGCGGAAGTCGTTCCACTTCATGCCGTTCAACGTGCCGGCGGCCTTGGCGGCCTGGTATTTGGTGCTGCATTCCTTGGCGGTCAGGCCCTTGGCCGCGTTGTCGTCGGTGGCAGCGGCGGCCTTGGTGTCGGTCTTGGCCGCATCGCTCGCCTTCGCCGTCTTCTTGGCGGCTTTGGTCTCGGCGGTCGTTGCCGCCGCGTCGGTGCCGCATTCAGCCTTGCGGAACTGGTTCCATGTCTGGCCGTTAAGTGTTCCGGCGTCCTTGGCCGCGTTATACTTGGTGCTACACTCGGCCATGGTCAGCGCATTGGCCGGCGCCGCCAGGAACAGGGTTGCGACGGCTAATCCCGTCAAGGTTGCAAGTCGGTGGATGAGCATGGCGTTTTCTCCGTTGCTGCCGCCCATAGGTTGTCCCTTTGCGAAACCAATAGCCCTCAACGCCCGCCCGCGCCAGATGCCAGCGGCGCGGACACCCTCACAAACTGTGTTGCTCCCGATAAGGTGATGGAATCCTTGCGCTCAGATGCCCTCGAGCAAGGTCTGGCGGGCGATTCCGGACCCCATGGAGCTGCAACGCCTGGTCGTTCCCGCAAGAAGGACCGCCATGATAGACTGTCGAATCGCTTGCACGGCCCGCAACAATGATTTTCTAAGGAATGGTAATATATAATCACGAAATGTGATGTTCGGGTGCGGCTCAATTGTGGCAATACGAGCGGCTGAAAAACCGACGGGGATCAGGGAACGCATGGCAGGGCAGTATTTCGGCACCGACGGTATTCGCGGACGCGCCAACAAGTTTCCGATGACGGCGGAAGTCGCCATGAGGGTCGGCATGGCCGCCGGCCTTTCGTTCCAGCGCGGCAGCCATCGCCACCGTGTCGTGCTCGGCAAGGACACCCGGCTTTCCGGCTATATGATCGAAAACGCCATGGTCTCGGGCCTGTGCGCCGCCGGCATGGACGTGTTCCTGCTCGGTCCCATCCCGACGCCGGCCGTCGCCATGCTGGTGCGCTCGCTGCGCGCCGATATTGGGGTGATGATCTCGGCCTCGCACAACCCCTACTACGACAATGGCATCAAGCTGTTCGGCCCTGACGGCTACAAGCTCTCCGACGAGATCGAGGAGCGCATCGAGGGCATGCTGGACAAGGACATCGATCTGGCGCTTGCCGATTCCGACGGGCTGGGCCGCGCCAAGCGCGTCGACGGCGTGCATGACCGCTATATCGAATTCGCCAAGCGCACGCTGCCGCGCTCGATGTCGCTGTCGGGCCTGAGGATCGTCGTCGACTGCGCCAACGGCGCCGCCTACAAGGTGGCGCCCGAGGCGCTGTGGGAACTCGGCGCCGAGGTCGTGGCCATCAATGTCGAGCCCAATGGCTTCAACATCAACAAGGAATGCGGCTCGACCCATCCGGCCGGCCTGCAGAAGAAGGTGCATGAGGTGCGCGCCGATATCGGCATCGCGCTCGACGGCGACGCCGACCGGGTGGTGATCGTCGATGAGAACGGCACCATCGTCGACGGCGACCAGATCATGGCGCTGATCGCAGAGTCCTGGCACCAGAGCGGGCGGCTGGCCGGCGGCGGCGTCGTTTCGACGGTGATGTCCAATCTCGGCCTGGAACGCTTCCTCGGCGACATGAAGCTGCAGCTGCACCGCACCAAGGTCGGCGACCGCTATGTCGTCGAGCACATGCGCGCGCATGGGCTGAATGTCGGCGGCGAGCAGTCGGGCCACATCGTGCTCTCCGATTTCTCGACCACCGGCGACGGGCTGGTCTCGGCGCTGCAGGTGCTGGCCTGCATCAAGCGGCAGAACCGGCCGGTCAGCGAGCTGTCGAAGAAGTTCGAGCCGGTGCCGCAGCTTCTGAAGAATGTCCGCATCGCCGGCGGCAAGCCGCTCGAGGAAGCGCCGGTCAAGGCGGCGATCGAGGAGGCGCGCAACCGGCTTGGCAAGGCCGGGCGCCTGGTCATCCGCCCCTCCGGCACCGAGCCGCTGATCCGCGTCATGGCCGAGGGCGACGACCCGCAGCTGGTCGAGGCTGTCGTGAACGATCTCGTCGGCATCATTTCGGAAACCCGCAGCGCCGCCTGATCCGAGCGCGCACGGCCGCCGAATTCGCGAAGCCCGCCATCCGGCGGGCTTTTTTGCGCAATCGCCTCGGCAAGGCCGGGCCGGCCGGGCGAGCAGTTCGCTCTAAAATTGTATAGATTCGTAGTTAATCGGTACGGTTAAACGGCTTTTAACCTTTGCAATTCATTATCCACACCCGAGGTCAATCGCATTCGGGCGGATTCGTTGTTCCGAGGCTTCTTAGGGGTGACAAGCATGTTCAATACAGCAAGAATGGCACTGTTTGCCGCGCTGTTCGCGGGGGTGGCCGGACCGGCGCTTGCCGCCGATCTCGCGGAACCGCCAGTGGTCGAAGCGGCGCCGCCGCCGGTCACCTACGAGCAGCCCGTCGACGTCGGCGGCTGGTATATCCGCGGCGACATCGATTATCACTGGTCGCGTTTCGGCGGCGGCGACTATATCACCTATGGCGCGGCACCGCAGATCCCCGGCAGCTTCGACAGCGGCAAGCTGAAGGGCGCCTTCTCCGCCGGCGCCGGCGTCGGCTACCAGATCAACCAGCACTTCCGCACCGACCTGACGGGCGACTGGATGTTCGGCTCGAAGTTCCGCGGCTCGACCAGCGGCTTCTGTAACACGCCCGCTCCTGGCACGCCTTGCGTGTCGACCGACACCTCGTCCTATTCGGCGCTGCTGCTCCTGGCCAATGCCTATGTCGATATCGGCACCTGGCACGGCTTCACGCCCTATGTCGGCGCCGGTATCGGCGGTGCCTGGGTGAAGTGGGACACGCTGCACAACAGCGACGCCGACGGCGATTTCTTCCATCGCGGCGGCAAGGGCTGGCGCTTCGCCTATGCCCTTATGGCCGGCACGTCCTACTGCCTGACCGACCGCGTCAAGCTGGACGTCGGCTATCGCTACAGCCACATCAACGGCGGCAAGATGTTCGACTACGAGGCGACCAGCAACGTCGGCCCGGGCTACGACCGCGGCATCGACGTGCACGAAGTGCGCGGCGGCCTGCGCTACCAGTTCGGCAGGTCCGACTGCGCCCCGCCGCCGGAGCCTTATGTTCCGGAGCCGGAGCCGATCTACACCAAGTAAGCGCCTGAATATTCGAGAAGTTCCTCAGCCGCCCGACCTTGCCGGGCGGTTTTTCGTTTGCAAGAAAAGTCAGGTCGAAAGCTCTTCGAAATCAATTCGCTAACGCTCTGTTATCCTTAACCGGCACTTAACCACTATGGTTAACAATGCTCCTTGAAAAACGGTGCTGCGCTTGCGGCGCGCGCCAAGTTCGGGAGCCGGGGACATGGTATTCAAATCGCGTATTGCGCTGGCGCTGGCCGCCATCGTGCTGATGCCGGTGACGCAGGCGCTGCCGGCCGACTACGATCCGCCGATCTATGTCGACCAGGCGCCGGACTACGTGCCGGTCGAGGTCGGCTCGGGATGGTATCTGCGCGGCGATATCGGCTACGCGTTCAGCCATCCGTTCGAGCATCAGATCTCGGCGAGCGGAGCGACCAGCTTCACCAACGACAGCAGCCTGTTCACGGGCAGCATCGGCATGGGCTACCACCTCAATGACTTCCTCAGGGTCGAACTCAATGGCGGCATCCTGCCGACCAACAAGTTCGGCGACCACGCAGTGGTGCCGGACGGCTGCGCCGGCCACACCAATACGGTGACGATCGGGCCCGGCGGCGTCATCATCATCGGCACGGCCCCGGATACGGAAGACTGCGTGGCCACGAACCGCGCCACCAACAAGGGCTACAGCGTGATGGCCAATGGCTATGTCGACCTCGGCACCTATGTCGGCATCACGCCCTATGTCGGCGGCGGCATCGGCGTCGCCTACAACAAGTATTTCAAGACCCAGGGCGAGCGCAATTGCGTCGAGATCGCGCCGGATTCGTCGGGCGGCGGCGGCTTCACCTGCGATGATCCGGCGGGTTACCAGGGATCGGAGGATTCCGAAGCAAAATTCAACCTCGCCTATTCGATCGGCGCCGGGTTCTCCTATCAGGTGAGCAAGAACCTCTCGGTCGATCTCGGCTACGAGTACTTCTCGGTGCCGAGCGCCAAATACGTGGCCTTTGACAGCGGCGCCTTCAACATCCACAAGGGTATCGACTACCAGACGGTCAAGCTCGGGCTGCGCTACGATCTCTGGTAGGTCCGCCGGGGCAGGATTCTTGACGGCGGGTCCGTGGCCCGCCGTTTGCTTTTGCGGGCCGCTGCTTGCCGACTCAGCGCGAGTATCCCGCCAGCGACAAAAACTTTCCTCTTGACGCCGGAAGCCTGAACGCATATCGCCGTCCGTGGGCCACCCCTCCCCAACGAGGGGCCACTATCTGGAAGGATAGACCACGATGACGACGCTTACGAAGCCCGGACTCCGTCCGGCAAATCCCAATTTCTCCTCAGGTCCCTGCGCAAAACGTCCCGGCTGGTCGGTCGAGGCGCTGAAAGCTGCCACGCTCGGGCGCTCGCACCGCGCCAAGATCGGCAAGAGCAAGCTCGAACAGGCGATCGAGCTGACGCGCGACATCCTCAAGGTTCCGGCCGACTACCGCATCGGCATCGTGCCGGCGTCCGACACCGGCGCGGTCGAGATGGCGGTTTGGTCGCTGCTCGGCGAGCGCGGCGTCGACATGGTCGCCTGGGAAAGCTTCGGCTCGGGCTGGGTCACCGACGTGGTCAAGCAGCTGAAGCTCGCCGACGTGCGCAAGTTCGAGGCCGGCTATGGCGCGCTGCCGGACCTGGCCGGCATCGATTTCGACCGCGACGTGGTCTTCACCTGGAACGGCACGACGTCGGGTGTGCGGGTGCCGAACGGCGATTTCATTCCCGCCGATCGCAAGGGTCTGACCATCTGCGACGCGACCTCGGCGGCCTTCGCGCAAAGGCTCGATTTCGCCAAGCTCGACGTCGTCACCTTCTCCTGGCAGAAAGTGCTGGGCGGCGAGGGCGCGCACGGCATGCTGATCCTGTCGCCGCGCGCCGTCGAGCGGTTGGAGACCTACAAGCCTTCGTGGCCGCTGCCGAAGATCTTCCGCCTCACCTCGGGCGGCAAGCTGATCGAGGGCATCTTCAAGGGCGAGACCATCAACACGCCGTCGATGCTGTGCGTGGAAGATTATCTCGACGCGCTTCATTGGGCGAAATCAATCGGTGGCCTCGACGCCCTGGTCGCCCGCGCCGACGCCAATGCGGCGGTGCTCGACCGGTTCGTCGCCAAATCATCCTGGCTCGGCCATCTCGCCGTCGACCCGGCGACGCGCTCGAACACCTCGGCGTGTTTTTCCTTCACAGATCCAGATGTCGCGGCGCTCGACGCCGACGGGCAAGCGGCTTTCGCCAAGGGGCTGGTCTCGGCGCTCGACAAGGACGGCGTCGCCTATGACATCGGCGCCTATCGCGATGCACCGCCTGGCCTGCGCATCTGGTGCGGCGCAACCGTCGAGACCGCCGACCTCGAGGCGCTGCTGCCTTGGCTCGACTGGGCCTTTGCCGCGCAGAAGGCGTCGCTGAAGGCAGCGGCCTGAGTTTCTGGCGGGCGGCCCGCAAAGGCCGCCCATTCCCAACCGGATCAATCTCATTCGAAGGAGGCCGCTATGGCGCCCCGCGTTCTCGTCTCAGACAAGCTTTCAACCACCGCAGTGCAGATCTTCAAGGATCGCGGCATCGAGGTCGACTATCTGCCCGATCTCGGCAAGGACAAGGAAAAGCTCGCCGAAGTCATCGGCCAGTATGATGGCCTCGCCATCCGGTCGGCCACCAAGGTCACCGAAAAGCTGATCAACGCCGCGACCAATCTCAAGGTCGTCGGCCGCGCCGGCATCGGCGTCGACAATGTCGACATCCCGGCGGCCAGCCGCAAGGGCATCATCGTGATGAACACGCCCTTCGGCAATTCGATCACCACCGCCGAGCACGCGGTCGCGATGATCTTCGCGCTCGCCCGCCAGATCCCGGAGGCCAATGCCTCGACGCATGCCGGCAAGTGGGAAAAGAACCGCTTCATGGGCATCGAGATCACCAGCAAGACGCTGGGCGTGATCGGCTGCGGCAATATCGGCTCGATCGTCGCCACGCGCGGCGTCGGGCTGAAGATGCATGTCATAGCCTTCGACCCGTTCCTGTCGGACAGCCGCGCAGAGGAGCTCGGCGTTCAAAAGGTCGAGCTCGACGAGCTTTTCGCGCGCGCCGACTTCATCACCCTGCACACGCCGCTGACCGACAAGACACGCAACATCATCGACGCGGCGGCGATCGCCAAGATGAAGACCGGCGTGCGCATCATCAACTGCGCCCGCGGCGGCCTGATCGTCGAGGCCGACCTGGTTGCGGCGCTGAAGAGCGGCAAGGTGGCGGGCGCCGGCATCGACGTGTTCGAGGTCGAGCCGGCCGAGAACAACGAACTGTTCGGCATGGAGAATGTCGTGGCGACGCCGCATCTCGGCGCCTCGACCACCGAGGCGCAGGAGAACGTCGCGCTGCAGGTGGCCGAGCAGATGTCCGACTACCTGATCAAGGGCGCCGTCTCCAACGCCATCAACATGCCCTCGATCACCGCCGAGGAAGCGCCGCGGCTGAAGCCCTTCGTCAAGCTCGCCGAGGTGCTCGGCGCCTTTGTCGGCCAGGTCACCGAGGATCCGATCAAGGAGGTCGAGATCCTGTTCGACGGCTCGACCGCGACCATGAACACGCGCGCTTTGATCAGCGCGGCCCTTGCCGGCCTGATCCGGCCGCAGGTCTCCGACGTCAACATGGTGTCGGCGCCGATCATGGTGAAGGAACGCGGCATCATCGTCGCCGAGGTCAAGCGCGACAAGTCGGGCGTCTTCGACGGCTACATCAAGCTGACCGTCACCACCGAGCACAGGACCCGGTCGATCGCCGGCACCTGCTTCTCGGACGGCAAACCGCGCTTCATCCAGATCAAGGGCATCAATCTCGACGCCGAGGTCGGCCGCGACATGCTCTACACGACCAATGCCGACGCGCCCGGCATCATCGGCCTGCTCGGCACGGTCTGCGGTGAGAACGGCGTCAACATCGCCAACTTCCAGCTTGGCCGCAACCGGCCGGGTGGCGACGCCATCGCGCTGCTCTATCTCGACGCGCCGTTCCCGGAAACGGTCCTGGAGCAGGTGCGGGCGCACAAGTCGATCGACTCGGCGAAGCGCCTGCGGTTCGACGTCGGCGCCGACTGAACGAAGTCTCGCCGTTTGCATGACAGCGCCGCGCGTGCGATAGCCGCGCGGCGCTTGCATTTGTGCCGGCGTCGGCTTGGCGGGAGCGCCCGGGAGCAAAGCCGCGGCATCGCGCCCCGCTCGCCCGGGCAAATGGCGCGGCAGGCAAAATTCTTATGCCTTTGGCCGTTTTCGGCGGCAAAGAATGGTCGCGTTCGCCGGGTCTTGACGCTATAGAGGCCTGTCGTTTTCAAGCCGCAAGTCGGCATCTCAAGGGAAAAGCAACATGGCCAATGTGGTGGTCGTCGGCTCGCAGTGGGGCGACGAAGGCAAGGGCAAGATCGTCGACTGGCTGTCGGAGCGGGCCGACGTCGTCGTGCGCTTCCAGGGCGGCCACAATGCCGGCCACACGCTGGTCGTCGACGGCAAGGTCTACAAGCTGTCGCTGCTGCCCTCCGGCGTGGTGCGGCAGGGCAAGCTGTCGATCATCGGCAATGGCGTGGTCTTCGATCCGCACGCGTTCGTCGCCGAGGCGGCGAAACTGAAGGCGCAAGGCGTCGAGGTGACGCCGGACCGCCTGAAAATAGCCGAAAACACCGCGCTTATCCTGTCGCTGCACCGCGAGCTGGACGGATTCCGCGAGGACGCCGCCTCCAATTCCGGGACGAAGATTGGCACGACCCGCCGTGGCATCGGACCCGCTTACGAGGACAAGGTGGGCCGGCGCGCGGTCAGGGTGATGGATCTGGCGGATTTGGAAACGCTTCCCGTGAAGGTCGACAGGCTGCTGACGCATCACAATGCGCTGCGTCGCGGGCTCGGCCACCCGGAAGCGACGCATGAGGCGATCATGCAGGAGCTGACCTCGGTCGCCGGCGACATCCTGCCCTACATGGACCGGGTGTGGAAGGTTCTCGACGACCGTCGCCGCGCCGGCGAGCGCATCCTGTTCGAAGGCGCGCAGGGCACGCTGCTCGACATCGACCACGGCACCTATCCGTTCGTCACCTCGTCCAACACCGTCGCCGGCCAGGCGGCAGCCGGGTCGGGCGTCGGTCCGGGCGCCATCGGCTATGTGCTCGGCATCACCAAGGCCTACACGACGCGTGTCGGCGAAGGTCCGTTCCCGACCGAGCAGAAGAACGAGATCGGCGAGTTCCTCGGCACGCGCGGCCATGAATTCGGCGTCGTCACCGGCCGCAAGCGCCGCTGCGGCTGGTTCGACGCGGTGCTGGTGCGCCAGGCGGTGGCCGTCAACGGCATCAAGGGCATCGCGCTGACCAAGCTCGACGTGCTCGACGGGCTGGACGAGATCAAGGTCTGCACCGCCTACCGCCTCGATGGCGAGACGATCGACTATCTGCCGGCAAGCCAGGGCGCGCAGGCACGTGTCGAGCCGGTCTACGAGACGCTCGAAGGCTGGAAAGGCACCACCGCCGGCGCGCGCAGCTGGAACGATCTGCCGGCCCAGGCGGTCAAGTATGTCCGATACATCGAGGAGCTGATCGGCGCGCCGGTGGCGCTGCTTTCCACCAGCCCGGAGCGGGATGACACGATACTTGTGACCGATCCGTTTCAAGACTAGTTTCTCAGCCTTTCCAGGCATAGCGGCTGATTTGCGGGGGCCGGCCCGGGAACAAAATGCAGGTCCACTGAAGCATGGCAGATTTCATCACCGTTCTGAAAAAGACGATCGACAGTCTCAGCGAGAACACGCCGGAGATGCGGTCGAAGGTCTATGACAAGGCGCGGGCGACAATCGCCAAGAAGCTTGCGGACCACGTCCCGCCTTTGGCGCCGTCGGTCGCCGATCAGCAGAAGCGCACTCTCGAGGATGCCATTTCCAGCGTCGAACGGGGCTATGCCAAAAGCGCGCCGGCGGCCGATCCGCTGGCCGAGCTGGAGCACATCTTCTCCTCGATCGACCGCAACAAGAACCAGCCGAGCCATGTCCGGCAGCCTGTCGTCGCCAAACCCGAACCGGCCAGGCCGGAGCCCGCCAAGCCCGAACCGTTCCGGCCGGCGCCGCCCGTCGCCAAGACGGAGCCAGGCTGGCAGAAGGCGCCGCCAGCGCCGCCGCCATTCGAGACCGATGTCCCCCTGGCTGGCATGGACAGCTCGGTGCCGAACGACCAGGATGAGGTCTTCGACAACGACCAGGAGCCGGCGCCGGCCGAAACTTTCCAGCGGCTGCGCCCCGCCGCGCGCAAGCGCAGCTATGGCGGGCTCATCGCCGCGGCCGCCGTGCTCGTGGTGATCGGCGGCGGTGGCTACGGCATCTGGCTGAACAAGGACGCGTTCGGCTCGATGCTCGGTCTTGGCGGAGATAAGACCGTCACCACCGAGCCGCTGGTGAAGCCGGCCAAGCCTGCCGCCGACGCCGCGGCGGCGCCGCCGGCGGCGGGCGCCGGCGAACCGGCCGAGGCGACCAAGTTCACCCAGCGCCTGACGCCCGAGGGCAAGGAGACCGATCCCGGCCCGGCCGGCGGGCAAAGCGGCATTGGCGAAGGCGAATCCGTCGCTGCGCTGACGACACCGCCGTCAGCCGCTCCGCCGCCAGTCAGCCAGCCGGCAGCGGCTACCGCCGCACCCGCGGTTCCCGCGCCCGGTGCAACGCCGCCGGCCGATGCTGCCGCACCTGCCGCTCCCGCCGATGCTGCCGCACCCGCCGCGCCGGCTGATGCGGCCGCTGCGCCGCCAACACCGGCCGCCGGCGCACAGCCCGCGCCGGCAGCCGGCGCCGCACCGGCCGCTGGCGCTGCGCCAGCCGCACCGGCCGCCGCGCCGACTGAAACCGCGCTGCCGGTCGGCCAGAAGGCGATCTTCTATGAAGAGCGCACCAGCACCCAGCAGGGCTCGGCCGAGCCCGGCAACATCGTCTGGTCGCTGGTGCAGGAATCGCCTGGCGGCGACCTGCCGCCGGAACCGGCGATCCGCGCCGAAGCGACCATTCCGGGCAAGGACATCCAGCTGCGCATGACGATCAGGCGCAACACCGACCAGACGCTGCCGGCCAGCCACATCATCGAGATGATCTTCCTGACGCCGGAAGGGTTTGACGGCGGCGGCGTCGACAACATCCTGCGCATCGCCATGAAGAGCTCCGAACAGGATGCCGGCAGCCCGCTGATCGGCATCCCGGCCAAGATCGCAGACGGCTTCTTCCTTGTTGCTCTCAACGACACCAAGGCTGACGAGGACGCCAATCTGACGCTGCTCAGGGGCCAGGACTGGATCGACGTTCCGGTCGTCTACAAGACCGGACGCCGCGCCCTGCTCACCATGGAAAAGGGCATTCCCGGCGAGAAGGTGTTCGACGAGGCGCTGAAAGCCTGGCAGGCGAAAACGTCGGGATGAGGAAGGGCTGTCGTCGGCTCAGAAGCCTTGGAACAGCCTGGCGGCGAAGACGTCGTAGCGTGACATCAGAACTGCCGATGTTCTTTCAGCGGAACGCCATGCTTGTCGACATAGTCGTTCCAAGCATCCATGGTGGCGCGGTTCTCAAGCTTCCATAGTGGCGTTTTCTCGGCGGCGACCGCTTCGGCTATCCCGGCTTCGGCGGCTCGCGAGACGTTCACATTGAGCCCCTTCGCTTCCTTCATGATCTGTGAATCGATCGACAGATTTGCCGGCTGACGAACCGCGTTCGCGGCTATCTTGCGCATGATGGCCTCCGCAACATGCGTATATGCGCATTGTACGGTTACGGCAGCGAGGCGGCGTTGATTGCCGCTCACCCCTCCATCTCTTCCCGCAGCATCTCCAGCTCGAGCCACTCCTCTTCCAGCGCCGCGAGCGTTACCCGCTCCTTGTCGAGGGCGGCGATGGTCTTCTGGAACGAGGCCGGATCGCGCTCGTAGTAGGAGGGGTCGGCGATGTTGTTCTCCAGCCGGGATATCGAGGCGGTTACTGCCTCGATCTTCTTTGGCAGCGATTCCAGCGCGAATTTCTGCTTGAACGACAATTTCTTCGCCGGGCCTTTCGGCGCGGCCGTTTCAGATCTCGCTGCGGCGGGCGTTTCGCCGGCCTCCGCCCTTGGCCTTGCCTTGCGGTCTTCGAGCTTCGAGCCGCCGCGCTGCGCCAGCATGTCGGAATAGCCGCCGGCATATTCGATCCAACGGCCGCCGCCATCCGGTGCGATCACGCTGGTGACGGTGCGGTCGAGGAAATCGCGATCGTGGCTGACCAGGATGACGGTGCCGGCGAAGCCGGCCACCATTTCCTGCAGCAGCTCCAGGGTCTCCATGTCGAGGTCGTTGGTCGGTTCGTCGAGCACCAGCAGGTTGGCCGGCCTGGCCAGAACGCGGGCGAGCAGCAGGCGCGCCCGCTCGCCGCCCGAAAGCTCGCGCACCGGCGTGCGCGCCTGCTCCGGCTTGAACAGGAAGTCCTTCATGTAGGAGACGACATGGCGCTGCTCGCCATTGACGAGAAGGTTCTCGCCGCGCCCGTCGGTGAGGTAATGCGCCAGCGTCTCCTGCGGATCGACGGCCTCGCGCTTCTGGTCGAGCGTGGCGATCTCGAGATTGACGCCGAGCCGCACCGAACCGGCATCCGGCGCCAATTCGCCGGTCAGCATCTTCAAAAGCGTCGTCTTGCCGGCGCCGTTCGGCCCGACCAGGCCGACGCGGTCGCCGCGCTGGATGCGGGTGGAAAAACCCTTGACCACGGTGAGGTCGCCGAAGCTCTTTTCGATGCTCTTGGCCTCGATCACCAGCTTGCCGGACTCGGCGGCGTCGCTGGCCACCAGGGTGGCCGTGCCCTCGGCGCCGCGATGGCTGCGGAAACGCTGGCGCATGGTCTGCAACTCGCCGAGCCGTCGCATGTTGCGCTTGCGCCGTGCAGTCACGCCGTAGCGCAGCCAGTGCTCCTCGCGCACGATCTGGCGGCCGAGCTTGTGCTGCTCGCGCTCTTCCTCTTCCAGCACCTGGTCGCGCCACTCCTCGAAATGGCCAAAGCCCTTGTCCAGCCGCTTGGTCTGGCCGCGGTCGAGCCAGACGGTGGCGCGTGATACGCGCTCGAGGAAGCGGCGGTCGTGCGAGATCAGGATCACCGCCGAGGAGGTGCGGGCAAGGTCCTCCTCCAGCCATTCGATCACCGACAGATCGAGATGGTTGGTCGGCTCGTCCAGCAGCAGAATGTCGGGCTCCGGCGCCATGACGCGGGCAAGGGCGGCGCGCCGCGCCTCGCCGCCGGACAGGTCGTTCGGCCGCTCCTCGCCGGTGAGGCCGAGATGCTCCATCAGATAGGTGGCGCGGTAGGGATCGTCGGCCGGCCCGAGTCCCGCCTCGACATAGGCGCGCACATTGGCGAAGCCATCCATGTCGGGCATTTGCGGCAGGTAGCGCACCGTCGCCGAAGGCTGGCGGAACACCTCGCCGTCCTGCGGCTCGATCATGCCGGCGGCGATCTTGAGCAGCGTCGACTTGCCGGAGCCGTTGCGGCCGACCAGCGCGATCTTGTCCCCGGCGGATGCGCTGAGTGCCGCCCCGTCGAGCAGCGGCGTGCCGCCGAAGGTCAGTCTTATCCCGTCGAGATTGAGAAGAGGCGGGGCCATGTCAGCTTTCAGGAAGAGGATAGGGGTGAGCGAGCAGCAGCGCGCGGCCGTGGCCGAGAGCGACCTCAAGCCGCCCCTTGACCTCGTTGGATATAGTCAGCGACGAGCCGAACGCCACCTCGACATGGTCGAGCGGCCATTTGGCGCCGGTGACGCTGAAGCCGGAAAGATCGGAAAAGCCGAGCACTGAAACCAGCGTGCCGTCGGCATAGTCGAAGCCGGCCTTGCCCGGCAGAAGGGGGATGCCCTCCTGCGCGCCGCTGGTCAAAAGCACGCTGATGCCGGCCTCGGCCAGGCGGACGGCGAGCGCCAGATGCAGGAAGGCGTGGTCGGCACGCTTGCCGCCGAAGGCGCCGGCCAGCACCAGGCCGGTGGCGCCGCGCTCGAGGGCGGCAGCGATCGCCAGCTCGCCGTCCGTCTTGTCCTTCTCGGCCGGAAACACCTGGCGCGGCACGGCGGCCAGATCATGCGGCAAGTCCGCCGGCACGGAATCGAAATCGCCGACCCAGAGCTCGGGCGTCAGGCCCAGCATGCGGGCATGGCCGATGCCGCCGTCGGCGGCGATGACGCGCGCGCCGGCGAGCTGGCTGTCGAGCCTAGGCGTGCGGACGAGGTCGCCGCCAAGCAGGATGGTGAATGTGCCCATGGGCGTCGCCCTTATCAGCCTCGCCGGCGAAACGGAAGCGGCGCCTTGGAAACCCGGCAAACTTCCGCTTGCGCGGTGCCGTGGCCGGGCCTATGTGTCGAAACGCTCTAACGGGGTGCCGGACGCGGGTTTTCGCGGGCCGGCTGAGAGGCAATCGCCAACCCGCTGAACCTGATCCGGTTTGTACCGGCGGAGGGATTAGACGTTTCGGAACATCCGACGCCTCAATTCCTTTCAACACCAACGAAGGAGGCGCCGATGCGCACGCTCTTATCCCACCTTGTTCTGGCCACCGGCCTGGTTTCGCTTCTCGCGGGCCCTGCGGCCGCGAAGGACAAGCTCACCGTCTACACCTATGAAAGCTTCACCGCCGAGTGGGGGCCAGGCCCGGCGGTGAAGAAGGAATTCGAGGCCGAATGCGGCTGCGATCTCGAATTCGTCTCGGTCGCCGACGGCGTGGCGTTGCTCAACCGCGTCAAGCTGGAAGGCGCGGCGACCAAGGCCGACATCGTGCTCGGCCTCGACACCAACCTGACGGCGGAAGCCAAGGCGAGCGGCCTGTTCGCACCGCATGGCGGCGTGTCCGGCCTCAACGTCCCCGGCGACTGGAGCGACGACACGTTCGTGCCGTTCGACTACGGCTATTTCGCCGTCGTCTACGACACCGAAAAGCTTAAAGTCCCGCCGAAGAGCCTGAAGGAACTGGTCGAGGGCAGCGCCACCGACAAGATCGTCATCCAGGATCCGCGCACCTCGACGCCCGGCCTCGGCCTGCTGCTCTGGGTGAAGTCGGTCTATGGGGACAAGGCGCCGGAAGCCTGGGCCAAGCTCAAGCCCAAGGTGCTGACGGTGACGCCGGGCTGGAGCGAGGCCTATGGCCTGTTCACCAAGGGCGAGGCGCCGATGGTGCTGTCCTACACGACCTCGCCGGCCTATCACATGGTCGCGGAAAACACCGAGCGCTACCAGGCCGCGTCCTTCGAGGAGGGCGAATATCTGCAGATCGAGGTTGCCGGCATCACCACGACAGGGGCGAAGAACCCGCTGGCGGAAAAGTTCATCGCCTTCATGACCGGGCCGAAATTCCAGGATGTGATCCCCGAAACCAACTGGATGTTCCCGGCCGGCAAGACCGACAAGCCGCTCAATCCGGCCTTCGACAAACTGGTCAAGCCGACCAAGACCTTGCTGTTCAGCGCCGAAGAGGTCGCCGCCAACCGCAAGGCCTGGGTGGACGAATGGCTGGCGGCGATGAGCAAGTAGGTTTTTCGATGCTTGCGCCAAGCCACCCCCCGCAAGGGGGGAGAGATCACACAATCTTCGGAAGGGAGCCTTTGCCGCTGAGGACAGGCGCCGGCTCGGATGACTTGGCATCCTTCCTCTCCCCCGTCGATCGGGGGAGAGGTGGCGTGCGAAGCTCGACGGAGTGGGGGTCGACCTTGGCGCGCATCAAGACGATGCTTGCACGCGATCCTCTTTCCTGTGTCCGCTGCGGCGGTTTCCAGGTGGTTCCCCCACTCCGTCGCCGCTTCGCGGCGCCACCTCTCCCCCCTCCGGAGGGAGAGGAAAGCAGCCTCCGCGGGGGAGATGGCCGGCAGGACAGAGGGGGGCGCGAAGGAACTCGACGTTCATTGAGTTCGAGCCAACCAGCCATCCGGAGACTGGTGGTGCAGCGTGCAGCTCGCGCCTCGCTCTGACCCCCGTATCACCGCCGGCATCGCCGCGCTAGGCGCCATCACCTTGCTGATCGGCGGGGCGTTTGCCGGCCTTGTCATCGAAGGCGCGCATGATTTCTCCGGCGCCGCCTCGGCCTTCGATCCCTATCTGCTACGCGTCGTGCGCTTCACGCTGTGGCAGGCGCTGTTGTCGACGCTGCTTTCCGTCGTGCCGGCGCTGTTCGTCGCACGGGCGCTCGCCCGGCATCCGCGGTTTCCGGGCCGCGGGCTGATCCTGCAGCTCTTCGCCCTGCCGCTGGCGCTGCCGGCGATCGTTGCGGCGCTCGGGATCCTGGCGCTCTACGGCAGCGCCGGCTATTTCGCCGGCCTGCTCGGCGGTCGGGATTGGCCGGGCATCTACGGACTGTCCGGCATCCTCGTCGCCCATGTCTTCTTCAACCTGCCTTTGGCCACGCGCCTGTTCCTCGAGGCGCTGGGCACTGTGCCGGCCAATCACTGGCGGTTGGCAAGCCAGCTCGGCATGGGCGTCAGGCACGCCTTCCGGCTGATCGAGTGGCCGGCGCTGCGGGCGGCGCTGCCCGGCGTCGCCGGGCTGGTGTTCATGCTGTGCATCACCTCCTTCACCATCGTGCTGACGCTCGGCGGCGGGCCGGCCGCCACGACGCTGGAGGTCGCCATCTACCAGGCGCTGCGCTTCGATTTCGATCCGGCGCGGGCGGTGACGCTGACGCTGCTGCAGATCGCGCTGACCTTTGCCGTGGTGCTGGCGCTGACGCGGCTCGGCGCCAACACGGCCGGCGACGCCAACCTGCCGGTGGCGGCGCGTCGGTACCTTTCGGCGAGCCCCACGGAAACCTTGCTGAACGCGGCCCTGATCGTGCTCGCCCTGCTGTTCGTGGCCGGCCCGATGGCGGCGACGGTCGCGGCGGGCCTTGGCGCCGACCTTGGCCGGCTGGCCGGCGAGGGCGCGGTGCGACAGGCGACGCTGACCAGCGTGGTGCTGGCCTTCCTGTCGGCGTCGCTCGCGGTGACGATGTCGCTGGCGCTGATCGCGGCGCGCCGGGCGCTGGCCCTTAAACGCCGTGCCGGCCGCAAGACATTGCTGGAACATGCAGCGGATACCGGCGCCGGCTTCGTCCTCGTCGTGCCGCCCATCGTCGTCGGCGCCGGCTGGTTCCTGCTCTTGCGCACGGTCAGCGACGTCTTTGCCATTGCCCCGCTGATGGTCGTCACCGTCAACGCGGTGATGGCGATGCCCTTCGCCATCCGCGCGATCCGCCCCGCCTATGACGCGGCAAGCGAACGCCACGAAAGGCTCTGCCTGCTGCTCGGCATATCCGGCTGGAACCGGCTCAGCCTGATCGACTGGCCGTCGCTCAGGCGGCCGCTCGCCACCGGCTTCGCCTTCGCCATGGCGCTGTCGCTCGGCGATCTCGGCGTCATCGCGCTGTTCGGCAGCGATTCCGTGCAGACCTTGCCCTATCTTCTCTTGGCGCGCATGGGCAGCTATCGCACCGCCGACGCCGCCGGCCTGGCGCTGCTGCTCGGCCTCGTCTGCCTGGCGCTGGTGCTTGCCGCCGACCGGCTCGGGCGCGGGGAGAGATCATGATGCCGGCGAACGAAAGCAGGGCGAAAGGGGTGACGGTTCGGCTGGAGGACGTGTCATTCGACTATGGCGAAGCGCCGTTCCGTTTCGACGTCGGGTTCGCCGCCGCGAAGATCACCGCCATCATGGGGCCGAGCGGTTCGGGAAAGTCGACGCTGCTCAACCTTGTGGCCGGTTTCGAGGCGCCGCGTTCGGGGCGCGTGCTGATCGACGGCAGCGATGTCAGCGCCGCGCCGCCTTCGGCACGGCCGGTCTCGATGGTTTTCCAGGAGAACAATCTGTTCGCCCATCTTTCGGTGGAGCGCAATGTCGGGCTCGGCCGCTCGCCATCGCTCAGCCTCGGCGATGCCGACCATGCGGCGATTGCCGAGGCGCTGGCGCGTGTCGGCCTTGCCGGCAAGGAGAGGCGGCTGCCGCGCGAGCTTTCCGGCGGCGAGCGGCAGCGGGTTGCGCTGGCGCGTGTGCTGGTGCGCGACCGGCCGGTGCTCTTGCTCGACGAGCCGTTCGCCTCGCTCGGACCGGCGCTGCGCGACGACATGCTCGATCTGCTCGCCAACGTCCATACCGAACGGCAGATGACGGTGCTGTTCGTCACGCACCAGCCCGAGGATGCGCGCCGCATCGGCCAGGACATGGTGTTCCTCGACAACCACACGGTCGCCGCGACAGGGACGGCGGCCGATTTCTTCGACGGCTCTGGACCGGACGCCTTCCGGCGCTATGTCGGCATGGACGCGGCCAAAGGGTCGCGCCTCGACGACCGCGGATGAGGCGCTGGGGTTCTGTTCGATGCAGGCCGTTGCCTCAAAACCACAGTGCATTTTCGGGCGGCATGCATCGCCGCCGGATCATGGCATGTTGCCCGGAAGCGGACATAATTTACGCTCAAACCGGGTTTGGGTGATGCAGCGTTTGCTTGCCTTGACTGGAGGAGTATGGCTAGGTCCGCCCATACTGGTCCGGCACAGGCCGTGATTTGCCCGCAAAGATTTGGAAAGGAAGCCGATCTGCCGACCGGCAAGCATAGAGTGCTGACGAAACCGCTGGCGCGTCTCCTCGCGTTGGCCGGCCTTGCCGTGGCGCTGGCCAGCTGCCAGATGTTCACGCCGCCGGATGTGCAGGAATCCGGTTTCCAGCCGTCCGACAAGCCGATCACCGTCGACAATGTCGTCGCCAACTCGAAGCTTGCCGAAATGGCGAAGGCGCAGCACCCGCGCATCCTTGCCACCTATGGCGGCGAATATTCCGATCCCAAGCTCGAGCGCATGGTGGCCAAGGTCGTCGGCAGCCTGACGGTGGTGTCGGCCAATCCGACCCAGACCTATCGCATCACCATCCTCAATTCCCCCAACGTCAACGCCTTCGCGCTGCCCGGCGGCTACCTCTATGTCACCCGCGGCCTGCTGGCGCTGGCCAATGATTCGTCCGAGCTCGCCGCCGTCATCGCGCACGAGATGGGCCATGTCACCGCCAATCACGGCCTGCAGCGCCAGCAGCTCGAAGCCGAGGAAGGCTTGGCGACCAAGGTGGTGTCGGATGTGCTGGGCGACAGCCCGACCGCCAAGGCGGCGCTCATCCGCGGCAAGCTGAGGCTCGCCCAGTTCTCGCGCAACCAGGAACTGCAGGCCGACGCCATCGGCATCAAGTCGATCGGCGAGGCCGGTTATGATCCGTACGCCGCCGGCCGCTTCCTGCAGTCGATGTCGGCCTATACCGATTTCCGCTCGATCAGCGGCGCCACCGATGCCAGCCTCGACTTCCTGGCCACGCATCCAAACACGCCGCAGCGCATCGAGCTTGCCCAGCGGCTTGCCCGCAACTTCGGCCCGCCGGGCATCGGCACGCGCGACCGCGACGCCTTCCTGGCCGGCATTGACGGGCTGCTCTACGGCGACACGCCGGAAGAGGGCTATGTGCGCGGCCAGACCTTCCTGCATCCGGGCCTCGGCGTGTCGTTCACGGTGCCCGACGGCTTTGTCATCGACAATTCGGCGGCGGCGGTGACGGCGACCGGCCCTGGCGACATGGCGATCCGCTTCGATGGCGTCTCGATCGACAGGTCGCGGGCGCTGACCGACTATATCCGCAGCGGCTGGGTGGCCGGCCTCGACGATGCCAGCGTTCGCCAGGAAACCATCAATGGCAACGAGGCGGCCGTGGCGCATGCCGGCGCCGACGGCTGGCAGTTCGACATCGCTGTGATCCGCGCCGGCGGCCAGGTCTACCGGCTGCTGACGGCGGCACCTTCGGCCAGCACCGCGCTGGAGCCGGTGGCGCGCTCGGTCAGCGGCTCGTTCCGCATCCTGAGCGCTGCCGAGAAGGCGGCGCTGAAGCCGCTGCATATCCGCGTCGTCACAGTCCAGGCCGGGCAGACCATGGGCTCGCTCGCCGCGCAGATGGTCGGCGTGGACCGCAAGCTCGACCTGTTCAGGGTGCTCAACGCGCTATCGCCGGGCGCCGCCGTCTCGACCGGCGACAAGGTCAAGATCGTCACCGACAGATAGGCTGGGGCAGACAGAAGTCAGGCGGCGGTCGCCAGGAATTCAGGATTCTGCTCGACCAGCGCGACTTTCAGCTTTTCCATGGCGCGGGCCTCGATCTGACGGACGCGCTCCTTGGAGATGCCGAGCGCCTCGCCGAGCGCTTCCAGCGTCGCGCCCTCGTCGGTCAGCCGGCGCTCCTCGATGATCCTCAGCTCGCGCGCGTTGAGCGCGCCGAGCGCCGCCTTCAGCCACAGCGAGCGGCGTTCGATGTCGATCGTGTCGCCGACGACCTCGTCCGGCAGCGGATCGTCCGAAATCAGGAAATCCATGCGCTCGGCCGGACCGGAATCATCGCCAAGCGGCGCATTGAGCGAGCTGTCCGGAGCCGACAGGCGCGAATCCATCATCGCCACGTCGGCTTCCGGCACGCCGAGTGCCGCCGACACCTCGCGATAGAGCGAGGCGTTGGAAATCGGCTCGGCGCCGTTCGCCAGCCGGGCGCGCAAACGCCTGAGATTGAAGAACAGCGCCTTCTGCGCCGAGCTGGTGCCACCGCGCACGATCGACCAGTTGCGCAGGATGTAGTCCTGCATCGAGGCGCGAATCCACCAGGTGGCATAGGTCGAGAAGCGCACTTCGCGTTCCGGCTCGAAACGGGCGGCTGCTTCCAGCAGGCCGACATGACCCTCCTGAATCAGGTCGCCGAGCGGCAGGCCGTAATGGCGGAACCGCGAGGCCATGGAGATGACCAGCCGCATATGGGCGACCGTGATGCGGTGCAGCGCGTGCTGGTCGTTGTCCTCCTTCCAGCGCAACGCCAGGAGATGCTCTTCCTCGCGCTCGAGATAGGGAGCCTTCATCGCCGCGCGGACCATGGTCCGTCCTGCCGTGTCGTCGATCATGCCGCGCTCCATTTTCCGATATCGCGGACATTCCGGTGTCCGGATACCATCCCTGGCGTCAGCGGCGGTTGAAATGGCGGCGCCGCGCCCTACAAAGCCAAGAACGTGCCATGCCGGGGAATGTTCCGCAGCGACGGCCGGGCGGCTTTGCGTTGTCTCGGACGACTCTAAACAGCAGGGAGCCTGCTTGCGGATCGGTTCTCGCATGCGCTTGAGCATGTCATTCCTGGAATGCCAGATTTTTGAAATCTGGTTCCTTATTTTGCTCAGCCCTATCTGTCAGTTTCCGGCTCTCACAGACGCGCCGGGGCACCGGCCAAAACGGGATCACAGAAAAATGAAATGGCTTAAATCGCTCATCATCGCCGGTACGCTGCAGGCCCTGGCGGTCACCGCCGGCCATGCCGGCGCCAATCTCGACCAGATCAAGCAGGCCGGCGTCCTCAAGGTCGGCACGGAAGGCACCTACGCGCCCTTCACCTATCATGACACGTCCGGCGCGCTGGTCGGCTTCGACGTCGAGATCGCCAAGGCGATCGCCGACAAGCTCGGCGTCAAGGTCGAGTTCCTCGAAGGCAAATGGGACGGGCTGATCGCGGGCCTCGACGCCAACCGCTACGACGCCGTCATCAACGAGGTCGGCATCACCGACGCGCGCAAGGCCAAGTACGATTTCTCCGAGCCCTACATCGCCTCCAAGGCGGTGCTGATCGTGCGCGGCGACAACACCGACATCAAGACCTTCGCCGATCTCAAGGGCAAGAAGTCGGCGCAGTCGCTGACCTCCAATTTCGGCAAGCTGGCCGAGACCAACGGCGCCGAGCTGGTCGGCACCGACGGCTTCGACCAGTCGATCCAGCTTCTGCTCACCGGCCGCGCCGACGCCACCATCAACGACAGCCTCTCCTTCCTCGATTTCAAGAAGCACAAGCCCGACGCCAATGTGAAGATCGCCGCGCAGGAAGAGAATGCCGACTATTCCGGCGTCATCGTGCGCAAGGGCGATCCGGAGCTGGTCGCGGCGATCAACAAGGCGCTGGCCGACATCAAGGCGGACGGCACCTACAAGAAGATCGCCGACACCTATTTCGGCCAGGACGTTTCGCAGTAAGCCAGGCCGTCTGGCACTTCGATCCCGGCGAGTCGTCTTTGACGGCCCGCCGGTTTTCGCGTGATATGCACCGCGCAGCCCCTCGCCGGAGCCACCCGCCGCGACGCCGGAGGCGATGGACGGTTATCCAGGCTGCACCTCAAGGAGAGGGCCCCGTGCCGCACTGGCTGCAATTGATGCTGGAATCGCTGCCGACGCTGTTGTGGGCGGCGCTGATCTTCACCGTGCCGCTGACGCTTTTGTCCTTCGCCTTCGGGCTCGTCGCCGGGCTGGCCACGGCGCTGCTCAGGCTGTTCGGCCCCAAGCCCCTGGCGGCCGTGGCCCGCTTCTATGTCTGGATCTTCCGTGGAACGCCGCTCCTGGTGCAGCTCTTCCTGATCTTCTACGGCCTGCCCTCCGTCGGCATCCTGCTCGACGCCTTTCCCGCGGCGCTGATCGGCTTCACGCTCAACATCGGCGCCTATACGTCGGAGATCATCCGCGCCGTCATCGGCTCGGTGCCGAAAGGGCAGTGGGAGGCGTCCTATTCGATCGGCATGACCTGGAGCCAGGCGATGCGGCGCACGATCCTGCCGCAAGCAGGCCGCGTCGCCGTGCCGCCGCTGTCCAACACCTTCATCTCGCTGGTCAAGGATACCTCGCTGGCCGCAGCCATCACCGTGCCGGAGATGTTCCAGGCGGCGCAGCGCATCGTCGCCACCACCTACGAGCCGCTGATCCTCTATATCGAGGCGGCGGCGCTCTATCTGGTGATGAGCTCGGTGCTGTCGGCGCTGCAGGCGCGGCTGGAGGTGCGCCTCAACCGTTACGGCGGATTCCTGGAGGCGAACGCATGATCGGCCTCGACAAGATTGAGAAGCGGTTCGGCGACAACCTCGTGCTGAAGGGGGTCACCGTCAGCATCGAGGAAGGCAGCGTGACCGCGCTGGTCGGCCCGTCCGGCGGCGGCAAAAGCACGCTCCTGCGCTGCATCAACCTGCTGGAGATTCCGACCTCCGGCACGGTGCGGATCGGCGAGGAGACGCTGGAATTCCGCCCGGGCATCAAGGTGCACGCCAGGGACATCCAGCGCATTCGACTGCAGACCGGCATGGTGTTCCAGAACTTCCAGCTGTTCCCGCATCGCACCGCGATCGAGAACGTCATGGAGGGACTGGTGACGGTGCTGAGATGGCCGGAGGCGAGGGCGCGCGAGCGTGCGCTGGCGCTGCTGGGGAAGGTCGGCATGGCGCACAAGGCCGATGCCTGGCCGGCGACGCTGTCGGGCGGACAGCAGCAGCGCGTGGCGATCGCCCGCGCGCTGGCGCCGTCGCCGAAGGTGCTGCTCTGCGACGAGCCGACCTCGGCGCTCGACCCGGAGCTGGCGCAGGAAGTGGTCGAGGTGCTCGGGCAGCTCGCCCGGGAGGGCACGACCATGGTGATGGCCACGCACGATCTGAGGCTCGCCTCCAAGATCGCGCAGGAGGTGGTGTTCCTCGATGCCGGCGTCGTCGTCGAGAAAGGCCTGGCCTCGGTCGTGTTCGACAGGCCGGAGCGCGAGCGGACCAAGCGCTTCATCGCCTCGCTGCGGCAGGAGGAGGCTCAGAAGGGTAGCTGAGCCCCCTACCTCCCCCTTGTGGGGAGGTCGGACCGAAGGTCCGGGTGGGGGTCGGTGCCGCACCCCCGCCCCGCTGGTTCGCAGCGACCCTCCCCACAAGGGGGAGGGTAAAGTCCCAGCAACAAAAAACCCGGCGCGAGGCCGGGTTTTTCGTTTTCTTGAGCGAAAAGCTCAGGCAGCTTCTTCCTGCTCGGCTTCCTCGTTGTCGGCCTTGGCGCCACGCTTCGGGCCCTTGTTGAGGTTGACCTCGATGAGGCGAACCGCCTCGGTCTCCGACATGCGGTTGACGGCGGCGATCTCGCGGGCCATGCGGTCGAGCGCGGCCTCGTAAAGCTGGCGCTCGGAATAGGACTGCTCCGGCTGGTTGTCGGCACGGTAGAGGTCGCGCACGACTTCCGAGATCGAGATCAGGTCGCCCGAGTTGATCTTGGCATCATACTCCTGGGCGCGGCGCGACCACATGGTGCGCTTGATGCGGGCGCGACCCTGCACGACCTTCAGCGCGCGGTCGACATAGTCCTCTTCCGACAGCTTGCGCATGCCGATGGAGGTCGCCTTGGCGACCGGCACCTTGAGGCGCATCTTGTCCTTCTGGAAGTCGATGACGAACAGTTCCAGCTTGTGGCCGGCGACTTCCTGCTCGTCGATCGAGACGATCTGGCCGACGCCGTGCGCCGGGTAGACGATGAACTCGCCGGTCTTGAAACCGTGACGTGCTGCGCTGGACTTCTTCTGCGGGGTGATCGTTGCCATTACGCCCTGAACTCCTTGTTGTAGCGCCGGCATGGCGGCGCCGGCTGAAACTCGCGCGATCGGGGTCACCGACCGTTAGCCGCACAACAGATGAACCCATCCGGAAAAACCGGGGCCAGCCAACCGCACAATTGCGACCGCCTGCCCCAGATCGCTCTGGTCCGGATTGTGAAGTTCACCTTTCAGTGATTTGGGGCGTCTGCGCCATAAATCGACGTTGTGTCACCGGCATGTTTGGCTGATGTAGCACAAAAAGTCGGAAGAATCAAGGTTTTGCTGCATTCGCGAAGGCCGTGCGCCATCCCTGCCTGTCAAGACAGTTCCTGTTTCGCACCTGTTACGCAGCGTCATGCCGGCCGAACCGGCCGTGTCGCTTTTGATTTGCGCACGATCCTTTCCGAAAATCGAAAGCGATTTTCGGGGTCATGCGCTAGTCGCCTTCGCCGGGCTCGGCCGAGAAATATTTCTCGAATTTGCCAGCCTCGCCATCGAAGGTCTTGGCGTCGGCCGGCGGCTCTTTCTTGGCGGTGATGTTCGGCCACTTCTCGGCATATTCGGTGTTGACCTGCAGCCACTTCTCGAGCCCCGGCTCGGTGTCGGGCTTGATCGCGTCGGCCGGGCATTCCGGTTCGCAGACGCCGCAGTCGATACACTCGTCGGGGTGGATGACGAGCATGTTCTCGCCTTCGTAGAAACAGTCGACCGGACAGACCTCAATGCAGTCCATGTATTTGCATTTTATGCAATTGTCGGTCACGACATAGGTCATCGCAGGCTCCGGGACGTCCCGTTTTTGCTGGGCTTTTTGGTGAGGTAACGCCTTTGCCGGCCGCTGGCAAGGGCGGCCGTCCCCAGCGCTGCCGGCGTGCCCGGAAAGGATTTTCCAGACGGCCCGCCGGACAAGGCCGGTCTTGTCTCAATCCTCTCTCAATCCTCGCCGAGCAGCCGGTCGGTTTCCCGCCGCTCTTTCTTGGTCGGGCGACCGCTGCCGGCTTCGCGCAGCGCCGGAATGGCGTCCGGAACCGCCTCGCCCTTCGGCGTGGGCTGTGGCGACATATCCTCATAGAGCAGGCGGGCCTCGTCGGCGGGGCCGCGCCTGGCGCCGGCGCCGAGCACCTTCCAGACCAGAATGCGTCGGTCCAGAGTGAGGGTCAGGACGTCGCCGGGGCGGACAATGTCGGAGGCCTGCGCTGCTTTGTCGCTGTTGATGCGCACGCGGCCAGCGACCACGAGCTTAGCCGCCAGCGAGCGCGATTTTACAGCGCGCGAGAAGAACAGCCATTTGTCGATGCGCTGGCGGGCATCGGTGACCATCGTAACCGCAGGCTACTTCTTCAGCTGGTCGCGCAAGGCGGCGAGCTTGGCAAAGGGCGAGTCCGGATCGAAGCGCGCCGGCCGCTCCTCGCGCGGCTTGGCCTGGAAGGCAGGCTTGCCGGCTTGCCCGCCGCCCTTGCCGTCCTGCCGGCCGCCTTTCCAGTCGGGCCTGCCGTCGCGGCGATCCGGACGTTCGCCTTGCGGCCTGCCCTCGCGGCGCTCGCCAGCCTCGCCTTGCGGTCTCGGCTTGAACTTGGAGCGGTCGAAGCGAGGCTTGCCGTCGCGCTGATCGCGGCGTCCTTCCTGGGCTCCGCCAGGCTGCCCGCCGGCGGCGTCAGCCTGGCCCTCGCGCGCGGCCTGGCCGTTGCGCGGGCGATTGTCCCTGCGGTTGTCGTGGCGATGGCGCGGGCGCTGGTCGAAGCGGCCCTGCCGCCATAGAAGGATGGGCTTCGGCTCCTCGGCCTCGGCGGCCGCCTCGCTGGAGGCGGCTTCCGGCGTCGCGGCAGGCGCGGCGGACACCGCTTCGGCCGCCAACGACTCCGCGGCCACCGGCTCTGCGGCGACGGCGTCAATTTCGGCATCTGCCTGTGGCTCGGCTGCCGGAGCACTATCCGCAGGCTGCTCGGCGACGGCTTCCGCGGCGAGCGGGGCCTCGTCAGTGGCCTCTTCCGAGACCGGCTCGGCAACCATCTCGGTGACGGGTTCGGCCGAAACCTCAACCGGGGCATCCGACGCCACAGCGGCATCCGGGCCAGGTTCGGAACCCTCGGCCGGTGTTTCGACGCCGGCTTCGGCAGACGCCGCTTCGGCCGCGGCGGCCAGCTCGGCCTTTGCCGCTTCCTCGGCCGCAAGCTTGGCGGCGGCGGCCTCGCGCGCGGCATTGTCCTGCGCGTCGAGCCGCGCCTTGACCTCGGCGGCCGGCTTCGGCTCGGCGCGGTAGCCGAGGCCTTTGAGGATCTCTTCCATATCGTCGGCCGTGGCGCCGAGGATCGACATCATCGGCGGCGTCACCATGAAGGCGTGGCCGTCATAGGCGCCGTCGGGACGCTGGCCGAGGCCGGGCTTCCAGTTGGTGGCGGGACGGATCAGGTCGGCCAGCCGCTCAAGAATATCGACGCGCACGGCGCGGCGGCCGAGATTGCGATAGCCGGCGAGCTTGTAGAAGCTCTTGTCGAAGGCGGGATCGATGACCACCGAGGTGCGGCCCGACGCCAGCGCATGAACCACGTCGCCAAAGCCGGGCTTGTCCTTGCCGTCGTTCTTCAGCGCCCACAGCAGCGTCACCAGCCCGGCGGGCGCCGGCTTGATCAGTGCCGGCACGAAGACGTGATAGGCGCCGAAGCGCACGCCCAGCCGGCGCAGCGCGGCGCGGCCCTCCTGGTCGAGCGACTTCATCTCCTCGGCGATGTCGCGGCGGTTGATGAGGCCGAAATGCTCGACGAGCTGGAAGGCGATGCCGCGGCCGATGCCGGTGAGCTGCTCGGCATTCTTGAGGTCGACCAGGGGCTTCAGCAGCGACTCGATCTGGAAATTGACGAAGCGCTCGGCGCGCGCCGCCACCTTGTCGCGAGCCGGACCGGTGAGCTGCTCGTCGGCCAGCAGCACGAGGCGCGGCTTCAGCGGCTCGTCGCTGGCAACCAGCGTTCCGATCGGCGCGCCGATCCAGCGCAGCGTGCCGTCCGAGCCAAGCGCGAGATCGCCATTGGCGCAGGCGCCGAAGCGCTCGGCGCGTGTCTCGAACTCCGCGGCAAGCGCCTTCTGGGCGGCCGTGCGCACGGCCTTGGCATCCTCGCCACCGGCGCTCTGGTCGGCGGTGAAGCGGAACCCCTGCAACTCGCCGACATGATGGCCTTCGACGAGGACGGTTCCGGTTGGGCTGATTTCGGCTTCAGGCATGGTATTTTCTCTAAGGCGCCGCATGAGGACGGAAGTCCTGCGGTCTACGAAGCGTTTCGTCAACCGCTCATGCAGCGCATCCGACAATCTGTCTTCGATTTCGCGCGTCTTTTCCTGCCAGTGTGCCTGATCGGCCAGCCAGCCGGGGCGGTTGGCGACGAAAGTCCATGTGCGGATCTGGGCAATGCGGTGCGACAGCGTGTCGATGTCGCCGTCGGTCGTGTCGGCGCGGCGCACCTGCTCGGCCATGTAGTTCTCGTCGACATGGCCATGTCGGGCGAGGTCCATGTAGATCGAAGCGATCAAGTCTGCATGCTGGGCCGGCGCGATCTTGCGGTAGTCGGGCAGGGCGCAGGCCTCCCAGAGCAGCGCGACGCGCTTGGCGTCGGTGGCGAGCGCGCGGATAGCCTCGTCGCGCGACAGATGCTCCAGCGCCTGCGCGTCCACCGCCGGCAGGGCGCGCGTCAGGCCTTCGACCGGGGCGTTGGTCTCGATCGAGCGCTTCAGCGCGTCGAGGCTGGCGAAGTCGAAATCGGCAGTGCGCCATTGCATGACCTTCACCGGATCGAAATCATGGCTCTCGATCTTCTTGATCAGCTCCTCGTCCAGCGGATCGACCTGTCCGGTGACGCCGAACGTGCCGTCGCGCAAATGCCGGCCGGCGCGGCCGGCGATCTGGCCGAGCTCGGCGGCGGTCAGGTTGCGGTACTGGTAGCCGTCGAACTTGCGGTTCTGGGCGAAGGCGACATGGTCGAGGTCGAGGTTCAATCCCATGCCGATGGCGTCGGTGGCGACGAGATAGTCGACATCGCCGGCCTGGAACAGCGCGACCTGGGCGTTGCGGGTGCGCGGCGACAGCGCGCCGAGCACGACGGCCGCGCCGCCCTGCTGGCGGCGGATCAGCTCGGCAATGGCATAGACCTCGTCGGCGGAGAAGGCGACGATCGCCGTGCGCCTGGGCAGGCGGGTGAGCTTCTTCGAACCGGCATAGGCAAGGTGCGACAGCCTGGGCCGCGTCACCACCGAGACGCCCTTGAGGAGGCGCTGCAGGATGCCGTGCATGGTGGCCGCGCCGAGCAGCAGCGTCTCCTGGCGGCCACGCAGATGCAGGATGCGGTCGGTGAAGATGTGGCCGCGCTCGAGATCGCCGGCAAGCTGCACCTCGTCGATGGCGACGAAGGCGGCATCGGTCTCGCGCGGCATCGCTTCCACCGTGCAGACCGAATATCTGGCGCCTGGCGGCTGGATCTTCTCCTCGCCGGTGATCAGCGCCACCTTGTGGGCGCCGACCTTCTCGCAGACGCGCGTATAGACCTCGCGTGCCAGAAGCCTGAGCGGCAGGCCGATGACGCCGCTCTCATGCGCCACCATGCGCTCGATGGCGAGGTGGGTCTTGCCGGTGTTGGTGGGCCCAAGCACAGCCGTCACGTCACGGCCGGAAAGGATCAACGGCTGAGGATGTTTCGGCTGGACGTTCATCGGCCCGGAAATAGACTCTCTGCCGCTCGTTGTCGGGAGCACGCCAGCGATGGCGCGTGTGACAGGCGACACATAAGGACTTCATGCGCGAAGCGAAAGCGGAATGTTCCGCGGTCAGTCTCCCTGACTCCATATGAGGGTCCGAAATGCGGTCTCGGTTAATGGTTGGAACGAGTCTGGAACGAATCGGCGACGAATCACTGACTCGCCGAGATTCAGGTTTTGTTCACGGCTACATGTGGGTTTTTCGACGGCGAGTCTCACCACATGCTGAATCTCTTGATTGGCCCGATTCATGCAGGGCGAACGCGAGTCGCGCGGCGCCGTTAACCTTTGCCGATCGGCGACGGACCCTGATCTTCCGGCCTTGCCCAAGATTATGAAATTCTTGACTTTTCCTAACGCGCGTTAACCTTTTGGGGCGGATTTTCGGTCCTCGGCGTTAACGTTCCGGCCAAAGCCGGAACGAATCGGCGACGAATCAGCGATGACGGTGTTTTCCCGGTTTGTTCACCCCAACATGTTGTGTCGTGGCAAAGTTTTCCACCGAGAATCCACAGGGTTGCGAACAGCTTTTGCACAGGCTCCGTGACGGCCGTTAACTTTTGCGTGCCGGATCGGGGCAGGGCGTCGCGCGGGAGACGCCGCGGGGGCGGCAACGGCAACAAAAAACGGGCCGGTCTCCCGGCCGTTTGTCAGATCGCTGTCTCGGAATTTCGGACCCGAACGCGTCGCGTCTTCAGGCGAATTGGCGGGCCTCAGGCGAAATACTGGCCGCCATTGGCACTGATGGTCGAACCGGTGATGAAGCCGGCTTCGTCGGAGGCGAGGAAGACGACGCAGCGCGCGACCTCTTCCGGCTCACCGAGCCGGCCGACGGGGATCTGCGGGATGATGCGCTCGTTGAGCACCTTCTCGTCGATCGCCTTGACCATCTCGGTGGCGATGTAGCCGGGGCAGATGACGTTGACGGTGATGCCGGCGCGGGCGCCCTCCTGGGCCAGCGCCTTCGAGAAGCCGATATCGCCGGCCTTGGCGGCGGAATAGTTGACCTGGCCGGCCTGGCCCTTCTGGCCGTTGATCGAGGAGATGGTGATGACGCGGCCGAACTTGCGGTCACGCATGCCGCCCCACAGCGGATGCGTCATGTTGAAGACGCCGGACAGATTGGTGTCGATGACCTCTTTCCACTGCTCGCGCGTCAGCTTGTGGAACATGGCGTCGCGGGTGATGCCGGCATTGTTGACGAGCACCGAAACCGGGCCGAGATCGGCCTCGACCTGCTTGATGCCGGCAGCGCAGGCGTCATAGTCGGCAACCGACCATTTGTAGACCGGGATGCCCGTCTCGGCCTTGAACTTCGCGGCCGCCTCGTCATTGCCGGCATAGTTGGCCGCAACCGAATAGCCGGCCTTTTTCAGAGCGATCGATATTGCCGCGCCGATGCCGCGCGATCCGCCCGTGACGATTGCTACCTTGCTCATGTGGTCCTCCCTTTAAATCGTCAGCGAATAGAGAGCAGCGAAGCGAATAGGATCTGTCGTCCCGGCGCGCGACGCTTTTCTTCTTTATTCGCTACTCCCTTTTCGCTATTCGCTGAGCTCAGAGCGCTTCGACGCACATGGCGACGCCCATGCCGCCGCCGATGCACAGCGTGGCAAGACCCTTCTTGGCGCCACGGCGGCGCATCTCGAAGACCAGCGTGTTGAAGACGCGGGCGCCGGAGGCGCCGATCGGGTGACCGATGGCGATGGCGCCGCCATTGACGTTGACGATCGACGGATCCCAGCCCATGCCCTTGTTGACGGCGCAGGCCTGCGCCGCGAAAGCCTCGTTGGCCTCGACAAGGTCGAGGTCCTTGACCGACCAGCCTGCCTTCTCCAGCGCCCGCTTCGAGGCCGGGATCGGGCCGGTTCCCATGATCGCCGGATCGACGCCGGCGGTCGCCCAGGAGGCGATGCGGACCAGCGGGGTGATGCCGCGGCGGGCGGCTTCGGCCTCGCTCATCAGCAGCGCGCCGGCAGCGCCGTCGTTGATGCCGGAGGCATTGGCGGCGGTGACCGTGCCGTCCTTGTCAAAAGCGGGCCTAAGCTTGGTCATGGCGTCGAGCGTCGCGCCGTGGCGGATATATTCGTCCTGGTCAACGATCGTATCGCCCTTCTTGCCCTTGATGGTGAAGGCGACGATCTCGTCCTTGAACTTGCCGGCCTTCTGCGCGGCCTCGGCCTTGTTCTGCGAAGCCAGCGCGAACTCGTCCTGGTCGTCGCGGGTGATCTGGAACTGGCGCGCGACATTCTCAGCGGTGTTGCCCATGTGATAGCCGTTGAAGGCATCCCACAGCCCGTCCTTGATCATGGTGTCGATCATCTTGTAGTCGCCCATCTTGACGCCGGCGCGCAGATGCTGGGCATGCGCCGAGAGCGACATCGATTCCTGACCGCCGGCGACGATCACCTTGGCATCGCCGGTGGCGATCTGCTGCATGCCGAGCGCGATCGCGCGCAGGCCCGAGCCGCAGACCTGGTTGAGGCCCCAGGCGGTGGTCTCCTTGGGAAGGCCGGCGTTGATCGAAGCCTGGCGGGCCGGGTTCTGGCCCTGGGCGGCGGTCAGCACCTGGCCGAGGATGACCTCGTCGACTTCGGAAGGCTCGACGTTGGCGCGCGCGAGCAATTCCCTGATCACGACGGCGCCGAGTTCATGTGCCGGGGTGGCGGCGAAGCTGCCGTTGAAGGAGCCGACTGCTGTGCGCGCGGCACTGGCGACAACGATGCCATTGGATGCGGACATTTTCTTCTCCAGACTTCGAGGTGTGGTGTTTTTGGGTGTCGTTGAGGAACTTTCTTGCCCTTTCCCGGTGCCAAGTCAAACCGGAAATGGGCATGCCGGCCATGCGCGGCAAGCAGGCCTGCGCCGGCCAGGGCGGCGGTCCTCGCTTCGCTGCGCAGCATATTCCGGCCGCCGTGCAGCATTAATCGATCTTGCACTGCACAAACCGCTTGGAATTGTGACGCTTTTGCGCATATCCTTGACAGGGCGCAATCGTTACCGGCTGCTTACTCAAATGCGCCGGTGTCCGGGGAGGATACTGATGGCCGCAAAAGACGACCCGATCGTCATCAAGAAATATGCCAACCGCCGACTCTACAACACCGGCACCAGCACCTATGTGACGCTGGAAGACCTCGCCGACATGGTCAAGAAGGGCGAGGAATTCACCGTCCAGGACGCCAAGACCGGCGACGACATAACGCATCCGGTGCTGACCCAGATCATTTTCGAGCTGGAGAACAAGGATGGGCAGAACATGCTGCCGATCCCGTTCCTGCGCCAGCTGATCGCCTTCTACGGCGACCAGATGCAGATGATCGTGCCCAGCTTCCTCGAGCAGTCGATGATCGCCTTCTCCAAGGAGCAGGAGCGTTTTCGCGAACAGATGAAGGGCGCGTTCGGCAAGTCGCCGATGGACATGATGAAGATGTCGACGCCGATGAAGGCGCTGGAGGACCAGACGCGCCGCAACATGGAGATGTTCCAGAACGCCATGCGCATGTTCACGCCGTTTCCGTCGGCGACCTCGAATGGCACTGCGCCCGCCCCGGCCGAGCCGGTGAAAAAGGAAGCGCCGGAAAAATCCGATGACCTCCAGGAACTGAAGGAACAGATCGCGGCCATGCAGCGCAAGCTCGACACGATGTCGTGACGGGCACGTTGCCATACAGGTGAAGCCGGCCTGACCCTGAATCTCAACAAGCCCTGGAGCGACGCGCCCCAGGGCTTGGCTTTGATAAGCACCAGTTCCGCTAAATCCCGACGGGCCCGTCGTAGCGGGCGCGCGGCCGGATCAGGCGGTTGCTCACGACCTGCTCGACGGCATGCGCGGCCGAGCCGACGCTGCGCCCGAGCGCGAACAGGCGGAACGGCGCGTCGGGCGGCAGGCGCAACTGGCGCGTCAGCGCGGCCAACGCGAAGTCGATGTTCGGGCGCGCCCCCGTCGCGCCGAGGACGGTCTCGCCGAGGCATAGCATACAGCCATCGATCTCGACATCGGCCAACAACGCCTCCGCCCTTGGGTCGCCCTCCGGATAGAGTGGATGGCCAAAGCCGGGCAGCGGCCGGTCGTGGCCAAGCCAGCGCTCGACCGCCGCATCGGCTCCCAGCCTTTCGGCGTCCTCGACCAGATTGAGCAAGGCCTCGCCGGCGCCGCCATGGCGCGGTCCGGACAGGGTGGCAAGACCGGCAAGCAGGCAAGCGGCAACTGACGCGCCGGTGGACGCGGCGACCCGCGTGGCGAAGGTCGAGGCGTTCAACTCGTGATCGGCGAGCAGCACCAATGCCCTGCGTATCAGATTGGCGCCGGCAGCGCCGACCGACCAGCTGCGCGCCAATCTCTCATGCACGGCGCCGTTTCCCGCAGCCGCGCCGAGCGCCTCTGCCAGGGCCGCGATGGCGTCGGCGGCATCGCGGTAGAGCATGGCTGGCCCGCGTCCCAGCGAAGGCCGGCCTTCGGCAGCCAGTCCAGCCAGCGTCGCGAATGCCGCGCCGCGACCGCTGTCGCGCGCGTCACCGCGGCCGGGCGAGGCAAACGACACCGGGACGTCCGCTGCCCAGAGCAGGCTTGCCGTCTCCTCCAGCGTCGCCGCGCTGGAGAGCGTCACAGCATCCTTTCCGCGATAGAAAAGGCCGCCATGCTGGATGGTCGAGATCGAGGTGGCAAAAGCCGGCTCGCCCCAGTCGATGGCGCTTTCTGCGATCGCTCGCGGGCTTCGGCCGCGCGCGCGGCGCGTGGCGAGGGCGGCGATGTCGTCGGCGCGATACTGGCTGCGGCGCGGATCGGCTGCGTCCGGACGCATGCCGATACGGCCACGGCTGACATAGGCATAGAGCGTCTGCGGCCGCACCTTGAGTCGTTCCAGCGCCTCCTCACGCGTCAGCCATTCGGACATGTTGTTTGTCATGCAGCCGATTGCTTGGACATATTGATTCACTTGATCAAGATTGATGCCTCGAACTTGCACCATTAATTCAGCTCCGTAAATGGCGAAGGAGACGAACATGGCAAACGGGCTCGATGATGTGGTGGCGGCGGAAACCGTGCTTTCCGATGTCGACGGCCTCGGCGGCCGGCTGACGATCCGTGGCCATTCGCTGCCGGAACTCGCCGGCCGCTGGCGCTATCCGCAAGTGGCGCGCCTGTTGCTCGACGGCTTCTTCGACGACCTTCCCGGCGATGCTGAACTGGCCGAGGCGATCGGCCGGGCGCGGGTCGAGGTGTTCCAGCGGCTGCAGCCGACTCTTTCCACACTGGCCGCGCTCGATGTCTACAGCGGCATGCGCGCCGGCATCGCCTTGCTGCCGGATGGCGGGACGCTGGCGGATGCGCTCCGGCTGATCGCCGCGCCAGCGGTACTGACACCGGCCTTGCTGCGGGCAAAACGCGGCGACAAAGCGGTCGCCCCCGACAAGGGTGCCGATCATGCCGCCGACATGCTGCGGATGCTGAGCGGCAAGGCGGATTCACCCGACCTGGCCAGGGCGCTCGACACCTATCTGGTCACCGTCTGCGACCATGGCCTCAACGCCTCGACTTTTGCCACCCGTGTCGTCGCCTCGACCCAGGCCGGGCTGACCTCGGCGATCCTGGCCGGGCTCGGCGCGCTCAAGGGGCCGCTGCATGGCGGCGCGCCCGGACCGGTCATCGAAATGCTGGACGCGATCGAGGCGAGCGGCGACGCAGCAGGCTGGCTGCGCGACGAGATCGTGCATGGCGAGCGCATCATGGGCTTTGGCCACCGTATCTACCGGGTGCGCGATCCGCGCGCCGACGTGCTGAAGGCGGTGGTGCGGCAGCTGGGCGGCAAGGGTGGAACCGGCCGCCGGCTGGCCTTCGCCGAAGAGGTCGAGCAGGCAGCGCTCGAGGTGCTGCGGGTCGCCAAGCCGCAGCGCTCGATCCAGACCAATGTCGAATTCTACACCGCGCTCCTGCTGGAAGCGGCGGGCTTTCCCGCGGAGGCGTTCTCCAATGTCTTCGCCGCGGGCCGCATCGCCGGCTGGATCGCCCATGCGCGCGAGCAGCAGACGACCGGGCGGCTGATCCGGCCGCAGTCGCGCTATGTCGGGCCGGTGCCGGATCTCGTCGCCTGAAGTCGGTCTCCGCCTTCAGGCGGAGAATCTCGCTCATGAGCGAAATTTCATGTGATCACGCGAGCGTGTTCGTGTTCTTGCCTTGGTCAGGACTTATATGCTGCACTGCAACATAGGTCCGCCGCGGCCGCGCCGACCCGATTCCCGGGCCGGATGAGCTGCTGGCACCCAACGACAGGAACGCCATGACGACGAACGGCAAGGCGGAGGAAAACAAGAAGATCAACGTCGCGCTGCAGGGGGGTGGCTCGCACGGCGCCTTCTCCTGGGGCGTGCTCGACCGCCTGCTGGAGGACGGGCGGCTGGAGATTTCTGCGGTGTCCGGCACCAGCGCCGGCGCCATGAACGCGGTGGCGCTGGCCGACGGCTTCGTCCGTGGCGGCGTCGAAGGCGCGCGCAAGAAGCTCGACGATTTCTGGCGCGCGGTGGCGCGGAAGGGCCGCTTCAGCCCGGTGCAGCGCATGCCGTGGGACGTCGCCTGGGGCAACTGGTCGATCGAGAACACGCCGGGCTATGTCTTCTTCGACACGATGTCGCGGGTGTTCTCCCCTTATGTCGCCAACCCGCTCGGCCTCAATCCGCTGCGCGACGTGGTCAAGCAGGAGATCGACTTCTCCAATGTGCGCGCCTGCAAGTCGGTGGAGCTGTTCATCTCGGCGACCAATGTCGAGACCGGGCAGTTGCGCGTCTTTTCCGATGGCGAGATCGACCTCGACACGGTGATGGCCTCGGCCTGCCTGCCGCAATTGTTCCGCGCCGTCGAGATCAAGGGCGTGCCCTACTGGGATGGCGGCTATGGCGGCAATCCGGCGCTCTATCCGTTCTTCAAGACGACTGCCACCGAGGACGTGCTTCTGGTGCAGATCAATCCGGTGGTGCGCGAGGGCACGCCGAAGAGCGCCAACGAGATCCAGAACCGCATCGACGAGATCACCTTCAACGCCGGGCTGTTGCGCGAATTCCGCTCGATCGCCTTCGTCAAGGAGCTGATCGCCGCCGGCCGGCTGCCGCATGGCGAGTACCGCGACATCCGCATGCATCGCATCGATGCCGACGAGGCGTTCAAGGATCTGTCGGCGTCGTCCAAGGTCAATGCAGAATGGGCCTTCCTCGCCTATCTGCGCGATCTTGGCCGAAGTGCCGCCAGCGACTGGCTGGAGGAGAACTACGACGCCGTCGGCAAGCGGCCGACACTCGATCTCTCCGGCGAACTCGACGACGGCTACCGGCCGGTGCGCGGCCCGGCGCCGGGCCGGCGGGTCAAAGAGTTTCTCGCCATACGCAGGAAGCCGGAGCAGGCGCGGCGCGGAGCCTAGCGCAACCGGGGCACCTCAACCCTTCCGCAGCACCAGGTCGATCACCCTGATCAGTGCGGCGGCGGCCTGCCGCTGCTCGTCCGGATTGCTGATGCGCGTTTTCATGCCCTCCAGCCCATCGAGCAGCATGTCGGCGAGCAGCCGCGCCGAAAGTCCCTTGGCGGCGAGGTCGACGCCGTTGTCTTTCGCTTCGCCCTCGATCGCCCTGGCAATGTGCTCGACAAGGCCGCCGCGCCAGCAGCCGACGAGGTCGGCGACGCTCGACTTCATGTCGAGCAGTTCGGCGCCGTGCGGGGAGGCGTGCACGGCGCCTATCATCGAGATCAGCGCGGCGTCGACGGCGCGCATCATGCGTTCGGCGAAGGTGCCGCCGCCTTCGAGCTCGCTCTTTGCCTGTTCGACCGAACGGCCGAGCAGCATCAGGGCGATGGCGCGAAAAATGTCGGTCTTGTTCTTGAACAGCAGATAGAGCGCCGGCCGCGACATGTCGGCGGCGCGCGCGATGTCGTCCATGGTGGTGCGCGAAAAGCCATAGGCGAGGAACACCTTCATCGCGCCCTCCAGAATGCGGGCGCGCTTGGGGTCGACGGCAATGTCCTCGGCTTCGATCATGGCGGCAAGTCTATCCTGTACGAACTCTATTGACAAAATGACGGATTTTGTCAAGTTGTATGAAGGCGAAGTGGCCGAGACCTGCCATTTCGCTCCTGGCTGTGGACGACAACGAAGGGTACCCCATGCGCCTCACCGTCGATGGACAATCGTTCGACATCGATGCCGATCCTGAAATGCCGCTGTTGTGGGCATTGCGCGATCTCGTCGGCAAGACGGGCCCGAAATTCGGCTGCGGCATCGCCGCTTGCGGCGCCTGCACCGTGCATGTCGACGGCCAGCCGGTGCGCTCCTGCTCACTGCCGGTCGGAGAGGTCAGCGGCCCGATCACCACGATCGAAGGCATCAGCGCCGGCGGCAAGCTGCACCCGGTGCAGCAGGCCTGGCTCGAGGAGCAGGTGGCGCAGTGCGGCTACTGCCAGGCCGGCCAGATCATGAGCGCGGTGGCATTGCTCGAGGAGGTGGCGGATCCGAGCGACGACGACATCGACAACGCCATGGGCGGCAACCTCTGCCGCTGCGGCACCTATCCGAAGATCCGCGCGGCGATCAAGAAAGCCGCGGCGCTGAAGACGGCGGGGCTCTGATCATGGCCAGCATCGGAAAGATCGCCCGCCGCACCTTCCTCATCGGCGCCGCCGCCGTCGCCGGCGGTGTCGCCGTCGGCTATTATTACTACCGCAAGCCCTTCGCCAACCCGCTCGAGGCCGATCTCGGCAAGGGCGAGGCGACCTTCAATCCTTATGTGAAGATCGGCGCCGACAACACCATCACCATCGTCGCACCGCGCGCCGAGATGGGGCAAGGCGTGTCGACGACGCTTGCCGCCATGGTCGCCGAGGAGCTCGACGTCGGTCTCGACCAGGTCAAGGTCGAGCACGGCGCGGCCTCCTATGCCTATTACAACGCGGCGATCCTCCAGGAGGGCGGTCCGTTCGCCTTCTTCGACGAGAGCATGACGGCGGAAGCGGTGCGCTCCGGCCTCGGCGTCGTCGGGAAGCTGCTCGCTTTGCAAGGCACGGGCGGCTCGTCCTCGATGCGCGACGGCTTCGACAAGATGCGGCAGGCGGGCGCTGCCGCAAGGCAGATGCTGATCGCGGCGGCGGCGCAGAAGCTCGGCGTTTCCGCCGGCGAGCTGGAAACCGCCAGCGGCACGGTCCTGCACAAAGCGTCGGGAAAATCGGTCACCTATGGCGAAGTCGCCGCCTCAGCCAACACCATGCCGCCGCCCGCCGAGGTCAGGCTCAAGGACAAGGCCGACTGGAAGCTGCTCGGCAAGCCGCAGAAGCGCGTCGACATGCTGGCCAAGGTCACCGGCGCGCCGATCTTCGGCATCGATGTCCGGCTGCCGGAGATGCTCTACGGCACGGTGAAGATGAGCCCGCGCTTCTGGTCGAAGCCGGTGAGCGCCGACCTGTCCAAGGCGGAAAAAATGCCCGGCGTGGTCAAGATCGTGCCGATCGAGACCAGCTACGGCCATGGCTTCGGCGTCATCGCCGAAAACACCTGGGCGGCATTCAGGGCCGCCGAGGCGATCGAGGCCAAATGGGCCGACCCCGAATATCCGCTGGACAGCGCCGCCATCGACGCGGCGCTGAAACAGGCGCTCACCACCAAGGGGTCGGCACTCCGCAACGACGGTGACGTCGACACCGCCTTCGCCGACGCGCCACGCGAAAAGATCGTCGAGGCCGACTATGCGGTGCCGTACCTGGCGCACGCGACGATGGAGCCGATGAACGCCACGGCGCGGCTGAAGGACGGCGCCCTCGACATCTGGTGCGGCAACCAGGCGCCGACGCTGGTGCGCCAGCTCTGCGCCAACGCGGTCGGCATCGAGCAGGACAAGGTCACGGTGCACACAACCTTCCTCGGCGGCGGCTTCGGCCGGCGCGTCGAGATGGACTATGCGCTGTGCGCGGCGCTGATGGCCAAGGAAGCCGGCGGTCGTCCGGTCAAGGTGACCTGGACGCGCGAGGAGGACATGCGCCACGACGCCTACCGCCCCGCGGCAATCGGCAGGTTCCAGGCGCGGCTCGGCGACGATGGCCTGCCGGTCGCGGTCGACATGAAGGTATCGTCGCCATCGATGATCGCCAGCACCTTGCGGCGGCTGTTCCCCTCGCTGTCGGCGATGGGACCGGACAAGACCATCGTCGATGGCGCCTACGACCAGCCCTACACGATCCCGAACTACCGGGTGAGCGGCATCGCCGCGCCCGTCTCGATCCCCGTCGGTTCGTGGCGATCGGTCGGAAGCTCGATCAACGGCTTCTTCCATGAAGGCTTCATGGACGAGATCGCGGCCGCCGGGAAAACCGATCCGGTCGAATTGCGCAAGAAGCTGATGGCCGCTTATCCGTCGGCGCTGAAGGTGGTCGAGGCAGTCGCCGGGATGGCGAAATGGGGCGAGGCGCTGCCGGCCGGCAAGGCCAAAGGCATGGCCTTCACGCTGTCCTTCGGCAGTTGGGTCGGCGAGATCGTGCAGGTCGCGGACACGCCGGCCGGCATCCGCATCGAAAAGGTGTGGATCGCTGCCGATGTCGGCACCGCGCTCGACCCGGACATCATCAAGGCGCAGCTCATCTCCGGCGCCATCTACGGCCTGTCGGCGGCGATGGGCCAGGAAATCACCTTCGCCGACGGCATGGTCGAGCAGTCGAACTTCCACGATTTCGACGCCATGCGCATCTTCCAGACCCCGGTGTTCGAGGTGGCGGTGCTAGAGAATTTCCACAAGATGGGCGGCGTCGGCGAGGTCGGCACGCCGCCGGCCGCTCCGGCGCTCGCCAATGCCATCTTCGCGCTGACCGGCAAGCGCATCCGTAGGTTGCCGCTGTCGAAAGAGGTGACCTTCGCATGAGGAAGCTTCTCATCATGCTGACGCCTGCTGCCATCATCTTGCTGGCGGCGCCTTTTGCAACCGCGCAGGAGTCCCAGCAGCCAGCCCCAGCAGCAGTCGACACGGCCAAGGGCTTGCCCGAATGGGACAAGGTCTATGCGGTGTTCTCGCATCCGCGCTGCGCCGACTGCCATGTCGCCGACGACCGGCCGCGCTGGTCCGGCGCGCATTATGGCGGCACGCGCGTGCATGGCTTCAATGTCCAGCGCGGCGCCGACGGCTCCGGCTTCGGCAATCCCGGCCTGCGTTGCACGACGTGCCATTTCTCCAGCAATTCCAAGGCATTGCATGGGCCGCCGGGGGCCGAGAACTGGCATCTGGCGCCGGCCGAGATGGTCTGGTTCGGAAAGTCCTCGGCCGAAATCTGCGCCCAGATCAAGGACCCCGCCCGCAATGGCGGGCGCAGCCTGCAGGATGTCGCGCTGCATGTTCGCGACGACAAACTGGTTGCCTGGGGCTGGGCCCCGGGAGCGGATCGTGAGCCGGCGCCAGGCTCGGCGGAGGAGACATACACAGCGATCGAGAACTGGATGGCGGCGGGCGCGCCCTGTCCGGCAGCGCAATAATCCATCAAAGTTTCTGACTATTTTGCGTTGCAACTTTGAGGTAGAAGCGGCGCTTCGCCTATCACGGCAAATTGAATAGGGCCTTGCGCGCACCCATATCGGCGACGCGCCCGCATCTGAAAGAAGCGGCCTGGCCGAACCCCGCAGTGGAAACGACGACGATGCCGAAAATCAGGTTTCACAAGCTTGCAGCCATTGTTGTGCTTATCGGATTCGCAGCCTGGATGGGAACGGGTGAATTCTCGTCCGTGGGCAGCGCCGCCGCCGACAAGCCGAAGGCAGAAGACGCCTCGAAGGCTGCGCAGCCGGAGGCCGCCAAGCCGAAAGCCGCTGAGGCCGAGGCGAAGGCGCCGCTGCGCACCGTCGCTGTGGTGACGCCGCCGCGCAAGACCTATGCGCGTGCCATCCGCATTTCCGGGCTGACCGAGGCCGACAAGCGGGCGGTGCTGGCGACGCGCGTCGCCGGCGTCATCGATAAGCTGCCGGTCAAGCAGGGCCAGCGCGTCAAGACCGGCGACCTGGTGCTGATGCTGGCGGCCGAGGAGAAGATCTCCAACGTCGACAACGCCAAGCAGCTTCTGGTGCAGCGCCAGGCCGAGCTGGAAGCGGCCCTGCGGCTGATGAAAACCGGCAATCTGCCGGCGCTGCAGCTCGACACCGCGCGCTCGAACCTGACGTCCGCGCAATCCCAGCTGGAGACCGCGCAAGCCGAGCTCGACCGCAATGAGGTCAAGGCGCCGTTCGATGGCGTCATCGACCGCGTTCCGGTGGAACTGGGTAGCTCGGTGATGCAGGGCGGTGAGGTGGCAACCATCCTCAAGCTCGACCCGGTGATCGCGCGCGGCGAGGTCAGCGAGCGCGACCTGCGCTACATCAAGATCGGCGACGAGGCCAATGTGCGGCTGGTGAACGACCAGAAGGTCACCGGCACGGTGCGCTACATCAGTCGCGACGCCTCATCGCAGACCCGCACCTTCCGTGTCGAAGTGGCGATCCCCAATGCCGATGGCGCCATCCCCGCCGGCATGACGGCCGAAATCACGCTCAGCGCGCAGCCGACCGACGCGGTCATGCTGCCGCGTTCGGTGGTGACGCTCGGCGACAAGGGCGACCTCGGCATCCGCGCCGTCGGCAAGGACAATAAGGTGGCGTTCTACCCGATCGATCTCGTCGACGACACGCCGAACGGCCTGGTGCTGGGCGGCATACCGCAGGATGCGCGCATCATCGTCGCCGGCCAGGAGCTGGTGAAGGAAGGCGACGCGGTCAAGCCGGTCGAGGCCGACCAGGCGACCATCAACAAGCTGATCGGCGAAGCCACCTCCGGGACGCAGTAGCGCAGTCCGACGTCGGGCGCGCCCGGCGTCGGCCAATTCGCCACTCCTCGAAGACAACAGCAGGCATAAGTCATGGATATCGTCAGACTCGCCATCCACAACGCCCGCCTCACAATATCCGCGCTGCTGTTCCTGCTCGTGGCGGGCTGGGTCGCCTATCAGTCGACACCGAAGGAAGCGGAGCCGGACGTTCCGATTCCGATGATGTATATCAGCCTGATCTATCAGGGCATCTCGCCGGAGGATTCCGAGCGTCTTCTTCTGCGTCCGATGGAAAGCAAGCTGAAGAGCCTGAAAGGCCTCAAGGAGATGCGTTCGGCCGCCTTCCAGGGCGGCGGCTACGTGCTGGTCGAGTTCCAGCCGCAGACCAATCTGGCGACGGCGCTGCAGGACACGCGCAGCAAGGTGCAGGACGCCAAGGCCGACCTGCCGCAGGCGGCCGAGGAGCCGACCGTCAACGAGGTCAACGTCTCCGAGTTTCCGGTCCTTGTCGTGACGCTGTCCGGCGACGTGCCGGAGCGCGTGCTGACGGCGGCGGCGCGCGAATTGCGCGACCGCATCGAGGAAGTGCCCGGCGTGCTCGAAGGCTCGCTGCAGGGCGCGCGCGACGATCTGGTCGAAGTCGTCATCGACCCGGTCAAGCTGTCCTCCTACGGGCTGCAGCTCGACCAGGTGATGCAAGGCGTCGGCGCCTCCAACAGCCTGGTCGCGGCCGGCAATCTCGAAGGCTCGGAAGGCAAATACGCGGTCAAGGTGCCGTCGCTGATCGAGACGCCGGAGGATGTCGCCAACCTGCCGGTCGTCGCCACGCCCAATGCCGTGGTGCAGGCCAAGGACATCGCCACCATCCGCTCCACCTTCAAGGACGCCGAGACGGTGACGCGCCTCGACGGCAAGCCGGCGATCGCCATCGAGGTGAAAAAGCGCATCGGCGCCAACCTGATCGACACCCTGAACCACGTCAGGGAAGTGTCCGACAGCTTCATCAAGACGATGCCGGAAGGCATGCACGTCACCTACACGCAGGACAAATCGGTCTTCGTCAACCAACTGCTTGGCGACCTGCAGAACCACGTGATGATCGCCGTCATCCTTGTGTTCATCGTCATCCTCTATGCGCTGTCTGGCCGCGCCTCGCTGCTCATCGGGCTGGCCATTCCGTCGTCCTTCCTGATCGGCATCCTGCTGCTCGCCATGATGGGCTACACGATCAACATGATCGTGCTGTTCAGCCTCATCCTGGCGGTCGGCATGCTGGTCGACGACGCCATCATCGTCACCGAATTCGCGGAACGGCGCATGAGCGAAGGCATGCCGAAGGCGGACGCCTTCGCGCTGGCCGCAAGGCGCATGGCCGGTCCGGTCATCGCCGCGACGATGACGCGCATCGCCGCCTTCTCGCCGCTTTTGTTCTGGCCGGGCATCATCGGCGACTTCATGAAATACATGCCGATCACGCTGATCGTGACGCTGTCGGCTTCGATGCTCTATGCGCTGGTGTTCGCGCCGACGTTGGGCGCCATCTTCGCCAAGGCGCCCAAGCATCATGAGGACGAGAACCGCGACGGCTGGTACATGGCGCTGGTCAAGCAGGCGGTGCGCTTCCCCATTACTGTGATCCTGCTCACCGTCGGCCTGCTGGTCGGCGTCGGCTTCGCCTATTCGAAATACGGTGCTGGCGTCGAATTCTTCCCCAGCGTCGAGCCGGATTACGGCCTGCTCTACGTGCATGCGCGCGGCAACCTTTCGCTGGCCGAAATGGACGCCGCCACCAAGGAAGCGGAAAACCGGCTGCTCGGCTGGCCGGGGGTGAAGTCGGTCTATACGCGCGCCGGCAAGACGCAAGGCGGCGGCCAGGACATTCCTGAGGATGTCGTCGGCGTCATCCAGTACGAGTTCGTCGACTGGCGCGAGCGCAAGTCGGCCAACCAGATCCTCAGCGACCTGCGCGGCGTCATGGCCGGCATTCCCGGCGTCGATGTCGAGGTGCGCGTGCCGGAGGCCGGCCCGCCGACCGGCAAGCCGATCCAGATCAGGCTTTCGGCCGCCGATCCCAAGGGGCTCGACGACAAGGCGCGCGCGGTGGCGGCGCGGATCGCCAAGATTCCCAACGTCATCGACATATCGGACGGCCTGCCGCCGCCCGGCGTCGACTGGGCGCTCGAGGTCGACCGCGCCAAGGCGGCGCAATACGGCATCAGCCCGACCTCGGTCGGCACGGTGGTGCAGCTGGTGACCAACGGCCTGAAGCTCTCGGAATACCGGCCCGCCGGGGCGGACGACGCCGTCGACATAAGGCTGCGCCTGCCCGAGGACCGGCGCACGCTGTCGACGCTGGATGAGCTGAGGGTACAGACCTCGCAAGGCTCGGTGCCGATCTCGAACTTCGTCGTGCGCAAGCCCGAGCCGACGGTCGGCATCCTCAACCGCATTGACGGCGCGCGCACGGTGGTGGTGCAAGCCAATGTCAGCGCCGGCGCGCAGGTCGCGGCGGTGCAGCAGGAAGTGACCAAGGCCGTCTCCGAGATGGAGCTGGGCAGTGGCATCCGCTGGAAGCTCGCCGGCTCCAACGAGGACAGCGCCGAGGCCGGCGCCTTCCTCAGCAAGGCCTTCGGCGCGGCGATCTTCCTGATCTTCCTGGTGCTGCTCATGCAGTTCAACAAGTTCACCAGCGTCTGGCTGGTGCTGTCCTGCGTGGTCATGGCGACGGTCGGCGTCTTCCTCGGGCTGCTTCTAACGGGCGAAGCCTTCGGCATCGTCATGTCGGGCATCGGCGTCATCGCGCTCGCCGGCGTGGTGGTGAACAACAACATCGTGCTGATCGACACTTACGACCGGTTGCGCGAGGAAGGCTGGGACAAGATGGACGCGGTGCTGCAGACCTGCCGCGAGCGCGCCCGTCCGGTTGTTCTGACGGCGGTGTCGGCGATCCTCGGCGTCTTGCCGATCGCCTTCGGCCTCGGCCTCGAGATCTTCCATCACGAGACGACGATCAACGCGCCGTCGACGCAGTGGTGGATCTCGCTGTCGTCGGCGATCGTCTTCGGCCTGTCCTTCGCCACCTTGCTGACGCTGGTGGTGACGCCATCGATGCTGATGGTGTTCACGCGCAGCAAGGACAGTCGCTTCAACGCGTTTTTCCGGCGGCTGTTCGGTCGCGGCAAGGGCAAGGTTGCAACGACTGTCCCAGGCGACGATGCGGGCGCCGAGCCGGCCATCGCCTTCCAGAAAGCCGCCGAATAAGTCAGCTCAACCAGGAAGATAAAGGCCGCCCGGGGAACAACCGGGCGGCCTTTTGCATTGTCCCAGCATAACTTCACCTCACGGCGAGGGCTTTCTCATGACGGTCAGCACACTTCTCGTCATCATTCTCATCCTCATCCTGATCGGCGCCGTGCCGGCATGGCCGCATTCGCGCTCCTGGGGCTATGGCCCTTCGGGCATCGTCGGCGTCATCCTGGTGGTGCTTTTGATCCTGTTGTTGATGGGCAGAATCTGATCCCTTATACGACCGAGCCTCCTCGGAGGCCCGGTCGTCGTCGGCCGCAGTCAGGCGGCCTCGCGCGAGGCGGGAGCGACGGCAATGCCGATATCCCGCATGGCCTCCTTCACCGCCTGATCGAGACGGGTGTGCGGGATTTCGCCGATGATCTTCTCCAGCCGTGTCGAGGCCAGCTGGTGCTCCTCGAAACGAAGGTAGGACATCGAGACGATCTCACGCCACATCGCCACGAACGGGCTGCCGGCGCGCAGCACCCACCACGGCATGAAGCCGAGCTTCAGCTTGCGCCCGAGCGCATTCTCGGCCGCGGCCTTGATATCGAGGTCGGTGACGGCATGGCCGGGGAAGTTGAGCGCCTCATAGAAGCCGAGCTTGTCGAGATTGCGCGCCAGGCCGACGAAAGCCGCTGCGAAATCCGGCAGATAGGCCCATTCGTGGACGAGATCGGCCGGACCGGGCGCCGTGTAAATGCCCTTCGCCATCTTGGCGGCGACGACCAGATCGAACCAGGAGCCGCTGCCGGTGCCGCCGAAGAAGTCGCCCGCCCTGAGCAGAATGGTGCGCACGCGGCCGGCCTCGGCCTCGCGGCGAAACAGATCCTCCATGGCGACGCGGATGCGGCCCTTCTCGGTCGTCGGCCGGAATGGCGTGTCTTCCGTGATTACGCGAGGCATCGGCGAGCCGTAATTGTAGACGGTGCCGGGGAACAAATGCAGCGCGCCGTTGGCGCCGCAGGCGGCCATGACATTCTCGGCCATCGGCAGGCATTTGCCCCAGTCGGTGTAGATCGGGTTGAGGCCGTTGAAGATGATGTCGACGCCTTGCGTTGCGCGGATCAGCGAGCCGCGGTCGAGCGCATCGCCGGCTATCGCCGCGGCGCCCTTGAGCTCGGCCGGCACCTTGCCGCTGCGGGTGACGGCGCGGACGTCGAAGCCGGCGTCGATGAAGGCCTTGCCGACGACGCGGCCGAGCCGGCCGTTGGCGCCGAGGATTGCTATCTTGGTCATTTCTCGTCTCCGTGTTTGCGTTGGGCCCTCAATCTGTGTCTTTCGCAAACGAATGGAAATTGACTGAAGTTGACGTTCTGATATTCATAAATGAATGACACAGATCGACTGGAACCTGATCAAGAGTTTCGTCGCCGTGGCGGAGACCGGCAGCCTGTCGGCCGCCGCGCGAAAGCTTGCGGCGAGCCAGCCGACACTCGGCCGGCACATCGCCGAGCTGGAGCAGGCGCTCGGCGTGACGCTGTTCCGTCGCGGCCGCAGCGGCTACGCGCTGACCGAGGCCGGCAGCGTGCTCTACGAACGCGGCCGCGCCGTGAGCGAGCAGGCGAGCGCCTTTTCGCTGCTGGCGCTGGGGTCGGTCGAAGCGATCGAGGGCACGGTGCGCATCGCCGCCAGCGAGGTGGTGGCGGCCTATGTGCTGCCGGCGATCACGGCGCGGCTTGGTGTCGAGGAACCGGGCATCGAAGTCGAGATCGTCGCCTCGAACCAGGTCGAGAACCTGTTGCGCCGGGATGCCGATATCGCCATCCGCATGGTCAAGCCGGCGCAGAACGAGCTTGTGGCGCGCAAGGTCGCCGACATTCCGCTCTGCGCCTGCGCGGCCATATCCTATCTCGGCAGGGCCGGCCGCCCGCTGGAGCCCGCCGACCTTGCCGGCCATGCGCTGATCGGCTTCGATCGCAGCGACGAGATGATCCGAGGCTTTGCCGGGTACGGCATTCCGGTCAGCCGCAGCAGCTTTCGCTTCAGGACCGACAATCAGATCGTTTTGTGGGAGGCGGTGCGGGCCGGTAATGGCATCGGCCTTGGCCAGCGTCCGCTGGCCGCGCGCGATCCGCTGGTGGAGATCGTGCTGCCACAGCTTCCACTGCCGGTGCTGCCGGTGTGGCTGGCCATGCATCGCGACGTGCGCAGCAGCGTGCGCATCCGCCGCGTCGCGGACTTCCTCTACGAGGAGCTGAAGCGCTATTCGGCCGGCGCCGGCTAGCCCATGATGCCGAAAAGTGTGAAGCGGTTTTCGGACGGCATCATGCTCTATTTCTCTGATCTCAGAGCCGGATGGATTTCAGGTCGATCCGACCTGAAATCCATCCGGCTCGGGAGCGAACTCGGCGCGGTGAGCAAGCCCGGCCATCAGCAGGACGACGATCAACAGCCCCGACAGGGCGACGAAGATCGGGCCGAAGCTCGAATGCTCGGCGACGAAGCCGATCGCCGACGGCGCCACCAGTATGCCGGAATAGCCCATGGTGGTGACGACGCTCATGCCGGTGCCGGATGACATGCCTTCCTGGTTGCCGCCGGCCGAGAAGATGATCGGCACCATATTGGCGATGCCGAAGCCGCAAAAGGCAAAGGCGGCGATCGCAAGCCAGGGCGAGGGCGACAGGCCGGCCACCAGCATGCCGGCGGCGGCGGCAAGGGCCGAGCCGCGCAGCGTCGCCACCGCGCCGAAGCGGTTGCGCACGCCGTCGCCGAGGAAGCGCATCAATGCCATGACGCCGGAAAAGGCCGCGTAAGCAAGGCCGGCGATGGCAAGGTCGGCGCCGAGCTCCTGCTGCAGGTAGAGCGCCGCCCAGTCGAGCACCGCGCCCTCGGAGACCATCGTCAGCAAAGCCATCAGCCCGACCAGATAGACCAGCGGATTCGCCGGCAGTGAGAATTTCCGATGCTCGGCGGCCTCGGGCTTGTCCTCAACAATGAGATAGCCGACAGCGAGCGCGATCACCGCGAAGGCGAGCACCGTCACCACCGTCGCATGGGCGAAATGGCCGTAGTTCTGGATGGCGAAGCCGCCCAGCGCGCCGCCGGCGAAACCGCCAAGGCTCCAGAAGCCGTGTGAGGACGACATGATGGCGCGGGAGAGCCTTCTTTCCACCGCCACCGCGTTGGCGTTCATGGCGACGTCCATGCCGCCGATCGAGCCGCCGAAGATGAACATGGCGATGGCCGCCAGCGGCACATTGGGGGCGAGCGCAACGGCCAGCAGGCCGAGGCTGCCGCACAGGCCGAACCAGCGCAGCACGGCGCGGGAGCCATGCCTGGAGATCAGATGGCCGCACCAGGTCATCGCCGTCACCGCGCCGGCGCCGAACAGGAGGATCAGTAGGCCGAGCGTGAATTTCGAGATGTCTAGCCGGGTCAGGAACACCGGGATCTGCGGTGCCCAGCTGCCGGTCAGAAAGCCGTTGGCGAGGAAGATGCCGGCCACGGCCCAGCGTCCGCGCGTCGCGGCTTGCATCGTGATTTGCACGCTCATGATGTGAAGTACGCCGGTGGATCTGGGCAGAAAATTAGATCGATTCAATTCATAGTCAAGCGCTGAGCAGGCGGAAGTGCTTGGGCCAAAGCTGCGACATCGGGTTGGTCCTCACAGCGTCAACGACAAACTCGTGGACAGGCCATCGGCATGCCGGCGCATGTCATTGCAGGCTGACCGCCAAGTCAGCCAAGGACAGTTATCAAGACATTCGACTCTTGAGAAAATCGGTTATCACACCAGCCGTGATCGCTGGATGCTCCTCAGGGAAGAAGTGTCCTCCCGTCATCGGCCTTCCCTGTACATCGATCGCCCACCGGCGCCAGAGGGCCAAGGGACCCCCAGCATCGTCGTACCAGCTCGCCAAGGCGCCGCTTTCGCTCCAAAGGGCGAGCAGAGGGCAATTGATGCGCCGGCCAGCACCGAGATCTGCCGCGTCGTTCTCGCGGTCGATACTCGACGCTGCGCGATATTCCTCGCAGATTGCATGGATATGGCCAGGATCGCTCAGGGCGGCAATATAGGTCTCTCGAACCCAGTCGGGAAAAACGTCTCGCGGTGTTCCCCACTCACCAAGCGCATTGTCCACGACCGCGCCGGGCGCGGAGAAAATCAGGCGCTCTGGAAGAGGAGATGGTTGCGCGAGCAGCGAAAACGGCCAGAAAGCCAAGGCAAGACGCGCGTCAGCGCGATCCCACACGTCGAAAGTTGGCACAACGTCCAACACCGCGACGTGAGATACGCATGCGGGATGGTCAAGCGCGGCCCGATAGGCAACTCTGCCTCCTCGGTCGTGGCCGACTATGGCGAAGCGATCATGGCCGGCGGATCGCATGGCTTCCACCAGCGTCGTGGCGATCTCGCGCTTCGACATAGCGTCTCTCAAGCGCTCGTCTGGACAATTGCTTCGCCCGTATCCGGGCAGGTCGGCCGCAATCACCTTATATTCGCCGGCCAACAATGGGGCGATCTCGCGCCACATCAGGTTCGTCTCTGGAAAGCCGTGCAGGAGAAGTACGGGAAACCCGTCGCCACCTTCGTAAACGAAAATTGCGCCGCGCTCGCCTTCAACCACGCGGCTTGTGAAGCCGGGAATCTCTGTCGTATCTGTCATCATGACTTTAGAACGGCAACGAGCCGCTAAAGTTCATGGCGGGTCAGCCGAACGAACGTCGTCGCCTTTGAACACAGCACCAGATTCGCTAGTGATCCTTCGGCCGCCTTGCCTCGAACTCGGCCTTTTTGGCCTCCGACGCCTCGGTCTGGTGGAGCGCCTGCCATTCGGCATAGGGCATGCCGTAGACGATCTCGCGCGACTCGTCCTTGGAGAGCGCGACGCCCTCGGCCTCGGCCGCGTCGCGATACCAGTTGGAAAGGCAGTTGCGGCAGAAGCCGGCAAGGTTCATCAGGTCGATGTTCTGCACGTCGCCGCGCTGGCGCAGGTGGTCGATCAGCCGGCGGAAGGCGGCGGCCTCGAAATCGCGCTTCTGCTCGTCGCTGAGTTCGGTCATGTCATGCACTCCTTGGGCCCTTCTCAGGCCCTATGATACCGGCCCGGTGCGCGAGCCGAACATCTTCACCCGATGTATATCGGGACGGCCATCGATCGCGTCAACGATCGGCGCCAACCGCTCGGCCCAGGCGAGGGCGGCCTCGCGCCCGGCGATCAGATCCTGGCGGATCTCGAGCAGCGCGTGGGCAAAGCCGTTGACGATGGCGTGCCGGAACATGGTGTCGCCGCGCAGCGCGCCGTCATAGGGTTCGTTGTCGCCGACGACGAGGTTCTTGTCCTCGGCCAGCATGTCGATCAGCGGTCGCGCCACGCGATCATCCAGGTCCCACAATATGCCGACATGCCAGGGTCGCCGGATGCCTTGCATGACCGGCGTAAAGGAATGGATTGAGAAGATGAAGGGCGCCTTGGCGGAAGCCTCGGCCACCGAGGCGATCATGGCGCCGACGGCGTCGTGATAGGGCCGGTAGAAGCGGTCGAGCCGTCGCTCGCGCTCTTCCTCGGCCATGGGATAGTTTCCGGGCACGATGGTGCCGTCATAGAGCTGGCGGATCAGGGTCGGGTCGTCTTCGCCGCGATTGGGATCGATCAAAAGCCGCGAGAAATTGGCCAGCACCGCCGGCACGCCGAGCGTCGCCGCCAGTTCGCGCGTCACCGTCTCGACGCCGATGTCGTAGGCGATGTGGCGCTCGAACTCGCTCGCCGGCAGGCCGAGGCTGCCATACTCTTCCGGCAGCGCGCGGCGGGCATGATCGCCAAGCAGAACGATGCCTCGCTTGCGGTCGCCTTCGACAATATCGAAAGGCGCGAAAACTGTGGATCGGGTCATCGGCTGGAAATGGTCTGGTCGCTGGCTTCCCGGCAGGGTGGTAACGTCATTCCACGAAGAGGACGCTGGCGCAATGCCGTTGTTTGGCCACGGTTTCTGCGAAGAATCCAACGCATGGCGGCAAATCGCGCCTGGGGCCTTTCTAAATCGATTGGAATTGAACAAAACGGCGCGTTGACATGCGCCCGGAGTTTGCCGAAAAGGGGCGTCGAGAGATGCAGATGTCGTTCTTGAGGGGTTTCAGGATGGGTTCCGCCGGCAGGCCGCGCATGCGCCGCGCCTTCGCCTTGCCGATCCTGACCGTCGCCACCGGGCTCACAGCCATGGTCGCGGCGTCGCCCGCCCGGGCCGATTTCCGCGTCTGCAACGCCACCCAGAACCTGGTCGGCGTCGGCATCGGCTACCGCGCCAAGGCCGGCTGGATCACCGAGGGCTGGTGGCACATCGAAGGGTCGAGCTGCAAGACGCTGATCGAGGGTCCGCTGTCATCAAGGTTTTACTATCTTTATGCAGAAGACGCCGAGCGCGGCGGGCGCTGGGACGGCCCGATCAACATGTGCGTGGCCGAAAAAGAGTTCAAGATCGCCGGCGTAACCGATTGCGTCGCCCGGGGCTTCCAACGCGCCGGATTTCAGGAATATGACACGGGCGAGCAGGCAAGCTGGATGGTCCAGCTGACCGACGAGCCCGCAACGGGAGGCGCACCAGCGGCCCCCGCCCCGGGAACAAACAGTCAATGAGACGTAACCGTAAGGTCAAGATCCTCGCCACCATCGGTCCGGCTTCCTCGTCGGAGGAGATGCTGAAAAAGCTTTTCGAAGCCGGCGCCGATGTCTTCCGCATCAATATGAGCCATACCGACCACGATTTGATGCGCACGCTGGTCGGGCGCATCCGCGCGGTCGAGGAAACGGTCGGCCGTCCAATCGGCATTCTCGCCGACCTGCAAGGGCCGAAGCTCAGGGTCGGCAAGTTCGCCAATGGCAAGGAGACGCTCAGCGTCGGCCAGACCTTCACGCTCGACAACAATCCGGAGCCGGGCACGTCGAGCAGGGTCTATCTGCCGCATCCGGAAATCCTGAGTTCGGTCGAGGCCGGCCATCGTCTTTTGATCGACGACGGCAAGCTGGAGCTCAGGGCGGTGAAGAGCGACGGCAAGTCGATCACCTGCACCGTCGTCGCCGGCACCACGATTTCCGACAAGAAGGGCGTCAGCCTGCCCGACACCGACCTGCCGGTCGGCGCGCTGACCGAGAAGGACCGCGCCGATCTCGACGCGGTGCTCGCGGCAAGCGTCGACTGGGTGGCGCTGTCCTTCGTGCAACGGCCGGAAGATCTCGCCGAAGCGCGCAAGATCGCGCGCGGCCGGGCGCTGATCATGGCCAAGATCGAGAAGCCGCAGGCGGTTACCCGCCTGGCGGAGATCATCGAACTGTCGGACGCGCTGATGGTCGCGCGCGGCGACCTCGGCGTCGAGATGCCACTCGAGGCGGTGCCCGGCATCCAGAAGCAGATCACGCGTGCGGCGCGCCGCGCCGGGAAGCCGGTGGTGATCGCAACGCAGATGCTGGAATCGATGATCACCGCGCCGGTGCCGACCCGCGCCGAGGTGTCTGACGTGTCGATCGCCGTGTTCGAGGGCGCCGACGCCATCATGCTTTCGGCCGAATCCGCCGCCGGCGCCTATCCGGTCGAGGCCGTGGCGATGATGAACCGCATCGCCACCAAGGTCGAAACCGACCCGACCTATGCCGGCATCATCAACGCGCAGCGCTCGGAACCGGAAGCGACGGGCGCCGATGCGATATCGCTCGCCGCTCGCGAAATCGCCGAAACGCTGAAACTGTCGGCGATCGTCACCTATACGGCCTCCGGCACGACCGGCCTGCGCGCCGCGCGCGAGCGACCGCAAGTGCCGATCGTGGCGCTGTCGCCGATCCTCAACACGGCGCGGCGGCTGTCGCTTTTGTGGGGCACGCATTGCGTGGTGTCGCCCGATGCCGTCGACCTCGACGACATGGTCGACCGCGCCTGCCGCATCGCGATCGACGAGGGCTTCGGCAAGCCGGGCGACCGCGTCATCATCACCGCGGGCGTGCCGCTGAGGACGCCGGGCTCGACCAACATGCTGCGCATCGCCTATGTCGGGTCGGAGACGCAGGCCAGCCGCACCTGACTTCTCGGTTTAGCCCGCCGCAGTTCCGAGCGCTCTTGCCGCACCTTCGCCGTGATCGACACGCCGCAGGAAATGGCGAGCGCGAGGGATGGGATCATGCAGATACTGATCCGGCCCGCGCATCTTGCGCCGGTTGAGTTCGGCGGTGTCGAGCAGATCGAAGTCGACCCTTTCGAGCGCGCAGTGCCAACCGGCGCTGTGCGCGGCCCATCCTCTTTTGTGGTGCACCAGAAGCCGCTCGCGCCGGGAATAGCCATGGTAGTCGAAGGCGATCACGCCGTTCGTCACATAGATGTGGTTTCCCGAAAAGCCTTCGCCCGGAATGATCCGCTCGCCGTAAAATCCGCCCTTGGGAGGATGACCGAGGAAAGTGCCCGCAAGGATGTGGCAGGCGCCGTAGCCAAAGAAAATGCGGTCCGGCAGTGCCCAGAATTTTTCGGGGTTTTTCTTGATGCCGTGCTTCAGGACATACATCAGGTCGGCGCCAGCTCGGCGTCGGGCACCGTGATGTCGGGACATTGTCCCTGGTTGTAGGCATCGTCGGCAAGCCGCGCCTCGACCCTCCTCGCCATCGCCTGCAGGTCGATGCTCTTGCCGGCGGTCTTCTCGATGGCGCCGACGACGAGATCCGGCGCGATCCAGTCGGGTTTGTGGCCGAGATTGTGTACCCAGACCAGCTCGGCGCCGGGGATATCGCGGGCAAGGCCGGTCGAATGGATGGTGGCGTAGACCACCTTGTCGTGGTCACCGGAAATGATGACGGTCGGCGCCTTTATGTCATGGTAGTGCGGCGAAGCGTCGAGCGCGTAGCTGTAGAGCCCAGCCACATCGGCGGCGTTGGCGCGAAAGGCGCCTGGCCGCAGCACCAGGGGAATCGAGGCGGCGGCGACGTAGCCGTCCGGCGCCTTGTTGGGAGAAAAGACGCAGGCCGTGGCGGCATCGATGCGCAGCGCTCCGGCCGGATAGGCTAGCGTCTCGGAAAACAGCGGGCCGATCAGCGGAATGGCCGTCAGATTGTAGTACCAGGCCGTCGCCCCGCCCGGCCAGGGATGGCTGGCGGGCGACAGGAAGACGAGGCCCAGCGTCTTGTCCGGATGCTTGCGGGCAAAGGCGGTGGCGACCGCGCCGCCGAAGGAGTGGCCGACGACGATCGCCTTTTTCATGCCAAGCTGATCCATCAGCGCGGCGATGGTGTCGGCCTGCGCCGGCAAGGTCTCGTTGTCGCCGCGCTCCGACCAGCCAAAGCCGGGCCGGTCCAGAAACAGCATCTCGGCCCGGCCTTCGAGCAGCGGCCGCAGCGGCAGCATCTGATCCTTGAGATTGGCGCTGGCGCCGTGGATGAAGACGATCGGCGGCAGCTCCGCATTGGCCGGCGCCGGAACATGGACATAATGGATGCGCGCGCCGCCGATGTCGGCGAAGTCGCCGACCGGCAGGTTGCGGCGCTCGATCAGCCAGGCACCGGCGCGGGTGACGCCGACAAAGGCAAGGACGAGCGCGAGGAAGAAGGCAAACGCAGCGTAGATGAGGTTCATGCGGAGGAAATACGAGCCGGAGAGAAATTAGTTTTGGTAGGGGAGTAGGGGAGTAGGGGAATAGGGGAATAAGGGAATAGGGGAATAGGGGAATAGGGGAATAGGGGAATAGGGGAGTGTGTTCCATGAAGCACTGCCTACTGCCTTACTCCCCTATTCCCCTACTCCCCTACTCCCTTATCAGATGCCTTCGCCGGCAAGCTCTTCCGACAGCGTGCCGACCTGGTCCTGGGCGCTGCGCATCATCGGGTAGATGGCGAGCACCTTCTGCCAGGCTTCCAGCGCCGACTGCTTGTGGCCGGTTTCGGCCATGATCTGCGCCAGGCCGGACAGGGCGCCGAAATGGCGCGGCTCGAGATGCAGCGTGTGGTCGATGTCGGACATCGACTTGCCGTAGTTCTTCATCATGAAATGCAGCGTGGCGCGCCGGTTCCAGCCTTCGGCATAGGTCGGCTGCAAGGTCACCACCTGGTCGAGGAAATCGAGCGCGACGTCGTATTTCTGGTCTTCCATCGCCTTTTGCGACCATTGCATCATCAGGTCGATCGAGGCGCTGCCGGATTGCGACCATTCGCTCCAGATGCGCTGGGCAATGCGCTCGGCGGCCTTTTCATTGCGCTCGCGCTTCAGGTCGGTGAACAACTGGTCGAGGCGGGCTTGCTTGGTCACAGCCACAGGCGGCGCGGCCGGATCATTCGCCCAAGCGGGCGCCAAAGCGGCCGGCAGGACAGCGCCGGACAGGCAAAGGGTCGCGAGGAATGCAAAACGAATCCGCATCGCCGGAATCTAATCCCGGACGGCGGATCGGCAAAGTGATTTTAGCGTGAAGGGGCCGGCAAGCCGGCAATACCATCATAGACGCGCGGCGTGGTCTCTATGTGCATGTCGTTGTCCCAAAACCGCTTGGCACCTTTGGGCGACATGCACTAAGCCGCGCGCAAGGCTCAGCCCTGGCGCGCCTTGTAACGCGGGGCGGTCTTGTTGATGATGTAGATGCGACCCTTGCGACGAACCAGCTGGTTGTCGCGGTGACGCGCCTTCAGCGCCTTGAGCGAATTCTTGATCTTCATGGTCTTGCCTGTTCGGTCGGGGCCCGCTGCCGGGCCGAATTTTAAAGGCGCGCCCGAAAAAGCGCGCCTCTGAACTTGCGTGGCTCATAAACGAGGAGCCTTGCCCGTGTCAACCGCAAGCGTGCTTTATGGCCGGCTGAAATCGCGGGCAATCAAATGTTCGCCATCTTCGCTGCGTGGCATTGCGCAGCCGGGGTCGGGCTGGAATGGTGCCGTCGCCTCGCAAGATGATTTGGAGACGCACATGCGCCTGATGGTTCTATCCACCTGTCTTGCCGTGCTGGCGGCGGCCCCGGCCGCGCGGGCGCAGGAATGCGACCGCAACGACGACAGCCAGCAGATGATGAATATCTGCGCCGATGCCGACTACCAGGCGGCCGACGCCAAGCTCAATGCAACCTACAAGGGTCTTGTCGGCGATGGCGACGAGAAGTCCAACAAATTGCTGCAGGCGGCGCAGCGCGCCTGGATCACGTTCCGCGACGCGGAATGCGCCTATTCCGCCGCGGACAGCGAGGGCGGCTCCATCTACCCGATGGAGGTCTCGCAATGCCTGACGGAGCTGACCAATGAGCGCGTCAAACAGCTCACGTCCGGCCGCAACTGCCAGGAAGGCGACGCGAGCTGCGCCAGCCCGGACGAGGACGAAGACCAGGACATGCAGTAAGCCGGTGCTCAGCTTCGACGGCTGATCCGCGTGAAATGGCCCATCTTGCGGCCGGCGCGCGCCTCGGCCTTGCCGTAGAGATGCAACATCAGGTCGGGCTCGGCGAGCAAGGCCGGAACGCGGCTGACATCTTCGCCGATCAGGTTTTCCATGACGCAGTCCGAGTGGCGGCCGGGCGTGCCCAGCGGCAGGCCGGCAACGGCGCGGATATGCTGCTCGAACTGCGAGACCGTCGCGGCGGCCTCCGTCCAGTGGCCGGAATTGTGGACGCGCGGCGCCATCTCGTTGGCGATCAGCGAGCCGTCGGCGAGCACGAAGAACTCGACGCCGATGACGCCGACATAGTCGAGCGCCGCCAGCACCTTTGCCACCGCGGCCTGGGCGGCGGCCGCCGTTTCATGGCTGATCCCGGCCGGCAAGGTCGAAGTGTGCAGGATGCCGTCGCGATGGACATTCTCGGCCGGATCGTAGGCGGCGATGCTGCCGTCAAGGCCGCGCCCGGCGATCACCGATATCTCGCGCTCGAAGGCGACGAAGGATTCGAGGATCAGCGGCACATTGCCCATCGCCTCGCAGGTGCCGGAAAAGCCGCCGGTGTCCATGTTGCGGAAGACGCGCTGGCCCTTGCCGTCATAGCCCAGGCGCCGGGTCTTCAGGATGCCGCTGCCGCCGAATTCCTTCAGCGCGGCCGTCAGTTCGGCATCGTTGTCGATCGCGCGGAAATCGGCGGTCGAAATGCCGACGCCGTTGAGAAACTTCTTCTCGGCCAGCCGGTCCTGCGCCACTTCGAGGGCGCGCGCCGGCGGGTAGACCGGCACCTTGGCGGCCAGCGTGCTGGCGGCGGCCACCGGCACGTTCTCGAATTCGTAGGTGACGACGGCGCTGGCCGCGGCGAGTTCGGCGAGGGCCGCTGCATCGTCATAGGCGGCTGTTATCTGGCGGTTGGCGACCTGGGCCGCCGGGCAATCGGCCTGCGGTTCGAGCACCACGGTGCGATAGCCGAGACGGGCCGCGGCCATCGCCAGCATGCGGCCGAGCTGGCCGCCGCCGATGATGCCGATGGTCGATCCCGCAGGCAGGCTCATGGCGCGTCCGTCGGTTCGGCGGCAACCTTGGCGGTCTGGGCGGCGCGCCACGCGTCCAGCCGGGCGGCGAGCCGGTCGTCGTTCAGCGCCAGCACGGCGGCGGCGAGAAGAGCGGCATTCGCGGCACCCGCCTTGCCGATGGCGAGCGTGCCGACCGGAATGCCGGCCGGCATCTGGACGATGGAGAGCAGCGAATCCTGGCCGGACAGCGCCTTCGATTCCACCGGCACGCCGAAGACGGGAAGCGGCGTCATCGCCGCCGTCATGCCGGGCAGGTGCGCGGCGCCGCCGGCGCCGGCGATGATCACCTTGTAGCCGGCCGCCTTGGCGCCCTTGGCGAAATCATAGAGCCGGTCGGGCGTGCGGTGGGCGGAGACGATCAGCCGCTTGTGCGGAATGCCCAACGCCTCCAGTGTTTCGGCGGCGTGACGCATCGTCGCCCAGTCGGACTGGCTGCCCATGATGATGGCGACGTCGGCACGCTGATCGGTCAAAGTTTTCGCTCCCGGCGGCAAAGGCGCGCCTTAGCGGAATTCGCCGGCAACGGCAAGGACGCGCCAGCATCGCGAGGCCGGCGGCCATAAATCGGCTTACACGGCCGCCTTGCGGAAGCGGGCGACGAAGTCGTCGAGTTCGGGCCGCTCCATGTCCGAGATCGCCCAGTAGGAGAAGGCCCCGTCGCTCCAGTGGACCAGCGAGAAGCCGCCGGACGATAGGTCCTCGGGCTGGCTGACACTGCCACCCTGCTGCGGTTCGGCGACCAGCGTGATCAGGTGTTCGCGATGGCGATAGACCAATGCCGGCACGGGCCGGTCGGCGATCACTTCGACCCGGCCGCCGATCAGCGCATAGCCGTCCTGCGCGAGGTCGGGCGCCGGGGGCGACACGCCGATGCGGGCGTCGAGCCACGGCTTCACGGTGTGGCGGTCGGACGAAACGATGTCGATCGGGCTGGCGGCGAGCAGGCTGCGGCGATGGCCGCTGGCGACCGCCGCGGCAAAGCTGTCGGACGCGCCGTTGAACATCAGCCATTGCGTTGCGCCGCTGGCCAGCACCGCGCTGATCACAATCGACGCCGCCAGCGCCCGCCAATCGAACGAGCCAAAAAGGCGTGTCTTTGACGATGGCCGAGTCTGGAAGGGACGCGTCCCGGTTTCTCGCCTCTGGCCTCCGCCAGCGCCCGCAATCAATCTTGGTAGCGCCGGCGACGCACCCCGCTGCGGCTCCGCCGACTCGGCGGGCGCCTGCTGTTCGATGCCCGCCATGCCGATCGCCGCGATGCGGGCCCGAAAGGCATCGCTGACATCGGGACGCGGCAAGCGGCTGACCGCCGCTTGCAACGCGACGATGCGGGCATGCTCGGCGGCAAGCGCCGGGTCGGCGGCGATGCGCCGCTCCACGGCCAACGCCGCTGCCGCATCAAGTTCGCCATCCACCAGGGCATGGATCATCAGCCTGATACCTTCCGGATCGTTGGGCAGTCCGTCGTCATGTCCGGTCATGGCGCTCTCCCCAGTTCAGACACAAGCAGGCCGCGGGCGCGCGCCAGCCGCGACATCACGGTGCCGATCGGCACGCCGAGCATGGCCGCTATCTCGCGGTAGCTCAGGCCATTGATGTCGCGCAGCACCAGCGTCTCGCGGAACGGCTGCGCCAGTGCCGCTATCGCCGCCCCAAGTGCCGCCGTATCGGCCTTGGCGATGAGGCTCGCCTCGAGACCATTGTCATCCGGCAGGCCGGCGCCATGCGCCGCCGCCATCTCGTCGAGATCGCCGAGGTCGCCGACGGCGATCGTGCCGCGCGGCCGGTTGCGCGACATCCAGCTGTAGGCGGTGTTGCGCACGATTGTCAGCAGCCAGGCGCGGGCGTTGCCGCCGGCGTAGCCGGCAATGCCGGCATGCGCCTTGAGGCAGGCTTCCTGCACCACATCCTCGGCGTCTGCGGCGTTGCCGGTCAGCCAGCGGGCGAGCGCAAGCGCGTCGCCGAGATGGGGCAGCACCACCGCGCCGAAGCGCTCGGCCAGGGCCTTTTCGCTCAACACCGCACCATTGTCCGGCACTCTGGGCTGGGTCCGCCGCGCGCCTTCAGGGGGCGACGGTGATCCTGCCCTGCATGTGCGGGTGAAGCCCGCAGAAATAGGCAAAGTCGCCTGCTTTGGTGAAGGTGAATTCATATGTGTCACCGGTGTCAAGCGCCTTGGAGCGGAAGGAGGAATCGTTGGCGACGACCAGATGCGGGATGTCGTCGTCGTTGCGGAAGGTCACAGTGGTGCCGGGCTTGATCGTCAGCACCGGCGGCGTGAAGGCGAAGTTCTCGATCTTGACCATCGGCGCGTCCGCCGCGCTGAGCGGCTGGGAGGTCGCCGCGGTCAGGGCGAAGGCGGTCAGCATAGCGGCCATGTGCCGGGCCGGAAGGCGTATGCAGATCATGGTGGGCTCCTTTGCCGTTCAGGCGTCGGCCAGCGTCGAATCGATGATGGCGAGGTCCTGGCCGCCTTGCTTGACCATGACCCGGCTGGTGCCGAGCAGGCTGCGCAACTGGCCGGCCGGCACCGTCATCGGTCCGGGCGAGGCAGCGGTGCCGGGCGCCGGCTGCGGAAAAGCGGTCGAGCGCGCGGTGTGGAAGGTGACGTTGCCTTCCACCTTCTGCATGATCTGATGGATGTGGCCGTTGAGCACGGTGACCGAGCCGAAGCGCTTGAGCAGGCCGAGTGCTTGCGCCGCGTCGTCGGTGCCCCAGCCCCATTCTGGATAGACCGCCCACAGCGGAATATGGGCGAAGACGACGACCGGCGTCGAGGCGCTGACGGCCTTCAAATCGTCCGCCAGCCAGGCGAGTTGCTCGGCACCGAGGTTGCCGAGCCCGCCGGCTTTCAAGTTGACGACATTGACGAGGGCCACGAAATGCACGCCGTTCTGGTCGAACGAGTACCAGCCGGCACCTTTCGTGCCCTTGCCGTAGCGTTCGAGATAGGCCTGGCCGTTGCCCTCGTCGATCAGGTCATGCTCACCCGGGACGTAGTGCACGTCGAAGCCGGCGCCGCCGATGATCTGGGCGGCATTGTCGAACTGCGCCGGCTTGGAAAGATGGGTGATGTCGCCGGTGTGGATCAGGAAGGCGGGCTTTTGCGGCAACGCCTGGATCTTGCCCATCGCTTCCTTCAGCGTGTCGATGGCATGAGGATTGGCCGCTTTGTCGAAGCCGATATGGCTGTCGGAGATCTGCAGGAAGGTGAAGCCGGTGGCCATGGCCTCGGCGGCTTGAGCAGCCCCGAGCAGGTTGAGCGATACGGGCACGCCGCCCGAAATCGTCCACAGCACGCCGGTGCCGGCCCAGATCATGCATTCCAGCGCATGGCGGCGGCTGATGCCGTCGCCGCCGTCGTCATCGTGGTGATGGGTCATGTCGGTCTCCTCAACGCCCGAAGCGGCGTATGTCGAGGAGACCCATCATGCCGGCGGTTTATTCCCGCCCGGCGAAAACCCGGCCGTTCACACTGTCGTGATCGCGAATGCTAGTCCGGCCAGCGCAAGGCACCGGCTGAATCCTTGCGCGCCACCTTCATGGCGTCCGCCGGGCGGTCCTTGGCGGCCAGCACGGCGCGCAGGCGCTCGGCGACGATCTCGGCCTCGCCCGGATGGAGATTGCACGGATCGAGGAAGAAATGGCCGCGCTCGACCTCGTGGTTGCGCACGATGATCGGCGGTGAGCCGACGGCCAGCGCCGAGGCGAGGCCGGCGGCGGTGAAGCGGCTTTCGGGCGCGACGAATATCTGCAGGCGATCGAGCGGATTGGCGGTCGGATCGGGGATGATGCGCGCGACGATGCCGGGCAGGCCCTGCAGCGCGTCCTTCCACAGGTTGAGCGCCGCTTCCTCGCGCTTGCGGATGCCGGCATGGTCGCGCTTCTCCCACGCTTCCAGCGCGGCAATGGTGCCGGCGATGCTTTCCTTGCCGACCTTCATGGCGCGCGCCACGCCACGGTTCTGCAGATAGGCGGCGCGCACCAGGTCCTTGCGGCCGGTGACGATGCCGCTGGTCGGGCCGGAGAGGAATTTGTGGCCGCTGTAGACGACGATGTCGGCGCCGCGGGCGAGGAAGCTGCGCAGATCATATTCCGAGGCGGCGTCGACGATCACCGGCACGCCCTTGGCATGGCAGATCTCGCAGAACTCCTCCAGCGACAGCATGCCGTACTGCACGGTGTGATGGGCGACGACGTAGAGGGCGGCCGCCGTGCGCTCGTTGATCGCCTCGCGCACATGATAGTCCTGCGTGACGCTGACGGTGCCGGCCGGCACGACCCTGGCGCCGGCCAGCCGGATCGACTGGTCGATCGGCGCGCCGTAGTTGACGATGTGGCCGAGCTGGATGACGACCTCCGACTTCAGCCCTTCCGTATCGTCTGGCAGCCGCTCGATCGCCAGAAGGTTGGTGCCGGTCATCGCGCCGGCGATCGCCATGGTGATGCCTGAGGCGCAGCAGGCGGTGATGAATCCGGCCTCGCCGCCCGTCAGCCGCGCGACGACCGTGCTGGCAGCGCGCTGCAGGTCGTCCATCTCCACCCATTGCGAGGCGATCTCCGCCATTGCCGCGATCGCTTCCGGAACGATGATCGAGGCACCGAGCGTCGTCATCGTGCCGGAGACGTTGATGATCGGGCGCAGGCCGAGCCGTTCGCGGATTGTCATGTTGGAGATCGTCATCTTCTGGAATCCCGTATTGAAAAGACCTCAGGCGGCGATTTCGACCACCGCCTCGATTTCGACCGTGATGTTGCCCGGCAGCGAGCCGACGCCGATCGCAGAGCGGGCATGTCCGCCGATCTTATCAAAGACGTCGGCGAAAAGATCGGAGCAGCCATTGACCACCTTGGGGTGGTCGCTGAAGGTCGGCGTGGCGTTGACGAAGCCGAGCAGTTTCACCACGCGCACGATGCGGCCGAGGTCGCCGGCAGCGGCATGCATGACGGCAAGCAGGTTGAGGCCGGTGAGGCGGGCGTGCTCGTAGGCTTCCTCCACCGTCACGTCCTCGCCCACCTTGCCGGTGCACAGCGTGCCGTCGGCGCGCAACGGCCCCTGGCCGGAGAGGAAGATCAGCCGGCCGCTCTCGGCATGGGTGACGAAGTTGGCGATGGGCGTCGGCGGCTCGGGCAGCTTCAGGCCGAGTTCGGCGAGCCGGATATAGGGCGTCATGTAGTCTCCTTGCGGCTTCTCTTTGTTCTACGCAACTCCGGACGGAAAACCGCTTGCACTTTTCCTGGAGTTGCTTGGGTCGCCGCCCGATGTCAGAAATGCGAGGCGCGGAACCGCGCCAGGAAGCTGCGGAGACGCTCGTTGGTGGTCTCCGCCGCCAGGATCTCCTTCGGCGGGCCGACGGCACTGACCCCGCCATCGGCCATGAAGACGATGCGGCTGGACGCATCGCGGGCGAAAGCCATTTCATGCGTCACCATCAGCATGGTCATGCCGTCCTCGGCGAGGCTGCGCACGACGGCCAAGACCTCGCCGACCAGTTCCGGATCGAGCGCCGAGGTGATCTCGTCGAGAAGCAGGATCTTCGGCTCCATGGCGACCGCTCGCGCGATACCGACGCGCTGCTGCTGGCCGCCGGACAGCTCGGCCGGCAGGCTGTCGGCCTTGTGCGCAAGGCCAACGCGGCCGAGCCAGTGTTCGGCGATCGAGCGCGCCTCGGCCGCGCTCTTGCCGCGCACCTTGGTGAGGCCGAGCATGATGTTGCCGGCCGCCGTCAGATGCGGGAACAGGTTGAAGCCCTGGAACACCATGCCGGTCTCGGCGCGCATGCTGGCCAAGTCGCGCTCGCTGCGGCGCTGGCGCGTTGCGGCGTCGCGGTAGCCGACCTCCCTGCCGTCGATGCGGATCGAGCCGCTGTCGTAGCTTTCGAGGAAGTTGACGCAGCGCAGCAGCGTGGTCTTGCCGCTGCCTGACGGCCCGATGACCGTCACCACCTCGCCGCGCGTTACCTCGAGGCTGACGGAGCGCAGCACCGCGACGGCGCCGAAGGCCTTGGACACATCGCGGACTTCGAGCAGCGCGGGACGGGCGTTTGAGGCGTCGGACATCATGCTATTCCCGAATGAAGGAGAAGCGTCGCTCCAGCCGACGGCTGGCCAGCGAAAGCGCGTAATTGACGGCGAAGTAGACCAGCGCGCCGAGGATATAGAGCGGCATCGCCTCGTAGGTGCGGCCGATGACCTGGTTGATCGCCTGCATCAGGTCGGTGATGCCGAGCAGCGAGACCAGCGCGCTGCCCTTGACCGCGTCGGTGACGCCATTGATCCAGGGCGGCAGGAAGCGCCTGAAGGCCTGCGGAAAGATGACGTAGGTCAGCCGCTGGCGAAAGGTCAGCCCGATCGCCATCGCTGCTTCGGACTGGCCCTTGGGGATCGAGCCGACGGCGCCGCGCACATACTCGACCACCTGCGCCGTCTTGAACAGCGTCAGCGCCAGCACCGCGGCCCAGAAGGACTGCAGATGAAGCCCGACCGCCGGCATGCCGTAATAGACGAAGAACATCAGCACCAGGATCGGGATGCCACGGATGGTGTCGCTGAAGATGCGCACCGCCCAGCGCAGTGGGGCGGGGCCATAGACCAGGCCGACGCCCAACAGGACACCGGCGATGAGCGAAAGCACCACGACCAGCAGCGACACCCACAGGGTGATGGCGAAGCCTTGGGCGAGGAACGGGACGGCGTAGAGGATCTGGCTCAACATGTCAGCGCGCCGCCCTGAACCGGCGCTCGACGAGCCTGAGCGCGAAAAGCAGCGCATAGCCGGTGACCAGGTACATCGCGGTGGTGACCAGGTAGACCTCGACGATGCGGAAGGTGTTGAAGTTGATCCACTGCGCGCCGTAGGTGAGTTCGGGCACCGAGATGACCGAGGCGATCGAGGTGTCCTTGAACAACGAGATGAAGGTGTTGGAGAGCGCCGGCAGCGTGATGCGCAGCATCGTCGGCAGGCGCACATGGAGCAGCCGCTGCCAGGGCGTGAGGCCGATCGCCTTGCCGGCATCCAACTGGCCGCGCGGCACGGCCTCGAGGCCGGAGCGGAACACCTCGACCAGATAGGCGCCGCTATAGACCGACAGCGTGAGCACGAACGAGGTCGGCGCGCTGTAGGCGATGTCGATCACCGTCGGCAGGCCGTAGAAGACCAGATAGACGAGCAGGATCAGCGGTACGTTGCGGATGAACTCGACATAGGCGGCGATGATTGCCCGCACCGTGCGTCCGGCCGAAACGTACCAGACCGCCAGCACCAGCCCGATGACGATGCCGATGGCGATCGAGATCACGGCAAGCTCGAGGCTGAGCAGCAGCCCGCCCCAGAGCTTGTCGAAATGGCGCCAGATCAGGTTGAAGTTGAGCGCGTAGCCCATTTGCTGCAGCCCTCAAGACTTCCGCCGCGGCGCGAACAGGTCGCGCCGCGCTGGAAGAGAATGGAAGGGCGCGCCAGGCGCCCTTTCTGCGAACGGCATCAGATGACCGGGAAGCCCGGATGACGCGCCGGCGGCTCCAGCCCGAAATAGTCCTTAAACGCCGCGTCGTAGAGCGCGGTTTCGTGGCCGAACATGGCGATGGTGAAGGTCTGGTTGACGTAGGTCAGCCAGTCGAGATCGCCTTGCCGGAGTGCCGCGCCGTAGAGCATCGAGTACCAGCTCTTGCCGGCGTCGAAATATTTGTCGGGATTGCGCGAGGCGAGCCAGCGCACCGTGGAAAGATCGACGGCGGCGGCGTCGACGCGCTTGGATTCCAGCGCCTGCAGCACATTGGCCTGGGTGTCGATCTGCATCACCTGAGCATCTGGCAGGGCGAAATGGACCGAGGTCTCGGCATCGACGTTCTGCAGGATGGAAATGCGGGTCGCCGAGCCGGCGGCGAGCAGCTTGTCGAAGGTCTTGTTCTCGGCCGAAGGAAGCGTCAGCAGGGCGACGCCTTCGACGTAGTAGGGCCGCGAGAAGTTGATCAGCTGCGAGCGCTGCGCCGTCATGGTCATGAACTGGATTGTGATGTCGACCTTGTTGGTGGTCACGTTGGGAATGCGCTGCGCCGGGTCCTGCATGACGAACTCGACCTTGGTCGGGTCGTCGAACAGGCCCTTGGCCAGGATCCGGCCCATGGTGATGTCCATGCCGACAAGCTCGCCGGCATCGTTCTCGAAGTGCCAGGGCGCGTTGGTGCTGCCGGTGCCGACGATCAGCTTGCCGCGATCGAGCACGGTGCGCAGCAGGCTGTCGGGCGCCGCCTGAGCCGCCGCCTTCTTGGCGTCGACCGTTGCGGCCGCGGCTACCACGCCGGCCGTTGCCAACCCCGCCATTCCCAGTTTCAGAAAATCACGTCTTTTGGATGTGTCGTTCACGGCGACCTCCTTTCGTGTTGTGTTCCCCAGTGGACGAGCGATACACGCGTCGGTGATCGACAAGGCGATTGTCTCTTACAAGAGACGCGTGTATCCTGTACAAGACAATACTAACACCAGGAATCGACAATGCAAGATGGCGAAACTCTCGCGGAGTGGCAGACCGGAACGGACGAAGAGAAGCCCGCGAACTCACGCGAGAAGGGCCTCAACCGGGTGCTGCACATTCTGGACTTCCTGCACGCCACCCAGCGCGCGATCGGCATAGGCGAGCTGGCCAAGGGGGTGAATGCGCCGCGATCGACGACCTACACGCTGGTGCGCGAGCTGGTCGACGCCGGGCTGCTGGAGCTGGCCGGCGACGGCAACCGGGTCTATTTCGGCAAGAAGCTCTACCTCTATGGAATGGCCTACATGCGCGGCAACGACATGCTGCGGCGCGGGCGGCAGGAGGTCGACACGCTTTCGCACGAGACCGGCGAGACGTCCGAATTGTGCATGCTGCAGAGCGGCCGCTACACGATCATCCATTCCAGTCCCGGCACGAGGCCGTTCCGCATCAGCTCGGCCACCGGCCTGCAGATACCGCTCCCCTGGACCGCTTCCGGCAGGCTGCTGCTTGCGGGCTTCGACCGGGACCGGATCGAAGCCATGGTATCCGAGGCCGACCTCATCCTGCCGGATGGCCGCAAGCTCAAGCTCGACGATTTCATCGACGACATCGGCAAGGCGCGGGCCACCGGCTATTGCGTGACCTCCGGGCTCGTCGACGCCTACACCAAGTGCCTGGCAGCGCCGGTTTTTTCGGCGCCGGGCAAGGTCGAGGCAACGATGTGCCTTGTCGTTCCGATAGACACATCCGAGGAGCGGACAGCCGAACTCATCGCTCTGCTGCGCGAGCGCGCGGCACGGCTGTCGATCGCGGCGTGAGCCTATCGGGCTGGGACGCCCGGTCGCGCGTCAGGCGATGATGTCGGGGATGATGCGGTCTTCCAGCGCCATCAGCCGGTCCTTGAGGAAGAGTTTCTTCTTCTTCATGCGCTGAATCTGCAGGGGGTCGCAGCCGGTGGCGATCATCGCATTGATGGCGGCGTCGAAATCGGCGTGTTCCTGCTTCAGGCGGGAAAATTCGAGCCGGATCTCGGCCTGTTCCTGTTCGGACATTCTCTACCGTCTGCACGTCTGCGGCGCCCAAGAGATGGGCCTGATTGGGCGGGGCCGGTGGGATTTTGCAACCGGCGGGCCGCTCATATCACATTTCACATTGTCGTGGAATGCTACCACGCGGCATTCGACATCGAGATCGGTTGGTGGCAGAGTGTCATCGTGCTGTCACAGATGCGGACTGGCGGTGGGCGCATTTTGGCGGCTGCAATCGAGGAAAATCATGAAAGGGAGAACCAATCATGTCTCTTGCATCCCATCTTGATGAGTTGCAGCGGAAACACGGTGACATCGAGCGCGAGATCACCGATGCGATGAACCATCCGTCGGTCGACGACCTCGAAATCGTGAATCTCAAGCGGCGCAAGCTGGCAATCAAGGACGAGATTGAAAAGCTGAAGGCGAAACCGACGACGCACTGACGCTCCTTTAACAAAGCCGCGCCGCCTTCGGTGCGATCATCTCTCCGGTGGCAGCCTGTCGCCGGAGATGTTTCCTTCTTTAGCCCAATAAAGGTTCCCACGGCTTCAGGCATGCGGATCGCGTGCCTCGGGTGCCGTATATCGGACCGTTCTCGCCATTCATCTCGGCATGCGGGTGGCCGGCAGTCGGCCAACGCGGTGCGCGACGGCCGCATCGCCGCCCCGCCAATTTGCCGCTTCCGCTTGGACGTTGCCATTGACAAGCCATCTTTGCTCCTCCACCTCATGCCCGGACCCTTGAGCACGCTTTGCTCTGAGCAAAAGGCAGCCGGCATGACCGGATATTTTTCCTCTCCCTTCCCGCGCCGGACATCGGTCGGCGTTTCCGTCGGCGGCGTGGTCGTCGGTGGCGGCGCGCCGGTCGTCGTGCAGTCGATGACCAACACCGACACCGCCGACATCGACCAGACCGTCGCCCAGGTCGCGGCGCTGCACCGCGCCGGCTCCGAGATCGTGCGCATCACCGTCGATCGCGACGAAAGTGCCGCCGCCGTGCCGGCCATCCGCGACCGGCTGGCGCGGCTCGGCATCAATGTGCCGCTGGTCGGCGATTTCCACTATATCGGCCACAAGCTGCTCGCCGATCATCCCGCCTGCGCCGAGGCGCTGGCCAAATACCGCATCAATCCCGGCAATGTCGGCTTCAAAGACAAGAAGGACAGGCAGTTCGCGGCGATCGTCGAAATGGCGATCAAATACGACAAGCCGGTGCGCATCGGCGTCAACTGGGGCTCGCTCGACCAGGAGCTGCTGACGCGACTGATGGACGAGAACCAGACCCGGGGCTTTCCGCTGACCGCGCAGGAGGTGACGCGCGAGGCGATCGTGCAGTCGGCGATCCTGTCGGCCGAAATGGCCGAGGAGATCGGCCTTGGCCGCGACAAGATCATCCTGTCGGCCAAGGTCAGCGGCGTGCAGGACCTGATCGCCGTCTACGCCGAGCTTGCCACCCGCTCCAACCATGCGCTGCATCTCGGCCTGACCGAGGCCGGCATGGGCACCAAGGGCATCGTTGCCTCGTCCGCCGCCATGGGCATCCTTCTGCAGCAAGGCATCGGCGACACCATCCGCATCTCGCTGACGCCGGAGCCGAACGGCGACCGCACCCGCGAGGTGCAGGTGTCGCAGGAACTGCTGCAGACGATGGGCTTTCGCCAGTTCGTGCCGATCGTCGCGGCCTGCCCCGGCTGCGGCCGCACGACGTCCACCGTATTCCAGGAACTGGCCCAGAACATTCAGGCCGACCTGCGCAAGAACATGCCGGTGTGGCGCGAAAAGTATCCCGGCGTGGAAAACCTCAAGGTCGCGGTGATGGGCTGCATCGTCAACGGTCCGGGCGAATCCAAGCATGCCGATATCGGCATTTCGCTGCCCGGCACCGGCGAGACGCCGACGGCGCCGATATTCGTCGACGGCAAGAAGGCGGCGACCTTGCGCGGCCCGTCGATCGCCCAGGATTTCGAGAAGATGGTCGCCGACTATATCGAGCAGCGCTACGGACGCGGCAAGGCAGCGGCAGAGTAGATCCGATGCGGCGTTTCCTCAGGGCGACGCTGATCCTGTTGTGCGGGGCAGGCTGGGTGACCATCGCTCAAGCCGATCCGCCGCCGTCGGCCAAGCAGCGACTCATCGGCAAGGTCTGCAATCTGATCGAGGCGCATGCCGTCGGCAACGGCCTGCCCAAGGACTTCTTCGCCCGGCTGATCTGGAAGGAAAGCCGCTTCGATCCCAATGCGGTGAGCCCCGTCGGCGCCGAGGGCATTGCCCAGTTCATGCCGGGCACGGCCAAGATGCGGGGACTGGCCAACCCCTTCGACATCGAGCAGGCGATTCCCGCCTCCGCGAAATACCTCGCCGAGATGAAGGTCAGCTATGGCAATCTCGGCCTTGCGGCCGCCGCCTACAATGCCGGCGAGAACCGTGTGTCGCGCTGGCTCGGCTCCGGCGGTTTCCTGCCGATGGAGACCGAGAGCTATGTCTTCGACGTCATGGGCGAGCCGGTCGACAAATTCTCGGATGGTTCCTATGCCGGCAATATCGAGCCGCTCGACGCCAAGGCAAGCTTCGCCGTCGCCTGCCGCAAGCTGCCGGTGATCATGTCGCAGACCGTTGCCATGGCCTCGATCAACGTGAAGCCCTGGGGCGTGCAGGTGGCCGGCAATTTCCGCCGCAGCGCCGCGGTCGGCCAATGGCTTAGGGTCAGGAGCCGTTTCCCGGCCCTGCTTTCCAACCACGATCCGGTGGTCAGCCGGGTGCGTACGCCGATCGGCCGGCGCGGCATCTACGCGGTCCGGATCGGCGCCGACAGCCGGGGCGAGGCGAATGGCATCTGCCAGAAACTGCACGGCGTCGGCGGCGCCTGCCTGGTGGTGCGCAACCGATAGCCGGCCTTCAAAGAAGATATGAGACGCTAGCGGGAAGGAATTCGACGGGCGATCGTTGCGACCAGTTCCTCAACGGCGATCACGCCGTCTTCACCGCCACCGTCTCGCTGAGCCAGGTGCCGATCTTGCTGCCGAGGCGGTCGGGCGAGATCGGCTTCGGCAGATAGTCGTCCATGCCGGCCTCGATGCACTTTTCGCGGTCGCCCTTCAGCGCGTGCGCGGTGACGCCGATGATCGGCGTGTGGTTGCCGCTCTGCCGTTCGATCTGGCGGATGGCGCCGGTCGCCTCGTAGCCGTTCATCTCGGGCATGGAGACATCCATCAGGATCAGCCTTGGCCGCAGCGCCTTGTACATCTCGACGGCCGTGCGGCCATTGCCGGCGATGCGGTAGCTGAGGCCGAGACCGTTGAGGATCTGGCCGAAGACCAGCTGGTTCACGTCATTGTCCTCGGCGATCAGGATGTCGATCGGGCCGTTCGCGGCGGCAGCCGGTTCCGGTGCGGCGGGCGCCGGCATGGCCGGACCGCGGATGACGGTGAAGGCGGGTGCGGGCGCTGCTTGCGGGGCGACCGCCTCGCGGACGAAGCGTGCCTTGCCGACCTGCGAGCGCGCCTTCTGGATGACCGAGATGACGGTGCCGAGCAGGACGGCCGAGCGCGCCGGCTTGGTCAGATGCGCGGCAATGCCGAAATCGATGACCATCTTGCCGAAATCGACCTGGTCGACCGAGGTCAGGATGACCACCGGGATTGCGGACATGCGGCTGTCGGCGGCAATCGCCTTGGCGACGTCGGCGCCGTTCATGCCCGGCATTTGATAGTCGAGGATGATGCAGTCTACGGCGGCGCCGAGCTGGCTGGCGCGATCGAGGAAGGCAAGGCCGACGGCGCCGCTTTCGGCGGCGGCGCAGTCGAAGCTCCAGCTTCGCAACTGCTCCAGCAGAATCTCGCGGTTGACCGGGTTGTCGTCGATGACCAGCACGCGGGCGCCGGTGACGTCGACCGGCACGATCTCGTCGCGCGAGTCCTGGCTGTGCGCCGGCAGCGGCACGGCGAACCAGAACACCGAGCCGCGTCCGATCTCGCTCTCGACGCCGATCTTGCCGCCCATCAGGTCGACAAGGCGGGCGGCGATCGCCAGGCCGAGGCCGGTGCCCTCATGACGGCGCGTCGAGGAGCCGTCGACCTGCGCGAACTTCTCGAACACGTTCTGCAGCTTCTCGGCCGGAATGCCGATGCCAGTGTCCTCGACACGCACCTTGAGCTGGACGACGCCGTCCGTCACCTCGCCGCCGACATCGACCAGCACGTGGCCCTTCTCGGTGAACTTCACCGCGTTGCCGACCAGGTTGGTGACGATCTGGCGGAAGCGCCCGGCATCGCCGACGACGAAGGACGGCAGGCGCGGATCGACACGGACGATGAGCTCGATGTTCTTCTCGGCGACCCGCGCCGACACCAGCGTGGCCACATCCTCGACCGCTTCCGCCAGGCGGAAGGGCGCCGGGTCGAGCATCATCTGCCCGGCATTGATCTTGGAGAAGTCGAGGATGTCGTTGATGATGGTGAGTAGCGCGTTGCCGGATTTGACGATGACGTCGGTGAAGGTCTTCTGGCGCGTCGTCAGTTCGGTCTTGGCCAGAAGCTCGGCCATGCCGAGCACGCCGTTCATCGGCGTGCGGATCTCGTGGCTCATATTGGCCAGGAATTCCGACTTGGCGCGGTCGGCCGCCTCGGCCTTGAACAGCGAGGCGGCGGTCTCGGCGAAGGCGCGGCGGATCGCCTTTTCCATCGGCCTGAAGACCCAGAAGGCGACGATGGCGAGCACGGCGAACAACAGCCCGCTCGCCCACAGAAGCAGCCTGTCGCTGGCGGCGTCGGCCAGATGGCGCTCATTGTCCATCGCGGTGCGGACGCGAACCAGCATCGGCTGGGCAAACAGGTCGTTCTGGTTGCGGATCTCGCGGTAGCTCCATTCATCGACCTTCTGCGCCACCGACATCAGATTGAAGTTGCGCACCATGTCGCGTGCCGACCAGAACAGGTCGCCGTTGACGGACGTGGAATCGAGGTCGTTGAGGGTGCTCTTCGACAGGCGCGGTCTGATGGCGGCTAGCTGGGCGGTCAAGGCCTCGATCTCGCCGGAGAGCCGCTCGGAATGGCCGCGCGCCGACGCCACCAGCCCATCGCGCGTCTCGGCGCGCCAGGCGGTGCCGGTGGTCTCGGCGAAATTGGTGGCGTTGCGCAGATCGCGGCCGAAAATGACCAGATTGCTGCTCAGCGCGTCCACGTTGTGACGGAAAGAATTGACCCGGTTGAGCGCGAACATGACCGCGGTGGAGGCCAGCGCGAAAATCAGCAATCCCGAGAGATAACGGACCCGGATCGACCGGATGAAGGAAGAATATTCCGGCATGCGCAACCCCAACACATACGCATAATTTTAATTGTCGGGATTACGCTTGATTTACATTAAGATTTCGTTCGCGCGGCAGTCGCCGCGCAGTTTGCTGAGGACGTCAAAATGCGGGCATTGCGCTTTTCGGCGATCGGCTTCGCTTCTGTGCTGCTGTCGACCTTCGCCTGGTGGGTCGCCGCCCCAAGTGGCGCGGCGGCAGCCACGACCACGAACCTCCATGAATTGTGCCGACAGGTGAAGAACGACGACACGATCCGCCCCTATTCGCACGATCTCTACGACGGCACGGCCAAGGCTTTCAAAAAGCTGTTTCCGGACGCCAAAGCCGCGCCGCAGGAGTCCGAATTGCAGGCACAGGCCAGCTATCGCTGCATGAACGGCAAGGTGCTGGTCTGCTTCGTCGGCGCCACCTGCCTTGCGCCAGGATGAACGCCGCGCGCGACAATCCCGGCGCGGATGGATTCTGCAACGCCAACCCGAATGACGACGTCGTGCCGGCCTTCGCGACCGGCCACGACGCCGTCTATTCCTACAAATGCCGGAACGGCAAGGCGGAGGTCACCGGCAATCCGTGGCAGCTCGACAAGCGCGGTTTTGCCGCCAAGCTGTGGACCGTGCTTCCCGGCAACTGAAGCCGGCTAAACGGAAAGCATCACCTTGATCGCGCGGCGCTCGTCCATGGCGCGGTAGCCTTCGGCGACGTCCGCCAGCGGGAGCTGCAGGTCGAAGACCTTGCCGGGCTTGATCCTGCCCTTGAGCACGCGATCCATCAGGTCGGGCAGGAAGCGGCGGACCGGCGCCGGGCCGCCGAGCATGCGCTTCTGGCCGAAGAACAGGCGCTGTCCGTCCAGGGAAACGTCATGCGGCACGCCGACATAGCCGATGGTGCCGCCGGGTCGCGAGACGGCCAACGCCTGGTCGAAGGATTCGGCCGTGCCGACGCATTCCAGCACCGAGTCGGCGCCGACGCCTCTGGTAAGGTCCTTGATGCGCGCCACGCCTTCCTCGCCGCGCTCGGCCACGATGTCGGTGGCGCCGAACTCGCGTGCGAGTCTCTGGCGGCTTGCGTGGCGGCTCATGGCGATGATGCGCTCCGCGCCCATCTCCCTCGCCGCAAGAACGCCCATCAGGCCGACGGCGCCGTCACCGACCACGACCACGGTCGATCCTTGCCGCACCTCGGCCGCGTCGGCCGCATACCAGCCGGTGCCGAGCACGTCCGAGACGGCCAAGAGGTCAGGCACCAGTTCGGCCGGTGGAACCTCCGCGGTAGCCACCAGCGTGCCGTCGGCCTGCGCCACGCGGGCGTAAGGCGCTTGCGCGCCCGACATGAACTCGCGCTGCACGCAGGAAGACTGGAAGCCGAAGCGGCAATGCGGGCAGGTGTTGTCGGAGAGGCAGAACGAGCCGACGACGAACTGGCCGGGGCGGACGTTACGCACCTCTGCGCCGACCTCGACGACGATGCCGCAATATTCGTGGCCCATGTGCATCGGGCCGTCCACCGGCTGCAGCCCGCGATAGGGCCACAGATCCGAACCGCAGATGCAACTCGCCGACAGCTTGATAATGGCGTCCGTCGGGTGAAGGATTTTCGGATCGGCGACCTCCTCGCAGCGGATGTCGCCGGGCTTGTGGAGAACGGTTGCGAGCATTTTTCTTCCTTTCGTTCGATCGGGATCAGGCGCCGTAATCGGCGTCGCTGACATGTTCCAGCCAGTCCACGGTCTTGCCGTCCCTGGGCTCCTGGACCGCGATGTGGACCATCGCGGTGTTGGGCGACGCGCCGTGCCAGTGTTTTTCGTCGGGCGCGAACCAGACGACATCGCCCGGCCGGATCTCTTCGACCGGACCGCCTTCGCGCTGCACACGGCCGAAGCCGGAGACGACGATCAGCGTCTGTCCCAGCGGATGCGTGTGCCATGCGGTGCGGGCGCCCGGCTCGAAGGTCACCTGAGCGCCCTGCACCCGCGCGGCATCGAAGGGATTGAAGAGCGAATCGATACGGACCGTGCCGGTGAACCAGTCCGAGGGGCCGTTGGCGGAGGGTCTCGTGCCGGCGCGAATAATGTCCATGGTGATCTCTCGTCTGATGCGTTCAATGTGGGCGGCCGCAGGGCGGTTGAGGGATCTTCGACCCAGTCGGCCGAGCCCGACCGGCGCGCCGGAGAGCCTCCTGCGCCGACTTGCGGGGAACATATTGCGGTCGACCTCGTTCGAATAGGCGATATAATCCGCATGGACTTATCGAGATCTGATATAAATCTGGTACAAGGAAGCGATGCAGCGCGACGGCATGAAGGATCTGCTCTGGTTCGTGGCGGTTGCGCGCGAGCGCAGCTTCACCAGGGCGGCGGCGAAGCTCGGAACCTCGCAGTCGACGCTCAGCCACACGATCAAGGAGCTGGAAGCGCGGCTGGGTGTTCGGCTGCTGACGCGCACGACGCGAAGCGTCGCGCCGACCGATGCGGGCGAGCGGCTCTACCAGTCGCTCGTGCCGCGTTTCGAAGAGATCGAAGCTGACCTCGCAAGCCTGGTGGCCTTTCGCGACAAGCCGTCGGGAACGGTCCGCATCACGCTCTCCGACCATGCGCTGCAGTCGACCGTCTGGCCAAAGCTCGAGCCGATGCTGCGCGACTATCCCGACCTCAATGTCGAGCTCTATAGCGACAACGGCATGCGCAACATCGTCGAGGAGCGCTTCGATGCCGGCGTGCGGCTCGGCGAGAGCATCGACAAGGACATGATCGCGGTGCGGATCGGCCCGGACTGGCGGCTGGTGGCCGTCGCCTCGCCAGACTATTTCGCTCGCCGCCCGGTGCCCAGGACGCCGCAGGATCTGGTCGCGCACGACTGCATCAACCTGCGGCTGACGACGTTCGGGGGCCTCTATACGTGGGAATTCGCCAAGGACGGCCGCGACCTCAGGGTCCGGGTGGAGGGCCAACTCACCTTCAACTCGACCATCCCGATGGTCGACGCCGCGATCAGCGGCTCAGGCATCGCCTATGTGCCGGAAAGCCTTGTCAGCCGCCACATCGCCGAGGGACGGCTGACGCTGGTGCTCGGCGACTGGAGCCCGCCCTTCGCCGGCTATCATCTCTACTATCCGAGTCGGCGGCAGCTCTCGCCGGCATTGGCGGTGATCGTCGAGGCGCTGCGGCACCGGAGCTGAGGGGCAGGAGCGCTTGTTGGCCAAATCAGCCGCTGCCCGCCGTCGATGGTCTCGCCGGTCATGAACTCGCGCGGTCGACCCTTTCGGGTCATTGCCGCTCAGATCCGCGAGCGCACTTCGCCAGGGGACAGGCCGGCGAGGGTCTCCGCCGGTCAGCCGTCGCGGGTCGCCATCAATGCAGAGGCGATCCGCCAAGGTGCGCGCGTTTCGGGACTGGCTGTTAGCGAGATAGCGCCGTAGCGGGAGCGGGGCCGCGGCGATCGGCAGGATATCCGGCCGGAATTGTCGCATATGTCTCGGGCCGCGCTTTTGTTTGCGATTGCACCGCATCCGTGCAAGATTCACACCATGCCGGGAACGCAGACGGTCCCCGCTGGGTGATCCCCGGCCATGCATTTTTGACGGGCGACATGGCCAAAGAACCAAGCAAGAAGCCAGGCAGTTCGGGAAGCGGCACGCGGGCAAACCGAACGCACGCCGCCGAGGAAGACGGCATTGAACGCCGCCCGAACGACGCGATTCCCGTCGTCGGGATCGGCGCCTCGGCAGGCGGCATCGAGGCGCTGGGCAGCTTCTTCGATGCCATGTCGGCCGACAGTGGTTGCGCCTTCGTCGTGGTGCTGCATCTCGACCCAAAGCGCGAAAGCGAGATGGCCCGGATTTTGAGCGGCCGCACCAGGATGCCGGTGGTGCAGGTCGAGGACGGCATGGCGATCGCCCCCGACCATGTCTATGTGATCGCCCCCGATACCGACCTCAAACTGGTGAAGGGCGGTTTGAAGGTATCGAAGCCGTCGCAGCCTCGCGGCCAGCGGCATCCGGTCGATGTCTTGTTTGCCTCGATCGCCACCGAGCAGCGCGAGCGTTCGGTGGCGATCGTGCTTTCCGGCACCGGCAGCAATGGCACGGAAGGATTGAAGGAGATCCGGGCCGAAGGCGGCATGAGCCTGGTCCAGGCGCCGGAGACGGCCAAGTTCGACGGCATGCCACGCAGCGCGATCGCCGCCGGCCTTGCCGACCACGTGCTGGCCCCGGAAAAGATGCCGGCGACGCTGCTCGCCTATGTCCATCATGGCTATGTCTCCGCCCCGGCCGAGGTCGAGCCGGTCGTCCCGAGGGGCGAAGCAACGATCGAGGACGTTCTGGAGATCCTGCGCGCCCGCGACGGACACGATTTCAGCAGCTACAAGCGCAACACGCTCAGGCGGCGCGTCCATCGTCGCATGGGACTGCGGAACATCGAGAAACTTGCCGATTACCTCGACGACCTGCGAACCAGTTCGGAAGAGGTGACCATGGTGGTCGCCGATCTGATGATCAGCGTCACCGGCTTCTTCCGCGACGCCGAGGCATGGAAGGCGCTGGGCGAGCTGGTGATCGCGCCTCTCGTAGCTGAGCGGGCGAGTGGCGAGTCGGTGCGTGTCTGGGTGCCCGCCTGCGCTACGGGCGAGGAAGCCTATTCGGTAGCCATGCTGATTGCCGAGCATGCGGAAGCCGCCGGCAAGCGCTTCGACCTGAAGGTGTTCGCCACGGACGCCCAGGAAGGCAATTTGCGCAAGGCGCGCGACGGCATCTACCCGACGGCGGCGCTGGCGGGTTTTCCGCCAGAGCGGGTCCGCCGCTTCTTCGAAAGGCTCGAAGGGTCCTTTCAGGTCAGCAAGGACCTTCGCGACATGGTGGTGTTCGCCGCGCAGAACCTGCTGCGCGATCCGCCGTTCTCGCGATTGGACATCATTTCGTGCCGCAATTTCCTGATTTACCTGGAACCGGAGGCGCAGCAACGCGTCCTCGGCCAGTTTCATTTCGCCTTGCGTCCCGATGGGCACCTGTTTCTCGGCAATGCCGAGACAATCGGGCGGCATGACGATCTGTTCGAAACAGTTTCGAAGAAGTGGCGGATATACCGCCGGCTCGGGCCTACGCGGCACGACCTCATCGACTATCGGCTGCCGCGCGGAGCGATCGGAACCGGCGCAGGGGCCGCCGCGCCGCCGCCCATGCCAGCGGAAAATGCCTCCGCACCTGTCGTCGACATTGCGCGCCGCGCCTTGCTGGAACGCTACGCTCCGGCCTCGGTGCTGATCGACCAGAAGGGGCGTGTCGTCTACTTCCACGGAACGACGCGCGACTATCTGGAACAGCCATCCGGGGAGCCGACCAGGGACATTCTGGCCATGGCGCGGGACGGGCTGGCGATCAACCTTCGCAGCGCGATACGCGACGCCTTGAAGAGCGACAAGAGCGTCACCGTCCAGGGCCGCCTGCACAGGAGCGGGTCGACGGATGTCGCCATGACAGTGGTGCCGCTGGCGGCTCAACCGCATGGCGGCAGATTCGCCCTGGTGAGCTTCGAGCCGGCTGCGCCAGCTGGCGAGTCCAGGCAGCCGCCCGTTCGCGAAGATGCCAGCGAAACATCCTCCGGCGAGCGCGCGCTCCAGGAGGAGCTGGTTTCGATGCGCGCCGAGTTGCGCAACACCATCGAACATCTGGAGACCGCCAACGAGGAATTGAAGGCCTCGAACGAGGAAGCGACCTCGATGAACGAGGAGCTTCAGTCCACCAACGAAGAACTGGAAACCTCCAAGGAGGAGCTGCAGTCCTTCAACGAGGAACTGAACACCGTCAACAGCCAGCTCCAGCACAAGATCGCGGAGCTGGAGCGCAGTTCGAACGACCTCAACAATCTGCTGGCAGGGTCGGAGACGGCGACGTTGTTCCTCGACAACAAGCTGGCGATCAACTGGTTCGCGCCGGCGACAAAGGAACTTTTCGATCTGGTGACATCGGACGTCGGCCGGCCGATCGCCCACTTCGCCCGGAAATTCTCCGACGACAAGCTTTTGTCGGACGCCGAGACGGTGCTGAGGAAACTCACCACCATCGAGGCCGAGGTCCCGAGCGATGCGGGGCGCTGGTATCTGCGGCGCATGCTTCCCTACCGGACGCGCGACAATCACATCGCCGGCGTCGTGATCACCTTCAACGACATCACCGAACGCAGGGCAGCCGCCGAGGCGGTCAACGAGGCGAGGATCTATGCCGAGGCGATCGTCGGCACGGTGCGGCAGCCCTTGCTGGTCCTGAACGCCGAACTTCACGTCCAGTCGGCCAATGCGGCTTTCTATGAGCTGTTCAGGGTTGCGGCGAAGGACACCCTAGGCAGCCTGCTGTACGGTCTCGGCAATGGACAATGGGACATCCCCGCGCTGCGAACGCTTCTCGACGAGGTGCTGTCGAAAAATCAGGAGGTGACTGACTACGAGGTAGAGCATGAATTTCGCGATATCGGGCGGCGCTCCATGCTGCTCAATGCCCGCAAACTGTCCCAGGCAGCCGGACGCGAGGAGCTTATCCTGCTCGCCATCGAGGACATTACCGAGCGCAGGCAGTCGGAAAGACATCGCAAAACGCTCATGTCCGAACTCAACCACCGCGTCAAAAATACGCTGGCGGTGGTCCAGTCCATCGCTTCCCAGACCCTCGGCCACGCCTCGACGCTGGACGAAGCGCGGGAAGCGTTCGGCGCGCGGCTCATCAATCTCGCAAACGCGCAGAACATCTTGACGCGCGAAAACTGGCAGAGCGCGGATCTCGGCGACATCGTCTCCGATACGGTCAAGCCGCATGCGGGCGGAGAAAACCGCTTCCGGATCGAAGGTCCCCCCGTCCGGCTGGCGCCAGGCGCGGCGCTTGCAGTCTCCATGGCACTGCACGAACTCACCACCAACGCCGCCAAGTACGGCGCATTGTCGTCCGAGGAAGGCGATGTCGTGATCGTGTGGCAGGTAGAAGGCGAGAATGCCGATCGCCGGCTCGTCCTGCATTGGCAAGAGAGCGGCGGCCCTCCGGTTGCCAAACCGAAGAACAAGGGCTTCGGTTCGCGCCTGATAGAACGCGCCCTGGCGTCGGAACTCGGCGGCGAAGTGCGCGTTGACTACGCGTCGACTGGAATTGTGTGTACAATGATTGCCCCGCTACCCGCCGGGCAGATGCTTGGAGCACAGGGTGACCGGGCAGGCGAAACGGGTTCTGATTCTCGAGGATGAATTCCTCGTCGCCATGCTTTTGGAAGATCTTCTGCTCGAAATGGGACACCAGGTGGTAGGATCGCTTGCCCAGGTGGGCGAGGCCATGACGTTCGCCGACCAGGCGGATATCGACCTGGCCATCCTCGACATAAACCTCGCCGGCACAAAGTCGTTTCCCGTGGCTGAAGTCCTGCGTCGGCGCGGCATCCCGTTCGTGTTCGCCACCGGCTACGGCTCCGACGGACTGACGGGCGATTTCGAAAACGAACTCACGCTCCAGAAGCCATACGACCCTGACGAGCTGATGCGGACGATCGAGGAAGCGTCAGCGCGGGCCGGACACCGGCAACACATCGAACCCTAGGGCCGTTCACCGTTTCACGGAAACGGCCGGCCAGTTGCCAGGTCAATCGCCCGCCAGGGGAAACTCATTGGCGATAGTGACATGGTGGTGGATGCGGCCCTCGAAATATCGCGACAGCACCGCTTCGGTCGCGGCGCGCGATTCGGCGCGGGCGGGGCTGGCGAGGGCCGCGTCGACCGCCGCCATGTCGCGGTAGTTGATCGCCAGGATCATCGGGTATTCCGGCGCGCCGTCGTCGCGCTTCTCGGCGAAGGAGACGCGGACATCGAGCGCGCCCGGGAAGGCTTTCCATTTGGGCAGGACGGTCTCGATCACGTCCCTGCGGAACGCTTCCGTCTGGCCGTCCTTCACCTTGCCTTCGAACAGTGCGTAGCGCGTGATCATTTGCCGTCCTCTTTGCGTTGGAAGAATTCCATCAGTGCGGCCTGGTCCTCGCCGCCCAGTCCGGCGGCGGTCAGCAGCCGGTGCACCTCGGCGCAGAGCGCCGTCAGCGGCATCGCCGTATGCGTGCGCCGCGCCAAGTCCTGGGCGGCGTTGAGGTCTTTGACCATGTTGTCGATGCGGCCGGTGCGGCGGTAGTCGCGGGTGGCGAAGCGCGGCAGGTATTCCTGCAGGATGGCGCTGTCGGCGCGACCGCCCTTGAGCGCTTGCGGGATCTTGAGCGCATCCACGCCGGCGTCGAGCGCCAGCCGGGTCGCCTCCGCCACAGCCATGAAATTCAGCGCGCACAGCACCTGGTTGATGAGCTTGGTCGTCTGGCCGGCGCCGGCTGGGCCCATATGCGTGTAATTGGCAGCGACGTCGCGCAGCACGGTATGGGCATCCGCGACATCCTTCTCCTCGCCGCCGGCCATCAGCGTCAATGCGCCGATCAGCGCCTTCGGCGCACCGCCGGAGAGTGGGCTGTCGACCCAGCGCAGACCTCTATCGCTGGCGTCGGCGGCGAGCTGGCGCGTCGCGTCGGGATCGATTGACGACATGTCGATGATCAGCGTGCCGGGCTTCGCGCCGGCGGCCACACCGGCATCGCCGAACACGGCGCGGCGCACGATCGCCGCTGAATTGAGGCTGAGGATGACGTAGTCGGCGGCGCCGGCAGCCTCGGCCGCGCTCGCCATCGCGGTCGCGCCCTTGGCGACCAGCACTTCCACCTTGGTCTTGTCGAGGTCGAACACGGCGAGGCGATTGCCGGTGGCGAGCAGGCGCTCGCCGATCGCTCCACCCATGGCGCCGGCGCCAATCAGTGCCACTTTGTTGGTCATGTCGGTCCTCCCGCGAACCTGGCTGCTATGTCGGCGACGATCTCATCGAGCTCCGCGTCGATTGTCACCGCGATCGCATTCTCGTCCTTGCCCGGCACCTCCAACGTCGCGAACTGGCTGTCGAGCAGGCTGGTGGGCATGAAGTGGCCGGTACGCTCATGCATGCGCTGCGAGATCAGCGCGCGCGACCCGTCGAGATAGATGAACAGCACCGGCGCGCCCGCCTGCTCGGTGATGAAATCGCGATAGGCGCGTTTCAGCGCCGAGCAGCCGACAATGACCGGCGTGGGCCGTTGCCGCAGCGTTGCGCCGACCTTGGCCAACCAGGGCCACCTGTCGGCATCGTCGAGCGGAATGCCGGCGCTCATCTTGGCGATGTTGGCCTGCGGGTGCAGCTTGTCGCCATCCACATATGTCGCCGAGATCGCATCGGCGAGCGCCTCGCCGACCGTCGTCTTGCCGGAACCGGTGACGCCCATGACCACCATGCGCGGTGGGGGATCAGATCGAAGCCGTGATGCCGCCATCGACATAGAGAATGTGTCCGTTGACAAAGGATGACGCCTCGGAGGCCAGGAAGACGCAGGCGCCGACCAGTTCCTCGACCTTGCCCCAGCGGCCGGCCGGCGTGCGTTTTTCGAGCCAGGCGCTGAATGCCGGGTCGGCGACGAGGGCTGCATTGAGCGGCGTGTCGAAATAGCCGGGCGCAATGGCATTGCATTGCAACCCGTGCTTGGCCCAGTCGGTCGCCATGCCCTTGGTCAAATTGCCGACCGCGCCCTTGGTCGCGGTGTAGGGCGCGATGCCGGGGCGGGCGAGCGCGGTCTGGACGCTGGCGATGTTGATGATCTTGCCGCGGCCGCGCCCGATCATGTGCCGCGCCACGGCCTGGCCGACATGGAAGACGCTGGCGACATTGGTCTGCAGCAGGCGCTCGAAGGCGTCGGCGGGAAAGTCCTCGAGCGGCGTGCGGAACTGCATGCCGGCATTGTTGACCAGGATGTCGATCGACCCGCCGGCAAGCTCGAAAGCGTCGATGGCGGCACGGACCGCATCATGGTCGGTCGCGTCGAAGGCGAGCGTCGCGGCGCCCGGAATGTCCGCTGCCGCGGCACGCAGCTTAGCTTCGTCGCGGCCATTGAGGACCACTTTGGCGCCAGCTTCGGCGAGGCCCTTGGCCAAGGCAAAGCCGATGCCTTGCGACGAGCCGGTTACGAGCGCGGTGCGCCCGCTGAGATCGAACAGTTTGGACGACATTTTCCTGATTGCCTCTCGTCGCTGAGCGTCTTATGTTATCGATAACATCATCTGTCAAGTCAAGTGGAGCGAATACGATGCAGCGGCCTCACATCCTTCAGGTTGGACCCTATCCCGCATGGGACGAGGAGCCGCTCAACGAAGCCTTCACGGTGCACCGCTATTTCGCGGCCGACGACAAGCCGGCCTTTCTCGCCGAGGTCGGACCGCTCGTGCGCGGCATTGCCACGCGCGGCGAGCTTGGCGCCAACCGCGCCATGATCGAGGCCTGCCCGTCGCTCGAACTCGTTTCCGTCTATGGCGTCGGTTTCGACGCGGTCGATCTCGTGGCCTGCCGGGAGCGCGGCGTGCGCGTCACCAACACGCCGGACGTGCTGACCAATGACGTCGCCGATCTCGGCATCGCCATGATGCTGTGCCTGTCGCGCGGCATGATCGGCGCGGAGCGCTGGGTGCGCGACGGCAGCTGGGCGGCGAAGGGGCTCTATCCGCTCAAGCGCCGGGTCTGGGGACGGCGGGCCGGCGTGCTCGGCCTCGGCCGCATCGGCTATGAGGTGGCCAAGCGCCTTGCCGGCTTCGGCATGGAGATCGCCTACAGCGACGTGGCGCCAAAGGACTTTGCCGCCGATTGGGAGTTCCTCGCCGATCCCGTCGCGCTGGCCAGGCGTTCGGACTTCCTGTTCGTGACGCTTGCCGCTTCCGCCGCGACGCGCCACATCGTGAACAGCGAGGTGATCGCGGCGCTCGGCGAGGAAGGCATGCTGATCAACATCTCGCGCGCCTCCAACATCGACGAGGACGCGCTGCTCGACGCGCTCGAGAAGAAGGGGCTCGGCTCGGCCGCGCTCGACGTCTTCGAAGGCGAGCCGAAGCTCAATCCACGCTTCCTGGAGCTCGACAACGTGCTTTTGCAGCCGCACCATGCCTCGGGCACGGTCGAAACGCGCAAGGCGATGGGCAGACTGGTGCGCGACAACCTCGCCGCTCATTTCGCCGGCCAGCCACTCATCTCGCCGGTGCTTTAGCTTACGCAATCCCGGACGGAAAACCGTCATCCACTTTTCCTGGTATTGCTCGAGGAGTTCGCCCACCATGAAGTCGATCGTCATCCACGCCGCCAAGGACCTGCGCATCGAGGACCGTCCCGTCGAGGAGCCGGGACCGGGCCAGGTGCTGTTGCGTCTTGCCGCCGGCGGTATCTGCGGCAGCGACCTGCACTACTACAATCATGGCGGCTTCGGAACGGTGCGTCTGAAGGAGCCGATGATCCTCGGCCACGAGGTCTCCGGCGTGATCGAGAAGCTTGGTCCCGGCGTCAGCGGGCTGGAGCCTGGCCAACTGGTCGCTGTCTCGCCGTCGCGGCCCTGCTACAGCTGCCGCTACTGCCGCGAGGGGATGCACAACCAGTGCCTCAACATGCGATTCTACGGCAGCGCCATGCCGTTCCCGCACATCCAGGGCGCGTTCCGCGAAATGCTGGTGGCCGACGCGCCGCAATGCGTGCCGGCCGACGGCTTGAGCGCCGGCGAAGCGGCGATGGCCGAACCGCTGGCGGTCTGCCTCCACGCCACGCGCCGGGCCGGCGAGATGCTGGGCAAGCGCGTGCTGGTGACCGGCTGCGGGCCGATCGGCCTGTTGTCGATCCTCAGTGCCCGGCGCGCGGGCGCGGCCGAGATCGTCGCCGTCGACCTCGCCGATTTCACCCTGTCGATGGCGCTGCGCGCCGGCGCCGACAAAGCGATCAACACGCGGACAGATCCGGAGGGGCTGGCGCCCTATCTCGCCGACAAGGGGACGTTCGACATCCTCTACGAATGCTCGGGCGCGGCGGCGGCGCTGGCGCAAGGCATCGCGGCGACGCGTCCGCGCGGCACGATCGTGCAGCTCGGCCTCGGCGGCGCCGAGATGGCGCTGCCGATGTCGACGGTCACCGCCAAGGAACTGTCGATCAACGGCTCGTTCCGCTTCCATCCGGAATTCGCCGTCGGCGTCGGCCTGATGCGCAAGAGGCTGATCGACGTCAAGCCGCTGATCACCCACACGGTGGCCTTCGACGAGGCGCTTGCCGGCTTCGAGCTTGCCAACGACCGAAGCCGGGCGATGAAGGTCCAGATCGCCTTTGCATAAGCGTCGGCGGCGCGTTGCATTCCGTTGTGATATCGATAACGTACGGCCATGCAGTCCTCGCCCAAACGCCCGACCATGGCCGATGTCGCGCATCGCGCCAACGTCTCGACGATGACCGTCTCGCGCGCCTTCAAGCGCGACGCCTCGGTCAGCGCCGACACGCGAGACCGCATCCTGCAGGCGGCCGAAGAGCTCGGCTATGTCTTCGACAGCATCGCCGCCAACCTTTCCTCGCGGCGCTCCGGCTTCGTCGCGGTGACGATACCATCGATCAACAATGCCAACTTCGCCGACACGGTGCGCGGCATGACCGAGGGCCTGCGCGACAGCGGGCTGGAAATCCTGCTCGGCTTCACCGACTACAATGTCCAGGAGGAAGAGCGCCTGGTCGGGCAGTTGCTGCAGCGGCGGCCGGAAGCGATCATCGTCACCGGCGGCAGGCACACGCCGCGCTGCCGCAAGATGCTGGCCAATGCCGGCGTGCCGGTGGTGGAGACCTGGGATCTGCCGAGCGATCCGATCGGCCACGTCGTCGGCTTCTCCAACGCCGAGGCCGGGCGGCTGATGGTCGATCATCTCGTCGCGCGCGGTTATTCGCGGCTCGGCTTCATCGGCGGCGACACTTCGCGCGACACGCGCGGCCTCGACCGCCGGCGCGGCTTCGTGGCGGCGCTGCAGGACCGCGGCCTCGACGCCTCGCGCGTCATCGCCTCCGGCGTGCCGCCGATCTCGATGCGCGAGGGCGCTGCCGCCATGGTCGAGATGATCTCGCGCTGGCCGGACACCCAGGCGGTGATGTGCGTGTCGGACCTTTCCGCCTTCGGCGCGCTGATGGAATGCCTGCGGCGCGGCATCCGCGTTCCCGACGACGTCGCAATCGCCGGCTTCGGCGCCTATGACCTTGCCGAGCAGTCGGTGCCGTCGATCACCACGATCGACGTCGGCGCGCATGAGATCGGCATCCGCGTCGCGGAACTGGTGCTTGACCTGCTCAATGGGCGGCGGGAACCCGACGACCGGGTCGTGGTCGGCACGACGCCCAAGGTGATCGCACGCCACACGGCTTGATTGGAAAGAGCAACGGCCGGCGGGATCCCGCCGGCCGTTGGCTTTTCCGACAGAGATGCTGGCGAAGCTTATTTGCCCCAGATCTTCTTGTATTCGTCGCGGTAGCCGTTGCCGGGGTCGAAGCGGTTGTCCGGACCGCCGTCGAACTCGACATTGTCCGAGGTCACCACATGCAGCGGCGAGATGTAACCCGACCATTTCTCGCCGGCCATGGCGCGGTTGAGCTCGTCCACCAGCTGCCAGCCCTGCAGGTTCAGCGGCTCGGCCACCGTCACCTTCTGGAACTGGCTGGAGCGGATGCGCTGATAGGCCGATTCCGAGCCATCGCCGGCCGCGACGTTGATCGGCGCGTCGGTGCCCGACTTGCCTGCGGCCGCCAGCGACGGACCCATGAAGTCGAAATAGAGATCGTTGATGGCCAGCGAATGGGTCCAGGCGTCGCCGTATTTCTGCAGCAGCGAGGTGGTGAGCTGCGGCATGCGCTGCGAGGTCTCGGCGATCGGCGTGTCGACATATTCGAGCACCTTGCCGCCGAGATCCTCGATCTCCTTCTTCATCCGATCCGCCTTGGCAATGGCGATCTGGTAGGTGGAATCGGTGAAGATGATGACGCCGGGCTTGCCCTTGGCGTCGACGAAGGCCCAGTCGGCGGCCGCCTTCGACACTTCCATCGGATCGGTCGAGACGTTGGCGATGATGCCGAGGTCGTCGATCGGGCCTACCGTCGGTGCCGCGTGCCATGCCGCCATCGGGATCTTGGCCGCCTTGGCCTGCTCCATCGCCGGCTTCTGCTCGACGGCGTCAAAGCCGTTGATGATGATGCCGTCCGGGTTGAGCGCCAGCGCCTGGCCGAAGGCGGCGGTGCGGCCGCCGATGGAGCCGGCGCCGTCAAGCGTCTTGACCGTCCAGCCGAGCGCCGCCGCAGCCTCTTCGACGCCCTTGGTGACGCCGAGAATGCCGCCGTTCTTCATGTCGGCGCCGAGCACGACGATGGTCTTGCCCGCGGCCCCCTTCGGCCCCGACGTCGGTCCGTCCCATTTCTCGACCTTGCTGGCGTATTTGTCGACGACCGCCTTGGCGTCGGCCATCGGATCGGCGAGCGCGGTCGAGGCGATGCCGAGCGCCAGGCAGGCGACGCCAAGCTGAAGGACTGTTCTGCGATGCATATTGTTTCTCCCATTAAGCATTGTTGGTTGTCTTTGTTGGTTGGCTGGTGGCTGGTTGATTGGTGGCGGGCGGCACGACCGCGCCGCGGCGCCGCTGCGCGTAGCCGGCAATGCCGATCGCGACGAGCAGGGTGACGCCGTTGAACAGCGGCTCGACCCAGAACGAGCCGCCGAACTGCTGGATGCCTGAAATGCCGACAGCGAGGATGACGACGCCGATGATGGTGCCCCACACATTGACGCGGCCGGGCTTGATGGTGGTCGATCCGAGGAAGGCGCCGACCAGCGCCGGCAGCAGATATTCGAGGCCGACGCTGGCCTGGCCGATGCGGAGCTTCGAGGCGAGCAGCACCCCGCCCAGCGCGGTCAGCGCACCGGAGGCGACGAAGGCGCCCATGACGAATTTCTGCACCGGGATGCCGTTGAGCGCAGCGGCCTTCGGATTGGCGCCGATGGCGTAGAGGTAGCGGCCGATCGGCAGGTATTCGAGCACGAGCCACATCGCCAGCGCCAGGACGACCACGTAGTAGCCGGTGATCGGCAAGCCGAACAGCATCGTGCCGTTGAGGGAGAGGAAGCCCTCGGGCAGCACGCCGACGACCTGGCGGCCGCCGGTGTACCACATGGCCAAAGCGTACAGCACGGTGCCGGTGCCGAGCGTGGCGATGAAGGAATCGATGCGCGCCACCTCGACCAGCCAGCCATTGATGAAGCCGGTAAGCACGCCGAGCAGGATGACGATCAGCACCGCGATCGGCCACGGGATGCCGAAGGCCGTCTGCAGGCTGATGGCCAGGATGTGCCACAGCACGATGCCGTAGCCCACCGTCAGGTCGATGCGGCCCGAGGCCATCGGGATCATCGCCGCCAGCGACAGCATCGCGATGATCGCCTTGTCGGAGATGATCGAGCGCAAATTGAGCAGCGTCGGGAACGTCCGCGGCAACAGCAGCGAGAACAGCAGGATGAGCAGCAGCGTCAGGATCGGCAGGCCGTAGACCGGCAGGTAGCGCGAAGCCTTCTGGCCGAGGCTCAGCCCGGAAAGTTCCGACCGGGTCGGCTCAAGCGCCGTCGATTTGATCGAATTCATGGGGTCCTCCTAGAGCATGATGCCGAAAAGTGTGAGGCGGATTTCGGACGACATCATGCTCTATCTCTTTGATTTAGAACCGGATTCAGATTTCAGGTCGATTCGACCTGAAATCATCCGGCTCTAGGCGGCTTCGGACACGGAGGCGGCACGAATGAGCGCAGCCGTCGTCAAGGCATCGCCGGCCAGCTCGCGCACGATGCGGTTATGCGAGAAGACGAGGGCGCGATGGCAGATATGGGCGACCTCCTCGAAATCGGTGGAGACGACGATGACCGCCAGCCCTGCCTCGACGGCCGCCGCGATCAGCCGGTAGATCTCGGCCTTGGCGCCGACATCGACGCCGGCCGTCGGGTCCTCGGCGATCAGAAGCTTGCGGCCCGTCGCCAGCCAGCGGCCGACGACCACCTTCTGCTGGTTGCCGCCTGAAAGCGCTTCGATCGGCAGATGCGGATCGTTGGGCCTCAGCCCCAGCCGCGCGCCGAGTTCCTGCGTGAGCTCGCTCTCGTGCGCCGGCTTCATGAAGGAGAACAGCCCGCGACCGACCGCCGACGGATTGAGATACATGTTCTCGCGCACGGAAAGCGACAGCGCGACCGATTCCTCGGTGCGGTCGCGCGCGATGAGGCCGACGCCGGCGGCAAGGGCGGCGCCGACCGATGACAGGTCGAGGCGCTTGCCGTCGAGCGAGACCGTTCCCTCGAAACGCTCGGCGCCGAACAGCGCGCGGCCTACAGCCTCCTGTCCGGCGCCGCGCAGGCCGACCAGCCCGAGCAATTCGCCGGAGCGCGCCTCGAAGGTGACTGGGCCGACGTTGCCGCAAGTGAGGTTTTCGACCTTGAGCCGCTCCGGCCCGTCCTGCCATTGCGACTTGGCGAACATCTGGTGCGCCGGCCGGCCGACGATCAGGTCGACCAGTTCCTGCGGCGTGGTCTCGACCACCGGCTTCACCGCGACCATGCGGCCGTCGCGCATGACGGCGACGCGATCGGCGATGCGGAACACCTCGTCCAGCCGGTGCGAGACATAGATCATGCCGACGCCGCGCTCGCGCAACGGCCGCAGCGCCTCGAACAGGCGCTCGACCTCGTCCGCCGGCAGGCTCGCCGTCGGCTCGTCGAGCACCAGCACGTCGGCCTCAGTCGCCAGCGCGCGGGCGATCGCCACCAGCGACTTTTCGGTGCGGGAAAGATCCTGGACGCGCGTCGCCGGATCGAAGGCGCAGCCGACCAGCGCCAGCGCGCGCTCGGCGCGGCGCTCGGTGTCGCGCCAGTCGATCAGGCCGGAGCGGCGCGAAAAACCTTGCGCCATGCCGACATTCTCGGCCACCGTCATCCATTCGATGAGGCCGAGGTCCTGATGGATGAAGGCGACCTTCTGCGGCTGGTTGGGACGCGGCGGGCGGTGGTGGTAGTCCTCGCCGCGAAAGCGGATCGTGCCTTGGTCGCGCTTGTGGATGCCGGCGAGCGTCTTGATGAGCGTCGACTTGCCGGCGCCGTTCTCGCCGAGCAGGGCGACGATCTCGCCCTCGTGGATGTCGAGCGACACCGACTTCAGCGCCAGGGTGCCGCCGAAGCGCTTGGAGATGTCGATGAATTCGATGAGCTTGGGCCGCATCTATGGCCCTCCCAAGCCAAGCAAACGGACTGAATTGGCACCGATGTTATCGCTAACATTTTTGCAGGTCAAGTCTTGAAAACAGCTCGCCGCGAAGGCTATCGATAACCCGTTTTCGCGGAGGAAGAAGCATGTTCGGAGACATAGAGGGCGCCGGCTTCGAGGTCCTCGACGAGCGGTTCGAAAGCTGCTTCGTCGGCCATGTGGCGGTCGAGCGGCTGTGGACCGGCGGGCGCTGGCTGGAAGGCCCGGCATGGTTCGCGGCCGGGCGCTATCTGGTCTTCTCCGACATCCCCAACGACCGCATCATGCGCTACGACGAGACCAATGGCGTGGTTTCGGTGTTCCGGGCGCCGGCAAACAATGCCAACGGCAACACGGTCGATACAGAGGGACGGCTGGTCACCTGCGAGCATCGGGCGCGCCGCGTCACGCGCACCGAGCATGACGGATCGATCACGGTGATCGCCGACCGTTTCGACGGCAAGCGCCTGAATTCGCCTAACGACGTCGTGGTGCGCTCGGATGGCACAGTGTGGTTTTCCGATCCGCCCTACGGCATCGCGACCGACTATGAGGGCGACCGCGCCGAACAGGAGATCGAGGGCTGCCACGTCTACCGCGCCGATCCCGCGACCGGCGCGGTGGCGCGGGTCGTCTCGACGATGGCGAAGCCCAACGGTCTCGCCTTCTCGCCGGACGAGAGCGTCCTCTATGTCGGCGACACCGGCATCACGCATCAGAAGGACGGGCCGCGGCACATCCGCAAGTTTGCCGTCGAAGGCAATTCGCTGGGGGAAATCGGCGTTTTCGCAACCTGCACGGCCGGCCTGTTCGACGGCTTCAGGGTGGATACGGCCGGCCGTGTCTGGGCAGGCGCCGGCGACGGCGTGCATTGCTTCGACCCCGACGGCACGCTGATCGGCAAGATCCGCATCCCTGAAACGGTGGCGAACCTCACCTTCGGCGGCGCCAAGCGCAACCGCCTGTTCATCACGGCGCGGCAGTCGCTCTATGCGGTGTTCGTGGTCGCCAACGCGGCCGCAAGAGGCTGAGGTCCGACTTGCATTGCTCGAAAGGCGAGCCGCTCGACAAGCGGCCCGCCTTGTCCATGTCAGGCACCATCCTTTGCCCGATAGGCATCGGGAAGGACGAAGACTTCATCGGCGCGGCCGTAGCCTCCATCAGGAACTTCTTCGATCAGCACCATGGTGTAGGGGCGCACACCCTCGCCGAAATAGTCGACGAACATCTGCGTGGTCTTGTGGACGAGGTCTTCCTTCTGCGCTTTTGTGAGGGCGGCCTCGGGCATCTTGAAGTTGGCAAAGGGCATTTGCAGGTTCCTTTCGGTGGATTCATGGCGTTGCTTGGCGAGGCTGATGACGACGGTCGCGCCGTCATCGGGCGGATATAGATTGCCGCAGAAGTCGGATAATCACCCCGCTGCTGGCAGCACTATTCGGAAAGAGCGAACAATCGAAGCCGACGTCGGCGCCCTATCCGCAGCTCGCTCAGCAGTGCGCGCTTTGCTGGAATGGCATCCAGCATTTCGCGCTGGCAGGGTTGTGAAGATCGGACTGGTGGCGAGCCGGCGTCGTCCGCCTGTGCAACAGGTCAGCTGTTGCGCGTCGCCACGAATGTCGCCGCTTCCTTCAGCAAGGCCGCGCGCTCGCCATAGGGATCCAGCAGCGCATGCGCTTGGCCGACGAGGCCGCTGAGCTGCTTGCGCGCCCAGTCGGCGCCGTGCAGGGCGACCAGCGTCGCCTTGCCGGCGGCGGCGTCCTTGCCGGTCGCCTTGCCCATCTGGTGCGCATCCGCCGTCAGGTCGAGCAAGTCGTCGGCAAGCTGGAAGGCGAGCCCGATCGCCGAGCCGAATTCGGCCAGCCGCTCGCGGTCTTCCGGCGGCGCGCCGGCGACGATGGCGCCGGCCTCGCAGGCAAAGCGGATCAAGGCGCCGGTCTTCATCGCCTGCAGCCGGATGATGCCGGCCTCGTCCGGTGGATTGCGGCCGGCATCGAGATCGAGCATCTGCCCGCCGACCATGCCGCCAACGCCGGCGGCGCGGGCAAGTGCCAGCACCAGCGCTGCCCGGCGTTCCACGGGCAGCACGGTCGCCTCGTCGGCGAGGATGTCGAAGGCAAGCGTCAGCAGCGCGTCGCCGGCGAGGATGGCGGTGGCATCGTCGAAGGCCCGGTGCACGGTCGGCTGGCCGCGGCGCAGATCGTCATTGTCCATGGCCGGCAGATCGTCATGGATCAGCGAATAGCAATGCACGCATTCGAGCGCCGCCGCGACGCGCGATGCCGCCTCGCCATCGGCGGAAAAGAGCGCCGCGCTTTCCATGACCAGAAACGGACGCAGGCGCTTGCCGCCGTTCAACACGCCATGGCGCATGGCCGCCATCAGCCGCTTCGGCCGGGCGATCTCGCCGGACAGCGCGCGCTGGTCGAGAAGCCGCCTGAGCAGCGCCTCGATTGCCGCTGCGCGCATCAGAAGTGCGGTTTCGAACGCGATTTCTTCGTCTTTCGCCATGGCCGGGAGCGGTAGCCGACACTCAGACATTGCGCAAGAAGCCGCGCGCCATTATGCCGGTTGAGCTGATGGCACGGGTGGGGCGGCTTGACGGAACCGATCGTCGATCATGAAATCGAAGGACTGGACATGGCGCGGCCGAGGCGCCTGAACCGCGCCGGCCTCAAGCGCCTGGGCCGGCGCTCCCTGGTCGTTGCCGCCATCCTGGCGGTGATACCGGTGGTGCTGACCTTCCTCTATCTGCCGTCCTTCGTGCATCCGGTGTCGACGCTGATGCTGAAGGACCTCGCGACCTTCTCCGGCTACGACCGGCGCTGGGTTTCCATCGACGACGTGTCACCGGTGTTGGCGCATTCGGTGGTCATGTCGGAGGATGGGCAGTTCTGCTTCCACCGCGGCGTCGATCTCGGCGAATTGCGCGGCGTCGTCGACGACGCGCTGGCCGGCGAGGCAACGCGCGGCGCCTCGACCATCACCATGCAGACGGTGAAGAATCTCTTCCTCTGGTCGCGGCCGCTGGGCACGGTGCGCAAGGTGGTCGAACTGCCGCTCGCCGTCTATTTCGACGCGGTGATGTCGAAGCGGCGGATCATGGAGATCTACCTCAACATCGCCGAATGGGGGCCGGGCATCTATGGCATCGAGGCCGCCGCCCAGCATCATTTCGGCGTCTCGGCAAAGCAGCTGTCGCGTCGGCAGGCGGCGCTGCTTGCCGTCACGCTGCCCAACCCGATCGCCCGCAATCCCGCCAAGCCGGGGCCTGGCCTGCGACGGCTGGCGGCGCTGATCGAGCGACGCGCTGGCAGATCGGGCGCCTATATAGGCTGCCTGGACTGAAGTGCAGCTTCATGCTGCTTTCCTGCTCCGGCAAAAAAATTTGCCGCGGTGCTGGCCAAAACGGCGCAGGGCGTGTATAGGCACCCGACTTTCTCAGATTATGGCCCCAGACATGGCCCTTTCACGAGGGTTGCCGGGGCATTTTGACCATGTAGTGGAGCATATCCGTGGCCGTTCCGAAACGAAAAACCTCTCCGTCGAAGCGCGGCATGCGCCGCTCGGCCGACGCCCTCAAGGCCCCGACCTATGTCGAGGACAAGAATTCCGGCGAAATGCGCCGCCCGCACCATATCGACCTGAAGACCGGCATGTATCGTGGCCGCCAGGTTCTGGAGCCGAAGGAAAGCTGAGAAGCTTCCGGCGGTTTGCGACTTCCAAAAGACCGGCCATTGGCCGGTCTTTTTGCGTTTGGCCTCGCCAATCGCTCCAGCGTCGCGGTTCGATACCGACTCTGCCGACGGACCCTGCGCGCCGGTCTTTGTGGCCTGACAGGCGCGGGAGGAACCCCCGCTAGGGCGGTTCAGCGTTTCATGGAATCGCCGAACCGCCCCAAGTTTTTGTTTTGACGCAATTCCGGACGGAAAACCGCTGCGCACTTTTCCTGGAATTGCTCTGACATGCTTGTTTCGCGCGGTCTTCGAGCGTGTTAGCGGCGACGCATGAAACTTCTTGACGAGGAAGGCCGGCGGGCTGCAACTGAAGGAAGCTCAATCGGAGTCGCCAGATGTTCGGTGCCATCCCCCTGCTGATCGTGCCCTTCGTGCTCTACAATCTCGGGCTGCTCGGGATATTCGGCAGCGGCGACGATCCCTGGGCCAACGAGATGTTCTCGTTCCGCATGATGTCCGGTGGCGTGTTCTCGATGACGCTCGGCGACCTGATGGTGCTGATCGGCCTGTTCTTCCTGTTCGTCGAGATCTCAAAATCGGTGCGCACCACCAACGCCTCGATCCTCGACCATCTGTTGTCGACGCTGGTCTTCATCGCCTTCCTGGTCGAGTTCCTGCTGGTGAAGGGCGCGGCGCATTCGGTCTTCTTCACCCTGATGGTCATCGCGCTGTTCGACGTGCTCGCCGGCTTCTCGGTGTCGATGCGGTCGGCAAGCCGGGATATCAACCTGAACTAGGATGTGCCGATATTCAGTTGAGACCGGTGTGCAAATGCAGGTTTCCTGCGCTTCCGGTGCTCACGTACGCTCCGCTCCGGTTCTCGGAACCAACATTTTCGACTCGGCCTGACTTGAATCTCGACACATCCTCCCGCTGATCCGTCTCAGCCCGGATCGGCAGCGAAGCCGGCGGCTTCGATGCCGGCGATCGCGGCGGCCTCGTCATTGTCCGACGTGTCGCCGGAGATGCCGACCGCGCCGATGACGGCGCCGGCATGATCGCGGATCAGCACGCCGCCGACGACAGGCAGGACACGACCGCCGGAGACGTCGGAGATGCCGGCCATCAGATGCGGCCGTTCCTTGGCGAAGGCTTCGACGCGGCGCGAGCCCATGCCGATGGCGAGCGCGCCATAGGCCTTGCCGGCCGACATTTGCGGACGCAGGAACGAGGCGCCGTCCTGGCGCTGGAAGGCGACTAGGTGGGCGCCGGCATCGAGCACCGATACGCCCAGCGGCCTGAGCTTCAGCTCTGCACCCCTGGCGAAGGCGGCGTCGATGATTTGCTTGGCTTTCTCGAGCGTCAGCGCGGTCATGGCAGTCTCCTGTTGAAAGGCCGCGATCATCGTCGACGAGACGCAGGATACAATCCCGGCGGCGGTTGAAACTGATTTTCAGGAAGTGGCGAAACGCCGCGCCCTGTCTAGCCGGCGGCAGCCTCAGCCTTGCGGGCGACCACTGCCTCGTAGCCGGCCTGCAGGGTTGCCCGAACGGTTGGCCCCTCCTGGTCGATCGCCGCGCCGAGGTGTTCATGGCGCAATTCGTCCATGAAGCGCTCCCATAAGGGTGGGCCGCCGTTTTCCAAAAGCTCGGCGCGGATCGAGAGCTCCTCGCTGACCGGCAGCCAGACACGGCCCCAGGCGCCGAGATGCGCCATGATCGGCACCAGGGTGATGGCCATCTCGGTCAGGCTGTAGATCGCCTTCTGCTTGTGGGAGGGATCGTCGGCCTTTGTCAGCATGCCCAGCTCCATCAGCCGCTTCAGCCGGTCGGCAAGGATGTTGGACGCGATGCCCTCGATCGATCCGTTGAGCATTTCGCGAAAATGGCGCCGGCCGCCGAAGATCATGTCGCGCAGGATGATCAGGCTCCAGCGATCGCCGAACACTTCGAGCGACAGATTGATCGGGCAGCCGGAACGGTGATCGGTGTTCATGTGCAAAGTCTCCAGAAAAACCGGTTGCATTATCGTATCAGTCTGATTATCGTGCAACTGATTGCAAAATGCAATCGGATTGCAGAGGAGGAAGCGACCATGAAGACGAAAGAGCAGCCCCGGATCGTTTCCGAAACTTTCGGCAGTCCCGCCGATCCCGCGGTTCTGCTGATCATGGGCGCCATGGCGTCGATGCTGTGGTGGCCGGAAGCGTTCTGCCGGAAGCTGGCCGGCGAGGGTCTGTTCGTGATCCGCTACGACAATCGCGATACCGGCCACTCGAGCAAATACGTGCCGGGCGAGCCGCCCTACACATTCGATGACATGGCCGACGATGCCATCCGCGTGCTCGACGATCATGAGGTCGTGAGGGCGCATGTGGTCGGCATGTCGATGGGCGGCATGATCGCGCAGCTGGTGGCGCTGAAACACCCGTCGCGCGTCACGGCGCTGACCGGGATCAGCACGTCGCCAGTCGGCATCGACACCTCGCATCTGCCGGGAATGTCCGAGAGCTACAAAGAGCACGCGGCGGCAGGCGAGAAGGTCGATTGGTCGGATCGCGAGCAGGTGATCGACTTCATCGTTAGCGAGGCCCGCGTCATCGCGAGCACCGTGCATCCGTTCGACGAGAAGCTGACAAGGGCGTTCGTCGAGCGGGACTATGACCGGTCGGGAGGCCTGCTCAGCGCGACCAACCACTTCCTGCTCAAGAGCGGCGGAGACTGGAATGACCGTCTTCGGAAGATGCGGATTGCGCTGCTCGTCATCCACGGCACGACGGATCCGATCTTTCCGGTCGAGCATGGCGCAGCGCTCGCCGAGGCGGTTGCCGGTGCGAAGCTGGTGCGTATCGAGGGTGGCGGCCACGAACTGCATCCGGACGACTGGGGCGTCATGATCGCCGCCATCGCGGCGCATGACCGGGCAGCGCGGGCCGCCTGACCCGCCGTCTGCCGTGACATCGCCGCACGGAATGCGCCACTATCGAAATCGGGCCAATCCACGCCGAACGGAAGCGAGCACCCAATGTCCCTGACCATGCACCTCCACCCCCTGGCATCCTTCTGCTGGAAGCCGCTGATCGCGCTCTATGAGAACGGCACGCCTTTCGATGTCGTCATCGTCGATCTCGGCAACGAGCAGTCGCGCGCGGCGTTCCTGAGACTGTCGCCGGCGGGCAAGATGCCGGTGCTGCGCGACGAGGCGCGCGGGCAGACGGTGCCGGAATCGACCATCGTGATCGAGTATCTGGCCGTCCACTATCCTGGCCCGACCGCGCTGATTCCGGACGATGCCGACCTCGCCCGCCAGGTCCGGACCGCCGATCGCTTCTACGATTTCTATGTGCAGGAGCCGATGCAGAAGATCGTCGGCGACCGGCTGCGGCCGCAGGGCCAGACCGATCCGTTCGGTGTCGAGCAGGCGCGGGCGCAGTTGCGTGCCTCCTACGCCATCGTCGAAACCGAAATGCAGTCGAGGATTTGGGCGGTTGGCGAAACCTTCACCATGGCCGACTGCGCGGCGGCGCCGGCGCTGTTCTACGCCAACAAGGTCGAGCCGTTCGGCGACAGGTTCCCCGCGGTCAGGCGTTATCACGATCGACTGGTCGAACGACCGTCCTTCGCCCGCGTGATCGAGGAAGCCCAGCCCTACTTCAAATTCTTCCCCTACAACGACGGCTGACATCAGTACTTAGCGATCGGAGGCGAGCGGTCCTGCTCACCTGGCCTTGCATCGCTGCTATGGCTCGATCACCTTCTTGCGGCCTTCCGGTTCCACCATCTCGAGCCGGGTTTCGGGACCATCCGCCTCGAGCAAAATGTAGCTTGCATCGTCGCCGCCGACGAAACTCAGGCCGGCGCTTGCGGTCGAGGCGCTGATCTTGACCGAAGGCTGGCCATTCTCCGCGATGAGGCGGAACAGAACGGTTTCGGCCTCGCCGGCCGTCGCCGGCAGCACGGAGATGCTGGAGCGCACCCGGCCCTGACTATCGACAATCTGAAGCCCGCTTCCGCGCAGCATGCCTGTGCCGTCCTGCGCCTTCGCCGGCAGGATCTGCATCAGCCCCATGCCAGCGAGCAGAACCAGATTGATCGCCGTCAGAGCGCCAAGTACCGCTTCGCGTCCCATGGGTTCCTCCTCCACAGCCAGAAAAAGCGCAGAACGGAATCGCATGAAGCAAGTGCCGGACCGGTCATGCCGCCCAGAGGTCACTCGCCGGGCAATGCTTCCCAGAACTGGTCGAGCCAGATGTTCAACCGCAGGAAGCCGGCACTGCTGACCGTGTAGACACGCCGCGTGCCTTCCGCCTTGGCGTTGACCAGGCCGGCCTCGAGCAGAACCTTCAGGTGCTGCGAGACGGCTGGGCGTGAAACTGGCAGTCCGGCCGCCAGTTCGTTGACGGTCTTCGGGCCGCGCCGGAGCTCTTCGAGAAGATAGCGCCGGTTGGGATCGGCAATCGCCACAAAGGCATCAGAAAACATCATGCGTCATTTTAGAGGCAAAGTTTCCCAAATCTCAACCATTGGTTTCAGCCTTTCTGCGCGGATCGAGCCGCAAGGCTTCCGGCGTCACCGAACGGTCGGCCGGCTGGGTCTTGAAGGCGTCGCGGTTTTCGATCGGCACCGGGGCGCGGCGGCTGATGCGCAGCAGGGTGTAGCCCGCCAGGCAAAGATGGGCGAGCGCGGTGGCCAGGAACAGGCCCTCGGGACGCAGCGAACCCATCAGGCCGGCAGCGAGCAGGGGCCCGATCATGGTGCCGAAGCCGTAGAGCAGCAGAAGGCCGCCCGAAACCTTGACGAAATCCTCCGCCCGCGCGTGGTCGTTGGCATGCGCCACTGCGATCGAATAGAGCGTGTAGGCGAAGGCGCCATAGGAGGCGGTCAGGACAAGGACGAAGACGCCGGAGCGCGGCTCGAACAGGAAGACGACGATGGCGAACAAGGCCGCGCCGAAGGCGGCGCCCGCCAGCACGAAACGGCGGTCGGTCTTGTCCGAGAGGCGCCCGGCCGGAAGCTGCATGGCCGCGCCGGCGACCACCACCAGGCTCATCATCAGCGCGATCTCGGCCGTGGAAATGCCGATGCGGGCGCCATAGACGGCGCCGAGCGTGCCCCAGGCGCCGTTGGCGATGCCGATCAGCAGGCAGGCAACAGCGGACACCGGCGAATTGGCGTAGAGCCCTTTGACATCCAGCTTGACGTCCTGCAGCGGCTTCGGATGCGACTGCGTCGAGACGGCGGTCGGGAGCAGCGACAGGCAGAACAGGATGCCGGTGATCATGAACAGCGAAGCCGACTTCACGTCGCCGCCGGCGACGATCATCTGGCCGCCCATGATCGATGCATAGGTGACCATCATGTAGAGGCCGAAGACGGTGCCGCGATTCTCGTTGGTCGCCTTCTCGTTCAGCCAGCTTTCGATGACCATGAAGGCGCCGGCCATGGTGAAGCCGGTAAAGGCGCGCAGCAGGATCCAGACATACTCATCGATGATGAGGCCGGTGAGCAAGGCGACGATGGCGCCCGACGCGGCAAAGGCGCCGAAGGCCCGGACATGGCCGGCGCGGCGAACCAGGCGGGGCGCAAAGAAGCAGCCGGTGACGAAGCCGCCCGCCCAGGCCGTGCCCATCAGGCCGAGCGATGCCGTGGAAAAGCCCTCCAACTGGCCACGCAACGGCAAAAGCAGCCCGTGCAGGCCGGACGCCGCGAGCAGGAAGGCGGTGCCGCGAAGCAAGGAGAGGATCGGTCGGTAGGTTGCAAACATTGTCTGATCCGGCTTGGGGTTCGTGGCGCCGGTCTGACAGGCGCATTCGGGCTTTTCGGCGGCAAGCGTTGCCGTCGTCAACGCTAGCCGCGGCGGAACAGCGCCTCGGCTGCCGATTTGGTCGCGCCCTTGGCCTTGAGCTCGGCTTCCAGCCGGGCGATCTCGTCGCGCAGCATGCCGATCCGCTCGGACAATTCGTCGGCCGAAAGCAGGGCCAGATCCTGCCCGATCTCATGCGGGCGCGCTTTCTTTACGGGTTCGTCGTCGAAGCTCGCCATCGTCGCTCCTCCCTGATTTGCCATTTGCCGGATTCGACAATGAGCATACATAGGGCAGGGGCGCTGATGCAAATTGCCGGCCAGACCGGCCGAAGGAGGACGGGACAGTTCATGGCGAGCGGACAGAAGATTCCGGCGAAGATGACGGCGATCGCGATCTCGGAGCCCGGCGGGCCGCGGGTGCTGAAGCCAGAAACGCGCGACGTGCCCGTGCCGGGACCGGGCGAGGTGCTGATCCGGGTGCGTGCCGCCGGCGTCAACCGGCCGGATGTGCTGCAGCGCAAGGGCGCCTATCCGCCGCCGCCCGGCGCGTCCGACCTGCCGGGTCTCGAAGTCTCGGGCGAGGTCGCGGCACTGGGCGACCAGATATCGCGCTGGCGCATCGGCGACCGGGTCTGCGCGCTCACCCCCGGCGGCGGCTATGCCGAATATGTCAAGGTGCATGCCGGCAGCGTGCTGCCGCTGCCGGCCGGCTTCACCCACACCGAAGCGGCGGCGGTGCCGGAAACCTATTTCACCGTCTGGCACAATGTATTCGAGCGCGGCGGCTTGAAGAGCGGCGAAACACTGCTGGTGCATGGCGGCTCGTCCGGCATCGGCACCACGGCGATCCAGCTGGCGGCGGCCTTCGGCGCTTATGTCGTCACCACCGCCGGCAGCAAGGAGAAATGCGACGCCTGCCTGAAGCTCGGCGCCGACCGCGCGATCAACTATCGCGAGGAGGACTTCGTCGCCGCGGTCAAGGACGCGACCGCCGGCCGGGGCGCCAACGTCATCCTCGACATGGTCGCCGGAGACTATGTGACGCGCAATTACGAGGCCGCGGCGGTGGAAGGCCGCATCGTGCAGATCGCCGTGCAGGGCGGGGCGGCGGCGAGTGTCGATTTCTCCAAGCTGATGGTCAAGCGGCTCACCCATACCGGCTCGACGCTGAGGCCGCGCACGGTCGAGTTCAAGGCGGCGATCGCGGCAGCGCTCGAGGCGCAGGTTTGGCCGCTGCTCGGCAGCCGCAAGATTGCGCCGGTGATGGACACGATCCTGCCGCTCAGCGAAGCCTGGCGGGCGCATGAGCGGATGGAGGATGGGGAGCATATCGGCAAGATCGTGCTCGACGTCGGCTAGGATATTCAGGTGAGGCCGGCCTGCAAACCTGCGCTTCCGGGGCTCACGTAGTTTCCTTGCTGCCGCATGTCCTTGTCGGAAAACCGGGAGCACTTTTCCGGGACATGCGGAGGTGCGCTCCGCGCCGGTTCTCGGAAACCACCGTTTTGGTCGCTCCGCGCCCGTCTTCGACTCCGGCTTGGCCTGACCTGAATCTCGACGCGCCCTGGTGCGTAAATCGCCTGCGGAAAACCTGAACGAGAGCTTAATGCTGCAATGCACAAAACGCATTGCCGCCATGCAAAAGCGTCCGTTCAATTCTTAGGCGGCGGTGCCTATTTACACGGCATCGAACAAATCAACCAACGACTGGAGAACCACCATGAACCCGATCCGCGCTTTCCGTAACTGGCGCATGTACAATGAGACCGTGCGCGAGCTGAACAAGCTCAACGCCCGTCAGCTGAGCGACCTCGGCATCAACCGCGCCGACATCGAGCGTATCGCCCGCCAGGCTCTTTGATTGCAAACGCGACCCGGCCGAAAGGCCGGGGCCGCGTCAAGAAGCCAGAGCCGTCGTAGACGCTTGCTCGTCTCCGGTTCCAAACCCGCTGGACCCAGTCCGGCGGGTTTTGTCTTTCCAAGCCGCGCTTGTGCCCGGCCTCTCCCTTCGGGGCCTTCCAAAAACATTGCGAAATGGTGACGGAGCGGTTATACAGACCGCGAATTTCCCATTTTGGTGGCTCTAAAACCACCGCCCGCGCGGGAACGCGGGCGAACGAGAAGGATTTTTGGAAATGGCCAATACGCTGCTGATGCCCAAGGCGACCGCCGTGTGGCTGGTCGACAACACCGCGCTCTCCTTCGAGCAGATCGCGCAGTTCTGCGGGCTGCATCCGCTCGAGGTCAAGGCGATCGCCGACGGCGAATCGGCGCAAGGCATCAAGGGCATGGACCCGATCATGACCGGCCAGCTGACCCGCGACGAGATCGCGCGCGCCGAGAAGGACCAGAACCATCGGCTGAAGCTGTCCGACCCCAAGGTGAGGGTGCCGGAATCCAAGCGCAAGGGCCCGCGCTACACGCCGCTGTCGAAGCGTCAGGACCGGCCGAATGCCATCCTCTGGCTGGTACGCAACCATCCCGAACTGAAGGACGCGCAGATTGCCCGTCTTGTAGGCACCACCAAGTCGACGATCGAGCAGATCCGCGAGCGCAAGCATTGGAATTCGGCCAATCTGCAGCCGATGGATCCGGTGACGCTGGGCCTCGCCTCGCAGATCGACCTCGACCTGGAAGTCAACCGCGCCTCGCGCGGCCGCGAGCAGGCGCCGCCGGTCGGCGACACACTGCTGCCGGCGGCGCTGACGGAACGGCTGGTCCCGGCGCCGGAAAAGCCGAAGGACGAGGACGCCGAGCTCGACGCCAACGCCGTCTTCGCCAAGCTCTCGGCGCTGAAGTCGAAGGACAAGGACACGGACGACGAGGAGTAGAATTCTCGGCATGCCAATAAAAAAGCCCGCTTCGAGCGGGCTTTTTTATTGGCTTTCGAGGCTTCAGTTGCGCGCCGCCCGGTCCGGCGTCATGCCATAGTCCTCGCTGCGCTCCACCGCGCGGTAGAAATCGGCGAGCTGCTTGCCGCGCTCCGGCTTGTAGACGCGGCCGGCGATCACCACCGAGGCAATGCGGTCGATGCGGAAGGCGCGGAAATCGTCGCGCATCTCGCACCAGGCGACCAGTGTCCACACCTTGCCCCAGAACCACAGGCCGAGCGGCCGGATGTCGCGCGCGGTGCCGCGCCCGGCCTCGTCCGAATAGTCGATGGTCAGGACCTGGCGTTTCTCGATCGCGCGCTCGATCAGGTCGATCGCCTCGCGCGCGGCATCGCTCACCACCCACATCGGCGTGTGGATCTCGGTGCGGGCGATGCGGTCCTTCTCGGTATCGGGCAGCACGGCGCCGATCTTGACCAGCGCCTCGTCCGCGGCCCGCGCCATGGCGGCGCCGCCAAAGGCGCGCACCATGCGGGCGCCGGCGACCAGCGCCACGATCTCGTCACGCGTGAACATCAGCGGCGGAAGGTCGAAACCCTCCCTCATCATGTAGCCGACGCCCGCCTCGCCGTCGATCGGCACGCCGGTCGACTGCAGGTCGGCGATGTCGCGATAGATCGTGCGCTCGGAAACCTCGAGCCACGTACCCAGCTTCTGGGCGGTGACCAGACGGCCGCCGCGCAAATGCTGCACGATCTGGAAGAGCCTGTCGGCACGACGCATCGTATGGTTCCTCGATGTTGTTTCTATGCATGTCGTGGCCCCAAAACCGGTTGCCACTTCTGGGCGACATGCACGTTGTTTCTACGCATGTCGTGGTTCCCAAAACCGGTTCCCACTTTTGGGCGACATGCACTATGGCTTCAGCCCTTCGCGCTTGCGCTGCACGGCGACGAACTCCGTGCCGAAGGACGGTTTCCTCGTTGTCGGCGTCCTGGCGTCCAGCACCCGCCAGAACGGCGCGATCTCGCTCAGCGCCATGCCGTGCTCGAGATCCTCGCCGGCCGCCTCGGCCACGGTGCGCAAATGATAGCCGATGGCGACCGGGCATGTCACTTCAGCCCCGTGCTCGATGGCCAGCGCGCTGCGCAGCGCGCGGACGTCCATCTCGACGCCTTCCGGGATCGAGCGGATGAAATCATCGACCTGGCGCGCCGTCGGCACCAGCATCGGCTGGCCTTCGACGACGTCGGCAAAGCTCCGCGGCGACGGCTTGATGCCATTGACGCCCGGCGTGTTCAGCCTGTCGTTCCAGCTCCTCACCATGCGAAGCTCACTCTCTACTCCTGCCACACCATGACACGACCCTCCTGACAGCATACTGTCAGGAGGGTTCAGCATATCCGCCGACGCTTCTAGATCTGGGCACCGCGGTGTCCGCATCCAAGCGCGGCACGCAAAAAAAGCTCATTGGTCGATGTGGCGGCCGTTGGCGTACATATCCGGCCAGCCGATGTCCTTGCGAATGTCCGCCGGCAAGCCATTCATGAAACGCTGGGTGCGGATCTCGTTGCGCATCGTGCGGATCTTGCCGACATAGTGCTGCACACCGCGCAGTATCTGGTAACCGGTCACGGCTAGTCTCCTCTTCTTTGATGAGGACACTATCGCACACCCCTGCTGACAGCAGTCTGTCAGGAGGATGGCAGCCTTTCGAAGGAGATTGCGGTCAGTCTGGCCGGCACACGGAGAAGCGGCTGTCCTGCCCGGTTCCGCCCGGCTTCAAAGCAACGATACCGGCTTTGACAGCCGGCCGCGATGCTGCTCAAAAGCGGCATGTCGAAACTCCTCGCGCTCGTCATCATTGGCATCATGGTCATCCAGCTGATCAAGCCGCTCGGCTGGCCGGGGCTGAGGCGGCGCAGCGATTTCTGGAAGCTGGCGCTGCTTGCCATGGCGGCGATCTCGCTCACCGCGGTGCTCGGGCACTGGGGCTAGAGCCGCGACGTCACCCCATCGGGTGCCTAAGCCTGGGGCTGCTCGCCCAGAACGGGAGCAAGCAGATGCTCCGCCCAGGCGCGGTAGCCGGCTTCCGAGGCATGGAATCCGTCAACGGCAAAGCCGGCCTGCGGATCGAGGATCGGCAGCCGCGACGCAGGCACCGCGCCGCGCTCCAGGCAGAGGCGCTTGCCCATCCGATTCATCTCGGCAGCCCTGATCTCGAGGATCCTGCCAAGCAGGGAGGGCATCGCCGGCGCCCGGGTGAACTCCAGCACCGGCGACCACACCACACGCGCCTCCGGCCATTTGGCGCGCAGTGCGTAAAGCAGGCCGCCGAACTCCTTCTTGAAGCGTGGCACCGAGTGGAAGTTCTTGGTGTCGTTGGTGCCGATGGCGAGCACGATATGCGTCCACGGATCGGCAGACAAATTGGGCAGGACATGGTCGCGCACCTGGCCGGAGGTCGCCGAATTGAAGCCGGCCGCCCGCCAGCGCACGGAGCTGCCCGTTCGCTCTGAAATCAGGATGGCAAGCTGCGCCGCGAGCCCGTTCTCGGAATGGCCGATGCCGACCGAGGCGGCGGAGGAATCGCCCAGCACCAGCAGCGTGATCGCCGGCGCCTTGCCCGGCATCTCATGGATGACCGGACCGCGCGCCGGCAGCATGCGGCTGGTGCGACGGCGCACGCCGAGCCCCTGCCAGACGTAGACGGGAAAGGCGAGCCAGGTGAGGAGGGCGAGCAGGCGCTGCATGGCTCATGCCCTTAGCGCATATTGTTGTGCGGGTGAACGATCTAACTAAAGCGCGTCGCGCCTGAACGGCCTCATGCGACGCGCTTTAGCTCATTGTTTTATGCATGTCGTTTTCCCAAAACCGGGGCCACTTTTGGGCGACATGCATTAGCCGCCGGTTCAGTCGCAACAGGCCGGCGGCGGCTCGGGGCCGTCCTCGTACTCGTCATGCAGCCGCACCCAGTCCATCAGGCCGCCATAGGGGCCGGTCTCGTTGCGGCCCTTCGGCGTCATGTCGAGATAGTGATAGGCGCCGATCAGCGGATCGCCGCCGCGGGCGCGCGACGTGAAGGTGAGGAAGATGTCGCCGGCCCCGTCGCGGTAGAACACGCTGATGCCGGGCAGGTCCTTCGACGTGCGCGCGCGCCTTTCGAAGTTGTAGGTGGTGTCGCCGGCGGCGATCTGCTTGTCGGTGAAGGAAACCTGCATGTCGAAGTTGAAGTCGGACGCATAGGACGACACCCAGTCGAACCGCCAGCCCATGCGCTGCTTGTAGGGCAACAGCTCGGCCAGCGGCGCGCGCGCCACCACGACCAGCGACACGTCGTGGTGCTGGAGATGCAGATTGGCGCCGTCGATATGGTCGGCAAGGAAGGAGCAGCCCTCGCAGCGATGGTTCGAGCCGGGCGCCAGCATGAAGTGATAGACGATCAGCTGGCTGTTTTCGCCAAAGAGCCCGGCCAGCCGCTTCGGGCCTTGCTCGCTCTCGAAGACGTAGTCCTTGCGGATCTTCAGCCAGGGCAATTCGCGGCGCTCGGCGGCGATCTTGTCGCGCAGCCGCGTCAGTTCCTTCTCGCGATCGAGGTGCCTTTTGTGCGCCTCGAACCAGTCTTCCCGCGAAACGACGGCATTGCGATGCATGACGATCTCCTGTCCTCTCCTGCCAAGGACGTTCGATATCGGCGCGATCCGACATGGCCGACGCGCTTTTCCGCGCAGTCCCAGAAGTGGGGATGCCGCCGGCGAAAAACAAAACCCGGGCAGTGAGCCCGGGTTTTTCGTCGCGTCTGAAGAAACGTGTCAGGCGGCCTTTTCCAGCGCCGGCTGCCATTTGCCGAGCGCCGCCAGATGGTTCATGTGGGCGCGATGGACAAAGGCGGCCTGGCCGGCGGCGACGTTCGCCGCCTTGCCGCTCCAGGCCTTCTGCGCGGCGGCCTGCAGGGCACGGCCGTAGGAGAAGGTCAGCTTCCACGGATGCGGGCCGATGGCGTTGATGGCATTGAGGTTGGCGGTCGCCTCCTCGTCCGATTGGCCGCCGGAGAGGAAGGCAATGCCCGCAACCGCCGCCGGCACCGTCTCGCGGAACAGTTTGATCGTCTTTTCGGCGACGATCTCTGGACTATCCAGCTTGCCGGATTTCTTGCCCGATATGACCATGTTCGGCTTCAGGATGGTGCCTTCGAGCACGACGCGCGCGGCATAGAGCTCGTCATAGAGCTTGAGCAGCGTCGCCTTGCTGATCTCGTAGCAGGTGTCGATGCCGTGGGCGCCGTCCATCAGCACCTCCGGCTCGACGATCGGCACGATGCCGGCCTCCTGGCAGAGCGCGGCGTAGCGGGCGAGCGCGTGTGCGTTCGAGCCGATCGAGGTCTGAGACGGCACGCCCTTGGCGATGTCGATATCGATCACCGCGCGCCATTTGGCGAAGCGGGCGCCGAGCTTGTAGTAGTCGGCAAGCCGCTCGCGCAGGCCGTCGAGGCCCTCGGTGACGGTGTCGCCGGGAAAGCCGGCCAGCGGCTTGGCGCCGGCGTCGACCTTGATGCCGGGGATGGCGCCGGATGCCTTGATGATGTCGACCAGCGGCGTGCCGTCAGCAGCCTTCTGGCGGATGGTCTCGTCATAGAGGATGACGCCGGAGATGTAGCGCGTCATCGCGTCCTTGGCGCGGAACATCATCTCGCGATAGTCGCGGCGGCTGTCGGCAGTCGATTCGACGCCGATGACGTCGAAGCGCTTCTTGATGGTGCCGGAGCTTTCATCGGCGGCCAGCAGGCCCTTGCCGTCGGCCACGATCGCGGCGGCAATGTCTTCGAGACGTTCGCTCATTGTGCTTCCTCCTGACAGTGGTTTTCCGCGGTTCACGGAACTCTACCGCCAAAGGAATGATGCCGGAAAGCGCGAAATCGATTGAAAGTCGCGCCGCGGGGCCGGCTCGCCGAGTCTTGATCGGGTCAATCGCTCCGGTCGCATTTCCGCAACGCCAAGCATCGCCGCCTGGATGCAAATGCTTTGCTCCGCCCAGTTCCAGGAATACCGCTGCACGGTTTTCCTGGAATTGCTTCAGCGCTTCAGCACCTCGACGCCGGGCAGCGGCTTGCCTTCCATCCACTCCAGGAAGGCGCCGCCGGCGGTCGAGACATAGGTGAAGTCGTCGGCGACGCCGGCGTGATTGAGCGCGGCCACCGTATCGCCGCCGCCGGCCACCGAGACCAGCTTGCCGGCCTTGGTGCGTTCGGCGGCGTGCTTTGCAGCCGCCACCGTGGCGCGGTCGAAAGGCTCGATCTCGAAGGCGCCGAGCGGGCCGTTCCAGACCAACGTGGCGGCGCGGTCGATCCAGTCGCCGACGGCCTTCACGGTCTTTTCGCCGACGTCGAGGATCATGCCGTCGGCCGGCACGTCCGATATGGCGACGGTCCCGCTGGCGGCGCCGGCCTTGAACTCCTTCGCCACGACGCCGTCGGCCGGCAGGATGATGGCGCAGCCGGCTTCGGCCGCCTCGATCATGATCTGCTTGGCAGTGGCGGCAAGATCATGCTCGCAGAGCGACTTGCCGACGGCGGTGCCGCGCGCGGCCAGGAAGGTGTTGGCCATGCCGCCGCCGATGACCAGCGCGTCGACCTTCTTCACCAGGTTCATCAAGAGGTCGATCTTGGTCGAGACCTTGGCGCCGCCGACGATGGCGACGACCGGGCGGACGGGATTGCCGAGGCCCTTTTCCAGCGCATCGAGCTCGGCCTGCATGGTGCGGCCGGCGAAGGCCGGCAACAGATGCGCCAGGCCTTCGGTCGAGGAATGGGCGCGGTGCGCGGCGGAAAAGGCGTCGTTGACGAAGATGTCGCCGTTGGCGGCGAGCTTCTCGGTGAAGGCCGGGTCGTTCTTCTCCTCGGCCTTGTAGAAGCGGGTGTTTTCCAAAAGCAGCACATCGCCCTTGTCCATGGCGGCGACGGCGCTGCCCGCTACGTCGCCGATGCAGTCGGCGGCGAAGCCGACGGGCCGGCCGAGCACGTGCGCCGTGGCGCCGGCGATCGGCTCCAGCGAGAATTCGGGCGTGGGTCCGTCCTTGGGACGGCCGAAATGGGCAAGCAGGATGACCTTGGCGCCCTTGCCGGACAGTTCGGCGATGGTCGGCGCGATGCGCTCGATGCGGGTGACGTCGGTGACCTTGCCGTCGGCGACGGGAACGTTGAGGTCGACGCGCACCAGCACGCGCTTGCCGGAGATGTTGCCGATGTCGTCCAGTGTCTTGAAGCCGGCCATGCTGGTCCCTTTCCGCGAAAATCGCGGGGACCTTACCCGCCAACGGCGACGATGCAAGGCCCGCGTGGAAGCGCGCGCGCAAAATGATGTAGGCGCGTAAGATCAGCTTTCGCTTGTTGCCTTTTGCGCAGCCGGTTCGGGCGTCGAGGGCTGTTCGGGCGGCGCTTCGACGGCAGGCGCCTGCGCCGGCTTGCGCCAGCCGCGGACGAAGGCGGCGATGCGGTCGCGGATCTCGCCGGCGCTCAGGAACACCGGTACGCGCGCCACCGGCGCGGTCGGCTCGAAGGACAGGCCGAGGCCGATGATCCGCCCCTTGTCGTCGACGTCGCGCACGATGAGCTCGATCGGTCCGATCAGCACCCGGTCGGCATATTCGGGATGGCCGCCGAGCCGCTCCGTCACCAGGGCGCCGACGGTCAGCTTGCGCTCGGCCTCGGTCAGGCCCGGCCCATAGGCAGCCTCCAGTTCCTCGGCCAAGCGCGTCGGATCGAGCGCGAAGGCGCCGAAGAAGTCCGCGTCCTCCGGATCGACCACGGCGCGGCTGGCGAACAGCTTGTCGAGCAGGCGCGGATAGCGGTCCGGCACGAAGATGTAGACCTGGTCGCCGGCGGCCAGCCGGCCCATGTCCTGGAAGCGCATCGAGCGGCCGTCGCGCAGCACCAGCGAGGGCCGCGCCCAGCGCGGGATGCGCTCGCCGCGCGCCACCGGGCTGCCCGGCGCCACGCGATAGGCGAGCAGCTCGTGATGGGCCGAGCCCGGCAGTTCGAGCTCGACCTTGTCGAGCGGCCCGAGCCGCGCCGGCACGATGAGGCCGAGGCGGCGCGCCAGCGGCCCGACGGTCCAGCCCTGCACGACCAGCGATACCAGCACGATGATGAAGGCGGTGTTGAAGATGACGCGGCCGTTTTCCAGGCCGCCGAGCAGCGGCGTGATGGCAAGCAGGATAGAGACCGCGCCGCGCAGTCCGACCCAGGAGACGAAAGCCACCTCGGGCCGCGGCAGGCGGAACGGGACAAGGCAAAGCCAGACGGCGACCGGCCGCGCCACGAAGATCAGGAACAGGCCGAGCAGGACCGCCGGCACCAGGATCGCCGGAAACTGCGAGGGCGTGGCGAACAGGCCGAGGATCAGGAACATGATGATCTGCGCCAGCCATGACATGCCGTCCTGGAAGCGCTTGAGGATGGTGACGGCGCGGATGTCGGAATTGCCCGCTATCAGGCCGGCGAGGTAGACCGCCAGGAAACCGGAGCCGCCAATGGCGCCGGCGGCGGCGAACACCATCAGCGACAGCGTCAGCACGAAGATCGGCAGCAGGCCGTGGTCGAGGTTCAGCCGCTCGACAAGGCGCACGATGGCGAGGCCGCCGAGAATGCCGACGACGGCGCCGACACCCATGTTGAGCAAGAAGCCGAGCGCGAGGTTGGTGACCAGCACATTGGCCTCGGGATTGGCGTGGGCGGCGATGATCTCGACCAGGGTGATGGTGAGGAAGATGGCGATCGGGTCATTGGTGCCCGATTCCACCTCGAGCGTCGCGCGCACGCGCTCGCGCAAATTGATCTCGCCGGCGCGCAGCAGAAAGAACACCGCAGCCGCATCGGTCGAGGCGACGGCGGCGCCGAGCAGGAAGGATTCCAGCCAGGTGAGGTCGAGCAGGTAATAGGCGGCGGCGCCGAACAGGCCGGTGGTCAGGATGACGCCGACGGTCGCCAGCGACAGCGCCGGCCCGGCTGCCTGGCGCAGCGCATTGAGCGGCGTGCCGAAACCGGAATCGAACAGGATGACGGCCAGCGCCAGTGAGCCGGCAAAATAGGCCAGCCTTGCGTTGTCGAATTCGATGCCGAGGCCGTCGGTTCCGGTCGCCAGACCGATGCAGAGGAAGAGAAGCAGGAGGGGAGCGCCGAAGCGAAAGGCGATCAGGCTCGAAAACGCGGCGGCAACGACAAGGGCGGTGCCGACCAGCGTTACAAGATAGATCGCATGCTCCATCCGGAATTGCCCCTCAAATCCGCCTCCCTCCCCGCTTTACGGCAGAGTGGGGCGAAGACATGACCAGTGCAAGGCGGCAGCGTGGTTTTTTGCTCCTATGGGGCTGATTTCCGGAGCTTTTGCCGCTTGGGGCGCCAGCCCGGCCCGCAAACGAAAAACGCCCGGCCGAAGCCGGGCGTCTGGTCTGGAAAGATCGAAGTCCGCCGCGATCAGGCGATGGTCTTGCCGAAGGCGACCGCGGTGTCGCCCATGCGGTTGGAGAAGCCCCATTCATTGTCGTACCAGGAGAGCACCGACACGAAGTTGCCGTCCATGACCTTGGTCTGGTCGAGGGCGACGATCGAGGAATGCGGATCGTGGTTGAAGTCGATCGAGACATTCGGGTGATGGGTAACGGCGAGCACGCCCTTCAGCTTGCCCTTGGAGGCGGCGCTCACCGCTTCGTTGATCTCCTGCGCGGTGGTCGAGCGCTTGGCGATGAACTTGAAGTCGACGACCGAGACGTTCGGGGTCGGCACGCGGATCGAGATGCCGTCGAGCTTGCCCTTGAGGTCGGGCAGCACCAGGCCGATCGCCTTGGCTGCACCGGTCGAGGTCGGGATCTGCGACAGCGCCGCCGCGCGGGCGCGGTAGAGGTCCTTGTGCATGGTGTCCAGCGTCGGCTGGTCGCCGGTGTAGGAGTGGATCGTCGTCATCATGCCCTTCTCGATGCCGACGGTCTCGTGCAGCACGGCGGCGAGCGGCGCCAGGCAGTTGGTGGTGCAGGACGCGTTCGAGATGACGATGTGGTCCTTGGTCAGCTTGTCGTGGTTGATGCCGTAGACGACGGTGAGGTCGGCGCCTTCGGCCGGCGCCGAGACGATGACACGCTTGGCGCCGGCGGTGAGATGCGCCGCCGCCTTGTCGCGGGCGGTGAAGATGCCCGTGCACTCGAGCGCGATGTCGACGCCGAGTTCCTTCCACGGCAGCTGGGTCGGGTCCTTGATGGCGGTGACCTTGAACTTCTCCGAGCCGACCGAGATCTGATCGCCGTCGACCGTCACTTCATGCGGGAAGCGGCCATGCACGCTGTCGTAGCGCAAGAGATGCGCATTGGTCTCGACCGGGCCGAGGTCGTTGACGGCGACGACGTCGATGTCCTTGCGGCCGGATTCATGGATGGCTCGCAGGATGTTGCGGCCGATACGGCCGAATCCGTTGATGGCAACTCTGACGGTCATGTTTCTCTCCCTGGGAGCTGGAAGGCGATTGGGTCCGCAGCTTCATAGCGGCGGACGGGCGAAGAATCCAGCCTTGGAAGGCTTGGATTTAAATCGATTAGGTTGGGCCAGCCCGCCAAGGCGGCCATGCTTGGTTTTGACGGGCTCGCTTGGCTCAACCCTTACTTGCCGTGCAGGCGGGCTTCCGCCGCTTTCGCCGCCGCTTCGGCGGTGATGCCGAAATGCGGATAGAGCTGCTCGATGGTGCCCGAGGCACCGAAGCCGGTCATGCCGACAAAGATGCCATCGCTGCCGATAATATGGTCCCAGCCCTGGCGGATGCCGGCTTCGATTGCGACCTTCACCTTCGCATTGCCGATCGTCTTCCTGCGGTAGTCGTCGCTCTGCTGGTCGAACAGTTCGAAGCAGGGCACCGAGACGACGCGGGTCGGGTGGCCGTGCTGCTGCAGCAACTCACGCGCGCCGAGCGCGACCTCGACCTCGGAGCCGGTGGCGAAGATGGTCACCGCCGCCTCGCCGTTCGCCGCGGCGAGCTCATAGGCGCCGGACGCGCTGAGGTTCTTCTCGCTGTGCTCGGTGCGAACGGTCGGCAGGTTCTGGCGGGTCAGCGCCAGCGTCGACGGCGTCTTTTCGGATTCGAGCGCCAGCTGCCAGCACTCCGCCGTCTCGACCGCGTCGGCCGGGCGAAAGACGTTGTGGTTGGGGATGGCGCGAAGCGCTGCCACATGCTCGACCGGCTGGTGCGTCGGACCGTCCTCGCCGAGGCCGATCGAGTCATGGGTCATGACGAAGATCGAGCGGATGCCCATCAGCGAGGCGAGGCGCATCGAGGGACGGGCATAGTCGGAGAAGCACAGGAACGTGCCGCCATAGGCGATCAGGCCGCCATGCAGCGTCAGGCCGTTGATCGCCGCCGCCATGCCATGCTCGCGGATGCCGTAGTGGACATAGCGCTGGCCATAGTCGTCAGGGGTGATGTTCTTGGTCTGGCTGGTCTTGGTGTTGTTGGAGCCGGTCAGGTCGGCCGAGCCGCCGATGGTTTCCGGCACCGCGCCGTTGATGACTTCCAGCGCCATTTCCGAGGACTTGCGGGTGGCGACCTTGGGCTTGTCGGCCGAGAGCTTCTTCTTGTAGTCGGCAATGACGCTGTCGAAGTTCGACGGCAGCTTGCCGGAGATGCGGCGCTCGAACTCGCCCTTCAGCGTGGCGTCCGCCTTGGCGAGACGGCCCTCCCAATCGGCGCGGGCCTTGGCGCCGGCCTGGCCGGCGGCGCGCCAGGCGTCGAGGATGTCGGCGGGAACCTCTAAGGGCGGCGAATCCCAGCCGAAGAATTTGCGCGCGCCGGCGATTTCCTCGGCGCCGAGCGGCGAGCCGTGCGCCTTGTTGGTGCCGGCCTTGGTCGGAGCGCCGAAACCGATGGTGGTCTTGCAGGCAATCATCGTCGGCTTGTCGGAATGGCGCGCCGCCTCGATGGCGTAGGCGATGGCTTCCGGATCGAAGCCGTCGATGTGGGTGGCGTTCCAGCCGGAGGCCTGGAAGCGGGCGACCTGGTCGGTGTTGTCGGCGAGCGACACCGGGCCGTCGATCGAGATGTTGTTGTTGTCCCACAGCACGATCAGCTTGTTGAGCTTGAGATGCCCGGCGAGCGCGATGGCCTCCTGGGAGACGCCCTCCATCAGGCAGCCGTCGCCGGCCAGCACATAGGTATAATGGTCGACGAGGTCCTTGCCGAAGGCGGCGTTCATGATGCGCTCGCCGAGCGCGAAGCCGACCGAGTTGGCGAGGCCCTGGCCGAGCGGGCCGGTCGTCGTCTCGATGCCGGCGGCATGGCCATATTCGGGGTGACCGGCGGTCTTCGATCCGAGCTGGCGGAAATTCATGATCTGGTCGAGGGTCATGTCCTCGTAGCCGGTCAGATAGAGCAGCGAATAGAGCAGCATCGAGCCGTGGCCGGCCGACAGGATGAAACGGTCGCGGTCGGCCCAGTGCGGGGCCTTGGCGTCGAATTTCAGGAAGCGGGTGAACAGCACCGTGGCGATGTCGGCGCAGCCCATGGGCAGGCCCGGGTGGCCGGAATTCGCCTTCTCGACGGCGTCCATGGAAAGGAAACGGATCGCATTGGCCATCCGGTCATGTTGTTCACGCGAGGTCATGCTTCCTCCGGGGTGGGGGTTTGAGGCCCTGGGAAAGGCCTGGAAAGGGTGCGCGACACATAGCAGGCGCGGCCCTTGAGTCAACAAATCGGTGCGTTTTTGCCGGGCTTGTGATGGCCCCGGCAGACCTACATTAGCGTTAGCGGGGGACAGTCGCGAGAGCTTTATTGACGTTGCCTTCACACGGCGCCTAATGTTTCCTGGATAACGCGTTCTGAACGCGAACGATTCGGTGATGGGCAGGGTGCAGGACGAGCCATGACCGGGGAAACGACGCTCAAGGAAGTCATCGCCAGGCTGGGCAAAGCCATTGAAGGCCTGGAAAACGCCGTCGCGGCCAAGCTCGAGCACGAGCGCGACTATTCGGAGGCCGAGGCGGAGGTGCAGCGCATGAACGCCGACCGCTCAAGGCTGGCGCAGGAACTCGACAATTCCGAAGCGCGCGCCGAGCGGCTGGAAGACGCCAACAAGGAAGTATCGCGCCGGCTGGTGACCGCCATGGAAACCATCCGCGCGGTGTTGGACAGGTAGGCCAATGGCACAGGTCACGGTTTCCATCGACGGCAAGCAGTACCGCATGGCTTGCGACGAGGGCCAGGAAGAGCACCTGATCGACTTGGCCGAGCGCTTCGACCGCTATGTCGCGCATCTCAAGGACTCGTTCGGCGAGATCGGCGACCAGCGGCTGACGGTGATGGCCGGCATCATGGTCATGGACGAGCTTTCGGAGCTGCAGAAGCGCGTCAAGGGCATGGAAAGCGAAGTGCTGACGCTGCGCAAGACGCGCGACGACGCGCTGGCCAAGGCCGGCAAGAGCGACGGCGTGCTGACCGACGCGCTGGGCGCGCTGGCCCAGCGCATGGAAGACCTGGCGACGACGCTGGCGGTCAAGAAGGCCTGAGCCCCGAGGCGGCAGAAATTCCTGCCGGATTTGCCGAGAAAAGATGAAAATTTTTCATCGCCGACGCCATTCCCGGCGGCCTGCGCCGTATGAAGCCTGCCTTTGGAGTGGTAGAGATTGCGAGCGGTGCCGGCGCGGCATGCCGGCGGCAGTCAAAGGGTAGGGACATGTCATGAGTCTTCGGATCAACGATATCGCGCCGGATTTCACGGCCGAAACCACGCAAGGGACGATCAGCTTCCATCAATGGATCGGCGACGGCTGGGCGGTGCTGTTCAGCCACCCGAAGAACTTCACTCCGGTCTGCACGACCGAGCTCGGCACCATGGCCGGGCTGGAGGGTGAGTTCAAAAAGCGCAACGTCAAGATCATCGGCATTTCCGTCGACCCGGTCGCCAGCCACGACAAGTGGCAGGCCGACATCAAGACGGCGACCGGCCAGGAGGTGAAATACCCGCTGATCGGCGACAAGGACCTCGCGGTCGCCAAGCTCTACGAGATGCTGCCGGCCGGCGCCGGCGAGAGCTCGGAAGGCCGCACGCCGGCCGACAACGCCACGGTGCGTTCGGTCTATGTCATCGGGCCGGACAAGAAGATCAAGCTGGGGCTGACCTATCCGATGACCACGGGCCGCAACTTCGACGAGATCCTGCGCGTCATCGATTCCATCCAGCTGACGGCCAAGCACCAGGTGGCGACGCCGGCGAACTGGAAGCAGGGCGAGGATGTCATCATCACCGCCGCGGTTTCCAACGAGGACGCGATCAAGCGCTTCGGCGCCTTCGATACGATCCTGCCGTATCTGAGGAAGACCAAGCAGCCTTCGGCGTGAGCCCTTTTCCTTCTCCCCGTGAACGGGGAGAAGGTGCCCGAAGGGCGGATGAGGGGCGGCGCTGCGTTCGGCTGTGATTGCGCCGAAACCTTCGTAGGTCGTTCTGAAAGGAAAACCTCGCGGCGTGGGCGCTGCCCCTCATTGTCCTGCCGGACATTTCTCCCCGTATAGTGACGGGGAGAAAGGGCTGGACCGCCGCTTTGGCCAAACAAAAGGCGGCGCCGGAGCGCCGCCTTTTTTTATTTCTGCCTTGAGCCTATCACGCGGCCGGCTGCGCCTCGATGGTGCGCAGCGCCTGGGTCTGGCGCTTGGCCGCGGCCTTGACCGCGTCCTGCACCTTCTCGAAGGCGCGCACCTCGATCTGGCGCACGCGCTCGCGGCTGATGTCGAACTCGGCCGACAGCTCTTCCAGCGTCAGCGGCTCGTCGGCGAGGCGGCGCGCCTCGAAGATGCGCCGTTCGCGCTCGTTGAGCACGGAAAGGGCGCCCGACAGCATGGAGCGCCGGTTTTCCAGCTCGTCCTGCTCGATCAGCATCTCTTCCTGGCTTTCGTGGTCGTCGACCAGCCAGTCCTGCCATTCGCCGGACTCGCCCTCGCTGGCGCGGATCGGGGCATTGAGCGAAGCGTCGCCCGAGAGGCGGCGGTTCATCGACACCACTTCCGCCTCGGAGACGTTGAGGCGCGTGGCGATCTCGGCGATCTGCTCGGGCTTCAGGTCGCCATCGTCGAGCGCCTGGATCTTGCCCTTCACCTTGCGCAGATTGAAGAACAGGCGCTTCTGGTTGGCGGTGGTGCCCATCTTGACCAGGCTCCACGAGCGCAGGATGTACTCCTGGATCGAGGCCTTGATCCACCACATGGCATAGGTGGCGAGCCGGAAGCCGCGCTCCGGTTCGAATTTCTTGACGGCCTGCATCAGGCCGACATTGCCTTCCGAGATCACCTCGCCGATCGGCAGGCCGTAGCCGCGATAGCCCATGGCGATCTTGGCGACGAGCCGCAAATGGCTGGTGACGAGCTTGTGCGCGGCCGTGGTGTCCTCATGCTCGGCGTAACGCTTGGCGAGCATGTACTCTTCCTGCGGCTGAAGCATCGGAAAGCGACGGATTTCTTCCAGGTAGCGGCTGAGGCCGCCTTCGCCGGAAACGATACTGGGTAGTGACTGGGCCATGATAGCGCCCCCTCTCTATTGGAGTGATGCCCCCGAAACGCGGCGGGCATGTGACGCGAATGCCAATCGGCTCATCCGCGGCAACTGGTGTATATAGGAACAAAACCAGAAAAGACAGGCATTTGTTCAACACGAAACAGTGTGTCACGCTGAAGTGAACAACGCCAGTCAGGTTTTTTGATGGTTGGCTTGAAGCGTCTTGATGGCGGGCTCAGAGATTGCGAAAGCCGCCGACGAGTTCCTCCATGTCCCTCGGTATCGGTGCCTCGAACCTCATCGTTAGATGGGTAGCCGGGTGTCGGAATTCAAGCAGCCAGGCGTGCAGGGCTTGCCGCGGAAAGGCATTGACCGCGCCTTTCAGCGGTTCGGGCAACCGGTTTGCCTTGGTGCGGAAGGCCTGGCCGTAATCGGGATCGCCGACGACGGGATGCCCGATATGAGCCATGTGGACGCGGATCTGGTGGGTGCGGCCGGTCTCCAGCCGGCATTCTACCAGGCTTGCGGTGGCGAGGTCCTTCTGCCGCTCGCCGAAGCGCTCGATCACGCTAAAGTGCGTGACAGCGTGCCGGGCGTCGTCGCGGCCTAGCGGCACCACGGCGCGGCGCACGCGGTCGGCGGCGCGGCCGAGCGGCGCATCGACCGTGCCGGTCGGTCTCGACGGAATGCCCCAGACCAGCGCCAGATAGGCGCGTTCGAGGTCGCCGGTGCGGCCGTGATCGGCAAAGGCCTCCGACAGCGCCTTGTGGGCGCGGTCGGTCTTGGCGACGACCATGACGCCGCTGGTCTCCTTGTCGAGACGATGAACGATGCCGGGCCGCCTGACGCCGCCAATGCCGGACAGGCTGTCGCCGCAATGGTGGATGAGCGCATTGACCAGCGTTCCGGTCCAGTTGCCGGCGCCGGGGTGCACGACCAGTCCCGCCGGCTTGTTGATGACGATCAGCTCGTCGTCCTCATGGAGGATGTCGAGGGCGATCGCCTCGCCGCGGGGCTCGGCCGGCTCGGGCTCCGGCATCTCGACCGCTACCCGCTCGCCGGCGGACATCTTGCGCTTGGCCTCCTCGACGACCTTGCCGCCGATGCTGACCGCGCCCTGCCTGATCAGCATCTGCACGCGGCTGCGCGACATGTCAGGGCCGAGTTGGCCGACCAGCCATTGGTCGAGGCGCTGGCCGACGGCATCGGCCCCTGCCTGCAGCACGATCGGGGCTGCCTCTATGAATTGCTGGGTCTCTTCGCTATGAGCGCTCATCGAAAGAAGGTTCCGGAATTTTTGCCATGGTCAGGCCGATTGCCGACGAAGACGAAGAAAAGCCGCTCGATCCCGGGGTCGAAAGCGTGCGGAAGAAACTCTTGCGCTTCATGGCCATCAATCTCGGCCTTTTGTTGCTTGCCCTTATGGTGGTGATCGGAGCGCTTGTCTACAAAGCGCGCAACGCGCCGCCCGCCGGCGCCCCGGTTGCCAGCGATATCCAGGTGCCGGCCGGCGAACCGTTGAGCGCCGACATCGTGCTGCCCGTCGGCGCCAAGGTGGTCAGCCAGTCGCTGTCCGGCAACCGCATCTCGATCGATGCCGAGCTTGCCGACGGCAGCCGCGCCATCTTCGTCTACGACATTGCCGCGCGCCGCCTCGTTGGCCGTTTTGCCATTCGCAATAAATGACGGGCTTTGCCGACAACCGCCGGGTGGCCACGGTGGCGATCGTGGTCAGGGACTATGACGAGGCGATTGCCTGGTATGTCGAGCGGGCGGGCTTCGTGCTCACCGACGATGTCGACCTCGGCGGCGGCAAGCACTGGGTCACCGTTGCGCCGGCGAACGGAAACGGCGCGCGGCTGCTGCTGGCCGAAGCATCCGACGCCGAGCAGGCAAGCCGCATCGGCGACCAGACCGGCGGCCGGGTCTTCCTGTTCCTCGAAACCGACGACTTTGCCCGCGACCATCAGGCGATGCTCGCAAACGGCGTCGAGTTCCGCGAAGCGCCCCGCTTCGAGGCCTATGGCACGGTGGCGGTGTTCGCCGATCTCCACGGCAATCTCTGGGACCTGATCGAGCCGAAACGACAGGGCTGAGCTCGACAGTTTTGGAATGTCAGCGAACGCGCCGAAACCCCAGTTGCTTTTTCCCAGCCGCCAGCCTATGTAGCCGGTTCTTGAGCGCGCCCATCGTCTAGCGGTCAGGACACCGCCCTCTCACGGCGGGAACAGGGGTTCGATTCCCCTTGGGCGTACCAAGCTTTTCAACGGGATAGCCGCTCAGGTCCGTATATCGTCTAATAACGGTCGAATAAGCCATTCACGCGCTCGGCCCTTTAGGCCTACCAGATCACCAGCTTTACATTTTTGCAGGTGTTGCAGAGGTCTTTCTCGCGATGGAACCCGCTTAGGTGGTCGCCGGCCAGTTCACGCGTCTTATGGTTTGGGGCAAGAAGGCGATCAAGCATGGGACCCTATCGCGTGGCGATCTATCCGGGAGTCGCAGCGCCACTGAGCATCGTCATGAATCCGGCTATGATGGTCAAGATGAGGCCAAAGACAAAGATAAATCCTGCTATCACAATGACCTTCGACGCCCGCCGGCTCAAAGAAAGCGCGTTCGATTTTGTCGCGTCATTCGGTTTGCCCCACAGCATACGGCGCGCGGCGGTCCACGCCATCGCCATCGCTAGGCAGCACCCGATGATTGAGACCATGAAGCACAACCACGATGAGACCAGAATGTGCTTGTAGTAAACCGGGGCGCTCTCCGCCTTCACCAGCTTGTCAGAAAAGTTGACCGAGAATAACAATATGCCGCTGAGCAGCGCGATAAACTGCTCGCACATATCTTTGATTTCCTTGTATTGGTAGTGCAGGAACTCTTCGACCGGACTAGAGCCGGTGGTGCCACTCTCGCGCTCGGTCATACCGGGTCGCCTTTCATCGACACCTGAATTGCCAGCGGACGGCTAAGCACGGAAGCGTCGTTAGGCGAGCGCCAGAAATTTCTACACAGGAAACGCTCTTCTGCAGGCTCATGCCTTGAGAAGCCGCGAGGCGCCAAATCCCCGCGGCTCCGGCCGAAGTGTAGCCGACGAATTCGAACCCGCGCGATCATCAGCCGGACTGCGAGGCGAGGCCGAGGGACACGTCGTTACGATGCTCGCGCAGCCTGAAGCTCAGCACGAGCAGCGCGACGCCGAAGGCGATGGCGTAAGCGCCGATCCACCAGGTCAAGACCAACGCGCCGATCAGCGGCGCCACTACCAGCAATGCCCCGAAAATGACAGAGATGATCCCGCCTGCCACCAGCCACCAGCGGCCGTGATCCCGCCTAAGTTGGTAGGCGGCCGCCCACATCAGCCCGCCCGACACGACGGCCCAGGCGGCGATGACGAGCACGAAAGCAAGGAGCGTGATCGCCGGCCATAGGAACGCGATGACGCCCGCCGCGATGTCGGCGACGCCCTCCAGCAGGAGCAGGCCCCAACGTTCGTTTGCACGCGCCGCGCGCAGGGCGGCGGCGATTGCGAACGCGCCGTCCACCAGCATGTAGGCCGAGAAGAAGAGGACCAGCGAGAGCATAGTCGGCCCGGTGAGTAAAAGCGCGAAAAGGCCGAAGATGATGGCGACCACGCCGCGCAGCGCGATGAGCCACCAGTTGCGGGCGAGGACGGCGTTCATTGCTTCCTTCTGCGGGAGCGATGGCTCGCCCGGCGCGCGCGCCCTGACATCGGTATTGGTCACGATTTTCTCCTGTCTCCTGGCCCGGGGTGCCGCCGATCGTGACGGCCGTCCAGGCTGGCGGATCGCTCGCCGGTAAGGACTCGGTGGCTGCCTCCTCCAGGACGAGGAGCCAACCATCTGCGACTAGGCGGTCAGCTGTCGTAAGGCTCTGCTAAGCCGCCTTCCCGTGGCTCTGCTTACCGCGTTTGGACGTATTCTTCCGAGACTCGGCCGGCTTCACATCTCGCACAGCCTCAAACCTGACCTTCTGCTCGCCGCTATCCCAGCGGGCGAGCACGCGGTCGCCCTCGTGTACCTCGTCTGCGAGCATGGCCCGGGCAAGCTCAGTCTCCAGTTCCGAGCGGATTAGGCGCCGCAACTCCCGCGCCCCAAATTCTGGCCTGAACCCCGCGGCGGCGATCTGCTCCATCAGCGAATCGTCGAACTCAAGATCGACGCCCTGCCCGTGGGCGGTTCGCTTCACGCGCTCGAGCTGCAGATCGACGATGTTGCGGATCTGCTTCCGGTCGAGCGCATGGAAGACAATGATCTCATCAATGCGATTCAGGAATTCCGGCCGGAAGTGCATGCGCAGCACGTCCATCAGCTCGCGCCGCAGCTTGTCCGTCTCGTCGGAGGCCGCGCCTTGAACCCGCAAATGCCCCTGAATGATGTCGGCGCCGAGGTTACTGGTCGCAATGATGATGGTGTTGGTGAAGTCCACGACCCGGCCCTTCCCGTCCGTGAGACGGCCATCGTCGAATACTTGCAGCAGCACGTTGTAAACGTCGGAGTGCGCCTTCTCGATCTCGTCGAGCAGGACCACACTGTAGGGCCGCCGCCGCACGCGCTCTGTGAGCTGGCCGCCCTCCTCGTAGCCGACATAGCCAGGGGGAGCACCGATCAGCCGGGCGACGGTGTGACGCTCCATGTATTCTGACATGTCTAGGCGGACCAGGGCAGCCTCGTCTCCGTAAACGGCTTCCGCGAGCGCCTTGGCGAGCTCTGTCTTGCCAACGCCGGTCGGTCCGAGGAAAAGGAACGTGGCGGTCGGCCTCCGGCCCTCGCGGAGGCCCGCGCGGGCGAGCCGCACGGCATCGCTTACCGCCTTCACCGCTTCGTCCTGCCCGATGACGCGCTGGTGCAGGCGTTCCTCTAGCTTGATCAGGCGCTGGCGCTCTTCAGTCGTAAGCTCGGTAACGGGAATGCCGGTCAGCTTTGAGACGACTTCAGCGATATGTGCGCTCTGCACTTCCGCGCTGCCTGACCCAAGGTTCCGTCGCCACCGCTCTGTCGCCTGCCGCAACTCATTGTTCTTTGCGTCGTGCTGGGCTTGGAACTCGGAGGCGCGGTCGAATTGCTTGCGCGAGCTCGCATAATCCTGCTCGCGCTTTAGCTGCCGCGTCTCCGCTTCCAACTCCTGCACGTCGACGGGCCGGCCAGTCGCCGAAATTTTCACGCGCGCCGCCGCTTGGTCGATCAAGTCGATCGCCTTGTCGGGCAGGAACCGGCCGGTGATGTAGCGGTCGGAAAGCTCCGCCGCGGCGACCACCGCCTCGTCGGTGATCGTCACCTTGTGATGCGCCTCCAAGGTATCGCGCAGTCCTCGGAGAATCATGATCGTCTGCGCAACCGACGGCTCCGGCACGAACACCGGCTGGAAGCGCCGCTCAAGCGCCGCATCCTTTTCGATGTGTTTTTGGTATTCGTTCAGCGTCGTCGCGCCCACGAGGTTCAGTTCGCCGCGCGCCAGCGCCGGCTTGAAGACGTTTGCAATGTCCAATCCTCCTTCGCCGCCGCCCTGACCGGCGCCGACGATGGTGTGGATCTCGTCGATGAAGAGGATTTGCTTGTCCTTCTGGTTGGTGACTTCCTTCAGCACCTGCTGCACCCGCTCTTCGAACTCGCCACGATATTTGGAGCCGGCGACTAGCGAATTGATGCCAAGCTCGACGAGGCGTTTGTCGCGCAGGCTTTCAGGAACCTCCCCGGCTACGATGCGCTGTGCCAAGCCCTCGACGATCGCCGTCTTGCCGACGCCGGGCTCGCCAATTAATACCGGATTGTTCTTCTTGCGGCGGGCGAGCACCTCGATTGTCGTTTCGATCTCGCGTGCGCGTCCGATCACCGGATCAAGCTTGCCTTCGCGCGCTAGTTTGGTGAGATCACGCGAATATTTGTCGAGGTTCGGCGTGTTGGTCGGCGTTTCGACCTGTCCGGCCTCGGCGCCGCGGCCGACCACCTTTACCACCTGTTGGCGGATGGCCTGCGGGGTGAGCCCATAGCGCCGTAGAAGCTCGCCGGCGATGCCCTCCTCCTCCTCGGCCAGCCCGATCAGGAGATGCTCCGGGCCAACATAAGAATGGCCAAGCTCGTGTGAGGCAGTGAAGGCGTGGCCAAGGGCGCTCTTCATGCGCGGCGTGACGCCGATCTCGCCGCTCTCGTCCGGCTTTGTATCGCCGCGCGGGGCCGCTTCATCAAGCTCGCGGCGGAGGTCATCTAGGGAAACCTTGAACTGTCCGAGAATGGTGCGGACTACATCGCTTTCAGTCAACGCTAGGAGGAGGTGCTCCGTGTCAACCTCGCCGCGCCGATGCTCAGAGGCCTGGCGCGCCGCGGCCTGCAGAAGCTCCTTGGCGTGCTCGCTGAGCCGCTCCGCCGCTTCCCCGCTCCGCTGGGCCCGATCGAGCGATCGCGGTGCCGTGCTCTCATTCAACCCGCGCTCACCAAAGGGTGACGCTCCAAGGAATTCATCGCCGAAGAATTCATCGAAGAGGCCGCCGCGTCTTCCGAACAGCGACTCCAAGGGCGAGCTTTGGCGCTGCTGCCGCGCCAAGCGACGATAATCCGTTTCACAAAGATCGAGCGTTCGCGTGTCGCCGTTCGCGGTCGTGATACGCGCCCGCACAGTTGCGGGGCGGGTCTTACAGATGTCGCAAAGCTTTGCCATATGAGCCTCCTAACGGTCGAGCTTCCCGTCCATCATGCGTGGCGGGTGGGACCGTGGACGCTCTGGCCAATGAACCGTCGGCCGGTGGAACGCAAAGGGTCGCAGTGAGCTCAACGCCGGGGTGGACAGTTGGTCGGGATTCTGGCGCTTAGTTAGGCAAACGCACGCGAGCAAGGTTGGTTGCGCGGTGCCTGAATATTCGCTTCCTGCATCTCGTGCGCACTGTGCGCCTTCGGTCCGCAAACTCCGCTTCAGGTCAAACTCGAACGGCTGGCTGGCCAACATCGGGCAAGCCCTTCAAAACGCGGTGGCCAGCGCGTCGCGGACCCTTCCCTTTGCCCTCGAAGCGAGAACCGATCGGTCTGTTGGCTTGTTTGACCTCGCGCCGGTGCCCAAAATCGCTGCTATCATTTCCAGAGGCAAAGGCTCAGAGGGTCAGGTGTATCGGCCACTGGCGGATCGCCCCTGTTAGGTGGCCGGGGCAATTTTCGCGATGCTGGGGAGGCAGCGGTGCAATGTCGAAAGTGAGCAGATGGTTTCGAGACAAAAAGATTTTCCTGGGCAGGCACCGATTGCCTGAACATGTCCGGGTCGGACGATACTCTCACAACCTAAGCAGCAATTCCTTCCTCTATTGCACGGAGAAATCGCCGGTGATTATTGGCGCTTTCTCCGCGATAGCGCCGGGCGTGCTGTTTGTTTGCCAGGCAGATCATCCGACCGAGACTGCATCCAATTTCGGTTTGCAGAATCAGGTCCTGATGACGAAAACGATAGACCAGTATCTTCAGACGAAGGGGCCGATAGTCGTTGGCAATGACGTCTGGATTGGAGCCCGCGCCATAATCCTGTCAGGGGTCACCATCGGGAACGGCGCCGTTGTTGCGGCGGGGAGTGTGGTAACCAAGGATGTTCCGCCCTATGCAATTGCAGCCGGCAACCCGGCCAGGCTGATTAGATACCGTTTCTCGGACGAAACCATCGACGCGATGCAACGAATTCGGTGGTGGGACTGGCCGCTGGAAAAGCTGAAGCAAGAAAAGGCAGCCTTCGATCTGCCGGCTGAGCGGTTTGTCGAGCGCTTTGGTTAGTTGGCAGTGTGGCCAAAGAACTGCCGGCGATACTTTTTCCACCTCCATTCAATGCGTTTCCACCAGAGAGGCCTCTGCTTGCCGCCCTCGATCGACGTCGTGAACCGGCCGTTGTGCGTGCCCTGTTCTACGATAGGGCGCTCGAACCACAGTATGTCCGTACCGGTGGCCTTGTCGCAGTCATTTACCGCAATATCGATTGGAAGATTAAGTTCGTTTCGGTCGAACCAGTTGCATCGCGCTTGCGCGGCGGAGCGAGTCAAGATGTAGGAATCCGTGCAGCGACTATGGTTCGCAGGATAGAGCGATCTGCCCTTTGTCAGCTTGGACCTTGGCGTGTAGTAGTTGCCGCCATTGCCCAGATAAACGACCGCCTGTCTGCCGGCCGCAAGCTCCTGAAGCGCGTCCTCGAGGCGTGCCACGAAGTTGCGAGCGAGAAACACGTCATCCTCAAACACCAGGCAATACGGCAAGTCGGTGTTGAGGAATTCTCTCCAGATGCCAATGTGCTTGCGCGCCAGGGACAGCTGCGCGGGTTTGAGAGCTGCCTGTCGATCCTCTGCGGAGAGATCGGCGATGTCGTGGTCCAGATACCAGTGAACCGGGACACCGCGACGAGCAAACTCGCTGCGAATGTGCAACTCCCGCTCCTCATATCCGGTTTTTACGTGACAGATGCGGCAAAAGATCTGGTTGGGAAACATCGATACCCCCGGGCATACGAAAACGGCGACTAACATTAGTGATTGCCCATCGACAAGTCACCGCGCTCGCACCCTTTCCAACGTGCACGATCGGCGTTTCTTATCTGGCGCGCGGAACCGCCTTCGCTTCTGGCGCGCAGGGCCCGATTGAATTAGCATCGTGTGATGGAACTTTGGCTATCGCTCGCCGCGGCGGTGCAAAAGGCCGGGCGTAGATCCGGCGGGTGCCGATGCCAGGGTTCCGGGGAGGGAGACCGATGCAGAAACTGCAGTCGCAGGGGTCCATCACATCACGCTGGTCGGCGCCGGGCGCCAGGTAACCAACGAGGAACGTAGTTTTCACGCGCCGGCGGCGTCAAAGGAAGCGGTGCGGTACCTGAAGATCAAGCGGCGTCGGCAACGCGCTACTCCCTACGACATGCATCCCGCCTTTTGCGGCAGCGTTCAGGATGAGGGAGGGGGAACCATGGACGAAACGGGCGTTCTGGATGCCGTGGTTGTGGGTGCCGGATGGGCCGGCCTCGGTGTCAGCTATATGCTTGCCCGATCCGATATGCGGCATTGCGTCCTTGAACGCAGGCAAATCGGGGAAACGTGGCGGACCCAGCGTTGGGACTCGTTCCACTTCAATCTTCCCAACATTTACAGCGTGATGCCCGGCGATCGTTACGGCGGCCTAGAGCCGGAAGGGTTTATGTCGCAGATGGAGTTCGTTGCGCTGCTCGAAGACTATGCGCAACGCAACAGACTTCCGGTTCGCACCGGCGTCTCGGTCACAAAACTGGAAGCAAGTAACGGGCTCTTTCGCGTCGTGACGCCCGAGCGGACGTGGCTGGCGAAAAACGTGGTTGTCGCCAGCGGCAGCTTGAACCGCCCGCGTCGGCCGCCTTCGGCGTCCGCGTTGACGGGCGGGCCAGTGCAGCTCGATGCCTCCGACTACCGTAAGGCCGGCGACCTACCCGTCGGAGCCGTCCTTGTCGTCGGCAGCGCACAGTCGGGCTGCCAGATCGCCGAAGATCTGATCCTGGCGGGCAGGGAGACTTATCTTGCGACGGGCCATATTGGCCGTCTGCCACGACGCTATCGCGGGCGCGACATTGTCGTGTGGATGGTGAAGAGCGGATTGTTTGACGTGCCCCGCAAGGATTTCGTCGATCCGTCCGGCCGCGTTGCCGCTCGGCCCATGCTTGGCGCGTTGCACACGATAAGCCTGCAGTCTCTCAGCGCGCAGGGCGTTGTGCTGCTGGGACGATTTGTCGGAGTGGATAACAGTCGCCTCATCTTCGCCAACGACGTTCTCGAAAACATTCGGTTTGGCGACGAGATTTCCGCGCAATTCAAAAACCGTATCGATGAATTTATCAAATGTAATGGTCTCAGCGCTCCTGCGCCCGTTGAGGATGAGGCGGAGGCGGTCGCTCCGCGTCTGCCCCAGCATCCCATTCTGTCGCTCGATCTCGTCGAGCGGAATATTTCAGCGATTGTCTGGTGTACGGGCTTTGACGGCGATTTCAGCTGGATCGATGTACCCGGTGTTCTCGACGAGCGACGCCAGCCGGTCCACGAAAATGGCATCGCCTCGGTTCCGGGCGTCTATTTTGCGGGGCTCGACTTCGCGTCCACGCGTAGGTCAGGCACCGTCATGGCGGTTGACGATGAGGCACGTCGGTTTGTCGCCCGGATACAGGCTCGGGCTGATCGAGCCGTGACTTGATACGGAATAGAGTAGGCATATTCCGTGATCGGTAAGCTCTGCGCTGTGCTGGCTGTGTCCGCACCGTAGTGGGATCGATCTCGGACTCTATGCCGCTTGGCGCCGTTGCGAGCTTCTGGCGCAGTGCTGCGGATTGAATTAGCATCGCGTCTTGGTTTTTGCGCCATAGGCGCAAGGCGCCGTCGCAGGAAGCATCAAGGCGCGGCGGATGCGGATCAGAACTCGCCCGATACAGAGGCGAAGGATCGCAGAGAGGGAGACCGATGCAGAAACTGCAGTCGCAGGGCGTCCATCACATCACGCTGGTCGGCGCCGGGCGCCAGACCTCGATCGATTTCTGGGAAGGCGTGCTCGGCATGCCCTTCGTCTTCGAGCAGCCCAATCTCGACAAGGCGAGCGAGAGCCATCTCTATTTCGATCCGGGCGACGGGCGGCTGATCACCGTCTTCACCGATGAGAGCCGCGCGGCGGTGGCCAGGCGCACGCCAACCGATACGGGCTGCGTCCACCACATCGCCTTTTCGGTGTCGCGCGTCACCTTCCTGCAGGCGGTCGCCCGGCTCGACGAGCGCGGCATCAAGCATAGCGGCGTCAAGGACCGCGGCTTCATGGATTCGATCTATTTCGAGGATCCGCTTGGCCTGCTGATCGAGCTCGCCTCGTATCGCTTCGAGCCGCCGACGGGCTTCACCCATGCCGACGTGCTGATGCAGGCGCACAAGATCCGTGTCGCGCGCGGCGATTACAACATCGCGGAAGTGCATCTCGCCGACGCGATCCAGACGCTGGTCGAATGGTCGCGCGCGACCTTGTCGGACGATCGGGGGCCGAAAAATCCATACGCACGAGACTGACAAGCCTGAGGGAGGAACAGATGGCGAAGGCAGCAACAAAGAGCACAGGCAAACCGGCAACCAAGCCGGCAACAAAGACCGCCAAGCCGGCGGCGAAAGCGGCTGCGAAGCCGGCAACAAAGGCAAAGGCAAAAGCAGCAGCCAAGCCAGCCGCGAGGGCGACGGCCAAGGCCGCGCCTAGGGCGAAACCGGCGAAGAAGCCGGGGCTGAAGCTCAGCATGCTGAAGCCGAGCGTCAACAACATGACCGTTCGGGTGTTCGCGCGCGCGGCCGGCTTCGACCATGCCGAGACCGACGCCTGGGGGCTTACGCGCTCGCCGGAATTCCTGGCGCGCAACCCGGCCCATCTGACGCCGATGATCGAGGACAAGGGCCTGCCGCGGGGCGTGCTGTGGGAAAGCTGCGCCATCATGCAGTATCTCGCCAACAAGCACGGGCTGGAGAAGTTCTACCCCAAGGCGCCGGCCAAGCGGGCCATGATCGACAGCGCCATGTTCTACCTGGTCGGCACGCTCTACCCTTACGTGGCACGCGCCACTTATCCGGCGCTCGGCTTCCCGCAATATGCCGGCGAGGTCGGCCACAGCGACGCCCATCCCGACAGGAAATCGGAGGCCCAGAAGGCTGCCGCCTCCGCAATCGCCGAGCCGCTGGAGGTCTTCCACAGCTTCTTCCGCAACGGCAAGCCGTTCATCGGCGGCAGCAACCCGTCGATCGCCGACATAAGGCTGGCAGCGACGCTCGAGTTCCTGGCGGTCATCGACTATGCGCTGCCGCAGTGGGCGAAGGACTATATGGCGGCGATGGAGAAGAAGCTCGGCAACGCCTATGCCGAGCCGGCCGGCGACGTGCGCGGCTACATTGCCTATGTGCGGTCGCAGGCCAAGGCGTGAGCGCCGCCAGGTAGCGTCGCTGAGCCTGGCGACCGGTCGGGGTTAGGGATTGGTTAACCAAAGACCTGTCTACTGGCCGCTGGTTCACCTCAGGCGCGCGACCACGGATGTACTGGCGCGGATGCCGAGGCGAAAGGAAAGGTCGGCCTTGCGCCGGCCTTTTGCTTTTCGCCGGCTGCCCGACCCTGGCGAAGGCGCCTGGCTATCCGTGCAAAACCTGTTGTCATCTTCGGCTTTGACCGTAGCATGAAGGTGGCGGCGGAGCGGGAGAGAGGAGGATCCCCGGCAATGAAAGGCACTGCACTCTCGGCATGCTTCGTCGCACTGCTGGCAGCCATGCCCTGTCAGTCGAATGCCGCCTCGCTCAACACCATGAACGATGTCGGAGCGGCGCTGCAGGCGTGCTGGACCCCGCCGGCCAATTCGGAGAACTCGTCGGTGACCTTGAGCTTCAGCTTCAGGCGGGACGGCACGCTGATCGGCCCACCCAAGCCGACGGCGATCAAGGTGAACGGCGACGCGAAGGCGAGGCAGGCCTATGTCGACGCCGCGACCGCGGCGCTGCAGCAGTGCCTGCCGCTGAGCTTCTCGCCGGCGCTGGCGCAGGGCATTGCCGGCAACATCTTCACGCTGCGGTTCAATTCGCCCAAGCAATAAAGACATATGGGCGCGGACGGCTGAAAGCTGGTCGGTCTGGGGATCAATGCCGCGCGCGCCTCGCATCGACATGGCGCTGCAATTCCGGTGCCTCGAAGACGTAGTCGCTCCAGGCCGACTCCGGAATCTGGCCCGCCAGATAGCATTCCAACAGCAGGTTCTGCTCTTGTGTCAGGGGTCTCGGCGCCCGCTCATGATCCAGTCCAAGTGAATGGATGAGGTTCCTGGTCAGGCCAGAGACGGTGAAGTGAATCGACATCCTCTGTCTCCTTTGCCCTAGAACGCCGATTGTGCGCCAAAGGTTTCACCGAGGCCATTCGACACTTTGAGCTAGGCCCCGCGTTGGCGGCTGAGGACGCCGTCGGATCGAGCCGCCGGCCTTCTTTCCGGCCAACTGACCTTGCCGCCGCTATTCGCAGACCACGCGGTAGCGCTTGCCGGGCTCGCTGACGTTCCGGCAGGCGAGCGGCTGCTTCGGCTCGGACGACAGCGAGGGAGGGCTCGCCACCTGCCCTGCCGGCGCTGGCGGGGGGCCGAGCCTGCGGCCAGCCAACCGCCTTGGCGCCTGCGGCGCCACCGGAAAGGGGCCTGCCTGCATTCGCGGCGGTCCGGCCTGCGGCTGCGGCGGGGGCCTGTCCCAGATACGCCTGACGTCGAGCGGCTTCGGGATCATCACGGTGCCATCGTCGCTGCGCGCGCAGCCGCCTGCCGCAAGCAGCGCCGGGCACAGGAAAAACAGCACGATCCGTCCGAACATTAGCAACACCCCAATATACGGTTTATAACGCGGCAGCGCCGCAGCCGACAACCTGCGCGATGCGGCCAGGCCGCGACAGTTCGCCCCCGGTCGCGGTTTGTTAAGGTTAGCGGATCGTTAATGCTTCTGAGGCACAGTCCGCCGACGAACCGCGACGGGGGTTCGGCTGGGGGTGGCATCAGCATGGCGGACGTGGACGGGACGGGGAACGGCGGCAAACGCGACCCCCTCGAAGCAGCGGTTGCGCGCGGCGACGATGCGCTCGCCGAAGACGGCGTACAGCATCTTGCCGATCTCGAGCGCACGATGGACGCCATGCATATGGGTGTCGTGCTCCTGGATGCCCAGCTCGACACGCTGATCATCAACAAGGCCTATCGCGACCTCTCCAGAATTCCCGACGGGGCAGTGAGCGTCGGCGCTCCGTTCAGCCGCCTGATGGAACTCAATCGCCGCAACGGCATCTATGGCGATATCGGCGAAAAGGAATGGCAGCGCTACCTCGCCAGCCGCTTCGCGGAGATTCGCGGCGGCTCAGTCGCGCCGCGCGAGTTTGTCCACGCCAACGGCAGGACAATGATGTTCTCGGTCACCGCGCTGTCCGGGGGCAAGCGGTTGTTGACCTACTACGAGGTCACCGACGTCAAGCGCCGCGATGCCGAGGTCGAGAGCGCCAACGCCAGGACCGCGGAGACCTTCGCCAATCTTCGCGCCATGGTCGACCAAATGCCGATCGGCGTCCTTGTCCTCGACGCGGACATGCGCGCGCAGGTGATCAACCGCGCCTTCCACGAGTTCTGGAAAATCGAGCCCAGCCGCGCCGGGATCGGCAGCGGCTTCCGCGAGCTGATGGAAGCGAGCCGCGGGATCGACCCCTACGGAGCCGACGACGAGGCATGGCAGCGCCTCATGGCCGAGCGCGAGGCCGAAATCAGGGCTGGCGTTGCCGGATCGCGGCAGCTGCCACTCAATGACGGCCGCACGCTGATTGCCTCGCTGGCGCCACTTGCCGGCGGCAAGCGGCTGATCTCCTATGTCGACGTCACCGACATGAAGGATCGCGAGGCGGAGGCCGAGGACGCGCGCAAGAACCTCGCCACCGTGCTGGAATCGCTGCCGGCCGGCGTCATCATCTACGATCGTGACGACAGGTTCGTCTTCGCCAACCGAAAACTGCAGGAGACGCTTCCGGCGCTGAAGCCGGTGTGGCAGCCCGGCCGAAGCTTCCGCGAGGCGCTGGCGCTCGGCCATTCGGTCGGCTATTTCCGCCAGAGCGGCGATCCTGAGATCGACAGCCTCTACGAGCGCGATCGCGACGGGTGGTTCGACGCGATGCTCGCCCACTACCGGCTGCCGAACTCATCCTATGAGCGGCGCAATCCGGACGGCCGCTGGTACCAGGTCTACGACATGCGGACCGAGGACGGCACCTTCATCGGCGTGCGCGTCGACATTTCCGACATCAAGAGCCGCGAGAAGGCGCTGCATGACTCTATGCGGCAGATCGATCTGTTCCGGCACGTCATGGACGAGCTGCCGGTGGCTGCCTTCATCAAGGCCGAGGATCTCCGCATCGAATTCGTCAACAAGGCCTGGTGCGCCATCACCGGCCTCGCCAAGGAGGACGTCATCGGCCGCAGCGACCGCCAGCTGTTCGGCGCCGAGGATGCCGAAAGCTACAGCCATGACGACACCGAAGTGGTCGTCGCCGGCAAGGTCCTGGAGGTCGAGGAGCCCGTCACCCATCGCGACGGCACCGTGCGGCAGCTGATGACGCGCAAGAGCCGCCTGGTTGCGACGGACGGGTCGGTACATCTGGTCGGCTCCAGCACCGACATCACCGACGTCAAGGCGCGCGAGCGGGCGCTGGAAGAGAGCATGCGCGAGAACGAGGTGTTCCGCAGCCTCATCGACAACGTGCCAGTGTCGATCTACGCCAAGCGTTCGGACCTCAGGCAGTTCTACGTCAACAAGGGCTGGTGCGACCTCACCGGCTTCGCCAAGGAAGATGCGATCGGCAGGACCGACGTCGAAATCTTCGGGCCGGACGGCGAGGCCTTCGTCGCTGGCGATCTCGCCGTGCTGCGCACCGGCGAGACGCAGGAGATCGAGGAGAGCGTGACGCTGCCCGACGGCAGCGTGCGGCACCAGTTCGCGCGCAAGGGGGCGATGATTGCCTCCGACGGCTCGCTCTATCTGATCGGATCGACCACCGACATCACCGAGCTCAAGCAGCGCGAGGCCGAGCTCAGCGAAGCGCGGCAGCGCGCCGTGCTCGCCGACCGCGCCAAATCGGAATTCCTGGCCAATATGAGCCATGAGATCCGCACGCCGATGAACGGCGTGCTCGGCATGGCCGAATTGCTCGCCAAGTCCGACCTCGACCCCAAGCAGAAGACGTTCACCGACATCATCGTGAAGTCGGGCAACGCGCTTTTGACCATCATCAACGACATCCTCGACTTCTCCAAGATCGATGCCGGCCAGCTGGTGCTCGATCCGGCGCCCTTCAACCTTGCCGAGGCCATCGAGGATGTGGCAACTCTGGTGTCGACTCGCGCCAAGGAGAAGGATCTCGAGCTCATCGTGCGCGTGCAGCCTGGCCTCGACAGCCAGTTCGTCGGCGATGTCGGGCGCATCAGGCAGATCGTCACCAACCTGCTCGGCAATGCGGTGAAGTTCACCGACGAAGGCCATGTGCTGGTCGACGTCACCGGCGAGCGCGTGCCGACGGGAACGAAGCTCACCATCTCGGTGACCGACACCGGCATTGGCATTCCGGAAGACAAGCTGAAGGCCGTGTTCGAGAAGTTCAACCAGGTCGATACGTCGTCGACGCGGCGGCACGAGGGCACTGGGCTCGGTCTTGCCATCACCTCGCGGCTGGTCGAGCTGATGAGCGGCGAGATCGGGGTCGAGAGCGATGAGGGCAAGGGCTCGACCTTCTGGTTCACGGTGACGCTGCCGCGGGCCATGCAACAGAGTGGGCAGCGGATCATGCCGGTCGACGTCACCGGAGCCCGGGTGCTGATCGTCGACGACAATGCCGTCAACCGCTCGATCCTGAGCGAGCAGATGGCGTCGTGGACGTTCGATTCCTGCGCGGCCGAGAGCGGCGCCGAGGGGTTGAAGGTGCTGATCGCCGCCGCCGCCTATGGCGTGCCGGTCGATTGTGTCGTGCTCGACTACCAGATGCCGGGCATGAGCGGCGCCGAGATGGCGCGTATCGTGCGCAACACCGACGGCCTTGCGCACACGCCGATCATCATGCTGACGTCCGTCGACCAGTCGCTCGCCAACACCAGCTACCGCGACCTCGGCATCGATGCGCAACTGATCAAGCCGGCGCGCTCCTCGGTGCTGCTGGAGACGCTGGTCGCCACCATACAGCGTCACCGCCACAGCACGGCGGTCAGCCATCCGCCGCAGGCGGCGAGCAGCAGTGCGGGGATAGCGCAGCCGGCGCCGGCCAGGGCCGCCTCGGCGGTGTCGGAACGGGCCCTGCTGCAGCCGCCGCCGGCGCGTGCGCGCGCCCGGCCGACCGGTGGCGAACGCGGGCTCGATATCCTCGTGGCCGAGGACAATGAAGTGAACCAGATGGTGTTCACCCAGATCCTCGGCGAGACCGGCTACGGCTTCGAGATCGTCGGCAACGGCCGCAAGGCGCTCGACGCCTACGGTCGGCTCAAACCGCGCATGATCCTGATGGACGTGTCGATGCCGGAGATGAACGGACTGGAGGCGACGGCCGCCATCCGCCGGCTGGAGGAGGAGAGCGGCATGCATGTGCCGATCGTCGGCGTCACCGCGCATGCGCTGAAGGGCGATCGCGAGCGCTGCCTGGAGGCCGGCATGGACGACTATCTGCCCAAGCCCATCAGCCCCAGGGCCCTGCTCGAAAAGCTGGAGCGCTGGATCGGCGCCGACGGCCAGGCGCAAAGAAACGCCGGTTAAACCTGTCGAGGCCGCTGCTTCGGAGCGAGTGCCATCGCAGCGCCCGGTTTGCGAAGCACGGCGGAAAACCGGGGCTGCCGTGGGGATATGGTGCGATCGCACCATATCGAACCGGGCATCGAGCCGAAACAATGGCGGCATCGGATTCGCTCCCCCGGTTACGGGCGGGAGCAGCGACCGCCGGCTAGAAACAGCGTCGACTCTACCCCAACGGACCTGTTTTCGGCGATGGCTCGGCCATGATACGCTCTGGCCAGGGGCAACGCGCTCTCGTCCGGCTTTTCTTTTCTCGGCGGCCGAGGCTCGTGCCGCCGAGGGCAGGGCGGGCCTCCAGAATCGCGCAAGTCCCTGATTCCCACGGCAAACCGCCGTTGCCTCGCCGAGGGCTGGCTGCCAGCCGTTTCCGGCGAGCCGGTCAGGCGTTACCGGGCTGACACGAAACTGTCATGCGACTGTAATAATCGGAAGCTATTGGCCTCACCGGGCGCCGATGGACAGCGGTGCCAAGAGTCCATCTTTCGAAGAGACCATCTTCCGAACAGGAGCAGGCCACATGAACAAATTTCTCCTCACGGCGTCGGCCGCCGCGCTTGCGCTGGCCGCGTCGTCCGGCTTCGCCGCCGCGCGCGACCAGATCCAGGTTGCCGGGTCGTCGACCGTGCTTCCCTATGCCAAGATCGTTGCCGAGCAGTTCGGCGAGACCTTCACCAAGTTCAAGACCCCGGTGGTCGAGTCCGGCGGCAGCGGCGCCGGCATCAAGGAATTCTGCAAGGGCGTCGGCGAAGACACCATCGACATCGCCAACTCCTCGCGCCCGATCAAGAAGGACGAGATCAAGTCCTGCGCCGACGCCGGCGTGAAGGATATCCAGGAAGTCCGCATCGGCTATGACGGCATCGTCTTCGCCACCGACATCAAGGGCCCGGACTGGGCGCTGGTTCCCGCCGACATCTACAAGGCGCTGGCCGCCAAGCTCGTCGTCGACGGCAAGCTGGTCGACAATCCGAACACCAAGTGGAGCCAGGTCAACCCGAAGCTGCCCGACTGGGACATCGCCGCCTACATCCCGGGTGAGAAGCACGGCACGCGCGAAGTGTTCGAGACCAAGCTTCTCGACGCCGGCTGCGACAAGGCTGCCATCAAGGCCACCGGCATCAGCGACGACAAGGAAATCGGCAAGACCTGCATCGCCATCCGCAAGGACGGCAAGGCTGTCGACATCGACGGCGACTACACCGAGACGCTCGCCCGCATCGACTCCAACAAGACCGGCGTCGGCGTGTTCGGCCTCGCCTTCTACGAGAACAATGCCGACAAGCTGAAGGTCGCCAGCGTGGAAGACGTCGTGCCTTCGACCGAGACCATCGCCAGCGGCAAGTATCCGGTTTCGCGCCCGCTGTTCTTCTACGTCAAGAAGGCGCATCTCGGCGTCGTTCCGGGCCTGAAGGAATATGTCGAATTCTTCCTCGACGACCAGATGATCGGCCCGGAAAGCCCGCTCGCCGAATACGGCCTGGTTTCGGCTCCCGACGCCGAGCGTCAGTCGCAGCGCGACGCCTTCGCCGCCGGAAAGACCATGTAATCAAGCTTAGCACCGGGGCGCGGGGTTACCCGCGCCCCGGCCTCTTCGCCCGCCGCAGTGGCGGTGGCGACCGGAGCATGATCCCGAAGTGGGACCGGACAAGATCATGCTCGAACGGGATTTCCCTGGGGTGGGTTCATGTCGTCCATGCTCGTACTTGCCATAGTCGCCGCCATCGGCGTGGTCGCATTCTTCATTGGCCGCCAACGGGCCGTGGCGCAGGACAATGGTTCGGTGAAGCCGCATTCGCGCGCCCATTATCACGGCTGGTGGGCCTTCCTGCTCGCCGTCCTGCCGGCCCTCCTGCTGCTTGCCGTCTGGAACATCGGTTCCTCCGTCTATCTCGAGCGCCACATCCACGCCGCCTTGCCCGAGCGCACCGCCGACAGCGCGGTCGCCAGCGAGGCGCTCGATGTCAGCCTGGTGAAGAGCCTCGCCAGGGGGCTGCGCCAGCTCGATGCAAACACCCAGCTTCCCGCCAGTTTCGCCGAATTGCAGCCGCTGCTCGCCGCCAAGGGCGTGGCGCTGGCGACGGACACCCAGGACTACATGATCCCGATCGCCGTCGAGGCGAATGCGGTGCAGGACCGGCTCGGCCTGATCGGCGCCGTCGTCACGCTCGTGCTGTCGATCGCCGGCGCCTTTTACGCGCTCCGGCAAGTCGCGCCGCGAGCGCGCGCCAGGAACAATGTCGAGCGGCTGATGCTGTGGGGGCTGCTGGCGGCCTCGACCATCGCCATCCTGACCACGGTCGGCATCGTGCTTTCGATGCTGTTCCAGACCATCCAGTTCTTCGACAGCGTTTCGCCGGCGAGCTTCTTCTTCGGCACCGTCTGGGATCCGCGCTTCGCCGCGGCCGGCTCGGGCGGCAGCCAGGGCCAGTTCGGCCTGATCCCGCTCCTGTCCGGCACGCTCTACATCGCCTTCGTCGCCCTGCTGGTGGCGGTTCCGGTCGGTTTGATGTCGGCCGTCTACATGGCCGAATACGCCTCGCCCAAGGTGCGCTCGGTGGTGAAGCCCGCGCTCGAGCTGCTGGCCGGCATCCCGACCATCGTCTACGGCATTTTCGCCGTCGTCACGCTGGGGCCGTTCCTGCGCGATCTCTCGGCGGTGCTGACGGGCGGTTCGCCCTTCATCCAGGGCCAGAGCATCTTCACCGCCGGCCTGGTCATGGGCGTCATGCTGATCCCGGTCGTATCCTCCCTGTCGGACGACATCATCACCGCGGTGCCGCGCGCCATGCGCGATGGCTCGCTCGGCCTCGGCGCGACGCGCTCGGAGACGATCAAGCGGGTGATCCTGCCGGCCGCGCTGCCCGGTATCGTCGGCGCCATCCTGCTGACCGCCTCGCGCGCCATCGGCGAAACCATGATCGTGGTGCTCGCGGCCGGCGTCGCCGCCAATCTCACCGCCAATCCGTTCGAGGCGATGACCACCATCACCGTCAAGATCGTCAACCAGCTGACCGGCGACCTCGAATTCAATTCGCCGCAGACGCTGGTCGCCTTCGCGCTCGGCATCACCCTGTTCGCGCTGACGCTGGTGATGAACATCGTCGCCCTCTACATCGTGCGCAAATACCGGGAGCAGTACGAATGACCGATATCCCGCTGGATACGATGGTCCGGGCCGCGGCTCCCGCGCGCCGCGACATCGGCCTCAAGGCCCGCTACGCCGCCGAACGCCGGTTCCGCATCTATGGCGTGCTGGCGATCTCGGTCGGCCTCGCCTTCCTCGCCATCATGCTGATCACCATCGTCTCGAAGGGCTACACCGCCTTCTGGCAGACGACCGTGACGCTGCCGATCAATTTCGACGAGAAGATCATCGATCCTTCCAACAAGCGCGCCACCGATCCGGACGTGCTGATCAAGGCGAACTATCCCAAGCTGGCCGACAAGGCGCTGATGGCCAAGCTCGGCATCGATCCCTCCAACAAGCCGATGGCGCTGAAGCTGAAGGGCTTCCTGTCGGAGGGCGCGCGCGTGCAATTGCGCGACATCGTCGTCGCCGATCCGTCGGTCATCGGCACCACGCGCAACGTCGACATCCTCGCCGCGGCCAATCTCGATTCCGCCTTCAAGGGCCAGATCGACCTCAACGTCGAGGAAGCGCGCCGCAAGGTCTCTGACCAGCAGATCGCCTGGATGAACCAGCTCAAGGCCGACGGCACCATGGCCGAGCATTTCAACAAGGGCCTGTTCACCTATGGCGCCTCCAGCCGTCCGGAAACGTCGGGCATGGGCGTGGCCATCATCGGCTCCTTCTACATGATGGTGATCGTGCTGCTTCTGGCGCTGCCGATCGGCGTAGCCGCCTCCATCTATCTGGAGGAATTCGCCAAGAAGAACCGCTTCACTGACCTGATCGAAGTCAACATCAACAATCTGGCGGCGGTGCCGTCGATCGTCTTCGGCCTGCTCGGCCTTGCCGTGTTCATCAACTTCCTCGGCATGCCGCGCTCGGCCGCCTTTGTCGGCGGCCTGGTGCTGACGCTGATGACGCTGCCGACGATCATCATCGCCACCCGCGCGGCGCTTGCCGCCGTGCCGCCGTCGATCCGCTCGGCGGCGCTCGGTCTCGGCGCCTCCAAGATGCAGATGGTGTTCCAGCACATCCTGCCGCTTGCCGCCCCCGGCATCCTCACCGGCACCATCATCGGCCTGGCGCGCGCGCTCGGCGAGACCGCGCCGCTGCTCCTGATCGGCATGGTCGCCTTCGTCGCCGACTATCCGAAGACGCCATTCGATCCGGCGACAGCGCTGCCGGTGCAGATCTACATGTGGGCCAACGAGGCAGAGCGCGCCTTCGTCGAGCGCATGTCGGGCGCGATCATCATCCTGCTCGTCTTCCTCATGGCCATGAACATCACGGCGATCGTGCTCAGGCGCCGCTTCGAACGGCGCTGGTAAAAGAAGGCATCTGGTATGAACATCATGACCGAACAGTCTCTTGAAAACGCAGTGGGCGACAAAATGAACGCCAAGTCGAACGAAGTGATCAAGATGCGCGGCGACAAGGTCGGCGTGTTCTATGGCGAGAAGCAGGCGCTGTTCGACGTCAATCTCGACGTCCGCCTCAACCAGGTGACGGCGCTGATCGGTCCTTCGGGCTGCGGCAAGTCGACCTTCCTGCGCTGCCTCAACCGCATGAACGACACCATCGATTCGGCGCGGGTGACCGGCAAGATCACGCTGGACCAGGAGGACATCTACGACAAGAGCATCGACGTCGTCGAGCTCAGGGCCCGGGTCGGCATGGTGTTCCAGAAGCCGAACCCGTTCCCGAAGTCGATCTACGAGAATGTCGCCTACGGCCCGCGCATCCATGGGCTGGCCAAGCGCAAGGCCGACATGGACCAGATCGTCGAATCCAGCCTGAAGAAGGCGGCGATCTGGAACGAGGTGAAGGACCGCCTGCACGAGCCCGGCACCGGCCTGTCCGGCGGCCAGCAGCAGCGCCTGTGCATCGCCCGCGCCATCGCCGTCTCGCCGGAGGTGATCCTGATGGACGAGCCGTGTTCGGCGCTCGACCCGATCGCAACCGCCCGCGTCGAGGAGCTGATCGACGAGCTGCGCCAGAACTACACGATCGTCATCGTCACCCATTCGATGCAGCAGGCGGCGCGCGTGTCGCAGCGCACGGCGATGTTCCACCTCGGCTACCTGGTCGAGGAGGGCGCCACCGACAAGATGTTCACCAACCCCGACGACAAGCGCACCCAGGACTACATCACCGGCCGGTTCGGCTGATTTCCAAGCACGAGGACAGGATCATGGGTGAACATCATACGGTTGCGTCTTTCGACGAGGATCTCGGCGCCATCAGCAAGCTGATCTCCGACATGGGCGATCTCGCCCGCTCGATGGTCGCCGGCTCGACGCGGGCGCTGCTCAATTCCGACAACGCCCTGGCGCAGCGCGTGGTGTCCGACGACGCCATCATGGACGCGCGCCAGCGCGAACTCGACGACCGCGCCATCACACTGATCGCCAAGCGGCAGCCGATGGCCAACGATCTGCGCGCCGTGGTCGGCTCGATCCGCATGGCGGGCGACCTCGAACGCATCGGCGACCTCGCCAAGAACATCGCCAAGCGCGTCGGCACCGTCGGTCTCAGCGTCACGCCGCGCGACCTTTCGCATTCCATCGACGGCATGGCGCAGCTGGTGCTGATCCAGGTGCAGGGGGTCATCGAGGAATATGCCGCCGCTGATGCCGCGGCGCTTGCCAAGCTCCGCAACGACGACGAGCGCATCGACGTTAAATACACCTCGGTGTTCCGCGAACTTTTGACCTACATGATGGAAGATCCGCGCAACATCACCGCTTGCACGCATCTGTTGTTCTGCGCCAAGAATCTGGAGCGCATCGGCGACCATGTCACCAACATCGCCGAGAACGCCTACTACGTGCTGACCGGCCAGCAACTGCCCGCCAATCGTCCGAAGCTGGACGAGACGGCGATGTCGGCGCCGGCCTGAGAAGAAGGGTGACGGGCCGATGATCGCGCCACGCATCATGGTGGTGGAGGACGAGGAGCCGCTGGGGGTGCTGCTCCGCTACAATCTTGAATCGGAAGGCTACCAGGTCGAGGTGGTGACACGCGGCGACGAGGCCGAAATCCGGCTGCAGGAAAACGTGCCCGACCTCCTGGTGCTCGACTGGATGGTGCCGGCGGTTTCCGGCATCGAGCTCTGCCGGCGCCTCAGGATGCGGCCGGAGACCGAGCGGCTGCCGATCATCATGCTGACGGCGCGCGGCGAGGAAAGCGACCGGGTGCGCGGCCTCTCCACCGGCGCCGACGACTATCTGGTCAAGCCGTTCTCGACGCCGGAGTTCATGGCGCGCGTCAAGGCGCTGCTGCGCCGCGCCAAGCCGGAAGTCCTGTCCAGCATGCTGAAGGTCGGCGACATCGTGCTCGATCGCGAGTCGCACCGGGTGTACCGCAAGAAGAGCGAAATCCGGCTCGGACCGACCGAGTTCCGCCTGCTCGAATTCATGATGCGGCATCCCGGCCGGGTGTTCTCGCGCAGCCAGCTGCTCGACAATGTCTGGGGCGAGACGATCTACATCGACGAGCGCACGGTCGACGTGCATGTCGGCCGCCTGCGCAAGGCGGTCAACAATGGCCGCATGCCTGACGTCATCCGCACCATCCGGGGCGCGGGCTACGCGATCAGGGAAGATTGACGCTCAGGCCACGTTCTTCCCGGTGGCGCCGCCTTTCACCTGCACGCCCGGCGCGAAAATCTCCTGGTCGACGAAGGTCAGTGCGCGCATGGCGCAGCCTTCGCGGATGAGCGGCAATTCGTTCGGCTCGGTGTCGAAGGAGATCGACTTCGAATGCTGGCCGCCGGCGGTCTGGGCGATCGCCTCGCGCAGCGCCGGCTCGATCAGATCGAAGGCGGCGGCGCTGACGCCGACCATGGCGACGGGAGCTGGATCGATCAGCGCGAACAGGCTGCCGAGGCCGAAGCCGAGCGCCTCGCCGGCCTTGCGGTAGGCCTGGCGCTCCGGGCCGTCGCCGGCGCGCGCCCTGGCGGCGAGCGAGCGCATGTCGGCGTCGCTGACATCGACCGGCTCGGCGTCCTCGCCCATCTGCTTGGCATTGCGCCAGATCGCATAGTTGCCGGCATAGGCCTCGACGCAGCCGCGCCGGCCGCAGCGGCAGAGCGCGCCGCCCGGCCGGTGGATCATGTGGCCGAATTCGCCGCCGGAGGAATGGGTGCCGGTGAACAGCTCTCCCTTCAGCACCAGCCCCATGCCGATGCCGTGCGAGAGCAGGATGGCAATGAAGTCGTCGCGGTACCGCTCGGGATCGCGCCACTGCAAGGCCACCGCCATCATGTTGCAGTCATTCTCCATCGTGGCCGGAACGCCAAATTCGGCTTCCAGAATGTCGGCGAAGGCGATGTCGGTCTGCGGCGTGATCGGCGACCACAACATGGCGCGGGCATGGGTGTCGGTGATGCCCTGGATGCCCATGGCGATGCGGGCGACGCCGCGGACGTCGAGGTCGGGATCCTCGAAACGGCGCCGGACGATGGCCACGCATTCGCCGATCAGCTCGTCGCGCGGCATGATCGCCGTGTCGAGGCGGCGCTGCTCCTCGGCAATGACCTGCCCGGCATAGTCGATGACGGCGACGGAAAGGAAGTTCAGCGACAGGACCACCGTCATCACCGCCGTGGCTTCCGGATTGAGGGCAAGCCCGACCTGCGGACGGCCGCGCTTCAGCGAAACAGCCTCGTTTGGCTTGCTCTCGGTCAGGATGCCTTCCTGGATCAGGTCGGACGAGATCGCCGAGATGGTCGAATGGCTGAGGCCGGTGGTGGCGGCGATCTCGGTCCGCGACGGCTGGCCGGCGCGGCGCACGGCCGAAATAACCATCGCCCGGTTGCGTCGGCGCAGATCGTCGTGGCGGATTCCAACCGACATGCTTTGCCTTCCTCCCGGTCGTCGCGGCCGTTTTTGATTTCGAAGGCCGTCGGCGACACCGTATGAATAGTGGCAGAAGCGGGCCAGCCTGTCATTTATTTATTCCGGAGCTCGAAAAAAATTCGCCGAGGCCTCAGAATCGATCAGAATCGTTGTTGACAGCGCTCCGGCGTTGGATCATATTTTTTTCGAGGCTCGAAAAAAAGCCTCTATGCCGGCCTCAGGGCCAGTCTGGGTCGCGCCGCAATGGCGCAGGGAGGATATAATGAAGAAATTCGCAACCGCCATGCTGGCGGGTGTCGCCTTGTCGTTGACGCTCGCGTCGGTCGCCGAGGCGAAGGACAAGGTGATCGGCGTTTCCTGGTCGAACTTCCAGGAAGAGCGCTGGAAGACCGATGAAGCGGCGATGAAGAAGGCCATCGAGGCGGCCGGCGACAAGTATATTTCCGCCGACGCGCAGTCCAATCCGGGCAAGCAGCTGACCGACGTCGAAAGCCTGATCTCGCAGGGCGCCAATGCCCTGATCGTGCTGGCGCAGGACGCTTCGGCCGTCGGGCCGGCGGTGCAAAAGGCGCTGGACGAAGGCATTCCGGTCGTCGGCTACGACCGGCTGATCGAGAACAAGGACGTCTTCTACCTGACCTTCGACAACAAGGAAGTCGGCCGCATGCAGGCCCGCGAAGTGTTCAAGGTCAAGCCGGAAGGCAACTATGTCTTCATCAAGGGCTCGGGCGCCGATCCGAACGCCGATTTCCTGTTCGCCGGCTCGATGGAAGTGCTGAAGGAAGCCATCGACGGCGGCAAGATCAAGAATGTCGGCGAGGCCTATACCGACGGCTGGCTGCCCGCCAACGCGCAGAAGAACATGGAGCAGTTCCTGACCGCCAACGACAACAAGGTCGATGCGGTGGTGGCGGCCAATGACGGCACCGCCGGCGGCGTCGTCGCCGCGCTGACGGCGCAGGGCCTCGCCGGGACCGTTCCGGTGTCGGGCCAGGACGGCGACCACGCCGCGCTGAACCGCATCGCGCTCGGCACCCAGACCGTGTCGGTGTGGAAGGACGCGCGCGAACTCGGCAAGAACGCCGCCGAGATCGCCTCGGCTCTCGCCGACGGCAAGAAGATGACCGACATTGCCGGCGTAAAGGACTTCACCACGCCGGGCGGCAACACCGTCAAGTCGCTGTTCCTGACGCCGGTCGCGATCACCAAGGACAACCTCAACGTCGTCATCGACGCGGGCTGGATCAAGAAGGACGAAGTCTGCGCCGGCGTTGCCGCGGGCGCCGTCGCTGCCTGCAACTGAGGCAGTTTGAAGACCAGGCGCCGCGGCCCATGAGCCGCGGCGTCCATCAAGCTTACGTTTCGCAACGGGCTGCCGGCTTCAAGTGAGCCGGGAAAGCCAATAGAATCATGTTCCGGCAACCGCGCCAGACGGCAAACCGGTGGGAGGAAATCATGACCGATACGACCTCAAGCACGGTCGCCGCGGACCGGGCACGCGCAGCCGAACTCAGCGCCGCCGGCCGCTTCCTCAAGGCAACCGAACTCGACACGCGCATGCTCGGCATGGTCGGCGCGCTGCTGGTCATCTGGATCGGCATCCACGTCCTGTCGGGCGGGCTTTTCCTGACGCCGCGCAACCTGTGGAACCTGTCGGTGCAGACGTCCTCGGTAGCCATCATGGCGACCGGGATGGTGCTGGTCATCGTCATGCGCAATATCGATCTTTCCGTCGGCTCCGTCGAAGGCGTGGTCGGCATGATCATGGGCGTGGCGCAGGCCGAATTCCTGATCCGGGTCATCGGTCTCGAGCTCGGAAATCCCTGGCTGTGGATCATCGCGCTCGCTGCCGGCGTGGTGCTTGGCCTGGCGATCGGCGCCTTCCAGGGCTTCATCATCGCCTATATGGAGGTGCCGGCTTTCATCGTCACGCTGGGCGGCCTGCTGGTCTGGCGCGGCATGGCCTGGATGATCACCAGCGGCCGCACGGTCGCGCCGCTCGACGCCACCTTCCAGTTGATGGGTGGCGGACCGCGCGGCTCGATCGGGGCCACGGCGAGCTGGGTCGTTGGCGTCGTCGCCTGCGCGGCGGTCGCCTTCGCGCTGCTCAACGGCCGCTCGCAGCGCAAGCGGTTCAATTTCCCGCTGCGTCCGGTATGGGCGGAAGTCTTCCTCGGCGTCGTCGCCTGCGCCGCCATCCTCGGCGCGGTCTCGGTCGCCAATTCCTATCCGTGGCCGGTCGGCATCGTGCGCCAGTACGCCCAGCAGAACGGCATCACCATTCCCGAAGGCGGTCTGTTCATCGCCCACGGCATCGCCATACCGGTGCTGATGGCGGTCGCGGTCGGCATCGTCATGACCTTCATCACCCGGCGAACCCGCTTCGGCCGCTATGTGTTCGCCATCGGCGGCAATCCGGAGGCGGCCTCGCTCGCCGGCATCAACACGCGCTGGGTGACGATGAAGGTGTTCATGATCATGGGCGTGCTGGCCTCGATCAGCGCCGCCATCTCGTCGGCGCGCCTCAACGCCGCGACCAACGCGCTGGGCACGCTGGACGAGCTCCTGGTCATCGCCGCCGCCGTCATCGGCGGCACGTCGCTCGCCGGCGGCTCGGGAACCGTGCTGGGGGCCATGCTCGGCGCGCTTCTGATGCAGTCGCTGCAGTCAGGCATGGTGCTGCTCGGCATCGACTCGCCGCTGCAGAGCATTGTCGTCGGCGCGGTTCTGGTCGTCGCCGTCTGGCTCGATACCGTCTACCGCAAGCGAGTCTGAGCAAGAACTTCAGGGAGGAGACGCGACCATGGAAAAGACAGCTCCCACCGGCACGCCGCTGATCGACATGCGCAACATCTCGATCGCCTTCGGCGGCATTCGCGCCGTCGACGATGCCTCGATCGATCTCTTTCCAGGCGAGGTGGTGGCGCTGCTCGGCCACAACGGCGCCGGCAAGTCGACGCTGATCAAGATCCTGTCCGGCGCCTACAAGCGCGACGCCGGCCAGATCTTCGTCAACGGCGAGGAGGCGCACATCTCCAATCCGCGCGACGCCAAGAAATACGGCATCGAGACGATCTACCAGACGCTGGCGCTCGCCGACAATGTCGACGCCGCCGCCAATCTCTTCCTCGGCCGCGAGCTGATGACCGGCTGGGGCACGCTCGACGATGTCGCCATGGAGGCCGAGGCGCGCAAGGTGATGGGCCGGCTCAATCCGCGCTTCCAGCGTTTCAAAGAGCCGGTGATCAAGCTCTCCGGCGGCCAGCGGCAGTCGGTGGCGATCGCGCGCGCCATCCTGTTCAACGCCCGCATCCTGATCATGGACGAGCCGACGGCCGCGCTCGGGCCGCAGGAGACGGCGCAGGTCGGCGAGCTGGTCAAGCAGCTCAAGGCCGAGGGCATCGGCATCTTCCTGATCAGCCACGACATCCACGACGTGTTCGAGCTTGCCGACCGGGTCTGCGTGATGAAGAACGGGCAGGTGGTCGGCACCGCGCGCACCAGCGACGTCACCCAGGACGAGGTGCTCGGCATGATCATCCTTGGCAAATGTCCGCCCGGCGCCATTCCCGGACCGGGGGCGCTGAAGATCGCCGCCTGAGGATTGGAAGCCGGCCAGAGCGGTTCAACGTTTCACGGAAACGCAGAACCGCTCTATCTCTTTGTTTTCACTCAATTCCGGACGGAAAACCGGTTCCCGCTTTTCCTGGAATTGCTCTAATGTCCGATACGTGATGTGCCAGGCGTCATGATGATTTGGCCGTGCCATTGTGTTGCCGCGGGGACTTGCTCATAAAGGTGCCCAACCGTTCAGGGGCCACTTCCTCAGTTGAAAAAGTTCTTCCCGATCCTCGCCTTCATCGCCGTCGCGCTGATCAGCCTGACGATGGCGGGGTTCGCCTATTTCGCCACGCAGGAAGCGGCGCGGATCAAGTTCGACGCGACCGCGGACGACGCGCTCAACCGGATCGAGAGCCGCATCGATCTCCACCTTTCGCTCCTGCGCTCGACCCAGGCGCTGTTCGACGCCCGCAACGGCGACATTTCACGCAATGAATTCAAGGCGTTCTTCAACGCGCTCGATGTCGACAACAATTTCGCCGGGCTGCGCGGCATCGGCTTCCTGCGGCTGGCCAAGGCCGGCGACGAGGCGGCGGTCGAGCGCGATATCCTGCGCGACCATGGCGTCGCGCATCAGGTCTACCCCGCGACGACGCAACCCTGGCGCACGCCGATCGTGATGTTCGAACCGATAGCTCCGTCCAACCAGGCCAGCATCGGCTACGACATGTTCACCGAGCCGGCGCGGCGGGTGGCGATCGAAAAGGCGATGGCCGACGACCAGCAGCATGCAAGCGGCCTGATCCAGCTCGGCCAGGGGACGGGCGCTACCCAGACCTTCCCTGGGTTCCTGGTCTTCGTGCGGCTCAATGTCGAAACCGCGCCCGAGGTCATCAACGCCAGCCGGTCGTCGACGGCGGGATTCCTCTATGCGGCCTTCCGCGCCCGGGACCTGTTCCAGACTGCGCTCAGCCGCGCCCCGCTGCTGCCGGTCAACACCGAGATCTATGACGGCAAGGTGGACGCCGGCAATCTTCTGTTCCGGTCGGAGACGCCGCCGTCCGAGACCCTCGGCGAGAGGCTGCTGGTGAGCCGCAAGCTCGTCGTCGCCGGTCGTCCCTGGACGGTGCTGTTTCGGCCGACAAGCGCTTTCTCGCTGCCGTCCTCGCGCGCCATTCCGGTGATGCTCGGCCTGTTCGGACTGTTGCTCGCCGGCGCCATAGCGCTGGTGGCGCGCTATCAGGAGCGTGCCTATGACGCGGTATCGCTGCTGCACGAGACGACGGAAAAGAGCCTGCTCGAGAAGGAGCTGATGCTGCAGGAGATGAAGCATCGCATCAAGAACTCGATCACCAGGGTGCTGGCGATCGCGCGCCAGACGGCTTCGCACGCCACCGACGTGAAGGAGTTCTCGTCGTCCTTCGCGGCGCGGCTGCAGGCGATGGCGGCGTCGCAGGACATGCTGACCCGCTCGCGCTGGCAGAAGGCCGATCTCGGCGATCTGCTGCGCATCGAGCTCGGCCAGGTGTTCGGCAAGGAGCTTCCCGCTGGCATATTGTCCGGACCGGAGGTGCTGCTCGACGAGACGACGACCCAGGCACTCGGCCTGACTTTCCATGAGCTGGCGACGAACGCGTTGAAATATGGCGAGGCCGGCAATTCCGTGGGGGCGCTCAAGGTCGACTGGTCGCTGCAGGGGCGCGGCCGCGACAGGCTGCTGGTGCTCAACTGGCGTGAAGCCGGACAGAAGCAGCTCGAAGCCCCGGCCAAGACCGGCTTCGGCACCAAGCTCATAGATCTCAACGTGACGCGCGAATTGCGTGGCACGATCAAGCGCGAGTTTCTCGCCGAGGGGCTGAAGGTGGAGATCAGAATCCCGCTGGCGACCTGAAAGGCGCTCCCCTCACCAGGAACCTTCAAGTGCAGGCGGCACAAACAAACGGAGACCGGACGAGCCGGCCTCCGTTCCTATTGCGCCTGGTCCGAAGCGATCAGCAGCGAGCCGTGTAGAGACGGCCGCGATTGTCGCGATACTGGCAATAGCCATTGCGCAGGTTGCGAACCAGCAGACCCGAGCCCGCGCCGACGGCCGCACCGATGAGCGCGCCCTTGGTGCCGCCAATCAGGCCACCGGCGACGGCGCCGACGCCGGCGCCAACGCCAACGTCCCGCTCGGTCGTGCTGCAGCCGCTGACCGCGACAACCGCAACCATGGCAATAATCATCTTCCGCATAGAGTCACCTCTCCTTTGTCCTCACTTTAGGAGGCTACAACCGCCATTTAACATGAAACAACGGCCTTTGCCCGCTCGATTTTATTGTTGACCAAGATAGGTTTTTTCGGGCCGCGCACTGTCGTTGGAGGCCAGGACGAGGCCGGAGACCTGCAGGGACGCGTCGAGTGTGCCGTCCGGACGCACGTTCCAGACGATCTGGTCGTAGTCGTCCTCCAATGCCGGGTCGACGGCGAGGCATTTGGCAACGACGTGGGGAGCCTGGCCCCGAACGTCGGTCAAGGCGAAGGGCCGTTCGGCGGTGCATTGCTCGGCGGTCTCGAAGACGCTGACAGGCACCGACAATTCACGGCATTCGGTCATGGAGTTGGAGCAGCCGATGACCAGCAGCAAGGCAGCAATATGTTCCATGGCGAGATTCCTCTCGCACAAGAACGGAGCAAAACCGGCAAAGTTCCTGCGGCAGCGGTGTCGCCCTCGAATAATTGGCGGGCGGGAGCGAGCAGATGGCGGGACGTCAGCTGAACTGCATCGCCAGCGTCAGCGCGATGGCCGCGAGCAGGATGACGGCAGCGGCCAGGCGAAGCAGGGGATGGGAGACGCTGGATGAGGCCGAGGCCGGAGCTTCGGCATCCTGGAACCCGCTCATCGAGACGCGAGCGGCCTGCTCCAGCCTGTTCATGTCGGCAACCGTCACGGACCCACCCTCCCTGTCGCGCTGCAACCGGCGAGGGCCTCAGGCCCTGGCAAGTTGCAGCGCCATCTGGGAAGAACAGCATCGGACTTTATGGTGAACAGCCGGTTAAGGGTCTTGCCGGCGCGCCCGTGGCGCGGCGCCGAGCAAGTCAGTCCGTGGCAAAATTGCCCTTGGGGATGACGAGGCGATATTCGAGGCGATCGCCGATGATTTCGAGCGTCGCCGTGCCGTTGAGCGATGCCGGCACGACACGTTCCAGGGCGACGCTGCCGAAACGCTTCTCGCTGCTACTGACGTCGCGGGCGCCGATGGCTTCGCACCATGTCAGCGACAAGGCCGGCTCGCCGCCGGCGTCGGTCGTCAGCCTCGCGGTCAACTCGACGCGCCCGTCCGGCCGCGACAGGGCGCCATAGCTCACTGAATTGACGGCAAGCTCATGCATGGCCAGGCCGATATGCAGGGCGGCGTTGGGATTGAGATAGGGGTTCTCGCCCTCGAGGCGCAGGCTGCGCTCCGGGTCGGCGGCGTAGCGGCCAACCTGGCCGGAGACGAGCTCGTGAAGGGCTGCGCCCCGCCAATTGGAGGAGGTGACCAGATCCTGCGAGGAGGCCAGCGACTGCAGCCGGCCGCGAAAGCGCGGCAGAAAATCACCCGATGCACCGGAATAGCGGCCGGTTTGGGTGGCGATGCTCTGGATGATGGCGAGCAGGTTCTTCGAGCGGTGGCTGACCTCGCGCAGCAGCGTCTTCAGCGTTTGCTCGCGTCGCCTCTGCTCGGTGGTCTCGACCATGGTGGTGACGATGCCCTGCACTTCGCCGCCCTCGCCGTGGTCGGCGTCGATCCAGACCTGGAACCAGCGCACGCCGTCTTCGCCCGGCACGCCAAGCTCGAGCCGCTCCGGCTTGCCGGAGGCGATGACGCCGCGTTTGGCGGCGCCGATGCGCTCGGCCTGGGCGGGCGGCAGTATGCCGTTGCTGTCGGCCGTGTCGGTGGCCCACGGCGCGCGCATGTTGCGCGCCCAGACCGTCTTCATCTCGCGGTCCTGATAGAGAACGGAAATGCCGGCATTGTGCAGCGCGTGAAGCAGCGCCCGGCCAAGCTGCATTCCGCTTTCGGCCGGATGCAGGGCGATGACCTCTTCGCCCTGTCTGCTGTCGCTCATGTTTGAGGCCTTGGAACGCATCGATCGCTTGCCACCGAGCTCAAGCTGAACGGCTTACTGCAAAATGGGTTCCCGAAAATGAGGATCCAGATGCGGTCCGCCGAGCGGCATCTCGTTGGAGGATACCGCCCGGCGGTGGCTGGAAACCGTTTGAGGGGTGCGGCTTCCAGTGTTCGGTCGAGCCTCGCCGTCACGCCCGTCTGAACAGTCCGGCGACCAGCGAGATGATCAGGAACGCGAGGAAGATGAAGAATAGTATCTGCGCGATGCCGGCGGAGGTGCCGGCGATGCCGCCGAAACCAAGCGCACCGGCGATGATCGCCACGACGAGAAAAACGAGCGCCCAGTAAAGCATGATCCGTCTCCTTCCTATGCTGCGGTAAAAACGTGGGTGGTTGGCGTTTGTTCCACCCTTTGCCGAAAAAGACGATCCCTGGAAGGGGGGTGAGACGCGAATTCCCAAGCCTCTCGGCGACGCCCGTCGCAGACGCGCCGAAAGCTTCATTCTCAAGTGGAATGGCGGATGGCCCAGGCGCGCGCGGCGCTCCTGGATTACGCCGCGGCCTTGGCCTGCCGATCGAAGAACAGCGCCTGGCTGATCAGCGCCTTGACCATGTCCGGGTTGAACGGTTTGGTGACCAGGAAGGCCGGTTCCGGCCGCTCGCCGGTCAGCAGACGCTCCGGAAAAGCGGTGATGAAGATCACCGGCACCGGCGTCGAGGATAGGATCTCGTTCACGGCCTCGATGCCTGAGCTGCCGTCGGCGAGCTGGATGTCGGCCAGCACCATCTTCGGCCTGGTCTTGCCGAAAATCGTCACCGCCTCGGCATGGGTGCGCGCGGTGCCGACGACGCGATGGCCGAGGCTCTCGACCATCTCCTCGATGTCCATGGCGATGAGCGGCTCGTCCTCGATGATCAGGACGTCGGTCGCCACCTGGCGGGAAATCTCGTTGCTCGCCTGGGCGAGCAGGTCGGAGAATTCCTGTTCGTCGGCATCCAGGACCTCGGCCGCCTCGTCTTCGCTGAAGCCTTCGACCGCAACCAGCAGGAAGGCCTGGCGGGGGCGAGGGGCGATCGCGTTCAGATTGGCGGCCGCGCGCTGCTCCCATGCCGATTGCGCATGTTCCTGCGGAACGCGAATGGCAATCGAGGTGAAGAGCCGCGCGAAAACCTTGTACAGCGCGATGCGGTCGTTCGATGCCTGGGGGAAGATATCGACATCGGCGATGATGGCTTCGAGCATCGCGGCGACCAGCGCATCGCCGCTCTCCTGCGATCCGGAAACCGCGCGCGAGAAGCGGCGCAGGAACGGAAGGTGCGGCGTGATGGTGGCGGACAGGCTCATGTTGGACGTCTCCCTCAGATGACGCAATTGCATCAGGTGGCTATTGCATAGGTGGCTGGCCAAGCTGATTGCAAGCCCCGAGGAGCCAAACGCCGGCTTGCCGAAAAAGTTCCGGTTGCGATGGAACTAATATAAGGGGACGACGTTTGAGATCGGGATGGGCAACCAGATGAGGGGGCCGCTTTGCGTTGTATGTTAGGGGCGGCCAGGGTGCTGGAAATAAAGGGCGAAATGAAGGACATGACGAAAGACACTTCGGCCGGCGCCGCGGGACGGCGTCGGGTTGTTTCCGGCGACCCCTTGGGGCCAAACTCGGAAATCGGCCGCAAACTCAAGCAATATTACGATGAATTGGTCTCCGACCACGTGCCGGACCGCTTCGCCCAACTGCTCAGCGAGCTTGAGCAGGCCGAGCCCGCGCGGAAAAAGGACTGAGGCATGGCGGCCGTCTCGCAGAGCTTCAAGACCGACCTGCTCGGCTCGATCCCGAGTCTGCGCGCCTTTGCCGTGTCGCTGACGCAGAACGCCGACAAGGCCGACGACCTGGTGCAGGAAACGCTGGTCAAGGCCTGGGACAAGCATGAGAGCTTCCAGCCGGGCACCAATCTCAAGGCCTGGCTGTTCACCATCCTGCGCAACGAGTTCTACTCGCAGATGCGCAAGCGCGGCCGCGAGGTGCAGGACAGCGACGGCATCATGACGGCGAGGCTCGCCGTCCATCCGGCCCAGCACGGCCAACTCGACCTCAAGGACTTTCGCGGCGCACTCGAACAGTTGCCGGAGGATCAGCGCGAAGCCATCATCCTGATCGGTGCGTCGGGCTTTTCCTACGAGGAGGCGGCCGAAATCTGCGGCTGTGCCGTGGGCACGATCAAGAGCCGAGTCAGCCGCGCCCGCGCCAGGCTGCAGGAGATCCTGAAAATCTCGGGCGAAGACGAGTACGGCCCGGACGCGATCTCGGCGCAAGTGACGGGGTCGAACGCCGCCTGACTGTCCGGCCGCCTACCGCTCTATCCCTGTTTGACGAATTCCGGACTTAAAAACCGTGGCGTTGCTCGCTCAGGCGAGCGGTCCGCGGCCGCAGGCCGCCGCCACCGCTTCGACGAGGTCCTCGCCGGAGAAGGGTTTGCTGACCAGCCGGATCTCCGGAAAGGCCGTCTTCAATTCGTCCACCTCGGAGTGGCCGGAGGCGAAGATGAAGGGCAGGCCCGATTCGCGCAGCCGCGAGGCGAAGCCGAGGGTAGAGGTGCCGCTCAGCATCAGGTCGACGATGGCGGCATCGAATTGCGCGGCCACGTGCTCCGGCTCGATCTCCGCAAGGTCGCCGGCAACAACCACCTCGCCGGCGCCATAGTCGCGGCACAGCTGTTCGACGTCGGCGGCGATCAGGAATTCGTCCTCGAGGACGAGAATCCGCAATCCGTCAAGCAATGGCACCTAGCGAAGTCTCCTTGCGATAATGTCTTCCTGAAGAGGCAGTCATGGGCGCTATCGGGCGAGCTGTCATTTAAAAAGTTGTGTCGGAGCGCCGATGAAGTTTTGATGAGACAGGAAGGCGCGGTTCGGATAGGGCGCCGCGGCGCCGGAGCGCTTCGCCAAGTCCACTTTTTTGGCGAGGAACCTTGCCGTATGTTGGACGTTGAAAGCAAGCAAACGCAAGGAGTTAAGCTATGGCGACCGCCGCAGGAAAAAACGCGACAGACGGCCGGACGAGTCCGGACCTCGAAGCCGACATCAGGCAACTGAAGGCCGACATCGAAAAACTGACCAAGCAGTTGGCCAAGACCGGCGAGCACGGCTACGGAACGGCGCGGCGGGCGGCCACCGAGGGCGTCGAACAACTGCGCGCTCAGGGCGAGGCCGCCTTCGAAGGGTTGCGCGGGAATGCCAAGGATATCGAGGCGCAGATCGTTGCCAATGTGCGCGAAAAGCCGGTGACCTCGCTGGCGATCGCGGCGGGCGTCGGCTTCCTGTTCGCGCTTCTGGCGCGGCGCTAGTCCCACCCAATGGCAATGCTTGCATCGCTGATTTCGGCTCTCGCCTCCGGCGAGGCCTTGGCGGCCCTCGGCCGCGCGCGGACCGCGGCGGTCGTCTACATCATCGTCACGCTCGCAGCGATGTGCGGCGTCGGCTTTCTCATCGGCGCGGCCTACATCTGGATCGCCGGGCTTTATGGCCCGATGGCGGCCTCGCTGGGTTTCGGCGTCGGCTTCCTGGTGATCGCCGGATCGGTCCTCATCGTTTACCGGCTGTCGGCGGGCCTGCGCGCGCGGCGCCGGGCGCGACAGCGCAGTGCCGACATGAAGGCGCTCGGCATCACCGCCGCGCTCGCTGCCCTGCCCGTCCTGCTCAAGGGAAAGGGCGGGCTCGGCGCCGTTCTCGCCCCGGCGATCGCGCTCGCCGCCTACGCCATCTACCGCGAGAATGCCGGACCGGATCGTGACGCCGACGATGCGGACTAGAACGGAGCGCGAGCGTGAATCCGCTCCGACGCACCGTGCCCTGGGCTATTTCGGCAGGTCCTCGAGCGGTATCGATATTTCGGCAAAGACGCCTTCCGGGCGGAACTCGTGCTTCACCGCGCTGGAAATGATTTTGGCCAGGCTGCGGCGGATCAGGATCGAGCCGAAGCCGTGACGGTCCGGCGGCTCCACCTGCGGGCCGCCGGTTTCACGCCAGGTCAGCACCAGATGATGGGCACCCTTCCTGCCTTGCGTCTTCCAGCCGAGCTCGACCCTGCCGGTGGCGACCGACAGCGAGCCGTATTGCAGGGCATTGCTCGCCAGCTCATGCAGGATCAGGCCAAGTCCCACTGCCTGGTCGGGGGTCAGCAGCAGGTCTTCTCCGGTGATCGTCATGCGCGGCTGCGCGGCGCTGTCGAACGGCTTGGCTTCGATCTGCACCAGTTCGTGGATGCCGATGCCGCGCCATTCCCGGTCGGACAGGAGATTGTGGGCGGCGCCCAGCGCCTGCAGCCTGGCGCCGAAGGCTTCCAGGAATTCGCTCGGCTGGCGGGCGTGGCGAACGGTCTGCGTGGCCAGCGCCTGCACCGTGGCCAGGGTGTTCTTGACGCGGTGGTTGAGCTCGCGCAGCAACAGGCGCTGGCGCTCGTCGCCGAGCTTGCGCTCGGTAATGTCGTAGTTGACGCCGAAGATCAGCGTCGGCTTGCCGTCACTGTCACGTTCGATGACGCGGCCGCGGGTGGCGATCCAGCGCGGCGGGTAGATGCCCTTCACCCGGTATTCGCCGAAATAGTCGTCGCTGCCGGTCAGCGCGTCGCGAAAGCGCGTCTCGGTCTGATAGACGTCGCGCGGATCGATGGCCGCCAGTATGTCGCGCGCCTTCAGCCGGTTCGAGCGCGGCAGGTCGAAAAGTTCGGACAGCAGGACGTCGCATTCGATGATGTCGGTGCGGATGTCCCATGCCCAGCTGGCGAGCGAGGCGGCGTCGAGGGCGATGGCGCGACGCTTTTCCTCCTGTGCCAGGGCCTCCTTTGCGATAGCGCCGCTGCGGGTGGCGTCCTTCAGCGTGAACAGGCTGGCGGCGAGTTCGGCCAGTGCCTTCAACTGGCCGAGCTGGTCTGCGGACGGAAAGGCGTGCGGCTTGCGGTCCAGCACGCAGAGCGTGCCGATACGGGCGCCCGCCACGACCATCGGCACGCCGGCATAGAACTGGATCCGATGCTTGCCGCTGACTGCGGGACTGGCGGCGAAGCGCGGGTCCAGGGTCGCGTCGGTCACCACCATCGGCTCGTCGCCGGCGGCGATGGCATGTGCGCTGAAGGGCATTCCCGCGGTGGTTTCGGTTTCGTCGAGGCCAAGGCTCGACTTGAACCACTGGCGCTCGGCGTCGACCAGGGTGATCAGCGCGATCGGCGCCTGGAGCACAGTGGCGGCAAGAGCTGTGATGCGGTCGAAATCAGGATCGGGCGCCGTATCAAGCAGACCGTGAAGCACGGCAAGTCGATCCTGCGCCTTCACGGCGCCAAGGACGTCGGCCGGCAGTCCCGGCGTTTTGCGAACCCTGCTATCCACCAAGCCCCCAAATGCAGCGTCCCGCAGCCAGCGGCCGCCGCGCCGACAAATGCCTACGCCCCAGGCTCCGGAACCTTCGCGGCGAGGAACCGTTACCCGACCATATTCTGCCAGACGCGCCGGCCGGTGCCAAACGATACGGAGGCCGACCATGACCAAGATCATCCCCGAGGAGAAAGCCCGTCAGGGACGCTGGGGCGTCAACGTGCTCAAGATCCTCGTCGCAGGCCTGCTTCTGGCATTCGTCGCTTGGGGGGTCGCGGAGATTTACGGCGAAGTGATCAAGGCTCCGACCACCGAACAGGGGCCGAAGGGCTAGCGGTCGCGCCGATGTCGTTTCGCTATGCATCACGCCGCCTCCGCCCGTGCGATGCGAGACGGGACCAGCACCTTTAGCGCTCCGGGGTGAATTGCGATCTCGGTCTCGCGTTCGAGCTTGACCAGCTCACCATCCATGACGGCGCGGTATTTGCTGCTCGCGGCATGGATTTTCAGTCTCGCACTCTCCGCCTGATGGATTTCGACATGGGCGCTGTCGCGCCATTTGCCGCGCGCCATGTCGAAGAAGACCCTGACCAGTTCGCCGCGCCTGCGCGCCACCGAGATGTAGATGCCGAGCACGCCGCCGGCGGGATTGTCGGCATAGGGCAGGTGACCTTCGCCGAACAGGTTGTTGGTGACGCCGATGCCGGTGGCTCGGGTCACGATTTCCGCCTCGCCGATGGTAAGCGTCGCCTTCAAGGCCGGCGGGTTTTTGATCGTCGCCCAGGCGGCACGCGCCGAGGCCCGCATCTTGCCGAGGCGTGAGCCAAATTCCATGCCCTCGCGAAGTTGCACCATCTTGGCGTGCAGGCCGATGGAGAATTGGTGCACGAAAGGCCGGCCATTGGCGCTCGCCATATCGACTTCTATCACCTCGCCATCGGCAAAGGATTTCAGCGCCGCATCCAAGGTCTGCGGAACGCCGAGCCCGCGGGCGAAGAGATTCATCGTGCCCGCCGGCAGGATGGCCAGTGCCGTCTTGCGGTTCATCAGCAGGCCGGCCGCGGTCGAAATGGTGCCGTCGCCGCCGCCGGCCAGTACGACGTCGATGCCGCGCCGCTGGACCGCCTTCTGCAAGGCCGCCGCAATGTCCTTGCCGGCAACGACATCGACGTCGATGGAATGGCCGGCCGCCTCCAGCGTCTGGCGCAGCCGGTCACAGAAGCCGGAAAGATCGGTGGTCCGCAACGTGCCGCCGTCCCGGTTCAGCACCGCCGCAAATCGCATGCCCCACTCCATTTCGCTCACCGAGCCGCAGGGCTCAGCCCCAGGCTGAAACGGAATGCCCGGAGAAAGGTTCCAGGGTCCGCCGAAACACGACAGCCAGGCCAGCAATTTCATGGGCTTGTCCGGAGCGGGAAGCGCCTTTTTCGGAACAACGATCTGGTCACGACGTTGTGAATCTGTAGAAGCGCCGCGGCCGCTCTTCCAGCGACCCTGCGGTGTGCCCGAAAATCATGCACGAGGAGGAAGCATTATGATCCGCACCCTTTTTGCGACCACCGCGCTCGCCACGCTGATAGCAACCGGCGTCCAGGCGCAAACCGCAACGACGCCCGCGCCGGCCACGCAGAACGAAGCGCCGGCCGTTCCCGTGATGCGCGCCGAAGGCAGCCTCGCCACCAACATCATTGGCGAATCCGTCTATAACGGCACCGCCGACGATGCCCAGGATATCGGCAAGGTCAGCGACGTCGTCTTTGACGAGACCGGCAAGGCAAAATCCGCCATCATCGGCGTGGGCGGTTTCCTTGGCATAGGAGCAAAGGACGTCGCCTTCGACTATGACAAGCTGCAATGGGTCGAGAAGAACGGAGACCGCTGGCTTGTCGCGGAGACCACCAAGGAAGCCCTGACGGCGCTGCCGGACTTCGACAGGAAGCCCTATGATCCGGCACCGGCCGCCCAGACCGACACGACAGCGCAGGCGCCGGCGACCACGACGGAAGGCACCGGTGCGCAGAAGCCTGTCGACATGAATGCCGCTTCGGCTGAGCCGGTGAAGAAGGCAGATGGCAACCTCGCCACCAACATCATCGGCGAGTCCGTCTACAACGGCACCGCCGACGACGCGCAGAACATCGGCGACGTCAACGACATCGTGCTCACCAAGGACGGCAAGGCCGAGGCGCTCGTCATCGGTGTTGGCGGCTTCCTCGGCATAGGCGAGAAGAACGTCGCCTTCGACTTCGCCAAGGCCAAGTGGGCCGAAAAGAACGGTGATCGCTGGCTGGTCGCCGAGACCACGAAGGAAGAGCTGCAGGCGCAGCCGGACTTCAACCGCAAGGCCTATGATCCGGCGCCGGCAACCACCGCGTCGGCCGAGGTGCCAAAGGCCGCCGCTCCAACCGCAACCGCTCCGGCGCCGGCCGAAAAGACGGCCGAGGCCCCGGCAGCGCCGGCAACCCCTGAAGCCAAGACCACCGACCCGACGCAGACCGCGGCGATCGACAAGTCGACGCTGACGGAGATGCCGGTCGGCGAGATCCGGGGTGACGACCTGAAAGGGACGACCGTCTACGGCGCCAACGATGTCCAGGTCGGCGAGATCGGTGACGTCGTGCTGACGCCCGAGAACAAGCCGGACGCGGTGATCGTCGATGTCGGCGGCTTCCTCGGCATCGGCGAAAAGGAAGTCGCTGTCGGCATGGACAACCTCAAATTCATGACCGACAAGGACGGCAAGAAATATCTCTACACCACCTTCACCAAGGAACAGCTTGAAGCGCAGGCGGCCTACGACAAGGGCAGCTACGCCGAGAAGCGTGACCAGCAGAGGATGAAGGTGCAGTAGGCAATAGGAGTTGGGTGGCAGTAGGCAGTAGGCAGTAGGCAGTAGGCAGTAGGGAAATGAGCTTTCTACTGCCTACTGCCTACTCACATATCCAGCCACGCCATTCTCCGTCAGCTCCGCCAGCGCCAGCGACTGGTCGAGATGCTCCGCCCGCCAGGCCAGCAGCCTTTCGGCAAACTGCAGCCGCACCGCGAGATAGGCGGGATCGTTGGCGACGTTGGTCAGCTCCCCGGGATCCTTCTTCAGATCAAACAGCAGGGGCGACAGGCCGCCGCCGAAATGCACATATTTGAAGTCTTGCGAACGGATGACGGCGAGGTTGCACTGGCGCGAGCCGATGCCGAAGTGGCGCTCGGCCTCGCCATCGGCCACCGAGCGGAAATCGAATTCCCAATGCGCTGCGTCGCGCCAATCGCGCGGCGCAGCGCCTTCCAGGAACGGTTTCAGTGAGCGGCCGTCGAGATGCGGTGGCGGATCCTCGCCGAGGAGATCGAGCAGGGTCGGCAGGATATCGACGGCCTCGCTGAAGCAATCGACGCTGCCGCCGGCCGCATGGCCCAGGCGCGGGTCGCGGATGATCAGCGGGATGTGGTAACTGCCGTCGAAGAAGCCGCCCTTGCCGAGCATGAAATGGTCGCCCATCATCTCGGCGTGGTCGGAGGTCAGCACGATCACGGTCTCGTCCCAGGCTCCCGCCGCCTTGAGCGCCTGCCAAAGGCGTCCGAGTTGCGCGTCGACCTCGGAGATCATGCCGTAATAAATGGCGCGGATGGCGCGGATATTGTCCTCACCCCAGTCGCGCACCTTGCCTTCGGCGCCGGGGCGGAAGTTCTGCCTCATCCGGCGGTCGAGATCGTAAGCGAGGTACGGGTGGCTTTCCGCCTCGGCCTGCCAGTACCCGGCGCGACTGAAAGCGGGGCCGTCGGCCGGATCATACATGGCGTTGTAGGGCTCAGGCACGATGAAGGGCGGGTGCGGGCTGATGAAGGAGAGATGCGCGAACCAGGGCGCGCCACGCTCCTGCTCGCCCAGCCAGCGGATGAACTCGCCGGCCAGGAAAGCCGTCGGCGTCTGGTCCTGCGAGTAAATTGGTGGCGCATTGGTCACGGGGTCGCTCGGTTCGCCAACCGGGCGGTGGACGTCAGGATGGCCGGCACTGGAGTCGATGCCCTGGGCGCTCAGCCAGGACAGCCAAGGCTTCTGATGCTCGGGCAGGAATTGGCGCACGGTGAAGCCGGGCAGGACCCCCTCATAGGTTCTCAGCCTGGGGTCGCCGGGCGCAAGCAGGCGCGGGTCGAGCGAGACATCAGTATAGCCGAAGAGCGTCGGGTCGTAGCCGAGGGCCCGGGCCGAAAGCGCGATGTTGCCGTGGCGGGCATCGAGCGGCGTGCCGTTGCGGCAGACGCGGTTGTTCATCTGGTAGAGCCCGGTGTAGAGGCAGGCGCGCGCCGGCGAACAAGGGGCTGCCCCGCCAAAGTGGCGCCGAAACAGCACGCCTTCGGCGGCAAGTGCATCGGCATTCGGTGTTTTCAGCACCGGATGGCCGGCCGCCGACAGGCAATCGCCGCGCCACTGGTCGCATGTGATCAGGAGAATGTTGGGGCGTTCGCTCATGCTGGCCAAGCGTTTGTCTCCTCATCCGGCATGCCGCTTATGGAGCCGAATTCAGGCCGTCGCGCAAGGCCGCGCATCTCTGTTGATTGGTGAACAAATGATGCGATATCGTTCACTTTTACAGCACAGTCCATTCTGTGTTTGCCTCCTTTGCCGCGGCCGTGCCTATCCTCATATTGGCGTGGACAGCGGCGAGGGCCGCACCAGCAAAAGGGAAGGAGCAGAAAAATGCTCGACCAGATCAAGGGCCTGCATCACGTCACCTCGATGGCCAGCGATGCGCGCCGGAACAATGAATTCTTCACCAAAAAGCTCGGCCTGCGCCGGGTCAAGAAGACCGTCAATTTCGACGCGCCCGACGTCTATCATCTCTACTATGCGGACGAGGTCGGCACGCCGGGTTCGGTGATGACCTATTTCCCGTTCCCCAATATCGGCAAGGGCCGGCATGGGGTGGGCGAGGTCGGCACGACGGTCTATTCGGTGCCGGAAGGCACGCTCGGCTATTGGGAGAAGCGCCTTGCCGATGAAGGCGTCGCGGGCCTGTCGCGCGAAGAGACGTTCGGCGAGAAGCGGCTCGCCTTCGCCGGCCCCGACGGCGACGGCTTCGCGCTCGTCGAAGACAAGGCCGACGGCCGCGCACCCTGGGCGAAGGGCGGCGTTCCCGCCGACGAGGCGATCCGCGGCTTCCACTCGGTGCAGCTTCGCCTGAGGGATGGCGGCGCCACCGAGGAGCTGTTGAAGTTCATGGGCTATCAGGAGGTCGACAAGTCCGGCAACGTCCGCCGGCTTGCGGTCAAGAACGGCAATGGCGCCGACATAGTCGACATCGAATCGCTGCCGGGCGCGGCGTTTGCCAATCTCGGCGCCGGCTCGGTCCACCATGTCGCCTTCGCGGTCGAGAACCGCGCCAGGCAACTGGAAGTGCGCAAGGCGCTGATGGACACCGGCTACCAGGTGACGCCGGTGATCGACCGCGACTATTTCTGGGCGATCTATTTCCGCACGCCGGGCGGGGTACTGTTCGAGGTGGCCACCAACGAGCCAGGCTTCGACCGCGACGAGGACACCGCGCATCTCGGCGAGGCCCTGAAGCTGCCGACGCAGCACCAGCATTTGCGGCCCTATCTCGAACAGCACCTGCAGAAACTGGAAGACTGAGCCATGAGCAAGGGTACCTACACTCACAAGCTGCTGCCCGGTTCGCCGGGCAGTCCGCTGCTTTTCGTCTTTCATGGAACCGGGGGCGACGAGAACCAGCTGGTATCGCTGGGACGCGAGCTGGTGCCTTCGGCAAGCATCGTGTCGCCGCGCGGCGATGTGTCGGAGCAGGGTGCCGCCCGCTTCTTCCGCCGCACCGGCGAGGGGGTCTACGACATGGAAGACCTGGCGCGGGCGACCGGCAAGATGGCTGCCTTCATCAAGGCGCATGTCGAGGCGGCAAAGCCCTCGACGGTGCTTGGGCTCGGCTATTCCAACGGCGCCAACATCCTGGCGTCGGTGGCATTCGCGGAACCCGGCCTGTTCGACGCGGCGGTGCTGATGCATCCGCTGATCCCGTTCGAGCCGCAGGTGAAAGGCAGCCTCGCCGGCCGTCATGTGCTGATTACGGCCGGCAGGCGCGATCCGATCTGCCCGCCCAATTTGACTTCGCGGCTGGAGGCCTATTTGCGCGCCGACGGCGCCGCTGTCACTGTGGAATGGCACGATGGCGGGCACGAAGTGCGGCCGAATGAAATCGAGGCGGCGCGGCAGCTCTTTGCCGGCCTGCCGGTTGAAGGAGCGTAGCAATGGCTGATCAATTGCCCGAGGTCGAACTGGAGGATCGCGGCTCCAAGGGCCGCTATGTCCTGCGTGGGCCCGGCGGCGCCGAGGCCGAGATGACCTTCACCAAAATCGGCGAGCATCAGCTGATCATCGATCACACCGAGGTGCCTGACGCGTTTCGCGGCCAGGGCGCGGGGCTTCGCCTCGTCACCCGCGCCGTCGAGGACGCGCGCGCGGCCGGCAAGACGATCATCCCGCTCTGCCCGTTCGCCAACGCCCAGTTCCGCCGCCATCCGGAATGGGCCGACGTGCTGAAGCGGTAGCAAGTTCCCCCTTCTCCCACAACGGGAGAAGGAGAACACGCCTCAGCCACAAATGCGAACACGCCACTGGCATTTGCGCGATTTAGCCATCTTGCCTAAGTAGAGGTATCGTCCGCGGACGCACTCGCCGTCCGCGGCCCGCCACCTCAAGCCAATGGCCTCCTGATGACCGCAACCGACCTCATCCCCGTCTTTGACGGCCACAACGACACGCTGCTCAGGCTCTACCAGTCGAAGGAAGCGGATGTCGAAAAGCTGTTCATCGACGGCACGCCGGGCGGCCATATCGATCTGCCACGGGCGAAGAAGGGCGGCTTTGCCGGTGGCATGTTCGCGATCTTCCCGCCGCCGATCGAGAAGACCAAGCGCAGCGCCGTGCCGCCGGCGCCGAGCGACAACGAGCCGCTGCCGCCGGAGCTGCCGCGCGCCGAGGCGATCACCTCGACCATCGGCATGGCCTCGATCCTGTTTAGGCTGGAACGCGCCGGCGCACTGACCGTCTGCCGCAGCGCCGGCGACGTGCGCGAGGCGATGGCGAAGGGCTCGATCGCGGCGGTGTTCCACATCGAAGGCGTCGAGGCGATAGACCCCGAGCTTGCCATGCTCGATGTGCTGCACGCCGCCGGCCTGCGCTCGCTGGGCATCGTCTGGAGCCGGCCGAATGCCTTCGGCAACGGCGTGCCGTTCCGCTTCCCGTCATCGCCCGACACCGGGCCCGGCCTCACCGATGCCGGCAAGGCTCTGGTCAAGGCCTGCAATCAGCTCAGGATCATGATCGACCTCTCGCATCTCAATGAGAAGGGCTTTCGCGATGTCGCGGGCTTGAGCGATGCGCCGCTGGTCGCGACCCACTCCAACGTGCACGCGATCTGCGGCCATTCGCGCAACCTGACCGACTGGCAGCTCGGCGCGATCCGCGAGACCGGCGGCATGGTCGGCCTGAACTTCGCCACCGGCTTTCTGCGCGAGGACGGCAAGATGAATGCCGACACCGGCCTCGACATCATGGTCCGCCACATCGATTCGCTGCTGCAGGCGCTCGGCGAGGATGGCGTCGGGCTCGGCTCCGATTTCGACGGCGCGATGATCCCGGCCGTCATCGGCGATGTCGCCGGCCTGCCCAAGCTTATCGACGCGCTGGCCGCGCGCGGTTTTGGGCGAGCGCTGATCGAGAAGATCGCCTATCGCAACTGGTTGAGGGTGCTGGAAAAGACGATAGGGTGATGCGGGCCGACTTCACTACTTTGTAAACGCCGATGGTGCGCCATGCTTACCTATGTCTACTTCGGCACCAACGACTTGAAACGCGCCACGACGTTCTATGACGCGGCTTTGGCGCCCCTCGGCATGCAACGTTGCATCACCGGCGATCCGGACTGGGATCGCGCGTCGGCGGGTTGGGGCACGTACGAGGAAGGCGGTTTGCGGGAGCTCGCGTTCTGGGTCGGAACGCCGTTCGACAAGCAGGCAGCGACAACAGGCAACGGCAGCATGGTCGCTTTCAGAGCGCGATCATGGAAGGAAGTGGATGATTTCCATGCTGCAGCCCTTGCCAATGGCGGGAGTTGCGAAGGTGCGCCCGGCCTGCGATTGCACTACAGCCGGGACTTCTACGCAGCTTACGTGCGCGATCCGGACGGCAACAAGCTCGCGGCTGTGAGCCGTGGCGTGCAAGCGTAGCGAAGCGCATAGCGCGCCCTCTTCGAAGCCGATGCGCTTCAGCCAGTCCTTGCCGACGCTGCGGTCGCGGATGATCGGCAGCGGATTTTCCGAATCGAGCCGGGCGCAGATGCGGTAGACTTCGAGCGTCTCGGCATTCATCTCGCCGCGCTTGAAGAAGAACATCGCCGCCGCATAGCGGGTGCGGCCGGACCACGGTTCGCCGAGCGGCGTGTTGACCAGCTGCCACTGATCGGCGGCTTCCGCCTCCGCATCCAGATTCTCCGCTTCGCTTGCCATGTCAGAAATCCGCGGGCGGGCTGGCGGTGCGGCGGTCGAGCTTGATGAAGGGCCTTTGCACCACCTTCGCCTTCTTCATCAGCTTCTGGTACTGCAGCTCGCGCATGGCGTAGATCTCGACCCAGAGGTCGTCCACGATCGTATCGCCATAGGGCCGTTGCAAAGACGCAATGGCGATGTTGCGCTTGGCCATCGGCGACCACATGGCGGCGCTGACCAGCCCGACCTCCTGGCTTTTGCGATAGTAGACGATGGCATGCTCGGCCGGGATGTTGCCCTCGATCTCAAGCCCGACCAGCACGTGGCGCAGCTTCTTCTTCGTCCGCGCTTCGAAAATGGCACGTCGGCCGTTGAAGTGCCCCTTCTCGGGATCGACCAGGAAGCCGAGGCCGATCTCGTCCGGCATGCGCAGGCGGTCGGCGCGGATGGCATGCTCGGAGGTGGTGAAGTCGGCATTGGCGACGATCAGGCCGGCTTCGAGACGAGCGCGATTCAGCGCCGTGTAGCCGATGGCGCGGATGCCCCGCAGCTCGCCTGCCATCATCAGCCGGTCCCAGAGGCTGAGCGCCTTGTCCGCCGGCACGAACAGCTCGTAGCCGAGATCGCCGGTGAAGCCGGTGCGCGAGATCGTCACGGTGGCGCCGTCATGCGCGAATTCGGCGAGGTCGAAAACCTTCAGCCTTTCGACGCCGGCGAAGCCGGCGTCGCGGAGGATGGCGAAGGAGGTCGGGCCTTGCAGCGCAAGCCCGGCGACCGCTTCGGTCTCTTCTTCGATGCTCACTTCATAGCCGATCGCGCTGTCCAGCAGCCAGGGCAGATGCCGCTCCTGCGAGCAGAGGCGGAAGCGCGTCGGCGACAGCCGGAACAGGGTGCCGTCGTCGAGCACGAAGCCGTCATCGTCGCACCAGGCGGTGTAGTGGACGCGGCCGGGCTGCAGCCTGGTCACGTCGCGCAGCGTGACGCGGTCGAGATAGGCTTCGGCGCCCGGCCCCTCGATGCGGTACTTCGTCATCGGCGAGATGTCGAAGAGGGCCGCCTGGCTGCGGATGGCGAAATATTCGAGTTCCTCGTCCCACAATGAGTGCGGGGCGCGATAGCCGGCCCAGCTGTACCAGTCCTGCTTCAAGCCCAGCGCGTCGATGCGCGGCTGGAAGGGCGTGCCGAGCCGCAGCGTGCGGAAATGCGGTTGCGCCGCGAGGCGGGCTTCGAGGGCGGTGTCCACCTCGCTTGCGATGGGCTTCTTCCTGGTTGCTTGCGCCATGCTCATGCCCTCATCGCGATGATGCGGCGCGCGGCGTTGAGGCCGGGCGCGCCGGAAATGCCGCCGCCCGGGTGCGAGCCGGCGCCGGCGAGGAACAGTCCTTCGAGCGGGGTGTCGTAGCCCGACCAGCCGGAGACCGGCCTCGACATCAGCATCTGGTCGGCCTGCAATTCGCCATGGTGCCAGTGGCCGCCGGGCATGCGGTAGCGCGCCTCGATGTCGGCGGGCGTCAGAAGCTCGGCATGGCGCACTGTCGCGCCGATGCCGGGCGCGTAGGTCTCGAGCTGGGCCATGATCGCCTTGAGGAATTGCGGCCTGCCGGCGGCCCAGCCCGCTCTCAGCGCATAGGGCGCATATTGCACCACTGCCGAGAGCACGCAGGCGCCGGAGGGTGCCAGCGAAACATCGGCCAGACTGGGCAGCGTGATCTCCATCACCGGCTCGGGCGAGAACTCGCCGTATTTCGACGGGTTGAAGGCGCGCTCGACATGGTCGGGCGAGGGCGCGATGACCAACCGGCCCTTGTGGCCGGCGGCGTCGACGCCGGAAAATTGCGGCGGTCGGTCGAGCGCCAGATGCAGCTTCGCCGCGTCGCCCTTCATGCGGATGTTCTTCACCTTGCGCACGAAGCCCGTGTCGACCTCGCGCGGGCCGACGAGATCGAGGATGGTCGTCGCCGGATTGGTGGCGGAAACGACAGTCTTTGCCCGCAGCGTCTCGCCGCCTTGCGTGACGACGCCGATGGCGCGGCCCTTCTCGACGACGACCTTGGCGACCGGCGATGCCGGGCGGATCGAGACGCCAGCCTGCTCGGCCGCCGCGCGGATGGCGGTGACGACGGCGCCCATGCCGCCTTTCGGCAGCATCTGCGCGCCGGCAAGGCCGCCGATCTCGCCGGCCAGCCGGTAATAGAGACCGAGCAGCGAGGTCGGCGAGCGCGGCCCGAGATGGGAGCCGAGCGTCGCGTCGAAAGCGAGCAGGCCCTTCAGCCTGTCGTCCGAAAGCTGCTCGTCGAGCAGGTCGTAAACATTCATCAAAAGCACGCGCAGGAAGTCGCGCATGTCCTCCTTGCCGAGCCGCTTCAGCGCCAGCGCGGTCTGGCCGAGGCCGGTCATCTCGGCGATCGACATGCCGGCAAGATCCGGCGGCCGGCGCGATAGGAAGGGCTTCAGCACGCCGGCATATCGCAGCAGCTGCGCGCGCAGTTCCTTCCAGGCGGATTGCTCGGTGGGGCTGGCGCCCGTCAGCACCTCGCCATAGGCGCCGTGCAGCACCAGCGAGCCGTCCTTCGACAGCGCCACCGAAGGCATGAAATCGGCGCGCTCGACCTTGAGGCCGTGCCGCTCCAGCTCCAGCGTCTTCACCACATCGGGATGCAGGCGGTTGAGCAGGTGGGCGACCGCGGAGACACGGAAGCCGGGCGCAAATTCCTCGGTGCGGGCGGCGCCGCCGAGATCACTGCCGGCTTCGAGCAGCAGCACCTTGCGGCCCGATTTCGCCAGCGTGGCGGCGGCGACGAGGCCGTTGTGGCCGCCGCCGATGACGATGGCATCCCAATTCACTTCAGATGACGTCATGGGCCGGGCTCATATGTGAGGTTGGCTTGGCAAGATCGCGCAGGATCTCGGCGGCGGCGTTGCGTCCGGGCGCGCCCATGACGCCGCCGCCCGGATGGGTGGAGGAGCCGCACATGTAGAGCCCGCCCACAGGCGAGCGGTATTGCGCGTAGCCAGGCACCGGGCGGTTGAACAGCAATTGGTCGAAGGTCAGTTCGCCCTGGAAGATGTTGCCTTCGGTGAGGCCGACCTCGGCTTCGATCTCGCGCGGCGTGCGCACTTCCATATGAACGATGCGGTCGCGGAAGCCGGGCGAGTATGCGGCGATCTGCGCAATCACGCTTTCGGCGAAGCCGTCGCGGTCGGCATCGGTCCAGTCGCGGCCGTCAATCTTCGGCGGCGCGTATTGCACGAAGCAGCTCATGAAATGTTTTCCCGGCGGCGCCATGGTCGGGTCGAGCGTGGTCGGGATCATCATGTCGAGGAAGGGGTCGGCCGACCAGCGACCGGCCTTCCAGTCGTCATAGGCGCGCTCCATGCGCTCGATGGAATCGGTGAAGTGCATGTCGGCGCGATAGACCGGCGAATCCTTGGGCAGGGCCGGGAATTCAGGCAGCGAATCCAGCGCGATGTTGACCTTGCCGGAGGAGCCGCGGATCTTGAAGTTCCTGACCCGGCGCAGAAAGATGTCGGGCAGTTCCCTTTCCTCGACCAGCTTCAGGAAGGTGCGCTTGACGTCGGCGTTGGAGATGACGAGCTTGCCGTAGATTTCCTCGCCGCCGGCGAGCACGACGCCCTTGGCCCTGCCGTTCCTGACCAGCACATGATCGACCTCGGCGCCGGTGCGGATGGTGCCGCCGGAGGCCCTGAAGGACGCGGCCAGCGCCTTGGTGACGGCGCCCATGCCGCCGCGCGCATAGCCCCAGGCGCCGACCGAGCCGTCGACCTCGCCCATATAGTGGTGCAGCAGCACGTAGGCCGTGCCCGGCGACATCGGCCCGAGCGCGGTGCCGATGATGCCGGATAGCGCGAAGTTAGCCTTGATGACGTCGGTCTCGAAATACTCGTCGAGGAAGTCCGAGATCGACATCGTCCAGAAGCGCAAGGTCAGCGCCATCTCCTCGGCCGTTAGGCCAGCGAACTTCTTCCCCAGAAAGAGCAATTCGCCGAGGTCGCGCGGCTTGAAACTGGTCGGGTCGGGCGCGGTGCGCATCAAGAGCGGCTGGATGAAGCGGCATTGCCGCGTCACGTCGCGCGAATAGCGGTCATAGGCCTCGGCGTCGCGCCTGGAGAAGCGGGCGAACTCGCGGCGATGGGCATCGTGGTCGCGGTAGTTGGCGAGATAGTCGCCGTCGCGTGTGAACACCGCGCCGCCGTCATAGGAGATCACCTGCAGGCCGAAGCGCGGCAGCTCCAGGTCGCGCATGATCTCGGGCCGAAACAGCGAACAGACGTAGGAACAGTTCGAATAGAGGAAGCCCGGCGTCAGCTCGCGGCTGGTGGCCGCGCCCCCGACCCAGTCGTTCTTCTCGACGACCAGCACGTCGAGTCCGGCGCGCTGCAGGTAACAGGCATTGACCAGGCCGTTGTGGCCGCCGCCGATGACGATCGCATCCCACGCCTTCATGTGCGCTCAACCTCCATCCGGCTGCCCTTCTTTTTGTGTGGTCTGTTCCCCGATGCGTCGAATTTGGCACGGATCACGGATTTCTGTCCAGCTATTTTGAATGAATGTTCAACAAATGGTGTTGCGTTTTCCTGTTTATGCGCTAGGCTTTGCGGGCAATTGGAACTGGCCACTTTCGAAATCTTGGGTTGAGATCCGATGATCGAAACGGCGGACGCCGAGCCGGAGTACGACGACACCGCCATTCGCTTCCTGGAGGCGCTCTGGGGCGAGGGCTATCTGTCGCCGGGCGGACCCGAAGAGGTCGACCGGGTGGTCGAAGGCCTGTCGCTGGAGGGCAAGACGGTCCTCGACATCGGCTGCGGCGCCGGCGGGATCACGCTGCATCTGGTCAAGCGTCACGGCGCGGCACATGCGACCGGCTTCGATGTCGAAGGGCCCGTCATCGAGGCCGCGAGGCAACGGGCGGCCGCGAGAGCTGTCGGCGAGCGCGTCAGCTTCGTCCAGGCGCCGCCCGGTCCGCTTCCCTTCGCTGACGCATCCTTCGATGTCGTCTTCTCCAAGGATGCGCTGCTGCACGTGCCCGACAAGGACGCGCTGTTCGCCGAGATCTTTCGCGTGCTGAAGCCGGGTGGCGTCTTCGCCGCGTCGAACTGGATGATTGCGCACGACGGCGAGCCGTCGCCGGACATGAAGGCCTATGTCGCGGCCGAAGGCCTGTCCTTCACCATGGCCTCGCCGGCGCGCTATGCGCAGGCGATGCGCCGGGCGGGCTTTGCCGACGTCGCCGTGCGCGACCGCAATCCCTGGTATCGCGACGTGGCGCGCGAAGAGCTGGCGCGGCTCAAGGGGCCGCTATATTGGCCTGTCGCCGCCGTGGTGGGTGCCGCCTATGTCGACAAGAACATCCATACCTGGGAGGCGATGCAGAAGGTGCTTGACAGTGGTGAGCACCGTCCCACTCATCTGCGCGGTTGGAAGCCGGTTGGATAGCCGGCGATGCTGGAGGCCGTGACGCTCATGAAGACTGCAGAGGCCAGCGATGTTGTCCCCGAACCGTCACCAAAGGGCGACGCCGAAAAGCGCGGCCGCAAGGCCTCGAAGGAGGTCAGGCAGCTGCAACTGATCGAGGCGACGATCGATTCGCTCGCCAAGCGCGGCTACGCGGAGACGACGATGGCCGATGTCGCCGACGGCGCCGGCCTGTCGCGCGGCATCGTCAACTTCCATTTCGAGAGCAAGGAAAAGCTGCTGATCGCCACGCTGCAGCACATGTATGACGAGTATTCGGCGCATTGGCGCGCGGCCCTGCAGAAGGCTGGCGATGATCCTGCAAGGCAGCTGCAACTGCTGGTGTGGGCCGACTTCGACCGCTCGATCTGCAACAAGCGAAAGCTCGCGGCATGGCTGGCCTTCTGGGGCGAGGCCAAGTCGCGGCCGACCTACCAGGCGCTCAGCAGTTCGCGCGACAATTACTACCAGCAGGTCTTCATCGATCTCTGTGCGACGCTCAAGGAGAGCGGTGGCTACACTTATGATCCCCCGGTCATAGCGCTGGCGCTCAGCGCCATGCTCGAGGGACTGTGGCTGCGGCTGATGATGGGGACAGAGGACACCACCCGCGAGACCGCGCTGCAGGCGGCGAATGCGTTCCTGGCGGCGGCCTTTCCCAGACACTACCAGTGAGAAAAAAGCCGGCCGACCGAGCCGGCGGAAACGACAAGGAGGATGGAACAGCAATGAGAACCCTGAGCCGACGCCTGACGCTGACCCTGGCACTGACCGGTGTGCTCGCCGCTTCCGCGGCGGCGCTGGCGGTTGCCGCCGACAAGGACCTGATCGTCTTCGACTGGTCGGGTTACGAGGACCCGACCTTCCATTCGAAATATGTCGAGAAGAACGGCGATTCGCCGACCTTCGCCTTCTTCGGCGACGAGGACGAGGCCTTCGAAAAGGTGCGCTCCGGCTTCAAGTCCGATCTTGGCCACCCCTGTTCGCAAAGCGTGGTGAAGTGGCGCGAGGCCGGCCTGCTGCAGCCGCTCGATACGTCGAAGATCACGGGCTGGAAGGACCTCAATCCCGGCATCATGGCGATGAAGGATCTCGCCACCACCGCCGACGGCAAGGCCTGGTTCATGCCGTGGGACTGGGGCAACACCCAGCTCACCTACAATTCCGACAAGGTCGACGAGAAGGACGTGCAGTCGCTGAAGGCCTTCGCCGATCCGAAGTTCAAGGGCAAGGTCTCGATCGGCGACAATGTCGACGACGCCTATGCGCTGGCGAGCCTTGCCATCGGGCTCAAGGACTGGACCATGATGACGGACGACCAGTTCAAGCAGGCGTCCGACTTCCTGCGCCAGGTGCACAAGAATATCCGCTCCTACTGGACCGACACCACCGACATCGTGCAGCTCCTGAGCGGCGGCGAGGTCGATCTCGCCTGGGCATGGAACGATGCGACGGTGCAGTCGGTCGCGGCCGGCGCGCCGATCAAATCCAAGAAGGATACCGCCGAAGGCATCTCGACCTGGGTGTGCGGCTATGTCCTGTTCAAGGATGCGCCGGACAATGTCGACAAAGCCTATGACTATCTCAATGCGATCAACGATCCGGACGTCGCCAAAGTGCTGGTCAAGGACTGGGGCTACGGTCAGGCCAATGCCAAGGGCATGGCCGGCGTCGACCAGGCCGTCCTGAAGGAAAAGGGCTACGACGACGTGCAGAAATTCGTCGACAAGACGCTGTTCCAGTCGCCGGTGCCTTCCGCGCTCAAGCTCAAGATGATCGCCGAGTTCGAGAAGATCAAAGCCGGTTATTGAGCATTGTCTTGGCGTCTCGCTGTTTCGTTGGAAACGGAAACAGGGCCTTAGGCTTCCGAGCTCGTCCGATCGCGCTCCCGAGCGCTGGCGCCGCCCCTCACCTGCCTGCCGGCATCCTTGTAACTTGTCCCTTGCCGACTCTGCTATTGCAGCAGGTGCGGTGGCGGACGAGAGACCGGAGCATCTTTGGGCCTTGAAGCCCGT
>NZ_SRUO01000120.1 GCF_004791025.1 Mesorhizobium sp. M4B.F.Ca.ET.203.01.1.1
CCTCGGTCGACACGGCTTTTGTAGCGTCGAGCCATGCTCGACTGCTCCTGGCTTGATGGGGTCAGAGCCGTTTTCCTGCGGAAGACGGATCCGACCCCCAGCTGGCTTCAAGCCAGGTAAACCTGCCCGTCGCGCACGTCCACCGGCACCGCGCGCAGGCGGTCGCCCTTGCACGGGCCGGCGATGCAGTCGCCACTGTCCAGCGCGAACGAGGCGCCGTGCGCGGCGCAGACCAGATGCCCCTCGCGGCTCTTCAGGAACTGGCCCGGTGCCCAGTCCAAACGGCGGCCGGCATGCGGGCAGATGTTCAGGAACGCGCGCACCTGCGCACCGTCGCGATACAGCACCAGCGATTCGGCATCGC
>NZ_SRUO01000121.1 GCF_004791025.1 Mesorhizobium sp. M4B.F.Ca.ET.203.01.1.1
GCCCTGCCTGCCGCACGCCCTGCCAGATCGTCCAGAAGGCCGAGAGCATGGCGATTGGATTCTTCGAGCCCAGTGTGGCCGAAGCAATCGAGTGGATTTCGGCGGCGGGAAAATGGCCGGAATAGCGCTCGGCGCGACGGTCGGTGGCAAGGTGCACCTGCCAGCCGCGCTCGATCAGCTCATGCGCAAGCGCTTCGGCGGGGAAGAGATGTCCGCCCGTTCCACCGGCTGCAAGCAGGATGACGCCCTTTGCCATCCTGCCTCATTCCGCCGGCATGGCGCGCTGCGCAAGGACGAAGCCCATCTGCTTGCGCTTTTCAGGCCGCCTGCGCGTCAGCACCAGCACCATGCCCATTGAGATGG
>NZ_SRUO01000122.1 GCF_004791025.1 Mesorhizobium sp. M4B.F.Ca.ET.203.01.1.1
ATGTCCGAGTCGTAGCGCTCTTCGGCCAGGCCTTCGCCCTGCACGCGGTTGCGGAACTGGCCGCGCTGCACGCTGGCATCCACATACAGTGCATCGTTGCTCCAGCTGCCGTACACGCCCAGCGCGCCACCGTTGACCTTGCCGCGTGCGCTGTAGCCGGTCAGCTGCGAACGCGAAGTAGCATCGGACTTGGCCAGCGTACCCATCACGCCGACGCGGCCCTGGCCGTTGTCGAACACGCCGATGTCCGCACCCAGCTGCAGGCGCGAGCGGTCCACGCGCAGGTCCAGCTGGTCTTCCACCGCCGACAGCTTGCTCTGCGCAGCGTCCACGCCGGCCCCGCCACGCACGCCATCAACGGC
>NZ_SRUO01000123.1 GCF_004791025.1 Mesorhizobium sp. M4B.F.Ca.ET.203.01.1.1
GGAAGTCCGGCATCTGGTGCAGCAGCTGCGCGCGCAGTCTGGTGATCCGGCGCATCACCCACAACCAGCAGCCCAGCAGGTACAGCAGCAGGGTCAGCGGGAACATCCAGGCCGTGCCCAGACGCATCGCCGCAATGATCGCAAGCGCCAGTCCCGGCACCAGCAGCATCAGGGGCAGCTTCCAGCCCGGCTGCAGCCCAGCGCGCTGCAGCACGCCGTCCCAGGGCAGCACCCGGTTGCCGCTGCTGGCCGGACGGGCCGGGTCGTTGGCCGCGGCCACGGAAGGCCCGGCCGGGACCGCGCCGGTCGCGCTGCCGCGCGCCAGCTGCTGCTCGGCATGCTGCAGCGAGGCCTGGCGCTGC
>NZ_SRUO01000124.1 GCF_004791025.1 Mesorhizobium sp. M4B.F.Ca.ET.203.01.1.1
TGGTGCCGCAGGTGGTGACCGCGTTCGTGCAGGCACGGCAGACGCTGCCGATGCTTACCCAGGTGATGCTGGCCGCCAGCGCGTTCGTGCGCAGCTGGGGCGTGTGGGTGGGGCTGGGCATCGCTGCGCTGGTGGTGGCCTGGCGGCTGGCGTTGCGCCGGCCCGAATTGCGCCTGCGCTGGGACGCGATGCTGCTGCGGCTGCCGATGGCCGGGCGTTTCGTGCTCGGTGTGAACAGTGCGCGCTTCGCCTCGACACTGGCCATCCTGCTGGATGCCGGCGTGCCGCTGCTGCGCGCGTTGGAAGCTGCCCGGCAGACCCTGGGCAATGCGTTGCTGGCGCGTTGTGCCGATGACGTGTGC
>NZ_SRUO01000125.1 GCF_004791025.1 Mesorhizobium sp. M4B.F.Ca.ET.203.01.1.1
CCACCGCGTGCGGCGGGATCAGCGCCGCGCCCTCGACCTCATCGGCGACGATGTCCTCGGGCAGCTCCAGCAGCACCGGGCCTGGCCGCTCCTCTTGGGCAACCCGGAACGCCTCGCGGACGATGGTCGGGATCGTGCGCGCCGAGACGATCTGCCGCGCCTGCTTGGTCAGCGGCTTCATCGTGCTGACGATGTCGACGATCTGGAAGCGCGCCTGCTTGCTGGCAACGATGCCCTTCTGTCCGGTGATCAGGATCACCGGCCACGCACCGAGCAGCGCATAGGCGGCGCCGGTGGTGAAGTTGAGCGCGCCCGGGCCGAGCGTTGCCAGGCATACGCCCGGCTTGCCGGTCAGGCGGAC
>NZ_SRUO01000126.1 GCF_004791025.1 Mesorhizobium sp. M4B.F.Ca.ET.203.01.1.1
GCCGCGACGGTGGAAGACCTGTGCAGGCTGGCCGCCGCGCATGTGCGACGCCTCACCGGCTTCGACCGCACCCTGGTCTACCAGTTCGATGCAGGCTGGAATGGCACGGTGGTGGCCGAGGATGGCAACGGCCTGCTGCCCTCCTATCTGGACCTGCGCTTCCCCGAATCGGACATCCCCGCCCAGGCGCGTGAGCTGTACCGCCGCAACCGGGTGCGGCTGATTGCAGACAACGATTACACCCCTGCGCCGCTGCTGCGCGCGGAAGCGCATCGCGACGCGCCTCCCACCGACCTGAGCCTGGCCGTGCTGCGCAGCGTCTCGCCGGTGCACCTGCAGTACATGCGCAACATGGGCACCG
>NZ_SRUO01000127.1 GCF_004791025.1 Mesorhizobium sp. M4B.F.Ca.ET.203.01.1.1
CCAGATGGCCAGTCGAACCCGTAACTAGCCGTCAGGCGAGTACCCGCGAACGCGCTGCCGAGCGATTTCTGGGTTAGAGCGACGAGCGTCCATTGGACGCTCAAAGTACGCTCTAAGACTTTGAGTTCTCGCATCGTGCTTTCCGAAACTCGATTCCGATTTTCGGGCCGATGCGATAAAAGGCCAGGAGACCAACATGAGCGACTTCAATCTGAGCGCGTTTTCAGACGCCATCGCCGATCTGGCCGCCAAGGCCGCCCCCGCAACGGCGAGCTTCACCACCCATCATCACCGCACGGCCAGTGCCTTCCATTGGAGGGACGGTTATTTCGTCACCGCCGAGGAAGCCGTCGAGGCCGGC
>NZ_SRUO01000128.1 GCF_004791025.1 Mesorhizobium sp. M4B.F.Ca.ET.203.01.1.1
CGCCGGGCTACATGCGTTCACCGCCCGAGACGCCTTATGTCTATGCGCTTGAAAACGCCATGGACGAGATGGCGGTGGCGCTCGGCATGGACCCGGTCGAGTTCCGCCGCATCAACGAACCGAAGGCGGAGCCGATCGGCAAGAAGCCGTTCTCCAGCCGTTCGCTGACCCAGTGTTACGACCAGGCGGCGGACGCCTTCGGCTGGGTCAGGCGCGATCCGAAGGTCGGCGCGATGCGCGACGGCGACTGGCTGGTCGGCATGGGCTGCGCGACGGCGATCTACCCGACTGCCGTCGCGCCATGCGCGGCGCGCGTGCGCCTGACGGTCGACGGCGACGTGCGGCTGCAATGCGGTTCGC
>NZ_SRUO01000129.1 GCF_004791025.1 Mesorhizobium sp. M4B.F.Ca.ET.203.01.1.1
CTTCAACCCGCCGGCGCCGTTTCCGGGCGATGGCAACGCTTGGCCTTTCAGGATTCTGCAGACTGGCGCTGCGCTTGGCCGCGGCCGCCATGCTGATTTTGCCCGCGCAGGCCCGGCACCATCACCGGCATAAGAGCCATCTGCCGCCCGTCAGCCGGAATGCCACGCCGCAAATGCCGCCGACGGCGCCTATTCCGGAGCCGCGGCCCGACGCTGCCGACAGCACCGGTACGGGGACTTCTGAGCAGGGTGCCCAGCAGCAGCCGTCGACCCACGATGACTTCGTGCCACAAACGCCGGCAGTCGTTGCGACGCCCCCTGAAAAGCCGACAGAGCCGGAAGCGGAGCCTCCAAACGCG
>NZ_SRUO01000012.1 GCF_004791025.1 Mesorhizobium sp. M4B.F.Ca.ET.203.01.1.1
AAGGATGTTGGTGCCTTCCTCGATCTCTTCCTTCAGCCCGTCATAAAGGTCGTCGTGCATCTGCTGCACGAGCTCGTCGTCGGAAAGCTCGGAAAGGATGATCTCGTCGTCGGACATTTTTTCTCGGCGCCAATTGCTCATGAGTGATTTACGGGCCGCCGGCACCTTTTGTCAGAGGTGCCGGCGCAGTTGCTTGCAAGTCTCGGGAGGTGTTTCAGGCGTCCAGCCAGACGTTCTGGAAATCCATTTCGTAGGTCTGGTGCATCGAATAGTTCTTCACCTTCTTGCTCATGTGGCAGTAGAGCTTCTGCCAGAAGGGTTGGATGATGACGCCGGAATCCTGCAGGATCTGCTCGACGTCCTTCATCACTTCCTTGCGCTTGGCGGGATCGGCCAGCGAGAGCGCCTCCTTGAGCTTGGCGTCGAAATCCGGGTTCGCGAACGCCGTCTCATTCCAGGCCTCGCCAGAGCGATAGCCGAGCGCCAGCACCTGGACGCCGAGCGGACGCATGTACCAGATGGTCATCGAATAGGGATACTTCGTCCAGTCGTTCCAGAAGGTCGAGCCCGGCAGCACCGTACGCTTCACCTTGATGCCGGCATCGCGCAACTGGCCGGCGATCGCATCGCCGGTGTTCTTCTGCCATTCGTCCTCGACGGTGATCAACTCATGCTCGAAGTCGGCCTGCCCGGCATCCGCCATCAGCTTCTTGGCGGCGGCGGCATCGCGTGTCTTCTTGGGCAGCGGATAGTATTCGGGATGGATCGGGCTGACGTGGTGGTTCTCGCCAACGGTGCCGCGCCCGGCGTAGCCGAGCTGCATGACGGCATCGTTGTCGACCGCCATCTGCAGCGCATTGCGCACCCGCTGGTCGTCATAGGGCTTGTGGGTGATGTTGGTGCGGGCGACGAGCGTGGTCGCCGTCGCGACCTCCGATTTCACCAAATCCATCTTGTCGAGGGCGTCGATGAAGTCGGCCGGCGTTTCGAAATCGAGGTCGATCTCGCCGGAATCGAAGGCGTTCAGCGTGGCGTTGAAGTCGGTGCCGTAGTCGATGAACTCGACACTGTCGAGCGGCGTTTCGCCACCCCACCATTTGCCGCTCTCGCGACGCTTGACGACCGCCTTCTGGCCGACATCGTAGGATACCAGCTCGAACGCTCCGGTGCCGATCGGCTTCTTGATCGGGTCGGCGCCATCCTTGTCGAAGTCGCGATGCACGACCAGCGCCGGATAGTCGGTGAAGCCCGGTATGATCGCGATATCGGCTTCGCTGAGCTTCAGCTTGACCGTATGGTCATCGACCTTGGTGATTGCGCCATCCCTTGCCTTGCCGGTCTTGGCGTCGACCAACGCGCCGACGCGGGCGGCCATGGAATTGCCGGAAGCCCCCTTCTCGCACCAGCGATTCAGGTTGAAGACCACGTCATCGGCGTTGAAGGCATCGCCATTGTTCCAGGTCACGCCCTTGCGCAGGTGCAGCGTGTATTCGGTGGCGTCGTCGTTGATGTCCCAGCTTTCGAGCAGCACCGGCTCGAAAGTGAACTGGTGCGTGTAGCGGACGAGCGGCTCCAGCCAGCAACGGGTGACGTTCGCCATCTCGGTCCAGTCATAGGTGCGCGGATCCTTCTGCGCCTTGACCGACATCGAGACGTGCAGCGTGCCACCTTTCTTGGGCTCGTCGGCCAGTGCTTCTGTCGGCGCGGCAAGGCCGATCATGCCATAGGCGAACGCCGTCGACGCGCCGAAGGCGCTGGCCAGCGCCAGGAATTCACGCCTGTCCATGCGGCCCGCCCGCGTTTCTTCTGCCATTGCCTCGATGGCGCCCGGCACGCGGTCGCCATTGCTTCTGAAGAGTGCCATTTTTTCCTCCCTTATGGTTCGTCAGGTCTTCGCCTGTTTTACTAACTAACGCTGTCCGGCAGTTTTTCCTCACGCCGCGCGATCAAATCCTTAAGACCCTCGGCGATGCCCTCGTCGAGCTTCGGCTCCTCATAGTCGGCCAGCATGTTGCGCGCCTTCTCACGGCCGCGCGTGTCGTGGTCCTTCGCGCCTTCGGCGTTCCATTGCTCGTACGAATTGAAGTCCATGATCGAGGGCATGAAGAAAGCGGACTCGAAATGTTCGAGCGTGTGCTGGGTGCCGAGGAAATGGCCCTGCGGCCCCACCTCGCGGATCGCCGCCATCGCTTCCTTGAAATCGTCGAAGGGAAGGCCGCCGGCATATTTGTACCAGCCGACAAGCTGCTCGCAGTCGGTGGCGAATTTCGAATAGCCGCAGGTCAGCCCTGCCTCCAGCCATCCGGCCGAGTGCCAGATGTAGTTGGCGCCGGCAAGGATGGCGGCATGCATCAGCATGTTCGCCTCGTAGCCGGCCTGGGCGTCGTTCAATTTGGAGCCGACATGGAAGCCCGAGGTGCGCCACGGCAGTTTATATTTCCTGGCCAGCGCGCCCATCAGATACATCATCTGCGCCGCCTCCGGCGTGCCGCCCATCGGCGCTCCGGTCTTCATGTCGACCGTCACCATGAACTGGCCGTAGATCTGCGGCGAGCCCGGACGCAGCAGCTGGGTGAAGGCGACGCCGGCCAGCGCTTCCGCATTGACCTGCGCCACCGCGCCGACGGCGGAGGCCGAGGTCGAGGCGCCGCACAGAGCGAAGGGGGCGAGGATCAGCGGCTGGTTGCTGCGCGCATAGACCTTCATCGCGTCGAGCATGGTGGCGTCCCACACCAGCGGCGAGTTGCAGTTGGTGATCGCCACCAGGACCGAATTGTCTCGGACATAGTCCTCGCCGAAGACGACGCCGGCCATCGCCATCGTGTCTTCGGCGCGTTCCTTCGACGTCACGATGCCCATGAACGGCTTGTCGGAGTGCTTCAGCGCCGAATGGATGATGTGCAAATGACGCTTCGGCACCGGGATTTCCATCGGCTCGCAGATGACCGAGCTCGACGAGTGCAGCGCCGGCGCCATGTAGGCGAGCTTGTGGAAATTGTTGAGGTCGGCGAGCGAGCCGTAGCGCCTGTTGTTGTCGAGATCGCGGATATAGGGCGCGCCATACATCGGCACGAATATGGAATTCTTGCCGCCGACGCGGACGGTGCGCTCGGGGTTGCGGGCATTGAGCGTGAATTCCGATGGAACCTTCGAGACCAGTTCCATCAAGAGCGCACGGTCGATACGCACGCGCGTTTCGGAGACATCGGCGCCGGCGGCCTTCCACAGGGCGATCGCCTCGTCGTCGCGGAACTCGCAGCCCACCTCTTCGAGGATCGCGAGCGATTCCTGGTGGATCAGTTCCACCGCCTCGTCGGGGACCATCTGATATGCCGGGATCTGGCGCACCAGCGTCGGAAACGAGGCCACGGGAGCGCCCCGTATCGCCTTGCGCCCCAGGCGGCCGCCGCTTCTGCGGTTGGCATGTTCGGTCACTGCAACGGCCGGTGCATTCATGGCAATTCATCCTCCAGCAGCCCGTCAACTTAACGAGGCGAAACATCGCTGTGACGCTGGAAAATCCTGATCTCTTGTATAAACTCTGCTTATGCGAAGCCTGCGCCACCTGCTGCCCTCCGCCGGCAGCCTGATCGTCTTCGAGGCGGCCGGCCGGCTGTCGAGCTTCACCGCGGCCGGTCGCGAGCTCGGCATGACGCAGGCGGCCGTGTCCTACGCCGTGCGCGGACTGGAGGAGCAGCTCGGCGCCAAGCTGTTCCAGCGCCGCCATCGCCAGGTTCTCCTGACCGAGGCCGGCGAGCGGTTCCACGCCGACGTCTCGCTCGGCCTTTCCCATATCCGCAAGTCGGCGGAGGATTTGCGCCTGCAGGCGACCGGCGGCCATGTGACGCTTGCCGCCTCGACCGCCTTCGGCTCGTTTTGGATGATGCCGCGCCTGCAGCAGTTCCGCGACGAACTGCCGGGCGTCGATCTGCGCATCCAGACCGCCGATCGCGATCTCGACATCATCGCCGAGGGCATCCCGCTCGGCGTGCGCGGCGGCATGCCGCGCGACTGGCCGGACTATCATTCGATGTCGCTGTCCGACGAGGAGATCTTCCCGGTCGCAGGCCCCAGCTACCTCGCTAAATTCGGCAAGCCGAAAACGGTCGAGGAACTCGCCACGCACCGACTCATCCATCTGGAGGAGCCCTACCGAGAGGCCCCGAACTGGGACGAATGGTTCGCGTCAGCCGGAACCAGCCTGCGCAACGCCGAGCGCGGCTTGCGAATCAATGATTATGCGCTGGTGATCCAGGCGGTGATGGAAGGGCAAGGCATCTCGCTCGGTTGGCGGCATCTGGTCGAGCGCCTCGTGGCATCGGGGCTGCTGGTGCCGGTGACGGATCACGTGCTGACAACCGGCATCGGGTTCTACGTCATCTGGCCAAAGAACCGCGAACTCAGCGACAATGCGCGCAAGGTAAGGGACTGGCTGGTGACACAGGCGTGAGGTCGCCAGCTTCTGCGCGGCAGCGGAGCGCGAGGGGATCGTGACGGTAGCTGTTGCCAACTGTATTCCGCCCCTCCCCCAACGCTGTCGAATCCGCCTATAATCTTCGGATGCCCATCCGCCAGCTTTCCGAAACGATGATCAACCAGATCGCCGCCGGCGAGGTCATCGAGCGTCCGGCGAGCGTGGTGAAGGAACTGGTCGAGAACGCGCTCGATGCCGGGGCGTCCCGCGTCGAGATCGTCACCGCGGGCGGCGGGCTGAACCTGATCCGCGTCACCGACGACGGCTCCGGCATCTCGGAGCGGGAACTGGCGCTGGCAATCGCACGCCACTGCACTTCCAAGCTTTCAGACGACATCCTCGACATCCGCTCACTCGGCTTCCGCGGCGAGGCGCTGCCCTCGATCGGCTCGGTGGCGCGGCTGTCGATCCGCTCGCGCACGGCCGCCGGCGACAGCGCGGCTGAGATCGGCATCGAGGGCGGCCGGGTCTCGGCAGTGAAGCCGGCGGCGGCCAACCGCGGCACCACGGTCGAGGTGCGCGACCTGTTCTTCGCCACGCCCGCACGGCTCAAATTCATGAAGGGCGAGCGGGCCGAAAGCTCGGCGACCAGCGATGTGGTGAAGCGCATCGCCATCGCCTTCCCCGGCGTGCGCTTCACGCTTGCCGGCACCGACCGCTCGACGCTGGAATTGCCGGCGACCGGCGACGATCCGGAGGGCCGGCTGCAACGCGTGGCGCAAGTGATGGGCGCCGAGTTCCCCGACAATGCCATCCCCATCGATGCCACGCGCGATGGCGTGCATCTTGCCGGCCACGTCTCCATTCCATCCTTCACGCGGGCGAACGCGCTGCAGCAATATGCCTATGTCAACGGAAGGCCGGTGCGCGACAAGCTGATCGCCGGCGCAATCCGCGGCGCCTTCGCCGACGTGCTGCCGCGCGACCGCCATGCGGTGACGGTGCTGTTCCTTTCGCTCGATCCGGCGACCGTCGACGTCAATGTCCATCCGGCCAAGGCCGATGTGCGTTTTCGCGATCCGGGCCTGGTGCGTGGGCTGATCGTCGGCGCCATCCGCGAGGCGCTGGCCGGCGCCGGCATCCGCGCCGCGACCACGGGCGCTGCCGGCATGATGGCGGCGTTCCGGCCGGGCAGCGCTCCCTTCGGCCATGGCGGGCCGGCCAATGGCCACCGCAGCTACGAGGCGGCCTACCGCGCATCGGGTTTAGCCGGCTTCGAGCATTCGCCTCAGCGGCCGCTCGACATGGGATATGGCGACGCCCAGCAGCAAAGGACTGGCTTCGGCGAAAACGATCAGGCTGCGTTCGAGACCGGGCCGCTTCACAGCGCCGACGCGCGCGCCAGCCGGGGAGAGCCGGCCGAGACATTGCTCGGCACGGCGCTGGGCGCGGCGCGGGCGCAAGTGCACGAGAATTATATCGTCGCCCAGACCAGGGATTCGCTGGTCATAGTCGACCAGCACGCCGCGCATGAGCGGCTGGTCTACGAGGCCCTGAAGAACGCGCTGCACTCGCGTAGGGTGCCCTCGCAGATGCTTTTGCTGCCGGAGATCGTCGACTTGGCCGAAGAAGACGCCGAGCGGCTGGCCATGCATTCCGAGACGCTGGCCAGATTCGGCCTCGGCCTCGAGCGCTTCGGCCCGGGCGCGGTGGCGGTGCGCGAGACGCCGTCGATCCTCGGCGAAACCAATGTGCAGCAACTGGTGCGCGACCTCGCCGACGAGATCGCCGACAACGACACGGTCGAGACACTGAAGGAGCGGCTGCACCACATCGCGGCGACCATGGCCTGCCATGGCTCGGTGCGTTCGGGGCGGCTGCTGAAGCCCGAAGAGATGAACGCGCTGTTGCGCCAGATGGAGGCGACGCCCGGCTCCGGCACCTGCAACCACGGCCGCCCGACCTATATCGAGCTGAAGCTTGCCGACATCGAGCGGCTGTTCGGGCGGCGGTAGGATCGTACGGCGCAGCCCCGCCCCGCTGCTTCGCGGCGATCCTCCCCACAAGGAGGAGGTAAGCGCGGTGCCCTACCTTGCGGGGAGGTCGGATCGAAGGTCCGGGTGGGGGACATGAAAAGAGCCGCACGATGCGGCTCTTTTCATGACTCGGGAACGCTAGATCCCTGACTTACCGCTTCAAATTCACCACGATGACGCCGCCGAGCGCCAGCGCGCCGCCGAGGATGCCGAGCAGCGTCGGCACTTCGCCCAGCCAGAAAAAGCCGATCAGGGCGGACATCGGCGAGACCAGATAGAGGAAGTTCGAGGCACGCGCAGCCGGCAGGCGCGACAGCGCGGTCGCCCAGGCGGCGTAGGCGATCAGGCTGGGCACGATGCCGAGGTAGATGACGGCGCCGAGACCGGCTGTGTCGGCAACCGCCGCCTGCGAGATCGCTTCCGGCAGGAAGGGCGCCAGGCAGAGTGCGCCGAGCACCATGTTGGAGGCGGCGATGGTCAACGGATGATGGCGGGCAAAGAGCGGCTTCTGGACGATGGTGTTGACGGCCGAGCAGAGCGCGGAACCCAGCACCAAGAGGGCGCCGGTGTTGAAGTGCAGCCCCTGCCCGTCGGCCATGGCGATGATGCCGATGCCAGCGAACGAGATCAGCGTGCCGAGCCAGGCCATGCCCGAAAAGCGCTCGCCGAGCAGCGCCATCGCCATGATGGCGGTGAAGATAGGGCTGACGTTGATGATGAAGCCGGCGGCGCCCGCCGACACGGTCAGCTCACCGAAATTGAGCATCGCCGTGTAAAGCGCGACGAAGATGGCGCCGCCGAAGCCGAAGCGCCACAACTCGTCGACCTTGGGCAGCGCCGGGCGCTTGACAGCCAGGAAGATCGCCGCCGGCACGGCGGCGATGGCAAAACGCAGCGCGCCGAGCTCCAGCGGCTGGAAGGCCGCGAGGCCTGCACGGATCGCCGGGAAGGCGGAAGCCCAGCCGACCACTGTGAGCGCGACCGCGATGACCGCCGTGGTGTCCATTCGCTGTGTCTGATTCAACGTACCGGCATAGGCGGTCATCGCTATATCCTCGTTGCTTGGCTCCATGGGGCTAGAAGACCGCATCAACCGTCGATTGACAAACGACCAATTCGAGGGTCACCTGTGAGCATGGATCACAGCTCGAACCAGTTACTCCCGTTGGAGACCTTGCGCGCTTTCGATGCTGCGGCGCGAACGGGGAGCTTTTCGGCGGCGGCCGAGAGGCTGAACCTCACCCACGGCGCCATCAGCCGGCAGATCGCCAAGCTGGAGGACTGGCTGGGGCTGAAAGTGTTCGAGCGCAACGCGCGCGGCGTGACGCTGACCAATGAGGGCAACCGGCTGCATCTGAGAACCACCGAGGCCTTCGCGCTGATCTCGGTCAATTCCGACCGCTGGGTGGAGCCGCGCGGCACCGCGGTCGTGCGGCTGGCCTCGATCCCCTCGGTCAGCGGCCTGTGGCTGATGCCGCGCATGGCGGCGCTCGAGAACAGCCCGACCCGGCTGCGCATCGTGCTCGATGTCGACAACCGCCAGGCGGACCTCGCCGACGAAGGCATCGACCTTTCGGTGCGTTGCGGGCGCGGTCGCATTCCCGGTCGCGTCTCGGTGCAGCTGTTCGAGGAGCACATCTTCCCGATCGCTTCGCCGGAACTGGCGGAGGAAATAGGGCACGGCGACCCTGCCCGGCTGCTCAAGTTCCCGCTGATCAACGATTCCGACGCATCCGCCTGGCGCGCCTGGCTCGCGGCGCAGGATATCGACTACCGCCCTCGTCCACAGGATCGACGCTTCGAAGATTACAATCTGGTGCTCGACGCTGCGGCGCACGGGTTGGGCATCGCGCTGGCGCGGCCGCCACTGACGCAGGCGCAACTCAAGACGGGCCGGATCGTCGCCGTCGATGACCGCACCGCGCTCAATCCGGTGTCCTACTGGCTCGACCGGCCCGTCGGCCGCCCGCGCGCCGCCGCGGCAGACCTTGCGCGGCGCATTGCGGCACAGGCAGGCCTTGCGACTGAAAAACTCGAAGCCTTCCTGCAGGACGACGCGTAGAGCCGGTCAGACCCGGTCAGCGAAGCAGCAACAGCGCGATGGTGGTGATCGTCGCCGAGAGCAGCGCCGTTAAGATCGACATCATCCACAGCGGCAGCTGGCTGGGTTGCGACGATCGAGCGCTACCCGGTCGGGCGGCTGCGCCACGTGGCCTAGGCGCGTTGGAATTGGCAGCAACCAGCACTGAAGAGGAAACCGCGATCGTGGACACAGGCAATGACGGTGCCGCCGCAGCCCTCGTCATGCTGTCCGCTATCGCCGTCTGAGGCGAGGTCGGGCCGCGCGAAGCCTTTTCGGCTTCCGCCGCCGCCTTGCCTGGCCGAACGCCCGCCGAGGCACGATCCGCTTCCGGTTCCATGACCGCCCTGTAGGCATCCTCGATCTGGTCGGAAGACAGGCGTTGAGTCGCGTGGGCGGGCGACCTCGGCAACGAGCCGTTGAAAGCCTGGGCGGCGAACTGGGCCGAAGTGGCGGCCGACGGTGCCGGCGGTTGGACAAGCGCCTTGACCAGCGCCGCGGTTGCCGGATCGGCCTTGGCCGTTGGCACCGGCTGCGGCGTGAGCGCCTCCTTCAGCAGCGATGTCAGGCGGGTGGAGGAAATGTCCATGCCGGTTCCCATCAACCATTATGCTGATCGAGCGATACTCCACGAGCATTGCGTCAAGCTTGACCTTGCCTGCGATTTGTGGCGATTGAATCTCATGAACCCAAGCGTCATTTCATGATGAACCGTTTTGAAGGCCCGGGCGGCAAGGAAGCCCGCATCCGCTATCTCGACGGCGACTTCCAGGTCACCAGTCCAGGCGCATTCGTGCGCTGTGCGGTGACGGGCGAGAGCATTCCGCTGGATGAGCTCAAATACTGGAGCGTCGCCCGGCAGGAGCCCTACGTGAACGCCACCGCCTCGCTGCGCCGCGAGATCGAGATGCACCCGGAGCTGCGCAGCCGAAAGTAGGTCTTATCATCCCCGCAGCTTGCGCTGTCGCCAGGCATCCAGCGTCTCGTCGATGATGCGTTCGGGCGCATGGTCGAGCTCGAAGACGGCGTCAATCTCCAGTACGTCGAGCTGCTCCAGGAACTCTTGCGACGCGCCATGGCGCAGCCGGGCGGCGTCCTTGGCGGTGGTCGCCAGGCGAAGCCCATCGCGCTTGGCGGTCGCCGCCAGTTCGGCAAGCTCGTCCTCGGCGTAGAAATGATGGTCGGGGAAGGATTTGGCGAGCACGACCTCGCCGCCGGCCTCGCTCAGCGTGCGGAAGAACTTATCGGGATGGCCGATGCCGGCGAAAGCGAGAAAGCGCTTGCCGGCGAAGCGCTTGCGGGCGCGAGGCTCGGTATGCGCCTCGAAGATCGGCCGCCCGGCGCGCGCCGCCTGGCGCACCACCGCGTCGGCGGCCGTCCCCTCGCCCATCTTGAGCAGCGCGCTGGTGAAGACCAGCTGGTCGACGATGTTTGCTCGCAGCGGTCCGCCCGGGATGACGCGGCCATTGCCGATGCCGTAGCGGGCGTCGACGACCACCAGCGCGAAGTCGATATGGAGGCGCGCGCTCTGGAAGCCGTCGTCCATGATGAGGAAGTCGCAGCCGAGCTTTTCCTTCAGCAGCCTGGCGCCGGCGGCACGGTTCGGCGTCACCGCCACCGGCGCATGCTCGGCCAAAAGCAGCGGCTCGTCGCCGACGTGTTTGGCGGCGTCGTGATGCGCATCGACGATGTGCGGCTCACCGAAGGAGCCGCCGTGGCCGCGCGACAGGAAGCCGGGATTGAGCTGCATGCGCTTGGCTTGCCTGGCGAGCGCGATCGCCACAGGCGTCTTGCCGGTGCCGCCGACGGTGAAGTTGCCGACGCACAGCACCGGCGCCTCGACCTTTTCGCGCGGTGCCCGCCGCATGCGGCGGCCGGCGACGAGCGCATAGGCCGCCGACAGCGGCGACAGCGCCAGAACGCGCCAGTCCGGTTTTTCCCACCAGAAGGGCGGTGCTTCGGAGGTCACGCTACCTCCCGTCTGCGCCCTTCAGGCGCGACTTGACGATCAGCGGCTGGATGTAGGGCTCCAGCGACTTCAGCGTGCGTGCCAGCGCGCCGCGCATCTCGTCGACGGTGGCCGCTCCCGCCGCCATCATCTCATGGCGCGCCACCTCGTTGGTCAGCAGGAAATTGACGGCGCCGGCCAGCATGTCGCGGTCGCGCACCAGCTTGGCGCCGCCGCTGTCGAGCAGGCGCTGATAGGCCTCGCGGAAGTTCTGCACGTTGCGGCCGGCGAGCACCGCCGTCTCCAGCATCGCCGGCTCGAGCGGGTTCTGGCCGCCCTCGGAGGTCAGCGAGCGGCCGACGAAGGCGATTTCCGTCAGCCGCAGGTAGAGACCCATCTCGCCGATCGTGTCGCCGAGCAGGATGTCGGTGTCGGCCGTGATCCTGTCGCCCTTGCTGCGGCGGGCGAGCTTCAGGCCCATGGCGGAAATCTGCGCGGAAAGCGCTTCGGCGCGATCGGGGTGGCGCGGCACGATGATGGTGAGCAAGCCGTGGTGGCGCCGGTGCAAGGTCGCATGCACCTCAGCCGCCACCACCTCCTCGCCGTCATGGGTCGAGATCGCCGCCCAGGTCGGCCGTTCGCCGATCTGCCGCTTCAGCGAGGCGAGCGCGCGCTCGTCGACCGGCGGCGGCGCGGTATCGACCTTGAGGTTGCCAGACACCGTCACAGGCCGAGCGCCGAGCGTGCGGAAGCGCTCGCCGTCGACATCCGACTGGGCAACGACATGGGCAAGGTTCTCGAACAGGGCCTCGGCGATGTTGGCGCGCTTCTTCCACGACGTGAAGGAGCGGTCGGACAGCCTGCCGTTGACCAGCACCTGCGGCACGCGGCGGGCGCCGAGTTCCAGCATGGTCATCGGCCAGATCTCCGATTCGGCGATGATCGCGAGGTCCGGCCGCCAATGGTCGAGGAAGCGGCTGACGGCGGGCTTCAGGTCAAGCGGCACGTATTGATGGATGATGCGGTCACCCAACCGCTCGTCGGCGACCTGCGCGGAGGTGACTGTGCCGGTGGTGAGCACGATGTTGACGCCATAGTCGAGGATGCTCTTGACCAGCGGCACGACGGCGATCGTCTCGCCGACGCTGGCCGCATGGATCCAGATCACCGGTCCTTCCGGACGCGGGCGGCCGGCGACACCGTAGCGCTCGCGCCGGCGCACGCGATCTTCCTTGCCCCTGGAGGTGCGCCAGGCGACATAGGGGCCGATCAGCGGATAGGCCGCGGCGCCCGCGTAGCGGTAGGCCGACAGCATGGCGCGCGCCCAGCGCTCGCTCATTTCGAACCGTCCACGAGGCGATAGGCCTCGGCAGTTGCGGCGTTGATCGCGTCGGTGACTTCCTGGCGCTTGCGTTCCATCTCGGCGTCGTCGGCATCGGCCGGCACGAATACCGGCGGCCCGACGATAACCGCTGAGCGGCCGAAAGGCAGGTTTATGGTGGTTTTATCCCAGCTTTTTTCAAGCACCTTGCGGCGGCTGGTGGCGATCGCCGAAGGCAGGATCGGCCGGCCGGACAGCCGCGCCAGAAGCACGACGCCCATCCCGGCGTCGCGCGGCGTGCCATGCGGAATGTCGGCGATCATGGCCACATTCTTATCGGCGGCGAGCGATTTCTTCAGGGCAATCAAAGCCTTGGCGCCACCCTTGTCGAGATGCCTCGTACTGTCGCGGCCACCGGAGCCGCGCACCGCCTCGATGCCGAACTTCTCAAGCATCAACGCGTTGAGCTCGGCATCCGCGCTGCGCGAGACCATGGCGACCAGCTTCCGGCCTTTCGGGTAATAGGCGGGCGTCAGCAGGTGCTGGCCGTGCCAGAGCGCGATGATACCGGGCTCTAGATGCGCGTAGGCGCCGCCGGCGACCTGAGTCGACCCCTTGACCAGCGGGCTGGTCAGGCGAACCAGACGGACAAAATTGGCGAACAGGCCGGCGATGAAGCTTTTGACGAACCGCGACTGCGCCAGCGGCTCGCGAATCCTGCGCCAGAGCGTCTTGCCGCCACGCCTGACCGTATGGGCGGGCTGCCCCTTCACCGCTTCATGCTCCAACGGTGTCAACCGGCGGCCTTCACGTCTGGGTCGAGCAGCCGGTGCAGGTGAACGACGAAATAGCGCATATGGGCATTGTCGACGCTGGCCTGCGCCTTGGCTTTCCAGGCCGAGTGCGCGGACTGATAGTCGGGATAGATGCCGACGATGTCGAGTCCGTCGAGGTCGCGGAATTCGGTTCCGCCGAGCTTCTTCAACTCGCCACCAAATACCAGGTGCAAAAGCTGTTTCTTTCCGTCTTCCACGGCCATGTCGGTCCTTCACATATCGTGAGTTTGCAAAGGTCTAGACCAAAGCCGCCGACTTTGGAACCTTTGATGATGGTTCAACTTTCCAGCCCGGCGATGACGCCGGCAAGCACGTCGAGCAGCTTGCCGCTGCCGGCGGCCAGCGCGCCGTGGTGGATCACCGCGCCGGCATAGCGCGGCGGCCGGCCTTGTCTGTCGAGCAAGGCGCCGCCCGCCTCGCGCAGGATGAGGTCGGCGGCGGCGATGTCCCAGTCATGCGCGTTGGGCTTGACGAAGGTGGCGTCGAGCTTGCCGGCGGCGATCATCGCCAGCCGGTAGGCGAGCGATGGAACATAGGGCATGCGGTGCAACCGGCCCTGCCACGCCTCCGGCAGCAGGTCGACAAGCGGCTTCGGGCCGCCGATATCCACATTGTCCGCCAGCGCGCGCACGCGGATCCGCTCGCCGTTGAGGAAGGCGCCTTCGCCAGGCAGCGCCCAGTAGGTCTCATGCTTGGCCGGGCATTCGAGGACGCCGGCCAGCGTCACCCCGTTTTCCACCACCGCGACGCTCACGCACCAGGAGTGCAGGCCATCGAGAAAACCACGCGTGCCGTCGATCGGGTCAACGACGAAGGTGCGGTGCGCGGCAAGCCTGGCATGGTCGTCGGCGGTTTCCTCCGATAGCCAGCCGTAACCCGGCCGCGCCTTGAGCAAGGTCTGGCGAAGAAAGGCGTCGGCCGCGTGGTCGGCCTCGCTGACCGGCGAAGTGCCACCCTTCATCCAGACTTGCGGGTTGTTGCCGAAATAGCGCATGGCGATCGCGCCCGCCTCGCGGGCGGCGTCGCGCAGCAGAGCGAGGTCCTCCCGGGCCCCGGTCAGGACGGTCGGATCAGGCGCCGGCAAGGGTCATGCCTTCGATGAGCAGCGTCGGCGCCGCGGTGCCGAAATTGCGGTCGAGGTCGCTCGCCGGCACCATATTGAGGAACATGGTCTTCAGATTGGAGGCAATCGTCACTTCGGCGACCGGATAGGTGAGCTCGCCATTCTCGATCCAGAATCCGGAGGCGCCGCGGCTGTATTCGCCGGTCACCATGTCGACGCCCTGGCCAAAGACTTCAGTGACATAGAAGCCGCGCTTCAGCGACTTGATGAGGTCTTCCGGCGTCCGCTCGCCCGGCTCGATGGCGAGATTGGTCGAGGACGGCGAGACCGAGGAGCCGCTGCGCGAGCCGCGTCCGTTGGTGACAAGGCCGAGCTCACGCGCGGCCGAGGTCGACAGGAACCAGTGGTTGAGCACGCCCTTGTCCACCATCAGCAGTTTCTCGCCCTCGACGCCTTCGCCGTCAAAGGGGCGCGAGGCCTGGCCGCGGCGCCTCAGCGGCTCGTCGGTGACGGTGATCGCCGCCGCGGCGACCTGCTTGCCCATCATCTCGCGCAGGAAACTGGTCTTGCGCGCCACCGCGGCGCCATTGATGGCGCCGGCGAGATGGCCAGCGATGCCGCGCGCGACGCGCGGATCGAACACGACGTCGACCGGTCCGGTCGCCGCCTTGCGAGCGCCGAGGCGGCGCACGGCGCGCTCGCCGGCCTTGCGGCCGATCTCTTCGGGCGCATCGAGATCGGCGAAATGCTGGCGCGACGAGAACTCATAGTCGCGCTCCATGCCGGTGCCCTCGCCGGCAATGACACTGGTCGAGCGCGAGAAGCGCGAGGCGACATACTGGCCGACGAAACCGTGCGAGGTGGCAAGCACCAGGCCGCCCAGCCCGGCGCTGGCGCCGCTGCCGGCCGAATTGGTGACGCCCTTGACGGCGAGTGCGGCCGCTTCCGCCGCAAGTGCCGCCTCCTTCAACGCATCGGCCGAAACCTCGGTGGCGTCGAAGAGGTCGAGGTCGCGGGGCTTGCCGGCCAGAAGGGCAGGATCGGCAAGGCCCTGATAGGGATCCTCGGGCGATACCCTGGCCATGGCGACGGCGCGTTCAGCCAGCGCCCTGGGGTCCGAGGCCGAGGTCGCCGAAACGCTCGCCACCCGCTGGCCGACGAAGACGCGCAGCGAGACATCCTCGCTCTCCGACGATTCGGTGCCCTCGACCTTGCCCAGCCGCACCGAAACGCCCGCGGAGCGACCACGCACCGCGACAGCGTCGGCGGCATCGGCGCCGGCGCGCCTTGCAGCCTCGACCAGGGCCGCGACGCGGTCGGTCAGTTTTGCTGCGTCGAGCTTGTCGGTCATGCACTTGATCCTGTTTCTTCGCCGTGGTTGGGAAGCTGCCGCACCATCTATTGTTCCCCTGCCGCTTGTGCAATGGCGGAAGGACAATCACAGTGCCGCGACCAAATCGCACCCGAACCGGCCGAAACCACCGCCCAATGCATCGCCAAACTGCCAGGAGCCTTCGCCATGACGCCTTTCCATCTCGCCTTTCCGGTGCGTGATCTCGATGAAACCCGCGCTTTCTATGGCGAGGTGCTGGGCTGCGCCATCGGTCGCTCCTCGGCGAGCTGGGTGGATTTCGATCTCTTCGGCCACCAAATGTCGGCGCATTTGCGGCCGCAGGCATCAGTGGCGGCGCACGAGGGCAAGGTCGACGGTGTCGCGGTGCCGATTCCGCATTTCGGCGCGGTGCTGCTGATGGACGAATGGGAGCGGCTGGCAGCCAGGCTGGAAGCGCGATCCGACATAGACTGGCTGGAGCGCCCGATGGTGCGCTTCAAGGGCGAGCCCGGCGAGCAAGCGACGCTGTTCATCCGCGACCCCTCCGGCAATGCCCTGGAATTCAAGGGCTTCCGTTCGCTGGAGCAGATCTTCGCGCATTGAGCCGATCGGGCCACGCCACAAGCTGAGCCGCGCCGCTACTTCGCGTCCGTCTCGTACTGGCCGGCGATGAAGATTTCGAGGAAGCGCCGCCCGTCGCGGCGGGAGGCCTCCTGACCGGCGTCGTAATTGGCCATCGCCGTTTGCCTTTGCCTGAAGATTTCGTAGGCGCGGCGGGCGAGCGGCATGGCGGCTTCATAGCCGTTGGTCTTGGTGACAATCATGCGCACCGCCGTGGCCAGGACATATTCGGTCACCTGCGGATCGTCCCGCGCGACGTCCGCCGCGGCGGTGGCGGCTTGCAGCAGATCGCGCACCGCGAGCCCGTCGGGGGCACCGTCGCCGCGCGCCAGCACCGCGATCGCGATATAGAAGCGCGACAGCGCCGCGTTGACCGCATCGCCCGACAGGGCCGCATCCGCCTCGCTCTTCCTGAAGGTCTCCTCGGCGCGCCGGTAGTCGCCGCTGGTGAAGGCAAGTCCGGCCTGCTGCGACAGCAGCGCAAATCGCTGTTCCGGCGTCGCCGCGAAATCGCCGGCTATGTCGATGGCGGCCGCGGCCGCCTGCCGGTCGCCGGTCGCCACGGCTGCAGCGGCGAGACGGCTGAAGACGCTCCAGGTCAAACGCCGCCAGCCAGCGTCGGTCAGCGCGAGATCGCGCAGTTTCGGCTTCGACTGGCCATCCCAAGGCGAGGCGACGAGCAGATCGGCGGCGCGGCGCAGCGCCGTCACAGCCAGGGTATTGCGCCCCTCGAAAGCATAGGCGGTGCCGGAGATCGACTGGCAGTGGGCGTTCTGGAAATCGACATCATCCCCGGCAAGACCGGTATCGCCCGGCAGCATGGCCCGCGATGCGAGGGTCAGAGCGAGTTCGGTATTGCCGACAGCCAGCGCCTGGTCGGCCTTCCCGGCAAGATCGAGCGCCAGTTCGGCAGCCGACGGCAGAGCCTGCCCGGCATCGGCGCCGGTGGCGCTCTTCGCCCACGACCGGGCTTGGTCCTCCAGTTGCTTGCGCTGCGCCTCGCCGAAGCGCTCGCCCATCCACAGCGCGGTGATGGTCACGGTCTCGATCGCTTCCTTGTAGCGGCCGAGATCGGCCAGCGCATAGGCGCGCGACACCAGCAGCGAATTCTTCATGTCTGCGTCGGGCTGCTGCGCGCCGAGCAGCAGCGACAGGCCTTCGTCCGCCAGTTGCAGCGCAAACGCCGGGTTGCCGTCGAAGCGGGTGGTGTCGGCATACATGGCGTAGATGATCGCAAAGTCGGGCGTGAGCTCGCCCCTGCGGCGGGCGTCGCGCAGCGCCTCGCTGAACATGCCGCGCACTTCGGGGTAGCTGTCGTTCTTGCGGTAGGCCTCGGCGGCCTTCTCGGCCACGGCGAACGGATCGATGCGGTCGGCCAGGGCGACACCTGCCTGGAGAGACAGCAGCGACGCAGCGATGAAGCGCAGAACCGTCTTCAATAGCCGCCCTCCCCGACAAGGACGAAGGGCGCCCAGGCGGACGGGTGCGCAAGCGAGGGATCATCCTTGTCCTGCATGATGTCGAGCATGGCGAGGCGGAGCGCCTCGGCTCGGCGGAGCCTTGAGCCGCTGCCCAGCGCCGCAAGCGTCTGCGTGGTCAGACGTGCGGCGGCATCGTCGCGGACCGGCCAGTGGGAGACAAGGATCGCCCGCGCGCCGGCGTAGAGGAAGGCGCGCGCCAGGCCGGACAGGCCCTCGGCGTCAGGCCGGCCGTCACCGCCGGCGGTGTTGCAGGCCGAGAGGATGACCCATTGCGCCGACAGTTTGAGCTCCGCCACTTCGGAGGCGGTCAGCAGGCCGTCATCGCGCGCGGTGGCGACTTGCGGCGGGGTCAGCACCAGGGCTGGCTCGGCCAGACCGCGCAGGTCGCCGGAGAGCAGGCCGTGAGTGGCGAAAGCCAGGACGTCCGTCGTCGACAGGTCCGTCTGCTTGACGATGGTTTCGCTCGCCCTCGCGCCGACAAAGAGGTCCGTTTCCGGCGCGCCGAGAATGGCGGCGAGCTTGCGCAACTCCGGGCCGGTCTCAGGCAGCGGCGGCAGGTCGCGCACTGCGTCGACATTGGCGAGGCTGCCGCGAAAGAAACTTGCGGGAGGGGCGGAAGCGACCTCGACCGTCTCGCCGCCCAGCACAGGCGCGCCGAAGCCGCGAAAGGCAATGCGCTTTTTGCCGCCGCGCGGCGGCGGGTATTTGCGGATGACGGCCAGGCTGTCGACGGACGGCAAGGTGGTGAAGGCATAGTGCCTCGCCAGCCAGTCGGTCCGGCGCAGCGCCTCCGGGTCGGTGTCTTCACCGGTGGGAGCCGAGGCGACGAGTACCGACAAGGGAAGGCCGGCCAGCGGACCGTCACTGACGACGAAGACGTGGCGCGCGGCCTTCAGCGCCGGCTCGACCGGTCGGATCAGCTCGCCATAGAGGATGCTGGCCGTCGTGCGATCGAAGGGCGCGACACGCGGCTTGTCCATGCCGGGGACCAGTGTCCTGGCGCCGCGCGCGGCCGCCGCCGGATCGAGCTCGGCCCGCAACCTGGCGATGTCGCCGCCAAGGATCTCCGCACCATAGCCGGTTTCGGTCCAGGCGGTGTCATGCTTGCCGATCGCCCAGACGAAGATGTGATCGTGCCCGGCAAGCATCAGCAGCAGGCCCTCGTCCTCATCGAGCAGGGCCTGCACGTCGGCCACCGACAGCGGTTTGGGATGGGCAAGGTCGGCATAGCGCGGGAAGGACCGCGCCAGCGTGGCGTCGACGCCAACCAGTTCGGCGCGCAGAGAATCGATCTCGCCGCGCAGGCGCACCAGCGCGTCGGCGCCGCTCGCACCGGCAGAAGTCGCCTGCCCCAGCGCCTTTTCCTTCCCGCTGATCATGGCCACGATATCCTGGCGCTGGCGCACAATGCCCGCCAGCTCCGGCGAGCCGGCAGCGGCGCGCAGGCCAAGCTGCTGCAAGGCATTGCCCGCGGAGGACAGCAGCGCCCATTGCGCGGCCTCGAACGCATCCTCAAGGTGGCGGTCGGCCGCCGGCGCGACTGCCGGGGCGCCGACGGACGCCAGCCCGGCCACCAGAAGACAGATGCGCGCCAGGCGCCAAGGCGCCCGCGGCGATTTCAATTCAGCCAGCCCCAACGACAACCCCTGCCCGCCGATCGCCACGCCGGAATACGCGGCGATCGCGCCATCATTGTGATGGGGAGGATTGGATGCAAGAGGGCGGAGCGTTGGCCTCTATCAGGCGCTGAAGCGATCGGCGGCAAAAGGACCCAGCCGAGAGGCATCCACCGTGCCGCCGATCAGTGCCGCAACCAAACGTGCCGTGATCGGCGCCAAGGTCAGGCCGAGATGACCGTGGCCGAAGGCGTGGATCACCCTGGAACTGCCGCGCGAACGGCCGATGACCGGCCGGGAATCGGGCAGTGACGGACGAAAACCCATCCATTCGGACGAGTTTTGGCCAAGGTTGGGGAAGAACTGCCTGACGCCGCGATCGAGCAGCGCCAGCCGGCGCGGATTTGGCGGCGCGGCAAGCCCGCCGAGCTCGACCGTGCCAGCGACCCGCAGCCGGCCAGCCATCGGCGTCATGTAGAAACCGAGATCGACAGGACAGACCGGGCGATTGAGCGGCGGAGCATCTGTGGGGAATTCGAGATGGTAGCCACGCTCGGTGTCGAGAGGGATTTTGTCGCCGGCCTGCGCTGCCAGGATGCGCGAACGAGCGCCGGCGGCGATTACCACCGTGCCCGCCTTGATTTGAATATCGGGACCGCTCAGCCTGATACCGCCTCCCTCGGGCTGCAACCCGGTGACCTCAGCCTTGGCCCTCATCGCCCCGCGCGTGGTCGCGGCATCGAGCAATCGGCGCATCAGCGTCCCGGGATCGGTGACGTTCATCGAGTCCGGGAAATAGAGGCCCCGCGCTCCCGTCGCCGGAAGGCCGGGCTCCAGCGCGGCCACCTCTTCCGCATCCAGCACCTGCTGATGAACGCCAAACCCGGCGCGCAGCGCCCTGCCCCCGGCACCAGCGGCGAAATCGCTTTCGCGTCGATAGAGATAGAGGCAGCCTTTGCGGCGTAAGAGGTCCTGCAGGCCCGCCTCCTGCACCATTTCCTCCCAGGCCGGCAAGGCTTCCGCCAGCAACCCGGCGAGCGCCACTGCATTGGCGCGGGTGGCCGCCGGAAGCGATTGCCTGACAAAGCGCACCAGCCATGGCGCCAACTGGAAAAGTGCTGCCCAGCGCATCGAAAACGGACTGTCCGGATCGAGCAGCAGTTTCGGCAAGGCGCGCAGGACGGCCGGATTGCCCACGGGCATGCAGGCGTATTCGGCGAGCGTCCCGGCATTGCCGAACGAGGCGCCCGAGCCCGGCTCGTTGGGATCGATCAGCAGGACCTCACGGCCTTCGCCAGCAAGCCGCAACGCTGTCGCCAGCCCGACGACACCGGCGCCAATGATGGCGATCTCGACTGTCCTGGACGCTGCCACCGATGACCTACACAAAACCCGGCAGTTGCAGATGACCGGCCGCGAGCAACTCGGCCATTGTGCTGAGCGCCGTGCGCAGATCCTCCTGCGAACGTGCCGCGCCGACATTGATGCGCACGCCGTGCTGGACCGGTTCGCGGCCGACCGCGAAGGCATCGCCGGGCAGCACGGCGACGCCGCGTTCCAGGCAAGTGCGGGCAAAGCCCGCGCCGCGCCAGGGTTCAGGCAGGCGCAGCCAGGCATGGGTCGACGTCGGATGCGCCTGGATATCGAAGCGGCCGAGGATTTCGCTGAGGATGGCCTGACGCTGGCGCAGCTCCTGTTTCTGGATCTCGATGATGCGGGCGGCCGAGCCTTCCTCGATCAGCCTTGCGCCGATCAGCGCCGTCAGCGGGCTGATGCTCCAGCAGTTGATGCGCAGCGCCGCCGCTACCTGGCCGGCGATGGGGCGCGGGGCGATGACGAAGCCCAGGCGCAGGCCTGGCGCCAGGCATTTCGACAGCGCGCCGAGATGGATCGTCAGCTCCGGCTCGAGACTGGCGAAGGATGGCGGCGGATCGTCGGCAAGCGGCCGATAGACGTCGTCCTCGATGATCAGCACGTTGTGGCGCCTGGCGACCGCGGCGAGATCGCGCCGGCGTTCCTCGCTCAGCGTGATCGTCGTCGGATTGTGCAGCGTCGGCACCAGGAAGACGGCGCGCGGGCGCAGTTGCGCGCAGGCGGCGTCGAAAGCGTCGGGACGCATGCCGCCGCGGTCCATGGCGATGCCCCTGAGGTCCAGCCCGTGCACGCGGCACAGCGCATTGATGCCCTGGTAGGTCACCTCGTCGGCCAACACCACCTCGCCTTGCCGGGTGACGGCGCCGAGCAGGCAGTCCAGGCCATGCTGGGCCCCGGCAGCCAGCACGACGCGGCCGGGGTCGCCATCGCCGGCAACGGATGTGAACCAGTCGGCCACCGCCACTCGCGCCCAGAGCGGTCCTTCCGGTGGATGGTAATCCTGCAGCGCGGTGTAGTGTCGGTCCTTGGACAGGCGCGGCAAGAGTGCTGCTACCGCATCGAGATAGGCCGATGTGGCGGGCCGGTTTACGGAAAGGTCGATGATGCCGCTCTGGTCGCTCGGCGCCGACACGAAGCCCGGTTTTTCGCCGGCGTCACGGGCGGCGACCGTCGTGCCGCGCCCGGGCCGCGCTTCGAGCAGCCCCTGCTCCTGAAGGGTCGACAAGGCCCGCGTGACGGTCGTGACATTGATGCCCAGCGCCCGCGCGATCTCGCGCTGCGGCGGCAACCGGTCACCGACAGCGAGCGTGCCGGCGGCGATGCGTTCGGCGATCGCATCGGCAAGACGGCGGTAGACCGGACTTTCGTCGTCGGCGAGGCGAAGATCTTGGAGCATACGGGATTCGACTACGGCTGATGTCTCACTGTTGGCGCATCTAGCATAAGACAATACTCCGTACAATAGAGCTTGTCTGACGCACAATCGCAAGACGCCCTGCCAGAAATCTCACACAATTCGTTAAAAATCGACTTGACGGACAAAGTTGTCTGCATCTATGGTCGATTTCAGGTTAATTGTGTGACCATACAAGTCGCACGACCTGCCGGGCAGCAGGCCGGTTTCCGGGAGGACGAGGCATGGATCGCAAGCCGCATCTCAGCCGCATCAAGGATTGCGGACTATGAGCGCCCGCCAGGCCGCATTGCCGGCCGCGGCGGCCACGATCGCGCCCGCCACGCAAGCAGATCCCGTCGGCAAGGGTTTCGTCGAATTCGCCGATGTCGAAAAATCCTACGACGGACGGACCTTCGCGGTGACGCGGATGAACCTCACCGTTGCGCGCGGCGAATTCCTGACGCTGCTTGGTCCTTCCGGCTCCGGCAAGACAACGACACTCAACATGCTTGCCGGCTTCGAGCGGCCGACGCATGGCACGATCACGCTTGAAGGCCAGCCGGTCGACCGCTTGCCGCCCTATCAGCGCAACATCGGCATGGTGTTCCAGAACTACGCGCTGTTCCCGCATATGACGGTCGAGGAGAACGTCGGCTTCCCGCTCTCGGTCCGGCAGGTCGGCAAGGCCGATATCGCGTCCAGGGTAGCGAGCGCACTCGACATGGTGCGGCTCAGGCAATTTGGCGACCGCAGGCCGACCCAGCTTTCCGGCGGCCAGCAGCAGCGCGTGGCGCTTGCCCGCGCCCTGGTGTTCAAGCCGAGCCTGGTGCTCATGGACGAGCCGCTCGGCGCGCTCGACAAGAAGCTGCGCGAACACATGCAGCTCGAGATCAAACAAATCCACACCATGCTCGGCGTCACCATTGTCTACGTCACGCATGACCAGAGCGAGGCACTGACGATGTCGGACCGCGTCGCTGTCTTCAACAATGGCGGCATCGTCCAGCTCGGTTCGCCCGACGATCTCTACAACGCGCCGCAGAGCTCTTTCGTGGCGAGCTTCATCGGCGAGAACAACACGCTCGAAGGCGTGGTCGATCGCGTCTCCGGCGCAGAATGCCGCGTCAGGCTGAATGGCGGCGGCGAGCTTACCGCACTCGCCATCGGCGTCGCGCAGGGCGCTCCCTGCCACGTCGCCATCCGCCCGGAGCGGCTGACCCTGACGCCGACGGCGGCCGGCGGCAATGCCCTGCCCGCCACTGTGGACGGGCGTATCTATCTCGGCGACCACCTGCGCCTTTTGGCCAGGCTCGCCAGCGACCAGGTGCTGACCGTCAAGGTCGGCCCCGAATCGACGATGGCAAACGGCGAGACCGTGACGGTCTCCTGCGCGTCCAATGATTGCCGCGCCTTTCCGGCCGATGCCGGATCGGGCGGTGCCATTCCAAAACAGGGGAAAACGAAATGACACTCATGAGGAAGACTCTTCTCGCGCTCGCGGCCGCCACGGCCTCGATGACCATCGCCGGCGCCGCCTTCACCGACGAGCTGTCGATCATGGCGAGCGGCGGCGCCTGGCAGGACGCGCAACGCAAGGCCTGGTTCGAACCTTTCAGCAAGGAGACAGGCGCCAAGATCCTCGAGCAGGAGTATCTCGGCGATCTCGGCAAGGTCAAAGCGATGGTCGAGACCGGCAACGTGCCGATCGACCTGGTGACGGTCGAGACGGCGACCGTGCTGCAGGGTTGCGACGCCGGTATCCTCGAACGCCTCGACTATTCCAAGATCGGGCCGCGCGACAAGTTCATCGAAGGCTCGGCGCTCGATTGCGGTGTCGGTCTCGACGCTTACGGCGACATCCTCGCCTACGATCCGACCGTGCTGAAAGAAGCGCCAACCTCGGTTCTCGACCTGTTCGACACGACCAAATTCCCCGGCAAGCGCGCCATGCGCAAGTTCCCGGCGCAGAACCTCGAATGGGCGCTGATGGCAGACGGCGTGGCGCCGGCAGACGTCTACAAGGTGCTGGCCACGCCGGAGGGCGTCGACCGTGCCTTCAAGAAGCTCGACACGATCAAGAAGGACATCGTCTGGTGGGATGCCGGCGCGCAGCCGGCGCAGCTTCTGGCTTCCCAGGAAGTGGTGATGACCACCGCCTGGAACGGCCGCATCCAGAACGCCATCGACAACGACAAGAAGCCATTCAAGATCGTCTGGAACAACCAGATCCTCGAATACGACATGATCTCCATTCCAAAGGGCGCCAGGAATCCGGAGCTGGCCTACAAATACCTCGCCTATATCAGCCAGCCGGAAAACAACGCCAAGCTCGCCAGCTACATCACCTATGGGCCGGTGCGCACCGACGCGGCGTCCTTCGTCGCTCCCGACGCGCTGCCGAAACTGCCGAACGCTCCGGATCACTTGAGCGGCGCCTATCTGGTTGCCGACACCGAGTTCTGGGGCGACTATGGCGAGGACCTCGTCAAGCGCTTCAACGCCTGGCTTGCGCAGTAGGCGAGAGATGTCGGCGCTCCAGCCCAGCGAACTCGACCGGCCCGCGCTGGCCCGCGGCCGGTCAGCCGCCGACGCCGACCTGAAATCGGTGTCGGCGGCGCTCCGGCGCGCCGAATTCGGCGACCGGCTGCGCACGCTGCTGCTGGCGGCGCCTTTGCTCATCCTCCTGGGGCTGAGCTTCGGCATCCCAATCGTGCTCCTGCTGTCGCGCGCCGTCTATGATCCGACAATCGCAGATGCTTTGCCCAAGACGACCGTGGCCCTGGGCGGCTGGAACGGCCAGGGCCTGCCGGGTGACGATGCCTTCGCGGCGCTCGCGGCGGACCTCAAGGACAATCAGGCCAAGGGCACGGCCTATGAGCTGGCAAAAAGCCTCAACGCCCGCCTGCCCGGCGCGCGCAGCCAGGTGCTGAAGACGGCGCGCAAGCTCGAAAGCGCCGACGGCCAGGCCGCGCTCGACGCCGTGAAATCGCTGCCGTTCTGGTCAGCGCCGTCGACCTGGCCGACGATCCGGAACGGCACTCACAGCCTCACCTCGTTCTATCTGCTCAGCGCCCTCGACCTGCGCTGGAATGCCGATGGCAGCATCGAGCGGGTGCCGCCGGAGCAGGCGATTTTCGTGCAGGTGTTCCTGCGCACCTTCTTCGTCGCCGCCGCGGTGACGCTGGCCACGCTGCTGCTGGGGTTTCCGCTGGCCTATCTCATCGCCAGCGTACCGAAGGGGCTGGCGGCCATCCTGATCGTTGCGGTGCTTTTGCCGTTCTGGACTTCGATCCTGGTGCGCACAGCCGCGTGGACGGTCCTTTTGCAGAAATTCGGGCTGGTCAATGACTTCCTGCTCTTTATCGGCGTCGCAAGCGAACGGCTCGACCTGATGTACAGCCGTATCGGCCTGATCATAGCCATGACCCATATCCAGCTGCCGTTCACGCTACTGCCGATCTACAGCGTCATGCGCACGATCCCGCCCTCGCAGATGAAGGCCGCCTATTCGCTCGGCGCCAAGCCCTTCACTGCCTTCCGCCGCGTCTACATTCCGCAGGTGTTTCCGGGCGTCATGGCCGGCTGCCTGCTCACCTTCATCTTGTGCCTGGGCTACTACATCACGCCGGCGCTGATCGGCGGCGCCAGCGACCAGCTGATCAGCAATTTCATCGCCAACTACGTCAATGTCGAATTGAACTGGGAGATGGCGGCGGCGCTGAGCTTCATCCTGCTCGTCTTCACGCTGGCGCTGTTCGGCATCTTCGCCCGCATCCTCGGCCTCGACCGCCTAAAGCTGGTGTAGCCCATGCTGTTGTCTCCCTACCCCACAACCGGCGAACGCATCCGCATCACCCTGCTGTGGATCTGGTGCGGGCTCGTCATCCTGTTCCTGCTGGTGCCGATCCTCATTCCGGTGCCGCTCTCCTTCAACAGCGGCGCCTTCTTCATCTTCCCGCTGGAAGGCATCTCGACGCGCTGGTACGAGGTGGTGCTCGGCACCCAGCGCTGGCAGTCGGCGATCGGCAACAGCCTGATCGTCGCCTTCGGCACGACGCTGATCGCAACCACGCTCGGCACGCTGACGGCAATCGCGCTCTCGGACGAGAAATTCCCGGGGCGCCGCATCGTCATGCCGCTGCTTCTGTCGCCACTGATCGTGCCGGTGGTGATCACCGCCGTCGGCTCGTACCTGTTCTATGCGCGCATCGGCCTTGCCAGCACCTATGCCGGCATTATTCTCGCGCATACCGCGCTCGCCAGTCCCTTTGTCGTAGTGACGGTGGGCGCGAGCCTTACTGGCTTCGACCGCAATCTGATGCGCGCCGCCGCGATCTCGGGCGCTAAGCCGCTGACTTCGTTCTTCCGGGTGATGTTGCCGCTGATCCTGCCCGGCGTGCTCTCTGGCGCGGCCTTCGCCTTCGTCACTTCCTTCGACGAGGTCGTGGTCGTGCAGTTCCTGGCCAGCGCCGGCCAGCGCACCATGCCGCTCGAAATGTTCATCGGCCTTCGCGAAAAGCTCAGCCCGGCGATCACCGCCGCCGCGACGCTGATGATGGCGCTGTCGATCGTGCTTCTGGTGGTGGCCAATCTTTTGGCGCGGCGCGGTCAGAAACGGCCGGGCACCGCACCCTAGATCGGTGCCCCGGCCACCGGCGTCCAGATCACATCGTCGATCCTGGTCGCGCCGGTCGCCAGCATAGCCAGCCGGTCGAAGCCGAGCGCCGAGCCACTCGCCTGCGGCATGCTGGCAAGCGCCGCCAGGAAATCCTCGTCGATCGGGTAACGCTCCTGGTAGATGCGCTCCTTCTCGTCCATCTCGGCGGCGAAGCGGCGGCGCTGTTCCGCCGGATCGGTGAGTTCACCAAAAGCGTTGGCGAGCTCGACGCCGCAGCAATAGAGCTCGAAGCGCTCGGCGACGCGGGGATCCTCGGCGCTCGGCCTGGCAAGCGCGGCTTCCGAGGCCGGGTAGCCATAGAGGATGGTGGCGCGCCCCTGCCCGAGCGCCGGCTCGACCTTCTCGACCATCACCCGGCTGAACAGGTCGGCCCAGCTGTCGTCGGGGGCGGTGCGTATGCCTGCCCTGATCAGGGCTGCGTGAAGGGCGGCGCGATCGGTGCCGCCATCGGTTGCCACCGTCGCGAGAAGATCGATGCCGGCATGGCGCGAAAAGGCCTCGGTGACGCTCAGCCGCTCCGGCTCGGCGAAAGGGTCGGCCTCGCGGCCGCGAAAGCGGAAGGTCCTGGCACCCGCCTTCTCCGCCGCCAGCGCCAGGAATTCGGCGCAGTCGCGCATCAGGCTCTCATAGGTCTCGCCGACCCGGTACCATTCGAGCATGGTGAATTCCGGATGATGCAACGGGCCGCGCTCGCGGTTGCGCCAGACCGGGCCAAGGCTGAAGATGCGCCGTTCGCCGGCGGCCAGCAGCTTTTTGCAGGCGAATTCCGGCGAGGTGTGGAGATAGAGCGGCTGGCGCGCGCCGTCCGTCCCGATCGCCTCGGTGGCGAATGCCGCAAGATGCGCCTCGTTGCCAGGCGAAACCTGCAGCGCCGAGGTCGTCACCTCGATGAAATCGCGCTCGCCGAACCAGCCGCGCAGCGCCGCAGTGATGGCGTTGCGGGCGATCAGCCGCGGCCGGCGATCGGCATGGACATCGGGCGTCCACCAGGGGGAAGCGCCGGTCATGGGCGGGAAAATCGCCGGGAAGGCTGGCGGTTCGGCGCGAGATGCGCTAGGGCGCGCGGGATGGCCGCCGTTGCCGATTTGTGGCAAGCAGCATTCTCAGGCCAAGAAACTCGATTGGGATTGAACACTGTGGTCAAGGTCATCGCCAGCTCCTTACGCAAAGGCAACGTCGTCGATAAGGACGGCAAGCTCTATGTCATCCTCTTTGCCGAAAACATCCACCCTGGCAAGGGCACGCCGGTGACGCAGCTCGACATGCGCCGCATCGGCGACGGGGTGAAGGTTTCGGAACGCTACCGCACCACCGAGCAGGTGGAGCGCGCGTATGTGGAGGAGCGCGAGCACACCTTCCTCTACTCGGACGCCGAAGGCTTCCATTTCATGAACCCGGAGACCTACGATCAGGTGGCGGTGACGGAAAGCGTGGTCGGCGACGCCGCGCCCTACCTGCAGGAAGGCATGCCCGTGCAGGTGTCACAGTTCAACGGTATCGCAATCGCGCTGGTGCTGCCGCAACGCGCCACCTTCGAGGTGGTGGACACCGAGCCGGTCACCAAGGGCCAGACGGCGTCCTCGTCCTACAAGCCGGCGGTGCTTTCCAACGGCGTGCGCACGGCAGTGCCGCCGCACATTTCCGCCGGCACGCGCGTGGTGGTGATGACGGCCGACGGCTCCTACGTCGAGCGCGCCAAGGACTGAGTTCAGGACGAGTCCAGACCTACCAGAGCTCGCCGGCGACCAGGCGGGCCGCTTCCTCGTGACCGCGCGACAGGGCCGGATCGGCGCCGAAGATCCGCGCATTCGACGACCATGACTGCAGCCGGCCCGGCGCCTTGCCCCGGCTGATCGCCGCGATCAGGTCACGGCGCGAGCACGCGCCCGGGATGACGAGGCCGGCATCGGCCTTCTCCACCAGATGAGCGAAGCCGCAGGTCTCGGTGAGGATGATCGGCAGCCCGTTGGCCAGCGCCTCGACGATGACCGTTCCGGTGGTCTCGATGCGCGCTGGGTGAACAAGCAGGTCCGCCGCCGCCATGATGGCGGGGATATCATCGCGAAAACCGAGGAATCTTATGTTGCCGCGCAGCTGCCGCGGCACGCCGCGCAGCACATGGCCCGCCATCGGAGTGCCGGCGGCGATCCCTGCGACCAGCCAGACGCAGTCGGGGAATGCCTCAAGAGCGCGCGCCACGCGGTCGAACCCCTTCACCCATGCCGCCCAGCCGATCGACAGCCAGGTCTCTGCCCCCGCCCCGATGCCTAGTTCCGCCCGCATGCGCTCGCGCGTTCCGTCGCTCCGCAAATGCGGCATCCGCCGCGCCGGGTCGAGGTTCGGCGAGATCCGCCGGAAGCGGCCGTCCGGCGTCTTCCAGATGCTTTGGTATTCGCTCTGCTGGCGCTCGCTGAGCATGATCAGGCTGGTGCGGGCGCCGGGCGTGAAACAACCCTGCTCGAGCTGCATCTGGGTGCGGTAGCGCGGCGAGAAGGTGCGCCAGGCACCTTGTTTGACCTTGGCGTAGGAGCGATCGCCGGAATAGTAGATGTCGAGCATCGGCAGCTTGTTGAAGCCGACGATGCGGTCGAAGTCGCGCCGCTGCGCGGCGAGTGCCGCGCCCAGCGCCACGTCGCGGCCGGGATTGGTGGGGTTGGTGGTCTTGACGATCCGGACCTGGCAGCCCGGATCGATCGCGCCACGTATTTCCGTGGTCAGGATGGTGACGTCGTGGCCGGCGGCGGCGACGTGCCTGGCAATCGACAGGCAATCGCGCTGCAGCCCGCCGAAAGACGACAGATTGCTGATCGCCATGCCGAAACGCATGAAGATACTTCCCCAAAGCCTTCCTGCTTTTATCTTTTCTTTCAGAGGCCTGGCAAGCTCGAGGCGCGCTTCGAGCGCCTCGATCACGAAGTTCTGAACGCGTCTTCGGCTTCGCCGGCTATTTGTTCGCCGCCGTGGAGGGGTGCACCGGGCGGCGTACCGCCCGCACCTTGCCGCTGTTGCCGCCGCCGCAGAAGAAGCAGCCGCCGCCATCCGACTCAAGCCCGGACACGCCGGTTCCAGCCGGCATCTCCAGCATCTCGAGCACCTCTCCAGTGCCGGGATCGATACGCCGCAGATCGCTCTCATCGCCTTCCCAGGTGCCGTGCCACAGCTCGCCGTCGACCCAGGTGACGCCGGTGACGACGCGCTTGGACTCGATGGTGCGGATCACCTTGCCCGTTTCGGGATCGATCTGATGGATCTTGCGGGCACGGTATTCACCGACCCAGAGCGAGCCTTCCGCCCAGGTCAGGCCGGAGTCGCCGCCATTGCCGGGGGCCGCAATGGTGGCGACCACCTCGCCGGTCTGCGGCTCGATCTTCTGGATGCGGTCCTCGGCGATCTGGTAGAGGTGCTTGCCGTCAAAGGCGGTTCCGGCATGCGCGGCGACATCGATCGAGCGCAGCGTCGCCCCGGTCTCGGGATCGAGCGCGTTGAGCTTGTCGCCGGAGGCGAACCAGACCTTTTCGCCGTCGAAGGTCACGCCGGCGACGGTCTTGACGCCGGGAAAGGGCCCGTATTCACGCAGGATTTCGGCGGCGGCTCGTTTCATCTTGATCTCCATCGATTTGAACAATCTCGCCACTAACCTAGTCGCTGGGCAACGGACCTGGGAGTAACAACACAGTCGGGAATGCCGGCATCGGCGGCGTCATCCAGCGCCGGGCCCTGCCGCGGCCGACCGGCTGCACCTTGTGTTGCCCCGAAAGCTCTTCCAGCGCCCGCTGCACGGTGCGCGCGCTGGCGCCGAGCGCGATCGCCAGCGCTGAGCTCGACCATGACTCGCCGTCGGCCAGGAAGGCGAGCACCGCGCCGTGCTCTTCCTCGACAGGGGGCGCCAGCACCACGACCTCGCGGGCGCGCCGCGGGGCCAGCTCGAAGCCCTGGGCCGTGGCGTTGATCTCGGCGAATGCGCCGAGCTCGGCGAATGCGCCGAGCTCGGCGCGCAGCCGGCCCATCTCGACCCGCAGCCGGGCGCGATGCGATTCATCGGCATGCCTGGCGCGAAAAGCGCGTCTGAGCAACGCCTCCCGCGATGCGTCCGCCGGCCAGGCTTCGGCAAGCGTGCGCGCCAGCGCAAACAGCACCGGCCGCGTCGCCAGTTGAACCACCGCGCCCGCCTCGCGCACGACATTGCGGCAGGCATCGACGACCAGCGCCTGCGAGGCCAGCAGCGCCTCGACCTCTTCGAGCAGGAGCAGTCTCTCGGAACCTTGCGCGATGAGCCGCGCGGCGGGCATCTTCAGCACCAGCGAAGCGTTTTCCACCTCGGTCGTGAGCGCCGGTATGTTCGCCTCATAGGCGGCGAGCGCTGCCCGGCCGAGCGCGGCCCGCGCCGCCTTTGTCCTCAGGCGCCGGACCGCGATGCCGGCGGCCGCAAGCTCATGCGCGACGCGCGCGACCGGCGGCAGTGGCGCGGGGTCGAAGCCGGCAAGCAGGCGTTCGGCTTCGTCGAGGCGGCCGATCAGGATGAGGCGGCGCGCTTCCAGGCTTCCCGCATAGGCGGCATTGACACGGTCGCCATGCGCTTGAAGTGTCGCTCGCGCCGTCCGCAGCGCCTTTTCCGGCCAGCCGAGATCGCGTGACACAAGCGCGATCTCTGCCTCGGCGACGACGCAGCGCGCGCGCGCCACCGTTTCCTTCGGGCTGAACGCGCGGGCAGCGCTTTTGAGCAGCGCCTTTGCCCGCTCGAGATCGCCGAGCTGGGCCATGGCAATGCCGCGCAAGGCCAGCGCCGGCGCGTCGTCGCGCAGTGCGACCCGCTTCAAGGCGCCGAGCGGATCACCCGCCGCGAGCGCGCGGCCGGCTGCGGTGATCAGCGAGTCCATGCAGGGCCCGCCGGCGCAAATCCCGTCACACTTGTAACTCTCATCATCGCGCCATCCGGCCCTATGTCTGTCCTCGCACCCCAACCAAACCGAAAGAATGGGACAAGAGCAATGACCCAACACATGAAGACACCGCCGATCGTTTCGCAGGAGGCCTGGGAAGGCGCGTATGAAGAGATGCTCGTGAAGGAGAAGGCGATGACGCGGGCCCGCGATGCGCTCGCCGCCGAGCGCCGCCGCATGCCATGGATGGCGGTCGAGAAGGACTATATGTTCGACGGCCCGAACGGCAAGGCAAGCCTGCTCGACCTATTCGAAGGCCGCCGCCAACTGGTCGTCTACCGCGCATTCTTCGAGCCCGGCGTCTATGGCTGGCCGGAACATGCCTGCCGCGGCTGCTCGCTGGGCGCCGACATGGTCGGCAACGTTGCCCATCTCAACGCCCGCGACACGACGCTTGCCTATGCCTCGCGCGCGCCGCAGGCCGACATCGCGCGGCTGAAGAAGCGGATGGGCTGGGAGATGCCCTGGTACACGATCACCGACAGCTGGGATAAGGATTTCGGCGTCGACGAATGGCACGGCCACAACGTGTTCATCCACGACGGCAGTCGAATCTTCCGCACCTATTTCATCAACAATCGCGGCGACGAGGCATTTGGCACCGTCTGGAGCTATCTCGACGTCACCCCGCTCGGCCGCCAGGAGGTATGGGAGGATTCGCCCGAGGGCTATCCGCAGACCCAGACCTACAAATGGTGGAACTGGCACGACAACTACGAAGAGGGCGCCGCCCCCGACCAGAGATGGGTCGAGGTGTCGGATGTCGGCGAAGCGGCCTTCCGCAACAAGGACGCCTGAGCGCGAAGCGACTCTGGCGGTGCTAGCCGCACCGCCAGAGCCGATCCCCGATCGGGCCTTGACGGCCCTTACACCTTGGAAAGTGGATACAATGAGCAGCGAAAACGACGGCGCCCTTGCGGCGGCTGATTCCCCTCGCCCCAACGACTTGAGCGGCTTCGGCCTCGCCGACTGGCTCTGCCTGGCGGCAGCACCGACCTTCGCGGTCATGGCGCTGCTGACCGCCGCCTATGGCGGCCACGACATGATGTGCATGCCCGGCCCCGGCGCCTCCATGCTCAGCGGCATGGTGCCGATGTATCTGCTGATGGCCGGCTTCCACCTGACACCCTGGCTGCGGCTGGTGGCGAGGCGCAGCTGAATTCTGCCGCGTCTGCGGACGCCAATCGTCACTTCGAGTTCATCGCCTTCTCGCGCATGACCCGCCACAAGCACGAGATCACCACCGGTTTGCGCCTAGCAGGTCTCGCCAAGAGCGTGTCCTCGACCTGTCCCACCAACCGCATTGCCTTCCGCTTCCGCACGCACAATAGTCGGACCGATGCTGCAGGCAATCGCGAGTCACTGGTCCGAGCTTATCCTGATCCTCTCGTTGGCGATGGCGGCCGTCGGCATCGTCCACGCCATCATGACCAAGGAAGACGTGCGCGCCGCCACCGGCTGGGTCGGCGTGATGCTGCTGTCGCCCTTCCTCGGCGCGATCATCTACGCCATCGCCGGCATCAACCGCATCCGTCGCGCGACGATCAGCGCCATGCGGCCGCTTTCCGGCGAGGCGGCTCTGGCCAAGCAGGAGCGCGACATCGCCGCCGAGGATTTGATCACGGCCGAGTACGGCCAGCGCTTCGTCGGGCTGAAGACGTTGGGCGACAGGGTGGCACGCCGCGCTCTGACTTCAGGAAACGCGATCGCCGTCCTGGAAACGGGCGACGAGGCCTATGCCGCTATGTGCCACGCCATCGACGGCGCGGAGCGCAGCGTGCTGCTCGAGACCTATATCTTCGACAATGACGCCGTCGGACAGCTGTTCGTCGAAGCGCTCGGCCGCGCCGTCCGGCGCGGCGTCGCCGTGCGCGTGCTGATCGACGCCGTCGGCGTGCGCTACTCCGTGCCCAGCATCCTCAAACAGCTCAAGGAGGCGGAGGTCACCACCGACCTCTTCAACGGCAACATCGTCATGGGCCTGAGACTGCCCTATGCCAATCTGAGAACGCACAGGAAGATCCTCATCGTCGACGGCACGGTGGCGTTCACGGGAGGCATGAACATCCGCAAGGGATTCTCCGCCGAATTCGCCGGTTCCGACAGTTCGCGGGACACGCATTTCAAGGTCACAGGGCCGGTGGTGGCCGACCTGTTCGCGGTCGCGGCGGAGGACTGGCGCTTCGCCGGCAACGAGGCCCTGAAGGGCGAGACCTGGCAGGTGGCGGCACCCTTGTCGGCGCCCGGCCAGCCGATGCTGGTGCGGGCGGTGGCGAGCGGACCGGATGCCTCGAACGAAACCAACCACAAGCTGCTGATGGGGGCGTTCTCCGTCGCGCGCAAATCGATCCGCATCATGTCGCCCTATTTCCTGCCGGACCGCGAACTGATCAGCGCGCTGACCACGGCGGCACGGCGCGGTGTCGAGATCGACATCGTCGTCCCGGCGGTGAACAACCTCTTCCTCGTCGACCGCGCGATGACGGCGCAGTTCGACCAGGTGCTGAAGCATTATTGCCGGGTCTGGCGCCACGAAGGCGCCTTCGACCATTCGAAACTGATGGCGATCGACGGCGTCTGGGCCTATATCGGCTCCTCCAATCTCGACGCCCGGTCGCTGAGGCTGAATTTCGAGATCGACATGGAGGTTCTTGATGCGGACTTTGCCGCCGAGATCGAGGCACGCATCGGATCGGCCATCGCCTCCGCGCAGCCGGTGACGCTTGAGACGTTGAAGGCCCGCCCCTTCTTCATCCGCGTCTTCGACCGGTTGCTGTGGCTGGGATCGCCCTATCTATAGCGCAAGGAACAGAGCAGCAGGACCATGGAGATAAACGGACGCAACCTGCCGGAGACCGTGCTCCTGTCGATCCGCCACAGAAAGGCGCGGAAGGCAAAGGCGACGCCGCGCAAGCGGGTCGACGGCCCCGAGATGGTGGTCGCTTCCTACAACGTCCACAAATGCATCGGCACCGACCGCAAATTCGATCCCGAACGGACCGCGCGCGTCATCCGCGAAATCAGCCCGGACGTCATCGCCCTGCAGGAGGCCGACAACCGTTTCGGCGACCGCGCCGGCTTGCTCGATTTGGCGCGGCTCGAACACGAAACCGGGCTGGTGCCGGTGCCGGTGTCCGGCAACGGCAAGGGCCATGGCTGGCGCGGCAATGTGCTTTTGTTCAAACGCGGCACGGTGCGCGACGTCCACCAGATCAAGCTGCCGGGGCTCGAGCCGCGCGGCGCGCTGGTCGCCGAAATCGATCTCGACGAGAAGCGGTCGCTGCGCGTGATCGCCGCCCATCTCGGCCTGCTGCGCCGCTCGCGCTCCGAACAGGCGCGCGTCGTGCTCGACATCATGAGCAGCGCCGACGAGAGGCCGACGCTTTTGCTTGGCGATCTCAACGAATGGCGGCTCGGCAACCGCTCGGCGCTCAACACGCTGCACACCACATTCGGGCACACGCCGCCGGCGGTGCCGACCTTTCCCTCAGGCCTGCCGGTGCTTGCGCTGGACAGGATCATGGGCAACCGCAACGACATGGTCTCGGCGGTGGAAGCGCACGACACGCCGCTGTCGCGGGTCGCCTCGGATCATTTGCCGCTCACGGCTTTCGTGCATCTGTAAGATCGGCCTTCAGCCCTCCCGCAGCCAGACCAGCATCTCGCCGGGATCGCGGTTGTCCCAGGCGTAGTAGGGAACTGCCTTCACCCTCGCTTCTTCCGTCGCCGGCGGCTCGGCGCGGTAGAGGCCGTTGCGCCAATCCTCCGACGCCTCCCTTCTGCCGGTGGCCGACAGCGTGACGATGCCACCGAGCAGGTTCGGCTCGTGATGCGCCTCGATTTCCGCCGTTCGCGGCAGGCTGATGCGGTGCAACTGGCCGGGATTGTCGGTCGCCTCGACGCAGTAGATCAGCGGGCCGCGCGCCAGCGCGACACGGCCGATGTCCTGGCGCACCTCCGGATTGGCGAAGAGGCGGGAGATCGACATGTCGAGGTCGAGCTCGACATGGTCGCCCTTCTGCCATTCGCGCTGGATCGCCGCGTAGCCGTCGCTCGATGCGGCATCGAGAGCCATCGCCTTGCCGTTGACCTTGAGCGCCGCCTTGCGACACCAGGCCGGCACGCGCAGGTGCAAGGTGAAGGCGACCGGCGCCTGCGGCTCGACGCGGATCGAGACGGCGCCGTCCCAGGGATAATTGCTGGTCTGGACCAGGCTCACCGGCTTGCCCGATATCTCGAAGCGGGCGGTCGAGTCGCCATAGAGATGGACCGCCAGCGCGTCGTCGGCGAGGCCGTAGAAATAGCTGCCGATCGACGCCACCATGCGGCCGATATTGGGCGGGCAGCACGGGCAGCGGTGCCATTTCCAACGATTGTGCCGGCCGCGGCTTTCCAGCGGGTTCTCGTAGAAGAACAGCGAGCCGTCGAGCGAAAGGCCGGAGATCGAGCCGTTGTAGAGCGCCCGCTCCATCATGTCGGCGTAGCGCGCGTTCGGCCCCATGCCGAGCATGCGGCTCGACCAGAACACCAGGCCGACCGCGGCGCAGGTCTCGGCATAGGCGGTCTCGTTGGGCAGGTCGTAGTCGCTGGTGAAGCCTTCATTGTGCGCCGACGGGCCGAGGCCGCCGGTGACGTAGAGGCTCTTGGTGGTCAGGTCGTCCCACAGCCGGTCGAGCGCCGCGCGCAGCGTATCGTCGCCATATTCGGTGGCGACATCGGCCATGCCGGAAAACAGGTACATCGCCCTGACCGCGTGACCAACGACCTTGTCCTGCTCGCGCACCGGTCTGTGCGACTGGTTGTATTCGTAGGTCTTGAAATGATAGGCCTTCGGGTCGGCGCCGCGGGCGCGCGCCTCCTCGTCGAAATAGTGCGGCAGTTGCCCTCGCTGGTCGATGAAGTACTTTGCCAAATCCATGTATTTCTGCTCGCCGGTCGCCCGCGCCAGCTTGACCAGCGCCAGCTCGATCTCCTCATGGCCGCAATAGCCCTTCCTCTTGCCGGGCCCGGAACCGAAAGTATTGGCGATGTGGTCGACATAGCGGCACATGATGTCGAGCAGCTTGCGCTTGCCGGTGGCCTGGAAGTAGGCGACGGCGCCCTCGATCAGATGGCCTGCGCAGTAGAGCTCGTGGCAGTCGCGCAGGTTCGTCCAACGCAGGCCGGGCTGGATGCGCTGGTACCAGCTCGACAGGTAGCCGTCGGGCTGCTGCAGCCTGCCGTAGAGATCGATGACGGCGTCGATCTTCTTCTCCAGCGCATCGTTGCGACGCCGGTAGAGCGAATAGGCGGCGGTCTCGATGGTCTTGCCCCAGTCGGAGTCCCAGAACATCTGCGTCGTCACCGTCGAGCCGGTGAAGCCGGGATTGGCGGCCTCGTCGGGCGACGGCGAATGGAACGGGATGACGACGCCCGGCGACGGCCGGTCGGGGTCGATCTGCTCCAGCATGCGGGCCTCGACGCAGCGCTCGTAGAGGATCTCGGCGGTGCGCGCGGCGACCGCATCGACCCGATCGCCCCAGAAGCCGCGCACGTCGACCTGCGGCACCGGCAGCGGACGGAAGGCGAGGCTCAGCCTGCCGGTGTTCTGGGCGTTGGTCATCGGCTTGCTCCATTCAATTTCGCTGTCGTCATTTCACGGCGCCGGCCATCAGGCCGCGGATGTAGAAGCGCTGCAGCGCCAGGAAGAGGATCAGGCACGGCACCATCATCACGGTGACGCCGGCCTGCACGGCACCCCAGTCGATGGCGCCGAAGCGGCCGGACTGCAGCGCCGTCATCATGATCGGCAGGGTGAACTTGGACTGGTCGGTCATCAGCACGAGCGCGGCCAGGAACTCGTTCCAGGCGCCGAGGAAGGCGAACAGCGCGATGGTGACGATGCCCGGCCAGACCAGCGGCAGCATGACCTGCAGCAGCATGGTGACGTTGTTGGCGCCGTCCATGCGGGCGGCCTCCTCGATCTCGCGCGACACCGCGTCGAAGGCGTTGCGCATCATGAAGATCGAGAACGGCAGCTGCAGCGTGACATAGACGAAGACCAGCCCGGTCAGCGTGTTGTGCAGGCCGACCTTGGTCAGCACCAGGAAGATCGGCGTCAGGATCGACTGGAACGGGATCATGATCGTCGACAGGATGATGACGAACAGCAGGTCCTTGAAGGGAAAGCGGAAGCGCGAGAAGCCGTAGCCGGCAAGCACGCTGACGATGACGGAAAACACCACCGTCATCACCGAGACGTAGATGCTGTTTTGCGCCGGCAGCCAGAGCCCGTCGCCGAAAGTGTTGAGCGTGCCGTAATTCTCGACCGAGAAGCCGGTGGTCGGCCATGGCGGCAGCGGCGGCTGGCGCGCCTCCTGCGACGGCTTGAAGGCCGACAGCACCGTCCAGACGATCGGCGCCAGGAACAGCAGCGAGGCGATGATGCCGGTCAAGTGCTCGGCGATGCCGAGCCGGATGCGGCTGTTGCGGCTGCGCGCCTGCGCCATCAGTCGACCCCCTCCGGTTTGCGCAGCAGCCAGAGCTGGACGAGGCTGAGCACGACGAGGATCAGAAGCAGAATCATCGAAAGTGCGGCGCCGTAGCCGAGCTTGAACGACACGAAGGACTGGTTGAAGATCCAGTAGACGGCGGTCAGCGTCTGGTTGCGCGGGCCGCCGCGCAGGATGATGTAGAACTGGTCGAAGGCGAGGATGGAGCCGGCGACCGACAGGATCAGCGCCAGCGCCAGCGTGCGGCGCATCAGCGGCAGGGTGATGGCGCGGAAGCGCGCGAACGGCCCTGCCCCGTCGATCATCGCCGCCTCCTGCAGTTCCGACGGGATCGACTGCAGGCCGGTCATCAGGATGATCATGGTGAAGCCCGCGACCTTCCACACGACCATGGCGATGATCGACCAGAATGCCGGCTGGAAGGTGGCCAGAAGGTTGAACTTCTTCTCGGTCAGGCCGAGCGCGTAGGCGGCCGGGCTGAACAGGCCGGAATCGACGTTCAAGAGCCACGACCAGAGCAGGCTCGCCGAAGCGAAGCCGATGACGGCCGGCATGAAGAAGGCGGTGCGGTAGACATTGGTCATCGCCCGCGGCCGCTCGATGAAGATCGCCAGCGGAAAGGCGACGGCGAAGATCGCGATCGTGACCACCAGCGTGTACCAGCCGGTGAAGCGCAGCGCGTTCCAGAAGCGCGTGTCGCGCAGGATCGCCCAGTAGTTGCCGAGGCCGATGTAGGAATGCTCGCCCATCAGCGGCCAGTTGTGCAGCGACATCCACGCCGTCATGCCGAGCGGCACGATGAAGAACACCGTGACCAGCGCCACCGCCGGCGCGACATAGAGCAGCCCGATCCACTGCCGACGCCCGGCGCCGACCAGCTTTCGCGGGCGCGCGGGGGCTGCGGTTTCTGCGGTTATGGTGGTCATGGGTAAGCACTCACTTCCCCTTCTCCCCCTGTGGGAGAAGGTGGATCGGCGCGCAGCGCCGAGACGGATGAGGGGTGCGCGAAGGATCGCCGTCCTTGCCAAGCTGGAGCACCCCTCATCCGTCGCCTTCGGCGACACCTTCTCCCACAAGGGGAGAAGGGGGAGCCTAACTGCCTGCGTCCCGCGGCATTCCGGTTAGATGAGTGCTTTCTCAACGCGATAGTCCTGCTTGGCGCTGCGTCCCCCTCCCCTCGAGGGGAGGGTCCGGCCGAAGGCCGGGGGTGGGGTCCGCCGCGACGCGCGCCGACGGGGAGATGGCGTCGAGCACTGCCGGGGCGACCCCACCCGGACCCTGCGGGTCCGACCTCCCCTCAAGGGGAGGTTGAGGGCGGCGCTACTTCTGCGGCGCCTGGTCGATGATCGACTGCATGGTCTCCTGCGCATTCGAAATCGCGCCGTCGACATCGTCGCCGAAGAAGACCTCGTTGACCATCTGCGTCCACGGACCGTTGGCGGAGTTGATCAGGTCGTTGAAAACCACCGTATAGGGCGTCTTGCCCTTGGCCATCGCCTCGGCGGCGATCTGGTAGCGCGGGTCGAGGTCCTTCAGCGCCTCCTTGGCGATGTCGCCGCGCACCGGCAGGCTGCCGTATTTGGCGAGCAGCGTCTGGCCTTCGAGCGAATAGGCGAAGTCCAGAAATTCCTTCACCACGGCGAGCTTCTTGGTGCCCTTGGTGACGACGAAATTGTCGCCGCCGGCGAAGGACGACCAGCCGCCATCCTTGCCCGGCAGGAAGGTGACGCCGTAATCGACATTCGGGTACTGCGTGTTGAGCGCGCCGATGGCGAAGGCGCCGGACGGCGAGATGCCGATGTTGCCGGCGGCGAAGGCGGCGAAGAAATTGGCGCCCGTGTCGGTCTGCGCGCCGGCTGGCACCAGATCCTTCTTGACCATCGAACGGTAGAGGTCGATGGCGCCGCGCAGCTGCGGGCTGTCCAGCGTCGCCTTGGAGCCGTCCTCGGAGAGGATGTCGCCGCCCGAAGCCCAGATCAGCGGCGTGAAGGTGAAGATGTTGCAGCCGCCGCAATTGCCGGAGAAATAGAAGCCCTTGATGTCGCCGCCGAGCGCGTTGACCTTCTCGGCGTCGGCCTCGATCTCGGCCCAGTTGGTCGGGCCCTTTTCCGGATCGAGCCCGGCCTGTTTGAACAGCTTCTTGTTCCAGATCAGCACCGAGCTATCGGCAGAGAACGGCAGGCCGTAGATGCGGCCCTTGTAGGTGCCGGTCTTCACATGCGCCGGCGACAGGCTGGCGAAATAGGGCAGCGACTTCGCCCAGTCGGTGATGTCCTCGAGCTGGCCGGCGGCCGAGAAGGACGGCGTGTAGATGAGATCGAGCGAGAGCGCGTCGGGCGCGGTGCCGCCGGCGGCGGCCGCCCCGTATTTCGGGATGATCTCGGCATTGGGGATGATGTCGAGCTTGATCTGGTTCTCGTGGCCCTTGTTGAAGGCATCGACGATGCGCGGCATGAAGTTCGAGCCGTCGGCGCGCACCCAGATGTTGGCGGTGTCGGCGGCGAAAGCAGGCAGAGCAAAAATGCTCGCGGCGAGCGCGAGCCCGGCAATCATGGTCTTCATGGTTCTCCTCCTCATTGGTTCTCCTCCCTATTGCGGCGCTCTCCCAGATCGCGCCGCGCGTTCTCCTAGCCGCCCACTGGGCGGCCGCATGACTGACGCACCACCAGCCGGCACGGCAGTTTTCGAATGCCCGGCGCGGCCGCCTGGCCGCCGACGAGCGAAAGCAGAGCGAGCCCGGCCTCGCGGCCGAGCGTGGCCAGGTTCATGTCGACCGAGGTCAGCGGCGGGCGCGTCGCCTCGGCCACGATCTCCCAATTGTCGAAGCCGATGACGCCGACATCCTCGGGCACGCCGATGCCGCGCTCGCGCAGCGCATCGATGACGCCGCGCGCGATCTGGTCGTTGCCGCAGAAGACGGCGTCGGGCATCTCGCCCCTGCCCGCCTTGCCGTCGAAGAGCTTTGCGACGGCCTCATGCCCCCAGCCTTCCGACCAGGCGCCGAGCAGCGGTTCGGCCACCGGCAGGCCGTGCTCGGCCAGCACCTCGCGATAGGCACGCGCGCGCTCATGCACGACGGCAAAACTCGCCGGCCCGCTGACATGGGCGATGCGCCGGCGTCCGAGCCCACAAAAATGCTCGACCGCCAGCCGCGCGCCGCCGGCATCGTCGGAGACGAAGGCGACCGAGCCCGGATCGGGCTGGGTGAAGGCATAGATCACCGGAATGCGCAGATTGGAGAGGTCGATCGGCAGATGGCGGTCGATGCGTTTTCCGGTGGCGATGATGCCGTCGACGCGCTTGTCGAGCATGGCCTCGACATGGAGCTGGCCAAGGCGCGAATCGTCTTCGACATTGCACAGGAAGACCGAGACGCCGGCATCGACCAGCGCATCGGAGACGCCGGCCATCAGCGGCAGCGAGAAGCGGCCGTAAGTATCGTTGGTGAGCAGCCCGACGGTGAAGGAGCGTTTTCGCAGCAGGCTCTGCGCCAGGCTGTTCGGCCGGAAGCCAAGCCGCTGCGCCGTCTCGCGGATACGCTCGCGCGTCTCCGCCGTCATCCGCCCCTGCCCGTTCAGCGCCTTCGAGGCCGTCGCCACGCTGACGCCGGCGGCCAATGCCACCTCACGTAGGGTGACCGGGGCTGGCGCTGGCAAGGCGTCGGAGGACATGTGTCGAGGCGCATCCCTGAGTTGGGAAAAGGTTTTCTCTTATCGCCCTGCGCGGTGATGACGGGTGAGGTCAGCGAGCGCGGAGCGATTTGGGAAAAGGTTTTCTCACAGGGAGGTTAGGGGAAGGTGGGGAGGTTGGCAAGGGGGATTTTGTGTCCTTTGGACCGCGCTAGCAGGTTGCAGCGGCAACACAATCTGAAGGAATGCTGTGGCACAAGCGGTCAACCCCGTCATGGGCGCTTTCGATTGGCGCCGTGGAGGCCGGTCATGGTCTGGCGCGGGGAAAGCGCTGCGCTCGGCTGCACACGTTCCACCCCACCCCGCTGAGCGCCAGTACCTGGCTCTACGTCCCCTTCACGATTCTCGGCTTGGTCGGTCGGCGGGATTGAGTCGCGCTCTCGATGGTCAAGGCCAGCCGCTTCTCGTCTTCGATGGCGCGATCGACTGCCTCGATTTCCTCCTGGAGCGCCTTCAGTTGGGCACCGTAGCTGGAGCCATCGCTGTCCCCGATCTGGAAGCCACTTGCCCGCATTGCGTCGCGGGTATGGTGCACGTTACGGACGCCTTCGCGTCGGGTCGCGACGAGGATTTCCCTGAACTCTCCAAGACGTTCAACGTGACTGCGAGTCATTGCGTTCTCCTATTTCGTCGTCATCGTCGCCGACGGCGATGCAAAACGGCCAAACTTACGGCGCAGAAGGTCTAGGAGACTAAAGGAGATACTCTCGACAAAGCATGAGCGCGGAAGCTCAAATTTGAATGTCTTGCAACAAGGTGATTCCAGGCGCGCCTCTCAAACCAGCATCGACTGCTGGGCGAAGATGCCCGCCATCGCGCCTTGCCACGATGCCGTGGTGACCGAGGGGATCATGGGGTTAGTGAGGTCGCCCGCGGCGTAGATGCCGGGCATGCTGGTTTCGCGGCGCTCATCAACCTTGAGGACGATGCCAAGGGGCGTGGCGGCCGTGGCGAGGCCCAGTGATTCATGCAGGCCGGCGGACGGCTTGTTGCGCGGATGCGCGAACAGAATGTCGACAGCGACATCACGGCCGGAATCGAGCTTGAGGGTGGGATTACGGCCGCCGTGACGGGTGATTTCAGTGATCCGGCCATCGAAGACAGGCGTGTTGCGACGCTCCAGATCGGCCCGGATATCGGCCGGGATGTCGTGGCCATCGGAGAAGACCGTCAACCTGTCAGTCCAATCGTGGAACAGCCTGACCTGATTGTGCGACTGCGGGCCGGACCAGACGAGGCCCCAATGCTGGCCGGCGACTTCAAAGCCGTCGCAATAGGGGCACGGCACGATGGACGTGCCCCAGCTTTCGGCAAACCCCGGCACATCGGGCATCTGGTCCGTGATGCCATAGCTCAGGATCAGCCGACGTGCCCCAAGGCGTTCGCCATCGCCCAGGAGGACGGAGAAATCGTCGATGCCGCCGGAGACTTCTTCGGCCCGAGCGTTGACCAGACTGATCGCAGGATAACGCGCCAACTGCCGGCGCGCCTCGGCCAGGATGTCCAGCGGCGGCCTGTGATCGTGACCAAGCATACCATGCGAGTGTCCGGCGAAGCGGTTGCGCGGCAGGCCAGTGTCGAGAACGGTGACCTTGCGGCGGGCACGGCCGAGTTGCAGGGCGGCGGCAAGGCCAGCAAAGCTGCCGCCGATGATGATGACGTCATCCATGGTGATGGGCTCCGTGTTGCGTATGAAGCGGGTTGGGCTGAGGCTGGCACGCAGAATCGTCCGGCGATGCGCATTCGATATCGGTAGGCGGCCAAGGTAATGCTGATTTGGAGGACACGATAGAATCCACTCTTGGAATTTCCGAAACTGCGTAGTATCGTAATTCATGAATTACGATACTGTCAAGGACTGTAATTGAGATGACCGAAAATAGTCGAGGCCGGCGTGGCCGGCCCGCCAATGAGGCGCTTGGCCAAACCATTGTCGACACCGCAGGCGAACTCTTTGCAGAATTGGGTTTTCAAGCGACGACCTTGGACAAGGTCGCCCAGCGAGCGAAGATATCGAAGCTCAGCATTTACAAGCACTTCGAGAACAAAGAGGCGCTGTTTGGCGCGGCCTTTGCGGTCCGCTGTCAGCAGTTAATCCCACAGGCACTTTTTGAAGGCGTCGATGGCTCGGCCGAGGATCAGCTTATGGCGGTGGGATCGTCGATGCTTCGCACGCTGCTGCGCCCCGATGTCCGCAACGTCGAAGCCATAGTCATGGCCGACACGCCGAACCAAAAGTCGTTGAGCAAGCTCCATTACGAAGCCGGCCCCGCCCACATCGTCGCCCAAATCGAGACCCTGTTACGTCAGTTGCACGCGAAGGCGGTGCTCAACGTGCCCGATCCTCTCCGGTCCGCCCGCTTGTTTGCCGCACTTTTCAAAGGCTCCGATCTTCTAATTATTGCACGCTTTGATGAGGCGAGAGCAGAGGACGATGACGAAATCGAATCCTATTGCCGGTCGGCTGTCGCCATGTTCATCGCGGCTCACGGTCGCAACGAACACGCGGGCGGATAGCCGGGACGAGGCCGCGATGGACTACTCGCTCGATATTTTGAACGCGTGGCACTGACTCAGCGCGAGATCGGTGTCCGGAATGCGCCAGCACCGGACATTGCATGGCTGGCATGTGATCATGCCCCCAGCTTGTCGAGCAAGGTCTTGGCCTCTTTCAGATCGAGCGTGTCGAAGCCCTCGGTGAACCAGCCGTAGGTCGGCGCGAGCAGGTCGTGCGCCTCGGCGCGCTTGCCTTGTTCGGCCAAAAGCCGCGCAAGCGATGTGGCGGCGCGGAGCTCCCAGGATTTGGCACCTTGCTGGCGAGACCGTTCGATCGCCTGGCGGAACGAGATTTCGGCCTCGCGGCAATCGCCTGGTTCCGCGGCAGCGCATAGGGCACCCCGGAGCCGCAGCAATTCGGCATGGCACCACTGCTCGCGGGTCCGGTTCACCTGGTCGAGGGCCCGATCGATCAGGCGCACGCCGTCGGACGCGCGATTGACGCTGCCTAGCACCTCGCCGAGCAGTCCCATCGTGTACGCCTGCGTCACCTGCGTTCCGACGGCCTGCATCCGGGCCAGGCTATCCTCGATCTGGGCGATCGCCCGCTCCCTATGGCCCTGCTTCGCCCAGAGCCATCCCTTCTGCTGGGCGGCCATGGCAGTCCAAAAGGGATACGCCTGCTCGGTCGCGAAGGTGAGCGCACGCTCGTTTTGCTCCTCGGCTTCGGCCACCTCGCGCCGGAATATTCGTAACCACGCTGCCCATGTCAGCACGTAGGCGCGGCTGAAGGGGTGCGCCAATCGCTCGGCCAAGGCAAGAGCGTCTTCCATCCGGGCCAGCGCCTGGTCGGGGTAGCCGAGTTGCCAAAGCACCGCCGACCCACGACACAGGCAAATCGGTCCGGGATCCTGGCCGTAGAGGGCGAGATGGGCTCGATGTCGCTGTGGGCGATACGATTCGGAGGCCAGCTCCAGATGTTTGCGTGCCTCCCTGAAGGCGCCGCGCCAGGAAAAGCCGACCCCCCGGGCATAATGGGCTTCGACCACCCACACGGGATCGTTACTCTGCCGGGCAAGGTCGAGCAGCCGTCCGCTCAGCTCGTGCGCCGACGTCAGTTCGGCGCGCGTGGCCGAGTAGATGGCCAGGCCGAGCAGAACCGGGAAGATATCCGCATCTTCCGGCATCAGCTCGCAAAGGCGGCGCGCGCGAGAATATGCCTGCTCGACCTCGGGATTTGCGTAGCCGCTTTTGGCGGCGAGCACGCGGCCCAGCACCGTTAGCGCTGCGAGCTCGCGCCGCTGGCGCTCCGGGCCCGCAGGGAGCGTTTCGATCAGGTTCAGCGCTTTCTGCAGATGGTTCTGGGCCTCATCGTTGGCCGAACGGTCGTTGGCGCTCTCTCCCGCGCGCTGCCAGTAGCCGATGGCCTGAAGCGAGAGGCCTGCAGCCGTATAGTGCTGAGCCACGATCTCCGGCTCGTGTTCGACGACCTCGCCGAAATGCTGCTCGAGCGCGTGGGCGATCCGGGTGTGCAGTTGCTGGCGCCGACTGCGCAGCAAGGTGGCATAGGCGGCATCTCCCACCAATGCGTGCTTGAAGGTGCACGTCGCGTGCGGCGGCCGGCCGCGCGCAATCACGAGCTCGGCGCTGATGAGCTGGTCGAGGGCGCCCTGCAGTTCCCGTTCCTCGCGCTGCGCGACAGCCGCCAGCAGCTCATAAGAGAATTCGCGGCCGATGGCGGCGCCAATCTGCGCGACCTCCCGCGCCGGCATCACCAGCCGATCGAGCCGCGCCACCAGAGAATCCTGCAGGGTTGCAGGGATCGCCAACGGTGGCAGCGGACCCGAGAGCGCGTAGCGGTCGCCTTCATCGGTCAACACGTCGGATTCGATGACCGCCTTGGTCACCTCCTCGAGGAACAGGGGCACGCCGTCTGTCTTGGCCACCATCTGCTCGAGCAGCCCGCCCGGCAGCGCCTTGCCACCGGTCAACCGCTCTACCAGCGCCGCGCCCTGCCGGCGGCTCAGGCGGTTCAGCGCGAGCGAGGTGACCCGCGGGTGGCCGATCCACCGCGGCTCGAACTCAGGGCGGAAACTGAAGATCGCCAAGACTGAAAGGCGGGGGATCTGCGGAACCAATCGGTCGAGAAGCTCCAGCGACGTTGGATCAATCCAGTGGATATCCTCGAAAACCAACAGCACGGGCTGGCGGGCCGCCAGGCCAACAAGCTGCCGGATCAGCGCCTCGAGGGTGAGCTCCTTCTGGCGCTGAGGGCTGAGGTTCAGAGGTGCGTAGCGGCTGCCCACCGGGAGCGAAAGAAACGCCGACAACAAAGGGGCGTCATCCCGGACCTTGTCTGTAGAGCGCGCCAGGAGGCGCTCCAGCTTGTCGAGTTTCACGCTCGGCGGATCGTCTGGGTGGAAGCCAGCCGCGCGGGTGAGCTGGACGATCGACGGGCGAAGGGCGCTGTTTGCGTGGAACGGCGAGCACTGGCAGCGGATGCGGATGTGCGGCCGGTCGCGCAGACGCTCGCGGAGCGCCTGAATCAGGTGCGACTTGCCGATGCCGGGCTCACCGGAGAGCAGGACCACCTGCCCCTCGCCGGACGCGGCCTTGCTCCAAAGCTCCGCGAGCAGAGCAAGCTCGTGCTCGCGCCCGACCGTGGGGGCGAGGCCGCTCGTCGCGCGCGCTTCGAACCGGGTCTCGGCGGCACTCTCGCGAAGCACTCGCCACGCGCGGATCGGGGCGTCGAACCCCTTCAGCTCGTGGAAGCCCAGGTCGGCGAACTCGAACAGCCCGCCGAGCAGTCGGCGCGTCGCGAGCGGGATCACGATCTCGCCGGGCGCCGCCAATGCCTGCAGCCGTGCCGCCAGGTTCGGCGACTCGCCGACCACCGCTTCCTCCTGCGCCGCTCCTTCGCCGATGAGATCGCCCACCACCACCAGCCCCGTAGCGATGCCGACGCGCACCGCAAGCGCGCCTTGTGCCGGGGTCGCGAGCCTTGCGATCGAATCAACGACCGCCAGCCCGGCCCGCACGGCTCGCTCTGCGTCGTCCTCATGCGCCTTTGGATAGCCAAAATACACCAGCACGCCGTCGCCCATGTATTTGGCCACAAACCCGCCAAAGCGACGCACGGCCTCCGCAACGCACTTCTGATAGGCCGCAATCACCTCCCGCAAATCCTCAGGGTCCATTTGCGCGGAGAGTGCTGTCGAGCCGACAAGGTCCGAGAACATCACGGTGACCTGGCGGCGCTCAGCGGTGTCCTTCGCTGCGTTGTCGATTGCCAGAGGCGCATCGGATAAAAGCGGCGTCGGTGCGCCTGCTTGAGCGCGCAAGGCTGCGATGGCGTCGAGCAGCTTACGACGGTGTCCGACAAATCCGACGCCAAGATCCTTCAGATCCTCGGCCGTCAATATCGGCAGGATCGTCTCGTCGATCTTATTCTCGCGGAAGGCGTCCTCATACTGTTCGAGGTCAAGCCTCCGCAGCCAACCTCCGACGTCCATGGCGGCGCCCCTGGCTTGCCCACCCACCGCATGATCCACCAGGGGAGACAGCCTGTCTAGGAGCAGGTTTTGAATGACCGGTTTGGCTCAAACCAGGACATCATGCCGCCTGAACCAGGCCACAGCGATGAGCAGCCCCAGCCCGCCATTCCAACCCACCCCGCTTTCTGCTTGAATACCCTCTCACCCAGCCGCGGAGCACCCCCATCTCCACCGATCCCTTCGCTCCCCTCCGCCAGCGCTTCCTCGCCCGCTGCGCCGATCAGCTCACCGAGCTGAAGGTCGCACGTGAGACTCCCCTGCCCGGCAACGATCCGCTGATCCGGCTCGCGCACTCGCTGGCGGGCGCGGCCGGCACGTTCGGCTTTCCGGAGATCAGCGCCAAGGCATCGGCTCTGGAGACGCTGCTCACCGAGCAGGCGGATGGCGGGGCGGTTGGCGCGGCGCTCGATGCGCTGATCGCGGAGGTCGAGCGCACATTGCAATGACGCGGCCGGTCGCCGCCCAGCCGCGCCTATTTCTTGGCGCCGCCGAGGCCGGTCCGGGTCATCTCGCCCCAGCCCTGGTTGCCGCGCAGGAACTGCCACCAGCCCTTCACGCGCCAGAAATTGTTGAGCTGGCGGTAGCCGAAATTCTCGATCACGGCGACCGCCGTCAGCACGGCAAGGTCTCGCGCACGTGGGAAGCGCTGCAGTTCGGCTTCTTCGAGCACCAGCGAACAGACGCTGACGCAGACGCCGTAGGTGAAGACGAGCGAGGTGAAGGCGAGCAGATATTCGCCGGACAGGATGCCGAGCAGCCAGAAGGCCGGGATCAGGATATAGCCCAGCACCTCGGCCACCGGGCCGAGCACGTCGACGATCAGGATGTGGCCGAAGCCGAGGAAGCCGACGCGGCCATAGCGCGGGTTGAACAGCATCGAACGGTAGCGGAAGAAGCATTCGAGCGCGCCGCGCTGCCAGCGCGTGCGCTGCCTGGCCAGCACGCTCAACGTCTCCGGCGCCTCGGTCCAGCACACCGGCTCGGGGACGAACTGGATGCGGTATTTGCGCTTGGTATCGCGCATGTGGCGGTGCAGCTTGATGACGAGGTCGAGGTCCTCGCCCATCGAGCCCTTGGTGAAGCCGCCGACCGCCACCACTTCGGCGCGGCGGAACATGCCGAAGGCGCCGGAGACCAGCATCAGCGTGTTGATGCGGCTCCAGGCCAGCCTGGCCATCAGGAAGGCGCGCAGATATTCGACCACCTGCAACAGCGGCAGCAGGCGCCACGGCAGGTGCACCTCGCGCACCCTGCCCGCCTCGATCGTCGAGCCATTGGCGATGCGAATGGTGCCACCGACCGCGATGGTGCGCTCGGGGTCGTCGATGAAGGGCTGCGCGGCGCGCATCAGCGCGTCGGGCTCGAGGATGGAATCGCCGTCGATGACGCAGAAGACCGGCGCGCGGCAGACATTGATGCCAGCGTTCTGGGCGTCGGCCTTGCCGCCATTCTCCTTGTCGACCACGAACAGCCGCTCGGTCATCGGCGAGGAATAGAGGCCGCGGATCGGCTGGTGCGCCAGTTCCTCCTCGTAGGGCCGGTGGAACTTCACCAGCCTGAAGGCGTCGATCAGGCGCTGCAGCGTGTCGTCCTTCGAGCCGTCGTTGATGACGATCACCTCGAAATTCGGATATTCGAGCGCCAGCATGGAATGGACGCTCTCGACCACGTTCAGTGCCTCGTTGTAGGCGGGCACCAAAAGCGCGATCGGCGGCGCGACGTCGCCGTAGCGGTGCCAGAGCAGCGCCGAGCGCGCCACCGGCGGGCGCATGGACAGCGCGTAGGCGGCGACGATGAGCTGCAACAGGTAGATCGCCGTTTGCGCCAGCCCGGCCCCGATGATGAACCAGGACAGGATTGAGGCTGTCAGAACGATCTGGTGGCTCCAGTCGGCGATCATGTGGCAGGGCCCTCGGCAAGGATGAGCGAGGCGGTGCGCTGGCTGCGCGAGACGTCGCTGGCGGCCATCGCGCGCAGCATCTTTTCGCCGGGCTGGCCGAAGGAGCGCAGCGTGTTGGCGGCGGCATAGCGCACGGTCCACACCTCGTCGTCCATCAGCCCGGCGAGCGTCGCAGCGAGTTCGCTGAGGCCGAGGCGGCCGGCGGCGTCGGCGGCGTCGGCGCGCACGTCGAGGTCGTCGCTCGCCATCGCGCTCGCCAGGATGGACGGCGCGTCGGCATGGCCGGTCAGGCCGAGCGCGCGGAGCGCGGCGGCGGCGACCTCGGGTGAGGCATCGCCGGCGAGGCTGGCGAAGAAATCGGCGAAGCCGAAGCCGCCGGCGCGGGCCAGCGCTTCGATCGCGGCCGCCCTGACGACTGGCACGCCGTCCGCGCGCGATGCATGCACCGCAAGCTCGTTGAAGCGCGTCCGCGGAAAGCGCCTGAACAGCTCGATGACGCGCCGCGAGCGCTGCCCCGCCACGCCGATATTGTCCAGTACGAAGTCGAGCAGCGGCAGGCTGCCGAGATCGCTGAGCGCGATGGCCGCGGCGATCCTGACTTCGCGCGAGCGGTCCTCGGCCAGCGCCGAAAGCAGGCGTGCCGACGCATCCTCCGAATCCAGCGCCGCGAGCATCTCGGCGGCGTGGATGCGTTCGGCGACGTTGCCTCGTTCAAGCTGCCTGCCGACACGGGCCGGCATGCCGCATTCCTTGAAGGCGGCAAGGACGTCGTCGTGCTCCGCGCCGCGCAGCAGCGACAGGAATTCGAAGCCGGCATTGATCGCCACCCCGGCCGGCACCGCGAGGATGGCCGCCTTCAGGGCCTCGCGGTCGCGGTTTTCGGTGAAGGCGATCAGCGCCGTCAGAAGCTGGCGCCGCTGATCGGCGTTGGCCGTGCCGCGGCGCTCCTGCAGCACCCGGCGCAGGATCAGGATCAGCATGATCGCGATGGAAAGCGCGCCAAGCAGGATGGAGAGGTCCCAGACGTACCACATGGTCAGAACCGCGCGGTCAGGCCGAGCCCGACGATGGTTCGGTCGAATGTCGGGCGTTGCTCATGCGCGATGCTGGCGCGCAGCGTCAGCGGATCGGTGACGTCGAAGGAAACGCCGCCAAAGACGGTGCGCGTCGGCACCAGCGTGCCGTCGGAGATTTCCGGCGCGTCGGCGTAGCCGCCGAAGACGTTGAAGCGCTGCGTCACCGCGAGGTCGGCGCGCAGCACATAGCCGTCGGCGCGGGTGCCGATATCGTCCTCGGCATGCACCCAGCGGGCGGACAGCCCGAGCCGGCCGTCGAAAATGTAGCCCTGCACCCAGGGCGAGACGGTGGTGACGCCGGTATCGGCGAAATCGTCGTAGCGGGCGTCGATGTTGAGCGAGACCGGTCCGAACGCTTTCGCCGGCGCCACGACCTGCCAGGACGCGCCAGCGCCGATCGAATAGCGCGCCAGGAAATCGGCATCCGGCGTTGCGGCTGCCAGCGCATAGGCGGAGAAGGCGGGCGAAAATGCCTGGTCGATGCGGCCCTCGACCTGGACGTCGGTGTGTCCGTAGCGGGTCGCCACCCGCGTGCGGCCTGAAAGGGTCGTCGCCGGCGACAGCCGATAGGCAAGGCCGGCCGCGCTGTCGGTCCAGTCGCCGAGGCCGCCCGTGAGGTCGCTGACCTCCGTGCCGATGTCGAGCCGCCATTTGCGCGGCGGCGGCACCGCCAGCCGCTGCTCGATCTCGGCGGAGCCGGGCTCGATGGCGAGCGCCTGGTTGTAGGCTGCCCGCGCGGCCGCGTCGTCGCCCTCGGCGCGGCGGACGTCGCCGATCCCCAACAGCGCCTCCGCATTGCGCGGATCGATCGCAAGCACGCGATCGAATGATTGCCCGGCCCGCGTGTAGTCCGCTTCGAGAAGAGAAATCCTGGCGTCGAGGTTCAGCGCCTCGACATTGTCCGGCGCTGAGGCCAGCACGTCATCGACTATCGCGCGGGCGCGCGGCCCGTCGCCTTGCCAGATCGCCAGGCGGACCTTGCCGAGTCGGGCGTCGAGCAAGCCGGGCTTGATCGCCAGGGCCCGGTCGAAGAACTGCCCGGCCTCGTCGAAGCGCTGGCCGGCGCCAGCGACCAGGCCAAGGGCGACCAGGACGTCGGTGTTCCTCGGCGCCAGCTTTAGCGCCCGGCGATAGGCCCGCTCGGCCTCGGCCAGCTTGCCCGCGGCCTTGAGCCGCCTGCCCTGCTCCATCAGCCCGGCGACGGGATCGGGCCGCCACAGCGGCGCCGTCTTCGCGGACGCTGCCGTCGCCGGAGCCGGCTTGGGCTTGCCGCCGGCCGCCTGCTTTGCCTTGCGGATGGTCTCGACCAGCGTGGCGGCATCGGCATTGCCGGGCTCGGCGCCCGCCGCCTTCTCGGCCAGCGGCAGCGCGGCATCCAGATTGCCGGAGCGGAACTCGACCTCGGCCAGGCCGAAGCTGGCATCCATATAGGTCGGGGCGAGCGACAGCGCCCTGGAGAAGGCGTCGCGCGCGGCCGGCAGATCGTTGCGGCCGAGCTCGACAAAGCCGAGCTGCACCAGGGCATCGGCATTGTCGGGCTTCAGCGCCAACGCGCGCTTGAGCAGATCCGCCGCCTCGTCGAAATGCTGGGCCTGCCTCGCCTTGACGCCGGACGCGTAAAGCTCGTCGACCGTCTGGGCCCATGAAACACCGGGAGGCGCGGCCATTGCCAGGAACATGCATGCGGCAAGGGCTGCGCGCCGGCTTTGCCGCATCAGCGTTTCTTCCGCGCGATCAGGCGCGCCAGCCGGGCCAGCAGCTCCTCGGGGATGAACGGCTTCACAAGATAGTCGTCGGCGCCCTTTTCGAGCGCCGAGACGATGTCCTTTTCGGCCTTGCGGGCGGTCAGCATGACGACGGGGGTTTCGGACAGGTTGGGGTCGCCCTTGATGCGCGCAAGCACCTCGATGCCGTCCGCCTTGGGCATCATGGCGTCGAGCACGATGATGTCGGGCCCGTCGCGCTCCGCCTTCGAAAGCGCTTCGGCCCCGTCCACCGCCTTGATGACCTCGTATCCCTTCGCCCGCAGCCTGAATTCCATCAGCTCGAGCAACAAGGGATCGTCATCGCAGATCAGAACTCTTGCCTTCGCTCCATCCACCTGTGCTGCTCCGGTTCCATCGCCCCCCGGAGTGATCAATCAACGAACCGCCATCCGCCAATGTGGTCCACGCCCATAGTTCCGCGCGGGCCGCAGGCCCGCAACACCCGTGCGATCATAGTTATAGCCGATTCGCGACGGCCGCATTTCGCTACAATCAGTAGATGAATAAGTCGGCATGGTATATGAGCCGTAAACGGCGCCGCACAGCTTCCCGCCGATGCGGCCGCCGGGAAGCCCGAACAGCCCGTCAGCGCGCGCGCAGCGCCAGCAGCTTCCCGACCTCAGCGGCGAGCGCCAGCGGGTCGAAGGGTTTGGCGATGACCCCGACCGCCCCCATGGCCAGATAATGTTCAACCTGATGCGTCTGGGTGCGCGCCGTGATGAACGCCACGGGAATCGATGCCGTAAGCGGCGAGGCGGCCAGCCGCTTCAGCGTCTCCGGCCCATCCATGTCCGGCATCATCACGTCGAGCAGGATGAGGTTGGGCTGCCAGTCGGCGGCGACCGCCAGCGCTTGGGCGCCCGAAGAGCAGGACCGCACCTCGAACCGAGGCTCGAGCTCCAGCGACATCTGCGCGATTTCGCGGATGTCGTCCTCGTCGTCCACATAGAGGATCCTTGCCGACATCAATGTCACTCCCCTGCTTGCGCGGTGGATTTCGCCGCGTTGCGAGACGCAACCAACATGCGCCGGACCAGCTTGGCGACATCGATCTCCGACGCCCTGGTCTTGGTCATCATCGCCTGCACCCGGTCGCCGAGTTTCTCGTCCATCTCCGCCGCCGAGAACACGATGACTCGGGTTTCCTGCGGCAGATCGATGAGCAGGTCCAGCCCCGACCCGTCGGGAAGCGCGATGTCCAGGATGACCAGGTCGAAGCGATGCTTGGCGACCGCCCGCCGCGCCTCCTGCAGCGTTTTCGCCGAGGCGATCAAGACGTCCGGACCCAGCCCCGCCGACATCACGGCAAGCACGCCCTCGTCGTCCTCGACGTGGAGGATCCTCGGCCTGCGCTCGACCTTGCCGGCGACGATCTTGGAGAGAGCGGCGTGAAGCCGCTTCGAGTCCACCGGCTTCTCCAGCCAGTCGACGATGCCGACGGCGGTGCCGTTGAGTGAGCGCTTGGCCTCATCGGCGACGGCGGAGATGACGATGACCGAGATGTCGGAATTCACCGGTGACGCCCTGATGTCGTGGAAGAGCTTGATGCCGGATTCACCCGCCAGCCTGATGTCGAGCGTCAGCGCCACATAATCACGGGAGCGCAGCAGCGCCATGGCGGTGTCGATGTCGGGGGCGACGTCGCTGGAAAAGCCCTCCGCATCGAGCAGTGCTGCGATCACCGCCGCGACATCGGTCTCGTCCTCGCAGATGAGGACACGCAGGCGGCCATCGCGCGGCCGCGACCGGCGCTCCGTCGAAACCGGCTTGTCAGGCTGCCTCTGCGCCTCGGCGAGGTCGACATGGAACGAGGTTCCCTTGCCTTCCTCGGTCTCGAAGGAAACGGCGCCGCCGAGCTTTTCGACGATGGTCTTGACGATGCTCAGGCCGAGGCCGGTGCCGCCCTGCTTGCGGGTGCTGGAGGCATCCGCCTGCTCGAACTTGCCGAAGATGCGGCTGCGGAATGCCTCGGGAATGCCGGCGCCCTGATCGATCACCGAGATGCGCAGCATGTCGCGATCGCGGCGCTCGAGTTTCACCGTCACGGTGCCGTCGGCGTTGGAGAACTTGATCGCATTCGACAGCAGATTGGCCATCACCTGATGCAGGCGATCCTCGTCGATGTTGGCCTCGGCGCGCGGGGCATCGTCGACCAGGACGATGCGGATCCCGCCGTCGGCCCGGTAGTTGGAGCTGGCGGCAATGGCCTGCTCCAGCAGGGGGCGGACGGGCATCTGCTTGATCTTGAAGGCGATCACGCCCGATTCGATCTTCTCCATGTCGAGGATGTCGTTGATGAGAAGAACCAGCCGCTCGCTGTTGTTGTGGGCGATGTTGATGAGGTTGGCGACCTTTGGCGGCAGCTCGCCCGCCACGCCGGCCGCGATCAGGCCGAGCGAACCGCGGATCGACGTCAGCGGGGTGCGCAATTCGTGGCTGACCGTCGAGATGAAATCGTTCTTGAGCTGGGTATTGCGTTTCTGCTCGGTGATGTCGCGATTGTAGGTGATGACGCCGGTGATCTTGCCGGCCTCGTCGCGGAACGGCGCCTTCAGCGTGTAGAGCCAGCCCTGCTTGCCGTCCGGGAAAATCGCCGGCTGGTCGATGCGCAGCGTCTGGCCGGCCTCCAGCGCGCCCATCTCGTCCTGCCGGAAGCGCTCCGCCACATCCTTCGGGTAGAAATCGAAATCCGTCTTGCCGATCAGGTTCTCGACCGAGGTGGCGTTCACCATTTCGGCGGTCGCCGGATTGGCGGCGATGAAGCGGCCGTCGACGTCCTTTATGTTCAGGCAATCCGGCAGCTCGCGAACCATGGCCCGGTAGATCATGTTGGACATGACAAGATCGCGCCGCCGCTGCTGGCGGTCGAGCAGCACGCTGACGATGATGGTGCTGAGGAAGCGAAACACAAGCGACGGGAACGTGCTCTGCTGTACCATGCCGGCGACGACTTGCGGGGGAATGACCAGGAGCGTGATCAGTCCGGCGAGAGCGACCGACACGCCGAGGCCGAATATGTGGAAGATGGTGCGCGACCGGGCCGCGACGATGTGATGCCAGGCAATGCCGACGACAGCCGTGATGAGGATGCCCACGATCCCGATGCTCGCGCCCTGGCCGCCGAGATGGATGCGATAGGCAATGGAGCCGGCCGTGGCGATGACCATGGCCGGCCATCCGCCGAAGAAGGCGGCGGCGGCGATGAAGGCGGCGCGCAGATCGACGATGAAGCCGGAGACGGAGAGCGCCGTCGCCATGGAAATGACCGCGCCCGTGCACATCACCACGCCGAGAACCAGCGACTGCCTGCGCTGCGAGAGACGCCCGGTAAAATCCGCCACAAGATCCCAGGCGACCACCAGGATGGAGACCAGGGCAAGATTGGTGAGGAGTGAGCGCCAGATATCGGTCATGACTTTCCGGCTCCTTTTTTCCGATAGATACCGGCAAAACCTATCCGAGGTCTAAAGAGCCGTGGACCGGTCTGAGCGACAATGGGACAGGCCGAAACGCCGAATCGGCGACCAGTGCGAAGCGTCAGGCCGACGCGATCATCGCCCAGCGAACGGCATATGTCGACGACCTCCGGCCGCGAAGGGGCTTCAGGCGAGGTGGCGGAAGTTCGACGGCGGCTGCGCCACCCAGGCCTCGATCTCGCGCGTGACGAAGGCGGCGGCCTGGTGGTGGATGAAGTGGCCGGCACCGGGCAGCGCCAGCACGGAAGAGACGTTGTCGACCTCGCGGAACGTGCCGTCGAAGGCGCTGGCCGGAACATAGGGATCGTCGGTGCCGAACAGGGCAAGGGTCGGCGCCCTGATCAACGGCAGCGGGCCGATGTCGGGCACCCTGCCCAGCGGAATATTGGCCCTGTAGTAGTTCAGCACCGCCTCCGGATCGGATTGCCGAAGCGACGCCACGAGCGCCTGTCTATCGTCCACGTCGGCAACCCAGCTGGCAAGCTCGTCCGGCGTGGGCAGGGCTGCCACACCGGCTTCCTGGAAGCGGCGCACGTAACCGAAATATCCGGAATTGGCTGGATCGGCTATGGCCCGAAGATAGTTGCGCGGATGGGGACTGGAGAGAGTTATGAGGTGGCGTACCGCCGACGGCACGCGCATGGCCAGCCACCAGGCGATGGTTCCTCCCCAGTCGTGGCCGACGATTGAAGCCTGGGAGAGTCGTTCCGCCATGAGGATGGACAGCACGTCTTGAACGAGGTTCGGCAGCAACGCGTAGTTTGCATGTCCCCTCGGCCTGTCGCTTAGCCCGAATCCGCGCAGATCCGGCGCCAGGACCCTGAAGTTGCCGCATAGAGATTCGATCTGACGGCGCCAGCCAAGACCATGGTCGGGAAACCCGTGCAGAAAAACGATCGGCGGGCCGGAGCCCGCCGCGATGTAATGCAACCTAACGTTCCCGTTCGATGCGAACCTGGACTCGAAAGCCGTAACCGAAGCCACCCTGACCGGCCGCTGCGATCACATCTTGACTTCGAGGCGCAGGAACGGACCCTGGAATATCTGGTTCTCGTGGTCGGCATTCACAAGAAGGTTGTGCCATGCCTCGATCTTGTAGCCGGCGGTCAAGGTCGTGTTCGGCATCGGCGTCCAGCTCAAGCCGGCCGACGCATCGAGGTTAGAGACCGTTTCGCTCGAGCTCTCACTGAACAGCGTTGCGGAAGCATGCATGTCAGGGTTTGTCTGCGTGACACTGCCACCAACACGGTTGGTGCGGCGGCCCCACATCACGGAGCCTGAAACGGCGCCCGTCAGGCCCCAGTTTTCGCCGACCGGGTAATAAGCCTCGGCACCAACCCTTGGACCGATGCCCCAGTATTCGGACGAGCCAACCTTGTCGGCGGAAATGCCCTTGTCGGCAGGATTGTCAGGCGTAAACGTCTCGGAGAAGTCGAACACCTTTTCGTCCGCATGTGCGATCCGCAGGCCGCCAAAGAAGCGGATGTCAGCCTGCTGTGCCTTGACGTGCTTGCCGACGTCGAAATCGAACGCCTGAAAGGCGTAGCCGTCGCCGTAACGAGCGCTAATGGTACCGTCTGGATCGGTGACAGGCCCCTCGCCAAGAAGGACCGACCGGTGCTTGCCGACATGAAAGGTGCCGGAAAGACGCCAATCCAGCCCCGGGGAAATCTGCTTGGTCAACGCTACTGACCCGGAGATGTCGCCGTTGCTGTTGCCCAGCTTGTCGCTGCTGAGCTTGTCGTCCTTGTGGACATTGTTCCAGAAATAGGCGCCTTCGAACGACATCTTGATGCGCGCATCGATGACCGCCGGGTCCGATGGTTGCGCCTCTCCGGCATGAGCCGTGGCCACGCCGATGGTTGTCACGGAGGCAGCCGATGCCGCCACCGTTGCTAAAAGTTTGCCCTGTACTTGAGCCCGCATGCTTATCCCCACCCCAGATTCTCGCGGCTGCCAATATTGCAGAGACTCGGATAACGGCCTATTGCCGAGAGGATGCCCCGACACTTTGCCGCGTCAGTGTAACATCTTTGCAACAGCAATAAAAAGCACAATGACTAGAGATAGTTAGCGCCAGACGATGACAAACGGGGGCTTCGTGGACAATCCAGCGCAAATTGAAGGCTTTCTGAACAATCTTGCCTACGCGCTCTTTGCCCAGAGCGGCCAGATCACCCCCGAGCCTCGTGAAATCGGCAATCTCGCGGTCTTCGACCACCCAGACGCGGTCGACAGGATCGCCAAGGCCCCCAACCTGTTTCGCAAGAACTTCTCGCTGATTTCCGCCCTCGGCTTCAGCCGCTTCAACACCAATGACGAGGAGTGGGCGACAAGGCGCTCAATCACGCAAGACAGTTACCTCGCTGCGGCGAAGCCCGCCCAGGTGCAAAGCGTGTCCGATATCTTCGCCTCGTGCTTCAGCGTCTGCGAAACGTCCCTGGCCGGCATCCAGGAGGCGCTGTTCGCTGGCGCCCTGACCATCTTCTATCAGGCGTTCAGACTTGTGGCTGAGCCCCGGCCGACGGCGGCATTGCTCGACCGGACCCGCGAGGTGCTGCGCCGCCTGCAATATTACTCCTGGGTCACGCCGACCGATGCTGAGCGCACCAGCGTCATCAGCGGCGCCCGCGCGGTCATAGCCGAGTTCGGAGCGCAGCTGATGGCGGACCCACGATCGGCGGCGCAAATGCGCCGCTTCTCCGAGAAATCGGGCGGGATCGACAGCTTCTCGCCCATCGAAGAGTTCGTGATGAACCTTTTCGCGGGCGTCGAAACCACCGTGACGACGGTGCTGTGGGTGATCGACAGGCTCGGCGCCAACCAGAAAGTACAGGAGCGTATCCACGACGAGATCGCCGGCGCCAAGGCCGACACGCCGTTCACCGACTGCTTCATCAACGAAACGATGCGGTATTTTCCGCCCATTCCGTTCCTGACGCGCGAGGTGAGCGCCGACACGGTAATCGACGGCGTGGCGCTGAGGGCCGGACAACTCATCATGCTTTCCATCGTTGGCGCGCACCAGCATCCCGAGTTCTGGGAGAACCCGCGGACATTCGATGCCAGCCGCAAGGAATTCATCGACAATAGTTTCGACCGTCGCGCCTTCATCCCGTTTCTGACCGGGCCGCGCATGTGCGGCGGCGCACGCCTTGGCCGGCTCGAGGTCGAGCAAGCGGTTCGCGCGGTGGTGCGGCAGTTCGCATTCGCCCGCACCGACGACATTATCCGCTTCGACTATGCGCTGGCATTGCGCCCGGCGAGCGGCATGGCGGTCGTGGTGTCAAGGCGCTGACAAGGGCCGGTCCGGTTCGCCAGGCATGTCGCGCCACAGGTCCCGGATCAGGCTTCCGAATTGCCTTGCGATGATCCTCTTCATGTCCGCATCGTGCTGATAGCGCGCGCTTGCCTCGATGGCGGCCTTGTCCAGATCATGGGCCGGAAACCAATTTCGCATCGTCGCTCGCACATTCTCGTACGGGCTGGCGACAAAATCCTCATAGACGACATCGACTACCCTCATGGGATCAATGGTCGAGAGGTAGTTCCGCCACATGACCTCAGAGTCGGCGATATGGCGAACCGTATCGATGACCGCCTTCTGGCTTATCGTCTTCAACTTCGGGATTCCCGGCAGCGTATCTCCGCCATCGAACGGTTGCCCGGTATAGAGCATCGCAAGCAGGCTGACGGTCTGTTCAACCTTGTTGCGTCGGGACAGGAACACATAAAATGACCTTGTATCGTCCTGGCCGATCGCGTTGCGCGCGAAGTTCAGATTGCCTGCGAACAGCTTTGCCGCGAACACGCCATTGACCGAGCGTCTTGCCAGAAGTTGCCGTCCGTATGACGCTGCCGCGCGATCGAGTGCCGGGACGTCGATGGCATCGTGGCCGGTCCAGCGGCGCAGGAGCGGCAGCGCAAACTGCCACTGGAAGTACTCGGTGGGCAGACCGAGCCCGAAATGCTTCAGCACCCGACAGTAGGAATGGCCGGCAGTTCGCGGCGTCGTGCAAATCAGGATCTTGATCGGATTGCCATCCGACCCAGCTTGATCGAAAGCAGCCGATAGCAGCTTGCCGTATGCTTCCTCGAAGTGCATTGCCGATCCCCAAAGGCAGCGCCAGTTCAAACGGCGGACAGGAAACCCAGGATCAAGAAAGCCTGATCAATCGTCATCAGCGAGGGCGGGCTGTCCGCATCAATGTTGTCGACGATACAGATGTCTGGCCGGACGCGACGCGTCCGCTCCAAGGCGCTCCTGTCGATGAATTCGCTCTTTCGCCCATACATTAGCAACATCCGCGCATCCAGCTTGGCCACCATGGGAAACAGATCGTATGCACGTCCGGTCATTGTCGCGAAATTTTCGGTCGCGGCCGGATCATAGGCCAGCCGAACGCCGTCGGTGCCGCTGGCGATGCGGTTCTCGATATAGCGGCTTAGAACCACTTCCTCGACGGAGCCCATCGCGGCGCTTGCGGCACGCAGATAGTCCCTCGCCGCGGCGCGCGTCTCGAAGGTCAGCGTGCTTTCCCGGATGACCCCGTCTCTCAGGGCGTCGACCTTCGGGCCGCCGATCATGGGAACATCATTGAGGACTATCCGATCGACACGGCCACGGTTTGCATGGAGGAACAGCGTCAGGATCAGCCCGCCCCATGATGTGCCGATGAAGTGGTTCTCCTTGCCGGCAAACCGACCGAGCGCGCGCAAGCACCTGGAATAGAGATCGATGTCGTAACCCGCACCAAGAAACGCGCTGCGCCCACGCCCAAGCAGATCGGGGCAGATCACCAGATAGCCGTTGCGGCAAAGAAAGGTCGCGAGATAATCGAAATCGGCGCCGTTCCCAGTAAAACCGTGGAGGCAATAGACAGTCCCACGAGACTGGCCGGCCGGCTGCCAAATGCGCACGAACATCGACGCATAACGGTCGCCGAGGCGGATCAGAATCTCCTGGGTGAGCCCCTCGCCGGGCGCGGCCTGGTCCATCATGCATCCCGCTTGCGCACGGCGCGTTTCATGGCGCCACGGGCATCGATGAAGTCGCGCTTCCAGTAGACCGACTTGTCGAGGTTGAGCAGTTTCGCCTCCTTGATCAGCGGCAGGATGTGCGAGGACGAGCGCGTGGCCATAACGGTTGCGGCAATTGCGCTGCCGCCAGGATCGGGATTGAGCGGGCCATTGTTCGCGACCCATGTTTCGGCGATCTCGCGGCTGGTCACGACCCAGCCGACGTAGGCGACGATCGCATCGTCAATGGCGCCGACGAGATGCGATTGCTGCTCGATCTGGTAGCGCAACGACTTCACCATCTGGCCAAATTCGTAGCCGTCGAAGGGCGGATGGTGCGCAATGAAGTTGCAGACCAGACCAAGCGAGAACGGGTTGAACGGAACGCGGGTGAAAAGAAGCTTGCTCATGCGGACTCAAGATGTTTCAAACGGGCGCGAGATTATGATGAGGAACCGGGGCGAGCTAGAGGGAAAAGAGCGAGGCGAATAGCTGTGTCGTCGCGATCTTGACTGCAAGAGTGGCTACTGCCGACGGGAGAGCATCATGAGAAAGCTCATCATCACGGAGTTCATCAGCGTCGACGGCATCGCCGAGGTCGAGAAGTTGCCGAACGTCACCTGGAACGACGAGATGAACGCGTTCAAGGAGGACGAACTCGCCGACAGCGGCGCCATGCTTCTCGGCCGCACGACCTACGAGATCTTTGCCGGTTCATGGCCCTCCGAAACCGGTGACTTCGCCGACCGCTTCAACGCGCTGCCGAAATATGTCGCCTCGACCAGCCTGCAGGCGATCGACTGGCAACCGGCGCAATTGCTCGCAGGCCCCCTGCCCGAAGCGGTCGCCAGCCTGAAGCAGACAAACGGCGGCAACATCTATGTGCATGGCAGCTTGAGCATTGCGCGGCAGTTGCTCAGCCATGGCCTCGTCGATCGCCTGAGGCTGCTCGTCTATCCGGGCGCCGTCGGCCAGGGCAAGCCGTTGTTCCCGACCGAGGAGCCGCTCGCGCTGGAGCTGATCTCGGCCGTCCCGTTCAGCAATGGCGTGGTGGCGCTGGAGTATGCGCCGGTCGCGAAGGGTTAGTAGCCTGCTCCAAAGGCTGGGCATCGCCGGGCCAGGAAGCAGCGCGGCGCCGCGGACGTGAAGGCTCCGCTCTGTCTATTGCTTTAGGAAAGCTGCCGTCATCGAACGATCGGGGGCAAGGAGCCCCCGATTGCTGTTCGGACGAGATTTACGCCAGCTCGTCAGATGAGGAAGACGCTGGCGTCCGGATGCGTCTGGTTGTTCATCGCATCGAAGGCGTTGGCGATATCGTTGATCCCCGGTTGACCGGTCAGGCCGAAATTGGAGGTCGGGGCGTTGGTGTCGTTAAGGACGTCCCGCACCGCGGCGATCACCTCGCCCGGTTGCAGCGTGTGGTCGTCGTTCGTGTCAATCTGATTGAGAATTGCGATGATGGCCGGGTTCGAACTGGTCGCCGCGGAGAAACTGAAATTGAGTTCCGGTTTACCGCCGGGGCCGTCGGGCACGGCAGTGACGGCAGCGGAGAGATACGCCGCCGCCGAGGAGCGTTCGAGGTGGTTCACCCCACCGCCCTTGGCTCCCAACGCATCCGCGATCGAGGGCGTTCCTGGAATCTTCGACAGGTTCTGGAACTCGAAGATGGTCTCGAAGGAAGTGTTGGAGTTCCAGCCCGAGTGGAACTCGCCTAGCTCCTGGGTCAAGATATCGAGGTGGTTCTTCCAGAAGCCCGGCGTCAGGCCCTGGCCGGCCGGCGGCAGGAAGTTTGTGAAGTCGTTGCCGGTGTCGGTGCCACCGCTGCCGGGATTGTCGACCGTCTGCACGAGGATCCCGGTCTGCTGCGAGCCGTCCGGCACGACCTCGTAGATGTTCTTGCCGACATCGGCCAGCGTCAGTCCGCCGATCGACCAGGCGCCGCCGGCCCCCGTCGTCGTCGAGCGGTCGCCGGCGCTGAGATCGCCGCTGTTGTCGTCGTCGATGAAGATGGTCACCGGATCATGCGACCAGGCGGTGTCGTCGGCGCTTGTGCCGTCGCCGGTCAGGTCCTCGTACTTGGTGCCACTGATCGAGAAGTCGAGGAAGTTGGTGAAGTCGTTGCCGCTGTCGGTGCCGCCGCTGCCGGGGTTGCCGACGGTCTGCACCAGGGTGCCGGTCTGCTGCGAGCCGTCCGGCACGACCTCGTAGATGTTCTTGCCGACATCGGCCAGCGTCAGACCGCCGATCGACCAGTTGCCGGAGGCGTCGGTCGTCGTCGAGCGGTCGCCGGCGCTGAGATCGCCGCTGTTGTCGTCGTCGATGAAGATCGTCACCGGATCATGCGACCAGGCGGTGTCGTCGGCGCTTGTGCCGTCGCCGGTCAGGTCCTCGTACTTGGTGCCACTGATCGAGAAGTCATGGAAATTGGCGAAGTCCATCCCCGACTGGTCCTCGCCTGACAGGCCATCGATCGTGTAGCCCGCTTGGCCGAGCGTCTGCACATAGCCGCCCGGCAGTTGTTCATAGACCTTCAACCCATCAAAGGTGGCGTCCAAGCCGGTGAACGACCACGTGCCGTTGGCCGCCGTTGTCGTCGTGAGATCATCGGCGCTCAAGTCGCCGCTATTGTCCTTGTCGATGAAGATCGTCACGCCGCCGAGGCCGGCATCGCCCGTCGTCTGGCTGTCGCCATTGGCATCCAGGTATTTCGTGCCCGAAATCCCGAACGTCACCAGGTTGTTGGGATTCGTGCCCCATTCCTCGAAGCCCGAGCCTGTCTGCCAGTCGCCAGCCTGGCCGCCAAACGCCGAGTAGACGTAAACATATTGATGATCGGCATCCTGGAGAAATTCGCTGTCTTTGATCAAGACGCGGATGTCGCTGTCGCCGCTGCCCGAAGACAGGCTGGAATTCAGCGCAACCCAAACATCGCCGCTGGCATCCAGATTGTAGACGAGATGCTCGCCGGTTACGCCGAAACCGCTGCCTGGAGTGTATGGGGTGTTCTCGGAAACCGGCACGTGCCCCATGCCCAGATTTCCAGAGGTCTCCTGGTAAATCTGCAGGCTGTCCAGCGAAATGAATTCGCCGTTGCTGCCATTTTGTTCGTTGGAGTCAAGCAGAAATTCCCGATAGGCCACGCCGTCGACTATGACGATAGGAATATCGCTTAAAAGCAAGGCCTTGTTGTGCTGCGCGCTCGTGTTCTCGTTGTACTGCGGGCTGAGAACATCGCCATAGGTGCCGCCGCGATCGTAGTTGTAGCCCTGCTCCGTAGGGGGATTGTTCGGGCCCTGAACTTGGACAAAGGCATCGAAGGTGCCAGTCCCTGACGATTGTCCGAAGTCTGTTTTGACTTGATAGACTTGGAACTTTGCGTCGCCGACATTGAAGCCAGCGAGTGTCGTGGCATTTCGCACCGTCAAGTCGGCTGCCGCGCCGGAAGCGTCTGGGGGAGGAGGAGGAGCATCGGTGAAGTTCACGGTCGCGACCCGGCCGTCTGCCTGGTCTGTCGCTGTGAGCACGAACGCCTGGTTCGCCGCGTCGCTGTTGACGTACCACGAGGTCTGGATCTTGCCGTTGACTGTACCATCGAGATCGCCGGCGCCGCCATCGGTGACGACCCAGGGCGTACCAGTCCCGGTCAGATCATAGGTGAGCACATCGTCCGCGGTGCCGAGAACGCCGTCGGCGCCGGCGCTGACATGGGCAACCGAAAATGTGAGCGAGCCGCCGTCCCCGACGTCGGTGGCGGTGATCCCCACGGTCTCGCCGGGCGCGTAGTCCGCGTCCGCCTGGTCTATCGTAACCGCAAGCGGCGGAACGGGGTCGGAAGAAGCCGGATCGGTGCTTCCGGTCTCGGTGGAATCAAGGGTTGCGAGCAGATCGTTGGTCAGATTGTCGCTGATATCGCTAGACGTCATTTCATTTCCCCTAGCTTCGTATTCGGTTGCTGATCGTGGCTGCTGTTTTCTCTTGGCTGCTGTTTTCCCGCCGTGGCGGGCTCACTCTCTGAAGGCTCGGGTGATCTGGTCCCGCAATGGCTTGACCAGGTAGGAGATCACCGAACGGTCCTCGGTCTTGATGAAGGATTCCACCGGCATGCCGGGCACCAGCTTGACCTCGCCGAGGCGCGCGACTTCCGCGGCGGTCGTCCTGATACGCACGGTGTAATAGCTGGCACCAGTGCGCTGATCGGTGGCGATGTCGGGCGAGGTCCTTTCGACCACGCCGTCGATTTGCGGCGTCGTGCGGGTGTTGAATGCCGAAAAGCGCAGCGAGGCCGACTGGCCGACCCATAGCTTGTCGATGTCGCTGGGGGCGATCTTGGCCTCCACCGCCAGGCTGTCATTGTCCGGTACGACCTGCATGATCGTCTGTCCGGGCGTGATCACGCCGCCGATCGTATAGGCGAGCGACTGCTGCACGACGCCGTCCTGCGGGGCGCGGATGTCGACACGCTTCAACTGGTCCTCGGCGGCGACCTTGCGCTCGATGAGCTCGCCCATCTTGCCGTCGATGTCGCGCAGGTCCCGGTTCACTTCGGTGCTGAGGTCGAGGTCGATCTGGATGATCTGCAGCTTGATCTCGGCGATGCGCCCTTGCGCCTGCGCCAGCGCGGCGATGAGCTGGCCGCGTTCGCCATCGAGGCGTGTCGCCTCGCGCTCGGTCGAGGTCAGGCGATCGATGGAGATGAGCTTCTTGCCCCAAAGCGTGCGCACGGAAGCGAGCTCCTTTTGCACCAGCTGGATTTCCTTGCTTTTGGCTTCCATCTGCGCGGTGTCGCCGGCGATCTCCTTCTCGAGCTGGACGATGCGTTCGCCGAGCTGGCCCTTCTGGCCGGCGCGGGAGGTGCGCCGCGTGTCGAAGTGCTGCGTCTCGCCGGAGATCGCCTCGGCGACGTCGGGATCGGCCGAGCGATCGAGGAGGTCCCGGGGAAACTCGATGCCGTCCGTGCCCCGGCGCTCGGCATCGAGACGGGCCTTGCGCGCCATGAGCTGGTCGAGCGCCTTGCTCACCACCGCAAGATTGGCGGCCGGCACGGTGCGGTCGAGACTCAGCAAAAGGTCACCGGCCTTCACGCGGTCACCGTCGCGAGCGTCGATCTCGGCCACGACGCCCCCGGTCGCATGCTGCACGTTCTTGACGTGCGAACCGACGACCAGCGTGCCTGGAGCGATCACCGCGCCGGCGATCTCGGTGACCGAGGCCCAGCCGCCCACACCACCTCCAAGCAGGAGCACGGCGCCGAGCCCAAGGCGAGTGTAGAAACGGATCGAAGCGTGGGCGTTGCCGGGCGCGGCCATGTCAGTTCCCTCCCCCGGTCCGGGCGGCGACCGCGGGGGTCGTTTCCGCGGATGCCCGCTGCGGCGGGTTGCTTGACGGGACCGAGCGCAGCATCGGGAACATCTTGGCGAAGACCTCCTCCTTCGGTCCGAATTCGTGCACGCGCCCCTGCTTCATCGCCATGATGAAATCGACGGCGGTCAGCACGTTCGGGCGATGGGCGACGATGACGACAACGCCGCCGCGCTCGCGAACGCCGAGCATCGCGCGGATCAAGGCCTGCTCGCCGTCCATGTCGAGGTTGGAATTCGGCTCGTCGAGCACGACCAGGAACGGATCGCGATAGAGCGCGCGAGCCAATGCGATGCGCTGGCGCTGGCCGGCCGAAAGCGCCTCGCCATGCTCACCGATCTCGGTTTCATAACCCTGGCGGAAGCCGACGATCAGGTCATGCGCGCCGGCGGCCTTGGCCGCGGCGATGATTGCTGCCGGGTCGGCGTCCATCTCGAAGCGGGAGATGTTTTCGGCGACCGTGCCGGCAAACAGCTCCACATCCTGCGGCAGGTAGCCGATATGGCGGCCGCGCGCCTGCGACGACCATTGGTCGAGGTCGGCGCCATCGAGCTTGACGCGGCCGCCGACGGATTGCCAGGCCCCGACCAGAGCCCGCACCAAGGTGGACTTGCCCGAGCCGCTCGGCCCGATGATGCCGAGCCCATGGCCGGCTTCCATGGCGAAGCTGGCGTCCTGCACCAGCAGCCGCTGCAGGCCCGGAGCCGTAATGGCGGCATTCTGCATCACCACGCTGGCGCTGGGGGCCGGCAGCAATAGGGGTTCGGTTTCGGCGGGCATGACCGCCAGCACCTTGGTCAGGCGTTGCCAGCCCTGGCGCGCGCCGACGAAACCTTTCCAGTTGGCGATCGCCAGATCGACCGGCGCCAGCGCCCGGCCGCTGAGGATGGAAGCGGCGATGATGACGCCCGCCGATGCCTCCTGCTCGATCACCAGCCAAGCGCCGATGCCGAGCATCGACGACTGCAGCAGCATGCGCAGCACTTTCGACACCGCGCCGAAGCTGCCGGCAACGTCGCTGACCTTGCGCTGGTCGGCGATGAATTCGACGTTGGCATCCTGCCAGCGCGACGCCAGCCCGCCAGCCATGCCCATGGCGGCGACCACTTCGGCATTGCGGGTGCCTGCAGCGATGAGCCCGCCGCGCCGGTTGCCGCTCAAGGTTGCGGCCGATACCGGTTGTCGCGTCAGCCGCTCGGCAAGCAGGGTCAGCACGACCAGCACGACCGCGCCGAGCAGCGCCGCGGCGCCAAGCACCCAGTGGAACATGAAGATGATGATCAGGTAGAGGGGCAGCCATGGCAGGTCGAAAAGCGCCGTCGGTCCCATGCCTGACAGGAAGCCGCGCACGCTGTCGAGATCGCGCATCGGCTGCAGGCTGTCAGCCCCGCGCGCGGCCTTCAGCGGCAATCTCAGCATCGAGGTATAGACGCGATGGCCAAGCGCCTCGTCGAGCGCCCCGCCGATGCGCACCAGCACCCGCGCCCGCACGAAATCGAGGAAACCCTGCCCACAATAAAGGATGACGAGCAATATCGAGATGCCGACAAGCGTCGGCAGGCTGCGGCTCGGCAGCACGCGATCATAGACCTCGAGCATGTAGAGCGAGCCGGCAAGCATCAGCACGTTGAGCATGCCGCTGAACAGTCCGACCGCAATGAAGGCCGACCGGCAACTGGCAAGCGCAGCGGCCAGTTCGGAGGGAGCGGGATTGGCCTTCCGCGCGGCCGGCCTCGCCGATGGCTTGCCCGGCGCGGCGGTCCGACCGGGTGGGTCGCCAACGGGTTTTTGCCTGCCGTCGCCGCGGGCGCGAAACATGGCCAGGCTGCCGATACCCGCCATCGCCACCGCGACGAGCGTCCAGCCCATCGACGCAAGCCCGCTGAAGCCGGACAGAAAGAAACCGGCGACGCAAACGACGACGGCGAAGCCGAAAAGCCTGACCTTCGCCTGCGCCGAAGCAAACGCTGCTTTGCTCAACAACCCGAGCGACGCCTTACTGAACCCCGCAGTCACGACTTGCCTCTCCCATCAGGGACGAGTCAGCTGCGCGCAACGGCGCGCAACGCGGCTGACTGGCCATGGCAACAGCGCCGAGATTCAGCGCTCAAGTCCGAGAGGGAGGAGGATCGGCGTTGCGTCTGGCAACCCGCGGCAGCGGCCGGCGAACTGCAAAACGCGACAGCGCCTCACGACGACTGGCGGCTCGATGGTGATGCGGCGGCGACTGATATGTCGCCGCGCGGTTCCCTTCCCTGTAGCGCCGTAACTCGTTGTTGCCGGTCGGGAGATTGTTTACGCTACTATATTAGAACATTATTAACTCTATCTGGGCGTGCGTCAACGGGCATTTCGACGAAGATTCGGCCCGGTGAAGTTGAAGTATATGGGAGTATAACGCCGGGCGAAGCGGACGGAGCTGATTCGCTCACACCACCTTCTTGCCGCGCTTGCCGCCGTGCTCTGCAACCGCCTTCTCGACGGCGCGTTTCAGTTCATCCTTGATCTCGACCGTCTCGGCCATCAGCGTCTCGATCTTCAGGAAATCGAGCACGCGGTATTTCGAGACGGCCGGGCGGATGAGGATGTCGGGCGGACACTGCCTCAGCTTGTTGGCGATGATCGACTGCATCATCAGTTGCGTGGCGCCGTACATCAAATCGACGGTGGTCGGGTGCCTGCGCTCGGCCTCGCTCGGCGCGCCGACGACGTCGATGGCGATGACGATGTCGGCGTCCTTTTCGATGAGGTCGAACGGCACCGGGTTGTAGATGCCGCCGTCGATCAGCACGCGGCCATCGCGGGTCACCGGCCGGAACACCGCCGGAATGGCCGCCGAGGCAGCCAATGCGGAATGCAGATCGCCGTCCTCGAAGACCGCAAGCTTGTGGCCGAAATAGTCGGTCGCCGTCACCTTGAGCGGGATCTTCAGTTCCGCGAAGGTTTCGGGGATGGCGTCGGGCAGGAATGCCTTCAGGATGCGCTCGACATTGAACTGGCTGACGCGGATGCCGCTCTCCATCGCCTCGGCGATGGTGCCCGGCCGCGCCCGCCACATGCGCGAGGCCACCTCGGCGCGGCGGCCGAGGATCGAGCGGGCATAGTCGTGGATGTCCTTGCCGGTCATGCCGGAGGCCATGCCGGCGCCCATGATGGCGCCGATCGAGGAGCCGGCGATGGCCACCGGCCTGATGCCGAGCTCGTCCAGCGCCTCGATGGCGTGGATGTGCGCCAGGCCCCGCGCGCCGCCGCCGCCGAAGGCAACGCCGAAGGTGGGGCCGCTGGTCATCCCTTGCCGCCTCCCGCAGCCTTGGCGAGTGGCGGCCCGACGACCATGATCGCCGGCGCGGGCGACAGCAGCTTCTTCGCCGCCGCCTTGACGTCATCCAGCGTCACCGCATTGATGAGGCCGGCGCGGCGCTGCAGATAGTCGATGCCCAGCCTGTCGAGCTGCAGTTCCACCAAGGTCGCCGCGATGGAGCCGGAGGAGTCCAGATTGTTGATGGCATAGGCGCCGATCATGTATTTCTTGGCGGCGTCGAGCTCAGCCTCTGTCGGACCTTGTTCGGCCAATGTCTTGACCACGTCGCGCACAATCGCAAGCGTCTCCGACGCGCGGTCGGAGCGAGTCGCGGTGGTGATGATCAGCGCGTTGGAATGCTGGTGGTCGACCAGGTTGGAATCGACGCCATAGGCAAGGCCGCGCTTCTCGCGCACCTCGTCATAGAGGCGCGAGGTGAAGGTGCCGCCGCCGAGGATCTCGTTCATCAGCACCGCGGCGAAGAAATCCGGCGCGCTGCGCTTCACGCCGGGATAGGCGAACTGCAGCGAGGTCTGCGGCAGGTCGTAGTCGACCTCCACCTGCTGGCCAAGCTTGGGTTGGGTGTCGGCGATGGCGGCGAGCGCCTGCCTCTGCGGCAGGTCGCCGAACAGTTGGTCGAGCTTCCGCTTCAATGACGCGGCGTCGATGTCGCCGACCACGGCGACATGCAGGCCGTCGCGGGCGAAGCTCGCCCTGTGGAAGGCGCCGAGATCCGCCGGCGCGATCGCTGCGATGCTCTCCCTGGTGCCTTCGTCCGGCCTGGAATAGGGATGCTCGCCATAGATGGCGCGCAGCCATTTGCGCTGGGCGATCGCATTGGGGTCGCGCTCATTGGCGACGATGCCCGCCAGCACCTGGGCGCGCACGCGGTCGAGCGGCGCCTGGTCGAAGCGGGGCTTGTTGACCGCGAGCGTCAAGAGATCGAAGGCGGCGTCCTTCTGTTCCGACAGCATGCGCATCGAGCCGTAAATGCCGTCTCGCTGCGGCTCGAAGCTCATCTCGGCGCCGGCATCGTCGAGCTTCACCTGGAAGGCGTCGCTGTCGAGGTCTCCGGCGCCCTCGTCGAACAGGCCGGTCATCAGATTGGCCAGCCCCTCCTTGCCCGCCGGATCCTGCGCGGTGCCGCCATCGAAGACGAAGCGGATGGCGATGATCGGCACCGTGTGGTCCTCGACCAGCCAGGCGGTGATGCCCTTGTCGGACTTCACCTCCTGGATGTTCATGCCGGCATGCGCGGCGAGCGCGGGCAGGATCAGGAAGAAGATCGCAAAGCAAAGGGTGGCGAGGGCGCGCAGCGCCTTTCCTTCTCCCCTTGTGGGAGAAGGTGTCGCCGAAGGCGACGGATGAGGGGTGTTGGAAGAAACGAACCGTGGGCGGTCCTGCCAGCACCCCTCATCCGTCTCGGCGCCACGCGCCGATCCACCTTCTCCCACAAGGGGAGAAGGAAAAGCACTCATCCGCCCGGCCACACAACTCATCATCAATTCCCCGCCTGTTGCTGCGGCAGGAGATAGCCTGTCGTCGAATGGTCGAGCACCAGATAACGGGCGGCGACCGCCTTGACCTCGTCGGCGGTGACCTTGCGGATGCGATCCGGCCATTCGAGCACGTCCTGCACATTGCCGCCGGTGGCCAGTGTCGAGCCATACATGTTGGCCATGTCGTCCTGCTTGTCGCGGGCGAAGATCATCGAGCGGACATAGCGCTGCTTGGCCTTCTCCAGCTCGTCATCGGTGACGCCGTCCCTGGCGATGCGGGCGACCTCGGCGTCGACCGCCGCCTCGACATCGCCGAGCTTGGCGTCGCCGCGCGGTGCGCCGTAGATGGTGAAGTTGGTGGCGTCGAGCATGGTGCCCTGGAAGTAGGCGCCGGCCTCCGCCGCGACGCCCTGCTTCACGACCAGCTGCTGGTAGAGCCGGCTGCGGTTGCCGCCGCCGAGGATTTCGGCGAGCAGGTCGAGCGCCTCGGCCTCGCCCGGCCGGGCCGTGTGATAGGACGGCACCACCCATTGCGTCGAGAAGGTCGGCACCGAAACGCGCGCGTCGGACAGCGTCACCGAGCGTTTGGTGTTCTGCTCGGGCTCGACTGGGCGGATGCGCGGCGGCAGGTCCGGCCCGCGCGCGACCTTGCCGTAGGTCTTCTCTGCCAGCGCCTTCACCGTGTCGGGCTCGACATCGCCAGCCACCACCAGCACGGCGTTGTTCGGCCGGTAATACTTGTCGTAGAAAGCGGTCGCGTCGGTGCGGTTCAGCTGTTCCATCTCCTGCATCCAGCCGATGACCGGAATGCGGTAGGGCTGGTTCTGCCACAGCGTGGCGTCGACCTCCTCCTCCAGCAGCGCCTGCGGGCTGCTGTCGATGCGCGAACGGCGCTCCTCCAGGATGACGTCGCGCTCGGTCTTGATGACGTCGTCGGTGAGGATGAGGTTGCGCATGCGGTCGGCCTCGAAGGCCATCATCTCGCCCAGCGCCGATGGCGCCACCGTCTCGTGGAAGGCGGTATAGTCGTAGGAGGTGAAGGCGTTGTTGGAGCCGCCGATCTCCGCGACGGCGCTGTCGAACTCGCCGGCGGCGTGGTTGGTCGTCGCCTTGAACATCAGGTGCTCGAAGAAATGCGCGATGCCGGATTTGCCGGCCGGCTCATCGGCGCTGCCGATCTTGTACCACACCATGTGGGTAACGATCGGGGCGCGATGATCGGGGATGACCACCACCTCCATGCCGTTGTCGAGCAGGAAATCCGTCACCTTGCCGTCGTCGCCGGCGAGCGCCGGGCCGGTGAGCGCAAGCGCCGAGGTAAGGAGCGCCGCGCGCAGCCGTCTGGTGCAAGATGTCATTAAACGCTCCGGTTTCGGTTGCGCGACGATAGGCAAGGTTGCTGGTCGAGGCAAAGTGAATTGTTCGTCATTTTCGAGGCGGCGCTTCTTCCTTCTCCACTTGTGGGAGAGGAGAGCTGCTCACCCCGCCTCGATGAACCGGATCACCGTCTCGCCATAACCGCGCTCGTCGACCACCGCGAATCCCTCCCCGGCGTCGAACGGCGCGGAGGCCGCTTCCTCGACGACGCAGAGCGCGCCGGGCAGCAGCCAGCCGCCTTGCCTGGCGGAACGCAGCGCACGCTCGCCAAGACCCTTGCCATAGGGCGGATCGGCGAAGACGAGGCCGAAAGCGGCCAGCGTGCCGGCATCGCCGAGCCCAGTGGCGTCGCGGCGGAAGATCTTGGTGCGGCCGGTCAGTCCGAAGGCCTCGACATTCTCGCGGATCAGGCCGCGTCCCTCGGCCGATTCCTCGATGAAGACGCCGTAGGAAGCGCCCCGCGACAGCGCTTCCAGACCGAGCGCGCCGGTGCCGGCGAACAGGTCGAGCACGCGCGCGCCATCGAGCTTGTCGGCGAAGCGATGCGCCAGCACGTTGAACAGCGCCTCGCGCGTGCGGTCGGTGGTCGGGCGGATGGCATTGCCGCGCGGCGTCGCCAGCGGACGCCCGCGGAACTCACCGCCGACGATTCTCATTTCAGTCCGGCCCTCATCTGGTCCTGGGACCCTTCGGGCGCGGCCGGTCGCCGCCATCCGGGCGCTCGCCACGCGGCTTGCCGTACGGCTTGGCGCCGCTTGGTTTGCCGGCAGCCTTGCCATAGGACGGCTTGAACGAAGCCTTGCGCGCCTTGGCTTCCGCCGCCTTTGCGGCATCGGCCTCCGCCCTGCCCTTGCCGATCGGCCGGGCACCCGGCGCCATCCAGACATTGGCCTTGCGCTGGCCGGGCGGCTCGATCGGCCGCTGCTCGCGCTCGGACTTCTTGCCGCCGAACCCCGCACGGGGCTTGTCGCCAAAACCACCGCGAGGTTTGTCGCCGAAACCGCCGCGCTCCGGCTTCGGACCGCGCTCGCCGAAGGCCCTGTCGGGCTTGGTCGAAAGCTTGCCCAGCGCCTCGTCGCGGCTGCCTTCGCGGCGCTTGCGGGCCTTGATCAGCCCGCCCTCGCCGATCGGCCGGCGATCGACGCCATCGCGCGGGAATTTTGGCCGTTCGGCCTCATCGCGTCGCGGTTCGGTGCGGCGCACCGGTTTGTTGGAAAAGGGCTTTTGGATCTCGGCGTCGAAATTGGCGCCGGATTCCTCGACCAGGCGCTCGCCGAGCTGGTCGCGCAGCACGCGGCCCTTGATCTCCAGCACGTGGCCCTCCGGCAGGTCCTCGAGCTGGAATGGGCCGTAGGAAATACGGATCAGCCGCGTCACGTCGAGGCCGAGCGCGCCAAGGATGTTCTTGACCTCGCGGTTCTTGCCTTCGCGCAGGCCGATCGTCAGCCAGGCATTGGTGCCCTGCTCCCGGTCGAGGCTGGCTTCGATCGCGCCATAAAAAACGCCGTCGACGGCGATGCCCTCGCGCAGGCCCGCGAGCGCGCTTTCCTCGACCTTGCCGTGCACGCGCACCCGGTAGCGCCTGAGCCAGCCGGTGGCCGGCAACTCGAGCACGCGCGACAGGCCGCCGTCATTGGTCAGCAGCAACAGCCCCTCGGTGTTGATGTCGAGGCGGCCGATGGTCATCAGCCGCGGCAGTTCCGCCGGCAGCACGTCGAAGACGGTCTTGCGGCCCTCGGGATCGCGGTTGGTGGTGACGACGCCGGCCGGCTTGTGGAACAGGAACAGCCGCGTGCGCTCGATCTTGGGGATTTCCATGCCGTCGAGATGGATGATGTCATCTGGCATGACGTTGAAGGCCGGCGAGGACAGGACCTTGCCGTTGACCTTGACGCGGCCGGCGGCGATCAGTTCCTCGGCGTCGCGGCGCGAGGCAAGACCGGCGCGTGCGAGCCGCTTGGCGATGCGCTCGCCCGCTTCCTCGGCGGCCTCCGTGGGGCGCGGGCGCGGCTTGAAACCACCCTGCGGCCGGTCGCCGGCAAAATCGCGCTTGGGGCGATCGGCGAAATCCCGTTTCGGGCGATCGGCAAAGTCACGCTTCGGACGATCGGCAAAATCACGTTTAGGCCGGTCGAAACGCTTTTCGCCGCCCGCGCCCTCGGCCGCCATCGGCCGGTCGCCGCGCGGCGTATAAGGCTTGCGCTCACGATTCTCGAACGGCTTGCCGTCCGGACGCGGGCCCTTGCGGAACGGCTTGTCGCCGCCTGGCGCGCCCTGCTCTAGATCGCGCGGCTTGTAGGCGCGCTTGAAATCGCGCGGAGGCCGCTCCCCTTCGGCAGCCATCGGCCGGTCGCCGCGCGGCGCGTAGGGCTTGCGTGGCCCCTCGCGCTTCTCGAAGGGCTTGCCTTCGGGACGCTTGCCCTTGCTGAACGGCCGGTCGCCGCTCTTGAAATCGCGCTTTGGCCGCTCGCCTTCGGCAGCCATCGGCCGGTCGCCACGCGGCGCGTAAGGCTTCTTGGCGCCGAAGCCCGGCTTGCCGCCCTTGCCGGCGGCGCCATCGCGGCCGCGCGGCCCCGCGGCTTTCGGACCGCCCCTGACCGGCCCCTTCTTGGGCCGGAATTTCTTGTCGTTGTCGTCCATGTGGCCTTTGCCTGTTTGCGCTGCTACAGCGTGGCGCATCCGTTCGGGCGCGCAAAGGACGCTGTCGCACTTTGATGTGGCGCATGATCGTTGCCGAAAACCGAGTCCGATTTTCGAGGTTAGGCGCTAGATAACAGGATCGCTGTCGGGTGGCGAGGAGATAATCGGAATGGAAAGCGCGTGAAGCGGCCGGATTTCATGGCATTGGCACTGGCGGAGGCCGAGGCGGCGGCGCGGCGCGGCGAAGTGCCGGTCGGCGCCGTCATCGCCAGCGGCGGCACGGTCGTCGCCAAGGCCGGCAACCGCACCCGCGAGCTTGCCGATCCGACGGCGCATGCGGAGATGCTGGCGATCCGCCAGGCTTGCGAAAAGCTCGCCAGCGAGCGGCTTACCGGCCACGATCTCTATGTCACGCTGGAGCCTTGCGCCATGTGCGCCGGCGCCATCTCGTTCGCGCGACTGCGCCGGCTCTATTTCGGCGCCGCCGACGAGAAGGGCGGCGCGGTGGTCAACGGCGTGCGCTTCTTCACCTCCGCCACCTGCCACCACACGCCGGACATCTATCCGGGCATGGGCGAGCGCGAGGCGTCCCTCATTCTCAAGGATTTTTTCCGGGAGCGGCGCGAGCCGTAGAAATCGGCCTAAGCCAAGAAGCCCAGGGCCGAAACCTTACCACCAGTCGAACCAGCCGCCACTCTTGCTCTTGGCGGCCGCCTCCTTCTTGAGGCGGCGTTCCTTCTTGTACTCGTCCTCGCCAAGCTCGCCCTGCGGCGCGGCGTCGGAGGCGACGCGATAGGCCAGCGGCGGCTCGCTCAGATATTTGCGGGTGTTGGGGTCGCCCTGCTTGCCCTCTGCCATGCGGCGCTGGATCTCGGCGGCGCGGCCCTTGTCCGAATCCGCCGGCGTCCAGCGCGGCGGGTGGCTCGAGGCCGAATCCGCCATCGCCTTCTTCACCGCCGCCGGATCGGTCTGCACGTCGTCGACGATCTGCGACTGGTAGGCCGGATCGTCCTGGTGGGCGGTGGCGTCAGCGCGAAGTCGGGCGCGGCGCTGCTCGGGCGATTCGGGCCAATCGGCGCTCGCCGTCTCGATGCTCTCCTGCGGCGGCGGCAGGTTTCCCTTCTGCCCCGGCGCCGGCTTCACCAGATCGGGGCGCGGCTTGTAGTCGATCTGTTCCTTGCGCTTCGGCGTGATCGAAAAGGCACTGGAGAGATCGTCGGCGAGCTGTGTGGCGGCCGGCTTGTCGGTGCCGTAGGTGGGCGAGCCCATGCAGCCGGACAGCGCAAGCCCCGATACGACGAGCGGCGCCAGCAGCGCGACGCGCGCATATGTTCTCTCGGTCATGCCAAAAAGTCCCACAATAAACAGCCTCTCGATCGCCACCGGCCAGAGGCGCGGTCCCCATCGGCCAAGCACTTGCGACGGAATTCCGGCGAGAATTTGTCGTCCGGAGTTTCGCGTGTTTACCTCAACCACCCGCTAAGGGCAACGCGCGGGCGGCAATCCGCCGCCCGGCGTGGCATTTGTGCACTCATTTTGGTGATGCATGTCGTTATCCCAAACCGCTTCACACTTTTGGGCGACATGCACTAGAGCCGCCCGAGCGCCTTGAGTTCGCGCAGTACATCGGCATCGCGGGCCGAGACGTCCGGAAATTCCGGATCTTCGCCGACATCAGCGGTGTAGCGCCAGGAGCGCGCGCATTTCACCAGGCCACGGTCTTCGGCCTTCTCGACGACCACCGCGACACCCCTGACCTCGTCCAGCGTGAAGGCGCCGTCTGGCGTCTTGCCGTGGGCGATGACCAGATCGCTGGTGATCGCCATCTCGGCCATGTCGACATCCGATATCGCCGCTTCAAGCGCGGCATCGTCGATCGTGACGACCGGCACCGCCTCCAGCGACGAGCCGATGACCTTCTGGGCGCGGGCGATCTCGAGCGCGCCGGTGACGACGCGGCGCACCTGCCTGACCTTGCGCCACTTCTCCGCCAGCGCCTCGTTCCTCCAATCCGCCGGGATTTGCGGGAACTGGTCGAGATGGACCGAGACGGCGTCGGGGTGACGATCGAGCCAGGCCTCCTCCATGGTGAAGGGCAGCATCGGCGACAGCCATTTGACCAGGCAGTCGAACAGATGGCGCACCACCTGCACGGCGGCCTTGCGCCGGACGCTGGAGGGCGCGTCGCAGTAGAGCGCGTCCTTGCGGATGTCGAAATAGAAGGCCGACAGCTCGACCACCATGAAGTCGACGAGCGCGCGGGTGATGCGCTTGAACTCGAAGGCGTCGTAGCCCTGGCGCACCAATTCGTCGAGCTCTGACAGCCGGTGCAGCATCAGCCGCTCCAGTTCCGGCATCTTGTCCAGCGCCACCTCCTCGCCATCGTCATGGGCAAGCGTGCCCAGCATCCAGCGGATGGTGTTCCTCAGCTTGCGGTAGGCGTCGATGTTGGTCTGCAGCACGTTCTTGCCGAGCCGCTGGTCTTCCCAGTAATCGGTCGTCACCACCCAGAGCCGCAGAATGTCGGCACCCGACTGCTTGATGACGTCCTGCGGCACCACGGTGTTGCCGAGCGACTTCGACATTTTCCGTCCCTCTTCGTCCATGGTGAAGCCATGGGTGACGACGGTGTCGTAGGGCGCCCTGCCCCGGGTGGCGCAGCTTTCGAGCAGCGAGGAGTGGAACCAGCCGCGATGCTGGTCGGAGCCTTCGAGATAGACGTCGGCCGGCCATTTCAGGTCCGGACGGTCCTCCAGCGTGAAGACATGCGTCGAGCCCGAATCGAACCAGACATCGAGGATGTCCATCACCTGATGCCATTTCGCGGCATCGTGATTGCCGAGGAAGCGCTCCTTGGCGCCGGGCGCGAACCAGGCGTCGGCGCCCTCGGCCTCGAAGGCCTCCATGATGCGCTGGTTGACCGCTTCGTCCTTCAGCACGTTGCCGTCCACGTCGGCGAAGACGGCGATCGGCACGCCCCAGGCGCGCTGGCGCGACAGCACCCAGTCGGGACGCTCCTCGATCATGGCGCGGATGCGGTTCTGGCCGGCGGCTGGCACGAAGCGGGTGTCGTCGATCGCCTTCAGCGCGCGGCTGCGCAACGTCGTGCCGTCGCCGAGGTCCTTGTCCATATAGACGAACCATTGCGGCGTGTTGCGGAAGATGATCGGCTTCTTGGAACGCCAGGAGTGCGGATAGGAATGCTTCAGGCGGCCGCGCGCGAACAGCGCATTGCGCTTGATCAGTTCCTCGATGACCGCCTGGTTGGCGTTGCCCTTCTTGCCATTGTCGTCGATGACGCGCGCGGCTCCACCCTCGCGGTCCGGGCCGAAGCCCGGCGCGTCCTTGGTGAAGAAGCCGGCATCGTCGACCGGGAACGGGATCGCGGTGTCGACGCCGCGCTTGAGCAGTTCCGCCACAGCGTCCATCCAGGCGTCGAAGTCCTCGCGGCCGTGGCTGGGCGCGGTGTGCACGAAGCCGGTGCCGGCATCGTCGGTGACATGCTCGCCGGCGATCATCGGCACCGGGAATTGGTAGCCGTCGGCCAGCCCCCTGAACGGATGCGACAGCGTCAGGCTTGCAAGCTGTTCGGCCGAAACATCGTGAAGGCGGTTCAAGGTGACCTTGGCCTTGGCCGAGGCATCCTCGGCAAGGGCGTCGGCGAAGATCAGCTTCTCGCCGGGCTGCGGGCCGAACGCGTTCTCGGCCGCCGTCACCTCGTAAAGCCCGTAGGCGACGCGCGGCGAATAGCTGACGGCACGGTTGCCGGGCAGCGTCCAGGGCGTCGTCGTCCAGATGACGACATGGGCCTCGATGAGGTCGAGCGAGGATTCCGACAGCACTGCCGCCTGCGCGTCATCGGCGCCGGCGACCGGGCGCGCCAAGCTCGCCACCGGGAATTTCACCCAGATCGTGTCGCTCTCATAGTCCTGGTACTCCACCTCGGCCTCGGCAAGCGCGGTGCGCTCGACGACGCTCCACATGACCGGCTTCGAGCCGCGGTAGAGCTGGCCCGACATGGCGAATTTCAACAGCTCGCCGGCGATGCGCGCCTCGGCGTGATAAGCCATCGTCGTATAGGGGTTGTCGAAATCGCCGACGACGCCGAGCCGCTGGAACTCTGAGCCCTGCAACTTGATCCAGTGCGCGGCGAAGTCGCGGCATTCCTTGCGGAACTCGTTGACCGGCACCTCGTCCTTGTTCTTGCCCTTGGCGCGGTACTGCTCCTCGATCTTCCACTCGATCGGCAGGCCGTGGCAGTCCCAGCCCGGCACGTAGTTGGCGTCGTAGCCGCGCATCTGGAAGGAGCGGTTGATGACGTCCTTGAGCACCTTGTTCAGCGCATGGCCGATATGGATGTTGCCATTGGCGTAGGGCGGGCCGTCATGCAGCACGAATTTCTCGCGCCCGGCGGCCTCCTCGCGCAGCTTGCGGTAGAGGTCCATGTCCTGCCAGCGCTTGACCAGCGCCGGCTCCTTTTCCGGCAAGCCGGCCCGCATCGGGAAATCCGTCTGCGGCAAATAGAGCGTTTTGGAATAGTCGATCGTTTCAGCGGTATCGGTCATTGGTCTGCCATGTGCATTGCCCGGCGACAAACAGGCTCGGGCGTTGAACTATCATGTTCTGAAAAGCGCGAAGCGCGCGCGCAACAGTCCCGGCGGCTCCGGCGGCGCTCAGGCCACCCGGAACACCGGGCTCGTAATTCGTATCGCGATCGCAAACAGGCGCGAAAAGCTCGTCATGGCCGGGCTTTTAGCGGATTAGTCAGCAGGAATAAAGCGCCGAGTTCAGGCGGCTACATCGAAAAGTCGAAGCGATAGGTGGTCGAGACGCCGACCGTGAACTGGTTGCGATCGCCGCGCTCCCGGACGAGGCTGGAATCGGCGGCCGGGCCCATCAGGCGCGAATATTCGCCGAACAGGCTGGCCGTCATCGGCTCGGTGACCTTCCAGGTGATCGCGCCGCCGAGGCCGGTCGACTTCAGGCCGCCTCCCGGATGGTATTCGCTGAGGCCGGAGGCCGCCGCTTCGGTGGCGTTGACGCCGTAATAGGCGTCGAAATAGCCCGACGAGGCGAAGGAGACGCGCGGCCCGCCGGAGATGCGGACCGTCGGCGTGACGTCGTAGAAGGCGTCGGCCGCGATATCGGCGACGAAGCCGTCATGGGCGCGGATGCCATGCCGAAGCTCGGCGCGGGCTCGCACCCAGTCAAGCGGATAGAATTCGAAGAAGCCGCCGACCTCGCCGCCCCAGCGCACCGGGTCGAGACCCGCCAGTTCATCCTTGCTGCTGCGGGAGAACAGGAACTTGCCGGTCAGGCCGGCGCGCACGCTGCCGTCGTCGATCAGCGCCAGCGAGATGTTGTCATTGCGCGAGGTGAAGCGCGCTTCCGGACCCACCTTGCCGAGCGAGATGATCGGCTGGGCGCCGAGCATGTACTTCTTGCCGCCCTCGAAATTCGGCGCGATGAGGCCGGTTGCGCCGAGCGTCAGGTACCAGTCGCCCGAAATCCAGCTCCCCTCGCCGGCATGGGCCGAAGAGACGGCCATCAGGCCGGAGGCGAGAACCAGCTGAATCGTCCGGACAATACGCATCGTTACCCCATACGCGAAACAGGCCGGCAGGAACACCCCGGCAGCGCAAAAGCCATGGCGCCAGTTCGGTAAAATTTGACTTAAAATCCGTAACATCGGCAGCGGCGCCAACGCCGTGGCGCATGCCTGATATTGCGTGTGGGTGATCCATTAGGGCCGGTTCGCGTCAGATCTTTTCTATCGAGGAACAGGCTTTCGGAATTTCATTTCTGTAAAGTCTATAAATTCAGTGGACTTTAATTCACGGCCGCTCCGATCGGCTGCAATCGAGGCTGTGCCTCTGTTCAAAGGATTAAAGCCCATGCGAAAATTGATTTCCGTCGCCCTTTTTGGACTTGCCCTGGCTTCAGCCCATACCGCGGCAAGCGCCGCGGACGACAAGAAAGTCGTCGTCGCCTACCAGACCGGCGCCAACCCTTACAATCTTGGCATCGCCAATGGCGACCTTGCCAAGAAGACGGGCTGGAACATCGAATTCCGCCGCTTCAACTCCGGCGCCGACATCTTCGCCGCCATCGCATCCGGTGACGTCCAGATCGGCGATGTCGGATCGAGCCCGTTCTCGGCCGCCATCAGCAAGGGCATCGACGTGAAGGCGTTCTACATCTCGTCGGTCTCCCGCGACGGCGAGGCGCTCGTGGTGCGACCCGAAATCAAGTCGCCGGCGGACCTGCGCGGCAAGAAGCTCGCCGCCGCACCGGTCTCGACCGACCACTACCAGCTTCTCGCCGTGCTCAAGCAGGAAGGCATTTCCGAGAAGGAAACCCAGGTCATAGCTATTCCGCAGCCCGAGATCGTCGCGGCCTGGAAGCGCGGCGACATTGACGGTGGCTTCGTCTGGGATCCGGCTCTTTCCGAGCTCAAGAAGAACGGCAAGATCCTGCTCACGGCCGGCCAGGTCGCCGATCGCGGCGCGCCGACCTTCGGCGCTCTGGTCGTCACCGGCGCGTTCGCCAAGGCCAATCCGGAGTTCCTCGGCCAGTATGTCCGGCTGATCGACGGCTATAACCAGGCTTACCTGAGCAATCCGGCCGCCTGGGGCCCGGATACCGAGAACGCGAAGCTGATCGCAAAATTGCAAGGCGGCACAGCGGCCGAGAATTCGGAGCAGTTGAAGACGACGGTCGTCCCGCCGCTCGACGAACAGGTCTCCGACAAATGGCTGGGCGGTGGCGAGAAGAGCGCGGTCGCGAAAATCCTCAAGGACACCGCGGGCTTCCTGAAGGACCAGCACAAGATCACCTCGGTCAAGGACAGCTACGCGGCCTTCGCCGATCCGCAATATGCCGAAGTGGCCAAGGCCTCGAACTAGCAATCCCTGAAGGAACCCCGATTTGGCTGGCGCGCCAGCCAAATCGCCCGGAGGGCCACCATGCTTCGAATCCGAGATGCCAGCGTCACCTTTCCGGCTTCCGATGGACAGGACGTGCATGCGCTCGATCACGTCTCGCTCGATATCGCCCCCGCTTCCATCGTCGTCGCGGTCGGTGCTTCCGGGTGCGGCAAGTCGACGTTGCTGAACGCGATCGCCGGCTTCCTGCCGCTCACCGAAGGCACGATCACGCTGGACGGAAGGGAAATCGCGGCGCCAGGCGGCGATCGTGGCGTCGTGTTCCAGAAGGATACTCTGCTGCCATGGGCCAGCGTGCTGGACAACGTCGCGCTCGGCCTGAAGTACCGGGGGGTGCCCCGCGCAGAACGCCACGAGCTGTCAAGGCGCCTGTTGGAACTGGTCGGCCTCGCCGATTTCGCCGAAAAGCCGCCCTACGAACTGTCGGGCGGCATGCGCCAGCGGGTCGGCATCGCGCGGGCGCTGGCCACAGATCCGAAGATCCTCTTGATGGACGAGCCGTTCGGCGCGCTCGACAGCCTGACGCGCGAGACCATGCAGCAGCTTCTGGCCTCAGTCTGGGCCAAGACGGGCAAGCAGATCCTGTTCATCACCCATTCGATCGAGGAAGCCCTGACGCTCGGCACGACGATCGTTGTGATGTCGCCCCGGCCAGGTCGTATCGTCGCCCGGTTCGACGCCGACTTTGTGCGCGACTTCGCCGAAAGCGGCGACATCGGGCCGATCCAGTCCCATCCGCGCTTCATCGAACTGCGGAAGGAAATCCGCTCGCTCATCCATCAGCCGGAAGGCGCCCGCACAGGAACCTTGCAATGACGCTTACCGCCAATTCCCCAACCACATTTCAGACTTCGACCGCCCGGCGCGCGCCGCCGGCTCGGCCACGTCGATCCGCATCGACGAACACACTCGGCATCAGCCTGGTTACGCTTGCGTCGCTGATTGCATTGTGGTTCCTCGCCGCACGCTTCGGCTGGGCGTCACCGCTGTTCCTGCCCTCGCCGGCCGAGGTCCTGGCCCAGTTCAGCGCCGTCGCGGCCGACGGCTATGCCAACGACACGCTTCTCAACCACACGCTGGCAAGCCTTGGCCGCATCGCCGCGGCTCTGGGCGCAGGAATTGTGCTGGGTGTTCCCCTTGGCCTGTTGATGGGCCTCAACCGTTGGATCAAGGGGATCTTCAGCGTTCCGATCGACCTCTACTGGGGCTTGCCGCCCCTGGCCTACCTGCCGCTGCTGATCATCTGGCTCGGCATCGGCGAAACCTCCAAGATCACGCTCCTCACGCTATCGACCTTTGCCCCGATCTGCTTTGCCGCGCAGGCCGGAGTCCGTTCAGTGCCCGTTGAGCGGATCAATGCCGCGCTGTCCCTTGGCGCCAGCAGCCTGCAATTGTTCACGACCATTATCCTGCCATCCGCATTGCCGGAAATCCTGACCGGCCTGCGAATTGCCATCGGAGCCGGACTGTCCACCTTGGTCGCGGCCGAGTTGATCGCGGCGCAGTCGGGGCTCGGCTACATGATCATGTCCGCGGCCAACTTCCTCGCTACCGACGTTGTCTTCGTCGGCCTCATCGTCATTGCCGCCCTGGCGTTCGCTTTCACGAGCGGCATGCGCTGGCTGGAGCACCGCCTCGTCCCCTGGAAGGGCAAGCTCTGACAACTGCCCGTCAACACACCCCCTGTCACTGAAGGAACAATCCGATGTCCAGCAACATCCGCCCGCTCGATCTCTACTGGTATCTGCCGACCCATGGTGACGGCCCCTATCTCGGCACCGACGAGCGGCACCGGCCGGCAACCTTCCGCTACCTCAAGGAGATCGCCCAAGCCGCCGATCGACTTGGCTTCAAGGGCGTGCTCCTGCCTACCGGAACGCGGTGCGAGGACGCCTGGATCGTTGCAGCCGGCCTGATCCCGCTGACCGAACGGCTGAAATTCCTCGTGGCGCTCCGGCCGGGCAGCGGGACGCCGGCCCTGTTTGCGCGCCATGCCGCCACGCTGGACAGGATTTCCGGCGGCCGGGTGCTGCTCAATGTCGTCACCGGCGCGGATCCAGCCGACCTCGCCGGTGACGGCAACAAGCTCAACCATGACGACCGCTACGCGCAGACCGACGAGTTCCTGACCATCTGGCGGCGAATCCTTTCAGGTGAACCGGCGGATTTCGAGGGCAAGTATCTTTCCGCCCACGGCACCGACATTTCCTTCCCGCCGGTTCAACAGCCCCATCCTCCACTGTGGTTCGGAGGTTCGTCCGACGCCGGCATTGCGATCGCCGCCAAGCACGTGGACGCCTATCTGAGTTGGGGCGAACCGGTGGACCAGCTCGCCGAAAAGATCGGGCGGGTCAGGCAGGCCGCAGCGGCGCAAGGCCGAACGATCCGCTTCGGCCTTCGCATCCATTTGATCGTTCGCGAAACTGAGGATGAGGCCTGGGCCGCCGCAGACCGACTGATCAGCCGCGTCACCGACGACCTGATCGCCGAGGCCCAGAACGGATTCGTCAATATCTCGGAATCGGTTGGACAGAAGCGCATGTCGGCTCTGCATCAGGGTCGACGAGACCGGCTGGTTGTCGGTCCGAACCTGTGGGCCGGACCCGGGCTGGTGCGTGGGGGTGCTGGAACGGCCTTGGTCGGAAATCCCGACAACGTTGCCGCGCGCATCCGCGAGTATCAGGAGATCGGCATCGAAACGATCATCGCGTCCGCCTACCCGCATCTGGAAGAGGTCTTCAATGTCGCGGAACTGCTTTTCCCCAAGCTCGGGCTGAGCGGCGAAGCCGCACCGGCGGAACGCAGTTGGGACGTCGAGTTCGGACGCGTGCAACCGGGGGTCGTCGCGTCCGCCTCGTGACGTCTTTCGGGCGGAAACCGAGAGAAAGCCGGCTGCGCCAGGCCCTTGCGTGGCGTCGGCAATTTTGACCAGAAATCCCAAATGACGGCAGTGGCGGCCAGGCGGCGACGTCGCCTGGCTCAGCTGGCGCGCGTCGCGCTCGGCAGGTCGAGCAGCCTGGCCACGGCCCTGGCGCCCTTGCCGGCAACGCGTGCCGACCCGTCGTCACCCACCTCCACCGTGGCACCGTTGGCGAAGCTCAGCGACCAGCCATCGCCCTTGGCGTTGCGGCGGCGGTCAGTGAGTTCGATGCCGCCAGCAGTGACCAAGGCAACAACCCTGTCGACATCCATCGTTGTCCTCCAGATACGCGCCCTCAATTCAGGTCGAGCCCACCGGTGAGATCGCCGAGCGGCGGTTCGCCATGCGCGGCCACTGCCCTGTCGCGAACCACGATGCCATGCAGGACCGGCAATTCGAAACGCTCGGTGATGAAGCGCAGGATCGACGTCGTGTCATAGGGCGTTTGATCGACATAGCCATGCTTGGCAAAAGGCGAAACGATGATCGCGGGGATGCGCGTGCCCGGTCCCCAGCGGTCGCCTTTGGGCGGCGCGACGTGATCCCAGATGCCGCCGTTCTCGTCATAGGCGACAACGACCAGCATATGCGGCCATTGCGGGCTCTTCTCCAGATGGCTGATGACATCGGCGATATGGCGGTCTCCGGCCTGGATGTCGGCATAGCCGGAATGCTCGTTGAGATTGCCCTGCGGCTTGTAGAAGGAGACCTGAGGCAGGGCGCCGTCGTCGATCGCCTGAATGAAGCTCACGCCAGCCAGCCCGGCGTCGCGCAGGTGTTCCCGCCTGGCCTCGGTGCCCGGCGCGTAGTTGGCGTAATAGTTGAACGGCTGGTGATGGTACTGGAAATTCGGGATCGGCGTGTGATTGCCATGGTCGAGCGTGTACTGCCAGGCGCCCGAGTACCATGCCCAGCTGACCTGCTTGAGACTGAGCATATCGCCGATGGTCGGCTCCGTCTGCGGCGGCAGCGTTGTCGGCTTGGACGGGTCCGCGAGGAGCGGATCGCCGCCGGGCGCCGGATCATTGCCGCTCGGCTGGTATGGCGGCTGCATTGTGTTCACAGCGTAGAAATCCGGCGTCAGATTGCCGTCGGAGACGAATTTCGGGATACCGTCGCGCACCGATTTCGGCGAATTGTCGGCGAGCTTCAGCGCTGTGCCGCCATCGTCCGTCACCGAAATCGACGGCTTGGCCGGGTTCTTGTCGGCATCCGCGTAGTAAGGCGCGCAGGCGCAGATCAGCCACTGATGGTTGAAAAAGGAACCGCCGAAACCGCCCATGAAGAAATGGTCGGCCAGCACGTATTTCTGCGCCACCGCCCACATGTCGGTCTTGGAGGCGTCCCAGTTGCTCATCGGCATGGCGCCTGAATCGGCCCAGGCTACGAACATGTCGTTCTTGCCGCCGTTGATCTGCATCTGGTTCTGGTAGTAGCGGTGCCAGAGATCGTGCGTTGCGACGCTGAGCGGAACGTTGAACCCCTTGGGGTCGTTCACGGTGAACGGCGCGTTCGGAAGGTGCTCGGTCATCGCCTGCGTCACCGGCGGCGTGACGCCCTTGGCGGTCAGCCCGTCCCAGACAGGCGGCAGTTCGGACAGCACGGATCCGTCACGGTCACGCTGCTGCAGGCTTTCCTTGCTTGCCTGGTCGATGCCCTCGGCTCCAGGGAAGTGACCATAGAGATTGTCGAAGGCGCGGTTCTCGGCGAAGATAACGACCACCGTTCCTATCTTGGCGATGTTGGCTGGCGGATCGCCGGGCTGCGCTGCGGGCGCGGGAACCGAAGCCGCAGCGCACAGGACGAGAGTCGAGGAAAACAGGGCGAGCCCATGGGATCGCTTCATCGTCATACCTCCGTGGTGCAAATGGGATGACACCAGCTTCGCGGCATATTGGCAATAGCTGCCGCGTTGGACGGGCAACGCCATGGGCGGCGGTCCGCCAATGGCCGGGCTGTTCTACGGCTGCCCGAGAGGCTGCGCCTCGCATTCCGGCAGCCGCACAGGTTTGGCGAGTTTCGCCAGCGCCTCGGGCTTGGCGCAAGACGGAAAGCCGGCGAGCGGCATCGTTTCGATAAACCGGCTGCGCTCACTAGTGCTCAAGCCGACTTCATTGATCATGCTCTCGACGGTCAGGTCGGGGTACTGCTTGAGAGTTTCCCTAACCGAAGCCTTCGCCTCATCCATCCGACCCAGAGCCGCAAGGGTGCCGCTAAACACCACCCACCTCCACTTGTCGTAGTTGTCAGGCGCCATGCGCTCCAGCATCTTCAACGCGTCCTCATACCGGCCGGCCATAAAATAGGCAGGGCCGAAGAAGTTGGACGTCCACATCGGATGGTTCGGGTCGAGCCGCCTGACCTGGTCGACCATCTGAGCGCCGCGTTCGGGTTCACCGAAGCGTGCCGCATAGCCGGTATAGAATGTCAGGATTTCGGACGAACCGGGAGCAAGACGGAGAGCCGTATCCAGTTCAGCCTTGGCACGGGCGATGTCGCCCTTGTTGCTGAGACTCATCCCAAACACGGCGTGTGCCTCAGCGTCGCCTGGATCGAGCCGCACCGCGCGTTCGGCCACATCGGCGGCCGCCTTGGTCTCGCTCTCGGGATTGATACCGAAGCCAGCCAATATGACGTGAGCATGGTAAAGTTCTACCCAGGCGCGGGCCAGCCCGGGGTCCAGCTCAATGGCGCGGTTGAGAAGCGCGATTGCCTCCTGCTCATCGGCTACGGTGATCTCTTCAATCTTCTCGGTCCCGAGCAGATAGTAGTCATAAGCATTCAGATTTTCAGGTCGTTTGCGTTTGGCCGCGGCCCGCCCGGCCGTTTGAATCAACCCTACGCCGCCGCCCAGACGGTTGGAGACTTGCTCTGCGATCTCGGTCTGGACGGCGAACACGTCCTCAGCGGGCCGGTCCCAACGATCCGACCAAAGGTGGTTGCCGGTTTGTGCATCGATCAACTGCGCGGTGACCCGCACCCGCTCATCTTCCCGCTGGATGGAGCCTTCCAGTACGAAACCGACATGGAGCGCATGTGCGACCTGGCGGGCATCCACCGGCTTGCCCTTGTAGACTTCCGTCGAATTCCGGGCCACGACGTCAAGTTCGGGAAACCGCGCAAGGTCGGTGATGATATCCTCAGTCAAGCCATCGGCCAGACGCCCGCTGGCCTCGTCGCCATAATTATTGAAAGGCAGCACCGCGACCGACGGCTTGGCCCCCAGTGACGTGGGCTGAAAGAACCACCAGCTCCCCCCACCCACCAGAGCCAGCACCACGATCGCCGCCGCAGCCGTCCTGGTCCAGTGCGGCATCGCCTGGCGTAAGGTCCGGTGCACCCGCTTGCCATCGAGCCTCACCCGGTACATCCGCACCGGGCGGTTGATATTCTTGACCTGCTGCTCGCCGACGAAATCGAGTGGCCAATCAAGCTTGCCCTGCAAATGGTCGTAGGCCGTACCTGACACCATCACCCCGCCCGGATCGGCCAGTTGCTCTATGCGAGCGGCGACGTTGACGCCGTCGCCATACACATCGCCATCCACCAGCGCCACATCGCCAAGATTGATCCCGATGCGGAACACAATCCGCTCATGCTCCGGCAATCCGCCATTGCGAACGGCCACAGCTTTCTGAATTTCGGCTGCGCAGATCACCGCATCGACGACGCTGTCGAAGACGACAAGCGCGCCATCTCCCAACAGCTTGACAATTCGACCCTGATGCAGAGCGATCGCTGCATCGGTTACGTCGGCCCGGATAGCTCTCAGGCGCCCGATGGTGCCAGCTTCGTCAATCTCGGTCGCCTTTGAATAGCCGACCATATCCAACGCAAGGATCGCCAGCAGTTTCCGGTTCAATGGAGGGACATTCATCATCCTGCCCCGGACCCAAACTGGCCAAAATGGTACACCTAACCCAGCACGCTGACGAGAGGCCGCCCCGCCAGGCCAGGAACAGGCCGAGCATCCACAGGCTGTTGACCGACCAGCCCACGTTGCCGGCGGCATCCGGGACCTATCTGGCGTTTGGAGCGGCAATCGCTTAGATGCTTAGATGCGCATGAACCCATAAGGTGGCGTGATAAGTGCGACGTAACGACCTTGGCGATCTCAACGTTTTCCTCGCGGTCGCCGAGGAACGCAGCTTCACGCGTGCCGCAGCCAGGCTAGGCCAGTCCCAATCATCGCTGAGCCAAACGGTGCGCCGGCTCGAGGAGCGGCTCGGGATGAGGTTGCTGACCCGCACGACGCGCAGCGTCGCTCCGACACAGGCGGGTGCGCAACTCATCGAAACCCTGAAGCCGGCGCTTGCCGATGTCGAGGCGCGGCTGGCAACCTTGAGCGAGCTCCGGGACACGCCAAGCGGCCTCGTTCGGGTGACCGCCGAACTCCATGCAGCCCAGACCGTGCTGTGGCCGGCAGTCTCGCGATTGATGTACGCCTACCCTGACGTGCAGGTGGAAATCTCGGTCGATGCCTCCTTCACCGATATCGTTGCCGATCAGTTTGATGCCGGTATTCGGATGGGTGAGCAGGTCGCCAAGGACATGATTGCGGTTCGCATCGGACCCGATCTGCGCATGGTTGTTGTCGGCTCTCCGTCGTACCTCGCCAAGCACGGAACTCCTCACACCCCCCATGACCTGATTCAGCACCGCTGCATGAACTTGCGCCTCCCGACAGCCGGCGGTCTCTATGCCTGGGAGTTCCAGAAGGATGGCCGCGAGCTGCACGTCCGTGTCGAGGGACCGCTCATTCTGAACGACGAGCGTCTTGCCATCACCGCCGCGCTTGCGGGGCATGGTCTCGCAATGGTCACAGAGGACAGCACCGCGCAAGCTGTTGCCGACGGGGCATTGATACGCGTGCTCGATGATTGGTGCCGGACCTTCCAGGGATATCATCTCTATTACCCGGACCGTCGGCATCCCTCCCCGGCTTTCGCTGCTCTGCTCAAGGAGTTGCGGCACCAATTGGCATCGGGTGGCCGAGCAACGGCAGCTAGAAGGTCCAGGCGCTGACCGGTTCCTTCTCGTAATGCGACGCGGCCCGGCCATGCCGGATCCCGGCATGGTTGCGCTTGCTTCCCGTCTCCAGACTACTGTTTCGGCGGAGTGTCGGCCCCGACGACGTGCTCCTCTTCCTTGGGAAGACGGGCTCCGTGAATTTCCACGCTGGCGATATCGCTATTGATCTCCTGCAATTCGGCGGCCGAGAACGTTATCGATGCAGCACCCACGTTCTGTTCCATATGGGCAATCTTTGTGGTCCCTGGGATCGGAACGATCCAGGGCTTCTGCGCAAGCAGCCATGCAAGTGCGATCTGCGCGGGCGCAGCCTCCTTGCGTTGCGCCCATTTCAACACCACGGCGTAAAGGGCCATGTTGGATTTGAGGTTTTCCGGTTCGAAACGGGGAACAAGAGCACGGAAATCGAATGAGCCCGCACCGGGCTGAAGGTCGAAGGAAGCGCCGCTTCCAAACCGGGTATCGGCACTCATTTTCCAGAAAGAAAGCCCATTCCGAGGGGGCTCCAGCAGACGAAGCCGATACCCAGTTCCTCGCATAGCGGAAGCACCTCCGCCTCCGCTCCTCGCCACAGCATCGAGTATTCGTTCTGGATGGCTGCGAGAGGCTGCTCCGCATGGGCGCGGCGGATGGTCTGGATTCCCGGCTCGGAAAGACCCCAGTTGAGGACTTTCCCTTCCGCCATCAAATCCTTGACCACACCGGCGACGTCCTCGATGGGGACGGTTGGATCGACACGATGCTGGTACAAGAGATCGATGCGGTCCGTTCGCAGTCGCTTCAGGCAGCCTTCGACCGCCCGGCGGACGTGCTCCGGCCGGCTGTTCATGCCGCGCTCGCCCATCTTGCCTGTGTCGGGATCGATATCGCCGCCGAATTTCGTCTCCAGTGCCACCTGATCACGAACAGCCTGGAGCGCTTCGCCGACAATGTCCTCGGATATGAAAGGCCCGTACATCTCGGCGGTATCGATAAGCGTCACACCTCGATCCACTGCGCTGCGAATGAGGCGGATCGCTTCGCCGCGGTCGAGCGTGCTGGTGTAAAAATCAGAAACGGTGCCCTCCTTTGGCCCAGGCAACCATTGGCAGCCAAGCCCGACCGGCGAGACTTCGAGGGAGCCCAGTCTCCTGCGGCCAGCGGCGGGAGCGGAACTCGATTGCGCTGCGGCGCCGGCCGCCTGCGCCGTGGCGGGCAGGCTCGGCATCAATGATGTCAATCCCAGCGCGCCGCCCGCTAGCAGAATATCGCGGCGATTCACGCGGGGAGATTGTGAGATAGCAGTACTGCTGTCGGTAGACATGACAGATCTCCGTTCGTATCGAAGTTGGGGCGACCCGCCTCAGGCGGGTGACTTCACATGCGTCGAATAGAAATCCGCGAACTTCGCCACGGCCCTGTCGACATATTCGGGCTTGTCATAGAGGTCGAAATGCGACGCTCCCTCGAAAACCAGCAGGTCTTTCTGGGCTGAGCCGACGCGTTCGTAGACTTCGTGCCCGTCCCGGTTGGAACCGAAAGCGCCTGGCTCGCTGCCGACGATGACCTGCAGCGGCTGGGTGAGAAGCATGTCGGCCAGATAGAAGGCATCGAACGCCAACACGGCGTCCATTCCCACGAAGCGGGATTTGTTTTGCCAGTTCGGATGCTGACCGCGGGGCGTACGGTAGTAGTCGTAAGCTTGGCGAAGATCGATGTCGCCGGATTCTTTGTATTCATCAGGGATCCACGGCAAGATCATCGGCTCGGCTCCACGAGCCTCGGCCGTGCGCTGCTCGGCAATTGTGCCAAGGGTCGCAATCGTCGCTTCCCTGCCGGCAGCCCTCATTTCTCTCCCGCCGTTGACGGGGACTGAGAGGCCGACGGCCTTGATGCGCCGCTCGGTCATCGCTGCACTGGCAGCGTAGCCGCCACCCGCACAGATACCGAGAACACCGATGCGTTTTTCATCGACGTAGGGAAGGCTTACAAGGTGATCGACCGCACCACGGACATCTTCCACGCGTGCTATCGGGTCTTCCTTGTACCGGGGCTCCCCACCGCTTTCGCCCTGGAATGACGCGTCGAAAGCGATTGTCACAAACCCCCTCTGCGCCATCTTTTTCGCATAAATGCCTGCGGTCTGTTCCTTTGCCCCGCCGGCGGGCGCAACAGTGATGATGGCCGCATATTTCCTGCTCGCGTCAAAGCCACCCGGATAATGGATGTTTCCAGCGACTTTGATGCCATTGTTGTTGATGAACGACGTGTTTTGCATGGCTGCTGCGCTTCCCGCATTGTGTTGATGGCCTGCAGCGGCGCCGGCCTCGGACGTTTCCGCCGCTGCCGGGAGGTCCGACATCTGGGGCGCTTCCTCTATTGGCTGGCGAGCGGCCTGCTCTACGCCGTGGCCGGCTTCTTCGCCTTCGACAATCCGGCGCTCGCCTCGGCGGTGCTGACCTTGCTGCTGGCGGCCTCGCTCGTCGCCTCGGGCGTGCTCAGGGCCTGGGTAGGCTTCCACCACCGGCCGGAGAAAGGCTGGGGCTGGCTGGTCGCGGCCGGCGTCATCAGCGCGCTCGCCGGCCTCGTCATCGCCATGGGCTGGCCGGTCAACAGCCTGTGGGTGCTCGGCCTGTTCCTGGCCATCGACCTCGTCTTCCAGGGATGGAGCTTCATCGCCATCGGACTGGCGCTGAAGAGATAGCTCAGTCCAAATTAAGCAGCGTCATCGAGACCAGCGCCAGCGCGATCCCGAGATACTGCATCGAGGAGACTTCCTCCTTGAAGACGAGCGCGCCGACCAGTACGGCGCCGGCAACGACGATCGTGTTGACCAGCGCCCCCGTCACGGCGAGGTTCAGCCTGGTGTTGATGAAGGCGAAGGCCCAGTAGGACAGCGGCGACAGCAGCATGACGACGGCAAGGCTGCGGCCGCTGCCCGTCTTGCCCCAATGCGCGCTCAACCCATCGCACAGGATGAACAGCGAAGCACAAAGGAGGACGACGCTCCAGACCGGGATGTCGATCTTCATCGGTACGTTCTGCCCGACCGGCTTCGGTGAGGCGCTTCACGCACGCGGCTCAGCCGTTTGGTCGAGTCCGCAACCCGCGTCTAAACACTTCTATCTAGTTATTTCGAGCTAGAACGCGATCGCGGCGTCGAGCTCCGACAGCGGGCGGACGCCTGCCAGCAGCGCCCTCGCCTCGGCCTCGTCGCGCTTCATCTGCGCGACCAACGAGTCGAGCCCGTCGAATTTCAGCTCCGGCCGCAGGTAGCCGAAGAACGACACTTCGCAGGTTTCGCCGTAGAGGTCGCCGGAGAAGTCGAAGACGAAGGTCTCGAGCAGCGGCGCGCCATTGTCGTCGACGGTCGGACGGCGGCCGAAGCTGGCGACGCCGTCATGCAGCGTGCCGTCGGCGCGGCGGAAGCGGACGGCATAAATCCCTTCCTTCAGGGCCGCTTCCGGCGAAAGCCTCATATTGGCGGTCGGAAAGCCCAGCGTGCGACCGAGCTGCTGGCCGCTGATCACCTGGGTCTCGACGGTGAAGCGGTAGCCGAGCAGGCCGGCGGCCTCGGCCACGGCGCCTTCGCCGAGAAGGGCGCGGATGCGGCTCGACGAGATCACCTCGGCGCCCTCGTCGCGAAAGGCATCGACCAACGTCACACCGAAACCATGGCGCTCGCCCGCCGCCATCAGGAAGGCGGGCCCGCCCTGGCGGTCCTTGCCGAAATGAAAGTCGAAGCCGGTGACGGTGTGCGCGATGCCGAGGTTCTTCTCCAGGACGTCGGTCACGAAGGCCTCGGCCGAGAGCGCGGCGAATTCGCGTGTGAAGGGCTGCTCGACCAGGGCGGCGAAACCGAGGAGCGACAAGAGGCGCGCCTTCATCGGCGGCGGCGTCAGCACGAAGAGCGGGATTTCGGGCCTGAACACTTTTCGCGGGTGCGGCTCGAAGCTCAGCACCAAGGCCGGCGCGCCGCGGCGCCCGGCCTCGGCGAGCGCGCGCTCCAGCACCGCCTGGTGGCCGCGATGGACGCCGTCGAAATTGCCGATCGCCACCACGCCGCCGCGCAAATGGGCGGGCAGCGGCGACGTCGCCGAGATGCGGTCAAAGGGTTTCGAGGTTTCCGTCATGGAACGCCCCTATTGCAGTCTCGGAATGACGGCGACCGGGCGGTAGCCATGCTTTTCCAGGAAGGCGGCCAGCCGCTCGCGGTCAGGCTGCAGCGGGTCGCCATAGTCGCGCGCATGGATGCCGCCCGAGACATAGAGCACTTCGAAGCCATTGTCGGCCGCGCCCTTGATATCGGTCATCATGCCGTCGCCGATCGCCAGCACCCGCGAACGCTCGACCGGGCGACCGATCAGGCTGGCAACCTCCTTCATCGCAACGTCGTAGATCGGCGCGTAGGGCTTGCCGGCGATGAGCGTTCGCCCACCGAGCTGGGCGTAGTCGCGGGCAAGCGCCCCGGCGCACCAGATCATGCGCTCGCCGCGCTCGACCACGATGTCGGGATTGGCGCAGATGAAGGGCAGATCGCGAGCGCGCAGCCGCCGCAGCAGCTCGGCATAGTCGGACGGTTTTTCAACCTCGTCGTCGAACAGGCCGGTGCAGACCACGCCCGAGGCCTCGAACTCCTCGACCAGATCGACGCCGAGCCCGTCATAAAGGGTGAAATCGCGGTCGGGACCGATATGGAAGATTTTCCTCGGCCCTTCGGCGATCAGGTCGCGGGTGACATCGCCGGAGGTGACGATGCGGTCATAGGCGTCAGTGGGGACGCCGATCGCGTTCATCTGCGCCACCACATCGGCACTGCGGCGGGGCGAGTTGGTGATCAGCACGACGGGCACGTTCGCCGCGCGTGCCGCGGCCAGCGCCTGCGCAGCCTGCGGAAAATGCCATTCGCCATTGTGCACCACGCCCCAGACATCGCACAGGATGGCCTCATACGAGCCCGACAGCTCCGCGAGCGAGCCGATGATGTCGGGCGAATCCGCCATGCCGTTTTCCCAAGGTGGTTGTTGCGAGAGCCGCCGCCGACGGTCCGCCGCGGCCGGTCCCGCATTAACCGAAGCGCCTCATCCTGTCACCAGCTTTCGACAGGCACCGGCCGCAGCGGCGGGACGGATGCTGAAGACCGGACCTGCGTCGCGGTGGAATTCCCGGGGGCATCCACGCAGCTGGCCCGATAGTTAACGAGCCTTGAAAACGCAGGTTGATGTTGGATGCATTCGCGCAACCTGAAATTTAATGATCTGTGGGCATGGTCGCAGATCAACTACGACTTTGGTCGTACATTAGCGGGGGCTAAAGGCGATGATCCGCAGATTCGAAGCGACGATGCGCAGGTTCGCGCGCGACAGGCGCGGCAACTATGCCTTGATCGCCGCCATCGCCATGGTGCCCCTGATGGGCGCGGTTGCGCTTGCGGTCGACTATACGGACCTGGTGCGCCAAAAGCAGGAAACGCTGAACGCGCTGGATGCCGCGGGCGTCGCCACCGCGCAGCAGATCGTCGCCAATGTAAGCGACGCCGACGCCAAAGCCTATGCGAAGAACTTCTTCGAAGCCAATCTGTCGCATGTCAGCCCGGCTGACACGGCGCTGAGCGTCACCTTGCCCAGCAACAATGCCGGCGGCGGCACGCTGAAGCTTTGCGCGACCCTGCGCTACCATCCTTATTTCCTGCCAGCCGCGGCGATGCTGATCGGCAGGACTGCCGGCGACACGACTTTGACCGCGTGCTCGGAAGTTCGCCTCAAGAACACTCTCGAGGTTGCCCTGGTGCTCGACAATTCCGGCTCGATGAGCACGAATGGATCCGGTACAGGCCAGCAGCGCATAGAGCTGCTCAAGACCGCCGCGACCGAACTCGTCAACACGTTGGCCCTGCAGGCAGGGCAAATGAAGCAGGTCACCAAGCCGGTGCAGTTCGCCCTGGTACCCTTTTCGGCCTCGGTCAATGTCGGCTCAGCCAACAAGGACAAGACCTGGATGGATCTCGACGGCATCTCGCCGATACATCATGAGGATTTCGACTGGACCCAGATGTACAAGAACGTCTCCGGCGTCGATCCGAACAAATACATCGAGAAAGTCGGTGCCGCCTACTACCAGAGGGGCACCGGCTGGGGAGCGGACGCGGGCAAGGCAATGACCCGCTTCACCCTCTACCAGGATATGATGGCCACGACGCGAACCTGCACCAAGAAGAACCACGGCACGTGTCAGACTTATGTCGACACGACCGCCCAATACCAAGCCTGGAAAGGCTGCTTGGAAGCAAGGCCGTATCCTTACAATGCCGACGACACGACGCCGACAACGTCCACACCCGCCAGCCTGTTCGTGCCGATGTTCGCTCCGGACGAGGCCGGCAATTTCTGGACCGACTCCACCCACGTCAGCACGACGTCATGGGGTTACCCGAACAATTGGTGGGTGGACTCGGCCGACAGCCTGGCCGTCGCGAAACGCCAGTCGGACATGCGAAAGTATTTCGTCACAAAGCCCTACAATGCGGCGGCGGAGCCGGCTGACGGCGGCCCCAACTCCGGGTGCACGACTTCCGCCATCACACCGTTGCAGGACATAACCACGACCACAGGCAAGAGCACCATCACAAACGCCATCAGCGCAATGACGCCGACGGGCAACACCAACGTGCCGGAAGGGCTTGCCTGGGGCTGGCGGGTGCTGTCGAGCAATGAGCCTTTCACGGACGGTCGGGCCAACAGCGAAAAAGGCAACGACAAGGTCGTCATCGTGCTGACCGACGGCGCAAACACCTACAGCCCGATCGCCGACGCCACCTATGCCAAGAACATGTCGACTTACGCCGCGTACGGCTACACGGGCCTGACCTATCCAGGCTCCGGTACGGTGACCCGGCTGTTCATGAACACCAGCGCTTCCGTTGGCAAGACGACCTACACCGGCGCCAACTACACGACGGCGCTCGACGAGCAGATGCAGACGCTTTGCGCCAATGCAAAGAATTCGAACATCATCGTGATGACGGTTTCGCTTGACCTCGTGGACACCAAATCCGCGGAAAAGGCCGCAATGACCGCGCTGAAGACGTGTTCCTCGGACTCGAGATTCCGAAAAGACCCGGCCGACCCGACCGGCAAGACTGCGGCCAAATTGTACTGGAACGCGACCGGCGCCACGCTGTCGAAAAGCTTCAAGGAAATCGCCGACGAACTGTCGAACCTGCGCATTGTCGGCTGATCAAGGGGCAATCGACGCGGCGAAACGCGCTGCCTTCGCGGGCCGTTTCCTTGAACGATGCGGCCTTGCCCCGGCGCGATTGGTTAGCGTTCGGTGAAACACCGAGGCTGCAATCGAGCGGTTTCCCACACCCGTCCTTCAGCGTTTTGTGAAACGGTGGCCTGGGCAAAAGATCCGCAGGCGGGGCCGCTTACAACACATGCGTGGATTCTGGCGTGACTTCTGCCGCGACCGGCGCGGCAACTATGCTCTCTTGACCGCGGTCGCCATGGTGCCGCTGATGGGCGCGGTGGCGCTGAGCGTCGACTATTCGGGCGTGGTCAACGAGAAGCAGAGGGTGGTGAACGCGCTCGACGCCGCCAACTTCGCCACCGCCCGTCGCCTTGCCGAAGGCGCCACCGACGACCAGTTGAGGGCCTATGCGCTGGAGTTCTTCAGGGCCAACCTCGGCGACAGCATCGATCCGGCCAACACCACGCTCAGCGTCACGCTGCCCAGCAGCACGACCGGCGGCGGCCTGGTCAAGCTCTGCGCGGCGCTGGTGTACAAGCCCTATTTCCTGCCGGCAGCGGCGCTGCTGGTCGATAAGGAGTCTTCGGACGTCAACTACTCCGTCTGCTCGGAAGTGCGCCTTAAGAACACGCTCGAAGTCGCCATGGTGCTCGACAATTCCGGCTCGATGAGCAACCTCGGCACCGGTGCGGGGCAGAAGCGCATCGACCTGCTCAAGCAGGCCGCCAAGCAGCTCGTCGACACGCTGGCGCAGCAGGCGGCCGCGATCAAGCAGATCGACAAGCCGGTCCAGTTCAGCATCGTGCCCTTCGCCGCCTCGGTGAATGTCGGGACGCAGAACGACAATGCTTCCTGGATGGACACCTACGGGCTGTCACCGATCCACCATGAGAATTTCGACTGGACGACGCTGAACGCCACCAACAAATACGCGCAGAAGATCAACGGCATCTGGTACAAGAAGGGCTCAGACTGGGGCGAGCAGGAAGGCCAGATGCTCACTCGCTTCTCGCTCTATCGCGACATGAAGGTGGTCACCAGCCACGAGCGCATCGTCGGCTCCAAGCGTGTCGTCTGCGACGAATACCGCTCCAACCACACCTGCAAGCGCAGCCACGACGAATACGACTACAACGACACCTATGGCCCGTTCGCCAGCTGGCAGGGCTGCGTCGAGGTCAGGCCCTACCCCTACAACGTCAATGACGCGGCGGCCTCCGGCGGCCCCAACAACACCGGCACCGGCGTCGGCGACCCGGCGACCATGTTCGTGCCGATGTTCGCGCCGGACGAGCCTGGCAACCACTGGTATTTGACGCAGGATCCCGACGAGGCGAAGCCGGTGACCTACGGCGCTGCCAACAGCTGGTGGAACGACGATCCGTCGAGCACCACCGGCAAGACGCGGCAATCCAACATGGCCAAGTATTTCCAGCCGCGGCCGATCAATGCGCCGGTGCTGTCGACCGGCGCCGGTCCCAACTACAGCTGCACCACGACGCCGATCACGCCGCTGACCGATGTCACCCAGGCGGCGGGGCTGACCGCGATCAAGGCGGCGATCGACCTGATGCAGCCGAACGGCAACACCAATGTCCCGGAAGGCATGGCCTGGGGCTGGCGCACCGTGTCGAGCACCGAGCCCTTCACCGAAGGGCGGCTGGAGAGCGAGCGCGGCAACGACAAGGTCGTCATCGTGCTCACCGACGGCGAGAACACCTATTCGACGGTCAGCAGCGACCCGGCCGGCAACAAGTCGACCTATGCCGCCTATGGCTACACCGGCCTCGCCTATTACGACACCGCCGTGACCCGGCTGTTCACCGGCACGTCGAACGCCATCGGCCAGTTCAACTATTCGTCCAGCAACTACACCGCCGCGCTCAACGAACAGATGGCGAGCCTGTGCGACAACGCCAAGGCGGCCAACATCATGGTCATGACCGTCGCGCTCGACATGTCCGCGACCGATGCCGGCGACAAGAAGGCGATGGACGCGCTGAAGGCATGCTCTTCCGACTCGCGCTTCCGCAAGGATCCGACCGACCCCAGCAAGCCGGCCAAGCTGTTCTGGAACGCGACGGGCGCCACGCTGTCCGACAATTTCAAGGAAATCGCCAACGAGCTGTCGAATTTGCGCGTCGTCGGGTAAACCACCCGGCGTTGGAGGCGCCGGCGCGGACGCTGCCAATTTTCAACGCTGGAGTAAGAACTCCCGCCGGCATGCCCTTGCGATCGATGAAAGCGCGTGGTGAATGGGCCCGCCACCACCCGGAGACGCATCGATGCCCGACACCGCAAACCACTTCGCTTTCGCGCTGGTCTGCCTCGGTATGGTGCTGACGCCCGGGCCGAACATGATCTACCTGATCTCGCGTTCGCTGTCGCAAGGGCCGAAGGCCGGGCTGATCTCGCTCGGCGGCGTCGCCTGCGGCTTCCTGTTCTACGTGGTCTCGGCGGCCTTCGGCATCACCGCGCTGCTGCTCGCCGTGCCCTTCGCCTATGATGCGCTACGCATCGCCGGCGCGCTCTATCTTCTGTGGCTCGCCTGGCAAGCGGTGAGGCCCGGCGGGCGCTCGCCGTTCGAGGTTCGCGAATTGCCGAAGGACGGACCGCGCAGGCTGTTCGCCATGGGGCTGATGACCAATCTGCTCAACCCCAAGGTGGCGGTGCTCTACCTTTCGCTGCTGCCGCAATTCATCAACCCGGCCAAGGGCCATGTGCTGTCGCAACTGCTGGTGCTTGGAGTCACCCAGATCTCGATCAGCCTCACCGTCAACGCCATCATCGCGGTGACCGCCGGTTCGATCGCGACGTTCCTCGCCGGACGGCCGTTGTGGATGGTCATCCAGCGCTGGATGATGGGCACCGTGCTGGCGGCGCTGGCGCTGAGGATGGCGACCGAAGCGCAACGCTGACGGCGAAAGCGTCCAGCCGTTCGGCGCCGCCAAGTTACACGGCCTCCAGCATGGAGGACACCTTTCAGGCACCTTTCGTCCTGGCTCTGGTGAAATAGGTCCTATTCGGGCGGCGCCAGCCACGCTGGCGCCGCCCGTTGACCAAAGGCGCGTCGCGTATCAGGCCGCGAAGCGGTCGATCACCTCGGCCAGCGGGACATGCCCCAGGCAGGCGCCCGAGCCGACAGGCATTTCGCCATTCTCGACGGCAAGCGCGTAGCGCACCTCCGGCACGGCCTCGATGCGGCGGCGCAGGGCGGCAAGCCTGGGGTAATCGGCGCCCTCGATGGCCTGGTGAAATTCGGCCCAGCGCGCCACGCCGATCAGCGTGGTATCGGCCAGCGTCAGCCGGTCCCCGGCCAGGAACTCGGTTCCGTTGATCATCGCCTCAAGCTTGTCGTGACGCTCGGCGACGGCCTTGCGGCCGAAGTCGCGCAAGGTCGCCTGCAGCACCGGATCGGGCGACGCCATTTCCAACGCCGCCCAGAGCGGCATGAACGCGGCGGTGAAGCCGGTGTTCACGAAAGCCACCAGCTGGTGCATCCGATCGGCTTCCGGCGTGCGCGGATCGAAGCTGATGCGGCGCTGCGTATCGCGGGCCTCGAGCCATGCGGCGATCGCCATGGTCTCGGTCAGCACCTTGCCCTCGTCGGTGATCAGCACCGGCGTTTCCTGCCGGCCGTTGATGCCGGCATAGGCTTCGTTCTTCATGTCGGCCAGCATGTCCACCCGGCACAGCCGGTAGGGCAGCCCGAGGCGTTCGAAGGCAGCGACGAGCCCCATCGAGCTTCCCGCCGGGAAGCCGTAAAGGAGGATAGGTTCCATGTGTTGTCTCTTCCATGTTCGAGGGTCACGCCGCGCAGCGAAACTTGACCCTAAACACCGGTCGCCCCATGTAAATTACGCACTATTCTGTAACCACGCGTCCAGGTCCCTCCCCATGAAAGATGTCGTCTCGCGCTGCCCGATCGAAGAGACCATGCGCGTGCTCAGCGGCCGCTGGCCGACCTTGCTGCTCTACTATCTGAAGGACGGCACCAAACGCTTCAGCGAACTCAGGCGCGACAATCCGACCGTTTCGCACCGCATCCTGGCGCTGGAACTGCGCAAGCTGGAGGACGCCGGGATTGTGCGGCGGACCGCGCATCAAGGCTATCCGCTGCGCGTCGACTACGACCTTACGGAACCCGGCCGCAGGCTTGTGCCGCTGATCGATGCGCTCGGCGCTTGGTGGGTGCATACGCAGGACGACCGGACCGGCGGCTCGGAAGCAAATCTCGAAACCGCAGCCTAGGGCCGTCTACCGAGATTTTCGCCGCCCTGCCCGGCAAAAGCCATGATCACCATTATTTCAGGCGGGTATGACCGTTGCGCGACTCGAAAACCACCCGATCCCGAACCCGAACAGGCGCCTGCTGCTGAAGGGCGCTGCTCTTGCCGCGCTGGCCGGGCTTGCCGCCTGCTCGACCGCCGTGCTGCCGACCGGCGAAGGCGCAGGCGTCTCCTCCTCAGCCACGACGACGCTCGCCGGCATCCGGTCCTCCGCCGGGCTTCCGGCGCTGGTTCCAGACACGCAGCTCGAGCAGGCAGCCTTGCAGCAAGCCGGCTACATGGCGTCACGTGCCCGGATGAGCCACACCACCGGCTGGGGCAAGGACTTCGCCTCGCGCATGAAGGACAATGGCGTGCGCGGCGCCGCAGGCGAGAACATCGCCGAGGGCCGATTCGACCTGCAGAAGCTGTTCGACATCTGGATGCATTCGGACGGCCACCGCCGCAACATGCTCGACCCGGACTTCTCCCGCTTCGGCCTCGCCTATGTGCGCGACGGCCGCGATCCGAGCCTGCGCTACTGGAGCCTCGTGCTCGGGAGATAGGCCTCGCCTATCCCTGTTTTGTCGTCAGGGTTCCCGACGCCGGAACGCCTTGGCCGTCATCCGCCACGCTCGCCGTGTGGAGCAGCTTCTCGATGCCCTGGGCAGAGACCGGCTTGCTGAAATGATAGCCCTGCATTTCATCGCAATTGTTCTTGCGCAGGAAGGCCACCTGGTCGTCCGTCTCGACGCCCTCGGCAATGACCCTCAGATGCAGATTCTGACCCAGCGAAATCACGGCGCTGGCGACAGCCTGATCGTTCTCGTCGGCGGCGAGATCCTTGATGAATGACTTGTCGATCTTCAGCCGCGCCACGGGAAAGGTCTTGAGCGCGCTAAGGCTGGAATAGCCTGTTCCGAAATCGTCGATCGATATCTGAACCCCCAGGCTCTGCAAGGCGTCCATCGTCGCGACCGCCAATTCGACGTCCTGCATGATAAGGCTCTCGGTTACCTCGAGCTCGAGATATCTGGCCTCCAGGTCGCTGTCCGTCAGCGCGTTCACGACACGGCCAATCAGGTTCGGTTCCCTGAATTGCCGCGCCGAGACGTTTACGCAGACCGTCAGGGGCGGCAGACCGGCATCCTGCCAGGCCTTGTTCTGCCGACAGGCTTCGTGCAGGACCCAGTCGCCGATCGGCACGATCAGCCCGGTCTCCTCGGCGGTCGGAATGAACGTGTCCGGCGCCACCATGCCTCGTGTCGGATGCTTCCAGCGCAGCAAGGCTTCGACTGCAAAGACCTCTCCTGAGCGAAGATCCACCTGCGGCTGGTAGAGCAGAATGAACTCCGAGCGCGCCAGGGCATTTCGCAATTCCTCCTGAAGCAGGAATTTCTCATGCGCCCTGGTGTTGAACTCGGGAGCGTAGAACTGGAAATTGTCGCGGCCGAATTCCTTCGCGCGGTACATTGCGGCATCGGCATTGGCCAGCAGCTGATCCGGACTCGTCCCGTCCTTGGGATAGTTGGCGATGCCGATGCTGGCCGTCGCCCTCAGCCGATGCCTTCCCAGATGAACCGGCTCCGCGATCGCCGCCCGGATCTTTTGCAGGGTCTCGGAGATCAGATCGACGTTCGTCGGCTGGTCGAACAGGACTATGACGAACTCGTCGCCGCCAAGCCGCACGACTGTGTCGGTCGGCCTTACGCAGTCGACCATGCGGTTGGCAACGGTCTTCAGCAGCACGTCGCCGGCATTGTGGCCGAGCGTATCGTTGACGAGTTTGAAATTGTCGAGGTCGATGAACACCACCGTCACCCAGCGATCGTATCGCTGCGCATAGAGCAGTGCCTGCGAGAGCCGGTCCTCGAGCAGAGCGCGATTTGGAAGCCCTGTCAGCACATCATGGTTGGCCATGAAATGAATCTGGTCTTCAGCCAGTTTGCGCTCGATGGCGATCCCCGCAATCCGCGTCGTGAAGTCGATCAGCCGCGTTTCGGCCTCGGTCGGTTCGCGCACCGTCATCGAATACATCGCAAAGACACCGAGCACGGCGCCTTGATGCGACAGGATCGGGGTCGACCAGCAGGAACGATACCCGAAGGGCGCCACCACCTGACGGTATTCTTCCCAAAGCGGGTCCTGCATGATGTCCGCGACGATGACCGGCTCCCGCCGATAGACGGCGGTGCCACATGACCCAACCTTGGGGCCGATGGCGATCCCGTCGATGGCAGCGGTGTATTCCTTCGCCAGGCTCGGCGCGCCGCCGTGCCGCAAATGGCTGCCGTCCTTGTCCAGCAGCAGGACGGAACCGAAGATCCCGGTCAGCTGCGACTCGACGAGGCGCATCAGACGGTCGAGCACGTCTTCGAGCAGGGCGCTCATCGCGATCATTTCCAGGATGTGCGCCTGCCCCTCGCGAAGGACGTCCGCCTGCTTGCGTGCGGTGACATCGTGCGCGATGCCGACCAGACCGATGATGTCATTGTGGGCATTGCGCAACGGCACCTTTGTCGATGACACCCACTTGCCGGCGCCCGACGCGTCGACAATGAACTCTTCCTTGTCGATCATGGGTTGGCCGCTGCTGAGCACGGTCTGTTCCACCGCGCGAAATTTCTGCGCAAGTTCCGGGGCATGGAGATCAAAATCGGTCAAGCCGATCATGTCACTCGTCTTCTCCCGCCCGCTGTCGACCGCAAGCGCCCTGTTGGCCACGACGAAGCGGCTCTCCGTGTCCTTGACCCAGAGATAATCGGGCACCCAGTCGATCAGCGTTTGCAACGAGATGCGCTCGTCGACGATCTGTCGGTTGGCAACGAGCGCGGTAATGTCCTCATGCGTGGCCACCCAGCTGCCGTCGGCCATGGGCTGATGGCAGACCTGAACCGTCCGACCGTCGGCGAGGTTGGCGGTCCATACCCTTGGAGCCATGCCCGAATTGACGGAGCGGGCCAATGCAAGATAGGCGTCGGCATCGGTCACAGATGTCCCGGCGGCGACGCGATGTTCGACGATTTCCCGGAGCGTCACACCCGGCTGCAATTGCTCTGGCGCAATGTGGTAGATTTCAGCGTAGCGGCGGTTGCACAGGATCAATCGTTCGGCGGCGTCGAAAAAGCAGATGCCTTGCGAAACGTTGTCGATCGCCGTCTCAAATCGCAGCGCCTGCCCTTCGAGCGTTGCGATCCTGGCTCGCAGATCGCGCTCGAGCGTTTCGTATGAAGCGATGGTCAGCTTCGCCAGCGCCGCCAGATTGGCCGACTCGGGTGTCTCGGCGGCTTTCCTGGATGATTTCTCGCCCAAACAGAGTTCCTCCAGTTTGGTGCCGGCGCAAAGCAACACGGCTCGCTTTCAACCCAAAAGCGACGACATCGTGATCGATATATACTAATGGTAGATGAACCAGGCGCAGTCGGTTGTAGATATCCGAGAATCCTTGCGCTGTTCCCCCGCCACGATTTCAGTCCCGGATGCAGGCGCGGCGGCTCCGCCTCGCGATCAGAGCAGTTCAGCGTCTGGTAGAACCGCTGAACTGCTCTGACTATTTTGTACGCAATTCCGGACGGAAAACCGTTTCACACTTTTCCTGGAATTGCTTCAGCAACCGTCAGTCCATGTGTGCGGCAGGGGCGCCGGCGGCCGGCGCCGCCTTCGGCTTGCGCAGCAGGAAGACGAACGGGATGGCGAGCAGCGTCATCACCATCAGGATCTTGAAGTCGTTGACGTAGGAAATCATCATCGCCTGGATGTTGACCAGCCGATCGACCTGCGACAGCGCCGTCGGATCGCCGCTCGCCGCCGCCGGCGAGGCCGCCCACAAATTGGGGTTGAACGGGTTGATGAAGGCCGCAAGCTCGGTGTGGTTGATCTGCGTGTTGCGCACCATCAGAACCGTCACCACCGACACGCCGATCGAGGAGCCGAGATTGCGCACCAGGCTGAACAGCGCGGTGGCATCGGTGCGGTAGCGCGCGTCGAGCGTGGCGAAAGCGATCGTCGACAGCGGCACGAACACCATGCCCATGCCCAGGCCCTGGATCACGCCGGAGGTCAGGATGAGCCAATTGTCCATCTGCGGCGAGAAGCTGGACATGGTGTAGAGCGACTGCGCGGTCAACAGGAAGCCGATGACCACGAGGATCCTGGCGTCGACCCTGTGCATGATGCGGCCGACCAGGAGCATCGAGATCATCGTGCCGATACCGCGCGGACCGATGACGACGCCGATGGTCATGGTCGGATAGCCGAAAATGTTCGCCAGCATGGGCGGCAGGAGCGACATCGAGGCCAGGATGAGCACGCCCATGACGAAGATGAACGCCAGGCCGGTCACGAAATTGCGGTCGAGGAATATCTTGGGGTCGATGAAGGGGTGCTCCGCCGTCACCGTGTGGATGGTGAACACCCAGAAGCCGGTAATGGCAAGGCCGAGCTCGATCCAGATCTCGACGGAGGAAAACCAGTCGACCTCGCCGCCGCGATCCAGCATCAGCTGCAGCGCGCCGACGCCGAGCGAGATCATGGCGAAGCCGAAGAAATCGAAGCTGCGCACGCGCTTGGCGACCGCAGGCAGATAGGCGGCCATGCCGAGGAAGGCGAGGATGCCGACCGGCAGGTTGATGAAGAACACCCAGCGCCAGTTGAAATTCTCGGTCAGCCAGCCGCCGAGCGTCGGGCCCAGGATCGGCCCCAGCATGATGCCGGCGCCCCAGATGGCCATCGCCTGGCCGTGGCGCTCCCTCGGGTTGATGTCGAGCAGGAAGGTCTGCGACAGCGGCACGATCGCGGCGCCGAATACGCCTTGCAGCAGCCGGAACAGCACGATGGTCTCGAGGCTCCACGCCAGGCCGCACAGCATGGAGAAGATGGTGAAACCGACAACGGCCGTCAGGAACAGCTCCTTGCGGCCGAGCCGGTCGGCAAGCCAGCCGGTGACCGGCGTCATGATCGCCGCCGCGACGATGTAGGAAGTCAGCACCCAGTTGATGTTGTCCGGAGAAGCGCCGAGATCGCCGGTCATGGTCGGCAGCGCGACGTTGGCGATCGTCGTGTCTAGCGCCTGCATGACGGTGGCCAGCATCAGCGCGACGGTGATCAGGCCGCGGTGCGGTACTTCCTTGAAGGGTTCTGGCGTGCTCATGATGCGGAACTTCCAGCAGGTAACAAAAACGTGTACACGACGGTTTCCGGGCGGCGAGGCCTTCCGTTTGGAGACCCTCATCGCGGTGGGACGCGACTATCGATGTGGGGGTTACATCGAACGAAAGTCTCTTTTGATCGGACGCCTGCCGCCCGGAAACCTGAGGACCGAAGAGGTCTGTGTCGAAGGCTTCAGATTTCGATCAGGCCGCGACGCGGCCCCGGTTCAAATCCCGCTCCTTCCCACTCCTCCCATCGGACCAATCCCCTGCCGTTTTGCTTCCACCCGCCGGGTCCCCGGCAGGCTTCCGCCACTTGTCCATTCCGGCCGCCAATCCGGGATCGTCGCCTACTCGGCCGCCTCGCCGGCCGTGGCGCGGCCGAAGATCTTCGGCAGGCCGCGCGCCACGCCGGTGTCGACGGTGACGGTGGCGCTCATGCCGGTGCGCAGCGCCATTTTGGCGTCGGGATCGGTCAGCTCCAGGCGCACGGGAATGCGCTGCGTGACCTTGACCCAGTTGCCGGTGGCGTTCTGCGCCGGCAGCAGCGAGAACTCCGCCCCGGTGCCGGCGCCGATCGCCTTGACCGTGGCCTCGAAGGTCTTGCCCGGATAGGTGTCGACGACGATCTCCGCCTTCTGGCCCGGCTTCATGTGGGTGAGCTGGGTTTCCTTGAAATTGGCGTCGATCCACGTGTCGCCGGTCTCGACCAGCGAGAACAGCGGCGTGCCGGTGGCGACATACTGGCCGACCTTGAACGAGGAGGCCTGGCTGACGACACCGTCGGCCGGCGCCGTGACCGTCGTCTGCGCCAGGTCATAGGCGGCCTTGTCGCGCGCGGCGAGCGCCGCCATCACCGTCGGGTGCTTGTCGGTCTCGATGTCGGGATTGCCGCCGAGCGCCGCCTTGGCGCTGATGATGCCCTGCTCGGCCACCGCCAGCTGCTGCCTGGCCTTGTCGAGGTCGTTCCTGGCCTCGTCCAGCGACGACTTGGCGTTGATGCCCTTCTGTGCAAGGTCGGCGGCGCGGTCGTATTGCGACTGCGCGTAGGCGACTTCGCTGGTGTCGGACTTCTCCTGCGCCATCGCCTGGCTGTAGGCGGCGCGCAGCTGCTCGACATTGAGGCGGGCGGTGGCGACCGCCGCATCGGCCTGGGCGAGCGCGATCCGGTAGGATTCGGGGTCGACGGCGAACAGCACGTCACCCTGCTTGACGAGCTGGTTGTCGGCGATGCCGACCTTGACGATGCGACCCGCCGTGTCGGAAGCGATCGACACCTTGGCCTGCTGCAGATTGGCGTTCTCGGTCTCCTGGTAGCGGCCGCCGGTGACCCAGACGTAGGCGCCGCCGGCGAGCAGTGCCGCGGGCAGCGCGACCATCAGGAGAAAGCGGCCGGCGCGGCGCTGCTTCTTCGGCGCCGGTTGCGGCGAGGGAGCGAGCTCCGCCGGGGCGACCGCCGGTTGCGCCGGCGCCTCGGCGACCGGCTGCGCCGGCGCTTCCCGTTCCAGCCTGGTGACCTTCTCGTCCACCTTTGCTACCGCGTTCATGCTGCTGTGCCTTCCGTAGTCTTCATTTTTTCCAGCGACGGCGCTTCGCCGTCGGCCAGGTTCTGCACGATCGTATCCAGCGCCCGGATCAGGACGCGGCGATCTTCCGGCGACACGCCGACCAGCGATTCCTCATAAACCTCGCCGGCGAGGCTCTTGACGTGGGCATAGGCCTCGCTCGCCTTGGCGGTCGGGAAGATCATGCGCACGCGCCGGTCCGCTGCGTCGGGGCGACGTTCGATCCAGCCGCCCTCCTCCATCCGGTCGACGAGGCGCGAGACGCTGATCGGCTCGATTTCGAGAAGCTCGGCCAGTCGCGCCTGGGCGACACCCGCCTCCTTGGCGACACGGACCAGAAGCCGCCACTGCGCCGAGGAAAGGCCGAAGCCGCTGGCGCGCGCCTCGAAGCGCTTGCGCATCAGGCGCTGCACGTCGTGGATCAGGAAGCCCAGTCTGTCGATGCCGTCGGAAACCATGAGCGGCATATATAATAAGCGTGCTTAGTATTCAAGGGGACGTCGTTGATCCAGAAGCCGGCAACTGTGCATGGCAGACCCGCGACGCCAGCGTGGTTAGCGGTTGGTGAACACCGAACCTGGCCTGACACAGGCTGTTTCCGCGGCGTGGTTTGCTGCATAAATGCCGGGGCTCGACGCGGGGACTACGGGGAATGGCCGACATCTGGCAGGTGGGGATCGTTCCAGTGCCGATCCAGGGCGTTCTTGCCGCCGACGGCCTCGACAGGCGCCGTGTGATCTGGCTGCCGCCGCAAGGCTCGTTCCGCTTCATCGCCGACCCGTTCGGCCTTCCCCACGGCGATCGCTTCACCGTGCTGGTCGAAGCCTATGACTACCGGGTGAAGCGCGGCGATATCCACTACTACAGCTACGACCGGGGCTGGACGCTGAGGGAGCGCGGCATTGCGCTGAAGGAACATTTCCACCTTTCCTATCCGCAACTGATCCGGTCGGGCGAGGACATCTTCATGCTGCCGGAGGCCTACCAGAGCGGCCGGCTGACGCTTTATCGGGCGGTCGATTTCCCGACAAGGTGGGAGCCGGTCGCCGTGCTGCTGGAAGAGCCGGCGGTCGACTCGACGGTCTTTCACCATCAGCAGCGCTGGTGGATGTTTCATGCGCTCTTCGGACCGGACGGCAGGGACACGCGCGAACTGCATGTCGCCTTTGCCGACAGCCTGACCGGCCCGTGGCACAAGCACAAGCAAAACCCGGTGCGCACGGGTCACGCATCGTCGCGGCCTGCCGGCTCGCCGTTCCTGGACGGTGACAAGCTTTATTTCCCGACACAGGACTGCACGACCGGCTACGGCCGCGCCATCAATCTGCTCGGCATCGACCGTCTCACGCCTGAGGAGTTTTCGGCCGATATCGTCAGGCGCCTGTCGCCCGAAGGCTGGCACGACGGTTTCGACCAGGGATTTCACACGCTTTCGGACGGCGGCGGCGTCACCTTGATCGACGTCAAGCGCATCGACCGCTCGCCTATGCGCCACCTGATCAAGCTGCAGCACTGGCTGCGCAGGCAGGCACGCCGGGTTTAAACGACGCCTGAAGCCGGGAGACCGACGCCCGCCAGGGAATCGTCTCAGCCAAACATCGGAAAATTTTCAGAAACCGTTCGGGATTTCGCGGACCCGGAGTCGCAAAAAGATCGGGCTGGCAAAAGACAGGCCGCAACGCCCGATCGTCCCCAGCCAAACGCATTTTCCGGTCGCCCGCATCCTCCCAGCGCGGCCGCAACCTTGGTCATGGAGACAACATGATTGCCGAACTTCTTCACAACAGGCCGCTGAGACGCCGCCTTGTCGCCGGATCGATCGCCGTCCTTGCCTGCGGCGCCGCGATCGTCTGGCATGGCGCCAGAAGCGAAGCCTCGAGCGCAAAGCCTGACGCGCCGGAGACGAAGCTGGTCAAGGCCGTCGAGGTGACGCCGGTTGCCAATGCCGAGGTCCGCACCGCCATTGGCGAGATCCGCCCAAGGCTCGAGAGCGACCTCGGTTTTCGCGTTTCCGGAAAGCTCATCGAACGCATGGCCGAGATCGGCTCGACGGTGAAGAAGGGCGAGGTGCTTGCCCGCATCGACGACCAGGATTACCGCAACCGGCTGCTCAGCGCCGAGGCGGATGTCGCGGCGGCGCAAGCCGTGCTGGTCGAGGCGAGCGCAGCCGAGGCCCGCATCGGCGCGCTGCTCGCCAAGGGCTTCACGACACGCGCCAGCTACGATGCGACGCTGAAGAACTTGCGTTCAGCCGAGGCCAAGCTGAAGTCGGCGAATATCGCCTTCCAGATGGCGAAAGACCAGCTCGGCTATACCGAGCTGCATGCCGATTTCGACGGCATCGTCACCGCCACCGGCGCCGAAGCCGGCCAGTCCGTCAATGTCGGGCAGATGGTGGCGCGCGTCGCCGATCCGAGCAGCCGCGACGCGGTGTTCTCGATCGCCGAAGCCGCCTTCGCCAACACGCCCGACACAAGGCGGCCGCCGAAGGTCACGGTCTCGCTGCTCAGCAATCCGGCGATCACGGCAACCGGTACTGTGCGCGAGATCGCGCCGGTTGCCGACGCCGCGACCCGCACCTTCCAGGTCAAGGTCTCGCTCGAGAATGCGCCCGCCGAAATGCGCTTCGGCGCCAGCGTCGGCGGCCGCGCCGAGATCGCCAGCGTGCCGGTTGTGGTGCTGCCCGGCAGCGCGCTGTTCGACAAGGACGGCGAGCCGGCGGTCTGGGTCGTCACCGCGACATCCGCCGTCGAGCTCAGGCCCGTCGCCGTCGCCCGCTACGAGACCGACCGCGTCGTCGTCAGCGACGGCCTCGCCAAGGGCGACATCGTCGTCACCGCCGGCGTCAACCGGCTGCGGGAACATGAAAAAGTCCGCACCGCTGAAGGGGAAGAGAAATGAACATGTCAAAGACCAAGGTCCTGATTGCCGGCGCCGGTCCGACCGGCCTGACGCTGGCGCTGTGGCTGACCAGGCTCGGCGTGCCGGTGCGCATCTTCGACAAGGCCGCCGCTCCCGGCGAGACCTCGCGGGCGCTCGCCGTCCAGGCCCGCACGCTGGAGTTCCACCGCCAGATCGGCATCGTCGACGACGTGCTCGCCGCAGGCGTGCGGCTGGAGCGGCTGACCCTGCACACGCCGGCTGGCGTCGCGGCAAGGCTGCCGCTGTCGGATTTCGGCCGCGGCATCAGCCCCTACTCCTTCGCCTTCGCGCTGCCGCAGGACATCCACGAACGCCTGCTGATCACGCATCTCGAGCGCGCCGGCGTCGAGGTCGAGCGCGACACCGAGCTTGTCGCCTTCCAGGACAAGGGCGAAGCGGTCATTGCGACGCTGAGCAGGAACGGCCGCACCGAGACCGTCAGCACGGCCTATCTCGCCGGCTGCGACGGCGCCCGCAGCGCCGTTCGCCATGGGCTGAACATCGGCTTCCCCGGCGGCACCTACGAGCAGTCCTTCTACGTCGCCGACGTGAAGGGCAGCGGCGAAATCACGCCCAACGGCATGGACACGACGATCAGCAGTTATGGCTTCGCCATCGTCATGCCGGTCCGGCAGTCGGGTTCGGTCAGGCTGATCGGCATCGTGCCGAAGGCGCACGAGGCGGACGAGACGATCACCTTCGAGGCGATCCGCGCCGATGTCGAACGCGACACGGGCGTCAAGGTCCATGAGGTCAACTGGTTCTCGACCTACCGCGTCCATCACCGCGTCGCCGAGCGCTTCCGCGCCGGCCGCGTGTTCCTGTGCGGCGATGCCGGCCACATCCACAGCCCGGCCGGCGGCCAGGGCATGAACACCGGCATGGGCGATGCGGTAAACCTCGCCTGGAAGCTCGCCGCCGTGGTCCAGGGCCGCGCCGATGCGCGCCTGCTCGACAGCTACGAGCCGGAGCGCATCGCCTTCGCCCATAAGCTGATCGAAAGCACCGACAAGGTGTTCCGCTTCGTCACCAGCCGCTCGCGGCTGGTCGGCCTGTTCCGGCGCTATCTGATGCCGAAGATCATGAACGCCGCGCTGCACACGTCGTTCGGCTCGCGCGCCTTCTTCGGCGTGATCTCGCAGGCGGCGATCGAGTACCGCGCCGGGCCGATCAGCGCGGGCACGGCCGGCAAGGTCGGCGGCGGCGACCGCCTGCCCTATGTGGTCGGCGCGAGGGGCGACAATTTCGAACCGCTGCGCTCGCTCGACTGGCAGATCCATGTCTATGGCGAGGTCAACGCCGAATTCCGGGCGATGCTCGCGCCGGCCGGCATCCCGGTCCATGCCTTCGCCTGGTCGGAAGCGGCCGGCAAAGCCGGCCTGCAGCGTGACGGCGCCTATCTGGTGAGACCGGACGGCCATGTCGCGCTCGCCTCGCCCGTCCAGGAGGCGGCGACTTTCCAGCGCTACCTCGCCGGCCTCGCCATCAGGCCGAGGACCGCCGAGCGCGCGCCCTACCGTGTGCCGGGCACCATGCACAGCCTGGCCTGACTTGCGACGGCGCCCGCCACGCGGCGGGCGCTGTCCGAACCCAACCATCATTTTTCGCTGGCCGGCAAACGCCGGCGGAACGCGCCTTCACGCGCGCTGAGAGGGATTGCATCATGACCAGCTTCAACCTTTCCGAATGGGCGCTGCGCCACCGGAGCTTCGTCATCTACCTGATGATCGCGGCGGCGCTTGCCGGCCTCTACGCCTATCAAGGCCTCGGCCGCGAGGAGGACCCGCCCTTCACCATCAAGACCATGGTGGTGAAGACGATGTGGCCGGGCGCCACGACCAGCGACACGGTGGAGCAGATCACCGACCGCATCGAGAAGAAGCTCGAGGAGCTTCCCGACCTCGACTACGTCAAGAGCTACACCAAGCCCGGCGAATCCGTCGTCTTCGTCAACCTCAAGGACACGGTCGCCGGCGACCAGGTGCAGCCGCTCTGGTACCAGGTGCGCAAGAAGCTCGACGACATCAAGCCGACCTTGCCGTCCGGCGTCCAGGGCCCGTTCTACAATGACGAGTTCGGCGACACCTATTCGCTGATCTACGGGCTGACCTCCGACAGTCTCAGCCATCGCGAGCTGAAGGACCTGGCCAGCAGCCTGCGCGCCGGGCTGCTCACCGTGAAGGATGTCGCCAAGGTCGATCTGGTCGGCCAGCAGGACGAGAAGATCTACCTCGAATTCTCGACGCAGAAGGTGGCGGCGCTCGGCCTCGACGTCGGCACGCTGTCGCAGGCGCTGCAGGCGCAGAACGCGCTGACGCCGAGCGGCACCGTCGATGCCGGCCCGGAGCGCATCGCCATCCGCGTTTCCGGTTCCTTCACCTCCGAGGAGAGTCTGAAGGCGATCAACTTCTACGCCAACGGCCATTATTTCCGGCTGGGCGACGTCGCCGAGGTCAAGCGCGCCTATTCCGATCCGCCGCAGCCGATGTTCCGCTTCAACGGCAAGCCGGCCGTCGGCATCGCGGTCTCGATGACCGCTGGCGGCGACGCGCTGGCGCTGGGCGAGAACGTCAAGGAGAAGATGCACGAGATGGAGGCCGAGTTGCCGCTCGGCGCCGAGCTCGGCCTGGTCGCCGACCAGTCGCATGTGGTGGAAGAGTCCGTCGGCGAGTTCACCAAGAGTCTCGGCGAAGCGATCGCCATCGTGCTTGCCGTCTCGCTGCTGGCGCTCGGCTGGCGCCCCGGCATCGTGGTGGCGGTCGCCATCCCGTTGGTGCTGGCGATCACCTTCGTCACCATGGAGTATTTCGGCATCTCGCTGCAGCGTATCTCGCTCGGCGCGCTGATCATCGCGCTCGGCCTTCTGGTCGACGACGCCATGATCGCGGTCGAGATGATGATCTCGCGCATGGAGGAAGGCCACGACAAGATCTCGGCCGCCACCTATGCCTATACCTCGACCGCCTTCCCGATGCTCACCGGCACGGTGGTGACGATCGCCGGCTTCGTGCCGGTCGGCTTCGCCAAGAGCGGCGCCGGCGAATACTGCTTCTCGCTGTTCGCGGTCGTCGGCATCGCGCTGGTCGTCTCCTGGATCGTTGCGGTGCTGTTCACGCCGCTCACCGGCGTCTTCCTGCTGCCGGAGCGCATCAAGGGCCATGACAGCCATCAGCCGTCGCGCATAGCCCGCGGCTTCGAGGCGCTGCTCGAAATGGCGATGCGGGCGAAGTGGCTGGTGTTGTCGGCGACCGCCGGGCTGTTCGCGCTGTCGGTCGTGGCCATGGGCTTCGTCGGCCAGGAGTTCTTCCCGAAGTCCGACCGGCCGGAGGTCATGGTCGATCTCACCCTGCCGCGCACCGCCTCGATCAAGGCGACCGACGCGGTGGTGGAGCGCGTCGAGAAGCTGCTCGCGGCCGACCCGGACATCGACCACTGGAGCTTCTACGTCGGTCAGGGCGCGGTGCGCTTCTACCTGCCGCTCGACGCGCAGCTCGCCAACGACTTCTTCGCCCAGGCGGTGGTGGTGACCAAGGGCCACGCCGTGCGCCAGGCGGTCATCGACCGGCTGGAGAAGAAGCTGTCGACCGGCTTCGACGATGTCATGGCCCGCGTCACGCCGCTGGAGCTCGGCCCGCCGGTCGGCTGGCCGCTGAAGTTCCGCGTCAGCGGTCCGGACCCGGACAGGACGCGCAGCCTGGCGCAGCAGTTCGCGCAGGTGCTGGGCAGCGATGCCGCGGTGCGCAACATCAACTACGACTGGAACGAGCCGGCCAAGGTCATCAAGGTCGAAGTGGACCAGGACCGGGCGCGTGCACTCGGCATCTCCTCGCAGCAGCTCTCCGAGACGATCAACGCGGTGCTGTCCGGCTCGAAGATCACGCAGATGCGCGACGACACCTACCTCGTCGACATCGTCGCCCGCGCCGTGGAGTCCGAACGCGCCAGCATCGACACGCTGCGCGGCCTGACGATCAGCGCCTCGGGCGGACGCCGCGTGCCGCTCGAACAGGTTGCCAAGCTCTCCTACCAGACCGAGCCGCCGCTGATCTGGCGCCGTGGTCGCCTGCCGACCGTGACCGTCCAGGCCGACGTCGCGCCGGGCAGCGATGCCACCGCGGTGACGCGCAAGCTGGAGAAGGCGATCACCGCCTTCAAAGCGGAGCTGCCGGCCCGCTACAGCGTCGAACAGGGCGGCGTGATCGAGGACAGCGCCAAGGCGCAGGCCAGCATCTTCGTGGTCTTCCCGCTGATGCTGTTCATCATGGCCACGGTGCTGATGATCCAGCTGATGAGCTTCCAGCGCCTCGTGCTGGTGCTGCTCACCGCTCCGCTGGCGCTGATCGGCGTCGCCGGCGCGCTGCTCATCTCCGGCGCGCCGATGGGCTTCGTCGCCATCCTCGGCGTGATGTCGCTGATCGGCATGGTGATCCGCAACTCGGTGATCCTGATCACGCAGATCGACCAGCACATCGCCGACGGCGAGGAGCCATGGGCTGCGGTGATCAGCGCCACCACGCACCGGCTGCGGCCGATCCTGCTCACGGCGGCGGCCGCCATCCTCGGCATGATCCCGATCGCGCCGACCGTGTTCTGGGGGCCGATGGCCTACGCGGTGATGGGCGGCCTGATGGTGGCGACAGTGCTGACGCTGGTGTTCCTGCCGACGCTTTACGTCACCTGGTTCGGCATCAAGGCGCCGGCCGAAACGACAGCAGCGGCGGATCCCGCCGTGGCGGCCGCCGAGCCGCAAGCCATCGCCGCCTGATGCGGCCACGCATTCCGACAAGCCACGGCGGAATGCCGCCGTGGCAGCCAAACACGTAACCGAAGGGAAACGACCATGACACCGTTCTTTGGAAACCTGCTCATCCGCGTCAACGCCGGCTTCCTGATCCTGGCATCGGCCGGCGGGCTCGCCACCGACATTGCCGGCTCGTTCTTCGGGCGCGGCGCCGAAGCCATACTGCTCGCCGACGCGCCCGGCACCGGCATCGGCTTCATCGAGGCGCACGGACTGGCCCTGATCATCGGGGTCACGCTCTCGCGCATCGCCTATTCGCGGACCTGGCATGCCTTCCTGGCTGCCGTCCACATGCTGCTCGGAACGGCAAACCTGTTGTTCTGGCAGTTCTTCATCGCCGCCGACGTGCTCGTCGTCGGCTACGTCACAACCGCGGCGCACTTTCTGTTCGTGGTTGCTCACCTCGCGGCTCTGGCGGGCACCGCCCGGCTTGCCGCGTCCCCCCGTTGAACTTCGATCGAGCCTTAAGGAGAGAGAACATGCGTATGAAATCAATAACGAAAATGCGTTCGGCCGCTGCCCTGCTCGCCATCGGCATGGCCGCCGTCGAGATCATCGGCGGCACGGTGCCGGCGCTGTCGCTGGTCGGCGCGGCCGAGGCCCGCGTCGGCCATCCCTGGACGCCGCGCAGCGCCGCCGGCGTCGCCCGCCGCAACACGACATGGCGGGTGCTGAGGCACACCACCGCCTGGGTCGCGACGCTGCCGGCCGGCTGCGTCCGCACCAAGGTCAACGGCTTCGACGTCTGGCGTTGCGGCGGCACCTACTACCGGGCCTATCAGGGCCGCTACATCGTGGTCGTCGTCGATTGACGATCGGCCTCGGGCTAAACCTCGCCGAGGGCAAGCCGCACGCCTTCGGCGAGATGCTCGGCATCTGCCCGGTTCTCGAAGGGCACGCCGCGCAGCGCGTAGTCGAGCGGCGCAAAAGCATCGCCCTCCTCGATGAGGGCGATCTGCCGCCGCGCCTTCTCCATGTCGCCCATCTGGGCATAGCAGGCCGCCAGTCGCGTCCGGATCCAGGGTGCCGGACGCGTGGCCAGTTCCAGCGCTTCCGCCGCCTGCCGGTATTCCCCCATCATATAGAGCGCCAGCGCACGGTCGAACTGGTACCAGTGCGGGTGCAAGGGATCGATGCGGATGCCGCGCGCCAGCCAGGTCAGCGCCTCCAGCGGCCGGCCGCGCATGGTCAGCAGCATGCCCATCTGCTCGATGCTGTCGGCATCGCAGGGATTGAGCTGCAGCGCGATGCGCATGTGGTGCTCGGCCGCCTCGTGGTCGCGCATATAGAGGCGGATCAGCGATTGCACGCGATGGCCGGTCGGCTGGTCCGGCGACAAGGCGAGGCCCTTGTCGGCAAGGTCACGCGCGTTCTGCAGCACCGCGTCGCTGGCGCGGCCGAACTCCCCGTCCAGCGAGCGCGCCAGGGCGAGATAGGTGTAGGCCAGCCCATAATTCGGATCCTTGGCGATGGCCGCCTCGAACAAGGCCTCGGCGCCGCGCTGGTCGGTCTGGGCCGGATCGCGCAGCAGCGCAAAACCGCGCAGCAGAAGCTCATAGGCGGCGAGGCTAGTCACCGGCTTGCGTGAGGCCTGCTCGAGCCCGGCATTGGTGACCCGCGTGACCAGCCGGCTGACGATCTGCTCGACGATCTCGCCTCCGGTCGCAAACAGGCCAGCGCCCTGCGACTGGTAGCGGTCGCCCCAGAGCTGGCTGGCGGTCGCGATGTCGACCAGGCTGACGGCCACCACGACATGCTCGCCCTGCCGGCGCAGCGACCCTTCGACCAGGTAGTCGGCGCCGATGCGGGCACGGATCTGCGGCCACTCGCCACGGCCGAACGAGGAGAAGGAAAAGCTCGAATTGCGCGCCAGCACGGTGACTGTGCCGAAGCGGGCCACGCCGTTGATCAGATCCTCGGCAAAGCCGTCGACCATCGCTTCGTCGGCCGGATCGCCGCTCTCGTTGCGAAAGCGAACGACCGCCACGATCGGCTGGGAACTCATCTCGGGCGCGGGTTCCGCCTCCGCGGCAAGCATGTAGCCGCGCTTGGAGACGGTGCGCACCATATCCTCGCCAAGCACCTTGCGGATTTCGCGCACGGACTGGGTGAGCGAGTCCTCGGTGACGTAGACGCCCGGCCAGACAACATCCATCAGCTCCGCTTTCGGCACGACACGGCCCATGTTGCGGGCAAGATGCGATAGCAGGGCGTAGGCCTTGGGGCGCAGGAACAGCGGCTCGTTGACGCCGCGCAACGTGCCCATGGCGAGGTCGAGCGTGAACCCGCCAAACCGGTATACCTGATCGGCAGCCGCCGTGGTCATCGGGACACCCCTTCCCCGGACAAGGATCATGCCGCTTCGAATTCCCACATCGACGGGGCATGACCGACGCATTATTGCCCAGTGCGCAATTTGGATCAAATTGGCAGTCCGCGCGGGCATTATCGTCGGCCGGCCAAATGCGAGGAACCATGAACCCGACCGAGAAAGCGCTGTGGTTTGTCGAAAGCCATCTGCCGGACGCGATTTCGCTCGACGATGTCGCGCAAAGCAGCGGCGTGTCGCGTTTCCACGTGACGCGCGCCTTCGGCGCCGCCACGGGGCGCTCGGTGATGGCTACATGCGCGCGCGCCGGCTGAGCGAGGCGGCGCGCAAGCTTGCCGGCGGCGCGCCCGACATCCTCTCGGTCGCGCTCGATGCCGGCTACGGCTCGCATGAGGCTTTCACCCGCGCCTTCCGCGACCTGTTCGGCACCACGCCGGAACTGGTGCGCGCGCAAGGCTCGACCAACACCCTAGACCTCGTGGAGCCGATCCTGATGGACCAGTCTTTTCTCAGCAATCTCGAACCGCCGCGCTTCGAGACCAGCCGCCCCTTCCTCATCGCCGGGCTCGGCGAACGCTACAGCTGCGAGACCAGCGCCGGCATTCCGATGCTGTGGCAGCGTTTTGGACCCTATATCGGCAACATCCCCGGCGAGACCGGCGACGTCGCCTACGGCGTCTGCGTCAACGGCGACGACGCCGGCAATTTCGATTATGTCGCCGGCGTCGAGGTCAGCGATTTCTCGGAAGTGCCGAAAGAGTTCTTCCGCGTGCGCGTACCGGCGCAGAAATATGCGGTGTTCTCGCACCGCGAGCACATCTCGACCATCCGCCGCACGGTCAACACGATCTGGAACAAATGGCTGCCGGCCTCCGGCCATGAGGTCGCCGACGCGCCGGAGTTCGAGCGCTACGGCCCCGAATTCGATCCGCGCAGCGGCAATGGCGGCCTGGAGATCTGGATACCGGTGAAGGGTTAGAGCGACAAATTCCAGGTCTGGCCGACCAGATCCTTGCCGAAGGAATGGTGGCGTTCTTCTTCCGTCAGTTCGAAGCCCGCCGCCTGATAGATGCGGCGGGCCGAGCCGAGGATGTCGTTGGTCCACAGCGTCAGCGTCCTGTAGCCTTTGACGCGGGCAAAGCCGATGCATTCATCCACCAGCCGCCTGCCGATACCAAGGCCGCGCGCGGACGGCTCGACATAGAGCAGGCGAAGCTTCGCCACCTGGTCCGACTTGCGCACGAGGAAGACCGAGCCGACGACCTCTCCTTCCCGCTCGGCGATCCAGGCACGCTCCCATTTCGGATCGAACTTCCTGACGAACTCGGCCAGGATCTCGGCGACCAGCGCCTCATAGGTTTCGTCCCAGCCATAGTCCTGCGCATAGATGAGGCCCTGGCGCCGCGTGACCCAGCCGATGTCGCCGACCTGCAAGGGCCGCAATACATACGGCACCCTGGGTTCCGGCTGATCGCCGAGCAGGCGCTGCACGGTGCCCATCGCCTTGACCAGCCTGTCCTGCTCGGCCGGCGGGAGCTTGTCGAGCAAGGCCTGGACCTGCGCATGCGAGTCCTTGTTGAGCGGCGCGAAAGCATCCCTGCCCGCCTGGGTCAGCGCGATCGAGGAGCGCCGGGCGTCGGCTTCGGTAGCGGCGCGCTCGACGAGACCGCGTTCCTCGAATTTCTTCAAGAGACGGCTGACGTAGCCGGCGTCGAGGCCGAGGTCGCGAACAAGGTCGCTGGCGACGAGGCCATCGTGATGGGCGAGCTCATAAAGCACCCGCGCCTCGGTCAGCGAGAACGGGCTCTTCAGCAGGCCTTCGTCGAGCAGGCCGATCTGGCGTGTGTAGAAGCGGTTGAAGGCGCGCACGGCGTCGATGCGCTCCTTGCCGGGTGGATGATGGATGGTCATGGCGCTTCTCCTGTCAGGGAGAAGATTGGCTATTTAGTTGACGGAGTCAAGTAAATGCTTGCTCGAAGCACCAGACAGAACGCCTGAGGCTGGCGGGACAGCGAAGGATCACGGCAACGGCCGTTGGCCACCTCACCCCATCGGCAAGGCTGGCCAGCGCTCGACAATGTGTCCGCCCGAAAACACCGCGATCGAGCCAAAGTGCTGCAGCACGGCCTCGCTCTGCGTCGGACGCAGGAAGGCGCAGTCGCCGGGCTTCACGTCGGCTCCGGCCGGCAGGGCCATGAACTGCTGGTTGGAGGACAGGCCCATCAGGCCGTTCACCTTCATGCCCTGCGGAAATACCGGCCCGGCCATCCACTTGCCGCCGTAGAGATAGCAGCCCTTGCGCGGGAACAGGCCAAGCGCCGTGAGCATCCGCGACACCGAGGCCGGCCCCGGCAGCACCGGCTCCACCACCTTCAGAATCGGCGTCGCGATGAAGGCAGCAGGCTGGAGGCCATCCAGGCCGGGCACGTCGAAATCGCTGGGCAGCACGAAAGCGGAGCCGATCGAGACTTCGTTGGCGACCCCGCCATGGTGCAGCAACGCCGTCTTCGAGCCGCCTATGTTCAGGATGCGCCGCTGATCCTCGCCGAGGCTGTCGGCGAATTCCTCGGCCAGCGCCTGGGCTTTCCTCAGCGCGCCGCCCTGGCCGCCGAACAGGCCGGGGATTTCCGGCGCGTGCGCCTCGTAGGCCATGATGCCTTCGCAGCGCAGGCCGTTCGGGATGGTCAGCGCCTTTATGTCCTCGGGGCTGGCGAATCCGCCGCGATGCAGCCCGACATCGATCTCGAAGGCAAAGCGCAGGTCGGTGCCAAGTTCGGCCGCCAGCGCGCCATACTCGGCCAGCCGCTGTTCGGTGTCGATCAGCCAGCAGACGCGCGACCAGGCGGCGCCGCCCTTGGTGAGCGCGGCTCTCGCCGCGCCGACCGGCATCGGCTTGCCGTAGAGCAGATCCGCCTCGGGAAAGGCGTCGAGTACGGCCTGCGTAATCGGCGGATGGAAGGTCATGAAACGGCTGGAGCCGAGCGCGCCGGCAATATGCTGAAGCAGCGGCATGGAGGCGAGCGACTTGTCGACCAGCCGCGCGGCGAGGCCCGGCGCCAGTCTTTCCTTCACCAGCGCGATGTTGCGGTCGAGCCGGTCGCGGTCGAGCACGAGCGCGGGCTGGAAGATGCCGGCTTGCCTAAGCGCCTCGGAGAGATCGGCGAAATAGGCGCTCATGTGTCGATGCCGAACAGGCTGGCCATGTAGGGCGACACGAAACGGTTTTCGGGATCGATATCGCGCCGCACCGCCATGGCGTCATCCCAGCGCGGATAGAGTTTCTTGAAATCCGCGGCCTTCAGGCTGTGCATCTTGCCCCAATGCGGCCTGCCGCCATACTTGCGGAAGATCGGCTCGGCCGCCCGCATGAAGGGCTCGGGATCGTTGGCCGCATCGTGGTGGATGGCGATCGAGCAGGTGAGCCTTTTGTGGAAGGGCGAAAGCCAGAATTCGTCCGGCGCAACCGAACGCACCTCCATCGGGAAGTAGACTTCCGGGAAGCGCTTCTCGGTGAGCTCGATGATCTCGGCCAGCGCCTTCGGCCCCTCCTCGAACGGCAGGTGATATTCCATCTCGTTGAACTTGGTCTGCCGATCGCTGGCATAGACGTTGAGCCAGTCCTGCACATAGTCCTCGGCCGGCAGCTTGGCGATCGCGCCCAGGATCAGCCGGCGGCGCAGCGACGGCAGCCAGGCGAGCGCGGTACGCAGCTTGCGCAGCGTCGCCAGCCCCGCCTCGTCCTCCTCGGTCGGTCGCGCGGTGGTCGCGGCGTCGGAGAGATCGCTGGCGATGAACTGCGCGTAGCCGGAGAAAGGTATGTAGTAGAACTCGGCCGAACGATGCGCAGCCAGCATCGTCTCGAAGTCTTTCAGCATCTCGGCGATCGGCAGCACCCATTTGCGGCGGCGCAGGCGGTAGGTCGGCATGTTGTTCATCGTCACTTCGGTGAGGATGCCGAAGGCGCCGAGCGCGACGCCGGTGGCGTGGATCATGTCCTGGTCCCCTGCCCGGCTGTATTCGCGCAGTTTGCCTGTCCCGTCGACGAACTGCAGCGTCTCCAACTGCGTATGGTAGGCGCCGAGCTTCGGGCCGGAGCCATGCGTGGCGGTGCCCAGCGCGCCGCCGATCGCCTGCTTGTCGATGTCGCCCATGTTGGGCAGGCCCTGGCCGATGCCTTGCAGCAAATGCATCAGCGGGCCGAGCCTCGTGCCGGCTCGCAGCCGCGCCCTGCTGGTCGCGGTATCATGCGAGACCAGCCCCTCGATCTTCTCCAGCGAGACGATGGTGCCGTCGGACTTGACCAGCGGCGTGAAGGAGTGGCCGGCGCCGGCGACGCGCAGCGGACCGGGCGCGATGCGCACCAGATCGGCAAGCTCACCGGCATCGGCGGGAGCGGCGATCAGCTTGGGCGCGGCCTGCACCAGGCCCGACCAGTTGCTCCAGGCGTTCGGCATCGCGCTTCTCCGCTCAGGCGACGGCGCGGCGGCGCCGCGTCACGAGGATGAACAGGCCGAGCAGCGCGACGCTGGCGGCGGCGCTGGCGGCGGCGAATTCCGGCACCGGCCGGAAATCCTTGTCGATCAGCAGCGAGGCGGCAATTGGGCCGATCGCCAGGCCGAAGAGCTGGGCCGCCGGCACCAGAAGCACCGCGGTGCGGGTCTCGTCGGCGGTGATCGCCAGGCGGATCTGGTAGGGAACGATGAACAGCAGGATGAAGCCCATCACCAAAGCGGCGACCCAGAATATCGTCAGGCCAGGTCCGCTGGCGAAAATCAGGGAGCAGACAAGAGCGACGGCGCCGATGGCGGTGATCGCCAGGCGATAGTCGAGGCGCGCCTCGAAGACCGTCGCGGTCAGGGCGCCGACCACCTGAGCGGCGAGGCTTGCCGACACCATCAGGCCGACCGTGCGGCCGTCGATGCCGAACTGCGCCCCGAGCGGCTCGAGGAAGGCCCAGATCGCGCCGAAGAACATGAAGTAGCAGAAGATCGAGAGCAGCGCGGCGATCGATCCGGGCGTCAGCACATTGGCGAAATGCTCATCCTTCGGCAGGTCGGCATAGTCGTCCGGCACGATCCAGGCGACCGCCAGCGAGGCGAGGCAGACCACGCCGAGGGCGAGGAAGCCGCCGGACGCGCTGGCGACCGGGACGACATAGAGCGCCAGGGTCAGCGCCAGCGCGCATTGCGCCAAGGTCTGCACGGTGACGAAATAGCCGCCGATGCGCTCGGCCCGGCGCGACCGGGCGATCAGCTCGGTGGCGACGGCGACCAGCCCGCCCTCGGCAAGCCCGGCCAGGCTGCGTGCGCCGATCAGCGCGTTGGCGCCGGCGGCATAGGCCGTCCACCAGTTGGCCGCCGCCAGCAGGAGCAGGAGGATGGCGCTCTTCCAGCGCATGTTGCGGGCCGACAGGGCCATGGCCACGACGCCCGAGCCGATGGCGATGGCGATCATCTCGGCGGTGGCGACCAGCGCCAGCTCGTCGCCGGTGACATGGCCTTCGGTGTAGAGCGCGCCGAGCAGCACCGGCTGAAGCCCGAGGATCAGCAGGCCGACCGAACCGATCCACAGCGCCGAAGCGAGCTGCGGGCCGCTCGGATTGCCGACCAGCCAGTCGCCGCCGTCCGTCTCGCCGGCTTGTGTAACCAAAGGCGCCTCCTCAACGTCCTTGCCGCATCGCCAAAAAACTGACAATCTGTCAGCATTTCTGGAAACTGATAGTTAATCATGTTTCTTGTCAACCGGAATTTTGGACCTCTCGCGAGAGATCGGGCGCAATGAGCGAAGCAAGGCGATTGGCGACGGCGCCCAGGCGCAGGCCGAAGCAGGAGCGCAGCCGCGAGCGCATCGACGCGATCCTTTCGACGACCATGCGGCTGATCGGCGAGAAAGGCATCGACGCCGTCACGATGAAGGAAGTGGGTGCGCTGGCCGGCGGACCGATCGCCACCGTCTATCACTATTTCCCCAACAAATCGGCGATCCTGGCGATGCTCTACGAGCGCTTCGCGGAGGAGAGCCGCGCGCGCTTCGGCGCCATCATCGCCGGGATCCGCGGGGTGGACGATGTGACGTCGGCCGCGGATCGGCTGCTCGACGACTACTACAGTCGCGTGGCGGCGGATCCGGCCATCCAGGACCTGCAGAACGCGATCCAGGCCGACAAGGCGCTGCAGAACCTCGACATCGCCGAGACCAGGCAGCAGGCGAAAATGTTCTGCGACCATGTCGGCCCGATGCTTGAGCCGGAGCGGCGCGAGGCGTTCGGCCGCGTGGTGTTCTTGGTCTTCCAGCTTGCCGGCGGCGTGGTGCGGCTGGCGCTGACACAGGATGAGGCCGAGAGCCGGCGCACGATCGATGACTACCGGTCGATCATCCACACGCAGTTGCGGCTGTTCCTCTGATCGGCGTCAGGGATCCAGCTTCGGCCCAAGAATCTCCACCAGCCAGTCGACGAACACCCGCACCCTTGGCGACAGCTGGCGGCTGCGCGGATAGAGGACCGAGATCGGCGTCGGCGTCGGCGGATTGTCTGGAAGCACCTCGACCAGACGACCAGCCTCGATGTCATCGGTAAAACGGCGACGCGGTGCCTGGTAGAGGCCGAAACCCTGGAGCACCAGCGTGGCGGCCGTGTCGGAGTTGGAAACCGTGACCCGCGACGGCAGCACGATCTCGCGCACCTTGCCGTCGACGGTGAATTCCAGCGGCATCACCTGCCCGGTGCGCGACGAGACGAAGCCGATCATCACATGACCAGCCAGCTCGTCCAGGTCACACGGCCGGCCATGGCGCTCGACATAGTCGGCGCTGGCGAGCGTCGCCTCGCGGGCGATGCCGATGCGGCGCGCGATCATGTCACTGTCGGGAAGCGTGCCGGCGCGCACCACGCAGTCGACGCCCTCGCGCACGAGGTCGACGAGGCGGTCGCCCTCGCCGATATGCAAGCTGAGCCCAGGATAGCGGGCGAGCAGCGCCGGCAGTTCCGGGATGACGACGGTGCGAGCCAGGTTGCCGTTGATGTCGATGCTGAGCCGCCCACGGACCTCATGCGCGCCGAAGCCGCCCTCGGCGTCCTCGATGTCGGCGAGGATGCCGATACAGCGCTGGTAATAGGCGTCACCATCGAGAGTGGTCGTGACGTGGCGGGTGGTGCGCCGAAGCAACTGCACACCCAGGCGCTCCTCCAGCTGCTTGATCGCGGCGGTGGCGCTGGAGCGCGGCAGACCGAGATCGGCGGCGGCAGCGGTGAAGCTGCGCCTTTCCACGACGCGGGTGAAAAGCCGCATGCTGTCGAACCTGTCCATCAGCGATTGTTCGCATAAGCTGAATAGTGTTGGCAATCCGTGCCCGATTATATCGTCCAGCAAGGCGAGTATATGCATCTCCATCCAAAACAGAAGGAGTTCTCGCCATGACCACTCGGCCCATCGCTCTCATCACCGGGGGCAGCCGCGGCCTCGGCCGCAACACTGCGCTCAGCCTCGCCCGCAAGGGCGTCGACGTCATCGTTACCTATCACTCGCGCGCCGACGAAGCTGAGGCGGCTGTCGCCGAAATCGAGGCTGCCGGCGGCCGCTCCGCAGCACTCCAACTCGACACCGGCGGCATCGCCACCTTCCCCGCCTTCGCCGAGGCGTTGAAGAAGACGCTGAAGGAGACCTGGCAGCGCGACCGCTTCGACTATCTCATCAACAATGCCGGCACCGGCCTGCGCAAGATGATCGCCGAGACAACCGAGGAGGAGTTCGACACGCTGATGAACACCCACCTCAAGGGTGTGTTCTTCCTCACCCAGGCGCTGCTGCCGCTGATCAATGACGGCGGCCGCATTATCAACATCTCCAGCGGTCTCGCCCGTTTCGCCGCACCCGGCTCGTCGGCCTATGCGATGATGAAAGGCGGCATCGAGGTGTTCACCCGCTACCTCGCCAAGGAACTCGGCCAGCGCGGCATCACCGCCAACACCGTGGCGCCTGGCGCAATCGCCACCGACTTCAACGGCGGTCATGTGCGCGACAATGCCGAGATCAACCGCATGGTGGCCGGCGTCACCGCGCTCGGCCGGACCGGCGTCGCCGACGACATCGGGCCGATGATCGCCTCGCTGCTGTCGCAGGACAATCGCTGGGTCAACGCCCAGCGCATCGAAGTCTCCGGCGGGATGAACATCTAGGTAACCTGGCGGATCAGCCCTTCGAAGCCGTCGGCGAGATTTGAATTGCCGGCGGCGACGAAGTTCGAAAGGCGCCTGGCTCGCCCAGGGGTCTTGTTGGCGTCGAGCAGCACCGCCCTGCCTTCATGCATGACGAAATCGAACTTGCCATAATCGAAACCAAGTTCACGCCTTAGCGCGCGAAGCTCGTCGGGAACCGGAACAGGTTCGCGGCGGATCGTATCGTCGCCCTTCACGAGACTTTGCGGCGAGACGTGGCGGGTGCAGCGTTCGCGTTCGCCGCAAAACAGCCAGAAGCGGGCTCCAAAGCCGTCCGGCTCCGGTTCGGGAACGAATTTTTCCACCACGAGATCCTCGCGGTCGAACACCGTCGTCGGAACATCGGCAAGCGAGCCATGGACACGATAGCCGTCCAAGGCTTCGAGGCCGGGAAACGGCTCCGGCTTGCCGGCGCGTCGCGACCGCCGGTTCAGCGAGCGCTCGCGCGTTCCGTGGTTGTTGAGGCTGCTCTTCACGATGACCGGGCCCTGCCATGCGTCGCCCCGGCCGATCACGGCACCGCTGACGCGACGCTTGGAGATGTCGGCGGCGCCGATGTTGAGGCAGAAGGGAAACGCGCGCGCGTATTCGACATATTCGGCCGGCGTCACGGTCGCGTCGACATGCAGTACCGCGATGTCGGCTTCCGGCCTGGCCGCCGTGCCGGCAAGGACGTGGACCGAATGGCCGCGCCGCTTCAGTTCTTCCAGCAGGTCGAAGAGCATGTAGGGGCTGTCGCGGCGCAGCAGCAGCCCACGTCGGCTCTGAAACCGGTCGAACTCATGCGTGATGACCGCGATGCGCACCATATGCCCCTTGGTTTCCAGGCGGCCATCAAGTAATCGACACCGTTGCGTGGGAACCGGGGCGTTTTGCATGACGCAGCACTGGAATGCAATTCGCAGGCACTGGCAGTTGCTTGGGCCGCCACTCAGGCCGCCGGCGGAAGCCGTCGCAACATATGAGCGAGAACTCGATCTGTCCGGAGCACACGTCGTTCTGCTCGGCGTGACGCCGGAACTTGCCGGCCTCGGGGCGACGATGACGGCCGTCGACGAGTCTCCCGAAATGATCGCGGGAATCTGGCCGGGCGACACGGCGTCGCGCAGAGCGGTGAACGGCGACTGGCTTGACCTGCCCGTTCCTGGCGCAAGCGTGGATGTGGTAATCGGTGACGGGTGCCTTTCCGCGCTCGCTTTGTCGGTCGCACGGCGGGCGCTGTTCGCGGCAATCGCACGCGTGCTCCGTCCAGGCGGCCGAGCGGGGGCGCGCCTCTTTGCCGGTCCGCAAGCACCCGACGACCCGCACGCGGTACGGGGGCTCGCGCTGTCCGGCGGCGTCTCCACCTTCCATGAGCTCAAATGGCGCGTCGCCATGACCGCGGCGGGCAACGCGCCCGACTATGCCATCCCCGTGAAGACCATTGCGGAACGGTTCGACGCGCTGTTTCCCGACCGCGCGGAGCTTTCAGCACGCACCGGGTGGGAATTGCCGGTCATCGGCACCATCGACGTCTACCGCAACTCTTCGGCTATCTACAGCTTCGCGCCGGCAGACGTGCTGATTGGCGAGGCGCATGCGTTCTTCGACGATGTCGGCGTCGTTCCAACAGGCAGCTATGGTCTCGCCGAGCGATGCCCGCTGCTGGTGCTGCGCTCGCCGAGGCGTTAAGGGGCACCGATAAAATTCCTTCGCGATCCCATCGGCGGAGACCGCGTTCCTCGTGCGAATGCAGGCCGGGAAAAATTTCGCGCGGTTCGCTCCTTGCGCGCGCCTTGACTCTCGAAACCCTCCGGCCTATCTCAGCGCCACGTTAGCACTCGCCTTGCGTGAGTGCTAACTCATATCCGGCCTCGCCGGATGGAGGAACAGTTCTCACCGTTCTCATCGAGGAAGACACTAATGGCAAAGTCCAAGTTCCGCCCGCTTCATGACCGCGTGGTCGTTCGCCGGGTCGAATCCGAATCCAAGACCGCCGGCGGGATCATCATCCCGGATACGGCGAAGGAAAAGCCGCAGGAAGGCGAGATCATCGCCGTCGGCTCCGGCGCCCGCGACGAGGCCGGCAAGCTCGTGCCGCTGGACGTCAAGGCCGGCGACCGCATCCTGTTCGGCAAGTGGTCCGGCACCGAAGTCAAGCTCAATGGTGAAGACCTTCTGATCATGAAGGAATCCGACATCATGGGCATCATCGGCTGAACATCGGCCTCACCGTCAACTGAATCTTGAATCTGCGGGTTCGACCCGAACCCCTGACAGGAGCTTACAATGGCTGCAAAAGACGTAAAGTTTTCCCGTGATGCCCGCGAGCGCATGCTGCGCGGCGTCAACATCCTCGCCGACGCCGTGAAGGTGACCCTCGGCCCCAAGGGCCGCAACGTCGTCATCGACAAGTCGTTCGGCGCCCCGCGCATCACCAAGGACGGCGTCACCGTCGCCAAGGAAATCGAGCTTGAGGACAAGTTCGAGAACATGGGCGCGCAGATGGTCCGCGAAGTCGCTTCGAAGACCAACGACATCGCCGGTGACGGCACCACGACCGCGACCGTTCTGGCGCAGTCGATCGTCCAGGAAGGCCACAAGGCGGTTGCCGCCGGTATGAACCCGATGGACCTGAAGCGCGGCATCGACCTCGCCGTGACCGAAGTCGTCGCGGCGCTCGGCAAGGCCGCCAAGAAGATCAAGACCTCCGAGGAAGTCGCCCAGGTCGGCACGATCTCGGCCAATGGCGACGAGTCGGTCGGCGCCATGATCGCGGAAGCGATGCAGAAGGTCGGCAACGAAGGCGTCATCACGGTCGAGGAAGCCAAGACCGCCGAGACCGAGCTCGAAGTCGTCGAAGGCATGCAGTTCGACCGCGGCTATCTCTCGCCCTACTTCGTCACCAATGCCGACAAGATGGTTGCCGATCTCGAGGACGTCTACATCCTCCTCCACGAGAAGAAGCTCTCCAACCTGCAGGCCATGCTGCCGGTGCTCGAGGCTGTCGTGCAGACCTCGAAGCCGCTGCTCATCATCTCGGAAGACGTCGAAGGCGAGGCCCTGGCCACGCTGGTCGTCAACAAGCTGCGCGGTGGCCTGAAGATCGCCGCCGTCAAGGCGCCGGGCTTCGGTGACCGCCGCAAGGCCATGCTGGAAGACATCGCCATCCTCACCGGTGGCCAGGTCATCTCGGAAGACCTCGGCATCAAGCTCGAGAACGTCGGCCTCAACATGCTCGGCCGCGCCAAGAAGGTGTCGATCTCCAAGGAGAACACCACCATCGTCGACGGCGCCGGCAAGAAGGCCGAGATCCAGGGCCGCGTCGCCCAGATCAAGCAGCAGATCGAGGAGACCACCTCGGACTACGACAAGGAGAAGCTGCAGGAGCGTCTGGCCAAGCTGGCGGGCGGCGTCGCGGTGATCCGCGTCGGCGGCGCGACGGAAGTCGAAGTCAAGGAAAAGAAGGACCGCGTTGACGACGCGCTGAACGCGACCCGCGCGGCCGTGGAAGAAGGCATCGTCGCCGGCGGTGGCGTTGCCCTGCTGCGCGCTTCGGGCAACCTGAAGGCCACCGGCGCCAACTCCGACCAGGCTGCCGGCATCAACATCGTGCGTCGCGCGCTGCAGGCTCCGGCCCGCCAGATCGCGGCCAACGCCGGTGCTGAGGCCTCGATCGTTGCCGGCAAGATCCTGGACAACAAGGGCGCCACCTTCGGCTACAACGCCCAGACCGGCGAATATGGCGACATGATCGCCATGGGCATCGTCGACCCGGTCAAGGTCGTTCGCACCGCCCTGCAGGACGCGGCCTCGGTCGCCGGCCTCTTGGTCACCACCGAAGCCATGATCGCCGAGGCTCCGAAGAAGGAGTCGGCCGGCGGCATGCCCGGTGGCATGCCCGGCGGCGGCATGGGCGGCATGGGCGGCATGGATTTCTAATCCAGCTCTCTCGCGAAGCATACGGAAAGGGCGCCGAAAGGCGCCCTTTTTCGTTGTCGCTTAACGCTGCGTCAGCGAAGGCCTTGCGGCTCTAAGTCCTGCCCGCTGACTCTTTCCTGAGCAAATCGTCAACCAAATCAGCTATTTCGATCAAGCGCTTGTGACCGAGCCAGAAATTGTAGGACAATAAATTTTAACACATTCACGGTTACTAAAGAACGGAGCACCGTAAGGTTGCTCGAGATTGCAGCGTTCTTCAGGTCAGCCTCATGCAGATTTTCCGGCGGTTTTCGCGTAGCCGCGATGGCAACGTCCTCATCATCTCGGCCCTGGTGCTGCCGCTGCTCATCGGCATGGCGGCGCTGGTCACCGAATATGGCGGAGCCCTGGTCGAGCGCTCCGACAACCAGCGCATCGCCGACCTCTCGGCCTTTGCCGGCGCGCTTGCCTACAACGCTACGAAGTCCACCGATCAGATGAAGGCGACGGCGGTCAATGTCGCCGTGCTCAACGGGGTGCCCGCGGCCGACGTGCAGGCCTCGCTGGTGACGTCGCCGAAGACCAGCGGCATGAAAGCTGTTGCGGTGACGATCAACACGCCGAAATCGCTGATCCTGGCGCGGGTGCTGCAGGACCGCCAGCAGTTGAACATCCACGCCAACTCGATCGCAGAAGTCGGTGCGGCGGCGTCGACGCCCGGCTGCATGCTGGCGCTCGACGGCACCCAGACCGGCATCACGCTTTCCGGCGGCACCAAGATCAGCGCGCCGAAATGCACGGTCTCGTCGAACAACACAGTGACGGTGCCTTGCGGAACGACCATCTCGGCGATCGGCGTCACCTACAATTCGACGACGGCGCCAAGCCAGCCCTGCAGCGGCATCACCGGCACGATCTCCAAGAAGTACACGGCCGATCCGCTGGCCGGCAACACGGCCGTCGCCGCCGCCGTCGCCCGCATCACAACCGTGGCCGCGCTTTCGACGACGACCGCGCCGACGGCGCCGACCACCCCCACCGGCAGCGATATCGCTTTCGCATGGAACCAGAGCTCGACGCAGAGCCAGGCAACCACGCTCGGCTGCACGGCCAGCTGGGCATCGGCGACCTCGACCTGGACGCTGAATTGCGGCAGCAAGACCACGGTCAACCTGGGCACCATCACCATCGGCGGCGGCATCAACCTCAATTTCGCCACCAGTGGCGCGGCGAGCACCGTCTACAACATCGCCGGCGACCTCACGACCAGCGCCACGACCAAATTCGGCCCCGGCACCTACAATTTCGCCAAGACACTGACCACGGCCGGAACCACGACCTTCGGCGCCGGCACCTACAATTTCGGCAAGCAGGTGACGACCGCTGGGATAACGACCTTCGGCGCCGGAACCTTCAACTTCACCAAGGGCCTGACGACCGGCGGCGGCGCCACCACGACGTTCGGCGCCGGCACCTTCAAGATCGGCATCAGCGACAACACCTGCGGCGGCACCGCGCGTGTCAGCCTCTGCAACACCAGCACGCTCACCTTTGGCGGGCCGAGCACGTTCGAGCTGCCCGGCGGCTTCAACAACACCGGCGGCGCGACGTTGACCTTCGGCTCCGGCACCGCCAACAGCTACAAGATCGGCCCCGGCAGCAATGGCGACGCCATCACGCTCGGCGGCGGCTCCAAGACCCTCCTGGCCGACGCCACCAGTTCGGGCGTGTTCCAGGTGGTCGGCAACGTCAATGGCGGCGGTGGCGGCAGCTGCTTTGTCGTGCCGGCCACGGCGCAGCACGACATCGAAGGCAACTTCATCGGCTCCGGCGCCATCCTGCTCGGCGCCGGCATCTACACGGTGGACGGCTATTTCGCGCTCGGCGGCAGCGGCGGCGGCAGCGCCAGCTGCGGCGGCTCGACGATCAGCATCAGCGGCACCGATGTGACGCTGGTGCTGTCGGGCAAGGCCAAATCGAGCTCGGGAAGCTGCAACGGCTATGTCTTCTGCGTCGCGGCCGGCTACAGCAACATCGTGCTCACCGCGCCGCAGACCGGCGCCACGGCCAAGCTCGCCGTGATCGGGCCGACCTCGACCTCGGTCACCGCCGGCGCCACCTTCGCCGAAGGCGGCTCCAATGCGCAGATCTCCGGCGCCTTCTATTTCCCCTATGGCCCGATCATCATGAACGGCGGCTCCAGCGTGCTCGGCTCGGCCACCGACGCCACCAAATGCCTGCAGATGATCGGCTCGCGCATCACGCTGTCGGGCGGCACGGCCGCTGCGAGCGAATGCATCGCCGCCACGAGCGCCTCCACCGCGAGCAAAGTGAGCTTGGTCCAGTGATGATTTCAAACATCCTTCGCCGCCTGCCGCGCTTGTTGCGCGGCTCGGCCCTCGCCCGCTCCCTCTGCCGCGATCGATCCGGCGTCTCGGCGGTCGAGTTCGCGCTGGTCAGCCCGGTGCTGATCACCATACTTGCCGGAACCGTCGACATCGGCGCTTCGCTCAAGGCAAAATTCGATCTGACCTCGGCGATCTCCGCCGGCTCCAACTATGCCCTGCTCGGTGCCGACAAGGTCACATCGACCGGCGGCGCCACGCTCGCCGCCAACATCATGGCGGTGGTGAGCAGCGGCCTCAGCAGCACCGGCGGCACCATCAAGGTGGTGGTCAACAATGGCGCCTCGATCACCTACAACGCCAGCACGGCCACCGCGAGCCAGAGCGGGACGGCATCCAACGCCGACCTCTGCTATTGCCCGACGGTTTCGGGGACCACGGTCACCTGGGGCACGTCGGTGACCTGCAGCACCGCTTGCCCCAAGGGCGGCATTTCCGGAAAGTTCGTGGCCATCACCGCAAGCAGGCCGTTCGCGCCGCTGTTCGGCGCCCTCGGCATCGTCAAGAGCGGCAACATCGGCGTCGAGGCCATGGTGCAGCCGCAATGAAGAGCCTGTCGTCATTTCTCCGCGACAGGTCCGGCGCCAATGCGGTCGAGTTCGCGCTGCTTTCGGTGCCGCTGCTGATGGTGCTGTTCGGCACGGTGGAGTTCGGCCGCATGTACTGGGTGCAGCACGCGCTGCAGGAAACCGCGACCTCGGCGGCGCGCTGCGTTGGCGTGCTGCAGAGCGGGTGCACGAAAAGCGGCGTCTACAACTCGGCCAGCACCGTCAGCTACATCAGCACCATGGCCGCGACCGACGGCATCGCGCTGAGCGGCAGCAACATCACCGTCAACAACAACACGACCTGCTCGGGCCTCAGCGGGTTTTCGACGGTGCGGATATCCTACACATTCTCGACCGTGCTGCCGACCTTCCTGACCGCGCTGGCCAATGGGCCGCTGCTCAGCGCAACGGCCTGCTTCCCCAACCAGGGCGCCTAGAGCGTTTCTCCATTTCACGGAGACGGCGAACCGCCCTATCTCTCTGCTTTGACACAATTCCGGAGGCGCATGAACTGCTCTAAACGGTAGCTTCCTCGCGCTCCGCCGCCTTGCCGGCACGCACCGCCGCCTCCACCAGCGCCGTCACTTCATCGGCCACGGCCGTGAGCGGCCCGTGGTCGCGGGTGGCTCGGGCGATCACCATCAGGCCCTCGAGCGAGGATTCGACGAGCAGCGCAAGCGCCTGCGCGCGCCGCTCGGGCACCCCTGCCCTGACGAATGCCTGGCGCAGCAGGCCAATCCACTGCTCGAAGGCCGAGCGGCACAATTCCGCCAGCTCCGGTGTTGGCGAGTCCAGCACGACAGGCGCGATCGGACAGCCGAGCGAGAACTGGTTCTCCTCCAGCATGGTAGCCACCGACTGATAGATGTGGCGGACCGATACGGCCGGGTTGTCTTCCGCCGCCAGCGCAGCACCCAGCCGCTCCGTCACCTCGGCGACGCTGGCGCGCGTCACCTCGATGACCAGCTGGTCCTTGCCGCCCGGAAAATGAAAGTAGAGCGAGCCGCGGGGGGCCGCGCTGGCGCTCAAAATGTCGTTCAGCGAGGTGCCGTGATAGCCGCGCTGCCTCAGCAGCAGGCCGGTCGTCTCGAGTATGCGGGCCCGGGTGTCGTTCGCCATGTCAACCTCTGTCAGGAGCAACCATTATAGGCCTTGCGCAGAATATGACAATCGGTCTACATAATATGCAGATCGGTCTATATATACACTCGTCGACCCAGGAGGACACGATGACAATTCGCGAGGCTTCGGCCGAATGGCAAGGCACGCTGAAGGAAGGTTCGGGCCGCCTGCGGCTTGGTAGCGGCGTCTTCGAGGGCGCCTATTCCTTTCCGTCGCGTTTCGAGAATGGCCCCGGCACCAACCCGGAAGAGCTGATCGCCGCGGCGCATGCCGGCTGCTTCTCGATGGCTCTGACCTTTGCTCTCGGCCAGGAGGGTCACGTCGCGCGGAACATCCGCACCATTGCCAGGGTGCATCTCGGTGCGACCGCGGCGGGCCCGACGATCACGCGCATCGACCTCGAAACGGAGGCGGAGGTCGCGGACCTCGCGCAAGACGAATTCGAGCGCCTTGCCCAATCCGCCAAGGCCGGCTGCCTCGTCTCGCGCGCGCTGGCCGGCGTGCCTCAGATCAACCTCAGGGCGATCCTCGTCGGTGCCGGACAATGACCTCAGGGGAAAACGCAATGAAACCCGATAGCATCATCGACATCCACCCAGACGACCAGTCTCGAGAGACGGCCGAGATCATGCGGCGCTTCAACGACGTGTTCCAGCGCCACGACCCGTCGGCGCTGGCCGAACTGGTGGGCGAGAACTGCGTGATCGAAAACACCGTACCGGCGCCCGAGGGTGCCCGCCACACAGGCGGCGAAGCGTGCGTCGGGCTATGGACGGCGATCGCAACCCAGGCCGGCACGCGCTTCGACATGGAAGAAACCTTCGTCGCCGGCGAGCGGGCGACGATCCGCTGGCGCTACTGGATGGCGGACGGCAATTCGCTGCGCGGCGTCAACCTGATGCGCGTTGCCGGCGGACGCATCGTCGAGGCGATGGGATATGTGAAGGGGTAGCGCCGATTGGCGCTACCGGTCCGTCAGCGCCAGCTTGGCGCCGAGCATGACGAAAGCACCGGCGAAGGTGCGGCGCATCCAGGTCAGCACCTTCGGCCGCGACACGACATGGCTGCGGATCGAGGCCGCGAAGATGCCGTAGCCGGCGAAGACGACGAAGGTGACGAGCATGAAGACGCCGGAGAGCTCCAGCATCTTCGAAAACGCGTTCGGTTCGGTGGTGCTGACGAATTGCGGCAGGAAGGCAAAGAAGAAGATCGACAGCTTCGGATTGAGGATGTTGATCAGGATGCCGGACGTGATCACCTTGCCGGCCGAGCGCGGCGCGACGTTCTCGTCGACACTGAGGCCGCCCTTCTCCTTCAGCGTGTTCCAGGCCATGTAGAGCAGATAGGCGACGCCCAGATATTTCAGCGTCTCGAAGGCGACAGCGCTGGTGTGCAGCACCGCGGCAAGGCCAGTGATGGCGGCCGCCATATGCGGGATGATGCCCAGCGTGCAGCCGAAGGCGGCAATGATCGAGGCGCGAGCGCCGCGCGAAAGGCCGGCGCTGAGCGTGTAGAGAACGCCGGTGCCCGGCGAGGCGACGACGATCAGCGTCGTCAACAAGAATTCGATGCTCATAGATCCTCCGCAGCCCCTGCCCGGCGCGGAAGGTATCCGGCCGCTTGAGGCGGGGCAAGCGGGGTCGGTGAGCAATCTCCCCCCTCGAGGGGGAGACCAACAAGCGGCAGCCCATGCGCGGCACGCGCCATCAGGCAGTCGTCGCCGCCGGGCATGCAGGCGCGGCAGACATCGGGGCGGAGCTCATAGATGCCGCAGGCCGTCTGCTTGCCGATCTCGCCGGAGAGCGCGGAACAGCGCACGCCCTCGCAGCGCATGCCGGACAGGTCGGCCGACACGAATTTCTCCGGGATGCGATCGAGCTGCGCGTCGTCTTCCGTCGAGAAACGCGGCCATTCGGCCGAGTAGGAACAGCAGGCGCCGCAGCTCTGGCAATCAAAGACGACGCCTTCAGCGACACCTGTCCAGCCGAGGCCGCTGGCAAAGCCGGATGGCCAGTTCGAATCTTCGTGATCGGCCTCGTGCGGCAAAGCGCTATTTCTTCTTTTTGGTCTTGCGAGGCGGCGTTTCCGCCGACCCGTCGAACAGGTCGGTCGCGGCCGGCTTATCGGCCTTCGGCGCGGCGGCCGGCTTGGCCGGCTTGGCTGCAGGCGGAGACGCGGATGGAGCCTTGGCGGAGAATTTGATGGCCATGTCTTTCCTTGCCGTGAGCATGGGGTCGCGCGGCACTGCGCGTCGATCGACGAATCCCAGCCGGTCCTAGCACAGATCGGCGCCGCGGAAACGGAAAAGGCCAGCCTTGCGCCCGGGTGCCGCACAGTCGCGCTGACAGAGGCTGCAATTTTTCTTCGCCGGCTGTGGAACCGATGCCGAGGTCAGCCGTTATGGTGATGTCGTCGGTTCATGAGAGCAATCTCAAGTTTTCGGACGGCAAAAGGACGCCCCCACGCAATAAACCGCGCGAGGGGCGTTCTTTTATGGCGCTCACATGATCACGCTCATCATCGGCAGCACCTCGTAGCGGAAGCCGCGGCCCGACCGCACAACCGGATCGGCATCGGTCACCGCCCTCGCCTCGGCTTCGGTGCCGACGCGAAGGATGCACAGGCCCCAGGGCCCGGTCGGGTCGGCGACCGGGCCAGCGATCATCATTCTCCCCTCGCGAAGCTGGGTCCGCAGATAGTCGGCATGGCGGCCCATCAGTGCCCGCTCCTCCTCAGTCAGGGTGAAGGCGAAATCCGGGCGCGGCGGGATCAGCCGGCAATGGAACACGCCGGACGGCTTGATGCCTGCCTCGGCGGCGAGGAACTGACCGAGCCAGCCCAGCACCCGCTCCCAGCCGAAGCCATGGTCGCGGCAGGAGTCGTGGCGCGCGCCAAAACCCTCGTGGCGCAGCGTCAGCCGCGTTCCGGTCTCCACCGGCTCCAGCGTGTAGGTGACGGTCGTCACCTGGTCGCCGTCCCACGGCGCCCTCCAGGTCATCACCAGGCGGTGCGGCGGCTCGACCTCGACATATTCGCCCTGGACGTGGAAATCACGGCCGTCGGCGCCCTTGCCTTCGGAGCGCCAGGCGCCGCCCGGCCGGACGTCGGCGGTGTGCTTCGTGGTGCGGTACATGTCGTCCGCACCCCACCAGAGCGGGATCTGGTCCGCGGCGGTGATCGCGCGGAACACCCGCTCCGGCGGCACGGCGATCGTCACCGTGGCCAGGATGGTGCCAGCCGACACGTCGGCGATCGCGCGTGGTCTGTCGTTGCCCGCCATCACTCTTGCTCCAGATAGGATTTCAGATTGCCGAGGCTCGCCTGCCAGAAGTCGCGGTAGGGCAGGATCCAGTCGGCGACGTCCTTCAGTTCGGCCGGTTCCAGCCGATAGAGCCGCTCGCGGCCGTACTTCTGCTCGGAGACGACGTTGAGCTCGCGCAGGATGCGCAGGTGCTTGGAGATCGCCGGCCGGCTCTGCGAAAAGGCCGCGGCCAGTTCGTTGACCGGCGCCGGACCCAGCCGCAAGCGGTCGAGGATGGCGCGGCGCGTCGGGTCGGCGATAGCGCGGAAAACGGAGCGGTCAGGATCAGCTTGCGGCATAATACGTATCCATTTGGTTACGTATTATGCCGAACCGGGATGGTGGTCAATTTTCTTCACCCGATATGTCGTTGCCGAGGCTGAAAGCCCATGCCGAAACCGCCCCGGCCGTCGAGGATCGCCTTGAGCCTGTCGGAGGCCCTCCTAGTGGTCAGTCCTGTTCGTGAGGACCGGGCTCCGGCCACGGTTCCTTCGCCGCCTCCGCGTACCAATGCCGCATCGCCGGTGTCGACAGCACGGCGTCGACATAGGCCCGCGTATCGGGCGCGAGTTCCCCGCCATAGGTGTCGAAGCGGGTGATGATCGGAGCGTACATGGCGTCGGCCGCGGTGAAATGGCCGAACAGGAACGGGCCGCCCTTGCCGTATTCGGCGCGGCATTGCCGCCAGATCGCCTCGATGCGAGCCCGCTGGACCTCGCCCTCGGGATCGAGCGGCTTGTGGCTCTTCGGCCGGCGCAGGTTCATCGGCCAGCCATAGCGGACCTCGCGAAAGCCGGAATGCATCTCGGTCGCCACCGAGCGCGCCAGGGCGCGGGCGCCGAGATCGTCCGGCCAGAGCTTTTTCTCGGGATAAAGGTCGGCCAGATATTCAAGGATCGCAAGGGTTTCCCAGACGATCCTGCCATTGTGATTCAACACCGGCACCAGGCCGGTCGGCGACACCTTGGCCAGATTGGCAAAGGTCTCCGGCGTGCGCAGGCGCACAAAACTCTCCTCGAACGGGATCTCCAGATGCCGCATCGCCACCCAAGGCCTGAGCGACCAGGAGGAGAAACATTTGTTGCCGATGAAGAGCGTGAATTCAGCCAAGGCGGTTCCCCTGTTTTCCCGCCACCTTAGTGGCGCGCGGCGAAGCGGCAAAGCGTTTCGCTGACGATATTGCCATCCAGCGCCTTCGCGCGGCTCGCTTCGACTGTGCGGAACCGGGAGGCACATCAGCCCGTTTCTCTCGCGATTGGATCTCCGGGAGATGCGGAGATGGTGAACATCGACCAGATTGCGGGCCTGGCCAAGCAGATCAAAGGCTCGATCCGGCAGACGGTTGGCAAGGCCACCGGAAACCGTCCGATGCAAATCAGGGGCATCGCGGACAAGGCTACGGGCAAGGTGCAGAAGGCCTGTGGCGACATGAAAGCCGTGATCAAAAAGGCGATGTGATTTGGCAGGCCTTCGCGGTCATGCCTGAAGCGCCTTCGTGAACGCGTTGGTGAAGACAACCTCGCCATGGTCGCCGGCCGCTTCGCCGAGCACCACGTCCATGCTGTCGCCGGTCACTCGCGCCAGCGCGAAGCCGCCCATATAGGCGGCCTTCGGCTTGAACAGGTCGAGCCCGTCGCGGCGGTAGATCATCGGCACCTCGTGCTGATGGCCGTGGAAGATTGCGATGACGTTGTAGCCCTTGAGGGCCGCCAGCAGCGCCTGGCGATCCGCCTCGCCCCACCAATGCGGTGCGCCGGTGCCGCCGTCGTCATAGGTCCGCTTGGCCGGATCCCAGCGCTCCGTCGAAAAGATATCCCAGCCATAGTGCTGGAACAGGACGACCGGGCGGCCGTCGCCGGCATAGGTAGCCAGGTCCTGCTTCAGCCATGGCAGGCTGCTCAGCGCTCCATGGCCGGTGTCGCCGGCGAAGCGGTGCGTCTGGACGAGATGCAGGCCGCCCCAATCCCAGGAATAGCAGTCGGTGTCGACGTCATAGTCGGTCGCCGGCACCGGCGGCTTGAAGAACACGCCGGCGCGATGGTTGACCTCGACATAGTCGCGCAATTCGCGGCGGTACCAGTCGACATGCGGCGGCGAGCCGTTCTGGTCGAGGTCGTGGTTACCGAGCCCGACATAGACGGGCATGTGGACGCGGTCTGGGCCGATGCCCTGCTGGTAGCGCTGGCTGAACTGCAGCAGCTGCGTGCCCTCGCTGGGCTCGGTGACTTGGCCGCCGCCGTCGTCGGTGATGTCGCCGCCGGTGACCAGGCCAAGCGGCGTGCCGATGCGGCTGCCGGCCGAACGCAGGCCGGTGGCGACGCCACCGATCTCGGCCGGCCATTGCTTGTCGGCGATGCCGTTCAGCGCGGCGACGCTGCGCAGCAGCGCGGCATCGGTCTTGCCCTCCTGCAGGCAGTTGGGGCTCAGCCCGCTCGCCATGCGGCAGGCGTGGATATCAGCGATAAACAGGAAGGTGGCGTCGATCGGCTGGATGCGCTTTCCGGTCTGGCCGAAGGCCTGGCGAGCAAAAGCGCCGGCCGCGGCGAAGCCCGCCAACTGCTTCAGGGCGCTGCGCCGGGAAATTGATCGGATGGGCAAGCGAGTCATCATGGCCGAGATTCAGCACAGGCGGCGCCCGGCCGTCCAGTTCCCTCCCCGACCCGCCAAGCATCGACATGGCGGAATGGGTCTGGCAGTCTTGCGCCTTCAACTTGAGCGGGAAGAGGAGGATGCGATGAAGGCCGCAACGATCGGCATGGCCCTGCTTGCCGCGGCGGGCACCGCGCATGGCGCCGAATGCGTCGACGCCAAGACCGCCAAGACCGGCTTCGTGCTGGAGATGCCGGGCGTCCGCAGCGAGTTCCGGCCGGCGGCCGGCGGCATGGTTTCGGTCGCCAACACATACCAGTCGGAATCGCCGCAGACGCAGTATCTCTATGCCGGGCTGATCGAGGTGTTTCGCGACAGCACGACCGGCCATCTGGCGATGATCCCGCTTGGCGACCTGAAAAAGCTGTTTCCGCTCAAAGCTGGCGCGAAGAGCACGACGCAGTTCGTCGAGCTGTCGCCGAAGAAGCAGCCGAAAGGCACAAAGACGCTGGAACTGGCGGTGAAGGGCAAGGAGACGTTCAGCCTCGGCGGCTGCAAATACAATGTGCTGGCGGTCAAGGAGACGATCAAGAACCAGGCCGGCGAGACGCTGGACACGTTCACCGCGCTCTACGCGCCGGATCTCGGCGCATCGCTGGCCCGGCGCTATGACGAGGGAACGAATTCGGAAAGCGTGGTCGGCTACGAGACGATCAAGCCGCTGCCGCAGTAGCGCCTGACGGCCGGAAGCGCTGGCGGGCCGACATCAAAGGGTTCTCGGTCGCGGCAGCACCCTGCGGCGCCGCCTCTCTACCAATCCGCTCTGTGAGGATGGGGCGCCCTGCTCCAACCCCGCCAGGCAATCCCGCAGCAGACCCGCATCCTGCGCCGTCTTGGCCATCGACATGGCGCCCGAATAGGCGGCGACCGCCAGCGTGGCATAGCGCTCGGGGTCCGTGCCCTCGTCCCGGCCCGCTTGCCGGTCGACCCGCAGCTTGTCGGCGATCGCCAGCCGCCAGCCGGCAAAAATGCCGGCAAGCGCGATGCGGAAGTCCGGGTCGGCGAGCGACAGTTCATGCGCGAGGTTGTTGAGCGGACAGCCGCGCACAAAACCTTGCCGTTCCAGTTCCGCCGCCACCGCCTCGAACACGGCGCGGACGCCTTCGCGCGCCGAGGATGCGGCGCGCACCGGCGCGATCCAGGTCTGATCGACGGCGGCGGCCACCCGCTCCTCGATCACCGCCAGCGCCAGCGCCTTCTTGGTCGGGAAATGGTGATGCAGCGCGCCGCCGGTGACGCCCGCCGCCGCCATCAGGTCACCTAGACTGGAGGCATGATAGCCGCGCGCCTGGAAGGATTCCTCCGCCACGTCGAGCACGCGCCGGCGCATGCCTTCCGGGTCGTTGGTGCGTTTTTGGCGCATCGCCATCTCCTCCATCTTCCCTTGGGAGAGAAGGTGCCTGAACCAAGTGAAGGCGGATGAAGGGTGCTCCAGCCTGGCAAGAACGGCGATCCGTCCGGCACCCTCATCCGTCTTGGCGCTGCGCGCCAATCCACCTCTCCCGCACAGGGAGAAGGAAGAGAGAAATAGCAGATTGACAAAACAGGACAACCGGTCTGTTTTACAAAACAGGATGATCACCCTGTTTTGGAGTCGACAATGGACCTTGCTCGAAACGAAACCTCTGCACGCCTTGCGTCACCGATCGTGGAACTCAGGCAGTACACGCTAAAGCCCAGACGGCGCGAAACGCTGATCGACCTCTTCGAGCGCGAGTTCATCGAAAGCCAGGAGGCGGCGGGCATGACCATCATCGGCCAGTTTCGCGACCTCGACCGTCCGGACATGTTCGTGTGGATGCGCGGCTTCGCGGACATGGCGGCGCGGAAGGAGGCGCTGACGGCCTTCTATAGCGGCCCGGTGTGGGCCGCGCACAAGGAGGCCGCCAATGCGACGATGATCGATTCCGACGACGTGCTGCTGCTGAAGCCGGCATGGCCGGGCGCCGGGTTCGACCTGTCGAGGGTGCGACGGCCAGCTTGCGATGGGGTCGAAAACGCGATAAGAAGCGCTTGCCTGTCATTGTTGAGATTCAGATTCATCATTTGCATCCGGGCGCCGAAGCCGACTACGCCGAGCGTTTCGAAACGGATGCCGCCCCGCTGCTCGCGGCGAACGGCGCCCGCCTGCTTGGCGCCTTCATCAGCGAGCATGCGGAAAATACCTTTCCGCGCCTGCCGGTGCGATCGGCCGAAAACGTCTTTCTCGGCGTCATCGGCTTCGACCACGAAGACGCGCGCCGCCGGTCGCAAACCGCCCTCGCCGCCTTGCCGGCATGGCAGGCGTTTCGAGGCGGGGCGCAGGCAGACCAGACCAGGCCGACGGAAACATTGCGGCTCTCGCCGACATCGCGATCGCTACTCGGCTAGCCTTGCGGTAATCGCTCCATTCCGGGGGCAGGTGCCGCCCAACTCGATGGCGAGCGCGGCAAGCCTGACCTGGACGGGCGGACGACGCTTGCTCCAGCCGGTTGCCTGTTCCAGCGCGTAGGAAATTCCAAGCAGCCTATGGTCCTCATTGGGCCGACCGGCAAGCTGAATGCCGATCGGCAGGCCGTCTTTGGACAGGAAAAGCGGGAGGCTGGCGGCAGGTTGTCCGGTCACGTTGAAGATTTCCGTGAACGGCGCGAAGCCGTAGGCCCGATCCACCCATGCTGCATAATCGAACGCGGCGTCATCGCCACGGACAGCGCCAATTAGGGGCGGCAAGTCGGCTGTCGCCGGCGTCATGATCAGGTCGAAGCCGTCGAACGTCCTTGCCATCGCCAGCGATGCCCGATGCTGTCGGGCCTGCGCCTTCAAATAGTCGGCGGCCGACGAGCGGCGGAAACGGTCCAGCGCATGCAAACTCAGCGCTTCGATTTCGCCGGGCAGAGGCATGCGGCCGATATCGTTGGCCCGCTCGTCGACGAGCAACGCGACCTCCGACATCCAGAAAATGCTCCATTCGGCGCCGCCATCGGCCTCCGGCGGAAAGCGGCCCTCAATCACCTCGTGCCCCATCTCCTCCAGCAGCGCCATGGCTTGCCGGAACTTCTCCTCGATCTCCGCCGCCACCGGCGCGCCATCCGGCCGATGCGCCACGCAGGCAATGCGCATGCGCTCGGCCGGCGACGACAGCCAATCCAGATAGGAGGGCACCGATCTCGACACGAAGCATGGCGCGCCCGGTTCGGGGCCGACGGTGATGTCGAGCATTGCGGCGGTGTCACGAACGGTTCGCGAAAGAACGTTCTCGACGAAAAGTCCGGCGCCGACCTGATCGCGATAGGGGCCGACGGGATTGAGGCCTCGCGACGGCTTCATGCCGAACACGCCGCAACAGGCCGCCGGCACCCGGATCGAGCCGCCGATGTCGGAACCGTGGGCAACCGGCACCATGCCGCTTGCCACCGCGGCCGCCGCGCCGCCGCTCGAACCGCCCGCCGTCACCGACAGGTCCCACGGGTTCAAGGTCGGGCCGTGAACAACGGGCTCGGTGACGAAGTCATTGGCGAATTCCGGCGTGTTGGTCTTGCCGAGCAAGGTCAGGCCGGCGTTCCGCCAGCGCCTGACGATTTCGCTGTCGGGCTTCGGCGCGGCATCCCTGAAATAGAGCGACGCGTGGGTGGTCGGCCACTCCCGCACATAAACGCCGGTGTCCTTGACCAGGAACGGCACGCCCGCCAACGCGGCCTTCGCGTCGCAGCGCGCTGCGGCAGACAGCGCGCGCTCCGCGTCGATCAGCGTCACCGCATTGATCGCCGGGTTGAGCAATTCGATCGCTTCGATCGCGGCTTCGGCAATTTCGACGGCGGACAGTTCGCCGGAGCGGACGTGGCCGGCCAGGGCGACGGCGTCTGATGCCATGTATTGCGCCAGGTTCATGAGCGCCCTCGCCTCGAAACGGCTCCGCCCATGCGGCTTTGCCCGCCTTCGGTCCGCGTCTGGACGTAATCGGAGATGGTGGCCGCGACCAGCGTCGGATCTTCCCAGTGCGGATTGTGCCCGCAATGGGCTGCGGCCACGAGCCTCGCGGCGGGAATTTCCTCAGCCAGCCGTCGCTGATGGGTTGCGTCGAAGATCGGATCGCGCCCGCCGCCGATGACAAGTGCCGCGACACGCAAGGCGCGCGCGGCGGCGGTGAGGTCCGTTCCGCGTATTTCGTCCAGAAGGGTGCGCCAGCGTGACGCCGGCATCGCCGACGCCTCCTTGGCGGCGGCGGCGAGAAAAGCCCGCGGCACGCCGGGCTGGCAGGCATGCCACCAGGCATAAAACGGGTCCGCCGGCGATATCGGATCGCGCAGTTCCCGCACGCCTGCAACCATTGGATGGTCCACTGCCAGATCGGGCTTCAGAGTGCCGGCCAACAGCACCAGCCCGCCGATGAGTTCCGGTTGCCGTGCAGCCAACTCGAGCGCGATCATGGCGCCCAGCGAATGGCCGACCACAACCGGCCGCTCCAGCCGCAAGTTGCGGACCAACCCCGCGAGATCGCTGGCGAAGTCGCCGATGCCATAGCCCCTTCCTGCCAGCGAGGCGCCATGGCCGCGCAGGTCGGGAATGACCAATCGGCGGCCGGCAAGGTGCGGCGCCAGAAGCGAGAAGCTGCGGCTGGTGTCGGTGAAGCCGTGCACCAACAGCAGCGCCGGTTCCGATCCGGCGAACTCGACATAGGCCATTTCGAGGCCGTCGAGGTCGATGACCCGTTTGCGGCTGGCCCAGGCTTCCTGTTCCGGCCAAGGGGCGAGCGCAGCAGAGCTCACAGGCCGAGCTTTTCCTTGACGGCGGCAAGGCCCGGCTTGCCCTCGAAGGTGGTCACGCCAGCGAGCCAGGCGTCGAGGCGGTCCTTGTTCAGCGTGATCGCCTTCAGTCCAGCCTCCTCGGGCTTCATGCCGTCATTGATCAGATAGCCCATGCCGACATTCTCGAAATCGACATCGAAGGCGAGATTCTTCAACAGCTGCGCGACATTCGGACATTGCTGGAGGTAGCCCTTGCGGACCTGCGTCGTCACCGTCGCGGCGCCGAAATTGGGCCCATAGAACTTGTCGCCGCCGGTCAGATACTTGAAGTCGTACATGGTGTTCATCGGATGCGGCGCCCAGCCCTGGAAGACGATGAACTGCTTTTCCTTGATCTCGTAGCCGACCTCCGAAAGCATGCCGGCTTCGCTCGACTCCACGACCTGCCAGCCGCCGAGGTCCAGCGACGGGTCGGCTATGGCGTCCATCATCAACTGGTTGGATCCGGGCTCGATGCCGTACATCTTCTTACCGAACTTGTCGGCGAACTTGTGCAGGTCGGAGAAGTCCTTGACACCGGCCTCCCAGACATAGGTGGGCACCGCGAAGGTGTATTTGGCGCCCTCGAGATTGACGCGCACATTCTCGACCGAACCATCCTTCTTGTAAGGCTCGTAATAGGTGACCATCGCGGGATCCCAGTAGCCCAGGAACAGGTCGAGATCGTTGTTCTTCATGCCCTCGTAGATGACGTTGATGCCTAGCACCTGGCTCTGCGGCTGATAGCCGAGCGCTTGAAGCAGGACGTTGGCGATCCCCGTGGTGAAGGCGAGATCGTTCCAGCCGGGTTCGGCCATGCGAACAGCGCTGCATTCCTTGGACTCGGCCGCCAGGCCCGGTTGCGTCGAGAGCGCCAGCACGCAGAGCGCGGCGCCTGCCCCTATCAAGCGATGCATTTCGGTTCTCCTCATTCGCGGTTTGTTGACCAATTGGTTTGTATATTGTCCCATTGGTCAATTCTTGATCTCAGCGGACGAAAATGTCAACCTCGATTCTCGATGCACGGAATTCGCCCTTGAAACTCAAGCGTCTCAGCGACATACGCCGCACGGAGCTGCGGCAGGCGGCCTTTGCCGTGCTTCAACGCGAAGGCATTGCCGGCGCCACAATCGAGAAGGTCGCCGCGCAGGCAGGCGCCTCGAAGGGCATCGTGCTGCACTATTTCAGCAGCAAGCAGGAACTCTTCGAGCACGCGATGCGCGAATCGAACCTCGTCCTGCGCAAGGCCGTGGTGGCGCGGCTGCGGCACGCGCAGACGCCGATGCAGCGGGTGGATGCCATCATCGACGGCAATTTCGAACCGCACCTGTTCCAGCCATCGCTGTGCTATGCCTGGCTGTCGCTCTGCGCCGAGGTGCCGCGCGACGAGAAGCTGGCGCGTATCCAGAAGGTGCTGCATGCGCGCATGCGCTCCAATCTTTTGTCCGGGCTCAGCGCCCTTGCCTTGCCCGAGGACGCCGAGGAGATTGCGCTTGGCGTCACGGCGCTGATCGACGGTCTATGGCTGCGGCTCGGCCTGCAGCCTGGAAGCGTGTCGCGCGAACAGGCGATCCGACAGGTGAAGAGCTATGTCGCGGCGAGGCTGGCCATGCGGGAGCCTGTCCCGGCCGGCGGTTAAGCGCAGACCGTCCCCCAGCCGAAGTTCATACTGTGCGATAGGCCTTCGGCTTGACCGCGCTTGCCCGTCAGCGATGCACTCGTCGCGCAATGACGGAGGATCCCATGCGACTTCACGGCAAGCGGGCGCTGGTGACGGGCGGATCGGACGGGATCGGCCTGGCGATCTCGGAGGCCTTTTTGCGCGAAGGCGCCGATGTGCTGATCGTCGGCCGCGATGCCGGCAAGCTGGCAACGGCGCGCGACGCGATGGCAAGCGAGGCGAAGGGTGGCGCGGCGGTCGAAACGCTATCGGCCGATCTCGCGACCGGCGCCGGCATCGATGCGACGGTTGCCCGGGTGAAAGCATCCGGCCAACTGCTTGATATTCTCGTCAACAATGCCGGCGTCGCCTATCTCGTGCCGTTCGAGACGGTCAGCGAGGCGCAGTTCCAGCATTCCTTCGCGCTCAACGTGACGGCGGCGTTCTTCCTGACGCAGCGGCTGTTGCCGCATTTCGGCGCCGGTGTCTCGATCATCAACATCTCCTCCTATTTCGCCAACAAGATGATTCCGAACCGGCCGTCGAGCCTCTATTCGCTCTCCAAGGGCGCGCTGAACTCGCTGACCAAGTCGCTCGCCTTCGAGCTCGGACCGCGCGGCATAAGGGTCAATGCGATCGCGCCAGGCACGATCGACACCGCAATGCGGCGCAAGTCGATCGAAAACCTGCCGGCCTCCGCGCAAGACGAGTTGAAGGCCCATGTCGAGCGCAGCTATCCGCTCGGGCGCATCGGCCGCACCGGCGACCTTGCCGGCATCGCCGTCCATCTCGCCAGCGACGAGGCTGCCTGGACCAGCGGCGGCGTCTTTGCCATCGACGGCGGCTACACGGCGGGGTGAATAGCCGATCTCCCCCCTTGTGGGGAGATGGCCGGCAGGCCAGAGGGGGCGCTGTCCCGCCAGCGTTTCAGCCCATTGAGGGCCGGATGAAATGGCAGCTCGGATCATCCCAGGTGCCGTGATCCTTCGCGCCCGCTCTGCCCTGCCGGGCATCTCCCCCACAAGGGGGGAGATTAGCTAACTCTTCAACCGATTTGCATCTTCTTCGCCCCCAATCTCCGCTTGATGCCATTTGTGCAACGCGATACGCCGTTGCCGAATTCGACAACCGGAGACCTCCAGTGAGCGCTGAGAAGACCAGAACCGAAACCGACACATTCGGTCCCATCGAGGTCGCCGCCGACCGCTACTGGGGCGCGCAGGCGCAACGTTCGCTGGGCAATTTCAAGATCGGCTGGGAAAAGCAGCCGGCGTCGATCGTGCGCGCGCTGGGCATCGTCAAGCGCGCCGCGGCCGAAGCCAATATGGAGCTGAAGCGGCTCGATCCAGCGCTCGGCAAGGCGATCATCGAGGCCGCTCAGGAGGTCATCGACGGCAAGCTCAACGACCATTTCCCGCTGGTGGTGTGGCAGACCGGCTCGGGCACGCAGTCCAACATGAACGCCAATGAGGTGATCTCCAACCGGGCGATCGAGCTGCTCGGCGGCGTCATGGGCTCGAAGAAGCCGGTGCACCCGAACGACCACGTCAATATGAGCCAGTCGTCGAACGACACCTATCCGACGGCCATGCACATCGCCTGCGCCGAACGCATCGTGCACGACCTGCTGCCGGCGCTGAAGCACCTGCACAAGGCGCTGGAGGCGAAGAGCCACGCGTTCGCGCACATCATCAAGATCGGCCGCACGCATACGCAGGATGCCACGCCGCTGACGCTGGGACAGGAATTCTCCGGCTATGCCGCACAGGTCGCCTCCTCGATCAAGCGCATCGAGATGACGCTGCCCGGCCTACAGGAGCTGGCGCAGGGCGGCACCGCCGTCGGCACCGGCCTCAACGCGCCGGTCGGCTTCGCCGAGAAAGTGGCCGACCGCATCGCCGCCATCACCGGCATCGCCTTCGTCACCGCGCCGAACAAGTTCGAGGCGCTTGCCGCGCACGATTCCATGGTGTTCTCGCACGGCGCGATCAACGCTGCTGCGGCGGCGCTGTTCAAGATCGCCAACGACATCCGCTTCCTCGGCTCCGGCCCGCGCTCCGGGCTCGGCGAGCTGTCGCTGCCGGAAAACGAGCCGGGCTCCTCGATCATGCCGGGCAAGGTCAACCCGACCCAGTGCGAGGCGCTGACGCAGGTCTGCGTCCAGGTGTTCGGGAACAACGCGGCGCTGACCTTCGCCGGCAGCCAGGGCCATTTCGAGCTCAACGTCTACAACCCGCTGATGGCCTACAATTTCCTGCAGTCGGTGCAGCTTCTGGCCGATGCCTCGGTCTCCTTCACCGACAATTGCGTCGTCGGCATCGAGGCGCGCGAGGACAACATCAAGGCCGCGCTCGACCGCTCGCTGATGCTGGTGACGGCGCTGGCGCCGACCATCGGCTACGACAACGCCGCCAAGATCGCCAAGACGGCGCACAAGAAGGGCACCACCCTGCGCGAGGAAGCACTGGCTACAGGGCTGGTCAGCGAGGCCGACTACGACCGGCTGGTACGGCCGGAGGACATGACGCATCCGGGGTAAGCTAGTATCACCGACGTAACCGGGTGAACAATCTGTCGCCAGATCGGCATCTTTGGTGAACAGTCTGCCTGCTCTATCTGGGTTGTCATTCCAATCCTCCCGGAGAGAGTCCCATGTCCATCAACACTTCTGTCGCCGGTTCCGGCGTCGCTTCCAACAGCTCCACCACCATCCTGCTCGGCCGCATCCTGCTGGCCGTCATCTTCCTGCTTTCGGGCTTCGGCAAGCTCACCGCGATTGCCGGCACCGCCGGCTATTTTGGCAGCCTCGGCCTGCCGCTGCCGACCGTGACCGCCGTCCTCGTCGGCCTCATCGAACTGCTCGGCGGCCTCGCCGTCCTCGTCGGCTTCCAGACCCGCATCGTGGCCTGGGTGCTGGCGATCTTCACGGTTGCCACCGGGCTGGTCGCCCACACCGGCTGGGCCGACCAGATGCAGATGATCCAGTTCCTCAAGAACCTCGCCATCGCCGGCGGCTTCATCGTGCTGGCTTCGTCTGGCGCCGGTTCCTACTCGATCGACGCCAAGCGCGGCTGAGCCACGCTCAAATCCCGAACTAGACAAAGCGGCGCGGAATTTTCCGCGCCGCTTTTTCGTTGTCCTTAGAGCAGCCTCGTTAGCCAATTCCCGTGCGAGCCCCGGCAGCGTAGACTGATCGGCATGCCGGGCCGGAGTCGCCGGCAGGGAGGTGATGATGCTCCGCAACGTGCTGCTTCTCCTGTCCCGGCTGCTGCTTGCCGCCCTCTTCATCCCTTCCGGCTTCCAGGCGCTGGCCAATATTTCCGGCACGACCAGCTATTTCGCCGGCCTCGGCCTGCCCCTGCCGGCGCTCGCAGCCTGGGGCACCGGCCTGTTCGAGCTGATCGCCGGAGCGCTCGTCCTCGTCGGCTTCCAGACGCGGATCGTTGCCCTGCTGCTCGCGGCCTTCTGCATCGTTGCCGGCTTCATCGGTCATTACGGCCAGGGCGGCGACGACGCGATGCTCGCCTTCCTGCACCAGCAGATGCTGATGAAGGACATCGCGATCGCAGGCGGCTTCCTGGCGCTGGCGATGGCCGGCGCCGGTGCCTGGTCGGTCGACGGGCGGCTGGTTGGAATCGCAGATCAGCTGACTTGACCAGGCCGGCCAATTGGCCGGCTCGCTCAGGCGCGTTGAAAATTGGCGGCGATGATTTCGCGCCAGATGCGGGTGGGCCTTTTTGGCGCTGCCCACCATTTTCACCGAGACACCCTATTTGACCGAGACGCTTGGCCCATTCTCGACCGCCAGCACCAGCCGGCGATTGGTGATCCTGGCCAACTGCGCCAGCCGACCGGCCGGCCGCTCGCCATAAAGGTCGGCGAGCGAGGCCGGCAGCACCAGGGCCAGCGCGCCGTTGGGTCGGTTTTCCCATTTCAGCCGGGGCATGATGCCCGGCATCGCCGCCGTCAGCAGGTAGACGACGCGCATCATCGCCGCCAGCAGGCGGGCGCGCTCCAGGATGCGCGGCGGCGCCAGCGCCTTGATCTCGGGGGCGATGCCCTCGTTGAAGATACCGTCATGGCGGTAGGCGCCGGCCAGCGCCAGATAGGCGCGGCCGGGATGGTCCACGCCTATGAAGGAGGCATGCGCGATGATGTTGAGCGACTGCCGGCCGCGATATTCGGGATGCGCGCGCCAGCCGATGTCGGCCAGCAGGCAGGCGGCATGGCGGTATCGTGCCTCGTCCCCGGTCTCGTCGATGCCGAAGGCGGCGAAGGCCTTGCCGGTCCACTCGACCAGCTCATGCGCGTGGTGGACCGAGCGCGAGCGCAACAGCGCAAGCTCCTCGGCGGCCGAGATCAGCGGATCGGCCTTCTGTTCGGCTTCGTCGAGCAGCGAATAGAGGAAGCCCTCGCGCACGCCGAGCGCCGAGACGACGATCTTGGACGGCTGCATCGCCGCCATGATCTCCTGCAGCACGACGGCGCCATAGGGCAGCAGCGAGCGACGATTCTTGGAGATGCCCTCGATGCCCCTGACCTTCTCGATCTCGGCCTTCGTCACCTGCTTCAGGAAGCTCAGGGCGCTGTCGGCCGGTATCTCGTAGTGGTGCATGACGCCGAGCGGATAGTTGCTCATCTCCATGTGCAGCCGGGCGAGGTTTCGCCAGGTGCCGCCGACGGCGTAGAAGACCCTGCCCTGCCCGCCCTTCAGCAGCTTTGCCCGCGCCAACTGCTCGCGCGCGATCTTCTGCGCCTGGGCGAGCGAGTTCTTGGCCATGTCCTGCAGGCGCAGGCCGCCGAGGGGCAGGGTGATGCCGTCGCCGATCGCCTCGCCATTGATGTCGATCAGCTCGAGGCTGCCGCCGCCAAGGTCGCCGGCGATGCCATTGGCCGGGTGGAAGCCTGAGATGACGCCGAGCGCCGAATAATGCGCCTCCTGGCGCCCGGAAAGCACCCGGATCTCGGTCTTCAGCACATCCTCTGCGCGGTGGATGAAATCGGGGCCGTTGACAGCCTCGCGCGCGGCGGCGGTCGCCAGCACATACATGTGCTCCGCGCCCGCCTGATCGGAGAGCGCGCGGAAGCGGCGGAACTCCTCCATCGAGCGGGTCACCGCCTCGGGGTCGAGCTTGCCGGTCGAAACGATGCCGCGGCCGAGGCCGGCCAGCATCTTTTCGTTGAACAGCACAGTCGGCGAGCGCGCCAACCCTTCGTAGACGACGAGGCGGATCGAGTTCGAGCCGATGTCGATGATCGACAGCGGCCGCCGGTCCTGGAGCCGGCCCTGGGAAGTAGAAATCACGCGGCGCCGTTCTTCTTGCGGCGCTTGAACTGGGCTATGCGCTTGGGCGCATGTGACTTCAGCGCGTCACCCCGTCCGGACAGGCTCGGATTGGTCATGAAATATTCCTGCGCGTTGAACGGTTCCTCGCCCTCCTCAAGCACGACGCGCCGGGAGGTTCCGTCAGCCAATACGTCGAAACTTTGCTGGTTGTCCATGATGTTGCCCAGCATGATCTGGCCAAGCACCTGTTCATGCACAGTTGGATTGGTGATCGGCACCATGGTCTCGACGCGGCGGTCGAGATTGCGCGGCATCAGATCGGCCGAGGAGATGTAGACGATCGCCTCGTCCGAAGGCAGGCCGTGGCCGTCGCCGAAGCAGTAGATGCGGCTATGCTCGAGGAAGCGGCCGACGATCGATTTCACCCTTATGTTTTCCGACAGGCCCGGCACCTGCGGCCTCAAACAGCAGATGCCGCGCACGACGAGGTCGATCTCGACGCCGGCGCGGCTGGCATCGTAGAGCGCGTCGATGATGATCGGATCGACCAGCGCGTTCATCTTCATCCAGATGCGGGCCGGCCGGCCCTCGCGCGCATGGGCGATCTCGTCCGAAATGTGCTTCAGGATGCGCTTGCGCAGCGTGAACGGCGAGACCGCCAGCCGCATCTCCTCGGCCGGCTCGGCATAGCCGGTGATGAAGTTGAAGAGCTGGGCGACATCGCGCGCGATCGTAGCGTCGGTGGTGAAGAACGACAGGTCGGTGTAGATGCGCGCGGTGACCGGATGGTAGTTGCCGGTGCCGAGATGCACGTAGTTGCGCAGCTTGCCGTCCTCGCGCCGCACCACCAGCGACATCTTGGCGTGGGTCTTCAGTTCGAGGAAGCCGAACACGACCTGGACGCCGGCGCGTTCGAGGTCGCGTGCCCAGCGGATATTGGCCTCCTCGTCGAAGCGCGCCTTGAGCTCGACCAGCGCCGTCACCGACTTGCCGGCCTCGGCCGCGTCGACCAGCGCTCGGACGATCGGGCTGTCGTTGGAGGTGCGGTAGAGCGTCTGCTTGATCGCCACCACTTCCGGGTCGGCCATCGCCTGGCGAAGGAACTGCACCACCACGTCGAAGGATTCGTAGGGGTGGTGGACGACGATGTCCTTCTCGCGGATGGCGGCGAAGCAGTCGCCGCCATGCTCGCGGATGCGCTCGGGAAAGCGCGGATTGTAGGGCGTGAACTTCAAATCGTCGCGCGCGACGGCGACGATCTCGGAGATCTGGCTCAGCGCCAGCGGACCGGTCAAGACGCTGATGCGGCTCGACGAAACGCCGAGCTCGCCGGCGACGAAGTCGCGCAGCGCGGGTGGCATCGACATGTCGAACTCGATGCGGATGACCGAACCGCGGCGACGCCGCTTCAGCGCCGTCTCGAACAGGCGCACCAGATCCTCGGACTCTTCCTCGACCTCGATATCGCTGTCGCGGATGAGGCGGAAGGTGCCGGAGCCCTTGACCTCGTAGCCCGGGAAGAGCTTGCCGATATAGAGGCCGACCGCTTCCTCGAGCGGGATGAAGCGGACATGGTTCTTGCGGTCGGGCAGGCGGATGAAGCGCTTCAGGGCCACCGGCAGGCGCAGCAGCGCGCTCATCTCCTCGCCGTTCTTGCGGTGGCGCAATTGCAGCGCCATCGAAAAGCCGAGATTGGGGATGAACGGGAACGGGTGCGCCGGGTCGATCGACAGCGGGGTCAGCACCGGGAACACCTGATCCTGGAAATGTTCTTCCAGCCAGGCCCTCTCGTCCTTGGTCAGCGCGTCGCGAGTGATGCTCTCGATGCCTTCCTTGTTGAGCAGCTGCATCAGCGCCGACAGGCTTTTCTGCTGGTCCTCCTGCAGGCGCTCGACCTCGCGCAGCAATTGTTCGAGCTGCTGCTCCGGCGTGCGGCCGTCCGGGCTCTTGAGGGCGATGCCCTCGCGCACCTGGCCGGCGAGGCCGGCGACGCGGACCATGAAGAACTCGTCGAGATTGGCGGCCGAGATCGACAGAAAGCGGACCCGTTCGAGCAGCGGATGGTTCGCATTCAGCGATTCTTCCAGCACGCGGCGGTTGAACTGCAGCCAGGAGAACTCGCGATTGACGAAACGGTCTGGATTGCCGGCTTCCGGGCTTGCCGCCTCGATGGTGATGAATTCGCTTTGCACCGGCTTCAGTTCGTTCATGATTCCTGCTCTTGCCCCTGCCCCGGTTTCCTTGAACATCCTTTCGGAGCCAGGCATTACGCCTGGCTGCAAAAATGCTCCAGCCGGTTAACCGGCTCAACTTATCCTCTGACAGGGTTTTGCGACAGTTTCATTTCATCGATCTTGCAAAGAGGCCGGTTATGATCCAGATGCAAACTGGCCGAAAGCAGGCCGAGACCAAATTGGAGACGACGATGGCAGGCGGTTCCATTCCCCATTTCCAGAACGATGCGGGCCATCCGGCGATCGACATCGGCGTCAGAGAATTCATGTGCACGGGCGCCAACCCGCCTTTCGACCATCCGCATGTCTTCCTCGACATGGGCGACGACAACGAGAAGGTCTGCCCCTATTGCTCGACGCTCTACCGTTATTCGTCGAAGCTGAAGGCGACGGAAACGGTGCCGCCGGGCTGCCTCTATATCGACCAGGCCGCCTGACTCTTTCGCGACAGATCTGATGGACGACGCGCGCTCCCGGCAAGTCGTCATCGCCGGAGCGGGTATCGCCGGGTTAACCGCGGCCATTGCGTTCGCCGAACGCGGCCATCGCGTGCAGATTTTCGAACAGGCGCCGCGACTCGAAGCGGCCGGCGCCGGCATCCAACTTTCCCCCAACGCGACGCGCATCCTCAGGCAGGTCGGCGTGCTCGATCGGTTGCTTCCGCATGCCGTTCGGCCGGAGGCGGTGGTGCTGAAGGACGCCGCGACGCTCAGTGAACTGGCGCGGGTGCCGCTGGGGCAAGCCGGCGAGAGCCGTTGGGGTGCGCCCTATCTCGTCGCCCACCGTGCCGACGTACAGGCGGCGCTGACAGCGCAGGCCGCGGAGTGCCGCGACATCGAACTCGTCACCGGCGCACGAGTAACAGGCCTTGCCACCGGGCCGCAAGGCGTTGCGGTGACGGTCGAAGCGGACGGGCGCAGGATCGAGGCCAGCGGCCAATTGCTGGTCGGCGCCGACGGCGTCTGGTCGTCGCTTCGCGAAAAGCTCGCCGTCATGGAGCCGGGCTTCGGCAAGAGCCGCTTCTCGGGCGAGCTTGCCTGGCGCGCGACGGTCGCGGCTGAAAGTGCCGCCGGAGAAGCCTTTGCAACGGTCGGCGGCACGGACTGCGTCACCACCTTTCTGCATCCTGGCTTCCACCTGGTGGCCTATCCGGTGAGCCAAGGCAGCGCCTTCAACCTCGCCGCCTTCACCAGGGGCGAGCGCATCGCCGAAGGCTGGTCCGGCCATGCCGACCCGGCCATCCTCTCAGGCGCCATGCGCGGCACGGCGCCGGCGCTGGCAAGGCTTGTCGCGCAGGCCAGTCCGTGGACGGCGTTTCCGATCCATACCGTCGCCCAGCAGCGCTGGACGACGCCAGCCGGGATCGCGCTCATTGGCGACGCCGCGCATGCGATGACGCCGTTCGCGGCGCAGGGCGCCGCCATGGCAATAGAGGACGCCGCGATGCTTGCCGGCATGGTCGCCGACTTCCCCGACGATCCAGGGCAGAGCCTTGCCGTCTGGGAGAACCTGAGGCGGCCGCGCATCGCGAAGGTACTGAGGCGCGGCGCGCTCAACCGGCTTGCCTGGCATGCCCGGGGGCCGGTGGCGATCGCGCGCAACCTGGTGCTGGCGACGCGGCCGGCGGAGAAGCTCGCGGCCGATCTGGACTGGCTCTACGGGTGGGAGGCGCGGAAGGTGGTGCGGCGTTGACCGCCTTAGTGGGCGATCGCAATTGCGATCGGCTGGCGGGACAGCGCGAACGAATGAGGCGCTCATGATTGGCTTCAATCATACAACCGCATCGACCACCCCAGCGACACGGGCAGCGGGTTCCACCAGCCGGTGCGCAGGCCGGCGGTGCGCAGCGCGGCTGCCGTCCAGGTGTTGCAGCCGACCAGCGCGTTGAAATGGCCGTTGGCCTCGTAGAAGCGGTCGAAGCGGGAATAGCCGGTATTGTCGATGGCCATCGGGCCGTTCGGTCCCTGCCGGAAGCTCGCCGCTATATAGTCGAGCAGCGCTGAGAAACGATCGTCGTCGATGTCGAAACCGGCGACATCGGGATGCGGTTCGCTGATTGCGCCGGCGACATCGACATGCATCACCGAGGCGTCGAGCGTCAGCGCCTTGAGGACCGGCACCGCCTTCAGCTCCGACCACGTCGGCGTTTCCAGGTAGAAGGCACGGCCGCCCCAGCCGAAGACGATGTAGCGCACCTCCGGCACGTCGGCCGGAATGCCGGCATCGGTGAGGAAATGGAACCGCCGGCGCACCTCTTCATCGACGGGGATGGCGATGTCAGTGTGGATCGGTTTGCTCAGCACCAGGATGCGCCTGCTGCCCTCGCCCGCTGCGGCCGCCGGCCAAAGCGGGCGCGGCACCAGCGTACCGAGCGCCGCGGTGAGCGCGAACGCGGCCAGCAGGCCAACAAGGAAACGCCAGAACCTTCTCATCGACGACACCTTTGCGGCCTCACGACGGATCGCCTCGGCCCGTGCATATGAAAAAAGCCCGGCCGCATTGCGGCCGGGCTTCTGCGTTCGATATGGGAACCGCTCAGTGCAGGATCTGCGACAGGAACAGTTTCGTGCGCTCGTGGCGCGGATGGTCGAAGAACTCGGCCGGCGTGTTCTGCTCGACGATCTGGCCCTGGTCCATGAAGATCACCCGGTTGGCGACCTTGCGGGCAAAGCCCATCTCGTGGGTGACGCAGAGCATGGTCATGCCTTCCTCGGCCAGACCCACCATCGTCTCCAGCACTTCCTTGATCATTTCCGGATCAAGCGCCGAGGTCGGCTCGTCGAACAGCATGATGCGCGGGTTCATGCACAGCGAGCGCGCGATCGCCACGCGCTGCTGCTGGCCGCCCGAAAGCTGGCCCGGATATTTGTTGGCCTGCTCAGGGATCTTGACGCGCTTGAGGAAATGCATGGCGATTTCCTCGGCCTGCTTCTTCGGTGTCTTGCGCACCCAGATCGGCGCCAGCGTGCAATTCTCCAGAATGGTCAGATGCGGGAACAGGTTGAAGTGCTGGAACACCATGCCGACCTCGCGGCGCACCTCGTCGATCTTCTTCAGATCGTTGGTCAGTTCCTTGCCATCGACGATGATCTTGCCCTTCTGGTGCTCCTCCAGCCGGTTGATGCAGCGGATCATGGTCGACTTGCCGGAGCCGGACGGGCCGCAGATGACGATGCGCTCGCCGCGCATCACCTTGAGGTTGATGTCCTTCAGCACATGGAACTCGCCGTACCATTTGTGCATGCCGACGATGTCGATGGCGACGTCGGTCGTCGAGATGTGCATCTTCTTGGCATCGACCTTGAGGTCGTCCGCGCTGACGGCGTTTTCGGTGGTCATGGCCAATTCCCCTTATCGTTGTCTTTGATGCATGTCGTTACCCCAAAACCGCAATACACTCTTGGGCGACATGCATCAGCGTTTGTAGCCGGTGTCGAGCCGGCGCTCCGTGTACATTGAATAGCGCGACATGCCGAAGCAGAACAGCCAGAACACGAAGGCGGCGAACACCAGGCCGGATTTCGCGGTCTGCGGCGTCGCCCAGTTGGCGTCGGAGAAGTTCTGCTTGACGACGCCGAGCAGGTCGAACATCGAGATGATCAGCACCAGGCTGGTGTCCTTGAACATGCCGATGAAGGTGTTGACGATGCCGGGAATGACCAGCTTCAGCGCCTGCGGCAGCACGATCAGGCCCATCTTCTGCCAGTAGCCGAGGCCGAGCGAATCGGCGCCCTCATACTGCCCTTTCGGAATCGCCTGCAGGCCGCCGCGCACCACCTCCGCCATATAGGCGGCGGCAAACAGCGAGACGCCGATCAGCGCCCTCAGGAACTTGTCGAAGGTGACGCCCTCCGGCAGGAACAGCGGCAGCATGACGCTGACGAAGAACAGCACCGTGATGAGCGGGATACCACGCACAGTCTCGATGAAGATGACGCACAGCAACTTGATGGCCGGCATCTTGGAGCGCCGGCCGAGCGCGAGCACCGTGCCGAGCGGCAGCGAGACAGCGATGCCGACGAAGGACAGGCTGAGCGTGACCAGCAGCCCGCCCCACAGCGAAGTCTCGACATGCGGCAGGCCGAACACGCCGCCGATCAGCAGGAAGAACGAGACGATCGGCAGAACGAGGAACAAGAGGATGGCGTTCAACCCCTTGCGCGGCACGCGCGGGATCAGCATCGGGACCAGCAGCGCCACGAACAGGATGGCGACGAGGATCGGCCGCCAGCGCTCCTCGATCGGATAGCGGCCGAACATGAACTGGCCGAACTTGGCGTTGACGAAGGCCCAGCAGGCGCCGCTCCAGCCGTCCGGCTGGATGCCGCCCTGCGCGACGGTGGCGCAGACGGTGCGATCCGGACCCGTCCACTGGGCGTTGAGCAGAGCCCAGTTGATGACCTGCGGCAGGATCCAGGCGACGATGAGAATGCCGAGGATGGTCAGGATGGTGTCGCCGGGGGTGGCGATCAGGTTCTTGCGCACCCAGGCATAGAGCCCGCGTTCGCTTGGCGGCGCCGGCTGGGCGAGAGCCATCTCGGTACGCACCCAGGACATATCATGTTCCTGCATGGTCCTACCTCTCCACCAATGCCATTCTGGCGTTGACGACGTTCATGACCGCGGAGGTCACGAGGCTCAGCACCAGATAGGCGATCATCATGATCAGCACGCCCTCGACCGCCTGGCCGGTCTGGTTGAGCACCGTGCCGGCGGTGGCGGTGAGATCGGGATAGCCGATGGCGATCGCCAGCGAGGAGTTCTTGGTCAGGTTGAGATACTGGCTGGTCAGCGGCGGGATGACGATGCGCATGGCCTGCGGCACCACGACCAGCCGCAGGATCGGGCCCGAGCGCAGCCCCAGCGCCCCGGCGGCCTCGGTCTGGCCTCTGCTGACGCCCCTGATACCGGCACGCACGATCTCGGCGATGAAGGCTGCCGTGTAGCAGGACAGCGCCAGATAGAGCGACAGGAATTCCGGCTTGACCTGGAAGCCACCGGTCAGGTTGAAGGTCGATTGCTTCGGAAAATCAAAGCTCAGCGGGAAGCCGCTAAGCGCGTAGGCAAGCAGCGGCAGGCCGGCGATCAGCGCTATCGACGTCCAGAACACCGGGAACTGCTGACCGGTCACCATCTGCCGCTGGCGGGCCGTGCGGGCGACGAACCACGCCATGGCCAGGCCGACGAGGAAGGCGACCAGGATCAGCCAGGAGCCGTCACCCCAGACGGCGCGCGGAAAATAGAAGCCGCGCTGGTTGAGGAAGGAGCCGAAGGGCAGGTTGTAGCTCTCGCGCGGCGGCGGCAGCACGGCGAGCACACCGGAATACCAGAAGAAGATGACCAGCAGCGGCGGAATGTTGCGGAAGATTTCGACATAGACCGTGCAGATCTTGCGGATCAGCCAGTTCTGCGAAAGACGACCGATGCCGACGACGAAGCCGATGATCGTGGCGGTGATGATGCCGGCGACGGCGACGATGATCGTGTTGATCAGCCCGACGATGATGGCGCGGCCATAGGTCGAATCCGACGTATAGGCGATCGGCGTGTCCGAGATATCGAAGCCGGCCCGCCCCTTCAGGAAGCCGAAGCCGGAGGCGATGTGCAGGCGTGCCAGATTGTCGATGACGTTTTGCACGATCCACCAGACCGAGCCGAACAGAATGACGATGACCAGCGTCTGGAAGAAAAGGCTGCGTACCTTAGGGTCATTGATGAAGGAAGCCCTGCTCGGCTCCTCGCGAAGGATTTCCTGCGATGCCATGCGACCGTCCCCTGGAAAGAGAAACCGGGAGGCAGACAGCCTGCCTCCCGGATCACATTTCGATCAGCGGATCGGCGGAGCGTATTGCAGACCGCCTTTGGTCCAGAGCGCGTTGATGCCGCGCGCGATCTTGAGCGGGCTGCCCGAGCCGACATTCTTCTCGAACACTTCGCCGTAATTGCCGACAGCCTTGACGATGTTCACGACCCAGTCGTTGGAGACGCCGAGATCGGTGCCGATTTTGGTGTCAGCCTCCTGGCCGAGCACGCGCTTGATCTCGGGGTTGTCGGAGGCCTTCATCTCCTCGACATTGGCCTTGGTGATGCCGAGTTCCTCGGCGTCGAGCAGCGCGAAATAGGTCCACTTGACGATGTGGTACCACTGGTCGTCGCCCTGACGCACGGCCGGGCCGAGCGGCTCCTTGGAGATGATCTCGGGCAGCACGACATGGTCGGCGGGCGAACCCAGCGTCAGGCGGATGCCGTAGAGGCCCGACTGGTCGGTGGTGTAGACGTCGCAGCGGCCGGCGTCATAGGCGGCGTTGACCTCTTCCAGCTTCTCGAACACGACGGGGTTGTACTCCATCTTGTTCGACTTGAAGTAGTCGGCGAGGTTGAGCTCGGTCGTGGTGCCGCTCTGCACGCAGACGGCGGCGCCTGAAAGCTGCAGCGCCGAGTTCACGCCCGGCAGCTTCTTGGCGTTGATCATGAAACCCTGGCCGTCATAGTAGGTGACGCCGATGAAGTTCAGACCGAGCGCGGTGTCGCGATTGATGGTCCAGGTGGTGTTGCGCGACAGGATGTCGACCTCGCCCGACTGCAGCGCGGTGAAGCGCTCCTTGGCGCTGAGCGGTGTGAACTTGACCTTGGAGCCGTCGCCGAAGACGGCGGCCGCGACGGCGCGGCAGAAGTCGGCGTCGATGCCCTGCCAGTCACCCTTGTCGTCCGGCGCCGAGAAGCCGGCCAGACCGGTGGAGACGCCGCACTGGATGAAGCCCTTCTGCTTGACAGTGTCGAGCGTGCCGGCCGAAGCCGCCGATGCCGTAAACCCAAGCGCGGCGGCGCCGAGAATACCGAATGCAATATGTTTCATGACCCACATACCCTTTTCTGTTTTACAGGTGACCCTGTTCTCAGGCGACCCTGATCTTTTTCCCGTGTGAACGCAGCTCCCTTTCCGGCCACTCCCGGATCCCCGCATCGCAACCGACGCGCTGCCTCCCATTCACGAACTGCATCGAAGGCGATTATTCCTGTGAGGTCAAGGGAAATGACCGTTTCCCAAAGAGTTTGAAAACCGATTGCCGCAAATGCCCGAATTGCGGCCAAACGCGCCCGCAAATTAGCCGGAGCGTGCAACCAGAGTCGGCAAAGTCCGCCCTTCCGCATGAGCCCAACACCGGCAAAGATCAGCCTGGCGTTTGTTCTTGTTTCATTGGGGAAGACCTCGCCGGCGACCGCCACGGGCGAACCGGACGACGGCTGCATTCATCAATACAAATCAACATGCATGAAGATTAGCAGGCGGACGATCACCCGGCGCCGGCGAGCAGCCAGACGCCGATCGCCACCATCACCGCGCCGGAGATTCGCGGGAGAGCTCGGCCCGTCGGGACAGTCTTTTCCAGCAGGATGAGGATGGCGATCGCCGCGATCCAGAGCACGTTCATGACGCCGCCGACGAACAGGAGCGCCATCAACGCCCAGCAGCAGCCGAGGCAATAGGCGCCGTGCGCGATACCCAGCCGCAGCGCGCCTAGCGCCGCGGTGCGGAATCCGCCATGTCTGGTCAGGAAGGCGATCGGCGCCTGGCATTGGCTGAGGCAGACGCCCTTCATCGGCGTCCATTGGTAGATACCGGCGGCAATCAGGATGACGCCGCCGAGGATGCCGCTGTTGGTCGCCATCATCGGATCGAGCAAGGCGAGACGGGCGAGCAGCCATTGCGCGCCGGTCGCGGCAAGGCTGAAGCCGATCCAGACCAGCAGATAGCCGCTGAAGAACCATCCCGTCGACGCGATGGTGCGCCCGCTCGCCGCGGCCTTGCGGCCGACGCCGGCATAAAGCAGCAGCATCGGCGCCACCGACGGCGTCATCATGCCGACCATCATCACCGCCCACATGGCGAAGATGAAGCCGAAATCGGCCGCCGCCCAGGCGCGGAAAGCCGGCGCGACCGCCTCGCCCATATCCATGCCCGGCATGTCCATGCCGCTCATGTCCATGGTGCTCGGATCGGACATGTTCATGCCGGCCATGTCGCCGCCCGCCTGCGCGGGCGTGGCGGGCATGCTCATGTCGGCTGCGAGCCACAGCAGATAGGCCCAGGCGAGCACCGCAATGACGACGAGCGCCGCGGCGACGACCGCGCGGTCGCGCCGCAGCACCGCCTCGAGGGCCGTGTCGGGCATGGCGGCGTCAGTGCACGACGCCGCTTTGCGAAAGGTGGATTTCGGCGAAGTGGCTGTGCGTGTCCGCGACCTCGAATTTGATCGGGCCGGTCGCCTTGGTCCAGCCGCGTCCGGCTTCAGCGAGCGTGTATTCGAAGCCATGCGGCAGGTCGATGCGCGCCCGATGCTCGGCGCCGGTAACAGGGTTCTTGATCGGCTCGCCGTACCCCTCGGCAATGCCAGGCACGCTCAACCGGGCCGTCCTTGCGTCGATGTCGACGTTGAAGTCGATAGCGGCGAAGATCGGATCGTGGACTTTCTCCAGCGTGGTCGAGAAGACCTGGAAGATGGTGGCGCCGGGCTCGGTATCCTGGCCGCTCAGGATGCGAAGCAGCGCGTCGCGCTGCGCCTGCGTTGCCCGCTCGTCGATGACCACCGCGGCCTCGCCCTTGCCGTGGTGGATCGCACCCGGCCAGCGAAAGACGCCGGCGAAGCGCAAGCCGTCAAGCCTGGTGTCGCCGTGCTGGCCCTTTTCGATTTCCATGCCGACGACCGCCTGGCAGAACCCTTCGGTTGGCAAGGCGTTGAACTGGCACGGGCAGCCATAGGCGCAGTTGCAGTTGACGAATTCGCGTGCCTTCATCGTCCACTTGACGTCGGGCATCACAGTCCTCCCTTGGTTAGCGCGAAGTGCCTGCATTGCGGGGGAGACGGGACCGCGGCCAGATAAATTGTCCGGCGCGCATCAAGGCAACCCGGCAATGATCATATTAGACGTGTAACATATAACGTTCCCACACGGCCTGATAGTCGGATCAAAGTCCGATCGCCGGCGCCTAAGCCAGGCTCCGCCGCGGTCCGCCCGGCAAGGATTTGGCACATTGAAACACCGCCGACTGGCGGGCACCGGGCGGTTGCGTGGTCCGAGCCGCCGCATTATGGCTGGCGTCACCCCCACCACAGGCGAGAGACATGGCAAAAGACAACGGCGAAATGGGAATCAACACGCGGCTTGCCCATTCCGGCAACAATCCGCGCGACTATTTCGGCTTCGTCAATCCGCCGGTCGTGCATGCCTCGACGGTGCTCTATCCCGACGCGGCGTCGATGGCGGCGCGCAGCCAGAAATACACCTACGGCACGCGCGGCACGCCGACCATGGACGCGCTGACGCAGGCCGTCGACGCCCTGGAGGGTTCGGCCGGCACGATCGCGGTACCCTCCGGCCTGGCGGCGGTGACGGTGCCGCTGCTCACCTTCCTCGCGGCGGGCGACCATCTCCTGATCGTCGACAGCGTCTATCACCCGACACGGCACTTCGCCGACACGATGCTGAAGCGGCTGGGCATCGAGGTCGAGTATTACGATCCGCACATCGGCGCCGGCATCGCCGCGCTGATCAAGCCCAACACCAAGGTGGTGTTTACGGAATCGCCGGGATCGAACACCTACGAGGTGCAGGACATCCCGGCGATCGCCAAGGCGGCGCATCAAGCCGGAGCCATCGTCATGATGGACAACACCTGGGCGACGCCGCTCTATTTCAAGCCGCTCGACCATAGCGTCGACATCTCGATCCATGCGGCGACGAAATACCCAGCCGGCCATTCGGACGTGCTGCTCGGCACCGTCTCGGCCAACGAGACGTACTGGAAGCAGCTCTACGAGGGTTTTTGCACGCTTGGCTGTTGCTCCGGCCCGGACGACATCTACCAGGTGCTGCGCGGCCTGCGCACGATGGGGGTCCGGCTCGAGCATCACCGGAAGAGCACGCTTGCCCTGGCGAGCTGGCTCGAGGAGCAGCCCGGCGTGGCGCAGGTGCTCTACCCGGCGCTGGAGAGCCATCCCGACCACGCGCTCTGGAAGCGCGACTTCTGCGGCTCGAGCGGCGTCTTCTCGATCGTGCTCAGGGGCGGCGGGCAGAAGGCGCAGCACGCCTTTCTCGACGCGCTGAAGCTCTTCGGCCTTGGCTATTCCTGGGGCGGCTATGAGAGCCTGGCGGTGCCGGTGTTCCTCGGCGACCGCACCGTCGCCAAGGGCTCCTATGAGGGGCCGCTGGTCCGCCTCCAAGTCGGGCTCGAGGACGTCGACGACCTCAAGGCCGACCTGTTGCGCGGACTGGCGGCGGCGGCGGCAACGGCCTGACCTGCGAAGACAACCCGGGTTGAGGGATCGATTCCGCACACGACCGCAAGGCCTTGGCGCGATTGAGAAAGCGAAGGCCGCAGGCGACAGCCCTCTGACCCGCGTCGCGCAATAATATTCTCCGCAATCGCAAATGCGCGGATTGGTTTGGCTTCCAAATCCGCGACCGCGGCTGCATTGCGGGCAGCGCAATTTCTCTTGCATGCAGGATTTGCCATGGCGTTCCGCCTTTTTGTCCCCATCCTTGCCGGCGCAACGCTGCGCGAACGGCTGCTGGCCTGCATCGGCGCCACGATCGGCATCGCGCTGACCGGCGTGATCAGCGGGCTGGCGATGGGCGGCGGCCCGCATGTGGCGCTGCTGGTGGCGCCGATGGGCGCCTCGGCCGTGCTTCTCTTCGCCGTGCCGGCGAGCCCGCTGGCGCAGCCCTGGTCGATCATCGGCGGCAATTCGATCTCGGCGCTGGTCGGCGTCACCGTGGCGCATTTCGTGCACGATCCGGTGATCGCGTCCGGCCTTGCCGTGGCGCTGGCGATCGCGGCGATGTCGTTCACGCGCTGCCTGCACCCGCCGGGCGGTGCCGCCGCGCTCACCGCCGTGCTCGGCGGTCCGGCGGTCATCAGCGCCGGTTTCCTGTTCCCGTTCGTGCCGGTGGCGCTGAACTCGACCATCCTGGTCACGCTCGGCTTCCTCTTCCACCGGCTGGCGCGGCGCAACTATCCGCATGTCGCCGCTCCCGCCGCCAACAGCCACGGCACCGCCGATCCGGCGCCACGCGAGCGCGTCGGCTTCCGGCCCGAGGATATCGACGCGGCGCTGACCGCGCTCGACGAGACCTTCGACATCGGGCGCGACGACCTCGAACGGTTGCTCAGGCAAGTCGAGCTGCAGGCGATGGTGCGCACGCATCGCACGCTGCTTTGCGAAGACATCATGTCGCGCGACGTGATCTCGGTGCCGGAAGATGCCTCCGCCGACGCGGCGCGGCAGCAGCTTCTCGACCACAACATCCGCACCTTGCCGGTGGTCGACGCCGAAGCGAGGCTGGTCGGCGCCGTCGGCCTGCGCGAGCTGACGAAAGCCACCGACACGGTGAAGGGCGTGATGTCGAAGGCCGGCACCGCCTCGCCAGACACGCCGGCGATGAGCCTGCTGCCGGTGCTGACCGACGGGCGCAGCCATGCGGCGGTGATCGTCGATGGCGAACGGCGCATCCTCGGCCTGATCACGCAGACCGACCTTTTGGCCGCAGCCGCGCGCGTGCAGGCGGCAGACAAGGGCCTGGCGGCGGCTTAACATAGGCGCCAAAATCCGGGAACCTTTTTGCGGCCAGCGCATCCAATGTCCCGATGGAGCGTCTGTGCAAGGAGATCGGGGCATGATGAGGAAGCTTGCCGCTGTCGCGGCGCCCGAAACAGCATCTGGCGACATGGCGCTTGTGCGCCGTGCGCTGGCGCGCGAGGCGGACGCCTTCCGCCTGATCATCAAGACGCACAACCAGCGGCTCTACCGCATCGCGCGCGGCGTGGTACGCAACGACGCCGAGGCCGAGGACATCGTCCAGGAGGCCTATGTCCGCGCCTTCGCCAGCCTCGCCGCCTTTCGCGGCGATGCCTCGCTCTCGACCTGGCTGTCGCGCATCGTCATCAACGAGGCGCTCGGCCGGCTGCGGAAACGAAAGCGCACCGTCGCGATGCCTGAGAATCCGGATGCGCAGATCATCCCGTTTCCCCTCAACGCGAGCGACGATCCGGAGCGGACGATGGCGCAGCGGCAGATCCTCGCACTTGTCGAACGGGCGACCGACAGCCTGCCCGATGTCTACCGCAGCGTGTTCATCGCCCGCGTCATAGAGGGCTTCAGCATGGACGAGACCGCCGACCTGCTCGGCGTCAAGCCCGAGACCGTCAAGACGAGGCTGCACCGGGCGCGCGCCCTGGTGCGCAAGGCGCTGGACGACGAGATCGGCCCGGTGCTGCTCGACGCCTTCCCCTTCGCCGGCCGCCGCTGCGAGCGGCTGACCGAGGCGGTGATGAAAAGACTGGGGATCGAAGGCTGATTCCCGGGAACGTTTCGGGCCTTCCCGCATCCAATCAGCGTTAACCGAAGAACGCGAGCCCGGCACCACCGGGCGAAGGAGATGCCATGTTTACCCGACCGACCGTTGCCCTCGCCGCCCTGCTCATGCTCGGCGCCGCGCCGCTGGCGCAGGCCGCCGACAAGCCGACCGATCCGCAGATCGCCCACATCGCCTACACGGCGGGCACGATCGACATCGAGGCGGCCAAGCTGGCGATCGAGAAGTCCAAGACCAAGGAGGTCGTGGATTTCGCCAACGACATGGTGCGCGACCATGAGACGGTGAACAAGCAGGCGCTCGACCTGGTCAAGAAGCTCAATGTCACGCCGGAGGACAACGCCACGAGCCAGGCGCTGGCCAAGGCGGCGGCCGAAGAACGCGGCAAGCTCGCCAAGCTCGACGGCGCGGCCTTCGACAAGGCCTATGTCGAGAATGAGGTGGCCTACCACAAGCAGGTCAACGGGGCGCTGGAGACCCTGCTCATCCCGTCGGCGAGCAATGCCGAGTTGAAGAGCCTGCTGGAGACCGGGCTGAAGATCTTCCAGGGGCATCAGCAGCATGCCGAGCATGTCGCCGGCAGCCTGAAATGACGGCGCTGACACGGCCGGCATTAGCGGCGCTGGCGCTGGCGCTCACCGCCAGCCCGGCGCCGGCGGAGACGATCACGGTGACCATCGACAAGCTCGTCTTCTCGCCGGCAAGCGTTACGGCCAGGGTCGGCGACACGATCGAGTGGGTGAACAAGGATGCGTTCGCCCACACGGCCACGGTGAAAGGCGGCTGGGAGGTGATTATCCCGCCGAAATCGACGGGAAAGACGACCCTCAAGGAAGCCGGCGCGGTCGACTATTTCTGCCGCTTTCATCCCAACATGCGGGGCCGGGTAGCCGTTTCGCCCTGAGCCGCCGCGCGGTCCATTGCCACCGAGGCGCGCCTTGCCTCGCTTGGCCGGGTGATGTGCATCCACGAACCGCCAAAGGCGGGTTTGCGGCGCTCCATCCAGGCGTCGAGCCCCTCGCGCAGATCGGCGGTCGGAACCAGCCGGGCGAACTGCTCCGCCTCGACCAGTAGGCCTTCGGCGATGCCGAGATTGATGCCGCGCGCCACCGCGGTGAGGATGCCGGCCACCGCGGTCGCCGAATGGCTGAGGATGCGCCGGGCGAGATCCCGGGCCGCAGGCATCAGCTCGGTGTGCGGCACGATCCTGTTGACGAGGCCGAGCTCGGCGGCGCGCTCCGCCGAAAAGGTCTCGCCCGTCAGCAGCAGCTCCAGCGCCCGCTTGCGGCCGGCCAGCCGCGGCAGGCGCTGTGTGCCGCCGAAGGTCGGCGGCATGGCGAGGTTGATCTCGGGCTTGGCGAACAGCGCGCGGTCGCTGGCGATGGCCAGCGGCACCGCCTCGGTGATCTCGCAGCCGCCGCCGAAGGCAATTCCATTGACGGCGGCGATGACCGGCTTGCGGAAGGCTTCGAGCCGCGCCGTCAGCCGCTGGCCGCGCATGACGAAGTCGCGCAGAGCTACATCCGCGCCGGTGGCGACGCTGATCGAAAATTCGTGGATGTCGGCGCCGGCGGAGAAGGCGCGCTCGCCTGCTCCGGTCAGGATGACGGCGCGAACGGCGTCGTCGGTCTCGATCCTGTCGAGCATTTCGAGCAGACGATCGATCAAGGCGTAATTCAAGGCGTTGAGTTTTTCGGGGCGATTGAGCGTCAGCACCGCGACGCGGTCGTGGTTTTCGCAAAGCACAAGCTCGGTCATTTTTTCTCTCCGGCATGGAACTGCCGGAAAGGATCAGCTTTTGCGTTGTGTGTATATTCACTAGTCGGTATACTTGCGACATGAGCGAGCCCGCCAGCCCCACCCGCAAACGCATCGTCGATGCGGCGACGAAGCTGTTCTATGCCGAAGGCGTCGCTCGGGTCAGCGTCGACGCGGTGGCCGAAAAGGCGGGGCTGACCAAGCGCACGCTCTACTATCATTTCAGGAGCAAGGACGATCTGATCGCCGCCTATCTCGACGGCCGCGACCAACCCAACATCAAGCAGATGGGCGGCTGGTTCGACGCCGCCGAGGGCGGCGTCGACAAAAAAGTCGCGGCGATCTTCACTAATCTGGCGCGCGTGGCGCGGCACCCGAAGTGGAAAGGCTGCGGCTATCTGCGCACCGCCGCCGAGCTCGCCGCCATGCCCGGACACCCGGCGGTCAAGGCCGGGTCGCGCCACAAGACCAATTTCGAACAATGGCTGGCCGCAGAGCTTTCAAGCCACAACGTCAGCGAGCCCGGCATGCTGGCGCGCGAGATCGTGCTTTTGATGGACGGCGCCTTCTCCAGCATGCTGATCCACCACGATCCCGACTACATAGGCGCCGCCGGCCACGCCGCGGCGACGCTGGTCAAGGTGAGGATGACAGAGCCGGCTCCGCCAGCAGCCAGTCGATCATCGCGGCGGCGTGGGCGGGTGATCGGTCGGGCGCCAGGATCGAAAGGCTGAGGCCGGTCGGCACGCGCTTTTCGAACGGCGCCCCAGTGAGCCGGCGGCAAGCGGGCGCGAGACCAGCGCGGGCCGGGACGGCCTGATCGAAATAGCTATTTCTGGCTCCGAAGGGCGACCCCGCACCCGCCGGAAACAACTTGTCGAAACGCCTGGCTGCCCATACCATGCCCGCCCCACGGCCAAAGCTGATCAAGAGGTCAGTGAAACGGTCGGGTTTTTCAGCCAGTGCAAGGTAGGGAGGATAATCATGGCTTCCGCAGTACAGGCCGACAATGGCGTCAACGTAGAGGCGCTGCTCGCCGCAAAAGAAGCGCTTACCAACGCCCCGGAGGCCGCGCAGTTCAAGTGGCGCGCGGCGTGCGAATGGAAGGATGGCACCCACAGCCATTCGACGGTCGAGAGTTTTTACGGTCTCGGCCAGGACCAGCATCGCAAGACCACCTTCGCATTCGACGCCGACCATCCGGAGGTGTTCGCTTCCCTGGATCAGGGCGCCACGCCTGTCGAATACATACTGGTCGGGCTGGCCAGTTGCCTGACCGCCGGCATCGCCGCGGTTGCCCAGAACCGGAACATCCAGTTGAAGTCGGTGAAGGCGACCATCGAAGGCGACATGGATCTCGCCGGCATACTCGGCATCGACAGCGACGTCCGCAACGGCTTCAGCGGCATCACGGTGAAGTACGCCATCGACGCCGACGCCAAGCGCGAGGACATCGAGGCGCTCGTCGCCCAGTCGCAGAAGCGGTCGGCCGTCTATGACATCGTCACCAATCCGACGAACGTCACGGTCGTGGTGAACTGAAGGGCGGTTCGAGCCGTAGCTTTTGCTGAGAGGGCGCGATTAGTTCCGTCACCACAGTGATCGTCGGCGCAGGGCACGCGGGGCTCGCGATGAGCCGCTGCCTCGCGGAGCGCTCCATCGACCATGTGCTGCTCGAGCGCGGCGAGATCGCCAATAGCTGGCGCACCGAGCGGTGGGATTCGCTGCGGCTGCTCACGCCCAACTGGCAGAGCCGGCTGCCCGGCTTCCGCTATGACGGCGACGACCCGGACGGCTACCGGACGCTGCCTGAGGTGATCGACTTCCTCGGCAGCTATGCCAGGGCGATCTCGGCGCCGGTCGAAACCCATACGACAGTTACCTCGGTGCGCGGCGACAGTACGGGATACCTGGTGCGCACGGACCGCGGCGAGTGGCGGTGCCGGACCGTGGTGCTGGCGTCGGGCGCCTGCAACATCGCGCGTCTGCCCGATTTCGCCGCCCGCGTGCCGCCGTCGGTCGCCATGCTGACGGCGCAGTCCTACCGCAATCCGGGCCAGGTCGCCGACGGCGGTGTGATGGTGGTGGGCGCGTCGTCGAGCGGCACCCAGATCGCACAGGAGCTGCAGCGTTCGGGGCGTCAGGTGACGCTGTCGGTGGGCGAGCACATAAGGGCGCCCCGCGTCTATCGCGGCAAGGACCTGGAATGGTGGATGGACGCCGCCGGCGTGCTCGACGAGCGCTACGACGAGGTCGACGATATCAGGCGGGCGCGACGCGTTCCTTCGCTGCAGCTTGCCGGCACGCCCGATCGCACCACCCTCGACCTCAATGCGCTGCTCGACCGCGGCGTCAGGCTCGTCGGTCGTCTCGCCGGCATCACCGAGGACGGCAAGGCCCAGTTCGCGGGGTCGTTGCGCAACATGTGCGCGCTTTCCGATCTCAAGATGGCCCGGCTGCTCGACCTCATCGACGAATGGGCGCGCGACAACGGCCTGGACGCGACGGTCGGGCCGCCGGATCGCCCGCCGCCGACACGCGTCGAGGACAACCCGCCCCTCGGCCTGGATCTCGCCGGCGGCGCGATCAGGACGATCATCTGGGCCTCCGGCTACCGGCCGGACTACTCCTGGCTGGAGCTGCCTGTCCTCGACCGCTGGGGCCACGTTCGTCACGACGGCGGGGTGGCCGACCATCCGGGCCTCTACCTGATGGGAATGCAGTTCCTGCGCCGCCGCAAGTCCGCGCTGATCGACGGTGCCGGCGATGACGCGCGCGATCTCAGCGACCACCTGGCAGCGTACCTCAGGCAAGATTCAATCTGCTAGCCGACGCGGGCCCATCAGCAGTTGTGCAAGAGATCATCGATTCAGGGCAGCGGGATCGGCTTGTCACTGAGTGTGCGCAAGTAGGCGATCAGGTTGACCCGTTCGGTCTCGTCCGTGACGCCAGGCGTCTCCATCTTAACGCCCGGCGTGGTAAGCATAGGCCCGAAGAGATATCTGTTCAGGTCCTCGTACGTCCATAGCCCCTCCCAGCCCAGCAAGGTATCGGAGTAACGCATGTCTGCCACGGATGCCTTGTCGCGGCCGACGACGCTCCATAAGTTGGGTCCTATCTTGTTCCCTCCCTGCGGTTCGGCAGTGTGGCAACTGACACACACACGCGGGCGAAGTAGGTTCGACCTTTCTCGACATCGGCAGAAGCCAATTTCATTGAGATCGGAGCCGGTGTTGGCAAGACAACCCCGTGCGACAAAAGATAGGCGGCAATTTCGGCTTGCCCCCGGCTCTTTGCGATATGGAGCGGCGTCTTGCCGCCCGTTGTCTTCGCATTCACGTCTGCGCCGGCCTCGACCAGCGCCCTCACACAATCGAGACAATCGAGAGTGACGGCGACGTGGAGGGCGGATTCGCTGTCACGGTTGGAATTTGGATCTGCATTCCGCTCCAGCAACAGATTTAACAGATCGATCTTGTCTTTCCCAACGGCCGCCATCAGCGGAGGGCCCCAAGCCGTCTGGGCGTTGACGTCCGCACCACGTTCTATGGGCAATTTTGCCGCATCGATGTGGCCCAGCATCACCGCAAGATAGAGCGGGGTGGCAGTGCCATCGCTCTCATCTATTCCGGCACCTGCATCGAGTGCCGCCGTGATCGCCGCGACATCGCCCTCCATGGCGGCGTCGTGGATGGCGGCGGCATGCGATACAATCGGAATGTGTGCAAGCACCAACAGAATGAAAAGCAAGAACCCGCGCATTAGCATCTCCCAAGGCAGGCCTGAGGATCCGGCACGATTTCAAGATTGCAAAGTCTATCTCAAAATCCCCGATCGCGACAATGGCTTCGGGTGTATGAGCCCACGGCCTAGCAGAACCAACGCCCAACACCAAAGGGACCAGATTGGTCACCGCCGACACGCCGAATTACGTGACCTGCAATCATATTCCCAGGTGCAACTTCGGCTTCCAGAAGGGGCGGAACAACTCGATTTTGGGACAGCGGTTCATCACCACTTTCAAGCCCGCTTCCTCCGCCAACCAGGCGGCAGCGTCATCGCGCACGCCGATCTGACCCCACAGAACCTTGGCATTGATGGCGATGGCCTCCAGCGCGACTTCCATTAGATCTTCGGAGCGGCGGAAAACCTCGACCATGTCGACGGGCCGGTCGATGGCCGCCAGCGACGGGTACACTTTGAGCCCTCGAATTTCCTCCACGCCGAAACTGGGATTGACCGGGATCATGTCGTAGCCGGTTTCGTGCAGCACCCTGAGAACACCATAGGAAAATTTGGTCTTGTCTGGGCTGGCGCCCACCATCGCGATGGTTTTGACCGATTTCAGGATCTGCTGCAGATAAGCCTCCGGATAGGGCTCATCATGGTTCATATGGGTCATTTCTTGTCGTCCAGCGGGGTCGCGATATCGGCTTTCAATTCATGCGCGGCCAGGGGGTCGAGGAAGGGGTTGCGATAGAGCCTGTCATGGCTTTCGACGCCGACCTCCAGCGTGCAGTCGCTCAGCGGGCGGGCAACGCAGAGGATGATGTAGCCATTGTTTATCTGGCGGTTGTTCAGCGCTACCTGCGCCCTCTGATCGACCTTGCCGCTGATCATCTTGGCCGCGCAGCTTATGCAGCCGCCATACTTGCAGCCGTAAGGCAGGTCCACGCCCTGCTCGCGCAGGCTCTGCAAGAGGGGCTTGCGGTGATCGACGGCATAGGCCGCGCCGCCCTGATTGGCGAGCGTGATGGTGAAGCTGGTCATACCCAGATGTCGCTCGTGCAATCGCCGCCGGGATAGCGGGTTTCGTGGCAGCGGCTTGGACCATTGGGTTCCTTGCCGAAATCGACGACAAACCGCGGATCGATTTCCATGCCGCCGTTTTCGGTATCGCAATTGACCATCAGCATGCAGCCGCCATTTGTCCGGATTTCCGGATAGAACTGGTTGTCCCAGGTCGAGAACAGCGAGGTCGTCACATAGAGGCGCCTGCCGTCGAGGCTGAGCTGGATCATCTGCGGCCCGCCAGTGACTTTCACGCCATTGACCTCGGGCGCGCGGCCGAGCAGTCCGCCCATCCACACTTGTCCGGTAAGCTTGGCGTTGTGAGGGTCGGAGATGTCGTACTGGCGGATGTCGCCATGCAGCCAGTTGCACAGATAGAGGTATCTGTCGTCCATGCTGAGCAGGATGACCGAGATCACGCCGGGTATCGGGATCGGCCATTCGGGATGCGGCTCATTCTCGACGTCGACGATTTTTTCCCATTGCCAATCGCCCGCCGCGTCCTTCCACCAATGGATGATGTTTGCGGAAAGCGCCGCGCCGACAAAACCGTGGCTGCTGTCGGGATTGTGATGGAAGCGCACTTCCAGCGGGATCAGGCCGTCCTCACCAAGATAGAATGTCTGCCTTGGCTCCTTCTTCTCGAAATCCCAGAAATGGATCTCGCGGCCATATTTCAGATGGCCGACCTCTTCGAGGTCGAACCCGGGCATGAAGGTGTTGGGCGCGGCCCATTCCGAGCTGACCATCACGTTGTGCCGCGGCTGGTACCAGAAATCATAGCCGAACTTGATGCCGCCCATGGAGTTTTCCCAACGGCCGACGATCTCGAACTCCTTGCTGAGCTGCAGATAGCCGCCGGGGGCATTGCCTTGCGCGTCGCCAAGCATGGAGACGATGATATCCGAGCCGAGGCAATGCACCGTGTGCGGCGCCGACAGATTGGTCCTGGCCTTGATCTCGGCGCCGTCGATGACCTTGAACAAGGTCGGATTGCGGGGATCGGTGCCGCAATCGACAATATGCAGATTGGACGAGCGCACCCCCGGCACAATCAGGTATTTCCGCTCCATGCTGGCATCGCCATGGCACGACGAGCAGGCATTCCAGCCCGAATGATGCAGCTCATCGCCGATGCCCGGCATTTGCAGGCGTGAAATCACCTGGCTGTAGGTCGGGCTCTGCGGGTCGACATCGATGGTGCACAGATAGTCCGGCTTCTGAATGCCCGTGCCGGTGTAGATGGCAATCGTATAGAGCAGCTTTTCGCGCGGCGCCCGCATCGCCTCGGCGGGAGAAGCATAGCCCGGTCCACAGCAATGATTGGTCATGGGTACTTCCCCATTTGAACAGATCGCCGGCCAGCCCCAAGGGGGTTAGGCTGGAATGTTAGTGCATGCTCGGCGCTGGCGCTACGGCTGGGGCGGCGGTGGAGCCTGCGCCGTGATGACAACTCGGCGGCACGGCACCGCGCGGTGGAACAGCGGCGCTCCTCGCGCGTTGTTTAATTAGGAGTATCTAATATGAGATTCGTGGTGGTCCGGGAGCCAACCGACACTTGGGCCGTATTTGACACGATCGTTAACGAGCCGGCGGGATTCGCCAGCCAATGCCTCATCGGGTTGACGCGTGAACAGGCCGAGTGGTTCGCGTCAAGGTGCAATCAACAAATGTCGCGAAGCGTTCGGCGCGTTCAGGACATGCCGCGCAGTGTTGTGCCACTGATGCCGAGGGATGTGAATGAAACGATTCGTCGGCAGGCCACATGATGACCGAAGATGCGATGGCGGCTGTTTTGGCAGTCAGGAACACGGCGGCCGAGATCCTGGGGGTAGTTGACAGCGCCAACAAAACCGATGCCGCTGTCGACGTCCGCCGTCTGGGCGAGGCCGTCCAGTTCCTCGCCAATGCTCAGATCCTGGGCTACGATGTCCGTGCCGCGATGGTTTTGTACGGCGACCTGGGAACGCCATCCCTTCGAGCCAGAGACTGCGAGCAGCTGTGGGCCAAATACGGAAAGGCCTTGCTCGCGTATTGATGAGATCAGATGACTTCATCGCCTGCTGGAATGCGCCCGCCGCCAACGCGCGAGCCTGTCCTGCGTTGCGCCTGTTGCACTACTGAGGCGTGTCGCCTGCGTTCGCCATTTCGTCCTTGAAGCTCACCTTCGTGCTTTTCCTCACCATGGCCGCGAGGTCCCCGGCATCCCAGTTGGTCAGCCTGATGCAGCCATGCGAGAAGGTCGCGCCGATCTTGCCGGGCTCGGGCGTGCCGTGAATGCCGTAGCTCTCAATGGAGAGATCGATCCAGACAGAACCCACGGGATTGTTGGGGCCGGCAGCAATGGTGAATGGCCGCTTTGCCTTGACCCCCTTGAAAGCGAAGTCCGGATCGTAGTGATAGGTCGGATTGCGCACCACGCGCTTGACCTCCGCCTCGCCAGTCGGCGCCGGCTTCTCGTCGCTGCCAATCGAAGCCGGGAAGACCGCGAGCCATTTGCCGGAAGGATCAAGCACGCGCACCTGGCGCGCGCCCTTGTCGACCTCGACACCGGCAATGGCGGCGGGAGGATCCCCCCGGCCAACATCCGGCACCAGCAATTTCGTGCCGACCTTCCTGAAGCCGATGCCCGGATTGAGCCGCCTGAGCAATTGCTCGCTGATATGGAAGCGCTCCGCCAGCCTCTCCGTCGCATTGTGATAGCCGAGCCTCGGCAGGCGGGCCATCCGCTCCAGCCGGGCCGGGATATGCCTGGTGAAAGGTCCGCGCACATCCTTGCGCGTCAACTCATAGGCAACCAGGACCGGGCTCGTGGAGGTTGCCATCAGCCTGTCCCAGGTCTCGCGCGTGAGCTTGCCGTCCGACGGCAATCCGTTCGCCGTCTGAAAGGCCCTGACCGCCCTGGCGAAATTTTCCGATGCACGGCCCTCGATCAAGCCTGGCGAGAAACGGGCGCGATCCAGAAGAATCTCTGCCTTCAGCAGGACGGGGCTGAAGCCCTTCGGTTCCTCGACGGTGAATTGCGCCTCGTTGACGGTGGCTGGGTCCAGCTTGGCCGCCCCTGCCCCGCCGCAAGCGAGGGCAAGCACCACAGCGACCAACAGAACGAGCCGGGGCATCGAGGTCACTCCACGAAAACCTGCTTGTATTATGACGCGGCAGGGCTCTTCTGGTTCCGTTCACTCGCAGCTGCAGGGGAGAACCTGACCAGATGAGGCACTCCAGCCGGCGATGAAAAGAACTCTGCCGAGGGTCTTGCAATCTTGCGATGCGACGCCCGGCCACCGGCCTTATCGCCCGCTCGGCGCGCCCGGCTTCATAATGATCTCCCGGTGCGGATACGGAATGCTGATGCCATTCGCCTTGAACGTATCCCACAGCGCCAGCAGCACCTTGCCGCGCACATTGGTCAGGCCTTGCTGGGGGTCGCGGATCCAGAAGCGCAGGACGAAGTTCAGCGAGGAGTCGCCGAAATCGGTCAGCCAGCAGACCGGCCGCCGGTCGGCCTCGACCCGGCCCACGCTGATCGCCGCCTCGATAGCCAGTTCGCTGACCTTGTGCGGGTCGGCGTCGTAGGAGACGCCGAAGTTCACGTCGAGCCGGACGAGGTTGTCGCTGAACGACCAGTTGATGACCCTTTGGGTGATGAAGTCCTCGTTGGGGATCAGGAACTCGCGGCCGTCGCGCGTCACCACCGAGACGAAGCGCGCCCGCAATTCGCGGATCCAGCCGAACGTGCCTTCGAGCGAGATCGTGTCGCCGGGCTTGATCGACTTGTCGAGCAGGATGATGACGCCGGAGACGAAGTTGGAGACGACCTTCTGCAGGCCGAAGGCGAGACCGACGCCGACGGCGCCGGAAAACACCGTCAGCGCCGTCAGGTCGAGGCCGACGGCCGATAGCGCGACGGCGCCCGCCACCAGCACGAGGCCGATCTTGGCCACCTTGCCGACGAGGACGCGGATCGACGGCGTCAGCTCCTCGGAGAGGCGGACACGCTCATCGATGTAATTGCCGATGACCACCGCCAGCCAGACCGTCGCGACCAGCAGCAGCGCCGCCTTCAGCACCATGAGCGCAGAAAGGCGAACCGCACCGAGCGGGATTGCCAGGCTGTCGAGGACCGTGGCCGCGTCGTCGCTGACGTGCAGGATGACAAGGGCCGCATAGATCCACGCCAGCCAGCCCAGCGTGCGTGCGACGAGGCGGTTGCGGATGATGCGCGACAGCACCGTCGCGAACAGCCACGCCAGCGCGAGCAGCAGCGCGACCTGGAGGAGATGGGTGCGGCTTGGCCAGGTGACGGCGCGCAGCAGGCTGAGCGCGGCAAACAGGAAGAGCGTGAACAGGATCCAGTCGGTGCGCCGCAGCAGGGCGATCACCACCCGCAACAGTCCGGGATGGCCCTTGATCTGGCGAGCCTGGCCCTCTACCAGCGGCTCGACGCGCAGCGCCGCGAGCTTGGCCAGCGCGAACAGTGCGGCGATGATGCCGAGCTGATAGACGAACCACGGCGTGGCCGCATAGTCGAACCATCCGTCGGCCCAGGCCAGCGATCTTTCGATGGCGTCGCGAAAATCCATTTGCCACGACCACTTGGCTAAGGAACTGCAACTTGTGGTCCACAATGTCGCCGGGCTTGAGAATGGTCAAGCGGACTTCGCTCGGCCCCTGGCCCGCGCCCACTCCGGCGCGTGTCCGGCGCGCTCGGGGTTTGCGCGGCCAGGCGTGAACGGCCACCGAAGAGCTGGGGAACAGTGGCCCATCCATGCCCGGCGCGCTCGACCCGCCGCGCTTCGGTTGATAAGCCCTGTCGCCGTAGTAAAGGTTTTCGAGTCGAAATATGACGGTTGCGATCGAGATGGGCGAGACGAGCGCGGGGGCCACGGCGGCCCTCGACCTCGAGGAGCTTTTGGCGACCCGGCTTCTGGTGCAGGGCAATTCCGGCTCCGGCAAGTCGCATCTCTTGCGCCGGCTGCTCGAACAGAGCGCGCCCTGGGTGCAGCAGACCATCATCGACCCTGAAGGCGACTTCGTCTCGCTCGCCGAGCGCTTCGGTCATCTGGTGATCGATGCCGAGGAGCACACCGAGCGCGGCCTGCAGGCGGCCGGCGAGCGGGCGCGCATCCACCGCGTCTCCACCGTCCTCAACCTCGAGGGGCTCGACGCCGAGAACCAGATGCGGCGCGCCGCCGCCTTCCTCGGCGGGCTGTTCGAGGTCGCGCGCGACCACTGGTATCCGATGCTGGTGGTGGTGGATGAGGCGCAGCTCTTCGCGCCGGCGGTGGCGGGCGAGGTTTCCGACGAGGCGCGCAAGCTTTCGCTCGGCGCGATGACCAATTTGATGTGCCGCGGCCGCAAGCGCGGGCTGGCCGGCATCATCGCCACGCAGCGGCTGGCGAAGCTTGCCAAGAACGTCGCGGCGGAAGCCTCCAACTTCCTGATGGGCCGCACCTTCCTCGACATCGACATGGCGCGCGCCGCCGACTTGCTCGGCATGGAGCGGCGGCAGGCGGAGGCGTTTCGCGACCTCGAGCGCGGACAGTTCATGGCGCTCGGTCCGGCGCTGTCGCGGCGTCCGCTCGGCCTGCGCATCGGCCCGACTGATACAAAACCGCGCAACGGCACGCCGCGGCTGATGCCGCTACCGGAGGCGGCCTTGGAGGATGCGCGCGCGATCATCCTCGCCGCGCCGCCGCCCGAGACGGTCAGGCCGCAGCGCCGGGCGCCCTCGCCCGACCTGCTCGACCAGCTGATGGCGGCGAAATCGGCGGCGCTGGAGATCCGCCCCGAGCCGGCGGAGGCCGCACCCAGCGCCGAGGATCTTGCCGAGCGGCGCGAACGGATGGACCGCGTGCTCGGTGCCGTGCTCGCCGAACCCGATGCCGGTTTTCGCGTCATCGGCGTGCTCTACCAGGAGTTCGTCGTCCGGTGCCGGATCGAGGGCCTGGCCTCGGTGGTGCCGGACCTTGCCGAGTTCCGCCGCATGCTGACGCGGGCGCGGGCCGGCCTCGGCTCCGAAATGGCGGAAGACGACGCCTGGCGCGACGTCTCGGTGCGCGCCTCGCTGCTGCCCGAAGACATGCAGGGCGTGTTCATGATGATCGCCCGCGCGGCGAAGGAGAGCCGGCCCTGCCCGAGCGACGCGGCGATCGCGCGCGCCTATGGCTCGCACTCGCTGCGCCGCGCGCGCCGCCTGCTCACCTATATCGAGGAGCAGGGCCTCATCGTCTGCCAACTCGACGGCACCGGCCGGCGCACCGTGACGCTGGTGGAGCTTGCCTGGGCGACGGCGCCGGGCGATCCCAATGCCGAGGAGGCGGAGCTAGGCGTTTCGTGACGAGAGCAAGGCCCCGTACGGGGCCTTACCCTATCGCCATCGAGTCTAGCGTGCTGCCTATTTGCCCATCAGCTGCTTGGCGTTCTCCGCCGTGATCGCCGTCGTCTCCACCGTCACCGTCGGCTCCACCGCGGTCGCGCAGTCGAGCAGGATCTTCTTCGACATCTCGATCGCTTCCTTGGCGCCGGTCGGATAGGTGAAGGTCGCCGCCCAGTCGCCCTTGGCGACGGCCTCGATGCCGCCGGCCGGGCCGGGCAGGCCGTCGGTGCCGATGATCTTGACGTCCTTGCCGGCGCCCTTGGCAGCCAGCAGCGCGCCCGCCGCCATCATGTCGTTCGAGGCGTAGAGCACCTTGATGTCGGGATGCGCCTGCAGCATGGCGGCAAAGGCGGTCTGGGCTTTATCCGGAACCCAGTCGGCGGCCTGCTCGGCGACGACCTGGATTTTGGCGTTCTCCTTCACGCCGTCCTTGAAGCCGTTGAGGCGCTCCACCGCCGGCGTCGAGCTCGGCAGGCCTTCCAGCACCGCCGTCTCGCCGCCGTCGGGCAGCAGCGTCTTTGCCGTGTACTTCCCGGCCTCGAGCGCGATCTTGTAATTGTCGCCGCCGATGAAGGCGGTGTAGTCCTTGCCGGGATCGCCGACCGTCTTGCGGTCGAGCTCGATCACCGGAATGCCGGCATCCATGGCGCGCTTGACGGCCGGCGTCAGAGGGGCGGCCTCGAAGGGCGAGATCAGCAGGAGATCGACCTTCTGAGTGATGAAGTTGTCGACCTGCGACGTCTGCGTGTTGACGTTGCCGGCGCCGTCGGCGATCTGCAGCGTGAACTGCGGAACGTCCTTGGCCGCGGCCGTCAGCTCGTCATTGACGTGCTGGCGATAGGGCTCGGCGTTGTTGGCCTGCGAAAAGCCGATGACGAACTGGCCGTCCTTGGCGCAGGCCTTGACCATCGGGGCGGCGGCCTGGGCGGTGCTGGCGATGCACAGGCCTGCGCCTGCCAGAAGCGCGGCCTTGAGGGCACGCTTCGATCCTCTCAGTGTGGTTTTCATGCTCACTCTCCTCCTCGTCTGGCCGGGGGCGGACAGACCTTTGGTTTCAGTCTCGGGGGTATGCTTGCCGCCGGCCTCCTACCTGCCCAATCCCTCGCGGCGGCGAACGAGGGATTGGAGCACTGCCGCCAGCACGATGATCGCGGCGGTCGCGAGCAGCTGCGTGGCTGGGGTGATGTTGTTGAGCTGAAGGATGTTGGCGAGCGCACCGAGCATGATGGTGCCGGCGACGGTGCCGACCATCGAGCCGGCGCCGCCGAACAGGCTGGTGCCGCCGATGACGACGGCGGCGATCGCCGTCAACTCGTAGCCCATGCCGTCATTGGCGCTGCCGAAATTGAACTGGCCGGCATGCACGATACCGGCAAGTGCTGAGGCAAAGCCAGTGATGGCGTAGACCGAGATCTTCACCATCGACACCGGCACGCCGGAAATGCGCGCGGCGCGCTCGTTGCCGCCGACGGCAAAGACGTAACGGCCGAAACGCGTGGTGTTGAGCACCACCGTGGCGATCGCGGCAAAGGCGATGAAGACGATGGTTGCCACCGGCACTGTGTTGTCGAACAGCCGCTCGCCCAGCACCGCGAACACCGGCGGCGCCAGGCCCGGGCCCTCGCCATAGGAGATGTTGATGTACTGGTTGCCGGAAACGATGAGCGCAAGGCCCCGCGCCGCCTGCAGGCCGGCGAGCGTGACGATGAACGGTTCCAACCGGAAGCGGGTGGAGATCGTGCCCTGGACGATGCCGAAGGCGATGCCCATGGCGAGCACGGCCAGAATGGTCGGGATCAGTCCGAAGCCGCCGGAGATCATCATCGTTGCGGTCACCACGGCGGACAGGCCGAGCACCGCGCCGACCGAGAGATCGATGCCGGCGGTGATGATGACGAAGGTCATGCCGATGGCGATGATGCCGGTCTCGGACACGGCGCGCACGATGTTGGCGATGTTGTCGGGGTTGAGGAACAGGATCTCGCCGTGTCGCCGGGGCGAGAAGATGACGCCGCCGATCGCCACCAGCACGAGCCCGATCAGGCTCTGGAAGCGCACGATGATCGCCAGCGGGTCGACGCGCCTCGCCGCCGGAGCAGCGGGTACCGAAGGGCTTGAAGCTGCCGGGCTGGCAGCCACCGAAATCTTCTGGTCCGACATCAGGCCTCCCTGCCGTTTGCCGCGGCAAGCACGGTGTGCTCGTCGACGCCGCCAATGAATTCCGCCACGTTGCGCCCCTGGCGCAGCACCACGATCCGGTCGCAGAGCCCGATCAGCTCCGGCATCTCGCTGGAGGCGACCAGTATGCCGAGCCCCTGCGCCGCGAGGGCTCTCAGCCGCGCATAGATTTCGCCCTTGGCGCCGACATCGACGCCGCGGGTCGGCTCGTCGAGAAGCAGCAGACGCGGGTTTCCGAGAATTTCCTTGGCCAGCACCACCTTCTGCTGGTTGCCGCCCGACAGCGCGCCGACCGATATGTCCGGGTTCCTCGGCCGGATGTCGAACTGGCCGAACGACTGCTTCACGGCGTCGGCCTGGCGGCGCGGCGACATCAGGCCGGCCGGCGAGATGCGGCGGATCACCGACATGACGAGGTTGAGGCCGACGGCCATCCGCAGCATCAGGCCGCTGCCGCGCCGGTCGTCGGTGACGAAGGCGATGCCGGCCTTGCGCGCCGCGTCGATGGAGTCGAGTTTCACGGGCCTGCCGTCGACTGCGACCTCGCCCTGCCAGCGGCCGGCGAGCCCGGTGCCGTAGAGCGCGGACAGCAGTTCGGTGCGCCCTGCTCCCATGATGCCGGCCAGGCCGACGATCTCGCCCTCCTTCACCTCGAGCGAAATGCCGCTCGGCGGCTGCCAGCCGGCGCTTTCGCGGGCGAGCCTGAAGCTGGCATCCTTGAGGCTGAGCAGCGTCTTGCCGGCGCTTCTGGCGCGCGCCGGGTAGAGTTCATCCAGCGAGCGGCCGACCAGAAGTCGAACCAGTTCGGCCTGCGGCGCGTGCGGCTCGGTGACGCCGGCGACGCGGCCGTCGCGCATCACCGTCACGCGGTCGGCGATCTCAGGCACTTCCTCCAGCCGGTGCGAAATGTAGACGATGCCGACGCCGGTAGCGGCGAGCTTGCGCATGATGTCGAACAGGCGCTCGACCTCTCCGACGGTGAGCGCGGCCGTCGGCTCGTCCATGATCAGCACGCGCGAGGCATAGGACAGCGCCTTGACGATCGCCACCACCTGGCGCTGGCCGATGGAGAGGTCGGCGACGAGGCGCGCGGGGTCGATGGCGAGTTCGATCGCCTCAAGCCGCCGCTTCGCCTCGCGGCGCATCGCGGGCACGTCGAGCAGGCCGCCCGGTCGCATCAATTCGCGGCCGAGGAAGAGGTTCGCCGCGACATCGAGCGAGGGCACCAGGTCGAGTTCCTGGAAGATTGTGGCGATGCCGGCTGCCTGCGCCTCGCGCGGGTTGTTGAAGGTGACCGGCTTGCCGTCGATCTGGATTTCGCCCTCGTCCGGCGTGTAGACCCCAGAGAGAAGGTTCATCAGCGTCGACTTGCCGGCGCCGTTCTCGCCAAGCAGCGCGTGAATCTCGCCGGGCTTGAGGTCGAAGTCGACGCCGCGCAGCGCCTGCACGCCGCCGAAGCGTTTCACCGCACCGGTGACCGAAAGCAGCGGCGCGCTCATCTCGGCCTCGCGCAGGACTGGCGTGCCTGCAGCCTTGCCTGCAGCCGCACGGCACGCGGCGCTGCGTGGCTGGAGGCGATGCGCTCGCTGAGCAGCGCCGCCGCCTGGTGCCCGATCTCGGTGCAGGGCTGTTCGACCAGCGTCAGGCGCGGCTCGAAGCAGTCGGCCCATTCGAAATCGTCGAAGCCGACCAGCGACAGGTCGCCGGGAATCGAAAGACCCTTCTCGCGGATGGCGCGGACTGCCCCGATCGTCGTCATGTTGTTGCCGGTGACCAATGCGGTGGGCGGCGTCGGCAAGGCCAGGATCGCATGCGTCGATGCCGTGGCGCTCGCCGTGTCGACATTCTCCGGCGAGACATAGCGCGGCAGGCATTCAAGTCCATTGGCGGCGAGCGATGCGCGAAACGCCTCGATGCGCTCGCGCGTGGTGGCCAGCCCCGGCTGGCCGGCAATATAGCCGATGCGCTTGTGGCCGAAGGACACGACATGGTCGATGAGGGCTTGCATCGCCGTGTCGTTCTCGACACCGATCTGGTCGAAGCGGTCGTCGGCGAAGCGGTCGATCAAAACGCAGGGCAGCTTCTTTTCGGCGAGATAGTCGATGGCGCGCTCGGGCGAGCCAGACGGCGCCAGGATGACGCCGTCGACGCGGCGCTGGTGGAAGGCGCGCACCACCTGAAGCTCGCGGTTCGGATCTTCCTGCGTGTCGGAGAGGAACACCATCAGGCCGAGCCGGGCGCATTCGGCCTCGACCGCGCAGATGATGTCGGTGAAGTAAGGATTGGAAATCGCCGAGATGGCGAGCCCGACGCTGCGGGTCGAGGCGACCTTCAGCGAGCGCGCCAGTTCGTTGGGCTGATAGCCCATGGCGGCGATGGCCTCGTTGATCAGTCTCGCCTTCTCGGGCGAAACAAAGCGGGTGCCGTTGACAACGTGCGAGACGGTCGACACCGAGACGCCGGCGCGGCGCGCGACCTCAGCCATTGTCGGCATGACGGCTCGTGTGGAGTGCCCGCAAGCGCTCCTCCCTTGATTGCGTTTCCCGACCGCTCTTCGGCGGATTTATGGAAACCATAGAGCCATCGAAACGTTTGCGCAATCGATTCGATAAAAGCTCGCGACAAATTTTTGTCGCGGGCTGAAAACTTGGAAATCAGGTGGTGAAAGCCAACCAGGCCGTGCAGGCGGCAAGCGTGACCAGCGTCAGCGGCAAGCCGACCTTGAAGAAGGCGGAGAAGGAAAGCTCCTTGCCCGCCGCCTTGGCCTGCTCGGCGACGATCAGGTTGGCGACAGAGCCGAGCAGCGTGAAATTGCCGGCCAGCGTCGAGCTCATCGCGACCACCAGCCAGGCGCGCTCGGGGTTTTCAAGCCCGGGGACAAAGGGCCTCAACGCCAGCACCGCCGGCACGTTGCTCATGATGTTGGAGAGCACGGCGGTGAAGCCGGAGAGCCGCCAGACATCGTCGAGTCCGATGTTTTTCGCCCAGGCGATCATCTCGGGTGTCAGCAGCGTCTTTTCGGCGCCGGCCACGACCACGAACAGGCCGGCGAACATGAACAGCAGCGGGCCGTCGATCTCCCGGTAGATGCGGTGCGGCTTGATCGCGCGGGTGACGAGCAGGAAGGCGCCGGCAATCAGCGCCGCCTTGGCAACCGCAACGCCGGCGAAGAACGCAACCGCCAGCATGACGCAGACGATAACCGCCTTCAGCACCTGACCCGGCAGCATGCGGCCGCGATAGACTTCGGGACTGAGGTCCACGGTGCGGGCGAATTCGGCGCGGTAGGCGATGCGCAAGATGACGATGACGGCGAGAAGGCCGAACAGCGCCACCGGCGCGAGAGCGGCCGAAAAGGCAGGATAGGAAATGCCGGACAGCGCGCCGATCACCATGTTCTGCGGGTTGCCGGTGATGGTGGCGACACTGCCGCAATTGGAAGCCGTGCAGGTGGCGATCAGATACGGAACCGGGTTGCGGTTGATGACGCGCGTGACATGGACGACGATCGGCGCCATCACCAGGCAGATTGCGTCATTGACCAGGAAGGCCGAGAGCACGCCTGTCAGCAGCGTCACCATGACCAGGAGCATGAACGGCGCGTGCGCATGCTCGATGGCAAAGCCGCCGAGCGCGCGGAAGGCGCCCGAAACCTTCAGATGCGCGACCACGATCATCATGCCGAGCAGCAGCGTGATCGTATCGAAGTTGATGGCGCGGTAGGCATCCTCCATGCTGATCGCGCCGACGGCGATCATGGCTGCGCCACCGAGCAGCGCAATGCCGGCGCGATCGAGGCGCAGGCCCGGAAAGCGGCCAACGGCGACACCGGCATAGGTCAGGATGAGGATCAAAAGTGCCGCCGCGCCAGTCCATGTCATTGGCAGAAGTTCCGTCCGAACTCGCCGCTCCCCGGCAGATTCTGCCCGGCGGCATTCTTCGCTCCACCTTTAGCAAGCGGGCGGCAAAGCGAAAGCGGTGGAAGCGGTTGTGCGGTTGAAACTTTTCGTGCGACCCGACGATAAGGCCGCGGCGTCCGAACAAGACAGGCGGGTTTGCTCAGTGGCTAGTCTGCAACCGGCTTGCCCTCGGCGCTATCGTTGCGTTCCGGCTCCAGAATTCCAAACTCCTGCGATTTCAGCCCCTGCTCGGCCTTGAGGAACCCTTCCGCGGCAAGGCCGCGCCGTAGCAGTTCCCGCACGGCCGCCGACCGGCTCGGCATACGCTTTTCGAAGCGCCAGTTTTCCAGTGCAGCCAATTCGTCAGCCGTCAGCATGATCTGGAGCCGTTCAGGTCGTTCCAGTTCGCCCATTTGTGCCTCCGCCAAGACCAAAATGCAGTGAGTTAGTATCTGGCTCACTAACAGTAAAATTAGGATTTGACGCACATCCCGTCAAGGGTGAGCGATGGGTGATCGGCGCAAAGGCCCAACGATGAGGACAAGGCATCGACCAAGCAATCAACAGACTATACTAACTAATTGATTTTATTTCAATATTTTTGACATTGCGCTTGCTATCGCAATGTGTCGGGCGCATGCTCGAAAATGAGGGAAAACGCCTCACCGGAAGGCAACTGCCATGCGCGACAGCTATTCAAGCCAATTGCGAGAAGACCTCAACTCCCTGGTCCTGGCCGCGATCCATTCCACGGGCGTGGTCAATGTCGCTGTCGTGGCTGAGCGTGTGCGTCTGCGAAACCTCGACGAAAACGTCGCGCGCGAAGACCTCGAATATATGGTCGTGCAAATAGCCGAAACGTATGGGGCAGCCATGGAGTTCGACTGCGCGCTTGTCGCCGAGATGGCCGAGCGCGCCTGTTCGGCGACGCAGTAAGGAGAGGATGTCAGCGCGAAGTTTCGGCCGGTCGCGCCGTCAATCCATCTCGTCAAGAGAGTTTTTCACGTATCGCAACGGCGCTTCGAGCTTCCAGCTTACACCGTGCTCGCCGAACTCCAGCTGTCCGGTACCGCCCAGCGCCTGCGGCGCGATCCGTTTCAGTACAACCGATCCGAATCCGCGACGTATCTCTCCGTCCAAGGGCGGTCCATCGTGCTCGTGCCAGACAAGCCCGAAGGTTTCCTCGCCATTGGCGGCGGTGGTTATGGCCCATTCGATCTCGACCTGCCCGACCGGGTTAGACAAGACCCCGTACTTTGCCGAATTTGTCGCCAGTTCGTGGAAGGCGATGCCGAGATATTGGACGGCGTTCGGCTTGAGCATAATCACCGGCCCCTTTGCCGACAGGCGCGACTGCGCCGCGAAGACCCTTACCTGCGCCTCGACCAGTTCGGCAACCGTCGCGCCGCGCCACTCGGCATTGACAAGCAGATCGTGCGATTCCGAAAGCGCCAGGATGCGTTCGCGCACCTGTTCCAGAAAGACCTCCGGGCTGCTGGCTTGTTTGCTCGTCTCGCGGATCATCGAGATGATGACCGAATACTGGTTCTTCACGCGATGATTGACCTCGCGCATGAGCAGGCGGATGCGCCGTTCGCTCTCCTTATGAGAACTGATGTCGCGCGCGATCTTGGACGCGCCGATGATCCTGCCGATGCCGTCGCGTATCGGCGAGACGGTGAGCGAAACGGGAATGCGCGTGCCGTCCTTGCGCTGGCGCACCGTCTCGTAGGACGGCACGACCTCGCCGGCGCGAATGCGGGTGATGATCGAGACCTCCTCGTCCAGGTGGTCGGGCGGGATGAGGATTGTCACCGGCCGGCCGATCGCCTCCGCCGGCGTGTAGCCGAAGAGGCGCTGCGCCGCGTCGTTCCAGCTGGTGATGATGCCGTTTATGTCCTTTGAAACGATCGCATCCATCGATGACTCGACAATGGAGGCAAGCCGCGTGCGGGCTTCGTCCGCCATGGTCTGGGTGCGCAGGTCGAGCAAGGTGTTGATTGCGCCGATCGTGTCACCGGTCTCGTTGCGAAGCAGGACGGGATGTGCGCTGAATGGGATGAGTTCTCCGTTGGGCCGCTCGGCAATCGCCCGCCCCCAGCGAACGTCCTTTTCTTCGCGCAAGGCAATGGCCATCGGGCATTCGTCGTGCGCCATCTTGCGACCGTCGAGATGACGCAGCTTCCACGATCCGCACCACCGATCCTCGTTGAGGACGGGACGATGCCCCCAAAGTTCGGCCGCGGCTTCGTTGAAGAATGTGATGAGGCCCTGCTTGTCGGTGGTGTAGACGGCGACTGGCAGCGCCTGCAGCAGATCGAAGGCATGGGCGCCCGGGAGCCCGATGCCGCCATGTTCAATCGTATCCACCGACCCCCTCGCCTTTCGATGCTGGAAAATTAACTCGACAAGGAATGCGCGTGAGGGATTTCGGTTCCCCGGCGCGCGGTGTCCGGCCGCGAACGCCGGTTCCCGGCTACGCTTGCGCAGTCGTCAAAGGCGGCAGGAGGTGTCGGCGACCTCCCCATCCAAATGAATTTGCGAGGGAACCATCACCGGCGCGAGCGGTTCCCGCAAAAGTCGCGACGCGACGAAACCACAACCAAATGGAGACCGCCATGACCATGAGAATCCTCGCAGCCGCCTTGCTGACGCTTGGCCTCGGCACATCGGCGATGGCCCAGACCGCTGGCGACACGGCCGGCTCAGACATGGCCGACGGCAGTGGAAAATCGGTTGTCGTCGACCCCGATGGCCCCAACACGGTCGATCCGAACGGCCCCAATGCCATCGATCCCACACCGACCTACAGCATCGACGGCATGAGCCGCCCCTATGCGACGAGCCCGACCCCGGATCAGAACTGTCCGGTCGGCCCGCAGGGCGCACAGCCTGACGCAACCGGGACATCGCCCGGGACAAGCACGCCGACGGTGAACGACAATCATTGCGGCAAGTAACCAGCGTAATCGCCGAACCGAGGCCGCGAGCCGCCTGGCTTCGCGGCCTCCGCCGTTTCCGGCCGGGGGAACCGATCCGGCCGCAACGACGTTTGCTAATTTGTTTGGTTCGAAACATTTGAGCTCGAAACGATAACTTGGGAGACAGGACGTGGCTTCATCGGCGCTCATCGGCATCCTGATCACGTTCCTGGTGATCATCCTCGTGCTCTACCTCGTCCAGCGCCTCCCGCTTGACGGCCGCACGCGACAGATCGCGCAGATCGTCGTCATCATCATCGGCATCGTTTCGCTGTTGAAGTATCTGGCCGTTTTCTGATCCTTTCTCTAAGAGAAGGATGTTCAAGCTGGGGTTGCCGATGAAGGCTCGTTCGATCGCATGGATTGCCGGCGCCTTGTTGTGTGCCGCCACCACGGCGCATGCCCGCCCCGACACGCGTGCAATGAGCTGCGAACAGGTACGGTCGCTTATCCAAAGCCAGCGTGCGGCCGTGCTGACCACCGGCCAAAACACCTACGAGCGCTATGTGCGCCAGTTCGGCAATGAATGCGACTGGCCGGAGGTGCCCACCGCCGCCTCCGTTCCGACGCGCGACGGCCAGTGCCGCGTCTACCGCTGCCAGGAGCCGGTTTTCGACTTCCCGAACTGACAACTCGCGGAAGCTGACAACTTGCGCAAACTGATTGCGGTGGCGTCGACCTCGACGCCGCGCAGCGTGGAACCGTTTGCGCCTCGCGCGAATTGATTCGGGTTAGACATTTCCCGGCATGTTGTCGCGGCCGGCTAACCAGAGCGGCGCGACCCAGGAGGAAACAGCCATGTCCAGTGATGTCAGGCGCAGCGGCAGCTGCCTATGCGGCGGTGTCCAGTTCTCGGTGACGGGCGAGCCGCTTCGGATCGGGCTTTGCCACTGCAAGGATTGCCGCAAGACCAGCGGATCGGCCTACCAGGCCTTCGCCATCTGGCCGCTCGAAGCCTTCGAGACGGCCGGCATCGTCAGTACCTATGGCGGCAGAAGTTTCTGCCCGACCTGCGGCGGCCGCGTGACCTCGGTTGGCGAGGAGGAAGTCGAAGTGATGCTCGGTAGCCTCGATGTAGCGCCGACGGAGCTCGAGCCGACCTACGAACTGTGGATCGTGAGGCGCGAACACTGGTTGCAGCCGCTGCCCGACGCGCAGCAATTCGAACACGATCGCGTCGATGGCGAATCGCCGGCAGAGGAGCCGGGAACTACGGCGGACAGTAACGAGGCGCCCTCGGACAACCTACTCCAGCGCAAGCTGGCCTAAGAGGCAGGCCAGCTTCCATCTGGATCGACGGTAAATCGGCTTGCATTTTGCAACCGATGGTCGGTTTGCCGCTGCCCCAATGCTCAGTTAAGATTCGATTTGCGGTGGACTTCTGGAAACCGCTTTGGCCGGCGCGGTTCAGGCAACGTTCCCAACATTGCCGCGTCGGCCTCGCAGCCGTGCGGAGTTGTTCTTCAGGCAGACCGGCACAACCTTTGCTATTATTTTGCCAGTCTTGCAGCTTGGTTATCTTGTGAAGTACCAAGTTATGGTTGCGCTACCAGGCCAGACATTCTTTCCATGAAAGAAAATTCTCCCCAAGTTATTTTTTTCACGACATCAATTACGATATCCAAGTACGCAAACCCTCTGACGCAACGTGATCCTTGATGGTCTTGTACAAAAGGCCACCTTGTTTCTTTTCGCCTATGTTACATACTATTGCGAATCTTGAAGCCGAACGGGGCGGTTTTCATGGCGGCGATGCCTGCAGGAGGTCGCGGCGTTCATCTGCGATATCCACCGATCGACGGGTTCTGGACCTGGGACATCAAGCGAAACCGTGTCTACGGTGACGCCAACCTCTCCGACTATTTCGGACTCACGCTCGATGAGTTCTCGCGTGGCGCTCCCCTCGAAAGATGCATGGAAAGCATCGAGGCCGAGGACCGGCTGCGGGTCAATGTTGCGATCCGCCGGGCGGTAGAGCGCCGATCGAGCTTCCGCGAGGTCTGCAAAGTTCGTTCGGAAAAGATGGGCCTTCGCAAGATCCTGGCAGTCGGCCAATGCTATGTCGACAGCCTTGGAGAAGCGGCTGTCTATCCCGGCTGGTTCGTCGACCTGACGCAAGAAGAGGATTGCGAGGAGGCCTCCTTGCGCGAGATCCATCAGCATATCGAGCAGGCCAAGGAAATCTCACAATCGATCGGACAGGATCTGCTGTTCTACTTGCTGGACAATGCCCACGAAGAGGTGCAGCTGCGTCTTGGCGGCGGATCGAGGAGGCGCAAATCCTCCTAGCGCGCACCCTAGCTTCCGGGCGGACCCTTGCCGTGCTTGCTGACTTCGGCAGTGACCAGGCGGGCGAAATGGGACTGCGGCGAGCGCCGCTCAAGCAACTTGGCACGTTCGAGCGCCGTGTCGCCGTAGAATTGAACCAACGCTGCGGCCGCGCTGGCCGCGTCTGCCTTCAGCTTGCCGATATCGGACTGCTCGCTGTGGCTCGAAGGGCCGTTCCTGGCAATCACATCCAGCATGGCTTGCAACTTGTCAGGAGTGCTGCCCTCGTCTTCGTGCATCGTCGCGGTCCGATTGGTCGCGCAAAATATCGACATTTCCGAAGAATGTCCAACAGCTTCGTTGATCGGACGCCGACACAACCGAGCACAGCTTCGCCGTGAGTCTCGCCAAAATCTTGATGCAAGCAACAGTCAGCCAGAATTCACATGCAGACATTGGGGGCAGCGATGGACCAGCCGAGCAAAATGGAAAACCTGCAGTTTGCGCAGGGGATCTTGCGTGAACTGCGTCAGAAAGCCGAAGCCGATGGCGAGAAGCTTCTGACCTATCTGATCGACATGGCTTATCTCGAAACCAGCGACCGCATCCGCGCGCACTGGATCGGCAACCATGAAAGCGACGGCCGTCGCGCCAAGGGCTAGATCCGGGACGGCACTGGCGGCCGCGGCGGGCGCCCCGGGCGTTGCCGGGACCTGAACGCAAAAAAGCCCGCCGTGCCTTCTGGCACGACGGGCGAAATTGGTGGGATCGGCAAGTCCAGGCCGAGTTATCGACACAAGCAAGCCCGCGCCTCTCGCAGGGGACGCGGGCTGGATCGGGATGCCGGCCCCGATCAGGCAGCAAACCGTTACGCGCTGCCGGGGGATGAACTCTTAGCCAGAACTAATGTTCCGGCGCAGGCGGGAAAAACCTGCCAAGCACCGATCGGGCTTACGACGCCGCCTTTTCACGAACCGGAAGCTTCCACCCCGGCCTGACGAAATGGCAGGTATAGCCGTTCGGATATTTCTCCAGATAGTCCTGATGCTCGGGTTCGGCTTCCCAGAAAGGGCCGACCGGCGCGACCTCGGTGACGACCTTGCCCGGCCACAGGTGTGAAGCCTCGACATCGGCGATGGTGTCGTCGGCAACCCGCTTCTGGTCGTCGCTGGTATAGTAGATCGCCGAGCGATAGCTCATGCCGACATCGTTGCCCTGACGGTTCCTGGTCGTCGGATCGTGGATCTGGAAGAAGAATTCGAGCAGCGTGCGGTAGCTGATCCTGGCCGGATCGAAAATGATCTCGATGGCCTCCGCATGGGTGCCGTGGTTGCGGTAGGTGGCGTTGGGCACGTCGCCGCCGCTGTAGCCGACACGGGTCGAGATCACACCCGGATAGCGCCGGATCAGATCCTGCATGCCCCAAAAGCAGCCGCCAGCAAGCACCGCTCGTTCGGTGGAAGTCGCCATATCATATCTCCCTTGGATTTCTCCATAGATGGGGATTGTGGCGCTCTTCGTCCAGCCGCTCAAGCGTCCTGGTAAGGCCGCAGCGGCGACAGCCGCCTGGATTGAGGACGGGAGGACATCAAAATCAATTCTAGGGAAGCGGCAACGGTGTGTCACTCAAGGTCCGCAGGTATGCGATGAGGTCCGCTCGCTGCTTCTCGTCCTGCAGGCCCGGGAAAAGCATATCTGTTCCAGGCAACGCGAGCGCGGGATTTGAGATGAACAAATTGAGTTCCTCAAAAGTCCAATCGCCACCGGCATCCTTTAGACTCGACGAATACTCGACATCGCCTTGCGAGGCCTTCGGCCGCCCTACGATGCCCCACAGATTGGGCTTGGGATTCTTGACCCCCGGCACGACAAGATGACAAGTCCCGCACGTCTTGCCGAAAAGTTCTTTGCCCGATTCAGCGTTCGCCGATGCAAGTCGTGCCGAAATCGGCGCAATGGCCGGTCGGCTGGCGCCATGACTGCGCAAGTAGGCCACGACGTCGTCGTGACCACTCAGCTTGGCCAGATGTATGGGCGGACTTCCATTCGATGTCAGCGCGTTGACCTCTGCTCCGGCGTCCACGAGATGGATGACGCACTGGAGGCAGCCATTCTCGGCAGCTACGTGAAGCGGCGTTTGCGCTTTCGCCACCTGATTTGGGTCGGCCCCGTTGTCGAGCAACAGCTTCACGATGTCTGCGTACCCGCCCTTGTTGGCGGCGTAGAGTGGCGTTCTTTGCCAACTGACGGGCAGGCTGACGTCCGCCCCACGCTTGATTAGAAGTTGTGCTAACTCGACATTTCCTTTTTCGCAGGCGATGTAGAGCGCCGTAACACCGTCAATTTCGTTAATGGCGGCGCCTTTGTCCAAGGCGGAAGCCACCGCTGCGACGTCGCCCTTCTTGACAAGATCATTCAAGTTGTTCGCCTGGGCGGGCAGTGTAAAAAGCCAAAGGACCCACAAAGTCCTTACTACGCAGATGCGTCCCAGCTTGATCATTGTGCCCTCTCATTGCTCAGAAAAAGCGCACAGGTTTGGCTCCGATTGCGGCTCCATGCACAGGACAAATATTAGCAGATGCTTATTCGAAGACCAAGGAGCGCGCGGCGCGGCAGATCACTCTTCGCTTGTCGGCTTGAATTTCCGCACAACGACCTCGAACAGAATGTCCGAGATCCACATCGCCGAGACGCCGATCAGGAAGGCGGCAGCCAAGGTCGTGGTGTCGTCGGCAGGATCGGGGATCGGCAGGCCGCTTGCCTTGAACCAGGCCACGGCCGGCAGCGTCAGATAGGCGGCGGCAAGCGCGCCGCAGATCGGCGAAGCGATCATTTCGCGCAGCTTGTAGCGGTGACGCGACAGGGCCCGCAATGCGCCGCCTGCCAGCCCCGCGGCCACCACAGGGCCCTTGATGCCCAAGAGATCGAACAGATCCTGCATCAGGGCCTCCAGCCGCAGAGTTTCTGGCCCTTGCGATTGTGCGCGAGCAGTGCCTTGGCTTCCTCGTCCGACAGCGCGTCAACGGCTTTGGCGGAGAGGCGCAGCGGCCTGGAAACGGCGCAGAAGCCGCCAGTGCTCGTGGTGCATCCGGCCAAAGCCGCGGCAAGCAGCATGACAATCAATCCCTTGCCCATGCCTTCAACTCCTTTTTGATGGCGCCCGCGGGCAGAGCGCCGATGTCGTTGTCGACCCGGTCGGCGAGCGCGCGGGCCGCTGCCTCGGCTTTGGCCTGCCTGCTGCGCTCGGCCTCGGCGCCGGCGAACCGCTGGCGAAAGCCCCAGCCGAGCGCGGCAATGACGGAGGCCAGCAGGCCAAGGATCGCGGGATTGTCGAACAGGAAAGAGAGAAGCGCCGTCATGACAGCCACCACACGACAAGTGCCGCTGCGATGAGGAGCGAACCCGCCAGCCAGGGCAGCGCCTGGCGCAGGAGTTCGGTCAAGACCTCCTTCATTTGGACCCCCTCACCTTTGCCAGTGGAACTTGCGAGCGAGCAGATACCAGGCCTCGGTGACCAGGCTGATCGCCAGGCCGATGCCGGTTTCGAGCGCCACCTGGATGTCGGGGTCGCCCGACAGGGCGGCAGCGTCGCCGGCGCCGAGCAGGCCGCGGGCGACGAGGATCGCCGCGCCGTAGCGCAGCGCGATGCGGATGATGACGGCAATCATGATCTCCTGCCTCCAAGAATGGTTTTGAAGATGGCGAGCAACAACCGCCAGAACGCCTTGCCGGCGGGCGCGGCGGGATTGGGCGTTGCCTCCGGATGTGCAGCTTCAGCCGAAGGCGCGGACGGGGCCGCTTGTCCGGGCGCGGCCGCCGGCAAGGCCGGCGCTTTGACAGCCGACAACAGCAGCGCCTCGGCCCGTACCGAGCCGACCCGTTGGCTCCAGCCCCGGCCAAAGGTCGGCCAGGTCGACAGCCGCTTGAGAAACGCCAGACGCGCGTCGCACAGCTCATCGATGACGACACCGGCGGGCCGGGCCCTGACGGCACCGAGCGTGGCCGGACCGATCCGGCCGTCCTCGGTGGCGCCGACGATCGCCTGGAGGCATTTCGCTGCCCTGCCCGGCCCGCTGTTCACGGCAAAGTCGAACACGGCATAGTCGAGGCCGGCGGGGAGTTCGGCGCCGGCGACGGCATCCCAATAGAAGCGGCGGTAGAGGCGAAATTCCTCGAACCAGTCGAGCAGCGTCGAAAACACCTTGAAGCGGCCGGACTGCATGCGGTCGAGCATCTCCATCAGCCCGGCCTCGACCGAGACCGAGCCGTCGGCGAAGCGGGCGTGGTTGCCGAGCATGTTCAGGCCGTGCGCGGCGTATTGCCTGGCGAGCGCGGTGCCTGCGCCTTCCAGCGTCTCGCGGCGGCCGTCGCGCGGCCATGCCCATGGCAGCCATTCGCCCCAGGGTTTCAGGGCGAGCGCCTGCATCGCCGGTGTCTGCTGCGAGGCGCGCGCCGCCTTGGTGACGTAGACGACATCGGCCTCGCTGTCCCAGGCGAGCTCGACCGCGGCCGAGGGATGGTCCCAGCCGAAATCGAGCGCGCCGATGCGCGGCCACCAGCGCGGCAGCCGGAACGGCTCGCAGGCGATCATCTCCTCCGGCACCGGAAAGATGCGGCCCGAGCCCAGCACCGGAACGCCCTTCGCCCGCGCCTCGCGCTCATGCTCGGGATAGGCGGCGATGATCGCCGCGCGCTCGGCCGGCGTGTAGTGCTCGGCGTCGTCGATGGTCATGAAGGTGACGTGTCGGGACATGGCGGTCCTTTCCCTTCTCCCCTTGTGGGAGAAGGTGGATCGGCGCTCAGCGCCGAGACGGATGAGGGGTGCGCGAAGGAACACGGCGGCAGTGATTTTGCGGACGCCGGCGTCAAGCTGGAACACCCCTTGTGTGTCTGGAATCGTGCATTGTTGAGGGGTGCCACGGACCAGGTGCTTGCCTGATCCGTGGCGGCGGTCGAGAGCCCGTCACCCCTCAGGTAGCCTAAACCGTGGATGAGCTGGGG
>NZ_SRUO01000130.1 GCF_004791025.1 Mesorhizobium sp. M4B.F.Ca.ET.203.01.1.1
GCGCGGCGGTAGTCGCTAAAACCGAGATACTGCATGGCCGACAGGCAGATGACCAGGAAACCCAGCGTGAGCAGCGCGAGCACCGCCTGGCACAGCCAGGGGTCGGGATCCTTGGTATAGCGCCAGAACGCGACGACATGGGCGACGAGCACGAGGATGCCGCAGGCGACGGTGAGCACGAAGCGCGCGCGCGGAGCGGTGAACCAGATCGCTAGCATAGTGATGCTGAGGCATGTGCCCGACAGCGCCGCCGCGAGCAGAAGCGAACTAAAATCCAACATTGTTTAGCCGCAGCCTTTTGGGAGTCGTCAGTGACGCCGCATTCTAGGTTAACGGCGGCCCGCTGATACCGTTTTCAG
>NZ_SRUO01000131.1 GCF_004791025.1 Mesorhizobium sp. M4B.F.Ca.ET.203.01.1.1
GCGCCGGTCGTGCCGGCACCACAGGAGTTCTACTTCGACAGCGATGCGGCCGCCGCGCCGATGGTCGTGGTCCAGGCCGAAGGTGATGCGCTGGTGGCGCAGCTGCTGAAACAGCGCGAACGCGGCCGGCGTACGGTCGAAGCCACCGTCCAGCTGGCGTCGGTGGCCATCGCCCAGGGCCGCACCGAACTGGGGGAACAGCTGTATCGCGAGGCACTGAAGGATGCGCCGGTGCAGGGCAGCCTGGGCCGCGGCGTGCGCTGGAATTACGGCTGGGACCTGCTGCGCCAGGGCCAGGCCGAGGCAGCCCAGGAGAAACGGCAGGCCGCCGCCGGTGGTTCACTGAGCAACCCGGCC
>NZ_SRUO01000132.1 GCF_004791025.1 Mesorhizobium sp. M4B.F.Ca.ET.203.01.1.1
GCGGTGCGGGATGATGCCGGAATAGGCACCGCGCCAGGCCTGCTGGTGCACCTCGGCGATGGCGCTCGCGTCGCGAGGCTCTGCTTTCCGGATGTCGATCGTCAGCGTGTTCATGATTGGTTAACCATAGACCCGCATCGGCCGATTGCAAAGAGTCCGGCATGCCACGTTGGCGATTTCGCACAGGCGAAAAAGTCGTGGGCAGGAGAGATTTCAGATTTCGACGAGGTGGTCTTCGAGCTCGTTAACGTCGTCGGCGGTGACCGGGAAGTGCTCGGCCAGCATCGCGCCGACTGATTCGACCGCCTTGACGAAACCGTCGGCGAGGCGATCGTCGCCGGCATGCGCGGTGAGATC
>NZ_SRUO01000133.1 GCF_004791025.1 Mesorhizobium sp. M4B.F.Ca.ET.203.01.1.1
TTGCGCGCCACCATGGAGGCCGGGAAATTCCATGGCGTGATCGTGCCAACAACGCCGATGGGCTGCTTGATCACTAGCATTCGGCGGTCTGTCGAGGGTGCCGAGATCGTCTCGCCATAGACGCGATTGGCCTCCTCGGCATACCATTGCAGATACGCCGCCGCATGCGATACCTCTGACATGGCTTCGGCAAGCGGCTTGCCCATTTCCGCAGTCAGAATCGCGGCGAGATCGCCTGCATGGTCGATGATCAGCTGATGCCATCGCCAAAGAACGTCGCTACGCTCTCGGGCAGTCAACGCGGCCCATCCCGACTGCGCAACATAGGCCTTGTCTACCGCAGCACGTGTCTCCTC
>NZ_SRUO01000134.1 GCF_004791025.1 Mesorhizobium sp. M4B.F.Ca.ET.203.01.1.1
CTCCACCACCGTCGCGCTGGACTACGCAGACATCGACCTTCCCAATGGCGAGCGCCTGCGGCTGTACGGAACGCCCGGCCAGCAGCGCTTCGACTTCCTGTGGCCGATCCTGCTGCAGGGCGCGCGCGGCGCGGTGCTGCTGCTGGACGCGCGCCGCGCAGGCCTGGCCAGCGAGCTGGAGGACTACCTGCAGGTGCTGCAGCCGTTTGCATCGTCCCTGGCACTGGTGGTGGCGGTCACCCACCTGGACCAGGCGCCGCAGGCGGCACTGGATGACTGGGCCAGCCGAGCCTGCCTGGACGACCAGCCACTGCCGCTGCTGGCCATCGATGCCCGTGACCGGGAACAGGGACTGC
>NZ_SRUO01000135.1 GCF_004791025.1 Mesorhizobium sp. M4B.F.Ca.ET.203.01.1.1
CTGATCCAGCTGGGCCACCAGCGCATCGGCTTCCTGTGGGGGGGCAGTTCGCATCGCTCTTCGGGCGAACGCTATGCCGGTTACGAAGCCGCGCTGAAGGACTACGGCATGACCGTGGACAAGCACCTGGTGGTGCAGGGCGATTACACCTTCGACGACGGTTTCCGGGGAGCGCGCCGCCTGCTGGCGCTGCGCGAGCCGCCCACCGCCATCTTCGGTTCCAACGACGAAATCGCCGCCGGCGTTCTGGCCGCTGCCAAGGCGGCCGGCATGAACGTGCCCTACGACCTGTCCATCGCCGGGTTCGAGGACAGCCCGTTCTCGCGCCAGTCGTGGCCGCCGCTGACCACCGCAA
>NZ_SRUO01000136.1 GCF_004791025.1 Mesorhizobium sp. M4B.F.Ca.ET.203.01.1.1
CGGGGCGTTTGCCTGCGGCACGAAGGCCGCAGTCATGGGGAACGACAGGAAGCAGGCGACGATAACCGAGATCCCAAAAGCGGCGGAAGGGATTGCCGTTGTGTGCTGTCACGGACGCTCACCATGTTCGAAACGCGCCTGACGGGCGGCAAGGGCAGCGGCTTGGCACTCTCGCCCAAACAGCTTGTCGGTCAATCTTTCTTCGAAGCCGAACAGTCGCGCGCAGTTGTGCCCTAGCTCAAAAAGGCCCCGGCGATCGACGACATTGTACATGACGTGCAGCGGGTCTTCGTAGAGTACCAGCCCGCCGTCAATGTCTTCGACCTCGCGCACGATCTCATCCATCAGTTTTTG
>NZ_SRUO01000137.1 GCF_004791025.1 Mesorhizobium sp. M4B.F.Ca.ET.203.01.1.1
CCGGCTTTGGGTTCATCGGCCTTTACATCTGCCGACCGGGCAACCGCGGCCAAGGCCATGGCAAGGCAGTCTGGGATGCCGGCATGACAAGGCTCGGTGGCCGGATCATCGGCCGCGATGGCGTGGCCGAGCAGCGGGCCAAGTACCAGCGCATGGGCTTCGTGCCAGCCTATGAGACGGTTCGCTACAGCGGACGACCCGACGGCCTGATTCGCGGCGCCGACATCCGGCCAGCGACGCCGGAGAGCTACGCGGCTATCCAGGCCTACGACCGTCAGTGCTTTCCAGCACCGCCGCGGGTGTGTCTCGAAGGATGGCTGCGAGCGCCGCGGATGGCGCTGATCGCGAGCGATC
>NZ_SRUO01000138.1 GCF_004791025.1 Mesorhizobium sp. M4B.F.Ca.ET.203.01.1.1
GCGCCGCAGGTGCCGTTGCAGCAGGCGCGCCACCTGCGGCGCAGCGACAGCGGTGCCCGCTACGGTGGCGAGGAGTTCCTGGTGCTGCTGGCCGATGGCGATCTGGCCGGCGGGCGCCAGCTGGCCGAATCGCTGCGCGTGGCACTGCAGCAACTGGACATCGCACTGGCCGGTGGCAACGTACTGCGCGTTACCGCCAGCTTCGGTGTGGCCGAGGGCGGGACCGATGCACTGGGCTGGCGCACGCTGCTGCGCGCTGCGGACGCGGCCATGTACCAGGCCAAGGCACAGGGGCGCGACCGCGTGCGCGTGGCCGGCGGTGGCCGCAACCTGCGCTGAGCAGTGCATCAG
>NZ_SRUO01000139.1 GCF_004791025.1 Mesorhizobium sp. M4B.F.Ca.ET.203.01.1.1
GGCGAAACTGGTGTCGATGTCGCCGGGGCCCACCTCGCCGGTCGGCGCGACCGGCGTGAAGGCCGACCGGAAAGACCTGAGATCGAGCGTGTCGAAAGCGAGCGTGCCGGCAACCACCGGCCGCCCGTCCGCGACGGAGAAATCAAGCGCCCCCATGCCCGGATTGTTGTTGAGGGTGACCGTGGTGTTCTCGAACTTCACGCGCCCCGCCGAGGCGTTGACCTTGCTGGCGATCGAGACCGCGCCGATCGCAGCACCCGGCGCGAGCCCGGCTTGCGACCACTCCAGCACGCGCCGCAGCGACGGCGCGGCGAACTTCGCCTGGCCGTCCAGATAGGCATTGTCCGAC
>NZ_SRUO01000013.1 GCF_004791025.1 Mesorhizobium sp. M4B.F.Ca.ET.203.01.1.1
CCATCGCAACGTTGCGCCTGCCCGGCGCAAGGTTCTCCGAGCGCACCCCGTCGATCGTCAGCGTGCCCACGTCAATGCTTTCGAGGCCGGCGATCATGCGCAGCAGCGTCGTCTTGCCGGAACCGGAAGGACCGAGAAAGACGACCAGTTCTCCCGGCTCGATGTCCAGGCTCACGTCACGGATCACTTCGACGGCGCCGAAGTGCTTTGATACGCCCGAAAGCGTGATTCCCGTCATGCTGGCGATCCTTCTTTCCTACATAATTTCGGATAAATACCCGATGTCAAGGAATGTTGAGCTACGGCACAATGGGCGCCTCATTCCTGGCCCGCGAAACAGCTGCCAACTGTCCTGCCAACAAGTGGGCGGTTTAGGAGGTTCGCCGGATCATACGAGATCATACGAAGGAAATCGGTTGGCGAACCAGCCGCCAACGTATTGATTTTATGTCGGAAAACGATGACCCTCCGGGCCCGCCATTGTCGTTGTTATCAATGGCTTAGTCTTGATTTCTTCTCTCAAATCGCCTTTCGGCGAACCTCGGCGCATCGTGTTGATTTTGTTGACTTGCGGTGGGCCGCTGAGAGCCAGCAAACGAACGGCGGTTTTGCGTCTCATATGGGCCGGTGCGGTAAGGTTCCGGCGTTTCCGAAAAACGGTCATTGCTGGTGGCCTTGGGGAGGCCAATCGTAGTCAATTCAGTTCGTCAGGCAGCGCGGCTGAAGCGGTCGATCCTGAAATCATTGAGCGGCGTTTCGCAACGGCCGGTCGTGATGAGTTCGGCCATGGCATCGCCGACGCCGGGACCGAGCTGGAAGCCGTGTCCGCAGAAGCCGAAGGCGTGGAACAGGCCTGGCGTCGTCGCCGAGCATCCCATCACCGGGAGCATGTCCCGCACATAGCCCTCGCAGCCGGACCAGGTGCGGATGACCGCGACCTTTGCGATTGCCGGCAGCAGCCGCGCGACGGCGCGCAACTGTAAAGGCAGGCGCATGGGGTCGGCTCTTGCATGGCCGGGTTCGAGATCCACCGGCACCCTTTCGGCCGCGCCGCCGAAGACGATGTTGCCGCGCTCGACCTGGCGCAGATAGGCGCCGTACTCCTTGTCGCGGGTCCAGATGCCGACTACGGGGAGAATTCTGTGCGGCAGCGGCTCGGTCACGCCCATCTGCGGGCCGCGGGCCTCGAGCGGGACCTCTTCGCCGAACTGTGCGGCGATGCGCGCGCCCCAGGCGCCGGCGGTGTTGAGCAGGCACTCGGCGGCGAACGCACCCTTCGAGGTGGCGACGTGGAAACCGGAGTTATCGCGGCTGACGCTCTCGACCTCGGCTTCCTCGATGATTTCTGCGCCCAGCCCGCGGGCCGCCTCGGCAAAGGCTGGCGCGATCAGCCGCGGATTGCCGCTGCCGTCCCGCGGCGAGAACGACGCAGCGATCGCTTCGGGGCCGAGGCCGGGAAAGCGGACACGGATCTCGCGCGGGGTCAGTTCCTCCAGCTCGAGCCCCCAGGGTCGCGCCGTGTCGGCATAGGCCCGCATGTCGGCGAGACCGCCCTCATCGAAGATCAACCGGATGTGTCCGGTGGCGCGGAACTCCACGTCACGGCCAAGCAGCCTTTCGGCCTCGCCCCACAGCTTGAGCGAGCGGTGGGCCAGCGGAAGCTGGGACAGATGGCGCCCGGTGCGTCGGATGTTGCCGAAAGAGGCGACGGTTGCTCCTGTGCCGATTCGGTTGCGCTCGATCAGCGTCACGCGCGCGCCGCGCCTGGCCAGGAAATAGGCCGAAGCCGTCCCCATCAGGCCGCCGCCCAGCACGATCACATCCATAGCGGCCCCTCGCAAACAGTGCCCGAATTTCGACCGATCTTGTCGACGCCGCGCCGATGCGTCAAAGATGGGTTTGGACGAAAACCATAAGCTTGACCTATGGAGTGACAATGCGGGCGCGGCAGCTCGAAGTGTTCATCGCCGTCATGCGCGCGGGCACCGTGACCGCCGCGGCGCGGATGCTGAACATCTCCCAGCCTGCGCTCAGCCAGATCCTGCTCCACACCGAGGACGAACTCGGCTTCACGCTGTTCGAGCGCGTCAAGGGACGGCTGCGGCCGACGCCGGAGGCGCTTGAGATTTTCGCCGATGCCGAAAGGCTGTCGGCGGGGCTGGAGGGCTTGCGGCGCAAGACCACCGACCTGCGCCTGGGTCGGGCTGGCCTCGTGCGCGTTGCGGCCTCGCCGCCGCCGGCCATGGCGATATTGCCGCGCGCTTTCACCAGTTTCCGGGCGCAGCATCCAGGCATTCTGCTGCGTTCCCACATGGCGCCGATCGCAGCCATCGTCGACATGCTGCGCGCCGGCGATGCCAGCCTGGGCGTCGCCTTGGACGACCGCCTGCCTCCCGATATCGAGGCGGAGGTGATCGGCAGTGTCGGCTTCGCCTGCCTGCTGCCGGCCGGGCATCCGTTGGCCAGGAAAGCCGAGTTGACGCTCGCCGATCTCGCCGGAGAGGAGCTGATATCCTATCGCGGAAACACCCGTCCCGCCGACGAACTGGCCCATGCGGCCCGCGCGCAGGGCGTGGCGCTTTCGCCCTCGCTCGAGATCGACGTCTCCATCTCCGCCGTCGGCTTCGTCCAGGCTGGTCTCGGCATCGGGCTCGTCGACGCCCTGCTGCCTTGGCGCCAGTTTGCCGGGCTTGCCGTCAGGCCGCTGGCAGCGGGGCCGGAATTTCCCATCGCTCTGCTGACCTCGCGCACACGCGCCCTTGCACGGGCCGACGAGATGATGCGCGACCAGATCCGCGCCGCCTGCTCCGCCGTTCTGGGCGGCGACAAGGCAAAGGCATAAGCAAACCTTATATGCTTGCCCATCATCCATCTTGGACCCAGACCGGCCAGCCGTGCCAGCTTTCTGCAGGCAGACAGGAAGGGACGCACCATGGATGGGGTCATCACTGGGGATGAGGCGCAAAGCGGAACCGACTGGAAGGTCGGCGTCGATATCGGCGGGACTTTCATCGATTTCTGCGCGCTCGAGGCGAACTCGGGACGCGTCGCCTCCCTGAAGGTGCTGACGACGCCGGAGGACCCGGGCGCCGAGCTGATGACGGGCCTCACCCTTCTCGCCGAACGCGAAGGCTTCGATCCGACCCATATGACACGCTTCGTGCATGGCACGACCGTCGGCATCAACACCATCATTCAGCGCAAGGGCGCGCCACTGGCACTGTTCACCAATGCCGGCTTCGAGGACGTCATCGAGCTGGCGCGGCTTCGCATGCCGGACATGTATTCGCTGTTCTGCGCGCGGCCGGATCCGCTGATCGCGCGCGACATGGTGTTCGGCATTCCGGCCCGCTTGCGTGCCGATGGAAGCGAATCCCAGGCACCGGACATGGCGGCGGTGGAGCGTGCCGTGATGGCGGCAAAAGCGAACGGCGCGCAGGGGATTATCGTGTCCTTCCTCCATGCCTGGCGCAACGGCGCGCAGGAAGCTTCGGTGAAGTTGGCGGTCGCGCGCCTTGCGCCTGATCTCTTTGTCTTCACCTCGGCCGAGGTCTGGCCGGTCATCCGCGAATATGAGCGCAGCTCGACCGCCATCCTCAACGGCTATGTTCATCCACGCGTCTCTGGCTACCTGACCGCGCTGGAAGAGCGGCTGAAGCGTCGTGGCGTGCCGGCCCGGCCGATGCTGACCAAGTCGAATGGCGGGCTCATGAACGCCGCCGAAGGCAAGCGCGCCTGTGTCAACATGCTTTTGTCGGGAACGGCCTCAGGCGTCATCGGCGCCTCGTGGCTGGCGCGCCAGGCGGGCGAAGACAAGGTGCTGACCCTCGACATCGGTGGTACCTCCGCCGACTTCGCGCTGATCATCGGCGGCGAGGCGCAGTTCGGCACCGGCGAGTTGATCGGCGAATTTCCGCTCCACATCCCCTCCGTGTCGGTAAGCTCGATCGGCGTCGGCGGCGGCTCGATCGCCAGCGTCGATGCGCAGGGCGTGCTGCGGGTCGGACCGGAATCGGCGGGTTCGACGCCGGGGCCGGCATGCTACGGCCGTGGCGGCACGCAGGCGACGGTGACGGACGCCATGGTGGTGTGCGGATGGCTCGGTCACAGCGAGATGGCCTATGGCCAGCTCCGCATCGATACCGGGCTGGCGCATAGCGCGGTCGGCGAGCTTGCCGCCCGGCTCGGCCGCCCGGTCGAGCAGACCGCGCAGGCGATCCTCGACATCGCGGTGTCGGAGATGTTCGTCGAGGTCGAGAAGCTGGCCTCGCGCGCCGGCGTCGACCTGCGCGAATTCACGCTGATGCCCTTCGGCGGCGGCGGCCCGATGCTCGGCGCCTTCCTCGCCCGCGAACTCGGCATGAAGCGCGTCATGGCGCCGCGCCGCCCCGGCGTGGTGTCGGCGCTGGGCGGGCTTGTGGCGGACCTGCGCGGGGATTTCATACGCACCATCTTCAGCCCGCTGACGGCTGCGTCGCTCCCCGAGATTCGCGAGGCCTTCGATGCTCTCGCGCAGGAGGGGCGCGATTGGCTCGCGGCGCAGGGCCACGACGCGGCGGCTGAGCTCACTCTCTCCTGCGACATGCGCTATCTCGGCCAGAGCTACGAGATCGAGGTCGTCCTTTCACCGCAATGGCTGGCGGACGCCGACCCGGAGGCAATCGAGCAGGCATTCCACCGCACCCATGAGCAGCTCTACGATTTCCACGACCCGGACGGCGAGATCGAGCTTGTGAACGTGCGGCTGTCCGCCATAGGCGCGGGGCCGAAACTCTCCTTCCCGGAGACAGACGAGATCGGCGCCGCCGCCATTCCGGCGCGCCGCCTTCCGGTCTACACGGGCGCGAGCCTCGAAGTCGTGGACCTCCACGACCGGCAGACCCTGGTGCCGGGCACCACCTTCCGAGGGCCTGCCGTGGTCGTGCAGGAAGACACCACCTTCGCCATTCCCGCGGGAGCGCAGGCGCGCGTCGACCGCCACCTCAACCTTCTGCTGACCTTCGCGGAGTGACGCCATGTTTGACCGGACAAACCTGCAGGTTCTGGCGAACCACGCCCGCGCGGCGGCCGAAAACATGGCCCACACGCTGCACCGCACCGCGCACTCCGCCTTCGTCAAGGAGACGCAGGATTTCACCGTGATGCTGATGGACCGTGCGGGGGCGACCTTCGCCGTGCCGATGGAACTCGGCGCCACGTGGTATCCGGGACTTTCCTACCACCGCGCGATCGCGATGGTCGACGACTACCGACCTGGAGACGTCGCCTTCACCAACGATCCCTATTCGGGCCACGTCGCCACGCACGCCCCCGACACGCATCTGTGGAAGCCGGTCTTCGTCGACGGCGAGATCGTCGCCTGGACCGGAGGTCACATCCACAACACCGACATGGGCGGGGCGGTGCCGGCTTCGCTCAGCCGGGCGCTGACCGAAATCCATCAGGAAGGCATCCGCTTCCCGCCGATGAAGCTGGTGCGGGAGGGCGTCTTCGACGAGACGATCCTGCGCATCATGAGCACCAATGTGCGCAAGCCCGACCTCAACATCGGCGACATCAAGGCGCTTGTCGGCGCGCTCAACACCGGCGAGCGCAAGATCCAGGCAATGGTGCGGAAGTTCGGCAAGGCCGGCTTCATCGAAGGGGTTGCCGCGCTTCTCGATCATGCCGAGGCGCAGGCGCGCGACGTGCTGCGCGCCATGCCCGACGGCACCTGGGAATTCGCCGACTATGCCGACGAGGATTCGGTCGAGGCCAATCCCTGCCGGCTGAAGCTGACACTGACGATCAAGGGCGACGAGGCAGTGCTCGACTTCACCGGCTCCGATCCGCAGTTGGGCTCCTCGCTCAACGTGCCTTCAGGTGGCGACCCGCGCCACACCATGCTGTTGGTCGGCGTCTACTACGTGCTCTACACGCTCAACTCGAAGATCCTGCTCAACACCGGCCTTACCCGGCCGTTCACCTGCATCACTCCCGAGGGATCGGTGCTGAACCCGGTCCATCCGGCAGCCGTCGGCATGCGCTCGCTCACCTGCGCCCGGCTGCGCTCCGTCATCTTCGGCGCCTTCTCGCAAGCAGTGCCCGAGCGTCTGCCCGCGGCGCCGGCCGGCAACAACTGCATCGTCAACGTCATGACTATCGACGAGCGCAGCAGCCGCACGGTCATCGCGGCGGTTAACCCGGTGGTCGGCGGCGGCGGTGCGATGCCGCATCGCGATGGGACCAACGGATCGGGCGCCGATGCCGCCTATCTCAAGAACACGCCAATCGAAATCACCGAGACCGAGACCCCAGTCGAATTCGTGAAATATGGGCTCGCCAGGGACAGCGGCGGTGCGGGCCGCTGGCGCGGCGGGCTGGCGACCGAGATGGCCTTCCGCGTCTTTGCCCCCGACTCCAGGATCACGGCGCGCAACCGCGACCGCAGTTTCTTCCGTCCCTGGGGCGTGCTGGGCGGCAAGGCGGCCGGCCTGTCGGACATGGTCGTCAATCCGGGCACCGAGCACGAGCGGCGGCTGGGCAACATCGACACCGCGGTGCTGCAGCCCGGCGACCTGCTCGATATCCGCTCCGCCGGAGGCGGCGGGCGCGGCGATCCGCACCTGCGCGAGCCCTGGCGGGTCGCGCAGGACGTTCGGCGCGGCTATGTCTCAGAGGCATCGGCGGAGCGCGACTATGGCGTCGTCCTGCGCGGCGGCGAGGTCGACGAGCAGGCGACGGAAAGGCTGCGCGCGCGGCACAAGCCGTCCGTCGGCCATTTCCATTTCGGTCCAGAGCGCGACGGCTACGAGGAGCAATGGACCCCTGCCGCCTACGACCGGCTCACCGCCATACTGAGGGACCTGCCGATCCACTGGCGGTTCTTCGCCAAGACCGAGATCTTCCGGCGCATGAAGGGGGGCTCCGGGCCGGAGGGCGTGCAGGCGGCCTTCGATGCGGCGTGCGAACGGTTCCCCGAACTGCCGCGTCCTCGCCCGGTGCGGGAGGCCGCTGAATGATCAGCGCCGGCCGCATCGTCCGGCTGGCCGAGCGCGACCGGGTAGAGGTGCATTTCGTCCTCGATGGCGAGATGCGCAGCGCGCTGGCCGGCGATACCTTGCTGACCGCCATGCTGGCGTCGGGACGAGCCTTGCGAAAGTCCGAGTTCGGGCCTGAACCCCGCGCGGGCTTCTGTTTGATGGGAGCCTGCCAGGATTGCTGGGTCTGGCAGGAAGAGGGGCCGCGCCTGCGCGCGTGCACAACCCCTATCGCTGAGGGCATGCGGCTGCGCACGACACCGCCGGAGAGCTGGCCGTGAGTGACGCTTCATCGCCGAAGATCGTGATCGTCGGCGCCGGTCCGGCTGGCATAAGGGCGGCGGCGGTGCTGGTCGAGGCCGGGCTGCACCCGATGGTGATCGACGAAGGTAATCGCGCCGGCGGTCAGATCTATCGTCGCCCGCCGGACGGATTTACCCGCACGCCGGAGCAGCTCTACGGGTCGGAGGCCGCGAAGGCGCGGGCGCTGCATGCGCTGTTCGACCGGTTGGTCAAGGATGAGCGCCTCACCCATTGCGCGGCGAGTTCGGTCATCGCCGCGCGGGACGGTCGGCTGCATGTGCTGGGGCAGGGCGGCATGCAGCTAGTCAGCTATGACCGCCTGATCCTTGCCACCGGCGCATCCGATCGCGTCGCTCCGGTCCCCGGCTGGCAGAGCGCCGGTGTCTACAGCCTCGGCGCCGCGCAGATCGCGCTCAAGGCGCAGGGCGTGGCTCTAGGGCGGCGGATCGTCCTGATGGGATCGGGGCCTTTGCTGACGCTGGTCGGCGCCCAACTCGTCAAGGCTGGGGCGGATGTGGCGGCGGTGCTGGATACATCGTCCTGGCGCCAGCAGATGCGGGGATTACTTGGGCTCGCCGCCCGGCCGCTGGTCGCGCTGCGCGGTTTGGCGCTGCGGGCGAGGCTCGGCGGTCGTTACCATGCGGGGGTGACGCTCGAACAAATCGAGGCCGACGAACAAGGTGTCATCGCGATGCGTTGGCGCGACGCTGGCGGCCGCGAACACGTCACGCGATGCGACATGATCGGCATGGGCTGGCACTTGCGTGCTGAGACCCACTTGGCCGACGTCGTCGGGTGCGCCTTCGCCTATGACGCGCAGTGGCGGCAATGGCTGCCGAAGGCCGATGCGATGGGCCGTGCCGGGAATGGCGTCTACCTTGCGGGCGATGGGGTTCGGCTTCTGGGAGCGGACGGCGCGGAGATTGCCGGGCGCCTTGCGGCGGCGGCGTGCCTTGCCGATCTCGGACAACCGGCGCCGTCGGCCAGCACCGATCTGAGCGAGCTCGCGCGGCTCGAGCGCTTTGCCCGCGGTCTGGCCCGCGCCTTTCCCTGGCCGGAGGCGATGGCGCGGGTGCTCCCTGACGACGCGATTGTCTGCCGCTGCGAGAACGTGACTGCAGGAGACATACGCCATGGCGTGGCTTTCGGCGGCTGCGAGGCTAACAGGGTGAAGTCGCTGTCGCGCGTCGGCATGGGGCGCTGCCAGGGGCGCTACTGCCAGTTGGCTGCCGTCGAGCTTGTTGCGGCACAGGCCGGCTGCACGCCCGGCGCCGTCGGCCGGTTTCGCGGACAGGCTCCTGTCCGACCGGCGCCTATCGGCGCTTTTCTGCGGAACGGCTGACGCAATTGCGGATGCCGCGCATTGATGAGGGTCAATCTAGAATTCGGCAACCTTGCCCCAGGCGGAGGCTTCGAAGCGGCGCGGATCGTAGGATGTCGGATCGACGATCGGTTCCGACCCGGTCACCAGATCGGCGACGAGATGACCGGCGCCGGGCCCGATGCCAAAACCGTGTCCCGAAAATCCGGCGGCGAGGAAGAAGCCCGCAACGCTATCGATCTCGCCGATGGCGGGCACGCCATCCGGCGTGCTGTCGATGTAGCCGGCCCAGGCAGCGCTGATCTTCGTCTTTCTGAGGTCGGGCAGAAGTTCAAGCGCGCGGGCATGGGTCAGACGGATGGTGGCCCGGTCCGGAGCCGGATCGAGGATGCGCATGCGCTCCATCGGCGTCGGCTGGTCGAGCCGCCAGCGCTGCAGCGTTTCGTGCCCCGAGCGCACGCCTTGCAGTCCGCCGGGCGCGAGGCTGCGCCACCGCTTCAGAAACATGGGCAGGAACTGCGACGAGAAGCGCAACTGCTGCGGCGTCACGTCGACGCGGCCGCGCCCGCTGATGGCAAGCGTGTAGCCGCCGTCGCCGCGACGCGTGGCCGAGATCCTCGCCGTGTGCAGCGCATCCGGCAGGCCTTCGGCGCCGGGAGAGACGGACAGGATGGAGGAACGGATCGACGCCTGCGGAAAGCGGAAACCGAACTGCCGGCAAAAGGACGACGCCCAGGCGCCGCCGGCCATGACCGCCACTTTCGTGCGGATCGTTCCGCTTTCGGTGACCACGCCGCTCAGGCGTCCGCCCTCGGTCTCGATGCCGCGCGCGGCGCAATTCTGGTGAACGGTGCCGCCGAGCTTGAGGATGGCGCGGGCGACCGCGGGCGCGGCCCGCGACGGGTCGGCGGTGCCATCGCTCGGCGAGAAGACGCCGCCCTTCCAGGTCCGGCCCGTGGCGCCACCCCGCTCGCTGGCCTCGGCGCCGTCGAGCATATGGGTGGTCACGCCGGCCGTCCTTGCGAAGTCGCGCCAGCGCGCCCAGCCGGCCAGTTCCGCCTCGTCATTGCTGAGATAAAGCAGGCCGCAGCGGCGAAAGCCGGTGTCTTCGCCGGTCGCCGCCGCAAAGCTGTCCCACAGATCGAGGCTGCGGGTCGCCATCGGCAGTTCGCGGGCGTCGCGGTTCTGCTGGCGGCACCATCCCCAATTCCTGGAGGATTGCTCGGCGCCGATGCGTCCCTTTTCGACAAGCGCGACCTTCATGCCGCGCCTGGCAAGATAATAGGCCGCGAAGACACCGACGATGCCGCCGCCGATCACCACCACGTCCGCGGATTGCGGCAGTTTGCCAGATGTCTCGATTTGCTGCAGTGGCGCGCGCATGGTCTCTCTACCTTCACGCGCCAATCTAACGCGTTGCGCAGGCAGCCGCTGCCGCAGTTGAAGCCGAAGCAGAATTTTATTTCGGCTGCTCGGTCGAAATCGGAACTCGCTGCGTTTCAAAGCGGTGCCCGCTCGGATGGACTGGCCCGCGGGCTGTGGTAGTGTCAAGGCTGTTGGTACGGCAGCATTTTGTGCTGTGGCATGCGATCTTTGGAGACGGCCATGAAACTGGATCGGATCGACATCAAGATTCTTCACGAATTGCAGAAGAACGGCCGCATCACCAATGTGGAACTGGCCGACCTCGTGCATCTGTCGCCGAGCCCTTGCCTGATGCGGGTCAAGAAACTGCAGTCGGAAGGCTACATCGAGGGCTATTCCGCGCAGATCAACATCGGCAAGCTCGGCCAGACGCTGACCGTGTTCACCGAGATCACCTTGAAGAACCACCGCCAGGTCGACTTCGCCCGATTCCTCGCTGTCGTCGAGAAGATCGACCAGGTGATCGAATGCCACCTCGTCTCGGGCGGCTACGATTACCTGATGAAATTCGTCACCGCCGGCATCGGCGAATACCAGACGATCATGGAACGGCTAACCGACATGGATATCGGCATCGACAAGTATTTCTCCTTCGTCGTGCTGAAGTCCCCCATCGTCAAGGCGCACATGCCGCTGCCCAGCCTGTTCCCGATGTGAGGCCTTACGCGCGATCATCGAAATAGGAAGGTCAGCCTTTGGGACTCTCCTTCTTGCCGCGCATGGCGCGTTTGTCCCTTCGTTCATAGAGCGAATAAACCAGTGGGATGAACCAAGGCTTGCCACGGTATAGAGGCACTGCCTTCGGTGGCGGATCGAAGTCGAAAGCCGACTGAGCCCTCTCTGTCTGGCCAAGGAGCTTGAAGGCGGCCTTCTTGCCGAGCCAGCGCGCCCAAACCACACCGGAACCGCAGAAACCGGTGGCGTAGACCGTATCGCCAACCGTAAACATTCGCGGAACCATGTCGCGGTTCATCGCGACTTGGCCGAACCAGCTATGCGTTATGCCCACCTTTGCCAGTTCGGGAAAAATACGCCCAAGCTCCGAGCGCAGATGTGTGGTGGGCGCCAGCGGATCCCCTTCCGTCGTGCCGTCGCGTCCGCCGAATAGAATGCGCGTGCCATCCGGCGACGGTCGGTAGTAATAGCTGAGCTGTCTCGTGTCGCCGTGCATCATCTTCTTCGGCATCAGCCGGTCCATCACGCTTTCGCCCAACGGCTCGGTCGCTATGATGCGGCTCCGCACCGGCACGAGGCGACGGCGCAGCCAAGGATCGAAGCCGTCCGTGTAGGCGTCGGTGCATACCAGCAGCTTTTTCGCCGACACCTCGCCGCGTGACGTTGCGAGGCGCACACCACCAGCCTCTTGGCTGGTCCCCAGAACCGTCGTGTTCTCGTGAATGATGGCATCGGTTGTTCGGGCGACCCGCAATATGCCCGACAGCAGTTTGGCGGGATGAAGGCCTCCGATGTCCATCCGTACGAAGCCGCCGGCGTAGAAGTCCGTGCCGATATACCGCGATACTTCCTTGCGGGGGACCGCCGACGTCTCAATCCCGAGGAAACGGTTTAAAAACTCGGCGTGGCGGCTGAGTTCATCACATTCGCGATGGTTTACCGCGCCATCGAAGAGACCCGAGAGGAAGAAGTCGCATTCCACCCCTTCGGTTTCGAGGAAGGCTGCCAGGTCCTGTCGCGCCGCCTTTCCTTCCGCCAGGATGCCATCGGCCCGAGATTGACCGAACCTGCGGATCAATTGCTTGCGGCTCGGCCTTATGCTGCCGCTCGCCATGCCGCCGTTTCGGCCTGACGCGGCCTGCCCGATAGCTTGCCGGTCGAAAAGCTGGACGCTGCGTCCGGCTCTCGCCAGTTCGATGGCCGCCGACAGCCCCGCATAGCCGCCGCCGACGATGGCGACATCGCATCGGGGGACCAGCGGCACCACAGGCAAGGCAGAAAATGCGCAATCGTCCCACCAGTATGGCGTGGCCTTGAACGGACGCGAGGTGGTCGTATCCATGCTGTGCATCTGTGATCCGATCAACGCGCTCAATCGCGCGAGACCCAGAGCTTGCGGGTGGCTTCGATCACCCGCCAGACGCCCGTGAATCCAGGGTGCATCACGAAGGCGTCGCCTGCCGAAATGCGGCGCGGCTCGAACCCGTCCTCGATGAGTTCCGAAACTCCCGAAAGGATGTAGCAGACTTCGAAGGTTCCGCCTTTTATGGAGCGATAGGCGCCCGGCGTGGCCTCCCATACACCGGCCCGCACTTGGCCGTCAGCGGTTTGCGCGATATCCCAAGTCAGGAAACGGGGATCACCATCCACGCGCCGTTCCGGCAGCGGTTCGCCTTTCCTGGGTTCGGGGAGCTTGTTCTGATCGAAAAAGGTAAGCTTGGACATGGGGCACCCTTTCAGCGCGCGGCATGCCGCTCGAAAGACAGGCGCCTTTCGATGGCATGCAGAGCAGTCAGACAGACGACGTTGATTGCAAGGTAGAAGACGGCGGTGATGACGAAGATTTCCATGATGGCGAACGTCTCGCTCATCAGCCGTTTGGCATAGCCGGTGATTTCAAGCACCGTTATGGTGGAGGCAAGGCTTGACTCCTTGATGATGACGGCGACCTCCGTGCTGTAGGAGGGCAGGGCCTGGCGCAGCGCCAAGGGGAACTTGACGCGGTGAAAAACCACCCAGGCGGACATGCCACATGCCTGCGCCGCCTCGATCAGTCCGCGCGGCAGCGACAGCAGCGCCGTACGGAAGATCTCCGCCGTATAGGCACCGGTATTCAGGATGACGGCAAGGATGGCGGCATGCAGGCTGTCGCCGATCAGCCACCACAAAACCGTATTGTGACGTATGAAGCCTATCTGCGCGAGGCCGTAGTAGATCACAAAGACCTGCACGAGCATCGGCGTGCCCCGGAACACCGCGCAGTAGAAGTCGGCGCATTTGCGGACGATGCCGCGCCGGGACATGCGGGCGGTTGCCATAAGTATGCCGAACGGCAATCCGATGCCGACCCCGAAAAATGCAATCAGCAGAGTCGTCTTAACGCCGACGAGCAGAAACGGAACCGCATAGGTGACGATGCTGAAGTCCATCCTAGCCTCTGGTGAATCCGCGATTGAAATGTTTTTCGACGCGGTTGAACAGAACCTGGCTCGCCACGGTCATGCCGAAAAACATCGCTGCCGCCATGCAATAGAACAGCAGCGGCGAGCGGGTGATTCCCGCGGCGACCGCTGCGGCTCGCATCAGTTCCTGCATGCCGACGACGGATACGAGCGACGTGTCCTTGATCGTCATCTGCCAAACGTTGTTGATCCCGCCCAGAGCCAGCCTGAGAGCGAGCGGCAGGGTCACGCGGGAGAAGGTGACGCGTGGCGACAACGAAAGCGATCGGGCCGCCTCCAGAAGGCCGGCGGGAACTGCCTGCAAGGCGCCTCGTATGACTTCTATCGAGTACGCGCACGAGATCGCGGCGATAGCCGCGATGCCGATGATCAACGGATAGGCATTTTCGGCGCTCTCGGCGTAGCCGAATGCCGAGGCAATTTTCTGCACCCAATCGACGGAGCCGAAGAACAGCAGATAAATGACCAGTAGCCCCGGAACGCCGCGAACGACGATGCTGTAGGCATCGACAAGCTGTGACAAAGCCGGAACCCGGCGCCAACGAAGGATGGCAAGAGGTATCGCCGTCGCCAGCCCTATGACCGCGCCGAGAAAACCGATCAGAAGCGTTATTCCGGCGCCGCGCAGCAGCGCGAGGAGCCAGCCCTTCTCGATCATCAGCACCCAGATATCGTGCAACATGAAGACCATTCCATCAGGTCGTCGCGGCATTGCCGCGACGGCCTGTTCCCCGTTGGATGACTACTTCTTGCACGCGATGGTGTAGTCGTCCTTGAACCAATTTTCCGAGGCAGCCTTCACCTTGCCGCTGTTGATCATGGCGCAAAGCGCGCTGTCCAGCTTGGCCTTCAGTGCGGAGTTGCCCTTGCGCAAGCCAACACCCATGCCGTAGCCCAGCGCCTCGTGGTCGTCCGCTCCGGTGACCTTGACGTCGATGCGGGCGAAATTTGCGCCTTCAGGCGTGCCGAGGAAATCGACCCAGGTCGGGGAATCGCCGAATGCAGCGTCAAGCCGGCCTGCCGCGAGATCGGAATTCTGCTGGGTAGTGGCGTCGTAGGTCTTCAGATCCGCAGTCGGAATATGTTTCTTTATGAACTGCGCGTATGTGGTGCCATTCACAACGCCTATGGTCTTGCCGGCCAGCGCCTTCTCGATTTCCGCAAGACTCTTCAGCCCAACGGACGGAGAATCCTTCGGAACCACAAAATACTGCGGTGTGGTTGCGTAGGGGACGGAGTAGTCGATCTTCTTCTTTCTCTCGTCGGTGATGCCGAGACCCGAGATGATGACATCAAAGCGATCGCTGTCCATCGACGGAACCAAGGAACTGAACGTCTGCACCACGAATTTGCATTTGACCTTGAGCTGGGCGCAAATGCCGTTGGCGATATCGGCGTCGAAGCCGGTAACGTTGCCGTTGGCGTCGGCCATGCTGAACTGCGGGGCATCGCCTTCGGTGCCCACGCGTAAGACGCCGTCCTCGGCCCATGCGACGCTTATTGCCGCCGCCACCATCAGGCCGGATAGGCAGATTAAGCGAAGTGTGTTCTTTACGAGCATTCTGAGTTACCCCTCTTTGCTTTCTGTTTGATGGCCGCCATCAGGCGGCAGTTGGAATAACGCTGGATAGGAACCGGTTCACCGCCTCGGATGCGGGATTTCGAAACAGTTCTTCCGGCACGGCATCCTGCTCAACGATACCCTTGTGCAGGAATATCATTCGGTTCGACACCTCCCGCGCGAACCTCATTTCATGCGTGACGAGGAGAATGGTCGCTCCCTCGTCGGCAAGCGTTCGGATGACCTTCAAGACCTCGCCGACCAACTCGGGGTCAAGCGCGGAAGTTGGTTCATCAAAAAGCATCAGCTTAGGCTGCATCGCCAAAACGCGTGCGATCGCCACGCGCTGCTGCTGCCCACCCGAAAGCTGGCTTGGATACCGGTGGCCAAAGTCGGCCATGCCCACCTTGGATAACGCCGAAAGCGCTGTTTCATCCGCCTCCCGCTTGCCCTTCCGCAGTACGTAGATCAGCGCCTCGGTTACGTTCTCAAGTACGGTTCGATGTGGCCACAGGTTGAAGCACTGAAACACCATTCCGATGCGGCGACGGAAAACTCTGATATTGGTCGCGTTGACGATTTTCGTTTCGTGGCTTTCGTTCTGCGACGCGGAAATCGCATCGCCCATCACCTCGATCTCACCCGAACTCGGGGTCTCCAGAAAATTGATGCATCGTAGCGCGGTGCTCTTTCCCGAGCCGGAAGAGCCGACCAGCGAAATGACCTCGCCTTGCCGCATCTGGAAGCTCAGCCCGTTGAGAACGCGGGCCGCGCCGAACGCCTTGCGAAGTTCGTGAACTTTCAGAACGGGAGCCACGCCGAAGCACCTCCTGTCCGTGCCGTGGTGAAGGGATGTAGAGCCGATCGACGGTCCATTTCGGCGACATCTTCGCTGGTAGTCATTCTCGGATCCCTAGGGGGCATCGCAGAAACAAACGAATTTCGGTTCGACGAAATCCGGCGACGGATGATGTCGCGACCCCTCCCGTTCAAGGCCGACTGCTTCCAGCTGCATTCCACCCTCAAGGATTACAAAACGTGACCTCAGCTTATGTCCGTCGGGGCACGCAATTCCGTCTTATTCAATTGAATTTCCGCAGAATTCCTGCCAATTCTAGGTTTGTAAGAGGAAACGCTCCGAACGCGTCGGACTCTGACCGCGACTGGGTAGACCAGTTCTTCGGATCGGCGCTCACCTCGCGCCCATTTTTCGCGGCACGTTCTTGCAGAGATTCAGATCACGGGCTGCCTGCACGCCGTTGACAGGCCTAAACGCATAATCAATCAAGAAAATGCTCGAAATCGATTGGCATGGAAAACCCAACCTTCACTCGATCCATGACAACCATTGTCTTGAACCCCTTGATGTCGTGATTTTCGTAGAAAAATCTCCGAGTAAAAGCTTCATAATCTTCCATGCTTCGGGATGTGACAATGAGAACGAAATCTGCTTCTCCCGTAACGTAGTAGCCGTTCATCACTTCCGGAGTCTGGCGGATCGATTGTTTGAAGCGGTCGACGATGTCAGCCCGTTCGCGCTCGAGCGAAACCAGCACGAGCATCGCAATGGGCCGGCCGACAGTCTTGGGTTTCACGATCGAAACGTCAGCTTCGATTGCTCCCCCTACCCGAAGCCGTTTGAGACGACGCTGGACCGCCGTTGCTGACAGGCCGACCAATTGGCCAAGCTCTTCCGTGCCGTGGCGATTGTTGGTCTGCAGAATATTAAGCAAGCGAGAGTCCAGTCGATCAAGCTTCATTCTGCCTGCCTGCGCGTTGATCTGGTGACACAATCGTGGCTGAAAAACTTGCCGTCACCCCTCAGTCTTCCGATGTAGTCAGCAATGGCCGTATTGGCTGACGAGCTCGGGGTCGCGCACCAGGCCGTCGAGCCAGGTCGGATCGAGCTTCGGCACCGAAGAGAACAGTAGCTTGGAGTAGGGGTGGGCGGGCGCCTTCACCTTGTCTGGCGTGATCTGCTCCACCCGCTGGCCATTGTACATGACCATGATCTCGTCGCAGATGGCCTCGACGACGGAGAGGTCGTGGCTGATGAAGATGTAGGAGAGCCCCAGCTCGCGCTGCAGCTCCTTGAGCAACTCGATCACGGCGGACGCCACCACCGTGTCGAGCGCCGAGGTGATTTCGTCGCAGATGATGAGCTTGGGGTCGGCCGCCAGCGCGCGCGCGAAATTCACGCGCTGCTTCTGGCCGCCCGAGAGCTCCGATGGATGCCGGTAGCGCAGCGCCCTCGGCAGGCGCACCATGTCGAGCAGTTCGTCGACGCGCTTCGAGCGCGCCTGCCTGTCGAGCCGGTGATAGAAGGCGAGCGGACGGGCGATGATGTCCTCCACCGGCTTGGCCGGATTGAGTGCGGTATCGGCGTACTGGAACACGATCTGCATCTCGCGCAGCTGGTCCTGGCTGCGTTTCCTGGCGGCGCGCTGCAGGTCCTTGCCATCGAAGACGATGTCGCCGGCCGCGGCCGGATGGATGCCGGCGATGACGCGCGCCAGCGTCGATTTTCCGCAGCCGGATTCGCCGATGACGCCGAGATTGCGCCCCTTCTCGACGACCAGGCTGACGGAATCGACCGCGCGGATAAGCGGCAGTCCGTCAGCCCGCATCGCGCCATAGCCGGCCGTCACGTCGTTTATACGCAGCAGCTGCTTCGTCCCGGCATCCGCGTCGGCTTGCCCTTGCCGCGGCTTCGGTTCGAAGGCGGCCAGCAGTTCGCGCGTATAGGGGTGCCGGGCAGCTGACAGGATTGCCGCTGTGGTGCCGGTTTCCTGCACCTCGCCGCCCTTCAGCACCACGATGCGGTCGGCGATCTGGGCGACGACCGCGAGGTCGTGGGAAACATAGACACCTGCGATACCGCCCGCCCGCATGACCGACTTGAATGCCTTCAGCACGTCGATCTGCGTCGTCACGTCGAGTGCCGTCGTCGGCTCGTCGAAGATCACCAGCTTGGGATCGCCGATGAGCGCCATGGCCGCCGACAGCCGCTGCAACTGACCGCCCGAAACCTGGTGCGGATAACGGGCGCCGATCCCTTCCGGGTCCGGCAGCGACAAGGCCCTGAACAGCTCGACGGCGCGTCGGCGGGCCTGTTCGGGCGGCATCAGCTTGTGGATGCGCGTGACCTCGATGACCTGCTCCATGATGGTGGAGGAGGGGTTGAAGGAGGCGGCTGCACTTTGCGGAACATAGGCAATGTCGGTGCCGCGCAGCCTGGCGCGCTCCTTTTCGGAAAGGGCGGCCATGTTCTTGCCGTTGACGTTGATCTCGCCGCCGGTGATCCGGCAGCCGGGCCGCGCATAACCCATCAGCGAGAGCGCCACCGTAGTCTTGCCGGAGCCGCTTTCGCCGATCAGGGCGACGATCTCGCCGTCGGCTATGTCGAGGCTGACGCCTTTGATGATCTCGACAAGCCGTCCGGCGTCGGTCGTCGCCTCGATCCTCAGGTTCCTGACCTCGACGAGATTGCTCATGCGTCCCGGTCCCTGATCTTCTGCGGCAGGTTGTCGATCAGCAAGTTGACGCTGATGGTGAGGCTGGCGATCGCCAGCGAAGGCACGATGACGGCGGGCGCCGCGAAGGGCAGGCCGCCGATGTTCTCGCGCACCAGCGCGCCCCAGTCGGCGAGCGGCGGCTGCAGGCCGAGCCCAAGGAAGGACAGGCCGGAGAGCAGCAGAACGATGAAGACGAAGCGCAGGCCGAAGTCGGCGAGCACCGGGCGGATGATGTTGGGCAGGATCTCGGAGCCGATGAGATAGAGGGTGCTCTCGCCGCGGACACGCGCGACGGTCATGAAGTCCATGGTGTTGATGTTGACGGCGAGCGCGCGCGCGAAGCGGTAGGCGCCGGGGATATAGATGACGGCGAGCGTCAGGATCAGCACCGGAATCGACGAGCCGACGGCAGCGACGACGACAAGGCCGAACAGCTTGCTGGGGATGGAGTTCATGGCGTCCAGGAAGCGGCTGAGGCAGGTGTCGAGCCAGCCGCCGGTGACGGCCGCTATCATACCCAGCACGACGCCGGAAAAGCAGGCGATGGAGACGGCCGCAAGCGATATGCCGACTGTGTAGCGCGCGCCCATCAGAACCCGAGAGAGCATGTCGCGCCCGAGATAGTCCGAGCCGAGCCACAGCCCCTGACGCATCGGGCCGAAATAGTCGTCGTCGACGATGTCGCCGATGGGATGGGGAATGATGTAAGGCGCGAAGATCGCGATCAGTGTCCACGCCAGGATGACCAGCGAGGCCACGACGCCGACGAGGTTGTAGCTGTGGCCCAGGAAGGATCGTCGGGAGGTTGTCGTGAGCGCTATCGTCATCTCAGCCTCGGGTTGGACATGATGGCGACGATGTCGGCGGCCGTGATGAGGAGAAGATAGCCGAGGCAGAAGATCATCGCGCAGCTCTGGATCAGCGGCAGGTCGCGGGTCGCGACCGCATCGACCATCAGCTTGGCGATGCCCGGATAGTTGAAGATCGTCTCGACGATGATCACGCCGCCGACCAGATAGGACAACGAAAGCGCGATCGCGTTGACGATCGGCCCGAGCGCGTTGGGAAGCGCGTGCCGCAGCACCATCCGGCTGCGCGAGGCGCCTTTGAGGAGAGCCATCTCGACATAAGGCGTGGAGAGCGTTTCGATTACCGCGGCGCGCGTCATGCGGATCATCTGGGCGGAGATGACGAAGGTGAGCGTGATCACCGGCATTGCATAGATGCGCACGAGATCGGTCAGCGAATGCGCCTCGTTGACCGACGACAGCGCCGGCAGCCATCTGAGATAAACGGCGAAGAGCAAGACCGCCAGCGTGGCAACCATGAACTCCGGCACGGAGATGACGCCGATCGAAAGCACAGTGACGGTGCGGTCGTAGACGGAGCCGCGCAACATCGCGGCGGTGATGCCGAGCGTCAGCGCCAGCGGCACCGAGAGCAGCGCGGTGATGCCGGCGAGCTTCATGGTGTTGACCAGGCGCCCGCCGATCAGAGCCGCAACAGGCATCTCATTGGCATAGGAGGTGCCGAGGTCGCCGTGGAGCAGGCCGACAAGCCAGCGCAGGAAGCGCAGGATCGCCGGGTCGTTGAGATGCATGGCCTCGCGCAGGCCGGCGACCGCCTCGGGAGTCGCCGCCTGGCCGAGCAGGATCGACGCGGTGTCGCCAGGCAGCATGCTGGTGGCGAAGAACACGGCGAACAGCACGATCAATAGCGTGATGGCCGAGATCCCTAGCCGCTTCAGCACGAGGTTGAGAACCCCAGACGTCATTGAAAGCGCTCCCTGCGGTGCGTTCGGCCAACCATCTTGCGCAATGCAGCGCCGGGGGACCGGCTGACCGGCCCCCGGCAGTCGCCCCTCAGGCTTCGAGCCAGAGATATTCCGCCATTGCGTAGCCCATCATGCCACCAAGCGGGTTCGCCTCCAAACCCTTCACCTTGCTGGAGAGGGCATCGACGTTGGAGATGTAGGCCGGGATGATGGTGCCGGCCTCCTCGGAGACCATGACCTGCATCTGGTTGTAGATTTCCTTGCGCTTGGCCTGGTCGAGCGAGCCGCGCGCCTCGACAAGAAGCTTGTCGAACTTCTCGGACTTGTACTGGCTTTCGTTCCAGGGCGCGCTGGAAGCGTAGAGGAGCGAGAACAGGATGTCCGGCGTCGGGCGTGGATTGATGTTGCCGAAATGGATCGGCGCCTTGAGCCAGTAATTGTCCCAGTAGCCGTCGGATGGGACGCGCTGGACGTCCAGCTTCATGCCGATATCCGCGCCGGCGGCCTGGATGATCACCGCCATGTCGATCGACGAGGTCGCGGCGTCGGACGCGATCACCGGTATGGACTGGCCGAGCAGGCCTGACTTCTGGAAGTGGAACTTGGCCTTGTCCGGGTCGAATGCCTTCGGCTTGATGTCGGCGTTGTGGAAGATGTTCGCCGGCGAGACAGGTTGATCATTGCCGACCTCACCAAGGCCGCGCAATGCCGATTTGACGATCTGCTCGCGGTTGACGAGGTACTTCATGCCGGCCACGAAGTCGGCCTTGCTGCCCGGTTCCATGTCGAGCCGGATGTTGAGGTCCGTGTAGTTGCCCGCGGTCGTCTTCGACAGTTCGAAGCCCTGCTGGCTCTCCAGGAGCTTCATTGAGCGCGGATTGATCGATGCGGCAAAATTGATGTCGCCGGAAAGCAGGGCGTTGACGCGAGCGCTGTCGTCGGTGATGGCGATGAATTCGAAGGAGTCGAGATAGGGCTTGCCCGACTTCCAGTAGTTCTTGTTCTTGGTGACGACCGAACGCACGCCGGGTTCGAACGTCTGCAGCACGAAAGCGCCGGTGCCGTTGCCTTTGGAGAAGTCGGTGGTGCCGTCCGCCACGATCATGAAATGGTGCAGCGCCAGGATGGTCGGGAGGTCGGCATTCGGGTCGGCGAGCGTGATTTCGACGGTCGACTTGTCGACCGCCTTGAAGCCGGTCATCTGCGCGGCGATCTTGGCAACCTTGGAGCCGACCGCTTTGTCGAGATGGCGCTTCAGCGAGTAGACGACGTCGTCGGCCGTGAGGTCCTTGCCGTCGTGGAAGGTGACGCCCTTGCGCAGCTTCACGGTCCAGGTCTTGGCGTCCTTGCTGTCGAAGCTCTCGGCCAGCTCCATCTGCGTGACGCCATCCTTGTCGAGGAAAGTCAGGCGGTTGTAGAGCGAGCAGCAGCGGACATAGTCGGTGGAGAGCGACGCCTTTGCCGGATCGAGCGTGTCGGCGGTCGAGGACGACCAGCCGGCCGCCTTGAAGCTTCCGCCGGAAACCGGCTCGGCGGCGACGGCCTGGCTGGCGCGGCCAAGCACCAGGCTGCCCACGGCGACCGCGGCGCCACCGGCCAACAGCATCTTGAGGAGTTCGCGGCGGCTCGCGCCCCGCCGGATGGCGTTCTCGACCATGGCGTCGTCTGCGCTGGTCCAGTTGGTGATCTTGTCGGTCATGTCATTCCCCTTTCTGTTTGTTTGGTCGGCATGCTCGTCTTGCTGCGGCTGTCCGGGCTTGGGTTCAGGTTCGTTCCTTCAGGCTTTCCCGAACGGCCGCCGCAAGGGAGGCCATCGAGGTGAAGTGGTAGTCCGGCACGGTGAAGCGCTCGGGCTCGATCGTGCCGCCATAGCCCTTCTGGGCATGCCGGCGTTCGATCCAGCAATTGGTCAGGCCAAGTGCCCGGGATACGCCGATGTCGTGATGCTGGCTTTGCGCGACGTGCAGGATGTCGTCCTTGCTGTCGCCCCTTGAGGCGACGAAATCGAAGACCTTCTGGAAGAACGCCGGATCCGGTTTCTCCGTTCCGGTATCGTCGGCGGTGAAGGTGGCGAAGAAGGGCGATCCGAGCTGCTTCTCGAAATGGTCGAGGGCCCAGCGTCGGGCATTGGTCGTGGCAATCAGCTTGTGGGATTTCGCGAGGTCCGCCAATGCCGCCGCGCTGTCGGGGAAACCTTTCCAGACGCTGGCGGAATCGCGCAGGCGGACGCCGAATTTCTCGTCTGCCGGCAGGCCGAGCTGCGGCGCGATGACCATGTACACACGCACCAGATCGTCGGGGAACAGGCCGGCATCGGGCATGTAGCGGGCCTGCCGGTAGAGGGCCAGCGCGGCTTCGCCATCGATGGAGACGCCAGCCTCGGCGGCAATCCCGGCCAGGCTAGTCGTGATGCCGCCTTCGAAGTCGATCAGCGTGCCGACGACATCGAAGGTCATGTACTTGAATTCGCTGAAAGCCCTGGCCAAGAAACTAGCTCTCCTCTGCGCGATACCGGATTGCATGGTGCTGAACAGAACAAAATTCCGTGCTGTCCAAGGCGTTGGCCCTTTTCGAAAGCCCATAAATCCGCGCTTTCTGGCCTTGTCTTATAAGCAGTCTGGCACTTCCCCCGCGCTGGATTCGCCGAAAAGGCGTGAGGGGGCGGCACAAAATTGCGAAATCGTCTGCCCCGGCGATATTTCGAGATACGAAAAATTCGGCGCCCGTCATGCCAGGGCCTGACGGACGTCGGGATCGTCCAGCGTCTGGTCGAGCGTGAGGCGCGTGCGCTCGATGATAGCGTCGACGTCGTCGTCGGTGCAGCAGAGCGGCGGCGCATAGCCGAGGACACCGTTGGCAAAGGCGCGGATGATGAGACCGTTGTCCCACGCCCGGTCGAAGACGCGCCGCGCCGGCATGGCCGACGCCGGAAGCGGTGTCTTCTTCGTCTTGTCGACCACCAGCTCGATCGCGGCCAGCATGCCGCGACCGCGCACATCACCGACGAGCGGGTGGTCGCGCAGGCTTGCCAATCCTGTCATCAGGCGGGCACCGGCCTTGATGCCGTTCTCAAGAAGGCCGTCTTCGTAGAGCTTCAGCACCTCGAGCGCGACGGCGGCGCTGACGGGATGGGCCGAATAGGTGTAGCCGTGGCCGACCGCAGCGGCGCCCGCGCCGTCGGCGATGACGTCGTAGACATGATCGGCCATGAAGACGGCGCCCATCGGGACATAGCCGGAGGTCAGCCCCTTCGCGGTCGTCATGAAATCGGGAACGATGTCCTCGTCCGTGCAAGCGAACAGGGGTCCCGTGCGCCCGAAGCCGGTGATCACCTCGTCGGCGATGAACAGGATGCCGTACTCCCGGCAGAGCTCGCGTATCGCCTTGATCCAGCCCTTCGGTGGGACGATGACGCCACCCGAGCCCTGGATCGGCTCGGCATAGAAGGCGGCAACCCGCTCCGGTCCGATCTCCTCGATCTTGGCCTTCAGCGCGGCCAGCGATGCGGCGATGATCGCGTTGCCGTCCTCGCCTACCGGATTGCGATAAGGGTAGGGCGAGGGGATCTTGTGCTGCCATTCAAAGGGAATGCCGAAACCGGCGTGAAAGGCGGGCAGCGCGGTCAGGCCGGCGCCGACCACCGATGAGCCGTGATAGCCGTGCTCGATGGAAATGAACTGGTCGCGTTTCGGCTCGCCCCTGGCACTCCAGTAGTAGCGGACGAAGCGGATGGTGCTGTCGACCGCGTCCGAGCCGCCGAGGGTGAAGAAGACGTGATTGAGGTCGCCCGGAGCGCGCTCGGCCAGTTCCGAGGCGAGGCGAATGGCCGGTTCCGAGCCGAGGTCGAAATAGGCGGTGGCATAGGGCAGTTCGCGCATCTGCCGGGCCGCCGCCTCGACGATGCTGTCGTGGCCGTAGCCGGCATTGACGCACCACAGCCCGGCGAAGCCATCGATCAACTGCCGGCCGGATGCTTCGGTCACGGTGGCGCCCTTGGCCGATTTCAGGACACGCACGCCGAGCGCCTCATGGCCGCGGTATGAGGAGACCGGATGGACGAGATGGGCGCGGTCGAGTTCGATCAGGGAATTGGCGAGCATTGTTGTCCTCCTAGCCGAGCGCCTGGTTGGCGAGGGCGTAAACTTTTGGCCTGGCCTGTTCCGACCCCGGCTTGGGCGGACGGTCCATGGCCACGCCGCCGCCGACATGGACGAGGCCGATTTCGGTGAGCCAGCCATCGATACCGGTCCGGCTGTCGGTATCCACGCGCAGGAAGGCGCCGCGGCGCGGCGCGGCGAAAAAGCTGATCAGGTCTTTCGCGGCCTCGGCGCTTGCCGCGATGACCGGGCCGATCACCTCGCCGCGCCCGAAGGGACGGATCGCCGCATAGGCCTCGATGGCGCCGTTGCGGCGGATGATTGCGAAGTGACCGCGCTCGGCCAGCGCATCGATCAGGGCTTCCCGGTCGGCGCCATAAGCGTCGCGATCGAGCGCCTTGATTTCCGGCAGATCGCCAATGCTTGCGGCTTCAACGCCGTCGGGCGCGTCAAGCTCCGTCACTTTCCCCTGATGCTGCAGGATCGCACCGGAGCGCACGAAGCCGAGCTTTTCATAGAGCGGCTCGCCATCGGCCGTCGCGACGAGCCGCAGCGGACGGTCGCCGGCAAGGGCGATCGCCTGATCCATGAGTCGGCGCCCGAGCCCCTGGCCCCGCACATTCCTGTCGACGATCACCATGTTGATCATGGCGCAATCATTGCCATAGGGCGTTACCAGGATGGTGCCGGTGACACGGCCCTGGTCGTCGAGCGCGACCGCGCCGCTCGAGAGTTGCAGCGCCATCTGCCAGTCCTGCGCGCGATGCGGCCAATTCTCCTGGCGAGAAAGCGCTACCGCACCCTCGATATGGTCCGGCCCGAAGGCCTGGAGTTCGATCTCGCCCTGCTGCATGAGGCATCCTTTCGTCTGCTGATCAAGTCTCGGCCATCGGCGCGCCGCAGATCGTCTGAAGGTTTTGGCCTGGACAGTATCTTTCGCCGTAGCGCGAGGCATGCGCCGCATCTTGTGCTGGCGCGCCCGCCGCGCCGGACGCGCTTCACGTCTCGCGCGACGACGTAATCGCCACACCAGATGCTACAGCGTGCCAAACCGGATGGCGGATACGGAACTTTCTGCTTTCGGGACGCCGATTTCGGTCAGGTCGGCCGCCTTCTGCCGTCCTATGATGAATTCATCCGAACGCGGATGTGCTTCCACCGGAGATCGACGGACATGGCTTCCTTCAGGCCCAAATACATCACCTTCGACTGCTACGGCACGTTGACCAATTTCCAGATGGCGGAAGCCGCACGCGACCTCTACGGCAGCCGGCTCGACGAGCCGCGCATGCAGGAGTTCATCAAGAAATTCGCGGCGTACCGGCTGGACGAGATCCTGGGCGACTGGAAGCCCTATGCCGATGTCGTCCACAACGCGCTCGAGCGTTCCTGCAAGCGCAACGGCGTCGCCTTCAGCCCCGACGACGCGAAGATGGTCTATGAGCGCGTCCCGACCTGGGGGCCGCATGCCGACGTTCCGGCCGGCCTGGCGAAAGTCGCCAAGGAAATTCCGCTGGTCATCCTGTCCAACGCCATGAACGCGCAGATCATGTCCAATGTCGAGAAGCTCGGCGCGCCGTTCCATGCCGTCTACACGGCCGAGCAGGCGCAGGCCTACAAGCCGCGCTTCAAGGCCTTCGAATATATGTTCGACAGGCTGGGCTGCGGTCCGGAGGACATCCTTCACTGCTCGTCGTCATTCCGCTACGACCTGATGTCGGCCCATGATCTCGGCATCAAGAACAAGGTCTGGGTCAACCGCGGCCACGAACCGGCCAACCCGTACTACGGCTATGTCGAGATATCAGACATTTCGGGTCTTCCAGGCGTGGTCGGTCTCTGAACAGGGCGGATTGCCGATGAAGTTCGTCTCCTACTGGCACGACACCGCCCCCGACTTTTCCGGCGCGGCGCAAGGCCCGGTCGAGGGTCACTACGATGCCGCCATCATCGGCGGCGGCTTCACCGGTCTCGCCGCCGCGCGCCAGCTGGCGAAGGCCGGCGCGAAGGTGGCGGTGCTGGAGGCGGAGCGGGTGGGCTGGGGCGCATCCGGGCGCAATGGCGGGCACCTGAACAATGGCCTCGCCCATAGCTTCCTCTCGGCCAAGGCGGAACTCGGCAAGGAACGCGCAATCGCGCTGTACCGAGCGCTCGACGACTCCGTCGATACCATCGAGGCGCTGGTCGCCGAGGAAAGCATCGACTGCAACTTCCGCCGCGCGGGCAAGCTGAAGCTCGCCTCCAAGCCGCAGCATTTCGAAGCGATCGCCCGCAACTTCGAGGCCGTCCATGCCGAGGTGGATCCGGACACGGCGCTGCTGTCGGCGGCGGAGCTCAAGTCCGAGATCGGTTCGCCCTTCCATGGCGCGATGCTGTCGAAGAAGAGCGCCATGATGCATATGGGCCGCTATGTGGCAGGCCTGGCCACGGCCGCCGCCCGCCACGGCGCCGTGATCCACGAGAACACCAGGGTGACGGACCGCAAGCAGACCGGCAGCAGGCATGAGCTGACCACTTCGCGCGGCCGGATCAGCGCCGACAATGTGCTGGTGGCGACCGGTGCCTACACCACGCCGAATTTCGGTTATTTCCGTCGCAGGATTATCTCCGTCGGCAGCTTCATCATCGCCACGCGGCCGTTAAGCGATGCCGAGATCGCCACGACCATGCCGGGCAACCGGACATGCGTGACCTCCATGAACATCGGCAACTACTTCCGGCTTTCGCCGGACAAGCGCCTGATCTTCGGCGGCCGCGCGCGCTTCTCTGCAACGTCGGATCAGCACTCCGACGCCAAAAGCGGAGAGATATTGCGAGCCGGCCTCGCGGCGATCTTCCCGCAACTTGCCAAGGTCGAGATCGACTATTGCTGGGGCGGGCTGGTCGACATGACCAAGGACCGTTTTCCGCGCGCCGGATACAATGGCGGTGTCTGGTACGCGATGGGCTATTCCGGCCACGGGGCGCAGCTTTCCACTCATCTCGGTATGATCCTGGCCGATGCCATGCTCGGCCGCGAGGATCGCAATCCGCTAAAGGGGCTCGAATGGCCTTCCATTCCCGGCTATTCCGGCAAGCCCTGGTTCCTGCCGATGGTCGGCCTCTACTACAAGGCGCTTGACCGGATACAATGAGGCAGTAGGGGAGTAGGGAGTAGGGTACAGGCGCTCATTCCCTACTGCCTTACTCCCCTACTCCCCTACTCCCCTATTCCCATATGAAAACTCTTCATCTCGAGATATTCCTCGATGCCGGCCTGGGCACCTTCGCGCCCAAGACCGGACTGCTTGACGCCGCCGAAGGGGGCCACCTCCATCGAGACCGAGCCGGTGTTGAGCCCCACCATGCCGAACTCCAGCGCCTCGCCGACGCGCCAGGCGCGTTTCAAATTCTCGGTGTAGAAGTAGGAAGCAAGCCCGTAAGGCGTGCCGTTGGCCAGCGAGATCGCCTCTTCCTCCGTCTCGAAGCGGAAAAGCGGCGCGACCGGGCCGAAGGTTTCCTCGCCGGCAAGCTGCATGTCTTTCGTGGCGCCGGTCAGCACCAGTGGCGCAACATACTGGTGACCGACCGGTAGCGCCGGCTTTTCGGTGATGATCGCCGCGCCCTTGGCTAGCGCGTCCTCGACGTGACGGTTGATCTTCTCGACAGCGGCCATGTTGATCATTGGCCCGATGGCGATGCCGGGTTCGGTGCCCGGCCCGACCTTCATGGCGTTGACACGGGCGGAGAGCTTCGCGGCGAAGGTCTCGTAGACACCGGCCTGGACGATGATGCGGTTGGCGCAAACGCAGGTCTGGCCGCCATTGCGGAATTTTGAAACCAACGCGCCCTCGACGGCGAGATCGAGGTCGGCGTCGTCGAAGACGATGAAGGGCGCGTTGCCTCCAAGTTCGAGGCTGAGCCGCTTCACGCTGTCGGCCGCGCCGCGCATCAGCAGCGAGCCGACCCGCGTCGAGCCGGTAAAGGAGATCTTGCGCACGGTCTCGTTCGCCATGATCTCGTTGCCGATATCGGCCGGCACGCCGGTGACGATGTTGATGACGCCGGCGGGGATGCCCGCACGTTCGGCGAGCACGCCTAGCGCCAGTGCCGAATAGGGCGTGAACTCCGATGGCTTGATGACCACCGTGCAGCCGGCGGCCAGCGCCGGCGCGACCTTGCGGGTGATCATCGCATTGGGAAAATTCCACGGCGTGATGATGCCGCACACGCCGACCGGCTCCTTCAGCACGATGATGCGCCGGTCTTGCGTCGGCGAGGGGATGGTGTGGCCGTTGATGCGGCGTGCCTCCTCGGCGAACCATTTGACGAAGGACGCGCCGTAGCGGATCTCGCCTTTGGCCTCGTCCAGCGGCTTGCCCTGTTCGGTCGTCAGGATCAGCGCAAGATCGTCCAGATTCGCCAGCATCAGCCCATGCCAGGCCTCCAGGAGGGCAGCGCGCTCGGCGTTGGTTTTCTTCCTCCAATCCCCATAGGCAGCAGCCGCGGCGTCTATGGCCGCGCGGGTCTCCGGAGCGGCCATGTCGGGCACGGTGCCGATCGCGGCCTGGGTCGCCGGATCGATGACATCGACCGTCTTGCCAGAGTCGGCGATGACCCATTCGCCGCCGATCAAACCGGCTTCGCGGAAGAGGCTTTTGTCTTTCAGGTTTCTCATCGAAAACGACCTTGCAATCAGGTGAGCGCCGCGACGACGGCAGCGGTGATCGCTTGTGTGCGATCCTTGCCGGGGGTTGTTCCAATGCCTCGCGCGGTTGTCGCCTCGAGCGCCTTCATGACGCGGCCGGCGGCAGCCTTTTCGCCGAGATGATCGAGCATCATGGCGCCGGACCAGATGGTGGCGATCGGGTTGGCGATGCCGAGATGGGCGATGTCGGGCGCCGAGCCGTGCACCGGCTCGAACATGGACGGCGCCGAACGGTCGGGATTGATGTTGGCGGAGGCGGCATAGCCGAGCCCGCCCTGGATCGCCGCGCCGATGTCGGTCAGGATGTCGCCGAACAGGTTGGAAGCGACGAGCACGTCGAGGCTCTCCGGCGCCATGATCATGCGCGCCGCGAGCGCATCGACATGATAGCTGGTCACCTCGACGTCCGGATAATCCCCCGCAAGCTTGCGGGTGACCTCGTCCCAGAACACCATCGAGTATTTCTGGGCGTTGGACTTGGTGACGGAAGCAAGTTTGCCCCGCCGTGATCGCGCCTGCTCGAAGCCGAAGCGCAGGATGCGCTCGACGCCGGCGCGGGTGAAGATCGATGTCTCCACCGCGACCTCGTCCAAAGTGCCCTGGTGCACACGCCCGCCGGCGCCGGAATATTCGCCCTCGGTGTTCTCACGGATGCACAGGATGTCGAAGCTCTCCGCTCGCAGCGGTCCCGTGACCCCAGGCAGCAGGCGGTGTGGCCGGATGTTGGCATATTGCACGAATGCCTTGCGGATCGGCAGCAGCAGGCCGTGCAGCGAGACCGAATCCGGCACCTCCGCCGGCCAGCCGACCGCGCCGAGAAGGATGGCGTCGAAGCCGCGCAAGGTCTCGATGCCATCCTCGGGCATCATGCGGCCGGTCTCGTTGTAGAAGCGGCAGGACCAGGGGAACTCGGTGCCCGTCAGGACAAAGCCGTCCTGTTTGGCCACGGTTTCCAGCACCGTCCAGGCGGCGGCGGTGACATCGCGGCCGATGCCGTCACCGGGGATCAGGGCGATCGAGTAGGATTTCATCGGCATCCCTTCATACGCTGACCAGGACGCTCTTGGTCCTGCGGTTGGCGAGATAGGCGTCGCGGCCAAGGTCCTTGCCGATGCCGGAGCGCTTGTAGCCGCCGGTCGGCAGGATGTGGTCGCGCGAGCGGCTGTAGCGGTTGACCCAGACCGTGCCCGCTTCGAGCTTGCGCGCCAAACGGATCGTACGCGATAGATCGGAAGTGAACAGGCCGGAAGCCAGCCCGTAGGTAGGATGGCTGGACAGCGCCAGCGCCTCGTCCTCGGTCTCGAAGGTCTGGACGGTGAGCACCGGGCCGAAGATCTCCTCGACGATCGCGGGATTGGACTGATCTACATTGGCGATCAGTGTCGGCGCGTAGAAATAGCCGCGGCTATCCATGGCGGCGCCGCCGGTCAGGCATTCGCCGCCTGCCGCCACCGCAGCCCGCACAATGCTGTCGACACGCGCCCGCTGCCGTTCCGAGATGATCGGCGAATAATGCGTCGCCTCGTCCCAGGTCGGGCCAGGCCGCACGGCCTTCATCTTCTCCAGGATCGCGGTCGTCAGCCTGTCGGCCACGCTCTTCTCGACGATCAGCCGGGTGCCGGCGACGCAGGCCTGGCCGGCGTTGAAGGTGACGCTGCCGGCGATCGCCGTCGCCGCCTTGTCCAGATCGGCATCGGCAAAGACGAGCTGCGGGCTCTTGCCGCCAAGCTCCAGCGTCATCGGCTTGACGCCGGTGCGAGCGACGTTCTCCATGATCGCCGAGCCGGCGCGAGTCGAGCCGGTGAAGCTGACCTTGGCGATCTCGGGATGGCCGGTCAGCGCCGTTCCGGTCGTCGGACCGTCTCCTAGCACCACGTTTATGAGCCCTGCCGGCAGACCCGCCCTGACGGCGAGTTGCGCCATGTAGACAGCCGAAAAGGGTGTCATTTCCGATGGCTTCAGCACCACCGCATTGCCCGCGGCCAGCGCCGGGCCAAGCTTCCATCCGGCCATCGAGATGGGAAAATTCCAGGGCGTGATCGCGCCGACCACGCCATAGGGCTCGCTCATGATCATGCCGAGACTGGCGTCGTCGGTTGGCACGAGCTCGCTGCCTTCCTTGTCGGCGAATTCCGCAAAGAAGCGGATCTGCTCGGCGGTCACCGCGATGTCGCCGGCAATGAGCTGGCCGACCGGGCGGGTGGAGCACAGCGCCTCGATCCTGGCCAGCGTTGCGGCTTCGGCCTCGATCAGGTCGGCCCAGGCCAGCAGCGCCCTGGTGCGCTCGCGCGGCCGGACGCCGCCCCAGTTGCTGGCCTTCAGCGCCGCCCTGGCGCTGTCCACCGCACGGTCGATCATGTCGGCGCCGGCCACCGGGCAGGCGGCATATTCCTTGCCGTCGGACGGGCGGCGCATCTCGATCGCGCCCTCGGCCGCGATCATTTTCCCGCCGACAAAATGGCCGACGGGAAGGGGAATTGTGTTTGGATCGAAGCTCAGGCTCATGGGCAACCACTTAGCAGCGTTGGCAGCAGCCTAGCGCGCGCGGGCAAGCAGCTTGCATCGTTCGTCGAACCGTCGCGGATGATTGTTGCGTGCGTGTCGCGCGGGACGGCAAAATCTGTCGCTGCCGCTTGAAACCGCGCCGACCGTTCACCCGACCGTCACGTAGATCTTGCGCACCGTTTCGATCGTCTTCCAGACCCCGGTGAAGCCCGGCTTCATGACGAAGCTGTCGCCGGCGCCGTAGGTCACCGGCTCGCCGCCGTCTGGCGTGATCTCGATCACGCCAGACAGGATGTGGCAGAACTCGAAAGTCTTTCCCTTGATCGAGCGCGTCTCCCCCGGCGTCGCCTCCCAGACGCCGGTATGGACGAGGTCGTCCTTGGCTGCGTCCTGCGCCCAGGTCTTGAAGGCCGGGTCGCCGGCAATCAGCCGCTCGGGCAACGCCTTGGACTGGCGTGGCGGGAAGGACGGGTCGGTATCGAGGGTCTTCAGCAGGGACAAGGAATGACCTTTCAGGTTGGAGCTTCAATAGCCGCGCGACCGGTCGACGAGCCCGATCGGATCGAGCCCGGCGCGGTGGCGCTTGATGTTGTCGATGACGGCCCGCGCAGCGGTCGCCGGCTGGGTGACGCTGGCGACATGCGGTGTCAGGATGATCTTCGGGTGCGACCAGAATGGATGGCCCGAGGGCAGAGGCTCGGGATCGGTGACATCGATCATCGCTGCCGAGAGGCGGCCGCTATCGAGCGCGGCGACAAGCGCTTCCTGGTCGAGTTGCGGCCCCCGACCGGCGTGGACGAGCGCCGCGCCCTTGGGCAGCTTCGCGAACAGCTCGGCATCGAGGAAACCGCGCGTCTCCTCGGTCAGCGGCAGCAGGCAGACCAGAATGTCGCTGGCCGCAAGCATCTCCTGCAGCCCGTGCCGGCCATCGTGACAGGTCACGCCCTCGATCCGCCGTGGCGAGCGGCTCCAACCGGCAAGCGGAAAGCCGAACGGCTTCAACCGGTCGAGGACGGCCTGGCCGAGCTGCCCCAGGCCGAGCACGCCGATCCGGCGCGAGGCGGCCTGAAGCTGCGATATGTCGCGCCATTCGCCGGCGCGTTGCTGTGCCAGATATCCAGGGAGGTTGCGGTGGAGCGCAAGCACGGCAAGCGTCGCATATTCCTGCATCATGCGCACGATGCCTTCCTCGATCGTACGCACGATCTTCACCTGTTCCGGCACCCTATCGAGGCGGAACTGGTCTACGCCGGCGCCGATGGAAAACAGGATCTCCAGGTTCCTATAGCGCGCGAGGTCTTCCGGCGCAGTCCAGGTGATGAGATAGCGTACCGCGTCGGGATCGACTGTTGCTGCATTCGTCGTGAAGGGGATGTCCGGCAGTTCCTCGGCGAAGGCCTCTGCGAAGACCGCGCCGCGGCGCGCATCGGAATTGAACAGGAAGGTCATCCCGGTTCCCCTTCAAGCCGCGCAGCGGGCGCCCAGCGCCTCGATCAATCGCTGGCAGGCGGCGAGCTCGCTGGCGAGGATGTATTCGTCGGGCTTGTGGGCGCGACCTATGTCGCCCGGGCCGCAGATGATCGCATCGAAGCCGGCGGCCTGGTAGAGTCCGGCCTCCGTGCCGTAGCTGACGGCGGCGAGCGGCGCTTCGCCGGTCAACTCGGCCAACAGTGCCGCCAGTGCAGCGTCCTGCGGCAGCGACAGCGCCGGATAGGCGCTCATCGGCGTCCACTCGATCCGAAAGCCGTCGACCGCAAGGGCTTCGGCTCGCGCCCTGACCGGCGCGAGCAGGCTGGCCGGGTCGACGCCGGGTATGGCGCGGGCCTCCAGGTCCAGCGTGCAGGTGTCTGGAATGATGTTGACCGACTGCCCACCCGTCACCACGCCCGCCTGCAGCGAGGAATAGGGCGGCTCGAAGGCGGGGTCGAACGGACCGCACGTCAGCCGCTCGGCTTCGCTGACGGCCGCGCCCAGCGCAGCGGCCATGGCATGGATGGCGTTGAGCCCGAGATCGGGTCGCGACGAATGGCCGGACCGCCCGTTGACCGTCACCCGAGCCGCCGCCTTGCCCTTGTGGCCGCGCACGGCGCGCATGCCGCTCGGCTCGCCGACGATGACGCCGAGCGGTTTCGCGCAAAGTTCGGGAAGGCGGGCGATCAGATGCGGCACGCCGCGGCATCCGACCTCCTCGTCGTAGGAGAAGGCGAGGTGGATCGGTCTGGCCAGACGCAGTTCTGTCAGGTGAGGCACAGCCGCCAGCGCGGCGGCAAGGAACCCCTTCATGTCCGTGGTGCCACGCCCGTAGAGATGTTCGCCCTCCCGGCGCAGCGCGAAAGGGGCCGAGCTCCATTGCGGCTCGCCGGCCGGGACGACGTCCATGTGGCCGGACAGCATGTAGCCCGGGACATCGGCGGGGCCGATCGTCGCGAACAGGTTGGAACGGTCGCCTTCCGGCCCCGGAAGCAGGGTGACCTGCGCCCCGTGTTGCGCAAGATGGGCCGCGATCCAGCCGGCGATGTCGCCGTTCGGTTTGCCGGCGACCGATGGAAAGGCGACGAGACGGTCGAGGATGTCGGAGACGTCCATTCCAACCCTTGAAAGATTTCGGGTCGCCGGGATCGGTGCCGACGACCATATGGTGCTAGATTTCCGGAGAGGATGTGGGCGTTCTTTCGCGATTGCGTGCCGAAAGCGGAAGTGTTTCAGTTGAATCTAGCGTTGGCGCGCGGCTTTCGAGCAAATCCTACCGGTCTGCTTGTTTAGCGTGGGCGGGGCGAGGGCGTCACCCTCTAGTGCGGCAATCTTTCAGGGGCATGGACTTGAAGCCGTCCGGAAGCTTGAAAATCGATACCTTCTCGATGCGCATCGGCGACATCGAGGGCATCGAACTCGACCGGTTGCACGCGCACTCCCTGTCCGTGGGATGGCCGCACCGGGCCGAAGACTGGCAGTTCCTGCGCGAATCGGGACGCGGCTTCGTGGCGCTCGATGAAATTGGCCGCGTTCTCGGTTCGGCCATGTGGTTCGAGCATGGCGCCGACTTCGCGACCGTGGGAATGGTCATCACCTCGCCGCGACTGCAGACGCTCGGAGCCGGGCAATGGCTGATGAAGCGGGTCTTCGAGAAGGTCGCCGGGCGCGACCTGCGCCTCAATGCAACCCGAGCGGCAAGACGGCTCTATCTTTCGCTCGACTTCCAGCCGGAGAAGACCGTCTACCAATGCCAGGGTATCGTTCGTGCGGAGGGGACGGGTAGGCTGGCAGAGACCAGGGGCGATGTCCGGACTTTGGGTGAAGGCGACATTCCCGCGGCGATCACGCTCGATGGGGCGGGATTTGGCGTCAGGCGGGCGGCGCTCATCGAAAAGCTCTTCGCGCACTCAGCCGGCTATGGCCTTTTCAAGGGCGACAGGCTGAAAGCCTTCGCGCTCTGCCGCCCGTTCGGGCGGGGCCATGTCGTTGGGCCGGTCGTGGCGGAAAGCGACGCCGACGCCGTGGCGGTCGTCCGGCCGCACGTGGCCGACCACTCGGGGTCCTTCCTCAGGATCGACACGCATGTGGACAATGGCGACTTCGCCGCCCTCCTGTCGCACAGCGGAATGCCGGTCTTCGACACGGTGCTGACCATGTCGCTGGGCAAGCGCCTCGCCGATTATGCTGCCGGCGGCCCGGCTATGCCGAAGACCTATGCTCTGGCGAGCCAAACTCTCGGGTAGTTCGTTGTTTTCGTCGACAAAAAGAGCCGGCCAACAGCTGCTTGGTCGAGGCCTCGGCCGCCGCCAGAAAAACACCGAGCGACTTCCTTCAGCCTAGGCTGGCACCTGAGCACGATGGGCTCAGGTGCCGGTATGCGCTTTCAGCTTGAACCGCTGGATCTTGCCAGTCTGCGTCTTTGGAAGCGCATCGGTGAACTTGATCGAACGCGGATATTTGTAGGGCGCGATGGTGGCTTTGACATGATCCTGCAAGAGGCGTTGCTCCAACTCACCCGGGTCGATCCCGTCGATCAGGACGACATGCGCCTCCACGATCTGCCCACGACCGATGTCCGGGACGCCGACGACAGCGCATTCCTTGACATGGGGGTGGGAAAGCAAGGCCGCCTCAACTTCGGGACCAGCGATGTTGTAGCCTGAGGAAATTATCATGTCGTCAGAGCGGGCGGCGAAATGGAAATAGCCCTCCTCATCCCGGAAGAACGAGTCCCCTGTCAGGTTCCAGCCGTCGCGCACATAGTCCTTCTGCCGGGGATCATTCAGGTAGCGGCAGCCCGTCGGGCCACGGACGGCTAGCCGGCCGGCCTCGCCACGCGGTAACTCGTTCATATCGGCATCCACGATCCGGGCCTCGTAGCCGGCAACCGGACGCCCGGTCCTGCCCGGCGCGAGATCGTCCAGCCGGTTGGATATGAAGATGTGCAGCATCTCGGTTGCGCCGATGCCGTCCACAATCGGCTTGCCAGTCCGCTGCACCCAGGCCTCGAACACCGGCGCGGGAAGGGTTTCACCGGCAGAAACCGCGATCCGAAGCGACGAAAGATTGGCCCCTTCGTCGAGCGCGGCGATCATCGCCCGGTAGGCCGTCGGAGCCGTGAACACGATGGTCGCGCCATATCTCTCGATGATCTCGATCATGTTGGCCGGAGAGGCGTGCTCCAGCAGCGTCGCCGTGGCGCCGAAGCGGAGCGGGAAGATGGCAAGTCCGCCGAGGCCGAAGGTGAAGGCGATCGGCGGCGAGCCGACGAAAATGTCCTCGGGCGTGACCTGCAGGACGTCGCGCGCATAACCGTCGGCGATGATCAGCAGGTCCCGATGAAAATGCATCGTCGCCTTTGGCGAGCCGGTGGTGCCCGACGTGAACCCAAGCAGGGCCACGTCGTCGCGACCGGTCTCCACGGCATCGAATACGACCGGCTTGTCGAGGGCCGCGCGGTCGAGCTCTGCGTCGTGATTGGCCGTGCCATCGAAGCCGACGACCTGCTTGAGGAAGCGGCTGTCCTTGGCGCAAGCCACCATCTCGTCCATCAGCCGCGTGTCGCATAGCGCAAGCGTGATCTTGGCCTTGTCCACGATCTGCGACAGTTCGCCTGATCGCAGCATCGGCATGGTGTTGACCACGACCGCGCCTGCCTTGGTAGCGGCCAGCCAGCACGCCACCATAGCCGGGTTGTTGGCTGAACGGATCAGCACGCGGTTGCCCGGCCGCAGGCCGTAGTTCTCGACGAGCGCGTGCGCCAGGCGGTTGGTCCAGTCGGACAGTTCCTTGTAGGTCCTGCGGCGACCGTTGCCGATCAGCGCTACATGATCGCCGAAGCCGCGCTCGACCTGCCGATCGGTCAGCTCTACCGCGGCATTGAGATGCTCCGGATAGTCGAACCCATCGAGCGGAAGGTCAGGCCATTGATCGCCGGGCGGAAGATTGTCACGCGCGAACGTATCGACATGTGCAGACCGACCAAGCATTCGCAAACCTCCACCCGTCGTGAAATGTGCAATGGAAACGACCAGCCGACGGTGGCACAGGAGTCCAGTTGTTTAAAGCTTAAAATGTTTGGCGCTGATATCACTTCCGTTTGCTGGCGGAAGCGCGACCACGCACGCTTCCGCATAGGCAATATCAGGCCTGATTTTCACCCATGCGGGCGAAGCGGGCCGGATCTGCCCTCTCCAGTCGCAGCGACAGCCCATATCCGACCACGGCGGCGGCCGGGATCAATGCCGGCAAGATGACCCCTAGCGCGCCGCCGGTGGTGCCGGTGAGGTCGCCAAAATGCAGAAAGATGTAGACGAACAGGGCCGCCATGATCAGCCCCGACAAGGCAGGCAGGACCACAGTCGACAGCGCCGGCGCGCCAGCCTGCTTGTTGCGGAAGAAGACGATCACCGAGAGCGAGGTGACGGTCATCATGCCGAGCACGCCGAGCGTGCCGACCTGGCTGATCCAGGTGAACATGTTGAGCACCGGATCGAGCCCGAGGCCGGCAAAGATCGCCAGCACAATCAGGGCGCCGATCGTCTGCACGACCGAGCCGATGTGGGGGCTCTGGTGATCTGCATGGGTGCGCCCGAAGGCGGCGGGCAACAGGCCCTCGCGTCCTGCCACGTAGCTGTATCGGGCGATGTAGTTGTGGAAGGCCGACAACGCGGCAAAGAGGCTCGATACGAGCAAGATACCGGCAATCGTCGGTATCGGCCCGCCGACATAGCGCCCCGCCAGATCGAAGAAGAGCGCTGATGGATCGCCATAGCCCTGGATGGTCGGGACCAGTTTGTCGGCACCTATGCCAACGATCATCAGCCAGGTGGTGAACACGAAGAATATGCCGATCATCAGCACCGAAAGATAAGTGGCGCGCGGAATGGTCCTTTCCGGGTCTCGGGCTTCCTCGGCATAGATCGTGGTTGCCTCGAAGCCGATGAAGGAACCCAGGCAAAACAGGATCGCAGCGGTCAGCGAACCCGAAAACATCGCGGCGGGATCGAACACGTTCAGCGCCAGCCCGTGGTCGCCGCCCTTGCCGAGGATGGCAAAGTCGACGATCAGGACAATCAGATATTCGAGCGCGACGGCCACGACGAGAACTTTTGCCGACAGGTCCACCTGCCGGTAGCCCAAAATGGCGACCAGGACGACGGCGATCAGGCTCCACCCCCACCAAGGCAGGACCAGTCCGAGCTCGCTGAAGACCCCGGAGGCGATTCCGCCCAGCAGACCGATCAGTCCGAACTGCATGGCGTTGTAGGCGACCAGGGCCACGAGCGCCACGGCGCCGGCGGAGCGCCCGCCGAGACCGCGCGCGGCATAGGCGTAGAAGGCGCCAGCATTGGTGACATGCCGCGACATGGCCACGTAACCGGCCGAAAAAGCGAGCATCACCAGCGTCACGAAAATGAAGGTCGCTGGAATACCGGCGCCATTGCCAAGCATGAACGCCAGCGGCATCGCGCCGGCCACGCCGGTCAGGGGAGCTGCTGCCGAGATCACCATGAAGGTCACGGCGATCAGTCCTAGCGAATTCCTGCGAAGTTGATTGCTTCCTGCGGTACTCATTTCTGTCGTTCTCCCTCTCTGTTCCCCATGGCCGATTGACCGGTCCATTGTTTGTTGATGTCTGTTACCGCTCGGCCGTTTCGTCCGGCCGTCATCCCTCTCCGTTGGCGGCATGCCCGAAGGACCGCCGGCATTTGGCCAGAAACTGCCCGACCCATTCGCTGCGGCCGTTGCCGCGTGGCGTGATCGCCACGACCGCCCCTTCCGGGAAGTCCTCGTCCAGCGGTATGGCGAGGATCTCCTTGCCGTCGGGCGCGGTCCTGGCCTGCGGCGCCTGCGGGACGATCGAATATCCAAGACCCTGCGCGACCAGGCCGCGCACCATGGCGAAGGAAGGCGACTGGAAGCGGATGTGCGGTTGCAGCCCGCCGCGCTTGAACAGGGTGTCCGTGGCCGAGTGCACCGAGGGATAATCCAGCAGGATCATGGGCAGTTCAGCCAAATCGCTTAGCCGCAGACTGGATCTGCCGGCCAATGCGTGGCTGGCGTTCAACAGCACATGCGGAGCCGGAGGGCAGACCAGTTCGGCATCGAGGTCAGCTTCGTTCACCGCCCCGAAAGTGATCGCTGCCTCGATCCTGCCGGCCCGCATCTGCTCGATGAGATCGTCATGGTCGGCTTCCAGAAGGCGGATGTCGACATCCGGCTGCTGGCTGGCGAAGCCGGCGACGAGGTCCGGCACGAATTGCGGTCCAAGCGTGATGAAGAAGCCGATGCTGAGATGGTTCTCCGGGTGTGGCGGTCGATGGTCATCCGGCATGATCGGGATGGCGCGCCGGTAGCCGCGATTGCCGTAGACCAGCGGCGAGCGCTGCGCCGAAAGGTCGATGGTCTCGGCCTCGCCGATAAAGAGGAAATGGGTTCCCCACATCAGCGCCGTCTTGAGTTCGCAGTCGAGAGAAACGACAGCGCCATCGATGATCGGCGCGCCGGTCGCGCCGGGATGCCAAGCGATCGCGCCGAACCGGTCCTGGTTCAAATGCTTGAGGCGGCCGGAGAAGAGATCCGAGACGAAACTCTGGTTGCCGCTGAGCACGTTGGCGCAGAACCGCCTGTTCTTCTTGATCGCCTCGCATGCGGGGCTGAGGTGATGGACGCTGATCAGCAATGAAGGCCGGCTGGTGTCGGCGGACACCGACGTCATCGATGAAACGGTCACGCCGAAACGACCTGCCTCGCCGTCCGTGGTCACCACGGTGACGGCGGCGGCCACGCGGCTCATGCCTTCGATGAAACGGGCGCGCAGATCGGTATCCATGTTCATTCACCCCAGGTCGAAGAAGCGTTCCAGCTCGACGTCCGGAACCTTGCGACGGAACTCGTTGTGCTGGCTTTCGCGAGTGGCCGTGAACGCCTCGACAAAGCGTGCGCCCAGCCAGTCCTTGGCGAAGGCGGAGCCGCGCAGCCGGTCGATTGCATCCGGCATCGAGCGGGCGAAGTCGCGAGCGGGTTGCTGCGCATAACCCGAGCCGATGGTTTCGGGATCTGGCTCGATCTCACCGATGACGCCGGCGACCCCGGCCGCGATGGTTGCGGCGGCCGAGAGGTAGGGATTGGAATCTGCGCCGGGCAGGCGATTTTCCACCCGCAGGGACCCCGCGTCATGACCGACGAGGCGAAAGCAGGTGGTACGGTTTTCGAAACCCCATGTCAGGCCAGGCGGCGCGAAAGTGCCGGGGGCGAAACGCCGGTAGCTGTTCACCGTCGGCTGAAAAACTAGCGTCGCGTCACCGACATAGGCCTGCAGCCCGCCAAGGAAGTGGCGAAAAGTGCGGCTGACGCCGTTCTTCTCCTGCGCGTCCCAGAACAGGGACCTGCCTGTCTTGTCCTTCAGGCTGATGTGCAGGTGGATCGACTGGCTATCCGCCTTTTCGTTCCAGCGCGGCATGAAGGTGACCGACCGGCCCTGCCGCAGCGCCAGCGCGCGGATGAAGTTCTTCAGGAGAACCAGCTGGTCGGCCGGCCCCATGCCCTCGCCGGCGCCGATGCACGCCTCCATGAAACCCGCGCCGATTTCCTCGTGCATCTTGGCGAGGTCGATCTTCAGCGGCTCGCACATGGCGGCCACGGCCTCGTACCACTCGGTCTGGACGACCTGGTAAAGGATCAGGTCGTGGCTTGCATGCGCCGTCGCGGTCTTGAGATTGCGATAGCCCTTCGCCTTCGCGCTCTCCGGCGTCTCGTCGAACAGCGTGTATTCCAGCTCCATTCCGTATTTCGGCACCAGCCCCGCTTCGCCGGCACGGGCAAGAACGGATTTCAGGATCGCGCGGGGGCATATCTGTGATGAAGCACCGGTGTAGTTCGACAGCACCAGCAGGTCATGCCCGGCCTTCGACCACGGCAGGCGGCGGACGGAACCGGGATCGAGCTGCAAGGGGTCATCGTGGAAATCACCCTTATCGTCATTGACGCCAGGAATGATAAGCATCGCATCGGTCGGGTCCAGCGCCAGTTGCGCGGGGGCCATGCCCATGCCGTTCTTGGCAATGCCCTTGAGGCTGTTGGCCGAGACCATCTGCCCGCGCAGCAGCCCGTTGGTGTCGGTCATCGCGACCGTGGCAAAGCGGCTGGCCGGGTCGGCCATATAATCGTCAAGCGTCATGTTGCACCTGATTGAGGGAATGGGCGCCGATAAGTCGTGCGAGTTCGGCGAGATCAGTCTCGGGCTGTGTCGAATAGGCCTTGAGGAATACCTTGAGGCCGTTGTTCAGATAGCGGGCGATCTCGGCGCGCGAGGGCGAGTGGTCCGGCATGTAGAGGGCCTGCGTGCGCGGCGCCGACAGGATCAGGCCCCATAGATCCTGCGCGGCGAGTTCGGCGTCGTCGAAAGCCAGCCGGCCGCCGCGTCGCTGGCCTTGCAGATAATCCATGATGCCGCGCAGCAGGCGGTCCGGCCCCACCTCCTGATAGGCGCGGCCGATCTCCGGAAAGCGTTGCACCTCGCCAATGATGAGCCTTGCCAGCGACAGGAGGTCCGGACGCAGCACGGTGTCGGCGTAGTCCCAGGAAAATTCCAGCAGGTCCGCCACCATGCCGCGATCGGAAGGATGTTCGAAGACCGCCAGCATCTGGTCGCGCTCGCCAAGCATCATGGCCGAGAACAGCGCTTCCTTGGACTGGAAGTACTGGTAAAGCGTTGGCTTCGACAGGTTCGCCTCGAGAGCGACGGCATCCATGTTGGCGCCGGAATAGCCCATTTCGGAAAAGACCTTCAGCGCGGCTTCCAGGATGCGCCGCTCGCGCTCGATCTTGTTTTGCTGTCGGCGGGACAAGGCGGTCATCGCGGCAGTTTCCTCAGGAAGTCCAGCAGGATGCGGCTGTAGGCTGCGGGCTGCTCGACATTGCAGACATGGCCGGCATCTAGGATGGTCTCGTAGCGGATGTCTGGCCGGGAGGCCTGGTCGAGCATTCGCCCGGCAACGCTGCGGATCTCCGATGGCGACGCCAGCCGGTCGTGCTCGCCCGTCATCATCAACACCGGCATGGTCAGGCGCGAGAAATCGAAACCCTCGGAGGGATTCGTGAAGCAGACGAGCGCGTCGAGATAGGTGGCGGACGGGATCGCCGCCATTGACCGGAAAAGCTGTTCCTTCACCGCGTCGGAGGCGTTCGGCCCCGCCAGCACTTTCACCACCGCGGGAGCGAAATCGGCCGGCGTCTGGCCGGCATCCAGCGGCACCTTGCGGCTGACACGGAAGGTCTCGCGCTCCTCGAGGCTTGCCTCCGACATGCCGGTGCAGCCACCCGAAAGGACCAGCCCCGCCAGCATCTCCGGGTGGCGCATGGCGAAGGAGGTGGCGATCCACGAGCCCAGGGAGAGGCCGACCAGCACCAGCCGATCGGCGCCAAGTTCTTCCTTCACGCGCAGGATGTCGTCGCAGTAGTCCTCTACGGTCGACTGCATTCGCCCGAGCGCGCTGCCGCCGTAGCCGCGCAAGTCGAGTGCCGCCGCGCGCATCACGCCGCCTGCGGCCGCGAGTTGCGGCAGCCAGTTGCCGCGCGAGCCGCCGATGCCGTGCAGGAACAGGCAGAGCGGACCGTCGCTGTCCGTCGTCGTTAGCGCGAGGCGAGGCTCGCCATCGATGACTATGTCCCGCGTGGCGGCAGAGGCGGGCAGGGGCCTTGGCTGCTCCGTCGCGTCGGTAGCGAGCGTTGTCTCCGACAGGGCGGCGATGCCCGCTTCGAAGATCGCCTTCGTGCCCTCGCAAATCGCCTGCAACCGCGGCGAGGCGGCCTCGACCCGCGCGCTCCAGCGCAGGGTGCTGCCGCCATGATCGCCGGCGCCTATGGCAATGCGGCCGTCATAGGATTGCGCGCCGGCAATGCCTTCGAGATGTGTGTAGGCAAGCGTGCGGTCGCTGTCGCTCAGCCAGGTGAGTTGCTCGCGATAGACGGTACCCTCCCCATGAGCGGTAAAGGCGCGAACCAGGGCGCCTCGCGCGTCGCGCTCGGCGTGGATGGTGGCGATGGCCGGGTGCCATTGTCCGCAGAAGTCCGAAACGACGGACCACACCGCCTCCGGCGAGGCAGCTGAGACGCCGACGACCTCGACCGTTTCGCGCGCCATTGGCGTCTACCGGGCCGATCGCGCGGCGCCGTGCTCGCCGCGCCACAGCGACATGCGGGCGCCGCCTTCATCGCCAGGGGCGGAGTCGATCTCGTCCATCTCGTAGAGCGCCAGCACCGAGAGGTAGTCTTCCATGATCTCGGATGTGAAGGGCAGCATCAGCGCACCGCAGCGGCTGTCTCGGTACATCCGCTCCAGCGGCAGCGATTTCAGCATCGACTGGCCGCCGCAGGTGCGGATGGCCATCGACGTCATCTCGGCCGCGCCTTCCATGACGTTGTATTGCGCGGCGTACATGCGCAGCACCTCGCCCTTGGTCGGAAAGCCTTTCGACTCGCCGAAAGCCTGCCACCACAGCGCGCGCATGTTCGCCAGCCGGGCGTACATCTTGCCCACCGCGATACGCTTGGTCGCATACATGCGCCGATCTATTGGTGGCTGGCCGGGCACCTTGCCCTTGAGATAGTCGACCATGAAGTCGAAGGCGCCCTGCGCGACACCCATATAGGTGGGCGAAAGGGTCACCATCATGTGAGGCCAGTTGGGCAGCGTCTTGCCGAAGATGCCCCGCGGCATCAAGAGGTCCAATTCGGTGACGAAGACGTCCTTCAGGATGAGGTCGCGGCTGTTGGTGCCGCGCATGCCGAGCGGATCCCAGTCGCCCTTGACGCTGAGGCCCGGCGCATCCTTGTGGACGACGAACAGCATGGTGTCCTCGTGGCGCGGCTCGCGGCCCTCGAACACCTCGGTGCAAACGATGGTGTAGTAGTCGCAATAGCCGGCCAGCGAGGCGAATTTCTTGAAGCCGTTGATCTTCCAGCCGCCGTCGACCTTGCGGCACTGCGTCTGGTTCGGCTTCGAGGTCCAGTTCTGGCCACCCTCGGAGATCGGCTGCGAATAGATCGCTTTTTCGGCGATGGCGCGGCGGAACTGGCGCTCGCGCAGCGGCGCGAATGCCGCCTTCTCCTGGGGCGTCAGGTTCGGCATATCGAACATGAAGCGCGACCAAGCCATGGACGAGTTGTGCATGTTGAAGGTCAGTGCGGTGGCGCCGCAGTATTTGCCGATCTCGGCGCCGACCATCGCATACTCGAACATCGAGAAGCCCCAGCCACCGAATTCCTCCGGGATGCAGAGCCCGAGAAAGCCTTCAGCCGCCAAATCCTTGTAGTTCTCGACCGGGAAGGAGGCGTCATCGTCGATCCCCTTGGCGCGCGACGCGAATTTATCGCGGCCAAGCTCGTTGACCAGCCGCAGCTTGGCTTGCACCTGCGGGCGGATGCGGGAGAGGTCGTAGTAATCGGCAATGTCGCTCATGGTCTTCTCCGAGGGCGTCAGGACGCCAGTTCGCCTTGCAGGAGGCCGTCCTTGACGACGACGTTCCCGTCCAGAGTGATTGTGCAGTTGCGCATCGGCAGGTCGAAATGACCGAGCGTGTAGCGGCCGGCATATTGGTTGGCGCCTGTGGACCACAGGAACGATCCCGCCAGCGCGCGGAACTCCACAGCCTGCATGTCACGCTTGTCGTACATGGCGGCCGAGACCCAGCGGGCACGCGGATGCATGCCCCAGCCGACATGGCTCATGCCGTAGGCGTTACGGTCGTTCCAGGCTTCCATGTATTCGCGGAAATGGATGGCATCGACGCCGTCGCCCTTGATGGCGGTGACGAAGTCGTCCTCGACGGTGAAGTCGATGCGGCTGGTGAGCGTCGTCTTGAACGTCAGGTTCATGTCGCCAACGTCCATGACGATCCGGCCGTTGACGCAGTTCTTTCCGGGAAAGGCGAGGCAGAGCCCGCCCGGCCAGTGTGCCACCGCGCCGGGCGTGGTGCCGAAGCCCGGCGTGCCGCCGCAGGGTGCGTTGCGCAAATCGATGACGAGATCGGTACCGGCCGGCGAGGTGACGCGCATCTCGCGCGCCTCGCGCAGCATCTGCACGCCGAGCGCCACCTTCGGGCCGAGCTCGGCCGTCGGCTCGGTGCGCTCGAGGATTTCAGGATGTTCGTTCGTGACGACCAGGAGGCGGGTTCGTCCTGCCGCCTCGATCTCGGGCCATTCCGGGGCATGGATCAGCCCCTCGACCGTGCAGTCGACGATCACCTCGCAGAGCTTCAGCGCCTCGATCACGGCGCGGTTGCCCTGGATCGCCCAGGACGTGCCGGTGGACTTCACCGGCACCGGCGCCGTCTGGCGCGGCGTCGGCATCTGGATCATGCAGAATTCGGCACCGAGATCGTGCAGGGCGAGTTCCGACAGATGGACCAGCACCGGACGCGACTGCGTCTCAGACAGGATCGCCACCCTTGTCCCATTGCCGATAGCATTTAGTACGAAGACGCGGCGGAAGCAGTCCAGCCACCGTCCTTCGATGCGCTCTTGCAGCATCGCTAAACTCCCATTGACGATCCGGCTTGTTTCGGATTTCTTTACTTGTCAGTTAAGTTTTCACGTTCGCATAAGCCTGTCAATGAGATTTTCGAAGATTCTTCTTTTTTCGAGAATAATGACGTGTCGCAGGCCTCAGGGCTGACCACCGCGGCGATCAGGCAGTGGGAAGGGCATCGCGGGAATCCGGGCTGCATTGCCGACTGGTAACCGGGTCTGCCTTCGATCAGGGCCTGTGACTGAACTTGCGCTCGTCAATACCTGCCGGAGAGCAGTTCGCCGGCGCCGGGTGACGCGGCGAGCAGTCCAAGCCGTGACATCATCTGATAGCTGGTACAGACAGAGGCACTGACGACGGGAAGGCCCAGCGCCTTCTGGAGTTCGTCGATCACCGGTAAGGAAGGCATCTGCACGCAGGCGGACGCGACAAACGCGTCGATGCCGGTTGTGTCGACCCTCTTGTAGATATCGAGCAGGTTGTTCGGATCGTGCCTGCCGACTTCGAGGTTGTCGGGAATTTCGAGGGCGACGAAGTCCTTCACCGCTATTCCCTCATGCTCAATGTAGTCGACCACCAGCTGGGTAAGCGGCTTCATGTAAGGGCATATCATCGAGATCTTCTTCGCCCCGAGCACCTTGAGGCCATCGACGAGCGCACCTGCACTCGTGACAACTGGAGCAGGAGCGCCGTTCTCCGCTGTGCGCATATGCAGCCGCGCTTCCGAGGTGCGGTGATAACCCTTGCCCATGCTCATGATCGCGACCAGACAGGCATAGCCGAGGACGTCGACGCGCGCGTCGGAAAGCTCGATCGCGCAGCGGTCGCTGTCACGATCCATGGCCTCGAGCTCTTCCTTGACCACCTTCTTCATCCGCATCCGGCTGGAATGGAAAGTGAAACGTTCAGGCAGGAATATTTCCCTCGTGCGGAAAATCGCCGGGATTTCCGTCTCCATTGTGGTGTTGGAGGAAGGCACGATCTGCCCGATGCGAAAAGTGCTCGCCATGCTGGATCCGCTCCGTCTGACTGCTGTAACTGGTAGGCTTCGGCTTATGCCGAATGGGCACCTGGCTGTGCTGTTTCGATCAAGCCGGCGTCATCGCTGTCGAAGGTCTGCGCCCTTTCGGTCAGGGAAATCGGTTCTAGCCTGCGGCGGTTTACCCGCAGGTCGAAAACGTCGAACCGGTTGTAGTGGCCGACTATGTCATGCATCTGCTTCGGCTGGATGCAGCGTCCGAGATCAATCTCGGCGTAGACGATTCCTTCTTCGTCGATCAGCGGCTCGCCAACCACGCGCCCGTCCGGGCCGATCACCCCAGAGAAGGCGCTGGACTTGCGCTGCAGGCGCGCCCTTGCATCCGGAACGACACCCTCCATTGCGGCTATGATTTCTTCCGAGACGGTCGAACAGGAAACGATCGTAAAGACCTTGCCTTCGAACGAGTGGGCCATGGCGCGCAGCTTTATGGCCTCCGCCATGTCGTAGTCGGGCGGCGCAACAGGCAGCGAAATGTAGCTGGCGACGTGAACCAGTTCGCCTTGGGCGAGAAGGGTGAAGCGCGCAAGGGTGTTCGTGTTCTCGCCGCAAGCAAGCGCGCCGAGTGGCCCGATTGCAGTATCGTGGACTTTCAGGCCGGCTCCATCGCCAGGCGCCCAGGTCAACTTTTCGGCCCAGGTCGGCATCAATTTGCGGTGCTTGCCAAGCAGCGTTCCATCCGGGCCGATGGTCAACAGGGTGTTGTAGAGAGTTCCAATCGAACTCGCGCTGCGCTCGTTGATGCCGATCACGACGTGGATGCCGGCTTCGCGTGCCGCACTGCGCAGGATTTCGACTTCCGGACCGGGCTCGACAATGGCGGCGCGCGCCAGTTTGTCGAACCAGGCTCCGCCGGTCACCGGATCGGTGATCCAGCTCCAATACGGATAGGCCGGGATGAACACCTCCGGGAAGGCGATGAGATCCGCGCCATTGGCCCTTGCCTCGCGGATCAGGGAGACGGCCTTCTCGATCGTCGCCGGCGTATCGAGAAAAACGGGTGCGGCTTGCACCGCCGCGGCAACGAACTTTGGAAGCTTCAGCATGGCAACTCTCCTGCTCTCATCGGCCACCAGGCAGGCTGTCTTGGATGCCAGAGACCTTCTGATCGCTTAGATCCGGGACCAACCGCACGACGGCTGTCTTGAACGGCGTGGGCACGTGTCTACTCCGGCGTCGCGTTCACGACTGGATGCCGCAGCGTGCCGATCCCTTCAACGCATGCCACGACCACGTCGCCCGGCCACATCCATTCCTGCGGATCGCGCCCGGCGCCGACACCTTCCGGCGTGCCGCTGGCGATGATGTCGCCGGGCTCCAGCGTGATCGCCGACGAAATGTCGGCGATCAGGTGGTCGACCTTGAACAGCATGTGGCGGGTGTTGGACCGCTGTTTCTCGACCCCGTTGAGCGTCAGCGACAGGTCGAGCACCTGCGGGTCGGGAATCTCGTCGGCCGTCACGATGCACGGCCCGAACGGCGCGTACGTGTCCTGACCCTTGGAGAAGATCCATTGACCGGCGCGCCGGTTGTCGCGCGCCGAAATGTCGATCATCACCGAATAGCCGAAGACGTGGTCTAGTGCGTGCTCCTTGCGCACGCGGCGGGCGGTGGTGCCGATGATAACGGCAAGTTCCACCTCCCAATCGAGCTGCTGCGTCATCTTCTTGTTGTGCTCGATGCCGTCCCCAGGCCCGATCACCGTGGTCGGCGGCTTCGAGAAGACGACAGGCTGTTTCGGCAGGTCTTTTGACGTGTCTAGCGACTTCGCACTTTCCGCGACATGCTCGACATAGTTCAGGCCGATGCCGAAGATGTTCTTGCGCGGTCGGGGAATGGGCGCCAGCAGCCTTACATTGTCCACCGCCGTAGCGGTTCCGGCCGGGAAGCGTCCGGCTGCCCTGCCGAGGCAGTCGCGAAGCGTCTCCAGTCCGCCGCGCCCGGCATCGATCAGGCCGAGCATTGTATCGGGCAGGGTCGTGCCTTGCGCCGTGGCGAGCGCCTCCACATCCACCACCAAATTGTCGACGAGGACGCCGAGCCTTGCCGCCGCCTCGACCGAGGCGCGATAGGTCACAAGTTTCATGATCTTTCCTTCAGAGGAGCGGCTGCAAGCCGCCATTGTCGCCGAATGCCTGCTCGCGGTAGAGCCCGAGCGCCCGCATCACCGGCAGGTCGGACAGGCAGAACAGGCAGGCGTCCTCGCGATCCGAGCCGTTGGCATGCTCGTGCCACGCCCAGGACGGCACGCAGAAGATGTCGTGCTCCTGCCAATCGTAGCGGCGGCCGTTGATGATCGAATGACCGCTGCCCTTCGCCACATGGTAGAGGCCGCTGCCCGTGTGCCGGTGCGCCTTTGTGTGCTCGCCGGGACGCAGCATCTGCATCGATGCGCCGAGCGTCTGCATGACCGGGCCGTTCGTCACCGGGTTCACATACTCCATCAGCACGCCGTCGAAGGGCGAGCCATCGGTGCAACCCGCGTATCTCGTCAGTGCGTCGTAGGTTGGTGCCCATTCGTATTTGAACATCGGGCTGTAGCCCTTGGTCCAGTTCTCGCCCATCGGCCTGAGCCCCGCGTTCCCCCAGGTCTTGGTCATGTCGTCGACCGCGTAGCCGACCGCCTGGCTGAGATCCGGGTGAACCTCGTAGAAATTGGCTTCCATGGCGTTGACGAAAGGGATGTCCAGGCCGTCCTGCCAGATGCAGGGCGAGCCGGTCGCCTCCACGCCATGCTCGTGCCAGGTGTCGTTCGGCGTCAGCACGAAATCGTTCGCCCCGAGCGTCATCTTGTGCCCGTCCACCACCGTATAGGCGCCCGAGCCCTCGATAATGAAGCGGATCGCCGAGGCCGAGTGGCGATGCGCCGAGGCAACCTCGCCGGGGTTCATCACCTGGAGCCCGCCATAGATCCAGCCGACCGCGGCCGCCACGTCGGAGCGCCCCGGATTGTTCAGATAAACCACCCGCCGTCCGGCCTTTTCCGGTGTGACGAGTTCAACCGAGCGAAGGACATGCGCACGCAGGTCGCGATAGCGCCAGACCACCGGCACCGACTGCGACTTCGGTTCCCAAGGCTCGATCTTGTTGGCGACGGTCCACAGCGCGCCTGCCTTATGGCGCGCCAGCTCGTCGTAATAGGCAAGCAATTCCGGCGTGTCCTCGACGTTCGCCCGGCCGACGACATCCTCGCGATGGTTTTCGCGCTCCTGTGCCATGGCATTCTCCTGCTGGTAGCCCGTAAGTCTAGCATGACCTCAAGAATTTTCGATTGCAACAGAAATTTTCGAAAATAAATGAAATTGCCGACGAGCTCCTCTATGAGGTAAGGCTGTATGGGCGAGGAAATGTGAATGACGCTTGCCCAAAAAGCCTACGATGCCCTGCGCCACGACATCATACGCGGCGAACTTCCGCCTGGCCGACCGTTGCGTCTTGCCGACCTGGGCGAGCGCTATGGCATGGGCTTCTCGCCGCTGCGCGAGGCACTGAACCGCCTGCAGGCCGAACGGCTGGTGACGGCCGAATCGCTGCGCGGCTTCCGCGTGGCGCCGCTGTCGCTCGACGAGCTCCACGACGCCACGTCACTGCGTATCGTCATCGAGACGGAAGCGCTCAAGGCATCAATCAAGAATGGCGACGACGCCTGGGCGTCGGGCATCGTGTCCTCGCTCTACGCCTTGAATGTGCAGGCGGCGCGAACGGGCCCCGAAGCCGATATCTGGACCCTCGAAAAGCGGCACCACGCGTTCCACCGCGCCTTGCTGGCGGGTTGCAATTCGCCATGGACGCTGGAATTCTTCGAACGGCTCTATGCAGCGACCGAGCGCTACCGCATTCCCGTTCTGCTGGCCTCTGCCCGACCGGTCGGTCGCGATGTCCAGGCCGAGCATGGCGCGCTTGCGGAAGCGACCCTCGACAGGGATGCGGACAAGGCCTCCGTGCTGCTCGAACAGCACTATCTGCGGACGGTCGAGGACCTGGCGGAAGTCATCAGCTCCAGCAAGGGCGTGCCTCTGCCGGTCAGGCAGACCGTCTGATTTTGGCCACTTCAATTTTTGCCTAAGGAGATGGTCGAGAGACTTGTGGGGTTGTGTCCACTTGATACTTGGGTTCGCCAGGCCATACGAGAGAATACGAAGGAAAAGAGTTGGCTAACCACCCGCTAACATATTGATTTTATGCAGAAAACGATGACGCTGCTGGCCCACCAACTACGACGTAGCGCAAGGCCATAAATTTCGAAAGGCTCTCCGACGGTGGGTGCGGTGATCGGCGGCAACGGCGTGCGAAAGGGCGGGCCTGACCCATCCAGTATACTCGCCAGGGCTCAGGAACGACGGCTTCGCGCCTCAGGCCGGTCGCAAGAGATCAGTTTGCGACTTCCCGAAAGCAGACCTTCGTCCCTAAACTGCGAGGTATGCGCGGCGCCATCTATGGAAAGCGCTGCAACTCGGTCAGGCAGATGCTAGCTTCCAACTTGTATTTTCCGCCTATGGGTTTCAAAGTCGGCAAATAGCTTAGGGAGGAATTCAACATGATAAAAAGGGCAATTCTCGGCGCCGGAATCCTTGCCACTGGCATGTGGAGCGCGTCGTCATCGGCGTCCGCTGAAAACCTGACCATGTATTGCGGCGTCGACGAGGTCTGGTGTCAGCAGACGGCGCGGGCCTTCGAGGAAAAGACCGGTATCACCGTCGACATGACCCGCAAGAGCGCTGGCGAAATCTATGCCCAGCTGCGCGCCGAGGCCGCCAATCCCAAGGGTGACATCTGGTGGGGCGGCACCGGTGACCCGCACCTACAGGCGGCCGAGGAGGGTCTGACCGAGGAGTACAAATCACCCCTGCTCGACCAGTTGCAGCCCTGGGCAATCAAGCAGGCTGAAACATCCGGCCACCGCACGGTCGGCATCTACTCCGGCGCATTGGGCTTCGGCTACAACAAGGACCTGCTCGTCAAGAACAATCTGCCCGAGCCGAAATGCTGGGCCGATCTGACCAAGCCGGAGTACAAGGGGCATATCCAGGTCGCCAACCCGAATTCCTCAGGTACAGCTTACAACATGCTGGCGACCATCGTTCAGCTGTTCGGCGAGGACAAGGGTTTCGAGTACCTGAAAGCCCTGCACAAGAACGTCAACCAATACACCAAGTCGGGCTCGGCGCCGATCAAGGCCGCCGGGCTTGGCGAGACCACGATCGGCATCGTCTTCATCCACGACGCCGTGTCGCAGGTCGTCGCCGGATTCCCGATCGTTCCGGTCACCCCTTGCGAGGGAACCGGCTACGAGATTGGCTCAGAATCGATCATCAAGGGTGCCCGCAACATGGAGGCCGCGAAAAAATTCTACGACTGGGCGCTCGAGGCCGATGTCCAGTCCACGGCGCAGGATGCGGGGTCGTTCCAGGTTCCGTCGAACAAGGCGGCAAAAACCTCGGACAAGGCGCCTGACCTCGCTGCCATCAAGCTGATCGACTACGACTTCAAGAAGTATGGATCGAGTGAAGAGCGCAAGCGCCTGTTGAAAAAATGGGACGAAGAGGTCGCGTCGCTGCCGCAATAGCAGATGCGCTTTCGCCAAACCCGCGGGCCGCTCGAACCGATCGTCGTCCTCTGGATGGCGATCGGCTGGGTGGGGTTTGCCCTGCTGCCCTGGTACGGCATCGAAGACGGGTTCTTCGGTTTTTCCTGGCTGTTCGACGGCTACCCGTTCGATAGCAAATTCGCTCCAGCGCTGGTTCTGGCCCTCAAGGGCGAAAAACTGTGGCTGGCGCCGCTCGGCTTCCTCCTGCCGGCGCCGCTGCTGCTGTGGGGTCGCAACAAATCCGATCCGTTTTTCGGCCGGCTGCTGGTCATTGTCGGCGCTGCCGGTTTTGGCTGGCTTTTGTTCCAGGGCTTCGCCATCGGGTTGCACGGCTGGCAGTTCAGCTGGCTGACCAGCCTGTTCGGCGATCTTGGCGACCGCCAGTTCGGCATGGGCTACGGCGCCCTGCTGGTCAGTGGCGCCTTTCTGTTTCTGCTCACCCTTGGCATTGCCTCGCGCGGTGCCGTCGGTGGCGACGTTTTCGTCGTCAGCTCGATCGGCTTCGTCGTCGCGGTGGTTTCCATCTTCATCTTCATGCCGATCCTGATGATGCTGGCCAACGCCATGCAGACCGACGACGGTGGCTATTCGCTTGTCACGTTCCTGGCCAAGCTGTTCAGTTCGCGCTTGTGGAGCCTGGACTGTCTCGCCGGCGGCAGCCGCTGCGGCGTTGCCTGGAACTCGCTGCTGCTCGCCGTGCTCGTCGGCCTGCTGACCATGTTTCTGGGGTTGGTGTTCGCGCTTGTCGTGACACGCAGTGATTTCCGCTATGGCAAGCTGCTGCGTGCGCTGACTGTGTTGCCGATCATCACCCCGGCCTTCGTCATCGGCCTTGCCATCATCCTGTTGTTCGGGCTGTCGGGCGCGGTGACCCAGAGCGTCGCCGGCGTCTTCGGCATCCAGCCGACACGCTGGGTCTATGGCCTTCCCGGCCTGCTTATCGCCCAGGTTCTCGCTTTCACCCCGATCGCCTTCCTGGTTCTGATCGGCGTCGTCGAAGGCGTCAGCCCATCCATGGAAGAGGCCTCGCAGACGCTCCGCGCCAGCCGCTGGCAGACCTTCTGGACCGTATCCCTGCCGCTGATGCGGCCAGGCCTCGCCAACGCCTTCCTGCTCGGCTTCATCGAAAGCATGGCCGATTTCGGCAATCCGCTGGTGCTGAGCGGCAACTATGACGTCCTGTCGACGGAAATCTTCTTCGCCATTGTCGGCGCGCAGAACGATGCAGCACTTGCGGCGATCCTGGCACTGGTGCTGCTAGGCTTCACGCTTGGCGCCTTTTACGCGCAACGCTTCTGGATCGGCAGGCGTTCCTATACCACCGTCACCGGCAAGGGCGATGCCGGCGTCCATCCGCGCCTGCCGGACGGGCTGACACGCGCGCTCTATGTTATCGCCGGCCTGTGGACGGCGTTCACCGTGCTGGTCTACGCGGTGATCTTCTACGGCAGCTTTGTCAGGCTGTGGGGGGTCGATCAGAGCCTGACGCTGCAGCACTACAAGAAAGCGTTCGCCGTCAGCTGGAATGAATTCGGCATCCATTGGTCGGGGTCGGCGTGGAGTTCGTTCTGGACGACGATGGAGATCGCGCTGATATCGGCGCCACTGACCGCAGGGGTAGGACTTCTGACCGCCTACCTTCTCGTTCGCCAGAATTTCCGTGGCAAGAATGCCTTCGAATTCGCGACCATGCTGTCTTTCGCGATTCCAGGAACGGTCATTGGCGTCAGCTACATCATAGCCTTCAACGTGCCGCCGATCGAACTGACTGGAACCGGCATCATCCTCGTGCTGTCGTTCATCTTCCGCAACATGCCAGTCGGCGTACGCGCCGGCGTCGCCTCGATGTCGCAGATCGACCGCAGCCTGGACGAATCCTCGCTGACGCTTGGCGCCAATTCGTGGCAGACCTTCAGACGCGTCATCCTGCCCTTGCTGAGATCGGCGATGCTGGCGGCGCTTGTCTATTCCTTCGTGCGCGCCATGACCGCGATCAGCGCCGTCATCTTCCTGGTCAGTGCGCGTTACGATCTTTCGACCAGCTATATCGTCGGACGTGTCGAGAACAATGAATACGGCATCGCCATCGCCTATTCGACGGTACTGATCGTCGTCATGCTGGTGGTCATCGGCCTGATGCAACTGGTCGTCGGCAGCCGCAATATCGGCCGGCGCGGTATCCAGAAAGGCGACGGTGGCTGGAGCGTGCGCACCAATGTCAGCCTGCCGGCAACGCCAGGGGGCCAGACGACAATAGCAGGAGCCGGGTGATGGCCGAAATTCGCGGCAACGCTGCCTCGGTGACCTTCGAGCACGTCACCAAGACTTATCCCGGCGCCAGCACGCCGGCGGTCAACGACATTTCGCTTGCGATCGAGGCCGGCAAGCTGGTGACGCTTCTCGGACCTTCCGGCTGCGGCAAGACGACGACGCTGCGCATGATCGCCGGCCTGGAGATGCCGTCCAGCGGCCGTATCCTCATCGGCGGCAACGACGTAACGAGCTTGCCGGCCACCGACCGCGACGTTTCCATGGTGTTCCAGTCCTATGCGTTGTTCCCTCACATGACGGTGATGGAAAATGTCTCCTACGGTCTGCGCTTCTCCGGCCATGACAAGAAGGAGGCCGCGTCCCGCGCCCGCGCCGGCCTGGAGTTGGTCGGCCTGACCGGTTTCGAGGCGCGCCTGCCCAGCGAACTGTCGGGTGGTCAGCAGCAGCGCGTGGCGGTGGCGCGCGCACTGGTGCTAGAACCGCAAGTGCTGCTGTTCGACGAGCCGCTCTCCAACCTAGATGCCAAGCTGCGCCGGCATGTGCGTGAGGAAATCAGGGAGATCCAGACTAAGCTCGGGTTGACTGTGGTCTACGTCACGCACGACCAGGAAGAGGCGCTTGCGGTTTCGGACCGCATCATCGTCATGAACAAGGCGGTGGTCGCACAAGACGGTACGCCGCGCGAACTATACGACGCGCCAGCCAACGCATTCGTTGCCGACTTCATCGGTGAAGCCAACATCCTGGATTGCGAGGTGGTTGCGGTGCAAGGGGACGAAGCTACCGTGCGGCTAGACACGCTTGCCTTGAAACTGCCGGCGCTTGGCCACCAAGCCGGCCCGGCGAAGCTGGCCGTCCGTCCAAGCCGCATCGAGATCGGTCCTGCTGGCGCGCCGCAGACGATCGCAGGCACGCTCGCAAAGGCCACCTATGCTGGCAGCCATCTCGAACTGGTCGTTGCCACGGCACTTGGCAACGTGTTCGTGTTGTCGCGCAACGTCGATGCGCCGTTTCAGGCGGGCGACAATGTCGGCATCGGTTTTCCGGAACGCGGACCGGTTCTGATCAAAGCTTGAAGGGTTCTACGCAGAGGTCGCGAATCTGGGCTAACACACCGTTGCCGGCTCCGGTCACATCGAAGCCGCCCAAGTTTCAAGACGTTGAGCACCGTTTGAAAGATCCTGTCGGTCTCGCCGCTGTGGTCGTCCTACGCACGGATGAGACGACCACTGTTTGCCGCGGCGTCCGAGACGGCTCGCGATACGCGTGAGCCGCAGATGCTTTTTTCGTGCTATGATGGGCTTGCAACCTTGACCTCGGCATATGGCAGAGGCCGAACGCTGTTTGCTCTGGCGCGGGAGTTTGCGCCCAGCGGGCGCAACCCGAAATGTAGTGTTGCTGCCTTTTGCTGACTGAGCTTGGGCGAGGAGTTTGTGTCCATGTCCATGTGTAGTGTTAACCGCCCACTGCAGCCGGGCGACCCAGCGCCCAATATAGTGCTCGATGCTATCTCGCGAGAAGGCAAGATTGCGCTCAATGATTTTCGAGGCCGTAGCCCGTTGTTGATCGGTTTGTTTCGCGGTCTGCACTGTCCGTTCTGCCGCCGTCACGTCGCGGCCATGGCGCAACTCAATCCGGCTCTGCGTGAGAAAGGCGTCGAGTGCCTGGCAGTGGTCAATACGCCGGTCGAACGGGCGCGGCTCTATTTCCGCTACCACCCGATGCCCCACCTTCTCGCCGCGTCCGACCCGGAGCGGGCCTCGCATCGTGCTTTCGGCTTGCGCGAGGTCGGGATGGACGCGGTCGCGGCGATACAGATTGACCTTCCAGGCGAGTTGCCAGAACCTATGGACGTGATGGCAATGAACGAATTTCTCAACAAGAAGGAAGGATATGAGATTACGGAAGCCGATCAGCAGATGATGGGTTCCGGCCAGGCGCAGCTTGTCGGTCAGTTCCTAATCGACCGGGAGGGCATCGTGCGCTGGAGCTTCACTGAAATTCTGGAGGTTGGTCTCCAAACGTTCAGGGCGCCGAAACCCGAGGAACTGATATCGGTAGCGTCCCAAGTCGCACATCAATAGGCTGCCGAAAAATTCGCTCGACCACCGCGCCCTGTAACGATTCTATGGGTTTGAGGCCATGATCAAGGTGCTGAAGCGCGGCCCGGGTCTGCCCGTAAGCTTCGTAGCGCGATTCCATTCAACGGGCGGACGCCAGAGTGAACCAGCCTCAGCGCATAGGCCAGACGACGTTCCCTCCACAATCAACGCTTGCAACGGCTGGATAGGGCACTGTTACGCCTTCAGGCAGCACCCAGCGGCGACCAGAGACGATGTGGGTTTCGGGTGGAAATTAATGTAGCAAACCATCAGCATGGATAACCCGTCGGGGGCTGCGCCGCCACGGACGCAAACCGCGACATGGGGCGATCCTGACTTGACCGGCAGCTTCGCGTCCAATTTCGGCCTAACAGGCAAAGTTCGTCGTTGTCCTGAAGCGGACTCCATCAAGCTGAGGGTCGTGATTGCGACTCTCCCCGATCCGTATCCAAACCCATGGAAGGGACGAGACGCGACCATGAGCGGGAACGGCTCAGCCCATACCAAGACGCAATAATTTAGGTTACCTTTCCGGGGCTGAGCTATCGCGACCTATGGTCGGGTCGCATCACTTGGGAGACCGTCGTCCAATCTCAAAGCCGCATCATGCGTCGATCGCTATTTCAGAAGTATTTCTTCGTCTTGTTTGCCGCGGCCATTTTTCCGATCGCTGCCGGTGGCATCAGCAACACGTGGTTCAGCTATGTCGACCAGCATGCGATCCTCAGTGCCCTGCTGCAGTCCGAGGCAACATCGGCGGCCGACAAAATTGAGAGCTTTCTTGACGGCATCCAGCTTCCGCTAGGCTCGACGATCCCCCCGGAAGGATCGAATATGGCCAGCGTGAAACAGCTTCGGCTTCTTGCCGTACGAGCGATGCACGAGGTCCCGGGAATCCTCAGCATCAGTATTGTCGACGGTACTGGCGCGGAGCGGCTGCACATCTCTCGCATTGGCAAAAACAGGACAGAAAGCGGGGCGGATCGCTCAGGCGATCCCGCTGTCGTGGGCCTCAGGACGGCGAAGGTGTGGTACGGTCCAGTCATTTATCGCCCGGGGTCCGAACCCTCCCTAACCATGGCGATGGCCAGCTACGACAATTTAGCCGTCGCCAACTCGGTCATCGCCGAAATCAGTCTGAAGCCGATCTGGCTCATCGTTTCCGAAATCCGCGTGGGCCGCAGCGGCCAGGGATTTGTCATCGACCAGGCCGGCCACCTCATCGCTCACCCCGCGATCAGCAAAGTGATGGAGGGCGCGGACGAGAAAGCAGCGCTGGCCCTGCGCGAATTGCGGGATGCGAGCGCTGCCGCAGGCGGCACTGCGATTGCAAGCCGCAACGCCGAGAATGAACGCGTTGTGATTGCTGGCGCGCCGGTTACCGCGGCAGGCTGGACGGTAATTGTCGAGCAGTCGCAGGCAGAGGCTTTTGCGCCTCTATACGCTTCATTGTGGCGGACGGGCGGGTTGTTGTTCCTCGCCACAGTCCTTGCGGCGGTGCTCGCATACTGGCTTGCCAGACGGATGAGCGGGCCTATCCTCCTGTTGGAGGAGGGCGCTCTCAAGATCGGTGCTGGACAGTTCGATCACCGGCTCACCATCTCCACTGGAGACGAACTTGAACGGTTGGCTGCTCGGTTCAACCAAATGGCGCAGGAACTTGCCACATCGCGGGACCGCGCGGAACGACTGACGCGGTTGAAGCGCTTCCTTGCACCACAGGTTGCGGAACTCGTAGAGAAGGCCGGTGACGAGCGAATGCTCGCTGGACAGCGCGCAGAAGTAGTCGCTGTTTTTAGCGACTTGCGTGGCTTTACTGCATTTTCATCGCACGCTGAGCCTGAGAACCTCATGCAGGTCCTGCGCGAGTACTATGAGGCGCTCGGCGCGATAATCACCAAGTATGAAGCAACGCTGACCAGTTTTTCGGCGGATGGATTGATGATCCTCGTCAACGCCCCGGTTCCATGTGAAGAGCCGGCGCTTCATGCCGTAAAAATGGCTGTCGACATGCAGGATTCCACACAAGAGCTCATATCTGATTGGCGGCAGCGTGGTTATGAGATTGGCTTCGGCATGGGTCTCGCTATGGGGTGGGCAACGGTGGGTCGGATTGGCTATGAGGCCCGCGCTGACTACACCGCAATTGGCAATGTCGTGAACTTGGCGTCGAGGCTGTGTTCGTCCGCTGAAGATCGACAAATCCTTATCGATTATTCCGTGGCGCGCCATTTGCCTGGTAACATGCCGATCGTTGACCTCGGCACGCGCCAGTTCAAAGGCCTCGAAGGGCACGTTCGCGTCTACAATGTTGAGACGCAAGGAAGCGAACGACCGAAATTAGATTCTGCTGAGAACGACGCCAGGCAAAAGGGCTAGGCTCCTCTGCATCGACGTCCGCAATCGCCGCCGATCCTCGGCCTCGCCGCAAGCCACTTTGCTCAATGAGATCAATTGGGTTAGTCTCGCAATATGCGCCATCGCTGATAAACCATTTCGCTGAGGGGGCGAAAGTTCATGGAGATGCAGCAGGTCCGCTATTTTTTGGCCCTGTCCAATACGTTGAATTTCACCAGAGCGGCCGAAGAGTGCAACGTCACGCAGCCGGCGCTTACGCGCGCCATCAAGACGCTTGAAGAGGAACTGGGCGGAGAGTTGCTTCGGCGCGAGCGCCAGCATTCGCACCTCACCGAACTTGGGCGCCGCATGCTGCCGCTGCTGCAGCAGTGTTATGATGCCGCCACTTCCGCCAAATCGCTTGCCAAGGCAGTGCAAAGCAGCGACGTCGCGCCGCTCAATGTCACGATCTCGAACAGCGTCAATATCGCGCTGCTGGTGTCGCCGTTTACGGAGCTTTTCCGGGCCTATCCCGGCGTTCACCTCAAGATCAACCGTGGTTCGCCGGCTGCCGTCATCGACGCGCTGAAAAGTGGTGATGCCGAACTGGCGATTGCCGGGCCGCTGGGACAGGTCTGGGATCGCCTGGACGTGTGGCCGCTGTTTCAGGAGGAGATTGAGCTCGCCGTAAATTCCGATCATCCGCTTGCCCGGCGCAATGAGGCCGATGTCTCGCTGGCCCAGCTTGCGGCAGAGCCTGTGCTCAGCCGGATCGATTGGGAGACGAGCGAGGAACTGTCGCGCTGCCTTTCCGCAAAAGGCTACTCGCCTCGAACCGCGCATGAAGTAGAAACCGACCAGGACCTACTCGCGCTGCTCGAGGCCAATGCCGGGGTCGGCTTTGTCTCGCTTACGGCGCCGCGATCCTCGAACACCCGGCGGCTCAAGCTTCGCGATCTGGACGTCTCGCGGATCGTTTCCGTTTATGCGGTTGCCGGCAGGCAGCGCTCGCCTGTCGCGACAACGCTGCTCAACCTGCTGAGGTCAGCAGATTGGTCGACATTCGGCGTCAGCGAGCCCGCCTGAGCGCCGCGATCATCTCGTCAATGTCCATGCGCCGGCGGTAGTCCGGATCGACGAAGCGATCCGCGATGATGCCGTTCGTTCCGACGATGAAGGTGGCTGGGATCGGCAGAAACCAGCTGCTGTTGCCCTGGTAGTTGGGCAGATCGAGCCCCAGGCCCATCAGCCGCTCCATCTCTGCACCGACCCAGATCGCAAGGTTGAGGGACAATGCGTAGCCGTTGTCCATGTCGACCAGAAACGGGAACTGCGCGCCAACCGCGGCCTTCATGGCTTTGGCAAATTTGCGCCGCTCGGGCATTATCACGACCACCTGTCCACCAAGCTCAGCGATCTCGCGCTGCACCTCGACGATGCCGATGGCGTTCAAGCGGCAGTAGGGGCACCAGTGCCCACGCTGAAAGGTGATGACGGCTGGGCCCTTGGCGAGGATTTCCGACAGGCTGACGAGCTTGCCATCGTCATCAGGCAACAGGAAACCGGGCATGGCATCGCCCGGAGCCGGCGCCATGGTCCCGGCCCCTTGTTTCTCAAGGCGATCCACCAGTCGCTCTACAGCGTCCGCGAATTCCGAGTTCAGACGGCGAACCGCCGCGGCAACCACCGCCAGCCGTTCGTTGAGAGGCGCATCAAGTTCGATGGCTGCCTGGACGGACTGCTCGAATGTCATTGCCTGGTCGTCGGCGGTCATGTCTGCACTTTCACGCGTCCCGCACAGCCTACCACCGGAGCCCCTCGGCCATTGCCATGTTTTTCCTGCATGGTTTCGATGCCCCCCGTGCATCGTCGCATGCCAGGTTCCTGTTCCATTCGCCTCCCAACCAGATATCCCCCGACGATCCGATCCGCCGGCACACTTTGGGCGACATGCATCAGTGAAGCTTGATCCGCGGTCTTGCCCGCCTGACGATGATCTCGCCTATCGCAGCCAGCATGGTCTTCGCCAGTCCGTGCACCGCCTTGAGATGCATCTTGTACAGCGAGCGATAGACAAGCCTTGCAATGAGACCTTCGATCTTCAGCCCTCCGATCAGGCTGCCAAACGCGCCGTAGTCGGCCAGCGAGACCACGGAACCATAGTCGCGGTAGCGATACGCCGGCGCGGCACGCCCTGCGAGACGAGTTGCGATCACCTTCACCATGTGGTCTGCCTGCTGATGGGCCGTCTGGGCTCGCGGCGGCAAGGCGTTGTCTTCGCCCGGCAGCATGCAGTTCGCACAGTCGCCGATCGCGAATACATGCTCGTCTCCAACCGCCCGCAGGGTTTCGTCGACGACCAGCCGGTTGATGCGGTCGGTTTCGAGGCCATCGAGATCCCTCAGGAAATCCGGCGCCTTGATGCCGGCCGCCCATACCACCAATTCGGCCGGCACAAACAGCTTTTCGCCTAGCCGGATACCGTCTTCGGTCACTTCGGTGACCTTGATGCCGCAACGTATCTGCACGCCAAGTTTGATCAGCAAGCGTGCCGTCGCGCGCGCCATAGGCTCAGGCAGCGCCGGGAGAATCCTCGACCCGGCTTCGACGATGGTGATGCGGATCAGCCTTTCGAAGTCGATGTTGTCGAGATTGTGCGATGCAATTTCACGCATCGACTTGTGCAGCTCCGCGGCCAATTCAACGCCGGTTGCGCCGGCGCCGACGATGACGCAATGGAGCTGACCGGGCGACAGCTGCTCGTATTGCGCGTTGGCACGAAGGCATGCATCGATCATGCGCCTGTTGAATCGGGCGGCCTGCTCCGCGGTGTCGAGCGAAATGGCGTGGCGCGCGGCGCCCGGCGTGCCGAAATCGTTGCTGACGCTGCCGACTGCCATGACCAGCGTGTCGTAGCCAAGAACGCGTGGCGGTATGACTTGCCGGCCGTCATCGTCGAAGCTGGGCGCAACAAAGACCTGGCGCCTTGCACGGTCAATGCCGACGACCTCGCCGATGCGGTACCGGTAGCCGTGTCGGCTGGCATGGGCGATGTATTCGACGGCGTCGTGCGACGCGCTCAAGGCGCCGGACGCCACCTCGTGCAATAGCGGTTTCCAGATATGGGTGCGGTTTCGATCGACAAGCGTGACCGAAAGCCGCCGGTTGCCGAACTTGCGGCCGAGGCGCGTCGCCAGTTCCAGGCCGCCGGCGCCGCCGCCGACAATGACCACGCGGTGCAGGGACTTGTCCGCGTGCGAGGGAGTCTCCGGGATGGTGCGGAACAGCGCGGCATTGTTGGCCAGAACGGCTTCAGGAATGAGCCGCACACCTGGAGTGATGATCTGCATCGGTGGTCTCCATCCCTTCTTTGGCGCGGCGCATCACTCTTGGGATTCGTGGATCACGATGCCCTGAAGCACGTCGACCTCGCACTCCCAGGGCTTGTCCGCTAGGACGCGCTGCCCATGTCCGTATCCCGCCTGCCAGCGGGTGCGGATGCCCGAGCGGGTGAAGTCGATGTCCTTGGTGTGGTCCTCGCCGTCGAGGCGCGGCGAAAGCAGCCGGACGAGATGCATGACCGACGGACAGCCGTAAGACGCGAGTTCCTTGAACATCGGATCCTCGCGACGCTCCTCGGGCACGAGCTTTCCCATTTCGCGCACGACGTGGCGCAAACGATGCAGTTGCTCCTGGCGGGCGACATGGCTCTTGCCGCGGCTGGCGTATTGAAGATCCTTCTGCCGCCCCATGACCTGCCAGATCGATTTCGGCTCGGTGGCGCGGGGCTGCCACATATTGACGGCAAAGATCAGCGCGTCGCGCCGCGGACGCTCGTCCAGAACGACCTCGATCGGCGTGTTCGAATAGATGCCGCCGTCCCAGTAAGGCTCGCCGTCGATGCAGACCGCCGGAAACGCTGGCGGTAGAGCGCCCGACGCCATGATATGCGCCGGCGACAGGATCATCTCGCGCGTGTCGAAGTATTTGAGCTCGCTGGTGTTGACGTTGACCGCGCCGACCGTCAGTCGCGTGTGGCGACCGTTGAGGTAGTCGAAGTCGATCAGATTGTTCAGCGTCCTTTTGAGCGGATCTGTCGTGTAGTAGGACGCGTTCTCGACACCGACCTCGCGGTTCACTCCAAACATCGCGCTTGGGTTCGGTTCGAAAAAGCCAGGGATGCCGCGCATCACCGTGCCCATGTTGGCGAAGATGTTGCTTGGAATCATCATCCGGAAAAACTCGTCGAGCGGACTGCTCCGGCTGACGCCGTCCCAGAACTCCTGAAGTCTGGGCAGACGATCGCCGGGCTCGTTTCCTGCAATCAGCGCGGCGTTGATGGCGCCGATGGAGGTTCCTATGACCCAATCCGGTTCGATGCCGCCCTCGACCAGCGCCTGGTAGACACCGGCCTGATAGGCACCGAGAGCGCCACCGCCTTGAAGGACAAGGACTGTCTGACGCCTGACTTCGGCCTGGTGGCTGACCGCCGGTTCTGCTTCCGGAACAGACAGGTTTCGCGTGATCTTGTTCATGGCCTTCGGTCCTCGTGCAGGTCTAGTGAGCGGTCCAACCGCCTTCGATCGGCATCACGGCACCGGTGATCGACGCCGCCTCGTCCGACGCCAGGAACAGGCAGAGCGCGGCAACCTGCTCGACGGTGACGAACTGCTTGGTCGGCTGCGCCGCGAGCAACACATCCTTGATCACCTGCTGCTCGGTGATGCCGCGGGCTCGCGCCGTGTCCGGGATCTGCTTCTCAACCAGCGGCGTGAGCACGTAGCCGGGGCAGACGGCATTGACGGTGATGCCCTGTTCGGCGACTTCCAGCGCGACGGTCTTGGTCAAGCCGGCGACCCCGTGCTTGGCTGCGACATAGGCGGACTTATAGGGCGATGCGACGAGTGCGTGTGCTGAAGCCACGTTGATGATGCGACCCCATTTGCGTGCCTTCATCGCCCGCAACGCGCGCCGGATCGTATAGAACGAAGACATAAGATCGATCGCGACGACCGCCTCCCATTTCTCGATCGGGAAGTCATCGATCGGCGCGACATGCTGAATGCCGGCGTTGTTGACCAGTATGTCGACTGAGCCGAATTCATCGATGGCCTTGTCCATCATCGCCGTGATCGCAACGCCCTTGCTCATGTCGGCATTGTCGTAGCGGACGGTGACCCCGTGATCGCCGGCGAGCTTCGCCCGCAGGCGTTCGATTTCGACGGCATCGCCAAAACCATTCAGGACGATGTTGCAGCCCTTGGCGGCGAAGGCTTCGGCTATGCCTTGCCCGATGCCGCTGGTCGAACCGGTGATGAGCGCTGTCTTGCCACTGAGCATCGTTGTTTCCCTGTGTCTGGAACCGCAGGCAAATGGGCCGGCGGCTGCTTGGCGCCGAGCTGCAGCGCTCGGCTCTGGATCTGCGGACCAGAGTTACGGCAGCTAGTAATATTGCTCGGCAACGCCGGGGCATCCGGAACCGCCCCGAGGGGAAGCGTGCAGTGGAGATCAGCCAGGTCCGATACTTCTTGGCCGTCGCCAAGGAGCTGAATTTCACCAGGGCGGCCGAGCAGTGCAATGTCACGCAGCCCGCGCTGTCGCGCGCAATCAAACTTCTCGAGGATGAATTCGGCGGGCCGCTCTTCCACCGTGAGCGCCGCTTCACTCACCTCACCGAACTCGGCCGCATGGTCGAGACCTATCTCGAGGGCGTCTTCGAGAACTCTCGCCAGGCAAAGCAGATTGCCGAACAATACGTGACCCTGAAGAAGATGCCGCTCAAGGTTGGCATCATGAGCACGATCGCTCCGGACGAGATCATCGAGCTCATCGCGGGCGTGCGCGCGCACCACCCCGGCGTCGAGTTGCATCTTTGCGATGCGGACGCCGTGAGCCTCAGGAGAAGGCTGCTCGAGGGTGAACTCGAGGCCGCCATCTACGCGTTGCCTTCAGACGTCCCCGACGAGGAAGTGCACTCCCTGCCGCTGTTCCAAGAGCAGATGGTGATGGCCGTTCACCTGGCCCATCGCCTTGCCAACCAGCGCGTTGTGCGGGTGAAGGACATGAGCAACGAAAGCTACATCCACCGCAACAATTGCGAGTTCGCGGGCTACGCGGACGCCATCCTTGCGGAGCAGGGCGTCACCGTCAGTCCGGTTTACTGGAGCGATCGAGACGACTGGACATTGGCGATGATCGCTGCCGGGCTTGGGTTCGGCTTCATGCCGGAGCATACCGCCAAGCATCCTGGCGTGGTGCCCCTGCCGATCACCGAACCGGAATTCTGGCGGGAGGTCAATCTCGTCACGGTGCGCGGCCGCAGGCATTCGCCCGCGGTCGGCGCATTGGTGCGCGAGGCCACGCAGAAGAAGTGGTTCGGCGAGCGGGTGAAAGCGCTGTCCGCCGCCGAGTAGGGGCCGCCGGCGCCGGCCAGCGTGCTTCGCATGCCCGGCCACTGGATCTCGGCGCTCAGTTCTTTTTGACGGTCGAGGTCACGGACTGGATCACCTCGGTGGCCATCTTGAACTGCGCCTGCCGGTCAGTGATGCCGTGGCGCTTGGCAATCCAGTCGAAGTCGCTGTAGGCAGCGTAAACTTGCCCGTCGGGCGTCTGGTAGACCAGCACGCGCACCGGCCAGTCCAGGCCGGCCTCGGGATTTGAGGTGATGAACGTCGTGCCGAGGGCCGGATTGCCGAACATGACGAGCCGCGAAGGCCTGACATCGTTGCCGGCATTGTTGCCAAGCCGTGCCTGGTCGATGACGCCGAAGAACTTGATGCCTTTCTTGAGCACGTCCTTCTTGATGCGGGCGACGGTCTCGGCGACGGAATAGTCGCTCTTTACGGTGACAACGCCGTCCGATGCGGCTGCCGGGAGGGCAACGGCGATCAGCAGAGCGGCGCCTGCGAGCAGAGTTTTCAGTTGGTTGATCATGTCAGTCTCCTTGGTTGGATAACAGTTTTTCAGGTTGATGCTCAGGCCTTCGGTGTTTGCAGCACACGCGCGATCGCAATCGCGCTGGCGAGAACGGCGACAAGCACGGCCACGCAGGCGGTCCACCCAATGCGGTCGTAGACTTGTCCGATGACGAAGCTGCCGGCGAGGCCGCCGCCGTAGTAGGACGCGAGATAGATGCCGCTCGCGGCGGCGCGATCGCGCGCGGCGGTCCGGCTGACATGTCCGGTCGCTATCGCCTGCGCAAGGAAGGTGCCGATAGCAACCAGCGCCATTCCGGCGAGGACGACGGGAAGGCTCGGAGCGAGCAGCAGAAGCAAACCGGCGATCGCCAGCCCGAGCGTCAGTCCGACCCCCACCCTCGGCCCGAGACGCGAGGCCACGCGCCCGGCGAGTGGAGTAGTCAACATTGAGGGCAGGAAGACGAAGTAGACCACGCCGAGGGCCATCGGGGTCAAAGACAGGGGCACTGCTACGAGCTGGAAGTTCACGTAGGTGAACGTGCCGATAAAGACGAAGAGGATCAGGAAGCCGATCGCGAAACAGGCGCGCAGCTCGACGTTTTGCAATGGTGCTTTCCAGGCCCCGCGGGCAGTCCCGCCAGTCCCGTCCCCACGCATCATGGCCGAGGTCTTCTGCAGCGTGAACCAGACAAGAGCGGCGCCGAACAGATTGAGGGCGGCGAAAGTCAGGAAGTTTGAAGAGATGCCGAATGTGTCGGCCACGGCAGCCGACATGAGCCGGCCGAAGAAGTTGCTGGCGACATTGCCGGTCACATAGGCCGCGAGCGCGCTGGTCGTCTGCCGAGCGGAAAAATGCTCTGCCAGGTAAGCCATCGTCAACGTGAAGGCGGTCGACATGCAGAGGCCTTGCGCTATGCGCAGCAAAGCAAAAACCACGATGCTGTCGGTCTGCGAAAGCAGCGTTGTCGGTATCGCCAGGATGACCAGGCTGATCCAGATGCCGTTGCGGCGATCAATGCCGCGTCCGAAGAGCGCGACGGCGATGCCCGCCACCGCCATGCCGAACGTGCTGGCGTTGACGGCGAAGCCCATGGTGGCGCGGCTGACGCCGAATTTCACCACCAGCGAAGGCAGGATGGCCTGGGTGGCAAACAGATCAACGAGCGTCAGGAACGCAATCAAGGCGATCAGGCCGAAGCGCCAGCCGTCTGCGGCCACTGAGCGAAGCCGCGTTGGTTCGGTATGTTCACTCGTCGTCATGACAGGCTCCGTTGCCCCGTCCCCGGGCGATCGCCAGAGGACGGGCTTTTGGTTTCTGATGTCGGGATAGCTTGGCCGCGACGAACGGCTCACATCATGTGGTCTTCGTGCATCGCGGGCGGCAGGACGTCGGCGGAATAGAGGACGGCCGGAACCTTGCCATTGTTCTTCCACCAGTGGGCAAGCTGACCGAACTCGGCGGTCACGTCACCGGCCGGATGTTCGATGCCGACCTTGCAGGTGCTGCGATATTCGGTGATCGAACCCTCGACGATCAGGATGTTGGCCGGGCGGACATTGTGCTCGTGCCAAGGCACGACGCCGCCGGGCTGAACGACGAGCTTGCGAAGGCGCAGCATGTTGCCTTTCCAGGCCTCGCCCTTGCTGCTCAGATCGATTGCGGAAAGGACCGTGTCGGTCACACCCACCGGCTTGCTGGGATGTTCCTGGATGTCGGTCGTCGCGGCCTGGCCGGCAGGACAGTCGCCGGCGAAAACCGGGGCCACCGAAAACGCGGCGGTGGCGGTGAGAAGTCCGAGTGTCAGCGCCAGCTTCAGCGGCACCTGCAATGCAATAGTCTTGGAAGCCATGTCGATTTCTCCTTTGTCGGTGCCCAATCGCGGAAGCGGGGCATGAGAGGAGAGTGACGGGAGCCTCGATGAAAGAGAAATGCTGACTGGCTCTTAATTCGATACCTGAAAACTATCGTTGGCTGTCCTGGATGCATGAAGAAGGCGCACGACAGGACTTGAGGCGCGCCACAACCATTTCTTCAGTTTTCTTCAGGCTGCGGTCTTACGGATTGCTTGAGCGAGGGCACTCTCAGGCCAGCCATGCGCCTTGACGCTGTTGACGAAGGCAGAGGCGGCCGGCGAGAACCTGCGCCCCGCCACGACCACCAGAGAGACCTCCCGCCAGACCTCGGGATCGATGACCGGCCGGATCTGCAAGCCTGGGATCACCGCGCTGAACTCCGGGATGAAGCAGATGCCAAGCCCCCCGGAAACCATGTTCTGGATCCAGTCCTCGCGCTCGCTCGCATAGGAGATCCTGAGTTTGACGCCACGGTCGTTGCACAGACCGGCGAGATGATCGCGATACTCGCAGTTCAGCCGCCTCAGATAATTTTCGCCGTCGAGTTCGGAGATGGCGACATTGTCGTTGCGGGCCAACCGATGCCCATTGGGGAAAGCGAGGACGAAACGCTCGCGGTAGAGCGGCGTAACATCGAACCTCTCCGGAAAACTGTTGCTGGACGCCATGATGGCGACATCGATCTCACCCGCCTCCAGCAGTTGCGACAGGGACGCGGGCACACCTTCGACAAGCTGCAGCTGAATGCCTTGCTGGCGCCTGTTGAAATCGGCCAGCAGGCCGGTGAAGCGGCGCGGGCCTATGGTACACATGACGCCAACCTTGAGGTTGGCGTTCTCCAGGCAGAGGAATCTCGAGGCCTCCTGCCGCACTCCGGTCAGCTCATCGAGGATCTGCTGAAACCGCGGCCGCAGCAAAGCACCCAGATCGGTGAGGTGGGTCAGGTTTCGCTCGCGGCGAAACAGCAGGCCGCCGACCTCTTCCTCGAGCTGCTGGATCGCACGTGACAGCGCAGGCTGGGTGACGTTGCACCTTTCGCCCGCGCGCGTGAAATTTCGGGTCTCGCAGACGGCCAGGAAGTAGCGGATGTGATGGATGTCCATAAGTATCGTCCCTCGAGCAGCGCAGGTGCATTTCCAGCTCGAAGACTGCCGCAAGGAACGGGATCGCGCCAATGCGCGGGGGCTATAAAGTCAATAGCGTTTCGTCATGCGACGATGACGGGCCAAGGCCCGCCATCTGGTCGTGTAGCGTCAGCTGTGATGGCCGAGGGCAAAGAGTTGCGCGCAGAACTGCGCATGCGGCTTGCTCATGGCGGCGTCGTTGCATTCCTTCATCATTGCGTTCTGCGTCGATTTCGGCGTGGCCTTCCACGCCGTCTCGAAATCGGCGCTCGACTTCATCGTCTTCATGCTGGCGTCGGTGAAGAAGGGCTGCATGTTGGAAGGCTCGTCGAGGGCGCCGGCGAAGGCAACGCCGCCAAGAACGGAAAGGGCAAAAACGCCGAGGCAGATAGCTTTTGGATTCATTTTCAAGTCCTTTTCTGGTCGGGTAGTCGTCCTGTCGACAACCGCTTGATTGATTGACAGCAATTGAGAATTTCTGGGTTTCTCGTTGCTGGCTTTGATCTCGCGACAATCAGCCGGCAAGCTGCCAATGCCATCTGCGTATCGAGGTTATGCCGGGCGTGCATCTCGTAGATGCCTACGATCGCACTGCTAGTCAGCTCCGCCCAAAGCGAGGACTTTGGCGCAGAACTGGGCGTGGGGCTTACTCATCGCCGGGTCGTTGCATGCCTTTGTCATCTTGACGCGATCATGCTTTGACAGAGCGAACCAGGCGTTCTTGAACCCAGCCATCGGTTTCATCGTCTTCATCGTGGCGTCCGTATAGAAGCTCGGAAATGCAGCGAAGTCACTGAACGGGTTGGCGGACGCAGGGTACGCACCAACGCCAATTGCAAACGCTGCCAGACAGGCAAGTAGTCTTCTCATCATTGATCTCCTTTCCAGGCGGCGGCTCTGGCAACAGCGCCAGGGCTGGCAACGCGCGTCGCCTCGTCTGATCGGGATGAAGAGTGCGGCGCGCGAAGACCGGCAGCCAATGCAATCTGCCTATGGACTTCATGCCACCTTGGCATTTCGGCTGATCAAGAAGATGCGGCAGTCTCATTCCAGTCGCCTTGTTGACGATCTTGGGATGGAGACGAAACCATGCTTGCCCAGTCCCCGATTAGACCGGACCAGGCCGCCATTTCAGCGGTGGATCTTGGCTTGGAGGAACGGACGATCGACATCGTGCTGGCAAACGATGCCCATGGCGCGTTCGTCTGGGGCGTGCTCGATCGCCTGCTGGACGAAACGAACTGCCGCGTCAACGGCGTCACGGCGTCGGGTTTCGCAGCGATGGAGGCATCCGTCTTTGCCTACGGCCTGAGCGTCGGCGGCAGGCGCGGCGCGCGGACGGCACTGGCCAATTTCTGGCGGCGCATCAGCCACGCTTCGGTCTTTTCCGATGACAGAGCCAGCCTGCTTCGATCTATCCTGGAACAGTCAATTGATCTCAAGCAAATCCGTGATGAGGAATGCCCGGTGAAACTGGGCGTGTTAGCCGTCAACGCGCGCACGGATGCGGTAAAGATATTCACGAGCGACCAGTTGTCGATCGATGCGATCGTCGCGGCAGCCACGATCCCCTTCCTTTCGCCGCCTGTCGAGATCGACGGCGATGCCTATTGGGGTGAGGGCGACGTCTTCCAGTCGCCGCGCCTCGTATCAGCTGAAGGTCGCCATCGCCTGATTATCGCCGGCAAGCCTTCCGTCTTCACCACGCCGTGTCCGGCTCGCAGCACCGCAGCCGGTCATTGCCTGACGAAATGCGCGCCGGTTCACACCATATTCGACAGTCGACACCGTGCCGGAGCTCCGCTGCTGTTGCGGCCCTGGACCGATTGGGGCGAACTGACCGACATGCGCGACAGGGGGCGGCAGCGTGCAGCAGCCTGGCTTGCCGCTGATCCTCTGCGCGCTGATGAAAGCCCGGTCGCAGCCAGCGAGCGACGATACATCTAGGCGCCTCGCTCCCCGCCTAGCCGCGCCTGCATCGCATACTCCCGAACGCAGGTGCCAAGCCCTCCGGTGCCCCCGCCGGAGGGCCTTTTCGCGCCGCCTTCCGGGACATAGGGAGTGCGTATCAAATCCATGCCGAGACAGCATTTCAGCTCGGCGTCACGATCGGACAGACTGATCTGCAGACGGGCCTCGAGGCCGGTCTTTCACTTGAAACGCCAACCAGGAGACAAGCCTGTGATCAACACAAAGACCCTCATCGGATCGGCCCTCGCGGCCGCTACTTCGCTTGCCGCGACAGCGGCCTACAGCGGCCCGGCCGCCAAGCCCGGCTTCGCCTTCGAGAAGTGCTACGGCGTCGTCAAGGCCGGCCAGAACGACTGCCAGACCGCGACGCATTCCTGCGCCGGCACCGCAACCGCCGACAACCAGCCGGATTCCTGGCTCTACGTGCCCGCAGGCAGCTGCGCCAAGATCACCGGCGGCAGCGACAAGCCGAAAGCCTGAGCAATCCAGACTTCGAGCCAACCCTTGAAAGGAGCAGACCGATGTCCCGTGCGTTTCAGTCCCTCGCGATCCCCGCATCGGCGGGCATCGGTCTTCGCTCGCCTCACATCACAGAGATGCTGACGAGGCGGCCCTCCGCCGGCTGGCTTGAGGTCCACGCCGAGAACTACATGGGGGAGGGCGCCGGCGTCGAGGCGCTGGAAAGATTGCGCGAGATCTATCCCGTTTCCGTTCATGGCGTCGGCCTGTCGCTCGGCAGCGCGCGAGGCTTGGACCGCGATCATTTGGAGCGACTGCGCAAGGTCTGCGAGCGCTTCCAGCCCGATCTCGTCTCCGAACATCTGGCCTGGAGCGTCGCCGACGGCGCCTACCTCAACGATCTGCTGCCGCTGCGCTACGACGAAGACGCGCTGGCGATCGTGGCGCGCAACGTCGAGACCGTCCAGGACGCGCTGAAGCGGCGTGTGCTGATCGAGAACCTGTCGGCCTATGTCGCCTTTGCCGATTCGGCGATGAGCGAGGCCGAATTCCTGTCCGAGCTCGTGGCGCGGGCCGGCTGCGGCCTGCTGCTCGACGTCAACAACGTCCAGGTTTCGGCGCACAATCTGCAATACGACGCCAAAGCCTTCATCGATGCGCTGCCGGCGGCGGCGATCGAGGAGATTCATCTTGCCGGTCACGCAACCAATCACGTCGGGCCGACACCGTGCTCATCGACGACCATGGCTCGCGCGTGCCGCCGGTCGTCTGGGCGCTCTACCAGCATGCCATAGACCGGTTCGGACCGCGTCCCACCCTGATCGAGTGGGACACCGACGTTCCCGTCCTCGACGTGCTGCTTGGCGAAGCGATGTGGGCCGACATGCTCACCGCGTCGATCATGTTCAGCCGCAAGCAAGCCGCGCGACGTGAGCAAACGACCGAAACACGAGCGCCGCCGATCCGCCTTTCTGTCGAGGCCGAAACGACGACCAGCATGCCCGTCCTTGCGGCGTTTGCAGCTGCCCGGTGCGCCAGGTCGTGCATGCCCGCGGCGCTTGTCTCAATCGAGGAGGAATACCATGTTGCCGCTTGAACACCTGCAGACCACCATCGCGCGGGCAGTGCTGGCCATGGAGCCAGTTGTCGCCGCGAATGTGCTGACCGCCGGCAGGGCCGATCCGTTGGCCCGCCTGCGTATCTACCAAAACAACACGCGCAGCTCGCTCACCGCGGCGCTGATGTCGGTGTTTCCTGTCACCGTCCGGCTGATAGACGAACGCTTTTTCCGCTACGTGGCGAGCGAGTTCATTCGACGGTATCCGCCGGCTGAATCGCGTCTTTCGCGCTATGGATCCGGATTCCCACGCTTCCTGAAGACGATCGACACGCTGTCCGACATGCCGATCGTCGCCGAGACGGCTCGGCTCGAATGGGCCATAGCTGAGGCCCTCGATACGGCTTCGCTGCCGCCCCGCAGCCTCGCAGAATACGACAGCACCGACCTTGGGTTCTCGCCGGATATCTTGCTCCAGCCCTCACTGCGACTGATCATCTCGCACTGGTCGATCCTGTCGGTATGGATGGCGCATCAACACGGGACGGCGGTCGACGAAAACATCACCTGGACAAGGCGTCCCGAACGCGTGGCGCTGTGGCGATCGGGGAACTACGTGCGGCTTTTTCTGCTCGACCGCGCGAGCTTCGCCTTCTGGCATTCGCTGAAGCACGGTTTCGGTCTCGATCATGCCACCGGCCGTGCCCTGGCGCTCGACCCGGCCTTCGACCTGGTTTCAGCCCTTGTGCGTCTGTTCCGCGACAGGCTCGTCACCGACGTGCGGATCGCCGCGAATTCCCCCTCAAACTGACGGAGACGGTCATGACCGCAATATCGGAGCAATCCTCGTCCAAACCGGCCGGCGTTGTCGGCCTCTACAAGCGTATCATCAAGCTGCCCGAGTACCTTCCGTTTTCACTGATCCAGCTCGCTGCTCGTGTGGCGGTGGCTCATGTTTTCTGGCAATCGGCGCAGAGCAAGCTCGCATCCTGGCCCGTGACGCTGCAGCTGTTCGCCAGCGAATACAATCTGCCGCTCATCGATCCGTCGATCGCCGCGCCCTTGGCAACGACGGCCGAAATCACAGGCTCGGTGTTGATTTTCCTTGGACTGTTCTCGCGCCTTGCGGCCCTGATGCTGCTCGGCGTCGTCTCCGTTATCCAGATCTTCGTCTATCCGGAGAACTGGGCCGAGCACCTCCTGTGGGCATCGCTGCTGTTTCTCGTGCTGACACGCGGCGCCGGCGTCTTCTCTCTCGACTATGTCGCCGAGCGAACCCTTTCGGCATCTGCAAAATGAACAGTCCGACCGGGCGGCGAAAGCACGATGCGCATCTTCATCGTCCACGCGCACCCCGAGCCCAACAGCTTCAACGGTGCCCTGACCCGATCGGCTCGGGAGGCGTTGTCGCGGCTGGACACGAGGTCGTTGTCTCCGATCTCTACGCCATGGGGTTCAACCCAGTGTCGGATCGCCGCAACTTCACGACCGTACGAGACGCGAACTACTACCACCAGCAGACTGAGGAGGCGAATGCGGCCGCCCACGACGGATTTGCTCCAGACATCCAGGCGGAGATGGACAAGCTCTTCTGGTGTGACGCCTTGATCCTTCAGTTTCCGCTCTGGTGGTTCGGGCTGCCGGCGATTCTCAAGGGCTGGGTCGACCGGGTGTTCGCGTCTGGGGGCCGTATTTATGGCGGCGGCAAATGGTATGATCGCGGCGTCTTCTCAGGAAAGCGCGCGATGTGTTCCGTCACGATCGGCGGGCCGCCGCCGATCTATTCCGACCGAGGATTGAACGGCCCAATCGGTGCAATTCTATTTCCGATCAATCACGGTATGCTCTACTTTGTCGGCTTCAGGTGATCGAGCCTTTCCTCGTGCACGCACCTGCGCGCATCAGCGACACCGAACGCCGGATTTTCCTCGGCCGTTACCGTGAACGGCTGCTTGGTCTGGCGCATGCGCCAACCATCGCTTACCCAAAACTCGTAGACTTCGACCACAGCCATGTTTTGAAATCGGCGTAGTCCAGTCCACCAGGATAGGACGTCGACGCCAGCCGGGGTTTCTGAGCTAGCTTGTTGGCCCCATGCGGCAGCGGACTCGAAGTCCCCCCTCTCGCTGAGAATTCCCATCAGCGGTCACGTTACTGTGAAGCTGTAACGGCCAGTCGCTACGGATCGAACAACTGACTGTCACAGCGAGAACCTTACCCCGCAACGGGAACTGGCCTGTCGCCAAGGCCGCGCCACGAGACGCCGTTCAACACGCCTATCGAGGCACGTCCCGAAGGTTCTTTGCGTGAAAGCGATTGAATGGAGGAAGACATGACCGCTTACAACGTCGTCCGGTTCCGCACCAAGCCCGGCAGGGAGCAGGCATTCATCGATGCGCACATGAAGGCAAAGCTCGACGTCAAGGGTTTCCGCAAAGGTGCGCTCATCAGGACTGGCGACCGAACCTTCTGCATCGTCGGCGAATGGAACGACATGGATAGTCTCGCAGCGGCGCGGCCGCAGATGATCGGGCTTCTGGATACGATGCGCGACATGCTTGAGGATCTTGGCGGCGACCTCGGCGTGACCGATCCGGTCTCGGGGACGGTCGTTGCCGAGATCGCGACCGAAGTGGCCCAGTTGCAGGCGTGAACCGCTCGACCGCTAACGTGAAGGGCCAGTCTCAAAATCGGAGAGCTGCGCACGAATAGCTGGAGTGCGGCTTGCCATCGTCGTACTATCTGATCCCTCGATCTTCGGGAGGACTGGCCATGAATGCAGTACCTCAATGGCGGCTCGCAGGCGACTGGTTCGACATCTGCAGCTGCGATATCCCTTGCCCCTGCGAGTTCGCACAGCGGCCCACCGGCAATCATTGCCAAGGTGTGCTCGCCTGGCATGTGCGCGAGGGTCAGTATGGCGACGTCAAGCTCGACGGCCTGACACTGGTGGCGCTCGGCGAGTTTGAAGGCAATCTCTGGGCTGGCGAGGCAAGTGCCGTGATGGGCATGTATCTCGACGAAAGGGCGAACGAGCGGCAACGCGAAGCCCTGCAGATGATCTTCGGTGGCCAGGCCGGCGGCTGGCCGGCGGGCTTTGCCGCCAATGTCGGCGAGATGCGTGGCATGGAGTTCGTGCCGATCACTTTCGAGGTGGCGGGCGACCTGGCCACCTGGCGCGTCGATATTCCTGGCCTCGTCGTCGGTCACGCGGAAGCGCTTTCCGGACCCACCACCCCACCCGGCAAGCGGGTGCAGACGATCAACTCGCCTGGTTCGGAGGTCGGCCCGGGCCAGGTTGCCACCTGGGGGCGCTCTGTCGAGGTGAGCGCCAAAGGCTTCGGGTTCGACTGGACCGGAACGGCCCGCTCGAGCAAGCACATTCCGTTCGACTGGACCGGCCCGAACTAGGGTACGGCGATGGCTGACGCGTTCCCCAGGACATCGCGGCGGCTAACCCGGAATCTGCGCGGCATCCCGTTCGGTCTGCTCGCATCGCTGGTCGGGCTGACGGCAGCGGCGTGGGCGCTCACCCTCTACCAAACCTTCAGCATGGATATGCCCATGGGCATTGCCGTGCGCGGCGGCATGGCGGGTATGGAAGGCATGGCCGGCATGGCGATGGCCGGAATTGCCGCCGACGGCTGGTCGGTTGCCGGCGCTGCCGCTTTTCTCGCTGTGTGGACCGTGATGATGGCTGCCATGATGCTGCCAGCTGCGGCGCCTATGATCTTTATGTTCGCGGCGGCGCAGGCGAGGCGCGAACAAGGCGTGGCCGTCCCGACGTGGACCTTTGTCGCGGGCTATCTGCTCATCTGGGCGGCCGCGGGCCTTGTCGTATATGTCCTGGTCCAGCTCGGCAGCGGCTTTGCAACGAGCCTCGATCCACCGCAGCGTTCGAAATGGGCACCGCTCGCGCTTGGCGCCACGCTTGGCGTCGCCGGGCTCTACCAATTCACAACCTTCAAGCATGTTTGCCTCAGCCACTGCCGCTCGCCGCTCGCTTTCGTTGCGCAGCACTGGCGCGACGGACGTGTTGGCGCGCTCAAGATGGGGCTGCGCCACGGCCTATATTGCTTTGGCTGCTGCTGGGCGCTGTTTGCCGTGTTGGTCGCGACCGGCGTCATGAGCCTCGCCTGGATGCTGCTTTTGACGCTGGTTGTCTTCGTCGAGAAGCTGCTGCCCCGTGGCCGGCGCTTCGAAGGTAGCGTGGGCGTTGCGCTGGTGGCCCTCGGGATCGTCCTATCGCTCGGGGCGATCGATATGCCTTGGATGGGTGGCTAGCCGCCTTCGCTTCTGCCTGGCATCGCTATCTCGCGCAACGACGAGCGCATGCGGGTGGTGCCGATCGACTATCGCGACGCCCACCGCGCGGTCGGTATCATCACCGCCCGGGGTTACGTGCACCACTCGTTCTCCGAGCAGCTGATGAACCTGATCCGCACCAATCTGCGGGAGCTTGGCTCACTGACTTAGGGGTATGCCTAGTCAGTCTGGATCCAGACCGACTTCGTCTCCAAATATTCGTGCAGATGCTCGACGCCGCCTTCGCGGCCGTAGCCCGACATCTTCATGCCGCCGAACGGCACCGCCGGGTCGATGGCGTGGTACATGTTGACCCAGACCGAACCGGCCTTGACGCGACGCGCCAGCCTGTGCGCGGTGCCGAGATTGGTGGTGAAGATACCCGCCGCCAGGCCGTAAGGTGTCGCGTTGGCGCGCGCGACGGCCTCATCCAGCGTGTCGAAGGGCATTGCCGAGATGACCGGCCCGAAGATTTCTTCGCGTGCGATGGTCATCTTGTCCGACACCGCGCCGAAGACGGTCGGGGCGATGAAGTTGCCGCCGTCATAGAGCTCGCCCGTCAGCCGCGAGCCGCCGGCGACCAGCTCGGCGCCCTCGTCGCTGCCGGCCTTGATGTAGCCTTCCACCTTGCCGGCCTGCCTTGAGTTGATGAGCGGCCCGATTTCGGTCTCCGCCTCGATGCCGTGGCCGATGCGCAGCTTGCCGGCAAACTCGGCGACCCGGCGCACGAACTCGTCATGGATCTCGCGCGCCACGAACAGCCGCGAGCCGGCGATGCAGATCTGGCCCGAATGCACGAACACCGCCATCGCCGCGACCGGCACCGCCTTGTCGATATCGGCGTCGCGGCAGACGATGATCGGCGACTTGCCGCCGAGCTCCAGCGAAACGCGCTTGAGGTTGGCGACGCCGGCGCGGGCAATCGCCTGGCCGGTCAGCGTCGAGCCGGTGAAGACGATCTTGTTGACGTCCGGATGTTCGGCAAGCCTTGCGCCGGCCTCGGCGCCGGTTCCGGTGACGATGTTGACGACGCCGTCTGGAACGCCGGCTTCCTGCATCAGCTTCGCGATCAGGAGCGGCGTCAGCGATGCATCCTCCGACGGCTTCAGCACGATGGTACAGCCGGTCGCCAGCGCCGGCGCGATCTTCCAGATGGAGGCGGCGGTCGGCGCATTCCAGGGAATGATGGCGCCGACGACGCCAACCGGCTCGCGGCGGGTGAAGGTGACGATTTCGCCCGGAATGGAGTTGTCGATTGCCTCGCCATGCAGCGCGGTCGCCATGCCGGCATAGAAGCGCAGCATGCCGATGACGCGGCGCCGGTTGGCCAGCGTGCGCGTGATCGGCAGCCCCATGTCGAGCGTGTCGGAGACGCAGAGCTCTTCCCAATGCGTCTCGAACAGATCGGCGATCCTGAGCAGCACGCATTGCCGCTCGTAGGGCGAGAATTCGGACCAGGGGCCTTCGAAGGCAGCGCGCGCCGCGGCCACCGCCGCGTCGACATCGGCGGCCGAGCCGCGCGGCACTGTCGCCAGCACCTCTCCCGTCGCCGGGTTCAGCGCCTGCATCACCTCTGCGGATTGCGCCGCAACCCACTTGCCGCCGATGAACATCGGCCGGAATTCGCCATGGTAGAGCGCCGTGGCCTTCGCCCTCGGGTCGAAGTTCAGCGTCATCGTCTCCTCCTCACGAATTCCGGGCCGACTATTACTCCCAGCGCCGGCGACCTCAAACAAGGAAAGCTAAAAGGGCGTTCAGATAATCGGACTGTGCAACGCAAGCGTCTTCCCCGATGGTTCCGGCAATGGAGAGATATGAGACTTGCTGGCAAGGTCGCCATCGCGTTCTTCGAAGGCGGGGCAGGCCAGGAACTGACCTTGTGCGATAACCGTGCCGGCTTCGAGCGTCATCCTGACATAAATGGGCTAACCGCCATGTTAGGGTCCCACGATCGAGGACAGCTGTTACGTGCTGTTCTGAAATGAGAGGAGCGTTTCCCACGTCCAGGATCAGCCGTCGCACTGTGCTCTTTCGGTCAGGCACCGCCGCCGTCGCCTTGACCGTATCAGCCACGTCACTCGCCGCCGAGGCATCGCGTCTAGAGGCAGAACCGTCGAACGAACTGCGAGCGTTGATCGACGGGCACAAGACGGCATATGCGGCGTTCCTCAAAGCTGTCCACGAAACGGGTGCCAACAGCCGCGACTACGATGGAGCCAGCCGGGAAGAGGAGAGGGCGCTGATCTCCATCTGCGCTTTTCCCGTGGCCACGCAAGGCGATCGCTTTGCCAAGGCAACGTATCTTCTCGAGATCGAGGCGCGCGGCGAACTGGATTTGCCAGAGCACATGCAAGCTCTGCTCCACTCCACGATGTGGACGGTATGAGATCGCGGCCGTTTGGCCAGCGGTTCTCCATCAGATACCCAGCCGCGCTCATACCCTGACTGTCGGGTTCGTTTCCACATCGCGACTGCAAAAGAACCGCAGGATTTTGCCTCAGGTGAGCCCGTGGCGGACGAGGTGGCGAACGACAGGTGAGAACATGTCCTGGCCGATATATGTTCCCGTATTGGCGCGCTCGAAAAGTGGTTCCGCGACTGTCGCATCGTCGACTACTGGAATACCTGCCTGGCGTGCTTGCGCAGCCATCTCGTCGGCCGCGCGGCCCTGGCCCTTGCCGACGACGGTCGGCACCGGCGTTTCGCCTTTGACGTAACGCAACGCCACGGCGCAGTCGCCGGTCACGAAGACGATGACCGCATTTCTCACGCCAAGCTTCGCAGGTTGCGTCACCGCCTGGCGCCGCTGCCGCTGCTGCTCGTGGCGGATCAAGGGATCGCCTTCGAGATCCTTGTGTTCGCGCTTGTATTCGGTTGTCGTCATGCGCATGTCGCGAAGGAACAGCCAGCGCTGGATCGGAACGTCGATCACGCCGATGACGACAAAGGCCAGGGCGGCGGCGATTCCAAGAGGTGTCAACACCGCCGTGATGATTGGCTCCAGGCATGACGGACCGCAGCCCGGCGCATCGAAGAGCGGCTGCAGCCACGCCATCAGGATGAACACGAACAGGCTTGCCAGCAACACCACCTTGGCCAGGCCCTTGGCGAACTCGATGACGTTGCGGAGCGACAGGATCTTCTGCAGGCCCTTCGCCGGATTTATGTGATCGAACTGCGGCTTGAGCGGTTCAAACGAGAAGACCGGTCCGAACGTCCCCAGCATGCCGAAGGCAACGGTGAGAACGACGACGATCCCGACCAGCGGCAATGTAGCAAGCATCAGCAGCGAGAACGAATGGCGGATGGCCCGCAGGCTGGCGTCCCCGAACGGTTCGCCGGGCATCGTCACGGTCTGCACGAGGTCCGAAAGGCGCTTGAAGAGCGTCGGCCAGGCGAAATAGAGATACGCCAGCGCCGCGAAAAGCGTGAAGCCGGAGACCAGGTCGCGGCTCTGCGGAACCTGGCCCTTGCGGCGGGCGTCACGGAGTTTCTTGTCCGATGCCGGTAGCTTCTTTTCCTCAGCGTCTTCGGCCATGTTGCAATCTTACCGCACAGTTGTGGTTCCAGTGGGCCGATGTGCGGCAGCGATGCGAGCGCTGCGGTATCGTGGATTGTCAGCCCGTTCCTCTCCTGATTCCCCTAATGTCCCCGTCCGTCCGGCTGCCGTCATGAGGCAGCCTCTTGCCCGGCTTTCGCCTGAGCCGAGGGCAGCGCCTGCGAGCGCGCGCCGGTTCTGACCGTGCGGCCGGTGATCGTGGCCAAAGGCTGGACGTTGAATTCCTGCGCGAGTTCCTGAAACGACAGGACGGGAAGCTCGATGGCATTGTGCATCAGCAAGGTGCGCATGTGCCGGCGCACGTCCATCGCGGCCAGGACGACGGGCGAGACATCGATGGAGCTCTGCGACAGGGCTCGCTCGATCTCCGTCACCAGGGCCTGCGCGTCATCGTCCGAAAGGTTCAGGAATGTGCCGGTCGAGGTGCCTTGCACAGCGTTGCGCAGGATATCCTCGGCCGACCGCTGCAGCACGTAGGCCGCGATGATGTTGTTGCGGCCGGCGGAGCGGAAGCTGATCTGGCGCTTCAACGACGTGCGGACATATTCCGTCAGCAGGACGACGTCCTGCTCGCGTTGGCCCCATTCGATCAGCGCTTCCAGGATGAGGCGCAGATTGCGGATCGGCACGTTCTCGCCGACGAGCCGGCGAAGCACTTCCGCGATCTTCTGCAGCGGCACGATCTCCTGAGCCTGCCTGACCAGATCCGCGTAGTCCGGCTCGATGTCCGACAGGAGCCTGCGTGTCTCCTGAATCCCGACGAAATGGCCGGCATAGAGCCGCAGCGCATTTCCGGTCCACTTGGCCGCTGTTTCCGCCGGCGTGGAGAAGACGAAGCCGGCTTCCCTCAATGCCGGCAGGTGGCTGTCGTCGACCCACACGAATCTGCGCTGGCCGGCAATCGAAGAACCGCCTTCGTAAGCCACCTCGAGCAGGTCGAGATGCGTTGCATCCGCCTCGACAAGAACGCGGTCGGCGGGAATCTCGGCGTCGAGGATGGGCGCACCCTCCAGATCGATGCGGATGCCGCGAGGCGAAAGCATCTCGTCGACCTGCAGGCCGATGGCCGGAACGTCGACACCGAGATCGCCGAAGAGCTCGCGGCGCACGCCGTCGGCCAGCGCGGCAAATTCGGGCTCCGGGATCGAGCGTGCGAGTTCGGCTCCGAAGCGCACGACGATGCGGTAGGGAGGAGGCAGCGTTCCGGTGGAGATTGCTGAAAGCGCTGCGGAATTTCCCGGCTGTTCGCGCATGGCGATCTGGCCGGCGGCGTCGTCAGGCTCGGATTCCCGGGCGGTGCGGCGACTGATTGCGTAGGCGCCTGCGCCGAAGCAGGCGCCGAGGATCAGGAACACGATCGACGGGAAGCCTGGCACGATGGCCAGGCCGACCATGATCACCGCAGCGAGCGCGAGCGCTCGGGAGTCGCGCAGGAGCTGGCTGGTTATTTGCTGGCCAAGGTCGCCCGTTCCGTCCGCGCTGCCGACACGCGTCACCATCGTGCCTGCGGCCACGGCGACGAGCAGTGCCGGTATTTGCGCCACCAGCCCGTCACCCACGGTGAGCAGCGAGTAGGTCGCGGCCGCATCCCCCAATGACATGTCGTGCTGCAGCGTTCCGACCGCGAAACCACCGATCAGGTTGACCAGAATGATCACGATACCGGCGATGACGTCGCCCTTGACGAATTTCATGGCGCCGTCCATCGCGCCGAACAGCTGGCTCTCGCGCTCCAACTGCTGGCGCAGGCGTCGCGCCTCCGCCTGGTCTATGTCGCCGTTGCGCAGCTCCGCATCGATGCTCATCTGCTTGCCCGGCAGTGCATCGAGTGTGAAGCGTGCGGCCACTTCGGCGACGCGCTCGGCACCCCGCGCGACCACGATGAACTGTGCGACGGTGATGATCAGGAAGATGACCAGGCCGACCGCAATGCTGCCGCCGACGACAAAGGTGCCGAAGGCGGTAATGATCTCGCCAGCATCGGCCTGCAGCAGGATCAGTCGCGTCGTCGTGATCGTGATCGCCAGCCGGAACAAGGTGGCGATCAGGATGACCGACGGCAGCGACGAGAACTGGAGCGGATGGGAAACGTAAAACGATGCCAGCAGGATGAGCACGCTGATGGCGATGTTGGCGGTGATGAGAATGTCGACGAGGAATGTCGGCAACGGAATGAGCATCATCACCACCGCGACGAGCAGCAGGACGGCGATGACCAGGTCGCTGCGGCGTGACAGCCTGGCAAGGAATTGCAGCACCCGCTCCGACACGGTCATGTTCATTGAACGCCTCGTTGCGAAAGGAAACTCAGCAGGGCGCTGTGCGCCTCGGTCTTGCGCCCCGCCACGAGCAAGGCTCGGCTCTTCAGCAAGGCAAGCGCCGGATGGTCCATTCCTTCCAAGGTCTCCAGCCTGGCAATCGTGGCCAGCGCCTTTTCCGCCTCGCCATCGAGGATGAGCAGATGCGCCAATGTCCTCAGCACGCCGGCATTTCCCGGCGACAGCTGCGCGGCGATAAGCAGATAGGCCGCGCCCCGCTTTGCCTGCCCGTGAGACCCGTAGAGAAAGCCCAGGACATGCAGCAGATGCACGGTGTCATCCGGGCCGGTCAGATTTCGATTCCTTCCTGCATGCGACCAAGCAGGTCGCGATGACGCTCGATTTCATCCTCCATCAGCGTTCTCGCAAGCGACTTGAGCTGCTCGCCGCCCTCGAGGTTGGGAACCAGGTGCGTCACAAAATGCTGGAGGATAGGCACGGAGCGCCGCAGGATGGCTGGCTCGGGTATACGGGGCATGACGAAGTCGATGAGGATGTCATCAAGCGATTCGCCTGCCGCTTCCCTGGAGGACTGAAACTCCGCGGTTTGCGGCCTTTCAGCACCAGCGGCGGATTTCGTTCCCTGAGCACGGCTCGCGGCCTTGTCGACGCCATTCATCCGTCGCCGGTTGATTGCCTGACCGCGCACGCCTTCCGCCTGGCGCACCTCGCGGCCAGCCGTGTCCATCCTTGCCGAATCGAATCGCGGCCCTTCAAGCCGACGGTTCACGGGTATTTCAGCGCGACCGTGGCGCCGCCCTTCGTCAGGAGAAGTTCCGTCTCGCCGATGTGCTTGATGGTCCAGCCGTCATTGGTGAACGCACCTTCGTGGTAGCGCGCGCCATCGGCTGCGATGACGTAAGGCCGCTCGCCATACCAGATCGCCTGCAGCGTCAGGCGCGGGGCTTGCTCGGCGTTGCCGATCATGACGTTGGAGACCAGCGGAATGTGTGCGCCGTAGGCCTGGTCGAACCACGATTGCGTTTCCGTCCAGACGCCGCTCTGGTCATTCGGGATCATGCCCGAGACCACGAGACGTCCCGGCGATCGCTGAACGGTCAAGGTCCTTATGCCGGATTGCTCGAGACGCAGCTTGAGCTGACTTTCCGCTTCGGCGGCGGTCTGCATTTGCGCCGGCGACGAATCGTCCAGGACCTGTTGGCCCGGCTCGCCGGCGAAGGCCATTCTGATCGGTTCGCCATCTTTCGAGGGGCGCGTCTCGCCAACATCGGGCTTGGCGAGAGAGAGCCCGTTCGCGGCGAGGGAAAGAACGAATACGGCGCACAGAACGCTGCCCGCCACCAGCACGGGGCGATTGGAAAAGGACCACCGACTTGCGGGGCGTTCCGGGTTGACCAGCCGGATACGGGCGTCGCCGACACTTACGGTGAGCGGCAGCCTGCAGCGGCTGCCGTGGCCTTCATGGATGGTTTCGCCTGTGGCGAGCGTGACATCGCCGCCGACGGCCTCGATTTCAAACTGGCTGCCCTTGCGCCGCAGCCTTGCGTGGACCGGCGCGATGCCGGCATCCCTCAGCACAATGTCGGACTCCGTGCTGGAGCCGATCGTGTACAGCGTCTCCACCAGGCTGAGTTCGGCGCCGGCGTGGAATCCGTGGGTGACGCTGAGCACAACGAAACCTCCGGATGCCGGGGAGGGGGCGATGATCGACCGCAGCCGGCGCGCTGGCGCCGCATCCAGATACCTGCCGATAGGACTATCGGTCATGCCACTTCATCTCCCGCCGATGACGATTTCAAATGCAGCGACGACGGCGTTGAAAGGTTCCTGCCGTGCAAGTACGCCGCCGGTTGCTTCGGCGGCGTACGGGTTCGAGATCCGCCTTAGGCCTTCTCAGCCGACTGGCCGAGCGTCCTCGCGGTGCTCATCAGCATGTCATGCTGGGATTTCGCGATCTCTTTCGTGATCTCCAGCCCAAACATGCGCTCCTGGTGCTTGATCATCTTGTCCAGGTTCTGTTCCGGCGACCCTGCAGAGCCGGACGTAATGGGAGGGGTAGCAGCCATCATTGTCTCCTTGCGAGAAATTCAAGTCGCAAACGCCGGACTCACACCGCTGCGCTCCGGCACATTGCCAAGGCAGCTTAAGACAGCGTGGCTGAAAATGAAAGTCCATTTGGAATATTTGAGCCATACAAGTTCCAACTGTTGCGTTGGTCGCGTTCTAGGAGTAACCTGCGAGGCGGGTGAATGGGGTATTTCGGATATGGAAAAAGGTCCTTTGGCCGAGCTGTTGGTCGAACGGTTCGAGAATATGCCGCCGCAGTTGCGGGTCGCCGCGCGTTTCGTGTTGGATCATCCCAAGGACGTCGCGCTGATGTCGATGCGCGAGCAGGCGCACCAGGCCGGCGTTTCGCACAGCACGATGATGCGGCTGGCGCGCTGGCTCGGGCTTGATGGCTACGAGGACATGCGCAGCCTCTATGCGCGTGCATTGCGTGAGACGATCGCCGGTGAGCCCGCGCGACAGGGTATCAAGCAGCATGGCGATCCGGGATATTCGACCGTCGGGGTCGTTGCCGATACGCTCGCGGCCCAGATTGCAAGTCTTGGCGAATATGGCAGTGCCGTGCAATTCATCGCCGCCGCCGGCCTGCTGGCGCGATCGTCCAACCTGTTCGTCCTGGCCACACGCTCCGCCTATCCGGTCGCGGGCCATTTCGCCCACATCATGTCGTTTCTGGCTGGCGGCGACCGCAAGGTGACGCTTGTCGGCGAGATGGGCGGACCTGGCCTCGATGTTCTGCAGCAGGCGGGACGCGGCGATGTGCTGCTGGCCCTAGGTATGTCGCCGTATGAGCGCACGACGATCGATGTTGCGCGGCAGTCGGCTCGGCAGGGCGTCGGCGTGGTGGCAATCACCGACAGCAGCGTGTCGCCGCTGGCCCGGATCGCGCGGGAAACAATCATCGTCACGTCAAATTCGCAGTCGTTCTTCCGCAGCCTGGCGCCGGCCTTCGCCGCCGTCGAAATCCTGGCGGCGCTGACGGCTGCGCAGTCCGAGGTGGATGCCGCGGATCGAATTAAGCAGTCGGAAGAGCAGCTTGCCGCTTTCGGCATTTATTGGAAGCCCCCCAGATAGCATTGGAACGTTGCTGTCTGGGCGGGCGTGACGGCAGCCAGGCTGCCGGCAACAGTGATTCCCGGAGGTCGTCCAGATGGTTCGCCCGATAACGCTCACCAAGCCGCCGGTCCAACCGCAAAAAGTCGACGCCAAGGCAAACGCCGCGCAGGTTGCGCGGCTGGAGGCGCAGGCAGTGCAACTGCGCGAGCAGATCCGGCTTGCCAACAGAATGGGCGAGCGCGATTGGGCGGCGCAGGCGCGCCAGCAACTGGCGCAGGTGAATAGCGAATTGAGTTCGCTTCAGCCGCCGCCGGTCGCGGTTCCGGCAATGCCGGGCGTCAATGTCGTCAACGCCAGCGCAGGCACGTCGGGCAATGGCGCGACGGTGGCGCCAGCTCTCTATGTGCGACCCGATCTTGCCGCAACCGCCGCGACGGTGAAACTCGATGGGGGCCCGGCCGAAGAGAACCCCAAAGACGCGACGACCGCCCGCAACATTGTCAACGACGTCACCGGCGGCAAGAGCATCGACCAGATTGCGTCCGCTCGCGGCATGACGCGCGAACAGGTTATCGCCGCGCTCAGGTCCGGCGGGATGACCGTGTCGACCACCGACCCGACAAGCGGCAATGGCGACGTGCAGACGACGAAAATCACGGATGGCAGCGGCCGCACCGTCACCCAATATTACGACTACCAGCACGACAGCTACTATACGAGCGTCCAGGCACAACCCAATGGCGCGGCAACCACCACGCCGGTCCGCGACGGGCTCGGACGCAAGGAGACCAGCAGCTACAATCCCGATACCGGCGCCATCACGACGCGGTATGAAGACGATCTCGGCACAGGCACCGTCACCGAGCGGACGTCGATGCCCAACGGGACCTCGGTGGAAACGGTGACGCCGGGCGCCGGCCCGTCGCTTCCCGTCACCACCGTCACCGGTCCGGACGGCCGCAAGACCATATTGGCGGCCTCCCAGGATCCGGGCGGGGCCAGCACGCACAACATCAAGCAAGACCTTGCCGATGGGAAGAGCATCGAGCAGATTGCGCAGGAAAACGGCCTCACCAGCGACCAGGTGATCGCCGAATTGCAGGCCGCCGGCTACAAGGTGACGGCCACCAGCAGCAGCGACGCGCAGTCGGTCGAGCTCGCCGATCCGCGCACCGGCGACAAGACGGTCTACTCTTACGACTATCAGCACGATGTACGCACCGTCACGACGACGGCGGACGGGAAAAAAACGTCGCAATCCATCGATGGCAACGGAACCGAAACCAAGACCGTCACCGACGAGGATGGCCGGGTGACGACGACCATCACCGAGAAGATCAATGGCGGCAAACCCGTCGAGTACGAGGTCAAGCCGGGCGACAACCTGACCCTGATCGCACGGAAATATGGCGTATCGCTCGACGATCTCAGGCGGACGAATCCCGGCCTTTTCGATTCGGCCCGTGATCCGGACGTCATCAACGCCGGAGAAAAGGTCACCATCGAAAACGGCACGCGAACCACCGTGAAGGTCACCTTCAACGGCTATACGCTGACCACCAGGCCCGATGGCAGCATGACGTTGCACAACGACACGACCGGCAACGACCTGAAGATCGAGGTCGGCACGGCGCAGCAGGCGTTGGCCGAACTGTTGATGAAAATCAACCCGCAGAGCAAGGATCCCGAGCAGGCCAAGACCGACACGGTTCTCAAGACGATTCTGGAAGGAGTGCTCGGCGGGGCAAGTCCTGAGCTTGCGCAAGAGGTCGCAGATAAGCAGCAAGCAGTAAAGGACGCGATCAAGCAATATGGTGGCGGAAGGCCGGCGACGCCGAATCTCGACGGCAGCGCCACATCGGTTGGCCCGTTCGGCGAGCCGCCATCGGCTACGGCTCCGTCAGGCGGCAAGTGGGTGCCGCTGATGGTCGACGGGAGCTGGCAGTGGTTTGATCCGGAAGTTGCCAAGGCGATCGCCGCCGAAAACGCTGTGATAGCGCGTCTCGGCGAAGCACAGGCAAAACCTGAGCAGAGCGGGGCCCAGCTCGACGTCTATGCGCTGGATCCCGAACTTAAGGGAGCCGTGAAGAGCGCCGAGACGACACTCGATAAGGTGCTGGCGCCGTATGGGCTGCAATGGCAGGCCCCCGAGCCGAAAGGCACGCTGGCGGATGCGCAAAAGCGGCTGACCACCGCCAACAGCATGCTGCAAAGTGCCAGCACTGCCAGGGCCGAGTACGCACAGGGCGAGAAGAGCCTCCTTGATGCCCTGGGCAAGCAGGCAACCCTGCCGATGCTCAGCGATCCGAGCAAGCCGTCCGTCGGTCCTGTCGGCGGGCCCAGCCGCGAGGTAACCAACCTGCAGGGCAAGGCCGAGCACGCGGGGGTGACGCAACTCTTCATCAACGCGGCGCTGCACACCGCGCGAGGCAACAAGGCCACCATCGACCAGATGGTCAGCGCGACGGAATTGGAGCTCTACGGCGTCAAATCCGGGAGCCCCGAGTATACAGAAATCAATGGCAGGCTTGAGGGACTGAAAGGCCTGCAGGGGCCGGCAGCCAGCCAGGTGACGCTGGCTGAGGCGTATGAGGAATTTGGCGTCGCGCAAAAAGATGCGGCCGACCTTGCCGTGGATGTCGAACCGATCAAGCAGGCATTGGTCGCCCAGGCGAAGCAGAGAAATCCGCACCATTTCGATTGGGACGGCTACACGAACGGCGAGGGTGACTTCACCGGCAAACTGAAATCGCAGCAAGTGATCGAGGAGAATGGACAGCTCTATCTCGTAAACACCTATGAGAATGATGTTTTCAGCGACAAAGACGGCAACGACACGCCAGTCCTGAAATATGCTCTGACATACGATCTCGGCGACAAGAATATCCGGGACGATTTCCGCAACAATCCGCTCAACAAGCAGTGGCAGGAGCTGCTGGCATCGACACAAAGCTCGGCTTCGGCGCCGGTCTGCACGCCCAATGGGACAGGTTCGCAATCGGCGCTGGCGGCGGCCAAATCCAAGATCGTCGGCGTGCAGGTCGAGCAGTTCGACGCGAAGCTCAAAGATGCGAAAGCCAAGCTCGTCGACGCGACGACGGCTCGCGACAAAGCAATCACCGAGCATGGCGGGGGCACCGTCGAAGCGCCTGCCGGCACACTGCAGCCGGGCGAGAAGCCGGTAAAGGTCACGGTGAACGGCCGCGAGCTTTGGGTCGCACCGGAGGTTGCCGCTGCCTACGAAAAGAGTGGGCCGGGCGCAATCGGCGCCAGCGGCAAGTCGGTCCGGATCGAGATGGATGGCCAGTGGCTGTGGGTGCACCCCGAAGTGGCGGCCGCGGAAATCGACAGGGGTTTAGCAGAAACCGAAAAGACTCAACTGGAGACATGGAACAAGGATGTCCGCCCCGCGATGGTGGCGGCGCGCGATTGGTACGGCTTCTACGCAAGCAACCCCAAGCTTCTGACCTATGGCAACGAAGAGCATGAGGCGCGGCTCAAAAACACGTATTTCGAGGAGCACAAGGATCAGGCGCTCGCCGGCTACCAGGTCAGGCTCAAGCAGCTGTACGACAACGGGTTCACGGGCGAATACAAGCAATACAAGCCCGGCGAGCTCAGCGGCACGGTTGCCCGCACTCTCGGCCTCGACGAATCGAGCGAGGGGGTCACGAAGGTTACCGGAGAGATCACCGACCGTGCCGGCGAAAACGCGGAGGTCAAGGTCGTGCCGATCTTCTCGCTGGATGGCGGGATGGAATCGTCGACGGCATTGTTCGCGATCAAGAACGATGGAAAAGAAATCGGCTATGTCGACAGCTCCGGCAAATACTACGGCAGCTTCGACGAATTCCAGCATGAGAACCGCATCTTCAGCCAGAACGGCAAGCTGATCCTGGCCAAGGGCGGCGACATGAAGCTCGGCGCCGATGGGTTCTCGCTCGACGAGGTGGAGATCGCCGACGCACGCAAGGTTGATTTCTGGGACAAGGCCACCGACATCGGTCTTGGCATCGTCGCCGGCGCCGCCACCATCGTCTCGTTCGTTCCGGGCGGTCAATGGGCCATTCCCATTGCGATCACCTCCGGCGCGGCTCTTGGCGGCAAGACGCTCTACAGGGAAGGCGAGCACCTGCTTCAGGGCGGCGACTTCGACAGTCAGTCGGCCTGGAATGTCGCCACCGGCGTGACCGCGTTCCTGCCCGTAGGGGCCGGCGCCCTGCGCACGTTCGGCCTGGCAAGGGCCGGCCTGTCCACGTCCGAGGCGTTTGCGGGCGGATTCGGCATGGCGCGCATGAGCGACGCCAGCTGGGGCATTGGCAAACTCCGCGTAAACGTAACGCAATCCTCTTATGCCGAACAGGCAGCGAGCTATCTGCAAAGCGGCAGCAAGCTGACCAACACAGCCTGGGGCCTCGATGCCGGGGGCGTGGTCACCGGTATTCCGGTGCTTGCCAGGTCGGCGGAGGATCTGGCCAGGCACGGCGGTGAAATGTCATTTGCCGAACTTGCGAACGCCATCATGGGCATCGGCACCGGCGCGGTCGGCACGGGCCTTGGCGGCCGCTCGTTGCTGTACAACATGCCTGGAGCGTCCGGTCCTCGGGGCGGCGACGCGACTCCCACGTCAGGCTTTCCACCGCCGGGCGGACCGGATTCGGGGCCGGGACCGCGGGCGGTCTACGCGATGGGCCAGGACGGTGTTTACAGGCCCACCGGCGAATACGTCATGCCGGACCCGAATGAGATCGTTATCCAGGGCGAGGTGATCGGCGAAACCAGCGGCCAGCCGGGGCCCGGTTTCAGCGCTCGGGAGGGGGCCGGAAATCCAGTTGGTCAGCGCGCGCTGCCAGCCGGCAAGTCAGAGGGCCAGAACCAGCCGCCATCGACTGGTGACAAGACTGATCCCTCAGGCAACAGTCAGCCGTCGCGGCCGATCGTCCTGCACGAGCCATTCGAAGGCGCTGGAAGCGGTGACCCGACGATGCTGCCGGGCCGCGATCCGGATGGCTTGGCCGTGCGAAGCCCAGCCAACCCCACTGACGGCGATCCCATCATCGTGTCGAACAAGCCGACCGTGACAGAGGTCCCGGTGCATCTCGTGTGGGATCCGGAAACGCGCAGCTTCACTGGCACGCCTGAACGCGACACAGGCGGGTATGTCTACACAAGCGGCAAGGATCCCAAAACGCCCTCGGCCTATCTCGACGGTTTGACCACCGAACAGCTGGTGACCCGCTACGAACAGGAGAAAAGCTACTATTCCAGCCATGAGCTGGCAGAACGCTATGGCCCGGATGGCATTCCAGAAACAGCGCGGGGGACGGTGGACGAAAGCGCAGCGCCTGGCGCCAACCCGCTGGCAGGCGTCGAGCCGGCCAAACAGAAGAACTGGGGAGATTTCAGGATATCCGCGCTCGGGCGGGTCCGGTTCAACTCCGACCCGGCAAACATGGCCGTCCATTCGATCCCGGGTATGCCTGAGGCCCTCCAGTTGGGATCGCCGACCTGGCGGTCATACATGGTGGGCCTAGGGACACGCACCGATTATCGTGCCCTTTGGCAGTCATTTGCCGACAGCGTCAAATACCGGTCGCTCGAACCGGCACGCTATAGTCTCGGCAAGGAACTGGGAATCTCCATTCGCCCGAACGAGCATCGCAACATCACGCTCGCGCAGCTCGGCCTCAAGGTTCAGCGCCAGACGGCTTTCCAGTTCAAAGGTCAGGATTTTCTCGACGCGGCACGTCAAAGGCTGTTCGGCGAGGCCTCGGATTCCGTCTTCACGGTCATGCCGCGTTCTGCCAGCGTTGAGGGTCCGGCAGGGAACCAGGGTTGGGCCGTGGAGCTGACATTCAGCCTCGCCCTTCGCTCAAAGTCGGCAATTTTGAAGGACGGTGAAAGCGACTTCTTGCGTCAAACGGAGGACGGCAAGACGGAATTCTCGGAGTTCCACGGCGACGTTCCGTATCGCAAAGTTTACTTGGAGGACAAGTATTACCTGACGAGCTTGCTAAGCGTCGAGAAGCGCTACGAAGTGGCGATGGACGCAACATTTCCCAAGGGAACGATCGTCAATTCAGATTTCGTCGACGCGAACAAGGGAGTGCTTGACCGCCTGCGACTGAGGGCCCAGTTCGTCGTGAAGGACGAGCATACGGCGCAGGCGCTTGCCGACAATCCTGACATGAGCACGATCCGGGCACTGGTGGCGTCGGGAGAAATCGATGCTCAGAAATCGATCTTGTTCATTCCTGGCTCGGAAAGCGGGATGCGGCAATCTGCTGTTCCCGGCTTGGCACTGGGAGAGACAATTGTCGATCTCACGGGAAAAAGTCGGCGCGTGTGGGATGCCGGCGCAAGCCGGCTCGAGGTCATCGTCAACGAGGCATTCCACAAATTCCTGCCGAGTCCAGATCGCATTCTCCTGCGCAAGCTGCCTGCGCCCTACAATCATTATGTTCGCTCGGGCGGTCCGATCTATGTCAACCTTTTCGGCAAGCGTGAGGCTGTCGCCTCGACACTTGACGTCACGCTTGCGGTGCGGAGCCCGGCGCTCAAGTTGCGCGTGCCCTCCGTGCCGTTCCTCCAACTGCCATTGGCGTTCACGGGCGAAATCAGGTTCTTCTACCGAACGAATTTGCCTGAGGTCGCCCCGATCGTCGCGAAGGGCGACTTCGTTGGACGTGAATTTACCTTCGCCGACAACCTGCCTGTGGAAATAGTGGTTCCGCGCTGGCTGCATGAACTCGACCAGCGTGCCGACAGCGGCGGAGGTCTGGCATTTCCGAGAGGCGGCAAGGCGTCTTTCGGAAAATGGCTGGATGAACTCGAAACGACCGCGACACCCGGTCAGAAGGCCGATATCGAGGCGTTCCGCCAATCCACGTTGCTGTCACTCAAGGATGAAGCCTTCATTCCACCTGGCGCGATGAGCGCCATCCGTGACTTCCTCGAGACACAGGCAAAACCAATTGAGATGCCGCCGCCGGAATTTGTCTATCTGGCGCCATCCGACCAGCAGCAGGCGCTTGCGCGCTGGTATCAGGAGCAAGGGGTTGCTCCTTCGCCCTCGGACAGGCCGCTTTGGTTTCGACGGCCAGCACCGCCGGCAGGTAACACTGCGCCTGGGCAAGACGCGGCCGCTGGCGCCGCCAACGCTGCGTCGGCCGGTAAACGCCCGCCAAGAACCCTGCAGCTTCAGGACGAGAGCGGCAATGTGATCACCGCCACAATGCTGGGCAACGGACCGAACAGTCCGGAGCAGGTTTATGTGCCGCCGGCCGACGGACCAAAGGCGCGCGGCGACGAACCGGAGCTGATGGACAAGTCGCACATTCTTTATCGGGACCCGGAGACGGGCGAAGCATATGTCCTGCCATGGGTGCGCGGCGGCTCGCAGGACCACGTGCCGGGCAGCCAGGGACGGCCGGAGGGAGAAGCCGTGCCGCCGCAGGCAATGCCGGCGAGGAAGGCCATCGAGGCGGCGCCGCCGACCACCTATTCGCTGCAGCAGGTGCGCAACATGCGGCAGCCTGAAAAATGGAAGGCCGGCGAGACCTACACACGCGAACTCAACGGATCGCTTGGGGAGGCGCATTTCCCGGTCGCGGCCAATCCGGACGGCCCGCATCCGGTCTTCGGCGAGGGCGGGCGCTACGTGGATTCGCCTGTCTTCAAGAGCCCTGACGTGATCGAGGCCATCGAGGTAAAGACCTACCATCGCTGGACGACCATCAACGGTGTCGCCCAGATGCGCGAAGTGCCGCTGACGCCAAAACTGCAGGAGCAGATCAACAAGGATGTGGCGCTGCGCAACGAGAACCCCGCCTATCAGCCGCGCTGGGTTTTCCTCGATGCGCCGCCTTCCGCGGAATTGCAGCGGGCGCTCGACGATGCGGGAATTGTCGGCAACATCTTCGGACACAGCAAGCCCGCTACGGCAACTCCGCAATCTCAACCGGCGTCGAGCCAGGTCGCCGCGGGCCGCACCATCCATCTCCAGGACAGGAATGGCGAGGTGATCGTCGCGGCAATGCTGGGCACGGAGCCGAGGAGCCCGGAACAGGTTTATGTGCCGCCTTCCGACGGGCCCCGCGCCCCGGCCGATGCTCCGGAGGTGCAGGACAAGACGCACATGCTGGTCTACGACCCCGACACGGGCGAAGCCGTCGTCCTGCCCTGGATACGCGGTGCCTCCGGCGGCCACGGGCTGACCCGCGATGGCGTCAGGGCTACTCCGCTTGACCAGGTGCCGGGTCTCGTCATGGGCGATTTCCAGCCGAACCAGGTTCCATGGCTCAAACGCGAGCAGGTGGCCGAGCTGACGCAACAGCAGTTCCGCGACATGGATCAGGCCGGATTGCTGCCTTATCTGACCAAGGTCCAACTGCGCGGTATCCCGAAGGCCAAGATAGGCTATGTCAACATCGCGGGGCTCGACGCGAAACAGGTTCCCTGGCTGACCGAGGGTCACATCCGGAATCTGAGCGACCAGCAGTTCCGGGAATTCGGCAAAGCCGGTTTGACGCCTCACCTGACGAAACCACAGGTGCGCGCGATCAAGGGTGACATGGTCGCGTTCGTCGATGTGCCGACATTGGAAGCGCGCCAGGTTCCGTGGTTCAAGCCCGGCCAGGTCGCGAAGTTCACGTCACAGCAATTTAAGGAACTGGGCGAGGCCGGATTGCTGAAGAACCTCACCGAGCGCCAGGTTCCGGCGATCCCCGAAAGCATGATCGATTCGCTGGATGTGGCGAAGCTCGATCCCAAGCAGGTGCCGTGGCTGACCGAGAAGCAGATCCCGATGCTGACGCGCGATCAATGGGGCGCTTTCACGGTCCACCACATCGAAACCCTGATCCAGCCGCAGATCGAAGCGGTGACACCGAAACAGTTCGAGGAAATGAGTCCCGGCCAGTTCCGCAAGTTCACGCCTGAGCAGTTCGGGTGGATGAGCGGGGATCAGACGAACGGCCTTTCCGTACTGCAACTGACGACCTATCGCGCCACCCACAAGAAGGCGATGACGCCGGATCAGGCCGCCAGCGTCGATCTGGCCCTCAGCCATGCCAGGATGCGCGAGAACGCTCAGGCGCTCGCCACCTTTGGCGGCATGTCGACCACTTCTTACATGTTGTGGAGTTCGTTGCCGCCAACCTGGAGCGCGACTGCCGCAGCCGTGGCATTCGGCGTGCGAGGCTTCGTGTTCGGCACGCAGGCGATCTTCCCCAACGCAACCGCTAACAACAAGCCGTTCGGGAGATTTCTCAACGCGCTCGGCGGGGCCACGTTCATTGCAGCGGCGCCAGGTGCCGCGACCGGGATGATCCAGGGCAAGGATCTTGTCGTCAACAGCACGTTTTCGCTCGGCAACGTCGTCTATGGCACGAAGTCGATGCTGCAGTCGTTCACCGGCAGACCGGTGATCCGAAACGTGGCCGAACATCTGGCTGGACCCGGTTATGTGCTTGGCTGCGCCGTCTATACGTTGCACTCCTGGCCGGCGCCGATCGCCACGGTCGCCGGCTCCTTGTTCACGTTCGGCTGCGCCGAATTCTGGGCATCGGCGATACGGACGGACCGGATGAATCGCCGTTCGGTGCCGCGAACCGATGCCGATATGGCGGCGGCGGAAAAGTCCGACAAGAGATGGGGTGCGTGGGATCGGTGGACGCTGGGCATAACCTTCGGCGTCGGCATGCTTCTCTTCTCGCTGGACTCGCTGCTGGCGAAGCCTTGGGAGGGCGCGCCGGCCTCTCCACCCGATCCGAAAAAACCGGACGGCGATGCCTCGTCCCAGCAACCCGATGATCCTTCGGATGTTCCGCCGCAAACCCCGCCCGAGGACTTCCCGCAGCTCGTCGTGTCGGCGGATGACGGTCTGAATTTGCGGACAGAGCCCGACGGGGATTCGAGCGTGGCGACGGTCCTGCAGCCCGGCACGTTCGTCGAACAGACCGCGAAGCCTTCGAGCGACCCGTCAGGAGAAGCCTGGATACCTGTCGAAGGTTTCGGGCCGGACGGCAAAATGCATAGCGGCTGGGTTTCCAGCGACCATGTCGAGGTTCATCTCGACGGCAGCAGCAATGCCCAGGGCCGCACGAACCCGACGCTGGAGAAGGGCGGCTATCAGTGGGTCGAGGTCAAGAGCGGCGACAGCATTCGCCTGATCGCCAGGACGCATTCTGCGGATGTGGCGGAGACGGTGGTGCTCAACATGGATCACATCCTGAGCCCGGATCAGATTTTCTCGGGCGACCGCATCTATCTGCCGGTCACATCGGTTGGCTGAGGAGCGGCCGGCTCAGTCTAGTCAGCAGGAGCCTTGCCGATCCTTGCGGCATAGGCGTGTGCGACACAGGCGGCCAGCTTCGCCGCCCGCTCCGCGATCGGATTGGAGGGCTCGGAAGAGTAGGAGGCGGTAAACCGCAGGTCGGACGGGTGCCATTCGCAATCGATGATGCGCAGTTGGCCGCCTGCGGCATAGTCCCGGACCACTTCCTCGGGGAGAGAGGCTATGCCGATACCGTTGATCGTCATCTTGATGGACGCGGCCAGCGAATTGGCCGGAAAGATGCGCGGCGTCTCTTCCAACTCGCCGGTCAGCTTGCGGTAAAGCTCGCTGTAGGGCGTTGTGGTGCGCGCGTAGCTGATGATGGGAAATTGCATCAGATCGTTCAGCGTCAGCTTGCGCCGGTTCGGCAATTTCAGCTGCGGCGAGCACACCCAGACGAGCGGAAAGGACGGCAGTCCGATATTCTCGATGCTGTACTCCAGAACCGGGCCCATCAGCACCGCAAGATCGAGTCTATGCGACATGAGTTCGTTGCGAAGGGTGGTCGTCGCGTCAACGACGATATCGGTGTCGATCAGCGGATAGTTTGCCTGCAACTCCTTCAGGAAATCCGGCAGCCAGGTGTGCACGATGGTTTCGGCAACGCCGAGCCTGAGCACTCCCGCCGTTTCTGAAAGGGAGTTGGCCGTCAGCTGCAGCCTTTCCGCCACGCGCAAGACGCGTTGCGCGGGCGGCAGCAGCCGCTGTCCCTCGGCAGTCAGCCTGACGGTGCTGCTTTGCCGCTCGAACAGCTTGGCACCCAGCGCTTCTTCCAGGCCGGCAATTCGGGTGGATACCGCCGGCTGCGTTGTGTTCAGCCGTTCGGCCGCCTTTCGAAAGCTTCCGAAAGTCGCCACCAGCAGAAATGTTTCGAGCTGCTTGATGTTGAAAGGGATCACGATTCAATGCCGGACAATAATCTGGGCGCCGATCTTCACTCGGTCATATAGGTCGATGACGTCTTCATTGGTCATGCGGATAGCCGCTGTTCGATCGAGCCTGCGCCGGCGCCATGGCGACAGTCAACGTGGCAGCAATCAGAACTGATTCACCCAAGCTCTGGGCGAGGCTCAGCCCGATCGACGTCCAGCGCCCCGGACTTCCGGTGGGAGCGTCCAGACGCGCGACCAGGTTCTTGCTTGCCGCCACCGAGGCCGATCCTTCCCATCCAGGCATTGAATCCGGCGATCACGAAGCGGTGATGCCTGATTCCAGCGCGCACCATATCGCTTTGCTCGCCGTTCGCAACATTTGGAACCAAATGCACATGAGCAATCCAATTGGACTTCCAATTTTGCGGTGTGCACGATAAGAGGGAGTTGGCGGGTAAACCAATGAGACAGGCGAGGCGGGTCATCGCTCCGCGTCGTCCTGTGACAGGATCAAATGTTGACGGGACGCGGTACCTGCCATGCGCACTGGTTGTCGGGAGCCAAGGCTGTCTTCGCGGCCGGCGGCCTCGCGATGATCCTGGCGCTTGGCCTCGCTTCGTCTCGGGCGAGCGCCGCCGAGCCACGCTGGCCTGCCGGTCCTTACAAATACATCACGGTCGATCAGTCGGTGACGGACGCGCTGATCGAGCTCGGTCGCAACATGGGGGTGCCCATGCGTGTCGGCAAGCTTGTGAAAGGGCGCCTGAGCGCCGGCATGCCGGTTGGAACTGCCCGCGAATTCCTGGAAGAGATCTGCAATCGGTACGGCCTGGTCTGGCATTTCGACGGCATCGTCATGAACGTCGCGACCGAGGCTGAAGTCCAGACCGAGATGATCCCGCTCGATGCCAACACGGCTGCCGGCGCGGAAGATCGGCTGCAGCGGTTGGGCGTCATCGATCCGAGGTTTCCGATCAAGGTTTCCAGGCAAGACGATGTCGTCTCGGTGTCGGGGCCGCCGTCCTACGTCGAACTCGTGAGGAAGACGCTCGGAGTTCCTGCCGCATCGAGCCCGAAGCGGGAGCCCGGCAAGGTCGTTTCGATCCGCGTTTTCCGCGGCGGCAAGCTGGCGGAGACACAGAATGTGCCCGTCACACCGAACTGAAACAGGAGGCCAGGTTCATGCAGATCGCGCCGATTGGAGCCCTGGAAGCAACGCTGGCAAATTTGACCACCAGCATAAGTTCGCAACAGCAGATCACCGCCGGCGCGGCAGCGCAGCCGGGCAACCGGATGGTGGGCGCCAAGCAGGAAAAGCACGATGTCGCAAAGGCCAGCACGCCCGACCGAGGCGATGTCGCCACGCCGGCAGGTCGGCAGGTGGCGCAGGCATCGTCCGGCGCCAATCCGGCAATGGCCGGACAATCCGCCAAAGCGGAACGCACCGAGCCGATCGTGGAGCGCCAACTCTTCGACTATCTGGCCGAGGCGGAGAAGGCAGGGGGTGGGGCGCTCACCGATCCGTCGGCACTGTTCGGTTCCGCCGTTCGGTCGCTTGAAGGAACCATGCAGCAGGTCCAGAAAGCCCTCGGCCAGGCGAACGCCCCGGTGAACGCTGAAGCAGCCTCGCTGCAGGAGGCCACCGGCAAGGCGGCGCCGTCGGGCAAGGAAGGCGAAAGCGCGCCGGCAAAGAACGCCGAGCAACTGCTCGAGCGATCGATTTCGGTGATGTGGGCAGCCGCCAATCTCGAGGTGGTGACGAGCAGCGTGACCGCCGTCACGTCGTCCACCAGCACGCTGATCAAGCAACAGTAAGCGCTACGGAGTGTTCGTGCTCACGCTATCCTTGCCGCGGCGATCAACGCTTTTGAATCGGTGCGGCGCCCGGTGCCGCGTCGCGCTGGTTGTCATGGGCATGCTTGTGCTCCAGGCGTGCTCGGTGGAGCTCTATTCCAACCTCAACCAGCAGCAGGCCAACGAGATCGTCGCCACGCTGATGCGTCGCGGGATCCCGGCCCAGCGCGAGGCCGGCAAGGACGGCAAGATGACGGTGTCTGTGCAGAAGGGCCGTTTCGCCGAAGCCATGGCAATCCTCGACGAAAGCGGACTGCCCAAGCAGGAATTCCAGACGCTCGGCGAGGTGTTCAAGAGAGACGGGCTGGTGTCCTCGCCGGTGGAAGAGCGGGCGACGATGATCTACGGCCTGAGCCAGGAGCTTTCGCAGACGATCTCGGACATCGACGGCGTGCTTTCCGCACGCGTCCATCTCGTCTTGCCGGAGAACGATCCGCTGAGACAGCAGCTGGTGCCGTCTTCCGCCTCCGTCTTCATCCGCCATCGCGCGTCGGTTCCGATGAATGAGCTGATCCCGCAGGTCAAGATGCTGGTGGCCAAGGGTATCGCCGGACTGACCTATGACAATGTCTCGGTCACGCTCATCCCGGTGGCCGCGAAGGCCCCCGAGCACGAAACCGCCGAAGCAGGCTTCACGACATTCCTTGGCCTCTGGCTGCATCCGGACAGCGTCGCCGCCGCGATGTGGCTGTTCTACGGCATGGCTGCGGCCATACTGGCGCTGGCTGCCCGGCTGGCCTACCTCCAGTGGTATCGACGGCCGGGTGTCTATGCGCTCGACGCGTCCGCTCTGCCGGTGAAGAAGACATGACCGGGACCGGCTCGCAGCAAACCGCCAGCCCGGAATGGCAGGCATTCATGGCCAATCCCGCATCCTATGCGGATGCAGCCCGGCTTGCGGAATGCTTTGACGGCACGATAAGCGAGGCCGCCTGCGAGCGCATGCTGCGATCGCAGCGCCTGCAGGAACGACTGTCCAAATTGCTGCTCGAGCGCTACCGGCTCCATTCCGCGGCCGATGAGCCGGCCGACGCGGTGGATCGGGCGATCGCGTTGTCATCGGGTGAGGAGTTGGAGGAGCTTGCGCTCCGCTCGGGCGCGATCTACTGGGCCGGCAGTCTGGCCGCTGTCATCGATGGACGCGAAGCCGCCGGATTGCAGGCGGCCCTTGGCGCCGATCTCTGCGCCTTGTTGGTCGCCAACCGCGATCTCGCCGGTCCGACCCAGTCCTTGCAGCCCTTGGAAGATATTCACGATCGCGTCTATGCCGATGGGCTGAGCTGCCTTGGCGCGTGGTGTCAGGCGATGCCCGGCGAGACGAGCATGCGGGTTCGCCTCAAGCTGATGCCGCACGGGTCTGTCGACGCAGCGGCGGCCGAAGCATTTGCCGCTGCCGGTCCGGCGATTGTTCGACGAGCGATGAGCGAGACGAGATGATCGAACCGGGCAAAGCGATCGACGCCATGCCGAGACGCCCTTCTGCGCGCATCCTGCGCGCCGCGGAAGCGCGCGCCTGGCAGGATGGGCACGCCTTTCTCGACGAGGCGAGGCACGATGCGCAGCAGTTGCGCGAAGCCGCCCGGCGAGCCTACGCGGCCGAATATGCGCAGGGCTATGAGGACGGCAAGGCGCAGGGCGATGCGGACGCCACGCGGCTGATCGGCGAAACAGCGGTCAAGGTGGATCGCTATCTCGCCGGGCTGGAGACCGAAGTCATCGGCCTGGCCATCGAAATCGTCAGGCGAATGCTGGGCGAGTTCGACGTCGGCACGCTTGTCGCCAAGGCCGCGAGACAGGCGGTTTCCGAAATTCGCCGTGCCAAATATCTGAAGGTCCGGGTTCATCCCGCTTCCGTCGACAGGGTCCGGGACGAGCTGAACGCCGTCCTGCGCGACAGTGATCTGGGCATGACCGTCGAGATCGACGCGGATGATGCGCTGGCGGTCGGCGCCTGCATCGTTTCGACCGACTTTGCCGTCGTCGATGCCAGCATCGACGCGCAGCTCAAGGCCATAGCTGCCGCTATCGCGTCGAAGGCGGAGGTTGCATGACGACGCCCGCTGCCGAAATCGAAAATCGCCTGGCGTCCATCATCCCCGGCCTGCGCTCCGGCCTGCGCGACGATGCCAGCCGGCCGAGGCGAGGGCGCGTGCGGAGGGTCACCGGCACCGTCATCCACGCGACCGTGGAGGAGGCCCGGATCGGCGAGATATGCGAACTGATCGACCCCAGGACAGGCAGGACGACCAGGGCGGAAGTGGTCGGCCTGCTGGACGAGATGGCGATCCTCGTTCCGCTTGGCGATCTGACCGGCCTTTCGAGCCTGACCGAGGTCGTTGCGACCGGAAAGGACCAGCAGGTGCCCGTCGGTCCCGGCCTTCTTGGCCGGGTGATCAGCGCGCTCGGCGAGCCATTGGACGGCAAGCCGCTTGCGCCGGATGGCATTGCCGGCAGCTATCCGGTCAACGCCTATCCGCCATCTCCGCTTGAGCGCAGTCTGATTTCCGAGCCGATCCAGCTCGGCATCCGCGCCCTCGATGGGCTGCTCACCTGCGCGCGCGGGCAACGCGTCGGTATCTTCGGCGAACCTGGCGTCGGCAAGTCGCTCCTGCTTTCAGATATCGTCAGCGGCACCGACGCCGATGTCGCCGTGGTCGCCCTTGTCGGCGAACGCGGGCGCGAGGTGCGCGAATTCGTTGAGCATCAGCTTGGAGCGGAAGGGCGGGAGCGGGCGATCGTCGTCGTCGCGACATCCGACCGGCCTGCCATCGAGCGCGTCAAGGCCGCTTATGTGGCGACCAGCATTGCGGAATATTTTCGCGACCAGGGCAAGCATGTGCTGCTTGCGATGGACAACATAACCAGGTTTGCCCGCGCGCAGCGCGAGATCGGCCTGGCCTCGGGCGAGCCGCCGACGCGGCGCGGTTTTCCGTCTTCGCTGTTCGCGGTCCTGCCGCGTCTGCTCGAACGCTCGGGGCCCGGTCGCATTGGGTCCATCACCAGCCTCTACAGCGTTCTCCTGGAAGGCGACGGCACGCTGGATCCGGTCGCCGAGGAGATCCAGGCGCTTCTCGATGGCCACGTCTTCCTGTCGAACGAGCTGGCGCAGCGCAACCATTTCCCCGCCATCGACGTCCTGCGCAGCCGAAGCCGTCTGATGGATGCCGTCGTGCCGCCGGCGCACCGGGCTGACGCCAGCCGCCTTCGCGAGCTGCTTGCCCGCTACGCCGACATCGAGCTTCTCCTGCGCGTCGGGGAGTATCAAAAGGGCAGCGATACCGTGGCGGACGAGGCGGTGGCGAAGATCGACGCCATCAATGACTTCCTGCGACAGCCGTCCGCCACGCACGAGGGCATCGAGAAGACACGCCAGCGCATGCGGGAGATCGTCCAATGAAGGCGCCTGACACGATCGCCCGGCTGCGCGACCTCAGACGCCGCCGCGAAGAGCGCGCAACGGAAGAGGTCATCAGAAGGCAAGCCGCCGCGCAGCGGGCTGCGAGGGAGGTCGAGGAAGCGGCGGCCGCCGTCACCGAACACCTTCAGCGCACGGTCGACGCCGAAGATGCAGCGTTCGGTGCGCTTGTCGGACAGCCGGTGAAGGCTGCCAGCCTGTATCGGCTTCAGGGTCGGTTCGAAGTCGCCGCCAGCAAAACCGGGCAATTGCGAGAGAACGAGAAGATGGCCGGCGTAGCCGAGCAGCGACGCAAAGTGGAGCTGTCGGCAGCCCGCAAGGATCATCGCGAGAGCATGAGGGCCGTGACGAAGCTGGACGGGCTGCTGGAGCACCTGACCAGGCGCACCGCACGTCGTCGCCTGGCGCTTGCCGAGCTTTCCGAGGAGGAGGAGCGCGGTCCATCGCGCTTGCCCACAGAACGATAGCCCCAATCCGTGATCGTGAATATGGATCTGATGCCTCAAGCCTTCGCGTCGGCAAAAAGGAAAACGCGGTCAAAACCGGCGAAGCGCGCGGCCGCACGGTCGAGCGTCGGCGATCTGCTGACGTTGGAATCCGTTGCGCCGGTTGACGTCGGTGCATTGAACGCCTTCTACCGCCGCCGCGCTCCCGCGGAGATCACGATTGCGGGGAAGGCCATGGCGATCGCGACGGTCTGGCCGGCGCCGAATCTTGCCAACGAGCGGCTTTGTACCATTGCGCTCACCGTCGGGGACGCGGTCGTCAACTTGCGCCTGCCGCTTTCTGTTGTCGAACGGGGCTTGGCCAGGGCGGACGAACTCCTCGACGTGCGACGATTGGCGCCTGCTCACGCCGCGCTGCTGCTGGAGGCCACGTTCGAGGACGATCTCGCTTGGATCGAGGGCAGGCTGGGCGAGAGGATCGCGATCACCTCGATCGCACCGGGAGATGCCGTTTCGGGCGAAACCTCATTCGCCCTTGTCCTGACCGGCAAGGATGAAGCGATCGACTGCGTCTTGCATGCTGACGACGCCGGCCTGGCGGCGCGGATCGGCCGCCTTCTCGACGAGCTCGGTAAGGCGAGGCCGCCGATCCCGGCCGGATTTCCGCTGCCGGTCCACCTTCGGCGTGGCCCGCTTGCGATCACCCTTGGCGAGTTGCGGAGCCTGCAGCCTGACGATGTAGTGCTTTTCAGGGATGCAGAGGAGGAACGCATGGCGGCGCTGGTGATTGCCGAGCGCCTCTATGCGCCGGTGGCCTTGACTGCCGATGGGCCGCAATTGCTTGCCGCGCCGACCGCAATCGCCGGATCGAATTGGGAGTGGACCATGAACGAGAACACGCCGCCGCCAGCCGGCCGGACCTTGGAAGAGTCGACCTTGGATGAGCTGCCGGTCGCGCTTGCCTTCGAGATCGGCCGCACGGCCATGCCGGTCGGCGAGATAAGGCAGCTTGCGCCCGGTTCTGTCGTTGCGCTCGCCGATGTCACGGAGGCGAGTGTCGACATCATCGCCAACGGCAAGCGTGTCGGTCGTGGCGAGATCGTGCGGATCGGCGAAAGCCTGGGCGTGCGGATCGTGCGCATGTTCGACAATGCTTGAGAATTCGCCCAACCTGCTCGGCATTCTGATCGCCGTCGGCTTCGTCGGCTTGCTGCCGCTGGCGGTCGTCACGATGACGGGCTTCCTGAAAATCTCGGTCGTGCTGTTTCTCATCCGCAATGCGCTCGGCGTCCAGCAGATGCCGCCCAATCTGGTGCTCTACGGCATAGCGCTGGTGCTCACCGTATACGTCACGACGCCGTTGCTGAGCGAGATGTCGGGGCGGCTTCAGGAGGGGCAGGTCCAGTTCCAGACGACGGATGACCTGGCCAGGGCGGCACAATTGGTCAGGGAACCGTTGCAACGACACCTGATGAAATTCACCCAGCCGCAGGAGCGGAAGTTCTTCCTCGACGGAACGAGCCGGCTGTGGCCGGAAGAGGCGCGCCAGAACCTGAAGGACGACGATCTCTCGATCCTTGTTCCCGCCTTTGTCGCCTCCGAGCTGACCCGTGCCTTCGAGATCGGCTTCCTGCTTTATCTCCCTTTCCTCATCATCGACATCGTCGTCGCCAACGTCCTGATGACGCTCGGCATGATCATGGTCTCGCCGGTCCTCATTTCGATACCGCTGAAACTGTTCCTTTTCGTCGCCATCGATGGCTGGTCGCGGCTGATGCATGGCCTCATCCTGAGCTATGGCTGACGCCGCCGGGGGTTTTGCATGAGCAATGACTTCATCCTGGCGAAGGTCCAAGGCGCGCTTTGGACGGTGCTGTTCGCGTCCAGCCCGGCGATCATCGCGGCGCTGGCGGTCGGCATCCTTGTCGGACTTGCCCAGGCGCTGACGCAGATCCAGGACCAGTCCTTGCCGCAGACGATCAAGCTCGTCGTGATCCTTTTGGTCATCATCGTCGTCGGCCCGCTGCTTGGACAGCAGATCGCGGAGCAGGCCTCGACGGCGCTGGACGAGTTCCCCGTCGTCACGCGTTGAGGCAGGCGGATGCCGGTCGAACCACTCTTCGCGTCGATAAAGGAGCTTCAGTTCTATCTGCTGGCCGGCGCTTTCGCGCTGGCGCGCATGACCGGTTTCATGCTCTTGATGCCGCTCTTTTCGCGGGTGCCGCTATCCGGGCTGCTGCGCAACGGCGTGGCTCTGGCGCTGGCGGTTCCGGTCTTTCCGATGATCGTGAACAAGCTGACGAGCACCGACATCACGACGACGATGATTGTGCTCTACATGCTCAAGGAGGTCGTGGTCGGGGTAACGCTCGGGCTGGCGATGGGCATACCGTTCTGGGCGGCGGAGGCTGCCGGCGACATCCTCGACCTGCAGCGCGGCTCGACGATGGGAACGCTGATCGACCCGATGATGACCCACGAGACGAGTGCCACCGGCACCTTGCTCGCGGTCATCATGGTCACGGTCTATCTGGCCGCCGGCGGCTTCGAACTTTCCCTGACCAGCCTCTATGACAGTTATGGCCTTTGGCCGATCGACCAGCTCATGCCCGTGTTCAGCAAGGATGCCGCCGTCATCTTCCTCGGTTTGCTGAACCGCATCCTGATGATGGCGCTGACACTCGTCTTCCCGCTCATCATCTGCATGCTCTTGTCCGACATCGTGCTTGCCTTCCTGGCGCGCGCCTCGCCGCACCTGAACGTCTTTGCGCTTTCGCTGGTCGTCAAGACGCTGGTCTTCAGCCTCGTCTTTGTCCTCTATGCGGCTTTCCTGCTGTTCTACATGAACCGGGACCTTGCCTTTCTGCACGAAGCTGGCCGGCAGATAGAGGCGATCGGCTGCCGCGGCTGCCGGTGAACGAAAAGATTTATTCGCAAACGCTAATGATAATAGCGGTCACCATTGGCCGACCAATAAATACAATTTATCGTTGGGGAAAGATTCTGACAATTTGACAAGCGGCCAACCCGCCGATGATCTTACGCGCTCTCGACGTGTCTCTGAAACGTGCATCTCACTTCGGAAGCCATGGCTCGCCTGACCACTTCATTGTTCTATGACAATTTGCGACTGGTCGATGCGGACAGGCTCCGCAGATTGGTCAGGATGGGTGCCTATGAAGGGCACACGGGCGGGCTTGCGCGCGGCAAGCTCCAGGCCAATGTCGTGATCGTGCCTCGCAGCTTTGCCGGCGATTTCCACCAGTTCTGCGTCCGCAACCCAAAACCCTGTCCATTGGTGGGCGTCAGCCGTGTCGGCAGCCCATTGCTCCCGACCCTGGGTGATATCGACATCCGCACCGACGCGCCCCAGTACAACATCTATTGCTTCGGGGAAGTGATCCATCAGACCACGGACATCATCGACCTGTGGCGCGAAGACTTCGCCGTGTTCGCGCTGGGCAGTTCGCTGACGGTCGAAGCCGCCCTTGTCGCCAAGGGCATCAAGCTCCGCAGCATCGGCTACGGCAACGCCTTGCCCAAATTCCGAACCAGGATCGAGACCCGCGGCGTCGGACCGTTTGGTGGCGAGATGGTCGTCTCCATGCGGCCGATAAGACAGTGCGACGTCGACAAGGTTCGCGCCCTTACCGCACGTTTTCCGCACGCCCATGGCTCTCCCATCCATGTCGGAGAGCCCGCCATCATTGGGATAGAGGACTTGATGGCTCCCGACTGGGGCGATGCGGTCGAGATCATGGACGGGGAGGTCCCTGTATTTTGGGGCAGCAGCCTGACCGCCCAGGATGCTCTTGCTCGTGCCGAATTGGCGATCTCGATCACGGTATCGCCGGGACACATGCTGATCACCGATGTGGATGCACGAGCGGGTGCGGGTGCATTCAAGGTCTACTAGCCTGGCCGCGCAGGAAAACGATTGCTTCCTGACGATCGGCCACTGCTCGCCATGATTGCGGCTCGAATTGGTAATGGCAATTCGAGCCGCGGACACCGCGCCGCCGCCAGCATAGATGAAAGGCCCCCTGCCTTCGGCTTATGGCGCGGAGATGATCTCGACCGGTCTCAGGCCGCATATCTCGCGATCACGCCGGGCTGCCTCGACCACTGGGCATACCAGCTGTCGAACAGCTTGAGCTGCGCTTCGACATAGCCGCGCTGGCTGTCGGTCAGGGCATCCGTCTCGTTGAAGTGCAGCCGGTACTCGGGATCCCCTTTCAGCACCATCATGTGCTTGAAATAAAGCACCAGGTCCGGACCCTCGTCGAAGGAGGAGAGAACGGCGAGCGCGGCTTCGAGCTCCTGCGCGCGCTGGCGGGCCTCGACGTCACCCTTGGCGGCCGCCTGGCTCAGTCCGACGAGATGCAGAACCTCCTTCGGCAAGACATTGCCGATGCCGGTGATGGCGCCGGACGCGCCGCAATTGACGAAGCCGTGGAAGACGGCGGTGTCGACGCCGATCATCAGCGCAACCTCATCGTCGCGGCTGGTGATGTTTTCGGCCGCATAGCGCAGATCCTGCGGGCCGCCGAACTCCTTGAAGCCGACAAGGTTCGGATGCTCGGCGCGCAGCGCGAAGAACAGGTCGGCGCGCGTGGCAAAGCCGTAATAGGGGCTGTTGTAGATGACCGCGGGCAGATCCGGCGCCCCGGCGAGGATCGCCTTGAAGTGGTGGCGCTGCGCCGTCACCGACGGTCCGCGCGACAAGACGCGCGGGATCACCATCAAGCCCCTCGCTCCGACCTTCTGGGCGTGGGCGGCGTGGGCCACGGCCTTGGCGGTGTTGACCGCGCCGGTTCCAACGATCACCGGCACGCCGGCCTTCACCAGGCGCTCGACGCCTTCCATGCGCTGCTCGTCGGTCAGGAGCGGCCAATCGCCCATCGAGCCGCAATAGACCACGGCAGACATTCCGGCCGCGATCAAGTCCCGCCCCTTGCGCACCAGCGCCTCGAAGTCGGGCTGGCGGTCCTCCGTGCAGGGTGTCATCAAGGCCGGCATGCAGCCGGAAAAGATATTGGCGCCCATTGGGATTCTCCTTGAGGCTGGCTGGCAGATTGACCAGTTTGTCCCGGAGCGGCACTGCTTGCCAAGCAAATAGTGGCGGAGGCCAGGGAGAAACAATGCGCACCAAAACAAGCATTCGTGTCGTCGGCTGCCATGCCGAAGGTGAAGTCGGCGACGTCATCGTCGGCGGCGTGCTGCCGCCGGCGGGCCGCACGATGATGGAAAAGATGGTCACGATGGAACGCGATCACGACCACATCCGCCGGATGCTGATCTGCGAGCCGCGCGGCAGCGTCGCGCGCCACGTCAACCTCCTGGTTCCATCGACGCGCGATGATTGCGCCGCCGGCGCCATCATCATGGAGCCGACGGAATACCCGCCGATGTCTGGCTCCAACACGATCTGCGTCGCCACGGTGCTGCTCGAGACCGGCATGGTGCCGATGCAGGAGCCTGAGACGCGCTTCAAGCTCGACATGCCGGGTGGCGTCATCGAAGTGCGCGCCGAATGCCGCGACGGCAAATGCGTCTCGATCACCTTGCGCAACGCGCCCGCCTTCGCCGAACGTCTCGATGCCAGCATCGAGGTCGAGGGGCTCGGCACGCTCACCGTCGACATCGCCTATGGCGGCATGTTCTACGCCATCGTCGATGCCATGGCGCTCGGCTTCTCGGTCGCTCCCGACGAGGCCCGCGAACTGGCGGTGGCCGGCGAGAAGATCAGGCACGCCGCGCGCGAGCAGCTCGATGTCGTGCATCCGGAGTTCGAACATGTACGCGGTGTCTCGATCGTGCAGTTCGCCATGCCGTTCCAGGGTCCGGGCAACGTCACCCGCAACACCTGCATCGTCTCGCCGGGACGCTCCGACCGCAGCCCAACAGGGACGGGCACGTCGGCCCGCATGGCGGTCCTGCAAGCGAGGGGCCTGATGCAGGTAGGCGAGGTGCTGATCCATGAATCGATCATCGGCTCCCGCTTCACCGGCAGGATCGTGGAGCTGACGGAAATCGGCGGTCGCAAGGCGATCGTTCCGGAGATCACCGGCCGGGCCTGGATCACCGGCGAGCATGTCTATTATCTCGATCCGACGGATCCATACCCCCAAGGCTATGTGCTGTCCGACACCTGGGGCACCTCGACTTCCGTGAAGCAGTAGAGCCCAACGTCAGGGCGAAGCTCGGGACGGAAAAGCGTTACACATTTCCTGGAATTGCCCTAAGCGCCCGCCTGCTCAAGGATTGGCGACCTGGCATTGCTTGGCTCGAGCCTGATGTAGCAGGGGTTTGCTTCCTCCTTCAGCTTCTGCAACTGCACACGAGCCTTGGCGCGCAGCACGGGGTCGACGGGTTTGTCGGCCTTGTCCTGCACCGCGCTCAGGACCTTCGCGGCCTCGTCCATCTGCCGCAATTGCGCCAGGCTGCGGCCGAGGCCGTATTGCGCCCCGGGAAGGTCCGGATTGAGCTCCAGCACCTTGCGGAAGGCGTCCGCGGCCTCCGCGTGGCGACTTAGCGCCTGGTACTCGATGGCGAGCCTCGACCACGCCTTGAGCGACTGAGGGGCGATCTCGACCAGCGTGGCGAAGGTATCGGCAGCCGACCAGTGGTCGCCCTTGGCCGCCAGCAATTGTCCCAAACCGTACAGGGTGCGGGAATGGCGGGGATTGACCTCGAGAATCTGGCGATAGCCGTTCTCGGCATTGGTCAGATTGCCCGCCTCATGGAACTTGGTCGCCTGCTCGAGCACGCTGCCGACGGATCTCGGGTCAAGCCGGTCACCGAGATTGCGACCGGTCCTGGTCTTGACCAGGACACAATGGATGGCGGTTTCCTCGACGCCGTAGGAGTATTTGTAGGCCTCGTTGCCGCGCAGGAAGTCGTAACTGCGGAAGCCCTGTTCGATAGCACGGCGAATGCAATAGCCATGCAGCACAAGCCCCGACGGAATGTCGTTGGCGGTCTCGTCGCGCCCGGCGAGATGGAAGAGCATCGCCTTTTTGACCGGATCGACCAGGAACGCCAGGCCGCCGAGCGGCTTGTCTGCCTGCCACAGGATCGGCAGGAAAAGCGTGCCGCTCTCGAAGGCGTCCTTGAACAATATCCGATTGGACCGCATCAGGCCCGGGATCAGGTTGCCTTTGCGCGGCGCCCATTTGATGCGCCACATTTCGAGGATGATGCCGATGTCGCGGTCGATCGTCGAGGCGTCGGCGTGGGTGATGCGAAACTCGTCGGAACTGTCCAGCTTGCGCAGGAAGCGTCTGATCTTCTGTCTGGTGTTCGAACTCGTGTTCTGCTCGAGATAGCTGTCCCAATTTCCCGGCAGGGCAACGGCCGGGCAGATGCAATTGTCGACATTGTCGGTCTTGTTGACGCGCTGCATCCTTTGGGCGGTGAGCCGCTTGTCGACGAGATTGTCGAGCAGCAGGCGCCGCCTCTTGTCGGACATGCGCAGATTCTCGAGATGCAGCTTGGCCCAGTTCATCTTCAGCAGATGGCCGGCAAGCGCCGGGATGGCGCGTTCGGCAAAGCCCGGCGCGCAAACGATGCCGGCATAGTCGGCCGCGTAGTTGCCGGCCATATTGATTTCGTTGTGGCAGAAGCCGGTCTTCTTGTTCAGCCTGGTGCGTAGCCGCAAAGGCAGCAGCGCGACATACGGAGTCCCTGGTCCCGGCCGGGCCGCCAGCACCGACCAGCCGCCCTCATAGCGGCGGACATAGGAAGACAGGAATGTACAGGAGAGGAAGAACTGGGCTTCGGGATCCTTTTCGTAAAGGTCGTCCCAGTTCTGCTTGAGCCCGTTCAAGGCCTCCCTTGTCGTAATGACATCGATCTGCATGGTGCCCCCGAATAATTCCTCTTTCCTTGTTGCTCACTGTTCCATGAAGGCTCTCGCCATGCTGTCGGCGATCGGCTTCGTCAGATAGCTGAAGAACGTCCTCGACTGGGTTTGCACGAGGATCTCGGCCGGCATTCCGGGCGTCGGCTGAAAGCCGTGCACCCTCGCCAGTTCGCTTGCCGGCAAGCGCACGCGCGCCAGATAGACTTCCTTGGGCGTGGGGCCGCTCATCTCCGGCAATGCGTCGGCCGAGACATAGTAGACCTCACCCTCCAGGACAGGCGTGGTGCGCCGGTTGAGCGCGATCAGCCGTATCGAAGCCTTCTGCCCGACCTTGACGTTGTCGATGTCGGTGCGCGGCACCTGCGCCTCGATGACCAGGGGCACATCGGAGGGGAGGATCTCGAGGATGGCCTTGCCGCTCTCAATGACACCGCCGGCGGTATGGTAGTACATGCGAATGATCGTGCCGGGCACGGGGGCATTGATGGTGACGCGGCGAAGCACATTCTCGGCCTCCCGCGACTGCTCGCGCACCGCGTCCAGTTCGGCCTCCAGGCTCTGCAACTCCTGAAGCGCGGCCTGGCGATAGGCATCCTTCGTCTGGGTTATCTGCTGCTCGAACCTGACGATCTGTTCGCGGTTCTCGGAGACTTCCGCCACCATCTTGCCGATCTGTCCGTCGGCATCGGCCATCGCCCGCTGGATCGCCTTGACCTCGGTTCCGCGGATCAGGCCCTGGTCGAGTAGCTTTTGCTTGCCGAGGTATTCCTCCTTGAGGAATTGCAATTGCCGCCGGACCGACGAGATCTGCTCGTCGATGCCTTCGTTGCGGAATTCCATCGCCTTCTTGTTCTGGTCGAACAGCGCTATCTCGCTGTCGCGCTTGCGTTCCGCAGCCTCGAAGTTGAGTTGCTGGCTCTCCATGATCGGCGTGATTTCCGGGTCGTAGCGGTTGTCGAGGACGATCGCCGGGAACTGGATGCTGGGGCTGCCCTGCACCTCGGCGTTCAACCGCGCCGAGATTGCCTCGAGCCGGGCCTTGCGCAGGAACAATTGCCGCTCGTTGGTCTGGGCGGCGGTTTCATCAAGCTTGATCAGCGGCTGGTCGAGGCTGACATGGTCGCCCTCGCTGACCAGGATTTCCTTGATGATGCCGCCCTCGAGATGCTGGACGATCTTGTTTTGCCCGGTGGCGACGAAACTGCCCTGGGCGATGATGGCGGACGCCAGCGGCGCCGTGGACGCCCAGGTGCCGAAGCCGCCGAAGGCCACGGTGATCAGCAGCAAGCCGACCGCCGTCTGCTTCCAGATCGAGCGCGGCACCTCGGAGTACCATTCTATGTCGTGAACTTTCGCGATGTCGGTCGTCATATGATTGCCCGCCTACTGGATCTGGCCAAACGCCCCGCCTTCGATGCTGAGCCCGCGCGACGCCAATGCCTGCAGGACATCCTGGCGCATGCCGAACAGGGCGACGGTGCCGTTGACGAGCAGGAGTATCTTGTCGACGCTCTTCAGCAGGGATGGCCGCTGGGTGATGGTGATAACCGTGATCTTGTGCTCCTTGGCGTGCTGGAGAGCTCGTTCCAGCGCCGCGTCACCCGCCGAGTCCAGGTTCGAGTTCGGCTCGTCGAGCACGACCAGGCGGGGATTGCCGAAGAAGGCTCTGGCAAGGGCGACGCGCTGCTTCTGGCCGCCGGAAAGCGGCGCGCCGTCGGCGGCGACGAAGGTCTCGTAGCCGTGCGGCAAGGTGGAGATCATCTCATGGACGTCGGCAAGCGCGGCGGCCTGATAGATCTCGGCGTCCGTTGCGTCGTCGCGCATGCGGGCGATGTTGGCCTTGATCGAAGCGGGAAACAGCTGAACATCCTGCGGCAGATAGCCGATGTTCTCGCCGAACTGGCGCGGATCCCAGTTGCGCAGATCCATGAGGTCCAGCCGGACGTTGCCCGATGTCGGCAGGATGGAGCCGACAAGCATCTTGCCCAGGGTCGTTTTGCCGGCGCCCGAATTTCCGATGATCGCAAGCGAGTCGCCCGGCGACAGCGCGAAGGAAATGCCGTTCAGTACCACCCGCTTGGTTCCCTGCGGCACGAAGAGAAGGCGTTCGACGTCGAGACGGCCTTCGGGACGTGGCAGGTTCAGCCGTTCGAAATTGAGCGGCGACGACTGCAGGAGCGATGCGATCCGGCCGTAGGCGGCGCGCGCATGCACGACCTGGTTCCAGCCCTCGATGGCGCCTTCGATCGGGCCCAGGGCACGACCGGCGATGATCGAGGCGGCGATGACCATGCCGCCGGTGAGATGGCCCTCGATCGACAGATGAGCGCCCCAGCCGAGCATCGTCACCTGGGTCAGGAGGCGCACCGCCTTCGACAGCGAGGCAAAGACGATGTTGCGGTCCTGCGCGATCACCTGGGCGCGAAGGGAGTTGGCCGTGTCCTTGCCCCAGATCTTCACTGCCTCCGGAATCATCGCCATCGCATTGATGATCTGAGAGTTGCGCGACATGGAATCGAGATGGATGTTGGCCTTGCTCTGATGCGCGTTGGCTTCGCCGAAAGCGGCGGCCGTCGCGCGCTGGTTGAGCATCGTGATCATGAGCAGCATCAGTGCCGAGGCCGCGACGATGAACCCCTGATGCGGATGGATCAGGAACACCGCCAGCATCATGAAGGGAGCCATGGGCGCATCGAGGAACGACAGCAGGGTGCCGGATGTCAGGAAGGTTCTCAGCTGCTGCAGGTCGCCCAGGACCTGATATTCCTTGCCGTTGCTGTTGAGGGAGGCCCTGGCCGCGGCGCTGAGGATCGGCGCGCCCAGTTGGGCCGCGACCTCGACCGCCGTGCGCATCAGGATGAAGCGGCGAAGCGCGTCGAACATCGCCTGCAGCACGACGGCACCGACAATCACCACCGTCAGCATGACCAGCGTGTCGGCCGAGCGGCTGGTCAGGACGCGATCCGAAATCTGGAACAGGTAGATCGGGATCGCCAGGACCAGCATGTTGCAGGCAACGGTGAACATCATCACGATCGCCAGGTTTTTCCTGACCGCACTCAAACCGGCCTTGAGGGAGGCGCCGAAATCAACCGGTCCGAGGCGTTTGTGGAAGGCGCCGCTGCCGCCGCCACCGCCGCCCCGCCGGCCATTGTCGTCGCCGCGCGGGGGATCGCCGCCATCGGAGGTGCGCTCCCTTGCCACGATCGGACCAGTGTCGCCATCTATGGTGATCATGCCTGGCGACTTGGGCACATCCTTCATTTCGGATTTCGATGGTTTTTCGGGCGTTTCCGGCACCGCTTTGGCGTGGGGGGCGGCCGTGCCTTGCGGCGCGGGTTGCGGCCTTGCAGCCGCCGGCGGCACTGTGGCGCCTTGCTTCTCGATCGGCGACGCGGCCTTGGGCTCGGGTCCACGCTGGGGCGGGGGCTCCGGCCTTGCCGCCGCTGGTGCGGCCGTTGCGCCGTTACTCTCGCTCGTCGATGCCGGCCTCGGCTCCTGCACCGGCTGTGCGGATCCGGGTCTTTGCGCCGCCGGTGTCGGCTCGGGAGCGCGGGCCGGCGCGGAAGCAACGGCTGGAGCGCCGGCAGCGGCGTTCCGGCTCGAATGCCGCTCCTCAACCGGTCTGGCCGGTTGAGCGGAGGGTGCGGGGTTCGACCTGTCGGCCGCCGGCGCCGCCTTTGCGGCCGGCGCGGTTGGCGGCAACCCGTCTGAGCGGGTTGCCGGCTGCTGAACTGGATTTGGCCTTGGCTCAGGCCGCTTCTCCTGCATGGACAGGACGGATTTGACGGGGTCAGCCACCGGAGTCTTCGGTGCAGTAGCCTGCGGGCTCAAGGCCGGGGGCGCCATTCCCGCTTGCCCGGGCTGGCCGCCGCCCGCCGCCAGAACAGGCACGACGGAAGGCGCGGATACCGGTGCCGCTGGCCTGACCTGGGAGGCGGGGGCGGGGGGCGTCGCCTGTTCCCTTGTCGGCACGGCTCTTGGGCGGGCGGTCTCGACCGTCTGGCTGCCGGGCTGGGCTGGGGCCCGATCCTTCGTGCCCGCATGGGCCACGACGTTGTGCAGTTCGCCGACGACCGTGTCGATGGCCTCGATGGTGCGGTCTATGGCCCGCTCATGCTGCAGCAACGCGCTCGAAAGCGTCTTGCGGGGCATCTCGGAACCTGTTTTCGGCGATGCCTGCTCGTCCTCATGCAGGGTTGCCTCAAGGTCCTCGGCAAACGTCTCCCAGGACAGGTCGCGATCGTCGGTCATAATTTGCCCCCGGATCCCGGATCAAGCCAAAATCGTTTGCACGCCGTCGGCCTGAACATGGTCGGGCGTCGGGGCGATCGGATGGTCTACCTGCGCGGCATCGTCGGTGAGATCGTCGGCCAGGAAGGCGACCGCCTCGTTCACCAGCGCGTCCGGATTCTGTCCGCCGAGTTCCGGATCGCAGGAGATGATGTCTGCCTGGATCAAGATCTCGTGCGTATAGTGCTCGCCGCCGACATAGGTCTTGTCGGTTCCGTCGACGTCGATGATGCCTGCGAAGTTGGCCACCTGGTTGCCGCCGGTGGTGATCGTCCATTCCGCTTCGGGGTGGGCGACGAGCTGGTTCATCGCCAGGGCCACCTGGTCGCTGTCGCCCAGCACGTTGGTCTGGGAGACGTATTGCATGTTGATCAGGTCGCCCGAGATGTAGAGAACCCGCAAGTGACCGAGACCGTGGAACGCCGGGTCCTTCAGGATGTCGCCGGGATCGTCATCCTTGCCGGCGGCCATGTCGTGGGCCGCCTTCAGGTAAGACGCGGGCAATGCCTCGAAGTGGTTCTGCCCGCCGACGTTGATGATCGTCGCGTCGTTCCAGAGCAGGTTGCCGGCGGTCGAGTACGAGCCGCCTCCCGACGTCTCGAACCCATCGACGGCGCCGATAAGGTCGTTGTCGATCAGCAGGTTGAGCTGATGGATGATATTGGCGTCATAGATGTTGCCGCCGATGATGATCAGGTCGTAGTAGTGACCCAACTCACTGATCGACATATCGTTTATCGCTGTGTTGTCGCCCGTGCTCACCATGGTCCTGACGCCCGACGAGGACAGGATCGAGGTGTCGTTGTCCATCATGAAGCTGTATTGCTGCAGCCAGCTCATGATGATCAGATCGCCGGTGACTTGCGTCACCACCCACGCCGCGGGGAATCCGTCCGCGGGGGTCGGTGCTTCGTTGCCGGCCGAGGGATCGATGTGCTTGAACGCCGCGATGTTGAAGCACGCGTCGGCGGCATTGTCCAACGTCCAGCCGTTCAGGCTCGGGCCGGTCGCGTCGCTGTCGCAATAGGCGTTGATCTGAATGATGGCATTGATTTCATAGCTGTCTCCGACCGCGGCGACGACGGATGTCGTTGTCCAGTTGTTGGTCAGCACCGCGGAGTTGACCAGCGTGTTGCCGCCGGTGTCCAAATCGACGCAAGGGTTCAGCAAACCGTTGCCCCAGCCCGACATGAAGTCCGAGGAGTCCGGCGGCGTGTTGTAATCGTCCTTGTCGGGACCGTCGCTCGCGGCTTCGTTATCCTGCTGCTGTTCCTTGAGGATGTTGAGGTGGTCCTCCGCCTTCGGCGCGTCGGCTTCGTCGACCAGCTGACCGTTGACGTAGATGCCCGCGATCGGCCCCGAGGCCGCGTCCGGGTGCAGCACGAAGACGGTCGCGTCTCCGTCGAAACTGTCGGCATAGGCCGCTATCCGCTCGCCGGCGGTGATGACGGTGTTTGCCATCTCCTCGCCGGAACCAGGCATTGCCAGATCGTCGAGCGGCGATACTTCAGCCGCCTTGTTCATCAGGAAAGCCAGGTGGCTGCCGTCGTCGATCGCCGGCGTGAACGTCAGGCCGTGTCCGCCAGCGCTGACATAGTCGTTATCCGACAGGCGGATTTCCTGGTTGATGTACGCCGCAACCGCGCCTGGAGGTTCGATGTCAGGCAGAACCAGATGGCCGCCCGCTCCCGGCAGATGCGGGATGTGAAACAGATGGTGGCCATGGTGCAGGGGGCCGGCGTTCGGAATTTCGGGGGGCGTGTACCAGAAGCTCGAGCCGACCGTGTTCGGCACTAGCTCAGCCTTAAGTCCCATGTACGGAACATGCGGATCGAAATCGTCCAGCGTGTACGGCGCCTTGATGTTGATGTTCGTATTGGGAAGATCGGGGGTCTCTTCCTTGACGGCCTCGGCGATCTTGAATTCGTCGTAGCTCTTTAGCTGCCGTGCCTCCTCGACCGAGATTTCGAACATTCCGATGAAATGCGAGATAGCCTCGGAGATCTTGTCCAATTGCATCGAATACACGGTAGCCTCCGTATCTTGAGATCATTCGCGCTCGGTCGGGGCGGCATGTCTCCCGGATTGGAAGGACCGCGCGGAAAACTCCGCGCAGTCCCAAGCTGTCTGATTTCCTAAGAAATCAGTCGTGTAGGATCGATCACGTACCGGTGTGGTCGCCGGCGTCCTCGCCAGTCAGCGTGTTGTGGTAGTCGCCGCCAACCACGGTCTGGTCGACCAGGTTTTCCTGCAGGTTGGCGCCCATCACGATCTGCTGGTTGAAAGCGCTGACGTCGATCAGGCCGTCGGCCGAAGCATGGCTGGTGCCGGTCACGAAGCCGTCATCGCCATTGTTCGAGCCCCAGGTCCCACCGTCGCCGCCGGCACCACCGTCGCCGGTGTAGGCCGTGCCGCCAGCACCGCCGAGACCGCCGTCGCCGGCGTGGGTGAACCCACCCTTGGCGTCGCCGCCATAGCCATCGGCCCAGGCGCCGCTCAGCGCATGACCGCCGTCACCGCCAAAGGCCGCCGCGAAGCCGCCGAGGCTGTCGCCGCCGGTCGCCGCGCCGCTGGTGGCTTCACCGCCGGTTCCACTTCCGCCAGCTCCGGCACCGCCCGTGCCAGAACCGCCTGTACCGCCAGCACCACCGGTGCCCGTGCCTGAGCCTGCGCCGTAGCCTGCGCCAAAGCCTGCACCGAGGGCATCGCCGCCATAGGCCTCGGAGTCGCCGCCGTCGGAATGAGCGTTGCCGCCGTCCGAATTGGCATTGCCGCCGTCAGCATCGGCACCGCCGCCACCGCCGCCGCCACCGCCACCGCCGCCGCCACCGGTGGCGTCACCGGCCGTGCTCTTGGCGTCACCGCCTTCACCGTAGTTCAGCAGCGAGAGCTTGCCATCGACATCGAGGCCGTCGCCGCCGTCCGACTTGGCGTCGCCGCCGGTCACGTCGCCGCCATTGCCGCCATCGCCGCCATCGCCGCCATCGGCCTTGGCATCGCCGCCATCAGACTTGGCGTCGCCGGCATCCGCCTTGGCATCGCCGCCGTCTTCCGACTGGGCATCGCCGGCTTCTGCTGCGCCGATACCCAGGCCCAGGCCGAGCCCGAGACCGAGGCCGAGGCCATCGCCGCCGTTGGCGTTGCCGCCATCGCCGTAGCCGCCCTTGGCGTCGCCGCCATCGCCGTAGCCGCCCTTGGCGTCGCCGCTGTCGCCGTCGCCTGCCTTGGCGTCGCCGGCGTCGGCCTTGTTGTCGCTCTTGGAGTCGCCGCCGATGGCCGCGCTGAGCGCCAGGCCGCCCTTGCCGTCGCCGGCTTCGACGTCGCCGGACTTGGCGTCGCCGCCATTGCCGCCTTCGCCGCCATTGGCCTTGGCGTCATCGCCGCCGCTGCCGCCGCCGCCGCCGGCCGAGATGCCGTCGCCGGCTTCGGAATTGCCGCCCTTGGCGTTCAGATCAAGCTTGAAATCGGCGTCGTTCTTGACGGTCGCGTTGTCGAGCTTGTCGTTGTCATACATGTTCAGGGTCTGGTTGATGATCGACGCGGTGTTGGTTCCGGCGCCGGTCATCGAATTGTTCAGGATGTCCTTGAAGGTGACGTCGTCGCCAGGATCATAAGTGACGTTGCCGTCCTTGTTGTTGATCATGGTGTCGATTTTCATGTCGCCGTTGGCATAGATGTCGGCGAAGTCGTCATCCGAGTTCCCGAGCTCGCCCTCGAGCTTGACGCCAACGTCGACGTCGACGTCGACCTTGGTCTCGTTGACGTTCTTGTTCTCGTTCGAGTTCTCGTTCTTGGACTCGTTCGAGTTCTTGTTCTCATTCTCGTTCGAGGCCTTGTTCTCGTTCTCGTTCGAGGACTTGCTCTCGTTCTGGTTCTCGTTTTCGCTCTTGTTTTCGTTCTCGTTCGAGGCCTTGTTTTCGTTCTCGTTTTCGTTCTTGGCGTCGTTCGTGTTGTGGTTCGTGTTTTCGTTCTCGCCACCGCCGTCACCGATATCGAATTCGCTGTCGACGATCTGCAAGCCGAATGCATTGATATTATTCTTGTCGAGGTCGAGAGACATGATCGTGTCCTCTGTTGAGGCCGCGACCGCCGAACCGCATTCTTCTCTTACGCGGTTATTGGCCGTACGCGGACGTTGCGTCTAATGCGGTGAACGGATTCTCGGACCGAGGGGACTGAGGTCCGAAACCCGGCATTCGTCATTTGTTTGCTTGAATACCTCCCTTTGACTCCGGGAGAGGCGGCCCAGCCAAGGCAACACCCATCGAGCGCCGGATCAGCACTGATCCGGTCGTTCAAACAGGGGAGACCTGGATGTTCCCCAATCCCGCATGGAACCCGGGAAGTTTGTGGCCACGGGGATGTGATTGTAAGCTGACAGTTCGGCCTAGCCCGTCCGGCCGGGCTGTGGCGGAGGTGGCCAACAGGGGCAAAATGGCCGGATTTCGCCGCGAATCGAGGTCAAAACGGCCCTGTCGGGGCCAGCTGATCGGCGGCGAGATCGGTAAAATCAGCTATAGCTCGTCCGAACTATATCAGCGGCGCCTAATTTGGTGTATAAGTCATTAAGGCTAGCTGTTCGTGGGGTGGAGGCCCCCAACATCGCAGAAGGGAAAAGAACGAAAAATCGACAGTCTTGGTCTAGGGTGGGGTGGCAACCATGTCCAGAGTCAATTTGCGCAGCACCGTGGGTAGCGGTGCGGGAGACAGTTGGGCGCGCAGAATTCTTCTAACTGTTTCGTCTGAAGACAGCTTTCCGGAATGTCTCGTCTACGCAATCGAGAGGGAGTTTCCCTCCATCGTCGTGGAACAGGCTACAAGCCTGGACGCGGCCTGCGACACATTCGAGCATCCTGTTTGCCTGATCCTTATCGACACTGAATTCCTGCAGGATATCGATACGCATGCGGCTGCTTTCATGCGGTGCCATCCATCGGCGCCGATCGTGCTGGTGCAGCACGACAGCCGCGTTCCTGTTTCCATCCAGGACGTTCTCGATTTGAAGATCGTGCGCAGCGTCCTGCCCATGGATCTGAAGCTGGACGTCTGGCTTTCGGTCATCAGGCTCATGCTTCGCGGCGGCGAATACTTCCCGCTGGCGATGTTCCAGTCCTTCGCCAAGGGCCTTTCGGACCGGGCTCCGGATCATTCGCTGCAGATCGAGCAATCGGCGACGGACCGCGCGGGTTTCGACGAGATGGGTGAATTGACCGAGCGCGAGTTTCAGATTCTCGAAATGGTAGCGCGCGGTTTGCAGAACAAGATCATCGCGGCGACCCTCCGGCTGTCCGAGCATACGGTCAAGATCCATCTGCACAACATCATCACCAAGCTCGGAGCTCACAACAGGACCGAAGCGGCCGCCGTCTTTCATGCGCGCAAGGATACCTTTTACGGCGGCATGGAACGGTCGAGACAGCCGGGCATCAGCCAGTCCTCGGCATGAGGCGGCGATGCCCCGCTTTCAGGAGATACTGCTCCTCGTTGGCCAGTTGAACTATACGTGGACCAACACCGAAAGCCTGCTGATCTATCTGATTGCCGGCCTGGCGAAGGTGGACAAGGAAACGGCAATCATCATCTTTCTGACGCTGAACACGACGCGTGCCCGTATCGAGCTGGTCGAACGGCTTGCCAAGATGCCGAAGACGGCGGCGGATTGCCGCCAGGCGGTGCTGACCGTCACCGGCAAGCTCACGCGCCAGGCAAAGCTGCGCAACAAATACAGCCATTGCATCTATTCATTCGACGAGAGCGGATCGCACGGAAGCACGCAACTGATGCGCATCGTCGACGGCAAGGACGACGTCAAATACGGGAAGATTGAAGCGCTCGATGACAAGGAGATGGGCAGGATCCACGATTCCATCGAGGACATCAGGGCCATAAACAAGGACATATGGTCCATCGTCGTGGACAATTCGTTCCCCAGATGAGGGCTGCTATCGGGTGAGGCTCGCGGCGGGCTGAGGGCTTCTCACCAAAGCGGCGCGAAGGGCCAGCGCCTGGCTGTGGCTCGGCTCCAGTTCAATGCAATTGTCCAAGCTTGCGAGCGCGTCCTCGATACGGTCGAGCTTTGCCAGCGCGAGGCCGCGATTGTAGTGCCCGCCAGGGACGTCGGGCCTGATCTCGATCGCCTGGTTGATCTGCTGTTCCGCCTCGCCGTATCTGCGCTGCTGAAGGAAGATCACACCGAGCAAATAGCGGACGTCGAAGTGCCTGGGCTCGACGTCCAGGATCTCGCGATAGATCTTTTCGGCCTCGGCCAGGCTTCCGGCCTGGTGCAAACGGGCGGCCACACTGAGCGTCTGCGGTAGCAGCGCTCGTCGCGCGGCATCCAGCTGCTCGAGCAGCTGACGTGCTCCGGAATGGGATCGGTCGGCGCTCAGGATCTGTCTGCAGGCGCGAACGGCCCCGTCGAGGTCGCCCGCCTGATGCAGTGCTTTTGCCCGCGCAAGCACGACGGGCAGGCTTCGCCTCTCCAGGCTGTCGCGCAGATTGCGGCGCGTGGCGGTGTTCACGAGCAGGCATTCGACCTTTCGCTCGAGGCCGCCGAAATCATACTTGTAGGCGAAGTCCCCGGTCTGCAGGTCATAGACGGCAAAGCCGTTCTCGATGGCCCAGCGTATGCTGTAGAGATGAAGCGCGAACCCGGGCGCCGGCTTCCTGATGCTGAGGTCGCGTCCGTTGAGCATGCCGATCAGGGACCGGTTCTTGCGATCGATCAGCGTGGCCTGGACGCCGATCGGGTTCTCGCCCTGCCAAAGCACGGGCAGGTAAAGGGCATCGTCCTCGAAGGCGCATCGCAGCATGTTGCGGAAATTGTTGATCATCGCCTTGGGCAGGCCAGGGTGATATCGCGCCGCCAGCTTGGCGCCCCACTGGTTTTCCCAGAACTGAAGCAGGATCCGCAGGTCGCGTTCCAATGTCGCGGCGGTAACGTCTGTCACACGGTACTCGGCCGCATCGTCGATCGCCCGCAGCGTGCGCCGCGCGGTCTTGCGTGTCGCCGCGCCGAGCCTGCCGTTGAGGAATTCTTCCCAGTCGCCGGGCAGGTTCACATAGACAAAGATGTCATGATCGACGCCATCTCCGTCGTCCGGTCGCCTGACCTTGCCGGTCAGGAATGCCGGGGCGGAAAACTCGCTCAGAAAGCCGTTCAGCCGCCGCGGCGACATAAAGATGTTCTCGAGATGCAGCTTGGCCCAGTTCTGCTGCTTCACCGTTTCGGCGAACGCGACGATGACGTCGTCCTGAACATCGGGATTGCAGAGGAAGCCGCTGTATCCGGCGAAATAGCCGCCCCCGGTCCTCAGTTCGTTGTGGAATGCGCCGTCCCTGGCCCTTTCGGTTCGAAGCTGAAGCGGAAAGAACCCGACATAGTCGGATGAATCATCTTCCCTTGCAGCCAGAACGAGCCATTGATAGCGAAGCCGCTTGAACCAGCCTGCTATCCACGGCCACGACATGAAGTACTGAGCTTCGGGATCCGCCGCGTAGACGGCATCCCAGTTGCTTCTCAGTTGGACGAGCGTGTCGAAGCCGTCGATAACATCCACGCGCATGGCGCCGACCTTTGCTCAGGAGCGTCGGTAAACGGGCAATGATCCTGGTATCAGCTGTTCCCCCAGTCCCTGGGCCTGGCCAGGGAGCGAGCTGTGATGATCCCATGGCGGGGACCAGCCTTGCAAGACAATCAAAGGATTGAGTGGGCGCGGGACGCGACCTGATTTGTCCCGCCAGGCAGATCGGCAGACCGCGCGGGGCGGGGATCTGGCTAGGATTCGATCCGCACCCACTTGCCGCTTTGCGACTGGGATTGGCGAGCGAAATAACGATAGGAGGTCTGCGACCAGTTCCTCACGGCTCCGCTGCGATTGTCGAGGATGAGGTCACCCTTGTCCGTGCGGACGGTGAGAACCGTATGGCCGGCGCCGCCGAGGGTCGCCACCGTCAGCAGCAAGGCCGAAGCCGGCCAGCCGCGTTTCATCAGTTCGCTTTTCTTGAGGATTGCAAAATCCTCGCAATCGCCTTCCCGGGTCGGGATACGCCAGTCGTCGGCACTGCCGGAAGCAGAGTCGTTGCGGGCCATGATCCTGGCATTGACGGAACTGTTCACCGCCTGCAGCTCGGCCAAGCGGCGATCGCTAAGCTTCACCTCTCTGACGTGTCCGGTCGGACTGCAGTATCTCGGCTGCCTTGCACAGAAGGTGCGCGCGGCCGGCGGGGCGAACGCATAGCCCGCCGTGGCCATCATGGCCGAACTGTCGGAAGTGCGCATGGTTTCGCTGCAGCCGGCCAAAGCCATGGCCGCGGCGACAAGCGCCACGAAACGTATCACGTTCATCCCCTCGAACTAGCTCGAATGATCAAGGCGATGATGATGTTCGCGGAACCAGGTAAATCAACCCTGCCGGATAGTGTTTGCACAGATTCTAAAACAATGTATGCTTAACAAATTGTTTCCGATGGTCGGAAACTTTGACATAGCGCCCAGTTTGGGGACGGGAGCGCCTTTTTTCCCTTCTTGGAGGAAGAAATGCACCTGTACCCAACCTGCGCGAGCAGGGCTCGCGCACTTTTGCTTGTGTCATCCGCTCTTGCAGCGGTGAATCTGACAATACCCGCATCGGCACAAAACAGCGTTCGGCCGCGTATGACGGCCGCACAATGCCAGCCGCTGACGGAATCCAACTACGCGCTCTGCTGCATTGCGAGCAATCGCGGAACCATCCTGACGCGAGCACAAATCGCAATGTGCCCGCCGATCACGACCGCCCTTATCGCAGCCACCGTTGCCAGTGACGGTGAAGGCGGCGGCTCTGGCGGCGGCGGTGGTGGCGGCTCGGGCGGCGGCGGCAATGGCGGCGGCGACGGCGGTGGCGATGGCGGCGGCGACGGCGGTGGCGATGGCGGCGGTGATGGCGGCGGCAACGGCGGCGGCGATGGCGGCGGCAACGGCGGCGGTGATGGCGGCGGCGATGGCGGCGGCAACGGGGGCGGTGACGGCGGCTCGGGCGGCTCCGGTGGCAGCGGCGGTTCGGGCGGCAGCGGCGGCAGTGGCGGTTCGGGCGGCGGCGGCAGCGGCGGCTCGGGTGGCTCCGGCGGCAGTGGCGGCTAAATCCGGATAGAGCAACTCGTCGTATCGAGTTGGCAGAAGCGGGTGGACGTCTGGGTCAGGCGCCCACCCGCTTGCCTGACTGCCGCCAAGAGATGTGCGAGACGATTTCTTGGGACCGGCCCCGCGTTTTCGACTGCCACCAGTCTACCACGCGTATCGCAAGCTGGCCCTACCGCCGACCCCGTCACACCGCGCGGCCGAGCGCTCCACGCGCCGGCATCTCGGCTGGCCGTCCTATTGCAGGAAAACCTGTCAATACAAGTATTCCCGGAAGGAGGGGTATGCTGTCACAAGACAGTGAAATGCGGGGAAGACGGGGATTCCCCGAATTGCGGCTTTCTATTTCCAATCAACCATGGTTGATTTCGTGCCGCTCGTGTTGCGCAGATCGCCGGAGGGGGTTTGTGCGCCTCATTTCGATGATGGTCGAACTTGGTGTGATTGTCGGTGGCCTCGGCTTCGAGACCGAGGCCAGGTGCCGCGACCTGGCTGCCTTGGCTACGACTTCGATTTCCGATCCTGCTGAAGCGCTGCGTCTTCAGGAGGAACTGACGGCGCAGTTTTCCCTGCTCTCTTATGGGACCGGCCTCGGGCTCGATATTTCACCCCAATGGGACGAGCTGCTCGACCTTGTCGAGTCCGTACGTTGCGCCTCGCTGCTGAATTGACCCCAATAGCCGTGGATCCCTCGTGGCCCGGCGTGAACGGGCGACCTGACAGGCAAGCTTGCAACCGCGGGGATCCGCGTTGCCGACGCCTGCTGGGCGGCGCCTGTCACCAGCGTTGCGGCCTTGCCATCGCCAGCCCCTTTTCCAGGGCCTCCTTGAGACTTGTGGTGTAGTGCGCGGTGTCCTCGAGGCCGCCGAAGAAGTTTATGCGATGGATCTCGCCCTTCTTGCTCATGACAATTCCGGCTGCCCGCAGGCTCTCTTGAACTGACTTGTATGTCATCTCCACGGTTCCCTCTGCCTACCCACAGCTTAAGGTCGCACCGTTATGTAACGAAGCCGTGTCGGTGACTGTGAAGGAGACAACATAAGCTGCTGCCGACTAACCAGATCGAGCTAAGGCCTATCGAGCTAATTGAGTTAAGCGCCAAACTCGCTCACTATCTGTCTTCCGAGCTTACCAAAAACTCCAACGCTCGCAGGAGTTGCCCTCGGATTGTTTGCCGAACCTCGTCTTCCCCCCGAAGCCCCGTCGGCAGGCAAGGCGGACCCGGTGTCCCCCAGGTCCGCCTTTTTCGGGGCCAGCCTCAGCCAAATCAGGAATTTGAACTCGCCGCCCGGGGCGGCAGTGCGGCGCGGCGCGGCAATGCGCTGGCGCTGTTCCCGCACCGCCGCGCCCCGTATCCGGAATGCGGCGTTTGAACTGGCTGAAGGCCGACCAAGGCGCTGGGCAGGCCGCAGCGGCAAGCCGGCTCAAATCATTGCGGAAGTTCCGCCGCTAGGGTAATTTAGAAACCGATTGGATGAGGAATACGCCCGCATTCGCCATGGCGCCTGCCTCAGCCCCTGTTTCGGCAGATTGTGAACTCTTTAACAGACCCCGGCACCGCAAGCTGCGTTCTTGTGGTCGACAGGTCATAGCAGTTAAGGATTTGCCATGCTGCGATGCTGCGCGTTCATTGCAGCCCTGATCCTCGTGGGCCTCGCGACGTTGGATGCCCGCGCCGATCGGAGGGTTGCCCTTGTGATCGGCAATTCCGAATATCGGGACATCCCGGCGCTCAAGAATCCCGACAAGGATGCCGAGGATGTGTCGAACACGTTTCGGCAGGCCGGCTTCGATGTGTTCGTCGCCAAGGACCTCACCAAACTCGAGTTCGAGAAGCAATTTCGCAACTATCTGGCCGCAGCCGACGGCGCCGAACTGGCGGTCGTCTACTATTCCGGGCACGGCTTCCAGATCGGCGGCGAGAATTTTCTGATCCCGGTCGATGCCTCGCTGAAGAAAGCGGCCGACATCGAGGTCCAGGCCATCAAGCTCAACGATGTGCTGGAGCAGATGCGTTCGAAATCGAAGATCCAGGTGATCATCCTCGATGCCTGCCGCAACAACCCGTTCCCGCGCAAGGATTACTGGCTGAGGGATCAGCTCATCACCGCCGGCAATGCAGGCCTCGCGCAGGTCAAGAGCTCGCTGAACACGCTGATTGCCTTCGCGACGGAACCCGGGGCGGTCGCCTATGACGGAACCGGCGACCTCAGTCCCTTCTCGTCGGCATTTTCGCGGCGCGCGCTGGCGCCGAACCAGGAGATACGCACCGTGATGGCGGCTGTGCGCCGCGATGTGGTCCAGGCGACCGAAGGCAAGCAGGTGCCCTGGGAAAATTCCTCGCTGATCGATGAGGTCGTGCTGATGCGCCGCGCCACCCGGCCTTCGCTGCCGCCGGTGCTGGAGAAGGTCGTGCCATCGGGGATCGGCCCGGTTGCCCTCGATTTGCCGGCGCCCGTCGACGTCGATGGTGGAACGGTCACGGTCAGCATCGAAAGACCGCCTGCGCTCGGACAACTGACACTGGACGGCAAGCCTGTCGAGGTGGGCCAGCCGATCCAGGGCAAGGACCTGCCGCGCCTGAAGATGGATGTACCCAAGGGAGCAGTTGCCCAGGAAGAAGTTGATATGCTGGCCTACGCCACCCACGACGACTGGGGCGGTGAAGCTCACGGCATCATGGTGTTCCGGGTCAAGAGCGGCGAGGGCGCCGAGGGCGAACAGGTTGTGGCCTCGCTCGAGGCCGAGCAGAAGCAGCAGACGCTGGAACGGGGCATCCACATCACCGGTGCGGCCGAGGCGATCGAGAATAGCGACGTTGCCGTTCCCGTCGGCGTCGGCCCGGTTGCGCTGAAGCTGGACCTGCCGACGAAGGACCCAGCGGTCAGCCTGAAAGTCGCGAGCTATCCGGCGACGGGAACGCTATCCCTGCCTGACCGAACACTGACGCCCGACTCAAGCCTGATGGTCGGCGAAGTCGAGCACCTGCGGTACGAACCCCAGATCGGCACCGTCAAACCGCTTGTGGTCGGCTTCGAAATCCGGGCGGACAACAATTCGCCCAAGCCCGCCACCATGAAACTCTCGCCCAGCGTCGACCCTTGCGATACGGCCGCCGGCGAGCCTCTCGACCTGCAGGGCGTGGTCCCCGGCCTGCTGCCGAACGAGATCGGCGCCAGTGCCGTGGACGTCTGCGAGGCCGCGGTGAAGGCTTACCCGGATGTGCCCCGCTTCCGCTATGAACTCGGGCGCGCGCTGCTTGCCGCCGGCAAGGTCGAGGAGGCGAGGACAGCCATCGAGGAGGCCGCGAAGAAGGGACATGTCCGCGCCGTGTTCGAGCTCGGCTACCTGCACGCGACCGGGACCGGGACGCCGCAAGACCGCACGCAGGCCAACTCCCTCTACAAGGCCGCGGCCGACAAGGGCGACCCCTACGGCATGACATCCTGGGGCCGCGCCCTGTTCAACGGCTACGGCGTCAAGGCCGATACCGCAAAGGGGCTGGACCTGCTGCTCAAGGCGGCGGCGATGGGACATACCTACGCCATGAACGATCTCGCCGCGATCTTCACCGAGGGCCGCAACGGCGTGACCGCCGACCCGGCCCGCGCCGTCGCCTTCCTTCAGGCCGGCGTGCAGCGGCAGGACATGTATTCGATGAACCTTCTCGGCCGGAACTATCTCAGCGGCCAGGGCATCGAGAAGGATCCAAAGATGGCGCTGACGCTGTTTCAGAAGGCCATCGATCTTGGCCAGCCCTATGCCCCGGCCAGCCTTGGACGCATGTACCGGGACGGTGTTGGCGTGGAGCAGGACCTCGCCGAAGCGCAAAGACTGTTCGAGCTGGCGACCATGCGCGGCGATCAGTCCGGCGCCTACGATCGCGCGGCTCTCGAAATGCAAAAGGGCGACAAGGCGGATCAGGCCGTTGCTGCGCGTTTCCTTGCCTTCGCGGCTGCGCTCGATCTTCGCAAGGAGCTTCCGGGGGCCAGAAAGACGCTGGCAAAATTCGGAGCCAAGCCGAAAACGGCCGCGTTGCAGCAGTTGCAGCAGGAGCTCAAGTCGAAGATCCCCGCGACCGGTTCGCTGGACGCCCAACTGATCAACGCGGCCAGAGGGGTGTGGGAAGAAGCCAATCCGCGCAGGGACCTTTTCTGATCAACCGGGAGGCAATGGTGGGCAGGACATTGAAGGAAGCAATCACCGCAACAACGCTATCCGGCGTCGTGGTGGCGCTCATGGGCTGCACGTCCATGATGCCCAAGGCAGAGCCGACGCCGGTGGCGGCGAAGCCGCAGCAAAAGGTCGTGCAGACGACCCCTCAGACGACGGTCGTCAAACAGAAAAAGGTGACTGCCAAGAAAGTGGTAAAGCCGGTTGAGGAAACCACGCCTGTGGTCGTTCCGCCCTTGGGCGGTGGTGGTGGTGGTGGCGGTAACGGCGGGGGTGGGGGTGGTTGGGGATAAGCGTGGCCAAATAGGCCAGCAAAGGCGCTGCCGAGCACTTTTTCCGGAATTTCACTAACTAGGCGTCCGTCGATTGACGCATCGCATCGATCTCCGCCGTCTGGATGCCCAGTTCGACGAAGGCTGAAAGCACGGAAAAGCGATCGGCGAGCGCGACACGCGCCAGTCCCGACAGAATCCCGGCATTCACCGCATGGGCGGCGGGGAACAGCCGCGCGACAGGCCGCGCCGTGGTTTCCGCGGCCGAACCGTCGCCGCGCCATGCCGCCGCCAGGGCGATCCAGGCGGCGGGGGTTGTCGGCGGCATCGCCGCGGCCCTGCTCAGCCCGGCATGATGCCGGGGATTGTCCGGTTCGCTGACCCAGTCGCCGACAAGCATGAGCAGTTCCTGATCCTGCCCGTCGAGCAGGTCGGTCAGGTGGCTCAGACACTCATGCGCCCACCAGACGGCAGCCCGTTCGGCAAGCAGATAGGCGCAGAACGTGATCGCCTCCTCGGGCACCGGCCCGGCGAGCAGGGCGCGGCAGAACTCGATCGAGGCTTGCTCGGTTGGAGGGGCGCTCATGTCCTCGGCAACAGCGGGACAAGCCATGAAAAGATCCCGTGCCGTTTTGAATCGGAGCTCATTGGCCATGGCTGCCACGCCTTCCCTGAGGGACAACAACCACTCAAGCCTCCGGCGAGGCAACGGTCAAGCCTTGCTCGGCCGCGGAGCGGCCACTGTCGGCAATGCCGTATATTTTCGATGTCGCCGACAGACAATTGCTCCGGAATTTGATATGATCCGGCCGGCGAAATCGGATGCTCAGACGGGAGTAACGGTTATGCAATTGGGCAATGCAGCCTTAGTGTTGGCGATCGCGCTTGTGTCGGGCCAGGCTTTTGCCGATCCGCTTCAGAAATCGGAAGATATCGTGAAGTTCTTTGCCGGTGAGGGCAAACTCGGCGCTTCGCGTGGAATTTGCGTCGGCAGCGAAGACGAGTGCAAGAGCAAAAGCGAGACGAAGGAAGCCCCGGCCAAACAGGCAGGCCTCGACATGCTGGTCAATTTCGGACTGGATTCGGCCGAGCTCGACGCGACGGCGCGCGCGGAACTCGACGAGTTCGCCAAGGCGCTGAAGGACAGCCGGCTGAGCTCCCTCAGCTTCGTCGTCGAAGGCTATACCGACGCGTCCGGCACGGTCCACTACAATGAGGGACTGTCGCAGCGAAGGGCACGCTCGGTGACCGCCTTCCTGACGTCCAGCGGCGTCGACGCTGCCCGCATCAAGGCCATCGGGATGGGCGAGAAGAACCCGCGCAGCCCCGATCCCTATGATCCGGTCAACCGCCGGGTGGAGATGCGGATCAGCACTCAGTAGCTTGGGCCGACATAGCCTGCCCTCGCGCCATCCGGGGATGCCGCGGGCGCGTCAGTTCTTGAGCGCGCCGCCCACGGCCACACCGGTGCCGAATATCAGCGCCTTGGTCAGGAAGTCGTTGTTGTTGTCCTGGGGCGGCGGGGGTTCCTCGCGGCCGACCAGCGTGTCGCGGTTGCGCCTCGTCTGAACGACCTGCTGTTGCTTCTTGCGGGGTTTCTGCGCCACCGCCTTCGGCGTGCGGGCCTTCTGCACGACCTGCTTTTTCGGCGCCGCCGCACGGGCCTGGTCGGCTGCGTGCTTGGCACGCACGGCCTCCATCATCGGATCGGTCTGGACCACCAGGAAGGCCAGTTGCTCGCGTGTCAGGAAGGTGGTCGGCGGCAGGCCGTTCCTCTCTTGCCAGTCGCCGATGGCCTGGCGGGTCTTGGGCCCGATATTGCCGTCGACGCGGCCAAGTTCGTTGCCAAGCGCCTCGATGCGCAACTGCAGGTCGATGCGGCCCTCGCGATCGAGGCCGATGGCGTTTTCCGTCTGCTCGCTGCCCAGCGCCTGTTTCATCTCGTCCGAAATGCCAACCGAGGTGCGCACCGTGGAGCCGGAATTGGCATCCGCCTCATCCGTATCGAGGGCCGCGACCTTTCGGTCTTCGGCTTTCGGGTCCTGCAACTCATCGATGTTCAACCGCGCCACCGTCGCGAAACGGCCATTCGGGAACTGGTCGAGATAGGCCTCGTAGAACGGAATGGAATTCTTCTTCGAGGCTTCGTCCCACAGCCGCTGCTCGACTTCCCAGGACGGAGCTTCGCCAACCACCAGGCCGGGGGCCGATGTCGCCGCGGCGTTGGGCGCGTCGGCGGCGGGTTTTGCCGCAGGCGGCGCCACCACGGGTTTTCCCATGAAGACCTCACGCCCCAGCGACGCGTTGTGCCATGGCCGCTGCCGGCCTTGCGTGGTCTCGGTCACTTCGCCGCGCACGCGCGTCAGCGCGCTCTGGATCTCGACGCCCGGCTCGGTCAGATGCCTGGCGAGCGCGGTCGAGTAGGGACTGTTGACGCCGTTGCCGTCGAAGGCGATGGCGCCGGGGTCGGTCGCATAGGCGATCAGGATGCCGCCGGTGCCGACGCCTTCCGATTTGGCTTCGACGGGCGCCAGGCCGGCGCCCAGCGAGCGCGACTTCGGAAGCGATGCAGCAAGCGTCCTGGCCAGCGGATTGTCGCGGCAGGCGTCGAGGATGATGACGCCGACCGCCGGATCGGACGGAAGCGCCGCCATGAACTCGTCGATCTGGACGGTGCGGGTCTTGAGATAGGCCGGCGAGGTCAACTCGGCATCGACCGGAATGAGGAAGTTCTTGCCGTCCACCTGCATGCCGTGGCCGGCATAGTAGATGACGGCGAGGTCGGCATCGTAGGATTGCTCGGTGAACCGGCTGATGAGGCTGTGCATGCCCGCATTGTCCTGGTCCACCCCTTCGATGACCTCGAAGCCGGCGTTGCGCAGCGTCGATGCAATGAGGTGCGCGTCGTTGGCGGGATTGGGCAGGGCGACGGCATGGACGTATTTGCTGTTGCCGATCACCAGCGCGACGCGTTTGGCGTCGGGCGCACCACTATCGGAGGCCGCAGCCTGGGCGCTAAGCGAGGCCAGGACGAACAGTATGAATCCGCTCAGAAAGACGGCGAACGCTTTCATGGATCAGCCCTCCGCCCCAGAGGGGCGCGCTAGTGATGTCTGCGCATGCTAGTTTCGTCGGCGACACAGTCGCTTCTGCCAAAAATGGCTCTTGGGCGTCTGTGATCTCAACCACAGTCATGGTTCACGACAGGCCCGAAAAAAGTTCGCCGATAATATCACCGGGCGGCAGGAACACCAACGGCGGGCTTAAAGGGTGTTCTGAAGCGAGCCTATAAGGGCGGTGACGGCCTGCTTGTACTTCTCGAATTCCGGCGACGTCTGCCGGATCTCGGTCGTGGTCGTCGTCTGCTGCGCCGCGTCGGTGGCGATGCGAGGGGCCTTCTGCCCCATTTTCCGCTCCGCCCAGTCCACTACGTAACTGGCCGTCTTGCCGGTGAGGAAAGGGTTGGCCTGGATGACGGCCGAGCCGAGCACGGCGCTCAGTTGCGACGCGCCCGGCGCCGCCAGCACCTGATGCGCGCCTTCCATGCCAAGGAAATGGCAGAGATAGAGACGGCCGGCGGTGATCTGATGGCCGCGGGCGCGAAGATAGGCCTCGCCTTCGCGCGCCAGGTTGCGCACCATCTCGCGCGACAGCGTCGCATCATAGCGAAGCGCGAGCAGGTCGGCGGTCGACAGCGAGCGGGCGAGATCGGGGCGGTAGGTGTTCATCATCCGGATCCAGGTCTTGGAGATGAACTGGCCGGCGCCCGTCGCCGAGGAAAGCGGGTTCTTGGCCCGCGCGCTGCCGCCGCTTTCGACATGGACGATGCGGTCGGTCAGCGTCTCGACGGCAGCATCGCCGGTGCCGCCAGAACCGCCGGAAGCGTAGGCGGCAACCGTGGTGACCGTTCCCAGCGGATCGATAGCCGCGCCGGCCTGGTAGAGCTCGAAATGGAGATGCGGGCCGGTCGAAAGCCCCGTGGTGCCGATATAGCCGATGACGTCGCCGGCCTTCACCTTGGTGCCGACGCCGCTGGCGATGGCGAATTTCTGCATATGCGCATAGCGCGTTTCGCGCCCGTTGGGATGCGAGATCTTCACCAGATTGCCATAGCTGCCGCCATCGCCCTGAAACGTGATCTCGCCATCGAAGGCGGCCATGATCGGTGTGCCGACCGGAGCGGCCCAGTCGACGCCCTTATGGATTCGCACCGTTCCGAGGATCGGGTGCTTGCGCGGGCCGAAGGTCGAGGTCATGACCCCGCTGACCGGGGTGACCATGCCGTTTGTCACCGCCAGCGAACGAACCTCGTCATTGCCGGTGACGCACGCGAACTGGCCGTCGCTCTGCTGGAAAACGAAACAGTCGAGGCTCTTTTCCGTGCCCTGGACGCCGACATAGAGGACCCGTCCGGAGATCTCGCTTTGGCCGCGCGGCGTCTGCGAGTAGATCAGCACCAGGCGCTGGTCCTCGCTGGCGAAGGCGTCGAGATCCTGCCCCCGCGACAGATACATGATCGCTTCGCCGATCACGCCGGTCGGAACCTTGTTGCGCGCGGCCGTCGAGTAGATCGCGTCGAGCAGGCGATACTGCCGCTTGTGCGTTCCTTCCTCCGGCGCGCCCGAATAGTTGAACAGGTCCTCGCGGACCCAGGGATCGACCCCCGATACGAAGGCGCCGGCGGCGTTGCGCGTCAGCGTGCCGACAAACACGTTCTTGGCGTAGATCGAGACCTGCATGAGCGACATCGTCGTCGCCTCGCGCGTCGGCCTGAAGCCGCGCATCGCCACGACATAGCCCGGTTCCAGGCTTTCCCGGTTGAACAGCGCCTTCAGCGCTTCCCCGGCCAGCTTGGCGTCCTCGGCCGAGAAATGCGCATCGAGCGCCACGCTGTCCAGGCTGCGGTCGTTGAGGATCTTCACGAAGCTGTCTTCGGTCGCCTCGAAGCGCTGGTATTCCTTGGTGACGGTCGCGACGCTGGTGTTGTTTTCGATCTGGGTCTTCTGGAATGCGGGCAGGGCAGCCTCGCCCGCATCGATCGTTTCGCCCCAGCCGGCCTCCGGATCGTCGGCGTCCGCTGGCTGTCCCGCAGCGGCCGGCGCCTCGTCAGGGACAGGCGTCGGTTGCAGGTCGTTCTGCAGGTCGCCGGCCGGCGGCTGAAGATCGTCCTGCAGGTCGTCGGACGGCGGCGACGCGGTCTGCCGCTGCGCCTGGAAGAAGGCGAAATCCTCCTGCGTCGACGGGATCGTCGTCATGAATTTCTCGCTGGCGCTGAGCATCACGTCCGACAGCACCTCGATCTGCGGCGAGATCCCGGCCTGATCGAGTTCGGCCGGCCGCGCCATCGCATGGGCTTTCGTCGAAGTGTCGGCATCGGGGGCGAGCGTGATCCACATCGGGTCCCCGGCAAGGTCGATGATGGCGGGCACATAGACCGAGGCGTCGGCCGGGACGTCCTCTGTGCCGTCGACGGCCTGCAATTCCTCATCCTCATCGCCGAATGACCAGTAGTCGGCGGTGAGGTAGAAACCGGTGCCGATCGAAACCAGGACCATCGCCGCAAGACCGATAAGGACCCGGCGCCAGAGCTTGCGCCTGCGCGAAGCTAGGCGCGCCTGCCTTTTCAGCTTGAAGCTCGTGTCGATACTGTGCGTCACGGGCTGTTCCCGGTCAGGAAGAATGTCCACCGCACCTGTTCGAGCGTGTCGACCTCGACAAACCGCGCCGCGATATGGCCGCGCTGCCAGCATTCGTCGATGCCGCGTATCGAGAAGCGGCGCCGGTCGATGCACATTTCGGTCGAGCCGTTGAGGATCGCGTGGCCGAAGACGTCCGTCGCGTAGATGTAGATGTAGCGGTTGGTCAGCTCCTCGCGAATGACGTTGACGCATTGGTTCGCGCCGATGGTCCACCAGCCGTCCGTCTGGTCGGCATTGTCGACCTTCTGGCCGACCGCGAGATTGACGACATCCAGCGTCTGATTGCAGACCGTGAACTCGGCGCGCGCCTGGCCGATCGACAGGACCGCCAGCAGTGCCGCGACCGGGATCGCGGCAGGCCTGGCGCGGCCGATCAGGCCAAGCACGGTTCGGGCCCGTTCACGCAGCTTGCGTGGCGGGAGGACGGGTGGGAAGGAAGAACGCGAGCGGCGGATTTCCATCGGCGTCCATGCTATCCGCCGAGCCGGAAATATTTGGCGGTGGCGGAGAAATCAGATCCGCGGGCCTCGATCTCGGCAAGGATCCTGGGCAGCAGCTCGGATGCCGGAGTAGGCCTTGTGAACACGGCGGCCGGGATGTCGCGAGGTCCCGTGATCACCAGTATGACCTGCGGCACGACCTTGCCGGCCGTCTTGTCGGCGGCGCCGAGCTCGATCGGGATGCTGAAGCTCGCCTTGCCCGCCTGCACGACCATGCGGTCGTCGAGGTTGAACGCCATGCCTTTGTGGTCGATCAGGAGCACGTTGGAGATGAGGCCGCCACGCGTCACCAGCGTGCCGCCGATCGGCGCGCCGTTCGGCACCAATGTCCGATCGAGGACGAGCTGCGGCTTGTCGCCATCGGAGCGGCCGAGAGAACGCAGGAAATTGGTGACCTCGCATTGGGCGGGTTCAATGAGGCGCACGCTGATATCCGGCTCGACACCAAAGCGCGACTGGAAGTCGGACATCAGGCGCTCGAACGGCTGGACCGCAGTGCCGAAGCCCTCGATCGCCGCGGCGTTGGCGGTTGCCGATGTCATGGTCGCGTAGAAACAGTCGCCGCCGCTGAAATCGCGCACCCAGGAAGCGCGTAGCGCGGTCTCGTCGAGGGGAGCGGCCGGCGGAACCTGCGGTTTGGGCACATTCAAGACGACGGTCTCACCCGGCTGCTTGGCGGCGGGCGGTTCAGGCTGCGGGCTTGTCGTGTTCGCCGCTTCCGGTGCAGTCGCCGCACCTTCGGGAACCTTGTCAGCCACCTTCGGCTCAGCCGGCTGGCTGGCCGGCAGCTTCGGCTTCGGAGCTTCCGCGATATCCGGCTGGACGGGCGCCGGGGCCTTTTCGACCGGTGGCGAGGCCGGGGCAATCTCTTCCGTTGGCGGAGCAGGCGCGATCCTGGTGGGCGGCGCAGTCGCCTTCCGGCCATCGCTGGCCTGCTGCTGATTTGCCGATGGAGCTTGTTCGGTGGGCGCTTGCGCCTGGGCAGTCGGCGGCTTTGGTTCCTCCTCCATTGACGGCAGGGGCTCGGCAGGCTGCGTTGGCGCCGGCTTCTGGTCGGACGCCACATCCGCCGGTTTTTCGACCGGCGCCGGGGTCGGCGCTGCCGGCTTCTCAGCCGGCGGCTGGCCTGCCTCTGTCTGTGGCTTTCGGGACGAGCCCGCTGCCGGCTCCTCGGGAGGCGTCGTGGCGGCGCTGTCGGCCGGCGCCGGCTTCGGCGTTTTCGAAGGGGAAAGCGTCGTCTTGCCGGCCGGCGGCGCGGCGGGCGTCAGGAGACCGTTGAGATAGACGCCTGCTCCCGACACCAGAGCCAGCGCGGCCACGGCGGCGATGGCGATGTTTCGGGTCCTTGCGGGTTTCCTGGAACCGTCGGGCGCGACCGCGCGGGGAGGGGGTGCCGCCGCCCGCGGGCGCGGTTCGGAAAGATGCGCGGGCCGCTGATGCGGGACAAAACGCTGGTCGCCGGGGGGCACCCAGGCCTGGCCTTGCGACTTTTCCGGCGCGGCAGGGGTCGAGGTGCGATGCAGGTCCGGCCGCTCGCGCGGCATGGCGGATACCGGCGGCCTGGTCTCCTCGTCGGGGTCGCGGGTCATCCTGGCGATTTCGGCCATGCTGATCGGCCGGTGCTTCGGGTCCGGCTGCAGCATCGCCTCGATGATCTCGCGGAAATCGGCATCGATGTCGGAAAGATCCGGAACCGTTCGGCGCTTTTCCACGATTTCGAGCTGGGAGCCGCTCATGTCGAGCGGGTTGCCACGCAAGGCGGCCGCCAGCACCAGCCCCATGCTGTAGATGTCGGACTGCTCGCTGACCTCGCCTCCGTAAAGCCCCAGCTGCTCGGGAGAAACGTAGTTGTATTTTCCGGCGAACCTGCCGCCGATCAGCGTCTCCCCGCCGACGGCCGCCGAGCGCGCAATGCCGAAATCGATGATCTTGGCGCGGTCGACCCGGCCACCCGGCAGGATGATGTTGTCCGGCGAGAGATCGCGATGGATCGCTCCCGCCTGGTGCACGGCGCTCAGGGCGGAGGCGAGCCGATGGCAGAGCTTGCGCACGTCCTCCACAGGCATGGCGCCACGCCTGATGACATCGAACAGCGACTGGCCGTCGACGAATTCCATCGCCAGGTAGGGTCGCCCGATACCGGGATCGATGGTGAAGACGTGGTAGCGCACGACGGCGTCATGCGACAGGTGGTTGAGGATCGAGGCTTCCTTACGAAACAGGGACAGGATCGTCTGATCGCGGGCGAACTCCGGCAGCACGATCTTGATCGCGACGCGATCGCCGGTCTGGATGTTGTGGCCGCGATAGACCTCGCCCATTCCGCCGGACGCGATCCGCTCGTCGAGCTCGTATATGCCGCTAAGCTGCGTGCCGACGCCTGTGCTGGCAAAGCTCGGCGAGACGCGCGTCTTGTCGTCGGCGCTCATCGGTCCCCACTTCCGGCTGTGGCGGGATGCGGACCGGCCGCCTGGCCGTTGCGACGATCGCCGATCTTCACGAGTATTATGGTCACATTGTCGGTTCCGCCGCGCGCCAGCACCGTTTCCAGCAGGTTCTCGCACGCCGCCTGAGGCGCGGCCGACAACACCGCCGCCTCGATCTCCGCATCGCTGACATGCGCCGTCAACCCGTCGGTGTTCAGCACGAAGATGTCGCCTGGCATGGTCTCGCCCTGCTGGTAGTCGATCACGACGTCGTCGCTGACGCCCACCGCATGGGTGATGACGTTGCGGCGCGGCCAGGTGAGCGCTTCGGCGGCGCTGATCATGCCTCTGTCGAGGAGTTCCTGGACTTCAGTGTGATCTTTCGAGATTTGCGAGATCGAGGCATTGCGGACAAGATACACGCGGCTGTCGCCGGCCCAAAGGCAGGCAAACCGCCCGTCCATCACCAAGAGGGCGGCGAAGGTCGAGCCGATGGTTATGCCGCGGGCTTCGGATATGCCGCGGATTTCGGCATTGGCCCGGCTCAGCCTGTCCTCGAAGCGTGCGCGAAGATCCGGCGCGGAACTGGCGATGCCGATCGTCGCCAGATGATCGACGATGCTTGCCGAAGCCACCTCTCCGGCATCATGTCCGCCCATGCCGTCGGCCACAACCCAGAGGCCTGTTCGCGGCTCGACCAGATAGCTGTCTTCATTGAGGTCGCGCACGCAGCCTTTGTGGCTGACGCCGAAGCTTTCAAAGGGAAGGGCGACATTGTTCAATTTGCCACCAAGCGCTTCTCAAGCGTCCTTCGCGCCGCACCCTCGGGCCGCCGCTCGCGCCACTCTGCCACAGGCGCGAGCATTAGAGTACCGAAATCAAGGCCGGTACGCCGGCCGGCCGGCTTTGTCATCGATGGGGCGGGGAGCGGAAAAAACATCTCAGAATCCCTTCGGGCAACTGAACGCGCCAAGCGCCGGAAGGAACAGCGGGTTGGGATCGGAATTGCTCTGGATCGTATAAGCCGCGTCGCGTCCGCCGATCACGAAGCGCGCTTCCAGACTGCCTGCGCTGCCGCTGACGGATGCCTTATCCATGAGCCGTTTCAGCGCCCACGGGCCGTCGAACTTGATGGCGGATTCCCGGCCCGGCATTTCCGGCGCAAGGCTCAGGCTGGCGGACCCGGAGGCAGCGCCGCTCGGCCAGCTCAGCGTGCTCGGCGCGTTGCCCGTCTGGCTGCTTTGAACGGTCTGGCCATCGACATCGAGCACCGCGCTGTCGGCATCTCCATGCAGCGAAAAGGGCGTGAACGTGATGTTGACCAAAGGCACCGAACCACCGGACGGAAAGAAGGCGGCGCGGATTTCCGCCGCCGACTGGAAGGTCTTCAACGTCGCTTTCGAGAGATCGCGCCCGAAACGCTGGTCCTGCTTCCAGCTCCAGTCCTGGCCGGTCATGTCGATCATGGATGCGAGATTTCGCGCGAAGAAGCGGTCCATCAATCCGCCGGGGGAGAACAGCTTGGCGAAGTCCGCCATCGCAATCTCCTGCGTGCTGCCGGCGGCGAAAGGATAACGGCCGTTGACCATCTCCTCGCAGGGGCGCGTCACCGTCTGGTCGAGCAACTGGTTCAGATTCGCCACCGAGGTTTCGGCGACGTTGCCCTCGAACTCGTCGGCCGCCGCGTTGACCATGCGGGCAAGCTGCTTGGGCAGGCGCGAGACGTTGGCGCGCAGCGTCGAGACCTGCAATTGCAGGTTCGTGCTGACGCGCTCGGTCTCGGAGGGAACGTCCGCCGCCAGCTTCAGGCTCTGATAGATGTCGCGAAAGTTCTGGGTCAACGCGTCGATCGGGCGGCGTCCAGCGGGACCGCCCACCAGGGCCTGGAACGACCTGAACTGCGCCTCGACATTGGCGCCGGGGCCCTGCGCGCTCGCCGTGCCGGCGCCGGCACGGCTTTGCGACTTGCCGATCGCCATCTGGATGCCGATGCGGGCAAGGCCCCTGGCGATGGCCGCGGCGTCTGGCTGCCCGGCCGTGGCTGCGTCGGTGTTTGCGACCTGGCTTTGCCGGGTCAGGGCGGTTTCATCGGCAATCGCGCTGAACAGCTGATCGATCGGCGAGTTCTGCGAAGCCGCGGCGGAAAGCGCGATATATTGCGGCTTGTCCTTCAGCATCGCCTTGAAGCGCAGCTGGTCGAGAACGCCGTTCCAGGCTGCGGCGAATTCCTTGGCATAGCGATCGAGAAGCTCGGGGCCGAGCTTGAGCAATTCCTGATCGATGCCGCCCTGCTCGCCGCCTCCGCCCAGGACCCATCGGTCGTCGACAAGCATTTGCGCGATGCGCGAAAGTTGCAGCAGATAGAAATCGTTGAAGCCGGCATGGGTATAGAGGCCGGGAATGCGAAGTCCAGAGAGATCGCTGCCGTCGGCGCGCTCGAACAGCAGCGGCGCTTCCGGCCCTGCCTTGGCCGAGACGGAAAAATCGGTCAGGGCCGCGGCGTAGACCGCCGACTTGATCAGGGCCGTGGCGCGATCGGCGAGGCTCATGCGTCCGAGCGAGCGCTGGGCGGCTTCGACAAGCGGCTGGTTGAGCTCGAAGACCGGATCATAGGCATCGTCCAGCGCAAGCATGGCGCGCAGGTGCTTTTCGAGCTGGGCCCGTCCTTCGCGGTTGTTTTCGCCGGGATAGCGGTTCTGCTCCCAGTCCTGCCTCATCCAGGAAACGACCAGCTCGTCGTCGACCTTCGGCGCCTTGCCGCCGAGCATCAGATAGATCTTCAGCGGCTCATAGAGTGCCGCCGGATCGGCCATCCTGGCCTGGATCGTGCGCTCCGCCTGCAGCAGCAGGCGCGAGCGGAAGCTTCGTTCCAGTGCTTGCCGGTAGGCCGTTTTGGACGCTGAAAGAAGCCGCTCCCGCTGGCCGAGGCCGAACGTCTCCTCGATAGCCGTCGGCGTGTCGCCGGTCTCGAATCCGGCTGGCAGGTTGCGTAGCTGGTCGAGCGGGCCAATCACGTTCTCGAGGTCGACGTCGGCGACCTCGGTGCTGTTGAGCAGCGGTTCCGCCGCCTGGCGGTATTGGCTCATCGCCTGCGTCGTTGCGGCGAGCAGCGATCTGTTGGCGGTAAAGCTGAGCGCAAACGCGCCGAGGGCGACGGCGGCGGCCAAAGCAATTGCGCCGATGCCGCCATATCTGGCGATCGCCGCGCGTCTTTCGGCCGACCTGTCATACGAAACCCAGCCGGCTTCGGCGAAAATGACGCTGGCCAGAAGATCGTGGAGGAAAAAGCTCTTGCCGGTCCCGGAAAGATGGGCCTGGGCGCTGCTGCCGAAACTGCGCCCGATGGCGCCGAGCACCTGGTCGATCGGCGTTCCTTCCTGCGTGCCCGAGGAAAAATAGAGGCCGCGCAGGCTGACATTGACCTCGCTGCGGGAGGGGTCGAACAGGCTGCCGATGAAGCCGGCAACCCGGTTGCGCAAGGCGCCGAACTGCGCCGGAAAGCCGAAGATCGATATGCGCGCGACCGGATCCGCCTCTTCCTGCAGCCGGTCGGCCACCTCGTCCGCCAGGCGCGCCGGCAGCGCATCGAATTCGGCCGGCGCCTCGCCGGTCATGTTCTTGTTGCGGTCGGTGGTCTGGAAGGTAGCGCCCCACACTTGGCGCCTGCGCGCCTCGTCGAAGCCGCCGAAGTAATCCATGAAACCGGCGACGAGGTCGGCCTTGGTGAAAAGCAGGTAGACCGGAAACTGGATCCTGAGCGTTTCATGGGTTTCGCGCAGGCGGCTGCGTATCTCGGTGACATGGGCATCAAGCTGCCGGTCGTCGAGGCTCATGAGATCGGCTAGGCTGACAGCCAGGATGACGCCGTTGATCGGCTGCCTGGCGCGATATTTCTTGAGCAGCGACAGGAAGGCGAGCCAGCTCTTGTTGTCGCGCGCCTTGTCGGAATCCTGCGTCGTGTAGCGTCCGGCGGTGTCGATCAGCACGGCCTCGTCGGTGAACCACCAGTCGCAGGACCGGGTGCCGCCAATGCCGGCCACCGGCTGCGCCGTGCCGGAACCGGCAAGCGGAAATTTCAGGCCCGAATTGACCAGCGCCGTGGTCTTGCCGGCGCCAGGTGGACCGATGACGATGTACCATGGGATGTCGTAGAGGAAATTGTGCTTGCCGCTCGAGCGTTTGAGCGTCGCGATGGCCTCGCTCATGCGGGCCTCGAGCACCTGCGAATCGTCATTGCCGGCGTCGTTGCGCACGATTGCGGCTTCAAGCGCCTTTTGCGCCTTTCGCCTTTGCCAGAACCGGATCGTGTAGAAGAGTACGGCCGCGGCCACAGCCAGGCCGATGATCGCGGCGCGTAGCCACACCGGGCCCAGCGGACGGCTATCGGCATAGCGGATCAACGGCCCGGCAAACCAGACGGCCGCCGCGAAACCGGCCAAGGCGAGGGCGTTGAGTATGCGCAGCAGCCATTGCGTCATGGGCGCTTCCGGCGGGCCGCGCTCATAATGTCTCCTCCTTGGGGATCATCACATCGACGCGGCGGTTGGTGGCGCGGCCTTGCGGCGTCGCATTGTCGGCGATCGGCTCGTCCTCTCCCTTGCCGTCGGCCGTGATCCGCGACGGGTCTTTGAACCCGGGCGCCATCAGCGCCTCGACAGCCTTGGCGCGGGCGACGGAGAGGTCGAAATTGGACTTGAACGTGCTCGATTTGCGTGGCTTTGCGTTGTCCGTGTGACCGACGATCCTGATCGGTCCCGGCTCGGCGTCGAGCGCCCCGGCGATGTCGGCGGCGAGGGACTGGAACTCCGGTTTCAGCTCGGCCTTGCCGGGTTCGAACATCAGGACGTTGTTTATCTCGACGACGATGAAGCTGCCTTGCGTGCCCACCGCCAGCCCGCCGCGCACCAGATCCTTCGCCAGCGCTGCGCGGATCCGGTTGATCTGGGTGAGCGCGACGGGCGTTGGAGGAGGAGGAGCGACTTTCGCCGGTTCGGCCAGCGGCGCCACGCCGGCGCGCTCGATGGTGACCGGCGTCGACGGATTGAGCGCCAGCAGCTCTCCGGCCGTCGCATCACCCTCATCGGTGATGAGAACTCGCAGGACGAAAAACGCTGCCGTCACCAGTGTCGCCGCGGCGGCCGCCACGGCCCACAATGGCAGTCGGGCCGACGGCTGCGCCATGACGGCCGCCATGCCTTGCCAGCGGGGCGAGATGTCTTGCGAGGCAGGCGGCTGGAAGTAGCGGAGCGTGTCGAAGACGTCGCGCCGGATACGCTCGAGATTGTCGCCCTGGCGCGCCAGGCCGCGGTATTGTCCTTCAAACCCCAGCGACAGGCAGGCATGCATCAGTTCGAGCAGGTCGTAATGCGCTTCCGGCGCGGCGAGCAGCTTGTTCAGCGCTTCATAGAAACCCGCGCCAGCGGACTTGATGTGAAAGAACCGCGACAGCATGGCATGTCCTGCCCAGCCGTCTCCCTCGGGCCAGGGCAGGTTGCCGACAAGATCGTCGGCGGTTTCGCAAAGCGCGAACTTCGCGATCCGTGCGTCCTCTTCGGCGATGCCTGACTTCTGCAGCGTCCGATCGAACTTTTCGATCGCCTCGGCGATATGCCCGGCGAGCGGCTCGGCATGTCTTTCGACGGGGATGAGCCTGAGCTGGCCGAACAGCAGCAGCAAAGGCGCGGCGGCGGCCAGGATCGGGTTTGCCGTGGGGTAGGTGATGCTGCCGGCGGCGTCGAGGAGGACGTCCTGGTGCGGCGCCGCCGAATGCGCGGTCTCCAAGGGGCCGGCATTGGACGCCGCTCCTTGATAGATCACGGTTCCGGATGCCCAGCCCGGCGGCATGTGCTGTCCGCCCTGGGGATCGAAAACCGTCGAATCCCGCACAGGCAGGGGCTGCCCGCCATCGGCGGATGCCGGGGGCGACGGCGCCGACTTTTGCCTGCGTCGCGGATTGGCGCGAATGACGGTCTTGCCGGCGGGGCCGAAGGGATCGTCCTTCGAGCTCATTGCTGGCCTTCCGTTCCCGCATGGCGGCCGTGCCGGCGCGCAAGACCATGCATGGGCAGAAGCAAAGAATGCGTGCCCTGCTGGCGCGGGGAGTGTCCGGTGGAAGCTAGGCTACAGAACGCGATCCCGCCGTAACATGACATTTGCCGCAGACCCCTGGGTCATTCAGCCGTAACCGCCTGGCGAACTGTCGTATGTGATCGTAATCTCAGAAGCCGCCGATTGGAACCATATGCGCGGAATGGCCCGGATTATTCTTAACGGCGGCGGTGTAGGGATCCGGCCCTAGAGCCGGATTTTACACGCTATTTTTGCTTGTCGGCCTTGGCATAGGCTTCGGCGAAATAGGCCAGGAATATGTCCAGCATGCCGTTTTCGTGGGCTTCCTCCATGGTTCGCCAGGTGGCCACAAAAGCATCCCAGGCCTGGCTCTTCTTCGAGCTGAACGACGTGGGCGGAAGCTTCTTGCCGATCGCCTCGGGCGACAGGTCGTCAAGCAGCCGGGAGAGCGCCGCCTGCATGGCCGCATAGGTGGCCAATTCGTGCGTCTTGAGATCGCGGAAGGCGTCTTCGACACTGTGCCTGGCGTCAAGATAGCCGGCCCTGCGCCGCGCGAACATGATTTCCATGATGTCGTCGGTTCCGGGCACGAATTTGAGCGGATTGTTGTCGGCCGCGCTGATCATCGTGCGGTGGGTGCTCTTGGCCAGGATCTTGGCGGCCGCGCGGGCCTTCAGCAGCAAGGCCAGTTGCTCGACCGTCGTCCGCAGCACCGCGCCGATTTCGGCGGCGACCTCATGCGGGTCGCGCGATTGAAGCAGGTCCGGCGAGATACCGGCAGCTCGGGCGATATCCCTGAGGATCTCGTCCGCGCCGGGGTGCTGCGCGGCCGAAGGCGGCGGGGCGGCCTGCCGCAATGAGGACGTCGGGGCCGGCGCCTGACGTTGGTCGCGCGGGCTGAAGAACGGCTCGTTGCTGAATTCCTGCGGCCGGCCCGTCGGGGCCGGCATTTCGCGTTGCGTCGAACCGGATCGCGAATGAGGGTGCCCCGTCGCGCCGCGCTCGTCGTCGAGAGACACGAAGATGACGTAGCGGCCGATCAGCAGCCGGTCGCCGTGCCCGAGGCGATGCGGCGCGGCCAGGCGCTTGCTCGATCCGTTGATGAAGGTGCCGTTGCGCGAGACATCGTGCAGCCAGAACGCTCCCGCCTCATACCGAACCTCGCAATGCCGGCCGGAAATGAATTTGTCCGGGTCGGGCAAGGTCCAGTCGCAATTTTCGCGCCCGATTTCAAAGCTGCGGTCCCGCGATCCGTAGCCGAGGGGGAGACCTGCGGGCACGGCCTCGACATTGTTGATCTGCAGACTGATGAACATATGAATTGGCCGCGGACCGCTGATCTATTTCGCCATTCTAGCAGTTTGCGAGCACAACACGACAGCAGCCTTTCACAACTGCCTCCGGCGCAAGCTTTGCCCGCCCGTCGTTCCTTTTGGCCGGTGGGAAAACATATGGTAGGCTGAACGAAGCCTAGTGTGGCAATCCGGGAAGTCCCCGAACGTGATGCGGTTAACATAGGGGGAACTTCAAATCCATCACACTGGCGGCCGCGTCCTGGAGGGGCACGACCTATGCCGAACGAACGTGCCACGGTTGTGCAGACGCCGTTAGGCGCCGAATTGTTGACCTTTACCCATCTTGTCGGACGCGATGAGATCAGCCGTTGCTTCGCCCATACGATCGGGTTCGTCAGCACCAACCACGATGTCGATCCGCTGAAAATGCTGGGCGGCTCCGTCTCGATCGAGGGTGAGTCCGATCCGAAGCGCTGGTTCAGCGGCCTGGTGTCCGAGTTCCGGCTCACCCGCATCGAGGACCGGCTGGCCTACTATGAAGCGGTCATCAGGCCGTGGCTCTGGTTCCTCGGCAACACCACCGATTGCCGTATCTTCCAGAACATGACCGCGGTGGAGATCATCGAGAAGATCTTCTCGAAATACGGCATCGCGAAATTCGAGAAGCGGCTGCAGGGGTCCTATCCGCAGCGCGAATACTGCGTGCAGTACGACGAGAGCGACCTGGATTTCGTGCAGCGGCTGATGGAGCACGAAGGCATCTTCTATTTCTTCGAATATGACGAGGGCAAGCACACGCTCATTCTGTGCGATGCGATGAGCAAGCTGAAGCCGGCTCCGGGCTACGACAAGGTGCTTTACAATTTCGAGGGGCAGGCCTCGCGGCGCGATGTCGAATACATCACCGAATGGATTCCAGGCAGTTCGGTGCGGCCCGGCGCCTACGCCCACACCGACTATGATTTCGAGAAGCCCGGCGCGGATTTGATGGCGAAATCGGCGCAGCCCTTCGGCCACAAGGAAGCCGCCGGCGAAAACTACCGCCAGCCCGGAGCGCATCTGGATGTCGGGCGCGGCGACAAGATTGCGGGGATAAGGCGCGAGGAACTTCAGGCGGTGCATCAGCGCGGCACCGCGGTGGGCACCGTGCGCGGGCTCTTTGCCGGCTGCAAGTTCAAGCTGGAGAGTTTTCCGCGCGACGACCAGAACCAGGACTATATGGTGCTCAGCGCCGAGTACCGGCTGTTCGATCCGGGCTACCGGACCCAGAACGAGGGGCATAGCGAGAATTTCAGGATAGTGCTGGGCCTCGCGCCTACCAAATTGCCTTATCGCCCGCCGCGCATCACGCCGCGGCCGATCATGCGCGGGCCGCAGACGGCGACCGTGGTCGGCCCTTCCGGCGAAGAGATCTTCACCGACAAATATGCAAGGGTGAAGGTGCAATTCCACTGGGATCGCCTGGGCAAGAAGGACGAGAACAGCTCGTGCTTCGTGCGCGTCTCGCAAACCTGGGCCGGCAGCGGCTGGGGCTTCATCCAGATCCCACGCATCGGCCAGGAGGTCATCATTGACTTCATCGAGGGCGATCCGGACCTGCCGATCATCACCGGCAGGGTCTACAACGCCTCGCAGATGCCGCCCTACGGGCTGCCGGGCAACGCGACGCAATCGGGCTGGAAATCGAACTCGTCCAAGGGCGGCGGCGGCTACAACGAGCTGATGTTCGAGGACAAGGCCGGTTCCGAACTGGTCAATTTCCAGGCGCAGAAGGATCACAACCTGCTGATCAAGCACGACCGCACGAAGCTGGTCCAGCATGACCAGTCCGACCGCATCGACCATGACGCCAAGCACTCCGTCGGCCACAACCTCGACGAGGACGTCGGCAACAACAAGACGGTCAAGATCGGCGTCGACCAGACGACGGACATCGGCAACAACGACACCGAGACGGTGGGCGCGAACCGCTCGCTCACGGTGATGGCGAATGAGACGATCCACGTCGTTTCAAACTCGACGGAGAATATCGACGCCAACCATTCGCAGACGGTGGGCATCGTCCAGACCGTCACCGTCGGCGCGGCGCGCATCGATACGGTGGGGGCTTCGGAGACGAGGAGCGTCGGCGCGGTGCAGTCGAACACGATCGGGGCGTCGCGGAGCGTGACGGTGGGTGCGGGGCAGAGCCACGATATTGGTGCAAGCGATAGTTGGAAGATCGGCGCAAGCCAGAGCGTTCAGATAGGCGCCGACCAGAGCTTTGCGATCGCTGGGAGCCAGACTTCCCAGATAGGAAAGGACCGCAATACCAAAATCGCCAACAATGATGTGACTGAGGTTGGCGCGGCGCATGAGCTCAAAGTCGCAAAAGGAAGCATGGTTCGGGTCGGCGAGGACTCGACCGTAAATGTGGGTAAGACGCTTCTAGTCGAGGCCGGCGATGCGATTGCCCTCAAATGCGGGTCAGCGTCGATCACCATGAAGAAGGACGGCACCATCACCATTGAAGGCAAGGACATCTCCATCAAGGGTTCCGGCAAGATCAATGTGAAGGCCTCGAGCGACATCACGATGAAGGGTTCGGAAATAAAGCAGAACTGAGGACGCGCCATGTCGGCGACAAAAGAACGGATCGAAGGCGTTGTAATCGGCATCTTTTTGGGCTTCGGAGAGGATTCACCCCTCGTGGTTTTCCCGGGCAATCCAAAGGAAACTGCCGTTTCAGCGCGAAGTCTTGCGGAATTGACCTCGGACATGATCGGCGCAGAGGTGGCGCTCCTGTTTCAGGATGGCGATCCAGGCCGGCCGCTGATTGTTGGCCGGATCGTTGACCCTGCTCATAAATCGAACGCGGCGCATGTCGTTCGGGACGGAGAACACGTACGGATCAATGCGAACGAGCGCATCGAACTTCGCTGCGGCAAGGCCATGATCATTATGGAAAAAGACGGTCGCATCACCATCCGCGGCACTTATGTAACGAGCCATGCCAGCGCTACGAACCGCGTTCGTGGGGCATCTGTGAACCTCAACTGATGCCCAAGGTTGTTCTGCGCGAGATTGTACGGCAGCACGCAGAAATGGCGGCGTTTCTCTGGACCGTCTATGACCGCCATCTGCTGCATCCCGACGAGAATCCCGATATGGACGAGGAGCGGCTTGAGCGCCTGGTCGAAAGGCTGGATGCTCATCTCGACGGCCTTAGGATAGCCGGCGAGGCGGGGCGGGAAATTGCAGAGGCGCTCTATGCCGAATACCCGGAAGCCGGGGAATTGTTCGTGCTGCGCATGCTGGCAAACGGTGCTCCAAAACGGATTGCCGAACTGGACCTCATTAAGGTCCGGACCTACCTTTCGCAGAATGGCCATTGAGGGGCGGACGGTCCGCCCGACTTCGTCACCGGACAGACACGACCGTGAACCGAACCACCCCCCTATGCTAGATTAGGCGCAAACCGTCATCATAGACGAGCGTGAGTGTCTTCCATCTCTTACCGTCGAAGCGCCACGCCGTGTCGATACCGGCGACGTACAGGAATTCGCCATCAGTGCGGAGATCTGAGGCAATTCCTGTGTCCTCGAATGGCTGAAGAGCGTCAGCCGATTCGACATTGAGGCCGGCCTCGTCGCCCCAGTAGGCCTTGCCATTGAAGCTGCGCACAGACAGATATGTCATGTCGCCGGCGGCGGTCATCTCGGTTATCTCTTCATTTGCAATTCGGAGGCACACGCCGTCGTCGCCGGCAACCCTGATTTTGCCGTCCGGCGCGATATCGATGCCACGCAATCGGTCGTGTCTATGTGTTTCCAGCGGCTGCCAGCCCGTACCCACCAACCGGTGAATGGTGCCCATCTCGCCGCAGGCGTAGATGCCATGCTTGGGATGTCCATGGACATCCAGATATTCATTGGAGCCTAGTGGACTGATGGGCAGCCATTGCTGCCCAACCATTCGATAGGCCACGCCCTCAGTGCCAACAGTGATCACCCCACCGGCATCCTCTGCCCAAACCTGCCTGAGGCTCTTTTCGCTGACCTTGTCCCGCGTCCAATTGGTGCCGGCGTAGCGCCAGATCCAGGTGGTGGCCTCGAGCGCAAACATTTCGCCCGAAGGCGCGGCCGAGAGCGCCATCAGCCATTCGGACGTCACCAGGGCGCCACGAGCTTTCTTAGGGTCGAAATTTTCGACGACAAAAATCACTGAGACTGTGGTGACATAGTCAGCATCGCTGAGTAGGAACAGGATCGCCACTTTGTTGCCGCTCAATGGCGCAATTTGCAGGCACTCGATGTCAGTGTCCGGATCGGTTGCGAATCCCTCAAGGTCTTCCTTATCCATCTTCATCCGCTTCATCCTCCTTGAGAGATATTCTTGCGGGCCATCGAGGCATCGCCTCGTCTTTTGTTTGGCTAACAGGAAACTTTCGAGGGAGCGACATCTGCGGCCGTCACTACGACGGACTCCCCTCCCGCTGCCTTCTTCAGGCGCTTCTTCGCCACTTGCACGAGGCGAGCCTGATCCTTCGCCTTGGGACATGTCGCATGGCAGGCCTTCTTGTCTTTCACCTCCTTCTCGGACTTGTTCATGGCCTTCTTCATGTATTCCATGTTCGCAGTCTTCAGGCACTCTGTGGCCGCGGCCTGCACGGCCGGTGGAATTTTCGGATCGTCCAGGTTCTTGACCGTGCTGTTTACGCAGGTGTCGGTAAAGTCACCGAGCTTGCCGGAAGAATTGTTGCTCAGCCAGTTGCGGGCATCCGCCGACTTTAGGTTGTGCGGGGTCTTGCGCTTCTTGCCGACTACCTTTTTGCCGGGCGCGCCTGCTGCCTTGGCCTTTGCGGCTTCGCCCGCGAGCCATTTCGCTTTCATGCAAATGCATGGCGCTTCCTTGTCGTCGTAGTCCTTGCAGCAGTCCAAGGTCAGGTCTCGCACGCCTTCGGCGGTGAAGAACTGGACCTCGACGGTATGCTCCTTTTCGTAGCCTTCGGGGCATTCCAGTTCCTTGTAGGGCTTTATCTCAAGATCGGAGCATTTGAAGGTCGCGGGCGTGGCCGTAGCTACCTTGGGCATCGGAGGCCCGCCGGCTGTAGGCGAGGCGTGATCGTTCGATGAAATGTCGGTGAAACGGCTGATCGGCTCGCCATCCATTTTGACGTCGCCGGACCAGGCATGGGCGTATTCCTTGCCCGTGTTTACCGAGGTGATGATGTTCTTCTTGGGCGCACAGCCGGCCTCGTTGCCGGTGCATTTGGTGTAATAGGACTTGTTCTTCTGAGTTATCGTCTTTCCGCCGATCTTGACCGTGCCGGTTCCGTTGTCGGTGTCACTGTCCATTCCAAATGTTGGATAGGGAACCGGAACTCCCGGCGGCGTTGCCGGAGTTTGCGGCGGTGTGAAGCAGACATAGGGGAAGGCCGCTATAACTTGGTTTGCCTGCGCCTTGCAGGCAACCTCAAGACCATTGGCATAGACGGTCATGCCGATCTCCCGTATGCGAACACCGCAGCGCCGCACGCGCCTGCATCGGACGAGGCCTCGATGAGAACCGGATTGCCGGCGGCATACCCTTTCCCGGCTGCTGTCCAAGCCATGCCAACCATGACAGGAACGGCTGCGGCCCCAACATTGCCCAGAGATTCAGCGGGCGACCATAAGTCCTGAAACTCGTGGCGTCCCCGCAGGAGGCGGATAGAGGCCAACGCGGTCTGCTTGAACCAGTAATGCTCGCCGATCAGGTCCGCGATGCGATAGCCGAGCCGGTTCATGTCAATCCCGGTCTCTTGGAATGCCACATCGTATGCCGCCGTCATGCCATCGGCGCGCAGCGGCAAATCCTGCTCGTTGTAAATCGAAGCTTCCTCGCGCGAAAGACCGAGTCCGAAGAGCCTGAAACCGTTATTTCGCGGTCGTGAGCATAGAACCGCAGCCGCAGCTTCGCCTGGAATGAAGCCGTTGGAATTCTCCGCGGTCAACAAGCGGCCCCTGCTGAGGTAATGGGAAATTGTTGGCCCCGTCAGATAGCTATCGACGCCCGCGATCATCACATAGGGAGCTTCGCCGGCTGCAATCAGTCTGCGGGCCTGATCGAGCGCGACATGTCCGGAAGGACGACCATAAGCCACGATACGAGAGCGTACATGAGGTTCGATTTCAACGATCTCGCCGATGCGACGGAGCAGGGAGGAATTATCTTTCACCGGTCGCCCAGGCCGATCTTCCTCCGGCAGGCAAAGGATGAGCGCCGTCTGTCCTCGCGCTTGCGGGTGATTTTCAAAAGCCTCCGATATAGCCCCGGCTGCCAGATGGGCTATGCGCTTCTCCCCGATCCAGTTGCGTGGTAGCGGCACGGGCGCACCCGTAAGCCATCCTGCGGGCAAGCCGACGAAACGGGTTTCCTGAAAACCATCGAGTCGAGCGCGCATCGCAGCGCAAGCGGAGGGCGCGTCGAGGCCAACCGCAGTCACCATACCAACCGAAACAATCTCGATCGGAGAGGTCATGCCTCTTCCTCCTGCGGCGCGGTGCCATTGGCACGGATATACGTGCGCCCCGTCGCGCGCGCCCTCAGCATTGCTTGCGTCGGTGGCCCAACCCAGCACTCCGAGAAATCCAAAATGGTCCGCTGGATGCGCTGTGAGATACGCCAGACGAGCGAAAGACGCCGATTCTCGGGGTCGAGGAGTACCGTGTCTGGAAGGATGTCGGCCTCATAGGCCTTCTGCTTGCCCTTGAACAATGTCATCGGCAGTGCCGTCGAGGGCAGTCGGAAGCTAACCCGTCCCTCCGGCGTCAAATTTACCAGCACCACTTCTTCGCCCCCTCGGGGATGGTCGATCTGCTGGTCGGCCGGCGCCATCTGGAAATAGCGTTCGTCGAAATCCGGCGGCAGGAAAGGAAAGATGTTCTTTGTCCAGTTGTCGTCATAGGTGCCGCCATATTCGATACGACCGGGCCAACCGCGACCCATCGGCCCGAAGCTCATCGGTTTGTAGTCGCCGAAGGGGGAGCGGATTTCCTCGTCGACCGCCTGCGTATTGGGCAGCCGCAAACCTGGGATGAGGCGCTGGTTCCTGGTGCGCGACCAACCGGTGCCGACCGGGTTGTACTTGTAGCTGGCGGGGAGTTTGTCCTCCGGGTCCAATCTGTCGACACCGCCCCAGGCGACGTCGTAGGAAATCGGCAGTTTCAGGAAGGGCTGTGGCGACGTGGAGGTAAACACCGGCCCGATGGCCCGCCATTCGCGATGACCGACAACCTCGAACAGTTTCGACCAGGTGCCGACCTTGATGCCGACCGGCACGCGCTCCGCCGGTCGCCCGCCTGGCGCATAGGCACAGCCATTGGCGATCACGTCGCAACGCGGCTTGCGGAAGGCGAAATCGGTCTCCCACAGCGTTGCCGAATAACCTGGCAAACCCGTTTGCGTGTCGGCCATCACCAGCGGAACCTGTTCCGCCGATTTCTGCACCGCTGCGCCGGGCGTCGCCGGAAAATCGAACGTACCTTTGACCACCACGACGATCCACTCATGGCCGGCCTTGTCCATGCCCATGGTGAACTGGTGCGGATAGCCCATCTGATTCCAGATCTGCATCAGCTGGTCTCCCAGGTGGCGGCGAGGATCTGTTCCAGCGTCGGTTGCGGCGATTGCGGATCGATGTCGAAGAAATCCGAATAGGTCGTCCACATCACCAGGTCGCCAACGACCTCATCGCCGGCCTCGACGGGCGGCACCGGCAGCACCGTCAGGGCTGCCTCCAGATCGTCGGGCGTCAACCCGCCCTGCTGCGCGGCAATGGCCGTTTCCTCGATGCCGGCAAACCACGCTTCGGCATGCGCCAACTGGAAGGAAGCCTTGGAAAGCTGCGCGACGATGCTCAAGGGGAATTGCCTGCCGACCCTGTCGGCGCTTTGCACGACAATGCCTGCCGACGCGCCGAAGGAGGACGGGCCGGCCAGGAAGCGCAGTGCGGTGGCGCGCGGCCAAGACTCCAGGCCAATCAGCGGAACAAGATGCTGCGCCAGCCAGCGATCCCAGACGCGCACAAAATCTCCCGTCAGCCGCCGCGACACGAAATCGCCGGTGGCGGGGATTTTGCCGTAGAAGCCCGGCAGGATCATATCTGCGGCGGACATGTGAACTTCTTGAACATTTCGAGGTTGTAGGGGTTCTCGACGCTTGCCGCCTTGAGCTCGAAATCGGCGTACATGCCCTTGGTGCCGAGGCGCAGGCTGTAGACGTCCGCCAGCGAGGTGCCGGTGAAGCGGCCGGCGCGCAGCATCCTCAGCCACGCCCAGCTGCCGGTCTCGTTGAGCATGATCTCGGGCGAGCCGTCGACCGGCTGGAAGGCGAGCGAGATCACGCCGGTGCCGTCCTTGCCGGGCCACGTCATCGGTTGCGGCCGCGTCGCGTTGTTGAAATAGACGAGGTTCTGGCCGTCGAGATTGAGCGTCACGCGCGTGACATTGGGCGACAGGTCCTTCGGCTCCAGCGTGAAGCTCATCACCGGTCCCGTCCCGCCGGGAAAGAGATCGTCGCGTATGTGCCTGGCCTGTTCGAACGCCGCCAGCGCCGCAGGGTCGAGGCCGAAGTCGGCACGCCATTTCCAGGGCTGGCTGGCGGTGTCGACATAGCTGATCAAATGGTCGTTGATGAAAGCGTCGATCATGCCGGCCGGTCCGAACAGGCGGGCGAAGTCGCGGACATTGACGTCGACCGCGCTCTCGGGGCTGAACGGATAGCGGTCGTTGAGCGCCGCCTGGCAGAACGGCAGGATGTCGGCGCGCCAGATGGCGTTGAGCTCGTTGGTGACGGCCTTCTGCGTCAGGCCGCTGGTGTCGCCAGCGATGCCGCCGAGCCAGTCGTCGATCGGGTCGGGCAGGATCTGCGCCTGCCTGGCGACGGCGCCGGTGAGTTCGGCCAGGCCGCCCTGCTTCTTGATGGCGTCCTGCGGGTCGGGATTGGCGGTCACCGTCTGCAGCACATTGGAAAGCGCCGTCAGCGCCACCACCGCGGCGTCGAGCGCAGGTGGCTGGCCGTCGACCTCGGCGATCGCGCCCTTCAGCGGCTTGAAGTGTTCGGCCACCAGGCTGCCGGTCAAGTCCACCTTGTCGGCCGAACCGGCGCGCGGCAGCAGCTTTGCCCCGGTCTTGACGACCTTGCCCAGCTTGCCGAGCTTGCCGAGCAGTTTCGAGCCGCCCTTCGCGGCCGCCTTGTCGTCGGCCGGGGCTTCGTCGGACCGGGTAAGGTCGGTCTCCTGAACCACTGCGGTCAAAAGGCGCTTCAGCGCGGAATCGGCGCTTGAAAGGTCTTTGAGATTCTCGCTGGCGACATTGAGGTCGGCCAACGGCGCGAGCCGCATATCGCGCAGGAAGCTGTCCCATTGCGCGATGTAGTCGTCGTAGTAGAGCTTCAGTATGTCCTCGGACAGCGCCGAGACGGAGGTTTCGGAATTCTCCGAGCAGCCGCCGGCGAACACTGCCCGATCGAGTGCCGCCTGGGCGGCCACGTCCTCGACCCGGTCGAGAACGGCATCGTGGAAGCCGGCATAGGTGAAGGCGCCCGGAACGCCGACGCGCAACGTCTTGTCGGAGCGCCGTGCGAACACCTTGGCGCCGTTCGGCCCGGCGAAATTGGCCGGGATCCATTCCTTCACCCCCGCCACTTCCGGATCGGCCAGCAACTGCTTGTAGGCGCGCGCCGGCAGCGAGATCGTGCACACCGTCTTCAGTGCCTCGGCGACCAGTTCCTTGTCGGGCGCGATGTAGTTGTCGTCGACCGCCATGCGACGGATCGCGGCCAACTGGTGCTCTTCCGCGTCCGGGCTCGGGAAAGGCGGCGAGGGCGCGAATTCGGGCAGGCTGTTGACCCACCAGCCCTGCGCGAAGTCGGTGTCCATCTGCGACAGGCCGGTCATCATGCGATAGGTCTTCAGCGCGCCCAGCATGAAGTCCGGATCGCGGATCTGCCGCCACATGGTCGCCTCGAGCAGCGCGACCATGTGGGGTTCCAGGACGTTGCGCAGCGCATGATCGTAGGTGTCGGCCTGCGCGCGCACCAGTTCCGCCGAGGCCGATGGTCCGAGCAGGTCGTGCGGCGCGTCCGGCGGCGCGGTGCGGGCATTCGCGACCTCGTCCATTGCGGCCAGCGCGCCGTCGATGGCCGGCTGCTCCACCGATGCCGGTGCGGCGGTGACGGCGGTCAGCGGCTCCTGCAGCGCCTCGAACTGGCCAGCCTGCGCGGTGATCGCGGTGCGGTTATCGTAGTAGGACCAGGAGAACAGGCCGGCGGCCAGCAAGGCCGCTGCCGCGCAGGCGGTGGCGGCGCCGCGCCAGATCCAGGCGCGGCGGCGCTGCGCCAGCGGGTCGAACGTGCCCAGGCCGGCTTCCTTGAAGATCACCTCGGTCAGCAGATTCCGCAGGAAGAAGCTGCGCTTCTCGACCCTTGGCGCGGGCATGGCGCGGCGCGGCGGAAGACCGAACGATGAAGACAACGCCGCGGTCAGCCGGTCGATGGGCGCGCCTTCCTGCGTCGCCGACGTCAGGTAAAGGCCGCGCAGCCAGGCGGCTTCCTCGTAGCGGCTTTCGCCGAACATCGCCTCGATCAGCACCTGGGCCGGTTCGGAAAGGCTCGCGAGCTGGGCCGGGAAGCGGAAAATCTCGGCGCGCGTGGCGAGCTTGTCTTCGTCTTCAAGACGCGGCACCAGGCGCCGCTCGAGTTCGGTCGCCAGCGTGGCGATTTCCTTCTCGATGGTCTTGGCGTCGACGCGGGCGTCAAGCGCGAAGGTCGTCCCCCACACCTGCTCGCGCGCGGTGGTCGACAGGCCGCCGAAGAAGGCCTCGAAGCCCTTGATCAGATCGGCCTTGGTCAGCATCAGGTAGACAGGGAGGCGGATTTCGAGCCGGTCGTTGAGCTCGGCCAGCCGGCGGCGGATCTTGCGGCCGTGCGCCTTGATGGCTTCGTCGCCTTCCGAGAGCGCGTCGATCGAGAGCGCGACGATGACGCCATTCAGCGCGCGGCGGCCGCGGTGCTTCTTGAGCAGGTCGAGAAAACCCAGCCACTCGGTTGCGTCGACATCCGGCTGGCTTTCCTGCTGAACGTAGCGGCCGGCGGTGTCGATCAGCACCGCGTTTTCGGAAAAGAACCAGTCGCAGTTTCGTGTGCCGCCAACGCCTTGCAGGTCGTCGGTGAGGTCGATCGGAAAGTTCAGGCCGGACTGGCGCAGCGCCGTGGTCTTGCCGGTCGCCGGCGGCCCGACGATCACATACCAGGGCATTTCGCGCAGGAATTTGCGGCCGCCGAGCTTGCGGCGCCTCAGCTCGGCCATCACATCGGCGAACTTGGCGCCGACGGCGGCGACGCTTTCCTCGCCGGGGGTGAGCTGCTTCTCCGCCACAGGCGCCGCGATCTCGGCGACGAACATGCGGTTGGCGCGGATCGCGCGGCGCTGGGCGATGATCAGCCAGATCAGCCACAGGATGATCAGCCCGGCTATCATGCCGATGCGCACATTGTCGGAATCGAAGGGCGAATAGGGGCCGACCTGGACGATCGGGCCGAAGATCCAGATGACCAGCGAAAGCAGTGCGATGCCGATCAGCGTCCAAAGGAAGCGCGATGTGAGCACAGCCCAGAGGAAGCGCAGGATGAACATCTCAGAGCCTCTTCTCGACCAGGACCTCGACGCGCCGGTTGAGCGCGCGGCCCTCGCGTGTCGAGTTGTCGGCCACCGGGTCGGTCTCAGCGCGCCCTTCGGAATGGATGCGCTCCTGCGGCACGCCGGCCCGCACCAGGAGGTCGGCTATGGTCTCGGCCCGCGCTTCCGAGAGCCGCTGGTTGGTCGAAAGCGGGTTGGATCTTTGCAGACGCACGTTGTCGGTGTGGCCGACGACGGTGATGTTTCCGATCAGCTCCTGGTTGGCGAGGATAACCTTGGCGATGGATTCGACCAGTGGCTCGAAGCCTGGCGTCAGTGTCGGTCGCGACGACTGGAACAATTCGGGGTTGGAGGCCTGGATGACCAGCTTGGCCAGCGACACGCTCTCGGTGCCGCTGAGCGCCCCCCTGAGGTCGTCCGGCGCTTCGGCCTTGAATTCCGGCAGCAGCGCGAAATCGACTGGCTCCGGCTCGGGCGGCGCAGGCGCGTCAACCTTCGGCGCGGCGCGGGTGATGTCGGCGCGCGCAGGCGGCGGCAGCGCCCGGACCAGCGCCGAGAGCTCTACGGCCTGGCTGCTCAGCCCCATCGAGAGCCCGATATGGACCACAGTGGCGATCACTGCGGCGGCGAGCGCCATCACCCAGATCGGCACGATGAAGCGCTGCGGCTCGTCCGAGGCGATCACGCCTTTCCAATGTGGCGACAGCGGCGCGCCCTCGGCGTCGGCATCGCGCAGGAAGCGCGCCGCCGCCACGCGAACGGCATTGAGCGAGCGGTCGCCGGAGCGGCCGGGCACCCGGTATTTGCCGCGGAAGCCAAGCGCCAGGCACTGGTACTGCAGTTCCAATAGCTCGCGGTCCCGGTTCGGGTGGCGCTCCAGCTCGTCGAGGCGCGTGAAGAACTGGGTGCCGGCATCGACATCGCCGCGCAGCATGACCACCAGCGGCTGGCGCGGCCACGCACTGGCGCCGCCCCAGGGCGTGTTGAGCGCGAGGTCGTCGAGAAGCGCCGCCACCACCCAGGCCGCCTGATCGGCGCGCTCCAGAGACGATCCCGACGTCATGGCGGCATCGCGCGCCCGAACCAGCTCTTCTAGCAGACGCGTGCGCAACGTTTCAGGGTTCTCCGGCGCCAGCGCGCTTTCGAGCTCGGGCGCGAATTCGAGCAGCGGCGCAAAGGCGTTGATGAGCGCATTGGGATGGGTGCGTGAGCGCTTGATAGGCACACCCGTCAGCATCGGCGCCGTCGGCCGCGGCATCTGGGCGCCGGTCAGCCTGATGCGCGTGCGTTCGCGATCCTCCGACAGTCCGAAGGGATCATCCCGGCTCATGATCTCACCTGTTCACCGAATAGCAGTCCACCTGCGGCTCGCTCGGCAAGACACCCGAGACGCCGATGACGAAGCCGGGGGCGTCGAGCAGCGAGGCCCAATGCTCGCTCTTCTGATCGAGCTCGAGACACAGCCGGTCGCCGTCGTAGGGGATTTCGCGCGGCTGCGAATGGAGCGGCTTCAGCGGGATGCCGGGCAGGCGCGATTTCCACAGGCCCTCGAACTGGTCGGCCGCGCCGACCGTCGCCTGATTGACGAAGATCTTGCGCAGCGCATCTTCCGACAGTTCGGACCCGACGCGGATAACGATGCGGCTCGCCACCAGCAGCTTCGGATTGTCGATGCGGATCTTCCAGACATTGGTCGAATGCCGCATGACGGGCAGGGCGCGCGATTTGGGCTCGATGTAGCGCAGGCTCAGGATAAGCGAGCGCAAGGCGTCGGCCAGCGCCGAATAGGCGGGGCCGGGGGCCATGTGATCATAGGCCGGCAATTCGCCCAGCCGTCGCGAGCTGGAACCGTAGGTCGCCATCTCGCCGGCGAGGCCGGCAAGCTCCAGGTAGAGCTCGGCCGGGTGGAAGACGTCCTGCGCCAGCATGTGCGCCAGCCGCGGCCGTGCCGCATTGGCAAGGTGGAGCATCAACAGGTCCTCCACGCTGCGCCCGGGCCCGCCCATCACCATCTTGCCATGCGCCTCGGCGATCTGGTCGAGGCCGGTGACGACTTCCAGAAGCAATTGCCGGTACCAGGCCACCGCGCCTGTGATCAGGGTCGGCGGCAGGAACGCCTCATCCAGCGAGACGCCGCCATCGGCGCGCACGCCTTTGACATCGGCGACGGGCAGGGCGGTGTAGCCGCCGACCGATTTGCCCGGCGCCAAGAGCACTGCCTGCGGCCGGGCAATCTCGATCTCCTCCGGGTCCGATCCTCCGTGCACCGCGTCGCGGACCGAGACGATCCGCCCATGATAGCGCGCGCCCGTGGATGCGGCATGCGCCGGATCGAAGCCGACGCCGCCGGGCGGTTCGAGCGGCAGCGCGACCAGCACCGCTCCAGCGCCGGTGTCGGCGGTGACCGGCAAGGGTCGTGGCGCGTCCATCATCTCGGGAATGGAAAAGGGCGTGCCATCCGGGAAGATGCCGCGCGCCGACACGATGGAGATCTGGCCGGCGTCGAGCAGGGACTGGTCGAGCGTCAGCTGCTGGAAGCCGAACGTGTGGAGCTGCCCGGCCTGCAAGGCGCCGCGCACGGTCGCCTCGAAGAACCGGTCCTGCTGCTGGAAATGCTGGGTCCTGAGAAACAGGCCCTCGGACCACAGCACCCTGTTTGCATCGCTCATGCCGTTACTCTCCGCACGGAGCCACTTCCTGTCCGGCCGCTAGGCGGAGATGCCACCGCTGCCGAGCGTCACGTTGATGGTGAATTTCGAGCCCGGCGAGACCGACTTGGTCGTGCGCCAGTTCCTCCCGCCAGGCTCGCGGATCAGCGCGACGAAGCCGAGCGCCGTCGCGTTCGGTTCGACCGTGATGGTCTTGGCCGCGGTCTTTCCCGGCGCGACCGAGACCGTGTCGGACCCGATGAGGTCGGCCCCGAGCGCGGACCCAGCATCGCCCTGCAGCGCGAAATAGTCGGCCGAATTGAACTTGCCGGTGCTGCTCAGCCGCATCACGAGGACAGTCACCGGCCGGTCACCGCCGCCCGGCCCCGGATTCATGCCGGCGCCGCCGCTCACATTGACCGTGATTACGGATGGTTTCGGCGGACCGCTCTGGCAGGCCGAAACCAGCCCGGTGGCGCCAAGGGCAATGATGAATTCGCGTCGATCGATCATGTCTCACTCCTCCTCATATGCATCCCTAAAATCAGCGCCGACCTCGCCGAGAAAACTCTTTTCAGCGCTCTCGGCGATTTCACGATGGCGTTTCTGGTAAAGCTCCCACAGCTTGGCGCCACGCCCGCCCGAAAGCAGCGTGCCGATCGCGGAATTCGATTTCAGCTCTTCCTCGATCGCCGCCGGGTCGAAGCGGTCGACCATCTGGCGAAGCGCGGCCTGCACGCCGCGCCAGGCGCGCACGTGATGTTGCGCGAGATCGCGGACCGCATCCGAGATCGCCGCTTCGCCGGCAAGGAAGCCGGGACTGCGTTCGCCAAGAATGGTCACGATCGCGTCGTCGACCGTCGGCAGGAACTTGAGCGGATTGACCTCGGAGGCGCCGACCATCGTCTGGGCGACACGCGCGTTTCCCTTTTCCTCCGAGCGCTTGCGCAGAAGCTGCATCAGGCCTTCCAGCATCAGCCGATACTCGCGCCCGAACTTCTCCATCTCGGCGATCGCGTCGCGGCCGGCGAGATCGGCTTCCTCGACGCCCATGCCGCGCAGGAAGGCGGCGCGAAGCGCCATGTCCGAGTGCGACTGCGACGGGGCCGCCGGCGGCTGACGGACCGGTCGCGGACTGGCGGCCACACGCGGCGCGGGAGGGGGCTCGGGCGCCTGCGCCGGCAAATCCCATGGGTTCGCCGGTTGCGGTCTTTCGGCGACGCGCTCGCGCTGGCCCGCCGGCCATTCGCCATGCGCCGGAGCGGCCGGCCCGAAACCGAAATCGTCTTCGACGGCCGACGGCTTTGCCGGGGCGGCTTCGGCCGCACCGTTGAGGGATGGCACCGGGTCGAGGCTGAACGGGTCGTCGAAGGCCTGCGAACTGCCCTGGTTGGCGTTGGCGCGTTCGAATGCTCCCGGCAGCGGCTGCTCGAACGGGTTGGGCAGATCGGCCGGACGCGGCCGCCGCGGCTCTTCTTCCGCCCTGGCCGAAAAGAAATCGTCGTTGCCGATGCTCAACGGCGCGCGGGACGCGGGCGGCGACCGTTCGGCGACCGGCTGGGTGGTGGTTGCTGGCGATTGCATGGCTGGCGTCTGCAGGTCGACATACAGTATGTAGTCGCCGAGCCTCAGCCGCATGCCGCTTTGCAGACGCGCCGACCGTCCGGCGCCGAGCGGGCTGTCGGAATCGTTTATGAACAGCCCGCTGCTCGACGTGTCGGTGACGAAATAGCCGTCCTGCCCGCCGGTGATCTTGCAATGGGCGCGCGAGACGAACATGTCCGGATCGTCGATCTGCCAGCCGGCGTCGGCGCTGCGGCCGATCACCAGCTCACCCTCGTCCAGCCGGGTCTGCCTTACCGCCTGGGTGCGTGGCCCTTGCTCCAGCGTAAGCAGCAGACTCATGCCGCGACCCCCGCTATCTCCGGCCGCCATCCGACGATCGTGCGCAGCCGCAGATCGTCAGCATCCCCCCTTTCGGCGGGCCGCGCAAGCCAGGCGGTGCGGGCAAGCTGGACGGTTCCGATGCGCGGCGGCGGCACGGCCTCGCGCGCGAGCACGATGCGCAGGTCGACGTCGAGCGCTTCGCCGAGCATCTCGCGAACCGCCTGCTTGAACAGCGCCAGGCGCCGGCCGCCCGGCAGGAAAGATTTGAAATCCTCCAGGCCGAGCGGACCGACGCGCAGCTCGATCCGGCTCTGGCGGCTGAAAACGCGCGGGCCGATCGTCGCCCCGCGGCCGAGGACCGCGTAGGCCTTGGCAAGCCTGCTCTGCAGCGCGGCCGGCAGCGGTATCCAGGCAGCAATGAACTCCTTGACCTGCACCGGCACCTTGAAGGCTTCGGCCAGGAACAGGGTGAGCCGCTCGGGGCCGTCGACTTGGCTGGCCAGCGAAGCGGCCTGGCGCAGCCTGACGGTGTCGAGCTCGGGGTTCTGGGTGCCGGGAAGGCCAATGCCGGCCATCGCTTCCAGCATTGCACGAACCCGGCCGCCGACGGCCCTTTCGACCTGCACCGCCGGGTGGGCATCCGCCCAGGCCCGGTAGTAGAGCGCAATCATGCGATGCTGCAGAATGTTGGCGAAGTCGACAAAGGTGGTGTCGCTGGTCTGCCTGGCATCGGCGCCGGTGAACCAGCGCTGCGACAGGCGATCGAGCACCCAGCGGGTCAGATGCAGCGGCAGCGGGCCTTCGGGTCCCATCAGGCCAAGATTGGCAACCGTGACCCGCGCCGGCGCGTTGTCGGCTGCTTCCTGGAAGTCCACTACGTCCCTGGCCGAAAAGCTCAGGCGCACATGCTGACCGAGCCTTGCCGGCTCGCGTTCCAAGCGGCCGGAATAGCCGAACAGGCCACCTCTGCGTTCAAGCCGGCGCAGCAGCTCGAAGAAGTCGAACGACTGAGACAAATCTTCGGTCCGGTCCGGTCCGACCTTGTCTAGATCAGGTAGCGATTGCCGGGCGTCATCGGCCATGGCACATCCTCCTGCTTCTGCAGCAGCCGTGTACGGGTCCGCACAAAGCCGTTTATCCCGGCGTGGCGGGCAAACAGCCGCGCAAGCAAGGCCGAAAGCAGCAGCGTGCTTTGCCCCGCAAGCACGGACTGGTCCACATGCAAGGTCACTTCCGTGCCTCTGCCGAAGCACATCGGTCCGTCGATCTGCAGCCGTTCGATGACCGGGCGCGAGTCGATGCGAACGATCGAATGCACGTTGCGGGCAAGGCCTGGATCGCCCCGGTCGGCATAGAGGTCGAGCAAGGCATGGAGCGGATCGATGCCGCGACCCTCCTTGGCGAGGCTGAGAAAGTTGAGCCCGAGCTGGGCGACGAGCCGCCAGGCGAGATTGTCGGCCCTCGATTCACCTTCGGCGCCCGCGGGCAACGCGGCGGGGATCGCCGGCTGCGGCGGCCGCAGCGCGCCGATGAGCCTGACGGCCTCGACCGGATCGGCCGTCTCCAGCGTCAGCGTTGGGGTGTCGTCGAGGATCGGCAGGTCGCGATTGGTGCAAAGCGCCATCACGTCGAGCCGCCTTATGGCCCGGTTCGCCGGGCTTGTGACCGGACGGGAGATCGCCAGGAAGACATCGTCCCCGGTGTAGGAGGTGCGGGTCAGGCCATCGCGCCGCTCATCCTCGGTCGCCCGGCGCGGGCGGCGCTCGGTGGAATAGACCCAGCCGCTGCCGCGGTTTTGCCCGAGGCTAAAGAGCTCGGGTATTTCGGCGTCGCTGCCTTCGCTCTCGGCGTCCTCGACGCGCGTGACCCGGTAGATCTCGAAGTCGCGCGCGCGCGTGCGGTCGGCATGCAGCACTTGCCGCGTCCTGCGGGGGTCGAGCTCGACGACGTTGCACTCGCGCTCGAAGAGATTGATGATCGGGGTGACGAAGAGTTCGAAATCGGCGGGCGTGAGGTCGGCAAGCTCGGGCACCGGGCGCCGGAACATGAAAATGATCTCGAGCCCGCCGTCGCATTTGCGCATGACGGGCTGCAGGCCGGACACCCGCACATAGTGGAAGCGTTCGGGCATCATGAAATATTCGCGCAGCAGGCGGTAGCCTTCGAATGTCGGGCGGGTACGGGGCATCAAGGCTTCGTCGTCGCCGATACCGACCATTTCGGGCTCCGGCAGCGGCGATATCGGATTGGTCTTGCCTTCGGCCCGTGCGCCAACCGCCGAGCAGGCGCCGAAAATGGCGTCGAAAATCAGCGGCGCCTTGGCGCGGCCGGCCAAATAGAGATCAAGCCGATCGAGCGCGAGTTCGTTCAATTTGCCTTTGCCGGTCCGGGTGAATGCCACGCGCAGCGCAGCTTCGCCGGCCACGCCGCCGATCGGCGGGATACCGGCCGCCGCCAGTCCGCTGCGATCCTGGAAATAGCTGACGGAACTGACCGCGATCGGCCACAGCGTGATCTCTTGCGCGGTGGTGTAGGTGCAGCGTGTCGACAGGCCGGGCTGCAGGCTGGAAACCAGCCTGGTGTTGCGCTTGACGACATGCCCCGCAATCATCGACTGGACTTGCTGGCCGGGTTTCAGCACCGCCATCGCGGTCGCCGGCGCCGGTGTGACCAGATCGGGATAGAGGACGTCGAGCACGGCGCGGGTGAAGCGGGAGCGCTCGGCATCGACTTTCAGCCGGGTGCGCGCGGCGAGGAAGGCCACACCGTCGAGCAGGCGCTCGACATAGGGGTCCGGGCACGGCACCGTATCGAGCGAAAGGTTGCGGGCGATCGCCGGATGCATGTCGGCGAATTCCGCTGCCAGCCCGCGGATATGGGTCAGTTCCTCCTCGTAATATTCTACGAAGACCCGATCCATCTCAGCTTTCCCCGAATTCGGTCCGCGCCAGGCCGTTGTCGAGATTGATCGTGGTGCGAAGGCGCAGCCGCTCCGGCGTCGGCGTCATGATCAGCACCGCGTCTATCTCGATCTTCAGACCCACGCTTTTGTCGCCAAGAGTGACGGTGACCGTGGTGGCGCTTTCCTTCAGGCGCGGCTCGAACGTGGCGAGCACCGCGCGGATCTCGCGCGCCAGCACGTCGCGGTCGAAGTCGCGCGATGAACGTCCGGAGAAGGAAGGCACGCCGTAGTTGACCACACTTCGGCGGACTTCCGGAAAATCCGCCAGCGACGGCGGATCGTCCAACGCCTGCTCGCGCTCGAGATCGGAAAACAGCGGAACGGATTCGAAGCGCTCGGTGTTGAACAGGGCCTCGATGTCGCGCCGCACGGCCTCCCTCAGCACGCGCGCCGACACCACCACGCCGCGGCTCTCGATCTCGGCGCGATGCTGGGTCTGGAAGGTCAAACGCTGCAGGCGCCGCTTCTGGTCAGGTGTCAGCTCCGCATCGGCGTCGATGGCCCGCGCGCTACCGGCAAGAAATGTCTCCAGGCGGTCCGCGCCAAGCTCGTCCTGCAGGAGCTGGCGCAGCCCGTCTATCTCGGAGGTCAGCCCGGGCAGGTCGTTGACGAGGCGGTCCCAGAGAGAGGGCTGGACCGCCTCGCGCGTCGCTCGCGAACTGCCGGCAAGCCGCGGCTTGTTCGCGCCGGGCCGCCGGACCTCACTTGCCGACATAGACATCCATTTCGATTTCGTCGTCCTTGTCGTAGACGAATTTGATCTTCTTATAGGCGAAGCTGACTTCCTCCTCGATCAGGTCGGCTTCGTCCTCGGCCTGCTGCATGTCGTATTCCATAATGGAGGCGTCGGTGAGCGTGACGACCAGATAGTCGCTGGTCTCGCCGTCGATGGTCCGGCGCGCGGAAAACACCACCTCGTCGAGAGCCTTGTTCTCGAACAGCGCCTTCTTCAGATAGGGCGAGGACTTGTCGTAGTGCTTGGTGAACTTGATCATCCCCAAGGCCACACGACCGCGGCGCGAGAGCGAATTCGGATCGTATGGCGCGACCATCTTGTAGTCGACGCCATGGATTTCGATCTCGTCCTCGTGGCCGTCTCGCACGCTCGGACCCTTGATATCCGGAACTTTCAGGAATCCATCGATCTTCACAGGCATTGTCTTTCTCCACCGCTCTCAAAACGAAACAAGATCACATTGCTGCAGTTCAACCCTTCACTGACGGGAGTTCTGACACCAGCCGGAGCGAAGCGTTGATGCCCTCCAGCTGGTAATGCGGGCGCAGATAGAAGCGGGCGTTGTAGTAGCCCGGCCGGCCCTCCACGCTGTCCACCTGGACCTCGGCCGCGGCAAGCGGACGCTTTGCGCGCGCCTTGTCGTCGGCGAAGGCCGGGTTGGCCAGCACGTAGCGGTTGATCCACTCGGTCAGCCAGATCTGCATGTCCGAGCGTTCCTTGAACGACCCGATCTTGTCGCGCGCGATGGCCTTGAGGTAATGCGCGAAGCGCGACACCGGGAACAGGTAAGGCAGATTGGCGCTCAGGCGTTCGTTCGACTGCGCGTCGGGATCGACCAGTCGCCCGGCACGCGTCTCGTCGTCCTGCAGCGAATGGGCGCCGATGAAGGCCGCGAGGTCGGTGTTCTTCCGGTGCAGGATGGGCATCAGGCCGAGCTTGGCCAGTTCAGCCTCGCGGCGGTCGTCGATGGCGACTTCCGTAGGGCACTTCATCGCGATCGAACCGTCGTCGGTCGGGAAGGCATGCACCGGCAGGTTGAGCACGGTGCCGCCATTCTCGACGCCGCGGATCTGCGTGCCCCAGCCATAGAGCTTGTGGCTGCGGTTGATGTTGACGCCCATCGGGAAGGCGGCGTTCATCCAGACATATTTGTTGTGGTCGCCCTCAACCTCCTCCTCGAAGGTGAAGCCCTTCACCGGGACGGTCTCGGTGCCATAAGGCAGCCGGGCCAGCACGCGCGGCATGGTGAGGCCGATGTAGCGCGCATCCTCGCTCTCGCGCAGCGACTGCCACGAGGCGTAGGCAGGGTTGTTGACGATCATCTGCAGGTCTTGCGGGTTGGGCAGTTCCTGCCAGCTGTCCATACGGAACAGCCGCGGCGAGGCGGCCGCGATGAACGGCGTATGTGCGGAGGCGCAGATGCCCGAGATGTTGCGCAACAGGCCGACGTCGCGCGGATGGTTGGAGAATTCGTAAGCGCCGACGATGCAACCGATCGGCTCGCCGCCCAGCATCGAATACTCGTCCGTGTAGACCTTCTTGAAGATCGGGCTCTGATCCCACATCTGGCCCTCAAAATCCTCGAGCGTGTCGGCCAGCTGCTCCTTGGAGATGTTCATCACCCGGATCTTGAGGTGCTTGGCATCGGTCTCGGTGTTGTTGATGAGATACCAGAGGCCGCGCCATGTGCCTTCCATCTCGCGCACTTCCGGCGCGTGCAGGATCTCGTTGACCTGCGTGGTCAGCATCTTGTCGATGCCGGCGATCAGCGACTTGATCGACTTGATCGCATTGGACGAGATGGTGGTGGTCTCGGAGCGAGACTGTGCCGCCAGAGCGAGATTGCGGACCAACTGCTGCAGCTTCTCGCTGTCGTCCTTCTTGACCTTGAAATCCTTCTCGAGGAGCCCGCTGAACTCTCCGAGGTCGATGGCTTCCGCCTCGGCGGTGACGGCTGCGGTCTTTTGCTGTTCGGCCATGACTTATTCCCCAACCTTGTCGTCGTCAGACATTGCCTGGCTGGCGATCTTGCTCAGAAGCGGCTCGTTGTTCAGAAGCTGGGCGATGCGCTTCTCCGCGTCGACACGGCCATCCATGAAGCCGAGCAGCTCCTCGAGCTGGCGACGCATCTTGAGGATCTCGGCCAGTTGCGGGACCTGCTCGGCGATCTTGTCCGGCGCGAAATCACCCATCTTGGTGAAGGTGAGATCAAGCGCCAGTTCCTCGTCCTTCTCGGCGCCTTCTGCTTGCGGCAGCGTGTTCTTCACCCGCGCCTTCACGCGTGGCCCCATCGCCTCCATGAACTTGGGGAAGCGGTTGGCGTCGGTCTCGACGAAGGCGCGGTCCAGCAGCGACTTTGAAGCCTCCCTGGTCTGCGAAGCGCCGGAAAGGTCGGCCATCACGCCCATGACGAACGGAAGTTCTATCGTAGTCGGGCTGCCGTAGGTTTCGACGTCGTAGGCGATCTGCACCCGCGGCGCGCGATTTCGTTCGATGACCTTCGCTTTGCTTTCGGCTGGCATGTGTTGCTACCTTTCATCCTTCTGGGCCGTCTTCTTGGCATCGGGAACGCCGGCCAGAAGCCGGAATTCCTTCAGTCCCGACGGGGCGAGATCTTCCATCAGTTCAACAAAATCCATGTGCACCATGCGGCGCACACGGCGGGCGAGATGCGGGATCGGGCTGGACGGCTCGGTGCGGTCATAGAAAGCGACGACTAGGTCGAGGCATTTGACGACGTCGTCGCGCGAGGAAATCCGGTCGGGCAGCCCGGTGCTCTGTTCCGCGTAGCTTGCCACACTTGCCATCGTATCGGCTCCATGACCGTTTCGAGCAGGCACTGCCGGTTCCGCAGTTGAGGGAGATGCTTTGGCCGCGCCATTCGCCACCGTGGCGCCGGCCGAATTCCTTTCCAGCGTGGTCAGCAAACGCTGCAGGAACCGTTTCAAGTCCGGGACGGCAGGGCCGTTGCCTTCGATGCGGGCGTTGAGCGCGGTCTCGACCGCATCGAGAGCGGCGATGGCTGCGCGGGCGTCGGCCAGAAGCGAGGTCATCTCGGCGCCGGCCTGATCGATCTGCGCCGCGCATCCGCTGCGCACCCGGTTCAGCAACTGGCTGTGGGCACTTGCAAGCGCTGCCTTTTCGGTCGCATTCAACCCGGATGCCGCCTCCTGGAGCATGACGCGCTCGTCGAGAGCGCCTTGTTCAAGGTCGCGGCCGCTGATCGGCCCGATCGGGCGCGGCGCGAAAAAGATCATCTGCCGCAGGTTAGCCAGCAGGCCGTCCTGGCCGTTCTGGAGGTCGAGCAGGGCATTTATACGACGCAAGGCAGCGTCGCGCGGCGTTGCAGCGGATCGCAGCGCCGGGTGCAGGGTTTCCCAGTGGGCGTCGAACGTCTGCGCAATCAGGCTCAGGCCCTCGGCCAGTCCGGCCAGCCGGTATTCATTGGCCAGGGCACGCGTGACGATGACGAGAAGGCGCAGATCCCGGCCGCGCGGACGCAATTCCTCGGTCTTGGCAAGCACGGCGGGCCAGTCGATCGGGATGATCGCTTCCGCGGACGGCTTGTTGCGCTCGTCATACTCGACTTTGGTCTGCTGTTCGGTCAGGCGCTCCAGTTCATGAAAAGCCGGCTCGTTGCGCAAATCCTCACCTGACGGATTCTCACCGTCGAGAGGATTCAGCCAGAGTGCGAGATCAATCACACCAACCCCCAGGAGCGGCCTTGAGACCTTGCGTGACGTGAGGTTATCACACTGCGTCACTTTATCACAATTCAAGGACTGCTCAAAAACTAACGGAAGCTAAACGCGGCCGTTCTGTCGTCGAAACCCATGGCGTGATTGTCCGGCGCCGTATGTGAAATGCGTCGCATAGGCGGGGGCAATTTCGTGTTTGTTTGCTTGGGGATGCGGGGCTTTCCTTAAAACGGAAGATGCCGGCCGAATCGGGGATCGAGGCGCGTTATCCATCACATGCTTTGTCAACCTGCCGCTTCTATGGCAGGGTATCGGCTGGCTGATTTCGGGAGCACGTTCGATGGAACAGCGCCGGTCATCGCAGGGCTTCAAGCGCAAGGAACTGGTCGCCAAGCTCAATGCCACGGGGGTGCGTGCCTTCAAGGCCGCGGCCGACACGGCCAAGCTGCGCGGCAATCCCTATGTCGAACTCGTCCATTTCATTCAGCAACTGGTGCTGTCGGAGCGCTCGGACGTACAGATGATTGTGGCCGATGCCGGGCTGGACGCCAGCCGGCTGACGGCGGACATGACCCGCGCCATCGACAAGCTGCCCTACGGCGCCACCTCGGTGGAGGAATTCTCCGACCACATCTTCCACGCCATCCAGGAAGGCTGGAACCTGGCGACGCTGGAGTTCGGCGTGGAAGAGGTGCGCAGCTCCCATATCCTGCTTGCCTGCCTGAAGACGCCGGTGCTGGAGGGGCTGGTTTCGAAGATCAGCGCCGAATTCGACCGGATCGATGCGGACGGCGTCATTTCCCGCTTCGCCGATGTCATGGAAGGTTCGCTGGAGGCCGGCGCTGCCCCGGCCACCCCAGCCACGGAGACGCCGGTAAAACGCGGCCCCGGCGGGGATTCGGCGCTGGCGAAATATGCCACCGACCTGACCCAGCGCGCCCATGACGGCAAGATCGATCCGGTCGTCGGCCGCGATCCCGAGATCCGGCAGATCGTCGACATCCTGATGCGACGCCGGCAGAACAACCCGATCCTGACCGGCGAGGCCGGGGTCGGCAAGACCGCGGTGGTCGAGGGTTTTGCGCTCCGCATTGCCCAGGGTGACGTGCCGCCAACGCTGCAGAATGTCAGCGTGCGCATGCTCGACGTCGGCTTGATGCAGGCCGGCGCCAGCGTCAAGGGCGAGTTCGAGAAGCGGCTGAAAGCGGTGATCGACGAGGTCCAGGCCTCCGAGACGCCGATCATCCTGTTCATCGACGAGGCGCACACGCTGATCGGCGCCGGCGGTGCCGCCGGAACCGGCGATGCCGCAAACCTCTTGAAGCCTGCCCTGGCACGCGGCGAGCTTCGCACCATCGCGGCCACGACCTGGGCCGAATACAAGCAGCATATCGAGAAAGATCCGGCGCTGACCCGTCGCTTCCAGGTGGTCAAGATCGATGAGCCGTCTGAAGTCGTGGCCGTGCTGATGCTGCGCGGCGTCGCCGGCGTCCTGGAACAGCACCACAAGGTGCAGATCCTGGACGAGGCGATCGAGGCGGCGGTTGCCTTGTCGCATCGCTACATTCCGGCGCGGCAGCTGCCCGACAAGGCGGTCAGCCTTCTCGACACCGCCTGCGCCCGCGTCGCCGTTTCGCAGCATGCCACGCCGGCCGAGGTCGAGGACATATTGCGTCGCCGCCAGGCGCTCGAAGTCGAGCGCGGCATCATCGGCCGCGAGGCGGCTATCGGCATCGAGGTGGCCGACCGGCAGGCCAGGGTCGAGGCCGGCCTGGCCGAAACCGAAGCCGCTTTGTCCGCCGCCAAGGCACGCTGGGACCGGGAAAAGGCGCTGGTGGCCGAGATCCTAGAGCTGCGAGCACGGCTGCGCGGCGAGGGCGTGCCGCTCGATCCGGTGGACGCCGAGGGCGCTGCCGGCGACGAAACGGCTGCCGCGACGGGAGCAGAGGCGCCCGAGAAGAAGGCAACCGAGGCCACGGCGTCGGAGGCGAAAGCCGCGGAAACCAAGACCTCGAAGACGAAGGCCGCGAAAACGAAGGCAGCCAAGGTCGAGGCGCCCGTTGCCGAGGTCGTCGCCTCGCCACCGGATTCCGCCGCCGACCTGGCACGACTGCGCGAATTGATGGCGGAACTTGCCGCGGCGCAGGGCGAGACGCCGCTGATCCTGCCATCCGTAGACCGCAACGCGGTCGCCGCCGTGGTGCAGGACTGGACCGGCATCCCGACGGGACGGATGCTGTCCAGCCAGACCGAGAAGGCGCTCAAGCTCGCCGCCACGCTTGCCGAACGCGTGGTCGGCCAGGATCACGCGATGGAGATGATCGCCAGACGCGTGCAGACCAGCCGCGCCGGGCTCGGCGCGCCGGAAAAGCCGGTGGGCGTGTTCCTGCTTTGCGGTCCCTCGGGCGTCGGGAAGACCGAAACCGCGCTGGCGCTCGCCGAGACGCTCTATGGCGGCGAACAGAACCTCATTTCCATCAACATGTCCGAATTCCAGGAAGCGCATACGGTCTCCACCCTGAAGGGCGCTCCTCCCGGCTATGTCGGTTACGGCAAGGGCGGCATCCTGACCGAGGCGGTGCGCCGGAAACCCTATTCGGTGATCCTGCTCGACGAAGTCGAGAAGGCGCATCCGGACGTGCACGAGATCTTCTTCCAGGTCTTCGACAAGGGGATGATGGACGACAGCGAGGGCCGGCGGATTGATTTCAAGAACTCGCTGATCCTGCTCACCTCGAATGTCGGCTCCGAGGTCATCATGGACCGTACGAAGAACGGCACCGTGCGGACCGGGATCGATGATCTCGATACCGCGTTGCGCGGCCCGCTGCTCAAAGTCTTTCCGGCGGCCTTCCTCGGTCGTGTCGTCACCATCCCCTACTACCCGCTCTCGGACTCGATGATCGAGGCGATCGCCCGGCACCAGTTCGGCAAGATCGCGCGCCGGCTGCGGGCGACCAACGATGCCGAGCTGGTGATCGGCGAGGGCGTCATGGATCTGGTCAAGGCGCGCTGCACCGAGATCGAGTCCGGCGGACGGATGATCGACGCCATCCTGACCAACACGCTGCTGCCGGAACTGAGCCGTGGCGTCCTGAACCGTTCGCTGGAAGGCGCCAAGATGACGAAAGTGACCGTCGGCGCTTCCGCGGACGGGTTCACCTACTCGTTCGAATAGTCACACCAACGCGCCTGCGGGGCGGCCATCGCCCCCGGTCTGGACGTGACCGGCAAGGCCCTGCTCACCGGCGCGGTCTGGACGGATCGGGAGGCGTTGCATTGGCGCGGCCATCGGTGAAGGCGAAGGCGGATGACAGCACGTCGAATTCCGCCACTTCCTGCACGCAATCCCTAGCCGGCGCTCGCCTTGCCAAGATGCGCGGAAGTCCGTCGAGAGCGTATTGACAACGCCCCGCTGATATGAACATTTGACTTTGTGAGAATAACGATGTTCATGCAGAGGCAAGCGACCTCGGCTGAAATCGGGGGAGTTGGGAGGCCCAGTCACATGTCTGTTCGTGTTGTTTCGGGATTGCACCGGCGTGGACCGATTTCCGCGCGGCCCGGGCAAGATATGGCGTGATTGGTTGAATCAATGCAGGGTCCGCAACGGCCCTGTCCGCGAAGCTAGCATCGTCGTCGGCCCGCAACGGTGCATGATTTTTCTGGCGGGCGTTTGGGAGGATCTGCAATGCCTATTGGAAGTAGGAAGGATGTATCGCGTCGGTCGTTTCTGATGTCGACGGCGGCGGTTGGCGCCTCAGCTGTGGCGGCCGGCGGCGTGTCGCTGTTCAATGTGCGGCGCAGCTTCGCGCAGGAAGCCGCGAACCCCGCCGACATTCTCGCCAAGATCAATGTCGGCGGCTACGTCAAGAAGGAATACCGCGATCTCTACAAGCTCGCCGATGGCGATGAGCTCTGGGATCCCGCGAAGGACTGGATCCGCACCGTCGACTGGGAGAAGGTGCGCAGCGAATTCTCCGGCAAGACGGTCAAGTTCGCCATCGGCGCCGCCGACATGGAATCGGCCGCGGACGGGCTGAAGCCCTTCGAGCAGCTTTCGGGAATGAAGGTCGAGCTGGTGCCGATCCCGGACGATTCGATGTACGACAAGGTGCTGGCCGAGTTCATCTCCGGCAACGCCAGCTTCGACGCGCTGCAGTTCTTCTCGCCGTGGCTCGGCGACTTCGCCGGCCCGGGCTTCCTTGCCAAGCTCGACGACTATGCCGCGAAGTGGAAGCTGCCGCTCGACGACTTCTACGACACCTATCGCCTGAACTACGGCTATTTCGGCGACCAGGGCCTGTACGGCATCCCGTTCGACTGCGATATCCAGATGGTGCATGTGCGTCCGTCGCTCCTGAAGAAGGTGACGGGCAAGGATGCCGACACCAAGCTGACCGTGCCGACCTATGACGAGATGATCAGGCTTTCGGCGGAGCTCAACAAGGTTGAGAAGGGCGTTGCCGGCGTCGGCCTGATGGGCGCCCGCGGCTTCTGGTCCACCTACACCTGGGAGCACATCGCCGCACAGCACGGCGTCGATTTGTTCAACGATTCCTGGGAGCCGGTCTTCAACAGCGATGCCGGCGTCAAGGCGCTGGAAACCATCCTGGCGCTGCAGGCGTCTTCGGCGGAAGGCGTGGCCGGATGGGGCTGGGGCGAGAACCGCGCCGCCTGGCTCGGCGGCCAGCTCGCCATGAACATCTCCTGGCAGGATTCCGGCACCCAGGCGACACGCCCGGACCAGAGCCGCATCGTCGGCGACGTGCTCACCATCTATGAGCCGCGCGTGCAGATCGAAGGCGCCCGCTTCGCGCCGCCGAACATTGCCGGATCGACCTCCTGCGTGACGGCCACGTCGCAGAACCCGGAGGGCGCCTTCCTGATGCTCGCCTTCCTGACCACGGCATCGATCATGGCGATGAACGAGGCCAACGCCAACGGCGTCGCGCCGGGCTACAAGTCGGTGCTGAAGAACGATAAGCTGCGGTCGGTTTCCCAGCCCGCCGCGGTCTGGGCGGACTCGCTGGACTATGCCTGGTGCGCGCCACGCATTCCCGGCATGTTCGAGATGGAACAGGCGCTCGGAAACGAGATCAACAAGGCGATCGTCGGCCAGGCGAAGCCGAAGGAGGCGCTGGATGCCGGCGCCAAGGCCTGGAAGGAGATCATGACCAAGAATGGCTTCTTCTCGGACAAGGAACCCTTCAAATACGCCGCCGTGGCTCCGGCGACCTGGGCCGGCAAGGGCAAGACCCCGCCGGTCTGACGATTGAACGATGCTGGCTTGCCGACTGGTCCAGGGAGACTTCACGTAATGCAGGACTCCGCGGTCCAGAACAGTACAGGATGGGCGGCCAAGGCCGCCCATCCCGGCGTCAGGCTCCGACCCCGGAGCCGGTGGCGCCGCAAGGCCTTTCCCTATCTTCTGGTGGCGCCCTCGGTGATCTTCCTGCTGGGGATCACGCTCTATCCCGGCATCTATGCGATCTATCAGGGCTTCTTCCACGTCCGCTTCAACAACTGGACCTTCGCGGGCTTCGACAACTACAGCAAGCTGCTGTCGGATCCCGAATTCTGGCAGGCGCTGTGGAACACCTTCGTCATGGGCGCGATCGCGCTCGCGCTCGAATGCACGATCGCCATCAGCATCGCGGCCTTCGCCTATCGCGATCCGTGGGTGCGGTCGTGGCGCATCATCTTCCTGATGCCGATGCTGTTCATGCCCTCGGCCGTCGCCTTCATCTGGAAGCTTGCCTTCAACGACGGCCGCGTCGTCAGCGACCTGCTGATGCGGCTGGGGCTGATCGACGGCAACCTGGATTTCCTGGGTTCGGTCTGGCTTGCCCGGCTGACGCTGATCGTCGCCGACGTCTGGCAGTGGACGCCCTTCCTGTTCATCATCTTCGTCGCCGCGCTGCAGGGCCAGGACGCCGAGATGGAGGAGGCGGCGCGGCTGGACGGAGCCAAATGGCGGCAGATCTTCTGGAACATCTCGCTGCCGCTGATGATGCCGATCGTCGTCGTCGCGCTGATCCTGCGCGCCATCGACATCATCACGATGTTCGCCTCGGTCTTCATCATCACCGGCGGGACGCCCGGCGGCGCCACCGAGACGATCAGCTATTTCATCTATCGCATCGGCTTCAAGACCTTCAACTTCGGCTACGCCTCGGCCGTCTCGGTGGTGATGCTGGCAATGACCGTCATCGTCGCGCAGCTGTTCGTGAAACGCTTCTTCCGCTCGGGACGGGAATAGCCCATGGCCGCCAAAGCGAAATCCTCCGAAAGCCTGCTGCTGCGCTACCTGGTGCTTGGCGCTTGGGCGGTGTTCTGCCTGGCGCCGATCCTGTGGTTCCTGTCGATCGGACTGCGGCCGAGGACCGAAATCATCGCCGCCCAGCCGATCTATTGGCCGAGCTTCTCGCTCGATGCCTGGGATATGATCTGGACCGACTGGCCGATGGGCAACTATCTGCGCAATTCGGTCGTGGCGGTCGGCGGCAGCGTCGTTATCGATCTTCTGCTCGCGATCCCGGCCGCCTATTCGCTCGCCCGCTATAACTACCGGTTCCGCGAGGACATCGGCTTCTACATCCTGTCGACCCGTATGATGGCGCCGGCCATCGTCGCCATCCCGATCTTCTTCCTGTTCCGCCAGCTTGGCCTGCTCGACTCGGTCTGGGCGCTGATGCTGGTCTATGCGGCGATCAACCTGTCGCTGGTGACCTGGATCATCCGCTCCTACATGCTCGACATTCCGCATGAGATCGAGGATGCGGCCCGCACCGATGGCGCGTCCGACCTGCGCATCCTGGTGTCGATCATCGTGCCGATGTGCCTGCCGGGCATCATCACCGCTGCGGTGATCGCCGTCATCTTCGCGGTCAACGAGTTCCTCTTCACCCTGCTGATCGCGTCGACCAAGAACGCCTACACGCTGTCCGTGGCGCTGGCCAATTTCACCGGCGGGTCCGACGGCATCATCTACAACGCGATCGCGCTTGTCGCCTTCCTCGCCTTCGTGCCGATCATGCTTCTGGTCGTGCTGATCCAGAAGCACCTGTCGCGAGGCCTGACCATGGGCGCGGTCAAGGGCTGAGATTTCGCGCCGGCCCAAAGGGCTCCGGCGCGGCCAAAGAAAGAACCGGAAAGACGAACATGGCTCAGATTCAGCTCAAGAAGGTAACCAAGGGGTGGGGATCGGTCGTCGGCGTGGACAATGTCGACCTCGATATACGCGACGAGGAGTTCATGGTCTTCCTCGGGCCGTCGGGGTGCGGCAAGACCACGACGATGCGTATGATCGCCGGCCTCAACGATTTGAGCTCGGGCGAAATCTGGATCGACGGCGAACTGGTCAACGAGTTCGATCCACGCGACCGCGACGTGGCGATGGTGTTCCAGAGCTACGCGCTCTATCCGAACATGACCGTCTACGAAAACATCCGCTTTCCGCTCAGGATGCGCGGCATCCCGAAGGCCGAGCATGACGCGCGGGTGCGCCGGGCCGCCGACATGGTCGAACTCGGAGCCTACCTCGACCGCAAGCCGGGCGCGCTGTCGGGCGGACAGCGGCAGCGCGCGGCCCTTGCCCGCGCCATTGTCAGGCAGCCGCGCGTGTTCCTGATGGACGAGCCGCTGTCCAACCTCGACGCCAAGCTGCGCAACGCGATGCGGGTGCAACTGAAACATGTCCAGCGCCAGCTGAAGATCACCACCATCTACGTCACCCACGACCAGGTGGAGGCGATGACGCTCGCCGACAGGATCGTCATCATGGACAAGGGGCGCATCCAGCAGCTTGGAACGCCCGACGAGATCTACAGCAATCCCAACAACACCTTCGTCGCCGGCTTCATCGGCTCGCCGCCCATGAACCTGATCAAGGGCGAGGTGCGCGGCAAGCGGTTTTCCGCTCCGGGGGTCGAGGTCGCCGGCATCAACCTGCCGGACAGCCGGGCCGTCATTCTCGGCGTGCGGCCCGAGGACGCGAAAGTGGCGACCGGCACGGCCGCTCATCTCAAGGGGCAGCTCTACGGGCTCGAGCCGACCGGCGACCAGACCTTCCTTTCGGTTCGCACCGATGCGATGGTCGTCGAGGTGAAGGCGGACCGGGATTTCCGGCAGCCGCTCGACACCTCGATCGCCATTGAGCTCGACCCCGAGCGGCTTTATTTCTTCGACGCGGAATCGGGCCAGCGCATCCGCCTCAACTGACGGGAACCACCGTGCTCTACGACTACGCCTCAATCGGCTTCTTCACCTTCGATTGCCTCGGGCGGCCGGTGCGCCGCATTCCGGGTCCGACCGAATTCGATTTCCTCGAGGAGATCACCATCGCCGTTTCCGGCGCCGCCGGGGCGGCGGCGATCGTGGCGGCGAAATACGGAATGAAGGTGCTCGGCGTCGGCGGCGTCGGCGCCGACGACATGGGCGACTGGGTGCTTGGCCGGCTCAACCGCTACGGCGTCGACACCAGCATGATGCAGCGCATCGACGGTGTCGGCACCTCGTCGAGCATCGTCGCGGTCCAGGACAACGGCCAGCGGCCGGCCATGCACATGAAGGGCGCGACCGGCTTCTTCGAAGTCACGCCGGACCAGTTCGACCGGGTGCTCGATGCGTCGTTCGTGCATGTCGGCGGCGCGGGCCTGATGGATCGCATGGATGGCGAGCCGACCGTCGACCTCCTGGCGCGCGCCAAGAAGCGCGGCTGCGTGACCACGCTCGACGTCGCTTCCGCGAGGCATGAGGACATGTCGATGATCGCAAGGCTGTTGCCGCATGTCGACTATTTCCTGCCCTCGGTCGAGGAGGCGCGGCTACTGTCCGGTCTCACCGACACGCAGGACGTGGCGCGCTTCATGCTCGATCGCGGCGTGGGCTGCTGCATCCTGACGCTTGGCGAACACGGCGCCTACTATCACCATGCCGACGGCACGCGCTTCCATATCCCGGCCTTCGAGGTCGATGTGGTCTGCACCTGCGGCTGCGGCGATGCTTTCAACGCCGGCTTCGCGGCGGGCCTGCACCGCGGGCTCGACGCGGAAAGCGCGGTCACGCTGGCGCAGGCGACCTCGGCGCTGAACGCAACCGGGCTCGGCAGCCAGGCCGGAGTGGTGTCGTTCGAGCACACGATGGACTTCGCGCGGCGCACGAGGAAGAAGACCAATACGCTCGCCGCCTGAGGCGCGGCTCGGGCGCCGGCCGTGCCGTCCGGCGCTCTATGCCTTCTTCCGCGATCCGTTCAGCCGCGTCTTTTCGATCATGCTCGCCGCGGTGACCTCGTCGGTGATGAAAACCGTCGGGTTGACCAGTTTCATCGCCCCGATCAGGGCGCCCACTTTCTCCGGCCCGCCGGATGCGAGCAGCCGGATCGGCGCCCGGCGCAGCCGGTCGAGGCCGACCGACATGACGCGGTCGTTGATCTCGTGATCGATGAGGTTGCCGCGCTCGTCGAAGAAGTGGAACAAAAGGTCGCCTATCGCGCCGGCCGCAACCAGCGAGTCGTGCTGGGCATCGGTCAGGTAGCCGACCTGGTACGAGGTGGCGGTCGACGTGGTTCCGCCGACGCTGAGAAGCACGGCGTCAAGATCCTCGGCCATTTCGAAGATGGTGTTGAGGCCGCAGCGCTCGATCAGGGTGCGCTTCGTCTCGACGCTGTCGACGATCGCCGGCGCCGGCACCAGGAAGCCCTCACCCTGGAAGAGCTCGGCCAGCTGCCAGGCGAACTCGGCCGGATTGAAGCGGCGCGCCTGGATGATGCCGCCGAGCAGCGAGTAGACGCGGAAGCCGGTGAGCGACTGGCCCTTGATGAAGGGCAAGGTGTTGTAGAGGGTCCGTCCCCAGCCGACGCCGACGCGCATGTTCGATGTTGCGATCTGCGAGATATAGTCGCCCGCCGCGGCGCTGATGACGGGCACCGGATCGGCTTGCGGGCCGGACAGCGGCGCCACGATCGCCTTCTGGATGTCGAACAGTTCCTCGAGGCCGCGCTCCAGCTCGGTCGTGTCGGCGACCTTGGCGTTGATCGTGATCTTGATTTCGTTGCGGGCGCGGGCATCGGCCAGAAGCCTGACGACGGTCACCCGGCCGACATTGAGGATGGCCGCGATTTCGCTCTGGGTGAGCTGCTCGACATAGTACATCCATGCGGTCCGGATGCGGACGCGGTCGGCCTGACTCGAGCCGCGGACATTCTCGCCAAACGGCATCTCGGGATCTTTCGAGCCCCGTTTCCTCTGGCGCATGGTCCCCTTGGCTCCCGTCATTCCAGCCCACCTGTCACAGCCGGAACACAGGATGCGCGGATGACGATGTCATAGCTTTGCAGCCCATAATTGTCTATCTTTGCAAGGAGTAACGATTGGCAGTCAAAGGGACCCAGGTGATGGCGCCGTTTTTGCCGGAGGAACTGCGGACCAAAGTGAAGGAGCGCTTGCGCGACGCCCGGTTCGTGGCGCGCGAAATGCGTGCGACCACCCGCAAGGGGCAGGACGACCAGTCGCCGGAACGGAGCGACCGCGCCGCCGGCCCGGCCGGGCTGGTGACGGCGATCGCCGACTTCTCCGACAGCGCGCTTTCGGCATTGGAATCTGTCGCCATTGGGCTGCTCTCTTCCGACCCCAAGGCGCATTTCGGCAGCGCGTCCGCCTATCCGCTCGGCCGTTACTTCGACACCGAGAATGCGACCTCCCAGGCGCTGTTCGCGCGCGACTGCTATTTCGCCGCCAAGCAGATCCTGTTGGCGAAAGGGGTCGCCAATCCGCGGCTGAGCGAGGAACTGTTCGGCGAAGCCCATCGCCTCGCGGCCAGAACCGAGCAGCCGGCCCCGGCTGGCCGATCGAAAGGCGCCGACGATGCCTCGCTCGACGACATTGCCCTACAGGCGGCCGCCATGGCCCATGCCATTCTTCGCGCCCGTCCGGTCGAGTCGCCGCGATACATCGATGACGCGGCCAACGGCCGGATGCTGGACACTGGCATATATGTCGCGGCGGCACTCGCCTTGGCCACCGCTGTCGCCAGCTATAGCGCCGACGTCACGGCGGATGACGATATCTATGTGGGCGTCTGCGCTGCGGTCGACGCGCGCTACGTGCTGTTCAGCAAGGCGCTGGCAAGCCAGGATCGGCCTGGAGACCTGGCGCGAGTCTTTGCCGATCTGATCCCGCATCTTCCGTAGCGGGTCGTTCGCGAGAGGTTGTCGCGAAATCGGCGGGGATGAACCTTTGCATTTTTTGTGCAACAGATGTACATGTTGATGCCCTGTCGCGGTTGGGTATCGCGGGCGCCTCAGTTGGAACTGGACAATGGATCTGACACCCAAGGACAAATTGTCCTCGATACCGGACCTGCGGCACCGGCTCCGCCAATTGCGGTGGTTTTCCAAGGCCTTCCGGAACAATGCGGAACTGGTGAAGGAGCACTTTGGGTTCTCTTACCGGATCGACGACAAGCTGTTGAACCAGGTCTTCTTCGACTGGCTGGCGGCGATCGACGAGCAGGACGATTCGGCAGCGATCGACCGGGCCGACTACATCGTCTTCGTGGCGGGGCTAGCCCTGCGCGAGCTGATCCGGACCAAGCCAGCGGTGATGGTTTCGGATGCCGGGACGAGCGAGGCGGATGACAAGGCCACGCTCGAGATTGCGCGGTTCTGGCCGGAAGGCTTTCTCTATACGAATTTCTGCGTCTGCGGCATTGCCGCGGTCCAGGAACAGGAGTTCGGGCAATCCCGCGATCTCGAAAAGGCCGCCTCCGATCTGCGCGTCTGGTGGTCCTATCGGGAAAACGCCGAGGAGGATCCGAACATGTCGATCGCCTTCCTCGACCAGTTCGTCGGCCTGGAACCGAACTGGCTGTTCCCGGCGATGGCGCAGGAGAGGGCAGCGATCAAGAAGGCTCTGGCCGCTCCCCGCGAAACGGCGCTCGACCGCCTGCCTCCGGCAGCGACGAGATAGGCTACGGCGCGCCGAGTCCGTTCTTGCGTTTTCCGCTGCGGCGGTCTGTCGGCGCTCCGGTCCAGGGAGCAGGTTCAGCCCAATCGGCCTACGGGCCGGGCTTGTCGCCCTACGGCCCGGCGATGCGTTCGGGCAATCACGCCCGAGCGATTCGATCTGATTTTCAGGCGAGGGCAACCGGTCCTCGGGCCGGAAAGCAGCAAAGCCCTCGCGAAGTGCGTGACCTCTCATCCGGCAGGCAATTCCTGCTGCGGATTTTGCCGCAAAGATTTGTACATTCGTCTTGATATGGAGACAGATGTTCAGTATTTGTCAGCCGGAGGCAAGACGCCCCTGGGAGGATATAGCAATGACCATCAACGTCGCGCCGACCGGCCTTGCGCGCGATCTTTCCGAGCGGGCGAAGTCCGGCAAGCCGATCCGCATCGGGCTGATCGGTTCAGGCGAGATGGGCACCGACATCGTGACCAGGGTCGCCCACATGACCGGCATCGAGATCGGCGCGATCTCGGAACTCAACCTTCCGGCGGCGGCCAAGGCGGTCGATATCGCCTTTCAGGAGAGCGGCCATTCGCGCGAGGTCTCAAGCGTCGCGGCGATGAGCACGGCGATCGAGGCCGGCAAGGTCGCGGTCACCGGCGATGCCGACCTCGTCATCAACAACGAGCTGATCGATGTGGTGATCGACGCCACCGGCGTTCCGGCGGTCGGCGCCGAATACGGCCTGCGGGCGATGGAGCACGGCAAGCATCTGGTGATGATGAATGTCGAGGCGGACGTGACCATCGGCGCCTATCTGAAGAGCGAGGCCGACAGGCTGGGCGTCACCTATTCGCTCGGCGCCGGCGACGAGCCGTCCTCCTGCATGGAACTGATCGAGTTCGTTTCGGCGATGGGCCATCCGATCGTCGCCGCCGGCAAGGGCAAGAACAACCCGCTCAACATCGACGCCGTCCCGCATGACTATGCCGAGGAGGCCGCGCGCCGCCACATGAATGTGCGCATGCTGGTGGAATTCGTCGACGGCTCCAAGACGATGGTCGAGATGGCGGCGATCGCCAATGCCACCGGACTGGTGCCCGACAGGCCCGGCATGCACGGGCCCGCTGCGACGCTTGGCGAATTGTCGAAGGTGCTGGTGCCGCAGAAGGATGGCGGCGTGCTGTCGAAGGTCGGCGTCGTCGACTATTCGATCGGCAAGGGCGTCGCGCCGGGTGTCTTCGTCGTCGCCGACATGTCGCATCCGCGCATCTCGGAGCGCATGGAGGACCTGAAGATGGGCAAGGGCCCATATTTCACCTTTCATCGACCGTATCACCTGACCTCGCTCGAAGTGCCGCTGACCTGCGCGCGCGTCGTCCTCTACGGCAAGGCCGACATGGTGCCGCTGGCAAAGCCGGTGGCGGAGGTCTGCGCGGTCGCCAAGAAGGACATGCAGCCGGGCGAACGGCTCGATGCGATCGGCGAGTATTGCTACCGCGCCTGGATCATGACCGCGCCGGAGGCGAAGGCGGCCGGAGCCGTTCCCTGCGGCCTGCTGCAAGGCGCCTCGGTGACATCGCCGATCAGGAAGGGCGATCTCATCACCTATGCCAATGCGGCGTCCGCGCCGGGTTCAAGGATCGCGGAGCTCAGGGCGCGACAGGACCAGCTGGTCTACGGGAGGGCATGACGATGGCCAGGAAAGCCGTGCTGGAAAAGGCCGCGCCCACCAATCTGCCCTTTGCCTACCGGCACTACGACGCCGGCCAGCTCAGGGAAGTGCTGCGCAAGATGTACCTCATCCGCCGCTTCGAGGAGGGCGCTGAGGACTGTTACATGCGCGGCCTGATCCACGGCACCATGCACCTGTCGATCGGGCAGGAAGCAAGCGCGATGGGCATCTGCATGCCGCTTGCCGAGGACGACCAGATCACCTCGACCCATCGCGGCCACGGCCACTGCATCGCCAAGGGCGCCGAGGTCAGAAAGATGTTCGCGGAGTTCTTCGGCAAGACCACCGGCTACTGCAAAGGGCGCGGCGGCTCGATGCACATCGCCGATGTCGCTAAGGGCAATCTCGGCGCCAACGGCATCGTCGCCGGCGGCATCCCGATCGCGGTCGGCGCGGCGCTTTCCGCCAAACGGCTGAAGACCGGCAAGGTGGTGGTCTCGTTCTTCGGCGACGGCGCCAACAATGAGGGCGCCTTCCACGAGGCGCTGAACATGGCGTCGATCTGGAAGCTGCCGGTGGTGTTCGTCTGCGAGAACAATGGCTACGGCATGTCGACATCGACCGCCCGCTCGACCGCCGTCAGGAACATCGCCGACAGGGCGGCGGCCTATTCGATGCCCGGCGTCATCGTCAACGGCAACAGCTTCACCGAAGTCGCGGAGGCCGCGCATGCCGCCATCGAGCGCGCCCGGACAGGCGAGGGACCGACGCTGATCGAATCCAAGACCTACCGCTATCGCGGCCACTCCAAGAGCGACCGCAACCGCTACCGCAGCAAGGAGGAGATCGAGGACTGGATGTCGAACCGCGATCCGATCACGCTGTTCGAGGCTGAACTGAAGGAATTCGGCATCATCGACGACAGCGGCATCGAAGCGGTGCGCGAAGCTGTCAGACAGGAGATCACCGAGGCCATCGAATTCGCCAAGGCGAGCCCCGCTCCGGACATCGGCGATCTTCAGAACTACGTCTATACGGAGCTGGCGTGATGGATGCCGAGATGCGCGAACTGAGCTATGCGCAGGCGATCCAGGAGGCGATGGCGATCGCCATGGAGGCCGACGAGCGCGTCCTGCTGATGGGCGAGGACATCGGCGTCTATGGCGGCGCCTTCCAGGTGACGGGCGATCTGGTCGAGCGTTTCGGTGTCGACCGGGTGATGGACACGCCGATCTCCGAACTCGGCGGCGCCGGTGTCGCCGTCGGCGCGGCGATGACCGGCTTGCGGCCGATCTTCGAATTCCAGTTTTCCGATTTTGCCACGCTTGCCCTGGAGCAGATCGTCAACCAGGCGGCCAAGATGCGCTTCATGCTGGGCGGCGAGGTCTCGGTGCCGGTGGTGATGCGGTTCCCGGCCGGCTCGGGCACCGGCGCGGCCGCGCAGCACAGCCAGAGCCTGGAAGCCTGGCTCGGCCATGTGCCGGGGTTGAAGGTGATCCAGCCGGCGACGCCCTACGATGCCAAGGGCATGTTGTTGGCCGCCATAGCCGATCCCGATCCGGTGATGATCTTCGAGCACAAGCTGCTCTACAAGATGAAGGGGCCGGTGCCCGAGGGCCACTACACGGTGCCGATCGGCAAGGCGGATGTCCGGCGCGAGGGAAGCGACCTGACCGTCGTCGCGACCTCGATCATGGTGCACAAGTCACTGGAGGCGGCGCAAGCGCTGCAAGCCGAAGGCATCGACATCGAGGTGATCGACCTCAGGACCGTGCGGCCGATGGACAAGCGCACCATCATCGAAAGCGTCAAGAAGACCTCGCGGCTGCTTTGCGTTTACGAGGCGGTGAAGACGCTGGGCGTCGGCGCCGAGGTCAGCGCCATGATCGCCGAGAGCGAGGCCTTCGACTTCCTCGATGCGCCGATCGTGCGGCTGGGCGGCGCCGAGATACCGATCCCCTACAATCCCGACCTGGAAAGGGCGACCGTTCCGCAAGTGCCCGACATTGTCGCGGCGGCGCGCGATCTGGTCAGGGGAGCGCGCTAGCCGATGCCCGTCGAAGTCATCCTTCCCAAGGTCGACATGGATATGACGACCGGCCAGATCTCGCGCTGGTTTGTCAGCGAGGGTTCCGTCGTCAAGCAGGGCGACGTGCTGTTCGAGATCGAGACCGACAAGGCGGCGATGGAAATCGATGCGCCGGCGAGCGGCATTCTGCTTGATGTCACCGGCAAGGAGGGCGTCGACATTCCGGTCGGCGCGCCTGTTGCCTGGATTTATGCTGATGGCGAGGCTTATGGGACTGATGCTGTGGCGAAGCAGGGTGAGGCTCCAATCTCCCCCCTCGTGGGGGAGATGTCGGCGATGCCGACAGAGGGGGGCGCTGTCTCGCCAGCATCTCATTCTGTCGCGCCCCCCTCTGGCCTGCCGGCCATCTCCCCCACTAGGGGGGAGATCAGCCAATCGCCGGTGGGCGCACGTGCAACGCCGCTGGCCCGTCGTCTCGCTCGTGAGGCGGGCATCGTGCTTTCCAATATTGCTGGAACCGGCCCATACGGCCGTGTGGTGAAGGCGGATATCGACGCGGCGATCGGCAACGCCACCCCAAGGGTCGCTGCGGAGGCTCCCGCAGTTGCATCCGCCGCGGCGCCGAAGGCGATGTCGGACGACCAGGTGCTGAAGCTGTTTGCCGAAGGCTCCTACGAGCTCGTCTCGCACGACAGTATGCGCAAGACCATCGCGCGCCGCCTGGTCGAGGCCAAGTCAACCATCCCGCATTTCTATCTGACGCTCGACTGCGAGCTCGACGCGCTGTTGGCGCTGCGCACGCAGCTCAATGCCGCCGCGCCGGTGAAGAAGACCGAGAAGGGCGAGGTTCCAGCCTACAAGCTCTCGGTCAACGACCTGGTGATCAAGGCGATGGCGATGGCGCTGATGGCGGTGCCGGATGCCAATGCCTCGTGGACCGACAGCGCCATGGTCAAGCACAAGCACGCCGATGTCGGCGTCGCCGTGTCGATCCCTGGCGGCCT
>NZ_SRUO01000140.1 GCF_004791025.1 Mesorhizobium sp. M4B.F.Ca.ET.203.01.1.1
CTTTCGATCTGGAAGGTGCCCAGCGTATCGGCCTTCTGGATCATGGCGTAGGTGGGACCGTCGCCCTGTGGCACGGTGGCGAGATCGTATTTCTCTCCTGTCCGTGCCTCCAGCATATCGAAACCGCGTTTCATGCAGGAGAGCATGCCGAGCGCCAGACAATCCATCTTCATGAACTTCATGATATCGATGTCGTCCTTATCCCATTCGATGATCTGCCGTTTGTCCATGGCGGCGGCGCCCACATTGATCTTGGTGGCCGCGGTAATTTCTTTCAAGGCGGACGCGACAAGATTGGTCTCGAATGTCAGCACGGCCTGATCAAGCGGAGTAAGATCGAACAGCTCGC
>NZ_SRUO01000141.1 GCF_004791025.1 Mesorhizobium sp. M4B.F.Ca.ET.203.01.1.1
CCAACGGCTTCGAGCAGGCCGTGGTCGCCGGAACCAGCGCCGGCAGCGTGGTCGACGCCCTGTATGCCAGCGGCATGGACGCCTTCCAGATGCAGAGCAAGGCCGTGGCGCTGGATGAAGCCAGCATCCGCGACGTGCGCCTGTTCTCCGGTGGCCTGGTGCAGGGCCAGAAGCTGCAGGACTACGTCAACGAGCAGGTTGCCAATCGTCCCGCCGAGCGCCTGAAAAAGCCGTTCGCCGCCGTCGCCACCCAGCTGGAAACCGGCGAGCGCGCCATCTTCGTGCGCGGCAATGTCGGCCAGGCCGTGCGCGCATCGAGCAGCATCCCCGGCGTGTTCGAACCGGTGAA
>NZ_SRUO01000142.1 GCF_004791025.1 Mesorhizobium sp. M4B.F.Ca.ET.203.01.1.1
TGGCAATCCGCAGATCGCCAAGGGCGAGGGCGATGCCCCGGTGCGGGCGTACATCGCCGCCATGCCGGACTGGAAACGCCCGATTGGCGCGCGACTGGATGCCCTGATCGAACGGGCCGTACCCGGCGTGCACAAGGCGGTGAAGTGGAACTCGCCGATGTATGCGGTGGCCGTCGGCGCGGGCTGGTTTCTCAGCTTCCATTGCTTCACCCGCTACATCAAGGTGGCCTTTTTCCGCGGCGCTGCACTGACGCCGCCGCCGCCGGAGCCGTCCAGGAGCGGCGACACGCGCTACCTGCACATCCACGAATCCGGCCTGTTGGATGAAGCGCAGTTCCTGGACTGGGT
>NZ_SRUO01000143.1 GCF_004791025.1 Mesorhizobium sp. M4B.F.Ca.ET.203.01.1.1
AGCTCTTCTCCCCATCGGGGAGAAGGTGGCCGCGAAGCGGTCGGATGAGGGGCCGGCGCCGTCCTAAGCGATTGGCCCCACGAAAGGGGAAAGTCAGCAGGCTCGCTCAGCCGCCCCCTTCCCTCTGCGCCTCTTCCTGGCGCAGCGAGGCGATGAAGCGCCTCGTGCGCTCGCGCTCGGGATTGTCGAACACCACCGACGCCGGGCCTTTCTCGACCACGACGCCTGCATCGAGGAACACGACCTCTTGCGCGATCTTGGAGGCGAGCCGAAGGTCATGCGTGGCCATCACCATGGTCGTGCCCTCGCGCGCAAGCTGCCCGAGCACGTCGACCACGTCCTGCGCC
>NZ_SRUO01000144.1 GCF_004791025.1 Mesorhizobium sp. M4B.F.Ca.ET.203.01.1.1
GTTGAAATGCGAGCCAGCGCCAGCTTGGAGGAGGCACAGATTGTTGCTGACATATTTCACAATGTTCCAGCGAAAATATCTGCGTTCGAGGAGCCGGAGGCCATAGAGGCTGAGATACTGTCGAAAGCGAAGCGCCATGGGTGCGAACAAGACATCGAACAAATTCTTAGGCATGCGAAACGACAAAAAACAAGGTGAGTTGAAATATATTTTGAATTTAAAGTAAGATATGTGGTGGTGACTTGGATTGCGGTAACTGTGCACCAGTTATCCACTATTGTTGCCATCGACGCTTGGGCATCGAATTGCGGCGTCGGTGCACCTAGTTGGTCGCAACCGTCGCCGCC
>NZ_SRUO01000145.1 GCF_004791025.1 Mesorhizobium sp. M4B.F.Ca.ET.203.01.1.1
GTTCGGCTATCTGGCCAAGCGGCAACATGGAACCACCGCCCGCATTGACCGAGAGCACATCGATGCGGCCGCTTTCCGCTTTCACCTGGGCATAGAGGCGGTCGAGATCGGCAAAACTGGTCGAGTCGGCCTGAATGCCGGTGGCGTTCTTCCCGATTGCAGCGACGGCTCTGTCGATCTCGGCCTTGCGTCGTCCGGTAATATAGACATGCGCGCCTTCGGCGGCGAAGCGTTTGGCGATGCCGAGGCCGATGCCGCCGCTGGCGCCGGTCACCACGGCGATCTTTCCTTCGAGTTTCCTTGTCACTTTCGTCACTCCTGTTGTGGGCGACAGAGACATATGGAC
>NZ_SRUO01000146.1 GCF_004791025.1 Mesorhizobium sp. M4B.F.Ca.ET.203.01.1.1
GCAACATCCTGTCCGTGCACAAGTACCCGTCCGCCTTGCAGTGTCTCCAGGCGATTGACCGTCCGGACGAGCGTCGACTTTCCCGATCCAGAGGGTCCGCACAGAACAATCACCTCATTCTTTCCAACCCGATCGCTAAAACCAGCCAATGCTGTGAAGTCACCGAAGCGCTTCTGCACCTGGTCAAAAACAATCGCTGCGTCTGACACGAAGTTGTCCGTTGTAGTTGTGCGCGCTTAGAAATCACGCAAATCCAAAATTATCCGGTCCAGTCAGAGTCGCTCCCCGCTTATTCGCGATCAGATTCTCCAAATTCTTCACCAGATAAGAAAGCGAGAAGCAGATC
>NZ_SRUO01000147.1 GCF_004791025.1 Mesorhizobium sp. M4B.F.Ca.ET.203.01.1.1
TGCCGGTGCCCTTCGGGCTGGTTGATCAGCCACTTCTGCGACGTGTGCACGAATTCGATCGGATCCTCGACGGTGAGGATGTGGCCGTATTCGTGCTTGTTGATGTAGTCGATCATCGCCGCCAGCGTGGTCGACTTGCCCGAGCCGGTCGGGCCGGTCACCATGATCAGGCCCTGCGGCTGCTGGATCACTTCAAGGAAAAGCGGCGGGCAGGCCAGGTCCTCGAGGGTGAGCACCTCGGACGGAATGGTACGGAACACCGCACCGGCGCCACGGTTCTGGTTGAACGCGTTCACACGGAAGCGCGCCAGCGACGGGATCTCGAAGGAGAAGTCCACTTCGAGGA
>NZ_SRUO01000148.1 GCF_004791025.1 Mesorhizobium sp. M4B.F.Ca.ET.203.01.1.1
CACCTGGCAACCCTGCCGACGCTATGCATGGAATACCGGGACGGCGCCGCCGATTTGGTGACCATCGATGCCAAGCCCTTGCCCCATGCAGAAGACCAAAGCTTTGCTGGCACCGTACGCCTGGATATTGCCGGCATCGGAGCCTTGACCCTGCGATCGAATCGGCCGCAGCAGGCCGACCGGACCAGCGAAGACGCCGAAGCGAAGCACCGCAGCCTGCTTGCGTCCCTCGGTGTCGATAGCCTCAGGACGGCACGCCAGCGCCTAGTGGAAGCGCGCGACAAAGCTACCGAACTGGGCTTGGCGCGTCAGCGACTTGCCGATCTCGCGCCAGATCGGAAGAGC
>NZ_SRUO01000149.1 GCF_004791025.1 Mesorhizobium sp. M4B.F.Ca.ET.203.01.1.1
GTGAAGCTCGACGGCGGCGGCGAGAATTTCATCGTGCGCCACCAGAACAGCCGTTCGAGCGTGGTGACCTACGAGACCGGCGCCAAGGTCGGCATCCAGTTCGAGGAGGACGCCGCCCGCGTCCTGAAAGACTGATGACGACAGCCGCTCTCTCCCCGACCACGCTCTCCAAGGCCGCATTGTTCGAGGCCAAGGCAGTGAAGACCAGCGCGCGGCGCAACCGGCTTCTGTCGCTGCCGGCGCTCATCATCATCGGCGTGTTCGGCGTGCTGCCGCTGATCATCATCTGCGTTTATTCGTTCCTGGCCGCGGCGCCCTATGGCGGCGTGCAGTGGAAGTTCTCG
>NZ_SRUO01000014.1 GCF_004791025.1 Mesorhizobium sp. M4B.F.Ca.ET.203.01.1.1
CACGGCGCCGAAATAGCTTTCAAGGCTCGAAATGGCAGTCTCTCCCTCGTTAAGACTGCCTGCTCACAGAATCCCTTCTCAGCCCAACTTCAAGTCCCAAAAAGCCATATGCGATTCCCCTGCCCACGAGGGGGAGATCAGATTTCACCGCGGCTTTCGCCAATCGCCAACGTCAAAGCGTGGCGCCGAAGCTGCCAATCTCCCCCCTCGCGGGGGAGATGTCCGGCAGGACAGAGGGGGGCGCGAAGGATCACCACCGATCTCAGCTTGCGCCGCCCCCCATCACAACAACTTGTTCGGTCACACCACATTCACACTCGCGATGGATATGCCGCGCCGGCTTGGCGTATCGTACCCAAAAGCCGAGAACAGGAGCACTGACCATGGCCGGCGACCCGAAGGCGCAGAAGACGGAAGACGACGAGACCCACTCGGCCGGCGAATATCTCGAGGCCTCCACCTTGCCGGACGACCTGCACGAGACGGCGGACGACGAGATCCTCGAAGCGCCGGAGGTGCCGGATTCCGAACCGGCCCTGCCCGGGCCCGCCGCGTCGCGGGTCAAGCCGAAGAAAAAGCCGTCGGCGATCAGCGGCCGGAAATTTCGCAAGCGCGACCTGGTGCGCATCGACGATCTCAGGCCGAGCCTTTCCGACCGCATCCGCGCCGACCATCCCGACCTGCCGCGCGGCGCCCGCATCAGCCGCGAGGAGCTCGCCCGCTACCGCATGCGCTACATGGAAGAACTGCTGCAGCAGGAGCACGGCGAATTCTCCGAGCTCGACCGCCAGGTGGTCGAATCGATCGCCAGGCAAGACACGATCTCGGAGAACTCGGAAGAGGAGTTCGAGGAGCACAGGTCGTTCGCCGATCGCGTCTCCGACAACATGGCCGAGTTCGGCGGCAGCTGGTGGTTCCTGATCTCGTTCGCGGCGGTGCTGCTGATCTGGATCGGCATCAATCTTTTCGAGGGCATGGCGGGCGCCTTCGACCCCTACCCGTTCATCCTGCTCAACCTGATGCTGTCCTGCATCGCCGCCATCCAGGCGCCGGTGATCATGATGAGCCAGAAGCGGCAGGAAGCAAAAGACCGGCTGCGCTCCTTCAACGACTACCGGGTGAACCTCAAGGCCGAGCTCGAAGTTCGCCACCTGCACGAAAAGCTCGACTACCTGATCTCGCGCCAATGGCAGCGGCTGGCCGAAATGCAGCAGATGCAGCTGGACGCCATGCACGAGCTGACCGGGGCGAAGAAGGTGAAGCGGGCGACAAGGGGGGTGCGGCGGCGGGTGGCTAGGAGCGAGGCTGCGGGGTGAGGAGTGTGGCGGCAAATTTGCTCGCGACGCAGAGGCAAGTTTAACTGGGGCGCAGCCTTGGCCGTCACATACGCCCTCGGGAAGCCTAACCGCTCCTGTGGCGTCAAATGCCTTGCCATCCCAATTGCCCGTTGAAGCCTTCGCCTGCTTCCGCTAAGAAGCCGTGGCTGGCCGGTTCACCGGCCGGTTCGTTTTGCCGGGAAGCACCCGTAGCTCAGCTGGATAGAGCGCTGCCCTCCGAAGGCAGAGGTCACAGGTTCGAATCCTGTCGGGTGCGCCAACGGCATGCCCCCTATTGCCTGCGACGCCTCCCCGACGAAGCAAGGTAACCCAGCGCAAGCGTCATAACGGCGACCGCGATCCCGGCGCTGATCACACCTGCCGGTGTTATCCTGGCACTGCCTTGCAAGACAACATGCTTACCCAAACGCAGATCGAAAACCGACTTGATTTCCTCAGGATGTGCGGGGACCGCGGGGGAAGGTTTTTCCTGGACTGACATTTGAGCCTCCGGTTCGAATGTGCCGCCGCCCGCAAATCGGCCGGCGACTAGCGCGCCGACATTTGTGCCGCGGCCGAACGTGCATGCAGTGGCAAGCTTGAGAAACGACAGGCACCAAAATAATATGGCGGTGCCCAGTTTCATCTCCTGCGGCGCCCCATTTGGCAACCTACGATTTCCTCGATCACTGCGCCAAGCTCACAGCCGCCTCCCACGCCTGAAGGCAGAATGTCGTAGCGCTGCGGCCGACATAAGATGGGAATATGACGGTCGGTCCCTACCCATCACCCCCCCCGCAGCCACCCCACAATCGCCTCGAACTCAACCGCCCGCGTCGTGTCCACCTCGAACACCAGCCCCCTCCTCAGCGGCTCGGCGCGTTTGATGATCGACCAGATGGCGGCATAGCTGGCGCGGCCCGGCGTGCGGTTGAACGCGCGCCGCCTCAGAGATAGGTGGAGGCCAGGCCACCGTCGATCGGCAGGTTGACGCCATTGATCCAGCGCGCCGCGTCCGAGCACAGGAAGACGACAGCCGGGGCGATCTCGTCTGCAAAGGCAGGGCGCTTCATTCTGCCGCTGTCAGCCTCGACCCGATCCTGACCAAGCATGGTGATGAAGTCGCCGAGGATTGGCGTAAAGACCGGGCCGGGCGCAACGGAATTCATGCGGATGTCACGCGAGAGGAAGAGCTGCTGCGCCCGCATGAACGTCCAGACGATCAGCGCTTCCTTGAAATATTGATAGCAGGTGTCCTGCGAAACCGGGTTCGCAGCCAACCAATCATGACCGGATTGGAAGGTCGCGGTCGTTGCCAGGTCCTTGTGCCGGGCGAGGCGTTCCGGCCATGCGGCGCCCAATATCGAGGCGAAGTTGACGACTGCCGCGCCCGGCGAAAGCCTGCCGACCACTGTCTCGGTCAGGTGACGCAGGCCGAGATAGTTGACGCGGGCGACCGTATCCCTGTCAGAGGTGCCCGGCACGCCTGCCGCGTTGACCAGCCCATCGAATTGCGCGGGCAAGGACAAAACGGCCTCGTCGATCGCTTCCGGCTTCGAGAGATCGGCCTTCACGAAGCCATCGAGGGTAACCGTGGGATCATTGCGGTCGATGCCGATTACCCTGGCGCCATGGAAGCGGGCGAGACGGGCGACCTCGGCTCCGATCCCCGAAGACGCGCCCGTGATGACCAGAAGCTTGCTGGAGAGATTCATGGTTCGATCTTTCGTGGATTGGTCAAAATGGATAGGGCGTTGCTTGTTCCTTGACGGAAATCCACATCCACTGCGTGAATTCCTCCCAGATCGCCGGCCCTGAGACGCGGCTGCCATTGCCCGAGCGCCGCCGGCCGCCGAAAGGTGCGTGTGGCCCGGCGTTGACGGTCTGATCGTTGATGTGCAGATGGCCGACCTCCAGTCTTTCGCCAACGGACCGGGCGCGGTCGACGGAAGCCGAAATGACGCCGGCGGCGAGGCCATATTCGGAGCTGTTGACGAGAGCGATCGCCGCCTCTTCGTCGCGGAACGGGGCAATGCAGGCGACGGGCCCGAAGATCTCTTCCTCGAACGCACGCATGCCTCGCTCAATGCCGAACAGAACCGTTGCCGGATAGAAGCGGCCGCTTGCCTTGCCTCCGGCGAGCAGCTTTGCGCCCTTGGCGACGGCATCGTCGACGATGCCCTGGATTCTGTCGACCTGGGCATCGGAAATGATGGGGCCAAGCGCCACCTGATCGGTCGAGGGATCGCCAGCAACCAGGTGTCCGGCTCTGGCGGCAAGGCGCGAAGCAATCGCATCGGCATGCTTCTCGTCGACAAGGATGAGACCGGTCGACATGCAGATCTGGCCCTGATGCAGGAAGCAGCCCCAGGCGGCATTCGACGCCGCGACGTCCGGATCGGCATCATCGAGAATGATGAGGGCGTTCTTGCCGCCGAGCTCGAGCTGAACCTTCTTCAGATGCTTGCCGGCCAGTTCGCCGACCCGGCTCCCGGCCGCCGCCGACCCCGTGAACGAGACCATCGCGACGTTCGCATCCGTGCAGAGGGCCTCGCCGGCGTCAATTCCGCCGGGGACGACATGGAGGACACCTGCGGGCAGGCCCGCTTCCTCGAACAGGCGTGCAATGATGATGCCACCGGAAATCGGCGTGCGCGGATCCGGTTTGTGGACGACGGCGTTGCCTGTCGCCAAAGCGGCGGCAATCGCGCGGACAGAGAGGACAAGTGGAAAATTGAACGGCGAGATAATTCCGACCACGCCGTGCGGCACCCGCCGCGCATGGTTCTGGCGTCCGGCATCCATGGTGGGAAGGGCGATGCCATTCGGCTCGACAGCGGCAGCCGCGGCGTGGCGGATGAAGGCCGCCCCGTGATCGATCTCGATTTGCGCCTTCGCCCGGATGGAGCCGGATTCGCGCATTATCCAGCCGACCAGCTCTTCGCCATTGGCTTCCAGGATATCGGCCGCCTTGTTCAATATGGCCGCGCGCTCGGAGGGAAGTTTCGCCGCCCAGGCCGGCTGCGCCAGATAGGCGCCAACCGCGGCTTGCCCGATGTCTGCCGCGCCGCCGACGCCCACCGAGGCCACCAACATGGCGGTCGCGGGATTGCGCACCTCGGCGACGCCGGCAGCCGTCTCACGCCAGCCACCCAGAAATGCCTTGCCGGTCCAGCGTGCCTCGTCGATGAAGCTCCTGCTTTGGATGTTCACTCGTTGATCCTCCCTTGCAAACATTCGCAATTGCTCTGCTGCGCGCGCGGGGCATCTGGTCCTGCCGCTGCCGGCGCCCGCAGCACGTGAATCTTGCCGGAGGCTGTTCGCGGCAACGCCTCAAGCGCACAGAATGTCTTTGGTACTTTGCTTGGTGCAGTGGCTAACGAGCGCGGCGGCATCGAGGATGCAGCCAGAGCTACATAACCAAGGCGGGGCCGACTCCATCCCATTACACCGCGACCTCGGCACTGCGGCTCCTCCCTTGCCATCATTCGCTATGTCAAATAGCGTTATTGCTATGTCGCATAGCATAGTATTGCTATCTGTCATAGTTTTTTTTGAGATTCCGGAAAGCCAAGCGGCGCAGAGCGGCGCGCTCCACACATTGGTTGGTTGCGATCCGCGCCGGGCATCATCTTCGCTGTCCCCGACAGCATTGTCGTGCCGAGGCGCCGGGTCCCGGCCGACGAGCGCAAGACCGCGAGGACCAACCACGACGAGGTCGTCAGGCTGATCGGATTAGGCGAAAACGCCTCTAGCGAACAACGCCCCGGCAGGCCCAGGCGACATTGGCGAACGAGCGCGGGCCATCGGGCCGGCCGGCCTGGTAGGCATCGCGGACGGCGGCTTCGGTGCGCGTCCGCTCGGCGGCGTCGAGCGTGGACATGTATTTGCCGAGCGGCCCCTCGCCGGCGCCGATCGGCGCCCAGTAGTCGTCGAAATCCGCATAGTCCATGCGGATCATCAGCTCGGTCTCGGTGACGTCGGCCAGACCCTGCTGGACGAAGGTGCGCTTCATCTCGCCCGGCTGCATCATCGGCTGGAAGCAATAGCGGCTGCGCATCTGGCGGCCGCTTTCGCTGAGCGCGGCAACCGTGTCGATCATCATGCGCATGCCGGGCATGCCGCCGAGATGGTCCCACACAACCGCTGCGATCACGCCGCCGGGCCGCGTCACGCGGCGCATCTCGGCCACCGCCTTGCCGGCCTCCGGCACGAAATGCAGCAAGAGCAGCGCCAGCGCGCGGTCGAACGCGTCGTCCGCGAAGGGCAGCGCGGTGGCGTCGGCTTGGCTGAAGGTGATGCGCGGATCGGTGTTGCGTGCCTTGGCCGCCTCGATGAAAACGGGCGAGAAGTCGATGGCCTGGATTTCGGCGAGGCCGGCGGATTTCGCCAGCTCGAAGGTCAGGCTGCCGGTGCCGCAGCCGACGTCGAGGATTTTTTCGCCGCCGGCCAGTCCGGCGAAGTCGATGAATTTGGGCGCCAGCCTGCGGCTCCAGCGACCCATCAGCTGCTCGTAGCCGGATGCCTGGTGCACGGTGAAGCTCGACGTCATCTCGCTCTCCCTTCGCTGGCCTCAGGCTAGTCCACGACGGGATCGATGCCAAGCGGTGGCAAGTCGACCTCGTCGTTCGAGCGGCCGGACGATTCAGACTTTCGAGAACAATGCCTGCACTGTCTCGACCGGCATCAGCATCACTCGCTCGCCCAGCGGAGACGGAATGAAGCCGTGCCGCTGATAGAAGCCGACGGCGTCATCGTCTATCGCATGCGCCACCACGGCGCGAACCCCGGCGATCTCCGACACGGCCAGGCAGCGACGCAGCGCATCGGCAAGCAGGTCCCCGCCAAGCCCAAGTCCCTGGAATGCCTGATCGACCGCCAGGCGGCCGATCAGCAGCAGCGGGACCTGCTCGGGCATACCCCGCCGCAGCTTCGCGCTTGGCAGCGCGATCCGTTCTTCCATCGCCGTCGAGATCGCATAGTAGCCGATGACGCGATTATTCATGTTCGCGTCACAGACCACATAGGTCCGGGCGGACAGGCCCTCGCCGGCAAGAGCGCGATTGCGCAACCAGTCATCGAGGGTGGGATGCCTGCCGTTACGAAACGCGGACACATCGTGGCCGACGGTCAGCCGTTCCGGAGGGCTGACCCGCAACCCCGGCCCTCCGCCAGCAGGCATCAGCGCTCCCAGGCGGGCTTGCGCGTCATGCGCGCGCGAAGTTCCTCGGTCGGTTTGTCGGGGGCGTCGAGCAGATCGAGCAATTTCTGATGCGCCTCGGCATCGAGAAAGAAGGCGCGCTGGTCGAGAATGGTTTCTTCAGCTTGCCTGCGGGCGCTGTCCAGCATGAACTCCGACAGTTTCTGCCCGCGCAAACCCGCGGCGCGGCTGAGAATGGCCTTCGTCCCCGCCGAAGCGCGGATCTGGATCACATCGTCCTTTCGCGCCGCATCGCGATCGCGGCCGGCATGACTGGACTGCGGCATCGAAATCCTCCTGCGTCAGGATCAGATATTTAGAAATTGTCATGACAATGTCAATACAGGCCCGCAGGATCTCACCCTGCCGCGTCCCGGACCCCGAGCCTGCCCACGCTCTCCCGCTCCACCAGCGGGCATTCCAGCTTGGTGATGGGATAGCGGCCGCGGCCCGGCGTGGGCGGCGCTTCCAGCTGCTCGATCGCCCATTGGCCCATCGCCATATGCGGCAGGATCGATGTCGTCAGCGGCGGAAACAGATGGCGGGCGATCTCCTCGTCGTCATAGCCGACGACGGAAATATCCTCAGGGATATGCAGGCCGGCCTCCTTCAGCGCCTCGTAGCAGCCAATCGCGGTGCGGTCGTTCTGGCAGAAGATGGCGGTCGGGCGCTCCTTCAGGGCGAGCAATTTGACGGTCGCGGCATAGCCGGCGCTGGCCGACCAGTCGCCCTCGACCACCAGCTCCGGATCGAAGGGGATGTCGGCGGTAGCGAGGGCGCGGCGATAGCCTTTCAGCCTATCTTGAGCCGCCTGCATCCAGGGCTCGCCGGTGATGGTGGCGATGCGGCGGTGGCCATGGCCGATGAGATGCCGCGTCGCGCTCTGGCCGCCGGCGATCTCGGAGGGCACGACGGCAGGGAAGGCATAGTCGGCGGTGTAGCAGTTGAGCAGGATGACCGGGATATCGAGGCTGTAGAGGAATTCGGGCGCCGCGATCTCGCGGGTGAAGATGGTCATGTAGATCAGCGCCGAGATGCCGCGCCTGGTCAGCGCTGAAATAGCGCGCGGCTCCATGACGGCATCGCCCATGGTCTGCGCGACAAGCAGCACGTTGCCGGCATTCCAGGAGGCCTGGCGCGCGCCCTCGATGGCGACCACCGCCTCGGGGCTGGTGGCGAGCTGGTCGACGGCGAAGCCGATGACGCCGTCCAGCCCCTCGAATGGCGTCACCGGCGGCCGCAGGGCGGAAAACACCGGCGGCGAGTAGCCCAGCGACCGCGCCGCTTCGATCACCCGGTCGCGGGTCTGCTGCGAGAGCCTGATGCCGGGCGAATTGTTGAGCACGAACGACACCGTCGCCTGCGAGCAGCCGGCGGCCCTGGCGATATCGGTCATGGTGACGCGGCCCTTGGGCCTGGCGGCGCGTCGCCTGGACGCCTCCGGGGGATCGCGCAATTCCGTCGGTTCGCTCATGGTCGTTTTCCCAAACCCGGCCAGTTGTTAAGCAAAGGCCGGCAGCAACGGCAAGATGGCTTTCGTGGAAGCGCATTTATCGAAATGCAGCTTGATTATAACTATTACCAAACGCGACGCATTCCGCGCCGGCCGCGCCGCACGCCGACGAAACGACCGGACAAGGTCAGCAAAGCTGACGATTTCCCGTAGAATTTCCGCGCGATGGCCCGCTTTGCCGCTGGCGCTCTTCTTCCTCCCTTGCGCTCCGCTTTGGCTGCCAGATCTCCCGTCCGGCTGTATCGGCCATCCTCAATAACTAATACTATTTACTAATAGCCGTAAGCGTTCTACTGTCAACTCGTCGTTACCGGATCCGGGCTTCCGGCTGGTGGCGTCAAGGCGTGCGATGCGGTGCGCCATCGGACCGGCAAGCCGCCGGAAGAGGGTCGCCGCACACTCACGAAAATGTCAGACAAATCGGACTATTTACGAACTGCGAATGAGTGTCTAGTGTCTCGGTCGCGGCTGGATTGGCGCCATTTCTAGGTTGCCGGATCTGGGGCCAAACCCTTGAGGAGAGGGGTGCCCGCGCCGCAAGCGACACATTCTGTCTGTGTTTCAAAAGGGAGGTTGAACATGAAATCTGTGATCCGAACTGCGTCCATCGCCGCCGCGGCCCTGGCGCTCGGCCTGTCGGCGAGCGCGATCGCGCGCGCCGACGACAAGCCGACGCTGGCCTTCGTCGTCAACGGCGCATCCGACTTCTGGAAGGCGGCGGAAGCCGGCGTGAAGAAGGCGCAAGGCGAGCTGCCGGACTACAATCTGGAGCTGAAATATCCGGAGCAGTCGTCCGTCGCCATCCAGCAGCGGCTGATGGATGACCTGGTGACGGCCGGCGTCAAGGGCATCATGGTCTCCGCCGTCGACCCCAAGACCTCGACCGACGGGCTGAACAAGATCGCGTCCCAGACGGCGCTGTTCACCACCGATTCGGACGCCCCGCAGACCAAGCGCGTCGCCTATATCGGCTCGTCCAACGTCGATGCCGGCAAGCAGGCGGCCGAGATCGCCAAGAAGGCGATGCCGGACGGCGGCAAGTGCCTCGGCTTCGTCGGCCTGCTCGGCGCCGACAACGCCAAGGAACGCATCCAGGGCATGAAGGACGGGCTCGCCGGCACCAAGATCGAACTGGTGGACGTGCGCGGCGACGACATCGACCAGGCACGCGCCAAGAAGAACGTCGAGGACGCGCTGGTCGCCAGCCCCGACATCACCTGCATGGTCGGCTTCTATTCCTACAACACGCCGCGCATCTATGAGGCGCTGCGCGACGCCGGCAAGCTCGGCCAGATCACCGTCGTCGGCTTCGATGACGATCCGATCACGCTGGGTGGCGTCAAGGAAGGCACCGTTGCCGCCACCGTGGTGCAGCAGCCGTTCGAGTGGGCCTATCAGGGCATGAAGCTGATGGCCGCCTATCTCAAGGGCGACAAGTCGGGCATCCCGGAGGGCGGCCTGATCATCGTGCCGACCAAGATCATCGGCAAGGACGATGTCGACGCCTACGCCGCGAACCTCAAGGCGATGGCCGGCAAGTAGGACGACGCCCGTTTCGCCGGCTCAGGGACCTGCCTTGAGCCGGCGATCATATTGACGGGCCCGCGAAGGCCCGTCAGTCTGAGGCCAAACGCCCACCGGCTGCTGTCAGGCGTGATGAATTATTCCGACGTATCCATTGCTCAATCCGCGATCGCTCCGTTCCTGAGCCTGGACGGCGTGCGCAAGACCTATCCCGGCGTAGTGGCGCTGGACGGCTTTTCCATGGAGGTGCGGCCGGGCGAGGTGATCGGCCTGGTCGGCGAAAACGGCGCCGGCAAATCGACGCTGATGAAGATCCTCGGCGGCGTGACGCGGCCGGATACCGGCACCATCACCGTCGATGGCGTCGCGCATGATGGGCTCACCGTCGAGGCCAGCATCGGTTCCGGCATTGCCTTCGTGCACCAGGAACTCAACCTGTTCGAGAACCTCGACGTCGCCGCCAACATCTTCTTCGGCCGCGAGCCGCTGAAGGCTGGGCCGCTGAAGCTCGTCGACCGCTCGAAGCTGCGCGAGATGGTGGCGCCGCTGCTGAAGCGCGTCGGCGCCAATTTCTCAGCCGACGCGCCGGTCGCCTCGCTGTCGCTCGCCCAGCAGCAGATGGTCGAGATCGCCAAGGCGCTGTCGATCAAGGCGCGGCTTGTGATCCTCGACGAGCCGACCTCCAGCCTGCCGATCGCCGAGACCGAGAAGCTGCTCGACGTCATCAAGGCGCTGAAGGCGGAAGCCATCAGCGTCATCTTCATCTCGCATCGGCTGCACGAGGTCGAACGCGTCGCCGACCGCGTCGTCGTGCTGCGCGACGGCATGCTCGCCGGCACGCTGCCGAAAAACCAGATCAATCACGACCAGATGGTCAAGCTGATGATTGGCCGCATGCTGAAGGAACGCGAGCGGGTCTCGGATTCCGCGCATGCGCCGGGCGGCACGGCGCTCTCGGCCAGGGCCGTGCGCACCAGCGCCTATCCGGAACGCCCGGTCGATCTGGACGTCCGCCACGGCGAAATCCTCGGTTTTGCCGGGTTGGTCGGTTCCGGCCGCACCGAGCTGGCGCGGGTGCTGTTCGGCATCGACGAGCGCTTCGGCGGCAGCGTGACGCTGGATGGCAAGACGCTGAAGCTCGGGTCCGCCGCCGACGCTGTCGCGAGCGGCATCTTCCTGGTGCCGGAGGACCGCAAGCTGACCGGCATCCTGCTCGACCTCTCGATCGCCGAGAACATCTCGCTGCCCAACCTGCCGGCGCATGCGAAGCATCAGCTGGTGTCGACCAGCGCCGAGATCGCCACCGCCGAGAAGCAGAAGAGCAATCTCGGCATCAAGGCGCCGTCGGTCGCGACCCGCACCGGCACGCTGTCGGGCGGCAACCAGCAGAAGGTGGTGCTGGCCAAATGGCTGGCGATGAACCCCAAGGTGATGATCCTCGACGAGCCGACGCGCGGCATCGACATCGGCGCCAAGGCCGAGATCTACGGGCTGATGCGGGCGCTGGCCGATGCCGGCGTCGCGGTGCTGATGATCTCCAGCGATATGGAAGAAGTGATCGGGGTGTCGGACCGCATCGCGGTCATGCATGAGGGGCAGATATCCGGCATCCTCGAGAAGGACGACTTCAGCCAGGAGAACGTGCTTCGGCTGGCGGTGGGCAAGAAGCCGCTGCCGGCCCAGGCGGTGGGAGGAGCGCAATGAGCAAGAAAGATCTCGGCCTGCTGGTGCTGATCCTGGTGGTCGGCGCGGTGGTGACGGCCATCAACCCGCGCTTCCTGTTGCCGATCAATCTTGCCAACACCTCCAACCTGATCGGCCTGTTCGGCATCCTGTCGATCGGCCAGGCCTTCGTCATCATCACCGGCGGCATCGAGCTCTCGGTCGGCTCGGTGGTCGCGCTGCTCGGCACGCTGTTCATCGACTTCATCGCCGTGCGCGAGCTGGACTGGCCGCTGGCCTTCGTGCTGATCATCGCGCTCGGCGCCATCATCGGCCTGGTGCATGGCTGGCTGATCACGCGGCTGAAGCTGCAGCCCTTCGTGGTGACGCTGTGCGGCTTGCTCATCTACCGCGGCGTGGCGCGCTTCTACACCGCCGACGGCACGGCGGGCTTCGCCTTCGGCCAGAATTTCCCGGACCTCGAATTCCTCACCGCCGGACGAAGCTACGGCGTGCCGAACAGCTTCATCGCGCTGATCATCATCGCCATCGTCATGTGGGTGGTGCTGCACCGCTCGGTATTCGGGCGCTATCTCTACGCCATCGGCAAGAACGAGGAAGCGGCGAAATATTCGGGCATTCGCACGGGCCGCATCGTCATGGCGGCCTACGTCATCTGCGGCGTGCTGACGGCGCTGTCGGCGATCTACTTCGCCATGTACACGCGCTCGATCTCGCCGGCGAGCCACGGCCAGTTCTACGAACTCTATGCCATTGCCGCGGCCGTGCTCGGCGGCTTCTCGCTGCGCGGCGGCGAAGGCTCGCTGATCGGCGTCATCCTCGGCACGGTGCTGCTGCAGGAGCTGCAGAACCTGGTCAACCTGCTCGGCATCCCGTCCTCGCTGAACTTCGCCGTGATGGGCGGGGTGATCCTGATCGGCGTGCTCGTCGACCAGCAATGGGGCGTGTTCCGGGCGCGGCGGCAGATGATCGACGCGACGCGCAGGAACGTCGCCGGCGCACCGGCGGAGTAGCTTCCTTCGTTCGAGTTCGGCAGGCAGCGGGCAGTTTCAACTTCGCGTGCTGCCACCCTTTTTCGGACGTTGGCGCTGCCCCTCACCTGCCTGCCGGCATCCTCTCCCCGTATAGTGACGGGGAGAGGGGCGCTCTCTTCGATGATTTCGCCAATTTCGAATGTTGCTAGAAAGGCGCCGAGGCTGCGGTCAGCCCTTTCTCCCCGTCACTATACGGGGAGAAATGCCCGGCAGGGCAATGAGGGGGCGGCGCCGACATCAACAAGTCTCGGCTCAACCTCTCACATGCAAGCCGGGATCACCTGAATCAATTCGCCTCAGATCATGCTGGACAAATCCGAAAACGCCATCGCCTTGCGCAGCACCTCGGCGAAGCGCTCGCCGGCGATGTCCTTGGCGCCGCTGTTGTCGATCGAGGTGACGTCCGGTCCGGAGAGCGCGATGCTGGCGCTGCGCGCCAGGCGCGCCAGGACCTCGCCACGCGATTCGCGGCCGCGGGCTGCCAGCCGCTCGGCGAGGATTTCCGGCGTCGCGGTGATCTCGACCACCGCCAGATTGGCGTAACGCTCGCGCAGCGCCGGAATAACAGACCGCGAGACGTTGGCGACGGCGACATGACCGTTGGCGACCGCCCAGTCGACATCGGCGGGCAGGCCGTAGCGCAAGCCGTGGGCGTCCCAGCACAAGGCGAAGGCGCCGTCGGCCTCGGCCTCGGCGAAGGCGGCATCGGCCAGCGTATCGTGGTCCTCGCTCGCCGCGTCGCTCGGGCGGGTGATGACGCGGCGCACGAATTCGAGCCGCGTCTCGTCGGCGAAGCGGCCCTTTGCATAGCCGATCACCGTGTCCTTGCCGGCGCCGCTCGGACCGACCACGGCGACGAAGACGCCGTTGCGGATCGGGAATCTCTCGGCCGACAATTCGCGTTCGAGCAGGGCCGAGACCATCATGCGACCCGGCGCCCCTGGCGCCAGACGGTGCGCACGACCGGCACATGGTCGTCGACGCGCACGCGCACCAGATCGGCGCGCCGGCCCTCCTCGATCACGCCGCGGTCACTGAGACCGACCGCCTCGGCCGGGTTCCTTGACACCATCGCCACCGCCTGCGGCAGGGAAATGCCCTCGACCATATCGCCAAGGAAGAATGCCGACTGGATCAGGCTGAAGGGAATGTAGTCGGACGACAAGATGTCGAGCAGGCCCTCGCCGGCCAACGTGCGGGCCGAGACGTTGCCGGAATGCGAGGCGCCGCGCATGACGTTGGGCGCACCCATCAGCACACCGAGGCCGGCCGCCTTGGAGGCCCGCGCCGCTTCCTCCGTGGTCGGGAACTCGGCGACGCGCACGCCCTGCTCGATCGCTTCCTCGACATGGCCGGCGGTGGCGTCGTCATGGCTGGCCAGCACAATGCCGCGTTCGTGGCAGGAGGCGGAAATGAAGATGCGGTTCGGACCGGAATTCATCGCCGATTCCGCCATGCGCTTCTCGCAGAATTTCTGGAAGTCGCGATCGGAGAGCTTCAGCTTGCGCTGGTAGTAATAGGCATAGGTTTCGAGATTGACGAACTGGCGCTGTCCCGGAGCATGGTCCATCAGCGACGCCAGCTTCACCCGCTCGTCGGTCTCGAAATTGGCGAAAGCCTTCAGGCAGTCCGGCGCCGAGACCTCGCAGCGCAGATGGATGAAATGGTCGGCCCTGAGCCGCTCCTGCGCGACGCTGTCCTCAATGGCGTCGGCCAGCTTGCGGATGTCGGCTGAAGTGAGGTCGGCGTCCTCGTCCATGCCGACGCGCAAGGCATCGAGCACGGTGGTGATGCCGGCGGTCGCCACCTGCGCGTCATGGGCAAGCACGGCGGCAATCGGGTTCCAGCGCACCTTAGGGCGCGGCGCGTAGTGGCCTTCGAGATGGTCGGTGTGCAGTTCCACCAGGCCGGGGATGATGTAGTCGCCGCCCATGTCCTCGCCGGCGCGGGCAGCGCCCGGGTCGATGGCTGCGATCAAGCCGTCACGCAGCACCAGCGAGCCCTCGACGATCTCGTCGGCAAGCACGATGCGGGCATTGGTGAGAACGGTCTCGGCGGTCATTTCAAATCGTCCTTGGTAATCAGGCAGTTTGGTCTCAAGCAGTTTGGTCTCAGGCAGTTTTCCGGGCCGGGCGGCGTCCTAGCGCGTGGTGGGACAGCACCATGAACGGGGCGCCCGGTTCGGTTTCGACGAACAGCGTCAGCGCATCGACCGGCACCGGCCGCAGCAGCACTTCCGTGAACAGGCTGTCGATTGCTGCGCGCAGACGAGGGCTTTCCTGTGACGCGACACGGCCGGACAGCGTCATATGAAAGCGGAAGGTCTCGAAGACGTAAGGGTAGCCCCATTGGCAGAGGTTGCGGAACTCGTCCGGCTTCAGCGAATCTGGGCTGCGGCGCTCGATCTCGGCCTCGGTCAGCGGCGCGCGGAAGCGGTCGAAGGCGAGCACCACATCGCCGGCGAAGCGGTTGAGCGCCGGCACCGGCGCTTGCGGCACCAGCGCGAAGAAACCGTCGATCTGGCCGACGATCAGGCGCGGGATGGTAACCGGCTGGGCCGCCTCGGCGAAGCTGTCGAGCGCCGCGCGCAGCGTGGCTTCGGTCTCGTTCTCAGCCAACCTGAAGGGCGCCTTCAGCGTCGCGTGAAAGCCGTAGCGGCGGGCCGAGGCGGTGTGGAAGGCTACTTCGGCCGCCGACAGCTCACCCACGGCCTCGACCGGCCGGGTGGCGGCGCCGAACGGGTCGCGTCCCAGCCAATTGGCGGCGATCCGCGCCAGCGGCTCGTCCTGGCTTGGGGTGAAATAGATGGCGTAGCGCATAAGAAGTCCTCGTCAGACCCGTTGCCATAGGTGATTTCCATGACGGATTGACGAAGCTTACGATGGTTTTCGGTGGCAAATCGGCCAGGCAGGTCCTTAGCCGACGATTCTTCCGTGCTGGACCAATGGCTTCAGCGCAATGCAGGAGGCTCAGGCCTTCATCAGCCATTCGTGCTCGGGCGCGTTGTGGAACTTCCAGGTGCGCTTCGGCCCGGCCATGACGTTGAGATAGTAGAGATCGTAGCCGTGGCAGGCGGCGCATGGGTGGTAGCCCTTCGGCACCAGCACCACGTCGCCGTCCTCGATCGCCATCGCCTCGTCCAGCTCGCGCTCGCCATTCCTGCCGGCGTCGGTATAGACGCGCTGGAAGGCAAAGCCTTGCGGCGGGTTGAGACGGTGGTAGTAGGTTTCCTCGAGATAGGACTCCGCGGGGGGATTGTCCCGGTCGTGCTTGTGCGGCGGATAGCTGGAGGTGTGACCGCCCGGCGTGATGACCTCGACCACCAGCAACGAGTCGGCCGGCTTGCCTTCGGGCAGAATGTTGGTGACGTAGCGCGTATTGGTGCCCTTGCCGCGCACCTCCTGGCCGAGATCCCGCGGAGCGATGACGCGGGCCGGCAGGCCGCCACCCAGGCCGGGCGCCGAACAGACGGCGAGTTCCAGCTCGGTATCGGCGGTCACTGACCAGTTGGACCCCTCGGGCACATAGACCGACCAGGGCTTGCCCTCGAACGGCGACATGCGCTCGCCGAGCAGGCCGAGATCCGTGCCGGCGGCGGACGCCTTGCCCTTGCCGGTGACGAAGACCAGGCAGACCTCGCGGTCGGCCGTTTCACCCGAAGCCGTCTCGCCCGCTTTCAGCCGATGAAGATCGAAGCCGACATAGGTCCAGCCGGCGCTTTGCGGCGTGACGTGGGCGACGCGGCCGTGGCCCTTGTCGGCCTTGACGAGCAGTTTGGACATTTTTGTCTCCTCGATCATTCCTTCGGTTCGGCCGGAGGCTTGGCCTCTTCGGCCGGCTTGTAGAGATAGAAGAACTGCCAGACGGCATAGCCGGCGAAGCCGAGCGCGATGACGCCCCAGAAAGGCGTGCCGGAAGCGAACTCCATCACCGACCAGGCCAGGCAGACAGCCACCACGGCGATGCGCCGCCACAGCGGCCGGAAGAAGGGATGCTCATAGTCTTTCATCGCGCGCCAATCCCGGATTTAGCCAAAGTGCATCAGATAGACCGTGCGCCCTGACTAATCCACCGTTCAGGCCGGAAAACCCTGCGTCTCCACCGTGTAGCCGGCGGCGCTCATCACCCGCATCAGCTCCTTGTAACCGACCTGGGCCATCCTGAGCGGAGGGTTGGGCTTCGGATCCTGCTCGGCCTCGACGACGAACCAGCCTTCATAGCCATGGTCGGCGAACCGCTGCACAATGGCGCCGAAATCCAACGACCCGTCGCCAGGCACGGTGAAGGCGCCGAGCGCCACGGCATCGAGGAAGGACTGCCTGGTGCGGTCGAGTCTGTCGATCACGCCCATGCGCACGTCCTTCACATGGACGTGGTTGATGCGCTTGTGGTGGTTGTCGATGGCGCGCAGCACGTCGCCGCCGGCGAAGGCGAGATGGCCGGCGTCGAGCAGCAGCGGAATGCCTTCGCCGGAGTGGCGCATGAAGGCGTCAAGCTCCGGCTCGGTCTCGACGACCGCCGCCATGTGGTGGTGGTAGGACAGCGGCATGCCCTGCTCGGCGCACCATTCGCCGAATTCGGTCAGGCGCCTGCCATAGGCCTTCATTTCGTCGCCGGAGAGCTTCGGCTTGGTGGCGAGCGGCTTCGAACGGTCACCCTGGATGGAGCGGCCGACCTCGCCATAGACGATGCAGGGCGCGTTGACCGCCTTGAACAGGTCGATCATCGGCTGGATGCGGTCCTTGTTCCTGGCCATCTCCTCTTCGACCAGCGTGCCTGAGAACCAGCCGCCGCAGAGCGTGACGTCGGCTGCCTTCAGGATCGGCAGCATCACTTTGGGATCGTCGGGAAAGCGGCGGCCCTTTTCCATGCCGGTGAAGCCGGCCGAGCGCGACTGGCGCAGACACTCCTCCAGCGACACGTCATCGCTCAGTTCCACCAGATCGTCGTTCCACCACGCGATGGGGGACATGCCCAGTTTGGCTTTCAAGTCGTCACTCCAATGTCAGTTCGTTGCGAGGCGGAAGCGGGCTCAGCCCTGCCGGCTGCCGACGGCTTCCTCATATTTCTTGCGCGCGACGTTGACTTCGCGTCGCGCGGAGACTTCCGGCACGGCGACGTCCCACCAGTGGCCGCCGGCCTCGGTCGACACCAGCGGATCGGTGTCGATGACCAGCACGGTGGTCTTGCTGTTGGCCTTGGCCCTGGCGAGCGCCGTCTCCAGCTCGGCGATCGAGGCCACCTTCTCGGCCGTCGCGCCGAGGCTTGCCGCATGGGCGGCGAAGTCGACATCGGGCATCACCTCGTGGCGGGAGTCCTTCAGGAGATTGTTGAAGTTGGCGCCGCCGGTCGCCATCTGCAGCCGGTTGATGCAGCCATAGCCACGGTTGTCGAGCAGCACGATGGTGAGTTTCAGCCCCAGCATCACCGATGTGGCGATCTCGGAATTGAGCATCAGGTAGGAGCCGTCGCCGACCATGACGACGACCTCCTGATCGGGCTTCGCCATCTTGACCCCGAGACCCCCGGCGATCTCGTAACCCATGGTCGAGAAGCCGTATTCGGCATGATAGGAGCCAGGCGCGCCGGCCTGCCAGAGCTTGTGCAATTCGCCGGGCAGACCGCCGGCGGCATGCAGCAAGGTGACGCCCGAGCCCATGGCGCGCTGCACGGCGCCGATCACCTGCGCGTCGGATGGATAGGCGGCATTGGTCGAGGCCGTGACCTTGGCGGCGGCAGCCTGCCACTCCGTCTTGCCCTTTAGCGCATTGTCGGTCCAGGCGGACGGCCCCTTCCAGCCCTTCAAGGCAGCGGACAGTTCCGCCAGCCCTTCGGCCGCGTCGGCGACCAGCGGCAGCGCCCAGTGCTTGCCGGCATCGAAACCTTGGGTGTTCAGCCCGATGATGGTGCGGCCGGCATTCTTGAACAGCGCCCATGAGCCGGTGGTGAAATCCTGCAGCCTGGTGCCGACGGCAAGCACGACATCGGCCTCCTCGGCCAGCCGGTTGGCGGCGGACGTGCCGGTGACGCCGACCGCAGCCATGTTGAGCGGATGGTCATCGGGGAGCGAAGACTTGCCGCCCTGCGTCTCGCAGACGGGAATGCCGGCGCCCTGCACAAGCTTGGCCAGTTCGCCCGAAGCCTGCGAATAGAGGACGCCGCCGCCGGCGATCACTAGCGGCCTTTTGGCGCCCTTCAGCGCCGCGACGGCGGCCGCCAGTTCGTTGCGGTCGGGACGAACCCGGCGCGGCATCCAGAGGCGCTCGGCAAACAGGCTTTCGGGATAATCATAAGCCTCGGCCTGCACGTCCTGGCAGAGCGACAGCGTGACCGGGCCGCATTCTGCCGGATCGGTCAGCACCTGCATGGCGCGGTTGAGCGCCGGGATGACCTGCTCCGGCCGCGTGATGCGGTCGAAATATCGCGACACGGCGCGAAAGCAGTCGTTGACGCTCGCGGTGCCGTCGGAAAAATCCTCGGCCTGCTGCAGCACCGGATCGGGCAAGCGGTTGGCGAACACATCGCCCGGCAAAAACAGGACAGGCAACCGGTTTACGTGTGCCAGGGCTGCCGCCGTCACCATGTTGAGCGCGCCCGGTCCGATCGAGCTGGTCGCCGCCATGAAGCGGCGGCGGAAATTGGCCTTGGCATAGGCAATTGCCGCATGCGCCATCGCCTGCTCATTATGGGCGCGGAAGGTCGGCAATTCGTCGCGCACCTGGTAGAGCGCCTCGCCGATGCCGGCGACATTGCCATGGCCGAAGATCGCCCAGACGCCGCCGAAGATCGGCACTCGTCTGCCGTCGATCTCAGTCATCTGGCGCGACAGGAAGCGGGTCACAGCCTGCGCCATGGTCAGGCGTACGGTCTTCGTCATGTCGTCTCCTCCGGCTTCCGTCTGTTATGCCGCCTTGCGGCCGCGCGCGGCAAGCCATGCCTCGGTCAGTTGCTCGAAGCGCGACGCCATGTCGGCGACCGCCTCTTCATCCGACATCCTGCCGGCCAGCCATTGTTCGGCGGCGTTGATGAAGATGGTGCGACCGACGGCGAAGCCCTTGACGATCGGCGCGTTGCTCGTTGCGGCAAAGGCCGCTTCCAGCTCGTCCTGTGGCGCCTCCAGCCCGAGCAGCACGACGCCGCGGCACCATGGGTCGTTCTTGACGATCACCGCCTCGATCTTGGCCCAGGCGCTGGCCGAGGCCTGCGGCTCGAGCTTCCACCAGTCGGGCTTGATGCCCAGCGCATAGAGTTCCTCCAGCGCGCGCGGGATGGTGGTGTCGTCGAGCTTGCCGTGCTTGCCGGCGATGATCTCGACGAGAAGCTCCCTGCCCACTTTCCGCGCGGCTTCGAACAGGCTGCGCAGCTTCTGCTGCTGCTCCAGCTTCAGCGCCTCGGGGTCGTCCGGATGATAGAAGCACAGGCATTTGATGCAGTGCTCGACCGGCCAGTCGATCAGCTGCGAGCCGATGTCCTGCGAGAATTCGAAGCGCAGCGGCCGCGAGCCCGGCAGTTCGACCGGGCGGCCAAGCCAGGCGAAGGGATGGCGGGCGAATTCGAACATGGCGTCGCGGCCATATTTCTCGTCGAGCAGCATGCCGTAACCGGCGCGGCCGGCGGCGACCCTGGCCGCCGCCTTGACGGTCAGCACCTTGAAATCCTCGATGCGGGCGGCGTCCGCACCGGTCTTGGCGGCGACGTCCTCGAGCTGGACGCGGTGGTCGCAGGCGAGCGCCATCAGCGAGGGGATGTCGCGCCGGCGCGTCGTCGCCCAATGGATGTGGTTGATCGCCTCGTCCTTGCGCAGCGCAAGGTGCTTGCTGCCGTGCTTGAGGAAATACTGCAATTCCTCGAAGGTCGGATATTCCGGCGCGCAGAGCAGGCGCGAGACGGCGAAGGCGCCGCAGGCATTGGCCCAGGTCGCCGCCGTGGCGAAGCTCTCGCCGCCGAGCCAGCCGCGCAGGAAGCCCGACATGAAGGCATCGCCGGCGCCAAGCACATTGTAGACCTCGATCGGAAAGCCCTTGCCGACAACACCGTCCTCGAGGTCGTCGCTGATCGGCCCGTCGTAGACGATGCAGCCCATGGCGCCGCGCTTGAGCACGATGGTGGCGGAGGACAGCGAGCGGATGGTCTTCAGCGCGCTCAGGCAATCATCGGCGCCCGAGGCGATCATGATCTCCTCTTCGGTGCCGACGATGAGGTCGCAATCGGGCAACACCGTCTTCAGCTGCGCCGAGACGCGGTCGGATTTGACATAGCGCTCGAAGCCCTCGGCATGGCCGGCAAGGCCCCAGAGGTTCGGGCGGTAGTCGATGTCGAAGACCACCTTGCCGCCCTTGGCCTTCATGATGCTGATCGCCTTGCGCTGCGCGGCGTCGCTGTTGGGGCGGGAGAAATGCGTGCCGGTGACGACGACCGCGCGGGCCGAGGCAATGAACGCCTCGTCGATGTCCTCCTCGGCCAGCGCCATGTCGGCGCAGTCGGAGCGGTAAAAAATCATCGGCGAGACGCCTTCGTCCTCGACGGAGAGCAGCACCAGCGCGGTCAGCCGCTCCTTGTCGGTCTTCAGGCCATCGACCGAGACGCCCTCGCGCTTCAGCTGCTCGCGGATGAACCGACCCATCTGCTCGTCGCCGACGCGGGTGAGCAGCGCCGAACGCAGGCCAAGCCTTGCCGTGCCGACGGAGATGTTGGCCGGGCAGCCGCCTACCGATTTGGCGAAGGAGGTGATGTCCTCCAGCCGCGAGCCGATCTGCTGGCCATAGAGATCGACCGAAGCGCGGCCGATGGTGATGACGTCGAGCGGTTTCGCTTCCACGGCTTCGCCCATTCGAACCTCCCATCGGCCTTATTGTGTTGAGCAACCCCATTTTGGGGTACACGCGCGAGCGGCGGCGTGATGCCGGGATTATGAAATAATAATTCCAATCTGTAGTCAAGATGGAATGAGCATTCCCTAGCCGAAAAAGACTGCAGGCCGAGCCGTTCAGCCCTTGCGCTTGCGGCCCGTGTCGCGCCGCTTCTCGCCGACTGCGACGGTCAGCGCCATGGCCAGCGCCATCGTCGCCGACAGTGAGCGGAAGCCGGCGAAATCGGCCTCGGCGACCTCGAACCAGACCTTGGCGAACTGGGCGAGCGGCGAGAACGAGGAGTCGGTGATGGCGACGATTGGCACGCCCTGCTCGGAGATGGCGCGCGTTTCCTCGATGGTCGCCGGCGCATAGGGCGAAAACGAGATGGCGATGACGGCATCCCTCGGCGTGGCAAAGCCGACCATCTCGGCATTGAGGCCGGCGGCCGACTCTATCAGCTGGTTACGGATCTTGAGCTTGCCCAGCGCGTAGGCGATGTAGGAGGCGACCGGATAGGAGCGGCGCTTGGCCAGCACATAGATGGTCTCGGCCTTGGCCAGCAGAGCGATCGCCTCCTCGAAATGCGGCTCGTTCAGCGTGCGCGAAATGTCGCTCAGCGAGGTGCTGGCGGCGGCGACGAAACCGTCGAAGATCGCCCGGTGGCCGGCGCCTTCCTCGGCCTTGGCACGGAGCGCGGCCAGACGCTCGTCATACGAGGAATTGCGCTCGCGCAGTCGCTCGCGGAACACAAGCTGCAGGCTGGTGAAGCCGTCGAAGCCGAGCTGCTGGGCAAAGCGGATCAGGGTCGAGGGCTGGACGCCGGCCGAGGCGGCGATGCTGGCGGCGGTGCCGAAAGCGATGTCGTCGGGATTGTCCAGCGCATAGGCGGCGATCTGCGCGATGCGCTTGGGCAGGCTGTGGCGCCGCTCCAGGATCGTCGCGCGCAGCGTCTCGAAATCGCGGGGAACCCGTTCGTCCATCGTCGCTCCGCCCACGGCCATAATGGTAGTCCCCCTCTCCTGCCTCATCATAGCGGCTTCGCGCAAGAACACCATAAAAAATGATTTGGACGTTCCATTCCGAGCGGAAATGGATTAATTCATCCACACGCTACAGTTCCCCTTCAATGGAGACATCCAAATGGTCGGAGTGGGCCTCATCGGCACGGGTTTCATGGGCAAGTGCCACGCCATTGCCTGGAGCGCGGTCGGCACCGTCTTCCCCGATGTAGCCAAGCCCAGGCTGGTGCATCTCGGCGAGGTCAATGACGAGCTTGCCAGGCGCAAGGCGGGTGAGTTCGGCTTCGCCAGGGGTTCCGGCGACTGGCGCGCCGTGGTCAACGATCCGGAGGTCGAGATCGTCTCGCTGACCACGCCCAACCAGTTCCATCCGGAAATGGCCATCGCCATCCTCGATGCCGGCAAGCATCTCTGGTGCGAGAAGCCGATGGCGCCGGGCTTCGCGGAAGCCGAGGCGATGGCGAAGGCGGCGAAGAAATCCGGCAAGGTGGCGGCGCTCGGCTACAATTACATCCAGAACCCGGCCATCCGCCATATCGGCGCGCTGCTCGAGGAGAAGATCATCGGCGAGGTCAACCATCTGCGCATCGAGATGGACGAGGACTTCATGGCCGACCCGGAGGCGGCGTTCTTCTGGAAGCACGAGGCGGCGTCGGGCTATGGCGCGCTCGACGATTTCGCCGTGCATCCGCTGTCGCTTATCAAGGTGCTGTTCGGCCGCGTCGGCCGCGTCATGTGCGACATGGCCAAGCCCTATGCCGACCGCAAGGTTGCATCCGGGGGACGCCGCGCGGTCGAGACCTACGACATCGCCAGCGTGCTGATGCATCTGGAGAACGGCATTGCCGGCACGCTGCTGGTCAATCGCTCGGCCTGGGGCCGCAAGGGCCGCATCGCCATCCAGATCTTCGGTTCGAAAGGCTCGATCCTCTACGACCAGGAACGGTTCAACGAGTTCCAGCTCTACCTCACGGCCGATCGACCGACCGAGCAGGGCTACCGCACCATCCTGGTGGCGCCGCATCACAAGCCTTACGACGCCTTCGTGCCGGCGCCCGGCCACGGCCTCGGCTTCAACGACCTCAAGATCATCGAATGCCACGAGCTCATGCTGCGGCTTGCCGGCAAGCCGGCAAGGATCATCGATTTCGACGAGGGGCTGGAGATCGAGCGCACCGTGCATGCGATGGCGCGCTCGTTCCAGGAACAGCGCTGGGTGGACGTAAGGTAACAGCCGCTTCCAACGCAAGGCCGGCAAAGCGTCAGGTGGCGGCAGCCGATGCGTTGATCTCCCAGCCGTCCACCCAGACCTGCCGCAGCCGGTCGCCTTCGCCCTTGAACCATAGGCCCGCCAGCCGGCAGTCCTCGATGCGGTCGCTGCGGAAATTGCGGATAGCCTGGCGAAGCTCGCACCAGGCGACGATGTTGGCGGTTTCGGCGTAGTAGATGAGCGCGACCGGGCGGATGAGGCGCTTTGTGTCGCGGCCCGCCTCGTCGCGATAGGAAAGGTCGAGCTTCTCCTCGTCGCGGATGGCGCGGCGCACCAAGGCGAGATCGACCGCCGAGGCCGAGGGTGCGGCAAAACCCCAGGCATGCAGGGCATTGGCGTCGAGCGCCTGGCGCAAGGGCGGCGGCACCGCACCGGCGATCTTGGCGCCGACGCGTTTTGCGGCCTGCTTGAGCTCGTCGTCGCCGGTGCGCTCGAGCAGCGCCAACGACAGCACGATCGCCTCCATCTCCTCGATCGAGAACATCAGCGGCGGCAGGTCGAAGCCCGGACGCAGGACGTAGCCGATGCCGCGCCCGCCCTCGATCGGCACGCGCATCGCCTGCAGTGCCGCGATGTCGCGATAGATCGAGCGCACCGTCACTTCCAGCTGTTCGGCAATCATGGCCGCCGTCACCGGCTGCCTGGCCAGCCGCAGGATCTGGATGATCTCGAACAGGCGCGACGCCTTGCGCATTTCCTCAACGGCTCCGAACGCAACTGACACATCCCCGTCAGTTGGGATGATCTATAGGACGGCCTATCCGCTTGAAAATCAACACATTGCTCTGCGGCGTTTCGGGTGAGGCAACAGACTACTGACATGGACTACGCGCAAAATCTCTGGCTCTTCTTCATCCTGCTGTTCGGCATCATCGTCGTGCCCGGCATGGACATGCTGTTCGTGCTGGCCAATGCGCTGACGGGCGGCAGCAACAGAGGTCTCGCCGCGACTGGGGGCATCATGCTGGGCGGCATAGTGCACACGCTGAACGGCGCGATCGGCGTCGGCCTGCTCATGCATTTCGTACCGATCCTGTTCACGCCGCTGCTGATCGCCGGCGCCGCCTACATGGCCTATATCGGCATCACGCTGATGCGCAGCTCCATCACCATCGGCCAGGACGGGCCTTCCAGCAGCCGTTCCGCCTGGAAGGCGTTTCGCCAGGGGCTGATGACCTGCCTGATCAACCCGAAGGCCTACCTCTTCATCCTCGCCGTCTATCCGCAGTTCCTGAAGCCGGATTACGGCCCGATCTGGATGCAGGCGACCGTCATGGGGCTGATGACGATCGCCACGCAGGCCGCCATCTATGGCGGGCTCGCGGTTACCGCCGGCAGCAGCCGCGAGCTGCTGGTCGCCAATCCGCGGGCGACCGTCCTTGCCGGTCGGGCGGCGGGGCTGCTGCTGTTCGCGGTCTCGGTGTTCACCGCCTGGGAAGGTCTGGGGGCGGCGTGAGCCTCAAGGGCCCGCGCCGAGTTCCTTCCAGCACCCGTCTCGGCGCTGCGCGCCGATCCACCTTCTTCCACCGGGGGAGAAGGAAGTCAGGCCGCGCCCTGCCGGGTCGCCAGCATTTCGCGGCGTGCCGACCGCCGCCATTCGACCGCGCCGGCAAGGCCGTGCAGCACCGTCTCGGTGGTCGCCCAGTCGATGCAGCCATCGGTGATGCTCTGGCCGTAGGTGAGCGGCTTGCCGGCCACCACGTCCTGCCGGCCGGCGACGAGATTGCTCTCGATCATGACGCCGATGATGCGCTCGTCGCCCGCTGCCACCTGGCCCGCCACGTCGGCCGCCACCTTCGGCTGGTTCTCCGGCTTCTTGCTCGAGTTGGCGTGGCTGACGTCGATCATCAGCCGCGGCGCGACCCCGATGCGGCCGAGCTCCGCAGCGGAGGCGGCGACGCAAGCCGCGTCGTAGTTTGGCTGGATGCCGCCGCGCAGGATGACGTGGCAGTCCTCATTGCCGGTGGTCGCCGCGATCGCGCTGCGGCCGCCCTTGGTCACCGCCATGAAGTGATGCGGCTGGGCGGCCGACTTCACCGCCTCGGCGGCGATGCGGAGATTGCCGTCGGTGCCGTTCTTGAAGCCGACCGGGCAGGACAGGCCCGAGGCCAGCTCGCGATGGATCTGGCTCTCGGTGGTACGCGCGCCGATGGCGCCCCAGGCGACGAGGTCGGCGATGTATTGCGGCGTCGTCATGTCGAGGAACTCGGTCGCCGCCGGCAGGCCGAGATTGTTGACGGCCGACAGCACGTTGCGCGCCATGCGCAGCCCCTTGTCGATGTTGAAGCTGCCGTCGAGGTCGGGATCGTTGATCAGCCCCTTCCAGCCGACCGTGGTGCGCGGCTTCTCGAAATAGACGCGCATGACGATCTCGAGCCGGTCTGCAAGGGCCTCGCGCAGCGCCGCCAGACGGCTGGCGTAGTCCATTGCGGCGACCGGATCGTGGATCGAACAGGGGCCGACGATGACCAAAAGCCGGTCGTCGGCGCCCGTCAGGATCGAATGGATGGCATTGCGTGACGCGGCAACAGTGCGCGTCGCCGTCAGCGTGCGCGGTATCTCGCGCATCACCTCTTCCGGCGTGCTCAGTTCCTTGAGTTCGGTGACCCGAAGGTCGTCTGTGGTGGTCAACACGGCTTTCTGCTCCTGGTTAGGAGACCTGCCGGCTGAAACAAAAAAGCCGCCAGGTCTGGCGGCTTGTCGGATTTTGATGCTGCAATCTTCAGATCGAGCGCAATCCTCCCGCCGCCAGCGAGCTACCGTAGCTAAAGTACCAAAACGAGGCGGTCAGGTGGATCATGCGGCTCATATAGTCGATGCGAAGGCGCTTGTCACGTGTCGGTAGGGGCTCGGCTTGATATTTGTCTCGCCTGAACGTGGTTCAACAGTGAGACGACATACCGTTCCATCTCAAGCCTGCGAGCGGTATTGAGAACGCTTGTCCATGTATCCTGCGGATCAGCACCGCGGGCGATCATGGCCGGCGCGTTGTGAAATGAGTCTGCAAGCATGCGTGCTGTAGGTAGGTCATCGGCCGCGCGAATTTCGATGAGGACGGTGCCGAGAATCTTCAGGATATTTTCGTTCGTGATGGGTTGAGGATCACTCAATTGAGACGCCTTTCTTTCGGTACGGGCCTCGTCTCAGCTTGAAATTTGCTCGTGGCCTCGGGGAAACCAGATACGACGACGAAACCAGTTGCCCATGATTTTGATCGAAATCATCCATGTCCTGACCATCTCGATGCTGACGACCTTTTGCACGGATCCGAAGGTTAGCGAGAACAGTTGTAGAGCGTTGGCTTCTGACCGCGCGGTGACGCCAACCCCAAGATGGCCGCTTGCCGTGATCTAATATGGAATGCATCGAGACATTCTCTTGTGGCGAGGGCATAGGCTCTCGAACCCGACATGCCCTGTTTATGCAGTCCAGGGATCGAAGAGTTCGATTCCAAAGCCTTCGAAATCCTTCGTGTTGCGCGTTGCCAAAGTGAGCTGCTGCGCAATCGATGTGGCAGCGATCAGTCCATCCATTGAGGACAGACCGCGGCCGCGGCGCTTGGCAAGGCCCATCAGGTCGCCCCAGGCCAAGGCAACGGCTTCGTCCACCGGCAAAACCCTCTGCTCAAAGCGCTGGGGCAAATCCCGAGCGAGCCATTCTGCAAGCGCTTCGCGTTTGCGTCCCTCATCCATGAGGGCAACGCCGCGGCGGATTTCGGCGATCGACACGACGCTGATGAATGAGCGGTCCTCGTCAAGCTCGTCCAACCAGCCCAACACGCGTGCGTCTGGCGCCGGCCTTGTCACTTCGGACAGGACATTCGTATCAAGCAGTATCTTCACAGCGGCAGATCACGCGGCTCGTCGCGTTGACGCTCAAGGTTCAAATCGGAGCCGCGCAACGGCGACTCCAGCAGGAACTCCGCCAGCGTGCCTTTCCGTGCGGTCTTGCGCCGCCATTCCTCTGCGGACACGACGACCACGCTTGGTTTGCCGTTTCGGGTGATCGTCTGCGGCGACGATTGTGCCCGATCTATAACCTCCGAGAGCCGGGCTTTTGCCCCAGCGACCGTCCAGCTCATATCTTCTTTGGGTCCAGGCAGCATTTCAATCTCATGACTATTCTGACCATCTTGACTATATGGGAATAGCGATGCTGCGGCAACAGGGACTTTCAGAGCCCGGGACGCCCTGATAGGCGCTCGAGCCCAATCACTCGTGAACGCGCGGCCGATCTGCTTCTGGATGCGAGGCTGCTCGCCTGCCCTACTCGCCGACCACGCCAGCAATGTTCTGGTCGTAGTCGACCAGCGAGCCGGTCATCACGCCGGCCTGCGGGCTGAGCATATAGGTGATCAGCCGCGCAAGCTGGGCCGGCTTGACCAGCTGGCCCATCGGCTGCGAGGCCTCGGCCTTTTGCAGCCAGTCGTCCGGGGCGTCGTGCCACTTCTTCTGCACGATCGCCTCGCCCTCGGTGTCCATCCAGCCCGGCAGCACCGCGTTGCAGCGGATGCGGTTCCTCCGATAGGAGCTGGCGACATTCTTGGTCAGCGTCATCAGCGCGCCCTTGCTGGTCGAATAGGGCGTCAGGAAGGACTGGCCGGCATGCGCCGACATCGACAGCACGTTGACGATCGAGCCCGGCGCCTTGCGGGCCAGAAGATGCGCGACCAGGCCCTGCATCAGGAAGAAGGGGCCGCGCACATTGGTGTCGAAGATCTGGTCGAAGACGTCCTCTGTCGTTTCGATCAGCGAGCCGCGGGCCGAGGTGGCGGCGGCGTTGACCAGCGCGTTCAGCGTGCCGAAATGCGCGATCGCCGTGTCCACGGCGCGCTTGCAGTCGGCGACCTTGGCGACGTCGGCGCTGATGAAGATGGCGTCGACGCCGCCCTTCTTCAGCGCCGCGACCGCCTTGTCGCCCTTCTCCTGCGAGCGGCCGACCAGCGCCAGCGCGCGGCAGCCCTCGTCGGCCAGCGCCTCGGCGACGGCGAAGCCGATGCCTTGCGCGCCGCCGGTGACGAGGGCGCGCGTTTCCGAATTGCGACCGGCCAAACCGCTCATCGCTGTTCTCCTGTGTTCGAATTCAAAAAGCTCAGTCGACGCGAACAGTCTTGCCGGTCTTCGCCGACTTGAGCGCGGCGTCCGCAAGCTTCAGCGCCACAAGGCCGTCCGTTCCGCTTGGCGCCGCCTTCTTGCCCTTGGTTGCCGCGCCGATGAAGGCGGCGATCTCGTTGGCGTAGGCGTCGAGGTAGCGGGTCATGAAGAAGTCGTGCAGCGGCGGGCGCGTGTAGCCCTTGTCGTTGGCGAGCTCGATCGACACCGGCCGCTGGTTCTCGGCGGCGACCATGCCCTTCGAGCCGTGCACCTCGATGCGCTGGTCATAGCCATAGGTGGCGCGGCGCGAGTTGGAGATGACAGCCTGCTTGCCGGACGCGGTCTCGAGGATGACGCTGACCGAGTCGAAATCGCCGGCCTCGCCGATTTTCTCGTCCACAAGCACCGAAGCGTGTGCGCTCACCGCCACCGGCTCCTCGCCGAGCAGGAAGCGCGCCATGTCGAAATCGTGGATGGTCATGTCGCGGAAGATGCCGCCGGAGCGGGCGATGTAGTCGAGCGGCGGCGCGCCCGGATCGCGCGAGGTGATGGTGACCATCTCCACCGTGCCGATGGCGCCGTCGTCGATGGCCTTGCGCACGGCGGCGAAATGCGGGTCGAAGCGGCGGTTGAAGCCGACCATCAGCGTGGCGCCGGCCTTCTCGACCACGGCCAGGCACTTCTCGACGCGCTTGACGTCGAGATCGATCGGCTTCTCGCAGAAGATCGCCTTGCCGGCCTTGGCGAAGCGCTCGATGAGGTCGGCATGGGTGTCGGTCGGCGTGCAGATGATGACGGCGTCGATGTCCTTGGCCTTCTCGATGGCCTCGATGCTGCGCACTTCGGCACCATAGGCCGAGGCCAGGTCGCTCGCCGCCTTCTCGAAGGCGTCCGCCACGGCAACAAGTTTTGCATCGGGATTGGAGCCGACGGCGCGGGCGTGGACCTTGCCGATGCGGCCGGCGCCGAGAAGTGCGAAGCGGATAGTCATGAATTGTCCTTTGAGGGTGGTTCTAAAACATGTCCGCGCCTTGTCTGGCGCGGACGATCTGGTTGATCCCGCCGTGACGGCCGTCAGGCGGCCTGGAGCTCCGCCTGTCCGGTCTTGGCGCCGGTGATATAGGCGACAATGTCGTTGCCGTCAGTGTCCTGCTTGCGCAAATTGGCGACGATCTTGCCGCGCCGGAAGACGACGATACGGTCGACCAGGTCGAACACCTGGCGCATGTTGTGGCTGATCAGGATCAGCGGCTCGCCATTTTCCTTCAGCGTGCGGATGATGTTTTCGACCTGTGCCGTCTCCTGCACGCCGAGCGCCGCCGTCGGCTCGTCCATGATGATCAGCTTGGAGGCGAAGGTCGCCGTGCGGGCGATTGCCACGCACTGCCGCTGGCCGCCCGACATGTGGCGAATGGTGCTGGAGAGGTTCGGGATCTTCACCGCGGTGCGGACCAGTGCGGCCTCTGTCGCCTTGCGCATGTACTTGCGATCCAGAATCGAGAACGGGCCGAGATTGAACAGCACCTTCTCGCGGCCGAGGAACAGGTTGGACGGCACGTCGAGATCGTCGGCAAGCGCGAGGTTCTGAAACACGGTTTCGATGCCCGCCTCGCGCGCCTCGATCGGCCCGGCGAAGCTCACCTCCTTGCCGTCGAACCAGACCTTGCCGTCGGTCCGCTGCTCGACGCCGGTGATCTGGCGCACGAAAGTCGACTTGCCGGCGCCGTTGTCGCCCATGATCGCGACATGCTCGCCCTTGCGCAGTTCGAAGTTGGCGCCTTCGAGAGCATGCACGCCGCCATAGCGCTTGGTCAGGTTTTCGGTCTTGAGAACGATGTCCGACATGGTCAAGCTCCTATCGCGCGGCGACGCTGGCGCCATTGATCGAGAACCACCGCGCCGACGATGATCACGCCCTTGACCATCTCCTGATAGTAGGCGTCGAGGCGCAGGAAGGTGAAGCCGGAGATGATGACGCCGAAGATCAGCGAGCCGATGACGGTGCCGATGATCGAGCCGCGGCCGCCCGACAGCGAGACGCCGCCGATGACCGCCATGGCGATGGCGTCGAGCTCGTACATGACGCCCATGCCGGCCTGGGCGGTCAGGTTCTTGGAGCAGAGCACAACGGCGGCGAGCGAGGCGAGGATGCTGGCGATGACATAGACCAGCACCTTGTGGTTGGCGATCTTGATGCCCGACATGCGCGCAGCATCCTCGTTGGAGCCGATGGCATAGCAGTGCTTGCCGTACTTGGTGTAGGTCAGGATCAGCTGGAACAGGATCGCCAGCGAGATGAAGATGATGACCGGCATCAGGCCCTTGCCTATCGCCGCGAAGCTGTCGGTCGGAAACGAGATCGGCTGGCCCTTGGACCACCATTTGGCGATGCCGCGCGCGGTCACCATCATGCCGAGCGTGGCGATGAAGGGCGGGATGCGCGTGTAGGCGATCAGAAGGCCGTTGACCAGGCCGGCGATCAAGCCGCAGCCGATGGCGACCAGCACCGGCACGATCACCGGCAGGTCGGTCAAGCCATAGTCGATGAACATCGCCTTGGGGTTGGGATTGCCGTTGACGGTCGCCACCTGGGCGAAGCTCATGGCGATCATCGCGGTGGCGCCGACGACCGAACCGGACGACAGGTCGATGCCGCCGCAAATGATCACCTGGGTCACGCCGATGGCGATGATGCCGACGATCGACACCTGCAGGATGATGATCTGCAGGCGCTGCTCGTTGAAGATGGCGTCGACATTGTCGCGGGTGTTGAACAGGAAGCTGTCACCGAGAAAGACCCGGCCGATCAGCTCGAAAGCGCCGACGAGGATGACGAGCGCCAGGAAAACGTTGAACTCGGCAGGCCATGCACGCTTCTTCGCATCGTAGGTCAGCCCGCCGACGCCATGGGATGTCTGTGCCACGTCTCTTTCCTCCGTCGGCCGCGTTCGCCCTCCCGCCCGCACGGGCGGGAGGAAACGAGGAGCGGCGCCGTTGTTCTGATCTGATGCGCCGCCCTATTTCTCTGTCGCAATTCCGCGCGGAAAACCGTTTCACGCTTTTCCTGGAACTGCGCTAGTGAACGGCCAGCCTCAGTTCTTCTTCAGGAACTTGTCGATGTTGGCCGGCGTGACGAGCTGGAACGGCACATAGACCTTGTGCTCGACCTTCTCGCCCTTGGACAGCTTGAGCGCGGCATCGAGCGCGCCGGCGCCCTGGCCAGCGGCGTCCTGGAACACCGTCACGTCGAGATCGCCGGCCTGCATCGCGGCGAGCGCGTCCTGGGTGGCATCGACGCCGCCGACGACGACCGTCTTCATGTCGATGTTGGCGGCCTTCATTGCCTGGATGGCGCCGATGGCGCTTTCGTCGTTGTTGGCGATGACGCCGTCGAACGGCTTGCCGGTCGACAGCCAGTTGGTCATCAGGTTCTGCGCCTGGTCACGGTCCCAGTTCGAGGTCTGCTTGTCGATGATCTTGATGAAGCTGCACTCCGGCGTGGCGATCACTTCCTCGATGTCCTTGGTGCGCTGCACCGCGGCCTGGTTGGAAAGCTCGCCCATGATCACATAGACGTTGGCCTCCTTCTTGCCGGCTTCGGTGAACAGGCGGCAGGCTTCCTTGGTTTCGAGCGTCCCGGAATCGGCTTCGTTCGAGGCGACGAAGGCCTGGTTTTCGGGCAGCGAGTCGACGTTGACCGGTTCGCGGTTGACGTAGACGAGCGGGATCTTGGCGGCGGCCGCCGCGTCGGACATCGCCTGCGTGGCCGAGGTGTCGACCGGGTTGACGATGATGGCGTCGACGCCCGAGGCGGCGAAGTTCTTGATCTGGTCGAGCTGCTTGGCGACGTCATTCTGCGCGTCTTCGACCTGCAGCTCGACACCGTCCATGCCCTTGGCCTGCTCGATCATGCCGTTGCGCAGCACGGTGAGGAAGTTGTCGTCGAACTTGGCCATCGACACGCCAACCTTGGCGGCAAAGGCGGACGAACTCATCAGCGCCGCGAAAGCGACGCCCAAAAGCAGTTTCTTCATTGTATTTCTCCTCCACATGGTGTCCGGCTGCACCGATTTTTGCCCGGAATCCCCGATCTCCCGAGGAATCTCTCCCGCTTGCCATCTCGATTCCGGAGGGCGCCTCCCGCGTGATGGAACGCCAAGTCCTGTGTTTGAAACAGATGTTCCGGAACGAAAGAACCAAAATGCCTAGTTCATGAAATATTTATTCCATTTCAGGCGAAGGCGTCAAGGGCGAATCGAAAGCCGAGCGCCGGATTTTCGGTCCTGGCTGATAGATTCTATCATTTGCTGCGGTTGCCGCGCCGGCGGGCGGATAGCCGGCCCCGCTAGATGTTTTCTGGCAAATAGATGTCGAAGGGCAGGAAGGTCTGGCCCGGCGCGTTGGCGGCGCCGGCCTCGATAGCATGCGCCATCAGGTCGACAAGCTCGCGGCAGAGCGCGGCGAGCGGAGTGGAGATCACCATGGTCAATATGTTGTCGGCAAGGGCGGCGCGCGACACGGGCGTGATCTCGTTGCAGACGACCGCCGGCATCTGCTTCGGCCGCGCTTCCCGCAGGCCCGAGACCGCGCCTTCCATGCCGCCGCCGGCGACATAGCAGCCGGCGAGATCGGGATGCCGCGCCAGGAGGTCGATCATCGCGTCGTGAGTGACCTGGTTTGCCTCGAGATTGACCAGCGTCTCCAGCACGGTGAACTCCGGCGCATGCTCGCGGAAGAAGGAGCGGAAGCCGATCTCGCGCAGTTCATGACCGTGGAAGCGGTGGCTGCCGACGAAAAGGGCGACCTTGCCGGGCTTCCTCGCCGCCTTGGCGATCATCCAGGCGGCGGTGCGGCCGACCTTGCGGTTGTCGAGCCCGACATAGCCCTCGCGGATGCCGGAGGCAAAATCGGAGAGCAGCGAAAAGACCGGCAGGCCCCTCGCCTTCAGCGCCTCGACGGCGGCGGTCAATGTCGGGTGATCGGGCCCGACCAGGGCGACGGCCCGCGATCTGGTCGCCAGCCTGCGCATCTCCGCGGCGATCTCGTCCGGCACCAGCGAACTGGTGAAGTCTACCGCCGCGGTGCCGCGAAAACGCTGCGACTGCGCGACCGCCAGTTCGAGCTCGCGGGCGAACTCGCCGTAGAAAAAGTCCTCGCGCCTGAGCAACAGGAAGCCAAGGCGATATTCCGGCAATTCCTGGCGCATGCGCTGCCGGATCAGCCCTGCCGCGTGGTAGCCAATATCGGTCGCCGCCTCGTAGACGCGGCGCGCGGTCTCCTCGCGAACCGGCAAGCGGTTGTTGAGCACGCGGTCGACGGTGGCGACGCTGACCCCGGAAATGCGCGCCAGATCGGTGATGGTCGGCCGTTTCGCCATGATGGTCCTCCGCTAGCCTCCCTTCCTACACCAGCCTGATGGAAAATGATAGAAACTATCTTCATGATGTTGATCCTATCATTTGTTGCCGCTATTTTGAATTTCGACGCCTGCGATCCCAGGCCCGGGATTGGCCGGCCAGAGATCGACGAGGCGTGGTGGAGGACCCCGGAATGGCGGGAGCATTGTCCGCGACGCCGTCGCGACGCGATTACAGCCTGGTCGGCCGCGACACGCAGCTGGCCGTCGACAACGGGCTGGCGGCGGCCGAGTGGTACCACACCGAGGTTCCCCGCAAGCAGATGAAGGAGCTGATGCAGCGTTCCGACGGACCGGCGCTGCGCGATACCATCATCTGGCTCGGCGCCCTGGTCCTCAGCGGCGCCGGCGGCGCCTGGTTCTGGGGCACGTGGTGGTGCGTGCCGTTCTTCTTCGTCTACGGCACGCTTTACGGCTCCTCGACCGACTCGCGCTGGCACGAATGCGGCCATGGCACCGCTTTCCGCACGCAGTGGATGAACGACGCGGTCTATCAGCTCGCCTGCTTCATGATTATGCGCAATCCGGTGACCTGGCGCTGGAGCCATACGCGCCACCATACCGACACCATCATCGTCGGCCGCGACCCGGAAATCGCCATCATGCGGCCGCCGGACCTCATCCGCGTCGTCCTCGCCTTCGTCGGCGTCCTCGACGGCTGGCATGCGATGAAGGACACGGTCCGTCATTCAGCCGGCATCATCAATGCCGAGGAAAAGACCTATGTTCCCGAGCAGGAGGTGCCAAGGGCGATCCTGATCGCGCGCACCTGGCTGGCGATCTATGCGGCGACGATCGCGCTGGCGCTCTACACGGGCTCGTTCCTGCCGCTGATGCTGGTCGGCCTGCCCCGGCTCTATGGCGCCTGGCACCATGTGCTGACCGGCATCCTGCAGCATGGCGGGCTGGCCGACAACGTCATCGACTACCGGCTGAACAGCCGCACCGTCTACATGAACCCGATCAGCCGGTTCATCTACTGGAACATGAACTACCATGTGGAGCACCACATGTTCCCGATGGTGCCCTATCACGCGCTGCCCAGGCTGCACGAGCTGATCAAGCACGACCTGCCGGCGCCGACGCCGTCGATCCTGGCCGGCTACCGCGAAGTGATCCCGGCCTTCCTGCGCCAGCTGCGCAACGAGGACTATTTCCTCAAGCGCGAGCTGCCGCCGACCGCCCGGCCCTATCGCGAGGAATTGCACAACGACAAGGCCGCCGCCGCGGCCGAGTGAGATCGCCCTAAAGCGCCAAGCCGCAGACAAGTGGGCGCCATGCAATGGCGGGCGCCAGGCAGAGTATCGGAGAGATCGATGAGCGACTGGATCGAGGCCTGCAAGGCCGATGACATCGACGAGGAAGACGTGAAGCGGTTCGACCATGGCGGCCGCACCTTCGCCATCTACCGCAGCCCCGACGACGAGTATTTCGCCACCGATGGGCTCTGCTCGCATGAGAAGGTGCACCTGGCCGACGGCCTGGTCATGGACGACATCATCGAATGCCCGAAGCACAATGGCCGCTTCAACTACAAGACCGGGGCGGCCAAGGGCGCGCCGGTCTGCGTCAACCTCAGGACCTATCCGGTCAAGGTCGACGCCGGCAAAGTCCTCATTCAGATCGGGTGAGGGAAATGCACGCGGGAATGGTGATCATCGGCGCCGGCGAATGCGGCGGACGGGCGGCGCTGACGCTGCGCGACCTGGGTTACGAGGGCCCGGTGACGCTGGTTGGCGACGAACCGCATCTGCCCTATGAGCGGCCGCCGCTGTCGAAAGAGGCGATGACCGGCCCGGCGCCGGCGATCAAATCGATCACCAGCGACGCGGTGCTGGCCGAACGCTCGATCCGGCATATCCATTCGGTCCGCGCCGTGGCGATCGACCGCGCAGAGCGTCTCGTGCGCCTGTCGGACGGTTCCTCGCTGCGCTACGACAAGCTTTTGCTGGCGACCGGCTCGCTGCCGCGCAAGCTGCCGATGCCGGGGCTGGGCGAACGCTGCGTCTATTTGAGGACCTTCAACGATGCGCTCGCCATTCGCGCGCATCTCAATCCGAAGAACCGCGTAGCCATCATCGGCGGCGGTTTCATCGGCCTCGAACTCGCCGCTTCGTCGCGCAAGCTCGGCGCCACCGTCACCGTCATCGAGGCGCAGCCGCGCATCCTGATGCGCGGCGTGCCGGCCGAGATCGCAGCGGTGATCCACAAGGCGCATGAGGCCGAAAGCGTGACCATCCTCGCCGGCCAGGGCATCGAAGCGATCGCCGATGACGGCAAAGAGGTGCGCATCAGCCTTACCGGCGGACAGCAAATCGTCGCCGACCTGGCGGTGATCGGCATCGGCGCCGTGCCGGTGACCGGGCTTGCCGCGGAAGCCGGGCTGGCGGTCGACAATGGCATCGCTGTCGACGCCGAGCTGCGGACCGCCGACCCCGACATCTTCGCCGCCGGCGACTGCTGCTCGTTCCCGCTTGCCGCCTATGGCGGCCGCCGCGTGCGGCTGGAAGCCTGGCGCAACGCGCAGGAGCAGGGCGCGCTGGCGGCGAAAAACATGCTCGGCGCCGGCGAGGCGCATGCGGCGGTGCCGTGGTTCTGGTCGGATCAGTATGGACTGACCCTGCAGATCGCCGGGCTTTCCGACGAGGGCAGGAGCATGGTGCGGCGCGATCTCGACGACGGCGCGTTCATCCTGTTCCACCTGGCCGAGGACGGACGGCTGGTCGCCGCCAGCGGCATCGGTCCGGGCAATGCGGTGGCGCGCGACATCCGCCTGGCGGAGATGCTGATCGCCAAGCGCGCGGCGCCGGCATCCGAGGCGCTCGGCTCGCAAACGGTCAAGCTGAAATCGCTGCTGGCGGCGTGAGACTTAGGGAAGCTTGCAAGCATCTCGCCGGCATGAGGGAGACCTAAAAGATGGCACGCAGCAGACCGACGGTCGCCGACCTGCAAGCGCTGAAGGGCAAGCGGCAGCTCTCCAAGCTGCGCGTCTTCTCGCTGGACGAGGCGGAAGCCGCCGAACGCGCGGGCATCGACATGATCTCGGTCACCTATGAGCTGATCTTCGATCCGCGCTTTCGCGACGCCGCGCCGACCTGCTTTGCCATTCCTGGCGACGAGCAGGCGAAGATGGGCGCCACCACCGACGAGATCCTGCGCATGGCGGTGAAGCTGCGCGCCGCAAGCGCCGACGCCATGTACTGCTCGGCCAGCCTGCAGACGATCCGCCGCCTGCGCGACGAGCACATCCCGGTCTGCGGCCATGTCGGCCTGATCCCGGCGCATGCGACCTGGACCGGCGGCTTCAAGGCGGTCGGCAAGACCGCCGAAAGCGCCGCCTTCGTCTGGAAACAGGTCAAGGACCTCGAGGCGGCCGGCGCCTTCGCCGCCGAAATCGAGGTGGTGCCGGCCGAGGTCGCCAGCGCGATCTCGCGGCGCACGCCGCTGATCATGATCTCGATGGGCGCCGGCGCCGGCTGCGATGCGCAATACCTGTTCTCGGAAGACGTGCTCGGCACCAATCGCGGCCGCTATCCGCGCCACGCCAAGCGTTACCGCGACCTCGCGGCGGAGTTCGACCGCATCCAGAACGAGCGCATCGCCGCGTTTAGCGAATATGCCGACGACATCCGGTCGGGCGCCTATCCGGAACCGCGCCACATGGTCGAGGCGGACGCCGGGGAATTGCGCAAATTCGAGGCGTTTCTCGACGCGGAAGGCTAAAGGGCGCTAGAACAGCGCCTTCAGCTCGTCCAGCTTGTCGTTGACCAGCCAGCCGTAATAGTTTTCTTCGGGCAGCTTTTCCGGCTCGCCCGCAGCGCGGCGCTTGTCGTTCTCGGCCTTCAAGGCAGAGGCGCGCTGCTCGGGATTGCCGACATTGTAGAGCGTTGCGGTGAGCCCGGGATTGTCGGAGATGTCGAAGCCGGCAATGTTCTTATAAGCATCGATCGACGTCCTGATCGTCGCCGCGACATAGGCCAGCGTCAGGTCCGGATCCATGATGGTCTTGTAGACCGTGTTCGGATCGCCGACGTCGAGCTTCGGCAGTCCGGAAACCTTGTGCACGAGATCGCTCATCTGCAGCGCGGTCAGCGGATTGAGCTGGCCGAGGCCGAAGGTCTGGCCGGCATAGTAGGGCTGGAAGAAGGTGGCGCCGAACCGGTCGTTGGGGAAGCTTGTGCCGCCAACGCTTTTGCCGCGGAAAGAATGGTTCCAGACCTGCTCGCGGCACTCCCACAGATCGTAGCTGTCGGTCATGCCGGCGCATTTCTTGAATTCGGGGCGCTGGACGAAATCGCTGATGTCCTCGCCGTCATAGGCGAAGGAGAGCTTGCTCGACAGGTAGGAGATCGCCTTGACGTAATAGGTCTGCAGCCGGTCGTAGGCGTCGACATTGTAGGTATGCTCGCCGACGATGGCGCCGACGATGTGCATCGGGTCGATGCCGTAGGCGGCGGCCTCCTTGCTGATCTTGGCGCGCAGATCGGCGTCGCTCTTCAGCAGCGCGTAGACCTTGCGGTACTTGGCCTGGAAGGTGGTGTTGGTGGCTTGTGTGCGCCGGCTGGAGGCGCCCGGTATGTCGGGCTGGACCGCGTTGCGGTTTCCCGGCGGCACCAGGGTCTGCGCGTCGGCAATAGAAACAGCCGCCGCCATAGCCAGGCCGAGAAGGAGAAGAAGCCGTTTTTTCATACGCCGCCGCCCGTCAAGGCGCACGGCCGGAGCGATCCGGCAACGCGCCTTAAGTGTTGTCTTCCATGCGCCTCCCAAACCGCTCGCCAGTCTGGGGCACGCCCGAGTCGCCGGGCAAACTAGGTAAAGCAGGAGGGAGAGTCGAGAGAAGCCCGCCTGCCACCGGGGCGAAAGCCGGCCGGTTGCTTCCATTTGGCCACACCCGCCGCCGCGCCGGGCAAGCCTTGCCGGCCCGCCCGAAGCCGGAACCCTGCCCAGCATCGGGTTCCTTGCTGATGCATATCGTTGTCCCAAAACCGCTGCGCACTTTTGGGCGACATGCATTTACAGGATGAATCTGGACAAATCCGTGTTCCTCGAGAGGTCGCCGACATGCTTTTGCACATAGGCGGCGTCGATGGTGACGGTCGTGCCGTTGCGGTCCGGCGCGTCGTAGGAGATCTCGTCGAGGACCCGCTCCATCACGGTCTGCAGGCGGCGTGCGCCGATATTCTCGACGCTGGCGTTGAGATCGACCGCAATGCCGGCCAGCGAATCGATGGCATCGTCGGTGAAGGTCAGCTCGACCCCTTCCGTCTTCATCAGCGCGACATACTGCTTGATCAGGCTTGCCTCGGTCTCGGTCAGGATGCGGACGAAGTCCTCCTTCTCGAGCGCGCGCAGCTCGACGCGGATCGGCAGGCGGCCCTGCAGTTCCGGCAAAAGGTCGGACGGCTTCGACACATGGAAGGCGCCGGAGGCGATGAACAGGATATGGTCGGTCTTTACCGGGCCGTACTTCGTCGCGACCGTCGTGCCTTCGACCAGCGGCAGCAGGTCGCGCTGCACGCCTTCGCGCGACGGGCCGCCCGAAATGTCTGACCTGGCGGCGATCTTGTCGATCTCGTCGAGGAAGACGATGCCGTCATTTTCCGTCGCGTCGAGCGCCCGGCGGATCACCTCGTCCTGGTCGAGCAGCTTGTCGGACTCGTCGTTGACCAGCAGCGCGTAGGAATCGCGCACCGTGGTCTTGCGGCTCTTGGTCTTGCGGCCGCCCATCGCCTTCGACAGCATATCGTTGATGTTGAGCACGCCGATATTGCCGCCCGGCATGCCGGGTATCTCGAAGCCGGGCATGCCGCCGGTGCCGGTGTCGGCGACTTCGATCTCGATCTCCTTGTCGTCGAGCTCGCCCTCGCGCAGCTTCTTGCGGAAACTATCGCGCGTGGCCGGGCTCGCCGTCTTGCCGACCAGGGCCTCCAGCACGCGTTCCTCGGCATTGATCTGGGCGCGCGCCGCGACGTCCTCGCGCATCTTCTCGCGCGCCAGGCCGATGGCGACCTCGACCAGGTCGCGCACGATCTGCTCGACGTCGCGGCCGACATAGCCGACCTCGGTGAACTTGGTCGCCTCGACCTTGACGAAGGGCGCGCCGGCGAGGCGAGCCAGGCGGCGCGAGATCTCGGTCTTGCCGACGCCGGTCGGGCCGATCATCAGGATGTTCTTCGGCATCACCTCCTCGCGCATCTGGCCTTGCAACTGCTGGCGGCGCCAGCGGTTGCGCAGCGCAATGGCCACGGCGCGCTTGGCGTCCTTCTGGCCGATGATGAAGCGGTCGAGTTCCGAAACGATTTCGCGGGGGGAGAATGTGCTCATGTCACTAAATTCCACTTTGCCACTGCTTGATGGACTCGAACGGATGCAGCAGCATGATCACGTTGAGCGTCAGATTGTCCCGGATGATGTAGCCCGTGCCGAGCTCGAAGATGAGGGCGAGGGCGACGACCACCCATATAGGAAGCTTTCGCGCCATCACAAATCCCAGAACCATGGCCAGCGTGTCGGACACCGAATTGATGATCGAGTCGCCGTAATAATCGAGCGAGATCGTGCCGGCGCGGTAGCGCTCGATGATGAAAGGGCTGTTCTCGAGCAGTTCCCAGCCGCCTTCGATGAGGACGGCGAAGGCGAGCCTGAGCCCGATCGGCGAGCGCGGAAAGAGAAAGCGCGCCAGCGCGTAGAACAGGAAGCCATGGATGATGTGCGAGGGCGTGTACCAGTCGGAAATGTGCTGCGAGTTTTCCGAGCTCAGCACCACGCCGTGCCAGAGTTTCACGTAGCCGCAGGTGCAGATCGGAGGATGGCCCATGCCGTAAAGCGCGCCGGCCTGGAAGATGAGCAAAGCCAGCACGAGCAGCAGCCCCATGCGCCAGCTGTCCTCATAGGCCGAATAGCTGTTGTCGTCGCCCGTCGCGTTCATTTGGTCAGCCCCCCTCTTCCGTGCCGGCCGCATCGACGGCCATCAGCACGACGTCCCCATATTGCGATTGTCTGCGGCCGATGGCCCTGAAGCCGGCCTTCTCATAGGCGCGAATGGCGCGGCCATTGTCCGGATGCGGATCGATGATGACGCGCGGCGCCCCTTCCTCGAAAAGCTGCTCGACGAACTGCCGCACGATGGCCGAGCCGTGGCCGACGCCGACCAGCTCGGCCCGACCGATCGACAGGTCGATGCCCAGCGTGCCGAACGGCTGGTCGGCATAGGGATGATCGTCCTCCAGATGCGGATCGTAGCTCTGCAGATAGGCGATCGGGCTGCCGTCGAGCTCGACGATCAGCGGCTCGACCGAAACCGAGTCGATGTGCTCGCGGATCTCGGCGATCTCTTTTTGCGGATCGTCCCACCATTCGGCGACATGCGGCTCGGCCAGCCAGCCGGCGATCATCGGCAGGTCTTTTTCGGTCACCGGCCGAAAATCGTAGCTGTGCTCTTGATTGGCCATGATCTTATCCGAAAACCGGGTCCCACTTTTCGGGATCATGGTCGATTGCCTCAGGCGGCATCGAGCGTTTCGACGACAAAATTGCTGTTGGTGTAGACGCAGATGTCGGCCGCGATCTGCATCGCCTTGCGGGCGATCTCCTCGGCGTCCTTGTCGGTGTCCATCAGCGCGCGGGCGGCGGCCAGCGCGTAGTTGCCGCCGGAGCCGATGGCCATGACGCCATGTTCGGGCTCGAGCACGTCGCCGGTGCCGGTCAACGCCAGCGAGACCGATTTGTCGGCAACCAGCATCATGGCTTCCAGCCGGCGCAGGTAGCGGTCGGTGCGCCAGTCCTTGGCGAGTTCGACGCAGGCCCGCGTCAACTGATCGGGATATTGCTCGAGCTTGGCTTCGAGCCGCTCCAGAAGGGTGAAGGCATCGGCGGTGGCGCCGGCGAAACCGGCGATGACATTGCCACCCTTGCCGATGCGGCGCACCTTCTTGGCATTGCCCTTCATGATGGTCTGGCCGAGGCTGACCTGGCCGTCGCCGGCGATCACGACCTTGCTGCCCTTGCGCACGGTGACGATGGTCGTGGCGTGCATGGTCAGTTCATTCGACATTTTCTGCTCCGATTCGCGCGATCCCAATGAGGCGATTGGCGCGGTACGAGGGACTTTGATCGGCCATATGTATGCATGGGGTGGGCGATTGCAAACGACATGCCGGCCAGCCCGATACCCTATGGGAATGGCAACTGGCAATCGCCGGATCATGCTGCTAGAAGGCTCTCGATTTCAAGCATATGGGCGTTTGCGGCCTGTGCGCTCCCGCACGCCATGAACCTCCCGGACAAGGATAGATCATGCCGACGCGTTCCGCCGAAGCCAGCCGCAAGACCAAGGAAACCGACATCTCGGTGTCGGTCCATGTCGACGGCACCGGCAAGTCCGACATTGCGACGGGCGTCGGCTTCTTCGACCATATGCTCGACCAGTTGTCGCGTCATTCGCTGATCGACATGACGGTGAAGGCAAAGGGCGACCTCCACATAGACGACCACCACACGGTCGAGGACACCGGCATCGCGCTCGGCCAGGCGCTGGCCAAGGCGCTCGGCGAGCGGCGCGGCATCATGCGCTATGCCTCGATCGACCTCGCCATGGACGAGACGCTGACCAGAGCGGCAATCGACGTCTCCGGCCGGCCGTTCCTGGTCTGGAACGTCTCCTTCTCGTCGCCCAAGATCGGCACGTTCGACACCGAGCTGGTGCGCGAGTTCTTCCAGGCGCTGGCGCAGAACGCCGGCATCACGCTGCATGTGACCAATCATTACGGCGCCAACAACCACCACATCGCCGAGACCTGCTTCAAGGCGGTGGCGCGGGCGCTGCGTTCCGCGCTCGAGCGCGATCCGCGCCAGCCGGACGCGGTTCCGTCCACCAAGGGATCTTTGAAGGGATAGGCGATGGCCATCTATGTCGTGATGGAGCCGCCGGGCCGCGGTGAACGATCCGATGGAACGGTCTTTGTCCGCGACGGTTTCGCCTGGCTGGGCTTCCTCGTGCCGCCGCTGTGGCTCGCCTGGAACCGGCTGTGGATCGAGGCGGCGCTGACCTTCGTCGTCATGGCCATCCTGTCGATGCTTGGCGAGAAGCTTGGACTTGCCTGGGCGGGCTCGGCCCTGTCGCTGCTGGTCTCGCTCTATGTCGGGCTGGAAGGGCAAGGGCTGCGCATCGCGGCGCTACGCCGCCGCGGCTGGCACGAATGGGGCGTCGTCGAGGCCGACAGGCTGGACGGCGCCGAGACGCGTCATGCGCTGGAGACCGACGTGCCGCCAGGCGAGCAGCCGCCCGTGCCGCGCATCGTGCCCGACGCCAATCTGGCACGGCCGGCGCAGACCGGTATGGCTCTGGGGCTCACCCACACGCCGGGAAGGCCCTGACATGCGGGTTGCGATCATCGATTACGGGTCGGGCAATCTGCGCTCGGCCACCAAGGCCTTCGAGCGCGCCGCGCGCGAGGCGGGCATTGCCGCGACAATCGAGCTCACCGCCGATGCCGAGCGGGTCCGCACCGCCGACCGCATCGTGCTGCCCGGCGTCGGCGCTTATGCCGACTGCGCGGCCGGCCTCAAGGCCGTCAGCGGCATGTGGGACGCGGTGGAAGAGGTGGCGATCGTCAAGGGCCGGCCGTTCCTCGGCATCTGCGTCGGCATGCAGCTGATGTCGGAACGCGGGCTGGAAAAGACCGTCACCAAGGGCTTCGGCTGGATCGCCGGCGACATCAAGGAGATCACGCCCGCCGATGCGGCGCTGAAGATCCCGCAGATCGGCTGGAACACGATCGAGCTCACGCGCAAGCATCCGGTATTCTCGGGCATCGAGACCGGGCCGAAGGGACTGCACGCCTATTTCGTCCATTCCTATCATCTGGAGGCCACGAAGCCGGACGAGGTGCTGGCGGTCGCCGACTATGGCGGGCCGGTGACGGCGGCTGTCGCGCGCGACAACCTGGTCGGCACGCAGTTCCATCCCGAAAAGAGCCAGGCCCTCGGCCTCGCCCTGATCACCAATTTCCTGCGCTGGAGGCCTTGATGAGCAAGAAGGGCTACTGGATCGCGCTGATCGACGTCCGCGATCCCGAGATCTACAAGCAATATATCGAGGCCAACGCTGTGGCATTCGCCAAATACGGTGCGGAATTCCCCGTGCGGGCCGGACGCTACACCAACCCGGAAGGGCCGACGGGCAATCGCCATGTCGTGGTCGAGTTCGAGTCCTACGAAACGGCGATCGCCTGCTACGAATCGCCGGAATACCAAGCGGCCTCGAAATATAGGCTTACCGCCTCGACCGGCCACTTTGTCATCGTCGAGGGCGCCTGACCGTGATCCTGTTTCCCGCGATCGATCTCAAGGACGGCAAATGCGTGCGCCTGAAGCACGGCGACATGGCCACGGCCACCATCTACAACGATGACCCGGCGGCCCAGGCCAAGGCCTTCGAGGAACAGGGCTTCGAGTGGCTGCACGTGGTCGACCTCAACGGCGCCTTCAAGGGCCAGAGCGTCAACAGCGCGGCTGTCGGCGCCATCCTCAAGGCAACCGCGAACCCGGTGCAGCTCGGCGGCGGCATCCGCACGCTGGAGCAGATCGAGGACTGGCTCGACCGTGGCCTGGCACGCGTCATCCTCGGCACCGTGGCGGTGCGCGACCCCGACCTCGTCAAGCAGGCCTGCAAGACCTTTCCGGGCAAGATCGCCGTCGGTATCGACGCCAAGGGCGGCAAGGTCGCGGTCGAGGGCTGGGCCGAAGCGTCCAGCCTCGGCGTCGTCGAGCTGGCGCAGAAATTCGAAGGCGCCGGCGTCGCCGCCATCATCTACACCGATATCGACCGCGACGGCGTGCTGACCGGGATCAACTGGGATTCGACGATCGACCTCGCCGAGGCGGTGTCGATTCCGGTGATCGCCTCGGGCGGCCTGGCCTCGATCGCCGACATCGTGCGCATGACCATGCCTGACGCGCAGAGGCTCGAAGGCGCCATTTCCGGCCGCGCGCTCTATGACGGGCGCATCGACCCGGCCGAGGCGCTGGCGATCCTGCGCGGCGAGGGCATGGAGGCAAGGCCGTGAAGGTCTCGATCATCCTGGCGTCCTACGACAGCGGCCACTATCACGGCGGCTGCGGCCAGGGTCCGGACGCGCTGATGGCCGGCGGCCTGGCCGACGCGCTCAAGCTTGCCGGCCACGACATCGACGTCCACGATATCGGCAGGGTGAGCGACGACGAGCAGGCGCGCGAGATCGCGACCGGCTTCGCCGTCTGCAACGCCGTCTCGGGCGAGGTGCGCATCGCCCTCGACAATGGACGGTTTCCCGTCGTGCTCGCCGGTAACTGCCTGAGCAGCGCAGGCGCCGTGGCCGGCCAAGGCTCCGACGCCATCATCTGGGCCGACCAGCATGGCGACATCAACACGCCGGACACTTCCACCTCGGGATTTCTCGACGGCATGGCGCTGGCGACGGTACTGGGCCTCTGCTGGCGGCCGATGACGGCGCAGATCCCCGGCTTCAAGCCGATCGATCCCGCCCGTGCGGTGCTCGTCAATGCGCGCGACCTCGACCCGGCGGAAAAAGACCGTCTGGAAAAGCTCCCCGTGATCCGGGCGGAATGTCCGGGCTGGGCCGGGGCGGCCGAAAAGCTGAAGGCCGCCGGCGCAAGCCGTGTCCACATGCATATCGACCTCGACGTGCACGATCCCGAAGAGCTGCAGGCGAACCGCTTCGCGACGCCCGGCGGTCCCGCTCCGGAGCAGGTGCGCCGCGCCATGTGCGGCATGGCCGGCCTGCTGCCCGTCGCCGGCCTCACCATCTCCGCCTATGATCCGGCCTTCGATGCCAAGGGCGAGGTGCCGCCGCTGGTCGGTGAACTGCTGGTCGACCTGCTGGCGACATTGGAGAAGAGCTGATGCTGAAGGCACGCGTCATTCCTTGCCTCGACGTCAAGAACGGCCGCGTCGTCAAGGGCGTCAACTTCGTCGACCTCATCGATGCCGGCGATCCGGTCGAGGCGGCCAAGGCCTATGACGCGGCCGGCGCCGACGAGCTCTGCTTCCTCGACATCACCGCCTCGTCGGACAACCGCGAGACCATCTTCGACGTCGTCGCCCGCACCGCCGAGCAATGCTTCATGCCGCTCACCGTCGGCGGCGGCGTGCGCCAGGTGGCCGACATAAGAAGGCTGCTTCTGGCCGGCGCCGACAAGGTGTCGATCAACACGGCAGCGGTGAAGAATCCCGATTTCGTCGCGGAAGCGGCCGACAAGTTCGGCAACCAGTGCATCGTGGTGGCCATCGACGCCAAGAAGGTCTCGGGCGCCGGCGAGGCCGACCGCTGGGAGATCTTCACCCATGGCGGGCGCGAGAAGACCGGCATCGACGCCGTCGACTTCGCCAGGCGGATGGTCGATCGCGGCGCCGGCGAGATCTTGCTTACCTCGATGGACCGCGACGGCACCAAGGCCGGCTACGACATCGCGCTGACACGCGCGATCGCGGACGCGGTGCGCGCGCCGGTCATCGCCTCCGGCGGCGTCGGCACGCTCGACCATCTGGTGGAAGGCATCCGCGACGGCCATGCCGGTGCGGTGCTTGCCGCCTCGATCTTCCATTTCGGCACCTACACCATCGCCGAGGCCAAGGCGCATATGGCCGCTGCCGGGCTGCCGATGCGGCTGGACTCGCCGGTTCAACGGGCTTAAACGGCGAAAATGACTGAGTTTTCGCTGTCCGATCTGGAAAAGACCATCCGGGAACGCGCCCGCTCCGGCGATCCGGACTCGTGGACGGCAAAGCTGTTCGCCAAGGGCATCGACAAGGCGGCGCAGAAGCTCGGCGAGGAAGCCGTCGAGACGGTGATCGCCGCCGTGCGCGGCGACAGGCAGGGCCTCGTTTCGGAAAGTGCCGATCTTATGTATCATTGGCTGGTCGTCCTCGGCATCGCCGGCGTGCCGCTGGACGAGGTGCTGAAGGAGCTCGAGGGCCGCACCGGCCGCTCGGGGGTTGCCGAAAAGGCGTCGCGGCCCAAGGGCTGACGGTAGAGACGGATTGAGCATGATGTCGCCCGAGAACCGCTTCACACTTTTCGACATCATGCTCTAGGAGGGCAGGAAACTCGATGGATCAGCTTGCTCCTACCGAGAAATACTCCCCCTATCGCTTCTTCTCGGCCGAGCAATGGTCACAGTTCCGCGCCGACACGCCGCTGACGCTGACCGAGGACGAGATCGACCGCTTGCGGTCGTTGAACGACCCGGTCGACCTCGAGGAGGTCAAACGCATCTATCTGTCGCTGTCGCGGCTGCTCTCGGCGCATGTCGAGGCAAGCCAGCTCCTGTTCCGGCAGCGCCAAGCCTTCTTCAACGCCCAGGATGTGGTCAAGACGCCCTTCATCATCGGCATCGCCGGCTCGGTCGCGGTCGGCAAATCGACCACGGCGCGCGTGCTCAAGGAGCTTCTGGCGCGCTGGCCGTCGAGCCCAAAGGTCGATCTGATCACCACCGACGGCTTTCTGCTGCCAAACGAGATCCTGCGCCGCGACAATCTGATGGAGCGCAAGGGCTTTCCCGACAGCTATGATGTCGGCGCGCTGCTCAGGTTCCTGTCCGGCATCAAGTCGGCGCAACGCAATGTCCGCGCGCCGGTCTATTCGCACCTGACCTACGATGTCATTCCCGGCGAGTTCGTCACCATCGATCGGCCGGACATTTTGATCTTCGAGGGCATCAACGTGCTGCAGCCGGGCAAATTGCCGAGGGACGGCAAGATCGTGCCCTTCCTGTCGGACTTCTTCGACTTCGCCATCTACATCGATGCCGACGAGAAACTGATCCACCAGTGGTACATCCAGCGCTTCATGCGGCTGCGCGAAACCGCCTTCCGCAACCCGGACTCCTTCTTCCACCGCTATTCGCAGCTTTCGGAAGACGCCGCACGCGCCATCGCCGAAGGTCTGTGGACCAACATCAACCTGAAGAACCTGCGCGAGAACATCCTGCCGACGCGGGCGCGCGCCGACCTTATCCTGCGCAAGGGCGCCAATCACCTGGTCGAGGAGGTGGCGCTGAGGAAGCTTTGACGCGCCGAGGCATTCCTTAAAGTCATCTTAACCGAGCTTTCCTATTGTCGGGCCCGATCCGCGGGCTGGGCAAGCAATGAACGCGCCATTCCTCCACATCGATCGACCGGCGTCGAGCGGCATCGCGCACCCGCGAACCGGCACGGCGACGGTCGCGCTGATCGTGCCGGTGCACAATGAGGAAAGCGCGATCGCGCCGTTTCTGGCGGCCGTGCGCGAACACACCGACCCGCTGAAGCAAGCCGGCGTCGCCTTCGACTTCATCTTCGTCAATGACGGCAGCAGCGACGCGACGCTCGATCGGCTGATCGAGGCGCAGCAAGCCGATCCGCGCATCCGGGTGATCGACCTGTCGCGCAATTTCGGCAAGGAAGCCGCCTTGACCGCCGGGCTCGACTGCTGCGATGCGGATGCCGCGATCCCGATGGATGCCGACCTCCAGGATCCGCCGCATGTCATTCCGCTGCTTGTCGAGAAATGGCGCGAGGGTTTCGAGGTCGTGCTCGCCAAGCGCGCCAGCCGCGCCAGCGACAGTTTCCTCAAGCAGCGCTCGGCGTCGATGTTCTACCGCGTTCACAACTGGATCGCGCAGCAGAAGATCCCGCAGGATGTCGGCGATTTCCGGCTGATCGACCGCCAGGTGATTGAGGCGCTGCGTTCGCTTCCCGAGCGGCGTCGGTTCATGAAAGGGCTGTTCGCCTGGGTGGGCTTCCGCTCCGCCACCGTCGAATACAGCCGCGACCAGCGCAGCGCCGGACAGTCGAAGTTCTCGGGCTGGCGGCTGTGGAACTTCGCGCTGGAAGGCATCACCAGCTTCTCGAGCGCACCGCTGGAGGTCTGGACCTATGTCGGCGCGACGATCTCGGCCTTCGCGTTCCTCTATGGCCTCCTGATCATCGCCAAGACGCTGGTTTTCGGCATCGACGTGCCCGGCTATGCCTCGCTGCTGGTCAGCGTGCTGTTCCTCGGCGGCATCCAGCTGCTCGGCATCGGCATCATCGGCCAGTATCTCGGCCGCGTCTATGCCGAGATCAAACAGCGCCCGATCTACATCGTGCGCCGCAAATACGACGGGACGCCCTGATGGAGCTCGATGCCTATCGGCGGATGGCGGCCACCGAGGACGAGCATTGGTGGTTCTGCGGGCGGCGCGCCATCGCCGAGGCGGTCATCCGCGGCCTCGGCCTGCCCCGCGACGCCGATATCCTCGAGATCGGCGCCGGCACGGGCGGCAACATCAGGATGCTGGAGCAGTTCGGCACCGTGACGGCGGTGGAGATGAACGAGCTGGCGCGCCGGATCGCCCGCGAGAAGACGGGCCGCGACTTCCTTGCCGGCCATCTTCCCGATGGCATGCCCGTGACGTCGGCGAGCTTCGACCTCGTCTGCCTGTTCGACGTGCTTGAGCATGTCGCGGAAGACGAAGCCTCGCTGGAGACGATAAGGCGAATGCTGAAGCCGGGCGGCAAGGTCGTGCTCACGGTTCCGGCGCACCAATGGCTGTGGAGCAAGCACGATGTCGGGCTGCACCACATGCGGCGCTATTCGCGCAATCTGTTGAAGACGCGTATCGAACAGGCCGGTTATCGCGTCGAGAAGCTGAGCTACACCAATGCGGCGCTGTTTCCGGTGGCGGCGCTCGCCCGCCTTGCCGACCGCCTGCGGCGCTCGAACACCGCTTCCGGGCAGGCGATGCCGCCAAAGCCGATCAACAGCGCGATGAAGGCGCTGTTTTCGGCCGAAAGCCGGATCCTGCCGAATGCCGGGCTGCCGTTCGGTGTCTCGCTGCTTGCCGTGTTCGGCACGGACGCGGCCTTCGACAGGGCGCGACTGGACAGCCGGCTGGCGGCCTGACTCCGACCATGCTGAACATTCTGCGCTCCCACCGGATTTCGCGCTTCGCAGTGATCGGCGGCGCTTCGACGCTGGTCTATGCCGTTTGCGCCCTGGCGCTGTCGCGCGGCGGCACTGGAGCCGCGATGCTCCCGGCAACGGCGGCGTCCGTGGTCGCCTATGCCATTGCGGGGCTGTTCTCCTATGCCGGACACAAGTACTTCACTTTCATGTCGGCTGGCGCGCACGCCTTCGAACTGCCGCGCTTTGCTCTGCTCAACGCGATGGGCCTGGCGACAGCCATCGCCTTGCCCGTCGTCCTCACCGAGCGGCTGGGCATGCCCGCGGCCATCCCGATCGTCCTGACCTGCATCGTCGTGCCGCTGGTGAATTACATCGTGCTCAGGCGTTGGGTGTTCCGCGATGTCTAGAGCCGAGCCCTACGACAAGCCTTTGGCCGGATTTGCTCCCACGTCGCGACCCGTCCGGCGGATCGCGACGCCGCTTTTCCTGACGTTCTTGGCTGCCGCCTATGCGGCGTGGCTGGCGATCGCTGTGGTGCCGACCAATGTCGATGTGTCGTGGCTGCTGGTGGTCTGCGAGCGGCTGTTGAACGGCGAACGGCTGAACACCGATATGCTAGAGACCAATCCGCCCTTCTCGATCTGGCTGTATATGCCGTTCGTGCTGCTGGAGAGGCTGACCGGCATAGCGGCCGAGTTCTGGCTGGCGCTCGGGGTTGTCTGTCTCGGTCTGGCCAGCCTGGTGGTTTGCGCCCGGATCCTGACGCGCGCCGACCCGATCTACCGGCAGGCCGGCGGCTTCTGGGTGCTGGCGGCGGTGGCCTTCATGGTACTGTGTTTCCTGCCGGATCAGTTCGGCCAGCGCGAGCAGTTCGCGCTGATCGGCATCCTGCCCTGGCTGGCATTGCAGTGCGCGCGCCAGCGGCAACCGGACTTCGTTGCCGGATCGCTTGCCGAACGCATCGTGGCCGGCCTCGGCGCCGGCGTCATGGTGATGGTCAAGCCACCCCACTTCGCCCTGGCCTTCGTCGTGCCGTCGCTGTGCCTCGCCTGGCAACGGCGTTCGCCAAGGCCGATCCTCGTTACGGAAAACCTTATCGGGGCCGCGATGGCCGTCTTCTACGTGGCCAGCATCGCAATCTTCGACCGCGGCTACCTGACGCAAGTCCTGCCGCTCGTCAGGGAAGTCTACCTGCCGCTTCGCGCGCCACTGCTCGACAATCTGGAGAACTGGCCGAAGATCGTGCTGCTGCTGTCGGCCGCGATCGTTGTCGGGACGGGAGCGCCGAGGCATGTGCATTGGGACACAAGGATCGCGCTGGCAAGCGCGCTCGGCCTGGTCCCCGCCTTCCTGCTGATGGGCAAGGGATGGCCGAACCACGCCCTGCCGATGGTCGCGATCACGGCAATCGCGTTCGGCCTGCAGCTTCTGCGGTTCGGCGATTTCCCAAAGAAAGGGATGGTTCGCAAAGCCGCGCTGATGTTCGGCTGCGTTCTGCTGCTGCAAGCGACGACCAGGGCGCAGTATGACGCGCTGACCAGGGACAGCGGACCGATCGAGCGATCGGTCGGTGCGATCCGCGACAGCTTCGAGCATCCGACGATCGTATCGATCGCCTCCCAGATGCAGGCCGCGTACCCCCTGACCCGGCTGGTGGGCGGCAGGTTCGTGTCGCGCAACCCCGGCGCCTGGATGGTCTCCAGCGCCCAGAAACTGGTGGACAGGACCGATGACCCCGAACAGAAGCTGAGATTGGAGACAATCCGCGATCAGGCGATCGGCGACTTTGCCGCCGAGATAGCGGCAAAGCAGCCCGACATCGTGCTGGCAGGCCCGGCAGGCAATCCGTCCTGGGATGCGCTCATGCACGGCGACAAGCGGATCATGGCTGCCTTGCGCAACTACCGTGTGCTGCATGCGGAGCCGGCAATCACCGTCTACCGGCGCATCCAAAGATGAAGGATACGGCGCTCAGAACGCCGCGACGGCCGCCTCGGGGCGATTGACGGTCGCTGTCTGCATGGCCGCCACCGGCCGGGAATCGGCCGGGATCAGCTTGCGAGCCACGACATAGACGATGAGGGTGACGATGGCGCTGACATAGCCGTCGATCGCATAATGCCAGGCGAGGTAAACCGAGCTGGCCGCGACGAAGGCGACATAGACGAACGCCAGCGCACCGAGATAGCGGTTGAACTCGCGCAGGAACAGCGCGTTCAGCATCGCCAACCCGACATGCACGCTCGGGAACGCCGAAATGCCCGAGCCAAAGCCGGTCTGCCTAGCCTCGTGCAGCGTCCACAGATACTGCTGATAGGAAACGGCGGAGTTGCGCGACGCGGCGCCATGGGCCAGGAACGCAAGCTGTTCGCCAAACCGGGCCACGTCTCCCGTGACCGAGCCATAGAACGCCGGACCCGCCGACAGGAACAGCGCGGCCAGCACGTTGCCGACGACGATCCAGACCGCCATGAAGCAGGCCAGGTAGCGCGTGCGAACCGATGCGACCATGGGCGACGTCGCGACAAAGAACAGGGCGCCGAAATTGAGCAGGAACCAGAAGACGTTGTAGTTCCACTCGATTGCGGCGCGGATCGAATCGTTTTCGGCCACGGCGTAAAGCCAGCGCCAGGGATCGGTGCCAAAATGCAGGAAGGCGTCGATGTTGGCTTGCGCCACGTCGAACGGAAAACCGTCCTGCCAGACCGGCATGCCGTTTTTCACCGAGGTGAACGTGCCTTGGAAGATCATCAGCGCCATAAGCAGGCTCAGCCCGGAGAACGCGTAGGCCAACCGCGTCATGGAAAAGATCCGTTTCGCGGCGAGACGGCGCCGGGGGCCGAAGCGGCGGACGATCAGGATGAGGTCGATAAGGATGGCAAAAGCCGGCAATATCAGACAGTTAAGCAGTGTCCATCTGCCGAAATATATCGCATATGCGGTGCGGTCGTCAGCGCCTATCGCATGCAGGAAGACCAGTCCCGCCAACGTATAGATGACGATGCTCAGATAAAGGCCCGAATCCCTGCGAACGAGCTGAATTGCCCCGCAGACGATCGTCCACAGGTGACGGATAACCAAACCGCTCTCAGTCATTGCCCGACCCCACACCGCAGCGCCTTGGCGTATTTATGAAAAAAGTCTGTAGATTCGGTTAGCGGGCGTGCAGCGTCACCCGCCGCAACGTCAGATTGATGCGACCGCCATTCTTCAGCAGCGCCGAGGTCGACGGGTAGATGCGGTCGACGCCGTGGAAGCAAAGGCGGCCCTCGCCGCCGAGCACGACGACGTCGCCGCTTTTCAGCCGGAAGGATTTTGTTCCGCCTTCGCGCGTGGTCTGGCCGACCCTGAACAGGCAATCGTCGCCGAGCGACACGGAGACGACGGGCGCGGCGAAATCTTCCTCGTCGCGGTCCTGGTGCAGGCCCATCCTGGCGTCGCTCGAATAGAAATTGACGAGACAGGCCTCAGGCGGATGCGGATAGGCAGCAACCTCCTGCCATACTTTCAGCAAGGCCTCCGGGATCGGTGGCCAGAGCTGTCCTGAGACCGGATGCGTCGGCTGATAGCGGTAGCCACGCTCCTTGTCGGTGACCCAGCCGAGCGGGCCGCAATTGGTCATGCGCACGCTCATTTCCTTGCCGGTGCGCGGCATGGCCGGCACGAACAAGGGCGCAGCCTGCACCACCGCCCTGATCTCTTCGACCAGCGCTTCCTGCGCCGGGCGCGGCAGGTAGCCGGGCATATGGCGGACACCCTTGGGCAAAACGAGCATGGGATTTCCGTTCGATCCGGTTAGCGCGCCCGAGCATGCCACCGATGGGGAAAGACGGCGACCCGAAAGCGGGGCCAGCGCGGTCTCCGCCGGGCCGTCTCAGTCGTTCTCGACCCGGCCGCGCAGCTTCTTCACCGTGGAGCGCCCGGCCTTGGTCTTGAGGCGGCGCTCGACGGCGCCTTTCGACGGCCTGGTCTTCTTGCGCGGCGGCGGCGGCGGCTCGGCCGCCTTGGCGACCAGAGCTGTCAGCCTCGCCCGCGCATCGGCCCGGTTCTGCTCCTGGGTGCGGAAGCGTCCGGCCTCGATGACGACGACGCCGTCCTTGGTGGCGCGCTGGCCGGCAAGCTTGATGGTGCGCTCGCGCACCCGCTCCGGCAGGCCCTCTGCGTTGGCGGCATCGAAGCGCAGTTGCACGGCGGTGGCCACCTTGTTGACGTTCTGGCCGCCAGGACCCGAGGAACGGATGAAATCCTCGTGCAGATCGCCGGGATGGATCACCACATTGTCGGCAATGATGATTTTTTCGTCTGAAGCCATGCCGCAGTCATGACGCGGCGGCGTGAAAAAGAAAAGACCCGGCGCAAAGCCGGGTCTTGGACAGAAACACCATAGCCGCAACGACTATTCGGCCGCTTCCTGCAGGCGCGGCGCGGCACCCATGATGGTCGCGTCGACATGCGGCTCAAACTTTTCGAAGTTGGCGGCGAACATGCCGACCAGCCTCGCCGCCTGGCGGTCGTAGGCCGGCTTGTCGGCCCAGGTCGAGCGCGGATCGAGGATGGCGCGCTCGACGCCGGCGACCGCCACCGGCACCGCGAAGCCGAAATTGGCGTCGGTGCGGAAATCGGCGGTCTTCAGCGAGCCGTCGAGCGCGGCGGCGAGCAGCGCCCGCGTCACCTTGATCGGCATGCGGCGGCCGGTGCCGTAAGCGCCGCCGGTCCAACCGGTGTTGACAAGCCAGCAATCGGCGCCATGGCGGGCGATCAGCTCGCGCAGCAGATTGCCGTATTCCGATGGGTGGCGCGGCATGAACGGCGCGCCGAAACAGGTCGAGAAGGTCGCTTCCGGCTCGGTGACGCCCTTTTCGGTGCCGGCGACCTTGGCCGTATAGCCGGAGAGGAAATGATACATCGCCTGCGCCGGGGTCAGTTTCGCGATCGGCGGCATCACGCCGAAGGCGTCGGCGGTCAGCATGATGATGTTTTTGGGATGACTGGCGCGGCCGGTCTTCGAGGCATTGGGGATGTAGTCGAGCGGATAGGCGCAGCGCGTGTTTTCGGTCAGGCTGCCGTCGTCGAAATCCGGCACGCGGTCGGCGCCGAGCACGACATTTTCCAGCACGGTGCCGAAACGTTGCGTGGTGGCGAAGATCTCCGGCTCGGCCTCGGCCGAGAGCCTGATCGTCTTGGCGTAGCAGCCGCCCTCGAAGTTGAAGATGCCGTGCGGGCCCCAGCCGTGCTCGTCATCGCCGATCAGCGTGCGCGACGGATCGGCCGACAGCGTCGTCTTGCCGGTTCCGGAGAGGCCGAAGAACACCGCCGCGTCGCCCGCCGGGCCTTCATTGGCCGAGCAGTGCATCGGCATCACGCCCTTGGCCGGCAGCAGATAGTTGAGGGCGGTGAACACCGACTTCTTCATCTCGCCGGCATAGAAGGTGCCGCCGATCAGCACGATCATGCGCGTCAGATCGACGGCGATCACCGTTTCGGTGCGGGTGCCGTGGCGGGCCGGGTCGGCGCGGAACGAGGGCAGATCGATGATCGTCATCGCCGGCACGAAATGCGCGAGCTCCGACGCCTCGGGGCGGATCAGGAGATTGCGGATGAACAGCGAATGCCAGGCGAATTCGGTGACGACCCGGGTCGGCAGCTTCAGATCCGAATCGGCGCCGCCGACCAGATCCTGAACATAGAGGTCCTTGTTCGCCGCATGGGCGTGGAAATCTGCCAGCAGCGCATCGAACTGCGCCGGCGAGATCGCCTTGTTGTTGTCCCACCAGACATGCGGTTCGGTGGCGCCGTCGCGCACGACGAATTTGTCCTTGGGCGAGCGTCCCGTATGCTGGCCGGTCTCGGCGACGAGGGCGCCATGGGCGGTGAGCCTGGCCTCGCCGCGGCGGATCGCTTCCTCGTACAGCGCGGCGGCGCCGAAGTTATAGCGTACCGTGCCCGTGGTCTTCAGATCGAGGGGGCATGCGGGATTGCGTTTGCCGGCTTCCGACATCAAGGGTCCCTTCTACGTTTGCCGCATCTGGCTTTGTTTTGCCGCGTCTGGCCGGCGGATAATCGGCGCCCCGGCGGTGGGGCTGAGAGGGTCAGAACCAGAAAACCCGAATGATATCAAATCTTTAATCGATTTAAAAAATTTGAAAGTTGTTTAAATCGTTTATATGTGCAAAAAATCACAGTGGTTGCCCAAAGGATTGGCAAACCTTGTTCGTCCAATCCGCGTAGGGGTGCGAATGCGGCCGCCGGCACGCTGTGCGTGACACTGCGCGGAGCTTATGCCACATTTTGTACCTAATTTGTCCTGCAAAAGCCCCTTCTCGACGAAAGAAGGGACAGCTCATGAGGGAGCCGCTTGAAATGGCAACAATCGCGCTTGTCGACGACGACCGCAATATCCTGACGTCGGTGTCGATCGCCCTCGAATCCGAGGGCTATCGCGTCGAAACCTACACGGATGGTGCGTCGGCGCTGGAAGGCCTGGCGGCGCGGCCGCCGAATCTCGCCATCCTCGACATCAAGATGCCGCGCATGGACGGCATGGAACTCTTGCGCCGGATGCGTCAGAAATCCGACCTGCCGGTGATCTTCCTGACCTCCAAGGACGACGAGATCGACGAGCTCTTCGGCCTCAAGATGGGCGCCGACGACTTCATCCGCAAACCGTTCTCGCAGCGCCTGCTGGTCGAGCGGGTGCGCGCGGTGCTGCGCCGCACCAGCGCCCGCGAGGCCGCCGCCAAGCAGCCCAGCCAGCAGGCCCGCTCGCTGGAGCGCGGCCAGCTGGTGATGGACCAGGAGCGGCATACCTGCACCTGGAAGGGCGAGCCGGTGACGCTGACGGTCACCGAATTCCTCATCCTGCATTCGCTGGCGCAGCGTCCCGGGGTGGTAAAAAGCCGTGATGCGCTGATGGATTCGGCCTATGATGAACAGGTCTATGTCGACGATCGCACCATCGACAGCCACATCAAGCGGCTGCGCAAGAAGTTCAAGGCCGTCGACGACGACTTCGAAATGATCGAAACCCTTTACGGAGTCGGATACCGGTTCCGCGAAGCGTAAGTTGATGCATGCCGCTCGACGGTGTACGGCGGTTTGGGTCAACGACATGCGTAGGAACAGGCCGGGAGCTGCTATTCGATGGCAGTGGACGTAGAGCGGAACAGAAGGGCGGGCGCCGTCAGGCGGCCGTCCAGGATGCTGCCCGCATTCCTGTCGAAGATCACCGTGCCGATGCGCCGTTTCCTCGGCCATCACATCTTCTCCAGCCTTACCCGCCGCATCCTGTTCCTCAACCTTGCCGGCCTGGCGGTGCTGGTCACCGGCATCCTCTATCTCAACACCTTCCGCGACGGGCTGATCGATGCCCGCGTCGAAAGCCTGATGACGCAGGGCGAGATCATCGCCGGCGCGATCGCGGCGTCCGCGACGGTGGAGACCGATTCGATCAGCATCGATCCGGAAAAGCTGCTCGAGCTGCAGGCGGGCGAGAGCCTGGGCCCCGGTTCCGACCAGCTCGACAATCTCGACTTCCCGATCAACCCTGAGCGGGTCGCGCCGGTGCTGCGGCGGCTGATCTCGCCGACGCGCACGCGCGCCCGCATCTACGACCGCGACGCCAACCTGCTGCTCGATTCGCGCCATCTCTATTCGCGCGGCCAGATCCTGCGCTACGACCTGCCGCCGGTCGACGACGAGCAGCCGGGCATCGTCGAGCGCGTCGAAAAGTTCGTCTTCGACTTCTTCCGCAACAAGGACCTGCCGGTCTACCACGAGCAGCCCGGCGGCAACGGCGCGGCGTTTCCGGAAGTGGTCAAGGCACTGACCGGCAGCCCCTCGACCATCGTGCGCATCAGCGAGCAGGGCGAGCAGATCGTCTCCGTCGCCGTCCCGATCCAGCGCTTCCGTGCCGTGCTCGGCGTGCTGATGCTGTCGACCGAAGGCGGCGACATCGACAAGATCGTCTCCGCCGAGCGCAAGGCGATCCTGCGCGTCTTCGGCATTGCGGCACTTGTCACCGCCATCCTGTCGATGCTGCTCGCCTCGACCATCGCCAACCCGTTGCGCCGGCTTTCCGCCGCCGCCGTCAGGGTGCGGCGCGGCGTCAAGAACCGCGAGGAAATCCCCGACTTCTCCGACCGCCAGGACGAGATCGGCAATTTGTCGATCGCGGTCCGCGACATGACCAACGCGCTCTATGCCCGCATCGAGGCGATCGAGAGCTTCGCCGCCGACGTCTCGCACGAACTGAAGAACCCGCTGACGTCGCTGCGCAGCGCCGTGGAGACGCTGCCCCTGGCGAAGAACGAGAATTCGCGCGGGCGGCTGATGGAGATCATCCAGCATGACGTGCGGCGGCTCGACCGGCTGATCACCGACATTTCCGACGCATCGCGCCTCGACGCCGAGCTGGCGCGCGAGGATGCGGGAACGGTCGACCTCAAGACCTTCATCACCGACCTCGTCGCCGTCTCGCGCGAGACGACGCGCAACAAGAAGGCGGTCGAGATCGAGCTCAAGGTGGCCAAGCTGCCGCAAGGCGTCAAAGGCTATGTCGTCACCGGCCACGACCTGCGGATCGGCCAGGTGATCACCAATCTGATCGAGAATGCCCGCTCCTTCGTTCCCGAGGAGCATGGCCATATCACCATCTCGCTGGCGCGCGCCGGCAAGCTCAACATCGTCACCGTCGACGACAACGGGCCGGGCATCCGGGCCGACAACATCGACCGCATCTTCGAGCGTTTCTACACCGACCGTCCGGCCGGCGAGGCCTTCGGCCAGAATTCCGGCCTTGGCCTGTCGATCAGCCGGCAGATCGTCGAGGCGCATGGCGGCACGCTGACGGCGGAAAACATCCCCGGCACCAAGCCCGGCGAGATCAAGGGCGCGCGCTTCGTGGTGACGCTGCCGGCCGAAGCTTGACTTCCGACGCCATCATGTCCGATCCCGCCGCGAAGCCCGAAAACATCCACGGAACCGCTATCCTGATCGGCGAGCGCGGCGTCCTCATCACCGGAGCGTCCGGCGCCGGCAAGACGACGCTGGCGCTGACGCTGATCGACCATTGCCGCGCGCGCGGCCTGTTTTCACGGCTGGTCGGCGACGACAGGCTGCTGGCCATGGCGCATGGCGGGCGGCTGGTGTGCCGCGTGCCGGCGACCATCGCCGGCCTCGCCGAGGTGCCCGGCTTCATTCCGCGGCCGCTGCCATTCGAGCCGGGCGCGGTGATCGACCTCAATGTGCGGCTGGTGCCACAGGCGGAAATGGCGCGTTTCCAGGAAGAAATCCGCGAACCGGTCGCCGGCTGCCCGGTGCCGCGCGTCGACCTTGCCGAGCGCAATGCGGCGACCGCCCTGCCGGCCGTGATGGCGCGGCTCTCCATCGCGCCTTTTCTATGATCCGCTTCGGCTTTTTTGCTGCAATGCGTCAAAATGGCCCGGGCCTGCGCAATTTTGGGCTTGTCAACGCGCCGCGCGTCGACAAGATAGCGCTCCCGCCGCCTGGAATGGCTGGCGAGCATAAAATACGCCTGTGAAGCGGCGATGACGGGAGCCACCAAAGAATGATCGGACTCGTGCTCGTGACGCACGGTCAGCTGGCCACGGAGTTCCGACATGCCGTGGAACATGTCGTCGGGCCACAGGACAATTTCGAAACCGTGGCGATCGGCGCCGAAGACGATATGGAGCAGCGCCGCCGCGACATCGTCGACGCCGTGGCGCGCGTCGACACCGGCGCCGGCGTCATCGTCTTGACCGACATGTTCGGCGGCACGCCCTCGAACCTTGCCATCTCGGTGATGGAATCCGGCCGCATCGAGGTCATCGCCGGCATGAACCTGCCGATGCTGATCAAGCTTTCCTCGATCCGCAAGGGCGACAACATGGCCGCCGCGCTCGACGAGGCGCAGGCCGCGGGGCGCAAATACATCAACGTCGCCAGCCAGCTCCTGAGCAGCAAATGAACGCGCTGTCGCCGGAACAGGACCAGCTCGTGCGTGATTTTCCGATCATCAACCAGCGCGGCCTGCATGCGCGCGCCTCGGCGAAATTCGTCCAGGTCGCCAGCAGCTTCGATGCCGCCATCCATGTCGAGAAGGACGGCGTCACGGTCGGCGGAACCTCGATCATGGGCCTGATGATGCTGGCGGCAAGCCCGGGCTATTCGATCCGCGTCACCGCCAGCGGCCCGCAAGCGCTGCAGGCCATCGACGCGCTGGAGCAGCTGGTCGCCGGGCGCTTCGGCGAGGAATGCTGACGACGAGCTTTTTGTCTTCATGCATGTCGTTACCCCAAAACCGCTGCACACTTTTGGGCGACATGCATCGGCGCAAAGACATGCACGAATAAAGATTTCTTTATATCCCATTGTCGTTTGGATGCCGATCTGCTAGTCAGGCCGGCAATCCGCGCCCTTCCACGCGCCGTCAGGCGCCGGCGCGTGTCACAGACAAATCACACCGGAGCACTGCCATGACGGGTAGCAAGGACTATGTGGTCGCCGACATTTCGCTTGCCGGCTGGGGCCGCAAGGAGATCGAGATCGCCGAAACCGAAATGCCGGGCCTGATGGCCTGCCGCGAGGAGTTCGGCGACAAGAAGCCGCTCAAGGGCGCGCGCATCACCGGCTCGCTGCACATGACGATCCAGACGGCGGTCCTGATCGAGACGCTGAAGGTGCTGGGCGCCGACATCCGCTGGGCCTCGTGCAACATCTTCTCGACCCAGGACCATGCCGCGGCGGCGATCGCCGAAGCCGGCATTCCGGTGTTCGCCATCAAGGGCGAGACGCTCGAGGACTATTGGGAATACACCGACAAGATCTTCCAGTGGGCCGATGGCGGCACCTCCAACATGATCCTCGACGATGGCGGCGACGCCACCATGTACATCCTGATCGGCGCCCGCGCCGAGGCCGGCGAGGATGTGCTGTCCAATCCGGGCAGCGAAGAGGAAGAGATCCTGTTCGCCCAGATCAAGAAGCGCCTGAAGGCCTCGCCCGGCTTCTTCACCAAGCAGAAGGAAGCGATCCGCGGCGTCACCGAGGAGACGACCACCGGCGTCAACCGGCTCTACCAGCTGCAGAAGAAGGGCCTGCTGCCGTTCCCGGCGATCAACGTCAACGATTCCGTCACCAAGTCGAAGTTCGACAACAAATACGGCTGCAAGGAATCGCTGGTCGACGGCATCCGCCGCGGCACCGACACGATGATGGCCGGCAAGGTCGCGGTCGTCTGCGGCTATGGCGACGTCGGCAAGGGCTCGTCGGCCTCGCTGAAGGGCGCCGGCGCCCGCGTCAAGGTCACCGAGGTCGATCCGATTTGCGCGCTGCAGGCGGCGATGGACGGTTTCGAGGTGGTCACGCTCGAGGACGCGGCGCCGACCGCGGATATCGTCATCACCACCACCGGCAACAAGGATGTCGTCACCCTCGACCACATGCGGTCGATGAAGGACATGGTGATCGTCGGCAACATCGGCCACTTCGACAACGAGATCCAGGTGGCGTCGCTGCGCAACCTGAAATGGACCAATGTCAAGCCGCAGGTCGACATGATCACCTTCCCGGACGGCAAGCGGATGATCCTTTTGTCCGAAGGTCGGCTGCTCAATCTCGGCAACGCCACGGGCCATCCGAGCTTCGTCATGTCGGCGTCCTTCACCAACCAGGTGCTGGCGCAGATCGAGCTCTACTCGAAGCACGGCCAGTACCAGAACCAGGTCTATGTGCTGCCGAAGCATCTCGACGAGAAGGTCGCGCGCCTGCATCTCGATAAGCTCGGCGCCCGGCTGACCGAACTGTCCGGCGAACAGGCCGCCTATATTGGCGTGACGCCGCAAGGGCCGTTCAAGCCGGAACACTACCGCTATTAACCAAAACGAAAATTACCACTAGATATTGAAGCCGGGCGATTGACTTTCGCCCGGCTTTATTTTTGCGCGGAATGATTCTTCACGCCGATTCCAGCAGGCGTTATTGTTGTGATTCGCGGTCCGGGGGACGAGGGCCGGGATACGCAATCTGGGCGGTCTTGCATTCAGGCGGCGAAGAGGACCAAGACATGCCGGGGGAAAACCCGCCTCGCGCGGGACAGGCCGTTTCCGGCGGCCAAAGCGATTCGGTGAGATCGGGCTCCGCCGTCAGGGGCGGGCGTTTGCTGCGGCGTGCCGGTGTCCGCATGGCGGCGCTGCTTGCCGGCTCGGCGCTTTGCAGCCCGTTACTTGGCCTTGCGGCGCATGCCGAAGCCGGCGTCGCGCAATCGGCCGGACTATCGGTCAGCACGGTCGAGGTCATGCAGCTCGCCATGTTCGCCGGGGTCATGGGGGCCGCCCTTGTCTCGGCCATCTTCCTGATCCGCGAAAGAGCCCGCACGTCGGCGCAGAACGCCGAGCTCAGGACCCGCATCGCCGACGTCAACGCGGCGCTGCAGCGCTCCGAGGCGCTGCTCAATCTGCGCGACCAGCGCGTCGTGGTGTGGGCTTCCGAGAACAAGAAGCCGGAACTCATCGGCACATTGCCGCTGGAGAGCGGCGCGCCCGAGGACCGCGCCGCCTTCCTCGCCTTCGGCCGCTGGCTGATGCCAGTTTCGGCCGCCGCGCTCGAGCATGCCGTGGCGGCGTTGCGGGAAAAGGCAAGGACCTTCGATCTCGTCATCGAGACGCAGGCCGGGGTGCCGCTCGAGGTGCAGGGCCGCAAGAGCGCGGCGCATGTGCTGGTGCGCTTCGTCTCGCTGTCTGAAACGCTGCGCGGCCAGGCAAGGCTGAAGATCGAGAACCAGCGGCTCAGCGCCGACTACGACACCATGCTCGGCCTGCTCGACGCGCTGAAGATGCCGACCTGGCTGCGCGCCGCCGACGGGCGGCTGAAATGGGTCAACCGCGCCTATGCCGAGGCGGTCGAGGCGCCAAATGCCGAAGCCGCGGTGCGCGAGGCCAAGGAGTTCCTCGGCGGCCAGGCGCGCGAACAGATCGCCGAGCAGCACAAGGCGCGGCCGGTGTTCGAGCAGACGCTGTCGACGGTGATCGAAGGCGATCGCCGCATGTTCTCGGTGACCGATTTCGCCGGTGCCGACGGCTCGGCCGGGCTTGCCTGCGACACCAGCGCCACCGAAACCATCCGCGGCGAGTATGAGCGCACGGTGCGCAGCCACGCCGACACGCTCGACCAGCTCAACACCGCGGTCGCCATCTTCGACGCCAACGAGAAGCTGCGTTTCTTCAACCAGGCGTTCCAGAAACTGTGGAACCTCGACAGCGGCTTCCTGCACAGCGCACCGGACAATGCCCTGCTGCTCGACCGGCTGCGCAGCGAGGGCAAGATCGCCGAGCAGCCGGAGTGGCGGCGCTGGAAGGAAGGCCTGCTCGGCGCCTATCGCGCGGTCGAATCGCAGGAGCACTGGTGGCACTTGCCCGACGGCAAGACCATTCGCGTGGTGGCCAATCCGCAGCCCAAGGGCGGCGTGACCTGGGTGTTCGAGAACCTGACCGAGAAGATGGATCTCGAAAGCCGCTACCAGACGGCGGTGCGCGTCCAGGGCGAAACGCTGGACAATCTCGCCGAAGGTGTCGCGGTGTTCGGTCCGGACGGTCGGCTTCGGCTGTCGAACCCGGCATTCGTGGCGCTGTGGGGACTGGACCAGGACGTGGTCAAGCCCAATGTCCATGTCTCGGCGATCCGCGACCTCTGCGACCGGCGCGCCAAGGACAGCCCGTGGGGCGGCTTCGTCGCCGCCATCACCGGTTTCGACGACGAACGCCGCGACCGCCATGGCCAGAGCGAACTCGTCAACGGCACGGTGCTCAGCTACGCCGTCATCCATCTGCCCAACGGGCAAGTGATGATGACCTTCGTCGACGTCACCGACAGCGTCAATGTAGAGCGGGCGCTGAAGGACAAGAACGAGGCGCTGGAGCGGTCCGACCAGCTGAAGAACGAGTTCGTGCAGCACGTTTCCTACGAACTGCGCTCGCCGCTGACCAACATCATCGGCTTCACCGAGCTGTTGTCGCTGCCCGCGACAGGGCCGCTGACGCCGAAGCAGCGCGAATATGTCGAGCATGTCGGCTCGTCCTCCTCGGTGCTGCTCACCATCGTCAACGACATACTGGATCTCGCCACCGTCGATGCCGGCATCATGCAGCTCGACATCTCCGAGGTCAGCGTCGACCGGACGATCGCCGCCGCCGCCGAGCTGGTCGCCGACCGGCTGGAGGAGCACTCGATCACGCTCAAGGTCGACGCCGCGGCGGCGCCGAAGAGCTTCCATGGCGACGAGACCCGCATCCGCCAGATCCTCTACAATCTCCTGAGCAACGCCGCGAACTACGCGCCGGAAGCAAGCACGGTCACCCTCGCCTGCCGCCAGCTCGCCGAGGGCGTGGAATTCTCCGTCCATGACGACGGGCCCGGCATGCCGCCGGATGTGCTGGATTCGGTGTTCCGCCGCTTCGAGCCGCGGACCAATGGCGGGCGCCGGCGCGGCGCCGGCCTCGGCCTGTCGATCGTCAAGAGCTTTGTCGAATTGCATGGCGGCAGCGTCCGCATCGAGACCGGCAAGGACCAGGGCACCACCGTCATCTGCGCCTTCCCCGCCGCGCCTTCGGGCATTCGCGCCGCGGCCGAGTAGCGGGCCTCATGGCAGGGCTGGAGCGTTTTCTCGCCGACGAAGCCGCCACGGCAAGGCTGGGTGAAGACCTGGCGATGGCGCTGCGCCCGGGCGACGTGCTGGCGCTCAAGGGCGATCTCGGCGCCGGCAAGTCGACGCTGGCGCGGGCGCTGATCCGGGCGCTGGCCGACGATGCCGGCCTCGACGTGCCGAGCCCGACCTTCACGCTGGTGCAGAGCTACGAGACGCGCGTTCCCGTGCATCATTTCGATCTCTACCGCCTGTCTTCGGCGAGCGAGCTCGACGAACTCGGCTTCGACGACGCGCTGGAGCAAGGGGGGGCGGCCCTGGTCGAATGGCCGGAACGCGCCGAAGCCGCTTTGCCCGATGGCACGGTCTGGATCGAGCTCGTCCACCAGGGCGACGGCCGCCTGGCGAAGCTGTCGGGACAGGGCGCTGCCATCGATCGCGCGGCGCGCTCGCTGGCGATGCGTGATTTCCTGGCCACGGCCGGCTGGGGCGAAGCCGCCAGGCGCTTCTTCGTCGGCGACGCTTCCGCCCGCTCCTATGAGATCGTTTCGCTCGCCGGCATCGCGCCGCGCGTGCTGATGAACTCGCCGCGGCTGGTGCTCGGCCCGCCGGTGCGCGACGGCAAGCCCTATGCGGTCATCGCCCACACCGCGCAGTCCGTCACCGCCTTCGTCGCCATCGACAAGGCGCTGCACGCCGCCGGCGTCAGCGTGCCGGAGATCCATGCGCAGGACCTGGAGCAAGGCTTCCTGCTGCTCGAGCATCTCGGCGCGGAAGGGTTCCTGGGCCAGAACGGCGAGCCGATCGCCGAGCGCTATGCCGCGGCGGGCGAGCTGCTGGCGATGATGCACGGCAAGGCCTGGTCCGACAGGATGGAGGCCGCGCCCGGCATCTTCCACGACGTGCCGCCCTTCGATCGCGAGGCGATGCTGATCGAAACCGATCTCCTGGTCGACTGGTATGTGCCGATGCTGACCGGCAAGCCGGCGGGCAATGCGTTGCTGGCCGGCTACCATAACGAATGGAACAAGGTGCTCGACCGGCTCGAGGGCAGCCAATACACGCTGATGCTGCGCGATTTCCATTCGCCCAATATCATCTGGCGCGGCGACCGCACCGGTCACGACCGGCTCGGCGTCGTCGATGTCCAGGACGCGTTGATCGGCCCCGCCGCCTATGACGTCGCCTCGCTCGCCATGGACGCCCGCGTCACCATCTCGCCTGCGATCGAGAAGCGGACGCTCGATGCCTATGTCGCGGCGCGCCACGCCGCCGGCGCCTTCGACGAGGCGGCGTTCCGGGAGGCCTACGCGATCATGGCGGCGCAGCGCAATTCGAAGATCCTCGGCATTTTCGTGCGGCTCGAAAAGCGCGACGGCAAGCCCTTCTACCTCAAGCACCTGCCGCGCATCCGCGACTATCTCAGAAGAGCGCTGGCGCACCCGGCACTCTCCGGGCTACACGACTTCTACGCCGCCCATGGCCTGCTGGAAGAACGACCGCTGTGACCGCAACCCCCCGGACCGCAATGGTGCTCGCCGCCGGGCTTGGAAAGCGCATGCGGCCGATCACCGACACGATGCCGAAGCCGCTGGTGGAAATCGCCGGCAAGACGCTAATCGACTGGGGGCTGGACAGCCTGGCGAGCGCCGGTGTCGTTAGGGCGATCGTCAACGTTCATTATCTTCCGGACCAGATCATCGCCCATGTCGCCGGCCGCAAGGCGCCGAGGATCGTCATTTCCGACGAGCGCGAGATGCTGCTGGACTCGGCGGGCGGCATCGTCAGGGCGCTGCCCTCGCTGGGACAAGAGCCCTTCTACATCATCAACGCCGACACGTTCTGGATCGACAGCGGCCAGCCCAGTCTCCAGCGCCTTTCCCTTGCATGGGACGCTGCCAGAATGGATATTCTGCTGATGCTCACCGATCTCGATTCCGCCACCGGACATTGCGTCGGCACCGATTTCCTGGTGGCGCCGGACGGCGCCCTGCAGCGCTCGAAAGGCGATCCGGCCGGCCTGATCTATGCCGGGGCTGCGATTGTCCACCCGCGCATCTTCAAGGACGCGCCGACGGGCCCGCATTCGCTCAACGCCTATTTCGACACGGCGATCGGCGCCGGACGGCTGTTCGGAATGGCGATGCAGGGCCGCTGGATCACCGTCGGCACGCCCGACGCCATTCCGCTCGCCGAGGCGGCGGTCGCCGGCGCCCTCGCGAAAGCGATATGAGCGGCTCGCGCCGCGTTTTCTCGATCCCGCCCGGAGCGCCGTTTCTGCCGACGCTGGCTGAAGCCTTGCTGGCCGGCCGGCTTGTCCCCGGCTTCCGCTTCGAGGGCGACCCGCTGGCGCTCGCCGACGTCACCCTCTATGTGCCGACGCGGCGCGCGGCACGGGCATTGCGCGGCGCCTTCGTCGACATGCTGGGAGGTCGCTCGGCCATTCTGCCGACGGTGCGGCCGCTCGGCGAGTTCGACGAGGACGAGGCCGCCTTCGACACCGAGGCAACGCCGGCAATCGATCTGGCGCCGCCGATTGCGGCGCAGGAACGCTTGCTGTTGCTGGCGCCGCTGGTGCGGGCGTGGAAGGAGAGCCTGCCGGCGCATGTCGCGGCGCGCTTCAATGAGGAATTCGTGGTGCCGACCTCGGCGGCCGACGCCATCTGGCTGGCGCGCGACCTTGCCCGGCTGATGGACGAAATCGAGACCGAAGGTACGGATTGGGCGAAGCTCGCCGGGCTGGTCAGCGGCAACCTCGCCGGCTGGTGGCAGGTGACGCTCGATTTCCTCGGCATCGTCACCGACCACTGGCCAAGGCTGCTGGAGGAGCGCAGCCTCTCCAATCCGGCCGCGCACCGCAGCGCGCTGATCCGGCTGGAGGCGGCGCGGCTGAAGCGCAATCCGCCGGCCGGACCGGTGGTCGCCGCAGGCTCGACCGGCTCCATTCCGGCGACAGCCGAACTGCTCGGGGTGATCGCCGGCCTGCCTAACAGCGCGGTCGTGCTGCCCGGCCTCGACAAAGGGCTGGATGAGGCATCCTTCGCCGCGATTTCGGCGCCCGGCGCCCGGCCGGCGACGCTCGGCCACCCGCAATACGGCCTGGCAAAGCTGATCGGCGGCATCGGCGTGCTGCGCACCGATGTCGAGGAGATCGTCGCCGCTGACCGGGCGCTTTCGCTGCGCGCGGCGCTTGTCGGCGAAGCACTGCGACCGGCCGAAACCACCGAATTGTGGACCGCGACCCGCCCCGGTTTCGCAGGCGAGGCCATGGGCGAGGCTCTGGCCGGCGTGACGCTGGTGGAAGCCGCAAGCGAGCGCGACGAGGCAGTGGCGATCGCGATCGCGCTGAAGCGCGCCGTCGAGCAGCCGGCCCGGCGCGCAGCACTTGTCACCGGCGACCGCGCGCTGGCGCGGCGCGTCTCCGTCGAGCTCAAGCGCTTCGGCGTCGTCGCCGACGATTCCGGCGGCACACCGCTCGCCAACACGCCGGCGGCGAGCCTGCTGAGGCTGGCGCTGCAGGCCGCATTCCGGCCTGGCGATCCGGTCGGCCTGTTGTCGCTGCTGAAGCACCCGCTGCTTGGCCTCGGCCTCGACCGGGCGCGCGTGCGCCATGCGGCGGAGATCGTCGAGCTGGTGGCATTGCGCGGCGGCACCGGGCGGCCGGACGCGGCCTCGCTGGCGTTGCTTTTCGAGGCCCGCCTTTCGGCTCTCGGCGACAGCCGCCCGCCCTTCTGGCTCTCGCGGCTGTCGGCGCGCGGCATCGACGAGGCGCGGGACATGCTTGCCCGCCTGGCCGAGGCGCTTGCGCCGCTCACCGCCTTTCGCGGCGAACAGGATGCCGACCTCGCCGCCTTGACGCATGCAAGCGTTGTTGCGCTGGAGAACCTTGGCCGGGCAGCCGATGGCGGCCTGGCGCAACTCTATGCCGGCGACGCCGGCGAGAAGCTCGCCGAACTCATGCGCGGCCTTGTCGCCGCTTCGGTGCCGTTCGCCTTCGCGGCAGCCGATTGGCCGGACGTGATGGACGCGCTGATCGCGCCCGAAATGGTCAAGCCGGCGCAAGGCACCGACCGCAACATCGCCATCTGGGGCGCGCTGGAGGCGCGGCTGCAAAGCGTCGACACGCTCGTCATTGGCGGGCTCAACGAAGGCGTGTGGCCGCGCAAGCCGGAGAGCGGCCGCTTCATGTCGCGGCTGATGAAGACCGGCATCGATCTCGAGCCGCCGGAACGGCGCATCGGCCTTGCCGCGCACGACTTCCAGATGGCGATGGGCGCGAAAGAGGTGGTGCTGACGCGCTCGGCCCGCTCCGGCGACGCGCCGGCGGTGCCGTCGCGCTGGCTGCAACGCATGCTGACCTTCATCGGCAGGGAGCATGCGGCAGCGCCCTTGCGGCGCGGCGAGGCGCTGCTCGCCTGGGCGCGCGCGCTCGATGCCGGCGAGCGGCAGGATTTCGCGCCACGGCCGCAGCCGAGGCCGCCGCTCGGCGTGCGGCCGCAGCATTTCTCGGTCACCGAGATCGAGACGCTGCGCCGCGACCCCTATGCCATCTATGCCAGGCGGATCCTCGGCCTGATGCCGCTCGATCCCGTCATTCGCGATCCCGGAGCGGCCGAGCGCGGCACGCTGTTCCACGCCATCCTGCATCTGTTCTCAGCCAGGATCGCCGATCCGCGCCAGCCGGACGCGCTGGCAGGTCTTCTCGAAGCCGGCCGGGCCTGCTTTGCGGAAGCCGCGCTGCCGCCGGACATCGAGGCGGTGTGGTGGCCGCGCTTCGAAAAGCTCGCCGCCAACATCATCGAATGGGAGCATGGCCGCGCCGACGCCGTCGCCCAACGCTATGCCGAGGAACGAGCCGAGAAGACCGTGGTCGGCCGCACCGGCGTGACGCTGTCCGGCTATGCCGATCGCGTCGACCTGCTGGCCGGCGGCATGGCCGACATACTCGACTACAAGACCGGCTCCTCGCCATCGAGGGCGCAGGCGCACACGCTGCTTTCGCCACAGTTGGCGCTGGAAGGCGCGCTGCTCAGGCGCGGCGCCTTCAAGGCGCTCGGCACAGCTGAGCCCTCGCAGCTCGCCTTCGTGCGGCTGAAGCCCAATGGCGACGTGTTCGAGGAATCGATCCTCGAATACAACCGCAAGCCCAGGACCGCCAATGAGCTCGCCGAGGAGGCCTGGGCACGGCTGGAGAAGCTGCTCTTCCACTATGCCGACCCGACAACCGGCTATCTGTCGCGCGCGCTGCCGTTCCGCGAGGGCGAGGCCGATGGCGACTACGACCATCTCGCGCGCGTGCTCGAATGGTCGGCCGGCGGCGATAGCGAGGACGAGGCGGGGGAGGCATGAAGAAGGCCTACCCGATCCCCAGCGACACCGCTGCCAGCCAGGCGCGCGCTTCCGACCCGCTGAATTCGGCCTGGGTGTCGGCCAATGCCGGCTCGGGCAAGACGCATGTGCTGGCGCAGCGCGTCATTCGGCTGCTGCTCAACGGCACCGATCCGTCGAAAATCCTCTGCCTGACCTATACGCGCGCCGCCGCCGCCAACATGTCGAACCGGGTGTTTTCGACGCTGTCGGAATGGACCTCGCTCGGTGACGCCGAGCTCGCCACGCGGATCGCGACGCTGGATGGCCGCCGCGCCGACGCCGACACGATGCGCCGCGCGCGGCGGCTGTTCGCCGAAGCACTGGAGACGCCGGGCGGGCTGAAGATCCAGACGATCCACGCCTTCTGCGAATCGGTGCTGCACCAGTTCCCGCTGGAAGCCAACATTCCCGCGCATTTCGAGATGCTCGATCCGCAGATGGAAGCGTCGCTGTTCGCCGATGCCCGCCGCGACATGATCTCTGGCGCCGGCGCCGGCGCCGAAGGACTGGCCGAGGCCTTCGCCACGGTGCTGGAGCGCGGCGGCGAGGCCGGCCTCGACGCGCTGCTGGCCGAGATCGTGGCGAAGCGCGATGGGCTGCGCGCCTTCCTGTCGGGGCTGGGCGAGGACTTCCGGCCGCTGTTCGCCGAATTCCGCTTCAGGCCAGGCCTGACGGCCGAGGACATCGCCGCCTCGCTCTGGCCATTGCCCGGCTTCCTGCCAGACTATTTCGCCGGCTTCGCGCGCACCGCGGAAACGGCCGATGCTCGCATCGTGCTGAACAACATCCTGCCCTATGCCAGGCTGGCCTTCGCCGAAGCCGACCCGATCCGCAAGCTGCAGCTGCTCGGCAAGGCCTTCCTCAAAGCCGATGGCGACGCTTACGAGCCGGCAAAGACCTTCAAGAGGGCGCTGCTCGACCGGCTGCCCGACCTGCCGGAGCGCTATCTGGCCGCGGCCAAGGCGATCCTCGAGGTGTCGGACCGGCTGGCGCTGTTTCGGATGCTCGAAGGCACGGCGGCGGCGTTGACCGTCGCCCGCTGGCTGATCGCCCGCTATGAGCAGCTGAAGCGCGGCCGCGGCTTCCTCGACTTCAACGATCTGATCACCCGCACCGTCGCCCTTTTGTCGCGGCCCGATGCCGGCCCCTGGGTGCAGTTCAAGCTCGACCAGGGCATCGACCACATCCTGCTCGACGAGGCGCAGGACACCAGCCCCGACCAGTGGGAGGTGGTGAAGAAGCTGACGGAGGAGTTCTTCGCCGGCCTCGGCCAGCGCGAGACGGTGCGGCGCACGATGTTCGCCGTCGGCGACGAAAAGCAGTCCATCTATTCCTTCCAGGGCGCCGCACCCGATTCCTTTGCCGAGAGCAGGCTTTTGTTTGCCGGTCGCGTGCGCGACGCAGAAGCCTCTTTCGCCGATCTCAAGCTGACCTGGTCGTTCCGCTCCAGCGACGATGTGCTAGCCGCCGTCGACCGTGTCTTTGCCGATCCGGGCGTCAGGCGCGGCATCAGCCACGACCCCGATCCGCTCAGCCACAAGGCGATCCGCACCGACGCGCCGGGCTATGTCGAGGTGTGGCCGTCGATCGGCGCCGACGCGGTCGAGGAGCCTGACGACTGGACCTTGCCGGTCAACCATGCCAGCGCGCCGGCGGTGCGGGTGGCCGAGCATGTGGCTGCGACGATCCAGGCCTGGCTCCGGGACGGCGAGGTCCTCGAGGGCAAGGGCCGCAGGCTGACGGCCGGCGACATCCTTGTCCTGGTGCGCAAGCGCGACCGCTTCGTCCATGCTTTGTCGCGCAGCCTGAAGAACCGGCAGATCCCGGTCGCCGGCGCCGACCGGCTGAGCCTGCCCGGGCACATCGCGGTGAAGGACCTGATCGCGCTCGGCCATTTCCTCATCCAGCCGGAGGACGACCTGTCGCTGGCGGCCGTGCTGCGCAGCCCGATCTTCGACGTGTCCGAGGAGCGGCTCTTTTCGCTGGCTAACGGACGGCCGACGGGTCTTTCGCTAATCGCTTCGCTCCGCAAGCAGGGTGGCGAGGATGCCGTACTGGCCGGCATTGTCGCGCGGCTCGACGCCTGGACGGACGAGGCAGCCTTCAAGCCGGTGTTCGAATTCTACGCCGCGGCCCTTGCGCGCGACGGCCTGCGCAAGAAGATGATCGCGCGCCTCGGGCCGGAAGCCGGCGACATAATCGACGAATTCCTGAGCTTCTGCCTTGCTGAGGAGCGCACAGGCCTGCCGGGGCTGGAGGCGTTCCTGGCAACGCTGGAAAGCAGCGGGCCAGAGATCAAGCGCGAGATGGACCAGACCCGCGACGAGGTACGCGTCATGACCGTGCACGCAGCCAAGGGCCTGGAGGCGCCTGTCGTCTTCCTGGTCGATGGCGGTTCGGCGCCGTTCAGCGACCAGCATCTGCCGCGCCTGATGCCGTTCGAGGGTTCGGGCGAGCATCTTGGGGGCAAGGGCTATCTCTGGCGCTCGGCGAGCGACGTTGCCAATAGCTTTTCGAAAGCCGCGGCCGCGCATGCAAGGGAGCTTGCCGACGACGAATATCGCCGTCTGCTCTATGTCGGCATGACACGGGCCGAGGACCGGCTGGTCGTCTGCGGCTATCACGGCAAGCGCGCGCCGAGCACCGGCACCTGGCATGCGATCGTCAGCCGGGCGCTGATCGGCGCGCCGGAAAGCGGGGAGCGCCGGCACCCGGCGACGGACGAGGTCGCAGTGCACCGCTTCCATATGACCAAGCTGCCGCCGGTGGCGTTGGTGGCGGCCGGATCGGCAAGCCCGGTGCAGCATGTCGCGCCGCTGCCGGAAAACCTGTTCCGCCCGTTGCCGCCCTATGAGGAGCTGCCGCGGCCTCTGTCGCCCTCCGGCGCCTCAGCGCTGATCGACGAAGCCAAGCAGACGGTGACCGACACGCGCTCGCCGGTACTGGATGCCGAGGCAGAGCCCGGTTTCGCCGTCCTGCGCGGGCTGGCGCTGCACAAATTGCTGCAAATGCTACCTTCGATCGCTGAAGGCGAGCGTCAGGACGCCGCGGAACGCTATCTGGCGCGCGCCGGCGCCGGCTGGCCAGAAGCAGAGCGCGGCAAAGCGCTGGCAGCCGTGATGGCGATCCTCGCCGATCCCCGCTTCACCGCATTGTTCGCGCCCGCATCGCGCGCCGAAGTCGCGGTCATGGGCAGCCTCGAGGTGAAGGGAAAGCTGCGCTCGATCTCCGGCAAGATCGACCGGCTGGCGATCTCTGGGCACAGCGTGTCGATCGTCGACTACAAGACCAACCGGCCGGCGCCAGCGACGCTGGAGGAGGTGCCGCCTGCCTACGTGCTGCAGCTCGCGCTCTATCGGGCACTGCTTCAGCCGCTCTATCCCGGCCGCGCGGTCCGGGCCGTGCTGCTGTTCACCGAGGCACCAAGGCTGATCGAGCTGCCGGCGCGTGCTCTTGACGATGCCCTTGCCCGACTCACGGGAGCGTGACACAAGAACTGCTTGAATTAGGCCGCTGCCACCACCACATTTGGTGTAACCCGAGTTCTCGAAAGGATTTCCGCATGACCACCGTCAAGGTCGACAAGAGCAATTTCCAGGCCGATGTGCTCAACGCCAAGGAGCCGGTCGTGGTGGATTTCTGGGCCGAATGGTGCGGCCCCTGCAAGATGATCGCCCCGGCGCTGGAAGACATCGCCAAGGAGCTTGGCTCGAAGGTGAAGATCGCCAAGCTCAACATCGACGAGAATCCGGAGCTTGCCGCCCAGTTCGGCGTGCGCTCGATCCCGACGCTGATGATCTTCAAGGGCGGCGAAGTCGCCGACATGAAGGTCGGCGCGGCGCCGAAGACCGCGCTGTCGCACTGGATCAACGGCAGCCTCGCCTGAGCCAATCGAAAAGTTTCAAAGGACAAGCCCGGCCATCGCACCGGGCTTTTTCTTTGGCGCCATGTCTCGGCGCCTTCTGGCCCTCGTGTGCTATGCCTGCATGTCGTCTGCTTGGGACGGACAGGAGAACACCATGACCGGAACAGCCAAGGCCACCGTCTTCATCGACAACGAGCGCGTCATCGTCACCGAATACCGCTTCCAGCCCGGCGACAACACCGGCTGGCACCGCCATGGCCATGACTATGTCATCGTGCCGCTGATGGACGGCAAGGTGAAGCTGCTGACCAAGGACGGCGAATCCTTCGCCGAGATGAAGAAGGGGGCGCCCTATTTCCGCAAGGAGGGCGTCGAGCACGACGTCATCAGCGCCAATGACAGCGAATACGCCTTCATCGAGATCGAGCTGAAATAGCCCATAGACGGCGCGCGGAAGTCACCAGTCGGCGATGCGATCGCCGCCGGTAAATTGCGCGCTTTTGGCGGTGTATTCGAACAGCTCGATCTTCACGCCGTTCGGATCGCGGATCCAGGCCTGAAATGTATCGTCGCAGGCGAGCTTCTTCGATGTGACCTCGACGCCCTTCGACCTGATATGGGCGATCGCCGCGTCGATGTTTTCCACTTCCAGGCAGAAATGGTTGATCTGGTTGCGATCGCTGTATCTGGCCTCGTCCTTCTGGAACACCTCGACATGGCTGCGGCCGCCGCAATCGAGGTAAAAGCCGAAAACCGTGCCGTCACGCAGGAAATTGAACCTTGTGTCCATGCCGAGCACGTCGCGGTAGAAGCTGCGCGTCGCTTCCAGGTCATGCGCGAAGATGCAGACATGGGCGAGTTGCTTGACCTTGATCACGACGGGCTCCTTGCGGTCAGAACAGGTCGGAACCCTGCCCTCAGGTCGGCGGCGTGCCGTTTTCGGCCAGCACCGCGCCGGCCAGGTAAAGCGAGCCGCCGATCAGGATGCGCGGCGGCGGACCGTCCCAGGTGTCGCGCAGCAGCATCAGCGCGCTGGCGACGGAGCTGACGGGTTCTGCCGACAGGCCGGCTTCGGCGGCGCGCAGCGCCAGCTCGTCATTCGGCACGCCGGCGTCGCTGAGGCTCACCGGCACCGTATAGACATGCCGGGCGAGCCCCTTGAAGGCACGGAAATAGCCGCTCTGGTCCTTGGTGTTGATCATGCCGGAGATCAGGAACAGCGGCCGCGGGTGCTTCTCTTCCTGCTCGGCGAGCGCCTCGGCGATGACGATGCCGGCGCCCGGATTGTGACCGCCGTCGAGCCAGATGTCGGCGCCCTTCGGCGCCAATTCGGCCAACTTGCCTTGCGCCAGCTTCTGCATGCGGCCGGGCCAGGCGACGCTGGCCATAGCCTTTTCGGCGGCGCGATGGCTGATCTCGAAGCCGGCGGCCTTGATCGCGGCGATCGCCGCGGCCGCATTGGCGAACTGGTGGCGCCCCGGCAGGCGCGGCGGCGGCAGGTCCATCAGCCCGTCCTCGTCCTGGTAGACCATGCGGCCGTTTTCCTCGAAAGCGAGGAAATCCTGGCCATAGACGAAGGTCGGGCAGTCGAGCCGCTCGGCGGTCTCGATCAGCACCTGCAGCGCCGTCTCGCTTTCCTGCGCGCCGATGACAACCGGGCAGCCGGGCTTGATGATGCCGGCCTTTTCTGCGGCGATCAGTTCGACGCGGTCGCCGAGATAGGCCTCATGGTCCATCGACACCGGCATGATCACCGACACCGCCGGCCGGGCGATGACATTGGTGGCGTCGAAGCGGCCGCCAAGGCCGACCTCGATGATGGCCGCTTCGGCCGGATGCTCCGCGAACAAGAGGAAGGTGACGGCGGTGAGGATCTCGAAGACGGTGATCTTCTGACTGGCATTGGCGGCCGCGACGCGGGCGATGGCATCGGCGAAGACCTGATCGTCGACCAGCTTGCCGCCGCCCTCGGCGGCGAGGCGGTAGCGCTCGTGCCAGTTCACCAGATGCGGCGAGGTGTGCACATGGACGAGGTGACCGGCCGCTTCGAGCAGCGCGCGCGAGAAGGCGGCGCAGGAGCCCTTGCCGTTGGTGCCGGCGATGTGGATCGCCGGCGGGATCAGCTCCTGCGGATTGCCGAGACGTTCGAGCAGCCGCGTGATGCGGTCGAGCGAAAGGTCGAAGCCCTTCGGGTGAAGCGCCATCAGGCTTTCGATTTCGCGGTCGGCGGCAAGCGTTGTCATGGACGAATCCTAGCGCATGACCCCGAAACCGGAAATCGGTTTCGGAAAGGATCATGCGCAAATCAAAAAGCTACAACACCGGACGGTGCGCGCAATCGCGCCTCGCGGCGTTCAGTGTCGCGTCAGGCCTGCGGCCGCGCTTCCTGGTGGGCGAGCGCCGGCGGCAGGATCTCGGGCTCGAGCGGCTTTTCTTCCTGCGGCAGCTTGAGCAGCATCTTCAGAAGCCGCGCGATGGTCTGGCGCATCTCCAGCCTCGACACCACCATGTCGACCATACCGTGCTCCATCAGATATTCGGAGCGCTGGAAGCCGTCGGGCAGCTTTTCGCGGATGGTCTGCTCGATGACGCGCGGCCCGGCAAAGCCGATCAGCGCGCCGGGCTCGGCGATGTGGACGTCGCCCAGCATGGCATAGGAAGCGGTGACGCCCCCGGTGGTCGGATTGGTCAGCACGACGATATAGGGCAGGCCGGCTTCCTTCAGCCGGTCGACGCCGACCGTGGTGCGCGGCAACTGCATCAGCGAGAGTATGCCTTCCTGCATGCGGGCGCCGCCGGAAGCGGCAAACAGGATCAGCGGCCGCTTGCGCTGCAGGGCGACCTCGAACGCATGGACGATGGCGTCGCCGGCAGCCATGCCGAGCGAGCCGCCCATGAAGGCGAAATCCTGCACGGTGACCACCACAGGCAGTCCGTCGATGCTGCCCAGCGCATTGACGATCGCGTCCTCCAGGCCGGTCTTGGCCTTGGCGTCCTTCAGCCGGTCGGTGTAGCGCTTCTCGTCGCGGAACTTCAGCGGATCCTGCACGACCTTGGGATTTTCGAGCGTCTCGTATTTGCCGTCGTCGAAGAAATATTTCAGCCGCTCCTTGGCCGAGATCTTCATGTGATGGCCGGACGACGGGATGACGAACTGGTTGGATTCGAGATCCTTGTGGAACACCATCTCGCCGGTCTCGGGATCCTTGATCCAGAGATTCTCGGGCATGTCGGTGCGCCGACCGAGCATCGAATTGATCTTCGGGCGGACGTAGTTGGTGATCCAGTTCATCGCTTCGGCTCCCGTCCTGACTAGGAAGAGGTAGGAAAACTATTCGGCGGCAGCAAGGCGGGCGGAGCGGACACCCTGGGCAAGGCCGCTGACCAAAGTAGCCACCGCCTCGGCCGGATCGGCGGTCTTTTCGCCCTTCGGCCCCAGCACATTGGCGACAGCGTTGACGATCGCGGTGCCGACGACGACGCCGTCGGCCGAGGCGCCGATGGTGCGCGCCTGCTCGGCGGTCTTGACGCCGAAGCCGACGCAGACCGGCAGCGCGGTGTGGCCCTTGATGCGCTTGACGGCCGCCGCCACCTTGGCGGTGTCGGCCAATGCCGAGCCGGTGATGCCGGTCATCGAGACGTAGTAGACGAAGCCGGAGGTGTTCTCCAAAACCTTGGGCAGGCGCCTGTCGTCGGTGGTCGGCGTCGCCAGGCGGATGAAGTTGATGCCGGCCTTCAGCGCCGGAATGCAGAGCTCCTCGTCCATTTCCGGCGGCAGGTCGACGACGATCAGCCCGTCGATGCCGCTGGCCTTGGCATCGGCAAGGAAACGCTCGACGCCGTAGATGTAGATCGGGTTGTAGTAGCCCATCAGCACGATCGGCGTCTCGTTGTCGGCGGTGCGGAATTCCGACGCCATCTTCAGCGTCTTGACCAGCGTCTGGCCGCCTTTCAGCGCCCTGAGGCCCGCCGCCTGGATGGCCGGGCCGTCGGCCATCGGATCGGAAAACGGCATGCCGAGCTCGATGACGTCGCTGCCTGCGCCAGGCAGCGCCTTCATGATGGCGAGCGAGGTGTCGTAGTCGGGGTCGCCGCCCATGAAATAGGTGACGAGCGCCGGGCGGCCCTCGGCTTTCAGCTTGGCCATGCGGCGGTCGATGCGGGTCGTCATGATCAGATCTCCATGCCCAGCATGTTGGCCACCGTGTGCACGTCCTTGTCGCCGCGGCCGGACAGGTTGACGATGACGATCTGGTCCTTGTCCATGGCCGGCACGATCTTGACCGCATGCGCGATGGCATGGGCCGATTCAAGCGCCGGGATGATGCCTTCGACGCGCGTCGTCAGCTGGAAGGCCTCCAGCGCCTCGTCGTCGAGGATCGGCACATATTCGACGCGGCCAGAGTCGCGCAGCCAGGAATGCTCGGGGCCGACGCCCGGATAGTCGAGGCCGGCCGAGATCGAGTGGCCGTCGAGGATCTGGCCGTCGGCATCCTGCAGCAGATAGGTGCGGTTGCCGTGCAGCACGCCGGGCGCGCCGGCATTCATCGAGGCGCAATGCTCGACGCCATCGAGGCCGCGGCCGCCGGCTTCGATGCCGATGATGCGGACGTCCTTGTCGTCGAGGAAGGGGTGGAACAGGCCGATGGCGTTGGAGCCGCCGCCAACGGCGGCGATGATGGTGTCGGGCAGCCGGCCTTCCTGTTCGAGGATCTGCGCGCGGGCTTCGGCGCCGATGACCGACTGGAAGTCGCGCACCAGCTCCGGATAGGGATGCGGGCCGGCGGCGGTGCCGATCAGGTAATAGGTGTCCTCGACATTGGTCACCCAGTCACGCAGCGCTTCGTTCATGGCGTCCTTCAGCGTGCCGTGGCCGGCGGTAACAGGCCGCACCTCGGCGCCGAGCAGCTTCATGCGAAAGACGTTGGGGCTTTGCCGGGCGACGTCGGTGGCGCCCATGTAGACGACGCAGGGATAGCCGAAGCGGGCCGCGACAGTGGCCGAAGCGACGCCATGCTGGCCGGCGCCGGTCTCGGCGATGATGCGCTTCTTGCCCATGCGCTTGGCGAGCAGGATCTGGCCCAGGCAGTTGTTGATCTTGTGCGAGCCGGTGTGGTTCAAATCCTCGCGCTTGAAATAGACCTTGGCGCCGCCGAGATGCCTCGTCAGGCCTTCGGCGAAATAGAGCTTTGAGGGCCGCCCGGCGTAGTGGGTCGACAGGTTCTGCAGCTCGGCCTTGAACTCCGGATCGTTCTTGGCCTCGTTCCAGTGCCGTTCGAGGTCGAGGATCAGCGGCATCAGCGTCTCGGCGACGAAGCGGCCGCCGAAAATGCCGAACATGCCCTGCTCGTCGGGCCCGGTGCGGAAGGAATTGGGCATAGCCGGCTTGTTCATCGCCGATCTCCTGGTTCAAGAATTGCTCAGGCGGCGCGGTCGTCGCGCGCGGCCCTGACGGCCCGGAAAAACTGCTCGATCAGCGCCGGATCCTTGACGCCCGGGGCGCTTTCCACGCCCGACGAAATGTCGATGCCGGGCGGATTGGCTGATCTCAGGGCGTCGCCGATGTTGACGGCGTTGAGCCCACCGGAAAGCATGTAATCGACGCCGGCGTCAAGGCCGGCAAGGATATGCCAGTCGAAGGCGACGCCATTGCCGCCCGGCAACTCGGAACCTTTCGGCGGCATGGCATCGAAGAGGAAGCGGTCGGCGATGCCGACGAACGGCTTTATCCGCTCCAGATCGGCCGTCTCACTGATCGACAGTGCCTTCATCACCGGCAGGCCATAGCGCGCTTTCACCTCGGCCACCCGCCCGGGCGTTTCGGAACCGTGCAACTGCAACATGTCAGGCTGCATCCTGGCGACGATCTCATCCAGGAAGGTGTCGCTGGCATCGACTGTGACGGCAACCGCCAACGCCTTGCCGCGCGCCGCCTCGCGCAACCAGCCGGCGCCGGCGGGCTCGATATAGCGCGGGCTCTTGGCGAAAAAGATGAAGCCGACATGGCTGGCGCCGCCGGCCAGCGCCGCGGCCATTGCCGCGTCGGTCTTCAACCCGCAGATCTTGATGTCGAGCGCCATGGCGCGGGGATTGGCACGAAAAGCCGCAAGAGTCGAGAAAAAGCATGCTGTTGCCGCCACGGCGGAAAGCACTACCTTTCAAACAGGGGACATTGGCGGGAGCAGACAATCATGACCGACCGAACCGTTGCCGAACTCAGGCAAAAGATCGCGCAGGCGCGCGACGTGATCGCGCATCTGATGGACAAGGCCGCCTTCAACGGGGCCGAGGCGCACCGGGCGCTGGACTATTTCGGCGGTGACGCTTTCGACCGGAATTTCCTGCCGTGGCCGCAACATGGCGCCGAGGGGTTGCGACCGGAGGAACTGAACGCGGCGAATGATGACTGAGCGGCCGGCCCAAGGCCGCCGGACGCGTCAATCGAACACGATCGCCTGCAGGGCGCCGCCGTTGCGCTTCAGCCAGTCCTTACAGCGGTCGGTGTCGGGGCAGAGCTTTTCGCACAGTTTCCAGAATTTCGGGCCGTGGTTCATCTCTTTCAGATGCGCCACCTCATGCGCGACGAGGTAGTTTATCACCGGCGCCGGCGCCATCATGATGCGCCAGGAGAAGGACAGATTGCCTTCCGAGGTGCACGAGCCCCAGCGGCTGGAGGTGTCCTTGAAGCGGATCGCCTTGGCGCGCTTGCCGAGCGCTTCGGTGTGTTTGGCCACCAACTTCTCGATCTCGCGCTTGGCCTCGCGCTTCAGATAGTCGGCGATGCGGCGCGGCAGATGCACGCGCTCGCCATGCACGATCAGCAGCGGGCCACGCTCGTCGCGCGAGATGGTGACGGTGCCGCGCTTAGACGGATCATGGACGATGCGATGCGCCACGCCGCGCACCGGAATCTTGATGCCCGGCCGCACCTGCGGCCGTGTCGGCACCTTGGCCAGCCGCTGCTCCAGCCAATCCTGGTGACGGTCCAGGAATTTCTCCACCTCGCCGCGGCGCAGGCCCGGCGGCACGGTGATGCGCAGGCCCTGGCCGCCGGAATCGATGCGCAGCGTCAGCCGCCGCGCCCTGTGGCTTTCGACGATCTTGAGCGGCAGGGTGCGGCCGGCAACGCTGTGCTCGCGCTCGACGACTGGCGCCGGCTTGGGTTTGGTCAGGCTGCGGAAAAAGCCGATGGTCATGGCCGGACGATACGCGATTCGAGGAAAACGACCAGTGGAGTGAACTTAAAAAGAGAACAAAAACGAAACGGCGCCGCTTGCGCGACGCCGTTCGTCATAGCGAGGCCGGTCGCGCAACCTCAGTCGTCAAGCAGGTTCGAGCCCTTGCGCTTGGGGGTCGACGGGCTTGCCGGCTTGGTCGTCCCGGTCGTGGTTGGCGCGGTCGACTTGTTGCGGTTGGCCATGAAACGATCGAACTCGTCCTGGTCCTTGGCGCGGCGCAGCTCGCGGGCATAGTCGTCGAACTCGGTCAGCATCTCGTCGAGCTTGCGGCGTTCCTCGGCCAGGCGGTCGAGCTCCTTTTCGCGCCAGTCGTCGAAAGCGACGTTGCCGGTGCGGGCCGAGCCGTGACCCCAGCGCGCGGCCTTGTCGGAACCGCGGCGGCAGCCGGCGAAGATGCCGTCGGTGGCGCGGTTCACGTCACGCTTGAAGCCGTCGAGCCGGTCGCCCCAGATGATGTAGGCGAGCATGGCGAAGCCGAGCGGCCAGAACACCATGAAGCCGATCACCATCAGCGCGATGGTCGCCGGCGTCCAAGCCGGACGGATCAATGCAGTTGTGTTCATTTTCTCCCAGTCCTTCCGTTGGGCACAGCCAATCCTGGCTGCGTGGAATCGAGATGGGATGGGCAAAACGGCGATTCAAGACGACCGCATCCAAAACCGGACAAAGGGCTGAAATGATTGTCTCATTTTGAGTTCTTCGAGGAAAAGCACGACCATTCCGGCAACCAGGCCCCAGAATGCCGCGCCGACGCCGAACAGCGTCAACCCCGAGGCGGTGACGGCGAAGGTGACGATGGCGGCCATGCGGTGGCCTTCGTCCTTGAGCGCGATCGACAGCGCGTTGGTCAGCGGCGCCATCAGCGCAAGACCCGCCACGAGCACGATGAGGGCCTGCGGCAGCACGGCGAAGATCGCCACCAGCGAGGCGCCGAACATGGCGAAGACGAGGTAGGCGAGCGTGTAGAACGGGCCTGTCTTCCAGCGCTCGGCCGGATCGGGATGGACATCCGGCCCGGTGCAGATCGCCGCTGAAATCGCCGCCAGATTGGTGGTCGGCCCGCCGAACGGCGCCGACAGCAGCGAGAAGAAGCCGGTGACGCCGATCAACGGACCGGGCTCGGGGTGGTAGCCGGCGGCCTTCAGCACGGCGAGGCCGGACAGGTTCTGCGAGGCCATGGTGACAAGGTAGAGCGGCAGCGCAAGCCCGATGACGGCGCCGGCCGTGAACTGCGGCGCAATCAGCGTCAGCGTCGACAGTTCCGGCGCCGGCAGGCCGCCGACACGGCCGGTGAGGAAGGCGGCCAGGCCACCGCCGATCAGCACCGCCAGCACCGATAGCGCCGGATTGAACAGACGGATGACGAAGAAGGCCGCGATCAGCGGCAGGATCAGCCAGGGATCGGAAGGGATGGTCTTGAAGGCATTGGTGGCGAAGCCGACGAGGATGCCGGCCAGCATGCCGGAAGCGACGGAGGGTGGAATCCGGGCGATGAATTGGGTCAGCGGCTTGAACAGGCCGGTGGCGATCAAAAGCACCGCGGTGACGATGAAGGCGCCGACCGCCTCGTTCACCGAAAAGCCGCTCGATGCCGCGAGCAGCGCCAAGCCGGGCGTCGACCAGGCGGTGATGACAGGCATTTTCGTGCGCCAGGACAGCCACAGGCACTCGACCGCCATCGCCAGGCAGATCGCCGTCACCCCGCTCGCCGTCTCGACCTGCGTCGCGCCGACCGCCTTGGCGGCGGCGATGACGACGGCGAGCGTGCCGCCGAAGCCGACGATCGCGGCGACGAAGGCGGATATCGGAACGGAGATGCGCATGCTCACATGCCCCGCTGCACCATATCGCCCACCGCCCGCAGCAGCAGGTCGAGATCCTGCGGCCGCGACAGGCGGTGGTCGCCGTCGGGAATGAGCGAAAGCGTCACGTCGTCAGCCGGCAGCAAGGCGGCAAGCTTGAGCGCGTGGCTGGACGGCACGTCCGCATCGGCGAGGCCCTGCAGGATGTGGACCGGGCAGTGGGTGTCGATCGGCCCGCCCATCACCAGGTTCTTGCGGCCGTCCTCGATGAGCGCGCGCGTGTAGATATAGGGCTCGGCCGAATAGTCCGATGGCTCGGCGAAGAAGCCTTTTTCGAGCAAATCCTGCTTCTGCGCCTCGGTCAGCGCCGGCTCGACCAGCTCGGCGGTGAAATCCGGCGCCGGCGCCAGGAGCACCAGGCCAGTGACACTGGCGTCGCCCGCCTTGCGCAGTTCCTGCACCATGCGCAGCGCGATCCAGGCGCCCATCGAGGACCCGACCAGGATCTGTTTGCCTTGGGTGAAACGGCGAAAGACGGCGAGGCTCTCGGCCAGCCATTTCGAGATGGTGCCGTCGGCGAAGGCGCCGCCGGACTCGCCATGGCCGGAATAGTCGTGGCGCAGGAAGGCTCTGGGCTCCTTTGCCGCCCATCCGGCCAGCGTCTCGGCCTTGGTGCCCAGCATGTCGGACTTGTAGCCGCCGAGCCAGACGACGCCAGGCGCGGCCCCTTGCGACGGCCTGACGGCCGCGCCTTGCGACTGCCTGACGGCGATGCTGGTTCCCCCGACATCCAGAAACATGGGAGCGGTTGCGGTCATGGCTGGCGTCTGGTCCTGTTCCTTGTGCCGGTCTTTTGGCACGGCGGAGCGTTCGACGAAAAGTGCTCTGCAACTTTCTTTGCTTGGTGCAGACGCGGGATCAGGTGATTTCTTGCGAAGGCTGTGCTATTGACTTGCGCCGCGCGCTCACCACATTGGCGCGTCCCGACCATCCGAACCCTACGAACCCCGAACGAAACGGCCAAGGAGACCACGACCATTCGCAGACCTTTCAAAGCAGCGGCGCCCACCAAGGATGGGCCGCGCTCCAACCGCGACATCCGGGTGCCCCGGGTCCAGCTCATCGACGCAGAAGGCCACAATCGTGGCGATGTTTCCATCAACGACGCATTGCTGCTGGCCGAAGAGGCCGGGCTCGATCTCGTCGAGATCTCGCCCAACGCACAGCCGCCCGTCGTCAAGATCCTCGATCTCGGCAAGCTGAAATACGCCAACCAGAAGAAGGCGGCCGAAGCGCGCAAGAACCAGAAGGTCATCGAGATCAAGGAGATCAAGATGCGCCCGAACATCGACAGCCATGACTACGAGACCAAGATGAAGGCGGTGCGCCGCTTCTTCGAGGACGGCGACAAGGTCAAGCTGACGCTGCGCTTCCGAGGCCGCGAAATGGCGCATATGGAGCTCGGCATGCAGCTCCTGAACAAGGTTCGCGAGGAAGTGGCGCCGATCGCCAAGGTCGAAGCCGAACCGAAGCTCGAAGGCCGCCAGATGATGATGGTGCTGGCGCCCCGCTGACTGGCGGGCGCCCGACCACCCAGGCGTTGGCGTCGATCACGGCTTCGAGAAGCCGAATTGACCACTTCCCCTGGCGGCGTGCTCTAAAATCCGCCTGAATTGCGGAGCACGGCGTCCCGACGATCGGCGGGGCGCCTGTTTTCAATCCGATCGCCGGCAAACCTCGACGATCGGATTGCATCATGGTCGATGACGTCAAATACCCCGACACCAACCCCGTGAAATACGGGCTGGGCAACTACCAGCAGATTCGCAGGATGGTGCTGGCGGTGCTGATCGCGGTGCTGTTCGCCGCGCTGCTGTTCGGCCAGTCGACCTTTCCGCCCGACACGTGGCTGCATGAGTCGATCGAGATGTTCGGTGTGCTGCTGATCTTCCTCGGCATCGTCGGACGGCTGTGGGCGACGCTCTACATCGGCGGGCGCAAATCCTCCGAAGTGGTCACCGGCGGCCCCTATTCGATCACCCGCAACCCGCTCTATGTCTTCTCGACGGTCGCCGCCGCCGGTGTCGGCGCGCAGATCGGCTCGTTCACCGGGATCATCCTGTTAGCGGCCCTGTGCGCCGGGGCGTTCCACATCGTCATCCTGCGCGAGGAGAAATTCCTCAAGGAGGCGCTCGGCGCCCCTTATCGAGCCTATCTGGCGAAAGTGCCGCGCTTCTTCCCCGACCTCTCGCTCTACGACGAAGGCGACACCGGCAGCTTCAAGCCGCGCCTGCTTCTGAACACGCTGCTCGACGGGCTGGTCTTCCTGGTCGCGCTGCCGGCCTTCGAGCTGATCGACGGCGCGCAGCTGTCGGGCGTGCTGCCCGTGCTCTTCAGGCTCCCCTGATCGCGGGCAGAGCGTCGCATGGCTTGAGGTGTTGCGCGCCGGCCGTGTTTGATCTATAGGACCGCCGTTCCGCGTATCGGCCCGAAATCGTCTTTCGGAAAGATACGCAGGAACAAAAACGAAAACCGCCCGGCAGGGCATGCCGTGGCGGTTTCATTTGCTTTTCGGGCTTTGGTCGGCCCGAAGCGAACAAGAAGCGCGATGGTGCGCCCACAATACGGAGTAGCAAAATGCCCAAGATGAAGACCAAATCGGCCGCCAAGAAGCGGTTCAAGATTACTGCCACCGGCAAGGTGCTGTCGGCTGCCGCCGGCAAGCGCCACGGCATGATCAAGCGTTCCAACAAGTTCATTCGCGATGCCCGCGGCACGATGGTTCTGGCTGAACCGGACGGCAAGAAGGTCATCAAGAATTTTCTGCCGAACGGCCTCTGAGCATTCGGCCTGGACACGCAACTGGTTTGACGCAATTCCCAACGGAAAACCGCTAAACACTTTTCCTGGAATTGCTTTTAAGGAGATCATGACATGGCACGCGTAAAGAGAGGCGTCACCGCTCACGCCAAGCACAAGAAGGTCCTGAAAGCCGCCAAGGGTTTCTACGGCCGCCGCAAGAACACCATCCGCATCGCCAAGCAGGCGGTGGAGAAGTCGCTGCAGTACGCCTATCGCGACCGCAAGAACCGCAAGCGCTCGTTCCGCGCGCTGTGGATCCAGCGCATCAACGCCGCGACCCACGAGCACGGCCTGACCTATGGCCGCTTCATTGACGGCCTCAACAAGGCCGGTATCGAGATCGATCGCAAGGTCCTGTCCGACATGGCCATCCACGAGCCGCAGGCTTTCGCCGCGCTGGTGGCCAAGGCCAAGGTCGCGCTCGAATACCTGAAGAACACCACGCCGAACGCTTTTGAAAGCGCTGTCGCCTAAGCCAGCGCTTCCCAAGCATTCGCAATTCTGATTTGGGGAACCCGCGCTGGCACGGCTGGCGCGGGTTTTTCTTATGCCTGATGCAACCAAAATGGTGACGCACCGGACACTGGTGGTTGCCCTATCGAGAGAGTTTCACCGTGAACGCCAGTGCTGGAAATCTTGAAGTCCTGGAAGGCTCGCTGCTTGCCGACATAGCGGCAGCCGCTGACGAGGCTGCGATCGAGGCGGTGCGCGTCGCGGCGCTGGGCAAGAAGGGCTCGGTCTCCGAAATGCTGAAGACACTCGGCGCGATGACCGCCGAGGAACGCCAGGTGAAGGGCCCGGCGATCAACGGGCTGAAGAACCGCGTCACCGAGGCGCTGACCGCGCGCAAGGCGGAACTGAAGGACGTGGCGATCGCCGCCCGGCTCGCCGCCGAGACGGTCGACGTGACGCTGCCGGTGCGCCAGTCGCCGGCCGAGCGCGGCCGCATCCACCCGATCAGCCAGGTCATCGACGAGATCGCGGCGATCTTCGGCGATCTCGGCTTCGCCATCGCCGAGGGCCCCGATGTCGAGACCGACTATTACAATTTCACCGCGCTGAACTTCCCGGAAGGCCACCCGGCCCGCGAAATGCACGACACCTTCTTCTTCCAGCCGGACGAGAAGGGCGAGCGCAAGCTTTTGCGCACCCACACCTCGCCGGTGCAGATCCGCACCATGGAGCGGCAGAAGCCGCCGATCCGCATCGTCATCCCCGGCAAGACCTACCGGCAGGATTCGGACGCCACGCACTCGCCGATGTTCCATCAGGTCGAAGGGCTGGTGATCGACAGATCAGCCAACGTCGCCAACATGAAGTGGGTGCTGGAGGAGTTCTGCAAGGCCTTCTTCGAGGTGCCGAGCGTCAAGATGCGCTTCCGCCCGTCCTTCTTCCCGTTCACCGAGCCGAGCCTCGAGGTCGACATCCAGTGCGACCGCTCGCGGCCGGGCGAAGTGCGCTTCGGCGAAGGCTCGGACTGGATGGAGATTCTTGGCTGCGGCATGGTGCACCCCAATGTGCTGCGCCATGGCGGGCTCGATCCCGACGAGTATCAGGGCTTTGCCTGGGGCATGGGCATCGACCGCATCGCCATGCTGAAATACGGCATGCCGGACCTGCGCGCCTTCTTCGATGCCGACGTGCGCTGGCTGTCGCATTACGGCTTCAGGCCGCTCGACCTGCCGACGCTGTTCGGAGGCCTCTCGGCATGACGGCGCCGCACACCGGCGGCTGCCGCTGCGGCGCGGTGCGGTTCGAGGCGTCAGTCGAGCCGCACCACATCAGCTACTGCCATTGCGGCGATTGCCGGCGGGCGAGCGGCGCGCCGGTGTCGGCCTTCGTCGGCTTCATGACCGACCAGATCGCGCTTGACGGCAAGGCACTGAAGCGGTTCGAGAACGGCCCGGTAACGCGCACCTTCTGCGGCGTCTGCGGCTCGCCGATCGCCTATACGGATGAGCGGCTCGCCGGCCACATCTATTTCACCCTCGGTTCGATGGACATGCCGGCCTATTTCAAGCCGACGCACCATGCCCATGTGCGCGAGCAGCTCCCCTTCCTGCATATGCCCGACGACCTGCCGCGCCATCTCAGAACCAGCGTGACCAGGCCCGATGGGCAAAGACCAGACGGAACACAGTCATGAAATTCACCCTCTCCTGGCTCAAGGACCACCTCGAGACCGACGCCTCGCTCACAGAGATCGTCGAGCGGCTGACCGCGATCGGCCTCGAGGTCGAGCATGTCGACGACAAGGCGGGGCTAAGACCCTTCGTCATCGCCAAGGTGCTGACGGCGGTGCAGCATCCCGACGCCGACCGGCTGCGCGTGCTGACGGTCGATACCGGCGACGGCAAACCGCCGGTGCAAGTGGTTTGCGGCGCGCCGAACGCCCGCGCCGGGCTGATCGGCGCCTTCGCCGCCCCCGGCACCTACGTTCCCGGCATCGACGTGACGCTCGCGGTCGGCAAGATCCGCGGCGTCGAGAGCCACGGCATGATGTGCTCGGAGCGCGAGTTGGAAATCTCCGACGAGCACAACGGCATCATCGACCTGCCGCAGGACGCGCCTGTCGGCACCAGCTTTGCCGCCTACGCCCATCTCGACGATCCGGTGATCGAGATCAATCTGACGCCGAACCGGCCGGACGCGACCAGCGTCTACGGCATCGCGCGCGATCTTGCCGCGAGCGGGCTCGGGCGCCTCGTCGGCGGCGGGATCATGCCGCATGCCGGCGATGGCCTCTGCCCGGTCAAGGTAACGATCGAGGCGCCGGAACTCTGCCCCGGCTTCGCGCTCACGCTGATCAGGGGCGTGAAGAACGGCCCGTCGCCGAAATGGCTGCAGCAGCGGCTGCTCGCCATCGGGCTCAGGCCGATCAGCGCCTTGGTCGACATCACCAACTACGTCACCTTCGACCGCGGCCGGCCGCTGCATGTGTTCGACGCCGAGAAAGTGACCGGTAACCTCACTGTGCGCCGGGCAAAGGATGGCGAAAAGGTGCTGGCGCTCGACGGCCGCGAATACACGCTGACGCCGGAAATGTGCGTCATCGCCGACGAGGACGGCGTCGAATCGATCGCCGGCATCATGGGCGGCGAGCATTCTGGCTGCGACGAGAACACCACCGACGTGCTGGTCGAATCGGCGCTCTGGGATCCGATCACCACGGCCCGCACCGGCCGCGCGCTCGGCATCATCACCGATGCGCGCTACCGCTTCGAGCGCGGCGTCGACCCTGAATTCATGGTGCCCGGCATCGAGCTGGCGACCAAGCTGGTGCTCGATTTCTGCGGCGGCACGCCGACCGAGATCGAGGTGGCGGGCTATGCCGGCCACAAGCGGAAAACCGTCTCCTTCCCGCTGTCGGAAGTGAAGCGGCTGACCGGCATCGAGGTGCCGCAGGCCGAAAGCCTCGACATCCTGACCCGCCTCGGCTTCGAGCCGCAGGGCTCGGGCGACGTCGTCAAGGTGAAGGTGCCGTCGTGGCGGCCTGATGTCGACGGCAAGGCCGACCTGGTCGAGGAGGTGATGCGCATCCACGGCGTCGACAATATCGCGCCGCAGCCGCTGACCTCGCATGACGCGGTCAACGGCAAGATCCTGACGGTGCTGCAGATCCGCACCCGCGCGGCCAAGCGCGCGCTTGCCGTGCGCGGCATGATGGAGGCCGTCACCTGGTCGTTCATTCCGGCCAAGCACGCCGAACTGTTCGGCGGCGGCCAGACGGCGCTGAAGCTCGCCAACCCGATCGCCGCCGACATGTCGGACATGCGGCCCTCGCTGCTGCCCGGCCTGATCTCTGCCGCCCAGCGCAATGCCGACAGGGGCATTGGCGATGTGGCGCTGTTCGAGGTTTCCGGCACCTATGAGGGCGACCTGCCCGACCAGCAGCGGCGCGTCGCCGCCGGCGTGCGGCGCGGCACGGCCAAGCTCGACGGCTCCGGCCGCCACTGGGCCGGCAATGCCGGGCCGGTCGGCGTGTTCGACGCCAAGGCCGATGCGATCGCGGCGCTCGAAGCCTGCGGCGCGCCGGTCGACCGGCTGCAGATCGAGCCCGGCGGCCCCGCCTGGTACCATCCCGGCCGTTCAGGCACGATCAAGCTCGGCCCGAAGACGGTGCTCGGCACGTTCGGCGAATTCCATCCGAAGACGCTTGAGGCGCTCGACGTTTCCGGACCGATCTGCGGCTTCGAGGTTTTTGTCGACGCCGTGCCGGAGCCGAAGGCCAAGCCGACCCGCACAAAGCCGAAACTGGAGCTGTCGCCCTTCCAGGCGGTGAAGCGCGACTTCGCCTTCGTCGTCGACAGGACAGTCGAGGCCGGCACGCTGGTGCGCGCAGCGCTTGCCGCCGACAAGAAGCTGGTCACCGGGGTCTCGGTGTTCGACGTCTTCGAGGGCGCGTCGCTGGGCGCGGCCAAGAAGTCGATCGCCATCGAGGTGTCGATCCAGCCGGTCGAGAAGACGCTGACCGACGAGGACTTCGAGGCGTTGGCCAAGCGCATCGTCGAGAACGTCAACAAGCAGACGGGCGGCGTGCTGCGCGCTTAAGCAGCGGATTGCCGGAAGGTGGCGAATCGTCCTCCAAAGGGCGATGGACCATCTCCGCTATTCCGGCCTTCCCTTCGAAGTGCAGCGCGCAGCGTTCCTCGGCATCATCGCGAGCGACCCGCTCATTGGCGAAACGCTGGCGCGGGTGCGGGAGCTCGCGCTGCCGGACTGGCTGATGGTTTCCGGCGCGCTCTACAACAGCGTCTGGAACCACCTGACCGGCAAGCCGCCGGGCTACGGCATCAAGGATGTCGACCTGTTCTATTTCGACGATGCCGACCTTTCCTACGAGGCCGAGGACGCGGTCATCCGCCGGGCGGCCAGACATTTCGACGGGCTGACGCTGCCTGTCGAGGTGCGCAACCAGGCGCGGGTGCATTTGTGGTATCCGGAGAAGTTCGGGCAGGAATGCCCGCGCTATGCGAGCGCAAGCGAGTCCGTCAGCTATTTTGCTTCGAAGACGCATGCGGTTGGCGTGCGGTACGGCCGGGACGGAGCGCTGGAGCTGGTGGCGCCGTTCGGGCTGGACGATGTGTTTTCGTTCCGGATTACACCGAACCGGGTGATGGACAACCAGCGGACGCATGAGGCGAAGGGGAAAAGGGCGCAGGAGTGCTGGCCAGAGATTGAGGTGGTGCCGTGGTAGGATATGTAAGCGCGAGGCGCCCCCCTCTGCCCTGCCGGGCATCTCCCCCACAAGGGGGGAGATCAGCAGCTTTGGCGCCGCGCCTTTCCTTCAAACGGTCGTAATTGGCGAAAGCGGCGGTGACAGCCAATCTCCCCCCAAGTGGGGGAGATGTCCGGCAGGACAGAGGGGGGCGCTGTCCCGCCGGCGTCTCAAAGCAAGCTGAACCGTCTAACCATTCACCAGCGCCATCAGCTCCTCGGTATAGCGCTTGCCGACCACCTTATCCGGCGACAGCGCGTCGCCGATCGCGGCAACCTCCGCAGCACTCAATTCGACCCTGGCCGCTGCCGTGTTCTGTTCCAGATGGCGGATTTTCCGCGCGCCGGGGATCGGCACGATGAAATCGCCCTGGTGCAGCACCCAGGCGAGCGCCAGTTGAGCCGATGTCACGCCCTTCTCCGCCGCCATCTTTTCCAGCGTGGCAACAACCTTGGCGTTGGCCGCCATGGCCTCGGCCTGGAAGCGCGGCTGGCCGAGGCGCCAGTCGCCGGCGTCGAGGACGTCCGGCTTGGCGATCGTGCCGGTGAGCAGGCCGCGGCCGAGCGGGCTGTAGGGGACAAAGCCGATGCCGAGCTCGCGGCAGACGGCGAGGACCTCGTCCTCTGGATCGCGGGTCCATAGCGAATATTCGCTCTGCACGGCCGAGATCGGATGCACCGCATGCGCCCGGCGGATGGTCGCGGCACTCGCCTCGGAGAGGCCGAGCGCGCGTACCTTGCCCTCGCGCACCAGCTCGGCCATGGCGCCGACCGTATCCTCGATCGGCACGTTGGGGTCGACACGGTGCTGGTAGTAGAGGTCGATGACATCAGTGCCCAGCCGCTTCAGCGAGGCCTCGGCCACCGCCTTGACGTGCTCGGGGCGGCTGTCGACGCCGGCCATGCGGTCGGTGCCCGTCCCCTCTTCCAGGATCTTGAAGCCGAATTTGGTGGCGATCGTCACCTTGTCGCGCACCGGCTTCAGCGCCTTGCCGAGCAGGATCTCGTTCTCGTAGGGGCCATAGACTTCGGCGGTGTCGAAGAAGGTCACGCCGATCTCGACGGCGCGGCGCAGCGTGGCGATCGCTTCGGCTTCCGGCTGGCCGCCATAGACGAAGCTCATGCCCATGCAGCCGAGGCCGACGGGGAAGACTTCGAGTTCAGTTCCAAGTTTGCGGGTTTGCATCACGCATCTCCTTGTTGTGATGCGGAACAAGTAGCCACTTGCCTTTCGTTCGATAACCGTGTCGCTTTTGCACGGCTTGTTCTATAAAATAGATCAATGAACCGCACCAACTTTTCTCAACTGGCCGTGCTTGCCACCGTCGCCCAATGCGCCAGTTTCCGCGGCGCCGCGCGCGAGCTCGGCATCGCACCGTCCGCGGTGAGCCATGCCGTATCGAGCCTGGAGGCGCGGCTCGGCGTGCGGCTGCTGGCGCGCAGCACGCGCAGCGTGGCGCCGACCGTGGAAGGGGCGCAGTTGCTCGAACGGCTGCGGCCGGCGCTTTCCGAAATAGACCACGCGCTGGAGACGGCGGTGGAGGCGCGCGACCGGCCGGCCGGCAATCTGCGGCTGACCGTGCCGCGCACGGCAGCGCACCTGACGCTGACGCCACGGCTCGGCGCCTTTGCCGCCGCCTATCCCGACATCGTGCTGGAGATCGTCATCGAGGACCGCTTCACCGATGTGGTCGAGGGCGGCTTCGATGCCGGTGTGCGGCTCGGCGAAAGCCTGCAGCGCGACATGATCGCCGTGCGCATCGGGCCCGACCTTCGCGGCGCCGTCGTCGCCGCGCCGTCCTATTTTGCCACGATGCCCAGACCGCGCCACCCGCGCGAGCTCGCCGACCATCGTTGCATCCGCTTCCGCTTTTCCAGCGGCATCCTCTATCGCTGGGAATTCGAGAAGGACGGCGAGGAGATCGAGATCGCTGCGCAAGGGCCGCTGATCCTCGACGAGGACCATCTGATCGCGCAAGCAGCGGTAGACGGCGCCGGGCTCGCCTTCGTCTTCGAGCCCTATGTCAGGGCGCCGCTCGCCGACGGCGGGCTGATCCGCGTGCTGGAAGACTGGTGCCCGACCTTCGACGGCTTCTTCGTCTATTATCCCAGCCGCCGGCAGATGCGGCCGGCGCTGCGGGCTTTCGTGGATTTCTTCAGGGTGGGCGGGTAGGGGCGCTGCAGGCTCGCGGCGAAACCATCGCTCCAAGGTTGGTCGCCAACCCTATTGGCCGCCGGCGCCCGGAATTGTGTGGAGAGTGGGGCATAGGGTAGCCTGGAAGAAAGCTGACCTCAGCGGCGTTTTTCGACCATGGAATCGTCAATCACCAACACCTCAACCCGCTATGGCTGGGCGATGATCGTCCTCCACTGGGTGATCGGGATCATCTTCGTCGGTCAGTTCGTGCTCGGCTTCGTGATGATGCGGATCGAAAGCCAGCGCACCGCCTTCGAGCTGATCCAGTTGCACAAGTCCTTCGGCTTCCTGCTGCTCGGCCTGATCATCCTGCGCATCGCCTGGCGGCTCGGCAACATCGTGCCGGCGTTGCCCTCCTCGGTCGGAGGCCTGGAGCGACAAGCCGCGCCGCTCGCGCATTTCGCGCTCTATCTCTTCCAGATCGCCCTGCCGCTCTCCGGTTGGGCGCTGGTGTCGGTGTCGACGCTGGAGATCCCGAGCATGCCGTTCAACCTGTTCGTGATGCCCAACCTGCCACTGGCTGTATCCGACGCGGCGGAGAGTTTTTGGACGGCAGCGCACTGGTACCTCGCCTATGCCGGCATCGCGCTCGTCGTCCTGCATATCCTGGCCGCGTTGCGCCATCATTTCTGGCTGCGCGACAGCGTGCTTGCGCGCATGATCACGCCTTCGTCAGGCCGGGAATAGAAGACCGCCGTCGTTCGTTGGTGAGGCGAGAAGACAGCAATGCGCTGCCTCAGAAAAAGGACCTCCCCCATGCATGCGCGCATCCTTGGATTGGCGGCCCTTGCCGCTTGCCTTGCCGTGCCCGCCATCGCGGCGGTGGCGCTCAGCGACGCCGCCGGCAGCTACACGATCAGCCCGGCCGCATCGAACATCCGCTTCACCATCGGCAAGGCGGGCGGCGGCGGCTTCGACGGCGCCTTCGCCCGCTTCAAGGGCAGCATCCGCATCGACAACGGCAATGTCGAACGCTCGCAGGTCAACCTCACCATCTTTCCCGAGAGCGTCGGCACCGGCCAGAACCGCATCGATGCCTTCCTGCGCTCCGACGCGGTGTTCGACAGCACCAACAGCCCGGAAATCCAGTTCCGCTCGACCAATGTGACCCGTACCGGCGACACGACGGCCTTGGTCACCGGCCGGCTGACGGCGCGCGGCAAGACGTTTCCGGAAAAATTCACCGCCGAGCTCAGCAGCCTCAAGGCCGGCACGATCAAATTCCACGTCACCGGCAAGGTGTTGAGGTCACGCTACGGCATGGATGTCGGCACGCCGATCTATTCCAACGTCGTCAACTTCGACATGACGCTGACGGGCAAGAGGGGCTGAGGCGCATTTCCTCGCCCCCGGCAAAGCGGGCCACGCTATGCACACATCTTCTGTGATTGGCGTGACTGATCAGGCCGTAGCTTGATTGCCACGTGGTTCCCCCAATCCGTCGCTGCTTCGCAGTGCCACCTTTCCCCCCTCCGGAGGGAAAGGAAGGGAGCGTTGCTGGAGGAGCGTTGATGGCAAAAAGCTAGGCGCCTTCCTCTACCCCGTCGATCGGGGGAGAGGTGGCTCGGCGAAGCCGAGACGGAGTGGGGGTCGACCAGCGCTACATTGGACAATGCATGCGCCAAGCCACGGAGTGTCTGCGATTGGCTTTTCCCCTGAATTGGGGCACACCTCCATGATGCAATTCGACATGGAGAAGCGTGATGTTCCGATGGGGTGTTCTGTCGACGGCCAAGATCGGCCGCGAGCAGCTGTTACCGGCGATCGTCGAGGCGGAGAACGGCATCCTGTCGGCGATCGCCAGCCGCGATCTGGCGAAAGCCCGGGCACTGGCCGACCGTTTCGGCGCGCCGCATGCTTTCGGCTCCTATGAGGAACTGCTCGCGTCGAAGGACATCGACGGCGTCTACATCCCGCTGCCCACCTCGCAGCATGTCGAGTGGACGGCCAAGGCGATCCAGGCCGGCAAGCATGTGCTGGTCGAGAAGCCGCTGGCGCTCGACGCCAAGGACATCGCGCCGCTGATCAAGCTGCGCGACGAGAAGAAGGTGCTGGTCTGCGAAGCCTTCATGGTCATCTACCACCCGCAATGGATCAAGGTGCGCGACCTGATCGCCAGCGGCGCCATCGGCCGGCTGCGCCACGTGCAGGGCGCGTTCTCCTATTACAATGTCGACCCCAAGAACATGCGCAACCAGCTTGACCTCGGCGGCGGCGCGCTGCCCGACATCGGCGTCTACCCGACGGTGTCGACGCGCTTTTCGACCGGCAAGGAACCGCAGCGCGTGCAGGCGACGATCGAGCGCGACAAGACCTTCGGCACCGACATCTATTCCTCGATCCGCGCCGACTTCGGCGACTTCGAACTGTCCTTCTACCTGTCGACGCAGATGGCGGCGCGGCAGGTGATGGTGTTCCACGGCGAGAAGGGTTTCATCGAGGTGTTCTCGCCGTTCAATGCCGGGCTCTACGACCACCATCGGGTCGAGCTGCACAACCAGAACCACACCGAGGCGCAGGTGTTCCGCTTCCCCGGCACGCAGCAGTACCGGCTGGAGGTCGAGACCTTCGCCAGGGCGGCGCAGGGCGGCAAGGAGCGCGTCTTCACGCTGGAGGAATCGGTGCTCAACCAGAAGGTCATCGATGCCATCTTCCGCGCCGGCGGCAAGGACGGCTGGGAACCGGTCTGAGTCTTTGTCTTGACGCAATCCGGACGGAAAACCGCTTCACACTTTTCCTGGAATTGCTCTATCGGCCTTGGGGGGAGCAAAAATGGCTGACGACGCGGACGTCATCATTGTCGGCGCGGGGCTGGCCGGCCTCGTCGCCGCGGCCGAGCTGGCCGAGGCCGGCAAGAAGATCATCATCGTCGACCAGGAACCGGAGCAGTCGCTGGGCGGCCAGGCCTTCTGGTCGTTCGGCGGTTTGTTCCTGGTCGACTCGCCGGAGCAGCGACGCATGCGCATCCGCGATTCGCACGATCTCGCGCTGGAAGACTGGATGGGCACCGCGGCTTTCGACCGCCCGGAAGATTTCTGGCCGCGCAAATGGGCCGAGGCCTATGTCGGCTTTGCCGCCGGCGAAAAGCGTTCCTGGCTGATCGAACGCGGGCTGAAATTCTTTCCCGTCGTCGGCTGGGCGGAACGCGGCGGCGGCAACGCCATCGGCCACGGCAATTCGGTGCCGCGCTTCCACGTCACCTGGGGCACCGGCCCCGGCGTGCTCGAACCTTTTGTCCTGCGTGTCCGCGAGGCGGCGATGCGCGGGCTTGTCCAGTTCAAATTCCGCCATCGTGTCAACGAGCTGACGCGAACGGGCACGACCGTCGATGGCGTGCGCGGCGACATCCTCGAGCCAAGCAGCGTGGAGCGCGGCCGCAAGAGCGCGCGTGACATCGCCGGCGATTTCGAACTTCACGCGCAAGCGGTGATCGTCGCCTCCGGCGGCATCGGCGCCAATCACGAGCTGGTGCGCAAGAACTGGCCCGAGCGCCTGGGCAAGGCCCCATCGCGGATGATCACCGGCGTGCCCGACCATGTCGATGGCCGTATGCTGGCCATCACCGAAGCGGCCGGCGGCAGGGTCATCAACCGCGACCGCATGTGGCACTATGTCGAGGGCATCAAGAACTGGGCGCCGATCTGGACCGACCACGCCATCCGCATCCTGCCCGGCCCGTCGTCGCTGTGGCTCGACGCGCGCGGCAAGCGGCTGCCGGTGCCGCTCTATCCGGGCTTCGACACGCTCGGCACGCTCAGCCACATCATGCGCACCGGCTTCGACTATTCCTGGTTCATCCTGACCAGGAAGATCATCCAGAAGGAGTTCGCGCTGTCGGGCTCCGAGCAGAACCCGGACCTGACCGGCAAGAGCTGGCGCCAGGTGCTGGGCCGCGCCACGTCGGGCATTCCCGGCCCGGTGAAAGCCTTCATGGAGAAGGGCGAGGATTTCATCGTCGAGGCCGACCTTTCGACGCTGGTCAAGCGCATGAACGCGCTGGCCGGCGGCGAACCGCTATTGGAGGAGGCCCAGGTCGAGCGCGAGATCCGCGCCCGCGACCGGCAGCTCGACAATCCGTTCTCGAAAGACATGCAGATCACGGCGTTGCGCGGCGCGCGCGCCTATCTCGGCGACAAGCTGATCCGCACCGCAAAGCCGCACAAAATGCTCGATCCGGCGAACGGCCCGCTGATCGCGGTGCGCCTCAACATCCTCACCCGCAAGACGCTCGGCGGCCTGCAGACCGATCTCGACAGCCGCGTTCTCGATGCCGGGGGCCTACCGGTCCCCGGCCTCTATGCGGTCGGCGAAGCCGCCGGCTTCGGCGGCGGCGGCCTGCACGGCTACGCGGCGCTGGAAGGCACGTTTCTCGGCGGCTGCATCTTCTCCGGCCGCAGCGCCGGGCGGTCGGCGGGCGGCGCGGTGGTCTGAACGTTCGACGGCGTTCCCGCAGGCTCGTGACGTCGGGCGCGCCTCGTTTGCCGCATCATTTCGCAAGCAAGACCATCTCTTGTGTGGGTACCCCCGCGCATTAACAGATGCTAACATTCTTCGTTCCTCGGGAACGTCGCAATGTCCAAGATTTGCTTGTTGTGCGCGTGCCTTCTTTTTCTGGCTGGCTTGTCGACACCTGCGTCCTCTGAGGCCGAAATCAGTCAGCGCAGTCACAGATATGCACTTGTCATCGGCAACTCCGCCTACCGCTATGCGCCATCGCTCCCCAACGGGGTGAATGACGCGAATGCGATCGCTCGAATTTTGGAAGAGACCGGGTTTAAGGTCACGCTTGGCCTGGATGCCGACGCCTCAACGTTCAGGGAACTCATCGGAAAATTCAGGCGAAACTTGCAGCCGGGTGATGTCTCGCTTTTTTACTACGCCGGACACGGGCTCCAAGCGAACGGAGAAAACTACCTATTGCCTGTTGATGCCGCCCTTCACCGTCCGGCCGACTTGGCTCTGGAGGCTGAGCGCTTGCAAGACATTATCGCAGCCATGACGGCCGAGGAAAATACCGCCATCGTCCTTCTCGATGCCTGTCGGGACAATCCTTTCGTCAAGCAACTAAGTGGACAGAGTCAGAGTCGCGGCTTTGCGATAGAAAAGGGGCTGGGAGCGCTGGATGCCGGCAGGGGGGTCTTCATCGGCTTTGCAACACAGCCGGGCAATGTCGCTCTCGATGGGGCCGTCAATCATAGCCCGTTTGCAGACTCTCTTGTGAAGCGCATAAAGACTCCCTCGATCGACATTGAAATTCTCATGCGTCGCGTCCGCTTGGACGTCATGAACGCGACGTCTGGAAGGCAGGTTCCCTGGAGCAATTCGTCCTTGGTGGAGCCGGGGTTCTCATTCAACCCAGATCCCACATTCAATAATCAGTCTCCGTCAGAGCTTCCTCAGCCAGACATCAATACGGCGAAAGACCTCGAGTTTTGGAAATCGATCAAGGATACATCCGATGTCTCCATGTATCGTGCCTATCTGGCGGCATTTCCGAATGGTGCGTTCATCGAAATAGCGAAGAGCCGAATTGCCAAGTTCCAAGCACCTTCGCCGCCACGCAAGAAAACCCTAACAAGGAAAGTCAGTCGCAAGCCGCAAGCCTCGCTGCCGATCAACGAGCCTTCCGCCAATCGTTCGGCGGAAACGACCGCACCTGCCAAGCAGGAATCCGTTGGACGATGCAGGGATGGCAACAAAGAGAGATGTCGCGAGAGATGCCGTGAAGGCGTAAGGCGTGCCTGTCGCAAACTGCAACAGCTTGGGGGTTAGACGACCCGCGGATTATCGCCTTGCGTAGCAAATTCGGGTGCGGCGGGCGTGTTCGCTTGATCCCACAATCCGACATTGCAACCTGAGGGCATGCGTCCAGATTACCGGCTTGCCAGCACCATACGGTTGCCCTCGCTGTCGCGGAACTCGGCGACGGTGCGGCCAGGCTGCCATGGAGCTTCCTGAGGCTCGGTGACGATTTCGACACCCTTCGCCTTCAGCGATGCGAACGTGCCCTCGACGTTGTCGTCGACCAGCACCAGCACGGGGTCGACCCCCGGCGCCTCGTCGGCGCGTCTGACAAAATGCAGGTTGGTGACGGCGTCGGGAAACGCCAGCTCGATCCAGCGCCAGCCGCCCTCGCCCATCGGCTGGTCGGCTATCACCTGGCAGGCAAGGTGATCGGTATAGAACGCCTTGGCGCGGTCCTGGTCGAACACCGGAAGTTCGGCAAACTGGATATGCATGATGTCTCTCCTCATCGCGGAGGCCGCCGCGCGGCCTCGACGGACGAAAGACGACGCAGACGCGCAGAAAGATTCGGGCCACCTTGAGAATCTTTTCGATGCTGCGGAACGTCTTTTGTGGGCAAACCCAGAAAAGGAGATGACAATGGGCTACAATCTCATCCGCTACGGCGTGAAGGATGAAAGCATCGCCGAAAACCGTACCCTGGTTGCAAAGGTGTTCGAGGCGCTCGACGAAACGAAGCCGCTATCCGTGCGCTACCTCGTTCTGGAGCTGGAGAATGGCGAGTTCGTGCATCTTGTCGGGTATGACAAGGACAGCGCCGCCCTGACCGGGCTCGACGCCTTCAAGGCTTTCAGCGCCGACCACGCCGAGCGGCGCTCCGGCGCTCTCGCCAGATCGGCGGCAAAAATCGTCGGCAACTATCGTATGCTGGACAATGCCAGTGAGGCCATGCCGGCCTGACCTCAGTGCCGGCACGGCCCTCCTGGCGTCGCCGTGCCGCAGCCTGCTCGGGAATGAACGCAATGATGTCATCGAAATTCGACCGGGCGGCGCTGGACGCGATGCTGGCCGGCCTGCGTCCGAAGTTGCACCGCTACGCAGCCCGCATGGCCGGCTCCGTCATCGACGGCGAGGACATCGTGCAGGAGACGGTGCTGAAGGCGCTGCAGGCGATCGACGGCAACGCCGCAGTCGACCGTCCGGAGCAATGGCTGTTTCGCATCGCCCACAATGCGGCACAGGACTATCTGCGCCACCGCCAGCGGGAGCGTTCCCGCCTAAGCGAGGCCGATATGACCGGAGTGGAAGACCTCTCCGCCAGCGCGGAGGCGAGGCTTGCAGCTGCCACCAGCCTGCGCACTTTCATGCAGCTCACTCTGCCGCAGCGCAGCGCCGTTATCCTGGTCGACGTGCTCGGCCTCAGCCTTTCCGAAACCTGCGAAGCGACGGGCGCGACGCTTGCCGCCACCAAGGCGGCGCTGCATCGCGGGCGGGCCGAGTTGAGGGCGTTGGCAGCAGCGCCGGAAGAAGCCGTCATGCCGGCGCTCGATGCCGACGACGAGCGGCGACTGCGCCACTACGTCGACCTGTTCAACGCGCGCGACTTCGACGCCGTCAGGGCGCTGATCGCCGAGGATATTCAGCTCGAAGTCGTCAACCGCACGCGTCTCAGAGGCAAGAAGCAAGCCTCGACCTATTTCGGCAATTACGACCGCGTCAGCGATTGGGCATTGTCGCTCGGTTTTGTCGACGGCCGGCCGGCGATCCTGATCCGCGATCCGAAGGTTCCGGACGGCGCGGCGCGCGGTTTCATGCTGGTCGAGTGGCGCGGCGAAGAGGTCGCGGGTATCCGCGATTTCCGCTACGCGCCCTACTGCCTGGCGGATGCGGATATCCGTCCGATCGACTGAACGGAAGCAGGGCGCCATCACTGCCCGAACAGGTCGGTGGGCATGCCGGATCGGGCCACTAGTCCGTACCGGGAAGGCAACGCAGGCGGGGCGGCCCCTAGGCCGTCCCGTCGAACTTGCTGGCTTCGACGCGGCGGCATCCACCTCGCGCCAGCATGCTGTTGGTCACTGATCGACGACCAGCCGCAGCGCCCGCGATGCCGGCTGCAGCTGGACCTGCCTGCCCCAGTCGAAGGCGATGAAATCCTGCTCGATGCCGTCGGCGAAGATCACGCCGCCCTCGTTCATGCGCGATGTGATGAGGAGCGGGCTTTCGGTGATCTTGCCGGCGCGCAAATTCGTGGCGGTGGCGACGCTCGGAAACGGCTCGCGCACCCAGAAGCCCACTGCGTGCTCTTCGCGGCCGAGCGACAGGTCGAGATGCGTCGCTTCCATGATCGAGCGCGCCCAGCCCGTCGCGCCGGTGCCGGAGGCGACGATGAGGCCGCTGGAGGAATGGTTTTCCGCCTCGCCCTCCGCCTCGATCCGGTAACGGGCCGACTGGTGGCTGCGGTGGCCGACGAAGATCTCGTTGAGCGCGAGGAGCGTTTCGCCGCCATCGAGCTCGGCCTGAACCATGGTTCGCGATTCGATGCCGACATTGCCGGCTATGCTGGCGGCGAGCAGCTTGCCCAGCCGGCCGACGCCGATGCGGACCAGCACACCGTCATAGAGATCCGGCGCCGGATTGACGCCGAGCACGGGCTGGCCGTCGAGGTACTTGGCGACATTGGCGACCAGCCCATCCTGTCCCACCGGCACGACAACGTCGTCGGCCGCGAACAGGAAGCGGTCGAGGTCGGCGCGCTTGACCAGGGTCTGGCGCCAATCCGCCGGCACCGAGGCCCGTGCCGCGCCCAGCACGGCATGGAACTTGTCGTGCCGGACCTCGACATCCTCGAGCCGCTGGCCGCGCGTCTGCAGGAAGAAGCGTGCCTGGTCGCGCGTCGCGTGGCGCGCGACCAGCAGCTCGTAGTCGGTCTCGCGCGTCACGAAGACCGCGCGGGGTCGGTTCGCCGCCATGCTTCGCCCCCCTCAGCGGGCCTCGATCACCGCCGGGCTCTTGCGGAATTCGCCGAGCACGGTGGCGAGCAGGTCCGGCGTCACGTTGACGTGCTCGATCTTCTCCAGCTTGCCGGCGAGCTGCTGGGCGGCGAGGCCGAGCAGGATCGCGGGCGGCAGGTCGCGGTAGATGGCGATGCGCTGCCGTTCGGCCTCGGCCCTGGCGCCCTCGACGGTGCGGATGCGCTCCGCCTCGGCGGCCGCCTCGACCTGCTGCGCCTCCGCCGCGCCGGTGGCGCGGTTGCGGGCGTTTTCGGCCTCCTCGGCAATCAACAGCTTCTCGCGCCGCGCCAGTTCGGTCCTGGTCGCCATTTCATTTTCGGCGATGGCACGCTCCTTTTCGACGGCGAGCGCCCGGCGTTCGAAGGTCGCTTCGTCGGCCTTCTGCTGCAGCGCCTCGAAGGTCGGTGTCTGCAAGGCCCGCTCGAGCTCGCTCGTCGGGGTGAGGTTGGTGAGCCGCACGGTGACCGCGGCGACGCCAATGTCGATCAGCGCCGGGTCGGCGGCGACAACCGCCTGCAGCCGCTCGCGCAACGGGGCGGGGCCGGCGTCGAGAAGCGCGCGGACCGGCGCCTGTCCGAGATATTGCTGCACCGCCTGGTTGGCGATGCCGGCGATGCGCGCCTGTATCTTCTCGATCGGCTCGCCCTGTGGCTTGCCGGTCCTGAGATTGATGCTGAAATCGACGCGCTCCGCCAGCCGCCCGGGATCGACGACATGCCAGCCGACCGTGCCCTGCACGGCCACGGTCTGGAAATCCTGGCTGCGGCCCTTGACGAACAGCGTCATCTCCCGGTCGTCCATCGGCACTTCGGCAATGCTGGCGGTTTCCGGCGCGAACCAGAACACCAGGCCGCGGCCGCTCTGCTTCACGCGACCATCGCGATAGCGGATGACGTGGCTGCTCGCCTCGCTGCGGAGCTGGGCGATGAAGCCGAAGTTGCGGATGGTGGCCATGATAGTCTCTCCCTCAATCGGTTACGGACGCTGGAAACGGTAAAGTTCTGCCGGTCGGTAGGCGGTGCCCGCCTCATAGGCGCCGGTCGCCGCCAACCAGCCCTTGTCGAGCAGCCGCCGGCGAAAGGCCGGCTTGTTGAGCGATGTGCCGAGAATCGCCTCGTGCACATCCTGGAGCTGCCGCAGCGTGAACAGTTCCGGCAGCAGCGCGAAGGCGACGTCGGAATAATCGAGCTTGCCGCGCAGCCTGAGCATCGCCATCGCCAGGATGTCAGCGTGGTCGAAGGCGAGCGTGAGCTTTTCGTTGTCCGGCGACAGCACGTTGACCGGACCGCCGGCCTCGCCGGCCCAGGGCACATGGATCGCGGCGGGCAGCAAAGTTGGCATCGCCCGCGCGGCCGCGGCGAAGGCCGTCTCGGTCAGCAGAACGAGATAGGCAGCGCTGATGATGCGCATGCGCGGGTCACGATCGACCGCGCCGAAGGTGTAGAGCTGTTCGAGGCGAGCACCCTCGATTGCGGCCTTCTCGCGCAGCACCCGCGCGGCAGCGGCATCGAGGGACTCGTCGATGCCGACAAAGCCGCCCGGCAACGCCCAGCGGCCTGCGTGCGGATGCTGGTCGCGCCTGAGCAGCAGGACCGTGGGGCGCCCGTCGCGCAGCCCCAGCAGGACGAGGTCGACCGCCACCGACGGCCGCTGGAATGCGCTGGGGTCGTAGTCCTTGAGGAAATCGGTCTCGCTCATTGACGTGTCTCGTGTCTATTACGCAAGTTACATATATCTATCTTGAATATATGTCAACTGGCGCGCAGGAGGTCGAGAGACGGTCAAGAAGGTGAGCGTAGACCGTCCGTGCACCTGTCCTGCGCGCTGATCGCCGTTAACTCGATGTCAGGGTGCTGTTGGAACGCCAGGCGGATCCGCGCGTTTGCACGTCAAGCTGTGCGGTCAAAACGGAGCTCGCGCAATGGCCTCCATCCGCTACATCGTGACGGACGTCGATAGGTCGGTCGAATTCTATCGCGACAGACTCGAGTTCTCGGTGAACATGCACAATCCCGGCAAGTTCGCAGCGCTCGTTCGTGATGATCTGACGCTCTATTTGAGCGCCCCGGGAGCGGGTAGTGGAGGAACAGCCGGCGGCACTCCGGAGCCCGGCGGCTGGAACCGGTTCATGATCATCACGAAGGACCTGGATGGGCTCATCAGCCGGTTGAATGCCGATGGGGCCGAATTCAGGGGCGAAATCAGCGAAGCGGGGGCCGGTCGAACCAGACTTCTGAAAGACCCATCGGGCAACCTGATTGAACTGTTTGAGTTCAAGTAATTGAAGCTCCTGACGCCTGCCGCGAACTGGGGCAACCCAGGGGCCATCAAGCTGTTTGAGGAGGTGTCGGATTGCGGGTAGGTGACGACCTACTCGTTGCCCTAGCGGAGGAGTTCAACGCGTCGATGGTGAAATGGCGCGCCCGAAGAGATTCGAACTCCTGACCCCCAGATTCGTAGTCTGGTGCTCTATCCAGCTGAGCTACGGGCGCGCAACAGGCCATGCTTTGCATAGCCCCGCGATCCGATCGTGACGACCGGCCGCGACGAGACGTGTTCCCTAACGACTGAATTTCCGAAAAGCAAGCCGATCCGGCAAAAGTTTTGTCGCAGGTGCTTTTTGTCCGGACTAGGCCGGTCGGCGCAGACTTCCGCGGGCCTGGTCGAGGCGGACCGGCTGGTCGGGGATGGTGACGGCGAAGGTGGTGCGCCCGCCGATCGATTCGACCAGCTCGACCGTGCCGCCATGGGCGCGGATCAGCTCGTAGGCGATGGCCAGCCCCAGCCCGGTGCCGCCGCTGCGCGCCGAGCCACGGAAGGCGGCGAACAGGTTCTCGCGCGCTTTCGGCGGCAGGCCGGGGCCGGTGTCGGTGACGACGATGCGGCTGACGCTGCCCAGGCGCTCGGCCGAGACCGCCAGCCGGCGCACGACCGCGCTTTCGGTGTCGGCCGCCATCGCCTGCACCGAGTTGCGGCAGAGATTGGTGAGCACGCGAAACAGCTGGTCGGAATCGGCGTCGACCTCGAAGGCGTGCTCGACGCCGTTGACGAAATCGATGCCCTCCTCGATGTCGAGCAGGCCGTGCACGTCCTCGACCAGCTGGCGCAGCCGCACGCGGCGGCGCGACGGCGGCGGCTCCTGCGTGCGGCCATAGGCGAGCACGCCTTCCGAATAGGACACGGCGCGGTCGAGCGCGCGCAGCAGCTTCGGCGCGAAGGACTGCACGGTCGGGTCCTTGACCAGCCGCAGGCGGTCAGACATCAGCTGCGCGGAGGCCAGGATGTTGCGCATGTCGTGGTTGATCTTCGACACGGCGAGCCCGAGATCGGCGAGGTGCTTCTGCTCGGAAAGCATCTTCTGCAGCCGTTCCTGCATCTGCGACAGCTCGCGCTCGGCGACGCCGATCTCGTCGGCGCGGGCGGCGGGACGGATAATGCGGCCGGGGTCGTCGGGCGCCTCGGAGAAGGACAGCATCGAGCGCGTCATGGTGCGGATCGGGCCGATCATGATCAGGTCGATCGCGGCATAGACCAGCATGGCGGTGAACAGCGAGATCAGCAGCGAGACGAAGGCGACGTTGCGCGAATAGACCAGCATGGCGCTTCGCAAGGCATAATCGGGCATGATCAGCTCGAATTCCTTGTCGCTCTCGCCGACCGGGCCGAATACGCGCAGCATGCGCTTGCCGCCGAAGAACAGTGTGTCGAGCGCCCCGGTCATGCCGTCGATCATGCCGACCTTGGAAATGTCGATGTGCTCGTCGACCTGCGGCGGCATCTCGGACACCACCAAAAGCCGCGAGACGCCGCCGTCGCGCACGGCGATCGCCTTGGCGCCGATCGCCATCAGCACGTCGTTCTGGGCCGTGCGCGAGAGCGAGTTGGGCTCGCCCTGCACCAGCACGATCGACACCGCGGCCGCCGTGCCCAACCGCTCCTTCAGCCAGCTCACCCGGTAGCTGGCGATCCAGGGCAGGAAAATCAGGATTTCGGCCAAGAGCACGAAGACGATGGTGAGCAGAAGAAGCTTGGTCGACAGGCCGCGCGACAGGGGCACCGTGCGGGCGGCGGTGCTCGCCGCGCCGGCCCTGTCGTCCGTGGCTTGGGCTTCAGTCATGCTTCAGGGTCTTCACAAACACTTGATAGCGAAGATTAGGCGATTGCGGCTTTTTTGCCAATTTCATCCTTGCCGGAGAAAAAAACATCCACCGCGCGATCGCGACAAAGGGCGCAGCGGCGCCGGATTGACTTCCAAAACCCTTCTTTCTATAAGCCCGCTCACGCTCGGGCCATTCGTCCCGGCGCGGTTTCGATCGCGCCTAAACTGGCCCGGCAAAGCTCCTGTTACAGAGTGACAGAATCAAGAAGGGCCGCACCCCGCGGTATTAAAACAAATGAAGCGTACCTACCAACCGTCCAAACTCGTCCGCAAGCGCCGGCACGGTTTCCGTGCTCGCATGGCCACCAAGGGTGGTCGCGGCGTCGTCGCAGCCCGCCGCAATCGCGGCCGCAAGCGGCTCAGCGCCTGAACGGAAGACGAGATCGTTGCCCGCAACCGGCAAGCCAGTGGGAGCACATCCCAAGCGGCTTCTGAAGCGCGCGGATTTCCTGGCTGTCCGCGGCGGCGAGAAGCGCCGCGGGCGGCTTTTCCTCGTCGAGGTTCTCGACCGTGGCGACGGATTGTCGCCGCGCGTCGGCTACACCGTCACCAAGAAGGTCGGCAATGCGGTCGTGCGCAACCGCGTCCGGCGCCGGCTGAGAGAAGCCGTGCGCACGCACGCGGCCGATGACATGGCGCCCGGCAATGACTATGTCATCGTCGGGCGTGAAGACGTGCTCGCCATTCCGTTCGGCCAGTTGAAGGCCGAGCTTTCCCGCCGACTGCGCGGAACACGATAGGCCAAGGGCTTCGATGGAAAACAACCGCAATTTCTTCATCACCATCGCGCTGTCGGTGCTGATCCTGACGCTGTGGCAGGTGTTCTACATGAACCCGCGCGTCGAGCAGCAGCGCGAGGCGGCCCGCATCGAGGAACAGCGGCAGGCCGAGCAGAAGAAGGCGGCCGAAGCGGCCAATCCGGGTGCTGCCGTCACGCCGGCCCCCGCGCCCGGCGCCATTCCGAGCGCTCCTGGCGGCGAGGCCGTGACGGCGGCCGGCCGCGCGCAGGCGCTGGCCGCGACCAGCCGCGTCAAGATCGACACGCCGAGCCTGGAAGGTTCGATAAACCTCACCGGCGCGCGCCTCGACGACCTCAAGCTCAAGCACTACACCGAGACCGTCGACAAGAACTCGCCCGAGATCGAGCTGCTCAACCCGTCGGCGCTGCCCAACGGCTATTTCGCCGAGATCGGCTTTGTCGGCAACGACAAGACCGGCGCGGTGCCGGGCGCCGACACGGTGTGGACGGTCGACGGCAACGCCACGCTGACGCCGTCGACGCCGGTGACGCTGACCTATACGAACGACAAGGGCCTGACCTTCAAGCGCACCGTCTCAGTCGACAACGACTATATGTTCACGGTCTCCGACACTGTGCAGAACTCAGGTACGGCGCCCGTCTCGCTGTTCAATTACGGCCGCGTCACCCGCTTCGACAAGCCCGCCGTCGCCAGCACCTATGTGCTGCATGAGGGTCTGATCGGCTATACCGGCACGGAAGGCCTGCAGGAGCACAAATACGCCTCGATCGAGAAAGACAAGCAGGCCCAGCCCGGCAAGTCGACCGACGGCTGGCTCGGCATCACCGACAAATACTGGGCGGTGACGCTGGTGCCGACCGAGAAGCAGCCGTTCCAGCCGCGCTACGCCTATTTCGAGGACGGCCGCCACCGCTACCAGTCAGACTTCCTGACCGACGCGATCAATGTCGATGCCGGCCAGTCGGCGACGGTCGAGACCGAGGTGTTCGCCGGCGCCAAGGAAGTCGCCAAGATCAACGCCTACGCCGAGGACCGCCACATCAAGCGGTTCGACCTCTTGATCGACTGGGGCTGGTTCCACTTCATCACCAAGCCGATGTTCTGGCTGATCGACACGCTCTACAAATTCTTCGGCAATTTCGGCCTGGCCATCCTCGCCACCACCGTCATCGTCAAGGCCATCTTCTTCCCGCTCGCCAACAAGTCCTACGCGTCGATGGCAAACATGAAGAAGGTGCAGCCGAAAATGCTCGAAATCCGCGAGAAATACGCGGACGACAAGATGAAGCAGCAGCAGGCGATGATGGAGCTCTACAAGACCGAGAAGATCAATCCGCTGGCCGGCTGCTGGCCGGTGGCGCTGCAGATCCCGGTGTTCTTCTCGCTCTATAAGGTGCTCTACATCACCATCGAGATGCGCCACGCGCCGTTCTTCGGCTGGATCCAGGACCTTGCCGCGCCCGATCCGACCTCGATCTTCAACCTGTTCGGCCTGATCCCGATGACGCTGCCGCATATGCTGATGATCGGCGTCTGGCCGCTGCTGATGGGCGTCACCATGTTCCTGCAGATGCGCATGAACCCGACGCCGCCGGATCCGACGCAGGCCGCGATCTTCACCTGGATGCCGATCATCTTCACCTTCATGATGGCGGGCTTCCCCGCCGGCCTGGTCATCTACTGGGCCTGGAACAATCTGCTGTCGATCCTGCAGCAGGGCGTGATCATGAAGCGCCAAGGCGCCAAGATCGAATTGTGGGACAATCTGGCGGCGCTGTTCCGCAAGAAACCCTCGCCGGCGGAATAGCCGGCAGCCCGATCAATTGTCTTCGAAAAACCCGGCTCGTCCGGGTTTTTTGTTGGCGCCGGGAAACTACGGCTCGGCGTGGTCCGTAGCTTTCTCAGTCCTCCCCAAGAAGCCGCGACGGCTTCCGGCGCAGCGACGCCGGTGTTTGGGAGGTCGTCCGGCAGGCCGGGGTCACCGCGCTGCTTCGCGGGACCCCGGCTTCAACAGCGCGGGTAGACCCGGTCGCCGCCCGTCCCTAAGCTCCGTATGCTGCAAGTGTGGACGGAGCCAGCCGATGACCGGACCCAACCCCAACATCAAGCACCCGATCCCGATGCATCCGCGCGTCGGCTTCCTGAAAGGACTGGTCAGCGCGCCCAACATCGAGGTCGGCGACTTCACCTACTATGATGATCCGGACGGACCGGACAAATTCGCCGAGCGCTGCGTGCTGCACCATTATCCGTTCATCGGCGACAAGCTGATCATCGGCAAGTTCTGCGCCATCGCCGAGGGCGCGCGCTTCATCATGAACGGCGCCAACCACGCAATGTCGGGCTTCTCGACCTATCCGTTCAACATCTTCGGCCATGGCTGGGAGGAAGGCTTCGACCCGAAGACATGGGCGAAGGAGATCCGCGGCGACACGGTGGTCGGCAACGATGTGTGGATCGGCATGGATGCGGTGATCATGCCCGGGGTGACAATCGGCCATGGCGCCATCGTCGCGGCGAAATCGGTTGTCACGCACGACGTGCCGGCCTATGCGATCGTTGCCGGCAACGCGGCCAAGGTGGTGAAGATGCGCTTCGACGACAAGACGATCCGGCGGTTGCTGATGGCAGGCTGGTGGAACTGGCCGGTGGACAAGATCGGCCGCAACCTCGACGCCATCAGGGGCGCCGACATTGCCCGCCTGGAGGCAGCCGTCTGATGGACAAGACCGTGATCGGCACCGACCTGTTCACCCGCGGCTGGGTCTTCATCCGCGGCGTGCCGGCGATGAAGTTCCTGCCGCCGGAGGGTCCGCCGGAGATCGCCTTCGCCGGCCGTTCGAATGTCGGCAAGTCGTCGCTGATCAACGCGCTGGTCGGCCAGAAGGGGCTGGCGCGGACCTCGAACACGCCGGGGCGCACGCAGGAACTCAACTATTTCGTGCCCGACGGTTTTTCCGGCGAAGGCGCCGACCTGCCGCCGATGGCGCTGGTCGACATGCCCGGCTACGGCTATGCCAGCGCGCCGAAGGAAAAGGTCGACGACTGGACGAAGCTGGTCTTCGACTACCTCAAGGGCCGCGTCACGCTGAAGCGCGTCTATGTGCTGATCGACGCCCGCCACGGCATCAAGGCCAAGGACGATGAGGTGCTGTCGCTGCTCGACAAGGCGGCAGTCTCCTACCAGATCGTGCTGACCAAGACCGACAAGATCAAGGCAGCCGGCGTGCCGCGGCTGATCGAGGAGACGCTGGCCAAGATCAAGAAGCGGCCGGCCGCCTTCCCGTTCGTCCTGGCGACGTCGTCGGAAAAGAGCGACGGGCTGGAGGAACTGCGCGCCGCGATCGTGCTGGCCGCCAACGGCGGCTGACGCACCCGCCGCGAAGGCACGTCCGGTCAAGCAAGACCGGCGTATCGCCCGGCCCCATCCCCGATCCTCGTCAATCCGTTTCGTCGCGCTCCGGCGCGTGGTCCCGCCGGCCGGCCAGGATTTCACGCTTGCCGACGTGGTTGGGCGTGCCGACCAGGCCCTCCTTCTCCATGCGTTCGACCAGCGATGCGGCGCGATTGTAGCCGATGCCGAGGCGGCGCTGGATGTAGGAGGTCGAGCATTTCTTGTCGCGCTTGACCACTTTGATGGCTTCCTCGTAGAGGGCGTCGCCGTCCTCTTCGGCCATCGCGCCCTTGTCGAAGACGGGACCCGCGTCGGCCGCCTCTTCTTCCGCCTCCTCGTCGGCGGTGACCGTTTCGAGATATTCCGGACGCCCCTGCGCCTTCAGATGCGCCACGACATGCTCGACCTCCAGGTCGGAGACGAAGGGTCCGTGCACGCGGACGATGCGACCGCCGCCGGCCATGTGCAGCATGTCGCCCTGGCCCAGCAACTGCTCGGCGCCCTGCTCGCCCAGGATGGTGCGGCTGTCGATCTTCGACGTCACCTGGAAGGAGATGCGGGTGGGGAAATTGGCCTTGATGGTGCCGGTGATGACGTCGACCGAGGGGCGCTGCGTGGCCATGATCAAGTGGATGCCGGCGGCGCGCGCCATCTGCGCCAGCCGCTGGATGGCGCCCTCGATCTCCTTGCCGGCCACCATCATCAGATCGGCCATCTCGTCGACGATGATGACGATGTAGGGCATCGGCGCCAGGTCGATCTCCCGTTCCTCGAACAGCGGCTCGCCCGTGCCCTTCTCGAAGCCGACCTGCGCCTGCATGACAACGACCTCGCCGTTGTCGCGGGCGGTGGCGGCGCGCTGGTTGTAGCCGTCGATGTTGCGCACGCCGAGGCGCGCCATCTTGCGGTAGCGGTCCTCCATCTCGCGCACTGCCCATTTCAGCGCCGTGACGGCCTTCTTGGAATCGGTGACGACGGGCGTGAGCAGATGCGGGATGCCGTCATAGACGGACAGTTCCAGCATTTTTGGGTCGACCATGATGAGGCGGCATTCCTCCGGCTTCATCCGGTAGAGCAGCGACAGGATCATGGTGTTGATGGCGACCGATTTGCCGGAGCCGGTGGTGCCCGCGACCAAGAGATGCGGCATCTTGGCCAGGTCTGCGATGACCGGCTCGCCGCCGATCGTCTTGCCGAGGCCCAGCGCCAGTTTGCAGGACGTGTTGCGGAAGCCGGCCGATTCGATCAACTCGCGGAAATAGACCGTCTCGCGCGTCTCGTTGGGCAGTTCGATGCCGATGACGTTGCGGCCGGGCACGACGGCGACGCGCGCCGAGATCGCCGACATGGAGCGGGCGATGTCATCGGCCAGGCCGATGACGCGGCTGGATTTCACGCCAGGCGCCGGCTCGAACTCGTAGAGCGTGACGACCGGACCAGGCCGGACATGGATGATCTCGCCCTTGACGCCGAAATCCTCCAGCACGCTTTCGAGCAGGTCGGCGTTCTGTTCCATCCGCTCCTGCGACATGTAGAAGCCCTGGCCCTCCGGCGGCATTTGCAGCAGGTCCTCGGACGGAAGCTCGTAGCCGGACGGGGCGGCCGACGGCACCACCTTGCCGGCGGCGGGCAGAGACGGCGCGCGCTTCGCGGTCCTGGCACTCTTTGGAACGGAAATTGGCGCGGCGGGCTCCGCTGCGGGCGCGCGAGGTTCAATCTCCACCGAAGCAGGCCGTGCGGCAGGCGTGCCGGCCTGTGCAGGGCTTGCGGCCGGACCGTTCGAACGCCATTCGATGATGCGGTAGAACGAAACTGCCTCGCCCGGGGAGGCGGATCCGGACCGGATCGGTCGCGCCGGAGGATGCACCGGCGCGGAGGCGGGGGATGGCGACGATTCGTTCAGGCGAGCCCGCGCCAGGCGCTCGGCGAGCAAGGGCATGCTGAATTCGAAAAACGCATCATCGGAAAGATAGGACCAGCGGAATTTCGGCGGCTGCGCCTTTTGCGCCGGAGTGGCGACCGCCCGCGGCGGAGCGGCGATGGCCTGAGGCGGCTTGGCGATGGCCTGCGGCGAGCTGCCGATGGCCTGCGGCGGCTTGGCCGGAGCAGTAGAGGGCGCAGCAAGGATTTCCCGGGCCGGCGCGACCGGCCGGGGGGCCGACGGCGCGGGGCGGACGGAATCGCCGCGGGAAGGCGTCGCCTTGGCCGGTGGTTCATCATCCGGCTGCGCCGTGGGCCGCTTGTCGGACTCCGGCGTGCGGGTGAAACGCACATTGGGCGCGAGGAAGAAATATTGCTGCCAGGTCGGGCGGCCGAACTCGCCGCCTTCAGTCGAATCCAACGAGGCGGCGGCGTCCGAATCGCCTTCATCGGCGGCTCGCAGCGTGACGACCTGCCCGGTTTGCCGCTGCGGCGGCGCGGCCGCGCCATGGTGCCGGGCATCTTCCGGATGACTGCCATCGTTGTCGCCGTAGGGGGAACCGCCGGAAGGATTGGCACGGGTAAAACGCATGGATGTCACACTCGAGATTCGTCGAACAAACGTGTCCCGAGACATAGGAACCGATGGTTAACAAGCTCTTCCGGCGAGCTCCGATCGACAGTCGATTTAGGCGGGAGCACGGACCTGCCCGGCGGACATCGAGGCCCGTTACGACGCTGTCTGCGTCGCGTCGTCAAGGCACGTCGATCCTTCGCAACCGCTCCGCGCGCTTCAGGTTTTCATGCCGACTGCGCCTGCTCCTCGGCCGCGAGCTTCTCGGTCCCGTAGGCCTTCAGGAACATGCCGACGCCCGACCTGACGACATGGTCGATCTCCTCCTGGCTGGGGGCCTTGGTGCGGTAGGAGAATATGCACTGCCGGAAAATACCGGCCAGGCAGAGTTCGGTGAACTGATAGGCAGCAAGATCGACATCGTCGATCTTGAGCAGGCCGCGCTCGATGGCGGCATTGAGGAAGGCCATGACCTTGTCATGGCCGCGTTTCGGGCCGCGCTCGTAAAACCGGGCGCCCATGTCGGGTATCCTGTCCGCCGCGCCGATCACCGTGCGCTGCGCCTGGATGACCTTGGCCGAGGTGATCTTCAGAGACAGCACCTTGCCGAACTTGACCAGTGTCTCGCGCAGATCGCCGGCGCGATCGAGCATCTCGTACATGTTCTTGAAGATGGTGCCGCGCTCTTCCTCGATCAGCGCCTCGAACAACTCTTCCTTGTTGGCGAAGTAGACATAGATGGTGCCCTTGGAGACGCCGGCCTCGCGGGTGATGTCGTTCATCGACGCGGCCTCGAAGCCCTTGTCGATGAAGACACGGCGCGCGCCCTCGATGATCTGGCTGCGCTTGACCGGATCCTGCCCGGCCGCCGGGCGGCCGCGACGCAGGCTGTCCAGCACGTCGCACTGGTCGTTGCCGGGGTCCGACACTGTTTCGCCCATAAAAGTCACACCTCGCAAAATAATTCGAACCAACCGGTTCGATTGCCTCTTGATATGGGCCTGTTTTAGCGCTAAGTCAATCTCCAGATCGAACCGAACGGTTCAGTATAACAGAATTTCATATAAACCTGCTGAGAGATATCATGTCCTCGAACGCGCCCGCCACCGCCGAAGTCCGCACGTTTCCCAACGCCAAGGTCCAACCATCGACCGAAGCGCCGGAAGCGCTTCCGCAGCCCGCCACCGTGACCCCTGCCGAGGCGCCCGCCAAGAAGAAGCGTTCGGTGCGCTCGCTGCTTCTGCCCATCATCGGGCTTGGGCTGCTCGGCGCCGCTGGCTGGTACGGCTACGACTACTGGACCGACGGCCGCTTCATGATCTCAACCGACGACGCCTATGTCCAGGCCGACATGTCGTTCGTGTCGCCGAAGATTTCCGGCTATGTCGACAAGGTCCTGGTGAGCGAGAACCAGCAGGTCAAGGCCGGCGACCCGCTGCTGACCATCGACGACGGCGACTACAAGATAGCCGTTGCCCAGGCCGAGGCGCAGATCGCCACGTTGGCGAAGACGCTCGACCGCATCGACGCGCAGACCAAGGCCGCCCAAGCGTCGCTGCAGCAGGCGCAGGCGTCGAAGGTGGCCGACCAGGCCGCGGCCGACAATGCGGCGCGCGCCCAGGACCGCGCGGCGCAGTTGCTCAAGACCCATGTCGGCACGCAGGCGCAGCTCGACGACGCGCAAACCGCGCTCGACCAGGCCAAGGCGGCGCTTGTCGGCGCCGACGCGCAGATCGCCGCCGCGCAGGCCAATATCGGTGTGCTCGAAGCGCAGCGCGCGGAGTCCGCAAGCACGCTGGCCTCGCTGCAGCTCGGCCGCGACAAGGCGGCGCGCGATCTGTCCTTCACCGTCCTCAAGGCGCCCTATGACGGCGTCGTCGGCAACCGCTCGGTCGAGCAGGGCGACCTCGTCAGCCCCGGCCAGAAGCTCGCCGTCGTCGTGCCGATGGACAAGCTCTACATCGTCGGCAACTTCAAGGAGACGCAGCTCGGCCATCTGGTGGCCGGCGAGAAGGTCCGCATCACGGTCGATGCGATCGACGGCCAGAGCTTCGAAGGCACGGTGTCGTCGCTGGCGCCGGCTTCGGGTGCGGTGTTCTCGCTGCTGCCGCCGGAAAACGCCACCGGCAACTTCACCATGGTGGTGCAGCGCGTTCCGGTCCGCATCGACGTGCCGGCCGACGTTCTGAAGACCGGCAAGCTGCGCGCCGGCCTGAGCGTCATCGTCGCCGCAGACAGCCGCACCGCGCCGGCCGCGACTGCCAACTAGGCACTTTTGGGGGGCGGCCCGGCGGCTTGTCGAGCGCCGGGCCGCCCAGCCAGCCCAAGTATTTGTTTTGACGCAATTCCGGACGGAAAGCCCCGCGCGCCTTTCCTGGAATTGCCGCAGGGAGGCCATGACATGGCAACCGCAACCGTCACCGCAGGATCGATACCGGCACGGCCGGCGGCACCCGCCCTACCGGCCGACCATATGCCGGTTCGCCGCGTCATCGCCTTCCTGGCGATGGTGTTCGGCATGTTCATGGCGATCCTGGACATCCAGATCGTCTCGGCCTCGCTGGCCGAGATCCAGGCGGGCTTGAGCGCCAGCTCGGACGAGATCCCGTGGGTGCAGACGGCCTATCTGATCGCCGAGGTGGTGATGATCCCGCTGTCAGGCTTCCTCAGCCGGATGCTGTCGACGCGGGTCCTGTTCACAATCGCTGCCGCCGGCTTCACCGCGGCCAGCGCGCTGGCCGCGACCGCCACCAACATCGACCAGATGATCGTCTACCGCGCCATCCAGGGCTTCATCGGCGGCGGCATGATCCCCAGCGTCTTCGCTGCCGCCTTCACCATCTTCCCGCCGTCGCGCCGCGCCGTCGTCTCGCCGATGATCGGCCTGGTGGCGACGCTGGCGCCGACGATCGGCCCGACGGTCGGCGGCTATATCAGCCACGCCATGTCCTGGCACTGGCTGTTCCTGATCAATGTCGTGCCCGGCATTTTGGTGGCGACGGCGGCCTGGACGCTGATCGATTTCGACAAGCCCAACCTCAAGCTGTTCTCGAAGTTCGACTGGTGGGGCCTCGCCGGCATGGCCGCCTTCCTCGGCTGCATGGAATATGTGCTGGAGGAAGGCCCCAACAACGACTGGCTGCAGGACCAGGCGGTGTTCATCTGCGCCGCCGTCATGACCATCGGCGCAGTGCTGTTCTTCTGGCGCGCCTTCACCGCCGAGGAGCCGATCGTCGACCTGCGCGCCTTCACCAACGTCAACTTCGCCTTCGGCTCGCTGTTCTCCTTCGTCGTCGGCATCGGCCTCTACGGGCTGACCTATCTCTATCCGGTGTTCCTCGGCCGTATCCGCGGCTACGATTCGATGATGATCGGCGAAGCGCTGTTCGTCAGCGGCCTGGCGATGTTCTTCACAGCGCCCGTTGCCGGCATCCTGTCGAACAAGATCGATCTCAGGCTGATGATGATGATCGGCTTCTTCGGCTTCGCCACCGGCACCTGGTGGATGACGCATCTGACCGCCGACTGGGATTTCTACGAGCTGCTCATCCCGCAGATCCTGCGCGGCTGCTCGATGATGCTGTGCATGGTGCCGATCAACAACATCGCGCTCGGCACGCTGCCGCCGGAGCGGCTGAAGAATGCGTCTGGCCTGTTCAACCTGACCCGCAACCTCGGCGGCGCCGTCGGCCTTGCCGTCATCAACACGGTGCTGATCGACCGCAACGCCTTCCACTACGCCAGGCTCGCCGAGCATGTTCAGTGGGGCAGCGCCGAAGCGCAGCAGAAGCTGCAGAACATGACCATGAACTTCGAGCAGACCGCCGGTCTCGACGCCACCAAGGCGGCGATCTCCAAGCTGTCCGGCATGGTCCAGCAGCAGGCATCGCTGCTGTCCTTCATGGACGTGTTCTACATGCTGACGGTGCTGTTCGCCACGCTCGGCCTGTTCGTCCTGTTCATCCGCAAGCCGGCCGACCAGGCCGGCGGTGGTGGCGGAGGCCATTGAGGCGCGCCGGAACCCCCGCCTGGCGCCCCTCGTGCATGACCCCGGAAATCGGCGACGATTCCGGGGTCATGCTTTAACTCCACCCGTTTGGCGGCGACGGCGTCGGTGGCGATCGTGCCCTGGATGAGTGCCACCTGACCTGGTTTCGGCTGAAGTGGTTTCAGCTAGAGTTCCGGCATGAACATCCTGATTCTCGGTGCGACCGGCTTCATCGGGTCCGCCGTCACAAGAAGACTTGCGGAGGAAGGCCACCAGGTCACTGGGCTTGGACGCGAGCCGGCGCGCGCGGCGCTGAAGATGCCGCAGGTGCGCTGGCTGAAGGCCGACCTCGCCGGCATGACGCGGAGTGTGGACTGGCAGACCGCACTGGATGGCCAGCAGGCGGTGGTCAATTGCGCCGGCGCGCTGCAGGACGGGCTCGCCGATGACCTGACGGCCACCCAGGAAAAGGCGATGCTCGCTCTCTATGAGGCTGCGCGCGACCGGGAATTGCTGATCGTCCAGATCTCGGCGGACACAGGGGGAACCGGCCGCGACCTGCCCTTTCTCGACACCAAGAGGCGGGCCGACGGGGCGCTCGCGGCAAGCGGCGTGCGCTATGTCATCCTGCGGCCGGCGCTGGTGCTCGGCCGCAATGCGCATGGCGGCTCCGCCTTGTTGAGGGCGCTGGCGGCCTTCCCGTTGGCGATCCCTCTGGCTTACGCCGACAGCCAGGTCACGGCGGTCGCGCTCGACGATGTCGCCGGCGCGGTCAGCGCCGCGATCGGCGGCGTCTTGCCCTCCGGCTCGGACCTCTCGCTCGGCGGCGATGAAGGCCTGACGCTGAAGGACCTAGTCCTTTTGCATCGCAACTGGCTCGGCCTGCCCCCGGCCCCCTGTGATTGCCGTTCCGCCGATGGCCGCACGGCCGGTGACGTGGCTGGCCGATCTCGCCGGCCGGCTCGGCTGGCGCTCGCCGCTCCGCTCGACCGCACTTGCGGTCATGGCGGGCGGTGTCGAGGTCCGGCGGCAGCCAGGCACAGGCCGGCGCCTTTCGTCGGCGGCCGAGACGCTCGCCGCCGCTCCTCCGGGCGTGCAGGATCTATGGTTCGCCCGCCTCTATCTGTTGAAGGCGCCGATCATCGTGACGCTGGCGCTGTTCTGGCTCATTTCCGGCCTCGCGCCGTTCCTGGCATTCGAGGCGGCGCGCAGCCATTTCGCGAGCTTCCTGCCTGGCCGCGCCGCGAGCGCGATGGTGGCGGTGACATGTCTTGCCGATGTCGCGTTGGGGCTTGCGGTGCTCTTCCGGCCCTGGGCGCGGCGCGCTCTGATCGGCATGCTTGTGCTGACGCTCGCCTACCTGCTTGCCGCGACATTCGCGGAGCCGGCGCTCTGGCTCGATCCGCTCGGCCCCCTGGTCAAAGTGGTGCCGTCGATCCTGCTGGCGCTCACGGCCCTTGCCATTCTGGACGAACGCTGATGGCGCTGGAAGACGTGCTGCGACTTGTCCATGTGCTCGGCGCGACGGTGCTGTTCGGAACCGGCATCGGCATCGCCTTCTTCATGGCGATGGCCGTCAGGACCCGCGACCCCCGCATCATCGCCCATGTCGCCAGCATCGTGGTGATCGCAGACACCGTCTTCACGGCGACTGCCGTGGTGCTGCAGCCGCTGACCGGGTACGGGCTGGCGCGCGTCGTCGGATGGCCGCTCAACGAAGGCTGGATCCTGCTGTCACTGGCGCTCTATGTGATCATCGGCCTGTTCTGGGTGCCGGTGGTCTGGATCCAGATCCGCTTGCGCGACATGGCCAGGCACGCAGCGGCGGAAGCGACCGCCCTGCCGCCAGGCTTCGACCGGCTCTACCGCGTCTGGTTCGCGTTCGGCTTTCCGGCCTTCTTCGCCGTCGTCGCCATCTTCTGGCTGATGCTGACCAAGCCCACCATCATGCTTCTCGGCCTGAACTAGGCGCGTCTCAGGCGGCGGCCGGCTTGAAGCTCAGCGCCACGCCGTTGATGCAATGGCGCAGGCCCGTCGGCGCCGGACCATCGTCGAAGACATGGCCGAGATGGCCGCCGCAGCGGCGGCAATGCACCTCGGTGCGGGTCATACCGAGCGAGCGGTCCGCGGTCGTGCCGATGGCCTTGGGAATTTCCTGCCAGAAGCTCGGCCAACCGGTGCCGGAATCGAATTTGGTCTCCGAGGGATAGACCGGCAGGTCGCAGCCGGCGCAGGCGAAGATGCCCTTGCGGTGCTCGTTGAGCAGCGGGCTGGTGCCCGGATATTCGGTGCCTTCCTTGCGCAGCACATTATACGCCGCGTCGGACAGGATGGCGCGCCATTCGGCGTCGGTCTTGGTCACTTCGAAGGTCTCGGCGGCGCGGGCGTCTGGCGCGCCACCAATGCGCAGCAAGGCAGCCGTGCCGGCCAGCACCGCGGCGGCCGCGGCGCCGCTCAGGAGAAGATCGCGACGGTTCATGGGACAATTCCTCCAATGCCGGTTTGCCAGATTTTCGCGCCAAGCGAAAATCAAAAGCGGTTGACGCCTCCCAACGAAAACTCCGCGCCGGCTCCACTTCACGTGGACGGCGCGGAGCAAGCGGTCAGTCGCACGGCCTACAGGAGAGGAGCCGCGCAACCGGGGAAGGCCTTTGCCATGTCTTCGCTGGCAGCGGCCTCTTTGTTACATCTTCGGCAGCAGCACCTTGTCGATGACGTGGATGACGCCGTTAGACTGCCGGACGTCGGCGATGGTGACATTGGCGACATTGCCGTTCTCGTCGGTCACGGTGACCTTGCCCTTGTCGGCCTTGAGCGTCAGTTCGCAGCCGCCGGCGGTCTTGACCTTGTGCGCGCCGCCATCGGCCTTGGCCATCTTGGCGACGTCGGCGGCCATCGCCTTGGCGGCGATGACGTGGCAGGTCAGGATCTTGGTGAGCTTGTCCTTGTTCTCGGGCTTGAGCAGCGTCTCGACCGTGCCGGCGGGCAGTGCGGCGAAGGCCTCGTTGGTCGGCGCGAAGACGGTGAACGGGCCGGCGCCCTGCAGCGTGTCGACCAGGCCGGCGGCCTTGACGGCGGCGACCAGCGTGGTGTGGTCCTTCGAATTGACGGCATTCTCGATGATGTTCTTCTTGGCATACATCGGCGCGCCGCCGACCATCGGATTGGCGGCAAAGGCGGCGGCACCGAGCGCGGAAAGACCAATGGTACCGGCGAGCAAAAGGGTGGCGAATTTACGCATGATTTCTATCTCCTCTGGATATCGTTGCCCGTCTTTGGGAACACCAGGAGATACGGGGTAGACTTTTAGGAGTTTCGTCGGGCTCTCAAAAAATTTTATCTGGCCTTGCGCGCGACGAAATTACGTTGATGAGCGCGCAGTCGGAAAGAAACTTTCCTCGCTTCAACCTGACGCAGGATAGATTTCGATTATTCTTTCAGGCAGATCTCCCGGCCCTCGAAGAGACTAGATGCCCTTCAGGTCGCCCGCGGCGACAACCGGCCCGGTCGGCTGGCCGGTCGGCGAGCCCCCGACAGGCTCCACGCTAACCGCGAGCACGGCGCCTTGCGCGAGCTTCTGCTCGACGGCCGGGGTGACCGCCATATGCGTGATCTGGCCGGCGGGGATGACGCCCATCGAGACCGGCGCGTTCTTGCCCTCGATCATCCACAGCTCGAAATCCTTGCCGGCGGCGCGCTCGCCGGAGACAAGGGAGAGGCCGACATCGCGCCGCGCCGCGTCGTAGACGACGAGATATTTGACGTCGCTGCCGTCGGCGGCCAGCGAGGCGACCAGCCGCGCCTGCGGCTCGACCACCGGCGGATTGACGTAGGGCAAGGCAATGGCGATCGCCAGCGCAGCGACCGCCGCGGCGGCGAGGCCGCGCCAGAAGGCGAGGCTCGACCAGAGGCCGGGGCGCGATTCCTGCGCGAACAGCCGGCGATCGATCGCCTCCTTGACCCTGATCGGAGGCTCGGTCTCCGGAAAGGCAGCGGCCATCGGCGAAAGGTGAACCTCCCAGCGGTCGACAAGGCGAGCGAAGGCGGCGTCTGCCTCGATGCGGCGGGACGCGATCTGGCGTTCGTCCGCGGCCAGGACGCCAAGAACGTATTCGGCGGCGAACAGGTCGTCGCCTCCACGTTCCGGTCCGTTTTCCTCTGCCAGCGTCATCTTTCCAGGCATTCCCTGAGTTTCAACAGGCTGCGCCGCAGCCAGGTCCGCATCGTGTTCAGCGGCACGCCATGGCGCTCCGCCAGCTCGGCATAGCTTTCGCCGTTCAGATAGGCGCCCCGGACGGCCGCCGCCCGGTCTTTCTCCAATTCATCGAGGCAATGGTAGATGCGCACGGATTCACCGCCCGCCACGGCCATGGCCTCCGGTCCCGGCGCCGGATCGGCCACGTCGAGCGCGGCATCGATATAGGCGGCAGGCTCTCGCCGCGCCCGGATGCGATCGATCGCATGATTGCGCGCAATGGCCACCAGCCAGGAAATCGGGCTTAGATCGGAGACCGCGAAACGATCCGCCTTCGTCCAGATTTTGACGAAGACCTCCTGAAGCGCTTCTTCCGCATCTCCCCTGTCCTTCAATACACGAAGGCAGACGCCGAAAAGTTTCGCGCTGGTCTGCCGGTAGAGCAGATCAAACGCTGCCCGGTCCTTCATTGAAGTCCGGACGATCAGCTGGCTGATATCCTGCGGCGCCATGGCGGCAAATTAGAGGATTGCCATACATTTGCAACGGCGCAGGCAATACTGTCCTCCTCAAAGCTTGCGATGATCTTTGCTGACGATGGGTTCGCGCGCCGTTGCCAAGCAAATCGGCTGCCGCTAGCCTCCGGGCCGGCGGAGGACAGCGGCGATGTCGGTCGAGCGGGTGCTGTGGGAAGAGGATGCGACCGGCCTGGCCGGCCTTGTCCAGAAGGGTGAGCTCTCGCCGCAGGAGCTTGTCGACGCGGCAATCGCGCGCGCCGAGGCGACGCGCCCCGACATCAATGCCATCGCCGAGCCGCTTTATGATGCGGCGCGGGCACGCGCCAGGACGGTCGACCGCACGCTGCCGCTCGCCGGCGTGCCCTTCGCGCTGAAGGACCTCGGCATCGGCCTGAAGGGCGTGCCGATCCATGGCGGCAGCCGCATCCCGGCTTTCACGGCCGACTACAATTCGGTGATGGTCGAGCGCCATCTCGCCGCCGGCCTGATCCCGATCGCCACCAGTACCTCGCCCGAGCATGGGCTGCGGCTGATGACGGAATCGGCGGCTTTCGGCATCACCCGCAATCCGTGGAATACCGGCCACACCACCGGCGGCTCGTCGGGGGGCGCGGCGGCACTGGTGGCTGCCGGCGTGGTGCCGGCGGCGCATGCCTCCGATGGCGGCGGCTCGATCCGGGTGCCTTCGGCCTGCAGCGGGCTGGTGGGCCTGAAGACCTCGCGCGGCCGCGTGCCGCTGACGCCGCTCACCAGCGAAAGCTGGTTCGGCATGGTCGTCGACCACGCGATCGCCCGATCGGTCAGGGATTCGGCGCTGTTGCTCGACCTGACGCACGGGCCGGATCCGCTGTCGCCCTACGGCGCGCCGGCGCCGAAAGGCAGCTTCGCCGCGGCCGCGGCGCGCGATCCCGGCAAGCTCAGGCTCGCCGTCTACCGCAAGTCGCCGCTCGGCCTGCCGATTTCGGCCGAGACGCTGAGGGCGCTGGACACGGCGATCGCGCTGGCGCGCGAGGGCGGCCATACGGTCGAAGAGATCGACCTGCCCTATATCGGGCGCGATTTCATGGCCGATTTCTGCAAGACGGTGACCTCGGCGGTGGCCGGCACGATACGCGCCGAGGCGTTGCGCGTCGGCCGCGGCGTTCTCGGCGAGCGGGCCACGCGCGTGCTTGCCCGCTTCGGCGATATCATCCCGGCCGGCGAACTCTATGAGATCCTGCAGCGGCTCAATGCCACGTCGCGCCGGCTGATCGCCGAGACGGCGCCGTACGACGCCGTGCTGATGCCGATCATCGCGCACCCGCCGCTGGCCTGCGGCGCCATGGACCCGAAGGGCGCCGACGAGTTGATCGAGAACCTGCTGGACAAGCTGCATTTGACCAGGCTGCTCAGGATCAAATCGTTCCTCGGGCAGCTGATGGACAAAAGCCTCTGGTTCACCCACTGGCCGGCGATCCAGAATGTCACCGGCCAGCCGTCGATCGCGCTGCCGGTGCATGTCACCGAGGCCGGCCTGCCGCTCGGCATCCAGGCGGCGGGGCGCCCGGGCGACGAGGAGACGCTTTTGTCCTTCGCCGCGCAGATGGAGAAGATCTCGGGCTGGCAGAAGCGGCGGGCGCCGCTGAAGGTGCCCGGCTAATTTCATAAATTGTGACAGCAAAGCCGTTTGCGACCCGAACCAATTCCCGCTAAGACGCGCGCCATCCTTGCCACTTTGGGAACGAGACCGATGACGGACATCGCCGCCACCGCCGAAATGCAGGCCGCGCTGCTTTCGCGGGCGCTGCCCTATATGCAGCGCTACGAGAACAAGACCGTCGTGGTGAAATATGGCGGCCACGCCATGGGCGACAGCGAGCTCGGCAAGGCCTTCGCTCGCGACATCGCGCTGTTGAAACAATCCGGCGTCAATCCGATCGTGGTGCATGGCGGCGGACCGCAGATCGGCGCCATGCTCAACAAGATGGGCATCGAATCCAAATTCGAAGGCGGCCTGCGCGTCACCGACCAGAAGACGGTCGAGATCGTCGAGATGGTGCTGGCCGGCTCGATCAACAAGGAGATCGTGGCGCTGATCAACGCCGAGGGCGAATGGGCGATCGGGCTGTGCGGCAAGGACGGCAACATGGTGTTCGCCGAAAAGGCGCGCAAGACCATGATCGACCCGGACTCCAACATCGAGCGGGTGCTCGATCTCGGCTTCGTCGGCGAGCCGGTCGAGGTCGACCGCACGCTGCTCGACCTGCTCGCGCGCTCCGAGATGATCCCGGTGCTGGCCCCGGTGGCGCCCGGCCGCGACGGCCACACCTACAACATCAATGCCGATACTTTCGCCGGCGCGATCGCCGGCGCCTGCAAGGCCTCGCGGCTCTTGTTCCTAACCGACGTGCCCGGCGTGCTCGACAGGAACAAGACGCTGATCGACGAGCTGACGGTTTCCGAGGCCAAAGCGCTGATCAGGGACGGCACGGTGTCGGGCGGCATGATCCCGAAGGTCGAGACCTGCATCGAGGCGATCGAGCGCGGCGTCGAAGGCGTCGTCATCCTCAACGGCAAGACGCCGCACTCGGTGCTGCTTGAGCTGTTCACCGAGCACGGCGCCGGCACGCTGATCGTGCCCTGAAGCGGCCTGCCGATCAGCCTGGCTGTTCTGTCAGGCGGGTTGAGGCAGGCGGGCGATGACCTTTATTTCGAAATCAAAGCCGGCCAGCCAATTGACGCCGACCGCAGTCCAGTTGGTGTAAGGCGGTTCGCCAAACACTTTCAACCGAACGGCATCGAACGCTGCCCATTGCGCTGCAGGATCGGTGTGGAAGGTGGTGACGTCGACAATATCGTCGAACGTGCCGCCGGCGGCTTTCAGCACAGCTGCGAGGTTGTCGAAGGCCAGCTGGACCTGCTTCTCGAAGATCGGCTCGGGCGAGCCGTCCTCACGGCTGCCGACCTGGCCCGAGACGAACAGAAGGTCGCCCGAGCGGATCGCCGCCGAATAGCGGTTGATTTCATAAAGGGCCTGCCTGCCGGCAGGGAAGATTGCGTCACGTTTGCTCATTGTCATTCCATTCAGATGTGGCAGACCAAATCTGCTGGCGATCCGGGCCTGCGTTCCATGGTCCGGGACAATTCACATACGCCCCGTATGCCTGAGATGGGTGCATACGTGACGTATGTCAATACGCATACGTTACGTATGTCTGTAAATGGCAGCGAACCCCTCAGGCGCCGGGTGAGATTGCAACGGTCGCTTCGGCCGGCTTGCGCGGCGGCCGCATGACCACCATCGATTCTTCCTCGGCGTCCTGCGGCGCGCCCCAGAATTCGGCGAGCGTCGGCCCGTCCGTCACGCGGCGGTCGCGGGCCAGAAAACCCCAGACTTCGCGAAACCAGACGCGGCGGCCCATCTTCGTGTACCAGCGCATCGAATGGCGCTGCTCGGGATCGCGGTGGAAGAGGATTCGCGCCAGCGCCTTCGGCCGCGACTGCACGGCGAGCTCGATCAGCTTGACGCTGAAGAACAGCATCCAGGGTTTTAGCCGCGTCATCCTCAGCACCTGGTGCTTGTAGTCCCACAGCCGGACGTCGCTCTGGATCACCGTCCGATCCTTGGCGATGCGGAAGAAAGGCGTCCAGCGGTGCGGCGTGACATAGAGCGCCTGGATCTGGTCGGGATCGTAGGCGATCAGCTGGCGGAAGCCGCGCCAGAGGTCGCGAAAGCCCTCGTCCTCGAAGCCGGCCACCCAGGTCGCCATCGACAATATGCCATGCTGACGCAGCAGGCGGATCGCCTCGCGGTCTGAAGCCGTGCTGCCACCCTTGCGGATCAATGACAGCGTCTCCTCGTCGGTGTTCTCCATGCCGAGCAGCCAGCGGATGACGCCGGCCTTGCGGTAAAGATGCAGGATATCGGCATCGCGCACGATGTCGTCGGCGCGGGTCGAGCCGACGATCAGCACCGGCACGTCTTCAGCGATCATGGCGTCGAGAAAGGCGCGCCAGGCTTTCTTCGACGAGGTCGGGTTCTCGTCGGCGAGATTGATCAGCTCGACGCCGTGCTCGCGGTGCAGCCAGGCAATCTCGCGCGCGAAGTTCTTGGGGTCGCGATGGCGCCAGCGGGTCCAGAAGCCGCGCTGGCCGCAATAGTTGCATAGATGCGGACAGCCTCGGGAGAACTGCATGACCACGGCGCGCTTGCCGCCCCAGTAGCTGTAGCGGCGGTGGTCGATCAACTCCCAGCCGACGCGGTAATCATCGAGCGTGGCGATGGTGCCTGCCGAACGGGTGGCGAACGGACGGCCGAGATCGTCGCGATAGGCGATGCCGGCCACATCGGCGAGCGGCCGCCGCCGGTCCAGCGCCTCGATCAGCGACACGATGGTCGCCTCGCCCTCGCCGCGCACGATGACGTCGAAGGCTTCCGTTCCCGCCAGTATGTCGCGCCAGTGATAGGTCGGGAAGATGCCGCCATACACCAGCGTCGCCGGCGCGCGGCCCTTGACCATGCGCGCGATTTGCAGCGCGGTCGGATGCGCCGAGGTGGAGCCGGAATGGCCGATCAGGATGCAGTCGGGACCGTCGCCCAGGGCATCCTCGACGAGCGCGGGAAGCGACATCGGCCCGAACTCGGCATCGACGAGGCGGACCTGATGGCCGGCATCGAGCAGCGGGCCGCCGAGCGCCAAAAGGCCGAGCGGCGGCAGATGGTCGTCCGGCACGCGGCTGCCGATGGCGGTGTGCGGCGGGTTGATCAGCACGATCTTCATGGCGGACCTTCCTGTTCGATGGTCCACCTGACCTAGCCGGCGATCTGGATGCCGACTTGGCCCTGTTCAGCAGTTTCGGTGCAGCTTTTCCGCAAAAAATGGCGCGTGGCTACTTCCTGAGATGCCCGAGCGGCACGTGGCCGGGCCCCTTGATGTTCTGCAGCACGAGTTGGGTGTGGACGTCGCGGACGCCGTCGAGCCGCATCAGCCGGTGCATGACGAAGGAGTTGAGCTCGTCGACCGAAGGCACCATGACATGCAGCAGGAAATCGTGGTCGCCGGTCATCGTCCAGCACGACGAAACCTCGTCCATGCGCTGCACGGCGGCGATGAAGCTCTCGGGCGAGCCGTCGCTGTGGCTGACCAGCCGCACCTGGATGAACACCTCGACCGTCAGGCCGACGGCGCGGCGGCTGATGACGGCGGCAAAACCCTTGATGATGCCGGCGTCCTGAAGCGCCTCGAAACGCCGCGCGCAAGGCGTGGTCGAGAGGCCGATCTGCTGCGCCAGTTCCGACACGGGCTTGCGTCCGTCGCGCTGCAGGATGTCGAGCATCTTGATCTCGAAATCGTCAAACTGAGGCATTTTCACTCTCCAGCAGCTTTTCGATAGCTTCTTTTACCTCAAATAGCGCGAGCGGACCATTAGGAAAGCGGAATTGCCTCGCCGCCTCCGGCTAAATTGGCGACACGATTGCCACTCATGAATCCGCCAGGAGAACAGCCATGACGATCAGCGTTGCCGATTACGCCCGCGAATGCGAGGCGCAGGGCCTGCGCGGCGACTATTCGGTCTGCCGTGCCGATTTCACCGTGGCGCAGGGCTACGATTACAGCGCCGACGAGCAGGCGGTGTGGCGCACGCTGTGCGACCGCCAGACAAAGCTGACGCAGAAGCTCGCGCACCGCTCCTATCTCGACGGCGTCGCCGCACTCGGCCTGCTCGACCGGATCCCGGATTTCGACACGATCAGCGAGAGGCTGCGCAAGCTGACCGGCTGGGAGATCGTCGCCGTGCCGGGCCTCATCCCCGCGGCCCCCTTCTTCGACCACCTCGCCAACCGCCGCTTCCCGGTCACCAACTGGCTGCGGACGAAGGAAGAGCTCGACTACATCGTCGAGCCGGACATGTTCCACGACTTCTTCGGCCATGTGCCGATCCTGACGCAGCCGGTGTTCGCCGACTTCATGCAGATGTACGGCGAGAAGGCGGAGGACGTGATCGCGCTCGGCGGCGACGAGATGATCACCCGTCTCTATTGGTATAGCGCCGAATATGGGCTGATCCGGGAAGCCGGCCAGCCGCTGAAGGCTTTCGGCGCCGGGCTGATGTCGTCGTTCACCGAATTGCAGTTCGCCGTCGAGGGCAATGACGCGCACCACGTGCCCTTCGACCTCGAGACGGTGATGCGCACCGGCTACGAGATCGACAAGTTCCAGCGCGCCTATTTCGTGCTGCCGTCCTTCGACGTCCTGCGCGATGCCTTCGGCAGCGCCGATCTCGCCGGCATCGTCGCCCGCCACAAGGGCAAGCCGGCGCTTGACCCGGCGACGGTCTAACGCTCTCAAAGAGCGCGCAGCGGTCTTGAGAGCCATGCATCAAACAAGGTCTTGAAGCGCGGCGGCTCTGCGCGTCGCGCCTCGAGGTCGGCGTCGCCCCGCCGGCGTTCAGAGCGGTTCAGTTGCTGATTGGGCGGCTGAACCGCTCCGAATATTTGCGGACAAGCGCCGCTCGGACAGCTCCGGCGCTTCGGGGTCAGCCGGCTTGCGGCGCCTCGGCCTTCAGCCGGGCAAGCTGCTCGCGCTGCAGGTCGAGCGCGGCGGTGATAAAGCGCTGGACGGCGGCGAGTTCGGCATCGCTGAAGCTGGCGATCAACCTTTCGCCATCACGCGCGATGGCGCCATAGTAGCGCGCCGAGAGCTGGCGGGTCAGGTCGGTCGCCTCGATCACCACCTTGCGCCTGTCCTCCAGGCTGCGCGTGCGCGTCAGCAGGCCGCGCGCCTCCAGCCGGTCGATCAGCGCGGTGACCGCGGCCGGGGTCAGCCCGGTCGCCACCGCGATCGCGCCCGCCGATTGGGCGCCGCCATGGAGCAGCCCGAGGCACTGGCGCTCCGCCGCGTTCAGCCCGAGCCTCGCCCCCACCGCCTCGTCATAGGCCTGTGTCGCATCCTGCCAGCGCATGATGGCGAGACTGATGGCTGCCGTCATATCGGCGCGATTCGTGCTTGACGATTTTATTTCGATCATCTAACTATCAATCTGTCTAACATTAAGACGACGGTAGCAATATGCGACCGCAGCCTGCGCAAGGCAAGGTCCCGGTCGCTGACAAGGAGCGAAAAATGAGCTTGATTCAGCAGCGGACTCCCCTCTCGCACGAGGAGGAGTTCAAATACGCCAAGCTGGCGATGGAATGGTATGGCTGGGGTTCGCCGATCGGCCTCGGCATCCTTCTGGTGGCGCTGGCGGCGGCAGCCGTGCTGGTGCGCATCGCCGTCTACGGCCTTTAAGCCGGCGGCAGACGATTCTCCCCATAGGCGCGGCAAGGGCGACGCCGGCGGCCTATCCGGCTGCCGGCGTCGCTTGCCTTTGGGGATGATCTTTTCGCAATTCCGGACGGAAAACCGCGATGCGCCGTTGCTGGAATTGCTCAGACGGTGATGACCTTGCTCAGATGATCGCCCAGCCGGCAGGCCAGCGCGGTGATCGTCGTCGTCGGATTGCATTCGCCCGAGGTGCAGAACACCGAGGAGCCGCCGACATAGAGATTATCCATGCCGTGCACCTTCGAATTGGCGTCGACCACGCTCTTGGTCACATCCGTGCCCATGCGCGTGCCGCCCATATGATGGTGTCCGGCCAGCTCCTCATTCGTCGGATAGTCCTCGCCATTGGTCAGCCAGTCGGCGATGCGCACCCGGCCGAGGTTCTTCTCGGCCAGCGTCTTGCCGAACAGCCGAAGGCCTTCGAGAATCGTGCGGCGCTCCAGCGGCGATTTCTTCCAGTGCAGTTCGATGCGCGGCACGCCGGCGTGGTCGACATCGGCCTTCGACAGCTCGATCTGGTTGGAGGCCAGCGGCGCCTGTTCCCAGGCGACATAGAGCTGGGCGGCGCAACGCAGGCGCTGGCTGAGCTTGGCTGACATCCATTCGGCCATGTCGGGCGCCGTGCAGGCGAGGTCGGCGATCAACCGCTTGACGCTCGGATAGGGCGTCTCGATCAGCCGGATGCCGAAATTCATAATCTGCAGCCGTTCCATGGCGGGCAGTGTCGGCGAAAAGAAGGCCTCGTTGACGGCGTCGACCTCGAACTCGCCATAGTCGGCGAGGATGGCATTGCCGCCCTCGAAGGTTGGGTGCTCCATCCAGTAGCGGCCGAGCGCCGCGGCGTTCGGCACGACGCCGCCGTTCGAGCGCTGGTTCGACCACAGAAGCAGCCGCGAATTCTCCAGCCCACCGGTGCAGACGATGAAGTAGTCGGCGCTGAAGGTTCCGGCATCCTGCCCGTTCGACCACAGCCTGGCGCCGGTCACCCGCTTGCCGTCGCCGGCAAGTTCGGTCGCATAGGTGTTGAGCACGACGGCGATGTTCTTGCTCTTGTCCAGCTCGTCGGCGAATTTCTCGCCGAAGCGCACGGCCGAGCTCTTGATCAGCTGCACCCAGCGGATGTCGTCCGAGATTGGCACATCGGGCCGGAAGTCGGGAAGCTCGAGGATGTCGTGGACTTCTCCCAGATAGGGCTCGATGTCGGTGCGGCTGATCGGCCAGCCGGTGTCCGGCGCCCAGGCCTTGGGCTCGAAGTCCTGGCTGTCGAGCACCCGGCACCAGCCCGCCCAGTGGTTGGACGAACCGCCCATGAAGCGCAGCCGCGTGATGTCGAGATCGAAATAGGGATCGCCGACGGTGGCGCCGCGATAGAAGTCCTGCGATTCGTCGCTGAATTCGCGCGATCCGGCCTCCAGCACGACGACGGGAATGCCGGCGGCGCCCAGCTTTCTGGCGATCGTGGTGCCGGCCGGGCCGGATCCGAGGATGCAGGCCCTGGCGGCGAAATTCGACGCGCGGAAGGCCTCGTAGCTGTCGAAGATCATGCGAGGTCGCTCCGCTTCAGGATCCAGCCATTGACCTCGACGATCTCATTTGGGTCGGCGTTGGGGGGATCGACGACGGGCTGGTTGCGGAACAAGGACAGGGCCGGCAGCGCGATCAGCGCCTGCACGATGGCGCGGCGCGACATTTTCTTGATGAAGAAGCTCATGACACGTCTTTCGATGGGGGCCTCGATCCACGCATGGCGTTCCTGAACGGCACACGCCCGCCAGGAAAAGCCAGTTTCGTGCCAATGCTAGCGCAGGCTTCCCTCACAACCGGATAAGCGTCCCGGTTGAATGCGAACATGGTTAGGATTTCGCGAGCCTGCCGCCGGGGGCGCGCTCTTGGCGGGTGGATCTCAGGCGGCTTCCGAGACATCGCGGTCGAGGATCGACAGGTTGCGGCCACGATGCTTGGCCTCGTAGAGCCGCCGGTCGGCGGCGCGCATCAGCTCGGACACGTTGATGCCCTCGCCGCATATGGTGCCGCCGATTGAGACGGTGAGTGGCACGGTGCGTTCGTCGACCGGGCGGAAGCGGATCAGCTCGACCTCGCGGCGGACGCGCTCGGCGACGCGCTTGGCCTCCTGCGTGGTGGCGCCGACCAGGAAGGCGGCGAATTCCTCGCCGCCGATGCGGCCAAGCACGTCGCCGCTGCGCACGCCGCGCTCGATGGCGCTGGCGATCAGCAGAAGAGCGTCGTCGCCGGTCAGATGGCCGTAGCTGTCATTGATCATCTTGAAGTGATCGGCGTCGATGATCAGCAGCGCGCCGCGATCGGATTTGCGCCGGGAGCCGTCGAGGGCGGCAAAGAAGCTTTCGCGGTTGAGCATGCCGGTCATGTCGTCGCGGCTCGCCTTTTCCGACAGGCGCCGGTGCGCGGTGGCAAGCTGGGCATGCGCCCGGGCGAGTTCGCGATGCGCGCTTTTCAGCCTGTCGGTTTGCCAGAAGGTGGTGGCGCTGGCGATCCAGGCCAGGATCAGCGGGAACACGGTGGAGGTCAGCCAGATCGCGCGGCTGAGCGGGACGCCCAGTGCCGGCATGATGATCAGCGTCAACAAAAGCGAGATGGCTACCGAGGCGCACGCGACCGCGGCGGACTTCAGAAATAGGCGATTCATCGCTGACTCCCACAGAACCGCTTCTGTGCCAGCAAGCGCTGAAGGCGACCTTTCGGCGATGGCTAAAATTTGAAACGACACGCGATTTTCGCCGCGCGCGGCGCGCATAAGTTGTGGATAAATCCCCTGTCGAAGATTCTATTTCGTGCCATAAGGAGCCCATGACCACGCTGCCAGACCCCGCCCGCTTCGCCCATGTCACGGACTGGGTGTTCGATCTCGACAACACGCTTTACCCGCACCATTCGAACCTGTTCGCGCAGATCGACGTGAAGATGACGGCCTATGTCGGCGAGCTGTTGACGCTGCCCCGCGATGAGGCGCGCAAGCTGCAGAAGGAACTCTACCTGGAGTATGGCACCACGCTGAACGGGCTGATGACGCGCCACGGCATCGACCCGGACGACTTCCTCGAAAAGGTGCATGACATCGACTATTCCTGGCTGGTGCCCGACCCGGTGCTCGGGGCAGCGATCCGCCAGCTTCCCGGGCGCAAGTTCATCTTCACCAATGGCGACCGCAGGCATGCCGAGCGCACCGCGCGACAGCTCGGCATCCTCGAGCATTTCGACGACATCTTCGATATCGTCGCGGCCGGGCTCAACCCCAAGCCGGCGCGCCAGACCTATGAGCGGTTCGCCGAGCTGCATTCCGTCACCGGCCACAATGCGGTGATGTTCGAGGACCTTGCCCGCAATCTCTCGGTGCCGAAAGCGCTGGGCATGACGACGGTGCTGGTGGTGCCGCGTAATTTCGAGCCGACCTTCGCGGAGATCTGGGAGCGCGACCCGGCCAATGAGGACGACGTCGATTTCGTCACCGACGACCTCGCCAGCTTCCTGACGGCGATCGTCGAAGTTACGGCGTGACCGGATCGCCGGCGCATGCCGCCCGTGCGCAGCGGCGCAGGCGGCATGCTGAACGTTGGGCATCGGCTATTTCAGCGTGAAGTCCGGGATCGTGCCGGGCGGCAGTCCCAGCCGGCCATTCAGGTCCTTCAGGAACCGGCACCAGTCTGGAGTGCCGCCAGTTCCTTGGCCGTTGCCATTGCCGTCCGACGCGCTGCCGTTGCCGAAGCCGTTGCCGCAATTGGCGTTACCGTTGAAGTTGCCGCCATTGAAGTTGCCGCTGAAGCTCCCGGCATTGCCGTTGCCGTTGAAATTGCCGCGATTGCCATTGCCGTTGAAGTTGCCGGCGTTTCCGTTGCCGTTGAAGTTGCCGGTGTTGCCAAGGCCGTTGGCAACACCGATCGGAAGGTCGGCAATCCTGACCAGGGCCGAGGCGTCGGCGGCAAGCATCGCGGCAAGCAGCGTGCCGAGCGCGAGGCTGTTTCCATCAAGCAGCCTCGCCGCCAATTGGCGCTTGCGAGGCGAAGCGGACCTCGGCGATCTCGGACCGGTCATCGGTTGTTTCCCCGGCCGTTGAAATTGCCGTTGAAGGCCCCGACATTGCCATTGCCGTTGTAGGAGCCGCCGTTGAAGTTGCCGTTCCCGGCGCCGATATTGCCGTTGCCGTCATATTCGCCGGTGTTGCCGTTGCCGTTGAAGGCACCGACATTCTGATTTCCGCTCGTCGACGATGTGTTGTCGTTGCCGTTGAAGGCGCCGACATTGCCGGTGCCGCTGTTGAAGGCGCCGACATTGCCGCTGCCGCTGTTCTTGTAACCGACATTGCCGCCCGAGAAACCGAGCGGATTCATGCCGCGGACATCCGAACCGATGGACTGGCCGTAGCGGCCGACGCTTTGCTGGACGCGTGACATGCTGAAGGCCTGGGTGCCTGTCGTGCCGTCGGCTTTCGCGGCGGTGACGCTGAGCAGGCCCAGGCACAGCGCCATTGGGACGCGCGATTTCATGTGCGAACTCCTTCCATAACTTCGCTTTGAAAAAACTGGGACCGCCGGCGACACGTCGCGAAAGCCTTGCGCGGGGGGACGGCGCTGGCTCGGCGATCCCAGAAGCGTCAGCATCTTTCGATGCTACTGGTTGGCGTTGCCGTTGCCGTTGCCGTTGCCCATGCCCCAGTTTCCGTTGCCGTTGGCATTGCCATTGCCGAGGCCGAAGTTGGCATTGCCGTTCAGGTTGCCGTTGCCGAGGCCGAAATTCCCGTTGCCGTTGCCGTTGCCGTTCGCGGCGCCGGCGTTGAGGTTGCCGTTGTAGTTGCCGTTGAAGGCGCCGGCATTCGCGTTGCCGTTGCCATTGCCGTTGCCGAAGCCGAAATTGCCGTTGCCGTTGAAGTTGCCGTTGAAGGCGCCGGTATTGGCGTTGCCGTTGCCATTGCCGTTGCCGACGCCGACGTTGCCGTTGCCGTTGCCGTTGCCGCTGCCGATCGAAACAGCGGACGCCGTACCGGTCAGAGCCGACAGGACAACCGCAGCCAGAATGATCTTCCTCATGACGTTCTCCTTGGTTTGCGTTGAACTTCCCGGCCGCAACAAAGATGGCCGAGACGACGCAAGAAGAATGCGCGCAGAAATGGCGACCGGACATTCGGGCTGATCGGCATGTCCTGTCAGTTTTTCAGCTGATGTCCTTGTCGGGAAAAGCCGACGGGACCGGGAAAAAACTGACAGGCATAAGGGCGTATGTGGGTGTATATTACACAGAGAGACAGAAATTCGGGGCCTTTTCTCACAAATCCGTGAACGGCAAGTCCTATCGAGCAATTCCAGGAAAAGCGTGGAACGGTTTTCCGCCTGGATTTTCTTCAAACAAGGGGACGTAGCGGCAAGAGAACAGAAGGGGCGATGCGGGCTGGTATCGACACGCGCGAGAGCGACACTTCAAAGTCCCGGCGCCGGAGACTGGCGCGGCGCTTGATCGCCGTGCAGGAAGAACAGTGCCGGCGCCTGTCGCGCGAGCTTCACGACGATCTCGGCCAGATGCTGGCCAGTGTCGCGCTCGAACTGCACGGCATCCGCGCAGGGTCCCCGGCACAGGGTGAGCGCCTCACGCGGGCTGCCATGCTCGTCGATCAGTTGAGCGCCAGGGTACACGCCGCCGCCTGGAATTTGCGGCCCGCCGACCTGGATCACCTGGGGCTTCGCGCCTGCGTCGAGGACCTCGCCGCCATGCTGTGCGCTCAGCTCGATATCCCTTGCGACATGGACCTGGAAGCGCTTTCGCGGTCACTCGCCCCCGAGATTGCCCTGACCCTGTACCGTGTCGCGCAAGAGGCGCTTACCAACATCGGCAAGCATGCTCAGCCGCGCCGCGCGAGCGTGACGGCCCATATCTGCGATGGCCGGCTGCGCCTTACGATCGAGGACGATGGCCGCGGGTTCGATCCCGACGCCACGCTCGGCTCCCACGCCCTGGGGCTTGCGGGAATGAGAGAGCGCCTGGCGCTGATCGGAGGCGAGCTGTCGATTGAAACCGCCAGGGGCAGGGGGACCACCCTCTATGCCGATGTGCCCCTCTTTGCCGATATGCCCTCGACGGACTGAGGGTCGGCCTGGCCGCAGGCGGCACGATCTTCGACGGCAATGTGATCCGCTCCAGGCATTTGTTCTCGCACGATCCTGAACGAAACCACGACAGCGCTCCAGCTTCGCGACGGGCTACGTGAAGCGCGCCACATCCGAGACCACTGGCTGCGGCTTACAATCAGCGCGAGGGTTCGACGAGATGTCCGACCCACTGCTCCCGCTCAGGGTTTGCAGGCATAGACGCGCTCCTCCCGTCGTCCGGGACGAGCTGTCATGAACCATCAAGGGCAAGGGGATCTCTCCACGTGATGGACCTTTGACAGGCTGATGGAGGTTAAGGGTGTCGCGTAGAAGGATATTCGTGGTTGATGACCACCCGATCGTCCTGTCCGGCATCGGCGCGATGATCGATGGCCAGGTGGACATGACGATCGTCGGACTTGCGGCGAATGCGGACGAGGCCCTCGAAACCATCGGCAAGGCCCTGCCTGACGTCGCGGTGATCGATATCTCGCTTCCTGGCGTCAATGGGGTCATGCTCATCGAGCGGCTTCTCGAAAGGTACCCCAGCCTCAAGTGCATCGCGCTGACGGCTCATGAGGATCCCGGCTGCCTGCGTCAGGTGCTGGCCGCGGGCGGCAGGGGGTTTGTGGTCAAGCGGTCGACGACCACAGATCTGCTGCAAGCCATCCGCTGCGTGCTGGCCGGCGACAACTACGTCGACCCGGCACTGGCCGCGCGCATCCTCAGCCCACGCAGCAGCGTGCAAGGCGATGCCGGCAATTTGAGCGAACGGGAGCGATCGGTCATCCAGCTGGTGGCCTTCGGCTACAGCAACAAGGAGATCTCCTCGCGGCTCAATCTCAGCATAAAGACCATCGAGACCTACCGGACCAGGGCAACCGACAAGCTCGAACTCCACTCCCGGGCGGCCATCGTGCGCTTCGCGCAATCGGTCGGATGGCTGGCCGAGCTGCAATAGCGGACAGCGTCGGCCCAGGGGCGAGTTGCGGGGCCGGTCAGAGATTGTAGAAGCGGCTGATGATCGCCCAGGCCTCGTCGGCGGTGTCGACGAAATCGATGATGTCCTGGTCGCCGGGCGTGATGGTGCCTTGCTCGGCGAGGAAATCGAGATCGATCGCGCGCTGCCAGAAGGCCTTGCCGAACAGGATCACCGGCACGCGCTCCATGCGGCCGGTCTGGATCAACGTCAGCGTCTCGAAGAATTCGTCCATCGTGCCGAACCCGCCCGGGAACACCGCGACGGCCTTGGCGCGCATGACGAAATGCATCTTGCGAATGGCGAAATAGTGGAAGTTGAAGCAGAGCTCGGGCGTCACATAGGCGTTCGGCGCCTGCTCGTGCGGCAGCACGATGTTGAGGCCGATGGACGGCGCGCCGACATCGTCGGCGCCGCGGTTTCCCGCCTCCATGACGCCAGGCCCGCCGCCGGTGACGACGACGAATTCGCGATAGTAGGACCCCGCCGAATGCTGCGAGCAGAGACGGGCGAATTTACGCGCCTCTTCGTAATAGCGGCTGTTCAGCTCGAGGTTCTTCTTCTGCGTCTCGTTCTTCGCCGCCCAGGCGTCGCCGCCGGGCTCCGGAATGCGAGCGCCGCCGAACAGGATGACGGTCGACTGGATGCCACGCTCGGCGAGGATCATCTCCGGCTTCAGCAGCTCGAGCTGCAGCCTGACGGCTCGCAATTCGCGACGCGTCATGAAGTCGGGATCGTTCCAGGCCAGCCTGTAGGTGTCGGCGCGTGTCTGCGGCGTATCCGGCACGCTCTTTGCCCGCTCCAGATCCTCATCCGAATGCGGCAGCGGCGTCCATCCCGCCTTTTCCATGGGAGTCATCAAATCCACCCGTCCATTTTCTCCACTTGCGCCGTCCCGTGACGCAGTCGCGATTGACCCCTATCAGACCTTCACATAGGGTCCGCGCGACTTTGAAACAGGTTAAGGCGCTGCCCCTTAACAGCTTGGTAACGGAGCAAATTGATGTCGAAGCCCGATCTGGCGAGCCTCGAAAAGACCATCGAGAAGGCTTTTGACGAGCGCGACACGATTTCGACCGCGACGCGGGGCGAAACGCGCGACGCCATCGAGGCCGCGCTCGACCTGCTCGACCGCGGCGCCGCCCGTGTCGCCGAGCGCCAGGCCGACGGCAAGTGGCACGTCAACCAGTGGCTGAAGAAAGCAGTGCTGCTCTCGTTCCGGCTGAACCCGATGGAGATCATCAAGGGCGGTCCCGGCCAGGCGGCCTGGTGGGACAAGGTGCCGTCGAAGTTCGACGGCTGGGGCGCGGTGGATTTCGAGAAGGCCGGTTTCCGCGCAGTGCCGTCGTCGATCGTGCGCCGCTCGGCCTACATCGCGCCGGGTGCCGTGCTGATGCCATCCTTCGTCAATGTCGGCGCCTATGTCGATTCGGGCACCATGGTCGACACCTGGGTCGGGGTCGGCTCCTGCGCCCAAATCGGCAAGAACGTGCATCTTTCGGGCGGCGTCGGCATCGGCGGCGTGCTGGAACCGATGCAGGCCGGCCCGACCATCATCGAGGACAATTGCTTCATCGGCGCGCGCTCGGAAGTGGTCGAGGGCTGCATCGTGCGCGAGGGCTCGGTGCTGGGCATGGGCGTGTTCATCGGCCAGTCGACAAAGATCGTCGATCGCGCCACCGGCGAGGTGTTCTATGGCGAAGTGCCGGCCAATTCGGTGGTCGTCGCCGGCTCGATGCCGGGCAAGCCGCTGCCCAATGGCGAACCCGGCCCTAGCCTCTACTGCGCCGTGATCGTCAAGCGGGTCGACGCCAAGACCCGCTCCAAGACGTCGATCAACGAGCTGCTTCGCGATTGATCTTTTCCGCGAACAGACGCACCTTCCGCCGGCGCGACATTCCGTCGCGCGGGTTCAACACGGAGGGGCGTCATGGACTGGAAGTATCTTCTGACCAGCTTCGAGGGCCGCATCAACCGAGCCAAGTTCTGGGCCGGCATCGGCATATTCATTGCCATCGGCATCGTTGCCTTCATCCTCGATTCGATCCTCGGCACTCGTTTCACCACGGCCAGCGGCGGCCAGGTCGGCATCATCGGTATCATCGTCACGCTGGCATCGATCTATTTCGCGTTTGCTCTTTACGCCAAACGCTGGCACGACCGTAACAAGTCGGGCTGGTGGACGCTGATCGGCCTCATACCCATCATCGGCGGCATCTGGTTGCTTGTGGAACTCGGCATCCTTGAGGGCACCAGGGGCGCCAATCAGTATGGACCGGATCCGCTTGCCTGAAAAATCCGACCTTACCTGGCTTTTCTTCAAAACCTCGGGCCGCGTCAGCCGCGCGGCCTATTTTCTCGGCGGATTGCTGGTCGCCATCGTCCAGGCGTTTCCGCTCTATCGCTTCACGCTGGTGCCGGAGGGTTCGCCCGAGAGCAACATGTGGTCGTTCATCTTCCTGATCGCCTTTGTCGGCTCGCTCTGGTCGAACATCGTTCTGGCGGTGAAGCGGCTGCACGATCTCGACAAGCCGGGCATCGCGGCGCTGGTGCTGTTCGTGCCGGTCGTCTCGATCGTCGCCTTCCTCGTGCTGTGCCTGTTTCCGGGGCAACCCGGGCCCAACCGCTATGGCAGGCGCACCAACGCGCCGGCCGATTCCTGAGCGACCATCTTTCGCCATGCGCTACCGCACGCTCGATCCGAAACTGATCATCGAGACCGCCGAACGGCTGGAGGAGCGCGTCGCCGAGCGTTTTCCCGACGCCGGCCTTCGCGGCGTCGCCGCCGAACTGGTGTCGCTGTCGCGCGACCTGGCAAAGGGCGCCAAGGCGCTGGAGGCGCCGCTTTGGTGGCTGCGCGGCCTGATCGCCGCCGCCGTCGTCGCCGGCGCGCTGGTGTTCGTCTTCGTCGGCACCATCCTGCCGCTCGACCGGCTTTCGCGGACCAGCGACGCCGTCCAGTCGGTGCAAGGCATCGAAGCCTCGCTCAACATGTTCATCCTCGCCATCGTCGGCTTCCTGGCCCTCATCCGCACCGAGGAGCGCATCAAGCGCAAGCAGGTGTTCCGCCAGCTGCACGGCCTGCGCTCGCTGATCCACGTCATCGACATGCACCAGCTGACCAAGGACCCGGCGACGCTGTCGGCCAATTTCAAGCCGACCTCGCATTCGCCGGCCCGCATCACCAATGCCGCCGACCTCGCCCGCTACCTCGACTATTGCTCGGAGATGCTGTCGATCACCGGCAAGATCGCGGCGCTGTTCGCGCAGTCGGTCAATGACGACGTGGTCATCGACGGCGTCAACGACGTCGAGAACCTGGCCTCCAACCTGTCGCGCAAGATCTGGCAGAAGATCACCCTGATCGACGATCAGGTCTGACCGCTTCCGGCGCCAGCCCCGGCGGACCGCGCCGTGCCGCCTCGGCCTCGCGTACCAGGGCGGCGACGCGTTCCGTCATCGGCGCCGGCACGCCGGAGCGTTCGGCGAGCGCGAGCACCGCGCCCTGCAATTCGCCGATCTCCGTCGGCCGGCCGCGCCGCAGGTCGTCCCACATGGACGAACGCGCCTCGGGGTCGATGGCCAGCATGCGGCGCGCCAGCCGCCGGAACAGCCAGTCGGGCAGGCCGAGCACCTTGGGCAGCAGCGCCGGACGCAGGCCGGCAATGCGCGCCGGCCGGATGCCCGACGCCAGCATCGCCGCCAGCGCCTCGTCGATCTGGGCTGCCAGGATCAGCCGCCAGCGGCGGTCGGCCAGTTCGGTTGCCAACGGCTGATCGGACAGCGCCACCAAGGCGTTGTTGAGGTTCATCAAAAGCTTGCCCCACAGCACCGCCTTCATATCGACATGGGTTTCGACGCCAAGCCCTTCGACGTCGAGCAGGCCGGCAAGGCCGGCCACGCCGTCCTCGATCATCACCTTGCCCTCGCTGGCGCGATGCACGTGAAACGGCGCCTCGCCCTCCGGTGTCTGCACGACATTGAACGGCACCATGCCGGCAAGCACGTGTCGCCCGGCAAGCCTTGCCCGCAGTTTCTCGGCATTGTCGACGCCGTTCTGCAGGCTGACCACCACTGCTTCCGGGCTGGCATGCGCCGCAATGAGCGCGGCCATCTCCTCGGTGGCGCCGCTCTTGACCGTCACCAGGACGATATTGGCGCCGGCCAGGGCCTCGGCTGGATCGGCGGTGACGGAAAGCGCCGCGGGCGCGATGCGGCGGTCGCGGTCATCGAGGTCGCTGACCCGCAAGCCATCCTTGCGCAACGCCGCCTCGACGCGCGGGCGCGCCAGCAAAGCCACCTTGCGTCCGGCGAGCGCAAGGCAGCCGCCGACATAGCAGCCGATACTGCCGGCGCCGGCAATGGCGATGGTCTTTTCTTCCCTGGCCATGCGATAGTCTCACCTTGGTCTGCGACTATACGACATGAAAACCATAATGTCGGCGCCATGGCCGGCCATGACGTCTGGTCGTGACAGGCCTTTCGCTTTCGATTATCGCTTTGCCCATGAAATTGCCCACCGACCCCGCCGCAAACCTTGCCGCCCTGATCCGCTGCCCCTCGGTGACGCCCGCCGAAGGCGGCGCGCTCGCCGCGCTGGAGACGATGCTGAAGCCGCTCGGCTTCGCCGTCGAGCGTCCGGTGTTCTCTGAAGACGGCACGCCGGACATCGAGAACCTTTATGCAAGGCGCTCCGGCAACGGACCGCATCTGATGTTCGCCGGCCATACCGATGTGGTGCCGGTCGGCGACGAGACGGCCTGGACGCACCCGCCCTTCGCCGCCGAGATCGCGAATGGCGAAATGTATGGCCGCGGCGCCGTCGACATGAAGGGCGGCATCGCCTGCTTCATCGCGGCGGTGGCGCGCCATGTCGAGAAGGCGGGCGGGCCGAAGGGCTCTGTCTCGCTGCTGATCACCGGCGACGAAGAAGGGCCGGCGATCAACGGCACGGTGAAGCTGCTCGAGTGGGCGGCGGGCAAGGGCGAGAAATGGGACGCCGCGATCGTCGGTGAGCCGACCAATCCGGACACGCTCGGCGACATGATCAAGATCGGCCGGCGCGGCTCGATCTCCGGCAGCGTGACCGTCAACGGGCGCCAGGGCCACGCCGCCTATCCGCAGCTTGCAGACAATCCGGTACGCGGGCTGATCAGCCTGGTCGACACCCTGCTCCATCCGGTGTTCGACAAGGGGACCAAGGATTTCCAGCCGACCAATCTGGAGGTCACCTCGATCGACGTCGGCAATCCGGCCACCAACGTCATCCCGGCCAAGGCGACGGCCACCTTCAACATCCGCTTCAACGACACCTGGACGGCCGAGACCATCCAGGCCGAGATCCACAACCGCCTCGACCAGGCGGCCGGGCGCAAGAAGTACCGGCCAGGCAAGAAGACCCCGGTCGACTACGAGCTCGTCTGGCGCGACCGGCCGAGCCACGTCTTCCTGACCCGCGACGAGCGGCTGATCGAGACGCTGAGCGGTTCGGTCAAGGCGACGGTCGGCAGGAAGCCGGCGCTTTCCACCTCCGGCGGCACATCGGACGCCCGCTTCATCAAGGACTATTGCCCGGTGGTCGAGTTCGGACTGGTCGGCCAGACCATGCATATGGTCGACGAACGCGTCGCGCTTGCCGATCTGGAAACGCTGACCGGGATCTATCAGCGCTTCATAGAAGACTGGTTCGGGCAGGACCATGCTGTCGGCTGATGAAACCTACGCCTCGCTGGCCGGCGCCTGGCGGCTGATGCTCGGCAAGGTCGACGGGTTGCGCCTGCTCGACCTGTCGGCGGACGGTTTCTGGAACTCCTTCTTCGCCATCGTCGTGGCCGCGCCGGCGCTGATCGTCGGCTGGGTCGGCATCGCCAATGAGATCGGCGATCCGAACGCCTTTGCCGGCCGCTTCAGCATGCTTCTGCGGCTGGCGACCGTCGATATCGGCTCCTGGGTGCTGCCGCTGGTCGGCCTGGCGCTGATCGCGCCGCGCGTCGGCATTGGCGGCCGCTTCGTCCATTATGTCGTGGCCAGCAACTGGGCGTCGGCGATTATCGCCTGGCTGATGCTGCCGTCGGCGCTGATCCGGCTTTTCCTGCCGTCGACCGACGAGGTCCCCGGGCTGGTGTCGCTGCTCCTGTTCGCGGTCTCGATGATACTGACCTGGCGCATGACCAATGCCGTGATCGGCAGGGGCGCCGCCGTCGGCACCGCGGTCTTCGCCGGCATGTTCGTGGCCTCGCTGGCGGTGCTGTTCGGGCTGCAGGCGCTGCTCGGCATCACCATCCCGACGGGGGTCGAGGGCTAGGATCCTTCCGGATAATCGACGCCGATGAGGAACAGCCCGTCGGGCGGCGCCACCTGGCCGCAGGCGGCGCGGTCCTGGGCGTCGAGCGCAGCCTTGAGATCGGCGGCGATCCAGGAGCCGTCGCCGACGCGCCTCAGCGAACCGACCATCGAGCGCACCTGATTGTGCAGGAAGGAGCGCGCCGAGCTCCGCACCTCGATCATGTCGCCCGAACGGCTGACGTCGAGCCGGTCGAGCGTGCGAACCGGGCTTTCGGCCTGGCACTGGGTCGAGCGGAAAGTCGTGAAATCATGGCGGCCGAGCAGCACTTTGGCCGCCTCGTGCATGGCCTCGGCGTCGAGCCGCTTCGGCACCCACCAGACCTTGCCCTTCTCCAGCGCCGCCGGAGCGCGCCGGTTGAGGATGCGGTAGAGGTAGTGGCGGCCGGTGGCGGAGAAGCGGGCATCGAAGCCGTCGGCGACGACAGCGGCCTTGAGGATGGCGATGCGAGCGCCGGCGGCCTGCAGATGCGCGTTGACGGCGTCGCGCACCTTGTCGCCCGGCCAGGCTTTGACCAGGTCGACATGCGCCACCTGGGCGGTGGCGTGCACGCCTGCATCGGTGCGGCCTGCGGCGCGGAGCCTTACCGCCTCGCCGCAGAACTTTTCGATCGCCTGCTCGATCGCCTGCTGCACCGAAGGCTGATCCGCCTGCTGCTGCCAGCCGGCAAAAAGGCTGCCGTCATATTCGATGTCGAGGCGAAAACGCGGCATATCAGGCGGCGGCTCGCCACTTGAAGCGCGCCGCGCCTGAACGGCCTCGTGCGACGCGCTTCAAGTTCTTATTTTCATGCATGTCGTTGTCCCAAAACCGCCACGCACTTTTGGGCGACATGCGTCAGGCGGCAAGCGCGGTGAAGGCCGAAGCGTAGACCAGCTTGCCGGCCTCGGGAGCATCGCCCCAGGCCAGCGCCTGCAGCGCCTCGCCCTGGTACTCGCTCTCGAATTTCTCGGCGCGCGCATGGGTGTAGCCGAAGCGGCCGTAATAGGACGGATCGCCGAGCACCACGGCAAGCCGCTCGCCGGCTTCCTTGAGGCGGACATGCGCCTCGCGGATCAGGGCGCCGCCGATGCCGGTGCCGTGGAAGGACGGCTCGACTGCCAGCGGCGCCAGCGCCACGGCCGCGAACTGCTTGGCGCCCTTCTGGACGAAAAGCCGGGAGAACAGGATATGGCCGACCACCTGGCCGTCCTCTTCCGCCACCAGCTCGACGACGGCATCGCCGCCGGTGACCAGCGCGTCGACCAGTCCGGCCTCCGCCTGCTGGCCGAAGGCATGCTCTTCGACGAGGCGGATCGCCTCGCGATCCCGCGGCGTCGCCGCGCGTATCGACATCATGCTCATGAGAGTTTCGTTCCTTTTTCGATCTTGGCCCCGCGCAAGAACTCCTGCGCGGCGGCGGGCTTTCCGCCCGCCCGTTGAACTTCGACCAGCCGGACCGCGCCTGACCCGCAGGCGACCGTCAGCCGGTCATCGAGAATTCCTCCCGACTCGCCGACGCCATCCGAGAGCGTCGAGCGAAGCAGTTTCAGCCGCTCCATGCGGCCGCCAATGTCGACCTCGCACCACGCGCCCGGAAAAGGCGAGAGGCCGCGAATGTGATTGTGGACTTCGCCGGCAGGCCGCGTCCAGTCTACGCGTGTCTCCGATTTATCGATCTTTCGGGCGTAGGTCACCCCCACAGTCGCCTGTTGGGCAAATGTCAGATAATTTATCCCCAACTGCGCGAGCGCTTCCACCATCAGCGAAGCGCCCTGAGCCATCAGACGGTCATGCAGTTCGCCGGCGGTCATATCGGGTTCGATGGCGCATTTTTCAAGCAACGCCACCGGTCCGGTGTCCAAACCCTCCTCCATGCGCATCACCATCATGCCGGTTTCGGCATCGCCGGCCATGATGGCGCGCTGGATGGGAGCCGCTCCGCGCCAGCGCGGCAGAAGCGAGGCATGGCCGTTCAGGCAGCCGAGCCTGGCCCCCTCGAGAACGGCCTTTGGCAACAAAAGCCCATAGGCGACGACCACGGCGACATCGGCACGCAGCGCGGCGAATGCCTGCTGCTCGGCCTCGCCCTTGAGCGATGTCGGGGTGCGGACCTCGACGCCCAGCCGCTCCGCCTCGCGCTGCACGGGCGACGGCGTCAGCTCCAGCCCGCGCCGGCCGGCGGCACGCGGCGGCTGCGTGTAGACGGCGACGATTTCATGGCCGGCTTCGGCAATCGCGCGCAGCGTCGGCACGGAAAACTCCGGCGTGCCCATGAAGATGACGCGAAGGGGCATGACCCCTAGCCCACCAGCTTGCCCGGCGCCTTGTCCTTGGCGAGCTTCTTGAACTTCTTCACCACCATGTCGCGCTTCAGCTTCGAGATGTGGTCGATGAACAGCACGCCGTTGAGATGGTCGATCTCGTGCTGCAGGCAGGTCGCCATCAGCCCTTCGGCCTGCATCTCCTGCAGCTTGCCGTCGCGGTCGAGATACTTCACTCGCACCGCGGCGGGACGCTCGACCTCTGCGTAATAGTCCGGGATCGACAGGCAGCCTTCCTCATAGACCGAGCGCTGGTCCGAGCTTTCGAGGATTTCCGGATTGATGAAGACATGCGGCGCCGGCGTCTCGTCCTCCTTGGCGAGGTCGATGACCAGCATGCGCAGTGGCTCGCCGATCTGGATCGCCGCCAGGCCGATGCCGGGGGCGTCGTACATGGTGTCCAGCATGTCGCCGGCCAGTTTGCGCAAGGGCGCATCGACGCGCTCGACCGGTTTGGACAGCTGGCGCAGGACGGGATCGGGAAGGATGATGAGCGGCTTGATCGACATGGCGTCTCACCTAAGACGTCATGCGAAAAGCGTCAACCGGGGCGCTTTCGCCCTGTTCACGTTTTGATCTGTGCCGGAGAGCCGAATCATCTATGCTGCCCGCATGAACGACCTGAGCTCCATCCTTTCCGAACCCGTGGCCCGGCTCGGCGCCAGCACGTTCACGCTCGGCCATATGCTGGCCTTCGGCGCTGTCCTTTTTCTCGGCCTCTTCCTTGCGCTGGTCATCGCGCTGTGGCGCTCGGCCAGGGCGCGGACGATAGCAGCCGCGGAAGCCGCCGACCATGCCCGCGACGCCGAGGCGCGGATGGCGGGCATCCTACAGGCGCAGGCCGAGATGCAGGGCCGCATGGGCGCGATTGCCGAAGTGTTCGGGGCGCGGCAGGCCGAGCTCACCCAGTCGATCGGCCAGCGTCTCGACGCCATGACCGGCCGCATCGGCCAGACCATGACCGAGCAAACCAAATCGACGCATGAGAGCCTGGCCAAACTGCAGGAACGACTGGCGGTGATCGACACGGCGCAAGGCAACATCCAGTCGCTGGCCGGCCAGGTCGTGCAGTTGCAGGCGATCCTCTCCAACAAGCAGACGCGCGGCGCCTTCGGCCAGTCGCGCATGGAGGCGATCGTCGCCGACGGCCTGCCGCATGGCGCCTACGAATTCCAGGCGACCCTGTCGAACGGCAGCCGGCCCGACTGCCTGGTACGGATGCCGAACGGCGCGCCCTCGCTCGCCGTCGATGCCAAGTTCCCGCTCGAAGCCTGGAACGCGATCCGCGCCGCCGAAGGCGCGGAGATGCAGAAGGCCGCGGCGCAGGCCTTCCGGCGCGATATCGAGGTGCATATCCGCGATATCGCCGACAAATACCTGCTCCAGGGCGAGACGCAGGACACCGCCTTCATGTTCGTACCGTCGGAATCGGTGTTCGCAGAGATCCACGAGAATTTCGAGGCGGTGGTGCAGAAGGCGCACCGGGCCCGCGTCGTCATCGTCTCGCCGTCGCTGTTGATGCTGTCGATCCAGGTCATCCAGGCGATCCTGAAGGACGCCCGCATGCGCGAGCAGGCGCATCTGATCCAGGGCGAGGTGATCCGGCTGATGGAGGATGTCGGGCGTGTCGACGAGCGGGTACGCCGGCTGCAGACGCATTTTACCCAGTCGGCGAAAGACATCGACGACATCCTGGTCTCGACGTCGAAAGTGACCAAGCGCGGCCAGAAGATCGAGGCGCTGGAGTTCGGCGAAGGCGAAGCCGAGGCGCCGCGCAAGGCTGAAGCGGGGACGCGGGTGGCCGATTCCAAGACCGGCCAGCTCAGGCTGCGGGTTGTCGAGGACGGCGACTGAGGCGGGCGCCCTATTGCTCCTCGAGCGTCGTCATGCCTTCGAATTCAGGCAGCCAATGCAGCGCCGAGCGGTGCCAGACCTGTCTTCTGGGAACGAGCTCCTCGCGCTGACGGGCTGTGCCGACCCGGATGCCGTAGATTTTCGGCCCGTCGCCCACCGACGTGGCATAGAGATGCGAACCGCATTCGCCGCAAAAGCCCTGTGCGCGCTTGGCGCCGCTCGATCCTGTTTTGATGTAGACCTTCGGTGTGCCCTTGGTAATCCGGTATTGGTCTTCTGGCGCGCCAACTGTCACGCGAAAGGCTGTTCCGGTCAGCTGCTGGCAATCAGTACAGTGGCAGATACCGGTCTTTTCCGGGTCGACCTCAGCCTCATAGGTGATGGCGCCGCAATGGCACCCGCCGTCAATCCTCATCGGTAACCTCCTCCAGAATTCGCGACGATCTTAGCGGGACAAGGCCGCGAGGCAACAGCGCAGCGCTAGTCCAAAGCCGGATCGGAGGCAGCGTCGATCAGCTTGCGGCGGCGCTCCCAGGTGCCGGTGGTTTGCGGCTTGACGAACAGCCGGGTGATCTCCGGCATCTCGGTTTTCAGCAGCGCTTCCAGCCGCTCGACGCAGGCCTCGATCTCGGGCGCCGTCAGATGGTCTTCGAACTCGACGCTCAGACCGGCGACGATCTCTTGCGGTCCCATGTGGACGGTGAGAACGCCGTTCGCCCGCTGCACCGCCGGATCCCGCTGCACGATGGCAAGCACCTTGTTCTGCACCTGCGGCGATGCCGGCTCGCCGATGAGCAGGCCCTTGCTTTCGCGCGCCAGGAAGATCGCGGTCGAACCGAGGATCAGCGCGATGCCGATCGAGGCGGCGCCGTCGAGCTCGGGCATTGCAAAGACTTCCGCCGCCAATATGCCGGCAAAGGCGACGATCAGGCCAAGCAGTGCCGCGCTGTCCTCGAACAGCACCGTATAGACGCTCGGATCCTTGCTGAGCCGCACCGCCTCGAACCAGCCCAGTCCGCCCTTCTCGCGGCGGAATGCGGTCAGCGCCACATACCAGGAACTGCCCTCGAACAGGAAGGAGAGGCCGAGCACGACATAATTCACCCTGACATTGGCGACCGGCTCCGGCGCCATGATGTGCACCACGCCTTCGTAGAACGACACGCCGGCGCCAAGCGCGAAGACGAGGAGGGCGACGATGAAGCTCCAGAAATAGAGCTCACGGCCATGGCCGAGCGGATGGCTGCGGTCGGGCGGGCGGGCGGCGCGATGCATGCCGTAGAGCAGCAGGCCGCCATTGCCGGTGTCGACCAGCGAATGCACGCCCTCCGAAAGCATTGCCGAGCTGCCGGTGAAGGCCGCGGCGGCGAATTTGGTCAACGCGATCGCCAGATTGCCGGCAAGCGCCGCGTAGATGACCTTTTTCGATCCGCCATGCCCTGCCATGCCGCGCTGTCCCGGTTGACGCCTTGAGCTTAATGCATGTCGTCCAAAATCGCGCCGCGGTTTTGGGGGAACGCATCAAGACAGAGACTTAAAGCGCGACGCCCGAATCCGTTTCGTCATGACGCGCAATAACGACCGGGGCCGTCGGAGCTCCCCAGGCGATTCGCCGGCGAAAACCGGTTGACAGCGGCCAGGCCGCCGCGCGCGTCCGACAATGTCCTCTTGCAGTCCGGCTTTTCTCTTGTTTCACTTCGTTGCCCACAATCGGAGGAACGAATCATGGCTAAAGGTGCGATGAAGGCGGGCAAGGAAGCCCGTAAGCCGAAGAAGGACGCGAAGAAGCCCGCCGCGGCCCCGGCCCTCAAGGCGCCGCCGGTCAAGGCGACGCGGCTCAAGGACAAATAGGCCTCGGCTGATCCGTCCTGGCGCGGATTTTCAACCGGCGGCATGGAGCCATGCTGCCGGTGTTTTGTTGATTGGGGCCGAGGACCGCCTATATCCGCGTGGCGAGGACGACCTCGCTCCTCCCAAAACCCGGCCGGGACGACCCGTGCTTGAATGTGCTGCTCCGCGCGCCGGTTTCGCAAGATCGTGCGCCGTGAGGGCACGCAGCGAATGGAGCGTTGCCGATGTCGTGGATCTATCTGTTTTTCGCCGGCCTGTTCGAGATCGGCTGGGCGATCGGCCTGAAATACACTGACGGCTTCTCGAAGCTGGTGCCGACGGTGCTGACCGTCGCCTCAATGATCGTCAGCCTCGGCCTGCTCGGCCTGGCGCTGAAGGAGCTGCCCGTCGGCACGGCCTATGCGGTGTGGACCGGCATCGGCACCGTCGGCACCGCGCTGCTGGGCATCTGGCTGCTCGGCGAGCCGGCGACCGTGGTTCGGCTCGCCTGCATCGGCCTCATCGTCTGCGGCATCGCCGGCCTGAAGCTGGTGGCCTGATGTTTGCCGCGAGGCAAACGCGTTCGGGGCCGCCCCTGGCGACCCTGAACCTGTTCTTCGAACGAAACCGCTGTTAGCGGGCCGAGAACCCCGGAGGCGTCCGGCCGACACGCGCCTTGCGCGCGGCATAGCGCGCATCGCGCTTGGCCTTGCGTTCGGCCTCGTCGGCGAGCACGCGCGAAATGCGATCGTTCTCTTCGGCTTCGCGGATCTTGGCCTCCGCCGCAGCCGCCTCTTCGGCGGCAATGCGCGCCGCTTCGGCAGCTGCCTCGCGCTCGGCCTTCTCAGCCGCTTCGCGGGCCAGCTTTTCCTGCTTCAGCCTGGCCTTTTCGGCTTCGCGTATCGCGCGCGCCTCGAGGATCGCCTTGCGTTCGGCCTGTCGCGCCAGCACCGCGGGATCATCCGCGGCCGGCTTTGACTTGAAGCGCTCCAGAAGCGCCTTCTTTGCCTCGTTCGCGGCATTGCGCCGCTCGAAAATGTCTTTTTCCCTGTAGATAGCCAAGTCCACTTCCCTGAAGTCAATTCGCGACGCTTACATACGCGCGAAAACCGATAGTTCAAGCGCCAAAACGGTATGCCAGCTATGAAATTCTGGGCTGTTGCAACTGGGAGACGTCACAGTCCTGCGCGAAAACCGACATGCAGTGTTCACAGTCCGCGCCTCTGGCGGCGCGGCGGGCGGATCGCTATCTCCAGCGCGACGCACAAACATCGAAACAAGGCATCAGGATGGCACGGCATGGAACTCGGTCTCTACACTTTCGCTGACGTCAGCCCCGAGCCCGGGCCGGGCGCCATCGGCCCGCATGAGCGGCTGCGCAATCTGATCGAGGAGATCGAGCTGGCCGACCAGGTCGGCCTCGACGTGTTCGGGCTGGGCGAGCATCACCGCCCCGACTATGCCGCCTCCGCGCCGGTCGTGGCGCTGGCCGCGGCGGCCGAGCGCACCAGGCGCATCAAGCTGACCAGCGCGGTCACCGTGCTCTCCTCCGACGATCCGGTGCGCGTCTTCCAGCAGTTCGCGACGCTCGACCTGCTTTCCGGCGGCCGCGCGGAGATCATGGCCGGGCGCGGCTCCTTCATCGAATCCTTCCCGCTGTTCGGCTTCAATCTGGAAGACTATGACGAGCTGTTCGCCGAGAAGCTCGACCTGCTGCTTGCCATCCGCGATCAGGTCAAGGTGACGTGGCAAGGACGCCTGCGCGCGCCGATCAACGGCCGTGGCGTCTATCCGCGCCCGCTCCAGGAGAAACTGCCGGTCTGGATCGCCATTGGCGGGACGCCGCAGTCCGCGGCCCGTGCCGGCGCGCTCGGCCTGCCGCTGGCGCTCGCCATCATCGGCGGCGAGCCGGCGCGCTTCGCGCCGCTGTTCGAGGTCTATCGCCAGGCCGCCAGACGGGCCGGAACCGATCCGGCAAGCCTCGCCACCAGCCTCAACGTGCACGGCTTCATCGCCGAGACCACCGAGAAGGCGGCGGACGATTTCTACACGCCGCAGGCCGAGGTGATGAACCGCATCGGCCGCGAGCGCGGCTGGGGGCCGACCTCGCGGGCGCATTTCGACCAGTCGCGCGGTCCGAACGGCGCCTTGTTCGTCGGCAATCCCGAACAGGTGGCGGAGAAGATCGTCGCCCAGCACAGGATCTTCGGCAATGACCGCTTCCTGCTGCAGATGGCGATCGGCACCATGCCGCACGCAAAGGTCATGAAGGCGATCGAGCTCTACGGCACCAGGGTGGCGCCGATCGTGCGCAAGGAAACAGCGAAGGCAGCACCAGCCGAACCCGTCGCCTGACGGCGGGCCGGACGCGTTCCAACGACCGAAGCCGCGGCTCCATCTTCGCCGTCGGCGCATTTCCTGTCCGGCCGAAGTCATTGCCGGCTAACGGAACTTTGCCGTCGGAAGCACGTTTTCGCGAGGAAGCCGCATCATCATTTGCGGCGTGCCCGAGGGAAACGATGAAGGCCGAACCGACCGCTTCGGGCACCGGCGCCACCGGGACGCCTGATCCGCGCGAAGACACACGCGCGGATACGCATTTGATACGGTCGCTGCTCATCGGCATCTTCATCCTGATGGCGGTCTATGCGCTCTACTTCGGCCGCGCCTTCTTCATGCCGGTGATCCTAGCCTTCCTGCTGGCGCTGACGCTGACGCCGATCGTGCGCTTCCTGCGCCAGCACGGCGTGCCCGACGCGCTGTCGGCGACGCTCCTGGTGCTGCTGTCGCTGATTTTTGTTGCCGGCGCCGGCTATCTGCTCAGCGGCCCGGTCATCGAGCTCATCAACAACGCGTCCACGATCGGCATGCAGCTGACCGAGCGCCTTGCCCAACTCAGGCAGCCGTTCGAGAAGATCATGCAGATCTCGCACCAGCTGGAAGGCCTGACCCAGACGTCACAGGAGCCCGATGTGCAGAAGGTCGCGGTGGCGCAGTCCGGCATGTTGTCTTCCGCCGCCGGCAACATCCTGTCGGCGGGCACCGGCATCACCATCGTCTTCGTGCTGTCGCTGTTCCTGCTCGCCTCCGGCACGATGTTCTACGAGAAGATCATCCAGTCCTTCGCCAGCCTCAGCGAGAAGAAGCGGGCGCTGCGCGTCGTCTACGACGTCGAGCGCGAGATTTCGCATTACCTGCTCACGGTCACCATCATCAATGCAGGCCTCGGCACGGTGATTGGCCTTGGCCTGTGGGGGCTCGGAATGCCCAACCCAATGGTCTGGGGCGCGGCCGCCGCCTTGCTCAATTTCCTGCCCTATGTCGGCGCGTTGATGACGATCATACTTGTCACCGTCATCGCGCTGATCAGCTTCGACTCGATCTCCTTTGCGCTGCTGGCGCCGGCCTTCGTGCTGCTGTGCGACATCGTCGAGGGCCAGTTCGTGACGCCGCTGGTGGTCGGCAGGCGGCTGGAGATCAACGCGGTGGCGATCTTCATCGCCATTGCCTTCTGGTCGTGGCTGTGGGGTTTTGTCGGCGCGCTGATGGCGGTGCCGCTGCTGGTCGTCGTCAAGGTCTTCTGCGACCATTTCGAAGGACTGAGCCATGTCGGCAATTTCCTGGCGGCACAGCACAGCCTCGTCGTCGAAGAGGATACGGCCGAGCAGAACGGCAAGATCCGGACCTGACCCGGCCCGGCAATTGTTACCGCGCCTGTTTGTCGGACGCGGAGCGAGTGCCTATATCGAGCCGGTCAAAGCCGGACCTCCTTCATGACCGACGCCTCCTTCGACCTCGATGCCTATTTCGCCCGCATCTTCTATCGCGGCCCGACCGAGGCCTCGCTGGCGACGCTGAAGGCGCTGCACCGGCAACATCCGCAAGCGATCGCGTTCGAGAATCTCGATCCGTTCCTCGGCCATCCGCCCAAGCTCGACCTCGCCTCGCTGCAGGACAAGATCTTCACGCGTGGCCGCGGCGGCTATTGCTACGAGCACAATCTGCTCTTCATGCATGCGCTGACGGCGCTCGGCTTCGAGGTCAGCGGCCTCGCCGCGCGGGTGCTGTGGGGCCAGCCGGACGACGCCATCACCGCGCGCAGCCACATGCTGCTCAGGGTGGAATTCGACGGCTATACCTATCTCGCCGATGTCGGCTTCGGCGGATTGACGCTGACGGCGCCGCTGCTGCTCGAAGCCGGACCTGAGCAGCAGACACCGCATGAACCCTTCCGCCTCGTCGAGACGGAGGATCATTTCCGCCTGCAGGCGCAGATCGGTGGCGACTGGCGCAGCATCTATCGCTTCGACACGCAGCCGGCCTACGCGGTCGACTATGCGGTCAGCAACCACTTTTTGTCGACGCATCCGAGCTCGCATTTCCTGTCCTCGGTGATCGCGGCGCGCGCCCTGCCCGACCGGCGCTACGCGCTGCGCAACAACCGGCTGTCGACGCATCATCTCGGCGGCCGCACCGAGCAGCGGGAGATCTCGACAGCGGCGGAGCTCGCCGGTGTGCTGGAAGACCAGCTCGGCATCGTCATCCCCGACCGGCCCGCCTTCGCCGCCAAGGTGCGGGAAAAGAACATCGTGGAGCGCTGAGAAATGACCGCCCTGTCCGTACTCGACCTGTCGCCGATCGCCGAAGGGAGCGATGCCTCGCGCTCGCTGGCGAACTCGCTCGACCTCGCCCGCCATGCCGAGCGCCTCGGCTACAGGCGTTACTGGCTGGCCGAGCATCATAACATGCCGGGCATCGCCAGTGCCGCGACTTCGGTGGTCATCGCCCATGTCGCCGGCGGCACCAGGACGATCCGCGTCGGCGCCGGCGGCATCATGCTGCCCAACCATGCGCCGCTGGTCATCGCCGAACAGTTCGGCACGCTGGCGGCGCTATTTCCCGGCCGCATCGACCTCGGGCTCGGCCGCGCGCCCGGCACCGACATGGCGACGGCGCGGGCGCTGCGCCGCAATCTGGAAGCCAGCGATAATTTCCCGCAGGATGTCGTCGAGCTGATGGGCTATTTCCAGCCGGCCGAGGAAGGCCAGCGCATCCGCGCCGTGCCCGGCGAAGGCCAGAAGGTGCCGGTCTGGATCCTCGGCTCCAGCCTTTACGGCGCGCAGCTCGCCGCGCTGCTCGGCCTTCCTTACGCCTTCGCCTCGCATTTCGCGCCGGCTGAGCTCGACCATGCGCTGGAAGTCTACCGCTCGCGCTTCCAGCCGTCGGCTGAGCTCGACAGGCCCTATGTCATGCTCGGCCTCAACGTCTTTGCCGCGCCGACCGATGCAGAGGCGCGGCTCTTGTTCACCTCGCTGCAGCAGGCCTTCGTCAATCTGCGCACCGGCCGGCCCGGCCGGCTGCCGCCGCCGGTCGAGGGCTACGAGCAGACGCTGGACCCGATGGCGAAGACCATGCTCGGCCAGGCGCTGTCCTGCGCCGTGGTCGGGTCGCCGGAAACGGTGCGGCAAGGCATCGACGCCTTCGTGCGTCGCACCGGCGCCGACGAGCTGATGGTGACGGCGCAAGTCTTCGACCATGCGGCCAGGGTGCGCTCGTTCGAGATCCTTGCCGACGTCCACAAATCGCTGTCGCAAGCGGCCTGAGACCGACAAGGCGCTTTTGCTGCTTTTGCCGGGCAACGGCTTTTGCTATGGCGGACCACCCATCCCGACCGCGAGCACCCCTGTGACAAATGACCTCGACGCGCGAACGCTCTTTGCCATCGACCTCGCGCGACGGGCCGGCGAGCTCGGGCTCAAGTATTTCCGCGACCTGGAAAACCTGACCATCGAGAGCAAGGGCCATCAGGACCTGGTCTCGGACGGCGACCGCGAGGTCGAGCTGTTTATCCGCGCGGCGATCGCCGAAGCCTATCCGCAGGACGGCATCGTCGGCGAGGAACATGCCGCGGTCGCGGGGACGACAGGCCATGTTTGGGTGATCGACCCGATCGACGGCACCGCCAATTTCGTGCGCGGCATTCCGGCCTGGTGCGTGGTGATCGCCTGCGCCAGTAACGGAGAGACGGTGGTCGGTGTCATCCACGAGCCCTCGACGGGCGAGACCTTCCACGGCCATCGCGGCGGCGGCGCCTTCGTCAACGGCAGGCCGATCACGGCGAGCAAGGCCGCGAGCCTTACGGAAGGATCGGTCGGAACCGGGCTGTCGAACCGGGCCAACACCGAGCATGTCGCCGTGCTCATCCGCGCCATCATGGCCGAAGGCGGCGTCTTCTACCGCAACGCGTCGGGCGCGCTGATGCTCGCCTATGCCGCCTCCGGCCGGCTGCTCGGCTATGTCGAGGAACATATGAACGCCTGGGATTGCCTGGCCGGCATGCTGCTGGTCGAGGAAGCCGGCGGCACGGTGCTCACGGCTGATCCGGCAACCGTCATCGGCCAGGGGACGAAGGTGATCGCCGGTGGAAAGGCGATCTTCCCGAAGCTGCAGGCACTCTGCGTCGAGGCATTCGGGCGCTGATTGCGGCGGCTGCGACGTTTTTGCCCGCCTCGGATTCTGCAAGTTTGGCCATGTCCGGCGGCAAATCGGCTGCGGTACGCGTGATTTAGGCCTTTTCCCTGCCGTGGACCGGGATAGTGGACGCCTTGCGCAGAATGCTTGCGCGCCGTCCGGCCTGTTCTTATATACGCGCCAAGCCGTTCGGCGCCGGAAAGCCGGTTGCCGGAACGGGATTTCTTGTGAACAGGGGCTTTCGTCGGAACGCCTTCACGGGTCCTGAGAGCCTGCTTAGCGGAGAGACTAGAACAATGGCAAAAGTAATCGGTATCGATCTGGGAACGACCAACTCCTGTATCGCCATCATGGATGGCAAGGAGCCGAAGGTCATCGAGAATGCGGAAGGCGCGCGCACGACCCCTTCCATCGTCGCCATCAGCGGCGACGGCGAGCGCCTCGTCGGCCAGCCGGCCAAGCGCCAGGCGGTCACCAATCCTGAAAACACCATCTTCGCGGTGAAGCGCCTGATCGGCCGCCGCTATGACGATCCGGTGACGGAGAAAGACAAGAAGCTTGTCCCCTACAAGATCGTCAAGGGCGACAATGGCGATGCCTGGGTCGAGGCCGGCGGCAAGAAGCAGTCGCCGTCGCAGATCTCGGCCATGATCCTGCAGAAGATGAAGGAGACGGCGGAAGCCTATCTCGGCGAGAAGGTCGAGAAGGCGGTCATCACCGTTCCGGCCTATTTCAACGACGCCCAGCGCCAGGCGACCAAGGACGCCGGCAAGATCGCCGGCCTCGAGGTGCTGCGCATCATCAACGAGCCGACCGCGGCAGCCCTTGCCTACGGCCTCGACAAGAAGGACGGCAAGACCATCGCCGTCTATGACCTTGGCGGCGGCACCTTCGACATTTCCGTGCTCGAGATCGGCGACGGCGTCTTCGAGGTGAAGTCGACCAATGGCGACACCTTCCTCGGCGGCGAGGATTTCGACATGCGCCTGGTCGAGTATCTGGCGGCCGAGTTCAAGAAGGAACAGGGCATCGACCTGAAGGCCGACAAGCTTGCCTTGCAGCGCCTGAAGGAGGCGGCCGAGAAGGCCAAGATCGAGCTGTCGTCGACGACGCAGACCGAGATCAACCTGCCCTTCATCACCGCCGACGCCACCGGCCCGAAGCACCTGACGCTGAAGCTGACCCGGGCGAAGTTCGAGAGCCTGGTCGAGGATCTCGTCCAGCGCACGATCGATCCCTGCAAGGCGGCGCTCAAGGACGCCGGCCTGAAGGCCGGCGAGATCGACGAGGTCGTCCTGGTCGGCGGCATGACCCGCATGCCCAAGATCCAGGAGATCGTGAAGCAGTTCTTCGGCAAGGAGCCGCACAAGGGCGTCAACCCCGATGAGGTCGTGGCGCTCGGCGCCGCCATCCAGGCCGGCGTGCTGCAGGGCGACGTCAAGGACGTGCTGCTGCTCGACGTGACGCCGCTGTCGCTCGGCATCGAGACGCTGGGCGGCGTGTTCACCCGCTTGATCGAGCGCAACACGACGATCCCGACCAAGAAGAGCCAGGTGTTCTCGACCGCCGAGGATAGTCAGTCGGCGGTGACCATCCGCGTCTTCCAGGGCGAGCGCGAGATGGCGGCCGACAACAAGATGCTCGGCCAGTTCGACCTGGTCGGCATCCCGCCGGCGCCGCGCGGCGTGCCGCAGATCGAAGTCACCTTCGACATCGACGCCAACGGCATCGTCAACGTCTCTGCCAAGGACAAGGGCACCGGCAAGGAGCACCAGATCCGCATCCAGGCGTCCGGCGGTCTTTCGGACACCGACATCGAGAAGATGGTCAAGGATGCCGAGGCCAATGCCGAGGCCGACAAGAAGCGCCGCGCCGTGGTCGAGGCCCGCAACCAGGCCGAGGCGCTTGTGCATTCGTCGGAGAAGTCGCTGAAGGAATATGGCGACAAGGTCTCCGAGACCGAGCGCACGGCGATTTCCGATGCGATCGCGGCGCTGAAGACCGCCACCGAGGGTGACGACGCGGCCGAGATCGAGGCCAAGACACAGGCGCTCGCCGAAGCTTCGATGAAGCTTGGCCAGGCCATGTACGAAGCCTCGCAGAAGGAAGCGGCCGAGGCCGACGCCAAGGCGGACGCCGCCAAGGACTCGGACGTGGTCGATGCCGACTTCGAGGAAATCGACGAGGATGACGACAAGAAGAAGTCGGCCTGAACCGTCTGACGCCAGATAAAGCGAAAAGCCCGGCGCAAAGCCGGGCTTTTTTGCAACCCTGGCTGAAAAAGTGCTAGGCGCGGCCGAAAAAACGCGGGCAAACCCGCGTCAAGGCTGGCATACGGCCACCATCGCACCTAAATCGAAACGACGTGCCGGCAAACGACGCAACAGTGCATCAAGACGTTGAGCATCCGGACTGCGGGAAAAAATGAAAGCTGATTTCTACGAGACGCTGGGCGTGCAAAAGGGCGCCGACGAGAAGGAGCTCAAAAGCGCTTTCCGCAAGCTCGCCATGCAGTTCCATCCCGACCGCAATCCCGGCGACCACGCCTGCGAGCACAAGTTCAAGGAAATCAACGAGGCCTACGAGACACTGAAGGACCCGCAGAAGCGCGCGGCCTATGACCGTTTCGGCCACGCCGCCTTCGAACATGGCGGCATGAATGGCGGCGCGCAGGGCTTCGGCGCCGGCGGCTTCGCCGACATCTTCGAGGATATTTTCGGCGACATGATGGGCGGCCGCCAGCGGCGCTCGTCGGGCGGCCGCGAGCGCGGCGCGGACCTGCGCTACAATATGGAAATCTCGCTGGAGGAGGCGTTCTCCGGCAAGACCGCGCAAATCCGCGTGCCGGCCTCGATCTCCTGTTCGGAATGCTCGGGCAGCGGCGCCAAGCCGGGCACCCAGCCGGCGACCTGCTCGATGTGCAACGGCCACGGCAAGGTGCGCGCAACGCAGGGCTTCTTCTCGATCGAGCGCACCTGTCCGCAGTGCCAGGGCCGCGGCCAGACGATCAAGGACCCGTGCCCGAAATGCGCCGGCCAGGGCCGCGTCACCGAGGAGCGCTCGCTGTCGGTCAACATCCCGGCCGGCATCGAGGACGGCACCCGCATCCGGCTTGCCAATGAGGGCGAGGCCGGCTTGCGCGGCGGTCCGTCTGGCGACCTCTACATCTTCCTCGCGGTCAAGCCGCACGAATTCTTCCAGCGCGACGGCGCCGATCTCTATTGCAAGGTGCCGATCTCGATGACGACGGCTGCTCTTGGCGGTTCGTTCGAGGTGACGACGCTGGACGGCACGCAGACCAAGGTGAAGGTGCCGGAAGGCACGCAGAACGGCCGCCAGTTCCGGCTGAAGGGCAAGGGCATGCCGGTGCTGCGCCAGCCCAATGTCGGCGACCTCTACATCCAGACCGCGGTCGAGACGCCGCAGAACCTGTCGCGCCGCCAGCGCGAGCTGCTGGAAGAATTCGAGCAGTTGTCCTCGCAGGACAATTCGCCCCAGTCGAGCGGCTTCTTCGCCCGCATGAAGGACTTTTTTGAGTCGTTCGGCGATCGGTGACAGTTTGAAACGGCATGCATCCGGGATGCTTCCCGAGCGTCATCAACACCTTATGCCAGGTTGACGCCTTGCCTTGTCCCACCTAGCTGCTAATTAGCGGGTCGGGGAGCGTTGAGGAGAGCTCGCATGGCACGTGGTCCCGGATTGCGCAAGTCGCTGGCGGAGAAGTTCGACGACGAGCTGAAGTTCTTCCGGGGCTGGATCGACAAGCCGAAGACGGTCGGCTCGATCGTTCCCACGAGTTCCATCACCGCCCGCAAGATGGCCTCGATCGTCAACCCGAGATCCGGCCTGCCGGTGCTCGAGGTTGGACCGGGCACGGGCGTCATCACGCGTGCCATCCTGGCCCAGGGCGTGAAGCCGGAAAATCTCTACGCCGTTGAATACTCGACCGATTTCGTGCGCCATCTGCGTCAGCTCTATCCCGGCGTCAACGTCATCGAGGGCGACGCCTTCAATCTCAACGCGACGCTCGGCGACAAGCGAGACATGGTGTTCGATTCGGTCGTCTCCGGCGTGCCCCTGCTCAACTTCCCGGTCGCCCAGCGCATCGCCTATATCGAAAGCCTGCTCGACCGCATCCCCGCCGGCCGGCCGATCGTGCAGCTGACCTACGGTCCGCTGTCGCCGATCCCGCCCGGCCGTGGCGACTACACGGTCAAGCATTTCGATTTCATCATCCGCAACATTCCGCCGACGCAGCTGTGGATCTACCGACGCGAGGCGCATTAGATGAGAAGGGAATAGGGGAGTACGGCAGTAGGGGTAGGGAAATCGAGCCGTACATTCCCCCTGCTGCCCTACTCCCTTATTCCCCTACTCCCGGTTCCTCATCCAACCGTTGATTTGAACGCCCCCTTTCTGTACCTGTCCGGGAACAAGGGTGGGCAATGCCAGTAATCCCGAAAATCCTCGTCTTCGCCGGATCGGTCCGGTCGGGCGCCTTCAGCGGCAGGACCGCCGACGTGGCGCAGCGAGAGCTTGCCATGCAGGGCGCAGAGGTGACGCGCATCTCGCTCGGCGACTATCCGCTGCCGATCATGGACGAGGACCTGGAAAAGGAAGAAGGCATTCCGCAGAATGCCATGCGGCTCGGCCGGCTGATCGCCGGCCATGACGGGCTGTTGATCGCAACGCCGGAATATAACGGCTCGATCCCGCCGCTGCTCAAGAACAGCGTCGACTGGGTGAGCCGGATACGCCGCGATGGCAGCCGCTCGTTCAGGCCGTTTCCGGGCAAGCCGGCCGGCCTTTGCTCCTCCTCCGACGGCAAGTTCGCCGGCATACGCTGCATCAATCATCTGCGTGCCGTGCTGGTGCGCTGCCAGGTCGAGGTGGTCACGCCGGAATGCTCGGTCTCGGGCGCCAGCGACGCCTTCGACCAGGATGGACATTTCCGCGACGACAGTCTACGCCAATCGATGGAGCGCCTATGCCGCACACTGATCGAAACCTCGCGCATGCTGTCCAGCCGGATCGAGGCATGATTCCCGAACATGCCGACACCATGCGCGACAGGCTGATCGTTGGCCTCGACGTGCCGACGCTGAAAGAGGCCGAGAAGGCGGTGCGCGAGCTTGACGGCACTGTGTCCTTCTACAAGATCGGCTATCAGCTCGCCTTCGCCGGCGGGCTCGACTTCGCCCGCGAGCTTGCCAGCGGCGGCACCAAGATCTTCCTCGACATGAAGCTGCTCGACATCGACAACACGGTGGCCAAGGGGGTCGAGAGCATCGTCAGGATGGGCATGTCGATGCTGACCATCCACTCCTATCCGAAGGCGATGCGGGCAGCGGTGGAAGCGGCCAGGGGCAGCGATCTCTGCCTGCTCGCTGTCAGCGTGCTGACCTCGATGGACGAGCAGGACATGATCGATGCCGGCTACGAATACGATCCGCACACGCTGGTGCTGAGGCGCGCGGAACAGGCGCTGCATGCCGGCATGGGCGGCGTCGTCTGTTCCGCGGAGGAAGCGGAAGCCGTGCGCCGGATCGTCGGGCCGAACATGGCCGTGGTCACGCCGGGCATACGGCCCAAGGGAAGCGACCACGGCGACCAGAAACGGGTGGTGACGCCGGCCCAGGCGATCCGCAACGGCTCCAGCCATCTCGTGGTCGGCCGGCCGATCGTCGCCGCCGACGACAGGCGCGCGGCGGCCGCAGCGATACTTGACGAGATGCGCTCGGCGTAACGCCGCAACCGGGAGAAGAAGCATGCCAAAGGGATACTGGGTCGCCCGCGTCGATGTGCGCGACGCCGAGGGCTACAAGGACTATGTCGCCGCCGCGAAGCCGGCGTTCGAGCGGTTCGGCGCGCAGTTCCTGGCGCGCGGCGGCGAGCATGAGAAGGCCGAGGGGGCGGGCCGCGCGCGCAATGTCATCATCGAGTTTCCGTCGCTCGCCGCGGCGCATGACTGCTACCACTCGCCGGAATACCAGCGCGCCGTCGCCATCCGCCAGAAAGTGGCCGATGGCGAGATCGTTCTGGTCGAGGGCGTCTAGCCTAGCCGGGTCCTCGCGGTTTCAGCCATCGCATCGGCGAGGCCCAGCCCCCATTGCGAGGCGCAATAGGCGCGAAAATCGAAGCAGGGCAGGCCGGGGCAGACCTCGAACTCGATGAGATGGACGGTGTCGTCGGCCTCGAGCCTGAGATCGATCGAAAAGACGTCCTTCAGGCCAAGCCCGCCAATCAGCTTTTGCGCCATGGCGCGGATCGCCCGATCGGCCGCCGGCTGGCTGGCGGCGACAGGCTGGAGCTCAGGCTCGGCATAGGTTCCAGCCGCCTTCGCGACCACGCCGGTGTCGCCATAGAGCGCCAGGCTGTCAGCCATGGTCTGGAAATCGCCACCGGACTCGACAAAGGCGATGCCGAGCGCCTCGACGCCGGTGTCTGGCTTCAGGCCGAGGAAGCTGGCGCGAACATTGCGGCCGGCGACATAGGGCTGGACGACGACATCGTCGCGATAGTGGGCAAAGACACGCCGGCTAAGCTCCAGCGCATGGCCAAGATCATCGACGCGCGAATCCGGCCAGATTCCGATCTTGGCACCGAGCCGGTTCGGCTTGACGAACCAGCCGGCTTGCGAGGCCGGGGGCGCGACCAGCCAGTTGCCGTCCCGCGCCAGGCCGGCCCGCGGCACCGGCAGGCCGAGCGCGTCGAGCACGGCGCCCGAGCGGAACTTGTCCTGGCAGAGCGCGAACACGGAATCATCGGCGCCGATCGTCCGCAGCCCGTTCAACCTGGCCAGCGCGGGCGCGGCGCCACCACGGAAATAGGCGACGCCGTCGGTCAACGTCCAGACCAGGGTGGCCTCCCGATCAGCGCCGGCAAGCACGCCGGCGGCTTCATCCAACTCGACCGGCGCGAAGGCGAGGCCGCGTTTGTCGCAAGCCGCGGCCAGCGCGTCGAACTCCCCCGCCAGATCGGTCGACTGCGCCAGATAGGACGAGATTTCGGCGGCACGCTCCGGCGCATGGCCGTCAGCGACAAGCCGTTCGCAACAGGCTCTTTCCGGCTCGTGGACAAGGATCAGTCTCGGCTGGTTGCGCGGCATCGAATGGCAAGGCTCCCGGCGGTCATGCCGCTACCATCGCACGACTGCTGCGATCGGCTTTCGCGAAACCGACCGGGGCGGGCGGATGCGTGACAGAACCAGGTCCCAGCCCGCAAAGCGGGCCGGTGGCCCGTATCAGGCGATCAGCACGCGCGGCTCGAAGCGGCCGTTGACGGGAATGCCGAGCAGGAAGGTCATGCCAGCTTGGGGATCGAGCTTGCGCTGCTTGTCGTCCTTGCCCTTCCACGCCGAGGTCACCGCCAGCCTGTCGGCCTTGGCGCCGACAAAGGCCGGGCAGGAGGGCTGCGTCACCGGCATCGGGATTTCGCGCAGCAACGCGCCGTCGGGCGCATAGGCCTTGACCACCTTGCCGCCCCAGACAGCGTTCCACAGCACGCCGTCGCGGTCGACGACGGAGCCGTCGACATAGCCCATCGATTTGCGATGGTCGACGAACACTTTTGGTTCACCTACGGGCAGGCCGGTTGACGCATCGCAGGCGACGCGCATCAACAGCCCGGTCGAGGTGTCGGTGTAGTAGGCGATCTTTCCGTCCTCGGAGAAGCAGATCGAGTTCGACACGGTGATGTCGGAAAACAGCCGGCGCAACTCGCCCTTGAAGAACCAGTAGATCGCCCCGGCGCCCTTGCCCTCGTCCTTGCCCATGGTGCCGACCCAGAAGGCGCCGCAAGGATGGACGCGCGAATCGTTGGAGCGGGTCAGCGGATTGTCGGCCTCGATCGCGGTGTGCAGCGTCAGCCTGCCGGTCGCGACGTCGCGGACATGCAGGCCGGTCTCGGTGGCGATCAGCTGGCGGGCGTCGTCGATGATGGCGAGCGCGCTGGCCATCAGGCCGAGCTCATGCACCTTCAGGACGCCGGAGCCCACGCCCTGCTCCAAAAGCAGGCCGTTGACGATGTCGAACCAGAACAGGGCATCGCTGCCGGGGTCGTAGCTCGGCCCCTCGCCTAGCTGGCAGATATGGTCCGAGAAAACCGAAACGCCGTTGTCCATCATGCCTCTCCCCCGAATGCCGCGTCCCAGGCGGTTACGGCGGCGCGGGCACGGGTCGCCACCTCCTCGACGCTCATGCCAGGATTGAACAGGCTGGAGCCGAGGCCGAAGGCGCTGACGCCGGCCGATTTATAGCCGGCGAAATCCTTGTCCGACACGCCACCGACGGCGCCGACCACAATTTCGGCCGGCAGCACCGCGCGCATGGCCGAAATGCCGCCGGCGCCAAGCACGCTTGCCGGGAAGAATTTCAGCGCCGAGGCGCCGAGCCTTATCGCCAGGAAGGCCTCTGTCGGCGTGAACACGCCGGGCATCGTCACCATGTTGTAGGTCATGGCGCGCCCCATCACCTCGGCATCGATGTTGGGGCTGACCAGCAGGCGCCCGCCGGCCTTGTGCAGGGCGTCGACATCGGCCACCGTCAGCACGGTGCCGGCGCCGACCAGCGCCGTCTTCGGCAACGCCTGCACAAGGCTGGCGATCGAGACGAAGGGTTCCGGCGAATTGAGCGGCACCTCGATCGCCTCGATGCCGGCATCGAAGATCGCCTGGCCGATCGCCACCGCTTCGCCGGGTTTCAGCCCGCGCAGGATGGCGACGAGGCCGCGCTTGAGGTTCGGAAACGGTGCGGTCTGGGTCACGCGGCGGCTCCAATCATGCCGTTCTCGCGCGCCGCCTCGACGAGGCCGGCACGCACTGCTTCATCGGCGTCAACGGTTCTGAGGGCAAGGCCCGCGACGCCCAGCGCGGCGCCATAGAGCACAGCGAGGGCGCCGGAGGCGACCAGCACGACCGGCTCATCGCCGGCGCCATAGCGGCGTTTTGCCGAAGCGATCTCGCCGCCGAGCAGCAACCCCGACAGGCACGCCGCCGCATCGTCGGACTGCAGGTCGTGCAGCAGGCCGGCGGCGCGGATGGCAAACAGCTTCGAGGTGACGTCGCCGCCCTCGCCGAGCGCTCGTTCGCACCATTGACGGAAGAAGGGATTGTCAGCCGCCACCGCTGCCGGATGCTCGCCCAGCGAATGGCGCAGGATCGAATGCGCGGCCAGAACCGAGAACAGCTCGCCCGTCGGCCAGGTGCCGAAGCCGGCGACGGCGCCGTCCTCGACGGCCACCCATTTCGAATGCGTGCCGGGCATGCAGACGAGATGGCGACCCTTTGCCGGCAAACCGGCGCCGGCAAGCTGGGTTTCCTCGCCGCGCATCACGTCGGGCGCATCGGCCAGCCGCTGGGCAAGGCCCGGCACGATGCGGATGTCGCGGCCCTGGCCGGGAACCCTGATAGCGCCGGCCAGGATGGCGCCGATCGGCGCCGGCACGGTGACATAGGGCGCTTCCAGCCAGCCCTGGCGGGATCCGGCCATGCCGCAGATGATGACCGGCAGCGTTTCCGGCGCGCCCATGGCGGCCAGGTGGCCCTCGAGAACCGTCGAAAACCCTTTCTCGCGCGCGGTGATCAGCCCGTCGTCGCCGCGACGCTCGGCAAGCACCTTGCCGGCGTCGTCGAGCAACCAGGCCCTGAGCCTGGTCGTGCCCCAGTCGAGCGCCGCGACCGCGGGCGCCGCGCTCACAGGAAGCCTCCATCGACGATCAGCATCTGCGCAGTCAGCATGCGCGAGGCATCCGAGGCGAGGAACAGCACCGTGCCGACGATGTCGTCGGGCAGCATGACGTCCTTGATGCACTGTTTGGCGACATGGGCGGTGAGCGACCCTTCGGTGACCCAGAGCTCCTTCTGCCGTTCGGTGATCACCCAGCCCGGTGCGATAGCGTTGACCCGGATGCGGTCGGCGCCGAGCTTGCCGGCCAGGCCCTTGGTGAGGCCGAGTATGCCGGCCTTGGCGGCGGTGTAGGCCGGCATATCCGGATGGTTGATCAGATAGGAGGTCGAGGTGAAATTGATGATCGAGCCGCCGCCGGCCCGCTTCATGCCCGGCGCCACCGCCTGCGCGGTGAAGAAATGCGGGCGCAGGTTGACGGCGAGGTTGTTGTCCCAGAACTCGACGGTGACGTCCTCGACCGCGTGGCGGTCGTCAAGCGCGGCGTTATTGACCAGGACGGTGACGTCGCCATGCGCTTCAGCCGCCCTGGCAGCCGAGGCGCGCAGCGCCTCGATGTCGCGCAGATCGGTCTTGAGGTAGAGCGGCCGCCGGCCTTGCTCCTTCTCGACGCGGTCGGCAAGCGCGATGCTCGGACCGTCGGCGATGTCGATGAAGGCGACCTTCGCGCCTTGCCGGACAAAGCCCTCGGTCAGCGCCGCGCCAATACCGGAACCGCCGCCGGTGATCAGCACCGAAGCGCCTTCGAGATCGGCAAAACGCGCCGATGGCATCATGTTTTTTCTCCCTGGCCAAGTCGGCGCGCATCCTATCCAGACAAGGCGCGCGGGCAAGGGATAAACGTCAGATTTTCGAGCTTATGTCTGACAAAAAGGCAAATCACGCCCGCACCGGATGAAGGGGCTGGCTGAATCCGTGCGGAACGGCGTTCAGATCGCCTTGGCGTGCAAGGCGCCGCGATAGGAATCGCGCAGATAGCCGAGCGTGGCGTCGGCATCGACCGGCTTGCCGAACAGGTAGCCCTGGCCGCCGGCGCAGCCGAACTGGACGAGGCGGTCGGCCTGCGCCTCTTCCTCGATGCCCTCGGCCACGACATCCATGCCGAGCCCCTCGCACATGGCGAGGATGGCGCGGATGATGTGCTCGGACGGGCGGTCGTCGAGGATCGAGGAGACGAAGGCGCGGTCGATCTTGAGCTTGTCGAAATGGAATTCGCGCAGGCGCCCGAGCGAGGACTGGCCGGTGCCGAAATCGTCGAGCGAGACGCGGATGCCGACGCGGCGCAGGTCCTCGACGATCTTCTCGGCCGAGGCCGGATCGTTCATCAGGCCGGTCTCGGTGATTTCGATCTCCAGCCGGCGCGGATCGAAGCCGGTGCGGTCGAGGATCGCCAGTATGTGCAGGCCGGTGTTCTGGTCGACGAGCTGCGACGGCGACAGGTTGAAGGACAGGAACAGGTCCTTCGGCCAGCTGCGGGCTGCCTCGGTGGCCTTGCGCAGCACCAGCTGCGACAGCGGACCGATGATGCCGCGCTCCTCGGCGATCGGGATGAACACGGTCGGCGGCACGGTGCCGAGATCGCGGTCGGTCCAGCGCGCCAGCGTCTCGAAGCCGATGGTGCGGCGGGTGTTCAGGTCGACGATGGGCTGGAAATGCGGCTCGACCTCGCCGGCCGAGACGGCGCGGCGCAGCGCCTGCTCGATGCGGGTGACGCGCTTGGCCGCCTCCTCCATCTCGCGGGTGTAGACGACGACGCGGCCGCGGCCGGAACGCTTGGCATGGTAGAGCGCGGTTTCGGCCTTGTTGAGCAGGATGTCGGTGGTCTCGTCGCCGGAATAGAACAGCGAGCAGCCGACCGAGGCCGAAAGCCTGGCGGTGCGCTCGCCGACATCGTAGGGCGCCGACAGGATCTCGATCAGCATGCGCGACTTTTCGGCCGCCGCCTCCTCTGAGAACACCATCGGATAGAGAAAGGCGAACTCGTCGGCGCCGATGCGGCAGACGGTGGAATAGCTGTCCATCGAGGCGCGCAGCCGCATCGCCACCTGGATCAGGATATCGTCGCCGGCCTTGTGGCCGAACAGGTCGTTGATCGGCTTGAAGCCGTCGAGGTCGAGGATGCCGACGGTGAAGGGCGCCGGGTCCTCGGAACGGTCGCTGATAAGGCGGTCGACCTTGTCGAAGAAGCGGCGATGATTGCCAAGCCCGGTCAGCGGATCGGTGAAGGCCAGATCCGTGTTTTCCCTGCCTGCCTGCCCGGTGGCAAACGTCGTTTGCATCGGTGTTCCTGTTGCACGTCGGAATTTGCGGTGAGACTGGCAGGAAACCCTTTAGGAAACGTATCGAGAAATCGATTTTCTGATGCGCCCGAAGCGGCGGTTCAACCGCCTTCGCGCACGCGGTAGAGCTCGATCGGAGCGCCCCGGCTTGCGGCCACCGGCTCCAGCCAATCCGGCACGCGGCCATCGATCAGACCGGCCAGAAAGCCCTTCGGCGCCTTTTCGGCGAGAAGCTGGCTTTCGACGCTGCCGCGACAGACAGCGACCAGGCCGACATGATGGCTTTCGACGATCGCCCGCGCATCGGCGTCCGAGCCCAGGAAAGCATCGAGCGCCAGAAGGTTTCCGGCGATGTTGCGATGGTAGGGTCCGGAAAACACGCGATGTCCGGTATAGGCCAAGATCGGCGAGCCGAGATTGGAGATCGCCAGCACCGTGGTGCCGGGCTGCCCGGCGAGGGCCGCGAAGGAAGCCTTGCTCTCGCAGTTCCGGTCGACGCCGCCGTCATCGGCCTTGACCGGCTCGAAGGCCGACGACATCGCGGTGGCGGTGCCGGCCCAGAGCGCGTTCACCGACAGCAGCCAGGCCGCGACCATGCGCAGCGAGACGCTTCGCGAAGGGCTGACCTCGACCCGCCGGCGCCATCTGGCGATCCATGCCGAGAGCGGGATCACGGCAAAGCCAATCGAGAAGGTCGAGCCGCGTATCTCCCAGGCGCTGACCAGGAAGGCGACGATGAGCAGGGCGCCGACGAGGCTGTCCTGCCGGCGCCGGCCGCCATGCGCGAGGCGCAACGCCATCACCACGATGGCCAGCAACGGCGTCGCATAGCGGGCGGCCACGCTGGCCGGCTTGTGAACGAGCAGCGTGAACAGCGACTGGGCTTCGTCGATGTGGTCGAGCCACAGTTCCTTTAGGCGTGGATCGAGACCGGCATAGGGTGCGGCGAGACATTGCGGGAAGGCCACCACGACGACCGCGCCAAGCGTTGCGGCGAGCAGGCCGATCGCCAGCAGCCGGCGTTGCCAGCGACTGGCGACGGCATCGATCGAGGCAAACGCCGCAAGACCGATGCCTGCTATGGCGGCGACAACGAATTGCGCGATCGAAAAGGCGTCGCATTGAGCCTGACCCCAAGAGGACATCGGGACGGTCGTCACGAAGACCAACGCCGACACTCCGGCGAAGCCGAAACCGAAATTCCTGGCGATCTGCCTTTCCCGCACGCCGTCGACCAGAAACAGGACAGCGACCAGGGCGCCGATGGTGCCGGCGTAAGGCGCGCTTTCCATGCCGATGGCCAGCGTCAGCGCCGCGCAGACGCCGGCGGGCAAGGCCATCCAGTTGCGCGCGGGCGCCTCGAGCAGCAGGCTGAGGCTTGCCATGGTCAGCATCACCTGGACATTGTGGTGATCAAGCGAACCCGGTGAATAGATGCCGATGAAGTGGTAGGCGGCGGCGCCGACAACCACGGCCGGGAGCACCGCGCCGGCGCCTCCGACACTGCGTGCGGCGCGCACCGTGAAGAACAGCGTCAGCCAGAAGAGCAGGGCCGGCCAGGCCACCTGCACGATCTGCTCGGCAAGCGGCCTGCTGCCGGTCAGGGCCGACATGACGAGGATGCCGAGAGCCAGCGGCGCGTCGAGCAGCCGCGACCAGTGCATGACGAAACCGCCTTCCGGCCCCATCCTGTACTGCTGCATGTCGAACCAGCCCTGGCCACCCAGCAGGTCGCGGACCTGGACCAGCTGCAGCAGGCTGTCATTGTCGCCGCCGGCGTTGGCCAATTCCGGGAAACCGGCATGGGCGTTGACCAAGAGCACCACCAGCGTGGCGAGCAACGCCGCCACAAGATCCATGCGCCAGGAACGGGCGGTTTCCCCGGCAGGAATCGCGGCATTTGCAGCGGTCATGGATCGACTTTCGGGCGAGTGGTCGGCGCCGCAGGCTAGCGCCGCACGCTTCACAAAGCGTAAAGCGCGCGCGCAAATGCGCTAGAGCCGGATGATTTCAGGTCGTCGACCTGAAATCTGAATCCGACTCTAAATCAAAGAGATAGAGCATGATGTCGCCCGAAAACCGCTTCACACTTTTCGGCATCATGCTCTAGCCGCGTGCCGGAAACACCCAGAGCGACGACGCGACATAGCTCAGCGCGCTTGTCGCGACCGTGGTCAGCGCCGACATGGCAAGCGGCGACAGGCCGAAGCGCGCAACCGCCACATGCGAGACAAGGCCGGAAAAGACGGCGCATCCGAGCTGCAGCGTGAGATAGCGCGGCAACGCCGTGGCGTGATCGTGCTCGCCGCCGAAGGTCCAGCCGCGCTGCGCTGAATAGGCGACGACGAAGGCGATCGCGTAGGCGGCGGCACTGCCGACGAACGGCGAAAGGCCGAGCGAAACCAGCAGCCACGACAGCACGAACAGCAGCAGGGCCGCGCCGACGCCGACCACCAGGAAGCGGAACAGGCGCGACTGGACGAAGCCCGGCAGCGCGTCGATCATTGGTTCTCGCCTGCCGGCAGTTCGCTGGACGGGCCGTTTCGCAGCCGCTTGACCGGAATTTCCAGGACGCCGAGCAGGAATGCCGAGAAAAAGGCCTGGAACGAAATGACGACCAGGCTGAGGCCGAGCACGACGATGCGCGGGATTTCGGAATCGTCCAGCGGGCCGAAGCCGAGATGCGCCCAGCGCAGCACGGCGTAGGCGCAAAACGCGAAGCCGCCGGCAAAGCAGGTGCCGGCATTGGCGGCGAGACGATCGGTGCTGATGGTCCTGGTCAGCCAGTCGGACCTGCGGCTGCGCGGCAGGATGCCGGTGACCTCGGCATAGTAGCGCGAGATGACACCGAAGGTGATGAGCTGCACGCCGGTGACGATCATGAAGCAGGCGGCGACGAAGGTGTTGAGGTCGAGCGACAGATTGTTGATCACCCTGAGCGGCCCGAACACCAAAAGGGCAGCGAACAGCGTGCCCAGCCCGCCCAGCACCATGCCCGGAATGAAGAACATCCAGCGCGGATTGTAGACCAGCAGGAATTTCAGGTGCCGCCAGCCGTCGCGCCAGGTCCTGAGATGCGGCGGCCGGCTGCGGCCGTCGGGCTTGAGCGTCGTCGGCACCTCCTCGATGCGCAGGCCGGCAAGCGCGCCGCGCACCACCATCTCGCTGGCGAATTCCATGCCGGTGGTCTGCAGATCGAGCTTCCTGATGCTCTCGGCATTGAAGCCGCGCAGGCCGCAGTGGAAATCGCCGGTCTTGATGCGGAAGAACAGGCGGCCGATGAAGCTCAGCACCGGATTGCCGAGATAGCGGTGCAGCGGCGGCATGGCGCCCGTTTCGATGCCGCCCCGGAAGCGATTGCCCATGACCAGGTCGGCGCCGTCGCGCAGGCGTGCCACGAACGCGTCCAGGGCGCTGAAATCATAGCTGTCGTCGGCATCGCCCATGATGACGAAGCGGCCCCTGGCGGCGGCGATGCCGCCGAGCAGCGCCGCACCATAGCCCTTCTGCGGCACCGGCACGACGCGGGCGCCGATCGCCGTCGCGATCTCCTGGGAGCCGTCGGTGCTGCCGTTGTCGGCAATCAGCACCTCGCCCGCTATGCCGGCCTTGTCGAGGAAGACCTTTGCCTTGCCGATGCAGACGGCAAGCGTCTCGGCCTCGTTGAGGCACGGCATCAGGATGGTCAGCTCGAGCTGCTTGGTCTGGGCGGCACGGATGGTTGTGACGGCGTTCATGGTTCTTGTTCCATCAAGGACTGGGTCCGGCGTCGGCAGGGCCGGGCTCATTCGAACCACCCTTGCATGGCAAGGCTTAAGAAAACGATGACGCGGGTTCTCGCCTTGTCTGCAATCGCGCGGCCGGGTCGCGCCTGGTTGATGCGATCTTCAAAATGTCGCGATTGGCAGAGCCCGCCGATTTCCTTATATCGGCGACATAGTTTCAAAGTGTTGGAGCGCACTTGCCCGTCCAAACGGACACGTCGCTCCAATGTGCCGGAGACCCCTATGCCGCTGAAGATCGCCATCCAGATGGACCATGTCTCCACCGTGTCGATCGCCGGCGACACCTCGTTCGCGCTGTCGCTGGAGGCGCAGCGGCGCGGCCACAAGCTTTTCCACTACACGCCCGACCGGCTGTCGATGCGCGATGGCAAGGTGTTCGCGCGCATCGAGGAGATGCAGGTGCGCGACGAGAAGGGCAGTCACTACTCGCTCGGCGAGAAGGTGCGCACCGACCTGTCGGAGATGGACGTCATCCTGCTGCGGCAGGACCCGCCCTTCGACATGAACTACATCACCACCACGCACATCCTCGAGCGCATCCACCCTGGGACGTTGGTGGTCAACGATCCGGCCTGGGTGCGCAACAGCCCGGAAAAGATCTTCGTCACCGAATTTCCGGACCTGATGCCTGAGACGCTGATCACCAAGGATCCGCAGGAGGTCGCGGCCTTCCGCAAGGAATTCGGCGACATCATCGTCAAGCCGCTCTACGGCAATGGCGGCGCCGGCATCTTCCATCTGCACGAGGCCGACCGCAACCTTGCCTCGCTGCTCGAAATGTTCGGCCAGATGTTCCGCGAGCCCTATATCGTGCAGCGCTACCTGAAGGACGTGCGCAAGGGCGACAAGCGCATCATCCTCATCGACGGCGAGCCGGTCGGCGCCATCAACCGCGTGCCGGCAGAGCACGATTCCCGCTCCAACATGCATGTCGGCGGCCGCGCCGAGAAGACCGAGCTGACGGAGCGCGAGCGCGAGATCTGCGCCCGCATCGGTCCGTCACTGAAGGAGCGCGGCTTCATCCTCGTCGGCATCGACGTCATCGGCGACTACATGACCGAGATCAACGTGACCTCGCCGACCGGCGTGCGCGAGGTGCAGCGTTTCGGCGGCGCCGACATCGCCAGCCTGTTCTGGGACTGCGTCGAGGACAAAAGGCGATCCCGCGGCTAGACCACGAAGAAGTCGTCCGCAGTGAGCCAGGTGCCCGGGTCCACGGTGGCGAACCGGACGCCCGCCGCCCCACCCGCCCCGTCCTGGTCGAACAGCAGAGCGCCGGTCGCATCGTCATAGATAATGTGGTCGCTGTCATCGATGGCCTCGCTGCCGACCGTGAAGACGGCAGCAAAAAGCGGGCCGGCCGACAGCCCGACGAATGCGGAGCTGTCCAGCCGGAACACATCGTCAAGCGCGTTGAAGTCGACGATACGGTCGTAGTTCGCTGGTCCGAGTGCGTCGAACACGAAGACATCCCGGCCCGCGTCGCCGGCTAGCCAGTCGCGCCCGGCGCCGCCATTGAGGATGTCGTCGCCAGCGCCGCCGCGCAGGTCGTCTGAGCCGGCGCCGCCGTCGAGAACGTCGTCGCCCGTATCGCCGCGGATGCCGTCGGTGCCTGCACCGCCGCTTATCGCGTCGCTGCCGGCGTCGCCCTTCAGCCAATCCGTGCCTGCGCCGCCGATGATCGTGTCGGCGCCGGCGCCGCCGAACAGCTGGTCGTGGCCGGCGCCGCCGTCTAGCGTATCGTTGAACGGGGTGCCGCTGATGCGGTCGCCACCGCCCAGCGCGGCGACGAGCACGGCATGATCGTAGCCTCCATAGCTCACGACATTCGTGACGTCGCTCAACGCGATGGATTCGGCCGGCGGCGTCACCGCGATCGTAATCGTCGCCACATTGCTGTTGCCCTGGCCGTCGGTAGCGTAAACCGTGAAGCTGTCGGTGCCGACGAAGCCGGCCTCGGGCGTGTAGTCAAACAGATTGCCGCTCAGAAAGTCGGCATGATAGTGCAGGCTCGAGCCGTAGTGCCCCTGGTGAAACGGGTAGTAGTTGCCGTCGAAACTCGTGCTCTGCTCGAGGGTGCCGTGGTCCGGCCCGTCCACGACGACAAAGCTCAAGAGATCGTAGTCGGCGTCCGCGGCGCTGAATTTGATGTCGTCGAGAAACTGCCCCTGTGAAACCGACACGTTCAGATCGGCGGCGGTGGGCGCATGATTGACGAAGCTGTCGGGCTGCAGCGCGCCGCCTTCCAGGATGATCTGATGCTGCCCATACTGGGTGTTTTCGCCGCCGAAATATTCGTTCGCGCCGATCCATGTCACCGTGATGGTGTCGGGGCTGTCGGCGTTGACCGAGACAATCTGGGCAGACAGGAAAGCGGCCTGGTCGGACAAGGTGCGGATAAGATTGCCTTCATTGTCGAAGACCTGCGTCTCCACCGTCGTCCAGGTCTCGGTTCGGCCCTCGTTGGTGAAGCTGGTGATGGTGAAGAAGCCGTCGAAGACATCGACCGAAGCCAGGTCGATCCCACCGAACGGGAAATCCGGCTTTGCTCCTATTGGCCCGATCACATCGCCGTCGGTTTCGGTAATGCTGAAAAGGACCGCGTCAGGGCTCGGATTGGGATTGTCGGTTTCTTCCCATACGGTGAGCTCGCTGCCATTGCTTAAGGTCAGCATCCTGTCTTCCTCGCCTTCGCGCCTGGACGTGCTGTGGATGCCCCCCGATCCCAACGATAGCATCGTACGCGCGTCGGATCGGTGACAAACCCGGCCGCGTCCCGCCTTTTTCCAATGTGGTTAATTATGTGTGTCGAGCGGGATCCCGTTGCTCGGTCGGGGTCGACATTTGTTCTTGTAATGTTCTTGATCAATCCGAAAATCTGTGGTTGTCTTGGCTGACCCCGCTCGCCGCCTGATCGCAGGACCGGCGGGCGGACAGGTATCCGGGGGCAGAGCAAGATGGTGGCGCGGGTTCGCACGGTCGCTTTCCAGGGCATCGAGGCCGTGCCGGTCGATGTCCAGGTGATGATCGCGCCGGGCAAGGTCGGCATGCATATTGTCGGCCTGCCGGACAAGGCGGTGGCGGAGAGCCGCGAGCGGGTGCAGGCGGCTTTGCATGCCTCGGGCCTGTCGATGCCGTCGAAGAAGGTCACCGTCAACCTCGCGCCGGCCGACCTGCCCAAGGAAGGCAGCCATTACGATTTGCCGATCGCGCTCGGCCTGATGGCGGCGCTCGGCGCCATTCCGGGCGACATGCTGGCCGGCTATGTCGTGCTCGGTGAATTGTCGCTCGACGGCACCATCGCGGCGGTGGCCGGAGCGCTGCCGGCGGCGATCGGCGCCAATGCCGAGAACAAGGGCCTGATCTGCCCGTTCGGCTGCGGGCCGGAGGCCGCCTGGGCCGGCAAGGATTTCGACATCCTGGCGCCGCGCAGCCTGATCGCCGTCGCCAACCATTTTCGCGGCACGCAGGTGCTGTCGCGGCCCGAGGCCGGCATCCAGCTCGCGGCGCGCGACCTGCCGGACCTCGCCGACATCAAGGGCCAGGAGAGCGCCAAGCGGGCGCTGGAGGTGGCGGCTGCGGGCGGCCACAATCTGCTGATGGTCGGGCCTCCAGGTTCTGGAAAGTCGATGCTGGCGCAGCGGCTGCCGTCGGTCCTGCCGCCGCTGGCGCCGAAGGAACTTTTGGAAGTCTCGATGATCGCCTCGGTGGCGGGCGAACTCGGCGAAGGCAAGCTCACCGACCGCCGGCCGTTCCGCGCCCCGCATCATTCGGCCTCGATGGCGGCGATGGTGGGCGGCGGCTTGCGGGCGCGGCCCGGCGAGGTCTCGCTCGCCCATCACGGCGTCTTGTTCCTCGACGAATTGCCGGAATTCACGCCGCAGACGCTGGACGCGCTGCGCCAGCCGCTGGAGACCGGCGACTGCGTGATCGCACGCGCCAACCACCGCGTCACCTATCCGGCGCGCATCCAGCTCATCGCGGCGATGAACCCGTGCCGCTGCGGCATGTCGGGCGAGCCCGGCTATCGCTGTCTGCGCGGCGAACGCTGCCGCACCGACTACCAGGCGCGCATCTCAGGCCCGCTGCTCGACCGCATCGATCTCAGGATCGAGGTGCCGGCGGTCTCGGCCAGCGACCTGATCCGGCCCGACAAGGCCGAGAGCAGCGCTTCGGTGGCGCAGCGCGTGGCGCGCGCCCGCACCATCCAGCGCGAGCGGCTCGAACGGCTTGGCGCGACCGTGACCACCAATGCGCATTGCTCGCCTTCGGTCATCGAGGAAATCGCGAGACCCGACAGCGCCGGCCTGACCCTGCTCAAGGACGCCAGCGAAAAGCTCGGCTTTTCGGCGCGCGCCTATCACCGCGTGCTGAAAGTGGCGCGCACGCTCGCCGATCTCGATGCCAGCGAGACGGTCGGGCTGATCCATCTCGCCGAAGCGATTTCCTACCGGATGAGCGCGGAGCGCATGGCGCAGGCGGCGTAGTCTAGTCCTTCTCCCCGTTTACGGGGAGAAGGTCCCGGCAGGGGGATGAGGGGCAGCGCAGGCGCTCATCCAGCCCCGGTGCAGCCGCCCGTCTTCATTTGGGGTCGCAAAGGGCATGTAGGTGGCGCGGAATCCGATGGCCGTCGCGCCGCCCCTCATCTGGCTGCCGCCATCTTCTCCCCGTTAACGAGGAGAAGGACGCTCTCGCCAGTGGTTTCGCCAATCATCAAGGCCGCAGGCGCGTGCCGCCCGAGCCGGCGGCGTGAACCGAAGCGGCCGCCACCCTACTCGGCCTTGTTCCGCGCCTTCAGCTCCAGCCGCCGCGCGTGCAGCACCGGTTCCGTATATCCGTTTGGCTGGACCGTCCCCTTGAACACCAGGTCGCAGGCGGCCTGGAAGGCAACTGAATTGTCGAAATCCGGCGCCATCGGCCGGTAGAGCGGATCGCCGACATTCTGGCGGTCGACGATGGCGGCCATGCGCTGCAGCGAATCCCTGACCTGGATTTCCGAGCACACCTTGTGGCGCAGCCAGTTGGCGAGGTGCTGGGAGGAGATGCGCAGCGTGGCGCGGTCCTCCATCAGGCCGACATCGTTGATATCAGGGACTTTCGAGCAGCCGACGCCCTGGTCGATCCAGCGCACGACATAGCCCAGAATGCCTTGCGAATTGTTGTCGAGCTCGCGCTGGATTTCGTCCGGCGTCCAGTTCGGCCGCACCGCGACCGGCACCGACAATATGTCGTCGAGCTTCGCCTTCGGCCGGCTCTTCAGCGCCGCCTGGACGGCGTGGACGTCGACCTTGTGGTAATGCGTGGCGTGCAGCGTCGCCGCCGTTGGCGACGGCACCCAGGCGGTGTTGGCGCCGGCCTTCGGATGGGCGATCTTTTGCTCCAGCATCGCCGCCATCAGGTCGGGCATCGCCCACATGCCCTTGCCGATCTGGGCATGGCCGGCCAGCCCGCATTCCAGCCCGGTGTCGACGTTCCAGGCCTCGTAGGCGGAAATCCACGCGGCCTGCTTCATGTCGCCCTTGCGGATCATCGGGCCGGCTTCCATCGAGGTGTGGATCTCGTCGCCGGTGCGGTCGAGGAAGCCAGTGTTGATGAACACGACGCGCTCGCGCGCCGCGCGGATCGCTTCCTTGAGGTTGACGGTGGTGCGCCGCTCCTCGTCCATGATGCCCATCTTGATGGTGTTTTTGGCCATGCCGAGCAGGGCCTCGACGCGGTCGAAGATCTCGACGGCGAAGGCGACCTCCTCCGGCCCGTGCATCTTCGGCTTCACCACATACATCGAGCCGGCGCGGGAATTGGCGCGGCGGCCGCTGGCGCCGACATCGTGCAGCGAAATCAGCGCCGTCAGCGCGGCGTCCATGATGCCTTCCGGCACCTCGTTGCCGTCGCGATCCAAAATCGCCGGGTTGGTCATCAGGTGGCCAACATTCCTGACCAGCATCAGCGAGCGGCCGGGCAGGGTCAGCGCGCCGCCGGAGGGCGCGGTGTAGGTGCGATCAGGGTTGAGCTTGCGGACAAAGCTCTTGCCGCCCTTGCTGATCTCTTCGGCGAGATCGCCCTTCATCAGGCCGAGCCAGTTGCGGTAGACGACGACCTTGTCCTCGGCATCGACGGCGGCGACCGAATCCTCGCAGTCCTGGATGGTGGTCAGCGCCGATTCCAGGATGACATCGGCGATCCCCGCCGGATCGGTGCGGCCGATCTGGTTGGCGCGATCGATCACGATCTCGATATGCAGGCCGTTCCTGACCAGCAGCACCGCTTCCGGGTTGGCGGCATCGCCGCGATAGCCGGCGAATTGCCTGGGATCGGCAAGCGTGGTGGAGCCGGCGCCCTCGCCCAGCCGCAGCATGCCGTTGGTGAACGAAAGTCCGTTGACGCCGGCCCATTTGCCTGACGTCAGCGGCGCCGATTGGTCGAGGAAATCCTTGGCCCAGGCGATCACCCTGGCGCCGCGCGCCGGGTTGAAGCCCTTGCCCTTCTCGGCGCCGCCGGTCTCGGGAATGGCATCGGTGCCGTAGAGCGCGTCATAGAGCGAGCCCCAGCGGGCGTTGGCGGCGTTGAGCGCATAGCGCGCGTTCATCACCGGCACGACCAGCTGCGGCCCGGCAACGGCGGCGATCTCCGGATCGACATTCTGCGTCGAGACGCTGAAGGCCGGGCCTTCCGGCACCAGATAGCCGATCGCCTTCAGAAAGCTCTTGTAGCCCTCCATGTCGAGCGGCGCGCCGTTTTCGCGGTACCAGCCGTCGAGCTTTTCCTGCAGGGCGTCGCGTTTTGCCAGCAGCGCCCGGTTCTTCGGCGCCAGCTCGTGGACGATGGCGGAAAAGCCGTTCCAGAATTGTTCCGGCTCGATGCCGGTGCCGGGTGCTGCCTCGGCCGCCACGAAGTCATGCAGCTCGCGGGCGATCTGCAACCCGGCGGTCTCGATGCGGTCGGTCATCAGCACGTCTCCAGCTGTAGGCTTTGCCGGGCCTTTGGCATGTTTGGGGTTACGGGGTCAATTCGGCTTAGGGTGAAGGCGTCCTTCTCCCCGTTCACGGGGAGAAGGTGGCGGCAGCCGGATGAGAGGCGGCGCGACGTTACGCAAAGTAGGCGGTGCTGCGAAATCACGTTGGTCGGCGCCGCCCCTCATCCGCCCTTCGGGCACCTTCTCCCCGTGAAACGGGGAGAAGGAAAGGGCGCCTCACACCGCAATCCGCGGCCGTCCTGTCGCCACCGCCACCACATGCGCCTCGATGAACATGCGCTGGCTCTCGACGGTCGAGACCTTCAACTCGGTGGCGACGTCGATCTCGGCGTTGTCGGTGCCGGCTTCCTTGGCCCGCTCGGCGACGATCGCCCTGACATCGGCCTCGGCTGCGGCGATCGCCTTCGCCTCCTCGGTGAAGTCGCGCACGGTTTGGCCCGAGGCGAGGCGGAACAGGCCTTCCTTCGGCTGGCTGATCCGGGCCTCGGCCGAGACGCGGACCTGGCCGACGACGGCGCCGAGCGCGTTGGCTACGTCGGTATCGTCCGGCACGACGCAGCCATTGCCGACCAGCCGCGGCAGGCCGGCATAATGCAGCGGCGCCGAGGCGCCGAGGCCGATGACCGGGCGGTCGAGCGCGACGCTGAGGCGGGCGATGCCGGGATGGGCGTCGACGGCGCGCTGCACCAGCGCGTGCGCGACCGCGGCGGCGCCATCCAGCCCGTCCTCGGTGAAGGCGGTTTCGAGGATGTATTCGGCCGACCAGCGCGTCAGCGTCACCAGCACGCGTTCGGCGAGCGCTTCCGGCGTCGCGGCGATCGCCTGGCCGCGGCCGTCGCGCTTGCGGGCGAACAGCTCGGCGCCGAGGCGGGCGGTGGCGGCATGCCAGTTGGCCTGCTTGCCGAGCACATGGGCGGCGTCGGACGGCGTGAAGCCGCAGATATGCACGAGGCCGCGCGCCACCAGCCGGTTCAGCGTGGCGTTCTGGGCGTTGGAAGAGAGCAGCCGGTCGAGCGCCAGCGGCGTGGCGCCGATCGCCTCGTAGAGTTTTGCCTCCGGCGCGGTGAGGCCCGCGGCAAGTCTTTCCGGCACGCCGGTGCGGACGGCGAAGCGGCCATCCATGCGGCCGGGGTTCGGCGCGCGCAGCTGCCGCTCCAGTTCCGATGTCACGGCCTCGCCATGCGCCATGCCGGCCAGCGCCAGCGGCACCAGGCGGCGTGGCCCGAGCAGGATCTTTGGATTGAGCGCGCCGTCCTCCAGCGCCACTTCGGAATCGCCGCCGAGGCCGAAGGTGCGCATGGCGACCGCCTCGACCATGGTGCGGAAGCCGCCGACGGTGGCACCCTCCGGATCGAGCCGGGGGCGGCCGCTGTCGAGCACGGCGACGTCGGTGGTGGTGCCGCCGATGTCGGAGACGACGGCATCGTCGAGGCCGGTCATGTGACGCGCGCCGACGAGGCTGGCGGCCGGACCGGACAAAATGGTCTCGATCGGCCGCTGGCGGGCGAAGGCGGCGGAAACCAGCGCGCCGTCGCCGCGCACCACCATCAGCGGCGCTGCAATGCCGCGCGCTTCCAGAAACCCTTCGGTCGCCGCCACCAGCCGGTCGATCATCGAGATCAGCCTGGCGTTGAGCAGCGTGGTCAGCGCCCGGCGCGGGCCGCCGAGCTTGGCCGACAGTTCGTGGCTGGCGGTGACCGGCAGGCCCGTCTTCTCGCGGATCAGGTCGCGAGCGGTGACCTCGTGCGCCGGGTTGCGGGTGGCAAAGTAGGCGCAGACGGCAAAGCCCGACACCGAACGCCCAAGCTCCGGCAGTGCGGCCTCGAGGCCCGAGAGGTCGAGCTTGGCCGCATTGCCGTGCACGTCATGGCCGCCGGGGCAGAACACCACCGGATCGGTGCCGAGCGCGGTCTTCAGCCCGTCACGGGCAAGGTCGGCCTCGGAAAAGCCGATCATGATCAGCGCCACGCGGCCGCCCTGGCCTTCGACCAGCGCGTTGGTTGCCAGGGTGGTCGACATCGACACCAGCTTGATCGAAGCCGGATCGGTGCCGGCTTTCTGCAGCACCGCGTCGACCGCGCCGGAGATGCCGACAGCGAGGTCGTGCCTGGTGGTCAGCGCCTTGGCCTTGGCCAGCACCTTGCCCTTCGGCCCGCCCTCCTCCGCCCACAGCACGGCGTCGGTGTAGGTGCCGCCGGTGTCGATGCCGAGGAAGAGCGGGATTGGCTTGGCGGTCATTTTTGCAGGCAGTCCGGGCAAAAGGATTGGTGCCTGCCCTTAGCCGATATGGCGTTGCGGATAAAGCCGGGAGAGATGGGCCAAGGGAGGTGGAGAGCGTGATCTCCCCCCTCGTGGGGGAGATGGCCGGCAGGCCAGAGGGGGGCGCTGTCCCGCCGACCTTGCCGTGATTGCGCCCGTCGCCGGCCAATTCGTTCAGGACGCGCCGCCGAGACCCGCCGCAATCACAATATGCTGACAGACATTGTCGATGTCGCGACTGACGTCATCGTTCCAAAAGCGCAGGACGGTCCAGCCGTCCTGCTCCAGACGCGCTGTCCTTGCTTCGTCACTGACAACCGCAGCGGCTTCCGTATGCTGGGAGCCGTCGACCTCGACGACGAGCTTCTTTTGTGGGCAAGCGAAATCGACGATGTAACCGGCGATCGGAAATTGTCGGCGAAAGCCTAGCCCCATCAGCCGATGCGCGCGAAGCTCGTTCCAGAGCTTCAGTTCGGCTGATGTCATGACCTTGCGCATCGACTTGGCGTTTGCGCGATGTTTTGAAGGCAATGGCGTGTGGGGCATTGTCAATGCTCGTTGGCTATTGAGGTTGCCACTCTACGGCGCCCCCCTCTGTCCTGCCGGACATCTCCCCCACGAGGGGGGAGATCGGCAGCTTCCACCGCCTACCCCACGAACCCCACCCTTTTGTGCGAATTGTCGCAGAACGGCTTGTTGGCCGAATGGCCGCAGCGGCAGAGGAAAACCCGCGTGGTGCGGTCGATGGTGTGGCCGGTGCCGGTGACGATCTCGGCATTGCCCTCGAGCTTGAGCGGGCCGTTGACGGTCGGGGCTATCCTCAGCGGGCCGTCGCGGGCCTCGAGCGCCGGCGTGTCCTTCAGCGGCGGCTCGCCGGTGGCGGTGAAGCCGGCCTTGATATGGGCGTTGTCGCAGAACGGCTTATTCTGCGACAGACCACAGCGGCAGAGCGTGGCGCGATAGAAAGTCTCGTCGCCGAGAACGATCTCGGCATGCACGGCCAGCGGGCCGTTTTCGCGCAGCCGCACCGTGTTGACCACCGGCGGCTTCTCCTGCGGTCCGCCATCCTTGCGATGGTAGGTGATGGCGCCGGACGGGCAGTTCTCCGCCAGCGCCACAACCTTCTCGACGCTGGCCGCCTCGGGGTGGATCCACTCGCCCTTGGCGTTGGGCACAAAGACGTGCGGATTGCCGAGCACGCAGTTGCGCGAATGGATGCAGCGCCTGCCGGAAAAGGAGACGTCGACCTTCTCGCCTTCGACCGTGCCTGCCATGGGTGGGGTCTCCTCTTGGGTGGAGACAGGCTAGGGCGAGGGCGGGAGGGGCGTCAAGTTGGCTGGAACGCCAAGTCTCCCCCCTTGAGGGGGAGATGGCCGCGAAGCGGCCAGAGGGGGTCGTTGCGCGTGAAGCGCCGACCTTGGCTCTCGCAGGAAGGGGCGCTGGCGTTTTACGCGAGCGACCCCCTCTGTCGCCTTCGGCGACATCTCCCCCACGAGGGGGGAGATTATCGCTCACTCGACCAGGTTGATTTCCTCGGTCTCGCCGCCGCTGCAGGTGTAGCAGCAGTCTTCGCATTTTTCCTTGTTGCCGGGGCCGACGCCCCAATAGGTGCCTTCGTCGCCGTCGACCCAGGCGCCGTAGCAGATCGATTCGCCCTCCTCGCAGGAGATCGGCAGTTGCTTGGTCTCGCCGTCGTCGAGGTAGAAATCCTTGTCATTGCCCGGCCAGACGTAGTCGCGGTCCTGGCTGTAGAGTTCGAGCCGCATGGCGTTGGGATGGCCGTTCCTGATCTCGAACGTGACGTCGCCGGCATGCGCCGCCGGCGCGGCCAGCGTGGCGATGAAGAACGCCGCGGCGATGCGGCGGGCGGTGAAGAAAGTCATGGCAGTCCCCCGAAAGAATCGGCCCCTCGGCCGAGAGTTCGACCATGCCATGCGAGGCTGGAACGGGGAAGGATTGGTTGGCGCTTTCCCCTACTCCGCCAGGTCGATCGTCTCCGTCGAATGCTCCACGCAGATGAAGCAGCATGAATCGCAGGGCTGGTCGTTGTCGGGGCCGACGCCGGCGGAGACCTGGTCGTCGCCATTGACCCAGGCGCCCCAGCAGATGTTCTCGCCCGGATTGCAGGAGATCGGCACCGATTTCCGCGCGCCCGGGCGGATCAGGAAGACCTTGTTGTCGCCCGGCCAGACCGTATCGCGGTCGCGGCTGAACAGTTCGACCGCGACGCCGTCCGAGCGCTTGTTGCGGACGAACACCGACATGTCGTCGGCGAGGGCTGGGCCGGCGATGAGCAGGGCGGCGAGGGCGAGGCGAATCATGGCGGCGGGTCCTGGAGAGTGGAGAGTAGAGCATGGGCGGGCGAAGCGCGTAATCTCCCCCCTCGAGGGGGAGATGGCCGGCAGGCCAGAGGGGGTCGCGCCCCGCGTGAAGCTCCGAGCCTTATCGTGACGAAAGGGGGCGCAGGCGTTCCACGCGCGACGTCTGTCGCCTTTGGCGACATCTCCCCCTCGAGGGGGGAGATCAGCGACCCACCACCACATGCGGCGCCAGCCGCTCGATCTCCGCGACAATGTCCGGCCCGCTCATGTCGAGCGAGTTGATCTCCATGCGCACGGTGTTGCCGCCAAACAGCGCATTGGCCAGCGCGTCGGGCGGCGCCTCGTTGAGCTCGAAACTGACCACGCCCGAGCCCTTGCCGGGGGAGGAGAGGCGCACGCTTTGCACCTTGTCCCATGGCACCAGCACGTCGCCGCGGCGGCGATCCCGAAAACCGTTCTCGTCGAGCACCACCTTGACCGAGGTGTCGAAGGCGCCGCGCGCGAGGTAGCCACCGAAGCCGAGGAAGCCCAGCGCCAGCAGCGCGACGAAGAACACCCGCCCGCCATCGGCGCCGTTGACCAGCCCCTTCAGCGCATAGAAGCCAAAGATCGCCGCCATCAGCAGCGACCCGGCGACGGAAGAGAACTTGTTGGTGGGACTGTTGCGGAGTTCTACGGACATGGGCGTGGCTTTCGAGGTGGGGGAGTAGAGCATAAGCGGGCGGGACGGCGGCGGTTCTTCCTTCTCCCCCTGCGGGAGAAGGTGGCCTCGCGAAGCGAGGTCGGATGAGGGGTGTTCCAGAAGACACGAACGGCTCATTTCTTCCAACACCCCTTGTGTGTCTGGAATCGTGCATTGTTGAGGGGTGCCACGGACCAGGTGCTTGCCTGATCCGTGGCGGCGGTCGAGAGCCCGTCACCCCTCAGGTAGCCTAAACCGTGGATGAGCTGGGG
>NZ_SRUO01000150.1 GCF_004791025.1 Mesorhizobium sp. M4B.F.Ca.ET.203.01.1.1
CCGCCGCATAGATGTGCGGGTTGCTGGTTCGCAGATAATCATCCACCTTGATGCCGTCGGCGTCATGGGCCACGTCCGCCTCTTCGAGGCCGAGACCATCGACATTGGGTGAACGGCCGACGCCGGTGATGATCTCGTCGACGGAGATCGTCGTCGTGTCACCATCCCGCATCAGGTCGGCGAACTTGGCGGCACCTTCCCTGCGCACCGCCACAACTTCGGTGTTCAGGCGCACCTCCACCCCCTCGCGCGGCAAGGCGTCTGAAAGAATCTGCGCGGCGTCGCGCTCCTCGCCGGGCAGGAACATCGGATCGCTCTGCGCCACGATGACCTTGGCGCCGAGA
>NZ_SRUO01000151.1 GCF_004791025.1 Mesorhizobium sp. M4B.F.Ca.ET.203.01.1.1
TCCGGTTCCGGCAAGACGACGCTGCTGCGCATGATCGCCGGCCTCGAAAGCATTGACGTGGGCACGCTGACGATCGACGGGGTGCGCTCGGAGAACCTTGCGCCGGGCAGGCGCAACGTTGCGATGGTCTTCCAGAATTATGCCCTTTACCCACATATGACGGTCGCGGAGAACATGGCCTTTGGGCTGAGGAACATTCGGGTCGCGCCGGATGTCATCCGCCAGCGGATCGCCGAGGCTGCGCGTATCCTGGAGATCGAAGCGCTGCTTCACCGACGGCCGTCGCAGCTCTCCGGCGGGCAGCGCCAGCGCGTGGCCATCGGGCGTGCGATCGTCAAGGAGC
>NZ_SRUO01000152.1 GCF_004791025.1 Mesorhizobium sp. M4B.F.Ca.ET.203.01.1.1
GTCAACCTGGGCTCTTGGCCTGACGGCTGGGGCACACGGCACTCTCGCCACGCAAAACGCGACGGGTGCCATGTACATCGGCGCCGGGACGACGACCAAGTTCAACAAGGGCATCATTTCCATGAATGGCGCCCTGGATACGGCTGTGGGCGCTGGCGGCGGGGGCGTTACCTATGAGGCTTACAGAGGCCAGAGTTTCCGCTGGCTCAACAGTTCCAACACGGTTGACGGTGAAATCTGGGCTGATGCCTCGGGCATTCATACGCCTCAAACGCTTGTTGGCGGGACATCCGCCAGCGGGTCGTTGTCCCTGAAATCCACCAGCGGCGTCGGCACGTCCGAC
>NZ_SRUO01000153.1 GCF_004791025.1 Mesorhizobium sp. M4B.F.Ca.ET.203.01.1.1
CGCAGCAGTTCCAGACGGCGCACGTGGTGCCCGAACGTGCCTGCGCGATGGTGGTTCTTGCCGTGTACGTCATTGCCGATCGCACCGCCCACCGTGGCATAACGGGTGCCCGGGGTGACCGCCAGAAACCAGCCGCGCGGCAGCGCGATATCCAGGATATCGGCCAGGGTCACCCCGGCTTCGCAGCGCACGATGCCGGTGGATGGGTCGAAGTCGATGAAGCGGTCCAAGGCGCGGCTGGTCAGCAGCGTCGCTGCTGGATTCAGGCAGCTGTCGCCATAGCTGCGGCCATTGCCATGCGGCAGCACCGTGCCGCCATCGGGCGGCAGCGGCAGCTGCGGAT
>NZ_SRUO01000154.1 GCF_004791025.1 Mesorhizobium sp. M4B.F.Ca.ET.203.01.1.1
GCGCGCGGGCATTGACCCAGTCGGCCACGCCGCTGGCGGTACGGCTGAGGATATTGGCCATCAGGCAGCCCCCTGCGGATCGACACCGATGATGATGGTGTTGTCGTCCTGGTAGTGGTGCGCGGGCACCTTCAGGTTGATCGGCGCCGGCACGTCCTTGAAGACGCGGCCGGACATGTCGAAGCGCGACTTGTGGCAGGGGCAGAAGTAGCCGCCCTTCCACTGCGGGTCATAGGGCTCGGGCCGGATCTCGGCGACCATTTCCGGCGAGCAGCCCAGGTGCGTGCACAGGCCGACCAGCACGGAGATGTCCGGCTTGATCGAGCTGCGCTCGATCAAGC
>NZ_SRUO01000155.1 GCF_004791025.1 Mesorhizobium sp. M4B.F.Ca.ET.203.01.1.1
GAACGCCGTCAAAGGGCAGAACGCCGTCGATCCGGCGGGTAATGTAGACACCGGCCTGCGCTCGGTGCGCATCTCGGTCGAGGGGGACGTCACCAAGGCCGCCGACATCCGCGAGCTGAGGCTCCGTTCCGGCAGCCAGGTGACGCGTCTCGGCGACATCGCCACCGTCTCGTCCGGCCTCGAGGATCCTTACGAACGCAAATACCGCTTCAACGGCCATGAGAGTGTCCAGCTTGGCGTGGTCATGGCCAAAGGTTTCAACGTCAGGGACGTCGGCAAGGACGTCGAGGCGACCTATCAGCGCTTCGAGGCAGGATTGCCTTACGGCGTGTCGGTCGAC
>NZ_SRUO01000156.1 GCF_004791025.1 Mesorhizobium sp. M4B.F.Ca.ET.203.01.1.1
CAAGGATGCCTTGGTGGAGACCAAGCCGGTATCGTTCAAAGCGCGAGATGGCCTTGATATTCCGGCCTTCCTCATACTTCCGCGCGGCGTCGAACCGAAAAACCTACCGGCGGTCGTCGTCATCCATGGTGGGCCCGCGCAGCAGGAAATCTGGGCCTACAACAATGACTACCAGTTCCTCGCTAACCGCGGCTACGCTGTTCTGGCCGTGAACTTTCGCGGCTCGACCGGCTATGGCAAGGCGTTCCGCGCGGCAGGCTACGGCGAGATCGGCAAGGCCATGCAGAACTACATCGTTGACGCGGCGAACTGGCTGGTCCGGCAAGGCATCGCCGACAAG
>NZ_SRUO01000157.1 GCF_004791025.1 Mesorhizobium sp. M4B.F.Ca.ET.203.01.1.1
TGCGGCGCCGCCCCGGCGGTGGAAGCGAGGCCGAGGGAGAGGGCCAGGAACAGCGGCGACGGTGTGGGGCGGTACGGCGAGAGCGACATGCGGGAGTGCTGTAAACCACGAAAGTGGCGCGCAAGTTAACAGGTCGGCGGCGCCACGTCACCCACCGACGGCGTATGGCCGCCCGCCGTGTTCATGTAGAGCCGAGCCCACGCTCGGCTATCGCGCGTAGCGCGGGTTGTCTGCCATCGCGACGAAGAGCAGCCGAGCATGGGCGCGGCTCTACAGAACGGGCTATCGCGAAGGCTTCGCAAGCGTCTTCGACTTCGCATACAGCCGCTCGGCAGTTT
>NZ_SRUO01000158.1 GCF_004791025.1 Mesorhizobium sp. M4B.F.Ca.ET.203.01.1.1
CGCATTCAGCAACTGCTCGACCTGCTGCTGCGGCGGGCGATCAAACCCCTCGCCCAGGACTGCCAGGTAGCGCTCCCTGAATCCCTCCGGATCCTGCTGGTCTTGTGCGAAGAGCTGCACCGCAATCAGTCCGGCATACAGGTAATTGGCCAGGTAAAGCGGATCCTCATACATTAGCCGCTTGGATACCCAGGTGCTGCGCAGCTCGGGATACTGCTCCGATGCGCCCCCGTACCTGCCCAGTACCTTCATCGTCAGCGCATCAAGCGCGTGTGCGTTGCCAACCTCATCGGCGGCCACTTCCTGATAGATGGACTGTTCCAGATCGGCCTCTTCAG
>NZ_SRUO01000015.1 GCF_004791025.1 Mesorhizobium sp. M4B.F.Ca.ET.203.01.1.1
GTCGGCAAGCCGAAGATCGTCGCCGTCGTGGCCGTCATGCGAAAGCTGCTGACCATTCTCAACGCCATCATCCGCGACCAAAAACCATGGCAAACAGCTTGACAGCCAAGACAGTCGCTCTCCCCGTATAGTGACGGGGAGAGGGGCGCTGTCATCGCCGGTTTCGCCAATCGCTAACGTTTCAGGAAAGGCGACGAGGTTGCGGCCAGCCCCTTCTCCCCGTCACTATACGGGGAGAAGTGCCCGGCAGGGCGATGAGGGGCTGCGCAGACTTCGACAATTTCGTGATCTCAGCCATAGATTGAAGCGGAGCGAGCGGCCTCGCCAAGGGCCCGCAATTCTCCTAACCTCGCGGAAACGTATTCGCGATGGGGGAGTTTCGCGTCATGAATTCCATGCTTCGCCGCCTTGCTCTCGCCGCCGCCTGCACGGTCGGAGCCGGCGTGGCCTACTCGCTTGCGGAGGGCGGCGGCGATCTCATCGTCTTCGACTGGTCGGGCTATGAGGACCCGCTGCTGCATTCCGGCTACGCGGCGAAATACGGCGCCGAACCGACCTTCTCCTTCTTCGGCGACGAGGACGAGGCGTTCGAGAAGATGCGCGCCGGCTTCAAGGCCGATATCGCGCATCCCTGCTCGCAAAGCGTGGTCAAATGGCGCGAGGCAGGCCTGCTGCAGCCGCTCGACACCAACCGCATCGCTGGCTGGAAGGACCTCAACCCTGGCATCATGGCGATGAAGGATCTCGCCACCACAGCCGACGGCAAGGCCTGGTTCATGCCCTTCGACTGGGGCAACACCTCGCTGCTCTACCGCATCGACAAGGTGACGGCGCAAGAAGCGCAATCGCTCAGGATCTTCGCCGATCCGAAGTTCAAGGGGCGTGTCACCATCGGCGACAATGTCGACGACGCCTATGCGCTGGCGAGCCTGGTGATCGGATTGAAGGACTGGACCAAGATGACGGATGCCAAGTTCAGGGAGGCGTCCGACTTCCTGCGCCAGGTGCACAAGAATGTGCGCTTCTACTGGACCGACGACACCGACCTCAACCAGGCCTTCACCGGCAACGAGGTGGATCTCGTCTGGGGCTGGAACGAGACCTATGTGACGCTCAAGGGCCAGGGCATGCCGATCGAGATAAACCGCGACACCAAGGAAGGCCTGTCGACCTGGGTGTGCGGCTACGTGCTGATGAAGGACGCGCCGGGCAAGCTCGACCAGGCCTATGATTTCCTCAGCGCCGTCAACGCGCCCGGCGTATCGGACTATCTGGTCAAGACCTTCGGCTACGGTCACGGCAACGCCGCCGGCATGGCGGCGCTCGACCACAAGATCCTGGCCGAGCGCGGTTTCGACAATCTGGACAAGTTCCTCGACAAGACGCTGTTCCAGCAGCCGGTGGCGCCGGAGCTGAAGCAGCGGATGGTGGCCGAGTTCGAGAAGATCAAGGCCGGCTATTGACGACAGCAGTCGAAAGAACCGAGGTCGTCCTCGTCGGCGGCGGCTTCACCGGCCTGACGGCGGCGCTCGAGCTGAAGCGCGCCGGCATCGATTTCCTGCTTCTCGAAGCGCGTGACCGGGTCGGCGGGCGGGTCGAGGCCATCCTGAACGGGCTCGGCGAACGGATCGACAGTGGCGGCCAGTTCCTGTGCGAGGACATGCCGGAGCTGATGGCGCTGGCCAGGGCGCGCGGCAAGACATTCGTCGAGACCTATGTCGATGGCGATTTCATCACCCATCCACCGATGTCGGCCGCGCAGGCGGAGCGGACCTATGTCGCGGCGATGGCGATCCGCGACCGGCTGAACGGGATCGAGCCGGACGATCCGGCGATTGCCGGGCTGACCGTCGCCGACTGGCTCGGGCGCCAGAAGGACAGCGCCGACGCGAAGGCGGCCTTCCGTTCGATGATCGAGGGTCTCTGGTGCCTGGCGCTGGAGAAGGTGCCGCTCTGGTATCTGATCGACAATGATCGCCGCATCACCAACGAGGTGCCGGAGCTGCAATATTTTCTGCGCGAGACCATGCAGTCGCTGGCCGAGGATCTGGCCGGCGATCTCGGCGACCGGTTGCGATTGAACGAACCGGTGACGCGGGTCGAGCACGGACCGCAAGGCGTTCGCGTCACCACGGCCGGCGGTACGATCGAGGCGCGCCAAGCGTTGGTTGCGGTGCCGCCAGCCACGGCCGCGAAGATCGATTTCGCGCCCGCCCTGCCGACGAAGCTGGCGAAAGCGCTTGGCGTCTGGGAAAGCGGCGCCGTGGTCAAGATCCTGGTCCGTTACCGCAAGCCGTTCTGGCGCGATCGGGACTTGAGCGGCATGGTGATGTGGCGCGACATGCCGGGCCTGTTTGCCTGCGACGCCAGCAAGGATGCAGGGCATGCGGCGCTGGTCGTCTTCATCGGCGGACCCCTGGCGCTGCGCTGCCGCAAGCTGGGCGCCGCGGCGCTGCGCGCCGAAGTCACCGCCAAGCTCGTGGATGCGCTCGGTCCTGAGGCGGCCGATATCCTCGACTTCAACCAGCGCGACTGGACGGATGACCGCTGGAGCGGCGGTGGTTATAGCGACCTCATTGTCGATGTGACGGCGCGGGATGCCGAGCGCACGATCCTCGCCGGCGCGCCGCCGGTGCATTTCGCCTCGTCGGAGGTGTCGCCGTCATTCCCCGCCTATGTCGAAGGCGCGATCGTGGCCGGGCGCATCGCCGCCGGAAAAATCCTGGCTGGCCTTCAGTCCGCCATCGCCACCAGGGCCTCGGGATCGTAGGCGAGGCGGATCGGCGCGCCGACCGGGATGTCGTCGGCGCCGAAATCGTTGGTCTCGGTCACCGAGAGCGGCTTTTCCAGTCCGGGGATCTCGACGATCAGGTGGGTGATCTCGCCGAAATAGTGGCGCTCGACCACCTTGCCGGCAACCTCGAATTTCGCCGTCGCATTGTCCCACAGCACGCGCAGCCGTTCCGGCCGGATGCCGAGCGTCGCTTGGCCGCCGTTGCGGACGAAGGCCTTCGGCTTGTCTGTCCTCACACGCCCAAAGCCCAGCGTGTCGAGCACCAGCGAGGCGCCGTTCTCCTCGACGATTTCGGCCTTGACGAAGTTCATGCCGCCGAGGAAGTCGGCAACCTGGCGGTTGACCGGCCGCTGGTAGATTTCCTTCGGCGAGGCGACCTGCGCGATCTTGCCGCCGAACATCACGGCGATGCGATCCGACATGGCCAGCGCCTCATACTGGTCGTGGGTTACCAGCACGAAGGTGATGCCGACCGCCTGCTGCAGGCGGCGCAGCTCGACCTGCATCTGCTCGCGCAGTTTCTTGTCCAGCGCCGAGAGCGGCTCGTCGAGCAAGAGCACCTTGGGACGCATGACCAGCGCGCGGGCAAGCGCCACGCGCTGGCGCTGGCCGCCGGAAAGTTCGGTAGCGCCGCGCTTGCCGAGGCCGGTCAGCGACACCTGCGCCAGCGCCTCCTCGACGCGGCGTCGTTCCTCGTCGCCTTGCAGCTTCAGCCGCTTCAGCCCGTAGGCGACGTTCTGCTCGACGTTGAGATGCGGGAAGATCGCATAGCTCTGGAACACCATGTTGGTGGGCCGCCGATTGGCGGGGATGCCATCCATCGGCTGGCCGCCGACGGCGATCGAGCCGCTGGTCGGATTGTCGAAGCCGGCGATCATGCGCAAGAGCGTGGTCTTGCCGCAGCCCGAGGGACCAAGCAGCGAGAAGAACTCGCCTTCCTTGATGGTCAGCGAGGCATCGTCCAGCGCCTTGAAGGCGCCGTAGCTGCGCGTGACGTCGCGGATCTCGATCATGGCCCGCTCGGACTGGGGTCGCTCGGACTGGTGGGGCCGTTCGGCCAGGGACAATTCAGGCATAGAGGCCTCCCTCGTTCCGGGTGCGGCTGGCCGCGCGGCGGCGCAGGATCTCGGCAATGGTCATCAGCAGGAACGAGGCGAAGAGCAGCAGCGTGCCCAGCGCCAGCACACCCGGCAGCTTGGCCGCGAAACGCAGTTGACCCCAGATGTAGATGGGCAGCGTCGCCTCGGTGCCGGTCAGGAAGAAGGCGATGATGAACTCGTCGAGCGAGATGGTGAAGCAGACGAGCAGGCTGGAGATGATCGCCGGCATCACCATCGGCAGCGTCACCCGCCGGAAGGTGCCGAAGGCGCTCTCGCCGAGATCGGCGGAGGCTTCCTCCAGGCTGCGGTCGAAGCCCTCGAAGCCGGAGGTCAGCACCGTCATCGAATAGGGTATGCAGACCAGCACATGGCCGAGCACGACGGTGAACAGCGACAGGCTGAGGCCCAGCTGCAGCATCACCAGCAGCATCGAGATGGCGACGATGACCTCAGGCAGCACCAGCGGCGCCATGATCAGGCCGTTGATGGCGCGCCGTCCGGGATAGCGATAGCGGGTGATCGAGCGGGCGGCCAGGATGCCAAGCACGGTCGACAGCACCGAAGCGGAGACGCCGACGATCAGGCTGTTCCACGTGGCGTCGATCAGCGCCGGCGTGCGCGGCAGGTCCTCGTACCATTTGAGCGTGACGCCTGAGAGCGGGAATTTCGGCGTCGCTGCCGTGTTGATCGAGAAGATCGGCAGGAAGATCACCGGCAGATAGAGGAAAGCGACATAGAGGAAGGCATAGGCCGAGAGCCAGCCGCCTGGGAGCAAGCGTTTGATCGCCATCATCGAGCCAGCCTCTGCGCGGCGCGGATGATCAGCACCGTGGCGCCCGCCATCAGCGTCACGATCACCATGGTGGTGACCGAGAGCGCGGCGCCCAGCGGCCAGTTCGACGCCTTGCCGAACTGCGCCTGGATGGCGTTGGCGATCATGACGCCGTCCTTGCCGCCGACCAGCTTCGGCGTGACATAGTCGCCGACCGTCGGGATCATGACGATGAGCATCGCCGAGACGACGCCCGGCGTCGACAGCGGCAGCGTCACGCGCAGGAACGAGCGCAGCGGGCCGTCGCCGAGATCCGTCGCAGCCTCGACCAGCGTACGGTCGACCTTCTCCAGCGAAACGAAGATCGGCAGGATGGCGAAGGTCGCCCAGGCATGGGTCAGCGTGATGATGACGGCGCTCGAATTGTAGAGCAGCGCCGTCGACGGCTCATCGATGATGCCGAGACCCATCAGGCCGGAATTCAAGACGCCGTTGTAGCCGAGGATCACCTTCCACGACATGACCCGTAGCAGGTAGCTGGTCCAGAACGGGATGGTGATGAGGAACAGCCACAGGCTCTTGTGACGACCGCCATGGAAGGAAATGAAATAGGCGATCGGGTAGGCGAGGATCACGGTGAGCACGCTGACCGTCAGCGAAATGTAGAGCGAGCGCCATAACAGATCGCGATAGATCGGCTCGGTGAGCGCGACGCGGTAATTCTCCAGCGTGAAGGTGTGGTCGATGGTGAGGTAGTTCTGCGTCCAGAAGGAGTGGGCAAAGACCACCAGGATCGGCAGCACCAGCAGGATGAGGGCATAGAGGAAGGTGGGACTGATCAGGGCAAAGCCCTGGACGGGTTCCGACTGCAGAAGGGCACTTCGCCTGACCTGCGTCATGCGCAGCGGAGGCGACCCTTCGGCAGCCGCCGTCATTGCAGCGCTCCGGGCGTGATTTCGCTTGCTGGCACGAACAATTCCGCCATGTGGCTCCCATCTCTCAGGCCCGGCGGCTTGTTCCCATTTGTCCTTGTAGCGCGACCCAATGCAAACCGGTGACCCGTCTTGCTGGCCGCGCCCTGGCTTGCCGGCTTTCTTTCATCATGAGCGCATCCGCCAATTGAAATCAAGCGCTATTTCTGCAATATTGATTGAACGGACATTCAAAATGAAGTGAAGAAAGACCGATTTTCCGGGACTTGTCGCGTCATTCTGTGTCCACCGAAGGGCCCACAACCACACGAGGCGATTATGGCGGCTGCAAGGGAGATCAGGGCGCGGGAAGGCAACGAGGCCGGCGATGACGATGCCGTGGAGTTGGCCAAGCGCCACCTCGTCCAGCCTTGGCCGTATGCCGGCTCGGTCGGTGCCGAGGCGCGCGCGCTGATCGGCGAGGGCGACGGCATCTACATCACCGACGCGTCCGGCAAGCGGCTGATCGACGGGCCGGCCGGCATGTGGTGCCTCAATGTCGGCCACCGCCGCGAGGAGCTGGCGCGGGTGATGTACGACCAGGCGATGGCGCTCTCCTACAACACGCCGTGGTACACGATGAATGCGCCGTCGGCGGAACTCGCCTGGCGCATCGCCGGCCATGCGCCAGGCGAGCTCAGCCATGTCTTCTTCACCACCGGCGGCTCGTCCGCGGTGGAGACGGCGCTGCGCTTCATGCAGTTCTACAACAATGTGCGGGGACGGCCTGAGAAGAAGCTGATCCTCAGCCGTGGCGGCGCCTATCACGGCTCGACCTATCTGTCGGCCTCGCTCAATGGCCGTCCGCGCGACCGCGACTGGATGGACGGCGCCGACGAGCTGGTGGTCAAGCTTTCCTCGCCCGACCCGTTCCGGCGGCCGAAGGAGATGAGCCCTACTGCCTTCACCGATTTCCTGGTCAGTCAGTTCCGCGACACCATCGCCCGCGTCGGCGCCGAGAGGATCGGCGCCTTCGTCGGCGAGCCGGTGCAGGCTTCCGGCGGCGTGATCGTGCCGCCGGAAGGCTATCTCCAGCGCATCCGCGAGATCTGCCGCGACAACGACATCCTCTATGTTTCGGACGAGGTGGTGACCGGCTTCGGCAGGCTCGGGCACGTCTTTGCCTCCGGCGACGTGTTCGGCATCGATCCGGATATGATCACCTTCGCCAAGGGCGTCACCTCGGGCTACTTCCCGCTCGGCGGCGTCATCATCTCGGAACGGCTGCTGGAGCAGCTGCGGCGCTCCAACCATCCGGACGCGCTGTTCGGCCATGGCCTCACCTACACCAGCCATCCGATCGGCTGCGCGGTGGCGCTGAAGAACCTCGACCTGCTGGAAGAGGGCGTGCTGGCGCACGCGCGCGAGGTCGCGCCCTATTTCCAGGCGCGGCTGAAGACGCTGGAGGAACTGCCGCTGGTCGGCGAGGTGCGCGGCATGGGGCTGATGGCCTGCATCGAATGCGTCGCCGATCGCGAAAGCAGGAATCCGCTGCAGCTCGACAAGGACGTCGGAAAACGCATCGACGCGCATTGCCACGAGCTTGGCCTGCTGGTCCGGCCGCTGATCAACATGTGCGTGATGTCGCCGCCGCTGATCATTTCGCGCGAACAGATCGACGACATGGTGGCGATCCTGCGCGAAGGCATTTCACGCACGATGGACGATCTCAGGAAAGAGGGCGTCTGGCGGGGGTGATTTTCTTCCTTCTCCCCGTTTCACGGGGAGAAGGTGCCGGCAGGCGGATGAGGGGCGGCGCCGACATTGGCGATTGGCTGCGGTTCAGGACCTCATCTGCCTGAAATCATAACCGTCCTGGCCCAGCGCCGTGCAGCGCCAGCTTACGACCTTCAGTTTGACGATCAACCTTGAGGTTGCGAGCAAGCATAATCATAAGGCGTTGGTGCCGCCCCTCATCCGCCCTTCGGGCACCTTCTCCCCGTGGAACGGGGAGAAGGAAGAGAGGTGCTACCCCCTCGACCGCAACGCGTCGTTCAGCGCCCACATGTCCTTTTCCTCCGGGGCCGTCTCCAGGCCGAGCACGGGGACCTGCCTGCGCAGATGGTCGTGGTGGGTGCGCACGCCGTATTCGAGGTCGGAGAGATAGAACCCTCCGAACGCTTCCGACAGCATGGATTCGTTCGACCACACCGAGAGCTGGACGTCCTCGTTCATGGTGTCGCGGTCGATGCGGTAGGCGAGGTAGCGCGCCGCGGCCTGCTCCCTGGTCTCGTCCTTGTAGCGGTAGATCGCGCCGCGCAGCAGCGTCTCGCCGGTCGACAACGGGAACTCCTGATAGAACTGCACGGATTCCGGCATGATCGACAGCGCGTTGTTGGGGAAGATGCCGTAATAGATCCAGGCCTTGCGCAGGTGCTCCGGCAGGTGCGAGGCGTCGGGCGCGAGCTTGATGTATTCGCGCACGCTCCAGCGCCGTCCGGCATGCGGGTTGTAGGTGGCGAAGGAGCGCGACACGCCGTTGACGAAGGGCTCGTCGAAATAAGTCGCGCCATAGAGATCCTGCAGCGCAGGATGCGCCATGGCGACGTGATAGCCTTCGTTGTCGACGTCGCGCACCGACTTCCAGTTGACCGGCGACTTTTGCGTCCAGATGCCCCAGGACGGCACCATCTCGGCGACGTTGTAATGAGCCATCTCGGCCTCGATCGGCTTCAAGAGCTCCGCCACCGAAGGCTGCGGCCCGCCCTTGCGGAAGCGGATGAAGATGAAGCCCATCCAGATTTCGAGGTCGAGCGGCATCAGGCCGAACTCGGTCTTGTCGAGGTCGGGGAAAGAGCGCGGGCGAGCAGCACCGCGCAGCGTGCCGTCGAGATTGTAGACCCAGCCGTGGAACGGGCACACAAGTGCGTTCTTGCAGGTGCCTTGGCTGTCGGCGACGACGCGGCTGCCGCGATGGCGGCACATATTGTTGAAGGCGCGCACGACGCCGTCCTTGCCGCGCACGATCAGCGCCCGCTCGCCGATGACATCCATGGTCAGATAGTCGCCGGGATTGGGCACGTCGGAGACATGTCCGGCGATCTGCCAATGGTTGCGGAAGACGTATTCCTTCTCGAGTTCGAGAAGGGCGTTGGAGTGATAGCTCCAGCCCGGCAAACCCCGCCGGTCCCAATCGTTGGGGATCGCCACGTCACGCAGATGCGGGTTCATGGGAGGCTCTTCTTTTGTTGAATGCTCATTCAATATAAACATATTTTCCATTGAAATGCAATGGTTTGCGAAAGTATGAAATTTTCGCGGCGCAAGGCCTGCGTCGATCTTCAGCCCGTCTGGTTGGGAAAAATCGCGGAAAATCCGAGCGTTAACTGGGGTTCCGGACGCCGGCACCGCCGCGTCCGGATTGAGCAGGCCGGGCCGCGAAAACGGCAGTTCCCCGGCGATATGACCCGACGCGATTTCGCTCGCGAAGTGTGAGGTTGCTCATAGTCCGCAACGTCGCGTCGGCGCATTGCTCCGGCTTGTGATGTCGCTCTTTCAGGTCTCGCTTATGGAACAGCATCGCAAACGAACACGAAAATCGGCGCATGACCGAATATGCCCGATCGTGCCCGATTTTTCTGTTTCAAGCCAGTTACACGGGCAGGCCTCGCGTATCATTCCCCCGTTACCGGGTGCGATTAAATTCGTTTCATAGAAAAAAGAAAGACAACGAAGGGGATTGCGATGTTCACGAAAGTCGAGACCGCCAACCAGCGCCTCCAGGCTCCGGAGCGCAGCGACCGGCGTCCGAAGCTGGCGCTGCGCCAGCGCGCCAGCGACCATCCGATGGCAATGTTCATGGCGATTGGCGCCATTGCCTTCGCCGGCATGTTCTTCACACCGGCGGCAGGCCCCGCCTTCGCGTCGTTCGACCCGCCGGCCGGTGTCGTCGATGGCGCGCCGACCACGATCAAGACCGGGCGTCTGCCGATGCCGCAGATCGATTTCGCCTGCAAGGGCCAGGCCTGGGGCGCCGAGAGCGCCGACTGCCTGCGCGCCATTGCCGAGCAGTCCGGCAAGCACAGGGAACGCGCGGTGCGCATGATCGCCAATGCCGCTCCGCTGACCAGCACGCCGAACGTCTTCTGATTTGTCGAACGTGATCCGCGAAACAGTTCCCCGCTTCGCAATCACGCTTTGACCTCCCCAGAGCGCTCCTCCTGCGCTCGAGTCAGGCTCCCACCGCATAGTCGGTTGGGAGCCTCTTTTTTGGGATCTATTGATATTCAAGTGAGGCCGGCCTGCGTAGGGCGGTCGCTACCGGTACTCGCGTAGCAAAAGTACGCTGCGTTCCGGTTCTCTCAAACCGCCATTCCCGGCTCGGCCTGACAGATCCCGAGGGCGCCTAATCCTAGCTCTCGACGGAAGCCTGCTCGGCTATCGCCGAAAGCACGCCGCGCACATCGAGCGTGCTGAACGGCTTTTCCAGGATCTGCGGCCGCTGGTGCGGCGGCAGCGCCTCGATCTCGGCCTTGGCACCGATGAGATCGCCGGTGACCAGCACGAAGCACTGCGCCAGCGCCGGCCGTTCGGCGAGCAGCTCGCGATAGATCGATATGCCACTGGTGCCGGGCATGCGCAGGTCGGAAAAGACGATGTCGGGCGGCATCTGACCGCTGAGGATCGACGCCGCCGATGTCCAGGCCGGCACCACCCGCGACTTGACGCCCATCAACTCCAGTATGTCGGAGAGCGAGCCGGCGACGTCGGGCTCGTCGTCGATGATCAGCGCGTGGCGCAGGCCGCTCGAACGTGTCGGGCTGTCCGTGCCGGCAGCCGGGCCGGCGGTAATCGCCGGCAGTTGGACGACGAAGCGGGCACCGTGCGGCTGCACCTCCTCGAACCAGATGTTGCCATTGTGCCGCTCGATGATCGACTTCGAGATCGACAGGCCGATGCCGGTGCCGACGCCGACCGGCTTGGTCGTGAAATAGGATTCGAAGATGCGTGAACGGATCGCGTCCGGCACGCCCGGCCCGTTGTCCTCGACGGAGAAGCCCGGATTGCCGCGCTCGCTGCGAAACGTGCGCACCTTGATCAGCCGGTCGCCGGCGACGCCGGCCAGCGCGTGCTGGCTGTTGACGAGGAAGTTGGCGGCCACCTGCGTCACATGATCGGCATCGGCCATGGCCAGCAGCGGGCCGGCGGCGAAATCGGTGTCGATGATGATGCCGCTGGAGCGCGCGCCATAGGCGGTGACTTCCAGCGCGGCGCGGATCACCTGGTTGAGATCGGTCTCGGCCTGCTCGGTCGGATGCAGGCGCACCATCGACAGGAAGCTCTTGACGATGCGGCCGCACCGCTCGGCCGCGGCACGCACCTTCTCGGCGCGCACCTTGGTCTGCGGGTCGCTGGCGAACTCATGCAGCAGCGTCGACTGCGCGACGACGACGGCAAGCGGATTGTTGAGCTCATGCGAGACGCCGGCCAGCAGCGAGCCCATGGCCGCCATCTTCTCGTTCTGGTGCAGCTTCTCACGCTGGCGGCCGATCTCCTCCTCGGCGCGCAGCTTGTCGCGCAGGTCGCGGATCGAGCCGAAGATCAACCGACGGTCGGCGACCCGCATCTCGGTTGCGGTCAGCTCGATCGGGAATACCTCGCCGACGGAATTCTGGGTCACGGTCTCCAGCCGCTGGCCGACCATCGGCGAACCGCGGCCCGACATGTATTCGGCGCCTGAGGCATAGCCCTTGCGGTAGTAGATCGGCACGATGGTGTCGAGCAGGTCCTTGCCGAGAATGTCGCTGCGCTGGAAGCCGAACATCTTCTCGGCCGCCGGGTTGAACTCGATGATCGAGCCGGTCTCGTCGATGACGACGATGGCGTCGAGGGAGGCCTGCAGCATGGTGCGGCGGATGACCTCGCTGGCATGGGCGTCGGAGGGCGAATGCTCGATAGCGTCGCCGATGGCGAGCGCGATGATGTGCAGCGTCGCCTCTTCCTCGTCGGTCCATTCGCGCTCGGCGACGCAGTCGTTGACCGCCAGCGTGCCCCAGAGGTGACCGTGCGCGAAAACCGATACCGACAGGAACGACTTGATGTTCTGCTTCTCGAAGTCGGCCCTCAGGAAACCGTCGAGATCGCGGGTATGGCCGGCAAACACCTTGCCTTGCCGCTCGTCCTCCTGCAGCCGCTCCAGCAGCGGATCCGAATTGATGATCGACTGCATGATGACGGTGGGAGAGGCGAGCTCGCCGCCAAAGTCGGGATTGATCCAGTAGGCCGAGACCGACTGGGCGAAGCCCTGGCCGGGAAGCTCGCGCAGTCGAAACAGGATGCCGCGCTGGCAGTCCATGGCGCGGCAGAGCGTCTCCAGGATGACGTCCATCTCGCGCTGCCAGTCGCCGGCCTCTCGGAGCCGGCGCACGACGCGGACAGCCGCCATTGCCGCGCCCTGGCGGGTGGCTTGCGTGTCGGTGCGCGCGGCTGCAGCAGTCATGTCTAACACGTCACCCAGGGCCAGATCGGCAAGATATGAAATTGAGCACACAGGCTCGGAAAAATCGACCACGGTTTCCCGCAGGAACCATACGCAGGACCAAAATGCTACAGCGTTCTTTGCGCATCCGGAAGGATGCGCGGCGTCGATGGTTGCGGATCTGGAAAATCCCGGGCCGTCATCGCCACATGACGGCACCTCAAATCGATCCAGGCCGCCCTGGCTCGGGCCTAGTTGCCGTCGCCGGCGGGGAGCGAGAAGATATAGCCTTCGCCGCGCACCGTGCGCAGGAACTTCGGGTTGGCCGGATCGGCCTCGATCTTCTTGCGCAGCCGCATGATGCGGATGTCGACCGCGCGGGACGATTCGGGGTCCTCGACGAATCCGATCGCCTCGGAGATCGCGGCCCGTGTCAGCAGCCGGTTGGCTCGGGTCAGGAAGACTTCCAGCACGTCGAACTCGCTCTTGGCCATGTCGACGACCGCGCCGTTGGCGCCGGTGACCAGCCTGCCGTCGAGATCGGCATGGAAGGCGCCGAAGCTCATGCGCCGGCCAGTGCCGGTTTCAGGCTTGGCCGCCTGGGGCTCCGCCGGTTGCGGAACGCGGCGCAGCACGCTGCGCACCCGTGCCAGCACCTCGCGCAGCTCGTAGGGCTTGACGATGTAGTCGTCGGCGCCGAGCTCCAGCCCGACGATGCGATCGAGCGCGGTGCCGGCAGCGGTGGCATAGATGATGCCGATCGGGGTCCTGGAGCGCAGCCAGCGACCGAACGACAGGCCGTCCTCGCCGGGCATGGCGATGTCGAGGATGGCGAGATGAAAGGATTGCGTCTCAAGCAGGTTCCGCGCCGCGGCGGCACTTTCGGCCGTCGCCACGTCATACCCGCTGGCGCCGAGATACTCGGCGACGGCATCCCTCAGGTCAGGCTCGTCCTCGACGACGACAATTCTTGCCCGCACTATGCTCTGGCTCCCGCTTTCAGCGGAAAGTAGATTGGGTATAAACATGATGTCCAGCACTCATCTTGAGATGTCTGTCGCAGGGTGGAGAAAAATGGCCGCACGATCCGTCATCGCGCTCGTTTCCGTCGCCGAAGTGGTGGCGGGCGACCTTGCCGACCATCTCGAGCGGCGCGGTCATGACGTGCGCGCGGCGCGCCAGCCCTGGGAAGCGGAATCGCTGCTTTCGGCCAAGGGCATCGATGTGGTGGTTGTCGGCGACAGTGTGAGCCAGGCCGAGGGGCGCGATCTGCTTCGCCGCTTTGGCGGCGAGGGCGGCCCCGACTTCATCCTGATCTGCCGGCCGGCCGACCTGGTCGACAAGGTGCTGGCGCTCGAGCTCGGTGCCGCCGACGTCGTCGAGAGCCCGCTCAACGTCAGGGAACTGGCCGCGCGCATCGGCGGCCTGCTGGCGCGGCGCGGCAGGGCCGCCGGGGAACTGATCGTGCTGGAGAACGCGACCGTCGATCTGCGGTCGGCGATGGTCATGCACCGCTCGGGCGCGGAAGACCAGCTTTCGCCCGGCCAGGTGGCGCTGCTCAAGCTGTTTCTGGCAAGCCCCCGCAAGGTGCTGACGCGCGACGACATCATCGCCGCGGCGCCGGCCGAAAACGCCGACGCCTTCGACCGCTCGATCGATTCGCGCATCGTGCGGCTGCGCCGCAAGCTCGACACCGAAACCATCACCACGATACGCGGCGCCGGCTACCGGTTCGACCCGCCGACGCAGCGCGTCGATTGAATCAGCCAGACTGTACGATTGTTTCAGCATCGGACCGGTTTCCATTCTGGTCCGATGCTCTCGCTCAGCGCAGCACGATGGCCGATGGGCCGGATGGCGCATCGCTGGCGATGGCGACCACCTCAGCCTGGGCACGGTCGCGCAAGAGGACAGTGGCAAGGCCGGCAAAGCCCAGAAGGCCTTGCGCGTAGAGCAATGCGGAAAGCACGGCTGCGGCAGATTTCGTGTTCATTGGCTCCATCCCTTCAACTATGCGGTTTCGCTTCAGGAAACCCCCGAAGCGCCCGCGCCGCCCACGGAGCCCCCCGCAGCGGCGCGGGCCTTCGGTCCTCTCGGCAGCAAGTAGCCGGAGGCGCCGCGCATCCACTTCAGCCGAAGGCCGACCCGCCAGAGGGCCTTCAGCCGGTTAACGCGCAGGCTGGACACGATCCAGACCGTGGCGATGAACAGCGCGGCATGCAGCGTCGAAATCTCGCCGGAATTCATGGCTGCAAGTGTCGTCGCCGGGTTGCCGGCAACAGAGCCGACACCGCCGAGGACGATTGCAGCGACGCTTATCCGGAGAAGCCAGGAGCGTAGGTTCGTTTTCCTGCCCATTTTCGTTTTGCTGTCGTCTGTTCCCGTTGCGTCAACTGTGCTGCCGGCTTGTATCGGGATCATGCCGCACGGGCTGCGCTTTGTTGCAGGCTGGTTTCGGCGTCGGCCGTATCGCTTTCATATCAGAGACATACGGCTTTCGTTTGGGGGGGTTGCAGCCCCAAGCCGGTAACCAGGCGTTAACCATACGGCATGCGCCCGACCACGCCCAACGTCGGGCTTGTTAACCAGGGGAAACAGATTCGAAACAAATGTGAGCATCAAGCGAAATCGGCTTGAAACATCACCCAGCGATAAGTCCGGCATCGAATTGGAGCCGGCCCCGACCGGCAGAGAGAGGGGACAACATGAGCACCACCATTTCCGCCAGGCTTATCAACATCACCGCCGCTGCCCTGACTGGCGCGGCCCTGCTTTTCGGCGCCGGCAGCGGCGCCGCCCACGCCAACCAGATCCTGGCGCGCGTCTCGCTTTCGCAGCAGACCATGGAAGTGCTGGTGGACGGCCGGCCGACCTTCGCCTGGAAGGTCTCGACCGGCGACAGGTCGCATGTCACGCCGACCGGCTCGTTCAAGCCGACCCGCCTGCACGAGATGTGGTATTCGAAGAAGTACGACAACGCGCCGATGCCGCATTCGGTGTTCTTCAGCGGCGGCTACGCCGTGCATGCGACCTATGCCATCAAGCGCCTCGGACAGCCGGCCTCGCATGGCTGCGTGCGGCTGCACCCGGATGCTGCGGCCGATTTCTACCAGCTCGTCCAGGCCTTCGGCCCGTCGAACACCAGCATCGTCATCGTCAAGTAGCTGGCTGTGGTCGAAGGCGGCGAGGAGGGTCGGCAAAACCTCCTCTCATCCGTTCCGCCTCCCGCCTGAAGAGGCATTGCTTCTTCCGCGGTAAACGCCCAACCAAAAAAGAGGCCGGAATTTTCCGGCCTCTTTTTTTGTCTTTCGTTTCCGTCAGTCCTGCAGCGCCGGCATCAGGTTGGGATCCGGCTTCTCGGCATGATGCGGCAGGTCCTTGCTGGCGATGAAGGTGTAGAACATCGGCACCACGAACAGCGTGAACATGGTTCCGACCAGGATGCCGGTGAAAATCACCAGGCCCATCGAATAACGGGCGGCGGCGCCGGCGCCGCTGGAGGTGATCAACGGCACGACGCCGAGCGCCATCGCCGCCGTGGTCATCAGGATCGGCCGCAGCCGGACCTTGGCCGAAGCGACAATCGCGTCGCGCCGACGCATGCCATGCAGCTCGCGCTGCTGGTTGGCGAACTCGACCAGCAAGATGCCGTGCTTGGTGATCAGGCCGATCAGCGTGATCAGGCCGACCTGGGTGTAGATGTTGAGCGTGCCGAGCCCGATATTGAGCGGCACGATGGCGCCGAAGATCGACAGCGGCACCGCCATCATGATGATCAGCGGGTCGCGGAAGCTTTCGAACTGCGCCGCCAGCACCAGGTAGATGACGAGCACGGCCGCGGCGAAGGCGATCATGATCGTGTTGCCCTGCTCCTTCTCCTGCCGGGACTGGCCGGCATAGTCGACGAAGAAGGTTTCGGGCAGCGTCTCCTTGGCGATGTCCTCGATCGCCTTCAGCCCGTCGCCGGTTGTGACACCGGGCAGCGGCAGGGCCGAGATCGTCGCCGAGTTCAGCTGGTTGAACTGCTCGATCGCGGCGGGCGCCGCGTTGGTGGAAATCTTCACCACCGCCGACAGCGGCACCATGTCGCCCGAGGCGCTGCGGACGAAATACTGCGACAGCTTTTCCGGGTTGTCGCGGAATTCCTGCGGCACCTGCGGGATGATGTCGTAGCTGTTGGAGTCACGGTCGAACTGCGCCACCTCGGCGCCGCCGACGAGCAGCGTCAGCGTGCGGCCGATATCGGCGATCGGCAGGTTGAGAGCCGCCGCGCGGTCGCGGTCGATCGTGACCGTCACCTGCGGCGCGTCATAGGACATCGAGTTCTGCACGACGATGAAGCGGCCGGAGGCCTGCGCCTTGTTCTTGATATCCTCGGCCGCCTGGTAGACTTCGGAGGCGTCGCCGGTGGAACGCACCACAAAGGAGATCGGCAGGCCGCCGCCCGAACCGGGCAGCGTCGGCGGCGCGAAGACGAATGCCTCGACGCCGGCCACCTTGGCAAGCCGGCCGGTGATGTCCTCCTGGATCTCCTTCGAGCTGCGGCTGCGCTCGGCCCAGTCCTTGAAGGCGAAGCCGACGAAGGCGCCGTTGGTGGCGCCGCCGAAGGCGACGGCCGAGAACTGCGCGCGCGTCTCGGGGATGTCCCTGACCAGGCCGAGGATCTGATTGACGTAGGTCTCGGTATAATCCGAGGTCGCATAGCGCGGCGCGGTCACGATCGAGAGCAGGAAGCCCTGATCCTCCTCCGGCGCCAGTTCGCTCGAGGTCTTGGTGAACATGAAGCCGGTGAGCGCGACCAGCGCGACCACGATCAGCAGCGTCACCGGACGGTTTCTGAGCGAGCTGGTGACCATCCTCTCGTAGACGCGCTCGACGCGGCCGAAAGTGCCGTCGACAATGCGCTGGAAGCGGCTGTGCGAGCCTGCCTTGAGAATGCGCGCCGACATCATCGGCGTGATGGTGATGGCGATGATGCCCGAAAGCACAACCGAGCCGGCAAGCGTCACCGCGAATTCGCGGAACAGGGCGCCGGTGAGACCGCCGGTGAAGGCGAGCGGGGCGAACACGGCGGCCAGCGTGATGGTCATGGCGACGATGGCGGACAGGATCTCGCGCATGCCGTTGAACGCCGCCTGCATCGGCGACATGTGATCCTCTTCCATGTGGCGATGGATGTTTTCCACCACCACGATGGCGTCGTCGACGACGAGGCCGATGGCCAGCACCATGGCCAGCAGCGACAGTAGGTTGATGGAGTAGCCGACCGCAAACAGCAGGAAGCAGACGCCGATCAACGACAGCGGAATGGTGACGATAGGCATCATCACCGAGCGGAACGAGCCGAGGAAGAGCAGGATGACGACGATGACGATGGCCACCGCCTCGCCGATGGTCTTGAACACTTCCTCGATCGAGGCGCTGATCTGCTCGGTGGAATCGTAGACGACCTCGATCGACATGCCTTGCGGCAGCGTCTCCTGGATCGTCGGCACCAGCTTGTGGATCGCCGCCGCCGTGGTCAGCGGATTGGCGGCCGGCGTCGGGAAGATGGCAAGGAAGGTGCCGGGCTTGCCGTTGAAGCTCACCCGGGTGTCGGTGCTTGCCGCGGCAAGCTCGACGCGCGCCACGTCGCGCAGCCTGACCACATTGCCGTCCTTGGAGCGCAGCGGCAGGGCGGCAAAAGCCTCCGGCGTCTGCAAGGTCGAGCGCACGGTGATCGAGGAGACGACGTATTCGTTCTCGGTGTTGCCGGGCGCCGACAGGAAGTTGCTGTCGTTGATGGCGGTCAGCACCTCGGCAGCCGTCACGCCGCGCGCGGCAAGCTTGACCGGGTCGATCCACACCCGCATCGAATATTCCTCGGCGCCGAAGATCTGCACGTCGGCGACGCCCTCGACCGTCGACATGCGCGGGCGGATGACACGCTCGATATATTCGGTCAGCTGCTCCTTCGTCATGTTCGGATTCTGCATCGAGATGTACATCATCGCGAACTCTTGCCCGGTGCCCTTGACGATCACCGGATCCTTGGCGGCATCAGGCAAAGTGCCGCGCACGCCCTGCACCTTGGACAGGACTTCGGTCAGCGCCACGTCGGGATTGGAGCCGAGCTTCATCTGAACAACAACGGTGCTGGACGACGGCCGGCTCGAAGAGGTGACGTAGTCGATGTTCTCGGTCGAGGCGACGGCGCGGGCGATCGGGGCGGAGATGAAGCCCTGGATCAGGTCGGCGCTAGCACCGGGATAGGCCGTGGTGATCGTGATGGCGGTTTCCTCGACCTTCGGATACTGCCGGATCGACAGGTTGAAGATGCCCTGGAAACCCAGCAGCAGGATCATGCAGGCAAGCACGGTCGACAGGACCGGCCGGCGGATGAAGATGTCGGAGAAATTCATTGCTGTGCGGCCTGCTTGTTTGCCGGCTTGGTCGGATCGATCGTGTTGTCGACAGCAACGGACATGCCGTTGAAGAGCCGGTTCTGGCCGGCGGTGACGACCTCATCGCCAGCGGCGATGCCCTCCAGTATCTCGACCATGCCGGCATTGCGGCGGCCGGGCTTGACGAAGACCTGGGCAAGCACGAGCTCCGGCTTTTCGCCCTCCGCCGGCTTGGCCGCGGCATCGGCGGGCTTTTCGTCCGGCTTGGCCTGCGGGGTTGAGCCGGTCTTTGTCGCGTCCGGCTTCTCTTCGGGCTTGGCCGCCGGAGCGGCAGCGCCGGCCGCGGGCTTTGCCGGACGGACGACGAAGACGAAGTCGCCATAGAGGCTGGAGGTCAGGGCCGTCTGCGGCAGGCCGAGGACATTCGGCTCCTCCGGCAGTTCGACGCGCACCTGGACGAACTGGCCCGGCGTCAGCTTGCCTTCGGGATTGGCGACCTCGGCGCGGATCGAGACCAACCGGCTCGCCGGGTCGATCTTGGGGTCGATGCCGCGAATGGCGCCGGCGAACGGCATGTCGCTGCTGCCGCCGCCAATGCCAAGCCGCACCGTCTGGCCGATCTTGAGCAGCGGCAGCTGCTGTTCAGGCACCGAGAAGTCGACCCGCATGGTGTCGAGGTCCTGCAGGGTCACCACCGAGGAGCCGGTGGCGAGATATTGGCCAAGGTCGATCTTGGGGATGCCGACCGTGCCGGCGAAGGGCGCCGTCAGCTGCTTCTGGTCGAGCACCGCCTGCAGCTTGTTGACCTGCGAGGCGGAGGCCGACGCGGTCGCCCGCGCGGTGTCGAGCGTGGCGTCGGTGCCGACGCCGCGCCGCTGCAATTCGATGGCGCGTTCCAGCGCCGTCTGGTCGGACACGTTCTGCGCCTTGGCCGCCGCGAGATCGGCGCGCTCGACGGCATCGTCGAGCTGCAGCAGCACGGCGTTGTCGGCAACCTTCTGGTTGGCGTGGAACATGATGCTCTTGACGATGCCGGCGGTTTCAACGGTCAGATCGACGCCGCGCACGGCGCTGACGGTGCCGATCGCCTCGACGCCGGGCGTCCAGTCGGACGGCTTGACGATGACCGTCGACACGGTCGCCGCAGGCGGCTTCATGGTGGCGAAATACTGCTTGATCGCGCTGTCGCGAAACAGGTTGAAGCCAACGATGCCGCCGCACACCAGGATGAGCAGAAGCAAAATTCCGGTGATGATCAAGAAGCGCTTCACGAACAGTCCCCCTCGGCCGGCGTCCGGCATAGTCGTCGAACAGCGGGACAAATATCGAAGACAGGCCCCGCTTTCAAATGATGGCGATCTTACTGTACCGTCTGGACGGTGTTGTCAATTCCGCCTAGGCTAATGTAAGGGGGAGGCACCGATGAAAGCCCGCAGAGCAAATTCGCGTGACAGGATACTCGCCGCCGCCGCCGACGTGGCGCGCGAGGCGGGGCCGGGCAGCCTGTCGCTGGACGCCGTCGCCAGCCGCGCCGGCGTCTCGAAGGGCGGTCTGCTCTACAATTTCCCGACCAAGGCCAAGCTGATGCAGGGCCTGGTGGAGGACTATCTGAAGGCGTTCGAGCAGGCGCTGGAGACGCGCACGGCGGACGCAGGCGGCGAAACGCCGCTCGAGGCCTATATCCGGCTTTCGGCCAATGATTGCGAGGAGCCGCAGCCTTCCGCCTCATGGATATTCTCGGCGATCGCCGAGGATCCGGATTTCCTGACACCGATAAAATCCTTCAAGCGGCAGCTGTTCGAGCGGCTGAAGGGCGAGACGAACGACCTCAAGGCGCTGCTGGTCTGCTTTCTCGCCATCGAGGGGCTTCGCAGCATGAATCTCTTTGATTCCGATGTGCTTTCGCCGGACGAGCGCCGGCTGCTGCTGGCGTCGCTGCTGGAGATCGCCAAGGTGAATTGACGCCGGCCGCGACAGGCTAGGCCAACTATCAATCACTCGCCCAAGTTGGTCTGGCAAGCCGTCACACCTAGCGAGGCGGGGATCCCGAGACCGGATCATCCGCTCAATCAATCCGGCGGCGCGAGGTGCGCGACACGCGCAAGAGGATTATGTTGCACGGCACCATGACAATGCCATGTCACGCCCGGCGAGCGCCAGCGCGCGCGCTCCCGGACGGCATCACAACATTGTAATCGCACCGACATATGGCCATGGCATTGTTATGTTGCGGCGCACAAACTATGTGCGGCAATATCGTATTCCACCTGCCGCGAGATCATCATGGGTTCTCTGTCCTCGAAGAACGCCCTCGTCACCGGCTCCACCAGCGGTATCGGCCTGGCAATCGCCCGTGCCTTTGCCGCAGAGGGGGCCAATGTCACCATCAACGGGCTCGGCGATGCCGCCGCGATCGAGCAGGAGCGCGCCGGCATCGAGAAGGATTTTGGCGTCAGGTGCTGCTATTCAGACGCCAACATGATGGATGGCGCGGCGGTCAGCGCCATGGTGCGTGAGGCCGAAGAGGCGTTCGGCAGCCTCGACATCCTGGTCAACAATGCCGGTATCCAGCATGTCGCGCCGATCGACGAGTTTCCCGACGACAAATGGGAAGCGATCATCCGCATCAACCTGCTGGCGGCCTTCTATGCGATCAAGGCAGCACTTCCCGGCATGAAGGCGCGCAAATGGGGCCGCATCATCAACACGGCCTCGGCGCACGCGCTGGTCGCCTCGCCGTTCAAATCGGCCTATGTCTCGGCCAAGCACGGCATCGCCGGCCTCACCAAGACGGTGGCGCTGGAGGTTGCGCAGAATGGCATCACCGTCAACGCCATCGCGCCGGGCTATGTCTGGACGCCGCTGGTCGAAAAGCAGATCCCCGACACGATGAAGGCGCGCGGCATGACCGAGGAGCAGGTCAAGCACGACGTGTTGCTCGCGGCACAGCCGACCAAGGAGTTCGTCACCGTGGACGAACTCGCCGCGCTGACGATGTTCCTGTGCTCGGACGCGGCCAAGCAGATCACCGGCACGACCTTGCCGATGGATGGCGGTTGGACGGCGCAGTAGGCGCCGTCTCCGCGGCGCGGGCGCCGTTTGCGAAAGCGTCTTTCTTGACAAGGCGAGAGGATCGTTCCAGCATTATGGCAAGGGGTTCATCGCGATGACCCCGTGAGGCGTCAGCCCAACGATCGCGTCCAAGCTCTCTCTTTCCGGAGGTGGACGCCATGCCGTCAACGACCGAAATCACCGTACAGCAACTTTCCCGCCTCGTCGGCTTACCGGACGCGCCCGTCCTCATCGATGTGCGCATCGACGAGGATTACCAGGCCGATCCCCGCCTGCTGCCGGCATCCTGCCGGCGCAATTTCAGAACCGTCGCGAACTGGGCGGGGGAGTTCACCGGCTCCAGGGTGGTCATCATCTGCCAGAAGGGGCAAAAACTCTCGCAAGGCGTGGCAGCCTGGCTGCGCCATGAAGGCATCGAAGCGGAATCGCTGGAAGGCGGCTTCGAGGCCTGGGCGGCGGCCAAGGCGCCGCTGGTCATGGCCGGCGCGATACCGCCGCGCGACGACAAAGGCCGCACGGTCTGGGTGACACGGGCGCGGCCCAAAGTCGACCGCATCGCCTGCCCCTGGCTGATCCGCCGCTTCGTCGATCCCGAAGCGGTGTTCCTGTTCGTCGACGCGGCCGAAGTGCCGGCGGTGGCCGACCGCTTTTCGGCGGTTCCTTTCGACATCGACAATGTGTTCTGGAGCCATCGCGGCGAGCGCTGTACCTTCGATACGATGATCGAGGAGTTCGGCCTCGCCTCCGAAGCGCTCGATCGCCTGGCGCTCATCGTGCGTGCGGCCGACACGGCGCGGCTCGATCTCGTGCCGCAAGCGGCGGGCTTCCTCGCCGCGTCGCTCGGCCTGTCGCGCATGTTCCGCGACGATCTCGAGCAGCTCGAGGCCGGCATGCTCCTCTATGACGCTTTCTTCCGCTGGTGCCGCGACGCCACCGAGGAAACGCACAACTGGCCGAGCGGGAGCAAGCCGTCATGAACGACCTCGCGGCGGACGACGATGCCGAGGCCGCCGTGCCGGCGGCGCCGAGCTTCAGGGAGGCGGTGCGTCTGTGGGCGAAGATCGGCCTGCTCTCCTTCGGTGGTCCGGCCGGGCAGATCGCCCTGATGCACAAGGAACTGGTCGAGGAGCGCCGCTGGATCGGCGAGCAGCGTTTCCTGCATGCGCTCAACTACTGCATGCTCCTGCCCGGACCGGAGGCGCAGCAGCTCGCCGTCTATATAGGCTGGCTGCTGCACCGGACCGCCGGCGGCCTCGTCGCCGGCATCCTGTTCGTGCTGCCTGGGGCGCTCGTGATGCTCGGCCTCAGCAGCTTCTACATGCTCTACAACGATGCGCCGGTCATCGAGGCGCTGTTCTTCGGCATCAAGGCGGCGGTGCTGGCGGTGGTCGTCGAGGCCGTCATCCGCATCGGCAAGCGGGCTCTCAAGAACCGGGCGATGGTGGCGATCGCGGTCGCCGCCTTCCTCGCCATCTATGTCGTCAAGCTGCCGTTTCCGCTGATCATCCTGCTGGCCGGGCTGACCGGCTGGGTCGGCAACCGCCTCGCGCCGGGCCTGTTTTCCGGATCGGCGCATGGCAAGGACACCAAACAGGACAGCCGGGGCGTTGTCGACCTGATGTTCGAGCGCGGCGAGCTCGGACACACCAGGCCGACGAAATGGCACGCGCCGCGCACCATCGCCATCTGGCTGCCGATCTGGCTGGGGCCGGTGGCGCTGATTGCGGCGATGGGCGGCCCGGCCAGCGTCTGGACGCAGCTCGGCAGCTTCTTCAGCGTCATGGCGGTCGTGACCTTCGGCGGCGCCTATGCGGTTCTCGCCTATGTCGCGCAGGCGGCGGTGTCGTCGTTCGGCTGGCTGGCGCCTGGCGAGATGGTCGACGGCCTCGGCCTGGCGGAGACGACGCCGGGGCCGCTGATCCTGGTGCTGCAGTTCGTCGGCTTCGTCGCCGCCTACCGTCACGCCGGCGCGCTCAGCCCGCTGCTTGCCGGGTCGCTCGGATCGTTGCTGACGCTCTGGGTCACCTTCGTGCCTTGCTTCTTCTGGATCTTCCTCGGCGCGCCCTACATCGAGCAGCTGCGGCAGAACAAGGCACTGTCGGCGGCGCTCGGCGCCATCACCGCGGCCGTCGTCGGCGTGGTGATGAACCTCGCGCTGTGGTTCGCGCTGCATGTCGTCTTCGGCACGGTGCGCAGCGTCGGCGTCGGCATGGAGATCCCCGTTCTGGCGTCGCTCGATTGGCGCGCGGCGCTGCTGTCGTTGGCGGCGATGGTCGCCATGCTCAGGCTGAAGGTCGGCATGCTGCCGACGCTGGTTGCATCGGCGCTGGCGGGGCTGGCGCTGCAGGCGCTCTGACCTCGGCGACATCAGCACCCGCTCTCTGGTGGCGGCACTGCAGCAGCGCGTCGATCCGGTCGCGACCGGGGCGATCACGGCAGGGTGATTTCCAGTCCGATCGAACGGCATGGTGTTGTCGGCAGCCGGCATCGAAGGCTACACGGATTGTCGCGTGTGCCCGCAACGATGCCCGGCTGCACGATTGTCTTTCGAGTTGGAACGCAACATGACGCTGACGCGCCGCAAATTTCTGAATACCACGGCGGTGGCCGGCGCGGCAGGGATCGGGCTGTCGGCCATGGGGAAGTTGGTCAGCCGGGCATTGGCCGGGCCCGATCCGGTGACGCTGAAGACGGCCAGGATCGAGGCGAAGCTGATGGATGTCGGCCGGACCAGGGATGTCCTGACCTATGGCGAGGCCGGCATGCCGCCGGTGCTCAGGATGAAGAAGGGCGAGCCCTTCGCCGCGCGGCTGATCAACGGCATCGACGATCCGACGACGATCCATTGGCACGGCATCCGCGTCCCCAACAAGATGGACGGGGTGCCGTTCCTGGTGCAGCCCTATGTCTACACCGGCGATCATTTCGACTATCAGTTCACGCCGCCGGACGCTGGCACCTTCTGGTATCACCCGCACTGCAACACGCTGGAGCAGATGGGTCACGGGCTGACCGGCGTGATCGTGGTCGAGAACCCCAACGATCCGCAATTCGATGCCGAAAAAGTGATCAATCTGCGCGACTGGCGCCTCGGCGACGACGGCCAGTTCATCGACCAGTTCCGGCCTCGCGACGCGGCAAGGGCGGGCACCTATGGAACGGTGCGCACCGCCAACTGGCTCGACCAGCCGCAATTCGACGCGCCGGCCGGCGGGCTGGTGCGGCTGCGGGCAGCCATCACCGACGTCACCCGCGTCTACGCCTTCCGTGTCGAGGGCGCCGAGGCGGCGGTGATCGCGCTCGACGGCAATCCGGTGCCGCAACGCTTCGCGCCCGACGCCTTGCAGCTTGGACCTGGCCAGCGGCTGGATCTCGCCATACGCATGCCCGACGACGAGGGCGCCATCGTCAGCCTGAGGGACGTCAGGGGCACCAAGCCCAAGATACTGGCGACGCTGCGCGCGGTCGGAAAGTCGCTCAAGCGCGACGTTCGCGATCTTGCGCCGCTGGAGGCCAATCCGGTGGCGGAGGTGGATGTCGCCAGCGCCCAGCACATTTCGCTGGCACTCAGCGCCACCGCGGAAAACGTTCCGGCTGACGGCATCTGCGGCTCGCTCGGCTACAGTTTCTGGGCGATCAACAAGGTGCCGTGGCCGGGCGACACGCCGGACCCGACCGCGCCGCTGGCCGACCTGAAGCTCGGCCGAAGCTATGTCATCGACATGGAGAACCTGACGCCGCAATCGCATCCGATCCATCTGCACGGCATGAGCTTCAAGGTGCTGTCGTCGTCGACGCGCCCGGTCCAGCCGCTGGTTTCCGACACCTATCTCATCCAGCCCGACGAGAAGGTTCAGCTGGGTTTCGTGGCCGACAATCCCGGCGACTGGCTGCTGCATTGCCACGTCATCGAGCACCAGAAGTCGGGGATGACGAGCTATATCCGCGTAGCCTGAAGGGACTGGTCGCAAACGCATAGGGCGGTTTGCGCCGCGGAGGCAAAGGCTGGTTTCGCTGCCGCTTGGACAAGGCGCCGTCGCTCGTTTCCAAACTTGACCAGGATGCCATTTCCAAAACCTGCGACCCTGCATTTACAACTAACATGTTAGTGTGGTAAAGCTGCCTGCATAGTGATATCAGGAGAGCTTTCGCAGTGACTTCGCGCTTTGGTCTTTCGGTCGCCCTGGCGACGCCTTTTCACGCGTCCGGGCAGATCGCGGTTCCCGCGATGGTCGCGCAGGCCAAGGCCTGCCTTGTCGCCGGCTGCGGCAGCGCCACGCTGTTCGGCACCACCGGCGAGGGCGCCTCGATCGGCACCGAAGAGCGGCGCCGGATCGTCGAGGCCATGCTTGCCGACGGCATCCCGGCGCATCAGCTCGTTTCCGGCGTGCTGGTCGATGCGGCCGAGGACGCGGCCGAGCAGGCGCGGCATGCGCTGCAGCTCGGCGCCCGCAACATCCTGCTGGCGCCGCCGAGCTATTTCAAGAATGTCGGCGAGGACGGGCTGTTCGGATGGTTCGCCGCCGTCTTCGCGGCGCTCGGTCCGCTGGCCCGCGACGTCCTGCTCTACAACATCCCGTCCGTCACCATGGTGCCGTTGCCGCTCAGCCTGATTGGCCGGCTGCGTGCCGCCTTTCCGAATGTGGTCGCGGGCGTCAAGGATTCGGGTGGCGACTGGACCTACAGCGAGGCGCTGCTTGCCGCGCATGGCGACCTGGTGATCCTGATTGGAGACGAGCGGCATCTGGCGAGGAGCGTGCGGCGGGGCGGGCAGGGCGCCATTTCCGGCATGGCCAATTTCGTTGCCGGCGAGATCCGCGCCATGGCGGTGGACGGCCGCGATGATGCCCGGGTCGAGAATTTCGTGCTCGAACTGCTCAAATTTCCGGTGATACCGGCGGTCAAGGCGATGCTGGCGCGCAGCACCGGCGACGACGGCTGGCTTGCCGTTCGTCCGCCGCTGGAGCCGACCTCGCAGCAGGGGCGCAAGCAGCTTGCCGCGGCCTACGACCAATTGTTTGCGACAGAGCCGGCCTGACCGGCAAGGAAGCGCTGAATGGAAGACGGCAGCGAACCGGCGACCCTCAGGGAAAAGGCCTATGCCAGCTTCACGCGGCATCTGCTGGCGCGCGACCTGAGGCCCGGGCAGTTCGTGTCGCAGCGCGAGCTGGTCGCCTTCACCGGGCTGCCGCTCGGCGCTATTCGCGAGATCGTGCCGCGGCTCGAGGCCGAGGGCCTGCTGACCACCATTCCGCAGCGCGGCATGCAGATCGCCCATATCGACATCAACCTGATCCGCGAGGCCTTCCAGTTCCGCCTGTTCATGGAGCGCGAGGCGGTGGCGCTGTTCACCGTCAGCGCCGCCGATGCCGAGCTCGCCCGTTTGCGGCGCGAGCATGAGGAGATGCTTGCCGAGGCGCTGGCGCAGCCGGCGACGCCGGAGATGGAAGCCAGGGCACAGACCATCGACTGGGCGATGCACGACACCTTCATCGACGCGCTCGACAACGAAATCATCGCCAAGGCCTATCTGGTCAATTCTGTGAAGATCCGGCTGATCCATCAGGAGAGGTTCCGCATCGACGGCCGCGTCGTGCCGGTCATGCGCGAGCACCTGGCGGTGATCGAGGCGATGGAAAGCCGCAACCCGCAAAAGGCGGTCGAGGCGATCAGTCTGCACATCGACAATGCGCGCCGGCTGGCGCTGCAGATCTGAGGGAAATGAGCCGCGCCGCCGCAGCGGCGCAATCCACAACGACAGCAACCCCGGGAGGAAGAAATGTCGTCCAATCCGTTCACCCCAACCAGAAGGCAACTGCTTGCCGGAACAGCCGCTCTTGCCGCCGCCGGCTTCGCCGGCTTGCGCCCCAGCTTTGCCGCCGGCGTCGATTGGAAGCGCTTTTCCGGCACCACGCTCGACGTCAATCTGGTCAAGAGCCCGCGCAGCGACACGCTGATAAAATATATCGCCGAGTTCGAGGAACTGACCGGCATCAAGGTCAATGCCGAGGCGACGCCCGAACAGCAGCAGCGCCAGAAGACGGTGATCGAGCTCAGCTCAGGCAAGCCGAGCTTCGACGTCGTGCATCTCAGCTACCACGTGCAGAAGCGGCAGTTCGAGAAGGGCGGCTGGCTGGCCGACATCTCCGGCTATCTCGCCGATCCGACGCTCACCGATCCGGCACTGGTCGAGAGCGACTTCGCCGATGCCGGCATGGTCTTCGCCAAGGATACGCAAGGCGTGCTGCGCTCGCTGCCGTTCTCGGTCGACTACTGGATCGTCTACTGGAACAAGGAACTGTTCGAGGCCAAGGGGCTGAAATATCCCGAGACCTTCGAGCAGCTGGTGGCGGCGGCCGAGGCGCTGACCGATCCTTCGGCCAACACCTATGGCTTCGTCGCCCGCGGGCTGAAGAACGCCAACACGCCGGTGTGGACGTCGCTGATGCTGGGCTACGACATGACGCCGCTCGATGCCGAGGGCAAGCTGCGCACGCTGTCTCCCGAGGCGGTCGAAGCGGCCGGCCTCTACCAGCGGCTGATGACCAAATCGGCGCCTCCCGGCGTCACCGGTTTCAACTGGGCCGAGGCGCAGTCGGCCTTCCTGCAGGGCAAGATCGGCATGTGGTTCGACGGCGTCGGGTTCGCGCCGCCGATGGAAAATCCTGAAAAGTCGCGGGTCGTCGGCAAGGTCGGCTACGGCGTCATGCCGAAGGGCCCCAAGGCGCATGCCTCCGGCACGTTCGGCGACGGCATCGGCGTCACCGCCGCCAGCGAGAAGAAGGAAGCGGCCTATCTGTTCTGCCAATGGGCGGTGTCGCCGGCCATGGGCGCGCGGCTGCTGCAGGCCGGGGCCGGCGTGCCGTTCCGCAAATCGGTGCTGGAGGATCCCAAGGTGCGCGAGGGCGTCACCATGCCGGCAAGCTGGCTCGACGCCGTGGTCGGCTCCGGCAATGTCAGCCGGCTGGCGCTGCCGGTCATCATCCCGGTCACCGAGTTCCGTGACATCTATGGCGTCGCGCTGAGCAACATGATCGCCGGCGCCGATCCGGCGGACGAGCTGAAGAAGGCCACCGACCAGTTCCAGCCGGTCCTGGACCGGAGCGAGCAAGGCTGATGTCCGCCACCACCCCAGAACGGACCGGGGTGACGATGGAAGCCATGGAAGGGAGCCAGACGGTGCGTCTGGCTCCCAACTACTGGCCCTTCGTCCTGCCGGCGCTCGTCGTCGTCGGCGCGGTGATCGTCTTTCCCTGGGCATTCACGCTGTGGATGAGCGTCAACAGCTGGACGCTCGGCCAGTCGCGCAGCTTTGCCGGGATGGACAACTATCTGCGCCTGGCGGGCGACCCGCGGTTCTGGGAATCGCTCTGGCACACGCTTACCTACACCTTCCTGTCGGTCGTCGCGCCGATGTTCCTCGGCACGGTCGCGGCGCTGATCTTCGATGCGAAGGTTCCGCTGCGCGGCCTGCTGCGCGGCGTCTTCGTGATGCCGATGATGGCGACACCGGTCGCCGTGGCGCTGGTGTGGACGATGATGTTTCATCCGCAGCTCGGCGTGCTCAACTATCTCCTGTCGCTGGTCGGTATCCCGCCGCAGGAATGGATCTTCAACGCCAGGAGCGTCATTCCCTCGCTGGTCGCGGTCGAGACCTGGCAGTGGACGCCGTTGGTGATGCTGATCGTGCTGGGCGGGCTGGCCTCGGTGCCGCGCGAGCCGTTCGAGAGCGCCGAGATCGATGGCGCCAACGCCTGGCAGCAGTTCCGCTACCTGACCTTGCCGATGATCGCGCCGTTCCTGATGATTGCCGTCATCATCCGCACCATCGATGCGCTGAAGAGCTTCGACATCATCTACGCCATGACCCAGGGCGGTCCGGGCACGGCGTCGGAAACCATCAACATCTATCTCTACAACACCGCCTTCTCCTACTACGACATCGGCTACGGCTCGGCCATGGCCGTGGTGTTCTTCGTCGTGATCGTGGCGCTGTCCTTCGTCCTGTTGATGCTGCGCCAGCGCTCGCAATGGATCAACGCGGAGGGCAAATAGATGACGTCGCGGCTCCTCAACCGGATCGGTCTGTTCTTCGCGGCCCTGGTGCTCGTCTCGCCAGCGATCCTGTTCTTCCTCTGGATGATCTCGCTGTCGCTGAAATTCGAGATCGACAACGGCGCCTATCCGCCGATCCTGATCCCCGAGCGCTTCGCCTGGTCGAACTATGTGAAGGTGTTCGAGGAGAACAACTTCCTGCTCTATCTGTGGAATTCGGTGCTGGTCACCGGCACGGCGACGCTGCTGGCGCTCCTGATCGGCGTGCCGGCGGGCTACGGCATCGCCCGGCTCAAGGCCGAGCGCTCGGCCGTCGTCATCATGATCGCCCGCATGACGCCCGGCCTTTCCTATCTGATCCCGCTGTTCCTGCTGTTCCAGTGGATCGGCATCCTCGGCACGCTGTGGCCGCAGATCATCATCCATCTGGTGGTGACCGTGCCGATCGTCGTCTGGGTGATGATCGGTTATTTCGAGACGACGCCGATGGAGCTGGAGGAAGCGGCCAGCATCGACGGCGCCAGCTCCTGGCAGGTGTTCCGGCTGGTGGCGCTGCCAATCGCCAAGCCGGGCATCGTCGTCGCCTTCATCCTGTCGGTCATCTTCTCGTGGAACAATTTCGTCTTCGGCGTGGTGCTCGCCAGCCGCGAGACGCGCACCTTGCCGGTCGCCGTCTACAACATGCTGTCCTACGAGCAGGTGAGCTGGGGGCCGCTCGCCGCGGCAGCACTCGTGGTGACGCTGCCGGTGTTGGTGCTGACCCTGTTCGCGCAAAGGCAGATCGTCGCCGGGCTGACCGCCGGCGCCGTCAAGGGCGGCTGAGGCCGGTCCGACATCACACGTTTCGTGGAGAGATAAAATGGCATCGGTGACCATCAACAACGTGCAGAAGGCTTTTGGGACCGCAAAGATCATCCACGATGTCAGCGTCGACATCGCCGACGGCGAGTTCGTCATCCTGGTCGGGCCGTCGGGCTGCGGGAAGTCGACGCTGCTGCGCATGATCGCGGGGCTGGAAACGATCTCGGCCGGCAAGATCGCCATCGGCGAGCGGGTCGTCAACGAGCTCAGGGCGCGCGACCGCAACATCGCCATGGTGTTCCAGAACTACGCGCTCTATCCGCACATGACGGTGGCCGACAATATGGGCTTCGCGCTCAAGATCAAGAAAGCCGACCCGGCCGACACCGCCAGCCGGGTCAAGCGGGCGGCAAGCATACTTGGCCTGGAAAAGCTGCTCGACCGCTATCCGCGCCAGCTTTCTGGCGGCCAGCGGCAGCGCGTCGCCATGGGCCGCGCCATCGTGCGCGACCCGCAAGTGTTCCTGTTCGACGAGCCGCTCAGCAATCTCGACGCCAAGCTGCGCGTGCAGATGCGGGGCGAGATCAAGGCGCTGCACCAGCGGCTGGGCACCACCACGATCTATGTCACGCACGACCAGATCGAGGCCATGACCATGGCCGACAAGATCGTCGTGCTGCATGACGGGCTGGTCGAGCAGATCGGCGCGCCGCTCGACCTTTACGATCGTCCGGCCAATCTCTTCGTCGCCGGCTTCATCGGCTCGCCGTCGATGAACTTCATCCGCGGCCGCATCGAGGAAGGCGTGTTCCGCAGCGCCAGCGGACTGACGCTGCCGCTGCCGCATGACCTCCACCCGGCGCGGGTCCCGGACGGCGAGCTCGTCTACGGCATCCGTCCCGAACACATCCGGGCACGCAGCGAGGGCATTGCCGGCACCGTGACGCTTCTGGAAGCGACGGGCTCGGAGATCTTCGCCACGGTTGATTGCGGCGGCGAGGAAATCTCCTGCCTGTTCCGCGAGCGGCTTAAGCTGAAGCAGGGCGAAACGGTGCGCATCGAGGTCGACCGCGCCAGCGCCCATCTGTTCGCGGCGAACACCGGCCAGCGCATCTGAACGCCTTAAGGCGGGACCTGCCCGAAGCGTCCTGGTGGCTTCGACGGCGCTTGGCCGCTCGAACCGATAGCGCCAGCTTGCCGGCGCGCGCCGGCGGTGCTTAGGTGCGCCGTCAATGGGCGGGGTTGCCGTGGATCAGCGATCTCAGTCGCCGGGGAAAAAATTCATCCGGACAATCGTAACCGTTCGATGAGGTCGGCGTCCGACTTCCCGGCGCGGCACCGCTTCGTCCTGGCGGCGGCACGGCTGCTGATCACGCTACGTCACCCCCTGCTCGTGGTGCGATTTGCAAGAAAGATGGGCTATTGGCCCAATCCCGCCGCGCCCGAGCGCTACAATGAATGCATGCTCTGGCGAAGGCTGATCGACCACAATCCGTTGTTCGTCACGCTGTCGGACAAGCTCGCCGTGAAGGAATATATCCGCGCCGTCTGCCCGGAGCTGGAAGTGCCGAAGACGTTGTGGCGCGGTCGCGACCCCGACGACATCCCGTCGGCGCTGCTCGAAGGCGAGGCGGTGGTCAAAGCCAACCATGGCTGCGACATGAACATCTTCGTCTCCGGCGGCCAGCCGGATCGCGCCTCCATCGTGCGTCAGCTGAGACGATGGCTGGGCAAGCGCCAGGGTCGCCGCAACAGCGAGTGGGCCTACTGGCCGATCGTGCCGGAGGTATTCGTCGAGGAGATGCTGCCGCTCGCCGGCGGTGAGATCGCCACCGAAATCAAGGTCCAGGTCTGCAGCGGCGTCGTCTGCCATGTCCGGGCCGAAGACAAGGAGGCGCTCAAGTCGCGGCTGTTCGATCCTGACGGCAACCCCCTGGCGGGGCGCGACATCGACTATCCGCGTGAGATCAGGCGCTGCCCGTCACCGCCGGCCTTGTCGAATTGATCAGGCAAGCGGCCCTGATCGCGCCGCGTGTCGCCGGCGATCTCGATTATGTTCGCGTCGATTTCCTGGTCACGCGCGAGCGGCTCTACGCCGGCGAGATCACCGTCTATTCGGCCGGCGGTTATGCGACCTGGAGCAATCCTGCGATCATGGCGGACATGGAGCGGCGCTGGCGGCTCGATCACTCGGATTATCTGCGGCGGCGGCATTCCGGGCTTGCCAGACTCTACGCCGACGCGCTGCGCTCAAAATGCCTGCGGGCCAACGGCAGTCCGGAACCTGTTGCGGTCGCCGAAATCCACCCGCCGCTGGGTGTGCCGGATCCGCACGACGCCTGAACGGTCCGACTGGCGTGTGCGGGTCAATGACAGCGTGCTGCAAACCGTCATGAAGGGGGTTGCGGCCGTGGGCGGCAGCGTCCTGCCAGGCTTCGGCGGCTCGCTGGCGATGGTTGGGGATCGGGCGCGTCGGCCGAGTTCTTTCGAACAGGATCTCGACCGCGCGCGTGGACGATCACCGCACCGGCGGAAACATCAATCCTTTGGAGCCCAGAGCGCCGCCAGGGAGCAAATCGAAGACCTGCGAGCATCCCAATCGACACGGGGTGCTATCGACACGGCTTTCGAACGCCGTGCCGATCAGCCTTTGCTGGCGGAATGTGATCCACCATGTCCACCAAGGGGACGAGGCCCACTTTCATTCACTGTATGTGCACGACGACGTAGCGTCCGCCGTAGGGTTGATAATACGTGCTGCCGCAGTGCCACAGCACGGTGCCGTTGATCGCGGTCTTCACGCACGCTGCCGGGAGCCGGGTCACGTAGATCGTCGAGCGGCGGATCGTTCGGCGTGTGGTACGCCTCGCGACCCCTGCGACACTGCCAGGTGTGAGCGGACGGCCAACTTTCGCCTGCGCGTTGCCAACGAAGGGCGCGAACGGGATAACCGCATCGGCCAGATCGGCAAACATCAAGGCAACGACGATTCCGGCGGCGCCGGTCAATCTCAAGCTGGATCTCGTCATCTTGCATCCTCCCAAGAACTCGCCACTCAGTGCGTTTTGACTCGCTGCCGACCACGCCCGGCGCGAGCCTGCGCCAACCCAAATCGGCGGACCTGCTCGCTGACCCAGCGGGCCAGAGGCGGTGCGTTATAAGCATTTTAGAATGTACTAATTCTCGAGTGCGACTTCTATCCGGATTGCGCAAACCCAGTCGAACTGCTTGCACTGATGACGTGGCGCAATTTCTCGGCGCACCTTACGCCTTGGTCACGATCTCCCGGCACGCTGAAGCGTTTCCTTGGGAGACTCGCCGAAGAACAGGCGATAATTCGCGGCGAAGCGGCCCAGATGGGTGACCCCCACGTCCATAGCGATCGTCGTAACGCTCAAGCCGTTGGCGCGAGCCGTGACAAGGAGCCGTCTTGCTTCGTTGAGGCGGAGCGCTCTTATGAATTCGAGCGGGGTTACCGCGAACGTGGTGCGAAAGGCGTATTCGAGCTGTCGACGGCTGACACCGATTTCCCGGCACAGCCGAACAATGGGTATGTCTTCCCGGATATGAGTGCGAATGAAATCCTCGGCCGCCGACGCTTGTCTAAAGTGGCGACTCGCGCAATCGACTGTTCCGCTCCCGCGACTGTCTGCCCCTGCGAAGGCGTCAGCCACTGCCCCCAGATATTCCTCGAACGCAGCTGGAGGCTGCTCCGGCAAAACCGACTCGCTTCCGACTGTCCCGAGGTAGTCTGCCATCGACTTCATCTGGCGTCGGATTCTTTGCGCTTCCTTGGTGGCGAGCCGAATTGCCGAGGGGAGATTGTTGATCTTCTCGATAACCATCCCCGCGGCAACCGACTGGATCTCCATCCAGGTCGCGGTGGGAACAATGGCGACAGCGTAAGTGAGGCCGGGCCGGACCGTAGCCGTCACACCCGTGCCGGCAGGGATTGCCAGGATCAAGTCGTCTTCGAGCGGAACGCCGCATATTGTCGACCCACAGGCCCGCTCGATAGCCACTAACGCCACCGAACCTGGATCGAAACCGCCTCTGGCGCGGAAGGCGCAATTGAATTCTGGCAGGTCGAGCGCCCACTTACCGGGGGACTGGATTTGCCGGATGCGCGAGGGACGCCAGCCTGCCGAAAGCCTGTCGACCTCTACGGGCAGACCAGAGGCGGCGCTGGTCAGGTCGTCTGGGCCAAGCAGCACATCCCTGTACGAAGGCGATGAAGGCCACGTGGTCACGCAAGGCGTCCTTTGCGCAAAGTGGATAGAAGAACGACTATATTAGGTTTAGCTTAAGCGTAAATTGCGCGAGATCAATTGGCACTTAGGTACCCCGACGAACGGCCTAGTGGGGATAGACCATGCGGCCAAGTTGACAGAGCGCAAAGCGAGGGTTCATCCAGTATGGAAGAGAAACCTCTGCTTGGCGTAGTTCGGGCAGCAAAAACGATAAATGGGGACGATGATGAAGAAATTTCGTTTGGCCGCCCTGGCAATGGCAGGTGTATTGGGACTTGGTGCGGCCAATGTTTTTGCAGCAGACATCGCCAAGCCACAGGATGAAGGTTGGACCTTCACTGTCGCCCCGTATCTGTGGGCATCAGGAATCAAGGGCGAAAGCGGCCTCTTCGGATTCCCGCCTCAGGATGTCGATGTGAGCTTCAGCGACGTGCTGCAACACCTCAAATTCGGGTTCATGGGGCTCACGGAAGCCCGCAACGGGCCTTTCACAATCAGCACGGACATAGTCTACGCCAAGCTCGACGCCAACATCGGCACCCCGCAAGGAATACTCGCCTCGAATATCGATGCGACGGTGAGCACTTTCATGGGGACGGCGCTGGGCGGTTACAGCGTTTACTACCAGGATGGGACGAATTTCGATCTCGTGGCCGGCGCCCGCCTTTGGTCGGTCGACAACAAGTTCGACTTCCACGGCGGTGCGCTTGATGGCAGCTCAGCGAGCGACGGCGATACGTGGGTCGATCCGGTGATCGGCGCCAAATTCAAGGCCGATGTCGGCAATGGAATCTACCTGGCCGGCTGGGGCCTCGTCGGTGGTTTCGGCGCAGGGTCCAAATCGATGTGGGATGTGATGGGCGGCGCCGGCTATCAGTTCAACGACAAGATGTCCATGTTCGTCGGCTATCGGGCCGTGCACGACAATTACAGCCACGACGGCTTCGTGAACAAACTCACTCAGCAAGGTCCGATATTGGGGCTCACCTATCAATTCTCGCCAGCCCATCCGGGATAGGAAGGGATTGACACGAAGTTGTTGGTCCGCGGCGCGGCTCAACTTCATCTATGCCAGGTGCCAATTCTTGGTGATGCGTTTCGTCAAGTTCGGCGAGTTGGACATCAGGCCGGTGAGGTTGTCCTTCTCAGCCGGTTAACAAGCCGCTTTTGTCGTCGGCTGCGGACGCACCTGCCCCGAGGCTGCATCGGCGGGCTCGTCAAGGCTGAAGCGCAACGTCTGTGTGGGAAAGCGATGCCCGGCCGGGAGCCAAAAAATGCATCCTTTGCGCAAAGTGGATAGCGGTACGGTTGTATTAGGAATAGCTTAAGCCCGAATAGCGCGAGATCAAACAGCGCGGGAGTATCGCCGACCAACGGCGAGTGGGGAGCATGAACAGGCAGGACCATTTCGGAAGAATGCGCAGTGGACATCGAGCCCGCTGCAGCAAGCATGCCTTGTGGAGGTGGCCGCTTCCCGGACAGGCCATGACGGTGTTGGCCACCCTATTTCGGACTCCAAGAGATTTTCGCGCAGGCAGGCGGCCGTGTGGATGCCAAACCCTGTGCGCTGCCTCCTGGGTTCCTGGAGAATGATCGGCGACAGAACGGCAGACGCGCATTTGTTTTGAGTAGGTCCGTATACACAGAGCAGGGGCACAACATGAGCAACGATCGCGACTTCCCGGCTGAAGCCGGTACAACCAACAGGATCACGCGGCGGGATGCTTTGATGGCCGGCACGGCGGCTGCCGTTTCGCGATTTGCCGCGCCAGCCGGTCTTTCGGGCGCACTCGCCGGCCTCGCCGGTGTTCAGGTTGCCGCAGCCCAGCCCTCGCAGCCCAACATCGTCTTCATCATTGCGGACGATCAAGGCTGGAAAGACGTCGGCTACCACGGCTCAGACATCAAGACGCCCAACATCGACAAGCTTGCCACTGAAGGGGCGAAGCTCGAAGAATATTATGTGCAGCCGATGTGTACACCGACGCGCTGCGCCCTCATGACCGGCCGCTATCCGCTACGCTATGGCATGCAGGTTGGCGTTGTCCCCGCTGCAGGAACCTATGGTCTTTCGCTTGACGAAACCCTCCTTCCGCAAATCCTCAGAGACGCGGGCTATCGGACGGCAATGAGTGGCAAATGGCACCTCGGCCATGCCAAGACGGCCTACTGGCCGAAACAACGTGGATTTGATTCATTCTACGGGGCCACCGTCGGCGAGATCGACCATTTCAAACATTCCTCGCACGGCGTCGCGGACTGGTACCGCAACAACAAGCCGATCAAGGAGCCGGGCTTCGACAACACCCTGTTCGGTCAGGAGGCCGTCCGGGTCATCAAGGCCCACGATCAGAAGAAGCCGCTGTTTCTCTACCTCGCCTTCACCGCGCCCCACACGCCGTTCCAGGCGCCGAAAGAATATCTCGACCGCTATAAGAACATTACCGACGAGAACCGGAGGGCCTATGCCGCGATGATCTCGGTGATCGATGACGAGGTTGGGAATGTCGTGGCCGCGCTCGAGAAGAAGGGGATACGCGACAATACCCTCATCGTTTTCATGAGCGACAATGGCGGCGTCGTCAATTCGATGTTCACCGGTGACTCCAAGGTGGAAGGCAAGCTTCCCGCCGATAATGGTCCCTATCGCGACGGCAAGGGTACTCTCTATGAGGGAGGCACGCGCTCGGTTGCCTTCATGAACTGGCCCGGCAAGATCAAGCCCGGCGCCTTCAACGGCCTTATGCACGTCGTTGACATGTTGCCGACACTGGCTGGGCTGGCTGGAGCCAAGCCCGGCAAGGACAAACCCCTGGACGGCATGGATATGTGGCCGGCCATCAGCGAGGGCAAACCTTCGCCCCGCACGGAGATTGTCTACAATGTGGATCCCATGGTCGGCGCGGTGCGTGAGGGCGATTGGAAACTGGTGTGGGCCGCGGCGTTGCCGCAAAAGATAGAGCTTTTCAATTTGGCACAGGACAAATCGGAAGCCACCAATCTGGCCGACAAGAACCCTGATAAAGTCAAGGAGTTGCAGGCAAGGATTACGGAGCTGGCAACCCAGATGAAACCCCCGCTGTTGCTGCTGGAAGCCATGCGCTTGACGTTCTTCACACCGTTGGTGACGCCAAGCCCGGAAGAGATGTTCGCTGCGGGGGACTGAAAGGCAGATGAGTTCGGCCGTTTAGACGAGACGCCCGATGACTGAGGCACGACTTACCGCAAAGCCAGCAATCTCGTCGCACGGCGATATGGCCTGGATTCCCGGCGGTGAGTTCCTAATGGGCTCCGACGACCACTATCCGGAAGAGGCGCCGGCGCATCGTGTCGTGGTCGGCGGCTTCTGGATGGATCGCACCGCCGTCACGAATGCTGAGTTCAGGCGCTTTGTCGAGGCCACCGGCTACGCCACGCTGGCCGAGCGACCGGCAAATGCCGCGGACTATCCCGGAGCCAGCCTTGAGTCGTTGGCACCGGCTTCGGCCTTGTTCGTCCGGCCTTCACGCAGCATTGATCGCGGCAATCACTACAACTGGTGGGCCTATGTGCGCGGCGCGAATTGGCGGCATCCTCGCGGGCCTGCCAGCGGACTCAAAGGGTTCGAAAATCATCCCGTCGTGCACATCGCTTACGAGGACGCGGAAGCTTATGCGAGCTGGGCAGGCAAGGAGCTTCCGACAGAGGCCGAATGGGAGTTCGCCGCCAGGGGCGGGCTGGAAGGAGCCGAGTTCGCATGGGGCGACGACCTGACCCCGGGTGGCCAGCATATGGCCAACACCTACCAAGGCGAGTTCCCGTTCCGCAACGATTGCGAGGACGGCTACGAATGGACGTCTCCGGTCGGCTCGTTTCCGGCAAACGGCTATGGGCTCCATGACATGGCCGGCAATGTCTGGCAGTGGACAACTGACTGGTACCAGGAGCACCGCCGCATCGACAGCCCTTGTTGCACGATGGCCAACCCGCACGGTGCCGAGCGTGAGGCAAGTTACGATCCGCTGACGCCCGACATCAGGATTCCGCGCAAGGTGACCAAAGGCGGGTCTTTCCTGTGCGCGCCAAGTTATTGCCGGCGTTACCGGCCGGCCGCGCGCATGGCGCAAGCTGTCGATACGTCCACTTGCCACCTCGGCTTCCGTTGCATCGGGCGTTCGTCGTGAGGGAGCGTGCGCCACGCTCGACAGCATGACCGCCCGGAGAGACGAGCGGCGAATTGTTCGACGGTCGGGCGACCGCCGAAACTGGCTTGCGAGGTGCTGAAGAGGGGGAAATCGTGGGCACGACGGCAGAAACGGACGTTACTTCGTTGATTTCGGGCTTCGAACAGCTGGCCGAGCGTTTCGTCTCCGGACTGTTCGCGCGGGTTGCGGCTTTGAGCGACGTGCCTGTCGAGTTTGAAAACCTGAGGGCCTCGCTCGCGGCCAGCGGAACATCTCTCCTTGCGCTCCTGTTCGAGATTGTGCTGGTTGTTGCGCTCGTCGCGGGCGTGTTCATTCTGTTCGCCGGTCGGTTCAAGAAGGCGGCTGCCGCAAGCAGCGCATGGCGCAGATTCTTCGCAGGCGTGGCGGCTGCTGTGGTGGCGCTGGCGGTCGGTTTCATTGCCGCGCGGCTGCTGGCCGGTTCTGGCGCACCTTTGCAAACCCTTCGCCTTTGGACGGTGGCTACCGTGCTCGGCTTCGTCATCCTCGCCGCCGTCAGATCACTGTTGATGGCATCGCGGCGAACCGAGTTCGCGGAGCGCTCCGTCCATCTGGCGGCGCTCGTGCGCGACCTCTCGCTTGCCATTGGCTTGGCGATCATCGCCACCACGCTGCTCGCGACGTTGCGGCTCTGGAGCGTCGGGCCGGCCCTGGGGGATCTGCTGCGGACAGGTTTGGCAATTCCGACCTACCTTATGTTTGCATGGGCGGTATGGCGGCACAGGCGCACAATGGCGGCCGCCGTCGCCGGTCCGCGTCCCAGAAGCCGCTGGCGAACCCGTCTCGCCAAAATGTGGCCGGCAGTGGTGATCGCTTTCGTGGTAGTCACCTTCCTCAGCGCTCAGGCCGCGCTGACCCTGGGAACATCGCTTCGTGGGCCGGCCGTCCTGCTGACCGCGTTGCTGTTTCTCGCCGCGCCTCATCTCGACGCAATGATCGGGAATTGGGCTCAGCGCGGATTGGAGTCTCCCGACATCTCGATCCTGGCAGCGGCAGGGCGACAGACAGCCCGCTTCACCGTCGTGGCCATCATGATCGCCATGCTGGGAACGCTATGGGCGACTCCGCTGGCTGCCGGGTTCGGCATAGATCTGCGAGAGGTCGCCAAGGGCGCATCCGGGGTTGCGCTGATCATGTTGGTGGCGGCGTTTCTGTGGAATGTGGTCGGCACAGCGACGGCTCGCGCCTTGCGCGCGGAGTTGCCCGCGGTTGGTGACGACGAGATGCTGGGTGCGCCGCGTTCGCGGCTGGGCACGCTTGTGCCGCTGATCAGCGGGATCGGCAAGTCGAGCATTCTGGCCTTGGCACTGCTCTCGATCCTGGTGTCGATCGGGATCAATGTCTGGCCCCTGATCGCCGGTTTGAGCGTGTTCGGGCTGGCCATCGGCTTCGGCTCGCAGACGCTGGTGAAAGACCTGGTCTCCGGGCTGTTTTTCCTGATCGACGACGCATTCCGCTTCGGCGAATATATCGAAACGTCAGGCGCCAAGGGGACCGTGGAAAAAATCTCGGTCCGATCGGTTTCCCTGCGCCATCAGCGCGGTGCCTTGGCGACAATCCCCTACGGCGAGATTGGCAAGATTCAGAATTTCAGCCGCGACTGGATGATCGAGAAACTGACCTTTCGCGTTGCGTTCAACACCGATGTCGAAAAAGTCCGCAAGATTTTCAAGAAGATCGGCCAGGATATTTCGGCCAACCCGGAACTTGCTGGAGATCTGCTCGAGCCGTTCAAGAGCCAGGGAATTGCCGAGGTTGAGGACGGCACGCTGGTTATCCGGGCCAAGTTCAAGGCAAAAGCGGGCAGAAATTTCATGATCCGCCGCGCCGTTTTACTCGCCGTGCACCAGGCATTTCGGGAAAACGGCATTCAGGCCGTCCCAAAGCCACTGACATCCAATCCCGGAGCAGCCTGAGCAAATTCCGAGACGATGGCGCATTCGCGATATCCATTTCGCGACACGGACGTTAGTTTCAGTGAACATGTCTCAACATCCGATCAAGCGCTCGCTCGTCTTCTTTATGGTGCCGGATTTCACCATGGTCGCCTTTGCGACTGCACTGGAGCCGATCCGCATCGCCAACCGGATGCTCGGTTACGAAGCCTATAAATGGCGGCTGGCCAGCATCGACGGGCAGCCCGTGCCCGCTTCGAGCGGCGTGTTGTGCGCGGTGAACACGTCGTTGCAGGACGAGCGGCGCATGATGGCCGGCCCCGACAGGCCATCGATGGTCATCGTCTGCACCGGCATCAACATCGAGCGCTATTCGAACAAGCCGGCTTTTGCCTGGTTGCGTGAGGAACATGATCGCGGCGTTGCGATCGGCGGCCTCTGCACCGGCGCCCATGTGCTGGCGGCTGCCGGGCTGCTCTCCGGCAAACGCTGCGCCATCCATTGGGAAAACCTGCCGGGCTTCGCCGAGGCATTTCCGAATGCGCATGTGTTTGCCGACCTCTTTGAGGTCGATCAAGACATCTACACATGCGCCGGCGGCACGGCCGCGCTCGACATGATGCTGAAGCTGATCGGCGATGATTTCGACGAAGATCTGGTCAGTCGCGTCTGTGAGCAGGTGCTGACCGATCGCGTGCGCGGCGCAAGCGACGGCCAGCGGCTTCCCTTGCGCGCGCGGCTCGGCATTCAGAATTCAAAAGTGCTGACCATCATCGAGCTGATGGACGCCAATCCGTCCGAACCGATATCGATAAGCGATATTGCCAGGCAGGTCGGGCTGTCGCGACGGCAGATCGAGCGTCTCTTCCGCGATGAGATGGGGCGCTCCCCGGCCCGCTACTATCTGGAGATACGCCTCGAGCGCGCACGGCATATGCTGATCCAGTCATCCGTGCCGATCGTCGAGGTGGCCACCGCCTGCGGCTTCGTTTCGGCGTCGCATTTTTCCAAATGCTACCGCGAACTCTACGCCCAAACCCCGCAGCAGGAACGGCTGGAGAGGAAATACCCCGCCGCCTCATAAGCGTCATCGGTTTTGCCACGCCGACGACAGGTTCGGCCAGGCAGCCGTGCGTGCGTCCACGGGCTTGCGCAGCGACCAATCCGGCTGGCTCGACAAAGGGTTTCGCAGAGGGTGTTTTTGACGCGCCATGGCATGGCGTGCCTTTGCCCGGGTAGGTTCTTCCCTACCCGGGATCTGCCGGTTCCCCACTGACCCGCCAAATTCCTCCCATCCTTGCCTGCCCACCCTTTCTACCCTGACGGGTGTGGTGGCGGAGGGCCTAATCCGACACTTCGAAACGGCGCCAACGGCGGACGCTTCAGCGTGCGCCGTCCGCGACCCTGGTCTCGCAGGAGGTCGGGGTCTTTGACGTCCAAGGGGAGTTTTTCAGGAACTGGTTTCGAAATTGATTTGGGAGGTCACGCATGTCGACTACAAGCAGGTTACGGGGCATAGATACGGCGGTATTCTGGCCGGCCCTACTCATAACAGCCGCGTTCATTTTATGGGGAGCCGCTGCCCCGGATAGCCTCGCCTCCGTGACGAACGCCACGCTCGCGGCCATCATCAATGGTTTCGGATGGGGCTTTGTCGTATCGACGGCTATGTTTCTGGTCTTTGCAGGGTTCCTGGCGATCAGCCGTTTCGGCAAGATCAGGCTTGGAGCCGACGACGAGCAGCCGGAGTTCACTACAGTTTCGTGGGTGTGCATGATGTTCAGCGTCGGCATGGGCATCGGACTGATGTTCTGGGGGGTTGCCGAGCCGGTTTTCCATTTTGGCGCGCCGCCTCACGGGCTGGCCGCCCCGCAGTCCAAGGAAGCTGCGCTGATCGCGATGGAATATGCCTATTTTCATTGGGCGCTGCACCCTTGGGCGATCTACGCCATTGTCGGTCTGGCGATCGCCTACTTCACCTACCGCAAGGGCCTGCCCATCCTGATATCGAGCGCATTCACCCCCTTGCTCGGCGGTGCCGTCAACGGGCCGATCGGCAAGACGATCGATATTCTGGCCCTCATTGCCACGCCGTTCGGCACGGCGACATCGCTCGGCCTCGGCGCACAGCAGATCAACAGCGGTCTGAATTTTCTCTGGGGAACCGGCGAGGGGACAGGCATTGCGCTTGCGATCATCGCCGTGCTGTCGGTGCTGTTCATCCTTTCGGCAGTGTCCGGTGTCGGCAAGGGCGTCCAGTTCCTGAGCAACATGAACATGGTTGTCGCCGCCGCCTTGCTGCTCTTCCTGGCCGTCGTCGGACCGACCGTCTTCATCCTCAACACCTTCACCGAAGCGCTCGGCGAATACCTGACCAACCTCGTCACGATGTCGTTCCGCACCGCCGCCTTCAGCGACGGCAAATGGCTGAGCAGCTGGACCATCTTCTACTGGGCGTGGTGGGTTTCCTGGGCGCCTTTCGTCGGCGTTTTCATTGCCCGCATTTCCAGGGGGCGGACGATCCGCGAATTCGTCATCGGCGTTCTGCTCATCCCGAGCGGCGTGACCTTTCTCTGGTTCACCATCATGGGCGGCACCGCGCTGCACTCCGAACTGATGGGGGTCGGCGGACTTGTCGAGGCGGTCAACACCAAGGGTGCCGCCATCTCGCTGTTTGCCCTGCTCGAGCAATATCCGGGAACAGCGATCACCTCGTTCGTCGCGATCTTCCTTGTGGCGATCTTCTTCATCTCGGGAGCCGATGCCGCCTCGATCGTGATGGGCATGCTGTCGTCACGCGGCACGCTCGAGCCCGCGCGCATCGTCGTCGTCCTGTGGGGCGTCCTTGCGGGAGCGTCGGCCTGTGTGCTGCTGGTGATGGGAGGTCTGGAGGGCCTGCAGACCGCTTCGATCATCGCAGCAGCACCCTTCCTTGTCGTCATGGTCGGGCTGTGCATCTCGCTGTGGATGGCGCTGCTGGACGACCTCGAGGGGCGGAGTGAACCCGTCTCTCTGTTGCCCGACGCCCAGCCTGTCGCCGCAGCGGCAGAGTAAACCGCAGCACCGCCATCCAGGCGGCCGGCAAACCGCATCTGAAAACGAACTTCAGGTGCGGTTTGCCGTTCCGCGCCAGCCGGGCGGCGCTCCTCATCGTCGTCACCAGCAGCGCGACAAGATCAAGCCAAAAGCAAATCCAACCGGGTGCTCGAAGGAAGGGCGAAGATGATAACCGACCCGCAAATCTGGCTCAGCCTGCTGACGCTTACAGCGCTTGAAATCGTCCTGAGTGTCGACAACCTGGTCGTGATCTCGGTTCTGGTCAGCAAACTTGCTCCCGAGCTGCAGCCAAAGGCGCGGTTTCTTGGAATGACGCTGGCCCTGGTTCCACGACTGATCCTGCTGCTGTTCATCGGCTGGATCATCGGCTTGACCGAGCCTTTGTTCGAGGCCTTCGGGCACGGCTTTTCCGGGAAGGATCTCATCCTGGCAGGCGGCGGTCTGTTCCTCATCTACAAGGCCACCCAGGAGATACATGCAAGTCTCGAGGGAGAAGAGGGCCACATCGGCGCTACCGTGCGCGCAGGTTTCTTAGCCGTCGTGTCGCAGATCGCCCTGATCAACCTCGTGTTTTCCATCGACTCGATCGTGACCGCCGTCGGCATGGCCAACCAGATCTGGGTCATGGCCGTCGCTGTCGTCGCGTCGATGGCCGTCCTGATCGCTGCCGCCGGACCGGTTGGAAAATTCGTCGATGCCCATCCCACAGTGAAGATGCTGGCACTCGGCTTCCTCATCATGATCGGCATGACGTTGGTCGCGGACGCCTTTGGCGTCCATGTCCCCAAGGGTTACATCTATTCGGCGATGATTTTCTCGATGGCGGTCGAAGGCGTGAACATGCTGCACCGCCGAAAAGCCAGGCCGGTTCATTTGCACAATCAGTATGGACCGGAGGCTGCGGTTGCGGCCAACGACGGATACGCGCGATCCGCGGCGGTCGCTCAAACACGCAAACAGGAAGCCTGACGCGACGCGGCGTATTTCTCGGCAAGTGCCTGAAAATTATGGTGATCCCGACAGGAATCGAACCTGTGACCTACAGATTAGGAATCTGCCGCTCTATCCTACTGAGCTACGGGACCACGCGGCCCGACACATAGCCGCTTCGGACCGGTTCGCCAAGAGGCGTAGTGAACGCAAATCGGGGCGCCGTCGCGCAGGGCTCACAACTCTTGCCCCGGTCCCTGCGCCATGCCCGGGCAACGCCTCGCCGTGCCCGAGGATTAGCTCCCTGCCGGAACCAGCCTCAGGCGGCCAGCGCCGTCTCCGCCAGTTTCACCCAATAGCTCATGCCGTGCGGGATGACCTCGTCGTTGAAGTCGTAGGCGGGGTGGTGCAGGCCGGCCGTGTCGCCGTTGCCGATGAAGATGAAGGCGCCCGGCCTCGCTTCCAGCATGTAGGAGAAATCCTCGCCGCCCATCACCGGCTGGATGGCGCGGTGAACCTGGGAATTGCCGGCGATGTCGGCGGCGACGTCGGCGGCAAAGACCGTCTCTTCGGGATGGTTGAAGGTGACCGGATAGTTGGGCTCGTAGTCGAAGGTGATGGTGGCGCCGAAGGCGGCGGCCAACCCGTCGCAAAGGGCGCGGATGCGCTCCTCGGCCTTCTTGGCCACTTCCTTCTTCAGCGAGCGCACCGTGCCTGCGATCTCGGCGCTTTCGGGGATGACGTTGTAGGCGTCGCCGGCATGGAATTTCGTCACCGACACAACCACCGACTCGACCGGGTCGGTGCTGCGCGAGGCGATCGTCTGCATCGCGCCGACAAGTTGGCTGGTGATGACGATCGGATCGATGGTGCCGTGCGGCATCGCCGCGTGGCCGCCCCGGCCCTTGACGGTGATGGTGAATTCGGCGGTCGCCGCCATGATCGGGCCCGGCCTGATGGCGAACTGGCCGACCGGTAGGCCCGGCATGTTGTGCATGCCGAACACTTTTGAGATGCCGAAGCGTTCCATCATGCCGTCCTTGACCATCTCGTTGCCGCCGCCGCCGCCCTCCTCGGCCGGCTGGAAGATGACCGCGACCGAGCCGGTGAAATTGCGGGTTTCGGAGAGATATTTGGCGGCGCCCAGGAGCATCGCCGTGTGGCCGTCATGGCCGCAGGCATGCATCTTGCCGGGAACGGTCGAGGCATAGGGCTTGCCGGTGATCTCGCTGATCGGCAGCGCATCCATGTCGGCGCGCAGCCCGATCGTCGTGCCGTCGCCGTTGCGACCGCGGATGATGCCGACGACGCCGGTCTTGCCGAGGCCTGTCACCACCTCGTCGCAACCGAACTCCTTCAGCTTTCCGGTGACGAAGGCGGCGGTCCGGAAAACGTCGAAATTCAGTTCCGGCGTCTGGTGCAGATGGCGGCGCCAGCCGGCGACCTCGTCTTGCATCTCGGCGGCGCGGTTCAAAATCGGCATGATTGTCCCATTTCATCGTTGAAGCAGCCAGTTCCAGCCTGCTGCATTGTAATTGTGATTGCCAGGCGCTTTGCCATGTTGACGTCACATAGGGTAAATAGCACCGCAACAATGCAGCCTGGGGAATCGAGGGCCGGGCGCACCATGCTGGCGATCGCGTAACGAAATCTTACGGAGCCAGGGGCGACTACGGCAAGAGGCGATTTCGGATTCCATGATGCGGCACGGGCATTTCCTCAAACTATTGCTGGCCGGCGCGCTGGCTTTGCCGATGCTGGCGGGCGTCGCGCGCGCCAACCCGGTGATCCTTTTCGACCTGCAGAGCGGCAAGATCCTCGAGCACCAGGACGCCTTCAAGCGCTGGTATCCGGCGTCGCTGAGCAAGCTGATGACGGCCTATGTGACGTTTCGGGCGATCGCCGCCGGCGAGGTTCAGCTCGATTCGCCGATCAAGGTGACGAAACATTCCGCCGGCGAGCCGCCCAGCAAGATGGGCTTCAAGCCGGGCTCGGTGATGCGGCTCGACAATGCGTTGAAGATGATGCTGGTCAAATCGGCCAACGACATCGCCATGGCCGTCGGCGAGAATATCGGCGGGTCGCAGGCGGCCTTCGCCGACCGCATGAACGCGGAAGCGGCGCGCCTCGGCATGACGGGAACCCATTTCGTCAATCCGAACGGGCTGTTTTCGCCGGACCAGTACACCACCGCGCGCGATCTCGCGCTGCTGGTGACGGCAATCCGCAGCGAGTTTCCGCAATACGCGCCCTGGTTCTCGATCGAGGGGCTGGCGGTCGGCAAGAAGGCGATCCCGAACTACAACCTCTTGATCGGCCGCTATCCGGGCGCCGACGGCATGAAGACCGGCTTCGTCTGTTCCTCTGGCTTCAACATGATCGGCTCGGCGACGCGCAACGGGCGCACGCTGGTCGCCGTGGTGCTCGGCGAGAAATCCGCCGTCAGCCGCGCCGAGACCGTGGCGAAGCTGCTCGACCAGGGTTTTGACACGCCGGCGACCGGCTCGGCTACGCTTGCCGCCTTGCCGTCTTATGGCGATACGCTGTCGCCCAACGATCTGCATGACGAGATCTGCAAGAAGAAGCCGAAGGCGGAGCAGTCGGAGGCCGCCCCCGCCGTCGCCGCCAAGGATGCGCCGAAGTCGCCCTACCAGGTGAAGCTCGCTCACCCGACCCTGGTCGCCGTCGGCCTCGGCGGCGCAACCGGGCCGACGCCGAAGGCGATGCTCGACCAGTCGGGCCAGGAATATGCCGATGTGCCGCTGCCGAGCTGGCGGCCCGACATTCCGGCACCGACCGGCGCCGAGCCGGCCGCAAGCGGGACGGCCGCGGTTGCCGTGCAGGGCGACCAGCCGGTCAAGGCCGCGAACTAGCCCGATGGGCGGCAGCTTTCCCATCCCGGTCTCGGTGCTCACCGGCTTCCTCGGCGCCGGCAAGACGACGCTGCTCAACCGGCTGCTGAAGGACCCGCAACTTACCGACACGGCGGTCATCATCAACGAGTTCGGCGAGGTGGCGATCGACCATCTGCTGGTCGAGCAGGCCTCAGACGGCATCATCCAGCTTTCCGACGGCTGCCTGTGCTGCACGGTGCGCGGCGAACTGGTCGATACGCTGGCCGACCTCGTCGACCGGCTGCAGACCGGCCGCATCGCCAGGCTGGCGCGCGTCGTGGTAGAAACCACCGGGCTTGCCGATCCGGCGCCGGTGCTGCAGTCGATCATGGCGCATCCGGCGCTGGTGCAGGCTTTCCGGCTCGACGGCGTGATCACTCTGGTCGATGCGGTCAACGGCAATGCGACCCTCGACGCTCATGTCGAGGCGGTGAAACAGGCGGCGGTCGCCGACCGCATCGTGCTCACCAAGACCGACCTCGTCACCGATGCCGGCGATGTCGCGGCGTTGCGAGCGCGCCTGCGTCAGCTCAATCCCGGCGCCGTTCTGCTCGATGCCGATGACAGCGGAACCGGCGCCGCGGCGCTGTTCGACTGCGGGCTCTACAACCCCGAAACCAAATCGGCCGATGTGCAGCGCTGGCTGGGCGAAGAGGCTGGTCATCATCACCATGATCATGATGGCCACCACCACCATCATGGCGACGATCATCATCACGATCACCAGCATCGCCACGATTCGCGTGTGCGCTCGCATTCGCTGGTCCATGACGGTCCGGTGCCGTTCTCGGCGATCGAGATGTTTCTCGATCTGCTGCGCTCGACGCATGGCGAGAAGCTGCTGCGTATGAAAGGCGTCATCGAATTGCTGGAGGATCCGTCGCGGCCGCTGGTCATCCATGGCGTGCAGAAGATCCTGCACCCGCCGGCAAGGCTGCCGGCCTGGCCGGAGGGCAATCGCGGCACCAGGCTGGTGCTGATCACGCTCGACATGCCGGAGGACTATGTGCGCCGGCTGTTCGCCGCCTTCACCAACAGGCCGTCGATCGACACGCCCGACCGCGCGGCGCTGGAGGACAATCCGCTGGCCATAGCCGGGCGGCGGTAGGGAGCCAGGACCGCGAACTCAGGCGTCGCCGCGCTCGACCAGGAAGCGATGGCCGCCGGACACCGCGGCCGTTTCGACGAGCTGATGGCCTGCGTCCGAGCAGAAGGCCGGAATGTCGATGACGGCAAGCGGATCGGTGGTTTCCAGCCAGAGCAGGCTACCCGGCCGCATCGCGGCCAGGCGCTTCTTCGCCTTGAGCACGGGGAGGGGACAGTTCAGCCCCTTGAGATCGTAGACGGCAGGGCGCTTGCTTTCTGTTTTTTCATGCATGTCGTTGTCTCAAACCGCCCCACACTTTTGGGCGACATGCATCAGCCAAAGCCTCAGCCGCCGAACATGCCGAGCAGCTTCTTCTTCAGCTTCGTCACCGTGCCGTCGTCGGCGCTCGCGGCCTGCGTTTCGGCTGCCGGCTCGGCCGCTTCGACGCCCGCGGTGGTGACCGGCTGCTGGGCAGCCTGCTTGGCGGCTTCCGCCTCGGCCAATGCCTGGGCCTTGGCAGCTTCCTTGGCGGCCTTTGCTGCCTGTATGGCCGCGAGCCGCTGTTCCTCGGCCTTGCGCTTGGCTTCCTTCTCGGCGTCGAGCGCGGCCATCTTGCGGCCGAGCGGCGAATCGATGCGGCCCATGCGCGCGGTCTCGGTCACCGAGCCGTCGCCATTCATCGACGGCGGGTCGATCGGCACGCGCTCGCCGCGGGCCCGGCGCTTCGACCAGTCGGAAACGATACTGGCTTCCTTGATGCCGGCAATCGTCGGCTTGGGCGCCGGCGCGCTCGACTTGACGGCGCCGTTGAAGGCCGAGTCATAGGTGCTCTGATAGGCGCTATAGGCGCTCTTCAGCGAATCCGGCTGCGTCGTGGCGGGGCAGGGCCCGGTGGGATCGAAGGTCGTGCCCTCCGGCGCCACTTGATTGAAGACGTAGCGCTTTTCGCAGACGTCGACCTTCGGCGGCACCTTGGTGATTTCGAAATTGTCGTAGCCGACCTTCAGCATCTTCCAGAAATCGTAGTTCGGGTCGTTGCGGTAACGCGCCATGTTGGCGGCGGTCATGCGGAATGGAAAGGCCTGGATCTGGAACTCGGTCTGCCCGCCCTGGAAGGCATCGCGGCCGAAAGCGTAGATCTGCTCGATCTGGGCATCGGTCATCGAATAGCAGCCCGACGACGAGCAGGCGCCATGCACCATCAGATTGGAGCCGGTGCGGCCATTGGCGCGGTCGTAGGCGTTGGGATAGCCGATGTTGAAGGACAGATGGTAGTTCGAGCGCGGGTTCATCTGCGAAGGGCGAACCGTATAAAAACCTTCCGGCGCCTGGCGGTCGCCCTCGGTGTATTTCGGCCCGAGCTTGCCCGACCATTTGCAGATGTCGTAGTTGGCCACCATCTCGTAGCGGCCATTGGTCTTGGCCTTCCAGATCTCCAGCTTGCCCTCTTCCTTGAAGATACGGGCCATCACCGACGAGGTGCGGACCATGCCCTTGGCCTTCATGTCGGCCAGGATCTTGTCCGGCAGCGGCTTGTTGGCCTCCGGCGCGAAGTCCTTCATCGAGGAATCGTTGCAGCCGGCGACGCCGATGGCGGCGATCAGGACTCCGGTGCGGGCAAGCTTGGCAAACATGGGTACGGCTTAGTCTTTCCCTCGGGCCACGGGTTCAACCGCCAGGCCCGCACGCTGAACATTAGCGGACCGTAAGCCCGTTAACCTTGAAAAATCCTTACCGCAAGCCTCGAACGACCCCTCGCGGCAATTTCATTGAGCCGAACGCGGCGGCATTTTTGTGGCGGAATCGTGCCCGTACACCACTTTGCCGCGTAGCGGCCGAAGCTATTCCAAGGCGATCAAACGTTTTGATAGAGACGGATTTGACGGGGACTAGTTGATGTCGGTGCCGCTGCCATTGCTGTTGCCGTTTTCCACTGGCGGCTGGGAAGTCGCTTGTTGAGCCGTCACTGCTTGCAGGCGGGCGACTTTGATCAGCGTGGGTTTCTCGTATTTCTTCATTTCAAATCCCCCGAAACGAGAAGCTTAATTAGCAGCCGTTAAAGCAAAGTGTCTATGGCGGCCCCGCTCCGAACCACCGGATCGTTGCCCTGGACCACCGATGTGGTGGCACCTTCCGGACGGAAAACCGTTCCAGAAGTTTGCTGGAATTGCCCGGATATAAAGCGCGTCGGGCTGAAACGGAGTCAGGCGACGCGCCTTAAGCCCTCCCGGAACCGCCCACATTTCCGGGCACTAGAGGCTGCGGCCCATGGCAAGGTATTTCTCGCGACGCTGCTCGCGGAAATCGGTGTTGGCGCCGGCAAAATCCTTCATCGTCTTGGCGATGAGGTCGCCGGTGGCGGCGATCACCGTTTCGGGGGCGCGATGGGCGCCCCCGAGCGGCTCGGGGACGATGGCGTCGATGATCTTCATTTCGTAAAGATCCTGGGCGGTGATCTTCATGTTGGTCGCCGCATCCTTGGAGCGGGTGGTGTCGCGCCACAGGATCGAGGCAGCGCCCTCCGGCGAGATCACCGAATAGATGGCATGCTCCAGCATGTAGACGCGGTTGGCGGTGGCGATTGCGATGGCGCCACCGGAGCCGCCTTCGCCGATGACGACCGAGATCGAGGGCACCTTGAGCGCCAGGCAGGCCGAGGTCGAGCGGGCAATCGCCTCGGCCTGGCCGCGTTCCTCGGCACCGACGCCGGGATAGGCGCCGGCGGTGTCGACCAGCGTCAGAAGCGGGATCTTGAAGCGGTCGGCTAGCTCCATCAGCCGCACCGCCTTGCGATAGCCTTCCGGCCGCACCGAGCCGAAATTGTGCTTCAGCCGGCTCGCCGTGTCCGAGCCCTTCTCCTGGCCGATAACCGCCACCGGCTCGCCGCGGAAGCGGGCGAAGCCGCCGACGATCGCCTGGTCCTCGCCGAAATTGCGGTCGCCGGCGAGCGGCGTGAAATCGCTGAGCAGGGCCTTGATGTAGTCGACGCAATGCGGCCTGTCGGGATGGCGCGCCACCTGCACCTTCTGCCAGGGCGTCAGCGACTTGTAGGCCTCGCGCAGCGCGTCGCGCGAACGCTTCTCCAGGCGGCTGATCTCATCGCCGACATCGACGGCCTCGCCGTTCTCGGCAAGCTTCTTCAGCTCGAGGATCTTGCCTTCGAGATCCTGCACCGGCTTTTCGAAATCGAGGTAGTTGTACATTCTTGAGCGGACCGACAGTTCGGAAGGCAGTGGCTGGCGAAACCCTCGAAAACCGGGGCTCCGGGCGGTGGAACGTCGTCCTCACATAGCGACATGAGGCCTAGTCGGCAAGCGGATGATGATCATTGACCAGCCGCACCAGCCGCTCCTCCAGCACATGGGTGTAGATCTGCGTGGTCGAGATGTCGGCGTGGCCGAGCAGCTGCTGCACGGCCCTGAGATCGGCGCCGTTCTGCAGCAGGTGGCTGGCGAAGGCGTGGCGCAGCACATGCGGCGAGATCTTGGCCGAGGCGATGCCGGCCCTTGCGGCAAGGCCTTTCAGGTCGCGGGCGAAGACCTGGCGGGACAGATGGCCGGTGTCGGAGGCGGCCGGAAACAGGAAGGGGCTGTTAGCGAGCGCCGGCCGCTCTGCCCTGGCGGCAAGCCAGGCGCGCATCGCGGCGCGCGCCTTGGCCGAGAGCGGCACCATGCGTTCCTTGTTGCCCTTGCCGCGCACCATGAAGAAGCGGTCGTCGCGCAGCGCCACCGTCACCGGCAGGCCGACCAGCTCGGAAACACGCAGGCCGGTGGCGTAGAGCACCTCGACCAGCGCATGCAGGCGCAGCCGCGCCAGCCGATCGTCGCCGTCGGCTTCGCCCGCTTCCGTGGCGGCGCGGTCGATCAGCCGGCCGGTTTCGGCCTCGCTCATCGTCTTCGGCAGCGGCCGGCCCTTCCTCGGGCTGTCCAGCGTGCCGGTCGGGTCGTCGCCGCGCAGGCCCTCGGCGTAGAGGAACTTGAAGAACTGGCGGATCGCCGACAGTTTGCGCGCCTGCGAGGTGGCGGCGAAGCCGCGCGCGGCGATATCGTCGAGATAGGCGCGGATGTCGGCGGCCGCGGCGGCGGCAAGCCCGCCGCTGATCGCCATCGAAGCGTCTTCCAGGTCGCGGCGATAGGAGGACAGCGTGTTTTCGGCCGCGCCCCGCTCGGCGCTCATCATCTCCAGAAAGGCCTCGATGCGCGCCGCGCTGTTCATGTCCCGGGCATCAGTTCTTCTTGGGGTTCAGCTTTTCCGGCGGAATGCGCACGCTCATTTCGGCCTTTTTCGGTTCGACGAACATGGCCAGCGCGAACATCGTTCCATAGGCAATGCCGGCCAGAATCGTCAGCGTCACGACAAAGCGAAACAGTGTCGGCATCAATATGCGCCCGTCTCTTGTTCTGCATTTCCAAACCCTGTGCCCTTATGGGACGCCAATCCGTCCAATTCAAGGTAGAAGCCTGTCGTCCTGGCGCGGGTTCTGTTCGGAAAACCGTATGACACTTTTCCGGGAGCTGCGCGCCATGCTTGACGCAACCAGGCTTTTGATGTCGATAACGCCGGCAAAGGGGCCCGTATGAACGCGCTACAAGCAAATCCACCCGCTGAAGGCCATACCGAGCTGCTCGAGCGGCTGGGCACCCGCTCCATCGTCTTCGTTGGCCTGATGGGCGCCGGCAAGACGGCGATCGGCCGCAAGGTGGCGGCGATGCTTTCGCTGCCCTTCATCGACAGCGACCAGGAGATCGAAAGCGTGTCGCGCATGACCGTGCCCGAACTGTTCGAGCGTTATGGCGAGACGGAATTCCGCGCGCTGGAGCAGCGCGTCATCCTGCGGCTCCTTGAAAACGGCCCGCAGGTGCTGTCGACCGGCGGCGGCGCCTTCATGAACGCGCAAACGCGCGAGGCGATCGCCGGCCATGGCGTGTCGGTCTGGCTGAAGGCCGAGCTCGACCTGTTGATGGAGCGCGTGTCCAAGAAGCAGAACCGGCCGTTGCTCAAAAGCCCCGATCCGCGCGCTGTGCTGGAAAGGCTGATGGGCGAGCGCTATCCGGTCTACGCCACATCGGACGTCACCGTGCCGACCCGCGACGACCGCAAGGAGGTCATCGCCGCCGAGGTCGTCGCCGCGCTCTGCGGACATTTCGGCGTCGCCATGGTCGCGGCCGGCGACGAGGCGCGGCCATGAGCGCCATCGCACCTGTCACCGTCGAAGTCGGGCTCGGCGAGCGCGGCTACGACATATTGATCGGCCCCGGCCTGCTGTCCGGCGCCGGCCAGGAGATCTCGCGCCGCTTGCCGGGCAGGCGAGCGGCCGTCGTCACGGATGAGAACGTCGCCGCCGCGCAGCTCGGCACGCTGAAGGCCGGTCTCGAGACCAGTGGCATCCAGCCGGCCGTAATCACCTTGCCGGCGGGCGAGAAGACCAAGAGTTTTGCCCATCTCGAAGAGGTGGTCGACGGCGTGCTCGCCGCCAAGCTCGAACGCGGCGATATCGTTATCGCGCTCGGCGGCGGCGTCATCGGCGATCTTGCCGGCTTTGCCGCCGGCATCGTGCGGCGCGGCATGAATTTCGTGCAGATCGCGACCTCGCTGCTCGCACAGGTCGATTCCTCGGTCGGCGGCAAGACCGGCATCAACAGTCCGCGCGGCAAGAATCTTGTCGGCGTCTTCCATCAGCCGAAGCTGGTGCTGGCCGACACCGGCGTGCTCGACACGTTGCCGATCCGCGAATTCCGCGCCGGCTACGCCGAGCTCGCCAAGTACGGGCTGATCGACCGCCCCGCCTTCTTCGCCTGGCTGGAGGCGAACTGGCAGGACGTGTTCGCCGGCGGTCCGGCGCGGGCTGAGGCGATCGCCGAGGCCTGCCGCGCCAAGGCCGATGTCGTCGCCCGCGACGAGTTCGAGACCGGCGACCGCGCACTGCTCAATCTCGGCCATACGTTCGGCCACGCGCTGGAAGCCGCCACGCACTATGACGGCGCCCGGCTCGTCCACGGCGAGGGGGTCGCCATCGGCATGGCGCTGGCGCATCGCTTCTCGGCGCGGCTCAACCTGGCGAGCCCGGACGATGCGGGGCGCGTCGAGGCGCATCTTCGCGCTGTCGGCTTGCCATGGCGGATGGCCGACATACCGGGCGAACTGCCCGACGCTGAGGCGCTGCTCTCGTACATCGCCCAGGACAAGAAGGTGTCCCGCGGCGCGCTGACCTTCATCCTGACGCGCGGTGTCGGCCAGGCCTTCATCGCCAGGGACGTGCCGGCGTCGGAAGTGCTTGGCTTCCTTGCGGAAAACCACCCGGGATGAACGAGCCCGGCTGGATCGTCGCGGCCATCCTTGCCGGTCTGGTACTGCTGGCGTTGCTGTTTCGTGCCCGCCTGCTCGCTGCCTTCGGCTACGAATTGCGGCCAGTCGATCCGCAAGGTTTCGCTGATGACCAATCGCGCGAGCCGGCCGACGATTTCCGCCGCGACGGCCAGGGTGCGCGCGAGGAGCGCAATCGCCTGGAGGGACTGTTCGACCTCGAGGAACTCGAAGTGTCCGACGTCATGGTCCACCGCACCAACATGCGCTCGGTCAATGCCGACAACCCGTCGGAAGCGGTGGTGCGCGAGATCCTGAACAGCCCGCATACCCGCATGCCGTTGTGGAAGGGCTCGCTCGACAACATCGTCGGCGTGCTGCACGCCAAGGACCTGCTGAGGGCGCTGAACGAGGTCGGCAACGACTTTTCCAGGATCGACGTGATGAAGATCGCGTCGAAGCCCTGGTTCGTGCCGGACACCACCACCTTGCAGGACCAGCTCAACGCCTTCCTGCGCCGCAAGGCGCATTTCGCCATCGTCGTCGACGAATATGGCGAAGTGGAAGGGCTGGTGACGCTGGAGGACATCATCGAGGAGATTGTCGGCGAGATCGCCGACGAGCACGACGTCGACATCCAGGGCGTCAAGCAGGAGGCCGACGGCTCGGTCGTGGTCGACGGCACGGTGGCGATCCGCGATCTCAACCGGGCGCTCGACTGGAACCTGCCGGACGAAGAGGCCACCACGATTGCCGGCCTCGTCATCCACGAGACCCAGTCGATCCCCGATGAAAAGCAGGCCTTCACTTTCCACGGCAAGCGCTTCGTGGTCATGAAGCGCGACAAGAACCGCATCGCCAGGCTGCGGATAAAGCCGGCGGGCGACGCTTAATCAAACACACGGGGTGAGCGACGCGGCTTGCCTCCGGCGCTACTCCACGATCTCCCTGGTCGAGCGCTCGTGCAGCGTCGCGCCTGTTTCGGCGTCGACCGCCGCAAGACTGACCTCGTAGCCCCAGAGGCTGCGGATATGGCGCAAAGTCGCGTCGCGGCTGCCTTCCTCAAGGAGGATGCCGGCCTTCACCTTGTGCTGCAGCCGCAGTTGCCTGTCGCCGCGCAGGTCGACATCGACAATCTGGATGTCGGGCCTGTTCGCCCCCACGTCGTAGCTGTGGGCCAGGGCGCTGCGTATCTTCTCATAGCCGCGCTCGTTGTGGATCGACGCGACCTCCAGATGCGGTTCGTCGGCTCGATCGGCAAGCGCGAAGAGCCGCCATTTCCGGATCAGTGTTGGGCTGAGGTACTGGCGGATGAAGGACTCGTCGCGATGGTCGGCCCATGCCTCGAGCAGCGTCTCGCGCCAGTCGCCGCGGCCCGCAATGTCGGGAAACCAGTCGCGGTCCTCCGCCGTCGGCTCGGTCGAGATGCGCCGTATGTCCTGCATCATGTCGAGACCGAGCGCGTAGGGATTTATGCCGGAAAAGCGGGGATCGTCGAAACCGGGCTGGAAGACCACATTGGAATGGTTGCGCAGGATTTCGAGCATGGCGCCCTCGCCGATCAGCCCGCGATCGAACAACAGGTTCATCAGCGTGTGGTGCACGAAAGTGGCGCAACCCTCGTTCATCACCTGGGTTTGCCGCTGCGGGTAGAAATATTGCGCGATGATGCGGACGATGCGGACGATTTCGCGCTGCCACGGTTCCAGCACAAGGCTGTTCTTCTCGAGGAAATAGAGCAGGTTCTCCTCGGGTAGATTGAGCGACTTCTTCCGTTCCGCCAGGCTCTCGTCCTTCTCGCCGGTCTTGCCGGCCTCGTGCGAGGCCGGCAGCGTGCGCCACAAATCATTGTAGGAGCGTTCCTCATATTCGAGGCGCTCGCGCAGGCCTTCGCGCTGCCGCTCCGACGACAGCTTCGGCGGCCGGCGGTAGCGGAACACGCCCTGTTCCATCAACGCATGCGCCGAATCGAGGACCGCCTCGACCGCCGCCAGCCCATGCCGCTCCTCGCAGCGGGCGATGTAGCCCTTGGCGAAGTCGAGATAGCTCAGGATGGCCCCGGCGTCGGTCCACTGCCGAAACAGGTGATTGTTCTTGAAGAAATGGTTGTGCCCAAGTGCCGCGTGCGCCGTAACCAGGGCCTGCAACGCCATGGTGTTCTCCTCCATCAGGTAGACGATGCAGGGATTGGAGTTGATGACCAGCTCATAGGCCAGGCCGCGACCGCCCTTGCGGTAGAGAAGGTCATGATGAAGGAAATGCTTGCCGAACGACCAATGGCGATACATCAGCGGCATGCCTATCGACGAATAGGCGTCGAGCATCTGCTGGGACGAGATGATCTCCATCTGAACCGGATAGATATCGAGGTGGAGTTCCTCCAGCGCGATCGCCTCGATCGCGTCATAGGCCCGCGACAGCGTCTTGAAATCCCAATCAGATCCGGAAAACAGCAAAGCTGGTTTGCTTGCCTGCCTGGCCATTTGCACCCCTCTCAAGCGCTCTTGCGGGCGGCCGGTTGCCTTGCGAAGAGCTGGCGGAAGACCGGGTAGATGTCGGCCGGCGTGGCGATGCGGGTCATCTGGAAGTTCGGCCATTTCTGCGCGACGACGCTGTAGGCGCGCCACAGCGACGTCCCGTTTTCGGTGGCTCCGAAAATATGGCTCTCGCGTTCGTCGATGATCTCGACATAGGCGAAATACTGGCAAAGACGCATGAGCGCGCCGTCGAGTAAGGCTATGCAGCGTTCCGAATCGGTGGCGAAATTGTCACCGTCCGAAGCCTGGGCGGCGTAGATGTTCCACTCGTTGGCCGGGTAGCGTTCTTCGATGACGCGGCGCATTTCGTCGAGCGCCGTGGAAACGACGGTGCCGCCGCTTTGCGTGCAATGGAAGAAGGTTTCCTCATCCACCTCCTGGGCCTCGTGGGTGTGGCGGATGAAGACCACCTCGGTGCGCTCGTAGCGCCGTTTCAAGAACAGATGCAAAAGCACGAAGAAGCGTTTGGCCAGATCCTTCTCGCGCTCACCCATCGATCCGGACACATCCATCAGGCAGAACATCACGGCACTGGCATTCGGCAGCGGCCGGGGATCGAAGCGATTGAAGCGGATGTCGATCGGATCGACATAGGCGATGCGTTTGCGGCGGCGCTCCAGCCGTTCGAACTCCTTGCGCAAATCCGCGACACGCAGACGCGTCGCTGCGCTGACCGGCTGAGAGTCCAGCGCGGCGATCTGCCCGGCGATGGCATCCACGTCCGCCTGCTTCGGCCGCCTCAACGCTATGCGGCGGCCATGACTGTTGCGCATCGTACGCGCGACGTTGATGTTGGTCGGCGAACCGGTTGTCGCGAAGCCGGCACGCTGCGACTTGAAGGCGAGGATTTCCTTGAGGTTGAGCTTGACCATGTCGGGCAGTTCGAGATCCTCGAAAAAGAGATCGAGAACCTCCTCACGCGACAGCACGAAACGGAAATCGTCTTCAGAGACCGTGTCGCCCGGAGACGACGACCCGGCGCCGCCGCCCTGGCCGGGTTTGGGGATCAGGTCTCCGGGAGAGAAACTCTTGTTGCCCGGCAGGATGTGCTGGCGCCGCCCGCTGTTCCTGGCATCGTTGAAGCTCGGCTCACCGGTGCCTTTTTCCGGCATCGGCACGGCATATTCCTTGTCCGCTTCGGCGATCCGGCCGGTGCGGATGCGGTCGCGTATACTGCGCTTCAGTTCGTCCCGCGCGCGCTTGAGGAAGCGCTGGCGGTTACCCAAGCTCTTGTCCTTGGGATTCAGGCGTCGGTCGATGAAGATCGGCATGGAACCCCCAGGCGTTCTCAACCCGCCTTGTTCACCCGCATGTACCAGTCGACGAGCCGGCGCACCTGACGCTGGGTGTAACCGCGCTCGACCATGCGCTGCACGAATTCATTGTGCCGCTTTTCGGTCACGCTGTCCTGCTTGGAGCCGAAGCTGATCACCGGCAGAAGATCCTCGACCTGGCCGAACATGCGCTTTTCGATGACCTCGCGCAGCTTTTCATAGCTTGTCCAGGACGGGTTGCGGCCGTGATTGCGCGCCCTGGCCCGCAAGGTGAACTTGACCACTTCGTTGCGGAAGTCCTTGGGATTGGCGATGCCTGCCGGTTTTTCGATCTGTGACAGTTCGTTGTCCAGCACCTCGCGGTTGAGGATCTGGCCGGTGTCGGGATCCTTGTAGTCCTGGTCCTCGATCCAGGCATCGGCATAGGCGATGTAGCGGTCGAACAGGTTCTGGCCGTATTCGCTGTAGGATTCGAGGTAGGCCTTCTGGATCTCGTGGCCGATGAATTCGGCATAGCGCGCGGCGAGTTCCGACTTGGTGAACTCCAGATAGGCTGCCTCCGTCTGCTTCGGAAACTGCTCGCGCTTGATCGCCTCTTCCAGAATGTACATCAGGTGCACGGGGTCGGCGGCCACTTCCTTAGTGTCGTAGTTGAAGGTCTGCGACAGGATCTTGAAGGCAAAACGCGTGCTGACGCCGGTCATGCCCTCGTCGACGCCGGCGGCATCGCGGTATTCCTGTACCGACTTCGCCTTCGGGTCGACCTCCTTCAGGCTCTCGCCGTCATAGGCGCGCATCTTGGTGTAGCGGGGTGAATTGTCGTGCTCGGCAAGGCGCGTCGCGACGGTGAAGCGGCTGAGGATGTCGAGAACTTCGGGGGCGCAGGGACTGGCCGCCAATTCGCTTTCGCGCAGCAGCTTCTCGTAGATCTGCCGCTCTTCGGTGACGCGCAGGCAATACGGAACCTTGACCACCAGGATGCGATCGAGGAAGGCCTCGTTGTTCTTGTTGTTCTTGAACTGCTGCCATTCCGATTCGTTGGAATGCGCCACGACGATGCCCTGGTAGGGGAAGGCGCCGAAATTCTCGGTGCCGTTGTAGCTGCCCTCCTGCGTGGCGGTCAGCAGCGGATGCAGGACCTTGATCGGCGCCTTGAACATCTCGACGAACTCGAGCAGGCCCTGTGTCGTGCGATTGAGCCCGCCGCTGTAGGAATAGGCATCCGGGTCGGATTGGCTGAAATTCTCCAGCTGGCGGATGTCGACCTTGCCGACCAGGGCCGAGACATCCTGGTTGTTCTCGTCGCCGGGCTCGGTCTTGGCGATGCAGATCTGGCGCAGCCGCGACGGCATCAGCTTGACGACGCTGAATTTGGAGATGTCTCCAGCCAGTTCGTCGAGGCGCTTGGCGGCCCATGGCGAGATCAGCCCGTTCAGGCGGCGGCGGGCTATGCCGTATTTGTCCTCAAGCAGGTCGCCCATATGGTCGGGGTTGAATAGGCCGAGCGGCGATTCGAAAACCGGGCTGATCTGGTTGCCGACCTTCAGCGTGTAGATCGGCCGCTGCTCCATGAGCTTCTTCAGCCGTTCGGCTAGTGAAGACTTGCCGCCGCCGACAGGACCGAGCAGATAAAGGATCTGCTTGCGCTCCTCGAGACCCTGCGAGGCATAGCGGAAATAGCCGGCGATACGCTCGATCGTATCCTCCATGCCATAGAAGTCGGCGAAGGATGGGTACACCTTGACGGTTCGGTTGGAGAAGATGCGGCCGAGCCGCTCGTCCTTGCTGGTGTCGATCAGATTTGGCTGACCAATCGCCGCGACCATCCTTTCGGGGGCCGTGGCGTACATCGATTTGTCTTCGCGGCAGGCAAGGAGGAATTGCTGGAGGCTGATCTCTTCCTGTGCCGCATGGGTATAGATCTCCGAGAACAGGTCGAAGACGTCGGATTGGTTCTCGCGCATGATTATGTGCCCTCGGAGCCGCTCTGGCTGCCAGTCGGCTCATCACATATTCAACTGCCGGAAAGCGTTGTTGGTTCCCTTCAATTGAAGAAGAAACGTGCAATCTGGCGTTGACCTCCGGAAGGCATCCGATGTTGCCGAAATGCCTGCCTAGAGAATAACGTGGTGATTGCCCGGCGCGCTTCAAGGGCTAACCTCGATTGGTTTTGCATTCGCATCTCGCAAGCCGGAATTCGGAGGCGTGCCGAATGCCCGGATGTCGGGTAAATGCTGTCCAGATCGGCCGCGTTCCAAGCTCAGGCCATTACCGATCGTTAACTGGACGCCTGGGGCGCGCATGTGCACTCTGCCGTCGCAAGGCGGTGGGAGATGGTGATGATCGATCGACGCAGCCTCATCATGGCATCGCTTGCCGCGCTGCTGCCAGCGCGTGCCTCCGCCGCATGGCGTCCGCGCCAGCCCAAGCCGCAAACCGTCGACTACGGGCCGGCCAGGCTCGACATCTACACGCGCGACGGCTTCAGGGACTGTCCTGTCGTGTTCTTCATCCATGGCGGTGCCTGGCGGCTCGGCAACCGCAACAATGTCAACGCCAAGCCCGGCTTCCTGCTCGACAACGGCTTCCTGTTCGTCTCGATCGATTATCGCATGCTGCCTGGCGCCGATGTCGCCACCCAGGCGGGCGACGTCGAGAAGGCCTATGCCTATGTGCGCGCCAACATCGCCCGGCATGGCGGCGACCCCGACCGCATCGCGGTGATGGGGCATTCCGCCGGCTGCCACCTTGCCGCGCTGACCGGCCTGCGCGGCGGATTGCCGGGCGTCGCCGCGCTGGTGCTCGACGACACCGAAGCCTATGACATCGAGGCACTGGCCAAGGCGCAGGGCGGCCGGCTGCGGCCGATCTACGCGCAGGCCTTCCCCAATCCGGCGCAATGGCGCGCGCTGTCGCCCGTCACCTATGTCGGGAGCGGCAAGCATCCGCCAGTCTTTGTCGCCTATTCGGACGCACCGATCCGCGCGGTCGTCGCCCATGCCTTCACGGACCGGCTGCGGGCGGCCGGCACCAAGGTCACGCTGTTCGACGGCAGTGCCTATTCGCACATGGCGATCAACCGCCGGTTCGGCGAGGAGGGCGACGCCCTGACCGGCGCGGTGATGGCCTTCCTGAAGGAGACGGTCGCCTGAGACTTACCAGCGCGTCTGTTCGCCCGGCGCCGCCGGCTCGATCGCCAGCGCATGGACGCCGGCGTTCAGCTCGTCGGCCAGCAACGCGTTGACGGCGCGGTGGCGCTCGATGCGGCTCATGCCGGCAAAGGAAGGCGAAACGATGCGGACGCGGAAATGCGTCTCGCCGCTGCCGTCAAAGGCGCCATGATGGTCGGAGCCGTGATGGTGATGGCCGGCGTGAAGGTGGCTCTCATTGATGATGACCAGCCGCTCCGGCGAGAATGCCGCCTTCAGCTTGTCTTCCATCGTCGACTGTATGGACATTGGACCTTCCCTTCACCACATGACGGCAGAGCCGCAAAATCCGCATTTTCGACCGCTTTTAAGCCGCGATTCAGCGGTTAGGGCGATCATCGCCGAAATGTCAATTCTTGTTTCGCACGTGCGAACAGCCCATAAATGGGTGAGATGAAGCCGTATCCCAAATATTTCGAAAAAATCCGCATCCGGCCGGAGAAGGATGCGGAGCTGAAGTCGCGCGCGCCGATCTGCCAGTGGGACGGCTGCAAGGAGGCCGGCACCCATCGCGCGCCGGTCGGACGGCTGAAGGAAGGCGAGTATTTCCGCTTCTGCTTCGACCATGTGCGCGAATACAACAAGGGCTTCAACTACTTCTCGGGCGTGCCGGACACCGAAATCGCCCGCTTCCAGAAGGAAGCGCTGACCGGCCACCGACCGACATGGAAGATGGGCATCAATGGCGGTTCGACGCGTTCGGCGCCGGACTTCGCCCAGCAGCGCTCCGGCCGCGCCGGCTACTACAACCGCATGCGCGACCCCTTCAACCTGTTCAACGACCCGAAGGCCCCCCGCGAACGCAAGGCCAAGCCGCTTGAGGCCAAGGCGCTGGAAACGCTTGGTCTTGATACAAAGGCGACTGGCAAGGATATCAAGGCGCGCTATAAGGAACTGGTCAAGCGTCACCATCCGGATGCGAATGGCGGCGACAGAGGTTCGGAAGACCGGTTCCGCGATGTGCTGCAGGCCTATCGCGTGCTCAAGCAGGCGGGTTTGTGCTGAGCGACCCCACGGTTCGTGTCGCTTTCCAACTTTCATAAGGTTGGAAAAGGCTCTAAGACCGCCCCCGAACAAAATCGATTGCCGGCGAAATCAGCCATTTCGCCCGTGGAGACGTGGATAGAGATGAACAAGGTCGACCGCGACATCGCCAACCTGCCCGATACGACAGTGTCGGTGAAGGACAAATTCGGCTTCGATTCCAAGATGGTGGTGCCGGCCTATTCGGTGTCTTCCGAGCATGTGCCGGACGTCGATCCCGACTATCTGTTCGACAAGAACACGACGATGGCGATCCTCGCCGGCTTCGCCTACAACCGCCGCGTCATGGTGTCGGGCTATCACGGCACCGGCAAGTCGACCCATATCGAGCAGGTCGCCGCCCGCCTCAACTGGCCCTGCGTGCGCGTCAACCTCGACAGCCATGTCAGCCGTATCGACCTGGTCGGCAAGGACGCCATCGTGGTTAAGGACGGGCTGCAGGTCACCGAATTCCGCGACGGCATCCTGCCCTGGGCCTACCAGCACAATGTCGCGCTGTGCTTCGACGAGTATGACGCCGGCCGCCCGGACGTGATGTTCGTCATCCAGCGCGTGCTGGAATCCTCGGGCCGCCTGACGCTGCTCGACCAGAGCCGTGTCATTCGCCCGCACCCGGCGTTCCGGCTGTTCTCGACCGCCAACACGGTCGGCCTTGGCGACACCACCGGCCTCTATCACGGCACCCAGCAGATCAACCAGGCGCAGATGGACCGCTGGTCGATCGTCACCACGCTGAACTATTTGCCGCACGACAATGAGGTGAACATCGTTCTGGCCAAGGCCAAGCACTATCGCGACAGCAAGGGCAAGGACATCGTCAACAAGATGGTGCGGGTCGCGGACATGACGCGCTCGGCCTTCATCAATGGCGACCTGTCGACGGTGATGAGCCCGCGCACGGTGATCACCTGGGCCGAGAACGCCGAAATCTTCGGCGACATCGGCATGGCGTTCCGGCTGACCTTCCTCAACAAGTGCGACGAGCTGGAGCGTTCGGTGGTCGCCGAATTCTACCAGCGCGCCTTCGGCGAAGATTTGCCCGAATCCGCCGCCAACGTGGTGCTGGGGTAAGAGCATGGTTCCGGAAGGTCGTATGACTTTTCGGCCGACACCATGCTCCAGGGATGATTGATGGCGGGTCCGGGCGACAATACGCGCAACAAGCCGAAGAACGGGTCTGAAGCCGACAGCTTCAAGCGCTCGGTGACCGTCTGCATGCGCGCCATTGCCGGCGACAAGGACCTCGAGGTCGGCTTCGCCAAGGACCGGCCGGCGCTTGCGGGCAACCGCGCCCGGCTGCCAGAACTGCCGAAGAAGGCCTCCAAAGCCGATATCGCCATCACCCGAGGGCTCGGCGATTCCATGGCGCTGAAGCGCGCCTGCCACGATCAGCGCATCCACAACAAGCTGGCGCCTGAAGGCAAGCTGGCGCGCTCGATCTACGACGCGGTCGAGCAGGCCCGCGTCGAGGCGATCGGCAGCCGCGCCATGCAGGGCGTCGCCGACAATATCGGCTCGATGCTGGAGGACAAATACGCCAAGGCCAACCTCGTCGACGTCAAGGACAAGGCCGACGCGCCGCTTGAGGAGGCGGTGGCGCTGATGGTGCGCGAGAAGCTCACCGGCCGCGCAATCCCGAAGAGCGGCGAGCGCCTGGTCGATCTATGGCGCCCCTGGGTCGAGGAGAAGGCCAGCGCCGATCTCGACGGGCTGTCGGCCAAGCTCGACGACCAGCAGGCCTTCGCCCGCATCGTGCGCGACATGCTGGTCTCCATGGAAATGGCCGAGGAGCTCGGCGACGACCAGGAGAGCGAAGACTCCGAGGACAATGACGACAACGAGCCGCAGGGCGAGGAGCAGAGCGAGGAGGGCGGCGAGGACGATTCCGGCTCGGAACAGTCGCAGTCCGACGATGCCGACGCGTCCGACGATGACGAGCAGTCGGCCGAGACGGAAGCGTCCGACGCCACCGCCGACGACCTCTCCGACGAGGACGATTCCGACGCCGAGACGCCCGGCGAGGCGCGGCGCAACGACAATCCCTTCACCAACCTGCCGAAGGAGATCGACTACAAGGTCTTCACCACGGCTTTCGACGAGACGGTCGGCGCCGAGGAATTGTGCGAGGAAGAGGAGCTCGACCGGCTGCGCGCCTTCCTCGACAAGCAGCTCGCCAATCTTTCCGGCGTCGTCGGCAGATTGGCCAACCGGCTGCAACGCCGGCTGATGGCGCAGCAGAACCGCTCGTGGGATTTCGACCTCGAGGAAGGCTATCTCGATCCGTCGCGGCTGGTGCGCGTCGTCATCGATCCGATGCAGCCGCTGTCGTTCAAGCAGGAGCGCGACACGAAATTCCGCGACACGGTGGTGTCGCTTGTGCTCGACAATTCCGGCTCGATGCGGGGCCGGCCGATCACCGTCGCCGCCACCTGCGCCGACATACTGGCGCGCACGCTGGAGCGCTGCGGCGTCTCGGTCGAGATCCTCGGCTTCACCACCCGCGCCTGGAAGGGCGGGCAGGCGCGCGAGAAATGGCTGAAGGACGGCAAGCCGCCGAACCCCGGCCGGCTCAACGATCTGCGCCACATCATCTACAAATCCGCCGACCATCCGTGGCGGCGGGCGCGGCGCAATCTCGGCCTGATGATGCGCGAGGGCCTGCTCAAGGAAAACATCGACGGCGAGGCGCTGCTTTGGGCGCATAGCCGGCTGATCGGACGGCCGGAGCAGCGCAAGATCCTGATGATGATCTCCGACGGCGCGCCGGTCGACGATTCCACGCTCTCGGTCAATCCCGGCAACTACCTGGAGCGGCATCTGCGCGCGGTCATCGAGCTGATCGAGACGCGGTCGCCGGTCGAGCTTCTGGCCATCGGCATCGGCCATGACGTCACCCGCTACTACCGCCGTGCCGTCACCATCGTCGATGCCGAGGAACTGGCCGGCGCCATGACCGAGCAGCTGGCTTCGCTGTTCGGCGAGGAAAGCGCCCGCGAGATGCGGCGTGGCGGTCTGCGGCGCGCCGGATGAGGATCTCGGGGCGGAGCTTGCGGCGTGTGGTTCTGGCTGCCTGCGCGCTGGCCGGCATGCTTTCGCCGGCCATCGCCGCCGGTCCGGCTTCCATCGAGCCGGTCGAGATCTCGGCACGGCCGATCAACCAGTTCCACATCGGCCACGACGACAGGAAGTTCGGCCCGCTCGAATTCGTCGGCGGGCTGGAGATGACCTCGCCGTCGCGCGATTTCGGCGCGCTGTCGGCCTTTCGCTTCCTGAAGCCCGGCGGCGATTTCATCGGCGTCGCCGACACCGGCTTCTGGTTCTTCGGCACCGTGGCGCACGATGCCGACAAGCGGCCGTCGGGCCTCCAGAATTTCCGCATGCAGCAGATGATCGACCAATCGGGGCAGCCGATCGAAAGGAAATGGGAGGTCGATGCGGAAGGCCTCGCGGTCAAGGATGGCATCGCCACGGTCGGCTTCGAGCGCAACCAGCGCGTCGCCCAGTTCAGGATCGATCCCGACAAGATGAAGGCGCCGTTCAAGGAGCTCGACTATCTGGTGCCGGCCCGGGAGCTGCGCCAGAACCGCGGCTTCGAGACCGTCACCCACGCCAATCCCTACGGCCAGCACGAAGGCGGGCTGGTCGTGGTGTCGGAAAAGAGCCTCGACAAGGCCGGCAACATCTATGCCGCGATCATCGAGGGGCCGAACAAGGGCGTTTTCACCGTCAAGCGCAACGGCGATTTCGACATCACCGACGGCGCCTTCCTGCCAGATGGCGACCTGCTGCTGCTCGAACGCAGCTTCTCGATGGCCGGGGGCGTGAAGATGCGGCTGAGGCGGATCTATGGCGAGAGCGTCGAGAAGGGCGCCGTCGCCGACGGTCCGGTGCTGCTGGAAGCCGACATGGGCTACCAGATCGACAATATGGAAGGGCTCGACGTCTGGACCCGCGACGACGGCGCGCAGATGGTGTCGCTGATGTCGGACGACAACCACTCGATCCTGCAGCGCAACCTCTACCTGGAATTCATCCTGCACGAGGATTGAGCCGATACCGGATTTCTGCCCGACCCAGGCCGCCATGCACGGTTTGGTAACCCCGAGCGGTGAAACTCGGATGCAATCCTGGGTTTCAGTCTGGCGGCGCCTTTCTGGAATCGCGCAACCGGTTCCGGGCTCATGACGACCGTCCCATCCATATCGCGACATCAGGTAGCCCTGCAATTGCTGCAAAGGGGCGAACCCGGTGAGGCGCCGCAACCAGTCGGTCTGCTGACCGATGGTCCGAGCCTTCGCAGCGGCGACAGCGCCCAGCAAAGCGCGCTGGAAAGGATCGTCAAGCTGTCGATTGAAGGGGCCTGGAGCAGCGGCGGCTATCTTGTCGTCATGCCCGTCAACGCAGAGTTCATCGAAACCGGATCCGGCAACGACACGGTCGACATTACCTCGTCCGGCGACGACACCGCGCCGAACTACGTCTCCCTCGGAGACGGAAACGATCGGCTCGATCTGGTGGCCACCGAGGACGCAACTTCAGACTATTGGCAGGGCAGCACGACGGCAGGCGCCATGGCGCTGAAGGCATCCAACGCCGTCAACCACGAAATCTCGGTCTTCGTGCCAAGCGGTCGCGGCATCTTCGCCGGCGCCGGCAATGATGTCGTCAACATTGCCGCCGGACGCGATGTCTATAACGTCTCGGCCGGCGAAGGCGACGACACGCTCGCCGTTTCGGCGGGGCGGGATATCTCGGGACTCTGGGGCGGCGACGGGCGCGATGTGCTTTCCCTCGCGGCTGGAATGAACATCGACAACGTTACCGGCGATGCCGGCGACGACATCATCACCGTTGCGGCGGGCAATGAAGCGCGCAGTATTTCAGGCGGCCAGGGCCAGGACATCATCACTGTCGCCGGGCAAAGCGTCGGTGACATTTCCGGTGGCCAAGGCTCCGACATCATTACTGTCGCGAGCGGGCAGGCCGTCTTCGGCATCCGTGGAGACGATGGTGATGATGCCATCACGATCGCCGCCGCCAAGGTCGATCAGGTCGAGGGCGGCCGCGGCGACGACACCATCACGATCAACGCAGGCACCGCCGCCGCGATTTCGGGCGGGCTGGGCGACGACAGGATCGATCTCACCGGCACGGACAAAGCCAAGCTGTTCTTCGATCGCGGTGACGGCAACGACGTCGTCCGCGTTGCCGGAGAGACCACGATCGTCTTCGCCGAGCGCTCAATCGACGACGCTGACATCAGCTATGGCGACGGCAAGATCACCATCTCCTTTGCCGACACTGGCGACTCCGTGACCCTGGATTACAGCGCGGCGACGTTGAAAGGACCCGCGCCCGAATTGAGCTTCGAGGACTCAGATCACCTCGAGGTCCGCCGCGAGGCGCCGCAGGGCTGGAATGCTTCCACCCTGTACCGATACTTCGATGCCCACGGCGCCGGCGGCTTCTCGCTCACACTGAGATAGGGCGCATTGCCTTTTCACGGTTGGCCGGGGCGGCGAGCTGGCGGCCGGCGCCCGACCGGTATCTGGAAATTGCTGGCCATTCCGCGCGAGGCGCAGGGTTTCCCTATCGCGCTTCCGGAGCGGTCGCGATCCAGATGACATTGCGGGCGCCACGCTTGCCATGGGCGCGCGCCTTGACCTCTTCGACGGCGAAGCCCGCTTGCTTGAGGCGGCGCGTAAAACCGCTGTCGGGGCCCTGCGACCACACCGCCAGCACGCCGCCGGGGCGGAGCGCGGCGCGTGCCTGGCCGAGGCCGGTGGCGCCGTAGAGCACGTCGTTGCCCTTGTAGACGATGCCTTCCGGGCCGTTGTCGACATCGAGCAGGATGGCGTCCCAGGCCGATTTCCCGGCGCCGATGACGCGCCCGACATCGCTTTCCTGGATGGTGACGCGAGGGTCGTCGAGGCAGCCGTCGAAAATGCCGGCCATGGGACCGCGCGCCCAGGCGATGACGGCCGGCACCAGTTCGGCGATGGTGACGCTTGCGTCAGGGCCAAGTTCGGCAAGGGCGGCGCGTAGCGTGAAGCCCATGCCCAGGCCGCCGATCAGGATTTTCCGCTGCTGGTGACCGGCGATCCTTTCGCAGGCGAGTTTTGCAAGCGCCTGCTCGGAGCCGCTGAGACGGCTGTTCATCAGCTCGTTGGTGCCCAGCATGATGGAAAATTCAGTACCGCGCTGCTTCAGGCGCAATTCCTGCCCGCCGTCCGGTGTCTTCGCCGAATCGAGCTGGACCCAAGGGATCAATGCCTGATTCCACTTTTTGGAATCATGGCTACGTCGCCAGCGCCGGCTGGCTCCAGCGGGCGGCGAGCAGCCGGTAGGGGATCAGCGCCACCACGGCGATGATCAGCTTCACCGAGAGGTCGCCCAGCGCCCAGGACACCCAGCGCATGGTCTCGACCGGCAGCACACCCAGCAGCGGCGCCGCCTCCAGCGCGAAGCTGTCGTTCGGGCCGACGAAGGCGAAAGCGGCGGAGAAGGCGACGCCGAAGAAGACGACGGTGTCGAACACCGAGCCGACCAGCGTGCCGACGATCGGCGCCCGCCACCAGCTCTGCCGGCGCAGCCGGTTGAACACGGTGACGTCGAGCAGTTGCGCGGTGAGGAAGGCGGCGCCCGAAGCGGCGGCAATGCGCACCAGCCGGTCGGCGGCGGTCTCGAATTCGATTAGGCCGTGGCGGAACAGGAAGGGCGGGACGAGGATCGAGCAGATCACCGCCGTCATGAAGCCGACAAAGACGATCCTGCGCGCCACGGTCGGGCCATAGCGGCGGTTGGCAAGGTCGGTGACAAGGAAGGAAAAGGGGTAGGTGAAGGCGCCCCAGGTCAAGATGTCAGCCAGCGACAGGCCGCTGATCTCACCCTGCATCGGGAACTGCACGAGGATGTTGGAGGCCACGACGACGAGCGCCATGGCGGCCACGAAGGGCAGATATCGCGAGACGGAATTCATTTTTTTATCCTGGGTAATGGAACCAGCGGAATGTCATGCCGAATCCGCACGACACTCCTGCGAAGGCGGTGTCCCGCCAGAAACTGTTAAGCCGCGGCCTGCTCGGCGAGCTTCTTGGCGATCTGCTTCTTCAAGAGGCGGGCGCGCTGCGACAGCTCCTTGGCGTCGGCCTTGGCCAGGAAGGCGTCGAGGCCGCCGCGGTGCTCGACCGAACGCAGCGCGTTGGCCGAAATGCGCAGGCGCACATTCTGGTTCAGCACTTCGGAGATCAGCGTCACATTGACCAGGTTCGGCAGGAAGCGGCGCTTGGTCTTGTTGTTGGCGTGGCTCACATTGTTGCCGGTCTGGACTGCCTTGGCAGTGAGCTCGCAGGTGCGGGACATGATTCTAACCTTCAGTTCTCGGTCGGCCAAACCATTCGACCCGCGCCAGGCGGCGCGCGGTCTCGGTCAGGCGGCCTTATGGAAAAAGTTGGCGTTCCATAGTGGCATTTCACCGGCGCGTCAAGCTCCGGCCGGCCAGCCATATTCCATATAAAGGCCGGATTTCACCCTATAAGCCAGCCTCATAGGGACATGCCAGCCAGGAATTGCCCGTTTCCCGGCTGAAAATCGAGGACCGCCATGCTTCGCCCCCCTGTACTTCGTCTGTCATATGCCTTCGCCGGCTTGCTGGCTGTCGCCTTGCCAACGGCAAGTTTCGCCGCCGCCGCGCCACAATCTTTCAAGGGCGAGTATACGGTGTCGTTCCTCGGCCTTTCAGTGGCCAGGGCGACATTCTCGAGCCGCTATGACGGCGACAATTACGCGATCAACGGCACTGTCTCGGCGGCGGGCCTCGCCAAGCTGTTCGACGACACCAAGGGCACGGTCTCGTCCAAAGGCACGATTTCAGGCAAGCAGATGCGGCCACAGGCCTTCCGCGCCGATTACACGTCGGGCAAGAAGGCCTCGGTGGTCGACATCCGCTTCGCCAATGGCGCGGTGACCTCGACCGAGGTCGTCCCGGCGCCGAAGAAGCGCGATCCCAAGAGCTGGGTGCCGCTTGGCGCGGGCGACCTGAAGTCGGTTCTCGATCCGATGGCGGCGACCGTCATCCACGCCGACAGCCTCGATCAGGTCTGCGGGCGCACGGTCAAGTTCTACGATGGCGAGATGCGCGCCAATCTGACGCTGACCTATGCCTCGAAAGGGTCGATCTCGGTGCGCGGATACAAGGGCGACACGGTGACCTGCCGGATGGGGTTCGAGCCGGTGGCGGGGTACCGCAAGGGCCGCAAGGCGCTGAATTTCCTCAAGGACCGGAGCCGCATGATGGTGACGTTTGCACCGCTCGGCCAAACCGGCGTATATGCGCCGATCCGCGCCACGGTCGGGACCCAGATCGGTCCGCTGACCATCAGCGCCGGACGGTTCGAAGCCATAAACTAGGCGCGTTTGCGCGCCGCCGGAGACAGGCATGGGGCGCGCAACACTGATCGGCTTCTCGGCGGTCGCCATGTGGTCGTTGCTGGCGCTGTTGACCGACGCGTCCGGCCAGGTGCCGCCGTTCCTGCTGTCGGCCATCACCTTCGCCATCGGCACTTGCGTCGGGCTCGCCGCGCGGCTGGTGATGCCGGCCGCCGACCGCAGCGAAAAGATCCCGCCGCAGGTCTGGGTGATCGGCATTGCCGGGCTGTTCGGCTACCATTTCTTCTACTTCACCGCGCTGCGCAACGCGCCGGCGGTGGAGGCGAGCCTGATCGCCTATCTGTGGCCACTGCTGATCGTGCTGGGCTCGGCGCTGATGCCGGGCGAGCGGCTGGCCTGGAACCACGTCGTCGGCGCGCTGCTCGGCCTTGCAGGCACGGTCCTCATCGTCACCAAGGGCGGCGGCCTTGCCTTCGACGCGCGCTATGCCTTCGGCTACGCGATGGCCGGTGTTTGCGCCCTCCTGTGGTCGTCCTATTCGCTGTTGTCGCGGCGTTTCCCATCGGTGCCGACCTCGATCGTCACCTGGTTCTGCGCGGCGACGTCTGTGCTTTCGCTGGCCTGCCACTTCCTGCTTGAGCAGACGGTGCTGCCCGTCGGCATCGGCCAGTGGCTGGCCGTGCTCGGCCTTGGGCTGATGCCGGTAGGGGCCGCCTTCTACGCCTGGGACATCGGCGTCAAGCGCGGCAACATCCAGGTGCTGGGCGCGGCGAGCTACGCCGCGCCGTTGCTGTCGACGCTGGTGCTGATCATTGCCGGCGTCGCCGAGCCGTCGCTGCGCATCCTCGCCGCCTGCGTGCTGATCACCGGCGGCGCGGCACTTGCCGCGAAGTCGCTGTTGCTGCGCAAGGCGGCCACGGGTGAGGCAAACGCATGATGCCGTTTCCCGGCGGCATCGATGCCAATGCCAATGCGACGCTGGTGTTCTCGCTGGTTGCGGCGGTGATCTACGCTTTCACGCTCAACATGCCGCCGAGCCTCGCCCGCTCGGCGGCAAAGACGCTTGCCGTCGCCATGCTGGCGGTGCTCGCCGTCATGCAGGGTGGCCCGTTTCTGCTCGTCGCGGCGCTCGCGCTCAGCGCCGTCGGCGATGCCTTCCTGTCGCGCGACGGCGAGAAGGCCTTCCTCGGCGGGCTCGCCAGTTTTCTTACGGCGCATGTCCTTTACGTGCCGCTGTTCCTGCATGGCGGCGGCGGGCTAGGCCTGCTCGGCGCCGAATCCTGGCGCGGCGCGATCGCGCTCGCCATGGCGGCATTCGCGATCGTCATGCTGGCCGCGCTCTGGCGCCGTGTCGGCCCGAGCCTGCGCCTGCCGATCGCTGTCTATGTCGCGGCGATCCTCGCCATGGGGATTTCGGCGCTCACCACCAGCAATAGTCTGGTGATCGGCGGCGCCATACTGTTCATGGCGTCCGACGGGCTGCTCGCCGTCGAAAAATTCCTGCTTGCCGCCATTTCCCCGCATCGGGTGTGGATGCGCTACGCGGTCTGGGCGCTCTACTACGCCGCGCAGGCGGCGATCGCCTTGGGTTTTCTACTCGGCTAAGGGGTTGTTGATCGCGCATGATCTTTTCCGAAAACCGGTAACCACTTTTCGGGATCATGCTTGCGGCTGCCAGCCCGGCTCGGCCAGCTCGAAGGCGGCGAAGTCGAAGCCCGGCGCCACGGTGCAGCCGACCAGCGTCCATTCGCCGAGGCTGCGCGCCGACTGCCACCAGCCGGCCGGCACCACGATCTGCGGCCGCTCGCCGGCGGCAAGGGCGATGCCCAGCACCTGCTCGATCACGCCGCTGCCTTCCTCATGCATCGACAGCGCCAGCGGCGCGCCGGCATGGAAGTGCCAGACCTCGGCCGCGTCCGCGACCCGGTGCCAGGCCGAGAGCTGATCCTCTTCCAGAAGGAAGTAGATGGCTGTCGAATGGCCACGCTCGCCTCCGGCACCATCGCGAAAAGTCTCGGCATACCAGCCGCCCTCCGGGTGCGGCTTCAGGCCGAGCGTGGCGATGATTTCGGCGGCACTGGTCATCGACCGGAAGCTAGCACGGGGCTCAGAAATTGTCCTTGCGCTTGCGGATCTCGGCGAACACCTCGGCGTCGGTGGCCGTCTCCATGCCGAGATGCTTGCGGATCGCCGGGTCGTGCCAGCGAAGGAACGGATTGGTCGACAATTCCTCGCCGATCGTCGTCGGCAGCGTCGGCTTGTCGTCGGCGCGCAGTGCCTCGATCCGGGCGGCGCGTTCCTTCAGGGCCGAATTGGTCGGATCGACGGTGAGCGCGAAGCGGGCGTTGGAAAGGGTGTATTCATGGCCGCAATAGACGACCGTCTCGGCCGGCAGCGCCGCCAGCTTCTTCAGCGAATCGTACATAACCGGCGGCTTGCACTCGAACAGCCGGCCGCAGCCCAGCGCAAACAGCGTGTCGGCGGTGAAGGCGACTTTCGAGGCCGGCAGATGGTAGGAGACATGGCCGGCGGTGTGGCCTGGCGTGGCGATGACGTCGATCCTTTCCTCGCCGAGGTGGACGACGGAGCCTTCGCCGACCGTCTCGTCGATGCCGGGGATTTTCTCCTTTTCCGCTTCCGGCCCGATGATGCGCAGCTTGAAGCGTTCCTTCAGCGCCAGATTGGCCTCGACATGGTCGACATGGTGGTGAGTGGTCAGGATCAGCGTCGGCGTCCAGCCGGTGCGCTGGATGGCGGCCAGAATCGGCGCCTCCTCTGGCGCGTCGATGATGGCGGTCTGGCCGCTCGTGGGGTCACGCACCAGCACGCCGAAATTGTCGCTGCGGCACATGAACTGTTCGATTTCGACCGGCATCGCGTCTCTCCACCAAAGCGCCGTGCGTCCAATTGGACGCACAAAGGACGCTCTAAGCTGTTTATCTGCTGCATCGCGCTTTCCGAAATCGAAACCGATTTCGGGCCGATGCAGTTGTCGCCGCAGACATAGGGCGCTTGGGCGCCGATGTCATCCGCCTTTGTTGAACTTGCAATGCTTCGAAGCTACCGTCCCGGCCATGCATTCCGATATCGTCGACCTCCGTTCCTTCTATTCGACCACGCTGGGGCGCCTCGCCGAGCGCTCGATCACCATGGCGCTGTCCTCGATCTGGGCGGCCGTGCCAAACGAGCGGCTGGTCGGGCTCGGCTACACCCTGCCGTGGCTGGAGCGGTTCGGTGCCGACGCCGAGCGGGTCTTCGCCTTCATGCCGGCGACGCAGGGCGCCGTGGTCTGGCCGGCGACCGGTCCGACAGCGACCGCGCTGGTCTTCGACGAGGAATTGCCGCTGGTCGATTCCTGCATCGACCGCGTGCTGCTGGTGCACTCGCTCGAGCATGTCGAGAACCCGCGCGAGACGCTGAACGAGATCTGGCGCGTGCTGTCGCCCGCCGGCCGCGTCGTTATCGTCGTGCCCAACCGGCGCGGCGTCTGGGCGCGTTTCGAGCATACGCCGTTCGGCAATGGCCGGCCGTTCTCGCGCGGCCAGCTGACCGAATTGCTGCGCGAGGCGAATTTCACCCCGGCGGCATGGTCCGACGCGCTGTTCTTCCCGCCGTCGCCGCGGCGCTTCATGATGCGCTTCCACAACATGCTGGAGCGCGCCGGCCGGCGGTTCTGGCCGATCTTTTCCGGCGTCATCGTGGTCGAGGCGCAGAAGCGGCTCTACCAGGGCGTGCCGGTCGTGCAGCGCGCCTCGCGCCGCGTTTTCGTGCCGGTGCTGACGCCGCAAGGCGCCACCCGGCTCGGGCGGCTGGCCGCGAACCAGGCGCAAGCCCAAGTGACGCGTTCGTGATCGCGGCAACGCCTTGCCTCATCCTATCTGTCGGGGGCGGGGTCGCGGCCTGAGGGACATGCCTGTCGCGCTCGCGCCGGTTTCAGCACCTTTTTCCGAAAGCAGGGATATCTGACATGGCTGATCAAGCGGATGACAAGGCCGGCCCGGCGCCTGCCGCCGTGTCTGTCGAAGTCAGCAGCCTCGGCGACCAGGTGAGGACGATCAAGCAAGCGCTGAAATCCTCGCCGGTGCGCAGGCAGTTCGTCTGGGCCTGCCTGGGCATCGTCGCCGTCATCGTCGCGACCGCGATCGGCCAGGTGCTGCTCAACCGCTGGAACCAGCCCTTCTACGATGCGCTGGCGCGGCGCGACCTGCCGGGTTTCCTGCACCAGCTTATGGTCTTCGCGGCCATTGCCGGTGGGCTCCTGGTGCTCAATGTCGGCCAGACCTGGCTCAACCAGATGATCCGGCTGAAGCTGCGCCAGGCGCTGACGCTCGACCTGATCGAGGAGTGGATGCGGCCGGCGCGCGCCTTCCGCCTGGCGCATGCCGGGGCAATCGGCGTCAATCCGGACCAGCGCATGCAGCAGGACGCCGGGCATCTCTCCGACCTGTCGACCGATCTCGGCGTCGGGCTGCTGCAGTCCTTCATCCTGCTGGTGTCGTTCATCGGCGTGCTTTGGCAGCTCTCCTCCGGCTTCGTTTTTCATATCGGCGGCCATGCGCTGGAGATCCCCGGCTACATGGTGTGGGCGGCGATCCTCTATGCCGGCATCGCCTCGTGGCTGAGCTGGCTGGTCGGGCGGCCGCTGATCCGCTTCAACAGCGACCGCTACACGCGCGAGGCCGAGCTCCGGTCGTCGATGGTCCGCGTCAACGAGAATGTCGACGCCATCGCGCTCGCGCATGGCGAGGCCGACGCCAGGCGGCAGCTCGAGCTCGACCTCGGCACGGTGCTCGGCGCCATGCGGCGCATCTACGGCGCCCAGATCAATCTCTCCTGGGTTACCGACACCTATGGCTGGATCACCGTGGTGGCGCCGATCCTGGTGGCGGCGCCGGTCTATTTCGCCGGCGATATCAGCTTCGGCGGGCTGATGATGGCGGTTGGGGCCTTCAACCAGGTCCATTCCTCGCTGCGCTGGTTCATCAACAACATAGGCGGCATCGCCGACTGGCGGGCGACGCTGATGCGCGTCGCCGATTTCCGCATCGCGCTTGGCGAGACCGACGTTTTCCACGACACCGAAAAGCGCATCACCTTTACCGAGAACGCCGGCGGCACGCTGACCTTCGAGAGGCTGGAGGTCGCTTCGCCGGACGGCTGCACAAGGCTAGCCGAGCCGGAGGTGGAGATACGCCCCGGCGAGCGCGTCATGATCACCGGCGACCCGCGCGCCGGCAAGACGCTGTTCTTCCGCGCCATTGCCGGGCTGTGGCCATGGGGCAGCGGCAGCATCGGCATGCCGGCCGGGGCGGCGCCGGTCTTCGTTCCGCGCATGCCCTATTTCCCGCTCGGCACGCTGCGCGAGGTGCTTAACCATGCCGACGGCATCACGGTCGAGGATGCCGAGATCGCGGCGGTGCTGACGGAGGTCGGCCTCGAACGGCTTGCCTCCTCGCTCGACCGTTCGGCGCGCTGGGAGCACGAACTCGCCGACGACGAGCAGCGCCTGCTTGCCGTCGCCAGGCTGGCACTCAGGCGGCCAAAATGGGTGATCATCGACGAGGCGATGGACACGTTCGACGGCGCGACGCTGCGGCGCGTGCTGGCGATGCTGGAGAAGCGGCTGCCGGACGCCGCCATCCTCAACATCGGCCGTGGCCAGCACAACAACCAGTTCTTCCCGCGCTCGCTGACGATCGTGAAGGATGCTGGCCGATCGGCGCTCAAGCCGGCGCGGGTCAGGGCCGGCGCGATCGAGCCGCCGCCGCTGGCGCCGCGCAGGAAGAAGTAAAAGCCAAGCTTTATTTCGCCGCGATCACCGCAGAAGATCAGGCCCGTCAAACCGGACGCACGCGGCCATGCTCGACATGCTCAGCCTGCTTGCCTGTCTCGGCTGCGCCCAGGCCGCGCCTGTGCCGGTGCCCGCCGCACCTGCCGCCGTGGACGTCGAGCTGGTGCTGGCGGTCGACATCTCGACGTCGATGGACGAGCGCGAATTCGCGTTGCAGCGCGCCGGCTACGTCGAGGCGCTCAGGCATCCGGACTTCATCAGGGCGGTGCGCGCGGGAACCAACGGCCGCATCGCGATCGCCTATTTCGAGTGGGCGGGCACCATCCGCGACGACGCGGTGCTTGCCTGGCAGATCATCGACGGCAGCGACAGCGCCAATGTGTTCGCCGACAGGATCGCAGCGCGGCCGTTCCGCAGCTTCCGCGGCACCTCGATCTCCGGCGCGCTCGCCTTTGGCACCGGGCTTTTCGAGCAAACCGCCTTCGCGGCCGAGCGGCGCGTCATCGACATCTCGGGCGACGGACCCAACAACACCGGTCCGCCCGTCACCTCCGAGCGCGACGCGGCACTGGCCAGGGGCATCGTCGTCAACGGCCTGCCGATCCTGATCAGCCCGTCGCCCACCTTCAGCCATCTCGACCGCTACTACGCCCAATGCGTCACCGGTGGGCCCGGCTCCTTCGTGCTGCCGATCTACGCGGCTTCCGAGTTCTCGACCGCCATCCGGCGCAAGCTGATCCTCGAGGTGAGCGGCATCGCCGACACGGCGGCGGTCCGGATCGATGCCGAGCCGCCCATCGACTGCCTGCAGGGCGAGCGCGACCGCCGTTTCTATTCCGATCCCTATTTCCCGGAACTCGATCGCTAGAGCGGTTCAGCGTTTCAAGGAATCGCCGAACCGCTCTAACTATTTGGTTCTACGCGATTCCGGACGGAAAACCGTTACACACTTTTCCTGGAATTGCTCTAAGCCGACAGGTTCGGGGCACGACAAGATCAGGCGGGCCGCGCGCCGTATTTCTGGCGGAACTCGTCATAAAGGTCACGCCGGCGGCGGCGGCCGTCGACATAGCCGCGCAACAGTTGCGGCAGCGAGTAGCCGAGCGACTTGGACGAGCGGTTGGCCAGATAACCGGCGAATGCCTGCGAAACCCTGCCCTTCATCGTATCGGCGATGATCTGGCGCGCGATCATATAGGGCGGGATTTCGGGATAGCGGTCAGCGATGTAGGGGTGCTTGTCGATGAGGTTCGCATAGGCCTCGACATAGCCGTCGCGGCGGCCGGAAATCGAATTTTCCGAATTGTATTTCTTCCAGTCGATTTCCTCGGTGAGCAGCGCGCCGCCGCGGCGGGCGAAGCGCAGCAGCAATTCGCGATCCTGCATACGCGCGATGTCGCTGTCGTAGCCGCCGATCGCCAGCAGCGATTCGTGCCGGGCGGTTATCGCGGAACCGGCGATGAAGATGGTCTGGGAGACCAGCGCCCGTTCCAGCATGTTGCGGCTCAGGAATGCCTCGCGGTTGACGCATTTGGTGGTCCGGTTGCCCTTCACCGAAACGAAGGAGCTGATGAGGACCTCGAGCGACGGGTTCTCGTCGAAGCGCGCCAGCGTCCGCTCCAGCCGGTCCGGCAGATAGACATCATCCGAATCAAGGAAGGTGACAATCGGTGCCCGCGCGCGCTCGATGCCGGCATTGCGCGCGGCGTTGGCGCCGCGCCATTTCGCGCCGACATAGATCAGCCGGGGATCGCGGATTTCGGCAAGTGCTGCCGCCGTTGCGTCGGTGGAGCCATCGTCGACGACGATGTGCTCGAAGCGGGGAAGGGTCTGCGCCAGCACGCTTTCCACGGCGCGCACAACCTGGCTGCGCCGGTTGTGGGTCGGCGTGATCACTGTGATGAGCGGGGCCGGCTCGGGCGCTTTCGGCATGCGATCAGGCCCCGGACTTTGGGATATTCGGATGGATTTGTTGCCGCCTTCCATGCCCGCCCAAGCTTGCGTTCAGCGGGACGCTACAAAAAAGCAGTCTCTGTGTCACCTCGACCGCCCACGTCCGTGCCTGCAATCGGCAGATTTCGAGACGCCGCGCCCCAATTGCAACACCGGCCTCAGCTGTGCCCGACATAGTCCGGCACCAGCTCGACCCTGTCGCCAACGATCCCCGCGGCAAAGCTGAACTGGCCCCAGAACACCAAGGCATAGAACGCCTGGCCGACGATCAGGGAGAACGGGATCTGCCAGGCCGGCATGCCTGCTTGGCGGGCATGGCTCACGATGCGCCGCGTCGTGCGCCACGACATGGTGAACCAGCGGCTGAACGACTTGACGATGCGCGCGCCGCGCGTGGGCGAGCGCTGCGCGACGAATTTCCTGTCGGCATCCCGGCCGGTCACCAGTGCCCGCCAGAAGAAGAACCGCCAGCCCCGCGGGGGATAGTGGTAGACGCGGGCGTTGATGTTGCTCGGCTGGTGACCTTGGCGGCGCAGCTCGTGCATCAGCAAGGTGCAAGAGACTTTGAAGCCATTGTTTTGCGGAAACGGGTGGCTGGAAATCCACTCGCGCCGGAAGGCGATGTTGTTGGCGTTGAGCGCCCGTTTCGCGGCGAACCTCTTGTCACCCTCGGCCATCGGAAAGAACCACATCATGGCAAAGGTTCTCGAAAAGAAGTCGTCGCACAAGAGATAGGTGTAGCCGTTGACGCAGACGATCCCGGGATCCTGAAACGGGCCGAGCAGGGTTGCGAGCCAGTCCGGTTCCGGAACGGTATCGGAGTCCAGGAAGACGACCAGTTCGCCCTCGGTTTGTTTGATCCCGTTATTCTTGAGGTCGTAGTAGCGGCCGCCGGGACAAGCTGCGAAGCTTATCTCCGCCACCTCTTCCAACTGTGGCGCCTGGGTATGGAAGTTGCGCTGGAGCGAGTCCGCGTCCTCTTCCTCCCCGCCATGCGAGATGATGACTTTCGGTCTTGCAAAGCCGGTCGCGGAAACCGCGGCGATCTCGCGCGCCAGGGCGTTCAGCCCAACGCCGATCTCCGCCCAGTCGATCGACTTGGCGTTCTCCATTTCCACGACGATTGAATAAGTCGGACGATCGCCGCTCATATTGTTCGACCAGGTTGCTTGAATGGACGTGGCTATAGGGGTCGGCTTTCGCTGTCAAATAACAGAAGCAAGCAGGAAAGCTCCTTTTGCGAGAATCTTCGTCGCGTCGGGATCTGCGGAAGTGCTGGTGTCGGCGAAGGAAACCGCCGCGATCGTTGCTATCGTCGCAGCAGAAACACTGCCTGCTGGCCGAAGAAATTCCAGAACCACCACGGCATGGAGAGGCCTATCTTCTGGCCGTTGCCGTCGAGCGCGGTCGCCTTTTCCACCGTCGCGCCAAGCTCCTCGCACAGATTGACGAAGTCGCGGATGGTGCAGAAGTGGATGTTGGGCGTGTCGTACCAGGAATAGGGCAGATCCTTGGTCACCGGCATACGCCCCTTGACGAACAGCGACAGGCGCACCTGCCAGTGGCCGAAATTGGGGAACGAGACGATGGCGCGGTTGCCTATCCTCAGCAACTCGTCGAGCACCAGCTTCGGATTGCGGGTCGCCTGCAGCGTCTGCGACAGGACGACGAAATCGAAGCCCTTGTCGGGATAGAATTCGAGATCCTTGTCGGCATCGCCCTGGATGACCGAGAGGCCGCGCGCCACGCATTCGTTGACGCCGCGCTGCGACAGTTCCAGCCCGCGGCCGTCGACCTGCTTGGTTTCCTGCAGCAATTCGAGCAGCAGACCGTCGCCGGAGCCGACATCGAGCACCCGTGACTGCGGCGGGATGAGATCGGCGACGACTTCAAGGTCGACGCGCTGGGCGCGGTTGACGCTCATCGGCTGGTCTCCCGTTCGGCGCATGATCCTGATCCGGGAAGTCTGCAACTTTCCGGGGTCATGCGTTCAGCCCTCTCGCCCGCGCGGCCGAGCCGATGAAGCCGCTGATGGCGGCGAACAGTTCCGGCTCGTCGAGCAGGAAGGCGTCATGGCCGCGATCGGTGTCGATCTCGACGAAGGAGACGGAGGCGCCGGCGGCGTTCAGCGCATGCACGATCGAGCGGCTTTCCTCGGTGGGGAACAGCCAGTCCGAGGTGAAGGAGACCAGGCAGAAACGCGTTTTGGTGCCGGCGAAGGCATCGGCGAGGCGTCCACCGTGATCGGCGACGAGGTCGAAATAGTCCATCGCGCGGGTCAAATAGAGGTAGGTGTTGGCGTCGAAGCGGTCGACGAAGGTCATGCCCTGATGGCGCAGGTAGCTTTCGATCTGGAAGTCGGCGTCGAAGCCGAAGGCCAGCGCCTCGCGGTCCTGCAGGTTGCGGCCGAATTTGCGGTGCAGCGCCGCTTCCGACAGATAGGTGATGTGAGCCGCCATGCGCGCCACCGCCAGCCCCTTTTCCGGACGCTTGCCGTGCTCGAAGTATTTGCCGCCATGCCAGTCGGGGTCGGCCATGACAGCCTGCCGGCCAACCTCATGGAAGGCGATGTTCTGCGAGGAATGGCGCGCGCCGGTGGCGATCGGCAGCGCCGAGAAGACGCGCTCCGGATAGCTCGCGGCCCATTCCAGCACCTGCATGCCGCCCATCGAGCCGCCAAGCACGCAAAACAGCTTCTCGATGCCGAAGTGGTCGACCAGCATCAGCTGCGCCCGCACCATGTCGCGGATGGTGATCACCGGCAGGTCGAGGCCGTAAGGCTTGCCGGTGGCCGGATTGGTCGAGGCCGGGCCGGTGGAGCCCAGGCAGCCGCCCAGCACGTTGGAGCAGATGACGAAGAAGCGGTTGGTGTCGATGATCTTGCCCGGCCCGATCAGCACCTGCCACCAGCCAGGCTTGCCGGTGACCGGATTGGTGCTGGCGACATGCTGGTCGCCGGTCAGCGCGTGGCAGACCAGGATGGCGTTGGAGCGGGCGTCGTTGAGGGTGCCATAGGTCTGGTAGGCGATCTGGAACGGCGACAGCAGCGCACCGGCATCGAGCTTGAGCGGCTTGTCGGGGCCAAAGCGCAACACCGGGCTCGACGGCTGGTCGACCTCGTTATTGGTCTTTGCGGCGCGCAGAACGGCCATTGCATCCTCTTACATCACGCACCGTGGTTTCCGAAAACCGATTCCGATTTCCGGACCAGGCGAATGTCCGGCCGGCGGCGGACAACAAAAAACCGGCAATGCATTCGCAAAGCCGGTTACAGGATGCAAACGGCCCTTTAGCGAATTGTTTAACGTGGCTGCAAGCCGACCGGCCAAATCACCACGGAACTGTCGCTGCCCTTCTAGGGCCAGCGCGGCTCGGCGTCAACGGCCAGGCTTTTCGCGCCCTTGCCGCCTCTCGACATTCAGGGCCACGACTAGTATTTCCGCTGCGGCCTCCGGACGGAGGCTCTCTCGACGGATTTTTGCGACATGAACCAGACACCAGACAAGGCACGTCCGACGCCCCGCGCGGGCATCATGGACATCGAAGCCTATGTGCCCGGCAAGAGCACGGCGCCGGCCGGTGTTGCCAGGGTCCATAAATTGTCGTCGAACGAGAACCCGCTGGGGCCCTCGCCGAAGGCGATCGAGGCTGCGCGCGAGGTTGCCGGAAAGCTCGATGTCTATCCGGACGGCACGGCAAGGCGGCTGCGCGAGGCGATCGCCGAGGTGCACGGCCTCAACCCCGCGAACATCATCTGCTCCAACGGCTCCGACGAGATTCTCGGCCTGCTCGCGCAGACCTATCTGGCGCCCGGCGACGAGGCTGTTTTCACCGAACACGCCTTCATGGTCTACAAGATCTACATCCAGGCGGCCGGCGCGCTTCCGGTCGCGGTCAAGGAAACCGACGAGCGGGCCGACATCGACGCGATCCTGGCCGCGGTGACGCCGCGGACCCGCATCGTCTTCCTCGCCAATCCCAACAATCCGACCGGTACCTACGTGCCGTTCCAGGAAGTGCGCCGGCTGCATGCCGGCCTGCCGAAGAACGTGCTCTTGGTGCTGGATGGGGCCTACGCCGAATATGTGCGCCGCAACGACTACGAGGCGGGCATCGAACTGGCGGGAAGCGCGGAGAACGTGGTGATGACCCGCACCTTCTCCAAGCTCGGCCTTGGCGGCGCGCGCATCGGCTGGATGTATGGGCCCATGCATATCGTCGACGCGATCAACCGCGTGCGCGGCCCCTTCAACGTCAACGCGACGGCGATCGAGGCTGGCATCGCGGCGATTCGCGACCGCGCCCATGTCGAGCGCAGCGTGGCGCACAACGAAACCTGGCTCGCCTGGCTGAGCGACGAACTGACCAAGCTCGGCCTGCGCGTGACGCCGAGCGTCGGCAATTTCGTGCTGATCCACTTCCCCGAGGACGGCAAGCATTCGGCGGCGGCGGCGGACGACTATCTCACGGCGCGCGGGTACATACTGCGGCGGGTTTCCGGCTACGGTTTTCCCAACGCGCTGCGCATGAGCGTCGGCATCGAAGAAGCCAATCGCGGCGTGATTGCCGCCCTCACGACCTTCCTGAAAAGTTGAGCGCCATGACATCTGCGATGTTCGAAAAGATCGCGCTGGTCGGCATCGGCCTGATCGGCTCGTCGCTGGCCCGCGTCATCCGTCGCGAGGGACTGGCCCGGCATGTCGCGATCTCGACGCGCAGCCCCGCCACACTGGCACGGGCGGAGCAACTCGGCCTTGGCGATTCCTACACCATCGACGCGAAGGAAGCGGTTCGCGATGCGGACCTCGTCATCGTTTCGGTGCCGGTCGGCTCCTCCGGCGCGGTCGCCGAAGAAATCGCGCCGGCGCTGAAGAAGGGCGCCATTCTCACCGATGTCGGCTCGACCAAGGCGTCCGTCATCGCGCAGATGCAGCCGCATGTGCCGGAAGGCGTGCACTTCATTCCCGGCCATCCGCTGGCCGGCACGGAGAAGTCAGGGCCGGATGCCGGCTTCGCCGATCTCTTCGACAATCGCTGGTGCATCTTCACGCCGGTGCCAGGCACCGATCCCGCGGCCTTGGAGACGCTGTCGGAATTCTGGCGGCGCTGTGGCTCCAACATCGACACGATGGATCCGCAGCATCACGACATGACCTTGGCCATCGTCTCGCACCTGCCGCACATCATCGCCTACAACATCGTCGGCACCGCGGACGATCTGGAATCGGTGACCAAGACGGAAGTCATCAAATATTCGGCTTCCGGCTTCCGCGATTTCACCCGTCTTGCGGCTTCCGATCCGACCATGTGGCGGGATGTGTGCCTGCACAACAAGGACGCCATCCTGGAAATGCTGGCGCGCTTCTCGGAGGATCTCGCCTTCCTGCAGCGGGCGATCCGCTGGGGCGACGGCGAGAAACTGTTCGACCTCTTTACGCGCACGCGGGCGGTGCGCCGCTCGATTATCGACGCCGGGCAGGATATCGACGTGCCGGACTTCGGCCGCCAGGCTATCGAACATCCGGAAACGAAGGCTTAGTCAGCTCGACGGGGCCAATGGGCGGCCATCATGGCAAGCGTCTCTGCCCGGTCCGGCGCGCCGAGCCGGCCGCCGAAGCGCTGACATTTGAGCGCCGCGGCGGCGCTGGCAAAGCGCAAGGCCTGCTCGGGCGGCATGGCTTCCGCGAGGCCGACGGCAAAGGCGCCGTGGAACACGTCGCCAGCGGCCAGCGTATCCACCGCCTTGATCCTCGGCGCCGCGACATGGCGGACCGAGCCGATGGAACGGTCGTGCCACCAGCTTCCCGCCGCGCCGCCGGTGACGGCGACAAACGCATCGGTGCGGCTGGCGAGATCGCCGCAGGCGGTTTCCGGATCGAGCGCATGGCCGCAGACGATGCGCGCCGCGGGTTCGGAAGCGACGATGTGCGTGGCCAGCGGCAGCAACTGCTCCAGCACCTCCAGCGGTGCGGTATCGGCATCGAGGATCGCAGGCCGGTCATTGGCGCGCGCCGCGTTCAGGGCGAGCGCCGCGGCGCCCGGCCAGCGGACGTCGACCAGCACGGCGTCGAAGGCGGAGAGATCGGCGGGCAATTCATCGGGGTCGGCCTGCGCCTCGCGGTCGTAGAACGGGACGATGATGCGTTCGCCATGCGCGTCGACGAGGATCGCGGCCAGCGCCGAGCGCGCGCCGGCCACACGTCGGACCAGGCTGCAATCGACGCCCTCGGCCTCGATCTCGGCAACCAGCTGGTCGCCGACGGCATCATCGCCCGCACTTGCCCAAAGCGAGACTTCGGCGCCGAGACGGCGGGCGGCGCAAGCGGCGCTGGTTGCCATGCCCGAGGCGATCTGGACGCCATCGGAGGCGATGAACTTGCCCTGATGCGCGGGCAGCGTGTCGAGGCGAAGGATCGTATCGAGGGTGAACGCGCCGACGCTCAGGAGCTTGACCGGCTTCTCCATCAGATCGCTATCCCTTGTCTGAGCCTGGTCTTGTCCAAAAACCGGTTCCCACTTATTGGGGCCATGCTCTAATCGACCGCTTTGATCTTGCCGAGCGGGATGAAGCCGAGCGAGGCCTTGCCCTTGACGATCCTGAGCGGCATGGACGGCTCGTTGCCGAGAATCGCCAGGCCGGCAAAACCTTGCTCGATCTCGCTCTTGCGCTCGGGGATGGCGCCGCCGAGGATCGCCGCCACCGCCTTGGGATCCCTGAGCTTGATCGTCAGCTCGGCATCGATGAGCCCTTCGGCATCGACCGACAGCGGCCCGGACACGGTTATGCGCGCTTCGCCCGACGACAGGTCGAGCTTGGCGATGTCGACTGACTGGCCGCGCAGGCTCTTCGGCTGCGTCCTGATCAGCGCGACGCCGTTCTTCAGCGTCGCCTCGCCGCTGCCGTCGAGCGGCGGCAGCACGCGCCCGCCGATCGCGTCGGCGTCGATCTCGAGATCGTTGAAACTGCCGACATAGCCGATGTCCAGGCCGTTCGGCTGCAATTGCCCGGCGGCCTTTCCGGCATAGAACAGCTCGACGGGATCGCTGTTGTCGGCCGGATCGGTCTGGCCGGACAGGCCCTCGGCCTTCAGCGCGACGCGCCGCGGCAGCGGCCAGGAGAGCTTCGCGTCCGCCCGCAGGTTGTCCCAGTCGATCCACAGCGGCGTCATGCCGGGCATTGAGGTCCTGAGCGGACCGCGCAGATCGGCGACTGGCGACAGCGGCTGCGTAATTTCGGCCACCGCGTTGAAGCTGCCGGTCGAGGCGGCGACGTTCCTGGCATCGTCCTCATAGGCGAGCGTGTCGCAGGAGATGGCGAAGCTGAGCGGATAGCCGCTGACGGTCAGGTTGGCGCAACCGGCCTCGATGCCGTTGACGTTGAGCGAGGCAACCGCCTTGTCGGCCTCGGTCCTGACGCGATCGGCCAGATAGAACCAGCCAGCGCTGTAGAGGGCGAACAGCACGGCAATGAAGGCAGCGAGCCAGAACAGCCGGCGGCGAAAGTTCGGCGGGCGCTCGTCAGTTGACGTCATGCTGCAGCTCTCATTACCCCTGATATTGCGGGCGGGCGGTTGTTACGCAACAAGCAGGAAGACGTAAAACACCGATTCCGGCCTGGAGTCGGGACTCGCGCGATCAGGCTTGGCGATATGGGCGATTTTTGGGTTTTTGGCTATGGGTCGCTGATCTGGCGCCCGGGTTTCGCGCATGTCGAGACGCGCCGCGCGCGCCTTTACGGCTACCGCCGGGCGCTCTGCGTCTATTCCTTCGTGCATCGCGGCACGCGCCAGCGGCCGGGCCTGGTGCTCGGCCTCGACCGCGGCGGCTCCTGCGTCGGGCTGGCATTCCGGGTGCCGGGCGACCTGCGCGGCGAGGTTCTCGCCTATCTGCGCGAGCGCGAGCTGGTGACCAGCGTCTATCTCGAACGCACGTTGGACATCCGGCTCGACGGGGCAGGGAAGGGAGCGAACGGCAGGGTCGAGGCGGTTGCCTACATCGTCGACCGCGCGCATGAGCAGTATGCCGGCGCGCTCGACACGGCGCATGCGGCAAGCATCGTTCGCGGCGCCGTCGGTCAATCCGGGCGCAACGAGGACTATGTGCTGAGCACTCTGGAGCACCTGAAGGCGCTCAGCATCCGCGACCACTGGCTGGAGGACGTGGCGCGGCGGGTCGCGCCTTTGTGAAGCGCTGGCCTGCCGGAAAAGAATGGCCAGGCCTTTGACCTCGGCAATCCAGGACCTAGGTTAGCTGCTGCCCCCCAGCCGGGCCTGCCCGGCATTATCCCAAGCATCACGGAGATCAGTCTTGCAAAAACGCCGTCTCGGTCGCACCGACCTTTCCATCGCGCCGCTGGTCCTGGGCGGCAACGTCTTTGGCTGGACAGCCGACGAGAACACCTCCTTCGACCTGCTCGACCGTTTTTCCGATGCCGGCCTCAACGCCGTCGACACGGCGGACGTCTATTCGCGCTGGGCTCCCGGCAACAAGGGCGGCGAATCCGAAACCATCATCGGCAAATGGATGAAAAGCCGCGGCAACCGCGACAAGATCGTCGTCATCACCAAGGTCGGCTCGGACATGGGCCAGGGCAGGCGGGACCTGTCCGCCGCCTATATCGAAAAGGCGGTCGACGCCTCGCTGAAGCGGCTGCAGACCGACGCGATCGACCTCTATCTGTCGCACTGGCCGGATCCGGCCACCCCCTACGAGGAGACGCTCGGCGCCTATCAGGGCCTGCTTGCCAAGGGCAAGGTCCGCCATGTCGGCTGCTCCAATCTCGATGCCGGCCAGCTGCGCGCGGCGCTCGATGTGGCGAGCCTGCGCGGCCTGCCGCGTTATGACGTGCTGCAACCCGAATACAATTTGTACGACCGTTCGTCGCTCGACGGACCGCTGCTTGATCTCTGCGTGGCCGAGGACATCGGCGTCATCACCTATTTCAGCCTGGCCAAGGGATTCCTGAGCGGCAAATACCGCGGCAAGGCGGACCTCGGCCAAAGCGAACGGGGCGAGGATGTCGCCAGCTATCTCAACGATCGCGGCATGCGCATCCTCGCCGCGCTCGACGCGGTGTCGGCCAGGCATTCGGCCAAGCAGGCCGAGGTGGCGCTGGCCTGGGTGATGGCGCGGCCGGGCGTCACCGCGCCGATCGCCAGCGCCACGACGACAGCGCAGGTGGACAGCCTGGTGCGCGCCGCGTCGCTGAAGCTCGGCGCCGACGACATCGCGGCGCTGGACCGGGCGAGCGCCTAGAGCGTTTCACGGAAACGGCGAACCGCTCTATCTCTTTGTCTTGACGCAATTCCGGACGGAAAACCGTTTCACACTTTTCCTGGAATTGCTCCAGCCCGGCGCTGCCGGCGCGCCGCAAGCGGGGCGGCCCTTGCCGGACGGTTCGACACGATCGTTCAAGACGGCGACGGCCCCTGCGCCATAACGTTTTGCGCATCGCGACACGATGCGGAAAACGCGTATGGCCGGAATTTTGACCCTCTCGCAGCCATGGCAGCAGGTGCTGGTGCTGGTGCTTGCCGCCGCCGTCGTGATGGGCAGTCCGGGGCCGGCGACGATCAGCGTCACCGCAATAGGCGCTGCTTTCGGCCTGCGCGGCTCGCTGCGCTACACGTCGGGCATCATCGTTGGCACCACGCTCGTGTTGCTGGTGGTGGCTTCCGGCGTGACGGCGATCTTTGCCTCGCTGCCGGGCATGGCGCCGGTGCTGGCGATCGCCTCCGCGATCTACATCCTCTACCTAGCCTACAGAATAGCGACGGCGCCACCGCTGGCGGCGCGCGAGAACGGGATGGCGCCTCCCACATTCTCGGGCGGCTTCCTGCTCGCTGTCGCCAATCCGAAAGCCTATGTGGCGATCGCCGCCGTGTTCGCCGGCGCTTCGTCGGGCGTCGCCGGTCTCGGGGTTGTCACCAAGCTCCTGGTGCTCACGCTGATGATCGTCGCCATCCATGTGCTGTGGCTACTTGCCGGGGCGGCCTTCGCCCGCTTCCTGCGGCGGCCGCTGGCCTCGCGGATCATCAACCTGGCTTTCGCGGCGACGCTGGTGCTGACGACGGCATTGGCGGCGTGGCCTTAGGCCGGCGAAACGGAGCTGCGGCTCAGGCCTTGGCCTTTCCGGCCGCCGCGAGCTCCGCCAGCCGCTTCGCCGCCGTCGGCGGCATCGGCGGCGGATTCGGCGCGCGCGAGGCCTCTACGAGGAGCTGGTCGCAGGCAGCCTCGGTCTCGCCGATCAGCCGCTTCATGAACTCGTCCTTGGCCAGTCCCGGCGGGATCGGCGGCAGGAAGCGGGCCTTGATGGTGCCGGGATAGCGCAGGAATTTGCGGCGCGGCCAGTAGAGGCCGGCGACATGGGCGACCGGGACCACCGGGACGCCAAGCTGCGAATAGATCTCGACGATGCCATATTTGTAGGCCGGCTCGTCGCCCGGAGCGCGGCGCGTGCCTTCGGGGTAGATGATGAGCTGGCGCGGATTGCGGTCCATTTCAGCTCTGGTGGCGGCGACGACCGCCTTCAGCGCCTTGGAGCGACTGCCGCGGTCGACCGGGATCATCCGCATCTTCATGATGTACCAGCCGAAGAAGGGGATCCAGGTCAGCTCCCGTTTCAGGATGTAGAGCGCGTCATCGAGATAGGGAAAAAAGGCGATCGCATCCCAGAAGGACTGATGCTTCGGCGCCAGGATGAAGGACCCTTCGGGCAAGTTCTCGACGCCTGTGATCTCGCTCTTCGTGCCGGCGATCTTGTCGTAGAGCCACATGCAGGTGCGCGACCAGAATTTGGGCACGAACCAGGCCCGGTGGCGCGGCGACAGGAAATAGTACGGGGTCCAGAAGATCATCTGGACGACCAGGCTGAGGTAGAAGACGAGGTTGAACGCCAGCGAGCGGAAATAGAGCATGCGGGAAGGCCCGGTGAGGAAGAGTGCGTTGGTTACACCAAGCGCGGGCAAAAAGGAAACGGCCAGCGAGCGAGGGCCGATCCCGATTTCCTACCACATCGCTTGCGTCAGGCGCTCCTTCAGGCGCGGGGCGGCGAAATCGAGGAAGGCGCGCAGCTTGACCGGCAGCAGGCCCTGCCCGGCATGGACGAGGCTCACCGGCCATGGCGGCGGCTCGAACTCGCGCAGCACTGCCTGCAGCGCGCCGGAGCGCATCGCGGCGGCGACCTGGTAGGACAGCACCTTGGTCAAGCCGACCCCGGCGGTCGCGGCGTCGATGGCGGCTTCCGCGGTGTTGACGCGAAGCCTGGAATGGACCGGCACGGTGATCTCGCTCTTGCCGCCGGCGAAGACCCAGGTGGCAGGGGCCGAGAGGTTGTCGAAGGTAACGCAGCTGTGCACGGCCAGGTCCCCCGGGGTTTGCGGCGTGCCATGGGCCGCAAGGTAGGGTGGGCTTGCGCAGACGACGCGGCGGATCGCGCCGACACGGATGGCGACAAGGCTGGAATCGGGCAGATCGCCGATGCGCACGGCAAGGTCGATATGCTCGTCGACCAGCTGCGTTATCTGGTCCGACAGCGTCAGCCGGATATCGACCTCGGGATAGGCGGCGAGGAAATCGGCGACCACCGGCAGCACGTGCAGGCGGCCGAAGACGATCGGCGCGGTGACGACCAGTTCGCCTTTGGGCGCGCTGTATTCGCCGGCCGCGGCGCGCTCGGCCTCACCGACCTCGTCCAGGATGCGGCGGCAGGCGGCGAGATAGGTCTGCCCGGCAGCGGTCAGCGTCAGCCGCCGCGCCGAGCGGGCGAGCAGGCGCGTGTTGAGGTGCCGTTCCAGTTCCGAGACCTTGCGGCTGACCGTGGCGAGCGGCATGCCGAAGCGGCGCGCCGTGGCTGAAAGGCTGCCGGCCTCCACCGCGGCGACGAAAAGCGACATAGCTTCAAGGCGATCCATGATCTTTCCAGAAAATGGAAGGAACTATTCCAGATATGCCATCTGCATCCGAAATATGGAAGGCTTATATTCGGCGGGTTACCAGCCCTTGGAGGACAGCGCCATATGAACGCCCATGCTTTCACCAGCGACGTCGCCTTCACGCCGAGCGTCAAGGCCATCCAGGCGCGCAAGGGCTCGCGCGATGCCTATTCCCGGGTCGAGGAGCGCGGCGGCTGGCGGGATACGATCACGCCGGATCTTGCCGCCTTCATCGCGGCGCAGACCAGCGTCTTCCTGGCGACCGCCAATGGCGAGGGCCAGCCCTACATCCAGCATCGCGGCGGGCCGGCGGGCTTCCTCAAGGTGATCGACGAGAAGACGATCGGCTTCGCCGACTTCACGGGCAACAGGCAGTTCATCACCCAGGGCAATCTCGCCGACAACGCGCAGGCCTTCCTGTTCCTGATCGACTATGCCCATCGGCAGCGCATCAAGATCTGGGGCAGGGCGCGCGTCGTCGAGGGAGACGCCGAACTGACGGCGAGCCTGATGCCGCAAGGCTACAAGGCGCGTCCCGAGCAGGTGATCCTGTTCACCGTCTCGACCTGGGATGCCAACTGCCAGCAGCACATACCGCAGCGCTTCGATGCTGCGGACGTCGCGGCGGCGCTCGCCGATCGCGACAGGCGCATTGCGGCCCTCGAACAGGAGGTCGAGCGCCTGCGCGCGGTCGAGGCTAAGGGATGATGCGGGCTGGCGGCTTGTCGCTCTTGACCACCGAGGCTTCCGCCAGGGCGATGCCGTCGGCAGTCTGGCGCAGCGGGACGATGCCGCGCGCCAGAGCCAGCACATATTTGCTGTATTCGGTCAAAAGCACGCGCAACGCTTCCGGCTTGGTCAGCCAGCCGCCATTGCCGAGATTGGTGTTGACCACCGGATAGGGCTCCAGCTTGGCGCCGTGCAGCAGCCGCCCCATCTCCAGCAGGCTGCGCGGCATGTGGTAGTTGTTGGTGACGAGAATGACGCTGCCATAGGCGTGGCTTTCCACCCATTTGGCGCTTTCCTCGGCATTGCCGATGGTGTCGAGCGCGGCGCGGTCGATGTCGACGCAGCAGGAAAACAGCGCCTTGTCGCCGCCGGTCGCGGCCTGCAACTGGCGGCGGCTGGCGGAAGGATGAACGCCGCTGATCAGCAAGCGCTCGCCCTTGCCGGAAGCGAGCAGGTCCATCGCCGCGTCGAGGCGCGACTGGCCGCCGGTGAGAACGATGATGGCATCGGCCCTGGCGGGGTTGGCGGGCGTCGTCATGTGGCTGACCGTGCTGGCGAACCAGCCGAAGCCGCCGGCAAACAGAGCCGCAAGTGCCAGCACGGAGAAAGCAAAGATCCGAAGGACGATGGCAAGGCGGGCCAGATTGCCACGCCCGTGCGCACGGGCACCAACAACTGGCATCCGTCCAGCCGTTCCGGTCGTGTCCTGCGCGTCCATCATCCTATGGTTAATCCTGAAATGCGGCCTTTGATAGATGAGAAGGCGCACATTGCGTTACGGCAGTTTCCCTTGCGTGATCATACTCTTGCATGGCGTGATCGTCTCGAAGAACCGGCTTTCGCTTTCTGAAACCGTGCCTAGCCTCCATCCGGCTGGCGCATGTCGATGTCGCTGAGATAGGTTACAACCGTCGCGTGCGAGGTCGCCGCCGTCAGCGCGCCGATCACCAGCACCATCAGGCCGACGCCGAGATAGCCCGCCGAGCCGATGGCGAAATTGCCGAACAGCGCGGTTGCCTGGTCGGCCTGGGGCGTCGCCATGTTGCGCGACGACCACCATGAAAAGACGATGAAGACCAAAATCGCGGCGGCGCCGCCGGCCGCGGCGCCTTTCATGCCGGTGACCAGGAAATGCCAACGGAACTCGCGCGCGATGAAGCGCGCCTCGGCGCCGACGAAATGCAGCACCTCGATGATGTGGCCGTTGCCTGCCATGGCGCCGCGCGTCGCGAACACGACGGTCAGCACGGTCGCCGACAGCATCAGCACCAGCACGGCGATGCCGATGGTCACCGTCGTGCGGGCCATGGTGACGAGCCGGTCGACCCAGGTGCGGTGATCGTCGAGCGCCGCGGTCGGCAATTTGGGCGTGATCGCGGCGCGCATGGCGGCAAAGTCGGGCGGGCTGTTTTCGTCGATGGTGACGACGACGAGGCGCGGCACCGGCAATTCATCGATGTTGAGACCTGTGCCCAGCCACGGCTCCAGCAGCCGCGCGGTGGCGTCGCGGTCGATGATCTTGGTGCCCTTGACGCCGGGAAACTCGCTGGCGATCTGGGAGGCCTGGGCCAATGCCGCCTCCATGTCGAGGCCGTCGACCGGCTTGATCTGGATCGTCGCCTCGCGCGAGATCTGGTTCTCCCAGACCGACGCGGTGTCGCGCACCAGGGTCACGGCGCCGAACGTGAGGCAGGACAGGAAGGTCATGATAGCTATGACCAGCACCAGCGCCCGTCCGGCAATGTTCTGCGCCGGCACGATCGGCGCCATCCTGCGTTGGGGGCGCTGCACCACGCCAGCCATCTCGGCGGGCTGGTCATGCAGATGGTCGGCGGAGAGCTCAGTCATAGATGTCCAGCCTTCCGCCGGCGAGGATCATGCGCCGCGCGTCGACCTGCTCCATCAGGCCGAGGTCGTGGGTGGCGATCACCACCGCCGTGCCGAGACGGTTGAGCTCGATGAACAGCCGAAGCAGCCGGCGCGCCAGCGGCGGGTCGACATTGCCGGTCGGCTCGTCGGCGAGCAGGATCTCGGGCTGTTCGATCAGCGCGCGGGCGATCGCGGCGCGCTGCTTCTCGCCGCCCGACAGCACCGGCGGCAGCACATGCATGCGTTCACCCAGCCCAACCCATTTCAGCAGTTCGGTGACGTCGGTGCGGTAGCTCGCCTCCTCGCGCCCGCGCACGCGCAAGGGCAGGGCGACGTTCTCATAGGTGGTCATGTGGTCGAGCAGGCGGAAATCCTGGAACACGACACCGATGCGGCGCCGCAGATGCGGCAGCTCGCTGCGCGAGATGCGCGAGCGGTCCTTGCCGAAGATGGTGATCAGCCCGCGCGTCGGCTTCAGCGACATGAACAGCAGGCGCAACAACGTCGTCTTGCCGGCGCCGGAGGGCCCGCTCAGGAACTGGAAGGAGCGCTCCGGTATGTGCAGGGAAATGTCGCGGAGGATCTCCGGACCCATGCCATAGCGGAGGCCGACATTTTCGAAGCGGATCACGTTCGACGACCTGGAACTTTCGGCGGCGAAACGCCAGCCCTTTCTCTCAAAAGACCATCGGCCCGCATGGTTAACCCTTGGTTAATTTTCGATGCTTTTCGGTGCATCACCGGGGTTCCGGTGGGGAAGCGTTAACCATTTGCGTTTACCCAAAAGAAACGAACAGCGAACAGGGGCTTACCAGGCCGTATGGCTGAGCAACGAACCGCGCGCCCGGTTTCCGGCGAAATCATGACCGGGCTGGGGACAAGTGCCGCGCAGGAAGCGCGCGCGCCGGTGATCGACGTCGTCGACGCCGATTACGAGGTGCTGCCGCGTCCTTCGGCCAGGCCGGAAGCGCCGCCGGCCCCGCCTTCGCGCGCGACCAGCACGGCCGCCATCGAAGGCATGGGCATGCTGCGCAAGCCGGAGGCCGTGGCCGAACGGCGGCCGGCGTCGCGTGGCGGACCGCTATTCTGGATTGCCGGTGTCGGCGCCGCGCTCGCCGCCTTCTGGGTCTCCGGCGGCCATGCGCTGGTCCGTCAATCGCCGTTCTGGGCCGTCGCGCAGCCGGCGGCCGCGCTTAGCATCTCGGGCATCACCTCGCGCATCGACGCATCAGGGCCGAAACCTGTGCTGTTCGTCGACGGCGAGGCCGCCAATGACGGGGCGCAGGCGGTGCAAATGCCGCCCCTGGAAATCCGTGTCACCGGCAAGGACAGCCAGATCATCCGCTATACGCTGGGGACATCCGGGCGCTCGCTGGCGCCCGGCGAAAGATTTGGCTTTTCCAGCCGCCTCGATGTGCCTAGAAACGGCGTCAAAGCCGTCTCAGTCACTTTTGCTGGCTAAGGCGAAACAAAACCGCGCGACCCGGCGCAGAAACCAAGAAGTTCTACAGCGCTTTCGCAGGCCCTGAAGGTCGCGGTCCTGTAGGCAAAACGCCTGGAGGGCGAAAATGCCAGTTGTGCGCGGCAAGGACATCGAGGTCCTGTTTTCGGCGTCGGCGATCGCCCGCCGCAACCTCGAGCTCGCCAAGGAGATCGCCGGGCGCGACTACCATGACCTCTTGGTGATCTCGGTGCTGAAGGGGTCTTTCGTCTTCGCAGCCGACCTGATCCGCGCCATGCACGATGTCGGCTTGTCGCCCGAGGTCGAGTTCATCTTCATCTCCAGCTACGGCGCCGGCACCACCAGCGGCGAGGTGAAGGTGCTGCGCGACATCGACAACGAGGTCGCCGGCCGCGATGTGCTTCTGATCGACGACATCCTCGAATCCGGCAAGACGCTCTCCTTCGCCCGCGACCTGATGCTGTCGCGCGGCGCCAGAAGCTGCGCCATCGCCGTGTTGCTCGACAAGCGCATGCGCCGCCAGACCACGCTCAACGCCGACTATGTCGGCTTCGACTGCCCGGATTATTTCGTCGTCGGCTACGGCATGGATGTCGCGCATGCTTTCCGGGAATTGCCCTTCGTCGGCGTCGTCAAGGGCGACGCCTAGGGCATGTCGATATTCAGGTGAGGCCGGCCGCAAACAGCGGCCTGACCTGAATCTCAACACCCCCTGAAGCATGCCCCAAATCAGGCAGCACTGAATCGCCGAACACGGCATGCCCTGGATTTCCCCCGGACCAATGTTCCGGTTCAGAAAACGTCAACGTTTCCCCGCCATGTATCTCGCCATGGCAAAGCTTCTGATCGTTGAGGACGATGAGTCCGTCCGCACCCTCGCCGCCCGCGCGCTCGAACGTGACGGGCACAGCGTGGCCATCGCCTGCGATGGCGCCCAGGGACTTGAGCTGATCAAGGCGGCGCGGGGTGGCTATGACCTCGTCGTCTCCGATATCCGCATGCCGGAGATGGACGGCATCGAGATGGCCACCGCGGCGGCGGCGCTGTTCCCGTCGATGAAGATCATGCTGATGACCGGATACGCCGATCAGCGCGAGCGCGCCGAGGAGCTCAACGGCATCATCCTCGATGTCATGCAGAAGCCCTTTACGCTCGCTGAAATTCGCGCTCGCGTCGGCCGCGCCTTGAGCTGCTTCGCCTGAGGCTCCGGGCCGCAGGCCGCCCTTCAGCATATCGGCGGTAACCGTGGCCGGCGCTCACGCCGTGTCGCCGGTCGGCACAAGCAGCGGCGGAGCCGCCCTGCGCCGCTCGGTACGGAAGGCAAGCAGGCCGGCACCGATGATGAGGGCGGCGCCCAGCACGGTCGTCGAGTGCGGCACCTCGGCGAAGAACAGGAATCCCCACAGCGGCGACCAGATGATGCCGGTATATTCGAAGGTGGCGACGCGGTTGGCCGGCGCCAGCCGGTAGGCTTGCGACAGCAGGATCATGCCGGCCGAGGCGACGAAGCCGCAGGCCGCCATCTTGAGAAGGTCGGGAAATGCCGGCCAGATCCACGGCCGCACCAGGAATTCGAGGCTGGGGTGGACGGCGTGCTCAATCCCGGCCAACCGGAACAGGCCGGCGACGAACACTGCGCCCGTCAGATAGGCGCCATTCTGGTAGAACGCCATGACGGTGGAGGATTCGGTGTCGCTTATCTTGCGCGCCATCAGCTGCGAGAAGCCGTAGAGGAAGGCGGAGCCGAGCGACAGCAACGCCGCCCAGTCGAACAGCCCGGCGCCCGGCCGCAGCATGACGAGGACGCCGAGCAGGCCGATCAGCACGGTCGCCAGCGTCTGCCAAGACACCCGCTCGCCGAGATAAGGCCCGGCCAGCACCATGATGCACAGCGGCGCCATGAAATAGAGAGCCACCGCGTCGGCCAGCGGCAGGGCGGCGATCGCCAGATAGTAGGACGTGTAGGAGCTGAACTGGATGAAGGCGCGCAGCGTCAGCAGGCCGGAGCGCTTCGAGAGCAGTGCTTTCAACCCGACATCGGCGTGCACGATAACGATCAGGATCGGCAGGGCGACAATGGCGCGGATCGCCATGACCTCGGTGACCGGGTAGAGGCCCGAGACCGCCTTGACGAGCGGATCCTGGAGCGAAAACACCAGAACGCCCAGACAGAGGCTCAGGATGCCAAGCACCATCCTGTTCTGCATAGGATTCTGCTCCCCGGTTCGCGCGATCCCAAACCGACGCATGCGGTAAAAAGAACCCGCCACCGTTTCGGGCAGCGGGTATGAGTGAGGACTCGATTGGTCCGCAGCCGGTTTGAAGGGCCGCATATCCAATGGGTGAGGCGACTATCCTCCGGCGTTTGACATGTTGCAAACGAATTGGAATGATGCCAGCAATCAAAATTGCTTATGGTGAAATGCGATGAAGCCGACGCTCGACAGCGACCTCCTGCGCACCTTCGTCGCGGTGGCCGAAACCGGCAATTTCACCAAGGCGGCCGAGCAGGCGGGCCGCACCCAGTCGGCCGTGTCGATGCAGATGAAGAAGCTCGAGGGCATGGTCGGCGACAGCCTGTTCGAGCGCGGCTCGCGCGGCGTGGCGCTGACGCGGCGCGGCGGCGAGCTGATCGGCAATGCCAGGCGCATCGTTTCGCTGCTCGACGAGACGGCAGCGTCGATTGCCGCGGCGCCGCTTGGCGGGCCGGTGCGCATCGGCATTCCCGAAGAATATGGCCATGCCATCCTGTCGCGCGCCCTCGGCGCGTTTTCGAAGCGCCACCCGAAGGTCGAGGTGACGGTGCGCTACGCGCATTCGGGCGCCCAGACAGCGGCGGTTGCCGCCGGCGAGCTCGACCTTGCCGTTGTGTTCGAATGGCAGGATCTCGCGGGGGGCGAGGTGCTGATGCACGATCCGACAGTCTGGGTAACGTCCGAGACGCACCACAGGCACGAGGAGCGGCCGGTGCCGATCGCGCTCTACAGCCGCGAGGGATGGTGCCGCGACTTCGCGATCAAGTCGCTGGAACAGCGCGGCCTTGCCTATCGCGTCGCCTATACCAGCGACACCAATGGCGGCCTCAAGCTCGCGGTCACCTCGGGCCTGGCGATCGCGCCGATCTCGCGCAGCAACATCCCGGCCGGCTGCCGCGAGCTGACCGCGGCCGACGGCTTCGGCGACATCGATTCCTCGAATGTCGTTCTGCATCGCAATCCGGCCGCCGCCGGCGAAGCGATCGACAGCATGGAGAATGCGATCCGCGAGGCGTTCACGCTGACGCCCGGCGCGCTCCTCGACGGCTGACTTGCGCTGCTTCAATCCGGTGGGCGGCGGCTCCGCCCTACCCTGCCGGCGTGCTCTCGGAGAAGGTCAGACGGTTGCCGAACGGGTCGTCGACCGTGACCTCTCTCGTTCCCCAGGGCGTCTCTTCCAACCCCGGCCTGGCGTAGCGGTATTTCTTCGCCGTCAGCTCGCGATGCAGCGCCGCTATGTCGGCCACTTCGACACGGACATGCGAGCCCGGCGAACCGTCGCCATGATGCTCGCTCAGATGCAACTCGCAGCCGTCGCGGGCAATGCCGGTGTAAAGCGGCGCATTGTCGTCGAAACGGTGCTGGAACCGCACCTCGAAGCCGAGGAAGCCGAGATAGAATTCATGCGCCTTGGCGACGTCGAATATGCGCAAAATCGGAGTGACGGCACCGAGCTTCGGCATGGCGTTGCGACCGTTGGGAGGAGGCGGGCTATTTCAGTTCCAGCAGCCGTTCTAGATAGCTTCGTTCGATGTCGGGGCTGAGCGCGTTGCCGAGCCGCTTGCGGATCGCTTCCAGGATCTGGCGCGCGCGCTGGACATCGATCTCGTCAGGCACCTTCACCGAATTGCCGTCGTCGGGCCCGCGCGTGGCGCGCGGTCGGCCGAGCGGGTCGCGGTCGGCGTCCTGCTGGCGGCCGCCCTGCTCGCTGCCGCCCTGGTCGCCCTGCATGGCCTGCAGCTGCTTCATCATGTCCTTGGCGCCACGGCGCAGCGCCTCCAGCGCGCGGCCCTGATGGCCGACGGCCTGGTCGCCGTCGCCTTCGCCCAGCGCCTGCTCGGCATTGCCCATCGACTTGCCGGCTTCGCCAAATCCTTCGTTGGGCTCCATGCCCATGCCTTCCAGGCCCTTCCTCAACTGCTCGAGGTCGTTCTGCAGCTTGCCCTGGCCTTCCTGCAACTGCTTCAGCGCGTCGGCGAATTCCTGCGGCGTCATCGGCTTCGGGCGGGCGAGCGGATCGCGGTCCTGTCCCGGTCCCGGCCTGTCCTCGTCCTGGCCGCCGCCGTTTTCGCCGAGCTGCTCGTCGCGGTTCTCGCCGCGCTGCCGCTGGCCGCGCTGCATCTGGTCCATGCGGAAGGTGTCGTTCATCATCTCCTGCTGGCGCCGCATGATCTCGCCCAGCTTGTCCATCTGCTGGCGCATCTCGCTGTCCTGCTCGCCGCCCTGCTGCTGACGGCCGGCCTGCAGGTTGTTCATCATGTCCTGCAATTGCGACAGCAACTGCTGGGCGCGGTCGCGGTCGCCGGATTTCGCGAGGTTCTCGATCTCGTCCATCATGCGTTCGATGTCGCTCTGGCGCAGTTCCTGGCCGTTCTGCTGCATCTGCGGCGCATTCGGGTTCTGCTTGGCGCGCTCGGCGAATTCCTGCAGGAACTGGTTCATCGCCTCGCGCAGTTCCTTCATCGCCTTGTCGATCTCTTCGTCGCTGGCGCCCCTGTTGATGGCATCCTGCAGAGCCTGCTGCGCCTGACGCAGCCGCCGCTCGGCCGCCGACAGATTGCCCTCCTCGATGCCGAGCGCGATTTCCCAGAGATAGGACACGACATTGCGCAGCTGGTCGTCATTGTCGGCCATCTTCAACCGGCTGCGGGCACTCATGATGGCGAGGTAATGCGCCATGTTGTCGAACGTGTCCTCCGGGCGCAGTGTGATCGCGTCCATCAGCTCGAGCACGCGCGGCTTCGAATTGGCGTCGAGCCCAAGCATGCGGCGCTGCTCGATCACCGCCCGCGCCAGGGGGTTGGCGAAGGGCCGCTCCGGCATCACCAGCGTCTTGGTCTCGCTGGTCGCGGTATGGCCGGCGTCGTCGGTGGCGGTGAGGGTCAGCTTGATGCTGCCGCCGGACCAGACGTGCTCGGTCAGGTCCTTGCTGGTCTTGGCGGCGTTGCCCTTGCCGCCGCGCCGCGGCAGCGCCAGCGGCATGTCGGGCGGGCCATAGAGCGGATGCGCGTTGGGCGCCTGCGTGTCGGCGAGCGCTAACTCCGCCTTGGCCGAGGCCGCGCCATAGTCGTCGTCGATCTGGTAGTTGAGCTCGAAGGCACCGTTGACGGCGCGCTTCGGCTCGCCGGCGAAGCGGATCGTCGGCGGCTTGTCCGGAATAACGGCGAAGGCCCAGCGGCCGAGGTCGTCCTCGCCCGATTTCAGCGTCAGCGTGCCGTCGCCGGTCAGCTTGCCGGTGAACTGGCGCACCTTTGGCGCCGCTGTCGCCACGGGCTTGGCGGCCTGCGGCGCGGCCGGGTCGATGGCGCGGGCATTGCCGTCCTTGTCGGCAAAGCTCAGCGTCTCCTCGCCCGAGCCGCCGGTGACGCGCAGCGAGACATCGCTGCCTTGCGGCACGGTGAAGGTGGCCGCCGCCTGTTTGGCGTCGGCGGTGAGGAAGAGCGGCGGCTTGCCGGTATAGGCCGGCGGCGTCACCCAGGCATCGATGCGCGGCGGAACGGCGTCGCGCGCCGCGCGGGCGACGAAACCGTCGCTTACGCGGCCGCCGGAGGGGCCGAAGGAGAAGGCGAAGGCGGTGACCAGAAGCAGCGCCGCCACGGCGCGCAGGCCCCAGCGGTCGCGCTCCGGCACACGCGCGCGCGGCCGGTCGGCGCCAAGACTGCCCAAGCGCTCGGCCATGCGCTTCTGGTGCTCGCGCCACAGCGCCTGCGAGAAGATGCTTTCGTGGCCGCTCGGGCGATCGGTCTGCACCTGCACCGGACTGTGCAACAATTCGTTGGCCGCCTCGATGCGCCGGTCGATCTCTGCGGCGGAGGGCCAGCGGAAGAAGCGCAGCGGATAGAGCGCGGCAAGGGCGGCGCCGGCGAAGACGATCAGCACGCCGATGCGCGCAACGTCGGGCAGAAGCGGGAACAGGCCGAGCCAGGAGATGCTGAGGAACAGGCTGGCAAGGACGAGCAGCGGCAGAAGCAGCGGCCAACCGCGCTCGACCAGCATGGAGGTCCCCGTCGCCAGCCGACTCAGGGCAAGACGCCCGGCCAGGCCACGATCGCCGCTGGAAGTGGGTCGTTGCGTCATCGGCCCTTCCCGTCCGGGCGGGATAGCCCGAACCTCAGGACTGGAAGTTTACCAGCAAACACGGCAAAGGCGAGGCGGGTTCCAAAAACGTGAACCGTTCTTTCCGGTTTATGGTCAGAATTTTGCGGGATCGGTGTTGGATCCGCAGACCAGAACCGCGATGCGCTCGCCCGGCGAGGGCTGGTAGCGGCCGGAGAGCACCGCCGCGAAGGCTGCAGCGCCACCCGGCTCGGAAATGATTCGCACCCGGTCCCAGAGCGCTTTCTGAGCGGCGATGATGTCATCGTCGCTGACTAGGAGCGAGCGCTCGACATAGGCCTCGGCGATCGGGAACATCATTTCGCCCACACGCTTCGGGGCCAGCGAATCGGCGGCGATGCCTTCGGCCGGCGCATCGACGGGCCGGCCGGCCTCGAAGGCGCGATAGAGCGTCGGTGCGCCCTCCGGCTCGACGGCGACGATCCGGATGCGGCCGGCAAACCAGGCGGCGATGCCGCCGATCAGGCCGCCGCCGCCGACGGCGACCAGCAGCGTGTCGATTTCGGGCAGGTCGGCCTCGATCTCGAGGCCGAGCGTGCCTTGCCCGACCAGCGTTTCCTGCTGGTTGAAGGCATGGATCTGCAGTGCTCCGGTGCTTGCGGCGAAGTCCTCGCTGGCGGCCAGCGCCTCGGCGTAGCGCGCGCCGCCGACGACCAGTTCGGCGCCATAGCCGCGAATGCGCGCCAGCTTGGCCGGCGGGCTTACTTCGGGGACGAAGATAGTCGCCTTGTGGCCGAGCCGCATGGCGGCATAGGCGACCGCCGCGCCATGATTGCCGCCGGAGGCGGCGACGACGCCGGCCTTCGGCACGGGGCGTTCGAGCAGGTTGGTGAAGGCGCCCCGCGCCTTGAACGAGCCGGAATGCTGCAGGCATTCGAGCTTGAGATCGACAGCAAGCGGCGCCTGGCCGAAATCGGCCATGTCGACGCGCAGCACCGGGGTGTGGCGCACGTAGGGCCGGATGCGCGGCTCCATCGCGGCGATGCGTTCGCGGGTGATGATGCTCGGATTGGTCATGGTTCGCCTCCTAACCGTGCCGGCTGTCGTCCACGCGCCAGCCGGAATGAACTCATGGCCGCCTGCCTATTTCAGCCAGTCGGGAATGGAATCCAGTCCGATCAGCTCATCATAGGTCTGGCGCGGGCGCACGACGTGGAAGCGGTCGCCGTCGACCAGCACTTCCGGAACAAGCAGGCGGGTGTTGTAGGTGCCCGCCTGCACCGCGCCATAGGCGCCGGCGGTGGCAATCGCGATCAGGTCGCCGGCCTTCAGCCTGGGCAGATCGCGGTCGAGGCCGATATAGTCGCCGGTCTCGCAGACCGGGCCGACGACGTCGACCGTCATGCGCGGCGCCGCCGCCGGCTGCTGCAGCACCGGGCGGATATCGTGGAAGGCATCGTAGAGCGTCGGCCGGATCAGGTCGTTCATGGCGGCGTCGACGACGAGGAAGTTCTTGGCGTCGCCTTCCTTCACGAAGATGACTTCGGAGACCAGGATGCCGGCATTGCCGACGATCAGCCGACCCGGCTCGAACATCACCTTAAGGCCGAGCCTGGTGACGTGCTTCCTGACGATGTCGGCATAGGCGTCGGGCAGCGGCGGCGGGCTGTTGTCGACGCGGTAAGGAATGCCGAGACCGCCGCCGAGATCGACATGCTCGATGGCGTGGCCGTCGGCGCGCAGCGTGCCGACCAGCTCGACGAGGAGCGCGAAGGCATCGTCGAAAGGCTGCAGCTCGGTGATCTGGCTGCCGATATGGGTGTCGATGCCGGTGACCCTGATGCCGGGCAGTTGCGCGGCGCGGGCATAGACCTGGCGCGCCCTTTGCCAAGCGATGCCGAACTTGTTCTCGGCCTTGCCGGTGGAGATCTTCTTGTGCGTCCTGGCGTCGACGTCCGGATTGATGCGCAGCGAGATGGGCGCGACCTTGCCAAGCGCGGCGGCACGGGCCGAAAGCAGTTCCAGCTCCGGCTCGGATTCGACGTTGAAGCAGAGGATGCCGGCCGAAAGCGCGAAATCCATCTCCCTCGCCGTCTTGCCGACGCCCGAGAACAGGATCTTGCTGGCCGGAATGCCGGCGGCAAGGGCGCGGCGCAACTCGCCTTCCGAGACCACGTCGGCGCCGGCGCCAAGCCTTGCCAGCGTCTTCAGCACCGCCTGGTTGGAGTTCGCCTTCATGGCGTAGCAGACCAGCGTGTCGAGCCCGGCGAAGGCCTCCTTGAAGACGCGGAAATGCCTGGTCAGCGTCGCCGTCGAATAGCAATAGAACGGCGTACCGACCTGTGCCGCGATGTCAGGCAGGGCGACGTCCTCGGCATGCAGCACGCCGTCGCGATAGTCGAAATGGTTCACGAGAGTGGTTCCGAACAAGTTTGAGTACGACGAGATCGGGTTTGGAAAGACCAAACCCAGCTCATCGACTCTAGAGCAGCGGGTCGAGGATGAACTTCTTGTCCTCGACCGGTTTTTCCGGCTCCGGCGGCACGGGCTGATGGGCCTTCTCGGCATCCTTGCGCGCCTGCACGGCCGCCTCGTAAGGCGTGTCGAGGCCGGTCCTTCGGCCGCAGGCCGTGACGGCAACCATCGCCGCGAGCAGCGCGAGCGTCACCAAAATCCTGCTTGCGGTCATCGATCCATCCGTCCGAAACTGTTTGCGTGCTGCGCTTTTAGCCGAGTTTTCGGCGCATTGCATCCCGGCAAAATCAAGCCCCGAGAATTCGTCATTCGTCCAGCCGATGGACATACACACCAAACTCGGACGTGGCGGAAAAGTGGAAACTTCCGGCACTTCTTGGCCCCATACCGAAGCCGTCGTTGGCTTTCTCATCAGCAACTGCAAGGAGAAGTTCTGCGAGAAGGTGCAGCGCCCGCTTCGAGCCTTGTATGAGAATCTTTGGATCCCCACCGTCGTTGTCGGAAAGAAGAGCCAGGCTCAGGTTGGATTTCTGGTGGCTGTAGCGTTCTAAAATCTTGTCAGTTTGCATCAATCAGCCTCTCACGCCTTGGCCAGGCGCTTTTTCCAGTAGCGGATCTGCTTGCGCACCTCGGACGGCGCGGTGCCGCCGAAGCTTGTGCGGCTCTTCACCGAGTTCTGCACGGCAAGCACGGAGAAAATGCCCTGCGTGATGCCGGGATGGATCGACTGCAGATCCTCGAGCGAAAGCTTCTCCAGCCCGACCTTCTTGTCCTCGGCCAGCGCCACGGCGCGGCCGGTGACGTGATGCGCCTCGCGGAAGGGCAGGCCGAGATTGCGCACCAGCCAGTCGGCAAGGTCGGTCGCGGTCGCGTGGCCCGAGCCGGCGGCCTTCTTCATGGCGGCGGCGTTGACGGTCATGTCGCGCACCATGCCGGTCATCGCCGCCAGCATCAAGTCGAGCGTCTCGGCGGCGTCGAAGACCGATTCCTTGTCTTCCTGCATGTCCTTGCCGTAGGTCAGCGGCATGCCCTTCATCACCGTCAAAAGGCCGACGAGATGGCCGTTGACGCGGCCGGTCTTGCCGCGCACCAGCTCGGCGGCGTCGGGGTTTTTCTTCTGCGGCATGATCGAGGAGCCGGTAGAGAATGAGTCCGACAGCCGGACGAAGCCGAATTGCGGCGTCGACCAGATGATGATCTCCTCGGCCAGCCGCGACAGATGCGTGGCGCAGATCGCGGCCATGGCGAGAAACTCCAGCGCGAAGTCGCGGTCGGAAACGCCGTCGAGCGAATTGCGCATCGGCTCGCGGAAGCCAAGCGCCTTCGCCGTCTGGTGGCGGTCGATGGCGAAGCTGGTGCCGGCAAGCGCGGCCGCGCCGAGCGGGCTCTCGTCCATGCGCTCGATGGCGTCGCGGACACGCGACAGGTCGCGCGAAAACATCTCGACATAGGCCATGCAGTGGTGGCCGAAGGTTACCGGCTGCGCCGCCTGCATGTGGGTGAAGCCCGGCATCACCGTCGCCGCATGCTCCTCGGCGCGCTCCAGGAAGGCGGCGATCAGCCCCTTCAGCGCCTCGGCGACACGGAAGCACTCGTCCTTGACCCAGAGCCTCAAATCCACCGCTACCTGGTCGTTGCGCGAACGGGCGGTGTGCAGGCGGCCGGCAGCGGCCCCGATGAGATCGGCAAGGCGCGCCTCGACGTTCATGTGGATGTCTTCCAGCCTGGTCGAGAACTCGAACGTGCCGGCTTCGATCTCTTTCAGGATCGTGTTCAGCCCGTCAGCGATCTTTTGTTGATCGGCCGCCGAAATAATGCCCGTTTCAGCCAACATCTCGCTATGGGCGATCGAACCTCTTATGTCCTGTGCGTAGAGTTTGCGGTCGAACGAGATCGACGCGTTGATCGCTTCCATGATCGCGGCCGGACCCGAGGCAAAACGTCCGCCCCACATCTGGTTGCTGGTCTTCTTGTCGCTCATCGCTATAACCCGTGCTCCGGAGCAGTTTTGAAGAAAATGGCAGACCGCAGTCGATTATTCCCGGCCCCGCGCCTGATCCTCGCCGCCCTGGTGGCGGGCGTGCTGGCTGGCGCGGTGGCGGTATATGTCAGCGAGAGCGCTTCTGGCAACAACGTTCCAACGCAGGTCGCGGCATCCGATGGCAAGGACGATGCCGCCTGCGCGGCCAAGGCCGAGCGCGCCAAGCAGGTCGCCGCCAAGGCTACCGGCCAGGTCGCGGCGCTGTTGCCGGCCGATCCGCCGCAGTCGCTGAAGAGCCTTGCCTTCAACGGCCCCGACGGCAAGCCGATGACGGTTGCCGACCACGCCGGCAAGACGCTGCTGCTCAATCTCTGGGCGACATGGTGCGCGCCGTGCCGCGCCGAAATGCCGGCACTCGACGCGCTGCAGAAGGAGATGGGCAGCGACCGCTTCCAGGTCGTCGCGGTCAATGTCGACACCGGCGACGACACCAAGCCGAAGAAGTTCCTCAGCGACATCGGCGTCGCAACGCTCGGCTACTACCGGGATCCGACGCTGGCGTTGTTCAACGACGTCAAGACGCGCGGCCTGGCGCTCGGCCTGCCGGTCACCATGCTGATCGACGGCGAGGGCTGCCTGATCGCGCATATGAACGGCCCGGCCGAATGGTCGGGAGCGGATGCCAGGCGGCTGGTCGAAGCCGCGCTCGGCCCGTCAAGCTGAGCGCAGGGCCGCCGCCGGTTCCAGCATCAGGATGCTGCCGCCGCCGCGCGACCTGCCGGCGCCGTCGTCCTCCTTCTCGGAAGGCACGCCGGTCAGCTCACCGAACGCCTCGATCGGGCCCGGCCTGCCAAGATAGAAGCCCTGGCCGATCTCGCAGTCCTCGGCATCGAGGAACTTGAGCTCGCCCAGCGTCTCGACGCCTTCGGCGAGCACCGGCAGGCCGAGACCGCGGCCGAGCCCGAGAACGGCGCGTACGATGGCCGCGACCTGGCCGTTCCTGTCGACCGACTTGATGAAGGATCCGTCGATCTTGATCTTGTCGAAGGGGAAGGCGCGCAGGTTGGAGAGCGAGGAATAGCCGGTGCCGAAATCGTCCATGGCGACACGGACGCCGAGTGCCTTGATCTGCCGCAAGGCCGCCAGCGCGCGCGGCATGTCCTTGACCAGCGCCGTCTCGGTGATCTCGAGCTCGAGCCTGCCCGGCGCCAGGCCGGACCGCAACAGGACCTCATGCACCTTGCGGCTGAAGTTCGGATTGTGCAGCTGTACGGCCGAGACATTGACCGCGACCATCAGCGGGTTTTTCCAGCGGGCGGCTTCCTCGCACGCGGCCGAAAGTACCCATTCGCCGATCTGGATGATGGCGCCGCTGTCCTCGGCCACCGGGATGAATACGGCAGGCGAGATGTCGCCATGCTCGGGATGGTGCCAGCGGAGCAGCGCCTCGAAGCCGATCATCCTGCCGGTACTGATCTCCTTTTGCGGCTGGTAGACGAGGCGGAATTCGCCGCGCGCCACCGCCTGGCGCAGGTCGTGCTCCATCACCCGCCTGTCGCGCGCCTCGGCGCCCATCGAGGCTTCGAAATAGCGATATGTGTCCTTGCCCTCCGCCTTGGCGCGGTAGAGCGCGGTGTCGGCGTGGCTGACGAGCGAGGCCTGCTCGTCGGCGTCCAGCGGGTAGAGCGCGATGCCGATGCTGGCCGACACCAGGCCGCCGCCGGGCGACAACCGGTTCTCCTCGCGCATGGCCGAAAGCACCGCCTCGGCGATGCGGCCGGCAGCCTGCGGATCCGGCAGGTTCGGGGCGATGATGGCGAATTCGTCACCGCCGAGGCGGGCCAGCATCTGTCCGTGGCGAAGTTTGGCCGAGGCGCATTGCGCCACTTTCTGCAGCATCGCATCGCCGGCGGCATGGCCGAAGAGGTCGTTGACCTCCTTGAACCGGTCGAGATCGAGGAGCATGAGCGCGAGCTGTCCGCCCTTGCCGCCACGGCCCGCCGCGGCGATCTCGGCCTCCAGCCGGCTGTTGAAGGAGCGGCGGTTGGCGAGCCCGGTCAGCGGATCGTAGTGGGCGAGGCGGATGATCTCCTGCTCCGCCTTCTTGCGCTCGCGGATGTCGCGCACGGCGACCACGCCGTGCGGCTTGCCGCAATAGTCGATGGTCCTGGCGATGAGCTCGACGGGGATCGCTGTTCCGTCATGGCTCTTGAGCTCGGTTTCCCGCGCCTGCCCATCGGCTTCCGCCATGGCGGTGGCGGCGCGCTCGCCGAAGAGGTCGCCAAGCACCATGGTATTGAGCGTCGCCGATGCGATGCCGGACAATGCCGCAATGCTGTCGTTGGCGCTGACGATGCGGGTGCCGTCGCAGACGATGAGGCCTTCGACCGCCGCGTTGGCCAGGCCATGCATGCGCTCGGCCTCGGCCTGATGGCGGCGGAAGCGCAGGTCGATCCACAGCGCCGCCGCCGAAAGCACGAGGATGACAAGGCTGGCGGCGGCGGCGGCGAAGGCCTGCGACATCGGCTCGATCGTATACTGCGAGATCGCGATCGAGCTATCCGGATAGATCGACACGGCGCCCATGGCGATGAAGTGCAAGGTGCAGATCGCCAGCGTCAAAAGCACGGCGGCGCCGATCGTCCCCAGTGTCGAGGGGCGGCGCAGCACGACGAAGAGCGACAGCGCCGCAAGCGCGATGCCGGCGACCAGCGAGATGCCGACCAGCAGGTGGTCCCATACGATCCGGCCCTGCACCTCGAACGCCGCCATGCCGGTGTAGTGCATCGTGCCGATGCCGGCGCCGAGCACGGCGCCGCCGACCAGGTAGTGGTCGATGCCGCCGCGCAAGGTGGCGATCCACATGCCGGCGGCCGTCAGCAGGACGGCCGCGGCAAGCGAAAGCACCGAGAGTTCGGTGTTGTAGGCGTTGGGTATTCCAGGCGAGAAGGCGATCATGGCGATGAAATGCGTCGCCCAGATGCCGAACCCGGTCGAGGTGGCGGCAATCATCAGCCAGGCATAGCGGTTTCTGTGGGTCGAGCGGTCGACGTGGCGAAGCAGATTGACCGCCGAGAAGGAAGAAATGCCGCAAATAAGGGCTGCCAGCGCGACCAGTCTCAAATCGTGCTCGTGCACGATACAATTATAGACAGTCAACATCGCGCTTCACCTGATCTTCCCGCAACAATCAAGCAATGAAATTGATTAGAGCGGTACGGTTGAAGAATCGGTTATTGCGCATGCAACCACCGCGCGTGTCGCTGGTTGTGCCGGCGTCTCTCGCGCATCGCCGGCCGGTCGCCGACGAGCGCCAGCGTCTGCGAGACCGGCATTCGCTCCCCCATCTTAGCCGGATAATCAGTTGCGTCGTCCGGGCCTTTACGCCGCCCCGCGGCGCCCTAGCTACCCAGGGCGCCGACGTGAAGGTTCATACCGGCGCGGCCGTCGAAGGAGGAGAGGGACGGGCTGTACACGGGCCTGAAAAGGCACAACAGAACTGTCACATACCTTCTCTATGAGAGCGGCCAAGGGACTTGCGCAAAGCCTGATGTCATCAGCCACTCAAGAGGAATGAATTCCATGTCGATCATCAAGCAGGGCTTTGCCGCCCTTGCCGCCGGCGCTCTCGGCATCGCGCTGGCGCAGCCCGCCACCGCTGCTCCCGTCAAATTCGATTTCTGGTTCGGCCTTTCGGGCGACCTCGCGCGCGTCGTCGACACGCTGTGCAAGAACTTCAACGCCTCGCAGGCGGACTACGAGGTGGTCTGCACCAGCCAGGGCAATTACGACGCCACGCTGCAGAACACCATCGCCGCCTTCCGCGCCGGCAAGCAGCCGACCCTCGTCCAGGTCTACGACGTCGGCACCGCCACGATGATGCTGTCTGGCGCCTACAAGCCCGCCGACAAGCTGATGGAGGAGAACGGCTACAAGATCGACTACAGCGACTACTTCCCCGGCATTGCCCGCTACTACGCGACGTCGAAGGGCGAGATGCTGTCCTTCCCGTTCAATTCCTCGACCCCGCTGATGTACTGGAACAAGGACGCTTTCGCCAAGATCGGCAAGACCGAGGCGCCGAAGACCTGGGAAGATGTCGGCGCCGACCTCAAGGCGCTGAAGGACGCCGGCTACGATTGCCCGATGGCGATCAACATTTCCGCCAATGAAAGCTGGCAGTTGATGGAGCAGTTCTCGGCCATCCACAACCAGCCGATCGCGACCAAGAATAACGGCTATGACGGTCTCAACGCCCGTCTCGAGATGAACAAGACCAAGTTCGTCCAGTACGTCACCGATCTCAAGAAGTGGTATGACGCCGGCCTGATCAAGATCAAGTCGAAGGACCTCGGCCAGGACATGGTGCAGGCCTTCGCGTCCGGTACCTGCCAGGTCATCATGACCTCGGTCGGCGACCACGGCACGGTCGGCAAGACGCAGAAGGAAGGCATGAAGTGGGACGTCGCCGAGCTTCCCGCCTATGCCGGCACCGAGCGCAAGAATTCGCTGGTCGGCGGCGCCTCGCTCTGGGTTCTTTCGGGCAAGTCGGATGCGGAATACAAGGGCGCGGCCGCCTTCCTCAACTTCATCCACGACCCCAAGACGGCCTTGTTCTGGTCGACCAACACCGGCTACATCCCGGTGACCAAGTCGGGCTTCGACTATATGAAATCCCAGGGCTTCTACGACAAGGCGCCCTATAAGGGCCGTGAGGTCGCCATCGCCAGCCTGACCGCGTCCGAGCCGACCGAGATCACCCGCGGCATCCGGCTTGGCAATTTCACCCAGATCCGCGCCGAGTTCGGCACCCAGATGCAGGCCATCTTCGCCAACAAGGTCAGCGTCCAGGAGGGCATCGACACGCTGGTCAAGAACGGCGACGCGATCCTCGACCGCTTCCAGCAGACCTATCCGGACAAGACGCTGCCCTGATCTCGGATACCGCCATGGGCCGCCCGCCGGGAAACGACGGGCGGCCATTTCGCATAGTTTTGATTTTACGCATGTCCTTGTCCCGAAACCGGGTCCCACTTTCGGCAGACATGCCTTAGTCTCACCCCGGGAAAGCGGGCTGGCGGTTCAACGGCGTCGGCGGATCGATGGAAAAACGCGTCACTTTCTCAAGATGGTCGATCGGCATCCTGTTCGCGGTGCCGCAGTTGCTCCTGATCTTCACCTTCTTCTATTGGCCCGCCGGCCAGGCGGTCTACTGGTCGCTGACGCTGCAGCAGCCGTGGGGCGGCGGCAACATCTGGGTCGGGCTCGACAATTTCCGCTCGATCCTCGCCAACGCCGACTATTGGAACTCGATCACCGCCAGCCTCGTCTTCGCGGCGTGCAGCACCGGCCTTGCCATGGTCATCGCCCTGGTGCTGGCAGCCTTGACCGACCGGCAGCTCGCCGGCTCGCGTCTCTACCGCGTCGTGCTGATCTGGCCTTACGGCATCGCCGCGCCGGCGCTGGCGATGGCCTTCCGCTTCATCCTGGCGCCGGAGGCCGGCTTCATGGCCGTCGTCAACCAGGTCTGGCCGGGCTTCTGGGATCCCGGCCTCGACGGCACCGATGCAATGGCATCGATCATCGCCGCCTTCTCGTGGAAGTATGTCGGCTACAATTTCATCTTCTTCCTCGCCGCTTTCCAGGCCATCCCGCGCTCGCTGATCGAGGCGGCGGCGATGGACGGCTCCGGCGTTCTCAGGCGGTTCTGGGATATCCAGTTCCCGCTGATCACGCCGACGATCTTTTTCCTGCTGGTCATCAACATCACCGAGAGCTTCCAGGACTCCTTCGGCATCGTCGACATCATGACGGCGGGCGGTCCGGCGAATTCGACCAATCTGATGGTCTACAAGATCTATTCCGACGGCTTCAAAGGCCTGGATTATTCCGGCGCCGCCGCGCAGAGCATCATCCTGATGCTGCTCATCATCGTGCTCACCATCTTCCAGTTCCGCTTCATCGAGCGGCGCGTGCACTACAGGTGAGGCGGACATGGTCGAGCGCACCCCGATCCTCAATTTCTTCACTCACCTGATATTGTTCGTCGGCTTCGTTTTCTGCGTGGCGCCGTTCGTGATCGTGGCGATCGCCGCCTCGCATAGTCTGAAAGAGGTCAACGACGTGCCGATGTCGCTGCTGCCGGGCAGCGAGTTCTGGGTCAACATCAAGACAGCCTGGACGACGGCCGACCTCGGGCCGAAGCTGTTCAATAGCTTCGTCATGGCCGCAGGCGTCGCCGCCGGCAAGGTGATCATCTCGGCGCTGACGGCCTTTTCCATCGTCTATTTCCGCTATCCCGGCCGCATGCTGATCTTCTGGCTGATCTTCGTCACGTTGATGCTGCCGCTCGAAGTGCGCATCGTGCCGACCTATGCCGTGGTCGCCAACGTCATGTCGCCCTATCAGGCGATCCTCGACGTGACGGGCCTGAGTTGGCTGATCGAGAAGGTATCGGGCGTGCAGGTCTCGCTCAGCCTCGGGCTGCTCAATTCCTACACCGGCCTGATCATGCCGCTGATCGCCACCGCCACCGGCACGTTCCTCTACCGGCAATTCTTCCTGACCGTGCCCGATGAGCTGACCGAGGCGGCGCGCATGGACGGCGCCGGGGCGCTGCGCTTCTTCATCGACATCCTGCTGCCCTTGTCGCGCAACAACATGGCGGCGCTCGGCACCATCATGTTCCTGTGGGCATGGAACCAGTATCTGTGGCCGCTGCTGATCACCACGGATGCCAGCCACGCCACGGCGGTGACCGAACTCAAGCAGCTCATTCCCAATGTCGGCGGCATTCCCGAATGGAACATCGCCATGGCCGGCACGCTGATCGTCATGCTGCCGCCGCTCGTCGTCGTGGTGGCCATGCAGCGCTGGTTCGTGCGCGGCCTCATCGCGACAGAAAAGTAAGGAGACAAAGATGGCCTCCATCACCATCCGCGACGTCAGGAAAAGCTACGCCAAGATGCAGGTCGTGCACGGCGTCAACCTCGACATCGCGTCCGGCGAATTCGTCGTCATCCTCGGCCCGTCGGGCTGCGGCAAGTCCACGCTGCTCAGGATGATCGCCGGGCTGGAGGAAATCTCCGGCGGCACGATCGCCATCGACGGCAAGGTGGTCAACACGCTGGAGCCGCGCGAGCGCGGCTGCGCCATGGTGTTCCAGAACTACGCGCTCTATCCGCATATGAGCGTTGCGCAGAACATCGGCTATTCGCTGAAGGTGGCGGGTGTCCCAGTCGCCGAGCGCGCCCAGCGCATCCAGGCGGTCGCCCGCATCCTGGAGCTGGAGCACCTGCTCGACCGCAAGCCGATGGCGCTCTCCGGCGGCCAGCGCCAGCGCGTCGCCATGGGCCGGGCCATGATCCGCGAGCCCAAGGTCTTCCTGTTCGACGAGCCGCTTTCCAACCTCGACGCCAAGCTGCGCGTGCAGATGCGTTCCGAAATCCGCAAGCTGCACCGGCGGCTGAGCGCCACCTCCGTCTTCGTCACCCACGACCAGGTCGAGGCGATGACGCTGGCGGACCGGCTGGTGGTGATGAATGGCGGCCGTGTCGAACAGGTCGGCACGCCGGCGGAAGTCTACAGCCGCCCGGCGAGCCGCTTCGTCGCCACCTTCGTCGGCGCGCCGGCGATGAACATGCTGGAAGGCGAGGTGACGCTCGATGGCCTGTCGCTGCTCGGCGGCAGCCGCAAGCTCAACGTCTCGCGCGCGGGCCTGCCGGTCGGCAGCAAGATCGCGGTGGGCATCCGGCCGGAGGCCGTGCGCCTGGTGGCGCCGGGAACGCCGGGCGCGCTCGACGCGACCGTCGATCTGGTCGAGGAGCTCGGCGCCGGGCGGGTCATCTATGTCGATCTCGACGGCGCGGCGTTTTCGGTGGTGACGTCGGAGACCGCCCATCCGGCGCCGGGCAGCGCCGTCGGGCTGCAGTTTTCCGAAGCCGACCTGCATTTCTTCTCGTCCGAGACGGGAAGCCGCCTCGACGTCTTCAAGGCATCGATGCCGGTGCCGGCGCTCTGATCACGCGCTCGCTCGGCTGCGAGGACGCCAAGGCAACTCCCTGTCGTGTCGAAGAAAGGTCGCGCAATGAAAATCATCCAGGTCACCGACGTCCATCTCGGCCGGCGCGGGGAGATCCGCTTTGGCGCCGACCTGCACGAGCGGCTCGACCGCTGCATCGACCATATCAATGCCCACCACGGCGATGCGGCGCTTTGCGTCTTCACCGGCGACCTGACCGAATCCGGCGAGGCGCAGAGCTATGCCGACCTCAAATCGGGCCTGGCTCGGCTTTCAGTCCCCTACCGGCTGCTGCCCGGCAATCACGACAGGCGCGCCAACCTGGTCGCGGCTTTTGCCGGAAACCCAACCGACGAGAATGGTTTCGTGCAGTCGGTCTTCGACACGCCGGAGGCATCGCTGCTGTTCCTCGACAGCCTGGCCGAGGGTCGCGTCACCGGCGAATTGTGCGACAGGCGGCTGGCCTGGCTGGATGCCAGGCTCGGCGAGGCTGCGGGCCGCCGGGCCTATGTCTTCCTGCACCATCCGCCCGTCGAGCTTGGCCTCGAGCTGCTCGATCCGCTCGGGCTCGAACAGCCGCATCGGCTGCTCGACGTGCTGATGCGGCACGGCAATGTCGGCTACGTCTTCTTCGGCCATGTCCATCGCGACATCGCCGGCACGGTCGCCGGCATTCCGTTTTCCGCGCAGCGTGGCCTGCATGCCCGTTTCATGCTCGACCTGGTCGGCGACGAGAAGGTCGAGCAGGCACCACCCGCCTACTCGATCATCCTGATCGACGGCGCGCGCGTCGTCGTGCACAGCTGCGACTTCCTGGAGAACTGGCCGCTGTGGTCGCCGGCGACCGGTCAGCGCGTAGGGTAACGACCGCGGCAAGCTTCAGGCAAGGACATGCGCCTTGCCGGAGACGGTCAGCCGCACGATCTCGCCAAGCGCCGGCGCGTCGATGCCGGGCTTGCGCAGGATCAGCGGCGTGTTGCCGATCGCCGCCGCGTCGGGCGGATCGGGGCTGTTCAGGAGCCGCACCGCTATCGTGCACATCGAACCGGCGAATTCTGATTCGGTCACCTCGCCGAACAGCATGTCCGGCGTTCCCGACATGCCTTCGCGCGAGGTCCGTTTCAAAATCACCTGTTCCGGCCTCAGCATGATGCGGGCGACATCGCGGCGCTCGGCGGTGTCGACGGCGATGCGGCCGAGCGGCGAGGTGGCGAAGCCGTCGGCGATCCTGGCCGGCAGGATGATGGCGTCGCCGAGGAACTCGGCGACCATCCTGTCCTTCGGCTGAAAATAGAGCTCGCGCGGCGTGCCGACCTGCGAGAACAGGCCGTCGCGCATCACCGCCACCTGGCTGGCGAAGGACAGCGCCTCGGCCTGGTCGTGGGTGACCAGAATGGTGGTGATCCCGGCGAGTTCCAGCAGTTCGGCCACCGCCTTGCGCATCGAGGCGCGCAAGCCGGTGTCGAGCGCCGAGAACGGTTCGTCGAGCAGCATCAGGCGCGGCTTCATGGCCATGGCGCGGGCAAGCGCCACGCGCTGCTGCTGGCCGCCGGAGAGCTCGTGCGGACGCCGCCTCAGGATCGCCTTGTCCAGCCCTACGATATAGGCGAGCTCGACGATCTGCTCGGCGCGTTTGTCGGCGTTTCGCGCCAGGCCGAAGCCGATATTGTCGGCGATGGTGAGGTGCGGGAACAACGCCCCGTCCTGGGCGACCACGCCGATGCCGCGCCGGTGCGCCGGCACGGCGGCGCCGCCATTGGCCAGCACCTCACCGTCGAGCACGATCTTGCCCCGGTCCGGCGCCTCGAAACCGGCGATAAGCCTGAGCAAGGTGGTCTTGCCGCAGCCGGACGGCCCGACGATCGCCGTGCGGCTGCCGCTGGCGACGCTGAGGTCGACGCCGGCCAGCGCCGCCACCGGGCCGTAGTGCTTGGCCACGCCGCTGAGTTCGAGGAAGCTCATCGTCCGGCCATCCTCTTCGACTGGACATAGAGCAGCCAGGTCAGCGGCAGCGACATCGCCACCATGATGAAGGCGTAAGGGGCGGCCGAGGCATAGTCGATCTCGCCGCTGTAGGACCAGAATGCCATCGCCAACGTGCGGGTGCCGTTCGGCGCCAGCATCTGGGTGGCGGTCAGTTCGTTCATGATGCCGAGCGCCACCATGGCCATGCCGGCCGCGGCGCCCGGCGCCGACAGGCGGATGGTCGTCGACCACAGCGCCTTGAGCGGCGCCCGGCCGAGGCTCGATGCGGCCCGCTCCAGTTCGACGGGCGCCTGCGCGATCGAAGCCCTCAGGCTGACCAAAGCGCGCGGCAGGAACATCAGCGCATAGGCGAAGAGGATGGTGAACAGGGTCTGGTAGAGCGGCATGGCGATGCGCACGGTGATGGTGACCAGCGCCAGCGCGATGACGACGCCGGGCAGTGAGCCGACGATATAGTTGCAGCCTTCGAGCAGGCGCTGCAACGGCCCGGGCGCGCGGATCGAGATCCAGGCCATCGGCATGGCGGCGATGGTGGCGAGCAGCGCGCCGGCGAGCGCCAGGACAAGCGTCTGGCCGAGCGCCAGGCCGATCTCGTCGAGGCGCCAGACCTCGGCGCCGCCGGCGATCAGCCAGCGGCCGATGGTGACGAAGGGCACGCCCAGCGAAAGCAGCGCGGCGATGGCGGGCAGGGCCAGGCAAGGCAGCGTGGCGCGGCCGAGGCTGGCGCGCTGCTGCTGGCGGGCGGCGCCCGAACCGACGCGGGCATAGCGCTCCTCGCCGCGCACCAGAACCTCAAGCCCGAGCAGCACGAAGCAGCATGTCACCAGCACGGCGGCCAGCATGTTGGCGGCCGGCCCGTTGAAGGTCGACTGGAACTGGTCGACGATCGCCGTGGTGAAGGTGTCGAAGCGGATGAAGACGTAGAGGCCGTATTCGGCCAGCAGATGCAGGCCGACCAGCAGCGAACCGCCGCAGATGGCCAGTCTGAGCTGCGGCAGCACGACGCGCGCGAAGACCCGCCACGGACCGAGCCCAAGCGCGGCGGCGGCGTCTTCCAGTGCGGGGTCGAGCCGGCGCAACGCGGCCGAGATGGGCAGATAGAGGAACGGGAAATAGGCGATGACGGAAACCAGCACGCCGGCCCACAGGCCATGCAGTCCCGGCACCAGGCTGATCCAGGCATAGGAGTGGACGAAGGCCGGAATGGCGAGCGGCGCCACCGACAGCCATGCCCACAGGCGGGCGCCGGGCAGGTCGCTGCGCTCGGTCAGCCAGGCCAGCGCCACCGAAAGGACGATGGAGATCGGAACCGCCAGCGCCACCAGCATGATGGTGTTGATCAGGAGGTCGCCGACACGTGCGCGGAAGATGAGCGCCGAGACGGTCTCCCAGCCGGTCTGTACCGCGATCCAGACGATGAAGGCCAGCGGCAGCAGCGCAAGCAGCGAGATCAAGGCGGCGGCGAGCAGGATCCAGGACGCCGAGCGCCGTTGCCGCGCGCGTCCGGCGGCCGGCAGGCCTGATCGGGTGAGGTCGACCGCCGCTTGCATCAGACCCGATGCCGCGCCGCTTCGGCCCGCGGACGAAGGTGGCCGAAGGTGCGCTTGTCGCAGCCAGAAACGCAGCTTGTCGTCATAGACGATGCCATCTCTAAAACAGAGCGCTCCCGCGGAAAGCGAAGTCCCGCAGGAGCGCAGTCGGTTGCCCTTTTAGGACGAACGCGAACTAAAGCAAGCCGGCTGCCGTCATCAGGTCGGTCACCTTCTTGGAGTTCAGCGTCGTCGGATCGACTTTCGGCGCCTGCAGGTCGGCCAGCGGCACCAGCTTGGGGTTGGACTCGGCGCCCTTGCCGACCGCGTATTCGAAGGAGGTGCCGTTCTTCAGCACGTCCTGGCCACCCTTGCCGGTCACCCATTTCAGGAACGCCTGGGCTTCCTTCGGATGCTTGCTCGAAGCCAGCACGCCACCGCCGGAGATCGAGACGAAGGCGCCCGGATCCTGGTTCTTGAAATAGTGGAGCGCGATGTTCTTGCTGTTCTCGCCGGTTTTGGCCTGATCGCCGAAGTAGTAATAATGGTAGATCACGCCGCCTTCGATCTCGCCGGCATTGACCGCCTTCATCACCGTGTTGTTGCCCTTGTAGGCAGTGAAGTTCTCCTTCATCGCCTTCAGCCAGTCGGCCGTGGCGGCCTCGCCCTTGAGCCGCAGCAGCGCGCTGACGATGGCCTGGAAATCGGCGCCCGAAGGCGACGCGGCCCAGCGGCCCTTCCAGCTCGGATCGGCAAGGTCGAGCAGCGACTTGGGCAGCTGGTCTTCCTTGAGCTTGGTCTTGTCATAGGCAAAGACCGTGCTGCGGGCGGCGACGCCGACCCATTTGCCGGTGGCCGGCTGGTATTCCGGCGGCACCTGCGCCAGCGTCTCGGCATCGACCGGCGCGAACAGGCCGGCAGCCTCGACGAGCGCCATGGCCGGCGAGTTTTCGGTCAGGAACACATCGGCCGGCGAGGCCGCGCCCTCGGCGACGATCTGGTTGGAGAAATCGCTGTCGCCGCCATTGCGCAGCGTCACCTTGATGCCGGTTTCCTTGGTGAAGCCTTTGGCCCATTCCTTCGCCAGGCTCTCGTGCTGGGCGTTGTAGACGACGATACCGGCATCTTCCGCCAGCGCCGGAGCGGCAAGCAGGCCGAGCGCCAGCGCCGTGGCGCCGGCAAGCGTGGAAAGGGCAAATCTCATGGGCGTCGTCCTCGATCTGATGGTCTTGGTTGGCACGGCTGCACCTACCAATACCTGATTAAGCTAGTCAACATTGCAGGCCTGCTTCATTCGGTCGCCGGGGCGCAACCTTTCGTGATTTTGCGGCACTTTGGCTTGGACATTATTTCTTCGGCCACGTAACAAATCAGCGCCGAGGCGCGAACATCGGGGGAGAAAACTCTTGTGACCGGCAACAACGAGGCCGAGCTTTCCCGGTTGCTCAAGGCCGCGATCGCGGGAGACGAAAGGGCTTACGCCGACTTTCTGACCCGGACGGCCGCTCTCGTGCGCGGCTTTGCCCGGCGCAAGATCGTTCAGGGCGGGGTCGACCCCGAGGATGTCGTGCAGGAAACCTTGCTGGCCATTCACGTCAAACGGCATACCTGGCGCCAGGACGCGCCGGTGCTGCCATGGATCTACGCCATTGCGCGCTTCAAGCTGATCGACGCCTTCCGGCGGCGCGGGCGGCGCATCGAGGTCGAGATCGACGAGATCGCCGAGACCTTCGCCGAGCCGGAAACGGAGACGGTGAGCGAACGCGACATCAACCGCGTGCTTGAGAGCCTGCCGCCGGCACAGCGTTCGGTGGTCTCGTCGGTGTCGGTCGAGGGCCGCTCGATCGGCGAGACGGCGGCGAAGTTCGGCATCACGGAGACGGCGGTCAGGGTGTCGCTGCATCGCGGCCTTGCCGCCATCGCCAAACGCTTCGGGCGGGAGTGACATGAGGACCGAGGATCTCATCAAGGCGCTCGACGCCGACGTCCGCAGCAAGGCGATGCCGCTCGGCTCCGCCTGGCGGATGGCCGTCGCCGTGGCGGCGGTGGTCGCGGCCGCCATGTTCTGGCTGACCATCGGCCCGCGTCCGGACCTGATGGTCGCCATGCACACGATGCGTTTCCTGTCCAAATTCGTCTTCACCATCGCGCTCGGCGTCAGCGCGTTTGGCCTGATCAGGGCCCTGTCGAGCCCCGGCGCGCCGACGGCCAGGGCAACGGCCTGGATGGCGCTCGCGCCGGCATTGGTGGGCGTGGCGGTGATCCTCGAGCTTTTCGCGGTGCCCCGCGCCGAATGGGGCACGCGACTGGTCGGCTCCAACATGATGATCTGCATGGCGTTCATCCCGCTGATCGGCCTCGGGCCGCTCGCCGTCTTTCTTTGGGTGCTGCGCCATGGCGCCCCGACGCGGCCGGTGCTGGCGGGCGCGGTCGCCGGCCTGCTCGCCGGCGGGATTTCAGCGACCTTCTATGCCGCGCATTGCTTCGACGACTCGCCGCTTTTCGTCGCCACCTGGTATACGCTCGCGGTCGTCATCCTCACCGGTCTCGGCGCGCTTGGCGGCCGGTTTTTCGTACGCTGGTAGCGGCGCATACCGATCCTTAATCATGCGGGCAATTGTTTGCCGGTTGGCATCGCCGCTTCCGTCCCCCATGCAACCTTTCCTTAAAATCGATCCGCGAGGGTTGCATCGACGTGCAATTGCGCATTGGGGTGGAACGCGTTGTGACGCGGTGGAATTGGAAGGGCCCGCGGGCCGGCAGATACGCGGCATTGATCCTGATGGCGGTTGGCCTTGTCGCCGCCGCGGCCTCGATGCTGTCGTCGCGCCTCGATCTAAGCGCCGAGACGCTCAAGCTCAGCCTGCAGGTATCGGACGCCATGATCGCGGCGTCGCTGTTCCTTGCCGCCTTCTTCATCCGCCAGATCGTCGACGACCGCCGCCAGATCGCCGAGAGCGAGCAGCGCTTCCGCCGCGCCATGGAGGACTCGGCGATCGGCGTCGCCATCGTCGGGCTCGACGGCCGCATCGTGCAGACCAATCCGGCTTTTGCCGCCATGCTGGACTACAGCCGCGAGGAAATCGAGGCGCTGATCTTTTTCCAGATCACCCATCCGGACGACCTGCAGATCGGCCGGGAAACCATGGTGAGCCTGAAGGAAGGCAAGATCGATTCATTTCACTTCGAAAAGCGGTACCTCAAGAAGGACGGGACACCGGTCTGGGCGCAACTTGCCGGCTCGGTGATCCGCGACGCCGACAGCGGCCGGCCGCTCTACCTGGTGTCGCAGATCGAGGACATCGACGCCCGCAAGAAGTCCGAGGCGCGCATCGCGGAGGCCGAAACGCGCTGGAATTTCGCGCTGGCCAGCGCCGGTCAGGGCGTCTGGGACTTCGATCTGCGCAAGGGCGGCACCACCTATTCCGCCACCTGGGTGAAGCTGCTCGGTTATGCCGATGGTGAGCTGGACGGCGATCCCGATCGCTGGCTGACGATGATCCACCCGGATGACCGTTCGGTCGTGGCCGATGCCGATCGCGCTCATCTCGCCGGCGAGACGCCCTTTTTCGAGGCCGAGTACCGCATGCGCCACAAGGATGGCCACTGGATATGGGTCCTCGACCGCGGCAAGGCCCTGGAGCGTGACGGCGATGGGCGGCTGACCCGGGCCATCGGCAGCCTTACCGACATCACCCAGCGCAAGGAGGCCGAAGCGCGGCTCATCGTCTCAGCGGCGATGCTGGCCGACGAAAAGGAACGGCTGAAAGTGACGCTGCAGTCGATCGGCGACGCCGTCATCTGCACGGATGCGGCCAATCGCGTCACCTTCATGAACCCGGTCGCCGAAAAGCTGACCGGCGTCGCGGCCGGCGAGGCGCTCGGCAAGACGCTCGGCCATGTCTACTGGGCCGTCGACGAGGAAACCGGACAGCGGATCGGCGTGGCGCGGCCTTCGGCCAGCAGCCCGAGCCCCGCCGACCAGAACAGCCGCGCGGTGCTTATCCGGCGCGACGATACGCGCTGCAGCATCCGGCAGGTTGTGTCGCCGATCATGAACGAGCGCGCCGAGTTCGGCGGGCTTGTCATCGTCTTCCAGGATTTCACCGATGCGCGCGCCCTGCAGCGCCAGCTCGCCCATGCGGCTGCGCATGACGCGCTCACCGGCCTTGCGAACCGCTCCAATTTCATCCGTGTCATGGAGGAGATGGTCGATCACGGCGGCAAAGCCGGCGCGACAGGATCCGCCGGCGACGGCGAGCATCAGTTCATGTTCATCGACCTCGATCATTTCAAGCAGGTCAACGACACCGGCGGTCACGCCGCCGGCGACGCCCTGCTGAAGCAGGTCGCCAATGCCATCCGTCGCGTGATCGGCCCCGATGATATCGTCGCCCGCCTCGGCGGCGACGAATTCGCCGTCATCCTGAAGTCAGGCTCGGCCGCCAGAGGCGAGATCGCGGCGCGCTCGATCATCGATGCGATCCGCGGCCTGAATTTCACCTGGGACGGCCGGCCGCATTCGATCGGCGCCAGCATCGGGCTCGCCCCGATCCGCCCCGGCTGCGGCGCGGTGGACGAGATCATCGCGCGGGCCGACGCCGCCTGCTATGCCGCCAAGGCCGCCGGGCGAGGCTGCGTTTCCATGGCGCCGGACGAGGAAACCCAAGATGGACAGGCGGAAACGCCCAAGCCGTTCGCCGCGGCGTCCTGAGGAGCGCCGGGCTTTCAGGCAATCCGGCGGCCTGGAATTGCCCTAGCGCGTCGGGACCGGATGCTCGCCGCGATAATCGTAGAAGCCGCGGCCGGTCTTGCGGCCGAGCCAGCCGGCCTCGACATATTTCACCAGCAGCGGGCAGGGGCGGTATTTCGAATCCGACAGGCCCTCATGCAGCACCTGCATGATCGACAGGCACGTATCCAGGCCGATGAAGTCCGCCAGCTGCAGCGGCCCCATCGGATGGTTGGCGCCGAGCTTCATGGCGGTGTCGATCGCGTCAACCGTGCCGACGCCCTCATAGAGCGTGTAGATCGCCTCGTTGATCATCGGCAGCAGGATGCGGTTGACGATGAAGGCGGGGAAATCCTCGGAGACGGTCACCGTCTTGTCGAGGTGCCTGACATAGGCCTTGGCGGCCTCGAAGGTCTGGTCCTCGGTGGCGATGCCGCGCACCAGCTCGACCAGCTTCATCACCGGAACCGGGTTCATGAAATGTATGCCGATGAAGCGCTCGGGCCGGTCGGTCTGCGCGGCCAGCCGGGTGATCGAGATCGACGAGGTGTTCGTCGCCAGGATCGCCTCGGGGTTGAGCTGCGGGCAGAGCTGGGCGTAGATCTTGCGCTTGACCGTCTCGTCCTCGGTGGCCGCCTCGATTACCAGATCGGCGCCGGCCAGATCGGCCATCGCGGCGGCCGCCGAAATGCGTCCCATCGCCTCGTTGCGGGCCTTCTCCTCGAGCTTGCCGGAGCCGACTTGGCGCGCCATGTTGCCGCTGATGGTGGCGATGCCCTTCTCGATGCGGTCGGGCGAAATATCGTAGATCAGCACCTTGTAGCCGGATAGCGCCGAGACATGGGCGATGCCGCCACCCATCTGCCCCGCGCCGACGATGCCGATCGTCTCGATCTTGCTCATAACAGCGATCCCGTCGAAAAAGGCCTTTGCGGCCTGCTTTTTGTGCAGTGCAAACTAAAAGGGCGGGGCGACTTCGTCTACCCCGCCCTTCACAATTTAATACGCTTCCGCAGAGAGCGTCAAAGCGCCTTTTGCAGTTCCGGCAGGATGACGAAGAGATCGCCGACGAGGCCGTAGTCGGCGACCTGGAAGATCGGCGCCTCCTCGTCCTTGTTGATGGCGACGATGACCTTGGAATCCTTCATGCCGGCGAGGTGCTGGATGGCGCCGGAAATGCCGACGGCGATGTAGAGGTCGGGGGCGACCACCTTGCCGGTCTGGCCGACCTGCCAGTCGTTCGGCGCGTAGCCGGCATCGACCGCCGCGCGGGAAGCGCCAACCGCGGCGCCGAGCTTGTCGGCAACCGGCAGGATGACCTCCTGGAACTTTTCCGAGGAACCAAGCGCGCGGCCGCCCGAGATGATGATCTTGGCCGAGGTCAGTTCCGGACGGTCGGTCTCGGAAAGCTTGTTCTCGACGAAGGAGGACAGACCCGGATTGGCCGCAGCGCTGACCGTCTCGACCGAAGCCGAGCCGCCCTCGGGCGCCGCCTGGAAGGAGGCGGTGCGCACGGTGATGACCTTCTTGGCGTCGGTTGCCTGCACCGTCTGGATGGCGTTGCCGGCATAGATCGGACGCTTGAAGGTGTCGGACGAGACGACTTCTATGATCTCGGACACCTGCGCGACGTCGAGCAGGGCGGCGACGCGCGGCGCGACGTTCTTGCCCGCCGAGGTCGCCGGCGCGATGATCGTGTCATAGGAACCGGCGAGCGAAACCACGAGCGCGGCGAGCGGCTCGGCAAGGCGCTCGGACAGTTCGTCGGCCTCGGCGAGCAGCACCTTGCCGACGCCCTTGAGCTTGGCGGCGGCGTCGGCGGCAGCCTTGGCGCCCTTGCCGGCAACCAGCACATGCACGTCCGAACCGATCTGCAGCGCCGCCGACAGCGCCTTGGCGGTCTGGTCGGAAAGGCTGGCGTTGTCGTGTTCTGCGATTAGGAGAATAGCCATTGTCGTGTTCCTTTCCCGATCGCTTACAGCACGCCGGCTTCGTTCTTGAGCTTCTCGACCAGCTCGGCGACGCTCTTGACCTTGACGCCCGCCTTGCGGCCGCCGGGTTCCTCGGTCTTGATCACCTTGAGGCGCGGCTTGACGTCGGCGCCGTAATCGGCCGGGCTCTTCTCGTCGAGCGGCTTCTTCTTGGCCTTCATGATGTTGGGCAGCGAAGCATAGCGCGGCTGGTTGAGGCGAAGGTCGGCGGTGACGATCGCCGGCATCTTCAGCTCCACCGTCTGCAGGCCGCCATCGACCTCGCGCGTCACCTTGGCATGATCGCCGGCGAGCTCGACCTTGGAGGCGAAGGTGCCCTGAGCCCAGCCGAGCAACGCCGCCAGCATCTGGCCGGTCTGGTTGCTATCGTCGTCGATCGCCTGCTTGCCGAGGATGACGAGGCCGGGCTGCTCGGCGTCGACCACGCCCTTCAGCACCTTGGCGACGCCGAGCGGCTCGGTCTGCTCTTCGGTCTTGACCAGGATGGCGCGGTCGGCGCCCATGGCCAGCGCGGTGCGCAGCGTTTCCTGCGCCTGCTGCGGGCCGATCGAGACGACGATGATCTCTTCCGCCTTGCCGCCTTCCTTCAGCCGGATCGCTTCCTCGACCGCGATCTCGTCGAACGGGTTCATCGCCATCTTCACATTGGCAAGCTCGACCGCCGAACCGTCCGACTTCACCCGGACCTTCACGTTGGCATCCACAACCCGCTTCACGGGCACAAGGATCTTCATTTTCCTGTCACCTCTTTCAAGATTTTGGGCGCGCTATAGCAGCGCGCACCGGGTCAGAGTTGTCGAAAGCCGACATTCCAGACGGAATTCTGGACTTCATCCGCCGTTGCGGTGGCGTTTCCGTAGTGGCGGGAATCGGGCGCGTCAATATCCGCGACGCACTCAAATCGGTTCAGTCCTGGCTTGAAGCGGCTCCTCGACCCCACTGTGGCGCGGGCTGCGCCGCAGCTGGAGCGCTGGCGGCTGGTTCGGCCGGGACGGGCGCCTGCTCGACGTCTGGCGCAGGTTCGGGTTCCCCGTCCGCGCCGGCCAGCAGCGGCACGCCACGGTTGCGCAGGACCAGCACCAGGACGGAGCCGGCGATGATGCCGCCGATGTGGCAGGCCCAGGAGACCTGGTCCTCACCGCCGGCGGCGAACATGACGATCTGGAAGACGATCCACAGGATCAGCGGGATGAAGGCGGGGATGCGCAAGGGAATGCGGGCGAAGGCGAGCACCCAGACCTTCACCCTTGGGTAGAGGATCAGATAGGCGGCGACGACGCCGGCAATGGCGCCGGAGGCGCCGATCAGCGGCACTTGCGAATCCCAGGCCACCAACCCTTGGAAGAAGGCGCCGGCAATGGCGCAGGCGAGGTAGAAGATCAAATAGCGGATATGGCCGAGGGCATCCTCGACATTGTCGCCGAACACCCACAGGAACAGCATGTTGCCGCCGAGATGGAAGATATCGGCGTGCAGGAAGGAATAGGTCAGGTAGCTCAGGCTCTCCGGGATGACGACGAATTCGGGCGAAAGCTCGACCCTGTCATGGACGACGGAGGGGATGAAACCGAGGCCGAGCACCGCGGCATTGGTGAAATCCTCGCCGCCGAGCGTGGTGGCGAAATAGACGAGCACGTTGGCGACGATCAGGCCGATCGTCACATATTGCAGGTGGATGTGACGCAGCCTGTTGGTGTCGTATAGCGGGATGAACATGAGACCCTGGCCCTTCCGCTTCCACGTGGAGTCAGCGGTTCTTGCCGGGAACCCATAACACGTCGGCCTTTCCATTGTCATTGACCGCACGGGCGGCGACGAACAGAAAGTCGGAGACGCGGTTGATGTACTTGATCGCCTCGCGGTTGACCGGCTCGCCGGGGTCCTGCGCCAGCGCCACAATGATCCGCTCGGCCCGCCGCGCCACCGTGCGGGCAAGGTGAAGTGCGGCCGCCGCCGGCGTGCCGCCGTTCAGCACGAAGGATTTGAGCGGCTGCAGTTCCTTGTTGAGGAGGTCGATGTCCTTCTCGACGCGATCGGTCTGCGAGGCGACGATACGCAACGGCTCATAGGCGAGCGGCTTGCCGTCATCCGGCACGGCGAGATCGGCGCCGAGATCGAAAAGGTCGTTCTGGATACGCGACAGCATGGCGTCGATCGAGGGATGGCCGTCAACGGTGTGGATGCGGGCCATGCCGATGCAGGCATTGGCCTCGTCGACCGTGCCGTAGGCGTCGATGCGCAGGTCGGATTTCAGCCGCCGCTCGCCGGTGCCGAGGCCGGTGGTGCCGTCATCGCCGGTGCGGGTGTAGATCTTGTTGAGCTTGACCAAGCGCTGCCCTCCCGAGAGCAATTCCAGGAAAAGTGCGTAGCGGTTTTCCGTCCGGAATTGCGTCAAAACAAATAGATAGAGCGGGTCGGCGATTCTATGAAAAGCTGAACCGCTCGATCGACCGATACCCTCACTTGCGGGTGAAATACACCGCCAGCATGATCAGCACCAAGGCGATGAACTGCAACAGCACGCGCGCCTGCATCAGCTTGTTGGAGGTCATGCTGGAGCCGCCGCGCAACATGTTGATCAGGCCGCGGATCAGCACGAACACCACGGCGAGCATGACGAGGACGGCGAGGATATTGAAGACGGTTGCCATAGTCTGTTTCCAATCAGTTCCGTTCAGGCGCGTTTGGCAAGCAGGCGGTAGAGCATCGACGCCGGCAATATGCGTTTGAGGACCACGCCGATCCTTGCCGGCACCGTTACCACATAGTGTGGGCGCGGGCGCCGCGACAGAAGCGCATGGCGCAAGGCGGTGTGAACCACTTCCGGTCCCGGTTTCAGGCGCGAGACGCTGCCGCCGGCCCTCAGCCTCGCCAGTTGCGCCTCATAGGCGGCGCGATGGACGGAGTGCTCGTGGTCGATGTTCTTCAGGAACCAGAACAGCCCGTTAGAGGCGATCTTCGACGTCACCGGACCCGGCTCGATCAGCGAGACATGGATGCCGCTGCCCTCAAGCTCCTGGTGCAGGCACAGCATCAGGCCCTCCAGCGCATGCTTTGAGGCCGAATAGGCGCCGCGAAAGCGGACCGGCGTCAGGCCGAGGATCGAAGAGCAATGGACGAGCCGGCCATGGCCCTGGCGGCGCATCACCGGCACGATGCGGCGGGTGAGGTCGTGCCAGCCGAAGAGATTGGCCTCGAACTGCTCCTTCAACGCTGAAACCGGCAGGTCCTCGACGGCGCCCGGCTGCGCGTGGGCGCCGTTGTTGAACAACGCGTCTAGCCCTCCGCCGGTGCGCTCCAGCACCGAGGCGACCAGCGCCTCGATCGAGGCGGGCTCGCGATAGTCGAGATAGAAGGTCTCGATGCCGTCGGCCTCGAGCGCGGCGATGTCGGCCGGCTTGCGCGCCGTCGCGAACACCCGCCAGCCTTCCGCCTTCAGCGCCCGCGCGCAATGGGCGCCGATGCCGGAAGAGGCGCCGGTGACGATGATGGTGCGCGGCGCGTTCACGGCGTGGTTTGACCTAGGGTTGCCATTTGCCGCATTCACTTCCCATATTCGCGGCGTCGAGACAATCGAAGGGAACGCGGTACGTGTTGCGGAAGATCGTCGCCCTGCGCCGCGTGCTCTATGACGCGATCGGTCATTTCAACACCGATGACGGCTGGGCGATGGCCAGCCATCTGGCGATTACCTCGCTGATGGCGCTGTTTCCGTTTCTGATCTTCGCCACGACCCTGGCGAGCTTCCTCGGCGCGCAGGCCTTCGCCGACACCGCCGTGCACCTCGTCTTTGACACCTGGCCGGAGCAGATCGCCAAGCCGATCGCGCGCGAGGTGCTGAACGTGCTTACCGTGCGGCGCACCGACCTTTTGACCTACGGCGTGCTGCTTGCCGCCTATTTCGCCTCGAACGGCATCGAGGCGCTGCGCACCTCGCTCAACCGCGCCTATCGCGTGTCGGAAACGCGCGGCATCATCTATCGTCGCGTGCAGAGCATCATCTTCGTGCTGATCGCCACCGCCTGCTTCCTGGCGATCAGCGTGCTCCTGGTGTTCGCGCCGCTTTTGGCGCGGCTGGCCGAGGCCCATCTCGATTGGATCAGGCCCTATATGGGCACGATCACGCTATGGCGTTACGTCATCGCCTCGACGGTCATCGTCATCGGCCTGTTCTCGGTGCATTTTTGGCTGCCGGCGGGCAAGCGCCGCCTGCTTTCGATCGTGCCGGGCATCATCTTCACGCTCGCGGCATGGCTGATCGGCTCGACCATCTTCGCCACCTATCTCGACCATTTCTCGTCCTATGTGACGACCTATGCCGGCCTTGCCTCGATCATGATCGCGGTGGTCTTCCTCTACATCGTCTCGGCGATCTTCATCCTCGGCGGCGAACTCAATGCCGCGATCAGCCGCTATCTCGAGGCGCGCGCCCGCGTCAGTTGAGCCTGTTCCGGATCATGTCCTGGCCGCCGCGCGGTCGCCAGGCCGACGCCGAGCGTGGCGATCGCCATGCCGACGATCTGCAGCAGATTGAGATGCTCGCCGAACAGCGCCCAGGCGATGACCGCGGTGACCGCCGGGACCAGGTAGAACAGCGAGGCGACCTTCGACATCTCGCCGTCGCGGATCATCACCATCAACAGGAAGATGGCGCCGATCGAGAGCACCAGCACCAGCCAGGCCATGGCGAAGATCAGCTCGCCATTGAGGGTGACGATGCGCGTCTCGAAGGCGAGCGAGGCGAGCGCCATCAGCGCGGCGCCGCCGACATACTGCCACATCGTCGCCGTCACCAGGTCGCCGCCGGAGGCGAAGCGCTTCTGCCAGACGGTGCCGGCGCTCATGGCCAGCACCGAGATCAGTGAGGCGGTCAGCGTGGCGGCGGTGACGCCGCCGCCAACGGCTCCGAGCTTCGGCCACAGCACGATGACGACGCCGACGAGCCCGACGGCGAGGCCCGTCCAATGGCGCGGCAGGATCGCCTCGCCGAGGAACTTGCCGGCAAGCACCGCCGTAATCAGCGGCTGCAGGCCGACGATCAGCGCCGAAAAGCCGGCGGGCATGCCCCTGTGGATCGCCCAGAACACGGCGCCGAGATAGACGCCGTGCATCAGCACGCCGGCAAGCGCGGCATGGCAGGCCTCGGCTCGACTCGCCCTCCTCGAGCCGAGCACGATCGTCAGAATTGCGAGCAGGATGGCGGCCAGGATGAAGCGCGCGGCGAGGAAGGTGAAGGGCTCGGCCCAGGGCATGGCATAGCGCGCGCCGATGAAGCCGGTCGCCCAAAGGACGACGAAAGAGGCGGGTATGAACCGCTTGATGCTGTGCATGTTCGGGGAAGGGCCTGTTGCTTCGTGAAGAGGTGACTAGCGAGATTGCTCTAATGCCGTTCAATCCGGCAATCAAAACGAAACGATTGATCCATAAGCTCATCCGAATTCAACATAGGGCGCCACGGCAACCGACAAGTTGTCGATGGATCAAGGGGCATGGCGTTCAGCGCGCCATGGGCAGGCATGCTTTTGCATCTCGACACGAGCTGGCTGCTGATGACGGTTGCGACCGTCGCCGTCTTCGGCTTCTTCTTCGGCACCGCGCTTGACGCCATCATGCAGGACGACGGCTTCGGCTCGACCGGCAACACGCTGCTGTTCACGGCCGGCTTCTTCCTCGCGGTGATCGTCGCCAATGAACACGGCATCAGCCTCAGGGACCTCAAGATCGCGGTCGCCTGGGGCCTGGGCGGCGCCTTCACCTTCATCAGCAGCATGGCGCTGATAAAGGCCGGCCTGGCGCGTTGGTGATATTCAGGTGAGGCCGGCCTGCGAACGGCAGGCTCCTGTGCCTGTACGGCGCCGTGCGTCCTGTTGGACGCGCTAAGGACGCCGTACCACTTATGCCAGGCGGCCTGACCTGAATCTCAGCATACCCACCTCGAAGAATCCTAGAGACCGACCAGCCGCCGGACGTCGTCCGGCGACGCGCCGGCTTGCCTGAGCGCGGCGAGGCCGGTGTCGCCAAGGCTCTTCGACAGCTTGCGACCATCAGGGCCGAGGATCAGGCGGTGGTGGAAATAGGCCGGCTGATCGAGGCCGAGCAGGTCCTGCAGCAGGCGTTGAACGCTGGTCGCCAGGAACAGGTCCTGGCCACGCACGACTTGGCTGATGCCTTGCAGGGCATCGTCGACGACGACTGCGAGGTGGTAGCTGGTCGGGATGTCGCGCCGCGCCAGGATCACGTCGCCCCAGTCGCGCGGCCGCGCCTCGATGCGCCGCCTGGCCCCTAGCGTCGCATCGCTGAATTCGGTCCAGGACAGGTCGCTCGAGACACGCGCCATCGCCTTTTCGATATCCAGCCGCCAGGCGAAGGGGGCGTTCTCGGCGATCCGCCGCTTGCGTTCGCTGATCGGCAAGGCCTTGTCCATGGCGGGATAGAGCGGCACGCCATCGGGGTCGCGGGGCCAGTCGCGGCCACGCTTGTCGCTGTCGGCGATATAGGCCCTGATCTCGCCACGGCTCATGAAGGCAGGGTAGACGAGCTCCTCGCCGACCAGCCGGTCGAGCACCGCCTGGTATTCCGCAAAATGGTCCGACTGGCGGCGCACGGGCCGCTCCCACTCCAGCCCCAGCCATTCCAGATCGCGATAGATGCCGGCTTCGAATTCCGGCGTGCAGCGCGTCGTGTCGATGTCCTCGATGCGCAGCAGCAGACGCCCACCCGCCGTCTCCGCCAACCTCTGGTTGAGCAGCGCCGAATAGGCGTGGCCGAGATGCAGGTCGCCATTCGGGCTCGGCGCGAAGCGGAATGTCAGCAGCGTCATCTCTTTGGCGGCAATCGGGTTGTGCGGCGCTTTCGCCGGTTGCTACTTTGCACGGCCATCAATTGCCACTTCGTGCGCGTCCTGGAAACAAGCAAGCATGCAACGCATCGCCAGTCTCGACGATATCGCGCAAGGGCTGGACGCGCTCTGCCTGCTCGACCCGCGGCTGGAGAAGGTGCGCGGCATGGCGGGCGAGGTGCCGCTCAGGCTTTCCGAGCCTGGGTTCAGGAGCCTGGCCTCGATCATCGTCTCGCAGCAGGTGTCGCGCGCTAGCGCAGACGCGATCTTCGGCCGGCTGGTGCGGCTGCTCGATCCACTGACGCCGGAGGCGGTGCTTGCCGCCGGCGAGGACATCTTTCGCGAGGCCGGGCTGTCGCGGCCGAAGCAGCGCGGCCTGATCGCTGTCGCCAGCGCTGTCGCCGAAGGTCTCGACCTCCATCATCTTTGCCGGCTCGATGCCAATGAGGCGATCACGGCGATGACGGCGGTGCCCGGCATCGGTCCGTGGACGGCGGAATGCTACCTGCTGTTCGCCGCCGGCCATCCCGACGTCTTCCCGGCGCGGGACGTCGCGCTGCAGAGCGCGGTCGGCCACGCGCTGGGCATCGACCCGCGTCCGCCGGAGAAAACGCTTATCCGCCTCGCCGAATCATGGAGCCCGTGGCGAGGTGTCGCGTCGCGGCTTTTCTGGGCCTACTACCGTGAGACGCGGGGCAGGGACGCCGCGCCACCGGCGTAAATCCGTAAAAAAGCCCTAAAATCATGCGTTTTTGACATTTCGGGCGCGCGACAATCCGCTTCACATCCCTGTCATGTCGGGCTTACAGTATCCGCGCCGATCGGTTACGGCGCCGCGCATCCGGTTGGATGCGAAAAAGACGCCGTAAGACTTTTGAAGTTGCGCATGATCCTTTCGATTTTCGGGGTCATGCGCGGAGCCAAGGAGGTCAACGACGTGACGGTTGCCGTATCTCCGGATGGGCTTCCAGCACTGGTGCTGAACGCGGACTACCGTCCGCTCAGCTATTACCCGCTGTCGCTCTGGTCATGGCAGGATGCCATCAAGGCGGTGTTCCTCGACCGGGTGAACATCGTCGCCGAGTACGAGCATGCCGTCTCCTCTCCGACCTTCTCGATGAAGCTGCCCAGTGTCGTCAGCCTGAAGGCCTATGTGAAGCCGTCGAGGCATCCGGCCTTCACCCGCTTCAACGTCTTCCTGCGCGACCGTTTCCAGTGCCAGTATTGCGGCACGCCTGACGACCTGACCTTCGATCATGTCATCCCGCGCCATCGCGGCGGCGCCACGACCTGGGAGAATGTCGTTGCCGCCTGCTCGCCCTGCAACCTCAGGAAGGGCGGCATGATGCCGGCGCATGCCAAGATGTGGCCGCTGCAAAAGCCCTATCAGCCGACGGTGCACGACCTGCACAACAACGGCCGCCTGTTCCCACCCAACCATCTGCATGAAAGCTGGATGGATTATCTCTACTGGGATGTCGAACTGGAGCCTTAGAGTTCGGCACAAATCCGCGAGCCCGGCCGTCTGCCGCAGCTTTCTGCGCTTCCGGTGCTCACGTACTTAAGTACGCTCCGCTCCGGTTCTCGAAAGCCGCACCAGCCAATCCGGGCTGGCGAATTTCTGGACGAACTCCGTGTTGCGCTCTTCAATTCAATCCCGCGCGAACGCGCTGCGAAAGGCGACAGCGGCGAGGATGAAGCTGGCGATGGCGTTCCAGCCGGCCAGCGACAGGCCGAGGATGCGCAGCGCCGCCTTGTCGCAGGAGGGCGGTACGAACTTGTCGAGCGCGTCGAGCACGCCCTTGCCGCCGGTGTCGACCGGGCCGGCGCCGGCGGTGCAGTCTGCCGGGCCCTGCCACCAGGCCCATTCGACGCCGGAGTGATAGACGCCGAGATAGAGGCCGTAGAGCATCAGCAGGCCGCCGAGGCCAAGCAGGCCGCGCGTCAGCCACGCCGGCGCCTTGAGCAGCGAGGCGATCACCGCCAGCAGCATCAACGGCGCGCCGATGTAGTAGGGGGTGCGCTGCTCCAGGCAGAGATGGCAGGGGATGTAGCCGCCAATGTACTGGAAGGCGAGCGCCGAGCCGAGGGTGGCGGCCATGGCGACGGCGAGAAACAGCGCCGCCCGCGTCCGCTGGCGTCCGGTGTCGGCATTCATGATCGCTGTCATCGAAGGTGGTCCGTTGGCTTGGTCGCTAGAGCATGATGCCGAAAAGTGTGAAGCGCTTTTCGGGCGACATCATGCTCTATCTCTTTGCTTTAGGGCCGGATTCAGATTTCAGGTCGATTCGTCCTGAAATCATCCGGCTCCAGATTTGTTTTGACGCAATTCCGGACGGAAAACCGCTACGCACTTTTCCTGGAATTGCGCTAGGCGTGGGCGTATCTGACGAGGATATAGAGCAAAATAAGGGCAGCGGCGCCGGCGCCGACGATCATGCCGAGGCGCTTCTCGATGAACTCCTTGATCGATTCGCCATAGCGACGCAGCAGCCAGGCCAAGAGCAGGAAGCGGGCGCCGCGCGCAACGATGGCAAGGCCGATGAACAGCAGCAGATTGACGCCGATGACGCCGGACAGGATCGTCACCACCTTGATCGGCGGCAAATGCGCGGCGCCCGAGGTGATCAGCATCAGGATGATGAAGCCGATGCCGGAAGACGTCCGCAATGCCTCGAACTCGTCGTACTTGCCGTAGAATTCGAGGATCGGCTTGGCCACCGCCTCATAGGCGTAGTGGCCGATGAACCAGCCGAAAATGCCGCCCAGCACCGAGGCGACGGTGGCGATCAAGGCATAGCGATAGGCGCGCTCCGGCTTCGACAGCGCCATCGGCAGATAGAGCACGTCGGCCGGCACCAGGAAGACGGAGCTTTCGACGAAGGCGATGAAGGCCAGCCACCATTCGGCCGATTTGCGCGCTGCCAGCGAGAGCGTCCAGTCGTAAAGTCCGCGAAGCATCGGCTCTCCTGTGATTTCGCCGCCCTTCAGGCTCTGGGCCCGGCATGTCGGGCGACATGCATCGGCGCGCCGCTTGTCTAGAAAGATTTTCCGCGCCGCACAATGGCAGCACCTTCACGAAACCGAAAGGTGAAGTTTGGTCGCGGGCAGTGCGGATCGGGAAACTCGCCAGTTGACGAACAGGCCCGCAACCGTATAGTCCGCGCCCATCCAGGCCGCCCGGCCTGAGCCCCTATGGCGGAATTGGTAGACGCGCTCGACTCAAAATCGAGTTCCGCAAGGAGTGCTGGTTCGATCCCGGCTAGGGGCACCATTGACCGCCAGTCGTTGCAAGACCTTCAAGGACCTGGACTCCCGAGAGGTGCATAGCGAGGTCGAGCAGACCCCGCGGGAGATGTTCCAAGAACCGCACCTGAACGCCCGAGCTTGATCATAGTTGACCGCCTCCGGCGAGGACGGCTTTGTTCCGCTGCAGCAGGCGCGGTTTGCCGGTGGGGTTCTTGTTGTGATGGTATTCTGGTCCTCAAGGGATAGGCCCGGTCGACCGCGATTGTGGTCAACTCGGGCACCACGCTTGGGAGGAACCTCGCGATGGCGCGTTTTGCCCACCTTGCCCTCGTCTTCGCCTTGGGATTGTCGCCTGGAATTGCACTGGCTGGGGAGCCTTTCGTCCCAAGCTGGATCAAAAACGATCCCGCGGCCAAGAAGGTGGCCATCGAGATCGTAGCCGACTGGAACCAGATCGAGCGGTACCGCAGGGACAACATCCGGACCGACATCATCGACTTCAACGGCTACTGGGGCGGCAATCTCACGATCATCGTGCCGGAAGACTGGTCGGTGCAGATCGATTTCATCAATGGCTCCTCGAATTTCTGGCACGGCCTGATGGTGGCCAGAGTCTATGCCCAGTCGGAGATGCCAGTGAAGTTGAAGGCCGAGGATGCGATCTGGGGAGCGTACACCACCCCGCTGGAGGGGATCAAAATCAATGAGAAGCGACAGCTCAACTTTGTTGCGCAGCAGACAGGCAGCTATTTCCTCGCCTGTCCGAGACAGACACACCTGATGGACGGACACTGGATCGGTTTCGAGGTGAAAGGCAAACTCGAACGGGCCGCGGCAATCGTCCATGAAGATCAATTTCCGCAGGAGCAGCCCCCGGGACGTCCATAGATCCGCGCGAGCGTCGCTGCAGCCTGACTGGGCACCGTTGACGGCGGTTTGAGCAGCGGGGACCGGGTGGGGGGCTTGGGGTTGGTCCCCGCTGCCTTGAGCTGCCTTCGCGGGTGGCAGCACAACCAAATGGCGACTGGGCAATGACAGGACCCTGACAGGCGAGCTTTGGGGGCCTGTCAGTCTTACGACGGCTGATGCCGCCCGGGGCCAGCCGGGCGGATGTCTCAAGGTGCGGCCGGGGACGGAGCTTCAAAACGTTGCGACTTCCGTAACCCCAACCGCACACCTGGCCTGACGTACGTGCCCACCCGGTGACGGGTGCCCACCCAATGACCCCAGCGTCAAGCGACAGGTCATTTGTAGCCGATATGGACCGCCGCCAAATCGCCCGCTTGAGCTAGCGCGGATAGACAATTCGGGTCAGCGGGCCTCAGCGCGGTAAAAGGAGGGGGCCGCAATGCCCCGGTGCGGGCAAGATCTGCGGCCGGCAAACCTACCGCTCCGTGAAAGCACGCGCGAAGGAATCGAGCATTGGCCGGGCGAGATACTCGAAGAAGGTCCGGTCGCCGGTGTTGATGAACGCCTCGACCGGCGTTCCCGGATAAAGCTGCTCCGCTTTCACGCCGGGCGGCAGCTGGTCGGCAATCTTCAGCCTGGCGCGGAAATAGGGCTCGTGCGTCGCCTGGTCGATCAGCCGATCGGCGGAAATCTGCGTCACGGCGGCCGAGACCTCCGGCGTCAGCCGCGTGTTCAAGGCCGCCAACCGCAGCTTCGCCGGCTGACCGACACGCACGTCGTCGATGTCCTTCGGCCGCAGCTTGGCATCGACGATGAGACCCGACGCGGTGGGCAGGATCTCCATGATCTTTTCGCCGGGGGCGATCACGCTGCCCGTGGAATTATAGGTCGACGACACCACGATGCCCGCCGCCGGCGCCTTGATCGTCGTGCGCTGAAGCACCGCCTCGGCGGCGCGCATCTGTTCCTCGATGTCGGCCAGATTGGTGCGAACCTCGTCCAGCTTGGTAAGGGCCTCCTCGACGCGCTGCGTGGTCGCCCGCTCGATCTGCTGCTCGGCTTCGACGATCTGCGTGTTGGCCGCCGCGAGATTGGCTTCCAGCGCTCCGGCCTGGCCGACGAGATCGGCCTGCGAGCGCAGAAGCTGCGAATATTCGGTGCGATTGGTGAGGCCCTGGTCCAGCAGGCTGGTCTTGATGCCAAGCTCCTTCTTCACCACCTCGGCCTGTTGTTGAACGGCCTGCTTTTGGGCGTTCAAGCCAATGACGGACTGGCGATGCATGGCGACACGCTGGGCGAGGATCGCTTGTTCCGAGCGGAAGCGGGCGAGCCTGGCGGCGAATTCCTTCCGCTGTTCCCGCACCAGATTTTCGAAGTCCTGCTGGAAAGGCACCGGCGCGGCGCCGATGATCGGCGCCAGCCCGTCCAGTCCGTCGCGCTCGGCCTCCAGCCGTGCAGCACTCGCCCTGAGCGCTATCGACTGTCTCGTCAGCCGGTTGAGGTCGGCCTGCGCTGCCGTTCGATCAAGCAGGATCAGCGGCTCACCCTGCCGCACGCGGTCGCCTTCATGGACCAGCAACTGATTGATGATGCCGCCCTCGGAATGCTGGATGAGGATGTTGCCGCCGGTCGCCGCGATCGTGCCCTGCGTGATCACCGCGCCGGCAAGCGGCGCGCTCACGGCCCAATAGCCGAAGCAGCCGGCCAGCAGCGCTGTCGCCGCGTAGCCAGTCAAGGCCACGCGCCGGAAGTCGGTGCGGGGCTGCGTTTCGAGGGTGAGGCGCCCGACGGCCATGGCTAGGACCCGAAGCGGATGCTGTGCGGACGGATGGTCGAGGCGAAGGATCCGGTCACCACCGTGTTCGGCTGTGCGGCCGGGCCCTTGCCGGTCACCGGCTGCCGCAGCACCTCGCCGCTCGGACCAAAAGCCTCGATCACGCCGCCGCGCAAAAGCATCACGCGGTCGCAGGCCGCGGCGATCGAAGGACGATGCGTGATCACGATCGTCGTCACGCCGGCTGCCCGCGCTGCGGCAAGCGCCGCCTCGAGCGCCATCTCGCCGCCGCCGTCGAGATGGGTGCTGGGCTCGTCCAGCACGAGGATGCGCGGATTGCCGTAGAAGGCGCGCGCCAGGCCGATCCGCTGGCGCTCGCCGCCCGACAGCGTCCTGTCCGATGGACCGACCACGGTCTGGTAGCCGTCGCGCAGCGCCAGGATCAGCTCATGCGCCCCGGCGCGCCCTGCCGCCGCGATGATCGCCGGGTCGGCCGCTTCAGGGTCGAAACGGGCGACATTGTCTCCGATCGATCCGGGAAAGAGCTCCACCTCCTGCGCCAGATAGCCGATGTGCCGGCCTAGCTGGTTTTCGTCCCACGTCCTGAGGTCAGCGCCGTCGATCCGCACCGAGCCGCCGGTCGGCTGGGCGGCACCGACAAGCAATCGCGCCAGCGTGGATTTGCCGGCGCCGCTCGGGCCGACGATGGCGACCGCTTCGCCGGCGCCGATCTGGAAGTTCAGCCGCTTGAGGATGGGCTCCGCGCCTAGCGGGGTATTCGGCGCGATGAAGAAAACATCCTGCGCGGAGATCGCGCCGGAGGGATCGGGCAGGGTGAGCTTGCGCGCTTTCGCCGGATGCGCCGCAAGCGCTGTCGCCAGCCGCTTCCACGCCCGCCTTGCGTCGACGATCTGCCGCCAGGATCCGATCAACTGGTCGAGCGGCTGCAGCGCGCGCGACGACACCAGCGAGGAGGCGAAGATCATGCCGGCCGTCATCTGTCCCTGCAGCACCAGCCAGGCGCCGGCGCCGAGGATCGCCAGCTGCAGCATCATGCGCAGCGCCCGCGACGCGCCGCTGAAAATCGCGTTGGCGCTCGAGGAGCGGTCATGCAGGATGAGCGCTTCCCCGACGTGCCGTCCCCAGACCCGGGCGGCGTTCTCGATCATGCCCATGGCGCGCAGCGTTTCGGCATTGCGCTCGAAGGCCTGCTCGGCCCGGCTGGCGAGCGCCGAGCGCTCGGCGGACAAGGCATCGTTCCTGCCGATCGCAAGCTGGTTCGCCACCACCAGGAGAAGCAAGAGCACGGCGCCGGCGAGCGTCAGCCAGAACAGCACCGGATGGATGAGATAGAGCAGAGCGAGGAAGGCGGGCGCGAAGGGAAGGTCGAACAGCACCGCCACGCCGCGCGACCTGATGAAGGCGCAGACCGAGGCAAGATCGCGCAGCGGCGACAGGCCGCCAGCATATCTGGCGCCGAGCGAGGCGGCGAATGTGCTTGCGCCCAGCGTCCGGTCGACGGTGGCTGCAATGCGCTGCGAGTAGATGGCGCGGACGGCGTCCAGGAAGCCGAGGAAGGCGAGCGCGAGAACGGCGATCACCGACAGATAGGCAAGCGTCTCGACGCTGGAGGAGGGCAGTACGCGGTCATAGACCTGCAGCAAATAGAGCGGGATGACCAACAGCAGGATGTTGATCAGCAGCGAGAACAGGCCGACATCGGTGACGGCGCGCACGAACACCGCACGAAGGCTCGAGCTTCCGGCCTTTCCCGCATCGACCAACGGATCATGACCCCGGGACATGGCGCCGGTCCGCCTAGACAGTGTGTTCGCCTGTCGTGCTCAGGTGGCTCTGCTGCAAATCGTCCAGCGTGTAGGCGCGGATATAGTCGATCTTCATTTCGGCCGGCGTGGCGAGATGGTCCGGCGGTGCGCCGGCCTGACCGCCGATCGCGAGATCGACCAGCATGTACATCGGCTTGTTCATGTCGGACGGCGTCGCCACCTCCGCCACCTGCACGCCGTCATAGGTCCACACCAGCTTGTCCGGCGTCCACAACAGGCCGTAGGTGTGGAAGCCGTCGGTGTCGGACACATTCACCGTCGACCCGACCTTGGTGTGGGTCCCCGTCTGATTTGTGTGCGCGGTCATCAGCAGCGCGTTCGGGCTCTGGCCGTACATTTCCACCACGTCCAGCTCCGGCGGCCACGAGCCGTCTTCCGGAAGCAGCCAGAAGGCCGGCCAGGCGCCGGTGTTTTCCGGCAGGTCGGCCCGCATTTCGAAATAGCCATAGGTCTGCGAGAAGGTGTCGTGCGTCGTCAGGATGCCGGAGGTGTATTCATAGTTGTTGATCAGCGGCTTGATGTCGGCCGGCGCCTGTGCGGCGGTGATCGTCAGCACGCCGTTGTTGATGCTGAACGGATGGACCGAGCTCGTCGGGGCGTAGTTGGCGTCGATATACCATTGCAGCTCGTTGTTCTGGGTGAGCGTGCTGCCGTTCGGCTGCCCCCACCAGAAATTGGTATCCCAGGTGCCGCCTTGGCTGTTGTGAAGGCTGAGCGTGTTGAAATTGTCGGAGAAGGACAACGTCATGCCGGACTTGTCGATCGGCAGATCGAACTGGCCGGCCGACAGCTTGTCGACGGTGGTGTTGTTGAACACCAGCACCTCATCCGATCCGAGGTTCAGCAGGAGGTTCGGCCCCGACTGGATCATGTGCGCCTTGACGTCGTCGAACGACATGAAGTCGTAGCCGTTGAGGCGAACGGTGTCGTCGGCGCCGAAATCGGCGATCAGGTCGCTGCCATTGCCCTTGGTGATGATGAACGTGTCGGCGCCGCCGCCGCCGATCAGGACATCGTTGCCCTTGCCGCCGTCAAACGTCTGGCTGCTGGTGCCGCCCTTGATGATGTTGTCGAGCGAATTTCCGAAGGCATATTTGTTGGCGCCGGTGACGACCAGGTTCTCGAAATTGTCGGGGAGCTTGTAGCTCATCCAGGTGTCGATCGTGTCGATGCCCTGCCCGGGCAGCTCGACGGCCCGGTTGATCGTCGAATAGAGGTGGTAATAGTCGTCGCCAGCGCCGCCATACATGGTGACGTTGACGCTGGTGTCGCCCCAGAATGAATCGTTGCCGGACGTGCCGCGCAGCTCCGGTCCGGCTCCGGTTGCGGAGTACCAATGGGTGGAAGCGCCGGTGTAGGGAAGGGGAATGCCTTTGGCGTTGACGACACTGGTCATCGGACGATCCTTCCTCGGAATGCCGGCCTGTTCGAGCCGCTCGATGGGAGTTCAAGCGACCGCTTACGGACCAACGTTGTAGTTCAAATTATCGTTCCAAGGAATGACCATATAGTACAGGGAAAATTGTCATTTCCGCCGATTAAATCTTTCGGTCGAAGAGAATGAGGAATCGCTAATACAATTAAAGCGTGAAGCCGGGGCAATTTTACTCAATATTTCCGGAATTCTGCCGAATCATTAGGCAGATCGCTGCGGAAGAATGCATTTGTCTTGACGCGGTCACCGCTCCTCAAAAGGGCAATGGCCTACCGCATGTTCCCCGTGTGCCCGTGCGAGTACCGTCCTGGCTGCGGCCACACCGTCAGGCCGTGGGGCTCCGCTCCGACCGGGATCCTGGTGACCGCGCCGGACGTGGTGTCGAACATGTAAACCTCGCTGTCGAAGCGGCCGGACAGCCATAGCTGCCTGCCGTCGGCGCTGACATTGCCCATGTCGGGGCTGCCGCCGCCCGGAACGGGCCATTGGGCGACGACCGAGCGGGTCGCGAAGTCGATCACCGTCACGCTGCCGGGACCCTTGGCGCGGCCTTGCTCCATCTTGTGCGAGCCGCGATTCGAGACGTAAAGCCGCTTGCCGTCGCGGCTGACGACAAAGCCATGCGTGCCGATGCCGGTGGCGATGAAGCCGATTTCCTTGAAGCTGTCACCGTCGACCAGGAAGACGCCGTCATTCATCATGTCGGCGACGTAGAAGACCTTGCCGCCGGGCGAGAGCCTTATGTCCTGCGGCATGCCCATCCTGGAGAGGTCGAGCCGGCCAAGCACCTTCTGGTTCTTCAGGTCGACCTTGAGCAGCCCGCCGTCGCCGTATTCGCAGGTGAATATGGCGTAGGAGCCGTCGACCGAGAAATCGGCGTGATTGATGCCGGCGCAGTCGGGCGTGGCGATGACCGACTTCAGCGCCATGGTCTGCGGGTCGCGCAGGTCGAGCTGCCGCAAGGCCTCGTCGACGATGATGGCCGAACTGCCGTCGGGCATGAAGTACATGTTGTAGGGATCGTCGACGGGGATCTGCTGGCCGGGCTTGCCGGTCTTCGGATCGACCGGCGTCAGGCTGCCGTTCTTGCCGGTGCCGTTGTTGGCCACCCACAGCGTCGTCAGATCCCAGGACGGGACGACATGCTGCGGCTTGCTGCCGACGCCGAACCTATCCACCACCTTCAGGGTCACCGTGTCGATCACCGAGACGCTGTTCGACGACCGGTTCGGCACATAGACGCGCGGCAACGCACCCGCAGTTGCGGGACTGAGGTCGCCGGCGGCGGTATGGCTGTAGATGTCGACGGGCGGCGGCTCGCTGCAGTCCTCGGGACAGGAGCCGGCGAAAACCTTCGTCGGCAGCAGGGCAAGCAGGAGAACCGGCGCGAGGCCGGCATGACGCAGGAAGGCTCGTATCATCTGGAATGCTTTATCGCGGAGGCCGGCCCGATTTGGCCGCCGGCAGCCATAAACCGTGCGCCGGCGTTCATCTAGCGCCTTTTCAACAGGCTGCGCATGCGGTTGCGCAGGATGCGCGCCATGTTGCGGGTCTCGCGGTAGAGATGGAGTTGCGAGGCCGCCTGGCGGGCGAGGCGGTCGGCGTCGGGCGACAGCCCGAGCACCAGCGTGCCCATCGGCTTGCGCTCCACCCACAGCCGGCTCATCACCGGATGGTCGGGCACGGCGCAGGAATCGGTGACCACGATGTTGGGGTCGTCGAGATTCTGCCTGGTCACCTCGATCATCAGCAGCGTGCCCGGCGAATAGGCCGACAGGGTCTCGTCATAGGCGGTCTTCCAGGTGTAGGCGACACCGCCCTCGACGAAGACGATCAGGCAAGCGATGGTGCGGCCGTCGAGCGTCAGCGAATGGATGCGGCAGAGATCTTGCTCGGCCAGCCGGTGCACGGCCTCGCGGGCGAAGGCGGCGCGGTAGCGGTCGATCGCCATGGCCGTGCGCTCGCGGCCCTTCCAGCCGGCCGCCTCCAGCGTCAGGAAGGCCTCGATGGCATGGCGGATATCGTCCGGACCGCGCGCGACCAGATGTTCGAGCTGGCCGAGGTCGGCAAGGCGGCGCTTCAATCGGCGGAATTCGCGGTAATGGTGCGAGCGCAGAGACGCCTTGAGGTAATCCTCGGCGTCAGCCTCGCTTTCCAGCACCGGACGGTCCATCTTGCCGGTGGTGACCATGGTCAGGCCGCGCGTGTCGGCGAAGGTGGTCAACAGGCTCGCCACCGGTCCGTCCAGCCGGATGTCGGGCAGCACGAAAACCTTCGGCATCTTGAGGTGCGGCCTGGACAGCATCGAGACGAAATCCTCAATGACGCCGACCGGATCGTCGCGGTCGACCAGCGGCGTGCCGAGCGGGCCGAACGGGCTCGACCAGGTGCGCATGACGGGTACGCCGAGCGGGATCGCCGGCCGCTCGACCGAGAACGGCACCAGCAGGCGCAGTCGGTTGCGGTATTCGTCGCCGTCGCGGATCACCGCCAGTTTGACCTCGCGGTCCTCGAGCCTCGGCATGGCCGGTGCCAGGAAGCGCGGGTTGAAGAAGACGTTGGGCTCGAGGGTGCGGGTGCAGAGATAGTCGAGTTCCTCGACCAGGTCGAAGCCGGCGGAAGCCGGATAGATGGCAAGCTTGCGCTCCGGCCGGTTGTTGGCAAGGATCTCGATATGGGCGGGGTCGGCGTCGCGCGCCAGGCCGGCAAGGCCTTGCACCATGGCGCCGGCCGGACCGCCGCTGGTTTCCTCGAGCAACGGGATGGCGGCCATCAGGCGGTCCCTTTCCTGGCGGTCGCAAAGATCAACATGACGATGCCGAGCTTGCGCCAGACGGTGAAGGAGAGCGCGCTGGCCTCGAAGACCATGGCGAGGCTGGTGGCGATCGCCGCGCCCCACAGGTGGAAGAACGGGATCAAGAGCACGTTGAGGCCGATGTTGAAGGCAAGCGTCATGGCGTAGACGCCGGCGCAGATGTTCTGGTTGCCGCTCATGGTGAGCAGGCTCTCGCAGGGGCCGACGGCGGCGCGCGCCACGACGCCGAAGACGAGCAGGAACAAGAGCGGATAGCCGGCGGTGAATTCGGGGCCGAACAGCACCAGCATCGGCTGCCCCAGCGCCAGCACCAGCAGCGCCATCAAGAGCGAGGGCCAAAAGGTCCACGACACCGTCTCGCGGGCGAAGGCGGCAAGCCGCTCCGGCTCGCCATGGGTGAACTGGGCGTAGCGCTGGGCGACGCCGGCCTTGACGGCGAAATAGACGAAATGCACCAGCGCAAGGGTCTTCACGGTGGCGAAATAGACGGCGACGTCATCGGGATCGAGATAGGCGCCGACCATCAGCACGTCGGCATTGGTGAGCAGGAAGAAGAAGCTCTCGACCAGGAAGATCGGCAGCGAGACCATGAACCATTGCGCGAAATGGACCTTCATCGGGCCGGCCGCCAGCTTGCGGTCGATGCGCGCTGTGACGCCCAAGAACTGGCCGAGCGTGGTGGCGTAGGTAGCGGCGATCGAGGCGAAGATCGCGGTCCTGGCATCGGGCGCATAGCCCGCCGCCAGCATCAGCGCCATGAACACCAGGATCAGCACCGGCCGCACCAGATAGGTCGGCGACAGCGCGAACAGCGCCCATGAATTCGCCCGCGCCAGCCCTTGCAGGAGATCGCCCAGCGCGATCATCGGCAGGCAGATGACGCCGAGGATGAACGGCACGACATAGTAGTTCTCGATCCAGGGCGAGAACAGCCAGACGCCGAGCGCGCCGAGGCCGGCGATGGCCGTCGAGGCGACCAGCACGAACAGCCGGCTCGCCATCACGATGCCGCGCAGTTCGGCGAGCAGGCCGCGCTCGCGATATTCGGGGATGAAGCGGATGACGGAGGTGTGGAAGCCGAGGCAGGCGAGGTTGCCGACGATCACCATCGTCACCCAGACCAGCACGAAGATGCCGTATTCGAAGGAGCCCATCCAGCGCGCCATCAGCACCTGGCTGACGAAGGCGATGACGGCGCTGATGATGCGGATGGTGAAGGCGATCAGCGACATGCGGCCGGCCTCGCCGCGCTCGTCGGCGGTGAACAGCACGGCATCGATGCGGCCAAGCAACGGGCTCACGCGCAGCGCCAAGCGCTGCGGCAAAAACCGCCCGGCAGTCGTCGCCGCGGAAAAGCGCACCCCGATTATTCTCCGTTTTCCGCCTCGTTTCCTGCGTTTCGGTCTAGCGAAAACACATTAAGAAACGGTTGGGTGGGCGCTTCCTTCTCCCCCGTCACCATACGGGGAGAAAGTGCCAGCAGGCGATGAGGGGCGGCGAGAGCTTTCGAAGGATTGCCGTGCGGCGAAACCGGAGAAGGCTGAGGCGATAGAAGACATCAGGCGCCGGCGCCGCCCCTCATCCGGCCCTTCGGGCCACCTTCTCCCCGTGAAACGGGGAGAAGGAAGAGGCGCCTCACATTCCCTTCATCGCGTCGCACGACACGTTGGGGTTCATGTCGGCGAAGGTGCCGGTCGGGTTCTGCTTCCAGGCCCAGACATGCAGCTCGTAGAACGCGCCGAGGCCGTAGCGGTTGGGGGCGCTGTTGAAGTTGAACAGCTGACCCTCGAGCGAAGCCGGACCCTTCGCGGTGATGTATTCGACGGCGATCAGCTTCAGCGTGCCGTCGGCCACCGGCTCGTACATCACCGCCTCGGGCCTGGCGAGGTCGACGGCATCGTCCTTCAGGTAAGCGGCGTTGACGTAGTGGATGCCCATGGCGCCGCCGGTGATGCCGCTGGCGCAGGGGATCGGCGCATAGCCCTCGGCTTTCGCCACCGCGACATCCTCGAAGCGGCTGTCGCCCGCCCGCACCTTGTCGGCCAGCGGGTTGGCATTCTCCGCCTGGGCGGCGCTGGCCGCGGCTATCGTCAGGATGCCGATGAGGCCCCTGGTCCAGATCTGAATGGTCATTTCCTTCTCCGTTTCGTCTAGGACGCGAGAGCAGCAATGCCGGCCGGTGGAAGACCGCACCCTGCCGCGCTGTGCATGTCATTGAAGGCGGCGGGATCGAACGATCCCGCCGTGATGGCGGATCACCGCTGGTGCCATCAATATTCCCAGTAGTCGCGCGGCAGCTCGCGCAGTCCGAGCCCGATGTCGCGCCTCAGATGATCGTCCTGCGGCGGCAGGCGCCGGTTTCGCAATGGCGAGAACAGCGCGGACACGATCCGCCATGCGAGACCGCGCCGGGAGGTTGCGCGGCCGGCTGGCGCGATGGGGACTGCCGTTTCGAGATCGAGCAGCCCGGAAAACCGGCCGCCATCATCGCCCCCACCGTCATCGCCCAGGACAATTTCACGCTCATGGTCGGGTCCGCCCTTCCTTGGATCAATGATAAAAGTAGGGGTCCAGGACCCGCACCTCCGTGATCTTGTCGACCGGCAGGGCGTTCTTCTGCGCCGTGCTGCGGATCGCCTCAGGCGAGGGGGCGTCGTAGATGCAGAAGCTGTGCTTCTTGTCCGGCGACACGAAGGACTGCACCCAGGTCACACCCTTTTCGGCATTGCGCATGATGACGCCGCCGAGCGCGGTGGCGCCGGCGTCGTTCATCGGCACGGTGAGCCCGTCGGGGAATGTCCGTTCAACCAGATAGCGAGGCATGGAATGGCTTCCTTCCTGTGAAATGATTCACGCCCGGTTTGAGCGCGATTGGATAAGAACCACGCTCGTTGAAGACGCGCATCGGAACCTTTCCCCATATTTGCCGGGAAGATTCCCTATGTTTTCGACGTTTGGTCTCGGAGCCACACTGCGGATACCGGGGCTGGGTATGCTGGCGGGATGGACCGGGCGGCGACGAGACCATGGGCCAATGACGATGCTTCTGGAGCGGCAGGCGCAACTCGGGCAGCTGGATCAGCTGCTCTCGGAGGCGATGCAGGGTCGCGGCCATGTGGCGGCATTGCTGGGCGAGGCCGGCGCCGGCAAGACGGCGCTCGTCGAGGCTTTCCTCGCGCGCGTCGGGCAAGGCGCGGCCGTTTTCCGCAGCGCCTGCGAGGACCTTTCGATTCCTGATCCGCTCGGGCCCCTCTACGATCTGGCACGTGATGCGCAATGGGCCTTGCCGCGGGCGATCGACGACCGCCAGGGACAGCGGCTGCCGCTGTTTTCAGACGCGCTCGAAGTCTTCGAGGCGAGGTCGCGGCCAGGCTTGCTGATCATCGAGGACATGCACTGGGCCGACGATGCGACGCTCGACTTCGTGCGTTTCCTGGGCCGGCGCCTCGCCAACACGCATATGCTGCTGCTGTTCACGGCGCGCACCGACCGCAGCGAGGGGCAAATGCGCGTGCGCCGCGCGCTGGGCGAGATTCCATCCGGCAATGTCCAGCGCATCGATGTGCCGCTGCTCAGCGAGGCGGCGGTGCTGTCGCTGGCCGATGCCGCGGGCCGCGATGGCGACGCCATCTACCGGGCCACCGCCGGCAATGCCTTCTTCGTCACCGAACTGCTGGCGGCCGAAAACGTGGCGACGCCGCCGGCCAGCGTGCGCGACGCGGTGCTGGCGCGGGCAGAACGCCTGTCGCCCGGCGCGCGCTCGATGCTCGATGCGGTGTCGGTGTTTCCCCGACGCGCCGATGCCTGGGCGCTGCGCGGCCTGTGCGGTGTCGCCAGTGCCGGCCAGCTCGCCGAATGCGTGTCGAACGGCCTGCTCGACGATCTGGGCGACGGCTATGCCTTCCGGCACGATATCGCCCGCCGCGCCATCGAGATGATGCTGACGCCAAGCCACCGGCGCGCATTCAACCAGCGTGCGCTGTCGGCATTGCAGGAAAACGCCGACGTCGCCACCGCAAGGCTGGTGCATCATGCGGTCGAGGCGCAGAACCTGCAGGCGGTGCGCGAGCTTGCCCCGCTGGCGGCGCGCGAGGCCTCGCGCGTCGGCGCGCATCGCGATGCCGCCGGGCATTACGAGGTCGCCCTGCGCTACGCCGACGCCATGTCGATGGAGGACCGCGCCAGGCTCTATGAGGGCTATGCCTTCGAATGTCATCTCATCGGCCGCATCGACGCGGCCATCGAGGCGCAAGGCCATGCGCGCCGGCTGCAGCAGGCCCTGGGCGACAGGCTCAGGGAGGGCGACAGCCTGCGGTGCCTGTCGCGCTTCGCCTATCTCGTCGGCGACCGCGAGCAGGCGGATTTGTTCGGCGCGCAGGCGGTGGAACTGCTGGAAGCGGCGCCCGCCGGACCAGAGCTTGCCATGGCCTATTCCAATCTCTCGCAACTGGCGATGCTGGCCGAGAAACTCGATGAGACGCTGCTGCTCGGCGGCAGGGCGGTCGAGCTGGCGGAGCGGCTGGACAGGCCGGACATCGTCTGCCACGCCCTCAACAATCTGGGTTCGGCCGAACAATGGCTGGATCTGGCCAGCGGCCGGCTGCATCTCGCACGCAGTCTCGAGCTCGCGCTCGAACAGAACTTCCAGGAGCATGCGGCGCGCGCCTTCACCAATTGCGCCTGCATCGAGATGAACCAACTGGACCTCGCCGAGGCGCAGTCCTTTCTCGAGCGCGGCATCGCCTATTGCGTCGAGAACGATTTGGCGACCTGGCGCGACTACATGCGGGGCGTGCAGGCGCAGCTCCTGGTGCGGCGCGGCCTGTGGGACGACGCAGCCACTGTTGCGCATGACGTCATCGACAATGACGCGACGACCGCGCTGGTGCGCTATCCCTCGCTGGTGGCGTTGGCAAAACTGCGCATAAGGCGGGGCGATCCCTCGGCCGAGCCGGTGCTGGAAGAGATGAAGCGGTTCCTCGACAAGGGCATGGAGCTGCAGCGGCTGGCGCCCTACGCGGCGGTGATGGCCGAACGGGCATGGCTCGGTCAAGGCGACAGGCAGGAAGCGCTTGGCTTGATCGAGCTGGCCGACAGCCTGTCGCCGACGCGGGCGGTGTTCGGCGAACTCGCCATCTGGCGGCTGCTCCTGTCACTCGAAAGCGATCCCGGCGACACGGCGGGAATGGCGGGACCGCACCGGATGCTGCTCGCCGGCGAGTGGCGCGGCGCCGCGGCGCTATGGGCCGGGATGGGCGCTCCCTTCGACCGCGCGCTCGCCCTGTTGCATGGCGACGAGCCGGCGTTGCGCGAGGCGCTCGAAATATTGGAGGGTCTTGGCGCGAGGCCGGTGGCGCAGCATGTCCGCGCCCTGATGCGGCGCAGCGGCGTCAGCCATATTGCGAGAGGGCCGCGCCAGGCGACACGCGCCAACAGCGCTGGCCTGACCCAGCGCCAGATGGAGGTGCTGCAGCTGATCGAGCGCGGCTTCTCCAACAAGCGGATAGCCGAGCATCTGACCATCTCGCCGAAGACGGTCGATCACCATGTCTCGGCGGTGCTGGGCAAGCTGGACGCGGTCTCGCGCGGCGAGGCGTCCGCCGCCGCGCGCGCTTCAGGACTGGTGTGATCGCGAACGGCCGCGCTGCCCCTCATCTGGCCTTTCGGGCCACCTTCTCCCCGTGAACGGGGAGAAGGGAAGGTCGCCTTGTTCTGACGCAATTCCGGGCGGAAAACCGCTTCACACTTTTCCTGGAATTGCTCTCAAGCGAACGCGCCGTGGCAGTGCTTGTATTTCTTGCCGGAGCCGCAGGGGCAGGCCTCGTTGCGGCCGATCTTGCCCCAGGTGGCGGGGTTGTTCGGGTCGCGATCCTCCGCCGCGACGATCGCATTGGATTCCTGGCGCACCAGGAGCGCCGTCTCGCCGCCCTGGAAGTCGTCCTCGCCAGTCGTGCCGTCGATATGGCTGCCGAACATGTCAGGGGCCTCGGGCGGCGGCGCTTCGGCGGCCTGGCGGACCAGCTCGACACGCATCAGCTGCGCGGTAACGGCCTGACGCAGATTGCCGAGCATGCCCTGGAACAGCTCGAAGGCTTCGCCCTTGTATTCCTGCAGCGGATCGCGCTGGGCGTAGCCGCGGAAGCCGACCACCGAGCGCAGATGGTCGAGATTGACGATGTGCTCTCGCCAGAGGTGGTCCAGCGTCTGCAGCACCACCGAGCGCTCGACATAGCTCATCACGTCGGGGCCGAAACGCTCGGCGCGTTCCTTGGCGGCCGTCTCGGCGGCGGCGGTGATGCGCTCGCGGATGTCGTCCTCGGCGATGCCTTCTTCCTTGGCCCACTCCTCGACCGGCAGGTCGAGGTTGAGAAACTCGGCCACTTCGGCCTTGAGGCCGGCGACATTCCACTGCTCGGCATAGGCGTTTTCGGGAATGTTCTTGGCGACGATCTCCTCGATGACGCCGTCGCGCATCTCGGCGACCGTTTCCGACAGGCCTTCGCCGTCCATCAGCTCGATGCGCTGCTCGAACACCACCTTGCGCTGGTCGTTGGAGACGTCGTCATATTTCAACAGGTTCTTGCGGATGTCGAAGTTGCGCGCCTCGACCTTCTTCTGCGCCTTCTCCAGCGCCTTATTGATCCAGGGATGGATGATCGCCTCGTCTTCCTTGAGGCCGAGCTTCTGCAGCATGCCGTCCATGCGCTCGGATCCGAAGATACGCATCAGGTCGTCCTGCAGCGACAGGAAGAATTTCGAGCGACCGGGGTCGCCCTGGCGGCCGGAGCGGCCGCGAAGCTGGTTGTCGATGCGGCGCGACTCATGGCGCTCGGTGGCGAGCACGTAGAGGCCGCCGGCGGCGAGCGCCTTTTCCTTCAGGCGGGCGACGTCGTCGCGGATTGCCTTTTCCTTGGCTTCGCGCTCCGGCCCTTCAGGCAGGTCGCCGAGTTCCTCGGCGATGCGCATTTCGGCGTTGCCGCCGAGCTGGATGTCGGTACCGCGGCCGGCCATGTTGGTGGCGATGGTGATGGCGCCGGGCTTGCCGGCCTGGGCGACGATGGCCGCCTCGCGCTCGTGGTGGCGGGCATTGAGCACTTCGAAACTCTTGAAGCCGTCCTTGCGCAGGCGCTCGGCGAGCTGCTCGGATTTCTCGATCGAGGTGGTGCCGACCAGGATCGGCTGACCCTTGTCGCGCGCGTCCTTGATCTCCTTGACGATCGCCTTGTACTTCTCGTCGACGGTCCGGTAGACCTCGTCGTCCTCGTCCTTGCGCACGACCGGCAGGTTGGTCGGGATCTCGGTGACCTCGAGATTGTAGATGTTGCCGAACTCCTCGGCCTCGGTCAGCGCCGTGCCGGTCATGCCGGCGAGCTTGTCGTAGAGGCGGAAATAGTTCTGGAAGGTGACGGAGGCCAGCGTCTGGTTCTCCGGCTGGATCGCCACGTGCTCCTTGGCCTCGAGCGCCTGGTGCAGGCCTTCCGAATAGCGGCGGCCGGGCATCATGCGTCCGGTGAACTCGTCGATGATGACGATCTCGCCGTTGCGCACGATATAGTCCTTGTCGCGCTGGAACAGCTGGTGCGCCTTGAGCGCATTGTTGACATGGTGGACGATGGCGACGTTCTCGACGTCGTAAAGCGACTCGCCCTTAAGAAGGCCGGCGTCGCGCAGCATGTTCTCGAGCTTCTCGGTGCCCTCCTCGGTGAAGATCGAGGTCTTCTGCTTCTCGTCGATCTCGTAGTCGGCCGGGCCGAGCTTGAGCATGAAGGCGTCGATGGTGTTGTACATCTCCGAACGGTCCTCGAGCGGACCGGAGATGATCAGCGGCGTGCGCGCCTCGTCGACCAGGATGGAATCGACTTCGTCGACGATGGCGTAGCTGTGACCGCGCTGCACCATCTGCGCGCGCTCGTATTTCATGTTGTCGCGCAGATAGTCGAAGCCGAGCTCGTTGTTGGTGGCGTAGGTGACGTCGGCGGCGTAGGCGGCGCGCCGCTCCTCGTCGGAGAGGCCGTGGACGATGACGCCGACGGTGAGGCCCAGGAACTTGTAGATGCGGCCCATCCATTCGGAGTCGCGGGTGGCGAGGTAGTCGTTGACGGTGACGACGTGGACGCCCTTGCCGGCGAGCGCATTGAGATAGACGGGCAGGGTGCCGACCAGGGTCTTGCCCTCGCCGGTGCGCATCTCGGCGATGCCGCCATTGTGCAGCACCATGCCGCCGATCAGCTGCACGTCGAAAGGACGCAGGCCGAGCACGCGACGCGCGGCCTCGCGCACAGTGGCGAAGGCCGGGATCAAGAGATCATCGAGCGAGGCGCCATTGGCGATATCCTGGCGGAACTTTTCCGTGCGGCCGCGAAGCTCGGCGTCGGAAAGCGCCCGCATCTCGTTTTCCATGGCATTGATGGCCTCGACCCGCGGCCGGGTCGCCTTCACCCGGCGATCGTTGGAGGAGCCGAAAACCTTACGGGCGAGACCGCCGAGACTGACCATCCAATGGCCCTTTCGATAGCATTCTTAATCGTTGCGACAGGCACCGGGCGGCCCCATCAAATCCGCGTGAAACGCGGACAAACGCAAAAAGCGCCCGGAAAACGGTTCTGGACGCAAAGTCGTTGGACAGATAAGAGGGGGCTCAAACGATGTCAACGCCGCGCTGGTCCTGCCGACCGCGCCAAATTCCGCCACAATCTGGCCGATCTGAAGCCATTCAGCCAAAGCAATCCCCACCGGAGTTAATCTTGATGACCTTATCGTTCCGCCGTGCGTCGCTCGCCAGCCTTGGCCTGGCATTCGGATTGTCGGCTCTGTCGCTGTCGCCGGTGATGGCGCAGGAAACCGCCCCGGCCCAGCCGGCTGCCCCGGCCGCGGCCGCCAAGCCTGTCGATCCGAACGCCGTGGTCGCGACGATCAACGGCCAGCCGCTGACCGAGGCGGACCTTGGGCTCGCGGAAGGCGAGCTGTCGCAGCAGTTCCAGCAACTGCCGCCGGAACAGCGCCGCGCGGCCGCCCTTTCGGCGGCCATAGAGATCCGCGTCATGGCGGCCCAGGCGGTCGCCACCGGCCTCGACAAGGATGCCGACTTCCAGCGCCGCATGGCGTTCCTGCAGCAGCGCGCGCTGCATGGCGAGATGGTCGAGAAGGGCGTCGTCAACAAGGTGACCGACGCCGAGATTCGCGCCCGCTACGACCAGGAGATCGCCAACACGCCGCCGGTCAACGAGGTGCACGCCCGTCACATCCTCGTGAAGACCAAGGAAGAGGCCGAGGCGATCATCAAGCAGCTCGACGGCGGCGCCGATTTCCAGAAGCTTGCCAACGAGCACACCAGCGATCCGAGCGGCAAGTCCAACGGCGGCGATCTCGGCTGGTTCGGACCGGGGCAGATGGTGCCCGAGTTCGACAAGGCGGCGTTCGCGCTCGAGGTCGGCAAATACACCAAGGAGCCGGTGCAGTCGCAGTTCGGCTGGCACGTCATCAAGCTCGAGGACAAGCGCGCCAAGCAGCCGCCGGCCTTCGAGGAGGTCAAGGACCAGGCCAAGCAGGCCGTCATCCGCGACAAGTATTTCGCGCTGGTGAAGCAGCTGCGCGCCGACGCCAAGGTCGAGATCCCCGACGCCAACTTGAAGAAGGCGGTCGAGACGATCGAAAGCGGCAAGTAAGGCCCGCGACAGCTCATCAGTCATGTGAAGGGCGCCGTTAGGCGCCCTTTTCGTTTGAGGATGGAAGCAAGCGTGTCGTGCCGGCAGCCCGAGCCCGGCCGCTCAGCGCTTGGCGGAAATGCCGGAGATCACATAGCGGACGGCAGTGCGCAGCGTCGCCTTGTCCTCGTCGAGCCGGTTGGTAAGAAGGTGCCTCCAGGCATAGGAGGCGATGAGGTCGGCGACGATGCCGGCATCGACTTCGGGCGCGACCTCGCCGCGCGCCTTGGCGCGCTCGATCACCTGGCCGGTGTGGGCGCGGCGTCCGGTCGCGTAGCCGGCGAGGGCCGCCGCAGCGTGGCTATCCGACTGCGCCTCGGCGATCAGCGATCTGAACACATTGCCCGACGCTGTCAGGCGCCAGTGCGCGAACAGGTTCTTCAGGAAACCGACAAGATCGTCCTCGAGATTGCCGGTGTCGGGGACGTCGACCCGCTTCTGCCGCTGGTAGACGTCGAGCAGCAGGGCGGCCTTGCTCGGCCACCAGCGATAGATGGTCGGCTTGCCGGCCCGCGCCCGGCGCGCCACCGCCTCGATCGAGAAGCCGGAATAGCCGGCCTCCGCCAGCACCGCCTCGGCGGCGTCGAGAATGGCGTCGGCGCTGTCGGGATTGCGCCTGGCGCCGATCGATCTGCGCCCGGTTCCGGCGGCCTCGCCCATCTGCCTTGTCCTTGCCGATATGTCTTGCCCGCAGGATACAAGGCTTCTCGGTGAAACGATACGGCCCGTTCCGGGGCCTCCCCAAATGCGCGGCCGTGTAGGCGTGCTGAGCGGGTTGGCGCGGCCGGCAGGAGCGACGAAAACGCCCTTGCGCCGGCGCGTCGTATCGGGCAAACCGGCCTTCCCCAGCGTTTCCGCCGCCCGAGGTCCTCATGTCCGCAACGATTTCGCCGCTCGCGCCGAAGAAATATCCAAAAATGCCCGCGATCGAGGGCGTGCGCATCGCCACCGCCGAGGCGGGGATCAAATACAAGAACCGCACCGACCTTCTGGCCATGGTCTTCGATCCGGGCACCGCCGTCGCCGGGGTGTTCACCAAGTCAAAATGCCCGTCGGCACCGGTCGATTTCTGCCGGCAGAACCTCGGCGCCGGCAAGGCGCGCGTGCTGGTGGTCAATTCCGGCAACGCCAATGCCTTCACCGGCAAGAAGGGCCGCGCGTCAACGGCGCTGACCGGCGAGGCGGCGGCCAAGGCGGCCGGATGCGCCACGAGCGAGGTGTTCCTGGCCTCCACCGGCGTCATCGGCGAGCCGCTCGATACGGCCAGGTTCAGCCATCTGCTCGCCGGGCTGGTCAAGGACGGCAAGCCCGACCTGTGGACCGAGGCGGCCAAGGCCATCATGACGACCGACACCTATCCGAAGGTGGCGACGGCGACGGTGAAGCTTGGCGACGCCGACGTCACGATCAACGGCATCGCCAAGGGCGCCGGCATGATCGCGCCCGACATGGCGACCATGCTCTCCTTCATCGCCACCGACGCGCCGATCGCCGCACCCGTGCTGCAGGATCTGTTGTCGCGCGGCACCGCCAAGACCTTCAACGCGGTCACCGTCGACAGCGACACCTCGACCAGCGACACGCTGCTGCTGTTCGCCACGGGCGCCGCTGCCAAGCGCGGCGCGCCCGCGATCAGCGATGCCAAGGACGCGCGGCTCGGCGCGTTCCGCCGTGCGCTCGGCAAGGTGCTGAAGACGCTGGCGCTCCAGGTGGTGCGCGACGGCGAGGGCGCGCGCAAGCAGGTCGAAGTCACCGTCACCGGCGCCAAGTCGGCCCGTTCGGCCAAGCGCATCGCGCTGTCGATCGCCAATTCGCCGCTGGTCAAGACGGCCGTCGCCGGCGAGGACGCCAATTGGGGCCGCGTCGTCATGGCGGTCGGCAAGGCCGGCGAGCCCGCCGACCGCGACCTTTTGTCGATCTGGTTCGGCGACAACAGGCTGGCGCATGAGGGCGAGCGCGATCCGGCCTATTCCGAGGAAGCGACCTCGGCCTATATGAAGCGCGACGATATCCGCATCCGCGCCGATATCGGCATCGGCCGCGGCAAGGCGACGGTGTGGACGTGCGACCTCACCAAGGAATATGTCGCCATCAACGGCGATTACCGGAGCTGAGGGCGTTGGTGTCCAGACATCCGGCAAGCATGCTCGCGACCGTCCGCCGCTACGAGGCGGCCGGTTTCCGCGCCTGGCCGGCGGCCGCCGTCCATTATGACGGCACCTGGGTGGTACGGCTGACGGCCGGGCATCCGGCCAAGCGGCTGAACTCCGTCAATCCGCTCGACCCCGGCGACACCCAGCACATCGCCGAGCGCATCGGCCGCGCCAGCCGGCGTTTTGACGCCTATGGCCGGCCGCTGACGTTCCGCATATCGCCGCTGTCAGGCCCTGTCCTTTCCAGACATCTCGACAGCGAAGGCTGGAGCAGCTTCGACGAATCCCTGGTGATGCGGCTGCCGCTGGCCGACGCCCGGCTCGACACGGCCATGGACCAGATTCCGCTGAAAGACATCAGCCGCTTCATCGGCGCGTCGCTGAAGGTCAGCGGCTCGGACGTGTCGCTCAGGCCAGGCCTGTCGGAGATCATCGGCGCCATCCAGCCCGAGGCCGGGCTGTTCGCGCTCGAGGACGGCAACGAGCCGCTGGCGACGCTGATCTGCGTCCATGACGGCGACCTCGCCGGATTGTTCGAGATCGCCACCGACAGATCGGTGCGCAACCAAGGCCACGGCCGCAACCTTATCCTGTCGGCGCTGAAATGGGCGCGGCTGCGCGGCGCGCGGGAGGCCTGGCTGCAGGTCGAAGCCGGCAACGCGCCGGCGCTAGGGCTCTACCGCTCGCTGGGCTTCGAGGAAGTCTACCGCTACCACTATCGTCGGCCGCCCGGCGCATGAGCGAGGTCAAGTCAGCCGGCAAGCGCCTGCTTCTCGTCGCCGCCTGCGCGCTGGTCGACGCGGATGGTCGCGTGCTGCTGGCGCAACGGCCCGAAGGCAAGCAACTCGCCGGCCTGTGGGAATTCCCGGGCGGCAAGGTCGAGCCCGGTGAAACACCGGAGGAGTGCCTGATCCGGGAGCTCCAGGAGGAACTCGGCATCGAAACGGACATCCCCTGTCTCGCGCCGCTCACCTTCGCCAGCCACAGCTACGATGATTTTCACCTGCTGATGCCGCTCTTCGTCTGCCGCCGCTTTCGCGGAATCGCGCAGCCAAGGGAAGGGCAGGGGCTGAAATGGGTGCGGCCGCGCCAGATGCGCGACTATCCGATGCCGCCGGCCGACGCGCCGCTGATCCAGTTCCTCATCGACCTCCTGTGAGAGCCTGGGCGCTGGTTTTAGCCAGCGTTAATGGAAGATTTATCCCGGTGTGGAAAATTGAGGCAAAGCCGGGTCCCGGCCGATTCGCGTGGGGAGCGATTGCATGAGCCTCGACAAAGACTGGGACTCGATCCGGCCGGAGCGCGGCTTTCGCGCCGCCGATGCCGGCATGGGCATATTGCGCATCACGCTTCTGTTCGGCTCGGCCGCGGTGGCGCTGGCCTTAATCGCCGCGCCTTTGCTCGACAGCCAGACCCGGTCAGCCCGCGACGGTTTTGCCGGCGTCGACACGATGAGCACCGGTACGATCGGCCATCGCGACACCTATACGCTGCGCCGCAGCGTCTTGCAGCCTCTGCCCAGTTCGGTCTGCGTGATCCGCAGTGACGGCTCGCGCAGCGGGGAGTGTTGATATAGTTAACAAATTTCGCAGAGACGACCCGTTTCACCGCCTGTTAAGCTTTTGCCGTTAACCTTTCTTAACAGGTAGGAGCTATGGTCCTGGCAAGAGGGATCGATGACCATGAAAAAGCTTCTGCAACAGTTCGTCCACGACGAGAGAGGCGCGACAGCCATCGAATATGGCCTGATCGCCGCAGTGCTGTCGCTTGCCATCGTCGGCGGCGTCGGCAGGGCAGCCAATGCGATACAGTGGCTGTTCAGCGACACCAACAGCCAGCTCGTCAACGCCTTCGCCCAGCACTGATCGGTCTCAACGCCACGGCGGGTCTTCCAGGATCGTCTTCAGCGAAACCTTTGCCGAGCCCGGCTTCAGCGGCTTTTGCTGCGAAGCATCGGGCGCCCAGCCTGACAGCCATACAATCGAGAAGCTCGCCCTGATCCGGCCGTCGGGGTCGGAAAACCGTTGCGCGTAGATCTCGGCGGCGCGGGCGAGGAATTTTCGCGTGCCGGGCCGCCGGCTGCGGTCGACGAGCGCGCTGGTCTCGCCCATGGCTCTGAGGTCGGCGACCAGGTCGAACATAGTGTCGTAGCGGACCGTCACCGTCTCGACATCGGCGACCGGCAGCGCCAGGCCGGCGCGCTGCAGCAGCGCGCCGGCGTCGCGGACATCGGTGAAGGGAGTGACGCGCGGGCTGGCGCCGCCGTAGAGCTCGGTCTCGGCGGCGAGCAGGCTCTCGCGCAATTCGGAAAGCGTGCCGGCGCCGGCCAGGGCGCCGAGGAAAAGCCCGTCTGGCCGCAGCGCCCGGCGGATCTGCGCCAGCATGCCGGGAATATCGTTCATCGCCTGCAACGACAGCAGCGAGACAACCAGATCGAGGCTCTCGGCCTCGAACGGCACCGTCTCCAGCGGCGCGACAAGGCCTGCCCTGTCTGCGAGGAAAGCCGCGTCCGCTTCGACGCGCGCGATCTCCGCCGCCTTGCCGCTTTCGGCGAGCACATCCGCTGCCGCCGGCGTCTGGCAAAACAGCGCGGCCGCCTTGCCGAAGCTGCGCTCGACAGCGCCGAGCCGGTCGGCAAGGTCATCGGCTGCCCGCCGCATCAGGAAATCGGCGCCGCCCACGGAGTGGGCCAGGGCGCGGCGCTTGCGCGCCAGCCAGAGCGAGGTGTCGATGATAGGCTGCAACGGGCAGGTTCCTGTTTTCCGCGCTCCGATTATAGTGGAGCGGCGACGAAACCACGTGGCCGATCCAATGCCGAAGATCAAGACCGTTGAACTCGGGACCATCGCGCGGCGGGCACTGGCCTTGCCGGCGCGCATCCTGTTTCCGCCGGTCTGCGCCGGCTGCCGTCGCCATGTCTCGCAGCCCGGCGTGCTGTGCGGGACCTGCTGGCCGAAGCTCAGGCTGCTGGAACGGCCCTGGTGCGCGGTGATGGGCACGCCGTTCACCCATGACATGGGCGAAGGCTTCCTCTCGGCCGAAGCGATCGCCGATCCGCCGCCCTTCGAACGGGCGCGGGCCGCGGTCGTCTATTCCGGCGTGGCGCGCCAGATGGTGCAAGGCTTGAAGTATCAGGACCGCACGGATCTGGCGCCATGGATGGCGCGCTGGATGCTGCGCGCCGGAGCCGAGCTGATCGCGGAGGCCGATCTCGTCGTGCCGGTGCCGTTGCACTGGCGGCGCTTCTTCAGGCGGCAGTTCAACCAGTCGGCCGAGCTGGCCAGGGCGGTATCGCACCTCAGCGGCCTGCCTTTCTCGCCTTCGGCTGTGAGGCGCGTGAAGCTCACCCGCCAGCAGGTCGGGCTGGAGCGGCAGGACCGCGAGGACAATGTGCGCGCCGCCTTCCGCGTGCCGACCGAGGCGGAGATCGAGATCGCCGGCCGCCGGGTGCTGTTGATCGACGATGTCTACACCACCGGCGCGACAGTGAGGTCGGTGGCCAAGGCGCTGAAGAAGGGCGGCGCCGGAGCCGTCGACGTGCTGACCTTCGCGCGCGTTTTGCCGGGGGACTTTCGGGCCGACGAGTCCGCGACTATATAAAGCGAGAATTGTTGTTTTCGTGCATGTCGTTATCCCGGAAGCGCCACGCGCCTCCAGGCGCGCATGCAGAGGCAGGATTGCTGACTGATGATCGATGTGACGATCTATACCCGGATGATGTGCGGCTATTGCACCGCAGCCAAGCGGCTCCTCGACCGCAAGGGCGTCGCCTATACCGAGCATGATGCTTCCTTCTCGCCGGAACTGCGCCAGGAGATGATTTCCCGGGCGCATGGCCGCACCACGTTTCCGCAGATTTTCATCGGCGACACGCATGTCGGCGGCTCCGACGACCTCCATGATCTGGAGGCGGAGGGCCGGCTCGATGTGTTGCTTGCCAACGGTTCGAGGGCTTGACCATGGGTGTTTTCAAGGCAGCGGCGGTGCAGATGCGTTCGGGCGAGAGCCCGGAGCGCAACGCGGTCGATCTGGAGCGCCTGGTGCGCGAGGCGGCAGGCCTTGGCGCCAGCTATGTCCAGACCCCTGAGATGACCGGCGCGCTGGTGCGCGACAAGGAGGCGCGTGCCGCTTCCTTCACCTCCGAGGACAAGGACATCATCGTCTCGACCGCCAGGAAGCTGGCCAGGGAACTCGGCATTTTCCTGCATATCGGCTCGACCGCCATCCTGCGCGCCGACGGCAAGCTGGCAAACCGCGCCCTGCTGTTCGCGCCGGATGGGGCGACGATAGCCAGCTACGACAAGATCCACATGTTCGACGTCGATCTCGACAATGGCGAGAGTTGGCGCGAATCCGCCGCTTACGAGCCGGGCACCGAAGCTGTCGTCGCCGAGATCGGCGGCGCGAAGCTCGGCTTTGCCGTCTGCTACGATTTGCGCTTCCCGCAGCTCTTCCGCGCCGAGGCGCTGGCCGGCGCCGACTTGTTGTCGGTGCCCGCCGCTTTCACCCGGCAGACCGGCGAGGCGCATTGGCATGTGCTGCTTCGCGCGCGCGCCATCGAGAATGGCGCCTATGTGATTGCCGCTGCTCAGGGCGGATTGCACGAGGACGGTCGCGAGACCTATGGCCATTCGCTGATCGTCGACCCGTGGGGCCGCATTGTCGCGGAAGCGGCGCACGACCAGCCGGCGGTGATCGTCGCCGAGATCGACCCGGCGCAGTCGCTTGCCGCGCGCAGGAAGATCCCCAATCTCAAGAATGCGCGCGAGTTCTCGGTCAATGCCGGCGAGGCGCCCCGCCTCAGGGGTGCCGCCTCTTGATCCGTTTCTCCCTGATCTGCGAGCATGAGCACGAATTCGAGGCGTGGTTCCGGAGCAACGACGATTTCGACACCCAGAAGAAGCGCGGGTTCGTCGACTGCCCGAACTGCGGCTCGCACAAGGTCGACAAGGCGCTGATGGCGCCGGCCGTCTCGACCGGGCGCAAGCAGGAAAAGATCGCGCTCGCCATGGGCGAGGCGCAGAAGCAGGCGTTGGCGCAGTTGAAGGCAATGGCCGAGAAGGTGCGCGAGAATGCCGACTATGTCGGCGACAAATTCGCCGAGGAAGCGCGCAAGATCCATTTCGGCGAGACCGATCCGCGCGGCATCTATGGCGAGGCGACGGTCGACGAGGCAAAGAGTCTGGTCGAGGATGGCGTCGAGTTCATGCCGATCCCCAGCTTTCCCGACGACCGCAACTGAGCATTCAGCTCAGGCTTCCGATCAGCTTTCCAAGCAGACTGGCCAGTGTCTCCCGCTCTGGCGCGGTCAGTCCGGCGAGGATTTCATGTTCGTTGGCGACATGGGCGGCGAGTGCCTCGTCGGTCAAGGCCAAACCCTTTTCGGTCAACCGCACCACCACGCCGCGGCGGTCGCTTGGATGCGGCGCGCGTTCGATCAAACCGGCCTTCTCCAACCGGTCCAGCCGGGCGGTCATGGCGCCCGAGGTCACCATCGTCGCCTCGTAGAGATCGGTCGGCGTCAAGGCGTAGGGCGTGCCGGAACGGCGCAGGGTCGCCAGCACGTCGAACTCGCCTTGCTGCAATCCGAAGCGAGCAAACAGCGGCGCCAGGCGCTCGCGCGAGATCAGCGAGGCGGCTTCGTTCAGCCGTCCGATCACGGCCATAGGCGAGACGTCCAGATCCGGCCGTTCCCTTTGCCACTGCTCGATCGCCCTTGCCGCCCGATCCATCTATCTCACCGAAAAGTATCTTGACATAAAGAATCTTTGCACTATGTTATCGCAAAACACAATAGCGGCCAAGCGCTGCGATTGAACGACGGGACCATCCGATGAAAATTCTCTGGGATTCGGCGGCCGGCCTGTTGGTCGTCACCGGCGGCCTGCTCGGCCTGACGCTGCCGTTCGGCAAACTGGCGACGGCGGCCGGCGTTCCGGCCATGGTCTGGGCTTTCGTCATCTCGCTCGGCGCCGGCGGCGTGCTGTTGCTGGCGCTTCTGCTGCGCGGCGAACGCATCCGGTTGACGGCGCACAAATTACGCTATTTCTTCGTCACCGCCGCCGTGTCCTATGCGGTCCCCAATTTGCTGATGTTCTCGGCCATCCCGCATCTGGGAGCCGGTTACACCGGCATCATGTTCACGCTCTCGCCCGTCGTCACGCTGGTGTTCTCGATCCTGCTCGGCGTCAGGCGGCCAAACCTGCTCGGTGTCGTCGGCATCGCGGTCGGCTTCGTCGGCGCGGTGATGGTGGCGGTCACGCGCGGCGAGGCCGGCCAGCCGGCCGAGTTCTTCTGGGTGGCGGTCGGTTTGCTGATCCCGGTCAGCCTCGCTGCCGGCAACATCTACCGCACCGTCGACTGGCCCGAAGACACCGGTCCGATCGAGCTTGCCGTCGGCAGCCATCTGGCCTCGGCGACCCTGCTTCTGATCGGCATTCTGACGCTATTCGGCTGGCAGGCATTCGCTCCGCTCGGCAGCGTGCCGCTGGTGGTCGCCGGACAGGTGGCGTCGGCCTCGGCGATGTTTGCCTTCTTCTTCCGGCTGCAAGCGGTCGGCGGTCCGGTCTATCTCAGCCAGATCGGCTATGTCGCGGCCGCGGTCGGCCTGTTTGCCGGCACGGTTTTCCTTGGTGAGCACTATCAGTTGCTGACGTGGATGGGTGCGGTGATCATCACGATCGGCGTGTTCATCACCACAAAGGCGCAGAACCAGACGAGCTTGAAGATGCGGAGCCAGGCAGCCTGACAGGGCGAGGTCAGACCGAGGCTTTTTCGGCCAAGACCATGTAGTTGACGTCCATGTCCTTCGACCGCTGCCAGCGGTCGGCCAGCGGATGGTAGACGACGCCGGTGCGATCGATGATGGTCAGGCTGGCCGCGCCGAGGGCTTTTTCCAGTTCCTCCGGCCGTACCAGCTTGCCGAACTGGTGGGTGCCGCGCGGCAGCCAGCGCAGCACATATTCGGCGCCGATGATGGCGAGGCCGAGCGCCTTCAGCGTGCGGTTGATGGTGGCGACGAACATGATGCCGCCGGGTTTGACCATCTGGCCGCATTTGGCCACGAACAGGTCGATGTCGGCGACATGCTCGACCACTTCCATGTTGAGGATGACGTCGAATGTCTCGCCGGCGTCGGCGAGGTCCTCAGCCGTGGTGGCGCGGTAATCGACGCTGACGCCGACCTCGGCCGCGTGCAGCTTCGCCACTTCGATGTTGGTGGCGGAGGCATCGGCGCCGACCACTTCGGCTCCGAGCCGCGCCATCGGCTCGCACAGCAGACCGCCGCCGCAGCCGATGTCGAGGAAGCGCAGGCCTTCGAACGGTCTGGCCGCGCGCGGATCGCGGCCGAAGCGCGCCGCCACCTGGTCGCGGATATAGGCAAGCCGCACCGGATTGAACTTGTGCAACGGCCGGAACTTGCCGTTGGGGTTCCACCATTCGGCGGCCAGCGCGGAAAAGCGTTCCACTTCTCCGGCATCGATCGTCGACCGTCGGGGCTCTGGCATGGGCGGATCTCCTGACGCATGACCCCGAAAATCGCTTTCGATTTTCGGAAAGGATCATGCGTAAAATCAAAGTGCTAGGAAGTCGGTTGCCTGGCCGCGAATGTCAAGGCGGCTTTTTTCGACTGCTGCCACGAGCGAACAGCGAGCCTGCGCGCGCCGGCGGTCGGGCGGAGGCGTTCTGTCAGCACATGGCAGTTTCGTCGGCCCGCAACGGCAACGGCATTGCCCTGACGGACGAATGATGAGGCATGATGTTTCAAACAGGAGCGTGATCATGCGCCCGCACTCTTCGATCCTATGGCGGCGGCTCGACCTGGAAGGGCACGATGCCTGCCTGCTTTCCGATGCGGGCGACGGTTGGAAACTCAGGGGCCATGCGCTCTTCGTCCATGACGACAAGCCATGCAGCCTCGCCTATGAAGCCGACTGCGATTCCGGCTGGCGGACGCGCTCGGCGTGCGTCGACGGTTTTTGTCGGCGCGGAAACCCTGCACTTTGAGATCGAGCGGCTTGCCGATGGCGGCTGGACGCTGAACGGCGCCGGCCAGGCGGAGGTCGCCGGGCTGATCGACGTCGATCTCGGCTTCACGCCCGCCACGAACCTCCTGGCGATCCGCCGCTTCGACCTCGGAGTCGGCATGTCGACGCCCGCGCCGGCCGCCTATCTGGCCTTTCCCGAACTCAGGCTGATGCGCCTCGAGCAGAGCTACCGGCGGCTCGACGATACTCGTTACGGCTATGATGCGCCGATGTTCGGCTACAACGCGATCCTGGAAGTTTCACCGGCTGGTTTCGTCCTCGATTACCCAGGCCTGTGGCGAAGCGCGGCGCGGCTGGAATGAGGATCGGCGTCCCAGCACGCCAGGAATCCGCCGGCAGCGGGATCAAGGTCAGACGGCGAGCGCCACCGCCAGATGCTTCATGTCGACGCTGGCGGGATCGATGGCCCGCATCGCCTGGCAATCGCCGATCTCGGCCATGATCCGACCGGCGGCGGCAAGCGCCTGCTCGCGGCTCTGCCAGCGCACCAGATCGACCCAGCCGCCGTCGTCCTGCCTGGCCAGGCAGCGGCTGAGGAAACCGGGCTGCCGCGCCAGCCAGTCGCTGAGCAGGCCGTTGCCGGCGACAAAGCCTGCTTCGGTTCCGGGCTTCAGCCGGAAGGTGACGATTTCCAGGGTCTCGGCCATCTATCCTCCTCGTTGTCGGGCTTCCAGGCTCATCTATCGCATGACCTGGTGCTCAAATCTGTCAGCAACCCCGATATTTTCAGCGCGAATCGTTGTTGCGCGCCATCGCTTGCGAAATCCTGATCATTTGGCTAAGGAGGCCGCGCATTCAGCACCCGGCCTTGGCCGGCGTGTTTTTCGGCCCCACGGCCCAGCATCCAGTCAAAGGCATTTCGTTTCCATGGCGCGCATCGTGATGAAATTCGGCGGAACCTCCGTCGCCGACATCGCCCGCATCCGCAACGTGGCGCGCCATGTCAAACGCGAGGTCGACGCCGGCCATGAGGTCGCGGTCGTGGTCTCGGCGATGGCCGGCAAGACCAATGAACTGGTCGGCTGGACGCGCGAGGCCTCGCCGATGCACGACGCGCGCGAATATGACGCCGTGGTCGCCTCCGGCGAGCAGGTCACGGCCGGTCTCCTGGCGATCACGCTGCAGAACATGGGCGTTCATGCCCGCTCCTGGCAGGGCTGGCAGATCCCGATCAAGACCGACAACGCGCATGGCGCGGCGCGCATTCTCGACATCGACGGCGGCTTCCTGATCAAGCGCTTCGGCGAGGGCCAGGTGGCCGTCATCGCCGGGTTCCAGGGCATCGGCCCGGACAACCGCATCGCAACGCTCGGCCGCGGCGGCTCCGACACCAGCGCCGTGGCGATCGCGGCGGCGGTCAAGGCCGACCGCTGCGACATCTATACCGATGTCGACGGCGTCTACACCACCGATCCGCGCATCGAGCCGAAGGCGCGGCGGCTGGCCAAGATTTCCTTCGAGGAAATGCTCGAAATGGCCTCGCTCGGCGCCAAGGTGCTGCAGGTGCGCTCGGTCGAGCTTGCCATGGTGCACAGGGTGCGTACCTTCGTGCGGTCGTCCTTCGACGATCCCGACGCGCCCGGAATGGGGGATTTGCTCAATCCGCCCGGAACGCTTATTTGCGACGAGGAAGAGATCGTGGAACAGCAGGTCGTCACCGGAATTGCCTACGCCAAGGACGAGGCGCAGATTTCGCTGCGCCGCGTCGGCGATCGTCCCGGCGTTGCCGCCGGCATCTTCGGGCCGCTGGCCGAAGCCAACATCAATGTCGACATGATCGTCCAGAACATCTCCGAGGACGGCAAGTTCACCGACATGACCTTCACGGTGCCGTCGGGCGACGTCGACAAGGCGCTTGCGGTGCTGGAGCGCCTGAAAGCCGATGTCGGCTATGACGTGGTGCAGTCGGAAGCCGGCATGTCGAAGGTGTCGGTCATCGGCATCGGCATGCGCAGCCACGCGGGTGTCGCCGCCACCGCCTTCAAGGCGCTGGCCGACAAGGCGATCAATATCCGGGCCATCACCACTTCCGAGATCAAGATTTCGATACTGATCGACGGTCCGTATACCGAATTGGCGGTTCGCACTTTGCATTCCGTCTACGGTCTGGATAAGCAATAGCAAGACTGAATCAGTTGTTGCGTGAGTGCCGGGCGCGGCGGAAACTGCGCCGGCAAGGACTCTATTGGAGAAGAAGCCGCGATGCGTGATACGGCCAGTGGCCCGCGCGTTCTGCTGAAGCGGCTCCGCGAGCTCATGCAGGAGCCGCTGGAGCCGCAGGAGCGGCTCGACCGCATCGTGCGCGACATCGCCTCCAACATGGTCGCCGAGGTGTGCTCGCTCTATGTGCTGCGCGCCGATTCGGTGCTCGAGCTCTACGCCACCGAAGGTCTCAATCCGAACGCCGTCCACCTGGCGCAGTTGCGGCTCGGCCAAGGTCTCGTCGGCACCATCGCCGCCAGCGCACGGCCGCTCAACCTCTCCAACGCGCAGGAGCATCCGGCCTTCGCCTACCTGCCGGAGACCGGCGAAGAGATCTACAACTCCTTCCTCGGGGTGCCAGTGCTCAGGGCGGGGCGGACGCTTGGCGTGCTCGTGGTGCAGAACAAGACCATGCGCCACTACCGCGACGATGAAGTCGAGGCTCTGGAAACGACGGCAATGGTCATCGCCGAGATGATCGCCACCGGCGATCTCGCCAGGCTGACCCGCCCGGGTCTGGAGCTCGACCTGCGCCGCCCGGTCAGCTTCACCGGCCTCTCGTTCAACGAAGGCGTCGGGCTCGGCCATGTCGTGCTGCACGAGCCGCGCATCGTCGTCACCAATCTGTTCAACGAGGACAGCGAGGAGGACGTCCGCCGGCTGCAGGCCTCGCTCGGCTCGCTGAGGCTGTCCATCGACGACATGCTGGAGCGCCGCGAGGTCGCCTTCGAGGGCGAGCACCGCGAGGTGCTCGAGGCCTACCGCATGTTCGCCAACGACAGCGGCTGGGTGCGCCGGCTGGAGGAAGCGATCCGCAACGGCCTGACGGCGGAAGCGGCGGTGGAGAAGGTGCAGAGCGACATGCGCGCCCGCATGCTGCACATGACCGACCCCTATCTGCGCGAGCGGATGAGCGATTTCGACGACCTTGCCAACCGCCTGCTGCGCCAGCTGATGGGGCGCGGGCCGGAGGATGTCGCGGCGTCGCTGCCGAAGGATGCCATCCTCGTCGCCCGTTCGATGGGCGCCGCCGAGCTGCTCGACTATCCGCGCGACAAGCTGCGCGGCGTGGTGCTGGAGGATGGGGCGGCGACCAGCCACGTCGTCATCGTGGCGCGCGCCATGGGCATTCCCGTCGCCGGGCAGATGAAGGGCGCCGTTTCGATGGCGGAAAACGGCGATGCCATCATCGTCGACGGCGAAGAGGGCACGATCCATCTCAGGCCGCAGCCCGACCTCGAGGCCGCCTATGCCGAGAAGGTGCGCTTCCGCGCCCGCCGGCAGGAGGTCTATCGCGAGCTGCGCAAGAAGCCGTCGGTGACCAAGGACGGTGTTGCGGTCGACCTCCTGATGAACGCCGGCCTCGCCGTCGACCTGCCGCAGCTTGCCGAGTCTGGCGCGGCCGGCATCGGCCTGTTCCGCACCGAGCTGCAATTCATGGTCGCCTCGACCTTCCCGCGCGCCGAAGCGCAGGAGCGGCTCTACCGCGACGTGCTCGAAGCGGCGCGCGGCAAGCCGGTGACCTTCCGCACCATCGACATCGGCGGCGACAAGGTGCTGCCCTACTTCAAGGGCGCGCTGCAGGAGGAGAACCCGGCGCTTGGCTGGCGGGCGATCCGGCTCACCCTCGACCGCCCGGGCCTGCTGAGGACGCAGATCCGCGCCTTGCTGAAAGCGTGCGGCGGCCGCGAGCTGAAGCTGATGCTGCCGATGGTGACGGAGCTCGGCGAGATCGCCCAGGCGCGCGAGATCATCGATCGCGAGGTCAGGCATCTGTCGCGCTTTGCCCACCACCTGCCGACCAGCCTGAAGCTCGGCGCGATGCTCGAAGTGCCGTCGCTGCTGTTCCAGCTCGACGAGCTGATGAAGGCGGTCGACTTCGTCTCGGTCGGCTCCAACGACCTGTTCCAGTTCGTCATGGCGGTCGATCGCGGCAACACGCAATTGTCCGACCGTTTCGACACGCTGTCGGCGCCGTTCCTGCGGGTGCTGAAGCAGATCGCCGATGCCGGCGCCCGCAACCACACGCCGGTGACGCTGTGCGGGGAACTCGCCGGAAAACCGATATCGGCGATGGCGCTGATCGGCCTCGGCTTCCGCTCGATCTCGATGTCGCCGGCCTCGATCGGCCCGGTCAAGGCGATGCTGACGGAACTGCCGCTCGACGAATTGCAGGCCTTCTTCGCCGACAATCTGATGGCGCCGGCGCAAGGGCTGCCGATGCGGGCGCTGCTGCAGGCCTTTGCCGACGACCGCTCCATTCCGCTATAGAATCCGCCATGATCAACCTGCCGCGCGACCGCATGGATCAAGTCGTCAAGCGTTTCGAGATGCTCGAAGCGCAGATGTCGGCCGGCCCGGCGCCGGATGCCTATGTGAAGATGGCATCTGAATATGCCGAGTTGCAGGACATGGTGGCCAAGGTCAGGGAATTGCGCTCGGCCGAGCACGAGCAGGCCGACCTCGAAGCGATGCTCGCCGACAAGGGCACCGATGCCGAGATGCGGGCGCTCGCCGAGGCGGATCTGCCAGGGGTGGAGGAGCGCATCGAGGCGCTGCAGAAGGATATCCAGATCCTGCTTCTGCCCAAGGATGCCGCCGACGACAAGAATGCCATCCTCGAAATCCGCGCCGGCACCGGTGGCGATGAAGCCGCTCTTTTCGCCGGCGACCTGTTTCGCATGTATGAGCGCTATGCCGCCGAACGCGGCTGGCGGTTCGAGACAGTGTCGGCCAGCGACGGCGATGCCGGCGGTTTCAAGGAAATCATCGCTACGGTCTCGGGCAAGGGCGTGTTCGCGCACCTGAAGTTCGAATCCGGCGTACATCGCGTGCAGCGCGTGCCGGCGACCGAGGCCAGCGGGCGCATCCACACCTCCGCTGCGACCGTCGCCGTGCTTCCGGAGGCCGAAGAGGTCGACATCGAAATCCGCGCCGAAGACATCCGCATCGACACGATGCGGGCCTCGGGTTCAGGCGGCCAGCACGTCAACACCACCGATTCGGCCGTCCGCATCACCCATTTGCCGACCGGCATCATGGTGGTGCAGGCGGAGAAATCGCAGCACCAGAACCGGGCGAAGGCCATGCAGATCCTGCGCGCTCGGCTCTATGATATGGAGCGCAGCAAGGCGGACGAGGAGCGTTCGGAATCGCGCAAGTCGCAGGTCGGCTCGGGCGACCGCTCGGAGCGCATCCGCACCTACAACTTTCCGCAAGGGCGCCTCACCGACCATCGCATCAACCTCACCCTCTACAAGCTCGACCGGGTGATGATGGGCGAGCTCGACGAGGTCGTCGATGCGCTGATCGCCGACCACCAGTCGAAGCTGCTCGCCGACATCGGCCTCGATGGCTGACATTTTGCCCGGCACGCTCGGGCCGCTGCTGCGGGAGGCGCGTCATCGTCTTGCCGCCGCCGGCGTGGCCGATCCGGCGCTGGATGCCTGGCTGCTGGTCGAGCATTTTTCCGGAACGACCCGCACCCAGGCCATCGCCGAGCCGTCGCAAACGGTGCGGGAGGACGCGATTGCGGCAATCGATGTGGCCCTGCGACGGCGCGTCGCAGGCGAGCCGGTTCACCGTATCCTCGGGTTTCGCGAGTTCTACGGCCTGCGGCTTGGGCTTTCACCCGAAACGCTGGAGCCGCGGCCCGACACCGAGACGTTGGTCGAGGCGATCCTACCCTTCGCCAGGGCGACAGCGGAGCGGCTTGGCGAATGCCGCATCCTCGATCTCGGCACCGGTACCGGCGCCATCGCGCTGGCCCTGCTCAGCGCCGTTCCCGGCGCTGTCGCCACTGGTGTCGACATTGCCGCGGGCGCGCTTGCCACCGCCATGCGCAATGCCTGCGAACTGGGCCTGGCCGACAGGTTCGAAACGCTTGAATCCGACTGGTTTGCAAAAGTTTCCGGCCGGTACCATGTAATTGCCGCAAACCCTCCCTATATACTCAGTCGAGACATAGGAAATCTGCAGGACGAGGTCCGCGATTTCGATCCGCATCTGGCCCTTGATGGCGGCGCGGACGGTCTTGGTCCCTACCGGATCATCGCCGCTGAGGCGACAAGGTTTCTGGAAGCCGAATGCAGGGTTGCGGTCGAGATCGGCCACACGCAACGGAACGAAGTCACGGACATCTTCTTGGCAGCCGGCTACCGGTTGTCCGGTATGTTCTGCGACCTCGGCGGAAACGACAGGGTTCTGGTGTTCGAACGCGCAAACCCCTGATGCAGTGCGAAATAGGGCTTGGCAATGCCCGGGAATGCAGCTAGGGTCGAAGTAACCGGATGAGACGAAGCAGGCAGTGCTCTTAGCGATTCGGTTTTCCTTGGAAATAGCTGCCTTCTTGCGCAATCGACGCCAATGCTTCGTGCGGGAATCGTCCGGCAAGTGATGTAACCGGAACAGGATGGCACGTGGCGCCAACGCAATTGATGCGGGCGAACGCCGGTGAAGAAACGAAACGGCTGGCTGCATGAGCGCCTCCGTTCGTAAAAAAGTTTTCGAAAATTTCACACTGAAGAGAGTCGAATGAGGCCACAACAGCAGAACAGGCGCATGCGCGGTCGCAACAACAATGGCGGCGGCGGTGGCAACAACAACAACCGCAAGGGCCCCAATCCCCTGACGCGCAACTACGAGAGCAACGGCCCGGACGTGAAGATCCGCGGATCGGCTCAGCAGATCGCCGAAAAATACGCCGCACTCGCCCGTGACGCGCAAAGCTCCGGCGACCGGGTGATGGCGGAGAACTACCTCCAGCACGCCGAGCACTACAATCGCATCATTGCCGCCGCGCAGGCGCAGATGCCGATCCAGAACGTCCAGCAGAACCGCGACGATTTCGACGACGATGCGGACGAGGATCGCGACGAGTTCGACAACAACATCGGCAACAGCAATACCGCGGAAGCCCCGGCTGCGCAGGCCAACCATGGCGGCGGGCCGCAGCCGGTGATCGAAGGCGAACTGGCCTTCAACCAGGACAACGGCAGCCGCGATGGCGGTGGGCGCGACGGCCGTGACAATGGCCAGCGCGACAACAATGGCGGGCGCCACCGCGACCGCCGCCCGAACGGCGGCTACGGCCAGAACGGCCAGCGCGGTGATTATAACCAGCGCGGCGAAAATGGCGGCCAGCGCTTCGACCAGAACCGCCGCAACGAGGCGCCGGCGCAGCCGGAAAGCGCCTCCCCGGCGGAGCCGGCCGTCGCGGCCGAGCAGGCACCTTTGTTCGACAGTTTTTCGCCGGCGGCTCTCGCTGCCCAGGCAGAGCGCAACGAAGCGGCCTCCGACAATGGCGGCTCGCGCCGCCAGCGCCGTCCGCGCCGTGCACGCGGCAATGCCGACGAAACCGGTGCCGACCAGGCCGATAGCCAGGTGGAAACCGGCAGCGACAATGCCGGTGCCGAAGCGGTGAATGCCGCCCCTGTCGAAGGCAATGCCGCACCGGCCGAGGACAATCCGGCGCCGGCCGACGGCGCCTCCAGCGATCCGGTTGCTGCCGACGTCAACAACTGAACGGGTCCGGTTTTCAGGTCATCAAGCGGCGGAGAGAAATCTCCGCCGTTTTCGTTTTGCGCGGCGCTGGAATAATATGCATCCCGCGCCGCCTGGACGCCTTGAGAGCCCTGTGCCCCTTCACCATATCTCGCGTGAACAGGATCCGGCTCGAATGAGCGGGTCCGTCACCGCAATCTGATCCGGTGCCGCAAAGCGGGCCGGTGATGGAAGGAGACAGATATGAACCTTGAAAAATACTCGGAGCGCGTGCGCGGCTTCATCCAGTCCGCCCAGACAATGGCGCTCTCGCGCAACCACCAGCAATTCACGCCTGAACATATGCTGAAGGTGCTCGTCGATGACGACGAGGGCCTGGCCGCGTCGCTGATCGAGCGTGCCGGCGGCAATGCCCGCGACGTCAAGCTGGGCGTCGAGGCGGCGCTCGAGGCGATGCCCAGGGTGGAAGGCGGCAACGGCCAGCTTTACCTGGCGCAGCCTTTGGCCAAGGTGTTCGCGACCGCCGAGGACCTGGCCAAGAAGGCGGGCGACAGTTTCGTCACCGTCGAACGGCTGCTGCAGGCGCTCGCCATGGAGAAGTCGGCCAAGACCGCCGACATCCTGTCCAAGGCCGGCGTCACCGCGCAGGCGCTGAACCAGGTCATCAACGATGTCCGCAAGGGCCGCACCGCCGATTCGGCGAGCGCCGAGCAGGGCTATGATGCGCTGAAGAAGTACGCGCGGGATCTGACAGCCGACGCTCGCGCCGGCAAGCTCGATCCGGTCATCGGCCGCGACGACGAGATCCGCCGCACCATCCAGGTGCTGTCGCGCCGCACAAAGAACAATCCGGTGCTGATCGGCGAGCCTGGCGTCGGCAAGACGGCGATCGCCGAGGGCCTGGCGCTGCGCATCGTCAATGGCGACGTGCCGGAATCGCTAAAGGACAAGCAACTGATGGCGCTCGACATGGGCGCGCTGATCGCCGGCGCCAAATATCGCGGCGAGTTCGAGGAGCGGCTGAAAGCCGTGCTCAACGAGGTCACGGCCGCCGCCGGCGGCATCATCCTGTTCATCGACGAGATGCACACGCTGGTCGGCGCCGGCAAGGCGGACGGCGCCATGGATGCGTCCAACCTTCTGAAGCCGGCGCTGGCGCGCGGCGAGCTGCACTGCGTCGGCGCGACCACGCTCGACGAGTACCGCAAGCATGTCGAGAAGGACCCGGCGCTGGCCCGCCGATTCCAGCCGGTGTTCGTCAACGAGCCGACGGTGGAGGACACGGTCTCGATCCTGCGCGGACTGAAGGAGAAGTACGAGCAGCACCACAAGGTGCGCATCTCCGATTCGGCGCTGGTCTCGGCGGCGACGCTGTCGAACCGCTATATCGCCGACCGCTTCCTGCCGGACAAGGCGATCGACCTTGTCGACGAGGCCGCCTCGCGGCTGCGAATGCAGGTCGATTCGAAGCCGGAGGCGCTGGACGAGATCGACCGCCGCATCATGCAGCTCAAGATCGAGCGCGAAGCGCTCAAGGTCGAGAAGGACGACGCCTCGAAGGACCGGCTCGCCAGGCTGGAAAAGGAGCTTGCCGGGCTGGAGGAGGAGTCCACCGAGCTCACCTCGAAATGGCAGGCCGAGAAGCAGAAGCTCGGCCTCGCCGCCGACCTCAAGAAGCAGCTTGACGAGGCGCGCAACGAATTGGCCATCGCCCAGCGCAAGGGCGAGTTCCAGCGCGCCGGCGAGCTTGCCTATGGCAAGATCCCGGAGCTGGAGAAGAAGCTGAAGGAGGCCGAGACGCAGGACGGCAAGGCCGGCATGGTCGAGGAAGTGGTCACGCCCGACCACGTCGCCCATATCGTGTCGCGCTGGACCGGCATTCCGGTCGACAAGATGCTGGAAGGCGAGCGCGACAAGCTGTTGCGCATGGAAGACGAGATCGGCAAGCGGGTCGTCGGTCAGGGCGAAGCGGTGCAGGCGGTGTCGAAAGCGGTGCGGCGCGCTCGCGCGGGCCTGCAGGATCCGAACCGGCCGATCGGCTCGTTCATGTTCCTCGGCCCGACCGGCGTCGGCAAGACCGAGCTCACCAAGGCGCTCGCCAATTTCCTGTTCGACGACGAAAACGCTTTGGTGCGCATCGACATGTCGGAGTTCATGGAAAAGCACTCGGTCGCCCGGCTGATCGGCGCGCCTCCCGGCTATGTCGGCTATGAGGAAGGCGGCACGCTGACCGAAGCGGTGCGGCGGCGGCCCTACCAGGTCGTGCTGTTCGACGAGATCGAGAAGGCGCATCCGGATGTCTTCAACGTGCTGCTGCAGGTGCTCGACGACGGCCGGCTGACCGATGGCCAGGGCCGCACGGTCGACTTCCGCAACACGCTGATCATCATGACCTCGAACCTCGGCGCCGAATATCTCGTCGGCCTCGGCGAGGACCAGGATGTCGATGCCGTGCGCGACGAGGTGATGAGCGTGGTGAGGACCTCGTTCCGGCCGGAGTTCCTCAACCGCGTCGACGAGGTGATCCTGTTCCACCGGCTGCGCCGGCAGGACATGGACCGCATCGTCGAGATCCAGCTCAAGCGGCTGGAGAACCTGCTCGCCGACCGCAAGATCACGCTGTCGCTGGATCATGACGCGATCGAGTGGCTGGCGGCCAAAGGCTACGACCCGGCCTATGGCGCGCGGCCGCTGAAGCGGGTGATGCAGAAGGAGCTGCAGGATCCGCTGGCTGAGAAGATCCTGCTCGGCGAGATCCTCGACGGCTCGACAGTCAAGGTCACCGCAGGTTCCGACCGGCTGAACTTCCGCTCGAAGCCGACGGTCGTGGCGACCGAGGCGGCGGCCTGAACCGCCTTGCCTTACCGGAACGGCGGAGCCTGAATGGGCTTCGCCGTTCTTCTTGTTTGAAATGGCGGGGCCCGCATGACGCTAGACGACTACAACAGCTTCTGCGCCTCGCTGCCCCGGGCGACCCATGTCGTCCAGTGGGGCGGCGCTCACGTCTGGAAGGTCGGCGGCAAGGTGTTTGCCATTGGCGGCTGGAACGAGGGCAAACAGCTCTTCGTCACCTTCAAATGTTCCGACATCGCCTATGACGTGCTGAAGGAGCAGCCAGGCTGCAGGCCCGCGCCCTATCTTGCCTCGCGCGGCATGAAATGGATCCAGCGCCAGACAAGCCAGAGCATGGATGATGCGGCGCTGAAGGACTATCTCGGCGAAAGTCACCGCCTGGTCGTCCTCAAGCTGACGAGACAGACACGCAGGGAATTGGGCCTGTAGCAGCCGGCAGTCCGCCATCTTCATGCCCGGTTCATGTTGGAACCTTAAGCTCGGTAAATGGTTTGCTGGCGAAGGGCTCGCCACAAAGGGACATGCCGCGCGGCGGCAATTACGGACCGGAGAGTTGGCCACAATGTTGCGCACGATCGTCTGCCTTTCGGCTGTTGTCGCCGGATTGGTGTCTTCCGGCGCGTTCGCGGCGCCGAGTGGCGACGGCGCGGAAAGGGAGGCCCGCGCTCCCGGCGGCATCCTTCTCGCCCAGGACGGCAACATCGACGTCTATTACGACGCCAGGGGAAACCGCGTCATAGTCGATGCAGATACCGGCAAGGTCATCGCTATCCAGCCACCGGGCACCAGGCTCGATCGCAGGGCGCTGCGCCGGCAGCTGCGGATGCAGGAGCTCGGCCGCGCGCCGGTCGAGGATGACGACCGCTACTATCTCGACGATCCCGAAGACATGGCCCGCTTCCGCCGCAGGCAGCTGGACGAGGAAGGCAGGGTGATTCCGCCGCCGGCCGACGAATACGATCCCTATGGCGACAATTCCGTGGATGCCTTTCCCCCGGTGCCGGATGATGAAGGCAACACCGCCACCTACCCGGAGGCGCCGAAGCCGAATACCGTCAAGCGCCAACCGCTGAACGAGGCGTCGATCGACCCGAACCAGCCGGCCAATCCGGATACGCAGGCTTCCCTGCCGCCGGACACCGGCGGCAAGGCCACCGTCGACCCGTCGCTGTCGCTCGGCGCGCGCCAGGATGTGGCGGCGCTGCAGGTGCTGCTCGATCGCGCCGGCGCGTCGCCGGGCGTGATCGACGGGCGATTCGGCTCCAATGTCGACAAGGCGCTGGCCGCCTACAACGAGATCACCGGCAGCAATCTGCGCTCGACCGACGCCGTCGGCATTCAGTCGGCGCTGGCGCAGTCGGGCGGCGATGCGTTCGCCTCCTACACCATCACGCCCGAGGACGCGGCCGGCCCCTACGTCGCGTCGATCCCGGAAGACTACAGCCAGAAGGCGCAGCTCGACCGCATGGGCTACACCTCCGTCACCGAAGCGCTGGCCGAGCGTTTCCATATGGACGAGAACTATCTGAAGTCGATCAATCAGGGCCTCGATTTCAACCGCCCCGGCACGATCATCAAGGTTGCCAATTTCGGCAGGCTGGTGTCGACGCCGGTCGCCCGTATCGTGGCCGACAAGGGCAAGAAGGAAGTCTTCGCCTATGATGCTGCGGGCAAGCTGGTCGCCGCCTATCCGGCCACCATCGGCTCGTCCGACACGCCATCGCCGTCGGGCATCCACACCGTGTCGCGTATCGCGCTCGACCCGAACTACACCTACAACCCGAGCATCAATTTCAAGCAGGGCCAGAACGACAAGATCCTGACCATTCCGCCGGGGCCGAACGGGCCTGTCGGCTCGGTGTGGATTGCGCTGGACAAGCCGACCTACGGCATCCACGGCACGCCCGACCCGTCCAAGATCGGCAAGACCGAAAGCCATGGCTGCGTGCGCCTGACCAACTGGGATGCGCGGGAACTTGCCAAGCTGGTGTCACCGGGCGTCACCGTGGAGTTCGTCGGCGGACCCACGATCATCGATGTCGGCGGGACCTCAACCGATGAATTTACGCAGCAGTGAGGCGCGCGGCGCGGCGGCATACACCAGCTGCGCCAGCAGGATGAACGCGATACTGAGCAGCGGGCTGAACAGGCAAAGTGCCGCGCCGACCGCCCACAGGATCTGCGCCTTGATGATGCGCTGATAGACAGTGCGGGTCGTGTCCGCGTCGACCTCCTCGGCGATGAAGCCATTCTTTTGCGCGTACCACCAGCTGGCGAAAAGCGTCACGCCAAGCATCAGAAGATTCAGCCAGTAGACGAGCACCGCGACCCGGTATTCGAGGAAATCGGCCAGCAGGTCGGTGGAGAACGGCAGCAGCGCGATGAAGGCCAGAAAGCAGAGATTGAGCGTTGCCAGCCGCCGGTCCGATCTTGCGATCAGGCCATGCTGCGCCTGCTGGCCGAACCAGAAGATGGTCAGGGTCAGGAAGCTCAGCGCATAGGTCAGGAAGCGCGGGGCGAGTGCCGCAATCGCGGCAAGCAGTTCGATTTCCGAATGCACCGCTTCATGCGGCGGCACCCTGATTTCCAGCACGATCAAGGTCAGCGCGATGGCGAAGACGCCGTCGGTTATGCCAACGATGCGCCCGCGTCCTTCTGCCGATGGTTCGAGCGGTCGCTTCATGGTTTCCCCTTTTGGCGCTGGTTCGGTTGGCGGGTCGGAACCTAGCACGCGACGCTTCGTTTGCATCATAAGTGCCGGCCCTCCTGGCCGTCCTGCCAGCGCAATCTGGTTTCAAGAACAGCAATCTTGTGGCTTGTTGCCGCGACCTCACCGCAGAGCTAAGCAGGCTGTCATGTCAGCTTCGGACGAAAACATCGCCGATTCGCTTTCGACCGCGCAGCGTGCGAACGGCACGTTCTGCCCGCAGGCGCAGCGCAAGTTCGTGCTGATCGCCGCGATCCTGGCGTCCGCGCTCGGTTTCATCGACGGCTCGGTCCTGGCCATCGCGATGCCGGCGCTGCGGGAAAATCTCGGCGCCAGCCTGGCCGAGGTGCAATGGATTTCCAACGCCTATGCGCTGACGCTATCGGCGCTGATCCTGGCAGGCGGTGCCGCCGGCGACCGGTTCGGGCTCAGGCGCGCATTCGTGACCGGCATTGCGCTGTTCATCGCCGCTTCGCTGGCCTGCGCGCTGGCGCCCAATGCCGGCGTGCTGATCGGCTTCCGCGCCATCCAGGGGATCGGCGCCGCCATCATGGTGCCGGGCAGCCTCGCCATCATCGCCAAGGCCTATCCGAAGAAGGAGCGCGGCCGTGCGATCGGCGTCTGGGCCGCGGCCTCGGCGCTGACGACCGCGCTCGGTCCGGTTCTGGGCGGCCTCGTGCTGTCCACCTTCGGCAATGGCATCTGGCGAGCGATCTTCGCCATCAACCTGCCGCTGGGCCTCATCTCGATCTATCTTCTCCTGGCCAAGGTGCCGGCCGATGACGCGACGGAAAAGCGCAGCCTCGACCTCGGCGGCGCCGGACTCGCCACGCTGGCGTTCGGATTGCTGGCCTACGGCCTGACCTCGATGAGCGCCGAGGGCGGCGGCCAAATGTCCTGGCCGAGCATCGCAGCCGGCCTGGTGCTGCTTGTCGTGTTCGTTTTCTTCGAGCGCCAGCATCGCGAGCCGATGATCGACCTGTCGCTGTTTCGGATCGGCGCCTTCGCCGGCGCCAATCTCGCGACCTTCTTTCTCTATTTCGCGCTGTCGGCCAATCTGTTCTACCTGCCGATGCTGCTGATTGCCGGCTGGGGGCTGAGCACGGCCGAGGTCGGCTTCATTTTCGTGCCGCTGTCGGCATCGATCGCGCTGCTGTCGGGACCTGTCGGCCAGTGGTCGGACAAGATCGGGCCGAGATTCCCGATCGCCGCCGGCAGCCTGCTCGTTGCCTTTGCCTTTGCCGGGCTGGCGCTGCTCACCCATGCCGGCATCCATAATTTCTGGACCGGGACCTTTCCATTGATGGCGCTGATGGGGCTCGGCATGGCGCTGGTCGTGTCGCCGCTGTCGACCGCGATCATGACGGCGGTCGAGGACAAGGACACCGGCGCCGCCTCGGGCATAAACAATGCGGTCTCGCGCATCGGCGGCCTGATCGCGGTTGCGGCGATGGGTTCGCTCGCGGCCTGGGTCTACGCACTGAACACCGGCGCTGCGCCCGGCATTCCGGGTTTCGGACAACAGGCGCCGGCAGGGCTTGCATCGGATCTCGAAGCCGCAAGGCTCGCCGCCAGCGACGCGGCCTTCGCGGCCGTCGCCGCCGTCACCACGCTGCTCTGCCTGCTTGCGGCCGTCATCGCCTGGATGACGGTTTCCGGCCAGGCGCTGCCGTGGCCACGCCGAGCGGATGATCCACAGGCTGATTCGCCACGAAACTGATTCGTCGCGGGCGACAGGCGGATTCGCTCGCCAACCTATCCTTCGACCTTGGCGCTGGCGACCTTGAGCGGATTGTTGTCTTCCTGCTTGAGCAGGTCGTCGATACGCTCGCGCTCGCGCTTGAAGGCAACCAGGTCGTCGCCTTTCAGCACCTTGCCGACCGGCAGACGAACGCGCATCGGATCGACCTTGGTGCCGTTGACGATCAGCTCGTAGTGAAGATGCGGGCCGGTGGCGAGGCCGGTCTGGCCGAGATAGCCGATGACCTGGCCCTGGCGGACATGGACGCCTGGCTCGATGCCTTTGGCAAAGGCGGTCTGGTGATTGTAGGAGGTTTCGTAGCCGTTGGCGTGGCGGATGATGATCTGCTTGCCATAGCCGCCGGCCCAGCCGGCCTTCTCGATGGTGCCGTTGCCGGCGGCGATGATCGGCGTGCCGATCGGGGCGGCCCAGTCGACGCCGGTGTGCATGCGGACATAGCCGAGGATCGGATGCCGGCGGGCGCCGAAGCCGGAGCGGAATTTTCCCGCCGGCAGGGGATTGCGCAGCAGGAACTGCTGGGCGCTGGAGCCGTTCTCATCGAAATAGTCGGTGCTGCCGTCCTGCATCTGGAAGCGATAGAAGTTGCGCAGCTGTCCGCCGAAGGTCGCCGAGACATAGAGCAATTCGGATTCGTCGGAGGCCTGGTCGTCGCCGTCCGGCTGCGAGAACAGCACGTCGATTCTGTCCGAGGGGCTGAGCCGCGACTGGAAGTCGACATCCGAGGCGAGCAGCTTGACCAGTTGCTGGGTCAGCTTCTTCGACATGCCGTAGGAATAGGCGGCGCGGTAGATGCCGTCATAGATGTTGGGCAGGTTGCCGCGCACGATCACCGGCGGCGAATCGTCGAATGCGGTCAGCAGTTCGGGATTGGGCTCGGGCTCCTGCGCCGGCACGTACTGGCCGCGATCGTCGAGCGCGATGGTGACGATGTGCTGGGTCCGGTCATAGACGCTGGTGCGCACCACCTTGGCGGCATCGCCATGGATTTCGAGCCCGACGCGCAGCACGGTTCCGGCCTTCAGCGCCGGGGCGTTCAAAAGCTTGCCGATCGCCTCGGCCATGCCGGTGGCGTCGCCGCCGGTATAGCCCGAATCAGCAAAGGCCTCGGCGATGTCGGTGTCCTTGGTGAAGGGGATGATTTCCTCGGCGAAGGCCGGCGTCTGATCGTCCGCCTCGACGCGCGGCGAGACCGAGACATTCTCGGGCACGATCTTCACGTCATAGGAGCCGGCCATGCTTTCGGCGAAGGCATCGCCGAACCGCTGCGGATCGACATAGTGCAAGGAGGCGACCTGGATGGCGCCGTCGCTGAGATCGGTGCCGGCCTCGCGCACCACCTTTTCCACCTCGTCGGCGGACAGGTCGCTCTTCTCGTCGAAGGACGCCGTTTCGATCGGGAAATCGACGGTCTTCAGCGACATCTCGCTTTCGACCTTGGCGCCATAGATCTGGCCGGCGACGGCCGCTGGCGCCGGCTGGCCGGCATTGTCGTCGCCGTCGTCGCTGAACACCTGCATCGGGTCGAAGGGCGGGTAGGGGCGGTTGGTCGTGTGGCCGGCGGCCAGCGCCATCTTGATCTGCACGAAAGGCATGGTGTGGATGACGTCGCGGTCGCCGACCTTGGTGACCATCGACACTTCCATGCGCCGGCGGTCCTTGGCCTTGGCGATCTGACGCGGCGCCACCAGCCTGGTGGTCTTGGCCATCTCGCCTGAATCGCCGCCGTTCTCCATATGGGCGAGCTCGGCGATCTCGGGCGGCGTCGCCAATTGCTGACGCCCGTCGAGCGCGGCGAACAGCGCCACGCCCATCAGGACGCTGGACGTCACGCCGGTGAGAAAAGTGCCCGACAGCCAGCGCGCCGATACCTCGCGCCGATCGGGCGGGCCGCTCCGGCCATCCGCGATCAGCGGCGGCTCGTTGCCGAGTTCGGCTATGACATCTTCCGTATCTGGCATCCAGAAAGGCTGCTTCTTCCCCGGGCGGAACGGCTTGTCGCTTTTGTTGTGCGCATGACATTTGCCTGTCACGGCGGTTTAAGTCAACGAAACGCCAAGCCTAGGCCGAAATCCCCAACCGCGCGTCTCTTATAACTGGTCTTCCCACAGTCCCTATAGAAGGCCTCGCGCGGGGGTGCGCGGGCGCCTCCTTCGTTGGTGCCGGTGTCGAACCGCAATGCGGCGGCAATAGGGCTCCCTGGTGGCCGCCATCCGCGTTATCCCCGTTCCGTAGGGGCAGCCGGCTATCAACAGGCAGGGGCCGAAACTTCTGTCGCAAAAAGTTCAAAAACATCTGAGAAGGCTGTTGACAGTATGAAGAGGTGGCGACTATATACGCCTCACCAACGAGGGCGGCTCGCCGCTGGCGACGAAGAAGTTCGCTTCTAAATCTGCCCTTGTGAGAAATTCAAG
>NZ_SRUO01000159.1 GCF_004791025.1 Mesorhizobium sp. M4B.F.Ca.ET.203.01.1.1
GGGCGAAGGCCGCTTCCTTGTGCGGAATGGTGACATTGCCGCCGCTGAGACCGCTTTGCTCCAGCGATCCCAGGAACGCCGCAAAATCTTCCGGCCGCACGTCGAGCGCCTGGTAGCTGCCGTCGATGCCGTATTTCTCGAGCCAATAGCCGTGGATCATCGGCGAGCGCGAATGGGCGATCGGATGGCCGGTGACAAAGGCCTTTTTCTCAGCCATCGATCGCTCCCAGGTCGCGCAGCTTCTTCAGCACCGCCAGCAGCGGCAGGCCGACGATGGTGAAATAGTCGCCCTCGATTTTCTCGAACAGCTGGATGCCTTCGCCCTCGACCTGGTAGG
>NZ_SRUO01000160.1 GCF_004791025.1 Mesorhizobium sp. M4B.F.Ca.ET.203.01.1.1
CTTGCCCGCAACGGATTGGCATATGAGCTGACCGCCTAGGGGTGCATTCGTCGCTTGCTACCCGCGGTAATTGGCGAGGCCTTGGCCAGGACGTACTTTCGTACTGGGGAGCGAACTTTGGACGTCCTGTTGGAGGAGAGTTGCGTGAAGTTCTCCGATCCTGATCCACTCATCCGTCGCGAGGCCCTGGAACGCTTATTCGACTCATGGGAGAGAATCAAGTCCATGGCCGACGACAACGACAAGGCGAAGTCCATCGCGATCATCCTAGACCGGTGTGCCACGGAGCCCGAATTTCGGAAGATGCTGGATGCAGAGGCGCGCGAGCTTACGAG
>NZ_SRUO01000161.1 GCF_004791025.1 Mesorhizobium sp. M4B.F.Ca.ET.203.01.1.1
CCTGCAGGGCGGCAACGCGCGCGCCGACATCCCACGCCTGGTGTTCTCGTTCCGCTACGCGCGCGACATCGGTGCCTTCCGCGAAGCGAGCGCGTTGTGGCGGCAGACCGATGGCGACCTGATGGCGCTGCAGCGACTGATCGATGAACTGCAGTTGCGGCACGACGGCAGCCTGGTGCCCGTTGCCGCACGCGACCACTACCTGCAGCAGCTGCGTGACCTGGACCAGCGGATGAAGGTGCAGAGCCAGGCGTTCTCGCAGGCACTGCTGCGGATGGCCACGCTGGTGCGGCTGGCGACCCTGATGGTCGCGGGCCTGTCGGTGCTGGCGAT
>NZ_SRUO01000162.1 GCF_004791025.1 Mesorhizobium sp. M4B.F.Ca.ET.203.01.1.1
TCGATGCTCTCCTCGAGGATCTTGGCCCGGAGGAATTCCTGATTAACGAAGTTATCGAAATCGAGATCGAAAACGGCATTGCAATCGTAACACGATACGATCTGCCGTCGCCCTAGCTGAGGCTGCGCGATCTCCGCTTATGACCGACCCGGTTGCCAGTCGCTCATCTGCAAAATGTTACCGCCGAGTTTTGCAAACGCGCGTTGGCGGCAGGAGAAAACGAGAATCTGCTGATCGTGTGATTGACGATGCAAAGCGTCGAACATGCGCTCGATGCGGTCGTCATCGGAATAAACCAAAGCGTCATCCAGGATAACCGGTGTGGGTCGGCCG
>NZ_SRUO01000163.1 GCF_004791025.1 Mesorhizobium sp. M4B.F.Ca.ET.203.01.1.1
CTGCTAGATGCGCCAGCGACATGGCTCCGTGGACGAAGAGCAACAAAAGTCCCACTCATCCAGGACTTCGCCGCCTACGCTGCCTGCAACCACCCCGAAACCGATTTCGATAGTCCGCAGCAAGTTTCGGTCCTGATCCATGGATTCTTTGAGAGCTTCTTTAGAGGGGCAGCATCGAAGATGCACGATCTCAGTGCCGCTGTTTCCCGCTGGCAATGCTTTAGAAGCATCCTCGTTGATCATGTGCTTGGCCTCAAATGGGCGGCTCCATCCAGAGCTGTCCCCTGCCCCCGAACGTCGCGGCAAAGTACTGAGAGATCAAAGGTAATCACC
>NZ_SRUO01000164.1 GCF_004791025.1 Mesorhizobium sp. M4B.F.Ca.ET.203.01.1.1
CCAACGGCAGCATCAACCAGAACGGTTCGGTGTCGGTCACCAGCGGCGGCAGCACCACCGCGCGCGCCGACAACATCACCTGGAAGGTGGCCAACGCCGCCGAAGTCAACACCGCGATGACCGGTGCCTTCAGTGCTGCCGGCTACGAAGTGGTGGAAGCCGAGTACGTGGAAGGCGAGTCGCGCGGCCTGCTTAGCATCGAGCGCATCCGCAAGGACTTCAGCACCGGCAACGACCTGGCCCCGGCCACCCTGCGTGACACCGCCAACGGCATCCGCGCGGCCAACATCCCCTACATCGCCGTCGGCACGCTCGACGTCGGCATGCGCG
>NZ_SRUO01000165.1 GCF_004791025.1 Mesorhizobium sp. M4B.F.Ca.ET.203.01.1.1
GTGCAGCTCAATCCGAATACCGCCCTCAACGGCAAGACCAAGGAACTGCTGGGCCTCGCGGTCGCCTCGCAGATCCCCTGCCAGTACTGCATCTATTTCCACACGCTGGCGGCCAAGGCGAATGGCGCGAGCGACGAAGAGATCAAGGAAGCGATCGCTATGGCGGCAATCGTGCGCCACTGGTCGACGATGCTCAACGGCAGCCAGGTCGACCTCGCCACATTCAAGAAGCAGACCGACGACCTGTTCGCGGCAGTCAAGGCCAAGTCGCAGTGAAAGACCCGCGGTCCGGCGATCGCGCCGGGCCGCGTCCCCAGCAACCGAACGCCC
>NZ_SRUO01000166.1 GCF_004791025.1 Mesorhizobium sp. M4B.F.Ca.ET.203.01.1.1
CATAGGTCGCACGCAGTTCGTCCAGGCGGTAACCCACGTAATCCAGCATCACGTCGGTGGTGTCGCCGCGGCGCTGCTGGGTGATGGCGTAGCCATCGGCATCGGCCAGCACTTCCACCGCGTCGGTATCGCCGAACAGGTTGTGGATGTCGCCCAGGATTTCCTGGTAGGCGCCGACCATGAAAAAGCCGATGCGGTAGCTCTCGCCCGGCTTCATCTTGTGCAGTGGCAGCGAGCTGTCCAGGCTCTCGTTCTCGACATAGGTTTCCACCATGCCGTCCGAGTCGCAGGTCATGTCGGCGATGATGCCGCGACGGTCCGGAGCTTCG
>NZ_SRUO01000167.1 GCF_004791025.1 Mesorhizobium sp. M4B.F.Ca.ET.203.01.1.1
CTGATTCCTCGCCTTCCGCGCTGCTTCCTAGCATCGTTGCATGTTCCGCTTTCCCCGCCCTTCGCTGCAGCAGACCGTGCCATCGGCCACCGCGTCGGTGCTGTTGCGCTGCCTGACCGTGTGCGTCTTCCTCTGCCTGGCTGCGGCGGCCGGGTTCTACCTGCTCACGGCGTTCACCGAGGACATCTCGACCCATCGCCGCGAGATGAATGCCGCCGCCTACAAGGCCCAGATCTATTTCGACCAGCGCGAAGCCCTGTTGCGGTACCTGGGCGATTCGGTGCTGGCCGGCCGCCCGGATGCGCCCGCTGCGGACAGCGAAGGCATGC
>NZ_SRUO01000016.1:0-129884 GCF_004791025.1 Mesorhizobium sp. M4B.F.Ca.ET.203.01.1.1
GCGCGCGGGCTCGTGATCGCTGGATTTAAGCGTAAGCTCTGAAATCGTCATGTGTCGAAGCCCTCAAAGGCTCCGAACATCGTCCTTCACGCCGATCACCGAAAGGTGCCGTCGGGACATCGCTTACGTTCAGTCTGTCGTTTGAACCTGGAATCTGGTGAAGGCAACCGAACCAATGGACAAGATCACAATCGACTTCTGGGGCTTTGCAATAACGGCCGAAGGGTTTTACGGCGTCTTGGCCGCGTCGGGGCTGGTGATGGCCATTGTCATTGTGTTGAAGGTCGGGAGGCGTCGGGGTACCTAAGGCTGCTTCTCGGCAAGACGGAGGGCATCGATGTGCGAAGCCAGTATGACATTGTTAAAGATTGGGCACTCCTATCCGACGACGAGGCGATGGAAGCCGAGATCGAAGGCACGGCAAGGACGCTACCACGTCGGTCGCCTAGTGTCCCTTGGAAGTGTCTGGCAATCGTGAAGATGCCGAATATCGATTCTGGTTCGATCTGTTTTTGAGACTTTCCAGAAAGGACGACGTCGGGTGGGCTTAGCCCGTAGGAGACTAACCTAACCAATCTGTCCCAGTTCGCATGGGACGCCACTCCCGCAAACGATAGCGGCTGCTCTTCGTGCTTCACACGCTAAGCTGTAAAGTCAAAGCCGACGCCGTACCTCCGTTCTATGACCCACTCGGGGACCAGCATCCCGCCATCGGCCAACGCGTTGCCTTTGCGATTGGCAAAAGGATTGGCGGAAAGGGCCATGAACGAGGATGACGACACCCTCTTCTTGGTCTTCGATGAAACCGAACAACCCGAAAACGCCGCCAGGTGAGAATGATGGCGAAGCGCCAGAATAGCATTGGTCTCCTTAGCCTCGAACCTTCCGCCAAGGCGGACTACCCCAAAGACTTGACGTCGCAGTCCTCCGACGGCGGAAGCCTGCGCCCGTATCGTTGGTGAAGACGAAACGATTGTTTCGAAACTTCAGGAACGAGGGCCACGTTGGCGGAACCGGCCTGACAGTTCTCACGTGGATAAGCACGTCGTCATGCTCCCGAGCGTCGGGGGCATCTACGACTGCGTAGTGAGTATGAGTTTCGGTTCTGCCGTCGGCTACCGCCATAACCACGTCAAACCGACTCGGGGGTCGCAGATGCGCAACTGAGATCGCTATAGCTTGCACATCATCCCCAGAGCTACGCTCGCCAAAGTACAGATTTGCCGCGCAGTTCAGTACCTGCTGGTGGTTGCACGCAAGAATGTCCGCCGTATTTGACACATCGATCCAGCCACCGACGTGCTCGGCTTGATAGACGTCGCCATCCAGGAGAACAGCCAACAGCGTTGGCGAAAGCGGCAGGAAGAGAAGCGCACCTGCGCTGGAGATTCCAAAAGATCTGTGCTGCGCATGCCTGTGCTGTTGATGCCAGCGGTTGGCGAGAGCAGCAGGGTCATCTGATGTGAGAAACGGCACCGAGGTAAGGTTGCGAACAACCCGCACCTTTAGATCGTCTACGACGCTCATCGTTTTGGCGTAGTGATGCATCGCCGAGATCACCGCACTTTTGACGGCCTCCTTGAAAGACGGTTGTTCGAAGTCCGCACCTTTGACTGACGTGGCAGCGAAAGCAAACTCCGCGGATCGACGCGCGGCGGCTTCTGTGCGGACATGCTGCAGGTAGGCGAAACGCCTGAGGATTGTGGCATGAAGATCCTTGATGACCGCACGTGGCTTGAGCAACGACGAAACGCAGTCGCCATAGTGTCCCTCGACGGTCTGGATTGCGGTTTCGAGCCTTGGGTCCTGCCCGTAGAAGTAATCCCTGGAACACTGATTCTTCACCGGGGCATCGAAGAATGATTGGTTGCGATCAAGGTTAAACAGGTGAATGGCTTTGCCTTCGGCACACACGCTGAAGGGCGATAGATGTACCCGGGGAACAAAGTGCTGGTTCTTGTTCTCCGCCATGCAATTGAGCGATCCGCCATTCCGGCACTGCCGTGGGGGCGCTCAAACACCCGCGCCAAGCCGTTGCTATCACACAGAGCTTCCAGCGGGAATGTACGTCTCAGGCCCGCCCTTCCTGGCACTCAATCGAAGAGACGTGACGAACGCCGTCGCAGGGTGGCGTTCGTTTCACGAAGCGTCAGACTTGGATGCGGCCGACGCGCTGTCCCGGGAGGACGGCTCCAAAGGAGACGGCGTGCAGGGCTGGCTTGTCCCCAACACGGGAGCGCAGCGAAGGAGCGGGCAGGAACGGGACAAGACGGCCGCGCCGGCTAGACCCGAGTAACCTTCCGATACCATGCCAAGGCGTCCGAAGGCCGGCGAAAAAGAATAGCGGTCGATCCTCGCTCAGGGCGAACCAGTAGTTCCGCTGAACATGAAGTCGGCGCGCGAGAAAGTGCCATCCGTGCGGTTTTATCGAACACGGGGATATGCTGCGCGATCTCCCGTTCCTTGACCAACCAGGCGAGGTTCGCTGCCGATCCGTAGGCGCTGTCGGCGGCCAGATGCGTCGGCTTCTGGGCCGCAAGCGGACTATTTGTTTTCGGGTTGGCCGGTCTAGAAACGGACTAACACGTCCAGCATAGCGCGGACCGCTTGGCGCCAACAGCCGTCCTGAGAACTGTCCGGTTGACTCCCCGCGGTTCGCAAGCGAATTTTCATCCAGGAGGTCGACAGATCTAACGGCGCGGGTCAACGGCGAAGGCGACCTGAATAAGAGCGTGCCTGCCAACACGATCCCCACGGAGCAATCACCGATCCCTAACTAGGGACGTCGCAAACCCTCCAGCCCTCTGGCTACCCAATTCGCGCTCTGTGTATGCGGTGAACTGTAGCAATCTCTGCCAAAAGAGTTCTTCAACCCGAGTCGAGGCAAATTCTTTGGACAGTTCTCCGATGCGTCTTGCAGTGTAGCGGATGTGGCTACACTCGTCGCCACTTAACTTGCATAGCGTTCGACCCAGCATGTCTAGGTTACGGTGCGGGCAATATGCCTCGAGCACGGGCTCCAACAACTTCTGGTGAATGCGGGTCCTCACCTCACCGAGGTTCACCTGAATCAAATAGTCGAGCACCCTCCAGGTTTCGAGGCTAGCGGCCTCGACCTGGCTGTGCTGCATGGGGGGAAACTGGGTCTCAACGGCCCCGCGCACATTATCTGGCAATGCGTCTGGAAATACCAGATCGGCGAGACGAAGGTACATTCGGCAATGACCTGCCTCATCCTCGACATGCTGGCTCAGATCGTCAACAAGCCCGGCACTTGTGCAAGCGTTGGCAATCTTCGCTAAGTCGCGGGAACCCTCGCCCTCTTTGATCGCATTCGAGACAAGCGACTGCAGCACCCATACCGGGTTCTCAATATGCGACCTAAAACTGTTGCCGTAGTCGGCGAGGAAGTATGGCGGCACGTGACGTGCAACAGCGTCGCCAAACAGCCGAAGGTAGTCGCGCGTTGCTATGTCGCCTTGTTCGTCAAGGGCAGTTTCAACAAAACGCGCGACGTAGTCCATTGTCATTTTTCAACTTCGAGCGGGCCATTGCAAGCGATAAAAGGGGCCATGCCGTCCTTGAAGGGTGAACTGCTGATACCGATTATCCCTGCGTTGATGGCAATGTTGTCGACCTTCAGGGTTGTCCCATCGACATAACCGGAAATGCGTATGCCTTTACCTCCAGCGAGGGACCTGAGGGCCTTAGCTTGATCTTCACTCAGTTCGAAGGAAAGCGGTGCTTCAGACATAGTCGAAAACTCCTTTGCCATAGAATTCACTGAACGCCGTTATAATTGCAAATCTTGCGATGGGAGACAATTGCAAAAGGACACGCTTCAAAGCAGAAGCGCCGCCAAACTCTTCAAGGTCAGCCAAGAATGTCCTAGTATCCGCCACAACGATTGCAGGACGCTCCCAACGCTCTTGCCCAACGCTGTAAATGATCTCTGCCAAGTGGTTATCGAACCACCAACGCGACACCGAAATGCTAACTGAGAGGGATTGGACGTAATGCCAGTAACTGGGAGGGATATGCAGGAGGTCGCATGGACCGACGATTGCATGACGTAACGACGGCACGCGTTGCCAGACATTGGGGTCCGTCGGCGAGGCATCGCAATGGTGCCCTCGCACTGTGGCGCCGTCCGTGAGCGCGAAGGTATCCCGTGGGTGGCAGACTGCAACATATTTCCACCCAAACAACTGAATGAAGTAATTATGGTTCGTGACGTAGTCGTTGTGGTTATCTTGATGAAAGGTTTGCACCGTTCCTGGCGGACCGATCCATATGTTGTCGAAGTATGCCGGCTCGCGTGATCGAGGTGAAACAGGCAATCGACGCGCGATGTCGACGAAGGACGCGTCACTCTGCCTGAGATAAAATTCAGTTGTGTCGAGACCAGCGAGATAATCGCCCAATCTCTGTTGCGCCCGGAGGTTCCGCCATCGTTCCTTATGCTCGAGCGTGACCAAGCGCGTCCCATGCCGTGCCGCGATACGCTGGGGTGTGAGGAGGGCAGCAAGTTCATCCAGAGCGGAAACGTCTCGCGACACCCAGGGAGTTTCCATCAGCTCTGCTGCGCACTTCATTCCGATGATGGGGATGCAACCTATTTCCCGAAATCTCACATCGGGACAAACGTATGACAAGTCTGGAGGAGCCGTCTGCAACATCCTCAGCCTCCAAGGGCAGCAACATATCCGCTTGGCAACTGGTCAGCATCGAACGCGGTCCAAGGGATATGATAGTGCACTCGGCTAAGATCCGACTGCCCATTTGCTTGCCATCGTTCCCGATGGGCTGCCAAGGTGCCGGCAAATTCGAGGCCCAGATCACCGAACACGACTATGTCGCGGCCGTGATAAAGCGCGCCCGAGCGGCGCTCGCTATCGATGAGACCGAAAGAGTAGTGTGTGAGGTCGAATGTACGCTCGACGCCTAGGTTCACAGCGCGGAAATTCGGTTCAGCGCCAAAAAGGTAGCTCCGGAATGCCAAAGAATCCAAAACAGGGTGACCAAAGCCTCGGCCCTTTTCAATATGCAAGAAGGACTTCGGTCGCGGATCAATAAGCTTTTCAAGCGGGATGTACCATGTGTCCTCATCTGCAATGGAACCGGTTGTAGGGACGGACACGGACATCCTAGCGCCGACCGTGAGTAGTCCTTTCTCGGTTGCTAGGAAGATCGTAAAGCAGTCCCCGCCACCCGGAATCGCTACAGGCATAGCGAGCATGCCTCCCGGCACCCGCAACGCCTCGCGAAGCAGTCGCGGGATGCCACGAAACGCAGAAGTGGCTATTATGACGTCGAAGAGACCCAGCTCGGGTAGTCGATCGACCCAATCACCTAATTGCACGCGCACACCAGAAGTGCCGATGAGGGCGCGCTGTGATTGATCGAAGAGGTCGGGAATAATCTCGCAACCAAATATCAGTGGGACGTCTCCTTCCCTGCCGGCTAGCAAGGAGAGTACTGACACCAGATAACCAGTTCCTGTTCCAATTTCGTATATGCGCTTCCCCCTCAGATCGCCGAGTTCTCTGATTATCCACCTAAGAAACGTTCGATCCGATATTGCTGAGAGAGTTGTCCCATCTGCGTCTGAGAACGTTCGAATAGGACCATCAAAACGCTCATGCCCCCTCGGGGCAAATCGCGCTATGTCCACCCCCGCGAAAGCGGCGTTGATGTCAGTATCGCCCATGGCACTAGGTTTAGCTAATTGATCTTACCTTAAGCTAATAGAGAGCGTCAGTTCGCACCGCGATGCAAGCACTTTTGCCAATACTAGTCTCCAGCTATCCATTTCAGTTGAACCCACATTCCATGCCTGTTCATGGCGCGACCGCGACGGCGCGCGTTGTCAACCGAAATGTCTGCTTCCGGGCAGAGGTAAAGTTCGCCTCTATGGCCGACACGAGGCGCAAAAGCTGCCAGGCGGCGTTGGGCCGTTGCAGGTTGGCAGTTTTAAGGCACAAATAGTCGGAAACGAACGTTGAGGCACCCCGCTAGGCATAGTCGTGACCTGACCCAAAGCTACCGTTTCGGCCAACACGGAAAAGCCCTCCAAAAGGGCCTCGCACTCAGTTCGCCATAGGCCGATTGCAGTGCGACGAATAGATCGCTTGCTGCGCTCAAACCCGGCTACAGCGAGAAATTCGCTACTGGTGCGGCATCGTGATGCCGGCCGCGGTCGGCGGCAGCGTGGTCGGTGCCTGCCAATTAACGTCGACTTTGCCCGACGCGGTCAGCCCTTGCGGGAGAAAGGCGGCCTGATCGAGCCTAACGACAAGGACGTAGTCACGGCGCTGTCCTGTCGGTGTGATCTGGATCGACCCCTTCTGTCCCAGCGTTGTAGGGATCTTGCCCTTGGTCAGTTCCAACTTGAACCACAGGGGGACCGTACCTGAAAACACCGGCGTGACGACATGGGCGAGCATGTAGATCGGCTGCGTGAGCCGCACATGGTAGGTTGTGCTGTCGCCATTGGGCGTATCAAGCGATGTCGACCCCGTCGCCGACTTCGCGCCCAAGGTAACCAGCGCGCCGCCGATTGGAATGGTGCCGCTTATCTTGCAGAACTCTACTTTGCCGCCGACCACTAAGCCGGCAAGGCCAAGTGTATTTTGAATGCGAAAAGCGAGGCCGTCATTCTCATTCCAGCTGTGATCGATATGATCGACGTGGAGCGCGCCGTAGAAAGCTTCGTTGAATGCCGGCACAACCTCGAAACCAATGCGACCTGGAAGCGGCCAAGGGCAATCGGTCCAAGTTCGAGCGATATAGCCCGAGTAGCCGTACGATTGATCGTCATCGTGCGATCGTTAAATCCAAGATTGTTGAATGCCTCGATCGTGTCTTCGATTGGCCTTCCGTGACGTCGAACTGGACATCCTGGCCTGCGCGCCCGCGGTACGGTGCCGCCATTCTTGAAGTGACCAGTGTAGCGCTCGCGGGGAAATAGGAAGCCATCGCTGCCGATTTAGTATTTCTGAAGGTCGGATTATAGTCTTTGCAGGCCATCTCGCTCAGAATAATTCGCGGCGGAGGGCACGTAGCAAAGAAGGGTTCGCAAGCTCGATCAACGGCATCTTCTCTGTCGAAACGCCAACAGTGACGCGCAGTAGAACCGCGAAGGCGTGACGAACGAGATCGAGAGAGTGATCGTCGGCCCAATAGTCGCTGGACGGTCTCTTGCGCGTTCTCGCCCAAGTTGGTGGCACGCCATGAGCGATGTCATTCCTGATCGCAAATGCAAGACTGGCCGCATTGGACCATGTCTGAAGAAGGGTGCGCTCGTCTCCCGCTGGCAGCGGTTGACGCGAATGTTTCAAGCATCCGGATCAAATCAGAGATCATCTTCGCGTCGGTCTCGGGTCGAATGCCCTTTGGATTGACGCCCTTGAGCTTCCACAACGCCGCTCCAGGTGATGTTCGATGCTGGCGGCGAAGATGATGATCGGCGCAATGCGCTGGCCAACCAGCGGCTTCAACCCAAGCCGCTCTTCGAGGGTATCGGCCCTTCCATAGGTCATTCGCGATCTCGCGACACCTTGCCCGGACGGGGCGGACCATACATTTTTGCGGCAGCATCCTTCAAGATCCATTGTCGAGCATCCGCTCCGCCGGCAGCTTCTTGAGCCGCGCGTTCTCGTCCTCCAGCGCCGTCAGGGGACGGGCGTCGGACAATTCCATCCCGCCAAACTTCGCCTTGAACTTATAGAAGGTCGCTGCCGAAATGCCGTGCTTGCGGCAAAAGTCCGCCGTATTCGCACCGAGAATGTCTCGGGGCTTGAAGATCGATCAATCGAACCAACGTTGTGGATAGGTGGCAGAGCGGTCGATTGCGCATCCCTGATAAGGAGGTGGACCTTCATCGGTCTCGTGGGTTCGAACTCCGCCCTGAATTAGAAAAGCCCGCTCCTGGATTCAGTCGAGCGGGCCCTTAAAGGCTATTTTGTTTTCGGCTATGGTCCGCGGGTCACTTCGATGTCGACCGTCCGGATGGGCCCATTTCCCTTGCGTTTTGGCCCTTCGACATTCTGCTGTTTGAAGACATTGGAAACATCATTTCCGTTTGACCCTCAACCCGCTTGCGGCCAAGCTTTTGTGGCGAAACAGCCGGCTGTCTTCCTACTTCCGGAAGATCTATCATCCCCCAGGCGTTCGACGGGCGTCTTCTAAATCTGGACTTTAGGAACTTGCTTTGAGCGCGGGCCGACCTCACCCTCGGATGCAGCCTCTCTCAGCATCGGTGCCGTTGGTGGATCAAGGCAAACCAAAACGCCAATCTCTGCGCTCTCCAGTTTGTGGATGGCGTCGACGCCAACGTGCAGTCCACCTTTTCGGACACAACCAGTTCGCCGGAAACCAAACTCCTTGGCGCTCTTCTGAATGAGGCCAAAACTGCTTCATGTCTGTCAAACCGGCGCTATTTCTTTTTTTTCACCCTTTGCGTAAGAGCGGATCCCGCGACCGATTTGACTGCCTTTGAGGAGCTGTTAGAACGAAGCAACTTGGATGCCGTCGAAGCAACTTTCTTGCTCGTAGTCTCATTGGGTTTCTTCGCCATTGGTTTTCCCGCGCGGTTGAGTCGGAGTAATACGCATTGTGATGCGTCTGCAATCAACTGCCGGAGAGCACTGTCCCCAACTTTCATTTTCCAACACTCGGTCCGGTTCCGCAAACAACCAAGCGGAGCAGGAACTATGCTCGCCTTCATTGCCTTTCACCTTTTGTCGGTCGGCATCGGCTGTTCTGCCGTCCTCCGTGATCAGCCACGCTAAGGCACGCAGGAATTCGAAATATGCGAGCACATCTTCGATGAAGATGTTGGCGATGCAACGTTTCTCATCACAGTATTTGACAAGGTAGCCGTTGCGACCGCCGAGCCTGCTGCCGTTTAACCAAAGACCAAGTCTCGCTGTCCATGTCGGCAATCTCTCATGATTGGTGAGATCGGCGACGGCGTAACTGCGAAGCCGGCGGCGCTTCGCGTCCTCGGCTGTGAGCGTGATCTCGCGGCGCTTCGCCTCCGCCGCGATCTAGCCGCGCCGGCCGATTAACGCGTCAATTGGCGCAAGGTCATTGTCAGCGCGCAGCTTGAGATATTCGAGCATCGAGAAGCCTGCAGCAAGGATCGCCTGTCGGACCTTATGCAGCGCCTGCTCGATGGATCCCATTGGTGGTGCGGTCCTGACATAATCCGCAGTGAAATGCCCTTGAGTCTTCACGTCAGTAGGCGAGGATACGTGGTCGCAATTGAGGGCTGTACGAAACCTCGAAAAGTTGCGCGATTGTTGGCCAGTAAGGCAATCCATCCCGGTCACGCAAATGGTCAAACGGCAGCAGTCTTCCGAGGTCGATAAATTCAAGGGCATCGAAATTGGGCAGCCGGATCCACTTCTGGTTCTACCACACATCGCGTCGCGTCGAGTAGTGCGAACTGTTCGCCGGTCGCAGCTGCGAGAAATCGTTCCCCTGTCTGATACGACCGTCTATGAGATGGAACAGCGTGGCGAGTTCCCACGACGCTTCAATCTCACCGCCCGCTGTGTTGTTTGGGACTTGGCAGAAGTCGAAGCGTGGATCGAGGAGCGGCGGAATGCGTCATCTGTCGGAAAAATCAAGACCAAGCCTGCGCCTGACGTAAGACTACGAAAGGCAAGACCCGTCAAATCGGATCAAGGATAACCGCTGCCTCTGCAGGCGGCTGGAGTGTGGGCGTGTGCTTTTTGCCTGCCGCCCACGCATCGACCATGTCCGCCCATTCCTGCAGCATATGACGACGCTGCGGCTCATATTCAGCTCTGTTGTAGACACCTCGAGAGGACCGCCTGTCGTCGTGGGCAAGGCATTTCTCAATCCAGTCGCGATTAAATCCGATCTCGTTCAGGAGTGTTGAGCCGGTGCGCCGAAGGTCGTGCACTGTGAAAGGCGCGAGCGGAAAGTCTTGCTGCTTTGCCCGCTCGACAATCGCCGCGGTTACCCGATTGAACGTCGCGCGCGACATGGGCTCATCGGCATCGTAGCGGGACGGCAGCACATATCGGGAGTTCGCCGCACAAGTCTTGAGCGCGATCATGATATCGAGGGATTGCTGTGACAGGTAGACGTTATGCGGCTTCTTCCGCTTCATTCGCTCTTTTGGGATGCTCCAGACGGCGTTCTCGAAATCGACCTCGTCCCAAGTCGCCTCGAGTAGTTCACTCTTTCGGACCATCGTGAGCAGGATGAACTTTAGGCCGACCCGAATCGTCGGCAGCGTCGGCACGTTTTCCAACTCTTTCAGCATTATCCGGATTTCTGCAGGCGACAGAGCGCGGTCTTTCGCCTCGAACGTGGCAATTGAGGCTGGTCCCACCTCGTCCGCAGGGTTGGCGATCTTCTCGCCGTGCAGAATGGCGTAGCTATAGATCTGCTTCACGACATCGCGGATATGGACGGCGGTTGCCGGCGCACCACGATCCCTCACCTTTGCGCAGAGCGCCCGCAAGTCGTCAGGTGTTATTTCGGTTAGGAGTCTTTTTTCCCAAATCGGCAAAATGTCGCGATCGAAAATAGCCTTGCGCATCGAGCGGGTGCTATCCGCCATCTTCGCTTCCTTTAACCAGCGCTTGCCTTGATCCCCGAAGCTCGCCGTGCCTGACAGGCGACGCTTCTCGCGCTGCTTTTCTTGCGCCGGCGACTTTCCGGCTGCCACCATTTTTCGCGCGGCAAGGCAGCGGTCGCGTGCCTCTGCCAGCGTGAGACCTCCGTTCCCATATCGGCCCAGCGTCACAGTCTCTCTCCGACCATTGGTCCGGTAGTCGTACCGAAACGCAATCTGCCCAGTCGGAGACACCGCAGCGTACATACCGTCACGGTCGGCAACTTTGTACATTTTGTCTTTCGGTTTCAGCCGCTTAAGGGCAATATCTGTTAACATAATGACAGAGGATCGGATCACAACTTGGGTTTCTCGGCCGCCAATTTTACCGTCATTGATTTTACCGTCAACTGTTAGGAACAATCATTGTATTTCAATGCTTTGATGGGCAAGAAGTGAGTGCGCTTGCAATCGGCGGGACGACGGTATTGCATGGCAGGAAAGAGAACGCTGAAACGCATGCCGTCAAATTTACCGCCAAATGATTCCGCTTCCAGGCGATAGATGGCGATAGATGCAGTAAGGAAAACACACTTATTTCAGAGGCTTATACAACTCTGATCGATACTTACCGAAAGCTAGCTAATGATGCACCTTTATTCCCACTCGATCGTCCCGGGCGGCTTCGACGTCACGTCGTAGACGACGCGGTTGATGCCCCGTACCTCGTTGATGATACGGGTGGCGGCGGCGGCGAGGAAGTTCATGTCGTAGTGGTAGAAGTCGGCCGTCATGCCGTCGACCGAGGTGACGGCGCGCAGCGCGCAGACGAACTCGTAGGTGCGGCCGTCGCCCATCACGCCGACGGTCTGCACCGGCAAGAGCACGGCGAAGGCCTGCCAGATGGCGTCGTAGAGACCGGCCTTGCGGATCTCGTCGAGATAGATGGCGTCGGCCTCGCGCAGAATCTCCAGCTTGTCGCGGGAAATGCCGCCCGGGCAGCGTATGGCAAGGCCGGGGCCTGGGAACGGATGGCGGCCGATGAAGCTTTCGGGCAGGCCGAGTTCCTTGCCCAGCGCCCTCACCTCGTCCTTGAACAGCTCGCGCAGCGGCTCGACCAGCTTCATGTTCATGCGCTCGGGCAGGCCGCCGACATTGTGGTGCGACTTGATCGTCACCGACGGGCCGCCGGAGAAGGAGACGCTTTCGATGACGTCTGGATAGAGCGTGCCCTGGGCCAGGAAGTCGGCGCCGCCGAGCTTCTTTGCCTCTTCCTCGAACACTTCGATGAACAGCCGGCCGATGGTCTTGCGCTTCTTCTCCGGGTCGCTCTCGCCTTCCAGCGCCGAGATGAAACGGTCGGAGGCATCGACCAGGATCAGCGGCAAATTGTAGTGCTGGCGGAACATCTCCACCACGCTCGCCGCCTCGTTCTTGCGCATCAGCCCGTGGTCGACGAGGATGCAGGTCAGCTGGTCGCCGACCGCCTCGTGGATGAGGAGCGCGGCAACCGAGGAATCGACGCCGCCCGACAGCGCGCAGATCACCTTGCCCTTGCCGACCTGGTTGCGGATCGCCTCGACGGCATGCTCGCGATAGGCGCGCATCGTCCAGTCGCCCTCGATGCCGGCGATGTTGTGGACGAAATTGCGGAGCAGCCTGGCGCCATCCGGCGTGTGCACCACTTCGGGGTGGAACATGATGCCGTACATCTTGCGCTCGACATCGCCGAAGATGGCGAAGGGCGAGCCTTCCGACCTGCCGAACACCTCGAAGCCCTCCGGCAAGGAGATGACGCGGTCGCCATGGCTCATCCACACCTGGTGGCGCTGGCCGGGCGCCCACAGCCCCTCGAACAGCGGGCTTTCCTTCTCGATCTCGACGAAGGCGCGGCCGAATTCGCGATGGTTGGAGCTTTCGGCGACGCCGCCCATCTGCACGCAGAGCGCCATCTGGCCGTAGCAGATGCCGAGCACCGGCACGCCGGCCTCGAAGACGATCTGCGGCGCGCGCGGGCTGCCGATATCGGTGGTCGAGGCCGGGCCGCCGGAGAGGATCACCGCTTTCGGATTGATGCGCTTGAAGGCCGCCTCGGCGGACTGGAACGGCACGATCTCGGAAAAGACGCCGGCCTCGCGGATGCGGCGGGCGATAAGCTGCGTGAACTGGCTGCCGAAGTCGACAATCAGGACGGTGTCGGAGCGATTGGCTGTTTTCATGGCGAGCGTTTAGAGAAAGAAACGAGTCGGCGCAATGGGTTGCGGGGCCTCTGGCTCAATCCAGTCCTTGCCGGGAACCAAGCCGGATCGTTCCGGATGCGATCGCCTGCTCCAGCAGGCCAATGGCGCCGGCCAGCTTCTCGTCGATGACGTGGAGATACTCCGTCCAGTCGCCGACATGCCTCAGATCCGCCGCACCGTCGGAAATGCCGCGCAGGCCGATCAGCGGCACGCCGAAGAGCTGGCAGGCGCGCAGGCAGGCGAATGTCTCCATGTCGACCATGTCGGCGGCGATCGCGTCATAGGCGACGCCGGAGATGACCGCGCCGCCGGTCGACAGCGATGCCTCCCTGATGCCCGGAATGCGTATCGGCAACGGCACGGTGACCGGCAGGTCGAGAAACGGCGTGGCGCCCTTCTCGAAGCCCAAGGGCGAGGCGTCGATGTCGCGATAGGCAACCGAAACGGCCTGGTAGATCTCCGCCTGCTCCAGCCTTCGGCTGCCGGCCGAGCCCAGCGAGACGACGAGATCCGGCAGCGCGTTTTCCAGTTTCAGCCTGGCAAGCTCGGCGCCCAGCCTGATCCCGGCCTCGACCGGTCCGACGCCGGTCATCAGCGGCGTGAACAGTTTCCTGAGATGCGGGCCATATTCGGCTTCCACGGCCATGACGAAGAGAACGTCGCTGCCGGACAGACGTGACACTTTGACGGTCATGACGGGCCCTACCCCCCTATTTGTTGCCACTACGAAAGGGAAGGGGCAATGTGCCCTCGCCGCCTCCCGGCCCTTCGCTAGGGCTCGGGGCGTTCGTCGCTCGAAAAGCCCATTTTGGGGCTTTTCGTCCGCTGCGCGGACCGCTCCTCACCCTTCGATCCCGTCCCGTCCGACGACCGTCATCATCGTGCCGGTCATGGTGGCGATCAGCTTGGCCTCGCCGTCGGCGGCAAAGGCATAGGCCTGGCCATCTGCAACGACGATGGTGCGGCCGGGCTTGGTCACCGAGCCGCGGAACAGGAAGCGCTCGCCCCTGCCCGGCGCCAGCAGATTGACCTTGAACTCGATGGTCAGCACGCTGGAATTCTGCGGCAGCAGCGAGAACGCCGCATAGCCGCAGGCCGAATCCAGCGCCGTCGAGATGACGCCGGCATGCAGGAAGCCATGCTGCTGGGTGAGCGCCGCCGAATAGGGCATCTCGATCTCGATGATGCCGGGCGTCACCAGGGTCAGTTCGGCGCCGATGGTCGTCATCGCCTGTTGCCGGGCGAAGGATGTGCGGACACGGTCCTCATAGTCCGGAGCGGGTACGATCTTTGCTGCCATGGCCATCGCCCTTGTTTCCAGGGAAAGCTTATTGCAGAGGCACGCAGCGCAGGCAATCTCTTATGTTGCAGTGCAACAATGCCGCCGCGCGGCCGTTCTCACCGGCCTCATCCCGCCCTGCGCAGCGCACAGACATGGAACCCGTCGGTGCCGCTCAGCGCCGGCGACAGCGAGATGCCACCGTCGCTGCCCAGGCGCGCGGCGGCCGGATGGCCTGGAAAGCGGCTGTCCCAGAGCTTGCGGTGGTCGACCGGCGCGAAATCGCCGTGGCGCGCACGAAACGCCGCGACCTGCTCGCCGTTCTCGGCGTCGAACACCGAGCAGGTGATGTAGACCAGCAGGCCGCCCGGTTTGACGAAGGCCCTGGCCGCGTCGAGGATTTCGCTCTGCTCGCCCCGGCGCTGGTCGAGCTGCCTTTGCGTCAGCCGCCATTTGGCATCGGGGCGGCGTCGCCATGTGCCGCTGCCGGTGCAGGGCGCGTCGACCAGCACGATATCCATGTGGTTTGACAGCGGGGCCAGCTCGGCCGGCTTGCTGACGATCTGGACGTTGCGGTTTTCCGAACGGCGGATGCGGTCGAAGATCGGCGCCAACCGCGCCTTTTCGGCGTCGTGGGCGAAGATCTGGCCTGTATTGCCCATCTCGGCCGACAGCGCCAGCGTCTTGCCGCCGGCGCCGGCGCAATAGTCGAGCACCTGCATTCCGGCCTCGGCGCCGGCGAGCGCCGCGACGATTTGCGAGCCCTCGTCCTGGACCTCGAACCAGCCCTTCTGGAAGGCAGGTTCGGCCTGGACATTCGGATGCCTGCCGTCGCCGTCGATCGGCGGGATGCGGATGCCTTGCGCGGCAATGCTGGCCGGTGCCGCACCCGTCCCGTCGAGTTCGGCCAGCACCCTGGCCCGGTTGGCCTGCAGCGTGTTGACCCTGAGGTCGAGCGGCGGGCGGGTGGCGAGTGCCGATCCTTCCGCGACCCAGGCCTCGCCGAAAGCCTGCTCGAACAGCGGCACGCACCATTCGGGAATATCGGCGCGCACCGCATCCGGCGCGTCGCCCGGCCGGCGGTCGGCAACCGCCTTGAGTTCGGTGTCGCTCAACAGCGGCGGCGCGAACTTGTCGCCTTCGAGGGCGTCGTTCAGCGACTGCGCCGTCTGCCCCCATTCGAGCAGAAGCGCGCCGAAGCCGATGGCGCGCGGCGTGTCCTCGCCGAGCAGCCAGCCGGCGGAACGCTTATGGCGCAGCGCGTCGTAGACGATGTTGCCGATCGCGGCGCGGTCACCGCCGCCGGCGAAGCGATGCGACAGGCCCCAGTCGCGCAGTGCATCGGCCACCGGCCGATGACGCCGGCCAATGTCCTCCAGCACTTCGATGGCCGCCGCCAGCCTTCCGCCCAATCGCATTCTCTTGTCTTCCGTTTTCCGAGCAAATTAATTCCGCCCTGCTCTTAGAGCCTTTCACACCCGATTTGAACCAACTCAATTTGCCGGCGGCCGGAGCAATCCCGGCGAAGGCTGCGAGCTCTCGACAAACCGGGCATCCGCCAGCGCGAACGGAACAATTCATCCAATATATGAAAGCTCTCTAATCGGCGCGACTGGCGGGCACAAGCATGCCGTGTGGAGCAAGTGCTCTGCTTTCCAAGGTTTCAGGTTGCGAATACTCTTTCGGCTGTGATTCGCGACGCAGGAAAAGCGGATTTGCGGATCGATACGAGGAGAGGGCAATGAAGACTTATCTTGCGGAAGTTCTAGGCACTTTTCTGTTGGTGTTCATCGGCACGGCTTCTGTGGTTACGGGCGGCTTTGGCGGCGCGCTGCCGCTCGGCCAGGAAGGCATCGGCCTGGCGTTCGGCATCGGCCTCATCGCGGCGGCCTATGCGATCGGGCCGATCTCGGGCGCGCATCTCAATCCGGCGGTGACGCTTGGCGCCTTCCTCGCCGGCCGGCTGCCGGCAAAGGATGTCGTTCCCTACTGGATCGCGCAGATCATCGGCGCCATCATCGCCTCGCTGGCGCTGTGGATCATCGTCTCCGGCCAGGTCGGCGGCCACACCGGCGGCTTCGGCGCCAATGGCTGGGACGAGGCGAAATGGGGCGTCAGCTCGGCCTTCCTGTGGGAGCTGATCGGAACCTTCACCTTCGTCACCGTGATCCTCGGCGTCACGGCGCAAAACCACAGCACGACCTTCGCCGGGCTGGTCATCGGCCTGACGCTGGCCGGGCTGCACTTCGCCATCATCCCGGTCACCGGCACCTCGCTCAATCCGGCCCGCTCGATCGGACCGGCGCTGTTTTCGGGCAGTGCCGCGCTCAGCCAGCTGTGGCTGTTCATCGTCGCGCCGCTGATCGGCGGCGCCATCGCCGGCGTCGTCGCCAAGGCGCGCATCTTCGAAAAGGAGTGATTTTCGAAGCCTGAGGAAAAAAGGCGCGGGCTGGCCCCGCGCCTTTTCTTTGCAGTGAATGCTTGGCGTCAGGCGATCTCGAAGCGGTCGAGGTTCATCACCTTCACCCACGCCTTGACGAAATCCTTGACGAACTTCTCCTTGGCGTCGCCCGAAGCGTAGACCTCGGCCAGCGCGCGCAGCTGCGCGTGCGAGCCGAAGATCAGATCGGCGCGGGTGCCGGTCCACTTGACCGCCTTGGTCTTGCGGTCGCGCGCTTCATACACGCCGTCTGAGCCCGAGGCCGGATCCCAGATCGTCGCCATGCTGAGCAGGTTGACGAAGAAGTCGTTGGTTAGGGTGCCCGGCCGGTCGGTGAACACGCCGTGCTTCGACTTGCCGGTGTTGGCGCCGAGCACGCGCAGGCCGCCGACCAGCACCGTCAGTTCGGGCGCCGTCAGCGTCAAAAGCTGCGCCCGGTCGACCAGCAGCGCCTCGACCGAGAGCACCTGCTTGCCCCTGGCATAGTTGCGGAAACCATCGGCGACCGGCTCGAGCGCAGCGAAGGAGACTATGTCGGTCTGTTCCTGCGAGGCATCGGTGCGGCCCGGCGTGAACGGCACCTTCACGTCATGGCCACCGTCCTTCGCCGCCTTCTCGACCGCGGCGACGCCGCCGAGCACGATCAGATCGGCGAGCGAGACTTTTTTCCCGCCGGCATTGAACTCGGCCTGGACGGCCTCGAGCTTCGCCAGCACCTTCGCCAGTTCGGCCGGCTGGTTGACCTCCCAGTCCTTCTGCGGCTCAAGGCGGATGCGGCCGCCGTTGGCGCCACCGCGCTTGTCGGAACCGCGGAAGGTCGAGGCCGAGGCCCAGGCGGTCGAGACCAGCTCGGAGACCGACAGGCCGGAGGCCAGGATCTTCGCCTTCAGCGCGGCGATATCCTGTTCGCCGACCAGTTCGTGGTCGATCGCCGGGATCGGATCCTGCCAGATCAGCTCTTCCTTCGGCACGAGCGGGCCGAGATAGCGCACGACCGGACCCATGTCGCGGTGGGTCAGCTTGAACCAGGCGCGGGCGAAGGCATCGGCGAATTGCTCGGGATGCTGGTGGAAGCGCCGCGAGATCTTCTCATACGCAGGGTCGAAGCGCAGCGAAAGGTCGGTGGTGAGCATGGCCGGGGCATGGCGCTTCGACGAATTGTGCGCGTCCGGAACGGTGCCGGCGCCGGCGCCGCCTTTCGGCGTCCACTGGTTTGCACCCGCCGGGCTCTTCGTCAGCTCCCATTCGTAGTTGAACAAATTGTCGAAGAAGTTGTTGCTCCACTTGGTCGGCGTCGTGGTCCAGGTGACCTCCAGGCCGGAGGTGATGGCGTCGCCGGCAATGCCGGTGGCATGCTTGCTCGACCAGCCGAGGCCCTGCGCCTCGATGCCGGCGCCTTCCGGCTCGGCGCCCACCAGCGCCGCATCGCCGGCGCCGTGCGTCTTGCCGAAGGTGTGGCCGCCGGCGATCAGCGCCACGGTCTCTTCGTCGTTCATTGCCATGCGGCGGAAGGTCTCGCGGATGTCGCGCGCCGCGGCGAGCGGATCCGGCTTGCCGTTCGGTCCTTCCGGATTGACGTAGATCAGGCCCATCTGCACGGCGCCAAGATGGCCGCTGAGTTCACGATCGCCGGAGTAACGCTCGTCACCCAGCCACTTGGCCTCGGAACCCCAATTGACGTCCTGCTCGGGCTCCCAGACGTCGGCACGGCCACCGGCGAAGCCGAAGGTCTTGAAGCCCATCGATTCCAGCGCGACGTTGCCGGCGAGGATCATCAGGTCGGCCCAGGAGATCCTGCGGCCATACTTCTGCTTGACCGGCCAGAGCAGGCGGCGCGCCTTGTCGAGATTGGCGTTGTCCGGCCAGCTGTTCAGCGGCGCGAAACGCTGCTGCCCGGCGCCGGCGCCGCCGCGTCCGTCGCCGATGCGATAGGTGCCGGCGCTGTGCCAGGCCATGCGAATGAACAGCGGCCCGTAATGGCCAAAGTCGGCCGGCCACCAGTCCTGCGAATCCGTCATCACCTGGTGCAGGTCCTTGACCACCGCATCGAGATCCAGGCTCTTGAATTCCTTGGCGTAGTCGAATCCTTCGCCCATCGGATCCGAGAGGTTCGACTGCTGGTGAAGAACGCCGAGGTCGAGCTGGTTCGGCCACCAGTCACGATTGGTCCTGCCGGCGGATCCATGCGGCACGGGGCATTTGCCCGCGCTGTTGTCGTCGGTTTTCGCGTCCATCTTACTCTCCGATTTTTACCGAGATTTGATTTTTCACCAGGGGCGGCCAGCGGCCGCGCCAATCTGGAACGATTCCAGACTAAGCCGGCGAGTTGATAAAGACAAATTGCCTTTCCTGTTTTTTCCGATAGGATTTTCTTATGATTGGCCTCACCGTGCGGCAGATGCAATATTTCGACGCGCTGGCGCAGACGCTGCATTTCGGCCGCGCCGCCAAGCTCGCCGGCGTCAGCCAGCCGGCGCTCTCCTCCCAGATCGCGGAGATGGAGCAGCGGCTGAGCTGCCGTCTGTTCGAGCGCGGCGGCAAGACGGTGCGGATGACCGACGAGGCGCTGGCCTTGCAGCCACGCATCGAGCGCATCCTCGCCGATATCCGTGACGTCGAGACGACGGCGCGGCGCGGCCGCCCCGCAATGGAAGGACGCTTCCGGCTAGGCATCATCCCGACAGTCGCGCCCTATCTGCTGCCGCATGCGTTGCCGGAACTGAGGCGGCACTTCCCGGTCTTGCAGCTCGAACTGCGGGAGGCGGTGACCGCGTCGCTGGTCGACGACACTGCCGCCGGGCGGCTCGACGCGTTCATCGCCGCTCTGCCGCTCGACCATCCCGGCCTGGTCAGCGAAGAGCTCTTCCCCGACCGTTTCTTCCTTGCGGTGCCGTCAGGCGATCCGGCCTTCGCCTCGCCGCCGGTGCCGCCGGAAAGCCCGGCGCTGGAAAGGCTGATGCTCCTGGAGGAAGGCCACTGCCTGCGCGAGCAGGCGCTGGCCGTCTGCGGCAATGTGCGGCCCGTGGCGATGGCGAGCTACGGCGCCACCAGCCTGACGACCCTCTTGCAGATGGTGGCGCATGGGTTGGGCGTGACGCTGGTCCCGGAGATGGCGATGCGGCCCGCCGGCACCATCCCCGACCTCAAGATCGTGCCGTTCCAGGAGCCGATGCCGCAGCGCATGATCTGCCTCGCCTGGCGCCGCAACAAGGCGCGGCACGACGAATGCGTGGAACTGGCGAAGATCATTCGCGGGCTGGATGCGGCGGTGCTGGCCGCGTGAGGGTGCGCCGACTACGCTGCCATCCCAGTTTCTCGGCAATCGCATAGCGCTTCAGAAAGGCCTGCGACCTGCTGGTTCTTACCAAAGCCTCTCACGGCACAAATATCAGAAATACATATGTAAAAAACACCACGACATGCACCATGCCGGTCAGGAATGTGGTTCTCTCGGTGCTGAAGCTGATGCTGCATACGAAAAGCGCCAGGACCATGAGGACCGCGTCAGCCGCCGGGAGCCCAAGGGTCAGCCCTCGTCCGGTAAAAAGGCTGGCTGCCGCGACCGCCGGTATCGTCAAGCCAATTGTGGCGCAGGCAGAGCCCATCGCGACATTCAGGCCGCGCTGCAGCTCGTTGTTGAGGGAAGCACGGACCGCCGAAATCGCCTCCGGCATCAGAACCAGCCCCGCGATCAATGCCCCGACAATGCTGTCGGCCTGGGTCACCTCGTAGGCAACGAGCGTGTCTTCGACGCTCGCGGCGACCTGCTCGGCCAGCATGACAATTCCGATCAGCCCGACGAACAGCAGCAGGGCGCTGGCGTAGACGCCTTCATGGGGGGCGGTTCGGATCGGAACCTCGTGGGCCTGTGCTTCGATGAAGTCTTCCCGATGGCGGACGGTCTGCGCGAACACAAAAGCCGCATAGAGCAGCACGGAAAGCACGCTGACAAAGCCGAGCTGAGCGGCTGAGAACGTGCCGGGATCGGTGGTCCGCGTGTAGGTCGGCAGAACAAGCGTCATGACCGTCAGCGCGACCAGAACCGCCAGATAGGCGCTGGTCCCCTGGCGAACGATCGCCTGCTTGCGATGACGCCAGCCGCCAAGCACGAGACAAGTGCCGACAACGCCGGTGGAGGTAATCATCACCGTCGAGAAGACGGACTCACGCGCAAGCGTCGGGTTGTTCTCTCCATGCAGCATCATCGACACGATGATCGACACCTCGATCGCCGTCACGGCAAAGGTCAGCACCAGCGTGCCGTAAGGCTCGCCCACCCGCCGAGCCACCGCCTCGGCATGCTCGAGCACCACGAAAATGGTGATGAACATGATCGCGCTCGAAAGCGCTCCGACGAGGATCCTAACGCCCGGCGACCCTACGTCCACGGAGAGCCCGCTGGCCCTGACCGCGACGGCCATCGCCAGGGCGGCCAAGGGCATCGCGTAGGACGTTACCGATCGTCCGAAACCTGTCATCCGAGCCCCCGAACGCCACGCGTTTCCGCGAACTTAGCGGAAAAGCGCGGCGGGGGCACCTCTCACAGGCATCTTTGCCTGCCAAGCGCACCATTCAAAACACGATTGAGGCCTGGGCACCGTTTTGCGCATCGAATGTCTCGATGGCCTTGCGAACCGCCCCACAAAATCGTTCCAGAAGTTCCAACTCGCTCCCCAGTCGACGGCGCAACGACAAGGGCACTTCCAGCTGTGCTCCTTTCCCCGTCAAGCCTCGGTTGACGATGTTCAAATCCTGGATACCTGGAAAGGGATGGTTGTCCTTTTGCGTCTGGAAGTCGGCCTCCTGCAGACGCCAGGCTATCTCCGAAACCAACGCGGCGTCCTTGCCGCCGAGGTAAACTGTCGAGGGATCGTCCCGATCCTGACGACCGTGGATGGCGACGACCGTGGACTTGGTCCGCAACAGTTCCAGCGCGGTTGCCTCGTCAAAGTTCCTGGATGTTATGTGCAGCTCTCGGTTGCTTTCCGGCATGAGCCCTTCAAAGCAATACATGTCGAGATCGCGCCCTGCTATTGTCTCGGTGATCAGGGAAGTGCGGGGCTCGATCTTGCCGCCATGCGGGGCCATGACGATCGCACTGCCGGTTCGCGCTCCGAGCCGGACGACTATGCGATAATCTATGTTTTCGGTTTTGGCGGCCTTCAGCGCCGCGAAATTCGGAAACTCGTTGTCCATAAATGCCGTTTCACGCCGTCTTCTGCACCACCAAACCCAGTTCTTCGATCATCGTGTCGCGCATCAGGAATTTCTGCGGCTTGCCGGTGACCGTCATCGGCAGTTCGGTGCGGAAGCGGATATAGCGCGGCACCTTGTAGTGCGCGATCTGGCCGGCGCAGAAGGCCTTGATCTCCTCCGCGGTGGCGATCTGGCCGGGCTTCAGCACGATCCAGGCGCACAGCTCCTCGCCATATTTGTCATCGGGAATGCCGAACACCTGCACTTCCTTGACCTTGGGATGGCGGTAGAGGAACTCCTCGACCTCGCGCGGATAGACGTTCTCGCCGCCGCGGATGACCATGTCCTTGACCCGGCCGACGATGTTGCAATAGCCCTCGGCGTCGATGGTGGCGAGGTCGCCGGTGTGCATCCAGCCGTCGGCGTCGATCGCCTCGCGGGTCTTTTCCACGTCGTCCCAATAGCCCTTCATCACCGAATAGCCGCGCGTGCAGAGTTCGCCCGGCGCACCGACCGCGACCGTGGCGCCGTCGGCATCGACGGCCTTGACCTCGACATGCGGCTGGATGCGCCCGACGGTGGAGACGCGCTTTTCCAGCGGATCGTCGACGCCGCTCTGGAAGGAGACCGGGCTGGTCTCGGTCATGCCGTAGGCGATGGTCACCTCAGACATATGCATCAGCGACACAACCTTCTTCATCACCTCGATCGGGCATGGCGAGCCGGCCATGATGCCGGTGCGCAGGCTGGAGAGGTCGAAGGACGAAAAATCCGCATGGTCGAGCATGGCGACGAACATGGTCGGCACGCCATAGAGGCCGGTGCAGCGTTCCTGCGCCACCGCCTTCAGCGTGGCGCCGGCATCGAAGCCTTCGCCCGGGAACACCATGGTGGCGCCCTTGGTGACGCAGCCCATCGTGCCCATCGACATGCCGAAGCAGTGATAGAGCGGCACCGGGATGCAGAGCCGGTCGTCGACGGTGAGCTTGATCGCCGAGGTGACGAAATTGCCGTTGTTGACGATGTTCAAATGGGTGAGCGTGGCGCCCTTCGGCGCGCCGGTCGTGCCTGAGGTGAACTGGATGTTGATCGCCTCTCCGGGCTTCAGCCCCTCGGAGATGCGGTCGAGGCTATCGTGCTCGTCGCGCCCGGCCATGGCAAGCACGTCACCGAAATTGAACATGCCGGGCGAATTGTCCTCGCCCATGCGGATGACGATCTTCAGCGCCGGCAGCTTTTTCGCCTTGAGCTTGCCGGGTTCGGCCTTGGCGATCTCGGGCGCGAGCGTCTCGATCATGCCGAGATAGTCCGACGTCTTGAAACTGGCGGCCGTGACCAGCGCCTTGCAGCCGACCTTGTTCAGCGCATATTCAAGCTCGGTCAGCCGGTAGGCCGGATTGATGTTGACCAGGATCAGGCCGATGCGCGCGGTGGCGAATTGCGTCACCAGCCATTCCCAGCGATTGGGCGACCAGATGCCGACGCGGTCGCCCTTTTCAAGGCCAAGCGCCAGGAAGCCGGCAGCCAGGGCATCGACCGTGTCCGACAGCTCGCTCCAGGTGAAGCGCTTGTCCTGGCCGACGAAGACGGCGGCGTCGAGCGTGCCGTATTTGCTGACCGTGTCGGAAAACAGTTCCGGGATGGTCTTGTCGAGCAAGGGCACCGAATGGTCGCCCGAGACATGCGCCTTGCCATCGACCGGGGCAATAAAGGTGCCCCTTGCGCTGCGCCCGCGCAGATTGGTGGCGTTCATGAGCTCGTCGAGTTTGATCGCCATCGCCGTCTCCTCCCGGGATTAGCCGAGCCTATCAGTCGACGGCGGCGGTGGGAACTGGCCGATGGTATGGAGGGCAATCGCCTGAGGCTCGAATGCCCGTCACGGTGATTATGTTTCGATATGTTGGCGCTGCCTGCCGGGCATTTCTCCCCGTACGGTGACGGGGAGTAAGGGCGCGTCGCCGAGGGGCGGCGCCGACCTCGGTTGCTATCCGTTCACGGACGCCATCTTCGCCGCTATGTCGCGCAAGACGGCTTGGTCCGCTGCTCCACGCGTCTTCCTCGACGCCACAAGGCACGCCTGCGATCGCAGCACGACGCCGTCGGCAAGCACCTTGAGGTGGTTGGCGCGCAACGTCGAGCCGGTGGTGGTGATGTCGACGATGACGTCGGCCAGCCCTTGCGCCGGCGCGCCCTCGGTGGCGCCCAGGCTCTCGACGATCCGATAGACCTGGATACCGTGCTTTTGCGAAAAGAACTGCTGGGTGAGCCGCCAGTATTTGGTGGCGATCCTCAGCCGCCTGCCGTGGCGCTGGCGGAAGTCGGCGGCGACATCGTCGAGATCGGCCATGGTCTCGACGTCGAGCCAGATGTCGGGCACCGCCACCACGACGTCGGCATGGCCGAAGCCGAGGCGGGCGACGATCTCGGCGCGCGCTTCCCAGTCGGCCAGGTTTTCGCGCAGCAGGTCCTCGCCGGTGATGCCGAGATCGACCGAGCCCTGGCCGATCTCGCCGGCGATCTCGGAGGCCGACAGGAAGGCGACCTCGACGGCCTCCATGCCCTCGATGCGGGCGCGGTATTTGCGCTCGTCGCTGGGCAGGCTGACGGTGAGGCCGGCCTTGGCCAGCACGTCCAGAGCCTCCTCCTTCAGCCGGCCCTTCGACGGGAGCGCGAGCGTGATCATTTGGCCTTCTCCCGCAGCGCCTCGATGCGGTCGAGCCAAACCGAGAAGCCGACGCCGGGGATCGGCGTCTTCGCGCCGAGCAGCGTCAGCAGGCGGTCGTAGCGGCCGCCGCCGGCCAGCGGCCTCTCCACGCGCTTGGCCGCGATCTCGAAGACGAGGCCGGTATAGTAGTCGAGCGGACGGCCGAAAGCGGCATCGTAGTGGATATCCGCCGTTGGCAGGCCGTGAGCCTCGATCGCTCTGGCGCGGGCGGCGAAATTGTCTAGCGCCGCGCCCAGGGAAAGGCCCGCGCCGGAAGCGAAGCTTTCCAGCGCCTGCGCCGCACTGTTAAGCGGTACGTCGATCGCCAGAAACCCTTTCAGCGCCGAGAACGCCTCGTTGGACAGCCTGACGCTGCGCAGCTCGGCCTTCTCGATCAGCCGCCGCGCGATGTCGGAAGGCGAGCGGCCGGCCGATGCCGACAGGCCGGCTTCCTCCATGCCGCCGGCGATGTGAGCGGCAAGACTCTCGACGTCGCCGTCGAGCACCAGTGTGGCGACCGGGCCGGAAAGCTGGCTGTTGCGCGGCGGGTTGGCGAGGTCGGCCAATGCCGCCTCCAGCATCGGCGCCGAGCCGAAGGCCCGCGCCAGCCGCATGCGCCAGCCGCGCGGCAAGCCAAGGGCTGCCAGCACCGCCTCGAAGACGGTCTGGTCGCCAAGCGTGACGGCCAGCGCCTGGCCTGGCAGCGCCAGCGTCAGCAGCGCGTGCGCGTCGGCCAGCGAGCGGGCGTCGGCAGCCGCCGTGTCGCGGTCGCCGAGATCCTCGATGCCGGCCTGGAAGAATTCATTGCCGCCCTCGCGGCGCTGGCGGAACACTTCGCCGAGATAGGAATAGCGGCGCGGCGTGCCGGCCTGGCTGGCGATATGGTCGAGGCAGACGGGAATGGTGAATTCCGGGCGCAGGCACAGCGCCCTGCCGGTCTCGCTCTCGGTGAGGAAGATGCGGCGGCGCAGGTCTTCGCCGGCCATGTCGAGGAACGGATCGGCCGGCTGCAGCACAGCGACCTCCACGGCGTGCGTGTCGCGCGCGGCGAAGAGCTTGGCGATGTCGGCGGCGATGGCGGGGTAGCGGGAGGTCATGCGGCACGCCCTTCCCTTCTCCCCTTGTGGGAGAAGGTGGATCGGCGCGCAGCGCCGAGACGGTTGAGGGGTGCTGGAAGGAATGAGACGTTGGCGTTCCCTGGAACACCCCTCATCCGACCGAGCTTCGCTCGGCCACCTTCTCCCACAAGGGGAGAAGGGGAGGTCGGCGCCTTACCTGCCACGTGCCCGCTCCTCGGCCTGAGCCGCCAGGATCTTCTTCACCTCGCCAACCAGTTCGCTCTCCGCCACCGTCACCTGTGCCGGGCGAGCGGCGCGCCATTCGGCGTTGTCGGTGATCTCGGCCGACATGCGCGCGCCTTCGATCAGGTCCTTGATCTGCACCTCGCCCCGGGCACGCTCGTCGCCGCCCTGGATGATGGCGACCGGGCTGCCGCGGCGGTCGGCGTATTTCAGCTGCGCCTTCATGCCGGCGCCGCCGAGATACATTTCGGAGCGGATGCCGGCGGCGCGCAGCTCGGCGACCATCTTCTGGTAGCGGCCGAGGCTTTCCGTGTCCTTGTCCATGACCAGCACGACGACCGGAGCGATGACATCGGAGATGTCGAGCTTGCCGAGGTTCTTCAGCGCGGTCATCAGACGCGAGACGCCGATGGAAAAGCCGGTCGCCGGTACCGGCTCGCCGCGGAAGCGCGAGACCAGCCCGTCATAACGGCCGCCGCCGCCGACCGAACCGAAGCGCACGATCTGGCCGTCCTCGTTGGGAATCTCGGCCAGCAGCTCGGCCTCGAAGACGGGGCCGGTGTAGTATTCGAGACCGCGCACGACGGAGCGGTCCATGGCGACCCGGTCTTCGCCATATCCTGCCGCTCTGACCAGAGCTTCGATCGTGGCAAGTTCGGCGACGCCTTCCTGGTAGACGGCGTTGGAACTGACGCTGTTATCCTGGCCACCCTGTCCGTTCCTCGCCGTTGCAAGCAGCACAGCTTCGGCCTGCGTGTCTTTCAGTCCGGCGCCCTTCGCGAAATCGCCTTCGCCTTCCTTGCCGCCATCCCAGCGCCCCGGACCAAGCAGGAGCCTCACGCCTTCCGGCCCGAGCTTGTCCAGTTTGTCTATCGCGCGCAGCACCGTCAGCCGGCGCCCCGCATTCTCGTCACCGCCGAGCCCGATCGCTTCCAGCACGCCGTCCAGCACCTTGCGATTGTTGACGCGGATGACGTAGTCGCCGCGCTTGATGCCGAGCGCTTCCATGACGTCGGCCATCATCATCGCCATCTCGGCATCCGCCGCGACGCCCGGCGTGCCAATCGTATCGGCGTCGAACTGCATGAACTGTCGGAAGCGGCCGGGACCGGGCTTCTCGTTGCGGAACACCCAGCCCGAGCGGTAGCTGCGATAGGGTTTCGGCAGCTTGTCAAAATTCTCGGCGACGAAGCGCGCCGTCGGCGCGGTCAGGTCGTAGCGCAGCGACAGCCACTGGTCGTCATCGTCCTGGAAGGAGAAGACGCCTTCGTTCGGCCGGTCCTGGTCGGGCAGGAATTTGCCGAGCGCGTCGGTGTATTCGATCATCGGCTGGTCGACCGGCTCGAAGCCGTAGAGCTCATAGACGCCGCGAATGGTCGCCATCATCTTCTCGACGGCGCGGATGTCATCGGCGCCGCGGTCGGCAAACCCGCGCGGCAGCCGCGCTTTCGTCTTTTCCGATTTGTCGGCCATGGGATGGGTACTCGGTGTTTCGTGGCGTTGCGTGGGCCGGTTAGATTACCGCTTTCCACGGCGGGCGTGTCCTAGCCGATGCCGCTTGGTGCGGCAAGGGTTTGCGGCTCGATCCGCAACGAGGCTTGAGTTCGGACAGTTTGCGAACGCCGCGCCGCCCCTCATCCGCCTGCCGGCACCTTCTCCCCCGTATAGTGACGGGGAGAAGGAGAGACTTCGGCGCCGGTGCTACAATTCCAACGTTGGCGATTGGCGAAATCGGCGATGACGGCGTCCTTCTCCCCGTCACTATACGGGGAGAAGTGCCCGGCAGGGCGATGAGGGGCAGCGCCAGGCAGCTGAAGACGTAAGCACCAATTGCTGTGGTTAGTAGTTTGGAACGCCTAAGGCATTTCTGAAACCAACCCCACCAAAAAGGAAACAATTCCGCCATCAGCGCGGCATCGTGCCGACACAATCGCAGCCGATAAAGCGCACCGAAACCAACGGGTTCGGGGCTATGAGCACCACGGGACAATTCGACACAATCGACAGCGGCGCGCGCGAACTGCCCGCGCGGCTGCGTCCGGCCGATGGCCAGGCCCTCGTAACGGTGAGCCAGGTGGCGGGCCCGTTCGAGGTGGAGCCGCGCCAGGGCTCGTCGATGCGCGATGCGCTGATGACCGGCCTGCTGGTCATCTACCCGGCCTTCGCCGCGCTGGCGGCGATCGTCGCCGGCCTGTTCCTGACCGGCGCCAGCGGCATCTGAGGGCGCGACCTGACCTTCTCCCTTGTGGGAGAAGGGGAAGGAAGTCACTTCGGCCGTTTGAACCTCTTCCGCTCCGCCTCCACCTCCTTGCGGCAGACGCATCCTTCGAGATGGTCGTTGACCAGGCCCATAGCCTGCATGAAGGCATAGACGGTGGTCGGGCCGACGAAGCTCCAACCGCGCTTCTTCAGCTCTTTCGAGATGCGGACCGAGACCGCCGTCGTCGGATTGGCGCGCAGATGGGCGAGGTCGACGATTTCGGGCCGTTCGCCGGCCCCCGGCTCGAACTTCCAGAACCAGGCGGCCAGCGAGCCGAACTCGTCGACCATTTCGCGCGCACGTTTGGCGTTGTTGATGGTCGAGACGATCTTGCCGCGATGGCGGATGATGCCGGCATTGCCGAGCAGGCGCTCGACATCCTTGTCGGTGAATTGAGCCACCTTGTCGAAGTCGAAGCCAGCGAAGGCCTCGCGGAAATTCTCGCGCTTGCGCAGGATGGTCAGCCAGGAAAGGCCGGATTGGAAGCCTTCGAGGCAGATCTTCTCGAACAGCCGCCGGTCGTCCGTTACCGGGCGGCCCCATTCGCGGTCGTGGTAGTGCATATAGTCCGGCAGATTGCCGTGCCAGAAGCAGCGCGCCTTGCCGTCGGGACCGTCGAGCAGGCCGGCATTTTCAGTTCCCATTGCCAGAAATCCATTCGTTAATGCGCCTCGGCGCCTGTTTTACCGTGGCTTTACCAGATTCCTGAACCGGCCGGTAACCACACCAAAAGGTTTACTGACACATCGGCATTTTACGCATTCCGATTCATGTTTCGGTTGCCGCTTGGCGCCAAGGATCGCGCAACCGGGGGCGGTTTCGTGCCTCCGTCCGTTCGACGATCAAGGTGCGTTCCGATGAAGACAGTCTTGTTTTCCCTGCTGGGTGCCGCGACGGTTCTTGCCGCCGGCGCCACCTCCTCCAATGCCGATGACCGCTATGCCGACCGGCCGCCGGTGATGGTGAGCCCCGACCTTTCGGCGCCCTGGGTGCTGCAGCTCGGCCATGCGCCTGGTATCGTGCGGCAGACCCGCCAGATGGTGCAGCAGCCGCAGCGGCGCTATCTGCAGGTCCAGCCCGACCAGCAGCGCACGGCGGCGGTGCAGCAGCCGGCCCGGCGCACGGCGATGCGGCCGCAGATCAACCCGATCTACCTGCCGCAGGAAGTCGCGTTCGACGGGCCGCAGAAGCCAGGCACCATCGTCATCGATACGCACCAGAATTTCCTTTATCTGGTCGAGAAGGACGGCAAGGCGAGGCGCTACGGCGTCGGCACCGGCAAGCCGGGCTTCGAATGGTCGGGCACGCACAAGATCACCGACAAACGCGTCTGGCCCGACTGGCGCCCGCCGGCGGTGATGATCAAGCGCGAGGCCGCCAAGGGCCGCTATCTGCCGACCTATCTGGCCGGCGGCGAGGAGAACCCGCTGGGCGCCCGTGCGCTTTATCTCGGCACGACGGAATACCGCATCCACGGCACCAACCAGCCATGGACGATCGGCGGCGCCGTATCTTCCGGCTGCATCCGCATGCGCAACGAGGACGTCGTCGACCTCTATGAGCGCGTCAATGTCGGAACGACGGTGGTGGTGATTTAGGGACTGCGAATCTGCCGGTCAGGCAGCGCCGACTAATTTTGGCGCCAGCTGTTGCTCCCAAGCCATAGCGCATATTCGGGAGACGTGCTTAGACTGGCAACGAGTTAACGGGGGACGGGCCGTGTGGGGATGCGGCCGGTCACGAAAGGGCAGCACGGGAAACCGTGCTGCCCTTTCGCCTTTCGAGGCAAAACGCGTCGCGCTGAAGGCAGAGCGTTTCGTTTTCGGAGGCTGATTTCCCGGACGGCCTCTGCTATTGCAGCGCACAATTCCCGACACCAAAGGTCAACCATGTCCCGGTCCGACGACAGCCGCTATCTCAAGGGTGGGCCGGTGGCCCAGCGCATCATCGCCTCCGTGCGCGAGGACGCCGCGATCGCCACCGCCGAAGGTTTTCCGCCGAAGCTGGTGTCGATCACCGTCGGCGACACCGCCGCGGTCGATGTCTATGTGCGCAACCAGCGCGCCAAGGCGGAACTGGCCGGCATCGGCTTCGAGGAACGGCGCTTTGCCGCCGACATCACCGCCGGCGAACTGGAGGCCGCGATCCACGGCCTCAATGCCGATCCGCGCGTCACCGGCATCATCATCCAGCGGCCGGTGCCGGTGCACATCCCGATCAAGACGCTGCAGGCGGCGGTGCATCCGCTAAAGGACGTCGAGGGCATGCATCCGGCGTCGATCGGCAACATCGTCTACAACCAGCTCGACCTGGCGCCCTGCACGGCGGCGGCCTCGGTCGAGCTGCTCAAGGAGACCGGCCTCGACCTCAAGGGGCTCGAGGTGGTCGTCGTCGGCCATTCCGAGATCGTCGGCAAGCCGATCGCCTTCCTGTTGATGAGCGAGGGCGCGACGGTGACCGTGTGCCACCACATGACGCGCTCGGTGGCAGCGCATGCGCGGCGCGCCGATGCGCTGTTCGTCGCCGTCGGCAAGCCGCGGCTGATCAAGGCCGACATGGTGAAGCCGGGCGCCGCCGTCATCGACATCGGCATCAATTCCGAGATCGGACCGGACGGCGAGACCCGCATCGTCGGCGACGTCGACACCGAAAGCGTCAAGGATGTGGCCTCCTGGATCACGCCGGTGCCGGGCGGCGTCGGCCCGATCACGGTGGCCATCCTGCTGCGCAACACGATGGTGGCGCTCAGCCGCCAGCGCGCCCTCTACCAGGCGACCTACGGCGTGGCGGACAAGCTCGCGGCGGAGTAACGCGGTCACACGCCCGAGGCTATTACGTCAACCAAAGCCGTTTCCAGTTTTTTGCAGACACGCCATTTGTCGAAGCTGGCGCCGCCCCTCATCGCCCTGCCGGGCACTTCTCCCCGTATGGTGACGGGGAGAAGGGGCTGGCTGCGACGGCGGCGACCCTCTTGCAACGCTGGTGATTGGCGAAATCAGCCATGACAGCACCCTCTCCCCGTCACTTTACGGGGAGAGGACGCCGGCAGGCAGGTGAGGGGCAGCGCCGACAGTCCGAAGAATTATCTGGCCAAGTCGAAACCTGGAGGAACTGCATCACTCTGCCGCGACCATCGTCGAGTCGGAAACGCCTTCCGGCTTCGGGCCACCATAGGCCCAGTCGAGCAGTTTTATCGTGTGCACCACCGGCAGCTTCGCGGCGGACGCGATCTGGGTGATGCAGCCGATGTTGCCGGTGGCGACGATTTCGGCGCCTGTCGCCTCGATATTTTTCACCTTGCGGTCGCGCAGTTTTGCCGAGATCTCGGGCTGCAGGATGTTGTAGGAGCCAGCCGAGCCGCAACAAAGATGCCCTTCGCGCGGCTCGCGCACGACAAAGCCCGCCCTGGCCAGCAGCTCCTTCGGCTGCCGGGTGATCTTCTGGCCGTGCTGCATCGAGCAGGCCGAATGATAGGCGACGACAGTGCCGGGCTTGCGCAGCGGTTCGGGCAGGTCGAGACCGGCCAGATATTCGGTGATGTCCTTGGCCAGCGCCGAGACCCGCGCGGCCTTTTCGGCATAGGCCGGATCGAGGCGCAGCATGAAGCCGTAGTCCTTGATCGTGGTGCCGCAGCCCGATGCGGTGATGACGATAGCATCGAGCCCGCCCTGGTCGATGGCGCGCGTCCAGGCGTCGACGTTCCGCCTCGCCGAGGCAAGGGCTGCCTCCTCGCGGCCCATATGGTGGACGAGCGCGCCGCAGCAGCCCTCGCCTTCCGGCACCACCACCTCGACGCCGAGCCTTGTCAGCAGCGAGATGGTCGTCTCGTTGATGGCCGGATCGAGCACCGACTGCGCGCAGCCGGTCAGGATGGCAACGCGACCCTTGCGCGTGCCCTGCCCGGCGTGCACGCCAGGCAAGGCCATTGCCGACACCGCCGGGATCGAGGATGGCGCAAGCCTGAGCATGGCGGCGACAGGCTTTAGCGCCGGCAGCTTTTCGAACAGGCCGATGAACGGCCTGCCGAGCCCGGCCAGCTTCAATGCGGCGCGGAAGCGCGAGGGATAGGGCAGCACGAAAGCCAGCACGGTTCGCGTCAGCCGGTCGAGCAGCGGCCGCTTGTAAGTCTTCTGGATGTGGGCGCGGGCATGGTCGACCAGATGCATGTAGTTGACGCCCGAGGGGCATGTCGTCATGCAGGCGAGGCAGGACAGGCAGCGGTCGATATGGGTGACGATCTCCTTGTCAGCCGGCCGGCCGTTCTCGAGCATGTCCTTGATGAGATAAATCCGCCCGCGCGGCGAATCCAGCTCGTTGCCCAAGGTCACATAGGTCGGGCAGGTGGCGGTGCAGAAGCCGCAATGCACGCATTTGCGCAGGATCTTTTCCGATTCCGCGACGTGCGGATCGGCAAGCTGGGCGGCTGAGAAGTTGGTCTGCACCGGGGAGTCCTATTGTCCGAGGAGCCAGCTTTGCGGGTTCTTGACCGGCTCGCCGCGCTGCAGCGCCTGCAGCCCGAGGATGCAGCGGGCGATGAACCAGACGGCAGCGGCAAACATCAGCAGGAAGCCGATCACGAGCATCATCAGGACCACGGAGATCAGCGCGTAGAGCAAACCGATCCAGAAGGTCCTGATCAGGAAGGTGTAGTGGCTTTCGACGAAGCCGCCGGCCTTGCCGCGGTTGATGTAGGCAAGCACGATGCCAACGATGCCGGTGACGCCAATGACGAGGCCGGCGAGATAGAGAATGTAGATGACCAGGGCGTTGGTCGAACCCGGCTCCAGCCAGCGATCGGTCTGGCGAGGTCCGCCGCCCGGGCCTTGATTGATGTTGCTCATTGCGCTGCTCCTTCCGATGAGTGTGCCAGAGTAGCAGAGCTGGAACCCGGCGCCATTCGGCCGGGATTGAGGATATGCTTGGGGTCGAATTCGGCCTTGAGCCTTGCCGACAGCGCCGCCAGATGCGGCGGCTGCGGCTCGAACACCGGCAGCGCGGCGCGATGCGCGGGTGCGGCGCGCACCAGCGTCGCGTGGCCGCCGCCATGCTTGCGGATCAGGCTGCGCAGCAGGTCGGCCTCGGGGTCGTTCTCGCGCATCGACAGCCAGACCAGACCGCCCTGCCAATCGTAGAAAGCGTCGACCGCCGCCTGCATGCGCAGGGCCATCACCATGTGATGCGCCTGCGACGGCGCCATCGACACACGCCAGACCGGTCTCGCGCCGCCATCGGCGAAGGGTATGCAATCGCGGATATCGCGCCAGATGGCCTTCGACGCCTCGCCGGCGATCTCCTCCAGCGGCCCTGCTTTGCCGAGCAGGCTCTTCAGCGCCTCGATGCGATAGACCACGGAAGGGCCAAAACCCTCTACGCGCAGCAGCGTCGCGGCATCGCTGCCATGCTTGCCGGTAGCAACGCGTGCTGTGATGCGCTCAGGCAGGTGCGCGGCGCTCGACACTTCGGCGCTGGAGCCCAGCGCGAGCGCCATCGCCGCGACGGCAGCATCATCGAGCAGGCCGCGGATGGCTAAAGTCACCTCGGTCTCCGCCGCCGGCAGCACCTTGAAGGTGACGTCGGTGAGCACGGCGAGCGTGCCCCAGCTTCCCGCCATCAGCTTCGACAGATCGTAGCCGGTGACGTTCTTGACGACGCGACCGCCAGACTTGAAGGCCTCGCCGCGGCCGGCAACCGCCGATATGCCGAGAATATGGTCCCGCGCGGCCCCCGCCTTGAGCCGGCGCGGGCCTGACAGGTTGGCGGCAAGCGCGCCGCCGATCGTGCCGCTCTTGCCCCCTTGGCCCGGCTCGCCGCCGAGCAGCGGGCCATAGTCCATCGGCTCGAATGCGAATTGCTGGCCGTTTTCGGCGAGCAGCTTGTCGATGTCGGCGAGCGGCGTGCCGGCTCTGGCCGACAGCACCAGCTCGGCGGGCTCGTAGAGGGTGACGCCGGCAAGTTTCGAAAGGTCGAGCGTGTGCTCGCTCTGCTGCGGACGCCCGATGCCACGCTTGGAGCCGTGGCCGACGATCTCCAGTGGCGCTTCCTCCGCCGCCGCCCACTGGACGGTGGAGAGGACTTCGGCGGCGGTGGATGGGGTGAAGGTGGTCATCGAAGCGCGCCCTTCCTCGCCCCCGCAGAGCGGGGGAGAGGTGGCTCGGGCGAAGCCCGAGACGGAGAGGGGGCCATCATAGAGCGCTGTCTCCGATCTTCTTGGCGGCGAAAACAAACCTGAGGTCCGGAGCGACAACATCTTCGGCGAGCCGCCCTTCAAGCGCTGCAAGGATCGTTTCGCAAACACTCCTTTTGTTCTTCAACACGTCGAGATTCCAGAAGCGCAACACCGAGAAGCCTTCGCCTCGCATGAACTCGTCTCGCCGTCTGTATAGCTACTCTCAGCATGCTGGCTGCCGTCCAGCTCCACGATCAAACGTTGGTTTCTGCAAGCAAAATCCGCGAAGTACGAGCCGACGGGCATTTGGCGAATGAATTTGTATCCGCCCAGTTTCTTTGCCTTCAGTTCGTTCCAGAGGGTTGCCTCCGCCTGATTCTCACCATGACGAAGCTCGCGCGCACGAGCAATTTTCTCTGGCGAGCGGCGGCTTGGCTGAGAGGGTGTCCCCCTCTCCGTCTCGGGCTTCGCCCGAGCCACCTCTCCCCCGCTTTGCGGGGGCGAGGAACTTTGATCCTGGGCCCCCATCAAAACCTCGGAATGTCCGGAAACGCCACCTGCCCGCGATGCACGTGCATGCGCCCCAGCTCGGCGCAGCGGCGGAGCTGCGGGAAGACCTTGCCGGGGTTGAGCAGGTGGTTGGGGTCGAAGGCGCATTTGACGCGCATCTGCTGGTCGAGGTCGACCTGGTTGAACATTTCCGGCATCAAGTCGCGCTTTTCGACGCCGACGCCATGCTCGCCGGTCAGCACGCCGCCAACCTCGACGCAGAGGCGCAAAATGTCGGCGCCGAAATTCTCGGCCTTGTCGAGTTCGCCCGGCACATTGGCGTCGTAGAGGATCAGCGGATGCAGATTGCCGTCGCCGGCATGGAAGACGTTGGCGACTCCGAGCCCGTATTTCTCCGACAGGTCGCGCATGCCGGCGAGCACGCGGGGCAGTTCCTTGCGCGGGATGGTGCCGTCCATGCAGTAATAGTCGGGCGAGATGCGGCCGACCGCCGGGAAGGCCGCCTTGCGGCCGGCCCAGAAACTCAGCCGCTCTTGCTCCGACTGCGAGATGCGGCAGGTGGTCGAGCCGTTGCGATAGGCGATCGCCTCGACGAGGCCGATCAGGTGATCGACCTCGACGCCTGGTCCATCGAGCTCGACGATCAGCAGCGCCTCGACGTCGAGCGGATAGCCGGCATGGACGAAATCCTCCGCGGCGTGGATCGCCGGCCGGTCCATCATCTCCATGCCGCCGGGAATGATACCGGCGCCGATGATGTCGGCGACGCACTGGCCACCCTGCTCGCTGGTCGGAAAGCCGATCAACAGCGCGCGCGCCGTCTCCGGCTTCCTCAGGATGCGCACCGTGACCTCGGTGACGACGCCGAGCAATCCTTCGGAGCCGGTCATGACGCCGAGCAGGTCGTAGCCCTCGGCATCGAGATGCCTGCCGCCTAGCCGCACCACCTCGCCATTGATCAGCACCATCTCGATGCCGAGCACATTGTTGGCGGTCAGCCCGTATTTCAGGCAGTGCACGCCACCGGAGTTCTCGGCGACATTGCCGCCGATCGAGCAGGCGATCTGGGAGGATGGATCGGGGGCGTAGTAAAAGCCCTCCTGCTCGACGGCGGTGGTGATGCCGAGATTGGTGACACCGGGCTGGGCAACGACAATGCGGTTCGGATAGTCGATCGCAAGGATGCGATTGAAGCGGCTCATCACCAGAAGCACCGCATCCTCGAGCGGCAGCGCGCCGCCCGACAGCGAAGTGCCCGAGCCGCGCGGCACGACGCGGATGTTGCGATCGTTGCAATATTTGAGCACCCGCGAGACCTGCGCCACCGTTTCCGGCAGCACGACGACAAGCGGCAACTGCCGATAGGCGGTGAGGCCGTCGCTCTCGAAGGCGCGCATTTCATTGGCCGCGTCGACGACACCCTCGCCCGGCACGATGATGCGCATGTCGGCGACGATCTCGGCGCGCCGGCGCATGGTGGCGGCGTCTGGCTTCGGCATGGCAAGGCCGGACATCGGCGCTTTCCTCCACTCGACTGGTCAAAATCTTTTACCAGTGAAGCGCGTTTGTTGCAAACCCCTGCCTTGGTCGGATGAGACAATGGGTGCAGGCCGCGCTTCCGCAGCGGCAATCTGCCGCTGATGTTCTCCCCCCTTGAGGCCCTTGAGGGGGAGATGGCCGCGAAGCGGTCAGAGGGGTCGTCTCGCACAGATCGCCAGCGCATCTTCCGTCGCGAACGAGGTTGGCGTCCCACGCGAGGCTACCCCCTCTGTCGCCTTCGGCGACATCTCCCCCTCGAGGCGGGAGACTACTCGCCCGGATGCTTCGCCGGCTCAGAGTGCATGCGCCGCACGCGGCGCACCCCCCACCAGACCAGCAGCACGACGACTGGCACCGCGGCGGCGGTGACGATTTCGGGCGCGAAGGCGTGGCCGAAGATCGAGGCGCCCTTGGCGAGATAGGAGATGAGGCCGACGACGTAATAGGAAACGGCGGCAACGGAAAGCCCCTCGACCGTCTGCTGCAGGCGCAGCTGCAGGCGGGCGCGGTTGTTCATCGAGGCCAGCAGGTCGCGGTTCTGCTTCTCGACCTCGACATCGACCCAGGTGCGCAGGAGCGTGGTGGCGCGGGTGAGTTTGCGCGACAGGTTGGCCTGCCGCTCCTCGACCGAGCGGCAGGTCCGCATGGCCGGCGCCATGCGCCGCTGCAGGAAGCCCGCCCAGGTGTCGTAGCCGGACACCGGCTCTTCCTCCAGCGCCTCGAGCCGCTCGACGACAATGCCGTCATAGGCGCGGCTGGCGCCGAAGCGATAGAGGCTGGAGGCGGCATCCGCCTCCAATTCGGCGGCCAGCTCGGTCAGGTCGGCAAGCAGCGTCTGGCTGTCGCGGGTCTCTGCCCCCTTCATTTCCAGCGTGGTCTGCGCCAGCCGGTCCTCGATGCGGCGGGCGCGGCCGGAGAGCGTCAGCGCAAGCGGCAGGCCGAGCATGGCCAGCGTCCGGTAGGTCTCGATGTCGAGCAGCCGCTGTGACAGCGCGCCGGTGCTGGCCGGCGTCAGCCCGCGGTCGAGCACCAGCATGCGCGTCAGGCCGTCGCCGTCCTGGCGGAAGTCGGTGACGATGGCCGCGTTGCCGCGGCCGACCAGAGAGTAGCAGAGGCTGGTCGGGTCGAAATCGGCAATGAGCTTTTCGCTGGTTTGCGTCCATTTACGGATCTCGAGCCTGATCCCGGATATGACCGTGCCCGGCGGCGAAAACCCGTTGCCAAAAGGCGAATCCTCCTGCGATCCGGCGCTTTCGGCAAGCGGCCCTTCCCACAGGTAGGTGGAGAATTCGGTGTGCCGTTCCCAGCGCAACGAGCCCTTGCCCCACTTCATGGCATGGTGGCGGGCCTGGCGGTCGGGGGCGGCGATGCCAAGGCGTCGCGACATCTCCGAAAGCACCGCGTGGTCGACGCCAGAGCCGCCTTCGGTCATGAAGGAAAGCTGGATCAGCACGCGCGACTTCTCGATCAGCGGATGCGGCCGGGCATGGACCTCGCCAAGCGCGCCGGCGCGGCCTCCATGCGCCGGAAAACCCATGACGCTGCCCTGGGCGCGTGGCTGGAATTCGATGGACGTCTCGTCCGACACGGCCGGTCCCCCTGTTCTTGACCCTGCGTGTATCGGCGTCCTCTAGGGCCAATCGCCCGGAGACGCAAACAGCAAAGTTTAGCTGACGGGCATATAGGAGGGCGGCGTCGGCAGCGAGCCACATCGGAGGAATTGGATAAATAATTTGACCAGTTGGGGACAGAGGCTTTAATCTGGGCGACAACCGCTTCCCTTTCCCAGGCGCCCCGTTGAGCGATATTTTCTCCAGGATCGAGCATTCGCGCACCGCCGACGAGGTGGTGCAGCAGATCGAGAGCCTGATCCTGGAAGGCGTGCTGCGCACCGGCGACCGGCTGCCGGGCGAGCGCGAGCTGGCGCGCCAGTTCGACGTGTCGCGGCCGATCCTGCGCGACGCGCTGAAGGCGCTGGAGGGGCGCGGGCTGCTGACGACCAAGGCCGGCGGCGGTACCCATGTCGCCGACGTCATCGGCCAGCTGTTCACCAAGCCGGTGACCGACCTCATCTCGATGCACCGCAAGGCGGTGACCGACTATCTGGAGTATCGCCGCGAGATCGAGGCGGTCGCCGCCGAATACGCGGCGCGGCGCGCCACGCCGGAAGACCTTACGCTGCTCGACAGCATCATGGCCCGCATGGACGAGGCGCACCGCACCGGCGATTTCGACGACGAGGCCGAGATCGACATCGAGTTCCACCACGCCATCTCGGAATGCGCGCACAACATCATCCTGCTGCATACGCTGCGCTCCTGCTACCGGCTGTTGTCGGAAGGTGTGTTCCAGAACCGGCTTCTGGTGTTCAGCGTGCCCGGCGCGCGCGAGGCGCTGCTTCACCAGCACCGGGCGATCTATGCGGCGATCAAGGCCGGCGATCCGGCTGCTGCCCGGGAGGCGGCCATGGACCACATCTCCTATGTCGAGCGCTCGATGCTCGAGGCCGAACGCAGCGGCGACTGGCAGCGCGTGTCACGGCTGAGGCTAAGACAGCGCTCCGAGGCCGGCGACGGCGCCAAGACAACGAATTAGCGAACACCCAGCGGGAAAGACCATGAGCGACATCCTCACCATTGCCGATCTGAAGGACCTGGCGCGCCGCCGCGTGCCGAAGATGTTCTTCGACTACGCCGATTCCGGCGCCTGGACCGAAAGCACCTACCGCGCCAACGAGGAGGATTTCGCCAAAATCAAGTTCCGCCAGCGCGTGCTGGTCGATATGAGCAACCGCTCGCTGGAAACGACCATGATCGGCGAGAAGGTGGCGATGCCGGTGGCGCTGGCGCCAACCGGGCTGACCGGCATGCAGCACGCCGACGGCGAGATGCTGGCGGCCCAGGCGGCGGAGGAATTCGGCGTGCCGTTCACGCTGTCGACAATGAGTATCTGCTCGATCGAGGATGTCGCCTCAGTGACGAAGAAGCCGTTCTGGTTCCAGCTCTACGTGCTGCGCGACAAGGACTTTGTCCTCAACCTCATCGACAGGGCAAAGGCGGCGAATTGCTCGGCTCTGGTGCTGACGCTCGACCTGCAGATCCTCGGCCAGCGCCACAAGGATGTCCGCAACGGCCTGTCAGCGCCGCCGAAGATGACGCTCGCCAACATCATCGACCTGGCGCTCAAGCCGCGCTGGTGTCTGGGCATAGCTGGCACCAAGCGCCGCACCTTCCGCAACATTGTCGGACACGCCAAGGGGGTCGGCGACGTCTCTTCGCTGTCGTCGTGGACGACGGAGCAGTTCGATCCGCAGCTTTCGTGGAAGGATGTCGCCTGGATCAAGGAACGCTGGGGCGGCAAGCTGATCCTGAAGGGCATCCTCGACAAGGAGGACGCGCTGATGGCGGCCCAGACCGGCGCCGATGCGATCGTCGTTTCCAACCATGGCGGACGCCAACTCGACGGCGCCGCCTCGTCGATCGAGGTGCTGGAGGAGATCGCCGACGCCGTCGGCGACAGGATCGAGGTGCACATGGATGGCGGCATCCGCTCGGGCCAGGACGTGCTCAAGGCGCTCTGCCTCGGCGCCAAGGGCACCTATATCGGCCGGCCCTTCCTCTACGGCCTCGGCGCCATGGGCAAGGACGGGGTCACCAAGGCGCTGGAGATTATCCGCAAGGAGATGGACATCACGCTGGCGCTGTGCGGTAAGCGTTTGGTAACCGACATGGGCAAGGACCAGCTGAGGCGCTAGGGCCTATTCACCTATGCGCTCTAGTTTCCCGTGATGATCGATACGGGAAGACGCTCGCCGTGACCGAAACCGGCATCCATTATCTCGACGCGCGCGGGCCGGAAGGCCTGCGGCTCTACGCCATCGGCGACGTGCATGGCCGGCTCGACCTTCTGGCCGCCATGCACCGCCGGATCGAGAGCGAGCTCGAATACAAGCCGACCGCCGACTGGCGCGTCATCCATCTCGGCGACTATACCGACCGTGGTCCGGATTCCAGGGGCGTGATCGATTTCCTGTTCGACGCAAGGGCACGCGACCCGCGCCATCTGATGCTTGCCGGCAACCACGATGTCGGCTTCCTCGACTTTCTCGCCGAGCCCGACGCGGACGGCCTGTTCATGCGCTATGGCGGCATCCAAACGGCGCAGTCCTACGGCGTGACGCTGCCTGCGGCCAGTGGCTGGTTCGGCACGGCGGAGACGGCATTGCGGGAGGGACACGCGACCCTGGTCGCGGCCGTGCCGCGAGCCCATGTCGACTTCCTGCGCTCACTGCCGTTTTCGGTGGCGTTCGGCGACTTCTTCTTCTGCCATGCCGGCATTCGGCCAGGCGTACCGCTCGAAAGCCAGAGTCCGCAGGACCTGATCTGGATTCGCGACGCCTTTCACGATCACCCCGGCCTTTATCCGAAAGTGATCGTGCATGGGCACACACCGGTGCCGGAGGCCGAAATCATGGCCAACCGCGTCAATGTCGACACGCTCGCATGGCATTCGGGAACGCTCAGCGCGCTCGTCGTCGACGGCGCGGATAAGCGCATCCTGACGGTCGAGGCGCAGCGGTTCCAGTCATGATCCCGGCTATGGGATCAGCTTTCCGTTTGTCGGGAAGGACCAGGCTTTAGCGAAGGGCGGCGGTGACGCCGTAGCCGTCGACGGCCTGGTGATTGTTGGCGGCGTCGGCCGAATAGATGCCGAGGCCGCACAGGACGATGGCAGACAGCATGATAAAGGACAGAAGCGCTGCTTTCACGGACGTCATCTCTGGTTGAGCTTCCTGCATCTGTGCACGACCCGGTTACCAATGCGTTGAAACGATAAAATGCGTCTCAATGTTTCGACGATTTCGCGTTTCTAAGCAGATTCCGTATCGCCGGTGTGTCGCGCGGATCACACATAAGGTTCATCGCGGTTGCACCGGCGATACAAAGCGCGCGCCTTCTAGGATGGCGCGCGGACACAAACCAAGGATGAAAAGGGTTTTCCCCAGCCGGAACTGCCGTGGCGTGCCAATAATGTCACGCCGCCCCAGGTCGGTGTGCGCCAAGGTGGGTTGAGATTCAGGTCAGGCCGAGCCGAAAACGATGGCCTCTGAGAACCGGAGCGGAGCGTACTTTGAAGTACGTGAGCACCGGAAGCGCATTGCAGGCCGGCCTCACCCGAATATCGACACGCCTCAGATGGTCGCCACCCAGGCGCGGGCAATGGCCAGACCGGCGGCGTCGGCATCGGAACCATTGCGGGTGATTTCGCCGTCGAGCCGGTCGTTCCAGTCGGGATGGCGCTCGGCGATGAGGGAGGCGAAGGACGTGCTCCAGTCGCGCACCATCGGCGTGTCCGCCTCGAAATGGAACTGGAAGCCGTAGACGGCGCGGCCAAGGCGGAAGGCCTGGTTCTCGGCGACGGCGCTGCCTGCCAGCCGCACGGCATTTTGCGGCAGCACGAAGGTGTCGTCGTGCCATTCGAAGATCGGGAAATTCTCCGGCAAGGCGGCCAGCACCGGATCGGTCTTCGCCGCCGGCGTCAGCGACACCTGGTGCCAGCCGAACTCGGTGGCGCCGCCGATCTGGTTCTCGCCGCCGAAGGCCCGCGCCAGCAACTGGCCGCCGAGGCAGATGCCGAGCACCGAGCGGTCCCTGTCGGCGAAGTCGCGGGTCAGATCGAGCAGTTCGGGGAAATAGGGGCAAAGCTCGTCATCGAGCGCGTTCTGGGCGCCGCCGAGCACGACCATGGCGTCATGCTCGCCGCTGTGCCCGGGCAAGGCCTCGCCGTTGCAGGGCTTGCGCAGATCGATATCGGCGCCGGCCTCGACCAGCGCTGCGCCAATTTGGCCAAGGCCTTCATTGTCGAAATTCTGGACGACCAGGACGCGCATCGAAACCCTGCTGACATGATATTGAGCCCGCGAGCGATATCATGGTGCCCGCATCGCAGCCAAGAAGGAACGCCTATGCCACTGCAGAACCGGGTCGATCCGTTCGGCGCCATCCATGCCGTGCCCGAACGCGGCCTGTTCACCGGCAATCGCGGCATCATCCACGACCCCGAGACGAAGACGTTGCTGAAGAAGCGCTAGGCGCTTGAGGCCTGGATCATCTGCGTGTGCCAATTTCGCAATGTGCGACGCGAGCCGATGGGCCGCAACAGGCCGGGCGGCAAGGCGGGCTGGACCGAACTGTTCTTCCTCGACGAGGTGACGGCGCTGGCCGCCGGCCATCGGCCCTGCTTCTTTTGCCGGCGCGAACGGGCCAGCGACTTCGTCCGCCGGTTCGGCGAGACCTCCGCCATCGCCGAGCCGCGCGCGCCGATGCTCGACAAGCGGCTGCACAAAGAGCGGCTGGCCTCGGGCGGCCAGCCGCCAACGGTCAAGCCCGAAGAGCTGGACGCCCTTCCCGATGGCGCCATGGTCGCGGACGGCAACACGGCCTATGCCCTGCGTGGCGGCAAGGCGCTGCGCTGGTCGTTCGCGGGCTACGGCACAGCGGCCGCTTTCGGTGACCTGGGTGGCCGGCCGCTTCGCCTGCTGACACCGGCGACCACCATCTCGGTGCTGCGGCAAGGCTACGCGCCGGCATGGCACCCTTCGGCCGAGGCTTGACGGCAAAGTCCGCCTCGCCCATTGCTCGGCGATGCGCGCCAATTACAAGATGCAGCGGCTGTTCGTGCCGGACGACCTCGGAGCGGGCATCGAATTCGATGCCGGGCAGCAGCAGAGCCATTACCTGATGCATGTGCTGCGCCTTTCCGAAGGCGCCGAGATCCTGGTCTTCAACGGCCGCGACGGCGAATGGTTGGCGGCGATCGCCGCCAGATCCAAGAAGGCGGTGCGGCTGAAGGTGCTCGACCAACAGCGGCAGCAGCCGCAGCTGCCCGACCTCGTCTACTGCTTCGCGCCGCTGAAGCAAGGACGGCTCGACTACCTGGTGCAGAAGGCGGTCGAGATGGGCGCCGGCATCCTGCAACCGGTGATCACCCAGCATACGCAGGTTGCAAAACCGGGCATCGATCGGCTGCGCGCCAATGTCGTCGAGGCGGCCGAGCAATGCGGCATCCTCGCCGTGCCCGAGGTGCGCGAGGCGGAAAAGTTCGAGCGCCTGCTGACAGGCTGGGACAAGGAACGGCGGCTGATCTTCTGCGACGAGGATGCCTCGACCAACAACCCTCTGCCGGCGCTGCAGGCGGTCGGCGAGACAAAGCTCGCGCTGCTGGTCGGGCCGGAAGGCGGCTTTTCCGACGACGAGCGCAAGATGCTGAGGGCATTGCCTTTCGTCACCGCCATCCCGCTTGGGCCACGCATCCTGCGCGCCGACACCGCCGCCGTGGCCGCGCTCGCGGTGATGCAGGCCACGATCGGCGACTGGTGATCAAATCCAGTTGAGCCTTGGCTCAGGATTTTTCGCTTGATCGGCTACTGACATTTCGTCCATTTAGCGCCCGGCGGCGAGATAGCCGCTGCGGAGGGCTTCCCATGGCGCGCGACACAACCGATTTCCGGCCCATCGAGGGCGTCGACGAGCTCGTCGCCTATCTTGCCGAAGGCAACAAGCCGCGCGAGCAATGGCGCATCGGCACCGAGCACGAGAAGTTTCCGTTCTATGTCGACGGCAACGCGCCGGTGCCGTATGGCGGCGAGCGCGGCATCCGCGCCATTCTCGAAGGCATGCAGCAAAAGCTCGGCTGGGACCCGATCCTGGACGACGGACGCATCATCGGCCTGGTCGAGCCGACCGGCCAGGGGGCGATCTCGCTGGAGCCCGGCGGCCAGTTCGAACTGTCGGGCGCGCCGCTGGAGTCGATCCACCAGACCTGCCGCGAGGGCAACGCGCACCTCTCCCAGGTGCGCGAGATCGCCGAACCGCTGGGCATCCGCTTCCTCGGCCTCGGCGGCAGCCCGAAATGGTCGCTCGCCGAAACGCCGAAAATGCCGAAGTCGCGCTACGAGATCATGACGCGCTACATGCCGAAGGTCGGCACCAGGGGCCTCGACATGATGTACCGCACCTGCACCATCCAGGTGAACCTCGACTTCGAGAGCGAGGCGGACATGCGCCGCAAGATGCAGGTCTCGCTCAAGCTGCAGCCGCTGTCGACGGCGCTGTTCGCCAACTCGCCCTTCACCGAAAGCCGGCCGAACGGACTGCAGAGCTGGCGCGGCGATATCTGGCGCGACACCGACAACCAGCGCTCCGGCCTGCTCGAATTCTGCTTCTCGCGCGATTTCGGCTTCGCCGACTATGTCGAATGGGCGCTCGACGTGCCGATGTATTTCGTCATCCGCGACGGCCACTATCACGACATGACGCACATCACCTTCCGCCAGTTCATGGCGGGGGCCGCCCGCAATGAGGTCCCGGACGGGCTGCCGACGATGGGCGACTGGGCGAACCATCTGTCGACGCTGTTCCCCGACGTCAGGCTGAAGCGCTTCCTCGAAATGCGCGGCGCCGACGGCGGGCCGTGGCGACGCATCTGCGCGCTGCCGGCCTTCTGGGTCGGGCTGCTCTACGACGAGGCGGCGCTGGAGGCCGCCGAGGCGCTGACCGCGAGCTGGACCTACCAGGAAGTGCTGGCAATGCGCAACGCGGTGCCGGAGCTGGGCATTTCGGCGCCGTTCCGCAACACGACCTTGCGCGATGTCGCCCGCGACGTGCTCGCCATTTCGCGCTCGGGGCTGAAGAACCGCGCCCGCAAGAACCGCGACGGCTATGACGAGACCTCGTTCCTGAACACGCTGGACGAAGTCGTGGCGCGCGGCACGACCAGCGCCGAGGAAATGCTGTCGGCCTACCACACGCGCTGGGGCGGCTCGATCGAGCCGGTGTTCATGGAATATGCTTACTGACCCTTCGCCGTCCGCCCGGCGGAGAGGGCGGCAAAAGCCGCTTCAATCAGCGATGGAAACGAACTAGGCTTCTCCAACGAGGATGTTCCCGGAGGAGAACCCAATGCCTTCCCTGTTCGACATATTCGCCCAGGCCCAGAACGGCGCCGGCATGCAGGCGCTGGCTCAGCAATTCGGGCTTTCGATGCAGCAGACCCAGGCCGCGGTCGAGGCGCTGCTGCCGGCCTTTTCGCAAGGGCTGCAGCGCAACACGGCCGACCCCTACGGGCTCGGCGCTTTCATGACGGCGATGGCGAGCGGCCAGCACGCCAAATATTTCGAGGACGCGACCCGGGCCTTCTCGCCGCAAGGCATCAACGAGGGCAACGGCATTCTTGGCCATCTGTTCGGCTCGAAGGAGCTGTCGCGGGCCGTCGCCAGCCAGGCCGCGCAAGCGACCGGTCTCAGCCAGCAGGTGCTGCAGCAGATGCTGCCGGCGATGGCCTCGATGATGATGGGCGGGCTGTTCAAGCAGACCACCAACCAGATGCAGGCGGCGGGCGGCTTCGGCGGCGGCGGCAATCCGCTCGGCGAGATCATAGAGCAGATGATGCGACAGGCGGGCGGCAGCGCGCAGCATCAACAGGCGCCCAATCCCTACGGCGACAACCCGCTCGGCAAGGTGCTGCAGGACATGTTCGGCGGCGGCGCGCAGCAGCCGCAGAGCCAGCCGCAGCAGGCGCCCAATCCCTATGGCGACAACCCGCTCGGCAAGATGTTCGAGGAGATGCTGCGGCAAGGTGGCGGCGGTTTCGGCTTGCCCGGGGCCGAGCCGGCGCCGCAGCAACCGCAGGCGTCTCAGCCACGCCAGGCGCCACAGCCGCAGACCAATCCGAGCGGCAGGCCGCGGAACCCGTTCGACGATATCTTCGGCAAGATGTTCGAGACCGGCGCACAGCAGCGCGACGAGTATCAGAAGGGCATGGAGACGATCTTCGATCAGTTCAAGCGGGGCATGGATCGACGATAGCCCGAAAAGAAAAGCCCGGTCCTTGGGAGGACCGGGCAGCGTGCAGGCAGGCCGGGGGGAACCGGCAGGGAGTGGGGAGCCTGCATGAACCTTGGTCGCCGCGCCCCTTGAAAAGGCTCCGGGCGACCTGAATGCGCCGCCGGCTCGATCAAGCCACCTTGCGGGCGAGATCCTCGATCGTGTCGACCCGGTCGCTGGCGATCGCGCGCAGCTTCACGGTCGGATCACGGCCAAAGGGCACGGCAACGGCGACGTGGAGGTCGGCGCGCGTCAGGCCGATGTCGGCGAGCTCGGCGTCCGACATCTCGCCGAGGCGATAGAATTCGCGGCGGTTTTTCCAGGCGCGGTAGGCATCGGCGACGGCATTGAGCACGCGCGTCGCAACGGCCGGACGCGTGGTGATGCGCGAGGTCTCGGTGGCGAAATCAAACGTGGTCATGTCAGTCCTCCTTCAGAGTCGAGCAGACGAAGCCGGGCAAACGTCGCTGGGAGGAGCGCCGTTCCGGTCTCGATTCACATGCCTTCATGTGGATGTTGGAGAATGTGCCACCGTGCAATTGATTAATCCAACGAATGTTTCTAATCTTTAGCATCAACATCAATGATGGATTGGACCGATGAAAGCGCCGCTCGATCTCGATCAGTTGCAGACCTTCATCTCGATCGCCGATACCGGCAGCTTCACCCGCGCGGCGGAAGAGGTGCACCGGACGCAGTCGGCGGTGTCGATGCAGATGCGCCGGCTGGAGGAGCGGATCGGCAAGCCGCTGTTCGAAAAGGACGGCCGCACCAACAAGCTGACCGAGGAAGGCGACAGGCTGCTTTCCTATGCAAGGCGGCTGATCTTCCTCAACCGGGAGACGCTGGCCGCCTTCGACGACAAGCGGCTGGAAGGCACGATCCGCATCGGCACGCCGGACGACTACGCCGACCGCTTCCTGCCGGAGATCATGGCGCGCTTCACGCGCTCCAATCCGCGGGTCGAGCTGACCGTCATCTGCGAGCCGACGCCCGGACTTGTCGAACACATCAAGCGCGGCAATCTCGACCTGGCCCTGGTGACGCACAACGACACGCGCGGCCAGTCGGAAGTGGTGCGGCGCGAGCCGCTGTTGTGGGTGACCTCGGCCAACCACGCCACGCATGAGCAGGAAATCCTGCCGATGGCCTTCGGCCGGCCGAACTGCATCTGGCGCCGCGCCGCCGTCGACGTGCTCGACCGGCAGAACCGCGAGTACCGCATCCTGTTCTCGAGCTTCTCGGCGACCGTCATCACCGCCGCGGTGCTTTCCGGCCTCGCGATCTCGGTGCTGCCCGAATGCGCGCTGCGGCCCGGCATGCGCGTGCTCGGCGAGGCAGACGGCTTCGGCACCCTGCCCGACTGCCGCATCGGCATCATGCGCGGCCAGACCTCGCAGCCGGAGATCGTCGACGCGCTTGCCCGCCACATCTGCGAAAGCCTCGACAACATATCGGTGCCGCTCGGCGAAGAGACGGGAAGCTTCGATTTCGCCGCGCTCGCCTTCACCAAGATGAAGCGGACCAAGCCGAACCAGATCATGCCGGGCTGGTAGGGTCTTTCCTAGGCGCGCGCAGCCGCCGGCACGACGTCGTGCGGCTTAGCCAGGCCGGAAAGGCCGAGCAACTGGGCCGGTTCGAGCGGTGGCGACAGGAAATAGCCCTGGAACTGCCGGCAACCCATGGCGACCAGCAGGATCTTCTGTGCCTCGGTCTCGACGCCCTCGGCGGTGACGTCGACGCCGAGCGCGACGGCGAGGTCGATCAGCGCCTTGACGATCGCCGCCGCATTGGCCTCGCCGTCGAGCAGCCGCACAAAGGAGCGGTCGATCTTGAGCTTGTCGATGGCGTGGCGGCGCAGATAGCTCAGCGACGAATAGCCGGTGCCGAAATCGTCGAGCACGATGCCGACACCGGACTCGCGCAAGGCCGTCAGAGCCGCCCGCGAGGCATCGCTGTTTTCCAGAAGCACGCTCTCGGTGATCTCGAGCTGCAGGCGCTGCGGCGCCAGGCCGGTATCGGCGAGGATCGATGCAACCTGTTCGGCAAAGCCGGCGTCACGCAACTGCAGCGGCGACACATTGACGGCGAGCCACGGCAATTCGGTGCGCACGGCGAAGCGGCAGGCTTCCTGCAGCACCCATGCGCCGAGCTGGCCGATCATGCCGCGCTCCTCGGCAATGGCGATGAACTGCGCCGCCGGCAAGGCGCCGTGCACCTCATGCCCCCAGCGGATCAGCGCCTCCGCGCCGAGGATCGTCTTGCCGTTTGCCGCGAACACCGGCTGGTAGGCGAGCCCGATGCCGGTACCGCCATCGAGGGCCTTGCGAAGCTCGGTCTCGACCTTGCGCTTGCGCAAGAGAAGGTCGTCCATGTCGCCGGCGAAGACCTGGTGCCGGCCGCGGCCATTCTTCTTGGCCTCGTAAAGCGCGATGTCGGCCTTGCGCAGCAGATCGTCGGCATCGATCTCGGCGCCGACCGACAGCGCGATGCCGATGCTGGCGCTGATGAAGACCTGATCGTCGATCAGCTTGAACGGCTCCTGCAGCTTCTGCAGCAGCCGCTCGGCAATATCCTCCGCGGCGCGGATATCGCGGATGTCGATGAGGATCAGCGCGAATTCGTCGCCGCCCAGGCGCGCCACGGTGTCGACTTCACGAACGGTATGCTGGAGCCTGGCCGCCGTCTGGCGCACCAGTTCGTCGCCAGCCGGATGGCCGAGCGTGTCATTGATATGCTTGAAGCGGTCGAGATCGAGGTAGAGCAGCGCCACTTTCCCCATATCGTGACCGGCCGTGTCGTGGGTGGTCCTGAGCAGGGCCCGCCGGAGCCGATCCTCGAACAGGGCGCGGTTGGGCAGACCCGTGAGCGTGTCGTGGAAAGCGAGGTATTGCGCCTCGTCCTGGCTGGTCTGCAGCGCCGACGATGCGCGGCGCAGGCGGCGCAGCAGGAAGGCGAGCACGCTCGCCGCGAGCAGCAGGCCGATTATCAAGGCCGGGGCCGCCTTGCGCACCAGCGTCAGGCCGGGCCGTTCCTGGTCCCAGCCGATATAGCCGAGAATGACACCGCGAGAATCCAAGAGCGGAATGGCAGCCGAGCCGGTCGGCTGCGACAGCGGCAGCAGATGCGCGCCGTCCAGCAGATATTTTTCGGCGATCTTGCCGATCACCTTGTCGCTGATGAACTCGACCGAGATGTGGAGGTATTCGCTGCCCGGTGCCTGGGTGAGCCGGTTCGTGCTGGGGACGAGCGGCATGATGCTGAGAATGGCCGGCTTGCCGCCGAGCGCCACCAGGTCCTCGCCGACCATCTTCGCCGGCGCGGCCGAAGCGTCCTCGCTCGGCGGCTCGGCCATCTTGGCGCGCAGATTTTCGATGGTGGGCAGCAATGCGGGCGCGTCCTCGCCATAGACGGACGGGTCGAGCACCTTGCCTTCCCGCATGGCGTGAACCGGATGGTTTGCGGCATCCAGCACATAGACCCGGTTGTGGCCGTAATAGGAGTACATCCAGACGCTGAGGTTCTCCTCTATCCAGGCCTGGTTTCCCGCCTTCACGTTGATGATGGAATCATCCCAGACGGTCACGCTCTCCTGCTCGCGCTCCACCGCCGCGATCTGATCCTTCAAACCATTGGCAAAGAATATCTTTTGCCGCTCGAGCGAGACATGATCGGCCTGGGCAGTGGCGTAGAAGCCGAAGCCGACGACCATGGCCAGCGCGAAGGCGGCGAGCATCAGCACGGTCAGCGTGACCTGATGCGTCAATGGGCTGTTGCTTGCGCGTGCGCTCATGCGTTCCTGGCCAGCTGCGTTGCCGACAAGTCAAAGCAAATCGGGCTTAAGATCGCGTTATAATATTAGCGCGGATTGAGCGCCGCCTTGACGCGGACGGGCAACCACCCCTCAATCGGCCCATGAGCGATACGGCATCCGAATCACGCAGCAATGCCACCGAATACACGGTGAGCGAGATTTCCGGCGCGCTGAAGCGCACGGTCGAGGACGCGTTCGGCAATGTGCGGGTGCGCGGCGAGATTTCAGGCTACCGCGGCCCGCATTCGTCCGGCCACGCCTATTTCGCATTGAAGGACGACCGCGCGCGGCTCGATGCCGTGGTGTGGAAGACCACGATGAGCCGGCTGAAATTCCGTCCCGAGGAAGGGATGGAGGTGATCGCCACCGGCAGGCTGACGACCTATCCCGGCAAGTCCAATTACCAGATCGTCATCGACAATCTGGAACCGGCCGGTGCCGGCGCGCTGATGGCGCTGCTCGAGGAACGCAAGCGCCGTCTGCAGGCCGAGGGCCTGTTCGAGGCCGGCCGCAAGCGGCGGCTGCCGTTCATGCCCGGCGTCATCGGCGTCGTCACCTCGCCGACCGGCTCGGTGATCCGCGACATCATCCACCGCATCAAGGACCGCTTCCCGCTGCACGTCCTGGTCTGGCCGGTCAGGGTGCAGGGCGAGACGGCGGGCGCGGAAGTGACCGCCGCGGTCAACGGCTTCAACGCGCTCGCCCGGGATGGCGCCATCCCTCATCCCGACGTGCTGATCGTGGCGCGCGGCGGCGGCAGCCTCGAGGATCTCTGGGGCTTCAACGACGAGGGCCTGGCGCGCGCGGTCGCCGCCTCGCGCATTCCGGTCATCTCCGCCGTCGGCCACGAGACGGACTGGACGCTGATCGACTTCGCCGCCGACATGCGGGCGCCGACGCCGACGGGCGCGGCCGAGATCGCCGTGCCGGTCAGGGCCGACCTCGAAGCGACGCTGGCAAGCCTCGCAGCACGGCTCAGAGCTTGCGCCTTGCGCAATCTCGATCGCAAGCGCCAGGCGGTGCGCGCGGCGGCGCGGGCGCTGCCCTCGCCCGACCAGTTGTTGGCCCTGCCACGCCGCCGCTTCGACGAGGCGACGAGCCGGCTCGGCCGGGCCCTGACGGTGAGCATCGAGCGCAAGCGCGCAAGGCTGGAGCGGCAGCGGCTGACGCCCGCCACACTCTCCCGCCGCATCAACGAAGCGCGCACGCTGACCGGCCGCGATCTCGCCCGCGCGCAGGCGGCGTTCTTTGCCATCGCGCGCGAGAGGCGGGCACGCTTCAAACGCACCGCCGCAAGGCTGTCGCCGGCGCCGATCGTCAGGCGTCAGAAGGCTCAAGGCGACGCTCTGACCGGGCTGACGCGGCGCCAGGACCATGCCATCGCGAGACGGCTGGACCGGTTGCGCGCGAGCCTGACCCAGGCCGACCGGCTTTTGTCGACGCTGTCGCACAAGGCGGTGCTGGCGCGCGGCTTCGCGCTGGTCAAGGATGCCGAAGGCGCGGTGATCAAGCTGGCGGCGGACGTGGTACCAGGGGCGGCGCTGTCGCTGGAATTCGCCGACGGCAGCGCCGACGCGGTCGCCACCGGCGGCGGCGCGCGGCCCAAGGCGTCGGCCAAACCAGCCAAGCCAAGGGAGCCGGGCAATCAAGGCTCGCTGTTCTGAGGCGCGGCATGACAGGACATGATCCGCATTTCCTGACGCCGTCCCGAAAGCAGCGCGCCCGCGCTTTCGGCATCGGCTTCGACGGCACGCCCGGGGAGTTCAATGCCATCACCGACGTGCCGGGCGTTTCGGTGGGCTATACGACGCTGATCTCGGGCGACGGGCCGCTGGTCGTCGGCAAGGGGCCGGTGCGCACCGGCGTGACCGCCATCCTGCCCAGGCCGATTGCTGAACTCGCGACGCCGGTCTTTGCCGGCGTCTTCAGCCAGAACGGCAACGGCGAACTGACGGGAACGCACATCATCGAGGAGACCGGCGCCTTCAATTTCCCGGTCACCATCACCAACACGCATTCCTGCGGCGTCACCCGCGACGGCGCGCTGCGCTGGATGCACAAGGTGCTGCCGGCCGCGCTCGACACAGGCTGGGGCCTGCCGGTGGCGGCGGAGACCTTTGACGGCTTCCTCAACGATATCAACGGCCATCATGTCAGCTTCGACGACGTTGCCGGCGCGCTCGACAGCGCTGCCACCGGCGCTATCGAGGAAGGCAGCGTCGGCGGCGGCACCGGCATGATCACCTTCGGCTTCAAGGCCGGGTCCGGCACCGCATCGCGCATCGTCGCATGGCAGGACAGCCGCTACACCGTCGGGGTGTTCGTGCAGGCGAATTTCGGCAAGCGGCGCAATTTCACCCTGCGCGGCCAGCGCGTCGGGCCGGATCTCGCCGAACCAGCGATCCGCGAAGGCACGCCGCGCGCCGAAAAGGGTTCGATCATCGCCATCGTCGCCACCGACGCGCCGTTCCAGCCGCATCAGATGAAGCGGCTGGCAAGGCGTGTGCCGCTCGGCATCGCCATGACCGGCGGCTACGGCTACCACAGCTCGGGCGACATTTTTCTTGCCTTCTCGACCGCCAACCCGGAGGCTGCGCTCGGACCGTCAGGACGGATCGCGCATGCCGATTTCGTTCCGGACGTCGATATCGATCCGTTTTTCGATGCGGTGGTGCAAGGGGTGGAGGAAGCGATCCTCAACGCGCTGGTCGCCAATGAGGACATGACAGGGCGGGACGGCAATTTCGTGCCGGTGCTGCCGAAGGCCTGGCTTCAGGCCAAATTCCCGAAAGGGTAGTCGCTGCCTGGGACAGGCGCGCCCCGCCCGGGTCTAGCTCACTCGGACGGCTTGTTCGGATGGGTTTCTTGCTCGGCCTCGGCGGCCTCTTCGAGGCGCGATGCGATCAATTCCTTGATGTCGCCGACCTCTTCCTGGATGTCCTCAAGAAGAATGCCCTCCTCGGCCGCCTTGGCCGCGCATTCCCTGGCGAGGGTCTCGGCCTGCGTGTCGATCTTTACCGGCGAGTGCTGGCAATGGACCTTCTCGCCAATCCACCCCCGCAAGAACTCGATCGCATGTTCACTCATACTGCTTTTCCCTAGCGGCTATGCCGGTTGGTAATCATAAACGTCGGCACCCCGCAAAGGATGCATGCACCCATTCCAGCCGAGTCGGCATCGCCCGGCAAGTTGATCTTGCCCGAGGTCCACAGCGTGCGAGAGGAGGGAAGCGTCAAGGGACACGTTCTGATCGTTGAGGATGATGGTGGAGGTGGCTGGGATACCCAGCATCATGCTATTGTTTCTATTTTGCTTTTCCGGTTTTCAGACCGATTTGCATCACAATAGGTGTCAGCACATTCGCAGCGCCGTCGACCGCCCAATACCCGGGGCGCGTCGCCGAAGCCGCCGGTATATAGTGATATCCTCATGCGATGTCGACTCTCCTGGTTGCGGTGCTTCTTTCCGCCGCAATGAGGGGTCTGCCGGGGGCTGTCGGCGGCGTGGCAGGCCGGCAGCCCCGAACTGGCACCCGACCATCGGCGTTGCCGTTTCGCCGGGGCAGATGGCATTGGCCGCATTGCGGCGCATCCGTGGTGCTAGCGCTCGAAAGGCTCTCCCAGCGAAGCAACGCCGTTGAGCTTGAGCAGCCGCCGGTTCGACGAGATGATGCCAAGCACGATGACTGTCACGAGATAGGGCAGGCTCGACAGAAGTTGCGAGGAAACGCCCAGCCCGGTCGCCTGCGCCGCCAGACTTGCCAGGGACACGGCGCCGAAGAGACACGCGCCGAGAAAGATACGGCTGGTGAGCCAGGTGCCGAAGACGACCAGCGCAATCGCAATCCAGCCGCGCCCGGCGATCATGCCATCGGCCCACAGCGGCGTGTAGACCACGGCTGCGTAGGCGCCGGCAAAACCCGCCAGCACGCCGCCGAAGGCGACGGCGGCGAAGCGCACGGCGATCACCGGATAGCCGAGCGCATGCGCCGCCTTGGGGTTCTCGCCGACGGCGCGGACGACGAGACCGGTCTTGGTGTAGGCGAACGTCGCCCAGATGGCGACGGTCGCGGCAAGCGAAAGCCACACGACAATGTCCTGGGCGAACAGGCCGCCGACGACCGGGATATCCGACAGCCAGGGCAATGACAGCTTCGGCAGCCCCCTGACCGTGAGGCTCTCATAGCTCTTGCCGAACAGCGCCGAGAGGCCCTGGCCGAGTATGCCTATGGCGAGGCCGACCGCGACCTGGTTGGCGCGGAATCCCAGCGCGATGACGGCAAAGACTAGGGAAAGCGCAGCACTGGCAAGGCCGGCGGCGAGGAAGCCGAGCAGATGCCCGCCGCCCTGATAGACGACGATGAAAGCAATCACGGCGCCGAGGGCCATCAGTCCCTCGACGCCGAGATTGAGGACGCCGGCCCGCTCGGCCACCAGTTCGCCGAGCGCCGCCAGAAGGAACGGCGTGGCTGCCGCCAGCATCCCGGCGACGATGAACTCAACGGCGTTCATGAGGTGCTTCCGTGGGCGGCATGGCGCCAGACGAGCCGGTAGCGGACGAAGGCGATGGCGACGAGATAGGCAAGCAGCAGGCTGCCCTGGAAGACCCGGACCGCTGCGACCGGCAGATTTGCCGAGACCATGGCATTATCGCCACCGATATAGAGGGCCGCCATCAGCAGCGCGGAAAAGACGATGCCGACCGGGTGAAGGCCACCGAGATAGGCGACGATGATGGCGGCGTAGCCGTAACCGGTAGAGATGGAGCGCTGCAACTGACCAAGCGGCCCGGCCACCTCGGCCGCTCCGGCGAGGCCTGCAGCGAAACCACCGATGAGCAGCGAAAGCCAGATCGCGCGCCCTTCGTTGAAGCCGGCGTATCCGGCCGCGTGCGGCGCGAGGCCGCCGACCTGCAGCTTGTAGCCAGCGAAACTCCTCTGCATGAAGACCCAGGCCGCGAGGGAGAATGCGACGGCGACAAGCAGCGAGACGTTGACCCGGGTGCCGGGGATCAGGATCGGCACCATCGCGTCATACTGGAACATCACCGATTGCGGGAAGTTGAAGCCGGCCGGATCCTTCCAGGGGCCGAGAAGCAGATAGTTGAGCAATTGCGCGGCGACGAGCGCCAGCATGAGCGACACCAGAATCTCGTTTGCATTGAGCCTGACGCGCCAGAAGGCGGTGAGCGATGCCCACAGCGCGCCGCCCAGCGCGCCGATGACGAGCATGGAGGGCCAGATCCACTGGCCCGTCGCGGCTGGAAACCAGATTGGGATAGCCGATGCGAAGATCGCGCCGAGGATGAACTGGCCCTCGGCGCCGATGTTGAAGACCTTTGCGCGAAAGCCGATGGCAAGCCCCTGCGCGATGAGCAGGAGCGGCCCGGTCTTGAGCAGGACTTCCGAGAACGAGACCCAGGACAGGAAGGGTTCCAGAAGCATCGCGTGGAAAACGGCTACCGGATCGCGGCCCATCAGCACGTAGAGCCCGAGATTGAGGAGCGTCGCCAGGCCGAGCGCCACGGGCGGGGCGACCAGCTTGACGGTAAGCGAGGCATGCTCCCGGCGAACCAGAACGGGAAGGAACGGCCTGGAGGAAGCGATCATGCAGGGACTTTCCTGGCCGTCGAATGGGCGCCGATCATGTAGCGGCCGATCTCCTCGGGTCTGGTGTCGCGCGTCACCAGCGGCGGGCTCAGCCGGCCCTGATGGATCACCTGGATCGAATCGCAGAGTTCGAACAGCTCCTCCAGTTCCTCCGAGATGACGAGGATGCCCACGCCTTCGTTGCGCAGGGCGACAAGGCGCCGGCGGATGGCGGCGGCCGCGCCGATATCCACACCCCAGGTCGGCTGCGCCACGAACAGCAATTTCGGCGACAGCATGATCTCGCGGCCGACGATGAACTTCTGCAGATTGCCGCCCGAGAGCGCGCCGGCCTCCGCTTCGGAACCGGGCGTGCGCACGTCGTATTGGCGGATGCAGTCGTCGGTGAAAGCCTTCGCCCGCGGCGTGTCGACGAGGCCGCGCTTCAGCAGGCCGAACGGATGGGCGGTCAGAAGGCTGTTGAGGACAAGCGACATTTCCGGCACCGCGCCGCGGCCGAGCCGTTCCTCCGGAACGAAAGCCAAGCCCAGCCGGCGCCGGGCCGCCGCATCAAGCGCGCCGACATCCTTTCCCATCATGAAGATACGGTCGGACTTTTCGCGCGGCAGCACCGTCTCGCCCGAGATCAGCGCCGCGAGTTCGCTCTGCCCGTTGCCCGATATGCCCGCGATGCCGAGGATCTCGCCGGCCCGCACCGTCAGGCTGACGTCGGAAAGCGGCACCGCGAAGGGATCGTCCGGCCGATGGTCGAGGCCGACGATCTCGAGGCACTTGTCGCCGCCGGAATGCGCGACCGCCGGCATGGGCTGCGGCATGTCGCGGCCGATCATCATGCGGGCGAGGTCGTGCGCGTCGTGGTCGCGCGGGTCCACATTGCCGGTGACGCGCCCGCCACGCAGGATGGTCGCACGGTCGCAGACCGCGCGGATCTCCTCCAGCTTGTGCGAGATGAACAGGATGGAAACGCCGCCGTCGCGCAGCCGCCGCAAGGTCTCGAACAGCTTGTCGACCGATTGCGGCGGCAGGACGGAGGTCGGTTCGTCGAGGATCAGAAGCTGGGGTTCGGTCATCAGGCAGCGGATGATCTCCACCCGCTGCCGCTCGCCGACCGAGAGCGCGTGCACATGGGCGAGCGGATCGACTTGAAGTCCGAAGTCGCGGCCGAGCGCGCGGATGCGTTGCGCGAGATCCGATTTGCTTGCGGGCACGACCAGGCGGATGTTCTCCACCACCGTCAGCGTCTCGAACAAGGAGAAATGCTGGAAGACCATGCCGATCCCCTTGCGCCTCGCATCCGCGGGGGAAGCGAGGGCCAGGGGTTCGCCTTTCCAGATCACCGTTCCGGCGTCGGGCTGCTCGACGCCGTAGATCAGCTTCATCAGCGTCGACTTGCCCGCTCCGTTTTCGCCAAGGATCGCGTGGATCGAGCGCGGAGCCACGTCCAGATCGATGTCTCGATTGGCATGGATCTGGCCGTAGCTCTTGGAGATGCCGCGCAGCGACAGGAGCGGGACGGTCATGGTCACTTGGGCAGCGGCGTGGTGACACCCTTGACGTGCCAGTCCATGGCCACGATCTCGGCCTCGGTCATCGTCTTGCCGGCGGGGACGCCCTCGCTGCCATCGGCCTTGGCGATCGGACCGGCAAAGGGCGAGAAGCTGCCGGCGGCGATCTTGGCTTCGACCTCCTTGATCCTGGTCATCATGTCGGCCGGGATGCCCGGGTTCCAGTCGACGACCTCGACAACCTTGTCGCCGACACCCAGGAAAGCGTTGGCGCCCTTGAAGTTGCCGGCGATGTGGGCGTCGACGGAGGCCTTGAAGAAGGGCGACCAGTCGGTCGCAACACAGCCGAGATAGGTTTTTGGCGCGTATTTCTTCATCGACGAGTTGAGATTGAAGGCGGGGACGCCGGCCTCCTCGCAGGCCGAAATGACCGAGGGCGTGTCCTGCGCGTTGGAGAAGATCACGTCGCATTTCTGCGCCAGCAGCGCCTTGGCGGCCTCCTGCTCCTTGGCCGGATCGAACCAGGAGTTCACCCATACGACCGAAACCTCGACATCGGGCTTCACCGCCTGCGCTCCGAGCGTGAACGCGTTGATCGAAGTGATCAGCTCGGGAATGGCGAAGGCGGAAACCGAGCCGAGCTTGCCGGTCTTCGAAAGCGCGGCCGCCGCCATGCCCATCAGGTAGGTGCCCTGGGAATATTGGGCCGCGAAGGGCGAGAAGTTCGGCGCCACCTGGAAACCGGAGGCATGCAGAACGGTGACGTCCGGATTGCGGCGCGCGATCTGCAGGGCGCCGTTCTGGTAGCCGAAGGAGCCGGCGATCAGGAACTTGTTCCCGTCGGCGACCGCCTTGTTCATGATCCGGTCGGCGTCGGGTCCTTCCTGTATGTTCTCGATGATGGTCACCTTCACCTTGTCGCCATAGGCCGCCTTCACCGGCTCGAGCCCGTCGGCAAGTGCCCGGCCCCAGCCGACATCGCCGACCGGCGACGGGACCACCAGCACGATGCCCAGAGGTTCGTCGGCTGCAAGCGCGCGGCCGCCCAGCGTTGCGGCCAGCCCGGTGGCGGCCGCGCCCTTCATCAATGTTCTGCGGGTAAGATTTGTCAGCATGTCGGTTCCCCTTGTTTTGGTTGCTAGAATTCCACCGTGGCGAGCGCCGCCTCGGCTTGCGCGAAGAGCCGGGCCTCGTCGAGCCCCGGGAATTCGCCCTTGGCCCAGACGATGCGGCCGTTGATCATGGTCATGTCGGTGGGCGCGCCGATGCCGACCTTGGCCAGCAGGCTCAGCGGATCGTGCCTGGTGCCGACATAGTCCATGCGCCGCGTGTCGATGGCGAAAAGGTCGGCGGCCATGCCGGGCGCCAGCCTGCCGATGTCGCGGCGCCCGAGCAGCGCCGCGCCCCCGGTCGTCGCATAGCCAAGAAAATCGGCCGGCGGCGGAACCGGATGGCCGCGTGTCGATGCCGCCAGGCATTGCAGCATGTAGGCGGAATGGATGCAGTGCATCAGGTTGGAATTGTCGTTCGATGCGGCACCGTCGCAGCCCAGCCCCACATTGAGCCCGAAGGCCGACATCGCCGGGATGTCGGTAATCTCGGCGCCGACGAGATAGACCGGCTCCGGGCAGTGCGCGACGCCGGTGCCGCTCGCGGCCATCTTGCGCAGCTCGTCGTGGGTCAGTTCCCAGCAATGGGCATAGAAGGCATCCGGCCCGCAGAAGCCGATCTCGGCGCAATAGTCCACCGTGCGCATGCCGTGACGGGCTTCGATGACCGGGCTTTCGCCCTCGCCGACATGGGTATGCATGCGCACCCCGCGGTCGCGCGCCAGCGCCACCGATTCCACGAAGGTCTCGCGATAACAGTTGACCGGCTGGCAGGGCGCGACGACGAGCTGGCGCATGCTGAAAGGACCGGCGTCATGATAGGCGTCGATCAGCCGGGCACAGTCGGCGATGAACTCGTCCGTCGTTTCCAGCATGGCGTCGGGGATGGTCGAGCCTTGCGATTTCGGCAGCGTGTTGCCGCCGCGTCCGGCATGGAAGCGCATGCCGAGGAGTTCGGCGGCCTCGAACTGCCGGTCGATCAGCCGTTTGCCGGCATGCCGCGGAAAACAATACTGATGGTCGAATGCCGTCGTGCAGCCGTGCTTTATCAACTCGGCCATCGCGGTCACCGATGCGTGGTAGAAGCATTCCTCGGTCAGCCGCGAGAAAACGGGGTAGATGCGGTCGAGCCATTCAATGACCGACAGCTTCGTCCAGTCCAGATCGGCGCGGTTGCGGACGAAACACTGGAAGAAGTGGTGATGGGTGTTCACGAGGCCGGGATAGACGAACCAGCCGGCGGCGTCGCGCGCGACGGTCCGGGCGGGCAGCTCCGCCTTGTCGAGGCCCTCGCCGATGGCCCGTATCGCCGGGCCATCGGTCAGGACATCGACATTGCGCCGGACGTCAGGGCCGTTGCCCTCGTCGACGATGACCGCAGCGCAGTTCTTCAGCAAATAGCCCGCCACGTCAGGCCTCGCCGACTTCTGGGACGGGCTCGGGTTTCAACTCGTGCAGCCGGTGGATGCCCGGCATCTCGATGAAGCCATCGATGGCGCGGATCGCCCGCGACCAGAGCCGGATCGCGGGATAGGGATCGAGCGAAACGCCGCCGTCCGGCGCGAGCGCGACATAAGGAAAGCAGGCGACGTCGGCGATCGTCGGCCGGTCCGACGCAAGGAAGCGCTGGCCGCGGATCTGCTGTTCGACAAGGCCAGCCTCCAGCTCCCGCAGGGCCGCTGTCCCCTGCCCTTGGAGGACAGCGATATTGCCCGGACGCAGCAGCATCTCGTGCAGGCGCGCGGCTCCCAGGCTGGCGGTCAGCCGGTGCGAGAAGGAAAGCCATTGCTGGACGCGTGCCGCCTGCCCGGCTGTATCGTTGCCCAGCCATTGCGGTGCCGCCTTGGCGGCGAGATAGACCAGCATGGCCGAGGATTCGGTCAGGACGAGATCGCCATCTTCCAGGATCGGGATCGAACCCGCCGGGTTCAGAGCCATGAGCTCAGGACCGCGATGCTCGACACCGGGATGGAAGTCGACAGGGCGGATGTCGAGCGTCACCCCGGTCAGCGCAGCCATGAGGCGCACCTTGTAGCAACTCGGCGAAAGCACGTAGTCGTAGAGCTTCATTGCGCCACCAGTTGCGCGCCGTAGGTGTAGCCATGGCGTTTCAGCCAGCGCCGGTAGGCAACCGAGGTGAGGTCCGCTCGCGTCGGGATCTCCATGCCGGGATCCAGCGGCAACAGCCCCGGAATCTGGTTTTCGAGGATCGACCGGTCCTGGACGAAGATCGTCTGCTGGAAATGGATCAGGTCCGTCATCGGCGTTTCGTCGTCGAACAGCGCCATCCATGGCCAGACGTCGCACAGGTCCTCGGCAAGCGGCTGCACGAAAAGCGTGATGACGTCCCATTCACCCGGGCGCGGCGGGCATGTCTTGTAGAGGATCGAGCAGGTCGGCGCGGGCACGCGATACATGTATTCGGTGGTTATGCCGCCTTCCGCCGACTTGGCGGCCTGCGGCTGATAGAACTTCACCTGGGTCGCCCAAACCTCGTCTTCGTCCTCCCGGATCTCGACCTTGTAGTTCTGCACCTCGGTGTGCGGTTCGGCCCCCAATATGTCGGTGTGCACGAAAGGAAAATGCGCGATGTCGAGGAAGTTCTCGACCGCGCGCAGCGGCGAGCAGCGCACACGCACCACCCCGACATCGACGAGCCGGCGGCCGGGCTGATCGGCCTCGGGGATCGCAAACAGCGGCTTTTGCGGGTCGCCGAGCGACGACCAGACATGGCCATAGCGGATGCAGGCCGGCAGGGCACGTCCGTTGGCGCCGGTGACCTTCGCGTTCCCATCTTCGCCGCGCCCCACCTCGATCGGCTCGCCCATGAGGGCCGTCTTGCGCCCGTGCGCATCAAGCTGGCCGGCAATGCCGACCGGATACCATTCGTCGATCATCGCGTTGCGGGTCATCGGGCGATCCCACCGTGCGCAATATCTTCGGCCGCCCGCCGCAGCGCCTCGGCGGCTCTCGATGCGGCGATACGCTCGGCCTGACTGCTGCCCTCGGCCACCAGAACATGCACCAGCGTGCGCGCTTGCCCTTGCGGAGCAAGCAGCAGGCGGATGGTCGGGGCATTCCCGGTGTAGTCGAGCAGGTCTCCGTCGGCCTTGGTGCCCGCGACCGCCTCCAGCGCCGCGATGTCCGCTTCCACCATCATCGAGCGCAGCGGAGCAAGGCCCTCGAACCGGGGCGGCCCGGCGGCGGGCTCGCCAACGGAAATCCATATGATGCCGCCGCCATCCTCGACGGGCTGCGTCGCGACACGGATCGTGTCCGGCGGCGTCAGTGCCGGATGGGCCGGAATGCGCAGGCAGTTTCCCGCCTGGGCATAGCCCCAGCCGTGGTAGATGCAGGACAGGGTCTCACCGCGCACGAAGCCATGGGAAAGCCGCATGCCGCGATGCGGGCATCTGTCGGCGAAGGCCGCCGCACGGCCAGAACGGCTTCGCCAAAGGGCAACCGGCCCGGCTGGGGATTGCGCCGGCATTACGGTTCCCGCCGGCAGGTCCGCGGAGAGGGCAACAGGCATCCATGAGCCGGTCGGATAGGGCGGCATGCATCAACTTTCAAACGACACCAGCATCTTCCCGAGCGCGGCTTCGCGGTCAAGGACATGCTAATAAGCCCGGTTACGTTTGCACAACATTTCCTCACTGGCAATAATGCCTAAAAAAGGTGCACGCCGCTTCGCAAGCGGCTGCAAACCTAGCCCGATTCGCTCTCGATCCGCGCCCGGCGGATGGCCTCGACCCAGACATCGATTGGTCCAAGGGAGCACCCCATCTCCATCATGTCGATGAGTTCGGCCGGACCGGCAATGTCGAGTTCGATCCGGCCGGGACCGGCAGCGCATATTGCCTGCGCGAGCCCGAGCTTGGCGGCATGACGCTCGATCCACGGAACAAAGGATGCCGCCTCGACATCGCCGAGGATCGTCATGCGCTCCCGCGAAGAACGTGGATTTTGCTCGCCCATCGAGACCTTCATGCTTCGTCCGCGACCGTCGCGGCGGGACAGGATACGACTGTTTCGACTGCTGCACAAAAGATACCGGAAGAAGGTGCCGAGAGAACGGGTTCGCAGAAGCGTTGCCAGGCAATTTGCGGCTGCAGGGGGCTTCCAGGCGGGAAAGCTAGTGCTCCTGCCGGGCGCCCATCAAACGACCTGACGATCCTAGCCAACGGTACCACTGGCTTGTCGGTTAAACCCGCCCCGCATTGTGACAAGCTGTCGCGCGCCGTGTCGGAACCAATCCAATCGGCACTGGTTTCGATCTTGAAGGGACCGCAACGCGAGCGGAAAGATGGTTGAAATTTACAGCTTGGAAATGGACAAGGCGAGGCAGCGTGCCGGCCGAGCGGAACTGGCCTTGGAACGGGCGGAAGAACTGCTGGATGGTGACGGCAACGTCGCCGTCAATTTGGCCCTGTGCTGCAGGATCAGAGGCGCGCAGCGGCGCGTGAGCGAGGCCAAGGCACGGCTGAGGAAGATTGAGTCCGCCAGAACGGAAAGACTTCGCACCGGTTGACCCTATCCTCCCTGGATTAGCAAATGTAACTGCGTGCGCGGCGGCGGGCGTGGTAGAGTGGGATGTGCTGGAGTTCTCCTGGGAGGAGTCGTCCTTGAGTATCGCATCCAAGCTCGCCGCAATGTCGGCGGGGCTGCTCGCCAGGCGTGTAGCCGCCGCTCAACCCACTGCTGCCGTCAAACCCATCCGGTCGTCGCTCGCCGACGTTCCCCTCCGGCGCCAGCCTCTTCCGTTCAAGCCACGACCGCCGATCCGACCTTGCAGCAACATGTGACCTGAAGCCGTCACTCGCCGCACTGCTGCGCCTGATGGCATTGAGTCTATCTATCGACAAGGCTCGTGCCGCCGGCAACTGCCGATCTCAATTTGCTCGGCGGCATTCCAAATGTCTCCCGGAAAACCCTGGAGAAATGCGACGCGTTCTCGAAGCCGACTTCGATGGCGATGTCGAGCATCGGCACGCTGGTCTCGAGGAGAAGCTGCTTTGCCCGCTCGAGGCGCACCTTCTTGTAGACGAGCGCCGGGGAGGTTTTCGTCTTCTCCATGAACAAGCGTTCCAGCTGCCTTCGCGACAATCCAACCGATGCCGCGATCTCGGATATCGAGATTGTATTCTCGATATGGTTTTCCATCGCAATCAGCGCCGCCTGAAGCCGCGGATCGTTGCATTCGATCGAGAGCGGCCGGCGCGGCTGGATGTGCAAGGCCGGGCGCGCCTTGTCGATCTGCAGGACCTCGAGCGCGTTTCTCTCGGCGCGTTCGCTGATGTGACGCCTCACGATCGATGCGGCCATGTCCGCCGCGCTGCTGCCGCCGGCGCACGATCCCCTGGTCCGATCGAGGTTGAAGATGCGGTCCGACCTGACTTCGTGATCCGGGAAACGCTGGCGGAATGCCTGGTAGTGCAGCCAGCTGACGCAGGTCCGGTGGAACTTCATCAGGCCGGCGTCCGCAAGCACGAAGGTCCCCGTGCAGACGCCGATCAACGGCACTTTGCTGGCGGCTGCCTTCTTGAGATAGCGGACCGTCTCATCGTCGACCGGGAACTCGGTGTTCAACAGCCCGCCGACGACGACGATATAGTCGAACAGATTGGGGTCCACGAGATCCGATGTCGGCGCGACCTGCACGCCGCAGCTGGAGGTGATCAGGTGCCGAGTGCTGGCCAGAACCTGCCAATCGGCAAAGATGCGGCCCGACCGGTCCGCCTCGTCACTGGCCAGACGCAGCGTATCGACGAACAGGGCGAAGGCTGAAAGGGTGAACGAACGCGCGAGCACAAAGCCGATTTTCAGTCGGCTCACCTCGGCAATTCCGTTCGCGGATTTCATCGATCGTTTCCTTCGCTTCGGCCAGTTGCGGCTTCGAGCCTCGTCGCCAGCGTTGCTATCCTACCTGCAAAACTGTGGCCATGATGCTGGCGGAAAAGTCGCACTGATGCTCCATGAACGACATGACGACCTCAGGCTGAAGCGAGCGGACCCCAACCGGTGTGGTGCACGCACCATAGCTGTGGACGCTGGCTTGCTATCAGCTGATCGCGTAGGCAGCGTTGACGCGCAGGATGTTCTCTATGAGGTCCTTTTCGCGAAAGGGCTTGTTGACCAATGGAACATCCGGAGGACGGTTTGCGATGGCGTCGGCGTCGGCGTATCCCGTTATCATCACCGCTGGCCAATTCGAGCGCAGGTTGCGCGCAAAGCGAATTACCTCGACGCCCGACACGAGAGGCATGGCGAAATCCGTGACAATGACGTCGAAGTCGTGGGGTGTCCGTTCGATAATCGCCAGTGCTTCGGCACCACCTGCAGCACAGGTGACTGCGAAGCCGCGTTGCCGAAGGGACTCTGCTGTCAGTTGCCGCAGGCTGCTGCTGTCGTCGATCAAAAGCAGGGACGGAAGCGCCTTTTCAGCCTCGCCCATCACCGGCTCCGCGTCGAACTCGGCCGCATTATCTGCCGGCAACTCTGCCGAACGAGGCAACCAAAGCTCCATTGATGTCCCGCGGCCGACGGCGCTGATAATGCGGAGTGCACCACCGGATTGCTTCATGAAGCCGTCGACGGTGCTGAGGCCCAAGCCGGTCCCCTTGCCGAGCGGTTTTGTGGTGAAAAAGGGTTCGACGACCCTTGCCAGAACATCCGGGGGGATGCCTGCGCCGGTGTCCTTGACGGTGAGGACGACGTAGTCTCCCGTTGTCAAATCTTCCGATGCTGCTGTGATCGTCCGGTTCTGTGCGTGCACTGTAATTGTTCCCCCGGAGGCCATGGCATCGCGCGCATTGAAAACCAGGTTCATCAAAGCCAGCTCCAGTTGGCCGACGTCGACATGAGCGGGCCAAACAGAGTTGTCGACCATCCATTCAAACCGGATCAAGCCTCCCAGTACCGGTGCCACCAGCCCGTTCATCGTGTCCCCCAGCGCCGCAAGACGGACCGCGGCAGGCTTCAGGTTCTGTCGCCGAGAAAAGGCGAGCATGCGCGTGACAAGCTCAGCGCCTTGTTTGGCGGAGCGGCGGGTCAATTCAACGATCTGCTTCCCCTGATTGTCGAGCGTGGCATGCCGCTCGAGCAGACCTAGCCCGCTTAGAATCGCAGCGAGCAGGTTGTTGAAGTCGTGGGCCAGCCCTCCGGTGAGTTTTCCGATCGCGTCCAGGCGCTGAGTTTTGAGGAGCTGATTTTCGAGCTCACGGCGTTCTGTTATGTCGAGCAAGGTGCCAAGGATTTCGGGACGGCGCCCGTCGGCACCTTTCGACACGACGCCCTGGTCCAGAAAGATGCGATATTTGCCGTCGGCGCACTGCCAGCGGAACTCGCATGTGTAGGAGCCTGTTGCTTTTGCCGCCAGCAATGCTTCCCGCACTTTGGGCAAATCGTCCGGGTGCACCCGGCTCAGGCCAAAACGTGGATCGGATGTCAGTCGCTCGGGAGGAAATCCCGTCAGACGTTCGACACCTTTGGTGACAAAACGAGCTGCAAAAGGCGGCTCGGCGGCCCTCGCGTGAAAGCAGACGGGCAATGATCCAAGAATGGCTTCCTGTCGCTCCTCCGCGGTGCGGAGCGATCGCTCGGCTTCAAGCTTCTGTTTTTCGGCCTGCAGGGCCTTCGCCAGCAGCGCCTGCTCGGCAATGGCATTTCGCTGGATTTCGAGCGTCTTCTCGTGAAGCTCGACAAATACGGCCACTTTGGATCGCAGCATGACCGGGTCGAATGGCTTGAACACATAGTCTACCGCGCCGGCGTCGTAACCGCGCAGCATATGAGCGTCTTCCTTGTTGATGGCCGTGAGGAAGATGAGAGGCGTTCGCTTGGACTGCTCGCGTTGGCGGATCAGCGCGGCTGTTTCATAACCGTCGAGACCCGGCATCAGAACGTCCAGCAGGATGACGGCGAAATCCTCCTTCAACAGGCAGCGCAGCGCCTCTTCACCGGATTGCACCGTGACGACCTCCGCCAGCGGAGAGAGGAGTTCGTCAATCGCCAACAGATTTCGTTCGTCATCGTCGACGGCGAGGATGCGTGCTTTGGCAGGGCTGTCGGTCGGCTGCACGATTTCCATTTTTTTCGAACGGATAGGCGACAGCTTTTGCATCGGGCACCTGTCAGTTCACGGACATGAGCAGATTTTGCGAGGTCTCGACCCTCGCTCTGGAACGACCGATCCAGACCCGGAGCAACGCCATGAGAAGGTCGAGATCGACGGGCTTTGCTATATAGTCGGACGCGCCGGCTTCCAGGCACTTCTGCCGATCGCCTTTCATTGCCTTTGCCGTCACCGATATCAGTGGAATGTGAGCTATGGCGGGCGTATTGCGGATTCTCCTCATCGTCTCGTAGCCGTCCATCTCGGGCATCATGATATCGATCAAGGCTGCGTCGACGTCGGAGTTCTCCTCCAGCAACGCTATCCCGTCGCGGCCCCGCTCGGCGTGGAGAACTTCGATGTCGTAGGTCTCGAGAACGCTCGTCAGCGAGTAGATGTTTCGGATATCGTCATCGACGATCAGCACTTTTGCGCCAGCGATGTTTGACCTGTTCTCAGCTTGCCCGGGCCCTGCCCCATTGTCCTCGCGCAATCCTCCTGGGAGTGTTGCCGATATGTGGAGAGCCAACTGAGCAAAATTCTCGGCCCGCGGGACATCGATCCAGGCCGGATTGAGCGCCAGCACCTGTTCGATGGCGTCGGAGTGAGGGGCAAAGAACAGAAGCGGCGGCAGCCCGTCTGAAAGCTGGTTGGTAAGCTCATCGAGCGCCTGGGCGTTGTCCTTGGCAGACCTTCCAAGACCGAGAACCACGGCATCGTACGCGGCCAGGTCAATGTCATCTGCAGTCGCCGCGCGACCGATTGCAGTGACCGAGGTGACCCCATCCCGGATGGTTTCGACCAGCGAAAGGCGACGCTCCGGATCGGCGTCTGCGACAAGCACCCGGCGCTGGACACGAAGCTTTCTCGAATGAATATCCTGAAACACCTTCATCAGTTCGTCGGACGACACGGGCTTGGTGGAAATGCTCGATGCGCCCTTGGTGGCCAGGCCTTCGATGTCGTCCGCGCCAGAGATCACATGGATAGGAATGCCGGTGGTCTTCGGATCATGGCGCAGCAGGTCAAAGAGCACCCATCCATCGATGTCCGCCAGCCCGAGATCCAGCGTGATCGCGTCCGGAACCAGCTTGCGGGCCAAGGCCAAGGTTCCGGACCCGGCAGTCGACAGGACACCTTTCAGCCCGGCCGATCGTGCCAGGCCCAGCAGCAGGCCGCCGAAGGTCGGATCATCCTCAACGATCAAAACCACCCTGTCTTCCGCCGAAATGGCGTCGCGGTCGTCCATCAATTCCGCAGACGGCAGACCGGTGGGCGCTGCGGTCGTGGCAATCGCTTCGGTGGCCGGAAGCAATTCCGGCTGCGTCGCGGCCGTAGTCCTTGGACCGTCGATCGGAATGACGAGCGTGAAGGTCGATCCTTTGCCCGGAGTGCTTTCAACCCTGAGTTCACCGCCAAGCAGACGGGCGATCTCACGGCTGATCGAGAGCCCCAGACCGGTTCCTCCGTACTTGCGGCTGGTCGTACCGTCCGCCTGCTGGAAAGCCTCGAAAATCAGTTTCTGCTTGTCTTCCGGAATGCCGATGCCGGTGTCGGTCACCGCAATGGCCAGGGCCCTGGCGGACTGTCTGGCGCCGTTGCGGCGTGCAGTTTTCTCGAGCCGGAAATTCAGGCTGACTTGACCTCCGGACGTGAACTTGAAGGCATTTGACAGCAGGTTGAGGACGATCTGCTGCAGGCGTTTTTCGTCGGTACGCACGGTCTCGGGAAGAGCCGGGTCGACCTTTATGGCAAAGCCAAGTCCCTTGTCGGCGGCGAGCTGGCGGAACGTGCGTTCCATATGCTGGCGCAGATGCGCGACCGGCATGTCATTGATGTCGATCGAGACCGTACCCGACTCGATCTTCGACAAATCGAGGATATCGTTGATGAGACTGAGAAGGTCCGTGCCGGCCGAATTTATGGTGCGCGCAAACTCCACCTGCTTGTCGTTGAGGTTGCCTTGCTGGTTGGTGGCGAGCAGGTTGGAAAGGATCAGCAGCGAATTGAGCGGCGTTCTGAGCTCATGGCTCATGTTGGCAAGGAACTCGGACTTGTACTTTGAAGTGAGCGCAAGCTGCTCAGCCTTCTCCTCAAGCGCCCGCCGTGCCATCTCGATCTCGAGATTCTTGTTTTCGACCTGCTTCTTCTCGTTCTCCAGAAGCTGAGCCTTTTCCTGAAGCTCCTCGTTCGTGGCGTGCAGTTCCTCCTGCTTTTTAGTCAGTTCGGTCTGGCGGGCCTGCAATTCGGACGTCAGCAGCTGCGATTGCTTGAGCAGGCCCTCGGTCCGCATCGTCGCCGCTATGGTGTTGAGAACGATGCCGACGGACTCCATCAGCTGATTGAGAAACGATTGGTGCGTGTCGCGGAACTCGCCGAATGATGCGAGTTCGATGACGGCCTTGACCTCGTCTTCGAACAGAGCCGGCAGAATGATGACGTTGGCCGGCGAGGAGCTGCCCAGTCCGGAGGTGACCCGCAGAAAGTCCGGCGGCACATTGTCGAGCATGATCGCACGCTTGTCTGCGGCACTTTGGCCGACGAGCCCTTCCCGAAGATCGAGCCGTTGCTTGATGGCTGCCTTGCTCTCGGCGCCGTACGACGCCGCCAGCTCCAGATAGGACTCATCTTCGTCGCGGTTGGTCACATAGAACACGCCGTATTGAGCGTTCACCAGCGGGGCGAGTTCGGACATGATCAATCGCGAAACCGTGGCGAGGTCGCGCTCGCCCTGGAGCATCCGGGAGAAGCGAGCCAGATTGGTCTTCAGCCAGTCCTGCTCTGCGTTCTTCAGCGTCTGATCCTTGAGGTTGCGGATCATCTCATTGATGTTGTCCTTGAGCGCCGCGACTTCGCCCGAGGCCTCGACACTGATCGAGCGGGTCAGATCGCCCTTTGTCACGGCGGTCGAGACTTCTGCGATGGCGCGCACCTGGGTGGTCAGATTGGCGGCCAGCTGATTGACATTGTCCGTCAGGTCGCGCCAGAGACCGGCTGCACCAGGCACCCGCGCCTGCCCTCCGAGCTTGCCCTCGATGCCCACTTCGCGCGCGACGTTGGTCACCTGGTCGGCGAAGGTGGCGAGGGTCTCGATCATGCCGTTGATGGTGTCCGCGAGGGAGGCGATTTCGCCCTTCGCATCGACCGTCAGCTTGCGCTTTAGATTGCCCTGAGCCACTGCCGTCACGACGTCGGCGATGCCACGCACCTGGTTTGTCAGATTGGTCGCCATCAGGTTGACGTTGTCGGTCAGATCCTTCCAGGTGCCTGCTACGCCTCGCACCTCGGCCTGGCCGCCGAGCTTGCCTTCCGTGCCGACCTCGCGCGCGACGCGCGTCACCTCGCCTGCGAAAGAGTTCAATTGGTCGACCATGGTGTTGATGGTCGACTTGAGCTCGAGGATTTCGCCCTTCACGTCGACGGTGATCTTCTTGGAGAGGTCGCCTCGCGCGACCGCCGTCGTCACCTCGGCGATGTTGCGCACCTGGCCGGTAAGGTTCTCGGCCATCGAGTTCACATTGTCGGTGAGATCCTTCCACGTTCCGGCGACCCCTCGCACCTGAGCCTGACCACCGAGCTTTCCTTCGGTGCCGACTTCGCGCGCCACGCGCGTCACCTCGCCTGCGAAGGAATTCAGCTGGTCGACCATGGTGTTGATGGTCGACTTGAGTTCGAGGATTTCACCCTTCACGTCGACGGTGATCTTCTTGGAAAGGTCGCCCAGCGCCACGGCCGTCGTCACGTCGGCGATGTTGCGCACCTGGCCGGTCAGATTGGCAGCCATGGCGTTCACATTGTCGGTCAAGTCTTTCCAGGTGCCGGCCACGCCTCGAACCTGCGCCTGGCCGCCGAGCTTGCCGTCCGAACCGACCTCGCGCGCCACGCGCGTCACTTCCGAGGCGAACGAGTTCAGCTGATCAACCATGGTGTTGATCACGTCCTTGATCTGCAGAATTTCTCCCAATGCATCGACGGTGATCTTCTGCGTCAGGTCGCCGGTGGCGATTGCGGTTGCCACCTTGGAAACGTCGCGCAATTGCACGGTCAGATTTCCGGCCATGGCGTTGACGTTGTCTGTCAGGTCTTTCCACGTGCCGCCGACGCCTTCCACGTGGGCCTGGCCGCCAAGCTTGCCTTCCGATCCCACCTCGCGAGCCACGCGTGTCACCTCGGACGCAAAGGAATTCAGCTGGTCGACCATCGTATTGACGGTATCCTTGAGCTCGAGGATTTCGCCCTTGACGTCGACGGTGATCTTTTTGGAAAGGTCGCCTCGGGCGACGGCCGTGGTCACCTCTGCGATGTTTCGAACCTGGCCCGTCAGGTTGGCCGCCATCAGGTTGACGTTGTCAGTCAGGTCCTTCCAGGTGCCGGCGACGCCTTTCACCTCGGCCTGGCCGCCGAGCTTGCCTTCCGTGCCGACCTCGCGCGCCACGCGCGTCACTTCCGACGCGAACGAATTCAGCTGATCGACCATCGTGTTGATGGTGTCCTTGAGTTCGAGAATCTCGCCCTGCACGGCGACAGTGATCTTTTTCGACAGATCGCCAGAGGCAACCGCAGTCGTGACTTCCGCGATATTGCGCACCTGACCGGTCAAGTTCTCGGCCATCGAGTTGACATTGTCGGTCAGATCTTTCCACGTGCCGGCAACGCCGCGCACTTGGGCCTGGCCGCCGAGCTTGCCCTCAGTGCCGACTTCACGCGCGACACGCGTGACCTCCGAAGCAAAGGAGTTCAACTGATCGACCATCGTGTTGATGGTGTTCTTGAGCTCGAGGATTTCGCCCTTCACGTCGACGGTGATCTTCTTCGAGAGATCCCCCAGAGCCACTGCCGTGGTCACTTCGGCGATGTTGCGGACCTGGCCGGTCAGGTTTTCCGCCATGGAGTTGACGTTGTCCGTCAGGTCCTTCCAGGTGCCGCCGACGCCTTCGACACGGGCCTGGCCTCCGAGCTTGCCTTCGGTGCCGACCTCGCGCGCCACGCGCGTCACTTCCGATGCGAAGGAATTAAGCTGATCGACCATCGTGTTGATGGTGTTCTTGAGCTCGAGGATCTCGCCCTTCACGTCGACGGTGATCTTCTTCGACAAGTCGCCTGAAGCAACCGCGGTGGTCACTTCGGCGATGTTGCGCACCTGACCCGTGAGGTTGGTGGCCATGGCGTTGACGTTGTCGGTCAGATCCTTCCACGTGCCGGCAACGCCCTTCACCCGCGCCTGTCCGCCAAGCTTTCCCTCCGTGCCAACCTCTCGCGCGACGCGGGTCACCTCGGAGGCAAAGGAAGCCAGCTGTCCCACCATTGTGTTGACGATCTTGCCTATGCGCAGGAACTCGCCGCGCAGCGGTCGGCCATCGATTTCGACCATCATCGTTTGGGACAGATCGCCTTTTGCCACCGCGCCAATGACGCGAGCCACTTCCGCGGTCGGTTGGACCATGTCTTCGATGAGGTCGTTGACCGACCTGACACTCGATTCCCAGCTACCGGTGGCATTGCGGACGTGGCCCCGCTCGCCGATCCTTCCGTCCTTGCCGACGACCCTGCTCAGTCGCTCAAATTCCTTCGTGACCTGATCGTTCAGTTCAACGATCTGGTTGAAGGCATCGGCGATATCGGAATCGATACCTTCATAGACGTTGTCGATCCGGACGGAAAAGTCGCCTCGCCTGAAGGCTTTTAACGAATTGAGAATTTGACGACGGTCGAGTTGCGCTCTTGATGCCTGCACGCTCACAGTGCCACTCCCAGCCCAGCGGTTTTGTGAAGGAACTTATGCCGATGAAATCCCCACCCCTTGCGGCGACGTACAATCCACCGCAAGGCTAAAAACGTGGAATAAGACAATTGGTTCCGAGGAGAATTTCGCGCAGATGCCGCGGCGTTCGACAGGTCGGCGCAGATGGTTCGACAGATGCCTGCTTGGGCCGAACAGTCGCTGATCGAATGAGGGAAGGCAGAGCGGTCAGCTCAGTCTGGACGGTTCGGGCGAAGCGCAAGCCATCCCCCTGGCGCGTCTTCGCCGCCGATCTCCGCACGGATTTCTGAGCGGCCTTTCGCCAGAACGGATGATCTGCACCAGGTGTGAACGTGTCTTCGATAGGGGAGAGCGGAGGCTTAGGAGGGCCAGAAGGATTCTTCCTTCGAATGCCATAAGTCGGCGTGGCCAGGTTCTCGCTTGGCCTAAGAAATTATCAGCAATAACAGATACTTAAGCCGATGGTACCGTTGGCTGGGATCGAACCAGCGACCTCCGGATCCACAATCCGGCGCTCTAACCAGCTGAGCTACAACGGCACGTCTGCCTGAGCGGGATCGAGGTGAAGCTCTGCTCCCCGGATCCGCTCTGTCGTTCGGCGATGCGTCCAATACGGGCTATCGGAGTCTAATTCAAGGCCTTTGATGAGGCAAAGGCCGGTTCTTCAAACCGACGCTGGGTATCGCCAGGCAAAAGAAAAGGCCGGCGGGAGGAGGTGCCGGCCTTTTCCTGTTACGAGCCAGCGGGAGGAGGTGCTGGCTGGTCACCCCGGGGAGCAGAGGGAGGAGGTTCCGCCCACCGGGTATTCGCTTGGACAACTCTATCGCACATCTATTTGTCTGACGAAATGCGACGTTTTGATGCATCGATGAGTCGTGCGTCTTTATCAGGCGGCCTTGATGTCCTTCAGGGCCTTCTCGAAAGCGGTCTTGATCGGCTTGGCGACGTCCTCGGCAGCCTTGGACGCGACGGCCTGGAATTCCTTGGCCTGCTCGACGGCCAGCTCGGCACGCTTGCGCAGGAAGGAGGTCTGCAGCTCGACGACTTCCGACAGCGACTTGGCGCCGATCAGGGCTTCGAGATGCGAGAAGCCGGCGTCGGCATTGGCGCGCAGCGCGGCAATGGTCTTGAGCGACAGGTCGCCGGAAACGGTCTTGGCGGTCTCGAAGGTCGACTCCAGAACCTTCTGGGTCTCCTCGGCGCCGGTCTTCAGCTTGGTGTAGGCTTCCTTCGACTGCTCGACGCCCTTCTCGGCGAAAGCGCGGATCTGGTCGGTGGCCTTGGAAGCGTCAAAGCTCGGGAATTCGATGTTTTCGATCGTCTCTGAAGTTTTGGTCTTGGACATTTTCCATCCTTTTCGCGGGTAGCGGCTTTGACAGAAAGCCGTCTCGTTCATGTATAATGGCAATATAGAGGTTTTTTTGTGCGATGCAACATCTTTGTTGCAGTGCACCATAAAAATCTTCCCCGCCGTTAACCAAGCGCCCAGAGATTTCGACCGCTGCACCCCTTGGCTTGTGGACCTTCGCCGCGTCCGCTTTTATTAACAAAGCGTTAACTGAAATTGCCCGCTGGAGGGATTCGCCAAGCGCATGCCGCCTGAAAATTACTCCTTCCTCGACGTTGCCGTGCTCGATGCGGTCCGCCAGCGCTTCGCCGCCGGCGACGCGATCGCCATATTGTCGGCCGACCTCGAACAGGTGATCTGGGCCAACGGGCCTGGCGCCGCGGTGTTCGGCCATGACGACATCGAAGGCATCATCGGCGCCTCGGCGCGGCTGCCGCTGATCGCCAGGCGCCAGATCATGGCGACCAGCGGTTTTCCGCAGATCGGCAGCGACCGGGCCATTACGCTCCGGCTGGCGACGGGCTTGAGCAGTCGCGCCGTCGGCTTCCTGGCCAGCGCGGTGACGATGCCGGATGGCGAGAAGGCGATCATGCTGGCGCTGCCCGCGGCGCAGACCGGCTCGCGCGGCGCCGCAGAGATCGCCAGCCGCGCCATTGGCGGCTTCACCGAGGACGGCCATTTCATCGCCTTCATCGACGCCGCCGGCAAGGTGGAGGCCGCATCCGACGGCTTTGCGGCGCTTGGCATCCTGCCCGAGACGCTCGCAGCACTTGTCGCCGACGTGGCCGATGACAGCGACCGCATCGTCAAGCGCCTGGTTCCGGGCGGCGCCAACTCCTATCCTGCCGGCCTGGCACGGCTGACCGACACGCGCCACCTCCTGGTGGTCATTGACGAAGCGCAGCTCGACGACGAGTTGCCGGGTGAGCCGCAGACCGACGGTCCGGCAGCCGAAGCATTGCCGGTCGAAGTGCCTTCCGTCGCCCCGGAGGCAAGCCAGGAACCTGCGCCCGCGAAGCCGGACGCGACGGCCGCGCCCGAGGTGGCCAAGGACGTTGCCATCGCTCACGGCGACAAGGCCGCCGACCCGGCCGCACAACGCCCGAAAGCGGTGGCCGGCGAAACGCAGCCGCAGCACGATCATTGGTATTTCAATGCCGGCGGCGACGAGGCACGGCATCGGGAGCCCGCATCCGGCAAGGCCGAGGCTCCAGCCGAAACGCCTAAACAGGATGGCGCCGCTGCCGCGCCAGCGGCGGAGCCGGCCGCCGACCGGACGATCGATCGTTCGGCGCCGCCGCTGCGCTTCGTCTGGCGCACCGACGCCGACGGCAAATTCAGCGCGCTGTCGCCCGAATTCGCCGACATCGTCGGCAAGCCGGCCGCCGACGTCATCGGACGCCGCTTCAAGGACGTCGCCACCACCTTCGGCCTCGATGCCACTGGCGAGATCGCCGGCCTGCTCGAACGCCGCGACACCTGGTCCGGCCGCTCGGTGCTATGGCCGGTCGCCGGCACCGATCTCAAGATACCGGTCGATCTGGCGGCGCTGCCGGTCTACGGCCGCAGCCGCGCCTTCGAGGGTTTTCGCGGCTTCGGCGTTGCCCGCGCCGGCGACGCGGTCGTCGATCCGGAAGCCATCGGCATGGCGCTTGTTCCCAATGGCGGGGCGCCGGCGGCGAGCGAGCCGGCCGTCAAGGAACCCGTTGCGGAGGCGCCGAAGCCAGCCGACCCGTTCAAGGGCGAGGTGCCGGCGCTGACCATCGTGCCGAAGCCGGAGCGGCGTTTTGCAGACAAGGTGATCCGGCTGGCCGAGCACCGGCAGCCGGCCAACGACAAGGGTCTGTCGACGCTGGAGCGCAGCGCTTTCCGCGAGATCGGCGAGCGGCTGAAGAAGGACAGTTCCGGCCCATCCGAGCCACCGCCTGCCCCCCGGGAAGCGAACCCGCCCGCCGCAAGCTCGGTCGAGACCGCGCAGGCTGAGCAGCCTGTCGCGCATGAGGCTTCGGTTGATGCCGATGCGACAACGCCAGTCAATGCAGCCGACGAAACCCGGGACCAGGCGAACGCCGCGGATGACGAGCCGGTGAGCGCGGAAGCGCCGGCCGAATTGGCGGAACCGCCGGAAGATGACGCCGAGGACGAGAAGGATCTGGCGCGCCTCGACGGCGAGCCGGGCGAAGCCGCCGAAGAGCCTGCCGCCGGTCAGGTCACGCCGCCCCCCGTCTCGGGCTCGCTGCTCGACTATGCCGGCCGCGAAGACCAGACCGACCAGCTTGCCGGTGGCGCCCCGGCTGTCGAGCCTGAAGCGGCCAGGGCCGCCGAAGCTCCGCCGGCTTCGGCGCCGCAAGATGCCGACGACAGCATGACAGCAGACGACTTCCGCGACGCGCAAGACAGCGAGGAATGGGCGCGATCCGACGAGGATGCCACCGCCCACGTCGATGCCGATGCGAAGACGCCGGCGATCGAGCGGCCGCGCCTCCTTGCTCCGCCGCTCAAGCTCGACGGCTTCGTGCCGTCGGCTTTCTCGACCGGCGAGGAGACCAGGGCGCCGGATACGTCCATCCTCGGCAAGCTGCCGGTGCCGCTCATCATCCACTCCGGCGACGCGCTTCACTATGCCAATGACGAGTTCCTGCATCTGACCGGCTATGACACGCTCGACGAGCTGACCGACGCCGGCGGGCTCGGCGCCCTGTTTGCCGATCCCTATGCGCAGTCCGAGGATGGCACCGCAGACGAAAGCGATCGCGCCCTCAGGCTGAAGACGCGCGACGGGCAGGAATTCCCGATCGATGCCATCCTGCGCGCGGTGCCGTGGCGCGCCGGCAAGGCGCTGATGCTAGTGGTGCGCCGCTCCGGCGAAGAGGACGCAGCACCCGCGCATTTCAGTGCCGCCAATGACGAGCCCACCCAACAGCCGGACGTTTCGGAGCTGAAGAGCCGCATCGCCGAAATGCGCACCATCATCGACACCGCCACCGACGGCGTGGTGCTGATCGGCCGCGACGGCAACATCCGTTCGATCAGCCGCCCGGCGGAGGCGCTGTTCGGCTTCGACAGCGACGAGGTCGCCGGCAAGCCTTTCGCCTCGCTGTTCGCCATCGAGAGCCAGCGCGCGGCGCGCGATTATCTCAGCGGGCTTTCCGAACCCGGCGTGGCGAGCGTGCTGAATGACGGCCGCGAGGTGATCGGGCGGGAGTCGCAGGGACGCTTCATTCCGCTGTTCATGACCATCGGCCGGCTGCCCAGCGACAGCGGCTTCTGCGCCGTCGTGCGCGACATCACGCAATGGAAGCGGGCCGAAGAGGACTTGACCCAGGCGCGCGCCGTGGCCGAGCGCGCCTCCTCGCAAAAGACGGATTTCCTGGCCCGTATCAGCCACGAGATCCGCACGCCGCTGAATGCCATCATCGGCTTTTCGGAGCTGATGGTGGACGAGAAGTTCGGCCCCGTCGCCAATGACCGCTATCGCGACTATCTGCGCGACATCAACCGCTCGGGCAATCATGTGCTCGACCTGGTCAACGACCTGCTCGACATCTCGAAGATCGAGGCCGGCCAGCAAGAGATGGACTACGAGGCGGTGTCGCTCAACGACACGCTGGCCGAGACGGTGGCGATGATGCAGCCGCAGGCCAACCGCGAGCGCGTCATCATCCGCTCCAGCTTCGCCTCGCGGCTGCCGGAAGTGGTGGCCGACCTCAGGAGCGTGCGCCAGATCGCCCTCAACATCCTGTCGAACGCCATCCGCTACACGCAGGCCGGCGGCCAGGTGATCGTGTCCACCGCCTACGAGACCTCCGGCGACGTCGTCATGCGGGTGCGCGACACCGGCATCGGCATGAGCCAGGCCGAAATCGAGCAGGCGCTGAAGCCGTTCAAGCAGATCAATGCGTTGAAGCGCGGACGCGGCGACGGCACCGGCCTTGGGCTGCCGCTGACCAAGGCGATGGTGGAGGCGAACCGCGCGCGGTTCAGCATCACCTCGACACCCGGCGAAGGCACGCTGGTGGAAGTCGCCTTCCCCTCGACGCGGGTGCTGGCCGAATAACGCGCTGCCGGAAAAAGAAAAGGCGTCCACCGGACGCCTTAAGGATGGGATTGCTGTCACAACGGGGGCTTGAGCGAATCTGAACCTCAGGGGACGAGGAACGGGATTTCTCCCTCAAGTTACATGCGACTATCGGCGCCGGCCCTTAACAAATCCTTACCCGCCGGGCGGAAAATTTACGAATGTGTACCACTCATGAAATCTAGGTAAATTCGGCCGACATATTTTGTTTACCATTGCGGAGATGGTTAGTCGGCAAGCTGCGGCAGATTGCGGAACAGTTCCAGCGCCTCCGGATTGGCAAGCGCCTCCTTGTTCTTGATGGCGCGGCCATGCACCACGTCGCGCACCGCAAGCTCGGTAATCTTGCCAGATTTGGTGCGCGGAATGTCGGTGACGGCGACGATCCTGGCCGGCACATGGCGCGGGCTTGCGCCAGTGCGGATCTTGGCGCGGATGCGCTTTTCCAGATCCTCGTCGAGCTTCACGCCGGCGGCCAGCCGCACGAACAGCACGACGCGCACGTCATTGTCGAAATCCTGGCCGATGCACAGCGCCTCGAGGATCTCCGGCATCTGCTCGACCTGATTGTAGATCTCGGCCGTGCCGATCCTGACCCCACCCGGATTGAGCGTCGCGTCGGAGCGGCCATGGATGATCATGCCGCCATGCGCCGTCCATTCGGCGAAATCGCCATGGCACCAGACATTGTCGAAGCGCTCGAAATAGGCGGCCCGGTACTTCTTGTCCTCGGGGTCGTTCCAGAAGCCGATCGGCATTGCCGGAAAGGCTTTGGCGCAGACCAGCTCGCCCTTTTCCTGCCTGACCGGCCTGCCGTCGTCGTTCCAGACATCGACGGCAAGGCCGAGGCCGGCTCCCTGGATCTCGCCGGTCCATACCGGCTCGATCGGCACGCCGAGCACGAAGCAGGAGACGATGTCGGTGCCGCCGGAGATCGAGGCCAGATGCACGTCCTTCTTGATGCCGTCATAGACGAAGCGGAAATCCTCCGGCGACAGCGGCGAGCCGGTCGACGAGATGGTGCGCACCGTCGAAAGATCATGCGTTTTGATCGGCTCGAGGCCGGCCTTGCGCACCGAATCGATGAATTTCGCCGAGGTGCCGAAATAGGTCATCTTCTCGGCGTCGGCGAAATCGAACAGCGCATTGCCATCCGGGTAGAAGGGCGAACCGTCGTAGAGCAGCAAGGTCGCGCCCGAGGCGAGGCCGGAGACCAGCCAGTTCCACATCATCCAGCCGCAGGTGGTGAAGTAGAAGAAGCGGTCGCCGTCGAGCAGACCGGCATGAAGCCGCTCTTCCTTGACATGCTGGATCAGCGTGCCGCCGGCCGAATGGACGATGCATTTCGGAATGCCGGTGGTTCCGGAGGAAAACAGGATGTAGAGCGGGTGCGAGAACGGCAGTCCTTCGAACGCCACGGGCTTGACGGCGAAGGAAGACAAGGCCGCCTCCAGGGCATCCGCCTTGTCGATGGTCGCGGCGACGTCGGTCGAGGTGCCGAGGTAATCGACGATCAGCACCTTGCGCACGGTCGCAAGCTTGGCCGCCACCGCCTTGACCTTGTCGGCGACCTCGATCGCCTTGCCATTGTACCAGTAGCCGTCGGGCGCGATGAAGACCACCGGCTCGATCTGGCCGAAACGGTCGAGAACGCCCTGCTCGCCGAAATCCGGGGAGCAGGACGACCACACGGCGCCGATCGAGGCGGCGGCGAGCATGGCGGCGACGGTCTCCGGCATGTTGGGCATCATCGCGGCGATGCGGTCGCCCTTCTTCACCTTCAGCGACAGGAAGAGCTGCTGCAGGCGCGACGTCAGCGCATTGAGTTCGTTCCAGGACAGCCGCCGCTCCACCTTGTCCTCGCCGCGAAAGACGATCGCATCGCCGGAGCCGGTTTTCTTCAGCAGGTTCTCGGCGAAGTTCAGCCTGGCGTCGGGAAAGAAGGCGGCGCCCGGCATCCTGTCGCCGTCGACCAGCACGCGTTCCCCCTTGTCGCCGACGATGCCGCAGAAATCCCAGACAAGGTCCCAGAACGCCTCGCGATCGTCGATCGACCAGCGGTGAAGCTCGGCATAGGAGGAAAATGCGGTGCCCGTTTTCGCCGCCGCGGCCTTCATGAAGGCGGTCATGGGCGCCGCGTCGATCCGGTCCTGCGTCGGCGTCCACAAGGGGGTGTCGGCGGCCATGGTCGTTCCTCCCAAGAACGCGTCGCGTTTGCGGCAGTTAAGCTCAATGCCGCGACCGTCGTTGTCCCAAAACCGGCGCATAATTTCGGCGACGGTCGGTGGCAGGCTTATGCATACCGCAGCGCAGCAGAGCAAGATTTTGTTCGGCCAGCACCTCCAGAGTGTGCGCAAATGCCATCGCCGGGCCATAAAGACTTGAAATGCGTCGGCGCTGGGTTACACCCGTCGGGCGATTTGTCGGCAATGGAAGCATATAGGGCGATATGCCATCATCTTTGATCCGTCGCGGAGTATGGGCGGTCGGCGTTGCCGTGCTCGTCATCGCGCTGGTCGTCGCCGCGCTGCCGCTGATAGCCTCGACCCGCATCGTGCGCGACCGCATCGCCTGGGAGATGAGCGCCTGGAGCGGTTTCAGGGTCACCATCGACGGCTCGCCGCGCATCGAGGTGTGGCCGACCTTCCGCGCCATCCTGACCGACGTGACGCTTTCGCAATGGACCGAGACCGACGCGCCGCCGGTGATCGAGGCCGAACGGGTCGAGGTCGATCTTTCCGCCATGGCGGCCCTGCAAGGCGACGTCGTGTTCTCGACGGCCAGGCTGGTGCGGCCGACGATCAGGGTCCAGCGCACCGCCAAGGGCCTCTTCCTGCCAGCCATCCCGACCGGCGGCCGCATCACGCGCTCGATCGACACAGCGCGAGGCCTCGTCACCGCCAACCCGCAAAAACCCGATCTCGGCAAATTGCCCTCCGACCCGTTCGGCACCGTCGAATTCCGCGACGGCCGGGTGGTGGCCTCTATCGGCGGCAAGGAGCAGGAGATCCTCAGCAGCCTGTCCGGCCAGGCGAACTGGGCGGCGATGAACAGCAATGCGACACTGACGGCGACGGGGATCTGGCGCGGCGAAAGCGTCGCCGTCGACTTCGCATCGGCCAAGCCGCTGGTGTTTTTCGCCGGGGGCGCAGCCCCGATCACACTGTCCTTCAAGGCTGCGCCAGCAAGCTTCTCCTTCGATGGCATCGCTTCGATGTCGGACAACGCCTATTTCGACGGCCAGGCAAAGTTCGCGGCGCCCTCGCTGCGGCGCGTGCTTGAGTGGTCGCAGGCCGGCATCGCGCCCGGCGCGGCGATCGGAGCGGTCTCGGTCGCTAGCAAGGTGACGGCGGCGGCCGGCCGGGTGAAGTTCGAAAACACCACGGTGGCGCTCGACAACAATCCGGGAATGGGGGCGCTGGACTTCTCCTTCAGCGAAGCGCTCCCGGTTATCTCCGGCACGCTGGCCTTCGACACGCTCGACCTCAGGTCGTTCCTCTCCGCCTTCACCCCGATCACGCCGACCGGTGAAGCCGGCCCCGGCGAGATCGACACCAGCTTCGCCGACAAGATCAATCTCGACCTTCGCCTGTCGGCGGCGCACGCCACCGCCGGGCCGGTCCAGCTTGCCGACGTTGCCGCCACGGCGCAGGTCAAGAACGGGCTCGCCGTCTTCGACATTTCCGACGCCTCCGCCTTCGGCGGCAATATCCAAAGCAGCCTGCGCTTCGACCGCAAGCCCGAGGGCACGCAGGTCGAGATCCGGCTTCTGGCTTCCGACGTCGATGGCGGCGCGTTCGCCACCGCGGCGGGAATGACACGATTGGTGCCTGTCGGGACGGCAACCGTTTCGGTCATCCTCAAGGGGCCGGGCAGATCCTGGAATTCCATCTTCGAAAATGCCGACGGATCGGTCTCAGCGACCGTCGGACCGGGCGCCCTCACCAGGCTCAACCTGCCGGCCTTCCTCAAACATACCGAGCAGGGCGGTTTCTTCGCGCTTGACGACGTTGCCGACGGCACGCTGCCGATCGATGGCGCCGAGATCAAGGCCAGCATCTCCAAGGGCGTGGCGCGGCTCGACAAGGCCGAAGCCAATTCGGCGAAATCCAAGATCTGGCTGTCCGGCATCGCCTCCTATGCCGGACGCGGGCTGGCGCTGTCGGGCGGTGTCACCCCGAGCGGACAGCCGGCGCAGCAGCAGCCTAGCGGCCAGCCGACCAGTCAGCCTCCCCAGGCTCCCAACCAGTCGCTGTTCTTCGTCGGCGGCACCTGGAGCACGCCATTCATCTCGCCGATCAGCCGCGGCGTTTCCGGCGAGTAAGTTCGCGCCTGACCCCGACGCCCCCTACCCGCGCTGCGCAGCCTGCTCGTCGCGCTGACGCTGGACCTCGCGCCGCTTGTTGGCGACAGAGGCGATGATGACGCCGACGGCGACGACCGCGATCAGGATGGTGCAGGCGGCGTTGATTTCGGGCGTCACGCCGAGACGGACCTGGCTGTAAATCTTCATCGGCAGCGTGGTGGCGCCCGGCCCTGAGGTGAAGGAGGCAATGACCAGATCGTCGAGCGACAGCGTGAAGGCCAGCATCCAGCCGGAGATGATCGCCGGCAGGATGACCGGCAGTGTGATGTGGAAGAATGTCTTCACCGGCGGCGCGCCGAGATCCATCGCCGCCTCTTCAAGCGACCGGTCGAAGGAAACCAGGCGCGACTGCACGACGACGGCCACGAAGCACATGGTGAAGGTGATGTGGGCGAGCGTCACGGTCAGGAAGCCGCGGTCGAGGCCGACGGCGACGAAGAGCAGGAGCAGCGACAGGCCGGTGATGACTTCCGGCATGACCAGCGGCGCAAAGACCATGCCGGAAAACAGGATGCGCCCCCTGAAGCGCGTGTAGCGCGTCAAGGTGATGGCCGCCAGCGTGCCAAGCACGGTGGCCACGGTGGCCGAGATGACGCCGACGCGCGCCGTCACCCATGTGGCGTCCATCAGGCCCTGATTGTGGAACAGCGATACGTACCATTTGGTCGAGAAGCCGCCCCAGACGGTGACCAGCTTCGATTCGTTGAAGGAAAAGACGATGAGCAGCACGATCGGCAGATAGAGGAAGGCAAAGCCGAGCACGACCGAGGTGATGTTGAAGCGGCTCCAGGTGGCGTTCATCTGCCCTGCTCCTGCGCGCGCGCCTGGGCCTGCTGGAAGAGCATGATCGGCACGATCAGCAGCAGCAGCAGGATGACGGCGACGGCCGACGAAACCGGCCAGTCGCGATTGGCGAAGAACTCGTTCCACAAGGTCTTGCCGATCATCAGAGTCTGCGAACCGCCGAGCAGGTCGGGAATGACGAACTCGCCGACCGCCGGGATGAAGACCAGCAGGCAGCCGGCGATGACGCCGGGCAGCGACAGCGGGAAGGTGATCTTCCAGAAGGCGCTGGTCGGCGGGCAGCCGAGGTCCTTGGCGGCCTCGATCAGCGAATAGTCCATCTTCTCCAACGACGAATAGAGCGGCAGCACCATGAACGGCAGGTAGGAATAGACGATGCCGATGAAGATCGCCGTGTAGGTGTTGAGGATGATCAGCGGCTGGCTGATGACGCCGGTGGCGAGCAGCAGCTGATTGAGCAGGCCCTCCGGCTTGAGGATACCGATCCAGGCGTAGACGCGGATCAGGAACGAGGTCCAGAACGGCAGGATCACCAGCATCAGCAAGGTCGGCCGGATCGTCGCCGGCGCACGCGCCATGCCGTAGGCGATCGGATAGCCGACGATCAGCGTCAGCACCGTCGAGATCGCGGCGATGATCAGGCTGGTCACATAGGCGTTGAAGTAGAGCGCGTCCTCGGTCAGCCAGGTGTAGTTGTCGACGCCGAGCTGCTTCAGTTGGCCGAAGAAGCCGGAAATGCCGCCGCTGAAGTCGAGCACCGGCGTGTAGGGCGGCATCGCGATCGCCGTCGTCGATAGCGAGATCTTGAAGACGATGACGAACGGGATGAGGAAGAAAAACAGCAGCCAGAGATAGGGGACGATGATGACCAGGCGGTTGACGAAGGCCGAACCCAGTCTGGCCAGCGGGGATTTGGCGGCATCGGCTGCCGGTGAGGTTGTTTCAGCGGTGGCGGCGCTCGACATGATCGCCTCTACCGTGCCAGCACGACGCCGGCGTCGGGCCGGAAGGAGACCCAGGCGCGATCGTTCCAGGTCAGCGGATCCTCGCTGACGCGCGAGGCGTTCATGGCGCTCGCGCGCACCATCTGTCCGTCGTCGAGCCGGATGTGATAGACGGTCATGTCGCCGAGATAGGCGACGTCATAGACCTCGCCTTCAAGCGCGTTGACCGCATCGGCCGGCTTCTTCGATGAAACCTTGATCTTCTCCGGCCTGATGGCGAAGACGATGTCGGCGCCGGCGGCGGTATTGCCGCCATTCTCGACGACGATCTGGGCTCCGGTCGCCCCGGTGATGCGCGTCGTGTTCGCCGCCCGCTCGGCGACCTTGCCCTCGAACATGTTCACGTTGCCGACGAAATGCGCCACGAAGCGGGAGGTGGGGGCCTCATAGACTTCCGCCGGCGTCGCGACCTGCATCACCTCGCCCTTGTCCATGATGGCGATGCGGTCGGCCATGGTCATCGCCTCTTCCTGGTCGTGGGTGACGACGACGAAGGTGAGGCCGAGCTCCTGCTGCAGGTCCATCAGTTCGAATTGTGTTTCCTCGCGCAGCTTCTTGTCCAGCGCGCCAAGCGGCTCGTCCAGCAGCAGAACCTTGGGGCGCTTGGCGACCGAGCGGGCGAGCGCGACGCGCTGGCGCTGGCCGCCCGACAATTGGTGCGGCTTGCGCTTGGCGAACTGCTCGAGCTTGACCAGCTTCAGCATCTCGGCGACGCGCTTTTCGATGTCGGGCTTGGGCATGCCTTCCTGCTTGAGGCCAAAGGCGATGTTGTTCTCGACCGTCATGTGCGGGAACAGCGCATAGGACTGGAACATCATGTTGACCGGCCGCCGATAGGGCGGGATGCCGCGCAGGTCCTGGCCATCGAGCAGGATGCGCCCGGCGGTCGGCTCCTCGAAACCGGCAAGCATCCTCAAGAGCGTCGACTTTCCGCAGCCGGAGGCGCCGAGCAGCGCGAAGAACTCGCGCTCGAAGATGGTCAGCGACAGGTTGTTGACGGCGATGAAGTCACCGAACTTCTTGGTGACATTGTCGAACTGGATGTATGGCTTGGCGTTCGGGTCGTTCCATGGCGCGAAGTCCCTGCGGATGCTGCCAAGCGATTTCATGTTCCCCACTCCGTCCTTTTGTCTTGCCCCCAAAGAGCACGACCCCGGCGGCCTGCCGCCGGGGTCGTGCCGATTTGCCTACTGGCCGGTCACGATCTTGGTCCAGGTGCGCGTGATGACGCGCTGGGTCTTCGGATCGTAGGGCTGGACGGTGTAGAGCTTCTCCAGGGTCGCCGCGTCCGGATAGACCGCCGGGTCGTCCAGAAGCGCCTTGTCGACGAACTGCTGCGAGGCCTTGTTGCCGTTGGCATAGAGCACCGCATTCGACGACTTCGCGATCACCTCCGGCGTCATCATGTAGTTGAGGAACTCATGCGCTTCGGCGACATGCGGCGCGTCGGCGGGGATCGCCATCTGATCGAACCACATCTGGGCGCCTTCCTTCGGCACCGAGTAGCCGATCTCGACGCCCTGCTTGGCCTCGACGGCGCGGTTGCGCGCCTGGAAGACGTCGCCCGACCAGCCGACAGCCAGGCAGATGTCGCCATTGGCGAGCGCGTTGATGTACTCCGACGAATGGAACTTGCGGATATAGGGCCGCACCTTCAGCAACGCTTCCTCGGCCTTGGCGATCTCGTCGGGAGAGGTGCTGTTGGGGTCGAGGCCGAGATATTTCAGCGCGGCCGGGATGATGTCGGCCGGCGAATCCAGCACATAGACGCCGCAATCCTTCAGCTTGGCCAGATTGTCCGGATTGAAGAACACGTCCCAGCTGTCGATCTTGTCGGTGCCAAGCGCTGCCTGCACCTTCTTGATGTTGTAGCCGAGGCCCACCGTGCCCCACATGTAGTTGATGGAGTACTCGTTACCGGGGTCGTATTTGGCGGTTCTTTCCGAAACCGTGTCCCACATGTTGGAGAGGTTCGGCAGTTTCGATTTGTCGAGCTTCTGGAAAACGCCGGCCTGGATCTGGCGGGCAAGGAAATTGCCGCTCGGCACGACGACGTCATAGCCGCTGCCGCCAGCCAGCAGTTTGGTTTCCAGGATTTCGTTGGAATCGAAGGTGTCATAGACGACCTTGATGCCGGTCTTCTTGGTGAAGTCTTCGATGATCGTCGGGTCGATATAATCGGACCAGTTGAAGACGTTGACGACGCGGTCCTCGGCGTGACCGGCAGGCGTCAAAAGCGCCAGAAATACGGATGTCGCCGAAAGCCAGAGCGCTTTGCGGATCATGTTGTTCTCCTTTGGTGAGTGTTCCGTCGCCAATCCGTCGCGGTGTCCGCGCGGCTGGGCTTTTGCTTCAGATTATTGAGCTTTCCGGGGAGCGACAAGCGCGAACAGCCGGCATAGGGGCGGTGCGATGCGGAGCCGGAAAAAGCTTTGGGCCGTTGCCGTGGCCTGGGGGGTGTGCCGACGTCGTCAGAGGCTTTCGCCATGGCGCGGGCAGGGATACAACGATGTGGTCCGGTCCCGATCAGACCGGCATTGAGACTTGGCAAGATACGCCTGTCTTGTTGTTGCCGTGCTCTTAGCCTGCCCGCCCGGCAGCGACGTTGTCAATGGCTCATCGCGCGCTTTGGCGCCTGCGCTTCATCAATTCGGAGACGGCACGCCGGTGACGCCCGGCCGCTCGGGCCGCGCCTGGCGCTTGAACTCGAGAGCGATGTGGACGAGGAGCGCGGCGACGACGACCGCGCCGCCGACAATCGTGCGCGCCGATGGCACCTCGGAATGCACGAGCCAGACCCAGATCGGGCCGAGGATCGGCTCGAACGTGCCAAGCAGTGCCGCCATCGCCGCCGGAACGAGACGGGCGCCGGTGGCGAAGAAGGCAAGGCCGACGCCAAGATTGAGGACGCCGAACGCAAACAGGAAAGCCATGTCGCGACTGGACACGGCGAACTCCGACGCCTGGGATGCGGCAAAGGCACAGGCGAGCAGCGCAGCGAGGCAGTTGGCCGGCGTCATGCGCACATGGGCGAAGCGCCGGGTGATCACGGTGGCGATCGAGAACATGCAGGCGATGAGCAGCGCCAGGCCATCGCCGATGGGAGACACCGCGCCATCGAGCGATTCCGAGACCATGATGGCGACGCCGGTGATGACGGCGGCGATCGCCACCCAGGTCGCCGTCGCCACCCGCTCGCGAAACACCACCCAGGCAAGCAGTGCCGCCAGCAGCGGCACGCCGGCCTGCATCAAGAGGATGTTTGCGACCGTGGTGTAGGAAAGCGCCACGATGAACGAGGTCGACGCGGTGGCGAAGCATACCGCCACGGCAAGGCCCGGCAGGCCCATGTCGCGAAACAATCTCAGCGTGCCCCGCCAGCCGTCGCGCCAGGCCATGAAGCAGAGCAGAAACGCCACCGCCCAGAGAGAGCGCCAGAACACGATCGTCCAGTTGTCGGTGACGTCGATGAAACGGGCGATGGTGCCGCCAAAGCTCCACATCAGCGCCGACAGGAACACCAGCAGCATGCCGACGCGCTCCTCGCCGGGAGAGATGGCCGGGCGCGGCGGGACGGCTGGCGAAGCTGGCGATGCGGCGTCGGTCATGGTTGCGGCTGTCGGCGATTTCAGGGCGGCACGATGCGCGATGGGCGGCAGGAACGCGCCGCATTGGCGTAACGCACCGACGGCCGCGAGGCGTGATCCAGCCTCGCATTCCGTTTGGCGCACTGACGACCAGCAACTCGGCCATTCGGTCGGCAGAGACCGGTCATCGCACTTTAGGAGGAGGCGTCTCGGTTGCGCCGAATGAGCCGCCAAAGGCCCGCCAGCGGAACCAGCAGGATCACGCCGAACTTCTTCAGCGCGATCAGCGCCACCGCCAGCAGGCCGGCCTTGGCCGCCAGCTTGCCGGCAATGAGGCCACCGATGCCGACGGCGGCGACGGTGTCGAAGCCTGGCTTGAAATCGACATACTTCTTGCCGGGGCTGAAGGCGGCGATGCCGAGCACCTCGTCCAGGCTTTGCCTGATCTCCGGCAGTTGATCGACCGTGGCGATGTAGCTCATCACGAACACGCCCTCCCGGCCGAGAAAGCGCACATCGTAGTTCAGCGTGTGGACGGCATCGGTTCCGAACTGCAGCTCCTTGGCCCAGTGCAGGCGCTTGTTGACGGCATCGTAGACCGGCGGCGAGGCCCAGCCGATCAAGGTGACGGGCTGAAATCCATCCTTCACCCTTTGATCGTTGCTCGACCGAGTGTCTTCCTGCATGCCGCGCAGCAATTCAGCATAGTCGATGGACGCCGCGTCGCTGTCATCGACATAGCCGATCTTTTCCCAGCGCAGTTCTATGCCCCAATTGTTCTCGGAGATGGGGTCGTGGTTTGCCGGGAAAATCATGCCGACGGAGCCGGTGCCGACATCTGGCGGATTGCCCCAGGCCTCGGTCAGGACAGAGGCGGAATCCTTCTTGTCCAGGAAGTAGAACTTGCCCTTGAGGTCGAGGTGCACGCCTTCGGCGAGATCTATCGCTCCGGTCCTGGGCTCGATCTTGTCGAGGAATGCCTTACCGGCATCGTTGTATTGTTGGTACGATTTGAAGAATTCCGAGGATTTCTCCGCAAATGCGGATGAGGCTGAAAGGGCAAGCGTCAGCCCAAGCCAAAAAACTGTCCTGTTCATTCGCCGACCCCCCAGCCTTGCGCAATTCTTTTTTGATATCGCGACGCCAATGCTTAATCAATATTGCCGACGGCAATATTGCGGGGGGAAACCGCAATGGCTTGCTGTTGCAACGGAGGACGAGCCTCCGGGCCGACCAGCACAGTCGACGTCACTGGAAATCGAAAGCGCTCAGGCCGGTCACCATCTCGTCGAGGCCAAGCGGCCGCGTCACCGGCGGCTCGGCGCGCGCCAGGCAACCTATGCGTTCGCAGAGCCGGCAGGCGGGTCCCACCGGCGTGGCAACGGCGACGCCCTGCCCCGACTTGCCGCTCGCCGTCCCCGGAAGGGCTCCGCCATAGACGATCTCGTCACGAAAGCCGATATCGCAGCCGATGAGCAGCGCCGTGCGGCGCGGCCGCTCCGAGAAGGCGCCCTGTGGACCTTCCAGCGTGCGGGCAATGCAGAGGAATTCGGCGCCGTCCGGCATTTCCACCGCTTCCACCAGGATCTGCCCGGGCTGGGTGAAGGCGGCATGGACGGCGAGCTTCGGGCAGCCGCCGCCGAAGCGGCTCTGCGGAAAGCCCTGGCTGCCGGCCTTGCGGAAGCGGTTGCCGGCATTGTCGACCTCCAGCATGAAGAACGGCACGCCCGCCGCGCCCGGCCGCTGCAGCATGGTCAGGCGGTTGGCCGCCTGCTCGAAGGACACGCCGAAGCGCGAACGCAGCACGTCGATGTCGTAGCGGGAGCGCAGCGCGGCCGCGTGAAACGCCTGATAGGGCATCATCAGCGCGTGGGCGGCGTAACGGCCAAGCTCGAAGCGCGCCAGCCGGCGGGCCTCGTCAGTCGCCAGCTTCAGTGCCTGGATCTCGCCGGCGACCGCGACCGTCATGCGGATCAGCGAGGCTTCCATCGCCACCTCGCGCAACTGGTCGAAAGGCGACAGCCGTTCCGACAGGAACAGGCGCTGCGAATGGCGGTCGTAGCGGCGGCGCCAGTTCGGCATGGTGGCGACCGGCAGCACCTTGACGACGATGCCATATTCGCGCTTCAGCCAGGTCTTCAGCGCGCCGAACAGGTCGTCGCCAGGATCGAGCAGCGCCGTGAAGGCCTCGGCCTCCTCCTCCAGGGCGGTGAAATGGTTCGGCCGGCGCTCGAAAATTTCGTGCACCTCGTCGACCGGCAGGCGGGCGCCGGACAGGGCGGTGGCGCGGCCTTCGCGCGCCAGAAGCTCGTTGAGGTCGGAAAGCCGCTCCGCCTGTTCGCGATAGGCGCGAAACAGCTTCACCATCGCGGCGGAAGCATTGGGAGCGGCCTCGGCGAGCTCGATCAGCTCCTGGTCGCCCGGCAGTTCGCCCGACAGCAGCGGATCGCCGAACACTTCCCTGAGCGCCGATATCGAACCCTTCGCCTCGCCCTGCAATTCATGCGGATCGATCTTGTAGACCGATGCCAGCTTGAGGATCAGCTGCACCGTCAGCGGCCGCTGGTTGCGCTCGATGAGGTTGAGATAGGACGGCGAGATACCGAGCCCTTCGGCCATCGCCGTCTGGGTCAGGCCCTTGGCGTTGCGGATGCGGCGGATGCGCGGCCCGGCAAAAATCTTCTGGTCAGCCACCCCATCTATCCTTGACAGGAATTTACACGATTTGGCCGCAAGTGCCTTCTCGGCCCTTTTACAATCGTGACAAATTTACAAGGCTCACCAGTCAAACGCAACACTGATTTTCCCTTATTTTCCGGCCGATGTTGCGGTTTTCCTCGCGCTTTTCGCAGTGCGATGTAAATGATGTCACACATCGACGGCGCACAGCTCCCATGGGCGACGTTTCCAAAAACCGGCATCGAATGAACTGGAGTATGCAATGACCGATTTTTACAACCTTGTCCCATCCGCGCCCGAAGGCCGCTTCGACGGCATCGAGCGGCCCTATTCGCCGGAGGATGTGAAGCGGTTGCGCGGCTCGGTCCAGATCCGCCAGAGCCTGGCCGAGATGGGAGCCAACCGGCTGTGGAAGCTCATCCACGAGGAGGACTTCGTCAACGCGCTCGGCGCGATGTCCGGCAACCAGGCCATGCAGCAGGTCAGAGCCGGGCTGAAGGCGATCTACCTGTCGGGCTGGCAGGTCGCGGCCGACGCCAACACCGCGTCCGCCATGTATCCCGACCAGTCGCTCTACCCGGCCAACGCGGCGCCGGAACTGGTCAAGCGCATCAACCGCACGCTGCAGCGCGCCGACCAGATCGAGACCTCCGAAGGCAAGGGACTTTCGGTCGAGACCTGGTTCGCGCCGATCGTCGCCGACGCCGAGGCTGGCTTCGGCGGGCCGCTCAATGCCTTCGAAATCATGAAGGCATTCATCGAGGCGGGCGCCGCCGGCGTCCACTACGAGGACCAGCTGGCGTCGGAGAAGAAGTGCGGCCATCTCGGCGGCAAGGTGCTGATCCCGACGGCGGCGCATATCCGCAACCTCAATGCGGCCCGTCTCGCGGCCGACGTGATGGGCACGCCGACGCTGGTCGTGGCGCGCACCGACGCCGAGGCGGCGAAGCTTCTGACCTCGGACATCGACGAGCGCGACCGGCCCTTCGTCGACTATGAGGCCGGCCGCACGGTCGAAGGCTTCTACCAGGTCAGGAACGGCATCGAGCCGTGCATCGCGCGCGCCATCGCTTACGCGCCGCACGCGGACCTGATCTGGTGCGAGACCTCGAAGCCGGATCTGGCGCAGGCCAGGAAGTTCGCCGAGGGCGTGCGCAAGCATCATCCGGGCAAGCTGCTGGCCTACAACTGCTCGCCGTCGTTCAACTGGAAGAAGAACCTCGACGACGCGACGATCGCCAAGTTCCAGCGGGAACTCGGCGCCATGGGCTACAAGTTCCAGTTCATCACGCTGGCTGGTTTCCACCAGCTCAACTTCGGCATGTTCGAGCTGGCGCGTGGCTACAAGGCGCGGCAGATGGCAGCCTATTCGGAATTGCAGGAAGCCGAATTCGCGGCCGAGGTTCATGGCTACACCGCGACCAAGCACCAACGCGAGGTCGGCACCGGCTATTTCGATGCGGTGTCGATGGCGATCAGCGGCGGCCAGTCCTCGACAACGGCCATGCATGAATCGACCGAACACGCGCAGTTCAAGCCGGCGGCAGAGTGAGCCGGCGCAAGAGACGACCAACAGAGGAAACGCCCGAAGGGCAACTTAAAGGAGAAGACCAATGGCATCGATTAGCCGCGTCAAGGAAAGAGCCGAAGAGCAATCCTCGGCGATGAGCGTCGACCAGCAGGCAACCATCCGCATGCTGGCCAATGACCTGCACAGGCTCAACCAGTCGGTGATGAAGGCGGTCGAAGCGGGCGTCTCGGTGGAACTGGTGCGTTCGGCCAGACATCATGGCGGCGACGGCAATTGGGGCGATCTGCTGATCCCGGTGATCGTGACCCAGCAAAGCCACAGCTAGGCAATTCCACCGCGCATTCGCTCTGCGACCGCGCAAAGGCCGAACTTTGTCTCGCCCGCGCCGCAACGCGCGGGCGACTTTCGTTTTTGACGGCCGATCCACTACTCGTTTTTCACGGCCGATCCACTACTGCCAGGAATAGAACTTGCACTAAATTTTAGGTTTTCTTGCTATATTCCAGATGTTAGCCATTTCAGCTTGACACCGGCGGCAATCTCACGCCAATTGTTCCTCAGGTTTCAACCCTGCATTGAAACAGAGACGAGTGCCCGCCCGCCCATGAGCCCCACTGATCGAGAGACCAGGACTGCAGACCACCCCAATGCGGCGGCTCGCGGCACGGATGCCGGCCTGGCGACGGATTTCTCGCAGGTGCTGGTCATCGGACGATCCCCGATCAACCGCGTCGTCGTGGCGAAAATCGTCGAGAAATCAGGGCTGAAGCCGATTTCCGAATCGCCTGAAACGGCCGCGAAGGCGCTGCGGGGCCTCATTCCCGGCGCAGTCGTGCTCGATGGGGGCGCCGACAACAAGGACTGCGATGCGCTGATCTCCGGCATCGACGCGCTCAGGCGGATCTCGGGCAAGGCATTGCCTTCGGTGATCCTGCTTTCAACCAAGACTGGCACACCGGAGAGCCTCGGCCTATCCAGCGTGATCGATGCCGTGGTCGCCAAGCCGATCACTCCCGAAAGGCTGCAACCGGTGATCGACCGGCTGATCGGGCTCGTGCGCGGCTGACCAAAAATTCGGGTCGACCGGCCGCCAATCTCGACAGGCTCAGCCAGCCGTGACGATGCCTTCGATCAGCGCAGGCAATTGCCCGAGATCGGCGATCTGGCGAAAACGCGGCGCGGCCGTCGGCGCCTCGACATGCTCGAGCACCCAGGTCAACTCGTGCGGCACGTGGACGCCCCAGCCGCCGGCCTCGATGGCCGGCACGACGTCGGACTTCAGCGAGTTGCCGACCATCATGCTTTTCCCCGGCCCGTCGCCGTGGCGACTGAAGACACGGGCATAGGTGGCCGCGCTCTTGTCGCTGACGATCTCGACGGCGTCGAACAGATCGCCGAGGCCCGATTGCGCCAGCTTGCGCTCCTGGTCGAAAAGGTCGCCCTTGGTGATGAGCACGAGACGATAGGCGCCGGCCAGTTTCTCCACGGTCTCGCGCGCATGCGGCAGCGGTTCGATCGGATGACTGAGCATCTCGCGTCCGGCGGCAAGGATCTCGGCGACGACCGACCCCGGCACGCGGCCACCGCTGACCTCGATGGCGGTTTCGATCATCGACAGCGTGAAGCCCTTGATGCCGAAACCGTAGACGGCAAGGTTGCGCCGCTCGGCCTCGAGCAGCCTTGCCGAAACATGATCAGCCTCGCCATGCTCGGCAAGCAGCCCTGCGAAGCGCTTTTCCGTGAGGCGGAAGAACTGCTCGTTCTGCCACAGCGTGTCGTCGGCATCGAAGCCGATCGTCGTCAGTTCATGGCTGGTCATGGCTGTCCTGCGTTCGGCGCGTAAGGTAGTCGCATTTCGCGAGGCGTCGAACCTAAGCTCACCGCCGCGAATTTCAACAGCGGCGGCCGGTCGAGCGGCTCCCCTTCCCTTCCATCGCCGGCCACGGCTATACTTCGCCATCCGCAACCCAATCTGGTGACTGATGCCGCCTGCAAAAAAGGAAGTCCGTCCGTCGAGCCGCGGAGGACGCGCCCGTACGCCTGCCTTCGTGAAAAGCCAACGTGGCGTCAAGAACTGGAAGGAAGTCAGCGCCTGGCTCGAATGGCGCGGCATCGAAGACATCGAGTGCATCACGCCCGACCAGGCCGGCGTTGCCCGCGGCAAGATGATGCCGTCGAAGAAATTCACCTCCAACACTTCGCTGGCGCTGCCCTCGGCGGTGTTCATGACGACGATTTCCGGCGGCTATCCGGAGGACGGCAACGGCTTCCACTATCCAGAGGACGACGGCGACCTCAAGTTGATGCCGGACCTTTCGACGCTGACCGTGGTGCCGTGGGAAGAGGACCCGACGGCGGCTGTCATCTGCGACCTCGTCCACCAGGATGGGCGCTCGGTCGAGTTCACGCCGCGCAACGTCTTGAAGCGCGTGCTTGCCGCCTACGCCGATCGCGGGCTGAAGCCGGTGGTGGCGCCCGAGATCGAGTTCTACCTGGTGCGCAAGAACCCCGATCCGGACTATCCGCTGACGCCGCCCGTCGGGCGCTCGGGACGGCCGATCGGCGGCGGCGCCGGCTATTCGATCGCCGGCGTCAACGAGTTCGACGAATTGATCGACGACATCTACCACTTCTCCGAAGGACAGGGCCTGGAGATCGACACGCTGATCCACGAGGAAGGCGCCGGCCAGCTCGAGATCAATTTGCGCCACGGCGACCCGATCGAGCTCGCCGACCAGGTGTTCATGTTCAAGCGCACCATTCGCGAGGCAGCGCTCAAGCACGAGATCTACGCCACCTTCATGGCCAAGCCGATCCAGGGCCAGCCGGGCTCAGCGATGCACATCCATCAGTCGATCGTCGACAGGAAGACCGGCAGGAATGTCTTCTCGGCCGAGGACGGTTCGGAGACGGACGATTTCTTCCACTTCATCGGCGGCATGCAGAAGCATGTGCCGAACGCGCTGGTGATGTTCGCGCCCTATGTCAATTCCTACCGGCGGCTAACGCAGGCGGCCTCGGCGCCGGTCAACAACAAATGGGGCTACGACAACCGCACCACCGCCTTCCGCGTGCCACGCTCGGATCCGGCGGCTCGGCGCGTCGAAAACCGCATCCCGTCCTCCGACGCCAACCCCTATTTGGCGCTCGCCGCGTCGCTCGCCTGCGGGCTGATCGGCATGATCAACAAGGTCAAGGCCGAGCCCCCGGTGCTGACCACCGCGAACGCCGATGAGATCGACCTGCCGCGCAGCCTGCTCGAGGCCGTCGACCTGTTCGAGGCCGACGAGGACCTCGGCGCCATCCTCGGCAAGTCCTTCACCGCGACCTATGCGGCGATCAAGCGGGCCGAGTTCGAGACCTTCATGGAAGTGATCAGCCCGTGGGAGCGGGAGTATTTGTTGCTCAATGTTTAGGGGAGTAGGGGAGTAGGGGAGTAGGGCGAATGAATGAGAAAACGGGTTCCTACAAGGACCTGATTGTCTGGCAGCAAGCGATGGATCTCGCCGTGGCAGTGTATGGCGCAACGAAATCCTGGCCGAAGGAGGAACTTTATGGTTTGACCAGCCAGGTGCGCTGTGCAGCCAGCTCGATACCCGCGAATATAGCTGAGGGTTATGGCAGAGAGATCCGCGGTTCCTATCAGCAATTTCTCCGCATCGCCCAAGGGTCACTAAAGGAATTGGAGACACAGATCTTGATTGCCGAGCGTACCGGTATCGCGTCGAAACCGACGACGGTTTCATTGTTGGAGGGGACCGAAAGTGTCGGGAAGCTTCTTCGCCTTCTGATCCGCAAACTCTCAGCCGACTAGCTCCCCTATCCCCTATCCCCTATCCCCTACTCCCCTACTCCCCTACTCCCCTATTCCCCTACTCAATCATGCTCTACCAATCCCCAGTATCCCCCGGCCGGTCCTGGTACGAGGACACGGCCGGATCACGGCCCGAATACCCCGCTCTCGACGGCGACCGCCAATGCGATGTCGTCATCGTCGGCGGCGGCTTCACCGGCCTGTCAGCGGCGGCGCATCTGGCGAAGGCCGGCAGCAATGTCGTGCTCATCGAGGCGCATCGGTTCGGCGACGGCGCTTCGGGGCGCAATGGCGGCCAGCTCGGTACCGGCCAGCGCGCCTGGGCCGAGGAGATGGAGGCGGAATACGGCCTTTCTCGCGCCAAGGCGCTGTTCGACCTCGCCGAGGAGGCCAAGGCGCATCTGCTCGAATTTGCCGCCGTCAACAGGATCGAGATCGACTACATGCCTGGCCAGCTGTCGGTGGCGCACAAGCAGCGCTATGTCGACGACTACAAGGCGCATGCCGAGATCATGGCGAGCCGCTTCGGCTACCCGCACATTTCCTTCATGGACGCGAAGGAAGCCGCAGAGCGGCTGGGCTCGACGCGCTATTTCGGCGGCACGCGCGACACCGGCACCGGGCACATCCACCCGCTGAAGCTGGTGATCGGCACGGCGAAAGCAGCGGCCGGGGCCGGCGCGCAGCTGTTCGAGCGGACGCCGGCGACCGGCATCGTCTGCGGCGGCGGCAAGGTGAGGGTGACGACGCCGAAAGGCACGATCACGGCCGAGAAATGCCTGATCGGCGTCAACGCCTATGGCGGCACGCTCGAGCCGGTGAGCGCCGCGCACATCATGCCGATCGGCTCCTTCATCGGCGCGACGGTGCCGCTCGGATCGGCCTCGACCGTGCTGCCGGGCGGCGAGTCGGTCGACGATTCCCGCTTCGTCGTGCGCTACTTCCGCAAGTCGAAGGACGGCCGGCTTTTGTTCGGCGGGCGCGAGGTCTACGCGGTCAACGATCCGAAGGACATCCACATCCATATCCGCCGCCAGATCGCGGAACTCTATCCGGAGTTGAAGGATGTCGAGATCACGCATGGCTGGGGCGGCTATGTCGGCATCACCGTGCCGCGTAAGCCATTCGTGCGCGAAGTGATGCCCAATGTCATCTCGGTCGGCGGCTATTCCGGCCACGGCGTCATGCTGTCGAACTTCTTCGGCAAGCTCTATGCCGAGACCGTGCTCGGCAACCGCGACCGGCTGAAGCTGATCGAGGATCTGAAGGTCCCGCCTTTCCCCGGCGGCCGGCGTTTCCGCGCGCCCTTGCTGTTCCTGGCGCTCAGCTGGTTCGCCCTGCGCGACAGGATCTGACGCAGGGGAAGCACCGGCCGGAACGGAGCTTCCGGCCTATCTGCCTGATTCCATTCGGCAGTTCGTGCCAATTCGAGATGTTGCGGAATCCTTAACAAGGGTGCAGAATTCGTTGCAAGGGCGCACTGATGCCACAATCACCGGCAAAGGATGCGGGTTCTGGGCTGTAAGACGGGGACTTTCGCGGGCCCGCCCGCTTGTGTTTTTGGGACCGATGCCGATCACCGCCGGACCTCCGGCACCGATCGAAAGAACGTCGGCCCACCTATTGGAGGTGGTTAGAGTGAACGAGCCCTTCAGTTTCGGCGCGCCGGAACGGCGGCACTTTGCAATGCAGTTCGGCTATGACAGGCGGCCCACGTTCTGGCAGGGCGTGCGGTCCAATTCGCATCTGGTGATTGCCGCTGTCGGCACCGCGGCCCTCCTCGGCGTGGCGGGGATTGCGTTGTGGCTGGCGCTGCCGGCCAGCGACCGGCAAGCGATTGCCAGCCCGGCGCAAAGCGTCCCGACAATCCCGGTCAAGACAACCAAGATCGCGCCCGTCAGCGCGAACGCCACGGCGATCGCAGTGGCGCCGCAGGCGGCGCGCAAGGCCGACGCGGTGTCGGCCGTCGTCGCCGCCAAGGAAGCCAAGATACCGGCGCTGGCGTCCAACGACCCGCGCTGGACCGCACCGGACACCAAGGCCGCGTCCAACGACCCCGCGCCTGCTCCATCCGATCAGGCGGCAGGCCGACAGGCCGAAGAGACCGCCAAGCCAACCGACACCGCATTCGCCGAACCGGCGCCTCAATCAGACGCCACCGCCTTGCTGTCCAAGGTGGCCGCGCCCAGCGCGGCGCCGGCGAAGGACGATCCCGACGGCGCCAAGACCGCCGCCATTCCCGCGCCGGACCCGCAGGCGCCGGAAGCGCAGGCATCCGCAGGCGACGATGCCAAGCCAAAGCCTCAACAAGCCAGCGCGGCCAGTACCGGACGCATCCTGCGGGCCGTCACCATGCGGGCCGGCCCGAAACAGAAAGCGGCGGCCATGGTCACCGTGCCCGCGAAGACCTCGGTGCAGGTCATAAGCTGCAAGAAGTGGTGCCAGATCGTCTATAACGGCAAGCGCGGCTGGGTCTACAAGACCTACATCAAGACCGGCGCCTGAGAGCTTCATCGCCGCCGGTCAGCCTAAGCCACTGCCATAGCCGGGCCCGCCTGCGCTTTCTGACGTGGGCGCGATGTTGCTCGAAGGGCACTTCGAACAGGCCGCATCCCTGGCATCCAGACCTTTTTCCGCAAACCGGGACCCAGCATTTGACATCGTGGGTCCAGGCGAGCGCGACCCTCTCGAGGTGAAGGTTGGACGAGCTCTTGAGCAGGATCAGTTCGCCCGGTACTGCCGTTTTCCTGATGTGGTCGGAGACTTCCCTGGGCGTTCGCAATTCGACGAACCGGCCGCCATCGCGGTCGGCCTGGCCGGCGCCCGAGCGATGCGCGTTGTCGCCGACATAGATCACCTGGCCAGCGACCTCGCGCGCGGTGTTGTAGGCGTCACGGTACTTTCTTGTCGAACCCACATAATCCGAAATCTGGCCGAGAACGATGCGTTTTGAGGCGACCTTGGCCTTGGCCACCATGTCGATGGCGAGGTTGATCGAATGCCAGGGAGCCTTGGCGGTGTCGACCAGGAAGTGCGGACCGTCCTCGATAACGAGCACCTGGCAGCGATTGACCAAGGGCCGAAACGTCGCCACGCGCGCCGCGACTTTTTCGGGCGGCACGCCGAGCTCCAGCGCGGTGGCCACAGCCGCCGCCGTCGGCAGCCATAGATACTTGGCCGGAAACAGCGTCTTCAGGTCGAGCGTGCCGCCACGCCACCGGACCGTGAGGCTCAGCGTTTCAGGATAGGCGGCCTGCGTGTCGGTGACACGATAATCCGCATCTTCCGTCCGGCCGAAGGTGACGACGCGATGCCTGGTGCCCGAAGCCATGCCGAGCACATGCGGATCGTCGGCGTTGAGCACGGCAAGACCGCCCGGTGGCAGCGCATCGACCAGGGCGCGCTTTTCCAGGGCGACGTTCTCAAGGGTCCTGAAACTGGCCAAATGTTCGAGGCGGACCATGGTAACGACAGCCACATGCGGCTTGAGCAGTTCCGCCATCGGCCTGATGGTGTCGACGCCATAGGCGCCTGCCTCGAACACGACGTGGTCGACCTTGCCCGATTTCCACATACGCTTGTAGAGCGTGCTGGCCAGCGCATCGATGGCGTTGGCGAGAACCTGCGTGTAGACCGGGCCATGGCTGGCCAAAATATGGCCGAGCAACGCCGCCGCCGTCGACTTGCCGGAACTGCCGGTGACGCCGATGAAGGTCGCCTTGCTCTTTGAACGGGCGCGCCTGGCCCTGTAGATCTTGTGGCGGTGCCACAGGCTCCGGCGAATCTTGCGCAATCGGGCATTCATCGCATGGCCACCCTGCTTCCTCGAGAAGCCTTATGCAGTTCCCGGGCGGCTCGTCAATTCAGGCCCGCCGTTCAGATGCAGCGCCCGCCGTCGACCTCGAGCGCCACGCCGGTGATGAAAGCGGCTTCGTCGGAGGCGAGCCAAAGTGCTGCATTGGCGATGTCGAGCGGCGTCGAGAGGCGGCCGAGCGGGATCGAGGCGCGGAACCTCTCGCGGATTTCCGGCGTGTCGGCGCCCATGAACTTCTCCAGCATGCCGGTCTCGCCGGCGACCGGGCAGAGGCAGTTGACGCGGATGTTTTTTGGCGCCAGCTCGACCGCCATCGACTTGGTGGCGGTGATCGCCCAGCCTTTCGAGGCATTGTACCAGGTGAGGCCGGGCCTCGGCCTCAGGCCGGCGGTCGAAGCGGTGGTAAGGATGACGCCGCCGCCCTGCCGCTCCATGATCGGCACCACCGCGCGCGCCGCGTGGTAGATCGCCTTCATGTTGACGGCCGTGATCAGATCGAAGGTCGTCTCGTCGATGTCGAGCATGTCGCCGTTGCGGTGCGTATAGCCGGCATTGTTGACCATGATGTCGATGCGGCCGAAGGCGCTCTTGGCGGCATAGACCATCTCGTCGAATTCGGAGCGCTGCGACACGTCGGTCTGGGTCCAGATCGCTTTGTCGCCGATCTCGCCGGCCACGCGCTCGGCGCCCTTGGCATTGAGGTCGGCGACGACAATCCTGGCGCCCTCCTCGGCAAAGCGCCTGGCCATGCCCTCGCCAAAGCCAGATGCGGCGCCGGTGATGATGGCGACCTTGTTTTCCAGACGCGAGCCTTTTTCGCTCATTGAAGATCATCCCGAAGCAAGGCATTTCTCCTTTGGCTTTCGCCGCGATCCCGCTCTATGCTGCACCTGCGAAAGCTCCCCGGAACCACCGCTTGCCGAGAAGCCCCCGGGGCTACGTCAGTGTCAAGGGCACACATGAACCCAATCGACAACCAGCGACCGGTTCTCACCTGTGACACCATGGCACTGGAATATTTAAATCGATTAGAATATATCAGCCTCGTACCTGAGCGCGGCGTCAAAACGGACAGACCATGACCAGCCAGATCATCCCCGTCGATCCTTTCGACTTCATCATTTTCGGCGGCACCGGCGACCTGTCGGAACGCAAGCTCCTGCCTTCGCTCTATCATCGCCAGCGCGACCATCAGTTTTCCGAGCCGACCAGGATCATCGGCACGTCGCGTTCCAAGATGACCGACGCCGAGTTCCAGGCATTCGCCAAGCAGGCGATCTCGGACCACGTGAAGCCCGCCGACATCGATCCGAAGGAGCTGGAGACGTTCCTCGCCCGGCTCTCCTATGTCTCGGCCGACGCGACTACCGGCGCCGGCTTCGACAAGCTGAAGAAGGCGATCGGCGACAGCGACCGCATCCGCGCCTTCTACCTGGCCGTAGCGCCGGCGCTGTTCGGCGACATCTCGCACAAGCTCAAGGAACACAATCTGATCACGCCGAATTCGCGCATCGTGCTGGAGAAGCCGATCGGCCGCGACCTCGCCTCGGCGCGCGCGCTCAACGACCTTGTCGGCGACGACTTCCACGAAAGCCAGATCTTCCGCATCGACCACTATCTCGGCAAGGAGACGGTGCAGAACCTGATGGCGCTGCGCTTCGCCAACGCGCTCTACGAGCCGTTGTGGAACTCGGCCAATGTCGACCACGTGCAGATCACGGTCGCCGAGACCGTCGGCCTCGAGGACCGCGTCACCTATTACGACAAGGCCGGCGCGCTGCGCGACATGGTGCAGAACCACATGCTGCAGCTTCTGTGCCTCGTCGCCATGGAGGCGCCGTCCTCGATGGACGCGGACGCCGTGCGCGACGAGAAGCTGAAGGTGCTCAGGGCGCTGAAGCGCATCAACGGCAACGAGGCGCCGAAGCACACGGTGCGCGGCCAGTATCGCGCCGGGGCATCCGCCGGAGGGCCGGTGAAAGGCTATGTCGAGGAACTCGGCAAGGACAGCAACACCGAGACCTTCGTCGCCATCAAGGCCGAGATCGCCAACTGGCGCTGGGCCGGCGTCCCGTTCTACCTCAGGACCGGCAAAAGGCTGGCGACCCGCGTCTCGGAAATCGTCATCGAGTTCAAGCCGATCCCGCACTCGATCTTCGGCGACAGCGCCGGGCCGATCTTCGCCAACCAGTTGGTGATCCGGCTGCAGCCGGATGAGGGCGTCAAGCAGTTCATCATGATCAAGGATCCGGGCCCGGGCGGCATGCGGCTGCGCCAGATCCCGCTCGACATGAGCTTCGCGCAATCCTTCGACGGGCGCGCGCCGGATGCCTATGAGCGGCTGATCATGGACGTGGTGCGCGGCAACCAGACGCTGTTCATGCGCCGCGACGAAGTCGAGGCGGCCTGGAAATGGATCGATCCGATCCAGAACGCCTGGGAAAATGCCAGGCAGGAGGCGCAAGGCTATACGGCCGGCACATGGGGGCCGTCGGCCTCGATCGCGCTGATCGAACGCGATGGGCGGACATGGCACGAGAGCAATTGAGCGGCGCCTACAACTGGAATGGCTTCGCCGATCGCGAGCAGCTGGCGGTAGCACTTGCCGGCCATGTCGCGGCGCGGCTGACCAAGGCGATCAGCGAGCGCGGCACGGCGCTGCTTGCCGTTTCCGGCGGCACGACGCCGGCGAAGTTCTTCGCGGCGCTGTCGAAGACCCCGATCGCCTGGGACAAGGTCACGGTGACGCTGGTCGACGAGCGTTTCGTGCCGGCCTCCTCGCCGCGCTCGAATGCCGGGCTGGTGGCCGCAAATCTGTTGCAGAACGCCGCGGCTGCCGCCCGCTTCGTGCCGCTCTATCATGAAGCGGCAAGCATCGAGGATGCGGCGCTGTCCGACAACGAGGCGCTGACATCGCTGCCCTGGCCGCTCGACGCGGTCGTGCTCGGGATGGGCGGTGACGGCCACACCGCCTCGTTCTTTCCCGACGCCGACGACCTGCCACGACTGCTCGATCCGTCCTCGCAAAGGATCGTGCTGCCGGTGCACGCGGCAAGCGCCGGCGAGCCCCGGCTGACGCTGTCGATGGCAAGGATCATCGCCGCCGGCTTCATCGCCCTGCACATCGAGGGCGCGGAAAAACGCAGTGCCTTCGAAGATGCGATGGCGCCGGGAAAGCGAAAGCCCATCCGCGCCGTGATCGATGCGGCACCCAGAACCGTCGAGGTTTTCTGGGCGCCCTGATTTTGACCATACCGAGGGTCCCGGTTGCCGGAAAGTTCAGGGACCCCGCCTGAAAGGACCGTTGCCATGACCGCCAGACGCGACATCGAAGCCATCACCGAGCGCATCCGCCAACGCTCGAAGGCCGGCCGCGAGGCCTATCTCGGCCGCATCGCAGAAGCCTCCGGCCGCAGCGCCAACCGGGCCGTGCTGTCGTGCGGCAACCTCGCCCACGGCTTTGCCGTCTGCAGCCCTTCCGAGAAGGTCGCGCTCGGCGGCGACCGGGTGCCCAACCTCGGCATCATCACCTCCTACAATGACATGCTGTCGGCGCATCAGCCCTTCGAGACCTATCCGGCACTGATCAAGGAAGCGGCGCGCGAGGCGGGCGGCATCGCGCAGGTGGCCGGCGGCGTGCCGGCGATGTGCGACGGTGTCACGCAGGGCCAGCCCGGCATGGAGCTGTCGCTGTTCTCGCGCGACGTGATCGCCATGGCGGCGGCGATCGGGCTGTCGCACAACATGTTCGACGCCGCCGTCTTCCTCGGCGTCTGCGACAAGATCGTGCCGGGGCTGGTGATCGCCGCGCTCACCTTCGGCCATCTGCCGGCGGTGTTCGTGCCGGCCGGGCCGATGACCACCGGCCTGCCGAATGACGAGAAGGCCAAGGTCCGCCAGCTCTACGCCGAGGGCAAGGCGGGACGGGCCGAGTTGCTCGAGGCGGAGTCCAAATCCTACCACGGGCCGGGCACCTGCACCTTCTATGGCACCGCCAACTCCAACCAGATGCTGATGGAGATCATGGGCCTGCACACGCCGGGCGCCTCCTTCGTCAATCCGGGCACGCCGCTGCGCGACGCGCTGACCAGGGAAGCGGCAAGGCGCGCGCTGTCGATCACCGCGCTCGGCAACGACTACACGCCGGTCGGCCGCATGATCGACGAGCGCTCGATCGTCAACGGCGTCGTCGGCCTGCATGCGACCGGCGGCTCGACCAACCACACGATCCACTTGATCGCGATGGCCGCCGCCGCCGGGATCGCGCTGACCTGGCAGGACATTTCGGACCTGTCGGAAGCGGTGCCGCTGCTGGCCCGCGTCTATCCAAACGGGCTTGCCGACGTGAACCATTTCCACGCCGCCGGCGGGCTCGGCTTCCTGATCCGCGAACTGCTCGACGAGGGCATATTGCACGAGGACGTGCAGACGGTGTGGGGCGAAGGGTTGCGCCCCTATGCGGTCGAGGCCAGGCTCGGCGCCGATGGCGGCGTGGTGCGTGAGGCCTCGCCGCTGGAAAGCGGCGACGAGAAGGTGCTGGCGCCTTTCAAGAAGGCGTTCCAGCCGACCGGCGGCCTGAAGGTGCTTGGCGGCAATCTCGGCCATGCCGTCATCAAGACCTCCGCCGTGAAGCCGGAGCGACGCGTCATCGAGGCGCCCGCAAAAGTGTTCGACAGCCAGCAAGGGCTGAACGAGGCCTTCAAGGCCGGCACGCTGACCGGCGATTTCATCGCCGTCATCCGCTTCCAGGGGCCGAAAGCCAACGGCATGCCGGAACTGCACAAGCTGACCACCGTGCTCGGCATCCTGCAGGATCGCGGCCAGCGCGTGGCGCTGGTGACCGATGGGCGCATGTCGGGCGCGTCCGGCAAGGTGCCTGCGGCGATCCATGTCACGCCGGAAGCGGTCGAGGACGGCCCGATCGCCAGGATCCATGACGGCGACATCATCCGGCTCGACGCCGATGCCGGCACGCTGGAAGTGCTGGTGCCGGGCGCGGAATTCGCGCTGCGGCGCACGGCGGATGCCGATCTCATCGGCAACGAGTTCGGCTTCGGCCGCGAGCTGTTCGCCGGGTTCCGGCAACTCGTCGGCCGCGCCGATCACGGCGCCGCGGCGTTCGGGAACGCCTGAGTCGGCAATTCCATCCAAGAAAAAGGGGCGGCTCATCGGCCGCCCCTTTTTCTCCAGAAGACGGAAGCGCTACCTACTGGACGGTAACCTCGGCGCGTTCGCCGGCCTTCACCGTCACCGGCGTCTCCTTGTCCTGGCCCTGGTCGGAGGCGTGGCGCACGACGACATAGTCGCCCGCCGGAATGGTCTGCTGCCAGCTGTCACCATAGCTTAGCCCAAGCGACTTGCGCTTGCCCTCGATGTCCTTCTTCGACGAAAGCACTTCGATCGAATAGGCGCCGGGCGCCGACATCGCCAGCACGCCGGCGTCGAGCGTCACCTTGACGTCCTGGTTGTCGCCGGCCTTGATGCTGAAGGGCTGCTCGACCACGGCGATATCGAAGGTGGTGATCGCGACATAGTCATCCGGCGGCAGCCAGAACTTGCTGTCCGGTCCGTAGGAGTGCTCGACGCTTTCCCGCGTGCCGTCGATCTTTTTCTTGGCCTTGACGATCTCGAAGCCCATGCCCGAATTATCCGCCTTGTCGCCGCCCGCCGTGTAGTAGGCATTGAGCACGGCATGGCCGACGCCGACGACGATATCCTTTTCGACGGTCTGCCCGGCGGCCAGCTGAACGGTCTCGGTCACCGTGCCGGCGCCGATCTGCACTGTCACCTTCTGCTCGCCCGCCGGCACTGTGGCTTTGGCGTCGCCATAATGGGTGGTGCTGCCGCCCGGATAGGCGAAGTCGACGCGGGCCTCGCCGCTGATCTCGGCGCCCTGGCTGGCGTGCGGATGAATGACCAGCGTGCCGGCATTCAGCGTGAACAGCGGCTTGTAGACCTGGCCGGCCTCGACCTTGAGCTTCTGCTCGACCTTGGCCTCGTCGGCGCGACCGACGACGATGTAGTCGCCCGGCTCGAGACTGGTCTTGAGCTCGCCATACTCGGTCATGACCTGATCGCCGCGCGTGCCGTCAGCGTTGGCCTTGTAGATCTCCCAGGCATTGCTGTTGTCGCTGACATCCGGGCCGCCTTCGGCCAGGACGACGCTCGGCATGAAATTGAATTCCGGCTTGGCGGGCTCAGGCGCCGGCGCGGGGGCCGGAGCAGGTTCGGGGGCAGGTGCCGGGGCCGGCGCCGCCACGGTCTCGACCAGCGCTTCCTGCAGCGCCTTTTCATCCGAGGCCTGGATATACTTGCCGCCGGTGTTCTCGGCGAGGCAGGCGATCTGCTTGCCCTCGTCGGCGGTCAGGCCGAAGCCGACGACATCGGCGGTGAAGTCGACGCCGGAAGCCTCCAGTTCCTTGCCCAGCGCGCAAGGGTCGCCGCCGCAGGTCTCGAGCCCGTCGGTGATGAGGACGACGGTTGCCTTGTCCTCGGTGTATTTCAGCGCCTCGGCCGCCTGCTTGACGGCTGCGGTCAGCGGCGTCTTGCCGAGGAATTTCATGCTGTCGGCGGCGGCCGAAATGGCGCTCGCCGAACCCGCCTGCGGCGGCACGATCAGCTCGATGTCCTCGCAGCTGCCCTTCTGGCGATGACCGTAGGCCATGAAGCCGATCTCGTCGTCGCCCGGCACCGACTGCAGCACGGTGCGCAGCGATTCGCGCGCGATCTCGAGCTTCGGCTTGCCGTCGATCTGCGCCCACATCGAGCCCGACGCATCGAGAATGATGATGACCTTGTTGGCGGCAAAGCCGAACGTGGTCGTCGACAAAAGGAGAATCGCCGTGGCGACGCTCCGTGCCAATCGCATCATGAAACTCTCCTAGGAAACCCCTCTGGTCCGCGGCGCGAAGGTATTTGACCCGGCCTGTGGAGACAAGCCCGCACGCGGCCTTGCGCACAGGCACCACGGACGGCGGCTCATCGCTCAGTAGGTGGTGCGGCGCTCTTCCGACGGCGGGCGGCCGAACTGCAGCCGGTAGCTCTGCGCGAAATAGGAGTGCGAGGTGAAGCCGGTGGCGATCGCCACGTCGAGGATCGGCATGTTGGTCTGGCGCAGCAGTTCGCGCGCCCGCTCCAGCCTGAGCCGCATGTAGTAACGCCCCGGCGTAACGCTCAAATGGCGCAGGAACAGGCGCTCGACCTGGCGCACCGACAGGCCCGCCGACTTGGCGAGCTGGACCGCCGACAGCGGCTCGTCGAGGTGATCGGCCATCAGCTCGACAATGCGCCTGAGCTTCTCCGACTTGCCGGTGAGGTCGCGCTCCGGCCCGACGCGCTGGCGGTCGCCGGCCGAACGGATGCGCTCGTGCTGGAACTGGTTGGCGACGCCGTTGGCGAGGTTGGAGCCGAAATCGGTGCGCACGATCTCAAGCATCAGGTCGATCGAGGTGGTGCCGCCGGCGCAGGTGTAACGCTTGCGGTCGATCTCGAAGACATTGCCGGTGCAGTTGATGTCCGGGAAACGCTCCATGAAGCCGGCGCGGTTCTCCCAATGGATGGTGCAGCGATAGCCGTCGAGCTGGCCGGCCTCGGCGAGCAGATAGGAGCCGACCGAGAGCGCACCGAGCGCGTTGCCGCGCCTGCCCCAGCTGCGCAGCGCCGCCAGCACCTTGCTCTTGCCCGGGAATTCGATGGAGAGGCCGACCGACACGAACAGGATGTCGACCGGCGGCATATCGGCGACGGAATAATCGATCTTCAGCGGCAGGCCGTTGGAGGCCATGACGGCGTCGCCATCCGCCGAGATCGTCGTCCAGCCATAGACATCGCGGCCAAGCAAGCGGTTGGCCGAGCGAAAGCAGTCGATCGCCGCGGCCAGCGAGAACATCGAGAACTTGTCGACCAGCAGGAACCCGAACTGACGACCACCCTGAACGGAATCGTTCGCGACCGGCCGTTCGATGGGAATGGAATGGTTCGGCAAGTAGGCTGCTTCCCGGTCAGAAGGACGGCCGCTTCAACCCGGCCGCAAGGTAGGCGGAAGCTACAGTGTTCGCCATCAGCATGGCAATGGTCATCGGCCCGACGCCGCCGGGCACCGGGGTGATGGCGCCGGCCGCCTTGGCGGCTTCGGCATAGGCGACGTCGCCGACGAGGCGGCTCTTGCCCTCGCCCTTCTCGGGCGCCGGGATGCGGTTGATGCCGACGTCGATGACCGTGGCGCCGGGCTTGACCCAGTCGCCCTTGACCATTTCCGGACGGCCGACGGCGGCGACCAGGATGTCGGCGGTGCGGGCAAGCGCCGGCAGGTCCTTGGTGCGGCTGTGGGCGATGGTGACGGTGCAGTTGGCGGCAAGCAGGAGGTTGGCCATCGGCTTGCCGACGATGTTGGAGCGGCCGACGACGACGGCGTTGAGACCGGACAGGTCCTTGCCGCGCACGCGCTCGATCAGCAGCATCGAGCCGGCCGGGGTGCAGGGCACGAAGGCCGTCTCCAGCTCGCCGGTGCCGAGCTTGCCGACATTGATGAAGTGGAAGCCGTCGACATCCTTCTCCGGCGCGATGGTCTGGATGACCTTGCCGGAATCGATGTGGCCGGGCAGCGGCAGCTGCACCAGGATGCCGTGGATCGACGGGTCGGCGTTGAGGTCACCGATGATCTTGAGCAATTCGGCCTCCGAGGTCTCGGCCGGCAGCGTGTGCTGCAGCGAGTGGAAGCCGCATTCCTTGGCGGTGCGCGATTTCGAGGCGACATAGACCTGGCTCGCCGGATCCTCGCCGACGATCACCACGGCGAGGCCGGGCTTGGTCGCGCCCTTGCCCGCCAGTTCCGCGGTCAGTGCCTTGACCTTGCCAACCACGTCTTCGGCGACGCTCTTCCCGTCAATCACTTCGGCCATGAACCACCTTCAACTCATCCATCAAAGCACGTCGCATCCTTGGGATTCATGCGACCGCCTTGTCTCATTGTTTCACAGACCCGAAACCCGCGCGGTTCGGGCGACATGTCGAGCGGCATTTTCACGAAAATTCCGGCGGGCAATCCCGTCAAAACGCCGTCGCATGCCGTAAACTCGAAACCGGCCGCTTTTATCGGATGGGGCGGGATTTAGAAATAGCGGCGGTTCGAACGGCTTTCGGTGAGCTCGCGCACCGCTTCGCGGAATTCGCGCAGGCTTTCGCGGATCTCGTCGATCTGGCCTTGCTGCTCGTCGGTGTTCGGCGCCTGCGGCGCCAGTTGATCCCGAGGATTGGTCCCCTGCCCGCCAGACGAAGTTGCCGCCGGCGGATAGGCATGGCTGGCCGGCGGTGTCTGTTCGGGCCGTGCCGGCCGATAGCCGGGCTCATTGTCATAGGCCTGCGTGCGCGGAGAGGAATAGGTGGCCGGCCGCCGAGGCGGCTCGTCCTGCTGGAATTGACGCGGCTGATAGGCCGCGGGCCGTTCCGTGACCTTGCCGGGATCGACGTGCTTTTGCCTTTTGCCGGGCATCATCCCGCGCACTGCCGAAAGCAAGGCGCCAACCGGCCCCGAACGTTCAGCCCCGGTGGTCGCGGCGGGCGATGGTGGAGGCGGCAATGGAGCGCGCGGCTGCGACCGTGGCAGCGGAACAGGAGGTGGCGCCCGATAGACCTTGTCTTCGACCGCCGGCTTGTGGTCGTCGTTTGCGCGGCGACGCGAGCGCGAGGTCGCGGTTTCGCGCAGGCTCTCATAGGCGCCGCGCATGCCGCCGAGCCCGACACCCGCAGCAAAACCAAGCAGCAGGCCGGCAAGCGCCAGCATGGCGCGCGACGGCCCCTTGGCCTCCAGCGGTGCGAAGGCCTTGGAGATGACGTTGATGTTGGCGGTGTTGATGTCCTTCTGCTCACCGGTCTCCTTGGCGCGCAGCAGGAAAGCCTCGTAGACCGAGCGCTTGGCGGCGGCCTCGCGTTCCAGCTCGCGCAGCGAGACCAGGGCGTTGTTGACGTCGCCGCTCTGCACCTTGGCCTGCGCCAGGCGGGAGGCAAGATCCTGCTCCAGCTGGACCGAGCGCTTCAGGTCGACCTGCAGCGAAGAGGCGATGCGCTGCAATTCGCCGGCGATGCGGTCGCGCGCGCCGGCGAGCTGGGCGCTGAGCGCCTGCAGTTCGGGATGGCGCGGCCCGAGCCGTACCGCGGCGCGGTCGGCTTCCTGCTTCAGCGCCGCATATTGCGCGCGCAGCTCGCCCATGGTGTTGGAGTTGATCTCCTCCGGCAAGGTGCCGTTGAGGACCGAATTGACGCTGAGCGAACGCGCTGAAGCCGCCCGCGCGTTGAGTTCCAGCGTGCGGGCGCGGGCGACGGAAAGCTGCTCGTTGAGCTTCAGCATCTGGTCGTCGCTGATCAGATGGCCCTGCGCGTCGACGAGGTCGTGCGTGGCGCGGTAATCCTCGACCTTGCGCTCGGCAGCCTCGACGCCCTTGCGCAATTCGTCGAGCCGCGCGGTCAGCTCGTCGGTGGCGCGGCCGGCGGTGTCGGACTGGATCTGGCCGAAGGTCTGCAGGAAGACGTCGGTCATCGTGTTGGCGATGAGGGCCGACTTCTCGCCATTCTGGGTGGTGGCGCCGACCGAGATGACGAAGGTCTTGCCGCCACGCTCGACCGACAGGCTTTCCGCCAGATTGCCGACGGCGAGCGCACGGCGGCGGCCCTCGTCGGCGGCTCCGGCATCATGGCGCGACAGGATCGAACGGATCATCGACATCACGCCGAGACCGCCGGAGCCTTGCCCGTTGAACTCGGGATCGTTGGTGAGGTTGAGCTTGTCGACGACCTTGTTGAGGACCGTGCCGGAGGTAAGCACGCGGACCTGGTTCTCGACGATCGCCAGCGTCGCGTCGGACGCGACAACGTTCTGGGTGAGATCGCGATCGGTGAGCTTGAGGTCGCGGGGATCGACGATGAGCTCGGCGGTGGCCTCGTATTTCTTCGGCGTCGACAGAGCGATGGCGACGCCGAGCGCCGCGCCGAGGATCGTCGTCGAAAGGATCAGCGCCTTCGAGCGGGCAATGCCGCGCACGACCTGCATCGGGTCGATCAGCGGCTTCCACTGCTGGTCGTCGGCATCCTCGAGTGCGGGCCGGCGCGCGTTCGAAGCCTGTCGCGGATCGAGCGCGGCCTGAGGCGCGCGACCATGCGAAAGTTCCTCCGGCTCCTCGCGCGCATGCGTCTGTGCGTAACTAGTTCGCGCGGTCCAGTCATCCCCGATGCGCGGCTCGTGAGATATCGGTTGGTGGTCGGCCTGAAGGCCGCCCGGCTCCGTGTCGGCGGACGGTGCCGAGCGGGTCTCGCGCTGCGCGCGTGCAAGCCGGTGGCGCTCCGCCGCATCCTCGCGCCACGACTGGTTCGCGCGGTCGCCGATCGCCACCAGCGAGGCGTCGTCCTCGCCGCGCATGGCCTCACCGAGCGCCAGCAGCGAGCGCTCGCGCCTCCAATCCTCACGGTTGTCCCTGTCGACCATTGTCTTGGAGCTTTACTCTTCGGCGGCTTGGGAGAGGCGGTCGGCCAATCGTTAAGTCACGCTAAACAGGCATAGAAAACAAAAGGTTAATTTTCGGTCCCGGAGAGGAGAGTTTTCGCGCTTTGATTGCATGGTTTTCGAGCGCAATCGAAGCCGCTCCAGAACGGCACGTTAAGCTTTCCGGCCTATGGTCCGGCGCACCTATGACCCAAGCCAGCGACATAGAGCAGAGGCGGAGCCTCGCCCGGATCGGCGCCTTCGTGGCCGCGCGCCGGAAGCTGGTTTTCGACTATTTCTCGGCGATCAGCGGCGCGGGCGGGCGGCTGGTGTTCTCGCTCGCCTATTTCATCGCGCTCGCGAACACGCTGTCGATCGCCGAATTCGGCATGTTCGCCACCGCTTCGGCGGCGGGCGTCATGCTGTCGCGCATCCTCGCCTTCGGCTTTATCTCGGCGCTCTACCGCACCGCCACGATCCGCCCCAATCTGATCGGCGCCTTCACCGCCGGCTTCCTGCTGCTCGGCGCCGTCTCGCTGCCGGTGCTGGCGGCGGCATCCTACGTCGTCTACCTGATCTTCTTCGCCGGCGCCGTGCCGCTGCCGGTGTTCGCCGCCGTCGTCTTCGCCGAGGCGCTGCTGTGGCGGCCGGTCGAGGTGGCGCTGATCGTCAACAACGGGCTCGGCAAGTTCGGCCGGGCCGCCGTGCTGGCGATCCTGGCGACGGCGCTAAGGGCGCTCGGCGCGGTGCTGTTCATGCTGGCGGCGCAGCACAGCGTCGGTGTCTGGTCCTGGTATTATATCGGCGCCAACGCGGCTTCGCTCGTCATCGCCTTCGGCTTCTTCTATCCGCGACAGCGGCTGCGGCTGCGCATCGAGCTTTATCTCAGGCGGCTCGCCGATTCCGTCTATGTCGCCGGTGCCGAGGTGCTGTTCTACCTGCAGATGGAGTTCGACAAGCTGCTGGTGCTGTCGATCGGCGGCGCTCATCTCGCCGGCATCTACGCCATCATCATGCGCCTCGTCGACCTGACGGCGATCCCGATCCGCACCTTCTCGATGATGCTGGTGCAGCGGATGATGCGGGCACCGGAGCTCTTGTCGCGGCTGGCCGTCAAGAGCGGCATCGAGGGCGGCGTGTTCCTGGTCTCGACGCTGGCGCTCGCCGCGCTCGGCATCGTGCTGCATTTCTTCCCCAACGCGCTGGGCAGGAATGTCGCGGAGGCGGCGCCGCTGGTGGCGCTGGCCATTTGCGTGCCCGGCCTGCGCAATCTGGCGGAATACCAGGCCGAGTTGCTGTTCGCGCGCGGCCAGACCGCCGTCCGGGCGCTCAATCTCGGCCTGCTTGCCGGGCTGAAGGCGGTGCTCCTGATCTATGTGCTGACGACGATCGCCGACACGTCCAATCTGGTGCTGTCGCTCAACGTCGTCTTCCTGCTGCTCTATCTCGCCTCGGCGTTTCTCACTTACTCGGCGATGCGCAGGCCGGCCAAGGCCATCTAATTCCTGCCTAGGCTAGTCGAGATCGATCAGACGGCGGATGCGGCCGATGTCGGTGCCGATGAAGGACTGCATGCCGATCGCCACCTGTTCGGGTGCCATGGCGGCGACGAAACGGCGGAAGTCATCGTCCGACAGCGCCTCGCCGGTCCAGTGGACATGGCAGAATTCTTCCGAACCGTGGAAATGGCCGGCGCCCTCCAGCACCTCGTCGACATAGCGGCCGTAGATCATGCATTCGGAGAACCGGCGCGCCGAGCCGAGAACCGCGACCCAGTCGCGGCCATGCAGCTTCTCGATCCGGTCGCACATCGCCGTCACGGTTTCGCGGCGCCAGGCGATCAGCGTCGAGATGTAGTCGTGGGCAGAGACTTTCGAGGCGTCGATGCCGAGCGTCGCGCCGGCATTGCGCGACCAGATGCGATGTTCGTCATGGCCATCGTTCGCCAGGACGCCGTCGCGCCGGAACAGCCGCACCTTGCCGTCGCGCCAGAAGGCGTTCGCGTCGAACGGCCGGAGGAAGGCGACGTCGGAATCGCAGAAGATCAGTACGTCCTCCGCCGCGTGCGCGGCGATGGCGATGCGGCGGAGCTGCTGCACATGCCAGCCGCGCAGCGGCTGGGTCTTCAGGCTGAGCCAGACGCGGCGGCGAAACAGGCTGAGCGGGTCGTCGAGGACATGCAGCCAGCGCGGCAGCAGATCGCGCTCGTCGACGACGATGCGGCGGGCGTTCTCCAATTGGCGAAACAACGCCACGTCGCGATGCTCGACCAGTATGTAGTGGCGCGCGACACCGGAAAGCTGCCGGTCCATCGTCTCGCACAGCAGCCGGCAGCGTTCGAAATCCGGCGCGTAGCTCGCGGTCACCACCGCGGCCGTCGGCGCCTGCGGAAGCCGCTGGACTTCGGTCGCTGCGCCCGGGACGAAGCGGCTGTTCAAGGACGCCCTCCGGCGCCCGAGAGTTTCTGCCTGGCGACCCGCCACAGGAACAGCGGATTGCCGACGACGTAGCGGCGCCAGAGACGACCTGGCTCGATCAGCAGCCGGAACAGCCATTCGAGCCTGAGGCGGCGCATCCACAGCGGCGCGCGCGGCACCGTGCCGCTCAGGAAATCGAGCAGCGCGCCGACGGCGATCGGCAGCGTGCAGTGGCGGGCGTCGATGTGGCGCGCGATCCACAATTCCTGGCGCGGCACGCCCATGGCGACGAGCAGCACGTCCGGCCGCAAGGCAGCGATCCTGTCGACGATCGTCGGCTCCTCGGCGGCGGAGAAATAGCCGTCATGGATGACCACGAACCTGTGCTGCACGGCGAGCGCGGCAAGCTTGACCGATGCCGCCTCGGCGTTGACGCGGGTAGCGCCGAGCAGGCCGACGGTCAGCGGCCGCGACGAGGCCTGCAGGAAGGCAGGCACGAAGTCGGTGCCGTTGAGGTTGTCCGGAAACGGCGCGCCGTAGAGCAACTTGGCCGCCATGTCGACGCCGATGCCGTCAGGCAGGATGAGGAAATCGTCCAGCGCCTCGGCGAAGACCGGATCGGTGCAGGCGATGTTGGCATTGTGAGCGTTGAGGAAACTGACTTTGGTGAAGCGCCGCTCGGCGACCAGCCGCGTCAGCAGCGCGATCGCGTCGTCCCAGCGGATGGCGAGCACGGGAATGCCGAGGATGGTCTTCAACGTGTCGGACCCGAACGCCTTGCGGGTGGCGTGCATGTTCATGCGAACGCCTCCTGCCGGACCGAACCGAGCTTCTCCAGGCCGAGCCTGATCGCGGCATCGAGCGCCTTGACCTGCCGGCGATGGAAGGCGCTGCCATCGACATCCCTGCCCTTCGCGGCGGCGGCCTCGAGCGCGGCGGCAAAGGCGATCGGATCGTCGGTGACGACGCAATTGTCCGGGCGATGGCCGATGCCGCGCAGCGAGCGGCTGGTGGCGACGGACGGCAGGCCGAGCTCGAAAGTCTCGATGGTCTTGAGCTGCACGCCGCTGCCGGCGGTGCTGATCAGCGGAATGACGGCGGCGGCGCGCACGAAGTCCTGCGCGTCGGGCACGCGGCCGACGAATTCGACGCCGGGATGGGTGGACGTGATGCCCGAGGGCATGCCGCCGGCGATCCTGATGCGGAAATCGGGCCTCAGATGCGGTACGACCTTTTGCAGGAACCAGTCGAGCCCGATGCGGTTCGGCTGCCAGGTCCAGGTGCCGATCAGGGCAGCGTCACAGTCGATGCGCCGCGAACCGGCCGGCGCCGGCGCAAGGGTGCGGGTCACCAGCGGCAGCACGGCCGAGCGATCGGCGGAGGCGACGCCCAATGCCGCACGGTCTTCCTCGGCCAGGGTGAAGACGAAGCGCGCCTGGCGGCAGAGCCGCTCTTCCATGACCCTAAGCAGCCTCGCCTCGCGGCGAAACAGGAGCCGCTGGAGCAGGCTTCGCGCACTGGCGGCGTTCTCCTCGGCCGAGCGGTGCTCGACATTGTGGGCGACGAATATCGACGGCCGGTCGCCGAAGAGCGTCTCGAAGGCGCCGGCGAACTGCACCGAGTTCAGCACATAGCCGTCGACCGGGCCGGCGCGCCCGATCGCGGCACGGACCTCGGCATCGGAAACGACACGCAGCTTGGCCGAGGCGAAGGTGAGGCCGGAGACCATCGCCTTGGCCACCCAGGCGAGCTTCTGCAGCGGCGCTGCGCTTTCGGTACGCACGTCGACGGCGCCGAGCACGATGGTGTTGTCGGGATCGGCCGCGGGCTTTCCCGGCCAATTGAAGCCAACCACGGTGACGCGCACGCCGGCGCGCCGCAACGCGTCGATGATCGCGGCGTTGGCAATCTCATAGCCCGAAGCGAGAGCGCCGTCGGGCACGATCGATGTGGCGAACAGCAGATGCATCTCACCTATCCAGTGCAACCCAGATAGCAAAGCGGGGTGAACCCTTGATTAAGTGAACCCGATCGTCACCGGGAGTCTCGGTTTCGCGGACCCCGCCGTGAAAGGTGATTAACGAAACGTTATCATCGCGATGCTATCGAGGGCCAAAATCACCCCTTGCGGCTGGAGCGCATGATCCCCTTGCCATCGGACGGTTCTGTATCGATCGCGGGACGCTCGCCTGGGCTTGCCGCCGAGACGATCGAGGCGGTCGTCACGCTGCCGACGTTCAAGCGGCCGGAACAGGTGCTGGCGACGCTGGCGTCGCTGAAGGCGCAGCGGACCGCGAGACGCTTCGCCGTCATCGTGATGGAGAACGAGGCCGAGGCGCGCGACGGCGCCAAAGCCGTGATCCCGTCCTTCGAGCGCGGCGAGATGTCAGGTCTTGTCATCGTCGCGCATGAGCGCGGCAATTGCAGCGCCTACAATGCCGGATGGCAAACGGCGATCCTGCATTTTCCCAACTTTCGGCACCTGCTGGTCATCGACGACGACGAAATCGCCGACCCCGACTGGCTGGAGCGCATGTGCAGGGCAGCTGAAACGCTCGGCGCCGACATCGTCGGCGGCCCGCAGGTGCCGGTGTTCGCTGAGCCGGCGCATGCCAGATGGGCGGAGCACCCGGTGTTCGCGCCGCCCCACCGGGAGACGGGACGGGTCGCCGCGCTCTATTCGTCCGGCAACCTGCTGGTCGGGCGCCATGTGCTGACCGCCATGGGCCCGCCCTTCCTCGACCTCCGCTTCAACTTCATGGGCGGCGGCGATTCCGATTTCCTCAGCCGTGCGGCCGCCAAGGGTTTCGTGCTCGGCTGGTGCGCCGAGGCCAAAGTGCACGAGACGGTGCCCGCCCGGCGCGTCGAGGCAGACTGGATCCGCGCCCGCAGCCTGCGCAACGGCGTCATCTCGACGCTGGTCGAGAAGAAGAAGCGCGCCGGCACTCCGCTTGCCGGCGCAAAAGTGTTCGCCAAGAGCCTGGCGCTGCTTGCCGCCTCGCCGCTGCGCGGCGCCGTCAGGCTGGCGCGGACGGGATCGTTGGCGACGGCGCTCTACCCCGTCCATGTCGCGCTTGGCCGTGTGATGGCCGAATTCGGATATGCCAATGAGCAATACCGACAGCCTGAGAAGAACTGAGCGGGCGCCGCTCAGCGCGGCATTCACCCGCGCGGGCGTGGCGACCGCGATCGCTGCGCTGTTGTTCACCGTCATCCTGGTGTCGTTCCGGCCCTTCCAGCCGGCCGGCGCCGAGTTGACGGGCCAGGGCGGCGACATCGTCAATCAGCTGGGTTTCAGCTCGCTCGGCGCGATCTCGATCTTCGCGCTGATGGCCTTCGCCGACCCGCGCGTGGCGCGCTCGCTCTTCAGCCCGTCCTGGATGCTGATGCTCGGCTGCTTCATGCTGTCGGTGGTGCTGGCGACCGACCCGCCGACGGCGATGCGCGCCGCCTCGTTCACACTGATCGGCATCCTGACCATGGCGACGATCCTGGCGCTGCCGCGCGACGCCGATAGTTTCTCGAAGGTCGTCATCTTCACCGCCGTCGTCGTGATCGGCCTCTCCTATGTCGGGCTGATCGCCTTTCCGCATGAGGCGATGCACACGGCCGACTCGCAGGAACCCGAACATGCCGGTCTCTGGCGCGGCGTCTTCACCCACAAGAACATCGCCGGGCCGATCATGGCCTGCTTCAGCTTCGCCGGCCTCTATCTCTACCGGCGCGGCGACAAGCTCTGGGGCGCCGGCATCTTCGCCGCCGCCATGATCTTCATGCTGCACACCGGCTCCAAGACGACGGTCGGGCTGGTGCCGTTCTCCATCCTGATCGTGGTGCTGCCGAGCCTGATCGGCATGCGGCTCGGCACGCCGGTCCTGTTCGCGCTGGCGATCATCGCCACGGCGGTCGGCACGCTGGGCATCGTCTTCATCCCGCCGGTGAAGCACCTGGCGGCTGTCTATTTTCCCGACCTTACCTATACCGGGCGCACGACGCTGTGGGAGTTCGCCGGCGACATGCTGGCGAAGAAGCCATGGACCGGCTACGGCTATGAAAGCTTCTGGGGAACGCCGCTGCTGCTCAACCAGGATCAGCCCTTCGATCGGCCCTGGGACATCAGGACCATCGTGCACGGCCATGACGGCTATCTCGACATCGCGGTGCTGATGGGAATCCCGGCGCTCTGCGTGGCGGTCTACACCTTCCTGATCGCGCCGCTGCGCGACTACATGCGCATCCCGCTGCGCAAGGAGAACATCTATCTCGGCGACTTCTTCATGATGGTGCTGCTGTTCGCGGCGCTGAACGGCTTCCTAGAAAGCTTCTTCTTCCGCCGCGCCGACCCCGTCTGGCTGTTCTTCGTGCTCAGTGTGCTCGGGCTGAGGCAGGTGTCGCTGCGGCCGCTGGCAGCGCGCCGCCCTTCCTGACCTGGCTTCGACGGGGCTTTCCCGGCACGCCGCAAGCGTCTATGGGAAGGCCGTTCCTGCGGAGGCTTCCAAATGACGATCAGGCTTGTTCTCGCCGGCTGCGGCAATATGGGTTTCGCCATGCTCTCGGGCTGGCTGAAATCCGGCAAGCTTGCACCGCAATCCGTGTTCGTGGTCGAGCCCAATGACGCGTTGCGCAAGCGGGCCGAGGCGCTGGGCTGCGGCGTCGCCGCCGATGCCGCCGGAATTCCAGCCGATGCGGTGCCTTCCCTCGCCGTCATCGCGGTAAAGCCGCAAGTGATCCGCGAAGTGACCGCTGCCTACACGCGTTTCGCCGATGGCCGCACCACCTTCCTCAGCGTTGCCGCCGGCACGTCCGTCGCCACGTTCACGAGCATATTGGGCGACAGCGCGCCTATCGTGCGCTGCATGCCGAACACGCCGGCCGCCATCGGCAAGGGCATGATGGTGGTGTTCTCCAACCCGCTTGTGTCGGACGACACGAAGCGTTTCGTCGCCGACCTGTTGTCGGCCAGCGGCGAAGTGGCCGAGATCGATGACGAGGGCCTGATGGACGCGGTGACGGCGGTGTCCGGATCCGGCCCGGCCTACATCTTCCATTTCATCGAGGCGCTGACGGCTGCGGCCGAGAAGGCCGGCTTGCCGGCCAGGACCGCCGGCCTGCTCGCCATGCAGACGGTCTATGGCGCCGCCTCGCTCGCCGCAGAAAGCCACGAGGATCCCGGCGTGCTGCGCCAGCAGGTGACCAGCCCGAACGGCACGACGGCCGCAGCGCTCGCCGTGCTGATGGGCGAGGAACGGCTGACCAAGCTTTTGACCGAAGCGGTGGAAGCGGCGCGGCTGAGGTCGATAGAGCTCGGGAAATGAAACTAAGCGAGATCGGTTCGCGAGAAATCGTTGCCCCTGTAGAGCAGCGGCAGGCCGTGACTTTTCGCGCAGGCATAGGAGAGGCAGTCGGCAAGGTTAAGCTGGGCTGGATGCCCACGCCCCTTGCCATAGTCTGAAAAGGCCTTGACCGCGAGTCTGCCTTCGCCGGCGCCGATCGGTACAATCTCGATATTGGCCTCGTGCAGGAACGCCCCGATCACCGTCTCGGCAACCAGCGGCTCGACCGAAAGCTTGGTAGACAGACGCATAGCTGCTTCGAGCACCACAAGTGCTGAGGTCATCCTGCTCGGCGCTTGCTCGATCCGGTTACTCCATTCGTCGGCGTCCTGTTCTCCCGATAGAATAGCGACAACCACCGAGGTGTCGACGAACATCAGGAATGTCCCCACATCTCGTCGATCTCGTCCTTACTCATAACCCGGCCGCCCTGGCCTGCCTTGGCCCGGAAGTCCTCGGCGATGACGGCGAGCCGTTTGGCGAGTGGGATGCGCTGACGTTCACGCTGCAATTCGGATTCGAGAGCTTCGATAACCGCCTCAGTCATCGAAATCTTGCGCTTCTCGGCAAGCCGTCTTGCCAATTCGCGTGCGCGCGGATCCCTGATCTGGAGATTCATCTGCCGGTTCCAAAGCGTCCTTGTCACTACAGTATAGTCACTTTGTCATGGCAAGGCCAGCACGTAACGTCACGCGCCTGAGGCAGCATGGTGAGAGTCCCGATATTTGGAGGATCTCAAGCCCCGTACAGCATCTCGTCCTGCTTGCGGCGCAGAGCGTACAGTCTGGTCGTCTCATCGGGCGCGGCATTGTCCGCCGTCAGCAATTCGCCCTTCCGGACCGGCTTCAGCACCTTGCCGCCCTCGAGCAGGCCGACCGGCACGGCGCGGCTGGCGCGGGCTTCGGTGACCGTCATCGTCCAGGAGCGGTAGCAGGTCTCGCCGATGGCGTCGAAGGTCTCGCCCGCTGTCAGATCGCGCTTTGCCACCGCGCAGACCTCGGCCACCGGTTTCGGCAGCGGCACCATGTCGGGCCGGCCGTGGAGCACGATGCGGGCGGCGGTCAGCGGCACTTCCAGCGAGGTCAGGTGATAGGGTCGGAAGAAGCTGTAATAGGGGCCGTGGCCGACATGCAGGTCGTCCATGCGCTCGATGACGCGCGGATGCGTCGCCTCGACGATGACGAAGACGCCGGGCGCCACGCCCTTGCCGATCGTGTAGTCGACAACGCCCTTCTTCGACAGGATGCCGCCATTCTCCTTCGGGATCAGCACTTTGGCGAGTTCGTCGCGGTCGGCCTTGGGACCATGCATGCCCGGAACATCCGGCACCAGACCGGTGGCGTTGGCGATGGCGCACATCTCGACCATGGTTTTTGAGCCGTCGACGAACTCGACCAGCATGCGCGGGTTCATGTTGCGGCGCAGCGCCTCCTCGCGGTAGTCGTCGGGCACCGCGTCATGGTTGAGCGGATTATTCTTGCCCTTGCCGGCCGAGACGATGGTGTAGCCGAGCGCCGAGGCGAACTCGATCAGCTCCATGCAGCTCGACGGCTCGTCGCCGGCGCCGACCGAATAGACGACGCCGAGCCGGTCGGCCTGCTGTTTCAGATAGCAGCCAATGGTGACGTCGGCCTCGACATTCATCATCACCAGATGCTTGCCGTGCTCCATCGCCATCAGGTCGAAATCGGCGGCGACGCCGGGTTTCCCCGTTGCGTCGATGACGACGTCGATCAGTGGATTGGTGACCAGCATCTCATTCGAGGTGATGGCGATCTTGCCGCCCTCGATCGCCTTGCTGACCTTCGATGCGGTGTCGGCCTCGGCCGCCATCGCCTCGTCGCCATAGGCGATGCGGATCGCCTCGCGGGCGGTGTGCGGGCGCCGCGTCGAGATGGCGGCGACCGAAATGCCGGGCATCAGCATGCCTTGCGTCACCAGATCGGTGCCCATCTCGCCGGAGCCGATGACGCCGATACGCACCGGACGGCCCTCGGCGGCCCGTCTGGCGAGATCGCGGGCAAGCCCGGTCAGGGCGACATTGGTCATGCGGAAACGTCCATGCTTTTTGATTTGAAGCGGCAATAACAGGCAACCGCCCTTCATTGCCAATGAAACCGGCAAAACGGCGACAATTTCGCTGGGATTTAGCGCAATTCCAGGAAAGCGCGCCGCGGTTCTCCGTCCGCATGGCGCGTTCTTACGCCAGCACATGGCATCATGATGACCGACCCAGGCAAGTCTTCGCGCCGTGCCCCGAAAGCGCACCGCCCTGCCAAAGCCGAAACATCGATCGGCGCCGGTCGCGATTCTACGTGGACGCGGTTTTGTACTTTGCTTGTGGGGCGGGTACTTGTGCTCCTTTCAAGGCAACTGGCGTTCCTTTCGCGCCAAATGTCGAGCAGCGGCCCCTACTTTCTGTGCCATTTTTGCTACAACCGCCGTGTGTAATGACGGGAATCCCCGCTTTCGGCGGCCCCTATTTCATTAAGTGCTCACATCCTCGAAAAATCTGGTAGATACTCGTCCCAAGCTCCGGTGGCAGGCTTGGGCAAAAAGCGCCTTACAAAAAAAACAAGGGCGCTGGGATAAAAGTCACGGGGTTAAAATGAACAGGACGGGTAAGGTCACCGTTGGCTGGCGTATTGCGCTTGCCATCACAGTTTCGATGCTGGCTTGTGGGACTGCCAGCGCGCTCACACTCAAGGAAGCCATTGCAGTCGCGGTCGAATCCAATCCGGAGATCGGCCAGGCCATCCAGAACCGCGAAGCAATCGAATTCGAGTTGCGGCAGGCGAAGGGTCTCTACCTTCCCAGTGTCGATGCCGAAGCATCGGCCGGTGTCCGCCGTCTCGACAATCCGGACCGGCGCGCCCTTTCCATCGAGGATGACGCGCTCTATCCGGCCGAAACCGATCTGACGATCTCGCAGACGCTCTATGACAGCGGCGGACGGCGAGCCGAATTGAACCGCCAGGCCTCGCGCGTCGACGGCGCCTCGTTCCGAGTTCTGGAGCGGTCCGAATTCATCGGCCTCTCAGTGGTCCAGGACTACCTCGAATACATGCTGCAGGGTTCGATCGTTGCCGAGGCGAAAAAGAACCTCGGCTTCCATCAGGCCATTCTCGGCGACATCCAGCAAGGCATCGCCGGCGGCGCGCTGAACGAGGCCGACCGGCAGCAGGCCGAGGAGCGGCTGTTCGCCGCCAAGGCGCGCATGCAGGAGGCCACGGAGGAACTGGAGGCGGCCAAGATCCGGTTCTTCAAGACCGTCGGCAAGCCGCTGACCAATGCTTCGCGGCCGGGCGATGTCTCCGCCGCGCTGCCGCGGTCGCTCGACGAGGCGATCGGGCTGGCGCGCGAGAACAATCCGCGCGTTCACATGGCCAACAGCGATATCGACGCCGCCGCCTCGCTGGTGGATGCCGCACGGGCGAAATTCGGACCGTCGATCATCGCCGAGGGCCGCGCCCGCGCCGGTTCCGATATTGACGGCAGCGATGGCGACACCACCGACCTGCAGGCGCGGGTGGTGCTGCGCTGGAACCTCTATCGCGGCGGCATCGACAAGGCCAACGAGCAGGAGCAGATCCGCCGCACCAGCGAGCAGCGCCTTGCCCTGCATCAGGTCCTGCGCGAGATCGAGGAAGCGGTCCGCACCTCTTGGGACCGCCGCTTCCGGCAAGCCGATCTGGCGAAGACGCTGAAGCAGCAGGCCGCCGCCAACGAAAGGCTGGTCGGGTCCTATCGCGAGCAGTTCAAGGTCGGCCAAAGATCGCTGCTCGACGTGCTCGATGCGCAGAACACGCGCTTCAACACGGCGACGCTGGCGGACACCGCGTCCTATGCCTCGCTTTTCGCCCAGTACCGGCTGCTGGCGGCGACAGGTGAGCTGCTGAAGACGATGAACATCCAGCCGGCGAAGCAGTCGACGGCCTATGCCCGAACCGAGTTCGGCGTGCCGGAAACCGCCGATACCGAAACCTATGCGCGGACCCCGTCGGAGCAGAAGAACGATCTGCCGTTCGACATCCTCGCGCCGGTGAGGAAGAAGCAGCCGATGTAACATCGATCGCTGGTCCTTCGGGGCGGATCGTGAATCAGCAGCCCAATATCCTGTCGCCCAAGGAGGCTTTCAAGGCCTGCTTCTCGGCGATTGCGGCGTATCTCGGCAGGCCGAGCGCGGAAACCGTGCTGTTTGCCGGGGTTCCGATCGCGGAGTCGCGCATCGAGGTCGGCGATATCAGGCACCTTGCCGAACGCATCGGCCTGGAGGTCAGCGAGTTCAACCATCGCGACTTCATGCGTGGACGCATCGACCTGCCGGCTATCGTGTTTCGCGTCAGCCAGTTGCCGGTCGCGCTGCTGGCGGAAATCGACAGCGGCGACTATCTCACCGCGCCGCAGGAAAACGGACGCACCACGATCAGCAAGTCCGAGCTGGCCGAAAGCTACATCAGCGGCGGCGCGTCGTTCTCGATCACCTATGCCAACACCACCGAGGCGATGAAGGTCGGCTCGGCGGCGAAGATCGAAAGGCGGCACTGGCTTACCGGAACCATGGGCGCGTTCTGGCGCACCTATTCGAAAGTCGTGCTGTCGGCGATCTTCATCAACGTGCTGGCCATCGCCTCGCCGATCTTCACCATGAACGTCTACGACAGGATCCTGCCGAACAAGGCGGTCGCGACGCTCTGGGTGCTGGCGCTCGGCATCGCCGCCGTCATCCTGTTCGACCTGCTTTTGAAGACGGCGCGCGCCTCGCTGATCGACTATGCCGGGCGCAAGGCGGACCTGAGGATATCCTATCTTTTGTTCGAGAAGGTGCTGAACTCCTCGCTGTCGGCACGTCCCGGTTCAACCGGCGAATACGCAAACCGCGTCACCCAGTATGAATTCGTGCGCGAGTTCTTCACCTCCAACACCATCAGCGTCTTCATCGACACCGTCTTCGTCTTCGTCTTCCTGCTGGTCATCTACGCCATCGGCGGCTGGCTGGTGATCATCCCGGCGCTGGCCTTCGTGATCTCCGTCATCGTCGGCCTGGTGACGCAGCGCCGGATCGGCAAGCGCGTCGCCGCCTCGATGAACGAGGCCGCGCAGCGCCAGGCGCTGCTGGTCGAGTCCATTTCGACGCTGGAGACGATCAAGTCGCTGCGCGCCGAGGCCTATCTGCTGCGCAAATGGGGCGAGCATTCGAAGAACGCCGCCAACACCTCGGAGAAGATCAAGCAGCTTTCGGCCGCCGCCGGCAACATCACCGGCTCCATCCAGCAGCTGGTGACCGTCGCCCTGGTCGTGGCCGGCGCCTATGCCTTCTCCGAGGGCTATGTCTCGACGGGCGCGATCATCGGCACGGTCATGCTGGCGAGCCGGGCGGTGGCGCCGCTCGGCCAGATCGCCATCACGCTCTCCCGATTCCGCCAGGCCATGCTGTCGCTCCGGATCATCAACTCGATCATGGCGCAGCCGGAGGACCGGCCGGATACGGTGGGCTTCGTCAACCGCCCGATCCGCAGCGGCGCGATGATGTTCAAGAATGTCGGCTTCGTCTATCCCGGCTCCGATACCGAGGTTCTGAGCGGGCTGAACATCTCGATCAAGCCGGGCGAGCGGGTCGGCATCATCGGCCGCATCGGTTCGGGCAAGACGACGATGGGACGCCTGATCGGCCGGCTTTTCCTGCCGACCTCGGGAGAGCTGCTCGTCGACGGCATCGACATTCGCCAATACCACCCCTCGGAGGTGCGCGCCGCGGTCGGGATCGTCGCCCAGGCCGGCGACCTGTTTTCGGGCACCATCAAGGAAAACCTTCTGATGGCGGCGCCGGAGGCGAGCGACGAGGAGATCATCGAGGCCGCCAAGGCCGCCGGCGTCGACGAATTCGTTTCCCGTCATCCGCGTGGCTACGACATGAATGTCGGCGAGCGCGGCACCAATCTGTCGGGCGGCCAGAGGCAAGCGGTGGCGATCGCGCGCCTGCTGCTGACCAAGCCGAAGATCGTCTTTCTCGACGAACCGTCGGGGTCGATGGACCTTGCCTCGGAACGGCAGCTGATCAAGCAGCTCAAAGTGGCTTTCGAGCGGAATACGACACTGATCGTGTCGACCCACCGCTTCAGCATGCTGGAGCTCGCCGACCGCCTCATTGTCATCGACCAGGGCAAGATCGTCGCCGACGGGTCGAAGGAACAAGTCATCCAGGCGCTGCAGAAGTCGAGCGCCTGATTGGGACTGGGTAGATGCTTGCAAGAGAAGATCGTCCGCCGTTTTTCGCGTCGGCATCGATATACATCATAGCGGCGCTGTTCGTCGCTTTCGTCGGCTGGGCCTCGTTCGCCGAAGTCGACGAGATCGCGCGCGGCGACGGCAAGGTCATACCCGCCTCCAAGACCCAGATCATCCAGGCCAGCGAGGCCGGCGTGGTCCAGGAGATCGCCGTCAAGATTGGCCAGGTCGTCAAGAAGAACGACCTCATCATTCGCCTCGACAATACGATGAACACCTCCAGCCTTGGCGAACAGCAGGCCAAGGCGCGCGCGCTGCAGGCACGCATCGCCAGGCTCAAATACGAGCAGGGCGGCAACATTTCGGGTCCCTTCCCGTGCCCGGCCGATATCCAGTCGGTCGCCCCGGAAATCTGCGACAATGAGCAGAAGCTGCTCGTCGCCCGGCGCGGCAATTTCGACAACAAGCTGTCGGTGCTCAAGTCCCGCCTCGAACAGCGCGAGAAGGAACTGGACGAGGCGACCGCCAATTTCGACCGCCTGTCGAAAAACCTGGTCGTCAGCGACCAGGAGGCGAAGCTGGTCGAATCCATGGTCAAGAAGGGCCTGATGGCCAAGACCGAGCAGCTCCGCGTCGAGCGCGAGCAGACCGAGCTCAACGGCCAGCTCAATCTCGCCGGCGAGACCATCAAGAAGGCCAAGGCGGCGATCACCGAAGCGCAGCTGCAGGTAGACGAGCTCGGCCTGCAGCTTCAGCAGGAAGCTCTGGACGACCTCACCCAGGCACTGGCCGATCTTTCAGTCGTCGAAGAAACCATTCGCGGCGCCACCGACAAGGTGGCGCGCACCGATATCCGCTCGCCGGTGGACGGCATCGTCAACACGCTGGACCTGAACACCGTCGGCGCCTTCGTCCAGCCGGGCGCGGTGGTGGCCGGCATCGTGCCGACCTCGGAAACCCTGCTGGTCGAAGCCCGGGTCTCGCCGCGCGACGTCGCCTTCATCCGGCCCGACCAGGAAGCGCTGATCAAGGTCACGGCCTACGACTTCTCGATCTTCGGCGGCATAGAGGGAAAGGTCTCGAACATCACCGCCGACAGCCTGGTCGATCAGAAGACCGGCGAACCCTACTACCAGGTGCGGGTCGCGACGGAGAAGTCGACGCTGCAAAGGGACGGCAAGGCCTATTCGATCATCCCCGGCATGATCTGCTCGGTCGACATCAAGACCGGGCGCAAGACGATCCTGACCTATCTCTTGAAGCCGATCAACAAGGCGCGCGAGGAGGCTATGAGTGAGCGATAGCATCATACCTGCCGTCCCCCACCAGGGCGAGCGGCTGCTCCTGCCGCTGACGGCCGAGGATTTCGGGCCGGAATTCCGCGTCGTGGCGCGCGGCGGCGTGCGCCGCGGCATCCGCCTCGAGCGCGCCTTCTGGGTGACGCTGAAGCAAATGGCCGAAAGCCGCAAATGCACCATCGGCATGCTGGTCGACGAGATCGCCCATGCCGAACAAGGGAACCTGACATCGGCGATCAGGGTTGCCTGCATGCGCGGAATGGCTGACGAAAACCTGAGCCTGCGCAAGCTCGCCTCGATCAGGACGATCACCGCCATACTGGTCGCCTGCCCGTCGCCGGCCTTCGCGCTGTCCTCGTCGAAGAAGATCCTGACCTTCAACGCGCCGTTCCAGCAACTGGTCAAGCGCCAGCTGCCGACGGCGCCGAACGACGATGCGCGGCATGACCTGAAGCTGGCACTCGACCTCAACGTGGCCGATATCTTCGCCAGGCTCGAGGCGAATGGCGAGACGCCGGTCAACACCGGCTTCGTCATCGGCGTCGGCGAGCGGCGCTACCGGGGCCAGCTCAACGTGGTGCGCGCGCCGGTGGCGGAGCCGGAATTGCTGATGGCTTTCGTCTTCAACGGCTGACCGCCCGAGCAGACTGCTCAGCGCGGGCCCATGCGGGTCGGGGCTGAGTCCCTGGATACCATCGCCGGCTCCAGGCCCTCGCCGGGGGCAACGGTGGCAAAGCCGCCCTTGATGTCGGCCATCTCGGCGCCGCCGGTCCTTGAGCCATGGATCCAGGCCCGGTCCATGCTGAAGGAATAGAGCGGGACATAATCGGGCAGGTCGCTGTCGCGCCTGACGGCGTTGCCCAGACTGTCGAGGATGAAGGCGCCGCTGGCAGTGCTCACCGATAGCACGGCGTGGAAGAATTTCCGCTTGCGGTCCTGGAGGACGACCAGCGACATGCTCTGCGCCGGAATGCCCGCCTCGAGCAGCGCCGTCATCTTGAGAATGGCAAAATCCTCGCAATCGCCGGCCCGGCGCTCGAGGATTTCCGAGGGCTTCGCCCAATAGTCCATCTTGCCGTAGACGACACTGTCCTTGCGGTAGGCGATCAGGCGGTTGATGCTGGTGTTGACGAAGGCCAGCCTGTCGCTGAACCCCTTTGCCTTGGCGGCATCGACGATCGCGGCAAAGGCGGCGTTCTTGCGCTCGCAGCCGGTGTCGGCCGCACAGCCGACGATCGCCTTGTAGACGGGCGCCCAGCGCGCCGCGACCGGAAAGTTGCGCATCGACAGGGCGACCGAGCCGAACACACCCGGAATGATCGCGGCCGTCTGTATCGGGTCGATGCCGGCATCGGCTTGCGCCGCCGACGAGGCCGCCGAGCGGTCGACCTCGGCGAAGCTGTAGGCGGCGGAGATCATTTCGATCCGGTATGACGCGGCGGGCTGCCAGGGCTGGTATCTGGCCAGCGAAACACCGCCCAGGCTGAGCGGCGCCCGGAGCCCTTCGAGCGGCGCGGCGGGCGAGGCCGAATCACCCGGCATGGCGCTCGCCGATGCCGGCAGCGGCAGGCTGGAGAGCCCCATTGCCAGCAGGAGAATCTTGAGCCCGGCGTTCCCCAGGACGATCTTTTGTGTTTTCATGACGCCCACCTTTGACTGTGGACGCTATCAATCCCGTCTCAAATTATTGGAAATGAAGGTGGATAAATTTAGCGAAATCTGTTTTAGCTACTTTATCTAAAATTTTATTCTTATTTATACTTATATTTATGAAACCCCGCCGCCCGTCGCCGACCAAGCTGGCTCCAGAAGACGGCATGCATATCAGGTTATACCTCGAAGGTTTACCATGCGTAAAAAATACAAAAGTCCGTATATTCGCGTATATGAAGCAGATTGAGAGACGGTTGCAAAGACAAGGTCGTCCCTGTCTCTTTCCGGGAAATACCGGAGGGGTTTCAAGCCATGACGACCAATATCGATTTGGACAACGTTTCAGGTTCCTTTGACGCACATGGAGCATCCAGCGAACATGCCGGACTGACACCGGCGCAGGAGATCCAGGTCGCGCAGGCAGCCTCGACGGGGCAGGCCGCGCCGGCGGATCCGGTGCCGGTCGACGTCGGCAGCGGCGCACCGGTGCAGCCCGAAGCGCCGGCGGCCAAGCCGCCCGCAGCAGGCGCGGCAGCGGCAAACGCACCGGCGGGCGCGGCGCATGACTATGTGGCCGATGCCGGCAACGTCGTCAGGCTTCCGGCCAATGTCTCGATCGACAACATCAAGGTCGATGGCCACAACCTCGTGCTCGTGCAGCCCGACGGGTCGCAGATCGTCATCAAGGACGGCGCCCTCAACGTGCCGACCTTCATCCTCGGCGATGTCGAGGTGCCGCGCGTCGCCCTGATCGCGGCGCTGGAAGCAAGCCATGTCGACGTCGCCTTCGGCGCCGACGGCTCGATGTCGGCCGGATCCGGGAATGGTTCGCCGAACAGCGCGGGCGGAAACTTCTCCGTTCCCCCCGGCGGCATCGGCGACGGCTTCGGCCTGTCGGCTCTGCTGCCGCCGACGGCCCTGCAGTTCGGCCAGCTCGAGCGGCGCGAACTCTTCCCCAATGTCGTGGACAGAGGCGTTTCGGTGGTGGCGGTGTCGCTGCTCACCCCCGACGAGGCAGCCAGCGAAACCGGCATTAACGGCGGTCCGTCGCAGTCGCCCGGCAGCGACGCGCCGAGCAACGCCGAAACGTCGAGCATCGGCACGATCACCGTCGACGCGCCTGACGGAATCGGGTCGATCGTCATCAACGGCGTCACGGTCAGCGGCGTCGGGCAGCAGATCCAGGGTCAGTTCGGCTACATCACGATCGTGTCCTTCAACCCGGTCACCGGTGCCATCGAATACAATTACACGGTGACCGAGTCGGTCACCCATCCCGATCACACAAACGCATACGATCCCAACGATACGGTTCCGGACAATTTCAGCATCACCGTCACGGATGTCGACGGCGATACGGCCAGCACCACCTTTGCCGTCGCGATCATCGACGACGTGCCGACGGCGGTCGCCGACACCGACAGCATCGCGGCCGGCCAGTTCGGTCCGGCGACCGGCAATGTGCTCACCGGCGGAACCGACGCCGCAGACACCAACACGACGGACGGCGTTGCCGACGTCCAGGGCGCCGATGGCGCGACGGTGGTGGGCGTCGCCAAGGGCACGACCAATGCCGATCTGGACAACACGGGCACGCTCAATACGCCGATCCAGGGTGAGTACGGCAAGCTGACGCTGCACGCCGACGGCTCCTACACCTATGTGCGCGACGCCGGCACGCCCGGCGGCGTCAACGACGTCTTCACCTACACGATCAAGGACGGCGACGGCGACACCTCGCACACCACGCTGACGATCTCGATCGGCAACTCGACGCCGGAGATCTCCAATCTGACGCCGGAGGCCAATGGCGGCGACGTGATCGTGAATGAAGCGGCGCTGAACGTCGGCACGCCGGGCGGTCCCGGATCCGATCCGGCAAGCGCGGCTGAGACGGGCGCGGGCACCTTCAATATCAATTCGCCCGACGGCATCGCCTCGCTGGCGATCGACGGCCACGCCTTCATCACCAACGGCACCTTCACCGGCGGCTCGTTCACGACCGCGCTCGGCAACACGCTGACGGTGACCGGCTACAACGCCGGCACCGGCGTGGTCAGCTATACCTACACGCTCAACGACAACGAGGCGCATGCCACCGGGCAGAGCACCAACAGCCTGTTCGAGAACTTCACGGTCACGCTGACCGACATGGACGGCCAGAGCACCAATGGCACGCTCTCCGCCAACATCGTCGACGACGTGCCATCGGCGAGTCCAGATACCAACAGCGTCTCGGAAGGCGCGCAGGTCTCGGGCAATGTGCTGAGCGACGGAACACCTGACGTGCTCGGCGCCGATGGCGCGGCGCCCGGCGGCGCGGTGACCGGCGTGGCCACCGGCTCGAACGTCTCCAACCCGGTGAGCGGCAATCTCGGCGGCGCCGGGATCGCGGGCCAGTACGGCACGCTGGTGCTCAACGCCAACGGCACCT
>NZ_SRUO01000016.1:130223-155294 GCF_004791025.1 Mesorhizobium sp. M4B.F.Ca.ET.203.01.1.1
ATGACGGCGCGACCCTCAACAACGGCATCACCACCGAACAGGACAAGGACAGCTTCACCTATACGGTGACCGACGCACACGGCAACACAACCACCGGCACCATCCTGGTCGACATCGTCGACGACGTGTCATCCTTCACCCTCGTCAATGATGGGAACGCCGATGGCATCGTCAGCCTGTCGGCGCTCAATCCGGCAACAGCTACCACCTACGACGGCCAGTTCGCCGAGTGGCAGTACGGGGCGGATGGGTTCGGCGGCATCACGGCCACAGGGCAGAATGTACAAGTTGCCTCCAGCTCGGCATCCCAGATCGTGCTCAACCTGTACGAAGGAGCTGATATCGTTGCCGTCCTAACTCTGAATGCCAACGGCACCGACTCGCTGGAAGTTCTGCACCGGGCAGGTGATGTCGTCTTTACTCCAATCGCCGCGACTTCAGCGACAGCCGGAGGGCCGACAGGTTCACTGATCGTGGATTTGGGTGCTGCCACGGACTTCAACATTCTTGTTACCGGCGATGACGGCGTGGCCCCCACCGGCCAAAGCGGGGATTTGGTGAACACCAGTAATCAAGGTTGGGCGGTCAAGGGTAGCTCCGGCCAGACAAATGACCCCGGTGAATCCATAAAATTCGCATTCGTCAACGATAGTAACAATACGACCCCTCACAGCGTCGACGATTTCAAGTTCACGACCGAGGGCTACACGGGCGGCATGTCAACGGCCAAAATCACCGTCCTCGTTTACACCGATGCCACGCATTATGATCAGGTGACGCTCAACGTGACTTCGGGCCAGGTCATCCAGGTCAGCCAGCTTGACTGGTCGGCTGTCGCGGGTACCGCCAACTATGTAGCCGGCGATGACATCTACGCGGTCAAAGTCCTCAGCGATGCCTCAAATGGCGGCGGGTTCCGCCTGAATGGCGTCGAGGTCGGCTCGCAATCAGAAACGCCGCCGGCAGATCTCGACTTCAACGGCATCAAAGTATCCATTACGGATGGCGACGGCGATGTTGCGACGCAAACCTTCAACGTCCATATCGATGGCACGACGGGCGATCATCTGACGGTTGAGGCCATTGCCGGAACTTCCGGAAACGACAACCTGCTTGGCACTTCCGGCAACGACACGCTGATCGGCGGCATTGGAGCCGACACGCTGAACGGCGGCGACGCCAACGACCTGCTGATCGGCGGCGCCGGGCAGGACACGCTTACCGGCGGCGCGGGCGCCGATACGTTCAAGCTTGACGGGCTCGACATCAAGGATCTGATCGTCGACTACAGCGGTGTCGGCGGGCACGGCGACAAGATCGACCTTTCGTCCTTGTTCGACACTGCTCCTGGCGGCGCCAATGTCGGCGACTTCGTCAACTACAATGCAGCGACCGGCACGCTCAGCGTGGATGCCGACGGCACGGCCAACGGCGCCAATTTCGTCGACGTCGCGACGCTGCAGAACCTGCCGGCGGCCAACACCATCACGCTGCTCTACGACGACGGCACGACCACGCACACGACCACGGCAAATCTAGTCTAGCGGCATGGCGCAACGGGACATCGCCATGCTATGTATTAGCAACTCTTATATTGGGATTATGGAGGGGACTTTATCATGAAGCGTTCCGCAAGATTGCTGGTGTCGGCCGCGGCCCTGTTGCTGGTCGGATCGGCAGGGCGTGCCGCCGACATCATTGAAGGCCCGACGGCCGACTACTGCCGCACCGTCGGGACGTCCAACCTGGTGTTGACCGACAACATCGCCGACCTGAAGACCCAGGTGGTGAAGCTGATGGACGAGTCGGTCGCCGTCGCCAAAAGCCCGGAGTGGATCCACTCGTCGCGCCCCGCCTTCGTCTGGGCTTCGGAAGCCAAGGCTTACTGCGGCATGGCCTATGGCTACCTGAAGACGAACTACAAGGACGAAGACACGCTCAACAAATGCGAGTGCTTCCACGATCGCATGGTCGAGTACATGAACTGACCTGAAGGGCGAGCGCGCCAACAGACTGGTGATGACAGCCCCGAAAGCCTTGCCGCTCGCCGCCGCGAGCCTGGCGCCGGTTGCCGCGCATGCTGGCGCGGCGCTTCGCGGCATTTCCCACAGACGGCACCCGCCCTCGCCACAAGCATGGGCAATCGCGTTTGCGCTGGCGGCCGCCTTGTCCGGCTGCCAGTCGAAAGGCAGCGTGAGTGAGGCGCTCGATCCGGCCGCGATTGCGGCGCCCGGCGCCCCCGCCGGCGGCAGCGTCGCCGCGGCGCCAAAGGCGATGCAGGCCACGCAGTCGCTGGGCACCGGGCCGGCCAAGATCACCATGCTGCTGCCGCTGTCCGCCGCGGGAGGCGCGGGCGAGGACGGCAGGAAGATGCTCGACGGCGCCAAGCTCGCCATGGCCGATCTCGGCAACAACCTGCTGACGCTGACCGTCGAGGACACGCGCGGCGATCCGGCCAATGCCAAGGACCTGGCGGTCAAGGCGATAACGACCGGATCGAAGGTCGTCATCGGCCCGACCGAACTGCCGGCCGCGCAGCACATCGCCAAGCTGTCGGGCTCGACGCGGCCGCCGGTGCTGGCGCTGGCCGACAATTTTTCCGGCGGCCCCGGCGTCTATGCCGTGCGGCTGAGCGAGGCCGACAGCGCGGCGGCGGGTGCGGCGGCGATCGCCGCCAAGGGCGCCAAGAAATTCGTGCTGCTGGTGGCCGCGGGCAGCGATGCCGACGCTGTCGAGAAGCGGGTCGCCAACGGCCTCAGCATCTATGGCGCGGCACTTGCCGTCACCCTACCCTACTCGCCGGCCGACGGCGGCGCAAAGGCGGTCGCCGACATGGGCTCGCTGGTGGACGCGCCCGATGCGGTGATCGTCGCCAGCGGAGACGCCAGCCCGTCGCCAGTGCTCGCTGCGCTGAAGGCAAAAGGCATTCCCGGCAAGACGGTCTCGCTGATCGGAACCGATCGCTGGCTGGAGCATCCGATCGAGCCGTCGTTCGAAGGCGCCTATATCGCGACGCTCGACCAGAACGAGACCGGGCCGATCGCCGACCGTTTCAACGCAACCTTCCACTACCCGGCCGACGTCAACGTCGCCTATGCCTACGACATGGTGGCGCTGACCGCGGGCGTGGTGAGCGCCGTCGGGCCGAACGGCTTCAGCAAGCAGGTGCTGGAAAACGCCAGCGGCTTCCGCGGCTCGACCGGCCTGTTCCGCTTCCGCGCCGACGGCTCCAGCCAGCGCACGATGCCGTTCTACCGGTTCGAGAAGGGCGCGCTGAAGCTGGTGGCGAAGTCGACCGCGGGGTATTGAGAGAACCCGGCCTCAGCTGAGCTGTTGCAGAACGCCCGAACTGCTGGCCAACATCCAACTCTCGTAGATCTGGAACACGATCGAGCAGATCGCGGCAATGGCGATCGGCACACCGAAGGGCACGACGCCCTTGCGGTCGAGATGCTGGACATAGAGCTGGAAGGCGCCCTGCGGCAGCATCAGAGGGTTCTTGACGACCATCGCCATGACTAGGGCAAACAGAAGCAGCAGCACAGAAAACACGACCAGGCCGCTGCCGCCGATCAGCAACGGGATCACCGCCATCAACTTGACGTCGCCGGCACCGACCCTGCGCAAGGTCCAGAACGGGAAGAGCACGATAAACAGCAAAAGACCGGCAAGTGCGCTCAAGCCCATGTCCCACCACGATCCGGACTGAACCGACAGCAGTTGCAGGGACCCGAGGCCCAGGCAAAGCAGCAGCAGAACGTCGCGATTGGTTATCTTCTGGGTGGTGAAATCCACCCAGGCGATCCTTGCAAGCAGGGGGATGGCAAGTGCCTTGAGCAGCAACGATGCGCCGAGCAGCATAGCTACTGCCGCTCGACGTTCTGCACGCTGGAGGCCAGGAGCTTCAGATTATTGGCCACGGTTGGATCCTTGGGCGCCAGCTCATAGGCCTTGAGGAAGTTGGTGCGGGCATTCTGCAGCTTGCCGCGCAGCAGATAAGAATAACCGACATTGTTGTAATATTCGGGCGTGCCGCCGATCAGCTTGAATGCTCGGCCATAGGCCCGATCGGCGAGGTCGAAGCGCCTGATGCGGTCGCTACAGGCGGCAAGGCCCAGCCAAGCGACTCCGTCATTAGGCGCCAGTTGCGTCGCCTTGTAGAACAGGGCGCCGGCATTGCCGTAATTTTCCGCGCGGAACTGGTTCTTGGCTTCGGCCACCGCCTGGTCCGAAGCGTAGTATTCGACATCGCTGACTGTTTTCAGCCCGTCGAAGGCGTCGCCAAAGGCAGTGATGTCGCCTTTGGAGGGTTCGTTGGTTCGGACGACACCGTCGGTGGCGTCCGTCTGGCAGCCGGCAATCGCCATTATCAACAAGCCGGCTACGGCCGCATTTTGCCATCTCATATAGATTTCCCCTAGGGATTCCCCGACGACACACTAGGACCAAATCATATGCATAACTAGAAGAAAATGCCCCTCATGCGAATGATCACCGGCAACATGATAACCATCAACACCACGGGGAATATGCACAGTCCCAGCGGAATCATCATTTTTACCGGCAAAGCATTGGCGCGCTCCTCGGCGCGAAGAATTCTCTGGCTGCGCATCTCGTCGCTATATACGCGTAGCGCATCCGTGAGGCTGGTGCCGAGTTCTTCCGATTGCCGAAACAGAATGGCCAGAGCCCGCGCCTCGTCAAGACCAATACGGTCCGACAGATCGCGCAATGCCTCGCGCAACGGCTTACCCGCTCGCAGTTGCAGATTCATGATGGCAAGCTGGATGCCCAGCCATTTGTGAGTTCCCGCCAATTCGTTACTAACACGCTCCACCGCGGCCTCCAGGCTCATACCTGCGTCCGCGCACGTGATCATCATATCCATGAAGTCGGGGAAGCCGCGACGGTAAGTTTGCATCTGAGCTTTCTCGAAGCGGTCAAGCGCGACACTGGGGACAACCAGACAGGCGAGCCCAAACAAGCCGGCGCCAGCAAATGCAATGAAGCCGGGCATTTCAGGTGGCAAGACCCGGGACAGCAGCGTGTAGGCAGCAAAAAAGCCGATAGCTACAGCAGCGATGCGCGACAAGGTATAAATAAGGGGCGCATTTGGCTGGTGGAAACCGGCGCGAAAAAGCTTCGTCTCGAGCGCATTCGGCTCACCCCGCTCCTTCTCAATTGTGCGGAAATAAGCGTCGATCGGCTTTTGTGCCGATATCCTGGCGAGTTGCTCTTGGCCGGCAAGCGAACGACGGTCGACAATGCCCTCTGCCAAGAGGCTTTGCGCTACCAATTTTCTCGTCTGCAACGCCGGTACAAAGACCAGAGCGCAGAACAGAAAGAGCGCCGCCGCGGCCAGGAACACGGCAATCGAAACCAGGAAGCTCAAACCCTGAATGGTGGACAACACGGCCGTGCTTCGCTCCTCAGAAATCGAAATTGACCATGCGATACATGATAAAATCGCCCAGAAGCGCCCATCCCCCGAAAATCATGAACACAGGCAGGATGATCGGATTGTTCCATACGGTCCCATAGTAGGACGGGGCAGCGAACTGGAGGATAAAGAACATCGCGACCGGGAAAAGCGAGATGATCCAGGCCGACATTCGACCCTCGGCTGAAAGGGCCCTGATTTTCAGCCGGAGCTTTTGCCTCTCGCGCAACACCGATGAGAGATTGGCAAGGATCTCAGTCAGATTGCCACCGGTCTTGGACTGAATCGAGAGCGACACCGAAAGCAGGTGAAGGCCTTCGAAACCCACACGTTGCGATAACTTTCGAACGGCTTGTTCGATGCTCAATCCGAAGGCGATTTCGTCGGCGACGATGCCGAATTCCGTGCCGAGCGGATCGGGCATTTCCCTGGCGACAAGACCGATCGCCACGGAAGCTGGGTGGCCGGCGCGCAGCGAACGGACAATCATGTCCAGTGCGTCGGGAAGTTGCTTGGCGAACCTCTGGATTCGTTTGTTGCGTGCGCGTCGAAGGACAAGAATGGGCAGCGCAAAACCCACCAGCAGAAAAACGATGAGCGCCGCAATAGAGGAAAAGCCGAAAACCAACTTCAGAGCCAGCGCAAGCATCAGCCCGGCGAGGAGGAACATTGCCGCGAAAGCCAGCGGATTGCCCGTGATACCTGATTGCGTATAGAGCCGGTTCAGCCCGATCGCGCGAAAAACAAAGTCGCCCGATTCTGTCAATCCACGTTCACGCAACAGGCCTTGGAGCGTCTGTTCGGCCGGCGCCTCCTCTGCAAGGCGCTTGAGTCGTCGGTTGATCGTGCCAATTCTGACTCGACGTCCAGCATAAGACAAATAGAGAGACTCGGCGGCAAGGATTACCGATGCCGCTGCTAGCACATAAATGAAGTAGAGCAAGGTCTGACTGGTTGGCATCAGAGCGGAACCTGCGGGTTGAAGGCGTCCTTGGCAAAATGGTGACCAAGCGTCGCCGCTTCCTGGGCAAACCGCGGGCGAACCCCTGTGGCGCGAAAATCTCCAACAATCTTACCTTCCGGCGTCACGTCGCGGCGGACGAAATGATAGATCTCCTGAAGCTGAACGACATTGCCTTCCATGCCTGTCAGTTCCGATATGGAAACGACCCTTCTGCCGCCGTCCGAAAGGCGTTGCGTCTGCACGATGATGTCGATGGCCGAAGCGATCTGCGCCCTTATGGACTCATGGGTCATCGGCATACCAGCCATGCCGACCATCTGCTCCAGACGTGACAGTGCATCGCGCGGCGTGTTGGCATGGATCGTGGTCATCGAGCCTTCATGGCCAGTGTTCATCGCCTGCAGCATGTCGAAGGCTTCCTCGCCGCGAACCTCGCCGACGATGATTCGGTCCGGTCGCATGCGCAGCGCGTTCTTGACCAATTCGCGCTGACGAACCTCGCCCTTGCCCTCGACATTGGGTGGGCGCGTCTCCAGACGGCCAACGTGCGGCTGCTGCAGTTGCAGTTCCGCCGCGTCCTCGATGGTGATCAGGCGCTCGGCGGATGGAATGTAGCTCGATAGCGCATTGAGCAAGGTCGTCTTGCCGCTGCCGGTGCCACCGGAAACCAGGATCGATTTGCGCGCCTGAACTGCGATCCTCAACAGATCGATCATCGGTGGTCGTATCGAATTGAACACCATCAGGCGTTCGAGCGAATAGGGATTCTTGGAGAATTTGCGGATCGACACCAGCGGGCCGTCTACGGAGATCGGCCGCACCGCAATGTTGACGCGGGAACCATCTTCCAGGCGCGCATCCACCATCGGCGCTGATTCATCGACGCGCCTGCCTATGGCCGAGACGATCTTGTTGACGACGCGCAGCAGATGCGCCTCGTCACGGAAGCGTATCGAGGTCTCCTCGAGCACGCCGCGGCGCTCGATAAAGACATGCTTGTGGGTGTTGATCAATATGTCGGCGATGGAATCGTCCTTTAACAACGGTTCGATCGGTCCCAGCCCAAGCATCTCATCAGCTGTGTCGCTGGTAAGCTGATCGAGTTCACGCGCGTTCAGCGGTATGTTTCGGGCGCGGACAAACTCCCGTACGATAGGCCTGATCTCGTCCAGGATTTCGTTCTTGGAGGCGTTTTCGAGGGCGGTCAGATTGAATCGGTCGATAAGATGGCGATGCAGTTCGACCTTGAGCGTGAGAAAATCGTCGCCCTGCATTTCGGCATCCGGCGCCGGAGCGATTGCCGCTCCATTCGATGTCGCCACGACAGCCACGGGCTGCGACGCCCGCTGCTCACTCGGCCCCTTGATGAAGCGCCCCAGCATATGACCCAAGCCCCCAGCAAACTTCCCTCAGTTTGGAAACTAAGCGTTAACCACCAGGGGCACAAGCGCCGAGCGGGGCCGCGAGGATCGAATACTTGCAACATAGTTAAGACGAGCCCCCAAAAAAATCGTTTTATTTTAAGACTGTGTATCCTGGAGCACACCTCTATTCCCGCCTCACGAAACGTTTCGCCCTGCAATGTGCGATTCCCTCGCGCCCTCCCCCAGTAAACCGTTACATATAAAGGACTATGCACATACTCTAATATGATGAGGCTACCGAGATGGGAGGGCAAGTTTGTGAATGAATGGTTAAGGATCATCGAAAAATTAATCAAATCAATCCCTTGTCAAAAATAAACCGGCTTCCGTTCAGGTATTCGAAGGTTAAGGAACTGTTAATCCCGTTTGACTCTGCTTTTTTGCGGGACTTAGATCAAGTCGACGGGGGATGCTTGGGTATGGGGTTCATCCTTAGCTCGTCTCGTCGGGTTCAACCTCCAAAGGGAGAAATTGGCATGAAAAAGCTCATGACGATGGCCCGGCAGTTCCGCGACGACGACAACGGCGCTGCTATGGTCGAATATTCCATCCTGGTCGGCATTATCGCCGCGGCAGCCATCCTCGCGATCCTCGCGATTGGCGGCTGGGTTACGGGTCGTTTCACCGGTCTCTGCACCGCGCTGGAAAACTCGCCAATCGGTTCCTGCAACGGCGCGACCGGCGTCGGCACCTGATTTTATGCAATACTCAGGCCCGGATTTTGGTCCGGGCCTGAGACTGATCGCGGCGGGCGAATTCCCGCTTTTGGGGCTTGGGATTCATGCGTGCCAACACTTTGATTATGATTGTGCTCGCTGGCGTGTTCGGCGTCCTGGCGGTAGTTCTCGTAAACTTCTGGCTGGCCAGTCAGCGTAGCGCGCTGGCGGAGGCTAACGGCGTGCAGCGCGACACTGTGGTGGTGGCGGCAGTGCCTTTGAAATTCGGCGATACGCTGTCGGCTGACAAGTTGCGCGAAATCGCATGGCCGGCAGGCGCGGTTCCGGCCGGCGCCTTCAAGACAACGAAAGAACTTCTGGCCGGCGATAGCTCGAAGCAGGCATTGCAGGCTATCGGCGCTAACGAGCCTGTCCTTGCTACAAAGATAACCGGCCCCGGCCAGCGCGCCACGCTTTCGGCGGTGCTCGGCGAGGGCATGAAAGCCGTTTCCATCAGGGTAAACGACGTGCTCGGCGTCGCTGGTTTTGTCTTCCCCGGAGATCGCGTCGATATACTGCTGACCCGCACGGTGCGCGGCGATGCAGGCGGGGACCAGAGTTTTGTCGACGTGCTGCTGCAGAGCATGAAGGTGCTCGCCATCGACCAGGTGGCGGATGAAAGCAAGGACAGCCCGACGGTGGTGAAGTCGGTGACGCTAGAGGCCAGCACCAAGGACGCGCAGAAACTGACTTTGGCCGCGGGAGCCGGGCAGTTGTCGCTGGCACTGCGCCAGGCGGCGGCCAATAAGGGCGAGACGACCGAGCGTGTCACGCTTTCTGACCTGACCGGCGACACGCCGGACGATGTCGCCGCCAGGCAGGCTGAACTCGCCAAGCAGGCAGCGGCGGACGCCGCGGCCGCGGCCGATCGCAAAAGGGCCGACGACAAACTGGCCGGGCTGGCCCAGGCCGTCGAACGGGTTGGCAGCAAGCTGGACGATCTGAGCAAGGTCAAGCCGGCCCCGGCTGTGGCATCTGCGCCGCAAGTGAAGGAAATCGTCAAGGAAACGGTCAAATACGTGCAGCCGGAACCGCCGGCACGTGCGACAATCGGTGTATTTCGAGGTATAAAGCTCGAAACATACGATGTGCCGCGACAAAAATGATGCCGGCACATTAGGATCGACACTCCGAATCAGCCGGCAGGGGGGTTAGCGTAGATGCGTGTGTACCGGAGACCACTGGCGGCCGCCGCTTTCGCATTGTCCTGCGCATTGCTGCCGCTGAGTCCCGTGGCTCATGCCGCCGACCGCAGCATCGACGTGTCGAACCCGACCATCCATCGCATCTTCGTGCCGGTGTCGCAGTCGGTGACGATCCAGGTGAATTCCACCCTGGGCGACATTGTCGTGGGCGACGAGAAGATCGCCGACGCCCAGCCGATGACCGACAAGACACTCTATGTCATCGGCAAAGGTGTGGGCACCACAACCGTCAACCTGTTTTCCGAAGACAAGCGTTCGCTGGGCACGCTCCAGGTCGAGGTCGGTCAAGATGTCAGCGACATGGCAGCTGCAATCCGCCAGGTGGCGCCTCGCGCGCGCATTGAGATCGGCTCGATCAACGGCAAAATCAGGCTGGCCGGTCATGTCAAGGATGCCGCGACGCTGGCCTCCATCGTGGAAGTCGCCCAGCAGTATGGCCCCGACGCCATCATCAACTCCGTCATCGTCGACGACAGCCAGCAAGTGAACCTTGAAGTGCGCATTCTCGAAGCCAAGCGCAATGCCGGCCGGGACCTCGGCGTTTCGATCAGAAGTACCAATGGAAGCGGCACATCCCGCACCGGAACTGGCATCGCCGCCGTCGATGAAGACAATGTGGTGCTGGGACCGGGAAATCTGGTCACCGGCCTGCTGTCGAATACCAATCCGTTTGCAGCGCTGATCACCCGCGTTATCGACAGCAACATTAAGGTCGATTTGATCATCGAGGCGCTCGAGGCCAAGGGCGTGGTGCGCACGCTGGCCGAGCCCAATCTGACCACTCTTTCAGGCGAGACGGCCAGCTTCAACGCCGGCGGCGAAATCCCTATCCGAAGCATCGGCGCTGATGGCGAAGTTCAGGTCGAATTCAAGCAGTTCGGCGTCAATCTGCTGTTCACGCCGGTTGTACTGGACGACGACAAGATCCACATGAAACTGGCGCCCGAAGTTAGCGACCTGACCAGCTTCACGAATGCCGGCGACCCGATCTTCACTAACCGCAAACTGTCGACCGTCGTCGAACTGCGTGACGGCCAGAGTTTCGCCGTCGGCGGACTGCTGTCCAGCAAGACCACCAAGCTCCAGAAACAGGTGCCTTGGCTCGGCCAGGTTCCGGTTATCGGTACGCTGTTCCGCAATTCGAGCAATCAGAAGGAAGAGACCGAGCTGGTCGTCGTCGTCACCCCGCATATCGTGCGACCGGTAAAGCCCGGCGAGCAGTTGGCGACGCCATTCGACAAGACGCGTCCGGCCAACGACCCGGAGTTCTTCATCCTCGGGCAGCTCGAAGTGACCAAGGACATGGTTCGCAAATATGAACTCGGCGAAGGCGTCACCGGCCCCTATGGCCATATGCTGGACCTCAAATCGAAGGACAAGATGCTTTATGTCAAGAAATAGCGTCCTGGTCCTCCTGTTGTGCGCTGGCGCGTTGACGGGCTGCGCTGCAGACTATCTCAACAACTACGACTCGGTGACGCTGGCTGCCGGCGATACACAGAAATTCAATTCGCTGCTGCAGACGGTCGACCCGCTCAATCCGAACTCGAAGAACACCACCATCGAGGGTGACGGCGAACGCGCCGTCGGTGCGGTCAGAAGCTATAGAGTTCCGCCACCACCGGCACCAACAACAAATATGACGGTCAATGTCGGCGGTTCGGGTGTGACCAACGGAGCTAATTGAACAGAAGGATACGATGCGTCGGGCATTCGAGGGCTTGGCGCGAAGGGGTTAAGGGGTAGGGCCATGCTGCGAACCATTCGCGCGTTCTGGCACGATCAGAGAGGACTAGCGCTGATCCTCGTCAGCGTCATGCTGCCGGCGATCATCGGTTTTTCCTTGCTGGCGATCGACATGAGCAGGGTCAACAACCTGCACAATGATTTGCAGAAAGGGGCCGATGCATTTGCGCTGGCGGCGGCCGCCGAACTGGACGGGACGACTGGTTCTTGGGCGCGAGCCGAGCGTGCCATGGCGACCCTGGTCGATAATGAAAGCAACTTCTCAACTGCGGGCAGATTCACTCTGACCTCCGGTCAACCGGGCGGCGCAACTCGATGCAATAGCGCCGGAAGTATTTCCTGGTGCTTTCTCAAGGCGATTCCCGCTGCGGACGGAACGAAGATAACAACTGCCAACCAGGCAATTTATCTCGCGGACGCCACTCCTGCCGTCGGAGAAATAGAAACGCGATTCATCCAGGTGACAGTCGTTCCCGAAGGATTTGCCGCAATCTTCCCAGCCTCTTTTATAACGTCCGGCGCCAGTGACAGCTTCAATGTCGGAGCAGTTGCGGTGGCGGGTTTCACCTCCGGCGTCTGCGATTTTACACCGGTCTTCATGTGCAATCCCTATGAGATGGTGAACGGAACAAACGACGCCGGCGGCTACACGCTTGAGCAGGCCGTTTCCAACCCGGCCGTGCATCGCCGGCTCATCGAACTAAGGAAGGTCGGAAACGGGGCTGCCGCTGGTCCAGGCAACTTCGGATTTCTTGAGCCCCCGGAAGGCATAGGAAACGGTGCCCAAGCGCTGGCTGAAACGATCGCGACTTCAACCCCAATCGGATGCTACAATTCCGCGAGCGTTTCGACAAAAACCGGCCAGAATGCCGGCCCGGTGCAGGACGCCTTCAATGTCCGGTTCGGAATCAAGGCCGGCGGAAACGCCTTCAACACTCCTGTCTACGGTCCGGCAGCGAACGTCCGCAAAGGGGCGATAAAGACCCAAGGAAGCGCGAACCAATGCCCTTCCATGAACCAACTTTCATTCACCGTAGCTGGAACAATGGGCCTTCCGCGGGACGCGACCACTCCGTATCTGGGCGGCAGGATGGGCGATGGAAATTGGAATTTCTCCGGCTATTGGAGCACCAACTTCGGTTCCGCTGCTTATCCTGCATCGTGGGACACAACAAAGCCAACGCGCTATGAGGTCTACCGTTACGAGATATCGGCAGGTTTGGTGGGCAGCGCGTCAACAGGTGGAGAGATCGGAACCCCGTCGGCGGCTTGCCAGCCGCCTGTCACGACAATTGATCGTCGGCTTATTTACGGCGCCATCCTGAACTGCAACGCGCTAGAAGCAGCGGGCAACGATCTATCCGGCCATAGCACCAATCTGCCTGTCGAAGCCTTCGGCAGCTTCTTCCTCACGGAACCTGTTCCCTCGGCGTCTGAGGACGCGTCGGTTATGGTCGAACTTGTCGACGTAACCGGCGGTGCCGGCCAGGGTACGCTTGACAATTTTCTTCGCGACGAAGCCCAACTCTACCGGTGACGCCGATGATAAAAGGGCTGTCCCAACATCTCCACCGATTTCGACGCGAGCAGCAGGGCACGGCTCTCGTCGAAATGGCGCTGATCGCACCGCTGATGCTTTTATTGTCGGCAGGTGTGTTCGAGTTCGGCAATTTGATCCATAAGAAGCTTCTGATGGAAGCCGGCCTATCAGATGCGGCACGTTTTGCCGCGCGGTGCAACAGTCAATTGTACACCAAGGCCGGGCTGGCGGCGATCGATTGCGCCAACATCGCAACCAACATCGCCGTCTTCGGCAACGCGGCGGGCTCAGGCAATCCACGCATCGCGGGCTGGCAGACGACGAATGTGACCGTAACCATTGCCGATGCAGGCTCCTGCCATGACGCGGTCGTCGCAGGCGTCACCCAATATCGCACTACGACTGCACAAGTCTGCATTGTCAGGGCAGCTGGGACGTTGGCCTATAGTGGCATCGGAATGCTGTCGCTGGTCGGCATCGGTCCCATGACGCTGAATGGCTTTCACGAGGAGCGGTTGATCCGATTTTGAGCATGATCAAGCGCTTTACAAAATCAGAAGATGGCTCGACGATGGTGGAAATGGCCATTGTCTCGACCCTGCTGTTTACTCTGACGCTGGGTTTCGTCGACTTCGGCTACGCCTTCTATCAATGGAATGCCGCGACCAAGGCCGTGCAGATCGGCGCCCGCTTGGCGTCGATATCGGATCCCGTTGCAACCAGCCTCGCGACTGCTGGGCCGACTTCGTCTCCGGGTGCCCCGGTTGTCGCCGGCGCCTATGGGCCGTTCGTCTGCACATATACTGCCGGCACAGGCGCCTGCAGCAATAGCGGTGCCTTTAGCGCCGCCAATTTTAGCCGTATCTTTCGCGGCGACACCGCAAACAGCAACGACGACGCCTGTCCCGATCTTGCCGCCGACCAGCGGGCCGGCATGTGTCACTTCTTTCCTGGCCTGCGGCGCGACAATGTCGTCATCACTTATGCCGCCACCGGTTTGGGATATCAGACCCGGCTGGGCGGGCCGGTGCCGACAATCAGCGTCAGGCTCCAGAACATAACCTTCCAGTTCTTCTTTCTGCAAGGACTGCTCGGGTACGCAAACAAAACCATGCCCTCCATGCTGAGCACGGTCACGGGCGAAGATTTGAAGAGTACCTCGCCATGAACGCCATCGATACGAGAGTTCTCCCGACCAAGCGAAAACAAGTCGCCCTTTTCTCGTCGGATCCGAATTTCAAGCGCGAGGTGACGACTCGGCTCGATGCTCTGGCGATCTACGATGTCAGGGTCTCCGAGTCCGGCGACTTCCTCAAGGGGCCGCCTGCCGACACGCGGCCGGGCATCGTCATTCTCGACCTTGCCAATGGCGAGCTGCTCGACCAGCCGGGCATCGTCGAGGCGCGCTCCAAATGGGCCTCGGTGCCGCTGATCGCGATTTCCGACGAGCTGACGTCCGAGCAGACGCGCGTGCTGGTGCGCATGAACGCCTCGGACTGGCTGCACAAGCCGCTCGACGCCAAGGAGCTGCTCAACGCCGTCACCTTCCACGACACCGGCAACCAGGGCACCAAGAGCCGGATCATCACCTTCATCGCCGCCAGCGGCGGCGCCGGCGCCACCACGCTTGCGCTGTCGGCGGCGGAATACCTGGCCTCGAAGTCGGCCGAGCGCGCCGCCTCGACCTGCCTGGTCGATCTCGATTTCCAGAGCGCCAATTGCGGCGCCTATCTCAACCAGTTCAACCAGTTCGACCTCTCGGGCATCATCGGCCAGCCGGAGAGGCTCGATGTCGAATTGATGGACGTCATCAAGCTTTCGCGCCCGTCGGGTCTCACGCTCTACTCCTTCGAGCGGCCGGAGCTGCCGTTCGAGCCGCGCGGCGCCGATTTCGTGCTGCGTCTGCTCGACCTCGTTGCCTACCGGTTCGACGACATCGTCATCGACCTGCCGAACATCGAGACGCCCTGGCATAGCTCAGTGCTTTCGACGAGCGACGAGATCTTCATCGTCTTCGAGCTCAACGTCGCCTCGCTCCGGCAAGGCAAGCGGCTCTACAAGAAGATCCGCGAGCTGCGCGGCAACCAGGTCAGCATCACGCTGGTCGCCAACAAGCACAAGCGCAAATGGTTCGGAAACCACTTCTCGCGCAGCGAGCTGGAGAAGATCTTCAAGGCGCCGCACATCAAATCGGTCGCGCTCGACAATGCGCTTTTGACCGACGCGCTGAATCGCGCCATCCTGCCTTCCGAAGTGGATGGGCGGGCGCGCTTCAACAAGGATTTGAAGCTGATGTTCAAGGAACGGCTCAGTGACGCCGGCCGCTAGGCCGCACATCATCCGTGCCTTCATCGGCGCTTCCATCGCCGTGGCGGCGCTTGTGTCGGGCCTGCCGTTCGCCGAGGCGCGGTCCGCTCTCGCCGACCGGCCGCCGCTGCCGGCCATGGGACCCAGCCTGAAGAAGACGGTCGCCTTCCAGACCCCCGAGCAGCCCGGCACGATCATCATCCGCAAGGACGAGAAGGCGCTCTACCTGGTCACGCGGCAAGGCCAGGCGCTGCGCTACCAGATCAGCGTCGGCCGCGACGGCTTCGGCTGGACCGGAACGGTCAAGGTCGGGGCGAAGACCGAATGGCCCGAATGGCGACCGCCCAAGGAAATGCGCGCCCGCCAGCCGGGATTGCCGGACATGGTGCCCGCCGGCCCCTACAATCCGCTCGGCGCGCGCGCACTCTACCTCTTGCGCGACGGGCGCGATACGCTGTACCGCATACACGGCACCAACGATCCCAAGGGTGTCGGCTTCGACGGCACGTCAGGCTGCTTTCGCCTGACCAATACCGATGTGATCGACCTCTTCAAGCGCGTCGCGGTGGGCGCAAAGGTGGTGGTGGAATGACTATGATCAGCGATCCGGAGATGCCGGCGATCGAACTCGGCCCGAGGGAAGAAGTGGCCGTCGGCAAGCCAAGCCGCAAAGGCACCATCGGCCTTGTCGTGGCTGGCGCCGCGCTGGTCACGGTGGTGAACCTGACGGCTGCCGTCTACCTCTACCGCGGCATCAACGACCTGCGCGCCGTGGAAGTGCGGCTGGAGCAGCTCGGCCAGTTCGAGCAGCGCATCAGCGCCCGCCTCGACACCGTCAACAACGGGTTCCAGAGCCGATTCGAAAACCTCGACGACCAGCTGCAGGCGAAGTTCAGCGAGGTCAATGGCGGCATCGCCCGGCTGGGCCAGAGCCGGCCAGTCGGCGATGAACCGATGGCGAGCGCGCCCGAGCCGGAGGCGGCCCCAGCCAGCACCGAGACGGAGCCGTCGGCCTTTGCTGAAAACACGGCGGACCCAGGATCCGTCGAAATGCCCCCGCTGAGGAAGCGGGCACCGCCGCCTGCCCCGAACCCTGCCTACCAGCGCATCCAGCAGGCGGACGGCAAGGTCTACTACCGCAAAATCAACTGATTTTGCCGAGTGTTCCGGGCGATTGAGGCTGAAGGCCTAGAAATCCCGCCGCAGCGCGAGAATACGGATAGCCCGGGCTTCGCCGCGCTGCCTGGCTTCGTTGAGGAAGGCGACGTGGCAATAGGCACATGCCGCGGCGCCGAGCATAAGAACCAGGCTGTTCTTCAGGGTGAAGTCGATCGCCAGCGAGAAAGGAATGCCGCTGGGCGCGGTGAAGGCGGCAATCGTGCTTGCCGTTTCCGAATGGCTGCCAGCGGCGATCATCAGCCCGGCGAACAGAAGAGCGACATGGTTGGCCAAGAAGAAGGCAGCCGACCCACTCGCCCGGCATGCCATCCAGCACACAATCGCGGCGGCGGCCAGGATGGCGGCGTCGAGCACAATCGAAGCGCCCATATAGAGATCGACTTGCTGCCAGAACATCGTCGCCAGTGGGCGCAGCTCCAGCCAGATCCGCCACGTCGTCGGGCTGGCGGGATAGGTGCCGAGCAGGAACGTCGCCGCCCGCTCGCCCGCCAGGATGAGCAGCATGAGAGCCGGGAAAGCAAAGAGCAGTATCGGTTTGCGCTTCATGTCGTCCTCGACAAATTCCGGGCCACAATAGGCAACAGAGATTGCGCAAGGATTAACGAAGCTTAACGGGACGCCGGCTTCGGCATCCTTCGCGCGTGTGCTATGCTGCACTGCCGGGACGCCAACGCGGCGGGTCGGATGGCCGGAGCCGTTTCATCGGGGTTGAAGGGGTGCGCTCAAGCTGGTTGCCAGGTCGGCCTTTTGTTCGACGGCGATGGCCGGGACGGCCGATGAGCGGCATCGCGTCCGCGGCAAGGTCTCGCCTGGCGATCGCGTTGGGAGGTGTCGAACTCGTGGCTGGCGTCTTGCTGATCCTGCAAGCCGGCGCCTTGATTGGGGTCGACCGGCAGACGCCGGCATTGGACTCCGGAAGCCAGCCAGCGACGACGGCGCCACCGATGTTCGATGCCGAACCGCGGCAGCCGGCGCGCAAGATCGCGCAGGATCTCATCGCGCCGCCCGAACTCGATGCTACCCGGATCGAACGGATCGAGGCCCGCCCGCCGCTTGGCGAACTCGGTCTTGCATACTGGCCGAAGACGCCGATGCCGGGCGACTGGCGCGAGATGCTGCTCTATCGGCCGATCGCCACCTCGTCGGCGATCTTCGAGGCGATGGGCCGGACGGTGGCGATCAGCGGCACGCTCGCCATCGACCCCGACAGGAGCTGTTCCTTTCACGAGGTCGCCTGGCCGTGCGGCCAGCGCGCGCGGGCTGCCTTCAATGCCTGGCTGCGCGGGCGGGCGCTGAAATGCTTCGTGCCGCCGGATGTCGACCGTTTCGCCATCGCCGCGCCCTGCAAGCTCGGCAAGCAGGATGTCGGCGCCTGGCTGGTCTCCAACGGCTGGGCCACGGCGCTGCCCGGTGGCATCTACGGCAAGGCCGAGGCAACGGCCAGGAGCGCCGAGATGGGCATGTTCGGGCCGCCTCGATAGGCGCCGGATACTAAGCGATCAGGCTCGCTCCGTCTGTCGGCCGGGCGGCGCCGACTGCCGCCTTCGATATCTGTTTTGTTAACCCTTGCGGTGCAGCCTTTTCCGGCACGGGCCGATTTGACGGCCATTCCGCCCGCATGCATCAAATTGTAGCGGTCGTCGAAACCGAAATTGCAACACACCGGCCTTATGCCAGCGCATCGGACAGGAGATTGGCCAGTGACCAAACCGACAACGACCCCCTCTGCCCAAAGCTGGAAAGATGTTGCGTGGCTGACGGTGCTGGGGACGGCAGGCTGCCTCATCCTGTCGCTCGGCCTCAACTATCTGCTTTTGTTCAGCGAGGCGCTGACGCCGTTCGCGCGCAGCGTGATCACGGCAACGCTGCTGCCGCTGGCCATCGGCCTGCCGCTGTTCCTGCTGCTCGCATCGAAACAGGCCGAGATCCGCCGCTACCGGCAGGAACTCAACCGGTCGGCGACCTATGACAGGCTGACCGGCTGCCTGAACGGACCGGTTTTCACCTCAATGGTGGACAGACGGGCCGCGAAGACCTCGGAGGCCGGGCCGCGCTCCGGCGCTTTCCTGGTCATCCATCCCGAGCATCTCAAGTCCCTCAACCTGCGCTTCGGCCTGGAATGGGGCGACGAGGCGCTGCGGCTCATCGCCTCGACGATCCAGTCGTCGGTTCGCAAGGAGGATCTCGTCGGCCGCATCGGCACCTCGATGTTCGGCGTCTTTCTGCCTGGCGCGACCGAAAAGGACGCCAAGGAGATCGGCGAACGCATTCGAGAGGCGGTCGGACAGATCTATTTCGCGCCGAAAGGCGAAAAGGACGTGCTCGCCATCCGCACCGGCGGCGTCGTCTTCGAGCATGAGTTGGCCTTCGAGGACATGTACCGGTCGGCGGAGGAACGCTTGCTGGAGGTTCAAGACGAGGCACGCTTGGCGTTGTTTCATATTAACAATTGACTAACCGGCAGCGAGATTTAACTCGCCTCTACCGCGGACGCTCTTTGAGCAAGCGCACACCGAGCCCGCCACCGTTTTCCGGGATAAACGCGATACCTGCGACTACCAACGCGCTAATGATCTTCGTCACAGTCTCGGGACGACCACCGAGCCGTCCATCCTCCGCTTCTAGACGCGCGATTGTTGGTTCAGACACTGCTGAGCGTTCAGCCAAGTCCCCCTGAGACCACCCCAGCAACGCCCGTGCAGCCTTGATTTGTCTCGTGGTCACCGCCGACGCCTGGTTTGATAGATTTTCTATTGACATTGGCCAAGTCGCATTGATATTTTTTCCATCACTTTCTCTCGCGTGCCGAGACCATTTCTGGAACGGTCCGCAGAGCGGCTGACCAGGTGCAGGAACACCTAAGTCAGCCTGACCACACCTAAGCTTCAGGGAGCTCGGATCATGGCTGATTCCGACAATACCACGACTTTGCCCCGCGTCACCCGTAGTAGGGTACTTGCGATAGCGGCAAATGCAAAGGAGGGAAGGCAGCCAGGGAAGCTTGTCCGCGACCATGCGGAAGCTGATCAATCAGCCGATCCTGCAGTGGCAGTGTGGCGCGAATGGCTGATAGCCCACGAAGAGACTGAGCGGCGGTGCCGTCAGCAGCAGCGCCTAGAGCGAAATCTTGTGGAAACTGTTGGATTTCCTTGTGCAACGATCCCGCTGCATGACGGCACGAGCGTTAGACTCCATTCAATCCAGGCCCTAAACGAAGTACTCGGTCCAGGACCAGAAGACGAGGCAGTCCGCGCAAAGTCCAAGGCTGACTTGGAGGCCCATCAAGAGCGCTGGGATGTCGCTGATAGGGAAATTGGTTATTCGGCAGCGTTACTTGCTGAAGGCGAGGCGGCGGACCAAGCGGAGAACCTGCTTCAGCTATTGCTGGAGACCCCGGCTGCTTCACTTGCGGGTGTGGCGGCCAAGCTCGATGCAGTGCTGAGCGAAGGGGAACCGGCGGAAGCCTGTGCTGAGTTTCCCTGGTTGCACATTCGCTCTGTGCTCGGAGATGTGATCCGTATCGGGCAAGAGCTTGTGCCGGAGCAGATCCTTCCGAACAGGCTGGCACTTCAAAATCAGGGCGGCGAGGAGGGTGCACTATTGGTGTCTCAAACGGAGCGAAAGGGGCCGCAGGGTGAAGAAACGAGACGACAAATTGCCCATCGTAGTCAAAAATTCTCCCTACACGGGCGGGAAAGCTGATTCATCCAATGCTTGCCCCCCGCCTTTCGGTTCAAGAAGGAAAAAGGCGGGCGCGTCATCCGTGCACCGAAGCCGTCGAGGTGGCAAAAGTACTTGGTGCGAGGGGCTGCGACGGTTGTTGCTTGGTCCGCTCTGTCGGCGCACTGTGAGGGAGATACGAGCGAGTATTGTTTCTGGTTAGAAGTCTTTAAACGCCTTCAGGCTGGCTCATCCCAGTCAGACTTGCAACGCATGGTGGAAGGCGCTCACCACCATCCCTTCCAGCGGCTGCAGAAAATACGATGACGCGACAAACCGGGTAGGCCCGCCCATGCTTTTTGAGGTCGCCCGACCACTTAGTGTTCCTGTCAGCCGCTCCTTCGAGGCCCGCCGGAAATAATTAAAGCCGCAGTGAAGCTCTTTCTCTGCCAGGCAATGAGCGTCGAAGTCAGTGCTGAGGCGAAAGGTCGGCGCTTGATTGCGCATTCCACGCGGCTCCAACGCCGAGTGCGCATCCATGTGTCGGGCTGATCGCCGATCTGGAGATGAACCCGAGCTGGAAGCGAAGCAGAGTCGACCCGATGGCGGTCCAACACAAGACGGCCCGACGAGCTGTCATGGCTTCCGCGCGGGAGTGCCACGAAGGCAAACGCCAGCAAGCAACTACCGAAAAAATCCCACCGACCGCTTGACCATGAGGTCCTGATGGGCAGCAGTGCAAGCACCGAAATGACGTTTGCCGCATCCCAGGAAAGTGAACTGTGGGGGCTGGAGTGACGGAGTTCGCTTGTTGGCAACACTGCCGACCTCGAACTCAACGTGAAGCTCACCACTCCAGATGAGCGTTTCATGGGAGCATGAGCGTGCAGTACCGCGCAGCAATCCGCCCGTGCACCTCACTGAGTAGAAACGGCGGCAAGAGGCGGCGTAAAGGTCATTCCCGATTTGCCCAAAACACGGAATACTTCGCGGATGTCTAGGAGCGCTCCTTCACCACAGTCTGATGCGTCACAGCGCCCCACTGACCGATCAGGTAGGTCGCGTCCGACTTGGGCATCAGGCGGCAGTCAGATGCGCTCTCGCCAACAACCGGAGGACAAATGGCCTGAAAGTGCTTCGGTGATGGTCGTAAGATGGACATTTGATGGGCGGCGCGACCTCTTTATGGAGCAGCTCAGATCAATCCTGACGAGGAGGTACCGCTTATGGCCGCCCTGGGAAACGACAAACAGCTCAATTGAACATCCACCAAATAATGAGGACCGTCTCTATGAGGAGTGCCGTATGAGACCGTTTACAGCTTTTGATATAGAGACAAGATATGGAACCCTGAGCCTGCGCACGGCTCCCGGTATTCGAAGATATCCAATAGCTGAAAGTGCACGCTTATCACTTCTCACTCAGCTACAAAATCTGAATTCTTTCCGCAAGCATCATAAATCTCATGGTTGGATTTGCTGTTCAACCCTTGATAATAAACTACTTCTTATCAATCTTAGATACGCCAAATCCATAGAATTAATTGGCGATGACGTTGAGGCAATGCCCGTATATTATCCTGCCGAAGTCTATCGAGCCTTATACGACTTAGAAATAGGCGATGCTCCTGAAAATCTTAGGCAAGATTGTGAGGCTATAATCGCAGATATAGGCGAGGATAAAGCAATGCGCATGGTCTCCTTTGTGCGTGTCACGTACGACCAGGGAGAGGATGAGTGGAACTTCTTGGACGAAGTAGCCGCTAGTATTTTCTACGGAATGAAGGCGGCTGCGATCTTTCAGGTTCCGCCGCACACATTCACTGAAATTGAGAGCGAGGGCTACTACCGGGCGCGATACGCCAACCTCGACCACGTCGCAGTTATGGAGATCCCGAGCGACCGCTACCACCGACTAACTCGCACCCGAGGAACCCCATCGGGCCCGTTCGGCGCAGCCGGGCTCAGATCACCGCTTCTTCCAGGAATGGTTCGTTGCGCGGAATGCGCTCGTAGCAGATGGCGATAGGTCGAGCGTCTGGAGGCGCCGTGGACGATGAGCTCCGACACCGCCCAGCCGGACGCGCTGGGGCGCTCGTGGCTGTCCGTTCAAGCGTAAAGAGCGGACAGAACCGTTGCCTGCCAGTGGCTTAAGCGATTTCAACGGGATGGACTGGTGCTGCGAGAGAGGATTGAACTCTCGACCTCTCCCTTACCAAGGGAGTGCTCTACCACTGAGCTACCGCAGCCGATGGCGGGGCTTCTGCCATAACGAACCGGCAAGCGCAAGGCCAAGAAAAACCTAAAGTGTCGCGTTTCATTGTCGCAAAACCGCCGCGCGGTTTCAGACCGGTATGGACGGCAATGCCGAGGCTGTGGAAGCTGCTTTACCGGACATGGCCGCGCCACAATGTTGGCTATCCCTCAACAGGGGTTGGCCGGTCGGCCGGCCGGGATGGGACGATGAGCGACAAGGCAAATCCACCGAAAAAGGGCGGCAGCGACCGCAAGGACCGGCTCGCCGAAGCCTTGCGCGCCAATCTCGGGAAGCGCAAGGCGCAGTCGCGCTCGCGCCGCACCGGCGAAGCCGACAAGCGGCCGGAGGGATTGCCGACTGCTGGAAAAATGCACAAGGACTAACCCAAACCGGCCACACTGCCCCGCCATACTTGGACCAAGGGACCATAAATCCTATTTCTTGAACCAAGCCGGCCAATGGTCTAGACGGGCCGATAATCAAACGATTGAAACCGGCCGTTTCGGCCGAGGGGACATTCTCACATGGATCGCATCAGAATTGTCGGCGGCAACAAGCTCGCCGGAAGCATTCCGATCTCCGGCGCGAAAAACGCGGCATTGCCGCTGATGATCGCCTCGCTCTTGACCGACGACACGCTGACGCTGGAGAACGTGCCGCATCTGGCCGATGTCGAGCAACTGATCCGCATCCTCGGCAATCACGGTGTCGACTATTCCGTCAACGGCAGGCGCGAGAAGCAGCAGGAAGGCTATTCGCGCACCATCAACTTCTCCGCCCGCAACATCGTCGATACCACGGCTCCCTATGAGCTGGTGTCGAAGATGCGCGCCTCGTTCTGGGTGATCGGGCCGCTCTTGGCCCGCATGGGCGAGGCCAAAGTGTCGCTGCCTGGCGGCTGCGCCATCGGCACGCGCCCGGTCGACCTGTTCCTCGAAGGCCTGCAGGCGCTCGGCGCCGATCTCGACGTCGACACCGGCTATGTCATCGCCAAGACCAAGAACGGCCGCCTCGTCGGCAACCGCTATGTGTTCCCGAAAGTGTCGGTCGGCGCCACCCATGTGCTGATGATGGCGGCTTCGCTGGCCAAGGGCGAAACGGTGCTGGAAAACGCCGCTTGCGAGCCCGAGATCGTCAACCTAGCCGAATGCCTCAACGCCATGGGCGCCAGAATTTCCGGCGCCGGCACGCCGACCATCACCATCGACGGCGTCGAGGCGCTGTCCGGGGCCCGCGTGCGCGTCATTCCAGACCGCATCGAGACCGGCACCTATGCCATGGCTGTGGCGATGACCGGCGGCGACGTCGTGCTCGAAGGCGCCCGCCCCGAGCTGTTGCAGACTGCGCTCGATGTGATCTCGCAGACCGGCGCCGAGATCACGCCGACCAATTCGGGCATCCGCGTCCGGCGCAACGGCGCCGGCATTTCGCCGGTCGACGTGACGACGGCGCCATTCCCGGCTTTCCCGACCGACCTGCAGGCGCAGTTCATGGGCCTGATGACGATGGCCAACGGCAAGTCGCGCATCACCGAGACGATCTTCGAGAACCGCTTCATGCACGTGCAGGAGCTCGCCCGGCTCGGCGCCCACATCACGCTCTCCGGCCAGACGGCGATCGTCGACGGCGTCGCCAAGCTGAAGGGCGCGCCGGTCATGGCGACCGACCTGCGCGCGTCCGTCTCGCTGGTCATCGCCGGCCTTGCCGCTGAAGGCGAGACAACCGTCAACCGCGTCTATCACCTCGACCGCGGCTTCGAGCGGCTGGAGGAGAAGCTTTCCGGCTGCGGCGCGGTGATCGAGCGGATTTCAGGCTGACGCAGTAAGGCAAGCGCAGTCTCCAACTGACGCGTGTTCGACGGACCAATTGTCGACATCGGCGCTGCCCCTCATTCCGCCCGCCGGTGTCCAGACATGGGATGGGTAACAGTTTGAACCGGATACATAGGTAACAGTTCCCCCCTATGAGTCCGCTGCAGCGCCAAGCGGATTGATTGGCGCGGCGCTGCAGCGGACAAGCGTCATACGCCTTGTGTCGATGATGCCGAGCTGGTGGGCATGGAACGAAAGAGCCCATTGACCATCCTCGGTCTGGGCGGCCGCGACAGCTTCACCGGCCAGTGCCTGCGAGACATAGACGAAGCCGCCGTTCCACCTGATCTCGCCATTGTGGCGTACATGACGGACCGCGGCCTCGGTCGGACAATCAGGCTCGGGCAGCATCGTCGGCATGGCGCGCCGGGAGGATCTGTAATGCTGGGCTGGAGTGTCCATGCCGAGCGCCTCATGGGGACGTTCTTCATTGTAGCTGTGCCGGAAGGCCGAAGGCCTGGCCCTGGGCCGTTCTGTCGGCCTCCGGTGCCTCGGCCAGCGGCAACAGGGTCAGATGAAAGCGCTCGTGGCGACCGTTCTGCTGGGGTTTGCCGGCGCGATCCGCTCCAGGGCGATGCCGAGTTTGATGAAGCGCACCGCAAGCGGTGTCAGCCCGGTGACACCGGCCGACGCGAGGGGCGGGCCATTGTCGCTTCGGAACCGGTCCGGCAGGCCATGCTCCTCAAACAGCCGCTCGAATACCGGCCAGGCCTCGGCATCCGCCGTCGAGCCGGTCGCTTCGAGCGCCAGCAAGTAGCGGCTC
>NZ_SRUO01000168.1 GCF_004791025.1 Mesorhizobium sp. M4B.F.Ca.ET.203.01.1.1
GGGATTTCGGCCCCATGTCACGGTGCGTCAGCTTGAACCAGGCGCGGGCGAAGACTTCGGAGAAATGATCCTGATCATCCTTGAACTTCAGCGAAATCTCACGATAGATCGGATCGACCTTCAGTGCCATGTCCGCATCGGTCATCATCGGGATGGTGCGGATCGAGGCATCCTCGACGTCAACAGGCTTGTCTTCTTCGGCAATGGTGATCGTCGCCCATTGCGATGCACCGGCGGGGCTGTGCGTCAACGTCCACTCATGCTTGAACAGCATGTCGAAGAAGCCGTTGTCCCACTTGGTCGGATGGCTCGTCCACGCGCCTTCGAT
>NZ_SRUO01000169.1 GCF_004791025.1 Mesorhizobium sp. M4B.F.Ca.ET.203.01.1.1
CGAGTTTCTCTTTCCGGATCTGGTCACGCCTGCGCCGGCAACGGCGATGGCGGTGCTTAAGCCCGGCCAGCAGGTGCAGTCGATGACCGCCGGCCATGCCGTCGCGCGCGGCACGCGGCTGGTTTCCAGCCTGCGCCCGGGGCTTTCGACGCGCTCGACCTTCACCACGGCGCAAGAGGTGACGCTGTGGCCGATCGCCATCACCTCGGTCAGCTCTTACCAGGACCGCAGCGGGCTGGCGGCGGCGGGCATCGGCCCAGTCGGCGGCGTGCGTGGCGAAGCCGCGCTCCGCGTCGCGCTTGCGCGGACCGGAAAAGGCAAGCTCTCC
>NZ_SRUO01000170.1 GCF_004791025.1 Mesorhizobium sp. M4B.F.Ca.ET.203.01.1.1
TCGAGCGGTCGCCGGCGCTGAGATCGCCGCTGTTGTCGTCGTCGATGAAGATGGTCACCGGATCATGCGACCAGGCGGTGTCGTCCGCCGTCTTGCCGTTTCCGGTCAGGTCCTCGTACTTGGTGCCCGAGACTGAGAAGTCGAGGAAGTTGGTGAAGTCGTTGCCGGTGTCGGTGCCACCGCTGCCGGGATTGTCGACGGTCTGCACGAGGATCCCGGTCTGCTCGGAGCCGTCCGGCACGACCTCGTAGATGTTCTTGCCGACATCGGCCAGCGTCAGTCCGCCGATCGACCAGGCGCCGCCGGCCCCCGTCGTCGTCGAGCGGT
>NZ_SRUO01000171.1 GCF_004791025.1 Mesorhizobium sp. M4B.F.Ca.ET.203.01.1.1
CGTGCTCGGCCCGGTGGCGATTTTCGGCGATATCTACTACCGGCGTAAACTCTTCACCGACCGCTACGCTTGCATCATGGATTCCAGCCATCCGCTTGCGGCCGGCGAACTGACGATGGATCGCTACCGGCAGACGCGGCATATCGCCGTGACCCACAATGGCCAGTGGGAGGCGTTGTACTTCGCGGCGCTTCGGGCAATCGACGTCAGGATTACGCCGAGCGTGATCGTGCCGAGCCACGACAATCTTGAAGCATTGATCCGGGGCACGGAGCTGGTCGCGACCATTCCCTATCGCCTGGCCCGCCGGCTTTCGGACAAGTTGAC
>NZ_SRUO01000172.1 GCF_004791025.1 Mesorhizobium sp. M4B.F.Ca.ET.203.01.1.1
GGGCAGGATCCGCTCGAACTGCCAATCGGACATGCGCTCGAGGTCGAGCAAGTGCGCCGCCAGGCGTTCCGGTTCTGAAACATAAGTGATGGAGTCTTCCAGCGTGTCGCCGGCCAAAAGCAGGCCGGCGTCAGGCATCAGCAGCACGGTGCCGTCATGGCTGTGGATTTCGACCTGACGCAGTTCGACCGGGATCGCTCCGACCGTCAGGCGGAGGCTGTCCTCGAACGTCCTGTTGGGCAGCACCAGCGGCTTGATCGGCGGATTGCCGCCCTCGATCTCGGCCCGGCCGCGTTCGAGCGCCGAGGCGGTGAGGGTATTGGCGAT
>NZ_SRUO01000173.1 GCF_004791025.1 Mesorhizobium sp. M4B.F.Ca.ET.203.01.1.1
CGCGCGACGAGTACCTGTACACCAAGCAGGTGGGTTACGAGCTGGGCCTGCGCGGCCTGGACATCTGCACCGGCTTCGGCCCGGGCGCGATGAAGGGCCCGATGAAGGGCGCGACCATCGCCCATGCCAAGCAGCGCCGCACCGTCACGCGCTACATCGGCCTGACCGAGCCGGGCATCATCGCGGCCGAGTCGCCGAACCCGATCGTCAACCATCTGGTGATCATGCCGGACATCGAGAAGCGCCTGGAGGCCTTCGTCCGCATCGGCCACGGCATCATCGTGTTCGCCGGTGGCGTCGGCACGGCCGAAGAGATCCTGTACCTGC
>NZ_SRUO01000174.1 GCF_004791025.1 Mesorhizobium sp. M4B.F.Ca.ET.203.01.1.1
GCTACGCCGGCGTGCTGGCCTTCATTGCAGTGGCCTCCGAGGGCAGTTTCGCGCGCGCGGCCGACCGCCTCGGCATCGGCCGCTCGGCCGTCAGCCGCAGCGTGCAGAAGCTGGAAAGCCAGCTGGGCGTGCGGTTGTTCCTGCGCACCACGCGCTCGACCACGCTGACCCGGGAAGGCGAGCTGTTCCTGGAGGGCTGCAACCCGGGCGTGACCTGCATCCTGCAGGCGCTGGAGGAAATGCGCGACCTGCGCGAGGGTCCGCCGGGCGGGCACCTGCGCATCAGGGCCAGCGACGGCTTCGGCAGGGGGGTGATTGCGCCCATC
>NZ_SRUO01000175.1 GCF_004791025.1 Mesorhizobium sp. M4B.F.Ca.ET.203.01.1.1
CACCTTCGAAAGCAATCTCGGCGATCTGCAGGTGCTGCTGGCCGCACTGGCCCGTGGCGATCTGAGCGTGCGCATGGAAGGAGAACTGCAGGGGGTGTTCGCGCGCATGCGCGACGATGCCAACGCCACCGTCGCGCAGCTGGGCCACATCGTCACCCGCATCCAGCAGGCAGCCTCCAGCCTCGATGCCGGTGTCGGCGAGATCGTTGCCGGTCACCATGACCTGTCGCAGCGTACTGAACAGCAGGCCGCCAATCTGGAGGAGACCGCCGCCTCGATGCATGAGCTGACCGATACCGTGGGCCGCACTGCCGACGCCGCCGGT
>NZ_SRUO01000176.1 GCF_004791025.1 Mesorhizobium sp. M4B.F.Ca.ET.203.01.1.1
TTGCGGGTGAACCAGACCGCCAGCAGGATCAGCGCCAGTGCCACGGCCTGCAACAGCACACGCGCCTGCATCAGCTTGTTGGAGGTCATACCCGACCCGCCCCGCATCATGTTGACGAGGCCGCGGATCAGCACGACGACGACGGCGGCCATGACGACCAAGGCGAGGATCTTGACGGTGGTTGCCATGGGCGGGCTCCAGTTCGGTTTCGGTCAGGCGCGCCTGGCAAGCACGCGGTAGAGCGCTGATGCCGGCAGGATGCGCTTGAGCACCACGCCGATTCTGGCCGGCACCGTTACCACATAGTGCGGGCGCGGGCGCTGTG
>NZ_SRUO01000177.1 GCF_004791025.1 Mesorhizobium sp. M4B.F.Ca.ET.203.01.1.1
CCGCCATCTTCACCCCGAAAATAGGGAGAAGAAAGCCCTCAGAACTGCGGCAGCGTCGGGCGAACCGCCAGCGCGTCCTTGACGATCTTCTCGACCGCCTTGCGGCGCTCGCCCGACAGCGGCTGGCGCGGCATGCGCACGCGGTCGTTGGTGTTGATGGCGAACACTTCGGCAAGCTTGATGTTCTGCACCAGATAGGTCGAGACGTCGAGATCGAGCAGTGGCCGGAACCAGCGGTAGATGGCGAGCGCCTCTTCGCGGCGGCCCTGCTTCATCAGCTGGTAGATGGCGACCGTCTCGCGCGGGAACGCGGTGACCAGCCCGG
>NZ_SRUO01000017.1:0-40779 GCF_004791025.1 Mesorhizobium sp. M4B.F.Ca.ET.203.01.1.1
ATCAGATCTGGGAGAAATTCAAGGGCCTCAGCAGAGAGAACGTTCACCCGCGGTGGCAGGACGAGATCCTCTCGGCAATAGGCAACCTCGAAACGGCAGGCCTTGGGCCCCTTCTGGATGCCCTCTCTCGACGGGGCAGGCGATATGCCGAAGAAGACGCCGCGCGTGAACTGGCCCGATCTTCCGAAGCGTTCCAGTGATTCGTCGAGACGGACGGGCAAGCACATAACTGGTATCCAAACGGCCAAGGCCGCTATGGTCTCGGAAGATTTTCCTGAGGCGGGTTGGGGGAGTGTCATGTAGCCCTGCTCTCGTCGACGATATGTCGAAGATTGTCGATGCCGTCTGGATGAAGACGAGGACAGCTTCGCTTTATTCGGCGACCAGATTGCCAAGTAGGCGCTCAGGCCATCCTCTTGCGAGAACATCTCGGCTCGAGGATTGCGTAAAAAGTTTTCGTCTGGCCGACGAGAAGCTCGAGGTTGTGGAGACCTTTCCTAGTCTACACTTGACCGCCCCCCAAAATGCGTCCTGGCGTGATAATTTTCGCTATGGCGGCGCTGTTTGCGGTGGGTTGCGGGACCCACGCCGAAATGGGCCTGAAAGGCCCGTGAGAAATGACTGCGGTTGGAAAAGCCTGTGGCCAGCGCGACTTCGACGAGCGGCAGGTTTGACTGTTGGAGAATCTCGTCGGCCTTCTCCAACCGTAAAGACCGATAGAACTGCATCACGCTCTGTCCTAACTGTTCCGTTGCCAACCGCTCTAATTGCCGCATCCCAATACCACTCAAGTGTACCAGATCGTCCAGCTTCAGCGGGTCCGCAATGTGGCTTGTCATCAATTGCACCATGGCGACCAGAGCGGGATGGCGCAGATCGTACCTGCGTATTGGGTCCAATTGCTGAGGGGCCTCGGCCTGCCGGATGCCGGTATGGATGAACCAATCGCTGACCGCACGGGCCAATTCCACACCGTGATCTGAAGCGATCAGCGCATGGGTCATGTCTAGGGGGGCCATGCCGCCCGCGCAGGTGAAGCGGTCACGATCGATGACGAACAGCCGCCGTTCGATGAGTGCGTCGGGATACATCTCCCGCATTGCATCAATGTGCTGCCAGTGAATTGTGAACCGGCGTGACGACATCACACCCGCTGCCGCCAGGATTGCCGCTCCGCCTGAGATTCCGCCCAAAGGCACACCCGACCGGGCGAGACGGCGCAGCCAAGCGAGGATCCTGTCGTCTCGATAGGTGAGCGGGTTGCCGCCGGCGACGACGAAGAGAATATCGAAATCAGTGCCTGCTTGTGAAACAGGTTCGGTCTCGAACGCGCCCGAGACGGAACTGCGCATCCACCCGCCCTTGGCCGACATGAAGTTCAGATCGTAAACAATCCGCCCGCTAAGCAGGTTGGCGGCGCGCAGCGGCTCGACCGCGGAGGCTGCGGACATCAGGGCATAGCCTTCGATCAGCAGGAAACCGTATCGCCGCGGGCTGCCGAGATTCCCGTCAATCATCCCGTTGAAAATCCTATCATCCACATCGTTCGCCCATGTCCGGCAAAAGCACACATGAGTCAATTTTGAAAACACCTCACTGCCCTTGCCGTGACATAGTCTCGGCGGTCCAAGGAGTACTTGATATGAAGTTTTCCGGATTCCGCATCTTTGCTGAAGCGCTCAAGGGTCACACCGGGTGGCGGCCGCTCTGGCGCAACCCTGAGCCCAAGCCCGCCTATGACTACGTGATCATCGGCGGGGGCGGTCACGGCTTGGCGACAGCGTATTATTTGGCCAAGAGTTTCGGGCGATCCCGTATCGCCGTGCTGGAGAAGGGTTGGCTCGGATCCGGGAATGTCGGGCGAAACACGACGATCATCCGGTCGAACTACCTGCTTGCTGGCAACGAGCCCTTCTATGAGTTCTCGATGAAGCTCTGGGAAGGACTGGAGCAGGAACTCAACTTCAACGCTATGGTTTCCCAGCGCGGCATCATCAACCTGTTTCATACGGATGCACAGCGTGATGCCTTCCGCCGCCGCGGCAACTCCATGATGCTAGCAGGTGCGGGCGCCCGGCTGCTAGGTCGAGAGGAACTGCGCGCCATGGTTCCGTTCCTGAACTACGAGAACGCGCGCTTCCCGATCAAAGGTGGCCTGATGCAGCCGCGTGCCGGCACCGCGCGGCACGACGGCGTGGCCTGGGGCTATGCGCGCGGGGCCGACAGCCACGGCGTGGACCTGATCCAGAATTGCGAGGTGACCGGTTTCCGGCTCGATCGCGGCAAGGTGCGTGGCGTGGAGACATCGCGCGGCTATATCGACGCCGACAAGGTCGGGGTGGCGGTGGCGGGGTCCTCGGGCCGCGTTATGGCAATGGCTGGAATGCGGCTTCCGATCGAAAGCCATGTCTTGCAGGCCTTCGTCACGGAGGGGCTCAAACCCACCATTCCCGGTGTGATCACGTTCGGGGCAGGCCATTTCTACATCAGCCAGTCCGACAAGGGCGGACTTGTCTTCGGCGGCGATATCGACGGCTACAATTCCTTTGCCCAACGCGGAAACCTGCCGGTGGTAGAGGACGTCGCCGAAGGCGGTATGGCGCTGATGCCGATGATCGGGCGGGCGAGGCTGCTGCGCATGTGGGGGGGGGTGGTGGACATGTCGATGGACGGTTCGCCGATCATCGACCGCACGCAAATTGATGGCCTCTATTTCAACGGCGGCTGGTGCTATGGCGGCTTCAAAGCGACGCCTGCCAGCGGCTATGCCTTCGCCCATCTTCTTGCCACCGGCGCACCCCACGAGACCGCGCGCGCCTACCGCATCGACCGTTTCGCACGCGGCCATGTGGTTGACGAGCGCGGCGCCGGTGCCCAGCCCAATCTCCACTGAGGCGGTCCAATGCTGATCCCACATCCACTTCTGGGCCCGCGCGATGCGCAGGAATTCACCTATCTGGGCGACGCGCGGCTCATCGACCGTCCAGACCCCTCCGCGCCCGATGCCGAGGCCGCTTTTTGCGATTACGTCTTCCTGCGCGACAACCCGGCGGGCGTGCACCGCGAACTGTGGTTCCACGAGCAGGGCGACCGGTCATGGCTGGTGGTCACGCGCGACACGGTCACCCATGAAGTCCTCGGTGCGGAGCTGGCCCGCAATGTCGCCCTTTCGCGGACGAGGTGCGGCAAATGACACGGCTAACCGGAGGGCTGATCGACCGCTCGCAGACCTTGAACTTCAGTTTCGACGGCAAGCGCTACCAGGGCCATCCCGGCGACACGCTCGCCTCGGCGCTGCTGGCCAATGGCGTTCGTCTGATGGGCCGCAGCTTCAAGTATCACCGCCCGCGCGGGGTTCTCTCGGCCGGTTCGGAAGAACCGAACGCTCTCGTCGAACTGCGAACGGGGGCACGGCAGGAGCCGAACACGCGAGCCGCGGTGGTGGAGCTGTTCGAAGGGCTGGAGGCGCGAAGCCAGAACCGCTGGCCTTCGCTCGGATTCGACGCACTGGCGATAAATGACTTGTTGTCGCCCTTCTTGACGGCCGGCTTCTACTACAAGACTTTCATGTGGCCGAAGGGCTTCTGGGAAAAGCTTTACGAGCCGGCGATCCGCAGGGCGGCAGGCCTCGGGCGCCTTTCAATGCAGGCCGACCCGGATACATACGACAAGGGTTTCCTGCATTGCGACTTTTTGGTCATCGGCGGGGGGGCGGCCGGGCTTGCTGCGGCGCTGACGGCGGCGCGCGGGGGCGCACGTGTGATTTTGGCCGACGAGGATTTCCGCCTGGGCGGGCGGCTTCTGTCCGAGACGGGAACGCTGGACGGAGGGCAAGCCACCGACTGGGTCTCAGCGTTGGAGGCTGAATTCGAGAGCCTGCCGAATATTCGCGTGATGCGTCGCACCACGGTTTTCGGGGTCTATGACCACGGCATCTATGGCGCGGTGGAAAGCGTGTCCGATCATCTCCCAGAGGCGAGCGGGCGTGTGCGCCAGACACTCTGGCGTATCACGGCGAAGCGCGCGGTACTGGCGGCGGGCGCGACAGAGCGGCCCATCGCCTTTGCCGACAATGACCGTCCCGGGATCATGTTGGCCGGCGCGATGCGAACTTACGCCAATCGCTGGGCGGCATGCCCGTCCGAGACGGTCGCCGTCTTCACCAATAACGATGACGGTCATCGCACCGCGCGCGATCTGGCCGCCAAGGATGTCCAGATCGCCGCCGTCATCGACGCGCGCCCCGAGGCGAAGGCTCGCGGTGACTACCGACTGATCGCGGGGGGCATGGTGACTGGCTCACGCGGCCGGCTTGGCCTGAAGTCGATCGAGGTTCAGGCAAACGGCAGGTCCGAATGGATTGAGTGCGGCGCGCTCGGGGTCTCTGGCGGCTGGAACCCGAATGTGCATCTCTTTTCGCATCATCGCGGTCGGCCTATTTGGAATGAATCGCTGCAGGCGTTCCTGCCTGGGGAGGATGGTCCTCCAGGATTAATTCCGGCAGGTGCGGCGGCGGCCAATTTTTCCACCGCCGACGCCTTGCGTTCCGGCGCGCAAGCCGCAAAGCGTGCGATGGACGAACTTGGAATCGCCGCATCGTCGCCCGATTTGCCGCGCGCGGAGGAGGCAGACTACAAGGTTGCGCCCGTGTTCAATGTACCCGGCAAGAAGCGCGCCTGGGTCGATTTCCAGAATGACGTGACGGTGAAGGACATCAAGCTCGCCCATGCCGAGAACATGCGGCCGGTAGAGCATCTGAAACGCTACACGACTCTGGGCATGGCGACGGACCAAGGCAAAACCGCAAATGTGACCGGTCTTGCCGTGATGGCGGAGCTGACCGGGAGAACGATCCCGGAAACTGGAACAACGATTTTCCGCCCGCCTTACATTCCAGTGACGCTCTCGGTCCTGGGCGGCGGCGATATAGGGCGGCATTATAGACCACGCCGCCTCACACCCACCAATCACTGGGCCGAGGGGCAGGGCGCCGTGTTCGTCGAGGTCGGCCAGTGGATGCGCGCGCAATATTTCCCGCGAGCGGGCGAAACGCATTGGCGCCAGAGCGTGGACCGCGAGGCCGGGGCCGTGCGCAGCGCGGTGGGCCTGTGTGACGTGACCACGCTCGGCAAGATTGATGTTCAGGGCGCGGACGCGGGCGAGTTTCTCAACCGCCTTTACTGCAACATCATGGCCACGCTGAAAGTCGGCCGTGTCCGCTACGGGCTTATGCTGCGCGAAGACGGATTTGCCTATGACGACGGCACCTGCGCGCGGCTGGCCGAGGATCATTATGTGGTCACCACGACGACTGCCAACGCCGGTCTGGTCTATCGCAACATGGAATTCGCGCGGCAATGTCTGTGGTCGGACCTCGACGTCCAGCTCATCTCCACGACCGATGCGTGGGCACAGATCGCGGTCGCCGGGCCGAAGTCGCGCGCTCTGCTCGCCCGCATCGTTGACGGGTTCGACCTGTCGAACGAGGCCTTCCCCTTCATGGCCTGCGCGGAACTCACCGTCTGCGACGGCCTTCGCGCGCGGCTCTTCCGGATCTCCTTCTCGGGCGAACTCGCCTATGAAGTTGCGGTTCCCGCACGCTTCGGCCACGCATTGATAGAGCGGCTGATGGAACTGGGAGCCGATCTTGGAGCGACGCCCTATGGCACCGAGGCTCTGGGCGTGCTGCGGATCGAGAAGGGCCACGCCGCCGGCCCCGAATTGAGCGGACAGACGACGGCCGCCATGGTCGGACTTGGCAGTATGGTGTCGCAGAAGAAGGATTCCGTCGGCGCTGTGATGTCGCGGCGCGGGGGCCTTGCGGGCGACAGGCGACGCCTGGTGGGGCTGCGGCCCGTCGATCCGGCCGGGAAGGTGGTCAGCGGCTCGCATCTTTTTGCGGAAGGCGCACCGCGGAAATGCGATACCGATCAGGGCTGGGTCACCTCGGCCTGCTACAGCCCGCATGTCCGCTCGATGATCGGGCTCGGATTCCTAGAAAAGGGCGATGAACGGCTGGGCGAGGTAATCGTGGCTGCGAACCCGCTCGAAGGTGAAAGCGCGCGCCTGCTGGTCGTGCCTGCCTGTTTCGTCGACCCCGAGGGAGAACGTCTTCGTGAGTGAGCTGATACCCATCACGGCGCTCGGTGCCGCACTACCACGCCTCGCTTCGTTCGGGGCGTTGGAGATTCGGGAGAACGTTGGTCTGGCGCTTGCCTCTCTGGCGCTGCGCCGCGGAACCATTGGGCCTAGGCCCTTCGGGCTCACTCTGCCAGGACCAGGCCGCTGGATTGCGGGGCAGGGGGTTGCCGCGCTGTGGACCGGGCCGGATCAGTGGATGATCGAGTATGAAGGCCGCGCCGATCTGGGTTTTGCCGCCGAGCTCAAGCAATTCGCCGCCGGCTGCTCGGTGACCGAGCAGACCGATGGCTGGGTCGCTTTCGAGATTGTATTGCGGGCCGGGTCAAGGCCTCTCGAGGCATTGCTTTCGAAGCTTATCAACATCGATCTCGCGGACTTTGGCCCAGGTCGCGCGAGGCGTACCGGCATTGAGCATATGAGCTGTTTCGTCATCCGCCGCAGCGAAGCTCATGTCGCCGTTCTGGGGGCGCGGTCATCCGCCGCATCGCTCTGGCACGCGCTGGAAACAGCGGCGAAGCGGCTGGAACGAAAATAACATGACCGGCCACGTCGTCATCGAACAGGACACAGTTTGCGTCACCTCGCGCCCAGGGCCCGCACCCCCACGACGCGTTTAGGGCGTCTACTTCATATCGTGCGAGCGCCTTGATATCCTAGCCTCCGCGAGATACTCGCGGCCGCATTCATGACAACAGGCGCCAGCTGAAGTTCACTTTGCTGAGTGAAATGAAAAACCGGCATCGTAACGGCAATTGCCGCCACAACTCTCCCTCTCCGGTCGTGGATGACGGCTGCGATGGCGGCGGTCTCAGGAATGAACTCGCCGACGTTCAGCGCGTATCCTCGTTCGCGCACGCAATGCAGCTCGCGTTCAAGAGCACTCCTCTCGGTGATCGTGCGGTCCGTATGACGTTCTAGGCCGAGAGCCAGAACTTCTTCCAGGGTTGACGCAGGCATCTGCGACAGCATGACTTTTCCAGTAGCTGTGCAATGCGCCGGGTTGCGGCGCCCTGGTGCAGCGACATGCTTGATCGACCCGGGACCAAGTACGTGCTCGATGTTGATAGCCTCCGTCTTGTTCCAAAGACTGAGTGAGGCCGTTTCCCTCGTGCTTTCGGCAAGTTCCTCCAGATGGGGTCGCGCCACACGGACCACGTCAAGTTCAGCAAGAAGCCTGCTCGCCAGCGCGATCAGCTCAACCCCGAGCACAAACCGTCCCGTTTCTTCGTCACGTTCGACGAATCCGTTGTGCTCAAGCGTCGACAGTGTCCTCGAAACCGCGCTCGCATGCTGTTCTAGCCGCCGCGCGATCTCATTCACTCCGATCGGCCTTTCACTCGCGCCGACGATCCTCAGCAGATTCAACGCGCGTTGAACTGTTGTAACCTCCCCAGGGGCTCGGTCACGGGCGTTCGGGGGATAATTAACAGGATCCATCGATGACTCCTCAGCTCCACTTGACAACTGTTTACACCCCTGTCACATTCCAAATGAAATTGCAACAGCGTTGCATTATTTGCAACACACGAGGTCTATATCCCTTAGTGGCATAAGCCCGTGCTTCTCACGGCCGCACCTCCTCCTTCAACAAGACCTCCACGTTCTCGATTGGGGACTGACAATGGCGATTTCACCAGCCGACCTGCGTTTCCATCGTTCTGGAGACACGTGTGCTTTCGATCCGGTCGCTATTTGTCATGGATACCGGCTTCGGCGTTGGCAATCCGGGCAGGTTGAGAACACAACCGCGCCAGCCCTCAATAGAGCAGTTGGCGAGTAAGGATCTGCCGAATGAGATTGAGCGAATATGCGGACCACGATGCCACCGGTTTGGCCTCTCTCGTGAAGGCGGGCGAAGTGACGGGTTTGGAGCTGACCCAGTTGGCGCGGGCGGCGCATGATGAGGTCAACCCACGCATCAACGCCGTCATAGAATTCTACGACGATGCCGAGACAGTTGTTGTCGCGGACGAAGGCATCTTCGGCGGAGTACCTTTCCTCCGCAAGGATATCGGCGCTACCGAATCTGGGCGCCTTCAAGAACAGGGCAGCCGTCTCTTCAAAGGATATCGGCCCCGAACCGACAGTCACTATTTTCGCCGCGCGCGACACGCAGGGCTCCGTACAATCGGGAGAACAACATGCCCGGAGTTGGGTACCTCAGGTATGAGTGAATCCATTCTCAATGGCGTTACCGCCAATCCATGGAATTTGGAACGATCTGCAGGGGGCTCGTCATCGGGCGCCGCCGCGGCGGTCGCGTCGGGCATTACACCTATTGCACATGCCAGCGATGGGGGCGGGTCAATTCGCATTCCTGCATCCTGGTGTGGTCTTGTCGGGCTCAATCCCTCCCGCGGACGTGTTTCAGGTGGGCCGAACAACCAAGACGCATCGTTTGGTCGCACTCGCGAATTTGTTCTCTGTCGAACGGTGCGCGACATGGCCGCCGCATTAGACGTCCTTTCGGGCCCTCATCCTGGAGATCCATTTATCATTGTCCAGCCTGGCCGCCCGTGTGTGGAAGAGCTATCTCGACCTACTGGTAGTCTCCGGGTCGGAGCCGCGCAGACCAAATGGGGCGGGACCGACGTTGAACCACAAATCCTTCAGGCAGTGGATACAATTGCCTCGCTTCTGGAGGATATGGGCCATCTGGTCACCGAGATCGACCCACCGTATGACCCCGGGGAGAGGACGAGGATATCGCTCGGCGCCTGCGCTCTCAATGCAAGGTCACTTGAAGAAGCAGCGCGCGGCATAGGTCGAAAGGTCGACGAGAACACCTTGGAACCTGTCAATCTCAAGCTTTATGAGTACGGCCGATGCTTTCCACCCGCCTCCATGGGAGACTTACTCGAGGACATCCGGAGATTCCGATATCGGGTCGGCGAAGCGATCGATGAATTCGATATTTTGCTGACGCCTACGATGCCAATTGTTGCCCCGCCTCATGGAGGCATTTACTGCACGACCAACCCGACGGTTTCCGCCGCGGAATTCCTGGACGCGGATGCTGCGACCGGAATCTATGGGTACATGAGTGTCTTCAATATTAGCGGGCATCCATCGGTGTCGTTGCCGTTGGTCCAAAGCGCTGATGGCTTGCCAATCGGGCTCCAAATCGTCGGCCGTTTCGGTGATGAGGCAACGTTGGTGCGTATCTCGCGCGATCTCGAAGAGGCATGCCCATGGCGACGCCGACATCCAAGCCTGCGAGCGGGGCGCAACTGACAAGCGTCTCTGGATATCTCGCTACCGATGAAGAGGTCGCCCGTCCGCCGAGTGGAGGAGCTTTCGACTGACTAGGCAAAATTGTTGGTTCTTCAGGGTGCCAACAGTTGCACATAGGAACAATGGGATCGCTCGATGAGCTGAATCGGCCGCTGGGTGCTCGCACAAAGATGAAGCCGCGAAGCCAGTCCACATCCGCGCGAACTCGACTGCAATAGGGGCGTAGTGCTCCAATAGTCTCTTACAATTCGCTAATCTAATAAGTTCTTGAATCATCTAGATTCTAGATGATGCCATATACAAACTATAATTGACCAAGGACGCTCGTCAGTTGATTGTCAGCGACAGTCGCCGCTGGCCATCAATCGGCTCCGCAAAATAAAAAATAGAAGTGCCGGGTCACAGCCGAAAATAGGGAGGAATGCCGATGATTTCCGTCGCCGTTCTGAATACACGCGTGCTCCTGCTTGGGACCCAACGGACAGAGCGATTAGGCACTCAGGTGGAGGCCGCTCGGTGAACCAAGGAGGGGTGGCTTTGGCGGAGCCAATATCGCGCAGAACAAATGAGGCGCCTGTCTTGCAGGTGTCGGACCTGCGGATTGTTTTCAGGACCCGCGACACCGCGATCCATGCGGTTAACGGCATCAGCTTCGAACTTCGGCCCGGCGAACTGCTTGGCGTCGTAGGTGAAAGCGGCTCTGGCAAGAGCGTCACGATGATGTCGCTCATGAAGCTTCTGCCGTCGCCGCCAGCCGAAATCGTATCTGGGCGGGCGTGTCTCGGGGACCGGGATCTTTTGTCGCTCCCCCCCAGCGAAATGCGAAAGGTTCGCGGTGGCGAGGTTGGGTTCATCTTCCAGGACCCGATGACCTCGCTCAACCCGGTCTTTACAGTCGGCTACCAGTTGATGGAGCCGTTGCGCAAGCATTTCGGGCTCGGCCGGAGAGAGGCGCGAATGCGTGCCATCGAGCTTCTCTCTCGCGTAGGCATTCCCTCGCCGCAGGACAGGATAAGCGACTATCCGCACCAGTTCTCAGGCGGGATGCGCCAACGGGTGATGATCGCCATTGCTCTTGCCTGTAACCCGAAAGTGCTTATCGCGGATGAGCCAACGACCGCCCTCGACGTGACGATTCAGGCCCAGATCCTGGATCTCGTCCAGAAGTTGCGCCAGGAAATCGGCATGAGCATTATCTGGATCACTCATGATCTCGGCGTGGTAGCGGGGATCGCGGATCGAGTGATGGTGATGTATGGCGGACTTGTTGTCGAGTCTGCCGCTGTCGACGATCTCTACGCAAATCCCAGTCATCCGTACACGCGCGCGCTTCTGGAAACGTTGCCGCGGGCCGATATGTCGGGTCAGGAACGACTGAAGAGCGTTGGCGGCCAGCCGCCCCACCTCACCGTCTTTCCGACAAGCTGCCCGTTCGCGCCACGATGCCCCTACGCCTTCGACCGGTGTCGCAGCGAAAGTCCGCCGCTGATGTCTGTAAGCCAAGGTCACGATGCGGCGTGCTGGTGGGACGTAACCGAGGGGAGGGCGCGTGATGATTTCTGAGCCCAGCACACTCAAGAGAGATAAAAGGGTCAGCGACGATGACGTGCTGCTCCGTATTAGTAACCTGAGCTTGCATTTCCCGACCTATCGGGGAGTCTTCGGCCGGCAGGATGGCGGCATCCGAGCGGTGGACGGAGTGAATTTGGACGTTAGGCGCGGTCGGACGTTAGGCTTGGTCGGCGAGAGCGGCTGCGGCAAGACGACTACGGGGCGTGTTATCCTGCGCCTTTACGACCCGACCGGTGGTCGAATCGTATTTGATGGCGAAGACATCACGCACATCGGGGGCAACAAGCTGCGCCGCATGCGCGCGCGCATGCAAATGATCTTTCAGGATCCGCAGGCCTGCCTCAATCCTCGCATGACCGTGGGTTCGATCATCGCCGAACCGCTCAATGAGCACGGTGTGCTGAGAGGCACGGAAAAGGAGAGGCGAATCTGCGAGTTGCTCGATTCAGTAGGCCTCAATCCAAAATTCGCTAACCGATACCCGCACGAATTTTCAGGCGGCCAACGCCAACGTATTGGCATCGCCCGGGCGCTCGCCCTGAGTCCAGAATTCATTGTCTGCGATGAACCGATCTCCGCCTTGGATGTCTCGATTCAAGCTCAGGTGGTCAATCTCCTCAAAGACCTCCAGGAGCGGCTCTCGCTGACATACCTCTTTATCAGCCACGATCTTTCGATGGTCCGTCACCTCTGTGACGATGTCGCGGTGATGTACCTGGGCAAAGTAATGGAGCTCGCCCCGCGGGATCTCATCTACAAAAATCCAATGCATCCTTACACAAAGGCTTTGCTCTCTGCAGTCCCTGTGCCCGATCCGAGACTCGAGCGAGCGCGCCAGCGCATCGTCTTGAAGGGCGATGTACCGAGCCCGGCTGATCCTCCTTCGGGATGTCGCTTTCGCACCCGCTGCCCGGTCGCGTTCGACAGGTGTGCGGTAGAGCAACCGGCTTGGCGAAAGCTGGCTGGAGATCGCTGGGTCGCTTGCCACAGGGCCGAGTGAAGCGAGGGAGGCAAGGTCCCTCGCACGAAGTTCGCGCCAGCGAGTACGCGACCTATGAGCACGGATCTGGCGTAAGGCAACGGGCTCGACTAGCCGAGCCTGATTAGAAAAAGAGGAGAACACAGAATGTTTAGATTGAAATCGCTTCTAACCGGGGGGGTCATTGCTACCTTACTGGTAACGTCTGCGTTTGCCAAACGCGGCGCAGACGGCATCGTCAAGATCCTGAATTGGCAGGCGCCGTCGATGATGAATCCTTACCTCGCGGGAGGGGACAAAGAGGTCATTGCAGCATCGTTGGTGCTCGAGCCACTAGCCGGTTACGACGAGAATGGTGTGCTTTTCCCGCGGCTGGCCGCGGAGATCCCGACCGTCGAGAACGGCGGCGTCGCCGAGGACCTCAAGTCGATCACCTGGAAGCTGAAATCGGGCCTCAAATGGTCCGACGGTTCGCCGGTCACCTCGAAGGATGTGGTTTTCACCGCCAACTACTGCATGGACCCGAAGGTTGGCTGCGCAGCACTTGCTGGGTTCCAGGGTGTCGACAAGGTCGAGGCGCTGGATGATCTGACCGTGAAAGTGACGTTTAAGGAGCCGACTGGCGTCCCCTATACTCTCTTTGTCAGCCAGTGGTCTCCGATCATCCAGGCCAACCAGTTCGCCGACTGCCTTAGCGCAAAGGCTCCGACCTGCACCGAAGCCAATTTCTATCCGATCGGCACCGGGCCGTTTGTCGTCACCAGTTTCAAGCCAAATGACGCGATTCAGCTAAAGGCCAACCCGAACTACCGCGACGCGAACAAGCCCGCTTTCGCCGAGGTCAACGTCAAAGGCGGCGGCGATGCGCTCGGGGCGGCCCGTGCCGTGCTGCAGACGGGCGAATATGACTACGCCCTGAACTTGCAGCTCGCTCCGGACGTGCTGAGCGAGATGGAGAAAGGGGACAAGGGCAAGGCTGGCTTTACCTTTGGGACGACAGTTGAGTTCCTCTTCATGAACCTGACCGATCCCTCGCCCAGCCTCCCGCCGGAGGAGCGTTCGACGGCGAAACATCCACACCCGATTCTCAGCGACGTTCGCGTGCGCAAGGCTCTGTCGATGGCTCTAGATCGCGCGAGGTTGAGCGACATCGGCTACGGCTCCATGGGCAAGCCCACCTGCGACTTCGTTCCGGCGCCGCCGATCTTCGCCGCCGGCAGTACGAGCTGCCTGCAGCAGGACATCCCGGGTGCCAAGAGGCTTCTTGACGAGGCGGGCTGGAGGCAGGGTCCTGATGGAATCCGGGGGAAGGACGGCGAAAAGCTAAAGCTCACTTTGGTGACCACGACCAACCCGGTGCGCAACCAGTTCCAGGCGATCATCAAGCAGTGGTGGCACGATATAGGCGTTGAGGTAGAATTGAGGAGCATCGACGCTTCGGTCTTTTTCGGAAGCGATCCGAGCAATCCGGAAACGTACAGTAACTTTTATGCCGACGCCCAGATGTGGGCCAACTACTTTAGCGGTTCCGATCCCGGCGCATATGCCGAGAGCTACACCTGTGGCCAGTCGCATGGAAGCAACACCCCGCGCTACTGCGACACGAACTACGACGCGCTGGTGACAGAGCTCGGAAAGACCGCTGATATCGAGAAGCGCGGCGAGATAGTCAAAAAGCTCAATACCATTTTAATGGACAGTTACGCGATCATGCCGCTGGTCTGGCGCGCTGGCGTCTCGGGGATCTCCAACACGCTGGGCGGCACTGCCAGTAACGCCTGGGATTCCGAGTTGTGGAACGCTCAGGACTGGTATCGCAACAAGTGAAATTGGCTGCGCGTTCTTGCAAGAGCGCCCGCCTTTCCATGTCCCACGCCGGCCGCGGTCACTATTGCCCCGGCCGGCAGCAATATAGGTACGGCGCATGCTCAACTATGCCATCCGACGACTGCTTATCTCGGTCCCGACCTTGTGTTTGATCAGCCTCGTGATCTTCTCACTGCTCAAAATGGCGCCTGGCGATCCGCTATCGCAGTTGCCCCCTTCTCTTCCGCCCGAAGTACGCGCGAACATGCGCGCCGCTCTTGGCATCGACGAGCCGCTGTTCGTGCAGTATCTCCTTTGGCTGAAGCAGTTCTTCGTGATCGAGCCGCTGCATGGCTTCGACGTTCTTTTCGGGACGCATTTTACGGACGGTATGCAGCGCATCATCTCCTGGCAATCACGCGGTCCGGTCTTCAGAATCATCGCCGAGCGGCTTCCGCAGACGCTGTTAGTCGTCGGCCTCGCCTATATCGTAGGCCTGCTAATTGCCCTCCCGATCGGTATTGTCTCGGCCTACAAGCAATATTCTGTGTTCGATCAGATCGGCACGTTCCTTTCAATGCTCGGCCTTGCCGTGCCGTCTTTCTTCTCGGGCGTTCTGGCGATCTTGATCTTCGCTGTGTATCTCGATTGGCTTCCCACTATCTATAACACCAATCTCATCGTCAACAGCTGGAGCAGCTTCATCGAGCAGCTTCGGCAGATGGCCATGCCAGTGATGGTGCTGGCGGTTCAGACTACAGCCTCCATCAGCCGCTATCTACGCTCGTCAATGCTCGACAATCTCAACCAGGACTACGTCCGCACGGCTCGGGCCAAGGGCATGGGCGAGAATGTCGTCGTGTTGATCCATGTGTTGCGCAATTCGATGATCCCGGTGGTCACTGTTATCGCGCTCGGGCTGCCAAGCATCTTCGCCGGCGCCATCGTCACCGAGCAGATCTTCAAGGTTAATGGAATCGGTGAACTCCTGATAACTGCCATCTACGCCAACGACGTGCCGATGGTGCAGACACTGGCCTTCATCTTCGCAGTGCTGATCGTCGTCTTCAACCTGATCGCCGATCTGTTCTACGGCTTGCTCGATCCCAGGATTCGCTATGATTGATCTGCTTAGCTACAACAAGCCGAAAGAAGTTGCCGAGGCGTTTGTTTCTCGATCGCCAACTACCGATCCCGTCGCCAGCGTTGAGTCCTTGTTGCTCGGAGCGCCGTCGCGCAATCAGTGGTGGGACGTCTGGGACCAGTTCAAGACCCACAAGGGCGCGCTCGCCGGGGCGGCCGTCTTCTTCCTGATTGTCGTTGGTGTCGTCTTCGGCCCCTTCGTTTGGCGCGTAAGCCCCACCTATATCGACTTCATGACTATGAACGCGGGACCAAGCTGGGCCCATCCGTTGGGCACCGACCAGCTTGGTCGCGATCTACTTGCGCGGATGATGACGGGCGGTCGCATATCGATCGCCGTCGGCCTGGCGGCAATGGTCATCTCTATTTTTCTTGGCACGCTTGTCGGTGTCCTTACCGGTTACTTCAAATCCCTTGATGGGCCATTGATGCGGCTCACCGAACTCTTTCTTTCATTGCCGGTTCTCCCACTGCTATTGATCGCAGTAATGCTGTTCCGTGATGCAGTGGCAAACGTTTTCGGACGCGATCTGGGGAGTTTCATCCTCATCGTGTCGATCATCGGCGTGATGAGCTGGATGGGCACGGCACGCATCGTGCGCGGCGAAGTGTTGGCCGTCAAGCAGCGCGAATTCGTAATGGCTTCGCGCAGCATCGGCACCCCGCCGCACCGGATCATTTTTCGGCATGTGCTGCCCAACGTCATGTCGCCGATCATTGTCTCGGCCACTCTCGGCATCGCCGACGCGATTATCACGGAAAGCGTGCTGTCGTTTCTTGGCTTGGGCTTTCCACCAGATTTCCCAACATGGGGGCGGCTGCTCTTTGACGGGATTGGTTATATGCAGATCTATCCGCAACTGGTGCTGTGGCCGGGTATTGCGATTTCGCTAACCGTCCTCAGCGTCGCCTATATCGGCGACGGTCTCAGAGATGCGCTCGATCCACGACTGCGGCGATGATTCAGGTTTTGACCAGAAATCATACCACCGGAACAGCTGAGGCAGTAAGAGACCTATGCCCACCATCAGAAGCAGAACTTGCGATGGCAACACGGATCCTATGACTGATCCTAAAAGCCTCCAGGCCCTCAAATGGCGCTGCATCGGACCAGCCAGAGGGGGCCGCGTTGTGGCGGTTGCGGGCGACCCCAACGAGCCGTTGGTCTTCTACTTCGGCGCATGCGCGGGTGGGGTGTGGAAGACGATTGACGGCGGCATTTATTGGCGCTGCGTGTCCGACGGCTTCTTCACGAGCGCGAGCGTCGGCGCACTTGCGGTTGCTGGCTCCGACTCCAACGTCATATATGCAGGTATGGGTGAGACGACGATCCGGGTCGACGTTTCGTACGGCGACGGCGTCTACAGGTCGACCGATGCCGGTAGCAGTTGGACTCATTTAGGGCTGAACGAGACACGCCACATCGGCAAGATCTGTATTCATCCCAACGATCCCGACGTCGTGTATGTTGCGGCGCTGGGCGACGCATTTGGGGCCAACGAGGAACGGGGCGTGTTCCGCTCCAAGGACGGCGGCAAGACCTGGCAGAAAGTCCTCTACCGGAATGCCGACGTCGGCGCAGTCGACGTCTCGATGGATCCCAACAATCCACGCATCCTCTTCGCTACGATGTGGCAGACACGGCGGAGCTTCTGGAACCTCAGTAGCGGTGGGCCGGGGAGCGGCCTCTTCCGGACGTTTGACGGCGGCGACACTTGGGAAGAACTATCCGGGCGGAACGGCCTGCCTGACGGCGTGCTCGGTAAGATTGGTGCCTCTGTTTCGAAGGTGCAGCGCGGGCGCGTCTACGCTCTCATCGAGGCGGAGGGAGACAAGATCGGGCTCTATCGCACCGACAATTACGGCGGCCGCTGGATCCAGGTGTCTCAGAACCGCGATCTAATCCACCGTCCTTGGTACTATACGCATGTCTTCGCCGACACTGGACACGCGGATACGGTCTACGTAGCCAATCAACGGATGTGGAAATCGACCGATGGCGGGGCCAGCTTTACCCAAGTGTCCACACCCCACGGCGATAACCATGATCTCTGGATTGACCCGGCCGATCCCACGCGGATGATCGAAGGCAACGATGGTGGTGCGTGTATCACCTTCAACGGCGGCAAGTCTTGGTCGTCGATCTACAATCAGAACACAGCCCAGTTTTATCGCATCGACGTCGACAGCCAGCACCCCTATCGGATCTACGCCACCCAGCAGGACAACACCTCAATTTCTGTTCCGAGCGCCTCGGAATGGGGGGTCATTACCCTGAACGACTGCACCTATCCGGGCACCGGCGAGAGTGGCTTCATCGTCGTTGATCCCGGTGATCCAGACGTAGTGTATTGCGGCGCTATAGGCTACAGCCCGGGCGGCGCAGGAGCTCTGCAACGCTACGACCACCGCACCCGGCAGGTTCGCCTCGTCAACGTCTGGCCGGAAGAGTCGACTGGTATGGCGCCGAAGAACATGCGCTACCGCTTCGCCTGGACCTTCCCGCTTGCCTTCTCGCCGCATGATCGGAATACGCTCTATGCCGGGGGTAACCACATCTTCCGCAGTCGCGACGAAGGATCGAGCTGGACCACGATCTCTCCTGATCTCAGCCTCAACGATCCGGTTCGGCAGGACTATTCGGGCGGCTTGACCCACGAAAACTTCGGCTCTGAAGTGCATGCGACGTGTGCCTCAGTCGTCGAGTCCTGGCACCGCAAGGGCGAGATTTGGGTCTCCACCGATGACGGACTCGTCCATGTGACGCGTAACGACGGGGGCCAGTGGATCAACGTCACGCCCGAAGCCATGCCCGAGCTCGCCTATGTTGGCTGCGTCGAGATCTCATCACACGACGCGGATACCGTTTATGTAGCGGTCACGCGCTACAAACTTGCCGACTATCAGCCCTATCTGTTCCGTACCAGGGACGGCGGCAGGAGTTGGCAGTCGATCGTGGGAGACTTCCCAATAGGCGAGATTACGCGGGTGGTGCGCGCGGATCCGGTGCGGCCAGGCCTGCTGTTCGTCGGCACCGAGACCGGGGTCTTCTTCAGTCTCGATGACGGAGCACACTGGGCGCGCGTGGCTGGCGGCCTGCCCGTGGTCCCGGTCTACGACCTCAAGATCAAAGGAAGCGACCTCGTCGCTGGAACCCACGGGCGCTCGCTCTGGATCCTCGACGATGTGGCGCCATTGCGCGAGTTGGCCGTCGATCAGAAGCACATGAAGCTGGTGAGCCCGCGCCCGACGATCCGAACCAAGCTCAGCTACTGGGCCGGGACGCGCACCGCCAAGGCAGGGATCAGCTACACCGAAGGCATCGCAGCCGGCAGAGAGGGTGTGGAGCTGGAGGACGGATGGCTTGATAGTCTTTATCTCGACTGCGGCGAGAATCCTCCTAATGGGGCGATCGTCTATTACTGGCTGCCCAAGGATGCTGAGGAGCTTGTCAAGCTCACCTTCCAGGACGCCGCGGGCAAGACCATCGTCGCTTTCTCGAGCGATGACCAGGACGCCCCCTTCCATAAGAAGCCGGGCACGAAAGTCGGGCTCAACCGTTTCGTTTGGGATCTCAAGCATCCGGGACCGGCGAAGCTCGATCAGTCGCTGGTGACCAGGAAGTACGAGCCTCTTGCACCGGGCGGCGACCCGAGCGGCCCGACGGTGGTCCCAGGCAGCTATAAAGTTGAGCTCCAGGCCGGCGGCAAAGTCCAGACAGTCGATTTCACTGTTGTCAAGGATCCCCGGATAGCCACGACCGAAAAGGAATTCGCGGAGCAGTTTGCGCTTTTAGAAAAGCTGTTTGATATGCTCTCTGCGCTCAATCAGGCGGTCAATCGCATCCGCCTCCTGAAGCGGCAGCTCGCGGACGCGCAGAAGCGGCTTGGAGAGAATGACGAAACGCTTAGCGAGAGGGCGCAAGCACTGGTCGGGCAACTCGAGGTGATCGAGGGAACGCTTGTCGACATCAAGCGGGAGACGCCGCAGGACGCGCGCCACCCGGCCGGCTTAAACGATACGCTGATGGGCCTCATCGACCTAGTCGAAATTGCCGACGCGGCGCCGACGCTGCAAGCGCGGCAGGTCTCAGATGAGATCATGCAGAAAGTCGACGGCCAAATCAAAAAGCTGGAGGGGCTCGTGGATCAGGTCACTCCGCTCAACGCCGCGCTCAGGAGCGCCGGCGTCGAGCTACTTGGACCGGCCAAGCCTTAGGTGTGGCGTAAGTTCAATATGGTTGAGTGAGCATTCATCCCACAAAAGGCGAGAGACATGGATTTCATTGAGCGGATCTTCGGCGTCGCCCCCGATGGGGGCGACGGCACAACCGAGATACTATACATCGCAGTCGCGGTTGCCGTCGGAGCCGTGGTGGTCGCCCGTCGCTGGCTCCGCCGACGCGCCGCAGCGCGGCGCTAGTCTTTATCTTCTAGGATCGAGATCATGGCGCCTAGAGCTGACTCGATCGATGCGCGAGTATACCTGCTTTCGCCGCCTCCCAAGACGTCCGGCCGGCTCCTGCCGGGCGTTCACTTGGGCTCTTCGCGCAGGCCAGCGGCTATCGCGACCGAGCTCAAGCTGATTTAGAATGCGGGAAACCTTCAAATACGTGATCTCGCACAACTACAGTTATATGCTCCCTTTTCGTCTAGTAGGATGTTGAAAAAGTTCAGGAAATGATAATCGCGAAAGGAATCCTAGTCGCTGAACCGACCTATAGCCGGCGGTGCATTACTGTGGCCGGATTAATAGTACGTATTGCTCAATATTTCCACACTTATCCAGCGCGCGGACGCGAACGCCATTTGGAAGCAAAGCATTACTCGATCAAGTCTTGGATAACGAAATTCAGTTCGAGCGTTCAGGTTTAGCTATGAAGGAGTTTCAGCGCGTTCTGGCTCACTCCAATGAGGCGCGGTAAGGGAGCGGAGTTCAATCTCGTCGTGCATTGAAGCTGAAGAAGCTGTTGTGGCTCATTTACTTCCTCCTGCTGAGGAATTAACCGCCTTGGCCTTCGAATTCGTCCACAGGTTCGCGGCCGAAGCTGCGCAACGTCTTGATGATACCAACGCCCAGGCGGTGGTTTCGTCCACGGTCCGAGCCGGGGACGCCCCTGGCTCCGTGGTTAGTTGCACTCTGGTCTCGCCATCGGGAGAAACGGCGCGGCAACTATGACCACTTCACATAAGGGTCGTCGAGGCCGGGGAGGGTCGCGGCGACAACCGTTGTGGCCGCTCTATCTTGTTCTTTTCATGCTGCTGCTCTCGGCGGTGGTGTTGGCCTTCGCCACCGGGCGCTATCCCGTGCCGCCGCTGATGGCGTTGCGGATCTTACTGCACCCCATCATCGGCGGCGAGGCCGACTGGACCGCGACAGTGGAGACAGTCGTTTGGGAAATCAGGCTGCCGCGCATTGCCGGCGCGCTGCTGGTCGGCGCCAGCCTAGCTGCGGCCGGGGCGACTTATCAGTGTATCTTTCGCAATCCTCTGGTTTCGCCCGCGATCCTCGGCGCTTCGCAGGGCGCGGCCTTAGGCGCCTCGCTGGCCCTGCTATTGCGCCTGTCTTGGTCGGGCATCATGGGTATGGCTGTGGCATCCGGTATCCTCGCCACGTCGGCCACCGCGCTGATCGGCCGTCATCTCGGCAGTGGCTCAATGATCACCTTGGTGCTGGCGGGCCTGGTGGTCGCCGCCGTTTTCAACGCGCTGGTTGCGGTGGTGCAATACATAGCCGACCCGCTCGACGTGCTGCCGTCGATCACCTTCTGGCTGATGGGCAGTCTAAACCGCATCGGCAATGATGATCTCGGCATCATCGGCGTTCCTGTCGCACTTATGCTCGCCCAGCTTTACGCCATCCGCTGGCACATAAACGTACTCGGCGCCGACAACGACGCGGCACGGGCGCTCGGGGTAAACGCGCCGCTGGTGAGCGGCGTTGCCATCGCCGGAGCTACCGTACTGACCGCGCTCGCTGTCAGCGTAAGCGGCATCGTTGGCTGGGTCGGGCTGGTCGTCCCCCACATCGCCCGCTTTCTGGTCGGTCCCAATTTCGACCGCCTCTTGCCGGTCAGCGCCCTGACGGGCGGCCTGTTCCTGCTTGCCATGGACACACTGGCGCGCAGCGTGGCGACGCAGGAGCTACCGCTCGGCGTCGTAACCTCGCTTGTCGGGGCGCCATTCTTCGCCATCGTGCTCGGCCGTGCCCGGAGGCATTGGTTCTGATGGCCGCGTTAGTCGCCAGCGATGTCTCCTTCACTCACGCCGGCAACGTCGCACCGACCCTGCGCGGGATTTCGATCCGGGCCGAAGCGGGCGCGGTGCTGTGCCTTCTCGGACCAAACGGGTCGGGTAAGACGACGCTCCTGCGTTGTCTCGTCGGGCTCCAGGGCGGCGGCGCCGGCATCGAGATAGACGGCCGGCCGCTGCCGAGCTTCGGTGACGGCGAGCGGGCGCGTCGCATCGCTTACGTGCCGCAGCACGGCGCGGCCGTGTTTCCCTATACGCTGGCCGACATCGCAGTTCTCGGCCGTACGCCGCATCTCGGCTCCTTCACCGTGCCGTCGCCCGATGACTGGCGCATTGCCCTCGACAGCCTAGACCGTCTTGGGATCGGGCATCTCGCCAACCATCCGTTCAATCTGTCGAGCGGCGGCGAGCGTCAGCTTGCGCTGATCGCCCGCGCAATCGCGCAGGACGCGGCGACGATCGTGCTCGACGAACCGACGGCCAGCCTCGATTTCGCCAACCAAACGCGTATCCTCGACATCATCGCGGGCTTGGCAACGCAGGGGCGCACGGTGGTATTTTCCACGCACGATCCCGACCACGCCCTGGCGGCGGCGACGCAAGCGGTTCTGCTGAAACACGGGTTCGTGCTTGCGCAGGGAGACGTAGGCCACGTGGTCAACGATCTCACGCTGAGCGCGCTGTACGATGTGCCGGTGCGGCTGGTCTCCGTCGGCGGAAGTGACGATGGCTTCGGTCCCATGACCGTATGTTTTCCTGTCCGCCGAAACTCCCGATTGGGCAAGCTCCAAATCTGAAGGAAATTGACATGAGGCGTCGATCCCTCCTGAAAATTGCAGCCTTCTTGCTGCTCCCGTTACCCATCACCTTGGCGAAGGCGGATGCGACCGGGATCCGCACAATTACCGACATGTCGGGCCGCAGCGTCGTCGTGCCGGCCCAAGTCAAGCGAGTCGCCACCATGGGCTCCGTGCCGCCACTAAACAGTCTTCTGTTCGCCGTCGGCGCGTCGGATCGACTCGTCAGCGGTTTGCCGCCGCGATTCGGCCAGAACCCGCGCTGGACCTTTCAAAAAGTCTTCGCGCCGCAACTGGTTGACGCGCCCTTGATCGAGACGCAGAGCCGCGAACCGGACCTGGAGGCGATCATCGCGCTGCAGCCGGATGTCATCCTGACGACCTATCCAGCCATGGCGGATGCGGTGGCGCGCGTTGGCGTGCCTGCGGTCGTCATTGAATGGCAGGAGCCCGATGACGTGAAGGCGGCGATGGAACTCATCGGCGGCCTTCTCGGCAAGGAGAAGGAAGCAGCCGCCTATGTCGACTACTTCGACCGAACTCTGGCGCGGGTCTCGGCGATTTCGCAATCCCTTGCGGTCACCGAGAAGCCGCGCGTGCTCTATTTCGAGCCGGAGACGATCAGCCAGCCGCATCTCATCGCGGAGTGGTGGATCCAGCAGGCCGGCGGCGTCAGCGTCTCCGACGACGGACGCAGCCAAGAAGTGCTATCCTTCAACATCGAGCAGGTGCTGGCCTGGAACCCCGATATAATCTTGGTCCCCCAACTGAAAAATGTCGAGAAGGTCTTCGGCAACCCGCTGCTAAAGGACGTTCGCGCGGTGGTGACCCGGCGCGTCTTTCCGCTTCCTGTAGTCGCGCATACATGGGGCAATCGCACGGCGGAGCAGCCGCTGACCGTGCTGTGGGCGGCAAGGACGATCAACCCGGAGGTTTTTGGTGAGATCGACCTAAAGGCCGAAGTGGAGCGCTTCTACGTTACTATCTTCGCCCATCCGCTCGACGATGAGATCGTCGCGGCCATTCTGGATCCAACGACCGAGCCACCCCACTAAGCGGTTGGAAACGAGCTGGTTAGCTCAGACCGTATGTTCTCGGCGTGAATGTGGCCTCCCTGTCGGCCGGGAAGAATACGGAAGCCGCTGATATCGTATAGGAATAGTCTACTTTTTAGGCTTCCGAATTGCAGGTAAAGGCCAGTTTGTGGATAGTTTTCTTGCAATTCCAGTTTGCGATTTCGCCGCCTGGCGTAGCGTGATTCACTGCTTTCATCGCAGTGAATCGGGAGCCAGGCGATGGGCAGACCACGCGAGCGGCGCGAGACTGGAGAACAGGGATCTTTTCCGCGCTCGCCTTGATGATGGCGGGGCTCCATATCCTCAAGCACACCTTCAACCTGTCGGACGAGGCGCTGTGCGCACGCTGGATCGAGAACTCGTATTTCCAGTATTTGTGCGGCGAGGAGTTCTTCCGCCATGACCTGCCGTTCGACCGCTCGTCGATGACGCGCTGGCGCAGCCGCATGGGCGAGGAGCGGATCGTCGCGCTTTTGCAGGAAAGTCTCAGTATTGCGGTCAAGAGCGGGGCGATGAAGTCGCAGTACACGCGCCAAGTGATCGTGGACACGACCGTGCAGCCGAAGAACGTGATGTTCCCGACCGACGCCAAGCTCATCCACCGGGCCCGCGAACGGCTGGTGCGGCTGGCCAAACGGGCGGGGCTGGATTTGCGCCAGACCTATGTGCGGGTCGGCAAGCTGGCGCTGATCAAGCACCAGCGCTATGCGCACGCCAAGCAGTTCAAGCGGGCCAGTAAGGCGCTGCGCAGGCTCAAGACCTATCTCGGCCGGACCGTCCGCGACATCTCCCGCCAGATCGCCGGCGATGCGGAACTGGACGCGCTCTTCAAATGGTCGCTCTACCAGGCCTTCACCGTTCTCGAGCAGCGTCAGCGCCAGCGCGTCCGCAAAATCTACAGCCTGCATGCGCACGAGGTGGAATGCATCGGTAAGGGCAAGGCGCATGCGCCCTACGAGTTCGGGGTGAAGGTGTCGGTGGCCACCACGCTGAAGCGCTCAAATGGTGGCCAGTTCGCCCTGCATGCAAAAGCGCTGCCCGGCAATCCCTATGACGGCCACACGCTCGCAGCGATCATCCCTGACATGGAAAAGACCATCGGCAACGAGATCAGCCGCGTTCTCGCCGACGCCGGCTTTCGCGGCCACAACGCACCGGAGAGCCACAAGTTCAGGGTCTTCACCGCTGGTCAGAAGCGCCGCGTGACACCGGCCATCAAGCGCCAGATGCGGCGGCGATCGGCCGTCGAGCCGGTGATCGGCCACATCAAGAACGAACGCAGAATGGGCCGCAATTACCTCGCTCACACCCAAGGCGGTGCGATCAACGCCATCCTGGCCGCAGCCGGTTACAACTTCTCCCTCCTGCTCAGGTGGCTGAAGCAATTTTTGTGGCTCTTGATCGCCGCGTTCCTGAACCGGCCGAAGCAGCTTGCCGCTTAGCGATCAAGATTGTTCACAGTCGACTACCTGCGCCGTGAGATGAGATCGGGGCTTGCTTCGGAGTGGCCGAAGCCGAGCCCGTCAAAAGCCGGACAGGGATTCGCTAAGTCCCGGACAGTCGTTTCAGTAAGTCGCGGCCAGTCTAGCAGCAAACCAAGAAACGCAGCCACGCCGCTTGGCGACGTTCATCGCCCACGCTTTCAGCCATGGTCATTTCGTCACGCGCGTCAGCAACACTTGGGCGGCTTAATAAAGCAATGTTCGCATCATGCCGTCTCCGCATAGCGAGACGCGCCCCACGCGGCGACTTTCGTCCGATTCATTGAGGGCCGGCGTCAGTCCCAGAACCGGCCCCGCCGCCTTGGACTTGTGGAGGCGGGCCGGAATATCGATGGCGCTGGTGAAGGCCAGCGCAGTGATGGGGCCGACACGGGGATATTTGTAAGCGGTTGCAGGTCGTATCCTCCTTGGTGATCGTCAGTACTTTCGGTGCAAACGAGAGAATCCTCACGCAGCTTCCGCCGAGCGGCAAGCAATTGTGCCATGATCTCGAGATCGGGCATTCCTGCGACGAGAATACGCTCCTCAATTTCACAAAACCGACCTTGAGGCCGAAGTTGCGTAGAAGATCACGGATGTCGTTCTCCAGGGCGAATCGCCTTCCCATGCAGAAGCTTGCGGGCAGTCAACAGTGCCCGCCGCTTCTGGCTCGTGAGCGTCTTCACATGCACCGGGCGGTACAGGTTGACCCGCATCACCTGCGCGATGCCGCGTGCGTCATTACGATCCGTCTTGTTTGGCTGCGCCTTCAGGAACGCTTTCACATGGCGCGTCAGGACGATCGGGTTCCGTCCCGCTCCCGGACGATCGCCATCGCGGCAAGACGAAGATCGTGAGGCTCGACCCGCACGAGTTCATCCGTCGCCTTCTCCTGCGTACACTGTCCGACGGTTTGCATCGCATCCGCCGCGCGCGGGATGCCTTGTTCGGTTTCAACATTCACTCGTGTTACTATTCTTGGCGTCGTGGTTAGCAAGCAATTCACCGCGGACCGAATGTGTGGCGGAGCAGGAATTATCCTTCATCGATCGCTGTGCCTTAGCTGCATCTCGCCGCCAGATGACGACGATATAAAAACTGCATTTGACGCAAGCCGCTAGGACGGTTGAATGTCTGGCTGAACCAAAGCACGTTAAGCGACAGCTTCGAACATCGGTCTGAGGCGCACCCGATGCTTAAGCGACCCACAACATGGCAAATCATTGAGGTGAGATATGGCGCCTATGTGCTCAGGTATTCCTCTGACGGGTGTGCCGTTCCCGAGATCCGAGTACGAGCGCAGACGGCTCAACGTGCTGGAGGCAGTGGCGAACGCCGGGCTAGACGCACTTGTAGTGACTGCCCATGGCCATCTTCGGTATCTCAGTGGATACGATGGCAGCGGTGGATACTTCGCACCGTTTCCTTTGATCATGGTGCCCGGTCGATCGCCAACATTTGTGGTACGACAGTATGACGAGCAAGCGGTTCGGTCGTATAGTTGTATTGAAGAGCTAGTTACCTATACCCACCAGCAAGATTTGGGGAAAGTGTGTGCCGACGTCCTCCGTCGGTATGGCTTGCAACGCAAGAGGATCGGTTTTGAGCTGGGCTGCTGGAACCTCGCACCGGCCGACCTCAGTGCGCTTCAGGCGCAGCTTCCCGATTTAAAGATCTCTGATGCGAGTCGGCTGGTTTCTTCGGTGGCGGCGGTGAAGGGCGAGCTAGAACTCGAGTGCATGCGAGAGGCAATGCGCATGACTGACCTGGCAGTGCGAACCTTCCAAAGCTCGCTACGGGAGGGTGTTACCGAACTGGAGATGGCAGCGGCAATGGCGGCGGCCATCAGCGGAGCGGCCGCCAACACTGGCGGGGAAGTTGGACTTTCTCCCGGTACCATTTTGTTCGGGGAGCGGACGAAGTTGCCGCATGGTCCCCCGTCTCAGCATCCAATTAGTAATAACGAGCCGGCTTTTCTGGAAATCGGCGCATCAAAACACGGATATACCGTTGGGATGGTCCGGTGCGCTGTGCTTGGCCGACATCCTGAGGCTGAGTCTCTACACACCTTGGCCGAGGAAGTCATTGACGCCCTCGTTGCCGCGGTTAAGCCGGGCACTTCCGCGGCGGCAGTCGACGCTGCCGGCCGTCAGGTGCTGAAGCGATCTGGGAGAAAGGGAGTCTTTCGCCAACGAACCGGATACCAAACCGGCATCAACTGGACTGAACGCGGTGATCTGAGCTTGGAGCCGGGCGCGGAGGATATCCTGAAGTCTGGCATGACCTTGCACATGCCAAATATATTGTGCAGCGAAAACGGCTATTTATTCGGGGCTGGCGCTCACGTCCTAGTGACAGAGCGTGGTGCGGAACTACTGAGCCAAATACCACCCACGCTCTATCGCGCATAACAACTCGGAAAAGACGAAGGCTCCTATGACTGGGCGGAACAGGGCTGAGCGCGTGCCGTCGATTGCGAATTCGGTCAGCAGAGCGGCTGGTCCGGCACAAGGCCTGAAGCATCGTTTGAAGGACTTTAGTACGTGGGATCGCTAACCCAACGCTCTCTGGGGATTCTAAGCCTTGAATATGGCCTCCTGCCTGGAGCTATTTCATCGATGCCTGATCCCGGCTCCATATTGAATCCGGCTACCTACGAGTTTCCGATCATCACGGAGACTGTAGAGGGAGCTTGGGCGGATATCGTTATCCGCGGCGATCCAGCCCTTGAGCCAGCCTGCATAGCAGCTGCCAAGAGCTTAGTTGAACGGGGTGCGATCGTAGTAAGCGCGGACTACGGCTTCTTTATCCGGCACCAGGGGGCGGTTGCTGTGGCGATCAAGGTCCATGTGGCGCTATCGAGCCTGCTCCTGGTGCCGACGCTGCTCCGGGAGTTGCCTGGCGCTGCTAAGCTCGCCGTTGTGACTGCCGACTCGACCAATTGCGGCGAAGATTGGGTCGACTATCCGGCCGATCTGGGGAGGGTGGTTATCGGCGGCATCGAAGGTGGCAAGTTGCTGCGAAACGAGTTGGTGCGGCCCCCAATCCCCACCGAAGTCGCGGATATCGAGAAAGAGGTTAGTGCCTGCATCTCTCGACTCCGTGCAGCGCATCCTGCGATCGCTGCGATCTTGTTCGAATGCACGGCGTTCCCGGTGGTAACGCCGGCGATCACCGTAGCACAGGGCTGCCCATCTACGACATCACGGAACTATGTCGACTGACGCTCGCGTCCGTCTCTTGAAAAATGCTCCAAAAAACCAACAGGCTGAACAATGAGCGAAGCATCACATCTTACGTTTGATCTCGATACGCCTGGCGTGAGCAGGGGGCATCTCGTTGTGCCTGGAGGTGTCGACTGCGGAGAGCTTTCGCTCCCGGTCTTCAGTCTCAATAAAGGGCAGGGACCACGCCTTCTTGTCACCGGCGGAAATCACGGTAATGAACTGGAGGGGCCACTTGTCGCGCGACGGCTTATCGACTGGCTGCCAGAAGCGCAAACCTGTGGAAGGGTCATCGTCCTACCGGTGCTCAATCCATTGGCCGTGGAGGCATGGAGCCGCAATACTCCGCTCGACGGGTTGAATCTCAATCGCGTGTTTCCGGGCCGCGCCGACGGGTCAGTGACACAACGAATCGCGGATGCGGTTTCGCGCGTATTGTTGCCAATGGCCGACACTGTATTTGATTTGCACAGCTTCGGACCAACGTGGGATTTTCCACCGGCGGCCACGACGCACCCCATTGCCGATCTCGATCTTATGGCCAGGACGGTGAGAATGGCGGAAGCGTTTAAATTGCCCTTGTCATTGGTCTGGGATTACAACGACACGGCTGGAATGTTCGATATCCTGGCCCAGGAGCAGGGCAAGGTTTTTGTGTGCGCTGAATTCGGCGGCGGCACGGTCGGCGCGGATAATCTCGCCATCTACGAGGCTGGAGTACGCAACGCGCTCATCGCGCTCGGGTTGGTCGAGGGTAAAGCCAAGTATCCAACGTTCCGTCAACAGAAGTCCGGCCAAACGCTCGAAACGCATCCGTCCGACGAGTTGAAATCGCCTGCACCGGGCATCTTCGAACCTCGCTGCTCGGTGTTGGATGAAGTGAAGGAGGGAGATCTCATAGGCATCCTGCATCCGATGGATTCGCTGTCCGCTGAGTCCATTGACATCCGGGCGCCTGGAACATCCATCGTCTTCGCCATACGATCGGGCGCGCATGTCGACGCCAACGAAGGAGTAGCGCTCGTGGCGCGATCGCTCAAACTCTGACAGTCGGATGCGCATCGAACTCCCGCTGGACCGCACCAGCAGGAAAAGGAGATAAGATGCTGGTGCCTTCCAGAGTAATTAGCATCCCGTTGAAGAAGCCCAACTGTGCGCGCGACGAAGGCTGCTTCGTCGCGTAATGACCTCTCGAAGACGGCGTGCACTACACCCTGTGGCAATAATCGCCAGGACGCCGAGCCCGCTCGACCGCCTGACGCTGGAGGTGGCCGCCGCCCGCCTAAGCCCGGGCGATGCGCACCGAGCTGGAGGTGGGCATGTCTGCTGTACCATGTCATTCGTCTCGTGTTGCCTAATGGCGGCCATCTCGGCCGCGTCATGTCCGCGATCGAGCTCTGCCGGACTCCGGCGCTTGGCGGTCATCGAGGCCTGTGAGGACTGCGCACATCCCCGCGTCTGCTATAACTGCTGCCGGCTCCCAGTGTCAGAGCGCAACGCGCGGACGGTGGCTCACCGGCCGTCGGCCGATCTGCTGCCGTTAGCGTACTTCCAAGTCGATTTACGGTGCCGACCGAAGTCGCCGATATTGCCTTTCAAAATAAGGCAGTGTCTATGCCATTCTGTGCGACGGCGTCGCCGCAGCGTTCAAGTTCCATCGTCGCCGAGCCGCTACCCCTCCTAAGCCCTTAGCTGGCGGCCACCCTTCTTCTTGCCCATCCATTCCTCTCCGGCCCGTTCCTGTGGCTGTTCCTCAGGCGGCCCATGCGACTGCGCTTCCCCGGCACGCTCGATGGACTCGGTCAGGCTCACGCCTTGATGAGCGCGATTCCTCATGCTTCGTGACAAAGCTAGACCTTCTATACCAAGCCGCCGTTCGGCTCGCCCGAGCAGGTTCTCGTCTATACTCGGCCGTATACCCACGGGGTCGCCATCGCAACAGTCGCCTAGTCAGGCGCCGACGAGACAAGCGTAACCTTCCGCTGGCGGGATTATCATCACAGCAACGCGCCCTGGTTGACGTCGCTCGATCCGAGCGAGTTCATCCGGTCGCGTCCGCTGCATTGCCCGCGACGGCTTCCACCGCATCCGCCACTATGGCTTGTCTCGCCAATGGATGCCGCCGGACCAACTCGCAATCATCCGGTGACCCATGGTGGCGATCAAGCTTGCTCCGACCGCCGCAGCCGGCGAGATCATCAGGCCGCTCACGCGCTTTGACCGCACCGTCTGTCCATCCTGTGCGGAATTCTGCGCATCAATGCAATCCGACGGCGCAATGGGCACCGGGTAGTCACGACCTCAGCGGAGATCTCATCAAGACAGGATGTCACGCAGCATCGATCGCAGCAGCGTCGCGGCATCAGCGTCGGACGCGATGACCCCCATATGATCATCTTCCCCGTGACTACTCGGACAGCCATCTCGGTCCTAGATGACGCCGATATACAAACTGCATTTGACGGGAGGCGCTAGGCGATTGATTTTGATGGAGGTGCTAAGCGCAAGCATACGGCGCGGAAATTGAGTTCACGCACCGACGGCTAGGAAATCCATGGTGAACCACACGGAAGGGACTAATCTGGCGATAGCAGCGGCATGCGGTCGCGTTGGATTTAATTCCGTCAACGATAGGCCACGACCCAGCAGCATGGGGGTTGAGGAATTCGCTACATGCTTGAAGCGAAGCCTCGCTCTTATATTAACCTTGGCAATGGCCCGACATTTCATTGCACAACCCGGCGTATGACATCAACGACGAATCCCTGCCCGATAGCATCGGCTATTGGGTGAGCCTGGTTGAGACTACGCTGGCGGCCCGAGATTAAGGTCGAAGTGCAAAACACTAAAGGAATCCTGCCCAGGGGCGGGACAATGAGGGAGAACAAAAAATGGTGTCGATAAACCGCAGACGTTTCATCCACGGGGCATCCGCTATCGCAGCAGGTGCGATGTCTTACCAACCCCGCCGCGCCGCAGCCCAATCGGCGGGCGAAGTGATAGCCATGCTCAATGGTGGCGACTACGCAAAGGCCTGTATGGAAGCCTATGTAAGGCCATTCGAAGCCGAGACGGGAATCAAAGTGACCCCGATTACCGATGAATTTTCTATGGCCAAATTTGAGCTAGAGGTGTCGAACAATAACGTTTCGGTTGATGTAGTTCCCATAGGCCCAGGCCTAACTTTGCAGGCTTCGCGAAAGGGCTACCTCGAAGAAATCGATTACTCCATCTATAAAAGAGACGAGTTGGACGCGATGCTAGACTTCGCCAAGTCTCCGCACAGTGTCGGGTCGATCGTTTACGCATTATGCATGGTCTACAACATCGAGAAATTCCCAGCTAACAAACCGCGGCCGGCTACTTGGGCAGAGTTTTGGGATGTCGTGAAGTATCCCGGAGTTCGCACGTTGCCAACCGGAGAGTACGGAGAATACGGCCCTTGGGAAGAAGCTCTTCTGGCGGACGGTTTGCCTGCTGACGCCCTCTATCCTTTGGATATCGATCGAGCTTTCGCAAGCCTCGACAAGATCAAACCGCATATCCGCAAATGGTTCGCTACAGGGTCCGAGATCCAACAGATGCTGCACGATAAGGTTGTCGACTTGGCGGAGTCCTACGATGGCCGGGCCGTTGCATTGATCGACCAAGGCGCGCAGGTTGAGATCAATCGAAACCAGCAAAAGATGACCTGGGAAAGCTGGGCAATCCCCAAGGATAGCCCGAATCCCGAGAACGCACAGAGATTCATTGAATTCATAACCCGCGCTGACAGGCAGGCAGCCTTTGTACAGCTCATGCCATACGGCCCAACCAACCGAAATGCGTTCAAACTGTTACCAGAAGCTGTCGCACGTAAATTCGCTAGCCATCCCGATTACTCGGCGTCCACCATAACAATGGACTCCAAGTGGTACAGTGAGGTGGGATCAGACGGCAAGACCAACAACGACAAAATTATCCAACGTTGGAACGAGTGGATTCTTCAGTGATCCCCGATCAGAGTATGTTGTGAAGGTGGCGAGGAACGAGTCCGTCGCCTTCCCACCTCTTAACTCTCGATGGAGCCGCTTCGTCCGGCGCTCTTCTTTGCGGTTGGGAGCTTGTTCGCTTAAAGCTACGTCCCGGCAGTATTAAAGGATCACTTGTGACCTTGCATGAAAACATTACCCGGCCATTTTCCGAAAATGAAGTTTCGGAGAAAAACACGGTTCCGGCGCAGATTGAGTTCCGCGGCGTCACTAAGATGTATGGGGCGGTCGCTGCGGTCAAGAACTTGTCACTTGCAGTCCGTCGCGGCGAGTTCTTGACTATTCTCGGTCCAAGCGGTTCGGGCAAGACCACAGTGCTGATGCTGCTCGCCGGGTTCGTAGCGCCTACAAAGGGAGACATCCTCATTGCTGGTAAGTCGGTTGCTTCAGTGCCGTCTTACCGGCGCGACCAGGGCATCGTCTTCCAGAGCTATGCGCTGTTTCCGCACCTCACGGTGCGCCGCAACCTCGAATTTCCGCTCGAAATGCGCGGCATGAAGGCCTCCGACCGGGCAGTACAGGTCGATCGAATGCTTGAGCGTGTCCACCTCAAAGAGTTCGGCGGCCGTGTGCCATCCCAACTGAGCGGTGGGCAACAACAGCGCGTGGCGCTTTCCCGAGCCCTGATCGCCGATCCGCCGCTTCTCCTGCTCGACGAGCCTTTGGGGGCCCTCGACCGCAACCTTCGCGAGCAGATGCAAGGCGAGATTAAAAGCCTGCACCGGGAGTTTGGCAAAACAACCATCTGCGTCACGCACGACCAGGAGGAGGCGCTCACGCTATCGGACCGAATCGTCGTCATGCGCGCCGGGGAAATCGAGCAGACCGATACACCGGAGGCTCTCTATGACCGGCCCGCGACACAATTCGTGGCGAACTTTATGGGCGAGGCTAATGCCCTCGAGAATTGCGGGTTCAAAGTCGAATCCGATGCCGCGCCGCCCTTGGGCACTGTCGCGATGCTCCGGCCGGAGCGTATCTGCGTTGCCGCTCGGGGGGCTCAAAGGCGAGCCGACGCGGACCAAAGACAATTTGTCACTGGCGTTGTCGAAGACATGATTTATGCTGGCCCGTTGCGGAAATACCAAGTGCGCGCCGGGGACAGTGTGCTTATCGTTCGCGAGCACGTGGCTGCGGGCCAACAGATCTTCCGACCTGGCGATGAGGTACGCCTCGACTGGCTGCGGTCCGACGTTCGCTTTGTCACGGCGTGAGGTTCTGATGAAGACGCTTCGGGAATTTGGCCGAATGCCCATCGCTCTCACTGGGCCGGCCCTTGCCGTGCTTCTCGTGGTATTCGGCATACCAATTGTTCAGCTCTTCCTGACCAGCTTTAACGCACCGGCTTTTTCGACTGGCAACTATAAGGCGTTCTTCGGCCAGCCGGCAAATGTGCGCGTTCTCTTCCAGACCATCGAGATTAGTGTAGTAGCCACGGCTATCTGCCTCCTTATCGGCTATCCCACGGCCTATCTGATCGTGGCCGCCTCGAAACGGCTACGCATGGCGCTCATTGTGCTCGTCCTGGTGCCCTATCTGACCAGTGGACTGGTCGTGACCTATGCGTGGATCGTGATCCTTGGCGATGGCGGTCTGATAAACAATCTGCTGGTTGACCACGGCCTTATTTCCAGTCCGCTGCCACTTATCTACAACCGCATGGCCGTCTATATCGGAATGGTGCACATCATGCTGCCTATGATGATCTTGCCTCTGGTCAGTGCCATGATGGGCATCGACAAATCACTGATGGCGGCGGCTCGCAGCATGGGCGCGCGACCGGCCACAGCTTTCTGGCGCGTTTTCTTCCCTCTCAGCATGCCGGGCGTGCGCAGCGGCTGCCTGTTGGTTTTTGTGGTCTGCCTCGGCTTCTACATCGCGCCAGCCGCACTCGGCGGGTTGGGAGACGCCATGCTATCGACCTTCATTGCGTCGCAGGTCCGTAGCTCTTTCGACATGGGACGCGTCGCTGCCTCGGCCTTTGTCCTCCTGGCAGTCGCCATCGTCGTGCTCTCGATGGTCGGGCTCGATCTCTCAGGTACGTCGCGCCGCACGGCGCAACCATCGCTGAAGTCATGGCACCGTCTCGGTGAGTTTTTTATTTCCTATCGGGCGAAGCGCTGGATAGCACAGCTCTACCGCGCAGGTGGCGACGGTCGCTGGCCGCAGCTAGTCGGCATAATGTTTCTCGCGCTCGTTATGTTCTACCTACTGTTTCCAGAGGTTCTTGTCGTCATCATGTCCTTCAGTGCTGGGAAGTATTTGCAATTCCCTCCGTCAGGTTTTTCGCTGCAGTGGTATGAATCCTTCTTTGGCGATCCGTCATGGTACGCCGCCGCCTGGATGAGCATCCAGATCGGCTTTATGGTTGTCATCCTGTCGACCATCATCGGCACGCTTGCAGCCTTCGGGCTTAACCGCGCCCTTCCGCGCCTGCGCAGCTTCCTGACAATGGCGATGCTGACGCCGATCACCTTTCCGGTTATCGTCGTCGGCATAGCGACCTATCTCGGGCTGCTCAAACTCGGGTTGCTCGGTTCGATGACCGGCATTGTCCTGGCGCATACCATCGGCGCTATCGGCTATGTCCTCGTAATCGTATCGGCGTCGCTGGCGAATTTCGACCCGCAGCTGGAGCAGGCAGCTATGAGCATGCGGGCTGGGCCACTGCAGACCTTCATGAGGGTGACGCTGCCGCTGATTCGGCCGGGTATAATCGGCGGCGCTGTGTTCGCGTTCCTTCACTCCTTTGATGAGGTCGTCATTACATCTTTGGTAGGAGGGATCTCGATGCGCACCCTGCCGCTAAAGATGTGGGAAGATATTCGCCACCAAATCGACCCTACCATTGCCGCAGTAGCGACGCTGTTTATCCTTTTGCCCCTGGTCGTTTTGATGATCCTCTTCGTTGCGGGGTGGAGATCGACCCTGGGCCTTCAGCGCGCGCGTCCAGTACCCGCGGCTTGACACGGGCTTCAGTGTCAGAGGTGGGTAGCCTCGTTTTGTAGGGTGAAACCGCTCTTGGCGGCGATCTAACCCTCGTGGCGACCTGCATCGCAGATCCCTGTCCTTAAATGCCCGCGATGGGTTGGTCACATGCAAGATGCCTGCGCTAGGGCCTGGCAAAGCGTCGAATAGCGGTCCACCTTTCGAGGAGCCAACTCAACGCCAGCGCATCCCATGGGCCACGTCTTCTGTCATCTGAAAACGCGATGGTACCGTTCGCGACTCTATGTTGGCGCATCCAACGCCAAGTGGCGCATACTTTAGGGGCAGTGTTCCAGCTGCATCCGCCCCGTCAACGCAGAGTGAAGTGTAGTGCATATAAGAGACGTCCTCTCGCCTGGTATTGAGGCATTTTTCTGTGACGACCCGATTGCTATCCGGACCGGCCTGACTCAGGACGAAGTTCATCTATGTTGGTGAATTGGTAACGACCGAGTTCACATGCATCCGCGTTTTCTATGAACTGTCTTTGAAGCTCCGGAAGGGACAGCACGGAATGCCAAACCTCTTCGATTCTGACTCCCAGGATCGCGCCGTCACAAGACATGGACGCGCAATACTACCCTTCCTCAACTACGACACACGACGCTTCCCTTTCCCGGCATCGCAATCTCCGAACCCTTCCGTATCTTCGAGCAAGGTGCGGAAGCCTTCTGCAGGTTCGCCCGCCTCCTCTTCGTCAAAATAAGGGAACCGTATGCCCGGCTATTCGGTTTTTTCCATCCTACGCAATGGCCTTTCCGGCGACAGGTACTGGCGGCGCGCCTGGCGCGCACCCAATCCGAAGCCGGCCTATGATGTTGTGATTGTGGGCGGCGGCGGGCACGGCTTGGCGGCCGCTTTCTATCTCGCCGAGAACCACGGCATCCGCAACGTCGCCGTGCTGGAGAAGGGCTATGTCGGCGGCGGCAATGTCGGCCGAAACACCACGGTCATCCGCTCCAACTACCTGCTCGACGGCAACACCCAGTTTTACGAATTCTCTATGAAGCTCTGGGAAGGCATGTCGCAGGCGCTGAATTTCAACGTCATGTTCTCGCAGCGAGGCATGCTCATCACGGCCCATTCGGCCGACCAGCTCGATAGCTTCGGCTTCCGCGCCAACATCATGCGGCTGAACGGCATCGACGCCGACATTCTCCACCGAGATGAGGTGCGGCGGCTCGTCCCCTACCTCGATTTCTCCGATAAGGCGCGTGCCCCGATCCATGGCGCGATCTTCCAAGGTCGCGCCGGCACGGCACGTCACGACGCGGTGGCCTGGGGCTACGCGCGCGCCGCCGACGCCCATGGCGTCGACATCATCCAGGGCTGCGAGGTGACGGGTTTCGTTCGTGACGGCGAGCGCATCGTTGGAGTTGATACGAAGAGGGGCCGGATCCAGGCCGGGAAAGTAGGGCTTGCAGTGGCGGGTCACACCTCACTGCTCGGCCGGAAGGCGGGCCTTGAACTGCCGATCGAGAGCCATGTCTTGCAGGCTTTTGTCACAGAGCCGATCAAGCCCCTGGTCCACCACATCGTGGCCCACGGGACCGAGCATTTCTACGTTAGCCAATCCGACAAGGGTGGGCTGGTGTTCGGCGGCGGGCTGGACGGCTACAATTCCTATGCCCAACGCGGCAATCTCGGCATGGTACGTGAAGTCGCGGAGGCAGCGGTCGCGCTGATGCCCTGCATTTCCCGCCTGCGCATTCTGCGCCACTGGGGCGGGGTGATGGACATGACGCCGGACGGCAGCCCTATCATCTGCCCTACGCCAATCGACGGGCTCTACCTAAACGGTGGCTGGTGCTATGGCGGCTTCAAGGCCACCCCGGCCTCAGGATGGTGCTTCGCGCATACCATCGCCACCGGAAAGGCGCATCCGCTGAGCGCCGGCTACAGCCTGGACCGTTTCCGCACCGGCCGCACGATCGACGAGGCCGGCATCGGGCCGTTCGCCTGGCTGCAATAACCGAGAGACCCAAGACCATGCTACGCATCGAATGTCCCTACTGCGGTCCGCGCGACCACGACGAGTTCCGCTACGGCGGTGACGCGTCGGTCATCCGTCCTGTCCACGACGACGCGGATTTCGAGGCTTGGTACCGATACGTCTTCGTGCGCGAGAACCCGGCCGGACCGCATCGCGAGTATTGGCAGCACGTGATAGGGTGCCGTCAATGGTTGGTGGTCGGGCGCGATACACGCAACCATGAGATCGCCTCAGTCCGCTCCGCGCGGGAGGCACGCGCATGAGGCGGCTTCACGAAGGCGGCCGGATCGACCGATCGCGACCGATGGAATTCATCTTTGATGGCAAGGCTTTAGCTGGGTACCGAGGCGATACGCTCGCTTCGGCGCTACTGGCGAACGGATTCGGCCTGGTCGGCCGCAGCTTCAAGTACCACCGGCCCCGCGGGATCTATTCTGCAGGGCCGGAGGAGCCGAATGCGCTCGTGACGGTGGGGGCGAGGGGGCGCCGCGAGCCGAACCTACCAGCTACCACGGTGGAACTGGCCGACGGGCTGGTTGCCGAGAGCCAGAACCGCTGGCCGTCGTTGAAGTTCGACATCCAAAGCGTGAACGGACTGTTCGCGCCTTTTCTGTCGGCCGGTTTTTACTACAAGACTTTCATGGGCCCGACGCGGCGGGCATGGATGGTCTATGAGCATTTCATCCGCAATGCCGCCGGGCTCGGCCGAGCGGGCGAGGAGCCAGATCCGGATCGGTACGAGGTGCGCAATCTCTTCGCCGATGTGGCCGTGATCGGGGCCGGACCTGCGGGGCTTTCAGCGGCACTGGCGGCGGGCGAGGCGGGCGCCAAGGTGGTCCTCGTAGAGCAGGATTTTTTGGCTGGCGGTACGCTTTTGTCGGAGCCGGCGGACGGCGAGGCCCGGGCTTGGCTTTCCGTAACGCTCGCACGGCTCGCCCACATGCCGAATGTTTCGATGATGACGCGCACCACCGCGTTTGGTGCCTATGACAGCAATGTGCTCGGGCTCGTGGAGCGGCACGGCTCAGGAACCGCCGATCCGGCAAAAGGCGAGGCGCGCCAGATGGTCGCGCTTTTGCGCGCGAAAACGATGGTCTACGCTACGGGCTCGATCGAGCGGCCGCTTACCTTCGCCAACAATGACCGGCCCGGCATCATGCTGGCCTCCGCGGCGCGGACCTATCTGAACCGCTTTGCCGTACTTGCGGGTACGAGGGTGATGGTCGCAACCGACAACGACAGCGCCTATTCCGCAGCCTTTGATCTTGCGGCAGCCGGGGCCGAAGTGACGATAGCCGACGGCCGCGCGGAACCGACACATGAACGATTGGAACAGTCGCGCCACTGGGGCATTGCCGTCCGTAGGAAGTCGCTAATCTCCAATGCTTTGGGGCGTCATGCCGTACGCGCTGTTACGCTTTCCGAACCGGGCGGTACGATTACCTTGAAATGCGACCTGGTCGTGGTCTCGGGCGGTTGGTCGCCGACGGTGCATCTGACCTGCCATCTTGGGGTAAGGCCCGTATATCGCGAGGACATAAAGGATTTCGTTCCCGGAAAGCTCGGAGCGGGGCAGTTCGTCGCCGGCGCCGTGACAGGAGGCTTCATCACAGCCGGTGCCATCGAGGAGGGGCATCGTGCGGGGGCCGAAGCAGCTGCGTTCTGCGGCGCAACGAAATCAGTCCAGCCGCCCTTCAGCCTCGATCTTGCTGAGATCAACGCGGGACCTAATGGTAGCCATTTCGTCACCTCGCCTCGCTCGGGACCTCTCCCCCACTTCGTGGGGGGAAAGGACGGTAGCCCTGCCAGACGGCCGCAGGATTCTCTCCCCACTCGATCGGGTGAGAGATGGTTCGGGAACCGAAAGGCGGAACTTACCAAAGGCAAGGCCTTCATCGACCTGCAGATGGACGTAACCGTCAGTGACGTCGCGCTGGCGCATCGTGAGGGATACGAGTCGGTCGAACATCTGAAGCGATATACGACGCTCGGAATGGGCGCCGACCAGGGCAAGACAAGCAATGTCATCGCGATTTCCGCCATGGCCGGTCTGCGCGGGATGGCGGTTCCGGACGTTGGCACGACTACATTTCGGCCTCCCTATACCCCAGTCGCCGTCGGAGCGCTGGCTGGGCGCAGCCAGCGCCATCTTTACAAGCCGTTCCGGCGCACGCCAATGCATGACTGGCATGTCGCTAACGGCGCGCAGATGCTGGAGACGGGCGTCTGGATGCGGCCCTCGTTTTACCTTGCTTCCGGCCGCGATGTTGACCAGGCCTATCCCGCCGAAATGCGAATGGTACGCGAGGCGGCCGGCCTGATGGACATTTCCACGCTAGGGAAGATCGACGTCCAGGGGCCGGACGCGGCTGAATTCCTCGACCGAGTCTATGTTAACGGTTTTGCCAAGCTGCCGATCGGCCGCGCGCGCTACGGCATCATGCTGCGCGACGACGGCATCGTCTTCGATGATGGCACAACGATGCGGCTCAGCGAGCGGCATTTTTTTATGACGACATCGACCGCGAAGGCCGCGGACGTGATGTCCCGGCTCGAATTCCTGCTCGATACCGCCTGGCCGGGCCTGCGTGTTTCGGTAACTTCGGTCACCGACGAATGGGCGGCGATGTCCGTGGCCGGTCCAACGAGTCGGGAAATCCTCGCCGCCGCGTTCCCCGATCTGAACGTTTCCAATGAAGCGTTGCCGCATATGGGTTTTCTTGAAGGTCGATATAGGGACAAGCCCCTGCGCATCATTCGTCTCAGCTTTTCGGGCGAGCGGGCTTACGAGATCTATACCGGTGCTAGCGTCGGCAAGGAAATGTGGTGCCGGTTGATCGAGGCCGGCACGCCTTTCGGCCAAAAGCCTTACGGGGTCGAGGCTCTGGGCGCCTTGCGCGTCGAGAAAGGCCATGTCGCTGGGCCGGAGATCGACGGCAGGACGACGCTCGACGACCTCGGACTCAGCCGCATGGCGGGTAAGCGCAGCGGCTATGTAGGCGATGTGCTTGGCCGCCGTGAAGCTCTCAGTGACCCGGCGAGGCCGCGGCTGGTCGGACTACGCTGCCTTGAGCCGGGCAAGAGGTTGAGCGGAGGCGCTATTCTATTCAGGCCTGGCGAGCGGATGCACGGCCATGGTCTCGGCCGGATCACCTCGGTGACCTACAGCCCCACGCTCGACGCCTCGGTTGGGCTCGCTTTGATTGCCCGAAATGCCGCGGAGGAGGGCGCTGAGATCGTCGCTGCCTATCCCATGAAGGGCCAGACGGTTCGAGCCCGGATAGTCTCGCCTATTTTCCTCGACCCGAAGGGTGAGCGACTCCATGGCTGATGGTTCGAACATGGGCGGGTTTGAGATGGCGGCCTATGACTGCTCGATCCTGCAATTCGAGGGTTGGGACGGCGCAATGGCAAAATTTGAGGTGGTACTGAATAGGATACTGGGCGAGCCTTTGCCGAACAAGGTCGGCGACACTGCTCGTCATGACGATAGGCTCGTCATTCGGATCGCGCCGCGCCGGTTTTGGCTGCTTTGCGACGGCCCGCCGCCTGTGATCGACGTCGACGCGGAATTCGGCTGCACACTCCCGCTCGGCGAGGGCAGGATTCGGCTCCGGCTGTCTGGCAGGGGCCTCAAACAGGTGCTGGAGCGGTGTGTCGCGGCGGATTGGGAGACACTGGGAGATGGACGGGCAATCCAGACGGGCCTCGATCATATGCCGGTGCTGCTGCTGCGCAGGAGCGGGTTCGAATGCGACCTCCTTGTCCCGCGCAGCCTTAGCAAGGGGCTGATGGATTGGATTGCCGACGCCTCCGCATCGGACCGGTACCTGACTCCCTCGAACGGGTCGACCTAGGCTGCCCACTTAGCCAAGTACGATCGGATTCAAAGGCGCACTTGAAGAAAGCAAAACCAATTGATCGCCTCCTGCGATCGACATTTACCAAGATAGGAGAAAGCTGCTCATGCCCACCTCTAGGCAACAGGAACGCGTACCTGCATTTAGTCAGCAGGAATACCGCGAGCGCACTGCTCGGCTGCGAAAGCAAATGGCGGCGCGCG
>NZ_SRUO01000017.1:40878-131473 GCF_004791025.1 Mesorhizobium sp. M4B.F.Ca.ET.203.01.1.1
CGACATTTACCAAGATAGGAGAAAGCTGCTCATGCCCACCTCTAGGCAACAGGAACGCGTACCTGCATTTAGTCAGCAGGAATACCGCGAGCGCACTGCTCGGCTGCGAAAGCAAATGGCGGCGCGCGGAATGGATGCGCTGCTTGTCATGAACGAGAATAATATGAACTACCTCACCGGCTATGATGGATACTCGGAGTACGTTCCGCAGCTCGCTCTCGTGTGTCAAGACGATGAAGACCCGTGGCTGATTTTGCGCGAAATGGACACTTTGTGTGCAACACCCACCTCCTACCTGCCGGAATCACGCATTCTCAGTTATCCCGAGAAATACATTGGTTCGAGCCAGCTAACGGCATGGGAGCCGATTGGCGATCTAATCCGCGAGCGCACCAAGTCTAGCCGAATCGGGGTCGAACTGACGGCCAAGACGTTTGGAGTGAAGGACCATGCCGCCCTCGGTAACAGCTTGGATTCATCGAAGTTCATCGATGCCGATGGAATGCTTGGTAAACTAAAGACGGTAAAATCACCAGCTGAGCTTGCCTACATGGAGCAGGCCGGAAAGATTGTGGACAGGGCCATGCAGGTGGGCCGGCTCGAGATCGCTCCTGGCGCACGCGAATGCGACGTGGGCGCCGCCATAGTTAATGCTTTGGTCAAGGGCACTCCGGAAATCCCGGGCGGTGTTTGCGCCTTTCCAACTATGCCGGTTGGCGCTCCCGCCAATGCGCCGCATCTTTCGTGGTCTGACGTGAGCTATAAGATGGGCTGTCAGACTAACTTCGAGATTGGCGCCTTCCGACACCGCTATGCCTGCGCCTTGTCCCGGACGGTATTTTTGGGCGAGCCAACCGCTCGCGCGCGGCACCTACATCAAGCCGCTTTGGACGGCTTTCTCGCGCAGGTCGAAACGATACGGCCTGGAGTTGCGTGCTCTGAAGTTTCGCAAGCGTTCCAGCGCGCCTTTAAACCATACGGCGTGCGGAAGGAATCCAGAAGCGGCTACTCCATCGGCCACGGTTGGGTCGACGGCGGAATCAGCTTCCAGGTGGACGACGACACCGTGATTGAACCTAACATGACCTTCCACGTTCTCATCGGTATTTTTGAGAAGGATGACGGCTACGTCTTCAGTGAGACTGTCCGAGTGACTGAGAACGGCGCGAAGTCGCTAAGCAATATGTCACGCGATTTGTTGGTAAATTGCTGACTTTAAGCATAGCGATTCAGCGTAACGGCAATACGTACCCGGCGAACAGCACCACAAGGCTCATCGAGACGGGCGAGCGCCAAATCCTCGAACAGGCGAGGCACGCGCGCATAGAGCACGGAATGATCGAGCCGTGCTGCTTGCCGGCCGAAGGCGCAGGCCAGCCACGACTTGCCGGTTCCGGTCTGGCCGGTGACGATCAGGTTCTCATGCGCTTTCAGCCATTCGCCCTGGGCGAGCGCCATGGTGCCGCGCCGGTCAAGCCCCGCGTGGCGCGGCAAAGTCGATGTCCCCTCGATACAGGCTTCGGGAAAGCGCAGCCTGGCTGAGGCGAGCCGGTGCCGGACGCGCTTGTGATCAGACTGGCCGGCGTGGTGTTGGCCTAGCGCTGGTGCGCCTTGGGCATGTGTTCATTGACGGTGACGTGGCCGGAACGCTGCGAGCGACGCGCATGGCTGGCGACACGCTGGTGATCGTGGAAGATCTCGACCACTCGATGAGTGAGCCGCACCTCGACGGTGCGCCCGATCGGCCGGTGCGGCACCGAGTAGAAGGTCTTGTCGACCTCGACATGGTAGTCAGGATGGATCTTCGCCGACTTCCACTCGGCGTATTCGAACGGTGCCGCCGGCAGCGGCTTCAAGGCAGCCCGCTCGATCTCCTCGAACAGTTCGCGGCGGCTTTGGCCGACATGGCGCATCGGCCGATTGTTCAGATCCTCGAGCAGTTCGCGATCGCCGCGTTGAGCTCGGCGATCGAGACGTTGGCTCGAACCACAGCGCCTTGACGACACCGGCCTTCAGGTTGTCCCACACGATCGCTCTGGTGACACCGCCGAAGAAGGCGAGCGCTCGCACCTGGCCCTCGATCCAGTCCGGCAGCTTTTGGCTGGAGCTGGCAAAAGGCGAAGGCCAGGTTGGAGGCGGCCAGCACCGCGACAAAAATCTGCCGGGTAAATGGCGCCGGTCGCCGGATCGATCACCGGCACCGTCTGCCCGGCATAGTCCGTCTGCATCACCGCGCCCGCCGCACGCTGGTTGCGGAATGTCGCGCTCGTCCGGGGCTCGAAAGCGGCGAAATGCTCGCAGAACCAGGTGTAGCCGTAGCCGTCGGGATGGGCGGCGCGATACTCCTGCCACAGGAGCGTCAGCGTCACCCCTTGCGCTTCAACTCCCTGGCGATCAGTGCAAAGTCCGGTTCGCTCGGGCCTTGCGGTCGACGACCGGCAAGGCCGAACAGCAGCCGCTCAAGCGTAGCGTCGTCGTGGCCCGGCGGCAGCGGCCAGCATGACAGCCCGGCCTCCCTCGCCCGCAGCAAATAGGTCGATAGTGTCGTCTTGCTGATCTTCAGCCGTTCCGACACCTTAGGCCCCTTAGGCACCGAAAGACCGTGCTCATGGGTCAGGCGCAAGATCGCTTGGATATCCCACACGCTCGTTCGTCTCGCTTGCTTCCGTCTCGGCATGGCCCCTCTCAACGTCATCGTGAGAGGCCAAAATGCCAGAACAGCGGTCCCGAAAAACTGGAGAGCACCCCTAGATGTTTGATCCCAGGCTTTGATGGAGCATCCTTGTCGTCCGAATCAAAGGATGCGCTGTGGGCCAGGTTCTTCACGGGAGCGCCACGACGACAGAGGCGATCCGTCGAGCGATAGAACATAGTCAAGCGAGCCTGAGGGCGCTGGCCAAGCGCTACGGGATCAACCAGAAGACGGTCGCAAAGTGGAAGAAGCGGGCTTCGGTCGCGGACGTTCCGACTGGCCCGAAGGAGCCGAGATCGACCGTGCTTTCCGTGGAGGAAGAGGCGGTCATCGTCGCCTTCCGACGCTATACGCTGCTACCGTTGGACGATTGTCTCTATGCGTTGCAGCCGACAATCCCGCACCTGACGCGATCCTCTCTGCACCGCTGCCTGCAGCGTCATGGCATCGGCCGATTGCCGGATGTCGAGGGCGACAAGCCGGCGAAGCGGAAGTTCAAGAGCTACCCGATCGGCTACTTCCACAACATCGCAGAGGTCCGCACCGAACAGGGTAAGCTGCACATGTTCGTGGCGATCGACCGAACCTCGAAGTTCGCTTTCGTCGAACTGCACGAGAAGGCGACGACCGCCGTCTCGAGGGAGTTCCTGCTACGTCTGATCGAGGCGGTTCCTTACAAAATCCACACCGTACTCACCGACAACGGCATCCAGTTCACGACGCCCGGCGCCAGCGGTTCGGCCGTGCCGCTGATCAGGGAAGCCATCGCAAACGGCGAACTCTTCCGGGCACATGCCTTCGAATACGCCTGCGCCACGAACGACATCGAGCACCGCACGACCAAGGCCAAACATCCATGGACCAATGGCCAGGTCGAGAGGATGAACCGAACCATCAAGGATGCGACGGTCAAGCGCTTCTACTACCAGAGCCACGACCAGCTCCGTCGCCATCTCGCCGACTTCGTCACCGCCTACAATTTCGGCCGCAGGCTCAAGACCCTCAAAGGCCTCACACCCTATGAGTTCATCTGCAAGGCGTGGCTTTCCCAGCCGGAACGGTTTTCGCTCAACCCGCTCCAGCAAATGCCGGGACTTCTCTATTCGGCGTGTTGAAGTCAATCGCTTTCAAGCTTCCTCTACCACGGGCATTTGATGTCTTTCGCGAGGCCTTGCTTCTCTTCGGGATCGGCGCGTTGGCCCTCCCAGCATGGGATCAGTTGGAGTGAAGGGGTCAATCTAAACAGCGTTCTCACCATGTTGCCGCGGTGGAAACGAGTCCCGGCACGTCCTCTCTTCATCCTCCGTCCCGCGAAGGACATTCATCCGCCCTGGCGGATCTCGTTATCGGATGTTCTCCCTTTCGTTTGGTGGACCCGGCTATATCACCGCCGTCGCTTCCTCTCGCGCCCAGCGGAACTCACTGCCATCGGACCATATTCTGTGCATGATGACAGCTAATCTGCGAGCAAGGGCAACGGTCGCTCTTTGTCGGCCCCGGCGCTTAGCGACGTTCATCGCCCAAGCTTTCAGCCATGACCACTTTTTCACCACCGTCAGCAAGACTTGCGCGGCTTCATAAAGTAGCGTTCGCATCATGGCGTCACCGCACAGGGAAACACGTCCGACGCGATTGTCCTCGCCTGATTGATGCAAGCGCGGCGTTAACCCAAGAGCCGGCCCTACGGCCTTCGAATTCTTGAAGCGGGCAGGAATGTCGACTGTGGCCTTGAAAGCCAGCGCAACGACAGGTCCGACACCAGGGACGGTCATCAACCGCCTGCAAACCGTGTCACCCTTCACGATCGACAACAGCCTTTCATGCAATACCGTGAACTGCTCGCGAAGTTTCTGCCGGGCGGCGAGCAACACCTCCATGATGTCACGTAGCTCCGGGATGTCGCCGGAAAGGTCCTGGATGCGATCCGCAAATTTGGCAGCGCCGACAATGCCAACCTTGAGACCGAAGTTACGCAACAGGCCTCGAATGTCGTTCTCAATTGCGATGGCCTTTTCCTGCAGCAACTTGCGGGCTGTCAACAGCGCCCGACGTTTGTCAAGCGAAGTGAGGATTTGACCCCCTGGGCGAACTGAAGATTTGACCCCCTCATTGTTTTGCGGTTTCGTTGGTGCCGAGCGTCGTTCCGGCCTTCTGCAATAGGCCGGAACGACGCTTTTCGCGAAGCCGGTAGCTGTCGCCACGGATCGTTATCACTGTCGAATGATGAAGCAGGCGATCAAGGATCGCCGTTGCCACCACGGGATCGCCAAACACGCTGCCCCATTCGCCCACCGAGCGGTTGGAGGTGATCAGGATCGATCCCCGCTCATAACGCTGCGACACCAGCTGGAAGAACAGATGTGCGGCATTGGCTTCGAACGGGAGATAGCCGAGCTCGTCGATGATCAGCAGTTTCGGCCGCGACAGGGTCGTCAGTTGCTTTTCGAGTGAACCGTCGTCATGGGCCTTGGCCAGCATCGCCACGAGCGTGGCCGCCGTGACGAACTGGACGCTATGGTTCTGCCGGATCGCCTCGCGCCCGAGAGCCACCGCCAGATGTGTTTTGCCCGTACCCGGAGGTCCAAGGAACAGGACCGTGTCGCCATGGGCAATCCAGCGGCAGGTCGCCAGCTCCCGGATTTGGCGCTGATCCAGCGACGGCTGCGCGTCGAAGTCGAAGCCATCGAGTTCGCGCACAAACGGGAACTGCGCGATCTTGCCTGCCATAGAGATGCGCCGCTCGTCGCGCCGCGCGATCTCGCGGGTCACCAGGAAGGCCAAAGCCTCGCGCAAGGTCATTTGCGAACGCGCCGCTTCGTCCAGCAGCGTATCGAGCTGGTCCCGGATCGCGGTCAGCTTCAGCCGGTCGAGCTGAGCCACCAGCATCTCGTGATCGACCGTCGTCATCACCAGCTGCCTCCCACCAGTGCCTCATATTCGGCCAGCGGCCGCAACAGAGCGGAAGGCGCAACGATATCCACCGGCGCCGATCGCACCGGCGCAGCAGCGCCGACCACGCCGGCAAGATGCGCGCGCTCGACAATCGGTTGGCGACGTCCGCGGCACAACGCATGATCCGCCACCACCTCGCCCGCATGACGCACGATAACGCGGCCGCCCAGCACCACGACCTGGACGCTCTCCCCGATCAGCCGCCAGGGAACCGAGTAACTGTTCGTGTCCAGGTCGATTGCGCAGTCTGCCTGGACCTTGCGCACGAGATCCCGCAGTTGCCCGAACGGCGCCCGTCCGCCCAGAGGGCGAAGCGCCATGGCTTCTTCGGCAAAGCGCTCCGCAGGAGCCACCCCGGTCGTGCCATGCACACGCTGATCGGCAATCTCGCGTCCACCGGTCCAGATGCGCCTCGAACGCCGCCCAGTTCTCGAACCGGCGGCCGGCAATCGCATTGTGCTTGACGTAGCCGACCCCGCGTTCGTCCTTTCCCTTCGTACGCGCCCGGTAGGGCGCACAAGCCCGTGGCGTAAATCCCCAGTAGCGGGCAAAGGCGTGCAGCCGCACATTGAAGCGCACCTCCCGCGTCGCCGCATCGTGATGTTCGACCAGCGCCTTCGGATTATCGAACAGCACTTCCGTTGGAACCCCGCCGAAGCGAAGGAAGGCTCCTTCCATCCCCTCCAACCAGTCCGCCTGGCGCTCCCGAAGCGAGGGACGGATATGCAGCCGACGCGAGTAACCCAGCGTTGCCACAAACAGGTGCACCCGAACACGCTCGCCGCCGATCCACGCCCGCGTGTCGCCAAAGTCGATCTGCATCTGATGTCCCGGCGCCGTCTCAAACCGAACCGTTGCGCGCTTCTGCACCCTCAACTCCCGACGCCAACCCTGCACCCGAAGCTCCACCGACCGAAGCCCTATGACGATCCCATGTTCGCTCTCCAGTTCCTGGCGCACCACATCGGCGTTGCCACCATGGCGGAAGAAGCGCTCCCGCAGCCAAATCGTCTAGCCCGTCAAACGCGCTCCGCCGCACAGGCTTGCGAAACGGAACAGTCCCGCCTTCGCGCAGATACCGACGCACCGTGTTGCGCGCGCACCCGAATTCCTTCGCCAGCCGCTTCGCTCCCCAGCCAAGCTCATGCAGCCGCAGCATCGCTGCCACCTCTTCAGGCTGAAGCATCTCCTCTCCCTGCATCGTTCTCGACAATGCAGGAATCGCCGAAATCCCAATCGTCATCCATGCCTCCTCTCATAACCGAGGGGGTCAGTTCTTCATTTCGTCAGGGGGTCAGTTTCTCAATTCGCCCGACACGACGTTCCTGGCTCATCAGCGTCTTGACGTGCACCGGCCGGAACAAATTAACCCGCATCATCTGCGCGATGCCGCGCGCATCGTTGCGGTCGGTCTTGTTGACCTGCGCCTTGAGAAAGGCCTTCGCATGACGGGTTTCGATGCAGATTGCAGGTAGTCCGGCTCCCGCCAGACCACTGAACAACCATTGTGATAAGGGACCAGCTTCAAGCCCGATCCGGGCCAAATTCCAGGCGGGGTTCTTCAACGCCTCAACAAGATCGTCCGGATGGCTCGCAACCTTCATCTCTCGGCAAATGCGGCCTCCTTCATCCACGATGCAAACGGCCGTCTCTTTTACGGAGACGTCCAGTCCGGCATAATGCTTCATGCTGCGCTTCCTTTCCTGATGCTTGTGGCTGTTCACGCAGACCACGTTTTGTCATCAGCTCGAAGCGCAGCACCTCAAACACCCGTTCAAGACGTGGGGCAAAGCCGAATACCCCATCTAAACACCTAGACTAAACACCTAGACTGCTTGGGCTACTTCTTGCTGGCGGACCGCCCGGGGCGGAAGCCCTAGCTGTGCTCGGAGAACGCCGGTTCGATTGCGGCAGGGCTTGCTGCATCCGCCTGTCGACGGCCGCGCCGACCCGCGCGCTTCTCTTGTTGACCTTCAGCAGCAACTTAGGTCATGAATCGGCCGACCGAGACCATAACCCGTTCGCCAACGCACCGGTTGCGAACAAAGATGTTGCAGTCGTCCGCGTAGCGGCAAGAGCGGAGGCCGACGTCGGACCAGTCCCCTGTCGAGGTCGTCGGGCAGGAGGGCGAGAGCGGACCGCCCTTGCGAAATTTCCTGTCCACCGACGGACCAAGCCGTCCTCCATCAACTCGGCCTTGAGCAATGCTGGATGAGTTTGAGCACACGCTTGTTCTCCAGCTTCAACTCGAACAGATCGACCAAATAGGTGTAGCCCCGGTATGTAGCATTGCGCGGAGCGGAAGTTCCCTCGGCTTCAGCGTCCCATAAGAGCGAGCGGCGCATCGTGCCAACGGCTCTCGACAAGTTCAAGTCGCTGATTGGGGACATAATTCGAGTCGCGATGAGCACGGTGTCGAACTGAAAGGGTCTACCAGGCCGACACTCGCCTGCCCCGACTGTGCCTACGGGTAGGTCCGAATGCGACGGAAGCTGATGCCTTCCCATTTCCCGTCCTAGACGGGCCGTTGTGGAGGGGTGGCGGGTGATGTGTACTCGCGGGAGAGTGGCTCGACAGACCCCTTATCGGCAGACGATACAATCTCCAACACGCCTTGGTAGCTTACTGTCACAATAAATTGACATACCAATGAAAACCTTCACAAATATTCTCTTTAACTGCGGTGCAATATATGCGAATAATCATGGTGGAACAAAAGCTCTTTGGATAACAGTGGTAAGAGGAAAAAATACGTGGCTGACAATCTTAAAGGAAACGCATCGCTGACGGAAATCAGATTATACTTCAGTGAAGATTATCTATATTTTGGAGACGTAATAAACCCCCCCAGAAAAAGTGACAATCAAACGGAGTTAATTTGGAATCTCCTTTCTCTCGTGAAGGGAAACGCAGTTCTCGAACTGGGATGTGGCTATGGGCGAATTGCCAACCGATTAGCGGAAAAAGGAGCGCATGTAGCCGGGCTTGATATCTCACCGATCTTGCTAAAAAAGGCCCAAGCGGATGCAGCTGAACTCGGAGTAAATGTGGAGTATGCTGTGGGCGACATGCGCTCACTTCCCTGGCGAGATCGATTCGACGCAGTTTTTCTTTGGTACACGACCTTTGGCTATTTCGATGACACGGATAATGAGAGAGTTCTTCGTGAAGCCGCTTCGTCCCTTCGAAAGGGCGGGCGTCTGTTAATCGATAACCCCAATCGAATCGGGTCTCTGCGTCATAAGTATTCTATGTGTGACGTTGCACAGCGCAACGACGATGTACGAATCGATATATTTAACAACGATGTGCTAAGTGATCGCGAGCACCTCGAAAGAATTGTCGTCCGCGATGGACGCGTTAGACGAACTCACCTTTCTTACAGGCAGTATGGGTTTTCTGAATATGTTCGCATGTTGCGAAGCGCGGGATTCGTTTCTGTGGAAGCTTATGGGGAGGAAGGTGAACCGTTTACATCCGAGAGCTCGCGCCTCCTGGTTGTCGCACGCAAATAATGTAAGCGGGATAATCTAGATGAACTGATGAGATTGTTCTTGCTGGCCTGCACTTGATTGCAATTGACATTTACCAAGATAGGAGAAAGCTGCTCATGCCCACCTCTAGGCAACAGGAACGCGTACCTGCATTTAGTCAGCAGGAATACCGCGAGCGCACTGCTCGGCTGCGAAAGCAAATGGCGGCGCGCGGAATGGATGCGCTGCTTGTCATGAACGAGAATAATATGAACTACCTCACCGGCTATGATGGATACTCGGAGTACGTTCCGCAGCTCGCTCTCGTGTGTCAAGACGATGAAGACCCGTGGCTGATTTTGCGCGAAATGGACACTTTGTGTGCAACACCCACCTCCTACCTGCCGGAATCACGCATTCTCAGTTATCCCGAGAAATACATTGGTTCGAGCCAGCTAACGGCATGGGAGCCGATTGGCGATCTAATCCGCGAGCGCACCAAGTCTAGCCGAATCGGGGTCGAACTGACGGCCAAGACGTTTGGAGTGAAGGACCATGCCGCCCTCGGTAACAGCTTGGATTCATCGAAGTTCATCGATGCCGATGGAATGCTTGGTAAACTAAAGACGGTAAAATCACCAGCTGAGCTTGCCTACATGGAGCAGGCCGGAAAGATTGTGGACAGGGCCATGCAGGTGGGCCGGCTCGAGATCGCTCCTGGCGCACGCGAATGCGACGTGGGCGCCGCCATAGTTAATGCTTTGGTCAAGGGCACTCCGGAAATCCCGGGCGGTGTTTGCGCCTTTCCAACTATGCCGGTTGGCGCTCCCGCCAATGCGCCGCATCTTTCGTGGTCTGACGCGAGCTATAAGATGGGCTGTCAGACTAACTTCGAGATTGGCGCCTTCCGACACCGCTATGCCTGCGCCTTGTCCCGGACGGTATTTTTGGGCGAGCCAACCGCTCGCGCGCGGCACCTACATCAAGCCGCTTTGGACGGCTTTCTCGCGCAGGTCGAAACGATACGGCCTGGAGTTGCGTGCTCTGAAGTTTCGCAAGCGTTCCAGCGCGCCTTTAAACCATACGGCGTGCGGAAGGAATCCAGAAGCGGCTACTCCATCGGCCACGGTTGGGTCGACGGCGGAATCAGCTTCCAGGTGGACGACGACACCGTGATTGAACCTAACATGACCTTCCACGTTCTCATCGGTATTTTTGAGAAGGATGACGGCTACGTCTTCAGTGAGACTGTCCGAGTGACTGAGAACGGCGCGAAGTCGCTAAGCAATATGTCACGCGATTTGTTGGTAAATTGCTGACTTTAAGCATAGCGGCCGGCAAGGTTCTCGTTGACTTCGGATTCCGAAAGGATTCCTGATGGCCAGGACGGATTTTCGACACAGAACGTACGTGCACAGGGCTCCGCAGGCGGATACCACCAAGGGCTGGTCTTTGTCTTCTGACGAGTGGATTTCCTTTTATGAGGGGTTTGGAATTCCCAGCCACTCTTCTGATTCCCAGCCACTCTTCTGAGAAGAGATGAAGGTGAGCATCTTGAAGGGACCGATATTGTCACTGGGTGGACCTAATGCGTTCCGGTCCGCACGCGCGACAGTGGCAATGTGATTGTGGCGATCAAGCAGGCCCACTCGTTCTTTCCAGACGCGCACTGCCCTGACGACACCCTATGCCGCGGGTCTGCACGCTTCGGAGACGTAGGACCGAAGGTCGGCGACATTCACAGCGGACGTGGCGTGATCCGGGTCGAGCACGGCAAGGGCTGCAAGGACCGCATGGTTATGCTCTCGGCGCAGCTTCTGCACATCCTGCGGGTCGACTGGTGACTAAGGAAACCGCAGGGCTGGCTGTTTCCGGCCGGGATGCAAATCGCCCGCATCGACGTTCAGGTATTGTACTCGGCCGGCCGCTCGGCGCGTGCGGCCGCCGAACAATTCCTGTCGCAACCGCCATGCCCCAAGGCCCAAGGAAAGTCCTGCCGGGAATGACTCGCCGCGCGGCAGGACCAGCTTCTGCCGATCCTACTCCCACGTGGTGTTTATGCTGCCGGCCGAGATCGCCGCAATCGCCTTCCAGAACAAGGCGGCGATGTACACGATCCTGTCCAAGGCGGCCGCCGAGACGGATTCATCGTCAGTTTATGACGGCGGCAGCGAGATCGTCATTGGCAATGTCGCAAACTTACACAGGGTGGACCTACACCTCTTGCTGAGAGATCCTTTAGAATCGGGTTGTCCAACATCTGCTAGCGCCCGTTGAGGATTCCCAGTCGTATGATGTATCAGGATCTCGTGCGTGGATCACTGTTGCAGGGCATCATAAAATCCGCGCACGCCGTTCCCAATAAATGGTTCGGGCAGGAAGCCCGGTTTTTTGCACAGGGCTTCCGGGCGCCAGTCCGAGTCGGGCAGCCGCCGTCCATCTGGAAACGCGATAGCGCCACCCGGGAGATTATATTGGCGATCTGTATGCCATAAGGCGCATACTTTGCGAGCAGCGGATCGTACTGCATCCGTTCGTCGATACAGCCCGACAGGAATCGAGCAAAGCAAGTGCAGATCAAAGACGTCCTCCTTGCGCCTGGCAATGGTGCATTTTTCTATGACGACCAAGATGCGATCAGGGCCGGCGTCCCGCACGACGGTTTCATCTATGTGGGCCAACCTGTCACGATCGGCTTCAAAGCCATTCGTGTTCCAGCGTCTTCGCTTAGTGTCGGATTGGTCCTTACCGACGACACTGTTGTCTGGGGCGACATGATGAGCGTCCAGTACTCTGGTGCTGGCGGACGCGATCCGTTGTTCGATGTCGATCAAGTCTCGGATCTGACGTCTCAGATATCGACACGGCTTCTTGATGTTAATGCATTTCGCTATCTTGATGCCTGCGCGAAGGTCCTCCAGCCATTAACGCATAAGCGGCTACCTTTGGCTGTTGAGTATGGCGTCAGCCAGGCTCTCCTTCGTGCCGCAGCTTATCTCCACCGAAAGACGATGGCGGAGATCGTATGCGCGGAGTTTGGCCTGCCGCTGCCCACGCGCAGAATTCCAATTTACTGCCAGAGCGGCGACGCCCGCGAAATCAACGTAGACAAGATGATTTTGAAGGCGGTCGATGTGCTTCCTCACGGCTTGATCAACTCACGGGCGAAATTCGGAGCTGGCGGTCAGACCTTCATGGAGTTCGTGAGGTGGGTTGCGAGGCGTACGCGCGAGATCGGCCGCCCCGGGTATAATCCCGTGCTGCATTTCGATGTTTATGGCTGGATCGGCCAGGAAATCGGCTTGGAGCCGCAATGCATCGCCGACTTTATCTGTAAGGTTGTAGATACCGTCCCGGATTTCAGGCTCAACATCGAGTCTCCGGCGGATTTTGGTTCGACCCAAGCTCAAATTGAGAACTACGCCAAGATCGTATCGATTTTGGACAACCGGGGTTCCAGCGCGCGCCTTGTCGTGGATGAGAGATGTAATACGCTTGAGGATATTCGGCTCTTTGCCGAAGCCAAGGCTGCACATCTGGTCCAAATCAAGACGCCCGATGTCGGCTCAATTGCCGATACGGCGCGCGCAGTTCTCATCTGCAAGGAAAACAAGGTCGGAGCTTATGTCGGGGGAAGCTGTACCGAGACAGATCTCTCCGCCCAAGCTTCTGTCCACATATCGGTGGCAACTCAGGCCGACATGATGCTCGCAAAGCCCGGAATGGGTGTCGACGAGGCATTCTCAATAGTTGGGAACGAACAAAATCGGTTGCTGGCGATGCTGAACCGTCGTCGGACTCGAAACGAAATTGTTGGATGATTAGCGCGGTATGTCGGCAATGCAGAATAGCCTTGAGGGGATCACCGTCGTTGCCGTGGAGCAGGCTGTGGCCGCGCCTTATGCGTCATCTCGCCTTGCGGATGCCGGCGCCCGAGTGATCAAGATTGAACGGCCGGAAGGGGACTTTGCCCGAAGCTACGACAAGTTGGTTCGGGGGCAGAGCGCCTACTTCGTCTGGCTCAACCGGGGCAAGGAGTCGGTCTGTCTAGACCTGAGGTTGGAGGCGGACCGCGAGGTTCTCGACACGCTCATTGCCAGTGCAGACGTCTATATCCAGAATCTGAAACCGGGCAGCATTGAAAAACTGGGTTTCGCGTCTGCGGATCTCCGTCGACGTTTTCCGCGGCTGATCACCTGCGAGATCTCTGGATTCGGGAACACAGGGCCGTATTCCCATTTGAAGGCCTATGATCTCATCGTCCAGGCCGAAACAGGTCTATGCGCGATCACTGGCAACCAACAAGGGCCCGCGCGTGTAGGGGTCTCGGTTTGCGACATTTCGGCGGGCATGACAGCACATAGCGCCATTCTTCAGGCGCTGTATCACCGTGAGGTCACCGGTGAAGGCACCAGCATCCAGGTGTCACTGTTCGATGCGGTCGCTGACTGGATGAACGTGCCAGTTCTGCAAAACGACTATGGCGGCTACCATACCGTACGCGCCGGCGTGAAACACCCGTCCCTGGCGCCGTATGGCGCCTATAGTAGCGCCGACGGTACGGACGTCATCTTTTCGGTTCAGAATGACCGGGAATGGGTAAGTTTCTGCGAGAAATTCCTGAAGCAGCCGGAGCTTACACGCGCGCCCGGTTTTGCCGACAATATGGAGCGTCTCGGTAATCGTGCGCAGCTCGACGAGATCATTAAACGGCGGTTTTCCGAACTGTCCTGCCACGAAGCAATGCAGGAGCTCGAGGCGGCCGGTTTGGCATTTGGCCGATTGAACGAAGTGTCGGATGTTTCGAAGCATTCGCACCTTCGCAGGGTCGAGGTCGCCACACCCGAAGGAATTGTCGAGACGATAGCGCCTGCGGCTATCTTCAACTCCGAGCACCCGTCGCTGCGCCCGGTTCCGGCTCTTGGCGCTCACACCGAGGCTGTCCGCGAGGAGGTTTTGGGGCTTTTGCGAAAAAGAGCGGCGTCAGCGTGAGCGCGCGTTTCGGTAACGTGAGTGCGCTCGCGATTTCCAAAGAACCTGTCTACCTTGGATCATCTCAAGGCGTCGGCCATCCAGCAAACTCATTGCCACCGCCCTCGGGAGGATCGGCCGCAGGGGCTTCTCCATGATCAAGCACACTTTTGCGGCCGTTGAAAGCGCGATGGCTTTACCACGCTGGAGATCCCTGCTCTTCGTTCCCGCTCACGTTAAGCGCTTTGTGAAGACGGCCAATGAGCGGGGTGCAGATGGCGTCATTCTCGACTTGGAGGATTCTGTTCCCCAGGACCAGAAGGGCGAGGCACGGAAGCAGCTTTCTGAATCTGTGGCAAAGGTGGCGCGTGCGGGCGCATCTGTTTTGGTCCGCGTGAATCATGGCCTACGCGCCTTGGCGGCCGATCTCGATGCAGCCGTGATGGCGGGTGTTGACGCACTCGTTCTTCCAAAGACGGATTCCGCAGAGTGGGTAACAGAGATCGCGAATGCGGTTTCGGAACTTGAACGGGAAAGAAATCTTCCGCCGGGAGGCATCCGGTTCCTTGCCCAGATCGAGACCCCAGGCGCCTTGCAAAGACTCGCGGCCATTGCGTCGGCGCATCCAAGGATGGTCGCAATGGCGCTTGGTCCTGAAGACTTCAGTGCCGCTGTTGGCGGCGGCCCGGAATTTGATCTGCTCCTGGCCCCGAGCCTTGCCGTGCTGTTCGCTGCCCGTGCGGCCGGATTGCTCCCTTTGGGCTTTGTTGGAAGCATTGGCGAGTTCTCGGACACCTATAAACTTCGTGAAGCCGCAGCGCATGCGCGGCGGCTTGGCTTTGCCGGAGCTTTGGCGATTCATCCAAACCAGGTTGCCATATTCAATGAGGCTTTTTCGCCAAGCCCACAGGAACTCGAATGGGCCCGTCGTGTCCTCGCGGCGGAAAAAGATGCGACGGCGCAAGGCAGAGGCGCGTTCGCATTGGACGGAAAGATGGTCGATCCACCGGTTATTCGAAGGGCCCGAGAAATCATAGCCACGGATCCGGGCGCCGAGTTGGCCGTTGAGTCCTCAGCGGGTTGATCGACAAGACTGGGACGACGACAGGAAGCGTCAGCAGCTCGGCACAATTATTGCTGTCGCGCCATCACATTTCGAGATAGATTACGTCAATTGCAGTCCGCCCTCGGAAGAGTACCGTGGAAATCAGGCAGTTAAGATACTTCGTCGGTGTGGTCGAAGCAGGCAGTTTCACGAAGGCCGCTGGCTTCCTTAATGTTGCCCAGAGTGCGCTGAGCCTGCATGTGCGTCAACTGGAGGAAGGCTTCGGCACTCAGCTGCTGATACGCGACAGGACCGGTGTGAGCGTGACGGCGTCAGGAGCCAAACTGCTCGATCGCGCTCGGGCGATTCTTAAAGAAATTCGACTTACCGAGGTGGAATTGACCAACACAGCCGCTTCCCCTGCCGGGGAGGTGTCTATTGGCATTCCGTCTGGAGCTGCTCGCGTCCTGAGCGGTCCGCTGCTTGAGACGGTAAGACACGAACTGCCCAAGGTGTCCCTCAAGATGGTCGAGGGTATGACGGGACCGCTAGAGGAATGGATGGCGGCTGGACGCTTCAATCTGGCGGTTCTGTACCGCACAGCAGACAGTGTGGGGCGAATGACGGTGCTAGCGCGCGAAGACCTTTGTCTGGTGGTTCCGTCCGGCGAGCCACCGTTTGAAGATGCGATATCTCTGGCCGACCTGCATGCATTCCCCCTGGCGGTTCCCATGCGCAACAACAATGTCAGGCGTTCGGTGGCTGATGTCGTCGCACAACACGGTTGCGCGCTGGACGTCAGGTTTGAAGTGGACTCCCTCTCAACGATCATCAACATGGTCGTAGAGGGAAAAGCGCATTCTATTCTCGCCCCGTCTGCGGTTCAGAAAGAAGCCTCCCAAGGGCTGGTCCGGACTGTCAAGATCGTCGATCCGGTGATTACCCGCTCCGTGGTGCTCGCTGTAAATCCCAAAGATGAGCGTTCTGCGGCCGTTTCTGCGGTCCGCAAGCTCATTCCGAAGGTCGCCAGAAAATTGATTGAAATCCGGGACTGGGCGGCGGTGGCGCCTGAGGCGACCTGACAAACTAACCTGTAAAGCTGGGCATGATTGTTTGCGGCCATCAGGACCAGCCCGATCTGGATTCCAGATGGATTTCGGCAATATTCGATATTTGACCCGCCGCGACCATCGCGATGAAACTGGCTCAAGCGAGTTCAGCAGTTTCGATATCGAAACTGCGCTCGTATGCAAGAATTCAGTCAAGTGGAGCCCGCGATGTCCGACGCCAAGAGCTACGAGCTCTTCATTAATGGCAAATGGCGAGCCGGTGGTAGCCGAGCCACTTTGCCGGTGATCAACCCGGCGACGGAGAAGGTATTTGCCTCAGTGGCCTCGGCTACGGTTTCAGACTTGGATGAAGCTCTTGCTTCGGCAGAACGCAGCCGCAAGGCGTGGTCCTCACGACCCGCCAAAGAGCGTGGCGAGATACTCGTCTCGGCCGCCAGCATTCTGGCAGAGAAAGCTGGCGCCGCAGCCAGGGACCTGTCGTCCGAACAGGGAAAGACGATTGCCGAAGCGACAGGAGAATATGCGCGCGCAGTCGAAACGCTGGAATGGAATGGCCGGCATGCCGATGAGTTGTCGACCCCGATTCCGTTGGGCCCGAACAGGATGATCGTCCCGGAGGCCCTCGGTGTCGTCGCTGCCTTTACGCCGTGGAACTATCCAGCCGTTCTCATCGCCCGCAAGCTCGCCCCCGCGCTGGCGGCAGGCTGCCCGGTGATCCTCAAAGGGGCCGAGGAGACGCCAAGCGTGGCTGTCCATATCGTGGAATCTTTGCGTCAAGCAGGGATACCGGAAGGCGTGGTCAACCTGGTGTTCGGTGTTCCTGTGCATATATCGCGGCATCTGCTCAGTTCGCCAATTGTGAAAGTCTTGACGTTCACGGGGTCGACCGCTGTTGGAAAACAGCTGGCCACGCTGGCCGCGAATAATCTGCAGCGCTGCATCCTTGAGCTCGGTGGACATTCCCCGGTTATCGTGTGCGAAGATGCGGATCTGGCAAAGGCGATACCCGCTATTTCGGAATACAAATTCGAGTGCGCGGGCCAGAGCTGTAATGCGCCCAGCAGGATTCTTGTCGCCCGATCCCGCTATGAGGAATTCCTGTTCCGGATGACGGAGGCTGTCCGAAAAATCAGGATCGGACCACCGGATGACCCTGCAACGCAAATGGGGCCAATGGCAAACGCGCGGCGAATAGAGGCCATGCAGCGCCTGACCAAGGATGCGGTAGAAGGCGGCGCCCGCATCGAGACCGGTGGCATCCCCCTTGACCGACCGGGGTTTTACTGGCCGCCAACCATCCTGACGGGCGTACCGAAGCAAGCGAGAGTGCTTCATGAAGAGCCGTTCGGACCGATCCTCACCGTGGCTCCTTTCGATACGATCGAAGAGGCGATCGATGAAGCCAACGCCACGGAGTACGGTCTGGCCGCCTACTTGTTCACTGGCGCGGCCGATACGCAACAGAGGCTTGTGAGCGGTCTTTCTGCGGGCGCTGTTAGTGTGAATTACCTGAAAGGGGTTTCCGCTGATGCCCCTTATGGAGGAGTCAAGCAAAGCGGCTATGGATACGAAGGCGGCGAGCAGGGGGTGCGAAGCTTCCAGATTCTGAAAATGGTCAATGGCCTCGGTTCATTTGGATAAAATCCGGTGGGAAACAGAACACGGACCATATCCGGTAGCGACATCACAAGGAGCGTCGCCGACGCCCTTCAGTACATCTCGTACTATCATCCTCCAGATTATATCCGGTCTCTTTCTCACGCATACACGCGAGAACAGAGCCCGTCGGCGAAGAATGCCATAGGTCAGATTCTGCTGAACTCCCGCATGGCGGCCTTTGGGCGGCGCCCGATTTGTCAGGACACCGGACTTGTGGTTGTCTTCGCAAAGGTCGGCATGGATGCCCGTATTAAGTCAACGGCCAGTTTCGCCGATCTTGTGAATGAGGGCGTACGTCAAGCCTATCTCGATCCGGATAATCCCCTTCGGGCATCGATCGTTGCGGATCCCCTCGCTAGACGGGTCAACACCCGCGACAACACGCCGGCAGTTGTCCATGTCGACCTGGTGCAAGGTAACCAGATTGAGATCACCATCGCCGCAAAAGGCGGCGGGTCGGAGAACAAGGCACGTTTTACCACCCTCAATCCCAGCGCCTCCGTTTCCGACTGGGTGGTCAATACCGTTTCGACCCTTGGCAGCGGGTGGTGTCCACCTGGACTGATCTCTGTCGGCATCGGTGGTAGCGCTGAAAAGGCGATGCTGCTGGCCAAGGAGGCCATGAACGAGCCCATCGATATGGCGGAACTGATCGCAAGGGGGGCGTCAAGCGCAGAGGAGGGGCTGCGGATTGAGCTTTATGAGCGGATCAACGCGCTTGGTATCGGCGCCCAAGGCCTTGGTGGTCTGACGACAGTCGTTGACGTCAAGGTTGCGACCTATCCTACTCATGCGGCGTCCAAGCCTGTGGCGCTCATCCCGCAATGCGCCGCCAACCGGCACCTGAAGTTTACTTTGGACGGCTCTGGACCCATCAGCCTCCAGCCGCCCGATTTGCGCGAATGGCCCGACATCGGAGCCGACGAATTGAACCCAGCCGGCGTCCGGCGGGTCAATTTAGATACGCTGACGAAGGAAGAGACGGCATCGTGGCGCTGCGGTGAAACGCTCCTGCTGTCTGGAAAGATGCTGACGGCCCGTGACGCTGCCCACAAACGAATGGTCGAACTGATCGATGCCGGCAAGCCGCTTCCAGTCGATCTGCGGGGACGCGTGATCTACTACGTCGGTCCCGTCAGGGCAGTGAGGAATGAGGTCGTTGGACCCGCCGGTCCAACAACCTCCAGCCGCTTGGACGATTTTACGGACAAGGTGCTCGCCGAAACCGGCCTTTTCGCGATGGTGGGCAAAGCGGAGAGGGGACCGGCGGCCATCGCATCGATTGTAAGACACAAAACGCCATACCTTGCTGCAGTGGGTGGCGCTGCGTACCTGATTTCAAAGTCGATTAAGGCGGCGCGGATTGTCGCCTTTGAAGACCTGGGCATGGAAGCCATCTATGAATTCGATGTGCAGGACATGCCTGTTATCATGGCCGTCGACGTTGAGGGAAACTCCATTCACAATTCCGGGCCTTTTGAGTGGCGTAAGCGTATGGCGGCCGACAGCATCGCACGCAACATCGGTGTTTGAGTCTTTCCGGTTGGGCGATTTCGGCCAGACCCCAGCGCCAAATTGTCGGGCAAGCCGTAAGACGAGCGGCATTTGCGGTGCCCTGCGCCTCGGCGAGTCGGACGAGCAAGGCCTTCAATTCACCCCAATAGCTGAATGTGCCAGTGAATACCGCATTGAGTATACCGTCCACGCGATCGAGGCTCGAATGCTGTCGCGCGTGTATCAAGTACGGCGGCGGGGATTCAAGAAAATGGGTTATCTATTTATCAGGAGGTCTCCGCCGCCGCCGACTATCCTCTCCAGCTGCACCATTGCCCCGTTAGGCGTCGGGGCGACAGCCAAATTACTTCTGCAGCTTTTCTCAGCGGATCGCTCTCCCTCAGCTGATTTTCGTACCCATTCTAGCACATCTCGGGCCTGGAACGGATGCCTTCCACTACTACCTTCGGTCGTTCCAATTGATGATAGAATTGATCGGCACATAACGCGCTGTCGATCGCTGCTTGAGAGCAACAGGTTATGAAGTCGAAACCCGATCCCGTGCAACTCGACAGTTGGGACGTCCGGATTCTCTCCGAAATTCAGGCAGACGGTCGGATTTCAAAAAGTGAGCTTGCAAAACGAGTTCATCTTTCGGCGTCCGCCTGTTCGGAGCGGCTCCGAGCACTCAAGGCCGCAGGGATTATTGAGGGGTTCTATGCGCGACTGAGTCCTGCCCTCATCGGCGGCATGATCTTTGTGATGGTGGAGGTCGTGCTGGATCGTCATCGTCTTGAGGACCAACGACACTTCGAAACTGCAATCCAAGAGATTCCGGAAATCCTGGACTGCTGGGCAATTGGGGGGCGCGTCGATTATCTGATGCGGGTCGCATCTCGTTCTATGGCCGCCTATCAGGATTTCATGGAGGGACTGCTGCAGGCAGGCTTAGGGATTGATCAATACTATAGCCTTGTCGTTACGAAACCAGTGAAGTCCAATTCACCGATACCCTTGTCCGCCCTGAGCCAACGGTAAAACCCGAAAAACCTTAGTTTCCACGGCGTTTGGCACGGATCCCGTAGATTCGTCGGCAAAACGCGCCCATTCCGACGAAACTCAAGGGACATTTGCGGTATACTAGTTGCTGGAAAAGGTGGCCGAGCGCTATCCGCCAGTTGATGGCGAGGAAGGACGATGCGCTTGAGCAATCTGGAACCGATCAATTCCAGTAGACGGATCGAAGCAGCCATCGAACGCACTTGGCCAGCACGGTTGCGGCGAGAAGCCAAACCGGATCGTGCCTGGTGGAGGAGGCGTCCATATCTGAAATGCGAAGTGCCGAAAAGTGCCTCTACAGCTATCTCAAGGGGGAACCTTCGCCCGAGATTGGCGATCAGTGGCGATTGAGCTTAGTCGCGGTCAGCGCATCCGTGTAGGGGGCGAAATCTACAGCGAGGCATTGGTAAGCCGACGGGTAGCGGGAGTGCAAGCTGGCCCGCTCGGCCTTGGCGAGCAAACCGGCCCTCGACGCCTGCGGATATTGGGAGATCGCTCCATCGCCTTTTTACGCCGTAAGTTCGTTGCTGATCAAGATTAGGAGATCGTCTGTCCTGTTTGACATTGCGGGGCTCCGCAACCTTCTGAGCGAGGAGCATCGCTGAGTCGCGGTCGCGTAGGTGGGTGACAAGGCCCGTCACGCCTGCCAGCCGTTGCGCTGCCGGCTGAGCATGGTGCCAGTTTTCACAAGACAAGGGGTCGCTTAATCGAATGGGCGTCTAGTTCATAGATTGCGAACAGATCATGGGGGATTTGAATAGTGCTACTGACCGAGGCAGAGCTGAAAAAAGCGGCGAATGCCAGCCGACGACATAGAGCCGCATCGATCGTTCTAAAGGAAGAGATGGCCGCAGCTACAGCCAGATCGTCATTCGACGTTTTTCTGTCACATTCTTTCAAGGACGCAGAGATCGTTCTCGGTGCGAAGCGAATTTTTGAGGAGCTTGGGTTCACTGCCTACGTAGATTGGATCGAAGATTCACAACTGGACCGTACAAAGGTCTCCTCGGCCACTGCCGAGTTGCTGCGGACCCGTATGAGGCAGTCAAAGACGCTAATCTATGTGCATTCAAACAATTCTCCAGGATCCAGATGGATGCCTTGGGAGCTTGGCTTTTTCGATGGCTTTCGGACCGCGGTAGCAGTTCTCCCTGTGGCAAAAAATTCTTCGGAAACATTTTCCGGGCAAGAATTTTTGGGCCTATACCCGTACATCGATGGGACCGGACCTGCAGTTCTGTTTATGAACAGAGGCACCGCGTCTAGCTCAAGACTAGGCTCTGTAAGCTCGACTGCAAACGTTACGTTTGCCAAATCATGGCTTAAAGAATTTGCAGACACAAAATAGAATTGCGTGCTCTAGAAAATGAAATATCCTGGACTTTATAATAGCGCTGACGTGGCGTCTAACGAGCAGCAGGTGACATTTCTTCGCCTGATCCGGGCAGAGTACGTTCTTCTTTTTTCGGCGTCTGTTCTCTCTTTGGATTTGTGGCCATCAAAGGCCTATTTCGGTGTGTATGCTGCGGTGTTTCTTTGCTCAATGGGAATCCTCATATTTCGGTCGGTCACAAAGCCCGAGCAGGTCTGGTATCAAGCTAGAGCTTTGGCAGAGTCAGTAAAGACATTGACCTGGCGCTTTGCGATGCGAGCACAGCCGTTCGATGACACGCGTGCGGCCGACGCTAGAGCTGATTTTCGCAAGCTCATGGAAGGTATCCTTGATAGCAATCGTCACCTTGGCAGCGCGTTGAGCGGCACCGATTCAGCATCCCCTCAAACAACCGACGAAATGATGTCAATAAGGGAATCCCCGCTAAAAGAACGAAAAGAGCTATATCTGCAGAAACGAATTTGCGAGCAACGTAAGTGGTACGAGAAGAAAGCGCGCTCGAACAAGAGATCCGCAAAAATTTGGATGGGCCTTGGTGTCATTGCTTACGCTCTGGGGTTCTCTTTCATCGTAGTACGCATCGCTGACCCAGCGATACCAGGCTGGCCGACAGAGCCGTTAATCGTTATTGCCGCCTCGCTTATCGGGTGGACCCAAATCAAGAAATTTAACGAATTGGCATCGGCTTACACGTTGACAGCTCACGAGATCGGATTGACTGCCGACCTTATTACGGACGCCAACTCTGATGAGGCATTCTCCGCGGCGGTGAACGAAGCCGAACTGGCTTTCTCAAGGGAGCACACCCAGTGGGTTGCTCGTCAAAACAACTAAGAGACAACAATGGCATACAGCGATCCGACCTATGTAATATTTGACGGCGATGAAGACGCTTGGGCATACCGCTTTATGAAAGGGTGGAATGCCAGCGAGAATGTGAGTTTTGAATTCGCGAACGCTCACGATCTGGACAATATGACGAGCCGAGCACAGGACGAAGATTATGTTAAACGCAATCTTCGCAACAGAATGAATGGATCGAGCCAGGTACTTGTCCTGATCGGTGAGAAAACGAAAAACCTTTTTCGCTTCGTGCGCTGGGAAATGGAGTTGGCCCTTGATCTAGATCTGCCGATAATCGCAGCAAACCTTAACGGCTCGCGACAACAAGATGCGAGCTGTCCGCCCATCATCAGGGACAAATGTGTTGTGCACGTGCCGTTCAAGATGAAGGCTATCAAGCACGCGCTTGCCAATTGGCCGAGCGAATTTCATCGGCTTTCAAACGCTCAGCGTGGCGATGGCGCCAGGAGCTATGGCGAAAGCACCTATCGGGATCTCGGCTTATAATCGCCCACCTAAAAGTACTTAGCCGTCAAAACATCCTCGCCATCCGCTGGCGGCGACTAGCCTTAGGAGCGTCCGCCAGCGTGTTCCGAGCTTGCCGAGCCGGCGATAAAAAGAGACGTCCGATTTGCTGAGTTTGGCTGAAGGGTGCAGGTCATGAGCGCAACCATTGGGAGGAGCCCTGCTCGAAGCATCAGATCGAGTGATCACGTCGGGCGAGGGGGCGCTGGTTTCGAGAGGAAAAGGAGCGGCTGCTCGACGTTTGAGGCTTGAGCCAGCGCTTCAAGACTGCACGATCGGCCAGCATTGATGGAGGCAGCTTTTCAGGCGGCGCAAAGAGTTCGTCGGTTCGCCCGCGTCCCGCGAGCCGCAGCTCGGCTCGCCCTGCGCAGCAACCACGAATTTGCGATCGCAAGAAGGGCAACACACTGACGACAGAACTTGGCGGCGCTGGTCGGCTGCGAATCAAGGTGTCGATGGCGAGGCGCTCTCGCCGCGCGTCTTTGCCGGGCCGAACCTGCTGGCTATGTTACTTTGAGAAGTCTGCCGAGCACCAGCCGCTGCACCGCCCAAAGCGATCGCTATGCGCGAGGGCACGACCTCAGCCTATCAGCGCTGGCCAACCAGGTTGGAGCCTGTGCCGCCGCACGGAACCCGCTGCCTGCTGATCGAGGCGAATGTGATTTTCCCCCTGATCACCTGCGTTACCACCCTGGGGAAGGGCAAGACCGATCCGGACCATCAGAATGTAAAGGGATGACCGGCAGTTCGGCGGAACATGGCCGGCGGCGCTCTATCGTACCTCATGCGGCCGGCGGGAACAGCATCCCGAGCGCTATTCATCCTTCAATATCGCCCGTGACCTTGCCCCTCTGATCTAATCCGGTTTGAAGTTCGTTCTGGCCATCGAGAGGACCAGGACCGAAACGTAGCCGCTTCTATGAAGAGCAGATCATCGGAATTTTGAAGGAACTTTGGCCGGGGTATCGGTTCCGATCTGTGTCGCAAGCACGGGGTCGGCGACCCCTCGATTTATAACTGAAAGGCCCGCAGCGGCGGGATGTCTCCGAGGCTCGGCGACTGAAGGCTCTGGAGGACGAGGACACCCGGCTGAAGCGGCTTCTAGCCGACGCCATGCTCGACAATGCCGCGTTGAAGGATCTTGTGGGACGAGACGCTGTTCACCTCGCTGGCTCAGGCGCGCGTAGCCATCGCCCTGTGGCGCGCCGACTACAACACTGCGCGGCCGCACTCCCAACTCGCCTGGCAGACACCGGCCGAGTTCGCCAGCACCTTCAATCCGCGACGGTCGCTCGCGCTGCGCTATGCCAAAGCTCCGCGCCAGCGCCCGTCGCTTCACCCGCCCAGCAGAGCACAACCCACGCCGGAAACGAACAAAAACTGTTTAGAAACTGGGAGCAAGGTCACCCGCTAATCGGGCACTATGCTGGGCGCATGCGCGTCGTAAGCTGTTCGTGTTTGCAGTACGGCCCTGACGTCGCAAAATCAGTGAGATCCAATTCAACGCTCCCTCGGCCAAGGCGAAGGTGGCGCCTTAGTTTTCACGGCAATTCGGGCCGATCCCGCGAATTCCGCGGCGAATAACCTGCATTCCCGAGAAACTCGAGAGACGTTTCCGGTATGCTATTTGCTGAACAGGTGGTTGGCCGAGTGCCCTCCGCCAATCCATCGCGAGGAGAGGGACGATGCGCTCGAGCAATCTGGGAACTGAGCAACTCCAGGAGAAGGATCGAAGCTTCGTCTTTCATCCGTCTACACATTTGGCCAAGCACAGTCGCGGCGAGACGCCAAACCGGATCATGGCCGGAGCGGACGGCGTCTATATCTGGGACACCGAAGGCCGACGGAGCCTCGACGGTTTCGGAGGGCTCTACTGCGTCAACATGGGATATGGGTGCACGGAGATCGCCGAGGCCATTGCCAGGCAAGCACGCGAATTACCGTTCGCGCACGTCTATGCCAGCCAAGGTACGGAGCCGGTCGCCCTGTTGGCAGAGGCCGTGGTCGAGTATTTCGGTCAGAACATGCGAAGGGTCTATTTCGGCCTCTCCGGTTCCGATGCTAACGAAACCAACATCAAGCTGGTCTGGTACTATAATAACATTCTTGGCCGGCCCGAAAAGAAAAAGATCATCTCGCGAAATCGCGGCTATCACGGGTCTGGACTGGTCACGGGTAGCCTAACTGGCCTTCCCTTCTTTCACAATTTCTTCGACCTGCCTCTGGATTTGGTGCGCCATACAACCACGCCGCACTATTACCGCCAGGCGCGTATCGAGGAGAGCGAGGAAGCGTTCTCCCGGCGCTGTGCCGATGAGCTTGAAGCCTTGATCCTGGCTGAAGGACCGGAAACGGTTGCAGCTTTTATCGGAGAGCCGGTACTTGGGACAGGAGGTATTGTGCCGCCCCCCACAGGGTACTGGACGTCCATTCAAGCGGTGCTCGACAAATACGATATCCTTCTAATCGCCGATGAAGTGGTCTGCGGCTTCGCGCGAACCGGCGAGAAGTTCGGTTCCCACCTGTATAACATGCATCCGGATTTCGTGACCATCGCAAAGGGTTTGAGTTCCGCCTACCTCCCCATCTCCGGGTCAATCATTGGCGACCGTGTCTGGTCGGTTTTGGAACAAGGCACTGAGAAGCACGGCGCACTCGGCCACGGCTGGACATATTCGGGGCACACGCTTTGTGCCGCAGCCGCGCTCGCCAATATTCGACTGCTTAAAGAAAAAAATATTTTGGAGCATGTCCGCGATGTTGGACCGTATTGGCAAGACCGGATGAAGGCCGAGCTGGCGGGACATCCCATCGTTGGTGAAGTTCGCGGAGTGGGTATCCTGTCGGCCGTAGAGATGATGCGGGACCCAAAACAAAGGATACCATTCGAACCCGACCTTCAGGTCGGGGTGCGCACTGCAGCTGCTCTGTTTGAGAATGGTGTCATCGGACGGGCCATGCCGCATGGCGACATCCTCGGTTATGCACCCCCCCTGATCATTACCCGAAAAGAGATCGACATCATTGTCGACGCGACGGTAAAGTCGGTCGATACCACCTATCGCGCGCTGAAGGCCGAGGGTGCCGTATGATTTTGCGATCGCGAAGGAGTGAGTCGCGAGGCAGGCATGTCCCTGCGCGCTACTGCGCCGAGCAGACCCAAAACTGTTGAATTCCAGATATCTGATCTTGAGTATGCTCCGGACTATTTCAGTCACGAACCGAATCAGTTCTGCCGCCGCTGTCCTGTTGCCCAACGACCAGGACCTCTGTGCGGCGCGCCCTGCGGGTGTACCTCCCCGCCGGCAGGGCGCCCTTTTTGACCCACGTAATCAGAATCATTATGGCCCGTCCGGAATCGAGGGTCTGGTAAAGGTCATCTGCACGTTCCGATGCAGATTGAGCTTAGACGCGCCCTTTACATCATTGCAGCGGGCCACGGTCGCCGGTTCCAAAGTGCGGCAACGCCGAAGATATCTTCCTTCACATCACAAAGAGCAGAATAATCATTGCGGTTAATTTTATCACGTCAGGTATATAAAATGACGATACTCACACGCCATCCCATTCACAAGGAAAAGGCATTTTTTTTATTGTTGAGACGATTTGCCTATCAAAGAAAAGGAAGCATCGCAACACTTCGTTCCGGATCACGGCGCCCCGGGTGGGGGATGAGCGGCTATCCGAATTGTTATGCTCGTGCCGACCCAAATTCCTGCAAAAGCTGGGTCAATGATGGCTTTTGGTCAGCGCAGGATGATTTCTCCTGATTTGGACGGTGCAGGGGCGGTCATGATTTAATGCATGGAGATTCTCTGATTGAGCTGTTGAAAGATCAAGAGGCGTCTGCCAGCCGCCCATCGGGCGAGCCCAGCATGATTGGGATGACCGGCGAAGATCGAAAGTGTGGCAGCATTCTGGAGCCTGGTCAGCCCAGCGACGCCCGCGAAGTCAATCGCGTTTGTCGGGACATACACGACGCAGCCGGAAGGCGTGCAGAAAGAGGAAGAATCGAGCGCGACGATGACGAGGGACATGCCACTTGTTTTCGAGACATTCCTTGAAAGACTGTCACAGAGTATCGATGAGGCAGATTTCCGGGAGGCCATGGCTGAGGCGGCCGGACGATTTGACCTAATCTCCTTTGCCTACCTCTCCTTGCCAGCACGGCCTTCCGGCAAACCGAGGCTAATTTCGAACTATCCACCCCGCTGGACCAGACAGTATCTGGAAAATCAGTATGAGAAACTCGATCCTGTGGTCTTGCGTGCTCGAAATGGCGGCTGCCCGTTTCACTGGGGATCGAATTTGGGAGGCGATAAAATGTCGCCGGCTCAACAGCAGCTATTCGATGAGGCGGCTCAATTCAGCATCTGCTGCGGTTTGACGATCCCAATTGTCGATCTCCGCGGCCGCATCGCTGCGGTTACTTTTGCCACCGATGAGCCTCGTCCAGTATTTCTTCGGGTCGCTGAGCGGTACGAACAAGCTCTTCAGCTGATGGCGGCCTGCTTTCATCGTTGCGTTCGCCGCAAACTGCCGAGCGATCGAACAGTGGATGGGATTTCGCTGACATCCCGCGAATATGAGTGCCTGCGGTGGGCAGCGCGGGGTAATTCAGCCTGGGTGACCGGCCGCATCTTGGGCATCAAGCCACGCACGATCGCTTTTCATTTGGACAATGCCAAGAAGAAGCTAGGCGTGCGAACCCAAAATCAGGCTATAGCCCTTTTGGGGTCCGAAGGGTCCTCAATTCTCTGAGAAGCTTTTTGATCCGGTTGTGCTCGGTCCATTCGATCGCGCGCTTTGTATCGAGCGTTGACTGGATGCCGAGATCTTCTGTTCCGCCGGCTCGGTCAGGGCGATGCAGCCGTATTCTTCCAGCCCGCGCCGGTGATCTTAGTCTATCGGTGCTCGAGCGGGTGTTTCGTCGCTTACGAGCTAGTCGTGCCGTTATATAGTTTCCGAGGATGGCCCGCTTGCATACCTGCCTGCCGGTAATCTCTAACCGTTGACTTAGGGCGATGGCTATCGGTTATCCGGCTTAAAGCGAAGAGGTGGACCCTTCTGGGTCGAGCGCCGGCACGATATGGAGTGCTGCTCCGGGCTATTACCCACCCAGACAGAGCGGAACCTTCTATCACGTCAGACGCTCGGACGAATTGCCAAAACCCGATTTCCTGGGAACTGAATTGTGCTCGCCACCGGGTCCATTTTGCCGGCGCGTCTGTGGTGCAGGTCCCGATCAGCCTGACCACTGGCTGCCACCGGAACTGCCTACTTGTATGACCGAGCACTGCGCATTTGTCAGCTGGCGAACAATTCCTTGTAGCCGCTCGTCACCATCCAGTTCGCACGGTCGAGATGACTACGAAGCGCCTTCCTGGCACGCTCCGGTTCAAGTGCCGGATCAATGCCGAGGATCAGATGGGCCATTTCCTCTTCGGGCGCCTCATCGGCTGAGGCGTCCAGGAGCCTCATATAGGTGGTAAAGTGCGCCCTGTCGTAGGCGGTAAGACGGTCAGACCAAGGGACTTCGTCGAGCAGTGTTGAGCTTTGAGTCCTATCTGTTCCCGTTGATCGTTTCATGTCTGCCGCGAACCTCGCATGTTGATCGCTGGATCCAAGGCAGAATATCCCAAAATGGGATAATCCGAAACGGGGATTAGTCGCTGAGCCGGTCTCACCTGACCGGTTCACCTAAATGCCCAAATCTCTTCGATCTCCCCGCCACCAGCGGTTTCTGGCCCAGTTGATCTCACTGCGCAAGGTCAAAGGGCTGACGCAGGCGCAGGTGGCTGAGAAGCTTGGTCGTCCGCAATCCTTCGTGGCGAAATATGAGGGTGGAGAGCGGCGTCTCGATGTCATTGAGTTTCTCGACGTAACTGCGGCCCTCGACGCTGATCCGTGTGAGATTCTGTTGAGCCTGCGGACGTAGTGGGCGCCCGCGCCCATCACCGCGCGTGCCGGGTGCCGGTGGGTCGATTCCCGCTTTTCTTGGCTCAGGGCGTCTCGACCATTCCGCTGCGCCTCCTAGCGCGTCGTTAGACTCTCGCAATTCTCTCTGTTGTGCCTGCTCCCAGCAGGTGGCGCCGCATCCTTCTAGGCCCGCCGCGGCGTCCCGCAACCCTTAGCTAGCTGTGAGCTTTCAGTAGGTTGTCCATCCGGTCCTTCGGATGCGGTGCGGCTCAGACGGCGGGCCCGTTCCTGTCATGACTCGCCGCCGCACCGCTTCCTGGGAAGCAGCCATTGGCGAGCGGAGGACAAAACGATGAGACAGCGAAGCGCTGGGCCATCCGCGCCGCCTGGAAGTCCTCGCGATCATCTTCGAGCGCATTCGCGCTGTGGTGATGCGTCGATGCATGGGGGTTACGCAACTTCGTTGCTTGAAGCGAAGCGACCGCACCGCCCATTTCGTCAACTCGCGAACAAATCCTTGTAGCCGCTCGTCACCACCCAGTTTGCACGGTCGAGATGACTGCGAAGAACGTTCCGTGCGCGCTCAGGTTCGCGTGCCGGATCAATGCCGAGGATCACATGGGCCATTTCCTCTTCAGTGGCGTTGTCGGCTGAGGCGTCCAGGAGCCTCATATAGGTTGTAAAGTGGTCCTTGTCGTAGGCTGTAATGCGGTCCGACCAGGGGACCTCGTCGGCAAACGGCGTGTTCGATTTGGGCTGTAACATCGCTAATTCTATCTCCGGCCAATGGACCCGCGAAGCCCTGTGCCTGCTAAATGTGGATTACATATTATAGTTGATAAACTCAAGCCGCCTGATCCGCTGGCTTGCGTGCATGGATATGCGCAAGTTGGTCGGACGGAATGTGCAGAGGATCAGGCAAAGGAAGCGTCTGACGCAGGAGCAGCTTGCGGAGATTTCCGGGTTCAGTCAGCAGTACATCAGCGGCTTGGAGAAAGGCCGAAGAAATCCGACAATTATCACGATCTATGAACTGGCATTGGCCCTCGGCGTCAGCCACATGGATCTGGTTCGGCCCGACAAACAGGCCTGATACACCCGCCCTCCAAGTAGCTGGCGGCCTGATGGCGCGCGCCGGGTGCTTGTGAACCCACGCTTTTCTTAGGGCCCCCGGCAGCCCCTGCCATTTGGCTCGCCCTCGCGCGGGCGCACCCTATTGGACAGTCGGCCGCTGCGTTTTTTGTCAGCCTTTCCTGGGGCGTGGGGTGGTCGGCATTCCCTTTTAGGCCCGCCGCGGCCTCCCGCAACCTTCGCTCTCGCTTCAGGTCCTTCTCTTCGTTACGGTCCTTCGGATGCGGTCCGCCGCTTTCAGCGGGCCTAATCGCTTTCTGTCGCCCACCCCACGGGGACAGGCACGCGAGACTAGTATGGAGCGTTGCGGTTAGCGCACGAACAGCAAAGAACCGAAAAAACAGCCAACTGTCGCAGCATGGCTGAACCAGCCATCTTGTCGGCATCTAGGAGCCGCGTGTTCGCCTTGCGCTGACAGGAAGCTCAGGCATGACGTCCGGGAGACGATGCTGGCAAATGGTCTGGCTGAAGCATTCCACCCACAATACCAAAGCCCGTCCCGATCCAAAGCGCTTTCTAAGCACTCCATCAGGCCGGTTGGTCAGTGCACCTTCTTGGTCCGCCGGAAGAGAACCCCCCGACAATAGCTTGATGAGGTCTTGCCCTGCAGTGTCGACCGTAAAAAAGGGCGCGCGAGGCGCCCTTCATTTTAAACCGGCAGTCGGGAAGCAGACTTCACTCTGATATTCAAAAGCGGTAGGTGACACCTGCGCCTATCAGCCAGGGATCGAGCTCCGCCTTCCCCGTCAGCTTCGCGCCGGCCACCGTGACGTCGAAGTCCGGCTTCAGGAAAAGCTTCTTCACGTCGAAGTTGACGCCCCAGTGCTCGTCCACCATGTAGTCGAAACCGACCTGCAGCGCCGTGCCGAACGTATTCTTCACCTTGAGAGCGTCGGCGCTGCCAGTGTCCTGGTTATAGAAGACCGTGTAGTTCACGCCGGCGCCGATATAGGGCTTGAACGCGCCGAAATCGGTAAAATGGTACTGCAATGTCAGCGTGGGCGGGAGCAGCCAAACCTTGCCGATATTACCCGCCGAGCGGATCGTTCCCTGACCGTCGATGTTAGCATGGGTGGTGCCGAGTATGAGTTCGGCGGCGATATTGTCGGTGAAGAAATACGAGATATCGAGTTCCGGCGTCACCGTGTCCGAATAGGAAAGACCGGAGCCGGGAAGCTTGTCAACGTAGCCCAGATCTTTCGTAACGACGCCCAACGCCCGCAGGCGGACCTGCCAAGGGCTTGGCGCTTCGGTGACCGAAGCTCCCGTCTCCGCCAGGACGGTCTCTGCTTGCGCAGGCTCCGCGGCGACGGCCTGCTGTCCCACCATGATTAGGGCCACCGCCGCTGCTATTGCCCGCGCTACGCCCATTCGCGTTCTCCCCATGATATTCACTCCTTGATGTTCAGAAAGGATGCACTGCACTGTTTGGTCTCCTGCTCGAATGAATTGTTGATGGAGCTCAAATGCTCCTCTTGCGTTGCAACGCGTACCGCCATCTCCGGAAGGTGATCGTTGAAGCCGATTGCGCTGCGGAGAAAATTGGTGCCTAGACTGATGAATGCGGCTTGCTCCCGATTGTCCTTGCCGTAGCCGTGCCCGCCTGCGCTGGCCTCGTAGAAGTAAGCGGGATAGCCAAGAGCCTGCAGTTTTGCGGCCATCTTGCGCGCATGGCCCGGATGGACGCGGTCGTCGCGTTTCGTGGTGGCGATCAGGATAGGCGGATAGGGCTGTCCCGGCGCCGCGGCGTGATAGGCGGAGATTTCCTTCAGGAAAGCCCAATCGTGAGCCTTGTCCGGATCGCCATATTCGTCGATCCAGCTCGCGCCCGCCAAGAGCTTGGTGTAGCGACGCATGTCGATAAGCGGAATTGTGCAGAACAGAGCCCCGAAATGCTCAGGATAGCGGGTCAGCATGTTGGCGATCAGCAGGCCGCCATTTGAGCCGCCCTCGGCGGCAATCCGCCTCGGCACGGTGATGCCCCTTCGCACGAGGTCGGCGGCAACGGCGGCGAAATCGTCATGGGCGAGACGCTTGCCCTCCCTGCGCCCGGCATCGTGCCAGCGGGTGCCGAACTCGCCGCCGCCGCGGATGTTCGCCTCCACACACGTGCCGCCGCGCTCGAGCCACAGCTTGCCCAGCGGGGAGTTGTAGTAGGGCAGGAGTGATGTGCCGAACCCGCCATAAGCGGAAAGGTGAATCGGAGCATCTCCGTTCCCGTTCGCCGGACCAACCTGCGTATAGGGGATCAGCTCATGATCGATAGAGACTGCCTCGTGGCGCGTGACCACCAGTCCGGATGCATCGAAATTCTCCGGGCTGCGCTTCAGGATTGCTGAAGCGCTGAGAGACGGCGCGGCATTGAGATCGAATAGCAAGAGCTGCGGCGGCGTGATCGGATCCTGAGCACAGACCAGGACCTCTCCATTGGTCTCGTGAACTGCCGCATCGAATGACCAGACGTGGACAGTCCCTTCGGCCGGCAGGGTGTCCAGGACTCGGCGCGTCCATTCCTGGTGGCCGGGAGTGAACATCTCGAAACGCGGTACGAGATTGACGAGGTAAGAGATAATGAGCTTCCCGTCATTCCAGAAGAATGACTGCAGAGAGCGCCTTTCCCCTGGTTGAAACAGGGTCTCAAAACGGCGTCCGCCGGCGAGGAAAGAGCAAAGCGAGATGACGATCAGCGCGTCGGCGGGATGGGTGGTGCCTCCCACCGTCCACGGCTTGCGCGGCCTTACCGCCAGCCAGTCGCCGAAGACCCGCCACGACGCGTCACGAGGAAGATCGATCTGCCTCCTCGGCCCGCTCCTGTCGCCGATCCAGCTGATCTTCTCGTAGAAGGCCCGTTTCTCAATGAACCAAAGGCGCTCGCTGCGGCCGGTGCGGTCCGAATGACCAGACACCTTGAGGCTCTCGAACCCGGCCTCGAAGATTACCGGCGTGGTGAGGGGATCCGCGTCACGCTTCCACAGTCGCACGGTGCGCGCATAGCCGGAGCGGGTGGCCATGCCATTACCAAGCGCACTGGAAAGCAGAAGCGCGTCAGGGTCCAGCCAACTAACGTAGCCTTTGGCCTCGGGGAGATTGAAACCGTCGGCGACAAAGCTCAGAGAGATCAGGTCGAATTCGCGATGCACGACCGCGTCGCTGCCGCCGCGCGACAGGCGCAGAACGGCTCTTTCCCGTCTCTCCGGCTCGACGGACGCGCCGTCCCAGATCCAATCCTCTCCGTCGCTAGCCGCGAGAGCATCTAGATCGAGCAGTAGCTCCCATTGGGGATCCGCCTTCATGTAGGCGGCAAGGGTGGTCCGGCGCCACAGTCCGCGTGGATTTCCGGCATCTCGCCAATAATTGTAGAGGTACTGACCACGGCGCGCGATCAGGGGAAGGTTGTCGCAATTGTCGAAAATGGCTGTCAGAGCCGCCCGGTCGCGCTCGAACTGCGTTCCACCGAAGTGCTTCAGGGTCTTTGCCGACTGGCCGGCGGCCCAGGCAAGTGCCCGCTCGCCCTCTACATCTTCAAGCCAGAGATAGGGATCGTCGTCGGGAGCATCCAGCGTTGGACGGACATCAAATGCGTTCATGTCCGGACAGCCTTCAGAAAGAAGGGATAGAGGCTTCCGTCGGCTCGGGAACGCTCAGTGTTGGTAGCGGCGCCCACATGTTCGAAAAGCGTGATCATTGATGAGTTCTTCCAGTCGGTGCGGCATCGCAGGGCTTTTGCGCATAGGATCGCAACCGTCGTGCCAACTGGGAAAATCGTTTCGGAACAATGCGATCGCTCTGGAAGCGTTGTGTCACATGTCCGACATCGTCGAGAATCCGACAACGAGTGCTCCTCCTAATCACCGGATCAACCTCCGGCGCCAGTCGGTGACACCGTGCAGAACTCGAGCAGTGAAGCTCATTGGTGAACTTGGTTGACGCCCAACATCTTCGCTCTGGAGCGCTTCACGCACACGGATTCATGGCAGACACCATGAGGCGATCGATGCGGTTAGCGACCAAGCTGGGCTGCGCCTGTGCGTTTCAGCCGCCAGCTGGAAGCAGCGGAGTTCTGAGGAGATGCGACGAGCGCCCCCAAAGCTCGCGAAGCGCATTGAAATACGTGAGCACTGTCAGATACGGATCGGCGGGATCTTCCCCTTCTTGCGTCGGGCTGGAAGTCGGTGCCTGCGCGCCTGCCAGCAGGGTCTGCATGCTCCGAAGAAAGAGGAGTTTAGGCCCGCGATCCTGACTCGCCACACCGACGTAGAGGCGGGCTGGCTCTCGTGTCGATGGCACAGTCCTGGCGAAGAAGCTGTCGGTACGGTGGATGCCGGGTGGCGGAAATACGGCCGTCTCCGAACGATCGAACAAGGCTGCGATCTGTTTCTCCGCCCTTCGGACGGTCGCGGTCGAAGCGACGATTTTGGACGAATGAGTCCATGAAGACCCGGCCGCGACGACAGCAGGTCGATCGCTGTTTCGTAGAGTGCGGCCACCGTTCCAAGCGGGCCAGAGATCAGGTGCAGTTCGTCCTGGATGACAAGATCCGGCGGATCGAGCCGATGCCCGTTTCCGAAGGGGCGACCTTCGCCTGGCTCATACGCGCCGAAGAACCCCTTGACCGGATCATACCGGTCTACGTGTCCAAAGAATGCGCCGCTCTTGCCAATCCATGGAAGGGAGGCAAATTTGTCCACCGTGGCGATGAGAAATGCGGGAAGACGGCGGTAAATTGGCTCGTCCACCACGAGCACCGGCAGGTGTCGATCCCGCGTGAAGTCGCATTCGGCGTTCTCGCATTTGAGCACTAGATTCTGCGGAGCCGTCCTGTTGGGCGTGAAGTGGAAGCTCTCTGGCTTGAAGGGCTCACCACACCACGGACATCCCTTCAGTGGCACCGGGGATTTCGTCTTAGGTCTGCTCTGGTACCGCTTCAGCCAGGTCGTCGCGGCGTCCTTGTCGGAAGAATTTCGCGGCTGGATTGTTCGGTGAGGCTGCGCCGCTACCCAGAGTCCAATCTCGATCGGCCATTCGCCAAGCGTCTTCCGGCCATTGTCATCATGGGTCCGCAGGAATTCGAGCGCGCAGACGAGACCAGCGGCGTGAGCAGGCGTAACGTGTAGCGCATGATGACGCTGATGCCCGCACCCAGCACGCCAGATCCGCGGAGCCGCCTCAGCACAATCGCATAGGCGGCAAGTCCAAGATACGCTCTTGCCGCCGCCGGTCGGAAAAAAAGCAGGTCGACGATCTCACGCTCACCACTGTTTCGGTCGGTCACGCCAACGAGATTGAGGAGGACGAAGGCTAGCTGGAACGGCCGCCATGTTGGCGGGTCTACATCGCCCGGCAGCTTCTTCTGGATCACTGCCTCGCGCCGGCGGTTGGCCATCGCCATCGCCGTATTCATCAGGCCGAATGCTTCACGCGCCACCGTATCACGCTTAAGGAGATCTATCCCATCGCGAATCCTGCTGCCGGCGGTGTCAACTTTTTCCAGAAGCGCCTGGCCCGTCTTTAGCCGTCTCGGCGCAAGCCCTGTCATCATTCCTTCCTGACCCCGCCGCCACTCGGCGTAAAGTTCAGGCAGTGAATCCAAGGCTGCACTGACCGCTTCGGCTCCGGAAACGGCAGCCCGAGCGAGAGCCTCCATGCCGAACTCGACGCGCTCCTTGCCGGGACGACACGCTCCACCTCCTGCTGCGGAAGGAAATCGGTCCAAACACGCGTCACGGGGAGCGGATCGTTCGTCGCGTCACGCCGTTCTTGCCAGCCGGCAGATGTGTTGCGACCAACGGCATATTCGCGGACATCGCGATAATGGAGATCGCCCAGCCTAAGTTCGAAATCATCGGACTGGTAGGTGGACAGGTCGCTGCGCGGATAAAATCCATCCGCACATTCGAGCTCGATCCGGGTCTGGAACGCGTAGGCCACGTCCTTGTACGGAGCCTTTGTGCTCCGTCGACGGTTTACCAAGAAGACGGTGATGACGCGCAGACGCTCTTCAGCCCCTTCCGGAGTCTTTTAACGGAGCACACGGTGTGAACGGCGACTTCGATGCCGCCGCCCGGCCTGTGAGGCGCAGCGCTTTCCGGCAGCGGGATCCCGGACTGGTTCCGAGTGACGTCGAGGACGATCGCGGCTTCGCCGGAAACCCGAACCCAACGGAGGTTCTCGGGCTTTTCTGGCTTTGGCTTGCCCTTTCCCGACACTTCGGGAATGAGGAGCGCATCGGGCAATGGGGGCTCCGTCTTATAGTTCCCCCATGTTGCGCGCAGCGTGACTTGACTCACCGTTTCCGGAAGAACCACCGTCAACCCTATCGACGACGGAAGAAACCTGTCCCGCGGTGGTTGGTCAGTCGAATCCTTCTCATCGACCTCCTCCTCGACAGCGGAGTCCAGCGTCTCACTGGCGAGAAGGTCGTCGGCGGTTTCTTCGATGGTTTCCTCGCCGTCAGGTATCACAGGCGCAACACCGTCGTAGGCGGGAACGATAAAGCCCCCGACGTACCAGCGATTGCTTCTTGGTCAGGACTTCGCGTGCGAGATCCTGATCAAGGTCAGGATTCGGGCCGACTAGGTCGGATATATCGCGATTTGGACCAGCGAAGCCCCAGTGAGGATCGTGGCTGGCCGTTGATCGGAAACGAATCGGAGGCACCTTCAGGTAACGCACGATGAAGTTCACCATTTCCCTTTCTGATGCAGCTCGTCACACTATTACGCTTGCCACACTGGAAGCCTATGTTCTCGGAGATGGTCGTCCGCGCCGAACAAAGCTGGAAACGCTGGGGTATCTTTGGGGCTTCAGTCGCGAGGACTCGAAAGGAACGACCCATTTCCATGTCGATCTTATGAGTCTCAGCATTTCAGCCAAGCGATCACGGAACAGCGTGAAGCCCAACGATCAGGCTGTCCGCCTGAAGAGCGAACTGATGGATCGATGGGCACCACACTTGACGCTCATCGGTGATTTCCACAGTCATACCTATGAAAATCTTGCCGAGGTACGGGACATTCGTGGATTCGAGTTTTCGGATGCTGACGAAGCATCATTTCTAGACGACGACTTCCTGTGGGAGCGGGCTAACGACCAGCCAATCATGCTGGCAATGACAATCTGCAAGCTGGCGCGGGTCCATGAAAAGCATGCCGCTGAGACCATACGCTCGAACATTGCGCATTTCGACGTGGGTGAATTTCGGTTCTGGTTGAATGCTGCTGTTGGATTCCTAGACGCCTCCGGGTCCAGACGCTGCACTGGGAATCGTCCTTCAAACGTGAAACTCAGAATTGATTCTCGCTTCTACAATTACTCGAGAGACAGGCTCGTTGTTGCTACCCGTGCATTGATTTCCTCGCCTTCTCCCATGGGAGCTTAAGTTTCGTGCGGAAAAACGATTATCAAGAACTCGCCGACGTAAGTGCGGAAATTGGCACGTACAGGCAGGCCTTACGGTTGGAATGATAATGACACCTAGAGCTCATCTTATGACTTGCGAGTCGGTTTCCGATCTAACTACGCGAAATATCAATCGTCACAGCTATGTCCCTGTGGTTCATGACGGTGGTTTCGGGGACTATTCTTTGCAGAACGCTTCTTCGACGCGACACCGCCGAGTGGAAAAATCTCTGAGCGTGTTTCCGCTCCAGAAGAGACGTTGGTTGGAGCCGACGCAAGCATTTCTAGACTTCATCCGAGACGCCGACCAAAGGCCGTGTCGGCTAGGGTCAGGACTTCGGTAACGGGGCCGTCCTCGTCAAGGCAAATTTGATGCAAGAAGGGATCGCCCATCCGGGTGTGCGGAGAGCGTGATTGCATTTTGGTTGTGCTATATCGCCTGCTTTCCTGCCGTATGAGGTTCTGCCCGGGTTCATGCTTCGGTCCGTGGTCGGCGCGGCGGCCGCCAACATGATGCTTGTCCAATATGGTTCCGATGCGCCCATCTCATTGGCGTGCTCGCCCGGCGGGGCGGCATCAGTCCAGACCGCGGCGTCATCGGGACCACGTCCCGGGTCGGGGACCTCGCAGGTCTGCGCTCAGGCAGACATCAACACGGAGATTAGCTCATGCATGGATCGGCTCTGGCGCTCCTTCCCAGCGGAAGTTTCTTCCGTCCAGCCACATCCGATGCAGGATCACACCGATCCGACGCGCCAAGGCCACCATGGCCCGCTTGGTGCCGCGCCGTTTCGCGACCCGCGAGGCCCATGTCCGCAACCACGACCCACGGCCCCGGTTCATCATGACGGTTGCGGCCTGGCATAAGGCGCGGCGTAAATGGGCGTCACCGGCTTTGGTGATACCGCCTGTCACGTCGCGCTCGCCGGACTGCTGCCGTGAAGGGGGGAGGCCGACCCACGGGCCGACTTTCTTCGACGACGAGAACCGAGCCGGATCATCCACGGCCGACTTGAAGGTCAATGCGACCACCGCGCCAACGGCCGGCATGGTCATCAGCAAGCGGCAGGTCGGGTCGTCCTGTGCTAGGCTGCGCACATGCCGCTCCAGTCGCGCCAGTTCATGGCGGAGGGTGGCACGGGCGCGAAGCATCGGCTCGGTTGCCGCCACCAGCGTAGTGTTGCTGGCAACCAGTTCCTGAATGCGAGCATCAAACCGTCCTTTGGAGATTGCGCCGACTTTCAAGCCGAAGTTCCGCAATAACCCGCGCAAGGACATTTCCAGAGCGATCACGCCCTGCTGGATGGATTTGCGCGCCCCGAGGAGTGCGCGGATCTCCTGGGCAGACACCGACTTGCAATGGACTGGCCGGAACCAGCCCAAATGTAGCAGCCGGGCAATACCTTCAGCATCGCGCCGGTCTGTCTTGATCGGCATGGCTTTCAGAGCACCCTTCACTTGCCGGGTATCCATCAGAACCACTTCCAGGCCGGCTTCGGTCAGCCCCCGGTGCAGCCATTGCGACAACGGCCCGGCTTCCATCCCGATCATCGCAATTTCGCCCTGTTGCTCCAGCGCGAATTGCGTCAGCGCCGCGGGATCGCTGCCGACCTCAGCCTCCTTCACGATCTTGCCGTGCTCGCTGACAATGCAGACCGCAGTCTTGGCGAGTGAGACATCCAACCCAATGAACAGTTTCATCCCGTAATCCTCCTGTCAGAATCAGATACGGGAGCGTCGGCGGCAACCGGTCAGCATGCAATCGGTAACGGGCAGCGCACGACGCAGGCCCCGTTACAGCATCTCATTGATCCAGAAGATGAACGCTGCAGCGAAGGCGATTGCTGACAAGAATGTGTGCGCGCATCGGTCGTATCGAGTGTGGATGCGTCGCCAGTCCTTGAGGCGGGCGAACATGTTCTCGATCCTGTGGCGCTGCCTGTAGAGCAGCGGATCATAGCTGTGCTGGACACGGTGCTTGGCATGAGGCGGGATGCAGGGTGTGATGCCCTTGCCGATGAGCGCCTCGCGGAAGCCAGTGGAACTGTAGGCCCGATCGGCCAGCAGATGGCGGGCAGGTGGCAGTTCGTCGAGCACGGCAGCGGCGGTTCTGTGATCGTTGGCCTGGCCTTCGCTCAGGTGCAGCAGCAACGGACGTCCCTGGTCGTCGCAAACCACCTGCAGCTTGGTGGTCAGACCGCCTCTGGTCCGTCCGATACATCGGGGTAGAGCCCCTTTTTGAGCAGGCTGGCTGCCGTGCGATGCGCCTTGAGATGGGTGGCATCGATCATCAGCTTGTCTGTGCCGCCGCCCCGGGCCGAGAGTTCGGCCAGAATGCGGTTGAACACACCCAGCCGGCTCCAGCGAATGAACCGGTTGTAGATCGTCTTGTGCGGACCATAGGCGGCCGGCACATCCCGCCAGCGCAGCCCGTTACGGATCACGAACAGAATCCCGCTCAGCACCCGTCGGTCATCGACCCGAGGTACCCCGTGCGAGCGTGGAAAGAATGGCTCGATCCGCCGCATCTGCGTCGGCGACAGCAGTAACAAATCACCCATGGTGGCCACCTCCAGCCACCTTGAATCATCATCGCTCCTTCAACTCAACAATTTAATGGGTCCTGACCCTAGTTGTTTCCTCACGCCAGATCGAAGGTCTCGTCAGCATTTCAGCATGCAGAAATTGCCAGTGCGAGCAGCCCTCTTTGCTCTCGTGACAGCATTCGAGATGTCCATGGCGGATGCGATAGGGAGACGCTTCGAAACGCCGGGCCGCTGGCTGGAGAAGCTTAGCGCCGAAAGAAGAAAGAAGATTTCTCAAGTGATCGCCGATGCGAAGAGTGATGATGGATTTGTGGACGAGATCCTATTCACTCAGTTCTGCGACAAATCTGATATTGTTCGAAAAGGAATAGAGCTCCCCCGGAGCGCGACATCGGCCGCCGACGTGTTCCGGCGAGCTGAGAAACTTAGAAATGCTGTTGCGCATGAAATGACTGTGCCTGGCTCCTTCCGCCGCGAAAAATATCGCAGTGTTGGTCAGAGATATGATGATTTTGAAAAGGGAGATTGATGGATAGAAGGCTTGCTCTGCGCAGTTGCCTTTTTGGTGCGTTGGGAGACGAAACGGAGACTGTGCAGGACCCTCCATTAAGCGCTCGAGGTTGCGCGCGTACTCATCTTCCAGTTCGACGCCGGCCTCTTGGAGAATGGCTACTTCTTCTCTGGTTAGAAGCCAGTCAGGCGACTCTACAGGGGGCACGTCGGCGGTGCCTTCGCCTAATAAATCCTCGTCCTCCGCAGCCTGCTGTGCGGCTGCCAATGCTGCCTGGATAGTCAGCGTCGCGTCGAAGACCGTGTCCCTCTCGGTGATTTCGAACTCGTGGCCACGCTCGGTTTGATACTTACGACCAAGAAAGCGATCCCGCAGTTCAGCGAACTGCCAATGCATGTCCTCTCGGCCAGCGTGATGTTTTTCGATGCCCTCGGGTTTGAAGTAGCAGACCATTTGCTCGACACCGCCTTGATGATGCCCCGGCGACGTGGCCAGGCGACTAGGAATGGGTGTTGATGTCCTGCTCAATCTGCCGTGCTGATTCCAGAATGTCATCGAAACTCGGCGGAGTGCCGAAGATCATGGCCGCCGTATTGGCATAGTCGCGCGTGAGCGCGTCCACCATCTTTGGAGCGGGCGCGATCGCGAAGCTGCCCGGGACTGCTGAGGCGAGGTCATAGTCGGGACGGTCGAAAAACATTCGTGCGTGCCGCACGCAGTCGGCGCCAAGATCGAGATCGCCGAGCGCGGCCTTTCCGGTCTCGGATCCGAGAAGACAGTGCATGTATGGACAGCCTCCGCGTGGCAAGGGCTTTCTGACATTGATGACAGGTTGGTCGGGTGCAGGCATGTATTCGGCCTTTGAGTGCGGCCTGTTCATGCCGCTGGCCTTGAAGTCCGCGGATCGGATCCCAGACAGGTCAACGCGCTTTTTGAGCGGCACCCACTGAGCGGGTTTTTCCGATCCCGGTTCGACCGTCGGTCATCACACCATCAGCACCTCACCAACCTCTGTGCATCCTCTGCGACTACGTCACTACGCCGGTGAATCCGCGAAGCGCTTGCCCGTAGTCATCAGCGCCCAGACGATCCGGGCCATCTTGTTTGCCAAGGCCACCGCAACGACGTTGTACGGCTTTTTCGCCAGAAGCTCGGCAGCCCAGCGAGTGGGTGCCGCTTTGCCCTTACGACAGAAGCGAAGCACGGCATGGGCTCCCACAACAAGAAGGCGACGGATGTAGGGATCGCCTTGCTTGCTGATCCGCCCGAGCCGATCCTTTCCTCCGGATGAGTTCTGTCGCGGCACCAGGCCAAGCCAAGCCGCGAGTTGCCGGCCGGATTTGAACAGGGAAGCATCTGTCACGGTCGCAACGATTGCGCTGGCGGTGATCGGACCGATGCCGGGGATCGTTTCGAGGCGACGGCTCAACTCGTGCGAACGATGCCAGATGTGAATCTGTCGGTCCAGCTCACCGACCTTCTCGTGCACCTCACGCAATTGCTGTAGGGCCGATCGGGCAAGCGGGGGAATGAGGTCGTGCCCCTCGTCCTCAACCAACGCGACGAGCATGCTCAGCCCTGTAGCACCCTATCGGCAGCCGTGTGGTGGCCATAGTCGGCGATCGGTTCGTTGCGATACCAGTAGATCGCCTTGTCGACGTCGCCGGTGAGCTCCGTCGCGGCCGAGATCACTTGTACCATCTCGCGCATCCGGCCCTGCAGGCGTTCCGATGAGGGATTGCGGAGCGTGTTGCGATGAACCCCGGTCAACTGTGCCAGATTGGCCACCTTCACGCCCAGCGCCTGCGACAGGCGCTTCGGCGAGATATAAGGCGTGCGCGGCTCCTGAAGGCTATCGACAAAGCCTGAGACCGCCTTGGAGTGTGCGAGCTGTGCGTAGGTTATGACAAATTACGACCTCTCATACGCACAATATATTAACATTCGAATGCATAGCAAGTGGACACGAATTATATGACTTGGTTTAACGGCACTCTGCAATTCGTCAGGCTAAGGGGCAGCATAAGGCCCGGGAGCGGACGGCAGGGGACGGGCGGATTGGTTCCGATAGCGGACCTTCTCTAGTGCGGGTGTCAAGGTGGAAGTAGCGCGTCGACAAGGCGTTCGATCGTTTCCGCTACGCCGTCGTCGACTAGTGTTTGCCGGATCGCCCGCCGCTTGGCGGTGAAGTGCGCGCTGTCGGGTAGTTCGATGCGGGCGGCGATTCCGGCAGCGTGCAGCGCCGCCGCGGCAAGGTCCACGTGCAGTGCCTCGGAAGCGTCGAATTCAGGGATAGGCAGCGTCCAGACGAGATTGTCGAAGTCACGCGGATCTCGCTGTCCGACTGGCTGAAGGTCCTTTACGCGATCAAGCACAATACTCGTGTTCAGGACGGCAGCAACGTACGCGGCTTCTTCGAGTGAGTTGGCGGCCGACCAATAGGCCTTGTGGTCGATAATCACATCGTCGTCCTCTAGCCAGCACGCGCTCAATCGCGTTCCAGCTTTGGTGTAGAGAACTCGAATCGGCGATCTCGCCGCCTGCGCCACCAGTTTTTGAAGGTGGTTTAGCGACCGCGTCAGCGTCATACGAGGCGCGCCGTCTACCCCCTTGTTGCTATGCTCGTTCCACTTCGTTTCGGCATCGCGCAACCACGCCGCAAGGCCACGATGGCCTCGTGCGTCAGCGCTTGCCGCCGTGAGGATTGCACCGCTCTCCATCGGAACCACGCCCGTCACGAGGTCGAGGACCCGATAAGGTGCGACGGACTCTCCCAGCGCAATTCGACGCACGAATATGCGTTCGACCGGGCCCTCGGGAGGCTCGACGCCGGTCCACGGCCGCTTGTCGAGACTACCAACACGGCCGCGCAGGCGCGGCGCATCGCGGCGGCTTTGCAGGCGTCCGGCTGCGGCATACTCCACGAGAACAAAGCGCCTTGGAAAGAGGCTTGCACCATTACGGAAGCGTGTCCGATATGGAGATGCAGCAAGTAGCGTTCTCGGCCTTGGCCAAGCCGCGCGCATATGCGCGAGCACCTCGGCCGCCTCGGCCTCGCTGGCATCACGCCGTGGAAGCACACCTACCCAGCGATCGAATTCCGCCGGCGGCGGCCCGGCACGGTCACGCTCACCGAACAGCACACAGGTGCTCGTCGTGCTGCTGCCGGATTGCGCACCGAAGATCGGCCACACCCGCTCCAGACCCCAACCGCCGATGATCGCTACCCGCACGCGCTCCATGCCCCCGTCGCGCATTCCGGCGAACACGGGAGCGTTGAGCGCGGCATAGGGCAGAACGAGCGCCAGCACGCCGCCGTCGCGCAGGTAGCGTTCCGCGCCGCGCGCCCAAAACAGCGCACACATGTCCTGTTGTGTGGCCAGACTGCCACCGACCCAGAGATTGTAGCTCCGCAGCGCCTCGCGCAGCCGGTCCTTCATGTCCGCGCTCAGGTGGCGATAAACGATCCAGGGCGGATTGCCGATCAGGACGTCAGCCCGGTGATCGGGATGCGACAGCCACACTGGGCGCAGCAAGTTGCGCAGAATGAAAGTCCAGATGTGGTTGCGGCCGTCAAGATAGAGTTCCTTGAGCTGCGCGAACGTTTGGCCGAGCATGGCCGCGTCCTCGGTGGTCGCGCCGGCGAGAGCGATGGCATGGCGAATGGCCTCCGGCTCGGCGAGCGTGTCGAGCCCGCGGTTGAGCTCGTCGAGCGCACGCTCGAACAGATGTTGGTCGCTCGCCAAGCCGGCGGGGATGCGCAGGGGCGGATCGTTGGGCGGCACGTCGACCAGCACTTCGGCCGATGCGCCCAGCGGTCGCAGGTTCCACTGCATCGAGTCGCCCATATAAACCGGCACGCTGAGCGTGGGCGGCCGATCCTGTACCAAATCGCCGAGTGCCAGCAGCCACGTGACGCGCGCGAGCGCGACCGCGACAGGGTGCACGTCGATCCCGAACACGCGATCGGCACAAGTCTCGACGATCTCGGCTGGTGGCACCCCAGCCTGCCGACCGGCTTCGATCAGGCGGCGAAGCGCATGGAACAGAAAGGTCCCAGAGCCACAGGACGGATCGAGCACCCGCTGTTCCAGCGGGCGAGGAATAGCCGCCGTGACCACCCGCGCGGCCAACCAGTCGGGGGTGTAGTATTCACCGAGGTCGTGGCGCTCGTCGGGGTCGATCAGGCTCTCGTAGAGACTCTTGAGCACGTCGACCTTGACATCGCGCAGGCGAAAACGAATCGTTTCGGCGGCAAGCGAACGCACCAGGTCATCGCCGCCCGTTGCGAGTAGGGGCCAGTCGAAGAAGTCAGCCTCGACGGCGCCGACAATACCCTCATTCGCCAGCAACCGGCCCGACAGCATCTCCGCCGGATCGCCAATTTCCAGATCGAGGACGCGCGCCGCGATCGCCTTCACGAGGATAGTCAGGTAGGTGTGTTGGAGGAACAGCGCATCACTGCCCACGTCATCGCCGTATACCTGGCGCAGCAACCCATCCCACAGGTTCCGCTTCAACCGCACTTCGGGATGGTCGCCGACCTCGGACCACAGGCGCTGCAGTTGCGCGTGCGCGCGGCCGAAGGCAAGGCTGTATCGACCGAACGCGAGCGCGACAGCGATCGGTGTCGGCATCACCTCGGGAACGGGCGAGAGCAGCGGCTCGAGCCAGGTCAGCAACCGTTCGGGGTGGTCGACGTCGACGTCATAGCGGCCGATGCTCGTGAGCCTGCCGAGATCCAGCGTGTAAGCGAGCAGCGTCGCGCCGTCGGTGGCAAGACCGACGGTGGTACGGCCAGGTGCGCTGCCGCGGCTTGCATCGGCCAGATAGTCGGGCATACGGGCGACGACATCACGCTCTTCGCGCCGTAGATCGCTCTTCAGCTCGATCACGGTGGCGCCCCACGCCACGTCGATCCGCCCACTGTTGTCGACAAGGTAGCGCTCGTGCTCTAACTCGCTGAACGCGGCGCCGAAGCCTTCTCGCAGCAGTTCCGTGATCAGGCCCCGCAACGCCTCGTGTCGTGGCCGGGAAGCCATCGATCGGACGATGTCGGGCAGACGATCTCCGCGCCAACTGTTTGCCACTTTCCCCTCCCGCTTGAGGCTGTACCGTTGCCGCCGCATGCGCGAGAGCATAAGTTGCCACCATGAGATTCGCTCAAGCAGACTTGTTCGCGCAAGACGACGCCGAACGCAACACGCTATCGCAATCAGAGCGGGTAGCGATCCGATCGCGTCTGGAAACGACACTGGCCAAGCTCGAAGCCACGGCAATCTTCCCTTGGCGCGATCCGCTGGACGCCGTGCACGAGGAGAACCGCTTCCAACGCGACAGCGAAATGCTCGGTGAGGAGGGCGTTCTTCTGTGGCACCGGTTCGACACAGAGATGGACCGGCTCCACGCGACGCGGTTCTCTTCCGACCTCCGCTCCGCTGGATCGACGAATTGACCAGTAGTTTGTCAAGTGCTTGGAAGTCGACCAGAGCCAAAATGAGGCGCAAAGTTACTACGCAAGCTTTGCCTGAAATGGGCCGCTGGGCTCAAATGTCTTTAGTCCGCCCCCAATTTAGCCAGCCAATCCCTATTAATGGCGAGCCCCAGCTCAGCCTCGCTGTGAGGGCACGTCGCTGATGACAGGCGTACGGGAGTCTCCGGTGCGACCGGAGATGAACGTAACTAACGGGTAATCGAGCTGCCGGTCGATACGTACCGCCGGACCGTCCTGCAAGGTCCGACCAATCCCATCAGCTGTCATGAGCTCATGAGGTTCAGATAGCCGGCGGAAGGTTTCGTCCCCGTACCTTTCGCGAGGCCTGGCAGGGGCGCTACGAACATATCGCTCTCTCAGGAAGGCAGAGACCGTATCAGGTGTCGGAACCGTCTCGCTCCGAACCGTGCTCCGAGGACAAAGTAGTGCCTCGAGGCAAAAGAAATGAGGCCGCAGATGGACAGACGCTTGTTAAGCGCTCCCGTTTTCGGCGTCCCACTGGCACCAGCGAGCTTCGCCTCCAGTTCGGCGGCGATGTCGCTCGCAAAGGCTAGGTTCGCCCCGCTGACAGAGGGGACCAGCCCCCTGAAGTTAGGGTCCATCGTCACACTCGCATGATTGTAGAAGAGGTAAAGTGGGACCCACGGCGGGGGCGTGTCCCGCAGGGTGCGGAATTGATAGTCATGCTTGGGCGAGGGCCTATGCAGCAGCTCGCTGTAGGAGCGGTTCTTGTTTTGGACCACGGCGGCGTTTAGGCGCTTGGCTTGGATCCGCACCCAAAGGTCGCGACCCTCAGACACGTTCCAGAACCGCAGATCAAGATCACCCCCGGTGTCCTTTTCGATCGGGTAGGAGATGACGAGCTCTGGACCGGCGAACGCGGCCAGCGCGCCCGTGAGGATGTCGGTCATGGTTTCTTCCCGGAACCTACCGCGCTTGAGGTTGGTCTCGCGGTCGAGCAGTCCCCCGATCACAAGAGGTAGCCGTGTTGCCAGGTCGCAAAGTGTTGCCAACGTTGTAATCCTACGATGACTATTGCCGCTCCGCGAATTCCATAATCACCTACACTCAGCGCAGGGAGTTAGCGTGTGGTTTCAAGCGAGCGGTAATGAACGGGGTCGTGGTTCCGCACGGCATCTAGGATCAGCGTGACGATCGCCTGCGCCTCGCTCATGTCTGGCAAGCGCGAATGACGGCCTATCCGAGCTACAGGCTTCGGCATGGCGCGCTCATGCGCAGCGGCGAGAAGTGCCTCACCTTGCACCTTCCATTTCACTTGCCAGCGACGGACCGCCGCCTCTGGACTCGCCGCATCCCAGTCCGTGCGCTGCCGAACGATGCGCGTCATGGCTGTGGTATACTTCAGGCCAGGCGTCTTCACCATGAGATCTGCAACCATGGTCAGGAAGACTGTATCGTTCTTGCCTGTGCCGCGAGGGCGGCCGCGGGAACGCTCGTCAGTCATCGGGGCGTCCTTTCCGAAGATGACGATGATGCCTTAGGATAAGTAATTCGACAGCCTGATCCTACTGAGAAGAATTGGCATTTCGACCTTTTTAGCGTCGGAAATTCACGTCACGAAGTCCATCAACGAGGATAATTCGATTTGGATGGATTTTTCCTCGCTCCGTGACTATCGCAGGGGATCTGCCCTGCGGCCGGGGGTTCCATCAATACGGTCGGGCTCAAGATCGCGCGGCAGAAACGGCTGTGGGGATACGGTCAGGAGTGAGCGAGATGAAACTACCCCTGTAATGACGTATGGAAGGGCCGACACCCTCGAAGAGCGGCTTGGGCTGACGCCCATGGTCAGCCAGCGTATCGCGGCGATCATCATCTTCGCCGCCGCCATCGAACATCACCTGGAGCGGGCACTGTGGAAGCTCGAGGGCGCCAATCCAACGGGCATTCGACCCGAGACCGACGCGAAGATGATCTCTGATTTGATCGGATGCTTGAAACATTCGCCTCAACCCTGCCAGCAGGAGAGGAGCGCACCCCTGCTTGAGACATGGTGCAATGCAGCCCGTCTCGCGTTTGCGATCAGGAATGACATCGCTCATGGCGTGCCCACCAATTTGGGAGACACGCTGACATTCATGAACAATCCTCGCTGGCATGGCGAGAAGCGAAAGAGACCAGTCAGCGACTATTGGGCCGGACGATCACTCTCTTGATCTCGTTCGTCACGTCTTCGCCGTTCTTCTGCGCGTCATTGTTGGCGTTTCGGCAGAGAAAGTGACGTTGGCCGGCCTTACTAAACCGTCTTTGCTACGTGCCTTGCGCGACTCGAATTCGATTCTGAGCGAAATGGCCTGTAAAGACTACAATCCGACCTTCGAGAAATACTAAATCGGCAGCGGGGCTTCATACCGCTTGCAGGTTAAGCCCCGCGTTCAGATCGGCGATATATCGCGCACACAGCTCTTTGATGGTGATTGCTTTGTAGTCGAGTTCACGCTCGTCGGCAGGATTGTCGCCTTGAGCGACACGGCCGAACTGGACATTCGCTTCCGGTCGTGCCGTCTCGGGCGTCCAATCCCGTGGAGGCCGATGGTGTAGCGAGGCGAGCGGCCGGCTGCCCTGTATTGATGACATAGCTGCGTTTGCCGGATGCGAACACACGAAGGCCGAAACCGAGCAGCTCCTCATCCCAGATGACGTAGTCCTTTTCGCGGACCTGGGCGGCGTCGACAACCCTTTTGGTGATCTTAGTCATGACGTTCTCTCCAACCAGCACCGATCTCTCGCGTAAGCAACCACGTAAGCACGAGGGCGGAAGTCGGAGCGCAGTTTCGGATTCGAGCGTCGCTCGGCATTTCAAGTTGCCTAAAAGTTTCTAAGAGATAGGGTGCGCCAAAGAAATCAGGGGTCCATTCTGGACACATAGGTTACGGTTTATACCGGAGACATGGTGAAGTGCACCCATCTCTCGGGAAGGGCACAGTCGCTTAGATGGGTTTTCGAGCAAAGCTGCCACTTGGTCCCACACCAAGTTCCCGCACAGCGCCAAAATGCTGCTAGAAGCTGGTGACTTCCATGAAAGGGACTTTCAGGGCGGCACAGAGGCTTCTCATCGACGAGGAGTGGAGTCCGTTGTCGCCGGATACCAAATGGCATGGCGGCTTAGCGCCATTTTGCGCACAATGGACGAGAGCTATGAAGGGGACCTTTTCGTTTGCGGCCGCGTTTAACCGATGCCCTGAGGTCATAAAGATTTCGTTGAGTGCGCAAGCGGCCACGTATACGTCGGAATCGAGTTCGACAATTTCGATGTCCGACTCCGATATCTCATCGGCCAAGCTCTTGTCGAAGATACGAACCTGGTCGAAAACCTCTTTGGGTACCGCAATGCGTTCGACTTTCGCTCGTTGGAACAGAGCGGCTTTCAGGTTTCCGCCAGCTTCGCTAAAATAGAGGCATGCCTCTAGATCAAGCACAAAGTTGATGCCGCTATAGGCCATGCTGTTATGGCCCCAGCCGGTTAACACCGATGGCGGCGATCTGCTTTATCGTACTTGGCTTCAGATTGGTGAGCCGGTACGCATCGAACTGAGAGATTGCCTTCCTGTCGACCGCGGCGGTGAGCATGTTAGGCAGAAGATATCCGAACCTGGCAATCTGCGAGCTAATTCCACCGCCCCCGCTGTTTTCCTCACCTTCGTCTTCTTCTTCGATCATGGGGACTTCAGACGGCAGGGTCGCAGACCACGCAGCGTAAAAGCCTTTGCTCAAGCCCAAATCAGAGACGCGTAAGGCGCTCGCCTGCTTACTGGCGCCAAATCGTCTGGAAAGGAGATCAACGACGGCCCTAGCACCCCTTCCCGCGACGCTTTTATAGGCTTGGGAAAATTCCTCCGCAGGCATCATGACCGAGGCAGTCACCGAGTTGCAGAATCTTTCAACCTGGTTGTTGAGAATGGCGGGGTCTGAAACTCCCGTTTTGCCAAGGAGCACATGCACCACTTCATGCATCAGTGTGAACAGCTTGGTAGCGGGCCGCTGCCCGGTTGTATTCACGAAGATGATGGGAAAGTCACCGGTAGGAGAGTAACAAAACCCACGGAACGGGTCCGCTACCCTATCGCAGAGCACGATGATGCCTTTCCGCTCTAGCGATACACGCGTCTCCCTGAACGTTAGGGTAGGATCCACCGATCCATCGACGCGCTGGACGGGGACATAGAGCGATTTCAATAGCTTTCGCGCGGTCGACTGCTGATGGATGGTCACGCTATTTGTATTGGCGAACCTGGCGCAGTCTTCGAACGCTCGGTCCGCCAGGTAGGCGGCGATAGAACGAGCACGCGCGATTCGCGTTAGTCCTGCCGATGTAAGAACCGCTGGCCTATTATTGGCGGCGCGAAAATCAGGCATATTGGCGTCGATTTCTACGTCTTTGGCGAACAGGAACTGGACCGGTACAGCCAGAGCGGAGGAAAGTGAAAACGCCACTCGCTTGCTGACGTCGGTTGGGGTTGTTTCCATTTCAGTCAAGAAATCTGGTCGGATATTCGCCTCAATCGCGACCGCTTCAATTGACAATCGTCGCGCGCGGCGGATGCTTTCCACTGCCGAAGGTCGGGGGGTAAGTTTCAATGGCATCTCAGTCGCTCGCAACAGAGTGTTTTCGTCTGAATGAGTTTTCCGGACTGCTTCAACTAGCGTTCGGATTGAATTTGGCGCTGTCGATTTTTAGAGAGCTGGCAATCGTTCCTCGAGGACCGCTTGCACGCCAGATCGCGGCAATCGAAACGTTAATCGGAACAAGAAAGGTGAGAAACCCCTCATCAGCCGGCAGCCTTCGGGCACGTTTGGAATCGGCAAAGCGAGAGATCGTCATCAATGACGATAGTTTGGCCACTTGGGTAACATGCTGCGCGGCCGTCACATCCTTGTTCGGGCTAGCGGCCCTGTATTGGTCGTTCTACGCTGCCGTGGACCAGTCTTGCATGGGCGAGCAGCTCGCTCTCTTTACGACCATTGTGCATTTCGTTCCCCTCCCATTGGCTATTCTAATCCTCTACGCCAGAGCCCATTTTGTCTATAAAGACGTTTGGCAAAAGTGCAATTTGCTTAAGCAAGATGCACTCGCATAACAATTGGCTGCTCTAACACAGCGTCTCGCAAGGCGATCGGCCAAGGAAGCTTGCGAACCGCCCGACATCGCGGACGTAGTTGCGCTGCGCCTCCTGGCTGAACCGGCGCATGGTCATGTCGTCAATCAACCATTGGCGCGGCGGGCTGATCGGTGCATCGAGAACAGGGTGGGGGTGGTCAGGCTTCTTGTTGACGAAGCCTGTGATGCTCTGCCCCGCCGAACGACGCTCAATGCGGGCGCGGCAACCGGATCGTGACCTCTACCTTACCACGCGCGTCCATCCCGCGCAGCGGGTTGTTCTCCGACCTATTGCGGTGATTGTCGCTGTTCGGCCACAGCTCCGGTTCTTCCACTTAGGTGATGATCACGTTTCGCAGGAGCTAGTGTCGTTACGACGCGCTTGAAGTTCCTTCACTAACGTTCCTCGCAATAACGCTAAGCGCCTGATCATATCCACGATCTTGATATAATCTTCGAGGACGTCGCCGGATCGAGACTGTCGGTTGCCCCAGCACCACTAAGGCCGCCCCTGGTGATACCGCCGCGGACAGGCCCCTGCGCGCGCGCAGCGCTGGCGAGGATCGAATTGGCGAACGTCGCTGAAACGCCGAGCGCCGTCGCACGGCCGAGAAATTCACGTCGGCTCAGGCGGCCCGCAGCGACGTAACGGCTAAGATATTCGAGTTCTTGCGACATGAAATGTTCCTCCTCCCATTCATTGTTTCGTGCTAATGTCAGCGCTTTATCAAGCTCAGCGGAAGCGAGCGCCCAAAGAATCTCTATTTAAATGGTAGTGGTCAAATACCGATTGTCGTCCCACATCATCTCGTTTCAAGATCGTTCACACGCAGGGCGGATCTGGTTCCGAGATGCGCGACAATCGATACTGACGAAACGACGTGTGATCGAACTACCTGATCGAAATTGTGGCCCGTGCTATCTGGCTACTTCCGCTCCAATCTGAGTCTGCGCGATGTCAGGGAAATGCTGCTCGATCGCGGGATTGTCGTTCCCCACGAGACCATCCTCCGATGGTGCCGATGCACTGCCTGATTATGCCCGCCGCATACGCCGAAGGCGCAAACGAAAACGATGTCTGGCACCTCGATGAAGTCGTGGTGCGCATCAACGGTCAGAAATCCTGGGTGTGGAGAGCGGTTGATCAGGACGGATATGTGCTCGACGAGATCGTCCAACGCGCCGCAACGCTGCGAAGTCGGTAGCTTCGGCCGAGATAGAAGATACTTTCGTTGCACTGCGCCTGAGCTCAAACCACTCACCGTCAAATCGTAACGGCGCACGCGCTTGTCCACGATCTCCGAAGGCTGCTCTACATTTTCAGCGATGGTTCATGGACGAAGGGGCTGCATGGCTCCGATCACGATCGGCCGAGCTTGAACGACTAAGCGGGCAGACAATCATCTAAGGTGATTGTGAGGGACCTTGGATTCCGCTGGGGTTCGTGCGGCAAGCATAGGACACTCTACTTTAACTGGCGACTTCTACAGCTGCCGGTACAGGTTATCGACTACGTGGTGCTACACGAACAGGTTCACCTGCTGCATCACAACCACTCCAAGCAATTCTGGAAAGCGATGGACAGCGTGCTTCCAGACTGGCTTGTTCGTAAGCAAGAATTGGAACGCGATTGGGTAGGTTTGCGCGTTTCGCTTTGGCGACTCCGTCGGAGGCCCCCGCTGGCGAAGGGATTGCCTCCACGAGTAAGGTGTCGCGGCGATGAGTTGCCGCAGGTCAAGCTCAGCGAAGCCGATCGACAGTAATGCCCCCGACAGTCGGGGATATTCCCACGTGTCAGCGCTCGCCGCCTCAACTGCATTCCGTGTATTCGAAGGCTGAAAGCACGATGCCGATCCCTGACTACCAATCGCTCATGCTCCCGGTTCTTGAGGTCTCTTCGAAGGACGAAACCTCCGCCCACTAGCCGAGGCCGAGATTGCTGCACGGTTTGGTCTCACCGCTGAAGAGCGTGAGCAGCTGTTGCCGAGCGGCAAGCAGCACGTGCTACACAACCGTATCCACTGGGCGAAATTCTACATGAGCAAAGCGGGACTGCTCGCCTCTCCCGCACGAGGGCGGTTCGTTGCCACCGAAGCAGGTCTGTCATTGCTCACCAGCGGCCCTGACCGCATCGACGTGAAGCTGCTATTGAAACACCCAGAGTTTAGGAAGTTTTACAAGGGCAACGGCTCCGATGATAGTGCAGGGGAGACGCCATCCGACGTCGCGACGGAGGCGACGCCGGAAGAGCAGATCGAAAGTGCCTATCAGGCGGTACTAACCGCTTTGCGGGCAGACATTTTGGACAGGATAGGCCAAAACAGCCCGGCCTTCTTTGAGCGGCTCATTGTCGATCTACTTGTCGCCATGGGTTATGGCGGATCGCATAAGAACGCAGCCGCCCAGCTTGGGCGCTCGGGCGACGGCGGGGTTGATGGCGTAATCAACGAGGATCGGCTCGGTCTCGATCGGTGTATGTTCAAGCGAAGCGTTATGCTGTCGCAAACGCTATTGGGCGACCTGATGTTCAAGGATTCGTCGGCAGTCTGGTAGGGCTAGGAGCGACGAAGGGTGTTTTCGTGACCACCTCGACATTCAGCCCACATGCCCACGAATTCGTGAAGCACCTGTCTCAACGCGTCATTCTGCTCGATGGGCGCCAACTTGCCGACTTGATGTTCGAGCATGGCGTCGGAGTTCGTGTCCGTCGAGCCATTGAGCTACCGGACGCGCCTTTTGCTGACGCACCGGCGCAATCTGAAGGCCGAAGTTCCTCGACCTGGAGAACGCCATCCGCCACTCGCTGAAGTCGTTCGGCATCCGCCTTAGGCAAGGTCGGACGTGGCGCCTTCGAACGCGCGGTACGCCAGGCGGTGGCGGACAATCCGTTGTCGGCCGAGCTGATGGACGCCATGCTGACGGCGCGCGCGGCGCTGTGGCGACAGTACTGCCGGCTGCATGATCTCGTCGTGAGGATCGTCGCGCACAGCGAGCCGTGCCGGCGCTTCATGGCTATTCCCGACGTGGTCGGGTGACGGCGCTCTCCTTCATGACGGCGATCGACGATCCCACGCGCTTTCACCGCTCGCGCGACGTCGCCGCTTACTTCGGGCTGACGTCGCGGCGCTGGCAGTCCGGTTCAACGATCGACATTCAGGGACGGATCTCCAAGGCCGGCGACGCGGACGTGCGGCGCGCGCTCTACGAGGCGGCGTCAGGACTGATGACGCGCTTCAAGGGCAGGGACAAGGTCAAGAGCTGGGGCCGGGACATCGCCAAACGCTCCTGCCACCGCAAGGCCTGCGTTGCGGTGGCGCGCAAGCTGGCGGTGATCATACACGCCATGTGGAGCGATGGACGTTTACGTCGGCGATGCGGCCGCGAGCGAGGCCGATGCCACGCGGCGCGCCCATGTCAAGGACCGCAAGCTGCTGGGAGCGCATCGATGAGCGGTGCGGCGGCAGATAAAACGCATGGCGCCGGCGCGCTGACGGACCCCATCTGAGCAAGGAGATCCGCTCCGGCGGATGAGCACCGATGCAAACCAGGAACGACTGAACCACGTTATCCTGCCTGCCGCCGCGCCGACAATGAGACAGCCGGACCGCGCTCGATTTCGATGCTCCGTCCGTCCGATGGAAGAGTGCGTCACGACGGTTCGAGCGCTGCGTTCATCCCCGGCGTCGGTCCGGTGACGGCGCTTTCGTTCATGAACGGCGATGGACGATCCCACGCGGTTCCGCCGCTCGCGCGACGTCGCGGCCTACTTCGGGCTGAGGTCGCGACGCCGGCAGTCGGGCACCTCGATCGACGTTCAGGGCCGCATCTCGAAGGCAGGCGACGTCGACGTGCGGCGCGCGCTCTATGAGGCGGCGTCTGATGATGCGCTTCAAGGGCAAGGACAAGGTCAAGAGCTGGGGCCAGGACTCGCCAAACGCTCCTGCACTGCAAGGCCGCCGGGCCAAGAGCCAGAACTGTCCAACAGGCTGATTGACGTGCACAAGACAGCATACGCGTCCTTCGGCGAAAGCCTCGCACGAAATACGTGGTGAGGCCCGACGCAACCGGTCGGTGCCAGTCGTCGGCTCTTGTGGGGTGAAGGCTCTGAAACGATAATTTTCCGTTCGCATCGACGGGAGAAGCGAGTGTGGACCACCAGCGGTCACCGCTGCCCCGCGCCAATGGTCGGTCTGCCGGGGCACCGAGTTATAATGGAGATAATCTTCTTTTGTATCTAGGTCGATGATGATATCCGTCATGCCTGCCAAAATGAGTCGGCGCTGGGCACAGCGTGACGACCCTATTCTGGCGGGCCGAGGCGGCTGCCCCAGCACCTAGCAGCGAGAAAACACACGCAAGGAGAACTCCATTGCCTTCTTCAGAGACCAGAGCGCAGACACTCGGCCCTAGCATGATTTGGCGGAACTGGGTGAGCAATCAGGTTTGTCGGGTGAAGCATTTCGAAATGCCAAGTTCGGACGATGACGTCTGCAGAACGATCAAGACAGCAGCTTCAACCAATCTGCGCGTCCGCGTAGTGGGTACGGGGCACTCTTATACGCCGATTGTCCCCACGGACGGAGTTCTAATCTCCGCGGAGCGTCTAACAGGGATCGAAAATATCGACCCAACCAACGGCAGCGTAACCCTCCGCGGCGGAACGCGGATTTGTGACGTTGGCCTTGAACTGCGTTCTGCTGGTTGGGCATTGCCCAACCAGGGCGATATCGATCTGCAGACGATGAGCGGGGCCGTATCGACGGGTACGCATGGCAGCGGCGATAGTTTGCAATGCTTAGCGGGCCCGATAATTGGAATGCGGATAGCGATGGGCGATGGATCCATCGCCAATTTCGATGCTTCGCAAGACATCGATGTCCTCAACGCTGCGAAAGTTTGTCTCGGAATGCTTGGCGTGGTGCTTTCCGTCACGATGAAGCTTGTTCCTGCTTTTGATCTTCATGACAAAATATGGCGTGAGGATTTTGAAGAATGCATGAATCATTTGGATCAGCTATGTCAGGAAAACCGGAGCCTCCGCGTGTTCTGGTGCCCGACCGAACACTCGGCATCGTTATACAGCCTGCCCGACACGTCTGGCATTGGTCGTACGCGCAGTAAAGCTGATGTCTGCGAAATCAGAACGCTGAACGTCACAACTCAGCCGTCAGCAGCTGTCGAAGCACAGGCCGGCGAGAGAATAGGGCCCAGCTATCGGATATTTCCGGGTTCAATTCCGATGCCGAACCATAACGAATGCGAATACTCGGTGCCCTACGAGGACGGTCCGGCGGTATTGCGTGAAATACGCAAGCTGATCCAGACGAAGCATCCGTCGCAGATATTCCCGGTTGAGTATAGAACCGTGGCGGCTGACGATATTTGGTTGAGTCCATACTTTGAGCGGAAGACCGCAATGATATCGGTGTCCGGCGCAGCAGGAGAGGACTACTGGGATTTCATCCGCGATTGCGAGACAATCTTTTCCTGGGTAAAAGGTCGTCCGCACTGGGGCAAACTTCACAGCCTGGGCCGGTCCGAGATCGAAGCCTTGTACCCAAGATACGGGGATTTTATTTCTCAAAGGGCTCGCTTCGACCCGGACGGTCGCTTCCTGAACGACTACCTGCGCGAACGTTTCGGCTAAAAGCTTTTATCTATGGTGGCTTCTGCGGTTCGCTGCATAGCCGCCTGGAACTTGCTGCCATCTTTAGCGATCATGTTGGCGAGGATGTCGATGATCAAATATTGTCCAGCGACCCTGGAGAATGCTCCTCGCGTGATGGGCGTGTCTGTTGAGGATGCTCCCAGTACAGCGTCCGCGTTGGCAGCGATCGGGCTGCGTATATGACAGGTGATTGCGATGGTAAATGCGCCAGCCGCCTTGGCCGCCATAAGTGAGTTGATTGTATCCTTGCTCGAGCCAGATTCCGAAATTGCCAGTGCGACTTGCTTCGGCCCGAGATTCACTGCACTCATGACGGCGAGATGTGGGTCGTCCAGCACGCGCGACACCAGTCCGAATCGAACAAACAAGTAATGCGCGTATCGGGCCACATTCGCAGAGCCGCCGAACCCGTACAGATCTATGCTTTTTGCTCGTATGATCTGTTTTGCCGCCAATTCGAGAGCGGCGTGATTCAACAGGTCCTTTGTCTGCTTGAGCGCGGTGATGGCCGTCGACAGCGTGTCGTCGATGACGTCACCAGACGGGCTGGCGTGTCTGATTGTCTGGTGAGTGGAGAGTTCGATCCCCAATGCCAGTTTGAAACGCTGGAAGCTCGAAAATTTGATGTCTCTACAGAACCTCAAGACGCTCGCTTCGCTCGATCCGGATCCGTCAGCAACCTCCGTGATAGTTTGGTTCACGACCTTCGCGGGATCGTTAAGGACGTACTCACTGATGCGAAGGAGCGCCGGACTGAGGCTGGGCTGAGACGAACGCAAGCGCGCCAAGATCTTTTCCTGCATTTACGATTCCCTTGATGTCGCCGAGCTCCAGCTCCCTAGGCTTGATTGACACGGGCAGTGAAAGCAATAGGAATTTTTCAGCAGATTGCCAAGCCGTGAACATTGTTTTCGTTAGAGCCCCCAGCCGCCTGCCAGCCTTTTTGCACGGCATTTGACCATCATCGCCGCGCGGGGAAAGAGTCGCGCATGATGAAAAAAACCATCTTTCGCAGACGAAAAAAAAGTGATATTCCTTCAGCGAGAGACTGGGACCGCGGCCGCTGGGCGCGAATGCGAACAGAGATGACGAGATGTTTTCTATATCGATTGGTGTCGACATCGGAGGCACCAAAACGCATTTGAGAAGCTGCCTGGAACAGGGCATGGGCCGCGACTTGGTGGTGAGGACCAGTGAATGGCGTTGTGGAGCCTATGACCACGATATTCCTGGACTAATCGCGCTAATCAGCGGATTTGCGGATGGCGCCACTCCCAACGGCATCGCGATTGGCTCTCATGGATGTGATGATGAGGCCGAGTGTGCCATCCTGCAAAAACCCCTTTCCAATCATTTTGCCTGCCCGTTGAGGGTCGTCAACGATGCAGAGCTATTTCCCCTAGCCATGGGGCTTTCCAGCGGAATTGGTGTCGTCGCGGGAACTGGCTCAATCGCCGTTGCTCGGGACCAGAAAGGCAGGATGCATGTCGCAGGCGGTTGGGGCTGGGCAATCGGAGACGAAGGGAGCGCTCCCGGTTTAGTACGTGAGGCTGGTCGAGCAGTGCGACGGCACATTGACCTCGGAGGGGCAAGGTCAGAGCCGCTTGTCGAAGCGCTTTGTGAGGCATTTGGACTGAATAGCCCCACGAACATCGGCACCGCTATCGCGAAGGAAGGCGGTGCCTCGGCTCTGGGGCGACACGCACCCGTTATCTTCTACGCAGCCAATGAAGGCTCGTCGTTGGCTAAGCGCGTTATTGACGAGGGCGCAGCGGCCCTGACCCAATTAGTTCACCACCTGAAGTTGGCGGGCGTGTCCGACAAAGACGTGGTGGTAGGCGGAGGGGTCATCCTCGCCCAGCCACTTTTAGCCAATGCGTTCTCCCATCAAATTTCCGATCGTTTCGGGGCGACAGTGGCGGTCACCTTCCTCGACAAGCCGCCGGTCTTAGGCGCCTGCGTCTTGGCGCGGCAACTTTGCAGTGCCGGGGATGGCCCAGAGACCTCAATTGTCTCTCAACATATGGATATCCAATGATTTACAGGTCAACGATCGCCCGTCAACCCAATCAGTTTCGCCATACCTTGGAAGTGGTCGGAACGCAGCTTCGCGACCTTGATCTCGCGCCATTTGAAAAGGGGACTGTCGTCGTTACAGGAATAGGCGCGAGTTACGAGGCAGCGGGGGTAGTGGCCGGTGAGCTGCAACGCCGCGGCAGACGAGCAAATACTTGGCGCGCAGTCGATCTCATGGAGCCGGGGGACCCTGGCGACGCGATCATAGTCTTTTCTGTCGGAGGAAGAAGCATCGAGCCAATCGCTGCACTCACCATCCACAGCACGTTACCATCCCTCGCGATTACAAGCGGAGGCAACGACCCGCTGTCACGCACCGCTTCGGCAGCACTTCGCTTCGAGTCCGGTCCGGATTCACTGCCGTCGAGCACCGGCTACACAGGCTCGCTGCTGGCAGGCGGGCTGCTGATAGATGCGCTCTGCGGTGAAGACAGCTTCAATTGGAACGACATTCCTCTGATAGCAAGCGAGGTCTTGGAAACCTCTGCGAAAAAGATGGCACGCATTGGAGAAATGTTTCATGACCAGCGGGCGATCGATTGCGTTGGCGCGATATCGGCTTTGGGTACGGCGGGCGAGGCTTGTTTGCTCATTCGCGAGGCTGCGAGGGTGCCCACCGGCGTCGCAGACACGCTGCACTACTTGCACGGCCCGATGGAATCGATGGATCAGGCAACCGGGATTTTGATATTTGGTGACGGCCGCGAAGTGCGATTGGCGCAGGAATTGGCTGAAATCGGCTGTGCAGTTCTTCTGGTAACCGCAAGCGAGTCGCCTCAGGACGCCAAAAACCTCGCAGTTGTGAAGGTGCCATCTTTGCAGAACCGCGTGGCACGATCAATCGTGGACATCCTGCCCGCTCAGCTGCTAGCCGCAGAACTGTCCGACGCGGCCGGACTTACTGATGCCCAGTTTCGTTATAGCCAAAATGACACAAAGGTGACCATGGACGAATCGGAGCCCCGGGTCTGAGCACGCGCGCCACGAGATGACACGTTCCGGACATCCTTCTTGGCCCTGATCAAGACAGCAATGGCGAGCCAGTGCAGTGTTCACGCTGTCTCGAGGCCGTCGACGGCAGAATGTGTCGTGCTTCGCCTGCCAATTGAATGGAGCGCAGCATTCTGTTTCCAAAGGCGCATGAAACTTGGAAAGGTAACTCTACGATAAAACTATACGCCGTGGAATTGTCTCGGCACGGTTGACGGCTGCGAGTAACTCACCACGGGGAACACTGCATCGTTGACGTCCTCTGCTTGCTGAAGCTCGCTTAAGCGTTGCTGGCAGCATCTGAGGTGCCCATTCCAGGCGAGCATAAATAACTCCAGGAGCAACGGACGATGGCATCTTCCCGGCCTAAAGTGTATTCGGCGCTCGTTACACCCGCGATCGCGTTCCTATGTCTTGCGACAGTCGTGCCGATTGCAGCTGTCATTGCCCTCTCGTTCGGTGACTTCAACATAGCCTTCCCGGAAAAGACGCGCTTTATCCGGCTTTACAATTACGCGCGGTTCTTGTCCGACGGTCGGTTTATCAACGCCGCGCTGGTTACGTTCATTTTGGTCGTCGTCCCCGTCGTCCTCCAATTACTGTGTGGATTAGCGTTGGCAATAGCGCTTAAGGAAAATCTCGTTGGCACACGGTGGATGCGAGCATCTTTCCTGCTTCCGTCAATAATTCCGCCAGCGGTAGGCGGAATTGTGTGGAAGCTGTTCCTCATTCCTGGTGTGGGCGGCTTGTCTTATCTCGCAAGCTTGTTCGGTCACAATTTCGAAGCTGACTTACTTGGAAGCAAAACGTCAGCGCTTATCTCCGTGATCATCGTATCGATTTGGTTTGGCGTTCCCATAGTTGCTTTGCTGCTTCTCTCGTCTTTGGACTCGATCCCAGACGAGATTTATGAGGCGGCAAACCTCGACGGAGCAAGTTGGGCCCAGGCGCAATGGCATATTTCCATACCGCTCGTCTTACCTGCGATGGGAGCCGTCGCCGTGTTTCAAGCCTTAGAGGTCCTTGGGATTTTCCCCGTGATCTTCGTGTTGACAGGTGGCGGGCCGGCTGGGGCGACTGAACCCCTAAACTTCTACGCTTTCCTGACCGCATTTACATATCTCGATCTCGATTATTCCGCCGCAATTCTCGTGGCATTCACAACAACGATCGTCGGCGTGTGTTTTTGGTCTATTCGCCAAATCTCGGCCACTCGCGTTGGGAGGTAAGCCCATGCATCGATACCTTGGACGTCACATCTCCGAATATCATCCACTCGCCAAATCTCGGCCCCTCGCGTTGGGAGGTGAGCCCATGCGTCGGGACCTCGGACGTCACATCTACGGATACCTTGTCTCCGCTGCCTTTGCGCTATTCCTGTTCTCGCCGATATTGTGGACCCTATCGACATCTCTCAAACAGCCGACCGAGATGTTTCAATGGCCGCCCGTGATCGTGGGGGAGCCATCCGCTCAGCACTATACCGCGATAATCGCTGACAAGGACTTCTCTTCCGCGCTCATCAATTCAATTGTGGTCTCATGCAGCACCATCATATTGACCATGGCGCTTTCGATCCCGGCAGCCTTTGGCATCTCTCATTTGCAGAAAACTGCGATGCGAAGGCTATTGACGCTGGTGTTGGCACTCCGGGCGGCGCCAGCGATGATCTACATCATCCCCTACTTTCTCTTTTTTCGCCAAGTACACCTCGTCGACACGAAGATTGCGCTGATCATCGTCAACACAATGTTCGCGGTTCCGCTTGCGATCTGGTATTTGTCAGCGTTTTTTGACCAAGTGCCGCGTGAAATCGAAGAAGCCGCGATGATAGACGGCGCGTCAACGCTGCAGACGATGACGCTCATCTCGATACCCATCGCCAAATATGGTATCCTGGCAACAGCAATACTGATATTCATTGGTTCGTGGAACGAGTTTCTTTTCGCGCTGACATTGACACGCGATGACGCAAAAACCGCAGCCGTCGCAATACTGAATTTCATGCCATTTGAGGGGACCGATTGGGGCAAGGCGGCAGCCGCATGCGTGCTTATGCTGGTCCCGATCGTGGTTTTCGTGCCGTTCGTAAAGAAATACGTCGCCGGCCCAACAACGACCGGTTCCGTGAAAGGGTAAAACACTAGCTCAAGGAGAAAATCAATGAGGTATCTTGGAATTCTTGCCGTTGCGTTCGGTGTTGCCGTCGGCGGGGGAGCGACGGCTCAACAGCGCTATGACGGCGCGAAAATAAAGGTCCTATCGACAAACTCGGCATACGATTTGGAGCTCAAAAAATTCGCGCACGAATTCACAGAGAAGACTGGCGCTGAAGTGCAGTTTGATCTCTTCGGTTATGCGCCGACCGTTCAAAAAGTGTCGGTCGAGCTCCTAACGCGTTCAGATAGTTACGACGTGGTATACTTAGGGAGCGAGGAGTTCGGGCGATACGCATCTGGCGATATCCTGGAGCCGCTCGATAATTACATAGACATGAAGAGTGCGGACGTACAGGATTTCATCGCTCCCGTGCTGCGCCTCTACAATAAGGACGGCAAACAGCTGGCATTTCCGCATTTCGCGGCGACACAGCTCCTGTATTATCGTGCCGACTTGTTCGAGAAAGCCGGAATCAAACAGCCACCGCAAACGTGGGAAGAGTTCCGTAATGATTGTGATCTGCTGAGAAAGGCAGACATTCAGTGCACGGCGCTACGGGGTCAACCGGATACTGGCGAGAATATATGGTTTTGGGGCCAGGTTCTTTATGGTTTTGGCGGTAAATATTTTGCGGACGAACCAGCGGATCTGACGCCCACGGTAAATTCGCCCGCTGCGGTGGAGGCGCTGAAATGGTACACGGATGTGATGACCAATTTCACTGTGCCTGGGAGCATCTCAGCAACCTTCGATGATGTTGTCATCGCGATGCAGCAGGGCCGCATTGCTATGACTGTCGAAGGCGCTCCCACCGCAGGTCGCATTCTCGATCCCAAGCTGTCGAAGGTCGTCGGCAAGCTTGGGTTTGCTTTGCCCCCTGGCGGCGTAAGTGGGAGGTTCCCGCCCTTTGCGGGACAGGCGTATGTCATTCCAGCTGCATCAGAAAACAAGGCAGCTGCAGCGGCCTTCCTTCAATGGGCGACGAGTAAAGATCTCATGAAGCGGATTTCGCTCGACAGCACCTTTGTCGCCATCACCAGGACATCGCTGTGGGACGATCCGGAAATCCGTGCGAAACATGACTATGATTATGGCCATGGATCGTTTGCGGCAACGTATGCAGAAACGCTTCGCGGGGCGCCCGAGTGGTATTATCCTCGCATTCCAGAATTCAAGGAGATCGGCGATCGCCTTGGCCGTGCCCTGCAAGAAGCGGTTGTCAGGAGCAAGAGCCCAGAGGCTGCCTTGGACGATGCTCAAGGTGATGCGGTCGAAATCGTGAAGCGCGCTGGATACCTGAAATAGCCGTTACACGTCGCCACCGGCGCGGTTTTGCGCGCCGGTGCGCGCGCGAACTGAACCTCCATAGCGCGTGGGATGAGAGTTGAGGAACTTTAGTATAGTCTGGATTTGCAGCGATCAGCAGCGTTGGGACACCTTGCAGTGCCTAGGGTTCAAAGGCACGCAGACTCCCAATATTGACCGCCTGGCGGCGACGGGCACGGCATTCGCCCGTGCGTATTGTCAGAGCCCTATCTGCACGCCGAGCCGAACGAGCTTTCTGACAGGCTTGTATCCGATCGCACACCAAGTGCATCAGAACGGCGCCGGCACATTTCCTTCGCATCTCGTTTTGCTCCCAAAACTGATGGCGAACGCCGGATACTATACAGGGCACATAGGAAAGCTGCACCTGTCTGCCACACGTGGCATGATAGAAAAGCGCCCCGATGATGGATTTGCCGAGTTCTACTGGAGCCCTGAGCCATTTCCGGAGTGGTCAGGCAACCACGACTATCATGCGTGGATGTGGTCAAAAGGGGTCAATCCCGAAGCCTACTTCAAACCCTATCTTGACCAACACTATGGTCCGGGACCAGCCGCAGAATATCGGCAGGCGCGTTGGGCAGGCGATCGGGCTGAGCGCTTCATCAAGATGCATTCTGATCGTAGTTGGTATTTAGGCGTTAACATCGACGCGCCTCATCCGCCCCTCAATCCCCCGCCAGACTACCTCAGGCGGTTCAATCCAAATGATATGCCTGATCCTGCGTTCAAGCCGATTGATCTCGAGCACCAGAAGAAATTTGAACGAGTCGATCAGCAAGCGAAATTCGCGGTGGATCCTTGGCACGCAGCAACAGACGCGGGTGAGGCGCACAACGACGAATTGGCAGGACCTACGCATGAAGCGCCACCAACGAAGTTCAATATTTGGGAGATGAGAGCGGCCTATCACGCCGAGGTGGCACAGGTGGACGATCTGGTCGGCCGGATACTAGACACTTTGACGGAAACCGGCCAGCTGGATCGCACGATCATCGTCTTCATGAGCGATCATGGTGATATGATGGGCGACCACGGCCTGCTCTACAAAGGCTGCCGGTTCTATGAGGGTGTGGTGCATGTCCCACTTGTGATTTCCGTGCCTGGCAGCCCAGCCCAAGGATCGGTGTCGAATGCACTTGTCGAGCTGGTCGATATTGCGCCCACATTGCTCTCGTTATCGGGGCTTGAGGTCCCAAAGGCCATGCAGGGGCTGTCACTCGACCAGATGCTGCTTGGGAACACTTCACTGGATTGCCATAAGCCATACGTTGTCAGTGAGTATCACAACTCCCTCAGGTTCCGCGGCAGCCGAGGGTCTCGCGCATCGATGTACTATGATGGACGTCACAAACTAAATGTATATCACGATGTTGGAATAGGAGAGCTGTTCGATCATAAAGAGGACCCCAATGAGCATTATGACCTATGGGATAGCCACCATCACAGGGGGTTGAAATACGACCTATTAGGCCGCAGCTTTTCCGCAATGATGCTTAGAAGTGGATCCGGCCCGGAGAGAATTGAGGACTATTGACCTTGGCGGACCGACGCCAGGAAGGTCACGAGCGAGGCATTGTTCTCGCGACCTTGGGGCCGCCCTCGGTCGATTGTCCAGAAATTGTTCGATAATTTATGGTATCTCGCTGCTCTTTCCTTCATTCATAAGGGGTGAGGATTGTGGAAATGAGCGTCAACTCACCTGCAATGAAAGCGGCATCGCACGAGAGCATCTTGGCTCGCCTGCAGGACGACATCGATCGATTGCCCAATGCGCTCGCTCGCATTGCCAAATACATTCTGGAAAACCCGGAAAAGGTGCTGCACCAATCGGTCGCGGAGCTAGGTGAATTCGCGGCCAGTGGTGAAGCGAGCATATTGCGGCTTTGCCGGCAGATAGGCTTTTCCGGCTTCCGCGACTTCAAGCTGGCATTGGCGGCCGAGATTGGCCGCCCGGGACTGCCTCCTACTGCTGCTGGAACTGCGGATAGCGCTCTGCAATCCTTGCACGACACCATGGCGCAAAACCTCAGCATCGCACACAACAATGCCGATTCCGAAACTCTCGCGAAGGTCGCCGCCGCGCTTGCGGCAAGCAGACGGATCGACCTCTACGGCGCCGGAATGTCCGGTATAACGGCAGAACTGCTTGCCTATCGGCTTTTGCGTGTCGGGCTAACGGCCTTTGCGTTCAGGAATTCCAACATGGCTCACGAAGTCGCCAGCGGGCTTAGTCCCGGATGCGTTGCGATCGGCCTTTCGATCTCCGGCCTCACGGTTGACACCGTCCAGTTCCTCAAGGGCGCCCGTTCTGCGGGGGCACTGACCGTCGCCATCACCAACCGCGCCCGCAGCCCGCTCGAGAAAGCGGCTGACTTCACCCTGCAGGCCTCCGGCCTTCAAGACCACCCGATCGGCGGCACCCTAACATCGACGATCGGCAAGATCTTTGTGATCGAAAGCCTCATGCTGGCGCTCGGAAAGGCGATGGATAAACCGGTTGCCAAATGAAATTAAACTCCATATTGTCACGAAAATGAAATAAAGCACCGATAGAAGTCACGCCCACCGAAAGGGAACTCGGAATGGCAGCGTTAGACCTTCACATCGACGACATCGGCAAGCGGTTTGGCGCGATTGATGTCCTGCGCGGCATCTGTCTAAGGGTTGCTGCGGGGGAGTTTGTGACACTGCTGGGGCCGTCCGGGTGTGGTAAATCAACGCTTCTTCGGATCATCGCGGGGCTGGAGCGTGCCGACCAGGGCCATGTGCGTGCAGGCGGCAGGGGGCTGGACGCGGTGGCGCCGAAGGACCGCGACCTAGCCTTCGTGTTCCAGAGCTACGCCCTTTATCCGCATCTGAGCGTGCACGACAACATTGCTGCCCCGCTGGTCATGCGTGAGCTAAGCAGCTTGGAACGGCTTCCTGTGATTGGCGCGCTGCTGCCCGGAGCCATCCAACGCAAACGCTCGATCCAGGAGCGGGTCCGGCAGACATCAGGGCTTCTCAAGCTCGACGCGCTGCTCGAGCGTCGACCGTCGGCGCTGTCGGGCGGGCAGCGCCAGCGCGTGGCTTTGGGACGCGCCATGGTGCGCAAGCCGAAGATCTTCCTGATGGACGAACCCTTGGCAAACCTGGACGCAGCGCTGCGCATCCATACGCGTGGCGAGATCGCACGGCTTCACAAGGAAATGGAAACGACGACTATCTTCGTTACCCATGACCAGGCCGAGGCGGCAGCGCTTTCAGACCGCGTCGCAGTCATCTTTGGCGGCGAACTCCGTCAGGTCGCAGCCCCTGCCGATCTCTATCGCGAACCCGTCGATCTAGACGTAGCGCGCTTCCTGGCGCAGCCATTCCTGAACGAGCTGGCAGTGGCCGCACCTATAGGCGGCGCGCTCATGATCGGCGGCAGCAGGATCATCATTCGCGATGCGCTCGGATCCGGGCTGGCCGGAACGCTGGCCTTCCGCCCCGAGCATGCGACCCTGGCTGAGAAGGATCATCCAGGAGCCCTGCCGGTTCGCGTCACGCGCATTGAGCACGCAGGGATCGACGCTCACGTCTTTGTCGATGCCGAGGCCGGCGCTCAGTTCGTCGCCCGCATTTCCGCCGAGCGCGCGCGATCACTGCGTGACGGCGACAATCTGGGACTGACCATCGACGCTGAACAGGCATGGTTCTTTCCTTCCAACGGCTCGCGCCAGCGTGGCGATCACAGCGGGGCAGCCTGACATGGCCTTAGCCAACGACATTCCGCTCAGTTCCTTAGCTCCGAACACTGCAGGCAGCTACCGGCCGGCTCGGGCCCAGGCGCAAGCTGGCATAATTCTGTCCGTGCCGGCGACGCTGTTGCTTGTTGCCCTTGTCATCGGACCCGCCATTCTTGTCTTCTTTCTGTCCTTCACGAATGCGTCGCTCGGCTTGGCCGGAATCCAATTCATCGGGGTTGCTAATTATACGCGCATGTTGACCGACCCTGGCTTTGCTCAGAGTCTGCGCAACACCGCGCTCTATGTGGCTGTGGTCGTGCCGACGGCAATCGGGTGGGGGCTGCTCGTCGCCGTTTTGATCGCTAGATCACGGTTCGCAGTTCTCTATCGAACCGCTTACTTTCTGCCCGTGGCTGCAAGCTTGGTTGCTCTCGCGACCGCGTGGGAAGCAATCCTGCATCCAAGTCTGGGTTTTGCCAACACGCTGCTGCAGCTCCTGGGCGCATCGCCCGTCAGGTTCCTGTCCGACCCGGCGACGGCCATATATGCGCTCGCGGCGATCGGCGTCTGGCAGTTGGTTGGCTTCAACATGATCCTTTTCCTGGCTGGCCTTTCGACCATTCCAGAGGAGCTCTACGAAGCTGCGACTATCGACGGGGCGGACAGGGGACTGAAGCGCTTCCTTCTGGTCACCTGGCCGATGCTGGCGCCAGTTACGGTGTTCGTCACCGTGATGACAATTATCCGCGCCTTTTCGGTTTTCGAAACGGTCGCGGTCCTCACACAGGGAGGGCCGATGAAATCTACCTCCGTCGTTCTTTACACTTTTTATGAAGAAGGTTTCCGCTTCTTCCGCGTCGGATATGCTTCTGCGATCTCCGTTTCCTTTTTTGTCTTCGTGACTTTCCTGTCGCTCGTCCAGATGCGCGTCTCCGAGCGTCGGGCGCGCTGGAAAGCAAATGGAGGCCAGTGATGATCCTGGGGCAATCTTCCTCTTCCCGCATTGTCTCGCATGCTGTGCTTGTCACCGGCGCGATCATCATGGTCTTTCCGTTTCTGTGGATGATCCTTGCCTCGCTGACGCCACAGAGCGAGATCTTTGACGGCAGCCTGCTTCCAACGCCGACCCTTCACGGCGCAATCGACAATTACGGCACTGCGCTCTCGGCAATTCCGCTGCTTCGGTTCATGGCAAATGGCTTTGTCGTGTGTCTGGCAATTCTTGTGTTGCAGATCGCGATCGCCATCCCATGCGGCTATGCGCTGGCCAAGCTGTCCTTCCCGGGCCGCCCTATTCTGCTTGTCGGCGTCCTGCTCGGCCTTCTGGTGCCGGTGCAGATACCAACCATCCCGATCTACATAGCCCTCGCAAAATCCGGACTGCTCGACAGCTATGCCGCTCTGGTTCTGCCCTGGATCATTTCGGTGTTTGCCATCTTCCTGTTCCGGCAGTTCTTCGTGACCTTTCCCGATGAGGTGCTCGACGCGGCGCGGCTCGACGGTTTCAGCGAGCTATCGATCGCCTGGCGGATCATGCTGCCAGCAGCTTGGCCGGCCGTCGTCTCCTTCTCGATCTTCTCTATCGTGGCCCATTGGAACGATCTTTATTGGCCAATGGTGGTGATAACCAATCCCGACATGATGACGGCTTCGCTCGGCATTGCCTATTTCCGGCAGGCCGGCGAGGGCGCCGGAAATGTCGGTGCGCTGATGGCGGGGGGCGTTCTCGTAACTGCTCCCTTGGTCTCTTTTTTCCTTCTCATGCAGAAACATTTCATCCGAGGTCTGGTGCTCGGCCGACACTAGCTCCGTCTCTAAAAACCCCCATCTCAAAACTCAGGAGAGCAATGTGAAAACAGTTGCAATGATCCTTGCTGCCGGTGTCGCAGCGGCAGCCATGCCAGCGCAAGCCGAGACGAAACTCAATGTCTATTACGCCTGGCCCGAACACGAAGTGATCCACAAGCCGATTGCAGACCGCTTCATGGCGGACCACCCGGAAATCAAGATCAGCTTCCGCGCTGCTGCGCCGAGTTATGACGAAGCTGTCCAGACGTTGATTCGTCAGAGCATGGCAGGCGAGTTGCCGGACGTTCACTATGTCGGCTTTAACGTGCTCCGTCCGCTCGTCACGCGCGGGCTCGTAAAGCCCATCGACGATCTCGTTGCCGCCGATCACCTGGCCGATAAGGGCTACACGGAACAAATCCTGTCTCTGGCAAGAATCGAGGGCCATCTGTACGGACTTCCCTTCGCCATGTCGACGCCGGTCGTTTATTACAATGCCGATCTCGTGAAGCAGGCGGGCGGCGACCCCGACAAGGTTCCGACCGATTGGGACAGCTTCGTCGCACTGGCCGGCAAGGTCGGTGCGCTCGGCAATGGAACGTCCGGCATGTATTACCAGCTCGGCTCGGACGACTGGGCCACGCAGAACCTGGTACGCAACTTCGGCGGCCAGATGATGAACGACAAGGAGAGCGACATCGCTTTTGACGGTCCTGCAGGCCAGGCTGCCGTCAAGCTGTTCAAGCGGTTCCACACCGACGGCGCTCAGCCGGCGATCGACTCCCATGCCGCCCGGCAGCTCTTCACCTCTGGCAAGCTCGGCTTCTTCTTCGCCTCTGCCGGCAGTGTGAGCGGTTTCGAAGGTGAAATTGGAGATCGGTTCAAGCTCCGCACAGCCAAGCAGCCGCTCGGCGCTGAAGATGCGACGATGCCGACGGGCGGCATGGTTGCGATAATCCTTACCGACGATCCCGCCAAGCGCGCCGCCGCCTGGGACTACGTCAAGTTCACCACAAGTCCTGAAGGCCAGAGCATTGTCGTGCCGAATACTGGTTATATGCCGACCAACACGCTTGCCCTCGACAAGGATCATCTCGCCGGCTTCTACGATAAGCACCCGAACTGGTACACCAGCGTGCTTCAGACGCCCCGCGCCCGCCCGTGGTTCTCCTGGCCTGGTGATAACGGCGTGCAGATCGGGGAGGTCCTCCGCGACGAGATGACGGCTATTGCGCTTGGATCCAAGGAACCGGAAGCCGCTCTCGCAGACATGGTGTCCGAGGTTCGCGCACTCCTGCCGAAAACGAACTGATCGCCTCGTCCGAGACGCTGCACGCTCCTGTGCGGCATCCCTCCCTTTTTCGGGATTATCCATGAAACTCATTCATCTGACCGACCCCCATCTTGTGCCGTTAGGCGCCATGCTCTTCGGCTTCGATCCTGCCCAACGGCTTCGCAAGACCATTGAGCGCATCAACCGCGATCACGCCGACGCCGAGCTTTGCGTCGTGACTGGCGATCTCACTGACGAGGGAGATTTCGCTTCCTATGTCCTACTTCGCGAGGTGCTGCAGGAACTGTGCGTGCCCGCCCGCCTTCTGCTCGGCAATCACGACAGCCGCGAGAATTTTGTTCGGGCGTTTCCTGGAGAGCCGCGCGATGAGAACGGCTTTATCCAGTCGGTTCACGACGGATCTGCCGGGCGCCTCATTTTTCTCGACACATTGGTGGAAGGTTTCGGTCATGGCTCCTTGGACGATGGTCGGCTCGAGTGGCTGCTGGCCCGGGTGGCCGAGGCGTCGGATGTGCGGGCCTACCTCTTCGTCCATCATCCGCTGCAGCCGATCGGCCTGCCGCATTTCGAACCCTGGAGCACCGAGAATTGGCGCCCGATCATGCAGGCGATTGTCAGCGCCGGCAATGTGCGGCACATTTTCCACGGCCATGTGCATGTCGATGTTGGCGGCACCTGGAGCGGCATCCCTTTCAGTGCAAACCGCGGCGTGGCGCATCAGATCATTCCACATTTCACGCGGAGAGACGCGGACTTCGTCGAGGATGCGCCCGCTTTTGACATCGCGATAATCGACGTTGATGGGGTCCTGGTGCATCGCTTCGAAGTTAGCGACCGACATGTGGTCGAGGTCTCCGCAGAAGGTTGGGTTCCCGAGGGCATGCAATGAATCAACAGGCCTCTTATGAACTGGTCATCTTCGATTGCGACGGCGTTCTGATCGATAGCGAGACGCTGGCAAGTCGAATCGATGCCGAAGAACTTACCCGCATTGGCTATCCCATGTCGTATTCTGATGTGATTCTGCGGTTTACCGGCCTTTCCTCAGCCACCATGCGGAAAATGATCGAAGAAGACTGGGGCCGCCCTCTACCCAGCGACTTCGACGTCATCGTGCAATCCCGGATAAAGGAAAGCTACCAGACGGAACTGCAAGCGATCAGCGGCATTGACCAACTCCTGCATCAGTTGCGATTGCCGCGCTGCGTCGCATCGAGCAGCGCCCCCGACAAGCTGCGGCTTGGTCTTGAACTGACGGAACTTTGGGCATACTTCCATCCCCACGTGTTCAGCTCCGCCATGGTAAAGGCCGGTAAGCCTGCACCGGACCTCTTCCTGTTCGCTGCCGCCCAGATGGGCACTAAGGCAGCGCGCTGCGTCGTTGTCGAGGACAGCATTGCAGGCGTTCGAGCCGGTGTGGCCGCGGGGATGATGGTGATCGGTTTCACCGCGGGCGGCCACTGCCACGACGACCACGGTCAACGATTGCTGTCAGCCGGCGCTGCGGTGGTCGCGCGATCAGCCGAAGAACTTAGCGTCCTGCTGATGACGAGCGAAGTCCAGCCCAATACAAAATGGGAGGAGGCGGACCCGGTGGCAGCAGGTGCCGTAAGGTGAACTGCAGCAGCTTTCCATCCACTCAACCCCACAAAAATGTCTTCCTATACCGACTGTCCCGGCGATTCCGTCCACTTGACATAAATCCGAACAAAGCTCCCTTGCATTCGATATCGGCGAAGTCTGACAGGCGGATGCGGCATGGGGCGGGCGCGCGCAAGCGACACTCAACGGTGTTCGACCGAGCTGCTCACAAATTACAATTGAGGGTCAAGAAGGAGCATTCGTGTCTGCGTGGGGGAACTCACCGGAGCTCGAAGCACAGGCCCGTGGCACCGTTTCGATGATGGACGAGTTACTTCATGATCAACCGAAAGCGATAGCGACCGAGGTCCCTTATGCGGCCCGAGCATTTACAACTCGCGACATTTATTGGCCGTTCGTCGGTCAACTGTTTGCTTGGAATCGAACACCTCGATCCGGGCGGCAGAGAGGGTCGACCCCTCACTGCTCACGGTTCGCTGTCAGACGCCTGGAATAGATGGTCACCACAACGACGGCAATCAAGTGGCCTGACGCAGCAGCGGTCTCTTGTCCCACTTCCTCCCAGGGTCGGGCCCAATCTGAGTGTGGAGCAATGCAGAAAATCATTCATATCACGGATCCTCATTTTGTTGCCCCTGGCAAGACGCTTTACGGCATCGATCCGGCGCAGAGATTGCGCGACACCTTGGACCATGTCTCGCGCGTACACGCAGATGCCAGGCTCATCCTTATTACCGGCGATCTTGCTGATACAGGCGATCCAGCCGCTTACGCACTCTTGCGCGAGATCTTGTCGGAGGTCCGGCTCCCGGTCCATTTGACGATCGGCAACCACGATGACCGCGGCGCATTTCGAGGCGTATTCGGCGGGGAAGGATTCGTTCAGGCGGCTGTCGACTTGCACGACTGGCTCGTCGTCTTGCTCGACACAAAGGACGACATCAGCCATTTCGGTTGTCTTGACGGTGGCCGGTTTGAATGGCTGCAGGACCAGCTTTTCCGTGCCGCCGGCCGACCAGTCGTGGTTGCTATGCACCATACGCCGGCGGATTTGCATGTGCCTTGTTTTAAGACGAGCGATATGAAGGAGTCCGATCGGCTCCTTTCCATCCTTCGGAAAAACGCATCGGTCCGCCACATGCTCTTTGGTCACCGGCATGTTGCTGCAGCAGGCAGTTTGTCGGGCATATCGTTTACTGCCAGCCGTGGCACGGCGCAGCATATCGTTCTGGACTGGGAACAATATGGCAAGCCCATATTTGTGGCGGCTGCGCCATCATACGATGTCGTCATGTTGGACGGATCGGATGTCGTTGTCCATCGTCACGAGGGACTTGATCAGCTGCCTGTCATTCGTCCCGGTGATCCGAAATGATGGCTTCACCATCGATCAAAACGTCCGATCGGTCGCGGCCTCGACTGATCATCTTCGATTTTGACGGCACCCTTGCGGAGACGGAAATCGTAGCATCGGAGGTGATTTCGGCAAAACTTGCCGCGGAAGGTTTCCAGGTGCATCCAGATGAAATAACGGCAACGCTCTCCGGTGTTGAGCGAGACGATCAACAACGGCATCTGGAAAGACTTGTCGGTGTAAGCCTGCCGAAGAACTTCATGGAAACGGCCGCGGCTGAGATCCAGCTGGCCGCCTCTGGGATCCTGTCGGCGACACCTGGCGCGGTTGAACTGCTCCAGTGGCTTTCCATTCCCTTTTGTGTCGCATCGAACACATCTCGTTTCGAACTCATCCACCGCATGAGAGCCGCCAATCTCTTGGGGCTTGTAGGCTCACGGTTCTTCTCCTCCGATGACATCGGTGTCCGGAAGCCTGACCCTTCTGTGCTGCTATTGGCGGCGGAAATCATGGGCGTGTCTGCCAGAGAGTGCCTTGTCATTGAGGACAGCGTCATCGGTCTTAGTGCCGCGCGAAATGCAAATATGCGCTACTGCGCATTCGGGGGCGCCCGCCACCATACGAGTCGACTGAGGAATGACCTCCGGACCTTTGAGCCGGAGGCATTGTTGCTGAACTTGGCGGAACTTAAAGGTTTGCTTTGCCCAATGTAGAAAGAGGGCAGCGGCGTGGACGGTCCGCCGCGCCTGCATCCGGAACACCATACCCCGGCGGGCAGTGCAATGGCGGACAGGTCATCAAGCTTGGTGCGGGATGCGGTATGCGGTCTGGTCGCCAGCGGGCCTAGCTCACAATCCAGAATCGCGCATTTTGTTGCCTAAAACCCCGAGCTTCTTGGGGACTTATCTATCTCCAAACTCGTAAGTCAAACAAACAGCGGAGAAGCGTCGGTTTTGCGTTTTTGCCGTACTCGTGGCCTCTCTGGGTTTCGCGAGTTCAGGGTGGCGTTACCGGGGAGATTGAGCGCGATAGAGCCCGGCGACTGACACAGCACCTCGCCACTGAACTCGCATGTAAGACCGGAAATTGCGAACCTGAGCGCGGCCTTCCTACATTCGGTTGAGGCCTCAGCTCGCCTTCTCGACTACGCCCAGATCGAGCGCCTGACGGAGCGACTACAGAGTGCTACGCGTGTCGAAGCTCTTGGTATGGGCGTCTCCGCAATCTGCGCAGAGCTACTGTCACAGCCGCCTGATCTGGCTGGGATAGTGTCCTGAAGGTTCTGCAAAAAGCTCTGGAGAGAGAGAGCAGGCCTTGCCCTGAGGCGAGGCGGCCATGGCACGCTGGTGACGTTGCGATCACCGATTCCCGTGGAAGGGTAAGTGCATGACCAATCGAGAAGTTAGACTGAGCAGAGGCGAGTTGAAAGCGTTGCTGTTGTCGGATGAGGACGGCTTCCGCAGAGTTTTGCAGGCTGTCGTGCAGGAGGCTTTGGAAGCCGAGATGACGGAGGCCATCGGGGCCGAGAAAGGCGAGCGGACGGCGGAGCGGGTTGGTTACCGGTCCGGCTATTATGAGCGCAAGCTTGTGACGCGGGTTGGGGTCCTGGAACTTCGCGTTCCGCAGGATCGGACCGGCCGGTTCTCGACGGAATTGTTCGAGCGTTATCAACGCTCGGAGAAGGCACTGGTATCGGCGCTGGTCGAGATGTACGTGCAAGGCGTGTCGACCCGGAAGGTGAAGGCGATCACCGAGGAACTGTGCGGCCACGCCTTCTCGGCCTCGACGGTGAGCGAGGCGACGGCGCGGCTGGATGAGGCGCTGAAGGCGTTCTTTGAGCGGCGGCTTGCCGAACCTTACCCGTACCTCATCCTGGACGCGCGCTATGAGCGGGCGCGCGAGGCCGGCGTGATCGCCAGCCAGGCGGTCTTGGTGGCGATCGGGGTCGACTGGGAGGGCCGGCGCCAGGTGCTCGGTGTCGAGCTGGCCAACCGTGAAAGCCATTCGAGCTGGCGCGCGTTCGTGGCAGGGCTCAAGCAGCGCGGGCTTGCCGGCGTGGAGTTCGTCGTCTCCGACGACCATCCGGGGCTCAGGGCAGCGATCCGGGAAGTCCTGCCTGAGGCAGTCTGGCAGCGCTGTTACGTGCACTTCCTCAGAAACGCGCTCGATTATGTGCCGCGCAAGGTCGATGACGACTGCCTGATGGAGCTCAGATGGTTCTATGACCGGCGCGACCTAGCCGAGGTCAAGCGCGACCTGGCGCAGTGGATCGCCAAATGGCAGGCAAAATACCCGAAGCTGGTGGATTGGGTGGAGAACAACATCGAGGAGACGCTGAGCTTCTACCGGCTGCCGCTGCCGCATCACAAGCACATGAAGTCGACGAACATGCTGGAGCGGCTAAACCAGGAGATCAAGCGGCGCACCCTGGTCGTTCGCATCTTCCCCAACCCGCAGAGCTGTTTGCGGCTGGTTCGGGCATTGGCGGTGGAGATCCACGAGAACTGGCTCGAGGCGACCCGCTACCTCAACATGGATCACCTGCGCGAGCACAAGAAGGAGAGCCTGAGAGCACTGGCCGCCTGAGACGCGGCCCGCCATGTCCGCCGCTCCGCTAAACACGGGGGCTGCGCGGCGGACACGCCAACGTCACCGCTGAATGCCACGCCATTTTTGCAGAACTTGACGCACACAACCGGCTTCCGCATCCGAGCGCCGCGGCTGGCCATGGTCACACCTCATACGCATGGTGTATGCAGCTGAGGCGGCGCGCGGTGCATGCGTCATGTCCGGATGTCGAGAAATAGCACGCCGCAGAAACTCAAATTCTGCTAATCGAACGTTCAAAGGACGTCGAAAAAAGGGGAAGCGTAGAGATGTGGTTCTGCAAAAATGCGGCCCAATGTCGTCGGACAGAAATGCCCAGTTTGGCTATTGAAGCCAAGAAGAACGCAAAAGCCGATGCAGCCTACGACGCGGTACTTCAATTGCTCTACAGCAAATCCCACATGCCGGGGCAGCATCTCAGCGATAAAGAGCTAGCGTCCGACCTCAACATCGGCCGGACTCCTATACGCGAAGCACTTATCCGACTTGCAGCGGAAGGGAAGATCGTGTCCTTTCCTCAAAGGGGCTACTTTACGAGACCTCTGGTCGAGTGGGTTCTATTGGACTCGTATGTGGTGGCGCGCGAAACACTTACCTTCGCCCTAACTCGTACACGGACTCACCCTCTCGACCGAACCGCCCCCTCTGGTGAGTTATCTCCAACGGAGCTCGCTCTTCGAGCGGAAGAAATATTCACTGACATAGCTCTGGGGGCATGTAATTGCGAAATCTGCCATATCATCGACAAGTTCTGTTTCTGCTCTCATGCCCTTCGCATGGAAATAACCGCGTCTGAGCTTTCCCCGGCTTTTCGAACCAGTCTTGCAAGGCTAACTGACGCAATGCCTCAGCTCGGCAAGACTACGAGCGCAGTGGCATCCGCATTGACTAACCACCTTGATGTAGAACAGCGCGCAGTGTCGCGCGCTTTGCAAAATATGAGCAGGAGACAGCTGGCAAACTTCACGTTTACAAAGAAGTATTGGTGAGCGATTTTCGCCGACATCAGCCGAGTAGCTGAGCCATTCGGCTTGGGCCGTCGCAGGAGGGCTGCGGGTCCCGTGCGATATGATGCTGGAGGCGGTCAAGACACGCTTCGGATCGACGAGGGTGCCTCATCCGATCGAGACCTGTCGGAAAATGGCACCCCTACACCGGCAAGGAACACGCGCCTTCGCCTCTGCGCTGACCGCGTTACTTGCTCCACGCCCGTGAAGCGCCCCACTCCAGCGACGTGTCGGAAGCCTGGGTCAAAACCTTCAAGCGTGATTGCGTTCGCCTCACTCCTTGCATGATCACCCATGGTTCTCCGCCAGATCGCCCGGTGGGATGACTACAACGAGATACATCCTCACTGAGCGCTCAGAATACGATCCCGGGAGAGGTCATTCTGACACAAACCCACTAGCCGGAGTGTTCGCGAAAGGGGCTACTAACATTGGACGCCGGCCCTCGGTCCGGCGAGTGCTTCAACCAATTACGGAAGCTCGGGGTGCTCCCAGCTCGCCAAGGTTGGCTGATTATCTGGCCCGCGGCTTTGGCGGGATGATATTCCTGCGCATCCGCGCTGCGCTTTTTATCTTTTAAATGGTGCCGGTACGAGAGGCGGAAAAAGCAACCTCGCGTTGTCACTTCCGATACTAAAATATCTCAGATAGGAGGCTAAAGGTAGGCGGAGAATAAATAATATATCCATAAATATATTTCAGAGGACCACTTCCCCTTCTTGTCAGGGTCTATTAGGTGTTGATTTACGAAGGAGGGACTGCATCGTTCAGCGAGTTCATTTCCGACGAGGTTGACGCCTCATACGCCGGTTGCGAGCTTGAAAGCTCTTTCCTGAACTCAACGTAGCGAGGGCGCTACGGCGCCCAGCCTGTTCTCAGGAGCGACTCTGCTCTTGTGGGTTAGCCGAGCCTCGTTGCAAGACGCAAAAGTATGCGAGAGACGGGTCGGTTCGGCTCGTGACTTCGCGAGTGGCCGATGGCCGATGTAACACAACCAGGCTTGATCATATGACCAAGGATGTAAGCTTAGCCACGGCAGCAAGCACACGATGCGTCCACCAGAAGGACACTTCTCTTGCGCTCTTTGGAGGAGATCCCACGGTGCCGGCTGGGCGAGTTGTTCTTTGGCCAGCTGCGAAACGTAAACATTTGAAGGCGCTCGCAAATGTTGTCGAAAGCGGCAAATATCATCGCGTCAATCACCCTATGGTGATTGAGCTCGAAAAGCGGCTAGCGGATTGGTCGGGTAACTGGTCTGTGCGCGCCGTTGGAAGCGGCACAGCCGCTATTCACGTGGCTCTCGACTACTACCGGAACCGAGGTCGCCGAGTCGTTACGTCGGCTTTGAACTGGCCGGGAGCCGTCGGCCCAATCGCGATCAGTGGACTCGAACCGGTCTTTGTCGATGTTGAGCCAGACCTTGCCGGAGTTGATGAGAAGATGGCGGCCTCCCTCATCAAGCCAGGTGACGCGGCGACGCTCATAACTCATCTGTTCGGAAATAACCTCTTGGTTCCCAGCTTGAGATTCGCGGCGCGAGCGCGAGGCGTGGCGATTATCGATGATGTTTGCCAATCAATTGGCGCTGCGAAAGATATTGTCAATGGAGCTTACTTGGAGAGCGATGCACTCTCTCTCTCCGGCAACGGAGCTAAACACCTCGGGGCAGGTGAGCTTGGATTTGTCCTGACGAGGGACCCTGCTCTGATCCACCATGTAGATAATGTTTCGCTGACAAGCTCGTCGCGATGTGGAGCTAGGATATTCTCCCCGAACTCCAAAGGCTACAATTACCGACCCAATGTATTCTCTGCTGCCATTGCTAATCACAGGCTCAAGCAGCTTGACCGGCAGCTTAAAAAAAGGCGAAGGAATGCTAGGTTCCTTTGGCAGGAGATTGGCCACCTCTCAGGGCTTCTGCCTCTTTTCGATCCAGCAGATCATCAACAATCGATGCTGAATCTCCCGTTGCGTCTTGAGCCGGAAAAGCTCGGTTTTCTACCTGGCCCTACGGCCAGGGATTTCATCATTAAGCTTCTTCAAGCCGAGGGAGTTCCCGTTGCGGTCTGGCTGACGAAGCCCGTCTTTGAATATCTGCCGGATATCTGCGGCCAATGGTCAAGGACCGATTTTCCAAACGCCATGAAGATATTGAACACCATGTTTTACGTGTCGGAGATCGCTCCACCAAACGACGTTGAAGTGATGAAATTGTACGCGGCCGCGTTTCAAAAGGTCTGGGCAGCGCTTCCAAACCTAGCTTCAAAAATTCCTGAGATCGTATCTGTTGCCTGAGGGCGGGATGGCAAGCCGATGGACTGCTCAATAAAAGGTTTTCCACCATATGGCTTTTCGATTGTTCTCAAATTCGGCGGGAGCATCATGCGTGATCTTGCCGTGTGTAAGCTCGCACTGGCTGAACTTGAGCGTCTCGCCGATAAGGGCCATCGAATCCTACTTGTTCCAGGCGGCGGCATCCCGGACAAAGCAATTGAGGCGATTGATGCAGCCGAGCGATTAGATCCGTGTACCGCGCATCATGCGTGTGCTCTAGCACAGGACCAAACGGGGTATTTGCTTGCGGATGCCGCCTTCTCTTCCAAACTAGTTCCATCGGCCAGCCTAGGCGAATGCCGAACTCTCGCGAGACTTGGGAAGATTCCAGTGCTGCTGCCTTCCCGTTTGCTGTTTGCGGCTGACCCAGTGGAATGGAGTTGGGACGTCACATCCGACGCCGTTGCCGCGTGGATCGCTTGGTTAACTGGGGCACCACAGCTGGTGATTTTGACAGATGTCGATGGCGTGTATCGCGGTGGAGCAACCGACGATCCCGCTGCACTTATAGAGCAGATCGCTGCTCAAGATCTTGTCCTTCTCGGCCACACCTCGATTGACGCCTGCGCGGTCGAATTCATGGCGAAGAAAAGCCTTCCCGGCGTTGTGATTAATGCCCGTCATCCCGCTCGTCTCGCCGATTGGCTGGAAGGGAGACGCGTTAGAGCGACTAGGATCACCGTCGCGAGCAGGAAGGCCCATATCACAAGCGACCCTTTGGGGGGGGCGGCATGATGTCATCCACGGCGCTGATAGTGTATGGCCCGGAAGTCGCGCGCTCTGGCCTAACCTCGCTGCTCGACGAATTTATTCGCCGGCGAACCGGTTTGGAACTCTCGGAACGGTTCTTTTCGATTCATAGTCGCAAATCCATTGATGCGTTTTATACCCTTACCTGTTCCACCGGCGGGAAGCATTGGCCATTGGTGCTGGACTTATTCGACATGCGTCCGGTTTGCGCCACGATCTGGAGCGGACCTAATGCGCTGCACTTGTCGCAAAAACTGAAGGGTAACACACAGCCGGCCCAGGCTTTATCCGGCACCGTACGTAGTCTCTTTTTCTGCGATAATCCCGTGACGAACCTCCTTCATGTGAGCGATAGTCATCAAGTAATGGATGCTGAGCTGAGAATACTTAGGTGCCGGTCGTTGGGCGACGAAGCGACTGCTTGGATTTCTCTCGATTCCGGCTATATTGCCCATTCATCTTTCCAAATGTTGCTAAACGTTCTCGGCGACAGGGGAGCTGCGCCGATGCCGGACAATCGGAGTGATGGTAGCGCGTTTGCCCACGCAAGATTCTGTTACGACAGAGCACTCCTAACCGCAGCAAAGTCGGGCCTAACGACAGCCGTCCAGCGGTATTTCCAGGGGGATCGAGCCGGTCTAGAAGGCCTCTTCCGGTATGCACCCCTCCGCTCATCTTGGGACCGCCTCATTCTTGAGGCCGGTCTGTTTTCAATGCCTCTTTGGAATTGCTTACTGAAGCGAACCGTTGATGCCGTCGAGCCGGGAAAACAACCAGGCATGGCACCGCGCCGGAAGGCCGGAGAACAATGAGCGAACTTGATCGTATCAGGACAACGCTTCGGACAAGTCAACAAGCCACTTTCCCGCGTCAGATGCAGGCATTCGGACTGGATCTGGTCGTACAGGAAGGGGTTTTTCCTCCAGAGCACTTCCAGAGTTGGCGTTGGATTAGCGAGAATTTTCCCCCATTCGACGGAAAGACCGTCTTAGAAATCGGCTGCGGTTTCGGTCTTCCCGGCCTTCTGTTGGCAAAGACTGGCGCGCTGTCGTTGCTGACTTGTGACATCAATCCGAGGGCCGTCGCGAACACGTTGGAGAATGCTGCAAGAAACGGCATTAGTAACGTCGAGGTCATCGCAAGCGATATATTTAACAATGTTCCACCTGGCAGAAGGTTCGACATCATATTTTGGAACTACCCGTCGAGCTACGCTCCAGAAGATTACGAGTTTGTCCACGACCTCGAAGGTGGTGCGATCGATCCAGGGTACAACTTGCTCGAGAGATTTCTTTCAGATGGCCCAAGGTTCCTTACGGAATCAGGTCGTATCGTTCTTGGGTTCGGCACTAATGCCCGTGACGACCTTCTTGAAAAGATTGCGGGTTCAAATGATCTCACATCTGTGCTTCTGCGAGCCGGGACCTATCCCGACGTCAAAGTAACTTACAGGCTGTTCTCAATATCAAAGAAGGCCACAAGCGCATGATGCCCGAGCTGATGCGCATTGCGTTGGTCGCCATTTCGCGCAATCGGAGCAAAGATAGCTGGGTAGCGGGCAGTAGCGTCCTTTCGCAGTTCATCCAGCGTGCGCCGAACGACATTGACATTCATCATGTCAATTTGGCCGCATTCAATCAGGCTGTGGATAAGGATACCAGGGCTCTGGCGGACGCGGGGTTCTCCATTGCCACATCGCGACCTGCCGACGCGGAGCTGGAGATCGTATTCTTGAGATCGAACGGGACCCTGGCGATAAATTGGGTTCTCGAACAGGAACGACCGACGGCGTTAATCAACGATCCGCTTTTTGGGACAAGGGCGAGTTTCGCGGACGTCATCGCGCGAAAGGTCGAGATGCACCTGGAGAACCACCATTCGAAGCACAGGGATGATCTCCTTGCACTCCTGGAGCATTCCGCCTCAATCTCGGCCGAAATGAGTCTGGACCAATTGGTTGGTAGCATCTCCGCGCTAGACCTCGCGAAATACGTCAATACCAACCTTCGTGGCAGCACGCGATAGATGTCAGCCCCCAATCTCCCAGGAATTCCCGAACACCGTGGCAAACGTAGAAGTGGACATGGAAGAAGCTCGACCTGGTCCACCGATCTGTCGACCGGCAAAAGGAGCCGCTGACTTGCTGTCGGTGAAGAAGGAAGCTAGGATCTTGCCTGCCTTCCTGCGTCCCACGCTGCTGCGGCCGACCCATGCCCTCTCGAGGCCCTCCAGCGCCACTCAGTCGGCGAGCGCGCCGTCGAACCTTGCGCATGGACCGCCTAGGTCACGGAGTCGACCTGGTGCTGCAGCCTTGCCCAACGACGAGGAACCTGCCTTGTCCTCCGGTTTGATCCCGGTGTAGTAGTTCGTCAGCTTCTCAATTGTTGAAGCTTCCCCTATGATCACCAAACACCCGCGCGCCGTGGCAAGAGGGTTGCTCGGTGAGTTCGTCGTTTCCATGTAACAAGCACGCAGTACGCACAGTCGAAAGTGCGGTTCAAGTTTATCGCTTCAATGGCTCGTGCACGCGAGCACGCGCGACGAAGACCGAGGTGGGATCCGGAAATAACCTCGGAACTGCCCGAATTGGCCTTGGTGGGGATTCAGACTTCCGCCATCTGCAGACACTGGCAAAGATATTCGCTCAGCAACACCAGAGGCGGCACGTGCATCGCCGACCCGGCCTGTGGCCAAGCCTCAGCCGAGGTAAACAATACCACCTCGTCCGCAGTCCGGGCGATCGGGCAGTCAACGCGGGTCGTAATGGCAATCGTGTATGCTCCGGTTTCGCGCGCAATAGCCAGAAAATCCTTGGTTTCCACAGTGTGGCCACGCGACGAAATGCCAATGGCGAGGCTCAACGAGCCAAGCCCTCGCGCGAGAGCGTGAGACACGGTGGCGGACCCCGAGCAATGTGCGGGGAAACCTAGGCAGATCAGTCGCATGGCCAGAATATCAGCGCAGACGGATGACGGCCCCGTGCCGAACAGTTCGACGCATCGGGCCGCTCGGATGCGGTTGGCAAACCCACTAATTTGAAGGTCGTCAAAACCACGAGCGGACACGGAAATTGAGTTTTGTAAAGCAGAACTGAGGATGGCGATCCGAGGAGCTGTGTCTACAGCTTCTGATGGCGCGCGTTCAGCCAGTTCGCCGCTCAACTTCCGCCGCTCAATTTCGCCGCTGAGCGCAATCTTAAACTCGCGAAATCCCGCGAGTCCCAAGGTTCGGCAAAATCTTACAATTGAAGCAGAACCGGTAGCGGTGTTGCGCGCAAGGTCGGCAATGGACAGCGCCAGAACAGCCTCGGGGTCTTGTGCAACATACAGAGCTATACGTGCGAGCGCATTCGGAGCCGTGTTAATTGCATCATAGATGATGTCTAGCAGCAATTTCTGTGTATGTCGGGGCTTCCGCATGTGTCTTAGTGTTCGTTCCAAGCTGGCAGTCGACCCGCGAAGGCCTAGCAAAGCCCTGCATATTCGAGTCTCGCTGACGGTTCACTGACGCAGATCATAGACAAGGTCGATATCGGATTCCGGCTGCCGCTCCGTTCGCGCCCATGTCTCGGCAGTCGGGGCAATGGACGCGAGGGCATGCGCTCGGCCGCTCGCGAGGCGGTCTTGCGAGTGGCCTCGTTTAACGACGTCTCCTGGCCCGATGCTGTCAATGGAGCTTGCTTTACTGGCTGCGCATGCGCCGCGCAAACCGTGGTGTCCTCGTCGTCAGGGCAGTGGGGACGACTGCACGGCAACGCAAGCGGTGCCGTCTGGGAAAATATATTCATTAGTATATTGGCGACATAACCAATCTTACTTGCATTCTTCTATGATTAGGTTCATCGTCCGATCGAAAACGGGGGCATGACAAGGTGACTACATCTCTAGGGAACGCCGACGTGGCGTTTGGTAAATAGCTCATCTCAGCAAGTTGGCCACGAGCTTGCCGATGCCACCCGTACTAGCGGTTCGTCTCGCGGCTAGCGCATGCGACGGGCTTTACTTCTCTGGTACGGCAACAGAGGGCGCGACTGCTTGGGGTCAAGCTGGTCAGGAACTTGTCCTGTCGCGCATTGGCTCCGGCTGTTTAAAAAAGCCGCTGCAACAGTGAGGAAACCACAATGTTTCACCCGCTTCCAGAAGAGCTGCGCGATATCGCGGGTCAACCCTTTCCACTTTATCCCTGCTCGAATGAATCTTGGTCAATCAAGCCGACGGCCGGCCGCTCAAGCTCGCGGGTTATGATATGTTCCATTCCGAAGGCGGGCACCCACCTATATGCCCGTCTGCTTGGACTGCTCGGGCTTGTACAGTCCGATGTGTTCTTTAATAAAGACTATCTTGGAGACTTCCGCTTTGTGGATGTCGAGCGAGCTCGCTTCACTCATTCCGAAAATATTCTATGGATACCGATCGAGATATCCTCGCGCTTTATTCAGCCCGGTCAGTTTGGCTATGGGCATCTACCGTGCGACATCGGCACTCGCCATTGTTTAGCGGATTTCAAGATCGTCTTTCTTTCGCGCGAAATGCGTGCGGCAATTGTGTCGCAGATGCGATATGTAGGTGACAGCGATTGGTGCCCGCCTGAGAGGGCTGAGATTACGTGGCGCAATGAGCCGGACGGACCTGACAAAATGCTGAAGTACTTCGATGAGATCGCGCCTTTCATTTTCAATGATCGCTGCCATCCAGTGGCACCGTGGGCGGATCAGGAGAATGTTCTTGGATTGAGCTATGAGCAGATCATAGGCGACCAAGGACGCGAAGTTCAGCTCGAGACCATTCGCAGAATTGTAGAGTTTTGCGAGATCGAGCGGCCGCCGCAGCCTGAGCTGATCTTAAACCAGCTAATCGGACAGCAGACCTTCACCCTGTCCAGCGGGCGAACTTCGTGGGAGGCTTGCTGGAATGCCGAGATCGAGGCGCGGTTTACCGCGCTGGGAGGGACGAGACTCAACGAGCGATTCGGATTTGGTTCGAGATAGATTTCAGGCTGTCGCAGAGCCCGGCGATGGCAGGTACGCTCGGAGCCGCTCGCCGGACGTTTATGCGAGCGATATTCTGGAAAGGCGCGCTGACCACTGCCCACCTGCCGCCCGCGCAATCACTTCCTGAAGTGCCGACATCGCGATTGGCGCGGGGCTTGCAAGGACCCTTGGTGCAACGTTCGACCGGAGCGCAGCGACGGGAGATGCCCGGGAGGGAGGAACCTGCCTCGATCCGGTTAGGAGACAAGAATTGTTGAATATAATCCCGCACACCGCAGCGCGAGTCCCGCGCGCCCTAAGCCCTCTTATCCCAGCTTTACGTGCAGGTGTTTGCTGCAGTCACGCTCAGCCATCGCACTCGGCCGCCTGAAGCCGCTCGGCGAACGGCGACCGCGGGGGCAGTTCGCACGCACACAGCGCCGCTCACGGATGGGTCGGCTGTTGGGCCCAGCCATCCCACCGCATCTCTTCGAATAGCACGAGCCCCTTGACCTCCCGTCATCCGCGAACAGCGGGTGAGGCATTAAAGCGGTGCCCCCTTTGACGTCAAAAGGCCAGCCGTTGCCGCCCTGCCGTTCACTGTTAATTGGAGCCTAACCATGCCTTACGCCAAAAGCCGGCCGTATCGCTCTTTCAGCCCTAGCCCTGCTTTTTTTCGGGCTGGCGACGCAATATGGTCCAGTTGCCAAAGACTACGTGCGCCAGCATGAAAACCATAGCCGGCTCGTCGCGTTTTGGCGGAAGCTCATTCCAGAGCGGCGCGACGCACTCTTAAACGACGCCGCTGCGCCAACTGCTGGCAACCCGAATGGCGACGTCCCTCTCGTCTTATTTTTGGACTACAACTGCCCGCGGTGCCGGGCGGAAGACCGTACAATCCAGCAAGCCCTCAAGCATGATCCCATGCTGAAGGTTGTCTACAAACATTGTCCGGGCAAGAGACCGGGTTCCAAATTTGCCGCACTGGCGGCGCTCGCCTCCAGCAAACAGGGAAAATATGAGGCGTTCCATCACGCCCTTATGGCTGCTCGCGGCCAGCTCAGCCAATTCGACATCTTGACTATCGCACGACACGTTGGCCTCGAGGTTGAGCAGCTCAAGCGGGACATGGAAGACCGCGCCATCGAAAACGTCCTCGAGCGCAATTGCGCGCTCGCCAAGGAGCTGTACATCAACGTCACGCCGGCGTTGGTTCTCGGCGACGAAGTGATTTCAGGTGTGCTCAAGATTCACACGCTGGAACGCTTCATCGCCAAAGAGCGGGAAGAAGCTAAGCGTCGTGCCGGATCACAACTTCGGCATTTTGACAGCGTGGCGGCCGGTGCGATCCCGTTCTTTGGCCACGAGTGCCGCTTCTCGCGCCGGGCCAAATCTCTTATATGGCCCGGCAACGCGGTGCTAGCGTGCAAAGTCCTGCATTCAGCTCGCTTTCCTCAACTTGGCCGAACGCGATCGCACAGCTCGGGATCTATTCAGCCGGTCCTGGTGTTTCCGTTCCGCCATCGGCGTCTTTCACCGAAGCCTCGCCAGAAGATAGGCGGGAGGCGCGCCGACGCCTGCTTCAGATCGCGGCCGGCGCGACGATGATCGTCATGGGCTCTCGCCCCCCTGGGGTGATCGTACAAGTCCCGATTGTCAGAAGAATCTGTTGACGTGGACGCCTCGGCGCCAAGCTCGCGCCACCTGTCGACAGCGCGGCCCTTGGCGTGTTGGATAAAGCCGCAAAGCGGTTGCAAGAAATCCCGTTCGGATTGACGAAAATGACGGTGGCCGCACCCATGCACCTCGATCATGCCATTCAAGGCCGAGGCTCTGGTCGAGGTCACCTCATTGAGGATGACGGCGGCCGGAATTGCCTGGATCAAGCAGCCAACCGTGGTGCGCGACACCTCATTTATTGAATTGAGGGTGGCGCCGGTGTTCCGGCATTGAAGTCCTGATATCAATTGTGCGACAGGCTGCCTCATCGAACCGCTGGCGGAGGCAAGCGTGGGCTGCAGCACCAGATCACAGGCATGCCGCCAGCGAGGCCATCCCATGTGCTTAATGGCCATGCCGCCAAGATCGAATTCGCTACCCGCATGAAACCTTGGTGTGGTGGAGGTGTTGAGAGGCACCTGCGCTAGGCTGGCGAACGGTTAGAAGCGGGCAAAACCCGTAGCTCAGCTCATAGCCCGCCTAAACAAAGGCGGGCATCGTAGAAGGCCGCAGTCCTTCGGACTTAGGTCCAAAAGAGCGGCCCAGGTGATTTCGCAAGCCGGGCGGGGGTTTGCGCCGTTCGCATCAAGAGCTGTCCGCCCGGCCAATTCTGTCCCTCACATAAGCTGGCGGTCAGCCGCAAACGGTATACCAACTGTCGAATCGGCCATTGTTTGGAGCCGCACACAGAGCGCCGTAACAAACCTTCTCACCCTTGAAGTAGGCCAGGAACTGCAGCAAATGCGATATTTCGTCCTGTTCATCTTGGTCCCGGATACGCTCCGGACCGCCCTGCGATTTCAATGCCATCTCGATCAACTCGATCGCCCGATCTTTGTTGCCGCTCTCGTGATAGTACAGGGCTGCCAAACGATAAGGCAGGAGCTTACGTTTGTCGCTTTCCGGGGGATTCAGTGCCAGGATGTGTTCGGACAGCTGTTTTCCCATCGCCAAGCGCTCAGCAGACGGAAAGTGCGAATGGTCAAGGTTCGGAAAGAAGAGCTCGTCTAACGCCGCAACCATCCAATTCTCGGAGTTTCTGTTGATCGCGTCGCGAACGAATTGGCGCATGACGGGCAAGCCGACCTGCATGTCCTTCATTTTGTGAAGCAACAGATTCACATGAGAACGGCGGAAACCGAGGTTGTCCGGCATCAAGGCGATGCCTTCTTCGATCGCCGAGAGCGCCGTCTTCCAATCCTTTTTCTCCACCGCCGCCCGATATCTGTCCTTGATCGGCTTCTTCAGCGCTTGTTCGCGCGCTATGGGTTCGCCTTCCGCGATCCGCTCCGCATCGGCGGATTTTGCCTGATCGCTGGTGCGCCAGCTGCCGTTAAGCACCTTCGGCAAGACCTCATCGAGTTCCGTCGGTTCACCAATAAAGGCGATGCAGCCGTCTCGGTCGACCACGAAACTGGTGGGAATCCAGAAAGAAAAGCTGGGCTCCATCCAAAGCTTGTCCATTTCGCCTGTGGAGTCGAATGCGATCCGATAGTTCAGATTCGGGAACTTTTCCGTCAACCAAGCGTCCAACGTGCTTCGGGCCTCATCGGCCGTTGGAGCGCGTTCACTAGCCGCGACTCCTACGATCTCAACGCCGCTTTCCCTGTATTTCTCCTGCAGCTGCATCAGATGGGGCATCCCGTCCACACACGAACCGCACCAAGTTGCCCAAAATTCGACGATGTACACTTTGCCGGGCTCGAAGCTGGTGAGGGGCTCGCCACGCAGCCAGGTTTCCGCTTGAATCGAAGGAGCCGGGGACTCGATCTGCAACACCACGTTGTTCTCCAAAGCCGTTGTCAAAGGTTGTGAGATTTTCTGCACGAGCTTATTTCCCTCTCAGAGACGGCACACGGTTCAGGGGAGAGAACATCCTCGTCTGCTCCATTGCATACCGTCCTGCTGCAAGCGTTGCAAGGTCCATGCCAGCGGGCTCAGCGCGCAAGTGCATGAATATGCTTTGAAAAACCTCCGCAGTGCCCGGATGGCGGTTGGATTGAACCTGACAAGTTTCTGCCTTTGTCAGGTTTTGAACGCGCATTGCCCGTGTTTCGCGCCGCCAGAAAAGCGTGGCCCATCCGCACGATCCTGAAGCCCAAACCGTCGAACACGTGCGACACCGCCGCAATATGTCGTGCCATGCATCGATGCCAAGCGCCTCGGCGTTGAGCTCGCAGCACGCCAGAACATCATCGACGAGACGTTCAAGCTCGACCCGGGAACGGGAAAACGGCCCGAGGTTTGGCCTTGGTCGGGACGGCCGAACGGCAATATCGCCGAGAGGGAAAGACGCAGAAGAAGATCATCACACCCGGCGAGCCGAAAGTGTCGGCAAGCCATCGCAGAAGGCAGCAAACATGCAGGCCCAGACGTATCGCTGGGCGATCTGAGGGAGTGGCATACGTTGCGCGCCTGGTGCAGAAATTGCTCGCATCATGCCGAAGTAAGGTCGGCCGCGCTAATCCGCCGGTATGGCAAAGGCGCACTATTCAGCACGGTCGAGGGCACTTGGTTGCCCGGGAATTGACCGGCTCATCACTGGTCAGTGATAATGCCAGCCAGTTCATCTCGAACGCCATCCTCTCCTGCGCGGATCAGAACCGGTCGAATGGCATTCCATGCGCATGGCAAGCATCGCTATCGCCTGTGGCGCGCCGACTGCAACACCGCGCGGCCGCACTCCCAAATCGCCTGGCAGACACCGGCCAAGTTCGCCACCACCTTCAATCCGCGACGGTCGCTCGCGCTGCGCTATGCGAAAGGCTCCGCGCCAGCCCCCGTCGCTTCACCCGCCCAGCAGCGCACAACCCACGCCGGAAACGAACCCAAAACTGGAGAAACTCGGGGCGACGTCATTTAGATTCCACCCATGCAGAGGTACTTCATTTCGAGGTAGTCTTCGAGCCCGTGGCGGGAACCCTCCCGCCCGATGCCGGACTGCTTCATGCCGCCAAAGGGCGCCGCATCCGAAGACATACGCCCCGTATTGATGCCAATCATGCCATATTCCAATGCCTCGGCCACGCGCCAGACACGCCTCAGGTTCGAGGCATGGAAATAGGCGGCGAGCCCGTAAATCGTGTCGTTTGCCTCACAGACAACCTGATCCGCATCGTGGAAGCGGATGATCGGCGCCAACGGCCCGAAAGTCTCCTCTTGCGCAACCGCCATGATGCTGGAGATCTCGGTGAAGGCTGTGGGTTTGAAAAAGGTGCCATCCTTGCCGATACGTTTGGCCCCGCATCGATTATCCCACCCTTGGCAACGGCATCTGCGATGTGGGACTCGATCTTGGCCAAAGCATGCATGTCGATGAGTGGTCAGACGTCCACTCCCGGAGCGAAGCCGTCGCCAACCGATAAGTGCCGGACTTTCTCCACGAACTTCTCGACGAACTCATCGTGAACGCTCGATTGGACGTAAAGCCGGTTCGATGAAACGCAAGTCTGGCCGGCATTGCGGAACTTCGCCTGGATCGCGCCGTCAACGGCAGCGTCAATATCCGCGTCGTCGAAGACGATGAAGGGCGCATTGCCGCCGAGCTCGAGGCTGACCTTCTTGATCTGGTCCGAGCACTGGCGCATGAGCAGTCGGCCAACCTCAGTGGAGCCTGTATAGCTGATCTTTCGGACCTTGGCATTGGAGCAGAGTTCGCGGCCCCACGCGATCACCTTCGGACGCATAGACCAGGTTGACAACGCCGTCAGGAAAGCCGGCTTGCTGCGCGAGGGCAAATATTGCACCTGCCACGAGCGGCGTCTGTTCAGCAGGTTTGAGCACGATCGCGCAGCCCGCCGCCAGGGCCGGCGAGATCTTGCGCGCCACCATGGAGGCCGGGAAATTCCATGGCGTGATCGTGCCAACAACGCCGATGGGCTGCTTGATCACTAGCATTCGGCGGTCTGTCGAGGGTGCCGAGATCGTCTCGCCATAGACGCGAT
>NZ_SRUO01000178.1 GCF_004791025.1 Mesorhizobium sp. M4B.F.Ca.ET.203.01.1.1
TGCGAAGCAGTGGTCGAGGAACGACTGAAGGGCGGCCCGTTCAAGGACCTGCTCGACTTCTGCACGCGCGTTGGTTCGGCCAAGCTCAATCGCCGTACCCTGGAAGCGATGATCAACTGCGGTGCGCTGGACGAGCTCGGCCGCAACCGGGCCTCGCTGATGCTGCAGCTGCCGGAAGTGATCAAGGCCACCGACCAGATGGCGCGCGAACGTGCCTCCGGACAGAACTCGCTGTTCGGCGGTCCCGACCCCAGCGCCGTGTCGATCCAGCTGGACCTGCCCGAGGCCGAAGAATGGCCGCTGCTGCAGCGCCTGAACGGCGAG
>NZ_SRUO01000179.1 GCF_004791025.1 Mesorhizobium sp. M4B.F.Ca.ET.203.01.1.1
GTCGGACGTGGGGTTGCATCGCAGTGACCGATCTAAGGATACCGAGCCTTTATCTGATGCATCGCCGTGCCAATGGCCGCCATCATCTTCTGGGACATCGTAACCAGCGTTTGGGTACTCGCCGCATCGAACTCCAAGATCGGCACCTGCTCGATATCGCTATGGTAGTCGGATCGCCAGGGTCGAACATAGTAGCTCTGGGAGTCAGAATGAGCGTAAACTTGGTGACGCAGGCGAATGACATTCATGTGCAGCGCAGCTTCTGCTGTGTCGTAGGTATCCAGAAGCTCCTTGGGAAATTGTGG
>NZ_SRUO01000180.1 GCF_004791025.1 Mesorhizobium sp. M4B.F.Ca.ET.203.01.1.1
TGCCGGAGCCGCGCCCGAACGCTATCGTCACCCCGCCGTCCCCCCCGTCGCCGCCGGCTCCGCCGACCTCGATCGAGGCCAGCGTGGACATCTCGTCGAAGGCCATGAATCCGCCGCGCTACCCGCCGGCCGCCTTCCGCGCGGGTATCCAGGGCGAAGTGATCCTGATCATTGATGTCGATGCCAACGGCAACGTCACCAATGTCACGGTGGAAAAGTCCAGCCGTAACCGCGACCTGGACCGTGCTGCGATGGAAGCAGCTCGCAAGTGGCGCTTCAACGCCGCTGAATCTGGCGGTAAGAAGGCGGCAGGTCGCGTTCGC
>NZ_SRUO01000181.1 GCF_004791025.1 Mesorhizobium sp. M4B.F.Ca.ET.203.01.1.1
GTCGCATTTCGTCGAGCATGACGGAGACTTCGCGGCTTTTTTCGACGGCGAAGGTGTCGCCCGCATCATCTCCGAGAAGGCGGTCCTGGAAGGCAAATCGGATTTCAGGGAAGTGAAGACGGACGCGCCGCAGCACGGCGTCGCAGTCGCCTATGGCTCCCACGTCCTCCTGTCAGAGCCGAACAGGGAAAAACCGGACGCACTCCCGGTCGGCATCAGGGTCGCTGACGAAGCCGGAGCGCCGATCGGCGGCATCCACGCCTGCCACGACCTCCACGGCGAGGCGTCTTCCGGCAATATCAGGGCTTTCGCCTGCGCGACCG
>NZ_SRUO01000182.1 GCF_004791025.1 Mesorhizobium sp. M4B.F.Ca.ET.203.01.1.1
GTCGCACCACGCCCAGGTCCAGCGCCTGGTGGTGCTCAACACCGCCGCGTTCCCGATGCCGGCGGCGAAGAAGATGCCCTGGCAGATCGCGCTCGGCCGCCACTGGAAGATCGGCGAGTGGATCATCCGCAGCTTCCACGCATTCTCGTCCGGCGCCTCGTGGCTGGGCGTGGAGCGCAGGATGCCGGCCGACGTCCGCCGCGCCTACGTGTCGCCGTACAACAGCTGGGCCAACCGCATCAGTACCATCCGCTTCATGCAGGACATCCCGCTGTCGCCGGCCGACAAGGCCTGGTCGCTGCTGGAACGGGCCGGCAAGGCGC
>NZ_SRUO01000183.1 GCF_004791025.1 Mesorhizobium sp. M4B.F.Ca.ET.203.01.1.1
GGCCGCTCATCCCGCTGATCATCCTTTTGATCATTCTCGTGGTGATCCTGCAGATCCTGCGCCCTGGCATCGTCAACGAGCGCTGGCTCGCCAACACGGCGAAATTCGCCATCCCGCTCGCGATCCTCGCCGGCTGCCAGACCATGACGATGCTTACCGGCCGCATCGACTTGTCCGTCGGCACGGTGGCGACGATGAGCGCCTTCATCATGTCCACCCAGATCGTCAACCAGGATCCCACGGTGGCTTTCCTGCTCGCCATGCTGCCGGCCGTGCTGATCGGCTTCGTCAACGGCATCGGCGTCGGCGTGTTTCGGGTGCAT
>NZ_SRUO01000184.1 GCF_004791025.1 Mesorhizobium sp. M4B.F.Ca.ET.203.01.1.1
AGCACCCGCCGACCTTCATCGCCTATTACAGGGCGCCGGGCCGTGGCGAGGAATCGAAGGCCTTTGCCGAGCGCCTGCGCGCCACGGGCACGAAGGTGACGCTGTTCGACGGCAGCGCCTATACGCATATGTCGATCAATGGCGATTTCGGCGAGGATGGCGACGCCTTGACGGCGGCCGCGTTGGCGTTCCTGAAGGCAACGGTCGGCTGACTACCAGCGCGTCTTCTCGCCGGGCGCGGCGGGCTCGATCGCCAGCGCATGCACGCCCGCTTTCAGTTCGTCGGCAAGCAGCTCGTTGACGGCGCGGTGGCGCTCGATGC
>NZ_SRUO01000185.1 GCF_004791025.1 Mesorhizobium sp. M4B.F.Ca.ET.203.01.1.1
GGGGAAGATGCACAGCCTGAAGGCGGCGGATTTCAAGAAGCTTTATCCGCGCTGGGACGATGCGATGGCCGTGCGCCGCGACATCAATCCCGAGAACCGCTTCGTGTCGCCCTACATGGCCGGCCTGTTCGGCATCGAACGATGAGCGCCTATTTCATCGAGCTATCTAAGGCATTGCAGGCCGCGGACATTTTCCGGCCCTGCCTGGTGCTCGACCGCGACCGGCTGGACGGCAACATCGCGCAGTTGAAAAAGAGGCTGGCGCCGGGTCTCGCGGTGCGGCTGGTCGACAAGTCGCTGCCTTGCATGCCGCTCCTTTCGC
>NZ_SRUO01000186.1 GCF_004791025.1 Mesorhizobium sp. M4B.F.Ca.ET.203.01.1.1
GCGGCCGACGTCGAGGAACTGACGCCGTTCGACGAAGGCCCGCTGCCGGCCGACTGGGTGGGCGAACTCAACAAGCGCGGCATCGAAGTGGTGCAGGGCCTGGACCGCGACGCCGCGCGCAGCGTGCTGCGAACTTATGGGTAAAGCGATGGCGCCCGTTACTGAGACCGGCATCGGCCTGCTGTGCCTGTGCCGGCAGGGCTTCGAACCCGAGCTGGCCGGCGAGCTGCAGTTTCGCGCCGGTGAAGCCGGTTTCGCTGGCTATGCGCGCACCCAGCGCAATGACGGCTATGTGCTTTTCATGTGCGACGATGCTGCAGC
>NZ_SRUO01000187.1 GCF_004791025.1 Mesorhizobium sp. M4B.F.Ca.ET.203.01.1.1
GCCGAGTTGGCCCGCGCCTGCGCCACCTCCACCCCAACTCCAAACTCACTTCCACACGCTGACGCTGTACCAGCGGCTAGCCACAACCATAACTAGGCGCAGGCGCACTCACTCACTGGGGACGCACACGATCTCGCGCCACCCCTTCGGGATGTGGCCCTCGGCTGCCTCCCACGCGGCCACGCAGTCGGCGCCGGCCGCCACAACCTGGCCGTCGACCACGAGCGCATAGAGCCCCTGTGGCTGCGGGTGTTGCGGCGAGATCCAGTTGACGAGCGCGGCCAGCGCGCTGCCGGCGATGGCAATGCGGATCATTGGAT
>NZ_SRUO01000018.1:0-979 GCF_004791025.1 Mesorhizobium sp. M4B.F.Ca.ET.203.01.1.1
GGCTATCTCGCCGATGTCCTCACCAGGATCGTCAATGGCCACCCGAACAGCCAGATCGACGACCTGCTGCCCTGGGCCTACATCCCGGCTCCCGAACTCAGGGCCGTGGCCTGAGAACAGCGCTTACACACGGTGCAGCCGATGGCGACTTCGGTCTGCTGAACGGAACAGGCCGTGGCCCGCAAACGCCGCCCGATGATCGACTTTTATCGGCCTATTCCGGTCTCGGAGCGAGTATTTATGCCGTAGCGATTGGAGGCCTGCCATTTCATCCGGCCGTCTCTGCTGATTACGGCGATATGCTGGTCCCTTTGGCCGAAGGTCGATCGTCGGTCAGTTCGACCACGTTGACTCGAGGGGGAATGACGATGGCGACAGCCGCGCGCTGTGATCTCGCCGCTGTCGGCATCCCGTGCAAGATGTAGCTTGCGGCGGCTACGACAGGTTGCAGGATCACGGACGGTGCGAATAGGTTCATAGAGTCGACCAGGCCCAGTCGTGGACAGGAAGTCTCCCGGTGAAGATCCGGCGCGGCATTGTGAATTCGCGCATCGTAACCGTCGTGCGTGGAGCCGGATTTCTCCCTTGCAGCAGGCATCGGCCGCGACATTGAGGCTGTCCGGGTGGCAATCACCCGGCCCTGGAGCAAGCGCTCGGTCGAAGGCCAGATCGCCAGATCAACCGCGTCAAGATGATCAAGCGTCGGATGTACGGGCGCGCCGCCTACACATTCGGAGCCGACTGCTGGCAGCCGCCTGACCCAACCGGACAAGCGACACTCGAAAAGCAGTCCCTGCACGAGTATGCGGAAGACCCCACTTGTCGCGCTATACGCGACGGTTCAGGGTGCTATGATCGGGACAGCGAGCGTCTGCCCCATCAGCTGCAGCACCGATTCCAGCAAGCCTTCTGCCTGGTCAGCCGCAGCCCAAACACAAGGCCCAGCGTCAAGGTGGTCTCGATCGCCAGATCAGAATAG
>NZ_SRUO01000018.1:1078-130290 GCF_004791025.1 Mesorhizobium sp. M4B.F.Ca.ET.203.01.1.1
ATGATCGGGACAGCGAGCGTCTGCCCCATCAGCTGCAGCACCGATTCCAGCAAGCCTTCTGCCTGGTCAGCCGCAGCCCAAACACAAGGCCCAGCGTCAAGGTGGTCTCGATCGCCAGATCAGAATAGCGGGGCTGGCCGCCACGCGTCTTGGCGCTTGCCACCTGAACAGGGCTTCGGGCGTCACCCACAGTCAAACTGCCACCATGACGAAGTCCTGCCTCATATTCTGGCCAGTTCGTCACCCTGAACTTCATCTTCTCGATACGATGGCGGCGCGCGCTATTGTGTTTGAAAGGCATGACTAAACCAAAAGCGGTTCCGTGCTGCCTAACTCAGCCCGCTAAACGATCCCTGCACCAACGCCCCTTTGCAACAAAACCTCTTGTCCAGCTCCGCGCGATAACAATCTAGTTTGATGTGGGGCGCAGCCGTACATGGCCCGATAGACTTTTGAGAAATGTGATGCCGCGACGAATCCGCACGCTATCGCTATCTCTATAACGGGCAGACTCGAGCTGCGAAGCAGCAAGTGCGCGCGTTCCAGACGAAGTTCCATGTAGTAACGGCTCGGACTGCGTCCTAGTTCACACTTGAAGAGTCGCTCAATTTGACGGCGTGTAACGCCAGTCCCTGCCACCAGTCCCTCTATCGACTTGGGATCGCCGATATGTGCTTCCATCTGATCGATGACTTCGATGACTGCCCTATGATTGAACCGTACGCGGGAACTTGGCGGGAAGCGTTGACGGTCCCCAACCGAGCGAACACGACATGCGACGGCCCTCTCGCAGATGCGATTTACGACGGCAGCCCCATAATCGCGCCTAACAAGATCCAGGAATGTGTCAAAGGATGCGTCTGCGCCAGAGCAGGTATACAGCTCACCATCTTTCTCGAACGCCGCTTGCGTCGCTATAACGCCTGGGAATTCCTCCAGAAATAGCGGGAATTGCTCCCAGTGCACTGCGCAGCGACGACCTTCTGCAACGCCAGCTCGAGCAAGCACTAGGGTTCCGCCGCCTATGCCGACAAGGCGCGTGCGGCGGTTACGGCACTCTCGGAGCCAAGCATGCAACTGGTTGTCATGGCGAGGTAGGGAGCGACCTCCGCACACTATCGCGACCGGGGCTGCGGGCGATAGCCGGTTACGGTCACGCTCCGATTGCAATCCGACGGCTGAGCTTATGGTGATGCCGCAACTCGACACCACAGGTTGTCCGTCGCCCGAAACAACCTGCCAACCGTAGGCGTTTCGCCCCGTCACTTCATTGGCCAGCGTAAGCACTTCAATCGCGGAGGAAAACGCATGCAGCGAAAAAGCCGGAAGCAGGAAAAAGTTAAACCTGGCGGGTATGCTTTCCAGCCCTTGCTTTCGGGTCTCGTTGAATCGACCCACGGAACCCCGCGCAGCGTCGAGCGCCGTCGGCCGTTGCAAAATCGAATGTCCTGTCTTCACACGAATAGCCTGAGTACGTTCATTGCTCCCGACCAGATTCTCACGCGGAGTGGATAGGGCGGCGCTCCCACAGGATTGTTCTATGTCACCTAGCTAGGAGCCGGGACCTAACAGCTGATAACGCCGACTTCTTGTACAACGCCGAATCTGTTCGACGGCCGCCAGCCCGACGTCGACCGTCCGTTCACCTCGGGTAGTTCTCAGTTGCATCTAACATTTAAGCCAAGCTTGTTCATGAAGTTAACTTCGTTATTCTACAGCAAAGCTATTTGCGCAAGCGGCACAAGGTTCACATCGGTGAAGTTGCAAATCATCGATATTCTAAACTGAGCTCGGCGAGCTCGTCCCAGAGGCTTTCGGCAAACCCTCGCAGCACCATCAACTCGAATTCAAGCTCAGCGGTTCTTGTGATGCCGACCGCGATATGGCCGATTAGCGTGGTCGTCGCATGGCCGACCGGAAAGACGTTCAAGTCTAGGTCCACCGCTGTACCCTTGGCGAGCACCAAGGCGGCTTTGGCGCCCGAAATCGCTATTCGAACGCGGCCGTGGCTCTGGTCGACCACGTCTGCATGGGGCTTCAGCTTATGCAGGATGTCGACGGGATCTCCTGGCGACCCTATCTCGTCGCCCACGATGAAATATTGGCCCGGCGACATGCTTCTAACAGCAAGGGCATCACACTCAAGCGCGGCAACAATAATGCCAGCGACATTGCCGCTCCCGGTTGCAGAGAGCGCTTGCAGCACAAGGCCTTCCGGAAGTGCGGTCAGCGTCACGTCTGTCGAGAGGATGGGGGGCTTGCTACCCAGCGCAGAGCGGTGTTCGATCGGGAACATGGACATCGGGACCTCAGACTTTCAGCTTTTCGTTGGCCGGATCGACAAACGTCGGGTTGCAGAGGCGAGCGGTCGTGTACTCGTTGCGAATGCCGTTCCATACCTGCACTTCCTCGCCATGACGCGATGCGCCGCGCTTGACGAGCGCCAAGCCGATGGTCGAGCCGACATGGGGCGAGTAGCAACTTGAACTAACGTAGCCCTGGTCGTTTTCCAGCATTGCCGCCGCACCCTTTTCGAGAATATGCGAACCGCTGCGAAACGAGGTAGCGGGATCGAGCGGCACGACTCCGACAAGCTGAGGGCGGTTCGGGTCGTTGAGCCCTTCGCGCTCCAGCATGCGCTTGCCAATGAAATCCGCCTTGGTGGCCGACACCATCCGTCCTAAACCGACATCGCTGGGCACGGTCGTGCCGTTGATCTCGTTGTGCGTAACATGGCCCTTTTCGATACGAAGCACCGAAAGCGTCTCGACACCATAGGAGCAGATGTCATGTTCCTTGCCAGCTTCCATCAGGGCATCCGCCACCGATTCCCCAAAACCCGCGGGAACGGCCAGTTCATAAGCCAGTTCGCCGGAGAAGGAGATTCGGAACAACCGTCCCATAAGCCTGTGGCCAAACAGAGAGACCTGTTTGGCTCCCAGAAATGGGAAAGCATCGTTGGAAATGTCCTCGTCGACGATCTTCTGCAGAATGAGGCGCGCCTTCGGTCCGGCAATAGCCATCTGCGCCCACTGATCGGTCACGGAAGCGAGCCTCACGTCGAGTTCCGGCCACAGCGCCTGCGAGCAGAATTCCAGATGGTTCATAACGCCCGCCGCATAGGCGGTGGTGGTGGTCATGAAGAAACGACCTTCCGCGAGCCTGCTGGTGGTGCCGTCATCGTAGATGAAGCCGTCTTCGCGGAGCATCAGGCCGTACCGGGCCTTGCCGACGGGCAGTTTCCTGAAGGCATTGCAATAAACGCGGTCAAGGAATTCCGCGGCATCCTTGCCGGTGATCTCGATTTTGCCGAGCATCGAGACATCGCAAAGGCCGGCATTGATGCGAACATTCTTCACTTCTCGATCGACACTTTCGCGCCAGCCGGTCTCTCCGGACCGGGGAAACCATGCAGAACGATACCAGAGACCCGTCTCGACGAAGGTCGCACCGTTCTTTGCCGCCCAACCATGCAACGGCGATTTGCGTACTGGCTGGAAATGTTTTCCATGCGACGTGCCTGCAAGCGCACCGAATGAAACCGGCGTATAGAACGGGCGGAACGTCGTGGTGCCGACATCGCCAGGAGAAACACCACGCGCTTCCGCCAGCAGACCGATGACATTGACATTGGATAGCTTACCCTGATCGGTCGCCATGCCGTTGGTGGTATAACGCTTGGCAAGCTCGACATGCCCGTAGCCTTCACGCACGGCAAGGCCGATATCCTTTCGATGGACATCGTTCTGGTAGTCAATGAAGGCCTTGCCCTTCACCCCGGGAATGGACCAGAGCGGCTTGCCGGCAGGAGCGATGATGTCGCCTTCGACTGCTTCGAAGGCAACGGGTTCCACCTTGATGCCAATGGCGCCCAACAAAGCCGCAGCCTTGGCGGAACCCGCTGCCAGGCATGCGCCGATACCGTTCGCTGTTCCGCTGGCGCCTGCCAATGATAGACCCTTGTGGTCCTCGTCTGCCACGAAGGCACCGTCTGCATCCGACCACCGAGGCCTGCCGCCACGATGGAATGCTAGATTGATGACCGGGCTGAAGCCGCCGGAGACTGCGAGCGCATCGGCGCCCAGCTTTTCTGTCCGGCCATCCTTGAAGATGATGATGGAGGAAAGCGCCTTGCCGCCTTCGGCGTCGGAGACGAAGCCACCACGAACGATCCGGGCAGAACCGCCATAGACGCCGGTCGCTGCGCCCGAAGGTCGGCTGTCGATGATCGCCGCAAGCCGGACGCCAGCGGTTTCGAGATCGCGAGCCAGGACATAGCCGCTGTCATTGGTCGTGAAGATCGCCACCGATTTGCCTGGTGCAACTCCGTAACGGTTGAGATAGGCGCGCATGGCGCTTGCCATCATCACGCCGGGAATGTCGTTGCCGCCGAAGACGAGCGGACGTTCTTCCGCGCCGGTGGCGAGAATCGCCTGCTTCGCGACGATGCGCCACAACCGCTCGACCGGCGCTTCGGCGCGCGGGTCGGCAACATGCTTCTGCACGCGCTCGATCGCTCCGAAGACATTGCCGTCATACCAGCCGAAGGCCGTCGTGCGAGAGAGAAGCTGCACGTTGGGCAGACTTTCAAGTTCGGCGATTGTCTGACGGACAAAGCTCAAGGCGGTCAGGCCGCCGATTATGGCTGCCTCGGACAAAAGGCCGCCGCCGATCATCGAATTCTCGTCCACGAGAATGACACGGGCACCGGCGCGACCCGCCGTGAGCGCCGCCGCCAGGCCGGAAGCCCCGCCGCCAATGACCAGCAGTTCGCAATGCGCCCAGGACTTTTCATAGCGGTCAGGGTCGGTCTCGTAGCTCGCCTTCCCGAGGCCCGCCGCCTTTCGGATGAAGGGCTCGTAGAGCTTTTCCCAAAGGCCCGCTGGCCACATGAAAGTCTTGTAGTAGAAGCCGGCGGAGAGGAAAGGCGACAGCAGACCGTTCAAGGAGCCTATATCGAAATCGAGCGAGGGCCAGCGGTTCTGGCTCTGCGCCACGAGGCCCTGATAAAGCTCCTGCATGGTGGCGCGGGTATTGGGTTCCGTACGTCCGCTCTGGCCGATAGTCATGAGTGCATTGGGTTCCGATGCGCCAGCCGAGAGGACGCCGCGCGGCCGGTGGTATTTGAACGAGCGACCCATCAGCATCTGGCCGTTGGCCAGCAGGGCCGATGCGAGACTGTCGCCTTCGAGGCCGGCCATGCGTTTGCCGTCGAAGGTGAAGGAAAGTTGCCTGGTGCGATCGACGAGACCACCCTTCTCAAGACGATAGGACGTCATTTCGCCGTACCCCTTTTCGAAGCGCCGTTGATTGCTGCAAGCTGTGTCGGCGCAGGCGAGGCGGGTATGGTTGTCATTCCGACTGTCCTCGATGGCTCCGGCTGCTGAGCCGCCCGCTTCGCCGACCTGGATCGACTGCTGATTGCTCGATGCCCTCGATGGCTATGTAAGGCGATGTCGGCGAGTCCGGGGCTGCGTTGCCGCCAAGCCTTGAGAGGACCGCCATGGAGATATTCGTTGGAATAGACGTCGCCAAGGAGACGCACTGGGTCTGCGCTCTCAATCACGCCGCCCGGGTTCTTCTCGACCGGGCGGTCGAGAATGATCAGGCCGCGATCGATCGTCTCGTCGCCGACCCTGCGTGGCCTCGACAGTGCAGTCGTGATCGGTCTGGACATCACCGGATCGCTGTTTCCTGGAGGCCATCCTCCTGGCGCTGGGCCTGGCCTGCGCCTCGTCCACGTGCCAGGCATCGCCGTCAATCGCGCCGGGCACGGCTTTGCCGGCGGCGAGCGCAAGTGTCGGACCCGCGCGACGCACACACCATCGCCGACCTTGTCCGCACCAGGCCCCTGCGGCCAATCCTGCCAGACGACGACACCGTCATCGCATTGCGCCTGAAGGTCATGCGCCGCCGCGAACTTACTGACGACCAGACGCGCCGCGTCTCCCGGCTGCGCTAGTTCCTCGGCGCCATCCATCCCGGGCTCGAGCGCCAGCTCGATCTCACCTGCAAGGGACCGCTCGCCCTGCTCAGCCGCTATGTCACTGCTGCCGAGATCCGACGGGCCGGCATCAAGAAGCTCGTCGCGCATCTGAAGAAAACGCCTCATCTTCACGGCATCGAGGCCCTCGTTGGACGCGCGCTCGAAGCCGCTCATGGCCAGAGCATCGTCGTTCCCGGCGAAGCCGTCTTCGCCGACATGATCCGCGTACTCGCCGCCGAAGCTCTTCAAGCCCGCGAGGCACTCGCCCGCATCGAACTCGACCTGGAGGCGCTGCTCGACTGCCACCTTGACCGCGCCCTCATCCGCACTCTGCCGGGGATGGGGGCAGTGCTGTCGGCAGAGTTCATCGCTTGCGTCGGCGACATCCGCCGCTTCGCCTCGGCCGACGCGCTCGCCAGCGCCGCCGGCCTGGCATCGGTCATCCGTCAGTCCGGCAAGTCGACGGGATGGCGCCGAGCCCTCGGCGGAGACAAGGCGCTCAAGCGCGTCTTCTTCCAGAGCGCCTTCTGCGCCATCTCCACGAAACATCCTCTGTCCAAGGCCTTCTACGACCGCGAACGGCGCGAAGGTAAACACCATACCCAGGCGATCATCGCTCTTGCCCGTCGCCGCGTCACCGTCCTGTGGACAATGCTGCGCACCAGACAAACCTTCGATCCAATGAAAAAGGCGGCTTGACTTGCGCATTACTCAGCGGCCGCCTCGCGGGCGGCATCGTCACGCACGCCTTCGATCTCATGGGTCGCGGTATCGCGGCTTACCACCAGCCAGCGGCGGCATCCGGACGTGTGGTGCCAGTATTCCCTATAGGCGCCACGCGGATTGTCGCGCAGGTAGACATATTCGAACCATATCTCCTGCGATGCGTCCGCGGCGGGACGGGCCAGCGCCTCGCCCTTGATCGTGAATTCTTCCTTGGGCCGTTGCCCGCAATGTGGGCAGGGGATGAGGCTTGCCATTTCGGTGTCCTTGCTTCCCGGAAATCAGTGGAGGTTCGGTTGGGCGCCTTGGCCCTTCTCGTCGATGAGATAGCCGCGCTCGAACCGGTCGAGACGCATTTCGCGGGTGACGGCATGCGCATGGTTCCGGGCGATGAGGTGAGCGAAGCAGAAGCCCGAGGCCGGCGTGGCCTTGAAGCCGCCGTAGCACCATCCCGCATTGAGATAGAGATTGTCGATGGACGTGCGGTCGATGATCGGTGACCCATCCATCGACATGTCCATGATGCCGCCCCAGGACCGAAGGACCCGAACGCGCGAAAGAGCTGGGATCATCGCCTTGCCGGCTTCGATGACGTGTTCGACCGTGGCGAGATTGCCGCGCTGGGCGTAGGAATTATAGCCGTCCATATCGCCACCGAACACAAGGCCCCCCTTGTCGGACTGCGAAACGTAGAAGTGTCCGGCGCCGAAAGTAACGACACAGTCGATGAACGGCTTCAGGCCTTCCGAGACAAAAGCCTGCAGCACATGACTTTCGATCGGGAGCCTCATGTCGGCCATCGCGGCTACCTGGGAGGAATTGCCCGCAACTGCCAGTGCGAGCTTACCACAGCCGACGAAGCCCCTAGAGGTCTCGACACCGATCACTTTACCGTTGCCGCGACGTATGCCCGTGACTTCGCATTCCTGAATGATGTCGACGCCCATCGAATCGGCGCCACGAGCATAACCCCATGCGACGCCGTCATGACGGACAGTGCCGCCGCGCTGCTGGAGAAGGCCGCCCTGTATAGGAAAGCGTGCATTCTCAAAATTCAGGAAGGGAAGCTTCTCCCGCACTTGTTCGCGGTCGAGTAGATCGGCATCTACGCCATGCAGCCGCATGGCATTGCCGCGTCGGGTATATGCATCGCACTGCGCATCGGAGTGGAAAAGGTTGAGCACGCCGCGCTGAGAGACCATGGCGTTGAAGTTGAGATCCTGTTCCAGTCCTTCCCAAAGTTTCATGGAAAGCTCATAGAAAGGGTTGTTGCCCGGCAGAAGATAGTTCGACCGGATGATTGTAGTATTGCGTCCGACATTGCCCGAGCCGATATAACTCTTTTCCAGAACCGCGACGTTGCGAATGCCGAATTCCTTCGCGAGATAGTAGGCTGTGGCTAGGCCATGACCGCCGCCACCGACGATAATCACATCATAATGAGGCTTCAACGCCGGCGCACGCCATGCCGACTTCCATGCGGTGTTGCCGCGCAATCCGTTCAGGAAAATGGATAAAGCTGAGTAGCGCATTGGTCTGTCCGCTTCGTTCGGCTTTCTATATCGTGAAATTACGAGTAGGAGTTTCACAGGGCAGCCAAAAAAAGACACACAGAAGCCATGAACCAACAAAACAACCGATTAACCCAGAATATCGGGTTCCTACTTTTGCCCGGCTTCGCGTTGATGTCCTACGCGTCGGCGACGGAGCCGCTGCGCGCCGCAAACCTCTTGGCAGGCCAATCGCTTTATGATGTGGAGGCGTTATCCTTGGACGGCGCCGCGGTTGAAAGTTCATCCGGCGCCATAGTTCCTTGCCGACGGATCAATCAATTGCGGTTTGATACCATCTTCGTATGCGCGGGTGGCAACCCGTCGATATTGGGTTCGCCTGCGCTTTATACAGCTCTTCGGCAATTCTCCCGAGGCGGCGCCAGGATAGGGGGAATTTCAGGCGGGCCTTACATTCTAGCAGCGGCCGGTTTGCTCGACGGACGAGACTTTACGGTTCACTGGGAACATGCGGCTGCTCTCAAAGAAGCTTTCCCAAATCTCAAGCCGAGGCAGGCTCGTTTCGTTCTGGATGGCAACCGCATAACATGTGGCGGCGGGGTGGCACCTTTGGACATGATGCACGCCCTCATTGCCGACAGAATGGGAGCCGATTTTGCCCGCCGTGTCAGTGATTGGTATCTTCACACTGCTGTAGCGGAGCCGACCGCGCCGCAGCGGGCTTCTGCCGCAGAGCGTTTTGGCGTCAACCATCCCGTCTTGCTTAATGTATTGGCAAAGATCGAAGCGGCCATCGAACAGCCGCTGGACCGGGCGCAGATAGCCGCGTATGTGGGCGTAAGCACGCGCAATCTTGACCGCCTGTTCTCCGAGCATCTCAAGGCAGGCTATACAGAAGTTTGTCGAAATTTCCGGCTCGTCCACGCGCGCCGGCTTCTGCAGCAGAGCCCTCTGTCGATTTCCGAGATTGCATTTGCCACGGGCTTTTCAAGCGCGGCGCATTTCTCCCGTTGCTACTCGGCGTTTTTCGGCAAAAGCCCGAAGAGAGATCGGCGTTGATGCAGACGGGATGCTGCGACCCGCATCGCCCGTATCAACCTGTCCGATTTGTTTCGAACAGACCGCCTGCAACTCCTTGATGATCTTGGCGACCCAGCATCCGTCATGAGCTCCCGCGGAACAATGAAGGATATCGCGCCATTGGTTTCACAGGGATTGGTCCCGCGGATCGGTAGGCCTATGCCGCCTTCTCCGGGAAGATAGTATCGGAGATTGACCGAAAAGCTGCGCCGTCGGGCATTCTGAACCTGCTCAAACACAACCGCGGCATTCACGTGCTGAACGAAAGGGTGGCCTATGCAACACTGTGCGTTGTTGTCGATCAGTTGCTGACATTCAGCTTCCGGGAGCATAAAAATCAGCGCTATGCTGCCTGCGGGCGGCCCATGGGTGCACGCCCCCCACGCCCATCCACAATTGTTGCTGCAGGGGGCGGCAGAGTCCTTCTGCACACATGGATCAACGCCGGCCTGAAACCATCATATAAACGATATAGCCCGCCGTTCGGCGGGCGAACTCCGGATGCCCGGCCGGTGGCGCTGGATGAGAGGCATCTGTTTGCCCTGATCCCGCAGTGAGCGGCCGCTGTAACGGTTGGTCGGCTTCATATTTCCTTGAGGTCTCAGCGATTAGCGCGTCGAGGCCCTATCGAAGAAGCGGCGACCCGGTCCACAACCCACAATTTTGCGCTTGCGGGCGTCGATGCTCGATTGCCCGCTGGCTCATATGGCTCAGCCGAGCCAGTGGAGAAGCGACCGTCAACCAACTTGGACATGTTGGTTGGCGTTTTTACCGACGGGTTTGACGAAAATCCAACACCAACCCATTCAAGGTCGGAAGATGCTGGGTCTTAGACCGCAAAGCCAACAAGGGGTAATCCATGGCCTTTCCTAATTCGTCGCCTTACGTGATTATCGGCGCTGGCATCCATGGCCTGTCTACCGCATATCATCTGGCTCTGGCCCTCAAGAAAGCCCGCAAGGGTTCGGGCACGGACATTCTTGTGATCGATAAGAGCGGCATCGCGGCGGGAGCATCTGGCATTGCCTGCGGCGTTGTCCGCAACAATTACTTTCAGCCTGCGATGCGGGAGCTCATGGCACACTCAGTTAGCGTTTGGGAGAGCGACGCCGAAGCCTATCAATACAACCCGGTCGGTTACATGCAGATCAGCTCGGAATCGATGCACGAAGACGTTCGCAGCATCTATGAGCAGCAAAAGGCCATCGGCTATTCCTCGGTATTTGTTGAAGGCAAAGCAGACTGCGACGCCTACATGAAGGACTTATTTTCGGATTGGCAGGCAAAGAACATCACCTCCGTGCTTCACGAAAAGAAGGGCGGCTACGCCCACAACGCAGCGGCGATCTACGCGCTGGCGAAGAAGGCAGAAAGCGAAGGTGTCCGTATCCTGACCGGGGTGAGGGTAACTGGCATGATCTTCGCAAACGGATCAAGCTCGGCCGTGACTGGCATTGACACCGATCAGGGCCACATCACATGCGACTATCTCATCGTCGGAGCAGGCCCGTGGGTCCGCGATTTTTGGCGTATGGCGGAGCTACCGCAGACCGTCACGATCAAGAGCAAGGATGGACAACTCCATGGCGGTATCCCCATGTGGCGGTTTTGGCAGCTTGAGGAGGGGGTACTCGGTGTCGACCCTAACACCTTCAGGACCAACGATGGCAAGATGCCGCCGGTCATCCACGTCGACACGGACGCTCCGCTTTACTCCACCGTCGACGGAAGTCTGATCACGGAGAAGATGTGGGGGATCTACTACAAGCCTGACTTCAATTTCGGCGGTGTCCAAGGTGGTGCAATGCCTTACAAGGTCGAAACACCGGTGGACGAAGTTCAGATCGATCCCTACGGCCCGTCTTCGCCGGAATTCATCGCTAGCGAGGAATTCGCCCATATGTGGGTCTCGGCACTGGCTCACTGCAACAGACGGTTTGAAGGTACGATGGACAAGTTCCACCGCGAGCCGTCGGGCGGCATCGGTTGCTTCACACCGGACAACTTCCCCGTCTTCGAAGCACTCCGTGAGAACGTCTACATGATCGCCGACTCCAACCACGGTTACAAAATGATCGGCGTGGGCGCGCTTGTCGCAGGAGAGGTCCTGGGTCACGAATCTCGCCTGCTAAAGCCGTTCCGCCTAGGCCGCTATGAAAAGGGTGAGCTGCACCCAACCTCGAACAGTCCTTATCCTTGGAGCTAATCGGGTTGGATAAGCGCTTCGCGCCGGACGCCTGGAATCCGCGGGCCGGCGCGTGAAGATGAACCATGCTCAAGGAAAGCGAGTTAAGTGATCCAAGGCTTAAGAACCAAAACATGGCGCCATCAATACCTTGCCGCCGGTGGACAAGCAGAAGTGGTACGGTCCGCGAGCTCCGACTTACATCATCGCCCTCGAAGGGAATCCACCGTCCGGTCGCGAGCAGATCGACAGGAAGCTGCTGACCAACTTGCCGGTCGAAGATCTCTCCGTGGCTGTCGAAAAGCTCGGCTGGTAAGCCCTGCGCTGGAAGCGGAGGGGAGAACCATGCGTCCCGAATTCGCCCGCGTTTCCGAGGCTCAGGTCGCCGCTTACCTGCTGCAAATCGCCAAATCGCATGCTTGGCGGCTATCTCGCTCGCACCGGTGATCCGCGTCCTGTCGACATGGTCTCTTCTGGCGCGGCATGACCCGCTTCGGCACCAGCATTGGATGAGACCGACGATGTGGGAAACCGGACACTTCAGCGCAGGGTTAACGCCTGGCGATTGTCTGGACGGCTGTTTTGAAAATCGCTTGCTGAGGGTTCCGCCTGAGGATGGGTTATGATCAAGGTCCGGATGTGGACGCAGCAGAGCCTTGGCCGGATGCCGCAGATCGCCAAGGAGACAAGCTCTCTCGAATGATTTGACGGACTCAGAGTGGGATCAGCTCGCGACGCTGATGCCCAAACCTGGCTAGAACGGCCCTCAATTCGGAGGAGAACAAGACATGCACGTCATAGCGCTTCTGAAATCCGAAATGTTCGACGTCGAGATCGGTGGCCGGAAAGGCTCGATCTCAGACATCTTCCCGGCCTGGAATGCACATGACCGATTTGGCATGGTTATCGACAGTCCGCTCGGCGGTCTCGGTGCGACGCACCTACTGCAGATCGCGATCACTTCTTTTTACGATATAAAGCCCAGTCGTCGCGCCGAGCGGAAGATCTATCCGGAAATCTACGCGTTGCATTCAGGCAAGGGGTATGGCGCCCATACAGCGTTCGACTTCTGGCCTCGGCGGCGCGAAAAGATACTGCCGGATGACCCCCGCACCGTCCTAGATGCCATTAACGATTGCGGCATCACTAGGCTCGCCGTGCCAGACCGACTGCCACAAGATATAGAACATCGACCGAAGGAAGAGGACGCAGCGCTCGACCGAATCGTCACGGCAGTCGCCTATTCGCCCAGCGGCCGTGTCGGGAGACCTGATTTTATCGTCTCTGGCAACGACAAGCGCACCGAGTATAATCCGGGCCGTGTGTTGCGCCCGCCGGTAGTCCGTGAACCAGCCCCTCAACACAGGGGCGTGCTGATCAAGGAAGTCGATCCGAGTTACCGAAACTGGCTATTGGAAAGGGATGCCGATATCGGCGAAGTGGACCGCCTAGCCGCCGAACGACGGCGCGAAGCCATCCGAAATGGACAGGGTCTCGTTACCGAAAGTTATCGCTTCATTTCTGTGATTGACGCGCTGCGGTGTCTGTAGTTGGCACTCCCCATCAACGGCATTTACGGCGAACTCGATTGGACCGTTCACTGATAAGGCCTTGATCCTGATGCGAGCAGCATTGATTCTTGAACCCGGATCCGGAAGTGGCTTGTATACAAATTTGTCGCAGGAGTGGCCACATCTATGAATCTTGGCGGCAACGAAAAACGACCTGAGTGCGTCGAGTTCTTGCTGCTCGATCTGTTTTCCATGATGTCGGTGACCTGCGCGATTGAGCCGCTGAGGGCGGCCAATCGACTTCTCGGATTTGAGGCCTATAGCTGGCGCTTCTCTTCGGAGGATGGGTCAGCAGCCCATGCCTCCAACGGAATCTCCGTAAATGTGAACGAGCGCTTCGGCACTTCCGATGCACCCGAGTACCTGTTCGTCTGCGCAGGCATGACGTTCGTCGCGAAAGACCAGACCCGGTTGAATGTAATGTTGAAAAGGCGGGCACGCGAAGGGTGCCATATGGGCGCGCTGTCCATGGGCACCGTTTTTCTTGCCCGCGCAGGGCTGCTGACCGATGCGCGATGCACCCTGCACTGGGAAGGGCAGCCAGCTTTCCGCGAGGAATTTCCGTTCATTGAACTAAGCAATCAACTCTACGTCATCGACATGAACAGGTACACGTGCGCTGGCGGAACCGCCTCTCTCGACCTGATTCTGCACATCATCACGCAGGCACACGGCGCGGTTCTGGCACGGTCCATCGCCAACCAGTTTCAAGTCGAGCGTATCAGGACTGGGAATGTCGAACAGCGATCGGGCAGCTCCGTCCGCCTCGACACGCTGCCTCCGCACCTGGCGCAGGCCGTCGGACTGATGATGCGCAACTTCGAGAAACCTTTGAGTATCGGTTCAATCGCCCGCACCTTTGGATTGAGTGTCAGGAATCTCGAGCGTCTTTTTCAGCGGCATACAGGTTACCCGCCCGCCCGCTACTACAAGATCATTCGGCTCGAACACGCCCGGGATCTGCTGCTGCACACTAATCTTGCAAATGTTGATATCGCCATCGCGACTGGGTTCTGCTCGAGTTCCTATTTCTCAGCCTCGTATGCCGAGCATTTCGGACACACGCCGTCTCAGGAACGTCAGTAAATCCAGAATGGTGGACCGAGCGTATATGTCGGCCGCCTTCCGGAAGTTGCGGAGTTCCTTCCGCTCACGCAATTCCGACACTTGACTCCCTGACTTAGTTTGGTGGTTGGTCGTATAAACGGGACCCCTTAACGCTGGTGTCATCAAGACACTGTCGTCGCACCGCACTTTTCAACCGACTGGTTCACCGTGCGGCCGTGCGGCCGTCGTCCAGATCGAAGGATCGATCTATCGGCTCTCAGCACTGCGCGCCGAGCTCATCCCCAAACACCTGCTAGCCTTCATCACGCCACCGACACTAACCCACAGCGATTAGGGCCGTGCCGCCGCGACACCATGGGCAGCATGATGAAGACCTGCAACACACTCGGTCTCAGCTTCTGGGATATCTCGGCGACCGCCTCGGCGTCCCTAGCACCAAGATCCTACCGCTTCGGCGTTGGTGCATGGATCGTTCAGGTCTGAGTTAGGCAGGACGGAACCGCAACAGCCCTTGTGGTTTAGTCATGCCTTCCAAACACAATAGCGTCCGCCGTCATCGTCTCGAGAAGATGAAGTTCAGGGTGATGAACTGGCCAGAATATGTGGCAGGACTTCGTCATCGTGGCAGTTTGACCCTGTGGTACGCCGGAAGCCCTGACCAGGTATCAAACGCCAAGACGCAATACGCGTGGCGTCCCGCCCCGCTATTCTGATCTGGAGGCGGTGCTGCAGCTGATGGGGCAGACGCTCGATCATACCACCCTGAGCCGCCGAGTATAGCGCGACACGATCTGGGTTTCCTGCAATACGCGCTCTCACGTTGATGGCCGTGCTGCAGTCGGGCGCGGACATGGGCGGGAGATTACGAACTGCAGCCCACCCCCGCGCGATGCATTTCAAACCGTGCGGCTTTGTGCTGCTCGCATTTCAGCAGTCGCCGCATTTTGACGCAAGTTCTCTCTCCCTGGGGGTATTATTCCAAGGTGCCAATAATCACGCGACTCGATCGTGGGATCGACAAGGCACAAAACAAGCGCGGGTTAGTCGCACCGCTAGCTAAAAGGGGAACTAAACATGACAATTTCTCGACGAGAAATCCTCAAGGCCGGTTTGGCCGCCGGAACGGCTCTATCGATCCCTTCTGTCCTGCGGGCGCAATCGGCATCAGCTGCCTCGCGAACGGTGCACATGGTTAAGACGCACGCTTTGAGCATCTTCGACCCAATTTATACTGCGACGAATGTTACAGCAGACTACGGGGCGGCAATTTACGACACGCTGTTCTCGCTCGACTCGAAGTTCATGCCGCAGCCGCAAATGGTAGGGAAATGGGGCGTTTCGGACGACAAAAAGACTTATACCTTTGAGCTACGCGACGGCTTAGGCTGGCACGATGGCACTCCCGTCACCGCGGCAGATTGTGTTGCGTCGATCCGTCGCTGGGGCCAGGTGGCCCCAGGTGGGCAAATGCTCCTGGCGCGCGCTAGCGATATCTCCAAGAAGGACGATCAAATCTTCAAGATCGTACTCAAGGAGCCCTTAGGGCCCCTGGTCGATATCCTCGGGGATCTTACGCCGTCGTGTCTGTTCATCATGCGCGAGAAAGACGCGAACCGGCCCGCAACCGAGCAGGTTACCACGACCGTCGGCTCCGGACCATTTACGTTCAACGAAGCTCTTGCCAAACCCGGGGCAAGCTACGCCTTCGATCGAAACGAAAAATATGTACCCCGTAAAGAGCCGTCTGACGGTTTGGCTGGCGGAAAGATCGTGAACGTCGATCGCGTCATTTGGGACGTAATCGCCGACCAGCAGACCGCGATGGCGGCTTTGCAAGCTGGTGAGATTGATTATTACGAGACCCCGCCGGCTGACTTCTATTCCATGATCGAGAGCGATCCCAATCTCGAACTTCAGGTTCGGGACACCGGCCAGGACGCCGTCTTACGTATGAATCATTTGCAGCCACCATTTAACAACGTCAAGGCGCGCCAAGCGATCCTCCACCTAATTGATCAGGACGCGTTTATGCGCGTCATGGCCCCCGACCCAAAATACTCCAGTGCCATAACTTCGATCTTTGGAAGCACCCCACCTTATTCGAACGACGAAAACACTGGATGGTACAAGAAGGGAGGTAACCCGGAAAAGGCCAAGCAGCTTTTCAACGAGGCCGGTTATGCGGGCGAGAGGATAGTGATTCTCGATCCGACGGACTGGCACGAGGGGGACAATGCCTCGCAACTATTGGCTTCGGAGCTGCGGAAGATTGGGATCAATGCCGAACTCGCGTCTATGGATTGGGGTGCGCTCTCCGTTCGTCGGGCAAACAAGGGCCCGGTTGAGGACGGCGGCTGGAACATCTTCATTACGACCGAAAATGATTACGGGCTCAGCAATCCGCTCACAGATCCGATGTTACCCGCGAATGGCGACCAGGCTTGGTACGGCTGGCCGAAGAATGACGAATATGAAGCGCTGCGCGCCAAATGGGCAAATACCGAAGCGGTCGAAGAACGAAAGGACTTGGCCCGCAGGATGCAGGCAATCTGGTGGGACTTCGTCGGTGATGTGAGGTTGGGAAAATACGTTGTTCCTATCGCGCGCCGGAAGACTCTGACTGGACTGATCGGCGTGCCGCAACTGGTCCCGATGTGGAACATGAAAAAGGTTCCGGCCTAATGACTGGTTATATCGTTCGCAGAATTGTTTCGACCATCGCCGTCATGGCGATGGTCGGGATCTTCGTGTTCCTGCTTCTCAGACTTGCACCGGGGGACCCGGCGGTGATGATCGCCGGGAGGTCGGCCACGGAGGAGGTGATCGCCGGCATCCGCGAGCAACTGGGACTGAACGATCCTCTGCCGCTTCAATTCATGCGTTGGGTGCGAGACATGCTCGGCGGCGATTTCGGCGTCTCGATCTTTTCCGGACGACCGGTTCTCGAGCTCATTTCGCAACGGCTTGAACCGACGCTTTCCCTGTCAGTCCTGACGATGATCCTTTCGGTGTCGGTCGGGGTCTCTTTCGGCATCCTTGCCGCTTGGCGAACTGGCGGTCTCATCGACCGCCTCCTGGCGGCCTTTTCCGCGTTTGGGTATTCCGTTCCGGTGTTTGTCATCGGCTATTTCCTCATATACGTCTTCGCGATCAGGACACACTGGTTGCCGGTCCAGGGATATAAGCCGATCGAAATTGGTCTCTGGCCCTGGTTCGTGCACCTGATCCTGCCCACCGTGGCCTTGGGCCTCGGCTACATTGCATTCATCGCCCGGGTTACGCGGGCGAGCATGCTGGAAGTCCTGTCGGAAGACTATATGCGAACGGCCGCCGCCAAGGGGGCTTCGTCCTATGCCATGCTTGTCCACCATGCGTTGAAGAATGCCGGCGTGCCGATCCTGACCGTGATCGGCATAAGCTTCGCCTATCTGATCGGCGGCGTCGTCCTCACCGAAACAGTGTTCAACATACCCGGCATCGGTCGTCTGGTGGTGGATGCAATCAACAACCGCGACTATCCCATCATCCAGAGTGTGCTCATCCTGACTTCGGGTCTGTACGTCCTTATCAATCTCACGGTCGATCTGACCTACACGCTGATCGATCCCCGCATCCGGTACTGATATGACCCTCCTCTCCGCACCAGTTGAATACGTTCCGACGGGCCGCCTGCGAATATCTGACCTTCCTCGTCTGGCAAGGCGTCATCCACTGGTCATTGCAGGCGGCGGCCTGTTGGCGCTTCTGGTCATGCTGGCGCTCGCTGCCCCGATTTACGCCGGCGATCCGGCAAACATGGATCCGTTCAAGCGCCTCCAGCCGCCTTCCGCCGAGATGTGGTTCGGGAGCGACAATCTGGGCCGGGACGTGTTTGCGCGAACGATCTTCGGCGCCCGGATCTCCCTCATGGTCGGATTGATGTCGGCGGCATGCGCTGCTCTTGCCGGGGCTCTGATCGGTATCATCGCCGGCTATAGCCGCAGCTTTGACAACGTCGTCATGCGGGTCATGGACGGCCTGATGTCCATCCCGACCATTTTGCTTGCCATCGCCCTTATTTCTCTTACAGGCCCCGGCATTGGCATTCTCGTCGTCGCCATTGCGATTCCCGAGACGCCCGCCGTCGCGCGGCTGGTTCGGTCGGTGGTTCTGGGTGTTCGCGAGCGTCCCTATGTGGAGGCCGCGATCTGCGGCGGTGCGCGCCTGCCCAAGGTGCTGTGGCGGCATATCCTGCCAAGCACCATTCCGCCGCTGATGGTCCAGGGGGCTACTGTCTGCGCCAGCGCGATCCTGACGGAGGCGGGACTGAGTTTCCTCGGCGTGGGCGTGCCGCCCGAGATTCCGAGCTGGGGCAACATGATCGCCAGTTCGCGCCTGTATCTCGCCATCGCCCCGTTGACCATCTTTGCCCCAGGCATCTGTCTTGCCGTCACGGTCCTTGCCGTCAACCTGCTCGGGGACGGTTTGCGTGACCTGTTCGACCCCCGCGCCAAGCGGAGGCGCTAACGTGCAGATGCATAAAACTGTAGGGAACGATGTGCTTCTCGATGTTCGAGGCCTTGAGACGCGCTTTTACGGCGAAGACAGCGTTACCCGGGCCCTCGGCGGCATCAGCTTCCAGGTGAAGAAAGGCGAGACGCTCGGCGTCGTCGGCGAATCGGGATGCGGCAAGAGCGTCACTGCCCTCTCCATCCTTCGACTGCTACCGAAGCTCACGGCCAAGACCGTCGGCGGCGAGATCCGCTTTCACGGGCGTGACCTCCTCGACCTGTCTGATCGGGAGATGCGACAGATCCGCGGCGACCAGATCGCCATGATCTTCCAGGAGCCAATGACGAGCCTGAATCCGGTCTATACGGTCGGCCACCAGATAGCCGAGGCGGTGCAGATCCACACTAAAGCATCCCGCTCCGTGGCCATGGAAAAGGCCGCAGAGATGCTCCGTCTCGTCCGCATCGCGGACCCCGAGCGTCGCGTCAGCAACTATCCCCATGAGATGTCAGGCGGCATGCGCCAACGCGTCGTGATCGCGATGGCCCTTGCCTGCTCCCCGGAACTGTTGATTGCCGACGAGCCGACGACCGCGCTTGATGTCACCATCCAGGCACAGATCCTGCGGCTCATCGTCGATCTCAAAGAGCGCACGGGAACGGCAGTCATGTTCATAACGCATGACCTAGGCGTTGTAGCCGAGACATGCCAACGCGTGATCGTGATGTATGCCGGCCGGATCGTAGAACAAGCGAACGTGATAGATCTGTTTGCGCGTCCCGCGCACCCCTACACCCAGGGCCTCATGCGATCGGTGCCTGATCCGCGGCGTGGCCGCCAGCGGCGCCTTCCAGAAATTCCCGGGATTGTGCCAAACCTGCGCGAGCCCATTGTCGGCTGCAGCTTTGCGCCTCGCTGCCCATTCGCTATCGATATGTGCCGAGAGAAGACACCCATCCTGCGTGATGTCGGGTCGAGCCACGCCGCGGCTTGCTGGCGCGCTGAAGAGGTGATGGGCGCATGAACTGTCCTCTGCTGAAAGTCGAGAATCTGACCAAGCATTATCCGCTTGGGGCGGGATTCCTCAAGAAGACCATCCCGGTGATCCGAGCGGTGGATGATGTATCCTTTTCCGTCGAGGCCGGCGAGACGCTTTGCATCGTCGGTGAATCCGGCTGCGGCAAGTCCACCGTTGCACGCCTATTAATGCGGCTCGTGGACCCGACTAGTGGACGCGTGCTGATCGATGGCACCGATATTGCAGGCCTCAAGAAGCACGATCTTCGCGCGTATCGCCGTCGGATGCAGATGGTGTTTCAGGATCCTTACTCGTCGCTAAACCCGCGTCTCACCGCCGGACTGATTATCACCGAACCGGTCGAAAATTATGTGCGTCTCACCCGCAAGCAACGCGAGGCCCTTGCCGCGGACCTTCTCCAGAAGGTGGGAATGTCGCCCGAGATGATGCACAGGCATCCGTCCGAGCTGTCGGGTGGCCAGCGCCAGCGGCTCGGCATCGCACGCGCCCTGTCACTCCAGCCCTCGCTTATCATCGCTGACGAAGCAGTATCGGCCCTTGATGTTTCCGTGCAGGCACAGATCCTCAACCTGCTCATGGATCTGCAACAACAGATGGGTATCGCTTTCGTCTTCATCTCGCATGACCTTGGCGTTGTGGAGCATATCGGCCATCGCGTCGCGGTCATGTATTTGGGCCGGATCGTGGAGCTCTCCTCATGCGAGGCGCTGTTCGCTAAGCCGGTCCACCCCTACACCGAGGCGCTACTCGCGGCGGCACCTGTCCCGGATCCCACGCGAGTTCGACTGGAGGCGCCCGTCGAGGGCGAGGTGCCAAGCCCGATCAACCCGCCGACCGGGTGTGCGTTTCATCCCCGTTGCCCGCTCGCTGTCGAGCGCTGCCGCATCGACGTGCCACCTTTGGTGCCAATGGCAGACGGGCGGGCGGTGGCCTGTCATGTGCGTGCTCCAGCCTCTGACATCCCGGTCCAACCGGCTGTAGCGGACGATCATTCGCCTGCTGATGTACTTGAGCCTCATCCGAGCCCGACGCATTGAGAAACAAGTGTAGACCAGTGAAACTGATGCTCTTGAAACAAAGGAAATAGCATATGGCTTCTCACGAAGATGGTCACCTTTCGACCCTCCGGGATGGTGGCTTTGATGCAGTGGGTTCAATCGACACGAACGTTGCAGACGGTTTCACTATGGCGGCAGTCGGCGACCTTCTTTACGCCGGGCCTGTAACAAAAGGCTATCATCCAGGCTTTGCCGATGTTCTCAGGATCTTCGATGGAGTGGACGTCCAGTTCGGCAATTTGGAAACCAACATCCTGGATGTTCAGTCTAAAGGGTGCCCGCAAGCCGAGTACGGCGGCGCATATTTGATCGGTGTTCCGGAGCTTGGAGCTGATTTGAAAGCGATGGGCTTCAATATGGTTAGTCGCGCCAATAACCATACACTGGACTGGGGTGTCGAAGGTATGCGCGAGACAACCCGGGCACTTGATGAAAACGGCATCGTCCATGCGGGTGCCGGCGAGAATCTCGCGCAAGCCGGTTCGGCCCGGTTTTTGGAAACGCCCCGCGGGCGTGTGGCGATGGTGTCATTTGCTACAACCTTCATGCCCATGGCCCGAGCGTGCGACCCCGCCGGCGAGGCGCCGGGCAGGCCAGGACTGAACTCCCTTCGCTTGGCAAAAAGCATAGTGGTTCCACCGGAGATGCTAGAGCAGCTCCGGCAGGTCCGCGAGTTACTTCCTTGGTATGTCCCCGCGCCGAAAGATGCATCGCGTGTGGTTATTGGCGAGGTAGTTTTCAAGTCAGGGGAAATAGCAGGATACAGCTTTGAACCCAGTTCGCGCGACGTCGACAATATTCTGCGCAATTTGCGTCGTGGGAAGCAGTTCGCGGATTTCTGCATGGCCACGAACCACGGACACGAGCCGGGGGAATTCACCGACCAACCGCCTGATTATGAGCAAACATTTGCTCGTAAGACGATCGACGCCGGAGCCGATGCCTACATAAATCACGGACCGCATCATGTGCGGGGCATCGAAATCTATAAAGGCCGGCCCATCTTTTACGGCTTGGGGAATTTCTTTAACCAAGACTTAAGAACGCCGATCGGGGCTGACATGTTTGATGCACACGGTAAAGATCCGAGGTTCAATACGGATGCGGACGTAACAGCTCATGAAATGGCAGTAGGCTATCCAATTCAAGAGGGCTTTATATCGCTTTCCGCTCCACTTTACTATGAGAGCGTGATAAGCGTAAGCCGTTACGAGAAAAATCAGCTTGCCGAACTGAGATTGTATCCAATTGAGCTTCGGCGCACACAGCGGTTGGCGAACCGAGGGGTGCCACGCTTGGCATCCGCGCCGCAAGCAAAGGCCATTCTCGAGCGGCTACAGAAGCTGTCGAAGCCATTTGGCACCAAGGTCGAGATTGAAAACGAGGTTGGAGTAATCCGGAGTGCGGCCCAGCTTGGCGCGTGCGGTATGTAAGGCGTTATCAACTTAACTCGCGTTCAGGGATTTGCGTATAGACCCGACGGCATGAACACCGCGACCGGCGATGTCACGTTGTCTAAATATAAACGCGTTGAGACCTGCGGCCGCTGATGTCGGCTGACCGTTGGTGCACGGATCGTTTAGCGGTCTAAGCTAAGCAGGACGGGACCGCAACATTGTGGCTTAGTCATGCCTTCCAAACACAATAGCGCACGTGTTGACGCTCCGGTGCCCGAGAAGATCGGCGACCTGCGCGTGCTGCAGATCCTGCACAACCCGCGATATGCCGGTGGATTCGTCTATGGACGCACGCGCAAAGCCTACAATGCCAAGCTCAAGTCCGTGCAGCTGCGCGTGGCGAAATCCGATTGGGAGGTTCTGATACCCGAAGCCCGCGAGGGCTACATTTCCTGGGCCGAGTGCGAGCGCAATCAGACTACCCTGGAACAGAACGCCGCCGGCTTTTCTCCTGGCCTGCGCGGACGCATGCCCCGCCAGGGCAGCGGTCTGTTGCACGGCTGCTGTGCGGCCGCTGCGGTGCACGCATGCGCGTCCATTACGAGCCATTCGAGGGGCGACTGCGCCCGTATTATGTCTGCAACGAAGCCGTCGTGCGGCACGCCGGCAAACATTGCCAATGGATGCGCGGCGCTCGAGTCGACCACGCGGTGAGCGCGCTCCTGCTGGAGGCGATGGCGCCGGCAGCGATCGACGTCGCGCTTGCCGTGCAGCAGGAGATCACCCAGCGCGTGGAGGAGGCCGCGGCCCTGCGCGGCACGCAGCTGCAACGCGCCCGCTACGAGGCTGCACTGGCCCGCCGGCGCTACCTTAAGGTCGATCCGGACTGCCTGGTCGCCGACGCGCTGGAAGCCGACTGGAACGCACGGCTGCGCGACCTCGACGCACTCCAGCGCGAGCACGACCGCCAGAACGAAGCCGACCGCTCGCTGCTGGATGAGCCAGCGCAGAAGCGCATCAGGGCGCTGGCCGCCGATTTCCCGCGCATCTGGAACGACGAGCGCACCGGTGCCGTCGAACGCAAGCGCATGCTCGGCCTTCTCATCGAAGATGTGACGCTGCTCGTCGAGGAGCAGGTCAACATCCATATCCGCTGGCGCGGCGGGCGCACGCAGAGCCTGTCGGTGACCAGACCGCGGCCCATGTCAGTGATACGCAAGACGCCGGCACAGGTCGTGGCGTTGATGAATGAGCTGCTGGAGACCGCCAACGACCAGCAGATCGCCGCCCGTCTCAATGAACTCGCGGCATCGCAACTGGCGCGGTGAACCCTTCACCCTGAAGAAGGTCATGCTCGTGCGCCGCACCTATGGAGTGAAGAACCGGTACGAACGGGAGATGCGGAATGCTGACCGGCGAGGAAGTAGCCCAGCAGCTCGGCGTGTGCGCCTCGACCGTTCACCAACTCGGGCGAAAGGGCATTCTCAAGCGCCATCGATACGCCACCAACCATCGATACCTGTACGAACCGGGGCAACGTCAGACTGAAAAAGGCGCCGGCAGTCGATATGGAAGCGCATCATCAAGCCATAGCGCCGGTAGGTGGCGTTGATCGTGCCCTAGGCACCGGCCCCGTGAGCAATGGCTGTCTTCTCGTGTCAATCCGCACGGGGCGCCGCGACGCCGCCCAGCCGGGCGAAGCAGGCCGAGTGGCACGACAGCCACCACAGCATGTCCTTGGCGGTCGACCAGATGATCGCCTCCTTACGTCGAGACCGCAATAGGGCGATACAAGTCGATCTGGGCGGCGTTTGCGGGCACGGTCGGTTCCCGTTCAGCAGACCGAAGTCGCCATCGGCTGCACCGTGTTCAACTGCATGCTTGCCTGCGCACGCTCGAAATCCGCCCGCCGCAAGGCAAAGGAAGCGTAGCCCGCGCGGTCATCAAAGATCAAGACCCGTCATGCTCCAGATCTGTGCACCACGCCGCGCCGAAGCAGCTAACGCACATACTCTGACGAGACTCTAATTTAGAATTCGCCGGAAGCTCTGTGGCGGCGAGGCAGTTAGAGACTGCCGGTTATATGATCGACAGTTCCCTTGCTACCTCGGCAAACGCCTCAACCGCACGATTAACGTCCGCAGTCGAATGCGCCGCCGACATTTGCGTGCGGATTCGCGCCTGGCCCTTCGGTACCACCGGAAACGAGAAGCCGATGACATAGATGCCGCGCTTCAGCATGCGCGCCGCCATCTCCTGCGCCAGTGTCGCATCGCCGAGCATGACCGGGATGATCGGATGATCGGCGCCGGCCAGGGTAAAGCCGAGCTTGCCCATTTCAGACCGGAACCGCGCCGCATTGGCATAGAGGCGCTGACGCAGCGCATCGCCATTTTCGATCAGTTCAAACACCCGGATCGAGGCGCCGGCGATCGCCGGCATCAGCGTGTTGGAAAACAGATAGGGACGCGAGCGCTGGCGCAGCCAGTCGACCACCTGGCTCTTGCCCGATGTGTAGCCGCCCGACGCGCCGCCGAGTGCCTTGCCGAGCGTGCCGGTGATGATGTCCACCCTGCCCTCGACGCCACAATGCTCGGCCGAGCCGCGGCCGTTCTTGCCAACGAAGCCGACTGCATGGCTGTCATCCACCATCACCATTGCATCGTACTTCTCGGCGAGATCGCAGACGCCCTTCAGATTGGCGATGATGCCGTCCATGGAAAATACACCATCGGTGGCGATCAGCCGAAAACGGCAATCCCTTGCCTCCTTCAACCGGGCTTCCAGATCGGCCATGTCGTTGTTGGCGTAGCGGAAGCGCTTCGCCTTCGACAGCCGCACGCCGTCGATGATCGAAGCGTGGTTCAGCGCGTCGGAGATGACTGCATCCTCCTCGCCGAGCAGCGTCTCGAACAGGCCGCCATTGGCATCGAAGCACGAGCCGTAGAGGATCGTATCCTCCATGCCGAGGAAGCCAGAAATCGTCGCCTCGAGCTGCTTGTGCTCTTCCTGCGTGCCGCAGATGAAACGCACCGACGCCATGCCGTACCCGTAGCGGTCAAGCGCCTGCTTGGCCGCGTCGCGCAATTCGGCGCTGTCTGCGAGCCCGAGATAGTTGTTGGCGCAGAAATTCAGCACCTTTTCGCCGCCGACTTCGATCTCGGCCGACTGCATCGAAGAGATCACTCGCTCGGATTTGTAAAGGCCCGCCGACTTCAGGCCGGCGAGTTCATTCGAGAGATGAGAAATGAAAGCGCCGGTCATCGGCATACTCACGGCAGCAAAGACTTCCCCGCTGGGGAGGAGCGCTCGACAATATATCGCGGTACTATGCGTAATTTACCGCGGTCGACCATGCGGGATCGGCATGCTTCTCCCAATACAGGTCTGTCAGCTGGCGTGTTAGAGCGCCAACCTTGCCGTCGCCGACAACGGTCTCGTCAATCTTGGATACCGGCATGATCCCGCCCGCTGTAGACGTGATGAAAACCTCATCGGCACCCTTCAGCTCGTCGCGATCAATGTCGCCGGCACTGACGGAAAGGCCCAATTCGCCGCATAGATCAAATACGGTCTGCCGGGTAATGCCTGCAAGGACGCCATAAGCCGGCGTCTTCAAGCGGCCGTCTTTGACGGTGAAAACGTTAAAGCCAGGCCCTTCGGCAATGTTGTCGTTGATGTCGACGATCAATGCAGTTTCGGCGCCGTAGTCATACGCATCGAACAGGCCCTTTACTAGATCGAGCCAGTGATAGTTCTTGATGGATGGATCGATCGACTTGGGCGGGATCCGAACGGTGTTGCTGATGGCGACATGCAGGCCGCGCTCAAGCTGCTCCTTGTTGGCGACCGACCCGAAAGGCACCGCGAATGCGATGAACCTGTTCTCCGACTGGCGCGGGTCACGGCTAAAGGTGGGCGACCCGCCTCGCGTGCAGATCATTTCGACATAGGCCGACTTGTGCCCGGATAGCGCCACACAGGTCGACAGGATCTTTTCGATCTCAGTGGGGTTGTAGGGGATCTTCATGCGGAGCTTTTCCATCCCGCGGAAGAACCGGTCCAGATGCAGGTCCAGCCTGAAGAACCTTCCGTCCCATACATGAACGGTATCATAGGTGGCATCGGAATGCAGAAAGCCCCAGTCCAGGACGGACACCTTGGCTTCGGACATCGGCAGGTACTGACCGTCCATGAAGGCTATGCCATGAGGATAGTGCCGTTGATCCCGGTGCCGTTGTTCTATGGCTGGGTGAGCCGTTGCAGGTTCGGCTGCAGTAAGTGTCATTCCTGAGTCCTCCAAATCTTGCAATCCAGGCGCTCCGCACACCCGGTTACGATTTGCCGTCGCGGAACCGCCCAGCGGCTTCACGTCTCAGCAATTCAAATGTTGGCGCACCTCAGACCGCCAGCACGCCGCGCGTGCCAGATATCGTCAGCGCGATCGATCGCCTGAGCGGAGCCATAAGCCCTTTCGAGGCCGGCCGCCGGTCACCCGACGATCAATTAAATCGCAGACTTCGATGCACTGATTGCGATCAAATTGGCGCCCCGGCCGCAACGCACGCTTCAAAAACGGGGGAGGAGTGGCGGAAACGTTCAGCCTTAAAAGGGCTACACTAAAACCCGGGGCTCAAACTTCACGCGGTCCAACGCAATCAAGCTCCTGAACTTGCGGACGTTGGCATTTGTATACAGTTTGGTCTTTATAAAAATGTCAAAGGCCTCGACGTCCTCCACCACTACAACAAGGACGAAGTCAGCATCACCTGTAACCATATAGCATTGACTGACTTCTTTCGCCGCCCTCATCGCTCGCTTGAAGTCATCGACAAGATCTAAACGCTCGCGATCGAGCTCCACTGTCACGACGACGGTCAGCGACTTTCCGAGCGCTTTGGAGTCGACAAGGCAGATATCAGCGATGATAACGCCGTCGGCGCGTAACTTATTGACGCGGCGCATGCATGAGGCCGCAGAGGAACCCACGAAGTCCGCTAGCTCGGCAAAAGATAACCTGTTGTTCTTTTGAAGCGCGCCGAGTATCCGCCTGTCAAGGTCATCTATCATCCCAATACCCCCGAGACGAAATCACGATGAGGCTTTAGCGATCCGAAACGCTCGTTGCAAGATCGGACGCGCAATGAAACGCCACCTGCCGTGGGTGCACGGATCTGGAGCATGACGGATCTCGATCTTTGAAGACGCGCAAACGTCGCCCGTTGATCGACTTGTATCGCCCTATGGCGTCTCGACGAGCGAGCGTTTGCCGTAACCGTTGGAGGCCTGCCATTTCATCCGGCCGTTTCTGCTGATTGCGGCGATATGCCGGTCCCTTTGGCCGGAAGGTCCATCGTCGTCCTTCGACAACGGCGGCCCGACCGCAAGCCATCCTACGTCTTATCGTCTGCGAGGTCATCCTCGACTAGGAGCGCTTCCAAGGCCAAGTCTGGTTCAGGATCCTGTGGCAGACAGGATCCGCAAGCGAGCACACCCTCCAAAGGCGGGTCCACACGTATGGCGACTACATCGATCTGGAGCGGCTGCAGAGCCGAGTGATCGAACTCAACGCCTCAGGCAAATGGACAGGGAGATCGCGGCGGCCTTGAACGCGGAAGGCTTTGTCGCAGCACGCGACCGCGCGTTCAGTTCAAATGTCTGGCCTCTGCGCACGTTGGGGCATCCCTATCGTTTAGATCAACGGGACGAGCGCCAATCCCGACCTATGGCCAGACGGAACCTGCTCTGTTCAAGGGTCGGCGGCCACCCGGGGGGCACACCACCAACCGTCTTCGACTATCTCGCACGCGGCTTGCTCGAGGGGCATCAGCTCACAAAGGGGCAGCCTGGGCAAATCGAACTCCAGACGACCAGATCAGCACACTGCGGGTACGGATCGCAACGCAATAGGCGATCAAGGAAGGAGGCTTTATGACAACTTCGGTGATCCCGCAATGACCGTCGCCGCCATCGACCGCCTCGTCCACCACGCCATTCTCCTTGACTCCACGGCGACAGCTACGGTCTTCGCGAAAAGCGTCGGTTCGGCCTTCTGCAGAAGGCCGGACCGACGTTTGAACCCAACAAAACAAACCAGTGAAAGGGGCGCATTGCCTCAAGGAAAAAGTACCGAGCGGCTTCGTTGCCTCACCTAAAATGTTACCGGAGAAGGCTCATGCCGCCATTATGCCTTCACCCTTGGGGCGGAAGACGAAGATGACACATGCCATGCGCATGGAACTGGCCAAGTCAGGGAGCGCTAATGCGGCCGCAACGACTAAAGGCAATCGCCGGATAAGTTCATTGCGGCGACGGGGTATCACGGAAAGTCCGCAATCCGTATCCTGAACAGCCACCCGGAGCCGAAGCACCGCCAGGCCCGTCAGCGGCCGTCGCTCTATGATGAGGGCGCCCGGAGCCGCCTTGATTGTACTGTGGGAAGCTTCCAATCGAGTTTGCGGCAAGCGGCTCAAGGCACTGCTGCCCATTTTATTGCCGGCGCTGGAACACCAATGAACATTTGAAGCTTGAGGAGGAGATACGCCACAAGATCCTGTCGATGAGCGCCGCCACGATCGACCGCTTGCTCCATATGCCAAGGCGCAACATGCGTACGAGAAAGCCGGCAAGGGTTGTGCCAGGGCCGCGGCGGCGCGTAAATGCGCACCTTTGCCGACAGGAACGAGCGGCTTCCCGGCAGCATGGAAATGGACCCGGTGGGCCATTGTGGAGAGGCCAACCGCGGTAGCTACCAACAGCCTGGTTCTTGACCATATCGGGAGCGGATGGACAGAGGCCCCGCCCATCGTGGTGCGAGAAAGCACGCTCGTGGTCGAGACACTCGAACGCATCCGCATGAATCTGACGCGCAGAACCCACTTCTTGGGAGGGAGACGTGCATTGATATTGCCAGAGTGTCGCGTACGCGACACGGTGATGTTCGACTTCGCCTCCTACTGCACTCTCATGTAAGCATTTGAGTTGATGTGCAGAAATTCGCTTTTATGGCCTCTTCTCAGCCTGGCACAATTTTTGAAGCATCTCTTGTGAGGCGGCAAAGCGAAGAAGGGAGGCAGCATGTCAGGTCAGGCATCGAGCGCAGAGCGCGGCAGAATTCAGGGGGCGAAGTACGATTTCACGGCAAGCTACAATCGCAGGTGGCCTCACGCCTATTTTCGGGAGTGTTTGGCCCTGGACTATATGATTACAGATCGAGCCAAGCCGATCTTCGAACGGATCTTCGCCGATTACCGACGCGTTCGGAACAAGAGGAACTTGAAGATAATCGATGTCGGTTGCTCCTATGGTGTCAACGCTGCCTTGCTGCGAACCGATCTCGACCTCGACGATCTGTATGCTGCCTATCTGGAGCCCAGCGGATCGCTGTCGCGCCGACAGGAGATCGAGCATCGCGCTTTTTTTCGCAATCAGGGCCTCCGTGACGACATCCAGTTCGTCGGCGTGGATCCATCGTTCCGGGCTGTTCGCTATGCGCTGGATCTGGGCCTGTTGGAGGCTGGCGTCACGGCTGATCTGGAAACGTGTGACTTGACGGTCAAGGAACGTAGCGCACTGGCGGATGCGGATATCCTCATCAGCACAGGCTGTGTGGGTTACGCCACCGAGGCAACTTTTGCACGCGTGTATGAGGCCTCAGCGACCTCACGCCCGTGGGTCGTCGCCTTCGCAATGCACCCCTTCAGCTATGACGGCATCGCGGCGGCCCTTAAGGCTTTCTCATTGGAAACCGAGCCTTTAAAACGGTTCAGACAGCGCCAGCGGCGCTTCTCCACATCGACGGAAAGGCAGGCGATCCTCCAGGCTATGGCCAAACTCGGCATGGACGATCGCCTAGAGCGCACGAGCGGCTACATCTATGCATCCTGCTATATTTCCGCACCGCCAGGCGAGCGCTCTGAGCTTTGTCATGGACGGACTGCGCGGCGAAATCAAGGTGAGACTCAGCGTCAATCAGGATGAGACTCGGCGGCGGGGGTGTGACGAAGGGAGGTGCAACAGATCCTTCAACTAAGTTTACAGAATCATTGCGACCGCCAAGCGCGGCCAGTGGTACGTTAACCCAACGTCTGAGGTGGGCACGGATAAAAAGTGATGCCTGTTTACGCTCGGGCCGCCTCACACAGCACGCCACGTCGGAGCTAAAAATCCATGGCAAGAAAAGCGCTCATCCTAGTTGAAGGTCACAGGGGTAATGGTCCGCTCCATGTCCAAGCGGCTCAGCGTCTTGGCCTTCATCCAATTACCTTGGCCACAGATCCGGCGCAGTATGAATATCTTGCGCCGGAAAGCATAGAGGCTATTCGTGTTGATACAGACAATTTCGATGCGCTGATCCGTGAATGTTACCGGCTCCGTGCTAACTATGACATTGCTGGAATTACTGGCTTTTCGGGAGACGACGAGTCGGTCTCTGCAACAGTCGGCAAGCTCTGCCGGCACTTCGATCTACCGGGACCGACCCCCGCATCGATTGAAGGATGCTGCGACAAATTCACTCAACGTCAGCTTCTCGCGGAGGCTGGCGTGCCAGTACCTGCTTATCGAGTGGCGACGAACGCGACGGAGGTGGAAAGCTTTGCCGCGGAGATCGGACTGCCGGCGATTCTTAAGCCGGTCCTGGGCAGCGGCAGCATTGGTGTCCGATTGTGCCGCAATGTCGATGAGTTAGCCGAACATACAACCTATCTGTTGGGCAAGATGCACATATGGCGTTCTTCGCCTAGGATACTGGTCGAAGAATTCGCACAAGGCCCGCATTATTGCATTGAGATAATGGGAAATCAGGTCATTGGGATTGGCGCCCTCGACTTCTGCCGCCCACCTCATTTCGTCGTTCGTGAGTTCATCTATCCGGCCGTGCTGAGTGATGACGAGCATGATCGTATCTCTGACGTTTCGCTGAGTTGTTTGCGAGCTCTCGGTCTTGGTTGGGGTCCAACGAACGTTGAACTCCGGTGGACGAAGCGTGGCCCAGTCGTGATTGAGGTCAATCCGCGTCTTCCGGGTTCGCCCTGTCCTGAACTGGTTCAGCTGGCTTACGGTGTCGATCTCGTCACCGAGCACATCAAACTTGTGATCGGTGCCGAATGGAATTTGCGCAAAAGCCATTCGGAAACTGCGGCCGCGCGGTTCCTAGTTGCTGATCGCGACGGCACCCTCGATTGGATCGATGGCGACAGTCGGGCAACGGCTGTACCAGGTGTCGCCGAAGTCAAACTATATGTTCAACCCAAGACGCAGATCGTCAGGAAAAGTGATTTCCGAGACTGTATTGGACATGTCATCGCCGCTTCACCCTGCCCTGCTAAGACAGATTCGATACTTCAGCGAGCTATCGATTTAATCAGTTGGTCGATCACCCCATTTCCGAACCCTGGGGAATAGGCCAATCTGCGGCTCTTGCCGGTTTTGGCTTCGCAAGATGGACATCAGCGGGGCGGATCAGGCGACGAGAATGGCGGATTTCAGAGCAGGCTCGGGTACGCTAACTCTCCGGAGCCGCGATCCCTCTCCGGTATGGCCAATGAGGGGGCGTTATTAACTTACGCTTCGTGGACAAAGCTTGACGCCAGACTGGGCACTGATCGGGCCGCTGCTGCCGGCAGAGCGGAGTGCCGGCCAGTGCAGGATAATCGCCCTATTTCGAAGGCATGATGTGGATGGCTCGAACCGGGCCGCAATGGGGTCATCTGCATCATAACTATGGCAAGTGGAACAGCGTCTTGCGCCGATACCGGCTTCCGTGAATCGCGCAACCTGCACCAAATACGCGGAAGAACTCCTGATCGTCGCGCTATAAAAGCGGCGATGGCGGCGGGAAAGTGAAGCTCTTCGAGCCGACGTGCGGGGTAGCGAAATCGGGCGAGCAGAGCCTTGCCGTCAAGCACCGGCAGAGTGAATAGCCATTTCAGCCTCCTTGGGCCAGAAAAGTAATACCGGCCAAGACAAGTGCGAGGCCAATCCACTTGGACAGATGGAACGGTTCTCCAAAAAGATAACATGACGCAACCGTCACCATCGCAAATCCAGACCCCGCCACAATCGGATAAGCGATTGACACCTCCATAGAGTCGAGGGTCTTTGCATATAACACAACGTTTATGCCGTAAAATATAACTCCACCTATGAAGCCCATCGAGAGGAACTCGTCGGCGCGCCCCGCGTCAACTGGTAATGAGGTTCGGCTCCACTTTAGAAGTATACTGCCGATACCAGAATTCATGCCAGCAAGAAGAACCTGAATAAGGGATAATTTGTTCATTCTAGACCATCCGTAACACTATAGAAACGTCTGCATAGCGCCAATCCCGGAACGACCGGTGTATTGTACACCCTATTGAGAGAGATACTGCAAATGCATGGCCAATCAAATCTTTCGTACGGGGCAATCTGAAATCCGCAATTCCGCAGCCGAAACCGGAGTGTCAAGACCGGGCTCCGGAGCCCCAAGGCGGTCGCGTTCAACAACAGTTCGCGCCAGCACTTTCGCCACATCATTGACTCAAACCCCAGACAATTGTTGGAAACATGCTGAGCGATATCCTGCCGTTCAGAGCGAACCCGACTTCCAGTTACATGCCTCCTGCCCCATTGAGCATGTTTCATGCCAAAGCTGAAAAGTATTTTTTATCAGCATGGTATCTCCTAACCGCAGCGTCCGATATCCGACATTTGTTAGATTGCAGACAAAGCGTTATGCAGTGCGCTGACGGCGTGAATCAAGGAGGTGCTCCGCTGCCAGCGGAACTTGAAACATGGCAGCATGAGGTCCAGGCGATCGTTCAACAAACGCCTACGACACCCGCGGTTTAATCAGACATGTATTTGATTGCATGCAACTCACACCGTAACGATCAACCTCGGTGCCCCCCTTTGGCTGTAAGCGTCACGAGCACCGCACGGGTATCCTTGCTTGACAGAGGCAGGATTCAGATGCGGGCCGCTTTGACGCGCCTGGGCATGAGTGCTAGCGGATGGCGACGGCCGCCTTTGCATCGGCGGCGACGCCCACGTAGAACGGGCGCCAGAGCCTTGGAGCAAAATCGGTGGCGAGCAGGAAGGCAGTCGACCAGTGGAAGGGATCGAAGGAACCGCTTTGCGCCGCACAAAGCGCGGGCGCCAGGTTTCCGGCGTTTCGGCAAGGCTGGTCGAGATTCGGTTATAACTTGCAACGAACGTCTGCGCGGCGAGCGTCCCTTCGAGTGTCATCAGCGCTCGCTCACCGGCGTTAGTGCACGGATCTGGAGCATGACGGATGCGGGCACGGTCGCTCCCCGTTCAGCAGACCGACGTCGCAATCGGCTGCACCGTCCCAAACCGAATGCTTGCCTGCGCACGCCCGAAATCGCCCGCTGCAAGGCAAAGGAAGCTTTAGAGCGCGCGTCATCAAAGATCGAGATCCGTCATGCTCCAGATCCGTGCACCAACGCCGTGTAGCTGATGGTCGCTGTGTTCATGCCATCGGGTGTATGCCGCAAATCCCGGACGCGAGTTAAGTTGATAAGACTGGCGACGGGCGAAGTGCACATCACGCCCAACCTGGCATGCCGCTTGCTGCTGTGAGATTTGCCAGTCAAACGTCTGCGGGTTCTCGGGGATCAGCGGCTGAATGACAGCTTGTCGAAGCTGAGACCGGTGGGCTAGCGACGGCGACTCCTTGGGGATACGAGAGACGGCCATGGGTGCTCCGGAGCTACTGATCAGATATGGACGACTCTCATTGCGACCTCCTATATCTGACTGCGGTCGAGGCCGTTGGTGAGGCGTTTGTCGTTGAAGTGTGCGCCGTTCACTCCGAGACGAACTCAGCATAAGAAGCGAAATGACCAAAATTGAATGTCCCGCAGCTGGACGACACGCCTGGCTCACAGTGGCAATCCGCAAAAAAGCCCGCTCTTTGAGCCGGCTTCGCTTGTAGGGGAGGGATGGGGCGATGGCGAAGGAAAGACGGTTGGCAAAGGAAGATTTCAAATTTGGCAACGCAGCATGTTTTTTGAACCGGCAGTTCTTAGTCCTCAGATTCTGAAGGTAGCCAGCTTGCATCTACTCTACACGAGGAATTTATGAACACGTTGGCCGGACAAAACGCACTTCGACAAGCCGCGCAAAAGCGGATCGAGGCATCACATGCGCTCGACGGTGACGCCAAAAGTTTGGTCCGTTATTATCGTGAATGGGCTGGGTCCTACGAGTTGGACCTCGCGCGCGAACACTACCGCAGCCCCTTGATTGTGGCTGAACTGGCGGGCGCCGTGCAATCGGCCTACATCGGCAGAGAACGAGCAGCCATGACAATACTGGACGCTGGCTGCGGTACAGGCCTAGTTGGCATTGAGCTGGATCATCTTGGCTTCCGTTTAATCGACGGCTTTGATCTCTGCGAGACGATGGCCGAAATGGCAAGGCAAACAGGCACCTACCGCAATGTCCAAGGGGACGTTGACCTCAATAGACCACTCTCGGACTATTCCGGCGCGAGCTATGATATGACCGTGTGCTGCGGCGTCTTCACGCTTGGACATGTCCGGCCGCATGGCCTGCGCGAGTTGGTCCGCGTGACGCGCTCGAACGGATTTGTGGTGGTAAGCACCGAAAGGAGCTATTCGGAGGCAACGTCGTTTGAAAATGAAGTGTTGTGTCTCCAGCAGGCGGGCGTCCTTACACCAGTACAATATCTGAGCAACGGAAGATACATCGGGGAGCAGGAAGCGCACTATTGGGCGTTCCGAGTCCATCGGGGCCCGGCGGCATAGGCGATCATCTCGCGCAGAAGATCGGAATCCACGCGCTTCTTCATGAGCCCGCAGGTTATCATGGCGTCGGTCCGGTGGTTTCTCAGCGTTCGGTTGGCTTCGATAAGCCGATAAGCACAGACGCTATCCACCGTGCTGCCGGGCCACCCCATGTTCCGGATGTCACCTTCTGTGATAACCCTGTCCGGTTCAAGACGTCCATGTTCGGAACCCGACCTATTGGGGCGCAAGTATTCCGCCGTTGCGGCGCGAACCTTGGCGTTGAGCCTCTTTCACGCACGGCCTCTTAGGTGGCACGCCAATTGCGTAAAGCAGGGTGAATGATCCGTCTCTGGCCGAGGAGGTCTACAGGTCACCGGTTATGATGTAGCCAGAAAAGTCGAGTGCCGCAAGCGTAGCGCAGTGGTCGACGCCGAAACGCGAGCCCTGTTCCGACGAATCTCCCCTGCTGGCGGCAAATCACATGTTAACGAGCCTGTAGGGAGGCGATATGTCAATTCAGAATCCCACCCATCCCATCGGCCCCGTAGGAAGCGATGCGAGCATCTCGACTAGAGAGCTTGTAGCAGCAGCCGCCGATGAAGTTTGGAAGCCATACATATATCACCAGTGGTTCGATGGCGCAGATGGGGCCGAGATTTTCGCCGAGGACGGGCGGCAGCCAAGAATTCATTCTAGCGACGCTCTTTGTTGCGGCACATTCGGCGAGTTGCTGCAAGGCCAGTTGCCGGTCGCCTCCGTTCCCTGCGACCCTCACTTTTTGGTCACGATGCCCATCGCGCTCTTTGCGCGAGCTCACTTCATGCCAACTCCAGGCACACGATTGGTAACCGTTTATCCGTCACATAAAGTCAAAGCTAAACGACTGGCTGAGGACCTAGTGATAGCGCTCGGCGCCTCAGGAGGAATCCTCCTTTTGGAATCTGAGCTCCCCGAAGGCAAAGGACTCGCGAGTTCGTCTGCCGATCTTGTCGCGACGGCACGGTCAATCGCACGCTGCTTCAAGCGTAGAATTCGGACATCGTTGATCGAGAAGCTGATGGCGGACATTGAGCCATCCGACGGGGTGATGTACCCCGGTGTGGTCGCATACCAACAGCGATCATGTAGCCTTCTCTCTTTCCTTGGCCAAATGCCCCCACTTGCAATCGTTGGTATCGATGAAGGAGGGACGGTCGAAACCCTCGACTATGACCAACGGCGAGGTGAAATCTCCGCCGGGGACAGAGCAGAATACCACCAATTACTCGAGCGCGCACGGATCGCAATTCCGCAGGGTGACGCGGCGACAATAGGCAGAATAGCCACGGCCAGCGCGCTCCTGCATCAGGAGCGGGTTCCAAAGGAGCATCTGAACTCGATGCTGAAAGCATCCGAGGCCACTGGCGCTCTCGGGGTCATAGTGGCGCACAGCGGCACAATGGTTGGAATCCTGCTTGATCGAATGGCGGCTGACTTTCCACGGAAGCTCCGGTCCGTGCTCGCCCATATATCGCCTATCGACAACTCGCCAAGAATATATCTGACCATGACCGGATCTCGCTGAGGTAGCAATATGGACGCTGTTCGCAGACGCCTGCCATTCTCCAGCTATTCTGATGCCTATGCTCTCCCCAGCATTATTAAGTGCGGGACAAACCTTTATCTTGCGCAGTTCGCGTTCATGAAGCTTCTCCCTGCGAAGTACATCATTGAGAAAGCGCTGGCTCGAGGAAATTTGACTCACGGCATGAAAGTTATCGAGACCTCGAGTGGAACCTTCGCACTCGGTTTGGCCGTAGTTTGCCGGGAACATGGTTTCCAGCTCGAAATCTTCACAGATCCAGTGATGGACAAAGGCCTGGAAAACAGGTTGATCTCCTTGGGAGCCGAAGTTGTCATAATAACCGAAAAGGCGAAGCGGGGTGGTTATCAAAGAAGCCGCCTCGACGCATTAAACGCTAGAATGAGACAGTTAGGCTCCTCCTGTTTCTGGCCCCGGCAATACGAAACACCGGACAATCCGGCAGCCTATAAGCTCTTCGCCGATCAAATATCGGAGATGTTTGGCGCCGACGTAACTGTGGTTGGCTCCGTCGGATCTGGAGGCTCAACTTGCGGAACGATAGAGCGCCTCCGCCAAAAAGCCCCTGGTGCGCGCCTAGTCGGAGTGGACACCTTCAATAGCGTCATTTTTGGTCAACCGGACGGCGAACGGAAGCTGCGGGGGCTGGGGAACAGTCTTGTCCCGAAGAACGTCAAGCACGAACTGTACGACGAGGTGCATTTCATCTCGGCTCCGCTCGCATTTGCCGCAACGCGTACTCTCCACGAGCGGCACGCCGTTTTCGCCGGACCGACTTCCGGCGCGAGCTATATCGTGGGGCGCTGGCGCGCTCGGCAGTATCCAGATGATACCGTAGTCGTCGTATGTCCTGATGAAGGCCACCGCTACGTCGATGCTGTTTATGACGATAAGTGGCTCGAGCAGAACGGATGTCTGGATGAAGGTGTACCCCTGGACGCGCCGGCGACCGAAAATCATCCCTCGACGGCTCTCCCACCATGGAACCGATATCATTGGAATCGGAGAAGCCGGGAAGCTGTCCTACACTTGCTGGAGAATGCTTCATGACGAACCGGGGTAGCTTCCTTTTCGTGGAAAGCAACACGACAGGCACCGGCGAACTATTGATGACGCGGGCCCGATTCCTGGGCTTTAAGCCCTACCTAGTCACGCGCAATCCCGCGCGCTATCCGTTTCTCAGGGACTCCGCCGCTGAAGTTATCGAAGCTGAAACCCGCAGCCCGGACGAACTCATCGGAGTCGCCGCCAAATTAAAAAACCTCGCGGGAATATATTCGTCGTCAGATTATTTTGTGGAAGCAGCGGCAAGCCTCGCGGCGGCGATCGGGCTGCCAACAGCGGATTCGGGTGCTATAGCCACCTGCCGGAACAAATGGCAGCAAGCGGTCGAGTTGGAACGAGCATCGATCACGATCCCTAAAACTCGGTTGGCCACTTCCGTCAGGGACGTCGAGAACATCCTTACACGAGCTACTCTGCCGGTGGTCGTGAAGCCGGTCTCCGGAAGCGGCAGTAGCGGAGTGCGGTTGTGCAATAGTGCCACAGCCGCCATCACGGCATTTGAGAGTGCAAAGAACGTATTGTTGGATCAAGTGGATCTGCCCAGTCCCGACATCCTCATCCAGCAATATATACCGGGTAAGGAATACTCTGCCGAGATAATTGCGTACGATGGGACGCTGCATTGCCTTGGAATTCTTGCCAAGCACAAAAGCCCGCTTCCCTCCTTCGTGGAGGTGGGGCACGACTTCCCGGCCTCGCTACCGGAGCCATCCCTCAAGGAAGTGGCTTCTTTCGCTGCGCGAGCGGTGTCGGCTCTGGGCCTGAAGTTCGGACCAGCTCATGTGGAAATCGTGATAACGGAATCGGGTCCCGTCATCATCGAGGTCAACCCCCGGCTGGCTGGAGGAATGATTCCAGTCATGCTCTCGCACGCCTTGGGCACCTCAATCCTTGACATGGTGATTGGACTTTACGCGGGAGAAGGGCTCGCACCTCCACGCGCGAGCGCAAGGGCGGGAGCCATCCGCTTCCAACTCGCTCATAGATCCGGCAAGCTCAAACGCCTTGGCTTCTCTCGAAATCCAGAGCCGACAGTGCCTGAAGTGGGTCTGCTGAAGTCTGAGGGAGACGAAGTTCAAATAAATGGCGACTTCAGAGACCGAGTAGCTTACGCCGTCGGCGTCGCTGATGAACTGAATGCCGCCGTCGCGGCAGCTCAACGGATGATCGACTCCCTTGTGATCGACATCGAGACGAGTGTTGGTGAATCGGACAACAAGCAGGACCCTGGGTCAAGCGATACTAGGTGGACTCTGCATCCCGAAGCGATGAAGTTGCTCGCTCCGCCTATCGAAATCTCGCGTGACGGTCGCCTTCTACGGCACCAGGCGACCATAGACGAAGCACATCTGGTGATGCTGGCGGACCAGGGCTTGGTCAGCCAAGCAGCCGCTGCCGAGCTCCTCAAGCACATCTTGGATCTCCAGGACGAGGGCTTTCAGTCTTTGGAAGGCCGCGATGCTCCGCGTGGCCTCTACCTTGCCTACGAGGCCGAACTTGCCGCCAGAGCTGGCCTAGAAAAGGCCGGTTGGCTGCACCTTGCGAGGTCCCGCAACGACTTGAACGCGACCATTTCTCTCCTGGTTCTTCGGGAGACAGCATGTTCCATCTCGCAAGAAATAGGAATTGCACAAGATGCCCTGCTTCAGCGAGCGGAAGAGGCATCGAGACTCGTGGCTCCGTTGTACAGCCAATACCAGATCGCACTCCCTGGGTCGCCAGGCCACTACCTGCTTGGCGTTTTCTTCGCTCTGGGGCGCGAGCGCCAGCGCCTCCATAGTCTGCTGGAAGACATCAGGAACTGCCCTATGGGAGCTGGTGCCGGCGGAGGCACCAGTATGCAGATTGATCCTTTGAAAACCGCAAGTCTTCTAGGATTTGAAGAGCCGTCGTTCAACTCACTTGATGCGGTCGCGAGCCGAGACCATCACCTGCACGGGCTTTCTATCTTTGCTAGCACCTCAACCTTGCTCAGTCGTGTGGCCCAGGATCTGCAGGTCTGGACGACTCGTGAACTCGCTCTTATCGACATTCCTCGAAATCTTGCCGGGGGCTCGTCCATGCTGCCGCAAAAGAAGAACCCGTTCCTACTTGAACACATCAAGGGGTCGGCTAGCACCGTAATTGGCGCATACGTTTCTGCGGCAACGGCTACCTCCAAAGCACCCTTCAGCAACTCGATTGAAGCAAGCAACTACGGCTGCTCTCCTCTCAGGCTTTCAGAGGAGGCCCTGACGAGGGCCATCATCCTTACATCGCTTATCGTGAAGTACATGTCGTTCAACATCAGGTCGATGCGCGAACATCTGGAAGACGGGTCATCAATGACGGCCGTCGCCGCGGAACGGATGGCGTCGCAAGGCATCCCTTTCAGGGAGGCCCACACTCAAATTGGGGAGATCGCGCAGCGACTGTCTCAGGTTAGCTGCGCCACACAACGCCGAAGCGAGCTTGCCAGCCAACTCGCTGGCGTGTTCCCGGCGAGTCTTGAAGAGTGCAGGGATGCTCTGCAGTTCGGAGGAGGACCCGGAAAACGATCAACCGACGACCAGCTTTCTGCAGCAAAAATGCTTTATCGGGACGCGCAGCTGAAATGTGCGGACATAAGGGAACGCGGTGCGATCGCCGAGATGCACCGCAAAAGGAGAGTGAAAGAACTCATTGATAAGCACCGGACTGCCTGAAGGTGTGTGTTAGAACGCCCGCTTGCTGGATGGCGCGCAGTCTATTCTAGACTAGCAGCCTGTCGGAATTAGCGAACCAATAGGATATCGGCTAGAAGTCGCCAGATGTCGCTTGGCAGTTAAACGTAAGAATGCGCCGGTTTTGCTAAGGGTTGGCATTTAAACGTGAGAATCTTGGGCGGCGGATTCTCAAATTATGTGCCTCTGCGATGAAGCTTTCCACTTACGAGTTCGGGCTATCATGCTCTCGGCTTGCTGAAGACTGGACTTTTGACAGGCGTGACCGGCACGGTCGCAAGTGTTGTGACGGCGGCGTTCCTCGTCCTTCTGGCCAAAGCCGAAGGAAAGTCGGCGCTGCAGCCGACCAACGCCACCAGCCACTGGCTCCACGGCGACAAGGCTGGTGCGGTTAGGAAGGCCGACCTCGCGCACACGGCGGTCGGCTTCGGCACCCATCATGCTTCGGCCATATTCTGGGCCGCTCCTTTCGAGGCTTGGCTCGCCAGAAATCCTCCGCGGTCGCCGCTACTGATGCTGCGCGATGCCTCCGCGGTAGCCGCGATCGCTGCGGCTGTGGACTATCTCGTTGTGCCGAAGCGGCTGACCCCGGGCTGGGAGACAGTGCTTTCTAAGCGCTCCATCGCAGCTGCGTATGTAGCGCTCGCTCTGGATTTGGCTGCCGGCGGACTAGTCGCGCAGGAGATGCGAAAAGGCGAGGTAGGGCCATAGCGCCGCGCATTTCGTGGCCATTGAACTCCTGTGCGAAAGCTTCTGTACTACGGCACGAAGTGGAGAACCGTTCGGCCCACGGCATCGCCGCGGCCGCGGGTGTGTCGATTCAGTTCGTGAACACAAACCCGGACGGCCTCGCAAATCTCGGCCTGATGACCACCCACCGCTGACGCTGCGCTGCGCCCAGATGGTGCTTGCGGCGCGTGCATGGAGTGCGGCAAAGCCGGACCAAGATACCTCGTCGACGGCCCAGATGGTGGCAAGCCGCGCGATTTGATAGGGGAATGTATTCATGGCCGGCCTCCTGCAGGTGCCTATGACAACAATGGCAAAGTCATTGAAGCGTAGACCTGGATGCGTCTGGGCACGTAGTTATGGAAATGGAGCGACGCCAGCGGCACTACAAGATTCTGCCGTCAGAATCAGGGCTGTGGTCTGTGATCGATAGCCTGACAGGGCTTCCCGCCGAGAGATACGGTCGGCCGCTCACCGGGCTGACCTGGTACGAGGCCGAAAAGGCTGCCTTTAACCTCAGCGAGAGCACTCCGCCATGGATAGCCTTGGTCAGACATCGCAGACGTTAATCAAGGCTGCCGATTCCACGGATGGTTGGACGCGATGCGCCTCCCACTCTCACCACACCCGTTCGCGTAACCTCTCACCTCTTCCTTCTGGATGCGCGCATCATGGCAGGGGGCGCATGTGCTCTCCAGTTCGCCGTACCATAAGAGATCCGGATCGTCGCGGTGCGCCACCAGATGGTTGGCGCCGTGGAGAACCGTCGCCCGTTCTCTTGCCGATGAAGTGCGGGGTGCCCGTCACCGAAAGGGCGCGCGACACCCAGAATTCTGCCCGTTGGGCCGGGCGACCACCTTGTTCCCGGCGATGCCTGCTCCACTAGGCCGCAAACTCATAATTGAGGTACCGCTTGTGACGAGTTTTGATTAAAGCACATTCAAGCCTTCTCTTGAGTCACGATGAATACAGGGCAACGCAAGCTCCTCATGGTTCTCAGATCGGCCAGAGTCCTTGTCGGAGAAACTTCGCCAAGATTTTTGGTAATTCCGGCTAAACTAACCGGTTTTGTCCCTCGCATAACGCCGCGGAGCCCCTACACGGGAGTACTTGCGTAAAGATCAATGGGAGGAGACTTATGGCGAAGAAGAAGCTTCTAATAGTGACCGGAGCGGGGTCGACCCTTGAGTTTGGCATGCCTTCTGTCGCGGAAGTTGGCGACACAATTAAAAGCAAAATGCAGGCGTGTTTTCCACTCGCCAATCGTCCTGGTGAGAACCTCTATGGGTTTATCGAACAAGCGATCCGGAAACGCTGGAACGCAGGCGCTTCGCGCGGCCGATTTCGTGACCTCAATTTTGAAGACGTTCTTTATACCGTATTCGCTGCGTCCGGGCTGCTGGAACATGGACCATCCTCTCCAGCGCTGTCGGCTATCGTGAGACCGGAAAACCTGCCGGACTTCAAGTTCTTTGGCCGGGATCTCCACTCGGTGGATAGCTTTCAAATGTACAATCTCGGGAGTTATGCGATCGACAGCATTCTCGACGATGTCCGTGAGCGGTGCAGGGCTGCCGAGCGTGACCGAATGGCCCAGTTCGACTTGCTCCAGTCCTTCATCGCCGAACTCAATAGCGAGTTTGAGGTTGCGATGGTAACGCTCAACTACGACAACGTAATGCATCGCGCTATGTCGAACGCGGAGACGGGGTTTGATCCTCGCACCAGGCGATTTGAGCAAGAAAGGCTTTTCCTTCGCCCGAATTGGTCTTGCATGCTCCATCTTCATGGTTCGATTCATTTCGACATGCCAATACCGAGTACTCCCGATATGCACGAGATATTTTGGCAGCCCGACATCAACGCTGTCTTCTCGCAAAACTCCTCTGGGCGAAGTGGACGCACCAACCCTGAAGGCACCAAATTACCGACTTCTGCGATCGTCGCCGGCTACGGCAAAACAACACAAATTCTGAGAAGACCATTCAGAACTTATTACGCCGAATTGGACCGCCTTGTAGGAGCCTGTGATGCTCTCATGCTTGCGGGCTATGGCTTCGGCGATCCGCACCTGAATATTGCGTTCGAGCGCTTCCGAGACTCGCGCCGGAGACCGGTGGCAATTATCGGCTATGCCAAACGAGGTTCGATGACCTTGGGGGGCTTCGATGACGGCTCTCTAGCGACCGGCGTGGTACACACTTTCGATACCGATCTCGGCACGATGCGTTGGCTGGGACACAGTTGTCCAGGTGAAATAGACGAGCTAGTTGATCTCGGGGAGTTCGAGACCAGCAATGATCCCAGCACGCCGTTAGGTGTGTGGTACGGCGGCATGATGGAAGCTTGCAAACAGCCGGACAGGATTATCGCAAAACTGAAATAGGTTCCGCGTCAGAGGGCGCGATAAAATCATTACTGCGGGAGCATCGTCGAAGCAGAGCAGAAGGCTTGCGCCTCTGTTGCGAAAGCACGCGGGCAAGCTGGCGCGCATAGCCCCGCAATCCCGCGTGACGGCGGCGACTATGCTGATGCTCCTACGGTCGCCCTGTTGAACCGGTCTCACGGCCACGAAATTTCTCCGGCATCGAACTGACTTGGTCTCGCTGGCGGGCATTTCGGTGCTTCCGCCTTGTACGCCTTGTATTGACGGCAGCGAAGGAGGCCCTCCAATCCGCGCCACCGCAACCGTTGCGGCAAAGAGGGGTGCGTTTATGCGGCACATCCCAAATCTGGCGCAAGTCCAACCGATTGGCGGCCACTGCCATTCCTGCGGCGACATGGCTATAGCATTCTTTCCGGCGCCGAGCTGACAGTCACTCGCAAATGTGTGTCATGCACTGGATGCACGGTGTGGTTGCAAAATCCGGGACGTTGTGCTAGGGCATGTAACACGAAGAGGCTTTCGAATGAAGCGGATGCAAGAAAAGGACATTCCGGCGTTCGTGCAGGAGGTGGCCGCAACCGGCTGCGATATCTGTGCCGTTGGTCCGGCTTACTACACCATGGGCGATTCCGATGTTCCGCGCGGCAGTCGGAGGGGGCTGTACAAGAAGCTCGCCGACATCGACGCGCGCTACGGCAGCCGCGATCACCTGCGTTACCAGATCGTGGCGCACCTGGCCTCGATTGGCCGCTATATCGACGCGCCTCCACCGGACGAGGGAACGTGGATCGATAGTGAGGCACCCGAGTTAGACGAGGTCACGCCTTACGACATGGCGCACCTCCCGACCTACGCAGTCCTGCTGTTCGCGGCAGCCGAGGGCGCTGACTGGCGCAAGGTGGCACGAGCCACCTTGAACATTGACCCAGAGCGCCAGCCGGAACGGGCACGTCGGGCCTGGGCGTCGCACTTGGCGCGGGCGCGGTGGATGGCGACGAGCGGCTGCGGGCAGCTTCGGGGCGATTTGCTGCAATAGGACATCGGCTGCCCGTAAGGAAGCCCCACCGGCAGGCCGTCTCCGGAGGGGGGGCCTCATGGCAGGTCACGAGCGGCATCGTCGTGGTGTATGCCGTGTGAGCAGAAGACGGTTCAGGCAATGTCCAAATGGACCTGCTATTCCTCAATCAACAACCTTCCCGGCGAAGGCGTGTGTGGCAGCTCAGGCGAGTCGATGAGATCGCCCTAAGGCGTCAGGATAGGGGTGATGTTTTGGTGAAACGCGAGGGTTCTGTCGCAAAATTCGACATCGAACGCGAGGACCTCGAGAGGTTGCTGCAGCAGGTCGAGCTGCAGGCAATGGTGCGCTCACACCGACCGCTGCTTTGCCGGGACAGCATGGCCCGCGACGTGATTTCGGTGCCGGAAAATGCCACCGCCGACGAGGCCCGAAAGCAACTTCTCGACCACAACGCCCGCACCTTGCCAGTGGTCGATGCCGAGGCAAAGCTGGTCGGCGCCGTCGGTCTGCGCGAGCTGACGCGAGGGACCGACACGGTCAAGGGCGTGATGTCGAAAGCGGGCAACGCCTCGCCCGACACAACGGCGATGAGCCTCCTTTCCGTGCTCACTGACGGCCGCTGCCATGCCGTCGTCAGCGTCAATGCCGAGCAGCGCATCCTCGGCCTGATCACCCAGACCGACCTGCTGGCGGCGGCGATGCGCCTGCAAACGGCAGACGAGCCGCCGCTCAAAGCAGCAGCATAGGGGCCATCCGAACATCGCAGGTCGGACCCTTCTGCCGGCAGGCGCATCCAATCTTCGGATGAATACTGTTCAAGTAGAGACCGGGTCGCGATGAGAAAGTCCGCGATGCCCACGGTCGCCTTGCTAGGACCGATGATGGCATGGCCGCCACCATGGCGCTGGTGCGCGCCATTTGACGCGCGAGGCGGATGCCTTCCACCCCATTATCAAAACTCATAACCAGTCGCTTACCGCTCTACCGCATTGCGCGTGGCCTATTGTGCAGTGACGCCGAGGCCGAGGACATCTTGCAGGAGGCCTATGTTAGGGCCTTAGCCCATCTTAGCGCCTTTCATCGGCGACGCCTTCCTGTCGGCCTGGTGGCACATAGTCATCAGTGAGGGCGCGGTTAGTTGCGCGAGCGCAAAGCCGCGGAGCAATGTTCGACAACCCGGAGTCGCAGATCATCCGGTTTCCACTCAATCCGAGCGGCGATCCGGAGCAGCGCACTGGCAGATTCTCGGGCTGGTTCGAGCGGGCGACCGACAGCCCGTCGTAACGTCTACTGCCCCGTCTTCTTCGCCCGCGTCATTGAGGGGCTGATCGTCGAGGAACGGCCCACCTGCTCGGCGTCAAGCCGAGATGTCAAAGACCAGGTTGCACCGTGCCCGCGCTCTGATGCCGACGCGCGCCAGGAAACAAGCCAGAAACTTGGACATGCCGGTTAAATCTGTCCTGCAAGCTTAATTGGCTATTGAAACAATAGCCGATCAAGCTTGCCCTGACGGAAGTCATCTTGGCGAAGAGGTTGTGGCCAGTTGTGGCGAGGCCCGACTTTCGCCACCGCAGCGCGAGGCGCCTAAAGACGTCCTTCTTCTCCCCTTTGTGTTTCCGCCGCCGCTCCTTCCGCGGCCCGCTCCAAGGCCACCATTTTCTTGACCAGGGCCAGCAGATCGCGCTTGGTTCCGTGGGGCAGAGACACGATCTGTTGCGCTAGCTCCATGGTGTCGTGCGCTTCCTCCTCAGTGCGGCCCCATAGATGCGGGGCAGCACTGAACAGCATCGCCATTGGCATGAATCCGAGGATTTCGCACAAGTGGATCATGCGCGTGACGTGCATTTTTGAGAATGCGCGTTCATAGCGGCCGTAAACCTGCATCGAAAGGCCAAGCAAGGGAGCAAGCTCTGCGCGGGTCAGATCCTTGTCCTCGCGCGCCTTACGGATGAAGGCGGCAATTCTTTCATCGAGTTCGCCGAAGGTTTTGATGCCTTCGAACCCCGGGCGTCGGAAAACAGGCTTGTCGATCTCGGGATCGATCGTCTCAACCAATTCCATTTTGATTTTATAGGCGTCCATATCTTTCGGCACGTCCTCTCCCTTCTTGCTTTTTTCCAGTCGCGGATAGGGCGACGCCTCAATCAAACATTTTGAAAACGGGATTGACCCAAGCACGCCTCAGCACTCTCTTGCGCAGCGACTTTCCAGAAGCGGAGAGTGAGGACAGCGCTTTCGGCTACTCGCAAAAAGCCACCATCACTTCCATGCTGCGCTCGCGTGCCATGCTTCTTTGCGGAGGATCCTGCATTATAATGCCCTCGACTTTGGCACTGGGATAGGCACTGCCCACTGGGAGAAAATCAGCGCGCCTTGGCTGCAACCTACGCCGCTTTCCCTCGAACACAGCTTCGACAAGTTTTTCCCATCGAGACACCCCAGACGCGCCGGGAGTTCGCCAGCGATTGATTCTTTTGCCGATACTAATACATCGCCGCAGGGTAACCGTCGATCCCGCCCCGTGCATTGATATATCTCAATTGGATAAGCGAAACAGCTCGCCTTTGGCGATTTCGTCAGATGGCCGAATAGCCGCATCGGCAGCGGATTCGAAAGCCCGTTCAAGGGGAAGTGGCGTTTTGAGCCTCCACCCAAGTCGATGCCTTGGCGACCGACCCACGGTGCGGCGTAGATGCCAATGAGGATACCGATTGTCATCCCGAGCAGGAATCTTCAACCGCCTGACGGATCAATAGCCGTTGTCTCGGAGAAACTGGTCGATGGCCGCCTTTATGATCACCGTCATCTTGATGTCGTTGTCGAAGGCGGCCTTTTGCAGTCGCACCTTCGTGTCGTAGTCCAGCGGGCAATTGACGTAGTGCTTGGCTTCTCGCACGTGCGCGCGTTTGAGGTCGCGCAAGCGATAGCGTCCCTCCTCCTGAGCCAGAGCACGTTCGATCGCCTTGCTCTTGCGCTCTTCACCGCTTGGGTTCGGCAGACTGCGCTGCGGCCGTTCTCTTGTCGCATCCGCTTCTGAAACCGGCGCCGCAGCTGGTTCCCCTGCAGCCGTTCCAGCCTCTGCCTCTTCCGGCACAGAGGCTGGTTTCATTGCGGCTTTGGATATGGCTGCCTTGGGCCGTCGCGGAGCGATCGGAAAGTCAGAGACGGACAGTTTGCCTGGTTTAGACATTTCCCACCTTTTCCCGGTTTTCTGCGAGATGGCGATCAAGCTCGGCCACAAACGCCGCGACCTCCGCGCGACCCTTCATCACCGGGTCGGTCAGCTCGAGCATCTGCAAGGTGCCGAGGCCGTTGCGGATTTCGCGGTAGCAATTTCTTTCGGTGAGCTCGGTTTCCATCAACGTCGATTCGTAGCCATTGGCGCGAAGGTTGGCGATGAACGGACGGATCAGCCTGTAGGCCTCAAGAACGCGGCCGGGAAGGGCGATGCGCGTCACCACGTTGAGGTGGGGAATCGTGCGTCCGTTCCTGTCGCCAATATCCGCGGTGATGGTGGCGGCTTCGCCGGCCGCCTTGATTTCATCCTGGTTCGGCTGAATTGGCGTCAGCACCAGGTCGGAGTTGCGGATGATCGTGTCGCGAATGACGCTATCGACGCCCGGTGAGTCCATCAGGATTACGTCATAGATGCCGTCTTGTTCGGCCAGCACGGTTTCAATGCTTCGCTGCGTTGCCGCGCTGTGCAGCTCGATGTTGGCCGGAAGGTTGTCCTTGGCCTCACATCGCTTCCACCATTCGGCGAGGTTCTGGCGCGGATCGGCGTCGATCAGAAGAACCTTCCTTCCATGAATAGCGTACTCGCCGGCAACGAGGATAATAACCGTCGTCTTCCCGGCACCGCCTTTTCCGCTGATCGCGCAAATTCTTTGAGTCATGTTCGATCCCTTTTTTTGCCGTCTCCAAGGGCTTCAATGCGGCAGGCCGCCACCACGCAGCATTTCCAAACGAAGCGAATGCTTGATTTTGCACGGCGTTTTTACACCCTGCGATCACTCCTCACTATCCTAGTGTGTGATACATCAATCACATCGTGCTTTCACATCGTAACGTCATGGCATGTGAACACATCGTGTGAACAAGTCGTGTGAAACGGAATCAACCGCGCGCTGCCGTTTGAGCCATCCTGAAAGTCTCCACGGTCGCCCAATTTCGCCTTGGCGGCACCGACCTTCCCGCTCCTAATTGTGGTGAACCCCGGAGCCGCGCGAAGGCCGTCTGTGACGCTCGCACGCAGTCCGCCAGGGCGAAGAGCGGAGCGTCCCTTGCGGACGAGTACGAGGGGCACACAAAGGCCGACAAAGCGGTCCTGGAGGTGAACCCTGGAGAGCGTTTTAGCGTTTGAAGGGGCAGGGCAGGGCGAAGGCCCTGCCAATCGTTTCGATGTGGACGAGCGAAACGTTGGACGCTCGAAGAGTTGGTTTTTGTTGAGTGCGAATTTCACGTCTATTGAGAGTGGCAGGATACGGAAAAATGTGCGACATTTTTCCCGACGATCGAGGGACAAGCCCTCGATGCCTGCCGCAAGCGCCAGAGAGAGGGGCCCAAGGCCAATGGACGACGCGAAATTCGAAGTCCGGCTCGAGCCGGACCGGAAGGATCGCATGGTGCATGCCCGCGTCAGCGCGGACGAATATGCGGCGATCGAAAAGGCGGCCAAGGCGGCCGACATGACGGTTTCCGGATTTTTTCGGTCGCTGATTCTCGAAGGTGCGGGTGTTCGGCCGGTCCTGACAAAGGAGGATCGGGCCGTGATGGCATTGCTGCTTGAGGATATGCGCGCGATCGGCGTGAACCTCAATCAGGTGGCGCGATCGCTAAACAGCGGCAAAGGGGTTCATCCAGGCGACGTCGACATCAATCTGGGAAATGTGCAACGCGTTCAAGCAGCCGTGATGACGGAGTTGCGATCGCTGGCTAGGCGCGCCGGCCACAAGCGGCGAGCCGAGGGGTAAGGCGTGGAAATCTTCTTCGGCGCCTTCACGAGCGAATGGGAGCAGCGCCGTGCGGCGTTTCTGCATGAGGCATCGCTTGGGCCAAAACGTCGTTCGTCGGCCGAAGACGAAATGAAGCGTCGATTGAAAGCGATGGCTGAGCTGGGCGGCGGCGGTGGCGCTGGTGGCGGCGGTGGCAGCCAGCCCAAAACGCGGCGAGTGGCCGCCCGGTCGATCTTCGCGACCGAGGCGCGGTCAGCAGCGGCCCGCACAATGGAAGCGCGGCTAGCGGCGGTTGCCCAGGGCAGTCAGCCGGCGGTCGTTAAAATGGCATCCTATGGCGGCGGCGCGAGGGTAGGGGCGATGCTGAATTATGTGTCGCGCGGCGGCGAGCTAGCGGTCGAGAACGAGAACGGCGAGCGCCTCAGTAGCCGCGAGGATCTGGCGCGGTTGCGGGGCGACTGGAACCATCTTTTCCAGAACCGAGTAGAGAGCCGCGATATCGGCAGCTTCACCGTAGAGATTGCGACTGCAGCGGTTTCGTCAGACGAGGCGATGCATGAGCTGGTCAGGAACAGTTTGACGAGCGCATTCGGCGATCGACGCTACGCTTATGCGGTCACGCGCCAGACCGACGGCGCGCTGACGGTTCAAGGGGCGGTCGTGCTCAGAAGCGGGCAGGGCGAGCGGCTGACTGGCGACGACAAGGCCGCCAGCATCATTCAGACGCGCTATGACGCTAGTGCCGCCGGGCAGGATGTGGCTGCACGGTTCTCGTTCCAGGGCTACGGCAACGGTGTCGAGTTTGGCGCCAGCAAATTGCGGAGACTGGTCGAACGTCATGACGGCAACGTTCGTGACGACCGCGGCAAAATCGTTGGTGACGAAAAACAGGCTGGCGATCTGGTGCAAAAGGAATGGCGCGGTGATCTGCACAGCCGCAAAAGCCGCGACGTGATGCACCTGATCATGTCGGCCCGGGCCGGCACGAATGTCGCGGCGTTTGAAAAAGCTGCACGCGACTTCCTTGCCGAACAGTTCGCCGGCCATCGCTACGTGTTCGCCATGCATGATCCGGCCAATGACCCGAAGGAAAAAGGGGAGGGGGGCAAGCGGCCGCATGTCCATGCGCACGCGATCATCACGATGCGATCGGAATCGGGTGATCGGATCGAGACGACGCCTCAGGTGTTTCGCGAGTGGCGGGGCACAATGGCGGAGAAGGCCCGGGAGCAGGGAATAGCGATGGAGATGACCGATCGTCGCGAGTTCGCCGCTCCGCCCGCCTTTACCCGCAATCAGGTGAGGCCGGTGAGCAGGGAAGGGCGGACCGAGCACGTCGGGACCAGCGAAGCGGCGCAAGGACGGTACGACGCCAAGCGGGGCGGCCGGAGAAGTCTGGCGAAGGCCGAGAGGAGCCGGGAGTATGCCATAAAGGCAACGCAGAGTTGGCAGAAAATCGCGCTCGCCAGCGGTGATCAACGGATCGTCGCCTATGCAGAACAGCAGCGGGATCGATTGACAGCAAGCCTTTCAGCAGGCCAGGCGGAAGCTACACCAAATGTGGTGCATGCAGATTTCGGCTCAAAATTCCGCGCCAATCTGGTAACATTGCAAAAGCTCGTATTGGAGGGTCAGGACGTGCGCGAAACATCCAGGGCTGAATTTGAGACTTATGAAAAGCAGGTCGAAAAGGCGCTGTTCAAGCTTGAAAGAAGTGTTGGCCCTGATGACAGGAACGATTTCGACGAGGTTGCCAACCTGGCGCGCGATCACGTCAATCAGCGTCGCGAGCTTCTGGAGTTGCACAAGCAGCGAGACGAGGCGATGGCAGGGCAGGGCAGGGACGAGCAGCGTTCCGCCGGGCGCGACGATGCGACGGAGCAGTGGAACGCCGCTGTCGTGAAGCATGGCGAGGCGGTCGTGGAAGCCGGTAATCATGTCATGATCGACATCGAGCACTATAGAGAAGGGCTTGACCGCTTTGAGGCCGGCGAGTTTTCGTCGGGTGACAAGGACGCAATGCAGAATGGGCTTAATCAGGCGGTCGAAAGGGCGGCGCAGCTCGCGATCGAGGGTAACACCTACATAGGTGAGGTGGCCGAGAGAGATCCTGACTTGATGCGCGCCATCGAAGAGGCCGGGAAGAAGGACGCCGCACGGCCTGAAGGGGAGAAGGACAAGACGCCGGCGAATGTCGACGCCACAGCAGAACAGCAGCGCGATCTTCGCCATGAGGACGCCGAGCGCCCGACGAATGAGCCTGACGCCCGCGAAGCGCACGAGCTCGCGTCAACGGTAGACGCTACAAACCGCCTTCAGGATCGGGTAAACAAGGAGAGGGAAGCAACACAGCGCGGCGGAGAGACGACGCGCACCGACCCAGCACAGCAGCATATACCGCGGCTTGAAGAGCTGGAGCGCGACGAAATTGAACGGAAGGAACGCGACCGCGACGATCGGGAACGTTAAGTGAGCACGATGCTGAACAACAGGCAGGACTATGTAATCCAGACCAACGATCCGAAGGGCGACGAAGGCTTCGGCAAGGGCCTTGGCGTGGTCATCTGCCTCGTGTTCGTGTTTGGCGTGATCCAGATCGCTTATGAGACGGTTGTTGGCTGGTATCAGTCGATCGTGCAGTGGGGCGGCGAGACCGCCGCGTTCATCGCCAGCTTTTGGCCGTTCTAGAGGAAGCTGGCCGCCAGGAAGCTCTTAAGCTTCGGCGGCCAGGCCAACGTCGACGGGATCAGGAACCGTCGCTGAGAATATATCCAGATAGTTCTTTCGTGTTGTCGGGGAGCGGTCACCGAGCTTCTCGACTTTCTGCGCAACCGTCGCCTTCAGTCGTTCGGCGCTAGGTTTTAAGCTCTCTTCGACCGTCTTAATGCGCTCCTCGATTGCCGCAACGTCGCGTTTCGACGTTTCGGCGCCGGCGCCGGAATTGCTCTTGGTTGGTTTTTTTCGTGCATCGATCGCCTTGCGGTTGACCACACGAGCGGAAGAACTAGCCGGCCGTCCTAAATCCGATTCCGGCTGTTTGTCGTCGGCGGCCGAGGCAGTTGCTTGCGCCTTCGCCGGCGTCAGGACTTGGACTGTTTCGACAGTCGGCTCGCTGTCGCCTCCATACTCTTCTGTCAATGCCGGTACCGGTTTGACGGGCAGGTATTCGACGGACGGGACTTCCGGCACGTGCGCTTGTGAGAAAGCCTCGGCAGCCTTGAAGGGCTGTGTCTCGAAAAATCGAAGTTTGTCACCAAAGATCGGCCTCTGGCCTTCGATGAGCAGAACCATCTTGCGTTCGGGCATCTGCCGGATTTCTTGCGGCATCATCAGATCGCGTTCGCGAATCTGTTCGACCTTCGTGCGGCGAGGCAGGCCAAAAAGCTCAATGGTGCGCGATTCCGACTGATAGCGAATTGTGCGCTTGCCGAGCGCACGAGAGGCATATTCGGCAGTTGCCTGGTCGTTGGCGCCGAGCACGAGCTGATAACCACAATTGCCGAGCAGTGAGTGCCTGGAGGTCTCGCCATAGATTTCGTCGAGGTTCTTGAGGTCCTGGATGATGAAGGCGAGCTTGATGTTGTAGCCGGCCACATAGGGTAGCTTTGTCATAATCTCGTCCATCTTCTTCAACTGTCGGAACTCGTCGAGCAGGAAATAGACGGGCAGGGAATTGGGGTCGTGCTCCAGGGTGAGGATGTCCATGGTCTGCTGCACGAACAGCGTCAGGAGAGGACGCAATAGCGTGATGTCAGTGATGTTGGGCGCGAGGTAGATCGAGATCGGCCGGCGCTTGAGCGCCCGTAAATCCATATCGGTTACGTTCGTGGCGGCTACGATGCGCTCGTTTTTGAAGGGGCGCATGGCCTTCTGAATATCGAGCAAGGCAGAGGCGGCGGCCCGTTCTGACAGCGCGAGGTAGGCATTGAAGCTTTCCATGGTGAACTTGGAAAGGTATGGCTCTCTCGCCTTGATGAACTTCATCAGCGCCTGGAGGTCGACGCCGCTATTGATGAGGGAATTGACTTCGCCGAGGTTGCGCCGGCCATTGTAGTGCGGGCTCTCCAGAACGTAGCTGATAGCGCCCGCCATCACTTGCTGTGCCGTGGCCTGCCATACCGAATTCTCGGATTCGGTGTTCTCGGGGACAAGGACGCTCGCCATGTTTTGGATATCCGTCGTCCGCGTGCCGCGCTCCTGGCGCACGAAGTCGAGCGGATTGTAGCGGTTGGTGGCTTCCGATCCCGGAGCAAATAGAAAGACCTGGCTTCCCTTGCGGCGGCGATAACCGGCAGTGGCCTTGAAGACTTCGCCCTTCAGATCGGTGACGATCATTGACCCTTCGTGCAGGAGGGCGTTGGGAATGACGTAGCCAGCACCCTTCCCGGATCGAGTTGGACCGATGATGAGATGGTGACGATCATCCTTTGTGCGGAGGATCTTGCGACCAAGGCGGCCGAAGATGTGCCCCTGCTTGCGGAACCATCTGCCGCGTCGCAAGGCGGCAATGTCCTGAAAAGCGGCGTCGCCGAGCGGGTTGCTCGGCGATTTCAAGCCAAGGTAGGCCGCCAGGCCGCCGGCGAACAAGCTTGGCAGGAGCGCGACGAGCGCGACCTTCTGCAGGGTACGGCTGCCCTTGTAGAGCCAGAATTGTTGAACAGGCACGAAAGGATTGGTGGTGATCGTCGTTTCGAGAATTCGGCCGTCCTTATAGACGAGCTGCAAGCCAAGTCCGTAAGTGAGGGTCCAGACGGCGAAGACGATTCCGGCGCAGAAGAGAAGATAGAAGGCCTGATAGCCCTTGTTCATGTCTCGTCTCGGGCAAAGAAGATTTCCGAAACGCCCCGTTTTCCGCCATCACGGCGCAACTGGATTACGATCGGGATGACCATTTGGATGTATGACATGAGATCCTGCTTGGAATAACCCGACGACATTCCGGCCTGCTGCATCATCATGGCGAGTTGTTCATAGGCGCCCATCGGTGTATCCGCATGCACCGTCGACATGCTGCCCGGATGGCCGGTGTTGATGGCGCGCAGGAAGGAGAAGGCCTCGGCGCCACGAATTTCGCCGACAAAGAGTCGGTCCGGTCGCATCCGAAGCGACGCTTCCAACAGGTTTTGGATCGTCACGTCTGCGGTGCCCTGGTCGCCCTTCGAGGCAATCAGATGCACCTTGTTCGGCTGAGGCGGAAATAGCTCGCGCGTGTCCTCGAGCGTCAGTATCCGCTCATGCTGATCGACGCTTTTCAGGCATGCGTTGAGGAATGTGGTCTTGCCCGACGAGGTGCCGCCGCTGATTAAAATCGACACGCGCTTGGTGATCGCCGTATGGATGAAATCATAGATACGGCTCGCCCGAAGGTGCGCGATCAGCTCCCGGTCGATGTCGCTCAGTCCGCCGACTGCGACCGAGACTTTATCCAGTGAGCCGCTATCGCGGTACTCCTCGAGCGTGAAATTGTTCACGACCTGCTTTCGGATCGAGATCGAGCCGCCTTCCGGCGCAGCGGGAGGCAGCACGATCTGAATACGCTCGCCCGTCGGTAAGGCCGCACTTAGAACGGGCTTGGTGCGGCTGATGAACTGGTTCGTTGCGCCGGCCACGCGCTCCCCGATATTTTCGATTTCAGACGCCGTGAGCTTCTTAATTTCGTGAAACTCCATATGATCGGAGCCCAGCCGTTCCACATAGACATGGCCCGGCTTGTTCACGGAGATTTCGACTACACGCGGATCGTCAAGAAAGCCGCGGATCGGTTCGAGTGCCCGATCAAGGAAGTAATAGGGATTGGTGGCCGATCGGCCCTTGTTACTGACCGCGACGTTCACGTTGTATTTCCTTCATCGCTTCTGTGATGGGATCGTCATACATGGCGCTGAAATCGAGATCCTGGCGCACATAGACGAAGATGCGTTCGCCCTGGCTGACACTGATCGTCGGCGGGATGCGCAGGTTTTCGCTCAAAGCCTGGTTAGCCATGTCGCTGAACGTTTGCGCGATCGTGTCGCGCGCCAGCTCCTCGCCGCGTTTGGCTTCATCATTATCTTGGCCGAAAGCTTCATCGCTTCCATAGCCGGTGAGGTAACTAGCGCCTGCGCCGACAATCGACAGCACGATTGCGGAACCGAACCGCTCGCGCCATTTGTTGTCGACACGACCAGTCAGCCCGGAGCGACCAAGGCTGTCAGTGCCGATGGAGTTGAGGCGAACGGACACACCGTCATCGCGGAGAAGTCGGGTCCAGATGACGAAAATGCGTTTCTGACCCCTGACAACATCGGACTGATATTCGCCGATAAGCCGGGTTCCAGTCGGAATCAGGACGCGCCGTCCGTCAAACGAATAGACATCCTGAGATGTGATCGCGCGGATTTGGCCCGGAAGATCGCTGACGATCGCGGTTTCCAAAATGCCCGGAATTAGGGTGCCTTCAGGTACCAGCGCGTCGGTACGTTTGATCTGCTTAGCCTTTGCCGACCGATCAGCCAGGCTTGACGCCGCCGCGAGGAATTTGCTGTTGCGGTCCTCGCCCGCAACACTCAAACCGTTGCCGTCGGCACCACCGAGGCCGCCGGCGCCCTCCTCCTCGCGAGCCGTATCCAACGATATCAGCTTGGACCGATAGCGCTCCGGAAATTCTTCAGGGGGCGGCGCAGCTGCCGGGTCCGTGGGCGGTGCCTGGACGACTTCAGGCGGAGGCGGCACGTTAAATGTGGTCGTGTCGACCCTTTCCTGTACCGGCTCCGGAGGCGGCGGGATGTTGATCACGTCAGGTTCAGGTTGCGGTTCGGGCTTTTCTTCCTCGCGGACGAACGACGGTGGCCGGAACGTCGTGGTTCGGAATTCTTCGTCGCCTTCGGTTGTGCCGCGAGCTGTTTCCGTCGGCGTTGCAAGGACGAAGTAGGCTGCCACGACGCCGCCGATAAGCAAGGCTGCTCCGCCGAGGAGCTGGTTGCGCTTTGCGTTCTTGTTGCTGACGGCCGTTTCGTCGGCCGACATCATGGCCTCAAGCTCAGGTGTCCGGTTCATTTGTTGCCGCTCCTCCAGCGCTTTTTGGCGACGCGATCAGGAGCCGGACCGAGGATATCAGGGTCCGGAGCGCCGAAATCAGGCTTCCGAAGGTTGAAAATGCACGTCCATTGATTGCCATCGCGCAGCGTGTATTGGGTCGCGACACCATCAAGGACGAGGTATTCCCCTTCCTTGCGGAAGTTGCGCAGTGTCTCGGAAAAATCCGACTGCACGGCGAAAATCGCCGGCACACGCCCGGTGAATTTGAAAAAGGTCTTCTTGCCGTCATCGAAAACCATCGACGGCTTCAGCTTAGCGTCACCCGAAAACGAATAGTCGATGTTGACATTTGCCTTGTCGATGTTCGAGATATTCGGATTGGCGGCGCGGTACTCAGCTTCTTTGCGCAGCGCCGCATTGAGGTCCTTTTCCGGGTAGACAAACCTGACGCCGAAGACCTTCTTGCCGGCGGCAGGCGGATTATCGTGAAGCTCGATGAAATAGATCCTCTTCGTCGTCACGACATTCATGTTCGTAGTGACGTTCTTGGCGATCGGCTTCACAAACAGGATGTTGCCCTTCTCTGAAGGCGCAACCTGCCAGCTCTCCGTGTCGCCAAGTGAGATCGTCTCGAAACGTTCATCTTCATCGAAAATGATCATTGTCGAAATGCCGTAAGTCGCATTGACCGTCACGACGTTGTTGGGCTGATAGACAACGCTTGTAACCCGGCCGTCGAGATTGCCCGGGCGTGGTGACTGTGCCGCATGGGCGTGAGTCATGATTGCGGCGAAGAACGCCGCCCAAAACAGGAGGTGTTTCATCATCCCTCACCTCCTGGGGTCACCGTCTCCTGGTCACGACGGTAGCTGAAGACCTGGAAGCCGAGGGGATTTTCAAAAAGCCACTGATTTTCAGTGGGGGTGTCGGTGTAGCGGAAACGCACGACCGAAATGTAGTGCCGCGTGATGGAATCCGTGTCGGATTTTTCCATCGTTGAGAAACGGACAAGAGCCGTCGACGGCGGTTGACTAGGATCGCTCGGCTCAGTGACCGCCACCGATTTGATGTCCACCGAAACCCGCTTGTTTTTTCCGTAGACTTTTGCGGGGTTATTCGAATTGGCGGCGCTATAAAGCTCCTGCAACTCCCGCGCGGCATCGCCGGTCGACAACAAGGCGGCAATGCCGAAGTTTTGTTCGATCTCGTAGGGGTCATAGCCTTCGCGAGCGCGGATATAGCGCACAACATTGGCTTGGGTGACCGCTTTTTGTTCGGTGAGGTTGGCAGGCCTAGTCAGACCACTTTTGACCTCCAGATAGCCGGTATTTTTGTCGACCACGACGACATACGGTTCGAAGCTCTTCAACGGAACCAGCAGCACCAGTGCCGCGAGAGCTAGCAGCGTGATCGCCCCGAAAATGATCGTCACGAACCAGGCGAGTCCGCGCGATCGCTTGGCCTTTTTTACGATCTCATATTCCCAACGATCGCCGTCTTGGAAATAGGTCCGTAGTGCAGTCTCTTTTGAATCTGACATTTTCGATCTAGCCCTTAGTCACTCTCACAAGCACCTCAGCGCGGCATGCTGTTGTTGCTTATTCGGTTCTGCATCGCCGCCCTGGCGTTGGCGTCGCGGATGTTGCTGAGCATGCCGGCATGTGTGCGATCGCGAGCCTGCATGCCGGCAGTGCCGACGAAGCCGGCAGCCCCGCGTGCGACATCGACCGCTTTCATCGGCGCGGTCACTCCGCTGAAGCGTCCAACAGCCCGCGCCACATTGCCAATGCCGGCGGCGACGCCACCGACAATGCCCTGCGCGAGAACCTGAATATTGATGAGGACGAACGCGCCGGCGCAGCACAGCAGCAGGAACGCCGAGATATCGCTGAGCTGAAGCCGGCGTTGACTGGCCGCGCTGGAGACTTTGGTCAGCTCAGGGTCCATCGCAGCGATCAGGAAAGCGGCCACGACATAGACGAAAAGCGGGATCAGCGCGTAGAGAAGCACCTGCTGGAACCACGAAACTCCGAGATTTCGCGTCTGCTCGAACAGCATGCAGGCGATGAAGATTGGTGCCGTGCCGATCAGCACCCACATCATAACCTTTGCTAGCAGCAGGATCGCCAGTGCGACGGCGATGAAGACGGCGACGCAGAGCATGATCAGGAAGCCGACCATCGATGGCAAGACCGAGAAGTAGCCTGATTGTTCTGCAAATGCGGACGCCGCCTCATTCGCGGTCCGCCAGATCATGGACAGGCCGTTTGTTGGCTCGGTAATGCCTGTGCCTGTGGCGGTCAGGATCGCGCGGCCTACGTCTTCGGGCGTGTCGTTCAGCCAGGAATAGAAGAACGTGTTGAAATGGCTCCACTGGCTGATGAGGATCAGGATCACCATCATGCGAACGATGCGGCCGATGACATCGGCCACGCTGACCCGCGACGTTCCCATGAAGAGTTGGAGGCCGTAATAGGCGACATAGGCGAGAAACATGATGTTGAGCAGCGGCATGATCTCGCCGCTGACAATGCCGTATGCACGTTCAGAAAAATTCGCCCCTGACTGCTCAATCCTGTCTAGCAGATCGCCCAAGAAGTCCTGCATTTTTGCCCACCGTCCTTTATTCCGCCAGCATCGCGTCAATCGCCGCGAAGGCCGCCGACGGGTCGCCGTTGATAGACGCCATCCGGCCGCATTCCTGGCGAGGATCAGCGGCATAGGACGTTAGGTTGGCGGGTCGCTTACAGGGAGCCGTCTTTTCTTTGACCGTGCCGCAGCCGGCGATGCCGGATGCGATCACGATGACCGACAGCAATTTGGCAGTTTTGATGGTCTTAGTTGCCACTGTAGGTGAGCGCCTTCTTTGAATTGGAGATATCGGTCAAACGGCGTTGATTGTCGGCCTGCAGCGAGGAGACGGCGCCATTCATCACGCCGACGAGTTCGTTGATCGTCAGGCCGGCTTGCACCTGAAGCTGCGTGTTCTGGTCAATCGAGCCCTTGATGTCCTGTGCCTTGCCGATGCTTTGTCCGGCCTGTTCAAACGCGCTCCGGCGCGTTGTCACTGCCTTTTGCGAGCCATTGACCAAGGCGGCGACGCCAAGAACGGTTGAAACCAGCTCCTCATAGGATTTGTCGCTGGAAAAACCGCTGTTCGCCTTGCCGGACAGGCTTTTGACCAGCTGGAGACCGTTGATGAAGGTCGAGGCGACTTGAGAAATGTCGCCGCCAATCCCGCCGAAATTCGGCACGCCGCCCGACATCAGGCTATCGAAGGACGGCATGGATGCGACGCTGAAACCATTGCCCACGGCAAGGTTTTGCATCTGGCCGGATTCGCTGCCTCGATCGCCAGTGACCGCCTTCAAAGTATCCGTGACTGTCGTCAGAATGTCTTTGTTGGTGTTCAGGATCTTGTCGGTGGTGACCGACGTCTCCTTGGCGATCTTGAAATTCGCGTTGTCGATAACCGGCACCTGGGCCGATGCCGCCGATGCAAGGAGCATCGAGCACGCAGTGAGAATGTAGCGCTTCATTGTAGTTCTCCTATTGGGGCTGCAGCTGAAGTTTTACGTTGGCCTCGCGTTCACGCTTCTGCACGCAGGCTTGTTCGATCGGGCTCCATTCGAGCCCGGTGCGCGGGTCGCAAATGCCCGTCGTTTCGCGCGGTTTTTCGTCGTCCTTTTTCTTGACGTCGGCGGACTGCGACGATCCCGACACCTCGCTTGTCTGCGAGGTGTTCCGCGAGTTGAACAGGTCCGCCATGGTCGTTCCGAGTAGGATGACCTGGTTCATCATCTCCAGATTGGCGTTGCGGGCGCCCGAATTGTGGTCCCAACTGTCCTGAATGGTGCCGGCGTTGAGACCGCCCAGCTGTTGCAGCCAGGACGCCACATTGCCGGTGCTCTCCTGCGTGGCCTGACTGGTTGCCATGGCGTTGATCGTCGAATCCCGCATGCCTGTGTAGGCGCTGTCGCCGCCGCCATAGTTCAGCGGAATGTTGGCTCCGTTCGACCCGCCGAATGCCGGCAACCACTGTTGGGTGATCGTTTTGACGTAACCCTGTGTCTCCTTGAACGGAGGGATGCCGCCGTACTTTTGAACATTGCCATGACCGGCGTTATAGGCGGCCAGGGCAAGGTTCGTGTTGCCGCCAAAGCGCTTGAGCTGCTGTTTCAGATAGCGCGCGCCGCCACGCAGGTTCTGTTCGATATTGTAGGGGTTAACGCCGAGATCGCCGGCAGTCTCCGGCATCAACTGCGACAAGCCGATGGCGCCCGCCTCAGATTTGGCACAAGGGTTGAAACGGCTCTCCTGGTAGACGAGAGCCATGAACAGATTTTCATCAACGCCTTCTTCGCGCGCAACACGTTTTACCAACCCCGCAATCTCCGGATTAGCGTTGGCAGCTGCCACCGGATCGTCCTTTCGGCCTTTCCGGTACATCGAGCATGTGACGCTTGTGTTGATCGAATGCCGGTCCTTATCGACCTTTTCGATGTCGTTCGTCTTTTCCTTCCGGATCGTCTTTTCCGTCAGGTTTGCGCCATCAATAACCGGGACGCCCCCGGCCCATGCAGGAATGGGAGCGGCAAGCGCTGTCATCATCAACCACAGAGCAGGACTATTCTTCATTGACCCTTCTCCCATCCGCAGAATTCAGCCAGCCAGTTTTCCGGCTCATCGCCGTACTTTTCCCGTAGAGCGGCGCATTCCTCGATTGTCTTCTTGCGGCCCGAAAGGACCTTCACCATGTCGGGCATGGACGACAGATCGAGCCGGGCAATGACCGAGTCATTGCCGTGCTTCACGAGAAAAGTGCGCTTCTCCGGCGGGGTGTTTTTGATGAAGTTGAATTCCTTCACCGTCAGGCCAAACCGCTTGATGTAGCTCTCTTCATCGGCGCGAGGGTTCGGGAAGTGGATGTTCGTTGCCGATTGTTCGATCAGGGTGTGCGAAGCCTTGGCCTTCGCTATGTCGGCCGCAGATTGTGTTCCGAAGCCCACAATGCCATTGAGCTTGCGGATGGTCTTCATCTTGTCGACGATGAAATTGCTGAATGTCTCGTCCTTCAGCAGCTGCCAGCCCTCGTCCATGAAGAACATGACCGGATCACCGTTCAGCAGTTCGTCGAGGCGATGATAGAGGTACATCAGCGCCGGCGTCCTCAGCTCTTCATTACCGAGAATGCTGGTCATATCGAACCCGAAAACACTGTGCCCCGAGAATGACAGCACGTCGTGCTGTGCGTTGAAGAGCCAGGCCTTTTCGCCGTCGATCCAAGGCCGGAGGCGCGAATGCAGATCGTTTGCGTCAGCACGCGAACGGCCGACGAGCAGGCCGGACAGATTCGGCAGGTTTCGTTCAGCCGCCGGCTCTTGCATCAGGCGTGTAAGCGCTTTCTCAAGCGTGTCTTCGTCCTCCTGGGTGAAGTCGCGGCGGTCGCTGGACCGCAGCATTGCTTTTAGGAGCCGCATCAGGAATTCACGGTTGGGACCGGTGTTTTCGAGCTGGAGCGGGTTGAAGCCGGTCGTCGTCTCCGGCGAAAGGACTTCATAGGAACCGCCTATGGCGCGCACGAAGATCTCGGCGCCGCGGTCTTTGTCGAAGAACACTGCTTTCGGAGTCGGATTGACGCGCATTGCTTGGGCGAGCAGGAAGGTCAATGCCACCGTCTTGCCCGAACCGGTCGGACCGGTCACCAAGAAGTGGCCGATGTCGCGCTGATGAAAATTGAACCAGTACGGCGTTTGCGACGTGGTTTCGAGAATGGTGATCGGTAAGCCCCAATGGGTGCCGTCAATCTTCCCCGTCGCGAAATTGTGCATCGACGATAGGCCGGAGAAATTGGCGCTCGACAGCATCGCCTTGCGGGCGATGTAGCTGCGATTTCCCGGAAGCTGTGCCCAAAAGCCGGCTTCAAGGTTTACGTCCTCACGCAGCCAATTGATGTTCATGTCAGTGAGGCAGGCCCCAAGCTCCGACACCGACTGGCTGACGCCCTTCAAATCGCGGGACAGGCACAACAGGGTCAGATGATGGAAGCCGAATACCGCTTCCTGGTTCATCAGACTGTTCAGGGCGTAGTCGATATCCTTCTCGACCGAACTTCCGGCCTCATCCGACGCCTGGATTTGCCGTTGCAGGCGGGTGATGCGCTCCTGTGCGATGGGCTTGTCCGCGATCGTGAAGGATTGCGTCAGGATGAATTCATGGTTGACCTGCAACAGCCCATCGAGCATGCCCGGCCCGGTGAACGGCGGATATTCCTTCACCGACAGCAAAGCGCCAAAACGGCTGTCTTCGTCGACCGCCGCCTGGGCCTGCATTGTCCGCTTGCTGAAGTGCAGCCGCGATGTCCCGACAAAGTTTCGTATTCCCATGCGCGGCAATCGCATCTTGCGCGGCACGCCACAGGTCAGGATCGTGTTGAAAAACTCACACGGTTCCGAATACGGCTCCTTATCGCGATAGGCGATCCCGAGCGCGCGAGCACCGTATTTCTGGAGTTCGCGCGTGATGTTGGAGATCAGCTCCTCAAGCTCTGTGACATCCTCGCGTGTTTGCTGGTTCCGCACTTCTCGGTTGGCCCGATCGAGCAGCTTCTTGACCGAATCACCAATACCGAGAGCGCCACGCATCCCTGACCGCACGATGGTCAGATAGATTTCGTTCGTGAACATGCGCTTCTCGCGCAATTGGTCCATGTAGCGTCTGTTCAGCAGCTCGCAGAACGGTTCATCGAACGCGCCGCCAATCTCGGTTTCCACCTCACGGCGGATGACGGTAGACCAGAGCGAAAAGCGGCTTGAGCCAAGCGCCCGGATCATCGTGTTTTGCACGACGGACCGCATGTTGAGTTCTGCTTGGTCCTCCGTCTGGAAAAACAGGCCGTCCAACTTGATGACGCTCAGCAAGGAGCCGTTTTCCAGCCCTATCACCGTATCGGACACGTGCCGCAGGTACGGGATATGTGTGGACATAGGTCGCTCATTATGAGCGACCTTTCCAAATCCAAGCTCTTCTCTAACGACTTTCAGCATTGGTTACGGTCCGTAGGAATTGGTGCCCCAAAAGGTTTTGTTCCGGGTGCGGGGCGTCATCCGCGACGCCACCTGCAGCACGTCCAAAATCCGGCTGTCCCAGGCGCAAAGTGAAAAAAGGACGAGATACGCCGCCGGAGCGACCAACAACGCCCACAACGAGTTCGAAGCCAGCCAGCCAATGATGGTGACGCCGACAATGATGACGACCGCCATGTACGGCACGCCCCAAAGCGTCGGCGATCGGGTCAGGCCGATCACCAACGGAGCCAAGGCTGGCTTTTCGTCCTCGTACTCAGTCATTTTACTGACCGACGGCCGCGATCATTTCGTCGACGATCGTCGGAGCGCCGAACACGAGACCGATACCGACGATCACGGCACCAGCCGTGAACCATGACAGACGGCCGGCGAATGCCAGGAAGCCAAGACCGATCACGGCAATAATCGCCAGCAACCGGCCGAACGGACCGGTAATGAAATCGACGATCATTTGGACGGCAGTTTGGAGCGGTGCAAAAGCTCCGCTTCCACCGCCGCCCTGTGCAAGCGCCAGGTCAGCGCCCGCTAGCTGAATCGCCGCCGCCAGCCCGAGCAAGGCTGCCAGCTTCAGCGCGCTTATCCCCGTACCCTTATTCGCAAAGCACTTCATGCCTTCTCTCCTTCAAAAGTGCATCACACCGCCGACAAACTTGCCGGTTTTCTTCACGGCAATGACGCCGGCGTTGCCGTCATCACCCGCATCAGCGATCGCCGCAGGGGCGGCCGCTCTGGTCTTTGTCCTGACTGTCGGCATTGCCAGACCGAGCTGGTAATTCACCACCTTGGCGACGTACCCGACCGTCTCCTTGAACGGTGGGATGCCGCCATGCTCATAAATCCGGTGCTCCCCGCTGTTGTAGGCAGCCGCCACCAGCAGAGGATTTTGAAACTCGTCGAGCAGCACGCGCAGGTACTTCATGCCGCCTTCGATGTTCTGCGCAGGATCGCAAACGTCTTCGACACCAAAGCGTGTTGCAGTGCCGGGCATCAGCTGCATTGGGCCGCGCGCGCCCTTGTCCGAATTGCGGGTCTGGTCAAATCCGCTTTCAGCCCAGGCAATGGCAGTGGCGAAAACTTCATCGACCTTATGCCGACGAGCCGTTTCCACGACCAAGCTTTTGATTTCCGCGGGGCTTAAGGGAGACGGCCCACAATCTTGCACGTTTGCCGTGCTTGTGGCTGTCGGCCCGGCAACACCATTATGGGCAATCTCTCCATTCGCTAGCTTACCCATATCGATAACATTATGGGCATTCTTATCAGATGCATAACAAAGGGCGAACGTACCAATAGGGTTATCTATAATGGCCCCCGACGGTGAGGCCGTTTCGGGCGCGACCACGCCGTCAGAGCCAAGCACGAATTCACCGCTTGCCTTACCCCACCGGTTTGCGAAAATAGCGCTGATCGAAGCGTCATTGACCGGCGCCGCAGCTGGCATGTTCGTAACAAATTCGGCTTGTTTCTGCGATTCTTGAGCCGTTGACGCTATCGGTCCAGCGGCATTTAAGGCTAAAGCGCCTGCCATTACAGCCAATCGCGAAACACCTTCAATTCTAGCCCTTCTGATCATCGTCCCCCGCCTAACTTGCGGTGTTGAGATTACAACGAAAACCGATTAAGTTCGTAGGTGCATGATACCGATTTGGGGTAGTGATACAAGTTTTTGCACCATACTTAAACCCCCCTCTTGCGGGTAATCCAATGTCACCAGGATGGTTAGGGCTAGAAAATGAAACGTACCATTATTGCCACACTCGCTAGTTGCGTCATGGCAACACCGGCTTTGTCCGTGGAGGACATCAACAAGGACTACATCAAGTCGCTGGCTGCACCGGGCAAGACGGTGCTGGTCGTCGAGTATTACGACGGTTCCGGCAAGATCGTGGACCGCAAGGGATATGCGTCTCAGGCCGGTTACAAGGCCGTCTCCCCGACAGAATTTCGCGTTGATGAAAAAACAACGCTGCATCTTTTCGGGCTCGAGCCGTGTCAGGGCGAGATGGTCAACCGCAAGGAAGACTTTGCCGGGGCGTGCTCAGCATTCGCCCAAGAGCAGCTTCAGATCATGTTGAAAAGCCCGAAGGTGATTTTCTGCCGGGCGTTTGTGAGTGAGCAGAACGCCGCGAAGCAGAATGCGACCTGCTACGGCTACTACAACTACCCGGGCAGTCTCGACACTGTCGACATGTTCGAAGAACAGCTTTTATCACTTGGAGCGCTTCGGCTCGCCAAGAAGCCGGACGGAACATACGTCCGCCCGGATCTCGCAAAGGCCGAGGAAATCGGCAAGTCGGGGTCATACGGCATGTGGGCCGATCCACGGGCAAAATCACAATGAGAAGGCTTCTCGCCATTCTCGGTGTCGCGCTGGCTCCGGTGGCAGCAGCCGCAGCACCAGCCGGCTACTTCGATCTCCAGCCAGGTGTCACGCTCGAAACCGGCGACACGTGGTTTTCAGACGGGCTGCGCTACCGTCTCTTTGGCGTCCAGTCATGCCTTCGCGGCACGTTCTACACCGACAAGAAGGGCCAAAAGCGCGACTGTGGCGATGCTTCGCTGGCCGTCTTCGCCGCCTACATCAAGGACACGAAACCGGTGTGTGCTCCCGTCGCCAAGACGGCCGACCTCTCCTATGTCGTCTGCTACGCCACAGTGGGCAAAGACCGGCTCGACCTGGCTACAATGATGATCGCCAGCGGCTATGCCTTCGCTTCGCTCAACGCCGACGGCCTGCCCTTTCATACTCCCTATGCTGTTGCCGAACAGGACGCCCGCGAAAGGCGGGCTGGCTTGTGGCAGTTCCAAGACGTCCAACACCCGGCCGTCCTTCTGAGCCGATCGGCCAACGAGCGAGCCAAGAAAGCAAAACAATGAAAGATACCGCCGTCGCTACGGTCATTGTTGCAGCAGCGATCGCGACCCCCGCGATGGCTGCCGATATCATCAGGAGCCGGGCTCCAGTCCGCTATGAGCCGCGAGTTGTGCCCGCTCCCGTCTATCCCGTCTTCAAAGGGCGCGTCGCCGTCATAGACGGTCGCACCCTCTGGTATCCCCAATTCGCTCAGGGAATTCGTCTCGCAGACATCGATGCTTGCGAGCTGCCCCAATGGGCGTTCAATCCGAAATGGGAAGACCGTGAGCGCGTCAAAGCACCGCCACCGGTTCCTTGTGGTCCATTTGCCAAAGCCTGGCTCAAACGAACCGTCGGTAATAAATCCGTCGAATGCACCGTTCTCGGCTATGACCATGATGGCGTGCCGTCGGCGCGATGCATCGTAACGGGCCGCGATCTCGCGCTCGAAATGCTCCGCGTCGGCTGGGCGCGGGTCGCAACCCCCTATCTCTACAACGGCCAGTACATCACCTATCAGCGTCACGCCATGGCGGCCCGTTATGGCATGTGGGCGACTTACGTTCTCGACATGAATGAGTGGAGGCGGAAGGCCGTCGACAAGACGCTAGATCGCCGGCCGATCGCAGATTTCAATCTTCTTGCAGAACGGGAAAGCGAAATTTCGCCTCCCTTCGCCGACGCTCGCAAAAAACCGAATAGGACAGATCGATAGTTGCCAGACTTCGCCCATATTGCGAACTCCATCGCAAACGATCCCTTGGCGAGCTTGTTGCTTGCCATTCCGATATCGTTCGCGCTGATCGTCCTTTCCTCACGAATCTGGTGGGTGCATGGCCCCTTTGCTGTGCTACTGCTCGCCGTGTCGATCCTTTTTCAAAGTCAACGCAACCTCGCATTCGACAGCTTTCTGGTTGGGCTCTTTGCTTTCCCGCCACTGTGCCGGGACATCCCCAACCAGCCGCTCCTCTTCCGGATAGGGATCTTCTGGTTCTCAGCTTTCGCGCTCGTTGCCGCCGCCATCTACGCTGCCGGCGATCGAGCGCAGCCTGCCACACCCAGCGACAAACTCCATGTCGATCGGGCCCCACCAGCAGTCACCATCGAGAGGACCACCTGACATGAAAAACCTGCTTTATGCGGCAGCCGGCCTAGCAGCCGTCGCTATCCTGCCTGCTACCGCCGCCAAGGCTCAAGATGCCTCCTGGGGTTGCCAAATACTGCTCTGTGCTGCCTCGCAAAGTCCGTCCTGGCATGGCGTTTCCTACTGCGTTCCGCCAATGACGAAACTCATTCGCGCCATGGCGAAGCCAGGCTTCTCTTGGCCGATTTGCCACGAAGCAAAGGCTGGAGAACCTGGCCGCCAAGAGTACGCAGACTGCCCGGAAGGCTCGAAGGTCGGCTATAGCGAGCGGGGCAAGGAAGGCAATCGCCGCGTCCCCGATCAGTGCGTCAAGACCGTGAATGTCTGCAAATCGAGGTTTAACAGCCAGGCCGACAAAAATGGCCTCACTATTCCCGTTCGTCGTGCTGGTCCTGACAGCGACGGAAGCGATAGCTGCACTAAAGAAATTTCGTCAATGCGTCCCCGCCGCGCCGATCCCTGGTATTTCGACATCCCGAACGACCAAGGCGTAAAACAACGCCACTGGTTCAATTTGAATCTTTAGGTGAGGATTCTAGCGTGAACCAAAACGCACTTCTCGCGATTGCCGCCACCGTTGGCTTGTTAGCCGGCGCTGGCGGCACATGGCTTGCGATGCCCGGCGTCGAAGCACAGGCACTTTCCAAGGCCGAACTCGCAGCGGCTATTTCTGCCGATCCTTCTCTGTGCCCTGTTCCGCAAGCCCCGATCGTCGAAGCGCCGACGGAGGATGAAGCTCTTGCCGCTTTCCGGAAGGCACAGCAAGCTTCGCCGCTCGTTTGGGACCGCAACAACATGCCCGAGATCTCGCTTGCTCTCGGCCAGTGCGACAAGAACAGCAGCGGCCCCGGAGTATCGTGCATGACATCAATCAAGATGTCACCACAGGCTCAGCCCCTGGATCGCGTCGTCGGGTTTGCCAAAGACGCATCCGGAGAATGGATCGCTACCATCAACTAGCCGGCCTCCGCCGCCGGTTTTAAACGGCGAGACCGACGAAAACAGGTGTTGCTGAAAATGGAAGACGAACTGCTCGACTACGCCACAGTCTGTGCGACGGGTCTGATCTGCCTCGTCATTGCCCTGCTTTTCGGCTGGAACTTCATCGCCGCTTTGATTTGGGGATGCTTGACCGGTGCCGTGCAGGCCGGTGCGATCAGGTTGATCCACGGAAGAGCAGATCGACTTTGACCCGCAAGCACCTGTGGCATGAAGAAGCCCGCTTTTCAGCGGCTTTTTCACCCCCATGATGGCTGATCACCTCACCCAAAAGGCGCCGCCATCTCCATAACCGTCGCCATTTCCCTTTCCTCGAGACGCTCCCGCCTCGCGATCAGATATGCCGCGATGTATACCAGCTTCCCGATGGATTCCCGGTGATCGGCGGGCTGATACGCAATCACGTCGCGCCGCGCCGCGGCCTCGTCCAACGCGATCACGTCGCCAGCCCCAGGCGCCTTCTCAGCCTCTCGCAACGCTTTGGCCGCTCTTTGAGCCGCGACATGTCGTTCGGTTATGTCGGCCAGGGAGCCGCGCCGCGCCTCAGCATTAATCGCCGTGCGATTCTGCCGAGTGAAATGGTTGCCTCCGGATAGGTCATTTGAAGATTTTCCTAGGCTCAGCATGGCTTCATTCCTCATGCGGGCACACTCCGCCCCTGCCACCCCGGCCAAAATCGAGTTGAAAAATACGTTGATTGAGGACGAAGGCACGATAGGATACGAAGCCTAGCGAAACGAAACGAAAGTAGCGCCTGTAAGCCATTGATTAAGAATGGAAAAATATTCCTCCCTCCGCCGGGAGACGAAAGTGATTTCAAAGAAATATTCAAGCGGTTGGCCGCGGCGGGTGCTGGTAGGCCATTGGGCAAGGACGGGTTTCCTGCAGGCCCATGGACGCCCGAGCTTCTCGCAGAGGCGATTTCACAGATAGATTCCAACCGGATTGGGGTCGATCTGCGAACGGTGCAGCTTTGGTTTCAAGAGAACGAGAAGGGAATTAGCACTGCCAATATTCGTTGGCTGGCGAGGGTTTTTGGCTGCGATGATCCGGCGGCAACCAGCGAATGGCAGATGGAGCTTAGTGCGGCGCAATCGCGGTTATCGGCCAAGAGACGAGAATGGAAGAGAGCCGGAAGCAGCGTTGCACAGGAGATTCCAGACACAGCACTGGCTGCGACCTTCGATGACGACACAGCGTCTCCAGAGCTAAAACGGGATACTGACGCCAAGGGGCCGAGGCGGCGTTTTAGTTTGGCGAGGAAATCGGAGGCGTTTTTTAGTCACGGATCTCCCCTGAATTTACCGGCGTCGGTGTTTGCCGGCATGACCGCCCTCGGCTTTATGTCGTACATCATTGGTATCCACAACGTCACCTACGAGCGAGCGGACGGGCTCGTTAAGCAGGTTGGATTCCTTTGGGCCGCAAATTGGACACTCGACTTTATGGTGTTCTTACCGCTGTTTTTCTTCTTCGTTATAGAGTTGCTGGTCTTCTGGAAAAGTGAGGGGCGCAGAAAGCTCGCAGCGCGGGGCGATCAGGTGGAAAGCGACGACGCCTGGTTGCGCAACGTTGACGCTTCCTCGTACACATATTGGTCGGTTTTTTTGATTTGCTTGCTGTTCGCGGGTCTTTTTCAATGGATCGGCGTGTCCTTGATCCCGTTGATGAAGGGCGGTGGCAACTACGCCATGGATTGGGGAAAAATAGCTCTTGTGCGTCCTGAGGTCATATCTGTCCCCGAAACAGTCGTTTTTACGGGGATCGCTTACCTATACATGTGCCTGGTGTTTTATCTTTTCTTCGCAGGTCTCATTTTGCTCTATACGGTTGTTCATGATCTTTGGAGAATTGGAGACGGATTGAAGAAGCTGCCGCATGTTGATCATCAGCAAGAGCTCAATGAAGCCGGCCTCACAGTGATGCGTGGGGTTTTTCGGTGTACTATTTTGGGGGTTTTGGTCGCCATATGGATGAAGGTCCAAAGCTCTTATCTGGCATCCAGTGGTGAGAATATTGTGGCGTGGTTGGTCGGCGATATGTCTTCGATGTTCCAAGGTCGCGATGATGTGAGCACCAGGTTCCGCTATCGTATGCCGACGCATTACAGCAGCTTTCTTATCGTTATTTCGACCTGTTTTGTATTTCTGTATGGCTCCATCCGATTAGGTGTCGGAGGTCGATTTCACGCGCCTTTGTGGAAGATGTCGGCGGTCGTGGCGTTACTTGTTGTCAGCTACTTGTTGATCGACGCGTTTGCCGGCTTTTCCACCCTTCTGGCCATTTCGGTGCTAGTCGCACTATACGGCCTGTTCGATCCAGGATTAGGCCGCTGGCGAGCGAGCGAGTTAGGAAACAATCAGAGTGTTTCATAGTTGGCTCGATCGTTGGGACGAACGCCGGGCCCTTCGCGGAGAGGAAGGGAAGAAACCAACGGATTTCGTCCTTGACGCGGAACGCGCCTTTCCAGGTGCGAAGAAGATAACAAGTATCGAGGAATTCTGTGCCCTTGCGGACCAAGCCGTGGCTGATCCAGCCTTTTTCGATGAGCCGAGTGTGAGTGATCAGGGTTTTGTAAGGCTAGATGGGTGGCTCAAATTTTCATCGGACATTTCTACTGACATCGAACAAAACAATGTCGTCTCGGCGAAAATCACAGAAAGCGGGTCGTTCGATCAGGCGATGGTGATTTTTCATCATTGGAATGCAAGCGCCCGGAATCGTCAGATTGCCAACTTTTTCTCGCAGCGTGGCATCACGGTTGTCGAGATTGCTATGCCTTATCACTTCGAACGCAGCCGTCCCGGCTCCGTGCACGCCGACTATATGCTTAGCCCTAATCTCGGACGAACGATCCAATCTGTAAGGCAGGCAGTGTTGGATGGACGAAAACTCATACGTTGGTTGAAAAGCGAAGGCTATCGAGAGATTTCGGTTCTCGGAATGAGCTTAGGTTCGTGGATTGCGGCCATAGTCGCGGCACACGACTTGGCTGTGTCAAAAGCCTCGTTGTTTCTGACGGCGGGGAGCCTAGCGGATATGGTTTGGACGGGCCGGGCGACACGATCGATACGCGATAGCCTTGAGCCTGAGATTGAGCTGACCGATCTCAGAAGGGCCTGGGGTCCACTTAACTTGGAGAATTACGCGCGCAGTTTGGCACGGCCTGATCTCGATCTTCAGGTTGTGTTGGCTAAGAGAGACAAAGTGGTGTTGCCAGAGCTATCGGAGAGGTTCATGCAGAGGCTGAAGGACGCCGGGGCTAGGCCAAATATTTTGGAATTAAACTGTGGTCACTATTCGCTCGCCATGCCGCCTTACATTTTGTTGGCCGGTTTGAGCTTGAAGCGGTTACTAAGGCGCGGCCGTTGAGCGGTTTCTGTCGTCTGCCCACGCTTGGTACCCTATGCACCCGAAGTCGCGAAGAGGCTGAAAGGATCAAAGGAGCGGCGGAGTCGATCGGGAAACAGCAGCACGAAGAGTTCTCAACGCTACGCGGCAACCGATAAGGATTGGTGACCAGGTGAGCGCGGACTGACAGCTTCCTTATTTGAGCTTTACCATAATGACTTTTGGGTTCTCTCCGATGCGTTCGACATCCACGATGCCGGAGGCCTCGACGAGATCACTGAGACGCGGAAAGCCGTAGTTGCGTGCGTCAAAGTCAGGGGCCTGTTTCGCCAAGTGTGCCCCGACGCGAGCAAGGTTGGCCCGCCCATCTTCATCGGCCGAGGCTGCGACCGCTTTTGATAGCATATCGAGCGTGGCCTTATCGAGCTTGCTCTGCGCAGCAGCCGGTTTGGTGGCTGCTGTCTTCGGCAGGGAGGCGGCTGTCGACTGTTCGGATGTGTTGAGGACATCGAAATAAACGAACTTGTCGCAAGCCGTAATGAAAGGACGGGGCGTCTTGCGCTCACCGAAGCCATAGACTGTGACGCCTTGCTCGCGAATCCTTGCCGCCAACCTTGCAAAATCGCTATCGCTCGAGACGATGCAGAAGCCGGAGAATCGACCAGTGTAGAGCAGGTCCATGCCGTCGATAATCATCGCGCCATCGGTCGCGTTCTTTCCGGTCGTATAGGCAAATTGCTGGACCGGCTGGATCGAGTGCTCGAGCAAACATTCTTTCCACCCTTTGAGATTTGGGCCGGTCCAATCTCCGTAGACGCGTTTGACACTGGCAGTGCCATAATTGGCGATCTCGGCCAGGAGGCCGACGATGATCTTTGGCGACGCATTGTCGCCGTCGATCAACAGGGCAAGAGTGGACGTCGTATCGGGTTGCCATCGTCACTCTTTGTGCCAGTTAACCGCGAAAGCCGCAACGCCCATGGAAATAGAACCCGAGCCGCGAGAAGGCGTCTCGTAAGCAGCCATTGCTTTGCGTTTTGGTCCTCCAAGGTTCTTGTGTTAGAGCTCAGCGACAATGCCTTCTTAACGACGTCCTTGGTCAGACAAATAGCGGAGGAAACGTGGCGCTTATCAGGTGCCCGGAAAGGTTCGATGGCGATTTCGCCGGCTTCTACTGCGGCTTTGTAGAGCCCAATCTGCCGGCCCTCGAAAGGGTCAAGGCCTTTGACGCTTTTCTCTCCATTTATCTTTCGAGCGATCGCCCGGTGCATATCGTCCGACAGGTCAGGGGGCAGGAGCGAGGCACTCTCTATACGACCGCTCGGGGAGATGTTTTGATGCCATCCGACAACGCGCCGGGTTGGTGGCTTCATGCATTCTTGCTGGGCGAGCAGCCCATTGAAGGCGCGTCCGCGCAATTCTTTGCTGAGGTTCCTACTCATATGTTTGGCATCGTGGGCAGCGAGAACCTAAATTCCGCCGGCTACCACCTGGCGCATATCGTGCCCGTCAAGAATCGTGATCTTGACTGGACGAACTGGACGCGGGCCGATCTCCAGCGGCGCTTCCTGCTCAACATTCACCCGTGCAACTGGTTTCTGATCGCCAAGACGGAATGGCATCGCAATGGGGCGCGCGCAGATATCACTGCGTGGATCAAAACAGCCTATGCGGAGCGGTACGGCGAGCTTTACCAGACTTTCGTGCGAAGGGTCGGGAACTCCGACCAAGCACCCGATCTGCGGCCAGGATCACCAGACTACAAGTTCCACGCAAAGGCTGGGGGTGAGGGGATCCAGCATCGACGTGCACCGCGCCGCCGAGCCAGTGGAGATGGTAGTGATTCATCCCCACACATTCGCTCGCTAAACCGTCCAGGCGTAGTGCGAGAGCTTGTTGGCAAGGGCGTAATCCTAAATATAACAACGGTCGGCAAGCGTTTTGTGGTGCCACATGACGAGCTGCTCGAATGGGTCAAGGCCAACACAAACGTGCCCAACACCCGCAGCTGGCTTCATGCTGGCAACTACAACTGGCCGCTCCCGACGCAGGCCCTGCTTACCTTTTTGCGCCGTTTCGAAGTCTCTTCTATGGAAGCGCCGTAGCCTGGCGCGACATCCTTGACGATCGTGAGACTCTGAACATGCTGCTTACCCCAAGTGCTATGGGCTGGTGGATAGCGGCCTGCCGTCAGGCAGAATGGCGTTGCTAAACCCACCCATTCTGGAGACGACAATGCAACAGGTTGCAAATCGGCCGGAACAGGCCGCTATCCGCTGTTCCACAACTGCCCGCCCTATGTCAGGCAAGTGCGCTTCGCGCTCCGTTTTGTCGACAATTCCCCATAGGAGCATTGACCCACGTATTCCTGATCCCGCTTGTCCCAACAATCCTGACTTTGTCATGTCTTTCAAGAATTCCGAATATCGTTCATACGGAGAGCGGTAAGCGCGTTCCAGTTTTCGCATTCTGGACGCCAAGTCGTTGTCCCGGAAGACGAATGCCTGGTGCACCCATCCTTTGCTGCACATGGCCATGAAGGCATCGAAAGGCCAAGGGCCTCTTCGACAGGCGATCTCGAGCAGGACAAACGACTTCCACTCGGCGTCACGGACTTCGAAGCATGTCTTGTGTTGACCACCACCAGAGACCGCTTTGCGGAGCCCGTATTCGTTTGCCTTTTCTTGCCATGGCCCTAGCGAGAATTGGCTTTCTGCCGGCCGCTCAATATAGATTTGCCACAGCGCTCTTGCTTCATCGTCCTTCTCACGTTCGATCGCGTTTTTTCGCTCCTCCATCATCCGCGTGCCCTTGGCGAACATGCGCGTCTGAAGCCACTTCCTGGGCGCCTTGAAGAGAATCGCTTCATCGAGGTGGTTCAGCGGCTCGTTTCGGTATCTTCTGAGATCGATTTCAAGTACGCCGACATCCATGGCATTGAGCTTGGCAAGCTTCGTCGGGTCGCAAGCATGCGTCACAAGGAATTCCACGTGAAGGTCGCGGCCACCGCGGCGGCAGATGACGTCAGGAACGACTTCGCCCGCCCTTTTCTCAAGAGCCGCTTCGTCGAAATCGAAAACGGCTTCCTTGAAGACTTCCAGCACGCCGTTCTGGTCCGTCATTGTGATGGCTGGTAATTTCAGTCGCAGCCGGTCGCGGAGTACCATCTTTGCAAACTTGTGCAGGGCAGTTTCACCAGGCGAGCTGCAGTTATCGGCCTGGTGTGCCCGGTGAGCGAATACGTGCGCCCTTTGCTCGCCCTTTCTGGCGACCATGTCCCGACCGCATCCAGGGCACATGCATTGGCAGGTGAGGCCTGACACGACATCGTCGATATGGACCCGCGAGCCGTCTGTCTTGCTTTCTGCGACACGGATGAAGCCCGCGCTTGTGCAGTAGTACAGGTCACGGAGTGTGATTTCGGTCATGTGGCAACGCCCAAAGGGTGGCGACGCCCTATTTTCAGGATTTCCGGTCGCGTCGGCAACAACGGTCAGCGTCCCGTATTTAGGGATGCTTTCGTTTAGCGGTTTTAACCCGGCGATTGCCGGTCTCGCCGAGCTCACAGCCACAGTATGCGACCGACGTTGTCGGATCTTGGCCGAACTCGTCAATTGCCGCATCGGCGGCCTCATCTTCAGTGAGGAGTTCCCAGCCAGCTATGACGGGCGTGGTGTCGGTCATCGTTGTGTTCCTCCTTTCGTGTGTTCCGCCCACACTCGCTTGACCTGGCTCGGGCTGCAGCCGGCCAGTTGCGCCGTATCGGCTATGCTGCGGCCGGCGGTGCGCAGGGCGATGACGCGCTCGTGCACTTTGGTGTCCGCCTTCCGGCCGCTGTAACGGCCCTCGGCCTTGGCCAGTTCGATCCCCTGCCGCTGCCGCTCGCGGCGATCCTCGTAGTCGTCGCGCGCGATCTGCAATGCTACGCGCAACAGCAAGTCCTGCACCGATCCCAGCACCACGCGGGCAACGCCGTTGGCGGTTTTGGTCAGCTCGGATAGGTCCACGATACCGGGCACGGCGAGTTTGGCCCCCTTGTCGCGGATCGCCGCGACCAGCCGCTCAGCTTCATCTAGTGGCAGGCGCGAAATGCGGTCGATTTTTTCTGCGATGACGACCTCGTCGGGCTGAAGATCATTGATGAGGCGTAGCAGCTCTGGCCGATCGGCGCGCAGCTCCCTAGAGTGCGCAGTCAGGAATGCGGTCACCCTAGTCGGCCAAGTCGCGATCTTGTCCATGTCGACGGGGTGCAAGTGCGCCTCCTATGTTCGCGCTGCAAGGGTTTTCCACGCCTCGCGATAGGGCTCAAGCCAGCCTGGGCCGCAGCCGATCATCAACCCCTTGCGTTCGAAGTCAGGCAGGAAGCGACGGAAATCGGTGTCGTTGCGCTCTTGCCCCTTCGCTCCAGGAGTCTTCAGCCAGGCTTGGTGCGATCGCCTTATGACGTCGGCGACCACTTCGCTGGGCACAACGAAACACGCTGGCGGAGCGGTAAGCGACTTCCCAAAATCCAGAAATGAATAGAACAGCCCTGGGGAACTGATCGACTCGTGCTTCTTACTCATGTGCCAGCCGCCGTCGCTGCCCTTGTCAATGCGTGTCTTGACCTGCACAGCGCAGAGTCGATCGCCGATGTCGTCCGTCACTACGATATCGCAGTTCGGCACACCGACCGGTGCCAGTGCAGCGATAAAGCCGTGGCGCAGCAACAGCGACATCACGTAGTGCTCGCCGGCAGCGCCGAGGAGAGTGGATGCAGCGACCAAGTCATGCCTCCTGGGGAAGGGAATTTAGTTCCTGAAGCATCTTCTCACCGATCTCGACCACTGTCGCCAGATCACAGATCATCTGCGGATGAAACCGTACTGGGGTGCCATCGTCCGTATCCGGGCCGTACGCATGCATCATCCAAGGCTCGAACACACCGAGCTCCGACTGCTGCCCCAGGAGCTCGTCATAGAGGTTGAAGTTACGCGCCTTCAGCGCCTCGAAGCTCTCCGTCTCAAGGCGGCGCCATTCCGCCGCCCCCTCGTCGTCCATGCGCGTGGAAGGGATGTAGAGGGGGATCCTGTGTGCCAGCGCGTGCCGGTAGTTCTCAAGATAGCCAAACCACGCATCTGTGCCGGACATGTGCTCCTGCATGGCCTCCGACAGGCTCTCACGGATCGCCGTATTATCTGGTGTTAAGCCGATGTACATGGACGGGATCGGCTTGCCTTTGTACTTGGCGTCTGCCTCCCAGACCCACAACCGAGCGAGGTTGTCGACTGCGCCATAGACGTTGATCACGAAAGCCTGCAACCAGATCGCGGCGTCGTTGATGCCCTGGCGCGAGGGCTTCTCGGCCTCGGGTGGGACCAGCTCATAAACTTGCTCGATGCAGCGGATTAGGGTGTGTAGCCGTCGTGTGAAGCCTTGCACAGCCATTACTTGCGACCGTTCCTGCCGATAGGCACGAGAGATCAAGGCTTCGCTCAAAGCACGTTCCCGGGCGGCCCACTCATCGAGGCTGTGATGGAATTCTGCGATCTGCTCTGCGCTGTACGGCAATCTGGTCTCCCATAAGATCCGGCGATATTAGGTGAAAAGCGAAGGGGGAGCACCATTTCGTGCCGAGACTTCAGACGCGTGCAGAAAATCAGACGTGCCGACTGCGAGCATCTTCTCTACCGCAGGTTTCAACGACGCATTGTTTCCAGCTTGCCTTCAGTGGCCGGGCCAGCAAACAGTTGGCCAGGCCGAAACGGGGAATCTCGGGCCGCCTGACGCGTGACCGCTTGACGCTGAGGGTGCATGTTTATCGTCCGACCATGCCCTAAGCAGCCGGTCCATTGCCGGCCCCGGCTTCTGTGGTCCGTGGGGAGCCGAACAAATGGCAAGTTTCGGGCGACGGCGGGAGTATGGCTTCAGAGATCCGGATTTCCCCAGAAAAAACGGATGCGGGTGCGTCCCGAAGATCGCGCGTACGCGCTGCCGAAGATGAGCGTAGCCGAGCGGAGAGAATACGAACGCCATAGGCGAGATGACAGAGCCTAAATTCGCGCTGCTCCGCAAGAATCCAAGCAAGACACCGTAGCGATTTCGGCGGCTCAGTTTTCCACAAAATGATTTCAAGCCACGCCTGCTGTTTGGGGCTGATCCTGCCGCCAAGTGTCGTGCGTGCTTTCATCTGCTGGTCAAAGCCTGCCTCGCGATCATTCAGGGAATCCTTGTATCGGCAGCAGAACTCAGCCATGCCGCCGCATGACCTTTCGTCGACTTCCTCGTCGTCGAAATCCATTTTCGCCAAAATTTCAGCAGCCGCTCGGCGCGGGGCGGCGAGGTGCGTAGCGCGTAACTTTACACGCAAGCGGCATTTCCATAATCTTTACTACTGATTCGACCTCGAGTCGCCATGAACACCTCCAAGGCCCCGCAATCGAGGACCCCGCTCCATCCTGGGCGGTTTGTCCGAACCAAGATCATCGAGCCCCATGGGCTGTCCGTGAAAGACGCGGCGACAGCCTTGGGCGTTCACAGAGTGGCGTTATCGCGGCTCCTGAACGAACAGGCTGCCCTCTCGGCTGAGATGGCAGTCCGTCTCGAAAAGGCTTTTGGGGCCGATATGGTGAGCCTGATGCGAATGCAGAGCGAGTACGACATTCGCCAGGCGAAGCTAAAATTTGGGGGTATCAAGGTTCCCGGAAATGTCGACGGTGAAGGACGTAACGGCGGCCCCGGTCGGGCCGCCCATTCGAGAATATCCAAGGATAGCAGAAGGAGCTCAGTTGCATACACAGAAAGTGGAAGCCGCAAGAGTGGCGGCCGTGGCTAAACAGCTACTCCTTGTTTCAATTTCAGACTACTGACCGGGGGCAGAGCATGGGAAATACGGCGCTTAGGGTCGTGGGCGGTACGGACGTAAGCTCAAAGACCCGAGCAAAGACCGCCAGATCGTCGGGCGACAAACCCAAGACCAAAGCCAATGCGGCTATGGCGCCGACTGTCATTGACGATGCCACATTCCTCTCCCCGGTGCTGCAACGGAAGGCATACTATGCCGACGAACACACCATCATCCTCAACATGGATGTTGCGGATGCGCTCGAACTGCTGACGCAGACGGGAATGATGGTGAACTGCATCGTCACCTCACCGCCGTTCTACGGGCAGCGTGACTACGATGTTGACGGGCAGATCGGTCTTGAGGAACACCCATCATCGTTCATCGAAAAACTCGTCGCGACGTTCGACGCGTGCGATCCTATCCTCGCGCCGAACGGCAGCATGTGGGTCAATATCGGCGACACTTATTGGAGTGGGAAGGGCGAACACAAGAGCGGAGAAGCGAAGCAAGGGGCACGCCGCTTCGGAATTCGTCCCCAGGACAAGAAGGGCGACGGCAAGTGGTGCATCCCCAAGCAACTGCTTCTGATACCGCACCGCTTCGCGATTGCGATGCAGGACAACGGCTGGACGGTCCGCAACGACAATGTCTGGCTAAAGCCCAATCCCATTCCCGATCAGGTACGGGATCGGTGCTCCATGTCTCACGAGTACGTCTTTCATTTCGTGAAAAATCGTTGGTACTACTTCAACAAAGAACCGGTCGGCCGACCGAATGACTCCGGCTCGGTTCTGCCGCCGCTCGATACATGGGAGGTGCCGCCGGTGCGCGGCCTTCAAAACGGTCACAAGGCGCGCTTCTCCGAAGAGCTTGTTCGTATTCCGATCCTCGCGACCACGCCCGCCCGCGGCGTCGTCCTTGATCCCTTTGCCGGTAGCGGCACGAGTCTCGTATTCGCGCGCAAGAACGGATTCCGCAGCATCGGTATCGATATCAAGAAAGACTTCTGCAAGATGATGGTCAAGAATCTGGAGAAGGTCGAGAGCGGAGCCGTCTAGTGGCGATATTTCTTTCGGCAAAGCGGATTGAACGGGCGATCGGCCAGCTGGGCGAGTCGCGCGCGAAGCGCACGCCGCTGTTTGATTTCATGATCGTCAAGCGGACGATGGCCATCAAAGGCGCAGCAAGTGTCGCCATTGCTGAGTCAGCGCCGGCCTTTATTCAAGCTCTGGAAGAAATAGGGGCCGCCGGACTTGGCAGGGACGATCATTACTACTTCAACCCATTCGCATTGCGGGAAGCGGACAAGACCGGATATCGGCCGCGCCGTTACCGATCGAATGGCACGAACTCGACGATTTCCGGTACACCCTGGCGGGATATTATCGTTCTAAGCAGCGACTCACCGCGACAGGCAAGTCTGGCATCCGGCTACGATACCCACCTCGCCGCGTTGGCGCTCACGGCTAACAAAGCAAAGCCCCTTCCGAACCTCACCGAGGCGGCGGTCTGGTACTGGCGCGGCCAGGACCTCGATAGCGTGCTAACGGGAATCTCCGATGCCGCCGGCCGCCTGAAGCGTCTTACCGACGAGTTTGTGGCACGCATCGGATTCACCGCTGCCGAGATTGCGGCTGTGTTTGACACGTCCATTGACGATGGCGCCACAGACGACGGCGGTCCGTTTGTGTCGAGCGCACCAGCGCCGCAGGACTATCTCCCGGTAAAATCCTTGCCGATCGGAGTTACCAAGGCGGAGAACCCCGCCGAAGTATCGTTCGCGCTTGTCACCGCGCTCGCAGCCAAGAACTTCGTCATCCTGACCGGCCCTTCGGGGACGGGCAAATCACGAGCGGCCCTGAAACTGGCCGAGGGTTTGCAGCGCCTTCATGCTGACGAGGTACAGGGCTCGATCTTCGAATTGGTAGCAGTGGGGCCAGATTGGACCTCACCAAAGCGGCTACTGGGATTCCGAACGCCTTTTGGGAAGGAGCGGAAACTACCAGACGGAACCACGACGCACGAAAGCTACGAGATCACCGACGCGATCCGCCTCATTCTTCGTGCGAGTCATTCGGATGCGGCCGATATACCGCACTTCCTGATCTTCGATGAGATGAACCTTTCCCATGTGGAACGATATTTTGCGCCATTCCTCTCCCTGATGGAGGCGGCGACTATTCTCGATGCGGAAAGCGGCCTCTCTCTGATCGGCGGTGACGACCTGAAGCTGATCGCGGCCGTGCTCGAAGCCGACAGTCCCGGAAGCAGGGAGGCGGAGGCGGCAACCGCGATGCTCAACGACGGGCGCGACTTCATCCTTCCGCCGAATCTATTTTTCGTCGGCACGGTCAATGTCGATGAGACCACCTATATGTTCTCACCGAAGGTTCTCGACCGCGCGCATGTGATCGAACTGAATGCCGAGCGACCAAGCGCCTACCTCGGGGCAGCCACCCGCACCGAGCCCGGAGGGATCATTGCCATTGCCCAAGCCGATGTTGCGCTAAAGCGCGGAATCGATGCGCGAGAGAGTCAAAAATACGCCGTGGCCAATCCTGCGACCATCCTGGATTCGCTGGCCGACACGGGGCTCACGGCGCCAGAGATTGACACGATCCGCGCCGCTGTGGTGACGGCGCTTGACGGCACTTACGACCTCGTTTCCCCATTAGGCTTTGCGTTCGGCTATCGCATCGCGAAGGAAGCGTTCATCTACGTGACCGAATGGATGCTGTCCAAGCACGCAGCCGGGGCCGACAAGGCTGCGTTGCTCGTGACCTGGCATGACGCGCTCGACTACGCCATGCTGCAAAAGGTTCTGCCGAAGATTCACGGAAACAGGAGGGCGCTCGGCGATAGTCTGCGCGCGCTCTCCGCCTTTTACGCCGGTAACGATTCAGGCTCCACGCCAAGCGCCGGCTACACGTTGGGCCTCGGTACGAAGGTTGAAATACCGGCGGCGCGCAAGCTGACGCTGGCCGAGGCCACCGCGCAGCTTCCGCAGTCCCGGCAGAAGCTCGACACCATGCACGACCGCTTGCAGGCGACCGGCTACGTATCATTCGTAAGCTGACACATGGCCATTCCCCTCCACAGAGCGCGCTTCTCATGGGGGGCCAAAACCCACCTCGACCTCGAATGGTCCAAGGGCAGCGGCAAACCGCTTCCCGTTCCGCCGGCGGCCCCGCAACTGGTTATGGCCGAGGAAGAGACCGCGCCGGACGAGCACACTGCGCGCGGAATCCCCGCAATATGCTGGCGCGAGGATAGTCCTGTCCTTTTTGAGCGATTCCAGCTGCGGGAGAACACCGAATATCTCGTCGATGTAACGCTGGCCAAGAGCTTTGCCGACCTGCAACAAGGCGGGCCTTACCCGAAGGGCTGGCCCTTCAACGAACGGCTTGCAACCGTCTTTCGGATCGATCCTCCTCGACGCTGGCGCGAGAATGCTGATGGCAGCACGACCATTTCCGGTCTTCTGCGCTTGCGCGGCCACGCCGGCATTCTTGACCTGAGCCTTGGCAATGACGCGCCCCTCATTGCCGAGGTCGTTTGTCGCAAGCTCGGCTATCTCGATGAGTTTCGCGCCTTGCTCGACGAGGTGGCGGAGGAATTTTCTGAACTCCTCCTTCAATATGACAGTCCGGTCAGCGCGTCGTTCAACCTATCCGACGTAACGCCCGAGACGGAAGCGGCGCTCCTGTTCCAGATGCGCCACATCATGACGGACCGCAATCTGCCGGTCGCCCTGGATGAAATCAGGCGCTGCTTTCATACGCGGCTGGATCAATGGCGAGGGACCGAAGACATAGGCGCCGTGCAGGACCCCGATGTTGCCGCCTTTATCGAGGAGTTTGACGAGTCTGTTCTGGTGAAGGGCGGCCCGTTCGCGCGCCTTTTCCACGGGTACAGCCCACGCCAGTTTCCGGTCATCGAGGCGCGCGAGACGGCCGACACGGCCGAGAACCGCTATGTCAAATTCTTCCTCGAAGAACTGCTGCTCATCACGCAGCGCCTTGCCGGCGGTCTGGCGCGCAATGGAAGGACTGCCTCTGTCCGGGAAGTTGAGAGCTGGATCTTCGTCATCGACGAAGAACTGTCGTCCGGTCAGTGGCGGCAGGTCGGCGCGTTCCGCAGCTTCCCTTCAAATTCGCAGGTGCTTCAAAAGCGCCGCGGCTATCGCGAAATCCTCAAATTCGATCTCTCGCTCAGAATGAGCCTGGAACTGCCGTGGAAGCGCGCCGGCCAATTGGCCGACGGACTGATCGGCGATCTCCGGCCGGTCAGCGAACTTTACGAATACTGGTGCTTCTTTCTCTTGCGCCGATCACTGACCGAGCTCGCCGAGGCGGAGTTGCCGAGCGACGGTTCGCTCGTCGATGTTACCGATGACGGTTTGCAGGTCCGCCTTCTTCGCGGCAAGCGCAGCCGTGTCAGCTATCTCTACAGGCGGGATAGCGCGCGTACCCTCAAGATGAACCTGTTCTACAATCGCGTCTTTCAACGCCCCACGCGCGGCCTTTCTGCGTGGCACGGCAGCTACACGGCCCGCTTCGATCCCGACTACAGCATAGAGATCATCGTGGAAGGTGACGGACTTCTGCACCGACATTGGCTTCACTTCGATGCCAAGTACAGGCTGGACTCCGTTGACCTTGAGGGCGTTTCCGTGAGCGAGGGGATCGATGACGACCTGGACGCTGACTATGAGGCCGAACTCGCGCGGGTCTACCGTCAGGACGATCTATTCAAGATGCATACCTATCGCGATGGCATCCTGAGCAGTCGCGGGGCCTATATACTTTTCCCTGGCGACGGCGCATCTCTCAAACTTGCCGGGTCGCGCAAGAACCTGTTCGTTCGGCACCCGTCCGCGTTCGATGGTACCCCGGCCTACTTGTTTCCCAGTGTCGGCGCTTTCGATCTTTGCCCTGGTCGCGACATTGGCCAAAGGCCCATTATTCAGGAGTTCCTGAAAAGCGTCCTCGATGCCGTATTTGCGGGCAAGCCCTATCGCGAGGAAGAGGGCATTTTCTGAGCAGCCGGCTATCGCCGGCCCACGACTTCAGATTATGCGGAATCGGGACGCCGGGCGGACACGAAAAAGAGCCTCGGATCGATCAGGCCCTTTTACAGAAACTCGTCAACCGATCGGTCTTCGCGAATGCCCTTGAACGATGGATGGCGGAGCTGATGATCCTCGGTCCAGCCGCGGTATTCGACGTCGACGACTATCTCCGGCCGTGTCCAAATTGCACCTTTCACTTTGAGACCGGGAATAGGCGATTTCTCGGCTTCAGCGGCTTTGAGCCGGCGCATCATGTCGGTGCCGATGCGTGCATTGAAGCCAGTGCCAACGCCGCCGGCGAAGACTAGATTTCCGTCCTCGAGATTCGCCAGGAGGATACTTCCCAGCCCCCCATAACTGTTGCCGGGCTCGTAGCCGATGACGATGAACTCATCACTCAGTACGCATTTTGTCTTCACCCATTCTTGGCGGCGGCCGGATCGATATGGACTGCTGCGCAGATTGGAAACGATGCCCTCGAAGCCGAAATGGCAGACTTGTGCGAGAATGTCGCTGCCGCCGCTGATCTCGTCGCTCAAAACGATGCCGTTCGGCGGCGTCTCACCCAGCAGATTAACTAGCGCTTCTCGCCGATCGACGAGTGGCCGATCGCGAAGATCCTCGCCGTCAATCTTGAGCAGGTCGAAGACGGCAAGCATGATGTCCTGACGTCTCCCGCCGCGGCCAAGAGCCCGCTGAAGACTGGAAAAGTGCGACAAGCCTTTCTCGTCGGCGACGAACGCCTCACCGTCTATTATCGCGTCCGTGGCGTCGAGCTCGGCCACCGCCGAGACGATGGTCGGAAACCTGACGGTCCAGTCGTGGAGGTTGCGGGTGAGGATTTTGACCTTGCCTCTGTCCAGATAGACGCCGATCCGATAGCCGTCCCATTTGATCTCATGCAGCCAGGCAGGGCCTTGCGGGACGCGATCAACCAGGGTCGGCAATAGCGGCGGGATCACTCCGGCCGGCACTCTCGGCCGGTCACGGGCGCTGGTAGCTCGACGCGCCCATTTCATGAAGCTTTCCGACCCGTGATCTGAACAGCGAGAACGTCAGGCGGCCGTCATCCCATTTCTTCAACCCATCGACCTCAATGGTCAGACGATCGCCCGGCTCGATCTTGGGAGGCGGCATCAGTGTATCGAGCAGATAACACCGGCAAACACCGAGCCGGTGCGGTCGAACAAGTGAATCGCCCCCAATGTCTCACGATCATCCATGATGTCGCCCCAGCTGTTGGCGATCGACTGGACTTCCCAGCTGTTGCCGTGCTTCGCCCTGGCAACGGCAAGCTCGCGCCGGACGGCGTCATCGAGGCAAATGACTGCGGTCTCGCTCATGTCGAGAAAATATACAGCGGTCAAATTTGTTCCAGCACCTTGACCGCAATAGGCAGTGGCCGGAGTCTCCTCTCTCACAATGACGGAGAGGATGTCGCAGGCTTCAGTGATGAGTTCTCGTATTCTCCGACCAGTGCGTCGCCGGCGAGCCGGGATCCAGATACCGGCCGATCGATCGTAGATAGGCAACGATTTCCAGCATGAGGAAATCGCGATCGCCGTAAGTCTCCTCGATCTTCTTTGTCTTCGGCATGATGACTTCCCGTTCTGCCGGCGTCAGGTCGGTGTCCCCGAGCACATATCCGTAATGGCCGATGGCGCAGATGTCGCAGCCTGCCTTGATGATCGCATCAACAAACGCCGGAACCTCGCTCGCCTTCATGAGCCGCTTGTTACTTGCCGCCATGAATGTCACTCCCGTTTGCTCCATTGAACAGCAGAAGTGAATAAGGGCGCGGCTGGCGCCGCGCCGTCATAGCCGCTGCCGTCTTCGTCAATCTCTTTCGTCTTTAGGTGGTGAAGAAAGCTCAGAATAGCTAGAAGCGTGAGCCCGTCGAAATTCGCCAGCTTTTCAACGATCGCCATACGAGTTTCAGCTTCGGCCTAGTGCTCACCCCAAAGATGCGGCGCGACCGGGTACAGGATCTCCACCGGTGAAATGCTTAGCACTTCGCAGATGTGAAGGAGCCGGCCGACGGTCAGCCGCGAAACCGCGTTTTCGTAGCGATTATAAACCTGGTCGCTGAGCCCGAGCATCGGCGCCAGCTTCGATCGCGGGATTTTCCGTCGGTCGCGAGCGTTGCGAAGGCTGGTGCTGATTTTTTTTCGATTTCGGCGCTTAACTGCAGTCCGCCGAAGCTGGTTTTCCGATAGACCGGCTTGTCAATTTGCGGATCGTCGATCTGTTGTAAACCGAGGTGAGAAATCCATTCTTCGAAAGAAGGTCCTGCCATTGCTCCTGCCAAGTGATGTTGATCTTCGGAGTTCGTTCGAATTAATGTAACCGAATTGGTAGACTGGATGCACCTTGCAATCTCGTGATCGTGGCAGAATTTTATGGGCGCGTCGCTTCGCGAAACCGCTCTATGCCGTCGGCACGGAGCCTTGCCTACAGCCAGTCTCCGCCCATCCGGGTGACGATCGGACGCGCAGGCCGCTACGCGGCCAGAACGCCGTCATCAGTACACCAAATTGGGATATCGCCCGTTTACAGAACGGCCCGAAATCAGCATAGTGCCGGCTCGGGCAATACGAGTTGGTGATGGTAAGTCGCTAGCCCTTCTTGCCACTCACCGCGGGAGCCGTCCTGGCGCTAGCCAGTGACGGCTCCTTTCATTTGCGAGTGACGGCCGCGATCGCGGCCGACTTTGTCGCCTCAGAGAGGGAAAGAGGGCTCTGCCCTCTCTCCCTCGCAAGGAAAAAAACGGTCTCCCCGTCCTTCCTCCGCGCGACCAAGTCCGCGCTCCGTGCAGGATCGACGCGGATCCGCTTAGGCGGATCATGCGTCGCCCCTTCGGCTTCGCCTCGGGCGGGCGAACCCCCTCCGTTTTTTCCCTTGCCTCCCTCTCTCCCGCTGCTCCGCGCGAGCTCGGGAGCAGGAGCGGGGCTCCTGCCCCTTCGGGCACGCGACCGCTTCGCGGAGAAAGAAAGGGCTAGACCATGAAACAGACTGCTTACCTACTGGACCCCGAAACCACGATCTTTCGGGCCGTCGAGCTTCCGGCCGGAATCAGCTTCAAACCCATCTATGACCTGATCGGGTGCCGCTTGATCGAGGTCGTGCGCTTTGATGAACGGCATTCCCTGTTCGCTGACGAGGAAGGCTTGCACGACGGCTTAACCGCCTTCACCATCTTTGAAGGATACCCGCAGCCGCTGGCCGGCAAACTCGTTCTCGTCGGCGGTGACGGAAGCGAACCCTACCACTCTCCCCTGATAAGCCTTGAAGACGCTTCGGCGCATTTCAAGTGCTGCCGTCCGGTACTGGACCCGGTGTTTGCGACCCACGACGAGATGACAGGGGGAGGGCTGATCATCTCCGGCGCATTGATGGGCTTGCAGGTCAGGATTGACCGCCGTGCCCTGACCTTTGTCGAAGGAGAGGCATGATGAAAATCGCCATCGTGGAAAACCGAAGCCTCGCCATCGTGACAGGAACCTTCGCCGCAAACATTGCGGCGAAGGACATCGAACACCAGTTCGATGCACTGACCCACTTTCCAGACCGGCGCGCAAACGCCGAGCTTGACGAACTGGCCCACCGACTGAACGAGTTTGCCGTCTACGTCGTGGAGCTGTGGGAGAAGGCGAGCGCACCGAACCCGGAACCAGAGATCGAGGCTTTCACCCGCCGCCACGTCGAGTTGACGCGGCGCTATTGGGCGGCGGAAAGCCGCTGCATGAACTGGTTTATTACCGGACCGGCGCGCTTTCCCGTTGCCCGCAACGAAAAGCGGATGAAGATTTCCGATGCCCGCCGCGCCGATCTTGCCGCACATTCAGCAGCGGCCCGGAAAGCGGTGAAGCGGAAAGCCTTCCCCCACTGTGCGGATGACGAGCCGATCCGCTCAGGCGATCCATCAGCGTTGCAACGGATCATGGCGAAGATCGAGGACCTGGCCCTGTCGATCGACAAGATGAAGGCCGCGAACTCCATTATCCGGCGCATGGAAAAAGACGGCGCCGACGACGCGGCCATGATTGCTGCGATCGTAGCCCAGACCGGCCTTTCGGCAGAAGTGGCGGCACGCGGCGTCGTGCTGGCTGACTGGCAATGGAAACGCGGATTCGACACGGCGGGCAACCGCGCAGAAATCCGCCGCCTGCAAGGACGGCTGAAATCCCTCACGCGGATGCACGAGCGCGGAACGCAGAGCCAAGAGGTTGTGACACAGGCCGGAGCCGTCGAGATCAAGGAAAATGCCGATATAGCGCGCATTCAGATGATCTTTCCCGGCAAGCCCGACGAGACGACGCGGCGGGCGCTGAAGGCCAATGGCTTCCGCTGGTCGCCGTCGCAAGGCGCGTGGCAGCGACACTTGAACGAGGCCGGGAGATGGGCCGCCGAACGAGTGATGAAGGCGATCAGCGCCGAAGGTGCCGCATGAGTGCGGCACCTCTCCGGCGTCCTGCCCGCCGCCATGTCACTGTGTACGATACGCCGTCGCAGCTTGGTGGCAGCTTCACCGTCTCGATTGTCGAGACGCTGGCCGGAAACGCGGTGAAGGTGCGCGTCTGGTACGGACGCGCGACCGCGCAAGGCTGGGAGGCGTGGAAGGATTGGGACGGCTACACGTTCCAGACCGATCAGGACGCCCTTACAAACGAGAGGGTAATGCCGCGTTTCAAATAGCTCAACGCGCCGCGTCGATTGACGGCGCGGCCGGTTGTCATAAGCGTTGCGCTGATCGAGACGAAGGAGGCTGAGAAGCCGGTGGTTCGCCGCCCGTATACGAAGCGCGGCGCTTAGCACTTCGCGTGATCATGTCCGCAAAGCGATCCAGATCGCCAGCCAATTCTGCCGGGTCAATGATACCTTGCTGAAATAGCCGTAGAATCTCCACGGCAATGTCGTCGCGGTTGTCTCCTTCGGAGACCCCATACTTGGCGCAGCAATCGTCCACGGCTTTGGTGAAAATTGCGAGTTCAGCGGGATCCGCCATGCCGAACCTGTGCATGCTTGCCTCCCATCAGGCGAAAACATGATCGACACTTCCAAGCACCCGTGTGCCCCGGCATTTTGCGGATGACAGGCCAGTATACGCCTTTCGACGCGGCGTTGCGAATCCTATTCCGAAACTTAGAACATGACCACTACCGCCATCCGCCAAGCCTTGGTGAACAGCTCGGAATTGTGCGGTAAGCTGTAAGAATCAGCTTCGAGGGCGAAAGCAGCAGCGCCGGGCCAGCGGCGCGCTCGGGGAGGATGGGCCACCCCGACCGAGGCGACGACCTCGCCCTCGAACCGGAGGTGATTGCATGTGGTTCCTACCACTTAGCGTCACCCTAGACGTGAAAAGGACTCGGACCACCTGGCTAGTGAGTATCCGAGTCCAATTCTGGCTCTAGGAAATGGGGGCGAGCCGAAAGGCTCGTCCCTACTCCGGAACCGAATATAGCGCCTTTCTCCCACATTTCAAAGCCGGACCGCTCCAGGCCCGCATCGAACGGGCCAGGAACGAGCGAGGGGCGCCCCTCCCCTCGCGCTCCCCTCCCCAACCAAGGCCGCCGCCCCGTTTACGGTTCGGCCCGGCCATCGGCTTGTTGTCGTTTGTCGGCGGTGGAATTCCGCAGCAATCTCCTCGCCCACTGCAGCCAAAAGACCGGCGGAGAACCGGCCTGACGGCCGGTTGACGATCTGCCGATTGATGGGGCCGATGGGCGGCCGGGGCGACTAAGGCCGCGTTCTCCGGCAGCTCCAAAGTGGCAGTACGCAATCTCAATGCTGCGCACGGTACGGCGGGCCCCTGCCCGGGCGTGCAACCCTAAAGGGTTCCCCTCTCCGCTTCGCTCTGTTGCGACCGCTGGCGCGGTGCACTTGGCAGTCCCAGCCGTATTCGAGCTCCGCGATTGCGCACAACCATTTAGGAGGATCTACCTCATGAGAACGCTCGTAACCTTCTGCCAGAAGACCGGCCGCCGCCTTCGTCTGTATATCAATCGGCAAATCGCCAAACTGTCCCCTAAGGGCCAGTTGAGGATCTCCGTCGCATTCTCGCTTCCGTTCCTCGCCAAGCTCGAGGTGAGCTATCAAGTGCAGTTCGACGAAAAAGCCGACAACGACAACAAGCCGAAGTGACCGACGGCGCCGCGCCCTACCAAGCAGGGCGCGGCTTCCTGACGGCTGTTCACCGCGAATACGGGCAGGACGGCGATTGACGACGACATGAAGGACCGACTTGACTCTTTTGTTCTCATTTTGTTCACTGTTGGCAAATTGGAGACGAACCCATGAAACCAATGATCGCGACCGAGACGGAGCAGCCTGAGATATATGCCACGGTAAAGCGCGAGCGGGCCGCCATTCATCGGGCCGCCAGCAAGATGTCAAAGCACATGCGTGGCCTGTCCGATGTCAGCCAGAAGCAGGTTATCGCGGAGCTAACGGCCGCTTGGATATTGGCGACCTATCCTGAAGACCTCGATCTGGCGTTGTCGCTTTCGGATGCGATGCGGCACCAGACCGACATTTACCTGAGAGAGAGCAAGAAGCCCGGCGCTCACCACTGATAGTTCAGCGTAGCCGTGGCCCATCGCCTGCCAGGATCGATCGCGAATGGCCGTATCAAGTGGCTATGCCTGACGACCTATGCACGGGGCGCAGCTTCACATTGATCCGCGAATTTTGCGAAGAGCGCAGGCTATCCTCAATGAAAAGGCTAGTGCAGGCGATATGGCCGGACGGCCAATATGAGGACTGGCGGCTCTACTGCTTCGCGGACGAGGCCTCCGCACAGGCGTTCCTTGACCACTTCCCAGGCGTGGTGTTCGATCCAAAGCGCGACCGGGAAAATGGCAAGGCGCATGGCGTCTGGCGCCGGACGGGTAAGTACAAGAGAATTCTCGATCTCGGGCCCTTGAGCGTTCCCGAGATCCTGCGGAATTGAGGCAACGCCATGTGCGGACGTTACACTCGGTATTTGCCCTGGTCGGAAATTCACCGGCTTTATCGACTGACGGCGCCAGCCGAAATCGGCCGCAACGATGCGCCGCGCTACAACATTGCGCCCACGGAAGAAGTGCCGTTCGTCACTGCCGGCGAGAACGGGAGCCACCGGCTTCGCGAGGGCCGTTGGTGGCTCGTGCCGTTCTGGGCGAATGAAGTTCCCAAATTCCAGATGTTCAATGCCAAATCAGAAGAAGCTGACAGCAAGCCGTCATTTCGCGACGCCTTCAAGTCGAAGCGCTGCTTGATTCCGGCTGACGGCTTCTATGAATGGACGATATCGCCGGCCGACAAGAAGCAGCGCGATCCTTGGTACATCTTTCTGCCGGAGCATCGGCCGTTTTCGTTTGCCGGCCTCTGGGCCTACAATTCAACGCTCGACATCACGAGCTGCACCATCCTGACTGCCGCCGCATCCGAACCCATGAAGCAGATCCACGACCGCCAGCCTGTCATCCTCGACCAGTCCGCTTACGAAGCTTGGCTTGATCCGGCGACGCCAGTCCCCGAGGCGAAACAACTGCTTGATCTCAATCTAGATGGCCAACTGCAATTCTATCGGGTGAGCCGGGACGTAAACGCGACCGTCAAAGACGGGAAGCCAAACGACAGCCAACACATGATCGAGCCGATATCGCTGCTATGAGCGACGAACTGATCCGCCTTCCTGGTGTAATGGAGCCCGTAACGCGCCCCGGCATTCAACACCATAGGTGCGAGCATCCCGGCTGCGGCAAGAATGCGGGATGGGGCTTTGCCAAGCCTCGGCAGCCATCGCACTGGTTCTGTTTCGAGCACCGCGCCGAAGGCGAGCGCTATTTATGAGGAGGCGTGGGTGATCAGACAGCCAAGGCGACAGGGCGAATACCCCGACCGCGAGATCGACTGCCAGGAGGCAATGGAGCCAGGCTTTCAGGCGATCGTCGATTGCATGCTTGATGCCGGGTGGACGCGTGGGGAGATCATGTGCTCGCTGCGGCGCCTGATCGCAGCCGACAACATGGCGCAAAAGGAAAACGCCAAACTTGCGACTGAACTCGCCTTTATGCGGGCGATGGTGCGCGCTGGCCGGCATCTCTAGTCCTTGACGATTGCCAAGCCGGCGTCAGATGGCTTCGAAGGGCGATTATATTTTTTACAAGCGCGGCTGGCGTTTCGGGGCTAGGACGCGCGCTTCCCGCAAGAGCGACGCCCAATTGTGTGGCCCAAGGAAGTAGATAGCCGCTTTGGTCCAAGCCGCGACCAGAGACGGGTTAGAGATGAAGCGGATCAGGACCGACAACATCGCGACCGGCTACAAAGGCAAGCCGCACGCTGGCCCCGTAGACGACGAATCGAAACATTTCATCTACTGCCCGGTCTGCCGGCAGACGTTCGACGCGCGCGATTTAGGGCAGGTGTTTCATCATGCCCAGCCGGAGCACGAGCCGCTGATGCCTGTAAATTGAAAAGACCGCCAGCCACTGGCAACCTTATGGTGTTCCAAGCGGCAGTTTCCAATGCACCATCGACGTGCCGAGAAGGAGTAAGGCCAGGGGAGAATTGGAACCATTGTGGCAATGGTAGCTTGCTTCAAGTACGCGTACTTCGCGGACACAATCTCACGACGGTGATTGACTGAGTTGGCACAAATGCCGCTCCTTCGCGTGCAAGGGGAATCCCGAGCCGGACTCTTATGTCAGGTGGGTACCACTAGGCGAGGCCGCCGATGAAGCCGCTCAGCTCGTCTAGTCGCACCATCGAGAGGCGCACCGCGCCGCGACAGCCGCGCGCCCTGCACATGGTTTCGCGCTCCAGCTCGTCGATGTAGAGAAATTCACGCTCCGGCGACGTGCAAACGATCGCCCGCGTGAGATAGTGGACGTGGCCACATTTTTTGCAGCGCGCTTCCAGCTTTTGATTGTCGGCCAGGTCGCCGACACGAATGTTTCGCTTCCAGCTTTTCATCACCAGAAGTCCTCCGCTGAAGGAATGCGCGTATAACTGATCTTGCCGCCTACGTGGCCGCCGGCGGGCGGCCGCCACTGGCCGAGACTGACGACCGTGCCGGCATAGCGCGTATTCAGATTGTCGATTGCCTTGCTGGCGTTTTCCCAGCGCCGTCGCTGGCAATCGTCATTGAGCAGCAAATCGAGCTGGCGTTCATGTGATGGCGACAAGTCGTAGAGCGTGACGCCAATCCGAAAAATCATCAGGCCGCGCGGGTGGTCCTTCCGTACCTGGTCCCACAGTTCCGAAAGCGCCGACAGTATGGCCTGGTCGTCGTTGACGACCGGCAAATGGCGCTTTCCCATCCAAGACCCGTCTCGGATCGACAGCCAAAGCCACAAGCCCCCCGCATAGAAGTTTTCTCGCCTCAGCCGCCGTGCCGCCTTGATCAGTAGCAGGCGCGAGATTTCGCGCGCGCCGCGGATCGTCCGTGACTCCGGCGGCAGCACGCGGCCATGGCCGAACATGCCACGGCTCGAGGCGGGTGCTTGGATGTCATAACCGTGCAGCGCGTACCAAAGGCGCTCTCCGGTAACATTGCCCCAAAGCTTGCGCATATGCTTCGCCTGGACGTTGTAAAGCTGTTCCGTCGTGAAGATGCCGGCACGATAGAGCCGCTTTGCCATGTTGCCGCCGACACCTGGAATGTCTTCCATTGTGATGGCGAGCAGCGCAGCCGGAAGGTCTTCCGGCCGCCAGATCGTCAGCCCGTCACCATATCGGCCGCCGTCGCGCTTGCCGGCCTTGCAGGCAATTTTCGCGAGCTGCCGGTTGGCCGCAAACCCGATCGTGCAAGTGATCCATGGTCCGACATTTTCGGCAACCGACGCCTTGATCTTCGCCGACAGGGCGAGCGGGTCAGTTCGGCCCGCCTCGTCGAGGCGGCACGTCAGCTCATCGATCGATTTCGCCGTGTCGATCGGAATGACCGTTTCAATTTCCGATAAGAGCGCATTATGTGCCCGGCGATACAAATCCGGCTTTTGCGGAACTAGAACGAGCTCCGGGCAAAGCCGCTTCGCCTCGTTGATCGGCATAACATTCTTGACGCCATACGCTTTTGCTTCGCGGCTGCATGCGATCACGGCCGTTCTGTCCGTGCCCTCGAAGGGTACGACACCGATCGGCCGACCGCGCAGGCGTCGGTCGCACTGCTGTTCGACCGACGCGAAAAAGCCGTCGAAATCCAAATAGAGCCGTTCGATGGTTTCCGGCTTGCGCATGGTTGCTCCTGTTGCATGAACAAAAGCAGAACACCCGCCGCCGGTTCCTCGTCAAGAGGAATTTTTTCTTATGCGCAGTTTGTCTGGCGCGCTCCTGCAGCATCCAACAATCGCAGGCCGTGATCAGTCAGGCCGAGAGACGTGCGGCTCCCCGCCGTCAAAACGGGATGCTGGACCACCGCAAGCTTATGATCGAGCAAAATCCGGACACGGCGCCACGGCAAATCGAGTTCTTCGCCGCACGCGATTAACTCCATGTCAGCCAGGGCATTGCGCCGTTGATCATCCGTCATAGGCGGCGCTGCATGCCAGTCTATCGAGCTCATTTCGTTCTCCAGACCTGATTTTTCGCCCGCTTTCCTACCTGAGATATTCCGCGCCGGACAGCAATAGTGGGGTGAAAATCCGACGCTTGGTGTCCGAAACGAAATGCCGCTCTCGACCCCCTCGCCGACCCCTTAAAGGGAGGTCAAAGGATAGTCATGGCCCGGAGACCTGGCCATACGCGCGGGAAATGCCAGCTTTGCGCCCAAATGCGGTCGTTCAGGCCGGTATCACGAGTTCCCAAAAGCTGCCCTTTATCTGGAGCCGGTTTCTCGTCACATTGGGGCTAAAGGACTGGCGGGTTTTGAGCAAATACTCTGTGAAGCCGCCTTTCCGAGGGACAATATCTGACACCTAGAGCGGGTAAGCCCCGTGGCCGGGGACCATGCCACTCTGTGGACGAGCCACACCGGCGGCGATTTCGGGGGATGCGTCCATGACGGGACGCTGACATTCGAGGCGCTATATGGCATCCAAGACAGCATCTTACAGACACCCGAAGTAAGCTCGGGATCGACAGAGGGGCGGTCGATGCATCCACGATTTCTGGAGAAGGTTGAGGGCCTTCACGCGTCTTACGAGAAGCTAATTGCGATGACGCCGCACGCCGGTACGCCGCCACCGACAAATATTCCCGTCGGCGGCGTCTACCTGTTTAGCGAGGGTGACGAGCCCCTGTATGTAGGCCGTTCAAACCGTCTGCGCGAGCGCTACTTCCTCCACACCCGAAACGGGTCGCGCCACAACCAGGCGAGTTTCGCCTTCCGGATTGCATTCCAGCTGCTGGACCTCCCCGCCGCCCGCTATACGAAGGAGGGCGGTCGCAAGGAGATCGCCCTCATGGAAGACTTCATCCGGGAGTTTGCAGCAGCCAAGACGCGCATCCGCAACATGAACTACCGCTATGTTGAGGAAACGGACCAGACGCGGCAGGCGCTGCTTGAAATCTACGTCGCAACCGTGCTGTACACGCCCTACAACGACTTTAGGACCCACTGACATGCGGCGGCTATACCACTTCCTGAAGGCCCAGTACGCGGTCGCTGCCATCAAGAAGCGGTGCCTACGCGTCTCCCGCATCGAAGACCTCAATGACGCCTTCGAATTCATCGGCATCGCGCTCGACGACAAGCGCGACCGCATCCACCTGTCCTCGTACCGCCGCCGGCTAGACCTGGAGCAGGGCATCATCTGCATGAGCGAAACGTGGTCGAAGCCGCAGATGTGGGGGCACTATGGCGAAAGCTTTCGCGGGATGGTGCTTGGGTTTGACGTTTCGGAAGGGGACTTCTTCAAGGTCCGTTACCGCAAAACGAGGCCGCGCCTGGCCGACCTCGGACTGTCGTCGTATGCCGAAATCGGGCCTGAGCACCTTAAAGAGTTCGCGCGGATAAAGTCTGACGGTTGGGCGTATGAAGACGAATGGCGCTGGCTACTGCCACTGGTGAACTCCGAGGTCATCCAAGGCCAGACGCACTACTTCCAGCCATTCGGGCCTAACCTGCGATTGAAGGAAATCATTGCAGGTCCGAAGTTCCGCGAGCGTTCCTACGAGCAGATGCGGGAGATGGTGAAGGGGATGGGCGTCGAGGTGATGCTGGCACGGGGCGACTTCGCCAAGTTCGAGGTCACCCGTCAACGCCAGCTCAGTTTGTGGCCGCCTGTTCGTCCGCAGACTCCCTAACGGCGGCAAGGCGGTGGCAGTTCGGCTGGTGAGAGTGAAAAGAAGGCAGACTGCCCGCTCGGGACGTACCTCAACGTCTGATATCACCGCGGTGGCCGGAAAGAGTCATTCTGCATTCGACCCCATTGTGTCTGTCTGAAACGCGCCCATGCACGGTCATTCTATCGGCGTTTGCCTTCCTCCGGAAGCCGACGTCGCTGGTTCAGATGCTAACGGCGACCAAACAGCGGAAAAGCTACGCGTCCATCCGCTTCCCATAGATGCGGGCACGCCGCTCAAACGCCTCCCGCGACCCCTCAAGGATGGCGCAGGCGGCCTCCCGCGTAGCCGGCTCGTCAATCGAGCCGCGCGACGTAATCGTAGCCTGGTCGTTGGTCGCCTTTAGGACGACGATCTGCTCGGCATCGCCTAGCACGGCAATGTTGGCGTTGTGGGTAACGACGATAACTTGGCGCCGCTCCTTGACGCGTCGCAGAACCGGGACGAGCGTCTTGTAGATGAACTCGCTATCCAGGTTATCTTCCGGCTGGTCCACGATGAGCGGCGCCCTGCTCTCGCTGGACAGCATCAGGGCAAGCAGCACGGATTGCTGCTGCCCAAGAGAGAGCCGTTTGAACTCGCGCGGGATAAACTTGACCGAGCCGTCGTGGTCGGTCACGCGTTTCGTCACGCTGAGCCGGGGCGCGTCATGCACCGCCGCGGTTTCGAGCTGCGCGAGCAGGTCGAAATCAGAAAGTCGCTCCAGCAGGACGTCGATTTCACCTTGCTGAAAGACGGCGCCGCCCTGCGGCGTGCGTAGTGCGGTGATCGGCTTGGAGTCGCGGCGCCTTACGCAGTCCAATAGCTTGGGTAGGGTCAGGTCGTTGATCAGCGCGGCGGCCTTAAGCTGTTGCAGCGTCCGCCACCCCATCGTCTCAATGATCAGCCGCTCACCCTCGGGGCAGAGAGAGCTTTCGTCAAACTTCAGCGTGACAAAGATGTCAGACAGCGTGCCCTTGAGGGCTTCGGAAGCTTTGGTGGCGAATGCGGAGCGGATGCCGGCGACTTTTGATCGCCCGACCCACCGTTGTTTCAGCAGGTCGGAGCGCTTCTTCTCAAGGGTGGCAAGATGAGGCTTCCACGTGTTGAGCTTGCGCAGGCGCTCGGTGAGGTTCGCTTCGTCCGCGATTAGCTTCTGAATGAACGGCATGTCCAGCCGGATGCCGGCGGCCAGAAGCTCTTTTTTCTTTCTGTCGATGTCTTCTGCGGTCTTCATTTCCTTGCTCTTCCAGGACGCGATCTGCGCCTGAACCGCGGTGCTGTAGGAGTTGGTCGAGGCGACGAGTCCCGCCTGCATAGTCGCCACCTTCCCTTCGTAGGCGGTCGTGTCGGCAATGATGGCGGCAACTTCAGGCGCACCGATCTCAAAGCTGCCGTGGGCGACTTCCCGGATACCGGTGGTGATGGCGGTGATCGCTTCCTGGCTAGTCGCGCCCTTTAGCTCGGTCAAAGCCGCCACGATGGAATTCCTCGTACGACGTTCCGTCTCGAGGCGCTGCTGTAGCTTAATGATCTCTTCGCCGCGATCCTTCTTCAACCGCTCCACTTGCCCGCGCTTCAGCGTCAGGTCGCGCTCGCAGCCGGGTATCTCCGCCACGTTCTTGCGCGCCTTCACCAGCTCCGGGGTGAGTTCGTTCAACTCGGTGCGCACTGCGTCCTCGGTCTCGATCGCCGCATCGATCGAGACAAGGCGGTCAAGGAAGGTCAGCAGGGCCAGCGGGTCATCCTGAGCCTTCTTGCTGATCGTGTTCGTTTCGCCCTGGCGATAAGACTCCATCGGGAAGCTAACCGAGCCCAGAATGGGATCATCAACATTCTCGAGCGCGCCGTCCTTGGCGCGGCTCAGTATGTGCGTCTGGTGCGTCTCGTCCCGATAGAACAGCGCCACCAGATCCGGCCATACGTCACTGTCGATGACCGAACCCACCTCCGGCGGGCCGTAGTCGCCCAACATGCGCACAGCCTCGAAGGCTGTGGACTTGCCGCTGCCGCGACCGCCGACAATGCAGGTCAGGTTGGCGTTGAAGTGAATGGTCTGACCATCCAGAAAGCCGCCTTCAAAGGATACGCCCTCCACGATGGGCACACTGGAGGGAACCTCGTCCTCGATCCGGACGCGGGTGTCCGCCTCATCGAGCGCGAGGCGCAGGCCATCGAAGGATGGACGCTCCATCTTGTACCGGGTGATCCGGTTCTGGTTCCTGGCATTGCGGCCAACGGCATTCAGCGCGTGGGCATCGCTGTTCAGAACACGGGCCAGGAACTGCCGCGACCCTAGCTTCAGACGCTCGATGCGCGTGCCGGCGGCGTTCCGCCGGTCGATGCTGGAGTCGTTAGCGGTGTACAGGATGTCGCCGTCGGCGCGAATGACCTCGAACCCCAGCAGGGCTTCGTGGCAAAGGATGTCAAGCTTCGCGGGTGTGAAGCGCGGCACATTCTCTTCAAAGGAACCGGGGCCATCGACGTGCGCCAGGATGGCGAACCCACCATGCTCGCGCAGCAGGTTCAGGCAATCGGTGGTTCCGGTCTGACAGCGGCAATCGACCGTGCCGCGACCGGCGATGGACAGCCGATTATAGAAGCGGTCCATCATTTCAGGAGAAGGCAGATAGCACAGCAGATGGCCCTCGGGAGCCGACAGCTCGACAGCAGGAATGACCAGGATGCCCGCAGCCGCGCCGGCAGCGACGGCGGCCCGGACGTTGCTGATTTCATTGTGGTCGGCGATAGCGATGATCGACAACCCTTCGCTCGCCGCCTCCCGGACGATGTTCTCGGGTGTCGCCGTCGCGTCGCGCACGTCATGGGAGCCGCCGTAGGAATGCACATGCAGGTCCGCGCGGAAGAACCGCGCGCCGCTACTAAGGCTCGTCAAGGTCTCCAGGTCCATCGGTGTCGTCGCCCCCTCACGGCCTGACTCCCCAACACTCTTTCCGGTTTGCCGGACAGGCCATCACCAGATTAGCGCCTATAGCGAAATATGTCAGGGCAATATTGGCCTTAGCTGTTCATGTGAAAAGCCGGTGCGACCTGACGACTTGGATCGACGATTGCTGGGCTATCATCGCCATGGTCCTCTCCCGGCTTCGAGGAAGTTCCGGAGGGCACAGGCGACAAACGTAGGTCGAGAATCTATGTTCGCCGCGGAACTGGCAGGTAAGGTTGCGATGAAGAGAAAGAAGCGAACTCCCGAGAAGTTCGACCCGGTGGAGCTCTTCACCGCCATAGGACGTGACCGCGGCTAGCAGAGAGCGCGCCTGATCGTTGAAGCTGATCAAGGTTCTACGAATGCCTGAAGCCCAGAAATCCAGTGACATCGGCATGAAGCGAGGTCGCACGCTTGCAAACCTGCCAGCCAGCGCCCAACTCGACCTCATCGCAGAAGGCTTACCGATCCTAATGAAGAGCGCCGGAGACCTGCTGGCGGCCGCGAGATCGCTCGAGGGACATCCTCGCTCGTCGAGCATCCTGCTCGGACACTCGCTTGAGGAGGTCGCCAAGATACTGGTGCTCATGGACATCGTGCGCTGCCCTCCTAAAATCAGGCCGTCGCGCTTCGGACCGATGATGCAATGGTTCTACGATCACCTGGCCCGCTTGCTGTACCTTGACGCCCAGAGCTGGCGGCCGATGCATGTCAGGCAACTGCAGGAATACCTCGATGATCAGCGGCGTTCCCATTATCTGGAAGGCTCGATCGGCGAATACATACTCCCGAATTCCACCCTCGCGGGGCGTGAATCTCTGCTCTATGCCGACATCATAACCTATGAGGAAGGCGACCCTATCTGGAGCGAGCCGTCGAACCACGAGCCAGTGTTCGGCTTCGCAGGTGGCAATCCACGACCTTGGGAAGTCTGCTGCGCACTCCGGGATTTCGGAGCCTTTACGCGAGCAGGGCTCGACGTCGTTTCCGACGTATGGAGCCGCCTCGATTTCAAGGACGAGGTGTCCGCAACAGAAGCAGACAGGCTGTCACATGAGATGGCCTTGGCCTTACAAACTACAGGCTTGATCACTGAACAGGCGAATGAAGACCAGCTAGGCTACCTCTATCGGAGCTGGCAGCTGCCGGTGTATCGGATGGACTTCAAAAGGATTGAGGTATCCCTGGACGAGCTTAAGGATCAGCGGGATGCCAATTTCTGGTCTGAAGTGGGATACTAGAATCCCGATGCCAGTTCTGCCGCCCTGTTTACTCCAGAGCCGCTTCGCGAGCCTTGCCGCCTGGGACAATTTTCCAGAAGCGTCAACAGGTTTTGTTTCCCGGCCGTTGGCAGGGAAATAAGGCCAAAGGCCAATCCCGACGCCAAGCACTTCCTGGATTCGAAGTCGAATGCCCACGCCTGGTCGGGTGTGACGCCGAGCAGCCTTCGGGCTGCTTTTTTAGGATTGATGTCCAAAGATGCTTCGACCTAGGATAGATGGAAATGACTTGGGCATCGGGGCGAATACATAATGCTTTTCTTGATCGCGGTAGTCATCATGGGCGTCTTCGCCATGATTGGATACAACATGGCAGCAGCCAGGAACAAAGATCCTATGACCTGGGCAATCCTCTGCGGCCTCACCGGTTTGATTGGCGTTCTCATTCTCGCGGCGACAGGGGAGGCCAAGGCGGAGATTCCCTATGAACCGCTTAGGGTGAGGGATGATAGTGCTTCGAGGGCTGCCAGGCCCGTGGAGTCAGCTGCGCCAGCGCATACCTATGACAAAGCTAAGTGGGAAGTGCTCAAGGAAGTCGACAATGACATCAGCCGATCGTCAGCGATGGCGCTACAGCTCGGCGCAAAATATGAACAGATGTTGGCTGAAAAGTACCTGACGCTTGGCGACAAGAGTTACCTCCCGGCGCTTTTGACGAAACTGAAAGATCAATACGATGCTGAGCAAGGCGCCGCCGCAGCGATAACAAACTCATCGGCCGCAGCCGAGTACGAGAAGTTTATGACGAAGGTCTCTGCCAACGACGGCGTTGACCCCGACAACGGGCTGAGGGTCGTCAAGGCTGTGGAGTACAATGGTCCCGCTTCGAGCTACCATGGGGGCATCAAAGTCGTCTATGAGAATGGCCGCACCGTATTGCGAAATAAGTCCATGACACGCCCGTTCGACACTGAGGCTAAAGCGGACGAATGGGGACTGGACCTAACAAAGCCATAGAGGAATGCGATCAGGTAAGAAGAAACCATTGAGGGTGGCAATGTCGAGCAGGACTGACTTAAAGCGACATGTAACACCGCCATGGGGTAGATCGCTCTCGTTTTGGGAGCGCTTCCTAATTACCCTGCGGCTTGACCCACATGGTCGGCGCAGGCCACCCGTGCCAAGCACCGCCCACTACACTCATCGTTCCGTAAAGGGCATGGTGCACGCCACTGTCGAAATCAAGACGGTCGATGATGACGTAGAACTGTCCGGCACACGTCTCACCCTATCGACGCCTGGTGGCTTGATGGTGATAGAGCTGAAGGGATTCACGGTGCCCGCTGTTGACAGGGATTGGGTTGAAATCTTTTACGCCAAGATCATGACCGTGGACGCTCCCTATCCTATTTACTTTCACAACAAGACCACCAACACGCTCACGGCGATGGAGCACAGCATCAAGCGCTGTGCGGCCCGCAACGACCCACGGGAGGTGGACAGGGGGATTGAGTTGGTCAAGCGTGAGGTACGGTATTTTGCCTACGAGCGGTCGGGGGTAACCGCCTGATATCGGCGAGGATAGGCGGGTCCTTGGGGACCCTGTCTTCGATCGGGTAAGCCGGGTCATTAACAGATAGTTGGCCGTGGTGAGCCTTGACTGGCCGAGACGATCAGATACTTTTGATGCGTGCCTTGAGAATAAGCGGTGCCAGGCATCAAAGACAGCCGCGTGATAACCGACGATAGGCAGGCCCTTCACGTCGAAGATAAGAAGAAACAGCACCAGTTCGGGCTGGCCGCGCTGCCGACATAGCTCCTCAAACAAGAAACCAGCTGCCACCTGCGATGGGTGTGCGGTCCTAAACGCATATGGAGAACGTCATGCGGTTTGCATTGGTGGACAACTTACGGTGTGAGGCCTCGCCTGGATTGATCGGTTGCTGTTCGGGATGCTCGAAGCCGACGATCGCAAAGTGCGGAACTCAAAAGGTTTGGCATTGGGCACATCGCGGCAAGAGGAACTGCGATCCATGGTGGGAGCCGGAAACCCCGTGGCATCGCTCTTGGAAGGACCAGTTTCCCTCCGGATGGCAGGAAGTGATCCGGCGTGACGAGGCAGGTGAGAAGCATATTGCGGATGTGAGCACCGAAAATGGATTGGTCATCGAGTTCCAGCACTCACATCTCCCTTCGAAGGAAAGGGCTGCCCGCGAGGCCTTCCATCGGAGCATGGTCTGGGTCGTGGACGGAACGCGGCTAAAAAGAGACCACCCACGCTTTCTCCAAGGACAAAGGCTTTGCAGACCCACGTCGTTGAAGGGCCTTTTCATCACCTGTAGCCCGGAGGAATGCTTCCCCGCTGCGTGGCTTAACTGCACTATGCCGGTCTTCTTCGACTTCGAGGGCATGGGCACATCAGACGAAATTGCGGGAACAAATCGCGGCAGACTCTGGTGTTTGTTGCCAGGTCGCGCCGAGGGGCAAGCCATAGTTGCGGCATTTTCGCGGCGCGCGTTCATTCACACTGCTCGGGAGAAGGCGCAGATCATTCCTGGCCGAGCGATAGTGGAAATGATCGCCGCCAGATTGAAGCGCGAGCGGGCGGTTGCCGAACTAAGCGCCCGGCGTCGGTTATATGCACATCCGCCGCACCAGAAACGGAGTTCTCGACCGTTCCGCCGGCGTCGCCGATCGAGGTACTAGCTGGCGCAAGCGTCCTAAATGACTCTGGCCGTCGGGCCAATGTCAGCTCTCGCGAGGTGGTGTTGTAGCTCGGCGGCAACGAAGCCGCTCGCGAGCGCGCCCTCAACAGCGCCGTAGAGAGCGAGCGGCTGGATTGGAGCGCTCTTCGCGCCGCTTAGCTTGAGATTGCCTCCTCGTTCAATTTCCTCGAGCAGCACATTTCTCCGGTTGACAGGAGCCCCGCTGGCGCGGGCCGAAGTTCTTTCGCCTGATGGGGAAAGGGGGCGCTGCCCCCTCTCCCCTGCAAGGAGAAAATCGGTCTCCCCGTCCTTCCTTCGCGTGGGCCTGGCCCGCGCTTCGTGCAGGATCGGCGCGGATCCGTATAGCGGATCCAGCGCGCCCCTTCGGCTTTGCCTCGGGCGGGTGATCCCCCTCCGATTTGTCTCCTTGCCCCCCTCTCCCCCGCTGTTCCGCACGAGCTCGGGAGCAGGAGCGGGGCTCCTGCCCCTTCGGGCAGGGAAACCGCTTCGCGGGAAAAGGGAAATCAGGAGAAATATCATGACCGAGACCATCACTATTCCATTGAACAAGCTGGACGCGGACCCGAAGAACGTTCGCAAGACCTACAGCGCCGAAGGCGTCGAGGCATTGGCCGCAAGCATTCGCACGGACGACTACCGTCTGTTGCAAAACCTTGTTGTTCGGAAGGGCGAGAAGAAGGGCCGCTACTTCGTGACGGCGGGTGGTCGCCGCCGTGCTGCGCTGCTTCTGCTGGCCGAGGCTGGCGAGATCGCGAAGGATTTTCCCGTCGAATGCAAGGAGCGCTCCGGCGAGGACGCTACGGGAATCAGCCTTTCCGAAAATGTCATGCGGGAGGACATGCACCCGGTCGATCAGTACGAGGCCTTCAGCGTCCTTGCCAACGAGGGCAAGGACATCGCTGATATCGCCGCTCGTTTCGGGACAACCGAAACCATCGTGCGCAAGCGGCTGGCCTTGGCGCGCGTGTCGCCGGTGCTGTTGCAGATGTTCCGCGACGAGGACATGAGTTTTGCGCAGTTGTCGGCCTTCACCGTCAGCGACGATCACCAGCGGCAGGTTGAGGTATGGAGTGCCCTGCCCTCTTGGAACCGTGATGCTTTTTCCATCCGGCGCGCGCTCACCGAGGAATTGGTTGCCGCGACGGACAAGCGTGTCCAGTTCATCGGCGGACTGGCCGCCTATGAAGCTGCGGGCGGCGCCGTAACGCGCGACCTGTTCGATGAACGCAACGCCGGTTATGTCACCGATGCGGTGCTGCTGGAAAAGCTGGTGGCCGAAAAGCTTGAGGCGGCGGCCGGGACGGTACGTGCCGAAGGCTGGAAATGGGTGGAGTGCCGCACTTCCATGCCGGTAGGACTTCACAGCATGGAGCGCCACTATCCTGAAGACGTGAGCCTTTCCGAGGAAGATCAGGCAGTGCTTGATGCCGCACAGGCAGAATATGACGAGCTTGCCGAACTGATCGAGTGCGGTGCCGCCGACGATGAGGCCGAGGCAAAGCTTGAGGAAGTCGAAAAGCGGATTGACGCCCTGACCGCCCTCGCGGAAGCCTATAGCCCCGAGGCACTGGCGAACGGTGGCGCTTTCATCATGCTCGACTATTACGGCAGGCTTTCTATCGAGCGCGGTTTTGTGAAGCTGGACGATGCCAAGGTAACAGACGAGGACGAGGCCGACGAGGGCTTGCCGAGTACCGCAGGCGAAGCGAAGCCCGGAATTCCGACCGTCACGCATTCTGCGGCTCTTCTAGAGGATCTGACGGCCCACAAAACCGCAGCGCTGCGCATTGAACTGGCGAACAATCCTGACGTTGCCCTTGTCGCCGTCGTGCATGCCATGCTGTTGCAAGTGGCCTATCCATACAATTCGGAGCAAAGCGCGCTTCAACTGTCGATCACCCATGAGCGGTTGAAGCCTTCGATGAAGGACGCCGAAAGCTGCAAGGGCCTTGCTGCGTTCAGTGAGCTGTCCGAAAACTACGGCCATCACCTGCCGGGCAATCCCGCCGATCTGTTCGATTGGCTGCTAGAGCAGCCGCAGGACAAGCTTCTTTCGCTGCTGGCCTTTGGTGCTGCTCATGCGGTCAACGCGGTGGAGAAGAAGTTCACCGACCGCAAGAAGGGTATTGAGCAGGCCAACCAGCTAGGCCAAGCACTCAATGTCGACATGTCCGAGTGGTTCGAGACAACCGGCGACAGCTATTACAAGCACGTCAACCGGACCACCATCGAGCTTGCCGTGGCCGAAGCTAAGGGCCGTGAGGCGGGGCTTTCCGTCAAAGCAGCGGCCAAAAAGACCGAAGCCGTCATGGTCGCAGAGCGACTTGTTGCCGGTAGCCGCTGGATACCCGCCCCTGTACGGATCGCTGCCGCCGATGAGGCGAGGCCCGTAGAGCACGAAATGGACATCGAGGATAATCAGCAGTTCCCCGAAGCGACTGAATAAACATCAGTCGCAGGCCGGTTGCGTGCTCTCCCGCGCAACCGGCCTCCCAATTATCAAAGGGCGGTCGAGGCCGCCGCTGAATGAATAATACCAAGGGTCATGAAGCTTGACCGACGTGAGCCCACTCTCGCATTCCGATTGATGTGATTGTTTCGGGTTGGGCGATGAGCTTCTGCCAAGCCTCGCAGGCGGCGTCGATGATGGCATCGTGGCCGTCGAAGACGCGGTTGGAGAGCCAGTTGGCGCGCAGATATTGCCAGACGTTCTCGACCGGGTTGAGTTCCGGGGCTCGCGACGGCAGCAGCACCGGCGTGATGTTTTTCGGCACCTTCAGCTTGGCGGTCGTGTGCCAGCCTGCCCGGTCGAGCAGCAGCACGGCGTGCGCGCCGCGCGCCACATGGCGGCTGATCTCGTCGAGGTGAAGCTGCATGGCCGCGGTGTCGGCAAACGGCAGCGCCATGGCTGCTCCCTTGCCGCGCGCCGGGCAGATGGCGCCGAACAGGTATGCGCTTTGATAGCGCTGGTCGGCGGGCTGCCCGGGCCGCGTGCCACGGCGCGCCCATTGCCGCACGACACCGTTCTTCTGGCCAATTCTGGCCTCATCTTGAAACCACACCTCGACGGGCTTGCCCTTCGGCAGATCGGCGAGGTGGGCGTCTAGCGTGCGCGGAAAGTTTTTTTTAACTCTGCCACGATCCAGGCATCCTGCGCCGGATGGCGCGGCCGCGCGCTCATGTGCGAGAAGCCGAGTTCCTTCAGCAGCTTACCCACGTAGCGCTCGTGATAGGCGACGCCGAAACGATCCTCGATGACGCGCTGCAGATCGATGCGCCGCCAGCGCACCACCCCGTCAACCGCCAGGTCCGGTCCCGTCTCGACTATTTGCGCCAGTTCGGCCTTCTGTTCCGGCGACAGGCGCGGCATGGGGCCGCCATACCAGGCATCCTTCAGTCCGTCAGAGCCATCCTCGTTGAAGCGATGCACCCAGTCCCGCAGCGTCTGCCGGTCCATGCCGCCGATCCGTGCAGCATCTTCCCGAGTCCATGATCCCAGCCAGTGATAACAAGCGTCTGCTCTGGTTCACGTCCTTCGCCGCCTTCGCCAGTCGCCGAAGCGCCACAGCCGAATAGTCCGTCCGCATTTTCACCGCTGATCCCATCGCCCGAATCCTCCTCGCAACAAGGAATCACGGATCAGTCGAGGCGGGAACCCCTAAAGAGTCAGCCCTCAGAGCCTTTGGTATAAGGCCGGATCGACCGGCCTTATTTTCATTTTGAGGGGAGGCCCGAGCCCCCTCCCCTCAAACTCCCCTCCCGCCCTGGATAGCCGACATGGTTCGCCATGCCGGCTCTTTCCTCCTTCAGCGAGCCAATACGGTATACCGCCATCAAAAAGCGTGTCGAAATGTAATGCACGTGAAAAACACAGAAAATCAAGGAAATCCGCCTACTGCGAGCCAACAGGCCCTTCCGGCGGACGGGGCGTGTAGCACAATTCTTGCGCCAAAACGGTTATTCCGGTTATGCTTCGCAAATCATCGGAATCAGCATGATTCCGACTGCGCATTCTAACGTTTGAAGACGGAGAGACAGACCGGCCCAGAAAAAGAAAAACCGCTCCCGAACGAAAATCCGGAAGCGGGTTTGCAGTGAAAAAATAAGCCAAAACCTTTCTCGCAAACCCTCCCTTCCTTGTCAACTGAGAAACACCGCTTCGGTGAACGGGGAAGCTTTGCCTGGTCCCTAACAAAGGAGACGAGGACATGGGTGACCCCCATACGGATCGGCGGCCAATCGGTCGCCGAATGACGCCACAACGTGCCGATTACCGGCGACTGGCGCAGTCGGCCGAGATCGGAACGGTGACGCGCGGCCAGCTTGCCGTGCTCGCACAAAACCTCACCTGCACTGGATTGATCAGCGCGACCGAAAGCCATCTTTTGGTGACTCTGGTCAACACGGCACCGGCCGAGGCCTTTGACAAGTCCGGCCGTCCGATCATCTTCAAGTCCAACCAGCAGCTCGGCTTCGAGATCGGCCGCTCAGCCGGTCGTGTGAGCCGTATGCTGTCCAGCCTTTTCGACGCTGGCTTGATCACGATGCAGGATAGCGGCAATTACAAGCGCTACCCGGTGCGAAATGGCGATGGTGCGATTGTAGACGGTTGCGGCATCGACATGCGGATTCTCATCGCCCGCTATCGCGAACTCGACCAGCTCGTGCGGCAGGCCAAGGCCGAAAAATCGGCGGCGAGCGCTGCATTGCGCCGCTATCGCGGCGCGCTGCGCAACCTACGCTATGCGCTGGCAACGGCTACAAGGCCGTCGGGTCGCGCCCTGGCTCGCATTGCGGCCCGCGTCGAAAGGGTCGTGGCCCTTGTCGGCGTTGCCTCCAAGGCGCCGAGCGCCCTTCTCCGACGTGCTTCGGCACTTTTCGACTGGTTTGTGGAGCGCGTGATGCAGCTTCCACGCCGTTCAGAATCTGCGTCGGAAACAGAAAGTTCGACATGCACGTATGCCGAAAACGGCATGCACAAACAGACTACAAACCCTGATCCTCTTGAAGAGAGTAATGATAATCGGCGTTCGGCTGACGCCGAACAATCTTATCTGCTAGAGGCTGGCTCCGCCAGCAAGAGGGCTTATGAACCAAGCCTGGGGGGCGGCTTGCGCCAAGTCAACGGGCGAGAGCGCCAGCCGCAGGCGGTAGTGGCATTGCAAGACTTGGTGCGGGCAATACCGGCCTTTAAGGCCTACGGCTTTGCCCTGCCCCGCAGTTGGGCCGATCTGGCGCGGCTCGTGCCGCAAATGTGTCGCCTGACGGGCATTTCCGATGATGCGCGTCGCCGTGCCATCGAACAGATGGGCGAGCAGCAAGCAGCGGTCGCAATCGCGGTGACGCTGCAGAAATACGACCGGCAGGAAGTTAAATCGCCGGGCGGCTACTTGCGGGCCATGACGGACCGCGCCACAGCCGGCGAGCTTCATCTTGCCCGCTCGATTTTCGGGCTGGCAGCCCGTAATTCCATGGAGGCATTGAATTGAGATTTCGAACGATATTGGCGGCCGTGGCCGTAATCTGGTGCATGGACGCGGCGGCCGAGCCGTCGGCATGGTCCGGCCGCGCGCGGGTAATCGACGGTGACACGATCAGTATCCCTCAGCAGCGCATTCGGATTGCTGCGATCGATGCATGCGAACTCGACCAGACCGGCTTGAAGGACGGCCAGACCTGGCGTTGCGGTGTCATAGCTCGCAGTTACCTTCGAAAGATGATCGACGGACAGCATGTCCGTTGCGATATCATCGACCAGGACCGGTATCGCCGTTTGGTCGGACAGTGCTTCATCGGCGATGCCGATGTGGGCCTCGCTATGGTGAACGCCGGGCTAGCCGAGGCGATGCTTCGATATCTGCCGTCATCCCATCCTATCAGCCTGGTTGAGTACGGGGAGGCCGAAAACCGCGCGCGTGGCAACGGTCTGGGGATCTGGTCGGCTGAGATCGAAAGTCCGCATCTCTATCGCCGCGCCAAGCCATCAAAGATGCCTTAACCGTAGATAGCCAAAATGGTGCTATCGAATGGCGAATGACGTGAGCCATATTGCTTCGCGTTTTTGCGCAAAGTCCGGCAAAGCTCGTTGCATCGGTTCGGATAATAGCTAATATAGGCTCATTTCTTGCCGCGTCAGGTGGACACCGAACAGGGAGAATGTTGCCAAATACGTTCATGTCTCACGCCTCTGCGGTGGTTGCGTTTGACGCTCGTTCGCACGTCGACGCGGTTTGCGCAAAGCCGGAGAGCGCAAAAATTTCCCCGCCTGCGGCTTCCTCGCGCGCCAAATTTTTTCGCCTTCCGGCCTCTTCCGCTTCGCTCCAGCCTACGGTGCACACCGCTTCCCGCCGTGCCATGTGAACGATCATCGCAACCACCAAAGAGGAGTGACTGACATGACCACCACCAACTACATCCAGTTCGATGCTGACGACCTCGACGCCGCCAAGGGCAAAGGCCTCATCTCCACCATCGAACGCGACCTGGACATCGCCGCTGTGCCGTTCAGCTCGGACAACGAAAAAGCACCGACGCATCGCGTCTATGCCAAGTCACCGCGCGGGCATGACATCGAGGTCGGCGGCATCTGGAAAAAGAAGAACGCGGATGGCAAGCCCTACTACACGCTCTCGATCAAGCGCCTCAGCTTCAACGCCAATCTCGGCCGCTTCCCGGGCCAGGACGACCCGACTCTGCAGGCGATCATCGAATGGGAACCCCGTGATTAATCGCAGTAAAGCGCCCGGCCAAAAGCCGGGCGCCCACTTCAGAAACCCCGAAAATCACCCCATAGTGCTGGATTTTCAGCACTTTTCTTGCTAGAGTGCAAGGCAACTGGAGATTGGCAGATGAACATCCATTCCGCACGTCCCGATCGTTCCCCGGAGGCTATTGCCAAGCGCAAGAAGGCCACCGATCAGGCCCGCGCGGCCAACATCCGGCAGGGCTACACCCACGATCCTGTTCTCGAGGCGGCCAACGCCCGGTATGTCGCCGGCGAGATCACGTCGGAAGAATTTCGCGAGCAGATGCAGGCGCGTTTCAAGCGCGTTTGACGCTCCAACTCTTGTTCGAATAAGCCGCCTGCGATCACGGGCGGCTTTTTTCATGAGGAATCGTATTTGGCGGACGAGTCAAAGGGATCGTACACCTACCCCGACGCGCCCGGCGATCCAGATCGCACGGGTGTCCTACGCAACAAGTTCGGGCTGACCAGACACTCGGAGCTGGGACCGGCCGACTATGCCATGACGCATATTCGACAGAGTGAGATTGCGGAGGGCCGCGGCCCGAGCGGCAATTTCGACAAGGAACATCTGAAGGCCATACACGGGTATATTTTGCAGGACGTTTACGAATGGGCCGGTCACACGCGCAACGAAAGCCCGATCGTCGACGGCCAGCGCGTCGAGCCGATCGGCAGCCTTTCCAAGGGCAGCACCTCATTCCTGCATGGCTCACGCATCGACTTCGGACTGGACGAGGCCTTAAAGCCGATCCGCGATCCCAATGTTCTTCGCACGGACACCCCGGAGCAATTCGCTGAGCGTGCGGGCCAGGTGCTCGCCGAGCTCAATTACGTGCATCCATTCCGCGAGGGCAACGGTCGCGCCCAGGAGGTGTTCATTGCCGAACTTGGCCGCCATTACGGCCATGAGGTGGATTTTACCGTCATCAGCAAACCGCGGATGATCGAGGCATCAATCGAGACCACAAACGACCCGTCCAGTCCGGCAATGAAGCATGTGCTGGAGGACTGTATCAATCCGAACCGCCGCGAAGCGCTTCGCGCTGCATTTGCCGACCTCGAACGGTGCGGCGAGAAGCCGTTTGAACACAATATCCGCACGGCACGGCCGGGAGAGGAAATCACCGGCCAAATTCTCGGCCATGACGATAGAGTCGCCAGTATCGTCACGGATGAGCGGATCATTGCCGTCGATCGGCCGACTTGCCCGAACGCTTGCCCGACGAAAATACAGAGGTCTCTTTCACCGCCCGCTCTGACTTTTCCCGCCTGGGACGCGAGAGACAGGCCACCGAGGCACACCTGCGGCCACAGCAGGCCGAGCAGCCACAGCGGGACAGAAGCGCCGGGCTGAAGGCTACCGAGGCCGAAATGGCGGCGCGGCGAGACCGTGAGCGCGACGACGATCGCGGTTGATAACCCCTGCCCTAGGCAACAAGCCTGCTTTTCGTCGAGGGTCGTCGAGCTGGTCGATGTCCGATGCGTTTCGGCGCCGCCTCAGTCCGTTGGGTGATTTGACGGACAAGCTACGATAGCCCCTCCCCCATGCAACCGCTGTCGCGGTCCTCCACTCCGTTTCAGCCCTACAGGTGCATGGGCTCGCGTCGGCTATCTCCGTTCTTTGCCGTCAACCAACGGAATGGAGACGGCCATGCAGAGCATCAAGGACACCTACCAACGCATCACCGATACCATCGTCGAGCAGCTTGAAGCCGGCACCAAGCCCTGGGTCCGCCCCTGGCGCGGCAGCGTACGACACTCCCGCATCCCGCGCCGCGCGACCGGCGAAGCCTATCGCGGCATCAATGTCCTGATGCTGTGGGTGTCCGGCCAGATGTTCGGCTACGAGGAAAACACCTGGATGACCTATCGCCAGGCGCAGGATCTTGGCGGGCAAGTCCGAAAAGGCGAGAAGGGAACGCTGGTCGTCAAGTACGGCACGTTCACGCCAAAGGAGCGCGAAGACGACGAGGATCGCTCGATCCCCTACCTCAAGGGATACACCGTCTTCAATGTCGAGCAGATAGAGAACCTGCCTGACCGGTTTGCCAGCCCGGCCGAGGAGCTGCCGAGCGTTCCTGTTCCGCACCTGGAAACCGTCGAGGTTTTCGTCAGAAACACCAACGCGAAGGTCAGCTACAGCGGCACGAAGGCGAGCTATCGACCGGCCAGCGATGACATCCTCATGCCGGACCGTGACCGGTTCGAAAGCGAGGTTCACTTATATTCGACCCTGCTGCATGAGCTCTCGCACTGGTCCGGCGCAAAGCGTCGCCTGGACCGTGATCTCAGTGGCCGATTCGGAACGGAATGTTACGCCGTGGAAGAGCTCGTCGCTGAACTCGGGGCATCATTCCTTTGCGCCGATCTCGGCGTGGCTCATGATCCGCGCGACAACACCGCCGCCTACCTGGCAAGTTGGCTCGCCGTCCTGAAGAACGACAAGCGCGCGATCATCACCGCCGCCGCCAAGGCTCAGGCCGCTGCTGACTACCTCACGGCCCTGCAGCCAGGCGCCGGACTGGAAGCCGCGTAGCCCGTCGGTCTCTAATCTGTTAGTTACCTATCGACGGGCAGACTTGCCCGTCGATACTCATGAGCCCGCCGGGGACGCAGAAAACCGGGCGATCGATGCCGGCCTTCCCGCCGCGAAGCGGTTGCCTTGGCGGCCAATTTGCGGACCAAAAAGGGAGCTGCGATAAGCGGCTGAGGGGGCTTCGTGGAGAATTCCAGTTGTCAGCCGTACTTTTTCGCCTTTCGGTCAATGATAACAATAGGGTAGGTTCGATTCCGGCTCGCAAGTTGTAGATCAGGGTGCCAGATCGTTCCCGTTAACCTTTTGTTAACTCAATATTTCTTGCCAGACCGGATAGAATCGGGCGACAGTAACGATAATTTAGGGGGAACCCCAAAAATATCGTTCCTGAAGGGCCGACGAGCAATGAACATAGCCGCTCACGTTGAAGAAATCGGCTTTGCAGACACCATTCTCGACCAAGGTAGCGAGATTTCACGCAAGCTCGACATGCTCCGCATCGAGAAATTTCCGCCGAATGCCCAGAAGACGCTTCGGCAGTTCTCCCTTGCGGAGGTAGCAGATTACATCGGGGTGTCCCAGAGCTACCTGAAGAAGCTGCATTTGGAGGGCAAGGGCGTGCAGCCGGTTACATCATCAACCGGACGCCGATCGTACTCTGCGGAGCAGATGAACGAGCTCAGGAGGTTTCTCGACCGCGAACCACGGCGCAGGGCAGGCGACAAGCTGCAGGTCCTCGCAGTCGTCAACTTCAAGGGCGGCTCAGGCAAAACAACGACTGCAGCGCATCTAGCGCAGTATCTCGCGCTCACGGGTCATCGCGTGTTGGCGATCGACCTCGATCCGCAAGCATCTCTCACTGCCCTTCACGGCATTCAACCCGAACTGGACCAAAATCCGTCGTTTTATGAATCGCTGCGATACGACGACGAGAAGAAGTCGATCGTCGAGGTCATTCGGACTACAAATTTTCCGAACCTCGACATCGTGCCCGCGAACCTGGAGCTTCAAGAGTACGAATACGACACACCACTGGCGATGCAGAACAAGGGGTCCAATGCGGGGAAGATGTTCTATACCCGCATCGGGGATGCATTGGCCGAGGTTGATGACCTTTACGATGTCGTTGTCGTCGATTGCCCGCCGCAGCTCGGATACCTGACACTGACGGCGCTGACTGCCGCCACCTCCGTTCTGATCACTGTTCATCCGCAGATGCTCGATATCATGAGCATGAGCCAGTTCCTGCTTATGCTCGGCGAAATCCTTAAGTCGATCGAGGGGGCTGGCGTGAAGGTCTCCCTGAACTGGTTTCGTTATCTCGTCACCCGATTCGAACCTACCGACATTCCGCAGACCCAGATGGTCGGCTTCTTGCAGTCCATGTTTGCAAAGCAGATGCTGAAGAATCAGATGCTGAAGTCGACCGCGATCTCGGATGCAGGGCTGACCAAACAGACACTGTACGAAGTCGAAAGGTCGCAATTCACTCGATCGACATATGACCGCGCAATGGAATCTTTAACTGCTGTAAACGGGGAGATTGCCGCTCTCGTTCACCAAGCATGGGGACGCAGGCAATGACCGTTCTGTTGTCAGCCGTACGATCGCGGGTTTCCGTCAACGATGACAATGACATGTTTCATTTTCGGAGAAGCTGAAGATGGCAAGGCGAGACGTGCTATTGGGCATAACGCAAGCGGAGACGACGAAGCCGGATCGCCAGGCGACCGCCGGTTACGCGACGCGTGGCGCCTCGCGATCGATGCTGTCTTCCATCGGTGAGCTTGCAGCCCAGGCGGCAAAGGCCGAAAGGCTGGTCGAAGGTGAAACGGTGGTCGACCTCGATCCCAGTCTCATTGACAGCTCGTTTGTTTCCGATCGCATGGAAGGCGACGACGAAGCCTTCGGTGAATTGGTGGCAGCCATTAGGGAGAGGGGGCAGGACAGTCCGATTTTGGTTCGGCCTCACCCCACGAACAACGGGCGCTATCAGATCGTATTCGGTCACCGTCGTGCTCGCGTGGCAAAACAACTTGGGAAACCCGTCCGTGCCGTTGTCAAGGAACTTCATGACAGGGATCATGTGGTTGCGCAGGGACAGGAAAACTCAGCACGGGCCAATCTGTCTTTCATCGAGCGAGCGGTGTTCGCACAGAATCTGGCGGATCTCGGCCATGACAGGGAAACAATTCAATCTGCTTTGGCGATCGACGCTCCAATGCTTACGAGAATGCTTTCGGTCACAAAACGCATTCCAAATGCCATCATCCATGCGATCGGAGCCGCGAAAGGTATCGGCCGCGACCGCTGGCTTGATCTGACGTTGCTGATCGAGAAGCCGTCAAATCTGATGAAGGCTAAGGAACTTGTTGATACTGAGGAATTCAAGTCGGCGGCAACCGATGACCGCTTCAACATCCTCTTCAATTTTCTAAAGACATCCAGAAAACCCAAGAAGGGAGCAGGTGCGTCCGCCAATGCCAAATCCTGGTCTCTGGCAGGCAAATCGGTCTGCGTGACCACGAAGGACACCGGGAAGGCGTTCACAGTAGCTCTGAAGGCCAAGGACGCCTCCCGTTTCGGTGCGTACCTTTCCGAGAACCTGGAGCAGCTCTATCGAGCATTCAGGGAATTGGAAAAGAAGCAAACAGGAGACTGAAACCGCAAAAGAAAAAGGCCCCCGACGGCGAACCGTGGAAGCCCTTCTCGATCTGTAGCAAGCCGAGAATCTCATTTCCGCGAATCAGTGTCAAGAGTTTTAAGCGTCGATTCGGCGGACGGATTTCTTTTGCCTAATTGAAGGCGAAGGAAGAAATGGAGACGGGTATTGCAACGACGCCCTTTGGGCGGCGGCCGATGTCGCTTGCCATGCTGGCAGCGCAAAACGCGTCACGTGAGACCCCTAAGGGCAGGGTCGTCGACAAGTGGCAGATCTATCGCAACCTCTGCGAGGGCAAAAGCATCATTGGCATCGGCGATCGCGCCCTGGCCGTCCTGAATGCGTTGCTGTCATTCTATCCTGACAGTGATTTAAGTGAGGAAAACGGCCTCATCGTGTTTCCCTCGAACGCACAGCTGTCGCTCAGGGCGCACGGCATGCCCGATTCCACCTTGCGGAGGAACCTGGCGGAACTGGTGGATTGCGGTCTAGTCATCCGTCGGGACAGCCCGAACGGCAAGCGTTATGCACGGAAGGGCAGGGGTGGGGAGATCGAGGAAGCATTTGGTTTCTCGCTGGCGCCGCTGCTGGCCCGTGCTCAAGAGTTCGAGGCGGCGGCCGAGCGTGTTCGCGCCGACAACAGAGCGCTCAGGCTTATGAGAGAACGCATTACGCTGCACCGCCGGGATATCCAGAAGTTGATCGAGGCGGCCGTTGAGGAAGACGTGCCGGGCGACTGGGGAGGCCTGTGGAGGCACTTCCGCGCCGTTGTGGAGTCAATTCCGCGCCGAGCCAACATTGCCGAGCTTGAACCGATCGTGGCCGATCTGGCAGCGTTGCGTGATGACGTGGATAAGCTGCTGGAAATCCATATGGGATCTACGATTCCGAGCGGCAATGAGTCCCAAAGCGAGCGGCAGCAATCTGATTCAAATACCGACTCTATTTTTGAATTTGAACCTGCTTTGGAAAAAAGCGGGGCGGCGGCCGAGCCACTAACGAGGACCGCAGAGCCGCCGAAAACCTATCCGCTGGGGCTAGTGCTGAAGGCCTGCCCCGAAATTGCGGACTACGCCGTTGAGGGGATCGGCAACTGGCGCGATTTCATGATAACCGCCGCCCAGGTGCGGGGATACCTGGGCGTTTCGCCGTCTGCGTATGAGGATGCCTGCCATGTCATGGGTCAGGAAATCGCCGCGGTGGTGATTGCGTGCATTCTGCAGCGGGCACAGCGCATCGAGTCAGCTGGTGGCTATCTTCGCGTGCTGACCGAGAAGGCGAGGGCAGGGGAGTTTTCGGTCGGGCCGATGCTGATGGCGGCATTGCGAGCGAACGGCCCGACTGCAAAGATGACAGGGTAACGCGTGGGCGGATCAGTTCGCGCTGATGCAGAGGCTTGTATGTCGCATCATGTGAGGCTATATTTTGCCTCACATGGAATGGAGAGCGAAATGCTAGCGTTTGGAAATGTCGCCGACGTGTTGGGGCTGCCCGTCAAAGAAGTGGCGGCGCGGTCGCCTTTCGGGCTGATCTCCCGGATCGAGGATGGACTTCCCATTGGCGCACTTGAGCGCGTTGCGCATCTTCTGGCGCCGGGCGATGCTCAGTTCAAATTCCGGCTGATCCCCAAGGCGACCTACGAGCGGCGCAAGGCCGTACATCGCCTCTCGTCGGACGAGGGGACACGATTGGCCCGCGTCGCGCGCGTCTGGGGCCTTGCTGTCGATGTCTGGCAGAACGAAGAGGAAGCGCGCGATTTCTTGTTTAGGCCGCACCCGATGATTGAGGACAAGCGACCGATCGACGTCGTTATCATGAGCGAGTTCGGTGCCGAAATGGTGGTCGATATTCTCGCAGGGCTGAAGTACGGCAGTGCTGCGTGACGGCGCAGACTCTCGATCGCACTCTCTCGTCCTTTCGTATCGGCGATCCGGCCGGCACCTACCCTATCTTCGATGCGACCGGCTCGACTATCGCGCCAGGGCGATGGAACACGCCCGGAAGTCCTGTCATCTACACCAGCGAGCACTATTCGACGGCCCTGTTGGAAAAGCTGGTGCATGGCAGCGGCCGACTGCCGCCCAACCAACACTACATCGAAATCACTATCCCCCGCGGACTGAGTTACGAGGTCTTTTCCCAGCCGTCACTGCCCGGCTGGGACGCGATGCCGGCGACGGTGAGCAAGGGATTTGGCGAAAGCTGGTGTTTAGAACGGCGCAGCGTCATCCTGCTGGTGCCGAGTGTCGTGGCGCGTCTCGATTGCAATGTGCTGATCAATCCGGCGCATCCGGAGTTTTCAAGGATCCAGACAAGTCTGCACCAGCCGGTCTACTGGGACCGGCGGTTGTTTGGCGCGTAACGCGGGGAGGGGCTTTCTCGTCTACAAGACCGAGGCCTTGGTGAGATTGACGCGGAACCGGTCACATCGGCGCTGATATTTCCGCGTCATCTCGGCCGAGGCGTGGCCGAGCTGCCTCTGCAAATAGCGCTCATCGACCTCGGCCGACGAGGCAAGCTCGGGGCAGGGCCGGAGCACTTTGGCCCCTGCGACTCAGACGATGATCCGCGCCGCCCGCCCGAGCGTGCGCTCGGCATCATTGTAGTAGTTGGACGCCTGTTGCACCGAGCGGTGCTGCGACTGCTGCATGGCTTCGGGCAGCGGAATGCCGCGACGGGCAGTTTCGGTGAGATAGCCGGAGCGCAGACCGTGGGCGGAAAACAGCGCCGGATCGAGCCCGGCCTCGGCGGCGCGGCGCTTGAGGATCAGATTGACCGCTTGCGGCGTCAGCGCGCGTTTTTCGAGATTGCCCCAGCGATCGATGCCGCGGAACACGGCGCCCTCTGTGATCCCGGCGCGTTCGAGCCAGCCTTTCAGGGCCAGAACCGGCCGGCCAACCAGCAGCACGAAGGCGTCGCTGTCGGCCTGTGTCGTTTTTGTCCGGCCGAGCCGGATTTTTAGGCACGGCAGTTTGTCCAAAGAGTCGGGAGCCTTGGGATCGGCCGGCACCGGCTCTTCTTCGACGATCTGCTCGAACCTGAGCGAAGCAATTTCGCTGCGGCGACGGCCGCCTGAGGCGAAGGCGGTGATGAGAAGGGCGCGGTCGCGCACGTCGACGAGACGGTCGCCGGCGCAGGCTTTTAGGAGCGCGGTCAAAATGTCGGCGGTCACCGCCTTTTTGCTCTTGCGGCCCCGGGGGCGGGCGCTGGCGCGCACCGCCAACTTGATCGCGCTCTGCAGTCGCGGCGCGTTGAATTTTCCCCTAAGACCGCGCCATTTGGTCAGCGTCGACCAGCTGGACAGACGCCGGCGCACGGTGTTCGGCGCGTGCGGTCCGTCGACGCGCAACAGTTTGGCCGACTTCAACGCCGCGGTCACGTCTTCCGGCATGCCGTGCGAAACGTCGGTTTCACGCTTTGCGGGATCCCACAGGTGATGGGCGACGAATTTTATCAGCAATACCTCCGGCGCCGGCCAGGGCAGCGAAAAACCGGTCGCGGCCAGAGACCAGGCTTCGAGGTAACCGAGGTCGGAGGCCAGGGCGCGCAAAGAATTTGCGCCGATGCCTTCTTTGGCGAGATGGCGCAGCGTTGCGACGTCGTCGTCGGTCAAAAGTTCGGCCAGAAAATCGCGCCGGTCGAATGGCAGCACCGAATCCAGCGCATCGAGCGCCTCCGCACGGCGCAGTTTTTGGTCGGATGCGGGTTTTGGCAGGCGAAGATCCATGACGGCGGCTCAGAACAGATATTTTTTGTCGGCCCAGGCGAGCAGCACGGCGGCATCGCGGTCTGGCAGGCGCACGCGGCCGGCACGCAATCCGTCGGCGATCGCATCGCCGACGTCCGGATCGACCCAGTGCCCGTGCGTCATCAGAAAGAACCAGGCGAAGGGCAGGCCCACCTCGGCGTCGATCGCCTCGATCCGCTCCATCAGGCGGTGCACCGAACTGTCTTCCAACGGCAGCTTCCCGGCGGGCATTTTGAGCGGCCGCGGGATAAAACCGATCTCGCGTTTTTGGCCACGATCTTCAAGATCGTGGATGTCGAAGGCCCAATGGTCAAAAATGCGGTGGGCGCAGGCGCTCGACCGCTGCCAGTCGGCAAAAAAGCGGTTCTCGCGCGGCACAAAGTCGAACCAGTCCGGATTGGCCTCCAGGAATGGGATCTCTCGTGTGCCGGTGGGCCCAACCTCGCGAATGACGCGGTTTTCGAGCTCGGGACGGCGTGCCGCCCGCTGTTCGCGTTCGATGCGGGCCCGGCGCGCCAAGAAACTCCGCATGTGAACGATGCCGCCGCCGGCGCGGCCGCGCAGCCGGTAGACCGGTCCTGCGAGCTGCTGCGCCTCGGCAGCGGAATCGCGAGAAACCCAGGACGGCTCCAAAAGATCGTCGGCGCTATAGGGGCGATAATCGGGATCGACGACGGGTCCGGCCAAAACCTCGATCTCGCGGCCGAGCGAGAGCTGGATAAAATCGGCGACGCCCGGCCCGGTCGGCGCAAAGGCGAAGGCGCTGGCGCCGCGCCATTCGGCGAATTTTTCCCCGGCCCCGCGATGCCGGTGCCAGAACGCGGTGAGATCGCCGCCCAGTTCGGCCAGCTCGCGTTCGATCCAGGCGCGATGATCGCCGCAGCGCGTGCCGTCGGCAGCGACGACGGCGTGAGGGCTGCGCCAATAAAAATCGTCGATCGTCGCGACGGTGAAGGCAAAGCCTGGAAAGGTTTTGTTGAGGGCAGGGGCGAGCTCGGCGTCGGCCGACTGCGCCTGCAGAGATGTGAGTACGGTTTCGACGGAAGCGGGGTCGGGCAGGCGGACGGGTTTTTGGTCGGACATGCCAGGCGGCCTTTCTCGCGCGGCGAAATGGCCGCGCCTTGCGTGATTCTCGGCCGCGCGGGACGTCGCCGGCGGCCATCTTGGGGCCGAAAATGGCTGATTTGCGCCGCAAAAACAATCACTATCGATAAGAGGTGATTATCGATAGTGACAAAGACGCCAGAGAAAATCCCCAGCAAGTCAACTTAAGTGCCAGATAGCTTGACTAACGCGAATCAGCCATCATGAAAACAATGCCTTACGACATCAGCCTTTTTTCCCTCGACACCCTCATCGCGCCCGTCGCGAAGGCGACCGAGGCGCTGGCTCGGCTCGACGAGCGGCTGGCCCGCTCGCCGGTCCGCGACGGTTTTGTCGAGCGCCAGCATTTCGCCGACGCAGCCGCCGCGCTGTGGCTCGAGGGCGAGCTCGTCCACCTCGAAGACCTCGTCCTGCACGACGCCCACATGGACGTCCGCACCCCAACCCACGAACTCACCCGCGCGCACGCGGTGCTGCGAACCCGTCGGCGCATTTTTGGCCAAAAGCCGGACTGGGCGCTCAGTCGCGACGGTTTTTTGGCCCTGACCGGCAGGGACGGCGCGATGCCGGCGGCGGAGGGCCAAAACAATCGGGAAGGGGAGGGGGCTGGAGCCAGCCCCGTTGAAGCCGACGGTCGGGACGATGGTGAGGACGATCTTTTGGCTGAAGAATTTGCCGAGATCGATGCTGTACTGGCGCGCTCGTCAAAGATTCTGAGCGGCGCCGACGTGCCGGCGAGGACGCCGCGTTCGGACGAGCGGCCCGACCTGATCTACGACCTCGACTGGAATGAAGAAGAACGGCTCGCCGAATGGCGGGATGTGATCGCCAGGACCCGCGATCTGCCGGTCATCCTGCGCGCCGCCGTCCTGCTCGAGGCCTGGTCGGATATCGAGGTGCTGCAGCATGCCACGTGGCTCGGGCCGCTGTTCGTCGCCGCGCTGCTGCGGCAGGAGGGTCTTGCCGGCAATCATCTCGTCAGCCTGCAGCTCGGCGCCAAGAATATTCCACGAGAGCGGCGGCGGGCGCGCAATCGCTCGGATCGGTTGTTGGCTTTTGTCGATGCCATCCACGAGGCAGCGCTCGCCGGGTTGAAAGAGCATGACCGGCTGGTGATGGCGAAAAGCCAGATGGAACGGCGGCTGCGGGAGCGGCGCGTCAGTTCAAAACTTTCCGACCTGATCGAGCTGGTGCTCTCGCGGCCACTTGTCTCGACTGGCATGGTTCAGAAGGGGCTAAAAGTGACAAAACAAGGGGCGCTGAATCTGGTCGGTGAGCTTGGGCTGCGCGAGATGACGGGGAGGGGAAGGTTTCGGGCGTGGGGGATTGTGTGAGCCTCAGTCGGTCACGATAACAATTCCATCACCTTTACGAAATTATCGAACTTGACGAACTTACGATCTGTAACCATATTGGTGACAGCAGGAGGTTGTCATCATGGCCGCTCCAAAACGCAGCAATCATAGCGGGACCGCATCCCATGCGGGAGTCGCCCTGAGTTTTACCACGAAGTTGCCGGCACAGGCCGATTTCAAAAAGGTGTTGCTCGAACGCTATCAGGAGGCGATCGCACGCAGCCGCAAGATCGGCCATCGCGTATCGTTCCGGGTAGAGGTCGATCCGGCCGCCGGCGCGCAGACGATCACGCCGGTCGAGGAACAGCCGAGCGCTTCAGATGCTTTTCCCGTCGAGGATAGGGGCAAGCCCGACGCTGAGCTTGAAGCGGCGCTCGCCAAGGCGCGCGAATGCGGTCGCAAGCGTGTTGCCGAAATTGTGGCCGGCGAAGACATGCTAAGTGCCGAAGCCTTTGCCAAGCTGCTCGGCACGTCGCGGGTGACGGTCAACGCCAAGCGGCAGAATGGTCAGGTGCTCGGGGTCAATGGCGCCAAGCGCGGCTTCCGCTTTCCTGTCTGGCAACTCGACAAGGACGGTCGTCCCTTCGGGGCATTGCCGGTACTCCATGCGACGTTGGGCGATCGTGCTTGGGCGGTCTATCGATTTCTGGTGTCGCGCCATGGCGCGCTCGATGGGCGGACGGGACTCCGAGCCCTTCAGCAAGGCGATGACGGCTCGGTGTTGGCCGCGGCGGAAGGCATAGCCAGGGGCGATTTCGACTGAATGCCCGGCGTCCCACCTCCACCCGATTTCGGGCGCGCAAAGCTCGAAATCGAGACCATACCGCCGGGGCGGACATTCGGTCGGATCTACTGGAGCACCTATCCTGATCCCCTCGGATACGGGAAGTCGGCGAGCCGTTTCAGCGATCCGCGGCGTCGTGTTGCTGCCAACCGTTTTGGCGTTCTCTACCTCGGCGACTCTCTGAAGGTTTGCTTCCTCGAGGCCGTGTTCCGAGATCGGCGCGAAGGACTTTCGACGACCTCCCGATAGAGGAGGTGGAACTGACCCAACGGCGCTATGCGGAGATCACGACTACGGCGGTCCTTCGCCTAGTCGACCTCAGGGGCGACAATGCGGTCAGGATGGGTGTTCCCACCGACGTTGTTCGGGCACAGCGCCAGAACTTGGCGCGCTGGTGGTCGGTCACGTTTCACGTGTAAAAGTTTAAACTTTATCTGACAGACGGTGTCCTAGGCTGAAGCTTGAGCCGAGGCCGGGCGCGGAGTGGTCAGGGTTCGCAGCGCCCGGCCTCGGCGTTGGAAAGGACACTGACATGACCAAGGACCAAAAGATCATCCGCGCCAAGGTGGGGCTGTTGGAGCTGGCCAAACAGCTCGGCAATGTCAGCCAGGTCTGCAAGATGATGGGCTATTCGCGCGACAGCTTCTACCGCTTCAAGGAGCTTTACGAGACCGGCGGCGAACTGGCGCTGCAGGAACTGACGCGCCGGAAGCCGCTGTTGGCCAACCGCACGCCGCCCGAGGTCGAGGCGATCATCCTCGAGCTGACGCTGGAATATCCCGCCTATGGGCAGACCCGCATCGCCAACGAAATGCGCAAGCTCGGCCACTCGGTCTCGCCGTCGGGCGTCCGCGGGGTGTGGCAGCGTCACGATCTGGAGACGATGGAGAAGCGGCTGAAGGCGCTGGAGGCCAAGGTCGCCCAGGACGGTATCGTGCTCACCGAGAGCCAATTGGCGGCGCTGGAAAAGGCCAAGCTGGACAAGGAGGCGCATGGTGAGTTCGAGAGTGAATGCCCGGGCTATTGCGGCGGCCAGGACACCTTCTATGTCGGCAACATGAAGGGGGTCGGACGCATCTACCAGCAGACCTTCCTCGACACCTATTCGAAGGTCGCCTTCGCCAAGCTCTATGACCGCAAGACGCCGATCACCGCGGCCAACACCGCGCGGAGGCGCAACGAAGCGGTCTGTCCGCATTCAACCCAGAGCTTCCCGACGGCGGTCGCGCCATCGCCGACATCTGCCGAAATCCGAAATCCCCATAGCCATCGCCCGTGGCCCGCGGGTTTCTTCTTCGGGGACTTTCGTACGCCTGCTGGCGCCCGAAACTCTTCACGGAAGCTGACGTGCAGCTTCTGGTATTCGGGTAGCGATTAGCGGACGTCGGATTGCCGACGATCGAAGGTCTTGCAGCACCACGTTAGGATTGTCGGTCACACTATAGACCAGACAAATCACCGACACGCGAAACCTAGGGGCGCGTATCCCTGCTTGAAGGACTAGCGGCCATCAAATGCCGGCGGCTATTGTCCGCCAATGTCGATCAATCTGGGCCATCATGACGTCGAGATCCGCCGGCAGTTCGGCAGCGACAGCGCGCGCCTCGTCAACAGCTGGAATTCCGCCACCATGGCGAGGTGATACCTGACCTCCATCTCCAGGTCGGGGATACGAATCCCTTCGTCGAGATCGCCGTTACCCACCCTCGGGGAGAGGAGAAGATTTCCCGCCTGAAGAGGCTGAAACCAGCGGCGGCCGTCGAGATCGACCTGTCCTCAGTCCCCCGCAGCAAGCCAGTGCCCTCAGGCTCTCCTTCTTGTGCGCCCGCTCATAGCGCGCATCCAGAATGAGGTACGGGTAAGGTTAGGCAAGCCGCTGCTCATAGAATGCCTCCAGCGCCTCATCCAGCCGCGCCGTCGCCTGGCTCACCGTCGAGGCCGAGAAGGAATGGCCGCACAGCTCCTCGGTGATCGCCTTGACCTTCCGGGTTGACACGCCTTGCACGTACATCTCGACCAGCGCCGATACCAGTGCCTTTTCCGATCGCTGATAACGCTCAAACAACTCCGTCGAGAACCGGCCGGCCGGATCTTGCGGAACCCGAAGCTCCAGCACGCCAACCCGCGTCACAAGCTTGCGTTCGTAATAGCCGGACCGGGAACCAACCCGCTCCGTCGTCCGCTCGCCTTTCTCGGCCCCGATCGCCTCCGTCATCTCGGCTTCCAAAGCCTCCTGCACGACAGTCTGCAAAACTCTGCGAAAGCCGTCCTCATCCGACAACAGCAACGCTTTCAACTCGCCTCTGCTCAGTCTAACGTCTCGCTTGGTCATGGCACTTACCCTTCCACGGGAATCGGTGATCGCAACGTCACCAGCGTGCCATGGCCGCCCTTCGCCTCAGAGTAAGGGCTGGTCTCTCTCCAGAGCTTTTTGCAGAACCTTCAGGACACTATCTGCGCTCCCGCGAAAGGGACTTCCAAATCGGACTCTTATGTCAGGCGAGAACCACTAGCACCTAGAGGCGGCGTAGTGTTGGGCGATCGTCTCGGCCTGACTGCTTGCTCGTAGGCATAAGCCAATGCGACTAGGCGATGGTCCCCCAGCGGGCGACCAAGCAACTCCATGCCAATCGGCAGATTGTCCGAGGTGAATCCTGCAGGAATCGCCATTGCCGGAAATCCAGTTACAGCGCTAAGGCTGGTGTTCGTTTTTGGCGATACACTGCCGATGAGGGGTGGCCTACTTCGAAGCGTCGGATAAGCTAGAGCATCTAACCCGTGTAAGTTAAAAATACTCAAGAGATCGCGCTGAATGCCTTCTCGACGCGCGAGCGCGAGGCGGTATTCGGGGCTGTCTTCACCGGCGGAGGTATTCGCATGCTGTAGCTGTTCTCGCAGCTTCGGATTAAACAATCCTTGACTCAAGATCTCCGACAGAGACGACACAGGAGCGCTTGGGATGGCGGCGAGGTAGTCCGCTAGATCGGACCTAAATTCGTAATCCCACACTACACCGTCCGCGACCTCCAGCGGAGTTGGAAGTTCGATTGCAAGAGTGACAGCACCACACTCCTTCAATCGCTTCACTGCAACTTCTACGACCCCCATCGCCTCCGCATCGTCCGCTTCGCGGAAGAAGTTACCGACGATACCCAGTCGGGCGCCCTTTAGAGCTGCCGCATCAAGTGCTCCAATAAAGGACGGCACTCGACATGCCGCCCCTCTCGTTCTTGGATCGGCAGGATCAGGTCCGACCGTGACGTCAAGCCCCACCGCCAGATCGATTACTGTACGGGCGAGCGGCCCTGCTGTGTCATGCGTATGCGAGTAAGGTATGATGCCCCTGTTACTAGATAGCCCCTTTGTCGGCCGCAACGCAAATAAGTTATTGTAAGCTGCGGGTATGCGGATAGATCCGGCTGTATCGGTTCCGTATGCAATCGCGGCAAGACTGACGGCAGCGGCCACACCGCTGCCTCCACTTGAGCCTCCAGGAATCCTGTTGAGATCGTACGGATTGCGCGTCTGGCCACCCAACGAGCTTGTCCCGGTTATGGTTTCAGCAAGATCATCCATGCTTGCTTTGCCTAAGATGACGGCACCCGCCTCACGCATTTTTTTCACTTGGAAGGCATCGTTCCGTGGCCACAGCTTAGCTAATGCAGAACAGCCGGCAGATGCGGGCATCTCCGATGTCGCAAAGTTGTCCTTCAGGATGATCGGCACTCCGTGCATTGGCCCCCGCACCCGACCAGCCCGCCTTTCATCATCGAGTGCGGCGGCGGCATCATAGACGAACTGATTCAAGCGAATTACTGCGTTAAGGCAGGGACCCTTTCGATCATACGCTTCTATCCTAGCAAGGTAAGCACTGACGACGCCTTGGGATGTTACGCGACCTGAAGCCATCGCAACCTGCAGTTCGGGAATAGTGGCTTCGCAAATCTCAAACGGAATGGGCATTGATTGAACCTTGTATGGGGATTTGTTTGTCAAGCCATTTTGGCTGCCCGGTTCAACCAGCTCCGCTGATTTGAGAGGATCCGAGGGGAGCCCACCATCGCACGCAACAAATGCGCCGCCACCTTGTACTCGGTGGGATCCGTTGCTGATCCCGACCATGAAAAATCCATGCGCCGCAACGCGGTGAGCAGCTTGTGGGCGAGTGCTACGATCATTCGTCTTGCGTTGCGAGTGTCCTGACCAGTCAGGGCGGCGATGATCTCGCCGCTGTCGGCATCCAGTGCAAGAGGCAGCTTGCGCCAGCTGCGACGTGATTTGGTGCCGTGCTTCTCCACCTTGAGCAGTCGGGCGCGGACATGGCAATCGCCCAACAAACGGCATGATCGCCAGGTTACGCCGGAGGGACCAGTGCATGTTCTTGTTGACACCACTGGCCTGCAGGTCTACGGCGCCGGCCAGTGGCTGGAGGATGATCGGGACAGCGAGCGTCTGCCCCATCAGCTGCAGCACCGATTCCAGCAAGCCTTCTGCCTGGTCAGCCGCAGCCCAAACACAAGGCCCAGCGTCAAGGTGGTCTCGATCGCCAGATCAGAATAGCGGGGCTGGCCGCCACGCGTCTTGGCGCTTGCCACCTGAACAGGGCTTCGGGCGTCACCCACAGTCAAACTGCCACCATGACGAAGTCCTGCCTCATATTCTGGCCAGTTCGTCACCCTGAACTTCATCTTCTCGATACGATGGCGGCGCGCGCTATTGTGTTTGAAAGGCATGACTAAACCAAAAGCGGTTCCGTGCTGCCTAACTCAGCCCGCTAAACGATCCCTGCACCTTCGGTCGCTGTCAGTTGAGGTCTCGCGGCCACTCCTTCACCTCTCTGCTCTCGACCGCCACCTCGTCGCCGTCGTGAGCGAGCATATGGGTCTCTATTCGCCATACATCGCGAAAAGCCCTGACGGTCGCGCTCACAGCGATACTGGCTTTCCAACTATCGCGTGAGAACGTGTATTCCCAGGTGCAGGTTCCCTCCGCTGAGTTGGGGTCGTCCGGATTGATGCTGAAGCGGTCTACACTTCGCGCCGATTGCGTGATGCCGGTATGTGGATGCAGAACCGTACCGGCATCGTTGGCGACCTGGTACACGGTTAGGCCGGTAATGTGATCTGTCCAGACAGACCGCTTGAAGGGTTCCGCCTCGACAATCACCTTTTGCTCCATCGGGCGTGCGCTTTCTGGAGGGGGAAAGGCGGCCAGCGTCGTATCGAGCGGCTGCGCCTCGCGCACTGGCAAGATCAGCCGGCTTGAACCGCAATGGATCGACAAGGTTGCTTTCTCCGCCGTCGGAAAGACGATGGGCCAATGGGAGGTAGCAACCGCGAGGCGGATGCGCTCGCCAGCCTCGAAGCGCTGCCCGCAGCATCGCAGCTTCAGTAGGATCGTCTCGAACTTTCCCGGCACCATCGGCTCGATCTCCAGATCATCATGACGATGGCTGAGGTTGAGGATGCCGAAGCTCACCCGTGAAGCCGCACTATCGGGGAAAACCTGCGACAGCGTGGCCGAAAGAAGCGCGGTGGGCCTGTCGGAGGCAAGCGTCACCTCGAATTCGGGAAAGCCTAGGATCTCGACCGCCTCGGTGAGTGGCTCCGTCTCGAAGATTAGCGCATTGCCTCCCTCGGTCCGCTGATCGATCGGTTGTGTTGGCACGGCGCCATATCCGCACCAGGAGCCAGAGGATAGGCCTGCGGTCTGCGGCGAGCAGATCGTCTGCACCTCGTCCTTACCCTTTTTCTCACTTAGTTGGTGCGGTGCAAGATACAGCATTCGCTTTTTCACGCCTGGTCCCGGCCAACCCGGTTCAGCAACCCAGCGGCCGGGACGCTCCTCATAGATCGGCGCTGGTCTTGCAGAGTCCTGGATCCAAGCCCGCAGCATCGGCTCGTTTTCAATTCCGGTGTCGATCCCCTTCAGATACTGGTCCCACCAGCGAAGACACTCCTGCAGGAAGCCGATCCGCGGCCCGGGCTTGGCGAAATGCGGATATTTATGCCCCCACGGCCCGATGAGGCCCTTGCGCTTACCTGGCAGTTTCTCCAGCATCCGGAAGATTGCGTTGGGATAGCCATCGACCCAACCACCCACGGCATAGATCGGGATCTCAATGTCGGCATAGTTCTCGCAGACGGAGCCATGCTTATAGAAATCGTCGCGCCGTTGATGCTCGAACCAGTCATGCGCCCAAATGCCGTTGCCGTTGAGCCTCTCCTCCCACATGGCACGCCAGCGGTCGCCGACGATCAGCGGATCGGGTGGAGTCATGGCGCCCGCCCAGGCGGTGGTTCCCCACCTCAGCTTGTCGCACATCATGGCGCCGCCCAGATAATGAATATCGTCGATGTAGCGATCGTCAGTCGAGCACAGGGAAATGACGGCTTTCAGCGCCGGCGGGCGGCGGGCGGCAACCTGCAGCCCGTTGAAGCCGCCCCAGCTAATGCCGATCATGCCGACGCTGCCCGAGCACCAGGGCTGCTTCGCCAGCCATTCAATGACAGCCAAACAGTCATCCTGCTCCTGCTTCAAGTATTCGCCCTTGCACAGCCCTTCGCTGTCGCCGGAGCCCCGCATATCGACGCGCACGCCGGCATAGCCGTGCCCGGCGAAATAGGGATGCGTCAGCGCATCGCGCTCCACCGTCCCGTCGCGCTTGCGATAGGGCAGGTATTCCAGAATCGCCGGCACCGGATCGGCCTCGGCATCCTCCGGAAGCCAGATTCTGGCGGCCAGCTTCACGCCGTCTGGCATCGGAATCCAGAGATTCTCGATCTCGCGCACTTTGCGCGGGAAATCGGTGACGACGCGTATATCTTCCATGGCTCTCTCCGGATTTTCGGCGCGCCCCGAGTGGAGCGGCTAAGTCGGTGCGGTTGGCGGGACTTCGACAGTCCGGCCCACTGGCAGAAAGGCTTCTGCGGTCGGTGTCGATCCTCCCGCTTTGCTCAACGAGATTGTTTCTCTTTTAGTAGTATGACGTGTGGGGGAGACCGGTTTGCGCCAAAGTGCGTCAGCTGCTGAAATGCGAAGCACACAGAGTAGTTCAGTTTGAAATGAAAGTTTCCGTGACGCCCTTCGGGCCTGATCCAGACAGGGCTGAGATCGGTAAGTATTTGACACCGGCTGGGAATGCGTTGCGCAGGCTTGAGCAACTTAACTCGCGTTCAGGGATTTGCGGCATAGACCCGATGGCATGAACACCGCGACCGTCAGCGACAAGCGCCCATCGCTTCCCGCGGCGTTGGTGCACGGATCTGGATGACGGATCTCGATTTTTGATGACGCGCGGGCAACGCTTCCTTTGCCTTGGGGCGGGCGGATTTCGAGCGTGCGCAGGCAACACGGTGGTAAGCGATGTCCCGACGGCACCTTTCGGTGATCGGCGTGAAGGACGATGTTCGGAGCCTTTGAGGGCTTCGACACATGACGATTTCAGAGCTTACGCTTAAATCCAGCGATCACGAGCCCGCGCGC
>NZ_SRUO01000188.1 GCF_004791025.1 Mesorhizobium sp. M4B.F.Ca.ET.203.01.1.1
GCTGGATGCGGGCCTGCTGAGCCTGTCGGGCGACAGCAGCGGCTTCACCGGCACCACCCGCGTGCGCGCCGGCGCCTTGGACGTGCGTGGCCGCCTCGGCGGCCTGACCGAGCTGGCCACCGGCACCGAACTGAGCGGCGACGGCCAGCTGGGCAGTGTCATCCTCCGTAGCGGCGCCACGCTGGCACCGGGGGCGGCCACGACCTACGGCACGCTGTCGATGACCGGCAACCTGCTGCTGGAAAATGGCTCGCGCTATCTGGTGGACCTTGGCGCCGATAGCGCCGCCGCCCACCTGCACGCGGTCGCCGGCGCCAGA
>NZ_SRUO01000189.1 GCF_004791025.1 Mesorhizobium sp. M4B.F.Ca.ET.203.01.1.1
GTCTCGATCGCCACCGCGTTGTTGAGGAAGGCCGGGCCATCAAAGCCAACCGCGGCAGTACGGTAGGCGGGCGAGACCTGCAGCGCGCCGAAGCGCTCGCGCAGGGCCGTCACCGCGGCGTGGAGGTAGCGGCGGGGCTGGACGTTGCTGCCCAGGCTCAGGAGCACGGTGGTCATGCGGTTCAGGTGACGGCACTTGGGGGGCGTGGACATGCCGTCGTCACGGCGGCCTGCCTACAATCCGGGACGCACATGATAGGGCACCGACATGACCTATTGCGTTGGAATCGAGGTGGACGAGGGCCTGGTCTTCGCTGCCG
>NZ_SRUO01000190.1 GCF_004791025.1 Mesorhizobium sp. M4B.F.Ca.ET.203.01.1.1
GTCCTGGCTGCCTTCGAACAGGTGCACTTCAGCGCGGTAGTAGCGCTGGTTGCGCAGCTGCTGGGCGGCGAACGACGGGGTCAGGTAGCCGCTCAGGATCACCCGGTACAGGAAATCCTGCTGCTCGCCGTGGTTCACCGTCAGCTCCATGTCGCCGGCCTCGAAGCGGGTGGCCACGTCCCAGCCCTGCCCGCGCAGCTGTTCGGCCACCGCCTCCATCGCCGGCTTCACCGTGTCGTCCATGAAGCGGTAGACCTGGTCGCGCACCGGGAAGTGCATGGCCTGGCTCAGGCGCTGGCGCCAGCCCTGGTGGTGGCGG
>NZ_SRUO01000191.1 GCF_004791025.1 Mesorhizobium sp. M4B.F.Ca.ET.203.01.1.1
CGCCGTCAAGGCGCGAATTCGTGCGGATCTGGCGACCTGGACGGGCTGACGTACTTCGCCGGGGCGACGAACCGTACTAAGGTGCGCGATCCTGGGGAAGCATGAGCTGAAAGGAGCCAGCATGGTCACGCGTCGCGCCGAATGTTCCTGCGGTCAGCTGTCAGCCACTTGCTCGGGCGAGCCTGTACGCATTTCGGTTTGCCATTGTCTCGATTGCAAACGGCGCACCGGCAGCGCCTTCAGCTACAACGTCCGGTTTGCCGAGGCCGACGTGTCGATTGAAGGGCGCGCCCTGCAGTTCACGCGCGTCGGCGAACTG
>NZ_SRUO01000192.1 GCF_004791025.1 Mesorhizobium sp. M4B.F.Ca.ET.203.01.1.1
CCAGCAGCCAGGTAACCGCCAGCCACAGGAACATCTGGCCGACCTGCTTGCGGTGCATGGCGATCATGCCCAGGCCGAAGGTCAGCGACGAGGTCAGCAGCAGCGCGGTTTCCCACGCCACGAACGGCAGCTCGAACAGGTCCTTCGCGCCGGGGCCGCCGTCGGTACCGCCGGACAGCACCACGTAGGTGGCGAACAGCGAGGCGAAGATGAGGCAGTCGCTCATCAGGTACACCCAGAAACCGAAGACGGTGTTGCCGCCGGTGTCGTGGTGCTCGTGGTCGTCATGGCCATGGGCCGCCGCTTGCGCGGCGTGCC
>NZ_SRUO01000193.1 GCF_004791025.1 Mesorhizobium sp. M4B.F.Ca.ET.203.01.1.1
CCCGGTGCCACGTTGAACGACACGGTCACCGCCGGCAGTTGCTGTTGGTGGCTGACCACCAGCGGCGCACTGCTGACCTTGCCTTCGGCCAGCGCAGACAACGGGATGATGTTGCCGGCGCCGACGGTGATGCCGGTGTTCTGCGCGCCGATGCCGGTGGCGGTCGACGAGTTGGACGAGGTGACCTGGCCGAAGCTGGTGGCGTTGGTGCCGGTCAGCGCGCCGGCGCCGTTGGAGGCCACCGCCAGCTGATCCATCAACGCGGTGCTGGTGCGGAACTCCGGCGCCACTTCCAGCACCACGCGATACTGGTTGAG
>NZ_SRUO01000194.1 GCF_004791025.1 Mesorhizobium sp. M4B.F.Ca.ET.203.01.1.1
CTCACGGCAGACAAGGGAAACCAGACAAGAATGGACGCATCTCTCACGCACTGGATCAACTCGGCTGCCGGCATCAGCCCGCTCCTTGATACGACAATGATCGCCATCTCACAAATCGGCGTGCCGCTGATGGTGCTCGCGGTGGCGGTGCAGTGGTGGTCGAAGGCAGACCGTTACCATGTGCGCCATGCCTGCCTGTCGGCGGGGCTGTCCTTCTTGCTCGGGCTCGCGATCAACCAGGCCATCCTGCGCGACCAGCTGGAGCAGCTGGGCTGCCGCGCCGTGGTCGCCAGCGATGGCAATGAAGCGCTGGGCTA
>NZ_SRUO01000195.1 GCF_004791025.1 Mesorhizobium sp. M4B.F.Ca.ET.203.01.1.1
GTTGCCGGTACCTATGAACTGGGTGGCATGTACCGCGGCGAGAACCTGCAGATCGGTACCTTCGACGGCAAGCCGCTGACCACCGAGCTGTCCGGCAACGTCGTCGACGTCTGCCCGGTCGGCGCGCTGACCAACAAGGTGTTCCAGTTCCGCGCCCGCCCGTGGGAACTGACCGCGCGCGAATCGCTGGGCTACCACGATGCGATGGGTTCGAACCTGTTCCTGCACGTGCGTCGCGGCGAAGTGCTGCGCACCGTGCCGCGCGACAACGAAGCGGTGAACGAGTGCTGGCTGTCCGACCGTGACCGCTACTCGC
>NZ_SRUO01000196.1 GCF_004791025.1 Mesorhizobium sp. M4B.F.Ca.ET.203.01.1.1
CGCGCACGCCATTGGGCAGCACGTGCCGGATCAGCTCCAGCTGCTCCTGCTTGCCGGCGCGCTCGAGCTTCTGCTCCAGCTCGTAGGCCTTGTCGAAATAGTCGGCCACCGCATGCTTGTAGCGGTTGGTGATGAACACCAGGGTGTCGCAGCCGGCCTCGATGGCTTCATCCACGGCGTACTGGATCAGCGGCCGATCAATGATCGGCAGCATCTCCTTCGGCACAGTCTTGGTTGCTGGCAGAAAACGCGTCCCCAGCCCTGCCACCGGGAATACTGCCTTGCGAATTCGCTTGCTCATTGGTGCCTGTTCGC
>NZ_SRUO01000197.1 GCF_004791025.1 Mesorhizobium sp. M4B.F.Ca.ET.203.01.1.1
GGCCGGGTGATGGTCGAGAACATGCTGGCACGCGACGCCGAGGAAGGCATCGGCGCCTTCATCGGCAAGCGCAAGCCGGAATGGACCGACGAGTAGCGGGCCTGAATGAAGCCGCGCCATCCCATCGCTGAAGGTGCGACATGGCTGCCCGCAAGCAACTGACGCGGCTGAAAGCGCCCTATCTCAGGCGCATCCTGCTTGAGCCGTCGCGCGTTGCCGACTGGGACAAATATCCCTGGAACCTGCCGCTCTTTCGGGAGGGCGCATTCGAGTTCGAATTCGCCTCGGCCATCACCATCATCGTCGGCGAGAACG
>NZ_SRUO01000019.1 GCF_004791025.1 Mesorhizobium sp. M4B.F.Ca.ET.203.01.1.1
GGAGCGTCGTCGGCCGCGACAAGGCCTCCATGACGAAAATGCGTTATTCCGAGACTTTGCTGGGCTGGGAAGGCGTGTGGACGTACGAGGACCTGAACAAATATCTGCTTGAGCCCATGGTCACTACGCCGGGCGTCTACATGGAGATGCCTGGGGTTCCGGACGAGGCTGAAAGGGTCAACGTGATTGCCTACTTGCGTACTCTGAGCGACAAGCCGAGCCCGCTGCCCTGAAACTGACGACCCTCAAAAGTCCTTCAGCGACGGGTGGCAGAGCTTCTCCTCACCCTTCAAGAAATTGACGCGGCCGATCAGCCCGGCTTCACCCGTTGCGTCGCCGGCAGCTTCATACCCTTCCGGCTTCCTGGAGCCTCCTTGGACGCGCTTGCCCCACCTCCCGCGTTTTGTCTCAACTTGCTAAATTGACTTAGGACCCTGCCAACGGGTGCTCCAGCGGGCGCGGCCACCCCGGGCGGGTTTTGCCGGCAGGCGGGTTTTTCTTATCGGCTGACGGGTTCTTCTCAGCGGAGATGAGCTTGTCTTGACAGCAGGCAGGCTCATTTCTCGTGCCCTCTCCAGGTCCAACTGACTGGCATACTCAGCCTCAAAGGCCTCCGAGTGCCTTCGATCCTCGCTTCGAAGATGGAAGTATGGCAGCGCAAATCCGAAAAGGATGATGACGCCGATTGCCCCCGTCATGTGGTCGATAACAGCAAGGCGGTGGAAGATCGCCATCGCGCCTGCGGTCACAACCGCCCCGTTCATTCCTGCACGGAAAGGGTCAAATTTGGGCGGCGGCGCAAGCGAATCGGCCCGTCGCTTCGCCTCTAGATAAACGGCTGCCTCATCCATCAAATAGCTCCGATAAAGAGACTTTAGCACTTTCTAATTAAATGGCTAAGCCGGCATTCGGGTCGGTTGAGCTTGCGACCGAAGTCCCGATCGGTAAGCGCAAGTGGCGAGTTTGGGGAGGGCCGTTTGGATCCGATAACGAGAAAGGCTTGGTCCCCGGCACGCCTACGCATCGGGACCCACGCGACATCGAATTGTTTCAATATCGCATGGCCGTTTCAGTTCCGTTAGCAAACCCTAAAATGCTCCGGAACCTTCCGTTCAGTCCGCTGTTGGTCAACAGGAGGTCCGTGAAGTGCGAAACCTGACAGCAGAGCATGCGCGAGCAGCAAGAACGCTATTGAAGTGGTCGCGCGTGCGGCTTGGCGCCAAGTGCAATCTTAGCGAAACGACGATCAGCGATTTTGAGAACGGGCTAAGGAAACCGCATCCCCGCAAAGTCGCCGCTGTGCTGCAGGCTTTCGAAGGAGCGGGAATTGTCTTTTCCGCCAAAGGGAGCCCATCACTAGCGCGCTCTGAGGGTCAGACTGGAGGTCGCCACACCGGCAACAGAACGTGGCGCCGTCGGCAGACACATTGCTCGGCCGAATAGAAGACTCCTGGAAGCTGGCGGAGGGAGTCCCCAAATGGCCAAGGACAAAAGCAGAGCCGACCTCCGGGCCGCAGGCCAAATCTCGCTTGACGATGAGTATGAGGTGAATTTATTCGCCCTGCAGAACAACATCACACCCGCTCAAGTTCGAGAACTCATCCGTAAGCACGGCAATAGTCGCGCGACCCTGACCAAGGCTGCCAAAGCATTGCCAGGACGATAACGAGAAATTCCCAGACGTGAGACCACCAATGAGGCGAGCCGCCTTGGCCTGAGCACCGGGCCGACCACCAGACCTTATCTACAGCGGCCCCGGATCATGACGCGACAAGCGCCTCAATCCCTGCCGTAGGCGAGCATCGACGTGGCGCGTACGCGAAGCCCGCCGTCTCGGGGAGAGAACGACGGGCTCTTGCTTGGGGGAGCGGCGGAGGGGACTGGCCGCTCGCGATAGAAATCCGCCAGACCTGAAACTGTTCCCTGAAATTTTCGACTGAGACGCTATCCACCGCCGACAGACCCGCTGATTTTTCTTCGCGCCAGCCCTGCAGTGTGAGATAATTCCGACCAGGGTTTTAGGGCGGCAACGATGTCATTGTCGCGCAACAGTGGTGTGTACGAACCCGCTGATCTGGACTTGCTGCAGCGGGTCTTTGACCGACTGTGCAAAGAACGCCGGCTCGCCCTCAAGGACAGGGACCAGAGGGAACATCTTGCCTCTCAAATCTTCGAAGTTTTCGACAACGGATCTACCGACGAGACCGAGCTGTGGCGATCGCTTTCAAAACGCACCAGAACCTAAGCCGCTACCTCCCAAGAGCCGTTCCGGTGACAGCGCCCGCCGACGCCGCTACCATTCCGATCGCATGGCCCACGGGAGAGAAAAGGAGATTTCTCGTGACAATCGCGGTTAGCAAACCTGAAGATGCCGCCATCGCCTTTGCCGACGCTTGGAATAGACACGATATGGAGGACTTTGGTGCTTTGTTCTCCGAGGACGCCAACTTCGTTAATGTCGTGGGCATGTGGTGGAAGAACCGCAGCGAGATCGAAGCGGCGCACCGCGCAACTCATGAAACGATGTTTCGTGACAGCCGATTGGAGGGTGTTGTCTCGTCATTGTCGAACTAACTCCCGGCGTTGCAGCGGTGCACTATTCGTGGACGCTGACCGGTGCATCCGCTCCGGACGGCTCACCGGCCGGACCACGGCAGGGCATCCTGCTTCTGATTGTGAAATAAGAAAAGTCGGGCTGGCGGATAAAGGTGGCCCAGAACACCGACAATGTTCCAGGGGCCATTGCTCCCCACTCCAACGCAAAGTGAGGAACTTGCGGCAGGGTTTGAGTGGTGCAGACAATTTGAATAGATTAGCATCCGCTAATGAGCGGTGCTATAATGCGCAGTCAGCCGGCAAACCTACCCCGTTTTGCTGGTTAGGCCTAGCGGCCGACCCGGCCGCTGGGCCGCCAGCCTTGACCCGGAACCGCTTTGAGGACGGCAATGCCATGGCATCGCCACAGCGGCAATATTTGATCCCGCTGATCTGGACTTGCTCCAGCGGGTGTTCAACCAACTGTGCGACGAGCGCTACCTTGCCAAGAAAGACAGGGAACAGAGGGAAGCTCTCGCAGATGAGGTGCTCGACCTTTTCCAAAATGGAATGACGGACGAAACGAAGTTATGGCAAGCGCTTTCGACGCGACGTAGCGCTTGAACCAAATAGGCCTTCCGCCAGAGGGAGAGGGCGGAAGGCCTATTGGTTTGGGAGCGGCTACATTCCTGAGAAATCGACCGCTACAGCACACAATGCACGAGGGGCGTGAGGAGTTCCAGACAGTCTAAGCATTCGCAACTGCAGGCGCTGCTTTGCCTAGGGGGCAGCCAGCAAACCGCGCGGAACATTGGGCTTCGTCAGAAGTTGGAATCCCAGTCAGCCTAGGGAATGCCCCGATGCCAGAGTATTTTGTTGAACAAATGACGGGTGAGACGGTTACTACATGGCGAGTCGTGAGGGCCGAGACACCGGGAGAGGCAGCTCGCGAAGGTACTGGATGTGATGTCAAAGCGCGAGCAGCCGAATTCATTTGGGTCAGGGTGACTGACGAGGATTTGGGCGAGGTCTATGAGTTCAGCATTGGTCAACCGCATCCGAACGCTCAATCCGCGACGCCGGCCTCGCGATGAACGGTTGCGTCCATGATCACTCATAGACGCTCCCAATTTCTTCCTCGATCTCCGTGCTGTCGATCCCGAGTGCCTTGGCGTCAGCAAAAAGCTGTTGGGCCAATTCAGCCACGGAGATGACGTCGGCGCCGACCGTCTCCGGGATGTTGTTGGAAATCCATTTGTCCAGAAAGTTGATGCCGCGCATACTCATCTCGCGACAAGCGCCGGCCCGGCATTAGGTTCCTTTCGTCGGAGACGTTAGGTCGACATCTCTTTGATGACCGCATCGAGCGAGGCGATATCTTCCAGCGCGGCTATTTCGATCGGATCAGCGGCCTGTGCTGGCGTGCGTGTCTCAGGAACGCCACTAGGCCCTATTGGCGCGTAGCTCATTACAAGGATGTCGCGATACTGCCTGAGCAGGACGAGCGCGCTATCAATGGTTCGTTGGTCCATTGATGAGATTTTAGCATATAGGTCCAACTGCGCACTAGGCTAATTCTTCCCCAAATCCTGCATCGAGGCATGCTGGTCCTGGGCCTGTTTCGGCATCAAAGGTCACCTTGTCGATGAAGCGTCCTAATTGGCATCCCCCTGTCCGTTGCTGCTACCGACAATGCCAAAATCCTGGGATTTGATATTTCCATCCGCCAAGAGAAAGCCCTCAGCAGCCAGGGCCCCGCCTCAACAGCTCACGCACCGCTGACGCTCGGCTTGGCATTCGTCTTTCAAAGCGCCAGTCCTCCAGCGCATCAATTTCCCTTTGCGACAACATTATTTGAAGACGTACAGGTCTCTCGATTTGTGGCATTTTACGACCTCACCCATAAAGCGTCGAATGAGTAGTTGGCTTATAATGAGCATAACACTCCAAAGGTTGCATGACCATCCTCTTGGGTCTGTACGCTCGATGAGGTGAATGCATTTAGGGCTGCTTCTACCGCAAGTACTAACTTATTGAAAATATTAGTTTATTTAATGCTTTGTGACTTGCCCTCCGCTTCGCGAGCGCGCATGGTGAAGGTGAGGGTAACCCGGTCCCGGAGGACAAGAGGTCACCATGCGCTACCATTATTCACAAACCCTACTGGACGACGTCACGGCGAGTGTCACTGAGGCGTTCCAGAGGCTCGGCATTGTCAACGTTCCGGTCGTGGCGGAACAAGTCAGGCGTCGCCATCCCTCGGAGAATATCGCCCTTGAGGACATTGAGGAGATAGTCCTGGACACGGCTCAAATGTTTCACATCCCGATGGAATTCGATGGTGCGAGCGCCATTTTTGCTGCGCACGAAGCGGAAACCAGGCTGGACGATTTGCGACTTCCCTCCACGACCAACCACCGCGTCTTTTGGCGAGCGAGCTTCTAACGCTTGGCCAGCGCGGGATCCAGCGCAAATCAGAGCAGATGGTGAACTGGTCGATGGCCCCGAAATATCTCGATCATCGGTTGGAATGCCCATACTGCCTCACCATCAGGCTCAGGATTCCCGATGACGCTCGTCCGGATACGCCCATTTTTTGCGATGATTGCGGAAAGTACCTTGGCACCTGGGATGAGATACAAACCGACTTTGAGAAGCAGGGCGGCCAGAACGGGGTGTTTCGACTCGACAAAGGCCGCATCCAGCGGATCCGCTAGTGCCGGCCGGCCCGCAACCCGCTAGTGTCGACCTTTCAGGAACCTAGCCTCGCGAAGCAGCGAATTCCAATCAGTTCCAATCAACTCGACCAGTCGCTTCGCCTCTTCCTGCCCGATGCCAGTCTCTCTCATCAGTCGCTCCGCCAACAGCTTTAGATGGGCGATGCGCTCATCTTCATTGTGGATTGCCGAGCACATAACGGTTCCTCCAATGACAGGAACCGCTGAAGTTGGCGTTTGTTTCGAGTGGGTCGCGACTCCGGGCTCATCCGATTTGCGGATAGAGGAACCCGACACCCACCGCTTTTTTGCCAAATAGCAGAAGATGGAAGGGCCGATAACGTCGCCAGCCGGTAGCCTTGCCGGCTAGGCCCGGCGGTCAACAAGCGCTTATCCCCGACCATCGGGTTGCTGTTTGCCAAGCCCGGCTCGCTGGTCGAGGTGACACAGGACTTGCGAGCCGGGCTGGCCGCCGACATCTTCCAATCCGGGGAGGAGTGGTTTCAACAGCCGGCGAGGAGCAAAACGTATCCGATCAGGCCTCATCATGCGATGTGGACTGAGGTCCGAATGAGCCTCCTGCAATGGTCTATTTTAGCAACTGCTTGACTATGCCGCCCTGCGCCCCAGAGTCTCCTTCATGGCGAAGGGCAGCATCAAAGTCGGCGACGAGGTCGCGATCACCGCGACCGTGCGCAAGCGCGTGACTGAGGATCGGGTCGCCGTGTTGATCCCTTCCTACCACCAGCCGCATTCGATCGTAGACCGGTCGCCAAACGTGAGCAGCGGGCAGAAGGTCGAGTTGGTGGGCGACGTCACGCATGTCGACGAGGACAGAGTGACGGTGAACCTTGGCGGTCCAGTCACGGTCAAGCTCAACACGGTGCGGCTTGTCACCAGCTACGTGGCGCCGAAACGGAAGACGCCGCTGGTCGATAAGGCGACGTAAACAAAAAGCCCGCCGGCCGAAGCCAGCGGGCAAGCGGTGGTCACGACCCTAGAGCCCGCGAGGGTCGAGCCGCAACTATGCTCGCACGGCAGGCAGGTATTCCGCGCTAACAAATGTTAGGCGATGGCCCCGCGCCTTCGCCGGGCACCCTCAAAGCGGCGCGAACGACGCCACGCAAAGATACAGGCTGACGATACTGCCGGCACCTGTGTTCGAGAGGCAGCCGCGCCACCCGGGGCGTCGGCAAAGCCGCGACGATTCATGAGGCGTGGGGGTCTATCTCACCGACGATCTCGGACGGGTCACCATCGTACTCGTCTGCCGGCATGACCGCGAGCGTGCCATCGCCGGCACGAAAGATGACGATGCTGACCATCAAGCTGGTGGCGAGGCTGAAGGCAAAGGCGTTTGCTTCTATGAGGGACATTGATCCGGCTCTCCTGCTTGGAAGCGGGGATCGATCCCCGCGTGACAGGCGCCCGATGTGTCCGGCCGAGGGCCGCAATCACCGTGGAGGCGAAGCCGCAATGGCGGCACGATTTGCGTAGTCCGACCCTTTACGGGTTGATGGCATCAGGTCCTCGGACCGGACCAAGGAATTGCGCCGACAAACGCGGAGATCGGTCCCCTGTCTCTGCTTCCAGGACGAGACAGATGTGAACCTGGTGGTTTGCTGCCTTGCCTTGATCGACGCCAGAGCGGCTTGAGCGGTCATTCGATGAACGCGCGGGGAGCGACGGAAATCAGAGCGAATGACTTGAGGCGAGTGGACTGGTAGCCCCTTCACGCGGGCCCGAACTTCATCACCGGAATGCCAAGCTTGCGGGCCTTGTCGGCGAGGTTGTCCTGAATGCCAGAGCCGGGGAAGTGAATGACGCCTATCGGCAATGTGTCGAGCATGGCATCGTTGCGTTTAAACGGCGCGGCCTTGGCATGCCTGGTCCAGTCCGGCTTGAAGGCGATCTGTGGCACCTTGCGGCTGCGAGCCCATTTGGCGGCGATCAACTCCGCACCCTTCGGTGATCCGCCGTGCAGAAGAACCATGTCAGGATGCTTGCCATGGACCTGGTCGAGCTTGGCCCAGATCAGCCTGTGATCGTTGAAATCGAGCCCGCCGGTGAAAGCGACTTTCGGTCCGGGTGGCAACAGCACCTGGCTGTCCGCATGCTTTCTCGCGGCAACGAAGTCCCTGCTGTCGATCATTGCCGCGGTCAGGTGGCGATGGTTGACGACAGAACCGGAACGCGGGCGCCAGATCGAGTGGGTGTTACGCTCGTAGTGCTCGGCGGCCTGGTCGCGCATCAAGCGCTGCGGCGTTCGAGCAGGGTCTGACCTTGCGCGATGAGGCGCTCGAGCTCGACCGACTTGACCTCGGATCCGTCCTGTTCGCGCTGCAGCCGCAGCTGGCTAAGCTCGTTTTCATCGAGCTCCCGCTCGATCCGCCTGGTCGCGCGATGGAACAGATTGACCGTTCCCCACAGGAGTTCCTCGAGATCGGGTTCAAGGCGTGTGTCGGCCATTGCCACCACGAGAGCGTCGAAGATATCGGCGATGCTGGCTGCGACCACCTTGCCTTCGGGAAGCGGGCGCGGGTCGGGTTCTTCGTCAAAGGGACGGAAGCCGTAAAGCTGAAGCTCCTGAAGGACATGATCTGTTGGTGATGATGAGGGGTGAGGCTGGAAGTCGGCATCGTGCTCGGTGCTCATGGGGCTTGCCTTCGTGGGATCGCCGCGCCCATCGCGGCCTTCATGGCGTCGAAGGCGATGGACGACCCGGACTTGCACCCGAAGCGTCAGCGTAGGGCCGGAAAGGAGGTGGAGGATGGCGAAGCCCGGATATTTTGTCTGGCGATGGAAAGGCCCGAAGGGGGGCTCCCCGTGACTTGCCGCCTGGGTTGGCAAGGGCCGCCGGAAAATAGCCGGGCGCAGCCATTGCCTGTCTGGATCGGCCGGCGCCCTATCGCCCTCTTGAAGGCCTTGGGCCGGCCCTCTCCTCAACGGAGGTCCCTTGCGCACCCGAGCCACGAAAACGCCGGCACGCCGCTCCCCTTCCCTTTCCAGTCAGGCCGCGGACGTCATGAAGCGTTCGACATCCTGCGGCGCGAGTTGGACCCGCAGCATCGCCCTCAAGGCGTCGGCACCGAGCAGGCGCAGGTCCTCATTGAAGTCGCCGAGCTGCGGCACCAGGACCATCGCCTCGATACCGGCCGCATTGGTGCGTTCGATGAGAGTTGCCACTGCTCCGTCACCGGCCGGATCATTGTCACGGGCGATATAGAGCCGCCGCAATGTGTCAGGAAACAGGATTGCGGACAGATGCGCCGCCGACAGTGCCGCGAGTGCCGGCATGGCGGGCAGGACAGTGCGTTGCGATAACATGGTCTCGATGCCTTCGCCGGCAGCCATGACATCGCAACAGCAGCCGACGCGGACGGCGTGTCCGAGCAGTTGGCCCATGGCGCGTCTCGGCGTCTCAATCGGAGCGCGGCCAAGGTGAGCCTCGCTAAATCCGCCCGGATCGAGCCAGGTGCGGTGGGCGCCGGTGAGTTTGCCTTTGAGGTCGGTGACGGTTGCGATCATTGCCGGCCATGTTTCGGTCGGGCCGCGTTCCGGACGGTAATAGCAGCTCGGATGAAACCGAAGGCTCCCGGTCTCGTGCAAGGCTGAGATCGCGCGTCCACGAAGATAGGTCTCCACAAGCGTTCCTGGTATCGACCGCGACATTGAGACCAACCGCCGCGCTGCTCCTGCCGAACCGGAAGGGGCCAGCGCCCTGGTCTGCTTCGATACCGTCGGCTGCTGTTCGGAGCGCGGCAAGCTCAGAAAGTTGCAGGCTTCCGCGCTGATATCGATAAAGTCGATCAGGCCGCAGCTCTCGCGGATCACGTCCAGCAGGTCGCCGTGCTCGCCGGTAGCAGCATCAGTCCATTTGCCGGCGGGACCTTTGGGAGTGTCGTTCAGCCTTACATACATCGATCGCCCAGGCGTGTTTCGGGCGTCGCCTACCAGCCAATAGTTGCCATGGCGCCGGCCGTTTGAAAGATAGTTCCGACATACCGCCTCCGCCTGCCGGCTGAGACGGCCGGCGAGGTCGTTCGGGCTTCTAGACACGGTCCGCCTCCAGAAAAATGCCCGCCGTCTCCGGCGGGCCAGATGAAGACTTGCGGCTGATCATTCAGCAGCGATCGTGTGAGGCTCATTCGCGGCTTCGTCATTTTCAGCGAAGCTCTCGGTGTCGGCCACGGACAATTCGCCGTCGTTCCCTGCCGTCGCTTCGACCACCGTTTGCGGCGATCCTGTCTCATTCGTTTCTGTATTCCCGTTTCCCGGGGTGCGCAGGGGCTCAGGTAGCCAACCGCTGCTGCCGATCAGCTTCTCCGCCTCGCTCGCCATGTCGCCCTTCTTGAGGTGCGCTATTCGGTCAGCGGCTTCCTGCCCCTTCGCTTCAGTGAGTGCCTGGAGAATGCGCGCCTTTGTGACACGTCCGAAGAAGTTGTCGACAGACGGCCGCCAGCCGGCCGCCGTCATGTCGAGGGTGATGGCCTGTGCCAGCCGGTCGGCATGGGCGAGAGCGCGCGGGCGCCTGTTCCATGTTTCATGCACGGCGTTGACCGACATGCTGACGGCATGTGCGAAAAGCGCAGCCTGGCGATCGCGATCCCAGTCGCGAAGGGCATCCCAAAGGTCGGCAGCTTCCTTCGGCAGCGCGTTAGCCCACAGGTCGTGTCGCACACGGATCGCCTGTGCGCAGGTGCTGTCGTTCAATCCTGAGGCTTGAGCGCCGAAACCGACGCTCTTCAAGTCCAACTCCAGGCAGCTATCTGATCCATATTGGTAGAAGATCTTCAGCGTGAACGCGTGCAAGGCGGCGAGGAAGGCGACGTCTGGATTTCCACCGAGCGCCTCGCGCAGGCCAAGGGTTCGATGTGCCGTCAGTTCCGTCATGAGCCGGTCAGAAATCGGCGAGATGCCATCGGCCTCCTCGGGCTCGGCCAGCGGCTCACGATCGGCCGAAACGCTTTCCCCGTCTCGGACGGCAGAAGCTGTCAGGGATTCCTCCCCCTCTTCGCTTTGCTGCGTTCCGATGGGCAACTCGTCCTCGGGACGGACGAAGCCGCGCTCGACGCGGAGACACCCGTCTGGCGCGATGCTGATGAAGCCACCGGCGCGGGCAACCTCGAGCGGGTCGAAGGTGAGTGGCCGGTTTTCGAAGGACTGAAGTCCAGTCTCCAATTCAGCGAGACGCTGATCGATTTCGTCCGGGAGGTCCTCGACGCTGTCATATTCCTCCGACAGACGGTCGAACTCGAGCTGCAAGGCCTTACGCGTCGACTCCTCCTCGGCGCTAAGAGGCGACGGTTCTCCGCGCAGTTGGCGGAGACCGAAGGCGTGGCCGTAGGCGAAGTCGGGCGCGATTTCGATCCACTTCCAGCCTTCTGCGCGAACCGCCTCCGCGCGTCGTTCCAACTCATCCGCGACCAGCCGGTCTACCAGGACGACGTCCTGCAGCCAGCCACCGTCGTCGCCCTGGAACAGGTCGCGCATGACTATGCCTCCGGCCTCGACATAGGCGTCGATGCCGATGAACTGCACCCGCTTGTCTGACGCACGCACCGAGCCCTCCGTCAGCATGCGCCGAATGGCATAGGGCTGCTTGTCATAGGAGGGCTTCAGGCGTTCGAATACCTGCTGCTGGCGTTCATGATCGCCGGATACAGTGAACGCCATGAGTTGGTCGAGCGTCAGACCATCTTCGGCATAAATCTCAAGCAGTGCCGGTGACACCGAAGCCAGCTTCAGGCGTTGCTTGACCACACCGGTCGAGACGAAGAACGCGGCAGCGATATCCTCCTCTGACTGCCCCTTCTCGCGAAGGGCAAGGAAGGCCCGGAACTGGTCGAGCGGATGAAGGGGCGCGCGCTGGACATTTTCCGCCAGCGAGTCTTCCTCGGCAATACCCTCCTCTCGCACGATGCAGGGAACCGGCGCGGTTTTGCTGAGGCGCTTTTGCCTCACCAGAAGGTCCAACGCCCGATAACGGCGGCCACCTGCCGGAATCTCGAACATGCCGGTTTCCACGCCGGCTTCATCCCTGACTGGCCGGACGCTGAGCCCCTGCAACAGGCCGCGGCGGGCAACGTCCTCGGCCAGTTCCTCAACCGAGACGCCGGCTTTCACGCGCCTGACATTTGCCTGACTGAGCACAAGCTTGTTGAAAGGGATGTCGCGCGAAGACGACAGGGTTATCTTTTTGGCAATAGCAGCCATCGATGTTACTCCGCGACGGGCAGCCGAAAGCCACTCTCTCGACCTCCAACCCGTCACAAAGCGCAGCGCCGCCCTCTTACTCTTGAGGACGACGCCGCAGCACGAGAAAAAGAAGACGCGAAGCGGACAGAACTGGAGACCGGTGCATCTCCTGGCTTCCAGAATGTCAGACCGCCTTGTCGAACAGCTTCTTCGCCCGCGCCTCCAGATCAAGCCGGGCATCCTGATGGGTCTTGTCGCGAGCCACCGCCGTGATGCCCTGCACGAAGTCGAAAACACTTTCAGGCTTGCGACCTTCCTCGGTCAGCACTGTCTCAATGATCCTGGTCGCCTCCGCCTTTGAGAAGCCACGCTTGCGCAGGAAGTCGCCGCGATCGTCATCGGTACGGGCAACGATCCGCTCGCGCGCCGCCTTGATGCCGTTGATGAAGGGCATGGGCGACGAATTGGCAAAGCGTGCAAGCGCCGGCGCGGCCTCACGCGCAAAACGTGAAGCTGCGTATTTCGAATGACGAATGGTAATCTCCTCGAAGTCCTCAACACCCCAGAGATTGCGATTCTGGCAAACGGCGCGAAGATAGAAGCTTGCGATGCCGAGCGTCTTGGCGCCGACCTCCGAATTCCAACAGTAAAAGCCACGGAAATAAAGATCGGCTGAGCCGTCCCGTAGCCGGCCAGCCTCGATCGGATTGAGATCGTCGACCAGGAAAAGGAACACGTCGCGGTCAGAGGCGTAGAGCGTCGTGGTGTCCTTAGTGATGTCGGCTCGCGGATTATAAATGCTGGTCGACCAGTCAAGGACGCCCGGCACCTTCCACCGGGTGTCACCTGTGCCGTTGCCGGCGATGCGCTGCACGGCGGCGACCAGTTCGCGATCGAAGATGCGGCCGTAGTCCGGGCCGGTGACCGCACGCAACTTAACACGACCATCCTCGATTTCCAGTGTCTTCACCTGTTCGGAGCGGTGAGACGTCAGGCCATATTGTAGATTGATGCCGGCGAGCGGCGCTGGAAGTTGGCGCAAATAGGCCGCCGGCGCGCCAACAAGACTCGCCAGTTGGCCAAAACTCCAATGAGTTGGGGCGATTGGAATATCGGAGCCCGGCAGCACCAGCGTCAGGCGCTCGGCATCGTTGCGGCTTGCCTCTACACGAATAGCCGCGCTTTCCACGGTTCTCGTCCGGCTGCGCTCGGTCCGCGTCTGCACCGCCTCGAATAGCTCCGATAAGGACAAGTAGCGCTCGTCGGCCGGCCGCGAAAACCATTCCGAGGACACGCGACCAATCCGCTCGCCGCGGCTCAAATCCACCTTGAAGCCGCCGGAAAGATCACGGGTGGCGTTCAGAACTTGTGTCATGGGTCGTCTCCATGACGGGCGCCGAAGGCCTCTCCTTCCGCCTCAACCCGTCGCCGAAAACCCGGCCCTTCTCTGACTCTTTGTCGGGAGAGCCCCCGCTCTCCCGACAAACACAAAAAAGGGCGTACAAGGCGGAAGCACCGAAAAGCCCGTCGGAGGGAGTAAGTCAGTTCGGTGCTGGAGCAGGTTCGTGGCCCTGAGACCGGTTCAACAGGGCGGCCGTAGGAGCATCAGCATAGCGCCGCCGTAAGGCGGGATGCGGGACCGACAGCCCCCGGCGAAGGGCGCTATATGATGCTTCCTCGGTAAGCTTGACCTCGGAGCGGCATGCGATCCGTCGAGGCGCGTCAGGTCGAATAACCGTTTCTTCGGTCCGGGTCATGGCGACCCTGACTGACCGATATATGCGAAAACACCGCCCAACATACGCTTATCGACTTTCGCCCTTTCCATCCTCGCCAGCTATCGGCAGCAATCGTTCTGCGACACGAGGAAAGGTAGGCCGCCATGACTGATCCCAGGGAGGCTACAATAAAGCGGACGATCCGCCGTAAGGAGCTACGTGAAATCGTCCCTCTGGCTGACAGCACAATCTATGAAATGGAGCAGCGCGGGCAATTTCCGCGACGTTTCGCTCTTACCCCCCGTTGCGTCGTGTGGGATTTGGCCGAGGTTGAAGCCTGGCTCCATGCGCGCAGGGCAGCACCAATTCCCCGAGCCAGCCCTCCAGATGTGCGTTTGAGAAAGACCGCTCCTGTCAAAGCGCTGGATCGGGCTCAAAGACCGTCATCATCGGGGGCATAAGGACGACGGGCCGCTTCCTTCCCTCGACCCAGGCTTCCACTGCATCGGACCATTCTTGCATCATGTGGCGGCGCTGAACTTCGTATTCCGCCTTGTTGTAGACGCCGCGGGAGGAGCGACCGTCCTCGTGAGCCAGGCATTTTTCGATCCAGTCGCTGTTGAACCCTAGTTCGTTCAAAAGTGTAGAGCCCGTGCGCCGGAGATCGTGCACGGTGAATGGCTCAAGCGGCAGGCCTTCCTTCTTCGCCAGTTCGGCCACCGCATAGGTCACACGATTGAAGGTTGCGCGCGCCATTGGCGCGTCCGCGTCGTAGCGGGATGGCAGCACGAAACGAGAGTTCCCCGAGCAGGTCTTGAGCGCAACAAAGATGTCGAGCGCCTGGCGTGATAGATAGACGTTGTGGGCCTTCGATCGCTTCATCCGTTCCTTTGGAATGGTCCAGACCGCATGCTCGAAGTCAACCTCGTCCCAGGTTGCGTCCTGAAGTTCGCTTTTTCGAACCATCGTGAACAGGATGAGGCGAAGGCCAAGGCGAATGGTGGGCAGTGTTGCGACGTTCTCCAGTATCTTGAGCATGACGCGGATTTCAGTTGGGGAGAGCGAGCGATCTCTCGGGACAAAGTGAGCAATCGATGCCGGCCCTACGTCGTCGGCCGGATTGGACACCTTCTCGCCATGGAGAATGGCGAAGCCGTAAATTTGCTTGAGGATATCACGGACGTGGATCGCCGTTGCCGGCGCTCCACGCTCGACGATCTTGGCACATTGGGCGCGAAGATCGTCCGGTGTGATTTCGGTCAGCAGCCTATTGCGCCAAACCGGCAGGAGTTCGCGTTCGTAAATTGACCGGCGCATCGATCGAGTGCTGTCCGCCATCGGCGCCAAAGTCAGCCACTTCTCTCCGAATTGGCCAAAGCTCTTGGCTTCTTTCAGTCGCCGTTTGTCTCGTTGCTTTTCGATGGCAGGAGAGCGGCCTTCTCTGATAGCTCGACGCGCATCGAGGCATTTCTCGCGCGCTTGGAGCAGGGAGATCCCATCGCGCCCGTACTTGCCGAGGTAGACGGTCTCCCTCCGGCCATTGAGCCTGTAGTCCAGACGAAACGAGATCGTGCCGCTAGGCATGACGCGGACATACATCCCGTCACGATCCGCCACCTTGTACATTTTCTGCTTTATTTTCAATGCCTTGATTGCGGCGTCCGTCAGCATCCCGACTGCCTTTCCAAAAGTACCGTCACGGGTTTTTTGAGGGCTTTTGGCGGAACTTCTTCTTAATTTTCATAGCCTTAGCCTGAAAAAAGTACCGTCATCAGACCTCTATGAGGTGACGGTACTGTTGAAAATTCATCGTGGCAATATGTCGGAGGTCCGGCAGCCAGTCCGGCAAGGCCGAACAATGCACGCCGATAGGCAGCGAAAGCTGCCGGCAAAAACTATTTTTAATTTCAGTTAGTTAGATCGATTTCTGGCGTAATTTCGGCGACGTTCGGATAGACCTGAATCATTCCCACTCAATCATCAATTAAGGCCGTACCTGATTGTTTCAATTACTTAATTTAAGTCACACAACCAGTGAGTACCGTCAAAAATACCGTCAGATTCTTACGCTGTTGAAAAGACTGAAACAATGTGGTCGCTGCCGCGGTATGCACACTTTTGATTGCATCATTTGCGAGCTGCCATTCGGCGAGGTAAAGCTGGAGTTCTCAGAACACAACAAGGACGGTGTTTGCTCATGCTCGACAGCTCTAGGTTCGAGTAGACGCGCGGCTGTATCGGGGGGAATGGGCTGGTAGGAAATGGATGTCGTGCCGCATCACTCTGTCGATCGACCAAGCTTCGCATTGCCTCATCTGCTGCTCGTGGCGATGGCCCCCGATCGGAGATGCGCTATAGGAACACGCGAATTTCGATTCTGCCCTCAACTCTCGGGACCACTCACTCTGAGTAACAACGTCACGCCGATCCCACCTTCCGACGCTATTTTGCGGCAATGCGGCCAGTAAGCGCCGCGCCCGTTCGCGATTTCCTAGTGGTGAAAGTCTGACATTTGGTACCCCACGCGTGGAGCAGCTTAGGCTGAAAGAGCACGTTGCACGACAAATAAACCGCCTATCAGCTAACCACGGACCAGATGGAAGGTCAGCCCCGCAAGGCGGTTTTGGATTTCCCCGAGACCTTGCCCAGTTCCGCTTCCCATAGATCGAAGGGGCTCGCGACAATGGCCACGGACTTTTCCTGACGCAGCGCGGCGCGGCTTCCAGCATCCTTGCCACGAACCTTGTCTCGACCTTCCACAATTCGGTCATGGCGGTGATCGAACCCGTCGCGGCCCTGCGAGATCCCGCTGATGTGCAGGTCGTAGAATTTGCGCCGCAGGTGAGCCCAGCACCCGGCGAGCCGGATTGTTTCATTGCTGCCGGCTTTGTCCCGTGCCTTGACCAGGTTGGTATAGGCCGAGTAGCCATCCACTTGCAGGATACCGCTGAACCCGGCGAGGTGGCGCGCGTGAGCGAATGGCGGATGCCGGTCACAACTCCTGGCGCTCTTTAACTGCCAAACCAAGCGCTTGGCTGAGTGGCACCGCCTTGGAGAACAGGAAGCCCTGAGCGGTTTTGCAGCCAAGTTTGTGCAGAGTTTGCCGATCCGCCTCTGTCTCGACGCCCTCGGCCATGACCTCGATCCCGAGCGTCCGACCAAGATCGATCACGGTTTTGACAAGCAGCCGATCCTCCCGCGATTTGGCTAAACCGCGAATGAAGCCCTGGTCTATTTTCACCTTCCTTATCCGACTGTCCTTGAGCGATGCCAACGTGGAAAAGCCGGTGCCGAAGACATCGAGCGCGATGGAAATGCCGGCATGTGAAAGCCGTCCGAGCTTTTCATCGACCCTGTCCGGGTCCACGGGCGATTCTTCTGTTATCTCAATTTCGAACATCGTTGCAGGGAGGTCCTTTGCCGCCAGACCATTCAGAACCATTTCGTCGATATCGCCGGCCTCCAATTCGCGCGGTGAAACGTTCATCGTCACACGAACATCACGACAGCCAGCTTTCACCAAGGCGTCGATAAAAGCGCAACATTCGGAAAATACAGCTTGAGTTAGCAGCTGGAGCATTCCGGTTTCGCGTGCCGCTGTCATGATTTCGGGCGGAGAGATGGAACCGTGAATCGGATGGGACCACCTTAGCAACCCTTCAAAACCGATCACAGCTTCGGTGTCGAGTCTTACGATTGGCTGGAACCAAGGGCCCAAGCTTCTCGTCTTTATCGCCGAATGAAGATCGCGTTCGATGGACTGGCGGCGTTGCAGTTCCCGGTCGAGCTCGGCATCGAACAGGCAAAATTCGTTCCTGCCACGGCGCTTAGCTGTGTAAAGGGCGATGTCCGCCCGCAACAACATTTCCGTCAGCCCCGGGTTTTTAGCCGAGTATATTCCTATGGATGCCCCGATCCGGACGGAGGCGACGCCAGGATAGGGGCGAGCAAGCTTGGATATGAGATTGGATGCGAGATTGCTGGGAGAAGGCGAATTTCTAAGCGAGGAAAAAACCAGCACGAATTCATCGCCACCGATGCGGGCGAGCGTTGAGCCCTCCGGTGCTTCTTCCTCTATTCGGCGGGCGATCCTGGCAAGCAGCTCGTCACCCGTTCTGTGACCGTAGGTATCGTTGACAGATTTGAACCCATCCAGATCAATCAGCATGGCCACAAAGGGCCCATCAGTGTTCTCAAACTGATCGATTGCATGTTCGAGGCCGCGCCTGTTGAGGAGCGCGGTAAGATGGTCCTCCCTGGAATTGCGCTCCATTTCCGCGGCAAGCCGCTCGGCTTGATGTCTCAGGCGGCTCGCGTCACGGAAGCGCGCTTGTCCAACGAACGAGGCTCGAGCCAGGCCGCCCTCGAAAAGCAGGACGGCAAAAGCCAGAATGTAGTTTTCCAGGGTTCCCTTCGTCAGCAAGCATGCGGCGGCAATGAGGAGTGGCGGTGTGATGAAGTATATCGCTGCCGCAGCATATGAGCTGCCGTACGTGACCGCGCCAGCTGAAATGCCCGCCAGAATTATTAGATGCAGCGATGCTTGAGACGTCGTGTACCCAGCCGTTAGGACGGCAAGGAATGACCAGGTGAATCCCGCCAGAAGAGCAAGCCTGCCAAACCAGCGAAGCCGCAGCCAAACCCGTGTCAGATCATCCTGGACTCCGGGTTCCTTCAGCTGATGAGGGGCGAGTGCAAGGCGGGCGGCATTTATCGCATTAACGACCGAAAACTAGGCCGCGCCAGCAAGACCGTTCCCGGAAAGGGCCTGCACGGTCAAAATCAGCCCGGACAGCACAATGCTTATCGGCATTGAGACGAAAAGGCCTGCCCTCAGATCAGCGAGCTGGTCCTGAAGGATTCTCGCCTCCAGCGGATCTTCTTTTTCCAGGGCTGGACGGGTCAGCTTGCTTACTCCTGCTTGTCCGCAGCCTATGCAGCCCCCCTGAAGGACGGGTTAATTCTTCAATCGGAGATCAGCGTCGGGAGCAGGATTACTCCGGCGCATGATGCACTCTCTCCCATCGCTCGCCCAGCACATCGCGCAAAATGCAACTGCTGGTGCAGTATCACCGCTGGAGCTCCGCCGAAATCCCATGCCGGACAAGGGGAACATGTTGGGCAAAGCGAAGCCCCAGATGCCTTGCAAGCCGTGCCGCCAGGTGGTCTCTGGAGTAGAGTCCAACCAGTATGTTCGTTGCATGGTAGAGCGGCGCCGCCGACAGGCGCAGCCGCCTTTCGTATATGTGCAGCATGTCGGGGTCGCCAACATTGCGGCCGTCGCGGCACGCAGTCATGATTCCACGGGCGAGTTGCTTCTGGCTGCTGAGACCGATGTTGAATCCGTGAGCGGTCACCGGGTGCATGCCGATGGCAGCGTCGCCGATGAGTGCGGCGCTCGGGGCCCGGAATTTGTGCGCCCAGGTCGTGACCAGCGGATAGGTATGGCGCTTGCTTGCCAAGGTCATTTTTCCAAGGCGCCCTCGACACAGTTTCGTCAACTCCGACAGGAACAAATCGTCATCGAAGGCAAGCAGTCTATAGGCCTCGTTTGAGCGCAATGTGAGCAGCAGCGACGACACGCCCTCCGCGAGGGGCAATATCGCTATCGTCTGATGGTGATCGAACCATTCGATGGCGATCTGGTGGTGGGCGCGCTCGTGCCTCACTCGGCAAATCAGCATCGAGTGGCCAAGCCGGTTGATATCGGCGCCGATGCCCAGCAGATCACGCGTGGCGGACAAACGCGAATCCGCGGCAACAACAAGCCGAGCAGTTAAACGCGCGCCATTAGAGAGCGTTACGACTGCTCCTTCTTGGCTGTTTGTTGCATCGACGACCGAGTGGCCGCACAACAGCCGGGCGCGATCCTGCAAGCGGACGATTTTGAACAGCGCCTCGCGGATCCGGCAATTTGGAACCAAAACCCCCAGCGGTTCTCCAGAGTTGCTGGGAGGATCGAAACGAAGAGCGAATGCGCTCGAGCCGTTGAGCACGCGCGCGCCTTGAATTGCTGATTTGTCCGAAGCCGGGATGACATCCCAGGCGCCGAGCTCGCGAAGGGTTCTGATCGAAGCGTTGGTCAGCGCGATTTCGCGACCATCGAAAGCCGGATTCGCCAGACTATCGAATGTGTTCTGTTCAACAACTGCCACCTTGAGTTCGCTTTGGGCAAGCGACGCAGCGAACGAAAGGCCGACCGGCCCGGCTCCAACGACAACGATGTCAAAATTGTCGTCAGAGCCCATCAGCGTGCCGCCATCCCGTCGGCTATCCTCGTGTAACGGTGGAACTGAGCCGACTGACATCCGCTGAGCTCCGTGCCCGCCGCCAACGCGTATGATGCTCCGCAGCACATTGACATCACGAGGATCTTCGGCGCTGGATCCGAGCCTTGGAACATTTCTACGAAGTCAGCCCAAAGAAGGCTACCTCGCCCACTGGACGAAGCGATCCCGTCTCCATTGCCGTGCCCAGCGATGTGAAGCACGTCGCACTTCGCCTTGTTCGCTTGGACTACAGCCTCACGAAAATGCTTTCGGTCCAAAGCAATGTGGAGCTCCGCGCGGATGTTGACAGTCTTTAGCATCTTCTGTGTGATCGGTCCGTCCGCCCTGTCGGCGAAGTAGTCATTCGCGTTGTGGCAGTCGATGATGTGAACGGCGCTCATGGGATTCTGCCTATTATTATCGTCGTGACGAGTGGATACCACGTGCGGAACACCGTGATCTGCGCTGAGTTTCGGTGACCGCATTGCTGCAAGGCGCAGGGCCGGAAATTGGCATGGATCGGCAATGAAGCATGCAACCCCATCAGAGGTGGACGCGTCTGGCCGCGATACATAAGTCATGCATTCTCCTTCGAAGACTGGCCTATAAAGCACCACTGATGCGAATATGACCCTGATCTGGATCAGCCAGGGCACGATCAACCGGCACTGGTAGTTCACGCTCGGGTGATCGATCGCGACGCTCAACTTGTTACCCGTGCGCACAGTGCGAAGCTCGTCCGGCCGCGCGAGGTACTCTCGCGGCATCAGCCGCCTCATACTGGGTGCATGGGAAGGCAGTCCTTCGCACGACAGTGGATTTTCACAAATCAATGTAGTGCCCAGCTTAGGTCAAGCTGGTCATGGAGCATGGACAGCTTGTTCCCGACCGAGCCGGCTCGACTGACGAGCGGGATCCGCGCATCTTATGCACAGCGGATTGAAATCAGCGTCCCGGTTTGTCGTCCCGATCAATTAGTATCCGCTCGGCGGCTCCGTCGAGATCTTCGTATTGACCGCTTCGCAATGCCCAGACGAAGCCGGACAGGCCCAGTGCACCCAGAAAAAGGGCCACTGGTATGAGATAGAGCAAGGTCGTCACGAGGATTGTGCCGAATAGCCGACTGCGGAGCGTCTGACTTTTTGAATAACTTGCACCGTCGCATTCGCCATGAAGCCGTGCAAGCGCAATGCGTTTCCAATAACAAGCAGCGATGAGGCAGACATGGCAATCGCCGCTATCAAAGGCGTGACGTGCCCGAGGATGGCGATTGGTACTGCCACCGCATTGTAGACGATTGCGATTGCGATGTTCTGCCGGATCAGGTTTCCTGCCTTGCGCGAGACGCCCAGGGCGAGCGGCACCGCCAGGAGGCTTTCGCGCAGGAAGACGAAGTCTGCCGCGTTGCGGCCAATGTCGACGGCGGTGGCCGGTGCGATCGAGACATGCGCCGCGCTCAGGGCCGGCGTATCGTTGAGGCCGTCGCCAACCATCAGAACCTTGTGCCCAACTTTCGCGAGGGTTTCGATGCGTTCGAGCTTGCCCGATGGCAGCAGGCACGGAACGAAGTCGTCGATATCCAGCAGCTTTGCCACTTCGGCGCAGGCTGCGGCGGTATCGCCCGACAGCATTTGCATCGACACCCCGGCATCGTTCAATCGCTTGATCGCCGCCGCCGCGTCGGCGCGCAGCGCATTCTCGAAATCGAAGGTCGCGACAATGAACCCGTCTTTTGTCAGGGCCGTTCCACCATAGCCATGTTTGCCTTCACCTCCGGTCCGGGCCTTCCATCCAGCCCATCCGCGTCGACCCAGCCGCCAAGTGCTTCCGGCGACAGTGGCTTCGATCCCGAACCCCGGATGCTCTGTGACGGCATCGAATTTGTGTTGCCCGCCAGGAGCGGCAAAGCCGGTCATGGCCTTTGAAAACGGGTGACGCGAATGCGCGGCCATGTCGGCGGCGATTGCCAGCATGCCCGGATCAATCGAGTCCGCATTGACCAGCCGGGGCTGGCCGAGCGTGAGCGTGCCGGTCTTGTCGAACACGGCAGTATCGATCGCCGCGAGGCGCTCCATGGCCGAACCGTCCTTGACCATGATACCGCTCTCGAAAAGCCGCCGCGCCGCGACCACTTGGACGATCGGCACGGCGAGGCCGAGCGCGCAGGGGCATGTGATGATGAGAACAGCGATGGCGATCGTCATCGCCCGGTGCCAGTCGCCGGTCGCCGCCATCCAGCCCAGGAATGTCACGAAGGCGGTGAGATGAACCAGGGGCGCGTAGAGTGCCGACACGCGATCAGCGATGCGGCGATAGTGCGCGCGACCGCCCTCGGCGGATTCCATCAGCCGAACCATCTCCGCCAGGAACGAATCCTTTGCGGCGGCTGTCGCCTGGATCGTCAGCGGGCCGGTAAGATTGAGCACGCCGGCCTGTACTGCTTCGCCCGGCGCCACGTTTTTCGGCGTGCTTTCGCCTGAGGCCAGCGAGCAGTCGAGATCCGACGTTCCCTGGATGATCTTGCCGTCGACGGGGATCCTCTCACCGGCCGCGATCAACAACCGCATGCCTGGTTCGATCTCGCCGACCGGCAGATAGTCGCGCGCGCCGTCGCCGCGCATCACCATGGCGCCACGCGCGGCCATCTGAGACAGGCCCTTCACGGCAGTCCGGGCACGCTCCCGCATCACATGATCCAGCGTGCGCCCGATCAAAAGGAAGAACAGCAGCGATACCGACGCGTCGAAATAGGCGTGGTCGCCATGATTGATCGTCTCATAGAGGCTCATGGCATAGGCGAGCGAAACACCGACCGCGATGGGCACGTCCATATTCATGCGACCATGGCGCAAAGCATTCCAGGCCGAACGGAAGAAGATTCCGCCGGCGAAGGCGAGGGCAGGAATGGCGATCAGCGCCGAGACCCAGTGAAACAGGTCGCGGGTAGCACCTTCGGCGCCGGACCAGACAGAGACCGAAAGCAGCATGATGTTCCCCGCCGCAAAGCCGGCAACAGCGACAGCGCGGATCAGTTCGGCAAGCGTCTTGTCCTTGTCATCGACCTCGGGTGTGAACAGATGCGCCTTGTAGCCCAGCCTGCCAAGCGCGGCGACGAAGGGTGGCACCTCGTCTCCTCGCCACCGGACCGCGACCCGCTTCGTCGACAGGTTGACGCGCGCGCTTTCGACGTGATCGAGCTTTCCAAGTGCCGCCTCGATCGTCTGGATACAGGCGGCGCAATGAACCGTCGGCACTGAAAGATCGGTCTGCCGAAGATCATCGCCAAGCGATCGGCTCGCCAACCTGATCTCCTGGCTGGATGGCAGGACCGACGTGGCGCCGTTCAGATCCAGCGCCATTTCAGCGCCCGGTGCACAACAGCTCATTGCAGCGCTCCATGAGAAATCATAATCCTGCGGACGTCGCGATAGGGTCGTGTCAGGCCGGCATCGGTGTCGACTTCGACGATCCAGACGCCGTCCTTCGGCATATGCTGGGCGGCGAACTCCTGGCCGGAGGCGAGGGCGAGCGTGACGGACTTGTCCTCTTTCTCGTAGGCGGGATGACGAAACAGCACCTTGACGCCGTGCAGAGGAACCGGCTTGCCTGCAGCGTCGGAGAGGCTGTAGCGGACTTCGCCCCATGCGATGGTCAGCTTGCCGGTCCAACCGAGCGCTGCTTGAGCGCGGCCGGCCTCGGCCTCCTTGTTGAATTGCTGGCTGGCCACATAGGTGTTCTCGACGACGAGGCCGGTCCAACTCGTATTGGCGAGCGTGGCCATGGTCAGGTTGACCGCGATGACCACCCCGAAGAAGGTGAGAATGATGGCCAGCATGTGCCTGCCGGTGAATTCGCGAGGCTTTTGGGCATTGGCGGTCATTTGGCGGCCTCTGGCGCGTTGAATGTGGCGGCGTACTCGTTCGACTCGAAGCTCGCCTTATCCTCGGCACGGAACTTGAAGGTCTGTGCCGGGGCGTGGATCTGGTCCGCCGGTTGGCGAACGAAGACCTTCAACGTTTTCAGGCGGTCGGGTTCGACCGGGATGGCGAAAGACCGGCCGGCCGGGATGTCGTCGCCGACGACGACCATGTCGGCACCCTCCAGACCCTGCATGGTGACGACGATTGTCCTTGGCTCAGGGATCATGTTGAGCAGCTTGACGCTATAGCCATTGCGGATGGAGCCATCGGATAGTGTGACGAATTGCGGATTGCGGTCATGCAGCACGTTCAGTTCGAGCCGATCGCGCGTCAGCAGCGAATAGAGCAGGCCCAGCCCGATCAGCGACCACAAGCCCATGTAGACGTAGGTGCGCGGCCGGAAGATCTTGCGAATGTGAAAATGCGCCACCTGATCGGAGAAGGTGCCGACAGCAGTCCTGACCAGCGACGGATTGATTGAACTGGAGCCGCCTGCGGTCGCCAGCATCATGTTGGCGTTGTAGTCGGAGAGCGTCGCGTAGGAGATCAGCCCGCGCTCCTTGCCGAGCTTGTCCATGACGCCGTCGCAGGCGTCGATACACAGCGCGCAGGTAATGCATTCGAGCTGCTGGCCGTCGCGAATGTCGATTCCCATTGGGCAGACCGCGACGCAGGCATTGCAGTCGACGCAGTCGCCGACGGACTGCCCCGAGGCTTGCACCTTCTTGGCGTGGCGCGATCGCGGCTCGCCGCGCCAGTCATTGTAGGTGACGGTGAGCGAATTCTCATCGAGCATGGCTGCCTGGATGCGCGGCCATGGGCACATATAGGTGCAGACCTGTTCGCGCATCAGGCCGCCGAAGGTGTAGGTCGTCGCCGTCAGCACGGCGATGGTGATGTAGGCGACAGGTGCGGCGGTACCGGTGAAAAGCTCGCCCACAAGTGTTGGTGCATCAGCGAAATAGAAAATCCAGGCGCCACCGGTCGCCGCCCCTATGACAAGCCAGATGGCGTGTTTCGAGACCCGCAGCATCAGCTTGCGGGCGGTCCAGGGGCCGGCATCGAGTTTCATGCGGGCGTTGCGGTCCCCCTCAATCGCACGCTCGACGACAAGGAACAGATCGACCCACACGGTCTGCGGACATGCATAGCCGCACCAGGCACGGCCGACAGCAGAGGTAATCAGGAAAAGTCCAACACCGGCCATGACCAGGAGGCCGGCCACATAGAAGAATTCCTGCGGCCAGATCTCGATGAAGAAAAAGTAGAAGCGCCGATTGGTGAGATCGAGCAGCACGGCCTGGTCCGGGGCAAATGGGCCACGATCCCAATGCAGCCACGCAGTCAGGTAATAGATGCCAAGTGTGATCGTCATCACCAGCCATTTGAAGCGGCGAAAGTTGCCCGAGGCGCGCTTCGGAAAGATCTTTTGACGCGCGGCATAAAGGGGCTTGCGGGTTTTGGCGGCATTGACAGTTTCTGTTTCGAGCCGTGTCAACTGCGTCTTGTCACGCACGTGCAACTCCACTTTCCCAGCCAATGTCAGGGGCACCTGTCGAAAAGCCTCGCGGTAGGACAGCCTTGCCGGGTTGTGCAGATCGCATTAGGAATGGTGTCGAGGCCCGGCTCGCGCCGGGCCTCGTCCGCTTGGCAGGGGTGACCGAAGAATAGGGCTTCCATTCCTATTCTCCGCCGCCAAGCGAATGGACATAAACTGCAAGTTCCTTGACCTTGATCTCGCCGAGACGGCCAACCCAGGCCGGCATGACGCCCTGCTTTGGCGCACGAACCTGGGCGGCGATGGCCGTCTCGCCGGACCCGTAAAGCCAGATCGCGTCAGTCAGGTCGGGGGCGCCGAATTCCCTGTTGCCTTTTGCATTGTCGCCGTGACAAGCGACGCAGTTCTCGGCAAAGACCTTGGCGCCGGGTTGGATCAGACTTGCATCGCGGACCTTGCCGGAAAGGCTGGCCACGTAGGCGCTGACTTGTGCGATCTGGTCGGCGGTGATGATGTCGCCGAAGGCCGGCATTTCTGACAGTCGCGTGTCCGGATCGGAAGCAAAGCGGAGGCCGTGCGTGATCGTCTGCTTGATCTGGTCGGGGCTGCCGCCCCAGAGCCAGTCATCGTCATTCAGGTTGGGAAAGCCCTTCGACCCCTGAGCGCCGGAGCCGTGGCATTGCGTACAGTTGACCTTGAACGCGGCAGCCCCGGCAGCGACCGCGAATTCGCGCAAGGCATCGTCGGTCAAGATCTCCGAGACGCTCTTTGCCTGGATGGCTGCAACATACTTGCCCTTGGCGGCCTCGGCCGCGGCAAGGTCGTTCTTGACGTCCTTACGGCTTGAATAGCCGAGCATGCCCTTGGTTGCCGAGGTCAGCATCGGCCATGCCGGGTATGCGGTCGTATAGACGAGCGCCCACGCTATGGTGACGTAGAAGGTAATCACCCACCATCGCGGCAGAGGATTGTTGAGCTCCCTGATGCCGTCCCATTCATGGCCGGTGGTTGAGACGCCGGAGACCTCATCGATGTGCTCGTCGCTCATGATCACTCGTCCTCGAGCGGAATGCGGGCAGCTTCGTCGGCCAGCCTTCGGCTGCCGGGGCGTAGGGCAAAGGCGATGCACCCGACGAAGAACAGCGCCATCGCAACCAGGCCCCAGCTGTCGGCAAACGCCCGCATCAAATTGTAGGTCATCAGCGTTCTCCTCAGCGGTAGCCGGCGGCTTCGTCGTAATTTTTGAAGTCGACCAGTGTGCCAAGCATCTGCAGGTAGGCGAGCAGGGCATCCATTTCGGTGACCTGTTGCGGGTTGCCGTCGAAGTCGCCGATCTTGACTTTGGGGTAACGCGCCTCAAGGCCTGATGTGTCGGCATTGGGATCGGCCTGCGCCGCCAGATCCGCATTGGCGTGCGCGATCATGTCATCGGTGTAAGGGACGGCTACACGCCTGTTGGCGACCAGATGCGTCGAGAAATCCTTCACGTCGATCGGCGTGTCTTTCAGGAACCCATAGCTCGGCATGATCGATTCCGGCACCACCGAGCGCGGGTCGGTAAGATGCGCGACATGCCATGCATTCGAGTAGCGGTCGCCAACTCTGGCGAGATCCGGCCCGGTGCGCTTCGATCCCCACTGGAAGGGGTGATCGTACATGGACTCGGCAGCCAGGCTGTAGTGGCCATAGCGCTCAACTTCGTCGCGGAACGGCCTGATCATCTGGCTATGGCAGAGAAAGCAGCCCTCGCGCATATAGATGTTGCGCCCGACAAGTTCGAGCGGCGAATAGGGGCGCATGCCTTCCACCTTCTCGATCGTATTGTCGAGATAGAAGAGAGGCGCTATCTCGACGATACCGCCGACCGTCACCACGAGCAGCGAGCCAACGAGAAGAAGCGTGGCGTTCTTCTCGATGATTGCGTGTTTGTCCATCAAGCCCATTACCTGGCTCCTGATCGCGCAGGTCGGATGGCGACGGGGCTCGGCATCGGCTCCTCCTCGCGCTGGTGGCCGAGGATGGTCATGGTGATGTTCCAGGCCATGATAAGGGCGCCGGAGAGGTACATGGCCCCACCGATGGCGCGCATGACGTAGTATGGGTGCATGGCAGCGACGGTTTCGGCGAAGGAATAGACCAGGAAGCCCTGCTGGTCGTATTCACGCCACATCAGGCCCTGCATGATGCCTGACACCCACATGACCGAGGCGTAGACGACGATCCCGAGTGTCGCCAGCCAGAAGTGCCAAGTGACGAGCCGCAGCGAGTAGAGCCGGTGACGGTTCCAGAGCTTCGGCACCATGTAGTAGATTGCGCCGAACGAGATCATGCCAACCCAGCCGAGCGCGCCCGAATGGACGTGGCCGATGGTCCAGTCGGTATAATGCGACAGCGAATTGACCGCCCTGATCGCCATGATCGGGCCTTCGAAGGTCGACATGCCATAGAAGGCGACGGCCATCACCATCATGCGGATGATCGGATCGGTGCGCAGCTTGTCCCAGGCGCCGGACAGCGTCATCAGGCCGTTGATCATGCCGCCCCAGGACGGCATCCACAGCATGATCGAGAACGCCATGCCGAGCGTCTGCGCCCAATCTGGCAAGGCGGTGTAGTGCAGGTGATGCGGGCCAGCCCAGATGTAGAGAAAGATGATCGCCCAGAAATGGACGATCGACAGCCGGTACGAATAGACTGGCCGGTTCGCCTGCTTGGGCACGAAATAATACATCATGCCAAGGAAGCCGGCGGTGAGAAAGAAGCCGACCGCGTTGTGGCCGTACCACCATTGGGTCAGCGCGTCCTGGACCCCGGAAAAGGCGGAGTAGCTCTTGGAGCCCAGGAACGAGACTGGCATCGACAGGTTGTTGACCACATGCAGCATCGCGATGGTCACGATGAACGACAGGTAGAACCAGTTGGCGACGTAGATATGCGGTTCCTTGCGCTTCAGGATCGTGCCAAGGAACAGAATGAGGTAGGCGACCCAGACGATGGTCAGCCAGACATCCACATACCATTCGGGTTCGGCGTACTCGCGGCCCTCGGTGATGCCGAGCAGATAGCCGGTCGCGGCCATGACGATGAACAGCTGGTAGCCCCAGAAGACGAACCAGGCGAGATCACCGCCGAAGAGGCGGGCGCGGCAGGTGCGCTGCACGACATACAGAGACGTGCAAAGCAGCGCGTTGCCACCGAAGGCGAAGACGACACCGGATGTATGCAGCGGCCGCAAACGGCCGAAATTGAACCAGGGCTGGATGTTGAGATCGGGATAGGCGAGCTGAAGCGCGATCACCACGCCGACCAGCATCCCGACGACACCCCAGAACACGGTGGCGATCGCGCCGTAGCGGATCGGACCATCCATGTAAGCGGATGGGTCAATCGGAGCTGCTGGCTTGAACTCCGTGTTGCGCAACAGGATCGCAGTGGAACCAGCCACTGCGAAGAACAACACCCACATATGTCGGCGGAAAGGTTCATCCACGCCGAAGCCGGCGGCCACCAGGGCCGCAAAAGCGAACACGCTTAGAAGGACGATCTCTGTGCCGAATTTCATTGCAGATCCCGATCTCGAATCTGGTGGATGCCAAATCCGCAGCGCACTAATTGCGCAGCCGCCGCCCCCTCGCCCTGATCTATGTCAGGCCGCACGATTTTGTGTCGGCGGCGCAATCAGCAGGTGGCGAATGAACGAGGAACGCAGCGCGGGCTCACCCCCTCATGGAAGGCGTTCCCTGGGTTGGGCGGGCGCAGACGCGATCGATTGAGGCGAAAGCTGAGGCTCTGCGACGCGTTGGATGCTATTGCCGATGCCCTGCCAAACGTTGTTCGGATCCCATTGGAAACGAACGCGATCGTTCGGCCGAGCCGTGGCAGCTTAAGGACCGTGCTTCGCCGGTATGTGCCGAAACACACCTGGCGATTGGTCGTCGTCCCTATCAAAGCCCGAAAGCTGTCTGTCTCGACCGTGACGCCGCTTCTTCGAAGGCGCGGCGACATCGCATTAGAAGGCAAGCACGGCCCGCCCCGGAGCCATGCGACATGGGCCTCGCCGCTTAGGGCCGCTCGCGTCCGCCGCCACAGCGCTTCTCCAGACGGCTTATGCTGTCCACCGTCACATGGCGTGCGTTCTCAATCCGAATCACCCCGTCAGCCCGCAATCGCGTCAGTTGGCGGCTCACGGTTTCGTTGGTAATTCCAAGGAAATCAGAGATTTCGGCACGCGTCAGCGGCAGATCGAAGGACGCTGACCTGGAAGCCGCGTCGAGACTGGAATCGATATTCCGGGCCATCATGAGGAGAAAACTCGCCACCTTTTCCGGAGCTGTCTTGCGCCCCAGCGTCACCATCCACTCGCGCGCCTCATCGAGTTCATTCAGCGTCTGTTTGAGCAGGCGATGCTCGAATTCCCGTGACGCCTTCATCATCCGTTCGACGGCCGCTCGCGGAAACGAGCACAGCGTGACTGCTGTTGCCGCTTCCGCATTGATCGAGCTTTCCACCTTGAAAGGACGTCCCAGAAAATTCGGTGCAAACTGGAGACCGACGATCTGCTGGCGCCCATCCGACAGGCTCTTTGATAGCTTTACCACGCCTGAAAGCACGTTCGAGTAGCTGTCGACGTTCTGTGCCTCGCCGGTCAACTCCATTCCTGACTCGATCCGGCGACGCGAGCAAGTCTTGGCGAGCCCAACCAAATTGTCTGGATCGAGCGCACCGCAGACACCGCGACGCCGTGCCTCGCAAGGGAGGCAAAGAACAGGAATGCCGGAAGTATGAATGTCTTGCCGAAAGGTCATGCGTTCGCTTTACCCGATCCTAACTGCCGGCAGGATACCCATCCAGGGTAGAGAAGTCCTGCGGCGGTTTGTCCATGCGCGCGGCTGATCGAGATCAGGGTCTGCTTCAGCGATGCGTGCAGTGTTCGGCGGGCAACACGGTGAACGCGAGATGCAATCGGAAATAGCTGTCAAACTCAGCGAGAACGTCCCACGCTACACAAGCTATCCGACGGCGCCGCATTTCCATTCCGGGGTCGATGCTGCCATTTACCGTGGCTGGTTGGAGGCGCTGGAAAGTGGCGACGAAATCTCGCTGTATTTGCACATTCCTTACTGCGACAAGCTCTGCTGGTTCTGCGCCTGTCACACCAAGCAGACGCACCAATATGAGCCGGTGGCCGCTTATCTGCGCTCGCTGAATGCCGAAATCGTCACGATTGCCGGTCTGGTGAGCGGCAAGGCACATGTCCGTGCAATCCACTTCGGTGGCGGTTCGCCAACGATGCTGAGGCCCGATGACATGGTTGCTCTTGGAGCGGCCTTGCGGGACAGCTTCGACCTTCTCCCGGATGCTACGGTCAGCATCGAAATCGGAACCAACGACATGGACAAGGCGCGCCTTGATGCGCTTGCTCAAATCGGCGTAACGCGGGCGAGCCTCGGCGTGCAGGATTTCGATCCGCAAGTGCAAAAAGCAATTAATCGTGAGCAAAGTTTTTTGCAGACCAAGGCAGTCGTCGACGGGGTTCGTTCGCGGGGCGTTGAATCGGTCAATCTGGACCTGCTCTACGGGCTCCCGAATCAGACACGCGAGACGATCTGTTCCACGGTGGCGCAGGCACTGACCTTGGAACCAGACCGGATGGCTCTGTTCGGCTACGCACATGTGCCCTGGTTCAAGAAGCATCAGACGATGATCGACGAGGCATGGCTGCCGAGTCCCACCGAGCGTTTCGCCCAATCTCAGCTCGCGGCGCGGGCAATTGTCGCCAAGGGATATGAGGCAATAGGACTCGATCATTTCGCGAAGCCCGACGATGCGCTGGCCATAGCGGCCCGCGCAGGGGTTTTGCATCGCAATTTTCAGGGCTACACCGAGGATCGCTGCCCGACACTGATCGGACTTGGCCCTTCGTCCATCGGTCGTTTTCGCCAAGGCTACGTGCAGAACATGGCTTCGACTGCCGGGTACGGGCGCATGGTTGCGGATGGCGGGTTGGCTGCCGTCCGGGGCGTTGCCCTTTCCGACGACGATCGCGTCCGTGGCTGGATAATCGAGCGGCTGATGTGTGATTTTGCCTTCTCGGCAGTCGATCTGGTGGAGCGGTTCGGCAAAGCCGGCGAGAAGCTCCTTCATCGCTCGAGGTCCATCGCCCTCCACGATCCTGCCCGAGCGCTTGAATTCGATGGCGACAGTTTCGTCGTACGGGCTGAAAGTCGCCCCTTCGTTCGAACCATCGCGGCCAAGTTCGATACATATTTCAAAGGGGGAACGGCGAGGCACTCGGTGGCGGTCTGAGCAAAGCACAGTGCGCTCGCCGTTTGGTCGATCGCGAACCAGCTGCGTTTCATTTTGACCGCTCATAGGCGACTACCGCATCCAATCGAAAATGCAAACTTAGGCTGTTGCGCGGTATTTCCTTCCACATCCTCTCTTACGCATACCTGCATTCCAAGGTGTTTGATCCTATGCTTCGCGAGGAGCAGGTAGGCCGCGACAGCTAGGCAATGTTCCAGCTGCCTCTAGCGGAGGAGTCACGATTTTTCGGCAAGCTCCGTCGGCAGACCTTCTTTTCGGGCCTTGGCAAAGGCTCGGTCGCCTTCCAGAAACGCCGCCAGCATGAAAGGGATGAGTTCTGCCACGGTTTCAGACTGACGATAGGTCTGACGGTAAAGTGCAGCATACTCCTTGAGTGTTTGGCCCAGCTCCGCGCTGACGGTAATGGTGATCTTCGAAGCTGTTCGGTCTGGAAGCTTTCCAAGTTTCAGGTCAGCCATGGTAACTCCTGCTCAACTCGCGTATGGCCGCAGCACGATGTCCTTGTGCACGATGACGCGCAGTGGCCAACCTGGGCGGACGATGATGGTGGGCTGGATATTGAGGTTTTTTTCGGTGATGCGCTGGCCGGCTCGACTGGCGTTCTGCTGGGCTGATTCCCGGATCGCCTTGACCAGATCGCTCTCGTTTTCGCCGAGGCTGAATTCCGTGCCGACACCGAGCAATGTGGCAAGCGCCACCCCCTTGATCAGCTGCCAGGTGTGGAAATCGACTTTGTCTTCCAGCCCTGCGTAGCCGGCGGTGTCGCTCGCGGGCAGATTGTCGATTTCGACCGACGAGCCGTCGGGCAGCAGAATGCGCTGCCAGACCAGCAGCGCTCGCTTTTGCCCGAACGCGACGACGCTGTCGTAGACGCCGATAAGACGTGAGCCCTGCGGAATCAGCAATATGTTGCCCGTGACCGTGTCGTGCACATTCTCGGTGACTTGCGCGACGACAAGGCCCGGCAAATCGGAATTGATGCCGGTGATCAGGCTGGCGGCAATCACGCTGCCAGCCATCAGTTGATACGGCGAGATCGGCGTCTGCAGCGCATGCGGATTGTAGATCCCGCCAGTGCTCCGCTGGCTGAGGAAATCAAGCTTTCGCTGCTGATTGTTCTGGTCGCCTTCCGCCGGCGCCACCGAGGCAGACGCGCGTGCTGCTTCGGATTGGGGAAGTGCCTCAAATGGATGCTGAGCAGTTTGCACGCTCTCACCGACATCTGTCTGTTGAGCTCGATTTTCGACGCGGAAAAGCACCTGCGATTCACGCGCTTCGATCGCCTGCTGCGCTAGACGCTGCTCCTCGGCCGAGATGTCTTGACCCGGCACGATGCCGAGCTGGCGCTGCCGCTCGAGGATGGGGCGACCGAGGTCGCCCGGCAAAGGTGGCCCAAGGACGGGAGGCTTCGGCTTCATGCCGGAATAGTCATGGGGAAGCGTATCGAGTCCCTCGACGGTTGGTTTGCGCTCAGTGCTGTAGGGATCTTCCGCCTGATCCCTGATGCGAAGGGCCGGCCCCTGGAGCGCCATCATGGCAACGCCGAACACAGCGCCGGATCCGAGCGCTGCGATCGCGATGATCACACCGCGCCTGAACCGCACCACGCGGCGGGGAGAGGCCCGAAGCTGCAGTTCCTCGGGATCCAGTTTCGGCGGGATGCCAGAGCGGGAATTTTCGATCATGAGCCCTCACCTCACCGGCTGGAACGCGAAAAGAGCGAGATCCGCCGTAGCGGTTGCCTGTCGTCAATCCTGCTGATGCGGATCACCTGCTGCTGCTTGGTGCCGAGGCGAAGTTCGGCCGCGGCGAAGAGCCGATCGACGATGTAATAGTTGCCGCGCACGCGATAGTTGACGAGCTCGCTGCTCCCATCTGCGCCGACGATGAAGAGTGGTGGCGCCTCGCCCTGATCTATGCGACGAGGGAACTCAATATAGACCTTGCTGCCGTCGTCGAAGGCTCGCGTCGGTCTCCAGGGCGGTGTGTCGCCACTGATCGAGTAGCGAAAGCGAAGGTTTTCGAGCGCGATATTCGACGCGACCGGTGTAACTGCCTCGGCTTGAGCATTGCGCTGGCGAAGCGCGATGATCTGGTCTTGGCTGTAGGTCCAGGAGATTGCCGCCATTGCTGTCTTCTCGGTGCTTTGAAGCTGCAAATGATAGGTCCGCCGGTCCGTCGTAATGACGACATTGGTGGCAAGACCCGGCGCGAAGGGTTTCACCAGAACATGGGTGCGCTGATTGTCACCGGTGCCGCTTGCGGTATCGCCTATGACCCAGCGCACGGTGTCGCCAGCCGACACGGCGGTTAGTTTCTCGCCCGGCTGCAGAGCGATGTCGGTCACGCGCTCCGGCGCGGCATAGAGCTGATAAAGCGCGCCATCGGTGAAGGGGTAGACTTGCACGGCATTAACATACCCGTACTTGGTGGGTTGCTGGGTCGCGGCTTTGTTGGCATCAGCGACGCGTTCTTCAGGGGGGCGCTTGTCCTCGGCCTTGCCGGACTCGGGCTGCAATTGGCCAGGCAGCGGCAGTGGTTTTGGCACCTCGACAATTCTAATCGGCCTCTCCGGCGCCTTCTCGATCGCGGCCGGTTTGAAGTCAGCAGCGTCATAGGAAATCTCAGGCGGCGGCACCTTCTTCGATGCACAAGCGGAAACTACCGCTGCCGACACCGATAGGATCAGCACGGCACGAATCGGTGACATTTTATCTTTCATTGGTGGACTCCGTCGGAGAAAGGGGGGGTGGGACGGCGCTGTCGAGCTCGCGTGACCAGTCAATGGCGTTGATGAAGACGCCGAGCGGATTCTTGCGCAGCTGATCCGTATTGCTTGGCGAGCGGATCACGATCGTGAGGATCGCAGTCCAGCGCATCGTGCTGGCAAGGCTTCCGCGCTCAAACACCTGCTCGGTCCATTTGACCTGGAATGAACTTTCGGAGGCCCTGACCACGCTGGTGACCTGTACCGAGACACTGCGCGTTCCGATCTGACCGAAGGGGTCGTTCGCCTTGGCGTATTCGTTGAGGAAGAGCGCTGCGCGATCGCTAGCAAAGTCGTAAGCTGCGAACCAGTTCTGCCGTACCAAAACCGGATCGGTGGAAACGGAACGGACATTCTGGATGAAGCGGCCGAGATGCCAGGCGATCTGAGCATCCGAGGGCTCATAATTCCGGATTGCCGGCGCGACGGCGCGCGTCTCGCCGAAGCCATCGACCTCGACGACGTAAGGCACGACACGGCTTTGCATCGACTGCCATACGAGTCCGCCGGAAAGTCCGGTCGCCAAGGCCAGGCACCCAAGGGCCATGAGCCGCCAGTTCCTGGCCTGCAGTCGAGATGAGCCGATGCGCTCGTCCCACAGCTGGGCGGCTTTTTGATACGGCGTGACCGGTTCGGGTGTTTTGCCGTAACGGTGCACGGGTCGCTTGAAGAGCATCTAGTCATCCTTGTCGTTGAGAGAGGGGTTGGCGCTGCCTCCCGGCCGGTCTCCGTCTCGGACAGCTTGCATGGCAGCGTGGCGATGTGCACGGGCGGTCTGTTCAGAACGTAGGCGCCTTGCCCACGTCGGCGCCGAAACAGTGGCCGAACCGGCAGAGCGCTCGGTCATTGACGCGGTCGGCGTGCCGCCGGTCGCGGTCCACGCGGCATCGCGCCCGGCATCGGCGTTGCGCCCAACACTTGCAGTGGCGGATCGCGCTACGCGTATAGCGGCGCCGCCAGCGGCACTGGTTACACCATGCATTCCAGCAGCCACACCGGAGAAGCCAACGTCGGGCGAGGTTGCGCGCCCGATCTGCCAGGACGTGGAAGCAGCCGATCCCATTGTTGTGCCGGCGCGGATGGCGGCGAGACCGCCGCTGGTTGCCATACGCGCGCCAGAAAATGCCGTGCCTCCAGCAACGAGTGATACACCCGCTGCCGCCGCGGTCGTGCCGAGGGCGGCGCCCGCGCCAAGCTGCGGTGCGCCTGAGACAAGACCCGACGCGATCCCCGGCCCAAAAATGCCAAGGCCAAGCAGTGCCAGTGCGCCCAGTACCTGGGACATGGCAGCGGCCAGATCCGGCTCCTTGCCTTGCAATGCGGAAGCGAACTCCCCGAAGAGCGTGGAGCCGATGCCGACAATGACGGCGAGCACCATCACCTTGATGCCTGACGAGATAACATGGCCGAGCACGCGTTCGGCCAGGAACGCTGAACGGTTCCAAAGTGCGAATGGAACCAAAACAAAACCTGCCAGCGTGGTGAGCTTGAACTCAAGGATGGTGATGAAAAGCTGGATGGAAAGGATGAAGAAGGCGATGATGACCAGGAACCAGGCCATCAGCAGCACGAAGATGGTCAGTGCGTTGCCGAAGATTTCCGGGAAGCCCAGGAACTGACTGGCTTGGTCAAGCATTGGCCAAGCACCTTCGAAACCGGTCGCGGCAATGCGGCCCGGGCGCAGGAGATTGTCTGCCGACAGATTGCCGGCCGACGCATTAATCCCGAGACCGGCAAAAGAACGATAAATGATATCGGCGAGGTTCTTGAAATTGTTCAGGATGAAGGCGAAGACGCCAACATAGAGCACCTTGCGGACAAGCCGGCCGAGAACGCTGGTCTCCTCGCCGAGCGCCCACGCCAGGCCGGCAAGTGTGATGTCAATGCCGATCAGAATGGTAGTGAGGAAGGCGACGTCGCCCGAGAGCAGACCGAACCCGCTGTCGATGTAGCGGATGAAGGTCTCCATGAAGCGATCGATGACGCCAAGGTCGTTCATGCCGCTGCCTTCCTCGTCGTGATGAACTCGTGATTAATTGCCGGGATAAGCCGAGCCGGTACCCAAGAATCGCTTCGTCATCTCGCGGGCGGCTTCCTCTGACTGGGCCTTGCGGGCGGCATCCTCGGCCTCAGCTCGAAACTGCGTTGCGAGCAGCGTCTGGATCTGCATCTGCTGCTTTGTCGAAAGCGCCATCAGCTGGTTGGTGGCCTGGCTTGCCTGAAGCGCACCGGCCGCCCCTTGGCTGCGGTTGACGAGATCGGCGAGCAGATCGCCGTCGGCGCGGACGTTCTCGACGATTTGCGACTGGACCCCCATGGTCTGGCGGAACGCCTGCATGGCGCTTTGCCAACGCTCGCGCGCAGCACTCGCCACATCGCTGACCTTGATCGTGGCGTCGTAGCTTTCCGGATATTGGCTGCGCCACTGGTCTTGAAGCTTGCCCAGATCAAAGCTGAGGCCACTCGCCTGGTCCATCAAGCCGTCGATGCGATGGAGCGAACCGGTGAGTTGGCCAACGGAAGAGAAATCCAGACGGTGAAGATTGCGCGCCATGTTCTGCAGCATGGTCGCCTGATTCTGCAGCGACTGGATCTGGTTGTTGATCTGCTCCAGGGCGCGCGCGGCCGTCAGCACGTTCTGCGCATAATTGGACGGATCGAACACGATAAGGGCGTAGGCGGGCTGCACATAGTCGGCCATAGGCTTGGCGATCAGGGAAACGGTGATCAGGCCGGAGAGAAGGCGTCGCCGCATCATGCTAATTGCTCCTTGTCTGGTTGAGGGAATTGCTTGAGAAGTTCGCCGGCCCAATCGAGGCCGCGCGCGATCAGGAACTGCGAGGCAAAGCTGCCTTGCCCGTCTTCGGACAGGATCCTGTCGATCAGAGTCTGCGTGGCCGGATCGGAAGCACCGCAAAGCGCAAGAGCGATGGGGCCAAGCCCGAGCTCGAACAGACGGTTGCCGCGGCGCGATTGCAGATAATACTGACGCTTCGGCGTGGCGCGGGCGATCAATTCGATCTGCCGCTCGCTTAAACCGAAGCGTTCGTAGGCTGTGCGCGCCTGGGGTTCCACGGCACGATCATTGGGAAGGAAAATGCGCTGCGGGCAGCTTTCGATGATTGCCGGCGCTATGGCAGAGCCCGCGATATCAGCCAGCGACTGCGTAGCGAAGACAACCGACACGTTCTTCTTTCGCAGCACCTTCAGCCATTCGCGGATGCGGGCGGCGAACAGCGGATTGTCGAGATAGACCCACGCCTCGTCGAGCATGATCAGCGTGGGCCGTCCGTCGAACCGTTCCTCAAGTCGCTGGAACAGATAGGTAAGCACCGGCAGCAAAGCGCCTTGGCTGTGCATCAGCTCCTCGGTCTCGAAACACTGCACATCCGACAAGGCCAGCCCATCATGATCGGCATCGAGCAGGCGGCCGAAGGGACCGTCGAGCGTGTAGGGCATCAATGCGGACTTCAGCGCATTGGATTGAAGCAGGACCGAAAGGCCGGTCAGTGTGCGTTCCTGCGCCGGCGCGGTGGCAAGGCTGGCCAGCGCTGACCAGATAGCCTCCTTCACCTCCGGCGTGACGGTGACGTTCTCGTAGGCAATAAGGCTGGCGATCCATTCGGCCGCCCAGCTTCGGCTAGCCTGGTCGTTGATGCTGCGCAGTGGCTGAAAGGCAAGGGAACTGTCCGCTCCTAGCGCGTGGTGTTCTCCACCCATGGCAAGTGTTGCAGCACGGGCCGAATTGCCTTTGTCGAAGACATAAACCTGGGCGCCGGCATAGCGCCTGAACTGCAGAGCAATCAGAGCAAGCAGAACCGACTTGCCGGCGCCGGTCGGACCAACAGCCAGCATGTGGCCGACATCTTCGACGTGGGTGGAAAGCCGAAACGGTGTCGACCCGCTGGTCTCGGCAACGAGAAGCGGTGGCGCTTCGGTTTGGGTGACTTTCGCGAGATACTCGTTTGTCGCAGGACCGGCCCAAACCGACGACAGCGGCATGAGATGGGCAAGGTTCAAAGTATGAACGAGCGGTTGGCGAACGTTAGCGTAGACATGGCCAGGCAATGAGCCGAGCCAAGCCTCGACCGCATTGACGCCTTCTCGGATCGTGGTGAAACCGATCCCATTGATGATGCGCTCGACCGCGCGAAGCTTCTCTGCAGCGGCTTGGCGATCCTCGCCCCACACCGTCACGGTCGTGGTGAGATAGCCGAAGCTCACATGATCGCCGCCCAATGCCTGAAGGGCTTCGTCGGCATCGAGCGCCTTGTTGTCGGCATCGCTGTCGACAAGCGGGACCGGCTCGTTGGTAATGACCTCGCGTAGGATTGCCACGATCGATTTGCGCTTGGCAAACCACTGCCGGCGCAACCGCGTCAGCGTCTTCGTGGCTTCCGTTTTCTCGAGCGGAATGAAGCGCGTCATCCAGCGATAGGCGAAATCCTGATGATTGAGGGCATCGAGAATCCCGGGCCGGGTGAGGTTCGGAAAGCCGAGGATGGTCAGTGTGCGAAGATGCTGCTCACCCAGCATCGGCTCCAGGCCACCGGCAAGCGGCGCATCGACCAGGATGGCATCCAGATATATCGGCGTTTCCGGGACGATGATAGGATGGCGTCGAGGCGAAATCGTGCCGTGGAGATAGGTCAACGTCTGAGCATCATCGAGGACGCGTACTTCGGGCATGAAACCCGAGAAGAGATCGAGCACGCGGTTGGTCTCGTCACGGAACCTCGCCAGATCCTGGCGCCAGTCTCTTTCTCCTTGGGAATAATGAGAGTCGACGAGCGCGCTTTCCGCGCGCGCCTGGGCGTCGGGCGGTGGCATAAACACTAAGGTCACATGATAGCGGCTCTCGTAGTGCGCTACCTTCCCCTCGAAAGCAGCGCGGCGTTCTTCGTCGACCAGCCACGACGCGGCGTCAGGAAAATGCGAGTTCGGATAGCCCAGCGCTTCTATGCGCTCGGCCTCAAAGAACAATGCCCAGCCAGAGCCAAGGCGTCTGAGAGCATTGTTCGCCCGGCCGCAAATGCCGACGAGTTCAGCCTCCGTCGCACTTTCGAGATCCGGGCCGCGGAACCGCAACGTCCGCTGAAAGCTGCCGTCCTTGTTGAGCATGATGCCGGGCGCCACCAAGGCAGCCCAGGGCAGATGGTCGGCAAGCCGGTCGGCTTTGCTTCGATATTCCGAAAGGTTCAGCATGCAAGCCACCCCTTCAGACGAAGGTGGCGCACAAGCACGCTGGCGAAGTCCGGATCGCGTCTTGCGGCAAAGACCGCTAACGAGTGGCCCGCGATCCAAAGCACCAGACCAGCAATCCATTGCTGCAAGCCGAAGCCAATGGCCGCGGCCACTGTACCGTTGAGGATCGCCACCGCGCGCGGAGCCCCGCCGAGCAGGATCGGCTCGGTCAGCGCCCGGTGGACCGGTACTGCGAAGCCCTCGATATGCTGCTCCCCGGCGGCCATCAGACGAGCGCCCCACCACCGAAGGAGAAGAAGGAGAGGAAGAAGCTCGATGCCGCGAAGGCGATCGACAGACCGAAGACGATCTGAATCAGGCGCCGAAAACCACCGGCGGTGTCGCCGAAGGCAAGCGTCAGGCCGGTGGTGATAATGATGATCACCGCAACGATCTTGGCGACCGGTCCCTGCACCGACTCCAGGATCTGCTGCAGCGGCTGCTCCCACGGCATGCCGGAGCCGGCCGCATAAACGGGGGCCGTGATAAGAAACGCGAGCGCTGTGGACGAAAGAAAGCGAAGCTTCTTGCGCATGAGGAAGGCCTTTCAAAGCTGCTGGAGTTGCGAAAGCGTGAGCGGGGCAACGGCGTAATCGCCGCTGCCGTCGAGACCGGTGACCTCGGCGATTGCGTCGATGTGGCGCGACGAGCCGCGTCCCGCTATAAAGACGATCAGATCTATCGCCTCAGCGATGAGCCGGCGGGGAACGGTGACCACCGCTTCCTGGGCGAGTTGCTCAATGCGATAGAGAGCCGAGCGCGCGGAATTGGCGTGTACGGTAGCGATGCCGCCTGGGTGCCCGGTGTTCCATGCCTTCAGCATGTCGAGCGCTTCCGCGCCCCTCACCTCGCCCACGATGATGCGGTCCGGCCTGAGCCTCAGCGTCGAGCGCACGAGATCGGCAAGGGTGACCGAGCCCCGCCTCGTTCTCAGGGCAACGCAGTCCCTGGCCGCGCACTGCAGTTCGCGTGTGTCCTCGATCAGGATCACCCGATCGTCGCATTCGGCGACTTCAGCCAGCAGAGTGTTGGCGAGTGTTGTCTTCCCCGAGGAAGTGCCGCCGGCGATCAGCATGTTGCGCCGCTCGCGGACGGCCTTTTTCAGCGCATCGGCCTGCAGCGGCAGCATGATGCGTTCGGCAACATAGTCGGCCAGGGTGTAGACTTTCGCGGCGGGCTTGCGGATGGCAAAACATGGCGCCAACACCACAGGTGGCAGCAGGCCTTCGAAGCGTTCGCCAGACGGCAATTCGGCACTGACGATCGGGTTGTCGGCGTGCGCCTCGGCGCGCACGTGCGAAGCAACCAGGCGGATGATACGTTCTGCCTCGGACGGGTGCATGTGAACGTCGGTATCGACCCGACCTTCGCCTAACCGGTCGAGTCGCAGCGCGCCGTCGGGATTGACCATCACCTCGATGACGGACGGATCGGCCAGGGCTTCGGTGATTGCCGGACCCATGGCGGTGCGTAGCATGACACGCCGCCGGTGGTCGGCCTCGGGATGAGAGCTCATCCTTCCCCTCCCCCACCATTGTCTTTGCTAAGCGACTTTTTGCCGGAAGCGATCTGGCGGCCGACCTTCTCAACGAATTTCTCGAAACGCTCTTGGGCAATAGCCTGCGTTGCCCGATCCGGGACCGGCGTGTGGGCATGAAGGGTGATCGAAAAGCGGATGAAGAGCGCCAGGCTCTCCAGGATCACCTCGGAATCGCGCCTGACGTGGGCAAGATCGCGGGAGAGCCGGTCAAGCCTTACGCCGTAGCGCCGATCGAACTCGCTCTCGCCACGCCGCTCGATGAACGCCTCGATCGCCTTCGCCACGATCGCTGATTTGGTCGTTGACGGATCGCGACTGAGGTTGTCCAGTTTCTCGCTGAGCTCCGGCTCAAGCAGAAACTGATGGCGAATGCGGTGCGGCTTCATGCGGCTCGTTCCGACGGCCCGGCGTTGCGCCGGCGACGGGAGAAGCATCGGCCAGACGCTCAAAATTGCTTATGGCCGTTATCTACGCTGAGGTGCGCTCTGCAACTCAGCGGACTTCAGAAGCCGGGAATGACATCGTCGCCCCTGCCCTCGTTGATACCGTAGGCGCGGGCCGCAGTGGAAATCCGATCCATGACACGCTTGTCCGCGAGCGCTTCGCTGTCATCGTCTGCGGGCTTGTACAGATCGGCCTGATCGGGCTCTTGAGAGACAACAACGTCTTCTTCGGGCAGGCTTGGATGGCGTTGCTGCTGAACGCCTCCCTCGTCTTCAACTGGCGCGTCGGCGCTTTCCTCGTCCGCAGCAAGTCGGCTATCGACGCTGCACACTTGTCCAGTCCAGCCGTCCGGGCGTGATGCAGGGCAGTCCGCATAGGGCCCGTCGTGCAGCACCGGCGCAGGCAGCACCCGATCTGTGAAATTCTGATCCTGATAATAGCGCAGCTTCTTGGCGCGGATCGGCGGCAACCCAGAAACCAGGACCAATTCGTCTGACGGCGGCAATTGCATCACCTCGCCTGGCGTCAGGAGCGGGCGCGCGGTTTCCTGGCGGCTCACCATGACATGTGAAAGCCAGGGCGCAAGCCGATGGCCCGCATAGTTGCGCATCGACCTAAGTTCGGTTGCGGTGCCGAGGGCATCCGAGATGCGCTTGGCCGTGCGTTCGTCATTGGAGGAAAAGGCAATTCGCACGTGGCAATTGTCGAGAATAGCATTGTTCTCGCCATAGGCCTTTGAAACCTGGTTCAAAGATTGTGCGATCAGATAGGAGCGAATGCCATAACCTGCCATGAAGGCGAGCGCCGTTTCGAAGAAGTCGAGGCGACCGAGCGCCGGAAACTCGTCCAGCATCATGAGCAGCTGATGCTTACGGCTCTTCTTCGGGTCCCCCTCCAGACGCTCCGTCAACCGCCTGCCGATCTGGTTCAAGATCAGTCGCACCAAAGGCTTGGTGCGCGAGATATCCGAAGGCGGCACGACCAGATAGAGCGACAGCGGTCGCTCTCCACCCACTAGGTCAGCGATGCGCCAGTCGCAGGACGAAGTGGCCGCCGCGACCGTTGGATCACGATAAAGCCCGAGAAAGGACATGGCGGTCGAGAGGACGCCTGAGCGCTCGTTTTCCGACTTGTTCAGGAGTTCGCGAGCCGCCGAGGCCACTACGGGATGGACCTGAGGGTTATGCCCCGTCCCGAGATGGTTTGTCGTCATCATCCGCCGTAGCGTTGCGGCAAACGAGCGTTGCGGGTCCGACAGGAAGGTGGCGACGCGGGCCAGCGTCTTGTCCTCTTCAGCGTAGAGCACGTGCAAAATGGCGCCAACTAGGAGTGAATGGCTGGTCTTCTCCCAGTGGTTCCGTCGCTCCAGCGCGCCCTCGGGATCGACGAGGATGTCGGCGATGTTTTGAACGTCCCGGATCTCATCTGGGCCTTTGCGCACCTCCAGCAGCGGGTTGTAGCGTGCCGATCTCGGGTCGGTCGGATTGAACAGAAGGCAGTACGAGAATTTCGACCGCCAGCCGGAGGTCAACTGCCAATTTTCGCCTTTTATATCATGAATGATGGCAGACCCGGTCCAGGAAAGTAGCGTTGGAACAACCAGCCCCACGCCCTTGCCCGAACGCGTCGGCGCAAATGCCATGACGTGCTCCGGGCCGTCATGGCGCAGATAGCGATCGTTCAGCCTACCGAGGAAAACGCCCGCCGGCCGTAACAACCCTGCCGTCTCGACCTCATGAGTCGTGGCCCACCGTGAAGACCCATAGGTCGTAACCGACCCGCGCTGTCGCGCGCGCAAAAGCGAGCCAGCGATTGCGGCGGCACAGCCCAGGAATCCGCTGGCGCCTGCAAGCGTACCGGCTTTGTCGAAGACCTCCGGCGCATAAGCATCGAAGTGGAACCACCATTCAAACAGCTTCCACGGCTTGTAGATTGGCCAGCCGGCGAAGAGAAACCATGGTGCGCCGAGAGGCGTCTGGTAGGTCAGCATTTGAGCGCACCATTGGGTTGCCGTCCATACGCCGATAATGACAATTGCGCACACAACGGCGATCTGCCCGATCAGTAGCTTCGTAGGTGTCATCGGCTTGGCCCGCTGAACAACGCGACCTAGCATCGCGCGGCGCAGCCGGGACAGGAATGTTCCTCACATACGATTTGGGAGCAATGAACGACTTCCTACGTATCAGGTCGGTCAGCACGCGTGTTGCGCCTTCACGCGACACCATCCGCCACTCCATCCTTTCCATTCACCCTGAGGCCCGGCGCCGCCGACAGTTGCGTGACCGCTCCTCCGCAAAGTTATCTTCTGCGTTCAGGGAGCCACGGCGCCTGGGCTGGCTGATGAACACCGTCCGCTCGCGCATGTGGGGTCGAATTGATTTGTGCCCAAGTGGAGGCAGGCTCGTCTTCCAACAGTTGCCGCAGTTCCCCTGGCTCGAACGCCATCATCGGTGGGGAAGCGGGTTCATCCTCCAACAGTTGCCGCAGTTCCCCTGGCTCGAACGCCATCATCGGTGGGGAAGCGGGTTCATCCTCCAACAGCTGCCGCAGTTCCCCTGGCTCGAACGCCATCATTGGTGGGGAGGCAGGCTCGTCCTCCAACAGTTGCCGCAGTTCCCCTGGCTCGAACGCCATCATTGGTGGGGAGGCAGGTTCGTCCTCCAACAGTTGCCGCAGTTCCCCTGGCTCGAACGCCATCATTGGTGGGGAGGCAGGCTCGTCTTCCAACAGTTGCCGCAGTTCCCCTGGCTCGAATGCCATCATCGGTGGGGAGGCGGGTTCATCCTCCAGCAGCTGCCGCGGCTCTTCCTCGTGCGGCAAGCGCCTCCTTAGCCGGTCTTGCAGCGCCTGCCGATCGGCAACGAGGTTGTCGAGGGGCAGCGGCTCGTGGTCTGGCCGCTGCCCTTTCACCAATCGTTCAACCAGCGCCCACGTGCCCTCCAGGACAAATACGCCGCAATCATAATGGTTCGTCTGTCTGGCCATGGGGGCTGGCGCCAAGGTGGCATTCAGCAGTCCTGCGAGCTGTTTTGCAGGCACGTCGTTATATCCCTCTCGCTGGAGGGAGTCGTAGTGATAGGCGAACCGCCTTTCCGGGTCGCGGCGATCAACGAGCAGCAGCGACCAATGGGTGCCGGGGCTAGTAGCCGTGCCATTATTCACTGGCAAGAACAGGAAGTCGGCTGTGGCGTTGTTTTGATTATAGATGGACTGCAATATGCCTCGAGCGTCTTGCGGCGACGTGTGTCGCAGTAGATGGGATACGGAAGGATCCACCAGCCGAGTCCGGGCAGCGAGCGCCGGATTGATCCCCTGCAGTTGCCCCTCCAGCAAATTGTAATCTCTCTGGATATGGGCGTCGCTCAGCCATTCGGCGGCGCCGAGCACCCGCCCCGTTGCAACGTTGGACGGGGCTGTCGGATCGAGCGCCCCGATCTGAGCCCCAGAGGAACTGGTAGTCAGTGTGGTCACATCAACCAGTGGAAGGCCGCGGTAGGTGCCTGGCAGCCTAGCGGTTGCTGGCGAGGCGGGTTGGGGAGCTCTTGCCGGTGCCGCTGGCCCAGCTTCAGCAGCGGCCCCAACGCGCCTGGTGACTGCGTCTGCCGGATGAGCAGAAAGGACAGTTTCGCGCCCGAGCACAATGCGCGGCAGGATATCCCGGAGGTGAGCCAATGCAGAACTGATACTTAGCCTATTACCATAGGAGACAGCCTTGAAGCTCTCAACATCTTTATCCAGCGATTTGTCGTGAATCCGAGCCGCAATCCCAAGCTTGTTATTTTGACGCAGGTACTGACTAAAATGTCTAAGAAAATTTGTATAGCCGCCCACGGTATCTGGATTCCGTCCGGTCGCAGGCGCTGCCAGGTACTCCTTGGTCGAAGCGGCTCTGTAATTTCTAATGAGCTCGGCATCGTCAGGATAGGGGATCACGACAGGGCGAGCCATAATCTGGGCTCCGCCTGTCGACTTCTTGAGGTAACGCAGTGCGCCAGCCACGGTGGAGGAACCACCCGTACTCTCGTACTCCTTGAGATCCTGATCCAGCGACGAATGGTAAAGCCGAGCAGCAAACCCTGGCTTGTTGTTTTGAAGGAGCCACCGACTAAAGCCGAAAAGAGAATTTACATTGTAAGTGACCGTGTTCGCTTTGGCCTTACCCGCGTGGAATGCTGCCCTCAGCCCTTCGATAGCGGTCGCATCGTTGGAATAGACAGGACGCTTGTCGGCACCGTCGGGGACTACAATTGGACGATCCGGCTGCACTGTCGAGGGCATCGACCCACCACCTCCGGGATGCGGTGCTGGGGTGGATTCGTGCTCATCCCTCTGCCTGACGAGCTGCGCCTCACATTCCGGTGTAGCCACCTTATGAGGATCCTGCATCGGTTCGATCCCCTCCATCTCCTGCTGCAACCAAGCCAAAGCTTGGCGAGCGGCCTGCGCGGCTTCATCAACCGCGGAGGATGTCTCCACACCTCTGGCGGACGCCGGCAGAGCCTGCTCCGCCCGCCGTCGAAAGAGCTCTGGCGAGGCGGATTTCTCCGCCCACAATCTGGGCTGCGTAGCGAGTCCCCGTCCAGATTTATGTGGCACCGCCTCGCTTGGCAGCGGGCTGCTCCTGTCCCGTGCAGCTACCAGCTCCTCCGGGGCGCCCTGGTCGCCGTGGCGCCAGTTCAAGTGAGGGACGGCCTCTCCAAAGTCGGGCGCTTGGTGTTGGTGCGCGGTTGGGGCGAGAGACAATGGTAGATCGGTGCCCTCCTTATAACCTACCGGCAGGAGCTCCTCTGGCCAATCGAATCCCTGCTGTGGTGCGGTATGCTGAGCAGCGTCGCCACGGGGACGAGCCTCCATGCTGACCGCGTTTTCCAGATGATTCCCGAGTATAACGCGCGGCGGGTTCTTGCGGAGATAAACCAGCGCAGATTCGATCGGAGCTCCACCATTAGAGGAGGCGGCCTTGTAGCTCTCAACATCTTTATCCAGCGATTTATCGTAAATGCGACCCGCAATTCCGAGCTTGTCATTTTGACGTAGGTAATGACTGAAATGGTTAAGAGCAGTTGCGTAGCCGCTCGCGGATCTGAAATGTCTGGTGAGCGCGGCGTCGTCAGGATGGGGGTTCAGGACAGCGCGACCCACAATCGGGCCGGCTCCGCCCATCGACTTCATCAATTGACGCAGTGCGCCAGCCACGGTGGAGGAACCACCCCTACTCTCGTACTCCTCGAGATCCTGGCTCAGCGACGGATGGTAAAGCCGAGCAGCAAGCCCTGGCTTGTTGTTTTGAAAGAGCCAACGACTAAAGCCGAAAAGAGAATTTGTGCTGCGAGTGACCGTGTCCGGCCTGGCTTTACCCGCAAGGAGTGCTGACTTCAGCCCTTCGATGGCGGTGGCATCGTTGGAATAAACAGGACGCTTGTCGGCACCGTCGGGGACCACAATTGGACGATCCGGCTGCACTGTCGAGGGCATCGACCCGTCGAGATGCGGTGCTGGGGTGTATTCGTGCTCGTCCCCCTGCATCACAAGTTGCGCCTCCCGTTCCGATGTACCCACCTGATGGGTGGGGAGTTGCATCATCACGCGAGCGCCTGAGTTGCCAACCTCACCTGGTTGCCGCTCAGTGACAGCATGCTGCAGATTGCTTTGGATCCTCTGCCTCTTCGTTGGTCTCAACTCACCTTTACCATGCGAGCCATTGACGAGGACCTCCTCGCCTGGCGCACCCATCAACTCGTCCGCCGCCTGCAGTTCGCCCAAGTGCTGCTCAAAACCGGCTTGGCCGGCCTGTCCGCTTGCTCGTGCGGTACGGCGTGCTGCACCTGCAGCCAAGCTGCCACGATGAATGTCTAGTTTGTACGGGTGCACGCTATCCTCACTTCCACAGATCACATGAGCAACCTACTCAGGCAAGCTTTCGAGAGGCTGACGAGGTCCGCCGCCGCGGAAGGCGAAGGCTGGTTTTCTGCTCAGCGGTTGACGGCCTCGCGTGTTGCGGCCGCGCCGGGTATCACGCCAATCAATCTGAATAGTCGATGCGTCAAACGAACCAGGATGGGATTTTCGTAGCGGGGCTGCTCTACTCACTCTTGTCCTGAGGGCAGAATTCAACCATATCGCCGAGCAACTGGATGCCGATTGGATACCCGATCCGGAAAGCTTCAGCTCCTATGTGACGCGATGATGAGGCCTGGTCTCGCAGCGGCATGCGTTCCGAGAGATGCTGCACCAGGTACGAGGCGACCTTATCCAACAAGGCACCACTTGCGCTGTTTTGTGGAGACGAGCGTCGGCATGCATCCATGCGGGTGCTTGAGTGGTGAAGACTCTGAACGACGGTTCCTATGGCGCTGCCGGCGCAATCAGCTGCTTGGGGACGCGTGACGCAGATCAAAGCTCCCCTTGCCGAGCACGGAGCAGGCGAGTGAGAGAGCAGATGAATAGGCGTGTCGCCAATATTTTCGCATTGCTCTAATCGATTATAGTTGTGAGGAGCAATTTGAGACCATTTACTTGCGGCTCAAGTCACCCATAAAAGAAGGCAAGCACCGATTCGGTAGCTTATCCCCTGTCTTTCGCGTACTCGCGGCCGTGGCGCCGGGTGAACGATTGAAGACCGCCGGTCTCACTCGCAGGTGGGTGCCAGGGCGTGGGGCGGTTGGCAAGCCACAGGAGTAGGACAATGTCGAAGGATTCGGGTAAGGGCGATAATCACGGCGGCGGACCGGGCAAGATCGAGATCACGGTGGTGGTGAACGGCCAGCCCACGCAGGTCGAAGCCAATCCCAACCAGCCGCTTCACGTCATTCGTACCAAAGCCCTTGAGAACACGCAGAATGTCGCCCAACCAGCCGAGAATTGGGAATTCAAGGATGAGGCCGGCAACTTGCTCGACGTCGACAAGAAGCTTGGCGATTTCGGTTTCCCGAATACTGTGACCCTGTTCCTCAGCCTGAAGGCGGGCGTCGCAGGTGCCTAAACCCCAAAGTGTGGATCCGGAGGTCTCCCGAGCGAAGTTTGATCGGGAGATCGGCCGGTTCCGGCCATATGCTGATGTCTATCGGGCTCAGGGCTGCTTCTTGATCGAGGCGACTTTTCCGCGCGCTTTCTTCATTTTCGCCAGCCCCAAGTTAAAGCCACGGGTGGTCAGCGCAGCGAGCGAGGTCGACTTCACCGACTACGACTTAAGACCACCGTCCGTGGTCTTCGTCGATCCGTTTACGCGTGATCCGATTGCCCGGAAAGATCTATACCTGAAAATGCTTAGACGTCCGCCGCTGCCCGGAACGCCGCCGGAGATGATAGGAGCTCTCATCCAGCAGAACGCCGTGCCGCTGACGGACTTCATCCAGGCCAACAGTCCCGAGGACGAACCATTCCTGTGCATGGCGGGCGTCCGGGAATACCACGACAATCCAGCCCATTCAGGTGATCCATGGCTACTTCATCGGGGTTCTGGCGAAGGCTGTTTGGCCTTCATCCTGGACAAGATCATCAAGTACGGAATCGTTCCTATAGAGCAGTTGCAGATTCAACTCCAACCGACAATCGTAGGAATGGTGGTATCCCCTCAGGCGATACAAGAATGACTGGTTTGAGAGATGTAACGATCGTGACTCTCCCGCGCGGCTGCATCTCGACCACGCATGGGCATCTGCGCTCAGTTGGTCGCGAGGGCAATGAGGGGATGGCACTTTGGGTCGGCGTTCAGGAAGACCGGCACTTTGCCGTAACAGAGACGGTTATCCCGGCGCAGCGTCACATTCGAACAAACGATGGCGTTTGCGTGATCGTTGCGGCCGAAGAACTGCACCGGCTCAATGTCTGGCTCTACAAAAGCGGCCTGAAACTCTTGGCCCAGATTCACAGCCATCCGGGCCGCGCCTACCATTCGACGACGGACGACGCTTATGCGGTTGCTACCACGGTTGGGTGTCTGTCGCTGGTGGTGCCGAATTTCGCCCGCGAGCCTTTCGATTTTGCTCGGGTCGCCGCCTATCGGCTTGACGAAAAGGCCAAATGGAATGCGCTCCCTCCCGCGGCACTGTCGCGAATGATCATGATATCGAGTTGAACAATGGCATTCGCTAACTTCATCGATCGCGCCGCCACGGCGGCATCTCAGGTCCTGGCCGATTTTCATCTGGGAGACTTCAAAGCAGCTCTTGAAAAGCAGGTCGTGGCAGTCGCCTTCGACCATCAGGCCGCTTCCTGCGCCGAAGGCCAGGCGACATTAGATCTTGCGGTGAGATTGCTCGCTAGGCTCTACCCGGTTCTGGCGATACTCCCGCTGGACAGCGCGGCGAGCTCTCAAGCCCAAGCGCTGGAGCGCTTGGCAAAGTCGATCAATCCAAAAGTCGGCATCCGGCGTTCCGGCAAGTCTGCCACCGTCTGCGTCGTTGCAGGGGTAACGCGCCCATCACTCCGGTGCCCGATCTTTTTCGTGGGATCGGACGGTTGGGCGGCAAAGCTGTCGCGTACGGACCCGGTGGGCTCTGGCCCAAGTCTGCTGCCTTATGGAGCTGGCGCCGCCAGTTGCTTCGGCGCCGCCAACGTCTTTCGAACTATCTTCGCCGCCCAGTTGACCGGCGCCGAGTTGGACGAAACCATCGACCTCTCGCTATGCAGCTACGACAAGACCAAAGCCGGGGAGGCTGGCCCGATCGACTTTCCAGTCGACCTTGGCGAAACCCACCTCGTTGGGCTCGGTGCGATAGGCCATGGCTCGCTTTGGGCGCTAGCGAGACAACCCGATCTCAAGGGTCGTCTGCATGTAATCGATCACGAAGCGATCGAACTCTCAAACCTGCAGCGCTACGCATTGGCCGGCCAGGCGGAGATCGGTATGTCCAAGGCGGTTCTTGCAGCCACCGCCCTTAGATCGACTGCCCTTGAGGTCGAGGCGCACCCTCTGACGTGGGCAGAATATGTTGCGCGCCGGGGCAATTGGGTCTTCGACCAAGTGGGTGTGGCGCTTGACACCGCCGCCGACCGTCTGGCTGTCCAAGGTGCACTGCCGCGATGGATCGCAAACGCTTGGACGCAGGAGCACGATCTCGGTATCTCCCGGCATGGTTTCGATGACGGCCAGGCTTGCCTTTGTTGCATGTACCTGCCATCCGGAAAATCCAAGGACGAGCACCAGCTGATTGCCGAGGAACTCGGAATACCGGAAGCACACGAGCAGGTGAAAACGCTCCTGCAGACCAATGCCGGAGTTCCCAACGACTTTGTAGTTCGCGTGGCTACAGCGATGGCTGTGCCGTTTGAACCGCTAGCCCCGTTTGTCGGCCAGCCCCTGCGCTCCTTTTATCAGCAGGCTATCTGCGGCGGTCTGGTGTTCCAGCTTAGCGAAGGAAGTCGCCGCGTTCGAACTGTCGTTCCGATGGCCTTTCAGTCGGTGCTTGCCGGGATTATGCTTGCCGCGGATTTGGTCAAACATAGTGCGGGGTTTCCCATGAGCCCGACGACGAGCACTCGGGTGAATCTTCTGCGCCCCCTTGGCTCTCACTTGCACGATCCGAAGGCCAAGGACTCCAGCGGCCGCTGCATCTGTAGCGACGACGATTTCATTGCCGCTTACAGGCGCAAATACGGCGAGCCCGTTGATCAGGTAAGCGATGTCTCGGCCGCCTAAGCAGACGCGCACCTCTCCGTGGACGCAGGGGGCGCGGCTTGTGGGCGTGACCATGGGCGCCATTATGACACGCTTGGCCCGCTCCTTTGCCCGCCTATCGTCCTCCGCGCATGATCCCTGACACCTCCTTGCCGACGTGATGATCCAGCACCAGCCGCCATGGCACCAGAGGCTGGTCAAACCTCCGTTGTTGGCCGGTTTGGACAGTGCTGCATCAGGTCTCGACCGACGTCTCGACAGTCAGGGCTGCTTCGACGGGTGTGAAGATGTCAACATCGACCCCAGGCGCCCGAATCGTCACAATCAGGGCGTACCGAGCCAGAGCGTCGACGCGTTCCAGGTAAGGCTTCTCCTTCCACCAGCCCCCGACCGGGAACACGCCGATCGCGTCACGCTCGGCGAGATCGGCGGCGCTGCCCGACCAGAAATCGGCGTGCAACGAGCCGCGATCGCGGAAGGTGCCGAGCAGCCACTCTTCTCCGCCTCCAGCAGGCGCCCCTTCCTCCTCGTCCCGAGCGGCCTGATTGATGCGGGCTCGGAATTCGTCGACTGTCTCGGTCGCTGACTTTACTCTGAACCGAAGACCATGGGACGCGTAACGATGCCGGCGGGTCCATCCGCGTTCACCGGGGTTGGGTTCGATGAAATAGGACAGCGTGACGCGGAGCTCGACCTGGGCAGCGCCGAGCGCCGCGAGCTGCTCCTTCGGCCAAGGCAGGCGATGCAGCTTCATGTCACGCGTTTTGGCAGCCGCGCCGCCCTCGCGCTGGAAAGGCTGAAGCTCATCTTCAACGATAAGCGTGAGGTCGTTCACCGTTGACAGAAGCGCGCGCCCAAGATCTGGCACGCCATAACCATAGCGCCGCACGAGCGCCTGGATCTCGCCCTTCGCTCCGTTGCACGCATCGATGCGTGCGCGCATCGCCGGAGTCCATTCGGCCGAGTGGACGATCAGGGCGCGAACCGTTTCAGGCCACAGCTCGGGGCGCGCTGATAGAATTAGTCCCGCCATCCGTGCGGCATGGGCCGTTGCCGCGCTCGTATCTCCGAGGGTGGTGAAGTGGCGCAGTTCGGGTCGATAGAAAGTGGTCAATATCTGCAGATCGTCGATCGGCTCGCCAGGCAACACACCGTCATGGGCGAGATTGCCGCCTTCGAAGACGACCTCGGGCTTCACCGGCCACTGCCTGTCCCAAACGACCGAAGTGCGACTGCGCGGCGAGAGCTCGCCGACCGGCGCGATCGGAGCGTAGCCCGCAAAGTCGGTGTCAATGATATCGACCTTTTCTGTGAAAGCGCCGACCGTCAGCGCATTCCAGGCCTGAGAAGGATCATCGACTGCTTCCAGATCGTTGCGCGTCAAATGCTCGGCCGGCATGAGGTCATCGCCGATGTTGCCGGCAGAGAGAACGATCAAGCGTCGCTGTTCCTCTTCGAAACAGAGTTGGTCGATAGCGGCAGACCACGATGTGGGCCTTCCACGCGCCGGACTGGCGCTTGTCACAGCCATTGCGATCGCGCGGCGGCGCTCCGGCGCCTGCACCTCGGCGCGGGCGATCGCTTCCGCGGTGATCGCGCCATAGAGTTCTGGATCGTTTGCCTCGTCTTCTGGCGGAAGGATACGAACACTCTCCAGCCGAAAGGGCAATGGAACTGGATCGCCTCCGACCAGGAGCGGGACCAGATCACCGTACAGGCCGACACCTGCCATTCGCGTCCCGTGGCCGCTCCACGCAGGTGTGTCGTCGCTGCCCCATGCCGGTTTGACGGTGTGCCAGTCTTCAACGGCAAGTGCGGGTTCGATCAACGGGTGGGTGCGACGCACGCCGCTGTCGAGAATGCAGACCGCAATATCGGTTGAGGCGGTCTGACGCGCCCGAGAAGCTCGTCGCTCCAGTCCCTTTGCTCCGCGCCGCCAAGGCCCATGAAGAAGGACGGCGTATCCTTCGCGCGCCGCAGCTCGGCGACGACATCGCTGTGCGCAATCATGCGGTCGAGCATTGCCGTGCTGGCGAGTGCCAGCATGACCACCCGCTCCGGAAACCTGACCGCATGCGTGCGCAAAGTGATGTTCAGGGCTTCGGCAATGTGCTCGAAGTTCTCGCGGCGACCGTCGCGCAGCCAGACTTCCCACCACACCTGCTCGTCAGCGGCCTGGGGGAAGAGGTCGTCGTGGTCGGTAAACAACGATCGTGCAGTCGCCAGCCTGACTGTCTCCATGCGGGAGACGAGCGGCTCGTTGCGCGGTCTGCCGCGGTCAGTGTCAACGTCTCGATACGCCTCGACTTTCCGCAAATAATAGGCTTGCGCGCTTTGCGGCAGGAACACCGACGCTGTGATGGGAGCACCGGGTTGAGTTGGCTCATGGACGGCGACCAGCTCCATGTGCTGGCGACGATCGGCCAACTGGTCGAGGGCCGCCCGTCCGGACATGGGCAGATCGATCTCGAGATAAAAGCCAGGCGTGCCGACCGACAGCTGGGGGTCACGCGCCGCAATCTGCTGGCGTGCACTTTCGACCGCTTGTTCGATGGATTGCGTCAAGGCCGCAGCATGCGACGCCCGATCACGCGCCGGCAGCGGCGGTGCATGTATAAGTTGGTTGGGCCGCCGATAGGCTTCCCGAATGCCGTTGTTGCGAAGGTGGATATGGGCGCGGTCGCGCGGAAAATCGTCTGCCATTATGATCTGTGCTGTCGCTACTCAGACAGCGAAGCCTGCCGGCGTTCCTTCAGAGCGTCGATGAGCGCTTCCGAGGTGATCCGCTTCCCCCCCCGCAATATGATGGTTTTTGCAGCGTCGTCGGCCGCGCGGGTGATCTCGGCCTGCGACAGTCTCTCTGCCTGAGAGATCGCCTCGTTCCAGGCGAGCCCTCTGGTGTCGAAGCGGTCGAGTCGAGCCCGAAGCAGCGCCTCGATAATCGGCCGATCGGGCACGGCGTATTCGATGACATCGTCGAAACGGCGGAACAAAGCTCTGTCGAGCAGCTCGGGATGATTTGTTGCCGCAATAATCAGGCTGTGGCTGTCGTCTTGCTCGAGAAACTGCAGAAACGAATTCAGCACGCGCCGAATCTCGCCAACATCCTGGCGTTCGCCTCGACGCGCGCCGATGGCATCGAATTCGTCAAAGAAGTAGACGCCCCGCGTCGCCTGCATTGCATCAAAAACAAGCCGCAGCTTTCCGGCAGTCTCTCCCATGAACTTGGTGATCAAACCATCGAGGACGATCGTGAAAAGGGGCAGATGAAGCTCCCCGGCCAATGCCGATGCGGTCATCGTCTTGCCTGATCCTGGCGGGCCGACCAGAAGCAGTTTGCGACGGGGAACAAGCCCGTGCTCGCGCAAGCTTGCTTGTTGGCGCTGCTCTCCCAGCACGCGGTGCAGGCGCGAGCGCAGACTGTCCGGCAAAATCATGTCGGTCAGTCGCAGGTCCGGATAGCGCACATGCAGGAGCCCTGCGAGCTCGCCCTTTGGCTGAAAAAGGGGAACCGGCCGACTGCTCTTGGCAATCCGGGCGTCCCTGCTCTTGGCTGCGTCGACCAGATCCTTGAGCTCCTGAGCAAGCTTGCCATGGCCTTGACGTGCCTCATGCGCAGCAAGCTGCATCGCGATAGAGAGGAAACGATCCTCGTCGCCGGCAATGTGGCTTTTAAGCAGCGTCACGATATGGCGGGCCGTGGTCATGGCTCTCTTCTGGGGTATCCGTTTACTTGGCGAAGCGCATGCAACCTAAACGCTTTCAACGGCGATTTGTATCGCGCAATGGTGTTTTTTCTCTTGTCGATGTTCGCCCGTGGCAACTTCAGCGGTGAACTGTTGCGCCGCGGTCATAGGCCAGCCGGAATAACGCCGGCCAGCAGACAACAGTCCGCATCTTCGAGCGCTCGAAGTCTGGCCACTCACGCAGCGTGTCGGGTCCGAACGCTCCAAAGCCGCCCCGCCTGGCAGGTCCATGCGACCGATTGCGGGCGTGCGGCCATAAGGTCTACGCGGGCTCGCATGGCTGCCCGCGCCGCTGGCTAAAAAAGCTGTACACCATCTCACGAAACACCAGGTCCGCTCCTTTGCCGGCCGACGGTCCATGAAATCCCCTCCCCACTCACGACACCGGAGACCTCCTTGCCCACATGGCGCTCAAGCACCGGCCGCCATGGCACCAGCGTGAACTCGCGCGACTTCTCAACGACGGCATATTTTCCGCTGGCAAGCTCGACGGAGCGGCGGAGCGTACCCTCTACTCGTCCTCCGGATCGCGCTTCGGCATAGGGCAGGCCAAGTTCCTCCGACAGTTGGCCAGCAACACGGTTCAGTTCTCGCTGGCGCAGGATCGAAAGCATGTTGGCTCGATAGACGATCCGATCCTGTTCTTCATGCGCGAGGCCTTGCGCGATCAGCCACTCCCGCCGGCGAGCTTGCGCCTCTCTCACGTCGCAGCCGAAGCCGGATCCGTGCAAAGGCTCGGGTCTATCGGCAACCAGCTCCCGGTCGAGCCAGGTGGCGCCGTTGAAGCTGACCTGTCGCTCCAGCGCCATTGAGGAGAGCTTGTCGACAACGACAGGCTCGGCCCTGGCCCGCTGGCCCTCATAATTCGCGACGCGATCGAGATGGTCCGGCGCGATGAGCCAGGTGCCGTTCGGCTCTCGCTCAACGCCGCCGGTCGCGCGGCGGATCGCCTCCAGCCGCCGCACATGCGTTCGCGCAAAGCTCTCGGTGGCGGATGGGTCATGCTTCAGGTGGATATCGACGTCGTAACGGCCGCCATTCGCGGCGGCGATTTCGGCGATGGTACGATCGACCCGCCTCGGCTCGGTGTTCCTTGGCGCGACACGCACGATGCAGCCATTAGGCATCGTTTCCATCGCCTCGCCTCTACCGATGTCGATCCAATGGCTCTTACCGTCGACGGCGTCGACGATCATGTAGTGGCGGTCATTGATCTCGTCGGCCAGTCCACGCGCGACAACGCGACCGACGAGAGACTGGACGGGCTCGCCGGCTCGATCGTGGATCACCCAGTCGGCGGCACTGCGTGCAAGCCCCTTGCCGGCCAGTTCGCGGTGGATGGTCTTGATGATGTCGCCGCGTTCGCCGGTGCGGCGCAGCGTGGCTTCGAGCTCATCGTCGAGGCGCCAGGAGCCAGCGCCGACCTCCGCGGCCAGACCCATCCGCTCGAGCTTGCGCAGCCGTCCCTGGTGCAGCGTCTGGCGAATGGCGTCGGGACCGCCCGGCGAGACCAGCCCGTCATCATCACGCATGCTGAGCAGCCGACGGTCGATGCTGGTGAAGCGTTCCTGCTCCATTTCCCGGCGCAGGCGAAGCTCAATCTCGCGGTCGGTTCGCGGACCGAGATCGAGGCTGACCAGCTCGGCCGCCCGCTCGCGGATGCCAGATGAGATATATTCGCGCGCGATGACCAGGTTCTCGCCACGGTCGTCCCTGCCTCGGACGATGATGTGGCTGTGCGGGTGGCCGGTGTTGAAATGATCAACCGCGACCCAGTCGAGCTTCGTGCCGAGGTCTTCCTGCATCTGCGCCATGAGCCGCCGCGTCAGCGCCTTCAGGTCTTCATACTCGATGCCGTCTTCGGCAGCGACGATGAAGCGGAATTGGTGGCGGTCGCCGTCCGCGCGATCGATGAACGCCTTGCCGTCGACGCGGTCGCTGTCGGCGCCGTAGAGCTCGCCAGGCGCACCTTCTCGGGTGACGCCGTCGCGCTGAAGATAGCGTAGATGGGCACGCGCCCCGTCCGCGCCCTTGCCGGCGAGCTTGACGATCCGCGCCTTGACGATCACCCGGCGCTGGCGGAAGGCGGCATACCGGTCGCGCGATTTCAGCAGCGCCGCAGCCGCCCCGCCGCGCCCTGTCCGGCTGCCCGTGAAGCGACCGCCGGGCTGGGGCTGGCCGCCGGCTCGGTTGACGGCTGCCCGGACTTGACCGGCATAGCGTTTGCCTGCCTTCGAGCCGCGCGACCCGATTTTGCCGAGCTTCGGCCTGAACTCGTCATCCTTCATGCGAGCCTCCCAGACATATCAAGCAAAATCAGACACTTACACGTCCAACCCTCTTGGCACCGGCGGCAGCCTCCTGGAAAAACGATGTGCAGACAAAGATTTAACCGCCTCCTGGAGGCGGTACCTTTATCTTGCCTTACGCGCCCAGCCCCGCCAGACGCGCCCCCGTCCGCCCATGGCTAACGCACCGGCTCCTTCGGCTGCGCGCCGTCCTTGCCGAGCGGCACGAAGAGATCGCCGTTTCGCACGCCTGAGTGAACACCGTCATGAATGAAGAACAGCGACCGTCCGAGAGGAGCGATTTGCGCCTTTGGAGCGACAGATTGGCTTTCGAACGCCTCGATGTCGGCCGCCGAAACTCCGGCCGCCTTGAGTTGGTCGAGGTACTCGACGGTCTCTTCTGGCAGCGGTTTGCCACGCTTCAAATGCTCGTCGTAGCGCTCGGGACCGGCATTGTAGGCGCCAAACAGGCCAGGAAATCCGAAGCGGTCATACATGGCGCTGAGATAGGCCGTGCCGGCCAGGATATTGTCGCGCGGATCGTGGGGGTTAGGCCCAAGGCCGTGTTCGACCCGCATCTCCTCATAGGTGCCGGGCATCACCTGCATGAGGCCCATGGCGCCAGCGGGGGAGGTGATGGGGCGGCCGCCGCGCATTGTCTTGCCGCCGCTTTCGGCAGCCATGACGGCATAGATCCAGGCTTGGGGAATATGGAAGCGCCGGCTTGCTTCCGATACCAACGTCTGCCACTTTCGCAGCTGCGGACTTTGGGAGATGGCGACCGGCTCAGCGCCGGTCGAGGCGGAACAGGCGCATGGCGCAATGGCGATCATGCCCAACAAGAGGAGGGTCACTCGGTCCATAGCGGTACGAGCCTCCCGATGACATTTTGAGTGGGAACAGGCCCGAAATAGCGGCTGTCGAAGGAGCGGTTTTTGTCGCTGCCGAGCAGGAAAACCTCGTTATCCCCGAGCGCTCGGCAGCCGTTCCACCATGGCAAAGGTCGGCCTTCGGCGTCGATTTTGAGCCGGCGCGCGACGATGTCGCCGCCGATGATGATGGCGTCATTGAAGGCGCAGACATTATCGTCCGGCAGCGCTGCAAGACGTTTTGCCAGCGGCACATTGCGAGGCAGATAGCTGCGCTCGGCGGCGAGATACGCCGCGTATTCAGGCGGGCGCACGAGCACGAGATCGCCACGCGCCAGCGCTCCCGCAGCGATGCGGTAAAGGCCGATCGGCGCGCTGGCCGAGGCGTTCCAGACCAGCCAAGGGGTGGGCTTTCCCAGCGCCGTGAAGCCCAAAAGACCGAGACCGGCCGCGGCCAAGGCGACCGTCTTACGGGCTCGAACACGCCTCAGGCGGCTGCCGATCAGATGGATGGAAGGGCGCCGCCTCATGAACGGCCTCCCGTGCCGCCCTGGCCGGAACCGGCCTTGCCATCGCCGGCGGTGGAGTGCTGCGGGTGTCCTTTCGACCAATGGTCGAGTTCGTCGATGTGATAGCGGACATAGCGGCCGTGCTTGCGGAATTTCGGGCCGCCGCCCTTGAGCCGCATCTTTTCGAGCGTGCGCTGGGAGAGCCCGATATAGAAGGCGGCTTGGGCTGTGCTGAGAAACGGGCTGCCCTTTTTCGCGCGGGCCGCGCGTTCGTTTTCGTCGTCCATGATGATCCTCGTTTCGCTTCGGACAAGCGAGGGCGAGGATGGGCGAGGGAGATCGTCTCGGGGACGGGCGAAGAGTCGGGGGAGAGTTTTCGCCGCCCTTTAGGGCGGACGGGGTTTGGGTGGAACTCCTGGGAATGAGCCCCGCGCCGGGGCTGCGGCGCGAGGCTCTATCTCGGCCGGTCAGTCGGCCGGGTTCCAGATGATGGCGTAGGTGTCGTGATCGTCCTGGCCGGCGGCGCGGCCGAGATTGGCGTAGAGCTTGCGCGGTCCGAACTCCGGCGCTGCAATCGACAGGCTCACATAATCCTTGCCGGAAGTCTCGCCGGTGCGGATCCAGCCGGCGCCAACTTCGACCCCTTGCGTAAGCACCCGGAAGTCGGGATGGTTGTCGGCGCTCTTGGCCTGGTTGGGGACGATATCGATGTCGGCGCGGACGCTGAGCGTCTTGAGCTGGCCCTTGTAGGCGCCGTTTTCCTGCTTGTTGACGTAACCGATCGCGGTCATTTCGAAGTCTCCTTTTGTGGTTTCGCCGGGGACCATCCCCTGCGATGGCGCACCGTAATGGGCGCGTCAGGACCGCCTGAATCCGACAGGGCCGCAGCGACAGCGAAGGATCCGAGCGGGCAGCTTTTTTGTGAGCGAAGCGGCGCGAGGAAGCCGCCGCAGGCGGCGGGGAAAAAAGCTGATGGCGAGGGTTTCGGGCGGCCGGACCCGCCCATAGGTCGACAAGCCAGCCGCAGGGATGGTCCTTGGAGAGAGCATGGAGACCGCTCGCCAAGTGCGGTCTTTCAGCCAAGCAGGACGCCGGGATGAAACGGCCTGCAAAGATGCTGCGCCCTTATGCCGGATCGAGATCGTGCCAGCGGGTCGGGCGCCAGAGCAGACATCCGGCATGGTGCGATCTATGAAAGCAGGGCTCGCCAGCGGGAATTTGATACGCGAAGGGGCCAAAGCAAGGCTGGATGAGAAGCCGGTGCTACCTGCAGGTCCAGTGTCATGTGGCGGCGCTCGGGAAACCGCTACGCAACGTGACGCGCTCTTATGAGGCGAACAGACCGGCCCCAAAACCGATCGACCGGTGGTCGGCGCGAAACGCGTCATGCCTGTCCGAAAGCTGACAGTGGCAGAAGACGCATGTCGGGTTCCGCACAATTGACCATGCTGGATTTGTGAGGTTTTCAGGGAGAGCCATGCGTTCACTACCCAGTGAGCTTTGGCACGGCATTTGCACTTGAGATGTGGCAACACGGATCGAAGGTTGACTGCATGCACAAGCGCGAGATGAGCAATGCTCTCCTTTCCTGGAGGCTTGGCAGCAGATTCGATTGTGACGTTGCGAGGAGCTTCAGCCGCTCGCGGCGGAAGTGATCTCAAATCTGAAGGCACCGTTGGGGCCGCAGCCATCAAACACATCTTTCTCTTTTTCGCAGCTCGTCATCAACGCGATGCGGACTTCTTCGCGTCGACGGCGGCCGAAGGTGGAGAAGGGCTCGACTTGCAAAAAGGAGTTGTCAATGACGTCTTACGTTCGCACCAACAGCCCGGCGCAGGTGCGCTCACTGTCCACCTTTGGCAAGCATCTGCAAAGGAGCGTGCTGACGGCGACGCTGCTTGCCGCGGCTTCGACGGGAAGTGAAGCGCAGCCCTATGTTCGTGCTGACGGCAGCACGACTGACGACTTGGAAGCGGCGCGCGCAAGTTGGCGTCATGACGCCGAATTCAATGGAAATGTGGGGCTCGCAGCCATCAACGCGGATGCGCGTATGCGTTGGGTTCCACCGGGGAGGGGGCCAGAGCTCCTCGCCTGCCCTCGTCCGTCTTGACGAGTGCCCGCTTACAGCCTACCTCACTATCGCGTTAGCACTCGTCCATCGCGAGTGCTAACAAAAACCCCTCAACATCCGCACCAGGGAAAAATCCGAAAATGGCAAAGTCGAAGTTCCGCCCGCTGCATGACCGCGTGGTCGTTCGCCGGGTCGAATCCGAATCCAAGACCGCTGGCGGGATCATCATCCCGGATACGGCAAAGGAAAAGCCGCAGGAAGGCGAGATCATCGCCGTTGGTTCCGGCGCCCGTGACGAAGCCGGCAAGCTCGTCCCACTGGACGTCAAGGCCGGCGATCGCATCCTGTTCGGCAAGTGGTCGGGCACCGAAGTCAAGCTCAATGGCGAAGACCTTCTGATCATGAAGGAATCCGACATCATGGGCATCATCGGCTCATATCAGGCCCTTTCGTCAACTGAATTCCCGGGCTCGATTGAAGCCCCTGCCAGGAGCTAAAAATGGCTGCCAAAGACGTAAAATTCTCCCGTGATGCCCGCGAGCGCATGCTGCGCGGCGTCAACATCCTCGCCGACGCGGTGAAGGTCACGCTCGGCCCCAAGGGCCGCAACGTCGTCATCGACAAGTCGTTCGGCGCCCCGCGCATCACCAAGGACGGCGTCACCGTCGCCAAGGAAATCGAGCTTGAGGACAAGTTCGAGAACATGGGCGCGCAGATGGTCCGCGAAGTTGCTTCGAAGACCAACGACATCGCCGGCGACGGCACCACGACCGCGACCGTTCTGGCGCAGTCGATCGTCCAGGAAGGCCACAAGGCGGTTGCCGCCGGCATGAACCCGATGGACCTGAAGCGCGGCATCGACCTCGCGGTAACCGACGTCGTTGCGACGCTGATCAAGAACGCCAAGAAGATCAAGACCTCCGAAGAGGTTGCCCAGGTCGGCACCATCGCCGGCAACGGCGATGCTTCGGTCGGCAAGATGATCGCCGAAGCAATGCAGAAGGTCGGCAACGAAGGCGTCATCACGGTTGAGGAAGCCAAGACCGCCGAGACCGAACTCGAAGTCGTCGAAGGCATGCAGTTCGACCGCGGCTACCTCTCGCCCTACTTCGTCACCAACGCCGACAAGATGGTTGCCGAGCTCGAGGACGTCTACATCCTCCTGCACGAGAAGAAGCTGTCCAACCTCCAGGCCATGCTGCCGGTTCTCGAAGCCGTCGTGCAGACCTCGAAGCCGCTGCTCATCATCTCGGAAGACGTCGAAGGCGAGGCTCTGGCCACGCTGGTCGTCAACAAGCTGCGTGGCGGCCTGAAGATCGCCGCCGTCAAGGCGCCGGGCTTCGGTGATCGCCGCAAGGCCATGCTGGAAGACATCGCCATCCTCACCGGTGGCCAGGTCATCTCGGAAGACCTCGGCATCAAGCTCGAGAATGTCGGCCTCAACATGCTCGGCCGCGCCAAGAAGGTGTCGATCTCCAAGGAGAACACCACCATCGTCGACGGCGCCGGCAAGAAGGCCGAGATCCAGGGCCGCGTTGCCCAGATCAAGCAGCAGATCGAAGAGACCACTTCGGACTACGACAAGGAGAAGCTGCAGGAACGTCTGGCCAAGCTCGCCGGCGGCGTTGCGGTGATCCGCGTCGGCGGTGCGACGGAAGTCGAAGTCAAGGAAAAGAAGGACCGCGTCGATGACGCCCTCAACGCGACCCGCGCGGCCGTCGAAGAAGGCATCGTTGCTGGTGGTGGCGTCGCGCTGCTGCGCGCTTCGGCCAACATCAAGGCCACCGGCGTCAATGCCGACCAGGCCGCCGGCATCAACATCGTTCGTCGTGCGCTGCAGGCTCCGGCCCGCCAGATCGCGGCCAACGCCGGTGCGGAAGCATCGATCGTTGCCGGCAAGATCCTTGAGAACAAGGGCGCGACCTTCGGCTACAACGCCCAGACCGGCGAATATGGCGACATGATCGCCATGGGCATCGTCGATCCGGTCAAGGTTGTCCGCACCGCTCTCCAGGACGCGGCCTCGGTGGCCGGCCTGCTGGTCACCACCGAAGCCATGATCGCGGAGGCTCCGAAGAAGGAGTCGGCTGGCGGCGGCGGCATGCCTGGCGGCATGGGTGGCGGCGGCATGGGCGGCATGGGCGGTATGGATTTCTAATCCAGCTCTGGCAGCTTTCGCAACGAGGGGCGGCAGCAATGCCGCCCTTTTTTTGCGAACCTCGATCCGATAAACGATCGGCGCCAACGCCGGCCATGTTAGCGCAACCTCAAAAGAACTGTCGAGTTGGTTGCGCGGCTTTTGCGTCATCAGAGGCGCAAGGCGGCCGCGTGTGATGATTGCGCGCTTCCATAGGCGGTTTCGGCATGTGCCTCGCCTTCGACATCGGCATTGCGGCCAAGCAGGAAATCGGCGGCTTTCGAGGCATGGCTTGCGGCGCGGAAGATGGCGCGGTTGTCCTCGCGCAAAAACGTCAGCCATGAGCCGATGTAGTCGGCATGGCGCACGGTCGGCTCGATGCCGAGACTGCTGCAGATGAAGGCTGATGCGATTTCGGCGACCAGTTCCTCGCGCGCATAGGTGTTGGACCCGAAGGAGCCGGACAGGTCGCGCGCGAGTCGCGTCGGGTGGCCGGTCCAGTGGCCAAGCTCGTGAAAGCAGGTCCGGTAATAGTCGATCTGGTGGAAGAAAGCCGGCTGCGGCGGCACCTGTATGGTGTCGCTGCCGGGCATGTAGAAGGCGCGCTCGCCGCCGATGCGAAAATCAGCGCCGGTTGCATGAATGAGCGCCTCGGCCTGCGGGACCATCTCGCGCTCAGGCAGAGGCTCGCCGGCGGCATAAAGATGTTCGGGCAGATTATCGCACTGCGCGACATTGAAGACGGTAAAGCGCTTCAGGAAGGGCACCGCCTGCGGTTCGTCGCCATCGGTGTCGGCGCGTTGCTTTTCGTTCTTGGGAACAAAGCGGTCAGCGTGAACGATGGTGGTGCCGTGCTCACCCTTCCTGACATTGCCACCTAGGGAAAGCGCCTGCCGGAAGGTGAGCCAGTTCTGGCTGGGGAAACCGCGATCGATGACCCCGCCCCACAGGATCAGGATATTGATGCCGGAATATCGGCGCTGGGTGGCCGCATTCCGCGGCAGGCCGAGGCCTGTCCTTGCCCTGCCCCACGGCTTGACCCATGGCACGGTGCCGCGCTCCAGTTCGGCAATGATGCGGTCGGTGATTTCCTGATAAAGGCTGGCGCCGGTGCGCCCGCCACTCTCTGCGCCAGCCTGTCGGCTGCCGCAACGTTTGTTGTTTGCACGCATCGTGATGTCCTCCGCTCTTCAATCGCGCCCTCCCCGGAAGCGGGGTGGGCGGCGAAAGCGACCGGAAAGGCCCGACGTCGGAGGCGGACTGCATCCGCAGGACCGGAACGGAGTGGAGGACCCGAAGCGAAAGCGAAGGGTTGCGGGACGCCGCGGCGGGCCTAGAAGGGAGTGCTGCCCGCCCTGCGCCACCGGGGAAGGCCACGATAAAAACGACGCCGGCCGACAGGCCGGCGACCGTCAGCAGCCGAAGGCTGCCCCGCGCCAGGGGGCGAAGCCGCAGGGCCAAGACCGCCTGAGCCTGGCGAAGATAAGCGGGCTCGGTTCACGAGCACCCGGCCAGCGCCTTCAGGCGCGGGCGCTCAGGATTGTTGTTGGCGCCCACGGCAGCTGGATGACCGCAACAAGATGCCGAGGAGCAACAGCAAAGCCAGCTGCCACAAACGGCACGCTCCGGCAACAACAGCGTGGCCGATCTACAGATGCTGCCCCGCACGAGAGCCTGCACGCTTTGAGCGCGCATCGGCGAGCAAGCGTTGCAAGCTGGCCATGTCGACCAGGTGGGCGATCACTATATCGCCGACCACCAACGCGGGCGTACGGTCGATGTGCAGACCTTTCGCGAGTGCGCGGACGCGCGCAAGTTCATCTGCGATGGCCGGATCTTGCATTCCCGCTTGAGCTGCTCCACGTCAAGGCCCACACGCGCTGCGATCTTGAGAGTGATCCTTTCAATGATCCAACTGGGGGAAGTCATAAGGGCGCGGTGGAATTCGTCGAACTTTCCCTGTTTTCTCGAGGCGAGTGCGATTGGGAATCCGGTCCCAGGACCGGGAACCGTCTGATCACAAGCTTCAGATTGGGATCATTCTTGAAGGCTTTTTGGTAGTTGAGATCTGCCAGTCTGCAATGCGGACAGTTGTGGTAGTCATTGAATATGACCAGAACGGCATCGCCTTGCGGGTTGCCGGCGATTGGCGAAGGGGGTCGTTGTCGAATGCGCCGCTCCACTTTTGCCTGTCGATCGACCACGCCTGCCGGTGCAGGTTCGCGCTATATTGGCTCGCCAGCACGGCGAGGAGTAAAAGAAGAGCTGCGACAGTGATGGCAGTCGGCTTAGACATGAGTCTCCAATCCATGGACGGCGTGGCAGCAACGGCCCGCCTTTTGGTGTAAAATGCTTTTGATCGAGCCCCGCACTTGCCACAGGGCGCAGTCGCGAGGGCGCACAGCTATAGATGCCGGTGCGCTCTGGCGGTTTCTGGAAAGATGGCCTTGCGCCATCGGGCCCACCCCACCCAGCTGAGCGTCGTTCGCGCGGGCCGGGCAACCGCGACCGCCATTCACCACGCCGGGCGACTGACCGTCCGCCCGGCAGAGCGCTGAAGGGTCCCCGGACCTTCCGGGTTGCCGGCGATTTGGCGAAGCGGGGTCGTTGGCGAGTGCGCCGCTCCACTTTTGACTGTCCATTGGCACGACTGCATGGGCGGGGGCGGCCTTTCCCGCGGCGGGTGCGCGCTATTATGGCTCGCCAGCACGGAAAGCAGCACGGCGAGGAGAAAAAGGAGAACCGCGAGAGTGGTGGCCGTTGTCTTAGACATGAGGCTCCAATCCATGGACGGCGTGGCAGCAACGGCCCGCCTTTTCGGTGTAAAATGGGTCGCTTTTGATCGTGCCCCGCAGTTGCTACAGGCGCACAGGTGCGGGTGCGATCTGGCGGTTTCTCAAATACGGCTTTGCGCCATCGGGCCCACCCCAATAGCTGAGCGTCGTTCGCGCGGGGAACTGCGTTCACCACGCCGGGCGACTTGACCGTCCACCGCCAGAGCGCTGAACGGTCCGCTAGTGAGGCGCTCCCCGAATCGTCGTTTATCCCGCTCGCCCCAGACCGGGCGACAGCCAGCGTTGCCGCTACGCTGCGGAGAAATATCGTCAGCGCGTGGCATTCGGACATAAGCTGATCGACGCCAAGAATAAGACCCACGGAGGTGACCGGTGCGGCCGGAACAAGAAAGAGCGTTGCAGCCATTGTGACGAGGCCTGCACCGGTAATGCGGGTTGTTCCGTTCGAAGGGAACAATGCGACGAACAGCATGAGGATCCGGCAGCCGATCGGCAGATCAGTTTTCGTCGTCTGGGCGATGAAGAGGGCGGCGAGCATCATATTCGTGCCGTCCAGATTGAATGGAATGAGACCCACGACCGAATGCGTGGCGCCGGCCTTTTCCATCTTCTCCATGAGCGAGGGCAGCGCGGCCTCCGAGGAGGACGTTGCGAGCAGCAGCTCGTCCTTGATGTATCGGACGAGAGAGAAGATCGAGCGGCCGTTGTAGCGGCAGACCGCGCCGAACAGGACCGAGAAGAACAAGACTTGCAGGATGTCGCCTTCCGCGAAGGCACTGGCAATGGTTGATGGGATGATGTTCATCAGGAAGCTGGTCACGGACTGCTCGTGAGCCGTGGCCACATAGCCCTTAACGGCTTGGACATCGAGCGAGGCCGGATCGATGTTGAGGCCGGCGCCAGGCTGAACGATATTCGCGACAATCAGTCCGACAACGAGTGCAAGTGTCGAGAAGGTGAGGAAATAAACCATCGCCTTGGCGGCAACTCGGCCGACCTTCTGCAGATCGCTCATGCCGGCAATGCCGGTCGCTATTGTCAGGAAGATGACAGGTACGGTGATTATCTTGACGACATCGACGAAGGCATCGCCGAGCGGCTTCAGGCTCTGGCCGGTCTCCAAATGGAAATAGCCGATTGCAGCACCCAGGATTATGGCGGCAAGCACCTGCACGTAGGCCCGGGCAAAATGGCGCTTGCGGGCCGCTGCGTTCGCTATGGGGACTTGTGGAACCAACACCGTTTCTCTCCTTGACCGGATCGGGGTGGGGCTCCTCCTTCTCCCATGCAGTGCTCCGGTCGAACGCTGCGCCCACTTCGGCGCAAGCGATGTGCCAAATAGCAAAGAGGGGAAAACGCGCAGGACCTCTCACGAAGTGCTTGTTCGCTCTCCCGCACTCGCGCTGCGGTTGCCAGTCAACTATGGAAGGGTCCGTTCTTGGGAATTCCAAAGGTCGCTCTTTGCTTCGGCGCAGCTTGGCTGGCTGGAAGGTTCTCTGTTTGCCTTGGGGTCTGGGACCTGCGTCCAGATGGTCAACATTTTCCTGCGCGCCGCACGGGGCTCCAAAGATTCAATCGAGGACGGGCCCTCTTCGAAAACGGCGGCAGCGTTGGTCAAGCCCTTCCACCCTGCTGTCCCACCAAGGGTGTTCAGAAGCTCAGTTCACGATTAAGCGATGGATCAGCGTCATCTGGCGTTTGCGCCATCGCGGCGGCGTTGCAAGGGGTCTGCCAAGGATGAGCAAGCCGCGAGGCAGGGCCCGAGACCTAGACTCCATCCTCATCAACAGCGCTCGGCTCGCGTTAGGAATGTTCGAACCGCAGCACGATCAGGTGGCCACACCGTTGGTCGGAACCGGAACCCGACGAATGATCGTTCGTGACCGACATCTGTGAACAAGCAGTGTGTGTCATTGCAATCACCACCCATTGCGCGCAATTGCCCATATGGCCGTGAATGAACTGGATTTGGTGATTTTCCAGATGGCGGTGGAAAGCGTCCGCTTGCTCTCTTCAAGCTTTGATGAGAAGGCGGCTGAGATAGCCACGAGGAGCCGTGGTAGCCTTCTTTTCGACGTGCGGGTTGACGGTGACCTGGAGGTCCAGCGAGTCGCAGCCATTGGATATCCAGGCGACAAGATCGGTGTGGTGGCATTGGACCGAGAGGGCCTTGTTAGCTGCTGTTGCCTTGTCAATGGCACCTTCTCACCTTTCATTGCACCATTGGAGAACTGGACCAGCATGCCCCTGTCCATGCAGGCCCAGATCGATGTCACAGGCTATGCGAGGCTCCTTCTGGCCGCCCTGCGAAATGCTGGACATATGCTGGGCAGGTAGCATCACCGATGATGTCTGTGATGAGATGGTGCAGACGGCTGGATGAGGCGATCGCTTGCCGGCAGCTTTGGCCGCCAAGCGATCGGTGAGTTCGCAATGCTGGACACGTCCTGTAGACTCTGCCAGTTAAGTTAGCGGACAACCATCTGACGAATGCCCGATCTGACAGTCTGGACGGCGCGGCATGCCCTCCTAGGAATGCAGCCGTGGTTCTACTCCCTCGGCTGTTTTTGCGTCGAAGGCGACGGGCACACCGTGAACGATGGACGTCGCCGCCACCAATTCCTCAACTCGCGATCGGTCGCTTTGCACGCCGGCATAAGCGTTCGAATGGCGCGGATCGCCTGGGCGGTGGAGAGGAACCGGGCCTTGCCTCTGGACAGAACATAGGCTTCGGCGGCTTTTTCACCCGCCTCCCTGAAACTCTGACTGACACGATCTAGGACGGGAGTTCGGCAGCCTTCAAGCCTATGTCCGATACCGGACAATCAGGCAGCGGTGGCCAGGCCGAAATAACGTTGCTCCTCCTCGCCGTAAGCGCCATGCGTGAGTTCCATCAATCCGACGCGGTCGATAATCGTGACCTCGCCGCGCTTGGCACGGACAAGTCCTCGATATTCAAGCATTTGCAGGGCCGTGGTGACCCCGGGACGGCGGGCGCCGAGCATGGTCGCCAGAAATTCATGCGTCAGGTAGATCTTGTCTCCGTCAGAGCGGTCATGGATCATCAGCAACCAGCGGGCCAGCCGTTCCTCGATTTTGGAGTGGCCATTGACCAGTGCCGTCCGGGACGACTGGACAAGGAACGCGTGGGCATAGTCCAGCACTGACGTGCGCAGCGACGGGCTTTCCGCAACCGCAGGACGAATGATTTCAACCGGCAGGCGCCAGCCATTGCCTGCGACCTGGATATAGGTCTCGTTGGAAGAGCTGTCCTGTCCGAGAATGAGGGCAATTCCTGTCATCCCGTCATATCCGATAATGCCGACTTCACATTGCCGTCCGCCGGTCATGGTGGCGACCACCGAGGCGATGCCCCTCTCGGGAAAATATCCATTCCTGATCGGCTGATGCGCGATCAGCAACTGAGCCTTGATGTCCAGTTCGACGCGATGCAGCGATGGTCGCAACAGCGCGAAGTCCTCCGGCGAAAGGGATTTCAGCACCGGGTTGCGAAAAAGGGATTCGGGCAAGGCTCTCTCCCATGCGGGCAAGAGCGCGTACCTCTTACTGTCGGCTGCATCCGAAGTAACTGACGGCCGATGCCAAAGCATAGGGTTGGAAACGCGCGATTGCAAAGCCCTGTCGGGGCAGTGCAGCCATGCCAGAAGTCGCGCGGCCTTACGATAGGCGCGGATGGCATGATTCCCTTCTGCGGCCACCAAGAACGGCTCGGGCACGCTTTAATCATTCATACACAAGCTCGCAGGAATGTAAGCGGCGGAACAGTCGGGTGATTCGTGCCGCCCTGCCCTTTCAGAAATCAAGTCATTGGACGTCAATTCGGGCTGGAACGCCTCGTCGCGGAACGGCACAGGAAACGCAGCCGGATCAGCAATGGTGGTTCACCTTATGTGCGGTCCGGATGTGCGGTCCGGCGGCTCATCGCCCAATGGCTTGTCGAGGGGAAGTGGAACTCGTCATGTCGCCGCGAACCGTCACCGCGCTAGCGCGGCGCTTTTGAAGACGCCGGTGTTTTCTTTGTGGAACTGAAACTGTGAGGTGATTGATGCATCACTCAAACATTTGCGTATTTCCGCTGCATCGGCGACGCACATTGGTCGAAAGTATCGCCCAGGCCCTCGAGACCAAGAACGGCGAGGCGGCGAGTGCGTTCTGGCGCTGTGCTGCCAAGAAAATGCTCATTCAATTGTCCGATGTAGGAATTGCGCCAGAGTTCGCTGCGCAGGAGGTTGGAAGCCTTCTTCATGCGGTCTTGGACGATATGGCCAACCGAACGGTAATGCACATAGCATAGGCTTGGGCGCTGTTGGATCGCGCGTCAGCTCGGGTCCTTATCGGGGGACTGCTCCGACTGGCCGACGGTCCGGCCAAACCGGCATACCGGCAAAGGTTTGAGGTTGGGATCGCTCACGGCGGCCGGTCCAATATTCCAAGGCGACCTCAGAAGCCACATTGGCTTCTTTCCAAGCGGACGGGCGCCATTTTGGCGTGCTCACGCTGGACTGCGGGTTGCGCCTACGGAAATCCGAAGTCCGGCCGCGCGAGTCGATCGACCGGAACAGTCGAATGCTCGTGGGGCCGGGTCCGCTCAGCTTGACGGCGGGCGGTGGCGGCCGTGAGCAGACTTAACCCAGGTCACGGCTGAGCATCCGCAGGCGCTATGCCGATTGGATGAGAACTGGTTGCCACAACACCGGCCCGTTCAGGCGTCCCCTCCAGCGGATGCGCAAGAGACTGGCGTAGGAAATCTCGAGGAAGCCGGCGACTGCCTCGGTGTTGCCGACCTGCTGGGGCTGTCCGATACGTGACAACGGCCAGGTCGCGAGACGAAGGATCCTTTCGATGCGCGTATCTGTCACCGTTACGATCCCGGAGAGATTGTTGGCCAAGCCGAATTCGATGATGCCCGCGAAGAGCTCGTAGGTTGCTTGTGCCAGGCCGCCAGCAGCCTTCGGCGCTGTCGCAGGGAGATCGAGCGCGAAACGACTACTCTCCCAGATATCGGCACTCGCAGGGACCACCATCTCATCCAGCAGCGCCGGAAACGTATCGCGCAACATAGTCGGTCCGGTGGTCGGCAAAAGGCGGACGCAGCCGCAAGTTCGCCAATCGGACCCCTTGAGAAGTAGGTAGACGGGGTTCAGGCTGTCAAACGGGTCCGTTTCCATTTCGCCTTCGGTCTGCACTTCCCAATCGAGCCGCTTCTTGAAAACCCGATACCTAAGCCCGTGCATTTCCCTGAGTTCGCTCGCGAACTCGGCGTAGCAGTCGGGTGTTATCAGCTGCATCATTGTCGTCTCCGTGCGGGATGTGTCCACGCAATCGAAGGGCAAAGCCGTCATGAATGCAGCCTGTAGACCTTTACAGCTAGCCTTGGAGAGGATCAGGATCTCGCCCGAGCAGCCATCCGCACTATGGCCTGGTTGATGGTTCGCACGCCAAGCTTCGCCTTGGCGTTTTCCTGATGGAAGGTCACGGTGCGTTTCGAGACACCGAGAATCTGGCTGATATCCCAGGCCGACTTGCCGCACGCCGCCCATTTCAGGCACTCGAACTCCCGCGGGGTGAGCGTTATGCCATCTACCACGCAATCTTCGGCGAGCCTGCGCCGGGCATGGATATAACGTTGATCGCAACCAACTGCATTGCTTTTTCGTAGCGCGTCAGCGACCTCAAAAGTGGCGGATGCGCCTCGTTGGAGGCGAAGGTCAGTGCGGCGAACCGGCCGCGATGATCATGCATCGACATGGTCAGTCCGCCGCGAATGCCGAACTCAGCTGCTTTTTCCAGGACTTCCTGCTGCGAGGTCGGCAAATAACGGTGATCGCGGTCCACACCCCAGTCGAAGGTATCCCAGCCTCGCAGTCCCCGCAGGATCACGGGATCCACGCTGTGGTAGCGCAGTTGCAGGTAATGTGATGTCCATGATGATGGATAATTCGAGATCAATCGCGGCGTGTCGCCGGAAGCGGATGGGTAGGTGAAATAAGCGAAGAACGGAAAGTCGAACCCGGCTGCGGCGGACGCCATTGCCTCATGGAGATCGACGGCATCGACGCTTGCAGAGAGTTGCTCGACCAAGGTTTCAAATACGCGATGCATCTGCGCTTTGCGTACCTCGCGGAGGTTGCTGGAAGCCGGGCGGAGACGTGGTTCTAAATGATGGCCTGTCCCTGCAGGGCGTACGACGCGCCGCCGTCATCACCGCAATTGCTGTGCTGCTTCCGATTGGAGAGAGCTCCGCGCACCTGACCAACTACCGATGGGTGATATTGCGACGTTATCGATGAGCCGCGTGTCGCCAAGCCAAGCCGCAGCAAGCAAGCGTGCCGGTCGGTCAAGGCTTGCTAACGATTGCAGGTCTGTTTCTCCGCGAAGCTCCAGGTATTCGAGCTCGCGATAGCCGGCAGCCAGAATTGTTGCACGCGCTTCATCAAGCGTAGGCAGGATGGGAGAGCCGCGTGCAAGCCGCTCGGCCGTATCGAGCAGGACCGATGCTAGTTTTGGGGCAATGGCGCGTTGGGCTGGGGAGAGCCGCACGTTACGCGACGATAGCGCAAGACCATCGGCTTCGCGGACTGTCGGACAGGGCACAATAGTGATCGGAATGTCGAGGTCCCGGACCAAGCGCCTGACAAGCTGAAGTTGCTGAAAATCCTTTTCGCCAAAAAAGGCGAAGTCAGCGCCGGCCTGCAGGAAGAGCTTGGCCACGACCGTCGCCACGCCATTGAAATGGCCGGGCCGGAATGCGCCGCACAGGCATTCGCTGATGCCGGACACTGAAACGACCGTGGCGAAGCCCGCCGGGTACATTTCCTCTGCGTCCGGCACATAGAGCAGATGCGTGCCCAGCGGCGCGAGCTTGGCAGCATCTTCGCTTTCCGTCCGAGGATAGGCAATCAGGTCGGCGGGGCTGTTGAACTGCTTGGGGTTTACGAACAGCGTCACGATCACCCGCTCGGCCCTTTCAAGCGCCTTCCGCACAAGGCTCAGATGCCCGTCGTGCAAGGCTCCCATGGTCGGCACAATACCGATCGTGGCACCCGAGCGACGCCATTGCGCAACGACGGCGCGCAGCTCGCTCACGGTTCGAGCGATCGGCACGCTCATGTGAAGTCTCCGGCCTTCAAGGCGTTGACATAGAGATGTTCGACCGCCGGAAAGTGCCGGTTCCGCACATCGGTGGCGTAAGCGGCGATTGCCGCCTCAGCCTGCTCACCGAGCTCGGCATAGCGTTTGACGAACTTCGGCCGAAATGAGGTGAAGAGCCCGAGCATATCGTCGCTCACCAGAATCTGGCCGTCGCAAGCTGGCGAGGCACCGATGCCGATGGTGGGTATGTCGATATCGGCGGTTATCTGCCGTGCAAGCTGCTCCGGTATCTTTTCGAGCACCAAGGAGAAGGCGCCCGCCTCGGTTACCGCCCTGGCGTCGCGCCTGATCCGCTCTGCATCGGCTCCCCGGCCCTGCACACGATAGCCTCCGAACGTGTTTACCGCCTGCGGCGTCAGCCCCACATGGGCCATGACAGGTACGCCGCGCGCGGTAAGGAAGCGGATGGTTTCCGCGATGGTCTCGCCGCCCTCGAGCTTCACCGCTGAACAACCGGTCTCACCCATCACGCGCGCAGCGTTGCCGAAAGCGTGCTCTGGGCTTTCCTCGTAGGAACCGAAGGGCAGGTCGACGACCATCAGCGCGTGTTCAAGGCCGCGGCGAACGGCCTGTCCGTGCATGATCATCATGTCGAGCGTGACGCCCAGCGTCGACGACAGGCCGTGCAGCACCATGCCGACGCTGTCGCCGACAAGAACGATGTCGCAGTGGCGATCGAGTAGCCTCGCGACCGGCGTGGTGTAGGCCGTCAAGCATACAAGTGGCGTTTGGCCTTTTCGCTTCGAATATCTGGAGGGTTAATCCCTTTTATCTCACCAGCCGCGCTCAACCGACGCCCCCTTCCCTTACGTTACCAACAGCGGGGTCGCGTTTGGCATATTTTTGTGCGACTGCGAAGAGCTAAAAACAGTGCTTGAGTAGTACGGTGTTGACGTGCTGGCTGCCAAGGGTACATTCAATCGATTAAGGCGCTCCGTTGGGCCAACCCACTTTCGCAAACATGGATCCTCAGACAAGAAGAACCAAGAAAGGCAAAGCCGCCGTCAAAGCTGACGAAGCCAAAGTGGACCTGACTGCCGTCGTGGTCGCCGTTAACGACAGTGAGCCCTGTGTCCTCACCGTCGGTCATGCGGACACCCTCCCTTCTGGACCTTTTGCGCTTGAGCATCGATCGCTGCAGTCGGGTTTGAGGGGGTGGGTGGAGCAGCAGACTGGCCATGCACTGGGATACATCGAGCAACTCTACACCTTCGCCGATCGCGATCGCATCGGCACTGAGCGCCACCAGCGCGTCATCTCAATCAGCTATCTCGCATTGACCAGGAAGGAACAGGCAACGAACTTGACCGCGTGCGGCTGGCAAAGTTGGTACGAATATTTTCCCTGGGAGGACCACCGCTTCGGCACGCCGCCTGTGCTGCTCGATAGATTGCGGCCCCGCCTGATTGAGTGGGCCGGCAGCGCCAGCGAGCCGACCACTCAACGCGAGCGCCGGCAGCGCGCTGCGATAGCCTTCGGCTTCGACGACCGCCATTGGAACGAGGAACTCACGCTCCAACGCTACGAGTTGCTCTATGAAGCTGCTCTGATTGAAGAGGCCGGTGGCGGCAGGGACGCGATTGCGGCCGCGGCTGGCAAACCAATGGTCGCTGACCACCGTCGCATTCTGGCAACCGGGATTGCGCGGCTGCGTTCGAAGATCAAATACCGGCCGGTCGTGTTCGAGCTTATGCGGCCTTCCTTCACGCTGCTGCAACTGCAGCGAACCGTGGAAGCTCTGGCTGGCAGGCTCATCAACAAGCCCAACTTCCGGAGACTGGTCGAGCAGCAGGATCTTGTTGAGGAGACTGGGGAGACCTCCCTCGACACGGGCGGCCGACCGGCGAAGCTTTATCGCTTCCGCCATGCCGTTCTCGACGACAGGGCTATCGCCGGGACAAAATTACCGCTGGCGCGGGCTTGACATACTTATAGTCAAGGTAGACATATTCCCTTATTGTCAAACCGAATATAATCGAGGCGTCAATGGCTGGGGCGTTACCTATGGCTGCGTCCCTGTATGAGCGTGTCCGGCGGGTGATCCCTCCCGTTGAATGGCTCGCGTTCGCCGGCGATATTGAAGCCATCTTAGCGCTGAAGCGTGAGCGCAATGCGGTGGTGCTGGCGCACAATTACCAGACGCCCGAAATTTTTCATTGCGTGGCAGACATCGTCGGCGACAGCCTGGCGTTGGCCCACAAGGCGGTGACGGTCGACGCCGACATCATCGTGGTTGCCGGCGTTCATTTCATGGCCGAGACGGCAAAACTGCTCAATCCGAACAAGACCGTGCTCATCCCGGATCTCAGCGCCGGCTGCTCGCTGGCCGAATCGATCACGGCAGACGACGTGCGGTTAATGCGGCTGCGGTATCCGGGGGTCCCCGTTGTTACTTACGTCAACACATCGGCCGCCGTAAAAGCGGAGTCCGACATCTGCTGCACGTCCGGCAACGCGAAGGCGGTGGTGGAATCGCTTGGCGTGGCGCGTGTGCTGATGCTGCCGGACGAATATCTGGCGAGGAACGTGGCAGCCGATACAGACGTCGAGATCATCGCCTGGAAAGGCCATTGCGAGGTGCATGAGCGCTTCACCGCAGCAGACATTCGGGAACTGCGCGATGCCCATCCAGGCGTCATCGTGCTGGCCCATCCAGAATGCCCACCAGACGTTGTCGCGGAGGCGGAGTTCTCCGGCTCGACCGCAGCGATGTCGGATTATGTCGAGCGGGAGAAACCGACGCGTGTCGTCCTTCTGACCGAATGTTCGATGAGCGACAACGTCGCGGTCGCGCATCCCGACGTCGAGTTCGTTCGCCCATGCAACCTGTGCCCGCACATGAAGCGCATCAACCTGGCCAACATTCGCGCCGCGCTCGAGCAGAACCGGCATGAGGTCCGGATTGATCCGGAAATTGCCGGCCCCGCCCGCCGCGCGGTCGAGCGCATGCTTTCCCTATGAGCCTGGAGGTTCGCGACATCGCCGGGGCGCCGGTCGTCATCGGCGGCGGCATTGCCGGCCTGATGACGGCGCTTCATCTGGCGCCGGAACCGGTCGTGCTTTTGACCAACGCGCCGCTTGGAACCGGAGCCTGCAGTGAGCTTGCCCAGGGCGGTCTTGCGGCAAGTCTCGGCGGCGACGACGGCCCGGATTTTCACCTTTGCGACACGATAGCTGCCGGCGACGGACTCTGCGACGAGGCCACGGTGCGGCGAGTGGTCCGAGCTGCACCCGAAGCGATTAGGACGATCCAAAGGTTCGGCGTCGCCTTCGACCAGCACCCTGACCGCGCGTTGCGACTTGGGCTCGAGGCGGCACACTCGCGACGGCGGATTGTGCATGCAGCCGGCGACGCCACCGGTCGCGAGTTGGTGCGCGTGCTCATCGCCGCGGTTCGGCGTACAGCCTCGATCACCACTATCGAAAATGTGGAGGTCCGCCGGCTGGTCGTGCAGGACGGGTCGGTCATCGCCGTGGTCGCCGCAGGACGAGCCGGCGCGCTCGCTCTGCCCACGCGTCGCGCGGTGCTGGCGACCGGCGGCGTCGGCGGGCTGTTTTGCGATACGACAAACCCCGCTGGCTCATGGGGTCACGGGCTGGCGCTCGCCGCATGGGCGGGGGCGGAACTCGCCGACTTGGAATTCATACAGTTCCATCCAACTGCGCTCGACGGTCCGCGCCGGCCGATGCCGCTGGTGAGCGAAGCCGTGCGTGGCGAAGGCGCGGTGCTCATCGATGAGCGAGGAGAGCGCTTCCTCGCTGACACACCTGGCGGTGAACTTGCGCCTCGCGACGTCGTCGCGCGCGCCATTTGGCACCAGCTTGCCGTTGGACGCCGCGTATTCCTGGATGCACGGCAAAGTCTCGGCCCGAGATTTGGCAAGCGTTTTCCAGGCATCGCCGAATTGTGCCGGAGCGCAGGGGTCGACCCCGCGACCGACCCGATCCCGGTGCGCCCGGCGGCACATTATCACATGGGCGGCGTCGCCGTAGACAGCGCCGGCCGCAGCTCCATCGAGGGATTGTGGGCCTGCGGTGAGGTCGCCTGTACCGGCCTGCACGGCGCCAACCGCCTGGCCAGCAACTCGCTCACCGAAGCGGCGGTCACCGCGAGCTGGGTTGCCGAAAGCGTTGCCGGCACGTCGTATACCCGGCGACCGCGCAGATGCTCCACATTCGTCCCTCCACGACCAGACGCTTCCGCGGTCCGCCCAATTGTCTCCGCCGCCCTGGGTATCATCCGCGACGGCGAGGCAATGCGCGAAGCGGTGGCGACCCTGCTGCCGATCGCAGCTGACAATGTCGCTGCCTCTGGTCCGGCTTTGGTCTCACTGATGATCGCCGTGGCGGCCCTGGGGCGGGAAGAGAGTCGAGGCGCGCACTGTCGGTCCGATTTCCCGCTCCACGATGCCGACGCGCGCCCATCACGGCTGACACTGCACAGCGCAATGCGGGCCGCGGCCGCACTCGATTGCCGGGCTACCATACGGAGCACCTGATGTGATTTCATTCTCCCCCCTCCCCGCGACCCTGATCGAACCGATTGTGCGCGGTGCGCTCCTCGAAGACCTGGGCAGATGCGGCGACCTGACCAGCGATGCGGTTATCCCGCATGATTGCACTGCCACGTTGGTGCTCAAATCGAGGCAGGCGGGCGTCGTTGCCGGGCTCGATCTGGTCTCGTACGCCTTCCTGCTCGTGGAACCGGCGATCAACATCCAGATCTGGCGCCCTGATGGCAGCGATGTCGGGGCCGGGGAAACCATTGCAAGATTGTCCGGACCCGCGCGAGGCCTGCTCACGGCCGAACGCACTGCCCTCAATTTCTTGTGCCGGCTGAGCGGCATTGCCACTGCCACAGCGGCGATGGTTGAGGCCGTGCGCGGTCACAAGGCGAGGATCGTATCGACGCGAAAGACGACGCCCGGCCTGCGGGTATTGGAAAAATACGCCGTGCGCGTCGGCGGCGGTGCCAATCACCGCTTCGGCCTCGATGACGGCGTGCTCATAAAGGACAATCACATCGCGATCGCCGGCGATATCCGCACAGCAATAGAGCGGGCGCGCGCCGCCGCAGGGCATATGGTGAAGGTCGAGGTTGAGGTCGACACGCTGAAGCAGCTCGATGCAGCGCTCGCGATTGGTGTTGACGCGGTGCTGCTCGACAATATGTCGGTCGAGGATCTTGCCCGCGCGGTTTCTATAGTGGGTGGCCGTACGATCACCGAGGCTTCCGGTCGGGTGACGCCGAAAACGGCGGCGGCGATTGCGGCGACCGGTGTCGATCTCATCTCCATGGGATGGCTGACGCACAGCGCCCCGATCCTCGACATCGGCCTGGACATGCCGGACCACCAGAACATCTGCAAGCATTTGAACTGAGGATTACGGCATGAGGAGCAACATCAGCTCGGCAGGCGTAGGAAGGCGGTGGAAAGACGTGCCGCAGCTCGCCTTTTAGCGAGTGCGCTCCAAAGCCAAGTCGGACCGAGCTTGCCGGTCGACAGACTCCTGAAGGCGTACCGGACTAGCAACAAAGGTTTGACGATGACGGTTGGAATGAACTCGGAGTTCGACGTGAACCAGACCATGCAATCGGTCGATGGAACGCCTCCGCGATGGAACCGCAAAGAGGCTGAGGCCATCTACGGCATGCCATTCAACGATCTGCTGTTCCTAGCTCAGACGATCCACCGCCAGAACTTCGATCGAAACCGAGTGCAGCTGTCGCGGCTCCTTAGCATCAAGACCGGCGGCTGCCCCGAAGATTGCGGCTATTGCAGCCAGTCTGCGCATTACGAAACCGGGGTGAAGGCGTCGAAGCTGATGAACGTCAAGCATGTCATCGACGAAGCGGCCAAGGCGCGTGATGGCGGCGCAACGCGCTATTGCATGGGCGCAGCGTGGCGAAGTCCCAAGGAGCGCGACATGGACGTTGTGGTCGCCATGATCGAGGGCGTCAAGGCGCTCGGCATGGAGACCTGCATGACGCTCGGCATGCTCGATCTTGAGCAAGCTGCTCGCCTGAAGCAGGCCGGTCTCGACTACTATAACCACAACATCGATACCTCTGAGCGCTACTATGGCGAGGTTATTTCAACCAGGACTTTTGCCGACCGGCTGGAAACGCTTGGGCACGTGCGCGCGGTTGGGATGAAAGTCTGCTGCGGCGGCATCGTCGGGATGGGAGAAGAAAAGACCGATCGCATCGACATGCTGGTCACGCTCGCGAACCTGCCCGAGCCGCCGGAAAGCGTGCCGATCAACATGCTTATTCCCATCGAAGGCACGCCGCTTGCCGCGGCCGACGCCATCGATCCGATCGATTTCGTCCGCATCGTTGCGCTCGCGCGGGTGATGATGCCGAAATCCTGTGTAAGGCTGTCCGCCGGCAGGACGGCGATGAGCGACGAAACGCAGGCGTTGTGCTTCTTTGCCGGCGCTAACTCGATCTTTGTCGGCGACACGCTGCTGACGGCGGACAATCCCGGCGAGGACAAGGATAGCCTTCTGTTCCAGCGTCTCGGCATCGAGCCGATGGAACTCGCCACGCAATGAACGAGGCAATTCTTGCCCGCTATGACGCATCCTTGCGCGGACTGGCGCGCAAGGACCGGTTGCGGACGCTCGCACCGCGCGCCGGTCTCGACTTCTCGTCGAACGACTATCTCGGACTTGCCGCCTCCAAAAGACTTGGCGAAGCGGTTGCGGCGGCGATTGCGCGGGGCACGCCGGTTGGCGCCACCGGGTCGCGGCTGTTGCGCGGCAACGCACCGGAACATGAGCAACTGGAGGCGGACGCCGCGGCATTCTTCGGCGCCGACCGTGCGCTGTTCTTTGGCAGCGGCTACATCGCCAACTTCGCCCTGTTGACCGCGCTGCCGCAGAAAGGCGACCTGCTGGTCCTCGACGAACTCGCCCATGCCAGCATGCATGAGGGCGCGCAGGCCGGGCGCGCCGAGTTCAAGCTGGCCGCGCACAACGACGTCGACGCTGTCGAGGACGCAATCACCCGCTGGCGCGCCGAAGGCGGCACGGGGCGCGTGTGGATCGCCGTCGAAAGCCTTTACAGCATGGATGGCGACCGCGCGCCGATGGAGAGCCTGGTCGCGATGGCCGATCGGCACCAGGCATTCATCGTCGTCGATGAAGCGCATGCCACCGGCATCTGGGGACCGGACGGCCGGGGACTGGCCGCCGCGTGCCAAGGCCGCGACAACATCGTCACGCTCCACTCATGCGGCAAGGCGCTCGGCGCATCCGGTGCACTCGTCACCGGGCCGAGGACACTGTGCGATTATCTCGTCAACCGGTGCCGGCCGTTCATCTACGCCACCGCGCCCTCGCCGCTGATGGCGGTCGCGGCGCGCGAAGCGCTGACTATTCTGTCCGACGAGCCCATGCGCCGCGCTCAGCTGCAGGAACGCGTTGCCTGCGCCGGCCGCCAATTGGCCGAGCGCTGCGGCGTCGTACCCAGCGGCTCGCAGATCCAGCCATTTGTCATCGGCGTTGGGCGCACCATGGCGGTGGCGGCGGCCCTGCAGGCACGCGGCTTCGACATACGCGGCATACGTCCGCCGACGGTGCCCGAGGGCACATCGCGCCTGCGCATTTCGCTGACGCTCAACGTCGACGAGACCGACATTTCCGCCATGGTCGAGGCTCTCGTTGAGGTGTTGGCCACAGCATGACCAAACGCATCGTCGTCACCGGAACAGACACCGGAATTGGCAAGACAGTATTTTCGGCCGGACTTGCCGGGCTGCTCGACGGCTTCTACTGGAAGCCGGTGCAATCGGGCCTCGACGAGGAGACTGACAGCGAGGTCGTCGCCCGGCTTTCCGGCTTGCCCGACGGACGCGTGCTGCCCGAAGTCTATCGACTGACGATGCCGCTGTCGCCGCATCGATCAGCCGAAATCGACGGCGTCGCGATCGAGGCCGACGATCTTTCATTTCCGGTCCTGCCGACACCGCTCGTCATCGAAGGCGCCGGCGGGCTGATGGTGCCGCTCAATCGACAGACAAGGTTCATTGACATATTCGAACAATGGCGGCTGCCGGTCATACTGTGCGCCCGCACCGCGCTCGGCACCATCAATCATACGCTGTTGTCGATCGAGGCCCTGAGAGCCCGCTCCATCCCGCTCATCGGCATTGCCTTCATGGGCGAAGAGGTGGCCGATACGCAAAGGACAATCGTGGAATTCGGCGGCGTGCCGCAGCTCGGCAGGCTGCCGCACCTCGGTCCGCTGACGGGTGAAACGTTGAGAGATGCAATGATTTCCGGCTTCGACCTGGCCATGATTGCCGGAGGCGACTGATGGCGCAGTCTCGAGTCTGGCATCCGTTCACGCAGCACGCGCTAGAGCCCTCGATCCCTGAAATCGTGCTGACTGAAGGCGCCTATCTCCACAAGGCCGACGGCTCCCGCATCCTGGATGCGATTTCTTCCTGGTGGGTCGTCACTCATGGCCACCGCCACCCCCGCATCATGAAGGCCATCGAGACGACCGCGTCGAACCTCGACCAGATCATCTTCGCGGGCTTCACCCACGAGCCGGCCGAGCGCCTGGCCGAGGCGCTTGTCGGCCTCGCACCCGCCGGCCTTGACCGGGTGTTCTATTCCGACAGTGGCTCGACCTCAATCGAAGTCGCGCTGAAGATGGCGCTCGGCTATTTCCGCAACATCGGCGCGCCGCGTTCGCGCATCGTCGTCATGGAGCACAGCTATCATGGTGACACGATCGGGGCGATGAGCGTCGGCGCCCGTGGCGTGTTCAACGCCGCCTACGAGCCCTTGCTGTTCGAGGTCGACACCATCCCCTTCCCGGCCGCCGGGCGCGAGCAGGAAACGCTGGATCGGTTCGAGGCACTCTCCCGCGACCGGCGCGCCGCCGCGCTGATCGTCGAGCCGCTCGTGCTCGGCGCCGGCGGCATGCTCATGTATCCGGCCTGGGTTCTGACCGAATTGAAGAGGATCACTGAGGCCGCCGGCACGCTGCTGATCGCCGATGAAGTGATGACCGGCTGGGGGCGCACCGGAACCATGTTCGCCTGCGAACAGGCGTCCGTCTCGCCGGACATCCTGTGCACCTCGAAAGGTCTGACCGGTGGTACCATCCCGCTGGCCGCCACGATCGCCACCGATGCCATCTTCCAGGCTCACTATTCCGAGGATCGCAAGAAGACGTTTTTCCATTCGAGCTCCTACACCGCCAATCCGATTGCATGCGCGGCGGCACTTGCCAATGTCGAGATCTGGCACGACGAGCCGGTGGCCGATCGGATCGCGGCCTTGAGCGAGCGACAGGCCGCCGGGCTTCGACGCTTTCGCGACAACCCTCGCTTCACCGATTGCCGGACAACCGGCACCATCGCGGCACTCGACCTACGCACCGGCTCAGCCGGTTATCTGGCCGAGATCGGGCCAAAACTGCGCGCTTTTTTTCTTGAGCGCGGCCTGCTCGTGCGCCCGCTCGGCAATGTCCTGTACCTTCTGCCGCCCTATTGCATTACCGGCAACGAGTTGGATGGGCTCTATGACGCCATCGAGGAGGCCGGCGAACGCTTCGGCTCAAAGCCATGAGCCGATCATCGCGCATTCTCGGGCTTGGCCATCATGCGCCCGCGCGCAAGGTGGAGAATCCGGAAATCGAAGATCGTCTCGGGCTTGAACCCGGCTGGATCGAGCGGCGCACCGGGATACGGTCGCGCTTCTGGGCAGCGGACGAAGACACGCTGTCGGCCCTTGCCGCGCACGCCGGCGACATGGCGCTGACCAATGCCGGTATCGACCGCGGCGACATCGGCCTGCTGTTGCTCGCTACCTCCACACCCGATCATCTTCTGCCGCCAAGCGCGCCCCTGGTCGCACATCGGCTGGGACTAGGTCGCGCCGGCGCGATCGACCTGACCGGCGCTTGCGCCGGCTTCATCTATGCGCTGATGTTCGCCGACGGGTTCACTCGCCTGCATGGCAAAGCGAGCCTTGTCATTGCCGCCAACATCCTCAGCCGCCGCATCAATCCGGCCGAGCGCGCCAGCGCCGTGCTGTTTGCCGATGCCGCCGGCGCGGTGGTGATCGGTCCGTGCGATGACCCGGATCGAGGCATTCTCGGCGCTTCGGTGGATTCGGACGGCTCGCGTTACGGGCTGATCCAGATTCCTGCCGGTGGAAGCAACAATCCGTTCCATGGCGGCCTCGACCTCGAGCAGACCCGGATGACGATCACCGATGGCCGCGAAGTGTTCGCCAAGGCCGTGGAGATGATGACCGCCTGCTCGAGAGACGCGCTCACTGCTGCCCGACTGAGGCCGCAAGACCTCGATCGTTTCGTGCCGCATCAGGCCAATGCTCGCATTTTCGACGCGGTCGGCAGGAACCTCGGCATCACAGATCACTCGATGGTCAAGACGATCGCCGAATATGGCAACTCTTCCGCCGCGACGATCCCGCTCTCGTTGTCGCTCGCCCATCGGGCGCAGCCGTTTCGGCCTGGCGAGAAAGTCCTCTTGGCGGCAGCGGGTGCGGGTCTCAGCGGCGGCGCGCTTGTCGTGGGAATTTAGCAAAGCAACGCTTGCGCATAGGACTGCTCATGAATGAGACTATGAGAATGGCTCAATACGCAAATAGTCGCCGGCAAGCTCCATAGAGCTGGGTTCCGTGCGGTGCTCCGCGATGTCTAAGTATCGACCCACTTGCTCAAATCGCAGCGCTCATCGAAGGCCAGCAAAACCTCATGCAGAGCGAAAATCCTCAACCGCCCGTTTCAAAGACGCTCGCCCCATTTCGAAACAAGGTGTTTCGCTCAATTTGGACGGCCACCCAGATTTCCAGCCTCGGTTGGCTAGTGCAAACGGTCGCCATCAGTTGGCTTATGGCAACGATTTCAGCGTCCGACCTTATGGTGGCTCTCGTCCAGGCCGCATCCACACTGCCGGTGTTCTTCCTCTCAGTTTTCGCCGGAGCCATTGCCGACAACTTCAGCCGCCGGTGGGTGATGTTTGCGGGACACTGCCTGATAGCATCGGCGTCGATGACGCTGATGATTTCTGTGGGTCTGGGATTTGTCAGTCCTTGGCTGATTCTCGGGTTAGGTTTCCTGGCCGGCTGCGGCTTTGCCTTGAATGATCCGGCCTGGCACGCTTCGGTCGGCGATATCCTTCACAAACGCGACATTCCGGCCGCAGTGACGCTTATGTCCGTCGGATACAACATTGTGCGCAGCGTTGGTCCGGCCTTAGGGGGCGTGATCCTGGCCGTCTTTGGGCCGCTGGCCGCTTTCGCCTTGGCTGCGGTGAGTGATCTGGCGCCTATAAGCGCGATATGGCGCACCAAATGGGAGGTCCGCTCTTCGCCTCTCCCTCGTGAGAGAATGACGACGGCAATTCATGACGGAGTGCGCTTTACGGCGATGTCTTTGGAGATCAGGGCAGCGACCGCCCGAGCAGCTCTTTTCGGATTGGCAAGCATCTCCATTCTGGCGTTGCTCCCTCTCGTCGTCCGGGATCAGTTGAAGAGTGGGCCAATTGTCTACGGTATCTTATTGGCCGGCTTCGGCATGGGTGCTTTCATCGCGGGCATGGGCAACGGCTTCTTGAGGAAGGTCACGTCTCAAAACAGGCTGGTGGCCTTCGCCTCTGTGGCTTGTGCAGTCTGTTGCCTCTCCCTTGCCCTGACATCGTCGGTTCCTGTGGCGGCCATTTCGCTGGCGCTCGGCGGAGCGGGTTGGCTTATCACCTGGACGGGCATTGACGTGTCGGTGCAGTTGGCAAGCCCAAGGTGGGTTGTAGGCCGCACGCTCTCCATTTACTACGCCTTGAGCGCAGGCGGTATGGCTGCTGGCAGCTGGATCTGGGGTTCTGTCGCGCAAAACTATTCCTTGACCTCAGCATTGGAGGGCGCCGCGGGCGCTCTGTTGCTGGTTGCAGCAGCGGGGATCGTGTTGCCGGTCCGTCCCTGGGAAGAAACGGATCAAGAAAGTTCAGTTTTTCATCCGCCGGACGTGGCTCTCGATCTGAAACCCAGAAGTGGCCCTATCGTGGCCAAGGTCGAGTATTTGATATCGGAGGAAAATATCGAGGCCTTTCTGGGCTACATGCGCACGCGGCGACACGTCCAGAGCCGTGCCGGTGCACGAAACTGGACGCTCCAGCGAAATCTGCAAACACCGTCACTTTGGACGGAGACATTCCGCACCCCCACCTGGATGGACTTTCTCCGCCTAAATCATCGACTCACCGCAGCAGATAAGGAAGTCGGCCAGCATCTCCTGTCACTGCATGAAGGAGAGGTGCCTCCGCAGACAGTGCTTTCGATTGAACGAACGACCGAGGCAATTCGTACCCGTACCTCGACAATCTTTTCTCGTCCTCCAAGATGACGCCATCAAGCTGCTATCCAGGGACAGGGTGGATCACCGGTGCTTTGCAGAGCACAGCCTCACGCCGAGAGCAGCGTGCTCCGAGTTGTGCGATCGAGCGCACCCAGGCGAGATGATGATGAACGCGGCGTCAAGTGGAAGTCCCCTGCATGCGCTTGCGGAGTCTTCTGCGAGAGCCCATGCCGACGAGCGCCAAACAAGGTCTGATGCCTTCGGAGTCGTGGCCTCAACTCATCGATTCGCGAGAAAAGCATCGAATGCAGCAGCAACGGCGCGAACAACAAAGCGGTGCTCCGGCCGCACGCGGATGAAGCCGTTTTCGACGTCCACGATCCCCTCCTCAGCCAGCGTCACCAAACGCTCAACTGAATCGAGAAAACGAGCTGGTTCGATTTCGTGGGCGGCACAGATGGTCGGCACGTCGGCCTCCAAATCGCACATCAGTCGCTCGATGATTGCTGCGCGCACCCGGTCATCGTCGGTCAGCCGGTGGCCCTTTGATGTCGCCAGACGTCCACTTGCGATGTGCCGGGCGTAAGAATCCCGTGTTACTTCGTTCTGAACGTACCCCTCGCCGACTCGGCCAACAGCCGACGCGCCGAAGCCGATCACGGTTTTGCAAGTATCGGCCGAGTATCCCAGCGAATTACGCCGCAGGCGCCCGGTCTTCTGCGCTAGCGCGAGTTCGTCGTCCGGCAGAGCGAAATGATCGAGCCCGATCTCCCGGTAGCCGGCGCCAACCAGTGTCTCGGCGACAGCTGCAGCCTGTTCGGCGCGAACATCGCCGTCCGGTAGACCTGCCTGCTCGATTAGGCGCTGATTCTTTATCACGGAAGGAATATGCGCGTAGCCGAACACCGCAAACCGGTTGGGGCGCATGGCGACCGCAGCCATCGCGGTCTGGATGCAGGACTGCACAGTCTGTTTCGGGAGACCGAAGATGAGATCGAAGTTGATATGGCCAACGCCATGCCGGCGGAGATTTTCGACGGCAGCGGCCGTCTGCACCTTACTCTGGATCCGATTGATCGCCTTTTGCACATCGGGATCAAAGCTCTGCACGCCGATGCTCGCGCGGTTGACACCGGTAGCTGCCAAGGCTTCGGCCATTTCCGGTGTGAACGTTCGGGGATCGACTCCACGGCGATCGCAGCAGTTTTGCTGAAAGCGAAGTGGCGGCGTAGAAATTCCATCAGCGCTAAGTGCTCGGCTGGCCCGATAAGGTGAGGCGTTCCGCCGCCGAAATGCACATCGCTCACCGGCAGCCCTTGCCGCGCTTGCTCCGACACCAAACTGATCTCCTGACGCAGCACCGCCAAATAATTAAGGATCGGGCCGTTGCGACGGGTGACGGCGGTAGGGAAGCCGCAATACCAGCACATGGATCGGCAAAACGGAATGTGGAAATAGAGCGACACCGATTCGTCGGCCGGGAGGCCCCCCAGCCATTCCTCATAATCGTCAGCACCAACCGCCGCAGAGAAGTCTGGCACAGTCGGATAGATGGTATACCAAGGCGGCCGGGGGTCCCGGTACTTTGTCAGGATTGAGGTGTGCAAGGAGCTGTCGTCCCACGTCGCTGATCCATCATTCTTTCGTTGCGCGCTCGTCCTGTCTCTGACCTAAGTCAGTGCGTCCCGCTTTCTCCGCGTTTTCAAGGCGGAGGCGGCGATGTCGCAGTCTCGCTTGGAGAGGACGGTATCAACCGAGCGCGCGTGCCATGGTCCGCCTGAGGTGATGGTGCGGTGCCGCATTCAACGTTTGAGTACGTGACGCCGATGCAGTGTGCTTGAGGCGTCTGCGGAAGAACTTTGCAATGCGAAATTCATGTCCGACGCCAAACGTCGCAACGCACCTGTCAAGCCTCGTTCAGACGCCATCCAGGTCCAGCCAGCGGCCTTCCCTGCCGGCCGAAAAACCATACCGGCTTTAGCCACCGAGACGCTCTAAAGCTGACGTCCGCTCATTTGATGAAAGGAAGGCGCCGCTAGGGGGTGCACAAGGCTCCCCAGCTTGACGTCGCTTCGAGCGATGAGCGGCGGTGTGGCTTGTCGTCAAGCGCCGGGCAGCGTGCCCCCTACCGATATCCCGAAAAGATCGACCAAGATCGCCATCCCGACGCCACACGCGGTCTGGATGAGGCCGACCATGAAAATGCGATTGGCGCGTTCGTAGATGGGGCGGCGCAAGGAACTCATGTCGAGCAGCATGGACAGCGCTCTCATCTGCAGTGCGATGCCGAGCAGGATCGGCACTACGGCGAACAGATCGTAGAGTTGCCATGGCAAGGGGTTCGCCGCCCAATGAGTGAGGAAGCCGAGCGAAAAGGCAAGCAGGATACCCACGGCAGTGATTGTGCCGTTGCGGAAAATGGTCTCGATCAGTTCTTCCTTCGGATCGTGCTCGTCCAAGCGGCTTCCTTTCGTTGCTCTTTCCGTCGAGACTAAGTTCTCGAGAATGCTGTTCATCGCCAATTACTCGAGGCGAGCCCTAGGCAACCGTTTCAGGGTGCGATCCCTTCTCGCTATCGGCCGCGCAATGTACCTGCACGGCGAACTTACAGCGGCGAAAAGGTGCTTCGGCCACCATGCGACACATCGGACGTGGACGCCCTCTGTTCCTGGCGCAGCCCTTGCGGACCGCACGCGCGCAGTAATCCTTCTCGGTAGCGCATGAAGCGGCCTCCGTTGCGGTCAGACGGGAAGCCGTCGCTGTTAAACGAGACTGTCACATATCGAACATGGCGAACCGTGTCGCACATTGCTTTTCGCAGTGACCCTCAAAAAAAGTGATTCCAGCGAGACGAAGGCGCGTCGGCCCAATTTTGGTGTCGGCCGCATCTACGCTTCAGGTTGGCATGTCGCTTGCTGCTCTATTCCGAGGCTGCAGCGGTCTGACCGGAGTGTTTCACATATAAACGATAATGAATCTCCTAGAAGAAAACACTATTCTAAGTACATGTGGCTTTTACGCTGGATAACCTCCCATGTCAAGCGCTTTTACGTCCACAAATTGGAGACAACACGCACAAAATTTAGAGTAAAGCTTGCTCTTACGCCTCTATCCTTTTTATTCCTTCATGGAGATCTAGACATGTACATCAAGATTCGTCTTCTCGGCTTAACTGCTCTGATCGCCGCCTCCGTCGTTCGAGCAGCTGGCGCCGAGCGGGAACCGGCCGAGTACATCAAGATCTGCGACGTCCTCGGCTCGGGGTATTTCTATATTCCCAACACCGAGACCTGCCTGCGCATCGGCGGCTATGTCCGTTATGATATCGGCCTGGGTGATGTCCGATCGTATGACAGCGCAAGAACCTCGGATGTGAGAACTGGCGAGGACCAAGGCACTTGGCGAAACAACACACGCTTCACGTTCAAAACTTGGAGCGGCCAGCAGACCGAGCTCGGCGCGTTGACGACCTATACCGAAACCCACGTGAATTTTGGCAATAGCGCTAACTCGCGTGACAGTCCTCAGAACTATGGTTTCAACAGCGGCCTCGCACTGGCTTCTGCCTGGGTCGAGCTGGGGGGCCTGCGAGTTGGCAAGGACGGGTCGGCCTTCGATACGTTTGTAAGCTACGCTGGCAACGTTCTCGATAGTATGCTCGTTCGGTCGGCCGGCTTCGACACCAACGTGGCTCAGTACTACTTCGACGCCGGCAACGGCATTTCGACCGTGATTTCGCTCGAACAAGGATCGGGCTCAGCCGGTACTATCGACAGCTATATTCCGCACGTTGTCGCCGGCTTGAAATACACGCAAGGCTGGGGCTCGATCACCGGCGTCGCGGCTTATGACAGCAACTACGAAGCTTTGGCCGGCAAGATCCGTGTCGACGTCGCTGTCACAAACCAGCTGTCGCTGTTTGGACTGTTCGGCTACGGTTCCAATGGCAGTCTCAACGAGGACTCAAACGGCGCAATCGCCAATCATGTGCGCGGCTCGTACAAAATCTGGAACGGCCAGTGGGCTTTCTGGGCGGGCGCCACCTACGAGTTTGACGAGAAAACTTCGTTCAACTTTCAGGTCTCGAGTGATCAGCTCAAGAATTCTGGTTTGGCTGCAAACGTCGTCTATATGGTCGTTCCTGGCTTCACGGTCACAGCCGAGGTCGATTACGACCACTACGGCAACTTTGGCGTCGGCCCTGCCGACCCTACCACCGTCAAGGGCACGAGCAAGCCGAACAGCGTCGGCGGCATTCTCCGCTTCCAACGCTCATTTTGAAATCTCTCCAGCCGCGAGCATCTCTGGCAAAGGCACTTGCCTCGACAACGCACGCATAGAGAGCTTCTTTCGCCATCCTTGAAGTCTGCATCGACCGTCCACGGCCCATCGTACCAACTTGAGACTGAAAGGGGTGAGCCCTGTGTAATACAGCCTAGCCCTTGACCTGCCCAATGAACCGGCCAGGGGTGGTCAGTTCAAATTCGGGGCCGTTTAGAGGGCAGTGTGAGGCCGTGTCAGGTAAGTGCCACTGCTATGTCGGGACCGCGACACGCCTGTCGCTGTGATGGCTGGAATTGCCCTTCGCGGCGCCATTCATTCTCTCAACATTTACGTGATAATGCACGCTTAGTCCGATCCGCGTGGCAGCACCCATCCTAGGTCGCTATCGGGTGGCCTTAAACCTGAACAGCTCCATCGTCGCGGCTGCTGCCGAAGCAGGAGCAATCACAGGGACCCGCACTGGTGCTTGTCAGCCGTCTGACCCGCTACTTCGTCTTAGGAAGAGCATTGTCTTTGCCAAAAGCCGGCCAGTATTTCGAGATTGCCAGTGTGGCGCCGGCTGAAGAGAAATGACCATAGTCGAAATACATAAACTCTCCTCTGTCGGAATAGGGGCAGCGTCCTGCGCTGCACAGGAATTTCAGCGGATCGATGAATGTGGCGCCTTTGGTAAATGAGCGCACACGTTCGTTGATGCCGGGGTCCATCGCCATCGGCCAGGACGTATCGTCCAGATTTTGGCGCTTGGCGAAGAACGCAATTTTCCGGACGTCAGTTGGGAACTGCGGAGACTGGCCGATGACAAACACGCGCACGCCCAGGGCACGAAGCGTATCGATTGTTTGCTGAAGACCGTCGAAGCCTCTGACCTCATAGTCACTCCATTTACCGCTGAGGATAACCGTCTTGATGTCCGCTTCCAAGATGATGTCCAAGGCCTTGCGATTGAACCGGACACAATCAAGACGAGCGTAAGAGTAGTAAGAGAGTATCGGCGGGCAGCCGGCGTACGTATATTCCACGATGTTCGCCTGCAACCGATTTATGTTAGCACCCAGGCCGGAAACATAGTGCGCGGCGAAGGAGTCGCCCCACAAAAAAACCGTTGTTGGAAAACCGCGAGTGCGCGTGCAATCCTCCATATTCCAGCTTTCGATCCGGCTGGTGCCCTCGTTGAAACAGATGCCATTCCTCCAGTCCCCGACGGAAATGCGCCGCTGGACATAGTCCGGAAACCGTTGCGGAAAGCCGTTGCCGAGCGCCCCCGCCGCTCCGCCGGCACAAAGAACAACGATCGCGAGCGCTGAAAAGGCAAAGATAGGCCCCGGGGCGGTGAAGGCCCTCTTCTGTCGAAACGGCTGCTCTACAAACTTCCAGGAGAATGCAGCCAATGCGAGGCTTGCTACCAACATCGCACCGGTCATCAAAGGATCGAGTTTTTGGAACGAAAGATAATGCGCGAACGCATTGAGCGGCCAGTGAACAAGATACAAAGAATACGAGATGAGCCCAATCCAGACCAGCGGCCGGACTTCGAGCATGCGGCTGGCGACCGTCGAGGGGGAATTTTGGCCAACATAGATCAGAAGGGCCGTTCCGATGCATGGATACAAGGCGTTGTAGCCTGGGAACGGGTCGCTCTCCGAAAGCGCGAAGAACCCGATGGCGAGAAGGCCAAATCCGGCCAACCCCACCGACTCCATCAGGAATCTGTTGCCCAACGGCGGGGGGCGTTTGAGCATGAGCAGGGCGCCCAACATGAGTTCCCAGATTCGGGTCGGCAGCAGATAGAATCCGGCGGTGGGCGCCAGCGATGTCGCCATCACCGCCATTACGAAGCTGCAGAGAATTATCGGAAGAAGTGTCGTCAGCCAGCGCTTCCCGATGTAGCGATAGATTAGGAACATCAGGATTGGGGCGAAGATGTAGTACTGCTCCTCTACGGAAAGCGACCAGGTGTGCAACAGTGGTCGAAGCGCGGCATCGATCGAGAAGTAACTTGACGTTTTCCAGAAAAAAACGTTCGACCAGAAGGTCGAGGCAGCTATGATGCTAAGACCGAATTCGCGCAGATCCGATGGCAGAAGAATGAACAATGCGGCAATGCAGGTGAGAAGCATCACAAAGACGAGAGCCGGCAGAATGCGCCGGGCACGGCGCCAGTAGAAGTTGACGATCGAAAATTGGCCGCGTTCAAGGTCATCCAAGAGGCTTCCGCTGATCAGGTAGCCGGAGATGACGAAGAAGATATCGACCCCGCTAAAGCCACCCGGGATCGCCGAAATTCCGAAATGAAAGAGTACGACCGGAAGTACAGCAACAGCCCTAAGGCCCGCGATATCGCGCCTATATTGCATCCAGCGGTTCCTTTGATTTTAGATCAGGACGAGATTGGAAGCTTTCAATCTCCGGTAGGAGTGCTGCCAAGATAAGGGCCGGTATCAGCCACCTTTATCCGTCCCGAATGTTCTGTAAGTGGCAACTGGTACAGAAGCACGATCGCCATCGCCGGACTTGACGGCCTGATTGTCGAGCAGATCGCGCGGATCGTTGACCATCACGGCCAGGTTAAATCCTGTCGAACAACCAAGCGGCTGTTTGAAGGATTCTTCATTGGGTAAGGCACCATATGAGGGACAGACCGGCGGACGGGCGTGATAGACAATCGCCTCAATTCGCACTGAGCCGGCGTCGTGTTGATCGAGCAATTGAATGTTGTCTGCTTCGATTGCCAACTGCCTGGCCTGATGGGCTACCCCTGCGCTGAGCTGGGGCGAACCGCTGATGAGGAGGTGGAGGGCATCGAATCGGCCGCGACTGGCCTTGTTTAGGAAATCACGCAAACGCTGCCGTTCGGAAGCGCGCAGGCTTTGCAACGTCAGGAGGGTGGTCTCCTCTCGGACAAGCATTGATGCCGATGGTTCGACATCAACTGGCGTAGTGCTTGTGCAGCCACTTACGCTTGGTGCCAGAGCGACAAAGAGGACTATAAAACGCAACATCATTGGACGACACTATTCGATGATGAAGCCGAGACCGCCCTGGGCGCTTGGCGCGCCCGCACGGATAGCAGCGCGGTCTCGCGGGGGACTTGCCACGGAATTCGTCGGAGCGCCCCCTCCGTTCAAAGCCGGTGCCGCCCGCTCCGTAGGTGCGCTCATCTGGTTTGGGTTGGAGCCTGGTCTTACAATGTAAGGCGTAACTAGAATGACCAGTTCTGACTCCTCTTTTTGAAACGAGGACGAGCGAAAAAGCGGTCCCAGGATCGGCATTTCTCCGAGCCAGGGAAAGGCCCTGACATCATTGTTGACGTTCCGCCTGATTAGACCGCCGATTGCGAAGCTCTGCCCACTGGCGAGTTCGACGACCGTATCGGCTCGGCGCGTGGAAACTGCCGGCACGGAAATTCCGTTGATTTGCACGGCACCTTGCGTCGACAGTTCACTGACTTCGGGCGTTACGTGAATGTTGATTTGATTGTTGCTGAGAACTGTCGGCACAAATTCCAGACTGACGCCGAAGTGACGGAATTCAACCGATACCTGCCTGTTTTCCTGCAGGACAGGAATGGGAAATTCGCCGCCAGCTAGAAAGCTGGCTTTTTCACCCGACATAGCGGTGAGGTTCGGCTCAGCCAGGACGGAAGCTATATGCTCCTTGGCGAGCGCGTCGAGAACCGCGCTGACGTTGACGACACCGTTGTCGAATCCGATTTCTGCTGTACCGCCACCCTGGGTTGAACCAGATCCAGCGCTTGCACCGCTTCCGCTTAGAACGCCCACTTTGAAATTGCCGATTTGACCGAAGGCGGACAGGTTGACGCCAAGTGACTTCATGGCGCTGCGTGAGACTTCGGCTACGCGCACGCTGAGGTTAACTTGCAGGGATCCAGCGACCTTGATGTTGTTGACGACTTGCGCTCCGTCGCCCAGATATTGCTCAGTGACTCTTTTTGCGGTGTCGGCGACCTCTGCGTCGGGCGCCGTCCCGCTAAGGATTGCGCCGCGCGGCGTATAGTTGACGCGGATGGGATAGTCGCCGACCTGCTCCCGCAACATGGCGCGTAAATCCCCGATCGGTTGCGTGACAACGATACGCAATTCGGCGAGAGGCTCGCCGTTGCCGTCCAAGGCGAATAGGCTGGTCCGCCCCGATTTCTTGCCAAAGACGAAGATTGTTTTGCTCGATGGTGCCTGAAAATCCGCGATCGTCGGGTCAGCAACAAAGATGGTCGTGGCTGGCGCGGGCAGATGAACGGTCTCCCCGAGCGAAGAGGAAAGGGTCAGCGTGGCATTGATGCTATTCGAAGCCGCACGCGGCGCGCCTTTGTCCTGCTTGTTTTGCGCCGCGACACCAAGTGGGAAAGTCACAATAAGCGCGCAGAGGAGATGGCCCAGGTAACGGGGCACTGCAGGTCTCGGAACCTTGATGGCGATCGCCCGCCAATTGAGCGCAGGGCAAGGATGTTGAAGGATCAGCAAAATAGATCTTCTTTCGATTCGACAAACTATGCGGATGACGCGTCAGTCAATTCTAGAATGTAGCCAATGCCACGGATGGTCTTGATCCGTGGCGTTGCACCTGATCTGGTCAGATGTCCACGTAAACGATAGATTCCGACTTCAAGCGCGTTGGCAGACACGTCGTCGTTGAACGAATAGAGGTGATCTTCCAACTGCGCACGGGGCACGATGCGGCCTGCCCGGTTAAGCAGATGCTCTAGAATACAGAGTTCGCGACGTGCGATCATCATTGGGTGCCCAGCAACGAAAACCTGCCGGGCGACCGGATCGAAGTTGAGATTGCCAAATACGAGCCTCAGGTCGGTCATCTGTGACGCCCGGCGCAGAATGGCTCTCATTCTGGCGATAAGCTCATCGGTAGAGACGGGTTTGAGCAGAAAGTCGTCCGCACCACCGTTGAAGATCGCAATTCGCTTATCGAGATCGTTAAGGCTGCTCATAATGACGGCAGGAACTGAATGCCCGTGGGTCCTCAACTGCCTCAGCCAACCCAAGCCATCGCCATCTGGCAGAGCCAATTCCAGCAGGAGAATTTCATAGCTGGCGCAAGAAAATGCACTCGAGGCCAGTTCCAGAGTACCAACGACATCAACGACGAAGCCGCCATCCCCGAGCGCAAGTCGCATGGCGCGCGCAAGATCCGCATGATGATCCACGAGCAGCGTTCGCATTTCATCTCCTATCGAAGAGAGACGCGTCACCGGCGGCCATCTGATCGGAGCACACGGCGCGCAACTCGTCGCATCTCTCGGAACAGGTCCGAGTTGGAGGGACATGCAAGTCGCTCGGTGGCAATAGGCGCGGGTGAGGACCAACTGACGGGCTCAAATACGCCGGTCGGCGAACCCACGACGCCAGCAACCCGCGTGCGATTTCTCGTTGCATCATCTCTCCTACGTGCAGCCCCTGCGCTCGCAAGGCAGCGTCGCGGCCCAGAGCCCGATTCCCACAGAGGGTAGGGTTAGCTTTCGAGAAACTGATTGAACAAATCGATTATTTGGATCGAATGCATCCACGGTATGGATGCAGCGCCGCATCTTCAACGACTGCGGCTTCCTGATGGATTGTTGTGTCTGTCGTGCTATGCTATTTTCGCTGTCCTTCAAGGCTGGCGAGTCTGGTGGAACCTGCGCGTCATTGGCTGTGGTAGCTTGATGCTCAAAAATGGAGCGCCCCGCGGAAAGCCGCTCTCAGATTTCCAAAAAGCCTTGCTGGTCCAAAAGAGCACTTCGCGTCTCGACACCAAAATGGGCGAGGAAAACTGACGTCTGACAGGGATGTGTATGCAACAGCCGATTTGCGGCACCAGGAAACGACCGCGTTCAGGCTGGAGATCGACGACCAACGGCTCCTCGATTTCCGCATTCAGGCCACGACGATCGACCGCTTTCCAAGCTCTTCCTGTGCGGGCGGATGCCGGCAAACAGCAGCACAGGGTCAGGGAAACCGCGAGCGGGCCTGCTTGATCGCCATGATCACATTGCCGCTGTTGCGCGTGCGGACCGGAATGCATTCGGTCCAGCCGGTGGCAATTTCGGTCAGCACCATCGTCTGCACGAAGCTCCCCGACCAAGACGTGCCCGAATGCGCTCAACAAAGCCGGGCGGCGGATCTTTCCAATCGCCGAAGGTGCGGGCTTGCACCGAGCGGCGAACTGCCGAACTCATTCCTGCCCGGCGGCGCTGGCCGCCGCGAGCGACGATGCGGACCTCAGCCGCTCCGAAGCCTCCCACAACACGATGAGCGCCTCGCGGACATCGCTGCCGTAACAGCGGCTGCGGCTCTTGCCCGCAGACGGCCTCTGCTCACGACGGTTCATAAGACGGATCGCGCGCGCTTGCGATAATAGCCGATTACCGCCCCGAACTCATTCAGAATGCGCCGCTTGTCAACGCCGCGATAACGCTCCACGATCGCCGCTTCAGTTCCGACCGTGTCGCCATGCTGAGCCGCGCCATACTTCCCCCGAACCGGAATGGCACGACCTGTCCAATGCGGCTCGTTGCCTTCCTTAATTCGCTGACCGGAAAGGTACCGGAAGTCGTCTAACGCATCTTACCCGCTGAAACGGCGGCAACACCTCGACCTCAATCGCAGATCTTAGGAAATAGACGATCGCGTGGGGGCCTGTGAGCATCCGTTCACCGGGTTTCCGTCATCGGCTGAGGCGAATTGCCACCATCGACCGTTATCGGATGGGCCGCGATACGTCGCCGTATCATGATTAGGGGGCGCACCTAGCGGAGCCATAGCTCTCCACCCAGCCATGTTCCCCTCGTTGGAAGATGTCCGGCGGACCAGAGGGGTGCTGTCCCGTCAGCTTTTCCTGAAGAGCGGCCAAGGCAATCCCTACCAATCCATCACCACCTTCCCCGAATTGCCGCTCTTCATCGCCTCGAAACCGTCGAGGTAGTCATCGACCCCGATGCGGTGTGTGATCAGGCCCGATACGTCGAGAGGACCCTGCACCAGCGCGATCATCTTGTACCAGGTCTCGAACATCTCGCGGCCGTAGATGCCCTTGAGATGCAGCATCTTGAAGATGACCTTGTTCCAGTCGATCTCGAAGCCGGTCGGCGCAATGCCCAGAATGGCGATCTTGCCGCCATTGTTCATGGTATCGATCATGTCGCGGAAGGCGGGGGCTGCGCCCGACATTTCGAGGCCGACGTCAAACCCCTCGGTCATGCCGAGCGCCGGCATGACGTCGCGCAGCTTTTCCTTCGAGACGTCGACGACATGCTGGACGCCGAGCTTTTTCGCCAGTGCCAGCCGCACCGGGTTGATGTCAGTGATGACCACTTTGCGCGCACCGACGCATTGGGCGACGAGCGCGCCCATGATGCCGATCGGCCCGGCGCCAGTCACCAGCACGTCCTCGCCGACCAGATCAAAGGACAGTGCGGTGTGGACCGCATTGCCCAAGGGATCGAAGATTGCGGCGATCTCGTCGGGCACATCGTCGGGGATCGGCACGACGTTGTGCTGCGGTATCGCCAGATATTCACCGAAGGCGCCGGGCCGGTTGACGCCGACGCCGAGGGTGTTGCGGCACAGATGCCCCCTGCCCGCCCGGCAATTGCGGCAATGGCCGCAGACGATGTGGCCTTCGCCGGAAACGCGCTGGCCGACCTTGTATTCGGTGACTGCCGCGCCGAAGTCGGCGACCGTGCCGACGAATTCGTGGCCGGTCACCATCGGCACCGGCACGGTCTTCTGCGCCCACTGGTCCCAATTGTAGATGTGGACGTCGGTACCGCAGATCGCGGTCTTCTTGATCTTGATCAGAACGTCGTTCGGGCCGATTTCCGGCACCGGCACTTCTTCCATCCAGATGCCCGGCTCGGCCTTGGCCTTGACCAGCGCCTTCATCATGTTCGACATCAGGATTTCCCTATTCCGTGATTGCGCTTCTGGCGAGATAGCCTGCACAACGGGAAGGTAGGCCACTAACTCGTTTGAACGTCCGGAATGGTCAGCCCCGCCTGCTCGGCCTCGCGGCGCAAATTCTGACGGGGCCTGGGGCCGATCTGCTGGATCACCAATCCGGCTGCCAGTGAGCCAAGGTCGCCGCAGGTCTGCAAGTCACGGCCTTGCGTGTAGCCATGCAGGAAGCCGGCGGCATAGAGATCGCCGGCGCCCGTCGTGTCGATCAGCTCCTTGATGGCGGTCGCCTTGATCACCACGGTCTCGTCGCCGCGCACGATCACCGAGCCTTTTTCCGATCGGGTCACGGCGGCGATGCGGCAATCCTTGCGAATCTGCGCCAGCGCTTCGTCGAACGACGCCGTCTGGTAAAGCGATTTGATCTCGTGGCTGTTGGCAAAGACGATGTCGACGGTACCCGAACGCATCAGCTCGAGGAACTCGTCGCGGTAGCGGTCGACGCAGAACGAATCCGACAGGGTCATCGACACTTCGCGGCCTGCCGCGTGCGCCAGCATCGCCGTCTGGCGGATTGCTTCCTTGGCGCGCGGCGGATCCCACAGATAGCCTTCGAAATAGGTGACCTTGGCGCCAGAGGCCTTGTCCGCCTCGACATCCTCAGGCCCGAGCTCGACGCAGGCGCCGAGATAGGTGTTCATCGAGCGCTCGCCGTCGGGCGTGACGAAGATCATCGAGCGCGCCGTCGGCGGTTCACCCTTGAGCGGCGTGGTGTCGAAGGCGACGCCTTGCGCATGGATGTCGTGGGCGTAGATTTCGCCCAGCGCATCGTTGGAGACCTTGCCGAAGAAGGCGGCGCGGCCGCCAAAGCTGGCGACGCCGGCCGCCGTGTTGCCGGCGCTGCCGCCGGAGGCCTCGATCGCCGGACCCATGCGGCTGTAGAGCAGCTCGGCGCGCCTTGTGTCGATGAGGTTCATCGCTCCCTTGATGATGCCGTTGGTCTCGAGGAATGCCTCGTCGCACTGGGCGATGATGTCGACAATGGCATTACCGATGCAGAGCACGTCATAATCCGCATCAAAATCTCCGCCAAAAACCCGAGCCGGCTTCTTGCCATGCCGGCCGGGCGTGGTCTCGCGAGTTGAAATGGGTTGCCGCATGCGCTTGATCCAGCCGCCCTCACGCAGCTGCCGGTCCTGCTTCACGCAGCAAATCGTCAGCTTTGTCCGTCTTCTCCCAGGTGAACTCAGGCTCTTCACGCCCGAAGTGTCCGTATGTCGCCGTCTTGCGGTATATCGGGCGTAAGAGATCAAGCATCTTGATGATGCCTTTCGGTCGGAGATTGAAAACCTCGAGAACAAGGCGCTCGATCCTTTTTTCCTCGATCCTTGCGGTTCCGAAAGTATTGACCATGACAGAAACCGGACTGGCCACGCCGATCGCGTAGGCAAGCTGAACCTCGCAGACCTCCGCAAGGCCGCTGGCAACGATGTTCTTCGCGACATACCGGGCGGCATAGGCCGCCGAGCGGTCAACCTTGGATGGGTCCTTGCCCGAAAAGGCACCGCCGCCGTGACGCCCGGTCCCACCGTAGGAATCGACGATGATCTTCCGTCCTGTGAGGCCGCAGTCGCCGGCAGGCCCACCGACCACGAACCGCCCTGTTGGGTTGACCAGAAATCTGATCCCCGAAGTATCCAGGTGGGCCGGCAGGACCGGTTTTATGATCTCCTCAATGACGCCTTCGCGTACCGTGGCTTGTGAGACCGCTTCGTCATGCTGCGTCGACAGGACTATGGTATCCAGCGCCACCGGGCGGAGCCCTTCGTAGCGTACGGACACTTGAGATTTCACGTCCGGACGCAGCCAGCCAAGCTGTCCCGCTTTCCGGACCTCGGCCTGTCTTTTCGTCAAATGGTGAGCGAGTTGGATCGGCAGGGGCATCAATGTATCCGTCTCGTTGCATGCGAATCCAAACATGATGCCCTGATCCCCTGCCCCCTGCCCGAGATCCTGCCCTCGTCCTTCATCAACGCCCTGGCTTATGTCGGGCGACTGCTCGGTGAGGGCCAGAACGACGGCGCAACGTCGACCATCAAAGCCAATCGCATCATCGTCGTAGCCAATATCGAGTATCGTATCGCGGGCGACTTGGCTGTAATCGATGTGGGCATGGCTGGTGATCTCGCCAGCCACAACGACCATCCCCGTCTTCACCAACACTTCACAGGCGACGCGCGCCTTCGGATCGGTGCGCAGGACCGCATCGAGAATGGCATCGGAGATGTTGTCTGCCATCTTATCGGGGTGTCCCGCGCCGACGGATTCGGAAGAGAACACGAACTGCCTGGTCATAAAAATGCCCTCGCTTCAAGTGCTGGAGTTAGTGAGGAGTTTCTGGATTGGGGTGGCTTATCGGTCGGGGATGCCGGGAACATCGAACGCAGTGCAGAAGTCGGCAACGTCTCTTCGTACGCTCGCATGAACTTCCTGGTCATCGGGCTGGCGGCAGACCGAGTCGATGAAAGCGGCGATCTGCACCATCTCCGTTTCGCGCATGCCCATGGACGTCACCGCTGGTGTCCCTAAGCGGATGCCGCTTGTCAGCGCCGGATGCCGCCGGTCGCCCGGGACCATATTGAAATTCGCAATGATGCCTGCACGCGATAAGCGCTCCGCATAGGCTTTGCCTGACAGCGGCCGGTCCCGAAGATCAAGGATCAGCATGTGATTGTCAGTGCCCCCGGTGACGAGTTCATAACCTCGCTCCAGAAGCGCCTGGGCCAGAGCCTTGGCGTTGTGGACGATCTGCTGACCGTAGACACGAAAGGACGAGTTCGCTGCTTCCTGCAAAGCGACGGCAAGCGCGGCGATAGTATTCATATGCGGTCCGCCTTGCAGAAGAGGGAACACGGCGCGGTCTATACGTTTGGCCAGATTGTGTTTGCTCTTCGGATGATGGAGGGGCTGATAACGGTCTTCATTCCTTGATAAAATGAAGCCACCCCGGGGACCGCGGATCGACTTGTGAGAGGTGCTGGTGACCACATCGCAATGGGGCACGGGGTTCGGATGCACTCCTGCGACAACCAGGCCGCTGATGTGGGCGATGTCAGCCACCAGATACGAGTTCACCTCCGAAGCAATTTCGGCCATTGCCGCGTAGTCAAAAATACGCGGATAAGCAGTTCCGCCGACCCAAATTAGCTTCGGGCGTTCCCGCTTGGCGGTCTCGCGCAAGTGGTCATAGTCAATTTGCTGTGTCTTTTCGTGCAGCCTGTACGGGACGCGCTGATAATCGCTGCCGGAAAAATTGACGGACCAACCGTGAGTCAGATGGCCGCCTTCGGGTAAAGGCAAGCCCATCACTTTGTCACGGGGGCTCAAAAGCGCGCGATAGACAGCCTGGTTGGCTGGCGAGCCTGAATAAGGCTGGACGTTGGCGTGTTCACTGCCAAATAGCGCTTTCAGGCGCTCGATCGCGAGGGTCTCAAGCTCATCGACGATCTCGTTTCCGGCGTAGTAGCGCGCACCGGGGTATCCCTCGGCATACTTGTTGGTGAAAATCGACCCGGTCGCTTCCAACACCGCCGAGGAGGCAAAGTTCTCGGAGGCGATCAGTTTGAGAGTTGTCCGCTCCTGGCGCTCCTGTCTTAGAAGCAGTTCGCGAACGCGGGAGTCGACGGCGGCTAAGTGAGGCCGCCCGTAAGTGTCGGGCTGCGCGATGGCGCCGCCGGCGGAGTTATCCATGGTAGTCGCGCTCCATTTGGACTGATCTATTTCACGATCAAGCAAGCGGTCCCTTCAACCGCGCGTCTTGTATTGCTTCCAGGCGTTGTAGGTCTCTTTTATGATGACCATCATCGTGGGGCAGGAGATCGACCACCAATTGAGCCAGCCCGCCATCCTTGCCTCCTGCTTGCATATGGTACGAAGACTGCGGACGTTGTTCGTTGCAGCAAAGAAAGTTGGCTCTGACCAGCCGCCGGACGTGGCGTCGAACCTGCTCGCGAGGCAGACTGGTAATATCGGCCAGCTCGCCGACGGTTAGATCCGCATGCGCGCAAAGGCCCAGGATTCGAAGGCGATCAAGATGCGCTGCCGTCCTTACGCGATTTACCAGTGTCAACATTGGTTGGCATCAACCCGGACGGGATGCAGCAAGCCGCTAGCCCTTCTATCCCCATCAATCCGCATGAGATCTCTTCTTGTCATTTGCTGTAAATCCGCTGGTATGGATGCTAATGGAAGATGGATCACAGTCCTTTCTACGACTAAGACGCCAGATATTGGGGCTAATGTACCACCTGACAGGAGACTACGCTCACGAACATTATGTGAATTTTTTTTAACGTTGCTGAGAATCAAGGGTGAGGTTTGGCGAATGTCTCGCCGTCGACTGTCGAATCCTGCCCGACGGGATTATGGGGTGCGTAGCCTGCTTGTCCTTTCCACATGACCAGCGACGATGGGGCGAAGGCGGCAGACATAGCTCTGGAGCATGCTGCGGTGTCTTTGGCCTGAAGCCGAGGAAGGCGGACCGTGGCTTCCGCGCCGCTGCCGGGAGCCCCCGAACAGGCCAAGTGGATCAGCCGGGTGTTGCCGTCATAGAGCGTGAGACCCAAAGCTGGCCAGCCGCGCCCTGAGGCTGACGCACCGCTCAGCGTCCACCTTGCTCTCGAAGCCCATCGGCATAGCGCCGATAACGACTTGACCGCGTGCGTGTCGACGAGCGATCGGTGAGCGCAAGGATCGAGGGTGCAGTGCAGGATAATGCTGTTTTAGCGCTGTTTTCAGCCGACTGCCTTGAGCGTGGGCACAAGGATATAGGCCGCAGGAGATCATCGTCTGGCTGTTCGGGAGGCCGCCCTGGGCGCGCGACAGCCGTTCCTTCGGCTGCGCCAGCTCCGCCACCATCCGCGCCGTGCCTTCCGGAGACCATTCCCGCTGCCGGCCGGCGCCCGTGAAAACCTCGACCCGGCGCACCGGCTCGAGATGGCTGGGCTCAGCGTAACTCTGAAGTCGTCATATACCGAAGCCTTCACAGACTTCGGACATCTCCCTCACAGTCCGATCAAGATGGCGTCAGGAACACCGCTTGCGTTGATGCGGATGAACCCCTGCTTGTGCCACAATGACCCTTATCTCAGCGCGCGAGCCAAAGCTTCCGCGCAAGGCGACGGCTAGGATAAGGCAATGCCGACGAAGGGCACATTGCTTGCCACACTCTGGAATGATGGCATGCTCGGAAGGCCTAGGTTTTGCTCAGGGCCGCCTGCAAGGCGCGCTTGGAGGTTATTCACATAGCCTTCTGCGTAGTCCTTCGCCGTCGAGACCGAAAGATCAATGCCTGCCGCCAAGGCCTCTTCCATCAGGTGCTTTACGAGCCCATTTCGAATGGCCAGCTTGACCTCGGGGCCTGCGATAAGGCCGATCGCCTGCGCGGCCATATTGAGGCCAGCTTCCTCCAGCGCTCGCTTCATATCGCCTCCGTTAATGGCCGTACGCAGGAGATTGGCTGCTTGCGACTCAGCCTCGAGAACCATCGAGGCAAGATCGGCTACTTGTCCGAGGCCCGGAATGAAGCTGAGCAGTCCCACCGCCGTTGCCGCCAAGTCGAGCACTTTCGTCTCGATTTTGAGCACGGAGTCGACGACGTGCATGACGGCCCCGCCGTTCTTTTTGGCTGACTTAATGTCAGGCTGGTCCATCAGGCCCATCTTCATGTCCGCGACGGCATTCTGCTCTTCTGCGGTTTGGGCGCCGTGGGTGATTGGCTGCTGAACGTTGCGGTTCGCAGACGACATGTTTGTGCAAAAATGGGCAAAGTCTTTTTTGCTGATATTGCCGGAATCAACCGTATGCCCGCCGCCAAAGTCGAAGAATTTATGATGGGTCTTATAGCCCGTGATCGAATTGTTCAGGAGGCCAAACAAAAGAGGATCTGAAAGGAGCTGAGAGGCTGCTTCCCGCACTTTCGGATCAAGGCTCTTGTCGTCTTTCATTTTCGCCAGTTTGTCGCGAGTCAGAACACCGCTTCCAAAGAACGTGTCCTGATGGTCCTTGATCATCTCGACCGTATTCAGCTCAGTTTGCGTGAGGCTCATCGACGATGAGGCCACTTGCAGGAAATCCTCTTTGTGCATCTTCCCTTTCGAGCCACCGCACAACTGGTTCCAAGCATCGGGGTGATCGAGGAAATATTGCGCCGCCGCAATGACCTGGGGCGGAAATTTGCCGTTTTTCGATTCGCCGCCGACCATTTTCTTGAACTCATCCAGACTCAGGTCCTTGGACAGATTTTCGGAGTACCGGTAAAACTCCCGCAAGGCATCGCTCAAGGTCATGACCGAAGGCTGCAAACCTCCGCTGCCGTCGGATGGTATGTAGTTCTGCTCGTAGCTTTGCGCTTGGGCTTCCTGAAATGCAGCAACTTGTGGGTGGTGGTTTGAAAATCCGGCCAAGTCCTTGGCGTTGATCTTGCCTCCACAGCGGCCGTCGCCCTGCGAGCCAATCGCATAAAAAAGTCCCGAATCCTGCTGCAGTCCCTTGATCGCCGCTTTCAGATCCGGTGGCGTAGAGGGATCATTGGCTTTCTCGGTCAACGACTTCCAACTAAGCGGGCATTGGTCCTTGTGACGGTTGAGTACCGCAACAATCTGCAACTCAGCCGTGGTCAGCGACCCACCGTTCCACGTGATTCCGGGGCTCGGCCTGGGAGCCGGCTCGATCTTCGGGGTGACGCGGAGCAGATGTTGGGCTTCAGTCGCCTTGGAGCGTTGCGATTGGTCCTCCTTGAGAGCCGCCCTCATATGTGGCGGCAGCAGATCCAGTGGGTGTTGCTCCAAGCCCTTCAATGTCGATTCGACATCCGGTGCCAGATGGCCCAAAGGGTCCTGCCGCAATTTATCCATTGTCGAATCAAGATTCGACGTTGGCAGATCCCCTTGCGCGAAAGAGCCGGGCTTGTTTGCCAGCACACAAGTGGACAGCATCGCTTCGAAGCACGATGCACTTTGCTGATGCTGGGTCGCAAAATGGGAAACTTTCAGGCCCGGCCAACCCCTTGCGGACTGTAGCGAATTTGAGCGGTAGAAAGTTGAAAGATTGCTGGCCGACATTGTGCATCCTCAGACGTGACGTTGAAATCCCCACAAGAGACCCCGACAGAAGATCCCTTGCGTTTCACAAAATTCGACAATTCCAAGCGTCGGCAGGTCACGAATGCGCCTGCCCTGCCTTCAATTGCTGTGTTCCGGGCCGGCTCCAAGGTTCGGTCCAACACAATGGCCGGAGTCACCGCGAGAGCTGCCGGGACTCATCATGAGCGGATTAGCTTTCGAGAAACTGACGAGTTTGCGAAGAGTTCACAAAGGGGTAGCCGCAGTCATGTTCTTCAGAGCTGCGGCAAATCCTCAATGTTCATTTCTTGCCCAGCTCAGGCTTCCCGCCAACGCTATCCTGTTGTGGGATGTCAGAAGAATAAGAAGCATCCGGTCGTCCGTCGCGAACGACCGTAGTGGAGGAGCCGCGAAACAAGATCAGCACTGATTCCTTTGGCGTGGCCGCTATGTGAGTCTGCGCCTGCGCCTCCGCCACCAAGCCGTTAAAGGTCTGCTCCACGAGTGCGACGAAGCGCGGTGGACCGGAAACGAAGACGAGGCCATTGCCTGGCACGGGTTTGACTACATAGCGCTCGTCGGAGATATCAAGCTTGTCGAGAGCCCCCTTGAACGCATCGAAGCGAATCGACGTCATCAAAAGCATTCGAGTTTGCGATTCTTGTGCAGCAGACACATAGAGCACAAGGCCGTCATAGTACCATTGGAGACCGTAAAGGTTCGTCAAGCGGTCGAGGAACGCGCGCGGTGGCAAATCAGGCATACGTCCGCGAATTCGCCCCTTCACCGCAGGACTGATGTTGACCCTGATATTCAGGTTGTTGCCGAATTCCTGCAACGCTGCAGCGAGTTCCTGATCCAGAACCGTGTATCTATAGGGTGTCGCCGGAAGGGACAGCGGGACTGCGTGCGCCGGGTGAATCCCGGTGGACAGAAAAAACCCGGCACAGAGAAGTCTCAAAACATGCAGGGTGACGGGTTGGATAAGCGTTCTCGGCATGTCGCACTGATAAACCAAACGCTGAAATCATCACAAGTGACTAAATTGCCGAAGAGATTTTAGATGTCGAAATGACGCCGCCGTTAGTCAGCTTGTTGTCAGCTTGCCCCCCTAGGAGTGTTGCGCCGACACCGGGTGATGAATGGGCGGGGCTCGCCCGGTCAGAGAGAGCAACCGAGTCCTTACATGATGATGCCTGTCACGTCGATCTCTGCCACTCTAACGGCTGGCCTCCCCAGGGTCGGATCACCGTCGATTGTCGAGCAGGCCCAGTTTGAGCGCGCCTTAGGGCATGCAGCCGACTCGCTGAAAAACGATGCCGCCGCGGGGCCAGCGAGTGCGGCGCCAGTTGCTGCGGCGATGGATGTTCAGCGCGCGGCTGCGCCGACGAGCGGCATGGGCGATCGCGTGTTGCAGACGATTTCCTCCCTATATCCACACAACACTGTTTCCTTCCCCGCGCTCGACCATGACATAGCCCTTTCGAAGGGCGCTCTACCGGGACCGGCGCAGAAGCTTCCCGTCGCAGGTGAGGCGGGAACCGGAATCTCGGGCATTCCTCAACAAGGGCAAGACTTCGAAACGATGATGGCTGGTCTTCGGGATGTTTACAACGGCGTCACCCAGGTGGCGCTTATCTCCAAAGGCGTCAGCGGCATCACATCATCCGTGAATAAACTTTTGAAGGAAGGCTGAACCGGGCGCATGATTGGCTTGGCCAAGGGCGAAATCATGCGTGGCCTGTCAGGGTGGCGGTCGATTAGACTTGTCATGCTGCCAGTTCTCGTCGCCCTCAGTGCTTGCAAAACCGACCTCTACACGCAATTGCAAGAGCGTGAGGCAAATGAAATGCTCGCACTTCTTGAAGACAACGGGGTCGCCGCGATCCGGGTGGTCGCCAAGGATGGGACCAGCACGATCCAGGTTGACGAAAAGCTGCTCGCCTTCTCAATCAACCTTCTGAACGCCAAGGGGTTGCCGCGCCAATCCTTCAAGAACCTCGGTGAGATATTCCAAGGATCAGGCCTGATTGCCTCGCCGACCGAAGAGCGTGCCCGTTACGTGTATGCCCTGAGCGAAGAGTTGTCGCGGACGATCAGCGATATCGATGGCGTTTTTTCTGTACGTGTTCACGTCGTGCTGCCGCATAACGACCTTGTGCGAGCCGGCGCCACGCCATCCTCGGCCTCGGTGTTTATCAGGCACGACGCCAAAACAAATGTCGCGGCTCTGCTGCCAAAGATAAAGATGCTCGTAGCCGACAGCATCGAAGGCTTGTCCTACGATAAGGTGGAAGTGGTTTTGGTGCCGGTAGAACGGTCCGCACACGAGCAACGGCCCGATCCGACTGCTGTTTTGCCACAAGCATCAATACCTCTTCCTGCGCCAATTCTGGCGACCGTGACAGGTTTTGCCGCAGCCGTATTCGCCTTGGCCTGTTATCTCTTGGTCAGCGTTGTTACGCGTCGGCGCAAGCAATCAACCGGCGTTTCCAAGGTCGAGGGGCGCCGGGATGCTTCTGCTGTCGAGGCCATTCGCAAAAGAATGCCTGCAATTGGACGTGGGTGACATCTCATTGCAAATGCCTATACAGACCGCCCGACCTGATGGTCCGCACCAATTGCGTTTTCCGGGCGCGAGCGAGCTTGCGGCTTCGGCCCATCCGACCCGTCTAGCGGCGCGTCTTGATCCGGCGTTATCGGCAGAAACGTTAGTGAAGTTGCAGAAGTGTTCCAGACTGCATCCAAGGCTGGCAGAATTGCTGGGCAACTATGACGTGGATCTGAACCACATCGGCTGCAGGCCGGACCTTCTACGCGGGCACGATCCATATCGAGCTGCCCTTCTTGCTGGTAGTATCTGGCATGCCCGTTCGCTGGTCGCGTTTGTCTCTCAGCCTGAGCTTGCCATCCTTGTTAAACGCATCGGCGTGGATGCACACGCATTCGGAATCCGACACCTGCTGCATGCCGTTGAGAACAGACTGATCGCGGACCCAGAAAAACTCGCTCAGCAAATCGAATACGATGGACATGCATGTCTTGGGGCTTGGCTCCAGGACAGTTCAGCGACCGAGCGTAACCGCGTGCTTCTTCGGTTGCCCGAGGGGACTGCCGCGGAGACTCCAGCACCTGAGCATTGGACCGCCGCCGGCCAATTGCTTTCACTTGTACTAGCTCATTTTGAGACAGAGACCCCGGTGAAATGACAGCCGAACTTTCCGAGGGGCCAATAGCGCCGCAGATGCGTCCAGTCGGACCACTGATACCCGCGAGCGAGCTCGAAACCTGGCACAGCGCCGCGCAAGCGCTTGCCGCGGCAGAACGGCATCGGCAGCGCGTTCGAAACTGGGCACGCGCCGTTTACCAGCGGGCGTGGGCGCGCGGCCACATGGAGGGCTCGAATGCAGGCACCGAGGAGATGGCAGGGCTGATTGCGGAGACAATCTCCGAAATCGCGCGACGAAAGGCGGCTCTGGAGCAGGAATTGCCGCAGCTCGTGATGGAAATATTGAGCGATCTTATCGGCGCTTTCGATCCGGGCGAGCTATTGGTGAGGGCTGTTCGTCACGCCATAGAGTGTCAATACAGCGGCGCCGAAGTTTGCCTTCATGTTTCTCCCATGCAAGTCGACATGCTTGCACGAGAGTTTGCTCGATGCGACGGCCAGGATGGTCGACCAAGGGTGCGGATCGAGCCCGACCCGACGTTGTCGCCGCAACGGTGCGTGCTGTGGAGCGAGTACGGCAATGTCGACCTGGGACTTGACGCCCAGATGCGCGCGCTGCGCCTTGGTTTCGGGACGCTCTGTGAAAAAGGCGAGCTATGAGAAAGCCCGTCCCAGAACATAACGCTGACGCCGACACTCGAGCTCTCGTTCCAGCAATCTCGTCGTTGAGGGCTGCGGCCAAGCGAATTGACACGCGTGCGGTGCGGGGTCGGATCACGCGGGCTATCGGCACACTGGTTCATGCCGTCTTGCCAGACACTCGTATTGGGGAACTTTGCCTCCTAGAGGACCCGCGAACCGGGCTGTCGCTCGAGGCCGAGGTGATCGGCCTGTCGGGTGATGGTGTATTGCTGACACCGATCGGGGACTTGGTGGGCCTATCCAGCCGCGCAGAGGTCGTGGCCACTGGCCGAATGCGTGAGGTGCCCGTCGGCGGCGATTTGCTCGGTCGCGTGATCGACAGTCGTTGCCGCCCATTGGACGGCAAAGGCGAAATCAAGACCGTCGAAACTCGGCCACTGCATGGCAGAGCCCCCAATCCGATGACGAGGCGCATGATTGAGCGGCCATTCCCGCTTGGGGTCCGTGTCCTCGATGGTCTGCTGACGTGCGGCGAGGGCCAGCGGATCGGGATTTATGGCGAGCCAGGTGGTGGCAAGTCGACGCTGTTGTCACAGATCGTAAAGGGTGCCGCCGCTGACGTCGTCATAGTGGCGCTCATAGGCGAACGTGGACGGGAAGTTCGTGAATTCATCGAAAGGAATCTTGGTGAAGAGGGCCTTCTCCGTACGGTCGTCGTGGTTGAAACCTCCGACCGCTCGGCGGTGGAGCGTGCGCAATGCGCTCCAATGGCGACTGCGCTCGCGGAATATTTTCGCGATCAGGGCCTACGCGTTGCTCTCATGCTGGATTCGCTGACGCGCTTCTGCCGCGCTATGCGCGAAATAGGCCTTGCTGCGGGTGAGCCGCCGACGCGACGGGGCTTTCCTCCTTCCGTTTTTGGCATGCTGCCAGGCCTGCTCGAGCGCGCCGGCATGGGTGAGCGGGGCTCAATCACGGCCTTCTATACGGTGCTTGTAGAGGGTGATGGCACAGGTGATCCAATCGCCGAGGAATCGCGTGGTATTCTCGATGGCCATGTCATCCTCTCACGCGCTATTGCGGCGCGATCGCATTTCCCCGCTATTGATGTGCTGCAGAGTCGCAGCCGCGTCATGGATGCAGTCGTTTCGGGGACACATCGCAAGGCAGCATCCATTTTCCGCGAGCTCCTATCGCGCTATGCCGAGACCGAGTTCTTGATCAATGTTGGCGAATACAAGCCAGGTGGAGATCCCCTGACTGACCGGGCCGTCGCGTCAATCGACGAACTGAGGGAGTTTCTGCGCCAGAGCGAAGATGACGCGTCAGATTTCGAGGAGACGGTCGCATGGATGTCGCGTCTGACCGCGTGAACTGGGTTCAGTCTTCGAGGTTACGGCTTCTGAAGGAAATGCAAGAGCGTCGTGCCCTTGGCGAGCTGTCCAAGAAGGAAGCCCAGCGCGATGTGGCCGCCTCAGCCGTACAAAATGCCGCTAGGGAGCTTGCAATGATACAGCAACATTGTTCAAGAACAGAAGCAGCGCTCTATCAGCATCTGATGTCACTCGACAACTTGTCTAGCGCAGCGCTCGACCGTCACCGCCTTCACACTGAACAGCTTGCCGCTGAGATCACTTCCAGACGGCAGATGCTTGATGATGCCCAAATCGCTCAAGAGGAGGCTGAGATGGCGGCGTCCAGGACGAGGGAGCTATGGGTCATATGTTCGGCGGCAAGGGACAAATGGCAACAAATCGAGGACGACGTGCGGCGCGCCGTCGAGACTCATTCGGAGGCCGCAGCCGAGATCGAGGCCGACGACGAGATACTGCTGAAATATGCGAGGGGGTCGCTTGCCTAAATGCCGCGCAACCGGATCCGACAGTCGCAAGAGGTCGTCCGAATGACACGACCGTGCAGTCTTTGATAGCCGCTGCGGTCACACCCGCCATGTTCGAACCAGTTCTGAAACTGTCCCGCACGGTTGTCTCGTGGCTCAATGATACAGCAGCGCCCCGCACGCCGTTTCAAAGCCGGATCAACGAGGTGCCGCTATCGGTGCGAACGGCAGGGCTTGTCTGGCAGCAGGAACCTGCTGCCATTCCGATGCTTGACTGCGTCTGGAGAGTGGGAGCCGAGACGGTCATCTTGTCGCTGTCGCGCCCGCTCGTAGAGGAGTTCATCACGACAGTGCAGAACGGCTTGGCCTTCCCTTCCGAGCCAACTGCTTCGCTTATTCTCGAACTCGCTCTTGAGCCGCTTGTCACTCGACTGGAGGAGACGACGCGTCTGAACGTGCAACTCGTGCGCGTATGCGAAGCCACGATGCTGGCTCCTCATCTTGAACTCGACATCATTTTCGGCGCGGTCAAGGGCAAGGGCCGTCTATTCCTGTTCACGCCTCTTGACGGCTTAGTACCGCCTGCGTTTCGCGCGCTAGGCGAACTGCTTGCCCAGTTGCCGCGGCAGCTGGGCGGGCTGCCTCCAGAGCTCCCGCTCATTGTTGCAGGAGAGGTCGGCACGCTTCGCCTTCCTGCGGCGCTTCTTCGAAGCGCATGTGTCGGTGATGCATTGTTGCCCGATATTGCGCCGTTCGGCCGCGGCCAGATCACCCTAGCTGTCGGCCAGTTGTGCGCCGGGGCGGATCTTGACGGCGATGAATTAATCTTGCGGGGGCCTTTCCGCCCGCGACCGTGTCCTTTGGAGAATGCGCATATGACACAACCCGGATCGCAACTGGAGCTTACTAAGGATCTCGACGATGTCGAGATCGTGCTTGTCTTTGAATGCGGCCGCTGGCCTATTTCTCTTGGGGAATTAAGAAGTGCCGGCGAAGGGCATATTTTTGAACTTGGATGGCCGATCGACGGCCCGGTCGACATAGTGGCCAATGGTCAGCGTATCGGGCGTGGCGACATTGTCCGCATCGGAGAAGAGCTGGGCATCAGGCTCCGTGGCGGGTTTGCATGCAATGAGTGAAGCTCAGCCGACAATCCTGGCGCTTCTTGCGGTTACCGCCGGACTCGGTCTGCTGGTTTTAGCAGTTGCCACGACAACGGCCTTTGTAAAGGTATCAATTGTTCTTTTCCTCGTCCGCAATGCGCTCGGGACCCAGACCATACCACCCAATGTGGTGCTGTACGCCGCGGCGATGATCCTCACTATGTTCGTTAGTGCGCCCGTTGCTGAGCAGACCTATGACCGCATGTCGGATCCCAAGCTCCACTATCAGACATTCGACGACTGGGTAAGCGCCGCTAAAGCCGGAAGTGAGCCCTTGCGCGAGCATCTCAAGAAATTCACAAATGAAGAGCAGCGGCGATTTTTCCTATCTTCGACAGAAAAGGTCTGGCCAGAGGAAATGCACGCTGCAGCCACGCCTGATGACTTTGCAATACTTGTACCATCTTTCTTGCTATCAGAATTGAAGCGCGGATTTGAGATAGGATTTCTACTTTATCTGCCTTTTATTGTTATAGATCTGATAGTGACAACTATCTTGATGGCAATGGGTATGTCGATGGTCTCACCAACTGTTATATCTGTCCCGTTCAAGATCTTTTTGTTTGTTGCCATTGATGGTTGGTCAAAATTGATGCATGGGCTTGTGCTGAGTTATACGTTACCGGGAGGCTGATCATCACTGAATCCAGCATCATTACTCTTATGAGCCAATCACTGGTGGTTTTCATGATCTGGATTCTACCGCCGCTCATTGCATCAGTGGTTGTCGGCCTCGTCATCGGCATCCTCCAGGCGGCGACGCAGATCCAGGATGAAAGCTTGCCGCTCACCGTGAAGCTTCTGGTCGTTGTCGCGGTGATTGGGCTGTTTGCTCCTGTGCTAGGCGCCCCGCTCATAGAGCTAGCCGATCAGATCTTCACCGAGTTTCCCGCAATGACACTTAGCTACTAGTCCGCCCCATGGACGCGCCATCGGCCGATATTCAAATTCTGATCCAGACGGCTCTCGAACTCGTCGTTGCGGCAGGTCTTGGGGCAGCCCGCGCGATGGGCATCATGCTGATCTTTCCCGTATTCACACGCTCGCAGATCAGTGGGCTGATCCGGGGCTGTTTGGCTGTTGGCTTCGCACTACCATGCCTGGCACACGTCAGCGGCGGATTGCCGGCGCTGGATTCTGATACACGCCTGATCCAGCTAACCCTGCTCGGATTCAAGGAAGTTTTTGTCGGTGTACTCCTTGGCACTTTTCTTGGCATTCCGCTTTGGGGCCTTCAGGCTGCCGGGGAGCTTATCGACAACCAACGCGGCATCAGCAGCCCGACCGCTTCGGCCGATCCCGCGACGAACAGTCAGGCTTCCGCGATGGGCGTTTTTCTGGGGATCACTGCGATTGCCATATTCGTCGGATCAGGAGGCCTGGAAACTTTGATCAGTGTCCTGTACCGCAGCTACTTGATCTGGCCGGTGTATCAGTTTCACCCGACACTGAGCGGGCCAGGAGCAATGGAGTTGTTGGGGCTTCTCGACCGCATAATGCGCACGGCATTATTGGTATCGGGGCCTGTCGTGTTCTTCCTGATACTGATTGATATATCGATGATGCTGCTGCGTCGCTTTGCCCCGCAATTTAAGGCGAGCCAACTGTCTCCGGCAATCAAGAACATTGTCTTTCCAGTTCTCATGGTCACCTACGCTGCCTATCTGGTGGAGAGCATGAAACTGGAGGTCACACAAGCCAACGGCGCGCTGGAGTGGTTCGACAAATTGCTGCCATGAGCGACACAAGTGAAGAGAAGACACACGCCGCCAGCCCGAAGAAGTTAAGTGAAGCGCGCAAAAAAGGACAGCTGCCACGTAGCTCCGATTTCGTCCGCGCGGTCGGGACTTGCGCTGGGCTCGGCTACCTTTGGCTAAGAGGCAGCGTGATCGAGGACAAATGCCGGGAAGCGCTCCTATTAGCCACCAAGTTGCAGAGCCTACCTTTCGATACCGCGGTGCCGCAGGCATTGGTTGTGCTCGTCCAACTCACCGTCGCGGCTGTTGGCCCGCTGCTTGGAACCCTCGTCGCCGCGGTGATTTTGGCCAGCCTGCTAGCCAATGGTGGATTTGTCTTCTCTCTGGAGCCGATGAAGCTCAGCTTTAAGAAAATTGACCCCTTTGAAGGGCTGAAGCGCTTGGGGTCTGCTCGTTCCATGGTCGAAGTCTGCAAGACCATGTTCAAGGTATTGGTTCTCAGCGCAACCTTTTCCATTGTCCTTCTCGGGATGTGGAAGACAATGGTCCCTCTGCCGATCTGCGGCATGGGCTGTGTTGGCCTCATCTTTATGGAGACAAAATTGCTGATGGGAATTGGCGCCGGCGCACTGCTGGTCGGCGGACTGATCGATCTCCTGCTCCAGCGCGCGTTGTATCTGCGCGAAATGCGCATGACCAATACCGAAGTGACGCGCGAGTCGAAGGATCAGCAAGGAGCGCCAGAGTTGAAAGGTGAACAGCGTCGCATCCGCGAGGAGGCGGCCGACGAGCCTGCGCTTGGCGTGCATCGCGCCACGCTGGTCTTAACAGGAAGGGCGGTCCTGATCGGTCTGCGTTACGTTCGCGGTGAAACCGGGGTGCCGTTCTTAGTTTGCCGTGCCGAAGGTGAGCGCGTTTCACATGTGTTGAGTGAGGCGCGGGCACTACGCCTGACGATCGTCCATGACCATGTCTTAGCACGTCAGCTGATAAGCACTACAAAACTCGGCAACGCCGTTCCTATGCAATATTTCCAGCCTGTCGCGAAAGCACTCTTTGCCGCAGGCTTGGCCTAGTCATTGGAAGTCCACGACTGCCCAGTTCAAAACTGACCTGGCTCCATGCTAGCTAGTGGCAAATGTCGGCTGGCCATCCGTGCCCCAGTGTCTCTGTCAGGCCAACCGCGCAACCGCGGGCCTGGGGCAATCACTCCCCTCGGATCTGCCACCCAGCAACTACGGCAAGTCCTCCGGCATGACCTTGCAGCCTCTGCTGGCCGGTGCGTGGCGCAGTCCGAGGTTTTGAGGCCGGCAGTGCGGATTTGATTCGTGCAGCCGTTGGAATGCCCTCGTCAGCTAGTCGTCAACTAAGCGACCTATGTTGAACAGCCGTGCTAACTTGAGCTCGGTTGCGAAACATAGGAGTACGAATCGTCATGTATGGTCGAATTGGTGGCTCATCCGATAGTTACCGCGCGCATAATGCCGGCGAGCAATCGGATGCAGGAAGCGAAGGGTTCGCGGACACATTTGCCCGAATGCACTTATCCGGATCGGAAGGTAGCGGCGCCTCATCATCGGCGGCTCCCCAAGCATACTCCCTCAATTCCCGACCTCCTGTGGTGGAGATCAACAGGACTTCCTTCAGGAGACAGGTGAGGCAATTTCATGGTGATGAAATCACGCACATCGCCGACAATCCTCAAGAGTATTCGGAGTTCGTATCGTCACGAGCCAGGCGCACCGCGGACGTTGCTCAGCAATATGGCATCCGTCGAGATACGGAGCACGCGCGATATTTCAGTTACCAATTGGGAGACCGGAGTGCCGGACTGCTGAGAATGGAAGGCGGATTCAGCATGAACGAGTTCGAATCGGAAAGTTGGCGGGAACAATTTCCTGGTCGAACTGAGGTCACTTCCATAGTGGATCTTCAAGTCGCCCATCCGCTCGTCGAAAATGCGGGCGATATTCTGCTGGAGCATCAACTTCGGATAGACGGCGACCGACCGTTGCTGAATTGGCGTGCGGCTAATCCGGAAGCACAAGCGCGCGCGCAGACGATGGGGTTTGTTGAAGTGGATCATGGCGACCTGGTGCTTGACCCTACGCAGCATCCCGACAAATGGACGAAGAACAGTGCCGGTGAGTGGCAGCGTGCAGGCAAACCTCCACTCTATCTCCACAAAACCGAGGACAGCGACAGCAGCGATAGCGGGTCCGACGACGATTTCATGTGATTTGTCGACCCGCCGCCGAGCCTTGCAACTGGTGACGGTTGCAAGGCTGTTGGCAGTGAATGCTGATTGTCCGGCGATCAGCCCCGCCTTAGCGCCAGCGCCGCCGAGCAATCCAGCCCATCTCCCAGACAATAAACTGCGGATGCGCATCGTGGGTGCAGCGGGCGAGCGGATTGTATTCGGGCCGGAACTCCGCCTCTTGGATACGAGCTCTCCCGAATCCAATTTTCTCCACCACACCGTTGGGTCGTTGCAATGCGCCGATCCCGATCGGATCGGCTATGCCTGCTCCGCGCTCGCAGGAAGACCTTCCGCCTCGATCTTGGCGGCGCGATCTCGGCGATAAGTTGGATGGGAGGCAAGATACGCCGCCACGTCAACAGCAGGTAACGCGACATCGCAAATCGGCCCTGACGGTAGCCGATCGACTCCAATCGCCGGACCGCAACTCGCGCAGCGGCATTCGCGGTTTGGCCAGGAGAAATGCTCGCTGACTCACAGCGTGGCCGGCCGCATTCTGCCCTAGACCCCAAAGTACGTGCCCTGTCATGCAGCCTGCGCCGACGGGAGCTCGGCACGCGAATGGCGTGGTTGGCGGCCAAGCCCCGAGGTCAACAAGGACTTACAGAAAGCGGGGGTGAGTTTGCCGCGATGAATTATGACCTTCTCGCGACCGGACCTAGCATCGGCTTCCTCTCGCTCTCGATTGTAGCCGCGCTGTTCGTTGGATTTAACGTGGCAAGCGGTGAATTCGGAATCAGCCAGCCCTTCCAAGTTTCTGGCCATGACGGGGCGACTCGTGTGGATGTGCACCCACATCGGGCTCGGCATCCCACCATTGACCAGCATCTTGGGCTGCAGCTTCATCTCAAACAGCTTTCCTGGCTCGCCACGCAGCGCGACCGGTGCCTCCGGCGGCATCAATTCGTCGGCATTGCACAAATGTTCCAGGTATTTTTGCGCCGGAAATGCGTAGGCCTTCATGCAATCAGTCGTAATGCCGGCTTTTCCTTCATTCAGTGCGTTGGCCTGTCCCAGCACCATGTTCAGCAACCCTTTGAGCTGGTCTGTGCGTTCGTGCACTTTGGGTAGCTGGGTGGAGGTGAGTAGCAGGCGTACATTACGCCCCTGCAACCCGGCGAGACAGGTTTGCATCTCAATGGCCTGGGCTCGCAGGTACTGGGCCACATCGTCCACGACCTTACCGGCCTCCTCAGGCTTCATCTGGCGCACTTGGGAGACGACGCTTTGCTGACCGGCCAGATCGAACTGCAAAAGTTCGTCCAATCGTTTGAGCCGCTCCGTCAATACCTCCATTGACAACGCGGCGCCCCCGATTGTCGAGCCTGCCCCCGACGAACTCGCAGCCACCTCTTGCGCTCTCACCTGTGTACTCGCAACTTGATCCGAGCGCGCGAGAACCTTGGCTGCTGGCACTGTGCCGGCGTTCGCAGCGACTGGTGTTGATGGCTGCCCGGCGGCAGAAGTCCCGGCGCGAGCTGCCGACTTATGCTTTGACTTCCCTTTCCTTCGCCCTGTAGTGCCTTCTGACACTGCAGCCGTACCAGCAGTGTCAGCCGGTATCGCAGCGCCTGCCCTGGCCGGCATCGCAGCGCCCGCCTGGGCCTGTGGCGCCATGATGGCTGACGGCGGAGACTGCAGGTTCAACAAGTGCATGGCATCGTGCGCAGTGATCCATGCATCGTCCACGATCCGTTCGAACAGTTTCAATGGGAGGCCGGCATCTGGGTAGGTATGGCTTAGCTTGGTATGCACCTCGTGCAACGCCAATCCAAAATCCGAAAGCCGCTCCATGATCTTTTCTACAACCGCGCAATCATGAGCGTTGAGTGCTTTGCCATCATCCATTATGCCCTTCGCCAAAGAGAGGGCGCGAAGAGCTTCTTGAACGGCGCTTGCCATCAGCTGCACCACTCCATTTCGACCGACGAGGAGTTCCTTCAAATCTGGCTCGAACCTGCTCGCCCGCAGTTCAATCTTGGCCCGCGCAAGACCGATCCGCTCACGGACCAGCCAGATCCTGACACTCAGTACCGAGCCGGCACGCAGCCGCAGTGCGCACCGCTCGGCTTCCCGCATCACGGGCGTTCCACTGGATAGGCTAGCGGTGGCAGCGCAGGCGGATCGCTGCCGTTCGGAGCGCCATGCCTTTTTTTCCCACCACTTAATTGCCGCCGTATGGTGGTTCTCCACATTTAAAATCAACAGCTCCTGCCGGTCCGCCTGGGAGTAGGAGTAGAGTTTATCGACCATACCTGCCGCTTTCTTGGTCTTTTTGTCCAATTTCGTGATCGTCGACAGGCCAAGTTTGTCTACTTCATTCGCGGCGTCGCACACGATCTGGCAACATCTACGCACCTTGTCGTCTGGCATAATTGTCTGCGCCTCAGCCGCAGGCAGGCTAGCGCGGTACTCCAGAATTGCTGAGGCTGCATCGACGACCCGACTGATCAGCTCCACCGCCTCCTCGGGGACGTCGGTTTTCCTGGCCGCAGCCTCGCAATCAGTCAGTTGTTGAACAAGACTGTTCATTCTGAGCTGTGTCGGACTGATATCTTCATTTGACGATGAGCTGGTGCCTTCCACCTGCGCGGTTGATAGTTGGCTACCGACCGGCGCCATGGCTTCGCCCTCAGACATGGAGGGAGAACCGCGCCGCCTTGCGGCTGCGCCACGTGGCGCTACGGTTCCGCGTGGTGGCGCAGCGGCTCCACGTGGCGGTGCGTTCAGGATTTGATCTTCGCCAATCGAGGCGCCTGGCAGACTTTCGCGGGCATCGCCTGGACCGCGCGCAACTGGAAGGGAGGAGGGCCTCCTATCGGCGTCCCCAGAGCGCATCTGCTCCACAACGGAATCGAATGACTGTCCACCTTCTCCCGCAGCAAGACTTGATTGCGAAAGGGAACTGCTCGCCCGCCCCGCGCGGCTGGCTCCAGTTTCAGCCTGCGATTTCCGTGGTCGGCCAATGCCCTTCATATTGCGTCTCCGTAGTAGGCGAGAATGTGCTGCTATTGTGCTGGCGGCTGACGAGACCAGCGGCATCTTTCGGTTAACGTCACGGTCAGCCAGACCCGCGACGGCGTAATGTTCCCGCCAAAGTGCTTCTCAGTAGCAGGCCAAGATTGGCCCGAGCTCACAGGACTTTCGCATATCGATGTCCTGAGATTATCAGCGCTTCAGTCCGCCGATTTCCAGGAACAGCGAATGAAATCAGACCAACTCGGCTAGCTCCCCTTCCTAGACACGTGCCTGACGATTTTATTGAGGCGTCACTCCTCTCGTTCGCCACCGACAAAGTCACACATTTGCTTCAGAGAAGCGTGTGCGTTGCGTATCGCGCGGGAAACCATTTCGATCTATAGTTACAAAAAGTGTCGAGACGGGACCTTTGGATCCGAAGGTCAGGCACGGCCGGCCTAGATAGACCGCTTGGCTGACGATTAGCTGACGATGGGAGTTCTCACGAACAGGGCAAGAAAATCCGACCGCTTCAAGCTTTCGATATGGTGAGAAGAGGATCCGCACCGGCCTCCCAAAGCCGGCAGACCATCCCATGTTCGTACGGTCGCCGACCTTCTCGAAGCCAATGAGCTCACCGCGCCGGGCCGTGATGTGCAGGCGAGAGAATGGTGATGCAAAGACCGAGTTCCTGCTCGTTGCGTGCGCCCGTGGAGCCAGCAAGAATACGGTCATTGCGGTCATGCAGCACGTGGACCGTGTCTCCTGTTCGACACCACAGCATCGAGGATGCAAACGAGCTGCTGCGGCTGCCATTCGGTCGCGGCATGCGTGGACGGCGGGATTGGCCGAACAGCCGAGATCGTGGTCGACTGTTCGATGCGAGAGCAACATCCTGCAGAGCATACGTTTTTGCGCTGGCCGGTTTTTGTCAAAAGCCGTCAGGTTCTCGAAAGCTCCCGCCCTTAGCTTGATCGAGGTTAACCTTTAACACGTCGCCGCCAATGGCAAATGCCGGAGTACCTGATGATAGCAGCAATTGGGAGTGGAGTTGGCAACCTCGGGACTTCCTTGATCCGAAAGGGCCATGGGGATTCGAAATCCGAGCATTCTGGTGATGGCAAGCCGGCTGGTGGCAATGATGGCAAGCCAGCTGGTGGGAATGATGGCAAGCCAGCTGGCGGGAACGATCGGGCGGATAACCGGACCGTTTCAAATGATCAACTTCAAGACAACTCACAGTCTGCAGCACAAAGTGAAGCCTTCCAAAGTATCCTGCGATCGTTCGCGTTCCAATTCGCGAACGATGCGATGGCTGAGGCCGATGAAGCTTTGGATGACACAGAAGATGCCTGACGCGGGAAAATCCGGCGTGAGGTCATACAGGCCGTTATTGACGGCACAACTCCAACAGAAAAAGGAATGATCATGGCTGCAGTTGATAATAATAAAAAATCAGGCAATACCAACACCAATAGCACTGGCAACACCGATAAAACTACCGGTAGCACTCCCGGCAATACAAGCGGAGCTGATGCTACTGCTTTTCAGGCGCAAGTGCAAGAACTAACCAATGTTAGCTTGGAGGCGACGAAAAGGAGTGTCCAGTTGCGCACTCTAACGACCAATCTCCAGACCATCAAGAAGGCCGCCGACGAACGCGTTTCGTAATGTCGGAAGCGGCTTTTAGACTGCCCCTAGCGCGTCTCCTTATTGACGCGACGTAGTCCCGAAATGAGCCGCATGGCAATTGCCGTGCGGCTTCTATCCTGTTTGAGAGATGCTCTGTGGATGACGCCGTTTCCCTCCGTTTCGAAGTGCTTTCGGGGCTCTATTGCGGACTGACCGGCAAGACGGATCTTCAAACGTGTTTAATCGGCAGCGGCTTCGATGCCGATTTGGTCTTTGTCGAGCAAGGACTGGCACCGCATCATCTTCGTGTAACTCTTCTTGGCAAGTCGATCGAACTCGAGGCGCTTGCACCCGGACTCAGTATCGAGGGCAACCGGAATATCGCCGCAGGCCAGTCCGTTGTTGTGCCCCTTCCTGCCGTCCTGCTCGTAGGCGAGATGTCCATTGCTTGGTCCGTGCAGGATGCAGAGCCGCCTGGTTCGACCGGCATACCGCGCCTACCGATCGGTGTGCTCGCCATGGTCATAATCAGCTCACTCGGGATCGGCGCGCTTTCGGGCATGTTCTCCTATCTTGGCAATGCAAGTGGATCGAGCCCCAATTCACTTCGGGCTGAAGTCGCGTCCAGAACGATCAGTCACCGCGCTGACAATGAACTTACGGGGGCAGCGGCCAAAGAGCTGCAGGAGGAAGTCGATCGAGCGGGTCTTCTCGACGTCAAGATTGGCTCCGCAAAGGGTGTTGTGACCGCCGAGGGCACCGTCACGTCTGAATCGGTCATCAGCTGGCAGAAGCTTCAGCAATCGTTCGATCGTCGCACCAAGGGTACTCTAACACTGGTGAACGGAGTGCTCATCAAAGAGGAGAAGGCGCCATCCGCAATCGCGGTCGAAGCTGTGTGGCATGGGGCCCAACCGTATCTTGTCATCGACAGCGAGAAGTATTTTGTCGGGGCCATTTTGGCTGATGGATGGGTAGTCGATCGTATTGAGGACAGCCGTGTGCTGCTGAGCAGGAATGGCCGCATTGCTGCTCTCCCATATTGAAAGCTCGCAGGCCCCATCAAGCAGCACTCTATGGCCAGCCAAACATCCTGTCGCGCTCGGTGCTGACAAGCTGGCTGCGTTGGAAACATTTGCTGCCCAGCCATTTCGCGCCTGTTTGTGGCTCTCATGCAGGGTCACGCGCTGGCCAAGGCCGAGGCGCCTTCGGAGTTCGAAAGCTACGTTTCAGGGCGTAACAGCAGAGTAAGTCTCAACCGATTGCAAAGGTGTCTCGATGGCCAACGTCCTGCGTGACTTCATCAAGCGTGCGCCGGCCAGCCCGGATTTAATGGTTGCGTTGATGCTGCTTCTGGCTGTCGCGATGATGGTCATGCCTATCCCGGTCGTGGTGGTCGACGCACTGATAGGATTCAATATGGGGTTGGCCATACTGCTGATGATGGTTGCCCTGTATGTCAGTACTCCACTTGATTTTTCCTCTTTGCCCGGCGTTATTTTGATTTCCACTGTATTCCGTCTCGCGCTGACGGTCGCAACGACGCGACTGATCCTGGCCGAGGGGGAGGCCGGCAGCATTATTCATACCTTTGGCGATTTCGTCATCTCAGGCAATATCGTGGTGGGTTTCGTCATATTTCTGGTCGTCACCATGGTGCAATTCATGGTCCTCGCGAAGGGTGCCGAACGGGTGGCAGAAGTGGCGGCGCGTTTCACGCTGGATGCTCTGCCGGGCAAGCAAATGGCGGTCGACGCAGAGCTACGCAACGGCCACATCGATGCCAACGAATCCCGCCGGCGGCGCGCCGAATTGGAGAAGGAAAGCCAACTATATGGCGCGATGGACGGCGCGATGAAATTTGTGAAGGGCGATTCCATCGCCGGGCTGGTGGTTATCTGCATCAACATGCTGGGTGGAATTTCGATCGGTCTGCTCTCCAAGGGCATGTCCTTCGGCGAGGTGCTGCATCACTATACTCTGCTGACGATAGGCGATGCATTGATATCGCAGATTCCGGCCCTTCTGCTCTCCATTACTGCGGCGACCATCGTCACCCGTGTGACTGGGACGGCGAGGATCAACCTCGGTACCGAAATGGTCAGTCAGCTCACGGCCAGTACTCGAGCCTTGCGGCTGGCGGCCGGCGTCCTGGTCGTGATGGGGTTCGTTCCTGGGTTTCCCCTCCCCGTCTTTCTGATGCTGGCCGCAGTGTTCGCTGCGGTAAGCATTGTCAAGGCTGATGTGCTGGGCGCCGGCACTGCCGATGCGAAAGATGGAACTGCAGCGGAGCCTAAGCAAGCCGCGCCTGCGAAGGAATTCCCGATCGCATTTTTTTTAGCGCCAAATCTTATGCAGGCGATCGATCAAGCCGAATTGCAAAAACATATTGGGCGCGTTTCGCTCCTGGTCACAGCCGATCTGGGCATTATCGTTCCCCGCATCCCTGTCTTGGTTGACGAGCAGCTGCCTACATCGCAATTCCGGATAGATGTCGAGGGCGTGCCAGTCGAACAGGACGCGATAGATCCAAGCCAGATGACGCTCCGAGCCGATGTAGCGCACGTCGACTCGAGCGGTATCCCCCTTAGGCGTGAGCCGAAAACGGACAGACTCCCGGTCGAACATACCCCTGCACAGGCCCTTACGGGCGCCGGCACGGAGCATTGGGCTCCCGGCGAACTCCTCGCCTTGCGCGTCCATGCAACGTTGACCCGCTACGCACCGCGATTGGTGGGCATCCAAGAGACCCGACATTTCCTGGGCCGAATGGAGCAGGAATATTCTGATCTTGTGAAAGAGGTGCTGCGCACGACGCCGATTCCTCGGATTGCCGATGTTCTGCGCCGCCTCCTGGAGGAAGGTATCCCAATCCGCCACACCCGTCTCGTGTTGGAGGCATTGGCCGAATGGAGCGAGCGTGAGCAAAACGTTGCCCTGCTGACGGAATATGTCCGTTCTGGTTTGAAGCGACAGATCTGCCACCGCTATGCCAACACCGAGGGCATCGTGTCCGCCCTGGTCGTCGAACGCGAGAGCGAGGATGTGATGCGTGGCGCGGTTCGAGATTCGGATGCAGGCCCCTATCTCGCACTGGAGGATCGGCAAAGCGAAGCGATGCTATCACAGATACGTCAGGTCCTTTCGAACACAGAACCGGGTCAAACCCGCCCTATTCTGTTGACGTCAATGGATGTCCGACGTTTCGTCCGCGGCTTTCTGACGCGAAACGGGATCGATCTCGCCGTGCTGTCTTATCAAAACCTCGCCTCCGACTTTACAATTCGCCCGGCAGGATCCGTCAAACTCCCGCACGGATCGAACAGCGGATTGTTAGAGTAGTTCCACCTTTCCTAACTGAACGCGACCCGCCTCCCTGATAACCGAGAGATAATATGAAATTTGTTAGAAATACAGTTTCTCCATCGCCTATGTTTCTGCGCCGGAGCTCACTTCTTTTTGCCGTACTCGCCATTCTGCCTTTGGGCGGTTGCGCCAGCTGGCAAAAGCCCGCTCTTTCCGTGCAGGAGACATCTTCCCCAGAGTTGCTCAGCGCCGATCAAATCGATCCGGCTATGCGCGAACGCATTTTGCGCGAAGTTGGTCAGGATGTTCAAGAGCGGGCTTTGCGGGATGAGGTGAAGCAGCACCCGGACAATGTTGATGCGGCGATACGGCTTACAAAAGCCTTGGTGGCCCAGAAGCGCCCGCACGAAGCGGTTGAGGTGCTCGACAGCGTCTTGGTTGCAGCCCCAGCAAACGTACGTGCATTGAATGCGAAGGGCGTGATCTTGGACATTGAGGGGCGGCATGACGCGGCACAGGCCCTGTATCGGCGAGCTCTCGAAACCGAGCCAGGGAATCAGATGGTGCAGCATAACTTCAATCTGTCGCTTGCCTTAACGGCAAGTCCGAACAGCCAAGGTTAGCACGATCGCAATAGGTGGGCACAGCGCATGTGCAGCCTATTCCCCGGCTCGAGACGCGCTCGGCTCCCATCATAGATGGCCTCTGAAGAGAGCCATATCTGCGCAAAGCTGTTGCTCCAGATCTGGCCGGCAGAGGTCGGCAGGAGAGCCGGATGACATCTCTCGGCCACCCGCAAGGCCATCCGCCTCGCTTCGTTGCCAGAGCGCCTTCGTGGTTGCCACGCGAGATACGCTCAGGATGGATTTGATTAATTCACGCGCGAATGCCTGCCTCTAACTTGGGGCAGGCGCGACCGCTCCCATAATGCAATACGCTGCCTCTAGGCCGATGGACGATGACGGGATACTTCCCCGAGACTTCAATGGTGGGGAGCAGCGCACCCGTCGATCCATTTGCTTTCAGCGTCAACCGCCACTATGTAGCGACACTTCGCCCGACTGTGTTTCAAGCTGCCCGGAGAAGTTTATGACAGAAGAAGCCCACAACACCGACATCCTCATCGAGCTCACTGCCGATGTTGTATCAGCCTACGTCTCCAACAACCCCGTCCCGGCGGGGGAGCTTCCTGCCCTGATCGCCCAAGTGCACGGGGCTCTAAAAGGCACGGCCGGACTAATACCGGCAGAAGAGCCTGTGCCTGTGAAAAAACCTGCTGTCCCGATCAAAAAGTCGATCGAACCGGACTACATCATTAGCCTTGAAGACGGCAAGAAATTCAAATCGCTAAAGCGCCATCTGTCGACGCACTATGGTCTGACCCCGGACGAATATCGCGCCAAATGGGGTCTGCCGTCGGATTATCCGATGGTGGCGCCGAATTACGCCGCTACGCGCTCCGCCTTGGCCAAGACCATCGGACTCGGCCGCAAACCGAAAGAGCCGGAAGCCCCGGTGCCGGCGCCGGCGAAACGGACCCGCAAAAAGGTCGCAGCCTAAATCCGTATCAACAGTCGTTCGGGACGCGCGGCAGCCGTAGGCCCAATCTGCGCGGAATCAAAAGGCGGGGACGAGCCCCGCCTTTCCCGTCCAAGAGCCTCATTCCAGAGGAATTCGCGACGGCTCCAGCAATCGCTGCCGCGGCATTACCTGGTTGCATGCTCCGGCCGGGTTTCGAGCCGGTCAATGCGTTCGGAGTATGCCGCATCCTTGCCGCACGCGTTAGCCAGCCTTGCTGAGGCTGCCTGCAGAGGACTTGCCGGTGCGGCGATCCTGTTCGACCTCGTAGTTTATCTTCTGGCCCTCATTAAGGGTCGACAGGCCCGCTCGTTCAACAGCGGAAATGTGGACAAAGACATCCTGACCGCCGTTGTCGGGCTGAATAAAACCAAAACCCTTGGTGCTGTTGAACCACTTCACCGTTCCAGTCGCCATATATCCATTCCTTTGTAACAAGTCGCAACTTAGGCAGGCCATTCACGCCAGCCTGATTTGTACACGAGACTTTAGGCGCAGCAAAATCGGAAAATTGCAAGGCCCACTCGACCGCCTGATCTCCAGCAGCACCTGCCACACATGCGAGGCGCGTGCCAGACGAGGCGTATGCCAGACGTTTCGTCGTGCGCTGTCGCTCAAACGTCGACAGAAACAATGACCCAACCCTGCAAACTCGGCACATCTTGTGGACGTGCTTGGGTCGCTGCTCGACCGCAATACCCGCTCCTGACCGATATCGTCGGCCAAAATGACGATGTTTTTGTCATCAGACCGAAAGATCAGGCGCGCAGCGACACTGCACACTCAAACCGAGACCCGCGAACCTCGATTAGCTTCGGCCTGCTACGAAGCGCGGTTGCCTGCTTCTGAGGCGGGCCATTGTCGGTTTGAATCAACTGTCGGGTTCGGAACCCCAGACTGTCGGCAAGTTGACAATGCGCGTTCAGACGGCACAAACCACCCGATCGCTTGTGAGCGAGATGGTTTGGCAGATTGAGCAAGGGCGGGACTCAGCTATGCCGCCCAGGCTGCTGACAAGGCCAAAGCAGCGTAGGTGCGGAGTGAAATCCAAGGTCCACATGGGTCGTCGCGCGTCCCGTGCGCCTGGGAAGGCGCCGGCCCCGCCAAGCTTTTCCCAGATCGTCCGGATGACGCAAGCTTCGCTGAGCGTCAATGAACGTTCGGGCGATGACCAAAGGCGTCGTGCGTTGCAATCTGGACTGTCCAGGATATCAGGAGTTCCATGGCCTCAGCCCGCTTGGCTGGCCACACTTGAAGCTCCAACATACCGGCTGGCACAGGCCAATTGGACTCTGCGCTGCCCTCAATGCGCTGGTGGCACGGTCAATGCTTGTCTATCGATCCGGCCGCCCATGCGTGATGCTGTCGGTCGACGTTCGCAAACCAGACCCTCGGCGAACCCAGCGAAGGGGCTCGCCGGTACGACGAGGGACCTTACCTCTTTATGCGCGGCATCATTGTCGAGGATGACATGTTGCCTTACACGTCGTCCCCTCGCGCTCGGGGCTTTGAGGGGCGGATGAAGTCCTGATGGCGGTGGCACTGCTGCATGTTTGCGTAAGACCCATCATTCACGATCGCGTTGTCCTTCGATGTCGCGGTGCTGATAGGCGGGCAGATCGGTGTGCGCGGCGCCCGCCAAAGGATCGTCGTCACGCCGGAGGAGGCGAGCGCCGTAGCCGGCGCGCCGGCGAAAGGCGCTTTCTGTCGGATGCCCGACAATGTCGGATATCGCAAGTATCAAGGTTGGATCAAACCTTGCAAATCGGGGCTTTCTTACTTGGCACGGCGCATGCTCAGGTATCCGCAAACACCCAATGGATAACGAGCAGACTTCCCATGGCCCCACCAAAATACTGCCGAACGTTCCCCGGACGCATCCAAAGATGAGGCCCGCGTCAGGCCCGGCAACACGCTGACGGCTCATCTGGCTCGGCGTCGCGTGCCGATCCACTTTCTCCCAATAGGCGTCGGGAGACATAGAGCCTTCAAAATGAGGAACAAATCACTTTGCCAGGAACCCAGCCCATAATCCCACTCTCCCTATCAGAAGCAAGCCCCGCACTCACGGGCTTCGCAGGACGTCCGTTGCGACCGAGTTGGGCGGCGCGAGGACGGCTCCGGTCCCCGTCGCATGGGAGGACGGCAAGGCGACGGATTTCGTGCTCGACAACGGCATGGAGGTGGTCGTCATTCCCAACCACCGGGCGCCGATCGTCAGCCACATGGTGTGGTACAAGATCGGCAGCGCCGACGAGCCGCCGGGCAAATCCGGCATTGCCCATTTTTTCGAGCATCTGATGTTCAAGGCGACGACCAACCATGCGGCCGGCGAATTCGACCGCGCAGTGTTCGAGATCGGCGGCTCGCAAAATGCCTTCACCTCCTCCGACTACACCGCCTTCTATCAGACAGTGGCGCCGTCGGCGCTCGAGCTGATGATGAGCTTCGAGGCCGACCGAATGCGAAACCTCATCCTCACCGACGATGTCGTCAAGACCGAGCGCGACGTGGTCATCGAGGAGCGCCGCTCAAGCACCGACACCAACCCGCAGGACGTGCTCCATGAGGAGATCGACGCGACGCTGTGGCAGAACCAGCCCTATCGCATCCCGATCATCGGCTGGATGCAGGAGATCGAGCAGCTGAACCGCGTCGACGCCACCGCCTTCTATGAAAAATACTACTGGCCCAACAACTCCGTGCTGATCGTGGCCGGCGATGTCGAGCCGGAGACGGTGAAGGTGCTGGCCGAGAAGACCTATGGCAAGGTGGCGCGCGGGCCCGACCTGCCGCCGCGCATCCGGCCGGTTGAGCCCGAGCAGAACACCAGGCGCACCGTCACGCTCTCCGACGCCCGCGTCAGCGTGCCCAGTTTTTCGACGCAGTGGGTGGTGCCGTCTTACCATACCGCCAAGCCGGGCGAGGCCGAAGCGCTCGACCTGCTGTCCGAAATCCTCGGCGGCGGTAACCGCAGCCGGCTCTACCAGGCGCTCGCTGTCCAGCAAGGTATCGCTTCCAGCGCCTGCGCCTATTTCCAGGGCACCATGCTCGACGACACCAGGTTCGCCATCTATGGCGCGCCGCGCGGCGATGCCAAGCTGGCCGATCTCGAAGCGGCGGCCGCTGCCGAAGTCGCTCGCATTGCCAAGGATGGTGTCAGCAGCGAGGAACTGGGCAAGGCCAAGGAGCGCTTTGTGCGCGATATGATCTTTGCCGAAGACGACCAGGACGACCTCGCCTGCATATACGGCTCGACGCTGGCCACCGGCGGCACCGTGAAAGATGTCGAGGAACGGCCGTCTCGCATCCGCAGGGTTACCGCCGCGCAAATCAAAGCAGTTGCCGCCCGCTATCTCGCGTTCGACCGTTCGACCACGGGCTATCTCTTGCCCAAGACGGAGAATGAAGAGATGACGCTCGGCGCTCAGCCCCATGCTGCGATGAACATCCAGGAGGTGAAGTCCGAAAAGGGCATGATCGCCTGGCTGGTGGAGGACCACACAGTGGAAATCGTCAACATCGGCTTTGCCTTCAACGGCGGCATCAGGCAGGACCCGGTCGGGAAGGAGGGGATGGCCAATCTGATGGCCGGCCTGTTCATCGAAGGCGCCGGTAATTACGACAGCGATGCCTTCCAGATGAAGCTCGACGATGCCGGCGCCGAGATGGGTTTGGAGGCGCAAAGACACTACATCTGCGGATCGGTGTGCATGCTTCCCAAACAGCAGGACGCCGCGTTCGGCCTGCTTCGGCTCGCACTCAACGCGCCGCGCTTCGACCAGGGGCCGATCGATCGCGTCCGCGCCGAGATTGTCTCCGACATCGTCGGCAGCGAGCGCGACCCTGACGCAATCGCTCAGCGCAAATGGCTGCGCGCGATCTATGGCACGCATCCTTTTTCGAGGCCGGGAGAAGGCACAAAAGAGAGCCTGGCCGGCATCACGCCGTCCGACCTCCTCGCCTTCCACAAGGCGATTTTCGCTCGCGACGGGCTCCATATTGCCGTGGTCGGTGACATTGATGCAAACACGCTGAGGGAAAGGCTCGACCAGCTGTTTGGTGACTTGCCTGAGCAACAAACCCTCGCCCCCGTCGCCGATGTCGTACCGAAGCTCGGCCAACTGGTGGAGGAGAACTGCGACCTGCCGCAGACTTCGCTGCGATTGGCCTGGCCTGGCGTGAAGCGTAGCGCGCCGGATCACTTCGCCACCGTGCTGATGAATGACATCCTCGGCGGCTCGGGCATGACTTCCCGCCTTTTCGAGGAGGTGCGCGAAAAACGCGGCCTTGCCTATCACGTCAGCTCTGAACTGACCCTTGACAAGCTTCTGGTTACGACAGAGACACGCTCGGACTGCGCCGCCCAAACGCTGAGCATCGTGCGAGATGTGGTAAAGCAGATGGCGCAGCAAGGACCGACCGGGGCCGAGCTCAAGGCGGCGAAGAAGCACCTGATCGGCACCTATGCCATTGACCGTCTGGGCTCGACCAGCTCGATTGCAGACCGGCTCCTGGATTTGCAGATTCACAAGGCCGACGTCGACTACAACCAGCGTCGCGCCCGCAGCATCGGTCGGGTGACGCTCAAACAGGTCAAGGCGGCGGCCAAGAAGCTGCTTTCGGCCGAGCCCGCCATTTTGGTGGTCGGCCCGCCGCTGGGCGGCAAGGATGAGTAAAGAAACTCATCTCGCCTTCCTTCTTCCTTGGGGCTTCTCGTGGGAAGAGCGAATATGGAGGCCGGTGGGCCAAGCAGATCATGCAGACCCGCGGAGTCGTTTCGCGGGCCTTGCGCGGCATTGGCGGTCCAGGCGGGCCTCTCGCCGAAACGGCGCTCCTCAGCATGTATGCCGCCTTTTGCAGAATACACTCGCACGCCACCAGCAGGCAGCGGGTGGATGAAGCAAACATCCGGCTGCTCAATCCATCAACTGATGAACCGCGGGCACTCAAACTAACGGAACTGTTGTCGTATGTTTGGTCTACCAGCTGCTTTGCCGAGGCCCTAGGACGAACCCGCTGGTGCAGAATACACACCGACGGCCTGTCGACCTGGATGTTCGCTGCGTTGAGGAGGAATCCGGTATTGCCCCTGTGCCTGCCGATGATCCGCCGTCTGAAATCCCCGCACCTGTTTGGAGCCATGGACCGCCTGCCGGCACTCGGCAGACCGGTTGGCAATAAGACGTTCGAGGTCGTCAATCCGTCGACCGGCGAAGTTTTGGCAGAGCTTCCCGATATGGGCGTGGAGGAGACACGTGCTGCGGTAGACAAGGCCTATGTTGCGCAGTCGGGATGGGCCGCGTTGACTGCCCGAGAGCGTAGCGACGTTCTTTGGCGATGGCATCAGCTGATCATCGACCATGCAGGCGATC
>NZ_SRUO01000001.1 GCF_004791025.1 Mesorhizobium sp. M4B.F.Ca.ET.203.01.1.1
GACGCAGGCATTCCCTCACCGCTCTCCGACTCGGCGCGTTTCTTGATCAGGGCAATGACGTCCGTTGCGAATTGATCGGCCATTCTGTTTCCTGTCTTTCTTTCCCGCGTTTCGACCCGGACCCGCGGCTCAGTTCCTGAGGCGCGCCGCGTCGCGAAAGCCATCACGCTTGTGCGACTGACAAAGCCCAATGCTCATAAAGCCGGATCAGGTCCGGCCGGTGTGTGGCGTAGGTGCAGTATGACGATGTGAGCCGCTACACCGTGCGCGTCGTAGCCGATTGCGCGGGCTTCCGGTCTCGCGCCGGCCCAACTGCGGCCGCTTTCGAATGGCTTTGCGTGGAAGGTTCCCAGTCTGTCCATAGGCTCGGAAGAAGTCGGACAGTTGACATGGCCGGTCAGTTGCAACTCCCTTTCCCAGCACTCCACTGCCCGGTAGAGCGCATGAAAGTTCTCCTTTCGGGCAGTTCTTAAGACGCTCGCCACGCCATGAGGCAGTGGGGCATCGGTGTGCGTCAGGTGCTTCTGCCCATGCAGGATTCCACAACATTGATGAAATCGTTTGTTTCGATGAAAGGCATCCACACTTTGGATAGTTGACCACGCGTTTCAAAGATCGTGAACTACATCTCGTCGTTGTGCTCGACGCACTTCCGACAAGTAACCTCACGGGCGCGGCATGCAGGATCCGAGCCCAGCCGGTCATGAGTGCGGCCTTGCCGGGTCGGGCGATAGGCAGTCATGCCCTTCCTGCGGGTCAAGCACTCCGAAAAAACATTTCCCCCATAAATGCTAGATCTTCCGCTGCCTTTTCGCGTCACAGGCCGTCAAACGTCCGGCCGTTCACAACAGTGATCCGGCAAGTGTTTGGCTGCGCGAGACGATGCTGCAGGGAGTCGTCCTGCATGGCACTTCGCTATGATGCTGCGGTGCCGTCTAACGGCGCCTCGTGTTTGAACACACTGAACGGCCACCGCGATCAAAATCGATGGTTCGAGGACCGTTGATCATCACCCCGCCAGCCTCGATCTTGTTTGCCGCCACGAGAGCGACACAGAGACTGCTGGTGAAGATGCCCGCCTGCCCGCTATGTTCCGGATGGTTGACCATCCCGGATGGACCCATCGAGGGTGTCAAGGCGAGCATGAGCACAGGCGCGAACAGTTCACGGGCAGGCGCGACGGTGGCCGCAAAGCAACGTCGCGCCAGCATGCGATCTCAGCAGGATCGGCACCATCCTCTCAGGGAGCAATGCGAGTGGCTGGCTTAGCCGCTGCGACGCTGCCCGGCATCGATGACGAGGACCTGGCGCCGTGCGAGGAGCAAGAGTAGACGGATAGTATGCGCGGGAGTGGCGACCGACCACCTTGTTTCTAAGGCAGACTGAAAGCGGCTCTTACCGGGCGGCTACGCTGTTTCAGAGACTGGGGCGTCGTGCACATCCAGCCGATACTCTTTGTTGCGGATTGCGAACCGATTGCATTGCCGCAGTTACTGGCATCATGTTAACGCGTCGGACGGCGACATTGGCGAGCACGGTTTTGTGGCCGCAGTTGACAAAGCCCATAAGTTCTAGATGCTGCGTGCTAGAATAGATGTTTGAAATCGCAGGGAGTTTCTGATGTCCAACCTTAAGGAAACTGAGGCAACCCAGGCAGCAGGCGAGGTGCCCGTGAAGGAACAGACACCCGATATAAAGGCGCCGAAGACGCGGAAGCGGACCGCGCAGCGCGCAGGTGCTATACGAACCAGAGCCGCCAGCTCGGCTCTTCAGGCGTCTTCATCTAAAGCGATCGCTTCGCCTACAGTCCGGGCAGCGCGGAGAAATTACTCTGAGAACGAGCGTGCCCAGAAGCTCGGCGAGATCGAGAAGCAGATCGGACGGGGAGAGAGTATCAAGGCAGCCGTTCAGAACGCTGGAATATCGGAACAGACGTACTATCACTGGAAAAGGGCTGCTGGGCAGACAACACAGAGCGATGAGCTCAAGGATCTTGTGAAGCTTGAAGAAGAGAACGCCCGTCTGAAGAAGCTCCTCGCTGACCGGCTCCGGAAAGAAAACGCCGAGCTCAGGAAAAAGCTCGGGCTTGCTTGAGCCCTTTGCCGCCATAGGCAAAAAGCCCGAGGGGCGACTGACCTGAGCTCCAAGGTGACCTTCCTTTCTTCCTGTGACACAGCGAACAGCGTCGCGCCCAGCAGCCGATACTGGCGCAACGAGCTGTTTCGACCTGAGACCGGGCAGCCGGCAACTGAAGACGTTCTTGACGAACGCGCCCAGCCGCTCCCGCCGCCAGTGGTGATCGAGCTGGAGGTCGCCGGCAAGGTGCGGCTGCGGATTCCACTGACCACGCCGCCAACACTGGCAGCGGCGATGGTGAAGGCGCGGGGCGTTTCATGATCCCGGTCCCGAGCCAGGTGCGGATCTGGTTGGCGGTGGGCCGGACCGATATGCGTCGCGGAATGCAGCGTCTCGCTCTGCAGGTTCAGGAGACATTGGGCCGGGATCCGCATTTATGCGTCGGGCGAGATTATGTGGCGGAGCCGCCCTGACCCCTTCGGACCGGCCAAACCCAGCTTGCCTCCGCCACATAAACATTCAGATGGAGTTCAGCAGTTGCAGAACGGAGTCATTTGGTCGGAAACGCACGCCGTGATCGCCGGTGACGCCCGCCTTCTCGAGTCCATTGCGCATCATCTCTACATCCGCTGTGGCATAGCGGTGGGTCGTGGCGACCCGTGCATGCCCGAGCCAGGCTTGGATCGTCAAAAGGTCCACGCCGGACTGGAGAAGCTTCATGGCGAGGGAGTGCCGGAAGATGTGCGGCGATATGGGCTTGTCGGCCAAAGCCGGTCTGGTAGGCCCGGCGCTCGTTGCGGGCGCCGAGGAATATCGGTCGCGGCTCGTGACGGGCGATCCCGCGCTCGCTCAACAAGGATGTCAGCGCCCGCAGCCGGGTCCTTAGCAATGGGGACGACGCGGTCTCTACGCCCTTTGCCGCGCAGCAGCACTTGTGGGTGCGGCCGCTCCAACTGAAGGTCGTTTGCGTTGACGCCGGTGGCTTCGGAGGCCCGGGCGCCGGTTCGTGCCAAGAAAGAGCAGAAAGGCTCGGTCGCGCCGACCACGGGGCGTCTTTGGATCTGGCGCCGCGATGAGGGTGTCCACTTCGGCCGTGGTGAGGTGGTACGTCACGTCAATGTGCGTCCGTTTAATGGGAATCGTCAGCACGCGTTGGGCGACGCCGAAGGATGCCGGGTCGGCGGCAGCGACGTGGCGGAAGAAAGATCGGATCGCGGCCAAGCGGGCGTTGCGCGTGGTGACGGAATTGTTCCGCTTCTCCTCGAGTTCGTCGAGAAAAGCGAGAACGAGATCTCGATCAGCTCTTCGAGCGCCAACGCCCCCGGCTTCTTCCGCAATCGGGCGGCGGCAAAGAGGATCAGCATGCGCAAGGCATCGCGATAGCTGGCCACGGTCGCGGGAGTCGCATTGCGCTGCTTCGTCAGGCGCCGGCGGAAATAGGACTCCAGGAGCGGCGCTAGGAGTAGGTGTTAACTCATGCTGCTCCTTGAGCGCGCCGCCATCGAGTGCCACCTCGGCTTGATCAATCAGATCAACGAGGCGTTGACGGTGGTCGAGGCGGATATCGCGGTGGTGCCCACTAGGATCCGACAATCCGTCGCCTGATGACGTTGCCTCCGACGTCACCGTGGGTGCGAACGTTGCCGCGGCAATCGGCAACATTCGGCGCTTCAGCGATCCACAGAGGCTTGTCGCCTACCTTGGCTTCTTCCGAGCGTGCGGCAGTCGGTGAGGGACCGGCCTATCATGGCCGCATCACGAAGCACGTCTCCTGAATCGAAACCTCTATCCGATCGACGAACGCCTCAAGTCTCGCAGGCGAGCAAGGCCGGGCGGGTCCAGATGTAGTAGGTATCCTAATCATCGCCGAGCGTGTTTAGCTTGGGTCGCGCAGAAAGGTGGATGGCGTGAGCGCGCTGAGATGGATCGCCATTTGGACTAAACGACGGGACGGCTGACTGGTATGCGCGTTCAATTGATCTGGCGCCTTAAATGCAGGAAGGCTTCGCGGCCGGTACGAGGCGCATCCCTCCTCCGAAGCAGCACGCCCAAGTATCATCACAAGCCCCGAGCGCTCGCGTTCGGCGATGTCCAATTTCCGACAATGTCGGAATACAGTCAGATCTGCTGGATTGACTTTAAATGGTTTTCTCATTTGGCACAGCGCATGCTGGTTATCCGCAAACACGTGACCGACCAACAAGAAGTCGCATGATCACCTCACCAAAACATACAGCCGCGGAACAATCACTTGGCCCGAACTTGCTTATCGCCCTCCCCGTCACCACAACCGGAGCCATCCATGTCTGACGGGCTGCCCAGGATACCTACTGCGACCGCGCTTGCCCGGTGACGACCGCTCCGGCTCCGCCCGTTACCGACGAGGCAAAGTGACGGATTTCCTGCTTTTCAACGACATGGAGGTGGTTGTCATTCCCGCTGGGGGACAGACTCGGCCTGTTCAAGGCATTGCGCGAAGGCGGCAAGATGACGGCCACCCGTGCGCGAACTCAAGGAGCGCAGCCTGTATCGTGTATCAGGCAAATAGGCCGTCGGTCAGTGACCTTGACACAGGGGACATGCGCAAGGTCCTGAAGTTTGATGTAGCGATAGAAGGGTGCCAATGACAACAATAGCTTACAGGAACGGAACCATGGCTGGCGACGGCCGAGCCTTGGGTTTTGACTCAGTATCCGTCGGTGAGAAAACGAAGGTGTTTCGCTTATGCGACGGCACACTCATCGGCGTTTCCTCTTCGTCCTTGGGTATTCCAAAGGCCGTTCGAGACTGGGTTGAGAAGGGCATGGATGTTTCTGATATTCCTGTGCCGCGCAACGACGACAATTTTGAATTTGAGGCGCTGATAGTGCGCAAAAATGGGGAAGCCGTATTGTTGGACGGCAATTGGCTGCCAAGTGATCCCGTGAAAGGTGAATATTATGCCATCGGGAGCGGCAAGCAGTATGCTTTGGCCGCGCTGGTTTTGGGCAAGTCAGCTAAGGAAAGCGTCGAAGTTGCCGCGAAACTCGACGTTTGGACTGGTGGCACAGTCACTGCCATAACTCACTAAACCCGCCTTTCGGCGGGAGTGTGACAGTGCGAGCGTGGAAGTAGGGCGCCACCCCGGGGCACGTCGAGCCCTGTCATCTGCTTGCGTTGTTGGACATGTGAGCTGGTCCATAAGCGCGCGAAAGCGTCCAGTTGTGGCCAAAAGCACGATTTGCGACAGAACCGGCCCGCTTCTATGAGTATGGGCCGCTTTTTGCGGCCAGCGTGCTTGCCATCCTGCCGCCAGTGGCCGTCGCCTTCTTCTTCCAAGGTTACCTCGTCATGAAGTAGAGCACCACGATCTTGTCGGAGAAATCGGAAAGGCGGACGGCCCTTCCGTCCGCGTCGGCCAGTTCGAAAGGCGGCGCGGCCTGCTCGTCGATCGCCTGGAAGAACCTCTCCGCGCTGTCCCTCATCTTGTCGAGATCGGCGCCCGGATGGTGGGCCAGCGCGGAGGTCGCGAGGATCAGCGCCAGAAATTGAATCGCAAGCGACGGTTTCGCTTTCATGGACAATGCATTCCGGTTGGGGGCGTTCGAGGGCTCCGCGGCTAGGATTGGTCTCACTGTGTCTGCTCCCGCTCCCGGCGGCTCATCTGCCTGATAGGCGCGTTCCCGCTCGGGCCATGTGCTTTTGATGAAGGCCAGAACGGCCCGGATCTCCTCGTCGGTGAGGACATTCCCGAAGCCCGGCATGTCGCTCTGGTAGCCGCCGCCGACGACCGCGGCCGGTCCCGGCGCCGGCATGCGTCCCGAAGGCAGCGGGCTTTCCAATCGCGCTGACCTTCGCCTGGCTAAAACCGTCTTGCCTAGCGCTATCGCCGCGGCCGGGGCGCCGCCACCGGCCATCCGGTTGGCGAGCCAAGGCAATGTCCAGACCAATCCGAGGCCTGCCGCGGCCACGCATCGATAAGAGGACCGACGCCCTTCTCCTTTGCCGCCGCTGGAGAACAGGTACTTGATCAGCGCGGCCGTCCCGAGGACGAGCACGACGACGACAAGCAGCCACACCAGGCCCATGCCGAACATCATCATGCCGCTCATGCATTCCATCATCGAAGCCTCCTATTCCGTGGCGTAGACGCCGCCGGTCCCGTCAGACTTCCGGATTTCGAGAATCTCGAAGGGCGCTTCCTTCGTGCCACTCATGCCGGGGGAGCCCATCGGCATGCCGGGCAGCGTCATGCCCTTTGATGTCGGGCCGCTCGGTCAAGAGCTTGTTGACCGTGCCGACCGGCACATGGCCGCTCACCACATAGCCGTCGATGAACGAGAGAAGGCAGCCATCGGCTTCCGGCGGAATGCCCTCTTCGCGGCTCATGGCGAAAAGGTCGTGCGTCGGCCTTGACGGTGACAGCGAAGCCGTTTCCTGCAAATAGCCGGCATAACCTTCGCAGCAGCCGCATTGCGGGTTCTTGTAGAGCGTGACGTCCTTTCGCCGGCGAACGCCGGAGCGGCGCCTGACAGGATCGAGGCGAGGACAAGAGCTATCAGGGTATTGGACATTTTTGCTTCTCCTTCGGCTTGTGGACTGGTCAGGCGACCGGCCGCCTGGTGTTCGAGAACGTGGCAGTGGAACATCCAATTGCCGGGATTGTCGGCGACGAAGGCGATCTCGACCTTCTCGCGCGGCGAAACCAGCGCCGTGTCCTGCCATTCGCGTTGCTGGAATCGATTTTGCGGAAGTAAAAAGGCCCCGGCGCTGGGTCGGCGCGCAGGGCCTTCAGGCATGTACGAGATACCAGCATGTCCAGTTATGATCGTGCGCTATCATAATGAACAAACGGTGAATGATCGCTATCCGAGGTGCAGGGCGGGCGAGATGGTGGGGGCGGTGGGGGACCTGTACCGCTGCAGCGGGGCCACGAGCAGCGACTCGAGCCATGCGCCACGCTGCAGGACCTCGATTTCGGGCCAAGCCTCGAGCCCGCAACTCGCCTTGCTTCTCGGAAATCATAAGGCTTTGTGGGGCGGTTAAGCAGCGCGATATGGCCGCGGCGATACGAAGTTTTCATCTTTACCCTGTTCAGACGGTCAGGCTGCCTTCGCCGCCGGCTTGGCTGCCTTGACACGGGTTATACTGCGGCGACCGTCGACGCCGATCGGAACGTCACCGTCAACCGTAGCGCGACGCACAACCCGGTGCTGGTCGCCATAGTCGTTGACCGCATAATGCTGGGTAGCACGGTTGTCCCAGATAGCGACGTCGCTTACTTGCCAGCGCCACCGCACGGTATTTTCCGGGGCAGTGACGTAGGACTGGAACACCTCGTAGAGTTTGGCGGAATCGCTCTTGGAAAGGCCGACGAGGCGCTGCACGAAATTGCCGAGCAGCAGCGACTTCTCCCCGGTTTCCGGATGGACGCGCACGACCGGATGCTCGGTCTCGTAGATCGTCGATGTGAAGACTTCCTCGAAGTGCCTCTTCTCTTCGGCTGTGGCGCGCGGGCGCACGGCTGCGTAGTCGTAGGCATTGCTATGAATAGCCCACAGATTGTCCGCCAATATTTTGAGCGGCGCCGGCAGATTCTCGTACGCGGCGTGCGTGTTGGACCAGATCGTGTCGCCCCCCGCCGCCGGAATGACGACGCCACGTAGGACCGAGAATTTCGGATAGGCATCGACGAAAGTCACATCGGTATGCCACTGGTCTGCCCTGCCACCGCCACGGCCGGAATCGAGATTGAGGATTGAGGCCGTGCCGGCTGCCGGCCCCTGCGTGGGATGAGGTACAAGGTCACCCAGACGCCGCGCGAACAATTCCTGCTCCGCATCGTCGAGATGCTCCTGGCCGCGGAAGAAGATCACCTTGTGCTTTAGAAGAAGCTGGTTGATGGCTGCTATCGCTGCGTCCGAAAGGTCTCCGCCAAGGCGAACGCCTCTGATTTCAGCTCCGACACGGCTGGTCAGCGGTACAACGTCGGAGTCAAGAATGGTCCGGTTGACAAGGACTGGATTGCTCATGGGTTCTCCTGTTTGATCTTGAAAGGGATAGCAAGTCACATCCGGCCAGCGGATGTCCGCGCTGCGTTGAAAAGTCTCATCGCTAGTCGACAGAGCTATCGAACAGGATAATTGACGTAAACTATAGAAAGAATGTTCTAAATTAAACTGGCTCGACGAAAGAGCAGTCTCCGTTGCTCCGGTCTCGGTGTTGAGTTCTCTAAGGCTGCGCCACACCTTGGTCTCCACGCCGGCATATGATCTCATTGTGCAGCCCCGTGCTCGCACGCCCCGTAGTGGCGAAACTAATTGCAAGCTGCTGCAACACGCCCCCCTGGCGGCCTGCACCGAAACGACGACAGGGGTGCATCTGATTAGCCGTGAACCCAGGTCTCAAAAACCATCCGGCGTGACGAGCGGACGCACCGCACGTGTGACACCCGCCTTGTGGGGCAGGCTTGCCTTTCTCAATCCCGGCGTTGGTCGACGTCCCAATGAGCAGCAAGCTATTATCGGCCGCCGAATCTTGGTGGCTTCGTCGAGAGCCTCAATCAACCAAGCGGCGAAAGCCTCGCTAGAGTCTCGCCCGCCTGTCGCTATGAAGCAGTTGCAGGCAGCGCTGCTTCAGGCGCATGAACTCGCCCGATGCAATGATTTCCGTTGCCCTGGGTCTTTCGAAGGGCACTGTTTCGATTCCCTTCTTCTTCGGCGCGCGGCTTGATGCCGACATACGGTTTCTTGACCTGCCGCCTGAACGGCTGCCGAAGCGGGTGCCCCGCCAGCGACCCCGACAATCCACTGTTCCGCAACTGCTGAAGAGCCGACTGCGCTCGCATCCCGATGCTGCGCAACGGCACTATGCCGACATTCTGGAGACCGCAGCCGCATGAGCCTCGAGATGTTCCGCCGACCGTCGACAAAGGCGTCCTCGCCTGCGTCCGCCATTTGCGTCAGTGCTCGATCTGATTGGGGAGACGCCGGTCGTCGAACTGAAGAGCTTCGATACCGGCAGGTGTCGTCTCTTCGTCAAGCTCGAAAGCCAGAATCCCGGCGGATCGATCAAGGATCGCATTGCGTTGTCGATGATCGTTAATGCCGAACAGCGTGGCCAGCTCGCGCGGGGCGGTACAATCATCGAAGCGACCGCTGGCAACACAGGGCTCGGCCTGGCCTTCTGGCGGCACGAAGCGCGTGATCGCGTGTCCAAAAGCTGACAGCGTCAGACAAATGTCAGGTTCATTACAACCAACATCTGGGCACTGTCGAGGTTTTTCGAAGCAATGGGCGCTAACTGCGCGCTGAGCGCGTTGGCATGGCTTTTGAGACTGAGTGACTGTGACTGCACTCAATGGGGCAAGACGAGCGATCCGCTCCTCCCTGAACCCGTGTGCCGTCTCTGAGAGGAAACCAGCTCGTGCAGAAACCTTTGGAAATAGCTTTGGACCGCAACGTGGTATTGCAGATGGAGTCCCCGGCTCCTTCGATTAAAGTCGAGAACTGGCTGCGTGGCGAGCCCCTCACCAGCTTTGAGCCCGGCAAAGTGTGCATAGTCGAATTTTGGGCAACTTGGTGCGGCCCATGTGTGGACGGGATGCCCCATCTGATCCAGCTGCAGGAGAAATACAAGGACAACGGCGTTGAGATCGTCGGAGTCGCGGCTTCTGAAGACGCTCCAACGGCCGACGAGGCCCGAAGCACGTTGGACGCTTGGTTGACCGAAAAATTCCCGAATCTGAACTATCGGATCGCATTCGACTCCACAGGCGAAATGGACAAGCTTTGGATGGAGCCCAGCTTTTCTTACGGGGTCCCGACCTCGTTCGTGGTCGACCGAGACGGCCACATCGCCTTTATCGGTCATCCGACGCAACTCGATGAGGTTTTGCCGAAGGTGCTTAACGGCAGCTGGCGCACCAGCGATCAGGCAAAATCCGCCGATACGGAGCGGATTGCGGAAGGCGAAACCATAGCGCGCGAACAAGCGCTGACCAAGCCCATATACGACAAACTTCGGCCGGCAATGGAGGCCGAGGATTGGAAGACGGCGCTCTCGGCGATTGAAGAAGGCATCGCCTTGATACCGGACAAACTCAACTTCCGAGTGAGTCATGTCAATCTGTTGCTTCACAGAATGCGCGACATGCAGGCCGGCTTGCCCGTAATGCGCCAATTCGTTCGCGACGCGATCGACAGAAAGTCCGAGGGATGGATGTATTGGGCGCTATACCAACTCTTCGCGCCGGGCTTTGATTATTCCGGCTTTCCGTCTGCTGAGCGCTTCGCGATGGGCGAAGAGCTGTCCAAACACATCGTGGCACTGCCGCAAGGCGGCGGCTCTAAGTTCCTGTCTTATCCGGTGGTCGCTCAGTACTATCATGAGAGCGGCAACAAAGATCGCGCCATCGAGTTGCTCGAGCAGACACTGAAAGCGCTGGAGGGTCCGGAGCCTGTCTCGGACGACCTGAAACAGCACCTTCTACCCGAGTTGCTGCAGGCTCTGGCCAACTACAAGGGTGAGAAGGTTTGTTACGGCGCTCTCTGTGTGGCTCCGCAAGAGGATTTTCCCAAAAGGTGAAAGGGGGCGGCCAAGGAGGAAACCAAAGAGGGGCGATAGTCGAATGGCTTACTGGCCAATTCGTCCATTTCCCTGACGTGGTTGTACAAATAGGCCGGCCCAGGCGTCCAGCCCAGCCTCGCCGTTATCCGCAAACACGTGACCGAGCAAGGAGAAGACGTGCCTGATCAACTCACCAAAACATACTGCCGCTAAGGGTCTCCCGGACCCGTCAAAGATGGCACTGGAGTAAGGCTGGCAACATGAAGCTCGGCGCTGCCCACCGATCCACCTGCGCCCACAGGCGGGGAAGACGGGGGACGCAGCCGACCGCCTGTCTCTGCGCCAGGCAAGAACGGAGGACAGGACGATGACGGAAGTGACGCCATCTGCGACGAACGGCCCGGCCGCGCAGACGAAAGCGCCAGCCGTCAAAAATCCGTCCATCGCCACTGGCCTGACCAGGATCGGGCGGACCCCTACCGGGTTCGCCGCCCACGGCCTCTACGATCCGCGCAACGAGCACGATGCCTGCGGCGTCGGCTTCATCGTCAATATGAAGGGCGTGAAGTCGCATCAAATCGTCACGGACGGCCTGGCGGTGCTCGAAAATCTGACGCATCGCGGCGCCGTCGGCGCCGACCCGCTGATGGGCGACGGCGCGGGCGTGCTGGTGCAGCTTCCCGACCGCTTCTTCCGCGAGGAGATGGCCAGCCAGGGCGTCGAACTGCCCAAGCCCGGCCATTACGCCGTCGGTCATGTGTTCATGCCGCGCGATCCTGAGCTTCAGGCGCATATCGAAGGCATCATCGCCGAGGTCGCGCAGCTCGAAGGCCAGCCGCTGCTCGGCTTTCGCGACGTGCCGGTCGACAATTCATCGCTGTCAAAGGCGCCTGATATCGCTGCTTCAGAACCGGTCCAGCGGCAGGTGTTTTTGGGTCGTGGCGCCGAGATCGAGAGCGACGACGATTACGAACGGCGGCTCTACATCCTGCGCAAGGTCATTTCCGGTCGTATCCACGAAGAGACCAAGGGCGTCGACAATGGCTTCTACGTCGTGTCGATGTCATCGCGGACCATCGTCTACAAGGGCATGTTCCTGGCCTATCAGGTTGGCGCCTATTACAAGGATCTGACCGATCCGCGTTTCGAGACGGCGCTGATCCTCGTCCACCAGCGTTTCTCGACCAACACCTTCCCGTCGTGGAAGCTGGCGCATCCCTATCGCATGGTCGCCCACAATGGCGAGATCAACACGCTGCGCGGCAACGTCAACTGGATGGCGGCGCGGCAGGCCTCGGTCGATTCCGAACTGTTCGGCAACGACATCTCCAAGCTGTGGCCGATCTCCTATGAGGGGCAGTCGGACACCGCCTGTTTCGACAATGCGCTCGAATTCCTGACGCAGGGCGGCTACTCGCTCGCTCACGCAATGATGATGCTGATCCCTGAGGCCTGGGCCGGCAACAAGCTGATGGATCAAGATCGCAAGGCCTTTTATGAATACCACGCCGCCCTGATGGAGCCGTGGGACGGGCCGGCGGCGGTGGCCTTCACCGACGGCCGCCAGATCGGCGCCACGCTCGACCGCAACGGGCTGCGCCCGGCGCGCTATATCGTCACCGACGACGATCGCGTCATCATGGCCTCGGAAGCCGGCGTGCTGCCGGTGCCGGAGGAAAGGATCGTCAAGAAGTGGCGGCTGCAGCCCGGCCGCATGCTGCTGATCGACCTGGAGAAGGGCCGCATCGTTTCCGACGAGGAGATCAAGTCGGAGATCGCGACCAGGCATCCCTACAAGAGCTGGCTCGCCAACACCCAGCTCATCCTCGAAGACCTGAAGCCGGTCGAGCCGCGGGCGCTGCGCAGGGACGTCAGCCTGCTCGACCGCCAGCAGGCGTTCGGCTTTACCCAGGAAGACACCAAGCTGCTGATGTCGCCGATGGCGACCACCGGCCAGGAAGCGGTCGGCTCGATGGGCACCGACACGCCGATTTCGGCGATGTCGGACAGATCGAAGCTGCTCTACACCTATTTCAAGCAGAATTTCGCCCAGGTCACCAACCCGCCGATCGACCCAATTCGCGAGGAACTGGTGATGAGTCTGGTGTCGTTCATCGGGCCGAGGCCGAACATCTTCGACCTCGTCGGCAATTCGCGTCGCAAGCGGCTCGAGGTGCGCCAGCCGATCCTGACCAATGGCGATCTTGAGAAGATCCGCTCCATCGGTCACACCGAGGACCGTTTCGACACCAAGACGATCGACATCACCTATGCTTCGAACGAAGGCGCGGCCGGCATGCAGGGCGCCATCGACCGGCTGTGCGAGCGCGCCGAGGCGGCGGTCGCCGGCGGCTACAACATCATCATCCTGTCCGACCGTCAGCTCGGGCCGGACCGCATCGCCATCCCGGCATTGCTGGCGACGGCGGCGGTCCACCGTCATTTGATCCGCAAGGGATTGCGCACGTCGGTGGGGCTGGTCGTCGAGTCCGGCGAACCGCGCGAGGTGCATCATTTCTGCTGCCTTGCGGGCTATGGCGCCGAGGCGATCAATCCCTATCTCGCCTTCGACACGCTGCTCGACATGCACAAGCGCGGCGAGCTGCCGGCCGAAGTCGACGCCAATGAGGTCGTCTCCCGCTACATCAAGTCGATCGGCAAGGGCATTCTCAAGGTGATGTCGAAGATGGGCATCTCGACCTACCAGTCCTATTGCGGCGCGCAGATCTTCGACGCCATCGGGCTGAAGACCGATTTCGTGCAAAAATATTTCACCGGCACCGCGACGCTGATCGAAGGCGTCGGGCTGGAAGAGATCGCGGCCGAAACGGTCAGCCGCCACGCCGACGGCTTCGGCAACGACCCGGTGCTGCGCAACAGCCTCGAGGTCGGCGGCGAATACATGTTCCGCATGCGCGGCGAAGCGCATATCTGGTCGCCCGATGCGGTGGCCACCCTGCAGCACGCCGTGCGCCAGGGATCGTGGCAGACGTTCAAGGACTATTCCGCTCAGATCGACAGCGAGACGGCGCGGGCGCAGAGCATTCGCGGCCTGTTCAAGATCAGGCTGGCCGAAGAAACCGGGCGCAAGAAGGTCGCGCTCGACGAGGTCATGTCCGCTGCCGATATCGTCAAGCGGTTCTCGACCGGGGCGATGTCCTTCGGCTCGATTTCCAGGGAAGCGCACACCACGCTGGCCCGCGCCATGAACGCCATCGGCGGCAAGTCTAACACCGGCGAGGGCGGCGAAGAGGCCGACCGTTACCTGCCGCTGCCGGACGGCGGCAAGAACCCCGAGCGTTCGGCGATCAAGCAGGTCGCTTCCGGGCGTTTCGGCGTGACGGCGGAGTATCTGGTGAACTCCGACGTGATGCAGATCAAGGTGGCGCAAGGCGCGAAGCCCGGCGAGGGCGGTCAGTTGCCCGGTCACAAGGTCGATGCCACCATTGCCAAGGTCAGGCATTCGACGCCCGGTGTCGGCCTGATCTCGCCGCCGCCGCATCACGACATCTACTCGATCGAGGATCTGGCGCAGCTCATCTACGACCTCAAGAACGTCAATCCGGCGGCTGATGTCTCGGTCAAGCTGGTCTCCGAAGTCGGTGTCGGCACGGTTGCGGCCGGCGTCGCCAAGGCGCGCGCCGATCACATCACCATTTCCGGCTATGACGGCGGCACCGGCGCATCGCCGCTGACCTCGCTCAAGCACGCCGGCAGCCCGTGGGAAATGGGCCTTGCCGAGACGCACCAGACGCTGGTGCTCAACGGCCTCAGGTCGCGCGTCGCGCTGCAGGTCGATGGCGGCCTGCGCACCGGGCGCGACGTTGTCATCGGCGCGCTGCTTGGCGCCGACGAATTCGGCTTCTCGACCGCGCCGCTGATCGCGGCCGGCTGCATCATGATGCGCAAGTGCCATCTCAACACCTGCCCGGTCGGCGTCGCGACGCAGGATCCGGTGTTGCGCAAGCGCTTCAAGGGCACGCCGGAACACGTCATCAACTTCTTCTTCTATGTGGCGGAAGAGGTGCGGGCGCTGCTCGCCGAGATGGGCTACACCCATCTCGACCAGATCATCGGCGACACCGAACTCCTGGAGAAGCGGGCGCTGATCCAGCACTGGAAGGCGCGCGGGCTCGATTTCAGCAAGATGTTCTTCAAGCCGGATGCGCCGCATGAGGCGGTGCACTGGACCGAGCGGCAGAAGCATCCGATCGACGACGTGCTCGACCGCAAGCTGATCGAGTTGGCCAAGCCGGCGCTCGAAGCCAGGCAGCCGGTCAGCATCGAGCTGCCGATCCGCAATGTCGACCGTTCGACCGGCGCCATGCTGTCGGGCGAAGTGGCAAAGCGCTTCAGGCACAAGGGCCTGCGCGAGGACACGATCTCGGTGAAGCTCACCGGCACCGCCGGCCAGTCCTTCGGCGCCTTCCTGGCGCGTGGGGTTTCGTTCGAGCTGGTCGGTGCCGCCAACGACTACGTCGGCAAGGGCCTGTCGGGCGGACGCATCGTCATCCGCCCGCCTGAGAACACGAAGATCGTCGCAGCCGAGTCGATCATCGTCGGCAACACGGTGCTCTACGGCGCGACCGAGGGCGAGGCCTATTTCTGCGGCGTCGCCGGCGAGCGTTTTGCGGTTCGCAATTCGGGCGTCGCTGCCGTCGTCGAAGGTGTTGGCGACCATGGCTGCGAGTACATGACCGGCGGCATTGTCGTCGTCATCGGGCAGACCGGCCGCAACTTTGCCGCTGGCATGTCGGGCGGCGTCGCCTATGTGCTCGACGAGGTGGGTGATTTCGCCGAGCGCTGCAACATGGCGATGGTCGAACTGGAACCCGTTCCCGAAGAAGACGACCTGATGGAGAAACTGCTCCATCATGGCGGCGACCTCGATCACAAAGGCCGCGTCGACGTGTCCGGCGACATGACCAGCCATGATGAGGAGCGGCTCTATCAGCTGATCTCGAACCACGTTCATTACACGGGTTCGGTGCGCGGCCGCGAGATCCTCGACAACTGGGCGACTTTCCGGCCGAAATTCCGGAAGATCATGCCGGTCGAATACCGCCGCGCGCTGATCGAAATGGAACGCATGCGCATGGGCGTTGCGGCGGAATAGGTATTGGGATTGCCGGGAAGCAAAGCTTCCCGGTCGATGCCTTCATCAACAATCCTGGCCTCGGACTGAAGGTTGCCATGGCTGCCTTATGAGGTTAACGGGTGCGTCGTCGAGCGCGCCATCTGGACAGCAGGGACTGGACTATGGGCAAGGTAACAGGGTTTCTCGAGATCGACCGGCAGGTGCACAAGTACCAGCCGGCTTCCGACCGCATCCGGCATTTTCGCGAGTTCACGCTGCCGATGTCGGACAAGGAGGTCGAGAAACAGGCCGCGCGCTGCATGGATTGCGGCATTCCGTACTGTCACGGGCCGACCGGCTGCCCGGTCCACAACCAGATCCCGGACTGGAACGACCTCGTCTACAATGGCGACTGGGACAATGCGATCCGCAACCTGCATTCGACCAATAACTTCCCGGAATTCACCGGCCGCATCTGTCCGGCACCTTGCGAGGAAGCCTGCACGCTGAACCTCGAGGACATTCCGGTCGCCATCAAGACGATCGAGCAGGCAATCGCCGACAAGGCCTATGAAACCGGTCATATCCGGCCCTATCCGCCGGAAAGGAAAACCGGCAGGCGCGTCGCAATCATTGGCTCGGGGCCGGCCGGCATGGCGGCCGCCCAGCAGCTTGGCCGCGCCGGCCACGACGTTCACGTCTATGAGCGCGAGAGCCGGCCGGGCGGGCTGATGCGCTACGGCATCCCCGACTTCAAGATCGAGAAGCACTACATCGACCGGCGCATCGAGCAGATGCAAGGGGAGGGGGTGAGCTTCCATTGCGGGATCAATGTCGGCGTCGACAAGCCGGTGGCGGAGCTGCTCGCCGAATATGATGCGGTGCTCTATTGCGGCGGTTCGGAAACGCCGCGCCCGGCCAACATTCCCGGCGACGATCTCGATGGCGTGCATGACGCGATGCCTTACCTGGTGCAGCAGAACAAGCGCATCGGCGGCGAGCCGATCCAGTCGGTGGCGTGGCCGTCGCCGCCGATCGTCGCCGGCGGCCAGCATGTCGTCGTCGTCGGCGGCGGCGACACCGCGTCCGACTGCGTCGGCACCGCCTTCCGCCAGGGCGCCGTTCGTGTCACCCAGCTCGACATCCGGCCGCAGCCGCCGGAAAAGGAGGACAAGCTTTCGGTCTGGCCCTACTGGGCGACGAAGATGCGCACCTCGTCCTCGCAGGCGGAAGGCGCCGAGCGCGAGTTCCAGGTGGCGACGCTCGAATTCATCGGCGAGGACGGCGCGCTGACCGGCGTCAAATGCTGCGAGGTCGATGAAAAGCGCAAGCCGATCGCCGGCACGGAATTCGTCATCCGTGCGGATCTCGCCTTCATCGCTATCGGCTTCGCCGGGCCGGCCGCCGTCGGGCCGGTGTCGGAGTTGGCTGGCCAGATGAAGATCGCCATCGACAGCCGCCGCTCGAACAATGTCGAGGCCAATGATCGCGACTACAAGACCAGCGTCGAAAAGCTCTATGCGGCGGGCGATGTGCGCCGCGGTCAATCGCTGGTCGTCTGGGCGATCCGCGAGGGCCGTCAGGCAGCGCGTTCGATCGACGAGGCGCTGATGGGATCGAGCGTGCTGCCGCGCTGAGTCTGTCTCGAGACCCTACTTGCGCGGCCATCTGAGGGCGCTTTGCCCTTCAGGTGTCCCGGGGGCAGGTTTACGGACTGATCGCCGTGGTCGTTTCGGTTGTGGCCGCGGCCGCAGGCTGCCGCCTTGGCGGCCAAGAAAAATCGTCGGCGCGGCCGGGCGAAGCAGCGGGCGCCTTGCCCTCGACGACGAATTTTTCACCGGGCCCGGCTTGGCCGGCGCTGCGGCACCGAGGAGTTCCGAACCGCCGTCGAGTGCCGGTGATTTCGAGTCGGCGTCGGTAGCCGGGGCGGCGGCCTCAGTCTTTTCGTTCGAGGGTGGACTACGCTACTGGCCCAGTACCGGCAAGCATCGAAGGACCTTTACAATCATAAAGGTACGTCACCGGTCTCGCGGCTCACCTATGACGATCTAGACGCGCATTCGAGTGAAGTCTTCTTCAACGCGATCCACAATCCGACTGGCATTTTCGTAAAGGCCTCCTCGGTGCCGGCGGCATCAGGGAGGGTTTTCTCATGACGAGGACTTCTTACGGAAATGGGGGGGCTACTCAAACACATTCAGTGATCAGCGCGGGGGCGGCGTCAGCTATTTCACCGCCGATCTTGGATATAATTTTGAACGCGCCGCGCTACCGCATCGGTGCTTTTGTTGGCAACAATTTCTGGCACGAGAGCTACGACGCTTTCGGTTGCACGCAGCAGGCGACCAACTGGAGGACCTGTGTGCCAACCGTCCCGACCTACGTCAACCTCATCAGCCAGGACAACGATTGGCATTCGCTGCGACTCGGCTTGGCCGGGCAGACGCAACTCACCGCGCGACTCAGCCTTTCTGGTGACGTGGCGTTCCTCTTCACGCGGCTCGACGGCAAAGATCAGCACCACATGCGCCCCAAGATCAAGCTAATTCCCGAAGACGGCGATGGGCATGGCGTCCAGCTCGAGGCGGTGTTGAACTACAAGGTCACGGATTTGTTCAACATCGGCGTCGGCGCCCGCTACTGGGCCGTGGCGAATAACGGCACCGCTCATTTCGAAGAGGCAATGGGCGGTCGTGGTTCCCCGCAGGCCGACGATTGGAAGGCAAAGCGCTACGGCGTGTTCGTGCAGGCTAGCATCAAGTTCAACTGAGAGAGCAAGAACCGGGGAGAGCGGCGATGCCACTCCAGCTCATTACGATCATTGGATCAGCAGAAGGAAGTTTTCCGAAGAGTTCTGCAGGCGTGCGCAAAGTCGCCAGACAAAGTTCTCTCGGTCCATAGTGTACGTGCCGTCACGCCCGTTCTCGACATGGTTGAATGATACGTCCCGCGCGATAGATCAAAGTCGTTCTTCATTGGTTTTCCGGAAATCGCGGGAGCACAGCGTGCTGTGACCCTCGGCTGCTGGTTTTCTGTCAACGCGCAGATGAGGGAGAATGAGCGTACAGCAAAAGTCATCAGTGCTGTCGCTTTCGCCAAAGCCCGCCGCAGCTAAACGGGGCCCCACGTCCGGTAGCGCCCCCTGCCGGTCACCTCACGGATGCCGAGTTCGGCACCAGCCCGAGCGCAGCGCGCTGGCTAATTTTCAGCTCGGCCGCGACCAGACCTGCCGACACCAGCGGCCGCGCCAGCACCAGCTCGATCAGCGCCGGCAGGCTCGAGTTTTTGCGCCGGTTCCTGAGCCGGCGCTCCATCTGGCTTTTGGCCAGCGCCTGGATGATTGCAAGGCTGAAACAGTCGATGGAACGCCCCTCCAGCGAAGCCGAACCGGACGAGGCGCGCGCGCCAGGTCCTTCGGCTGCCATCGGCACGCTGGGTTTAAGTGCTTGGGGTGACACGGCGTGATCTCCGCCGTTGGCGGGAACAGGGCAGTGCAATAGTACTGCCCTGTTCCTTTTGATCAGAGGCCAGTGCGGATTTCTTCGGCAAGCGCCCTCAACGTCGTCTCGACGTCATCGCCGTTTACCATCTTCTGCATCGCCACGGCCCATGCGTTCATGGCTTCGCCGAAGCCGACACGCGGTGTGAAAGCCAGCGCGGCGTGGTCCTGTGTCTTTTTGAAGCTGTCAACGAAGTTGTTGAACTCGGGCTGCGAAGCGTACTTAGTCCAGGTGTCGTCCTGCCAGGTCGACGTGCGCGGCGGATTGACGAGCTGGCCGGCAAGGGCACCCTTGAGCGCCACCTGCTTGGAGGTGGCCCACGGGATGAACAGCCAGGCCGTGCCCTTCTTTTCGGAAGCCGCGTTCATGGCGAGAGCCCAGATCCAGATGTTAGAATCGAAGCTCGTGGCGCTCGGTGCGTGCAGCGGCGGAGCGAAGGCGATCTTGCCGGATGCCGGCTTCCCCGCAACATCGTTCCAGAAGCCGAACATATTTGAGTCGATCGCCATCGCGGTGCGGCCGGACGAGATGCCGTCCACGAACTCGTACCAGTTATCATTGGCGAAGGAAGGAGCCGCGCACTTCTTGATCATGTCCACGTAATCCTTGTGGAACGCGATCGATTCCGGCGAAGCCAGTCCCGTGTCGAGCTTGCCGTCCGTGACGACAAAATCGTGGACACCGTAGGAGCGGGCGATCGAGACTGCGGCGGTGTGGATACTGCTCCAGAAACGCACGCCTCGCACCCCCAACGGCGTGATGGAAGGATCGGCGGCTTTGAGTTGTTCGCACGCCTTTGCCATTTCCGGCGGAGACGTCGGAACCGCGATGTTATACTTCTCCAAGGTATCGTTGCGGTAGAACAGCTGGATGTTCTCAAATGCATGCGGGATTGCCCAGATCTGGCCGCCCTCCCCCGTTGCGATCTGACCGGCTTCCATCTTCCAGGTAAGCGCCGCACGCAGGCTCGGGAAGGAGTCGTTGTAGTCGTATCCAGCATCGGGTAAAAACGGGTAACCGGCACTTAAAGGCGTTGTAGTGTCGCCACCAGAAATACTGCTCCGTGGTGCTGGCCTTTGCGTGGGGGCACAACACGGCAACTACCCGCTCAAAACGGTTGGTCCTCTACCTCTTATTCACCGTCGCTTTCCTCGCGGCCTAACCCGGCCGGAATATCCGTTGCCAGAAAAAGGCCTCGCGGCCGGTTCGAGGCGCATCCCTCCTCCGAAGCAGCACGCTCAAGTATCGTCACAAGCCCCGAGCGCTTCGCGTTCGGCGATGTCCAAATTCCGACAATGTCGGATACAGTCAGATCTACTGGATTGCGTTTGAATGGTTTTCTCATTTGGCACAGTACATGCGGGTCATCCGCAAAACACGTGACCGACCAACAAGAATTCGCATGATCACCTTAACACAACATACAGCCGCCTCGGAACAATCACTTGGCCCCTGATCGCCCGCCCCGGCACCACAACCGGAGTCATCGATGTTCTGACGGGCTGCCCTAGGATACCTGCTGCGACAGGGCCGACCACCGAAGCGAGCGACAAATTCTCTCTCAACGCCGAGCAAGAGCTGGTGTTCGCCGATGAAGACAGCCCGGCCTTCATGGCAGGCGCATTCGAGTTCCTGTCCGCGCTGTGGCTCGATGAAGAAAAGGTGAGGCAGGCATTCCAGTCCGGCAATGGCGTCGGGTGGCACGATCATAGCGCGTGTCTGTTTCGCGATACGGAACGGTTCTTCCGTCCAGGCTACAATGCCAATCTGATCGACTCCTGGCTGCCGGCCTTGGAGGGCGTCGTCGAGAAGCTCGAACGCGGCGTGGACGTCGCGGATGTTGGATGCGGTCATGGTGCATCGACCGTGCTCATGGCACAGGCCTTCCCCAATTCGCGCTTCGTCGGCTTCGACTATCATGCCCCTTCGATTGAGCGCGCCCGCAAGGCGGCCGAGGTAGCCGGCGTCGGCGTCAACACGCGGTTCGACGTCGCGGCCGCCAAGAGCTATCCCGGAACCTACGACCTCGTCACATTCTTCGATTGCCTTCACGACATGGGCGACCCGACGGGCGCCGCCACCCATGTCCACGGATCGCTCAAGCCGGATGGCACGTGGATGATCGTCGAGCCGTTCGCGCATGATCATCTGGCGGCGAACCTCAATCCCGTCGGACGCGTTTACTATGCCGCTTCCACGTTCGTGTGCACGCCCGCGTCCGTGTCGCAGGAAGTCGGGCTCGCGCTTGGAGCCCAGCCCGGTGAGGCGAGGCTGCGCAAGGTGGTGACCGGTGGCGGCTTCAAGCGATTGCGTCGCGCCGCGGAGACACCGTTCAACATGGTGCTGGAGGCCCGCCCTTAGCGTGGCCGTCGCCAGAAATTGCAGCTCATCGCATTTGATGAAGATCACCGCCAAAAATCCGGACGCATCGGGCTTTTCAAGGCGTCTGGGTTCACGCAGAGGTCGCTGCCGAGCCGCCTTCTCTAAACCACTGAAGTCGATGTCCGGCGGCAGATTCTTTCCCTCTCTGCCGCCACAAGGCGAGCAGCCTCGCTGTAGGCGTCTTCCCGCCCAGTGCTTTCTCGACCCGCCGCGGTGGGCTGATCGTCTCGGATCGTCATCAAAGCGGTGGACGCCGGTGCGAAGTCTGGGCATGGAGATCGGCACCTCCGAGGTCGAGCGGATCTGCTAAAAGCGCCAGGAGCGGCACGCGACCAGTGGCCTATTTACGACACGATGGGCTTCCACCTTCGCAATACGCTCGGTGAGTGTCATCTGGATAGCCTCATCGTGTTTGCAGCTTCACGACGCCTTACGACGCAACGCCGTTTGGTATCCAAGCCATTGGTGGATTTCAGCGGCTATACGCTCGGCATGCGCGGTGACTTCGGGAATTCCCATCAATTCGCCAACGCTGCCGCGCGCCAGCGGCCCGCTGACGAAAATGCTGTCGGTCGGTCGGCCGGAAGTGCTGACCGCACGGCCTTGGCTGTCGGTCGCCAGGCCAAGGCCAATCGGGTCTAGCCGGACCAGTCCCATTCGCCCGAGATCGGCAATTGCTGTGTTGGTCCGGAAAATATCGGCATGCGCCGGCCCGGTCGTGACGACCACCCTGTCGAACGTCTCGGTTGTCTGAGTGGGTTGGCGCCTTGGCCGCAGCGTGACCCGAATGCGCCCGTCGACCTGCTCGGCGCCGACGATCGATGCGGCGCGATAGGCGAGCATGCCTTCGGCAACGCGGCGATCGAGCACGTCCGCGACCTGTGGCGCGATGCGGAAGCGATGCACATCCCACAGCGTGCGCAAATGGCGCACGAGGCGGCGTTGCTCGTCGAGCGGCAGGGCCTGCCAGATGATTTGTCCCTGACGTCGGACGGCATCGAGGACCGGGTGCCAGTCTTCGCCCCGACGCTTGGCATCTAGGATCGTGGCCCGGATGCGTCTGAGCATCACTGTTGCGCTGCGTGAAGGCAGACTGATGAAATCACCAATCGGGTCGCCCGGGAGCACCGCGTGGCTGCGCGAACGATAACCATGACGTGACAGCGCGACGATGCGGCTACGATGCCCATTGCGGTCCAGCGTGGCAATGATATCCGCCGACGTCAATCCAGTGCCGACTACGAGCACTTGGTCGTCGCGGCCGATCGCTTGCAGCCCTCCGAGATCATAGGGATTGGCCACCAGCCGGGCAGCAGCAGCCACAGACCGCAGGGCCGATGGCAAGGCCGGTGGCGGATGCGTCGCCGCAATCACTAGGGCGTCGGCTGCGAGCGTCCTTCCATCAGCGAGAATCAGGATGTAGCCCTGGCCACTAAGCTCGACTGACGCGACGGCGGACCTGACATGACGGATCACTTTGCCGAACAGAAAGGGTTGTAGATAAGATTCCACGTAGCGCCCGAAAACGCGTCGTTGTGGGTAGAGTGCTCCATTTGCGGCAATAGCCTCGGCATCGTCGAGAATCGCGCCGGTCTGCTCCAGCCAATCGGCAAAGTGGCTGTCCTGGCCGGAGATCAGCGTCATTCTCGACGCCGGCACATTGATGCGGTGTGAAGGATCGGCCGTCGAGTAGGCCAGACCATAGCCGAGCCCCTCTCTGGGCTCGACGACCACGATATCGGCAGCACCGGCGGGCAGCAGCCGCGCAAGATGAAACGCGGTCGCCGCACCGGAAAAGCCGCCACCGATGATGGCTACGACCGGTCCCCTGCCCAAGTCTCTGGCGCTCAAGACTGACTCGCGCGCAGTGCCGAAGGCCGATGGTCGCCGGCCACCGTTTCGCCGAACGGTCCCATGTTCACTGCCGTCGGGCGCGTCGAGATTTCATGATCGAGCGGCAACAACGGCAACACCAGTTCCTCCTCCAGATGCGGATAGCCGGACAGGATAAAGCTATCGATGCCAATGCGCCGGTATTCGTCGATCCGTTCCGCAACTGTCGCCGCATCGCCGACCAGGGCGGTGCCGGCGCCGCCGCGCACCAGGCCAACGCCAGCCCACAGGTTCGGACTGATTTCGAGCTTGTCGCGGCGGCCGCCATGAAGCCGGCTCATGCGCGACTGGCCGACGGAATCCATGCGCGCGAAAACCTTCTGCGCCTCGGTTATCGTGTTGTCGTCCAGGCGGCTGATCAGGCGGTCGGCATCGGCCCAGGCCTCATGATTGGTCTCGCGGACGATGACATGCAGCCGGATGCCGAAGGTCACCTGGCGCCCGGCTTTCTCGGCAAGACCGCGCACATGGGCAATCTTTGCCGCGACGTCCGCCGGCGGTTCGCCCCAGGTCAAATATTTGTCGATCTGTTCGGCGGCGACCGCGTTAGCGGCATCGGACGAGCCGCCGAAATAGAGCGGCGGATGTGGCGTCTGCACGGGCGGAAACAGTAGGCGACCGTCCTCGATACGGAAGTGCTTGCCTGCGAACGCTACGGTCTCGCCGCGAAGCACCGCCTTGTAGATGTCGAGGAATTCCCGCGTCACCTCATAGCGCTCGTCATGGCTGAGGAAGATGCCGTCGCCCTTGTTCTCGACCGGATCCCCGCCGGTGACGACGTTGATGAGCAGGCGTCCGCCGGAAATGCGGTCGAGCGTCGAGGTCATGCGCGCGGCTAGCGTCGGCGATTGCAGGCCCGGCCGGACGGCGACAAGGAAGCGAAGCCGCTGCGTCAGCGGTGCCAGCGCCGACGCCACGACCCAGCTATCTTCGCAACTGCGTCCTGTCGGCAGCAGCGCGCCATAGTAGCCGATGGCATCGGCGGCTTTCGCGACTTGGGTGAGATAGGGCAAGTCGACCGCCCTGCCCCCCTCTGAGGTGCCGAGATAGCGGCTGTCGCCATGAGTCGGCAGAAACCACAGGACCTTGATCCTGTCGGGAGTGGCAATGCTCATGAATGGTCCTCTGTGATTTGGAGGCGCTTCGCTCAGCTCCAGGCATGGAGCGGCGGATTTACGTCGTTGAGGTAGTAGTTGCCGAGGATCGCGTATTTCCAGCGCACCGGATCGTGCAGCGTGTGGGTGCGGGCGTTGCGCCAGTGCCGGTCGAGATTGTGCTCGGCCAGCGTCGAGCGTGTGCCGGCGAGCTCGAACAGCTTGTTCGTGGCAATGATGGCGATCTCTGTCGTGAGGATCTTGGATTCGGCAACCGCGATCTGCGCTTCCGCGACGGTCTTCTCGTTCGGGTCGGCCACGGCGCGATCGACCGCAAGCCCGGCCCTTTCCAGAACCGCCTCTGCCGCGTTGGCCCGCAGGCGAAGGTCGCCAATCGCCTGGATCGTATAAGGATCCTGCCAGGCATGATCGACGCCGCTGTCGATCCAGGCGCGCGACTTGGTGCGCACGAAGCCGACAGTCTCGTCGATCGCCGCCTTGGCGATGCCGAGATCGACCGCGGCCTGGATGATCTGGAAGATGGCGCCGTCGGCCGTCGGCCTGTCATAGCCCTTGTAGCCGGGGACAAGATGCGTTTTGGGCACCTTGACATTGTCGAGCAGGACCGTGCCGGACAAAGTCGTCTTCTGTCCGAAGCTCGACCAGTCGTCGATCACCGTCAGTCCGGGCGCGCCGCGATCGGCGATGGCATACCAGGCGCGCCCCTCGTCATCGAGCGCCACGATCGGAACCAGATGGGCAAGCAGAGCACCGCTCGAATAGAATTTCTGGCCGTTGACCACGACATGGTCGCCGGCGTCGACGAACTTTGTCTCGAAGTCGGCCGCGCGCTTGGAGCCGAACTCGGAGAACGCGTTGCCGAAGCGCGTGCCGGACAGCACCTCAGCGAAAAGCAGCTTCTTCTGCGCCTCGTCGGAGACGGTGCGGATAGCGGCGACGACGCCAAGATGGTTCTGCGGAATCTGGCCGAGCGACGGATCGGCCGCCGAGATGATGGTGATCACCTTCGACAGGGTCACATAGGAGAGCTCCGGCCCGCCATAGGCTTTCGGCACGTTGATCGACCACAGGCCGCTCTGCGAAAACGCATCGAGCTCTTCCTTCGGCCAGATGCGTTCACGATCCCGCTTGGAGGCATCCCTGGCGAATTCGGCGGCGAGTTTTTCGGCGACAGCGATTGCCTCGGCATCGGCCTTGATCACATGCGCCTTGGCAGAGGGTCGTTCGACCGGCGGGACGGCACTGCGGCTATCCGACGCCTGCCTGGATTGGATGGTCATGCTGCTGTCTCCTTGGGAAAATGTTGCGGTGGAAGCGGCGCGCCGCCGAGGTAGTAGGTTTTGATATCGGTGCGCTGGCGCAAGTCGGCAGCCGATCCTTCCAGCACGCTGACGCCGTTCTCGAGCACGGTGGCGCGGTCGGCGTATTTCAGCGCGACCGCCGAATTCTGTTCGGCAACGAGGATCGAAAGGCCTTCGTCGCGGTTGAGCCGTTTCAGGGCGCTGAAGATCTCGTCGACGATCAGCGGTGCCAGCCCCATCGACGGCTCGTCCAGAACAAAGAGTTTCGGCCGCGACATCAGACCCCGGCCGATAGCCGTCATCTGCTGCTCGCCCCCGGAAGTGAGGCCGGACCGGGTTCGCCGCTTCTCGGCGAGCCTTGGGAAAAGTGAATAGACACGATCGAGGTCCGCCTTGACGCCCGTGCGAGAGGACGAGCGTCCGAGCGCGCCGGTGAAGAGGTTCTCTTCGACCGTCAGCGAGCGGAAGCAATGCCGGCCCTCGAGGACTTGGACAAGGCCGCTGCGGACTAGGTGCGAGGGGCTTGCCCTTGAAACATCCTCGCCACCGAAGGTGATCCGACCGGCGGTAATGGCGCCGCGCTCAGCCGGAAGGAGATTGGATACGGCGCGCAGCAGTGTCGTCTTGCCGGCACCGTTGGAGCCGAGCAGCGCGACGATCTCGCCCCTGCCAACCAACAAGTCGACGCCGTGTAGGGCGGCGATGGCGCCGTTGTAGACAGCCTCCACGCTGCTAACTGACAGTATCGGGTATTCCGGGATGGACATCGATGACTCCGCTCGGGAAGGTGGATGGCGCGGCCGGCCAGATTTGTCGGCCGCACCATACCAAATTCAGTTGCTGACCACCGCGTCGGCGTCCTCGGCCGTGCGGATCTTGATGCCCTTTTCCTTGGCATACGCCTCGGACGACTTCTCGATGATCGGACGCAGCAGCTTCCAGTCGGGAGCGATCCAGTCGGAGACGACATTCCACTTCTTGCCGTCCCATTGCTGGAAGGTCACGTAGCCGTCACCCTCGTGATTGTCCCAGGAGACGTTGATCGAGTGGAACAGGTCCTTGGCGCCGAGTGCCTCGACGCGCGCCGGATCGAGCTTGAGATGCTCGAAGCCCCAACGCACTTCGTCGCCGGTCAGCGTGCGGTTGCCGAACTTGGCCTGTGCGATGCGGACCGCCTCGACATTGAGGATGCCATTGACGATGCCGAGATTGTGGTAGACCGAGCCGATGCGGCTTTTGTCCTCGAGATTGCCTTTGCCGTCGCCGTAGACCGTTTTGACGATCTCCTGGACCACCGGATACCGCTCACCCGAGGCCTGGGTGGTGATGGCCGTATAGCCCTTGGCGGCATCGCCGGCGGGGATGACATCCTCTTCGGAATTCGACCAGACATTGCCTATGATGTGATCGGCCGGGAAGCCTGTCTTCTGCGCGGTCTTCAAGGCGACGGGGTTCATCACGCCCCAGCCGCGCAGCACGACATAGTCAGGATGCTCGCGCCGGATGGTCAGCCACTGCGCCTGCTGCTCGTTGCCGGGATGCGGCACCTCGATCTGCGACAGCTCGAAGCCGTATTTCTGCGACAGCAGCTCATAGATCGGGATCGTCTCCTTCCCATAGGGCGAGCCGTGATAGAGCACGACGATGTTCTTGCCCTTGAGCTTGTCGAGGCCTCCTTCCTTGGACGCGATGTAGTTCACGATGCCGGAGGTCTCGCTGTAAGGATTGAGCAGCAGCGGGAAGACGTAAGGGAACACCCGCCCGTCGGTCGTGTCTGTGCGGCCGTGGTTGATGGTGATCAGCGGCACCTTGTCGTCGGTGATGCGATCGATCATGGCATAGGCGATGCCGACCGAGAGTGGATTCCAGGCAGCGATGCCGGGATTGCTCTTCAACCGTTCATACACCTCGACGCCCTTCTCGACCTCATATTGCGTCTCGCCTTCGCTCCAGGCCAGCTTGACGCCATTGACGCCGCCGTCGCGGATGTTGATCAGGTTGAGATAGTCGATGAAGCCACCGAAAAAGCCGGTTCCGCCGGCCGCATACGGACCGACACGGTAGCTCTGCAGGGGAAAGTATTGTTCTTCGGCGTGAACCGCCGTCGCGCCGAGCACGAAGGCCGTGGCGATCGCCGCTTTTCTTAGGTGACTGAAGAAGGTCATTGCTTACGTCTCCTGATGGGTTGGTCCGAGCGGAGGAGGAAGTTGAGCGGCAATCAGCTGGACCTTGAGCCGATCCGTCGTTTGAGGCGGTCGAAGAGGGCCGACAGCCCGCTCGGTTCCGCGATGAGGAAGATGATGATAAGGGCGCCGAGCACGATGCGCTGGCTCATGTCGAGAACGCCCGAATCGAACAGGCCGCCGAACAGGAAGGCGCCGAGCCGGGACAGAAAGAGCGGGAGGACAACGATGAACGCCGCACCCAAAAACGCGCCACGGATCGAGGCCAGCCCGCCGATGATGATGATGAACAGGATCTGGAATGAGCGGTCGAGATTGAAGCCTGCCGGCTCGACGGTGCGCAGATAGGTGAAGGCCCACAGCACGCCGGCGATACCGATGATGAACGACGAGATGGCGAACGCCAGAAGCTTGGTTCGCAGCACCGGCACACCGATGACGCGTGCGGCGGTTTCGTTGTCCCGCACGGCGATGAAGTTGCGACCGGTCGCGCTGTTGACCAAGCGCCAGACGAGGGCCGTCAGCACCATGACCGTGGTGACCGAAAGCAAATAGCGGCCGGTCGCGCTGTCGAGCGAAAGACCGGCGACGGCCAGGTGCGGCGCCGAGATCACCCCGGACGGGTTGTCGTTGGAGAACCAGCCGAACTTGGTCAGCGCCCATTGCCCGAAGAACTGGGCGGCGAGCGTCGAGACGGCGAGGTAGAAGCCGCGCAGCCTGAGACTGGGCAGGCCGAACACGACGCCGAAGCCGGCGGCGGAAATTCCGGCCAGGATCATGGTCACCGCCAGCGGCAGGCCTTCGACCCTGAGGTTGAAATTGTAGGCGCCGAACGCGCCCACCGCCATGAAGGCGGAAGAGCCAAGCGAGAGCTGGCCGCAATAGCCGGTCAGCAAATTGAGGCCGACCGCCGCCAGGCTGAGCGCCAGGAATGGCAGCAGGATCGCCTCGACCAGATAGCCCGAAGCATAGGCAGGGACCACGCCGTAGGCGACGACGAACAGGGCGGTCGCCAACGCCAGCTTCTGAACGAGTTTCGCCCAGTCGACTGGAAGCCTTGCGGCGTCGAGAGCTTGCACGGCCATGGTTCAGACCCTTTCGACGGTTTTCTGGCCAAACAGGCCGGAGGGGCGCACCAAAAGCACAACCAGCGCCAGCGCATAGGCGAACCAGCCCTCGATGCCGCCGCCGACGAACGGGCCGAGATAGACCTCGGCCAGCTTCTCGCTGGCGCCGATGATGAGGCCGCCAACGATGGCGCCGAGGATGGAATCGAAGCCGCCAAGCACCAGCACCGGCAGCGCCTTCAGCACGATCAGCGACAGCGAGAACTGGACGCCGAGACGCGCGCCCCACAACAGTCCGGCGACCAGCGCGACGAAGCCGGCCGCCGTCCACACGGTGCCCCAGATGCGAGGCAGCCGCAGCCCGACGGCGAGGGCCGCGAACTGATCGTCGGCGACGGCGCGAAACGCAAGGCCGATCCGCGTCCAATAGAAGAAGGCGCTGAGGCCTGCGACCATGGCGGCGGCGATCGCCGCCGCCAGCAGGTCGAAGGATGAGATCAGTATGCCGCCGACCTCGAAGGGGGTGTCGTCGATGCCGAGGTCGAGCCCGTGCACCTGCGTGCCCCAGATAAGCTGGGCGGCACCTTCGATGATGTAGGAGAGCCCCAGCGTCGCCATGAACAGCGTCATCGGCGAGCGGTTGACCAGCGGCCTGAGCACGGTCCGCTCGATGGTGAAGCCGAGCGCGACCATGACCGCGAAGGTGATGAGCAGCGAAAGCGCGAAGGGGATGCCGCGTTCGACGAGGCTGACAAAGGTGAGCGCTGCGAACAGCACCATCGACCCCTGCGCGAAGTTCAGCACGCCCGACGTCTTGTAGATCAGCACGAAACCTATGGCGACAAGCGAATACATGACGCCAGAGAGCAGGCCGCCGACCAGCACTTCGATGACGAAGAGGAAATCATAGTAGCTCATCGGATGTCCTCGCCATTCTCGCCCTCGGCGGTGCCGATATAGGCCCGGATCACTGCCGGATCGGCCCTGACCTCGGCCGGCGTCCCGTCTGCGATCTTGCGGCCGTAGTCGAGCACGGCGACGCGGTCGGAGAGGCCCATGACGACGCCGATGTCGTGCTCGATCAGGATGATGGTGACGCCGTGCCGGTCGCGCGCGGCGCGCACGAAGCCGGCCATCTCGGCCTTCTCGGTCGCCGTCAAGCCGGCCATCGGCTCGTCGAGCAGCAGCAGCTTCGGCTCGGCGACCAGCGCGCGCGCCAGCTCGACCCGCTTCTGCAGGCCGTAAGGCAAGGTGGCGACGAGGCGGTCGGCGACGCTTTCGAGATGCAGGAAGGCGACTATCTGATCGGTCTTTTCGGCGATTCCCGCATCTTCGCTCCGGGCGCGTGGCAGACCTGCAATATGTTCGACGAAACTGGCGCGCCTGGTGTGGACGCGGCCGCACGCGATGTTGTTGCGCACGGACAGACCGCCGAATAGCGCCAGGTTCTGGAAGGTTCGCGCAACGCCGAGCCGTGCTAGACGGCTCGCCGGCACCCGGGAGAAGGACTGCCCGCCGATCGCAATCCTGCCGCGGTCGGCGTGATAGAGGCCGCTGATGATGTTGATCAGTGAGGACTTGCCGGCGCCGTTGGGGCCGATCACCGCGCGGATCTCGCCGACTTCCACTTCGAGATCAACATCGCTCAGCGCCTTGACCCCGCCAAAGGAAATGCCGATCCCGCTCAGCGCGAGAACCACATCCGGCCGTGACGACAGGCGTGCCAGACGCCTGTCGCCGACGGGGTTAGCCACCGCGAGGATGGCGGAAATTTCGGACGCGCGCTCGTATGCGGCCGCTCCCAGCGAAGCACCAATCATGAAACATTCCTGCTTTTGAAGGCGTGTCGGCTGCGGCCCCGTGGGCCGCGCCCGTCCTATTCCGCGGCGACAAGCTCCCTGTCGCGAGCTGCTTCCAGTTCGCGCACCAGAGGAATGACGCGCTTGCCGAAGAACTCGACCTCTTCCTGGAAATGCAGGAAGCCGAGCAGGATCAGGTCGGCACCGGCGTCCTTCAGTTTCAGGATGCGTTCGGCGATCTGTTCCGGCGTGCCGATGAGATTGCTGCGGAAGCCGTCATTGTACTGAACGAGATCCTCGAGGGACGACTTCGCCCAATTGCCTTCGCCTTCCGGCGAGGCCTTGCCGGCATTCTTGACCTGATCGGCAAAGCCCTGCACCGCCTCCGGATTCGCCTTGGCGATGATCTCGTCGAGCACGGCGCGCGCTTCCTGCTCGCTCTCGCGGGCGATGGCGAAAGCGTTGACGCCGATCCTAACCTTGTGGCCGTTGGCTTTCGCCTTGGTGCGGATGTCGTCGACCTGCTTCCGGATCTCCTCCGGGGTATTGCCGTTGGTGAAATACCAATCGGAGACACGAGACGCCATGTCGCGAGCGGCTCGCGACGAGCCGCCCTGGAATATCTCGGGCAAGGGCTCGATCGGCTTCGGCTTCATGGAATAGTTGGTGAAGCGGTAGAAATCGCCCTTCAGCGTGAAGCTGTCTTCCGTCCAGATGCCGCGCAACGCTCGGATAAATTCCTCCGACCGGCGATAGCGCTCGTCATGATCGAGCCAGAGTTCGCCAATCGCGGCGAACTCGCCTCGGAACCAGCCGCTGACGACATTGACGGAGACGCGGCCATTGGTCAGGTGGTTGATGGTAGCGATCTGCTTGGCCGCCAGCGCAGGGTTCCACGGACCGGGCAGGATCGCTGCGATGACCTTCAGCGTTGTGGTCGCGGCAAGCAAGGCATGGCTGAACGAGACTGATTCGTGCTGGTTGTCGGCCCCATAGCCGGCTGTGAAACGGATCTGGCTCAGCGCATAGTCGAACCCGTTGGCCTCGGCAATCTGGGCGAGCTTGCGGTTGTAGTCGATATCCCAACCCGTCCGCTGCTCGATGTTGGAGATGACCAGGCCGCCGGAGACGTTCGGGACCCAGTAGGCGAATTTGATGGCGTCGGAATGCGAACTCATGTCGTCGTTTCCCCTGTTGATTGGCTCAGCCGACGCGGGTGGCGACGGCGGCATTTGCGTGACTTGAGTTGAGCAAGGAGACCGCGTCGGTAGCGGCCCTTGCAATACGCTCGATGATGGCTGCGCCGACGATTTCGCCATCGACGAAATCGTCGGGCGTGCCGTAGACGCCCGTAGGGACGGTGACAGCGCCAAAAAAGCCGAACAATGGCCGGAGCTGATGTTCGAGCACCAGGCCATGGTATGGGCTCCCGCCGGTCGCCGCGAGAAGCACGGTCTTGCCCGTCAACGCGCGATAGTCGACCAGGTCGAACAGGTGCTTGAGAGCGCCAGTGTAGGAAGCCCTATAGACAGGCGTTCCGACCACGAGCAAATCGGCCTTCTCGACACGCTGGATAATCGCTTCTCCAGATGCGCCAAGTGCGCCGCGGGATAGTCCGGCGAAAAGCGACGGTGCTGCCTCCGTGATCTCAATCAGACCGGTGTCGGCAAGCAGGCGCAACGCGACCGCCTTGACCAGCGCATTGACGACCGCCGTGGTGCGGGACGGGTTGCTTACACCGCCGGATATTCCAAGAACCGATAATCGTGCCAAGTCATCTATCTCCCACACATGCGCCATAGGCCACCACCGAAACCAAACGATATTCTACGAAATCTGTAGACATAAGGTACTTTGTTCTGATGTTTTCACGTCAATGGGAAAAACGGCGCTGCTAGGAGCGGCACGCCCACCGCATTCGATCTCAAATGGGATTAACTTGGCAGGGGCCGTAGGCGTCACCCGCGAGTTCGACTTTGGTGAAAACAGGGGTCGTGTCCCACCGCGTGGTGTAGGTCGGCGATAGCGAAGCCGCTCGCGAGCGCGCCCTCAACAGCGCTGTAGCGAGCGAGCGGCGCAGCGGCGGTCATCGATGTTCTTCGGTAGGGTTGGGTTGCTGACACAACCTGATTCGAAGGAACCACCGATGACCAACGACATGATGAACCTGCGCACGCTCGTAGAGAAGACCCCCGATGCCGATATCCTGCGCGAGATGATCGGCTTTGCCGCCGAGCGGCTGATGGAGCTGGAGGTGGGCGCCGCCACCGGCGCGGCCCATGGCGAGAAGAACCCGCTGCGGCTTGTCCAGCGCAACGGCTACCGCGACAGAGACTGGGAGACGCGGCGGCACCGTCGAGCTGCGCATCCCCAAGCTCAGGAAGGGCTCTTACTTCCCGAGCTTCCTTGAGCCGCGGCGCATGGCCGAGAAGGCGCTGATCGCCGTCATCCAGGAGGCCTACGTCCAGGGTATCTCGACGCGCTCGGTCGACGACCTGGTCAAGGCGATGGGCATGAGCGGCGTCTCCAAGAGCCAGGTCAGCCGGCTGTGCGAGGAGATCGACGGCAAGGTGAAGGCCTTCCTCGACAGGCCCATCGAGGGCGACTGGCCCTATCTGTGGATCGATGCCACCTACCTGAAGGTGCGCCGCGGCGGACGCATCGTCTCGGTCGCCGTCATCATCGCCGTCGGTGTAAACGCAGACGGCCGGCGCGAAGTGCTGGGCATGGAGGTCGGCACGTCTGAGGCCGAGCCGATCTGGACGGAGTTTTTGCGCAAGCTGACCCGCCGCGGCCTGCGCGGCGTCAAGCTCGTCGTTTCCGATGCCCATGAAGGCATCAAGGCGGCCGTCACCAAGGTGCTGTGCGCGACATGGCAGCGCTGCCGGGTCCATTTCATGAGGAACGTGCTGGCGCATGCCGGCAAGAGCGGCCGCCGCGTCGCCTCGGCCTTCATCGCCACCGCCTTCGCCCAGGAGACGGCCGAGGCCGCCAGCACCCAATGGCGCGCCGTTGCCGACCAGATCCGGCCGAAGGTGCCCAAGCTCGCCACCATCATGGACGATGCCGAGCCCGACGTGCTTGCCTACATGACCTTCCCCAAGGAGCACCGTGCCAAGCTGCATAGCACCAACCCGATCGAGCGCCTCAACGGCGAGATCAAGCGCAGGACCGAGGTCGTCGGCATCTTCCCCAATGACGATGCCATAGTCCGTCTCGTCGGCGCCCTCCTGCTCGAACAGAATGATGAATGGGCCGTGCAGCGGGCGCGCTACATGACCCTTGAGACCATCAGCCAGATGAGCGATGATCCGCTCATCAGCCTGCCGGCAGTGGCGCGCTGATCAGTCCGGCCCTTGCCGGAGAGCACGGCGACCAATGCCGTTACCTACACCACGCCATGGGGCACGATCAAAACAGGCTCCGCCGGCGCGATATGAGGAATGTCGTCCAGCCGTTTGTGACAGCGCTCTCCACCGATGCCACGCAATCAAATGAGCGCGTGTATCATGACGGCTAGGCGTGCGAGAAACGTCCTCAGGCATTGCCCTACGAAGGAGCCGATATTAGCGCCGAGATTTCAAGGCTGGTCAGGGACGATTGAGAGTTTTGAGCACCGGCAGCACGAAGGCGGCAATCGCAGCGTCATGCCTTCGGAACCATCGGTAGCTGCTCAATACGTTCTGTTGTGCTCCTGCCTGTATATGTGTTGCGTAATTCCCCTGAATGGCAACGGATTACCTGCGTCTGGTTATTCATTCTTCACCACTCACCCGCCCTTGATGATCTTTCGAAGCCGGGCGGGATCGGACAAAATCGCGAGGTCCTTCAACGGATTGCCGTAGACGGCGATGAGATCTGCGTGAGCGCTAGGCGCGATGGTGCCGATGAGGCCTTCCATGTTGAGCACGCGGGCAGCATCCACCGTCGCGGATCGGATCACGTCCCGAGGCTTGAGAACGCGGCCGCGCAGAAGAAATTCCTCTGATTGGTGCCCCTGCATCTGGCCAAGCAGATCGGAGCCGTAGCCCATGGTCACGCCAGCGCTTTGAAGCATTTCGAGCGCCGACAAGCCGGCATCGAGAACGAAGCTCACCTTTTCAAGGGATTCGGCGGACATGCCGTATCTGGCTCCGTCCCGAGCGACGACAGCAAAGGTGATGTTCGTCGGGACGACGAACGCGCCTGCCTCGCGAACCCGGTTGGCGGTTGTCGCTTTGATGAGGTTTCCATGCTCGATTCGGATGGTCGACGTTTCATCCCAGATTTACTTTCGCGCCTCACGCCGGCACTCGCGCACATAGTCCGCCGGGTTATGTCGCCAAGCGCCGAGCGGATTTGCGGCAAGGGGAAGTCCGGGCACTCCTCGCACCCTCGTCCTCGCGCAACACCGCACGTAACAGAAACGATAGCACGCATTCTCACAATTAACGACGGCTGTTCGGCAGTGGGCTTCGTCGCGAGCGAGGACGAGAGTGTCGGGTCTACAACCAAATGTCGGAGGTCGGACCCAAATGTCGGAGGTCGGACACGCAAGGCCCTTACCACGTAGGTGATTGAAAGCTTTATTGACGAGGCGCTCCAATGGCCGGCCCGCAATGCGGGAGATATTGTTAGAGGCGTCTCGAATGACTTCTCCGCGGGACCCGAAGGGCGTCTCAGGCATCCTTTGGCACGATTAGTGCAACGGATGATCCGCAAACGTTGCACCGATACGATGTGAGGGGAGCGTCACCCAGATTTTTGTGTTGACCGTCCACTCACTCTTCACCCAGTGGCTGCCGCGCAGGCGCTTGCGGACGCCGGTCAGCCCGATAGCTCATCGATCCAGATCAGCGGAGAACAATACACAGAATGGGAACGAGATCAGCATGAACTCGAATTTTAGTCGTTTGGCCCAAGCCACCGCTATGAACTTGCTCTGGACGTCGGCGAACGAAGGCATGTGGATGCCGGCCCAGATTACGGAACTTGGCGCGGCCATGCGCGCGAATGGACTCCAGCTTGATCCCGCGCAGCTCAGCCGTCTAGACACTGCCCCGCTCAACGCGATCGTATCACTGGGCGGATGTTCAGCTTCCTTCGTCAGTCCGCAAGGACTGGTTGCGACCAACCGTCACTGCGTGCTGGAATCGATCCAGTACAACAGCAAGGAGAGTCAAGACTATCTCACCAAGGGATTTCTAGCGAAAAGCCTTGGTGAAGAATTACCCGCGGTGCCCGGCAGCCGCATCTATGTGATCGAGGATATCCGTGATGTGACCGCCGACATGCTCAAGGGCGTATCGGACAAGCTGAACGGCTTTGCCCGCTATGAGCGGCTCGACAGGAACCGGAAGGCGCTGATCGCCGCATGTGAAGAACAGCCCAATCGCCGCTGCGACGTGGAGTCCTATTATGGCGGCGCCTCCTACTATCTCCAGCAGAAGCTCGAAATTCAGGACGTGCGCCTCGTCTATGCGCCCGCGCTCGGCATCGGTAACTTCGGCGGCGAAACGGACAATTGGACGTGGCCGCGCCACACAGGCGACTTCGGTTTTTACCGCGCTTATGTCGCTCCTGATGGTTCCTCCCGGCCTTATGCGCGCGACAACGTGCCCTACCGGCCGAAGAGCTGGCTGCGCATTGCCTCTAAAGGCGTGCAAGACGGCGATTTCGTCATGGTCGTCGGCTTTCCCGGAAAAACCAATCGGTTCCGCACGGCGGATGAAGTACGGTTCAATTTCGCGCGGTACGAACCGCTGTTGCAGCATTTGCTGTCGGATTATGCGGCCCAGATAAACCAAACCACGGCAGGCAATCGAGAAGCGCAGATCCGCTACGCCTCCATCCTGCAAGGCGTGGAAAACTACAAGAAGAAGTTGGCGGGCGATCTCGCCGGGGCCAATGCGATCGGGCTCGACGTGCGCAAGGCTATCGAGGAGAAAGCTTATCACGACTGGGTCGCCGATGATCCCGCGCGGCAGGCGCGCTATGGCGCAGCGATCGGCGAACTGGGCGCCATGGTGGACGAGAATAGCCAGGCCTCGCTCGAGGGGCTGCGCCAGGCGCTGCTGAACCGCGCGCAAATGCTCTCATCCGCGCGCACTCTGTATCGCTGGGCCAAGGAGCACGAGAAGCTCGATGAAGACCGCGAACGCGGCTTTCAGGATCGTGACCGTAACCAGACCGTGGATCAACTGACGCAGATCGAACGCGGTTACCTGCCCGACATCGATCGCAAGCTATTTGAGGCCGCGCTCGATGAATATCGCCGGCTAGACGCAAAGGACCGCGATACTGCGTTCGAAACGGCTCTGGACCAAATCGGCCTTGACCGACTTTATGCAGAAACCAAACTCGCCGACACGGCCACGCGGCTCGGCTGGCTCGACAAGCCGGCTGCTGCCTTCGAGGCGTCGGACGATCCTTTCATCAAGCTGGCGGTCGCGCTCTATCCCGGCGACATAGCTGCGGAGCGCGCGGCGAAGGACCGCGCTGGCCGAGCGCAGGCGGCGCGCGCGACTTATATGCAGGGCCTGCGCGCCTACTGGCAGGCGATTGGCCGGCCGGTGTATCCCGACGCGAATGGATCGCTGCGCATCACCTGGGGCAAGGTGTCGGGGCGAACACGCGACGGGCAGATCTGGACGCCATTCACCACGGCTGAGGGACTTCTGGCCAAGCACACTGGCAAGGGCGAGTTTGATGCGCCGGCCGCCGCCGTCGCTGCGATCCGGGCCAAGAATTATGGCCCCTATGTCGCGCCGGAGCTGGGCACTTTGCCGGTCGACTTCATGTCCACGGTCGACATTACCAATGGCAATAGCGGCTCGGCCACGCTGAATGGGCGCGGCGAGTTCGTCGGTCTCGCCTTTGATGGCACGCTCGATGGAGTGATCTCCGATTGGGCATATGCCGCAGACCGCAGTCGAAGCATCCATGTCGACAGTCGCTTCATGCTTTGGACCATGGACAAGATTGACGGCGCTGCCTGGTTGCTCAAGGAGATGGGAGTGCTGCCGGCGTCGCGTTCATGAGCGGGGTAGTCTGGCGGTAGGCCGGCCTGTCGGCGTCATACCTCCACAAATCCCCCTTGGAATTTTAGACAAATCCCGTGCGGAAGCGCCGCCTCAGCCGGTCTTGCAGCGCCTGCCGGTCGGCGACGAGGTCGTCGCAGCGACCCGGCGCCGCTGCCCGGCCATCAATTGTCCAATCGGCGCCCACGTGCCAACACAAACACGCCGCAGTCATAAGCATTCGGCTGTCGGGTCATGGGGGCTGCCTCGAAGGTGCCGTTCAGCACCCTTGCGAGCTGGTTTGCAGGCTCGTCGTTGTGGCCCTGTCCGGGAGGAGTCGTGGTGATAGGCGACCCGCTCCGGGTTGCGGCCATCAACGAGCAGCAGCGAGCAATGGGTGCTGTCGCTGGTACGATTGCCATTGCTCACTGGCACGAATAGGAAGTCGGCTGGGCCGACAGCTCGATTATAGATGACCTGCAATGTCTCTTGCGCGTTCTGCGACCCTGCGTAACGCATTTGCTCCACCTCGCGACCCAAGTTCCATGTGCCAGTCTGCCCTTTATGCGACTTTTCGAGCACAGACCGGGAACATCTGGCGCCCAAGGCCAGTTTAGCGCTGGAAAAGCCAATGTGCGGGAGTTCAGAAATGGCCGCTCCGGGGCCGACTGCGGTCCGTCCGGTTTCGGCCCCGGTTGATGGAAAGCTGCCCATAACCAACCGACGCCCTTTCGGCCGCTCGTACTCAAATACCGAAACCACGATAGCGGTCATTGCCCGTAATAATGTCAATTCGCTTCGCTACGCATGCGCAGCGATTTCGGGCTCAACTCCGAAGCGCCAAATCGCGGCGGAACCGATCGCTGTGGAGATTATGCCTGGGGCGCGACACCTTCGGGACGGGCGCTTTCCGCCCCTTCCTCGGCCGCGGCCGTTGCCTGCGCCCGTGCAGCGCGCTCCACCATCTCGCGCGTAACGACTTTGCTATGATCCCGCTCACGGTAGAGACGCGCATACGCGGAGTCGTCGACATCGCCCGGGCCATAGTCATGGTAGTCGAGATGACGCCAACCCCGTTCCGTGAGGTCCATGCCGTATTCTACGCCGACAAATCCGCTCAAGGGCACGATATAAGTCTTTACGAAGGGAACGTCCTCGTATGTCCGCTTGATGAACTGGGCGCCGGGCGTGTTTTCGATAAACCATGGTTGCCGGCCGAATCCGCCAAACTGCAGTTGGATGATGTGGCCCAGCGTTTTCAATGCCGATAGAGCGTCCTCCCGCATTGTGGAGTAGGTCGCGGGGTTAAAGTGGACCGAGCGGTTGCGCAGCGTCGCAAGCTCCATGAAAGCTATCCCAACATCAGGCAAGAGCACGCCCCAGTCTTCCAGCACGCGCACGGCGAACCGCCAGTCATCGAAAGACTCGCTGCGATAAACACGGCGGTAGTACGGCGACGCTTTGTAGTGATCCCGAAGGTCCAGGATGAGGTGGTTCAGGATGCGCTCGCCGAGGGCGCACGCAGCGACCAAGGCTGGGAAGTAGAGCCCTGATACAAAGGCGCGGCGCGCCTGTTCATGCATCAGGTTATGATAACTGACGATGGAGAACGCCTTTGCGCCAAGGTCCTTAGTGTCCTGGATCACTTGCGCATGGCGGCGTTCGCCGTACTCGGCTTTAAGCCTCTCAATCGCATTGTTGCGGTTCTCGATATGGAGCACCTTCACTTTCTCCTCCCAGTGCTCGCTCGGATCGTCGAGACTCATCGGGGTGGAGTCGAAATCATAGGCAAACGGGTGATATTCGCCGCCGCCCACGGTCTCGCACGGATACGTGCCCCTCATGGTCGTAGAGGCCGCGCGGCAGGTCGGCGACCGTGATGAACCCTTCTGATACAGCGCTCTCCGCGTGGCCGTTGCTCTCGGTCTCAGCGGCTTCCCGGCGCTTGGGCGCCACGTGCTCAGGTTTCATATCTTCGACAGCAGTCGGCTCTTGATCGGCCATGGTCCGTCAGCTTGCCGTCGCGGGTGCGGCCGTTCGGCGGCGCATCCTCACCTTCAGCGCATCCGGATGGAAATTGCCCATAAGATGGCCGCATCCTGTTGTACGGAAGGGCGAAGGCTTGTTCTTGCCCCCGACCGCCTCGAGCTTTTCGTATAACCCTTCGCTGACGGTTAGCATACGTGGATCGGCCCAGATAAAGAGATTATCGTCAACGATCTTCCTCATTCTGAAGATCCATGAACTCGGCGCGCCGGACGCCGAACCACAATGTGCGCTTGCCATATAGACCCTCCGCGAGGCTGTCGAACGTGATAATCTTGAAATCGTCGCGCTCTTCGGCGTCAATACGGCTGCGCCGCAGTTCGCTCTCCGCGTATTCGGCGCGGCGGCCGAACACCAACACGAATTTCGGGTAGGTTGGGTTGCGTTGCATCGTCACCGGCACGCTGATCGTGCTCAGCTGATTGAAGAAGGCCTGCGGGTTACCTTCATCGAAAGTCAGCCTCCAACTGCTGATCTGCTGCGTGCACGAAATCCGGGTGGTACTCGTGGCCGCCGTCCATATAGAAGCGCGAGGTCGGCCTTACCCGCGAGCCCCTCGGATATTCGGATTTGATCACCGAGCATTGGCTATGGATTTGACCAGCGCTGCTGAACCGGCAGCGATGGTGCCACTCTGGCCCGCGATCGCAATGTTGAGCTGCCGCACTGGGCGTTCATCGACCGTATCGTGAAGACTTATCTTTCCGTCGCCTTGTCCTGCTCCCACGGCAACGTCTGACGCGATCGGGAGCCACATCTCGACCGTCGGATCGTTAAGATCGGTGCGATTGGGCGCGGTTAGTTTCACGACTGGCCGGCTGCCGACGATGAAGCTTTTCTTCGGCTGGACGATGCGCAGTATGGCGATGCCACGTCGCTCAAGCACGCGCATCACCTCTGCACTCGGTTGTCCGATTGTCTGAACTCGAACGTTGCGTACTGTTCGAGCCTTGGCATCGGCCGTCGCCAGCGCTTCGATTTCGTCAAGTCGATGGGGTGCGGCTTGGCGGAGCTCGTCGAGTGTATCCTCAACCATTCGCAGTGCTTCAGCATCGGAGACGTTGGCTCGTTGGGTCTCAGGACTGCGTCGCCACTGGGTTAGAAAGAATATGTACCAGAGGCGCTTTTGCTCGGATGTAAGGACGGGAAGCCGGCCCTCCCGTGCCGGCACCAGAATGGATTGCACGACTCCAACAGCCTCGCTCTCAAGAACTGAAAGAGCGTGCTCCATTGCCGGATCCTTGGCCCCGGTTTCAGAAAGCGTACTGTACAGATGATTCTGATGGAACAGTTCAAGAGGCCTTGCGCGGCGGACCGTGACGGGTCGTTCGCGGAGGCGGCACCAGTGCAGCCAGCCATCCGAGTCTGTGAAGCCGTTCAGGATCATCTGCGGCACGTAGTGATGGCGCTTGGGAACTGACATCGGTCCGATCGTCTAGGTGCTAGTTGTGATGCACGGCGGTGCCATCAACAGATCGCCGTCGATACGACGTGGATCGAGAAACTCAGGTCGGCGGATGAGGATCTTAAGCAGGCTACGCAATGCATCGAGCGCCAGGTCCTTCGCCGCCAAATCCCGTTCTGCATGTGCGTCGGCAGCGCCAATTCGTCGCCGAGTGCCATGGACAATGGCTGATCGGGTCGAATAGACCACCGCGATCGCGTCACTCATGGCTTTCGCACCAGCTTGACCTCCCTCGATACCTGCCAACGCGGCTGCGCGCATCCGGAGCTTCCACGAGATCGCCTGCCCGTCTCCGTCGCCAAGTAAAACCTCAAGAGCGATTGTGGCGTCGAGAATTGCGTCGGCGAGGTCACTGCGCGTCATTGCCGTGTTCAGGCGACGGGTGGCCAAGGCAAGCCTTTCGCCTGTTGAACTTTCTAATGCTTCAAGAAGGCATGCGACCTTGCGCATCTGCGCCTTGCTGACGAGGGGTAGGTCCGCACGGTTCCAACCAAAATCGTCGAACACCTCGGGATAGCGGCGTGCGCCAACGGCATAAACATTGGGCAGCCCATAATTGTGCCGGTGACGCCAGCCCCTCGCAAGCCGGATTTCCTGCGCATATCCAGTCTCGATCCCGGTCTCGAGCCGGAGCGCAGCGAATAGCGCATCGATGCGCTCGCGTGCTTCCGAGCTGAAGTTCGATAGTGTCTGGCTAAGCTCGATCCAATTGCCGTTCGGAACGTCCCATCCGGTAAGCACGAAAGCATGGGTCGCGGCCGCGAGCACTTGGTCATGACCGTTAGCGCCGTAGGCCTTCATCTCCCATCGCGCTCGTTGAAAATCTGGCGACATTCGCATGATATAGGCAGAGGGTCCGAGGCGCACCCGGTCGAAGTCGAACCGGACGAGTGCGATCGGCGCGAGCACCGCAAGCTTCAGGCGCGAGTCAAACAATCCTTTGAAAAGCGGCTTCAGAACAACAGCGCGGGTCGCGTCCGTCGCGGGGGCCGCGCCGAAGCGAAGAAAATGAACATCCGCAGCCCGCGCGACTAGAAGGTCGATAGCGACCCTTGCTAACGGATTTTCCGCGTCGGATCCCGTCGGGGGAATGCGGGCGATTTCGGGGTATTCAAGGGCGAACGCTGCCAGCCTCGCCACTGCAGGGAAACGAATGGGTGGGAACTTGCCTAACTGACGCGCCTCAGGGTCGTTGTAGGGAGGTTCGAGCAGTGAAGCATATTCTAGCGGACCCACCCCCGTCCAAGCGCCATCGCCCAACGATGCCATGCCGTTGTTATGCAGCGAGAAGGTCGGATATCTGCTCACCTTGGATGGTTTGCCGCCACCCTCAAGCTTGGAAAGAATGGCAGATACGACTTCATCATACGCTTCGGCCAGCAGCTTGCCTAGGCGCCTCTGTAGCGCGCTCTCCTGGGCGGCTTCCTCATCCATCAAGTTTCCCCTAGTCGAGCAGTGACATTCCGAGTTGGTTTGTTGGAAACTAACATGCAACCAGCCCGAGGCTTAAGACTGCTGCCCGTTTTTCGTTCTTCGAGTGTGGTCGCCTCATCCGTATGCGGGGAAATAGTCAGCAAAAATCCACCGCCATTCGTCGATCGCCAGCTTCGCATATCCCTGGTTCGAGTAGTTTTCCGCAGTACGGGCCCGCCGATACGCCTGGTCGAGAGCGGCGATCATCCTGTCGGCCTCGGACTTAGCGAGATAGGAAGCGACGTCGTCGCTGTAGCCGGCGGGATCGGCAATCTTGGTCCAGACCTTGTCCCTCATTTTGTCGAATACCCATCGAGCGCCGCTCGGATAGTCGGTGATAGTGACGTCCTTCAGAACATGGCGCACTAGGACCTCCAGATGAAAGGAGCGGAAGAGATTTCCCTTCTCGCGGTTCCAGCACTTCAGCATCTTGATCAGTGGCACGAGTGAGCCGTGGTGAGCTTTGTTGGACGCGGACCACAAGTCGACGTGCTTCTTCGGATCCGTGGGAATCCATCTCTTCAGGTGCGAGTCGGGAATAAGAAACCCACCGCCAGTTCGATAAAAGCCCGGAACGACATCGACCTTGAAATCCGTGAAGGTGATGGTCACCGCTTGGCCGTCGGGCTTTATTTTCGGTGTCTTCGGATACCTCTTCTTGAGTGTCGTCATCACGGATGACAGCAGTGCATGCTGGCTTTGGTCCGTGTAGTATTTCGGATCGAGCACGATGAAGACGTCGATGTCTGCCGTAGTGAGGGGTGCGATCATCGTGTTTCGGCGATAGGACCCGGTCAGAAAGGATTCGAGAACTTCGAAATCTTCGGCGACCGTGTCCCGCACGTTCTGCTGACGGCTGGACGTAGTGCTTTCCTGAAGACTTGTGATTTCAAGGTTTGTTCTGAATTGGCGAAAGCCCTCCGATATAGTTGTGACCATGTTTGCCTCAGATTCCGAGACGACCGCGAATCTGATCCCATTCCTTCGTCAGGCGCGCGTTGTGCTTATGAAACAGCCTAGATGAGAGAAGGATCGCGGCCGTAGATTTGGTCGTCTCATAGAACGAGAAAAAGTCGATCGCCTGCGATTGAGCTGCGGGTCGCGAGAAGGCCTGCTTTCCTGTGAACAGTCGAGTTAGATTATCGAAAACCTGCTCGCTGCGGATACGGAGCCATTCCATCCGGAGCCACCGGGCGATGATATCCTCACTGAAGACCGCCTGAGCCGCGACAGCAAGGACTTCGAGATTCGTGGAGCGATTCAAGACGGCGACGAAGTAGATGACGAGGTAACCTGCGGTCTTCGTTCGCTGTCCGACGAGCATCTTTCGAACAATCTCGCGCGTGAAGAACGTGCTTTCCATGACCGACGCCGCGAGGCGCTTCAACGGGTTTGTCTGGTCATTATTGTAGTAGCCGACTGTCTCTTCATGCGTCAGCGTCACGCCGTAACTGTTCGACAGCAATTCCTGCCGGCGTTTGTCTTCGGCACGAGGAAAGAGATAGAGCTTCTGGACCTGTCCCTGGAAAAAGAACAGCAGCACGCAAACGATGAAGACGATCTGCACGATATCGTAGACAATCGGATAGGCCACCTTGTCGGCGAAAAGCGCCGCAATCGAGAGGATCGAAACCACCCAGAACAGTCCAGATCCGACAGCTTCGGCCCGCTCGAGGGGCTTGTAGTAGTTGCCACCTACCGTATCTACCCTGGGCATCGATAGCTCCCTTTCCTCAACCTACTTGATCACAGCGTAGAATGGCTCGCTAAAACCAACGAGCCGATCATCGCTTCTACGGATGATGAATGCTTCCGCCATGTGGACGCCGCGATATTCGAGCGCTTCCCAGCGACGATCACCGTCGGTAGGCTTCTCGAAGCCGCCCCGCCCTTTCTTGAGGGCCATCGCCACTGCCCCGGTATTGGTGATGCGCCACCGTACGTAGCAGTCAGCCGGCACCGTCTGGAACTTGTTGACACGGACGTCGAACCAGAGACCACCCCGCGGGGGTAACGCCTCGCCTGAATTGATCGGATGTCCCTTGCCGGAATACTGGGACGCGCGATATTCGGCGAAGACTTGGACATTCCGGGAAACCTGCTCGGCGGGCTGCCAACGCGGGGCCTGGAGGTGGGATGGCGTCCGGAACCACAATGGGAGGATGCTGATACCAAAGTCAATTACGTTGTCGACTAGGCTATCAAGGTGGGCTGCCCCTTCCATGAGAAGCGCACTGGCCTGCTGCATCGCAGAAGCCTCCGCCTTCTTTACGTTCTCTCCCTTCGCAAAATCGTCGCCGAAGACCTTGCGCCATTTCTCGATGCTGTCGGAGCGGGTCTCGGCATCGATCGCTTCATCGATCCACTTCCGGTACTTGTTCACGAAGTTTCGGAAGTTCGCGTACTGGGTGTCGTTCCACAGGTCGGCAAAATCCTCGGTGGGGAGCGAAGGGTTGTTGACCCCCGGCTTGTCCGGCCGTGCCTGCAGCCAGTCGTCGAGCCTACCCATGATTGTCTGCAACGCGGTTGGCGTGTCCGCGAACCCGTCCGAATCCTTGTCGAACCACTCGATCCGGTGACCGACGAGTGTCGTTAGAAGAACCGACTGGCAACTGAAACGCTTCTTGATGTCCCTGATGTATTTGATGAGCCGGGTCGCCTTGCGAAACGAGTTATTACCCGAGTACCCGTTCTTCTCGCGCATCCATCGAGTGTATTCGATGGGCTGGGATTCGTCGAACTTATCATTGCGCTTGTCGCAGACTTCGAGCGTTCCTCGGTACTCGCGGTCCATCACCAGCGGAGCGATATCAATCTTACAATCGTCCGCATAGGTGATCGTGACGCAGTAATCATAAACGACTGTCTTGTCGGCATATCGTCCGCTCTCAAGGAAAACGCGCCCGAGGTCCTTCACGTATTGAGCGGCACTCCAGCCATCGACCGGCCGAACCCTGACGAGCAGATCGGCGTCGAATTCTCCGCCATCCACCGGGCGGATGATAGTGTCGTGCGCCCAAGAGCCCTGCTCGATGAAGGTGGAGATTGTCGGTTCCCAGTCGGATGCTCGAAGAAAGCTATTAATCGTCTCCGCTCGGTCCTCAAGCAGTGTAATACGGGTTTGATTGAGATTGACGGTATCGGATAGAAAGTTTTTGAAGTCATTTACAAGTTTCACACTGCCCCCTCTTGATATGTGCTAGTCCCCAATGGCTGTCGAAACGCTCACGTTCCCCGACGGACTCTCATTGGCGGAAGGAGAGGTACGGAAAGCCAAGGAAACAGCCGCTCGGGTTTGCGAACACGAACGAGATAATCTGCTTTACACGACCGAGAGTGAAAATAAGAATTTAACTCTCACACGGGGACGAATGCTTTTGGATAGATTGCGAGAAACCGATGCGTAGCACGCGTGCGGTGACCAAGCCGAACACGTATTATGGCGTCCATGGTAATGTGGTCGAGCAGTACAAGATCCAGGGTGTTTGGTTCTGCCATGCGTGGAGAGAAAATGGCTGCGCATGATACGGTACGCATTGTCGCGCACGACGAAGAATGGGCCGCGCGTTGTGCCGGCGAGGCGGAGGCGATCCGCGCTGTCATTGCACCGGCGCGGGCATTTATTGATCATGTAGGATCTACGGCGATCCGCGGTCTTATGGGCAAGCCGTGTATCGACCTCCTGGTCTCCCTTCTCGACTGGTCAGAAGCACAACAAGTCGCCGCAACGCTGAAAACAGCGGGCTATGTCGAGGAGGAGAGTTGCGATAACCCACCGCGCATTTTTCTTGTGAAACCCGATCCCGTCACGCCCTTTCACCTTCACCTAGTTCCCAACGGCAACTCTTGGGGACAGGACATGATTGTATTTCGCGACGAGTTGTCCGGCGATCCAGACCTAGCGAGCCGCTATGCCGCTCTCAAGCAACGCCTTGCGCAGGCGTATCCGACCGACGCCAAGGCCTACACTCGAGGTAAGTCTAGCTTTGTCGCCGAGGTTCTGCGTCATGCAGCGGCGGCGTTTAGCAATGACCGCCTGCTGACCCATCAGCGTGCGGAGCTGAACCGTGCGCAGGCATCAGAACCTGGCACTTGCCGCCCAATTTGGTGTTGCGGCCATCGCCGCAATCTCAGTCTATTCCAGTGACAACGCCACCCTTCTCAACTTCGCGCTCATCGGCTTCGGGCTTGCCGGCTTTTGGCTCTTGCTGGGCCGCAGGCAGCGGAAGCACCGCTCGGCTGGCGACCAAGCGCGCCGGGCGGTGCTCTTGGCGAGCGGTCTCAATGCACGATTCTCGGCAGAGCAGCGGCTTAGAATCTTTGACGGCTTCACCGCACCCATCGAAAACAAGCCAATGGTGCGCGAGGAAAGCTACTTTGCGAGCCGCGCAGAGCCGAGTTATTTCCGCCTGGCCGAGTTGATTGAAGAATCAGCATATTGGACGCGCGACTTGCAGCGCGCGAGTGCCCAAGCGATGCGCCTCGTGCTGGTTGCGGTTGCGCTTCTGATGGGCTTCACGCTCTGGCATGCTATGTCTTCGATGTCCACCGACGCACAGGTCTCACTTGCGCGCGTGCTGGTGGCGGCACTAGTTTTTCTGCTTTCGTCCGATACAGTCGGCACGATGATCGCACACAAGAACGCCGCCGACGCTATCGATGATGTCCTCCAACGCGTCGAAAGTGCGGCCGCACGTGGCTACACAGAGCCGGACCTGCTGCTACTCCTGTCGGACTACAATGCGGTCGTCGAAGGCGCACCAGTCGCTTTGCCGGGTATATATCAACTCCGTCGCGGCAAACTCACCCGCAGATGGCGCGCTTATCTGGAGAATAAGCGACTAACGGAGCTGAGCTGAAGCGTCTCGGCGATCAACTCAGCCCTGCAGCTCACTAGCGTGCGGAAAGCGCGAGTGTCGGCTGCTACCGGAAGCTACCTTCGCTTCACGACGTGAGATGAGGTGCGACCAAAACCTCCAGCATGTTTAATCCCGATGTCTGCTCCCGGACACAGGCTAAGTTTCCCTCTACGGCCGACATCAGGCGCAAAGCGGTCATGCCTGGATCCATCAGCAATAGTTCGAGCGACGGAGACATCCGACAAAACCATTGCTTTCAAGGAGATGGTGCATCCAGAAAGGGCTCAATTCAAAAACCTGCCGGGAAACCAACGCGCGATCGGGATGTATTTGGATCGGTTGGCCGGCCGTCACGTCATAGTAATTTCGGGAAACCTCTTCTGGCCACCTGAAGCTTGGTTCAAATGGCACTTGCGCATGAGGATTAAAATAAACGTGCAGCCCATCTTAGATGGCTCTCGCGATGAAATGAGGAATGCTGGATGTGCACTGAACCCTTTCCTTCTCTATCAATCTATAGCGGGTTGCCCTGACAAACCTCTCAATCCTGCTTTCAGCGACCGCCTTGCCGAAAGTCCCGACTGTGGAGAAAATGACAGCGCTGATCTCCTAATCGTTCGTGAAAATCCCCATTTCTACAGGCGCGCCGGAAGCTGTCGCAAGCGACCTTATCTTATCTTGTCTAAGCTCGGTTCCTTCAAGCACCGGGGCACCGATGCCGAAGAGGACCAGGTTGATCAGTTCATTGTTCTGCATGACGGATTGGCTACTATCGAAGGGGGCAATCGCAATGACGAACGGTCGGCCCTGCACATGGCTCAGCGAAGAATAGGGATGTTTTTTGCCATTGCTGCCTCGAACTATTTCCAACTTGTCCCTGATTTTCCCAACCAGCTTTAGCGCACCGCGATCCTTGAAATCTTGATAGCTGGAAGGCAGCCATTCTTTGTCGCCCGCAGGCTGGTCCGATATCACCGCTTCGATGTTGAATTGATAATTCCCAGGCGCCGTCACGAAGAAATCTGGCGAGGATTTGGAATAGTCCACGCTACAGCCGAAGTCAGTCAAAGCCTTGTTGAGCAGGCCCGCTGCCCAGCTTTGAATTACGGGCATCACCTTGGAATAGCTTGGGTTGGATCGAATTTCGCGAAAGCTCTTGTGGAGTTTGCTGTCTGGCAGTCTCGGCTCAAATAAGTCTAGCATTTTGAATCGTCCCTAGCCCATGGCTTCTTGAAGCTGCATGTTGATCGGCCGCAGCCAGAATTCCCGTAACCCTGCAGGCGACCGCGCTCGGTCAGCCTCAACCCGTCTTTGACTTCATTCTTGGTCAGGCTCCAGCGGAAGGCCGATCACATCGATATGATGGCCTACGCGCAGTGGTGCCGCCAGCTGAACTCACACAGGGCGCTCGCATATCGACAAACGGGGAGAAGGTGGCAATAGGGAGCATGAAAAAGTTGGGGGTCTCGTCGGCTCTGCGTTAGCCTGAGCGCCATGTCCGGTGTTGCAAATTCCCAAGTGTATCAACTCAAAGTGAGCTTGCGACGAATCTCGCCGATGATATCGCGCCGGCTGCTCGTTCCGGAAGAAATGACACTCTACGCGCTGCACCGAACAATCCAGATCGCCTTCGGCTGGGAGGACTGTCATCTGCATGCTTTCAAGCTGCACGGCCGGCACTATGGTAGGACTTGGACCGGCGAACGCCACCGCGACGCGGCGGGTCGCGAGGTGACATTCGTCGATCTCCAACTGCGCGTGCGCCAGAGGATCCTCTACGAGTATGATTTCGGCGATTTGTGGGAACACGAGATCCGGGTTGAGGCCAAGCATGAGCGGGAGGGCGGCAAGGTCTATCCGGTCTGCATCGCCGGCGCGCGTGCCGGCCCGCCCCAAGATATTGGTGGCCCACCAGGCTATGCGGCGCTCCTCGATCGGTTCCGCTTCGGCGACATCGAGCGGCTACTTCGTGGGGAAGATGTAGTTCGAGGACGATGATCCGCTGCGCACCTTCGAACCCGAGCGTTTCAGCCGGCGTGAGGTGAATGCGGCTCTGAAACGCGAACTTTCGCGGCTCACCAAGGGCTGACTGCAACCGGTCAACATGCTTTCCTCTCCCCAGTTCAGGAGGGATGTGGATGGGGTTTGCGATTCAACTCATGATCGACAGCGGTGACGCGGCGGTCGAAACGCAAGAGATTGTCAGCTTCGAGCGAACAGATGGGACGCTGTCGATCGATGAGCTCGGCCTAACGCTGGAAGAAGCAAAGAAGGCTTTGGCCGCGCTCCAGGTAGCCATCACGGAAAGGCAGGCCCTCGACCTCGCCCGTCGCGAGCGGCCCTGTCCGTGTTGCCATCAGCCCACGCAACTGAAGGACAAGCGTACAATCACCGTACGCACGTGCTTCGGCAAGCTCGCGCTGCCGAGCCCACGATCGATATAGACACTGCCGATGCCAAACGGTGTCTGGCTTTGTCGCGCCTGTCGTGGCAGCTCTTCCCGAAGGAAGTGACCTTCATGTCGGATGGCGCCTGCAATCTGCGAGACCTTCAATATTACATGCGCCCCAATGCGGAGCATGTTCTCGACTATTTCCACATCACCATGCGCATTACAGTGCTCCAACAGATGGCCCGCGGCCTGCCACCACCGCTCAGCGCCGCAGCGCCTGCGGCTGTCGCGACCCTCGAAAGCGTGAGGCACTATCTGTGGCACGGCAACGTCGCCGAGCGCTTGAGCTGATTGAGGATTGCCGCCTCCAGTTCTGGATCAGGCTTTCCGATCTCCTCGACAGGAAACGCTTTTGCGCGCGGAGTCGGCTGCTCCTCGACTGGGGTGTCGTTCGTGCTCCAGCAGCCGGATCGACTCGCGAAGCCCATCAATAAGCGTTAGGCGTCCCGGAAGCGCGTTTACGTCGGCGTTGTGCCAGATTAGTTACGTGTTTAGGGTTGTGTAGAGGAGTCGCCGGGGCCAATGACAATTGCAATTATTGCACCCGAGAAGTTCGCCTTCCAGGATCTCGTGTGTGTAGAAATTGCGTATCGGTTTCGCGCAGTGAAGGACGCAACGCTCGTAGTTGAACCAAAATCCGGCGAAGACGGCACTCTAACCTGGTTCAATCCACGTAACGTTCGGCTCACAGCGGAGATACAGATCAAGGGTGCGGGAGGCGTCGCTACCCTCGAGGATCTTGCAACGTATCTCTCCCACTTTCCCGAACGAAGTGGCAAAAGCTGCCTCTTCGAACGGCTGTTGAATGATCCAGACCGGAGAGCGGTTTTCGTCCTTTCGGCGCGATGCGACGATCAGCTTCTGCCCTTTCTGAATGGAGGTAACGACGACACATATCCAATCCGAGCGGTGTCGGGACAGATTGCTCAGCTCTTCTTCAAAAAATTCCTTGCGACCCACCTGATCTCCTCCGGAGCCAAGGTCTCAAAGCTAGCCAAAGGAAGACGGCGACGATCGCCTCGCTCAAAAATCTTCCGGATTCGAAGATCGCTTCAGTTCTCTCGTTCTCTCCAGGATCTTTGTCATCGAGCAGGAAACCGACGCTTCGGTGGAAGTCAGGCTGCAGGCCGCTTTGCGTGCGCAGAGGATTGATTCACAATCCCTCCGCGGGGCTATTGCCCACCTTACCGATATCGTCTCGCATGCAAAGCGAACCCAGTCTGATATCATTGCACCGATCATGGAGCGCATTCGGCGACTAGCCCCTGATACAGTCGCGGCACCGGGCTATCTTCTTCGGGGCAGCGAAGGCAATCTCATCGATGTGTTGAATTCGCAGTTGGTCCTTCTTCTCAGCGGCCAACCTCGAACAGGCAAAACTTGGATCGCTCGAGAAATTGCAAGCGCGCTTCAGATGGCCGGCTTCGAGGTGCGAGTCGGCCAGCACGTCGATGAGGCAGAGCGCTTTTTGACCGAGGCCGCCGGGGGTGAACGGCTCTACCTCCTCGATGACCCTTTGGGGTCACGCGAACCGCTCCCCGGTGCGAGTGCGTCGCTGGCAACACTCCGTGGCTTAATAGGGCGCATTCCACGGAATCGACGCCTCATCGTCGCACAGTCCGAACCCGTCTTGCTGCAGGCCACTCACCAACCCAGCATCGAAAACTGTTCCCTAGGCACTCACGGGTGGGTGGTTGTTGGGGGTCTCACACACGACCTCGCTCTTGCCGTCTGGTCAAGAGCTTCGGAGGTGCACAGCGTACCGAATGACCTCCGGCGACGCCTCGAAGCTCTGATCATGGATGGAGAGGAATTGCGAGACGTTGGCGCCATTACATATCTTGCCCAGACTCATGCGCAGTTGCCTCCCAATGCTTCTGACGCCGAGATTATTCGCCAGGCACGCAGTGACGCATTCGACTTCGTTGTCCAACTCGCTGAGAAGGGCCCGGCATATGAGAGTTTGTTGCGGGCCGTCGCCTTGGCAACGACAAATTCCACCGGTGCCTCTGATACGGAACTTTCGTTCATCATCAATGGCGGCGATGAGGAGCCCGGGCTGGTGCCAGAATTGGGAGTCTGGAGTTTTTCTGGAGATACGCCTCCGCTTCCCCAATATGGCGTGGAGCCTTCATTTACAGAAGATCAGATGGCAGCACTCAATGCCTTGCAGCGTCGGCGTGTCGTAGATGAGGTCGGCGATTTAACCTTGTTTTCTCATCCCTACCTTCGCGCTGGCGCGCAGGCGCTCCTCAGAGGGGACACTCGTCACATGCGCGAGCAGGTGAAAGCTCAAACGACTCGCGGTATCGCATGTCTTTCCGATCGCGTCGAGCTTGCTTCATCACCACCTCCCAGCTTGAGCCGTCATGGCCCTCGCCATACGCACGCATTTTGAACATGTCCTTAGGGCCCTTAGCACTCCAAGCGCAACGGAAGACGACGAACACCTTATTTTGAAGATAGCTTTGCCCGGCTTCATCCGCTTGGGCCGCCAGCACGAACACCTATGCGGGGGATAACTGGTATGTTCCTTTTTTGTTCTTTTCGAGGTGGCCGCGTTCCTGTATACATTGCAACATCTTTTGTTCCCGACGGAGTGTCCGATGACTGTGCAGCCCAGGACTCTCAATGAGCCGACAATCAGCTGCCCGAGCTGCAAGACGGACATTAAGCTCAACGAGTCGCTCGCGGCACCGCTGATTGCGGCCACGCGCGAGGAATACGAACGGCGCCTTGCGCAGAGCAATGCCGTCATGGCGGCGCGGGAAGAGGAGCTTCAGCGCAAACAGGACGCGATCGACGCCGCCCGGGAGGACATCGACGGCCAGGTCTCTGAAAAACTCAAGCTTGAGCGTGCCGGGATAGCAGCCGAAGAGGCCCGTAAGGCGAAGCTGCTGGTCTCGACCGACCTTGAAGACAAGGACAGGAAGCTGGGCGAGTTGGAGGCGACGCTGATGGCGCGGGACGAGAAGCTCGCCGCGGCGCAGCTGCAACAGGCCGAATTTATGAAGCAGCAGCGGGCCCTCGACGATGAAAAGCGGGAAATGGCGCTGACCATCGAAAAGAGAATCCAGGAAGGGTTGGACGCCGTCCGCGTCAAGGCCAGGACCGAAGCCGAAGACGGCCTCAAGATGAAGGTGGCCGAGAAAGAGGAACAGATCGCCGGCATGCAGCGCCAGATCGAGGAGCTGAAGCGCCGCGCCGAGCAAGGATCTCAGCAGCTTCAGGGCGAGGTCCTTGAGCTCGAGTTGGAGTCGCTGATCGCTAGCCGCTTCCCGATGGACATCATCGAACCCGTCGCCAAAGGTGAGTTCGGTGGTGACGTGCTGCAGCGCGTGGTGGGACCGGCCGGCCAGCCCTGCGGAGCGATCCTGTGGGAATCAAAACGCACTAGGAACTGGAGCCCGGGCTGGCTCGGAAAGCTCCGGGCGGACCAGCGTGCGGCCAAGGCTGACATTGCGTTGATGATCTCCGAGGCGCTGCCTGCGGGGGTCGAAACGTTCGATCTGGTGGATGGCGTCTACATCGCCCATCCCAAATGCGCGATTCCGATCGCGATCATGCTCCGGCAGTCCCTCATCGAGCTCGCCAACTCCCGCCTCGCCCAGGACGGCCAGGCCACCAAGATGGAGCAGGTCTACGGCTACCTGACTGGCCCTAGGTTTCGCCACCGGGTCGAAGCGATCGTCGAGAAATTCTCCGATATGCAGGACGACCTTGCCAGGGAACGGAAAGCCACAATCCGCCTGTGGGCCAAGCGGGAGGCTCAGATCCAGGGTGTCATCGAGTCGACCGTCGGAATGTACGGCGATCTGCAGGGCATCGCCGGCAAGGTGATGCAGGAGATCGCGGGCTTGGATGTGTTGGCCATAGAAGCATCCGCGTCCATCCCCGATTGAGAAAGGCGAATCTAAACTGGATATCGGGTTTGGGAACGAGGGCAAGCTGCCCTTTGTTACGGATGATCCGTCAAAGGCGGAACGCAACGCCAAGAAGCCGCCGCGCTGAACCCCCTCGCCCGGCCGGGTCATCAGATTGCTATGCAGCCTCCGGTTTTTGAGCCAAGCTGTGCGGGCAATGAAAGCCTGCCCGTGACAGACCGCGAAATCCACCTCTACCTCGATGACAGCGGCAGCCGAGAGCCGGACCGAGAGCCAAAAGAGAAGCGCCGCGACGAGATGGATTATTTCGCCCTCGGCGGGATCCTCATCAACGAGGAAGATGTCGATGAGCTCTACAGTCGCCACAAGGCCTTTTGCCAGCAACACGGCATAACGTACCCCCTACACTCCTGGGCGATCAGGGGCGGGCGCGGCGACTTCGGCTGGCTGAAGAAGCCTGAGGCTGCCTACGAGTTCCTGGGTGACCTGGAACGGATGCTGCTCTCCCTGCCCGTCATTGGGATTGCCGCAGTCATCGACCGCCCGGGCTATGTGGCCCGCTACCGCGACCGGTATCAGGATCAACTTTGGTTCATGTGCAAGACCGCCTACTGCATCCTGATCGAGCGCGCCGCTAAATACGCCCGCAGCCAGGACTGCAAGCTGCGCGTGTTCTTCGAACGTGCCGGCAAGGCGGAGGACCGTGATCTGGTGGCCTATATGCGCATCCTGAAGACGCAGGGCATGCCGTTCGACGGCGCCAACTCGGCCGGCTACGGGTCGTTGACCGCAGAAGAGTTCAAGGACATCGTGCGCGGTGAGCCCCGCGGCAGGACCAAAGCCACACCGATGCTGCAGATCGCCGATCTCTACCTCTATCCGATGGCCAAGGGCGGATATGACCCGTCCTACCGGCCCTATAGGGCCCTGATGGGTCACAAGCGTCTCATCGACGCGCACCTGCCGCCCGAGGAGCTGGCGTCCCGTGGCATCAAATACAGCTGCTTTGACAGGATAAAAAACAAAGACCCGGACTAGCCGGGCCTTCGTTTTGAAAAGTTCGGCTGGCGCCTGGCGCCAACCCCGGAGCGATGCTCACGACGGAACTATGGGTGTCGACAACCCGATTGTCAATACCCCGGGTGAACCTTGGGTCAGGGGGACCTATCTTATCGCTTGCATATAGCACGGTTCATCTGATCGACACTTCATATTATCAAGTCATCTTCTTCGGGTGTAGCGCGGGTCCCCGGCCCCTGAATCAAGAGACGTAGGCCGGACGAACCGTGAAACACCCTCCCCCTGAATGCAGAACCGTCCCCAATGCCCTTGCGTCATCACGGGAAACCACCATATCTGGATGCAGTTCACCACAGGGAGCCTCATATGGCCCAGCCAGAAACCGCCAAAGCAGACGTCGACAAGCTACGCACCAACGAGAAGAAGTGGACCAAGGCACTCATGGCCACCGGCTGGAGCGCTTTCCCCAACATCATCATCGAGAAGCAGCAGGCTCTCGGCCTCGATGCGCTCGACATGAACATCATCATCCACTTGGTCCAGTACTGGTGGCTGCCCGACAACCTGCCCCACCCCTCGGTCGAGACGATCGCCAAGGCAATCGGGGTGACGCCCCGCACCATTCAGAAACGCATTGCCGCGCTCGAGGCCCTTAAACTTCTTGGCCGGGAGGAACGGCGCAACACGCCCAATGGCAGCATGACGAACCGCTATCATTTCGATGGCCTGATCGAGGCCGCCAGGCCGTTTGCCTTGGAAAAGGCCGCCGAGATCAAGAAGGCGGCCGAGGAGAGATCGAACCGGTTGAAGCGTAAGAAGCCGCAGCTGGTCGTGGACAACGATGCATAGGCAGATCGTGGCGTAGCTCAGAGGATAGAGCGCCTCGCTTTCGACCGGGGTGGTGCGTGACACCGCTATCTAGGGGCGAGGAGGTCGCAGGTTCAAGTCCTGCCGTCACGCCATTGTCCTCGATATGGATCCCTCGGCTCCGGAAACTCGAAAGATTTCCGGCACCGGACCCATAATCTACCGTGGTTTTTCAATTGGCCTCCCTTTGATATTTGTTCTGCGTATGTTCATATCAAGGGACCAACACGAGGACTCAATATGGGCATGCGATACAATGGCCGGCCGTTTGATTCGGGGGATTTTGCAAAGGATTTTGAAGCTGCGGCTGTCGAGAGCATCAAGGAACAGCTGTGGGAGAGGTTCAGTGCCATTCGCCATCCTGATACAGGCGAATTTCCCACTGTCCTGGTCCTTGGAGAAGCCCTTGACGATTTGCGGCTCAGTATTGAGGGCTCGCCGCAGCTTCTCGCGCTGGTGAAGGACAAGATGAGCGACAATGAGCAGGCGTCGACTGTGTTCCTGCCCCTGCAACAGGGCTCCCCGAAAGCCTTTCTCAGCTACTCGTTCGACGATCGCGAGCTAGCAGAGACGGTCGCGCGCGCCCTGATGGCGGATGGAATCGATACCTGGTGGGCGGAATGGGAGATCCGTTCCGGAGATTCCTTGCGCCGCAAAATCGACGAGGGACTGGGCAACTGCACGCATTTCATCGTGCTGCTGACTCCGAGCGCCATGCAGAAGCCGTGGGTCCAGCAGGAGATGGATGCCGGCCTGGTCCGCCGCATCTCTGGGCAGGCGCGCTTCATAGCCCTTCGCTACGGTGTCGCGGCACGGGAATTGCCGCCGCTTCTGTCGGGCATGCTCTCGCCAGAACTTGATGCCGCGCGCCTAGACGAAGGCGTGCGCAATCTGGTGAACGACATCCATGGCGTGACGCGTAAGCCGCAGCTCGGCGCAGCGCCCATTGCGGCTGTGCAGCCGGCGACGGGTTACTCCAAGGTCGCAACGGCAATTGCCAAGATCTTTGTTGAGGAGACGTCGGATGCAATGTTCTCGCACCCTCAGAAAGGGGTAGATGAGCTGGCGGCCACCATTGAAGCGTCAGAGGAGGACATCGAGGACGCTCTGCACGAGCTGCGCGATCTGGTTTCCGTCAGCTTCGGCCGCGTCTTGCCCAAGGAGGACCTGTTTGCCACATTCGACAAATATTTCATGGATTGGTCGCCCGAAGATGACGCGCTGCGTATCGCTGCCGACCTGATCAACGACCCGTCGATGCCCCACGATACAGGCCAGGTCGCCGAGCGGTACGGCTGGGAGCCGAGGCGCATAAACCCCGCTCTGGCCTATCTGATGGCCCGCAAGCTGATCGTCGACTACAAGGTACTCGCCAGCCAGTACAATTCGATCAGGGTGGTGAAAACGGACGCCACGCGGCGCTTCGTGAAGAGCCGAAGCTGAGGATCCCAATCCGCAGGGTCATGCCCGACAAGGTGCAGTGACCGGGGAGCCCGACCACAGGACCATGGAGCAGTCACCCTTGTTTTTTGGCAAATGGGGAGACGTCCCCATCGATGGCGATGTGAGGCCATTTAGCATCTTCAATCCGGTCCGCAGCGGGGCGGGACGGAAGAACCGAAAACACCACTTCATCTCGGTCACCTATATGGAAGGCTTCGCCGATGACCGCGGCCGTGTCCAAGTCTATCGGGCCGAGGCGCCAGAGGCACCGCTGCCGAAGCAGCCGAGGGCAACTGGGTACGAGAACTACTATTACTCTCAGAAACTCCCCGGTGGCGGTCAAGAAAACCACAGATTCGAAGACCTCTGGAATCCGATCGAGACCGTTTGGCCGGAGACCGTCCGTGCGCTTCAGGCTCGTCGTCTTTCACCGGCTTTATCCTTCAATGTCCAAGGCATGCAAACGATCATGCGGACGCGCGTTCCGGCGACCCGAGATCGCATCGCGCTTATGCTGGAGGCTAAGCTGCGAAGCGAATGCAAGGTGTTCGAGGAAATCGGCAAACTGCCGCCAGAATTGGAACGCTACGCCGGTCAGTTCGACACCGTGCCGGTCGGCGTCAATCCGCATGAAACACTGCTCGCGATGGAGGACGAATTCAAGACGTTCGGCGATCTCTGCTTTCGGCTTGGCTTCGAGGTTCTCCACAACAAGACCGACATCCCATTCCTGACTTCCGACAATCCGGTGTGTACATATGACCCGCGCGAACCGCTGCTCGCACGCACCCCCTATGATCACTCCGGTGACATCGAGCTGATCTTTCCCCTGACCGCCCGCATGCTGGTGCGCGGTTCAAGCAAGCGTCAGCCGTTTGGCGTCCTGACACGGCACCGCGACGTCACGGATAAGCACAAAGTTCGCCGGTTCAATCGAACAATCGCTCAATTCGCGTACCGGATGACGGTCGGCCAGGACCGGTCGAGCGATGCGCTGATTTGTGCCCATGCGCGTCTCGTACCGACGATCAGCACCGAGGTCCGCCGACACAACAATGAAATCCAGATCGTCTGGCGGCATATCTTCGGGCCGAAACCGGATCTTTCTCAGTATATTGACACCCCGGAAAAGGCCTCCCGCCTTGAAGCAAAAATGGCCTTGGCCGCATCGAGCCCCGTGTCCGACGGCTGCTAGCAGCGACGTCGGCACTACGGCGCGCCAAGCACCTCCGGCAGCAGTATTCCCCCAACCAAGCCGCAGCTGTTGCTTCGACGTTCCGTCCCAGACTAACCCGCTGAAAGAAGGGGATAAATTGAAATTCCGCAGCTTGGCCAGGTGAGGCGTGCTAGTTCTCTCCTCCAAAGGAGACATCATGCCCGACGTGACGCGGGAACGCGTGAGAGATGAACTTCTCCGCATGGAAGAAGATTGTATTCATTCCGGCAAAGCGCACTTCAACGCTTCAGCGCGCTGGGCGGTGTGGAACTATGTCTTCGGCATTCCCTCGGTGATCCTCAGCACCGCAGCGGGCGCTGCTTTTTTCAAGGACTATCCTGTCGCCGCGGGTTCTATGGCGCTTTGCGTTGCCGTCCTCACGTCGCTGATGACGTTCCTGAAACCCGGTGAGAAGTCGGCTGACCACAAGAGTTCGGGCGACCAGTACCTGGCGCTACGCAACAATTCCCGCGTTTTCCGCGAGGTCGAACTCGACAACACGCCCGATGCCGAAACCGTGCTGACCGCCCTGAAAGGCTTCACCACGCGGCGCGATGAACTGAACCAGGCAAGCCCTGCTTTTTCAGACCGCGATTTTAAGAGGGCCCGCGATGGCATTAACGCCGGCGAACCCAAGCACGCGGTCGACAAAGGTTCCCACCAATGACAGTCAATAGCTACCTCGTATCCCGTGCAAGCGACGCGGTGCTCTCGGCCGACGAGAAGGCCTCGATCGCGACCTCGGTCACGACCTTGAGCTCCCGGCTGGCCAGTTATTTCACGGTCGCCGGTGATGGCCTAACGTCGCATTTCCGGTTCGGCTCGCACACCCGTGGCACGATCCTTCCCCGCAAGATGGATGCGCACTCGGACGTTGACTACATGATCGTTTTTGAAAAAGGCGGACTGAACCCACAGACCTACCTCACCCGACTGCGTAAGTTCGCCGAGCAGAAATACGCCAACTCCGAACTCTACCAATCGAGCCCCACGGTGGTGCTGGAGCTCAACCATATCAAGTTCGACCTAGTGCCCGCCTTGCTCTCGTGGGGCACGACGTATCAGATCCCCAAGGGTCCCGATGAGTGGCAAAGCACGAACCCGAACGATTTCAACAGCACGCTCGAGACTGTCAACGGCAACAATTCCTATTTGATCAAGCCAACCGTGCGCCTCGTCAAATTCTGGAACGCAGAAGCCGGCTATGTCTACGATTCGTACGGCCTCGAAAAATGGATCGTCGGCCTGGGCTTTTATGGCTGCTACACCCAGAAGGACTACTTCTTCAAAGTGTTCGACAACCTGTCGGCGAACGAAGTGGCCCAATGGCGCAACGACAAGATCACGCGCGCCAAGGACATCATCGCCAGGGTCCGCAAGTACGAAGCCGATGACATGCCGAATTCGGCTGAGATCGAGGTCAAGAAGCTTATCCCGGCGTAGCGAGCAACTCTTGTGATAGCACTTCCGCCCCGGCCAACACGGCTGAGCCTGCCGTCCCTGTAAACGCGATCATGCGCATCACTGATCGCAGGTCGGTCAAATGTCGTGTCCCCTCCCCGTCGTTGGAATGGGCAGCTCGAGCGCAGCCAAGTCAGCCTTTCCAGCGTGCCCGACGCCTTTGAAATTGGGCAGGCGCCGACGCTCCAAACCTCCTATCAGTCGCCTCGACCTAACCTAGGACAACCTGTTGAGGCTCCGCGACTAGCTTGGCGCTTCGGGCGGCAACCGAAGCGATTGGCGGGTTAATGCCGGGGACTTTGTCCGAAAGATGTAGTCCTATTTCGTACGAGATCACGGTTGAGAGGTCAGAAATATGCTACGAATTTCGGACAAAACTCACTCGCAAAGCGGCACGGCTATTTGTCGAGTTCGACTCCGACGTAATCTTGGTCGACAACAAAGTCAGGGATGATGTCACCAGCCAGTAATTTCTCCTTCGACAGCAACCCGGCATCCTCGAGCGCCTCGTCTCCGGCAAATCGCGCAGCGTATCAAGCCCGAACTCCAGCAGGAATTCTTTGGTCGTGACATAAGTGTGGGCGCGCCCGGCGTCGGGCTACGCGGGCCGGAAGCGATCAGACCGGCACCGCGCAGATGACCAATAAAATCGCGACTGATCTCCTTGCCGAAGAAGGAAGAAAGCTCGGCGCGGGTGATCGGCTGGAAATAGGCGATGCACATCAGCACCAGCACCTCCGACTGCGTGAGATCGCCCGCACCCCCACCGCCGCCAACGGCTGTGTCAAATGCACTGCGGATCGCATCGGCATAGGCAGGCCGGGTCAGGTGCTTCCAGCCACCAGCGACGGCAACGAGGTCATAGGGTCGACCGCGCAGTTCTTCGCGGATGTCGTCGATGAGAAGATCAATGCTGCAGCTTTTGCCGACGACGCGAGCCAGCGTCTCGCGGCCGACTGGTTCACCGGCAGCAAAGATCGTGGCCTCGACACGGTTCATCCATTCGCGCCAACGCGCCTCCGGCGGCAGGTGATCCAGCTCCCGGTCAAACAGCTGGTCAGCTGATCGACGGTCATCTGACCGGCTCCCCCCTCGCCTGCGCGCCGCTTGCACCATTATCGTCAGAGCCCGTAGATGCGGAAGGTCGGGCGGCCGGATAGCTCTCGGACGGCGCCTAGCTCGACCAGACGGTCGAACAGGCGGCGCAGCCCACGGCCACTCCTACCGGCGATCTTTTCCGAGGCAACGATCGCATCGTCGGACAGCAGCTTGTCGACAACAAGATCCGCCGCCTTGGCCCTGAGTTTCGGCGCAACAGCAAGCAGCCGGTCCGAGCGGCGCTCGAGCTCGGCGGAAAGATCGATGGCGCGTAGCGCAGCCCGCGCCTGCGCGGCAAGCAGACTTTTGGCACGCTCAGGATCGGTCTCAATGCCTGTCGCCACCGAGTTGGCTGCTGATCTACGCGGGCGGACGCTTGTGCCCAGGGCCGCTTCGGCGCCGAGCAACGGCACCGCGTGTGCCCAACCCAGCCGTTGCGCCAGCAGGGCGTCGGCGAGCCAGGCTCCAAGGGCGCGCGCAAAGCCGTGGCGTTCGGCGATCGCGACGGCGCCGGTTATCATTCCCACCGTCCCGTCAGTGGCGGCTAGCTGCCGAAGTTCGTCCGTCAGGTCGCTTACGCCCTCGTCATAACGCGCGAGACCGAGGCCATCCAGCACCGCGCCGATGCTCGCCTCGGTCAGCAGTTTCTCCGCCTCAAGTAATGAAGCTAGGGTTGGGCTTAGCTCTGTGTCGACTGGCCCAAACAGCTTCTGTACATGACGACGATTGTCTTCGGTTCCGATCAACTCCCGAACGGCGTCTGCAAGGGACTTATGCCCAGCTATGTCGCGCTTTATCATGTCGGCCGAGGTTCCCCGCCTTTTGCGTAACCCGCAGATCAGGGATGGTTGCATTAGGGGAACAAATGCAGGTCCACTTCGGTTAAAGACTTGCAGCGGTCGATCCGTCTCGGTGCAGCCACTGTCGAGGTCCGTGGCCAATTCCTCTCGGTGGCGAACCTCCAACGATAGTTACAGCGGGACTAAAAAGTAGGCCCAATCTCGCGCTCCAGGGCGACGCGGGCCTTCCGTAACGAGACGAGCAGCCGCTCCAGTAGGCCTTCATCCAATTCGGATGCTAGGCCCGAAACGCCCGGTCGTGCTCAACGATCCGGTCCTGTATCGACATTACGGTTTCATAACGAGCTACAAGGCTCGTGAGGACTTCCTGATGATCGGAGGTCATACGCTGCCCGTTCTGGGCAAGGAGCGGGCATCAAGCTTAAGCGTTCATAAAGAACGGCCTCATCGAACTCGCCGTCCGAGAACAGTGCCATTACGCTCACGCTCAGGCGCTCCGCCTGCATGCGGCTAACGGAGATACCTGCCTCGGCGCAGACACGATCAAAGACCTGCTTCAACAAAGCCAGGTCGCTGGGATAGGCAATGCCACTCATTGAGCTGGTGTTACTGACCATAGCTGTTCCTCCCATTAGGGCGGAAGCGTGGCCGTCGCTCAACGGCGATGCCCATGATGTAAATCGCCGATGGAAGCAGGCTACTCCGATTCATGCGGAGAGTCTGGGAAAGGGCTGCTAGAGTTCTGCTCACCGAAGTCGCGCCTCCGAGACAGAACCCAAGCAGCGATCCTTGGGTCAATTCCTAAAGATATCAAGAGTTGGAAACGTACCAAACAGAGGATGGGATGTTTGGTATTCAGTGAGGCGCTTTCTATGGACACGCTCAAGTGGCTTCTCAGCTGCTGAACTGCGGCATGCACTAAATCGCCACCTGTGTCCCGATCTCGACGACGCGTCCGGTCGGGATCTGGAAATATTCCGTTGCGTCGGCCGCCGTGCGCGCCAGCCCGATGAACAGCTTGTCCTGCCAGACCGGCATGCCGGAATTGGGCGAGGCCTTGAGCGAGCGCCGCGACAGGAAGAAAGAGGTCGTCATGATGTCGAACTTCCAGCCCTGCTTGCGGCAAATCGCCAGCGCGCGCGGGATATTGGGCTGCTCCATATAGCCGAAGGTCAGCGTCACCCGCATGAACAGCTCGTTGATCGTTTCCATCTTGACCCGGTCACTGTCGGGCACGACGGGTTGTTGCGCCGTCACCACCGAGAGGATGACATTCTGTTCGTGCAGCACCTTGTAGTGCTTCAGGCTGTGCATCAACGCGGTCGGCGCGCTGGCGGGATCGCTGGTCAGGAACACGGCCGTACCGGACATCAGCTGCGGTTTCCTCTTCAACAGATTGCCTGCAAGGGAATCGAGCGGAATCTCGTTCCTGCGCGTCTTGTCGAATAGATACCTGGTGCCTCTTATCCAAGTCCACATGGTCATCACGATCACTGCGGCAATGGCAAGCGAGGCCCAGCCGCCTTCGAATACCTTGACGATGTTGGCTGCAAAGAAGCCGGTATCGATGAAGACGAACACCGCCATTAAGGCTATCGCGACGCCGAGCGGCCATTTCCAGATGCGCGTCATGACGACATAAAGCAGTATGTTCGTCACCAGCATGTTGCCTGTCACCGAAATGCCGTAGGCCGAGGCAAGCTTGCTGGATTCGCCAAAGCCGACCACCAGCAGCATCACCACGAGCGCCAGTAGCATGTTGACGCGCGGCATATAGATCTGGCCGGATTGTCTTTCCGACGTATGCAGGATTTCCAGGCGCGGCAGCATGTTGAGCTGCACTGCTTGCCTGGTCAGCGAGAAAGCGCCGGAGATCACCGCCTGGCTGGCGATCACGGTCGCCGCCGTCGCCAGCACCACCATCGGGATAAGCATCCGGCCTTCGTTCATCTCGAAGAAGGGATGACCGACGACACCGCCATTCGCCAGCACGAAGGCGCCTTGCCCGACATAGTTGAGCAACAGGCAAGGAAACACGATGGCCAGCCAGGCAAGCACGATCGGCTTGCGCCCGAAATGGCCGAGGTCGGCATAGAGCGCCTCAGCGCCGGTGACGGCGAGAAAAACCGCACCAACCGTGACGAAGGCGACTTCGGGCGAGTTGATCAGGAATGACACGATATAATACGGGCTGATTGCCAGCAGGATTTCCGGGTCGTCCATGATGTGGTTGAGGCCGGAAAGGCCGATGGCCAGGAACCACAGCGCGGTAACGGGCCCGAACACCAATCCTACGCCGCCGGTGCCAAACCGCTGTACCGCAAACACGACCGCCAGAATGGCCAGTGTCAGCGGCACCACATAGGGCTGGAATGTCGGCGTGACGACATTCATACCTTCGACCGCCGACAGCACCGAGATCGCCGGCGTAATGACTGCGTCGCCGAAAAAAAGCGCCGCGCCGACAATGCCGATGCCGAGGATCACCGCCGAGCGCGTCGGGAAACTGTTGCGCGCCAGCGCCATCAGCGACAGCACCCCGCCCTCGCCGCGATTGTCGGCACGGAGCACGAACATGATGTATTTGATGGTGACGGTGATCGTCAGCGACCAGATGATCAGCGAGAGTACGCCGAGGATGTCGCCACGGTTGGCGACGTTGCCACCGGCCGATGCGTGCAACGCCTCTCGGAATGCATAGATCGGGCTGGTGCCGATATCGCCGTAAACCACGCCCAACGCGCCCAGCATCAGCACCTTGGTGCTGTGCTGCTCGACCTCAGAATGGCTCGATTGTTCGACAGGTTCTGCCTCGTTACCAGCATTGGTAAGGGCCATGGACGACACTCCGATAAGCGGGCGGTGCTCTACGCTTGCTGCACTGCAATATCAAGTGCCGTCACGTAATGTCTGCGTCTCGGTATTGCCTATCGCTCGTCGGCTTCGCAGACTCGTCAGCCCCGAAGCGGCTTGGGAATTTTTGCGAGACTATGCTGAAGCTCCGGGAGCAACCATGCCCCGAGCCAGTATCGGATTAGGTCGATGCTCGGGCGCGCGAGCTCAGATGCCGAGAGCTTAAATTAACGCTGTAGCCGTGTAACAGACTGTCTAACAAATGCCGCGAAAAGCTCAATATTTTCAAGGACGTAAGCGTCAAGTCGAAAGACGCTCTCGCCGCCATCTTCAAGTGGTAAGGGCGATCAGATCTCGGGGAAATTGGAGGCAGCAGCGGACCTGCGACTTGCTCAACGCTCCGCTTCTGAGATGAGGTTGGGATCCGATGGCATTGAGCGAATAGAGCGATATCCGGGAACCGAACCAATCCACAGAAATATTTTGTTGGTATTTTTGTTGGCTATCCCTGCTCTTGTGTGGGTGTCAACTATTTGGAAACAAAGCCAGATTTCCTTCGCTTCGAATCCGCCTCTGGGCACCATCACTTCATCAAGCAAAAGCAATAGGATAGTGCCGAAGAGGTGAAGACCGGCGGGCGTTTTCTTGTCGCGTCCTGTTGCAATCAGCTTCCGTTGATTTCCAACGATTTCCTGCGACTATCGGCAAATCCGTGCGACATGGTGTGCGACATACGAGGAGACGATCGATGGCTGACAATAAAAAGCGGCGAGGCAAACAGGACCGCACAAAAATCGCCCTGAATGAACCGTATGAGCTGAACTACTTCAAGCGGAAGCACAGCATAACGAAAGAGCAGGCCGAAAAAATCATCAAGGCCGCCAAGGGGAACAGGCAGAAGGCCAACGAGGCAGCCGAAAAGCTCATGTAACCATCAGAGAGACCCGGCCGTTCTATCGGGTTTTCACCGTCACATGGTACGAGGCAGCGATCCAACAGATCGACGCGGCTATCGCTGCGTTCTATGCCGGCCATTTCGCTGCCACGATCACCTTGGCTACAGCCGCCGAGGAAATGGCGCCGGGCAAACTTGGTGGTTTGTAAACGACCGTGCGCGACAATCCTTCTCGGCCGGTCGAAAGAAGCAAGGACTGGATCGACCACCTCAACGAGACCCGCAACTGGCTCAAGCATCACAAGTGGGAGCCGTGGACGTCCGTGATGATCGCGTTCAAGGATCTGTGGCTCTCGTCCCCAAAGCCGATGCGGCCAGAAGACTACCGTCCTGAAGCAGAAGCCCGGCCACATAGCAGCCGGGCCAAATCGGCATTGTGGAAAAAATTCCACAAAGTTCCGACCGCGCTTTTCAGAACCCCTTCGCCTCCCAATAACGCATGCGGCCGTCCACTCTCTCGACGTCGGCTTACGATAGCGGGCCAGTCCAGCCCGCACCGTCAAGACGGGCCCGACGATCGTCAGAGACGGCTCTGCACGCCTGCTGTGGCCGGTGCGAAGCAGTCGTTATCGCAGCCGCTGAAGACGCCGTCATCATGGGGCTCGTCAAGGATATCCCCGCCGTGCTCGTTTTCTTCCTCGACGTCCTCGCACCAATCCCCGCCCTTGGCCCAGGTCCATGTCGCCGAGTGGGTTCGGTGTCATTGTCGGGTTCCCCGAATGCTCAATCCGTGGCTCGATCAATATGCGTCGGCGCTGGAAGCACATCAGGTGATCTGGCTTCGAACGCTGCGGATTGCCCGCGGGTGTAAAATGGCAGAGCGGGAAGCGAAGCAGATGGTCACTGAGAAAGTCGAGGCAGCCGCGCTCGCCGGCGCGCTCTTCGCTACCGGCTCCGTGGGCAAGATCGCAGCCGTCTACCGGAGGAAATTCAAAGCCAACAAAAAGCGGCTCTCAATCTAGTGTTCTGAAGACGGCCGCTGTTCCTACGCCGCCCTTGCCTCGATCGCACTCTGGCGGGCGTCCCTGGCCAGCGCCATGCATTGCATCGCCCTCGAGCGAGACAGACCGGCTGCTTCTCGACCCATGGCGCGAAGTGCCCGCGCGGCAGGGTTAGCTTGAGCGCCGGCGACCGATGGCCTCCAGGAAGGGCTACAGCGTCGTTGTCGGCCGGATCGGGCTTCGTCGGCGCCATCAGCGTCAGATAGGCCCTGTGGACCGCCTGCTGCCTGTCCAGCGGCAGCTTGGTGAACTGGCGCCGCACCCGAAGGCCAGGACCGCGGTATGGCGGGCCTCGCCCCGCAGCCGGCCAAGGCGCCCATATTGCCAGTCGTTTGGCAGGCGGTAGGTTCCGACGCCCTCGACCTCTATCTCGGTCATGGCCAGTCTCCGATAATACTTGATATTGCTTAAGCCGCGACTTATGGGCAAGGCTGCCGGTTAACCTATCTGGTGGAATGCAGCGCACGACGCCCAGTCTTACTCAACGAGTCGAATGGAGGTGGTCGCCGGAATGTCTTTCATTCCCAGACTCGAGCAGTCCTGGTTGATGTTGGAATTGCCGGACCACTGGATGGTGTCGGCCACCACCTGCGTGCAGCCGTTCTTGCCGGAGAAATTGCCTAGATAGTTGACCTGCTGCTTGGGAAAATAAATCGCTCCCGTAAGCGAGGAGGTGGCGGTGCCGTTGAAGGTACTTTGCGTAGTGGTGCCGGTCCTGTCGCCATAAAACAGTACCCCGGAATACGTGCCGGAGGTCGGCGCGCTCATCGTCACGGTGGCGTTCCCGTTCATGCTGACGGTGTTGCTGCCCGACATATAGATGGTGACGCCACTGCCCGAGATCACTGCACCCGCGTTGATCTTCATATTGCCTTGGAGGACATAGACGCCCGGCGCGAACGTGACGTCGCCGCCGAGGTTCATACCACTACAGTAAGTTCCTGGCTGGAGAGTTTGCGTCGTTTTGTTGCCGTTAACGTTCTTGCAACCGCCGCTGGCTATCGGCGCCGGCAGGCTCCCGAACGGGTCGGATGCCGGCAGGGCCTGGGTGATCTTCGATGTGCATGTCGTGGTCACTGGGTTGTTCAGCACCATGCCGCCCACGGTGATCAGGCAGTCAGCCTGCAGACCGGACGCCCCTTGCACCTTAATGGCGTCCGAGGCTGTTGAGTTGGACATGACCGAGCAGCCGTTCAGCTTGACGCTGGTGCTACCGGAGAACAGCGCCGCCTGCGAGGCTGACTGACTGAGCGCCAGCACGCAGGCTTTGGAGGCATCGGTGACCAGCGCCACCGCCCTCGCCTTCTCGGGCACTTTGCTAGAGGTGAAGATCGAGGTGAAGATCCGGTCGAGGTTCTGGTTGAGGATGACCTCGACCGCCTTCTGGGTCGTATACGCCCCCGACGTCGGCGGCGTGTGGACGGTGATGGTGCCGGTGCCCAGGCCGTTTTCGGTCGCCGATGTCGTGGCAGTCGTGGTGATGGCGGCTGTGTCGGAGCCCCAAGACTTCTCCACCGCGCCGGCATAGGCGGCAGCGTCCGCCGTCGCCTGAAGCCTCAGGCTGGAATAGTACCAGTAGGAGGTCTCGACGCCGAGCCCTGCCCCGCCGACGACGACCGGCAGCGTGAGCGCGAAGAGGGTAGCGACGTTGCCGCCCTCGGCCATGCGCAAGCCGCGAGAGAAGAATTTTCGAACGATACGAGCGAGTGACGCCACGGCAGCCTTCCTCGAAATCAACCTGCAACAATGTGAAAAGCCATGTTGATAAAAGAACAGCTAATATTTTTGCTCTATTTGCAGGGGTTGGACTTTAGTGCCTGGTCGACTGGGCCTTGCGTCCCACTTACGCGAGCATCACGCGAGCGAGCATTCTTTGTCCATTGGTGGGTTGCCCGCGGCGAGGGCTGCCCCCTCACCTCTGGTACCTCTCGCCCGCTAGTTCACTCTCCCTGCCGTCAGGTTCGCCTCGCCATCGCGCTACCGGCGGCGCGGGTCGGCACGTTGCCTTCCCGCTAATGGCCGCATGGGCGCGTACTTGGTGTTGCGCTAAACCGAAACCCGTTGCCGGGGGGAGAGCAGCGGGCCTTGGCTTCATCAATTAGCGCCTCCAGGGATGTTCCCCGCTTAGCGGGACCCCTGCGCAACCGGAAACGACTGAGACACGCTGATGGTAGCAGAATAGACCGGCCTCCCGGCTTCGTCATGGACCGAGACGGTCATGGAATTCATCCAAATCGCTTGAGGCCATTTCGTCGACTGCTATGTCTTGCAGAGCCTTGAGCGCCTCTCGTCGGATTTCGCTCAGGCTATCGAGATCGACCCAGGCATCGCCAAGAGCGTGCCCATTTCTCACAACCTCGAAGAGGTATTTCGACATTCGGACACTGTGAGACAAAGCAATTGTGGCGGCATTCAAATTTGAGGGCCGGCTGAGCACGGCGTCTAGCCCTCCGCCTAGCCGGCGGTCAATGCTTTGTGGGGCCTGACGCCGTGGGCGAGAATGCTGATTTCGGCTTCGGTCAACGTGATCTGATAGCGCTGTGTGGAATTCTTCGAGTAGATGTCGTCAGCAATAATCGAGACGGTCACATCGCCATTTTCGTCGATCTGCACATCCTCGATCTGCAGCGGCGCTGAGTATATGCACTTCGGTGATCCCGGCCTTCGCGCAGGTTGAGCAGACAGTCGCAATGTGAAAAATCCCTTGCTGTAAAATCGTCTGACGCAAAATTGATGCCAGCAATTCGGTCCCGAGATGAAACACTGAAACCTTGGGCTACTCCCACGTTCGTCCTTTTGGATACGTGCCTGCTATTTGGGCAAGAGCGTAGTGTTTCGCCAGCCGGCGCCGCGTTCGCCCCCGAACCCGGCGCCGGTTAGGCCCGGCGTTTGCTGGCCTACCCACGCCAGCCTGCCGGGCCGCTCCCGTTCCGCGCAAATTGGGTGCTCACGGCTTTGAGATCGTAGCCCATGTGCCATCTGGCTGGCATTCGTTGCCTTCATGGATGGCGTCAGTGTTGAAGAATTTTTGTTCGAAGACACAACCGGACGCTGCCGCCTTGCTGGTCTCCCATACAAACGAGGGCGTGCACAACATGACGCCCTCACCTGCGCGAATCGTTGCTCCCGGGAGTAGCTCGTCGATCCCAGCCAGCATCGCGACTGCTCTGGAGCGACTTGTTCTTGGGCGAATGCCGAATGTGAAACCATTAGAAACGCCGCTGTCACGAGCATCATGCGCATGGGTCACTCCTCTCGAAGAAATCACGCAGAAGATAGGCCTGCCCACGGCCAGGCCACGTTAAAGCCAAGAAAGAGCCCGCCGCCATAAACCTCCCTGACAACGGGCTCCACGTCGGGAGCTGTGGACCCGACGGGCGCTGCTCAACCGCGATGCGAGAACTGCGCCATGATCCATCAACTGCGACGCCGCTCAAGAGGTTCCGAGAGAGAGCCCGTGCGCTTTTGAGAAGCCGAACGGGCTGCACTTAAGGCAAGGGCGAGCCTGGGCCAGGCACCGCGCCATGCAACGAACCGGATGCCCGGGGGAATGTGTTCCAGGGCCAGTCAATTCGGCTCGATTAAAGTCCGATATCTATCTGCAGGAAAGCGAAGCCCGCCGCCTCGGGGAGAGAATGCATGCAGCCGGCAAGAAACCATGCAGCGAGCCGTCGAGGACCGAGCGCGGGACGAGGGGCGCTGGTGGCGCCGTACTGCCTAGCGCTTGCGATTGGCCGGATGGGACGGGAGTTGGCCAACCGTCCAAGGCTATCTCGTTCGTGTAACCAGCACTTCCTCTTGCTGCATGGGCAGCGTTCAAGGTCGGGACATATTAGCTAAGATGCATTTAAAGTGATTATTAGGGAAATCTGCAAATGCGGATTCGGTCGAGCGCTTCCTGCTGTTCGCGTTTATTAGCAATCGCTTGCATTACAAGCAAAGCAGGATCATGCTTGAAGAGCGGGCGAAAAGGAGGCCACCAGGCAAGGTGGGTTTTAAGGGGTAACGTCATGGAATCCGTTTGTGTTTACAGCGATGTCTGTTTTCTGTCGGTTTTCGTCAGTGTCGCGACGGCTTTCATTGTTATGGCGCCGTTCGCCGCGACACGCCTTCTTATGTTGAGGGTTCGCGCGCACTCAGTTGGGCAGCTTCAACCGGTCTAAAACGCCTTGGGCAAACCACGCAAAAATGCGGATAATGCTCGCCGGTCTCTGCCTTCTCATCGTTGTTTCGATCATCGCGCTGCTCACGACGTCGAGCGGAATCATGATCTATCAGGTGAAGGCCGGGGACGGATATTTCTGCCGCTACTTCACTGGAATAGGGTCGTTTACCACGCCGTCTTATGCGGTGACTGGATGCCCGAGATTCATCAGTGTCAATCGGTAGCGGGGCCGCGCATCCACATCAGCTATACGTATGCGCGGCGAACGCTTGCACGGTGTTCGAGTTCGAGGCGGCCAGAGCCCGCGCCGCTTCTGCGGCAAGGTTGGTGACGGAACCAAAGGCCGCCTGCATCGTGGCGAGGCCGCCGTAACTCTGATTATCGTCGATGTTGACGCCGGTGAGCGTGAAGGCGCCGCAACCAACCACCTTTGGGCGGCTTGCGCCGGGCGCCGATTGGCACGATGCTGCCGCAGGCGAACCGGGGGGCAGACCGGCACGCCGGATCGGTATGGCTGCTGGAAGATCGATGTCGCGAGCTTGCTTCGCCCTTGTTGCCATCGTTGCCTTGATGATGCCGGTGGAGGCAGGCGAGCGCGCGTCTCATCTGCTCGACCATGCCAGTCTGGCGACTGCCTATGCGCATGAATCGGATACCGTCACGGCCTACACGACCGCCATGGCGCGGTTCCGGTTTCAGCTTGCCGGGCGCTCCGGCGATGCCGACCTTGCGGTCCCCCTGGAACCACGCCTGTTGCGGACGGAATTCAGCCAGCGGACGTGGCGCGCGGCGGACGGCAGTCTCTTGCAGGGCTTCGCCGGCAAGGGCGGTTTCCGGCTGACCGCGGGGAACTGCCTCGCCCAGATCTGCCTGGCCAGCGAATGCAGCGACGACGGCTGGCCGGTCTATGCCTGCAGCGACGGGCGCAAGCGCAAGATGTCCGTCACCGACTTCGTGACAGCAGTGTTCGACGGCGTCTCCTTCCGGCGACTGAGCGCGCCGCCAGTGGAATGACGTCTTAACGCGTCGATCATCCTGCCCGACAGGCATTCGGCAAAAACCGGCCCACCTCACCGCAAACGCTGCGGCTTGCGATCCCGCTGCCGGCCGTGGCATCTGTCGCCGTCCATCGGGAAAGAACGCCGGATCATGGCACGACCGCCGCCGCACAGCATCAGACGACCTCCGGGCGCGGGTGTCAGCCTCAGCCGCGCGCTGTCGAAGCTTGGGCTGTGCTCGCGCAAGCAGGCCGAGGTACTGATCGCGGAGGGCCGCGTGCGGGTGGCGGGCAAGGTCGCGCGCGATCCATCGCTGCGCATCGATCTCGACCGTGACCGCATCGCAGTTGACGGCGAGCAGGTCGTTGCCGACCGCAAGGTCTATCTGATGATCAACAAGCCGCGCGGGCTGGTCACAACCCGCGACGATCCCGAAGGGCGCGGCACGGTCTACGATTGCCTCGAGGGGCTCGACCTGCCCTTCGTGTCGCCCGTCGGGCGGCTGGACAAGGCCAGCGAAGGCCTGCTTTTGATGACCAATGACACGCGCTGGGCGAACGGACTGCTCGATCCGGCCTCGCATGTCGACAAGACCTATCACGTGCAGATCGGCACCGCGCCCGACGACGCCATGCTGGCACGGTTTCGCGACGGCGCTTCGGTCGACGGCGAACTGCTGACGGCGCGCTCGATCGAGCTACTGCGCAGCGGCGGCCGCACGGCCTGGCTGGAGGTCGTGCTCGACGAAGGCCGCAACCGCCAGATCCGCCGGCTGCTCGGCGCCTTCGACGTCGAGGTGTTGAGGCTGATCAGGGTGGCGATCGGGCGCCTGCAGCTCGGCGATCTCGCCAAGGGCAAGGCGCGTCATTTGACGGCGGAGGAAGTAGCGATGCTGGCGGGCGAGTGAGGAGCCGCGTCTAGCATTCCCCTCACCCGAATTGGCGCCGGCACCTGCCTCTTCACCCCCGGGGGAGTAAGTGGCCGCGAAGCGGCTGGATGAGGGGGCACCCGATCGGCTATTTCTGGTTCCACCGGCGGATCACCGGCTCGGTCAGGTCATGCTCGTAGCCGAAGATGCTGAGGCTTGCCGTGTCCAGCACGAAATGCTCGCCGCCGTCAGGCGGCAGTCCGATCCATCGCGCCGCTAGCACGCGCAGGAAATGCGCGCTCGAAAATATGAGCACATTGCCGGCGACAGCGCGAAGCGCCGCGATGATGGCGTCGGCCCTGGCGCCGACATCGCTAGCCTGTTCGCCGCCCGGACAGCCGTCGCGAAACACGTTCCAGCCAGGGCGACCGGCGACGATCTCCTTCGTCGTCACGCCTTCATAGGCGCCGTAGTCCCATTCCTGCAGGTCGAGCTTCTTGATCGCGGCCGCCCCGAAGCCGGCCAAGGTGCAGGTATTGAAGGCGCGTTGCGAAGGGCTCGACCATACGGCCTGGAAGGTGAGGCCCTTGAGCCGATCGGCGAGGCCGAGGGCGGCTCCCTCGCCCTTCGCCGTCAGCGGAATGTCGGTGCGGCCGGTGTGCTTGCCCGAGGCGCTCCATTCGGTTTCGCCATGACGGATCAGGTAGATCTCGGGAAACGTGCTGCTCATGCCGGCCCCTCGCCGCTTGCGACTGGGCCGGACGAACGGCCCGCGCCAGCCTATTCGGCGACCGGCAAAAAGAACAGGCCGCGACCGGTTTTACCGGCCGCGGCCTCTCCAGGCTTGGGAGGCGCCTGACTGGATCAGGCGGGCTGGAGACCCCCGGACAGCGCCAGGTCGGCCTCTTCCGGCAACTGGCCAGCCATGGCGGCGGCGAATTGCGTCTGGTCGAGTTCGCCTTCCCAGCGCGCCACGACGATGGTCGCGACCGCGTTGCCGACGAAGTTGGTCAGCGCCCGGCATTCCGACATGAAGCGGTCGACGCCGAGGATCAGCGCCATGCCGGCGACCGGCACCGAAGGCACGACCGAGAGCGTGGCGGCGAGCGTGATGAAACCGGCGCCGGTGATGCCGGCGGCACCCTTGGAGCTCAGCATGGCGACGAGCAGGAGCAGGATCTGGTCGCCGAAGGTGAGCGGCGTGTCGGTCGCCTGGGCGATGAACAGCGCGGCCAGCGTCATGTAGATGTTGGTGCCGTCGAGGTTGAAGGAATAGCCGGTCGGGATGACCAGGCCGACCACCGAGCGGTTGCAGCCGGCGCGTTCCATCTTGGCCATCAAGCCAGGCAGGGCGGCTTCCGAGGACGAGGTGCCGAGCACCAGCAGCAGCTCTTCCTTGATGTAGCGGATCAGCGCCAGGATCGAGAAGCCGTTGTACCATGCTACCGCGCCGAGCACGACCAGCACGAAGAGCAGCGACGTTAGGTAGAAGGTGCCGATCAGGAAGGCGAGGTTGGCGATCGCGCCGATGCCGTACTTGCCGACGGTGAAGGCCATGGCGCCGAAGGCGCCGATGGGGGCGGCCTTCATCAGGATGGCGACGAGGCGGAAGATCGGCGCGGTGAGCGCCTGCAGGAAGTCGACCACCGGACGGCCGCGATCGCCAACCAGCGCGAGGGCGACACCAAACAGCACCGAGAAGAACAGCACCTGCAGGATATCGCCCTGGGCGAAGGCGCCCGTGATGGTGTCGGGAATGATGTTCATCAGGAAGCCGACGATGGTGGTGTCATGCGCCTTCTCGGTGAAGGTCGACACCTTGCTGGCATCGAGCGTCGCCGGATTGATGTGCATCCCGGCGCCGGGCTGGACGACGTTGGAGACGACGAGGCCGACGATCAGCGCCAGCGTCGAGAAGAACAGGAAGTAGATCATCGCCTTGCCGGCGACGCGGCCGACCTTGTGCAGGTCGGAGATGCCGGCGATGCCGGTCGCCACGGTCAGGAAGATCACCGGCGCGATCACCATCTTGACCAGCTTGATGAAGGCATCGCCGAGCGGCTTCAGCGACGCGCCGAGTTCGGGATAGAAGTGGCCAAGCAGGATGCCGGCGGCGATGGCCGCCAGGACCTGCACATAGAGATGCCTATAAAAGGGCATTTTGCCGCGCGGCTCGGCGGCAGCGAATGTTGTCTGCATGACGTCCTCCGTTGCGCCCCGATCGAAAGGCTCGACCTCCCGGGGCATTTGACCTCCAACAGCCTTGCGACTGCCGACTCCGTCTTTGCAACCCGCGTGCCAGTTTCGACCGACGCGGACTTGCTCTGATTTTGTTAGCTTTTTTCGATCCGCTGGCCGCCCGGTCTGGTGGCGGCGTGCGGCCATCCGCATGGGTCGAATTGTGTTTTGTGCGAAATCATGCACAGATGGGCGATGCTGCAGCGCCCCGCCGCCGGCTCTATTGCCGGCCTTTCTCCAACGCCCGAGCAGCTCGGCAGAAGGGCGCGCCGGGCCTGGCTGCTGTTTGCCGGCGTGGCGCTCGCCATCATCGCCGCGGCACTCTACGGCGCCGGCCTCTATGGCCGCGCGGTCGAGGTCGACGCGCTTGCCGCACAGGGGCGCACCGACGCCAATCTGAAGGTGGCGCTGCTGCGCGCCGTGCTGGAAAACCCGCGCGCGCTGCCGCTGCTCCTGTCCGAGGACCAGCAGGTGCATGACGCGCTGGCTGCGCGCAGCGCTGCCGCGATCGACGTGCTCAACCGCAAGCTCGAAGGGCTGGTGTCCGGCACCAAGGCGTCGGTGCTCTACGTCACCGGCACCAACGGCCTGGCGGTCGCGTCGAGCAACTGGCGCGAGCCGACCAGCTTCGTCGGCAACGACTACGGCTTCCGCGCCTATTTCTCCCGCGCCATGCAGACGGGAACGGCCGAGTATTTCGCGCTCGGCAATGTCAGCAAGCGCCCGGGCCTCTACATCTCGCGCCGCGTCGGCAGCGCCTCGGCGCCGCTCGGCGTCGTCGTCGTCAAGATGGAGTTCGACCAGCTCGAGGCTGACTGGCACGAGGCGAACCGCCCGGCCTATGTCAGCGACGAGCATGGCGTCGTGCTGATCACCAGCGTGCCGTCCTGGCGTTTCATGACGACGGCGCCGCTTGCCGGCGCCACCCTTGCCGAAATCCGCGACAGCCAGCAGTTCGGCGACGCGCCGCTGGTGCCGCTGCCGATCGCGCGGCCGGAAACCTTGAGCGCCGACGTGTCCATAGTGCATGCGATCACGCCGGGCGGCAGCGACGGCGAGTATCTCAGGCTGTCGACGCCGGTCGCCTCGACGCCGTGGCGGCTCGACTATCTCGTTCCGGCCGAGGCGCCGATCGCCGCCGCCCAGCGCGAGATGCGGCTCCTGGCGCTTGGCGTCATCGGGCCGCTCATCGGCCTTGCCGCCTATCTCTTATGGCGCCGGCAATCCGCGCAGATGCGGATCGCCGCCGAACAGGCGACGCGCGCCGAGCTCGAACGTCGAGTCGTCGAGCGCACCGAGGATCTGAGCCGCGCCCGCGACCGTCTGCAGGCGGAGATCACCGACCATCGCAGCACCGAGGCCAAGCTGCAGGTGGTGCAGCAGGAGCTGGTGCAGGCCAATCGGCTGGCCATCCTCGGCCAGGTCGCCGCCGGTGTCGCGCATGAGATCAACCAGCCGGTGGCGACCATCCGCGCCTATGCCGACAATGCGCGCGTCTTCCTCGACCGCAAGCAGACTGCCCCGGCCGGAGAAAACCTCGGCGCAATCGCGGCGCTGACCGAGCGCATCGGCACCATCACAGAAGAGTTGAAAACCTTCGCCCGCAAGGGCCGCACCGCGGCCGAGCCGGTCGAGTTGCGCGGCGTCATCGAGGGCGCGGTGGTGCTGCTCAGGAGCCGTTTCGCCGGCCGACTCGACGCGCTCGAGATCACGCTGCCGCCGCCCGCGCTCAAGGTGATGGGAAATCGGGTGCGGTTGGAACAGGTATTGATCAACCTGTTCCAGAACGCGCTGGAGGCGCTGAACGGCCGCGACGGCGCCAGGGTCGAGGTTTCGGTCGAGGAAAGAGACGGCGTCGTGCTCAGCGTCTCGGACAACGGCCCGGGCATTCCGCCGGCGATCCTCAAATCGCTGTTCACGCCCTTCAACACCTCGAAGGAAAAAGGGCTTGGGCTAGGCCTCGTCATCTCGAAGGACATCGTCGCCGACTATGGCGGGCGCATTGAGGTCGCGAGCGGCGCCGAGGGCACCCGTTTCACCATCCATCTTGCGAAAGCAGCCTAGCATGGCGACCGACCAGCCCGCCCCGGTCATCCTGATCGACGACGACGCCGATCTCCTGAAGGCGACGCGGCAGACGCTGGAGCTCGCCGGTTTCGCGGTATCGGCATTTTCCGTGGCGAGGGAGGCTCTGGCCGGGCTCGACGCCGGGTTCGCCGGCGTGGTGGTGTCCGACATCCGCATGCCCGAGATCGACGGACTGCAGCTTTTCGACCACATCGTGGAGGTAGATCCGGACATTCCAGTCATCCTCGTTACCGGGCATGGCGACATCGCCATGGCCGTGAAGGCGATCAAGGACGGCGCCTACGACTTCATCACCAAACCCTTCGCCGCCGAGCGGCTGGCCCAGAGTGTGTGGCGGGCAGCGGAAAAGCGCCGACTGGTGATGGAGAACCGCGCCTTGCGCGAGGCGGCCGAGCAGGCGCAGGACAGCTTGCCGCTGATCGGCCAGACACCGGCGATGGAGCGGCTGCGCCGGACGCTGAGGCAGATCGCCGACACCGACGTCGACGTGCTGGTGACCGGCGAGACCGGCTCCGGCAAGGAGGTGGTGGCGAGCCTCCTGCACCGCTGGAGCCGCCGCGCGCAGGGCAATTTCGTGGCGCTGAACTGCGGCACGCTGCCGGAGACCGTGATCGAGAGCGAATTGTTCGGCCACGAGGCCGGCGCCTTCACCGGCGCGCAGAAGAAACGCATTGGCCGCATCGAGCATTCGAGCGGCGGCACGCTGTTCCTCGACGAGATCGAGAGCATGCCGCCCTCGACCCAGGTGCAGATGCTGAGGGTGCTGGAAATGCGCGAGGTAACGCCGCTCGGCACCAACGAAATTCGGCCTGTCGACCTGCGCGTCGTCGCCGCCGCCAAGGTCGATCTCGGTGATCCAGCCCAGCGCGGCGCCTTCCGTGAGGACCTCTATTACCGGCTGAACGTGGTGACGCTGTCGATCCCGCCGCTGCGCGAGCGCCGCGACGACGTGGCCCTTTTGTTCGGCTATTTCGCCGAGCGCGCCGCCGCTCGTTTCCGACGCCCGATGCCGGCCGTGCCTGCGGCCGTGCACCGGCATTTGAGGGAGCATGATTGGCCCGGCAATGTGCGCGAGCTCACCCATTTCGCCGAACGCTTCGTACTGGGGCTTGAAGATGCCGGCCACGCCGAAGCCCCTGCCCCGGCCGAATCGGATGCGGCCATGGCGCTGCCCGAACGTCTCGAGCGCTACGAGGCCGAGATCATCCGCGAGACACTTGGCCGCAATGACGGCGATGTCCGGCGCACGATCGAGGCGCTGGGGATCCCGCGCAAGACCTTCTACGACAAGCTGCAGCGGCACGGCATCGTGCGCAGCGATTTTTCCAGATAATTCAAGCGCGTGGAACGCAAGCCATGCCGCAATCGTTGAATGGCGCCCGCAAACCGTGGCACGTCGGCACCAGAAGATGTTGAAGATCGCGGCGGATGCCCCCGGCAAGGCGCGTTCGGGTTGCGCTCGGCGGATGTTGATGGTTTGTTGCCGGGCAGCGGAGATTGAGTGATGCGAGAACCCGTCGGTCATGACGAATATGGGTCGACCAGCCCCTTCGATCCGGACGAGCTGTCGAACTTGAACGCGATCGGCCCGGCCATGGGGAGCGGCAACGATTTCGAGAAATACGCCGTCGCGGTCATCATCGTGTTCGGCGCGCTGATCATTGGCGGGCTGATGGCCGCCTCGATGACGTTCGGCCACCGCAACGGCTTCCTGTTCGCGCTTGGCGGCGCGACATCCGCCTGGATATCGGGCAACGCGCTGCTGCTCGACCGTCCCCGCCTCTATGCCCTGTTCGTCGGCATCGCCGCCCTTATGCTCTTGGCTTCCACGCTGACGCTGGTCATCTGACCCAGGCCTAGACCAGTCCTAGAGCGTTTCATGGAAACGGCGGAACCGCTTTATCTTTTTGGTTTGACGCAATTCCGGACGGAAGGCTACGGCGAAGTCGCCGAGCCTGACCGTTCACACTTTTCCTGAAATTGCTCTAGTACCCAAGCGCCTCGCCCGCCGCGGCGCGGCTGTCGATGGCGCCGTTGTAACGGGCGCCGCCGCCCTTCTCGATTTCGTCCAGGCTCTTGCCGCCGACCAGGATGCCGGCTGCCTGGCCCCAGGTCTTGTCAGCGAGTTCGAGATGGTAGCCCATGCCGGCAAGCAGCCTCTCGGTATCCGGCGACAGGCCGAACGGCTCGACATAGACGGTATCCGGCAGCCATTGATGATGGATGCGCGGGGCGTCGATCGCCTCCTGGATGTTCATGCCATGGTCGATGACGTTGACGATCGCCTCCAGCGTGATGGTGATGATGCGCGAGCCGCCGGGGCTGCCGATGACCATGAACGGCTTGCCGTCCTTGGTGACCACGGTCGGGCTCATCGAGGATAGCGGCGTCTTCTTCGGCTCGATCGCGTTGGCCTCGCCCTGGACCAGCCCGTAGAGATTGGGCACGCCCGGCTTCTGGGTGAAATCGTCCATCTCGTTGTTGAGCAGGATGCCGGTGCCGTCGGCAACGACGCCGGCGCCGAAGGAGCCGTTCAGCGTATAGGTCACCGCGACGGCATTGCCGTCCTTGTCGATGATCGAATAGTGGGTGGTCTCCTTCGACTCGCCGAAGCCTTTCGGCATCAGGTCTTTCGACACGCCCGCGCGGAACGGATCGATCTTGTCACGAATGTCCTTGGCGTAACCCTTGTCGAGCAGCTTCTCGACCGGATTGTCGACGAAATCCGGGTCGCCGAGCGCCGAATTGCGGTCGACATAGGCGTAGCGCATGGCTTCGACCATGACATGCACCGTTCCGGCCGACCCCGCGCCGAGATAGGACAGCGGATAGAGCTCGAGCACGTTGAGGATTTCGCAGATGATGACGCCGCCGGAACTCGGCGGCGGCGAAGAGATGATCTCATAGCCGCGATAGGAGCAGGTCACCGGCTTCAGCTCGCGCACGGCATATTGCTCGAAATCGCCCTTGGCGAGGATGCCGCCCTTGGCCTCGCTTGCCTTGACGATCGCATCGGCGATGGCGCCCTTGTAGAAGGCGTCCGGCCCCTTCTCGGAAATGGCTGACAGAGAGGCGGCGAGGTCCGGCTGGGCGAGCTTCTCGCCGATGCCATAGGGCTTGCCGTCCTTTTTCAGGAAGATGGCGGCCGCCGCCGGGTCCTTGGCCAGCCGTTCGGCGCCGCCGGCGAAGGAGGCGGCGTCGCCCTGGTTGAGGACGAAGCCGTCCCTGGCGTAGGCAATCGCCGGCGCCATCAGGTCCTGCCTGGTGAGCGTGCCATACTTCTGGCGTGCCATCTCGAAACCGGCAACGGAGCCCGGCACGCCGACGGCGAGATAGCCGTCGAGGCTGGCGCCCTTCACCGGCTTGCCGTCCTTGTCGAGATACATGGTCTTGGTCGCGGCGAGCGGCGCGCGCTCGCGGAAATCGAGGAAGGTCGAACGGCCGTCCTTGAGGCGAATGGTCATGAAGCCGCCGCCGCCGATGTTGCCGGCGTTGGGATAGACGACGGCCAACGCGTAGCCGACGGCGACCGCGGCATCGACAGCGTTGCCGCCCTTCTTCAGCACATCGACACCGACTTCCGAAGCGAGATGCTGGGCCGTCACCACCATGCCGTGCTCGCCCTTGGCTGGGGCCGGCGAGGCGGCGAAGACGGCGGCCGATGGCGTGAGGGTGAGGGTAAGCGAAAGGCTGACGGCGATCAGCGTCCGACGGGTGAGTTGCATGGCGGGGACTCCGGGGCGTGGGGGACGCCTAGGAAAGACCCTTGGAGCGCGATAGTCCAATAACAATTGAATAATCGAAACGGCCCGCTGGGCCGGCCTCCGCTTCGGTCTTTGTCCTAAGGATAGGAAATGGCCGAGGTCAGCGCTGCCCCTCATCGCCCTGCCGGGCACTTCTCCTCGTATAGTGACGGGGAGAAGGGGCGCTCTCGTCGGGCTTCGCCAATCGCCAAGCTGGCAGAGCAGACGCCGAGGTCGCAGCCAGCGCTCTTCTCCCCGTTCACGGAGTGAAGGTGCCGGCAGGCGGATGAGGGGCAGCGCCGACAGTGACGATTATCGAAAAACTGCCTGGAGCAATCGCCGACTTGGCCTCAAACAATCCCACCACCGCCGCCGGCGACAGCCGGCCGTTCGGCCGCGACCTTCGCCCGGTAGCCGGCGGCGCGATAGGCGGCGACCGGATCGATGGCGCCGCCAGTCCGCAGCCGCGCCATGGCAAGGATCGGCTCGACGTCGGTGCGGTAGGCCGATTTCAGCGTCTGTGTCGCCATCAGCGCGTCGTTGATTTCCTGAAAGCCCTCCAGCGCCTTGCGATCGACCAGCAGCGCCTGCGCATAGGCGCGCTGCACCTCGACCGCCGACAGCATCAGGCTTTCGATCGGGTCGGTGACGTTGTGGCTCTGGTCCAGCATGTGCGCGGGATTGAAGCCCTCGGCTCCGGATAGCTCGGCGTCGACCAGCTCGTTGAAGACCAGGAACAGCCGGTAGGGGTCGATCGAGCCAGCATCGAGATCGTCGTCGCCATATTTGGAATCGTTGAAGTGGAAGCCGCCGAGCTTCCTGAACTGGATCAGCCGCGATACGATCATCTCGATGTTGACGTTCGGTGCGTGATGGCCGAGGTCGACCAGGCAGTAAGCCTTGTCGCCGAGTTCTTTCGCGATGAGGTAGTTGGTGCCCCAGTCCTGCACGACCGTCGAATAGAAGGCCGGCTCGTACATCTTGTGCTCGGTGAACAGCCGCCAGTCGTCCGGCAGCCCGGCATAGATGTCTCGCATGGCGTCTAGGTAGCGCTCGAAGGCCCTGGCGAAATTGACCTGGCCGGGAAAGTTCGAGCCGTCGCCGATCCACACCGTCAGCGCCTTCGAGCCAAGCGTCTTGCCGATCTCGATGCATTCGAGATTGTGCTCGACCGCCTGCCGGCGCGTGCCGGCATCGGCATGCGACAGCGACCCGAACTTGTAGGAAAGCTCCTGGTCCTTGGCGTCGGAGAAGGTGTTGGAGTTCATGGCATCGAAGCCAAGGCCAAAGCGCGACGCGGCCTGCTTCAGCCGGTTCGGATCGGCCTTGTCCCACGGGATGTGCAGCGAGACGGTGGGTGTCGCCTGCGTCAGTTGCCTGATGACGGCGCAGTCCTCGATCTTGTCGAAGATGTCGCGCGGTTCGCCGGCGCCGGGAAAGCGGGCGAAGCGCGTGCCGCCGGTGCCGACGCCCCAGGACGGGATCGCCACGGCGAATTTTTCGACCTTGTCGCGGATGGTGTCGATGGCGATGCCGCGCCTGTCGAGACGCTCTCCGAGCGAGGCGTAGTCGCGCTCGAGGTCGGGTTTGCGCGCGGCGTTGCTCTTTTCGACGACATCGGCAGCGATGATCAATTCGGACACTACAATTCCTCCCAGTACTCGTTCGCTGGCGCTGCCCCTCATCCGCCCTTCGGGCACCTTCTCCCCGTGAACGGGGAGAAGGGATGCGCGACTAGCGCGTAAAGCTCTGCGCGTTGCCGGCGTCGACGTTGATGATGTTGCCGGTCGACTTGGCCGACATGTCGGAGGCGAAGAAGTAGATCGCCTCAGCGATGTCTTCGGGGAAGACCGAGCGCTTCAGCATCGAGCGCGAGCGGTAGTGCTCCTCGAGGTCGTCGGTCGACATCTTGTAGGCGGCGGCGCGCTGTTCCTTCCACTCGCCGGACCAGATCTTGGAGCCGCGCAGCACGGCGTCGGGATTGACGACGTTGACCCTGATCTGCGCCTCAGCGCCCTCAAGCGCCAGGCAGCGCGCGAGATGGATCTCGGCCGCCTTGGCGGTGCAATAGGCGGCGGCGTTGGGGGAAGCGGCAAGCCCGTTCTTGGAGGCGACGAAGACGACGTTGCCGCCGATCTTCTGCGCGCGGAACAGCCGGAAGGCCTCGCGAGAAACGAGGAAATAGCCGGTGGACAATATGTCCATGTTCTTGTTCCACAACGCCAGTGTCGTCTCCTCGATCGGCGCCGAGGAAGCGAGACCGGCATTCGAGACAAGAATGTCGACACCGCCGAACTCGACCGAAGTTTCGGCGAAGCCCGCGACGACCTGATCCTCCGAGGTGACGTTGATCACCACCGGCCGGACGAAATCCTTGCCATAGGCTTTCGACAGTTCGTCATTGGCGCTGGCGAGCGCAGCCTCGTCGATGTCGGCCAGCACCACGCAGGCGCCTTCGCGCAGCAGCCGGTTGGCGGTGGCGCGGCCGATGCCGCCGGCGCCGCCGGTGACCAGCGCGATCTGGCCCGCCAGCGCCCTCGGCTTCGGCAGACGCTGCAGCTTGGCTTCCTCGAGCTGCCAGTATTCGATGTCGAAGGCCTCCTGCTCCGGCAGGCCGACATAGGACGAGACGGTCGAGGCGCCGCGCATGACGTTGATGGCGTTGACATAGAATTCGCCGGAGGTACGCGCCGTCGCCTTGTCGCCGGCGAAGGTGAACATGCCGACGCCAGGCATCAGATAGACCACGGCATTGGGATCGCGGATGGCGGGCGAGTCCGCATGCTTGCAGCTGTCATAGTAGGCCTGGTAGCCGACGCGATATTCGGCGATGTCGTCGGCGAGACGCGCAATGACGGCGTCGACGTCGGGTTTCGCCGGGTCGAATTCAATGACCAGCGGGCGGATCTTGGTGCGCAGGAAATGGTCGGGGCATGAGGTGCCCAGTGCTGCCAGCGGCCGCAGATCCCTCGAATTGACGAACTCGAGCACGGCGGGCTGGTCGTCGAAATGGCCGAGCTTGTGGCTCTTCTCCGAGATCAGGCCGCGTATCCTCGGCATCAGCTTCGCGGCAATCGCGCGCCGCGCAGGCGCATCGAGCGACTTCACCACTTCGCCGCCGAAGATAGCCACGCCCTCGGACCGACGCTCGAACCACTCGATCGCCTGGTTGATCACCGAGATCGTCGTTTCGTAGCACTCCTTCGGCGTGTCGCCCCAGCTGAACAGGCCGTGGCTTTCGAGGATGACGCCTTTTGCCTCGGGGTTTTCCAGGCAGAATTTCTCCAGCCACAGGCCGAGCTCGAAGCCCGGCCGTTTCCAGGGCAGCCAGCCGATCGCATCGCCAAAGATCTCCTTCGTCAGCGCCTTGGAATCCTTCGCCGCGGCAATGGCGATGATGGCGTCGGGATGCATATGGTCGACGCAAGGCTTCGGCACGAAGGCATGCAGCGGCGTGTCGATCGAGGCCGCGCGCGGATTGAGGTTGAAGGTGCAGTGCGGCAGGTAGCCGACCATCTCGTCCTCATGCGCGAGGCCGCGATAGAGACCTTTCAGCGCGCGCAATTTGTCCATGTAGAGCGTGGCGAAACCGTCGAGCTTGATCGAGGCGCTGTCGCCGCCCGAGCCTTTGACCCACAGCACCTCGACCTCCTCGCCGGTCAGCGGGTCCTTCTGCCAGACCTTGGACGAGGTGTTGCCGCCGCCATAGTTGGTGACGCGCTTGTCGGAGCCGAGCGTGTTGGAGCGATAGACCAGCAGCTCCGGGTCGCTCAATCCCTTGGCCTTCGCATCATCCCACAGATTGGCGAGGCGCGAGCCGGAGCGCTTGTCGAGCATAGGTATCCTCCCTTGGGACGCAAAAGGTGTGGTCCTTTTCGCGGGGAATGTCTACGCAAGGCGCCGTCTTGTCAATCATAAACGATCAATATCGATCATATTGCACTGCACAATGAAATTATATGATCGGAAATGATTGACACTGCTCGTTTTGAGTGCCTAGATGCTCGGGCAGGGAGGAACCATGCACGAAAAAGAGCGCCACAGGATCATTCTGTCCGCCGTCCAGGAAAAGCCTGTGGTGACGGTGCAGGAGATGGTCGACCTGACGGACTCCTCCGAGGCGACGATCCGGCGCGACATCGCGGCGCTGCATGTGCAGAAGCGCCTGCGCCGGGTGCGCGGCGGCGCCGAGGCGATCTCGCCGCCACAGTTCATCGGCCTCGCCGGCCGCCCCTTCTCGGTCAACGAAACGCTGAACGCCGCGCAGAAGCGCGCGATCGCCCGGGAAGCGGTGAACCTGTGCAAGGACGGCGAACCGATCATTATCAACGGCGGCACCACCACTTTCCAGATGGTGCATTTCCTGACCGGCCGCCGCATGCCGATCTTCACCAATTCCTTCCCCATCGCCGAGCACCTGCTCAAGCATTCCAAGAACACGGTGATGCTGTCCGGCGGCACCATCTACCGCGAGCAGAACATCATCCTGTCGCCGTTCGACAATGACGTGACGCGCAACTTCTACGCGCGCCGCATGTTCATGGGCGCCCAAGGGCTGGGGCCGCTCGGGCTGATGGAAGGCGACCCGCTGCTGATCCAGGCCGAGCAGAAGCTGATCGACCAGGCCGACGAGCTGGTGGTGCTGGTCGATTCCTCGAAATTCCGCATGCGCTCCAGCCTGATCCTGTGCGGACTGACGCGCATCGCCACCGTGATCACCGACGACGGCATCGAGGACCGCGAGGCCAAGATGCTCGAAACCGCCGGGGTAACGCTGATCGTCGCCCGCAAGGCGGCACAGGAAGAATCTTCACTGCAGGCCTGAGCGGCCCGCAGCGGCGATGGAAATGCAACGCTCAAGGGAGGATATTCGATGAGCTTTTTGAAGAAACTGCTGGTTACGGCGGCCTTTTCCGCCGCCATGTTCGTGAATGCCGCCTATGCAGAGAACGTCAAGATCGCGCTGGTGGTGAAATCGCTCGGCAACGGCTTCTTCGACGCCGCCAACAAGGGCGCCGAGGAAGCGGCCAAGGAACTGGGCGATGTCGAGGTGATCTACACGGGCCCGACCAAGGCGACCGCCGAGGCGCAGATCGAAGTGATCAACTCGCTGATCGCGCAGAAGGTCAATGCGATCGCGGTTTCGGCCAATGACGCCGACGCGCTGGTGCCGGTGCTGAAGAAGGCGATGGATCGCGGCATCACCGTGATCTCGTGGGACTCCGGCGTTGCCAAGGAAGGCCGGCAGTTGCACCTCAACCCGTCGGACACCGGGCTGATCGGCGAGACCATCATCAAGCTCGCCGCCGACTACCTGCCGGAAGGCGGCGACGTCGCCATCCTGTCGGCCTCCTCGACCGCGACCAACCAGAACGCCTGGATCGAGGCGGCGAAGAAGGTGCTGCCGGAGAAGTTCCCGAAGATCAAGCTGGTCGCCACCGTCTATGGCGATGACGACTCGGCCAAGAGCACCGACGAAGCCAAGGGCCTGCTGAAGTCCTATCCGAACCTCAAGGCGATCATCGCGCCGACCACCGTCGGCGTCGTCGCCGCCGCCCAGGTCGTCACCGACGCGAACCTGATCGGCAAGGTCAACGTCACTGGCCTGGCGCTGCCGTCGGAGTTCAAGAAGTTCATCGACAACGGCGCCAGCCAGGCGGTCGCGCTGTGGAACCCGATCGACCTCGGCTACTCGGCGATCTACCTCGCCCATGACCTGGCAGTGAAGAAGGAAGAGGCCAAGCCCGGCGCCACGCTGTCGATCGGCCGCGTCGGCAAGGTGACGCTCGACGACACCAACTCGGCTGCGATGGCTCCGCCCTTCCAGTTCGACAAGACCAACATCGAGAAGTTCTCCAAGATCTATTGATCCTGGTCGACTTCAAGCTCGTGCGGCGGGACAATTGTCCCGCCGCATCTTCAAACGGACCTTCTCTCAGGGCCTGATACGGATATGGACACGACAGCCCAGCACAAAGTGGAGACGGAACGGCCGCTTTCGGGCCCGGCCCAGCCGGCCGCCCCGCGCCTGACGCTCTCCGGCATTTCGAAAAGTTTCCCCGGTGTCCGCGCGCTGCACAATGTCAGCCTGTCGCTCTATCCGGGCCAGGTGACGGCGCTGATCGGCGAGAACGGCGCCGGCAAGTCGACGCTGGTCAAGATCATGACCGGCATCTACCAGCCCGACGCCGGCGAAATCAGCATCGATGGCGAGGCGACGACGCTGCATAGCGCCCATGCCGCCTTCGGCCACGGCATCACCGCCATCCATCAGGAAACGGTGCTGTTCGACGATCTTTCGGTCGCCGAGAACATCTTCCTCGGCCACGCGCCGCGCACCCGTTTCGGCACCATCGACTGGCGCACCATGCGGAAAAATGCGCGCGAGGTGCTGGAGACGATGCGCGCCGGCCATATCGATGCCGACGCAAGGCTGAAGGACCTCGGCATCGCCAACAAGCATTTGGTCGCGGTGGCGCGGGCGATGTCGATCGATGCGCGCATCGTCATCATGGACGAGCCGACCGCCGCGCTCTCGATGAAGGAGATCGAGGAGCTTTTCCTGTTGATCGAATTCCTGAAGAGCGAAGGCAAGGCGGTGCTGTTCATCAGCCACAAGTTCGATGAGATCTATCGCATCGCCGACCGCTACACCGTCTTCCGCGACGGCGAGATGGTCGGCGATGGCCTGCTCAAGGATGCCGGCCAGAACGAGATCGTGCGCATGATGGTCGGCCGCAACGTCGACCACATCTTCCCGCAGCGCGAGCCGAAGATCGGCGCGCCGGTGCTTTCCGTATCCGGCCTGTCGCATCCGACCGAGTTCGACGATATCGGCTTCGAGCTGCGCAAGGGCGAGATCCTCGGCTTCTACGGCTTGGTCGGCGCCGGGCGCAGCGAGGTGATGCAGGCCATATCGGGCATCACCCGCACCAGCCGCGGCACGATCACGCTGGACGGCAAGCCGATCGCGCCGAAATCGGCCGCCGACTCCATCAAGGCCGGCATCGTCTACGTGCCCGAGGAGCGCGGCAAGCAGGGCGTGGTGATCGGGATGCCGATCTTCCAGAACGTTTCGCTGCCCTCGCTCATGCGCACCTCGAAATCGGGCGTGCTCAGGCTGGCGGAGGAGTTCGCGCTCGCCCGCTCCTACACCGAACGGCTGGATCTCAGAGCCTCATCGCTCAGCCAGGATGTCGGCACGCTCTCCGGTGGCAACCAGCAGAAGGTGGTCATCGCCAAATGGCTGGCGACGGCGCCCAAGGTGATCATCCTCGACGAGCCGACCAAGGGCATCGACATCGGCTCCAAGGCCGCCGTGCACGGCTTCATGGCCGAGCTCGTCGCGCAAGGCCTGTCGGTGATCATGGTGTCCTCCGAACTGCCGGAGATACTCGGCATGTCGGACCGTGTCGTCGTCATGCGCGAAGGCCGCATCGCGGCCGTCCACGACAACAAGGGGCTCGATGCCGAGACGCTGGTGCGAACCGCAGCGGGGATCGCGACATGAAGAATTTGCGCAAATACCGCGAGATCTGGCTGCTTGCGGCAATCGCGGTGCTGATCGGCCTGATCTCGACCCGCTTCCCGGGTTTCGCCGACCCGGCCAATCTGCGCCAGGTGTTCAACGATACCTCGATCCTGATGATCCTGGCGCTCGGCCAGATGGTGGTGATCCTGACGCGCTCGATCGACCTGTCGATGGCGTCGAACCTCTGCTTCACCGGTATGGTGGTGGCGATGCTCAACGCCGCGCATCCGGCGATCCCGATCCCGGCACTGATCGTCATCGCGCTTCTCGTCGGGCTGGTGCTCGGCGCCATCAACGGCTTGCTGGTGTGGCGGTTGAACATCCCCTCGATCGTGGTGACACTAGGCACGCTCACCATCTATCGCGGCGCGACCTTCGTGGTTTCCGGCGGCGCCTGGGTCAATGCCGACCAGATGAGCCCGGACTTCATCAACTTCCAGCGCGCCGCCTTCCTCGGCCTGCCGGTGCTTTCGTGGATCGCATTGCTGGTCATCGCGCTGTTCTTCGTGGTGATGACGCGCACGCAGATCGGCCGCTCGATCTACGCCATCGGCGTCAACCCGACCGCGTCGGTCTATGCCGGCATCGACGTCGGCCGGACAAAATTCATCGTCTTCTGCATTTCCGGCATGATCGGCGGACTGGCCGGCTATCTGTGGATCTCGCGCTATGTGATCGCTTCGGTCGAGGTCGCCAACGGCTATGAGCTCAACATCATCGCTGCCTGCGTCATCGGCGGCATCTCGATCGCCGGCGGCATCGGCTCGGTCGGTGGCGCGGTGCTCGGCGCGCTGTTCCTCGGTATCATCTCCAACGCGCTGCCGGTCATCAACATCTCGCCCTTCTGGCAGATGGCGATATCGGGCAGCGCCATCATCCTGGCCGTGGTGCTGAATGCGCGCGGCGAACGCCGCCAGGGCCGGATCATACTCAGAAAGGCGGAAGCGGCATGACCGACGCCCCTCACCCGCGCCACATCCCCGACCGGCTCGACAAGCCGCTCTCGTCCGCGATCTTTTCCTGGGAGGCGCTGCTCGTCGTCATCGCGGTTCTCATCTTCACGGTCAACAGCTTCGCCTCGCCCTATTTCCTCGACCCGTGGTCGCTGTCGGACCTGACTTTCAACTTCACCGAAAAGGCGCTGATCGCGCTTGCCATGGCGCTGTTGATCATTTCCGGCGAGATCGACCTGTCGGTCGCGGCGATCGTGGCGCTCGCCTCGACTATGATGGGCATGGCGGTGCAGGCCGGCGCCGGAACGCCAGTGCTGGTTGCCATCGGCATCGTTGTCGGGCTCGGCTGCGGCGCCTTCAACGGGCTGCTGGTCACGCGGCTCGGCCTGCCTTCCATCGTCGTCACCATCGGCACGATGAGCCTGTTCCGCGGCATCGCCTTCATCATCCTCGGCGACCAGGCGTACAAGGGCTATCCGGAGAGCTTCGCCTTCTTCGGCCAGGGCTATGTCTGGTGGGTTTTCTCGTTCGAGCTGGCGCTGTTCCTCGTCGCCGCGCTCATCTACTGGTTCGTGCTGCATCGCACGAGCTTCGGCCGCCGCGTCTTTGCCATCGGCAACAATCCGGTCGCATGCCAGTTCTCCGGCGTGCGTGTCGACCGCATCAAGTTCATCCTGTTCTGCCTGACGGGGCTGATGTCCGGCATCGCCTCGGTGCTGATTACCTCGCGGCTCGGCTCGACAAGGCCGTCGATCGCGCAAGGCTATGAGCTGGAAGCGATCACCATGGTGGTGCTCGGCGGCGTCTCGATCCTTGGCGGCGCCGGCAGCATCCTGGGCGTCGTGCTCGCCGCCTTCATCATGGGGCTGGTGACTTTTGGGCTCGGGCTGCTCAACGTGCCGGGCATCGTCATGTCGATCTTCATCGGCCTCTTGCTGATCATCGTCATTGCGCTGCCCATCGTTTGGCGGCGCCTGCGAGAGGGACGCTTCGCGTGATGGAAAAATACGCCTTCAAGATGAAGCTCAATCCCGGCATGAAGGCCGAGTACAAGCACCGCCACGACGAGATCTGGCCTGAGCTGGTGGCGCTTTTGAAGCAAGCCGGTGTCTCCGACTACTCGATCCATCTCGACGAGGAAACCAACATTTTGTTCGGCGTGCTCTGGCGCAGGGATAGCCACGGCATGGCCGAGCTACCCAGCCATCCGGTGATGCAGCGCTGGTGGGCGCACATGGCCGATGTGATGGAAACCAGGGCCGATAACGAGCCGGTGGCGGTGCCGCTGGAAACCGTGTTCCATATGGCATGATTGGCCCGCATTTCTCACACGCTGCCTGCCGGGTTCTCCAACCGACCCTCGATCGAGTGTGAGAAATGCGGGTAAGCCACGTCGCCGTCATCGATATCGGCAAGACCAACGCCAAGGTGGCGCTTGTCGATCTCGCGACCCTGCGCGAGACGGCACTGCGCCGCAGCGCCAACGCGCCCCTCACTGACGGCCCCTACCCGCAGCACGACATCGAGTGCCTGTGGACGTTCATCCTCGATAGCCTCGCCGAACTGCACCGCGAGCAGCGCATCGACGCCATCTCGATCACCACCCATGGCGCGACGGCGGTGCTGGTCGACGCCGGCGGAGGCCTGGCGCTGCCGGTGCTCGACTATGAATTTTCGGGACCAGACGAATTCGCCGAGGACTATGACCTCATCCGTCCGCCCTTTGTCGAGACAGGCACGCCGCGCCTGCCGGCCGGCCTGAACATCGGCGCGCAGCTCTTCTGGCAGCAGAGGCGCTTTCCAGCGGAATTTGCCAAGGCGGCCGCAATTGTGATGTACCCGCAGTATTGGGCGCTTCGGCTAACCGGCGTCGCGGTCAACGAGGTGACATCGCTCGGCTGCCACACCGATCTGTGGAACCCGTGGACGTCCGACTACTCGTCGCTGGTCGACAAGATGGGCTGGCGTCGGCTGATGGCGCCGGTGCGACCGGCGAAGGAGCGGCTAGGACCGATCCTGCCGGCCCTCGCCCGGCGAACCGGGCTCGACCCGCAGACACCGGTGTACTGCGGGCTGCACGATTCCAACGCCTCGCTGCTGCCGCATCTCTTGTCCGACCGGCCACCCTTCTCCGTCGTCTCGACCGGCACCTGGGTGGTTTCGATGGCGGTCGGCGGCGGCAGGGTCGAGCTCGATCCGGCCCGAGACACGCTGGTCAACGTCAACGCGCTCGGCGATCCCGTGCCTTCGGCTCGCTTCATGGGCGGGCGCGAGTTCTCGCTGCTGACCGACGGTCAGCCGCAGGACTGGAACGAGGACAACGTCGCCGCCGTGCTGGCGCGCAGGACGCTGCTTCTGCCCTCGACCCAGCAGGGATCGGGGCCGTTCCCGCACCGCCAGCCGCAATGGCTCAATGCCCACGGAACGAGCGGCGGCGAGCGCTTCGTCACCATCTCCTTCTATCTGGCGCTGATGACCGCGACCTGTCTTGGGCTGATCGGCGGCGACGGGCCGACAACCGTGGAAGGACCCTTTGCCCGCAACCGCCTCTTTACCGGCATGCTGGCGGCGGCGACGGGGCGCACGGTCATCGCCTCCGAGGCCGCCACCGGCACCAGCATCGGCGCAGCACTTCTGGCATCCAAAGAGACGCCCGCGCACAGCAAGGTCGAGACAATAGAACCGCAAACTGATCCCATCTGGGCGGCCTATTTCAGCGCATGGCGCGGGGCGGTCGAAGCGCGGATCTGATCAGGTCACGAATGATAAGAAGAAGTACGAAGAATACAATATCGCCATATTAATGGCGTAAAAAGCATGCCGGATCGGAAAATACACTTTACTTACTGACGAAAATGTTAAAAATATGATTGAAACCAAACAGAAGTATATAATTAGCGGAGTTAATAAGAAATCCAACTGAAAGCCACTGGATTGCGAAAATAGATCTATGCCATACTTAATGGACAAATACGATTCACATTCCGAACCTCCATCCCCATAGCTAATACCCATTCCAACATAATTTCCACAATTGTTGGCTTTTTCAAAAATGCAAGCAGACGATCCTGATAAAAATGCCATTCCAGCGAACAAGATGGAATTAACCCTGCCGACGTCCCCAATTAATCTCATCCACGCATCCAACTGGATTCAAAATTTCTGGGTTGAGGTTAAGTTCCGCGCCGATCGCAAGTCAATTTAGCTATAGAATCCGCTTGCCGAAGGCCGACATGACGAAGCTGACGGCATCGGTGGCGATCCTGGGTTCGAGATCGGCGGTGAAGCCAGAGACGCTCATCGACAAGAGCCCGCCCGAGAGTGCCACCGCCTCCATCGCCTGATGCGTTTCGCGCACCGTGAGCCCGCCCGAGCCTGCCGCCCAGCCGGCGAATTCGGTGACCTCGGGCGCATAGGCGACGTGGAACCCTTGCGTGCCTGAGGAGGCGATGTGGATCGCCTCGCGCATCACTTCCCCCATGCCCGTGGCGTCGATGTCGGTCATGGTGAAGGCGGAGACACGCGAATCCGCCAGCACGCGCGCCTCGGCCGGATCGGCGTGGCGCAAGCCGACGATGACGATGTTTTCCGGCGAAAGCTGCGGCTGCAACGCGCCCGGTTTGTGATCCAAGCCCAACATGCGGGCGAGCACCGAAGCCTCGGGCAGGTCGATGCCTTCGATCTCCTCCGGCATCAGCGCGGCGATGGAATCGATCCAGATCAGGCCAAATGAGTGTGTCGCCCGCGCGGTCGCGGCAAGTGCCGTGTGGGCAATGCGGCGGTCGGCGCCGGCGGTCAGCCGGATCAGGCCCGAAGGCGGCCGTTCCGCGTCGGCCAATTCGACGACATCGAAGTTCATCGCCTCAAGCCGCGCCCCGGTCGCCTCTCGGGCGAGGATCCCCGCCGCCGACGGCTCGGCCGAGATCGACACCATCTTGCGGCCGGAATAATCCTCGACGTCGTGCATCGGGGCCTTCTCGACATATTCGGAGGTCATGGCGAGAAGCATGGCGCCATAGCTCATGCGGAAGGCGACGCGGCCGCCGACGACGGGAGGTGGATCGGCGTCCTGGACGTCAAGCAAAAGATGATCGCTGGAGGCGCCGAGCACGCGCACGCCCTTGGCGATCGGCATCAGGCCTTCGACCAGCACGTCCTCGCGGCCGATATTGGCGATGGCGCGCAGCCTGTCGCCCTCGTCGGGAAAGACCGGCTGGTTGCCGAACGCGTCGTAGCCGGACTGGCCGATCGGCCGCGATGGCTTCTTCTTGACCTCGATGATGTCGGCGGTAAGCCGGCAGGCATCGAGCTCCAGCGCTTCCCAAGGCGGATCGCGAAAAGTTTCCAGCCCGCCCTGCAGGATCGCCTCGCCGACCCTCAGATTGTTGATGCCGGCGGGGAGCCGGCCTTCGAGCAGCAGCGGCAGCGAGGACGAGGCACCGCCCGAGATCCAATCGAGGCTTTTGCCCGACAGACGCTCGATCTTGTAGGCATGGGCGACGAGCTGGCCGAGATTCTCCTCGGTCGGCAAGATGGCGCCGAAGCAGCCGAGATTGGTGCCGATGCCGGCAATGCGTACGCCCTTCATCTCCAGGATCTGCTCGACGGTCGGCACAAGGTCGTTCGGCCAGATGCCTTCCCGCAGGTCGCCGAGGTCGACCATCAGCATGATGTCGTGGACGCGGCCCATGCGTTCGGCGATGCGGGCGATCTCGCGAATGATCGAAAGTTCCGACTGCAGGCTGATGTCGACGGTCCGCACCACCTCCTCGACGCGGGCGATGGGCGGGCCGCGCAAGAGCATGATCGGCGCATTGATGCCGCTGTCGCGCAACCGGCGAATGTTCTCGAAGCGTGACTCCGCGATGCCGGCAACGCCGCCGCGCAGCATGGCGCGCGCCACCTGCGGCATGCCGCACATGCCCTTGGTGACGCCGAAGACCTTGATGCCGGATTGCGAGCAGCGCTCGACGACGGTGCGCGCATTGCGCTCGATGCGGCCGAGATCGATGGCGACTTGCGGTCCCGACATCTCTAGTTCCTGTAGACCAGCCCCTGCGGATCGATCTCCGGCTTGCGGCCGGCGACGATGTCGGCGAGGAATTTTCCCGAACCGCAGGCCATCGTCCAGCCGACATGGCCGTGGCCGGTGTCGAGATAAAGATTTGTGTAGCGCGCCAGGCCGATGACCGGCACGGAGTTCGGCATCATTGGCCTGAGGCCCGCCCAAAGCTCCGCCTTCTTCTCGTCGAAGGCGCCCGGAAACAGATCCTTGCCGGTCCTGAACATGGCGGCGAAGTCGCGCGGGCGGAAGCTGCGGTCGAAGCCGGTGAACTCGGCGGTCGAGGCAAGCCGCAGCCGGTTGCCGAGCCGCGAGTAGCCGATCAGCTGGTCCTCGTCGGCGCCGCCCATGGTCGGCCCCTTGCTCTCGTCATCGAGCGGGATGGTCGCGGTGTAGCCCTTCACCGGATAGACCGGCAGGTCGATGCCGTAGCGGCGGCCGAGCAGGCCGCTTTCCGGCCCCATGGCGATGACCACCGCGTCGCCGGCGACCGGGCCGGCAGAAGTCATCACCGCGCGCACGCGGTCGCCCTCGATGTCGAGGCCCTCGACGGTCGTGCCGAAAAGGAATTTGACGCCGAGCTTTTCAGCCGAATAAGCGGCGAGCTTTTCCACGAACTGCCTGGAATCGCCGGTCTGGTCGATCGGCGAATAGACGCCGCCGGCGATCTTGTCCCTCGCGCCGGCGAGGCCGGGTTCCAGCTCGATCAGCCGGTCACGGCCGACGATCTCGATCGGCAGGCCATGTTCGGCCAGGTAGCGGTAGTTGTCGGTGCCGGTGTCGAGACTGTGCTGCGAGCGGAAGAAATAGAGGATGCCCTTCTTGCGCTCATCATAGTGGATGCCAGTCGCTTCGGAGAGCGAATTGATGCAGTCGCGCGAATAGAGCGCCAGGCGCAACTTGACCTGGCTGTTGGCGCGCAAGCGCGCCACCGTGCACTGGCGCAGGAAGCGCAGGCTCCAGGCGAGGAAATAGGGATCGAAGCGCAGCCGGACCTTGATGCCGAGATCGTGGTTCCAGAGCGCACGCAGGAAGGTCTTCAGCGCGGCCGGCGAGGCCCAGGCGGTGGCGTCGCCGGGCGAGACAAGGCCGGCATTCGACTGGCTGGTGCCGCGCGCCGCCGTCTGGTGGCGCTCGATCACCGTCACCTCATGGCCGTCGCTCGCCAGGTAATAGGCGGCCGCCGTGCCAACGACGCCGGCCCCGAGCACCAAAACCTTCATGCCGCCCCCCAGACAAATATGCGGAGCGCCTCCACGCCTCCGATGCCTTCAATAGCGCGTCTCGGGGTGCGGGACGAGCCCTTGTGATTGCAGAGGGCCGCGCCGCCCCTCATCCGCCTGCCGGCACCTTCTCCCCGTATAGTGACGGGGGGAAGGTGGCTTGCCGCGGCGCCGGCGCCTTCCCTGCAGCGTTGGCGATTGGCGAAATCATTGGTGACAGCGCCCCTCTCCCCGTCACTATACGGGGAGAGGATGCCGGCAGGCAGGTGAGGGGCAGCGCTGGCGGACCGAAATGTAATTCGGCCCTGGCAAAAGCACCCCTATCCCCTCGCCGAATTCTTCCCCGTCAAAATCCGTTCCCAGGCCAGCGCGTCGGCAACGATCCGATCGAGATCGTCGCGCTGCGGCGTCCAACCAAGCTCAGCGCGGGCAAGCTCGGAATTGGCGACAATGGCGGCGGCGTCGCCCGGGCGGCGATCGCCCATCTTGACCTCGAAATCACGGCCGAAGGCGCGGCGCACGCTGTCGATCACTTGCAGCACCGAGTAGCCGTGGCTGTAGCCGCAATTGGCGACAAGGCTCTCTCCCCCGGCGCGCAGCCGCTGCAGCGCCAGCCGGTGCGCGGCCGCGAGGTCGCTGACATGGATGTAATCGCGGATGCAGGTGCCGTCCGGGGTCGGATAATCGGTGCCGAACACCTGCATGAAGGGGCGCTTGCCGAGCGCGGTCTCGCAGGCGACCTTGATCAGATGCGTGGCGCCGGGCGTCGACTGCCCGGTACGGCCCTTGGGGTCGGCGCCGGCGACGTTGAAATAGCGCAGCGCCGTGTAGCGGATATCATGCGCCTTCGCCGCGTCGCGCAACATCCATTCGCTCATCAGCTTGGACAGGCCATAGGGAGAAACCGGCGCCAGCCGCGCATCCTCGCGCACCGGCTCCAGCCCGGCGCCGCCATAGACGGCGGCGGTGGAGGAGAAGATGAAATGCGGCACGCCCTCGCGCACCGCGGTCTCGATCAGCGTGCGCGTCTTGGAAGTGTTGTTCTCGTAGTAGCCGAGGGGGTCGGCGACCGATTGGGGCACCACGATCGAGCCGGCGAAATGGATAATGGCGTCGACCTTGTAGTCCCTGATGATCTGGCCGACCAGTTCACGATCGCCGACATCGCCAACGACGAGCTTGGCCTCCGGCGCCACCGCCCATTCGAAACCGGTCGAAAGCCGGTCGAGAACGACGACGCTCTCGCCCGCGTCCAGGAGCTCCCAGACCATATGGCTGCCGATATAACCGGCACCGCCCGTCACCAAAACCGCCATCCGTATCCTCGCTGATCAAGATTTATTGGAAACTGTCTCAAGGCCGCCTTACTGGAAAGCGCGCCGCAAGGCGAATAAAACTCCAGTGTCAAATGCGTAACAGTCGCCGGAGCCCAAGGCATCGTACTGAAACAAAGTTGATCCACATCAAGGGAATAGGCCACGATCCGTGGTCGTTAGAAACAGGCTCGGGGCGTGGCATTTTGACCGGAAGCGGCCGGTGGACGCCGAATGGGGCAATGACTATGATCCGGCGCAAAATTGGGAAGGCGACATGAACTACCAGCGGTTCTTCGAGGAAGCGATCGACCAGCTCCACGCGGAGCGGCGCTACCGCGTCTTCGCCGACCTCGAACGCATCGTCGGCAAGTTCCCGCGCGCCATCTGGCGCTCCAACGGCCGCGCCCAGGAGATCACCGTCTGGTGCTCCAACGACTATCTCGGCATGGGCCAGCATCCGGACGTCATCGCCGCCTTCCAGAAGGCGGCCGGCAGGATGGGCTCGGGCGCCGGCGGCACCCGCAACATCTCCGGCACCAGCAACCCGCTGGTCGAGCTCGAACTGGAGCTGGCGGACCTGCACGACAAGGAAGCAGCGCTGGTCTTCACCTCCGGCTTCGTCTCCAACGAGGCCTCGATCTCGACCATCGCGCGGCTGCTGCCGAACTGCCTGATCATCTCGGATGAGCTCAACCACGCCTCAATGATCGAGGGCGTGCGCCGTTCGGGTGCCGAAAAGAAGATCTTCCGCCACAATGACATCGCGCATCTAGAAAGCCTGCTGCAGGCGGCGGGACGCGAGCGCGCCAAGCTGATCGTGTTCGAGAGCGTCTATTCGATGGACGGCGACATCGCGCCCATCAAGCAGATCGTCGACCTCGCCGAGCGCTACAACGCCATGACCTATATCGACGAGGTCCATGCCGTCGGCATGTACGGTGCGCGCGGCGGCGGCATCACCGAGCGCGAGGGGCTGGCCGACCGTATCGACATCATCGAGGGCACGCTTGCCAAGGCCTTCGGCACGCTCGGCGGCTATATCACCGGCACCAGCGCTGTGATCGACGCCGTGCGCTCCTACGCGCCGGGCTTCATCTTCACCACGGCGCTGCCGCCGGCTGTCGCCGCCGCCGCCACCACCTCGATCCGGCATCTCAAGCGCTCGCAGGCCGAGCGCGAGGCACAGCAGCGTCAGGCGTCGCGGACCAAGGAAGTGCTTGCCGCCGCCGGCCTGCCGGTGATGGAATGGCCCACCCACATCGTGCCGGTGCTGGTCGGCGATCCCGAGCTCTGCAAGATGGCCAGCGACCGCCTGCTCGGCGTGCACGGCATCTATATCCAGCCGATCAACTACCCGACGGTGCCGCGCGGCACCGAGCGGCTGCGCATTACGCCGACGCCGTTCCATTCGGACGCGCTGATCGCCGAATTGCAGGACGCATTGGTGGAGACTTGGGACGCGCTCGGCATCCCCTACGCCTCGACAGGACGGCCGGCCGTCGCCAAGACCGACCGGATCATTCCCCTGCTGGTGCCGAAGTCGGGCGGGTGACCTGCTGGTGGTTTGTGGGCGGTGATGGGTAACAGGTCCTGCCAATCATAGAACGCTGGCGCTGCCCCTCATTGTCCTGCCGGACATTTCTCCCCGTGAAGAACGGGGAGAAAAGCGCTGGCGTTGATGGTTTCGCCACTTGGCGCGTCGCAGAAAAGAGCGGCGAGGTTGCGGCCCTCCCTTCTCCCCGTCCTTCACGGGGAGAAGGTGCCGGCAGGCGGATGAGGGGCGGACCGCCCTTTGAAAGTAAGCCGTTCAGGCAAGAACTTGCCTGAACCACAATCCAGCCTTGCTCAAATCGTCGTCATCCAATTCGCCAGGCGATGCGCCGCTTCCTCGAGTTGGTCGAGGCGGCGGTGGAAGCATAGCCTGAGGAAGGCCTCGCCGCCTGGGCCGAAGGCGGTGCCGGGCGCCAGGCCGACATTGGCATGGTCGACGATGTCGAAGGCGGCGGTGCGGGAATCGGTGATGCCGTCGACGGTGAAGAACAGATAGAAGGCGCCCTGCGGCACGGTGAAGCGCGCCTTGCCGGTCGCGCCCAGAATGCCGCAGACCAAGTCGCGCGCCGCGTGCGCACGCTCGACCTGTTCGACGATGAAGGCATCCCCCTCGTCGAGGGCGGCGACGGCGCCGCGCTGCATGAATTGGGCGACACCCGAGGTCGAATACTGGATCAGGTTCTCGAACACCTGCTGCAAGGCGGGATGGGTCTTGATCCAGCCGACGCGCCAGCCTGTCATCGCCCAGTTCTTGGAGAAGCTGTTGACGAACAGGATGCGGTCCTCCGCCGTCGCGATGTCGAGGAAGGACGGGGCGCGGCCGCTTCCATAGTGGAAATGCGAGTAGATCTCGTCGGCGATGATCCAGACGCCACTTTGGCGGGCAAGGTCGAGGATCGCCTGCAGCGTTTCCCTGTCGGCGGTCCAGCCGGTCGGGTTGGACGGCGTGTTGACGAACAGCGCCTTGGTGCGCGGCGTGATCGCCGCGGCGATCTTGTCGACGTCGCAGGACCAGCCATTGCCGGACGGATCGAGCGTAACCGCAACCGGAACGGCGCCCGCCACACCGGCCGCGGCGGCGAAATTCGGCCAGGCCGGCGACAGATAGATCACCTCGTCGCCCTGGCCGGCGAGCGCGTCGATCGCCAGCTGGATGGCGTGCATGCCCGACGCGGTTACGATGAATTCCTCACCGGCGAAGCTCTTGGCGAAATGCCGGCCATAGTAGCGGGCAAGCGCCTGCCTGAGCTCCGGAATGCCCTTCTGCCATGTGTAGAAGGTCTCGCCGGCGGCGAGCCCACGGGCGGCGGCATCGCTGATGAAGGAAGGCGTCGGCAGGTCGCCCTCGCCGGCCCAAAGCGGGATCATGCCGTCGCGCAGCCGGCCATGGTTGATCACGGCGACGATGCCGCTTTCGGGCGCGGCGCGCGCTTCGGCGCGCAAGGTCTGGATCAGGGTCATGCAAAAATCCGCTTGGTTTGCCGACAGCTAGCGTGTTTTACGACGGCCGCAAACAGAAAACCCCGGCCGCGAGCGGCCGGGGTTTTGGTCCAGAAATCCGCTGCGCGCTATTTCCTGGCGAGGAGATCGCGAATTTCGGTAAGCAGCGCAATATCGGCGGGCGGCGGCGCCGCAGGTGCTGCAGGCTTCTCGCGCTCGAGCCGCTTGCGCATGCCGTTCACGGCCTTGACCATCAGGAAGATGATGAAGGCAAGGATGAGGAAGTTCAGTACCGCGGTGATGAAGCTGCCATAGGCAAAAACGGCGCCCTCCTTCTTGGCGTCGGCCAGCGCGGGCGAATGGACGTTCGAGGACAGTCCGAAGAAGTAGTTGTTGAAGTCCAGCCCGCCGAAGATCGCACCGACGATCGGCATGATGACGTCGTCGACCAGCGAAGTGACGATCTTGCCGAAGGCGGCGCCGATGATGACACCGACGGCCAAGTCCATGACATTGCCCTTGGAAATGAATTCCTGGAATTCTTTCAGCATTCGACCCTCCTTGCCGTGGCCACGCTGCCGTCCCCAGCTCCCACTCGGCGCCGGCCCTCGCTTAGCATAACAAAAACCCCCGGTTGCAAAACGGGAAAAAGGGCCAGGGCACCGCTTTCTGCTGGCCGCCCGCGGCCATTGCAATCCGCCGCTATGCGCCGAAAGCCGCGATGGACTCGACCTCGAAGCTGTGATTGCGTCTGGCATGGGCCGACGCGAGACCGGCCAGGCAGGAGGTTCGAACCGTGCAGGGCTGGTTCATCGTCATCATCGCGATCGCCTATGTGACGCTGCTCTTTGCCATAGCGAGCATCGGCGACCGGCGCGCTGCGGCGGCCGGGCTCGGCCGGGCGCGACCCTTCATCTATGCGCTCAGCCTTGCCATCTACTGCACCTCCTGGACCTTCTTCGGCTCGGTCGGCCTGTCCTCCGAGCGCGGCCTGGAATTCCTCGGCATCTACACCGGCCCGGTGCTGGTGTTCGTGTTCGGCTTTCCGCTGCTCAACCGCCTAGTCAGGTTGGCAAAGACCGAGAAGATCACCTCCGTCGCCGACTTTCTCGGCGCCCGCTACGGCAAGAGTTTTACCGTCGCGGCGATCGCCACGCTGATCGCGACCATCGGCGCCGTGCCCTACATCGCGCTGCAATTGAAGGCGATCTCCGGCTCGGTCAGCCTGATGGTCGAGCATTACACCGGCTCGCCGCCCTCTTTCGATCCTTTTGTGAGCGACATCTCGCTGGTGGTGGCGATGCTGCTGGCACTGTTCGCGGTGCTGTTCGGCACCCGCCATGCCGACGCCACCGAGCACCAGGACGGGCTGGTGCTGGCGGTTGCGGTGGAAACCGTGGTCAAGCTCGCCGCCTTCCTCGCCATAGGCCTGATGGTGACGTTCCTGATCTTCGGCGGTCCCGGCGACATGTTCGACAAGCTTGCCGACAATGCACAGGCGCGTCAGGCGATGGGCTATGGCACCTCGCTCGCCACCTGGCTGGTGCTGACCTGCCTCAGCGGCTTTGCCATCCTGATGCTGCCGCGCCAGTTCTACGTCACCATCGTCGAGAACCGCAGCGAGGCGGAACTGCGCACCGCGACCTGGGTGTTCCCGCTTTACCTGGTGGCGATCAACCTGTTCGTGCTGCCGATCGCCTTCGCCGGCCTGGCGCTGGTCGGCGACAGGACCAGCAGCGACCTCTACGTCTTGTCGCTGCCCCTGTTCAGCGGCCATGATCTGCTGGCCATGGCCGCCTTCATCGGCGGCCTGTCGGCGGCGACCGCGATGGTCATCGTCGAGAGCGTGGCGCTGTCGATCATGATCTCCAACGACCTCGTCATTCCGCTCTTCGTGCGCCGCCTGCTCAGGACCTCGACCTCGGAAAACGAGGACTGGTCCACGCTCATCCTCAATGTGCGGCGCGGCGCGATCTTCATCATGCTGTTCATCGCCTTCCTCTATTATCGCGAAAGCACCAACAGCGCGCGGCTGTCCTCGATCGGCCTGATGTCGTTCGCGGCCATCGCGCAGTTCGCGCCGGCCCTGATCGGCGGACTGATCTGGCGCGGCGCCAACGGCAGAGGGGCCGCGCTCGGCATGGTCGCCGGCATTCTGGTGTGGGCTTATACGCTGCTCCTGCCTTCGCTGGTGGGTTCCGACGCCGACATCATCGTCCACGGCCTGTTCGGTTTCGAAGCGCTTCGGCCGCAGGCGCTGTTCGGTACCGTCGCCGAGCCGCTGAACCATGGCGTGCTGTGGAGCCTGTCGATCAACGCGCTGTTCTTCGTGCTCGGCTCGCTCTCCCGCGCGTCGGTGCCGCTGGAGCGCATCCAGGCGGCGATCTTCGTCCCGCGTGAGGCCGTCCCGATGCCGAGCCTGCGCCGGTTCCGCACCGCCGTGACCGTCAACGACCTCAAGGACACGATCTCCCGCTATCTCGGCGTCGAGCGCACCGAGCGCTCCTTCCAGTCGTTCGAGAAGAGCAACAGTGTGACGCTGCATGGCAACGAGCAGGCCAGCATGGATGTCATTCGTTTCTCGGAACAGCTTTTGGCGAGCGCCGTCGGCTCGTCCTCGGCGCGGCTGATCCTGTCGCTGCTGTTTCGCCGCAACGACCGCGATTCCAAGGACGCCTTCCGCCTGCTCGACGACGCCACCGAGGCGCTGCAGCACAATCGCGACCTGCTGCAGATCGCGCTCGACCAGATGGAGCAAGGTATCACCGTCTTCGACCGGGATTTCCGCCTCATCTGCTGGAACCGCCAGTACCGGGCGCTGTTCGGCCTGCCCGACGAAATGGGCCAGGTCGGCGTCTCGCTCGACCGGATCCTGCGCCACCTCGCCGAGCGCGGCGATATCGCGGCCGACCAGCGCGTGGCGATGCTCAACCGCCTGACCAGTTTTGCCGGCCCCTGGCAGATGGAACTGAAGACCAGCGGCCGCATCCTGGAACTGCGCTCCAACCCGATGCCGGACGGCGGCATCGTCGCCACCTATGCCGACATTTCCGGCCGCGTCGAACAGGACCTGGCGCTGAAGCGGGCCAATGAATCGCTGGAGCAGCGGGTGAAGACCCGCACCATCGAACTGACCCGCGTCAACGAGGAGCTGGCGCAGGCGCAGATGCTGGCCGAGGAGGCCAATCTCGGCAAGACGCGCTTCCTCGCCGCCGCCGGCCACGACATCCTGCAGCCGCTCAACGCCGCCCGGCTCTACTGCTCGTCGCTGATCGAGAAGGCCGGCAAGGGTCCCGCCGGCAAGGCCGCGGTCAACATCGAATCCTCGCTGGAGTCGGTCGAGACCATTTTGGGCGCCGTGCTCGACATTTCTCGCCTCGACGCAGGCGCCATGAAGCCCGACGACACCGCCTTCAGCCTCGACGGGCTGCTGCGCCAGATCGGCACCGACTTCCGGCCGATGGCCGCCGAAAAGAAGCTCGAACTCACCATCATGCCGTCGTCGCTCACCGTGGTGACGGACCGCAACCTGTTGCGCCGCCTGATCCAGAACCTGGTATCGAACGCGATCAAATACACCCGCCATGGCCGCATCCTGGTCGGCGTCAGGCGGCGGGGGTCGCTGGCCGAGATCCAGGTGATCGATACCGGCATCGGCATTGCCGGCGACAAGCTGAACACGGTGTTCCACGAATTCACCCGGCTGGACGAAGGCGCGCGCGAGGCCGAGGGGCTTGGCCTTGGCCTTTCGATCGTCGACCGTATCGCCAGGGTGCTGAGGCTGGAGATCCGCATCTTCTCCAATCCCGGCAAGGGCACGCGCTTTTCGGTCATCCTGGCGGTGGCCGCGGTCGCGGCGCCCCGGCGCGAGATCGAGAAGGCGCCGGCGCGCGCGGCCTCCTCGCTTGCCGGCCTCAAGGTGCTGTGCATCGACAACGATGCCCGCATTCTCGACGGCATGCGGCTGTTGCTCGAAGGCTGGGGCTGCCATGTCGAAACACTCACCGGCGCCGGGCAGTTGGCGGAATCGGCGGAGAGCCGGCCAGACATCGTGCTGGCGGACTATCATCTCGACAGCGGCACCGGGCTCGACGCGATCGCGACGCTGCGGGCGCTTCACGGCCAGGACTTGCCGGCCGTGCTGGTCACGGCGGACCGATCGAGCGAAGTGCGCGCATCGGCAGGCCGGCTCGACGTGCCGGTGATCAACAAGCCGCTGAAGCCGGCCGTGCTGCGCTCGATGATGGCGCGGATCAGGCCGCTGGCTTCGGCGGCGGAATAGCCGCGCCTGCTTACAACACAGGCCGAGCCCTGTTTCAGCGGTGTCCAAGGCTTGCGATGTAGGCGCAGAACATGTCGGCCATGGCATCGGCGTAGGCTTCGATCTCCGCGTCGGTGCGCGGGCTTGCCGAAAAATCCTTTCCCGCCGCGCTCAACGTCATCGTGATCAGATCGCCGGCCAGGTCCTGGGTTGCTTGCGGGGTCCCGGGCAGAACTTCGCGCAGGAAGACCTGGACGGTGCGCTCACCCGAGGCCCTTGCCTCGTGCGCCTCGGGCGCGTCGCGGTAGAGTGGGGCGGCGTCATTGAGTGCCACGCGCACGGCAGCTTCCTCGCACTCCGAGCGGATAAAGGCATGGACCAGCGTGCGCATCCGCTCCAGCGGCGGCCGCTTGTCGTCCTCCAATATGGTGCGCAGCAAACCGCCCGTCTGCCGCCATTCATCGCTCTGCAGCCTGAACAGCAGCGCGGCCTTGTTGGGGAAATATTGGTAAAGCGAGCCGACGCTCACGCCGGCCCTTTCTGCCACGCGCGTGGTGGTGAAGCGCTGGGCGCCCTCACTCGCCAGAACCTGAACAGCAGCCTCCAGGATCGCCGAAACAAGTTCCGTCGCGCGAGCCTGCTTGGGCTGCTTTCGCGAGGAAATAGAATGGCTTGAGCGTTCGGTCATGGCGCGGCCGGGTAATGCGAATTGGAAACCTGAAGGATTATTCGTATTTTCAGCACAACACAAGAACACAGCCATTTTCGATTGGAGACTTCGATGATCACGCTCACAAACGCCCCGCTTGCACCCCTGCTCGCCCGCCTGTTCAAGGAAGCCGAGACCGCAACCAGCCCGGCAATGGCCGGCATCTCGCACGACGAGCGGGAACGCCTGCTGCGCAGCAAGACCGAGTATGTCGATCTCTACGGGCGGCTGAGGGATTTGTGGCTCGCTGTTTCGCCGGAAACCGGCACGCTGCTTTACATGCTGGCACGCAGCAGCGGCGCGCGCGTCATCATCGAGTTCGGCACCTCGTTCGGCATCTCGACGCTCTATCTTGCCGCGGCGCTCAGGGACAATGGCGGCGGCCGCCTGATCACCACCGAGTTCGAGCCGTCCAAGGTGGTCCGCGCCAAGGCCAATCTGACGGAGGGCGGCCTCATCGACCTGGTGGAAATCCGCGAGGGCGATGCGATGCAGACGCTGAGGGCCGACCTGCCCGACGCGATAGACCTTCTATTGCTGGATGGCGCCAAGGCGCTCTATCCGGAAATCTTGAGCCTGGTCGAGAGCCGGTTGAAACCGGGCGCGCTGGTCATCGCCGACAATGCCGACCTCTCACCCGAATATCTGGAGCGCGTGCGCTCGCCGGCATCGGGCTACATCTCCACCCCCTTCGGCGACGATGTCGAGCTGTCCGTGCGGCTCAGTTGAACAAGCCTCGGTACAAGCAGCTGATGCTGCTTCGACGGCAGGCGCCCGCCAATCAGCTCGCAGGCTGCAGCGGGTCGCCGCCGATCCGGGAAAGCTGGATCACCGCCTGAGTGCGGCTGTCGACGCCGAGCTTCTGCAGGATGGCCGAGACATGCGCCTTGATCGTCGCCTCGGAGACGCCGAGCTCATAGGCGATCTGCTTGTTGAGCAGGCCTTCGGCCAGCATGCCGAGCACACGCGTCTGCTGCGGCGTCAACGCCTGCAGGCGCTTGATCAGGTCAGAGATCTCGGGATCGCGCTCGACGCCGAGATCGATGCCGACGGGCGCGGCGATATCGCCGGCCAGCACCGCCTGCACGGCACGGCGGATTTCCTCCATGCTGGCCGATTTGGAGATGAAGCCGGAGGCGCCGAGGTCGAGTGCGCGGCGGATCGTCACCGGATCGTCATGCGCCGAGACCACGATCAGCGGCACGGCCGGATGAACGCCGCGCAGCGAGATCAGGCCGGACAGGCCGCTGGCGCCCGGCATCGACAGGTCGAGCAGCACCAGATCGATGTCTTCATTGGCCACGACCAGCGCTTTGGCGCTTTCGAAATCGCCGGCCTCGTGGATAGCGGCGACGTCACCGACGCCGACAAGCGCCGCTTTCAGCGCGCCGCGAAAAAGCGGATGATCGTCGGCGATGACGAAGGTGTAACCCGACGGCAAACAGTCCTCCCGAATCCCGGCATTTGCTAGTTCTGCTTTTACGGGATCGGTTCGATTATGCGGCGATATCGGCCGTTTTCAAGCGGCAAAGGCCGGCCGCTCAGGTCTTTTGCTGGTTGAGCCTGGCGCCGTCGTCGCCGCTCTCCTTGTCCATGTCCTTGACGATGTCCTTAAACGTCCGGAAGAACTGCTCCATGTAGCCCATCGTCTTGTTGAAATCCTCTTCGCTCGGCAGCTGCGATTCGAGCCGGGCGGAAAGCGAGTTCTCAAGTTTGGCGACACGCTCGTCCAACGCCTTGACCGAGGCCTGCAACTTGTCGATCTCGTCCTGGTAGGCGGCGCGCTCGTCGGCCGCCGTCTTGCAGACGAGCTGGCCGGAGCGCTCCTCGCAGATCGACATGGCGCCGGTCTGGGTGTCCATGCGGACATAGCCATTGGCCGACTTCTCCAGCCGGTAGCGATCGGTCTCCTCCGAATAGGCGGATGCCGCGACCAGCGAGCAAAGCGCCGCCGGGATCAGTATATGCTGCAGACGCATGTTGTTTGTCCTCCATGAGCCGTTGAGCCAAGAATATCACAGGTTTGCGCCTGAAATGGGGAAGAGTTCGGAAGTGCCCTTTCCCCCATGGTTGGTTCGGACTATAGCGCAGCCATGTCTCAGTTTATCTACAAGATCGCGCCCGAAGCGCTCTGGCGCGAGGCCGAGAGCAGCGGCCGCTTCACCGGCGCGCCAATCGACATCGCCGACGGCTTCATCCATTTCTCGACCGCCGATCAGGTGCGAGAGACGGCGGCGAAGCATTTTGCCGGCCAGACCGGCCTGCTGCTTGTCGCCATCGATGGCGAGCGCCTCGGCGAAGCGCTGAAATACGAGGTGTCGCGCGGCGGCGCGCTGTTCCCGCATCTCTATGCGCCGCTCGATCTCTCGGCGGTGCTTTGGGTCCGCCCCTTGCCGCTCGGCGCCGACGGCCGGCACGAGTTTCCCGCGCTGGAGGCCGAATGAGCCTGCTCGACCGGATCGGCCAAAAGGTTCTGTTCACGCTCGATCCGGAAACGGCGCATGGCCTGTCGATCGCCGCGTTGAGATGTGGCCTGCCGGTCACCTCGCGCCCGCCGCGCGACGAGCGGCTGAAGCTGCGCGTCGCAGGCCTCGATTTCCCGAACCCGCTCGGCATGGCGGCGGGCTACGACAAGAATGCCGAAGTGCCGGACGCGCTGCTTGGCCTCGGCTTCGGCTTCGCCGAGGTCGGCACCGTCACGCCGCTGCCGCAGGCCGGGAACCCGAAGCCGCGCATCTTCCGGCTGACGGCGGACGAGGCGGTGATCAACCGGCTGGGCTTCAACAATGAAGGTCACGATGCCGCCGAGAGACGCCTTGCCGCCCGCAAGGGCCGTGCAGGCATCGTCGGCGTCAACATCGGCGCCAACAAGGACAGCGCCGACCGCATCGGCGACTACGAACGCGGCGTCACGCGCTTCGCGCCTTACGCAAGCTATCTCACGGTCAACATCTCCTCACCCAACACGCCGGGCCTGCGCAACATGCAGGCGCGTGCGCAGCTCGGCGAGCTGCTGGCGCGCGTCATGGCGGCGCGGGCGTCGGCTTCGGCAAAGCCGCCGGTCCTCCTCAAGATCGCGCCCGATCTTGTCGAGGCGGAACTGGAAGACATCGCCGCCGAGGTGGCCGACAAGCAGATCGACGGCGTCATCGTCTCCAACACGACGCTGGCGCGGGCGGGGCTGCGCAGCTCGGCGGTCGCCGGCGAGACCGGTGGACTCTCAGGCAAGCCGCTGTTCGAGCGCTCGACCGCGGTGCTGGCCAGGATGCGCAGACTGCTCGGTCCGGAGATCGCCATCATCGGCGTCGGCGGCGTCGATTCCGCCGAGACGGCGCTGGAAAAGATCCGCGCCGGCGCCGACCTCGTGCAACTCTACACCGGCATGATCTATGCCGGGCCTTCACTGCCGGGTCGCATCATCGCCGGCATGGCGCGGTTTGCCGCGAAGGAAGGGCTGACATCGCTGCGCGATTTGCGCGACAGCAGCCTCGACCGCTGGGCGTCGAAGCCGCTCAGCTGAAAGCCTCGCGCACCCTGAGCCTCAGGATCGTCAGCAGGCTGAAGCCGCGCACCAGCAGGAAGACGTGCAGCGACGCCCAGAGCCCGCTGTTGCCGAAGGTTGGCGCCAGGGTGAGCAGCGCGGCGCTGAAGGCAAGGAACGACAACAGCATCATGTTGCGCATGTCGCGCGACCAGGTGGCGCCGATGAAGACGCCGTCCATCTGGAACGCCAGCACGCCGCTGAGCGCGGTGAACGCCGCCCACGGCAGATAGGTGTCGGCAACCAAGCGGACCTCGGGCGATGTCGTGATCAGGCCGACGAGATCGACACCGGCCAGCAGCAGCACGGCGGTGGCGACGCCCGACAGGCCGAAACCCCAGAAAAGGGTGAGCCGCACCGCTTGCCGGAAGGGCGTTTCGGCGCCCGCGCCGATGGCGCGGCCGGCGAGCTGCTCGGCGGCGGTGGCGAAGCCGTCGAGGAAGTAGCCGGCGATGAGGAAGAAGTTCATCAGCACCGCGTTGGCAGCCAGCGTCACCGTGCCGAACTGCGCGCCCTGGCGGGTGAACAGCGCGAAGGCGGCGAGCAGCGAGAAGGAGCGGATCATGATGTCGCGGTTGAGCGACAGCATGCGCCGGTAGGCCGGCAGGTCGAGGATGCGCTGGCGCGAGGGGCGCTCCAACCTCCGGAAACGACGCAGGACGATGGCGAGGCCGAGCAGCATGGCAAGGAACTCGCCGGTGACGGTCGCCCAGGCAACGCCGGCGACGCCCCAGCCGAGCTTCAGGCCGAGCAGGAAGCAAAGCGCGATGTTGATGCCGTTCAACACCGCCTGCAGCATCAGGCCAAGCCCGCCCTCGCCGCGCCCGAGCACGTAGCCGAGGATGGCGTAGTTGATCAGCGAGAAGGGCGCGGCGAGCAGCCTGATATGGACATAAACAGCCATCGCTTCGCTGACGCGCGGCTCGGCGCCCATGAACTTTTGCCCGCCTATTGCGATCAGGGGCGCAAGCGCGGCGAGCACGATGCCGGCGACGATGGCGATCAGCACGGCGCGCCAGAGCACCGCCTGCTCTTCCAGTGCGTCGCCGCGCCCGAACGCCTGGGCGACGAGACCGGTGGTGCCGGAGCGCAGGAAATTGAAGGTGGTGAAGACGACGTCGAAGGCAAGCGCGCCCGCCGCCAGGCCGCCGAGCAGGGCGGCGTCGCCGAACTGGCCGACCACCGCCGTATCGACGATGCCGAGCAGCGGCGTCGTCAGATAGGCAAGCGTCATCGGCACGGCGATGGCAAGCACCGAGCGGTTGGTTACGGCGAAAGACCGGCCGGCGGCCGATGTCGATAGCTGATCCAGGACCTGGTCCTCAGGGCGGCTTGATCGGACGACCGATGTGCCCCAGTTTGCCGGTGCCGCGCAATCACGATCCGGCGTCGGCCAACCGAATCCCGGAGCTGGCATGCCGCTGCAGATCGTCCACCACCCCGGCTATGACGCCGGTTTCGCCGTCAACCACCGCTTCCCGATGAGCAAGTACCCGCTGCTGATGCAGGCGCTGGAGGCGCGCGGACTGGCGAGCCGCGACGCGCTCGCCATGCCCGAGCCGGCGCCGGCATCGTGGCTGAAGCTGGCGCACACGGCCGACTATGTAGACCAGGTCCTGGCCTGCCAGGTGCCGGAAAGGATCGAGCGCGAGATCGGCTTTCCGGTCGGTCCGCGGGTTTCGCTCAGGGCACAGCTTGCCGCCGGCGGCACGGTGCTGGCGGCGCGGCTGGCGCTGAGGCATGGCATCGCCTGCAACGCCGCCGGCGGCAGCCACCATGCGCGGCGCGCGCAGGGCGCCGGCTTCTGCACCTTCAACGACGTCGCCGTAGCCTCGCTGGTGCTGCTCACCGAAGGTGCCGCTAGAAACATCCTGATCGTCGATCTCGACGTGCATCAGGGCGACGGCACGGCCGATATCCTGAAAGATGAACCTCGCGCGTTCACCTTTTCCATGCATGGCGAGCGCAACTATCCGGTGCGCAAGATCGCTTCCGATCTCGACGTCGCGCTGCCCGACGGCACCGGCGACGCGGCCTATCTCGACAGGCTCGGCGGCATCCTGCCGGACCTGTCGGCCAGAGCGCGCTGGGACATCGTCTTCTACAATGCCGGCGTCGACGTCCATGCCGAGGACAGGCTGGGCCGGCTGTCGCTCAGCGACGACGGCCTGCGAGCCCGCGATACGATGGTGGTCCGCCATTTTCGCCGGCTCGGGATGCCGATCTGCGGTGTCATCGGCGGCGGCTATTCGACGGACGTGCCGGCGCTTGCCGCTCGCCACGCCATCCTGTTCGAGGTGGCGTCAGGCTTCGCCTGAGATCACTTCCTGTAGCTGGCTATCCTGAGCAGGATGAAGACCGGCACGACAATCGCCGCGCCCAAGAGGATGTAGCCGAGGAAACGGTCGATGGCATGGAAGCCGAGATTCCACAGGTCGAGGAAGAACTGGCGGATGCCGTAGTAGACGTCCATCGGCGACCAGCCGAAGGCGTGCATCACAAGGCCGACGAGGAACGAGACCACAAGCAGCTTGATCAGCACCCGGAGCGGTGAGTCACCGAGAAAGCGCGTCAGTGCGGACAAGTTCCGTCTCCACGTTTCGGCCGCCCCGATTCGGGGGTTCGATCCCAGAAATACGCACTTGCCCGTCCGGCATCAAGCCGGCGGGATGCCGGCAACGGCCACGCTCACCAAAACCGCCAGCGCAAGATGCGGGCCCATGGCGGCCGTTCGCGATAGACTTCCCGGTAGCGCCAGAGCCGGTTGTAGCGGTTGCCGCCGCCGATGCCGAGCTCCGACACCGGCCCGCCACCCCGCTTGCGTTTGATCGCCACCACTTCCTTGCCGTGCCGAAGGCAATGGCTCGGCTTCTGCCCCGGTTCGCCTGGCGGCAGCGTCAACTTGACCGCTTCTCCGACGACGAGGTCCTCCGGATCGCAGGTCATGGCGATGGCCTTGCCGAACAGCGTCGGGCCGGTCGGGCACAAGGCGGTCGGGCCGTAATATTCGCGTTTGACATTGGCGCAGACCAGCTCGATGGCCTTGGCCATGGCCCTGTGGCGCATGGGGGCGGCGACCACGCCGAGGCTGGTGTCCCATGGCGTCGAGCTCAGGAAGTCGCGAAACACCGACAGGCGGCCCTGGTCGCGCGGAACGCCGCGCAGGAATTCATAGGAAAGGTCGGCGTAGACGCCGCCCCGTTCGTAGAGCAGGCAGTATTTGGCGAGGTCTGCCTTGTAGGTGTAGGGACGCAGGGTGCGGAAAGCCGACAGCACCTCGGCGTCGAAATGCGCCGCGATGAACTCACTCAATTCCGCTTCCCCGAACAGGACATGCTCCTCGCCCGGATGGGCGGCCTTGAACGACCGGATGTTCTCGCTGACCCGTTCGGGAAGCTCAGCGCTCCGATCGTCGGTTATGAGAATGCTGAATAGCGGCATGAGCTCTCGATCGTCAGCGCGGGGTGAACGCCGTCAGTTTCTCCCAGTCGCGCCACTGGTGCGGCCAGCTTTGCAAATAGGGCAGATGCCGATCTGCAAACTCCTGCGCGGCGCCTTGGATCATCTCGGCCTTGTCCCGATGGCGGGCGAGATCGATCGGCCGCTCGACGACCACGTGCAGTTGGCCGGTGCTGTCGTCGCGCCCGACAAAGACCGGCAACAGCGGAGCGCCGGCGATCCTGGCCAGCCGGGGCGCACCGCTGGCCACTTCGATGCCCGATTCGCCTATTCGCGCCGTGACCAGCACTTCGCCCTCCCAGGCTCCGGCGGTTATTGAAACGAACTTGTTGGCGCGAAGCAACCGACGGGCCTCGTTCATGCTGGCAGCTGGGTCGGCGCGGTCGATGACGACGCGGCCGGCGGCGTATCTCAGCTCCGCGCCAATCCTGATCGGGTTCAGGAAGCGGATGCCGAAACGCGACTTGGTGAAGCCATGCTCTGGCCGGCTGACGTGAAACACCTCGAACCCGGCCCTGGCGAAGGCGATCTTCGCCGCCAGCGCATTGAAGCTGAAATGCGCGATCCACAGCACCGCGCCATGGCCTGCATTTTGCGCGGCTTCGAGATGCTCGATGCCTTGCAGCGCAATGGCCGGGTTCCACCCACCGAGCCGCTCGCGCATGATCTGAATGTGATGCTCGTGGCGCGTCGCGCGGACGCGGCGCAGATCGTCATCGCCGGCCAGTCCGAACGAACGAAGGGTCTGCAGGACCCCGCTGTCCTGTGCGGCGAACGATACGCTCCCGAGCCGCTCCATGGACCGGCAAACCGCTTGCCATCCCCGCTCAGGAACAAGACAGGAAACAATCGCGAAGGCAGGAAGCTGCAGCAGGAATTTGAAATCTTCCGGCGCAAATATCTTCCTGGCCCCGGAGGCCCGTTTTCTCTTGCGTATGCTGAATTCCAAGCCGGGTCCCCACCCTCGCGCCGTGCTTGCGATGGCAGGTGAACAGCCGCCGATTCGCAAAGCGCACGCGCTTCTAGCACGCGCGGCGCCGGCGTCAAAAGCGCTGTTGTCGTCAGGGCGCGGCTTTGGCGATTGCCCGATGCCCGGCCCTCATGGTAACGAGGGCGCGCGCGGGTATGATGTAATGGTAGCCTGTCAGCTTCCCAAGCTGAACGCGCGGGTTCGATTCCCGCTACCCGCTCCAGCAAAATCAATCAGCTTGCATGGAACTTGCCATATCCGGCCGCGGGCCGCTGGCTGTTTGCCAGCACCCCGCACAGGGGCAGGTGCTTTGCCACCTCGTCGGCCTCCATCCGCACTATGGTGTGCGACAGGCCGCCATGTTCCTCGATCCATTGCCGGACCCAGTCGGGATATTGCGAGATCAGATAGTTGGCGGCGGCCGCATTCTGCCGGCCGCCGACGCCGTAAGGTAGATGGAAGCCGAAGGAGGCGTGCGGGCTCACGCAAAGCTGCTCGACGGGCAGCGACAGATAGAGTGTGCAGGCGCTGTCGCACGCCCCTTCAAAGCTCACCTGCTCGTCGGCGGCGCGCAATTCGGCAACGTGCAGCGCGAAGCTTATGATCTGGCCACCGGGATTGTCGCCGACCGTCTCGGCCTTCGCGGGCAACGCCGTCAGGATGGCGGCGAAGAGCCCAACCGCCATGGTCTTCAACGTCCATCCAGGCTTTACGGGCGGCAGATCGGTTTTCATCCTGTGTTCTCGTTCTCGCGTTTGTCTCGCGGGCGTCTACGCTAGATCAGGATGGTTAACATTAGGCATCGCTCATCAATCTTCCGATCGGTGTGTTACACTCGCGCGAGCACGGTTCCCCGAGAGGGGGCGCTCTACGGCGAGGGAGGCGCCAGGAAGCGCGCGACGAATTGTTCGGCCGGCAGGTCGAAGGCCGCCTTCTCCCGCATCAGCCTTTCGGTCGGCCAGTCCCACCAGCGGATTTTCTGCATGGCGGCGATCGTCTGGTCCGGGAACCGGTATTTGATGATCCTTGCCGGATTGCCGCCGACGATGGCGTAGGGCGGAACGTCCCTGGCCACCACGCTGCGGGCGGCAATCACGGCGCCGTCGCCGATGGTGACGCCGGACAGGACGATGGCGTCGGTGCCGATCCAGACATCATGGCCGAGCTTGATCGGGCCGTTCGTGCGCAGATATTCGAAGGTCGACTTGGTCTTGAATAGCTGGTGCTGCAGCGCGTAGTTCGCCGCCGTGTCCGTCGGGTGGTTTGCCTGGCAGAAGAAGCGGACGCCGGGAGCGATCGCGCAGAACGAGCCGATTTCGACCGGCGACTGTTCGGTGCAGTTGAAGAACGAATGCCCGTCCAGGCTCTTGGAGTGGCGGCCGATCCTGGCATGCGCCGGAATTGCGTTTGGGTCGGCCTTCAGGCCGAGCAGGATTCGCAGTTTCTTGAAAGCCATCGCTGGAGAGCCCCCACCCCGACGCAACGTTGGAATCCGGGCCCGCGACTTGTAAAGGGTGGATTTTGGGTTTTGAACATGCGCGAGGGAGGATGGCGCCGTCGGCGGCCGGGGCGGGTCAGCCCAGCGCCGTAGCGACTGCGCCAGCGGCCGTCATCCCACTTCGCGCAGGATGAAATCGTGCAGCATCTTGGCTGCCGGCGACAGCACGCGGTTCTTCGCCGTGATCAGGCTGTAGGGCCGGACCTCGATGTCGAACTCGGTCTGGACGACGTCGATGGCGCCGGCCAGCCCTTCGGGATTCTGGATGAATTTCGCTACCTGAATCGACACCGGCGCGATGGCGTCGGACTGCGCCACCATGACCAGAGTGAGCAGCAGCGAGCTGGTGTTGAGGATGCGGTCCGGGAGCGCGATGTTGCGGTTCAGGAAATTGCTTTCCATCGCCTGGCGCAGCGGCGAGCCGCCGGACTGGAAGACCCAGTCGTAAGCGGCGGTCTCCTCGAGCCGCACCGCCTTGCCCTTGCTCAGCGGGTGGCCGCGACGCACGATCAGGCAGGCCTTCTCGACGCCGATGACGCGCGATTCGAACAGGCGCGGATTGAGGTCGTCGGGAATGCGCGCGATGATGAAGTCGTGGCGCGACGCGATCAACTCGCGTGCCAGCACATTCGAGGTCTCGACCTGCATGGTGATCTCGATGCGCGGATAGAGGCGGCGGATTTCGCGAATCGCCGGCACCGCCAGCTCGATCGCCGGCGCCGTCACCGCGCCCAGGAACACCGACCCGCCCTTGCCTGCCTTGAGCTCGGAGATCTCTCGGTCGGCCTCGCGCATCTCGAGCAGGATCGAGCGCGCGCGCCTGGCCAGCGCCTTGCCGTAAGGCGTCAACGTGATGCCGCGCGGCAGCCGCTCGCAAAGCTTGACGTCGAGCACCGCCTCCATCTCCGAAATCATGCGCGAGGCGGCCGGCTGTGAGATGTTCATCACCTGGGCGGCGGCGCTTACCCGGCCGTGATCGTCAAGCGCTGCGATCATGCGCATGTGGCGCAGGCTGAGCCCGCTGCGCAGAAGCGTTTCGCCGTCGCCCGGAAGTTCGTCGTAAGTGCCTGATACGCCATCAGGATTGCGCAGTGCCGCCATGCTTTGTCTCCGCTCCCGCGACGCCTTCGTCGACTTTCGCTATATACCAGTTTCGGTATAGCAACCATCAAAGATCGCATTTGACAGTTATGTCAAAGGGACACACCCTTCGCGCGTCCCGTGGCATGACGGTCGATGACGAGGGAGATCGTGTCGATCGAAATCAGCGTCGCGGGGCCGATTGGGAGGATACCGGAGATCGATAGACGACAGCAGCGCAGCTTGCGCTTCTGCTCGCCTGCGCGGCCCGCGAAGCCCCGAGGTGTCGCGTCCATCAACCAGGGAGAGTTACTGTGAAAATCATCAAGACACTGGCCGCCGTGGCGGCCCTTGGCATCGCGGCCATGACGCTGCCGGCGCATGCCGGCGAAGGCCTTGTCGGCGTGCTGATGCCGACCAAGACCTCGCAGCGCTGGATCAATGACGGCGATGCCGTCAAGTCGCAGCTCGAGGCTCTCGGCTACACCGTCGACCTGCAGTACGCGCAGGACGACATTCCGAACCAGCTCAGCCAGCTGGAAAACGAAATCACCAAGGGCCCGAAGGCGCTGATCATCGCCTCGATCGACGGCACCACCATGGCCGACGCGCTGCAGAAGGCCAACGACGCCGGCGTCGTCGTCGTCGCCTATGACCGCCTGATCAAGAAGACCGCCAACGTCGACTACTACACCACCTTCGACAATTTCGGCGTCGGCGTGATCCAGGCGAATTCCCTGGTCAAGGGTCTCAAGGAGCGCTTCCCGAACACCAAGCCGTGGAACGTCGAGCTGTTCGGCGGCTCGCCGGACGACAACAACGCCTTCTTCTTCTACAACGGCGCCATCTCCGTCCTGCAGCCGCTGATCGACGACGGCTCGATCAAGATCAAGTCCGGCCAGACCGGCATGGACAAGGTCGGCACGCTGCGCTGGCTCGCCGCCACCGCCCAGGCGCGCATGGACAACCTGCTCTCGGCCAACTACTCGGACGGCAGCCGCGTCGATGGCGTTCTGTCGCCCTATGACGGCCTGTCGCGCGGCATCACCGCCTCGCTGCGCGCCGTCGGCTACGGCACCGACGCTCAGCCCTGGCCGATCGTGACCGGCCAGGATGCCGAGACCGCCTCGGTCAAGCTGATCATCTCGGGCGAGCAGTACTCGACCGTGTTCAAGGACACCCGCGAACTGGCCAAGGCCACCGTGCAGCTGGTCGACAAGGTGCTCTCCGGCGGCAAGCCGGACGGACTCGACGAAAAGACCTACAACAACGACGTCAAGGTCGTTCCCTCGATCCTGCTGACGCCGCATGACGTCGACAAGTCGAACTACCAGGCGCAGGTCGTCGATTCCGGCTACATCAAGGCCGACGAACTGAAGTAATTTCGGTTGCAAAGACAGGGGTCCTGCGCAACGCAGGGCCCCTTTTCGTTAACCAGCGGGACCGGTATTGTTTTTGCCGACCTGGTAGGAGTTTATTTCCCGATGACCTCGACGATTTTGGAGATGCGCGACATCACCAAGACGTTCCCCGGCGTGAAGGCGCTGTCGAACGTCAACCTCAGCGTCGAGGAAGGAGAGATCCACGCCATCGTCGGCGAGAACGGCGCCGGCAAATCGACCTTGATGAAGGTGCTGTCGGGGGTCTATCCGTCCGGCACCTATGAGGGCGACATCGTCTTTCGCGGCCAGGAATGCCACTTCAAGGGCATCCATGACAGCGAGCACATCGGCATCGTCATCATCCACCAGGAGCTCGCCCTGGTGCCGATGCTCTCGATCGCGGAGAACATCTTCCTCGGCAACGAGCACGCGACCTATGGCGTCATCGACTGGAACGCCAACGAGAAGCGCACCAAGGCGCTGCTCGACAAGGTCGGCCTCAAGGAAGACCCCAAGACGCTCATCACAAATATCGGCGTCGGCAAGCAGCAGCTGGTCGAGATCGCCAAGGCGCTGAGCAAGGAAGTGAAGTTGCTGATCCTCGACGAACCGACGGCTTCGCTCAGCGAAAAGGACAGCCAGGCGCTGCTCGACCTTCTGCTCGAGTTCAAGCGCCAGGGCATGACCTCGATCCTGATCTCGCACAAGCTGAACGAGGTGAACCGGGTCGCCGACAAGGTCACGGTGATCCGCGACGGACGCACCATCGAGACCTTGCCCAGGAAAGACATCAGCGAAGACCGCATCATCACCTCGATGGTCGGCCGCTCGCTCGACGACCGCTATCCGCCGCGCGAGCCGCAGATCGGCGAGGTCGTCTTCGAGGTCAAGGACTGGTCGGTCTACCATCCGATCCACGCCGAGCGGCAGGTGATCAAGAACGTCAACCTCAATGTGCGCAAGGGCGAAGTGGTCGGCATCGCGGGGCTGATGGGCGCCGGCCGCACCGAATTCGCGATGAGCCTGTTCGGGCGCTCCTATGGCCGGCACATCACCGGCGAGGTTTTGCTCGAAGGCAAGCCGATCGACATTTCGTCGGTGAGCAAGGCGGTGGAGAACCGCATCGCCTATGTCACCGAGGACCGCAAGACCTACGGCCTCAACCTGATCGACCATATCAAGCACAATGTGACTTTGGCCAATCTGGGCGGCGTCTCGAGCCGCGGCGTCATCGACGACATGCGCGAAATGAGCGTCGCCAACGACTATCGCAAGAAGACCAACATCCGCGCGTCCAGCGTCTATCAGCTGACCGGCAATCTTTCGGGCGGCAACCAGCAGAAGGTGGTGCTGTCGAAATGGCTGTTCGCCGACCCGGAACTGCTCATCCTCGACGAGCCGACGCGCGGCATCGACGTCGGCGCCAAGTACGAAATCTATACGATCATCGCCCGTCTCGCCGCCGAGGGTAAGGCGATCATCGTCATCTCGTCGGAAATGCCGGAGCTGCTCGGCATCACCGACCGCATCTATGTCATGAACGAAGGGCGAATGGTCGGCGAAATGGCGGCAAGCGACGCCAGCCAGGAAAAGATCATGCGCGCCATCGTTCGCGGAGAAGGAAAAAAAGCATCATGAGCACAGAAAGCGCTCCCGCGCCGCAGAGCGGCGCAGCCGAAGACGTCAAGCAGGGTCCGCGCATCGCCGTCTCGGCGCTGACGACGAACCTGCGCGAATACGGCCTGATCATCGCGCTGATCGTCATCATGCTGTTCTTCCAGTACACGACCTCGGGAACGTTGTTCAAACCGGTCAACCTCTCCAACCTTGTGCAGCAGAACTCGTTCATCATCGTGATGGCGCTGGGCATGCTCTTGGTCATCGTGTCCGGCCACATCGACCTCAGCGTCGGTTCGGTGGCGGGCTTCATCGGGGCGCTGGCGGCGATGATGATGGTCATCTGGCCGCTCGGCCCGCTCAGCAATCCGCTGGTGGTGTCAATCATCTGCCTGATCGTCGGCGGCGCCATAGGCGCAGCACAAGGCTACTGGATCGCCTATCACCGGATACCGAGCTTCATCGTGACGCTGGCGGGCATGCTGATCTTCCGCGGCATCTGCCAGGCGCTGCTGGGCGGCGGCTCCTCGGTCGGCCCGCTTCCCGACAGCTTCAAGGCGCTGAGCTCGGGCTTCATTCCCGACGTGATCGGCCCGCTGACGCTAATCCCGCCGACGGTGAATGCCGCCGGCAAGACCATCCTCGGCAGCGGCCTTACGCTGCACATGACGACGATCGTGCTCGGACTGATCGCGGTGCTCGCCTATGCCTATTTCGGGCTGCGGGCCCGCCGCAAGCGTGAGCGTCACGGCTATGAGGCCGAACCCTTCCCGCTGTTCGTCATCAAGACCCTGGTCGGCAGCGCGCTGGCGCTGTTCCTGGTCGTCCAGTTCGCGAGCTACAGGGGCCTGCCGGTGGTGCTGCTGGTGATGGGCGTGCTGATCTCGCTGTTCGTCTTCGTCACCAAGCGCATGACCATCGGCCGCCGCATCTATGCGATGGGCGGCAACGCCAAGGCGGCGCAGCTCTCGGGCATCAACACCGAGCGGCTGACGCTGCTGGTGTTCATCAACATGGGCGTGCTGTCGGCGCTCGGCGGCCTGATCATCGCGGCGCGCCTCGGCCAGGCGGTGCCCGCCGCCGGCCTCGGCAGCGAGCTCGACGTCATCGCGGCCGTCTTCATCGGCGGCGCCTCGGCGATGGGCGGCGTCGGACAGGTCATCGGCGCCGTAGTCGGCGGCTTCATCATGGGCGTCATGAACAACGGCATGTCGATCATGGGCGTCAATGTCGACTGGCAGCAGGTGGTCAAGGGCCTGGTGCTGCTCGGCGCCGTGATCTTCGACGTCTACAACAAGAACAAGGCCTGACAGGAAGCAATTCCGGGAAAAGCGCATAGCGGTTTTCCCTCGGGATTGCGCAGAGACAAAATATTGGGAGCGGGTCGGCAGCTCAAAGCCGAACCGCTCCAGGCGAGGAAGGCAGGAGGCATACGGGTCTAGATCGCGATGCTGCCGGCAACCCGCCGGCGCCAAGAAGTCCCTGAGGACCGGGGCTCGCGAGCGCAATCCGGACGAGCAGTTTCAACCGTGGCGCGGAACCGTTCCGGGCCGCGACGGTCAAGGTCTGCCGATCGGCGGCCGGGCCAAGGCAAAAGAGAGAGGGTTCATCATGCTGATCTCCCAGATCCTCGACGACGCCGAGACGATCCGCGTCGTCGCCCGCAACGGCGGCAAGACCCGGATCATCAACGGCGCCCGCAGCGTCTATTCGCTGGCGATGGAGGCGGCGCGCACCGGCACCGGCCTCGTGGCGCTGATCGAGCGCAAGGGTCTTGGCGAAACCATCGACCTCGACGCCGCCTACAAGAAAGGCCGGGTGGTGTCGCCGATCAATCATCCGGATCCGGCGCATCTGCATCTCACCGGCACCGGCCTGACGCATCTCGGCTCCGCCGCGACCCGCGATTCCATGCACAAGAAGCTGAGCAGCGACGGCGAGGAGCAGCTCACCGATTCCATGAAGATGTTCCGCATGGGGCTGGAAGGCGGCAAGCCGGCGAAAGGCCAGATCGGCGTCCAGCCGGAATGGTTCTACAAGGGCAACGGCACGATGGCGGTGGCGCCGGGCGCCGCGCTGATGTCGCCCGCCTTCGCGCAGGACGCCGGCGAGGAGCCGGAGATCGCCGGCATCTACGTCATCGGCGACGACGGCGCGCCGTTCCGCGTCGGCTTCACTTTGTCGAACGAATTCTCCGACCACGTCACCGAGCGCGTGAACTACCTGTTCCTCGCGCACTCCAAGCTGCGCAACGCCTCGTTCGGACCGGAGATCCTGATCGGCGACCTGCCGGCGGACATCAGGGGCTCATCGCGCATCTGGCGCGACGGCAAGCTGCTATGGGAAAAGCCGTTCCTGTCGGGCGAGGCGAACATGTCGCACACCATCGCCAATCTCGAGCATCACCACTTCAAATATTCGGCCTTCCGCCAGCCAGGCGACGTGCATGTGCACATGTTCGGCACCGCGACGCTCTCCTTCGCCGATGGCGTCAAGACCGAGGCGGGCGATACTTTCGAGATCGAGGCGAGCGATTTCGGCCTGCCGCTGCGCAACCCGCTGGAAATCGAGAAGCCGGTGAAGGTGGCGGTGAAGGCGCTTTGAGCGCATTCTCCTTCTCCCCTTGTGGGAGAAGGTGGCCTCGCGAAGCGAGGTCGGATGAGGGGTGCTCCAGCTTGGCAAAGACGGGTGATCCGTCACCTACCCCTCATCCGTCTCGACGCTGCGCGCCGATCCACCTTCTCCCACAAGGGGAGAAGGCAAGGCCTGCGGCAGCTCCAACCTCAATAAATATCGAAGTCGAAGTACTTAGCCTGGATCTTCTTGTAGGTGCCGTCGGCGACGATGGCGTCGATCGCCGCGTTGAGCTTGTCGCGCAGCGCGGTGTCTTCGAGACGCACGGCGATGCCGGCTTCCGTCTCGGTGCCCTTGACGTCGCCGACCAGCTTGCAGCAGCCGTCGCTCGACTTCTTCAGCCAGTCCACCAGCACGAACTTGTCCGAGATGACGGCATCGAGCCTACCGTTCTGGAGATCGGTGATCGCCTCTTCCTGGGTCGGATAGAGCTTGGCTTCGGCGCCGGCCTTGCCGTAGACGTCCTGGGCGAAGTCGGCCTGGGTGGTCGATGCCTGGGCGCCCACCGTCTTGCCGGCGAGCGCCGCCGGGTCGGTCGAGGTCAGTTCGCTGTCCTTCGGCGCGACCAGCGCAAGCGGCGTCGTATAGTATTTGTGGGTGAAGGCGACCTGCTTCTTGCGTTCCTCGGTGATGCTCATCGAGGCGATGATGGCGTCGAATTTCTTGGCCTGGAGGGCCGGAATGATGCCATCCCAGTCCTGGGTGACGATCTCGCATTCGACCTTCATCTGCGCGCACAGCGCATTGGCGATGTCGATATCGAAGCCCTCGACCTTGCCGTCCGGCGTAATGGTGTTGAACGGCGGATAGGCGCCCTCGGTGCCGATCTTGATCTTTTCGGCGGCCTGCGCCGACAAGGCGCCGGCGCCGAGCGTCAGCATGGCGGCAGCGGCTGCCGATAGGATCCATCTGGATATCTGCATTTTCGTCTCCCTCTGTCAGGTTCTGGACCGGTGGCGCCAGCCAAGCATGGCGCGCGGGACCGGGCAAGCGGAGTCTGACGCGGGCGACGGGTCAGCGCGCGGCGCGGAAATGCTTGGAGAGCTTCAAGCCCTGCGCCTGGTAGTTGGAGCCAAGGTCGGTGCCGTAAAGCGCCTGCGGCCGCTTCAGCATGTGCTCGTAGACCAGCCGCCCGACGATCTGGCCGTGATCGAGGATGAACGGCACCTCGTGGCTGCGCACTTCGAGCACCGCCCGGCTGCCGGTGCCGCCGGCCGCCGAATGGCCGAAGCCCGGATCGAAGAAGCCGGCATAGTGAACGCGGAATTCGCCGACCAGCGGATCGAAGGGCGTCATCTCGGCGGCGTAGAGCGGCGGCACATGCACCGCCTCGCGGCTGACCAGGATGTAGAACTCGTCGGGATCGAGCACCAACTCGCCGGCGCCGCTCTTGTAGAGCGGCTCCCAGAAGTCGACGACGTCCTGCGCGGCGCGCTTGTCGACATCGACGAGGCCGGTGTGGTGCTTGCCGCGATAGCCGACCAGCCCGTCCTTGTCGCCGTCGAGATCGATCGACAGCGCGATGCCGCCGCCGGAAATGTTGGGCGGCTCGGTGGCGACCAGCATCTCGGCATGGTGGAGATCGCGCAACTCGCTTTCCGACAGCAGCGCATTGCCGGTACGGAAGCGTATCTGCGACAGGCGCGAGCCGGCGCGCACGACGATCGGGAAGGTGCGCGGGCTGACTTCGAGATAGAGCGGGCCATGATAGCCGGCGGCGATCTTGTCGAACTCGTGGCCGCGATCAGTCATCACCCGGGTGAAGATGTCGAGCCGTCCGGTCGAGCTCTTCGGATTGGCCGAAGCGGACACGTCCGAGGGCAATGCCAGGCCTTCCAGCAGCGGCACGATATAGACGCAGCCCGTCTCCAGCACAGCACCGTCGACGAGATCGATCTCGTGCAGCTTCAGCCGGTCGAGCTTGTCGGCCACCAGATGATCGGGGCCGGGCAGGAAGGAAGCGCGCACGCGGAACGCCTTGTCGCCCAGCCTGAGGTCGAGGCTGGCCGGCTGGATCTGGTCGGCATCGAGCACGCGCGGCGACTTCAGCGCGCCGGACTGGAACAGCGCGGAAATGTCCTGATCGGGAAGAATGCCTGTCTGCCGCAAGGCTCCGCTCCAAGGCCGCTGGTACAAACCTCTTAATGAAGCCGGCAATTGACGCAAGCGCGGCGCGGGTCTAAAGGGTCGTTATCCCGTGGTGATTTGGCCGGTCGGCTTGCAGCCACGTTAAACAAGTCGCTAAAGGACCGTCGGGCCGCAAGGCCGTATGGACCGGTTGCGACTTTTCGCGGCCGGTTTTTTTGTATCTGGAAGTAGAGCGATGACCAAGAAGCGTGACTGGAAGCCTCAGACGGCACTCGTGCATGGCGGAACGCTGCGTTCCGGCTTCGGCGAGACATCAGAAGCGATGTTTCTCACCCAGGGCTATGTCTACGAGACGGCGCAGGCCGCCGAAGCCCGCTTCAAGGGCGAGGAGCCGGGCTTCATCTACTCGCGCTACGCCAATCCCACGGTCGACATGTTCGAAAAGCGCATGTGCGCCCTGGAAGGCGCCGAGGACGCGCGCGCCACGGCCTCCGGCATGGCGGCGGTGAGCGCCGCGCTGCTGTGCAGCGCCAGGGCGGGCGACCATATCGTGGCGGCGCGCGCGCTGTTCGGCTCCTGTCGCTGGGTGGTCGAGACGCTGGCGCCGAAATACGGCATCGAGGCGACGCTGGTCGACGGCACCGATATCGCCAACTGGGAAAAGGCGGTGCGGCCGAACACCAAGCTGTTCTTCCTGGAAAGCCCGACCAACCCGACGCTGGAAGTGGTCGACATCGCCGCTGTCGCCGCGCTCGCCAATTCGATCGGCGCCAGACTGATCGTCGACAACGTCTTCGCCACGCCGCTGCAGCAGAAGCCGTTGCAGCTCGGCGCCCACATCGTCGTCTATTCGGCGACCAAGCACATAGACGGACAGGGGCGCTGCCTCGGCGGCATCATCCTGTCGGACAAGAAGTGGATCGACGAGAACCTGCACGACTATTTCCGCCACACCGGGCCGAGCCTGTCGCCGTTCAATGCCTGGACGCTGCTCAAGGGCCTGGAGACGCTGCCGTTGCGCGTGCGCCAGCAGACGGAGAGCGCCGGCAAGATCGCCGACTTCCTCGCCGAACGGCCGGAGATCGCCCGCGTCATCTATCCGGGCCGCGCCGACCATCCGCAGGCCGAGATCGTCAGGAAGCAGATGTTGGGCGGCTCGACGCTGATCTGCCTCGACGTCAAGGGCGGCAAGCAGGCGGCCTTCGCCTTCCAGAACGCCCTCGACATCGTGCTGATCTCCAACAATCTCGGCGACGCCAAGAGCCTGATCACCCACCCGGCGACGACCACGCACAAGAACCTCAGCGACGAGGCGCGCGCCGAGCTCGGCATCGGCCCGGGCACGCTCAGGCTCTCCGTCGGCCTGGAGGACACGGACGACCTGCTTGCCGATGTCGAGCAGGCGCTGAAGGCAGCGAAATAGAGGACCTGGGCGAAGGCCCGGTCAGGCGCTCGAGGGCGTCTCTTCCAGTTCGGCCACCTTGGTGCCGATGGTCATGGCGTTGCCGCGCCAGTCGACGGCGCCGCCCAGCCAGCCGCGCGCCCATATCGCCGGCAGCATCGCGTCGCGCACGATCATCGCCGCGACCGTGCGCGGCGACAGGTGCCAGCCGTTGGCCCATGCGAGGGCGCATTCCGGCAGGTAGGCGAGTGCCAGCACGCAAAGCGTTGTGGCCGGCAGGCTGATGCCCAATTGGGCCGCCGCTACCAGTGCCAGGACAAGCGGCACCGCCGCACCGGTCAGGATCTCGGGCGCGAAGAACAGCGGGAAGGTGACGCGGCGCAGCCGCGCCCAGCGCGCCTGGCGCGACCAGATCTCGCCAAGCCTGCGCTCGCCGAGCGGCTGCTCGAAGGGCGAGGCGACGAGATGGACGCGAAGGCCAATGCCGTTGACCAGCTTGGTCGCCGCGGCGTCCTCGGCGATCTCTGCGGCAAGCGCGCGGATGCCGCCATTGGCGTCGAGCATGGGCTTGTTCCACAGCATGCTCTTGCCCTGGGCGAAGCCGAGGCCAAGCGCCTCGCCGGCATATTGCCAGCGCGCCTGCAGCGTGTTGAGGAAGGCGCATTCGACCTCGGCCCAGAAGCCAGCCGGCCGTGAGCCGACCGGGGTCGAGCAGACGAGGCCGGTATCGGACCTCCACGCGGCCATCAGCTTATGGATATAGTCGCGCGGCATCAGCACGTTGGAATCGGCAAGGATCACCCAGTGGTGGCGCGTCGCCTCCCAGCCCTTGACGCAATTGTTCAGCTTCGGATTGGCGCTGACGCGGTCGTCGCCGACCAGCAGCCGGGCCGGCACCTCGGGAAACCGGGCAATTGCCCTGTTTATCAGCTTGACCACCGGATCGTCGGCATTGGCGACGCAGAAGATCAGCTCGTAGCGCGGCCAGTCGAGCGAGAAGGCGCGCTGCAGCGTCTCCGCGGTAAACGGCTCGATGCCGCGCGAGGGAATGACGATCGACACCGGCGGCGTCCTGCCCACGGGCGCGGCCATGCCGCGCGGCGGCTTCAGCCGGCGCGCAGCAAGCAGGATGCTGGCGAGATTTGAGAGAAGCAGGGCTATGGAAAGCAGGGCGGCGGCCATGGCGATCAGTTCCATCGAGATCTGGTCACTCCGGAAAAGCCGGCCAGGAGATGGCCATTTTGAACAGGTCGACAGAGCGCTTGAGTCGCCCAGCACGGTCCGTGCACACCATCATTGTCGTGTGTCACTTAAATGACATTGTTTGCCGGCAGGTGCGCATAAGGCGGAAGGGACAGGCGTCACGCATCGTTGACCCGACAGCGGAGTGCGCCGAAAGTTCCCGAATTGTTGGGGTAGCTCATGTATCGCGCCGTCACGCGCAACATCGAAGTGCAGGTCAGGCCGTTCTATCTGGAGGATCGCTCCGATCCTTCGGAGAACCGCTATGTCTGGGGCTACCAGGTGACAATCGACAACCGCTCGGACGAATTCGTGCAGCTGCTCTCGCGCTACTGGCACATCACCGACGGCAGCGGCCGGGTGGAGGAGGTGCGCGGCGCCGGCGTCGTCGGCGACCAGCCCGAACTCAATCCCGGCGACAGCTACCAGTACACCTCGGGCTGCCCGCTTTCGACGCCGTCGGGCATCATGGTCGGCCACTATACGATGCGCAACAAGCGCGGCGAGACGTTCAATGTCGCCATCCCCGCCTTCTCTCTCGACCTGCCGGGCACGCGGCGGACGGTGAACTAGTGGCCGCGTACGCTTGGCCGCCACCCCAACCGCACGCCAGGCAGCGGCTTGATGCACAGAATTGAAACAGGGTTGTTTCTGGGTCGGCTGCCGTTCGCAAGAGTTGGACAAGGACCGGAAAGCCTTCTCATCATCAACGGCGGTCAGGGGTTCATGATGAAACCCCGGCCATCCAGACTGGAAAAGGATGCCGGACGGCTCATCCGTATCCTTCCACCCAACACGAGCTTCGTGCTGATTGGCTACGATCCCGCTCCAAAAGCCGATCCATCGCTCGAGGGCATGGCCAGAGACATCGCGGAGAGATCATCGGCGCCGACTTCAAGGAGCCAGCGAGCCTAATGGGCATTTCCTATGGCGGCGTTGTCGCCACGCAGGTGGCCGCGCGGTACCCGGACCTTGTAGGCAAGCTGATCCTGCTGGCGAGCGCGCATGGCTTTTCGGCCGATGGAAAAAGGCGGCTCAGGAAACAGATGCAATTCGCACAGGCCGGACAGTTTCACGCTTTGCTGAAGGAATTCGCAACGGTGTTCCGGCGGCCCTGGCTGAACCTTCTTTTGCGTCTTCGACTGAGGTTCGAAGCACGCAGCCTGGTTGCGCGGATGGGGGCGCCGAGCACGATCGTCCGCTATCTCGAAGCAATGCTCGACGACGGTGTGACGGAAGAAGACCTCCGCAACATCTCGGCGAGGACTTTGATCCTCGGCGGTGAAAGGGACCAGTTCTTCGGCGGGATGATGGAAGCCACCGCGAGCGCGATCAGCGGCGCGAAGCTCATGGTGCTCGGAAACGAAACCCACATGGCTCCCGTCGAACGAGCCTCGGATGTGCGCAGGCACCTCCAGGAATTCATTTCACGCGGAGATCGGTGCGGCGCCTAGAGCGCGTCGCGCTGAAATAGATCAGGCGACGCGCTTGGTCTGGAAAGTGACCCTATTGAGCCGCGGCGAACTCTGCCGGGTCGAAGTCGTACTGCGTCGAGCAGAACTCGCAGGCGACATGGATGCCGCCCTCCTCGGTGCTGTCCTTGATCTCCTGGGCGGAGAAGCCGGCGAGGATGCCGCGGATCTTCTCGCGCGAGCACGAGCACTGGTCGGCAACCGGCACGCCGCCGAAGACGCGCACGCCGTGTTCGTGGAACAGCCGGTAGAGAAGGCGTTCGGCACCGACAGTCGGATCGATCAGCTCGGTCGGCTCGATGGTGCCGAGCAGCGCGAGCAATTCCTGCCAGGAATTGTCGGCCGGCTCATGGACCGCTTCGCGCGGATCGCCGTCGCCGCCGGAAATGTCCGGCACGCGCATGCGTTCCGGCGCCTTCGGCAGGAACTGCGCCAGAAGGCCGCCGGCGCGCCATTGCTCGCGGGCGCCACCGGGACCGGGCGTAACCAGCTTGGCCACCGACAGCCTGATGTCGGTCGGGATCTGCTCCGACTGGCGGAAATAGGTGCGCGCGGCCTCCTCCAGTGAGGAGCCGTCGAGCTGGACGATGCCCTGATAGCGCTGCGTGTGAACGCCCTGATCGATGGTCAGCGCCAGCACGCCGTTGCCGAGCAGCGTCTGCTGCGAGACCTCGCCGGCGGCGGCCAGCGCCTGCAACCGGTCGGCATCGAAGCGCGCATAGCCGCGCAGCGCATGCGGCGTTGAGAAATCTGCCACCAGCATGTCGACCGGCCCGTCGGTGCGGGTCTGCAGGATGAACTTGCCCTCGAACTTGAGCGAGGTGCCGAGCAAAACCGTCAGCACGCAGGCTTCCGCCAGCAGGCGCGCGACCGGCTCGGGATAGTCGTGGCGGGCAAGAATGGCGTCGAGCATCGGCCCGAGCTGCACGGTGCGGCCGCGCACGTCGAGCGGCGCGACCTCGAAGGGCACGACGTGATCGTCGCCGGCGTAGCCGAATTCGCCGAGTTGCGGGTGATGTTCAGTCACTTGACGGGTTTCCAACATGACAAAGCTCCGGGGCGCGGCCATGCCACCCTTTGGGGTGCATGCGTCCAAACGCGCTCGATTTGCGTGATGCGCCGCAGATAGGCATCACACCTCCGGAGATCAAGCTCCCAGACACCAGGCCAAAACCGCCTTCTGGGCATGCAGGCGGTTCTCGGCCTCGTCGAACACCACCGAATGCGGCCCGTCGATGACCTCGTCGGTCACCTCCTCGCCGCGATGCGCCGGCAGGCAGTGCATGAACAGCGCGTCCGGCTTTGCCTTCGCCATCAGCGCCGCATTGACCTGATAGGGCAGGAAGACGTTGTGGCCGCGCGCGCGATGTTCCTGGCCCATCGACACCCAGCAGTCGGTGACGACGCAGTCGGCCTGATGGACGGCCTCCTCGGCCGAGCGGGTGAAGTTGAGCTTGCCGCCATTGGCCTTCGACCAGCCGATGTGCTTCTCGTCCGGCTCGCTGCCTTCCGGCACCGCGACGTTGAGGTTGAAGCGGAAACGCGCCGAGGCTTCGAGCAGCGAATGCAGCACATTGTTGCCGTCGCCTGTCCAGGCGAAGGTCTTGCCGGCCACCGGACCGCGATGCTCCTCGAAGGTCATGATGTCGGCCATCAGCTGGCACGGATGGGTGTCGTCGGTCAGCCCGTTGATGACCGGAACGGTGGCGTTCTCGGTCAGCTCCAGCAGCCGCTCATGCGAGGTGGTGCGGATCATGATGGCGTCGACATAGCGCGACAGCACCTTGGCGGTGTCGGCGATGGTCTCGGAGCGGCCGAGCTGCATCTCGGTGCCGGTCAGCATGATGGTCTCGCCGCCGAGCTGGCGCATGCCGACGTCGAAGGACACGCGCGTGCGGGTCGAGGGCTTGTCGAAGATCATCGCCAGCACCTTGCCCTCGAGCGGCTTGGTGTGCTCGCCGGCCTTGAGCCTGGCCTTTCGCACCATCGCGTCGTCCAGCATGACGCGCAAATCGCCTTCGGAAACGGCGGACAGGTCGGTAAAATGGCGAACGGACATCGGCAATGGTTCCGGAACTACTTCGCGGCGGCCGAGGCGATGGCATCCGCCAGGCCCTGGGCGCCGGCGCGGATGCGGTCGAGCGCTTCGCCGATCTCGGCATCGGTGACGGTGAGGGGCGGCAGCAGGCGAATGACGTTGTCGCCGGCCGGAACTGCGAGCAGATGCTGGTCTCGCAGCGCCATGTTGACCTTGGTGTTGGGCATCACGCATTTGAGGCCGAGCATCAGGCCAGTTCCCCTGATGCCTTCGAGGACCTCGGGGAACTCGTCGGCGACGCCGGCCAATCCCTGCTTCAGGAGCAGTGCCTTGCGCTGGACATCCTCGAGGAAGCCTTCCTCCAGCACCACGTCGAGCACCGCGTTGCCGACCGCCATCGCCAGCGGATTGCCGCCGAAGGTGGTGCCGTGCACGCCGGCGGTCATGCCGACCGCAGCCTCGTCGGTGGCGAGGCACGCGCCCAACGGGAAGCCGGCGCCGATGCCCTTGGCGATCGCCATCAGGTCCGGGGTGACGCCGGACCATTCATGCGCAAACAGCTTGCCGGTGCGGCCGATGCCGCACTGGACCTCGTCGAAGATCAGAAGCAGGCCATGCTGGTCGCAAAGCTGCCGCAGCCGCTTCAGCGACTGCGTCGGCACCGGGCGGATACCGCCCTCGCCCTGCACCGGCTCGATCAGGATGGCGGCCGTCTCCGGCGTGATCGCCTTCTCGGCCGCGTCGATGTCGTCGAAGCCGACCTGGTCGAAGCCTTCGACCTTGGGGCCGAAGCCTTCCAGATATTTATACTGGCCGCCGGCGGCGATCGTCGCCAGCGTGCGGCCGTGGAAGGCGCCTTCGAAGGTGACGATGCGGAAACGCTCGGGATGGCCCTTGACGAAATGGTAGCGCCGCGCCGTCTTGATGGCGCATTCCAGCGCCTCGGCGCCCGAATTGGTGAAGAACACCTTGTCGGCAAAGGTCGCCTCGACGAGCCGCTCGCCGAGCCGGCGCTGCTCCGGAATCTCGTAGAGGTTGGAGACATGCCAGAGCTTCGCCGCCTGCTCGGTCAGCGCGGCAACCAGATGCGGATGGCTGTGGCCAAGTGAATTGACGGCGATGCCGCCGGCGAAATCGAGATATCGCTCGCCCTTGTCGGTGACCAGCCAGGTCCCCTCCCCGCGGTCGAAGGCCAGGGGTGCGCGAGCAAAGGTCTCGTAAAGCGCCGAACCGCTCATTATATGCGTCTCCGGAACCGGAAAATCAAAAAAGCCGCCAAAGCGGCGGCCTTTGCGGCTTATCGTGTTTTTCGGCCATGAAGTCAACGAAAACGTCGCGCATAGGCGCGCGGCACGCCCCCGACGGGATGCCGGTTCATAAGCAGCCGGCAAGTTGGGGAAAACCGGAAAAACCGATTCGTGTTGCCCTGGGGACTCTTGTCACCGAGTCAGCGCATGAGGTATTTGTAGTCGAGAAATAACTAGATTTCGTGCGGCGGACCTAATCACCCGATATATGTGGTGTTGTCTGCCCGGCGGGAGCCGGGACGGGAAGGGATTCCGATCGCCGCACGCCTCAGCAGGAGCGCGGTCTCATGAACTGGACTGACGAGCGGGTAGAACTTCTCAGGAAACTGTGGTCGGAAGGGCTGAGCGCCAGCCAGATTGCCGCACAGCTTGGGGGCGTCAGCCGCAACGCGGTCATCGGCAAGGTGCATCGCCTGAAGCTGTCGGGCCGCGGCCGCGCGACGGCAAGCCCGGCGCGCCAGAAGAAGACCGTGCAGGGATCGTCCATCCAGAAATCGGTATCGCGGGCGGCGACCGCCACGCGCCACGTCACCACCTCGATCGGCGCGACCGCGCTGCAGGCGCAGTTCGACGCCGAGCCGGTGGCGCGGCACTATATCCGACCGGTGGAAAACGTGGTCGTGCCGATCTCGCGGCACCTGCAGCTGGTCGAGCTGACCGAGCGCACCTGCAAATGGCCGAATGGCGACCCGCTGTCGGAAGACTTCAACTTCTGCGGCAACGACGCCGCCGAGACCGGCCCGTACTGCAAATACCACTCCCGCGTCGCGTTCCAGCCGGCGGCGGAGCGGCGCAGAAGCCGCTGAGCGAATAGCGAATAGCGAATAGCGAATAGCGAATAGGAACGGCTTGGCTTCCGTGACAGGGAGCAAGCCGTTTTCGGTGTTCTCTATTCGCTACTTCCTGTTCGCTGTTCGCTCTGCCTTCACAGCCATCCATTCTTCCTGAACCGCCAGTACAGGAACGAGCAGATCAGCGCGATCGCAACCAGCACGGTCGGGTAGCCATACTCCATATGCAGTTCCGGCATGTCGTTGAAATTCATGCCGTAGATGCCGGCGAAGGCCGTCGGCACCGCCAGGATGGCGGCCCAGGAGGCGAGTTTTTTCGAGATCGCCGTTTCCTGGCTCTGGCCGACCAGAAGACTGGCTTCGAATGCGAAGGCCAGCACCTCGCGCAGGCTGTCGATCTTTTCCTGGACCGTGCGGATATGGTCGGTCACGTCGCGGAACAGCGGGTGCATCGAAGCATTGATCTGCGGCAGATCGGCGCTGGTCAGCCGGCGGCAGACCTCGACCAGCGGCAGAGCCGCGTTGCGCAGCCGCAGGAGATCGCGGCGCAGCATATAGAGCCGCTCGATGTCGGAGCCGGTCATCGGCCTCAGCAGGACCTTGTCCTCGATCGCCTCGACCTCGTCCTCGATCTGCTCCAGCACCGGCATGTAGTTGTCGACGATGAAGTCGAGAATGGCATAGAGGACGAAGTCCTCGCCTTTGGCGAGCGAATGCGGGCAGGTTTCCCAATGCTGACGGACCGCGGCATAGGATGTCGAGGGTCCATGCCTGACGCTGACGATGTAGCCGGCGCCGACGAACAGATGCGTCTCGCCGAAGGTGACGCGGCCGTCGATGAGCTGGGCGGTGCGCGCGACGATGAACAGGGCATCGCCATATTGCTCGATCTTCGGCCGCTGATGCGGATGCTCGGCATCCTCGATCGCCAGATCATGCAGATGGAACTGCGCCTGGACGCGCAGCAGAAGATTGCGGTCCGGCTCCAGAAGTCCGATCCAGACGACATGGTCCGGCTTCTTGGCCCAGTCGCCGGCCTCCTCGATCGGAATGTCCGCGACGCGGCGGCCGGCCGTATAGACGCTTGACGCGATAATGCCGGACGTCGGCGCAGGAGCCGGCGTGAGGTTCCGAACGTTTTCCATGGCAACCTCCTGAGGCACGGCCACTGAGCAGGATTCAGGAACGTTCGCGGGAGCTTAGCCTAAATTAGCGCGGTGTTCGAGAGGCGGCCGTTCACTTCACCGGCAGCGTGCCGGGAAGCACGATCTTGTCCGTCTTGTCGCCCTTCGGCCGCTCAGCCGGCATCTGGTCGCCGGTGACGATGTAGTAGATGGTCTCGGCGATGTTGGTGGCGTGGTCGCCGATGCGTTCGATGTTCTTGGCGCAGAACAAAAGATGCGTGCAGGGCGTGATGTTGCGCGGATCTTCCATCATGTAGGTCAAAAGCTCGCGAAACAGCGAGGTGTACATGGCGTCGATCTGGTCGTCGCGGTCACGCACGAAGCCGATCTTCTCCACCGAGCGCGAGGCATAGACGTCGAGCACTTCCTTGAGCTGCGTCAAGGCGAGGTCGGCGAGCGCCTCGAGGCCGCGGAACAGGCTGGTCGGCTGGCGCCCGTCGATGACGGCGGCGACGCGCTTGGCGACGTTCTTGCCGAGGTCGCCGACGCGCTCGAGGTCGGCCGAAATGCGGATCGCGCCGACGATCTCGCGCAGGTCCGTCGCCATCGGCTGGCGCTTGGCGATGATGACGATCGCCTTGTCGTCGATCTCGCGCTGCCCCTCATCGAGGACCACATCGTCCCGGATGACCTTCTGGGCGAGGCCGGGATCGGCATTGACCAAGGCGGTGATCGCCTGCTCGACCATGCGCTCGGCATGTCCACCCATCGCAGCGATCCGCTTCGACAGGTATTTCAGCTCTTCGTCATAGGCGCTGACGATGTGCACGGACTGCATGGACGAAATGCCTTCCCCATGGTCTTGCGACCGAGTCGTTTCCTCGAATCCTGCGCTGATACGCTAGCCGGATGACAGAAAAAAGAAATGGCCGGTTAGTAGATAGTACGACCTCAGGCGGCCGGCAAATGGACCGAGAACGCCGCGCCCTTGCCGACTTCCGACTTGATCGACAGCCTGGCATTGTGGCGCGTCAGTATGTGCTTGACGATCGACAGGCCGAGGCCGGTGCCCTTCTGGGTGCGGCTGCTCTCGACATCGACCCGGTAGAACCGCTCGGTGATGCGCGGGATATGCTCTTCGGGAATGCCTGGACCGTAATCCCTGATGGTGACGTCGATCCCCGGTTCGGGGCCGGTCCCGTCGCGCTCGATCGACACCGTGACGCGCCCGCCCGACTGGCCATACTTGCAGGCGTTCTCCAGGAGGTTCTCGAAGACCTGGAAAAGCTCGTCGCGGTCGCCCGGCACGTCGAGCGGGCCATCGACGAAATCGCGCTCGATGGCGACGCCGTTCTCGCGCGCAAGCGGCGCCAGCGAGTCGATGACGCTGTCGATGGTCTGGCGCAGATCGACCTCGGTTCCCGGCTTCAGATAGGGCTTCATCTCCAGCCGCGACAGCGACAGGAGATCGTCGATCAGGCGCGCCATGCGGCCGGTCTGGTTCTGCATGATCTGCAGGAACTGGTCGCGCGCGGCGGGATCACCGCGGGCCGGCCCGCGCAGCGTCTCGATGAAGCCCGAGATCGAGGCAAGCGGCGTGCGCAGCTCATGGCTGGCGTTGGCGATGAAATCGGCCCGCATCCTGTCGATCCGGCGCGCCTCGCTCTGGTCCTTGAACACCAGCACATAGAGGTCGGTGGCATGACCGACAGAGGAGGCGCTGACGCGGTAGGCGCGCTCGACCGGCAGCTTTTCGGTGTAGTCGACAATTTCGGATGCGACCGTGCCCGACAGGACGCTGTCCAGCAAGGCCTGCATTTCCGGGGCGCGGAACTTCAGCGACAGCGACATGCCCGGCGCGAGGCCGCCGAAGGCGGCGAAAGCGGCGGCGTTGGCATGGACGATGGTGGCGGTGCGGTCGAAGATGATCAGGGGATCGGCGACGGCGGCGGCGAGATACTCGCCGGAAAGGCGCTGCAGCCCGCCCGCTTCCATGGCCGCGGCGTCCTCGATCGATTGACGGGCGCCGCCCGACGGCAGCAGCGCCGCCGCCAGCAGCAGGACAATCGCCGCCAGCACCACATAGGCCGAAGCGCCGGCAAGACCATGAACGGCGAGGACGGCGACGATGCCGGCGGCGAGCAGCCAGCGGTTCGCCCACAGCCGCGCGGCCGCCGGTTGCACCGTGCCTTTGTGCTCCGCGTTCAGCTCAGCCATTCGCGCGCTCGCGCCCCATGCCTTTACCCCCTGTCGCCGGTCGCGAAACTTCCGCTCGACCGGCCTGGAGTGCTACAGCGTCATTTGCGCATCCAGACGGGGGCGCGGCGCCGTTGAGGCTCCCAATAGCATGAGTCCGCAAGCTGGAAAGGTTCGTCTCGATGAAAAAAGCCAAGGAAAGCCCGGCACCGGCACCGGCACCGACACAGGGCCCGCTGAAAATCAGGATTGGCGGCAAGGAGCGGGAGTTCGACATCGAGAACCCGGTGCTTCCCGACTGGATCGAGGACAACAAGCTGACCGCCGGCGGCTATCCTTACGACAAGAAGATGAAGAGCGAGGAGTATGACGAGACGCTCGAGCAGTTGCAGATCGAGCTGGTCAAGGCGCAGGCCTGGCTGCAGGCGAGCGGCAAGCGGGTGATGGCGCTGTTCGAGGGCCGCGACGCGGCCGGCAAGGGCGGCACGATCTTCGTGCTGCGCCAGTACATGAACCCGCGCACCGCGCGCAATGTGGCGCTGACCAAACCGACGCCGACCGAGATCGGGCAGTGGTATTACCAGCGCTATGTCGCCCACTTCCCGACGTCGGGCGAATTCGTCACCTTCGACCGCTCCTGGTACAATCGCGGCGGCGTCGAGCCGGTGATGGGCTTCTGCACGCCCGAGCAGCACGCGAAATTCCTCGACGAGACACCGCATTTCGAGCGGATGATCTGCAACGAAGGCATCCATTTCTTCAAATTCTGGCTGAACATCGGCCGGGAAACCCAGCTCGAACGCTTCCACGACCGCCGCTGGAGCCCGCTGAAGAACTGGAAGTTCTCGCCGATCGACGTCGCCGGCATCAACAAATGGGACGACTACACGAAGGCGCGCGACCTCATGGTCGAACGCACGCACAAGGAGTTCGCGCCCTGGATCGTCGTGCGGGCCAACGACAAGCGACGGGCGCGACTGGCCGTGATCAGGCGCATCCTGTCGTCGCTGCCCTATGACGGGCGCGACCTCGAAATCGTCGGCAAGGAAGACAAGAAGATCATCGGCGAAGGGCCATCATTCCTGGAGAAGTAGGCCCCATTTCGCCGACGATACGGTGGCTGGCGGCCTAGAGCCGGATGATTTCAGGTCGACTCGACCTGAAATCTGAATCCGGCTCTAATCAAAGAGATAGAGCATGATGTCGTCCGAAAACCGCTTCACACTTTTCGGCATCATGCTCTAGGCCGCCAGCCGGGCAATGCGCTGCAGCCGCTTCAGGGTCGTATCGTCCTGCAGCGCCTGCTGGAACAGCGATATCTCCTGGTCGATGCGGTCGCAGAGCGCACCGGTGTCGCCCTTGAGCAAGCCGCGCGTCTGCAGGAGTGCCGCGACCGGCTTCTTGGCAAGCTGCCTCGCCCTGAGAAGGGCCGCTTCCTCGGCGCTGCCGTCGGCCACGATCTCGCCGACCAGGCCGAGCGCCTTGGCATCCTCGGCATGCAGCGTGTCGCCCAGGCAGAAGAAGCGGAAGGCGCCGGCATAGCCAAGCTTCTGCGGCGCCAGGATGCTGGTTGCCGCGTCAGGCACCAGGCCGAAATCGACGAACGGCACCCGGAACGTGCTTGCGCGCGAGGCGATCACCATGTCGCAGTGGAACAGGATGGTGCAGCCGACACCGACGGCATCGCCGTCGACACAGGCAAGGACGGGTTTTGGAAAGGTCGCCAGCGTGCGGAACATGTCTGTGACGGCGGCGATCAGCTCCCGATGCTTGGTGGCGTCGAGGAATTCGGAAAAGTCGCCGCCAAGGCAGAAACAGCCTGCCAGGCCGCGCAGCACGACGACACGCACATCATCGTTCACGGCGGCTTCGTGGAAGGTCCTGGCCAGGCTGGCATAGGCGCGTCTGTCCAGCACCGGCCGGCCGTCGTGCGAGGAGACAGTGACGACCAGCGTGTGGCCGCGTAATTCTGGTTGCGGGTGGATACTCATAACAAAACTCCAATTACGATGCCTGCCGCAGGCCGAGCCTGTCGGGATATCCTCTGGCCAGCACAGGGGCGAAATGGTTGCGGCGCGCGCGGACCACGTCCAACGTGTGTTCGGTGAAGGTGAGCAGCGTGGCGACGACCTGCTGGTTGCCGTAGGTGCGCTGGTAACCGAGGGGTGTCGCCAGGAAGTGCAGTTGCAGCGCGCGCAGCACCCACATCGGCTCGAACTCGATGATGACCTGGTTGATGTTGCGCTTGAGACCCCATTCGACGAAGCCGGCGATCAGCTCCGTGCCGACCGTCGACACGCCGCGCTTGCCGTCCCGGAAGCCTGGCGCGACCGCGTAGCGGGTCAATTCCCAGACACCCGGTCCCGAGGGCGGGGTGCCTTCATAGAGGTCCTGCAGCACGTCGGTCAGCAGATGTGCCCGTGTCGTCGGCAGCATCCGCTGATAGCCGGCAAGCTCGCCATTGCGGATGACGAGTTGATGCACCGCTTCGTCGTGGTCGAACTGGTCGATCTCGAGGCCGTCGGGACGCTCGAGATCGGTCCAGCCCATCTCCTCGACGAAGATCCTGTAGCGCAACCGATGGACGGCTTCCCAAAGGTCGGGACGCTCCATCAATTCCTGGGTTGTTAGGGAAAAAAGCATTAGCCGTCTCCTGGTTTGAATAGGAAGATACGGCCGGGCTTTCCCGAAAAAATTACGCGATCGCGTAGGCAAGAATTTCTAGGCCAGCTCGGCCGACCTAGCTAATATAGCCGCGCCTAATCGCTTCGGCGACGGCTTGCACCCTGTTGACGGCACCGAGTTTGCTTTTGGCGTTAAGAAGGTGTTTCTCGGAAGTGTGTTCCGAAATGCCTAGAATTTGAGATATTTCCCATTCGGACTTGCCGACGGCAGCCCATTGCAGGCATTCGCGCTCGCGCGGCGTCAATTCGATGTGATCGATGGTCTTGGCGGCCATCGTATGGAGCTGCATGGCGCGGCCGATCGCATAGGTCGACGCCAGCGACACCATCCCGAACTCCGCTTCCGACAGCTCGACCGCCTCGCCGCCGAGCGACACCATGACGATCTGGCCGTCGAGCGTGATCAGCGGGAATGCCAGGCCGTCGCGCAGCTTGAACTCCCTGGCGTCGCCCATCACCTCGCCGCTGCTCTTGTCGATGCGGATGCTTTCCGAGGCCTCACGCCACTGGAACGGCGCCTGAAGCTGCTTCATGTGGCTGACGACGGGATCGTGGTCGACGTAGTTGCGCGCCACATAGCGCTCCAGCCATTCGCCCGGCCAGTCGCAGAGCAGCACGTGGTCCTTCTGCTGGCCGCGCGGCGTGCCCGGATGCGGCACGGTTCCGGCCATCAGCGCCGTCAGGCCGAAATTCGACGTGACGCCAAGCAGCCTTTCGCAGACCGCGGCCGCCGTGTTGGCATGCTGCAGCTGATCGATGTATTCCAGTGTGCGATCAAAATGACCCATCGCAACATCTACCCCATGTTGCCTTCCGCATCAGAGATCGATGGTAGATGCCTGACCCGCGCTTCGCCATCAACCCCGGATTGCAAAGCTGCACCGCTTTAGCGACCGGGTGATTGACCCCCTTTCAGCCGGCGCCGCGGAGCGTATTTGCAAACTACCTAAACCATACGCTTAAATTCGCAGGTTGAAATCAAAAACCATTGTGCCGGCGCTATTTTCGTACGAAAAGCCCAAGGACATGACTGGGCGGAGCCTTCTTGTGACATTGCGACGGATGGTCATCGCCCTGTCGATGCTGGCGGCGGCGCAGTTTTTTGCCGGCGTTACATTTGCCGCCGAGCCGCAGGTGCCGGTGCTGTGGGACGCCAAGGAGCGGTTGCCGAAGCCCGACCTCTCGGCGTTGCCGCGCCTCAGGTTCCTTACCACCACCGACTTTCCGCCGTTCAACTTCCTCGACAGCGCGGGCAAGCTGTCCGGTTTCCATGTCGACCTGGCGCGCGCGATCTGCGCCGAGCTCGGCATCGCCGAGAAGTGCCAAATCCAGGCGCTGCCCTGGGGCGAGCTCGACGAGGCGCTGCAGAAGGGCGAAGGCGAGGCGATCATCGCCGGCATCGCCGCGACGCCGGAGACGCGGACGAAATACGCCTTCTCGCGCTCCTATCTGCAGTTCCCGGCGCGCTTCATCATGCCGAAGGCGAAAGCCTTCGCGGAGCCGATCCTCGACAAGTTGCGCAGCAAGCGGGTCGGCGTCATCGCCGGCTCGGCGCATGAGAAAATGCTGCGCGAGTATTTCGGCACCGTTCAGGTCGTGCCCTTCGACGCGCCGGAAGCGCTCTATGGCGACCTCAAGTCCGGCAAGATCGACGCCGCCTTCGGCGACGGCATGCGCTTTGCCTTCTGGCTGGGCGGCACCGATGCCTCCGGCTGCTGCCGCTTCGCCGGCGGACCCTATCTGGCCCCGGAATATCTGGGCTCGGGCATGGCGATCGCCACCCGCGTCGGCGATCCGGCGCTGGCGGCGGCCATGGACTACGCCTTGCAGGAGATCTCGGTGAAGGGCACCTTCGCCGAATTCTACCTCCGCTATTTCCCGGTCAGCTTCTTCTGAGGACCGCAGCACGGCCAGGGCTTGTTGAGGTTGAGCTCAGGCCGCGCCGATAGTGGTGGCTTCCGAGAACCGGAGCGGAGCGTACTTGAGTACCTGAGCACCGGAAGCGCTGGAGACCGCCATTCGCAGGCCGGCCTCACCTGAATATCGACCAAACCTAAGTCAGCGTGCGCAGACGCGCCTTCGCCGCGCGGGCGATCGCGGCGACGGTCAGCGTGTCGAGATCGAGCTTGAGGCGGATCAACTGCAGCACCCGCACTTCTTCCATGCGCATTTCGAGATCGACGGCGGCGACCTCGAAAGCGGCGGCATAAGCGGTGTCGCGCAGCCGTTCGGGCAGCGCCCCTTCGACAAGTTCGAGCACGCCTTCCAGTCCGTCCTCGGCGTTCAACGCCTTCTGGCAGGCCTGAGCGACGGCAACCAGCCTGTCCTGGTTGAAATCCACGAATACCGGCCATGAGCGGACGACGTCGCCGATGCGCGCAAGCTCGACATCGGTCATGTCGCGGTCGGAAGCCGAAGTGATGACCATCAGGTAGATCAGGGCTTCGTGTGGCGTCAAAGGCATTCAAAACTCCTTGATAATGCGCCCCGAAGGTAGGGTCGCCAGGTGGACGCCGCAAGGAAAACCGCCGCAAATCGTTGACGCTCCGGCCTGTCGCGCCTAGAGGACCGGTTGAAAATCTTACCTCCGCCGGCAAGCCGGCCGATAGCTGGAACTTTTGACATGACGGGATCAAACATCATCGATCTCAATCCCGAGATGCTTGCGGCCGCCGCCGAGAGCAAGGCCTGGCCGTTCGAGGAAGCCAAGAAGATCATCGCGCGCTACAAGAACGCCGCGTTTCCGGACACCGTCCTGTTCGAGACCGGTTACGGCCCGTCCGGCCTGCCGCATATCGGCACGTTCGGCGAGGTGGCGCGCACCTCCATGGTGCGTCACGCCTTCCGCGTGCTGACGGAAGACAAGGTCAAGACCAAGCTGCTCTGCTTCTCCGACGACATGGACGGCATGCGCAAGATCCCCGACAACGTGCCGGACCGCGCGGCGTTGGAGCCGTATCTGCACATGCCGCTGTCGTCGGTTCCGAATCCGTTCGGCGGCGACTATGCGAGCTTTGCCGACCACAACAACGCGATGCTGTGCCGCTTCCTCGACACGTTCGGCTTCGACTACGAGTTCGCCAGCGCGACGCAGTACTACAAGGCGGGCCGCTTTGACGAGGTGCTGCTGCGCGCCGCCGAGCGCTACGACGAGATCATGGCCGTCATGCTGCCGACGCTCGGCGAAGAGCGCCAGGCGACCTACAGCCCGTTCCTGCCGATCTCGCCGAAGAGCGGCCGCGTGCTCTACGTGCCGATGAAGCATGTCGACGCCAAGGCCGGCACCATCACCTTCGACGATGACGGCACCGAGACCACGCTCTCGATCAAGGGCGGCAAGGTGAAGCTTCAGTGGAAGCCGGATTTCGGCATGCGCTGGGCGGCGCTCGGCGTCGATTTCGAGATGTTCGGCAAGGACCATCAGACCAACGCGGTGATCTACGACCGCATCTGCAACATCCTTGGCGGACGCGCGCCGGAGCATTTCGTCTACGAGCTGTTCCTCGACGAGAACGGCCAGAAGATCTCGAAGTCGAAGGGCAACGGGCTGACCATCGACGAGTGGCTGACCTATGCGCCGACCGAGAGCCTCGGGCTCTACATGTACCAGCGGCCACGGCAGGCCAAGAAGCTCTATTTCGACGTCATTCCGAGGGCCGTGGACGAGTACTACACCTTCCTCGGCGCCTATCCGCGGCAGGACTGGAAGGAACGGCTCGGCAATCCGGTCTGGCACATGCATGACGGCAACCCGCCGGCCATCGACCTGCCGGTGCCGTTCGCGCTGCTGCTCAATCTGGTCAGCGCCTCCAATGCGCATGACAAGGCGGTGCTGTGGGGCTTCATTTCGCGCCACGCACCTGGCGTGACGCCGGCGACGCATCCCGAGCTCGACCGGCTGACAGGCTACGCGATCCGCTATTTCGACGATTTCGTGAAGCCGACCAAGGTTTTCCGCGCCGCCGACGACGTGGAGCGCGACGCGCTGGCGAAGCTTTCGGACGCGCTCGGCGCGCTGCCGCAGGGCGCCGACGGCGAAGCGATCCAGAACGCGGCGCTCAACGTGGCGCGGCGGATCGAGCGTTATCAGGACCATTCCAAGCAGAGCCCGGAAGGCGGGCCCGGCGTTTCGGTCGCCTTCTTCCAGATGATCTACCAGGTGCTGATCGGACAGGAGCGCGGTCCGCGCTTCGGCTCCTTCGCCGCCCTCTACGGCATCGCCGAGACGCGGGCGCTCATTGAGCGGGCGCTGGCTGGTCAGCTAGCGGCGTAAGGATCCCATCCTCTTCCTGCAGGATCGAACTCGGCGCGGAGGGCGCCGGGGGCAGGGCGGCAGGAAGTGACGGCACGCCCGAAAGATCCGGAGCCGCGCCGAAGATGCCTTTCCTTGCGGTGCGCGCTTTCTCGCCCGCCTCGACATAGGGCCCGCCTGCGGCGGCACGCGCCCAGCCGTTTTGCACCAGCCATTCGCCGACATCCTGATTGCCGACGCGGCATTCGGCGGAAATGGTGTCGCGGCCGCCCTCGGGCGGCACCGTGCAGACCACCGTGCGGCCGCGCAGGAAAGCGCGGAACGCCGTCCTGGCGCGGATGCCGCAGGCCCAGGATTTGCCCTCGTCGCCACAGGTCTCGTCCTGCCTGAGGACATCGACGCCCGAGACGGCGACGGCGTAGCCTTTCGCCTCCATCAGGCCGGCGGCGGCGGCAACGGGCTGGAACAGCTTGGTCCCGTTCCAGTCGTCCGGCATCTTCAACTTGGGCGGCTTGAGCGGGCCGGCGAGCGCGAGATCGCTGAGCGGCGCGCGGGGCTCGACCCGCTCGAGCGCTTCGGCGGAAAGCTGCGGCGGCGCCACGACATCGGGATCGATCGCCCTGGAATGGGCGGGAGTCCTCACCGGCTGCGGTGCCGGAATGGCTGCCGTGGCCGGTGCTTCGGGCTGCATGTCGGCGCCCTGCCCGGCGATCGTGCCGGCGGCCGGATCGATCCGGTCAATCGTGACGATGCTTTCGTTGCCCTGCAGCGTGCGGCCTCCGGCGGCGACGAGCGCCGCCATCGCCGGCACCGCCAGAACCGCCACGGCAAGGTGAGGTAGCCGCACCTACTGGCTGGCCCAGACGATGCGCGCCACCCATTCGACGTCGCGCATCGGAATATCGCGGTCGGGATGATCGGGATTGAGGGAGACCAGCAGGATCGACTTCGCGGTCTGGCGATCGAGCACCTTGGCCATCACCTCGCCCGCGGCGGTCTTCACGACGACGCGGTCGCCCTTGCGAGTGGCTGCCCCCGGCTCGACGATCAGCACGTCGCCGTTGCGGTAGAGCGGCAGCATGGAATCGCCCTGCACTTTCAGCGCATAGGAGGTCGCGGTCGCCCGCGCCGGCAATTCCACCAGATCCCAGCCCTGCCCCGCCGGATAGCCGGCATCGTCGAAGAAGCCGCCGGCGCCGGCTTGGGCAAAGCCGAGCAGCGGCACCGAAGACCTGCGTGGCTGCGAAGCGGTCCCACCGAGGCCTTCGACCAGCCCGGTGAACTCCTCCAGCGAGGCGCCGGTGGCCTCGATGATCTTGGCCAGCGATTCGGTCGAGGGCCAGCGTGGCCGCCCGTCCGAGGACAGGCGCTTCGACTTGTTGAAGGCGGTGGAGTCGAGACCGGCGCGCCTTGCCAGACCTGACGCCGACAGCGAATAACGCTCGGCGAGTGCGTCGATGGCAGCCCAGACACGGTCGTGCGAGAGCAATCGAGCTCTCCTTCAAAACAGGAAAAAATGCCTCTTCCTGTCTACCGCGCAACCGCCCCAATGTCCACCGAGGAAGCGCGGGATCGCCAACGATCAGGCCTTTTTGGCAAGTTCCCGCAAATTCCGGTGCGACGCCATGAATGCCTGCTCGGCCTCGGTCGGTGGGCGCGGCTGAGCAGAACGGCCAAGCGCGGCGACAACCTCGGCGATGTCGAGAAAGCGGCGATTGCGGCGGTCGTAGACGCCGCCGGTGGTCATGATCAGCGCGGCCGTATCGCCGCTGTCGAGGACGAAGCGGTGCCTGCCGATCACCGAGGTTCCCTCCCAGGTCTCGATCGAGGATATGACCTCGAAGCGCCGCCACAGCCGGATCTCGCGCACATAGGCCACCTGCAGCCCGCCGATCATCGGCGCCCAGCCGTTCTTGCGCGCCAGCGCGATCAGGCCGGCGCGCAGGAAGATGTCGATGCGGCCGAGGTCGGCGAGCATCATGTAGCGGGCATTGTTGAGATGCAGGTTGAAATCGATGTCGGTCGGCAGGCAGCGGAAGGCAAGCCGGCTGTCGCCGCCGACAAGGTAAGGGCCACGGCTTCGCGCCGTGGCCATCATGCGCGCCATGCGCGCCCAGACATACATCCGCGTCGGCCGTCAGGCTGCCTGCTTGACCTCGCCCTTCGCGTACGGGTCGAAGCGCTGGTAGAAGGTTTCGCCCTTTTCGGCCATGTCGAGGAGCAGCTTGGGCGCCTTGAACTCGGCGCCGTACTTCTTCTGCAGGCCCTTGGCGATCTTGACGAACTGCTGCGCACCGATGCCGTCGATGTAGGACAGTGCGCCGCCGGTGAAGGGGGCGAAGCCGAAGGCGAGGATCGAGCCGACATCGGCCTCGCGCGGATCGGTGACGATACCCTCTTCCATCACCCGCGCCGCTTCCAGTGCGATGGTGACCAGCAGGCGCTGCTTCAGCTCCTCATAGTCGATCTTCTCCGGCTTGAGCTGCGGGTAGAGATCCTTGAGGCCCGGCCACAGCTTCTTCTTCGCCGGCTTGGCCGGATAGTCGTAGAAGCCCTTGCCGTTCTTGCGGCCGAAGCGGCCATGCGTGTCGACCATGGTGTTGATCAGCGCCATCTGCTTCGGATCGACTGCCTTCTCGCCGATATCCCTGATCGTCTGCTTCATGATCTTCTGGGCAAGGTCGATCGCCGTCTCGTCGGTCAGCGCCAGCGGACCGACCGGCATGCCGGCCGCCTTGGCGGCGTTCTCGATCATCGGTGCCGGGACACCCTCGATCAGCATCTTGTAGGCTTCCGACATGTAGCGCAGGACGCAGCGGTTGACGTAGAAGCCGCGCGTGTCGTTGACGACGATCGGCGTCTTCTTGATGGCCCGCACGAAATCGATGGCGGTCGCCAGCGCCTTGTCGCCGGTCTTCTTGCCGAGGATGATCTCGACCAACATCATCTTGTCGACCGGCGAGAAGAAGTGGATGCCGACAAAATTCTTCGGTCGCGCCGAATTCTTCGCCAGCGAGGTGATCGGGATGGTCGAGGTGTTGGAGGCGAAGATCGCCGACGACTTCAGCACCGCTTCGGCCTTTTCGGTGGCGCTCTTCTTGACGGCGGAATCCTCGAACACGGCCTCGACCACCAGATCGCAGCCGGCGAGGTCGGCATAGTCGGCCGTCGGCGTGATCAGCGACAGCAACTTGTCCTTCTCTTCGGGCTTGGCGCGGCCCTTCTTGACCTGATCAGAAATCAGGCTGTCGGAATGCGCCTTGCCCTTTTCTGCCGACTCCATGTCGCGGTCGAGCAGCACGACGGGAATGCCGGCCTTGGCCGTGACATAGGCGATGCCGGCGCCCATGAAGCCGGCGCCGAGGATGCCTATCTTCTTGAACTTGGTGTCCGGCACGCCGGCCGGACGACGCGCGCCCTTGTTCAGTTCCTGCAGCGACACAAACAGCGAGCGGATCATCGCCGCCGCTTCCCTGGTCTGCATGATCTCGGTGAAATAACGCTGCTCGATCCTGAGCGCGGTGTCGAACGGCACCAGCAGGCCCTCATAGACGCATTTCAGGATCGCCGCGGCGGCCGGATAGTTGCCGAAGGTCTCGCGGCGCAGGATGGCGATGGCCGGCGGCCAGAGATTGGCGCCCGCCGCCGAATAGACCGGGCCGCCGGGCAGCTTGAAGCCCTTCTCGTCCCAGGGCGCCACCGGCTTCAGGCCGTTCTTGATCATCGCCTTGGCGGTCTCGACCAGCTTCGAAGGCTCGGCGATCTCGTGGATCAGGCCCATTGCCTTGGCCTTCTGCGGCGTGAGAGTCTGGCCGGTGGTCAGCATCTGCAGCGCCTGCTGCGGGTCGGTCAGTCGCGGCACGCGCTGGGTGCCGCCGGCACCCGGGAAGATGCCGATCTTCACTTCCGGAAGCGCCATCTTCACCTTGTCGGAATCGGCAGCGACGCGGCCGTGGCAGGCGAGCGACATCTCGAAGGCGCCGCCCATGCAGGTGCCGTTGATCGCCGACACCCACGGCTTGCCGGAAGTCTCGATCTTGCGGAACAGGCCGGTCATGACGCCGGCATTGTCGAACAGGGCTTTGGTCGCCTTGCCCAAATCCTTCGCCTTGTCGGCGGCGAAGGCGCCCAGCATCTTCTGCAGCAAGGTGATGTCGGCACCGCCGGAGAATGTATCCTTGCCGGAGGTGATGACCGCGCCCTTGATGGCCGCGTCGCCGGCGACATGGTCGACGATGGCGTTAAGCTCCCGCATCACCTCTTCGGTGAAGACGTTCATCGATCGATCCGGCATGTTCCAGGTGACCAGCGCAATGCCGTCGGCGTCGATGTCGAGGGTGAAATTGGTGTAGCTCATCTTCTCTCTCCCCGTCAGACGCGTTCGATGATGGTGGCGGTGCCCATGCCGGCGCCGATGCAGAGCGTGACCAAGGCGGTGTTCAGGTCACGCCGCTCGAGCTCGTCGAGCACGGTGCCGAAGATCATGGCGCCGGTGGCACCGAGCGGATGGCCCATGGCGATCGCGCCGCCGTTGACATTGATCTTGTCGTGCGGGATCTCGAAGGCCTGCATGTAGCGCAGCACCACCGAGGCGAAGGCCTCGTTGAGCTCGAACAGGTCGATGTCCGACAGCTTCATCTTGGCGCGCTGCAAGAGCTTTTCGGTGACGTCGACCGGGCCGGTCAGCATCAGCACCGGCTCGGAGCCGATGTTGGCGAAGGCGCGGATGCGGGCGCGCGGCTTGATGCCCATCGCCTTGCCGGCCTTCTTGGAGCCGAGCAGGACGGCAGCGGCGCCATCGACGATGCCGGACGAGTTGCCGGCATGGTGGACGTGGTTGACCTCCTCGACTTCCGGGTGCTTTTGCACGGCAACCGCATCGAAGCCGCCCATTTCGCCAGGCATGACGAAGGACGGGTTGAGCGAGGCCAGCGATTGCATGTCGGTCGCCGGTCGCATGTGCTCGTCATGGTCGAGGATGGTCAGCCCATTCTGGTCCTTGATCGGGATCACCGAATTCTGGAAGCGGCCCTCGGACCAGGACTTGGCGGCGCGCTTCTGGCTCTCGACGGCATAGGCATCGACATCGTCGCGGCTGAAGCCATACTTGGTGGCGATCAGGTCGGCCGAAATGCCCTGGGGCACGAACCAGCCGGGCAGGCCGACGGACGGATCCATGAACCAGGCGCCGCCTGACATGCCCATGCCGACGCGCGACATCGATTCGACGCCGCCGGCGATGACGATGTCGTCGGCACCCTGCGCGATCTTGGCGGCGCCGAAATTGATGGCGTCGAGACCGGAAGCGCAAAAGCGCGAGATCTGCATGCCGGGCGCCTTGGTGTCGTAGCCGGCCTCGAAGGCGGCGGCGCGCGGAATTACCGAGCCCGCCTCGCCGACCGGGTCGACGCAGCCGAAGATGATGTCGTCCACAGTGCCGGTGTCGAGGCCGTTGCGGTCGCGCAGCGCCTCGAGCGTTTTGGCGGCGAGCCGCACCGCCGGCACCTCGTGCAGCGAGCCATCCTTCTTGCCCCTGCCGCGCGGCGTGCGCACGGCGTCATAGACGTAAGCTTCGGCCATTTTCCTGCTCCTTGGGTTTGCCGCTCGGCGCGCTCAGAGCGAGCGCCCGATCAGCAATTTCATGATCTCGTTGGTGCCGCCGTAGATGCGCTGGACGCGCGCGTCGCGGTACATGCGGGCGATCGGGTATTCATTCATGTAGCCATAGCCGCCGTGCAATTGAAGGCACTCGTCGACCACCTTGCCCTGCAGGTCGCTAAGCCAGTATTTGGCCATCGAGGCGGTGACCGGATCGAGGCCGCCATCGATGTGGCGGGCGACGCAGTCATTGTAGAAGACGCGGCCGATCGTGGCCTCGGTCTTCAGCTCGGCCAGCTTGAACTGGGTGTTCTGGAAATCGATGACCGCCTTGCCGAAGGCCTTGCGCTCCTTGACGTAGTCGATGGTCAAGGCGAGCGCGCGTTCGATCATGGCGATCGCGCCGGTACCGATCTGCAGCCGCTCCTGCGGCAATTGCTGCATCAGCTGGACAAAACCCTTGCCTTCCTCGTGGCCGAGCAGGTTCGAGGTCGGCACGCGCACGTCGTTGAAAAACAGTTCGGAGGTATCGTTGGCCTTCAGGCCGATCTTATCGAGGTTGCGGCCGCGCTGAAAACCTTCGACCTGGTCGGTCTCGACGACGATGAGCGAGGTGCCCTTGGCGCCCTTTTCCGGATCGGTCTTGGTGACGACGATGATCAGGTTGGCGAGCTGGCCGTTGGTGATGAAGGTCTTGGAGCCGCTGATCTTGTAGTGGTTGCCGTCCTTCTCGGCGCGCGTCTTGACGCCCTGCAGGTCGGAGCCGGCGCCGGGCTCGGTCATGGCGATGGCGCCGATCAGTTCGCCGGTCGCGAGCTTGGGCAGCCATTTCTTCTTCTGCTCCTCGGAGCCGTAATGGAGGATGTAGGGGGCGACGATCGAATTGTGCAGGCCGATGCCGAAACCGTCGACGCCGACATGGCCGATCGCCTCGATGATGGCGCTCTCATGCGCGAAGGTACCGCCGGAGCCGCCATACTCCTCCGGCATCGAGGCGCAGAGCAGGCCGGCCGCGCCTGCCTTCAGCCAGCTCTCGCGGTCGACCATCTCGTTCTTCTCGAACTCGTCGTAGCGCGGCGCGATCTCTTCCGACATGAAGCGCGACGCCATGTCGTAGAGCATGCCGACCTCGTCCGCCGCCCAGGCGGGTTTTGGCAAGCCAAGAATTTCGGCTGGATTTGTCGCCACGATTTCCTCCGCGTTCCGACAGTTGTGGGCCGGCCTTGCCGGCCCGCCGAACCTAGAACGCTTCCGCCGGCAGCGCCATTAGCGTGTCCGCGCCACTGGAAATGCGGGCAAGCCGCGTCGCCGTCTCCGGCATGATCCGCTCCATGAAGAAGCGCGCGGTCGCCAGCTTGTTGTCGTAGAAGGACGCGGCGCCATTGGCGCCTTCCGCCAGCTTGACGCCCGCGGCCCTGGCCATCTGCGCCCACATATAGCCCAGCGCCACCAGGCCGAAGAGATGCATATAGTCGGTCGAGGCGGCGCCCGCATTGTCAGGCTTGGCCATGGCGTTCTGCACCAGCCACATGGTCGCCGCCTGCAGGTCGTTGAGACCTTTCTTCAGCGCCTTGGTGAAGGGCGCCAGCTTCTCGTCGGCGCGGTTCTCCTCGCAGAACTCGGCGACCTCCTTGAAGAAGGCCTGCACCGCGCGGCCGCCATTCTGCGCCAGCTTGCGGCCGACGAGGTCGAGCGCCTGGATGCCGTTGGCGCCCTCGTAGATCATGGCGATGCGGGCATCGCGCACGAACTGGCTCATGCCATGCTCTTCGATGTAGCCATGGCCGCCGAAGACCTGCTGCGCCATCACAGCGTGGTCGAAGCCCTTGTCGGTGAGCACGCCCTTGACCACCGGCGTCAGCAGGCCGGTGTAGTCGTCGGCCGCCTGGCGGTCCTTGTCGTCGCCGGCGCGATGGGCGACGTCCGACTTGATCGCGGTCCACAGCGCCAGCGCGCGGCCGGCCTCGTTGAAAGCCTTCATGGTCATCAGCGAGCGACGGATGTCGGGATGGACGATGATCGGGTCGGCCTTCTTGTCCGGCGCCTTGGCTCCGGACAGCGAACGGCCCTGCAGCCGGTCCTTGGCGTAGGAGACGGCGTTCTGGTAGGCGATCTCCGACAGCGAAAGCCCCTGCAGGCCGACGCCGAGCCGGGCCTCGTTCATCATCGTGAACATGGCCTTCAACCCGCCATTGGCCTCGCCGAGCAGCGTGCCTTCGGCCTCGTCATAGTTCATGACACAGGTCGAATTGCCGTGGATGCCCATCTTTTCCTCGATCGAGCCGCAGGAGACGGTATTCCTCTGGCCGGGGTTGCCCGAGGCATCGAGCTTCAGCTTCGGCACGATGAACAGCGAAATGCCCTTCACGCCTTCCGGCGCCCCTTCGATGCGGGCCAGAACCAGGTGGACGATATTGTCCGACATGTCGTGCTCGCCGGCGGAGATGAAGATCTTCTGGCCGGAGATCCTGTAGGTGCCGTCGCCGTTCGGCACCGCCTTGGAGCGCAGCAGGCCGAGATCGGTGCCGCAATGCGGCTCGGTGAGGTTCATGGTGCCGGTCCAGGCGCCCTCGACCAGCTTCGGCAGCCAGGTCGCCCTCTGCTCGTCGGTGCCGTGGGTGATGATGGCGGCGATGGCCCCTTGCGTCAGGCCCGGATACATCATCAGCGCCATGTTGGCAGAGACCATATATTCGGAGACCGCCGTGTGGACCGTGTAGGGCAGTCCCTGGCCGCCGAACTCGGCAGGCGCGGCGAGCCCCATCCAGCCACCCTCGCGATACTGGTCGAAAGCCTCCCTGAAGCCCTTGGGCGTCGTCACCGAGCCGTCGTCATGGCGCACGCAGCCTTCCATGTCGCCGACACGGTTCAGCGGATGCATGACGTTCTCGGCAAGCTTGGCGCCTTCGGCAAGGATCGCCTCGAGGACATCGGGCGTCGCGTCGGAGAAGCCGGGAAGGTTGGAATAGCGCTGATAGCCCAGCACGTCGTTGAGCACGAACAGCGTGTCCTGGATCGGCGCCCTGTAGATCGTCATGCCTTCCTCCACCCTTGCGGTCTGGCCCTGCCTAGCAAGTTCTCGATCAAAGCGCAGATCGGAGGCTGAGCCAATGTCGACGCCCCGATAGCAAATATTGACGTTTGCGTAAACGTCAATCTTGTCGCAGCCGGAAAATTTTCGATGCGTGGCCAGCAAAAGATAAAGAGCCGCGCGACCCAGGTCGCGCGGCTCTCATTCGTCATCTGCTTTGCCGGAAAGCGGCGAAGCGATTAACCGGCGGCGCTCGCCTGCGGCGCGCGATCCATCAGCATCTGGCGCACCGCCGTCATCGACGTGCTCAATTCGTTGATGGCGTCATCGATCAGCGCCCGCTGCTTCTGCAAGCGGGCGAGCTGCTTCTCGGACTTGTCGAGCGCCAGCCGCAACTGCTTGGTGTTGGAGCCGGTCGGATCGTAGAGATCCATCATCTGCTTGACGTCGCGCAACGAGAACCCGACCTTGCGGCCGAGCAGGATCAGCTTCAGCCGTGCCCTGTCCCGGCGCGTGTAGAGACGGGTCGAACCGTCGCGCTTCGGGTTGAGCAGGCCCTTGTCCTCGTAGAAACGCAGCGTGCGCAACGTCACGCCGTATTTCTTGGCCATCTCGCCGATGCGGACAAGGTCCTCGCCGGTTTCAGTCGATATGTCATTGGTGTTGGCCGCGGCTTCGCCGGCCGAAACAAGTTTCATGGTCACTGGCTTTCCCCGTCTGGTGGCGCCGCGGTCCCGGACCTTGCGTCGCCTGAGTGGAAGCGGGGGCGTGCTTCCAGTCGTGGTTTCAACAAAAAAATCGCAAAAGGCGGGATCTGCGCACCTCTTACGTTTACGTCAATTCTATACCGATTGCCGGCTCATGACGCAAGGGCGTTCTAGGCTAAGAACGTTATGCCGCACCCATTGGCGCGCGATCCTGAAATCCGGAACGGTTTTTGCGGAGGCGCTCCGGGAACGGAAAGGCATATGCAAGTTCTTAAGCTTGGTTAACGCGTTGTTTACCACGTTGGGTGAAATGTGCGCATGTCGGTCACCCGTGGTTATCCTGTAGCGAATTTTTCACGGTTTTCGAAGCGCGGGCGAAAGCCCGGGAGGCTTGGCCTCCGCCGCAGCAGAACCGCGCGGTCGCCTTCGTCCCGGCGGGACTTTGGGGAATCCGGCCAGCAGCCGGCCATTCTGAACACGGGCGCATCGATGAACAGCAAGCGGTCCTATCTCGATACTCTCAATGCCGGCAGGCAGCGCAGGCCGCACACCACGCTCGAGCAGCTGAACCGCTCGCTGGAAACGCTGGAGCAGCGGCTGGAGCGGACGCGCGAAGACACGGCCGAGCGCCTCGACCCTCGCCGCCAGCCGGAACCGCGCTACGCCAGCGCCCAGCCCTTTGGCCAACAGCCGCGCTGGTATGACGACCCGCAGCCGGCACCGCGGCCAAAAGCGCCGGCGCCGGCGGCGCCCGCCTTCGAACAGAACTACCAGGCGATCGCCCGCGACATCGACCGCGTGCGCGGCCAGGAGGACAGCGTCGCCGTGGTCGGCAAGATCGCCGGCGAGCTGCGCGGCCTGCGCGAGGAATTGCGTCACCAGATGACCGCCGGGCTGAAGCGCGAATTCGACGCGCTGCGCCAGGACATCGAGCGCGCCTTCCAGGCAAATGGCCAGGCAGGCAAGGGCAGCGCCGAGCTCGGCCTCGAATTCGAGCGGCTGTCCGGCGCCATCCAGACGCTGGCCGAGAAGAGCGACGACCGGAGCGTCAACCTGCTCAGGCTCGAGCTGGAGCAGGTCAAGGGCGCGCTGGACACGCTGGCGCGCGAGGAAAGCGTGCGCGCGGTCGACCGCCGCTGGGACGATTTCGACCGCCGCTGGAGCGCCTTCGAGGATCGCGTCGACGCCGACCAGCGCCAGCGCTCGGACAATCCGGGCCTGTCGGCGCTGACCGACCGGCTCGAGCAGATCAGCACTGCCGTCAACAACCTGCCGGAATCGCTGTCGCTGCGCTCGCTGGAAGAAAAGGTGCGCACGCTTGCCGGCGCCGTCGACCAGTTCGCCAGCCAGCAGGGCAATCGCGCCAGCGATACGTTCGGCATGATCGACGAGCGGTTGGACGAGATCTCGCGCGCCATCGTCGCCTCGACCGTCGCCGCGCAGGCCAATGCCTTCGACCCCGAACCCTTCGAGCGCATCGAGAAGCGGATCGCCTCGCTGGCGCAGCAGATCGAGGAAGTCACCCAGGCTCAGCCGGGCCGGGAGGTGATGGATCGGCTCAATCTCCTGTCGAGCCGCGTCGATGAGCTGGCCGCCCGCGCCAACCTGCCTGAGCAGGCGATGGACCGGCTCGGCAAGCAGATCGCGATGATCGCCGACAAGATCGACCACGCGCCGGCCATGCCCGACGCCGACTACATCTTCCAGGGGCTGGAACAGCGCTTCGACGCGCTGTCGGGGATGATGGAACGCCGGCAGGGCGACGCGATCGAGCAGGGCAACATGCTGTTTCGCGATCTCGAACGGCGGCTGGACGAAGTTGCCGACAGGCTGGATCAGCGCATGCCGCAGGCCGACAGCGCCGGCATCATGGACGCCATCGATGCCCGCTTCACCGCGCTCGCCAAGCGCCTGGAGACGCGCACGCCAGACCCCGCCAGCGAATTGGCGATCCGGGGCCTGGAAAGCCGGCTCGAAGACATCTCCAGCCGGCTGGAAACATCCGCCGCGCAGGTCGCCGGTATCGACCCGGCGCTGATCCGCAGCCTGGAGGCGCAAGTTTCCGGGCTTTCGGCGCATCTCACCAAGCCGGGCACGCCGCTGCCGGAATTCGAGGACATCAGCCCGCGCCTCAACGAGATCGAGAAGTCGCTGGCCGGAACGCGCGATTCGATCCTCAGCGCGGCCCGCGAGGCGGCCGAGAGTGCTGTGCGTTCGATGGCTGACACCAGCGCCAACACGGCGGCGGTCAGTGGCCTCGCGCAGGACCTCAAGACGCTCGAAGCTTTGACGCGCCGTTCCGACGAACGCAATTCGCGCACTTTCGAGGCCATCCACGACACGCTGCTCAAGATCGTCGACCGGCTGGGGTCGCTGGAGACCAGCGAGCCGGTGGAAGCCGTCAGCGAGCTCATCGATCCGCAGCCGATGGGCAAGCGCGCAGGACGCGGTTCCAAGATCGCGGTGCAGGATGCGCCGTCGATGGATATCGACCAGCCGCTGCCACTGGCCGGAGATATCGCGGATCTCGACACCCGCGCCGCCGCGATCCTGCGCAACGAACCGGTTGCGCGCGAAGAGCCGGCGCCACGTTCGCCGGCTGAAGCGGCGGCGGCCGCCGCCATGGCGGCGCTCGGTTCGGACACGATCACCGAAAAGAGCGAGAAGGCCGGCAAGAAGTCGATGTTCGGCGGACTGGCGCGCGCCTTCAGGGGCAAGAAGCAGGCGGAGACGCCGCCGCTTGCCGGTTCGGCGCCCGACGTCGACGCCCCGAGCGTCGACCTCGACGAACCGCTCGATCCGAAATTCGCCAACCGCCCGCTGGAACCCGGTTCCGGCGCACCCGATCTCACCGCCATCATGAAGCGCGTGCGCGATGAGCGGGGTCCGCCGGTCAAGCGCAACGAGAGCGATGCGGCAAAGTCCGACTTCATTGCCGCGGCAAGGCGCGCAGCGCAAGCCGCTGCCGCCGAGGCCGACGCGCTGAAGCGCCAGTCGACGATGGGCGGCCCGGTCAAGGCGCTCAGGATCGGCGACCTGCTCAAGGCGCGGCGCAAGCCGATCCTGATGGCAGCGGCCGCGATCATGCTGGCGCTTGCCGGCCTGCAGCTTGGCAAGGCCTTCTTCTCCGATCCCGCGCCGGTCGCCAGCAACGATGCCGCGCCGATCGTTGCCGCGCAGCCCGTGGAGACCGCTTCGCTCAATGCCACGGCCGAACCGAAGACCAACGCCGCGCCGAAGATAGAGACCGCCGCCGAGGACGCGCCGGCGCGCGCCGTGCGGCAAGCGGAACCGGTGAAGGATGCGCCGCCGGCGCAGACCGCCGCCGCGCTGCCGATGGACGCAAATACGGTGATGGATGCCGCGCCCGCCGCCGCTGAACCGGCGCCGGCGCCGATGGTTTCGGCCGCGCCGGCTGCGACCACGGCACCTTCACCGGATGTCACCGCCTCGGCGCCTGCGATGCCGGCTACGGATGCCGACGCCGACACCGCGCCGATGGCCACGGCGCCGGCCGCCTCGCCGACGACCCCCGACACCACGGGCGCTGTTCCGCCCGCCGGCAGCACGCCCCAGGCGGCCGCGAAGATCGACATTCCGGCCGACGCCGGTCCTCCGGCCCTGCGCGACGCCGCCGCCGGCGGCGATGCCAAGGCGCTGTTCGAGGTTGGCTCGCGCTATGCCGAATCGCGCGGCGTCAAGGAGGACATGAAGGCCGCGGCCAAGTGGTACGAGAAGTCCGCCGAGCTCGGCTTCGCGCCGGCCGAATACCGCATCGGCAATTTCTACGAGAAGGGGATCGGCGTCACCCGCGACATCAAGAAGGCCAAGACCTTCTACCAGCTTGCCGCCGAACAGGGTAACGCCAGCGCCATGCACAATCTCGCCGTGCTGTTCGCCATGGCGGCGGATGGCGTGACCGACAATGAATCGGCGGCGCACTGGTTCCAGGCGGCGGCCGACCTCGGCGTCAAGGACAGCCAGTTCAACCTTGGCATCCTGGCGGCCAAGGGCGTCGGCATGAAGCAGAACCTGGAGGAATCCTACAAATGGTTCGCGCTCGTCGCCAAGACCGGCGACAAGGATGCTGCGTCCAAGCGCGACGAGATCGCCAATGCGCTGCGTCCGGAGCAGTTGGAGCGGGCGCGCGCCGCCACGGAGCTGTGGAAGCCGAAGCCGATCGACCAGGCGGCCAACTCGGCCGACATCCCCGAATCCTGGCAGGACGGCACGCCGCAGACGACCGCCAGCATCGACATGAAGAAGGCGGTCAAGAACATCCAGCTGATCCTCAACAAGAACGGCTATGAGGCCGGTGGCGCCGACGGCGTGATGGGCGACAAGACCAAGACCGCGATCATGGCCTTCCAGACCGACAACAAGTTGAAACCGACCGGCGAGGTCGACGAACAACTGGTCAAGGCGCTGCTGGCGCGCAAATAACGGCAGATGCGTCGCTTCCGCGATGCCTTGCCACACATTTGCCTGTTAACTGATTGAGATGCTTTTTTGTTTCGACGCGGCGGCGGGGTTTGCTCCCGCCGCCGCGTCGGCGCAAGAAAAAATTGGCTTTTCGGTGCGAGACTGCACGCTGCGGCTGCATCGCCGACAGGCAAACTGATCGAGACTGACGGGTGGGCATCTATCTCCCGATCGCGGAAATTTCCGTCAACGTCTTCGTGCTGCTGGCCATGGGGGCGGCGGTGGGTTTCCTGTCGGGCATGTTCGGGGTGGGCGGTGGCTTCCTCATCACGCCGCTGCTGATCTTCTACAACATCCCGCCGGCGATCGCCGTCGCCACCGGCGCCAACCAGGTCATCGCCTCCTCCTTCTCCGGCGCGCTGTCGCACATGAAGCGCGGCACGCTCGACTTCAAGCTCGGCGGCGTGCTGCTCGCGGGCGGTATCGTCGGCTCGACCGGCGGCGTCTATGTCTTTGCCGTGCTGCGCCGGCTCGGCCAGCTCGATCTCTTCATCTCGCTGCTCTACGTCGCGCTGCTGGGCACCGTCGGCGGGCTGATGCTGGTCGAGAGCGTCAATGCGCTGCGCGCCACCCGCAGCGGCGCCGCGCCAGTGCTGAAGAAGTCCGGCCAGCACAACTGGATCCACCGGCTGCCGCTGAAGATGCGCTTCCGCGCCTCGAAGCTGTTCGTCAGCGTCATCCCGGTGCTCGGGCTCGGCGCCGGCATCGGCTTCCTGTCGTCGATCATGGGCGTCGGCGGCGGCTTCATCATGGTGCCGGCGCTGATCTATCTCTTGAAAGTGCCGACCAACGTCGTCATCGGCACCTCGCTGTTCCAGATCATCTTCACCTCGGCCTACACCACCCTGGTGCACGCCACCACCAACCAGACGGTCGACGTGATGCTCGCCTTCCTGCTGATGGCGGGCGGTGTCGCCGGCGCGCAATATGGCGCCAAGGCCGGCCAGAAGCTGCGCGGCGAGCAGCTCAGGGCATTGCTGGCGCTGTTGGTTCTCGCCGTTGCCATCCGCCTGGCGATCGATCTCTTCGTCACCCCGCCCAATCTCTATTCGCTTTCCGCGGCGGGCCTGAACTGATGGCGGGGAGGAAGGGGTTTGCGGCCGCCGCCTTGCTTCTGCTCGTCGCTGCCGCGTCGCCGACGGCGGCGCAAACCCCGCCGGTCGAAGGCATCCAGATCGGCCTGTCGACCGACGCCGTCTCGATCACCGCCGGGTTTTCCGGCGCCGACCTCACCATCTTCGGGTCGCTGGAAAATCCCGATCCGCTGGTCGCGCGCCAGGGGCGCTACGACGTCATCGTCGTGCTCGAGGGGCCGCCGCGACCGGTGGTGGTGCGGCGCAAGGACCGGGTGCTCGGCGTCTGGATCAATCTGGAGTCCGAGACGTTCGAGAATGTGCCGGTGTCCTATTCGGTGGCCACGACGCGGCCGCTGCAGGACATAACCGAACCGAACAGCTACAAGCAGCTGTCGCTCGGCTCGGCCAACCTCTACATGAAGCCCGCCGACGAGACCGACAGCCCAGCGACGATCGAGGAGTTCACCGCCGCGCTGCGCGATCGCAAGAAGGCGACCGGGCTCTACAGCGAAAATGTCGGCGGCGTGCAGTTCCTGTCGCAGAACCTGTTCCGCGCCACGGTCAGGCTGGCGCCCGACGTTCCGGTCGGCACCCACAAGGCGCGCGCCTTCCTGTTCAAGAGCGGCATGTTCATCAAGGAAAGCTCGGCCCAGCTCGAAATCCGCAAATCCGGTTTCGAGCAGTCGATCTTCCGCGTCGCGCACGATTATTCCTTCCTGTACGGCGTGTTCGCCGTGTCGCTCGCCATGCTCACCGGCTGGCTCGGGCGGCTCGTCTTCCGCAAGGATTGATACAGACGCGGGAAAGGGGCTTTCCCTTTTCCCGGTTTTGCGATAAATCGCCGCCTCCCAAGTCAGGGGCAAGCACACACATTCATTTTTTGGCAGAGCGGTCCGGCCACCCGGATGACGGCGCGTTTTCCGATGCCGGCGACCCGCTGCGGCGAAACCAATGACAGGAGGCTGCTATGCAATCAGCATTCGGCGGCATTGATTTCGGCACGTCCAATTCCACCGTGGGCGTGATCCGGAACGGGCAGGCGCGACTGGTGGCGCTGGAAGGTGAACAGCCTACATTGCCAAGCGCTGTCTTCTTCAACTTCGAGGACGGCCATACCTATTTCGGCCGCCGCGCCATCAGCGACTACACCGACAGTATCGAGGGGCGGCTGATGCGGTCCCTGAAGAGCGTGCTCGGCAGCTCGCTCGCTCACGAGAAGACCCGCATCAAGGCACGCCTGATCGGCTTCACCGACATCATCGGCTTCTTCATCGCCCATCTGAAGCAGCGGCTGGAAGAGGATGCAGGCTCTTCGGTCGAGACGATCGTGCTCGGCCGCCCCGTGCAGTTCGTCGACGATGACGCCGAGGCCGATGCGAGAGCGCAGGGCGAGCTTGAAAAGGCGGCGCGGGCGCAAGGGTTCAAGCACATCGCCTTCCAGTTCGAGCCGATCGCGGCGGCGCTCGACTACGAACAGAAGGTTGCACGAGAGGAACTGGCGCTGATCGTCGACATGGGCGGCGGCACGTCCGACTTCTCGGTGGTCCGGGTCTCGCCCGAACGCGCGCGCTCGACCGATCGCAAGGGCGACATCCTGGCCAACCGCGGCATCCATATCGGCGGCACCGATTTCGACCGGCTGCTCAGCATCGCCCATGTCATGCCCGAGCTCGGCTATCTGACGCCGACCAAGGACGGCAAGCGCAACCTGCCGGCGAGCTATTTCATCGACCTGGCGACCTGGCAGCGCATCAACCTCGTCTATACTGCGAAGGCGATGACGGACCTGAGGCAGATCCGCTTCGAGGCCGAGCGCGCCGATCTCGTCGGCCGATTCATCCATATCGTCGAGCACCGCTACGGACACGCGATCGCAGGCCTGGTCGAAAGGGCCAAGATCGCGCTGACGGATCAGTCCTCAGCCGAGGTGAGGGTCTCGCTGCCCGGCGCACGCTTCGCGGCCGAGATCACGCGCGGCGGCCTGGAGGCGACGATAGGGGACGACATCGAGCGGGTGACCGCGACAGTCCGGCAGACGATCGCCGACGCCGGTGTCGACGCCTCCGCCATAACCGCCGTGTTCCTGACCGGCGGCTCGACCGCGATCCCGCTCGCCAAACGCCAGATCCTTTCGCTGGTGCCGCAGGCCTCCGTCATCGAGGGCGACATGTTCGGCTCGGTCGGGCTCGGGCTGGCGCTGGATGCGCAGCGGAAATTCGCCTGAGACGCTTCTTCCCGATCAGCCCCTGCTCAGCGGCGGCAAGTCCGCTTTTCCACCCAGATGCGCCCGCAGCGCCATCTGGGCGAGGCTCGGCTGGCGGTCGCGGTGGGTGATGATGGCGAAGTCGCGCTTCGGCAGGTCGATCGGCACCGACCGCAAGCTGCCTTCGGCCACGGCGCGGCCGACGACGAGTTCCGAGATGATGGTGGCGCCGGCGCCCGCCTCGACCGCCTGGCGGATCGCCTCGTTGCTCGGCAGGACGAGGAATATCCTGAGATCGGCGAACGGCACCGCCTCGCGGCGCGCGAGGTCTTCCAGCGCCTCGCGCGTGCCGGAGCCGCCTTCCCTGATGATCCAACGCAGCTCCCTGATATCGGGGTGGCCGCGCCCATGTTCGGCGATTTTCGGGTGCGTGGGGGCGACGACCAGCAGCAGCCGATCCACATCGACCTTGGCGCGGCGCAGGATGTCGGATTCGGTGCGCCCCTCGACCAGGCCGAAATCCGCCGTGCCGTCGAGCACATGGGTCTCGACCTGGCTGGTGTTGCCGATGCTGACATTCAGCCTGACGGCAGGATAGGCCTCGTGGAAGGCAGCCAGCCGGCGTGGCAGCCAGTAGCTGGCGATGGTCTGGCTGGCAGCGATCGACAGGCTGCCGGTGACCGTCTGAGAGACATGCTCCAGCACATTGCTGGCGGCGGCAGCGCGCTCCAGCACCGCCTTGGCCTCGGGCAGGAACCTGCGCCCGGTCTGCGCCAGCTCGATGTTGCGGCCGACGCGGTCGAACAGCCGCACCCCATGCTGCTGCTCGAGCGCGCGGATGGCAGCCGAGGCGGCCGACTGCGAGATGCCCAGAAGCTCGGCCGCCTTGGTCATGTGGCCGCGTTCGGCGACGGCGACGAAGATGCGCAACTGTTCAAGAGTCATGCGCAATTAAGAAGCAAAATCGATCGGAATTACAAGAGCAACTTGTTAGACAGATCGATTGCTTTGTTCTAAGTTTTCACTGGAAGTTGGAAAAAATTGGCGGCCGCGCCGCAAGAGTTGGAAATGATGGGGCGCTTCAAATCGCTGTTCGCGCACTGGACCCGTGGCCTCAAGCGGCGGCTCGCCAGCGATCGCTACCACCCTGAACAGCACTATATGCGCGGTCCCGGACCGAAGACGAAAGCCAAGATCGCGAGCCGCCAGAGCATCCGGGAACAATGAGCCACGGCGCGCCGCGCGGCGCAAATTCCGCCCCGTCGCAGCGGCCGCTGGCCGACACGCGTGCGCCCGACGAGGGCGACGGCGTCGACACCTCGCCAGGCGTCTCCGACCGGATCGCCAAGACCACTTGCTATATGTGCGCCTGCCGCTGCGGCATCGACGTCCACATCAAGGACGGCAAGGTCCGCTACATCAACGGCAACAAGGACCATCCGGTCAATCGCGGCGTGATCTGCGGCAAGGGCAGCGCCGGCATCATGCAGCACTACAGCCCGGCGCGGCTGAAGAAGCCGCTGTTGCGCAGCGGCCCGCGCGGCTCGGGCGAATTCCGCGAGATCGAATGGGAGGAAGCCTTCTCGATCGCGACCGAGCGGCTCTCGGCGATACGCCGGAGCGATCCCAAGAAGCTCGCCTTCTTCACCGGACGCGACCAGTCGCAATCGCTGACCGGCTGGTGGGCAAGCCAGTTCGGCACGCCGAACTTCGCCGCCCATGGCGGCTTCTGCTCGGTCAACATGGCGGCCGGCGGCCTCTACACGATCGGCGGCTCGTTCTGGGAGTTCGGCGAGCCCGACTGGGACAACACGAAGTACTTCATGCTGTTCGGCGTCGCCGAGGACCATGATTCCAACCCGATCAAGATCGGCCTCGGCAAACTCAAGGCGCGCGGCGCCAAGGTCGTCTCGATCAATCCGTGCCGCACCGGCTACAACGCCATCGCCGACGACTGGATCGGCATCAGGCCGGGCACCGACGGCCTGTTCGTGCTGGCGCTTGTCCACGAGCTGCTCAAGGCCGGCCGCGTCGATCTCGACTATCTGCTGCGCTACACCAACGCCCATGTGCTCGTCATCCAGGAGCCGGGGGCGGCCGATGACGGGCTGTTCGTTCGCGACGCCGCCGGCCATCCGCTCGCCTGGGACAGGGTTGCGAAGACCACGGTCCGGGCTGCCGACCCCAACGCGAAACCGGCGCTGACCGGCAGCCATACGGTCAACGGCCGCCGCTGCGTTCCGGTCTTCCAGCTCCTTGCCGACCGCTATCTCAACGACAGCTATTCGCCCGACGCCGTCGCCGGCCGCTGCGGCGTCAGCGCCGACACGATCCGCCGGATCGCGGCGGAGCTGGCGCATGTCGCCTTCGAGCAGGCGATCGAACTGCCGGTGGCCTGGACAGACTGGGCCGGGCGCCGGCACGAGACGATCAAGGGGCGGCCGATCTCCATGCACGCCATGCGCGGCATCTCGGCCCATTCCAACGGTTTTCACACCTGCCGCGCCATTCATCTGCTGCAGGTGCTGCTCGGCACCGTGGACGTGCCGGGCGGCTTCCGCTTCAAGCCGCCCTATCCGCGCCCGGCGCCGCCCGGGCCGAAGCCGGCCGGCAAGGACGTGCGGCCGATGACGCCGCTGGAAGGCATGCCGCTCGGCTTCGTCTGCGGGCCGGATGACCTGTTGGTCGACGGGGCCGGCACGCCGACACGCATCGACAAGGCCTATTCCTGGGAGGCGCCTTTAGCCGCGCACGGCCTGATGCACTCGGTCATCCGCAATGCCTGGGCGGGTGATCCCTACCCGATCGACACGCTATTGATGTACATGTCGAACATGGCTTGGAATTCCTCGATGAACACGGTCGAGACGATTCGTATGCTGACCGACAAGGATGCGTCGGGCGACTACAAGATCCCCTTCATCATCTATTCCGACGCCTACTACTCGGAGACCGTGCCGTTCGCCGATCTGGTGCTGCCGGACACCACCTATCTCGAGCGGCATGACTGCATCAGCCTGCTCGACCGGCCGATCAGCCATGCCGACGGGCCAGGCGATGCGATCCGCCATCCCGTCGTCGAGCCGGATCGCGACGTCAGGCCGTTCCAGTCGGTGATGATCGAGCTCGGCGCGCGGCTCGGCCTGCCCGGTTTCGTCAACGCCGACGGCTTGGCCAAGTACCGCGACTATGCCGACTACATCGTCAACCACGAGCGCACGCCGGGCATCGGTCCGCTCGCCGGCTGGCGCGGAAAGGACGGAAGCTCGATCGGCAGAGGCGAAGCCAATCCCGATCAATTGCAGCGCTACATCGACAATGGCGGCTTCTGGCACCACGATTTTTCCGCCGACCAGCGTTATTACAAGATGGGCAACCGCGCCTATCTCGACTTCGCGGCTGAGATGGGCTTCATCGCCAAGGCCGAGCCAATCGTCTTCCAGCTCTATTCCGAGCCGATGCAGCGCTTCCGGCTGGCCGCGCGCGGCCATGGGAAAGTGCAGCCGCCGGCGGCTGAACGCGGCCGCATCGAAGCCTACATGGACCCGCTGCCGTTCTGGTACGCGCCATTCGAGGAAGACGCCGTCGACCTCGAACAATATCCGCTGCATGCGCTGACGCAGAGGCCGATGCACATGTACCATTCCTGGGGCTCGCAGAATGCGTGGCTGAGGCAGATCACCAGCCAGAACCGGCTGTTCGTGCATGCCAAGACCGCCGCAGATCTCGGCCTTGTCGACGACGACTGGGTATGGATCGAGAGCGTCAACGGCCGGGTGAAGGGACAGATCAAGCTGGTCGACGGCGTCAACCCCGACACGGTGTGGACCTGGAACGCCATCGGCAAGCGGCGCGGCAGCTGGGGACTGAAAGACGATGCGGCGGAGAGCAATCGCGGCTTCCTGCTCAACCACATCATCGGCGACCAGACCGCGGCGGACGCCAGCGGCAAGCGCTATTCGAACTCCGATCCCGTGACGGGACAGGCGGCATGGTTCGACGTCCGGGTGCGGATCGTCAAATGCGCGGCGGAGGAAGCGGGCTTCACCGAGCCGCAGTTCGAGCGCTTCCGAGAGCCGCCGCGCTTCCAGCCCTCGCCTGACATGCTTCAGTTCGGCGCCGAATTCCGCATGAAGAGGGAAGCCGCCGAATGACCTGCCTTCCCGCGCAAACCGACAAGAAGCTCGGCCTGGTGATCGACCTCGACACCTGCGTCGGCTGTCAGGCCTGCGTCACCGCCTGCAAGGAATGGAACACCGGCGGCCATATGGCGCCGCTGACCGATATCGATCCCTATGGCGGACATGTCGACGGCGTCTGGTTCAACCGCGTGCACGCTTATGAGCACACGACCGAGATGGGCGGGCGCACCGTCAACTTCCCGCGCTCCTGCCTGCATTGCGAGACGCCGGCCTGCGTCACCGTCTGCCCGACGGGCGCCTCCTACAAGCGGGCGTCGGACGGCATCGTGCTGGTCGACGAGGACAAATGCATCGGCTGCAAACTGTGCAGCTGGGCCTGCCCCTACGGCGCGCGCGAGTTCGACACGCAGGTCGGCGTGATGAAGAAATGCACGCTCTGCGTCGACCGCATCTACAACGACAATCTGGCCGAGGAGGACCGCGTGCCGGCCTGCGTGGCGGCCTGCCCGACCAGCGCCCGCCATTTCGGCGATCTCGGCGATCCGGCGTCAGCCGTATCGCAGCTGGTGACGGCGCGCGGCGGCGTCGACCTGATGCCGGAACTCGGCTACCGCCCGACCAACAAGTATCTGCCGCCGCGCGCCCATACGGAACGCGCCGCCAAGGTGCCGGCGCCGGCGCTGGAGCCGGTGCGGGCCGAAGGCGGCTTCCTCGGCTGGATCGACCGCATGCTTTCGAACTAGCATCCCGGCCATGCATCCCGCTTTCTCCGTCGTCTTCTTCACCACTGCCACAGGCGCCGGCTACGGCCTGCTGGCGCTGCTTGGCGTGCTCGGCGGGCTGGGCTTTGTCGAACCCGACTTCTGGCTCGGGCTCGTCGGCATGGGACTGGCGCTCGGCCTGATCGCGGCCGGCCTTCTGTCGTCGGCCGGCCATCTCGGACGACCGGAGCGCGCCTGGCGGGCGTTCTCGCAATGGCGCAGTTCCTGGCTGTCGCGCGAGGGGGTCTCATCGGTGGCGACTTTCATCCCGGCGGGACTGTTCGGCATCGGCTGGGTGTTCTTGGGCCGCAGCGGCGGCTGGGTGGCGGTCGCCGGATTGCTGGCGGCTGTCGGCGCGGTCGCCACGGTCTGCACCACCGGTATGATCTATGCCTCGCTGAAGCCGATCGCGCAGTGGCACAGCCGCTTCACCCTGCCCGGCTACCTGATCTTCTCGGCGATGACCGGCGGCGTGCTTTTCAACGCGTTGCTGCAGGGTTTCGGTGGCGGATCGAGAGCCGTGCTGGCGTTCGCGCTGGTCCTAACCTTGCTCGGCTGGGGCTGGAAGCTGGCGACGTGGCGGCACAACGACGAACTGGAAATCCCGACCACGGCCAACACCGCGACCGGGCTTGCCGGCGGCACGGTGCGGTCGCTCGAGTGGCCGCATACCGAAGAAAACTATCTGCTTAAGGAAATGGGTTTTCGCATCGCGCGCAAACACAGCGCGAAACTGCGGCGGATCACGCAGGCCCTGGCCTTTGCCCTACCGGCCCTGCTGCTTGCCGGAGCGTTCGTTCTGACCTGGCCGGCTGCCGCTGTGCTCTCGGTGATCGCCGCTCTGCTGCAGCTCGCCGGCATGCTGGTCGAGCGCTGGCTGTTCTTCGCCGAGGCGAAGCACACGGTCACCCTCTATTACGGCCGGTAGCGCGTTCTCCCCGTCATGCGGCCCGTGCCCGTGACGCAGCCGGCAAGTCCTTCAGCAATATTTCGATCGCGGCATCGACGACGGCTGTCCGTCGGTCGTGTGCGTAAAGACCGTATTGGACCGTAAGCGTGTCGGGAACGCCAGCCGATGTCTTCAGCACCCGCATCGAAGCAGAGCGCACCGATTCGGGTGGAAGCAGACCGACGCCCAGCCCATTCTCGATCGCTGCCTGCAGGCCGGTGACGCTCTGGCACGACAAGCCGATCCTGTGCTCCCTGCCGGCGGCAAGCAGCGCCTCAATCATGCGCCTGCGCCAAGGGCAGGTCGCGCCAAAGGCGACGAGATCGAGCGGCCGCTCCGCATCCAGTTCGTAGTCCTGGGCGCAGACCCACTGCAGTTCGACGTTCCACGTCGTCAGGGCATCGGCCGCGACGACGGACGTCGGGGCGATCATGACGTCCAGCGCATCCTCACTCCAAAGCCGTCCCAGCGCGACGCTGTGCTCGACCGTCGCGTCAATGCTGATGTCGGGATAGGTGCGATGAAGCCGACCGAGCGCTGCCGACAGCGCCGCCGTCGTGACCTCCTCGGCGAGGCCGATGCGCACCCCGCCGCCTATGCCGGCCTGCTGCAGGCGCGCCACCGCCTCGTCGCCCAGAGCCAGGATGCGGGTCGCGTATCCCAGAAAAAGTTCCCCCTCCGCGGTTGGCACGACGCCGCGGCCGGTGCGTCGGAACAGGTGCCGTTGCAGCAATCCTTCGAGCCGCCGCATCTGCATGCTCAGCGACGATTGGGTTCTGCCGGTCTGCGCCGCGACCCTGCTCAGGCTGGCCTGCCGGCAGACCGCCACATAGGTGCGAAGAAGGTCGATGCCAATCTGGTCAGATATCATGATCCTTGAACTCTGATGTCATGGGTATCAGCCTACAATGATATCGCGCCACGCGCTATCTCCCTGCCACGAGACAGCGCAAGGAAGAAATCCATGAAAGCGATCCGCGTCCACCGCCATGGCGGCCCAGATGTGCTTGCCTATGAAGATGTCGACATCGTCCAGCCCGGACCCGGCGAGGTCCGCGTGCGCAATCGGGCGGTCGGCCTCAACTTCGTCGACATCTATTTCCGCACCGGCGAATATGCGCCGCCCGCTTTGCCATTCACGCCGGGCAATGAAGGCGCCGGCGAGATCGTCGCCGTCGGCGAAGGGGTGAGCGGCTTTGCGCCCGGCGATCGTGTCGCCTATGTCGAGACGCTGGGCGCCTATGCCGAGGAACGCATCGTGCCGGCGCATTTTGTCGTTCACCTGCCCGACGCCATCGACTTCGAGACCGGCGCGGCGATGATGCTGAAGGGGCTGACGGCGCAATATCTGCTGCGCCGCACGTTTCGCGCCGAGGTGGGCCACACCATCCTCGTGCAGGCCGCGGCGGGCGGCGTCGGCCTCATCCTGACGCAATGGGCAAAGCATCTCGGCGCCACCGTCATCGGCACGGTCGGTTCGCCAGAGAAGGCTGAACTCGCGCGCGCCAATGGCTGCGACCATGTCATCGACTATGGCAGGGAAGACCTTGCCGCGCGGGTGAGGGAGATCACTGGCGGCGAAGGCTGTCACGTCGTCTACGACGGCGTCGGCAAGGCGACCTTTCCCGCCTCGCTCGATTGCCTGCGGCCCTTTGGCACCTTCGTCAGCTTCGGCACGGCGTCAGGATCGATCCCGCCGTTCGACATCATGCTGCTGATGCAGAAAGGCTCGCTGTTCGCCACCTGGCCGTTGTTGTTCCATCATCTCGCCAGGCGCGAGGACGTCGTCACCATGAGCGAAGAACTCTTCCGCGTCGTGCTGAGCGGTGCCGTGAAAATCCCCGTGCACGCCCGGATGCCGCTCGCCGAAGTGGCCGAAGCGCATCGCCGGCTCGAAGCGCGGCAGACGACCGGCGCAACCGTGATGCTTCCCTAAAGCAATTTTCAGCTCAGCCCGGCCGCAGCATCGAGCCGGCAATGGCGAAGGTGCGCTCGGCGCCGAGCATATAGGCCATCAGTGTCTCGCGACGGAACAGGCCGGCATAGGCGCGGTCGAGCACGTTGAGCGAACCGGTATAGGCGCCGAAGGCCGGCATGATCATGCGGCCGCCGTCGGCGGCGAAGCAGCGCCGCCGCACCGAGCGCCCTTGCTGGACGATCCGGGCGCAAGGATGGAGGTGGCCTGATATCTCGCCCTCCACGCGCACCTTGGACGGCTCGTGCCTGAAGAGCAGAGACCCGATGGCAAGCTCGCGCACGGTCTCGCCGGGCAGGTCGGCCGGCGCGTCCGGATCGTGGTTGCCGGCGATCCAGAACCAGTCGCGGCCCGCGATCAGGCTTTCCAGTCGCTCGCGGAAGCTTTCGTGCATACGCGCCGCGCCGCCGCCGTCGTGGAAAGAATCGCCAAGGCTGATGACGATCGCCGGCTGGTAATCGGCGATCACCGCCTGCAGCCTGAGCAGCGTCGCACCGGTATCGTAGGGTGGGATCAGCGCGCCGCGCCTGGCGAAGGAGGAGCCTTTCTCCAGATGCAGATCCGACACCGCGAGCAGCCGCAGATCGGGGAAATAGAGCACGCCGCGCGGATCGCAGACCGCGCGTTCGCCGGCGATGCCGACAAGATCGGCCTCGGCGATCAGCGATGCGCGTGTCAGCGAAAAATTCATGCCTCGCTCATTCCCGGCCCCATGGCCTCCTCGACCAGCGTCGCCGCATCCATCAGCAGTGTTTCGTCCGCTTCACCATGCACCGGCATCTTGCCGATCTCGAGCATGATCGGCACGGCAAGCGGCGATATCTGCTCGAGATTCTTATGCACGATTCGACCCTTGATGCGCGAGAGCATCTCGGCAAGCCTGCTGACATCGAGCAAACCGGTCGCCGCATCGGCACGCGTCGCCTGCAGCAGGATATGATCGGGCTCGTGGCTGCGCAGCACATCATAGACGAGATCGGTCGATACGGTGACCTGACGGCCGCTCTTCTCCTTGCCCGGGTGGCGTTTCTCGATCAGTCCCGAGATCAGCGCGCAATTGCGGAAGGTGCGTTTCAGCAGCCAACTGTCGGCGAACCACGCCTCGAGATCGTCACCCAGCATGTCCTGGTCGAAGAGGGTGGGCAAGGAGGGTGTTTTCGCCCTGAACATCATGCCCATGTCGGCCAGCGACCATATCGCAAGCGCATAGTCGGTGGCGACGAAGCCGAGCGGCCTGGCGCCCGCCCTGTCGAGCCGGCGGGTGAGCAACATGCCGAGCGTCTGGTGCGCCAGCCTGCCCTCGAACGGATAGGCGACGAGATAGTGGCGGTTGCCGCGCGGAAAGGTTTCTATCAGGAGATCATCGCGTTTGGGCAGCACCGACTTGTCGGCCTGGAAGCGCAGCCAGTCGGCGACCTGCTCCGGCAGCTTCTTCCAACGCTGCGGATCGTCCAGCATGGCGCGCACCTGCTCGGCGAGATAGGTCGAAAGCGGAAACTTGCCGCCGCCATAGTAGGGCACCTTGGCATCGCTGCCGGGCGCGTTCGACACGAAGCATTCATTCTCGCGAATGCCTTCGAAGCGCAGCACCTTCCCGGCAAACATGAAGGTATCGCCATGGGTCAGCGTCTCCAGGAACGCCTCCTCGATCTTGCCGAGGACCCGGCCGCCGCGCGAAGCCGACCCTTTGCTGCCGGCCTGCACGTAGCGCACGTTGAGCGCCGGCACCTCGATGATGGTGCCGACGTTCAGCCGGTACTGCTGGGCGACGCGAGGATTGGATACGCGCCACATCCCGTCCTTGTTCAGGCGGATGCGGGCGTAGCGCTCGTAGTTCTTCAAGGCGTAGCCACCGGTGGCGACGAAATCTATCACCCGGTCGAATGTCGGCCGGTCGAGGCTGGCATAAGGCGCCGCCGATCTGACCTCCTCGAACAGCGCGTCGGCGTGGAATGGCGCGCCACAGGCGCAACCCAGGACATGCTGGGCCAGCACGTCGAGCCCGCCATCGACCAGCGGCGGCGTGTCCTGCGCGCCAAGATAGTTGGCGTCGAGGGCGGCCCGGCACTCCAGCACCTCGAAGCGGTTGGCGGGGATCAGGATCGCCTTCGACGGTTCGTCCATACGATGGTTGGCGCGGCCGATCCGCTGCGCCAGCCGGCTGGCCCCCTTCGGCGCGCCGACATGAACGACCAGATCGACATCGCCCCAGTCGATGCCGAGATCGAGCGTCGAGGTGGCGACGATGGCGCGCAGCGCATTCTCGCCCATCGCCTTCTCGACGCGGCGGCGCTGCGCGACATCCAGCGAACCGTGGTGCAGCGCGATCGGCAGCGTGTCCTCATTGACCCGCCATAATTCCTGGAACAGCAGCTCGGCCTGGCTACGCGTGTTGACGAACAGCAAGGTCGTCTTGTGGCGCTTGATCTCGCGATAGATCTCCGGCGTGGCGTAACGGGCGGAGTGTCCCGCCCACGGCACGTGCTCTTCCGAATCGAGGATGGAGATTTCCGGCTTGGCGCCGCCGGTGACAACGATCAATTCGGCCATGTCATCGGGTGGATTCTGGCTGACCAGCCAGCGCCGCAACTCGTCCGGTTCGGCCACCGTTGCCGACAATCCGATCGTCTGCAGTCCGGGCACAAAGTTGCGCAGCCTGGCCAGGCCGAGCGCTAGGAGATGGCCGCGCTTCGAAGTCACCAGCGAATGCAGCTCGTCGAGCACGACATAGCGCAGATCCTCGAAGAAGCGCCGGGCGTCGCCGGCCGCGATCAGCAGCGCCAATTGTTCGGGCGTGGTGAGCAGGATGTCGGGCGGCGCCAGCTTCTGCCGATGGCGCTTGTGCGAGGGCGTGTCGCCGGTGCGGGTCTCGATGGTGACAGGCAGGCCGATCTCCTCGACCGGCTTGCCGAGATTGCGCTCGATGTCGACGGCGAGCGCCTTGAGCGGCGAGATGTAGAGCGTGTGGATGCCGCGATGCGCCTGGCCGGGTTTCCGCCTGGGACGGTTGGCGAACTCAGTGAGCGAGGGCATGAAGCCGGCCAGCGTCTTGCCGGCGCCGGTCGGCGCTATCAGCAGCACCGACTGGCCGGCCTGAGCCCGCGCCAAAAGCTCGAGCTGATGGGCACGCGGCGCCCAGCCCTTTTCAGCGAACCATCTGACGAATGGTTCGGGCAGGACCACTGCGGCATTCTGTTCGGCAAGGCGCGGCTGCTCTGTCACCCGCCAGAGGTAGCGCGACGGCGCGCGAACGCCAAGGAAAATCGGAACAAAAGGGGATCATCCTTCCTCGCCCCGTTTACGGGGGGAGGATGCCGGCAGGCAGGTGAGGGGCGGCGCCGGCGATCAGAGGTTGGTCGTCAGCGCGAACAATCAGGGGTTCGCGCCGCCCCTCATCCGCCCTTCGGGCACCTTCTCCCCGTGAACGGGGAGAAGGAAAGATCACGGTCGCCGGAACCCCGTCGGACCGCCATAGAGATAGCCGATGCGGGCGACGGCGTCCTTCAGTCCCTCGCGCGAGACCAGCATGGTGTGGCCGTTGGCGTGGATCATGGTGGAGGCATCGGTCATGATCGCGACATGGCCTTTCCAGAAGACGAGGTCGCCGCGCCGCATGCCGGTGAAGTCCGGCCCCGGATCAAGCGGCTTGCCGATCGAGGCCGCCTGCATGTCGGAATCGCGCAGCACGTCCCTGCCGGCCATGCGCATCGCCAACTGTACGAGGCCGGAACAATCGATGCCGAAGCCCGAGACCCCGCCCCACAGATAGGGCGTGCCGAGAAAACTTTCCGCCACCGAAACATAGTCGGCCGCAGTCTCGCCGGCAGGCTGCAGATGGGCCGCGATGAGCGCCTGGCCCGACGACAAGAGAGCATAGTGCGTGCCGCGCGTTTCAGCGGCGCCGGTCACTGTCACCGCCGATCCCATCGACAATTGGGCGGTCACCGGGAAGCGCAGGTCGGGGCCGGGATACAGAAACGTGCGCGGCACCGAAACGATATGGGTCGGCGCCTGCTCGCGTGGACCGAGCACCGTGTCGGCGACATAGCCGACATAGCCGTCACGCTCGGCCTGGATCCAGGCCCAGCCTGCGCTGTCCTCGAAAACGAGCACGTCGTCGCCGAACAAGGCTTGCGTGTTGACGCCGGCATCCGGGCGCGGGGCCTTGCGCAGGTCGGCGACGGACACCGAGATCCGTGCCGGCCGGCCGGCGACGAAACGATCGGCTGAAACCTCTCCCTTCAGCCTGGCATCGGCGAGATCGGAACGGAAGGCGTGAAGGCGGGCATCCCTGGCGGTCAAATCGAGCACTCGGTCAGATGGACAATCGGTCAGATGGGCAGTTCATGGGCCCTGGCGATGATACCATCGCCGAAACGCTCGACAAAGAGCGCGCCCTCGACCGTGCGCCGGATCAGGACGTTGCGCTTGTCGAGTTCGTCGCGGTGGCGCGACACCAGCTTCAGCGCCCCCATCGTGTCGAGCGCGCGGGTGATGACCGGCTTGGTGACGTTTAGCCGGGCGGCCAGCCCACGCACCGTGTGCGGCGGCGGGTCGAGATAGATGGTGAACAGGATCGCCGTCTGGCGCATGGTAAGATCGGGCGAGCCGTCGCGCACCTGCGACAGCATCACCTGCTGCCACAGTCTGAGGGCCTGGCTCGGGCGCATCGAGATCGACATCGCGCCAGCATGCCGGCAAATTGTTTCGGTTCCGTTTCAGTGGCGGCATCTTGCCGGCCGTCCCGGATGCGTCACGCAAATCGCTTCGAGATGATCCGCTCCAGCGCCCGGATGCCTTGCGCCTCGCCGCCGGTGATGCCGTATGGGCGATCGGACGGGTTCCAGGCGAAGATGTCGAAATGCGCCCAGCGCGGCGTCTTCTCGACGAAGCGCTTGAGGAACAGCGCCGCCGTGATCGAACCGGCGAAGCCGTCGGTGGTGACGTTGTTGATGTCGGCGATCTTCGACGACAGCTTTGCATCGTAAGGCCGCCACAACGGCATGCGCCACAGCGGATCCTCCACGGCGACGGCGGCCGCCGACAGCTCGGACGCCAGCGTATCGTCGCCGGTGTAGAAAGGCGGCAGGTCCGGGCCGAGCGCGACGCGAGCGGCACCCGTCAACGTCGCCATGTCGACCAGCAGCTCGGGCTGCTCGTCGTCGGCGAGCGCCAGCGCGTCGGCCAGCACCAGCCGCCCTTCGGCATCGGTGTTACCGATCTCGACGGTGATGCCCTTGCGGCTCGTCAGCACGTCGCCCGGCCGGAAGGCGTTGCCGGCAATCGAATTCTCGACCGCCGGGATCAAGACGCGCAGCCGCACGTTGAGCCTGGCAGCCATGATCATCGAGGCCAGCCCAAGCACGTTGGCGGCGCCGCCCATGTCCTTCTTCATCAACAGCATGCCCGCGGACGGCTTGATGTCGAGGCCGCCGGTGTCGAAGCAGACGCCCTTGCCGACCAGCGTCACCTTCGGCGCATCCGGCGAGCCCCAGAGCAGGTCGATCAGCCGCGGCGCGCCGGATGAGGCGCGGCCGACGGCATGGATCATCGGGAAATTCTGCTTCAAGAGATCGTCGCCCTTGATCACCGACACCTCGGCGTCGTGCGCCGAGGCCAGCGTCCGCGCCGCCCTTTCCAGCTCGTCCGGCCCCATGTCGCTGGTCGGCGTATTGACCAGATCACGGGTCAGGAAAACGCCATCGGCGATGCGGCGGACATGCGCGGCATCGGCACCCGCCGGCAGCACGAAGCGCAGCGCCTTGCCGGGCTTCTTGCCGTAGCGGGTGAAGGCATAGCCGCCAAGCACCAGCCCGGTCGCGGCCAGATCCGGCCAGGCCGGCTCGGTGGCGAAATGCCAGTCGCCTTCGGGCAACGCCCTCGCCAGGGCGCCAACGGCAAGCGTGCCCTCGCCGTCGCCAAGGCCGAACAAGGCGCCGGCGAGCGCGCCGTCTTCGCCGGGCAGGGTCAGCGTCCTGCCGGCCTCGCCGGAAAAGCCGTTGGCCCTGGCCCAGGCAATCGCGGCCGGCACGAGGCCGGCGGCCTCGAGGCCGCCGCCGGTGACCAGATGAACCGGCAGCGCGGCCGTGGATTTCGTCTCGACGAGTTCGACTGGCATTCGATGGTCTCCGGCTAAGGACGCTTGGTCATTGTTCACTGGCAGAAGCGCCAGAAAAATCCAACGAGAATTCGGGCGACGGCGCCGGCCAGCGTATCGTCCGTTCGACCCCGCGCAACGGTGGGCCTGCCCCAACAGCAGGGACAATGGGAGCTTCAGGGGCCTTTCTTAACTGTCCGTTAGGGTTAACAGAATATTTCTTCGGGAGGGAAGACGGCCACGCAAGGCCGCAGATGGATGGAGGCCGCAGGCCGATGCTGATCAACGGTTTGATGAACACCACGGGCAAGCGGCTGATCACCACGGTCTTCATGGCAGCACTCGCGGCAAGTGTCGCCGGCTGCGGGACCAGCAAGTTCACCACCGGCTCGATAACGCGCTCCAACAGCAAGCCGCTGGAGACCATGTCGGCGACCGAGTTGCACAGCGCAACGACCAGGCTTGGCGAATCCTATGCCAAGAACCCCACCGACAAACGGATCGCCACCAACTACGCGGCGGCGCTGCAGATGGACGGCGATGCCGACCAGTCGCTTGCCGTCATGCGCAAGCTGGCGATCGCGCTGCCCAAGGACCGCGACGTCCTCGCCGCCTACGGCAAGGCGCTCGCCGCCAACGGGCAGTTCGAGCCGGCGCTGGACGCCGTGCGCCGCGCGCAGACGCCGGAATATCCGGACTGGCGGCTGGTGTCGGCGGAGGCCGCGATCCTAGACCAGCTCGGCCAGCGGGACGAGGCGCGCCAGGACTATCGCAAGGCGCTCGACCTCAAGCCGAACGAACCGTCGATCCTGTCCAATCTCGGCATGTCCTATGTGCTGGAAGGCGATTTGCGCACGGCCGAGACCTACATGCGCTCGGCGGCCCAGCAGCCCAACGCCGACAGCCGCGTGCGCCAGAACCTGGCGCTGGTCGTCGGCCTGCAGGGCCGCTTCGACGAGGCCGAGAAGATCGCCTCGCAGGAACTCTCGCCCGACCAGGCGCAGGCCAATGTCGCCTATCTGCGCCAGATGCTCGCCCAGCAGAACGCCTGGAGCCAGCTGAAGGACCAGGACAAGGACAAGGCCGCGACCAACTGACGGCAACGCCAGCGCGTCAGCCGATTCTTCAAGGTCATCAAATGCAAAAGCCGCGCGACATCGTCAGCGCGGCCTTTTCGTCAGCTTGCGAGCTGTTCCTGCCCTACTGGCTGCTGGTGTTGTGCTGATCGCCGAAGATGCCGCGCTGGCTGACCTGGATGCCGGCCGGTCCCAGGATGATGGCGAACAGCACCGGCAGGAAGAACAGGATCATCGGCACGGTGAGCTTGGGCGGCAGGGCGGCTGCCTTCTTCTCGGCCGCATTCATGCGCATGTCGCGGCTTTCCGAGGCCAGCACGCGCAGCGCATGCGCGACCGGCGTGCCGTAGCGTTCGGCCTGGACCAGCGCCTGCGTCACCGACTTGACCGATTCCAGGCCGGTGCGGCTGGCGAGGTTCTCGTAAGCCACCTTGCGCTCCTGCAGATAGGAGAGCTCGGCGTTGGTAAGCACGAATTCTTCCGCGAGCGCCACCGACTGCCCGCCGATCTCGTCGGCGACCTTGCGCAGCGCCGCCTCGACCGACATGCCCGACTCGACGCAGATCAGCATCAGGTCGAGCGCGTCGGGCCAGGCCAGCTGGATCGACTGCTTGCGCTTGGTGGCGCGGTTGTTGACGTAAAGGATCGGCGCGTAGAAGCCGCCATAGGCAACCACGACACAGACGAACAGCTTGATGAAGGGCGGCTGCAGGGGCAGGCCGCCGAGCACGAAAAGGTAGACGGCCGCCAGGGCGAAACCGACAAAGGGCAGAACCAGGCGGAAGAAGAGAAAGCGCGTCAGCGGATTCTGGCCACGAAAACCCGCCACCTTGAGCTTCTGCAGCGTTCCCTCATCGGCCAGCGCGCGCCGGAGATCCAGCCGCTCGACGATGTTGCGCATGCCGATCGACTGTTCCTCGCGCAGGCCCTTGCGGCGGCGATCGGCTTCGTTGGCCAGCCGCACGCGCTGCTTGGCGCGCAACTCCTCGCGCTCGAGCGCCACCGATTTCATGCGCGACTTGAGCTGGTTGCCGCCGAGCGCGGGCAACAGCGTGAAGACCGTCGCGAACACCGCGATGCCGACCAGCAAGGCGATCAGGAAGGCGGGATCGGTAAGCGATTTGACGACCTGGTCCGTCATGGACGCCCCCTAGACTTCGAAGTTCATCATCTTGCGCATCACCAGGATGCCGATCGACATCCAGACCAGGGAACAGCCGATGATCAGGTTGCCTGTGCTGGTGGTGAACAGCGGCATGATGTAGTTCGGGCTCGACAGATAGACGAGGAAGGCGACGACGAAAGGCAGGGCGCCGATGATGACGGCCGAAGCCTTCGCCTCCATCGACAGCGCCTGCACCTTGGCCTTCATCTTCTTGCGGTCGCGCAGCACGCGCGAGAGATTGCCCAGCGCCTCGGAGAGGTTGCCGCCGGCCTGCGACTGGATCTGGATGACGATGCCGAAGAAGCCAGCCTCCGCGCACGGCATGGTTTCGGACATGCGCATGGTGGCATCGGGGATCGACATGCCCATCTGCTGCGAATCGATGATGCGGCGGAACTCGGTCCTGACCGGCTCCGGAGATTCGTTGGCAATCAGACGGATGGCGTCGTTGAGGGGCAGGCCCGACTTGACGGCGCGCACGATGATGTCGAGGGCGTTGGGAAACTCGTTGAGGAATGCCTTGACCCGGCGGGTCCGGCGGAACGAGACGAACCAGCGCGGCAGGCCGAGGCCGCCAGCCAGCAATGCGCCAGGCAGCACCAGCAAGGGCGCGGTGGCCAGATAGGCGAGCACCGTGAGCACGATGCCGCAGATCGCCGAGTAGATGTAGAAGCGTTCGATGGAAACCTGCATGCCGGCCTGGCGGATCTGCACCTTCAGCGGCGGCTTCTTGACGATGCGATCGTTGGATCGCTGCTTCTCGTCGAGCTGCTTCAACGAATCCTGGAGGGATTTTCGCCGCTTGACCGCCTCGGCGGCGCGGTCGCGCGAGGCCTTGACGACGGAGCGGTCGGTCTCGGCGGTCTTGATGGTCTCAAGCCGCTTGCCGACCTGCTTCTCGTTGCTGATGCGGTTGAACAGGAAAGCATAGGCCACCGCCCCGGCGCTGAAGCCGGCCAGCACGACAAACGCCAATACGGTGCTGTCAATTCCGAACATCGACCAGAGCCCCTACGCCTCCAGATACCTCAGCCAGCGTTTTTCTCCATGGCCTCGAGCGCGGTCGCGAGGCGCTGCTCCTCGCCATAATAGCGGGCACGATCCCAGAAATGCGGGCGGCCGATGCCGGTCGATACGTGCTCGCCGATAAGCCTGCCGCTCGCGTCCTCACCCTTGATGTTGTAGAGGATGAGGTCCTGGGTGATGATGACGTCACCCTCCATGCCGATCACCTCGGTGATGTGGGTGATGCGCCGCGATCCGTCGCGCAGGCGGGCTGCCTGGATGATCACGTCGACGGAGCCGACGACGATTTCGCGCACGGTCTTCTGCGGCAGCGAGTAGCCGCCCATCGCGATCATCGATTCGATACGGTTCAGGCACTCGCGCGGGCTGTTGGAGTGGATCGTTCCCATCGAGCCGTCGTGACCGGTGTTCATCGCCTGCAGCAAGTCGAACACTTCCGGTCCGCGCACTTCGCCGACGATGATCCGCTCGGGCCGCATGCGCAGGCAGTTCTTGACCAGGTCGCGCATGGTGACCTCGCCCTCGCCTTCAAGATTGGGCGGACGGGTTTCGAGGCGGACCACGTGCGGCTGCTGCAGCTGCAGTTCCGCCGAGTCCTCGCAGGTGATGACCCGCTCCTCGCGATCGATGTAGTTGGTCAGGCAGTTGAGCAGCGTCGTCTTGCCCGAGCCGGTGCCGCCCGAGATGACGACATTGCAGCGGACGCGGCCGATGATCTTGAGGACCTCGGCGCCCTGCGGCGAGATCGCGCCGAACTTGACCAGCTGGTCGAGCGTCAGCTTGTCCTTCTTGAACTTGCGGATGGTGAGCGCGGTGCCGTCGATGGAGAGCGGCGGCGCGATGACGTTGACACGCGAACCGTCGGGAAGGCGGGCGTCGCAGATCGGGCTCGATTCGTCGACGCGGCGACCAACCTGGCTGACGATGCGCTGGCAGATGTTGAGGAGCTGCTGATTGTCGCGGAAGCGGATGCTGGTCTGTTCGACCTTGCCGTTGACTTCGATGTAGACGTTCTTGGAGCCGTTGACCATGATGTCGGCGATGTCGTCGCGGGCAAGCAGAGGCTCCAGCGGACCGTAGCCGAGCACGTCGTTGCAGATGTCCTCGAGCAGTTGTTCCTGCTCGGCGATCGACATCGCGAAATTCTTGATCGCGATGATGTCGTTGACGATGTCGCGGATTTCCTCGCGCGCGCTTTCGGGATCGAGCTTGGCGAGCTGCGACAGGTCGATCGTGTCGATGAGGGCGGAAAAGACCTGGCTCTTGGTGTCGTAGTAGGTCTCGCTGCGCTCGCGCTGGACCTTCTTCGGCTCCGGCGCCAGCGGCGGCGGCTCGACCGGGCGACGGGCGGGCTGGGCGGCCAACTCTCCCGACTGCGCCGGCGCGGCGGGGCGCGCAAGAACAGCCGTATCCGCCGATCCCGGCGCCGCGGGGCCCGGTGCCGGCTGGCGAAATTCCGGCTTGGACCGGTTGCCGTCGTCAGAGCCTCTCTTACCAAACATGATCGACTACCAATTCCGCCCGGAGCAGGATGCCGAAAAGTGTGAAGCGGCTTTCGGACGACATCATGCTCTACTTTCTTCGATTTAGAGGCGGATTCAGATTTCAGGTCCATTCGACCTGAAATCATCCGCCTCTGGGTGCGTCACTTCTTGTTGCGCGAGAGCTTGCCGAGAAGCGAGCCGAGGCCCGCCTTCTTCTTGATCTTGATTTCGCTGCGCCCGGTCAGCACATGCGCGATCTCGTCGATGATGCCGACGATCGGGCTCTTGGCGTCCATCTCGCCCAGCATGCGGCCGTTGTTGGCGGCGTTGCCGAACAGCAGCGGTTCGAATTGGATGACCGCCATCGGCGTGATGCCGAGCGGTTCGGAAAAGTCCGTCGGTCCGATCTCGGGACGCTTCGGAACGCCTGCCTGATTGATGACAAGCCTTGGCGGCGGATCGTTCGGGCGCAGCCGTTTCAGCATGTCCACCATGTTCTTGGTGTTGCGCAGATTGGCCAGTTCCGGCGTCGCGGTGATGACCACCTCATCCGCCTTGACGAGGATGCTCTTGCTCCAGCCTGACCAGATATGCGGCACGTCGAGGACCAGGAGCGGTGCGCTGCGCTGGGCGGTGTCGATGAGCTGCGAGAAGGCATCGGGATCGAAGTCGTAGACCCGTTCGAGCGTGGACGGAGCGGCGAGCAGCGACAAATGCTCGGCGCATTGCGCAAGCAGCCGGTCGAGATAGACCTCGTCGACACGCTCAGGCGAAAACACCGCCTCGGCGATACCTTGCGCCGGATCCTGATCGAAATTGATGTTGGCGGTTCCGAAAGCAAGATCGAGATCGGCGACGACCACCTCGGACTTGAACAGCGACGACATCGCCCAGGCGACATTGTGCGCGATGGTCGAGGAACCGACGCCGCCCTTGGCGCCGATGAAGGCGATCGAGCGGCCGATCGGTTCGGCCTCCGGATCGACGAAGATTGACGAGACCACGCTGACGATGTCGGTCATCGACACCGGCGCGATGACATATTCGGAAATGCCGGAGCGGATGAGCTCGCGATAGAGGCCGACATCGTTGTAGTGGCCGATCACGACGACCTTCGAGGACGGATCGCAATATTCGGAAAGCTGGGCGAGCTGCTCCAGCAGCTGCTTCGGCTCGCTGCGCGATTCCAGCAGGATCAGGTTCGGCGTCGGCGCCGACTGGTAGAACTCGATCGCCGTGGCGATGCCGCCCATATGAACCTTCAGATGGGCCTTCGCCATGCGCCGGTCGTCGCCGGCGAGGCGGACCGGACTGGCGACGCCCTCGGTCTCGCAAAATGCCTGGATCGAGATGCGCGGCACCGGCCGCAATGCCTGCATCGCGGCGATGTCCTGTTGCGATGTATCGCCGCCATCCACAGGCGCGTCATAGGCAAGATTGCTCATTGTCATGCTCTCTTCCTGACTTGCGCCACTCAGTAGGTCACTTCCGAGTTGCCGAGGAATTCGTTCGAAATGCCTCTTGAGCGGTAAAGGTCGATCACCGCGCCGCGATTTTCGGCGTCGATGTCGGATTGCTTGCGCGGCCCGAGCAGATCGTTGGGATTGGCCATCTGGGCGGCGAGGTTGTTCTGGTACGAGCAGCCGAAATCGGCGTAGTGCTTGTTTTCCGAATTCTGCAGCAGGTCTTCCGGCCAGCGGCCGCATCTGTCCGTCTGCGCCCTCACCGCCACGAAGGCGACGCGCACCGGCGCCGAAGCTTCCGGAACCGCCGACTGATACGACGTCATGACGATGCGGCCGCGCTTGACGCCGGAGGCGGCGGCGACCCGCGCGAAATCGCGACCGGCCACCAAGGCCGCCACCTCGTTGGCCGAGCCTCTCGGGACGGCGATGGTCAGCGACGGGGCCGCACTCTTGTCATAGCCGTCGAGGAAGCCGAGCAGCGTGTCGCGCTGGGCGCCGGTCATGCCGCGATCGCCGGCGCCGACGGGAAGATCGATCTTCTGGTTCTTTTCCGCGATGACGATCGGATGGGTGGTGCGATAGTCGTCGGGGATGGCGCCGACCGTGACGCTGTCGCGTTTCCAACCGGCGCAGCCGGCGAGCGATGCGGCGAGCAGGACGGCCAGGACCGGGGCTACGGAGCGGCGGATCCGCTCGCGACCGGACCTTGCCGGCGCCGCGGTGGTGTTCGATGTCGACTGAAACATGTCCGCTTCCCCGCTCACTTGTAGATGAACCCGACAACGCCGTGATAGCGGCCGGCGGGTCTGTCGGTCTGCATGGTGCCGTAGACGCGATTGACGCGGCCAAGGAACATGCCTGCGCCGTCGCTCGGGGCGTTGAAGTTGTCGTCCGGCTTGGCAAGTTCGTTGCGCGCGACCGGCTTGGCCAGATAGGGCGTGATGATGATGACGAGCTCGCTCTCGTTGCGGACGAAGTCGCGGCTGCGGAAGAGCGTGCCGAGCACCGGGATCTTGGTCAGGCCGGGCAAGCCGTTGACGGCCTGCCTGACGTCGTCGCGGACGAGGCCGGCGATCATCATCGACCCGCCGGACGGCAGTTCCACCGTCGTATCCGCCAGGCGCTTGCGCAGCGACAGCGCATTCATGCCCTGGCTCCTTCCGCCGGCCGACAGCGACACCGATCCCTCCGTGGTCGGCTCCGATACGGAGGTCCTGACCTTCAGGCTGATGCGACCGGGCGACAGCACCACCGGCTGGAATTCCAGGCCGATGCCGTATTCGATCTTCTCGATCGAATAGGTTCTGTTGCCCGTCTGGTTGTCGGTCGAAACGTTGGCGCTGACGCTGTTGACCATGTTGTACTCGCCGCCGACCTTGAAGGTCGCCTTCTCGCCGGATACGGCGGTCAGCGTCGGCTCGGCCAGGGTCTTCATGACGCCGGCCTGTTCCATGGCGTTGATGTAGGCCTGGATCGCCGAGGTGCCGACGTTGAAGCCCGAGTTCGAGATCGGCTTGCCGAGGCCGCTGAACGTATCGCCCAGCGCGCCCCAGGAAATGCCGTTGCTGCCGCCGCTGCCGACCATGTTGACGCCGAGCTGCTTCATCACCGAGCGGCTGACCTCCGCCACGGTCACCTTCAGCGTCACCTGGTCGTCGCCGATGATCTGCAGCAGGTTGACGATCTTCGAGACGCGGCGGTCCTGGTCGGGGTTGTTGATGTCGACGCCGCCATTGGCCGATCCGCCGGCGGCGGTCTGCGAATACTGGCCGGTCGTGGCTTCACCGCCGGACACGAAGATGGTGGCCAGGTCGACGGCGCGCTTGGCGTCAAGAGGCGTGTCCACGCTTCCCGTCAGAACGACGTTGTCGTTCAGCAGTTCGACCTTGATCTCGGACGTCGGCAGGAAGCGCTTGAGGTAGTCCTCCAGCCCGGCAACGTCGCGTTCGACCGCCAGATCGAGGCTGACGATCTGCTCGCCATTGGGGCCGAAGACAAAAATGTTGGTCTCGCCCACGGCCTTGCCGAACAGATAGATGCGCCGCGCGGTGCGGGTGACCGCATCGGCGACCGCGGGATTGGCGACCAGGATGTCATAGGCATCGCTCGGCAGGTCGATGACCACCGACTTGTTGAGACCGAGCTTGACGCGTTGTGTGGCGGTGGACGCCGACACCTGGGCGTTCCGGTTCGCGGCCTTCGCCTCGACCATGCCGGGCGCGTTGGTGCCGAGCAGGAACAGGCCGATCGCCGCTGCCGCCATGAAGGGCAGTTTACCCTTTAGCCTCATTTCCTTGCTCCCACTTCGGAAACTTCGCCCGACTTGATCATCCGCACCGTGCCACGCCGGCCGTTGCCGGAAACGAGATAGTCGGCCTCGCCCAGATTCTTTTCGTGAGCGTCCGTGATCGGACGCAGCGCCAGGGTCAGGCGATCGGCCATCTGCTGCGCGACCGTGATGATTTCGGCCTGCTGCGGCGACAGCTCAAGCGTGGCGGTCTGACCGACCCTGGTCTTCTTGCCTTCCTCATCCTCCTGGATGGTCTGGTCGATCGCCAGGACGCGGATGTTCTTCAGGATGGTCTCGGTGGTGAACCCGCTGCCGCCCGTTCCGGTGTCGGAACGGCGGGTCATGATCACGTCGACGAAATCATTGGGGAGGATGAAGCCGCCGGCCGATGTGTCGGCCGATATCGCGGTGGCGACGGCGCGCATGCCGCTGGGCAGGATCGACGACATGAAGCTCTGGCCCTCGCCGATCAGCTTGGAGCGCCTGAGCGGCTCGCCCGTGTACATCGCCACGCGGGCAACGGAGCCCTTCAGCTTGTCCACGGCATCGGGCTCCGCGGCGCGGGTGATGAAATTCGCGTTGATGCCGTCGGCCGGCCACGACTCCCAGCTGATGTTGTTCTCCAGCGGGCTGCCCATGGCGACATCGCCGGACAGAACGAGCACGTCCTGCAGCGCTATGGCCGGCGCCTGGGGGCTATCGACGACGACCCGGGGCGGCGGAACCGCCACCATGTTCTTCGCGACATAACCCGCGCCGCCCGCCGCGGCCACCGCCACGCTCAGTATTATAAGTCGGGATGCTGGCATCTGTCCGAACCCTCGCCTATGGCAAACCACCTAGCCAAGGCGGACTTTGCAGCCGCAATCGTCAAAACAAGGTTAATGCAATGCTTACGATCGTGATTAATTTAAGGTTTACATAAATTAGAACGAACCCCCCTCCGGGATGCGAAAAGGGCGGCCAAGCCGCCCAGTCCAAAATCGGATAACTCGTACGCGCGATGGCAGGGCGGCTAGGCGGCCAGCCTTTCCAGCGCCCATACCATCAGCGGAGAATCCGGAAAAACGATCAGACCGCCGATGCCGAGCGCGATGCCGTAGGGAACGCCGGTCGTCTGGTCGGCGAAATGGCGCAGGAAGGGATTGTGCCCGGTAAAGTCCGCCAGTGCCGATTTCCGGTAAGCAAGGATGGCGACCGTCAGCAGCCCGCCGATGAAGGTCGAGATCACCAGATATTCGACAAGATGGATGTTGAAGCCCATCCACAGCGCGGTGGCGGCAAGCAACTTGGCATCGCCGCCGCCCATGCCGCCGAGCGCGAACAGGCCAAAGGTCACGGCCAGCACCAGGAAGCCCGCCGCGAAATGCCAGCCATAGGCGGCCCAATCCATCCCCGTCAGCGGCGCCACCAAGGCAAAGACCACCACCAGCAGCACCGACACGCGATTGGCGATCGTCATCGACAGCATGTCGGAGATCGCGGCAAACAGCATGCAGAACGGAAAGACGACGAAGATGAGGGCTTCAAGCATGGGCGCGGTGCCTGCGGTCGAGTTCTAGCCGGTACAGCCTAGGCATGTTCGATTAACGATTGATGAGGCCGGCCAGTCAAAATCGCCCGCCTCGATGAAAACGCGAATGACGAAAAAAGGGCCGCCAGACGAGGCGGCCCTTTCGCTTGAAGAAGCTAATTCGCTTCAGGTATCAGGAACCTTCAACCTTGTTGGCGATGGCGTCGAACTTGTTGTTCAGCGCATTGCCGAGGGCGCCGGCGCCGACCATGATGGCGAGCGCGATGAGAGCGGCGATCAAGCCATATTCGATGGCGGTCGCACCGGACTCGTTCTTCACAAAACGTGCAATGAGGTTAGACATTCGAGAGCTCCTACTCCACGTGTTACAGCACTTCCGTCAACTTCTCTTGCCGGTTGATCGGATGCTGCCAATCTAGGGAGAAGGCCTTTCGATCGGCTTAATAAACAGCCTTACCGATTCCTTTCCGGTCTCGAACCCGTTGCTTGGTTAATCGTCAGCTAAAGTACCGGCGAGCCGCCTCGCCGCCCGCAAAGCAGCGGCAGAGGCGGATTCCCGGCGACTGTCGCAGGGAGGGCCATCGCCCGCCGCGGCAGGCAGTCGAACGCCGGCCTTAATCGTGCTGAGCAGGGGCTTAACCGTTGGTTCACCAATCTCGTTCATGTTCCGTTGAACAGTTTGCCGCCTTGGAGCGTCCAGATGACCGGGTTGAGATCGTCGTTTCCAGTTGCCGTGCTTGTCGCCGCCGCTGCCTTCGTCCTGCCGGCCAAGGCTGGGCCCGGCATCGAAGTCACCATGAACCAGGCCAAGATCGTCAAGCTGTCCCGTTCGGCCGACACCATCGTCATCGGCAATCCGGCGATTGCAGACGCCTCCGTGCAGGATGCCTCGACCATCGTGCTGACCGGCAAGGGATTCGGCGTCACCAATCTGGTCGTCCTCGACCAGGACGGCAGCCCGATCATCGACGAACAGGTCACCGTCGTGCGGCAGGATGCATCCTCGGTCAGAATCTACAGGCGCTCCGAAATCCAGACCATGTCCTGCACCCCGTATTGCGAAAGCTCCTACAAGAGCGACAGCGAGAAGGCCTCGGAAGCCGAGATGAGCGCCGGCCACTGAGCTGCCGGCCTATTTTGGCGACTACGGTTAGCGGCCGGCTAACGGCGCTTCGACGAATTTAACGGTCATCCAAACCGGGCTTCAATGGGTTTTCGTTAATGTCCCGGCCGACATCACAAGGATCGGCAGGGAGTGGGCATGAACAGGAAGCGAGCGCCCGAGGACGACAATCGCGGCAACGGGTGGACACGGCTCCGCGCCCGCTTTCTTGGTGATCGGCGCGGCAGCACGGCGATGGAATTCGCGATGCTTGCCTTGCCTTTCGCCCTCCTCGTCTTCGCCATCCTCGAAAGCTGCATTTCATTTGCCGGCCAGGAAGTGATGGCCAACATCACCGACGACATCGCCCGCAAGTTGCGCACCGGCCAGCTGAGGCCGGCCGACGTGAGCGGCACCAAGTTGCAGGACATGATCTGCGCCAAGCTGGAAATCATTGTCGCCAACAAGTGCCCGGGACTATCCGTGGACTTGCGCGAATATGCGACCTTCGCGGACGCCGCCACGGCGAGCTACAAGATCGTGAACAACCAGATCGTGCTGACTCAAGGCGCGAACTCGACGGCTTTCGGCGTATCGCCCGGGCTGGCGGAAACGAAGAACATGTTGCGCGTCTTCTACAAATGGCCGGTCATGACCGACTTCATGTCCAAGTCGATGACCAATATGACCGACGGCACCGCGCTGCACTTCGCGTCCGTGACGTGGCAGAACGAGCCGTTCGACAACTGAGATTGCGGGCATGCTTCGGCAAAACGGGGGTAAGGGCATGTATCGTGCGGGGGCACATCGGGGAATTTTGGCGGTCTGGACACGAGCGGTGCGGTTTGGCGCCGATCGCCGCGGCATCGCGGCGATCGAGTTTGCCTTCATCGTGCCGCTGCTGCTCGTCATGTATTTCGTGACCATGGAGGCCTCGCAGGCCATCGAGACCAGCAAGAAGGTCAGCCGCATCGGCAGCATGGTGGCGGACCTCGTCACCCAGCAGAACACCATCACCAAGGCCGATCTCGATGCGATCATGAAGATCGGCAACTCGACCCTGAAGCCCTACAACCGGTCGGATCCCAAGATCGTCATCACGGCGATAGAGGTCACCACCGATACGACGCCTAAGGTGCAGGTCGTCTGGTCGCGCAAGCTGCTCAACGGGGCCACCAGCCCCGATGCCGCGAAGACCAGCACCACCACGATTCCCACCGCGCTCAATGTCAAGGGCACCTTCCTCATCCGCGTCGAGAGCGACCTCGCCTATGAGCCGATCATCACCTGGGCGGCGGACAGCAAAGAGCGGCTTGGGCTGACCTCGGCTTTCAGCCACATTTCGATGAGCGAGACCTACTATCTGCGGCCGCGCCGGAGCACGACGATCCCTTGCGGCGACTGCTGAGAATTGCACGGCGCCGCTTCGCCGGGATTATTGCCCGCCCTCTTTGCCCGACACCATGCGCACGATCGCAGCCGCCATCGCATAGTCCTTTTGCGAGGAGACGGTGAAGCCGCCCGAATGCGTCGTCTCCAGAAGATCGTAGACATCGGGCGTCATCGACTTCAGGTTGGTGAGAAACACGGTGAGCCGGCGCTTGGCCTCGGGATCGAGATCGCTGCGCACGGCATGCGGGCCGTATCTGAGCAGGCCTGACGTCCACACGATCCGCAGCGCCGCCTTCGAAACACCCGCCGCCTCAAGCCGCGCCATCGTGCCGTTCGGATCGGCCGAGTGATCGCCCGCGCCGGCCGGCTGGCCTGCCGGAAGGGCCGGCGGACTGTCGGCCGCGGCCGGATTGCCGTCCGCCAGCGCCGCTTCCCAGCCGAACAAAGCATCGGCCTCCCCGTCGACCAGCATTGCCTCGGCGGCTGCGGCCGTGCCGGCATGCACGAGATAGGGTGAATCCTCGCTGATCCCGACGCCTGCCGCCGTCAGGCCGGCGAGCGGCAAAAGCGAGCCGCCGACGCTGTCGGCAGGCGCCATGGCGATGCGATGGCCCGGCATGGCCGCGAGATCCGACACCTTGCCGTCGCGCGTCACAAGGAGCGAGCGGATGCCGGCGGCGCCATCGGTATCGACCGGCGCCACCAGCGGCTCGACGCAGCCGCAGCGCTCGGACGCGGTCGCATAGGCGACGGCTGAATAGACGGCATACTGAATCCGTCCCTCCACCTGCGCCTCGATCAGCGCCCGGTAGTCGCGGGCGACGACAAACTCGACCTTCATGCCGAGTGCCTTGGTGTAGGCGTCGGTGAGCAGCGCCAGGCCCGGAACGGTGTTGCCGGCTCCAGGTTCGGCGACGATTCCGACGCGGAATGTGCCGATGTCGTCGCGCCAGTCGGCGCTGGCCGTATCCGGCCAGGACGCGGCCAGCAATGCCAAAGCAGCCATGCAGGCAGGCCTTGCCGAAAATCCGCCGCGCCTTCCCATCCCTGCCCCGCCCGTACCGGCATCCCGTCTCGCCCGACTATCGCGCCGAGCGGTTGCCGTTTGGTTTCCGAATTGCCAATGGCGATGCGGAACCCTATGTCTGGAGCCGCAGACAGGCAACAATGATCCCTTTGATGGCGCGCGCTTTCCTCTTTGTCCTCGACTCGTTCGGCATCGGCGGCGCCGCCGATGCCGAACGCTATGGCGATGCCGGCGCCGACACGTTCGGTCACATCGCGCTCGCCTGCGCCGAGGGGCGCGCGGATCGCGAGGGCCTGCGCAAGGGACCGCTCGCCGTGCCCAACATGGTCTCGCTTGGGCTGGCGGGCGCGGCGGAAACCGCGACGGGGTTCCGCTTCGGCAATGGCGGCACGGCGCCGATCGCGGCGGCTTTCCATGGCGCGGCGCAAGAAGTGTCGAGCGGCAAGGACACACCGTCCGGCCACTGGGAGATAGCCGGCCTGCCGGTGCGTTTCGACTGGGGTTATTTTCCGCAGACGGTGCCCGCCTTTCCGGCCGAACTGACCGAGGCGATGATCAGCGAGGGAAAGGTGCCCGGCATTCTGGGCGATTGCCACGCGGGAGGAATCGAGATCATCGAGCGGTTCGGCGAGGAGCATATCCGGACCGGCAAGCCGATCTGCTACACCTCGGTCGATTCCGTGCTGCAGATCGCCGCCCACGAAACGCATTTCGGCCTCGAACGGCTCTACGAATTCTGCAAGACGGTGCGCAGGCTGGCCGATCCGCTGAACATCGGCCGGGTGATCGCGCGGCCTTTTGTCGGGGAAACCGTCGCCACCTTCGAACGGACATATAACCGCCGCGACTATGCCGTGCCGCCACCCGAACCGACGCTGCTAGACCGGCTGACGGGGCGCGGCAGCAAGGTCATCGCGGTCGGCAAGATCGGTGACATCTTCGCGCATCGCGGCATCTCGGAGGTGCGCAAGGCCGCCGGCAACATGGCGATGTTCGACAAGGCGCTCGGCGCGATGGACGATGCCGACGACGGCGACCTGGTGTTCGCCAATTTCGTCGATTTCGACACCGAGTTCGGCCACCGGCGCGATGTCGCCGGCTATGCCGCGGCGCTGGAGGCGTTCGACCGGCGCCTGCCCGAAGCGCTGGCGAAACTGCGACAGGGCGACCTGCTCATCCTCACCGCCGACCATGGCAACGATCCGACCTGGCGCGGCACCGACCATACGCGCGAACGCATCCCGGTGATCGGCACCGGACCGGGGCTGGCAGGCGGCGACATCGGCCTCAGGCCGACCTTCGCCGATATCGGCGACACCGTCGCCGAGCATCTCGGGCTGGCGCCCGGCCGTCACGGCACCTCCTTCAACAAGGCGATCGGCGGTCATGCCCGAACTGCCTGAGGTCGAAACCGTCCGGCGCGGGCTGCAGCCGGTCCTGGAAGGCGCTCGCCTGGTCAGGGTCGAGGCGCGCCGGCCCGATCTCAGGTTTCCATTTCCCGCGCGTTTCTCCGAACGCCTGACCGGCAAGACCATCACCGCGCTCGGCCGTCGCGCCAAATACCTGACCATGCATGTGGATGGCGGCCCGGTGCTGATCTGCCATCTCGGCATGTCGGGCTCGTTCCGCATCGAAGCCGCCGATGGCGACGAGACGCCAGGCACCTTCCATCACGAGCGGTCGAAGAGCTCCACGCACGACCATGTCGTTTTCGATGTCGAGACGGCCGCGGGCGCCCGCTCGCGCGTGATCTTCAATGATCCGCGCCGTTTCGGCTTCATGCTGTTTGCCGAAGGCGTGCCCGATACCCATCCGATGCTGACCGGCCTGGGCGTCGAGCCGACAGGCAATGCGCTGGACGGCGCCCTGCTCGCCTCGCTGCTCAAGGGCCGCAGATCGCCGTTGAAGGCAGCGCTTCTCGACCAGCGGCTGATCGCCGGGCTCGGCAATATCTATGTGTCCGAAGCGCTGTGGCGCGCCGGCCTGTCGCCGCTGCGCGAAGCAGGCACCATCGCCAAGGCCGGCAAGAAGGCCAGCGAGCAGGCCGAACGGCTGGCCGAGGCGATCCGGTCGGTCATCGCCGATGCGATCGCCGCCGGCGGATCGTCGCTGCGCGACTATGTGCAGACCGATGGGTCGCTCGGCTATTTCCAGCATTCCTTCGCCGTCTACGACCGCGAAGGCGAGCCATGCCCGAAGCCTGGCTGCGGCGGCCATATCGAGCGCATCGTGCAGAGCGGCCGCTCGACCTTCTATTGCCGGACCTGTCAGCGGTGAGCTAGACCGATCTCCTTAATCGGAACGAGGAGGCGATGCCATGACCTATGAAACCATCATCGTGGAGACGCGCGGCAAGGTCGGGCTGATCACGCTGAACCGGCCGAAGGCGCTCAATGCGCTGAACACCGAGGTCATGAGAGAAGCGGTCGAGGCGGTGAACGGGTTCGGCGCCGACCCCGGCATCGGCGCGATCGTCATCACCGGTTCCGAGAAGGCCTTCGCCGCGGGCGCCGACATCAAGCAGATGCAGTCGATCGCCTTCGTCGATGCCTACACGCAGGACTTCTTCGTCGGCTGGGAGGAGCTTACGCGCGTGCGAAAGCCGATCATCGCGGCGGTCGCGGGTTACGCCCTTGGCGGCGGCTGCGAACTGGCAATGATGTGCGATTTCATCATCGCCGCGGACACCGCCAGGTTCGGCCAGCCCGAGATCACGCTCGGCGTGATGCCCGGCATGGGCGGATCGCAGCGGCTGACCCGGTTCGTCGGCAAGTCGAAGGCCATGGATATGTGCCTGACGGGGCGGATGATGGATGCGGCGGAGGCAGAGCGCTGCGGGTTGGTCTCGCGAGTCGTGCCCGCCGGCGACCTCGTCGAGGAGGCGCTGAAGGCCGCGGCAAAGATAGCGGAATTCTCGCTGCCCTCTGTGATGATGACGAAAGAGGCCGTCAACCGGGCCTATGAGACGACGCTTGCGGAGGGTTTGCGGTTCGAGCGGCGGCTGTTCCATTCGCTGTTTGCGCTGGACGACCAGAAGGAAGGCATGGCGGCCTTCGCCGAGAAGCGGAAGCCCAATTTCACCAATCGATAAGATGGCCGGGCGCCAGCCTCAAAAAGAAGGCAAAGCGGCGTTGACGCGCCGGAAAAGCTGAACTATAAGCCGCACCAACCGAGGCGGCCTGTGGCTGCCCGTTTGTTTTTTGCGCCCTGCGATACTGCTGGCGCCCACCAGATCAGAAGAGAGGCATCATGGCCAATACCTCCTCGGCCAAAAAGGCAACGCGCAAGATCGCCCGCCGCGCCGCGATCAACAAGAACCGCCGCTCGCGCGTCCGCACCTATGTGCGCCAGGTCGAAGAGGCGCTGGCCTCGGGCGACAAGGCCGCAGCACTCGCCGCCTTCAAGGCCGCCGAGCCGGAATTGATGCGCGCCGCGACCAAGGGCGTGATCCACAAGAACACGGCATCGCGCAAGGTTTCGCGGCTGGCGCACCGGGTCAAGGTACTGACCGCCTGATACGCCTACCCTAGACTAGCGTTCTTCGAACCCGGCGGATGACGCCGGGTTTTTTCGTTTGCCGGCAAGTACTTAAAAAGAACGCCCGGAGATCGCATCCGGGCTGGATTTCAAAATCCAGATTGTTTTGCCGGCATATACATGCGCACTGATATTCCGTTATGTCGAAAGCGGGTGCGCACCCAGATTCAGCTGTCAGAAATTATCCATACATTTCAGTCACTTGCAGACGGTGATCCACAGCTTGTTCACATCGAGTTCGAGCTGCGGGGGACAAGTAGCTGTCAAGCGAATTATTTCAGAAAATTTCCTGCCGGGTGGCCTTTTTCATATTCGCCGGAAAAGGGTTTGAATCACAATGGCTTTGTCAAAATATGCCGTTGCGGCACCTGTTGCAGACCCGCCTCCGCTAACCAGATTTGTTAAAAATCCGTTAGTCGTGGCCTTGCCCTATCCACAGCGATTTCGGTAATGTCCATCCATCGAAGGGACGGGCTCTTGGCCCCCAAACCCAGCCTGAATTGGCCACCACAAAATGGCAGAATTCATGACGTGGAGCAATTCCGCGAACGGGTTTGATTTGTCTTTTCGATGCGGGTAGGGGACTGGCGTAATTTTTACATGGCAGGTCGATGGCGCGCCGGCGTTTTCGCCGGGCGGTAGAGCTTTGCCTTGTTCAGAAAAACGACCCGGCTTGCAAGGGCCGGGACCGGTCCCTTGTGTAGAACGAGGCGGCATTCACCACCAGCGGCGGTGGCAGTGTCGCAGCGAAGATACGGTCGCCGGAAACATGGATGCAGGAGGCGCATCCCCGGCGGGAAACAGGTACAAACAGGCAAGGAACGCGGTCATGCAGAGCGGCATCGAAAGGGAGCTAACGAGCGAACTCCCATTTCAAGCAACTTTTGTCGGAGGGGGCGACATGGTGGCATCCAGCGACGCGGAACAGAAGTTCGAGCGGGTCAAGACCCAGCTGAAGGCGCGCTTGGGAGCCGAGGTGTATTCCAGCTGGTTCGGCCGGATGAAGGTCGCCGAGGCGTCCCGGGGCATTGTCCGCATCTCGGTGCCCACGGCCTTCCTGCGGTCGTGGATCAACGGCCACTATCTCGATCTGATCGCGGAACTGTGGAAGCACGAGGATCCCGAGGTCCTGAAGATCGAGATCGTGGTGCGCACCGCCACGCGCCAGACGCGCAACGGCGTCGAGCCCGAAGTGGCGCCGGCGCGCAAGATGACCAGGCAGACGCAAACGGCGCTCGCCGCCGGCACCGCCGGATCAGGCAGGGTGGAGCGGGCACCGGCGCCGCGCCAGGGCGCGCCCGCCGAAACGGAGTTCCGGCACAATGTGCTGGGGTCGCCGCTCGATCCGCGCTACACGTTCAATTCCTTCATCGAAGGCCCGTCGAACCGGGTGGCTTTCGCCGCGGCAAAGGCGGTGGCGGAATCGCAGTCGAGCGCGGTGCGCTTCAACCCGCTGTTCCTTCATGCCACGGTCGGTCTCGGCAAGACGCATCTTCTGCAGGCGATCGCGGCGGAATCGCTGATGCACAACCCGAAATCGCGCGTCGTCTATCTGACGGCCGAGTATTTCATGTGGCGCTTCGCTACCGCGATCCGCGACAACAACGCGCTGACGCTCAAGGAGCAGCTGCGCGACATCGACCTGCTGATTATCGACGATATGCAGTTCCTGCAGGGCAAGTCGATCCAGCATGAATTCTGCCATCTCATCAACATGCTGCTCGACAGCGCCAAGCAGGTGGTGGTGGCCGCCGACCGGCCGCCGTCGGAGCTGGAATCGCTGGAGCCGCGCGTCCGCTCGCGCCTCAATGGCGGCGTGGCGCTGGAAATGTCGGCGCCGGACTTCGCCATGCGGCTCGGCATGCTGAAGCTGCGTCTTGCGACGGCCAAGGTCGACGACACCTCGCTCGATATTTCGGAGGAGATCCTCAACCATGTCGCGCGCACGGTGACGGGCAGCGGGCGCGAGCTGGAGGGCGCCTTCAACCAGCTCCTGTTCAGGCAGTCCTTCGAGCCGCAGATCAGCATCGACCGCATCGATGAGATCCTCGGCCACATCTATCGCTCGGGCGAGCCGAAGCGGGTGCGCATCGAGGACATCCAGCGCATCGTGGCGCGTCACTACAATGTGTCGAAGACCGAGCTTCTGTCCAACCGGCGCACGCGCACCATCGTCAAACCGCGGCAGGTCGCCATGTACCTGTCGAAGGTGATGACGCCGCGTTCGCTGCCGGAGATCGGACGGCGGTTCGGCGGCCGCGATCATACGACGGTGCTGCACGCGGTGCGCAAGATCGAGGACCTTTCGGGCGCGGACAACACGCTGGCGCAGGAACTGGAACTCTTGCGAAGGCTGATCAACGACCAGGCTTGAGCGCCCGGGAAAAGCCGGATCGGGGACTTCGCCGGCTTTATCCCCAGAAAGCCCGCGCAACCGGTCCTAACCGGTGGCGCGGGCTTGCGTTTGCAGGCTTTTTCCTGTCAGCTTAAGCAGATTCTGAGCCTGTTCAGACCTTTCGCGGGGCGCCGCTCGCCGGAGACCCGCTCATCCATTCAAGCGAGCCTGTTTCGTCATGCGTGTTATCCTGGAACGGTCAAATCTCCTGAAGTCGCTCAACCATGTCCACCGCGTGGTCGAGCGGCGCAACACCATACCGATCCTGTCCAACGTGCTGCTCAGCGCCGAGGGCGCCAGCCTCGAGATGAAGGCGACCGACCTCGACCTGGAAGTGACCGAAGCGACGCCCGCCAAGGTCGAGCGCGGCGGGGCGACGACCGTTCCGGCGCATCTGCTCTACGACATCGTGCGCAAGCTCGCCGACGGGGCGGAGGTGATGCTGAAGACCGACGAGGACGGCAATGCGATGACGGTCACCTCGGGCCGTTCGAGCTTCCGCCTGCAGTGCCTGCCGCAGTCCGATTTCCCGGAGCTTTCGGCCGGTTCCTTCTCGCACATCTTCCGGCTCGATTCGCTTGACCTGAAAGGCCTGATCGAAAAGACGCAATTTGCCATCTCCACCGAGGAGACGCGCTACTACCTCAACGGCATCTACCTGCACACGCACGAAGCCGGCGGCAAGCTGAAACTGCGCTCGGTGGCGACCGACGGCCACCGCCTGGCGCGCGCCGAGATCGACGCGCCGGCAGGGTCCGAAAGCATGCCGGGCATCATCATCCCGCGCAAGACGGTGAGCGAGCTGCAGAAGCTGGTCGACGACCCGGATGTGGCCGTGACCACCGAACTTTCCGACACCAAGATCCGCTTCACCATCGGCAGCGTGGTTCTGACCTCGAAGCTGATCGACGGCACCTTCCCGGACTATCAGCGCGTCATTCCGACCGGCAACGACAAGAAGCTGATCATCGACCGGCAGAGCTTCGCCGCGGCCGTTGACCGCGTCTCGACCATTTCGTCGGAGCGCGGCCGGGCGGTGAAACTGTCGATCGCCGAGGGCCAGCTGACGCTGGCCGTCAACAATCCGGATTCCGGCAGCGCCACCGAGGAACTGGCCGCCGACTATTCGGCCGATCCGATCGAGATCGGCTTCAACGCCAAGTATCTGCTCGACGTCGCCGCGCAGCTCACCGGCACGGAGGCGAAATTCATGCTCGCCGACGCCGGCTCGCCGACGCTGATCCACGACATGGCCGACGAGACCGCGCTCTACGTGCTGATGCCGATGCGCGTCTAGAGCATGATGCCGAAAAGTGTGAAGCAGTTTTCGGACGACATCATGCTCTATCTCTTTGATTTAGAGCCGGATTCAGATTTCAGGTCGATTCGACCTGAAATCATCCGACTCTAGGCTGCCAACGAGGCGATTTTGCTGCCGTGACCGCAGGTGCAACACAGCTCCAGCAACAAACGCATATAAGTAAGCTTACACTTACGAATTTCCGCAACTATGCGGCGCTATCCATCGGCCTGTCGCCCGGAGCGGTGGTGCTGTCCGGCGACAATGGCGCCGGCAAGACCAATCTGCTGGAAGCGATCTCGCTGCTGACGCCCGGGCGCGGACTGCGCCGCGCACCCTATGCCGACCTGGCGCGCGAAGACGGCGATGGCGGTTTTGCGCTGCATGCCCGCATCGAAGGGCCGGAAGGCCAGGCCGAGATCGGCACCGGCATTGCGGGCGGCGACAGCGGCGAGAGCGGCAGACGGGTGCGGATCAATGGCGCCGCGGCGCGGTCGTCCGAGGATATGCTGGAGTGGCTGCGTGTCGTCTGGCTGACGCCGGCGATGGACGGACTGTTCCCCGGGCCGGCGGCCGACCGCCGGCGCTTCCTCGACCGGCTGGTGCTGGCGATCGATCCCGGCCACGGCCAGCGCGCGCTCGACTACGAGAAGGCGATGCGCGGGCGTAACCGCCTGCTTACGGAAGGATCTCGCGACGGCAGCTGGTTCGATGCCATCGAGACGCAGATGGCCGAGACCGGCGTGGCGATCGCGGCGGCCCGCGCCGAGCTGGCGCGCCTGCTTGCCGCCATGATCGAGAGGCTGCCGTCCAGCGGACCGTTTCCGCAAGCCGACATCAGCCTCGACGGCGATCTGGAAAACGCGCTCGGCAGCGCGCCGGCGGTCGATGTCGAGGAGCGGTTTCGCCGCGCGCTGGCCGATGGCCGCGATCGCGACCGCGCCGCCGGCCGCACGCTGGACGGCCCGCATCGCTCCGATCTCGTGGTGCGGCATAGGCCCAAGGCAATGCCGGCCGAACTCTGCTCGACCGGCGAGCAGAAGGCGCTCCTGGTCGGCATCGTGGTCTCGCATGCAAGGCTGACCGGCGAGATGTCGGGGATGACGCCGATCCTGCTGCTCGACGAAATCGCGGCGCATCTCGACGCCGGCCGGCGCGCCGCCCTGTTCTCGATCCTGGAGGAGCTGAACTGCCAGGCGTTCATGACCGGAACCGACGCGGCGCTGTTTTCCAGCCTCGAAGGCCGCGCGCAGTTCCTGACGGTCGACCACGGCACGGTTGGGCCAACCGAAGACCCCTGACAAGGTTTTTGCGCCACGATAAGGTCTGGCCATGACCACGCTTTCCGACGAAGAACTCGAGCGTTACGCGCGCCACATCGTGCTGCCGGAGATTGGCGGCGCCGGCCAACAGAAACTGAAGCGGGCGCGGGTGCTGGTGATCGGCGCCGGCGGGCTCGGCGCCCCGGTGCTCGAATATCTCGCCGCCGCCGGCGTCGGCACGCTCGGCATCGCCGACGACGACACGGTCTCGCTGTCCAACCTGCAGAGGCAGGTGATCCACGGCACGGACGCGATCGGCATTGCCAAAACCGACAGCGCGTCCGCGGCGATAATGCGCATCAACCCCAATGTGGCGGTCGAGCCGCATCAGCTCAGGCTGACGGCGGAGAATGCCCCTGCCCTCGTCGCACGATACGACATCGTGGTCGACGGCTCCGACAATTTCGAGACGCGTTATGCGGTGGCCGATGCCTGCGCCGCGGAAGGCAAGCCCCTGGTGCACGCCGCCGTCGGCCGCTTCGACGGCTCGCTGACGGTTCTGAAACCGTTCGAGACCGGCGCCGACGGCAAGCCTAACCCCGGCTACCGCGACCTTTTCCCGGAAGCACCGCCGGAAGGACTGGTGCCGTCCTGCGCCGTCGCCGGCGTAGTCGGCGCGCTGACCGGTGTGATCGGAACGCTGCAGGCGATGGAGGCGATCAAGCTGATCACCGGCATTGGCGAGCCGCTGGTCGGCCGGCTTTTGCTTTACGACGCGCTCAGCGCGCGCTTCGACACGATCCGCTACAAGAGAGCCTGATCGCATGGACCGGCCGACGGGCGTCTTCGTCACGCAAATTCCTCCCGATTTCGGGCAATGGGACGAGTTGCATTCGCTGATCATGCGCGCCTTTGCCTATATGGACGGCGTCATCGATCCGCCGTCCTCGGCGCATCTGCTGACCGCGGCAAAGCTCAAGGAAAAGGCAAAACAGGAGACGGGTTTCCTGGCCCTGCAAGGTGCGAGGATCGTCGGCTGCGTTTTCGTGCTGGAAAGGCAGGACGATTTCTACATCGGCAAGCTCGCGGTCGAGCCGGACTTTCAGGGGCAAGGCATCGGCAGGCTGCTGATGCGGGCCGCCGAGGAAATTGCTGTGAGCCGCGGCAAGGGCGCCATCGAACTGCAGACGCGCATCGAGCTCTCCACAAATCACAGCGCCTTCGCCCGGCTGGGCTTTGGCGAGACCGAACGCACGGCGCATGAAGGCTACGATCGGCCGACCTCGATCACCATGCGCAAGGTGCTGCCATGAGCCTCGCCCTCAGCGCGGAAGAACAGGCGATCGCCGCCGGCAAGGACGGCGCCGCGATGGCGATGCGCATCGTCGCCGAAAGCGCCCGGCTGCTCGGCGCGCCGCGACTGATCCCGATTGCCTCGACGCATATAGACGGGGCGCTCTATCACGGCGATTCCGGCACGCTGTTCGCCGAGAGGCTGGTCGAGGGCGGCGCGCGCGTCGCCGTGCGCTCGACGCTCAATGTCGGCGCGCTCGACCTGATGGGCTGCGCGCGCATCCGCCTCGAGGAGCCGGCGCGCGGCATGGCGCGGCGGATGATGGAGGCCTATCGCAAGCTTGGCTGCGAGCAGAGCTGGACCTGCGCGCCTTACCAGGCCGGGCACAGGCCAGCGCTGGGCAGCGACGTCGCCTGGGGCGAATCGAACGCAGTGGTTTTCTGCAATTCTGTGCTGGGCGCGCGCACCAACCGCTATGGCGATTTCCTCGACATCGCCTGCGCCATCACCGGCCGCGCCCCGGACTACGGCCTGCATCGCCTCGAGAACAGGCGGGCGCGACTGGTGTTCGATGTCTCCGGCCTCTCGCCTTCCTTCCTGGCATCCGAAATCGCCTGGCCGGTGCTGGGCAGCCTCTATGGTCGCGAGGTCGGCAACGCCGTCGGCGTCGTCACCGGCGTAGCCAAGCACCCCGGCGAGGATGCGCTCAAGGCATTCGGCGCCGCCGCGGCCTCATCCGGCGCGGTCGGCCTGTTCCACATTGCCGGCGCGACGCCGGAAGCGCCCGATGCGAACACCATTCTCGCCGGCACGACGGCGGAGACGGTGATCCGCGTCACGTCTGAAATGGCCGCGAAGGCACGTGCCGGGCTGTCGACGGCGGCGGCATCGAAAACGATCGATGCGGTTGCAATCGGCAGCCCGCATCTGTCGCTCGCGGAATTCGACGCGCTGGAGCGGCTGATCGCCGGCCGCCGGCTCCTCGTGCCGATCTATGCCTGCACCGGCCGCCATGCGCTGTCCGGCCTCGAGCAAGGCGGCCGGCGCAAGGCGCTCGAGGCAAGCGGGGTGATCATCGTTGCCGACACTTGCGTGGTGGTGACGCCGATCATGCCGGAGCTCAGCAACGGGGTGCTGATGACGAATTCGGGCAAGTTCGCGCACTACGCGCCGGGCAACACCGGCTACTCCGTGCTCTACGCCTCGCTGGCCGACTGCGTCGAAAGCGCCGTTCTTGGTAAGCCACGATTTACGGATATCGCAGCATGAACGCCCGAGCCGAGATCCTGGTGCCTGGCAAGGGCGGCGAAGGCGAGGCGCTGGTGCTGACGGCGCCGATCAGCTTCTGGGGCGGCGTCGACCCGAAGAGCGGCCGCATCGCCGATGTCCGTCACCCACAGCATGGCGAGACGATTTCCGGCCGCGTGCTGTTCCTGCCGGGCACGATCGGCTCGTCCTCGGCTTCTGCCGTGCTGATGGAGCTTGTCCACAATGGCCGGGCGCCGGCCGCACTGGTGCTGCACGAGCCGGACGCGATCCTCCTGCTCGGGCTGATCGTCGCCAGGGAAATGGGCTGGGAAACGCCGATGGCGGTCCAGCTCGAGCGCGATATCTTCGAGACCTATCGCGGAAGCATTGCGAAAATCGCTGAAGACGGCGCCCTCACCATCGCCGGCTGAAGACCGCAAGTCGTCAGGTCCTCAGCGGCAGCACCCGGTCCGGCGGACGGTGGCCGTCGAAGAAGGCGCGGATGTTGATGATCACCTTCTCGCCCATGTCGATGCGGCCTTCGAGCGTCGCCGAGCCCATATGCGGCAGGAGCACGACCTTGCCCTTTGCGGCGAGCTTCAGCAGCTTGCTGTTCAGCGCCGGCTCGTGTTCGTAGACGTCGAGGCCGGCGCCGGCGATCTTGCCGTCATGGATCAGCTTGATCAGCGATTCCTCGTCGATGATGTCGCCGCGCGCGGTGTTGACGATGTAGGCCGACGGCTGCATCAGCGCCAGCCGCCGCGCCGAAAGCAGATGGAACGTCGCCGGCGTCGACGGGCAGTTGACCGAGATGATGTCCATGCGGGCCAGCATCTGGTCGAGGCTCTCCCAATAGGTCGCTTCCAGCTCGTCCTCGACCGCCGGCAGCACGCGGTGGCGGTTGTGATAGTGGATCGACAGACCGAAGGCCTTGGCGCGCCTGGCAACCGCGGTGCCGATGCGGCCCATGCCGACGATGCCTAGCCGTTTGCCCCAGATGCGGCGACCGAGCATCCAGGTCGGCGACCAGCCGGCCCATTTCTTGTCGCCGGTGAGCACGTTGGCGCCTTCCGCCAGCCTGCGCGGCACGGCCAGCATCAGCGCCATGGTCATGTCGGCCGTGTCCTCGGTCAGCACGTTCGGCGTGTTGGTGACGGTGATGCCCTTCTTCGCCGCCGCCGCGACGTCGATCTTGTCGACGCCATTGCCGAAATTGGCGATCAGCTTGAGATTGTCGCCGGCCTGGGCGATCAGCGCCGCATCGATATGATCGGTGATCGTCGGCACCAGCACATCGGCTTCCTTGACCGCGGCGACCAGCTCCGGCTGCGTCATCGGCCGGTCCTCGACGTTCAGGCGCGCGTCGAACAGCTCGCGCATGCGGGTTTCGACCGGGTCGGGCAGCTTGCGTGTGATGACGACGAGGGGCCGTTTTTTGCCTGCCATTTTATCCCCGAAGCTTCCTCGTAACCGATCTCGTTGAGACCTCTTTAACCAAGACAGGCGAAACTTGGAGCCAATCGCGGTATCCGCCCACTCCTGTAACAAGCGGTGCTGCCGAAGACAAAGAAAAAGGGGCGCCGGGGCCGACGGGCAGGCGCCGAAAGGAAACAAAGTGTCTGGTTTCGCGACGCTCCGCCTGGCTTTCAGCGCAGCAGTCCTCGGCGCTCTTCTTTACTCTCCGCAGCAAGTGTCGGCACAGGGCGCCGCCGCTCCCGGGCAGACGATCACGCTCGGACCGAGCGGCCTGCCGCTGCCGCGCTTCGTCAGCCTGAAATCGGGTCGCGTCAATTCGCGCGTCGGCCCTGGCGCCAACTATTCGGTCGACTGGATGTACATGAAGGCCGGCCTGCCGATGGAAATCATCCAGGAGTTCGACACCTGGCGGCGCGTGCGCGACGCCGACGGCTCGGAGGGCTGGATCAACCAGTCGCTGCTGTCGGGACGCCGCACGGCGATCGTCGCGCCCTGGCAGCGCGGCAAGGGCGGCCGAATCAACCTGCTCGACGATAAGGACAAGGACGCCGGCGTGGTGGCCATCGTCGAACCCGGCGTCATGGGCGCGATCAAGGCCTGCGACGGGCAATGGTGCGAGATGACCTTCGAGGGCCATACCGGCTGGCTGCCGCAGTCGGTCGTCTGGGGCGCCTATCCAGGCGAACGGGTCAAGAACTGATCCGGCCTGACACTAATCCGGCGTGACAGGCGCCGGAAGTTCGCGGCGTCCGATACGGCCGAGATGGGTATCCTGAAAACCGCTGGGCAGCTTCAGGCCGTAGCCGAGCGCGCGGTCGATAGCGATGTGGGCGATCCAGATCAGCGCGACCGCTGTGGTCATCGAGCTGCCGAGGACGTGGCCGCCCAGCGCCAGGACGAGCGGGACAATCAGCATGTGCAGGGCGTTATAGGCGACGGCGCCGACACGCGGTCCCGCCAGGTACCCCAGCATCGACAGATCCGGCGCCAGGATGAGCAGCGCGAACAGCCACCAGGAAGCGCCAGTCATCGCATAGAGGACGACGGAAGCCGCCGCGGCGACCCACCATTCCAGCTTTACCGCGAGATCGACAAGCCGCATCGCAAACGGATCAGTCGCGGCGCTTCGGGCGCAGCCTCACCACGATATCGACATTGGCGATTTCCATGCCCTGCGGAGGCTCCGGCAGGTTGGAGACCGTCACCGGGCCGCTGGCGATATCGAAGATCCTGTTCTCGCCTTCGATGTAGAAATGATGGTGGTCGGAGGTGTTGGTGTCGAAATAGGTCTTCGACCCCTCGACGGCGAGGATGCGCAGCAGACCCGCCTGGGTGAACTGGTGAAGGGCGTTGTAGACGGTGGCCAGCGACACCGGCACGCCGGCGGCGATCGCCTCCTCGTGCAGCTCCTCGGCCGAAAGATGGCGGTCGCCCTTGGCAAAAAGCAGATCGGCCAGCGCAACGCGCTGACGTGTCGGCCTCAGGCCGGCCTCGCGAACCCGCTTGTCCACAGCGACATTGTCCTTCCGGCTGCCCTGATCCATCTATCCCGTCGAAGCTCGCGCTTTCGGCCCAAAAACACGTCCAGAGTGGCGAAAAGACGTCATCGGCCGAAACTGGACACGTTCCGACATATATTCTGTCGGCCGAATGCGATCAATAGAGCAAGACGCTTGTGCGCAGGCGCGCATTGACCCGGGCAGACGGGCAGGTTAAGCGCAAACGCCGGTTTCCGGCCTTGGAAAGATTGTGTTAGGAAGCCAACGACAAGGGCGCCCCACCGCCCGGGACGATCACGGGGACGAAATTCATGGCGGGTTCGAAGTCCAGCTACGAGTATGAAGAACTGCTTGCCTGCGCCCGCGGCGAGCTGTTCGGACCGGGCAACGCGCAGTTGCCCTACCCGCCGATGCTGATGTTCGACCGCATCACCGAGATCAGCGAGACCGGCGGCGCCTTCGACAAGGGCTTCATCCGCGCCGAGTTCGACATCAAGCCGGACCTTTGGTTCTTCGCCTGCCATTTCATCGGCAACCCGATCATGCCGGGCTGCCTCGGTCTCGACGCCATGTGGCAGCTGACAGGGTTCTATCTCGGCTGGCTCGGCGAGCCGGGCAAGGGGATGGCGCTGTCGACCGGCGAGGTGAAATTCAAGGGCATGGTGACGCCGTCGGTCAAGAAGGTGGAATACGGCATCGACTTCAAGCGCGTGATGCGCGGGCGTCTGGTGCTCGGTATCGCCGATGGCTGGCTGAAGGCGGATGGCGAACCCATATACGCGGCGACGGATCTGAAAGTGGGTCTGTCCAAGCAATCGGCGGCGGCTTGACCGGCGCCACCACCGCGCCATGCACCCTTTGCATGCGGGACCGCATGGCGCTTTGATTTTGCGTATGATCGTTTGCGAATTCCGATCACGGTTTTCGACATCATGCGCCGGAAGGAGTTGCGAATGAGACGGGTCGTAGTGACGGGCCTCGGCATCGTGTCGTCGATCGGCAACAACGCCAACGAGGTGCAGGCCTCGCTGCACGATGCCAAATCAGGCATCAGCTTTTCCAATTCCTTCGCCGAACACGGTTTCCGCTGCCAGGTCTGGGGCGCGCCGACGCTCGATCCGTCGGCCATGATCGACCGGCGCGCCATGCGCTTCCTGTCGCAGGGCGCGGCGTGGAACCACGTCGCCATGGACCAGGCGATTGCGGACGCCGGGCTTGGCGAGAGCGACATCACCAACGAACGCACCGGCATCGTCATGGGCTCGGGCGGCCCCTCCACCCGGACCATCGTCGAGGCGGCCGAAACCACGCTCAAGAACGGCAGCCCCAAGCGCATCGGCCCGTTCGCGGTGCCGAAGGCGATGTCGTCGACCGCATCGGCGACGCTTGCCACCTGGTTCAAGATCCACGGCGTCAACTACTCGATCTCGTCGGCCTGCTCGACCTCCGCGCATTGCATCGGCAACGCCTATGAGCTCATCCAGTGGGGCAAGCAGGACGTGATGTTCGCCGGCGGCCACGAGGATCTCGACTGGACGATGTCGGACCTGTTCGACGCCATGGGCGCGATGTCGTCGAAGTACAACGACAAGGCATCCACCGCTTCGCGCGCCTATGACGTCAACCGCGACGGCTTCGTCATCGCCGGCGGCGCCGGCGTGCTCATCTTGGAGGAGTTGGAGCACGCCAAGGCGCGCGGCGCCAAGATCTATGCCGAGATCGTCGGCTACGGCGCGACCTCCGACGGCTACGACATGGTGGCGCCGTCGGGCGAAGGCGCGGTGCGCTGCATGCGCCAGGCGCTCGCCACGGTGTCTACGCCGGTCGATTACATCAACACGCACGGCACCTCGACGCCGGTCGGCGATTCCAAGGAGATGGGCGCCATCCGCGAGGTGTTCGGCGACAAGATGCCGTTCATCACCTCGACCAAGTCGCTGACCGGCCATTCGCTGGGCGCGGCCGGCGTCCAGGAATCGATCTACTCGATCCTGATGATGCAAGGCGGCTTCATCGGCGAGAGCGCGCATATCGAGGAGCTCGACCCGGAATTCGCAGGCATGCCGATCGTGCGCAAGCGCATCGACAACGCCAGGATCGACACCGTTTTGTCGAATTCCTTCGGTTTCGGTGGCACCAACGCAACGCTGATTTTCCAGCGCTATTCCGCATAAGGATCGCCAGTCATGGACGGACTGTTGAAGGGCAAGCGCGGGCTTGTCATGGGTGTCGCCAACGATCATTCGATCGCCTGGGGCATTGCCAGGAAATTGTCCGAACACGGCGCCGAACTCGCCTTCACCTATCAGGGCGACGCTTTCGGACGCCGGGTCAAGCCGCTTGCCGACAAGCTCGGCGCATCGCTGGTGGTGCCTTGCGACGTCGAGGACAGCGCGTCGGTCAGCGCCACGTTCGAGACGCTCGGCAAGGCTTGGGGCGGGCTGGATTTCGTCGTCCATGCCATCGGCTTTTCAGACAAGAACGAGCTCAAGGGCCTCTACGCCGACACCAGCCGCGACAATTTCGTCCGCACCATGGTGATCTCCTGCTATTCCTTCACCGAGGTGGCCCGCAACGCCGCGCCGCTGATGACGGATGGCGGCTCGATGATCACGCTGACCTATGCCGGCTCGGTGCGGGTCATGCCGAACTACAACGTCATGGGCGTCGCCAAGGCCGGGCTGGAAGCCAGCGTGCGCTATCTCGCCAATGACTACGGCCCCCGCGGCATCCGCGTGAACGGGATTTCGGCAGGCCCGGTGCGCACGCTCGCCGGCGCCGGCATTTCCGACGCCCGCCACATGTTCTCCTACCAGCAGCGCAACTCGCCGCTGCGCCGCACGGTGACCATCGACGAGGTCGGCGGCTCGGCGCTCTATCTGCTGTCCGATCTCTCTTCCGGTGTCACCGGCGAGATCCACTATGTCGATTCCGGCTATCACATCGTTTCCATGCCGACGCTCGACGAATTGAAGCAGACCGACGGCGCCCGGGAATAATCCCGCGGGAAATACTCGGCTTCCGGTAAAATTGGATGCATTGGCGGAAACTCATTTTAAGGAGATTTCCGCTAGAACGTCCCGCAACTTAGGGACTCTGCATGTCTGCTGCTGCCAGCAACCCGAAGCGAACACCGTTGTTCCGGCTGCTCACCATAGCAAGCTCGGGCATGGGCAGCTTTATCCTCGGCATCTGGGGGCTGAAATTCGGTTTCGGCGACGGTCTTGCCGGCATGCCGGCGGAAACGATGGCCGGCATCATCGCTGCGCTTTGCGCGCTGGCGGCGGCGGGTGCCGCCCTCTCTTTCTTCGCCGGTGTCGATGAATCGGAGCAGTATGTCTTCAACGAGACCAATTTCGACAAGCTGACGGGCCTGCTGGCGCGTCCGGCGATGGTCGGCAAGATCGCCGAGGCGGCCTCGGCGACGATCCGCACCGGCGAGCCGGTGTTCCTGATCGACATCGACATCGACCGCTTCAAGCACATCAACGACGCCATCGGCTACAGCTATGGCGACGAGCTGATCCGCGCCTTCGCCGAGCGGCTCAGGGACCGCATGCCGGAGGGCGCGGTGCTTGGGCGCATCGGCGCCGGCGAGTTCGCGGTGCTGCTGGCGGACCGCGAGCTGAAGGGCTCGGTCGAGAAGACGATCGAGAAGCTCATCGACGAGATGATGGAGCCCTATCAGCTCAATTCGCATCAGCAGTCGGTCAGCCTGTCGGTCGGCATCGTGGCGATGCCCAAGGACGGCGTCGACCCGGTCCTGGTGCTGCGCCGTTCCAATCTGGCGCTGCAGAATGCGCGCGCCGGCGGCGTCGGCAACTGGTCGGTCTTCCATAGCGACATGGGCCGGGTCGCCGACTATCGCCAATGGATCGAATCCGAACTGCATACCGCGTTCGAGCGCGGCGATTTCGACCTCCACTACCAGCCGCAGCTCGACCTTCCGAGCGGCCGCATCATCGGCTACGAGGCGCTTATCCGCTGGAAGCACCCGGAACGCGGCATGATCCCGCCGATCGAGTTCATACCGATCGCCGAAGAGACGGGCATGATCAACCCGATCGGCGAATGGGTGCTGCGCAAGGCCTGCAGCGACGCCCAGTACCTGCCCGAGGACTGCTTCGTCGCCGTCAACATCTCGCCGGTGCAGTTCATGACCAAGGATTTCGTCGGCCTGGTGCGCGAAACGATGGTCGCCACCGGCATCAAGCCGTCGCGGCTCGAGCTGGAAGTCACCGAGACCGCAATGATGCAGGACCGCGACCGCGCCGCCGTCATCCTGCAGCAGCTTGCCGAGATGGGCATCTCGGTGGCCGTCGACGATTTCGGCACCGGCTATTCCAATCTCAGCTACCTGATCGATTTCTCGTTCGGCAAGCTTAAGATCGACCGTTCCTTCGTCAGCCGCATCGACACCGATTCCAACTCGGGCGCGGTGGTCTCGACCATCGTCGGGCTGTCGCGCGCGCTCGGCGTCGGCATCATCGCCGAAGGCGTCGAGACCGAAAACCAGGCGACGCTGCTCAGGGCCGCCGGCTGCGAGGTGGTGCAAGGCTACCTGTTCGGCCGGCCGGCGCCGCTCAAGGTCGGGATGGGCGAAGCGCGCTTCGTCGAAAAGCGCGAGGCGCGCATCGTCAGCGTACATTAAGGCGTCCGTTATCGGCGCCCCGACAGCACCTTGAACATGCCGTCGCGGGCGATCTCGGCATGGCTTGAGAAGGCCGCCGCCAGCACCGCTTCGTAAGGCAACTGGCGGTTCGCCACCATGAACAAGCGTCCGCCCGGTTTCATCGCCTTCGCCGCCGCCCGGATCATGCCGGCGCCGATCTCCGGCTCAGCCGCCCGACCGCGATGAAACGGCGGGTTCATGAGGATGGCGTCGTAGCGCCGCTCGACCGGCTCGCCGAGCAGATCGGTCCAGAAGAAACGCGGCTCGACCGACGTGCCGGCCACATTGGCCTTCGCCGCCTCCAGCGCCTCGAAATCCGCCTCGAAAAGATCGAGCCCGGTGAGCCCCGGGAAGCGCGACGCCGCCTCGGCCGCCACATAGCCCCAGCCGGTGCAGAAATCGGCAACGGCGCCCTTGATGTCGCCCGGCAGGCTATCCACCAGCAGTTTCGAGCCGGCATCGACCCGATCGAAGGAGAACATGCCCGGGGCCGTATGGAAGCGGCCTTCTACGACAACCGCCGGATTGGCCGACCGCAGCACGGCCGCCGCGCCGACGTCCGCGGGCCGGCGGAACCAGAAGGCGACGCCGTGATGCTTCGGCAAATGGCCGTCGAGCGGCACAAGCTCGTCGACACGCTTGCGCAGGCTAGCGATACCATCCTCCTTGCCGCCCGCGACCAGGATCAGCCCACCCGACGCCACGCGTTCGATCGCTTCGGCGACCCGCAGCTCGTTCTGGCCGCGGTGACGGCCGGCGATCACGAGCGCGGCATCGAAGCCAGCGCCGTCCGCTCGCGGCGTGACGTGAAAACCCGCCGCCTGCAGCGCGCGAAAATGCGGGCGAAAACCCTGCACGAGATGGAGCGCGGCTGCGAAGCCCCCGGGCAAGCGGAAACCGGGTTCGGCGCCGAGGAAAAGCACGCGCTCGCCCTCTTTCGGCAAGTCGAGGGCCTCAGCCTCATACGAATGGAACAGCGTCTTCAGCGGCTCTGCCGACATTTCCTTGCCCCGCGGGAAACACGCCCCCTAAACGAAAACGGGCGCGACATAAGCCGCGCCCGTCTCAACTGTCTGGTCAGCCCGATCAGGCAGCGTCTTCCTCGCCGCCTTCAGCCTTCTTCTCGCGCACGATTTCCTTGCCGGTGGCCTGGTCGACGACCTTCATCGACAAGCGGACCTTGCCGCGCTCGTCGAAGCCCATCAGCTTGACCCAGACCTTGTCGCCTTCCTTGACGACGTCGGAGGTCTTGGCGACGCGCTCGTTGGCCAGCTGCGAAATGTGAACGAGGCCGTCGCGCGGACCGAAGAAGTTGACGAAGGCGCCGAAGTCGGCGGTCTTGACGACCGTGCCTTCATAGATCTCGCCGACTTCCGGCTCGGCAACGATGGTGTGGATCCACTTCTTCGCCGCCTCGATCTCCTTGGCGTTGGCCGAAGCGATCTTGATCGTGCCGTCGTCCTCGATGTTGATCTTGGCGCCGGTCTTCTCGACGATCTCGCGGATGACCTTGCCGCCGGAACCGATGACGTCGCGGATCTTGTCGGTCGGGATGTGCATGACTTCGATGCGTGGCGCGAACTCACCGAGTTCGGGGCGAGCGCCGGTCAGAGCATGCGCCATCTCGCCGAGGATATGCTGGCGGCCATCCTTGGCCTGGTCCAGCGCGATCTGCATGATCTCCTCGGTGATGCCCTCGATCTTGATGTCCATCTGCAGCGAGGTGATGCCGTTGGCTGTGCCGGCGACCTTGAAGTCCATGTCGCCGAGATGATCTTCATCGCCCAGGATGTCGGAGAGCACCGCGAAGCGCTCGCCTTCCTTGATCAGGCCCATGGCGATGCCGGCAACCGGCTTGGCCAGCGGCACGCCGGCATCCATCAGCGCCAGCGAGGTGCCGCAGACGGTCGCCATCGAGGACGAACCGTTGGACTCGGTGATCTCCGAGACGACGCGCAGCGTGTAGGGGAACTGGTCGGCGGAGGGCAGCATCGGCCGGATGGCGCGCCAGGCAAGCTTGCCGTGGCCGATCTCGCGGCGGCCCGGCGAGCCCATGCGGCCGGTCTCGCCGACCGAGTAGGGCGGGAAGTTGTAGTGGAGGAGGAACTTCTCCTTGTACATGCCGGTCAGCGAGTCGACATACTGCTCATCCTCGCCGGTGCCGAGCGTGGCGACGACCAGCGCCTGGGTCTCGCCGCGGGTGAACAGCGCCGAACCGTGGGTGCGCGGCAGGACGCCGACTTCGGAGACGATCTTGCGGACCGTCTTCAGGTCGCGGCCATCGATGCGCGAGCCGGTGTCGAGGATGTTCCAGCGCACAACCTTGGCCTGGAGTTCCTTGAACACGGAGCCGATCTGCTCCGACGTGTACCTGGCTTCCTCGCCTTCGGCCGGCGCGAACGCCGCCTTCACCTTCGCCTTGACGGCGTCGACGGCGGCATAGCGGGCCTGCTTGTCGGTGATCTTGTAGGCATCGCGAAGCTCGTCGCCGACGATCTTCAGCATTTCGCCTTCGAGCGCGGAATAGTCCGGGGCGGTGAAGTCGCGCGGATCCTTGGCAGCGACCTCGGCCAGCTTGATGATGGCCTCGATCACCGGCTGGAAGCCCTTGTGGCCGAACATGACGGCGCCGAGCATCAGCTCTTCGGAGAGTTCCTTGGCCTCGGATTCGACCATCAGCACGGCATCGGTGGTGCCGGCGACGACGAGGTCGAGCTTGGATTCCTGCATCTCGTCGATATGCGGGTTAAGCACGTACTCGCCGTTGATGTAGCCGACGCGGGCGCCACCGATCGGGCCCATGAAGGGGACACCGGACAACGTCAGCGCGGCCGAGGTGGCAACGATCGACAGGATGTCCGGATCGTTCTCGAGGTCGTGCTGGACGACGGTGACGACGATCTGGGTGTCGTTCTTGTAGCCATCGGCGAAGAGCGGGCGGATCGGGCGGTCGATCAGGCGGGAAACCAGCGTTTCCTTCTCGCTCGGACGGCCTTCGCGCTTGAAATAACCGCCCGGGATCTTGCCGGCGGCGTAGGTCTTTTCCTGGTAATTGACGGTCAGCGGGAAGAAATCAAGGCCGGGCTTCGGCTCCTTCATCGAAACGACGGTGGCGAGGACCTTGGTCTCACCGTAGGTGGCGAGCACCGCGCCGTCAGCCTGGCGCGCGATCTTGCCGGTTTCCAGAACGAGCGGACGGCCGCCCCACTCGATTTCCACTTTGTGGTGATTGAACATGTCTTGTCCTTCATATGCGGAAAGGGTCGCGCGGCTTGTCGTGCGCGGATGCCCTTTCCCCTGGCTTCTTTTCTCGGGCAGCCACGGGCAAGACAACGGGACGCTCGCATCAATCCCGGCACGCTGGCCGCACGAGCATCCTGCAATCCTGCCCCATGACCGTCCATGGGCGGTTCCAAGCAGCCCTTTGCTGGCTCGAAACCGGGTCTGGCCGATCGATCCGACCGGCCTTGCGCATGACCTGAAAGCCGCGGCTCTCGGAACGGCCCTGCGCAAATGCCAACTTCGCGAAGCGTCCGTTTGCGTATCCGATCGATGCGCGGCGCTTCATCCTGTCACTGGTGCACTGGAGCGATCCGATGCACCAAATGCGCGACCGGCGGGCTCTCCCGAGGAAAGCCCGCCGGTCAATTCGTCAACGGCGCAGACCGAGCTTCTCGATCAGCGTCTGATAGCGCGCGTCGTCCTTGCGCTTGAGATAGTCAAGCAGGCTGCGGCGCTGGGAGACGAGAGCGAGCAGACCACGGCGGGAATGGTTATCCTTCTTGTGGTCCTTGAAGTGGTCGGTCAGGTTCTTGATGCGCTCGGAAAGGATGGCCACCTGGACTTCCGGAGACCCGGTATCGCCCTTGGCGGTTGCGAATTCACCCATCAATTCCTTCTTGCGCTCGGCAGTAATCGACATCGTGTTTTTCCTTATCTGTTGGAGGAAACGGGACGCCCTCAGCCGGGATGTCGTCCAGCAGGGGCCGGTGCAAGCAACGCGACAGGGCGCGAAGCTGCCGGGCATATAGTGCAATTCCCCGGAAAAGACCAGCCCAATTCACAAGCCGGCTTGTCGCAGGCCTTTTCCCTGAAAACTGAAGATTTGCGTTCGACTACAACCACTTCTTCCACTTGAAGAAAGCAATCAGCCCGGCGGCAACGAGGGCCATGAACAGCAGCGCCGTGGGGTAGCCGTAATAGGCCTTCAGCTCCGGCATGTTCCATGGCGAGGTATCGGGGTCGAAGTTCATGCCCCAGACGCCGACCAGGAAGGTCAGCGGCATGAAGATCACCGAGACGATGGTCAGATAGGAGATGACGTCGTTGGTGCGCGCCTGGCTCAGCGACAGGTGCATCTCGATCAGCCCGGTCAGCATGTCGCGCTGGGTTTCGACCAATTCGATCAGGCGCAGCGAATGATCGAGCGTGTCGTTGAAGAAGACCTTGGTCTCGGCCTTCACGTAGGGCACGTCGTTGCGGATCAGCGTCGCCAGCGCATCGCGCATCGGCCAAAGCACACCCTTCAGCACGTTGGCGTCGCGCCGCAACTCGTGCAGTTGCCGCATCTGCTGCTTGTGCGGCGCGCGCAGCATCTCGTCCTCGATGCCGTCGACCAGTTCGCTGGCGGCCTCGATCGGCGGGAAATAGCTGTCGACGATGGCATCGATCAACGCATAGGCGAGATAGTCGGCGCCGCGCGCGCGCAGCCGGTTCGGCACCGAGCTGGCGATTCGCTTGCGAACCGGATTGAACGGATCGCCCTCGCGCTCCTGGAAGGTGACGACGAAGTTGCTGCCGAAGAAGACCGCGATCTGCTCGTAGCGATGGGCCGTGACATCGTCGATCATACGCATAACGACAAAAGCATGGTCCTCGAAGAAGTCCACCTTCGGCCGCTGGCCAGTGTTGACGACATCTTCAAGTGCCAGCGGATGCAGGCTGAAGATGCGGCCGATCTCCTCGATCAGCGGGATGTTGGCGAGGCCGGTGCAATCCAGCCAGACGACGGGCCACTGGTCGCAATGGGCATTGAGATCATCGATGCTGGCGTTCTCGATGGTCTCGAATTTGTCGGGCGAGATCAGCGTCAGCCGAAGCTCGCTGCGCCGTGCCGCCGGATCGGCGATCAGTGTGCCCGGCGAGGCGCCGACTGGTGGCCGGCGCGTCTTCATCGGCCCGCGCTTCGTTGCCGTCTCAGCCTTTGCCATTTCCCCCTGCCCCCAATGCCGAACCGAAACTAGCCGAGCGCCGTCATCCGGCAAAGACCCGCTTGGGCTTGAACATGCCCTGCTCGATGGCGCCGATGGCGACCAGCCTGCCACGCACCGTGGCGCAGGCTTCCTCGGCCTCGACCGGAGCGTCGCGGCCGCGGATGATGACCGGATTGCCGAGCCGGATTCTGGTCGCCGCGTCGTCGCTGACGGTGACCTGCGGCAGGCACTCGAGCGCTGCCGCGGTGTCGACCAGCAGCGCGTCGATGGCATCGAAGTCGACCGGCGCGTCGGATGCGTCGTCATCGCCCGCCACCTCGCCGCGTTCGCCGAAACGGGCGGCTTCGAGTTCGGCGACGGTGACGAAGTCCTCCGGCGTGAACGGCTCGACCTCGACACGGCGCAGCTCCGCGATATGGCCGAAGCAGCCGAGGTCGCGGCCCATGTCGCGGGCGAGCGAACGCACATAGGTGCCTTTGCCGCATTCGACCTCGAAAACGGTGCGGCCGGCGTCGTGCTCGACAATATCGAGGCGGCCGATCTCGATCTCGCGCGCGGGGATGTCGACCGTCTCGCCCTCGCGGGCGAGGTCATAGGCGCGCTCGCCGGCGATCTTGATGGCGGAGAACTGCGGCGGCGTCTGCATGATGACGCCGGTGTATTTCGGCAACAGCGCCTTCACCTCGGCCTCGGCCGGACGGCGCTCCGAGCTGTTGGTCACCGGGCCCTCGAGATCATCGGTCGAGCGCTCCTCGCCCCAGGCGACGGTAAAGCGATAGACCTTGGCGCCGTCCTGCACGTAGGGCACGGTCTTGGTCGCTTCGCCGAGCGCGATCGGCAGCATTCCCGACGCCAGCGGGTCGAGCGTGCCGGCATGGCCGGCCTTCTCGGCCTGGAACAGCCATTTGATCTTGGAGACAGCCTCGGTCGAGCCCATGCCGACCGGCTTGTCCAGAACCACCCAGCCGGAAACCGGCCTGCCCTTCTTCTTGCCGCGACGGCCCACTATTCGCTGTCCTTCTTGTCGTCTTTGTCTTTGTCGTCGTCGTGGCTGAGATCCCGCGCCACTTCCGGCGACTTCAGCAAATCGTTGATGCGGGCGAAATTGTCGAAGGACGTGTCCAGCCGGAAGCGAAACTCCGGCATGTACTTCATCTGCCTCAGCGCGCCCGAGACACGGCCGCGGATGAATTTCGCATGCTTGTTGAGCGCTTCGACCACTGCATTGTCGTCGCTGGCGCCGAGCGGCGAGACGAAAGCGGTGGCGATCTTCAGATCGGGCGACATGCGGACCTCGGAAACCGAGATCACGCTGTTCTCGACCAGCGGATCGATGATCTCGCCGCGCTGCAAGGTTTCGGACAGCGCGTGGCGCACCTGCTCACCGACACGCAGCATGCGCTGGGACGGGCCTGACGTGGTTGAACGGGACATTTTCCTCGGTCCTGAAATCGTGATGCGCGGGATGGGACCGCGCCGCATGTCTCATGTGATGTGGGCGGCGGCCTTGCGACCACCGCCCGGACTTCTCGATGCGATGCTCGAACTCAGAGCGTGCGGGTTACCATCTCGATGCGGAAGCACTCGATGACGTCGCCGACGCGCATGTCCTCGTAGTTCTGGAAGGCCATGCCGCACTCCTGGCCGCCCGGCACTTCCGAAACCTCGTCCTTGAAGCGCTTCAGCGTCTTCAGCGTGCCTTCGTGGATGACGACGTTGTCGCGGATCAGGCGCACGCCGGCGCCGCGTTCGACCTTGCCTTCGGTGACACGGCAGCCGGCGATCTTGCCGACCTTGGTGATGTCGAAGATCTCGAGGATCTCGGCATTGCCGATGAAGGTCTCGCGACGCTCCGGCGAGAGCATGCCGGAGAGAGCCGCCTTCACGTCATCGACGAGATTGTAGATGATCGAGTAGTAGCGGATCTCGATGCCGGCGGCCGCGGCGGCAGCACGTGCCTGCGTATTGGCGCGGACATTGAAGCCGATGATCGCGGCACCGGAGGTCTCCGCCAGCGACACGTCGCTTTCGGTGATGCCGCCGGCTCCGGCATGGACGATGCGCGCGCGCACTTCGTCGTTGCCGAGCTTCTCGAGCGCGGCGCTGATCGCCTCGATCGAGCCCTGCACGTCGCCCTTGATGACCAGCGGGAACTCCTTCAGCCCGCTCGTCTGCAACTGCGACATCATCTGCTCCAGCGAGCCGCGCTGGCCGGCATGCTTGGCCACCGCCTTCTCGCGCGCCAGGCGCTGACGGTATTCGGTGATCTCGCGGGCGCGGGCCTCGTTGTTGACGACGGCGAAGCGATCGCCGGCCTGCGGGGTGCCCTGCAGGCCCAGCACCTCCACCGGCATCGCCGGCGGCGCTTCCTTGACGTGCTCGCCACGATCGTTGACCAGCGCGCGCACCCGGCCCCACTCGTTGCCGGCGACGAGGATGTCGCCCGGCATCAGCGTGCCGGTCTGCACCAGCACGGTGGCGACGGGGCCGCGGCCCTTGTCGAGCTGCGCCTCGATGACGACGCCCTCGGCGGTGCGGTCCGGATTCGCTTTCAGGTCGAGGATTTCGGCCTGCAGCAGGATCGCTTCGAGCAGCTTGTCGAGATTGGTGCCCTTGGTCGCCGACACTTCGACGTCCAGCACCTCGCCGCCCATGGATTCGACGAAAACCTCATGGCGCAGCAGTTCGGAACGCACCTTTTGCGGGTCGGCGTCACGCTTGTCGATCTTGTTGATGGCCACGATGATCGGCACGCCGGCCGCCTTGGCATGGCTGATCGATTCGATCGTCTGCGGCATCACGCTGTCGTCGGCCGCAACCACCAGCACGGCGATGTCGGTCGCCTGGGCGCCGCGGGCGCGCATCGCCGTGAAGGCGGCGTGGCCGGGCGTGTCGATGAAGGTGATCTTCTGACCGTTCTTCTCGACCTGGTAGGCGCCAATGTGCTGGGTGATGCCGCCGGCTTCGCCGGAGACGACATTGGCGTTGCGAATGGCGTCGAGCAGCGAGGTCTTGCCGTGGTCGACATGGCCCATGATCGTGACCACGGGCGGACGCGCCACCAGGTCTTCGGCACGGTCGGCGATGTTGAACAGGCCTTCCTCGATGTCGGACTCGGCGACGCGGCGCACAGTGTGGCCGAATTCAGTGGCCACCAGTTCGGCGGTGTCGGCGTCGATGACGTCGCCCGGCTTCATGATCTGGCCCTGCTTCATGAAGAACTTGACCACGTCGACGGCGCGCTCGGACATGCGCTGCGCCAGTTCCTGGATGGTGATGGTTTCGGGCAGGATCACTTCGCGCATGACCTTCTCGCGCGGCTCGTTATGCATCGCGCGCTTGAACTTCTCTTGACGGCGGCGCATCGACGACAGCGAGCGAGCGCGCGCATCCTCGTCGGACAGCGCCGAATTCAGCGTCAGCTTGCCGCGGCGACGATCTTCCTCGCCCTTGGTCGGCTTGGCTGGACGTGCCACTTCGGGCGTAACCAGGCGGCGCACGGGGGCGCCTGCGCCACTGGTGCGCTTCGGCTTGACCTCTTCCTCATCGTCCGGCGTCGCCAGCTCGGCGGCCTGCGGCGCGCGGCGGCGCGCCTCTTCCTCGGCGCGACGCCGGGATTCGGCCTCGGTCTGCAGTCGCGCTTCTTCCTCGGCCTGGCGGCGCGCGGATTCCTCACGCTCGCGACGGCGACGTTCCTCGTCATCGGCGCGGCGCTTGGCATCTTCCTGGGCACGCTGGCGATCTTCGATCTCGCGCGCCTTGGAGCCTTCGAGCGCCCTGCGGCGGGCTTCCATCTCGCCGCGCGACAATTCGTTGAGCACCATGCCGCCACGCTCGGCTGGAGGCGGCGGCGGTGGCGCCTTCGGCGCTTCCTGGACAGCGGGCGCCGCCGCGGCGGCGGGCTTCGGCGCGAAGACGGACACGGGAGCGGCCGCCGGCTCCGGCTTGTCGCCGTGCAGCGAGAACTTGCGCTTCTTGGTCTCGACGACGACCGCCTTGGTGCGGCCGTGCGAGAAGTTCTGGCGCACAGTGCCCTGTTCCATGCCGGGGCGCTTCAGCGTCAAGGTCTTCTTCGGCGTAACGCTCAACGTCTTGTCGTCGCCCGATTTCGTATCGCTCATTCCATATCCTCTGCGGCATCATCTTCGTCAGCAACGTCCGCAAGCATTGCCAGATCGTCCGGGGTACCGCCCCGATACCGGTCGAGCGCAACCATGCGCTTCTCAACCGCCCTTCCCGCGTCTTGCGCGAGGACGGCAGCATGTATCACATTTGTACCCCCCAATGCCAAGCTCAACTCGGCCTCGGGGAAAAGTTTGTAGGCAGGGATGGCGGGGCCGCCGAGATGAACGGTCGCCCGCCGCGCCTGGCTGATCTTGCGAACGCCGTCATCCGATGCTTCGGTCGCATGAAGCACCAGCAAAGCCTGACCGTCGCGCACCGCGTTCTCGACCTTGGCAGCGCCGAGCACGACCGCGCCGGCCTTGCGGGCTAGGCCCAGCATACCCAGCGCGGATCGGGAAAGCAGCCCGTCGACCATGCCGCCGAGATCGGCGGGAACGTTCACCTGCGCCTTGAAGGCGCGGGCAAACAGGTTTTTCGCCGCTGCCTTGTCGACATGTAGGCGTTCGGCGCTGACCCAGCAACCGCGGCCGGGCAGATTTCTCTTGAGGTCCGGGACGACGGCCGAATCCGGGCCGACGACGAAACGGATCAGTTCATCCGGTTCGGCCTGCTTGCGGGTGACGATGCAGGTGCGATCGTTCATCTCGTCCGGGGGCGGGTTCTGTGCGATGCGGTTTCACCTCACGCACCGACGGCTTCGTCAGCCGGCGCTTCCTGCGCGGCAAGCTCGTCCTCGGTGATCCAGCCGGCCTTGAGGCGCGCAGCCAGAACCATCTGCTCGGCATCGGCGCGCGACACGCCGTGGCTGGCGAGCACGCCCGGATAGACCTTGGTCTCGCCGTCCTTGCGTTCCTTCCAGCCGGTCAGGTCGTCCGCGGCATAGCCGGCGAAATCCTCGATCGTCTTCACGCCGTCCTCGCCGAGCGTCACCATCATGGCGGTGGTGATGCCGGGGATCTCGCGCAGTTCGTCCTCGACGCCGAGCGCCTTGCGCTTGTCGTCATGCTCGGCCTCGATCTTCTCCAGATATTCGCGGGCGCGGGTCTGGATCTCCGAAGCGGTGTCCTCGTCGAAGCCATCGATGGAGGCGATTTCGCCGGCATCGACATAGGCGACTTCCTCGACGCTGGTGAAGCCCTCGGAGGCCAGCACCTGGCCGACCATCTCGTCAACGTCGAGGGCTTCCATGAACAGCGCCGAACGCTCGACGAATTCCTTCTGGCGGCGCTCGCTCTCTTCCTGCTCGGTCAGGATATCGATGTCCCAGCCAGTGAGCTGCGAGGCAAGGCGGACGTTCTGGCCGCGACGGCCGATGGCCAGCGACAGCTGGTCGTCCGGCACCACGACCTCGATGCGCTCGGCATCCTCGTCGAGCACCACCTTGGCGACCTCGGCCGGCTGCAGCGCGTTGACGATGAAGGACGCGGCCGACGGCGACCACGGAATGATGTCGATCTTCTCGCCCTGCAGTTCGCCGACCACCGCCTGGACGCGGCTGCCGCGCATGCCGACGCAGGCGCCGACCGGATCGATCGAGCTATCGCGCGAGATGACGGCGATCTTGGCGCGCGAGCCCGGATCGCGGGCCACCGACTTGATCTCGATGATGCCGTCGTAGATTTCCGGCACTTCCATGGTGAAGAGCTTGGCCATGAACTGCGGATGGGTTCGCGACAGGAAGATCTGCGGGCCGCGCTGCTCGCGGCGCACGTCGTAGACATAGGCGCGGACGCGGTCGCCGTATTTGTAGTTTTCGCGCGGAATCAGCTCGTCGCGGCGGATGATCGCCTCGCCGCGGCCGAGATCGACGATGACGTTGCCGTATTCGACGCGCTTGACGGTGCCGTTGACGATCTCGCCGATGCGGTCCTTGTATTCGTCATACTGGCGGTCACGCTCGGCCTCGCGCACCTTCTGGACGATGACCTGCTTGGCCGACTGGGCGGCGATGCGGCCGAAATCCATCGGCGGCAGCTGTTCGGCGATGAAGTCGCCGAGCTGGGCGTCGGGGTTACGCTCGCGGGCCGAGGAAATGGCGATCTGCGTGGCGTAGTCCTCGACCTTCTCGACCACTTCCATCAGCCGCTGCAGCTTCATCTCGCCGGTGTTGGCGTTGATGTCGGCGCGGATGTTGGTCTCCTGGCCATAGCGCGAGCGCGCAGCCTTCTGGATCGCATCGGCCATGGCGGCGATGACGATCGACTTGTCGATCGACTTTTCACGCGCGACCGCGTCGGCGATCTGCAGCAGTTCCAGTCTGTTGGCGCTTACAACCATTGTCTTTCTCCCGAGCCTGTTGCCGGACCTGTCGCCGGGCGGCTCAAATCAATTGTCCTGTTCGGTTTCGTTTTCCGTATCCGCGGCAGCGTCTTCCGCTTCGCCGCGACGCTTCTTGGCTTCCTTGCGCGCCCTGTTGTCCTTCGACAGGGCGTCGCGGATGAGATCGTCGGTCAGCACCAGCCGGGCATCGGCGATCGCATCGTAAGGCACGCGCACCGTCGGCTCCTCGCCATAGGCAGCCTTGTCGCGGGCGATCAGCACGCCATCATCGTCGCTCTCGGCGATCTTGCCCTTGAAGCGCTTGCGGTCGCCGACCAGAACCGAGGTCTCCATCTTGACCAGATGGCCGGTCCAGGTGGTGAAATCCGACTTGCGCACCAGCGGCCGGTCGATGCCGGGCGAAGACACTTCGAGATGATACGCCTTTTCGATCGGATCTTCGACATCGAGTGCGGGCGAGACGGCGCGGCTGACTTCCTCGCAATCCTCGACCGTCATGGTGCCGTCCTCGCGTTCGGCCATGATCTGCAGCGTCAGCCCGTTCTGGCCCGACAGATGCACCCGCACCAGGCGAAAGCCGATCCCGCGCAGCACCGGCTGCACGATCAGCGCTATGCGCGCATCGATCCCGCTTTCGCGGATGATACGGTCGTCGGCGTCGATTGCCGCTGCGCTCATCAGGTCCCTGTCGCTCTTTTTCGTGGCTGGCCGGCAGGTAATAAAAAAGAGCGGGACCGGGTGGACCCACTCTTCGTCATACCGACCAAGAATTTGAGGCTGATATAAACGATCCCGCTCGGCGTTTCAAGCCTGCCGTGAGGAGCGTCGCAAACGCGGCGCTCTTGCTGCTTACCACCGGCAGATGGAGGCCGGCACAGGCAGCCTTGCGCCCGGCGCATGGCGTCCATGCGGCAACGCCTCTGTGATCCCAGGCGCGACGTGCCTATCTATGTTGCATCGCACAACAAGAGAAATTGCGCGCGGTGGCGCGCGAAAGGTTGAAAATCATGGGTAGCCGCAAGCTGTTTTCCGCCATCGGCGACATCTTCACCACCTTCGGCAGTGCCGTTGCCGCGTCGCGGTCCGTCGAAGCCGGACGCAGGCCGCGCGCCAGCGATCTGCGCAAGCTCGGCATGGACCCGGCCGCCTTCGGCAGGATGGGCCGCTTCTGAAAGATCGGGCGCTTCTGAAGCCCGCCTGGCGCGGTTAACCGTATCGCGCCGGGCCTACGTCCTGACGAAAGTCAGATAGGCGGGCCGGCGGCCCTCACGCAGCGCCTTGGCCTCATAGCGCGTGCCCGGCCAGCCATCATAAGGCCGATGCCAGTCTGCCGCTTCGCGCGCCTGCCATGCAAAGGCGCCGTGCGCCCGGCAATGCAAAAGCGTCCAGTTCACATAAGTGTCGATGTCGGAGGCGAAGCGGAATTTTCCGCCCGGCTTCAGCACATGGGCGAAACGGTCGAGATTGACCGGACCGACGAAGCGTCGCTTCCAGTGCTTCTTCTTCGGCCAGGGATCGGGATAGAGCAGGTCGATGCCGTCGAGCGAAGCCGGCGGCAGCCAGTCGAGCAGCCGCGTGGCGTCGTCGTCATGAACCCTGAGATTGGCCAGCGGCTTTTCCCGTACCGCCATCATCAGCTTGGCCATGCCGTTGACGAAGGGCTCGACGCCGATGAAGCCGGTCTGCGGAGCCGCCGTCGCGCGATGCAGCAGGTGCTCGCCGCCGCCGAAACCGATCTCGAGTTGGACGGCGGAAACGTCGGCGGCAAACAGCGTCCGCAATTCGGCCGGCGGCGCGGCCGCCAGATCAAGCCTGTAAGTCTGAAACCCGCTTTCCAGCGCCGCGGCCTGCTGCGGACGGATGGTCTTGCCGCGCCGGCGACCGAAAAAAGCTTCGGTCGCGCGGCTCGGTCTGTCTTTTGGATCCATGGACAGGTCTGCAGTCGCCGTCAGGCGGCGACCGCATCCTTCAGCGCCTTGGCGAGATCGGTCTTCTCCCAGGAGAAGGAACCGTCGCGGCCGGCCTTGCGGCCGAAATGACCATAGGACGAGGTTTTCGCGTAGATCGGCCGGTTGAGGTCGAGGTGACGGCGGATGCCGGATGGCGACAGGTCCATGACCGAGCGCAGCGCATCCTCCAGCCTCGCCTCGTCGACCTTGCCGGTGCCGTGCAGGTCGACATAGACCGACAGCGGCTGGGCGACGCCGATGGCGTAGGACAGCTGGATGGTGCAGCGGTCGGCGAGCTTGGCGGCGACGACGTTCTTGGCGAGGTAGCGCGCCGCATAGGCTGCCGAGCGGTCGACCTTGGTGGTGTCCTTGCCGGAGAAGGCGCCGCCGCCATGCGGCGCAGCGCCACCATAGGTGTCGACGATGATCTTGCGCCCGGTGAGGCCGGCGTCACCATCCGGACCGCCGATGACGAACTTGCCGGTCGGATTGATGTACCAGTTGCAGTCCTCGGCGATCTTGAGATCGCCCAAGGCCTCGCGGATATAGGGCTCGACGACCTTGCGGACCTTCTTGGAATCCCAGGTCGCATCGAGATGCTGGGTCGACAGCACGATCTGCGTCGCTTCCGCGGCCTTGCCGTCGACATAGCGCACGGTGACCTGGCTCTTGGCGTCCGGCCCGAGCTTGCCGGCATCGCCGTCGCCTTCATGGCGCGCGGCGGCCAGGAGTTCGAGTATCTTGTGGCTGTAGTAGATCGGCGCCGGCATCAGGTCCGGCGTCTCGCGGCAGGCGTAGCCGAACATGATGCCCTGGTCGCCGGCACCTTCCTCGCCCTGGCGGTCGGCGGCGCTGTCGACGCCCTGGCCGATGTCGGGCGACTGGCCGTGCAGCAGAACATCGATCTTCGCCGTCTTCCAGTGGAAGCCGGCCTGCTCGTAGCCGATCTCGCGGATCGCCTTGCGGGCAACCGACTTGAACTTCGCCGGATTGACGACCGGATGACCGGCAGCGTCCTTGAGGATGTTGCCGGCCTTGTCTTTCTTCAGCAGCGTCTCTGGAACCCGGACCTCGCCGGCGATGACGACGCGGTTGGTCGTCGCCAGGGTCTCGCAAGCGACACGGACTTTCCACGGGTCCATGCCGGTCTTCTTGGCCTCGCGATAGACCAGATCGACGATTTCGTCGGAGATACGGTCGCAAACCTTGTCGGGATGGCCCTCGGCAACGGATTCCGAGGTGAAGAAGTAGTTCAGCCGCGTCACGGGTGTCCCCTCTTGAAGAAAGATCGGCAGGTTGCCGATTTTTGGCGCGCCACGTGTTAGCGGTGCCGGGCGCCGCTCGTCAAGCGCTGCCGCGGTTCCGGCATGAATGTGAGCACAGTTTGTCTTGTGCCACCACCAGCGGGGCGCCGCCGGTGGCACAAGTCCCCTGGATCAGTCGGCGTCGTCGGTAGAAAGCGATTTCACCAGATCAATGATCCTGCGACGCACCTTGACGTCGGCAATCTTGACGAAGGCGCGGTTGAGCTGAAGCCCTTCCGGACTGCCGCAGAACTCGACGGCGAATGCCATCGACGGGTCTTCGGCGAATCCTCGGTTGCCCACGGCCTCCTGACCCGGGGCATCCTCGAAAAAGAAGGCTACGGGCACGCTGAGGATGGACGCTATGGCCTGCAAACGGCTGGCGCCGACCCGGTTCGTGCCTTTCTCGTACTTCTGGATCTGTTGAAACGTGATGCCGAGATTCTCACCCAGCTTCTCCTGGCTCATTCCAAGCATATTGCGCCGAAGCCTGATGCGACTTCCGACATGGATGTCGATCGGATTCGGTTTTTTCTTATTTTCTTCTGTCATTTTCTCCTCGCCGAATTTTTCCGGCTTTTTCTATTTTTTCTTGCCCAAACGAAGCCGGAGCCAACTGCCCCAACAGAACCTCCAACCGACTTCGAGAAATTTCAGGCGCTTACAGTATGAGTTTCTAATGTGTCGGCTGTCAATTCACCCGTAGCCGTAGCCTTACATTCGATAGGAGTGCTCCCAGCGCGAACAGGAACATGATCATCAATCCGTTAATTCGCCGCTGGCGGGCGGAAATGAGGGCGCGCCCAGAAATCGGCACATGCGCATCGATTGCGCCGCGCGCATTGACGGCGAGCGCGTCGACAATACGGCCGCGCGGATCGACAATGGCGGAAATGCCATTGTTAGCCGCACGCAACAAAGGCAATCCATTCTCCACCGCGCGAATCTGGGCCTGCCTGAAGTGCTGGTATGGGCCCGGCGTATCACCGAACCACGCATCGTTCGTGACGTTCACAATAAGCTGAGCTGACGTTGCGTCAACTGCCACAAGGTCGGGGAAGATGACCTCGTAGCAAATGAAGGGGAGCGCGCGGACGCCATCCGGCAATACGATCGGATGGCGCTCGTTGCCGGGCGCGAAATTCATCGGGCCGGCGACCAGCTGCTCGACCCCGAAGCGGTCGAAAACGTCGGCGAAAGGCAGATATTCGCCGAACGGCACCAGATGGATCTTGTCGACGGCGTCGGCGATCTCGCCCTTGTCGTTGATCGCCACCACGGAATTGTAATAGCGGCTGCCGGCGCCTGCCGCCGAGCCGCCCTCCTCGCGGACGACGCCGGCGATCAGCATCTGGCCTTCGCCGAGCATGTCGCCCAGCGCCGTCAGCGCGTCCGGGCGCTCGGTGAACAGGAACGGCACCGAGGTCTCCGGCCACAGGATCAGCTGCGGCCTGGCATGGCCGGGTTCCGGCGCCTTGCCCGACAGGCCGAGCAAGGTGGCGAAGATGCGGTCGCGAACCGAAGCGTCCCATTTTTCGCTGAGGTCGACGTCCGGCTGGACGATGCGGACATCGACCGAACGGGTCGCCGGCTCGAGCGGAGCGGCAAGCCTGACATAGCCGAAGCCGACATGGGCGGCGACGAGGATGCCGAGCAGCGCGAAGCCCAGGCGAAGCTGGCGCCGCGCAGCGACCAGCGCGGGCAGCGAAAAGACGAAGACGGCGAGCGCGTTCATGCCGATCATGCCGGTCACGGACACACTCTGCATCAGCAGGGGAACCGGCATCGCCGCATAGCCGACGGCGTTCCAGGGGAAGCCGGTGAACAGGAAATCGCGCAGCCATTCCGCCAGGCCGAAGCCGAAGGCCAGTGCCGCGATGCGGCCGATGCCGTTGCTCCACAACAGCCGCGCCACGACCGTGGCGAAACCGTAGAAGAAGGCGAGCCCGAAGGGGATGCCGACCACCGCGAAGGGCAAGGCCCAGGCGAAGCTGTCGGCCTCGACAAGCAGCGCCTGGCCGATCCACCACAGGCCGGCGAGAAAATAGCCGAAGCCGAACCACCAGCCGATGGCGAAGGACGGCTTCAGCCGCCTCAGCCAGCCGTCGGAAGCCTCGCCGGTGGCGCCGTCGAGCAGCCAGACCAGCAGCGGGAACGAGATGAAGCAGACGGCGAAGAAATCATAGGGCGCCTGGGCGAGGACCGCCAGCGCTCCGGCGAGAAACGCCACCAGCGCCCGCCGCCACCCCCAGAGCAGAATTATCCGGCCGGCCAGGCGCTGCATTGAGGCTTCCGAGTCGCGCGAATCACGGCAAAAGATTTATCAGGCCGCGGTCCGCGCTCCAAACATCGATAAGCGCAATCTGATGTTATCGGTGCCAGCCCTCGATGCTGAGGCCGCTCAGCCGCTCAGCCTCCTCGCGCGGCACCGCGCGCAAGGTCTGCGTGAAGGTCCAGACATGGCCTTCGGGGTCGCGGGCGCGGTATTGCCGTTCGCCATAGAACTGGTCGGTCGGTTCCTGGATGATCTCGGCCCCGGCCAGCCGCGCCTGCTCGCAATGGGCGTCGAGCCCGTCCTTCAGCCGGATATAGACAGACTGGGTGTTGCGGCCACCGACGGAAGCGGGGCTGGCGACATGGTCGGCCCACTCTGAATCGACGACGATGTAGCCGTCGCCGAAGCGCATTTCGGAATGGACGAGGCGGCCCTCGGCATCGCTGACGACCATGCTCGGCTCGAAACCGAAGGCCGCTTCAAGCCAGGTCAAAGCCGCACGCGGGTCCTTATAGAATATGCCGGACCCAAGGACGGCATGCTTGAACGGATCCTCGGCCGTCATCAGGCGGGTTTCAGGCCTGCTCGGTGCGGGCGGCGCGGCGGCGGCGCTCGCCCTTCTGGACCTGCACGATGCGCACGCGCTTGACGCGGCGCGGATCGGCGTCGAGGACATGGAACTCGAAGCCGGGTATGGCCTGCACCACCTCGCCGCGGGCCGGCACGCGGCCGAGCGTGTTGAAGATCATGCCGCCGATGGTGTCGACATATTCGCCATGCTCACCGGCGGTGAAATCCTCGCCGATCATCTTGGCGACCTCGTCGATCTCGGCCTTGCCGTCGACGATGAAGTTGCCCTCGCCGGACTGGGTGATCATCGGCTCATCGTCGTCATGCTCGTCCTCGATGTCGCCGACCACCATCTCGACGATGTCTTCCAGCGAGGCGAGGCCGTCGGTGCCGCCATATTCGTCGATGACCAAGGCCATCTGGGTGCGCGTCGTCTGCATGCGGCCCATCAGGTCGGAGGCAAGCATGGAGGGCGGCACGAACAGCACCGGGCGGATCAGGTTGAGGTCGCCGATGGTGCGGGCGAGATCGACCTGGGCGAGGTCGAGAAGCGCCGCGGCCGGCGTCTTGCGGCTGGTGCGACCCTTCTTGACGCGGGCAACCTTGGTGATGTGGGCGAGCACGTCGCGGATGTGGACCATGCCGCGCGGATCGTCCAGCGTCTCGGAGTAGACCGGCATGCGGGAATGACCGGACTGCTCGAACAGACCGAGCAGATCGCCCAGCGTCGTCGTGATCTCGACCGCCTCGATGTCGGCGCGCGGCACCATGACGTCCTCGACGCGGACTTCACGCAGCCGCAGGATGTTGTTGAGCATGGCGCGCTCGCCGGGGGAGAAGGCGCCGGCATCGCTCGCCGTTTCGGCAAGCGCGCCGGCGATCTCCTCGCGCAGGCTGGTGCCGTTGCGCTGCCTGAACAGGCCGAGCACGCGATCGAACAGGGAAGGACCGGCAGGCGATGGCTCGCTGGCGATGCTGCCGGTCGTGGTACTCGGACTCGAGCCCTCTTCCGTCTTTTCGGAAGGCTTGGCCGCACTGCCGGCGTCGGGGCGGGCGGCAGTCTCTGGTTTGTCGTTCATCGTCGTCCGGTCAATTGGTCTTTTTAGTTACGCGTAGGGATCGGGAATGGCAAGCCTTGCGAGCGCCGCGCGCTCGATCGCTTCCATCTCCTCGGCCTCGGCGTCGGTCTCGTGATCGTGGCCCAGAAGATGCAGCAGGCCATGGATGACGAGATGGGTGATATGGTTCGCCAGCGGCTTGTCTTCCAGTGCCGCTTCCCGCGCGACCGTCTCGGCGGCGAGCACGATATCGCCCAGCATCGGCGGCAGCGGAGCGCCCTTCGGGAACGGAAAAGCCGGGAAAGACAAAACGTTGGTCGGCTTGTCCTTGCCGCGCCAGCCGGCGTTCAGCGTGCGGATGTGGGCGTCGTCGGAAAAGACGATGCTGAGCTCGGAAGCGCCGTCGACGCCGGTTTCGGCAAAGGCGGCAGCCACGGCGCGATCGACCAGGCGCGTCAGCCCCGCCTCGTCGGGCCAATCGCCAGCCTCAATCGAAATATCGATGTCGACGGGCAGGCCGCCGCCTGGTTTCCTGTCTTCAGCCATGCGGCTTTTTCGTCAGCTTTCCGCGCCCAGGCCCCTGGCCAGCTTGCCGTCGCGGTCATAGGCCTTGACGATCTCGGCGACCAGCGGATGCCTGACGACGTCGCCCTCGTTGAAGCGCACCGTCACCATGCCGGTGACGCCGTCGAGGATGCGAAGCGCCTCGACCAGGCCGGACTTGGTGTTCGGCGGCAGGTCGATCTGGGTCGGATCGCCGGTGACGATCATGCGCGAATTCTCGCCGAGACGGGTGAGGAACATCTTCATCTGCATCGGCGTCGTGTTCTGCGCTTCGTCGAGGATGACGGCGGCGTGCGCCAGCGTGCGGCCGCGCATGAAGGCCAGCGGCGCGATCTCAATCACTTCGGCCGCGATCGCCCGCTCGACCTTGTCGGCCGGCATCATGTCGTAAAGCGCGTCGTAGAGCGGCCGCAGATATGGATCGACCTTCTCCTTCATGTCGCCGGGCAGGAAGCCCAGCCGCTCGCCGGCCTCGACCGCCGGCCGCGACAGCACGATGCGCTCGACCATGCCGCGTTCGAGCAGCATCGCGGCATGCGCCACCGCCAGATAGGTCTTGCCGGTGCCGGCCGGGCCGATGCCGAAGACGAGCTCGGAGCGCTCCAGCGCCCGCATATAGGCGTCCTGGTTGAGCGAGCGGGCGTAGATGGTCTTCTTGCGCGTCGCTATCTGGGCGGCGGACATCTTGCCCTTGCGCTCCAGCGTCGGCAGCGTCAGCTGGTCGTCGGCGGCGATCGCCATGCGCACGGCGCCGTCGACGTCGGACTGGCCGATGTCGACGCCCTTCTGGAGGATGCCGTAGAGGTTGTCGAGGGCGCGGCGCGCCTGCTCGGCGGCCGAGGCCGAGCCCTTGATCGTCAGCTGGTTGCCGCGCGAGCGGATGTCGACGCCGAGCTTCTGCTCGAGCCGCGCCAGGTTCTCGTCGAACTGGCCATACAGGGCGCTGGCAAGCTTGTTGTTGTCGAAGGTCAGAACGATGTGCGCCATGTCGGAAGCCCCGGATGCCTGGTTCGGGGGCAGGTTCTTCAGTTCAGCAGCGCTCAACCGTCTCTCCTCATCTGCCGAGGCTTGTGGCTATGCATGTCGTTGTCCCAACGGGCACAATTCCAGCGACATGCATCAGGCCAACTCGGCGAACAGGCTATTGTAGCCCGTCCTTGTGATTCGTACCTCGATAATGTCACCGATTTCGCCGGCCTTTTCATCAACAATAACGGGCTGCAGCCAGGGCGAACGGCCGACCTTCTGGCCAGCCTGGCGGCCGGGCTTCTCGATCAGCGTGCCGATGGTCCTGCCGACCAGGCTGGCGCCGAAATCCTGCTGTTGCTTCAGGAGCAGGGCCTGCAGGCGCTGCAGGCGATCGTCCTTGACCGCTTCCGGCACGTGATCGGGCATTTCGGCCCCTGGAGTGCCCGGACGCGGCGAATATTTGAACGAGAAGGCCGAGGCATAGTCGACCTCGCGCACCAGCTGCATGGTCGCCTCGAAATCGGCTTCCGTCTCGCCGGGGAAGCCGACGATGAAATCGCCGGACATGGCGATATCGCCGCGCGCGGCGCGAATGCGATCGATCAGCGCCAGATAGTCGCGCGCCGTATGCCTGCGGTTCATCGCCTTCAGGATGCGGTCGGGGCCCGACTGCACCGGCAGATGCAGATAGGGCATCAGCGCCGGCAGGTCGCGATGGGCAGCGATCAATTCGTCATCCATGTCGCGCGGGTGGCTGGTGGTATAGCGCAGCCGCGCCAGGCCAGGGATCTCGGCCAGCCTGAACAGCAGGCGGCCCAGCCCCCATTCCTCGCCCTTTTCGCCCTCACCGTGCCAGGCATTGACGTTCTGGCCGAGCAGCGTCACCTCGCGCACGCCGGCCTCGGCCAGGCGTTCGGCCTCGGCAACGATCTGCGCCACCGGTCGCGAGACTTCGGAGCCGCGCGTATAGGGCACGACGCAGAAGGTGCAAAACTTGTCGCAGCCTTCCTGGACGGTGAGAAAGGCGGTGACGCCGCGCCTGGCGACCTCGGCGCGCTTCGGCTGCGGCAGATGCTCGAACTTGTCCTCGACGGCGTAGTCGGTCTCGACGATCTTCTCGCCGCCGCGCACCCTTGCCAGCACGTCGGGAAGCCGGTGATAGGTCTGCGGGCCGATGACCAGGTCGACGGCCGGCGCGCGGCGGATGATCTCGGCGCCTTCGGCCTGCGCGACGCAGCCGGCGACGCCGATCAGCAGCTCGCGGCCGGTGCCGGCCCGTTCGGCCTTCATGTCGCGGATGCGGCCAAGCTCGGAATAGACCTTTTCCGCCGCCTTTTCGCGGATATGGCAGGTGTTGAGCAGCACCAGGTCGGCATCATCGACCATATCGGTCGCGACATAGCCGTCGGCCGCCAGCGCATCGGTCATGCGCTGCGAGTCGTAGACGTTCATCTGGCAGCCATAGGTCTTGACGAAGACCTTCTTCGCCGCCGGAGCGGCAGCCAGGCTGTCGGCAGCGATGCCGATCTCGTTGCGTTCTGTCGTGTTCAGGTCCATCGGGCGGCTTCTAACGCCTTTCAGTGACAAAAAACAGACGATTCTGCGCCCTTGCGCCGTGCCCCGAGCGCGCGAAGGGTCGCGTCAGCGGCTCGGGCGCGGCTCGGCAAGCGCCGCCTGCACCATCTCGCGCACCCGGCTTTCCATCAGCCTTGCCGTCTCCTTGCGGTTCGAGCCCTTGGAGAAGGCAATCGGCTCGCCGAAATGCAGCTCGACATCGAGCGCGCCTTCGGCGAGCAGCACCTTGAGATGCGGCATCAGGTCCTCGTCACCGATCCAGGCGGCGATCGGCCGGTGGCGGCGGCCGAGCGGCACGCCATGCAGCCTGGTGTAGACGATCGCCACCGGCTGGATGAACACTTGCTCGGTCGCCCCTTCCGAAATCGCCATCGAGGCGGCGCCGAACAGCGTGCTCTTGAAGGGCAAAAGCAGGTTGCCGTCGCCGGTCGAGCCTTCGGCGAACAGTACCATGGCGTCGCCATTGGCCATGCGCCCGGCGATCTCGCTGGCCTGGTCGCCCGAGCTGCGCTTGCGCTCGCGCTCGATGAAGACGGTGCGCTGCAGCTTCGACAGCATGCCGATCATCGGCCAGTTCGCCATGTCGGCGCGGGCGATGAACTTCACGTCGACCCTGGAGCCGAGCACCATGATGTCGGTCCAGGAGATGTGGTTGGACGCGACCAGCAAGGGGCGCCTGGCCGACAGCGCGCCCTTGACGTGGATGCGCAGGCCGAGCGCCCTGGCGATCATCCGGTGCCAGATCTTGAGGATGAAGGTTTCCGGCCACAGCCCGGTCTTCATCGACAGGATCTGCAGCGGCACCAAGACCAGCGAGCCGGCGACGACCAGAGCAAGCGCCAGGAAAATCCGTAATTTCTTGATCATCAGCGCGCAGGCCCTGTCCCGGCGTGTCGCTAGCGAAGATCGCGGCGCATGACAAGCGCGCCGGTCGGGCCGCGCTCGGGCGATCTGTAGTAGTTGGCGCGCTTGCCGACCTCACGGAAGCCGAGCCGCCGGTAGAGCGCGATGGCCGCGACATTGGTCTCATCGACCTCGAGGAACAGCGCCTCGGCGCGCTGCGCGTGCAATTCGCGCAGCACCGCGTCCATCAATTGCCAGCCAAGCCCCTGGCGGCGGTGGGAGCGGGCGACGGCTACGGTGAGAATCTCGCCCTCGCCTGCCGCCAGCCGCGCCAGCACGAAGCCGACCGGTGGCTTGCCGCCCTGTCCGGTTTCGCGCGCGGCATAGCCGAATACGGTGTCCTGTTCGAGCAAAGCCGCGAACTCGCCGTCGCTCCACGGCCGCACAAAGTCCTCCTGATGCAGCACCGAGACAGCCTCGCTGTCGGCAACCGTCAGCGGCTGAAGCGCATAGTCCCTGCGGCGCGGCTGAAAGAAGGGAATGCGCATCAGCTCTTTTTTCCTTCCGGACCATGATCTTGCCCAAAAACCGGGGCCCGCTTTTTGGGATCATGGTCCTGTCTTGGAAGAATGAAGCCGGCCTGCGGCCTGGCATCGGCGCCGCGCAGATAGAGCGGCTTGGGCTTGTCGCCCACGCCCTTTTCAGCGGCCAGCCGGGCATAGGCGGCGATGTCGGCGGTGGCGCCGGTCGGCCCGATGTCGAAGGCGCGGCCGGCCGAGGCGGCGATCTTCTCCGCGGCGGTGCCGGCCAGCACGGTGGACGTCTCCACGGCAATGGCGGTGGCTTGCGCGAGCGTGGCCACCGCCGGACCGTAAGTCAAAACTAACGCTTTGTCATAGGCGGCAACATGGATCTCCTCGCGCCCGGCGTCGAGGGCGGCGAGCACGGCACGACCGGGAAAGAACTCGGCCGCCTCCGCCGCCAGGGCCTCGAGAGTGGTCACGCCGATTGCCGGGATCTTCAGCGCCAGCGCCAGGCCGCGCGCGGTGGAGACGCCGACGCGCAGGCCGGTGAAGGAGCCGGGCCCGACGGAGACGGCTATGGCGTCGAGGCCTGCGTAGCCCGTGCCGGCCGCTTTCAGCGCCGCGTCGATGACCGCCATGAGATGCTCGGCATGGCCCTTGCCGAGGTCGAGCACCTGGCGGCCAAGCTCGCGCCCGGCCGCGGCGTCATAGACGCTGGCGGCGCAGAGAGTGGCGGCACAGTCGATGGCAAGCAGCTTCATGGTTCGCCGGTTAACGCCCTGGGTCGAAAAACAATTCCCTGTGCCCGCCACGGCCCGTCCCCGCAAGGGGCAAGGTGGATATTTGTTATGCGGCTTGGCATGGCCAGGGTCGGGAACGTCCCTTCAACGATTCGCGGTGGCTACGCCGGCTCTGCGATGCGCAGCATGTGATTGTCCCAGACATAGTCGGGCTCGGAGCGCCTGGCGCCATTGTCCTCGACGATCTCGCCGGCGCCTGTGCTGGCGATGAAACCGGTGCCGTCGGGCGCCAGGCCGCAGACCTCGACCAGCGCCGTGGTGGCGACGACGTCGCCGCTGGCGGCGTCGATGACGGCGAGCGAGTTGCCCTCAGGCGAGGTGACGGCGACCGTGCCGGCAGCCGGATTGGCGGCGACCGAGCCGATATAGTTGCGGAAGCCCGCGAGCACGTCCTGCGGCATGTCGAGCAACTGCAGGTCCTTGCCGCGCGCCGCGCGGCCGATCAGCAGCGGCCGGTCGGCCGCCGGGCCGCGATACTGGCAGCCGAACCAGACCGTGCCGGCCTGGTCGCAATCCATGTGGCGGATCGACAGCTGGTGGAGCGCCGACGGCAATTCGTGCTTTTCGATCAGATCGCCGGTGATGCGGTCGACCAGCACATAGGACGGTTTCATGGTGGCGATGTTGAGCTCGGCGCGGCCGTAGTCCGGATGGGTCTCGATGCCGCCATTGGCGACCGCGATCGTCCGGCCATCGCCGAGCAGAAGCAACTCATGCGGCCCCATGCCGTAGGTCGGGAATTCGCCGATGCGCTTGAAGCCCGAGCGCGCGTCATAGACGCCGACGACGCCGGCGGCATTGTCGAAATCATTCTCGGTGGCATAGAGCAGAGCGCCGTCGGGCGAGAAGACGCCGTGGCCGAAGAAATGCCGTCCGGCGACGCTGGCGATGGTCAGCGGCTTGTCGCGGCCGGTGTGGTCGAACACCACGGCAAAGGTGCCGGGCTGCCGGGCAAAGACCACAGAGCGCTTCGAGACCGGGTCGAAGGTGACGTCGTGGCCACGGTCGGGCAGGTCGATCGCATGCAGCACATCGCCTGCCTCGGACAGCACGGCGGCGCCATAGCTGCCGTCGCGCTTGACGAAGGCGGTGGCGAAGACCGCGTCGGCATCAAGCGTCTTCGCCCAGGCACGCGGCGTCATCGCCGCCATGAAGCCGGCGCCGGCGGCCCTCAGGAAATCGCGACGGTCGAGCAGCGGCGTGCGTACCGCAGTCATGGCTCAATCTCCGTCCAGGGACGAAAACCCGGCGGTGAGGCCGAACTCAGAGGTCAGCCTGGTGCCGATCAGGGTGGTCAGGCTGGAGGTGATAAGCGCGAAATGATCGAGCTTGCCGCGCAGCACCGGATCGGCGAGCGCCTTGTCGATCGGACCGGTGACGGATTTGGCGGTCGCGACGCCGTTGGCGAGCTGGATGTGGATGGACTCGGCCATCCATTGCGCATCGGCCGGAAGCGCATCGCCAAGCTTCGAAGCCACGAACAGCGCATCGATACCGGACAAATTGCCGGCCAGGGAATTCGTCGTATTTTGCGAGCGCCAATAGATCGCCTGCCTGGGCTTGTCGCCTTCCGGCTTGCCGCCCAGGAACCCTTTGAGGCGCACGTCGCGGACCATCTCCAGCTCGTTGATGAAGTCGCCGACAAGTTCGGTCACAGCTTCGGTGCCGTCGCGGTAGAGCGGGTTCTGCGGTCCCGGATTGGCCCAGAGTGCTGCAAATCCGTCGGGCTTCCTCCAGGCCTCGTCAACCTCGGCGGCCATGGTTTCGATATTGCCTGCGACGGCCGCGCCATAGCCGCAGCGATAGGGATCGTCCTTACCGGCAAGAGCGTCGCCGCCGTCGCCGTAAAGCACGAACTCGAGCGCGCCGAGTCCCTGCATGGCGACGCTCTTGCCCGCCAGCTGCGCCGGATCGCTGGCGGTTGAGTCCTTGCCGGCCAATGCCGCCTGCACCTGCTTCAGGCCGATACCCTTGCGGTCCGGCCAGTAGAGCATGCGCTCCAGCCGGTTGTTCTCCTTGATCGGCCCGAAAGCGATGATTTCAGCCGATGACCAGGCTTCGACCGTGGCCGAAAACTCGGCACGCGCCGCCTCGAGGCCGCTTTGCGACGGCGCATCGCAGAGCGCCCGCACGGCCTTGGTCAAGCTGCCGGCATGGTCGCGCAGGTTGGCATAGGCAGGACGGATAAAACCATCGATCGCCCGCTGGATGACAGCGGAGGCCCTCACCTCAGCCGATGCCGGGGATGGGCCGACCATCGCCAGGGGAAGAAGGAGAGCAAACGCAAGACGCTTCGACATCACAGGGACTCCAGGAATTTGACCAGCGCATCGCGGTTCGCCGCATCGGCGGCGGCAAAGCGGTCGCGCGCCTTCTGCCCCTCGCCGCCATGCCAAAGGATCGCCTCGGCGAGGGTGCGGGCGCGCCCGTCATGCAAGAAGAACATATTGCCGTTGACCGTTCCGGTCAGGCCGATGCCCCACAGCGGCGGTGTGCGCCATTCGCTGCCGGTCGCGTCGCCGACAGCCTGTCCATCGGCGAGACCCGGCCCCATGTCGTGCAGCAGGAAGTCGGAATAGGGCCAGATCAGCTGGAAGGCCTGCGCCTTGTTGGGCGTGCCGCGCAACGTGACGAATTTCGGCGTGTGGCAGGAAATGCAGCCCATCTCGTAGAACTGCTTCTTGCCGGCGAGCACCTGGCTGTCGTCGATGTCGCGCCGGGCCGGCACGGCGAGGTTCTGCGAATAGAAGGTGACGAGGTCCATCACCGGCGGCGGCGCCTCGACCGGGCCGAGCCGCTGCTGCACGCCGTTCGGCATGGCCAAGCAGGCCTTTTCGGCCGCGGTGCAGTCGCCCCAATGCTTCGGCGCCTCCGGCGTCGAGATGCCGATGTCGCCGGCGAAAGCGTCCGCCGCCTGCTCGCGAATGGACGGCGTCTCAGCCTTCCAGCCGAAGCGGCCGAGCGTGAGCCCGCCGCTGGCGCCATCGCCCACGATGTTGGGACGGCCGGAAATGCCGTCGCCATCGCGGTCATCCGGATCGGCGCGGGCGAGGATGTCGGCGGGCGCGATCTGCTCGATCAGGCCGAGGCCGATCATCGGCGGCGTCAGGCGCGGCGACAGCGTGGTACGCGGATCGAGCTGACCGTAGCCGAGGCCGTCGACGGAATAGCCCGGCTTGCGCAGTGAGACCACGGAGCCGCCGGCGAGCGTCACCTTCTCTTCCTGGTAGTCGACGCGCATGCGGCCTTCGCCCTTGAGGCCGGGAACCGCCAGCCCCTGCAATTGCGAGCCGTAGACCGGATCGGGGAAGTTCCGCAACTTGCGGGCGGCAAGCTCGGCTCTCTCTTCCTCGTTGCTTGCATCGCGCGCCAGGCGCAGGAACATCGAGGTGGTGCCGGCGCCGCCTTCCGGCGGCCGCCCGCGGCCGTCCTTCAGATGGCAGTTCTGGCAGGCGCGCTCGTTGAACAGCGGCCCAAGGCCGTCCGATGCCTGGGTCGAGGAGGGTGAGGACACCCAGTTCTTGCGGAAAAGCGCATTGCCGAGCCTGAAGGTGCCTTCTTCCTCGAAGGTGATGTTGGCGGAGGGCTGCGAGAAGGCGTCGCGGCTGACGTCCTTGCGCGACGTGCCGGCGCCACCCTGCATCAGCTCGAACGGCTCGGGTTTGGAGAAATCCGCGGTTGGCCTGGTGACGGCGATGACACGCGCCAGGTCCTTCGGCGCCAGATCGCTGCGCGCGGTGGCAAGGCCCGCGGGCAGCGGGTCTCCAGCCAGCGCCGAAGCGGTGGCCACCACGGCGGGAATGAAAGAAAGCCCGCGAACCAGCCAGGCCAGCGAGCTTTTCCTGGAAAGCGAGGAAGGCGAGCCTTCGGCCCGCAGCGAGCGGCGCTGGAAATCTAGGCGGCGCCGCATTCCCGCATGTCCTTACTCCGCCTCGTTGGCCGAGTCGGCATTGAGCTGGCCGTATTTCTCCTCGCCGATCGAGGCGAGCAGGTCGAGCTGCGTCTCGAGGAAGTCGATGTGACCTTCCTCGTCGGCAAGCAGTTCCTCGAACAGTTTCATCGACACGTAGTCGCCGGCCTCCTGGCAGATCTCGCGCGAACGCTTGTAGGCGGTGCGCGCGTCATACTCGCCGGCAAGATCGGATTCGAGCACTTCCTTCACGTTCTGGCCGATGCGCAGCGGCGCAACTGACTGAAGGTTCGGATGCCCCTCGAGGAAGATGATGCGGGCCACCAGCCGGTCGGCATGCTGCATTTCCTCGATCGATTCCGCCCGTTCCTTCTTCGCCAGCTTGGTGTAGCCCCAGTCCTCGAGCAGCCGGTAATGGACCCAGTACTGATTGACGGCGCCCAGCTCCAGAAACAGGGCTTCGTTAAGCCGCTCGATGACCTGCGGTTCGCCTTTCATGGGTTCTGCTCCCGTATTGGCCGCGCAAGCCTCTGACGCGGTCCAGGTGTGAAACGATGTCGGCGCCGCTCGCCTCCGAACGGGCGTGGTAGTGCTCGGTGACCCGAATGATCGTTTCCACCACATTTGGGAAGCAGCCGCAACAGCGACCGCGCTTGCGCATGGCATGGTAGACTTTCGCCGGCACGATCAGCTGCCAGGGATCCTCATCCAGCAGGCCGACGATCGTCTGCTCGATCTCCTTCTCAGTGATGATGTTGCAATGGCAGATCAGCATTCACTTGCCCTGGCTGACGGCGCCGCTCCGGCGCCGTTTGGCTTGTTTCTCATTCGAGCATGATCTTGTCCAAAAACCGACTACCCCTTTTGGGGATCATGCTCGCGCCTTACTTGAACACCTTGTCCGGCGCGTCGAGGCTGTCGGAACCTTCGAAGGCGATGTCGTTGAGCTTCAGGGAGCCGACGGCGCGCTCGATCGACTTGGTCTGGTCGATCAGCGCATCGATCGCCGCCTGCACGGTGGCGTTGCCTTCGGCGTTGCCCTCGGCGATCTGCTGGTCATAGGCCTCGCCGGCGCGCGCGCGCGCCTTTATCGCCTCCATCCTGGCGACGGAGACGTCGAGCTTGTCCGACAGTTCCTTGCCGATCGCCGGGTCGGCGGCCTTGACCATGTCGGACACGGAAGGTCCGGAAACCACCGTGCCGTCGAGCCGCGTGTAGCTGGCATGGTAGGCGGCGCGGATGCCGACGGCGTCATAGAGGTGCGAGTTGTAGGTGTTGTCAGAGAAGCAGTCGTGCTCCTCTTCCGGATCATGCAGCAGCAGGCCGAGCTTCATGCGCTCGCCGGCGAGTTCGCCATAGGACAGCGAGCCCATGCCGGTGAAGATGGTCGAGATGCCGGCATTGGCGTCGCCATCGACCAGGTTCTTGCGGGCAGCGCCGCCTTCCTTCCAGTTGTCGACCATCTCCTGCAGGTCGGAGACCAAAAGGTCGCTCGCCGACTTCAGATATTCAGCGCGGCGGTTGCAATTGCCGCCGGTGCAGTTGGCGAGGTCATAGTCCGTGTAGGGTCGCTCGCCGGCGCCGGGACCGGTGCCGTGCAGATCCTGGCCCCAGAGCAAGAACTCGATGGCGTGATAGCCGGTCGCGACATTGGCCTCGACGCCGCCAGCCTCCTGCAGCGTGCCGGACAGGAATTCCGGCGTCAGCTTCGAGGCGTCGACCTTCTTGCCGTCGATCTCGATCTCCTTGTTGGCGATCACGTTGGCGGTATAGAGCGAATTGGTGTCGGACTCGCTGCCGTAGCTCTTGGCGACATAGTCGATCAGGCCTTCGTCCAGCGGCCAGGAATTCACCTTGCCTTCCCAGTCGTCGACGATCTTGTTGCCGAAGCGGTAGACCTCGGTCTGCTGGTAGGGAACGCGCGATGCCTTCCAGGCTTCGCGGGCGGCGTTCAGCGTCTCCGCCGACGGCTTGGCGAGCAGCGCGTCGACGGCCTTGTCGAGCGCCTGCGCGGTGGTCAGCGAATCCTCGTATTTGGCGAGCGCGATGTCGGCATAGGTCTTGATGACCGCCTTGGCGTCGGTTGCGGCCTTGGCCGGCAGCACGAACACCGCAGCGGTCAGCGCGGCAGTCGCGCAGATAGCAGCGAGCCTGCCGCCATTACGTGCTGTCATCATCGTTCTCCAGTTCCTTGGGAATTCGCTAAAGGGCGCGCGTGCCAGCCCGCGCCGAGGCATGGGCATGCCGCCGGGCACAACATGGACCGCGCCGTTGCGCGGCTCGTGGAAGAAAGACACCGAAATGCCTCCAATCGAAAGGGTTCAAGGCCCAGACATCAAAGGGATGCGCTCGTCGCGCGAGCCCCCATAAAGCGGCGAAGGGGTTGGAAGTCAACAGGCCTATCCAAGAAAATTCAATTGAAACAACTGTTTAGAATAATTCTAAACTGTAACTATCAACTTTAAGCCTTTGCCGACGCGACGTAATCGTGGAATGCGGCGATTGACAGGTGACCATTCCGGGTGCGACCCGGACCGGGGCGATTGCGGCGGCGGCAGACAATCGCCACCTGGCGGAAGATCCTAGATTTGAACGCAAAAAGGGCTGCGATGAAGAACGGGGTGGTCATTGTTGGTGCGGGTCACGCTGGCGTGCAAGCGGCGGCGAGCCTGCGCGAGGAAGGTTACGACGGCCCGGTCATCCTGATCGGCGACGAGAGCGAACTGCCCTACCACAAGCCGCCGCTGTCGAAGACCTTCATCAAGGACCCGAACGCAAAGCCGCAGCCCCTGCGCGGCGAAGCCTTCTATTCGGGCAGCGCCATCGACTACCGGCCGGGCGTCCGCATCGAGGCCATCGATGCCGGCGCCCGGAGGCTGGACCTATCGGGCGGCGGATCGCTCGCCTTCGATCACCTTGTCCTGGCGACCGGCGCCCGGCCGCGCCTGCTCAAGCTGCAAGGCTCGGAGCTTTCCGGCGTGGTGTCGCTGCGATCGCTGGCCGATGCGCGGCTGATCCGCGAGTTCAGCGCCCAAAGCGAGGATGTCGTCATCCTCGGCGGCGGCTTCATCGGCCTCGAGATCGCCGCCACGCTCAGGGCGGCAGGGCGCAATGTCACCGTCGTCGAAGCCGTCGACCGGCTGCTCGGGCGGGCGGTGGCGCCGGTCATCGCCAGTCATGTCAGGCAGCGCCTGGAAGCGATCGGCGTGCGGATTCTTACCGGCACCACCGTTGCCGGCCTGGAAGGCGAAGGCGGCCGTGTCTCGGCCGCGATCACATCCGGCGGCGAAAGGCTGCCGGCGCAGATGGTCATCATCGGCATCGGCGTGGTGCCGAATGTCGAACTGGCCGAGTCCGCCGGCATCGCGATCGCCAACGGCATCCGCGTCGACCAGCAGATGCGCAGCTCGGTACCGGATATCCTCGCCATCGGCGACGCCGCCTCCTACCGGCACTGGTTCACCGGCGCCGATGTGCGGCTGGAATCGGTGCAGAACGCCACCGACCAGGCGCGGCTTGCCGCGCGCACCATCCTTAACCACGCGGACGCCTATTCGGCAGTACCCTGGTTCTGGTCGGATATCGGCGACATGAAGCTGCAGATGGTCGGGCTGACCTCGGGCGGCGACAGCCATGTGGTGCTGGGCGACCTGGCCGAGAACAAGTTCTCGATCTACCACTATGCGGGCAGCCGGCTGCTCGGCATCGAATCCGTCAACCGCCCCGGCGACCATATGCTTGGCCGCAAGATGCTCGGCGCCGGCTTCTCGCCGACGCCGCAGGCCGTTGCCGGCGGGCCCGATGCGCTGAAGGCGGCGCTTGCCGCCTTCCAGGAGGAGCCCGCCAGGGCTGCAGGCTAGACGCTCCAACCTCTCCCCGTGGAAGGGTCGCTGCGAAGCGACGGGGGGCATCAGCCCCACCCGGACCTTCGGTCCGACCTCCCCACAAGGGGGAGGCAGGGTTGGCGCTACGCGGCGCGCGCCTCGCGGATCGAGCTTTCCAGAATGTCGAGCGCCTCGTTCATGACGCTATCCTGGATGGTGATCGGCGACAGGAAGCGGATGACGTTGCCGTAGACGCCGCAGGTGAGCAGGATCAGGCCCTTGTCGAGCGCCTTGAGGCGCACCGCATTGGCGATTTCGGCCGAAGGCAGGCCCTTTTTCACATCGTTGAACTCGACCGCGTTCATGAAGCCGGGCCCCCTGATGTCGACGATCTCCGGCACGTCCTCGCGGATCGACTGCAGCCGCTGCTTCAGCCTGCTGCCCAGCGCATTGGCGCGGTCGCAAAGCTTTTCCTCCTCGATGACGTCGAGCACGGCGTTGGCGGCGGCGACGCCGATCGGGCTGCCGCCATAGGTGCCGCCGAGTCCGCCGGGGCCGGGCGCATCCATGATTTCGGCGCGTCCGGTGACCGCCGACAGCGGGAAACCGCCGGCCAGGCTCTTGGCCATCGTGGTGATATCGGGCGCCACCTCATGATGGTCCATGGCGAACATCTTGCCGGTACGGGCAAAACCGGTCTGCACCTCGTCGGCGATCAGCAAAATGCCGTGCTGGTCGCAGACCTTGCGCAGCGCGGTCATGAAATCACGGGGCGCCTCGTAGAAACCGCCCTCGCCCTGCACCGGCTCGACGATGATGGCGGCAACGCGGGCGGGATCGACATCGGCCTTGAACAGCCTGTCGAGGGCGGCGAGCGAATCGGCGACCGTGACGCCATGCAGCGCCACCGGGAACGGCGCGTGGAAGACATCGGCCGGCATGGCGCCGAAGCCGACCTTGTAGGGCACCACCTTGCCGGTCAGCGCCATGCCCATGAAGGTGCGGCCGTGGAAGCCGCCGGAAAAGGCGATGACGGCCGGGCGGCCAGTGGCGTTGCGGGCGATCTTGACCGCATTCTCGACCGCCTCGGCGCCAGTGGTGACGAAGATCGTCTTCTTGTCGAACTTGCCGGGCAGCAGGCCGTTCAGTCGTTCGGCCAGCCTGACATAGCTCTCATAGGGCACGACCTGGTGGCAGGTGTGAGTGAAGCGGTCGAGCTGCGCCTTGACCGCCTCGATCACCTTGGGGTGGCGGTGGCCGGTGTTGACGACGGCGATGCCGGACGCGAAGTCGATGTAGCGGCGTCCCTCGACATCCCAGATTTCCGAGTTCTCGGCGCGATCGGCATAGATCTGCGTGGTCATGCCGACGCCGCGCGAGATCGACTGGTTCTTGCGTTCGGAAATGGCTGAATTTTTCATCTCATCCCTCATCGGGCCATCCCTCGTCGAGACTAGGCCCGTTCTCGTTTGATGCCGTTGGCACCCGTTCTCGCCTTATTTAGCGTTTTCCTCAAGTCGGCACCATCGCCGGGCAATTGGGCCTGCTCGGCACGGTCGCTTGAACATAACCAGTCCGCCCCTGCGGCAGGACAGAGGTTTTCTTTTTTCGGAGATCGACTATCCTCGCGATCGTCCGCGGCGCCTGCCGTACCGGAGCGGCCCGCGCGGTTGAGGGAACCATGAGCAGGAACGCGACGCCTTCCGTCCGGCCGCTTCCGGTCAACGCCTTAAAACTGTTTTCTTTTCCTGGTTCCACGATGCTCGCCTGCGCCCTGGCGGCGCTGTCGCTCGCTGGGTGCCAGAAGCAGGAGGCAGCGGCAAAGAAATTGCCGATCATGGTGCGCGCCGAAACGGTCAGGATCGCCGACTACGCGCCACGCACCTCGCTGACCGGCGTGATCGCCGCGCGCACGCTGAACAACCTGTCTTTCCGGGTCGGCGGCCGGATCGCCGAGCGGCTCGTCGACGTCGGCCAGCATGTCGACAAGGACGCGGTGCTGGCCCGCATCGATCCGCAGGAGCAGGAATCCGACCTGCGCTCGGCGCAGGCCGATCTCGATGCCGCGCAGGCGCAGTTGACGCAGGCCGCCGCCGCCTTCGAGCGCCAGAAGACCTTGCTCGGCCAGGGTTTCACGACGCGGCGCGACTATGACACGGCCGACCAGACGCTGAAGGTGGCGCAAGGCAGCGTCGATGCCGCGCAGAGCGCCTTCGCGAATGCCAAGGAGAACCTGTCCTTCACCGAGCTCAAGGCCGGCGCGGCGGGCTTCATCACCGCCCGCCAGGTCGAAGCCGGGCAAGTGGTGCAGGCGGCGCAGACCGTCTTCACCATCGCCGAGGACGGCGATCGCGACGCGGTGTTCAACGTCCAGGAAACGCTGGTCGCGCGGACGCCGCAAACGCCGGCGGTGACGATCACGCTGTTGTCCGACCCGCAGGTCAGGGCGATCGGCAAGGTGCGCGAGATCTCGCCGGCGGTCGATCCGGCCTCGGGATCGATACGGGTCAAGGTCGCGATTCCCGACACGCCCGCCGCCATGCCGCTGGGCGCGGCCGTGATCGGCTCGGCCAGCGCCAAGCCGATCAAGGCGATCCTGCTGCCCTGGCAGGCGCTGACCTCGACCGACGGCAAGCCGGCGGTCTGGGTGGTAGACCCATCGACCAAGGCGGCGACGACGACGCCGGTCGTGGTGCTGGCCTTCGATTCCGGTGTGGTCGTCATCAGCAGAGGGCTTGAGGCAGGCCAGAGTGTCGTCACCAATGGCGGCCAGTTGCTCAGCCCCGGACAGGCGATCGAGATCGCGGGAGCAGGCCAATGAAGCGGCTGCCGCCCGTGCTTGTGCCGGTCCTGCTGTTGCTTGCGCCGCTCGCCGGCTGCTCGCAATCGGAAGACAAGCCGCCCGAGATCATCCGGCCAGTGCTGTCGGTGGTGATCGAGCCGCGCACCATCCAGACCTTCGGCTTCGCCGGCTCGATCGAGCCGCAAGTCAGCGCCGACCTCTCCTTCCGCCTGCTCGGCCGCGTCGTCGCCCGCGACGTCAAGGTCGGCGACATCGTCACCAAGGGCACGACGATCGCAGCCCTCGACCCGACGGCGCTGGAGCTTGCGGTGCAGGCGGCCAAGGCCGAGCTTTCCAACGCCGAGGCGCAGTTCGCCAACGCCGCCGCCAGCGAGGAGCGCCAGCGCCAGCTGCTGGCCGCCGCCAACACCTCGCAGGCCGTCTTCGATGCCGCCCAGCAGGCGCGCAAAGCGGCCGAGGCCGGCGTCGAGCGGGCCAAGGCCTCGCTTGCCAAATCGCAGGAGCAGCTCGGCTATGCGCGCCTGTTCTCGGATTTCGACGGTGTCGTCACCGCCGTCGGCGCCGAGGTCGGCCAGACCGTGTCGCCGGGTCAGACGGTGGTCACCGTGGCGCGCTCGGACCTGCGCGAAGCGGTGGTCGACATCCCCGACCAGCTGACCGGCGACCTCGCCGCCGGCACGCCGTTCGAGGTCATCCTGCAATCGCTGCCGACCATCCAGACCGAGGCTAAGCTGCGCGAGATGGCGCCGCAGGCCGAGGGCTCGACCCGCACCCGCCGCGTCCGCCTGACGCTGACCGATCCGCCGGTAGCGTTCCGGCTCGGCTCGACGGTGACGGCGACACGCATGACCAAGGTCACACCGACGATCGAACTGCCGCTGTCGGCGCTGCTCGAGAAGGACGGGGCCGCCAAGGTCTGGATCGTCGACCCGAAGACGTCGAGCGTCAGCGCGCGCGAGATCAAAGTGGCTGCCAAGGGCGCCGCCACCTTCACGGTCAGCGAAGGGCTCGAGGCCGGCATGCGCGTCGTCACCGCCGGCGTCCACAGTCTCGCCGAAGGACAGCTGGTCAAGCTACAAGAAGGGGGAGCCATATGAAGGGCTTCAACCTCTCCGACTGGGCGCTCAACCATCGCTCGCTGGTGTGGTACTTCATGCTGGTCTTCGTCGCGGCCGGCGTGTCCGCCTATCTGAACCTAGGCCGCGAGGAAGATCCCGCCTTCACCATCAAGACCATGCTGATCCAGGCCAATTGGCCCGGCGCCTCCGTCAACGAGACGGTGATGCAGGTGACGGATCGCATCGAGAAGAAGCTCGAGGAGCTCGACAGCCTCGACTATACCAAATCCGTCACCACCGCCGGCAAGACCGTCATCTTCGTCAACCTGAAGGACACCACCAAGGCGCGCGATGTCGTGCCGACGTGGATTCAGGTGCGCAACATGGTCAACGACATCTGGCCGCAATTCCCGCAGGGCGTGGTCGGGCCGTTCTTCAACGACCGTTTCGGCGACGTTTTCGGCAACATCTACGCCTTCACCGCCGACGGGCTGACGCCGCGCCAGCTGCGCGATTATGTCGAGGATGTCCGCACCAAGATCCTGACCGTGCCGAACGCCGGCAAGGTCGACCTTGTCGGCGCCCAGGACGAGGCGATCTACCTCGAATTCTCGAGCCGCCAGATCGCGGCGCTCGGCCTCAACCAGCAGGCGATCGTGGCGAGCCTGCAGGCGCAAAACGCCATCACGCCGTCCGGCGTCATCCAGTCCGGACCGGAGCGCATCAGCGTGCGCGTCGGCGGCCAGTTCACCTCGGAAGAGAGCCTGCGCGCCATCAACCTGCGCGTCAACGACCGCTTCTTCCGGCTGAGCGACGTGGCGACGATCAGGCGCGGCTATGTCGACCCGCCGACGTCGCTGTTCCGCTTCAACGGCCAGGACGCCATCGCGCTCGCCATCGGCATGAAACCCAACGCCAATCTGCTGCAATTCGGCGAGGCCTTGCACGAGGAGATGAATAAGGTGCTGGCCGACCTGCCGGTCGGCGTCGGCGTGCATCTGGTCGCCGACCAGCCGGTGATCGTCGAGGAAGCGGTGTCGGGCTTCACCCGCGCCCTGTTCGAGGCGGTGGCCATCGTGCTTGCGGTGTCCTTCATCAGCCTCGGCATGCGCGCCGGCTTCGTCGTGGCGCTGTCGATCCCGCTGGTGCTCGCCATCACCTTCACCGTCATGGCCTATCTCGGCATCTCGCTGCAGCGTATCTCGCTGGGCGCACTGATCATCGCGCTCGGCCTGCTGGTCGACGACGCCATGATCGCGGTCGAGATGATGGTGGCGCGGCTGGAGGTCGGCGACAACCTGCGCAAGGCGGCGACCTACGTCTACACCTCGACCGCCTTCCCGATGCTGACCGGCACGCTGGTGACGGTCGCCGGCTTCATCCCGATCGGCCTCAACAACAGCGCCGCCGGCGAATACACCTTCACGCTGTTCGTCGTCATCGCCGTGTCGCTGCTGGTGTCATGGATCGTGGCGGTGCTGTTCGCGCCGCTGCTCGGCGTCACCATCCTGCCGGCGACGATGAAGGCCAAGCATCACGACCAGCCCGGACGCTTCACCTCGATGTTCCGGCGCGTGCTCGTCCTTTCGGTTCGCCGGCACTGGCTGACCATCATCGCGACGGTGCTGCTGTTCGCCGCCTCCATCGCCGGCTTCGGCCTCGTCCAGCAGCAGTTCTTCCCGCCGTCCGACCGGCCGGAGCTGATCGTCGACTGGAACCTGCCGCAGAATTCGTCGATCACCGAGACGCGCGACCAGATGGAGCGCTTCGAAGGGCGCGCGCTGGTCGGCAATCCCGACATCGACCATTTCTCATCCTATATCGGCCAGGGCGCGGTGCGCTTCCTGCTGGCCTATGACGTGCAGCCGGCCAATCCCTATTTCGGCCAGACGGTCATCGTCACCAAGAGCATCGAGGCGCGCAACCGGGTCAAGCCGGCGCTGGAAAAGCTGCTGCGCGAGGAGTTCGTCGGCACCGATGCCTTCGTCAAGCCGCTCGAGCTCGGGCCGCCGGTCGGGCGCCCGGTGCAGTACCGTGTCGGCGGTCCCGACATCCAGACGGTGCGGGACCTGGCGCAGGAGTTCGCCGGCATCATTTCCGCCAACCCGCAGCTGGCGGCGCCCACTTTCGACTGGAACGAGCCGCAGCGTATGCTGAGGGTCGACGTGCTGCAGGACAAGGCGCGCCAGCTCGGCATCACCTCCTCCGACATCGCCAGCGCGCTGAACAGCACGGTCGGCGGCGCCACCATCACCCAGCTGCGCGACGCCACCTATCTGATCGATGTCGTGACGCGCTCGCGCGAGGCCGATCGCGGCTCGGTCGCAACACTGCAGAACATGCAATTGCCGACCGGGACCGGCGATGCCATCCCGCTCGCCGCGGTGGCCAACATCCGCTACGAGCTCGAGCAGCCGACAGTGTGGCGGCGTGACCGGATTCCGACCATAACCGTGCGCGCCGGCCTGGTCGGCGACGTGCTGCCGGCCACTGTCGTCAACGAGCTGAAGCCGTCGGTCGACGCGTTCATCGCCAAGCTGCCGCCGGGCTATTCGGTCGAGACAGCGGGCTCTGTCGAGGAAAGCGCCAAAAGCCAGGGGCCGATCGCGGCCGTCGTGCCGTTGATGCTGTTCGTCATGGCGACCATACTCATGGTGCAATTGCAAAGCTTCCAGCGCCTGTTCCTGGTCGTGGCGGTGGCGCCGCTCGGCCTGATCGGCGTGGTGGCGGCGCTGGTGCCGAGCGGCGCGCCGCTCGGCTTCGTCGCCATCCTCGGCGTGCTGGCGCTGATCGGCATCCTGATCCGCAACTCGGTGATCCTGATCGTGCAGATCGAGGACCTGGTCGCCGAAGGCAAGGACCGCTGGGCCGCCGTCATCGAGGCGACCGAGCACCGCATGCGGCCGATCGCGCTGACGGCAGCGGCGGCCAGCCTGGCGCTGATCCCGATCGCGCGCGAGGTGTTCTGGGGACCGATGGCCTATGCCATGATGGGCGGCATCATCGCCGGGACGGCGATCACGCTGCTGTTCCTGCCGGCGCTTTACGTGACGTGGTTCCGGATCAAGGAGCCGAAAGACCGGCGGCAAGACGGCGTGCATAGCGAGACGGTGTCAGAGAGTGGTGCGGCGCATTTGTGAGTCAAGTTGCGCGGCACAGAAGCTACGCCCTCACAAACCCCTCACTCGCCCTCAGCAGGTTGCGCGTATAGTCCTCGCTGACCCGGTGGCCGATCAACTGGCTCGCGGTCAGCGTCTCCACTGCCTCGCCATTCTGCATCACCATCAGCCGCTCGCACATATGGGTGATGATGGCGAGGTCGTGGCTGACCATCAGGAAGGTCAGCTTGCGCCGCCGCCGCACCTCTTCGAGCAGGTTCAGCACCTCCGCCTGCACCGAGGCGTCGAGCGCCGAGGTCGGCTCGTCGAGGAGCAGGATCGAGGGTTCGAGGATCAGCGCGCGGGCGATGGCGACGCGCTGGCGCTGGCCGCCGGAGAGCTGGTGCGCGTAGCGGAAGCGAAAACCATTGCCGAGACCGACCTCGTCCAGCGCGCGTTCGATGCGCTTCTCGCCGTCGGCAAAGCCGTGGATGGCGAGCGGCTCCTGCAGCAGGCGGTCGACTGTCTGGCGCGGATGCAGCGAGCCATACGGATCCTGGAAGACCATCTGCACCTCGCGGTAGAAGCCCTTGTCGCGTTTCTTGCCCAGGGTCTTGCCGTTGACGGTGATGCTGCCGGAGGCGATCGGCGCCAAGCCGGCGATTGCCCTCAGAAGCGTCGATTTGCCGGAGCCGCTCTCGCCGACCAGCCCGTAGGACTCGCCTTCCCTGACCTCGAGGCTGACGCCCTTCAGCGCGCGAAAGCGATCGAAGATCACTTCCACTCCGTCGACGGAAAGCGCCGCGGTCATGCAGCCCACTCCGGCTTGCGGTCGAGCACCGGCAGCGGATGGCGCTCGAAGCCGATCCTCGGCATGCAGTTGAGCAGGCCGCGCGTATAGGGATGCCGGGCGTCGCGCAGCTCGGAAGCCTTGAGCTGCTCTACCACCTTGCCGGCATACATGACGATCACCCGGTCACAGAAGGACGAGACCAGGCGCAGATCGTGCGAGATGAAGATCAGGCCCATGCCGCGCTCGGCGACCAGCCTGTCGAGGATGTTCAGCACGTCGAGCTGCACGGTGACGTCGAGCGCCGAGGTCGGCTCGTCGGCGATCATCAGCTCCGGCCCGGCGATCAGCATCATGGCGATCATGGCGCGCTGGCCCATGCCGCCTGACACCTCGTGGGGGTGGAGGTCGAAGACGCGTTTGGGATCGCGGATCTGGACCGCCTCCAGCATGGCCAGCGCCCGCTCGCGCGCTTCGGCCCTGGATACGCGCTCGTGCGTGCGCAGCGTCTCGACGATCTGGCGGCCGATGCTCATCACCGGGTCGAGCGAATATTTCGGATCCTGCAGGATCATGGCGATGCGGTTGCCGCGCAGCGCCCGGCGCTGGCGCGACGGCATGGATAGCAGGTCGATGCCGTCAAAGCTGAGCTTCTTGGCCGAGACCTCGGCCTGCGGCGCGGTCAGGCCCATGATGGCGCGGCCGGTCTGCGATTTGCCGGAACCGCTCTCGCCGACGATGCCCAGCCGCTCGCGGCCGAGCGAGAAGGTGACGCCGCGCACCGCCTGGACCAGGCCGGTGCGGGTCGGGAAGGTGACCCGCAAATCGTCGACGTCGAGGAGTGGCCCCTTTGACTGCGCGCTCATTGGTCGCCGCTCCTCGGATCGAGCGCGTCGCGCAGGCCGTCGCCGAGCAGGTTGAAGCCGAGGCTGACGATAAGGATGGCGGCACCCGGCGCCGCGGCCACCCACCACTGGTCGAGGATGAAGCGCCGGCCGGACGCGATCATCGCGCCCCATTCGGGCAGCGGCGGCTGCGCGCCGAGGCCGAGGAAGCCGAGGCCGGCGGCAGTCAGGATGATGCCGGCCATGTCGAGCGTCACCCGGATGATCAGCGAGGAGATGCAGAGCGGCATGATGTGGCGCAGCACGATGCGGAACGGCGAGGCGCCCATAAGTTGCACCGCCTTGATGAAATCCGAATTGCGCACCGTCAGCGTCTCGGCGCGCGCGATGCGGGCGTAAGGCGGCCAGGAGGTGATAGCGATCGCCAGCACGGCGTTCTCGATGCCGGGGCCGAGCGCGGCGACGAAGGCCAGCGCCAGCACCAGTTTCGGGAAGGCGAGGAAGATGTCGGTGATGCGCATCAGGACGGCGTCGGTCCAGCCGCCGGCGTAGCCGGCGACCGTGCCGACCAGAAGGCCAATCGGCGCGGCGATGATGGCGACGAGGATCACCACATAGAGTGTCCAGCGCGAGCCGTAGACGATGCGGGAGTAGATATCGCGACCGAGGTCGTCGGTGCCGAACCAGTGCGCGGCGCCGGGCGGCAGCAGGCGCGCATTCTTGAGGTCGCCGACGGTCGGCGAATAGGGCGCCAGCACGTCGGCGAAGGCGGCGACCACCAGCAGGGCGATGATGATCAGCAGGCCGAGAACCGCCAGCCGGTTGGCGGAGAAGCGCCGCCACGCCACATAGGCGCGGCCGAGCCTTGCCTGCATGCGCGAGGCCGGCCGCTCGCTGAGCAGCCATTCGCGACGGCTCTGGATGGTCTCGGCGCTCATGCAGCCTTGGTCCTCGGGTCGAGAAGGCGGTAGAGCAGATCGGAGAGAAGATTGATGCCGATGAAGACCGAGCCGATGATGATGGTGCCCCCGAGCACCGCATTCATGTCGGCGTTCTGCAGCGAATTGGTGATGTAGAGGCCGATGCCCGGCCAGGAGAACACGGTCTCGGTCAGCACCGAGCCTTCGAGCAGGCTGGCATAGGAAAGCGCGATCACCGTCACCATCGGCACCGCTGCGTTGCGCAGCGCGTGGCCCCAGATGATGCGCGTTTCCGACAGGCCCTTGGCCCGCGCAGCGACGATATATTCCTGCGCCATCTCGTTCAGCATGAAGGAGCGGGTCATGCGGCTGATGTAGGCGAGCGCGAAATAGCCGAGCAGCGAGGCCGGCAGGATGATGTGGCGGAAGGCGTCGTAGAAGACATCCCATTGCCCCTGCATCGCCGCGTCGAGGAGGTAGAAGCCGGTGATCGGCGTGAAGGTGTATTCGTAGACGACGTCGAGCCGCGCAGGAAAGGCCACCCATTGCAGCTTGGCGTAGAACAGGACGAGGCCGAGCAGTCCCAGCCAGAAGATCGGCACGGAATAGCCGATCAGTCCGATAATACGCACGATCTGGTCGATGAGACTGCCCCGCTTCACCGCGGCCAGCACGCCGAGCGGCACGCCGATGACGGCGCCGATGATCGTGCCCAGCGTCGCCAGTTCGATGGTCGCCGGGAAGACGCGGCGAATGTCGGACATCACCGGATTTGTGGTCAGCACCGATGTGCCGAAATCGCCGCTGAGGGCGCTTTTGACATAGATGAAGAACTGCTCGATCAACGGCAAATCGAGGCCCATCTCGCGACGCGTGCGCTCGACGACGGCGGTGGGAGCCCGGTCGCCGAGCACGGCCAGAACCGGATCGATCGGAATGACGCGGCCAATGAAGAAGGTCACCGCGAGCAGACCGAGATAGGTCGTCACCGCGATCACCAGGAAACGGCCGAGCGACGACAAAACGGCTCGGGCGCTGCCGCGCCCCGCCGCCGCCTGGGTTTCAGCCGCGCTCACGCGGCGTCCGCCGACACTATTCCTTCGAGACTGCGCCGACGAAATTGGTATCGAAGCTCGGGCCGAGCGCGAAGCCCTTGATGCTCTTGCGCAGACCAGCCACTTCCAGTTGCTGGTGGATGATGACGAAGGGGCTGGTGTCGACGATCTTCTTCTGCAGGTCCTTGTACATATCTGCGCGCTTGCCCGAATCCTTCTCCAGAAGTGCTGCCTCAGTCTCCTTGGTCAGGTCCGGAATGTCCCAGGCATTACGCCAGGCGAGCGTCTTGATCTTGGCCGCGTCGGAATTGTCCGGGTTCGAGGCGAAGGTCTGGGCGTTGGAGTTCGGATCGAAATAGTCCTGGCCCCACTGGCCGATATAGATGTCATGGTTGCGGGCGCGATACTTGGTCAGCGTCTGCTTGCCGTCGCCCGGAATAATCTCAAGCTTGATGCCAACCTGACCCAGCGTCTGCTGGATCGACTCGGCCATGCCTGTCTCCGGCTGTTTGCTGCGCACGTCCATGGTCACGCTGAAGCCGTCCGGCAGGCCCGCCTTGGCCAGGAGTTCCTTGGCCTTGGCGACATCGAGCTTGAACGGATTGTCGTCGATGGCGCCGAGGTCGCCCTTGGGCAGGAAGGACTGGTGGATCTCGCCGATGCCCTTGAGGATGGTCGAGCTCAGGGCATCGTAGTCGACCAGATATTTGAACGCCTGGCGAACCTCCGGCTTGGCGAGGTTCGGGTTCTTCTGGTTGAGGCTGATGTAATAGACCGTGCCCTTGGGCGCGCTGGTGGTGGTGAGGTCGGCGTTCTTGGCGACGGCGTCGAGGTCGTTCGGCTCGAGGTTGCGGGCGACGTCGATATCGCCGGCCTCAAGCGCCAGACGTTGCGCCGCGCTTTCCTTCATGTAGCGGTAGATGACGCGGGCGAGCTTGGCCTTCTCGCCATTGTAGTTGTCGTTGCGCTCCAGAACGACGGCCTCGTTGGCGCGCCATTCACGCAGCTTGAACTGGCCGGAGCCGGCGTAGCCGGTCTTCAGCCAGGCATTGCCGAAATCATTGTCCCATTTGTAGTCGGCGCTGGGGGTGGCGGCGGCGACATGTTCCTTGACCAGCTTGCTGTCGACGACTGAGGCGACGGTGGCCGACAGGCAGTTCAGGACGAAGCTTGGCGCATAGGCCTTGTCGACCACGAACTGGAAGGTGGTGTCGTCGACGGCCTTGGCCTTTTCGGTGACATTATCGCCGCTGATGCCGAACTGGTTGATGATGAAGGCCGGGCTCTTGTCCAGCTTAATGGCGCGCTCGAAGGAATAGGCGACGTCGGCAGCAGTGATCGGGTTGCCGGAGGCGAACTTCATGCCGGGCTTGAGTTTGAAGGTATAGGTCAAGCCGTCATCGGAAACGGCCCAGCTCTCGGCGAGATCGCCCTTGACCTTGGAGGTGTCGCTGAGGTCGAGGCGGACAAGCAGATCATAGGTGTTGCCGGTGACCTCGGCGGTCGACAGTTCGAACGCCTCGCCCGGATCCATGGTGATGATGTCGTCGAACGCGAAACCTTCGACCAGCGTGTCGGCGGGCGTCACGGCGAAGGCGGGCGCGGCGAGCAGCGCAGATATCGCCACACCCGCAAGCAAGCTACGCAGAGCAAACTTTTCCAGCATCATGGTGATCGTTCCCTGTTCTGTTGGTTGTTGACCTGAGTTCCCGGCTCAGGATTGCGAAATTCTTTTCTAGGTCGCGCGTTTTCCGGGCGCTACCGTCCTGTTTTTTGTCCAGTTGGTCAACACCATATCGGGCGGTGCCGAAGCCCGCAACGCGCATTTGCGGACCTCTCTATTGGACCAGAACGGGTGGTGGCCGGGCGACGCATGAGCCGGCCAATTGGCGCCGCCAAGGGGGAAAATCTTGCTATTTTTGCCGCTACTTCAGCGCGGCGACCAGGGCGGCGTCGGGGAAGCAGGTGGCGGCGCGACCGTTCTTTGCCTGCCAGTCGCCGATCGAGCGGCGCGTCTTGAAGCCCGGCAGGCCATCGGCGCTGCCGACGTCGTAGCCCTTGGCCTCCAGCGACCTCTGCAGGGCGGCGATGTCGGAGCGGTGGAGGTCGCCGACCGGCCCCCAGTTTGCGGTAAAGGTGGCATCCCCCCTGGCGATGCGATCGGCGGCATGACCGATGAACAACGCGTAGAGGTCGCTGGTGTTGTATTGCTTGAGCACATAGAAATTCGGCGTGACAATGAAAGCCGGTCCGCTGCGGCCGGCCGGCATCAGAAGTAAGCCTTCGGCCTTGAGCTCGCTTGCCTGGAACGCCTTGTTGTCGGCGCGCCTGATGCCCATCGCCACCCAGTCGGCAATCTTCTTGCCTTGGTCGGGTCCTTCGAGCGAGCAGGATACTTTGGCAGGCACGATCACCTCGGTTCCCCAGCCGCGGCCCCTGACCCAGCCATAGTGGACGAGATAGTTGGCGATCGAGGCCAGCACATCCGGCGTCGAATTCCAGATGTCGGGCCGGCCGTCGCCGTCGAAATCGACGGCATGCTTGAGGAAGGAGGTCGGCATGAATTGCGGCTGGCCGAGCGCGCCGGCCCAGGACGATTTCATCGCGTTGACCGGTGCCAGCCCGCGCTCGACGATCGCCAATGCCGCCAGCACCTCGGTGCGGAAGAAATCCTTCCTGGTCGACATGAAGGCCTTGGTGCCCAGCACCTCGAAGGCGTCATAGGGCATCTTGGCCGCGCCGAAGCCGGTCTCGCGGCCCCAGATCGCCAGAAGCACCTCGCCCGGCACGCCGTAGCGTTTCTCGATCAGCCCCAGCACCCTCGCATTGGCGCCCTCGCGGGTCCGTCCGCCGGCGGTGACGGCGCGAACGGTCTTCTCGGCGAAATAGGCGCCGGGCGGCCCGAACTCGGCCTGGTGCTGCTTCTCGGGCGTCGTCGGCTTCTCGCCGGGCATGACGAGGTCGGGCAGCTTCAGGTTCGGCTTCACGCCGATGAAGGCCTCGTCGAAGGTTTTCCTGGAGATGCCCTTGGCCTTGGCTTCCGGCCAGAGGTCGCTCTGCAGCCAGGAGCGAAACTGGTCGTCGACGGAAGCGGCGCGGGTTGGGAAGGTGAGGAGGAAAATGAACAGAGCCGCGAAGAGGGAAAGCGCAGCCAGTTTTGAATGTTTGCGTTCTGTCGCGCCCCCCTCTGTCCTGCCGGACATCTCCCCCACTTGGGGGGAGATTGACCGTCGCCTTGACTTTCGCCAATCGCCAACGCTGAAGGAAGAACGCCGCGAGCGAAGCTGCCAATCTCCTCCCTTGTGGGGGAGATGTCCGGCAGGACAGAGGGGGGCGCGAAGGAATGCTGTCATTTCCAGGCTACCTCCTCGTTGAAGCCCTCAAAACGCTGTCCTGGACCTCAGCGCGGCGGCCAGCGTGCCTTCGTCGAGATAGTCGAGTTCGCCGCCGACCGGAACGCCATGCGCGAGCCTTGTCACCTTGACCTCGAAGCCGGAGAGCTGGTCGGTCAGGTAGTGCGCCGTGGTCTGGCCTTCGACCGTGGCGTTGACGGCGAGGATCACCTCCTTGACCTCGCCGCCGGCGACGCGGTCGACCAGCGCGCGGATGTTGAGCTGGTCGGGGCCGATGCCGTCGAGCGGCGACAGCGTGCCGCCGAGCACGTGGTAGCGCACATTCATCGCCGCCGCGCGCTCCAGCGCCCAGAGGTCGGAGACGTCCTCTACGACGATCAGCGTGCCGGCATCGCGGCGCGGATCGGTGCAGATCATGCAGGGGTCGGAGGTGTCGACATTGCCGCAGGTCGAGCAGATGCGCACCTTGTCGACCGCCTCGCCCATGGCGGCGGCGAGCGGCTCAAGCAGCTGCTCCTTCTTCTTGATCAGATGGAGCGCGGCGCGCCTGGCCGAACGCGGCCCCAACCCCGGCACCTTGGCCAGGAGCTGGATCAGGCGTTCGATCTCTGGACCGGCGATTCGTTTCGACATCGCACTGATCTAGGATTTTTCAGAGCGGTTTGGAACATGCACCAGCGGGAATGATCCGCCATGCTGCCAGGCGGACCATCGATTGCCGGTCAGATCAGTAGGCTTCGAGCGGCCGGCTCTGGCTGACGATCATCGCGCCGATGGCATCGGTGTTCTCGGGCGTCGACTGGAAACCCATCGCGGCTTCCTGCGGCGCGCTCGGCACCGAGGTGATGTAGCGGTTGTTCAGGGCGCCGCCGAAACGCGAAGCATCCGGCTCCGCCATCGGCTCCTGCATCGCCACCACAACCGGTTTCGCCGCGACGCGGCCCGCCTTCGCCGCAGGCGCAATGGCGGCGGTCACATAGGTTTGCTCGGCAGCACCGGCTCGGTTCGTTGCCGTCCGGGCCGCGGACGCGGGCTCCACGGCAGCGGTCATCAAGGCCTGCTTGGCCGGATCCGGACGGACAATCGTCTTGACCACCGGCTCGGCGGACGCGACCAGCACCGGGGCGGTGGCAGGCGCCGGCTGCCTTGGCGTGGCCGAGGCCATGGCGATCATCGGCTCGTCCGGCAGCGGCTGCCAGTTGCGGCCGCGCTTCTCGTAGAAGGCGTTGCCGCCGGCGACCATCGTGTAGTGCATGTTCTTGTAAGGGAAGCGCAGGCCGGCGGTGTGGAAGAACATGGTGTTCTTCAGCTTGGCGTTGCGCTCGCCCTTGAGCACGGCGTCGGCGGCCTCCTCGACATCGGGCATCGCCCTGGAATTCATCGGCCGCGTCATCACGCCGGGGGCGAACTGGCCCCGCTCGCCGACGACCTCGCAGATCGTGCTGCCGTGCTGACCCGAGCGCAGCCGGTTCATGACGACCGTGCCGACGGCGATCATGCCGTCGCGGCTCGACCGGTTGGATTCGAAGAACATCGCCCTTTGAAGGCATTCCCTGTCCTTGGGGGTGGCGCCGTAGGAGCGCGAGCTCAGGAAACTCGGCGTGATGGCATCGGTCAGCTTGGCCACCGACATGCCGTGCGAAGTGGTCTGGCTGCAGCCGGCCAGAAGCAAGGGGGAAGTGACGATGCCGAGGAACAGCAGCGGCGTCTTCCATCGCGTCGCGATCAACAAAAAAGCCTCATTTCCAGATGCCAGCCCGCCCCGAGATGTGGCAAGAATGAGACTCTTAAAGGCAAAAAGATGGCTAAAGGATTAGCATTCGTGCAGCATAGGTAAAACTTTATGAATGGCTGGAAACGACCGCGTGAACAAAGCCGGGGAATGTCTTAACAACTGCCCCGGCGCCCGATTTCCGTTCACAATCAATTAACTGGAGGCAGCCGGCTCAGAACGGCAATTTCATTCCGGGCGGGATCGGCAAGCCTGCCGTGAGCGCCTTGGTCTTTTCCTGCATGACCTGCTCGACCTTATTTTTGGCGTCATTGTGGGCGGCGAGAATGAGGTCCTCGACGATCTCGGCCTCATCCTCCTTGAGCAGCGACGGATCGATCTTCAGCACCTTCATCTCGAACTTGCCGGTCAGCGTCACGCTGACCAGACCGCCGCCCGCCTGCCCGGTGGCTTCGAGCGTAGCGATCTCATCCTGCATGGCCTGGAACTTGGCCTGCATTTCCTTCGCCTTGCCCATCAGGCCGAGAAGATCCTTCATCCAAATGTCCTCTTCAGTTCATTGTTGGAGCATGATCTTGTCCGAAAACCGGTTCCCACTTTTCGGGATCATGCTCTAGATTTCGTCGTCATCCGCCGCCGGATCGACCGCCAGGTCGGCCTCGGCCTCTTCCACTTCCGGCACGTCCGGAATGCGCACATCGATGATCTTGGCGCCGGGGAAGCGGGCGAGGATGGCGGCGACCGTCGGGTCGCTCTTGGCATCAAGGAAGGCGATCTCGCGCTTCGTCGTTTCCATCTCCGCCAGCGTCTGCCCGCCATCTTCCTTCGACAGCGAGACCAGCCAGTTGCGGCCGGTCCAGGCACGCAACTTGGCGGTCAGGTCGTTGAGCAGCATCTTCGGCGCATCTTCGGTCAGGCTGACGTCGAGGCGGCCGGGCTCGATGCGCACCAGCCGCACGCAGCGCTTGATCAACACCTTGAAGGCGATGTCGCGATTGGCATCGGCAAGGGCGGCAATGTCGGCCAAGGACTTCACCGGCACGGCAGGCGTTTCGACGACCGGTTCCGGCGCCGCGACAAAGGCCGCGGGCACGGGCTGCGCCTCGACCAGCCGCATCGTCTGCGCGCCGCCGCCGGCGGACGGCATGCGCGCCTGCGCCACAGCGCTGGCGCCGCCATTGCCGGGGCTTGCCGGCGCCCCGTTGGCGCGCGGCGCGCCATTCGGAACCGGCGAAGCGCCCTCCAGCGATTTCAGCGCCTCGTCCAGCGTCGGCAGGTCGGCGGCATGCGCGAGCCGGATCAGCACCATCTCGGCGGCGCTCACCGGCCGGTTCGAAGACTGCACTTCGGGGATGCCCTTCAGCAGCATCTGCCATGTCCTGGACAGCACGCGCACCGACAGCGTCCCGGCGAAGTCGCCGCCGCGCCGGCGCTCATCCTCGGAGAGCGATGCATCGTCGGCAGCCGTCGGCACGAAGCGCAGCCTGGTGACGAGGTGGTTGAATTCGGCAAGGTCGGTGAGCAGCGCGGCCGGATCGGCGCCGGTGTCGTACTGGGCGCGGAATTCGGCCAGGGCCGCCGCGACGTCGCCCTTCATGACATGCTCGAACAGGTCGACGATGCGGGCGCGGTCGGCGAGGCCGAGCATGGCGCGCACGGCCTCGGTGCTGACCGTGCCGCTGCCATGGGCGATCGCCTGGTCGAGGATGGAGAGCGAATCGCGCGCCGAGCCTTCGGCGGCGCGCGCGATCATCGCCAGCGCGTCGTCGTCGACCGAAATGCCCTCCTTGGCGGCGATCGCCGACAGATGCGCGACCAGCGCGCCGGCATCGATGCGCCTCAGATCAAAGCGCTGGCAGCGCGACAGGACCGTGATCGGCACCTTGCGGATCTCGGTGGTGGCGAAGATGAATTTGACGTGCGGCGGCGGCTCTTCCAGCGTCTTCAACAGGCCGTTGAAGGCCTGGGTGGAGAGCATGTGCACTTCGTCGATGATGTAGACCTTGTAGCGGGCCGAGACCGGCGCGTAGCGCACGCGCTCGATGATGTCCCTGATGTCGTCGATGCCGGTGTGCGAGGCGGCGTCCATCTCGATGACGTCGACATGGCGGCCCTCCATGATCGCCTGGCAATGCTCGCCTGGGATCGAAAGATCGACCGAAGGCTGGTCGACGGTGGCGGTCTTGTAGTTCAGTGCCCTGGCCAGGATGCGCGCCGTGGTCGTCTTGCCGACACCGCGCACACCGGTCAGCATCCAGGCCTGGGCGATGCGCCCGGAGGCGAAGGCGTTGGTCAGCGTGCGGACCATCGGCTCCTGGCCGATCAGCTCGGAGAAATTCGAGGGGCGGTATTTGCGGGCCAGAACCCGATAGGCGCCTGCCTTATCCGTCCCCAAGTTTCCGGCTTCGCTCATTCGCCGTCAAAGCTCCCAGGACCACGACGGAAGGCGGTCCGATACCTGCGCATAGTTTCGCCCGCACGGCTTGGCGCCGTCAATGTCGCGAGAGAAAGGCGAAGAGGCGGGAGGCTGGAACAATGACCCGTTCCGGGCTCGTTAGGGCTGCTTCCTTCCGGACCTGACCCGGTTGGCGAGTGGATCGTCCACCACCAACCTCCCGCGCTCCATATCGGCAATTCGGCGATGAAATGCAAGGGCAGACCTGATTGAGCAGCCCAAACCGGATGTGCCGCGGGGCAGCAAGACCTTCAAATCCGCAATATCGGCCAATGATTCGCTTGCAGCCCCATTGCAGCCGCTCTAGCGTTCATGGCTCAAAAGACGCTGCAATGCCCACAAAAGTGAAGGAAACGCCAATGCTGCCGGGCCTCAAGGCCGGATTCACGCTCGACGCCAGGCTGGAGGCGGACAGCGAGCAGCTGATGTGGCTCGGCCTGTGCGAACTCAGGCTGATGAACGATTGCCGCTGGCCATGGCTCATCCTGGTGCCGCAGCGGCCGGGCGTGGAGGAAATCCATGACCTGACGCCGCTCGACCAGGCGATGCTGACCTTCGAGACCAACATGGTGGCGCAAGCGCTGAAGAAGGCGACAGGCTGCACCAAGATCAATACCGGCGCGCTGGGCAACATCGTGCGCCAGCTGCACATCCATGTCATCGCCCGTTCGGAGGGCGATGCGGCCTGGCCAGGGCCGGTCTGGGGGCATGGCCTGCGCGAGCCCTACAGCAGTTCCGAGATCCGGCGGTTTGCCGAAACGATCAAGGCGGCGCTATAAGCTGACCTCGTGTCCATCCCCGAAGCCCTGAGTCCCCATGACCTTCCGCCTGTTTGACGCGCCCTTGCGGGAGCCGAGCCAATTCGTCGGCTTCGCCGGCAACACGATCGACCGGCAGTCGGAGACGCGCGCCGACGACTCGGTCGAACAGGCGCTCGCCGATGCCGCGACGCGGCTTCTCTTGATGCATGGCGGCCGGCTCTACCTGAAACTCGACGGCGACAGCTTCGACCCCTGGTTCGCGGCACCGGAAAGCCAGCCGTTCAAGGTCTCGCTCGACCAGGGTGTGCTGCTCGGCTTTTCCGACGCCGGCCCGGTGCTGGCGGTGCCGGCGGGCATCGAGCCGGAAGAGCTTCCCGAGACCGTCAAAGCGATCGACTACCGCTCCGTCTACATGCAGGGCCTGATCGACGAGGCGGCGGCCGGCGCTCTGGCGCAAGGGGCGGCTCTTCTTGCCTGGCATGCCAGCCACGCCTTCTGCTCGAAATGCGGCAACCGTTCGGAAATGCGCGCCGGCGGCTACAGGCGGCACTGCCCGGCCTGCGGCACCGATCACTTCCCGCGCACCGATCCGGTGGCGATCATGCTGACGGTGACGGCGGACAAATGCCTGCTCGGGCGCGGCCGGCATTTTGGGCCCGGCATGTATTCAGCACTTGCCGGCTTCATCGAGCCCGGCGAAACGATCGAGGCGGCGGTGCGCCGCGAAACGCTGGAGGAGGCCGGCATCCGGCTCGGCCGCGTCGTCTACCACGCCAGCCAACCCTGGCCGTTCCCCTATTCGCTGATGATCGGCTGCTTCGGCGAGCCGCTCAACGACGACATCCAGGCCGATCTCAACGAGCTGGAGGACTGCCGCTGGTTCTCGCGCGACGAGGTGCGCCTGATGCTCGACAGGACGCATGCCGATGGCTTGATCACGCCGCCCAAGGGGGCTATCGCGCATCACCTCATCCGCGCCTGGGTCGACAGCGAATAGGAGCAGAAGAATGATCCGTCACACCGTTGTGTTCACGCTGAAGCATCCCTTGCAGTCGCTGGAAACGAAGCGCTTCCTGCACGACGCCAAAAAGATCCTCACCGGGATCAAGGGCGTCACGCATTTCGAGCAGTTGCGGCAGGTGAGCCCGAAGAACGACTACCAGTTCGGCTTCTCGATGGAGTTCGCCGACCAGGCGGCCTATACCCGCTACAACGAACATCCCGACCATGTCGCCTTCGTCCGCGACCGCTGGGTGCCCGAGGTCGAGAAATTTCTCGAAATCGATTATGTGCCGCTTGGCTTTGGCTGAGATTGGATCGAGCGCCAACGTCTGAGATTAGCCCGGACCTTCATGAGGTCGTCATCCCAGGGCGGAGCGACGCACCAAAGGGCAGCGCTCGACTGTAACGGCATGGATCCTCGGGTCTGCGTGCGTCGCTTCGCTCCTTGCTTCGCCCGTGGATGACGAAGCGTCTCGCCTGACCTCGCAGGCGCAGCCAGCTAATCCGCGACCTTCCACTGCTCGCGCGACGCGCTTGCCGGATAGACGCCGAGGATGCGCATCTCGCGCGAGAAGAAGCGCAGCTCGTCGAGCGCCATCTTGACCAGCGGATCGTCCGGATGGCCCTCGATGTCGGCGTAGAACAGCGTCGCGGTGAAGGCGCCGAGCTGGTAGCTCTCCAGCTTGGTCATGTTGATGCCGTTGGTGGCGAAGCCACCCATCGCCTTGTAGAGCGCGGCCGGCACGTTGCGGACGCGGAAGATGAAGGTGGTCATCATCTTGGCATCGGCAGACGGCCGCTCGGCCCACTGCTTGTTCTTGGTCAAAACGACGAAGCGGGTGACGTTGGAGTCGGTGTCCTCGACGTTCTTCTCGATGATGTCGAGGCCGTAAAGCTCGGCGGCGAGCGCCGGCGCCAGCGCCGCCATGGTGCGATCCTTGACCTCGGAGACCATCTTCGCCGAGCCGGCCGTGTCGCCGGCGACCACCGGCTTCCAGCCATTCTTGCGGATGTATTTGCGGCACTGGCCGAGCGCATGAATGTGGCTGTGCACGGTCTTGATCTCTTCGCGCTTCACCCCCGGCAGCACCATCAGCTGGAAATGGATCGGCAGGAAATATTCGCCGACGATGTGCAGCTTCGATTCCGGCAGCAGGTGATGGATGTCGGCGACGCGCCCGGCAATCGTGTTCTCGATCGGGATCATGGCGAGCTCGGCCTTGCCGGTCTCGACCGCGTTGAAGGCATCCTCGAAGGTCGGGCACGGCAACGGCTCCATCGACGGGAACATGTTGCGGCAGGCGGTGTCGGAATTGGCGCCCGGCTCGCCCTGGAAGGATATTCTGTTGGTCTTTTCAGGCATGCCCAATATCTCAGTTTGAAAGGATTTCCCTGGCGCGCTCCAGGTCGTCGGGCGTGTCGACGCCGAGCGGCACGGACTGCACGATCTCGGCATCGATGCGCATGCCGGCCTCTAGCGCCCGCAGCTGTTCCAGCCGCTCGCGTCGTTCCAGCGGCGACGGCTTCAGCGCGACGAAGCGCTCGAGCGCGGCTCGCCGATAGGCGTAGAGGCCGATATGGTGATAGAGCGGCCCCTCGCCCCAGGGGGCGGTGGCGCGGGTGAAATAGAGCGCCCTGAGCCGTGTCGCAGACAGCGGCGAACCGACGATCTTGACGACGTTCGGATTGGTCTTCTCCTCGTCGCGGACGATCTCGACGCCGAGCGTGGCGATGTCGACCGATTTATCCTCGAGCGGCCTCAGCGACGCGCCGATGATCTGGGGATCGATGGTCGGCAGGTCGCCCTGCACGTTAACGATGGTTTCGACCTTTTTCTCCGGATCGAGCGCATTCAGCGCCTCGAAAATACGGTCGGAGCCGGACTGGTGATCGTCACACGTCATCACGGCCTCAAAGCCGTGCGCGCGCACCGCTTCCGCCACCGCCTCGGTGTCTGTCGCCACCACGACCCGGCCAAGCCCGGCCTCGGCGCCGCGGCGGGCGACATGGACGATCATCGGCGCGCCAGAAATGTCGGCCAGCGGCTTGCCCGGCAGGCGGGTCGAGGCCATGCGGGCCGGGATAAGGATGAGCGTGGACATCGGTGCGACGGGGCGTTGGAAAAGGGGGCTGGCGAAAGTGGCAAAAGGTCTCACTGGAAGCGCCCTTATAGGTGTTGCAACGCCGGAGCAAAAGACCTAGTTTCCGCCCGATTTGACCGGCCTGAGAGGTCGGTTCGGGATACCGACGGACGGAGTGGACGGATCGGTCCGCCGGAAAAGGGAGCAAGGGGCGTATGGATTCCAACGAAGTCAACAAGCTGCTCGCCGGTCTCCTTGGCACCGTCTTCGTCGTCTTTTCGGTCGGCATCGTGTCCGACGCACTGTTTGCCTCGCCCGCACCCGAGAAGCCCGGCTTCGCCATTGAGGCGGCAGAGCCCGCCGAAGGTGGCCCGGCCGCCCCGGCCGCTGAAGCCAAGCCGATCGCCGACCTGCTCGCCACCGCCAATGTCGAGGCGGGCGCGGCCGTGTTCAAGAAATGCCAGGCCTGCCATTCCGGCGAGAAGGGCGGCCCGAACAAGGTCGGCCCCGATCTCTGGGACATCGTCGACCGTCCCGTCGCCGAGCATGAGGGCTTCGCCTATTCGGCCGGCATGAAGGATTTTTCCAAGGGCGGCGCCGAGAAGTGGACCTACGACAACCTCAACCACTTCATCACTTCGCCGAAGAAGTTCGTGAAGGGCACGGCGATGGGTTTTGCCGGCCTGCCGAAGGACGAGGACCGTGCCAACGTGATCGCCTATCTGCGCACGCTGTCGGACAGCCCCAAGCCGTTGCCGGCGCCGGGCGCTGCGGCCGAAGCCAAGCCTGCTGAAGGTGCCGCGCCGGCCAAGCCGGCCGAGGGCGCAGCCCCCGCCAAGCCGGCGGCACCCGCTCAATAAACAATTTGTCATAACACATCCTCAGAAAAGCCGGGTTCGTCCCGGCTTTTCTGTTAGGAAAACCGCATGTGTGGCGACAAAGCCTGCGCATTGCGGTTTTCACGGTCGTCAAATGATCTAGATTGCCGGTGGGGATTGTTCGCTAGAGGAGAACGCATGACGGTTGGCCGAACTGTTCTCAAATCCGCACTGATCGCGGCCGCCCTTGCTGGCAGCCTGCAGGCCGGCTTCGCGGATGAATGGCGCACCACCTCCTCGCTGATCGGCGACTCCAAATACGGCGACAACTTCCAGCACTACGATTACGTCAATCCGGACGCGCCGAAGGGCGGCACCTACAATTCCGTCGTTCTCGGCACCTTCGACAGCTTCAACCCCTACATCGTGCAGGGCTCGCCGGCCGCGGGGCTGGTCGGCTTCGGTGGCGGGCTGCTCTACGACACGCTGATGGAGCAGTCGACCGACGAAGGCAGCACCAGCCATCCGCTGATCGCGGACGCTTACAAATATCCGGCCGACTATTCCTCGGCGACCTACCGGCTGGACCCGAGGGCAAGATGGCATGACGGCCAGCCGATCACCACCGACGACGTGATCTGGTCGTTCCAGGTGCTGAAGGCCAACAGCCCGCAATACAGCCGCTATTTCGAGAACGTTACCGACGCCGTCGCCATCTCGGACCGCGAGGTCGAGTTCCATTTCAACCAGAAGGGCAATCGCGAGCTGCCGAAGATCATCGGCGACCTCGCCGTGCTGCCGAAGCACTGGTGGGAAGGCACCGACGCCAACGGCAAGAAGCGCGATGTCACCAGACCGACGCTGGAACCGCCGCTCGGCTCGGCCGCCTACAAGATCGCCAGCTTCAAGCCGGGTTCGGAAATCGTCTGGCAGCGCGTGCCGGACTATTGGGCCGCCAAGCTGCCGGTGAAGATCGGCCGCGAGAATTTCGATACGCAGCGTTTCACCTACATCCTCGATGACAATGCCGCCTGGCAGGCCTTCACAAAAGGCGGACTTGACGACATCAAGCCGGAAAACAGCTCGAAGCGCTGGAAGACGTTCTATAATTTCCCGGCGATCCAGGCCGGCGACGTCATCAAACAGGAGTTCAAGACCACCTCACCCGAGCCGATGCAGGCCTTCATGCTGAACCAGCGGCGTCCCCTGTTTGGGGATCGCCTGGTGCGCGAGGGACTGACCTATCCGTTCGATTTCGAGACGATGAACCGCACGCTTTTCTATGGTTTCAACACCCGCACGCAGAGCTATTTCCAGGGCACGGAACTGGCATCCAGCGGCCTGCCGCAGGGCAAGGAGCTGGAAATCCTGGAAAAGTACCGCGACAAGCTGCCATCCGAGCTCTTCACGCAGGAATTCAAGCTGCCGGTCTATGATACCCCTCAGGCCGAGCGGAAATATCTGAAGCAGGCGGTCGAGCTGTTCGCCAAGGCCGGCTGGGTCATCAAGGGCGGCAAGATGGTGAATGCCAAGACCGGCGCGCCATTCAAATTCGAGATCCTCGGCTGGAACGATACCGACCAGGTCATCGCCAGTCCCTGGATCGCCAATCTGCGTAAGATCGGTGTCGATGCGACGCTGCGCATCATCGACCAGACCCAGTATGTCAACCGCGTCAACAATTTCGATTACGACGTCATCATAGGTCAGCTCGGGCAGTCTGAATCGCCCGGCAACGAGCAGCGCGACTTCTGGAGCTCGAAGGCCGCCGACAAGCCTGGGTCGCGCAACTATGCCGGCATCAAAGATCCGGTCGTCGACGCGCTCGTCGACCGCATCATCTTCGCCACCGACCGCGACGACCTCGTCGCCGCCACCCACGCGCTCGACCGGGTGCTGCTGTGGAACTTCTATGTGGTGCCGCAATACTACCGCGCCGTGCTGTGGCTCGCCTACTGGAACAAGTTCGGCATCCCGGAAAAGCAGCCGACCTATAGCGGCGCCGACCAGAGTTCCTGGTGGATCGACCCGGCGAAGGAAAAGGCGCTGGCCGCCAAATACAAGAGCAGCAATTGATGGGTCGACAACCGACGATGGCGCTCTCCCGCCGCGATGTCCTGGCGCTCGGCGCCGCCGCCACGGCCGCCGCGCTATTACCCGGCCGCGCCTTCGCCGCCACTCCGACGGGCGTGAAACTGCACGGACTGTCGGCGTTCGGCGACTTGAAATACAAACCCGACTTCACGCATTTCGGCTACGTCAATCCGGACGCGCCGAAAGGCGGCCAGATGAATTTCGCGCCGCCGAACGCCACCCTGAATCAGAGTTTCCTGACGTTCAACACGTTGAACTCCCTGGTGCTGAAGGGGGATTCGCCACCGCGAACCGAACTCTGTTTCGATTCGCTGATGACAAGCGCGCTCGATGAACCGGACGCGGTCTATGGCCTGCTTGCCGAGACCGTCACCTTGTCGCCGGACCGCAACGGCTTCCGCTTCAACCTGCGGCCGCAAGCGCGCTTTCACGACGGTTCGCCGCTCACCGCCGCCGACGTAGCCTTCGCCTTGAAGCTCTACAAGGAGGCCGGCCATCCGAATCTTTCCCAGCCGCTGCGGTTCATGACGGACGCGATCGCCCCGGATCCCGTCACCCTGGACTTGACCTTCAACGGCGAACAGTCCGCGCAGAACATCCTCTCGGTCGTCGCGATGCCGATCGTGTCCAAGGCCTTTTACACCGCCAATCAATTCGATGCCTCGACGATGACGCCGCCACTGAGTTCCGGACCATACAGACTGGGACGCGTGGTGGCCGGACAAAGCGTCGAGTATGACCGCGTCGCCGACTATTGGGGTCGCGATCTCGCCGTGAACCGTGGTCTCAACAATTTCGATCGCATCCGCATCGACTTTTACCTCGACCGCCAGGCGGCGTTCGAGGCCTTCAAGAAGGGCGACACGCATTTTCGCGAGGAGTTCACCTCGCGGGTATGGGCAACCGGTTATGATTTTCCGGCGCTCAAGGACGGCAGGGTCGTCAAACGGGAATTTCCCGGCGAGAAGACACCCGACATGCAGTCCGTCGCGCTGAACCAGCGCCGTCCGCAATTCCGCGATGTTCGCGTGAGACTGGCGATCGCCAATTGCTTCGACTTCGAATGGACCAGGCGCGCCCTGTTTTTCGGTTCCTACGAGCGTTCGCAATCGAATTTCGAACGCTCGGACTACAAGGCCGAGGGTCTGCCCTCGCCTGAGGAATTGGCCTTGCTGGAACCGTTCCGGGCCGAGTTGCCGCCAGAAACCTTCGGCGAGCCGGTCATGCAGCCTGTATCCGACGGTTCGGGCCGCGACCGCAAACTGCTCGGCAAGGCCTCGACGCTGCTTGCCGAAGCCGGCTGGAAGCGGACGGGCGACTTCGTCGTCAATGAAAAGGGCGAGCGCCTGCGTGTGGAAATGCTGGCCGAAGATGATGGCATCGTCCGTCTCTTGACCAAATGGTCCGAGAACATGAAGGCTATCGGGATCGACGCGTCGATCCGGCAGGTCGATTCGACACAATATGAACAGCGGCAGAGTGATTTCGACTTCGATTTCAACCTTCTCCATTGGTCGATCGGGGCAACGCCCACTGCCGATGGACTGGAGATGCTCTACGATTCCCGAATGGCGAAAACGCCGGGGCAGCGCAACTATCCGGGCACCGAAAGCAAGGCCATCGACGCGCTGATCGTGGCCGCAGGCAAGGCGAAAACCAGAACGGAACTCGTCACGGCGCTGAGGGCGCTCGACCGGGTCTTGCGCGCGCGGCTAGACTGGATTCCAACATATTATCTCGCGAATCACCGCGTCGCCTATTGGGACATGTTCGGCTTTCCGGAACAGAAACCCGATTTCGGCTTTCCGGTCGAAACGCTGTGGTGGGTCGACAAGGGCAAGGCGGCAAAGATTGGCAAAGGGTGAATTTCTTGCGGGCGTTGGCGCCGCCCCTCACCTGCCTGCCGGCATCCTCTCCCCGTATGGTAACGGGGAGAGGGAGGCCTTCACCAATGGTTTCGCCAATCGCAAGCGTCGCAGCGAAAGCGCCGAGATTGGGGCCAGCCCCTTTCTCCCCGTCTCTATACGGGGAGAAATGTCCGGCAGGACAATGAGGGGCGGCGCCGGCGTCGACAATTGGTCTGAAGCGACTGCCTTGGCGACGCTTTCAGGTACGGCGGGCCTACTCAAGAAGGACGATGCCTGATGGGCGCCTATATACTGCGCCGCATCCTGTTGATGATCCCGACGTTGTTCGGCATCATGGCGATTTCCTTCGCCGTCATCCAGTTCGCCCCCGGCGGGCCGGTCGAGCAGGTCATCGCCAGGCTCACCCACCAGGGCGGCACCGACCGCCTGGGCGGCGGCGGTGGCGATGCCGGCGGCGGTGGCGGCAATGTCGATGTCGCCGGCGACGTCAGCTCGAAATATCGCGGCGCGCAAGGGCTCGATCCGGAATTCATCAAGAAGCTGGAAAAGCAGTTCGGCTTCGACAAGCCGCCGCTCGAGCGCTTCGGCATGATGCTGTGGAACTACGCCCGCTTCGATTTCGGCGACAGCTATTTCCGCGACATCTCGGTGCTCAAGCTGATCCTGGAAAAGATGCCGGTGTCGATCTCGATCGGCCTGTGGATCACGCTTCTGTCCTACCTGATCTCGATTCCGCTCGGCATCCGCAAGGCGGTCAAGGACGGCTCGGCCTTCGACGTCTGGACCAGCGGCGTGGTCATCGTCGGCTACGCCATTCCCGGCTTCCTGTTCGGCATCCTGTTGATGGTGCTGTTTGCCGGCGGCTCGTTCTGGGACTGGTTTCCGCTGCGCGGCATCGTCTCGGACAATTGGGACCAGCTCTCCTGGCCGGACAAGATCGTCGACTATTTCTGGCACATGACCTTGCCGCTGACGGCGCTGGTGCTGTCAGCCTTCGCCACGACGACGCTGCTGACCAAGAACTCCTTCCTTGAAGAAATCCGCAAGCAGTATGTGGTGACGGCGCGCGCCAAGGGCCTGTCGGAGCGCAAGGTGCTCTACGGCCACGTCTTCCGCAACGCCATGCTGATCGTCATCGCAGGCTTTCCCGGCGCCTTCATCTCGGCCTTCTTCACCGGGTCGCTGTTGATCGAGAACATCTTCTCGCTCGACGGGCTCGGCCTGCTCGGCTTCAAGTCCGTCGTCGACCGCGACTATCCGGTGGTGTTTGCCAACCTCTACATCTTCTCGCTGCTCGGCCTGTTCATCAATCTTCTGTCCGACCTCATCTACACATGGGTCGATCCGCGCATCGATTTCGAGCGGAGGGACGTCTGATGGCGGAAGCCGCTGCCGCAACGACGCCCGCCCGCATCGCCCGCCCCTGGCTGTCGCCGCTCAACCAGCGGCGCCTGCAGAACTTCAAGTCGAACCGGCGCGGCTTCTGGTCGTTGTGGATCTTTCTCATCCTGTTCGTGCTGTCGCTGTTTTCCGAGTTCATCGCCAACGACAAGCCGATCATCGCCTCCTACAAGGGCGAGATCCTGTTTCCGGTGCTGGTCGCCTATCCGGAAGAGAAATTCGGCGGCTTCTATGCCGTGACCGATTATCGCGACCCCGTCATCCAAGACGAGATCAACGCCAATGGCTGGATGATCTGGCCACCGGTGCGCTACTCCTACCAGACGGTCAACAACGCCATTCCCGAGGCGGCTCCGACCAAGCCGTCCTGGCTCTACGACAAGAAGACGCTCTGCAACCAATACCCGCAAGGCGCGGCCGACCCGAACTGCTCGGTCGGCAACTGGAACTGGCTGGGCACCGACGACCAGGCGCGGGACGTGCTGGCGCGGCTGATCTACGGCTTCAGGATATCCGTCCTGTTCGGCCTGATCCTGACCGTGGGATCGTCGCTGATCGGCGTGGCGGCCGGCGCCATGCAGGGCTATTTCGGCGGCTGGACGGACCTTCTGTTCCAGCGCTTCATCGAGATCTGGTCGGCAATCCCGGTGCTCTATCTGCTCCTCATCGTCGCCGCCATCTTGCCGCCCGGCTTCTTCATCCTGCTCGGCCTGATGCTCTTGTTCTCCTGGGTGGCGCTGGTTGGCGTGGTCAGGGCCGAGTTCCTGCGCGCCCGCAACTTCGAATATGTCAACGCCGCGCGCGCCCTCGGCGTGCCCAACCGCACGATCATGTTCCGGCACCTGTTGCCCAACGCCATGGTGGCGACGCTGACCTTCCTGCCCTTCCTGCTCTCCGGCTCGATCTCGACGCTGACCTCGCTCGACTATCTCGGCTTCGGCCTGCCGCCGGGCTCGGCCTCGCTCGGCGAAATGCTTAAGCAGGCGCAGCGTAACCTCAACGCGCCGTGGCTCGGCATTTCCGCCTTCATCGTCATCTCGCTGATGCTGTCGCTGCTGGTTTTCGTCGGCGAGGCGACGCGCGACGCCTTCGATCCGCGCAAGACGTTCAAATGAGCGAGCCCCTGCTTTCCGTCCGCGATTTCAGCGTCGCCTTCGCGCAAGGCGGCAAGCAGTCGCTGGCCGTCGACCACATCTCCTTCGACATCGCCAAGGGCGAGACGGTGGCGCTGGTCGGGGAGTCCGGTTCCGGCAAGTCGGTCTCGGCGCTGTCGGTGCTGAAGCTCCTGCCCTACCCGACGGCCAGCCACCCGTCCGGACGGATTCTGTTCCAGGGCGCCGACCTGTTGGCCATGGACGAGAAAGCGCTGAGGCGCGTGCGCGGCAACAAGATCACCATGATCTTCCAGGAGCCGATGACCTCGCTCAATCCGCTGCACACAATCGAGCAGCAGGTCGTCGAGGTGCTGAAGCTGCACCAGGGGCTCGGCGACAGGCAGGCTCGAGCGCGCACGCTGGAACTGCTCAACGAGGTCGGCATACGCGACCCGGAAAAGAGGCTCGACGCCTATCCGCACCAGCTTTCCGGCGGCCAGCGCCAGCGTGTCATGATCGCCATGGCGCTGGCCAACGAGCCGGAGCTTCTGATCGCCGACGAGCCGACGACGGCGCTCGACGTCACCGTGCAGGCGCAGATCCTCGAGCTGCTTGCGAAGCTCAAGGCCCGCAAGGGCATGTCGATGCTGTTCATCACCCATGATCTCGGCATCGTCAGGAAGATCGCCGACCGCGTCTGCGTGATGACCAAGGGCAAGATCGTCGAGAGCGGCCCGACCAAGGACATCTTCGCCAATCCGCAGCATGCCTATACCAAGCACCTGCTGGCGGCCGAGCCGAAAGGCAAGCCGCCGGCTGCGAATACCGACGCCAGGGCGGTGATGATGGGCAAGGACATCAAGGTCTGGTTCCCGATCAAGCGCGGCTTCTTCCGCCGCACCGTCGACAATGTGAAGGCGGTGGACGGGATCGACGTCACCGTGCGGGCCGGCCAGACGCTCGGCGTCGTCGGCGAATCCGGCTCGGGCAAGACGACGCTTGGGCTGGCGCTTGCCAGGATGATCTCGTCGACCGGAACCATCCAGTTCGACGGGCGCGACATCAACCAGCTCTCCTTCAATGCCATGCGGCCGCTCAGGCGCGAGCTGCAGATCGTTTTCCAGGACCCGTTCGGCTCGCTCAGCCCGCGCATGTCGATCGCCGAGATCATCGAGGAAGGACTGAGGATCCACGAGCCGAAGCTCACGCCCGACCAGCGCGACGACAAGGTCGTCGACGTGCTGAAGGAGGTCGGGCTCGATCCCGAGACGCGCAACCGCTATCCGCACGAATTCTCCGGCGGCCAGCGCCAGCGCGTGGCCATCGCCCGCGCCATGGTGCTCAACCCGCGCTTCGTCATGCTGGACGAGCCGACCTCGGCGCTCGACATGAGCGTGCAGGCGCAGGTCGTCGACCTCCTGCGCAGCCTGCAGGCCAAGCACGATCTCGCCTATCTGTTCATCAGCCACGACCTGAAAGTCATCCGCGCGCTTGCCAACGACGTCATCGTCATGCGCAATGGCCAGATCGTCGAAGCCGGGCCTTCCGAACAGATTTTTGGCAGCCCGCAAACCGACTATACTCGGGCACTGATCTCGGCCGCGTTCCGGATCGAGACGGCGCCGACCGGCGTGGTCAGCGAATAGGCAGGGCCAAAGCTGAAATGACAGGGAAGAAAAATCCGCACATGGAAAAAGGCCGCGTCCTGCTTGCCGTCACCGGCTTTCATCCGCAGCGCTGGCGCGAGCTGCTCTCGGCCCAGCGCGAGGTGGTGCTGGAGCCGGACGGCGCCAGCGATCCCTCGATTACCTATGCGGTGGTGTGGAAGCAGAAGGCCAACCTGCTTTCGTCCCTGCCCAATCTGCGCGCCATCTTCTCGATCGGCGCCGGCGTCGACCATATCTTCGCCGATCCCGGCCTGCCCGACGTGCCGATCGTCAAGGTGGTCGCCGACAACCTCACCCAATACATGACCGAGTATGTGGTCTGGCGCGTGCTCGACCATCACCGCCAGGGCATGCTCTATCAAGCGCAGCAGAAGAAGAAGACCTGGCACGAACCGCCGCAGCGGCCGGCCGGCGACATCTCGGTCGGCATCATGGGGCTCGGCAATCTCGGCCGCGCGGCGGCGTCGGTGCTGTTGTCGCTGGGCTTCGCGGTCAATGGCTGGTCGCGGACGGAGCGGCCGATGAAAGGTGTTTCCACCTATGCGGGCGAGGTCGGGCTGATCCCTTTCCTCAACGCCACCGACATATTGGTGGTGCTGCTGCCGCTGACGGCCCAGACACAAGGCATCGTCAACTACAGTCTTCTGAAGGAACTGCGCAAGCGCAACGGCCTCGGCGGCTCGGTGCTGATCAATGCCGGACGCGGACGCCTGCAGAAGGATGCCGACATCCTGCGCGCGCTGGAGGACGGCACGCTGAAGGAGGCGAGCCTCGACGTGTTCGAGGTCGAGCCGTTGCCGAAGACCAGCCCGCTATGGGCGCATCCGAAGGTGTTCGTGACGCCGCATGCGGCGGCGACCTCCGATCCTGTGCATCTGGTGCCGATCATGCTGCGGCAGATGGCGGCTTACGAGCGCGGCGAGAAGCTCGACAATATCGTCGACCGCGAGGCCGGATACTAGAGCGGTTCAGCGTTTCATGAATCGCCGAACCGCTCTATCTATTTGTTTCTACGCAATTCCGGACGGAAAACCGTTACACACTTTTCCTGGAATTGCTCTAAATCCTCAAGACGGCTTCGAGCCGGGCAGCTCGAACTTGTTCTTCTTTTTCGGCTGGCCGCAGTCGCGGCGCTCGATCGACCGGTTCATGGCGTCGATCTGGCCGCTTGCCCTGTCGCTGTCGCGCGTCGCCTTGGAGCGCATGTCGGGCGTGAACGGACCGAAACCCATGGCCGGGTTGGAGAAGGTCGTCTTGGCGGTCGTCGGCAGGTGATTTTGCTCGGCCAGCCCATTGCGCTGGGCAATCAGCTGATCGCACGGCACGCTGTCATATTGCAGCGAGGACTGAACGTCCTCGTCCTGGCGTTCCGCCATCGAGGTGCCGCCGACGCAGCCGGCCATTGCCAGGCACGAGGCCAAGGCCATCATGTTCCAGCGCATGGTGTCCCTCTCTTTCTGTGTCCGCCCCGTACAACCCCGACACGAGATTCGGGCTTTTTCGCAGCAGGAACCTGGCGCAGGTTCACGACGTCGACGATTTCCCCGCCACCACGGCGAGGCCATCGATCGGCTCGTGGCGGTCGTGGCGGACGATCGTGCTGTCCAGCGACAAGATCGAAAAGCCGCTGGCGGCCAGAACGCCCCGCACGTAGCCTTGCGAATGCGCATAGCGGCGGGACGGGCGCAGCGCGAAACCGTTGCCGCCGCCCAGTTCTCCATCAGCCAGCGTCTCGACGGAGAAGGCAAACAATCCATCCTCGGAAAGCATGCCGGCGACGGTGCTCACAATGCCTTCGAGCGCGCCGACATAGATGAACACGTCGGCCGCCACCACCAGATCGGCCTTCGGGCCGGCAAACGCAAAGTCCTGCAGGTCGGCCTTGACGAGCCGGTCGTAAATGCCCTTGGCCCGCGCCTGCTTCAGCATGGCCGCCGAGATGTCGCAGCCCTCCAGCCGGTCGGCGATCGGCCGCAGCCTTTCGCCCATCAGGCCGGTGCCGCAGCCGAGGTCGACCGCCAGAGAGAAGCGGCCCGGCCGGACCGATCGAATGGCGTGATCGAGGAATTCTGGCATCCGGTAGCCGAGCTTGCCGACGAGCGACTCCTCAAAGGTAGCTGCATACTGGTCGAACAGGGTCTCGACGAAGGCGCTGGGCGGGGCTGCCGCAGCCGGCGCCTTGCCGATTAGTTGCAGCTTCAGCGCGGCGCCCAGCCGGTCCGCAGGCTCCAGCCGCATCGCCATCGCCCAGGCCTGCGCGGCCTGCTCGGGCTGGCCGGCGGCTTCCTGCATCTCGCCGAGGCGGAACCAGCCGGCCGACCATTGCGGCGCCAGCTCGAGCGCGCCGAGCAGCAGCTCCGCCGCAGCAGTGGGATCGCCGGAGGCGCCGAGCATCTCGGCGAAGTCGGCGCGGCGGTCGGCGGTCAGGTCGCCGGACGAGGCCTGGAACGGTTTCATGGTGCAAGGATCCCACCGGCGATCGGACCGGCGACTGGCTGTAGGATGAGTCAGCAGTCTCTGGCAACAGGCTTCCCGCGCCGGATTTAGCCACTATCTTGAAGCCATGCGCGCCAGCGACCTGCTCAAGCCCCGCCCCGAGGGCCTCTACTGCCCGCCCGGCGATTTCTTCATCGACCCGGTGCGGCCGGTGGCCCGCGCGCTGATCACGCACGGCCATTCCGACCATGCGCGCTCCGGCCACGGCTCGGTGCTCGCGACCCGGCAGACGCTCGACATCATGGCGTTGCGTTATGGCGAGGATTTTGCCGGGGCCACGCAGGCCGCCGTCCTCGGCGAGACGATCGACCTCAACGGCGTGTCGGTCAGCTTTCATCCGGCGGGCCATGTGCTGGGCTCGGCGCAGATCGCAGTCGAGCATCGGGGCATGCGCATCGTCGCTTCCGGCGACTACAAGCGCCAGAAGGACGCCACCTGCCAGCCGTTCGAGCCGATCCCTTGCGACATCTTCATCACCGAGGCGACGTTCGGCCTGCCGGTGTTCCGCCATCCGCCGGACACCGAGGAAATCGTCCGGCTGCTGAAATCGGCGGCGCAGTTTCCGGAGCGCTCGCACCTGATCGGCGCCTATGCGCTCGGCAAGGCACAGCGCGTCATGCGGCTCTTGCGCGACTGCGGCTACGACAGGCCGATCTATATCCATGGCGCGCTGGCGAAGCTCAGCGAATATTACCAGAGCCAGGGCATCGACCTCGGGCAGCTCGACCCAGCAACGGTCGACAGCGGCGGCAAGGACGATTTCGCGGGCGCCATCGTCGTCGGTCCGCCGGCGGCCTTCGCCGACCGCTGGGCGCGGCGATTTCCCGACCCGATCTCCTGCTTCGCCTCGGGCTGGATGCGCATCCGCCAGCGCGCCAAGCAGGGCGGCGTCGAACTGCCGCTGATCATCTCCGACCATGCCGACTGGGACGAGCTGACCGCCACGATCAAGGAGACGGGTGCTGCGGAAATCTGGGTGACCCACGGCCGCGAGGAAGCGCTGGTGCGCTGGTGCGAGCTGGAAGGCATCGCAGCGCGGCCGCTGCATCTGGTGGGCTATGAGGACGAGGGCGATTGAACGTGACTGAGCCAATCCTCGATGCAGCGCCCTACGGCGCCCCCCTCTGGCCTGCCGGCCATCTCCCCCACTTGGGGGGAGATCAGATGTCACGCCGACCTTCGCCAATCACCGACGTTGCAGGAGATGAGCCGGCAGCCGAACTGCTGATCTCCCCCCTTGTGGGGGAGATGTCCGGCAGGACAGAGGGGGGCGCCACAGAACGAGACGCTGCCCCATTGGCGCCCCCATGAACCGCTTCGCCGAGCTCCTCGACCGCCTCGTGCTGACGCCGTCGCGCAACGGCAAGCTGACGCTGCTGACCGACTATTTCCGCAGCGTCGAAGACCCGGACCGTGGGCTGGCGCTGGCCGCGATCACCGGGGACCTGTCGATCGCGGCGGTGAAGCCGGCGATGCTGCGGGCGCTGGTGGTCGAGCGCATGGACCCGGTGCTGTTCGGCTATTCCTACGACTATGTCGGCGACCTCGCCGAGACGGTGTCGCTGGTCTGGCCGCAAGCGCCCGGAAATATCCCGAACCACGCGCCGACGCTGGCCGAGGTGGTCGGCAAGCTGCAGGCGGCGAGCCGCTCCGACGGTCCGAAGGTGCTGGCGAGGCTGCTCGACAGCGCCAGCATCTCGGCGCGCTTCGCCATCATCAAGCTCGTCACCGGCGGCCTGCGCATCGGCGTTTCGGCGCGGCTTGCCAAACAGGCGCTGGCCGATCTCGGCCAGGTCGACGTCACCGAAATCGAGGAGCTGTGGCACGGGCTGACGCCGCCCTACACCTCGCTGTTCGCCTGGCTGGAGGGCAAGGCCGGCAAGCCCGAACGGACCGCGCTGGCGCTGTTCAGTCCGGTGATGCTGGCCAATCCGGTCGGCGACGGCGATCTCGAAAAGCTCGACCCGGCCGACTACGCGGCCGAATGGAAATGGGACGGCATCCGCGTCCAGGCGGTGTGCGAAGGCGGCATCCGCCGGCTCTATTCGCGCACCGGCGACGACGTCTCCGGCGCCTTTCCCGACCTCGCCGCGGCGATGGATTTCTCCGCCGCGCTCGACGGCGAATTGCTGGTCGGCGATCCGCGTGAAGCGACAGGTACCTTTTCCGACCTGCAGCAGCGGCTGAACCGCAAGAGCGTGTCGTCGAAAATACAGCAGCAATACCCGGCCTTCATGCGTTGCTACGATGCGCTGCACATCGGCGGCGAGGATTTGCGCGCCCTACCTTTGCGCGAAAGACGGGATCGCCTCGAAGCCTTCATCGGCACGCTCGATCCAAGCCGCTTCGACCTCTCGCCGCTGGTCGAATTCCCCGACTGGCAGGCGCTGGAAGAGCTTCGCCAGGCGCCGCCGCATCCGATCATCGAAGGGGTGATGCTGAAGCGCTGGGATTCGCCCTATCTCGCCGGCCGGCCGAAGGGTCCGTGGTTCAAATGGAAGCGCGATCCGCACACGGTCGACGCGGTGCTGATGTATGCGCAGCGCGGCCATGGCAAGCGCTCGAGTTTCTACTCCGATTACACCTTCGGCGTCTGGTCGGGCCCGGAAGGCGCGGAAGAGCTGGTGCCGGTCGGCAAGGCCTATTTCGGCTTCACCGACGAGGAGCTGAAGCAGATCGACAAATATGTCCGCGACAACACTGTCGAGCGCTTCGGCCCGGTGCGCTCGGTTCGCGCCGACCGCGACAACGGCCTTGTGCTGGAGGTGGCGTTCGAGGGGCTCAACCGCTCGACCCGACACAAATCGGGCGTCGCCATGCGTTTTCCGCGTATTTCACGGCTGCGCTGGGACAAGCCGGCGGCCGAGGCGGACCGCATTGAGACGCTGCAGGCGTTGCTGGATTAGGAAATCCGACGCTACTGCGCGATCGAGACGCGGACCTCGTAGATATCGACCGACTTGCCCTGCTTGTCGAAGTCGGAGTTGATGGCAATGGTGCCGGCCGCGCCCGGCTGCTTGTCCGGGAACTGCACGTCGAACAGATATTCGTTGCGCTCGTGACCGACGGCATAGCGCTTGCGGCCGCAATCGCCGAGCTCGCCGAAATTGCAGTCGACCGAGATCTGCGTCTCCTTGCCCTCTTCCGAGCGGGCGACGATGTCGAACATGGCATGCTTGCCGACGAGCTTTTCCAGCACGCCCTGGCCGACGTCGAAGGCGATGGCCGAACCGGAAGCGCCGGAGCGGATGCGCAGGAACGAGCCGGTGTCGTCCTGCATCACCTCGGCCTTGGCGTCGGCGGGCGCCGCGACATGGGTCGGGTCGGCCGGTGAGAAGACACTGATCCAGTCGCGCTGCTGCGCGGCCTCGCCCTGTTTTTCCGGCGACCCGGCAGGCGGCTCGGCCGCCTCGTCGTCCTCGACCGTCGGCGGCGCCTGGGGCGGGCCGGTGTCGAGTTCGGCCGCGGTCTTGAAGACGCCGGTCTGCTTGGCGAAATAGAGCCCGATGCCGGCGGCGGCCAGCAGCGTCACGCCGAGGAAGATTGCCGTCAGCGGCAGGCGACGTCCCCTGATCCGCCGCTCGTCGCGATCCGGCGCCACCTCCGCCTCGCCGTCTTCCGCCGCGGCGGATGCCGGCGAATCGAGCGTCGGCGCATCGGGAAGGTCGCCGGGCATGATGTCGGGGACGACTGGCAGCACGCGCGAGCGTGGCGCATCGGAAGCTGAAGGCTGAACCGGGCCATCGACCACGATCGCCGGCGACGGCTGAGCGGGCGCGGCTTGCGTCGGCGGTTCCACTGTGGGCGCCGGCGCGGCGGTCTCGGCCGACACGGCGATTTCAGGGGCAACCGCCGCCGCCGTGTCACTGTCGTCCAGCGCGGCGACATCGGGGACCGCCGGCAGGAACTCCGATTCGATCTCGGCGATCTTGGCCTGCACCGCCTTGCGGCGCTTGATGGCCATTTCCACGGTCACGTTCGGATTGGCCTGCAGCACGCGGTCGAGCGCGGCAAAGGCCGAGCGATAGACCCGCTCGCGAAAGACGCGGTCCTCGGCATTGCCCTTCTCGAAGGCGTTGCGGATCGCTTTTTCGATCGCGTCCAAGCCAAATCCCTCTGCACATTCCTGCCATGATCGTTAGCGGCAGGCGGCCAATCAATCAACGGGCCGGCGGCCGCATTCTGCGCGGCGCAACCGGACAAACCGGATTTCGGCGGTTTTTTTCAAGGAAATCAATCTATTTCGCCGAGGCGGTCTCGCACCAGCCGCCAAGCGCCGTGCTTCGGACCGGCGTCGCATTGCTCCTGCGGCTGCTTTGAGGCAAGCCCGGAGCCGGCGCGAATTGCCAGTTCCGGCCCGAATTCGCGGTTGCTTATTTGAATTCGCCGCAAGCCATCTTGAATTCGCGGCGGGTTGAGTCTATCACGCAGCCCATCTTGGAGGCCTAGCGCTTCCCGGGCCGCTTTAGCTCAGTTGGTAGAGCACATCATTCGTAATGATGGGGTCGCGTGTTCGAGTCACGCAAGCGGCACCAGTTCCTCTGCTGAAATGCTTTATTTCCAAGAGGATACACAGGAGCGCGGTGGCATTCCAACCAACCGAAAATCCGCCTCGGATGACTTCGTTGGCAGGTCGGGTCGTGTCTCCATTTTGAAATCTGGCCGTTGTCTCGCCAGCTTTCCCAGCCATCCGGTGCAGACGCTGCTGAGGTTTGAGCGATCTCTGGCGACGATGGCCGATACAAAAGCACCGCCACGGTGGCGTCAGCCGGTTACACAGAGCGGGAAATATCTCCGGCCTTCTGGGCGTGGTGCGTCAGCGTCCCAGGGATAGGCAAGGTCAAGCTGCGTTCCGCATCGGCGAAGGGCGGAGGACTGGGAGAGATGGGAACCATGCGCGCGGCGCGTCTGGAAGTCGGCAGGACATGGACGGGAGGCGGTCCGCGTGCGGACGCCTGGCCGACGGGTGCAACGACCACGCAGCGTCACCTCGCGGCGATCCTAGCTTGCGACGTGGTCGGCTATTCGCGCCTGACGGAACGCGATGAGCGAGGCACGCTCGAACGGCTGAAAATCTACCGCAAGGATCTCCTCGAACCACTGGTCTCCGAGCACCGGGGTCGGATCGTCAAGCGCACCGGCGACGGCATGCTGTGCGAGTTCGCCAGCGTCGTCAACGCAGTGAACGCGGCGATCGCGATCCAGCAGGCCGTGGCGGACCGCGAGGCGGAGACGGCCGAGGACGAGCGGATTCACTTGCGCATCGGCGTCAATCTCGGCGACGTGGTCTGCGAGGAGGACGGCGACCTCTACGGCGACGGGGTCAACATCGCCGCCCGCCTCGAAGGCATCGCCGATCCCGGCACCGTGGTCGTCTCGGGTACCGCCTACGACCACCTTCAGGGCAAGCTCGACTGCGGCTTCACGCCGCTCGGCGAGCTGCGTCTGAAGAACATCGAGCGGCCCGTGCGCGCCTACCGCGTCGAGACTGACGCCAGCGCCGCGGTGGCTGCACCGCCTCCCTTGCCCGAGAGACCCTCGATCGCAGTCCTGCCTTTCACCAACATGAGCGGCGACCCCGACCAGGAATACTTCGCCGACGGGCTGGTCGAGGACATCATCACCGGATTGAGCCGGGTGAATTCCTTCTTCGTGATCGCCCGCAATTCGTCCTTCACCTACAAGGGCCGGGCGGTGGACCTGCGCCAGGTCGGGCGCGAGCTGGGCGTCCGCTACGTGCTCGAGGGCAGCATCCGCAGAGCAGGATCGCGGGTGCGCATCAGTGGGCAGTTGGTGGACGCGATCAGCGGACACCATATCTGGACCGACCGTTTCGAGGGCGACCTGAGCGACATCTTCGACCTGCAGGACAAGGTGACCGAGAGCGTCGTCGGCGCTGTCGAGCCGAGCATCCGGCTGGAGGAGATCAAGCAGGCGCGCATGAAGCCGACCGACTACATAAGCGCCTACGACCTCTACCTTCGCGCGCTGCCGCGCTTCTACAGCATGACGCGCGAAGGCTTTGCCGACGTGCGCCGGCTCACCAACGAGGCGCTCAGCATCGACCCCGGCTTCAACCTGGCGAAAGGACTCGGCGCCTATATCCGCAGCCTGTCCGTGAGCCAGTGCTGGCATGAGCCGGACGATACCCGCGTCGCCGCGCGCATGGCGCGCGAGGTGCTGGCGGAAGCGCGCGACGACCCCACGAGCCTGCGCTTCGCCGCGCAGGTGATCGCCTACAGCGCGAAAGAATACGAGATGGCGCTGCGCACGATCGAACGATCCCTGCTGCTCAACCCCAATTCGGCGCAGGGCCATACGGGTTGCGGCTGGGTGAACGCGCATTCCAGCCGCCCGCTCGTCGCGATCGAGCACTTTCACAGGGCGATGCGGCTGAGCCCGGTCGATCCCGAGAAGGGCATCGCGCTCTCCGGCATCGGCATGAGCTACCTGATGCTCGAGCGCTACGAGGAAGCGCTGGCATGGGGAGAACGCGCGCTGCACGAGATGCCGAACTACGGCTCGTCGCACCGGGTGGTTATCATGGCGCTGGTCAAACTGAACCGGCTTCACGAGGCGCAGGCGGCGGCGCGGCGGCTGATGGAGGCTTTCCCGACATACACGCTCACCCGGCAGAGGCAGATCAACCCGTGGCTGGACAAGGTGTTCGCCGAGCGTTACGTCGAGGCGCTGAGCATCGCCGGCGTGCCGGAGTGATCGTCGCGGCTGCAAGGATGCGCTCTCCCGCGCGTCACGCCGCCAAGTCAGACAGCGTGCCGCAGGTCCGGGTCCTTGTCGAAAAGGTCTCGGGACGCGAGGCAAATGCATAGGCTGTGTGGATCGCCGGCCCGAGCGATCCAGCTTTTCGCGCCTAACCCTGCGATCATCACCGAAGCGGCAGTCGAAACGCCCGCGCGGTTTCCAACGCGGGCGCTGCCGATCGGTGCGGTTTGGCACGGCATTCGCCCCATAACGAATTTGATCCATAGCAGTGAGCGAGGACGTATCCTGCGCTAATATCGGCAAGAACCGATCGGCAGAAATTCGCGAGGCCGAAGCCGGCTGAAAAAGGGAGGTCACACAGATGATGATCCGCACGCTCTCCACCCTGGAATGCACGAAAATGCTGGCGGCCAACCGCACCGGACATTTGGCTTGCGCGAAGGACGGACAACCCTATGTCGTGCCTTTCAACTACGCCTATGCCGACAGCCACCTCTATGCCTTCTCGCTGTTGGGCAAGAAGGTCGACTGGATGCGGGAGAATCCCCTGGTGTGCGCCCAGGTGCAGGAACACACGCAGGGGCGCGGCTGGAAAAGCGTGATCGTCGAGGGCCGCTATGAGGAACTGCCGGACCGGATCGGCCACAAGGTTCAACGCGACCGTGCCTGGGCAGTGCTGAGCAAGCACGCGGGCTGGTGGGAGCCCGGCGCGCTCAAGCCTGTCACGCCTCCTCTTTCAGATAGCCTGCCGCATGTCTTTTTCCGGATCCTCGTCGAGCAGGTCTCGGGACGGGAGGCAACTGAATAGCCAGCGTCCACGGCAGCAACCGGAGCATCTCCGGAGCCTATCCGCCCAGCGTCGCCACCGTCTTCAGCGCGCCATCCAGCATGTCGCCCTTCTCGTCCTTCAGCGCCGCCTCGCGCAGGCGGCGGATCCAGTCGGCGGCATCGCCGCGAGGCCTAGCGCTTCCCGGGCCGCTTCAGCTAAGTTGGTAGGACATCATGGGGGTCGCGTGTTCGAGTCACGCAAGCGGCACCAGTTTCCCCTCCAATCGAAATTGTACCACCGCGGCGCGTCAAGCCGTATTTGGCGACGTCAATGTTGTGAAGTCTTGGCCCGCTCACAGCGGTCAATGCCAGAATCCATCAGACCGCATGTCGACTACAAATCTTCATCTTCGCAAACATCCGTTGGCATATTAGTATCGAATATTAGATTACTCTAATTTAGCTGCATATACTTCAAGTTACTAGTTTCAAACAACTACAACTTCTGCGTTCAATGTTAATTATTGTCTTTCATAGTGACATCCATATGGAGTCACACATGAGCGACATCTCGGCATCAAGGTACATTCTGAGCGGATTGACGGCTTTTTCCTATGTCGTCGTCTATTCACTCGCGTCAGCACTCGGCCTGAAAGTCGAAAACGTTCTGGGCGTCCCTGAAGCTCTTTTGCTCGTTGCGGCCATCGTGGCGAGTGCCAGCCTTCTGAACAGGGCACCTCTGTTCAGGGCCGCACTGGAAAATTTTCTTTACGGGACGCTGCTCGTTTTCCCGATCACAATCGCGGTCTATCTCGCCGCACGCTCGAACGTGCCTTGGGCCGACGAAGAGCTGCGGCAGATGGATCAGGCGCTGGGCATCAACTGGCCAGCCTTGATCGCTTTCGTGGACAGCCGAAAAAATCTCTCATTCGTCCTGAACATCGCCTACAGAAGCTTCCATTTCCAGCTCCTGATTCTGCCCTTTATGTTGGCATCGACCGGGCATGTCCTGCGGTCGTATCAGATGACAATTGCGTATGCCGTCATCTGCTTCGTTTCCTGCGTCATTTCTATCTGGTACCCAGCGCTAGGCACCTACAGTGTCTACCATATGGACCCCAGCAATCTAAAATACATCGACGGAAAGCTGGCGACCGTCTTCCTTGATGAACTGATTGGGATCCATTCAAATTCCAACTTTGTTTTCGATTTTGGGCGAGCCGAAGGGATCATGACTTTCCCTTCCGTCCACGCCGCCATTGCGGCCCTCTGTGCATGGGCCGCGTGGGATGCGAAATGGCTCCGCTACCCCATGCTCCTCCTGAACATACTGATGCCAGCTTCCGCCGCCATCGTATCGAACCACTACGTGGTGGACGTCATCGCCGGCATAGGGGTCGCCGGGTTTTGTATTTCAGCGGTGTCGTTCGTTACCCGACCGAGGCGTTCGGCAATTGGCTCGCGCCCGCAAGGCCTCAACGCTCTACCCGTTCCGTCAATCTCCGACATATCTGCGTGATCTCGGCCCCGGCCATCTCCCAAAGTGCCAAGAACCGTTCCTTGGAACCCGCATTGCCGTCTTGGCGAGCCGCAATCCACGATTTCCAAAGGCGCGGCTGCAGCCTTGCTGTCCCCCCTATCCCAGCGTCGCGACCGTCTTCAGCGCGCCATCCAGCATGTCGCCCTTCTCGTCCTTCAGCGCGGCTTCGCGCAGGCGGCGGATCCAGTCGGCGGCATCGTCGCGGCCCTTCAGCATATCGAGCGCTGAGAGCACGCGGTCGAATTTCGACTGCGCGCGGGCGTGGGTGTCGCTGTAGCCCTTGATCAGCCGGCGGCAGTTCAGGATTTCCGTGCCAAGCGCGTAATCTTCGCGGGCGTGGGCGAGCGCCAGTTCGTACCAGCGTTCCAGATGCTCGACCTCGACTTTGTGGCGCAGCAGGCTGCGGCGCCAGCGGCGCAGGCCGCCAATGACCCACAGCATGGCGAAGCCGGTGAAACTGTCGGTGCGGATGTGGCGGCCGCGATTGATGCGGCGGTCGAGGAAAGCGGCAAGCTTCGGCCTGTCCTCGATATAGCTGCCCAGCCCGGCTGGCAGCGTACCGCAGAATTCCTCGATGCGCGGATGGAAGTACTCGGTCACCTGCAAGACCGTTCCGTCCTTGACGCCGACCTCCTTGCGCACGCGCCTGTCGCGGGTTGAACGGGTCTTCAGATCGGCGACGCGGATCATGTCGTCGTAGCACATGGCGTTGGCGAGATGTTTCGCCGCGGATATCGACAGCGCGTAGGCGTGTTCCGGGCCATCCAGCGCGACGGCCTTGTCCAGCCGGTCGAGATATTCGCCGCCATAGGCGATGTCCTGGTAGTCGACGACCTTTTTCAGGCCGCGTTCGGCCATGTCGCGCACCGGCTCTGGCAAGGCACCCACGCGGGCGGCCAGCTCCTGCCAGCCCTTCAGCAAGATTTCCGGTCCACGGACCTTCGCCATTGACTTGGCTTCGGTGACGGCATGTTTCGCCGCCTGCTCGCCTGCCGGTGCAGCCGCGATGCCGCGCGCGCGATCGTAAGCGGCGGCGAAGGCGGCGAGGCTGGCCTTGACGCCGCGGCCGCCGGCGCCGATCGCCTGCTCATAGTTCTCGCGCGCAAAGGGCAGCGCATCGGAACCGGCCAGCGCGCCGAGCAGGCTTGCCGAAATCATGGTGCCGTTCTCGGCGGCGATCTTTTCCATGTCGAAGGCGATGAATCGCCTGGCCGCGGCTTGCGCCGTCGCGTGCACCTTCTCCGACGAGGCGCGGCCGTCGCCCGGCTCGATCTTTTCCGACACCGCGGCAATGCGATGCGAGGAGGCGATCAGCGTCGTGCGCTCGGGCGTCACGAATCCCCTGATGATGGCGCGGCCGGCTTCCATCAGCTCGGCGGCGATCAATATGTCGACGTCGCCCTGCGAGGGCGACAGCGCGAAGACCGGCAGCCGGCCGGTGTCGCGGGCCATCTCGATGTAATAGATCGTAGCACCCGTGCGCTGGGCGACGCCTGCCACCGAGGTCGACTGGGCGATGTAGCCACTGCGCTCGGCGACATCGGTGATCCAGTCGGCGAGCACGCCGCCGCCCTGGCCGCCGACGGCGAGCACGGCGAGCTTTATCACCCGCTCGTCGTCAGAGGCGCCCGCCTTCGGGCGCAGCGCTGCGTTGTGATCAAGCATCGGCAAACACCAGCCGGCGGCTTTCACGGCGGCGCTGCAGACGCCCGATCACCGCACGCCGCGCGCTTTCGAGGAAACGGTCCCAGCGGCCGGGATTGTGGACGACATCGGCGCGGTAGAAGGACGGGCAGAGCACGGCGGCGTCCGCCACCTCGCCGCAATTGCCGCAGCCGACGCAATTCTGGTCGATCGATGCCACCGGATCGTCGCGCAGCGGGTCGTCGAGCGATTTGACTGACAGCGAGGGGCAGCCCGAGAGCCGCATGCAGGCGTGGTCGCCGGTGCAGATGTCCTCGTCGACGCCGAACTTCGGCTTGACGATGCGCTCGCCGCCCTTGATCGCCTTGTCGACCAGCGGCTTCTCGCGGCGCTGGCGGTTCAGCATGCATTCGGACGACGCAACGATGACTTTCGGCCCCTTCTCCTCGGTCGTCAGCGCCTCCCGCAGCGTCGCCTGCATCTTGCCGACATCGTAGGTGCGGTCGATATGGCGCAGCCATTTGACGCCCATGCCCTTCACCGCCTCGGTGATCGGATGTTTTGTGGATTTGGTGCGGTTCGAGGCGCGCGAGGACAGGATGTCTTGGCCGCCGGTGGCGGCCGAGTAGAAATTGTCGACGATGACGATGACGCCGTCGTTCTTGTTGAACACCGCATTGCCGATCGAGGAGGTCAGGCCGTTGTGCCAGAAGCCGCCGTCGCCGACGAAGGAGATCGAGCGGCGTTTTGCTTCAGGCGAATTGAACGCCGAAGCCGAGGCCGGCCCCAGCCCGTAACCCATGGTGGTGGCGCCAAGCTCGAAGGGCGGCATGATCGAGAACAGATGGCAGCCGATGTCGGAGGCGATGTGGTGCTTGCCGAGTTCCTGCTCGACCAGCCTGGTCGCGGCGAAGATCGGCCGTTCCGGGCAGCCGATGCAGAAGCCAGGCGGGCGACCGGGAACGACATTAATCAGGTCGGTCGTATCGACGCCTTCGCCCGATTTGTTCGGCGCCCTCACCTCGCCCGGCAACAGATGCGGAGCGTTCGCGCGCAGGAAGGAGCCGATGCCGTCGAGCATGACCTGGCCGGTATATTCGCCGGCCATCGGCAAATGCTCCTTGCCGACCAGCCTGGTGCCGCGGCCGGCCTTGTGCAGCATGGCGGCAAAAGCCTGTTCGATGTAGTTGGGCTGGCCTTCCTCGACGACCAGCACCGCTTGCTTGCCCTCGCAGAAAGCGAGGAACTCGTCGTCGACAAGCGGATAGACGGCGTTCAGCACATAGAGCGACACGTCGGTGTCGCCATAGGTGTCGGCGAGGCCGAGCCGCTGCAGCGCGCGGATGACCGAATTGTACATGCCGCCCTGCATGACGATGCCGACGGAGCCATGATCGGAGCCGAAGATCTCGTTGATCTTGCGGCTCCTGATGAAATCGACCGCCGCCGGCCAGCGCTTCGCCACCTTCTCCTTCTCATGCAGGAAGGAGGCGGGCGGCAGCACGATGCGGCCGGTGTCGCGGCGCGGCGCTTCCAGCGCATCGGCCACCGACATTGGCGGCCGCTTGTTGTCCTTGGCAACAAAATGGCCGTGGACGTGGCAGCAGCGGATGCGCACCTGCAGCATGACCGGCGTGTTGGAGGCTTCCGACAGCTCGAAGCCGTCCTCGACCGCCTTGACGATCGAGGGCAGGTTCGGGCGCGGGTCGAGCAGCCAGACCTGGCTCTTCATGGCGAAGGCGTGGCTGCGCTCCTGCATAATGGAGGAGCCCTCGCCATAGTCCTCGCCGACGATGATCAGCGCGCCGCCGGTGACGCCGCCGGACGCCAGATTGGCCAGCGCATCGGAAGCGACATTGGTGCCGACCGTCGACTTGAAGGTGGCGGCACCGCGGATCGGGTAGTGCACGGAGGCCGCAAGCATGGCGGTGGCGGTGGCTTCCGAGGCACTCGCCTCGAAATGCACGCCGAGTTCTCCGAGAATGTCCTGCGCGTCGGCGAGCACGTCCATCAAATGGCTGATCGGCGCACCCTGGTAGCCGCCGACATAGCCGACGCCGCATTGCAGCAGCGCCTTGGTGATGGCGAGAATGCCCTCGCCGGCAAACTCCTGGCCGGCGCCGAGGCGGAGCTTCTCGACTTCCTTGGCAAAAGACCGTTCGGCCATGGTGGCCTCCTTCCGTTGCCGCCGGCATCCGGCGGCGCGTACGTCTAGATGTCGTGCTTGCGGATGTTCTTGAGCATCTTCTGCAGTATGGCGATCAGGGCCGCGTATTCGGCGTCGTCGACGCCGTCGAACATGGCCTCGAAGGCATCGTGCATGGCCGGCCAGGCGCGGGTGAACAGAGCCCGGCCGTCATCGGTCAGGAACACATGGCGGAAGCGGCTGTCGGAGACACCCTGCTCGCGCCGCACCAGGCCCTGCCCCTCCAGCGTGTCGAGCGTCCGACTCAAGGTCGACTGCTCGATCACCGTGTAGACCGAGAGGTCATTGACGGTGACGCCGTCGGTCACCGACAGCACGGCCAGCGTGCGGACCTGCGGAATGGTCAGGCCCTGCTTGCGGAAATCCTCGCGCAGCGTGGCGTTGTAGCGGCCCATGATGCGGTTCATCAGGTAGGGCGCGAATTGCTGCAGGCCGATCTCGCCCAGGGTCGAGATGCGCTGGCGCTTCTGCTGGACCTTCTCCTCCATCACAGCCTCCCCGCCAGCAGGAAGCCGGAGCCGCCGCCAAGCCCGGCGCCGGGATGGGTGGAGGCGCCGATGTGGTAGAGGTTCTTGATGGCGGTCGCATGGTTGCGGCTTGCCTTGAACGGCCGCCACAGGAAGGCCTGGTCGATGGTCGACGAGCCGCCATAGGGATCGCCGCCGACCAGGTTGATGTTCATCGCTTCGAGGTCGGCCGGCGAATAGGCACGACGCGCGATCACACTGCCGCTGAAGCCGTCGATGTGGTTGGCGAGGATCGCTTCGACGCGGTCGGCATAGGCCTCGCGCAACTCGGCGGTCCATTGCCCGTCCGCCGGAGCCGCGAGCTTGCCGGCGGCATCGCCCTTGATGTGGCGCGGCGACTCGGGCAGCTGCAGCCAGAGGATCGCCTTGCCCGCCGGGCAACGCGACGGATCGAGCGCGTGCGGCTGGCCGACGCAGATGGTCGGCACTTCCGGCAGCAGGCCGCGCAGCGCTTCGTTGCAGGCTTTGGAGACGCCGTCGAGGCCGGGCGTCAGATGCAGCAACGCCACCTTGTCCAGCCCCTCGCCGCGCCAGGCCGGCGGCTTGTCGAGTGCATAGTGGATCTGGAAGTTGCCCTTGCCGTAGCGATATTCGCGCGTCGCATCGACGTCGCGCTTTGGGGCAGCGTCGCCGAGCAGGCGGCCATAAAGCTGGGTCGGCGTGACCGAGCAGATGACGCTCTTTTTCGCGTGCACTGTTTCGCCAGAGGCCAGCCGCACACCGGTGGCGCGGCCGCCTTCGAGGATGATGGAGGCGACGTCCGCGTCGGTGGAGATCACGCCGCCGCGCTCCTTGATCAGCGCCTCGAAGGCGGCGAGCAGGTTTTTCGCGCCGCCCTTGACGATCGGCGCGCCGGCAGCCTCCAGCGCAAACGCAATGACCTTGGCGATCTGACCGGAAAAGGCGTCTTCCGGCCCGAGGCCGGCATGCAGCACCCAGGGCGCCCAGAGCGCACGGATCGTCTCGGATGTGTAGGCCGTCTCCAGCCAGCCGCGCGCCGGCGCCAGCGCCTCGCCGAGGAAGGCGGCGAGGTTGCGCGGCCCGCGCCGCCAGGCTTCGCCGGTGAGCAGCTTGGTCGTCGGATAGGACCACAAGGCGCCGCCGAGCAGGCCGAACAGCAGGCCGGCATTGCGCTCGACGCCGCCGACATCGTTGCCGTGGCGGACGCCGTCGCCCGAGGCGACCTTGTTGAGCGCCGCGATGTTGGCGGCGCGGTCGGTGCTGAGCACGGCATGGCTGCCGTCGGGCCTCAGGACGCCGGTCGGGGTCGCGGTGTGGCAGAACTCCAGCCCATGCCGCGCCAGGTCCTTGCCAAGTGCGGCAAAGGCCGGCGAGGTGATGAACAGCACGAAGGTGGTCGCCATCACGTCATGGACGAAGCCGGGCGCGGTGATCTCTTCGGTGCGCATGCAGCCGCCGATGCGGTCGTTGCGCTCGAGCACGAGCACATTCGCCCCCTTGCCGCCCAGCATCGCCGCACAGACGAGAGCGTTGATGCCGCTGCCGACGATGATGTGATCGGGGGCGTTCATTGGATGCTCCCGGGTGCTGGCAGTTGAAGGTCAATCGCGCAAAGCCGCGTTCCTTCGCGCCCCCCTCTGCCCTGCCGGGCATCTCCCCCACAAGGGGGGGGATCAGCTTGCATCACGGCTTTCGCCAATTGTCCTCGTTGCAGGGTTGAGCGGGGCGCCGAAACTGCCAATCTCCCCCCAAGTGGGGGAGATGTCCGGCAGGACAGAGCGGCGCGCCGCAGAGCGCTGACGCTCCAAGACGGCCGTCTCGACTTCATCATCACGACATTGCCTGCGAGCATGATCTTCTCCCGAAGACCGCCACCTCGCCCTATTTGCCCGGCACCAGCGCCAGGGCGCGGATCGGGCTGCCGGTGCCGTGCTCGATCTTGAGCGGCGCGGCGATCAGGATCGCGCCTTTCGGCGGCAGCTGGTCGAGGTTGCAGAGGCTGGCCAGACCATAGCGGTTGGCCTTGTGCATCAGCGTGTGCGCCGGGAACGGCGGCTCCATGCCGCCGGCCTTGCCGGCATCGGTGCCGATGGTCTCCGAGCCCCAGCCCTTGATGTCCTTGCTTATCAGGAACTGGATGGCTTCCGCCGTCGGGCCGGGCGTGTGCGGGCCGGTCTCGTTGGCGTTGAGGAACTCGGCCTCCGAGCCGTTGCGCTTGTACCAGTCGGTGCGCATCACCACCCACTCGCCGGGATTGATGGCGCCATGCTTGGCTTCCCAGGCCTTGATGTGGTCGACGGTGAGAAGGAAATCGTGGTCGGCGGCCGATTCCTTCGAGCAGTCGATGACGTTGACCGGGCCGACGAAATTCTGCGCCGGAATGGTGTCGGTGGCGCCGTCCGGATAGTCCTTGCCGGTGATCCAGTGCTGCGGCGCATCGAAATGCGTGCCCGAATGCTCGCCGAGCTTCAGCCAGTTCCAGGCCCACCACGGCCCGTTCTTGTCATATTTGGAGATGGCGTGGATCTCGACCTTCGGCGTGTCGACGGCGAGCTCCGGCGGCAGCTTGATCAGCGGCGTGTTCGGCCCGAGCGGCGCCGACAGGTCGACCACGCGGATGGCGCCCGAAAGCAGCTGGCCGGCGACCTCGCCTAGGAGTTTTTGCGTGTCCATGGTCTCAGTTCCCTCTTTGTCGATGAAGATCGAGGCTCGTTGCGGCCCTTAATATCCTACTAGACGAAAACATATGCATCTGCAATTATCTTTAAGCATAAAGCATTTTGGGGCGAGGCGTGAGCGAGTTCGACGCCATCTTTGTCGGGGCGGGCCACAACAGTTTGGCATGCGCCGCGCATCTGGCGCGCAAAGGCTGGAAAACGGCCGTTTTTGAACGCAGTGCAGCAATCGGCGGCGCGGTGCAGACCCGCGAATTCACCTTACCCGGCTTCCGCCACGATTTCGGCGCGATGAATCTGAGCCTGTTCGCGGGCTCGGCCTTCCACCGGAAATATGCAAATGAATTGAAAAACCACGGGCTGGAATTCGCTCCGGTGGCGGACTGTTTCGCCAGCGCCTTCCCGGACGGCAAATGGTTCGGCGTCAGCAACGACCTGGAGAAGACCGCCGCGCGGCTGGCCGCCTTCTCCGCAGCGGACGCCGATACATGGCGGCGTCTTGTCGCCGCCTTTCCGGGCGAAGCCGAGCATCTGTTCCGGGTTTTGGGCTCGCCGATGAGCGCCCGCGCGCTGGCCGGCACGGCCTGGAAGCTCTGGCGCAAGAAGGGCATCGCCGGCGCGCTCGACACCGGCCGGCTGCTGCTCTCCTCGCCGCGCGCGTGGCTGGAAGAAAACTTCGAGACGCCGCATGTGCGCGCGACGCTCGCCGCCTGGGGCATGCATCTCGACTTCGCGCCCGACATCGCCGGCGGCGCCGTGTTCCCCTATCTGGAATCGATGGCCAACCAGAGTTTCGGCATGGTGCTGGGCAGGGGCGGCGCCGACACCATGATCCGCGCGCTTGCCGGCATGGTGACGGCGGCTGGCGGCAAGATCGCAACCGGCGCCGAGGTCGCCGAGATCACGGTCGCCGGCGGCCGGGCGACAGGCGTGCGGCTCGCGTCCGGGGATTTCCACGTCGCCAGCAAGGCAGTGATTGCCGGCGTCGCGCCGAAGGCGCTGCCGGGCAAGCTTCTGCCCGACGGTTCGGGCGATGCCGGCTTCGACGCGGCGATGAAGAAATTCCGTTACGCGCCAGGCACGATGATGATCCACCTGGCGCTGGACGACCTGCCCGACTGGAGCGCCGGGGCCGAGCTGCGTCAGTTCGCCTATGTGCATCTTTCGCCCTCACTCGACGCCATGTCGCGCACCTACCAGCAGGCGACAGCGGGCATGCTGCCGGACCAGCCGGTGCTGGTCGTCGGTCAGCCGACGGCCGTCGATCCGTCCCGCGCGCCAGCAGGCAAGCATGTGCTGTGGGTGCAGGTGCGCATGCTGCCGGCCGGAATCCTCGGCGACGCGGCCGGCAGGATCGAGCCTGGTCCGTGGGACGCGATCAAGGACGCCTATGCCGAGCGCGTGCTCGAGATCATCGAGAGTTACGCGCCGGGCCTGCGCCAAAAAATCCTCGGCCGCGCCGTCTTCTCGCCGCTCGATCTCGAGCGCGAGAATCCGAACCTCGTCGGCGGCGACCAGGTCTGCGGCAGCCATCATCTGGCGCAGAATTTTCTCTTCCGCCCGGCCCGTGGCTACGCCGGCTGGAACACGCCGGTCTCAAACCTCTACCTCACCGGCGCCGCGACATGGCCCGGCGCCGGCACCGGTGCCGCCTCGGGCTTCATGCTCGCTGAACAGCTAGGCGGGAGGTAGGAGCGACGATCTTTCCGGGATGCAGGGGGCAAGGCGCGGTTGCCCAAGGAGCCTGAACCCAACGATCGAATGAGAATGCCGCGCGAAGAAACACAACCACAGGGGAACGACCATGACCATCAACAGACGTGACTTGCTCGGATACGGCGCGGCGGCGATCGGCGCGACCGCGCTCGGCCTGCCGAAGGCAGCCAAGGCGGCGGGAGAACTGACCATCGCCTACAACGTCAATTTGCCGTCCTGGGACCCGACGACCGGGCCTTCGGCCGTCAACCCGACGATCCAGGGTCTCTACCAGTCGGTGTTCGACCAGTTCATCCCGCAGAAGCCCGACCTTTCCTTCACGCCCGGCCTGCTCACCGAATGGGGCTGGAACGAGGACCGCACCAAGGTGACGATGACAGTGCGCGAGGGCGTGAAGTGGCATGACGGCTCGCCGTTCACGCCTGAGGACGTGGTCTGGTCGCTGCAGCGGGCCGGCGACGAGAAGACCGGCAACCCGATCCAGTTCGTCTGGAAGAACGTCAACAACTTCAAGATCGACGGCAACAAGATCACCGGCGACGTCGTGCAGTTCGACCCGGTCTATTTCAAATGGATGTCGTTCCTGACCGGCTACATCATGCCGAAGGCCTATTACGAGAAGGTCGGCGCCGAAGGGTTCGAGAAGGCGCCGATCGGCACCGGCCCGTACATGGTCGACAAGTTCGAGCGCAACGCCTTCCTGCGGCTCAAGGCCAATCCGAACTACTGGGGCGCCAAGCCGGCCTTCGAGAACGTGACGATCAAGTTCGTCACCGACGCGGCGAGCCGCGTTGCCGAGATCGAGTCCGGTTCCTCGCAGGTGACGCTCGAGATCCCCTATGAGGAATATGACCGGCTGATCACCAAGGACGGGCTCGCGGGCTCGATCAAGAACGTCTCCGACATCGGCATGATCTTCTTCAACGACATCGAGGCGATGCTGGACAAGAACGTCCGCCAGGCGGCGGTGATGGCGGTGGACAAGGAGCTGCTTGTCAAGCGGCTGCTGCGCGGCCACGGCCAGCCGATCGCCACGCTGGAGACGCCGGAATACACGGCCTTCGATGCCTCGATCAAGGTCGAGCACAATCCGGAAAAGGCGAAAGAACTGCTCGCCGCTTCCGGCTTTTCGCCGGAGAAGCCGGTCAAGTTCACGATCCAGACGACCAAGGGCTTCAAGCCCAAGGATTATGAGATGATCCAGGCCATCGTCGGCATGTGGCGCAAGGTCGGCATCGAGGCGACGATCGAGGTCTACGAGATCGCCAAGCACTATGAGCTGCGCGCCGCCGACAAGCTGGCGCCGGCGGCCTTCTACAACTGGGGCAACGCGATCGGCGATCCGACGACGTCGACCGGCTTTGCCATGTACGGCCCGAGCCCGCATTCGGTCTGGGACAGCAAGGACCTGATCGACATGATCAACCCGCTGTGGGGCGAGAAGGACGAGGCCAAGCGCATCGCCGGCTGGAAGGCGGTCGACAAGTACATCGCCGAGCAGGCCTATGTGCTGCCGCTGATCCAGTATGCGCAGCCGATCGTGCACGCCAAGGGTGTCAATGTGGTGCAGCACGTGTCGGGTGCCTTGCTGCCGGCGCTGATGACCCCGGCCTGATCATCGGCCTTGGATTGCCGCGCGCCGTCGCGAAGACGGCGCGCATTTTTTCATCCGGGCATACAGGCTGATGCTGCTGCAAAGATTCCTCGTTCGTCTGCTGACGATGCTGGTCACGCTGTTCGGCGTGGCTGTGGTCGTCTTCGTCGTCATCCGGGTGGCGCCCGGTGATCCGATCGCGATGATGCTGCCGCCCGGCGCCAGCGATGACGATATCGCGCGGCTGCGGGCGCTCTACGGGCTCGACAAGACCATCGTGCAGCAGTTCTTCATCTGGCTCGGCGGCGTCCTGCGCGGCGATTTCGGCACCTCGATATCGCTGCGGCAGGATGTGCTGGGGCTGGTCTTCGACCGGCTGCCGGCGACGCTGGAGCTTGCGACCGTGGCGCTTCTGATGGCGGTGGCCATCGGCGGCACGGCGGCGATCCTTGGGGCGCGCGAGCGCGGCACGGCGTTCGAGGCCGGCATCGACATCGCCAGCGGCACGGCGCTCTCCATCCCCGATTTCCTGTGGGGGCTGGTGCTGATCCTGCTGTTCGGCGTGCTTGTCCCGGTCTTCGACATTTCCGGCCGGGTGTCGCCGCAACTCGACCTGCCCTTCGTCACCCAGTTCTATCTCGTCGAGAGCTTGCTTCGGCTTCGCTTCGATCTCACCTGGGACCTGCTCAAGCACATGCTGATGCCGGCCGTGGCGCTGGCGCTGCCGCTGGCCGCGATCATCGCGCAATTGCTGAAACAGTCGCTGAAGGAAGTACTCGACCTCGACTATGTCGTGCTGGCGCGCGTGAAGGGCTTTTCGGAGACGCAGGTCATCCTGCGCGAAGCGCTGAAGAACGCGGCGCTGCCGACGTTGACGCTGGTCGGCGTGCAGTTCACCTTCCTGATCGGCGGCACCGTCATCGTCGAGCGGCTGTTCTCCTACGAGGGCCTCGGCAACATGGCGATCGACGCCGTCATCAACCGCGACCTGCCGCTGATCCAGGGCATCGTGCTGGTCTTTGCGCTGCTCTTCGTGCTGATCAATCTCGCCGTCGACATGATGTACGCGCTGCTTAATCCGAGGCTGCGCCATGGATGACGCCCGCATCTCCCGAAGCGGATCGAGCCCGAGGCTTTGGCTGGCCGGCGGCTGGCTGCTGCTCGCGCTGCTGGCGGCAGTCCTTGCGCCGCTGATCGCGCCGCAGGACCCGTTGGCGCAGGACTTGATGCTGGAGCGCCTGCCGCCCTTCTGGCTGGACGGCGCCGAGCCCGGCTATTGGCTGGGCACCGACAGCCTCGGCCGCGATCTGCTCTCACGATTGATCTTCGGCGGCCGCATCGCCTTCATCGTCGCCTTCGCCGCCGCTTCGGCCGCTTGCGTGGTCGGCTCGGCACTGGGGCTGATTGCCGGCTATTTTGGCGGCTGGGCCGATCGCATCATCTCGCGCATCGTCGACATCTGGATGGCCTTCCCGCCGGTGCTGTTCGCCATCCTTCTGGTGGCGGTGCTGGGCACCGGCCTCAGCTCCGTCATCATCGCCATCGCCGTCATCGACTGGACGCGCTTCTGCCGGGTCATCCGCGCCGAGGCGATGGGCCAGGCGCGCATGGACTATGTCGAAAGCGCGCGCATCGCCGGCTATGGCCGTATCGGCATCATGCTGCGCGAGGTGTTGCCCAACGTGCTGCCGTCGATCGTCGCGCTGCTGTCGCTGGAGATGGGCATCGCCGTCATCGTCGAGGCGATCCTGTCCTTCGTCAACCTGTCGATCTCGACCGACGATCCGACCTGGGGCGGCATCATCGCCGAAGGCCGGCTGTCGATCCACCAGGCCTGGTGGGTGCTGGTGTTTCCGCTGATCACGCTGATCCTCACCGTGCTGTCCTTCAGCCAGTTCGGCGAAGCGCTGAAGGCGCGTTTCGATCCGGTGCTGCGATGAGCGCGGCCTGTCTCGACATCCGCTCGCTCAGCGCCGTGCTGCCCAACGGCCAGCGCGTGCTGCGCTCGGTGTCGCTGTCCGTCCAGCCGGGCGAGGTGCGCGCGCTGGTCGGCGAAAGCGGCGCCGGCAAGACGATGATCGGCAAGGCGGTGCTCGGCGTGCTGCCGACCAGCGTGCGCGTCGTCGACGGCGACATGCTGCTGGAAGGCGAGGATCTCGGCGCCCTGCAGCCCAAGGCGCGGCGCAATTTGATCGGCGCCCGCACGGCGCTGATCCCGCAGGATCCGCTGACCGCGCTCAACCCGTCGCGCCGCATCGGCCCGCAGATGACCGACAGGCTGGTCCGCATCCTCGGCTGGAGCGGCGAGCGAGCCGACAGCCGCATCCGCCAGTTGCTCGACGAGGTGCAGATACGCGACCCCGAGCGCGTGCTGAAAAGCTATCCGCACGAACTGTCCGGCGGCATGCGCCAGCGCGTGCTTATCGCGGCAGCCTTCGCCGCCGAGCCGAGGCTGATTGTCGCCGACGAGCCGACGACGGCGCTCGACGTGACGGTGCAGAAGCAGATCCTGCGGCTGATCGCGCAGCTGCAGCGCGACCACGGCACGGCGATCCTGTTCGTCACCCACGACCTCGGCGTCGTCGCCAAGATCAGCCAGAAAGTGTCGGTGCTCTATGCCGGCAAGGTGGTCGAGGAAGCCGACACCGCCGAGCTCTTCGCAGCACCCCGGCATCCGTACACACGGGCGCTGATCGCGGCGACGCCGCGCTACACGGACCCCTACGCATCGCTGAAGCCGGTGGACGAAACGGTGCTCGCCGGGCTGGCAGCGGAGATCGCTGCCGCCGACCAGTCCTGGAGGCCAGGCCATGGCTGAGCCGCTGTTTTCCGTGCGCGGGTTGAAGGTGGCGCTGCCCGACATGACGCGCAAGCCGCTGATCGGCCGCGCGCCACTGGCCGAAATCCTGAAAGGGCTGGATTTCGACCTGCCGAAGGGATCGGTGACTGGCATTGTCGGCGAGTCCGGGTCGGGCAAGTCGACGCTCGGCCGTACCCTGGTGCGGCTGCTGGAGCCGAGCGCCGGCTCGATCAGCTTCGAAGGCCGCGACATCAGCAATCTGTCGGAAGCCGAACTGAGGCCGCTGCGTCGCGACCTGCAGATGATCTTCCAGGACCCGATGTCGTCGCTCAACCCGCGCCATACGATCTTCAACATCATCGCCGCGCCGCTGAGGCAGAACGGCCTCGGCGACAGGCTGAAGGAACGCGTGGCGGAAGCGCTGCAGCGGGTCGGCCTGCCGCAGAATTTCGCCAGCCGTTACCGCCACCAGCTCTCGGGCGGCCAGCGCCAGCGCGTCGGCATCGCGCGAGCGCTGGCGCTGTCGCCGAAATTCGTGCTGGCCGACGAGATCGTCTCCGGCCTCGACGTGTCGACGCAGGCGCAGATCCTGACTCTGCTGGAAAAACTGGCGGCCGAAATGGGGCTGACGGTAGCCTTCATCAGCCACGATCTGTCGGTGATAAGGCGGCTCTGCCAGCAGGTCATCGTCATGCGCGAGGGCAGGATCGTCGAGGCCAGCGCCACCGATGCGCTGTTCGAAAATCCGAAGCAGGCCTACACCCGCGATCTGCTCGCCGCCATCCCGCTGCCCGAGATCGATCCGGACTGGCTGCGACCGCCCGAAAAGGCTTCGGCATAGACCTCTCCGCACGCCGAACAGCGGGCCTCGGATGTGCGTCTTCAGGTCAGCCCGCGAATGGAGGGTGACATGAACTTCGCAAAGCGCGGCGCGCTGCTTGCCGCAATCCTGCTCGGCTCAATGGGAGCGGCCGCGGCAGATTCGATCCCCGGCATGCGCGGCCACGACCACACAGGCATCACCGTGCCCGACATGAAGCAGGCCGTCGATTTCTTCACCAATGTCGTCGGCTGCAAGAAGGCGATGGCGTTCGGCCCGTTCGCCGACGACAAGGGCACGTTCATGCAGGATCTGCTCGGTGTCGACCCGAAGGCGGTGATCGAGGAGATCACGCAGATCCGCTGCGGCTACGGATCGAACATCGAGCTGTTCAAATACACCGCGCCCGACCAGAAGGACCTGACGCCGAAGAACAGCGACATCGGCGGCTTCCACATCGCCCTCTATGTCGACGACGTCGCCGCCGCGAAGGCCTACCTCGACGGCAAGGGCGTCAAGACGCGCATGGGGCCGCTGCCGGTCAAGGAAGGGCCGGCCGCCGGCCAGACCATCCTCTATTTCCAGGCGCCCTGGGGGCTGCAGCTCGAAGCGATCAGCTATCCCGACGGCATGGCCTACGAGAAAGGCGCCGAGACGGTGCTGTGGAGCCCGAAGGATCCGGCCAAGTGACCGATCCGCAGGGCGCGCAGGCAATTATTCAATCATGAAACTTCAAGCTTGAAATAATTTCGCTTCGGCGCGATACTAGGAACCGGGACCGCCGTAGCGGCCCCGGAAGCGAAGAGGAGATCGCAGGCATGAAGGTTGCGGTTCTCGGCGGCGGGCCGGCCGGGCTCTACTTTGCCATCTCGATGAAGCTGCGCGACGCCGGCCATGAGGTGACGGTGTTCGAGCGCAACCGCGCCGACGACACGTTCGGCTGGGGCGTGGTGCTGTCGGCCGAGACGCTCGATAACCTCAGCCGCAACGATCCGGTCAGCGCGGTCTGGATCAAGAAGCATTTCGCCTATTGGGACGATATCGCCGTCATCCATGACGGCGTGCGCACCGTCTCCTCCGGCCACGGCTTCTGCGGCATCGGCCGCAAGCGGCTCCTGATCCTCTTGCAGCGGCGGGCACACGAGCTCGGCATCAAGCTGCAGTTCGAAACCGATATCGCCGACCCCAGGCCGTTCATGGAAACGCACGATCTGGTGGTGGCGGCGGACGGGCTGAACTCGAAAGCGCGCGGCGCCTTCGCCGAAATCTTCAAGCCCGATATCGACACCCGCAAATGCAAATTCGTGTGGCTGGGCACGAACCAGAAGTTCGACGACGCCTTCACCTTCATCTTCGAGAAGACGGAGCATGGCTGGGTGTGGGCACACGCCTACCAGTTCGACAGCGAGACCGCGACCTTCATCGTCGAATGCAGCGAGCAGACTTGGGATCGCTTCGGCTTCGGCGCGATGTCGCAGCAGGAATCGATCGCGGTCTGCGAACGCATCTTCGCCAAGCATCTCGGCGGCCATGCGCTGATGACCAACGCCAACCACATCAGAGGCTCGGCCTGGATCAACTTCCCGCGCGTGCTGTGCGAGCGCTGGTCCTACAAGAACCTGGCGCTGATGGGCGATGCGGCGGCATCGGCGCATTTCTCGATCGGCTCCGGTACCAAGCTCGCGCTGGAAAGCGCCGTAGCGCTGGCCGACTATGTCGAGTCCGAGCCCGACCTCGAGGCGGCATTCCGCAAGTACGAAGACGCGCGGCGCACCGAGGTGCTCAAACTGCAGTCGGCGGCGCGCAACTCGCTGGAATGGTTCGAGGAGGTCGAGCGCTATCTCGGCCTCGATCCGGTGCAGTTCAACTATTCGCTGCTCACCCGCTCGCAACGCATAAGCCACGAGAATCTTAGGTTGCGCGACGCCGAGTGGCTGGGTGGCGCCGAAGAATGGTTCCAGCGCCAGGCGGGCGCCGGCGGCAACAGGCAGCGCCGGGCGCCGATGTTCGCGCCATTCAAGCTACGCGACATGGCGCTCAACAACCGCATCGTCGTGTCGCCGATGGCGCAGTACAAGGCCGTCGACGGCTGCCCGACCGACTGGCATTTTTCGCACTACGCCGAGCGCGCCAAGGGTGGCGCCGGGCTGCTATACATCGAGATGACCTGCGTCAGCCCCGAAGGGCGCATCACGCCCGGCTGCCCAGGCTTTTACGCGCCCGAACATGAGGCGGCCTGGAAGCGGCTGGTCGACTTCGTCCACATCGAGACCGAGGCAAAAATCTGCGCCCAGATCGGCCATTCCGGCGCCAAGGGCTCGACCCGCGTCGGCTGGCAGGGAACGGACGTGCCGCTGCCCTCAGGCAACTGGCCGGTGATGGCGCCGTCGGCCGTGGCGTGGTCACCCGAGAACCAGGTGCCGAAGGCGATGGATCGCGCCGACATGGACAGGGTGCGCGGTGAGTTCGTCGGCTCTGCCGAGATGGCAGCCCGCTGCGGCTTCGACATGCTGGAAATCCATGCCGCGCATGGCTACCTGCTCTCCTCCTTCATCACGCCGCTGACCAACCGGCGCACCGACAACTATGGCGGTTCGCTGGAGAACCGCATGCGCTATCCGCTGGAAGTCTTCCGCGCGGTGCGCGCCGTGTGGCCGGCGGAAAAGCCGATCTCGATGCGCATCTCGGCCAATGACTGGGTCGGCATCGAGGGTGTCACCCCATCCGACGCGGTCGAGATCGCAAAACTGCTGCATGAGGCCGGCGTCGACCTTTGCGACGTGTCGGCCGGGCAGACCTCGATCGCGGCAAAACCCGTCTACGGCCGCATGTTCCAGACACCGTTCTCCGACCGCATCCGCAACGAGGTCGGCATGGCGACGATGGCGGTCGGCAACATCTACGAGCCGGACCATGCCAATTCGATCCTGATGGCGGGCCGTGCCGATCTGGTGGCGCTGGCCCGGCCGCATCTCACCGATCCCTACTGGACGCTGCATGCGGCGGTGGCGCTCGGCGACCGCGGCGTCAAATGGCCGGATCCCTATTTGCCTGGCCGCGACCAGCTCTACCGGCTGGCCGAGCGAGAGGCGGCCGCGGGGCTGAAAGTATGAGCGCGGCTCAAGCAATCGCCGGCAGGCACGCGCTGGTCACTGGCGGCGGCTCAGGCGTCGGCAGAGCCATCGCACTGGCGCTGGCGGAAGCGGGCGCCAACGTCACCATTTGCGGGCGGCGCGAGGCGGCGCTTGCCGAAGTCGCGAAGGAGAATGATCGCATCTTTGGCCTCGCTGCCGATGTCACGAACGAAGCCGAGATGACGGACGCCTACCAAAAGGCGGAGGCCGCACGCGGGCCGGTGGACATCGTCGTCGCCAATGCCGGCATGGCCGGCAGCGCGCCGGCGCACAAGACCTCGCTCGCTGACTGGCAGCGCACGCTCGACGTCAACCTCACCGGCGCCTTCCTGACGGTGAAGCCGGCGCTGGCCGGCATGCTGGCGCGCAAGTCGGGACGCATCGTCTTCGTCGCTTCGACTGCCGGGCTGAAGGGCTACGCCTACGTGGCCCCTTACGTCGCGGCCAAGCACGGCGTCGTCGGCCTGATGCGGGCGCTCGCGGCCGAAACCGCCAAGTCCGGCGTCACCGTCAATGCCGTCTGCCCGGGCTTCGTCGACACGGAGATGCTGGAGCAGTCCATCCAGCGCATCGTCGACAAGACCGGCCGGGCTGCCGATGAAGCACGCGCAAGCCTTGCGGCGACGAACCCGCAAGGGCGCTTCATCCAGCCTGAAGAGGTCGCCGAAGCGGTGTTGTGGCTGTGCGGCGACGCCGCCCGCTCGATCACCGGACAGGCGATCTCGGTTTCGGGAGGCGAGACATGGTAGCCGGTCCGCTGCCCACGCACTCCGGTCCCGGCAAGGACAGGCTGCGCCTGTGGATCAGGCTGCTGCGCGCCTCGCGCACGATCGAGGCCGAACTGCGCGAACGGCTGAAGACGGAATTCAACACCACGCTGCCGCGCTTCGACGTGATGGCGGCGCTCTACCGGTCGCCCGAAGGCATGCTGATGAGCGACCTGTCGCGCTTCCTGCTGGTGTCGAACGGCAATGTCACCGGCATCGTCGACCGGCTGGTGTCGGAAGGGCTGGTGACGCGGGCGCGCCGCAACGGCGACCGCCGCACCTCGATGGTGCGGCTGACCGAGGACGGCTCGAAGGCATTCGCGGAGATCGCCACCGCGCATGAGAATTGGGTCGGCGAACTGCTCGGCAACGTCAGTGAGGAAGAGGCGCGCCGGCTGACCGGCATGCTGACTTCGTTCCGCAGCAATTGGGAGGGACGCGAATGAGCGCCATGGCCAATCTCAAGCCCAAGCATTTTCTCTGGGATGTCGAAGGCAAGGTCGCCAGGGTCCGGCTCGACCGCCCCGAGCGCAAGAACCCGCTGACCTTCGACAGCTATGCCGAATTGCGCGACACGTTTCGAGATCTCGTCTATGCCGACGATGTCGACGCCGTGGTGTTCCTGCCCAATGGCGGTAATTTCTGCTCGGGCGGCGATGTCCACGACATCATCGGTCCACTGGTCAAGATGGACATGAAGGCGCTGCTCGCCTTCACCCGCATGACCGGTGACTTCGTCAAGGCGATGCTCAACTGCGGCAAGCCGATCATTTCCGCTGTCGACGGCGTGGCGGTCGGCGCCGGCGCCATCATCGCCATGGCCTCCGACATCCGCATCGCCACGCCGGAAGCCAAGACCGCCTTCCTGTTCACCCGCGTCGGTCTTGCCGGCTGCGACATGGGCGCCTGCGCGATCCTGCCGCGCATCATCGGCCATGGCCGCGCCGCGGAGCTGCTCTACACCGGCCGCACCATGAGCGCGGCCGAAGGCGAGCGCTGGGGTTTTTACAACCGGCTGGTGGAGCCGACCGCGCTCGAGGCCGACGCACTCGACCTAGCGGCACGCATCGTCTCCGGCCCGACCTTCGCGCACGGCATCACCAAGACGCAGCTCAACCAGGAATGGTCGATGGGGCTCGACCAGGCGATCGAGGCGGAAGCGCAGGCGCAGGCGATCTGCATGCAGACCGGCGATTTCGAGCGGGCGTACAAGGCGTTCGTGGCGAAGGAAAAGCCGGTGTTCGAGGGGAATTAGCGATGAATGGTTTTCGCCCAGGCACCCCCCTCTGGCCTGCCAGCCATCTCCCCCGCAAGGGGGGAGATTGGCTGCCTCCACGCCGCCGCCCATCCTGCAATGCCGGTGATTGGCGAAAGCATAGCTTTCAGCTGATCTCCCCCCTTGCGGGGGAGGTGTCCGGCAGGACAGAGGGGGGTGTGAAGGAACGCGACGCAGGAGGCTTTCGCTATGCCTGACCGTTCCTTCCTCAACTGGCCCTTCTTCGAGGAGCGCCATCGCCAGCTCGCCGACCAGCTCGACGCCTGGTGCGCGAAGAACCTGCCGGTCGACCATCACGATGTCGACGCCGCCTGCCGGGAGCTGGTGGCCAAGCTCGGCCGTGACGGTTGGCTGAAGCCGACGGCGCTCGACACGGACAATCCCGGACCGCTCGACGTGCGCACGCTCTGCATCACGCGCGAGACGCTGGCCCGCCACGACGGGTTGGCCGACTTTTCCTTTGCCATGCAGGGGCTCGGCACCGGCGCGCTCAGCCTGTTCGGCACGCCGGACCAACAGCATTGGCTGGACCAGACGCGGGCCGGCAAGGCGATCTCGGCCTTCGCGCTGTCGGAGCCGCGCTCCGGATCGGACGTCGCCAACATGGAAATGACGGCCACGCGCGACGGCGACGATTATCTGCTGACCGGCGAGAAGACCTGGATCTCCAATGGCGGCATCGCCGATCTCTACATCGTCTTCGCCCGCACCGGCGAGGCGCCTGGCGCCAAGGGGATTTCGGCCTTCATCGTGCCGGCCGAGACCGAAGGCCTGAGCATTGCCGAACGGCTGGAGACGATCGCTCCGCACCCGCTGGCGCGGCTGTCATTCGACAACGCCCGCGTCCCCGCTTCCGCGCTGATCGGCAAGCCCGGTGACGGCTTTCGCATCGCCATGTCGGTGCTCGACGTGTTCCGCTCGACCGTGGGTGCCGCGGCACTCGGTTTTGCCCGTCGTGCCCTGGACGAGAGCGTCAGTCGCGCCGCAGAGCGCGAACTGTTCGGCGCGCCGATGGCGGACCTGCAGATGGTGCAGGGCCACATCGCCGACATGGCGCTGGACGTCGACGCCGCGGCGCTTCTCGTCTACCGCGCCGCCTGGACCAAGGACATGGGCGCCCCCCGCGTCACCCGCGAGGCGGCGATGGCGAAGCTGTTCGCCACCGACCGCGCGCAGGAAGTGATCGACACGGCCGTGCAGCTGCATGGCGGCGACGGGGTACGCAAGGATCACATCGTCGAAAGCCTCTATCGCGAGATCCGTGCGCTGCGCATCTATGAAGGCGCATCCGACGTGCAGAAGGTGGTGATCGCGCGGCAAGTGATGGGAGCGGCGTGAAATTGGTCCATGCCCTGCAAACCGCATTTGAATTAGGGGGAGTCTAGTCATGCACACCATCCTGCAGCCGGAAGGCTGGGCAAAGCCCATCGGATACGCCAACGGCGTCGCCGCGCGCGGCCGGCTGGTGTTCGTCGGCGGCCAGGTCGGCTGGAACGCCGAGTGCCGTTTCGAGACCGACGATTTCGCTGGCCAGGTGCGCCAGACGCTGGCCAACATCGTCGCGGTGCTGGCGGAAGCGGGCGGCGAGCCGCATCACATCACTTCGATGACCTGGTATTTCACCGACAAGGCCGAGTATCTCGCCAACCTCAAGGGGATCGGCGAGGCCTACCGCGCGGTCATCGGCCGACACTTCCCGGCCATGGCCGCCATGCAGGTGATGGCGCTGGTCGAGGACCGCGCCAAGGTGGAGATCCAGGCGACGGCGGTCATACCGGAGTGAATTGCGCCAAGTCGACAGGCGCGCCGAAAACTCGCCTCTCCCCGTATAGTGACGGGGAGAGGGGTGCTGTCGCCGGCGGTTTCGCCACTGACCAACGTTGCGGGATGGGCGCCTAGCTTGCGACCGCTCCCTTCTTCCCGTCATTATACGGGGAGAAGGTGCCGGCAGGCGGATGAGGGGCAGCGCTGTCGTTTGAAGGCATAGGCCCGATTCGATCAGAGATCATCGCCTTGACTATTCGAACAGCCGCTTGGCTCTAAACACAAACTGTGATCAGATGATCACGCTTGCTTCGGCGGGCGCACTCGGCATCGCACATAGCTTCTGCCGGCATCTGAGGAAAGCAAAACCGTGGCTCTGGGCTTCGAACCCGTATCGGGACGCATCACCGTCCAGGATGGCGTCTACCAACAGCTCCGCCATGCCTTGATGGTCGGCAGCTTCGATCCGGGACAGGTGCTGACAATCGCCGCGCTGGCCGAGGCGTTCGGCACCTCGAACATGCCGGTGCGCGAGGCCTTGCGGCGGCTGGCGGCGGAGAACGCGCTGGAGATCTCGCAGAACGGCTCGGCCTGCGTGCCCGTCGTCACGCGGGCGCGGCTCGACGACCTCTGCCGTGCCCGCCTGGCGGTCGAAGGGCTGGCGGCCGAGCTCGGCGCGCCGCGCCTGACGGCGGTCGAGATCGCCAGCCTGCAGCGTATCACCGATGACCAGCAGGCGATCGGCCGCGACGGCAGCATCTTCGAGCTGATCGCCAAGAACCAGCAGTTCCATTTCATCATTTACCGCGCCTCAGGCTCGGACGTGCTGTTTCAATTGATCGAAACGCTGTGGCTGCGCTTCGGCCCCTATATGCGGCTGTTGTCCAACCACGTGGCGCCGCTGATGCGCGCCGGAACCATGGAACCGTCCGGCCGGCATATCGCGATCATCGCCGCGCTGAAGGACAAGGACTTTGCCCGCGCCCGCGACGAGGTGGTGGCCGACATCACGGCGACCCAGATGACGCTGCGCGCCATCTGCCCCGATGTGCCAGAGCCCAAGACGGTCGACTTCACCGGTTTCGGCAAAGCTTCCTGATCTTCCTCAGCTTGGGCTGACCCAAAGACCGAGAAGGTCCTGTCGCGGCCGCGCTGGACCAAAGCAATCGGCTGCTTTTTGGCACCTTTCCGTTTTTCTTTAGCCTTAAAGGATTGATCCTCGCTCCGTTTTGTGATCACATGATCACAAGGGAGCGAGACAGAAGATGTCCGGCTATTTTCTCTACCACTCGATCGGCACTTTCCCCGGCAAAGCCGAGCGGATGGCTGCCGCGCTGGCGGACTTCTCCGGCATCTGGTCGGCGGAAGACGATGGCCAGTGGCCGGCGGCGCTCGCCGCGCGGCAGCGCTTCATCGATGCCTGGATCCGGCTGATCGAAGCACCACACGGCACGCTCACCACGGCCGAGAATGTCACCGCCGCGCTCTACAGCCTGATCGGCGCCTTGCCCTCCGAGCGTCTGGCGGGAAAGCGCCTGCTGGTTGCCGCCGACTGTTTTCCGAGCCTGCATTTCCTGCTGGCAGGCTTGGCCCAACGTTTCAATTTCACGCTCGACACCGTGCCGCTCAGGCCTGGCGAAAGCTGGGTGCGCGACGAGGATTTCGTCGCCCGCTGGCAAGAGGATGTCGGGCTGGCGCTCATCACCTTCGTGACCTCGACGGCCTCGCACCGCTGCGACGTGGCGAAGCTCGCGGCGCATGGCCGGGCGATGGGCAGCATCGTCGGCGTCGACATCACGCAAGGGGTCGGCGTCGTGCCATTTTCCGTTGCCGCGACGCCGGTCGATTTCGTCGTCTCGACCTCGCTCAAATGGCTGTGCGGCGCCTCCGGCGCCGGCATTTTGCAAGTCGCGCCCGACCTTCTTTCGACATGCCGGCCGGAGCTGCGCGGCTGGTTCAGCCAGCCGAATCCATTCTCCTGGGATCTCGACGCTTTCAGTTACGCAAGCGACGCGCGCCGCTTCGACCACGGCACGCCGGCGATCCTGGCCAGCGTCGCCTCGCTGCCCGGCCTGCAATGGCTGGAGGGAACCGGCATCGACGCCATCCGCGCGCAGAACGCGGCGCATGTCGGGCGCATCATCGACGCCGCGATGAGCAATGGCTGGACGATCCGCTCGCCGCTCGATGCGGAGAAACGCGGCGGCAGCGTGATGATCGGCCTGCCGCAAGGGGTCGAGACGGCGAAGCTCGTTGCGAAGCTGCGCGACGAGCAACTTTACTGCGACGCGCGCGGCACGACGCTCAGGCTGTCGCCCGGCATGGTCACGACGAGCGCGGCGGTCGATGCGCTGATCGCGCGGCTGCGGGAGCTGATCGGCTCGCGCCAGCGCCTCGCATCCTGATTTCAGGCGCCGCCTCGCCTGCGGCGTCCGGGAGCTGGACGCCGAAAGGGGCGGAAGAGGAAATGCGCCACGCGAAGTGGCCGAACCAGAGGGAAGCAACATGTTCAAACGTCTAGGACTGATTGGCGTGGTCATCGCTGCCAGCGTCGCCTTCGCCGCGCCCGCCTTCGCCGACAAGATCATGGTCGGCGCCTACCCGGCCAACCCGCCATGGGAATACAAGACCGATTCCGGCGGCTTCGAGGGTTTTGAGGTCGATGTCGCCAACGACGTCGCCAAGCGCATCGGCGCCGAGGTCGAGTTCCAGGATCTCGGCTTCCAGGCGCTGTTCGCGGCGACCGCTTCCGGCCGCATCGACTTTGCCGTGTCGTCGATCTCGATCACCAAGGAGCGCCTGCAGAACCAGGGCTTCACCCAGGCCTATTACGACAGCGACGGCACCATCGTCGGCAAGGCGGACTCGACCATCAAGTCGCTCGACGACTTGAAAGGCAAGACCATAGGCGTCATCGCCGGCTCGACCGGCGAGGCCTATATGAAGGAGAACGCCGGCAAGCTCGGCGTCGCCGAAACCAAGAGCTACAACGCCCAGCAGGACCTGCTGCTCGACGTGCAGAACGGCCGCATCGACGGCGGCGCCGGCGAGCTCGCCGGCTTCCTGTTCGCCATCAAGCAGATGCCGGCGCTGAAGATCCTGGTGCGCATTCCGACCGGCGAGCGCTTCGCCATGATGACCAAGAAGGGCCACCCGCTGCTCGAAAAGGTCAATGACGCCATCACCGCGATGAAGAAGGACGGCACGATGGCCGCGATCCACAAGAAGTGGTTCGGCGTCGATCCGGAAGCCGGCACCAGCACGGTGACGCCGGGGCCGATCCCGCAATAGGGCCAGCAGTCGCAAACTCGCACGAGAGCGCCGGTCACGGCCGGCGCTCTCGCTTCGACCATTCGGATCCGCCTGCGCGGCGGGCCGCGTCTAACGGGTGACGCCGATGGAGCTGATCGACACCTTCTTCAACTGGGGCATCCTCGTCCGATCGTTTCCGATCCTCATCCGCGGGCTCGGCAACACCATCCTGCTCGGCTGCGCCGCAATCGTCTTCGGCACCATTGCCGGGCTGGCGATCTGCCTGATGCGGCTCTATGCGCCGAAGCCGCTGAGGCGGCTGGCGATCCTCTACATCGACATCTTCCGCGCGCTGCCGATCCTGGTGGTGCTGATCCTGATCTATTACGCCCTGCCCTTCGTCGGCATCCGCCTGTCGTCCTTCGTGTCGGCGGCCCTTGCGTTGTCATTGGTGCTTGCCGCCTTCACGGCGGAAGTCTGCCGCGCCGGCATCGAGAACATTCCCAAGGGCCAGTTCGAGGCTGCCGCAGCGCTCGGCCTGCCGTTCTGGGTCGCCATGCGCAAGGTGATCCTGCCGCAGGCGATCCGGGTCGTCATCCCGCCGCTGACCAGCAACTGCGTCTCGGTGTTCAAGGACACCGCGCTGGCCTCAGTGGTGGCGATGCCCGACCTTCTGAAGCAGGCCACCGACGCGCAGGCGCTGATGGCCAATCCGACGCCGCTGATCGGCGCCGCAATCATCTATCTCGCCTTCCTGTGGCCGCTGGTGCGGCTGGTCGGCTACCTCGAAGAGCGCGGCAAGGCCCGGTCCGGCGCGCACTGATCCCACCTTGAACGACATCGATACACTGAAGGAGACGTCCGTGAACCAACACCATATCTCGAAGGCGCAGGACGCCGCCGCTTCGTTCCCGGTGGAAAAGATCCGCGCCATGTTCCCGGCGCTCAGCCAAGCGGGCGAGTTCATCTTCATGGACAATGCCGCCGGCGCGCAGATCCCGCAAAGCGTGCTCGACGCGGTGACCAACCATCTGGTCGGGCACAATGTGCAGCGCGGCGGCCGTTATGGCCGCAGCGTCACCGTCGACCGGTCGGTCGCCGAGGCGCGCGACAGCGTGGCGCTTTTGATCAACGCCTACAGTCCGTCGGAAATCTGCTTCGGCATGAACGCCACCTCGTTCATCCGCCTGGTCAGCCTCGGCATCGGCCAGATGCTTTCGGAACGCGACGAGATCGTCGTCACCGACATGGACCATGACGCCAACATCGCCACATGGCTGGCGCTGGAGCAGGCCGGCGCCAGGTTCAAATGGTGGCGCATGCGCGAGGACGGCAATCTGCATGTCGACGATCTCAAGCCGCTGCTGTCGGAGCGCACCCGCCTCGTCGCCTGCACGGTGACCGCGCATTCGATCGGCTCGATCGTCGATGTCGCCTCGGTGGCGAAGATCGCGCATGCGGCGGGCGCCGAGGTGTTCCTCGACTGCGTGCATTACGGCCCGCACGGTCTGATCGACGTGCAGGCCTGGGACTGCGACTACCTCGTCTGCTCCGGCTACAAGAATTTCTCGCCGCATATGGGCTTTCTCTGGGGCCGCTTCGAGACGCTGAAGCGGCTGCCGACCTTCCGCGAGGATTTCATCCCCGACGAGCCGCCCTACAAGGTCGAGGCCGGCACCTTCATCTACGAGAACGTCTCCGGCATGGACGCGGCGGTGCGTTATCTGGAATCGGTCGGCCGCAATTTCCTGGCCGAGAACAACCGCTCGCGCCGCGACAACATCGTTGCCGGCATGAACGCCATCCGCGATTACGAGCTGATGCTGGCGCGCGAGATGCTGAAGGTGCTCAAAGACTGCGGCGCCACCATCTACGGCGTCGCCGACGAAGCGCGCCTGCATGAGCGGGTGCCGACCTTCTGCTTCAACATCGGCAAGCTGTCGCCGCAGCGGATCGTCGAGGAGATGGCCGAGCTGCAGATCGGCATCCGCGACGGCCACATGTACGCGCCACGGCTGATGAAGCGGCTCAACCTGTCGATGGACAGCGGCGCCATCCGCGCCTCGCTGGTGCACTACAACACGGTTGAGGAAGTGCACAAATTCGGCGAGGCGCTGCGCGCGATTATCGCCAAGCTGTCGTGATCTGACGACCTTTGATCCGAGCCTGCGCAGGTCATCGGGAGGGGCTACCTCCGCGTCGTCATCCATAGGCGGAGCAAGGAGCGAAGCGACGCGGCGCAGACCGAGGATGACGAAGGGACGTTTACGCCGCCTTCTTCTTGGCCAGCCTTGCCTTGATCGAACTGACGTCGGCGCGCGGCGTCGCGGCGAACAGGGTCTTGGTGTAGCTGTGCTTGGGGTCTGCAAAGACCTCGTCGCGCGGGCCGTATTCGACCGCCTCGCCGAAATACATCACCATGACGTCGTCGGCGATGTAGCGCACCACCGACAGGTCGTGGCTGATGAAGACATAGGTGAGCTGGAACTCGTCCTGCAGGTCGGCGAGCAGGTTGAGCACCTGCGCCTGCACGGAAAGGTCGAGCGCCGAGACCGGTTCGTCCAGCACCAGCAGGCTGGGATTGAGCATCAGCGCGCGGGCAATGGCGATGCGCTGGCGCTGGCCGCCGGAGAACATGTGCGGATAGCGGTTATAGTGCTCGGGTCCGAGGCCGACCTTCTTCAGCATCTTCATGGCGAGGTCGCGCCGTTCCTCGGCCGGCTTGTCGGTGTTGATCAGCAGCGGCTCGCCGAGCACGTCGCCGATCTTCTGGCGCGGGTTGAGGGAGCCATACGGATTCTGGAAGACGATCTGCACCTTGCGGCGCATCTCCTTCGACAAACCGTCCCTGGCGATGTCGACCTTGTTGCCGTCGATGAACAATTCGCCCGATGTCGCCGGATCGATCAGCGTGATGATACGGGCGAGCGTGGACTTGCCGCAGCCGCTTTCGCCGACGATGGCAAGCGTCTTGCCCTTGTCGACGCTGAAGGAGACGCCCTTGACCGCATGCACGGTGCGCGCGCCGCGGAACAGGCCGCCACCGACATGGTAGTCGCGCACGATGTTCTTGCCTTCGACGACCCTGGTGCTCATGAGGCGGCTCCGGTACTTGCCCCCTGGGGCGCCGGTTCGAACAGCATGTCGGAGACGGTCGGCAAGCGGTCGCCGACGGCGTTCTCCGGCAGCGCCGAGAGCAGCGCGCGCGTGTAGTTGCTCTTCGGGCTCTCGAACAGCGACAGCACGTCGGCCTCTTCCATCTTGCGGCCCTTGTACTGGACAATGACGCGGTCGGCGGTCTCGGCCACCACGCCCATATTGTGGGTGATCATGATCAGGCCCATGCCATATTTGGCCTGCAACGAGACCAGCAGGTCGAGGATCTGCTTCTGGATGGTGACGTCGAGCGCCGTGGTCGGCTCGTCGGCGATCAAGAGCTTCGGATTGCAGGCAATGGCAATCGCGATCATGACGCGCTGGCACTGGCCGCCCGACATCTGGTGCGGGAAGGAGTTCAGCCGCTCCGCCGGCTCGGGAATGCCGACCTGCTTCAGGAGTTCGATGGCGCGCGCCCGGCGCTGCGCCCGGTCCATGCCCATATGGAAGCGCAGCACTTCCTCGATCTGGAAACCGATGGTGAAGCACGGATTGAGGCTGGCCATCGGCTCCTGGAAGATCATCGACATGTCCTTGCCGACGATCTTGCGCCGCTCGGCAGGACTGAGCTTCAGGAGATCACGGCCGGCGAAACTCATGCGATCCGCGGTGACGGTGGCCGTCCAGGGCAGCAGCCCCATCACCGCCAGCATCGACACCGACTTGCCGGAGCCGGATTCGCCGACGATCGCCAGCACCTCGCGCTCGTCGACATGGAGCGAGACGCCGTCGACGGCGCGGAACGGACCCGATGCGGTCTGGAATTCGACGACGAGATTCTGGATGTCGAGCAGCGCCATCACGACCTCCTGAGCTTGGGATCGAGCGCGTCGCGCAGGCCGTCACCGATCAGGTTGATGGCAAGCACCGTGATCAGGATGGCAAGACCGGGGAAGGTCACCACCCACCAGGCGCGCAGGATGAACTCGCGCGCCGAGGCGAGCATGGTGCCCCATTCGGGCGTCGGCGGCTGGGCGCCGAGGCCGAGGAAGCCGAGGGCGGCGGCTTCGAGGATGGCGTTGGAGAACGACAGCGTGCCCTGGACGATCAGCGGCGCCAGGCAGTTCGGCAGGATGGTGGCGAGCATCAGCCGGAGATGGCCCGCGCCGGCGACCTTGGCGGCCACGACATACTCACGGCTTTTCTCGGCCATCACCGCGGCGCGCACCAGGCGGGCGAAATGCGGCTGCAGCACGAGCGAGATCGCCAGCATCGCATTGAACAGGCCGGGGCCGAGGATGGTGACCAGCACCAGCGCCAAAAGCAGCGACGGGAAGGCGAGGATCAAGTCCATGACGCGCATGATCGCGACGTCGACCCAGCCACGGAAGTAGCCGGCCAGCAGGCCGAGCGTGATGCCGCCGGTGAGCGCCAAAGTCACCACCACCGCGCCGATCAGCAGCGAGAAGCGCGCGCCGTAGAGCAGGCGCGAGAGGATATCGCGGCCGACCGCATCGGTGCCGAGCAGATACTGGGCGCTGCCGCCGGCCTGCCAGGCCGGAGGCCTCAGAAACGCGGTCTTGTCCTGGACGTCGGGCGCATAGGGCGCGAGCAGTGGCGCGAAGAGCGCCGCCAGAACCAGGAGGATGAAGACGAACAGGCCGATGACGGCGCCGCGGTTCACCGAGAAATAGTGCCAGAAGGTCCTGAAGCCGGTGAGGCGGTCCGGGCTGCCGCTGGCCATCGGGGCGATTTCGGTCGACTGGCTCATCACGCGGCCCTGATGCGCGGGTTGATGACGGCATAGAGCACGTCGACGATCAGGTTCACGGCCATGACGATGAGGGCGATCAAAAGTAAGCCTGACTGCACGACGACGTAGTCGCGCTTGAAGATGGAATCGACCATCCACTTGCCGATGCCCGGCCAGGCGAAGATCGTCTCGGTGAGGATGGCGCCGGCAAGCAGCGTGCCGACCTGCAGGCCGATGGTGGTGACCACCGGGATCAGCGCGTTGCGCAAGGCATGCACGCCGATAACCCGCGCCGACGACAGGCCCTTGGCGCGCGCAGTGCGGACATAGTCCTCGCCCAGCACCTCGAGCATGGCCGAGCGCGTCTGGCGGGCGATCACCGCCAGCGGGATGGTGCCGAGCACGATCGCCGGCAGCACGAGGTGACTCAGCGCCGAGCGGAAGGCATCCCATTTGCCGTAGAGGATGCTGTCGATGGTCATGAAACCGGTGATCGGCTTGAAGAAGAACTGCAGGCCCATGCGGCCGGAGACCGGCGTCCAGCCGAGATAGCCGGAAAAGAAGATGATCAGCAGCAGGCCCCACCAGAAGATCGGCATCGAATAGCCGACAAGGGCTGTGCCCATCAGCGACTGGTCGAACCACGAGCCGCGCTTGACGGCCGCGAAGATGCCGGCCGGGATGCCGAGCACCATGGCGAAGATCATGGCGAAGAACGACAGTTCCAGCGTTGCCGGGAAGAGCGTCTTGAACTCCTCGATAACCGGCCGCTTGGACGAGATGGAAACGCCGAAATCGCCGGTGGCGACCTCGCCGACATAGCGCGCATATTGCTGCCAGATCGGCAGATTGTAGCCGAACTGTTCCTTGAGCTCTTCATAGCGCGCGGGCGTCACGCCATGCTCGCCGGCCATGGCGAGGATGGGATCGCCGGGCAGCAGCCTGACGAAGGCGAAGGCACAGATGGTGATGCCGACCAGCGTCGGGATCAGAAGTGCGATTTTGTTGAGAAGATATCGGAGCATCTTGAAAAAAGGGGCGGCGCCGAACGGCGCCGCCCGCTCTAGAGTTCTATTCGGCCTTGTCGGTGCCGTCGAAGCGGTGGATGCCGAGCGGGTCCATCATGAAGCCGCTGACATTCTTGCGCACGACCGCATAGACCTGGCTGTGCGCCAGAAGGAAGGCCGGGGCCTGCTTCTGGAAAACAACCTGCGCCTGCTCGTAGAGCTTGGTGCGCTCGGCCAGGTCGCTGGTCTTCTTGGCCTTCTGGATCAGGTCCTCGAAGTCCTTGTCGCACCAGCTGGAGTAGTTCGACACGCCAATCGCCGAGCAGGCGAAAAGGGTGGCGAAGAAGTTGTCCGGATCGCCATTGTCACCGGTCCAGCCGATCTGGAAGGCGCCGGGGCGTTCCTTCTTCTTGCCTTCCTCGCGGTACTTGGTCCACTCGTAGTTGACGATCTCGGCCTTGACGCCGACCTTGGCCCAGTCGGCCTGGATCAGCTCGGCGGCGCGCTGGAAGTTCGGGTTGTACGGGCGAACGCGGTCGGAAGCCCAGAGCTGGATTTCCTTCAGCCCGGCGTCGGCCAGCACTTTCTTGGCGGCTTCCGGATCATAGGAATCGAACTTCACGTCCTTGTTCCACGACCACATGGTCGGCGGGATCAGGTTCTGGGCAGCCGTGGCGCCGGCGTCCTGGAACAGCGACTTGATCAGCGCTTCCCGGTCGATCGCCTGGTTGAGCGCGTGGCGAACCTCGGGCTTGTCCAGCGGCGGGATCGTCGTGTTGTAGCTCATGTAGCCGATGTTAAGGCCGGCCTGGTCGAGCAGGGTGACGTCCTGGTTGGCCTTGATCGTGCCGATGTCGGCGGGGTTCGGATAGGGCGCGACGTCGCATTCGCCGGCCAGCACCTTCTGGATGCGCGCGGTGGCATCGGGCGTGATGGCGAAGACGAGATCGTCGATCTTTTCCTTGCCCTTGAAGTAATCCGGGTTGGCCGCGTAGCGGATGACCGAATCCAGCTGGTAGTCGACGAACTGGAACGGACCGGTGCCGATCGGCTTGGTCGAGAAGTCGGCCATCTTGCCGTCCTTCGCGAGCTGGTCGGCATATTCCTTCGACACGATCGAGGCGAAATCCATGCCGAGATTGGCCAGCATCGGCGCGTTCGGCTCGGTCAGCGTCAGCTTGACGGTCAGGTCATCGACCTTTTCCCACTTGGCGACGTATTTCGGCATGTCCATGCCGGTGTAGTAGTCCCAGGTCAGGTTCGGCAGATACTTCTCGCCGTTCCAGGGGTTTTCCTTGTTGAACTGGCGATCGAAGGAGAAGACGACGTCGTCGGCGTTGAGGTCGCGGGTCGGCTTGAAATAGTCAGTGGTCTGAAACTTCACGCCCGGATGCAGGTGGAAAGTATAGACCAGGCCGTCGTCCGAGATTTCCCACTTGTCGGCGAGGCCGGGCTCGATCTCGGTGCCGCCATGCTTGAATTCGACAAGGCGCGAATAGACCGTGCGCGAAGAAGCGTCGAAATCGTTACCGCCCGTCGTCGTACCCGGGTCGAAATTGGCCGGCGATGCTTCCGAGCAATAGACCAGCGTCTTGGCGTTGGCCACGCCACTGAGGACGCTTGCAGCCAGCAACGCGGCTGCAAAAGTCAGTTTCTTTTTCATTGAGCACTCCCTGATGTTCTGCCAAGCCCCTCTAGCAGGCTCGCGAAGCGCGCATATAAGCACCGTTTTTCTGGCTTTGGAACACCCCGTTTGCGTACCCCATGGGAAGCAGGAAAAGAATCCGAAATCTCCTAAAATGCCGAAAGAAATTAGCATGATTTTCCGCTCACGTTAATGTTAACGATCGCATTTTTTTATTGATCGGCGCCTTCGCGAAATCGGCGCGGCGCGGCTTCCTTCGCGCGGGCCGCTGTTCGGGAAGCTGCGTTCCGGGCGCGGGAGGACGGAAGGATTTCGACGGCAAATCTTTGGGCTTCTGCCGCAAGGGCAAGACTTGCACGGCCAAGGATAGTCGCAATACATAGACGGCACGCCGGATTTCTTGAGGAATCCGCAACCATTGCGGCGGAGGACGCTTCTGTCATTCAGAGGCGGCGCGGCACGAGTGAACGACGACGGGAGGGACAGGGTGGCGAAGGCAGCGAAAACCACGGCTCCGGCCAAGACGAAGGCCGCGTCAAAGCCGGCCGCCGGGTCCGGCAAGACGGCGCCTGCGGCCAAGGCGAAGGCGGCCACCCCCGTGAAGCCCGCCGCAAAAGCCCCGGCCAAGGCCGCCGCGGGAAAGGCCGCCAACCCTGCCACAACGAAAACTCCTGTCGCGACGAAAACTCCAGCCGCGGCCAAGCCGGTGCCGGCCAAATCCGCTGCGAAAAAGCCCGCTGCCGCAAAGCCGGCCGCGAAGGCAGTTCCGACAAAGGCGGTCCCGCCAAAGCCGGCCGTGAAACCGGCGCCGGCCAAGAGGTTGCCGAAGGCGCTGACGGAGCTTGCCGCCGGCCTGCCGGAAAAACCGTGGCTGTCGAGCTACTCGAAGAACATGCCAGCCGAGATCGGGCCCTTGCCCTACGGCTCGATCGGCGACTTCCTGGTCGGCGCCTGCAAGCAGTTTGCCGGCCAGCCGGCCTTCGTCTGCATGGGCAAGGCCATCACCTATGCCGAGCTCGAGCAGCAGTCGGCCGCCTTCGGCGCCTATCTGCAGTCGAAGGGCCTGCAGAAGGGGGCGCGCGTGGCGCTGATGATGCCCAACGTGCTGCAATACCCGGTGGCGATGATGGCGGTGCTTCGCGCCGGCTTCACCGTGGTCAACGTCAACCCGCTCTATACGCCGCGCGAGCTCGAGCATCAGCTGAAGGATTCCGGCGCGCAGGCGATCGTCATCCTCGAGAATTTCGCCAACACGCTGCAGGCGGTGATCGCCAAGACCTCGGTCAAGCACGTCGTCGTCGCCGCCATGGGCGACATGCTCGGGGGCCTCAAGGGGACGCTCGTCAACTTCGTCGTGCGCCGGGTGAAGAAGCTGGTGCCGGCCTGGTCGCTGCCGGGCCACGTCAAGTTCAACGCCGCCCTGAAGGCCGGCGCCGGCCTCGCCTTCAAGCCTGCCAGCGTCAGCGCCGACGACATCGCCTTCCTGCAATATACCGGCGGCACCACCGGGATCTCGAAGGGCGCGATCCTCTTGCATTCCAATGTGCTTGCCAATGTCGCGCAGAACGCGCTCTGGCTGCAGGACGCCTATGCGGTGAAGCCGAAGCCGGCGCATCCCAATTTCATCTGCGCGCTGCCGCTCTACCATATCTTCGCGCTGACGGTGAACGCGCTGATGGGCATGCAGCAGGGCGCGCAGAATGTGCTCATCCCCAATCCGCGCGACATTCCAGGCTTCGTCAAGGAGCTGGAGAAATACCCGGTCCACATCTTCCCAGGCCTCAACACGCTGTTCAACGCGCTGCTCAACAATGAGGATTTTCGCAAGCTCGACTTCAAGCCGCTGATCCTGACGCTGGGCGGCGGCATGGCGGTGCAGAGGGGTGTGGCCGAGCGCTGGAAGGCGCTGACCGGCTGTCCGGTCACCGAAGGCTACGGGCTTTCGGAAACCTCGCCGGTGGCGACCGCCAACAAATTCAGCGGCGGCGACTTCACCGGCACGATCGGCCTGCCGCTGCCGTCGACCGAGATCGCCATCCGCGACGACGACGGCAACAACGTGCCGCTCGGCGAAGTCGGCGAAATCTGCATCCGCGGGCCGCAGGTGATGGCGGGCTACTGGAACCGGCCGGACGAGACCGCCAAGGTGATGACCAAGGACGGGTACTTCAAGTCCGGCGACATGGGCTTCATGGACGAGCGCGGCTACACCAAGATCGTCGACCGCAAGAAGGACATGATCCTGGTCTCCGGCTTCAACGTCTATCCGAACGAGCTGGAAGAGGTCGTTGCCCAGCATCCGGGCGTGCTGGAAGTGGCGGCGATCGGCGTGCCGGACGAGCATTCGGGCGAAGTGCCGAAACTGTTCGTGGTCAGGAAGGATCCGGCGCTGACCCTCGAGACGCTGACCGCCTATTGCCGCGAGAATCTGACCGGCTACAAGCGGCCCAAATACATCGAGTTCCGCACCGAATTGCCGAAGACACCGGTGGGCAAGATCCTGCGGCGGGCGCTGCGGGGATAGGCACGAGCTTGAACGATCATCCTGCAGGCAAGGCGACGCCTACCCGTCCCGATCCGGCGGGGTTTATCAAGGCGAACATGCGCCTTGCGGCTGTCGCCGCGCTTCCGGAAATCCAGATCTTCAGCGCCCATCCCGGCAGCGGGCTGCGGCGGCTCGTCGATCCTGACGACGAAGACGCTGCCGCGCCAGAGCCGCAGCCGCCCTATTGGGCCTATGCCTGGGCCGGCGGCACCGTCCCGTTACATAATCGACCGGCCGCAAACGGTTGCGGGGCGCCGTGTGCTCGATCTCGGCGCCGGCTCGGGCCTGGTCGGCATCGCCGCGGCAAAGGCCGGAGCGCGCGCGGTGATCGCCGCCGAGATCGACCGCAACGGCATCGTCGCGCTCGGCCTCAACGCGGCGGCGAACGGCGTCGCCATCACGGTGATCGGCGAAGACGTCACCGCCGGGCCGCCACCGGCAGTCGACCTGGTGCTGGCCGGCGACGTGTTCTACGGGCATGAGGTGGCGAGGCGCGTGATCCCCTTCCTCGACCGCTGCCTTGCCACCGGCATCGAGGTGCTGGTCGGCGATCCGCGCCGCACCGACCTGCCGCTCACGCGGCTCAAACTTCTTGCCGAATATAGGGTGCCGGATTTCGGCGATGCCAAAGGCACGGCGTCGAGCCCGAGCGGGGTCTTCTCGTTCGAGGCGGTCAGATCGTCTCCTTGACCCTCGCGGCGAGGAAATCCGGCAGGTCGGCAACCGAGTTGAGCACGACATCGGCGATCGCCGACAGCGATTCACGCGTGCCTGTGCCGGAAAGCACGCCGACCGCCAGCCCGCAGCCGCCGGCCCGCGCCATTTCGAGATCGTGGCGATTGTCGCCGACCATGGCGATCTCGGCCGGCTTCAGCCCGGTCAGGTCGGAGAAGGCGAGGATGGTGTCCGGCGCCGGCTTCGGCCTGGCCACCGAATCATAGCCATAGGCGGCGTCGAAAAGCTGCGCCACGCCGAGCGTCACCAGCGTCTTTTCCGCGCCACTGGTCGAATCGTTGGTGGCGACGCCAAGCCGGTAGGATCGCCTGTGCAGGACGGCCAGCGTCTCGACGATGCCCGGCAGCGCCACCGCCATGCTGGAGCCTTGCACCGAGGTGATCTCGTTGAAGCGGGCGACGGCCAGCATCTGGTCCTCCTCGGAGAGCCGCGGGAACCAGAGCTCGACGACATCCATGTTGGTGCCGGAGGCAAAGATCGAATCGGGCTTGAAGCGCTTGCTGAGGAAATCGAAGCCGGCTGCCGCGAGCAGCCTGTCTGCCTTCCAGCGGTCGCCCTCGGCGGCATCCATGGCCATGAAGTCGGCAATGCCGAGCCATGTCGCGTTGAAATCGACAAGCGTTCCGTCCTTGTCGAACAATATGCCTTTGATCTCCGCCAAGCCTGTCACTCCGATCCGCGCAATCGGTGAATGTGTCCCACCAGACCAGCAGTCGAGGCATCCCGCTTTGCGGCATTCTCCTTGCCTTCCACGACAGGCAGCAGACCGGTTGCCAGTTCCTTGCCGAGTTCGACGCCCCACTGATCGAAGGAATTGATGTTGAACAGCGTGCCCTCGACGAAGACGCGATGCTCGTAGAGCGCGACCAGGCGGCCGAAGGTGCGCGGATCGACCTTGCGGTAGAGAATGGTCACAGAGGGGCGGTCGCCGGAGAAGACCCGGTGCGGGGCGATCCTGTCGACGTCGGCCGGCTTCATGCCCTTGGCCAGCATCTGCGCGCGCGCCTCCTCCAGCGTGCGGCCCTTCATGAACGCTTCCGACTGCGCCAGGCAGTTGGCGAGCAGGAGATCGTGGTGATGCTTCAGCTCCGGCTCGTGGCCGACAGCGGCGGCGAGGAATTCGACCGGGATGAAGTCCGTGCCCTGGTGCAGCAGCTGGAAGAAGGCGTGCTGGCCGTTGGTGCCGGGCTCGCCCCAGACCAGCGGGCCGGTGGGCGTGGTGACCGCGCCGCCATCCAGCGTCACGCTCTTGCCGTTCGATTCCATGTCGAGCTGTTGCAGATAGGCCGGCAGCCTGGAGAGCCGCTGGTCGTAAGGGATCACGGCGCGGGCCGGATATCGGCAGACGACCCGGTGCCACCAGCCGATCAGGCCCAGCAGCGCCGGCAGGTTCTTCTGCAGGGGTGCGGAGCGGAAGTGCTCGTCCATCTCGTGCGCGCCGTCGAGGACGGCGCGGAAATTCCGCGGGCCGATGGCGATCATCACCGGCAGGCCGATCGCGCTCCAGACCGAATAGCGGCCGCCGACCCAGTCCCAGAAGCCGAACACGCGATCGGACGCGATGCCGAACTTCGCCACCAGGTCGAGCGCGGTCGAGACGGCGGCGAAATGCTTGCCGACGGCTTCCTTGCCCAGCGCCTTCTCCACCCATCGGCGCGCCGTCTCGGCATTGGTCATCGTCTCGACCGTGGTGAAGGTCTTGGAGGCGACGATGAACAAAGTGGTTTCGGCCGACAGGTCCTTCAGCGTGTCGTGGATGTGGGCGCCGTCGATGTTGGAGACATAGTGCGCGCGCGGGCCGTCATGATAGGGCGCCAGCGCCAGCGTCGCCATCACCGGGCCGAGGTCGGAGCCGCCAATGCCGATGTTGACGATGTCGGTGATCTTCTTGCCGGTGGCGCCGGCCGCCTTGCCGGAGCGGATGGCATCGGCGAAGGCGCCCATGGCGTCGAGAACGGCGAGAACCTCGGCCTTGGTATCCTGGCCATCGACCACGACGCCCTTGCCGGTCAGGTTGCGAAGCGCCGTGTGCAGCACGGCGCGGCCTTCGGTGATATTGATCTTCCTGCCTTCGAACATGGCGGCGCGGCGACCCGCCAGATCGGCGGCTCCGGCGAGCTTCTCCAGCATCGCCATCGTGTCGGCGTCGACCGCGCATTTCGACCAGTCAAGCAGGAGATCGCCGTCGCTGGCGGAAAACGTCTCGAAGCGTTTGGGATCAGCCGCGAAAGCTTCACGCATCGTGCCTTTGGCCGCCGCGCGATGTTCGCGCAAGGCGGCGACTTGCTTGTCGAAGGATGATTGATCCAATGCGGGCTCCTGGCGGGTTTTTGAACCTATCTTAACAGGCCGGATGTTTCCGGCGCATGTCGTCGCGACATTCTATCGAGCCGATTCCATTTCATTCAAGGGCGGCATTGCCGCACTGCATCACGCTTTGATGACGGACTGCATCACGCTTTTATGATGCCTTGCATTACCCGGCGACGGAGGATGCGACGACGCTGCGCGTCGCTCACCAACCGGCAGGCCGCGACGCAGGCGACGACGCTGCGCGTCGCGCAATGGATCACATTCGTGACCAATGGATCACTGGCATAAATCCCAGCGATCAGAAAAATTGATTGGCGCAACCCCTTGTGCCACCCCTACACTCGACTGGTCCAGCCAAATACAAAAAGCTGGCCATCGAGGAAACTCTTCCATGCCACAGCGCAACGACACGGCCATATGGTCCGGCCTGTTCCGGATTTCGGCTGAATCCGGCCAGACCCTGCAGGCGCAGATCCGCCAGGCGATCGTCGCCGCCATTCTGGACCGGCAGATCGCCGCTTCCATGCCGCTTCCTTCCTGCCGCATCCTGGCCGAAAAACTGGGCGTCGCCCGCGGCACCGTGGTGCTCGCCTTCCAGCAGCTCGTCGACCAGGGCTTTCTGGTGGCGCGCGAGCGGCGCGGCCATTTCGTCAATCCGGACGTGCTGGCCACCCCCGCCAAGCCGCACCAGAAGGCGCCCGACCAGCAGAACGAGATCGACTGGAAGGCGCGCCGGCAGATCGCCGCCAGCGACATGCCGCCGCCGGCCAAGCACGACAACTGGATCAAGTCGTCCTACCCCTTCGTCTACGGCCAGTTCGATCCGGCGCTGTTCCCGACGGCCGAATGGCGCGAATGCAACCGCATGGCGCTCGCCGTGCTGGAGATCCGCAACTGGGCATCCGACATGGTCGACCGCGACGATCCGCTCTTGATCGAGCAGATCCAGGCGCGGCTCTTGCCGCGGCGTGGCATCTTCGCCAATCCGGACGAGATCATCGTCACGCTCGGCGCGCAGAACGCGCTTTACATGCTCGCCTCGCTGCTGATGACCAAGGGCTCGAAGGTGGCGATGGAGGATCCGGGCTATCCCGACGCGCGCTCGATCTTCCGGCTTGCGGGCGCCGACATCCAACCGGTTCCGGTCGACCAGTCCGGCATCGTGACCTCTTCGATCCCGCAGGATTCCGGCTTCGTCTTCGTCACGCCCAGCCACCATTGCCCGACTATGGTGCCGTTGTCGGCCGAGCGCCGGCAGGACCTCCTGGCGCGGGCCAACCGCCACAACCAGATCATCATCGAGGACGGCTATGACAGCCAGTTGCTGGACGAGGCGCCGCAGCAGGCGCTGAAGAGCCTCGATCGCTCAGGCCGCGTCATCTATGTCGGCTCGATGTCGAAGACCCTGGCGCCGGGCCTCAGGCTTGGCTACATCGTCGCCTCGGCCGGGCTGATCGCCGAGTTGCGCGCGCTGCGCCGCTTCATGCTCAGGCACCCGCCGGCCAACAACCAGCGGGCGGTGGCGTTGTTCCTGTCGCTCGGCCATCACGAGGCGCTGGTGCGGCGCCTGTCCAGCGCCTTCGACGAGCGGCGCAAGCGTCTGGTCCATGCGATTTCCGCTTTCCTGCCCGAGTGGCGCTCGACCGACTCGGCCGGCGGCACATCGCTCTGGCTCGAGGGGCCGCGCGGCACCGACTCGCGGGGCCTCGCCGAAGCGGCCGCCTCGCGCAGCGTCATCATCGAACCCGGCGACCGCTTCTTCGACCGCACCGAAAAACCGTCGCGTTTCATGCGCTTGGGCATTTCCTCGATCGCGCTGCAACACATCGAGCCCGGCATTCGGGAACTCGCCACCGCGGCCGGCCGCAGACCCGCGGCCGCCTGATCATCAACTGACGCTGAATTCCCAAAGAGAGCCGGCCTTCGCCGGCTCTCTTTGCTTTAGCGCTCTGGCATATTCGACGGAGCTGGCTGGCTCATAGGCTGTGCCAATGCCGGCGGCATAGTCGAGCCATAAGGGGACGAAGCAGGGCCGATGGTGGACCAACCGCCGCGTCCCGCCTCGCAGCAAAAGGTGGAGTGCTTCCATGTCAGTGGCTCTTGAGAAGCAGGACGCTTCGGCCGACCAGCGGTCGCGGCGATCCGGCGGGCGCGAAGCGCGCCGTGCGATGCGGGCGGCACCGCTTGCCGACGACATCAGGCCGGTGCGGCCGGGCCTCGAAGGCGGCAGCTATGGGCCGCTCAGCGAAAACGACCGAGAGCGCATCCATGAGGCGGTGCTGACGCTGCTGGAAACGGTCGGCTTCGCCAACGCGATACCCTCCTGCATCGAGGCGCTGACCAGGATTGGCGCGACCTATGGCGACGATGGCCGCATCCGCCTGCCGCGGGCGCTCGTCCTCGACACGATCAAGAATGCGGCCCGGCATTTCACGCTGCACGGCCAGGACCCCAAGCACGACATGGTGATCCAGGGCAAACGCGTGCATTACGGCACGGCGGGCGCGGCCGTGCATCTGGTCGACGTCGAGAAGCGCGAATACCGCGAGTCCCAATTGCAGGACATCTACGACGCCGCGCGCCTGGTCGACGGCCTCGACAACATCCATTTCTTCCAGCGCACCATGGTGCCGCGCGACATTCCCGATCCGCTGGAGATGGACTTCAACACGCTCTACGCCTGCGTGATGGGGACCGCCAAGCATGTCGGCACCTCGTTCACGGTGCGCGAGAACGTCAAGCCGGCGCTGGAGATGCTCTATGCGATCGCCGGCGGCGAGGAAAATTTCCGCGCACGCCCCTTTGTGTCGAATTCCAACTGCTTCGTCGTGCCGCCGATGAAGTTCGCCGAGGACGCCTGCGGCGTGCTCGAGGCCTGCGTCGAAGGCGGCATCCCGATCCTGCTTCTGTCGGCTGGCCAGGCCGGCGCCACGGCGCCGGCGGCGATTGCCGGGGCGGTGGTGCAGGCGGTCGCGGAAGTGCTGATGGGCCTGGTTTATGTCAACGCCATCAAGCCCGGCCATCCGGCGATCTTCGGGACCTGGCCGTTCGTCTCCGACCTTCGGACCGGCGCCATGTCCGGCGGCTCGGCCGAGCAGGCCGTGCTGACCGCCGCCTGCGCGCAGATGGCGCAATATTACGACCTGCCGGGCGGCTCGGCGGCCGGCATGACGGATTCGAAACTGCCCGACATCCAGTCCGGCTACGAGAAGGGCATCACCAATGTGATGGCCGGCCTCTCCGGCCTCAACCTGGTCTATGAGTCGGCCGGCATGCATGCCTCGCTGCTCGGCTTCTGCCTGGAAAGCCTGATCATCGACAACGACATGCTCGGCCACTGCCTGCGCTGCGTGCGCGGCATCGAGGTGACCGACGAGGCGCTGTCGATCGACACCATCGCCGATGTCTGCCTGAAGGGCCCCGGCCACTATCTCGGCAACGAGCAGACGCTGAAGCTGATGCAGACCGAATATTTCTATCCGGCCATCGGCGACCGCTTCTCGCCGAAGGAATGGAACGAGAAGGGCCGGCCCGACATCCTGCAAAGGGCGATCGCCGAGAAGAAGCGCGTGCTTGCCGAGCGCTTCCCGCGCCACGTGCCGAAAACGGTCGACGACAAATTGCGCGCCCGCTTCGGCGAGATGATCAAGCTGCCGCGCGGCGGCATGGGCGGCTAGGCCGGGTTGAGCATCCTACTCCGCGCTTAGGCCGAAGCGCTCCACCACCTCGGCGCTGATCAGCTTTGCATGCAGCGCCATCAGCACGATCTGCGCATCGAGGCTGTCGCCGGTCTCGAGCGCGTCCTCGATGCGGCGCTCCGCGTCCAGCCTGCGCTCGCGGCCATTGGCCTGTTCGAACGTCTCCGGCCCGGCAACGCAATAGCCGAACAGCTGCGCGAGCGAGGCGTAGGCCTGCGCCGGCGGCTCGTCCGGCCAGTGATCCTTCATCAGATTGACGATGGTGAGCTTGACGCCCTCCGGCACGAGCGCGGGATGGAGGTCGGCGCCGCGCAAGGCGGCATCGAGCGTCCGCAGATCGCCCGAGCGGCCGAACATGCCGAGGAAGCCTAGGGAAGAGCGCCGTTTCGTCATGGATGGTCCTGTCCGTTTGCCAGCATATGGCATCGCGCGCGCCGTTTTGCACAAGACGACGTATTGCCCAGAGGAGCCGGGCGCCTATCTGGCGGGGCTATGGTCACAATCTGATCTGGTTTCGCGGAGGCCACAGAGGGACCAGAGCAAATTCTGTGAGGAGTGCCATGAAGAAGACCTATCACGGCAGTTGCCATTGCGGCGCTGTGCATTTCCAGGCCGATCTCGACCTCGCCGAGGGCATTCGCAAATGCAATTGCAGCTTCTGCTGGAAACTTGGCTACCGCAAATCCTTTACCGCCTACCAGGCGCTCAGGGTGACGGAAGGCAGTGACCGGATGCGGGACTACAAGGCTAGCCCGTCCAACTGGCCGGAAGGCGACATCAACCACTATATGTGCCCGAACTGCGGCGCGAATGTCTTCTCGCGCGGCTATCTCGATTTCATGGGCGGGAATTTCTGGGCTGTGAACGTCGCCTGCCTGGACGACGTCAGCGAGGAGGAACTCGCTTCCGCACCGATCATCTACGAGGACGGTAAACGCAACAGGCAGGACCAGGCGCCGGAGATCACCGGTTACCTGTAAGCACAGCGGGACAGCAGCCCTGGGTAAGCAAAAACGGCGGCTTGATCCACGATCAAGCCGCCGTTCGCGCGAGCGAGGTTGCCGGCGCTCAGTGGTTGTCGCGGGGCACACCCCTGGTGTGCGCGACATCCTGGTACTTCACCGCCGGCTTCAGCACCATGCCGGCGTCAAACTGGTCGACGATGCCGCGCTGGATCTCCTGCCACGGCGTCTGGTGCTGGGGATAATGGAAGCCGCCATTGCCCTGGAGCGCGGCGCGCCGCCTGGCGATCTCCTCGTCGCTGACGAGGATGTTGGCCGAGCCCTTCTTCAGGTCGATGCGGACGCGGTCGCCGCTCTTGAGCAGCGCCAAGCCACCGCCTATCGCCGCCTCCGGCGAAGCGTTGAGGATCGAGGGCGAGCCTGACGTGCCCGACTGGCGGCCGTCGCCGATGCAGGCCAGCGAATGGATGCCCTTCTTGATGAGGTAGGCCGGCGGCTGCATGTTGACCACCTCGGCGCCGCCGGGATAGCCGACTGGGCCGGCGCCGCGCATGAACAGGATGGTGTGCTCGTCGATGCCTTGCGCCGGATCGTCGATGCGGGCGTGGTAGTCCTCCGGGCCGTCGAAGACCATGGCGTTGCCCTCGAAGGCTTCGGGATCCTTCGGGTTGGACAGATAGCGCTGGCGGAATTCCGGCGAGATGCCGCTGGTCTTCATGATCGCGGAGTCGAACAGGTTGCCCTTCAGGTTGATGAAGCCGGCATTGGCCTTCAGCGGCTTGTCGACGCTGTGGATGACCTCCAGGTTTTCGTTGGCGGCATCGCGGCAATTGTCGCCGATCGACTTGCCGTTGGCGGTAACCGCATCCGGATGCGGCAAAAGCCCGCCCTTCAGCAGTTCGGCGACGACCGCCGGAACGCCGCCGGCGTGGTGATAGTCCTCGCCGAGATATTCGCCCGTCGGCTGCAGATTGACGATGAGCGGCACGTTGAGGCCGACCTTCTGCCAGTCGTCATTGTCGAGCGGCACGCCGAGATGGCGGGCAATGGCGTTGAGGTGGATCGGCGCATTGGTCGAGCCGCCGATGGCCGAGTTGACGACGATGGCGTTCTCGAACGCCTGGCGCGTCATGATGTCGGACGGCTTGAGGTCCTCATGCACCATGTCGACGATGCGCTTGCCGGTCTCGTAGGCGATCTGGCCACGCTCGCGATAGGGCGCGGGGATGGCGGCCGAGCCCGGCAGCTGCATGCCGAGCGCCTCGGCCAGCGAGTTCATGGTGGTGGCGGTGCCCATGGTGTTGCAGTAGCCGGTCGACGGCGCCGAGGAGGCGACGATGTCCATGAACTCGTCGTAATTGATCTCGCCCGCCGACAGGCGCTGGCGCGATTCCCACACGATGGTGCCGGAACCGGTGCGCTTGCCCTTGTGCCAGCCATTCAGCATCGGGCCGACCGACAGCGCGATGGCCGGGATGTTGACGGTGGCGGCGGCCATCAGCAGCGCCGGCGTTGTCTTGTCGCAGCCGATGGTCAGCACGACGCCGTCGAGCGGATAGCCGTAGAGCACCTCGACAAGGCCGAGATAGGCAAGGTTGCGGTCGAGCGCCGCGGTCGGGCGCTTGCCGGTCTCCTGGATCGGATGGCACGGGAACTCGAAGGGAATGCCGCCCATCGAGACGATGCCCTCGCGCACGCGCTTGGCGAGCTCGAGATGATGCCGGTTGCAGGGCGACAGATCCGAGCCGGTCTGGGCGATGCCGATCAGCGGCTTGCCCGACATCAGCTCGGCGCGCGTCAGTCCGTAGTTCAGGTAGCGCTCGAGATAGAGCGCCGTCATGCCCGGATTGTCGGGATTGTCGAACCACTCCTGCGAGCGAAATTTTTTCTTCTTGGTGGGGGCGCCGGCCATCGTGGTCTCCGTATTTGTATGACAAATCGATATGACAATGCGCGGATGCAGGCAAGGGGCACGCGCCATCCGAACCCGCACTTTGGTGCGATAGACATAAGTCTGCCCCTGCGCTAGGGCTTCCGGGCAGTCTTTCCGGGAGGTTCTTGATGGCTTTGGTGATCGAAGGCGAGGAACGGATTGCCGCACCCCTGCAAAAAGTATGGGAAGCGCTGAACGACCCGGACATTCTGAGGGGCAGCATCCCCGGCTGCCAGAGCCTGGAAAAGAAATCCGACACCGAAATGGCGGCAACCGTCGTGCTGAAGATCGGGCCGATCAAGGCGACGTTCAACGGCGAGGTCGTGCTCAAGAACCTCAAGCCTCCGCATTCCTACACCATCCAGGGCGAGGGCAAGGGCGGCATTGCCGGCTTCGCCAAGGGCGGCGCCGACGTGACGCTCACCGCCGACGGCGCCGACACGACGGTGCTCAAATATGCGGCCAAGGCCGATGTCGGCGGCAAGATCGCCCAACTCGGCAGCCGCCTGATCGAATCGACGTCGAAGAAGCTCGCCGGGCAGTTCTTCTCGACGTTCGGCGGGAAGGTCGGCGGCTGACCCTCGCGCCGAGGGATCACTCGAACACGATCGAGGGCACCGCGGCTTCCGCCGCGCCACGCTCCTCATTGACCCTGTCCCAGACCTTTGCCGCAATGTCGCGGTAGATCTTCGCCTCGGCGCCTTCCGGCTTCGAGACCACCACCGGCGCGCCGGCATCCGAGCTTTCGCGAATGCCCATTTCCAGCGGCACCTCGCCGAGGAAGGTGACGCCCAGCCGCTCGGCCTCGCGCCGCGCCCCGCCATGGCCGAAGATGTCGTAGCGCTTGCCGGTGTCGGGGGCGAGGAAATAGCTCATGTTCTCGACGATGCCGAGCAGCGGCACGTCGACCTTCCTGAACATGTTGAGGCCCTTGCGGGCATCGATCAGCGCCAAGTCCTGCGGCGTCGAGACAATGACGGCGCCGGCGAGCGGCACCTGCTGGGCCATGGTCAACTGAGCATCGCCGGTGCCGGGCGGCATGTCGACGACCAGCACGTCGAGCGGGCCCCATTCGACCTCGCGCAGCATCTGGGTCAGCGCCGACATCACCATCGGGCCGCGCCAGATCATCGGCGTTTCCTCATCGACGAGGAAGCCCATCGACATCACCTTCAGCCCATAGTTCTGCATCGGCTTCAGGATCTTGCCGTCGACCGTCTGCGGCCGGCCGTGGATGTTGAGCAGCCTTGGCATGGACGGGCCGTAAATATCGGCGTCGAGGACGCCGACCTTGAGGCCGTTGGCGGCAAGACCGAGCGCCAGGTTGACCGCTGTGGTCGACTTGCCGACGCCGCCCTTGCCGGAGGCCACCGCGATGATCGCGTCGATGCCGGGCACGCCGCGCTTGCCGTGGCTGTGCGATGCCGGCGCCTGCGGCACGGGGCGCTGCGGCGCGGCAGCCGGCGCCGGCCTCGGCGCGGGACGCGGCGGCACCGGCGCTTCCATGCCGCCGCCCTTCTTCTCCGCCGTCAGCGCCACGACGGCGCCGGCGACGCCCGGAATGGCCTTGACCACGCGCTCGGCGGCGGCGCGCAGCGGCTCCATCTCCTGGGCGCGGGCGGCGGGCACGGTGATCGAGAAGAACACCTTCGAATCGGCAATGAAAATCTCCGAGACCAGGCCGAGGTCGACGATGTTGCCGGTGAAATCCGGCCCGTTGACCGTTTTCAGGCGCTCGATGACGGTTTCCTTGGTGACGGCCATGGTGTTTCCTCGGGGTTTTGGCGATGCAGATAGTGCAGTTTCCGGCAAGAACCAAGCCGTGGAGCAAAGGCTTGCCCGGCGTGCCACGGAAAACGACCGGCAGTGTCGGATTTGCCCGATGACGTTTCCCGGTCGACCGGCAGTTCAACGCCTGCCCATGGCCAATCGATCCACGGGCCCTATCTCGCTTGCCATGAGCGGCGACACAACAAATCCGGGAAGGAGACTGTCATGCTCGCAAACAGCAATGCAGCAGCCAATCTGGCGGTGAAAGACCTGGCGAGAGCCAAGACCTTTTATGAGGGAACGCTGGGTCTCAGGCAGGTGGACGACATGGCTGGCGAACTGGTCGTCTACAAAAGCGGCGACACGGTCATCAACGTCTATCATTCGGATTTCGCCGGAACCAACAAGGCAACGGCTGTGACCTGGAACGTCGGCGACGAGATCGCTCCTGTCGTCAAGTCGCTGAAATCGAAGGGCGTCGCCTTCGAGCACTATGAGATGCCCGGCCTGTCGCTGGACGGCGACATCCATGTCGGCGACGGCATGAAGGTCGCCTGGTTCAAGGATCCGGACGGCAACATATTGTGCCTCGCGGGCGAGTAGGTCTTTGCGCCCCGCTCCGCGTCAGCCCACCAGGCGCGTGGCGAAATAGGTGAGCGCTGAAATGGCGGCGGTGGCCGGCAGGGTGACGACCCAGGCGACGACGATGTTGCCGGCAATGCCCCAGCGCACGGCTGAGACGCGGCGGGCAGCGCCGACGCCGATGATGGCGCCGGTAATGGTGTGCGTGGTCGAGACCGGAACGCCGAGCCAGGTGGCGGCGAACAGCGTGATGGCGCCGCCGGTCTCGGCGCAAAAGCCCTGCATCGGGTTCAGCCGGGTGATCTTCGAGCCCATCGTGTGGACGATGCGCCAGCCGCCGAACAAGGTGCCTAGCGCCAGCGCCGACTGACAGGTGATGACCACCCATAGCGGCACGTGGAAGGTGCCGCCGAGCATGCCTTGCGAATAGAGCAGCACGGCGATGATACCCATGGTCTTCTGCGCGTCGTTGCCGCCGTGGCCGAGCGAATAGAGCGAGGCGGAGAAGAACTGTAGGACACGGAAGCTGTTGTCGACGGCGAATGGCGTCTGGCGCACGAACAGCCAGGAGACGATGAGGACGAGCAGGAGCGCCAGTAAGAAACCCGTCGCCGGCGAGAGCACGATGGCCGCGACGGTCTTGCCGAGGCCCGACCAGACGATGGCGCTTGTGCCCGCCTTGGCGACGCCGGCGCCGACCAGCCCGCCGATCAGCGCATGCGAGCTGCTGGAGGGAATGCCGGCGATCCAGGTGACGATGTTCCAGACGATGGCGCCGACCAGCGCGGCAAAGATCACGGCCGGCGTGACGATGCTGGCGTCGACGATGCCCTTGCCCACCGTCTCGGCGACATGCAGGCCGAAGAACATGAAGGCGATGAAGTTGAAGAAGGCCGCCCAGAACACCGCATAGTGCGGCCTCAGGACGCGCGTCGAGACGATGGTGGCGATCGAATTGGCGGCGTCGTGCAGGCCGTTCAGGAAATCGAAGAACAGCGCCACGGCAACGAGGCCAACCAGCAGGGGAAAGGTGATGGTGGCGTCCATCGCCTAAACGTTCTCGATCACGATGCCGCTGATCTCGTTGGCGACGTCCTCGAACCGGTCGACAACCTTCTCCAGCTCACCATAGATCTCGGAGCCGATCAGATAGGCCATCGGATCGCTGCGGCCGTGCCGTTTGAACAGATCCTTCAGCCCCTGCTCGTGCAGGTCGTCGGCGCGGCCCTCGGCGCGCATGACCTCCTCGGCAATGGCGTTGAGACGAACGCTGTGGGCGCCGACCTTGCCGAGCAGCGGGATCGCCTCGGCGACCAGCTTGGCGGCGTCGACGATGACGGCGCCCATCTCCTGCATCAGCGGGTCGAACTCGGTCTTCTCGAACAGCTTCACCGTCTTGACGGTCTTGTGCATCATGTCGATGGCGTCATCCATCGACTGGATCAGGTCCTTGATGTCGCCGCGATCGAAGGGGGTGATGAAGGAGCGGCGCACGGCCAAAAGCACCTCGGCGGTGATGCGATCGGCCTCGTCCTCGAGATCGATGATCTTCTGGCTCCAGCGGTCGATGTCCTTGCCCTGCAGGAGCTGCTGCAGCGCCTCGGCGCCGCCGACCACCGTGCGGGAATGGCGTTCGAACAGGTCGAAGAAGCGATCTTCGCGCGGCAGCAGCTTGCGGAACCAGCCCAGCATGTCGATCTCCCGTCGTGTCTACACCCGTCACTGACATAACGCCGCAAGGCGCCTCGGGAAACAGTAAGCCGGCTGAAAGATGTGGATGCCGGGCGACGGCAGATGCGACTTGCGGCGCAGGACAATTTCCCCGACCCTGCGCGGAACGCGGACAGAAGGTCCGCAACAGGCATCAAAGGCATGATCGACAAGCTGGAATTCTTCATCGCGCTCGCCAGGGAGGAGCATTTCGGCCGGGCGGCGGAAGTGTGCGGCGTCACCCAGCCGACGCTGTCGGCGGGGATCAAGCAGTTGGAGGAGCAGCTCGGCGTCATGCTGGTGCTGCGCGGCTCGCGCTTCCAGGGGCTGACGCCGGAAGGCAAGCAGGTGCTGGTGTGGGCGCGCCGCATCGTCGGCGACAGCCGCACCATGCGCGAGGAGATGCGCGCGGCCCGGCACGGCCTGTCCGGCCGCATCCGCATCGCCGCCATCCCGACAGCGCTCGCAATGGTGGCGCGGCTGACGACGCCGTTCCGGGCCAAGCATCCCGGCGTCACCTTCTCGGTGCTGTCGCGCACCTCGATCGAGGTGCTGTCGCTGCTCGGCAATTTCGACGTCGATGCCGGCATCACGTATCTCGACAACGAACCGCTTGGACGCGTGGTGAGCGTGCCGCTCTATGACGAGCGCTATCAGCTGATCACCGCGGTCGGAAATCCCTTTTCCGACCGCGACAAAGTGACGTGGGCGGAGATCAGCCAGCTGCCGCTCTGCCTGTTGACGCCCGACATGCAGAACCGCCGCATCATCGACCAGCATCTGGCAGAGGCCGGAGTGCAGGTGCGGCCGACGCTGGAGTCGAATTCGATGATCGTGCTGTTTTCGCACATCCGGACCGGCAAATGGTCGTCGATCATGCCGCTCAACCTTGCGGAAACATTCGGCTTTTCCGAACCGATCAGGGCCATTCCGATCGTCGATCCGGACGCCAGCCACACGGTCGGCCTGGTGGCGGCGCCGGGCGAGCCGCACACGCCCTTGGTGCAGGCGCTGCTGGACGAGGCGATGACGCTTGCGGACGATTTCCGCGCCCATCGCTAGGCTAGACAATGCAGGTCGAGCGCGCTTGATAGAAAATTTCTATCAAGCAACGGGACAGCTTTATTGATTTCGGAGGTTTCCTCTGATTTCGTAAGGACTTAGCGATATTGCGCCGGGTGCGTGTCGTTGCCCCAAAACCGCTCTATATTTTGGGTGACACACATCGGGTCACCACGACCAGGGAGGGCGCTGCATGCCAATGCAGCCTGCAAGTACCGAGATCGCATCGCGCGCCGCCGCGATCATAGATGAATTGAAGGACCTCGAAGGTCCGCTGCTGCCGATCCTGCACGAGATCCAGGAAGAATTCGGCCATGTGCCGCAGGCAGCGCTGTCGGTCATTGCCGACGGGCTGAACCTGTCCAGGGCCGAAGTGCACGGTGTCGTCACCTTCTACCATGATTTCCGCGCCCGCCCGGCCGGCCGGCATGTGCTCAAGCTGTGCCAGGCGGAAGCCTGCCAGTCGATGGGCTCGGATGCGGTCGCCGCCAAGGTCAAGCAGTTGCTCGGCATCGGTTTCCACGAGACCACCCGCGACGGATCGGTTACACTGGAGCCGGTCTATTGCCTCGGGCTTTGCGCCTGTTCGCCGTCGGCGATGCTGGACGGCGAGGTGATCGGGCGGCTCGATGACGAGAAGATCGAAGAGATCGTCGCGGAGGTACGCTCATGATCCCGCGCATCTATATCCCCGGAGATTCCGGCGCGCTGGCGCTCGGCGCCGAAAAGGTCGCCAAGGCGATCGAGAAGGAACTCGCCGAGCGCGGCGTCGAGGCCAAGATCGTGCGCAACGGCTCGCGCGGCGCCTATTTCCTGGAGCCGATGGTCGAGGTTGCGACGGCCGAGGGCCGCGTCGCCTACGGGCCGGTCAAGCCTTCCGACGTCAAGAGCCTGTTCGACAGCGGCTTCCTCAAGGGCGCGCCCCACAAGCGCTGGCTGGGCGCGCCGGACAAGATCCCCTTCCTCGCCAAGCAGACGCGGCTGACCTTCGCGCGCTGCGGCGTCATCGATCCGCTCTCGCTCGACAATTACAAGGCGCATGGCGGGCTGAAGGGCCTGCACAACGCCGTCGCCATGGCGCCCGCGGACATCGTCAAGCAGGTCACCGAATCCGGGCTGCGCGGCCGCGGCGGCGCCGGCTTCCCGACCGGCATCAAGTGGAAGACGGTGCTCGATACCGCTTCGGACCGCAAATACATCGTCTGCAACGCCGACGAGGGCGACAGCGCCACCTTCGCCGACCGCATGATCATGGAGGGTGACCCCTTCGTGCTGATCGAGGGCATGGCGATCGCCGGCATAGCCACCGGCGCGACCAAGGGTTTCGTCTATATCCGCTCAGAGTATCCGCATGCGGTGGCGACGATGAACAAGGCCGTCGAGATCGCCCGCAAGCACGGCGTGCTCGGCGTCAATGTGCTGGGCTCGCCCAACGCCTTCGACATGGAAATCCGCGTCGGCGCCGGCGCCTATGTCTGCGGCGAGGAAACCTCGCTTCTGAACAGCCTGGAAGGCAAGCGCGGCGTGGTGCGCGCCAAGCCGCCGCTGCCGGCAATCCAGGGCCTGTTCGGCAAGCCGACGGTGATCAACAACGTGATCAGCCTGGCCTCGGTGCCGATCATCATGGACAAGGGTGCCGCCTTCTACAAGGATTTCGGCATGGGCCGCTCGCGCGGCACGATCCCGATCCAGATTGCCGGCAACGTCAAGCATGGCGGCCTGTTCGAGACGGCCTTCGGCCTGACGCTGGGCGAGATCGTCGACGACATCGGCGGCGGCACGGCTTCCGGGCGTCCGGTGAAGGCGGTGCAGGTCGGCGGTCCGCTCGGCGCCTATTTCCCGCGCGCGCTGTTCGACACGCCGTTCGACTATGAGGCCTTCGCCGCCAAGGACGGGCTGATCGGCCATGCCGGCCTCACCGTGTTCGACGACACCGCCGACATGCTGAAGCAGGCGCGCTTCGCCATGGAGTTCTGTGCCATCGAGAGCTGCGGCAAGTGTACGCCGTGCCGCATCGGGTCGACGCGCGGGGTGGAGGTTCTCGACAAGGTCGCCTCCGGCATCGAGGCGGAGAAGAACCTCGCTCTGGTCACCGACCTCTGCAACACGATGAAGTTCGGATCGCTGTGCGCGCTGGGCGGCTTCACGCCCTACCCGGTGATGAGCTCGATCACGCATTTCCCCGAGGATTTCAAGCCGGCGCCGACGCGCGTGGCGGCTGAATAGGAGCTGGCAGATGAACATCAAGGCCGACTTCCCGTCGCTCATCGAAGAGATCGACTACGGCACCCCGGAGTCGAGGGCGGAAAAACAGATCACGCTGATCGTCGACGGCCGCAGCATCACGGTGCCGCAAGGCACCTCGATCATGCGCGCGGCGATGGAGGGCGGGGTCGAGATTCCGAAGCTCTGCGCCACCGACATGCTGGATTCGTTCGGCTCATGCCGCGTCTGCCTGGTCGAGATCGACGGACGCGGCGGCACGCCGGCTTCCTGCACGACGCCAGTCGGCGAAGGCATGGTGGTGCGCACGCAGTCCGAGCGGCTCGATGCGATCCGCCGCGGCGTCATGGAGCTCTACGTCTCCGACCATCCGACCGGCTGGAATGAGACGGCCGGCACCGGCGCCAGCGAATTCGACGTGGTGGCGAAGTCGGTCGGCCTGAGCGAGAACCGCTACGGCGTCGAGGGCCGCAACCACGTCAAGGAAGAGAACGGCGTCGCGCCAGGCCATGGCTCGCTGGCCGTCGACTATATCGCCCGCGACGAATCCAACCCCTATTTCACCTACGACCCGGCGCAGTGCATCGTCTGCTCGCGCTGCGTGCGGGCGTGCGAGGAGGTGCAGGGCACCTTCGCGCTGACCATCGAGGGCCGCGGTTTCGAATCGCGCATGGTCGCCGGCATGCACGAGGATTTCATCGCCTCCGAATGCGTGTCCTGCGGCGCCTGCGTGCAGGCTTGCCCGACCGACGCGTTGCGCGAGAAGACGGTGCTCGAGAAGGGCATGCCGGAGCGCTCGGCCGTCACCACCTGCGCCTATTGCGGCGTCGGCTGCTCGTTCAAGGCCGAAGTGAAGGGTGACGAGGTCATCCGCATGATGCCCTACAAGGACGGCAAGGCGAACCACGGCCATAGCTGCGTGAAGGGCCGCTTCGCCTATGGCTACGCCACCCACAAGGACCGCATCCTGTCGCCGATGATCCGCGACAAGATCTCCGATCCGTGGCGCGAGGTGAGCTGGGAAGAGGCGATCGCCCACACGGCCAGGGAATTCCGCCGCATCCAGTATCAGTACGGCCGCACCGCGATCGGCGGCATCACCTCCTCGCGCTGCACCAACGAGGAGACCTATCTCGTCCAGAAGCTGGTGCGGCAGGGCTTCCGCAACAACAATGTCGACACCTGCGCCCGCGTCTGCCATTCGCCGACCGGCTATGGGCTTGGCCAGACCTACGGCACCTCGGCCGGCACGCAGGATTTCGACTCGGTCGAATTCACCGACGTCGCCGTCGTCATCGGCGCCAATCCGGTTTCCGCCCACCCGGTGTTCGCCTCGCGGCTGAAGAAGCGCCTGCGTCAGGGCGCCAAGCTGATCGTGCTCGATCCGCGCCGCACCGAGATGGTCAAATCGGCGCATATCGAGGCGGACTATCACCTGCCGCTGAAGCCCGGCACCAACGTTGCGGTGCTGACGGCGCTGGCGCATGTCATCGTCACCGAGGGCCTGTTCGACGAAGCCTTCATCCGCGAGCGCTGCGACTGGGCCGAGTTCCAGGACTGGGCGTCCTTCGTCGCCCTGCCGGAAAACAGCCCCGAGACCGTCGGCAAGCTGTCCGGCGTCGACCCCGAGTTGATCCGGGGTGCGGCGCGGCTCTACGCCAAGGGCGGCAATGGCGCGATCTACTACGGCCTCGGCGTCACCGAACACAGCCAGGGCTCGACGACGGTGATGGCGATCGCCAACCTCGCCATGGCCACTGGCAATATCGGCCGTCCGGGCGTCGGCGTGAACCCGCTGCGCGGTCAGAACAACGTGCAGGGCTCGTGCGACATGGGCTCCTTCCCGCATGAGCTGCCCGGCTATCGCCACATCTCAGGCGAGGCGGTGCGCGACATCTACGAGAGCCTGTGGGGCGTCAAGCTCGACGACGAACCGGGCTTGCGCATCCCCAACATGCTGGACGCCGCCGTCGACGGCTCGTTCAAGGGCATCTACATCCAGGGCGAGGACATCCTGCAGTCCGATCCCGATACCAAGCATGTCGCCGCTGGTCTCGCCGCGATGGAATGCGTCGTCGTGCACGACCTCTTCCTCAACGAGACGGCGAACTACGCGCATGTCTTCCTGCCGGGCTCGACCTTCCTCGAGAAGGACGGCACCTTCACCAACGCCGAGCGCCGCATCAACATGGTGCGCAAGGTGCTGGAGCCGAAGGCGCGCTACGCCGACTGGGAGGCGACGCAGGAGCTTGCCCGCGCCATCGGGCTCGACTGGAACTACCAGCATCCGTCCGAGATCATGGACGAGATCGCCCAGACGACGCCGAGCTTCGCCAACGTCTCCTTCGAGATGCTCGACCGCGTCGGATCGGTGCAGTGGCCCTGCAACGACAAGGCGCCGCTCGGTACCCCGATCATGCATGTCGATGGCTTCGTGCGCGGCAAGGGCAAGTTCATCCGCACCGAATATGTGGCGACGGACGAACGGACCGGCCCGCGCTACCCGCTGCTGCTCACCACCGGCCGCATCCTGTCGCAGTACAATGTCGGCGCGCAGACCAGGCGCACCGAGAACGTGATGTGGCATGCCGAGGACCGGCTGGAACTCCATCCGCACGACGCCGAGAATCGCGGCATCCGCGAGGGCGACTGGGTGCGGCTGGTGAGCCGTTCGGGCGAAACGACGCTGCGCGCGCTGATTACCGACCGCGTCTCGCCGGGCGTCGTCTACACGACCTTCCACCACCCGGACACCCAGGCGAACGTCATCACCACCGACTTCTCGGACTGGGCGACCAACTGTCCGGAATACAAGGTGACCGCCGTGCAGGTGGCGCCGTCCAACGGCCCGACCGACTGGCAGAAGGACTATAACGAGCAGGCGCGGCAGAGCCGCCGCATCGCTCCGCTGGAAGCGGCGGAGTAATTGTGTCGAGACATCGTCGACCCCCACTCCGTCGAGCTTCGCTCGACACCTCTCCCCCGATCGACGGGGGAGAGGAAAGGCGCGAGCCTTGGTCGGGAGTCGCCCCTCCTCTCCCTCCGGATGGGGGAGAGGCGGCGCTGCGAAGCAGCGACGGAGTGGGGGAAGGCCCGGAAGAACCATCGCCCATTGAAGCAAGGTGCTTCCTAAGTGAGATAGCTGGCAGGCCAGAGGTTGGCGCCTCGTGACCCGCCCTCCTGTCTCTCAGACCTCTCGCCTCGCGCACCGCGCCAGCGGCACGACTGCCGCGAACCGCATGGTGCCGGAGGAGACGCCGGTGGCATTCTCCTATGCCGGCACCACCCATGCGGTGATGATGGCGAGCCCCGCCGATTTCGAGGATTTCGCGCTCGGCTTCTCGCTGACCGAAGGCATCGTTGCCGACCCGCAAGAGATCGAGGCGATCGAGGTCGAGGATCTCGGCGCCGGCATCGACATCCAGATCAGGCTGAAGGACAAGGCCAACACGCGCTTCCAGGCAAGGCGGCGCAGGCTCGCCGGGCCGGTCGGTTGCGGGCTGTGCGGCATCGAATCCATCGAGGAGGCGATGCGTTCGGTCGACGCGGTCGGTTCGTCAAAGCTTACGCTTGACGCCGACGACATCACCCGCTCGGTCAAGCTTCTGTCGAAGGTGCAGCCGCTGCATACCGAGACCGGTGCCGTGCACGCCGCCGGCTTCTACGTGCCGGGCCAGGGCATCGTCATGGCGCGCGAGGATGTCGGCCGCCACAATGCGCTGGACAAGCTGGCCGGCGCGCTGGCCAAGGCCGGCATCGACGGCGCGACGGGCGCCGTCGTGGTGACGTCACGCGTGTCGGTCGAGATGGTGCAGAAGACGGCGGCCATCGGTGCGGCCATCATCATCGCCGTTTCGGCGCCGACGGCACTTGCCATCCGCACGGCCGAGGCCGCCGGCATGACGCTGGTGGCGCTGGTGCGCGGCGAAGATTTCGATATTTTCACCCACCCCGACCGGGTGGTTTCCGGAGTTGCCAAGCATGTCGCATGACGAAGACCACATCACGAGCACCAGGGAAAAGCTGGTGCGCATGGCCAACCAGATCGCAACCTTCTTCGATTCCAAGCCGCGCGAGGAAGGCATCACCGGCGTCGCCGAGCACATCAACAAGTTCTGGGAACCGAGGATGCGGCGGCAGCTGTTCGAGATGCTCGACGACGGCACCGAGACGTTCAACGAGCTGGTAGTGGCCGCCTCGGCAAAGATCAAGCGGCCCAAGACGTCCGAACAGGCCGACACGAGCATCGGTTACACCGGGCCTGCGCAAGGCGAGAACGGTGCCTTGCACAAGTAACGCGGCCGTCGCTCCCGTTCAACAAAGGCCTTATATTTTAGCTCTCTAAAGTTTGTCTGCCGCGGACGGCATAGCTCTGCTATGGTCGACGACAAGAAATCGTCTGGCCGGCGGGGTGTTGCGTGAGGCCGATCGAGACCCGGTACGCCCGTAGCGGCGATGTGCGGATCGCCTATCAGGTGGTCGGCCAGGGCTCGTTCGATCTCGTCTTCGTGCCGGGCTTCATATCCAACCTCGACCTGCAGTGGGAGGATGAGGGCTACAGCCGTCTGCTGAAACGGCTTTCGGCCTTCTCGCGGCTGATCCTGTTCGACAAGCGCGGCACTGGTCTCTCCGACCGCGTCGACAGCCGCCACCTGCCCAGCCTCGAGACCCGCATGGACGACGTGCGCGCGGTGATGGACGCCGCCGGCAGTGGCCGCGCGGCGATCCTCGGCGCCTCGGAAGGGGCGCCGATGGCGATGCTGTTCGCGGCCACCTATCCGGAGCGGACACGGTCGCTGGTGCTTTATGGCGGCTATGCGAATTTCCACAGATGGGTGATGCCGCCAGAGCGTCTCGAGGCCTTCATCGAGACCGCGGAAACGGCGTGGGGGACCGGCGCCACGCTGCCCAATTTCGCGCCGGGCCGGATCGACGACCCGCATTTTTCGCAATGGTGGGCGCGCTTCGAGCGGCTGTCGGCGAGCCCGACGGCGGCGGCCGCGCTGGCCCGCATGAATGCCGGTGTCGACGTGCGCGGCATCCTCAGCACGATCAGCGCGCCGACGCTCCTGATCCATCGCCGCAACGATGTGCGGGTCGACCCCGAGGCGAGCCGCTTCCTTGCCCGCAAGATCCCCGGCGCCCGGCTGGTCGAGATAGCCGGGCGCGACCATCCGGTGTGGACCGGCGACGTCGACCGCGTGGCCGACCTGATCGAGGAGTTCCTGACCGGGGAACCGGCGGTGGCCGACACCGAGCGCGTGCTCGCCGCACTGCTGGTGACGCGCATCTACGACACCGCCAAGCTCGGCGACCGCATGTGGAGCGAGCGCAGCCAGCGCTTCCAGGAAACCTGGCGGCTGCTGGTCGGCCGCCATGGCGGGCGTGCGGCCGGCACGCATGGCGAGTTGATGGTCTCGCGCTTCGACGGGCCGGGGCGCGCCATACGCTGCGCGGCGGCGCTGCGCGAGGCGGCGCAGCAGATCGGCGTGGCGAGCGCGCAAGGGGCGCATGTCGGCGAGATCGAGCTGCGCGGCCAGCCGGTCGGGCTCACGGCGCGCGTGACCATGCAGCTCGCCAGCCATGCCGGGCGCGGCGGCATCCTTGCCTCGCGGCTGGTTGCCGACCTCACCGTCGGCTCGGGGCTGCATTTCACTGAGGCCGGCCGCATCAGCCTCGACGAGCTGGACGAGCCGCTGCCGGTGGTGCACGCGACCTCGGAACAGCATCTGGAACCAGCCTGCCGGCCGAAGGCCAGGCCAGCCGAGCCGGCGACGCTGACGGCGCGGGAAAGCGAGGTGGTGAACCTGATCGCCGACGGAAAGAGCAACGCTGCGATCGCCGCAGAGCTCAGCCTCAGCGAACACACGGTCAAGCGTCACGTCGCCAACATCCTGCTCAAGCTCGACCTGCCGTCGCGGGCGGCGGCGGCGGCGTTTTCGGCCAGGCACACTGGCCCGGACGGGCCATGAGAGCCATGGCGCTTTTGGGCGAAGCGGCGCGGCGCGGCAGAGCGCTAGGATTTTCTTCATGCAGGCCAGGCGGATTTCGCCGCGAAGCACCTGCCAATGGAGGATGAGATGGAGAAGTCGAACCGGACACTCAAATCGCTGGTGATCGCGGCAGGCGTTGGCGCGATCTTCACGCTTGCTCCCGCCAAAGCCGAAGATTCCTCGGCCACCGCTGCCTACAAAGACATCCAGGCGACGCTCGGTTCAGTGCCCGACATGTTCAAGACGCTGCCTGACGTGGCGGTCGCCGGCGCCTGGGCCGAGATCAAAGGCGTGCAGCTCAATCCCAACACCGCTCTCGACGGCAAGACGAAGGAGCTGATGGGGCTTGCGGTGGCGGCGCAGATCCCCTGCCAGTACTGCATCTACTTCCACACCGAGGCGGCCAGGCTCAACGGCGCGAGCGACGAGGAGATCAAGGAGGCGATCGCGATGGCGGCCATCGTGCGCCACTGGTCGACGATGCTCAATGGCAGCCAGGTCGATCTCGCCACCTTCAAGAAGCAGACCGACGACGTATTCGCCGCCGTCAAGGCGAAGTCGCAGTGAGGAATGCATCTGCCCGGCGCTTGAGCCGGGCAGCGCCCCCGATCAATCGAACGTCCCGCCTTACGGCGGGCCATGGAGGAGAAAATGTTGACCAAGACTCAACTGGTGGACGGCGCTGCCATCAAGAAGGCAATCGAGGGCCGTGACGGCAAGCTGCTGGCGAGCTTCTACACCGACGACGCGCTGGTGCGGGTGATCGACCGCAACAATCCGCCGAGCAAGCCGCGCGAAATCCGCGGCCGCGCGGCGATCACCACCTTCTGGGACGACATCTGCAGCCGGGCGATGACCCATAAGGTCGACACCACCATCGCCGATGGCGACAACCTCGCCTTCACCCAGGCCTGCGCCTATCCCGACGGCACCAAGGTGTTCTGCGCGGCGATGCTGGAGCTCAAGGCCGGCAGGATCGCGCGACAGACCGTGGTGCAAGCCTGGGACGAGTAGCAAGCAGATCAACAGCGGCTGGGCCGCAAACTCGCAGGAGAACGACAATGTTCAGCGCCAGATGGCAGATCGACGCCAAGTTCGGCCACAAGCAGACCGTGCTCGACATGATGCGGCAATGGGAACGCGACGTCGGCTCGCAGGTCGGCATCTCAGATCTGAACTTCCAGATCATGACCGGATCGATCGGCGCGCATGAATCGAGGATCGAGTCGCATCACCAGGTCGAAAGCCTGGCCCAGCTGGAAGCGTTCTTCGCCAAGCTCGGCAAGATCGAAGCGCACGCCAAATGGGGCAAGGCGCTGGAGCCCTATGTCGTGTCGGGCACCAATGTCTGGCAGATCTTCCGGATCGTCGAATAGCGGCGGCCCCAATCGGCATGCCTGTCGCCCGCAACCGCTCCGGGGCGACAGACGTTGGTCCGGCCGTCAGCTCTTGCGGCCGAAACTGCTGCGCTGCCCCGAAAAGCGCGCCTCCCTGGCCAGCCCCGCTGCCGCCTGGCGGCCGGCCGGACCCTGATTAGGCAGGGTGGCCTGCTTGGCCAACGCCGCAGCGATCATGGCGTCCGCCTGGCGCGCGCGCTCGGCGGCATTGCCTCCCGGCAAGCCTGCGGCCGCGGCATTGGCGGACGACGGCCGCGGGCGCCTGAACGCGAGGAACAGGAGCAGGGCGCCGAGCGCCGCCGCGCCGGCGGCCAGCATGACACGCGTGCCGGTCATTCCGGCCCGCTCGATCTGTGTCGCCTTGGCGGGATTCTGAACAACCACGAGCTTGTCGCCAACCTGCGGCTCACGGCCTCCGCTCTTGTTCAGGTCCATGGTCGCCTCGACGGCGTCCGCGCCGGCGCCGACGCGCAAGATGCCGGTGAATTTCTGTTTCACCGTCCATTCCTTGTCGGCATGGACCGACTTGAATGCTTCCACCAATTCGCATGGGATCGAGGCGCTGCTGACTGTCTTGTAGACGATCCTGTGCTGGGTCGATTCCATCAGGCATTCGACCGTGACCGCCGTGATTTCGGCCGGCACCTGCGGCCAGCCGCTCTTGGCGATGATGTCCTTGGCACAGAAGAAGGCGACCAGCAGGCAGAAGCCGCCGATCATTGTCAGCTTGATCTTCGAGACAGTCATGCGCGAACCCCCTCGCTGCGTGGTTTCCCGTCAGCGAAGCTGCTCGCACAGGTTGAATATTCAGTAAATCGGCAACCGTCGCCACGCGGCGGCAGTTCAACAGACTTAACGGATGACAACCGGTGAACTGAATACTTTAAGGATGGCAGTCCCGCCGCCATCCTTTTTTGCCCGAAGCCGCAACCTACATCAGGCCAAGCTGCTTGTAGAAACCGAGCGCATCGTAATAGTCGCTCTGGGTTGCGATCTTGCCGTCCTTGAGTGAAAACATCGAGGCCCCGGTGAAGGAGAACTTCTTGCCGGTTGCGGCGGTGCCGTCGGCCCAGGGGCCGGTGTTGGTGCCGGAAAACTCCCATTCGAAGGAGGCGCGGTCGCCCTCGATCACAGGCGCGCCCTTCATCGTCCAGACGGCGTCGGGGACGGCCTTGAGGAAATTGTCGATGACGCCGGTCTTGGCCGCTTCCTTGCCCTTGACCGGCGTGCCGACCGACGCGTCGTAGTAGGTGACGTCGTCGGCGAAATAGCCCGCGGCCTTGGCGGAATCATGAGCGTTCCACGCGGCGAGGTATGCTTCGATAACCGACTTCGCGCTGTCGTCGGCAAAGGCCGGCGCGACGGCAAGGAGCGTGGCGGCAATGGCTGCTGATGTCAGAAACTGGCGGCGATGCATCTTCTTCCTCCCTGGTTTTGAATGGTAGGTTCCCTGCGAATGGCGCTAGCCGTGGGCCACCATGACATGGCGGACGGCGGTGTAGTCCTCCAGCGCGTAGAGCGACATGTCCTTGCCGTAGCCGGACTGCTTCAATCCGCCATGCGGCATCTCGTTGGTCAGCATGAAGTGGGTGTTGATCCAGGTGCAGCCATATTGCAGGCGGGCAGCCGTCGCCATGGCGCGCGACACGTCCCTGGTCCACACCGACGAGGCCAGCCCATAATCGCTGTCGTTCGCCCAGTTCACCGCTTCGTCGACCTCCGAGAAGCGCGTGACCGAGACAACCGGGCCGAACACCTCGCGGCGCACGATCTCGTCCTCCTGCAGCGCGCCGGCGACGACTGTCGGCTGGTAGTAGAAGCCCGAGCCCTCGCCCGGCTTGCCGCCGGTGGTGATCTCGATGTGCTTCAGTTCCGAGGCGCGCTCGACGAAGCTCGACACGCGGTCGCGCTGCCGGCGCGAGATCAGCGGGCCGATCTCGTTCTCGGTGTCGTCCGGCCGGTTGTACTTGATGGTCGAGACGGCGGAGGAGAGGTCGGCGACCAGCTTGTCGTAGACCTTCTTGCCGGCGTAGATGCGGCAGGCGGCGGTGCAGTCCTGGCCGGCATTGTAGTAGCCGAAGGCGCGCAGGCCGCTGACCACGGCGCCGAGATCGGCGTCGTCGAAGACGATGACCGGCGCCTTGCCGCCGAGCTCGAGATGCGTGCGCTTGACCGACTTGGCGGCCGCCTGCAGCACCTTCTTGCCGGTGGCGACATCGCCGGTAATCGAGATCATGTTGACCTTGGCATGGTTGATCAGCGCGTTGCCGACGCTTTCGCCACGGCCGAGCACGACATTGACGACACCTTCCGGCAGGATCTCGGCCAGGATCCTGGCCAGCTTCAGCGCCGTCAGCGGCGTCTGCTCGGACGGCTTGAAGACGACGGTGTTGCCGCCGCCGATCGCCGGCGCCAGTTTCCAGGCCATCATCATCAGCGGATAGTTCCACGGCGCGATCGAGGCGACGATGCCGATCGGGTCGCGCCGGACCATCGAGGTGTGGCCGGGCAGGTATTCACCGGCGACCTGGCCGGGCATCGAACGGACGGCGCCGGCAAAGAAGCGGTAGCAGTCGACGATCGCCGGGATCTCGTCATTGAGCACGGAGTTGATCGGCTTGCCGCAGTTCAGCGCCTCCAGTGCTGCAAACTCCTTGGCCTCGGCCTCGATGCGGTCGGCGATCTTCAGCAGATAGCCGGAGCGCTGCGCCGGCGTGGTGCGCGACCAACTGACGAACGCTTGTTCGGCGGCACTGACAGCAGCCTCGATCTGCGCCGGGCTGGCTTCAGGCAGGCTGAGAATGGTCGCCCCGGTCTTTGGATTGAGGATCGGCTCCTCGGTCTCGGTGCCCTTCTCGAAGGTCGAGCCGATCAGCATCTGGGTGTCCATAAGATTTCTCCTTGATCAGGAGCGAGTAGCGAATAGCGAGTAGCGAATAGGGTTGGCGGTCGACTTTTCCCTTATTCGCTATTGGCTATTCCCTATTCGCTGTTCTTCATTTGCCCGAACCAGCGATCTGGTCGCCGTCGCGGGTCAGGTAATAGGCAAAGAGGATCGGCAGCAGCGTCACCAGAACCACGACCATGGCCACGACATTGGTGACCGGACGCTGGCGCGGGCGGATCAGTTCCTCGAGCATCCAGATCGGCACGGTCTGCTGCTGGCCAGCGGTGAAGGTGGTGACGATGACCTCGTCGAAGGACAGCGCGAAGGCGAGCATGCCGCCTGCAAGCAGCGCGGTGGCGATGTTGGGCAGCACGACATGCCTGAAGGTCTGGAAGCCGTCGGCGCCGAGATCCATCGAGGCCTCGATCATCGAGCCGGAGGTGCGGCGGAAGCGGGCGACGGCATTGTTGTAGACGACGACGACGCAGAAGGTGGCGTGGCCGAGCACGATCGTCCAGAACGAGAAGGGGATGTCGGCCAGCGCGAAGGCCGAGCGCAGCGCGATGCCGGTGATGATGCCGGGCAGCGCGATCGGCAGGATGACCAGCAAAGAGATGGTCTCGCGGCCGAAGAAGCGCGTGCGCGAGACGGCGGCGGCGCACAGCGTGCCGAGCACCAGCGCGATCGCCGTCGAGATGGCGGCGACGCGGATCGACAGCGACAGCGCCTCCCACACATCCGGCCGGTTCCAGGTGACGGCGAACCATTGCGTGGTCAGCCCCGGCGGCGGCCAGACGAAGCTCTTTTCCTCCGTCGTGAAGGCGTAGACGAAGATCAGCAGGATCGGCAGGTGCAGGAAGAGCAGGCCGCAGGCGGCGGCGATCTTCAGGCCGAGCGGGGCGGAAGGCGAGCCGTCAGAGCGCATCGAAGGCCCCCATGCGCTTGGCGCCCCAGAGGTAGAAGCCCATGATGACGATGGGCACCACGGTGAAGGCGGCGGCGAGCGGGATGTTACCGGCCGTGCCCTGCTGCGAATAGACGGCCTGGCCGATGAACAGGCGCGAGGTGCCGATGATCTGCGGGATGATGTAGTCGCCCAGTGTCAGCGAGAAGGTGAAGATCGAGCCGGCGACGATGCCGGGCAGCGCCAGCGGGAACAGCACGTTGCGGAAGGTCTGGCCGGGCGAGGCGCCGAGATCGGACGAGGCCTCGACCAGATTGCCCGGCACGCGCTCGAGCGCCGCCTGGACGGGCAGGATCATGAACGGCAGCCAGACATAGACGAAGGCGATGAAGGTGCCGGTGAAGGACACCGACAGCGAGTTGCCGCCGACGATCGGCAGCGACAGCCAGGCGTCGAGCAGCCACAGAAGGTTCAGCTTGCCGAGCAGCCAGGTGAGGATGCCCTCCTTGGCGAGGATGAGCTTCCAGGCATAGACCTTGACCAGGTAGCTCGACCACAGCGGCAGCATGACGCCAAGATAGAACAGCGCCTTCCAGCGGCCGCGCGCGTAGCGCGCCGCGTAGTAGGCGATGGGGAAGGCGATGATCGCCGAGGCCAGCGTGACGAGCGCGGCCATCGTCACCGTGCGCAGGATGATGTCGAGATTGGCGGCCTGGAGCAGGTCGCCATAGGTCTTGAGCGTGAACTCGCGGTTGATGAGGCCCGAGAACTCGTCGATGGAGAAAAAACTCTGCGCCAGCAGGGCGAACAGCGAGCCGATATAGACGATGCCGAGCCACAGCACCGGCGGCAGCAGCATGAGGAGCAGCAACAGCTTCGGCCGGCGCCAGAACAGGTCGGAGAGCGCGCCGCGCAGGCCGCCGCTGCCCGGCAGGATGGCAGGCGCGGCGGGGTTGGAGTTGAGGGCGGCGATGGTCATGGGGCCACCGCTTGTTGTTGACTAATTGAGAGGTTGAGTTCCCGCCCACCCCCCTCTGTCCTGCCGGACATCTCCCCCGCAAGGGGGGAGATCAGCAGCTTGTCTGTCCTGCCGGTTCTGACGCGTTGCAAATTGGCGAAGCCGGTGGCGATAGCAAATCTCCCCCCGTGCGGGGGAGATGTCCGGCAGGACAGAGGGGGGTGCTTCGCGCAGACCTCAATCATGCCGGCTCATCCATCAGATGCAGGTGCTCGCGATTGAACGTCAGCGCCACCGCTTCGCCTTCCGCCGGCAGTTTTGTGACGGCCGGTACGATGGCGTGCAGCCTCAAGCCGTCGACATCGAGCGCCAGTCTCGTGGTGGCGCCGAGATAATTCGTCCCGACCAGGCGCGCGGTAACGCCATCGCCTTTCGCTGCGCGGCCTATGCGGATGGATTCGGGGCGCAGACTGCCCCAGCGATGCTGGCCGCAATAGCGCTGGACGAAATCCGGCGGCAGCACGTTGGACGAGCCGACGAAGTCGGCGACGAAGCGTGTCCTCGGGCGCTGGTAGATGTCTTCAGGCGTGCCGATCTGCATGATCCTGCCGTCGTTGAAGACGGCGACGCGGTCGGCCATCGACAGCGCCTCGCCCTGGTCGTGGGTGACGAAGACGAAGGTGATGCCGAGCGCCTTCTGCAGCGACTTCAACTCCTCCTGCATGTTCTCGCGCAGCTTGAGGTCGAGCGCGCCGAGCGGTTCGTCGAGCAGGAGCACCTTGGGCTGGTTGACGAGCGCGCGGGCGAGCGCGACGCGCTGGCGCTGGCCGCCGGAGAGCTGGCCGGGACGGCGGGCGCCATAGCCCGGAAGCCTTACCAGCGACAGCGCCTCTTCCGCCGCCTTATGGCGCTCCGGCTTGCCGACGCCCTTGACCATCAGCCCGTAGGCGACGTTGTCGAGGACGTTCAGATGCGGAAAGAGCGCGTAGTCCTGGAAGACGGTGTTGACGTTGCGGCGGTAGGGCGGGACGCCCTCGGCGCGCTCGCCGAAAATGGAGATCGAGCCCGAGGTCGGCTGCTCGAAGCCGGCGATCAGGCGCAGGCAGGTGGTCTTGCCGGAGCCCGACGGGCCGAGCATGGCGAAGAACTCGCCGGGCGCGATGTCGAGATCGACGGCGTCGACGGCGCGAACGCTGCCGAAATGGCGAGAGACTTTTTGAAAGGATACGGCCGAGGTCATGGGCTGTCAGTCAGTTGCCGGTTTGGTTCTGTCGGATCGCGATAGCGCGCTGCTTCACCTCCCCCTCCATGGGGAAGGTCGCGGCGAAGCCGCGGGTGGGGGTGGCTGGCACGGACCGCCACCCCGACGCTGCGCGTTTACCCTCCCCACAAGGGGGAGGGTAAAGCATCACCGTCCGCCGATGACGCCGATATAGTCAGACACCCAGCGGTAATAGGGGACGCACTGGTTGTTCTCGCTGGCGCATTTCGACACCGGCGTCTTCCAGAACTTGATCTTGTCGAAATTGTCGTAGCCGTTGGTCTTGCAGCCTTCGTCGCCGAGCAGTTCATTGCCCTTGCAGGCGGCGGGCACCACCGGCAGCGAGCCGAACCAGGCCGAGACATCGCCCTGGACCTTGGGCGACAGCGAGTGCTCGAGCCACATATAGGCGCAGTTCGGATGGGCGGCGTCGGCCTCCATCATGGTGGTGTCGGCCCAGCCGGTGACGCCTTCCTCCGGCACGGTCGAGGAGACCGGCTTCTTGGCGGCGACCAGCGTGTTGACCTGGTACGGCCACGAGCCCGAGGCGACGACGCCCTCGTTCTGGAAATCGTCGACCTGGATCGCGGCATCGTGCCAGTAGCGGCCGACCAGCGTGCGCTGGACGCGCAGCAGGTCGAGCGCCGCCTTGTACTGGTCCTCGGTCAGCTCGTAGGGATCCTTGATGCCGAGCTCCGGCTTGTGGAACATCAGGTAGTTGGCGGCGTCGGCGATGTGGATCGGACCGTCATAGGCCTGGACGCGGCCCTTGTTCGACTTGCCGTCGGGCAGGTTCATCTCCTCGAAGACGACGTTCCAGCTCTTGGGCGCTTCCTTGAAAACGTCGGTGTTGTACATCAGCACGTTCGGGCCCCACTGATAGGGAACGCCGTAGTGCACCTTGTCGACCGTGAACCAGGGGGCGTCCTTCAGCCGGTCGTCGACGCTCTTCCAGCTCGGCACGAGATCGGTGTTGATCGGCTGCACGCGCTTGCCGGCGACGAGGCGCAACGAAGCATCGCCCGACGCGGTGACGAGGTCGAAGCCGCCCTCGTTCATCAACGAGACCATCTCGTCCGACGTGTTGGCGGTCTTGACGTTGACCTTGCAGCCGCTCTCCTTCTCGAAGGAGGTGACCCAGTCATAGCCCTTGTCGGTTTCGCCGCGCTCGATGTAGCCCGGCCAGGCGACGATGTTGACCTCGCCCTCGCCCTTGCCGAGCTCCTTGACCTGGGCGACGGCCTGGCCGGAGAAGGTCAGCGCGACCGTCAATGCAGTGCACGACTTCAGGAATGAATTCATCATCGATCTCCCATTTTGGCGCATGTCTCCGATAAGATCATGCTCACCCTCAAAACATTGAAGCGTCCACCGACCAGGAAAATGGGCGGCGCTCCAAGGGGCCGCACTCTGCGGCGGCTTTGGTTCCCTAACCGGAGGTTGCTGCGAAATTCCCGGTTTCGCAAATTCATTTATCAGAAAGCCGATATCGGTTTTTCCGATAGATAAATGCGCGAGCTTGTCAGGGGCGCTGGCGGACCATACGCTGCGACTGGGCAAGGCCGATGAAGTCGCGCGCGGCCTGCGGCAGGCTGGAGCCGCGGCGCCAGACCATGCCGACCTGGACCACCGGCAAGGCGCCGGAAATATCGCGCGATTCGATGCGGTCGCCTTCCAGCGACCATGGCCGGTAGACGAGGTCGGGCAACAGCGCCACGCCGGCGCCGGTGGCGACGAGGCTGCGCACCGCCTCGACCGAGCGGGTGCGGAAGGCGACATGCGGCCTGGCGCCGAGCGCCGCGAGCAGCTTGCCGGTGTTCTCCTCGATCTCGTCGACGGTCAGCATGATCAGCGGCTCCGACACGATGTCGCTGAGATCGATGATGTCGGCGCTGGCGAGTTTGTGGCTGAGCGGCACCCACAGGCGATAGGCCGAGACCTCGAGGATTTCCGACTGCAGCGCGGTGCGGTCGCGCAGGTTCGAGGTGACCATGACGGCGATATCGAGCTTGCCGCCGATCAAAAGGTGCTCGAGATAGTCGCCATTGTCCTCGATGGCCGAGACCTCGACACCGGGATAGGCACGACGGTAGCGGGCGAGAAGATCGGACAGCACATAGCCGGCGACCAGCGAGGTGACGCCGAGCTGGAGGCGGCCGCCGGCCACCAATTGGTCGCCGAAGAAGGCGCGGCGGGCGTCCGACACATCGGCGAGGATCTTGGTCGCGTGGCGCAGGAACTGGTGGCCTTTGTGGGTGATGTTGAGGCCGCGCGGATGGCGCTCGAACAGTTCGACGCCGAGGTCGCTTTCCAGTTCCTTGATCGCCTCGGTGACCGAGGATTGGGAGATGGAGAGGTTCTGAGCGGCGCCGGACACGGTGCCCTGCTCGGCGACGGCGACGAAGAACTGCAGCTGGCGGATGGTGAAAGCCATGGCGGGACTAAACACTGGCGCAGGGCGGAAGGAAAGCGGGCCACTTGGCGGCCCACAACATCGCTGTCCCGGTCTTAGCTGTCGTCGCCACCGGCTATGCTGATCCGCCCGCCGGCCGCGGCGAGCGCGGCGGCGATGTCGCGCGGCGGCGGCAGGTCGGTGGCGAGTTCGGAAAAGCCGTCGAAGCCGCAGACCCGGACCAGACCCTGGCGGCCGAACTTGCTTTGATCGGTGACCACCACAGAGCGCTGGCCGCGCGACAGCACCATGCGGGCGAACTCCGCCTCTTCCAGATCGTAGTCCATCAGGCCGGCAATGGCGTCGACCGCGCCGATGGAGATCACCGCGTGGCTGACGGAGAAGCGGCTGACGAAGTCGATGGCCGAGACGCCGAAGGCGGCGCCGGAATCGCTGCGCAACTCGCCGCCGGCCATGTAGACCTTGTTGCCGTTGACGGTGGCGAGCGTGCGGGCGATGTCCGACGAATTGGTGACGACGGTGAGCCGCCGGTGGCCGAGCAACTCGCGGGCGAGGAACGAGGTGGTCGTGCCGGTATCGAGCATGACCGACTCGCCGTCGCGGATGGTGGCTGCGACCATGCGGGCGATGGCGCGCTTGGCGTCTGCATTCTCGCGCATGCGCCGCTCGAACGGCGCTTCGCCCGCCATTGCCGGCAGACTGACGGCGCCGTGCATCTTCAGGATCGAGCCGTCATTGGTGAGCGGCTTGACGTCGCGGCGCACGGTCTCCAGCGAGACTCCCAGCCGGTCGGCCAGGCTGGCGATGGTGATGGTGCCCTCCTCGTTGAGGAGCCGCAAAATCTCGCCATGCCGTTTCGAATGGATCATACGGGCTTCCAGGATTTTGACCGATTCTAAGGCAATCCTGCCGTTTTTAAAGGAAGCGCTTATACTTTCGGGCAAAACACCCAAAAAAAGTCACGGCTTTTGATTGACAGCCGACCAACACTGGCGTGAGATCGAAGAAAGGTGACAGGCTCGAAAGCGCCACGGGAAGGTGATGGCGGAGCCGCAATTCACGGACCAGATCGCCCGGAACGGGCCTGGTGCAAGGAATTTTCAGATCCGCGGGGGCGGATGCCGGGATCACAAACCTGGCCAAGGGGCTCGTCGGTGCGGTGCGGGATACCGGTCCTGGCGTCCCGCACCGACGAGATTTTCCCACTCCCCTCCGCCGTCGCCGCCCTGTCCGTGGCGCTTTGTCGAAGCTCAGCCTAACCAGGGATAGACCGTGACCGTCGAAGACCGCATCCGCGCCCTGCCCTGCTGGACCGGCACGATCGAGATTGAGCCGCTGCCGGGCGGCCTGAGCAACGCCAACTACCTGGTCCAGGACGCGGCCGGACGGCATGTGGTGCGCTTCGGCCAGGATTTTCCGTTCCACCACGTCTTTCGCGAGCGCGAGGTGATGACCTCGCGCGCGGCGCATGCCGCGGGCTTCGCGCCGGCCGTCCGCTATGCCGAGCCGGGCATCATGGTGACGCAGTATCTCGGCGCCAGGACCTATACCGCCGAGGACGTGCGCGCCAACATCGGCCGCGTCGCCGCCCTGATGCGCGGCTTCCACCGCGAAATGCCCAATCACGTCTCCGGCGCCGGTTTCATGTTCTGGGTGTTCCACGTCATCCGCGACTATGCGCGCACGCTGGATGAAGGCGGCAGCCGCAAGCGGGACGAATTGCCCCGCTACCTGACGCTCGCCGATGAACTGGAACGCGCGCAAAAACTGCTGCCGATCGTCTTCGGCCACAACGATCTTTTGCCGGCCAATATTCTCGACGACGGCAACAGGCTGTGGCTGATCGACTTCGAATATGCGGGCTTCAACACGGCGATGTTCGACCTTGCCGGCTCGGCCTCCAACGCCGGCCTGAGCGACGAGGAATCCTTCGCCCTGCTCACCGCCTATTTCATGAAGGAGCCCGACGATGCCATCCGCCGCTCGCATGCGGCGATGCAATGCGCCTCGCTGCTGCGCGAGGCGATGTGGAGCATGGTCTCCGAACTCTATCTCGACGCGCCCGGCATCGACTACGTCGCCTACACCGAGGAGAACCTGACGCGGCTCGACGCGGCGCTGGACCACTACCAAACCAAATACGGAAGGCTGAGCCCATGACCTTGCCCAGCCAGGCCGGGATCGTCGTCATCGGCGGCGGCATCATCGGCTGCTCGACGGCCTATCATCTGGCGCGCGACCACAAGGCCGATGTCGTGCTCCTGGAGCAGGGCAAGCTGACCTCGGGCTCGACCTGGCACGCGGCCGGGCTGGTCGGCCAGCTGCGTTCGTCGGCCTCGATCACGCGCGTGCTGAAATACTCCGTCGAGCTCTACAAGGGGCTGGAGGCAGAGACCGGGCTCGCCACCGGCTGGAAGATGACCGGGTGCCTCAGGCTGGCCACCAATGCCGACCGCTGGACCGAGTTCAGGCGGCTGGCGACGACGGCGAAAAGCTTCGGCATGGATATGCAATTGCTGTCGCCGGACGAGGTGAAAAAGATGTGGCCGCTGATGGAGACCGGCGACCTCGTCGGCGCCTCCTGGCTGCCGACCGACGGCCAGGCGAGCCCCTCCGACATCACCCAGTCGCTGGCCAAGGGCGCGCGCATGCATGGCGCCAAACTGTTCGAGGAGGTGCGCGTCACCGGCTTCGCGATGAAGGACGGCCGCATCACCGCGGTGAAGACCGACAAGGGCGACATCGCCTGCGACAAGGTGGTGAACTGCGCCGGGCAATGGGCCCGCCAGGTCGGCGCGATGGCCGGCATCAACGTGCCGCTGCAGCCGGTCAAGCACCAGTACATCATCACCGAGAAGATCGACGGGCTGGCGACCGACGCGCCGACGATCCGCGACCCCGACCGCCGCACCTATTTCAAAGAAGAGGTCGGCGGGCTGGTGATGGGCGGCTATGAGCCGAACCCGCAAGCCTGGACGACGGGCGACGTTCCCAACGACTGGGAATTCCGGCTGTTCGACGACGACTACGATCATTTCGAGCAGCACATGGCGCAGGCGATCGCGCGAGTTCCAGCCTTGGAAACCGTCGGCGTCAAGCAGATGATCAACGGGCCGGAAAGTTTTACGCCGGACGGCAATTTCATCCTCGGCGTGGCACCCGAATGCGCCAACATGTTCGTCGGCGCCGGCTTCAACGCCTTCGGCATCGCGTCTGGCGGCGGCGCCGGCTGGGTACTGGCGCAATGGGTGGTCGACGGCGAGGCGCCGCTCGACCTCTGGGTGGTCGACATCAGGCGTTTTTCCAACCTGCATCGCGACCGGCAATGGGTCTGCGACCGCACGCTGGAGGCCTATGGCAAGCACTACACGATCGGCTTCCCGCATGAGGAATATCTCTCCGGCCGGCCGCGTATCGTGTCGCCGCTCTATGAACGGCTGGGCGGGCACCGCGCCGTGTTCGGCTCGAAGCTCGGCTGGGAGCGGCCGAACTGGTTCGCGCCCGACGGCGTAGAGCCCGAGGACGTCTATTCGATGGGCCGGCAGAACTGGTTCCAGGCAGTCGGCGAGGAACATCGGCATGTGCGCGAGAAGGTCGGCATCTTCGATCAGTCGTCCTTCGCCAAATACGAGATGACCGGCGCGGATGCCTTGAAAGCGCTCGACTGGATCTGCGCCAACGACGTCAACAAGCCGGTCGGCCGGCTGACCTATACGCAGCTTCTCAACACGCGCGGCGGCATCGAAGCTGACCTGACCGTGTCGCGGCTCGGCGAGGACAGGTTCTACATCGTCACCGGCACCGGCTTCCGCACGCACGATCTGTCGTGGATCGAGGACCATGTCGGCAAGGGGCTCGACGTGGCGCTGAATGATGTCACGGAGGATTTCGGCACGCTGACGCTGATGGGGCCGCGCGCCCGCGACGTGCTGTCGGCAGTGACGGACGCGGATGTCTCCAACACCGCCTTCCCGTTCGGCCATGCGCGCGAGATCCAGATCGCCGGCCATACGGTGAAGGCGCTGCGCGTCACCTATGTCGGCGAGCTCGGCTGGGAACTGCATGTGCCGATCGCGGCGACCGGCGAGGTGTTCGACGCGCTGATGACGGCGGGCGAGGCGCACGGCATCCGCCCGATCGGCTACCGGGCGCTGGAATCGCTGCGGCTGGAGAAAGGCTACCGCGCCTGGGGTTCCGACATCACGCCCAACGACACGCCGCAGGAGGCTGGCCTCGGCTGGGCGGTGAAGCTTCGCAAGAACACCGACTTCGTCGGCCGAAGGGCACTCGAGAACGCCGCCGGCGAGGCGCTGAAGAAACGCTTTGCCGGCTTTACTGTCGACGACCCCGCGATCGTGCTGGTCGGACGCGAGACCATCCTGCGCAATGGCGAGCCGGTCGGCTACCTCACCAGCGGCGGCTATGGCTACACGCTGGGCAAGAACATCGGCTACGGCTATGTGCGCAACGCGGCCGGCGTCGGCGACGATTTTCTCGCTTCCGGCGACTATGAGCTGGTGGTGGCGATGGAGCGGACGCCGGCAAAGATCCATCTCGAGCCGATGTACGATCCGGCCGGGGAAAAAATCAAAGCCTAGGGCCTCAGATCACGCGCAGGACCAGGCCGCGGCTGGGCACGGTGTCGGCCTCGCCGGGCATTGAGACATAGGGCGCGGTCTCTTCGACGCGGACGACCGTGCGCCCTGCCTCGAGCGCGGCGACGCGCTCAGCAAAGCCGGCCTCCCACAGCGTGTTCTTGACCGTGAGCACGATCACCCCGCCCGGCCGGCAGATGCGGATCAACTCGTCCAGACCCTCGGCGCCGACATGGCCTGAAGTGAAGACGCCTGCCGAGACGATGCCGGCATAGGCATTGTCCGCGAAGGGCAATGGCCCACCCATCGCCAGGCAGTGAAGCGCCGTGTAGACGCCTTTGGCGGCAGCCTTGTCCAGCATGCCTTGCGAAATATCGAGCGCCTCGACCTTGGGATAGCCGGTGATGGCGAGCCATTCGCCGATCAGGCCGGTGCCGGCGCCGGCATCCAGCAGCGGCGCGGCGCCGCGCGGCAGATGGCGGGCGATCAGCGCCAGACAGATCGTCGGATGGCGGTAACCGGCCGCCGACATGTCGGCGTCGTAGGTCTCGGACCAGCGGTCGTAAAGCGCTGCCACCTCTTCCGGCCGCTTCGCCGCGTAGGCCGCGGTGAGCGGTCCAAGATGCTTGCTGTCTGCCATCTTTCTGTTGCCGCCGCCTGATCGAGTCGACTTTGATCGGATGATAGCCAAATGGCGAAAATTGTGGAACCGTTCCTCCATAAACAAGGTGAGAAGGTAAACACGGGGGCATAATGACGGACGAGGCACGCGCGGCATTGGCCGCGATTCCGGTGCTGGCGGGCTATCAGGGACCGCTGGAACGGCTCGGCGGCCTGACCAATCTCGTCTACAGGGCCGGCGATCTTTGCCTGCGCATCCCCGGCAAGGGCACCGAGGAGTATATCAACCGCGCCAATGAGGCGGTGGCGGCGCGCGAGGCGGCCAAGGCCGGGGTCAGCCCCGAGTTGCTGCATGCCGACGCCGGGACGGGCGTGCTGGTGAGCCGTTACGTCGCCGGCGCCGAAACGATGTCGCCGGAGAAGTTCAAGACGAGGGCCGGCAGCCCGGCACGCGCCGGCGAGGCCTTCCGCAAGCTGCATTCATCCGGCGCGGTGTTTCCCTTCCGCTTCGAGCTGTTTGCGATGATCGACGACTATCTCAAGGTGCTGTCGACCAAGAATGTGGCGCTGCCCGCCGGCTATCACGACGTGGTGCGCGAGGCCGACAGCGTGCGCGCGGCGCTTGCAACCCACCCCATTCCAATTGTCGCCTGCCACTGCGATCCGCTGTGCGAGAATTTTCTCGATACCGGCGACAGGATGTGGATCGTCGACTGGGAATATTCGGGCATGAACGATCCGCTCTGGGACCTCGGCGATCTCTCCGTCGAAGGCAAGTTCGACGCCGCGCAGGACGAGGAATTGATGCTCGCCTATTTCGGCCGCGCGCCGAAGCCCGCCGAGCGCGGCCGCGTCGTCATCTACAAGGCGATGTGCGACCTTCTGTGGACGCTGTGGGGGCTGATCCAGCTCGCCAACAACAATCCGGTCGACGATTTCCGCGCCTATGCCGACGGCCGCTTCGCCCGCTGCAAGGCGTTGATGGAGACGGCGGAGTTCTCGCTGCACCTAGCGGCGATACGCAAGGGCTAGCCGCCCGAACTGCGAGCCCTAGTTCACGCCCTTCGGCACGTTCTCCGGGGGAACCACTGTCTCCACCACCTTCTGGCGATGGAAGATGAAGATGCCGGCGAGCACGACGATCGCCGAGCCGACCAGGATACGAAGGCTCGGCACGTCGCCGAAGAAGGCCAGACCGAAGACGATCGCCCACAGAAGCAGGCTGTAGTGCAGAGGCGCCAGCGTCGAGGCCGGCGCCAGCTTCAGCGCCCTGGTGATCATCAGATGGGCGGCGCAGGAGACGACGCCGAGCAACAGCATGGCGCCGAAATCGAGCGCGGACGGTGTGCGCCAGGCGCCGATGGTCAAGACCCCGCCGACAACCAGCGTGCCGATGGTCTGCCAGGTGACGAGCGTAGTGTCGCTGGTGCCGCGCAGACGACGGCCAAGGATGATGGCGAAGCCGAAAGCGATGCTGCCGACCAGCGCAAAGCCGGAAGACATTGAGAAGGCGGCAGAGGACGGCTTCAGGATGATGAGCACGCCGCAGAAGCCTACCAGGATCGCCAGCCATCGCCGCCAGCCGACCTTCTCGCCGAGCAGCAGGTGCGACAGCGCCGCGACATAGATCGGGCCGGCCATGTAGAAGCTCATCACGTCGGCGAGCGGCAAATAGACGACCGCGGCGTAGAAGAACCCGGTATCGAGCGTGGTCGCCACGACGCGCAGGACCTGCAGCATCGGCCGGTCGAGACTGAACAGCTTGCCCGTGCCCTGGTTGGCGATCATCGGACCGAGCACGATGAAGGCGCCGATCGAGCGGATCAGCACCACCTGACCGACCGAGAAGGAGGCGACCAGCCATTTGCCCATCGCGTCGTTCAGCGCGAACATGAAATCGCCGGCCAGCATCAGGAGGATGCCGGCGAGAAGCATGTTCTTGATCGTAAAGCCACGGGCGAAAGACTGAGCCATGGCGGGCGTCCTAGCTTCAAGCCGGGGATTTGACGAGCAAAATCCCGGCAATCCGTAAGACCAGCGGCGAAAATCGGCTGGTTCTAGCTGGATTTATGCCTTCGGTTGACACTTTGCGGCCTGCCCGCGATCGACAGGCGCGTTTCCTGCTTTGTCCGCTCCGCCACCACCTTGCCCCGGGCGATGACGCAGAGCCGTTCGGCGCGCAGGCGCACCGCCTCGATCGGATTGCCGGCATCGAGGACGACGAGGCTGGCGCGCTTGCCGACGGCCAGCCCGAGGTGGTCGAGGCCCATGATGGCGGCGTTGACGTTGGTGACCATGTCGAAACAGCGCGCCATGTCGGCCGGGCTCGACATCTGGGCGACATGCAGGCCCATGAAGGCGACGTCGAGCATGTCGGCGGTGCCCAGCGAATACCAGGGGTCGAGCACGCAGTCCTGGCCCCAGCCGACGCGGATGCCAAGCGCCAGCATCTCCTTCACCCGGGTCAGGCCGCGTCGCTTGGGGAACGTGTCGTGGCGGCCCTGCAGCATGATGTTGATCAGCGGGTTGGGGATCGCCGACACGCCGGCCTCGGCGATCAGCGGCAACAGCTTGGAGACGTAGTAATTGTCCATCGAATGCATGGAGGTGAGGTGCGAGCCGGCCACCCTGCCCTGCAGGCCGAGCCGCTCGGTCTCATAGGCAAGCTGCTCGATGTGGCGCGACAGCGGATCGTCGGTCTCGTCGCAGTGCAGGTCGACCATGAGGCCGCGTTTGGCGGCGATTTCGCAGAACTCGGTTACCGAGCGCGTGCCGTCGGCCATGGTGCGCTCGAAATGCGGGATGCCGCCGACAATGTCGACGCCGAGATCGAGCGCGCGGACGGTGTTTTGACGCGCCGTCGGCGAGCGGTAGAGCCCGTCCTGCGGGAAGGCGACGAGCTGCAGGTCGATATAGGGCGCGACGGTCTTCTTGACCTCGAGCAGCGCCTCGACCGCCAGCAGCCGGTCGTCGCAGACATCGACATGGGTGCGGATGGCAAGCAGCCCCATCGACACCGCCCAGTCGCAATAGGCAAGCGCCCGCTCGCGCACCGCCTCATGCGTCAGCAGCGGCTTCAGTTCGCCCCACAGCGCGATGCCTTCGAGCAGCGTGCCGGAGGCATTGATACGCGGAATGCCGTAGGAGAGCGTGGCGTCCATATGGAAATGCGGATCGACGAAGGGCGGCGAGACCAGATTGCCACGCGCGTCGATCACCGTGCCCGCGGCGGCGGTCAGTTCGGGCTCGATCGCGGCGATCGTCTCGCCGGCGATGCCGATATCGGCAACCCTGCCGTCAGGCAGCGTGCCGCCGCGTACGATCAGGTCGAAATCCATCTTCCGTCATCCCCTTGGTAGAATCAGCGCCATCCTGGCGCAAAAGAGGGTCTGCCGCAGCCGTTTCGTTCCGCAAGCGCGAAAGGTTCCATCCGGCGGCAACTCGCTCTATAAGCCGCCTCTCGCCCTCGTGGCGAATCCGAAATTCGCTCAGAGACTCCAGCCAGGCACGGGATCAGCCGTTTGTTTCGTTTCTTCCGTTCGTCGGAAAACCAGAGCCTCATCGCGAGGTTGGTGAGGGAATCCTTTCACCAACACAAGTTCGGCTATGGCGCCGCCATAGTGTCGATGCTGGTGGTGGCCGCCACGACCGCCGCCAGCGCCTGGATCCTCAGCGTAATCACCAATGAATTCGTGATCTACAAGAGAGTCGAACGCGTCAACTGGATAGCCTTTGCGGTCGCCGCAATCTTCATCGCCAAGGGCATCGCCAACTTCGTCCAGGCCTATTTCATGAGCCGGGTCGGCAACGCCATCATCGCCGACCGCCAGCGCAAGATCTATGACCGGATCTTGGCGCAAGGCATCGAGTTCTACCATTCGACCTCGTCATCCGACCTGATCACGCGCATGACCAACAACGCGCAGGCCGCACGCAGCGTCCTCGACCTCGTCGTCACATCCTATGTGCGGGACCTGGTGACCTTGATTGCCTTGGTGGCCGTCATGGTCTGGAAGCAACCGGCGTTGTCCCTGATCTGCTTCGTCGTCGGGCCGGTCGCGATCTACGGCGTCAACCGCATCCTGAAGCGCATCCGCAAGATTGCGTCGATGGAATTTCGCTCGCTCGGCCAGATCGTGCATGTGATGCAGGAGACGGCGATCGGGGTGCGTGTCGTCAAATCCTTCAACCTCGAAGGCGCGATGCGCAAGCGCATGTACAAGGCGGTCTCCGACGTCGAGAACCGCGCCAACAACATCGCCACACTGGAAGCCGCCACCAGTCCGGTGATGGAAACGCTTGCCGGGCTGGCGATCGCCGGTGCGATCTTTGTGAGCGGTTTCCTGGTTTTGCAGGGCGGTCAGATGCCGGGCAACATCATGGCTTTCATCGGAGCGCTACTGCTGGCCTATGAGCCGGCCAAGCGCCTGGCACGCGTGCGCATCTCGCTTGAGACCGGGATCGTCGGCGTGCGCATGATGTTCCAACTCGCCGATCGGCCGCTGACCCTTGCCGAAAAGCCCGACGCCACACCGCTGCGACCGGGGCCCGGCGAGATCAGGTTCGAAGACGTAACTTTCGCCTATCCCGAGAGCGCGCCGGTCTTCAAAGACTTGAACCTCACCCTGGCGCCCGGCAAGATGACGGCGCTGGTCGGGCCGTCGGGCGGCGGCAAGTCGACGATCCTCAATCTGATCATGCGCATGTACGACCCGCAGAGCGGCAAGGTGGCGTTCGACGGCCAGGACATCTCGCATGCCACGCTCGCCTCGCTCAGGCAGAAGATCGCCTATGTCAGCCAGGACACGTTCCTGTTCGCCGGCACCGTCATGCACAACATCCGCCTCGGCCGTCAGGATGCGACCGAAGCGGAGGTGATCGCCGCCGCCAAGGCCGCCAACGCCCACGACTTCATCAGCGCCATGGCCAAGGGCTACGAGACAGAGGTAGGTGAGAACGGCTCGCTATTGTCCGGCGGCCAGCGCCAGCGCATCTCGATCGCGCGCGCCATGCTGCGCAATGCCGAAATCCTGCTGCTCGACGAGGCGACCAGCGCGCTCGATGCCGAGTCGGAAGCGCTGTTCCGCGACGCGCTGCAGCAGCTCACGGTCGGGCGCACAACCATCGTCATCGCGCACCGGCTATCGACCGTGCATCAGGCCGACACGATCGTGGTGCTGGAGAACGGCAAGGTGCAGGAAAGCGGCCCGCACAAGACCCTGCTCAAGCAGGGCGGGCTGTATCAGAAGCTTTATGAGTATCAGCTGATGCCGTGAGCTTACCCTCCCCCTTGTGGGGAGGGTAAGCTGCGAAGCAGCGGGGCGGGGGTCGGCGCCGCCCCCCACCCGGACCTTCGGTCCGACCTCCCCACAAGGGGGGAGGTAGGGGTCGCAGCTTAACCCTACTCCGGCACTTTCCGCACCGCACCCTTGTCGGCGCTGGTGGCGAAGGCGGCGTAGGCGCGCAGCGCGGTCGTGACCTTGCGCTTGCGCTTTTCCTCCGGCTTCCAGGCATCCGCGCCCTTCGCCGCCATCGCCGCGCGGCGGGAATCGAGCTCGGCTTCGCTGACCGCCAGATGGATCTTGCGGTTCGGGATATCGATCTCGATCGTGTCGCCTTCCCGAACCAGGCCGATCAGCCCGCCTTCGGCGGCTTCCGGTGAGACATGGCCGATCGACAGGCCCGACGTGCCGCCGGAGAAGCGGCCGTCGGTGATCAGCGCGCAGGCCTTGCCGAGGCCCTTCGACTTCAGATAGCTGGTCGGATAGAGCATCTCCTGCATGCCGGGGCCGCCGCGCGGACCCTCATAGCGGATGACGACGACATCGCCGGCCTTGATCTCATTGCCGAGGATCGCCTTGACCGAAGCGTCCTGGCTTTCGAACACGCGCGCCGGGCCGGTGAACTTCAGGATCGACTCGTCGACGCCGGCGGTCTTCACGATGCAGCCGTCGAGCGCAAGGTTGCCTTTCAGCACGGCAAGGCCGCCATCCTTGGAGAACGGCGTCTGGGCCGAGCGGATGACGCCCGTTTCACGGTTCGTGTCGAGGTCGTCCCAGCGGCGGTCCTGGCTGAAGGCGACCTGCGTCGGCACGCCGCCGGGGGCGGCGAGGAAGAAGTCGCGCACGTTCTGGCTGGAGGTGCGGGAAATGTCCCAATGGTCGAGCGCCTCGCCCAGCGTCGCGGTGTGGACCGTCGGCAGGTCGCGGTTGATCAGCCCGGCATTGTCCAACTGGCCGAGGATGGCCATGATGCCGCCGGCGCGGTGGACGTCCTCCATGTGCACGTCGGACTTGGCCGGCGCCACCTTGCAAAGCACCGGCACCTTGCGCGACAGCCGGTCGATGTCTTCCATGGTGAAGTCGACCTCGCCCTCGTGGGCGGCGGCCAGGATATGCAGAACCGTGTTGGTCGAGCCGCCCATGGCGATGTCGAGCGCCATGGCGTTCTCGAAGGCGCCCTTGGAGGCGATGCTGCGCGGCAGGGCGCTTTCGTCCTCCTGCTCGTAGTAGCGCTGGGCGAGGTCGACGACGAGATGGCCGGCCTCGACGAACAGGCGCTTGCGGTCGGCATGCGTTGCCAGCGTCGAGCCATTGCCGGGCAGCGACAGGCCGAGCGCCTCGGTCAGGCAGTTCATCGAATTGGCGGTGAACATGCCCGAGCACGAGCCGCAGGTCGGGCAGGCCGAGCGCTCGATGACCTTCACGTCCTCGTCGGAAATCTTGTCGTCGGCGGCGGCGACCATGGCGTCGACGAGGTCGAGCGCCTGCGTCTTGCCGGCCAGCACCACCTTGCCGGCCTCCATCGGTCCGCCGGAGACGAAAACGGTCGGGATGTTGAGGCGCAGCGAGGCCATCAGCATGCCGGGGGTGATCTTGTCGCAATTGGAGATGCAGACCATGGCGTCGGCGCAATGGGCGTTGACCATGTATTCGACGGAGTCGGCGATAAGCTCGCGCGACGGCAGCGAATAGAGCATGCCGTCATGGCCCATGGCGATGCCGTCATCGACAGCGATGGTGTTGAATTCCTTGGCGACGCCGCCCGCCTTCTCGATCTCGCGCGCCACCAGCTGGCCGAGATCCTTCAGATGGACATGGCCGGGCACGAACTGGGTGAAGGAGTTGACGACCGCGATGATCGGCTTGCCGAAATCCGAATCCTTCATGCCGGTGGCACGCCACAGGCCGCGGGCGCCGGCCATGTTGCGGCCGTGGGTGGTGGTGCGGGAACGATAGGCGGGCATGCAATTTTCCTTAGCTGGCTGGCTGCGCCCGGTGCGGAGCGCGGCGGCGCTGAATTCAGGTCGCAGGCGTTATAGACGCCGAAGCCTGGTCTGGCCACAATTTTGCGGTGCGCCAGATTTTCCAGGAAAATTCGATGCCATTGTCGGATCGCGCGCCGCACGGCCGTCCTTGGACAGACGGCACGGAATGGCACCATTCCCGCAGTCAGCCGTTTCATCGTAATAAGCAACCCGAGGAGCACGAGATGCAAAAGATCACCACCTGCCTGTGGTTCGACGATCAGGCCGAAGAGGCGATGAATTTCTACGTGTCCATCTTCAAGAATTCGAAGGTGCTGAGCGTGATGCGTTGGCCCGAAGGCCACGCCGATGAAGGCAAGGCGCTGGTGACCACGTTCGAACTCGACGGCGTGCAGTTCCAGGCGCTCAACGGCGGACCGCAATTCAAGTTCAACGAGGCGATGTCACAGTCGATCGACTGCAAGACGCAGGAAGAGGTGGACTATTTCTGGGACAGGCTCATCGAAGGCGGAGGCGAACCGTCGCAATGCAGCTGGCTCAAGGACAAGTTCGGAGTGTCCTGGCAGGTCGTGCCGGAGCAGTTGCCGCGGCTGCTTCTCGACCCGGACAGGGCCAAGGCCGGCCGCGTGATGTCGGCGATGATGGAGATGAGCAAGATCGACATCGCCAAGATCGAGGAAGCGGCCCGAGGCTGAATGAAATCTCAAACGCCGGCGCCGCCCCTCATCCGCCCTTCGGGCACCTTCTCCCCGTGAACGGGGAGAAAGGAAAAAGGAGTGACTACGCCGCCTTGTCGCGGACCTGGTAGTCCTTCACCGCGGCGAAGCGGATCGCCTTCCAGCGCTCGGCTTCGTAGTTGAGCGAAAAGGCGTGCTGGGCGAGGAACACCGGATCGTTGTCGAGATCGCGGGCGATGTCGCCGCGATGCGCTTCGATGAAGCGCTGCACCTCCGCTCTGTCGTCGGCCGAGATCCAGCGACAGACGGAAAAGCGCGACATTTCGAAGTCGACCGGCAGCGTGTACTCGATGTTCAGCCGTTCCTTGAGCACGTCGAGCTGCAGGGCGCCGACGACACCGACGATGGCTGGCGAGCCGTCCTCGGGCGAGAACAGCTGCACCACGCCTTCCTCGGCCATCTGGTGCAGGGCTTCCTTCAGCTTCTTGGCCTTCATGGCATCGCCGAGGCGGACGCGGCGCAGGATTTCCGGGGCGAAGTTCGGCACGCCGCGGAACAGGATCTCCTCGCCCTCGGTCAGCGTGTCGCCGATGCGCAGCGTGCCGTGGTTGGGGATGCCGACGACGTCGCCGGCGAAGGCCTCGTCGGCCGTGACGCGGGTGCGGGCGAAGAAGAACTGCGGCGCCGACAGGCTCATCGGCTTGCCGGTGCGCACCAGCTTGGCCTTCATGCCGCGCTCGAGCTTGCCCGAACAGACGCGCACGAAGGCGATGCGGTCGCGGTGGTTGGGGTCCATGTTGGCCTGGATCTTGAAGACGAAGGAGGTCATCTTCTCCTCGGTCGCCTCGACCTTGCGGCTGTCGGCCTCCTGCGCGCGCGGCGGCGGCCCGAAGGCGCCGAGCGCCTCGATCAGGTCGCGCACGCCGAAATTGCGCAGCGCCGAGCCGAAATAGACCGGCGTCAGATGGCCCTCGCGGAAGGCGTCGATATCAAGGGGTCTGCACGCTTCCCGCGCGAGCTCCAGCTCCTCGATGAAGGCTTCCCGCTCATTGTCGGGCAGCAGCCCGGCAACGCGGTTGGAATCGGGACCGTTGACCGGCGTGCGCTCCTTCTCGTCATCGCTCTTGCGCACGGCGTTCAGCGCCAGATGATAGGTGCCCGAAAAGGTCTTGCCGCGGCCGATCGGCCAGGTGACAGGCGCGGTGTCCAGCGCCAGCTTCTGCTCGATCTCGTCGAGGATCTCGAAGGGATCGCGGCTCTCGCGGTCCATCTTGTTGACGAAGGTGATGATGGGGATGTCGCGCAGCCGGCAGACCTCGAACAGCTTCAGCGTGCGCGGCTCGATGCCCTTGGCGGCATCGATGACCATGACGGCCGAGTCGACCGCCGAGAGCGTGCGATAGGTGTCGTCGGCGAAATCCTCGTGGCCGGGCGTGTCGAGCAGGTTGAAGACATTGTCGTCATACTCGAAGGTCATCACCGAGGTGACGACCGAAATGCCGCGCTCGCGCTCGATCTTCATCCAGTCGGACCGGGTCTGGATGCGGTCCTTCTTGGCCTTGACCTCGCCGGCAAGCTGGATCGCGCCGCCGAACAAAAGCAGCTTTTCGGTGAGCGTGGTCTTGCCGGCGTCGGGGTGGGCGATGATCGCGAAGGTGCGACGGCGCGATACCGCGTTTTCGATGTCTTCTGCCAAGTCGTGGAATCCTGTCTGTGGCGCGGGCTTCTAGCAGCGCTTTTCCGGCCTGTCGACAGTTTCGGGCCGATCGGTCCGAGACGACCGGAAATCGGCCGCGCAGATCAGTTCCACAGCCAGCCGCGACCATTCTTGCTGCCGTAGCGGGTGACCAACGCGATCTCGGAGCGATCAATGCCGATGTCGCGCAGCAGGTGGTCCGGAAATTCGTGAAGCCGCGCCCGGTCCCTGCGAATGCGGATGATGCGGGCGAAGGCTCCGACGCCGAAACGATCGATGGCCGTCACGAAGAAGCGCCAGCCGAAGGGCCGATCGACCGTGAATTCCAGTTCTTCAAGGGATGACATTGTCGTGTTCCTTCTGTTTGAACGATGGGAGATCGGGAGGGCCATGCAATGACCCTCCCGATGCGGTGCCGGGTCTTGGCTGCGTCAGGACTGATCGTTGGCGCAGCTCACGTAGGGGTTCCAGTCGGCGAACATGCCGGCCGGATTGTGCCGCCAGTGCCAGACATGCAGCTCGTAGTAGGGGTCCACCGGATGGACGCCCACGGTCGTCTTGCGCTGCAGGGTGCGGCCGAGGAACTCGGGAACGCCCTTGCCCTTCCAATCCTTCTCGAAGACGATGTATTCCATGCCGACGAGCTGCATGGAGCCGTCCGGCTCCGGCTCGTAGGTCAGCACGTCCGGCTCGGCGAGCACGAGCTTGCCATCGCCGGCACGGCCCGGATGGATGAAGTGGACCCCCATCGTGCCGTGCTCGTCATGCGTCGTGCATTCGAAGAGCTGCTGGTAGCCTTCGGCCTTGGCGACCTCGATGTTGACGTACCTGGCCGCCATTTCCCGAGACCGGTTGAGCACCGGGTCCGGCGTATCATGGGCATCCGCGGTGCCGCAGGCGAGCGCGGAGGCCCAGATGGCGCCGGACAACGCCGTGCCGAGGACGAGATTTGCGAAGAGTTTCACCACCCGTGCCTCCCCGTCAGGCGCTGGCGTGCGCCGTCGTCGGATCGAACAGGCGCTTCACCTGCGTGATCTTGGTGGCCGGGAAGCCGCTCATCTTGGCGTGGCGCTGGATGATCGCCTCGTCCTTGGCGAGATAGACGCAGAAGGTCTTGTCGTCGGTGACGAACGACTCCACCCACTGGATCTCGGGGCCAAGATCGGCGAGGACGGCGTTCGAGGCCTTGGACGCGTCGCGGAGCTGCTCGCGCTCAAAGGTGCCGACCTTGGGAATGTCCCGCTCGATGATGTACTTCTGCATTGTCGTAGTCTCCTCATCTTGGCTTCAAAAGCCGGCTGGCGGCCCGACCAGGTCGCTGCCGGTGACATGCCTGGGGTTGCTGGGCTAAAGTGCCGCTTGGCTCGCCAGGCACGGGAAGAATGACAGGAGGGGGGGCCGACAGTCCTTACGCCGCGCTTATCTTCTCCTGATCCTTTGCCCATTGTCGTTGGAGGGAATGCTGCCGATGGGGGTCTATTGCTTCGGCGACTTCGAGCTGAACGAGGAATCCCGCGCCCTTCGCCTCGCCGGCAGGGAGGTCGAGGCGCAGCCGCTGGTCTTCGACTTCCTCGCCATGCTGCTGCGAAATCAGGAGCGGGCGCTGAGCAAGGACGAACTGCTCGAAACGCTGTGGCCGGGCGTCACGGTGACGGAGGCCTCGCTGCAGCGCGTGGCGAGTCTCGCTCGCAGCATCCTTCGCCAGGGCGGAATTGAAACGGCGCTGCGCAACCTGCCGCGGTTTGGCTACCGGATCTACCTGGATTCACCTGCCGCTCCGGAAAACAAGATCGTTCCGGCCGGCGAGGTGAGCAAGCCTTCGAGCCCCGGCTCGCCAATCCTTTTGGCACGCGCGGCCGTTGCGGCCAGAAAATGGCGTGAGGCCGCGGCCTCCTTCGCCGAAGCAGACGCCACCGACGAGTTGTTGACGGCCGATCTCGAAGAATGGGCATTGGCACTGGAGTGCATGGGACGGCCAGCGGAAGCCATTCCGCTCCTGGCGCGCGCGGTGACGGAGTACGGCGTCGCCGGCGAACGCCTGCGCGCGGCTTCTCCGGCAATCACCCTTGCCATGATCCATCTGGAGAGAGGAGAGCTTGCCGCCGCCAATGGCTGGCATAAGCGTGCCGCGCAGTTGATCGATGGCGCCACCGAGAGCAGGGAGCATGGCCTCTGGTGCTGGATGGGCGCGCGCATCAAGGGCGCGGAAGCCGAGCCGGAGCACGCGCTTGCGCTCGCCGAGCAGGCTTTCGAGGTCGGCAAGCAGCTCGAGGATCCGGTCGTCGAGTCGCTCGGTCTCATCTATCGCGGCTTCTTCAAGCTTTGCCTTGGGGAAACAAGGTCCGGGCAGGAAGACCAGGATTTTGCCGCAGCGCTTGGTCTCTCCAGCGATGTCGACCCGATCGTCGGCGGTATCCTCTACTGCAACATTCTCTGGGCCTGCCGAAATTTCGGCGACTGGGCGAGAGCCAACCAATGGACCCTCAGCTACGAGGGCTGGTGCAGAGGACACGGGCTGGAGGAACTCACGGGCTCGTGCCGGCTGCATCGGGCCGAGGTGCTCGGCGTCCATGGCACGCTGAAAGAGGCGGAGACTCTGGTGCGTGCCGCGCTCGACCAGCTTGCGCTCGACGCGCCTTGGGCCACTGGCGATGCGCTGCGCGTCCTGGGTGACATTCATCTTGCCGCCGGCGATTTCGCCGAGGCCGAAACAGCCTATCGCGCGTCCCACGCCGCGGGCTGGGACCCGCAGCCCGGCCTTGCGCTGCTGCAGCTCGAGCAGGGACAGGCGGAGGCCGCCTTCAGCGCGCTCGAGCGGTCCCTGGTTGGGAACCGCTGGCCAACCCTGCAGCGGCGCGGCATGGTCCTTGCCACGCTCGCCAAGGTGGCGGCGCGGACCGATCGGCTGGAGCGCGCGAAGCAGGTGATCGCCGAACTGGAAAGCGAGCCGCAACGTTGGCCGATGGCCTCGATCCGGGCGTTGACTGCCGAGGCCAAGGCGGAACTGTTCATGCGGGAAGATCGCCTTGTGGAAGCGGCGTGGGAGCTGCAGACCGCATGCTCGCGCTGGGCAGAGATCGGCTCGCCGACCAGCTGCGCGGATGCCAGGCTTTCGCTCGCGGCGCTGCTCATCCGGCTGGGTGACCGCACCGGCGCGGAGCTGGAGCTCGGCACGGTGCTCGCGGTCGCGAAGAAAGTCGACTCGCCGCGCCTCATGCGGCGGTACGACGAGTTGAAAGGGCTGCTCGCCGGCGCCAAGCAAGAGGCGCTTGGCTAGCGCATAGACGCCTTCTCGCTTGAGGTTGGCTCGGTGCGATGGCATGACGGGAAACCCCAATGGAGCCCGGCATGAGCAGCGCGAAAGAAGTCATCGTCATCGGCGCCGGCATCATCGGTGCCTCGATCGCCTGGCATCTGACGGGAGCCGGGGCGCGGGTGACGGTGATTTCGGATAGCGGCGCGGGTGGCGTCGCGACACCCAATTCGTTTGCCTGGATCAATGCCAGCTGGGGCAACCCCGAGACCTATTTCCGGCTGCGCCGGCGCGCCATGACCGAATGGACAAGGCTGGCGAAGGATCTGCCCGGCCTGCCGCTCGCCTGGTGCGGCGGCCTGTGCTGGGACATGCCGGCGGACGAGCTGGAGGCCTATGCGGCCGAGCATTCCTCCTGGGGCTATGGCATCGAGCGCGTCGACCGCGACCGGGTGGCCCGCATCGAGCCCAATCTCACCGAGCTTCCGGAGCTTGCGCTCTATGTGGCGGAGGAAGGCGTCGCCGAGCCGGTTGCCGCTACCAGGGCGCTGCTGGCCGATGCCGAGCGGCGCGGCGCGAAGTTGGCAACCGGAACCGTCACCGCCCTGGTGCGATCCAATGGCAAGGTCACGGGCGTGGAGATGTCCGGCGAGCAGCTTACCGCCGACGAGGTGGTGATCGCGGCCGGCGCCGGAGCTCCGGGGATCGCCGAAACAGTCGGGGTCAAGCTGCCGATCGAAACACCGCCCGGCCTGATCGTTCATTCGCGCCCTTACAAGAAGCTGCTCAACGGGCTGGTGCTGGCCGAGCGGCTGCACATGCGCCAGACGGCCGAGGGCCGCATCATCGCCGGCTCGGATTTCGGCGGCGCCGATCCGGGCGAGAATGCGGAGGACACGGCGCGCGAGCTGTTCAAGGCGACGAAGGCGATGCTGGGCGGCGCCGAGGGGCTGGAGCTCGATTTCCACACGGTCGGCTACCGGCCGACCCCGGTCGACGGCTTCCCAATCATCGGCCGCGCCGAGGGGATGGACGGGCTCTATGTCGCCGTCATGCATTCCGGCATCACGCTGGCGCCGGCGGTCGGTCTTTTTGCCGCCCGCGAAATCCTCGACGGCGAGCGCGATCCATTGCTTCAGTCTTACGGGCTTGGCCGCTTCTCTTAATAGCCGGTCGGCCTGCGAAAGCCGCCAGCGAGTGGCGCGATCGCTGACGCAATGCCGAGCAGCCGCGATTCCGACCAGCGACTGCCGATCAGTTGCAGGCCGATGGGCAGGCCCTTGCTATCGTACCCGCCGGGTATCGTCAGCGCCGGATGGCCGGAATAATTGAACACTGCGCCATAGGCCGGCAGCATCCAATAGTTTTCCCCTCTGCCGTTGACCTCGATCGCCGTTCCCGGCGCGCAATGCGGGAAGGCGGTGGTCATGGCGACCGGGCAGAGCAGCGCATCGCAGCTTTCGAAGAACCGGTCCCAGGCGAGAATCGAGCGGTCGCGGCGGGCGAGCGCCGCGAACCAGCGCGAGATCGGCGTCGGCTGCTCCGGCGGGTCCGGCTGCGCGGCCTCCAGCATCATGCCGATCAGCGCGCCGCCCTCGGCGAGATCGTCGTGCAGATCGACCCGGGGCAATTTTGCCTCATCGACCATGGCGCCTGCCGATCCGAGCTTCTCGCCAAGCTTCTCGACGGCGGCGCTGATCTCGTCAGCCACCGGGAAGCCAGGGAAGGTCGTGGCGACGGCGATGCGCAGCGTGCCGACGTCCGGCGTCTCCGTAGCCTCGACCGGCACCGGCGCAAGGTCGGTGTCGCCTCCGTCCGGTCCGGCGATGATCCGGTAGATCAGTGCCAGGTCCTCGGCGCTGCGCGCCAGCGGGCCGAGGCACGACATCAGCCGGACGCTGCGCGCCGTCCCGCCCGGATCGGGAAAAGCGCCGGCCAGCGAAACGCGGTGCTCGGTCGGCTTCAGACCGTAGACACCGCAGAAGGCAGCCGGCAGCCGGATGGAATCCTGCATGTCGGTGCCGATCTCGAACGGCGTCATACCCGCTGCAACCGCCGCCGCCGCGCCGCCGCTGGAGCCGCCGGCGGTGCGCGACAGATTCCAGGGGTTGCCGGTGCGGCCGAACAGTGGATTGTCCGATTGCCAGTCGCTGAGCATGGTCGCGACATTGGTCTTGCCGATCAGTATTGCGCCAGCCGCCTTCAGCCGCGCCACGACCGGGCTGTCCTTTTTCGCCACATAGTCGGCAAACGGCGGGAAGCCGACCGTGGTCTTCATGCCGGCCGTGTCGTGCGTATCCTTCAGGGTGAAGGGCACGCCGTGCAGCGGACCCAGCGCATCGCCGCGCGCCAGCGCAACGTCCGCCTGCCTGGCGCGCTCGCGAGCCCCTTCCCTGTCGAGGGTGACGATGGCGTTGACCGCCCCGTTGCCCCTGTCGATCTGCGCAAGATGCGCATCCAGCGCCACCACGGCCGAGATTCTTCGCGCGGCGATCGCGGTGGCGAGATCGATGGTCGAGGCGAAGGCGATGTCCATGACGAATGCTCCGGCTTGCTGGCCGCGCCTGCTGATCAAGATGGCGGACTGTGGCGCGGCTTCAAGCCGAGTTCAGCATCCGAGGATCGGCCTCGCTTGATCGGGATTGCGCTGGTATGCGCGGCCGGATGGTTCAGCTCGCGAGCGCCAACTCCGCCAGAGCCGGAGTAAAGGGCCGAACGACCATGCCATCGCGTGTGATGGTGACGAAGCTCGATGGCGGGATCGCCTGCCACTCGCCGCCTTCGCGGTCGAAGGGCTCCGAGACGATGCAGCGGCCCCTTCCAAAGGCCGAGGTGTAAAGCGTCGGCGCATGATCGTCGGTGGCGTAGCGCACGGCGTGCAGTGCCTTGCCGTCCGAGAAGGCGGCGGTGAGCTTCAGCGCCGGGTCCAGACCGGCGCGGCGCGAGGCGTCGAGCACGCGATTGGCGGCGCGCGTTGCCGCGCCATGCGGATCACGCGACAGGCCCTCGTCGATCATCAGCAGGAAGAACAGCTCGGAATCGGTGCTGCCCGAGCGCCGGTCGTAGACGGCGTCCGAAAGCGAGTTCTCCAGTCCGCGGCGTATCCTTTCGAAGCTGTGGATCTGGCCGTTATGCATGAACGACCAGCGGCCGGAAATGAACGGGTGGCAGTTCATGCGGCTGGTGCCGCCACCGGTCGAGGCGCGGACGTGGGCCAGGAAAAGGCCGGATCTGATCTGCTGGCACAGGCTTTTCAGATTGGGGTCTGACCAGGCCGGCAGAATATCGCGATAGAGCCCAGGCTCGGGCCGCCCGCCATACCAGGCGAGACCGAAGCCGTCGGCATTGGTCGGCGATTTCGCCTCCCGCGCGTCGCGGCTCTGAACGATCAGCGAGTGGGAAGGTGCGGTGACGATCTCTTCAAGGAATATCGCTTCGCCGAGATAGGCGGCCCATCTGCACATTGTCGCGTCATCCTCTTTTGCCCATCCAACCGGGGCCGCGAATGAAAACCATTCGCCGCCGGTGAGGCGCCAGAGATGACAGGAGGACGGTTTGGCGTCCTTACGTCGCGCTGATGTTTTGCTGATCCTTTGCCCAAGGCAGGCCGGAAAGATGGCGGCGATCGCCGGGCGATTCCGGCCCGGACCGCACCGGTCTCGACGGATCGAGATCGTGTTTAGCCGACCAGCGCCAGCTTGTTCGCTGCAGGTGCAAAAGGCCGAATGCCCATGCCGTCCGCCGTCATGGTGACGAAGCTCGACGGCGGGATCGCCTGCCACTCGCCGCCGTCGCGGTCGAAGGGTTCGGAAACGATGCAGCGGCCCGCGCCGTTGCGGAAGACGGAGGTGTAGAGCGTCGGCGCATGATCATCGGTGGCGTAGCGCACGGCATGGAGCGCCTGGCCGTCGGAGAAAGCAGCCGTCAGCTTCAGCGCCGGCTCGAGGCCAGCGCGACGCGAGGCTTCCAGCACGCGACTGGTGGCGCGCGACACCGCGCCTTGCGGGTCTTCGGACAGACCCTCGTCGATCATCAGGAGAAAAAAGAGCTCGGAATCTGTGGTGCCCTCGCGCTGGTCGAAGACGGCGTCGCAGAGCGAATTCTCCAGCGCGCGACGGATCTTCTCGAAACCACCGATCTGGCCGTTGTGCATGAACGACCAGCGGCCGGAGATGAAGGGATGGCAGTTCATGCGGCTGGTGGCGCCGCCGGTCGAGGCGCGCACATGGGCGAGGAACAGGCCGGACTTGATCTGCCGGCACAGGCTCTTCAGATTGGGGTCCGACCAGGCCGGCAGGATGTCGCGATAGAGGCCGGGCTCGGGCCGGTCGCCATACCAGGCAAGCCCGAAACCGTCGCCATTGGTCGGCGACTTGGCTTCCTGGGCGCAGTGGCTCTGGGCGATCAGCGAATGGCAGGGCGCGGTGATGATGTCTTCGAGGAAGACCGCTTCACCAAAATAGGCCGCCCACCGGCACATCGCATTCCACCGTTGCTAGGCGCGGTCCATCAGAGCCTTGGGCTCCTTGACCGCGTGTGAGCCTCTGTTGTGCGTCCGCTCATAGAGCTCGCGGACGATTCGGCTGGCGGTAGTCTCGAACAGAAATGGCAAGAAAGCGTGAACGAGCGCTGCGCCCGCGGCCATCGACAGGCGCGAGCAGAACCAGGCGGCGAAGGCCATGTGGCTGAAATAGGTCTCGCCCACCTTGGCCGGGTGAGAGGTGAACAGCTTCGAAAACGTCGTCATGGTGATCCCTCCTGCCGGGATGAGCCCCGATGCTGGGTATCGTGCCACGGGTCAAAGGTTCATCGATCCCAAATTGTCCTTGCGATGAGCAACAATTTGGGACATTCATCCCATGATGAGCATAGAAATCGATGAAATCGATCGAAGATTGCTGGCGGAGCTGCAACGCGACGGCACGTTGTCGGTCGATCAGCTGTCGGAGCGGGTGGCGCTGTCGCGCAATGCCTGCTGGCGGCGGGTCAAGCGGCTCGAGGAGGACGGTGTCATCACCGGGCGCGTAGCGCTGGTCGATGCCGACAAGCTCGGGCTCGGCCTCTCCGTGTTCATCCTGGTCCGCACCTCCAACCACGATCCGGACTGGCTGCAGAAATTCCGCGCGGCGGTGACCGGCTTTGCCGAGATCACCGGCGTCTACCGCATGTCGGGCGATCTCGACTATGTGCTGAGAGCCCGCGTCGCCGACGTGAAGGCCTATGACCGGCTCTACCAGCGGCTGATCGCCAAGGTGGCGTTGTCGGATGTCTCGGCCTCCTTCGTCATGGAGGAGATCAAGGAGACGACCGTCGTACCGGTAGAGCTGCGCTGAGCAGGAACCGCCTCGAAAGAAAGGCGTTGACAGCGTTGCTGCCGGGTTGACCTTTCCGGCACTCGCGCCGATAGGAATGGGCTCATGCGCACAGCTGTCTATCCCTCCTCCGTCATCGGCCCCTCCGTCGGTTTCGTCCGGCTTCCGCATGGCGAAGGCCTGCCACTGCCGGCCTATGAAAGCTCAGGCGCCGCCGGCATGGATTTGCGCGCCGCGGTGCCGGAAGACCGGCCTTTGCTGATCCTGCCCGGTAAACGCGCGCTGGTGCCGACCGGGCTGATCGCGGAAATTCCCGAAGGCATGGAAGGCCAGGTCCGGCCGCGCTCGGGCCTCGCTTTCAAACACGGCCTTACCGTTCTCAATTCACCCGGCACCATCGACAGCGATTATCGCGGCGAGGTGAAGGTGCTGCTGGTCAATCTCGGCGACGAGGACTTTGCGGTGACGCGCGGCATGCGCATCGCCCAGATCGTCTTTGCCGCGGTGACTCAGGTGGCGGTGGAAGAACGTTCCCTGGCTGGCAGCACGACGCGCGGCGGCGGCGGTTTCGGGTCTACCGGCACCGCTTGATGCGTGGGCCCTTTCCAAAGCTGGTCATCTTCGACTGCGACGGGGTCCTGGTCGACACCGAGAACCTTGCCAACCGGCGCCTCGCCGAGTGGCTGAGCGGCGCCGGCTTCGCCACCACCTTCGAATATTGCCGCAAGAACTTCTCCGGCCGCAGCATGGCCTCGGTGCAGAAAGAGATCGAAGCGGCGACCGAGGTCAGGCTCGGCGTCGATTTCGTCGACCGTTGGAACGCCGGCCTGCCGGACCTGTTCGCGCATGGCGTCGAGGCAATCCCTCATGTTCGCGACTTCGTCGAGAAGGTGCGGGCCGCCGGCATCGCCTATTGCGTCGCCTCCTCGGCGCGGGTGTCGAAGATGCACATCACGCTGGGCCAGACCGGGCTGTTGCCGCTGTTCGAGCACGCCATGTTCTCCTCGACCATGGTCGGGCGCGGCAAGCCGTTTCCGGACCTGTTCCTCTACGCGGCAAAGACCATGGGCTTCGCGCCGGCCGACTGCATCGTCATCGAGGACAGCGTCGCAGGCACCGAGGCCGGCATCGCCGCCGGCATGCGCGTCTTCTCCTATCACGCGGACCCCTATTCCGATCCGCACGGCCTGGAAGAGGCCGGCGGCATCCTGTTCGACGACATGCGCGAGCTGGCCGGGCTGGTGCCGATCCCCTGAGCCTATGTTCGACCTTGCCCCCGGCTGTGCGCTGCAAAACTCCGTGCTAGCGTGCGCTCTTTCGAGGGCACCCGCACATATGATTTCCATTTTGTTTCGCTTCATTCTCGCTTGCCTGTTCTTGCCCTGGCTGTGGGCAGCGGCAGGCGCACAGAACGCCAGCTTCCCGGAACTGAGCAGCGCCGTCCCTGGCCATAAGGGCATCACCTATCTCGACCTTGCCAACATGGTCGTTCCGGTTCTCGCCGGCACTTCGCCGATCAAGATCCGCCCCATCAGCGGCGAGGCCGATGACGAGGCGCCGCCTGCGACCGGCGACCTGTCGAGCGCCGCCGTGCTCGACATCAAAGCCGGCGGCGGGGAGCGGCTGACGATGCTGTTCGACCTCGGGCAAGCCTCCGACAGCGCCGAGGGTTTCGCTGTGCTGGCGCTCTACGACCTCAGCGGCGAGCCGAAACTGCTCGATGCGGTCAATGTCGCCACCGATCGGAGCACGTTTTTTCGCGAACCGGCCAGGCTTTCGATCAGCGCCGGCGATGACGCCGTCGTCATCACCAGCACGCATTTCAATTCGAACCAGGGCTATGTCAGCACGTTGCTGCTCATGGTCCGCAACGACCGCTTCGAGCTGGTCGACACCATCAACACATTCGATGAAAACTACTGCTACAAGCGGACGCAGGATCTTGCCTTCAAGACGCTCGCGGACGGCCGGCGCTATGCGGCGATCAAGGCGACGGTCACAGACGCCACCGTGCCGGGCGAGGACTGCGAGGGCGAGCAGCCCAAGGCCTCGTCGCACAAGATCTCCGTGACCTACCGCTGGAGCAAGAAAGCGTCGCGCTACGTGCCTGGCTCCAAGGCGTTCGAGCGTTTGTCAGCAGAGAACGAGAAACGCTTCTGAGCCAAACGCATTCGTTTGCCCGGCGAAAATCGGCGCGATAGACTTTCCCGGCAATTCGATGTCTGGAGGGAAGCATCCATGGACAAGGGCAAGATCTTTCGCGACCTGCACGCCTCGACCTTCGTCATGCCCAATCCCTGGGATATCGGCACGACGAAGCTTCTCGCCTCCTTCGGCTTCAAGGCGCTGGCGACGACGAGCGCCGGCTTTGCCTTCTCGCGCGGCCTGCCCGACGGCGCGGTGACGTTCGACCAGATGATCCATCATTGCCGCGAAGTGACGGCGGCGACCAGCCTGCCGGTCTCGGCCGACCTCGAGCGCGGCAAGGGCGACAGCCCGGAACAGGCCGCCGAGACCATTTTCGCAGCCGAGGCGGCCGGGCTTGCCGGCTGCTCGATCGAGGACCACACCGGCGATCCGGAAAAGCCCATCTATGAATTTTCGCACGCGGTCGAACGCGTCGCCGCCGCTGTCGAGGCGGCGCGGGCGCTGAAGCATGACTTCGTCTTCACCGCGCGGGCCGAGAATTTCCTGTGGGGCCGGACCGATATCGACGATACGATCAAGCGGCTGCAAGCCTTCGAGCAGGCCGGCGCCGACGTGCTCTATGCGCCAGGGTTGAGCGACGTCGAGACGGTGCGGATCGTCTGTTCGTCGGTGAATAAGCCCGTCAATGTCATGGCGCGGCCAGGCTTCACCACCGCCGACCTCGCCCAGGCGGGCGTCAAGCGTATCTCGCTCGGACCGTGGCTGACCAACTTCGCCTTCGGCATGCTGGAGACGGCGGCGCGCGAGATCCAGCAGGACGGCACGTTCGGCTTCACCCGCTCCGCGATGCCGTTCGGCAAATTGCAATCGCTGTTTGGCAAGCTGGGCGACTGACGGCCGGATAGAGTTACGCCTTTTCCCGTGCCGATACCGCCTTGTGCAGGTTGACCATCATGGCGGCGGCGAAGAGCGGGGTCAGCAGATTGAGCAGCGGCACGGCGAGGAAGGCGGCAATGATCAGGCCGGCCAGGAACACCGTGCCGGCATGTTTCCTGCGCAGCGCCTTGGCCTCTGCCTCCGGGCGGAAGCGCATGGCGGCGAATTCGAAGAACTCGCGCCCGAGCAGGTAGCCGTTGACGATGAAGAACGCGGCGATGTTGATGCCCGGCACCAGGAGCAGCAGCAGGGCGACTATGTTGCCGAGCACAACGACGCCGAAGAATTTTATCGCCAGCGCCAGCGAGTGCAGCGCTGGCACGGGACGGCCCGGCGGATCATCCAGATAATCGGTACGCTCGACCACTTCGGCGATGTCGTCGAGGAACAGGCCGGCGATCACGGCCGTCACCGGCGCGACAAGAAGAGCCATCCCCATCGCCAGAAGGATGCCGGCGACAATGGCGCCCAGCCATCCGGCCCAGGACGGCAGGCCGGGCCCCTGCAGCCACGGCCAGGCCAGCCATTCGAGCAGGCTCTCGATGCCGAACCAAAAGGCCACCAGCGCCAGCAGGGTCAGCCCCAATGTCTTAAGGAAGACGGAGCGGAATTCGGGCGAGAACAGCCGGCTGGCGGCGGCGCGGGCAGCGTCGAGGATCACGGCGTCTCCAACCTCTCATCGACAAAGACGCTTCCGAGATAGGCACCCTTGTCGAGCAGCGCAACTATTGCGCAAGCTTCCTCTGCCGCGCGGGGATGGTCATCGCCGCGACGCCGACGACCACGAAACCCATGCCGAGCCAGGCCGTCGGACCGAGGCTCTCGCCCAGGAAGAGCGCGCCGATGCCGACGCCGATCGGCACGCGCAGATAGGCCTGCGACGTGGTGCCGACCGAGCCCAGCGTGTGGATGAGGCGGAAGAAGATCGAGAAGGCGAGCGCGGTCGAAAAGACCGAAAGTCCAATCAGCGCAAGGATCGATGCCGTCGATGGCGAGAGCGTCCACGGCCGGTCGAAAACAAGGCTCAGCGGGATCAAAATCGCGGCGCCGCAGATCATCGAGCCGGCGGCCGGCAGCATCGGGTCGAGCCCCCTGAAGTTGCGCCCGAAAATGGCGGCGCCCGCATAGCTGACGGTGGCGGCGATGACGGCAAGCTGCGCCCAGAGCTGATGGCCGAGGCCGCCGAGCGCCTCCGTGCCGACGATCAGGCAGATGCCGGCAATGCCGGCGCCGACGCCGACCAGCTTGCGCAGCGTAACCGGCTCGTGGCGGGTGATCAGCGCCGTCAGAAGGAAAGTGAAGATCGGCGATGTGGCGTTGAGGATGGTGGCAAGGCCGGCATCGATGGAGCGCTCGGCGGCGGCGATCAGGGTGAAGGGCACGACGCTGTTCAGGCAGGCCTGGAAGGCGAAGCGACGCCAGGTTGCGGCCTCCCTCGGCATGGCGAGGCCGCGCCAGCGGATGATGGCGAGCAGGATGGCGCCGGCGATCAGGGTGCGCGCGGCGATGAAGGTGACCGGCGGGATCGTCTCGACGCCGACCTTGATGAAGCTATAGGACGCGCCCCACAGCACGGCCAGCACGCCAAGAAGGGCCAGTTCGGTGGTCATGTCGGTCTTTGCGGGCATTGCCGGTTCGCGCTTTTCAGAAACTTCGATCGGATCGCTTCTAGCCGACGGCCAGGCGGAAATGTTTCGATCCCGATGCAACCATAGCCGCCATCTTCACGGCCGATATGGTCCAGTTTGATGCGATGGCTGCAGCAGCCGGCGAATAAACGCGGCCATTGGCCGGAATGGCGGAACCCGATGCCGATTTTCGGGGTAGGCAAAAGGGCGGCAACTCGCTAGACCCGCGCCCGGCCGGCATGGCAGAAAGCCGGCAGGTTCCCAGGCGGAGAGATTGATGCCGGACTATGACGTGCTTTGCATCGGCAATGCCATTGTCGATATCATCGCCCAGTGCGACGATGCCTTCCTCGAGACCAACGGCATCATCAAGGGCGCGATGAACCTGATCGACACCAGGCGCGCCGAATTGCTCTACAGCCGCATGGGCCCGGCGATCGAGGCGTCCGGCGGCAGCGCCGGCAACACGGCGGCCGGCATCGCCAGCTTCGGCGGCCGCGCCGCCTTCTTCGGCAAGGTCTCGAACGACCCGCTCGGCGAAATCTACACCCACGACATCCAGGCCCAGGGCGTCGCCTTCGACACCAAGCCACTCCAGGGCCAGCCGCCGACGGCGCGCTCGATGATCTTCGTCACGCCGGACGGCGAGCGCTCGATGAACACCTATCTCGGCGCCTGCGTCGAGCTCGGTCCCGAGGATGTCGAGGCCGACAAGGCCTCCGGCGCCAAGGTTACCTATTTCGAGGGCTATCTGTGGGATCCGCCGCGCGCCAAGGAAGCGATCCGGCAGACGGCGAAACTGGCGCATGAAGCCGGACGCGAAGTGTCGATGACGCTGTCGGACTCGTTCTGCGTCGACCGCTACCGCGACGAGTTCCTCGACCTGATGCGCTCGGGCACCGTCGACATCGTCTTCGCCAACAGCCACGAGATCAAATCGCTCTACCAGACCTCGTCTTTCGAGGACGCGCTGGCGGCGATCCGCAAGGATTGCAAGATCGCAGCCGTCACCCGCTCGGAAAAGGGCTCGGTCATCGTGCGCGGCGACGAGACCGTCACCATCGAGGCAACGACGATCCGCGAACTGGTCGACACCACCGGCGCCGGCGACCTCTATGCCGCCGGCTTCCTCTATGGCTACACTGCTGGACGCAGCCTGAAGGATTGCGGCAACCTCGGCTCGCTGGCGGCTGGGCTGGTGATCCAGCAGATCGGGCCGCGGCCGCGGCAGAATTTGCGCAGCGCGGCCCAACTGGCGGGGTTGCTGTAGCGCCTCTGCCTCTCCGCTTGTGGGAGAGGTCGGATTGCCCCGATTTGTCCTTCATAAATCGGCTGGCAATCCGGGTGAGGGGGTATGCTGGCGCCAAGCCGGAGCACCCCTCAACCGTCCCGACGCTGCGCGCCGAACCACCTTCTCCAACAGGGGAGAAGGAAGAACGCGATTTGTCGCACGCCTGTCATAGAGCACACCTACACGCAGACTGAGGCGTCCCGTGACTGACATTTCGGGATGTCCAGTTGGGGTGCAAGAAATGCAAGACAGCAACCTGTCGGGTCGCTGTGTTTGTCGTTGCTGCCATTTTCGCTTCCTGCTGTAGCCATTTCAATCGGCCGCAGCTGGGGAGGAGCGCGCGTGGCCTGCAAGACAGATACATGACCAGATTTCAAAATCCAACGGATGCGATATCGCAGGATGCCCTGGCGGGCCTCGTGGCCGAGGCGGTGCAACAGGCGCTAATCCAGCATGGGGTCGTTCTTGACGCACAGACCCTGGGTTCAACCAGCGCCTTCGCCGGCAATGTTGCCGCAAGCCTGCCTTTCCTTCCGCAGGCACAGCGGCTCGCGATTGGCTCTTTCAAGGGCGAATGGAGCGCCTTGGCCTCGGAGTTGGTCCATGCAGTAACGGCCGCACAGCGCGACATGGCGAATACCTCGGATGACATCGCTGCTTTGGCATCGGCAGGCGACAGCCGGAAACCCGCTTCCCCCGACCCGCGCGAGCGAACCAACGATCTACAATCGGTGCTGATCGAGGATTGGGCCGGCGAGGTCGCAGGGTCGACCTATCTGGAAGAGAATTTCCGCATACCGCGCTCGACCCTGCATCGCTGGCAACGGCGAAACGAGGTCATTGCCTTGCGCAAGGGTGGCCGCAAGCATGTCTTCCCGCTCGCCCAGTTCGTCGACGGCAGGCCGGCGCCGGGGATCAGCGAGGTGCTTTCGCTAATTGCCAATCCAAGGCTGGCCTGGTTCTGGCTGATCCGCCCTTCGCCCGATCTCGGTGGTCGCACTCCAGTTGAAATGCTCAAGCACGACATGGTGCGCGAGGTGGTGCAGGCCGCACGCGAGTTTACATCGGCGGACAGTCTCAGCGGCGCTTCAGTCTGATTTTCGGCCTTCAAATCAAACGGTTGGCCAATTCTTGATGCCTCGTTCGTTAATCGACTAAATTCCTCTCATCAGATAGTCATATTTACGCTTACTCTAGGTTGTGCAAATCTATCTAAGTGTTTCATTTGTACTGTTTGTTCCGTTTGTGCCAAATTCGTTGAGATATTCGTGGTATTTGCGCAACAATACTTTTCGAAGAATCCAAAAGCTCTTTTTCAAACATGATCTCTGTTGAATAGCGCTCCCGCTTGGGCCATGTCGGGGACGAAAAGGGCGGCGCGATGCGCGTCATTTTCAACAGTGGGGAGGGGGCGGCAACGCTTGCCCTTCAGCAAAGATATCAAACCCGTTTAACTTTTGTCTGGAGATCAGAAAATGAACATCAAGAGCCTTCTTCTCGGCTCAGCTGCGGCCCTGATCGCAGTTTCCGGCGCGCGCGCCGCCGACGCCGTTGTCGTCGCCGAGCCGGAACCGGCTGAATACGTCAAGATCTGCGACGTGTACGGCTCGGGCTACTTCTACATCCCCGGCACCGAAACCTGCCTGCGCATCGGCGGCTATGTCCGTTACGACGTCGGCATGGGCGACGTCGGCTCGTTCGACGGCGCGAAGTCATTCGACCACCAGGACGGTGACCAGCAGGACACCTGGAAGAAGAATGCCCGCTTCACCTTCAAGACCTGGACCGGCCAGGAAACCGAACTCGGCACCTTGAAGACCTACACCGAAATGCGCTTCAACTTCGGCAACAGCAACGGCTATGGCACCCTCGCCTCCGGCAATCCCGCCGTCGACAAAGGCGTCTCGGTGAAGTTCGCCTGGATCCAGCTCGGTGGTCTGCGCGTCGGTAAGGACGAATCGGCCTTCGATTCGTTCATCGGCTACGCGGGCGCCGTCATCCAGGATACCCTGGTTCCGTACGGCGATTTCGACACCAACGTCGTCCAGTACTACTTCGACGCCGGCAACGGCTTCTCGGCCGTGGTCTCTCTCGAAGAAGGCTCTGGCGTCGTCGGGACGATCGACAGCTATGTTCCGCATGTCGTCGGCGGCGTGAAGTACACGCAGGGCTGGGGCGCCATCACCGGCGTCGTCGCCTATGACAGCAACTATGAAGAAGTCGCCGGCAAGGTCCGTCTCGACGTCAAGCCGATGGACAACCTGTCGCTGTTCATCATGGGCGGCTACGGCACCGACGACAATCTCAACGACGACGCCGGAAACGTCATCGACGCGCACGGTCGCGGCTTCTACAAGCAGTGGAGCGGCAACTGGGCAATCTGGGGCGGCGGCACCTATACCATCAACGAGAAGACCTCGTTCAACGCCCAGCTCTCCTATGACGAAGGCAAGAACTTCGGCGTCGCGGCCAACATTGCCTATGAAATCGTCAAGGGCTTCAAGATCACGGCCGAAGTCGACTACCTGCATGTCGGCGAGGACACCGTCACCAACTGGACCAAAGCCGACAAGGAAAACAGCGTCGGCGGCATCCTCCGCTTCCAGCGCTCGTTCTGATCGGTCCTACAGTCTCGAAAGAAGGGCCCGCAGCACGTCGCTGCGGGCCTTTTCGTTTCAACCCAACCCGGCCTGCCTTAGCGCTGAATAGACCCGCTGGCGCAGATCGTCCGGCACCTGGCCGACGACCGCGTCGAACGAAGCGACCGTCAGCCCCTGGTCCATGCGCCTTGCCTCGGCGATGACCGTCATGGCTTCCTCCGCGCGGCCGAGCGCGACGAGGGCGGCGGCCAGTCCCAGCCTCGACCAGGTCTCGCGCGCATTGAGCGCGGTGGCGCGCCGGGCGGCGGCCTCGGCGGCGGCGAAATCGTCCAGCCAATAGTGGCAGAACGACTGCAGCGTCATGAACATTGAGCCAAGCGGATCCCTGGGGTTCAGCCGCACCGCCTGGCCGATATGATGCAGCGCCTCGCGCGGCCTGCCCGACCAGAAATGCAATTGCGCCATTCCGAAATAGGCCTGCGCGAAACTCGGGCTGAGATCGATCGCCATCGAAAGATGATGGGCGCCGCGCGGCCGTTCGCCGATGAAGGTCAGCAGGCGTCCGAGCACGACATGGCTGAAGGCGTCGCCGGCATCTAGCGCCAGCGCCTTCTCGGCCTGCGCTATGCCGGCGCCGAGCGTCTGCCCGACATCGGTAGTGAAGTGCCAGGTCACCGCCGACAGGCAGACATAGGCGAGGCCGGCATAGGGCAGGCTGAACCCCGGCTCCAGCTCGAGGGCACGCTCAAAATGCCCCTGCGCCAGCTGATGATCGTCCCTGGTGAACCGGTAGGCATGCCACATGCCGCGATGGAACAGTTCCCAGGCATCGAGATTTTCCGGCCGCTTGCGCGCCGCGCTTTCGCGCTCCGCCGCCCGCACCTCGGCGTCGATGTTGGCGATGATGCGCCTCACCACCTCGTCCTGCAGGTCGAAGACGTCCTGCGCCGGCCGGTCATAGCGCTCCGCCCAGACGCAGCGGTCGCCGGACGCATCGATCAGTTGCACGGCAACGCGAAGCTGGTCGCCGCCGCGCCGCACGCTGCCGGCAAGGATGTATCTGACGTCGAGGTCGCGCGCGGCGATGCCGGCCTCGCCGGCGCCGCTCCCATAGCCGACCGTCGACTGCGGCGCGATGACCAGGAAATCGCGCTGCCGCGACAATTCCGTGATGATGTCCTGCGAGATGCCGTTGGCGAGGAAATCCTGCTCGCCGTCGCTCTTGCCGGCAAAGGGCAGGACGGCGATCGACAGGCCGCGCGGCCGCTCGGTCGGCCAGCTTGGGGCTGTCTCCCGGGCCGCTGGTGAACCGGAGCCGTCCGCCGGACGGACGGCCGCATCCCCCGCCGAGGCAGCATCGGACGCGATCTGGCGCGAAAGCCGCACTGTTTCCTGCGACGGCTCGACGCCGAGCTCGCGCTTGAGCAGTTCGCGGCAACCCTGGAACTGGGCCAAGGCACGCGAGCGTTCGCCTGCCCTGGCGTAGAGGCGCATCAGCAGCCGGTGGCTTTCCTCGCGCAGATTGTCGATGGCGAGCAGGCGCTGGCCGACGGACTGTGCCTGCGAAAGGTCGCCGGCATCGGCCAGCCGGAGCGCCATGCCTTCGAGAACGGTCTGCGCCAGATTGCGGCAGCGGGTGCGTTCGAAGGTCAGCCAGTCGGAGAACTCGGCGCTGGCCGACGGACGGCTTTCGAGGAATTCGCCGTAGCGCCAAAGCGGAGCAGCGCCTTCGACTATCCCGGCCGGGTTGCTGGCAAGGCTGGCGAGCCGGTCGGCGTCGACGGCAAGCGCGGCCGGATCGAGGGTGACGGCATCGCGGTCTCCGCCGAGCGCTTGCGGTCCGAGCGCGGCGCGCAGCGACGACAGCGCCTTCCTCAAGCTGCCGCGCGCCTGCTCCTCGTCGCGATCGCTCCAGAACAGCGCCGCCAGCTTGTCGCGGCCATGCAGCCGCCCGGCGGGCATGGCCAGATAGGCCAGCAGCAATTCGCATTTGCGTGTCGGCAGTTCGACAGGCTGCCCGGCCGCGTCGCGCAGCGAAAACCCGCCCAGCAGGCACAGTTCGAACGGCCCGCGATCGGTCGTCGGGCTCGCCCTGTCATGCGCCGGGACGCTTTCCCCCACCCGCCACAGCTCCTTTTCGCGACGATTTCCCGAAGATTTCACGCTTCGCGAACGCCGGCTTCCCGGCCGTCGCCGATATCCGGCCCATAGCGATCACGGAGATCGCGCCAAACCGGAGAAGACCAATGACCCTGCATAGCATGAAAGACACCCTGCCCCTAGCCGCGACGCCGGCCGGATGGATGTCCGGCATCCTGCGCCGCACCATCACGCGCTCCGTCAGCGACGCGGCGCGGGATGAAGCCGTTCGCCGCAGCCTGCGCCATGTCGGCGGCTTCGACGACCGCCTGCTCCGCGACATCGGCGTTGGCCGCGACGAGATCTTCAACGTCGTCGCGCTCGGCATCAAGCCGGCCAGTCGCCTCGGCTGAGCCAACCAAACAAACAAATCCAAGGAACGATGAGATGTTCACCAAGACAAATACGTCCAACCTCGCCGGCGCCGTCATCGTGCTGGCGGCGATCGCCGGTGCCGGCGCGCTCACGAGCGGCGCCCATGCCGGAGATTTCAAGGTCAAGCACGGCATCGCGCATGCGGTGACGCAGGGCGGCGGGGTAAAGGTGCATGGCCGCCCTGCACCCAGCCCCGGCGGCTTCAAGGCGGCGAGCAGACTGCCGTCGCTGGTCGACAGGGTGCAGCCGCGCATCCACGCCAAGATCGACTGCGTGCCCAATGGCTGCAAGTCGGGTCCGCCCGACCTCTACAAGCACAAGAAGCTGCCGTGCGAGCTCTTCGGCTGCAAGCCCGACCATGGCGGCCACCATCACGGCCACCACAAGCACGGCGCCTGGGGCTGGGGCGGAGTGACCATCGTGGCCTCCGACCACGGCGGCTGCGGCTATGAATTCTGGAAGTGGAAGGTGACCGGCTGGCGCTTCTGGAAGCACGCCTATCTCGCCTGCCGCGACTGGGAATAGGGTTTCGCAACGCCTTCAAATGCCTTGCCTTCCCCTCGCCTTGCGGGGGGAAGGTTTTCGGCCGGTCCGTCCTGCTCGATGGATGCCCCGCCCGTCGGGGCTAGGCGATGCGACGCTGGCGGCGCGACGACTGGCGGCCGCTGGCCCCGGACTGCTCCAGCGCCAATTGGTCGGAAGTGACCAGCCGGCCACGGCCTTCCTTCTTACCGACATACATCAGCCTGTCGGCGAGCGCGACCAGCGCGTCGGGATCGGCGGCTTCCGTCGGATAGATGGCGACACCAACGGTGCAGCCGACCTGGATGTCGCCGTTCGGGGCCGGAACCTTGATGCGCAGCCGCTCCAGCACGCGCTCCGCTACGCGCACCGCCTTCTCCCTGGCCAGATCCGGCTTGCCTGAGAACAGGAAGGCGAACTCGTCGCCGCCGAGCCGCGCGACAAAGTCGGCGCTGCGCAGGATCGTGCGCAGCTTGTCCGACACGCGCTGCAAGAGCGCATCGCCGGCCTCGTGGCCAAGCGTGTCGTTGACTTCCTTGAAGCGGTCGAGGTCGATGAACAGCAGGCCCGCCGCATCGCCGGTTGCGGCGCAGCGGCCGATCACCGATTTGAGCTCGTTGTGAAAGGCGCGCCGGTTGGGCAGGTCGGTCAGGAGATCGTGGTTGGCCGAATGGTCGCTCTGCTGCTTGGCCAGCTCGATCTCGCGCTTTTGCACCGACAGTTCCTCGTTGGCGGCCTTGAGGTCGAGCAGCAGCTGGGCGTTGAGGTCCTCGACGACCTTGCGGTCGCTGATGTCGACGACGAAACCCTCGAGGAATTCGAGCTCGCCGGCCTCGTCCCAGACACCGCCGCCGATCTCGCGGACCCAGAGCGGCTCGCCGACCCTCGGCACGATGCGGTAGTCGACGTTCCAGTTGCAGCGCGCCTCGAGCGCGTTGTCGACGGCGGCGTAGACTGCGGCGAGATCGTCAGGATGGATGGCCGAGACGTAGTCGCGCACCGCATTGTGGATGAAATCGCTCGGCCGGTAGCCGCTGACGGTGAAAATGCCGTCGCTGATATAGAGCATCGTGTAGGACTGGTCGTTGCGGCAGCGGTAGAGATAGCCGTCCATGCGACCGGTGATGCTGAGCAGCGCGTCCAGCCGCTCGTCGTGGTGGCCCCCCTGGCCGACCGCGGATGCAGAAACCCCGTCATGCTTCATGGCCGCACCCCCGAGTTGGCGGTCTGAGCGCGCCGTAGATGCCGTTACGGCAAGTCGGCAAGAGGCCTTCTATATCAGGTGAGTATTATCAATCTGTTATGGCGATGCGCCCTTAGTGCACCGCTTCTCAGTTGCCCGCCGTGTAGGCCGCGATCGCCGCCATGTTGACGATGTCTGAATCCTTGGCATTCAGCGAGACGATCTGCACCGGCTTGTTGAGGCCGACCAGCAGCGGGCCGATGACGGTCGAGCCGCCGAGCTCCTGCAGCATCTTGGTCGAGATCGAGGCCGAGTGGAACGCCGGCATGATCAGCACGTTGGCCGGGCCGGTCAGCCGGATGAACGGGTACTGCGCCATGGCGCGGGCGTTGAGCGCCACGTCGGCCGCCATCTCGCCGTCATACTCGAAATCGACGCGGCGCTTGTCGAGGATGCGCACGGCCTCCTGCACGCGCTCGGAGCGCTCGCCCTGCGGATGGCCGAAGGTCGAGTAGGCGAGCATGGCAAGTCTCGGCTCGTAGCCCATGCGGCGGGCGAAGCCGGCCGCCTCCTCGGCGATGTCGGCGATCTGCTCGGCGTTCGGCATGTCGTGCACGGCGGTGTCGGCGACGACGACGGTGCGGCCCCTGGCGAGCACGATCGAGACGCCGATGACGCGGTGGCCGGGCTTGGCGTCGATGACGCGGCGGATGTCGTCGAGCGCGGTCGAATAGTTGCGGGTGACGCCGGTGACGATGCCGTCGGCATCGCCCAGCGCCACCATGCAGGCTGCGAAATGGTTGCGGTCGTTGTTGATCAGGCGCTGGCAGTCGCGGAACAGGAAACCCTTCCGCTGCATGCGCTCATAGAGATAGTCGGTGTAGATGCCGTTGCGGCGCGACAGCCTGGCATTGATGATCTCGATGCCCTGCTTGTTGAGCTCGATGCCGGCGTGCTTGGCGTTTTCCTTGATGACGTCGTCGCGGCCGAGCAGGATCGCGGTGCCGAGGTTCTGGTTCACATAGGAGACGGCGGCGCGCATCACCTGCTCCTCCTCGCCCTCGGCGAAGACGATGCGTTTGGGCTGGCGGCGCACGCGGTCGTAGATGCGCTGCAGCGTCGAAGCGATCGGATCGCGGCGGGCGGAAAGCTCCTGCGCGTAGCGGCCGAGATCGAGGATCGGCTTGCGGGCGACACCGGACTCCATCGCGGCCTTGGCGACAGCCAGCGGGATCGCCGCGATCAGGCGCGGGTCGAACGGCACCGGGATGATGTAGTTGGGGCCGAATTTCGGGCGGTTGCCCTGATAGGCGGCGGCGACGTCGTCGGGCACGTCCTTGCGCGCCAGCTCGGCCAGCGCGCGGGCAGCGGCAATCTTCATCTCGTCATTGATGGTGGTGGCCCTGACATCCAGCGCGCCGCGGAAGATGTAGGGGAAGCCCAGAACGTTGTTGACTTGGTTCGGATAGTCCGAACGGCCCGTGGCCATGATGGCGTCGGTGCGGATTTCGGCCACTTCCTCGGGCGTGATCTCGGGATCGGGATTGGCCATGGCGAAGATGATCGGGTTCTTGGCCATCGACTGCACCATGGCGGTGGTCAGCGCGCCCTTGGCGGAGAGGCCGAGGAAGACGTCGGCGCCGTCCAGCGCCTCGGCCAGCGATCGCGCCTCGGTCTTCACGGCATGCGCCGACTTCCACTGGTTCATGCCCTCGGTGCGGCCCTGGAAGACGACGCCCTTGGTGTCGCACAGGATGATGTTTTCCGGCGAAAAGCCCATCGCCTTCATCAGCTCGATACAGGCGATGCCTGCCGCGCCGGCGCCGTTGCAGACCATCTTGGTGGTCCTCATGTCGCGGCCGGTGATCTCCAGCGCGTTGATCAGGCCAGCGGCGGAGATGATCGCGGTGCCGTGCTGGTCGTCGTGGAAGACGGGGATGTCCATCAATTCCCGCAGCCGCTGCTCGATGATGAAGCATTCCGGCGCCTTGATGTCTTCCAGATTGATGCCGCCGAAGGAGGGGCCGAGGAAGCGCACGCAGTTGATGAACTCGTCGGCGTCCTCGGTGTCGACCTCGAGGTCGATGGAATCGACGTCGGCGAAGCGCTTGAACAGCACCGACTTGCCTTCCATCACCGGCTTGGAGGCGAGAGCGCCGAGATTGCCGAGGCCGAGAATGGCGGTGCCGTTGGAGATGACGGCGACCATGTTGCCGCGCGTCGTGTAGTCGAAGGCGCGGCTCGGATCCTCGGCGATGGCGCGAACCGGAACGGCGACGCCCGGCGAATAGGCGAGGCTGAGATCGCGCTGCGTCGCCATCGGCTTGGTGGCGACGATCTCCAGCTTGCCGGGGCGGCCCATGGCGTGGAATTCCAGCGCCTCCTGCGCGCTGACGGACGGACCGCTGTTTTCGGTTTTCCTGGCCATGATCTCTTGATTTCCTCACCGGTGCGGCGCCCTTGAGATGGGCGCCATGTTATTGAGCTTCCGGATTAAGGCCAGAGGCCGCCGCTGTAAACCGGCAAGCTCGGCAAAGCTCGCCCTACGCCGACGAAGCCGCTCAGGAACGTCCCGCAGCCGCCGCGGGTGCCGCGATCTCGCGCGCATGCTGGCGTACCGTTCCGTAGCGCCGCAACGACCCGGTTCCGGGAAAGGGCCATTGCGAAAGCATTGGCTCGGCGCTTCCCATGCGCTCGCGCAACGCCGACAGGAATTCCATCAGCTCCCGCCGCTGCGGCCACACCTTGGCCATGGTGCGGCTGCGGATCTCGTCGCGCGGTATGGCGCGGTCGCGCAAGGTTTCGACGGCGCGCCTGATCGCCGCCGGTTCGGGCTCGGCGATGATGCAATAGTCCGGATCGAAATAGACATCGCGGCCGCCGACGCTCGGCGTGCTCACCACCGGCAGCCCGGCCATGAGATATTCCATGCTCGAGCACATCGCCCCCTCGACGGCCGACAGGCAGAGCCCGACCGCGGCCTGAGCGTAGACGCGATTGACTTGTTGCGGCGTCAGCCGGCCGGTCCGGCCATCGACGATCGGATTGGCGATCCGGTGCAGCGGCGACTGCGCCTGCAGGCGCCGGATGAAGGCGCGGTCGCCGGCCGGCGGCAGTTCTCCGATCGAGATGGCAATATGGACCAGCCTTTCGATGTCGAAGCCGAGATAGTGGCGCTTGGTGTTCGAGATGCGGCCGTTGTAGACGGCATCGAATTCGACCGGGACATCCGGCAGCGGCCGGAAGATGTCCTCCGAGACCATCAGATTGTGGTTGGAGAAAATCGCCGTGCCCCCGACCGCGGCAACGAGGCGGCGCTCCGCCTCGTTGTTGCAGAGAAAAATCAGCTCGTGGAGCGGGAAGTGCTCGCGATACCAGGCGATGTCCTGGCCGAGCCTGGCGATGACGTGCGGCCGTTCGAGTGTCCAGCTCGGCATCAACAGGAATGCGGCGCGGCGCGAGGCGAGGTGCCTGCCGATCGCCGCAGTCAAGCTGAGCGGTCGCTCGCCGCCGATCGGCATGTAGATCAGCAGCGGATCATGGCTGAGCACATAGATCGCGACCTTCATGCCGCCGCCGAGGCCGGACAGCGGGCCGTGGCCGGGAAGCAGGAAAGGCAATCGCTTTTGCACCGACTGATTGAGACGGCCAAGCCTGTGGCCGGCGCGCCGACGCAAGCGGTCGAGCGGCGTGCCGGCCGACCCGACCATTTCCTCGAATGATTCCTGACCGAACCTGTCCATCGACCCCGCCCCCGAGCTCCGTGGATGACTTATGCTGGCCGCCGGCGCGTTGCAATGCCGGCACGCCTTGGCCCCCGCTGGCCGGAGCGACGCGGTCTTCCCCTGCTTTTCGAGCGGCCGGCATTAAACCCGGCAACCACATCTGCTAGCGTGCCCCAATGAACATGCACATGCCGACCGATAACGACGCTCCGGACACGATGGCGCCGGCGCCCGCCCTGGGCGGCGTCACGCCGATGATGGAGCAGTATATCGAGATCAAGGCGGCGAACCCGGATTCGCTCCTGTTCTACCGCATGGGCGATTTCTACGAGCTGTTCTTCGACGATGCCGAGAAGGCAAGCCGCGCGCTCGGCATCGTGCTGACCCGGCGCGGCAAGCACCAGGGCCACGACATTCCGATGTGCGGCGTGCCGGTGCATGCGGCGGATGACTATCTGCAGAAGGTGATCGCGCAAGGCTTCCGCGTCGCCGTCTGCGAGCAGACCGAGGACCCGGCGGAGGCCAAGAAGCGCGGCTCGAAATCGGTGGTGCGGCGCGACGTGGTGCGGCTGGTGACGCCCGGCACCATCACCGAGGACAAGTTGCTGGCGCCTTCCGAATCGAGCTTCCTGATGGCGCTCGGACGCGTGAAAGGTGTGGCGGAGCATGCCTTCGCGCTGGCCTGGATCGAGATCTCGACCGGGGTCTTCCGCGTCGCCGAGACCACCGCCGACCGGCTGCTCGCCGACATCTTCCGCGTCGACCCGCGCGAGCTGATCGTCGCCGAGCCGGTGTTTTACGACCCCGAGTTGAAGCCGCTGTTCGACGTCATCGGCCGCGTCGCCAGCCCGCAGCCGCCGTCGCTGTTCGATTCGGCTTCTGCCGCGGGACGCATCGCACGCTTTTTCGCGGTGGCGACGCCGGACAGTTTCGGGACGTTTTCGCGCGCCGAGCTGTCGGCGATCTCAGGCACCATCGCCTATGTCGAGAAGACGCAGAAGGCCGAGCGGCCGCCGCTGTCGCGGCCGGAGCGCGAGGAGAGCGGCTCGACGCTGTTCATCGACCCGGCGACGCGCGCCAATCTGGAGCTCTTACGCACGCTGTCGGGCAGCCGCGACGGCTCGCTGTTCAAGGCGATCGACCGCACGGTGACCGGCGGCGGCGCGAGGCTCTTGGCCGACCGGCTGATGGCGCCGCTGACCGATCCGGCAGCGATCGGCGCCAGGCTCGATTCGGTGTCGTTCTTCCGCGCCGAGACGCGGCTCTGCCAGGCGGCGCGGACGAGCCTGAAAAGCGTCGCCGACATGCCGCGCGCGCTGTCCAGGCTGGCGCTCAATCGCGGTGGTCCGCGCGATCTCGGCGCGTTGCGCGCCGGCTTCGAGGCGGCCGACGCAATCGTGCATCTGTTTGCGGCGACCACCCTGCCGCGGGAACTTGCGGCGGCGCTGGCCTCGATCAGGGCCTTGCCGCGCGATCTGCGCGACCATCTCAGCCAGGCGCTGGACGAGGAATTGCCGCTGTTGAAGCGCGACGGCGGCTTCGTGCGGTCGAGTTACAATGCCGAGCTCGACGAGATGCGGGCGCTGCGTGACGAGTCGCGCAAAGTGATCGCCGGGCTGGAGCGCTCGCTGATCGAGGAGACCGGCATCCGCTCGCTGAAGATCCGGCACAACAACGTGCTCGGCTACTACATCGAGGTCACCGCCAATCACCATGCGGCGATGACCGGCAGCGACGAGGCCAAGGGGCGCTTCATCCACCGCCAGACCATGGCCAACGCCATGCGCTTCACCACGACGGAGCTGGCCGAGCTGGAATCGAAGATCGCCAACGCCGCCGACCGGGCGCTGAGCATCGAGCTCGCAGCCTTCGACCGGCTGACGGCCGAGGTGGTCGGCGAGGCCGACAGCATCCGCGCCGGCGCCGAGGCGCTTGCCGCGCTCGACGTGTCGGCCGCGCTTGCGCTGCTTTCGGAAAGCGAGGCCTGGTGCCGGCCGGAAGTCGATTCCAGCCTCGCCTTCGAGATCGAAGGCGGCCGGCATCCGGTGGTCGAGCAGGCGCTGCGGCGGTCGGGCGAAGGCCCGTTCGTCGCCAACGACTGCGACCTTTCGCCGGAAGGCGGCGCCAAGGCCGGCGCCATCTGGCTGCTGACCGGTCCCAACATGGGCGGCAAGTCGACTTTCCTGCGGCAGAACGCGCTGATCGCCATCCTTGCCCAGACCGGCTCCTTCGTGCCAGCCGAGCGCGCCCATATCGGCGTCGTCGACCGGCTGTTCTCGCGCGTCGGCGCCTCCGACGACCTGGCGCGCGGCCGCTCGACCTTCATGGTCGAGATGGTCGAGACGGCGGCGATCCTCAACCAGGCCGGCGAGCGGGCGCTGGTCATCCTTGACGAGATCGGCCGCGGCACGGCGACCTTCGACGGCCTGTCGATCGCCTGGGCGGCGGTCGAGTATCTGCACGAGAAGAACCGCTGCCGCGCGATCTTCGCCACCCATTTCCACGAGATGACGGCGCTGGCCGGCAAGCTCCCGCGCCTCTCCAATGTCACCATGCGGGTCAAGGAATGGGAAGGCGAGGTGGTGTTCCTGCACGAGGTCGGCAAGGGCGCGGCGGACCGTTCCTATGGCGTGCAGGTGGCGCGGCTCGCCGGCCTGCCGGAAGCGGTGGTCGCCCGCGCCAAGGAGGTGCTGCACCAGCTCGAGGAAGGCGAGGTTTCGGGCAAGGCCAACCGGCTGGTCGACGACCTGCCGCTGTTTTCGGTGGCAGTGAAGCGGGAGGCGCCGAAGCCGGCAAAGAACGATGCGCTCAGCGAAGCGCTGGGCACGATCAACCCGGACGAGATGACGCCGCGCGAGGCGTTGGAAGCGCTCTACCGGCTGAAAGGATTGATCGGCAGTTAGCGCGAGAAGTCTCCGATCAAAGAGATTTTTGACGGCCGCCGCCTTGGTGATTTAATATATCTTCACAAGAAGACATGAGCGCTCTTACGTTCTTTTCCGAGAGGATGTGCGTTCTCGCGACCTCATCCGCCAGATACATGAAAAGGATGCGATCCTCGCTATCATTGTTTTCATTTACGATACTTATCGAGGCATAATTCGTATTTCTTATGTCGTATAGATTTTCTGTTTTTATAAAATTGTATCCGTATCTTTTGAAGATCGACCTGATAACTTGTTTCAGCACAACAGCGCTCCAGACAGACAGTCAGGCAGGCAGGCAAATTTGGTCCTCATCCGAGTCGGCGTGCAAAAACCCTCGACGAGAGGCGACAAAGCCATAGCACGCTATTCGACTTGACGTCATTGTACCGGTCGGTACAATCTCTCATCGAAATTGCCCAATGGAACACCGCCATGAGCCGTCCGCCGCTGCCGCCCTTTACCGCCGAAACCGCCGCACAGAAGGCGCGCATGGCCGAAGACGCCTGGAACAGCCGCGACCCCGAACGGGTCTCGCTCGCCTATACTGAGGACAGTACCTGGCGCAATCGCGCCGAGTTTGTTTCAGGCCGCAGCGAGATCGTCGGTTTCCTCACCCGCAAATGGGCGCGCGAACTCGACTATAGGCTGATCAAGGAGGTCTGGACCTGGAACGAGAACCGCATTGCGGTGCGCTTTGCCTATGAATGGCGCGACGACAGCGGCCACTGGTTCCGCTCCTACGGCAATGAGAATTGGGAGTTCGACGCGGCCGGGCTGATGCGCCGGCGCGTCGCCAGCATCAATGACCTGCCAATCACCGAGGCCGAGCGCAAATATCACTGGCCGCTCGGCCGCCGGCCCGACGATCATCCGGGCCTGACCGAACTTGGCTTGTAAGGCGCCTATGCGCAGGATCGCGCCCGAGCGCGCCGATCTGCTCTCCATCATCGGCGAGGTCTTTCGCGAGCACGGCTATGAAGGGGCGAGCCTGGCGCTGATCGGCGCGGCGACGGGATTGGGCAAGGGCAGCCTCTATCACTTCTTTCCCGGCGGCAAGGAGGAGATGGCGAGAGCCGTCATTGCCCATATCGACGGCTGGTTCGAGGACAATGTCTTTGCGCCTTTGCGCGACAACGCTGATCCGCGGGCCGGGATCGAGCACATGTTCGAGGCGACGGACAGCTACTTCCGCTCGGGGCGCCGGGTTTGCCTCATCGGCGCCTTCGCGCTGGATGATTCGCGCGACCTGTTTTCCGGCCAAATAAGGGACTATTTCGGCCGCTGGATCACGAGTCTCGCCGAAGCGCTGACGCGATCCGGGTATCGACCGGGCGAGGCCAGCGAGCTGGCCGAGGAAGCAGTCGCCGTCATCCAGGGTGCGCTCACGCTTGCCCGCGCCGCCAGCGACCTCGATATATTTTCAAGGGCATTGCGGCGAGTGCGCATGCGGCTTGAGCCTCCGGCCAAGATTTAGCCGGAACCCCTACAAAGGCTCGAAGCGGAAGGCTGTTTCGGTTCGAAAAATCCGACCGACGCCCGGTGAATCGAGATGCGCTCCCGCCACGCACCAGGCATTGTCGGCGGCAAGGGCCAAGATATGCAGCCGGCTCGCCCGCGCCTGCTCCTGGTTAGCGTCGAATTCCCATGCGACCTCCGGCCGATCGAACTGAAGCGACGGCACATGCACGAGGTCGCCCCAAACCAACAATGTTCCGCCGTCGCTCGTGACACGAAAGCATGTGTGACCAATTTCGTGGCCCGGCGCCGCGACCGCCTCGACATTCGCGCTCAGGCGCTGCCCGGGGTCCAAAGGTTCTGCTCGATCATGGAAGCGGCTCAACCTCGCTACCGACCGGAACATGTCGAGCTCGGCTCGAGGCACGAGCAGCCTGGTGAGTTGCGGGAAACCGTCCCGGCCATCCGGATGGACGATCCCGTGGATATGATCGAGATGGGTGTGGGTGAAAGCGACCGTCCGAACTCGGTCAATGGCGATCCTCGCCTCGCTCAGCGCCTGCGGAAGAAGCCCCATCGTCGGGTGCCAGGCGTTCGAGGACCCCGTGTCGATCAGCATGATGTCTTGGCCGTCGTCGATCGCAAAGGCATTGACCGACAATCTCAGCGCGCCGTCGAAGAGCGGCACCTGCGACGGGAGATCGTCGCCAAAGGGCTCGTCTCCCGGATGGCGCAGTCGGCGGATCGGCATGTCGACATAGCCGTCGCGCAACGACGTGACGCTAATGCCCCCGATCTTGTACGCCGTGTGATGCAGCCCGGCTGAGATTCGTTCCAACGCTTGCTCTCTTTACCACGATTGCGAATGCAGATTTCGGTCAGATCATTTCCAGCCCGCGCTTGCGCGTCGGCGGCGGGAAGGCGCGGTCGAAATCGGCGAAATCCTCGGGCGTCAGCTTGATATCAAGCGCGGAGGCGTTCTGGCGGACATGCTCCTGCCGACTAGCCTTCGGAATGGCGATGACGCCTTCCTGCGCCATCACCCAGGCGAGCGCGATCTGCGCGGCCGTCACGTTGTGGCGGGCGGCGATAGCTTCCAGCCTGGCATTGCGCGCCAGCGCGCCCTGCTCGACCGGCGAATAGGCCATCAGCGGGATGCCGCGCTCTCGGCTCCAGGGCGCGAGATCGAACTCAGGGCCACGGCGCGAGAGATTGTAGAGCACCTGGTTGGTCTGGACGTTGCCGCCGTCCCGCAGGCTGACCAGTTCCTCCATCTCATCCGTGTCGAAATTGCTGACGCCCCAATGGCGGATCTTGCCGGCCGCCTTCAGTGCCTCGAAGGCCTCGACGGTCTCGGTCAGCGGCACGCTGCCCGGCCAGTGCAGCAGATAGAGGTCGATGCGGTCGGTGGCGAGGCGCTTGAGGCTGTTCTCGCAGGCCCGCCGGACGCCGGCGCGCGAGGCGTTGGAGGGCAGCACCTTCGAGACCAGGAAGGTCTCGTCGCGGCGCCCGGCGATGGCCTCGGCCACCACCTCCTCGGCGCCGCCGCTGGCATACATTTCGGCGGTGTCGATCAGCGTCATGCCGAGATCCAGCCCGAGCCGCAGGGCCTTCACCTCGTCGGCGCGGCGACGGGCGTCCTCGCCCATCTTCCAGGTGCCCTGGCCGAGCACAGGCAAGGGTTCGCCCGAGGGCAGCGTGGTGGTTCTGATGGTAGATGCCATGGCAGGCTCTCATTGACGGCGGGATCGCATCACAGGCGAAGCAAGAAATCCAGTCCCAAGCCCCGCCCGGACTTCCGGCGTGCTAAATCTAGTCCGCCTGATGGGCCGCGAGCCAGGCCCGCATCTCCTTGACCTCGGCCTCCTGCGCCTTGATGACCGCTTCGGCCATCTTGCGGATCTCCGGGTCCTTGCCGTTGGCCAATTCCACCTTGGCCATGTCGATCGCGCCCTGATGATGCGGGATCATGCCGCGGACGAAGTCGACATCCGGATTGCCGGAATAGGCATTTGCCATCATGTCGGCATGCATCTTGTCCATCGCCGCCTTGTAGCCGGCGGTCGATGGGCTCTCCGCGCCCATCGCCATGCCAGACATGTCGTGCTTCATCTCCTGCGATTGCGCCGGAACGCTTTCGAGGAAGACGGCGAGCAGCATTCCCGCCGCCATCAAGAGCAGCACAATCTTCTTGGCCAAGGTCATCCATGATCTCCTGTTGATGGACTGTCGTATTTGGGGGCTTCGCTCAGAGTTTCAACGTTCTGAGGCGCAAGGCGTTGCCGATGACCGAGACCGAGGACAGGCTCATCGCCGCCGCGGCCAGCATCGGCGACAAAAGCGTGCCGGTGAGCGGATAGAGCACGCCGGCAGCTATCGGCACGCCGAGCACGTTGTAGAGGAAGGCGAAGAACAGGTTCTGGCGAATGTTGCGGATCGTCGCCCGGGCCAGCGTGCGCGCCCTGACGATGCCGTTGAGGTCGCCCTTGACCAGGGTGATGCCCGCGCTTTCGACCGCGACATCGGCGCCGGTGCCCATGGCGATGCCGACATCGGCGGCGGCCAGCGCCGGCGCGTCGTTGACGCCGTCGCCGGCCATGGCGACGCCGGCGCCCTTGGCGCGCAGTTCCTCGACCAGCGCTCCCTTCTGCTCGGGCAGCAGGCCGGCGCGCACCTCGTCGATGCCAAGCTTGCCGGCGATGGCGCGCGCCGTGCGCTCATTGTCGCCAGTCGCCATGATGATCCGCAAGCCGCTGTCGTGCAGCGCGCCGATCGCCGCAGCCGTTGTCGGCTTGACCGGGTCGGCGACGGCGACGAGGCCGGCGAGCACGCCGCCGACGGCGACGAACATCGCCGTCTTGCCCTCGCCCCGCAGCGCGTCCGCCTGCGCTGAAATCGAGACCGTGTCGACGCCGAGGTCGGCCATCATCGCCGCATTGCCGAGCGCGACCTTGCTGCCGGCCACCGTGCCGGACACACCCTTGCCGGTGACCGCCTCGAAATCGCCGGCATCGGCGACCGTCACGCCGCGTTCGACCGCGCCCTCGACGATCGCCTCGGCGAGCGGATGCTCCGAACCCTTCTCAAGCGCGGCGGCCAGCGCCAGCAGTTCGTTTTCCGCGATGCCCCCGGCGGCGAAGACGTCGGTGAGCTTTGGCCGACCCTCGGTCAAAGTGCCGGTCTTGTCGACGATCAGCGTATCGACCGAAGCGAAGCGCTCGAGCGCTGCCGCCTCCTTGATCAGCACGCCGGCATGGGCGCCGCGCCCGGTCGCGGTCATGATCGACATCGGCGTCGCCAACCCCAGCGCGCAGGGACAGGCGATGATCAGCACCGACACCGCCGAGACGATGGCGAAGATCAGGCTTGGCTGTGGGCCGAGGATCGCCCAGGCGGCGAAAGCGGCGAGCGCGACCAGCACAACGGCCGGCACGAAATAGAAGGAAACGCGGTCGGCCAGGCCCTGGATCGGCGCCCGCGAGCGCTGCGCCTTGGCGACCAGTTCGACGATGCGCGACAGCGTCGTCTCGGCGCCGATGCGCTCGGCGCGCATGACCAGCGAGCCGTTCTTGTTGAGCGTGCCGCCGGTCAGGACGTCGCCCCCGGTCTTCTCGACCGGCAGCGGCTCGCCGGTGATCATCGATTCGTCGATGGCCGAGCGTCCCTCGAGCACGACACCGTCGACCGGAACGGCATCGCCGGGACGGATGCGCAGCCGGTCGCCGGCCTTGACCGTGTCGAGCGGCACGTCGCTTTCGGAGCCATCAGCGCCGATCAGCCGCGCCGTCTTCGGCGCTAGGTCGAGCAAGGCGCGGATGGCCGAGCCGGTGCGCTCGCGGGCCCTGAGCTCCAGCACCTGGCCGAGGAAGACCAGCGCGACGATGACGGCGGCGGCCTCGAAATAGACCGGCACGGCGCCGCCATGGCCGCGGAACTGGTGCGGGAAGATGTCCGGGAACAGCGTGGCCGCGATGCTGTAGAGATAGGCCGCGCCGACGCCGAGCGAGATCAGCGTCCACATGTTGGGACTGCGGTTGAGGATCGACTCCCAGCCGCGATGGAAGAAGGGAAAGGCCGCCCACAGCACGACCGGGCTCGCCAGCGCCAGCTCGGCCCATGTCTTTGTCCGGTCGTCGATGAGGCTGTCGAAGCTTAGGCCGAGCATCGGCGCCATGGCGATGACGAGCAGCGGCAGGGACAGCACCGCGCTGACCCAGAAGCGCCGCGTGAAATCGACCAGTTCGGGGTTCGGCCCTTCCTCGCCGGTCGGCACGCCCATCGGCTCCAGCGCCATGCCGCAGATCGGGCAGGCGCCCGGCTTGTCGCGGATGATCTCGGGATGCATCGGACAGGTGTATTGCGTGCCCTTCGGCATCGGCTGTGGTGCCGGCCGGTCGCCGAGATAATGGGCCGGCGCGGCCTCGAACTTGCCCTTGCAGCCGGCCGAGCAGAAATAGAAACCCTGGCCCTCATGGCGGACGAAGTGCCTGGCGCTGGCGCGATCGACGCTCATGCCGCAGACCGGATCGGTGGCGGTCAGGTATTTTTCCGGCTCGGCGACGAATTTGGCGCGGCAGCCCTCGCTGCAGAAATGACGGATGTGGCCACCATGCTCGGCCGTCGGCTTGCCGGCGGCCGGATCGACCGTCATGCCGCAGACCGGATCGCGAACGACCGCCTCCGCGACAGGCGCGGCGGCCTTGGCGGAGCAGCAGCCGCCGGTATGCGCGTGGTGTTCATGGTCGGAATGGGCCATCTGGAATGCCTCTGATGTCTTGATCTGAGGCCGAGGTAGGGCTTCCAGTAACTGGAAGGTCAAGGGTCGGCCGCAATTTTTCTCGCCAGGCGCATTGTCGGACGGTAAAGGCAGGGCAGATCATGCGGTGTCGTGACAGGGGCTCCCCATACCCAGCACCGCGAAAACGCGCTATAGACGCCGCCCGAAAGGCGAGGCCGACCTCAGCATATGGCAAAAATCTCCCTGAAACTCGACGAGCTGATCGACGGCGTGATGCTGCGCGGCGACATGACGAAGCTGACCGCGGCCCATGCCGGCGACGGTTCCGGTCAGGCGACGCGCGGCGCCGTTCTGCAGCTGCTCAAGGCTCGGCTGGCCGATGGCCGCAAGATCGCGGAAGCCATGCTGAGGGAGGATGGCGGCGGCACCGCCTGCGCTGCCCGGCTGTCGCATCTCATGGACGAGATCATCCGGGCGCTCTACGATTTCGCCGCGACCCACGTCTATCGCGTTAAGAACCGCTCCGCGGCCGAGCGCATGGCGGTGGTGGCGGTCGGCGGCTACGGCCGCGGCACGCTGGCGCCTGGCTCCGACATCGACCTTCTGTTCCTGCTGCCCTACAAGCAGACGCCCTGGGGCGAGCAGATCGTCGAATACATGCTCTACATGCTGTGGGATCTCGGGCTGAAAGTCGGCCATGCGACGCGCAACATCGACGAGTGCCTGAGGCTGTCGCGCACCGACGTCACCATCCGCACCTCGATCCTGGAGGCGCGCTTCCTGTGGGGCGAACAGAAGCTCTATGACGAGCTTTTGACGCGCTTCGACCATGAGGTGGTGCGCACCACCGGGCCCGAATATGTGCAGGCCAAGCTTGCCGAACGCGACGATCGCCACGCCAAGGCCGGCGAAAGCCGCTATCTGGTCGAACCCAACGTCAAGGACGGCAAGGGCGGGCTGCGCGACCTGCAGACCCTGTTCTGGATCGGCAAATATTTCTACCGGGTGCGCACCGGCGAGGAACTGGTCGAGAAGGCCGTCTTCACCGAGGCCGAATACCGGGAATTCCTCAAGGCCGAGGACTTTCTCTGGGCGGTGCGCTGCCACATGCACTTCCTCACCGGCAAGGCCGAGGAGCGGCTGCATTTCGACATCCAGCGCGAGATCGCCGAGCGGCTCGGCTACACCAGCCATCCCGGCCTGTCGGCGGTCGAGCGCTTCATGAAGCACTACTTCCTCGTCGCCAAGGATGTCGGCGACCTCACCCGCATCTTCTGCGCCGCGCTCGAGGAAGAGCAGGCCAAGCACGTGCCTGGCTTCAACCGCATCTTCCTCACCTTCCAGCGTCGCAAGCGCAAGCTGGCCGGCACGTCCGATTTCATCGTTGACAATCACCGCATCAACGTCGCCGACGACATGGTGTTCGAGCGCGACCCGGTCAATCTGCTCAGGCTGTTCTGGTTCGCCGACAAGCATGGGCTGGAGTTCCACCCCGACGCGCTGAAGCTACTCACCCGTTCGCTCGGCCTCATCGGCAAGGCGCTGAGGCGCGACGAGGAGGCCAACCGGCTGTTCCTCGACATTTTGACCTCAGACCGCTACGCCGAGCTCAATCTCAGGCGCATGAACGAGGCGGGGCTGCTGAGCAAGCTGATCCCGGACTTCGGCAAGATCGTCGCCATGATGCAGTTCTCGATGTACCACCACTATACGGTGGACGAGCACCTCATCCGCTGCATCGGCGTGTTGGCCGAGATCGAGCGCGGCGACGGCGAGAAGGTGCACCCGCTGTCGCATTCGCTGATGCCGGGGCTGAAGAAGAGCCGCGAGGCGCTCTATGTCGCCGTGCTCCTGCACGACGTCGCCAAGGGGCGGCCGGAGGATCATTCGGAAGCCGGCGCCCGCATCGCGCGGCGCATCTGCCCGCATATGGGGCTGTCGGCCGCCGACACCGAGACGGTGGCCTGGCTGGTCGAGAACCATCTCGTGATGTCGATGACGGCGCAGACGCGCGACCTCAACGACCGCAAGACGATCGAGGATTTCGCCTCGATCGTGCAGTCGGTCGAGCGGCTGAAGCTGCTGTTGATCCTCACCGTCTGCGATATCAGGGGTGTCGGGCCGGGCGTCTGGAACGGCTGGAAGGGGCAGTTGCTGCGCACGCTCTATTACGAAACCGAGCTGCTCTTGACCGGCGGCTTCTCCGAAGTGTCGCGCGCCGAGCGCACTTCCGCGGCGCGCGAGCGGCTGGCCGAGGCGCTGGCCAACTGGCCGGCAAAGGAGCGCAAGCGCTATGTCGCCCAGCACTACGAGAACTACCTGCTGACCGTCGATCTCGCCGACCAGCTGCGCCATGCCGAGTTCGTCCGCGAGGCGGACGCCGCCGACAAGAAGCTCGCGACCATGGTCAAGACGCATGAGTTCGAGGCGGTGACCGAGATCACCGTCCTGGCGCAGGACCATCCACGCCTGCTGTCGGTGATCGCCGGCGCGTGCGCCGCCGCCGGCGGCAACATCGTCGATGCGCAGATCTTCACCACCTCGGACGGCCGGGCGCTGGACACGATCCTGATTTCGAGGGAATTCGACCTCGACGAGGACGAGCGCCGGCGCGCCGAACGGGTCGGCCGGCTGATCGAGGACGTGCTGTCGGGCAAGACCTGGCTGCCGGAAATGATCGAGAAGCGCACCAAGCCCAAGCGCGGCGCCAAGGTCTTCCGCATTCCGCCGCGCGCCGAGATCCGCAACACGCTGTCGAACCGCTTCTCGGTGATCGAGATCGAGGGGCTCGACCGGCCCGGCCTGCTCTCCGAGATCACCGGGGCGCTGTCCGATCTGTCGCTCGACATCGCATCGGCGCACATCACCACCTTCGGCGAGAAGGTCATCGATACCTTCTATGTCACCGACCTCACGGGACAGAAGATCGACAGCCCGACGCGCATGGCCACCATCCACAAGCGGCTGATCGAGACCCTGGACGGCACCGCGCCGGAGCGCGGCGGCAAGGCCAGGGCGGCGGCCGAGTGACCATCACTTTGTCCCAATCGCACAGGCAGTCTCCCCGCGCATGAGCCTTGTCAAGAAATTCGCCACGGTCGCCTCCGGCACGCTGATGAGCCGCGCGCTCGGCTTCGGCCGCGAGATGCTGATGGCGGCGGCGCTGGGCACCGGGCCGATCGCCGACGCCTTCAACGCCGCCTTCCAGTTCCCCAACACCTTCCGCCGGCTGTTCGCCGAGGGCGCCTTCAACGCGGCCTTCGTGCCGCTGTTCGCCAAGGAGATCGAGACGCATGGCACCGAGGGCGCCAAGCGCTTCTCCGAGGAAGTGTTCGGCGTGCTGTTCACGGCACTGCTGGCGCTGACGATCGCTATGGAGTTCGCGATGCCGCTGATCGTGCGCTACCTGGTGGCACCGGGCTTCGCCGACACGCCGGGCAAGTTCGAGACGACGGTCACGCTTGCGACCATCATGTTCCCGTATCTCATCTGCATGTCGCTCGGCGCCATGATGGCCGGCATGCTGAATTCGCTGCGCCGCTATTTCGCGGCTGCGGTGGCGCCGGTCTTCCTCAACATCATCCTGATCGGCGTGCTCGGATACGCCTGGTACAATGGGCTGGATGCGCACGACGTCGGCTTCGGCCTGTCCTGGGGCGTGCTGGCGGCGGGGGTGGTGCAACTCGCCATCGTCTGGGTGGCGGTGCGCCATGCCGGCATCTCGATCGGCTTCCGCAGGCCGAAGATGACGCCGAGCGTCAAGCGGCTGTTGATCCTGGCGTTGCCGGCCGCGATCACCGGCGGCATCACCCAGATCAACCAGCTGATCGGCACGGCGATCGCCTCGGCGCAGGACAGCGCCGTGTCCTCGCTTGCCTATGCCGACCGCATCTACCAATTGCCACTCGGCGTCGTCGGCGTGGCGGTGGCGATCGTGCTGTTGCCGGAACTGTCGCGGGCGCTGAAGTCGGGCAATCTGATCGAGGCAGCCAATCTGCAGAACCGTTCGGTCGAGTTCACGCTGTTCATGACCTTGCCGGCGGCGGCCGCGCTGTGGGTGATGTCGGAGCCGATCGTGCGGCTGGTCTACGAGCGCGGCGCCTTCGCCGCCAACCATTCGACGCCGATCGTGGCCTCGATCCTGGCGATCTTCGGTCTCGGCCTGCCGGCCTTCGTGCTGATCAAGGCCTTCACCCCCGGCTATTTCGCGCGCGAGGACACGCGCACGCCGATGATGTTCGCCGCCATCTCGGTCGGCGTGAATGTCGCCACCGCGCTGTCGCTGTTTCCGTCGATGGGCGCGCCGGGCATCGCGGTGGCGTCGGCCGTCGCCGGCTGGGTCAACGCCATGATGCTGCTTGCCGTGCTGATCCGGCGCGGCCATTGGGGCCGCGACATCCCGCTGTTGAAGCGCATTCCGAGGCTGGTGCTGTCCGCCGTGATCATGGCGACCGCGCTTTACTTCGCGGAGCGGCATTTTGCGACGCAGATCGGACCCGGCTCACCGCTGGTCGTGAAAGCAACGACGGTGCTTGCACTGGTCGCCGGGGGTGCTGCGCTCTATTTCATCGCCGCCTTCGCGACCGGCGGCGCCGATTTCGGCATGATCCGCAGGAATGTGAAGCGCGGCGAGGCAAAGGCAGCGCCGCCGGTTACGGAACAGTCTCCAGATCCGTGAGCCTGAATTCGTCGGCCGTGGAAAGCATCGGAACGGCGTAGTGGCGTGCGCAAGCGTAGTGGAAACAGTCCGCCAGGTTCAGTCGGATGGCGTTGTTGCGAAACCGCGACGCGGCCTCGATGGATAGGGATGCCGCGTCCAGCGCCGGCGGCAGCTCGCGCAAGGCAATTGCGCGCTCTTCAAGAAAACGGGTCACAATCTCAGCGCTTCTGGCAACCGGTATTGCCAGCTTTTCCGGCCGGGATAGGGCCATTGAGGCTTCCCAGACAGCGATTGCGGAGGTGAATGGAGCCGAGGCGTCCACGACCGCTTGCGCGCAGCGTTCGGCCTCAGCTTCATTGCTCAGCATCGCAACGATAGCGGCTGCATCGACGAACATCAGTCCTCGCCGGACAGTTCATCATAGACCGAGCGGGGCAACGGCCTGCGCGCCTGCTCGCCCAACTCAATTCCAAACTCGGCCCTCAGCCGGGCTGCCGTCTCCAACGGCGTCTCGCGGTTGCGCCGCCGTTCGAGGGCTTCGCGCATGGCGATCACGATGGCCTCGGTGATGCCGACGCCCTCAGCTTTGGCGAAGGCGCGGGTTAGCCTGTCGGCTTCCTTGTTGTTGATATTGATGGTCATGACTGCATTCTTTCGTGTAGCTTGAAACATGTAGCCACCGCATGCCAATGTCAATAGCCCGTTAATCGGCACGTTGGGTGCCTCTTGATCGGATGCCGGGCTTCGTCCATAAGCGCGCCCGTCGAAAGACTTTCGCCGCGCGCGAAACGGCCCTCCACAAGCCATGAGGACATCATGACCGCCTTCAAGCCACTCGTCTTTTCCGGCGTCCAGCCGACCGGCAATCTGCATCTCGGCAACTATCTCGGCGCCATCAAGAAATTCGTCGCGCTGCAGGACCAGTCCGACTGCATCTATTGCGTCGTCGACCTGCATTCGCTGACGGCGCAGCTCGTCCATGACGACCTTGCCGACCAGACCCGCTCGATCACCGCCGCCTTCCTCGCCTCCGGCATCGACCCCAAGAAGCACATCGTCTTCAACCAGTCGCGGGTGATGCAGCACGCCGAGCTCGCCTGGATCTTCAATTGCGTGGCGCGCATCGGCTGGATGAACAAGATGACGCAGTTCAAGGACAAGGCCGGCAAGGACCGCGAGAACGCCTCCCTCGGCCTTCTCGCCTATCCAAGCCTGATGGCCGCCGACATCCTGCTCTACCGCGCCACCCATGTGCCGGTGGGCGAGGACCAGAAGCAGCACCTCGAGCTGACCCGCGACATCGCCCAGAAATTCAACAATGACTTCTCCGACCGCATCGCCGCCCTTGGCGTCGGCGTCGAGATGCAGGTCGGCGAGGAGACGGTGAACGGCTATTTCCCGATCACCGAGCCGGTGATCGGCGGGCCGGCGGCGCGCATCATGAGCCTGCGCGACGGCTCCAAAAAGATGTCGAAGTCGGACCCGTCTGACCTGTCGCGCATCAACCTGACCGACGATGCCGACACCATCTCGAAGAAGATCCGCAAGGCCAAGACCGATCCCGAAGCCTTGCCGGGCGAGGTCGACGGGCTGGCCAGCCGTCCCGAGGCGGAAAACCTGGTCGGCATCTATGCCGGGCTTGCCGAAATCTCGAAGGCCGACGTGCTGAAGGAGTTCGGCGGCCAGCAGTTCTCGGTGTTCAAGCCGGCGCTGGCCGACCTCGCGGTGGAGAAGTTGGCGCCGATCGCCGGCGAGATGCGCCGCATCGAGGGCGACCGCGCCTATGTCGACGCGGTGCTGAAGGACGGCGGCGAGCGCGCCGGCGCGCTGGCGGAATCGACGATGCGGACAGTGCGCGACATCATCGGCCTGTTGCAGGACTGATCGATCCAATCTCGTCGATCGCTACCGCCATGAAGGCCGGCGGCTTGCCGCCGGTCTTTGGCGGTGGCAGATTGCGGCCGAATTGATACCGAGCAGACAGACATGGTCTCCAAACGTCTCAGCCGCGAAGTTGGCCACCGCCGCAAGTTCCTGGCGATCATCGACGACACGCCGGAATGCGAGCGCGCCGTCGCCTATGCCTCGAAGCGGGCGCAGAGCACCAGCGGCGTGCTGGTGCTGCTCTATGTCATCGAGCCGGACGATTTCCAGCACTGGCTGGGGGTCGAGAAGATCATGCGCGAGGAGGCGAACGCCACGGCGCGCGCCGCGCTCGATACCTACGCCAACAAGGTGCGCCAGAAGCTCGGCATCGAGCCGGAACTGGTGGTGCGCGAGGGCAAGCCGACCGAAGAGATCCACAAGCTGATCGAGGAAGACCAGGACATCGCCATCCTGGTGCTGGCGGCAGGCGCCGGCAAGGAAGGCCCCGGACCTCTGGTCAGCGCCGTGGCCGGCAGAGGCGCCGCCTTCCCCATCCCGGTTACCGTGGTGCCGCAGAATCTGTCGGATGAGGAAATCGACAGCCTCGCCTGAGGCGTGCTGATATCCAGGTGAGGCCGGCCTGACCTGAATCTCGACACGCCTCGCCCCATGTACCGGAGGCATGGCAAAAACATTCCGCCAGCCAGCCGTTGCGGCGACGCGTTTCGCTTGAATGTCCCGCCGATAGCGCCTATTTAGAACCATTCCAAACTATCCGCCCGAAACGGGCATGGAGACCGCCATGTTCATCCAGACCGAATCGACGCCGAACCCGGCAACGCTGAAGTTTTTGCCTGGCAAGGAAGTGCTGCGCGAAGGCACCGCCGATTTCCGCGACGCCGACAGTGCGGCGAGCGCCTCGCCGCTGGCCGGCCGGCTGTTCGAGATCCCAGGCGTCACCGGCGTCTTCTTCGGCTACGACTTCATCACCGTGACCAAGGACGGTCCCGACTGGCAGCATTTGAAGCCGGCGATCCTCGGCGCCATCATGGAGCATTTCATGTCGGGCGCGCCGGTCATGACCAAGGCCGGCCCGGCGGCCGAGACCAGCGAGACCGGTGAATTCTACGACAAGGCCGACGAGGAGCTGGTCATCACCATCAAGGAACTGCTCGACACCAGGGTGCGCCCGGCGGTTGCCCAGGACGGCGGCGACATCACCTTCCGCGGCTTCGAGAACGGCACCGTGTTCCTGCACATGAAGGGCGCCTGCGCCGGCTGCCCGTCGTCGACGGCGACGCTGAAGCACGGCATCCAGAACCTGCTTCGTCACTTCGTCCCCGAGGTGCAGCAGGTCGAGCAGGTCGCTTAAGCGTAAAGCTCTTCCGTCAGCAGGCAACAAAAAACCGGGCCGAATTGCCCGGTTTTCTGTTTTGGGACGTCCATTTGTTGCCTAGACGGTCCGCGTACTCAACTTTTCAGGTGAACCATGACCCCCGAAATACGGGGATCGCGGTCCCTACATCACGATGACCTTGGCGCCGACAGAGGTGCGGTTGTAGAGGTCGATGATGTCCTGGTTCATCAGCCGGATGCAGCCCGACGACATCGCCTTGCCGATCGAATTCCATTCCGGGCTGCCATGCAGGCGGTAGCCCATGTCGCCGCCCTTGTTGAACAGGTACATGGCGCGGGCGCCAAGCGGGTTCTTCAGGCCCGGATCCATGCCGCCAGCGAATTTGGCGAGTTCCGGCTGGCGCTTGATCATCTGCGAGGGCGGCGTCCAGGTCGGCCATTCGCGCTTCAGCGCGATGCGCGCTGTGCCGTGCCACTCGAAGCCTTCACGGCCGACGCCGATGCCGTAGCGTATCGCCAGCCCGTCGCCCTCGACGAAGTAGAGGAACTTGTTCTGGGTATCGACGATGATCGTGCCCGGCTTTTCCCTGGTGTCGTACTCCACTTCCTGCCGATGGAAGCGCGACGGAACCTTCTCGATCGGGATGCGCGGCAATTGATAACCCGCATCGGTGACCGCGCCATAGTCGTTGGTGAACAGTCGCGCGCCGATGGTGCTGCAACCACTGATCGCGGTCGACATCGCCAAAGCAGCGACGATTGCAAGAGACTTCAAGCGCATGAATAGGTCCGATGCCCAGCCCGTTGATCGCGGCACGAGTCGGCCGCTTTTCCTGAAATCATTCATGCTGGCATTTCTTTTGCTTGCCAAGCGCGCGATGCCTATATGCAGGACCTTACCTGCCGGTAGATGCACAACTGCGTCTTTTCGGCAACAGGGCTCACAGGATTGTGAAGCAAAATCAATGGGGCCTCCGACCGGGGTCCGGATTGTGGAGAGCGCCATGAATGTCGGAGACGCCGCCGAGCGGTCCGGCTTGCCGGCCAAGACCATCCGCTACTACGAAGAGATCGGCCTGATCCGGCCGGCGCGGGCCGAGAACGGCTATCGCGACTATTCCGGTGACGATATCCACCGGCTGGCCTTCCTGCGCCGCGCCCGCAATCTCGGCTTCTCCATCGACGACTGCCGCCAGTTGATGGCGCTCTACAAGGACCGCGACCGCGCCAGCCACGACGTGCGCGAGATCGCCGCCGCCCATGTCAGGGCGATCGAGGAGAAGGTGCGCGAGCTGCAATCGATGCGCGCCACGCTGCAGACGCTGGTCCGCGCCTGCCACGGCGACCACCGGCCGGACTGCCCGATCCTGGACGACATGGCGGGCTTGACGGCGGACGGCGAGCACAGCAAGACGGCGAACTGATCGCCGCAGCCACGACAGGATCGCCCGCTGCGGCAAGGCGGTGAACCCGCGTCATTCCTTAGAGGGGAAGACGCGGGCCAGGTTGCCACCTGTTGCAATCACCAGCGGCGAATGCAACCGGACACAACCATTAACGATGGCTAATGTCTAGGGTGGACCGGCGCGACCCCTACAGCCGGCGCGATCAGTTCGCATTCATCGCAGCCGTTGCTTTAAGGGTCCCTGTTGGGTTCGACATGTATCCGCCGGGAAGGATGCGTCATTCATCCGGTGGAACGGGACAGGGCCGGTGAATTAGGCGCGAAGCTGCGCTCTCGCTTCCTGAGCGGCTTCGATAAGGAGGTCTAGGTCGTCTGTCCGCATCGGGGAGAAGGTCGAATCTTCGCCCGACTGTACGCTCATGCGGCACGTCCGTTCGCCATCATCTGACTGGTAGATTTTGAACGAGATCGTGAGCCATTGGGCCCTAACGTTGTACTGGGCGATGAGCTTGCGCGACCAGAACCGCCGCCAACCGTTTACCAGCGATTGAAAAAGCAAGACGACCCCCGTTTCCCCCGAGATTGGAAGCTATCGCCGGGCGCTTGGGGTTTGTCAAAGATACAATCGCCCCCATGAGGGCGATTGTATATTTAACAGACCCAATGCAGTCGAGGAATACAATCCGGACAGGCCGGCGCCTACATAGGACTCGCGAAATACGCAGTACGGAGTATGATTCGCCATGCGGGCGGGGAATGGTTTTCGCCCCCGCTCATGGTGTGAGGGAAACGATGGCGAAATCGCACCTAACGGCGTTCGACGCCGACATCATACGGACTACCTTCCTAAAGGAAGTCCACGAAAGCAAACTGCCAAAAAGCGAATGGCAGAACTTGGCCAGAAGGCTGGTCGAGGCCTACACCGGCCAACAGGAGGTCGATCCCCAATTGGTGGATTGGATCGTGCAGGGAGGCACTTAGGCCGGCTCTGCCTTTGCCAGCAGTCGCGACAGATGCAGTTCGTGAAGGTCCTGCATGCTTTCAAGAAGTTCGAGGAATTCAAACGCCTTGGCGGTGGGCATCTCTATCTGTTGCAGGTGGGCGATGCGCGCCCGTTGCAGGGCAAGATGGTGTCTGCCCAATTCTACATGCCCTCGCACCGTGCGGATGTCATCAGCAAGTGCCATCGGAGGAAACGGCCTAGCGGCAGAAGCGTTCCCGGCGACCCAGCCCCAAACCAGCGGATGAATGCGGCAAGCGGGAGTGACTATCCCGTGATTGGTCTGTGAAAAGCGGGTACGGAAGCGCTACCTACATTAGGAATCGCTCTGGTTGTGTTACCTTGCGGAACTCGAATCGAGGGTTGCCGATCCCCCTTGAAAACCGGCCACCCTATTTGTCAAAAGGATCAATGACTTAATGGCAAATTCATCCCGACTTCCGGCCACCCCGAAACAGCTTCCGCTTGACCTTGGAATTGAGGTTGAAAAGGACGTGAACGGCATCGAAATGGGCGTGCTTGAAAACGGCATGGCCTACCTCACACAACGCGGCCTTTCTGCCATCTGTGGCGCGGCCCGATCCACTATCCAGGAAATCACCAAGGAATGGGAAGACAACTTCGGCCTCGATCTTCAGCGCGGACGATCGCTCTATTTTTCCGAGTATCTGCGGCAAGCCGGCTACGACGAACCGACGCTTTACATGGAGATACAGCACAACGGGACCACCCATTACGCCTACCCTGAAGTCGTGTGCATGGCCTTCATTGAGTTCTTTGCGTTCGAAGCCCAAAGGACGAACGATACCGCTCTTCTGAACTTCCGCAAGCTTGCGCGGTATGGTCTCAATCAATTCATCTACGATGCCCTTGGGTACTCGCCGACCGACAAGTGGGTCTATTTCAATGACCGCGTGTCGATCCTTCAAGACAGCTCGCCGGATGGCTATTTCATCGTTTTCAAGGAAACCACCGGCATGGTGGTTGACCTCATACGGGCCGGTCTACCGGTTAACGACAAGACGATCCCAGATATCAGCGTGGGCAAGTGCTGGAGTAAACATTGGGAAGAAAGCGGCCTTAGCGGAGACCATGACGCGCGCATCAAGTTCGAACACAACTATCCAAGATACTATCCCCAGTCGGCCAGCAATCCGCAATTGCCGTGGGCCTATCCTGATAGTGCGCTAGGCGAATTCAGGCGCTGGTTTCGGCATGACTATCTGCCGACCAAGTACCCGGCCTATATCTTGAGAAAGGCGAACGTTCTGTCGGGTGGCATGGATCATGCCGAACAGATTGCGGCGCTTTACGAGCCAAAAAAGATCGCCGGCGGAAAGTAGGCGCTACTTCTCCGCCGCCTTTGGCTTGTCCTTGGGCGGCGGCGACTTCGCCACCTTCCTAATTGCCGCGTTCAACGGCTCTTCGGAATCGACCGTTTCGATTTCGCGCGCCAGTTTGCGGAACTTCTCTATTTGCGCCACTGACTCTTTAGCCTTTGCCATGATAAATCTCTCCATAAATGGCGCACACATACGTAGCATACATCGATGAGTCTGGCGACGACGGCCTAGATAAGCCGTTTCGCCAAGTCGGCAATGCTGGCGGCTCATCGAAATGGCTGATTATCTCTGCCTGCCTTTTTCGCCAGACGCACACCTTAGACGCGGTTCGCTGGCGTGACGAGATCAATGCAAAGATGCCGGAACGACAATCCCGAACATTGCACTTCGCCAAGCTACACCACGGGCAGAAGCTCGCAGCCGTGCAGACGATAGCCAGCAAACCATTGCGAGCGCTTAGCGTCGTCGCGGCCAAAGAGCCCATCCCGCCTGACATCTACGTCGAAAAGAACCAGCTCTATTTTTATATGACGCGCTACCTTATCGAGCGCCTATCCTGGCTCTGCCGCGATCACCGCCCGCAAGCGGCAGAAGGTGACGGCAGGGTTGCTATAACCTTCTCTCGCCGTGGCGGCATGCAGTACGACGAATTTCGCGCATACCTTGAGCGCCTGAAAGCCGACGAGTCTGGCGAAGTTCGCATCCATTGGCCCGTCATCGACATCGGCGCGGTCTCGGCGGCCGACCACAGCAAAAGCGCAAGCCTACAGCTTGCGGACGCAATCGCTTCCGCAATGGCGGCCGGATTTGAGCCAGATAGGTATGGGAATTGCGAACCGCGATACGCGGAAACGTTGAAGCCGATCACCTATCACCGAAAAAAGAACTATCTCAGCTATGGGGTTAAGATCGTGCCGCCGCATGATGAGTGCGGCCTAAATCAACAGCAACTAAAGATGGTCGAGATCTGGAAATGAAGGCGGCAGCCCCCCGGCCCATAATTGCGATTTCTCGCCTGCAATCTCTCGACTGCTTTGGGTGGTTCCGGCGCATGGCTGCCTGTAACCAATATGGCACCGTTCTCGTTCTGTTTCAAGGGTGTTTCACAGGAAAAGGTTTTGAAATCAAACTGTTACAGTAGTCGCTTTGCTGGGAAACGCGATAAGTCATTGAAAACGAGTCACTTTTGCCTGCGACGTTGGTATCGCCAAAGAGGCAATTCTAGTTGGACTGGCTTACGATGGTGATGCCTCCTAGCCTCAATAAGCTCTCCGATAGGTAAGGCGCTTGCCCTTGGCACCTTTCAAGGCAATGAGCGAACGAACGTTGTCGTCAATGCCCATGGCAACGCGGTTGCTGTAGCGGAAATCGAACTCCGCCAGATAGCGGTGCAGATGGTGTTCGGCGCAATGCTGATAGACGCCCTTCATGCCGCGCTTGAAGATCGAGAAATAGCCTTCAATCGTGTTGGTGTGGACGTTGCCGCGAACGTATTCGTCCTTGGAGTGCGTGACGAATTCGTGCGAGGCGAAATCCTGGCTGGCGCGGCGATAGATACCGCTCTCATCGGTCATCAATGCGCTTTCGCGGGCGATGTTGGCGCGGACGATAGGCATGACGTTACCCATGCGGGCAGTATCCACGTGGAAGGAACGTGCCTTGCCGCCACGCTCGACCAGCGTGACGACAGTGTTCTTGTGCGCGCTGCCGCCCTTCTTCACAGGCGTACCGGCGAGACGGCCAATGTAGGTCTCATCCACTTCAACGAACTTGCCAGCGCCACCCATGGGCGTGAAGTCATCCGAGCGCATGGCTTCGCGGATGCGATGGCACAGGAACCACGCCGTCTTGTAGGTGATTTCCAGAGCGCGGTGCAGCTGATGGGCCGAAACACCCTTCTTGCTGGCGCACATGGCATGCAAGGCCTGTAGCCAGATGTGCAGCGGAAGTTTGGACTCCTCGAAGATGGTGCCCATACGGACGGTGAACTTCTTGCGGCAATCCGAGCACTTGTAGAGGCCATGGATTTCGAGGCCGTGCGGGTGCTTCTTGGAAGGCTTCGTGCGACCGCCCTTCAAGGCATAGTGCTTTTCCATGGAGTCGCAATGAAAACAGACCGGACCCTGCGGCCATAGCATGCCCTCGACATGCTCAAATGCGGCGGCTTCGTCATGGAAGTAGGGGCGGGACAGGACGGACATAGCGATAACTCCTTGGATTCGTTATCGCATATCCGTTTGGGTCTGTCAAATATATAATCGCCCCCATGAGACGGGTTCAAACCGTGAACAAAATCTGGCATGGTGCCGGCCATGCCCATCATCTCACCGATTCCCCTTAACCCCTTGATCGACGGTCGCCAGTCGGAGCGCGCCATGCTGGTGCGACGCGGGGTGCAGCGGCTGCTTGCCGCAATGGGCGCGCATGTGCTGCCGGAACTGTCGCTCGCAACCGGCCGCCGCGCCGACCTCGTCGCACTGACCCGGCAGGGAGACATCTGGATCATCGAGATCAAATCCTCGATCGAGGATTTCCGCGTCGACCGCAAATGGCCGGACTATCGGCTGCATTCCGACCGCTTCTTCTTCGCCACCCATCCCGGTGTGCCCTCGGAGATCTTTCCGCAGGAATGCGGCTTCATCCTCTCCGACGGCTATGGCGCCGAGATCCTGCGCGAGGCGCCTGAGCACCGGATGGCGGCGGCGACGCGCAAGGCGCTGATGCTGCGGATCGCGCGGGCGGGCGCGGCGCGGCTTTTGGCGGCGGAGCTTGCCGGCGTTTCCGTGCCGGCGCTGGATGGCGAGAGCGAGTAGCGGCCGCTTACGCTTGCTATGAATTTCCACCGTTTGCGCCGCCCCTCATCTGCCTGCCGGCATCTTCTCCCCGTGAACGGGGAGAAGGGGCGTCGTCGCGCAGGATTTCGCCAATCACCAGCGCGGCGGGAGTTGAGCGCCGACGTGGTCCCAAGCCTCTTTCTCCCCGTTCACGGGGAGAAATGCCCGGCAGGGCAATGAGGGGCAGCGCGACGCTGGAAATTTCCCATCTGTTGGCGGGAGCCCGAAGCGCTATTCGATTTCCTCCTCCACACCCCCCGCCGGCGCCATGACCAGCACTGCCGCGCCGAGCAGCGCGGCGACCAGCGAGCCGGCGAGGATGCCGACCTTGACCGCGTCTTGCAGTGCTGCATCGCTGGCGAAGGCGAGCAGGCCTATGAACAGGCTCATGGTGAAGCCGATGCCGCACAGCAGCGATATGCCGATCATGTGCAGCCAGCCGGCATTGGCCGGCAAATCGGCGAGGCCAAGCCGGATGGCGAGCGCCGACGAGCCGAACACGCCGACCAGCTTGCCCAGCACCAGGCCGGCGGCGACGCCCAATGTCAGCGGCTCGACGAGGGCGGCCATGCTCAGGCCAGCGAGCGAGACGCCCGCATTGGCGAAGCCGAAGATCGGGATGACGATGAAAGGCACTAGTCTGTGCAGGCCGTGCTCCAGCCTGTGCAGCGGCGAATGTTCGATATCGTCGCCGATGCCGGCGGCGCGCTCGAGCGGGACGGTGAGCGCCAGCGCCACGCCGGCGAGCGTCGCGTGCACGCCAGATTTCAGCACCAGCACCCAGAGCACGGCGCCGAGCACGAGATAGGGGATCAGGTTCATCACCCGCATGCGGTTGAGCGCGACGAGCGCGGCAATGACCGCGAAGGCGGCGCCGAGATAAGCGAGCGAAAGACCGCTTGTGTAGAACAACGCAATGATGATGACGGCGCCGAGATCGTCGATGATGGCGAGCGCGGTGAGGAAGATTTTCAGCGAGGCCGGCACGCGGTTGCCGAGCAGCGAGAGCACGCCGAGCGCGAAGGCGATGTCGGTGGCTGTCGGGATCGCCCAGCCGGAGAGCGCGGCCGGATTGTCGCGGTTGATCAAGACATAGACCAGTGCCGGCACCACCATGCCGCCGGCAGCCGCGATACCAGGCAGCACGCGGCGCGGCCAGGTCGAGAGCTGACCGTCCAGCATCTCGCGTTTGATCTCCAGGCCGACCAGCAGAAAGAACACCGCCATCAGCCCGTCATTGATCCAGTGCGAGACGCTGAGCGGCCCGAGATAGGCGTGGAGGAGGGCGAAATAGGATCCGGCGAGCGGCGAGTTGGCGACGATGAGGGCAAGCGCCGCCGCCGCCATCAGGATGATGCCGCCGGCCGCCTCGCCGTCGAGGAATTCGCGCAGGATGGATTTCGGCCGCTGCTCCAAATCCTGCACGTCGCCCTCCCTAATGCACTGTCCACCGCGCGATGATGCGCAAACTTCAAGGACCGGGCAAGCATCGATCCGGCAAACGGTTCGGCTTCAAAGCCCCATCTCCTTTCCGAACGCCGGCGCTGCCCCTCATCGCCCTGCCGGGCACTTCTCCCCGTATAGAGACGGGGAGAAGGGGCTGGCCGCAGCCTCGGCGCCCATTCTGCAACGCCGAAGATTGGCGAAATCGGGGATGAGAGCGCCCCTCTCCCCGTCACTATACGGGGAGAGGATGCCGGCAGGCAGGTGAGGGGCGGCACCAACTTTCGAGAATTGGCAGCCTGCACCAAAAGTTGGAAACTCCGGAGCTGTTGCCCTGGCTCTGTCCGGGACTCCCAGTCACCGTGGCGCGCGCTTGGCGAGGATCCGCTGCAGGGTGCGGCGGTGCATGTTCAGCCGGCGCGCGGTTTCCGAGACGTTGCGGTCGCACATTTCGTAGACGCGCTGGATGTGCTCCCAGCGCACGCGGTCGGCCGACATCGGATTTTCCGGCGGCGCGGCGCGTTCGCCGGAGGTGCGGGTGAGCGCGGCGAAGACGTCGTCGGCGTCGGCCGGCTTGGAAAGATAGTCGATGGCGCCAAGCTTCACGGCGGTCACCGCGGTGGCGATGTTGCCGTAGCCGGTGAGGATGACGGCGCGGGCGTCGTCGCGCTTCTCGCGGATGGCGGCGATGACGTCGAGGCCGTTGCCGTCGCCGAGCCGCATGTCGACCACGGCGTAGGCCGGCGGATGGGCGCGCGCCTTGGCCACCGCCTCCTCGACGCTGTCGGCGGTATCGACCGCGAAGCCCCTGGTTTCCATGGCGCGGGCAAGCCGGGTCAGGAACGGCTTGTCGTCGTCGACGATGAGCAGCGAGGTGTCCTCGCCCTCAACCATTGCGCCAGTCGTTTCGTCTCCACTCATGGTGTCCAGAATTCCTGCTGACTTAAGCTTACGCAGATACAGTTCCGCGCCACTATTGTCCAATTTTTCGCGCCTGCAACGGGCACCGATGAGGCCACGATGCAGGTTAAAGCCGGGTTTCAGGCGGTATCGAACATGCTGGAGGACGATTCGGGGTTGAGAAAGACGCCGCGCGGCCAGGATATCTGCACCACCGCACCCTCGCCCAGCCCGCTCGAATTGCGGAAATCAAGCGTCGCGCCGGAGCGCTCCAGCAAGGTCTTGGCGATGAACAGGCCAAGGCCGAGGCCGCCGCCGGCCTCGGTGCCCTGGCGCGTCGACATATAGGGCTCGCCGATGCGGTCGATGATCTCCGGCGGGAAGCCCGGCCCATCGTCGGTAATCGAGAAGACGACGTCGGCGTCGTCCCAGCTCCAGCTGACGGTGACGGTCTTGCGGGCGAAATCGACGGCGTTCTCGACAAGGTTGCCCAGGCCGTAGATGACGCCGGGGTTGCGCCGCCCGACCGGCTCGGGGCCGATGCGCTCGCCCGGCCGCAGCTTGATCGAGATGCCGAAATCGCGATGCGGCGCAGTCACCTCTTCGACCAGCGAGGTCAGCGGCAGGCGCGACAGATGCGCTTCGCCTTCGGACGAAAGGCTGGTTAGCCGCTTCAGGATCTCGCGGCAGCGCTCGCTCTGCGAGCGCAGCAGTTTCACGTCCTCGCCGAATTTCTGATCCTTGCCGAGCGCCTTCTCCATCTCCTTGGCGACCAGCGTGATGGTGGCGAGCGGCGTGCCGAGCTCGTGCGCAGCGGCGGCGGCGAGCCCGTCCAGCGCCGACAGATGCTGCTCGCGCTGCAGCACCAGCTCGGTGGCGGCGAGCGCGTTGGCGAGCAGGCGCGCCTCCTCGGCGACACGGAAGGCGTAGATGGCGGTGAAGGCGATCGAGGAAAACACCGCCATCCACATGCCGGCGACGTAGATGAAGGGCATTTCCAGCGGCGCGCCGTCATACCAGGGCAGCGGCTGGTGGAAGAAGACCAGCAGCGTGGCCGTCACCATGACCAGCGCGCCCAGCACCGCGGTGAGGCGCAGCGGCAGCGACGCCGCCGAGATGACGACGGGCACGGACAGCAGCACCGAGAACGGATTGGTGAGACCGCCGGTCATGTAGAGCAGGCCGGCAAGCTGCAGACTGTCGAAGGTCAGGATGACGAAGGCCGAGAGCGGGGTGAGCCGATGCGCCGCCGGATAGCGAAAGGTCAGCCACAGGTTCATCCACGCCGAACAGGCGATCAGCGCGAAGCACATGCTGACCGACAACGGGAATTTCAGCCCGTAGGCGACGACAAGCACCGTCAGGCTCTGGCCGACGATGGCCAGCCAGCGCAGCCGGATCAGCGTGTTGAGGCGCAGCCGCTGGCTTTGCTGGAAGTGTGGTGAGCGCAGGATGTTGATCATCGGCTTACGATTATAGCCGCAGGAGGGTAAGCGCTAGTGGCGCCAATCGGCAACGCGTGTCGTCAACCAGGAGGCCCGTCAAAGCTTCTGCCAAGACTAGGTACCGCGCGGCTTGGCGCGGCTGGTGGCGGCGGCGGCGAGCGGGTTCTCCGGCCAGACATGACGGGGGTAGCGGCCGCGCATGTCGGTGCGCACATCGGCCCAGGAGCCGCGCCAGAAGCCCGGCAGGTCGCGCGTCGTCTGGATCGGCCGGTGCGCCGGCGACAGCAGCTCGAGCGTCAGCGGCACGGTTCCATTGGCGATCGCCGGGTGCTTGTCGAGGCCGAACAGTTCCTGCACGCGCACCGCCAGCACCGGCCATTCGCCGTCATAGCGGATCGGCACGTGGCTGCCCGACGGCGCATCGAAATGGGTCGGCGCCAGCGCGTCGACCTTGCGCTGCAGATCGTGCGGCACCAATGACGTGAGGCCCGCCGACAGGGCGCCGGAATTGATCGCGGCAAAGGACGCCGCGCCCGTCAGAAACGGCAGCAGCCAGTCGTCGAGACGGTCGAGAAGGGCGGCGTCGGACACATCGGGCCAAGGCGCGCCGAGGCCGCGATTGAGCCAGCCGAGGCGCTGGCGCAGCGTCTCCGCCTCCTTGCCCCAGTCGAGCAGCGACAGGCCATGCTCGCGCAGGGCATCGAGGATCGCGCGATCCGCGTCGGCGCCGGACGGCGCCGGCAGCATGCGTTCGGCCAGCGTGATGGCGCCGAGCCGGGCCGTCTCGCGCACGCGCACGGCGCGCCGGTCGCGGTCGAAGCTCGTCTCGCGGCGGGTCTCGATACTATCGGCTAACGCGGCGCGGATGTCGGCCTCGTCGACCGCAGCGGCGGCGGTGATGCGGGCATTCTGCGCCTTGCCCTGCAAATCGGCGACGACCAGCCAGGTTTCGCCGGCCAGCGGATCGGCGGCGTCGAGCATGGCGCCCGAGCCGTTGGCCAGCACGAAGCGGCCGCGCTCGCCGCGCGCTCGCGCCACCCGATCCGGCCAGGCATGGATGAGGAGCGCGCCGGCGGAAGCCGGTTCGCTGCTCCTTCCTCCGCCGGCCTGCCTTGCCAGCCGTTCGGCAAGCTGGCGGGCCGAGACGGAACGCGGCGACTTCTCGGTGCGAAAGCGCATCAGACGGCGTTCGAGATCGGCGCCGTCGCCGCCGAGCCCGCGCTCGGTAAGCAGCACGGCAAGGGTGGCCGCCGCCGGCGCATGGCCGGTTGCGGCGGCTTCGGCGACCATATGGGCAAGCCGCACCGGCAGCGCGAGCTTGCGCATGGCGGCACCGGCGTCGGTGAGACGCCCGGCGTCGTCGATGGCATGCAGGGCGACCAGCAGGGCCCTCGCTTCGTTGAGTGCCGGAACCGGTGGCGGATCGAGGAAGGACAGGCTCGTGGGATCGGCGACGCCGAAGGCTGCGCAGTCGAGCAGCAGGCCGGAAAGATCGGCCTCGAGGATTTCAGGCGGGGTGAAGGCGGGAAGTGCTGCCGTCTGCTCGGCCCGCCACAGCCGGATGGCCACGCCTGCTTGCGTGCGCCCGGCGCGGCCGGCTCGCTGGTCGGCCGAGGCCCGGCTGACGCGCACCGTCTCCAGTCTGGTCAGGCCGCTGGCCGGCTCATAGCGCGGCAGCCGCGACAGGCCGGAATCGATAATGACGCGCACGCCGTCGATGGTGATCGAAGTCTCGGCGATCGACGTCGCCAGCACCACCTTGCGGCGGCCCGGCGGCGACGGCCTGATCGCGGCGTCCTGCGTCTTGTTGTCGAGCTGGCCATAGAGCGGCACGATGTCGGTGTCGGCAGCGACGCGGTCCCGCAGCCGCTCCGCGGTGCGCTCGATCTCGCGCTGGCCGGGCAGGAAGGCAAGCAGGCTGCCGCTCTCGTCGGCAAGCGCCGAGCGGATCGCCCTGGCCATGGCATCCTCGATCGCGATGCCCGGCGCCCGCTCGTGATAGCGGATGTCGACCGGGAAGGCGCGGCCCTCGCTCTCGATCACCGGCGCGCCGGACAACAGTCTCGCGACGCGCGCGCCGTCGAGCGTCGCCGACATGACCAGCAATCGCAGGTCCGGTCGCAGCGCGCCCTGCACGTCGAGCGCCAGCGCCAGGCCGAAATCGCCGTCCAGCGAACGCTCGTGGAATTCGTCGAAGATGACCGCAGAGACGCCCGGCAGTTCCGGGTCGTCGAGGATCATGCGCGCGAGAACACCCTCGGTGACGACGAGGATTTTCGTCCGCGCCGAGGTGCGGTTCTCCATGCGCATCGCGTAGCCGACCGTTCCGCCGGGCTCCTCGGCGAGCAGCTCGGCCATGCGGCGGGCGGCGGCGCGGGCGGCGAGCCGGCGCGGCTCGAGCAGGACGATCCTGCCGGCGCCGAGCCACGGCGCGTCGAGCAGCGCCAGCGGCACCAGCGTCGTCTTGCCGGCACCGGGCGGCGCTACCAGCACGGCGCTGCTCTTTGTCGCCAGCGCTTCCCCGAGCGCCGGCAGCACGGCTGAGACCGGAAGCTCCGGCAAAGGGTTTGTCCTCATCGCGCCCGCATATCAGCGCCCATGGCCGGCGCGCAACAACGCGCTGCCGGCGCCTCAAAGCCTGGTGCGCGAAAACGGGTTCCAGCGCACCGTGCCCAGCCGCACCTCCTCACGCACCATTGTGAGCAGGCCGGATGCGCCGACGACGGCGAGACCGGTGAGCGTCAGCACGTCGGGATCACCGCCCGCCGACCCATTTCCCAACGATTTCAAGCCTCGGGCGCTCCATGTTGCAACGCAGCAACGAATTCGCTTGCGTTGTTTAGTAAAACGAGCATTACTAAACAAATTACTAAACATCGCCGGCGCTGGAGCGTGGCCAAGTTTAGGCCCCGGAGGAGAGGGGTTGAGGGCTCTTGAAACCGTCATCCGGACGTGTTTCGCAAATGGGAGGAAGGCATGAAATCGACCATGAAACTGACGTTGGGTCTGGCCTCGGCGATGCTTGCGTCGACCGCCGTCTCGAACGTCGCGCATGCGGAAGACCTGACGCTTTGCTGGGCCGCCTGGGACCCGGCCAACGCACTCGTGGAACTGTCCAAGGACTTCACCAAGGAAACCGGCATCGGCATGAAATTTGAGTTCGTGCCGTGGACCAATTACGCCGACCGCTTCCTCAACGAACTCAACTCGCACGGCAAGCTCTGCGACCTGATCATCGGCGACAGCCAGTGGATCGGCGGCTCGGCCGAGAACGGCCACTACGTCAAGCTGAACGACTTCTTCGACAAGGAGAAGATCAGCATGGACGACTTCGTGCCGGCGACCGTGGTCGGCTATTCGGAATGGCCGAAGAACACGCCGAACTACTGGGCCTTGCCGGCAATGGGCGACGTCGTCGGCTGGACCTACCGCAAGGACTGGTTCTCCAAGCCGGAACTGCAGAAGGAATTCAAGGAGAAATACGGCTGGGATCTCGGTCCGCCGGCGACCTTCGACCAGCTCAAGCAGATCGCCGAGTTCTTCCAGAAGCGTGAGATCGACGGTAAGACCGTCTATGGCGCCTCGATCTACACCGAGCGCGGTTCCGAAGGCATCACCATGGGTGCTATGGATGTGCTCTACAGTTTCGGCTTCCAGTACGAGAACCCGAAGAAGCCCTACGAGATGGAAGGCTTCGTCAACTCCGAGAAATCGGTGAAAGGGCTGGAGTTCTACAAGGCGCTCTATGATTGCTGCACCCCGCCCGGCGCCTCCAACAGCTATATGGGCGAAGGCGTCGATGCCTTCAAATCCGGCCAGGTGGCGATGCACATGAACTTCGCCTTCACCTGGCCCGGCCTGCAGAAGGACGAGAATGTCGGCGGCGACAAGATCGGCTACTTCGCCAATCCCAAGGGCCCGGACGGCGACCAGTTCGCCCAGCTCGGCGGCCAGGGCATCTCCGTGGTCTCCTATTCCGACAAGCAGGAATCGGCGCTGAAATACATCAAGTGGTTCGCCAACAAGGACGTTCAGGCCAAGTGGTGGTCGCTGGGCGGCTTTTCCTGCCTGAACGCCGTGGTCAAGGATCCCAAGTTCCCGGCCAGCCAGCCTTACGCACAGACCTTCCTCGACTCGATGGCCATCGTGAAGGATTTCTGGGCCGAGCCAAGCTACGCGCCGCTGCTGCAGGCCTCGCAGAAGCGCTTCCATGACTATGTCGTGGCCGGCCAGGGTTCGGCCAAGGACGCGCTCGACGGACTGGTCAAGGACTGGACGCAGGTCTTCCAGGACGACGGCAAGATGTAAGGCTCCTCCCGAGCTTGACCCCAGAGCCGGATGATTTCGGGTCGAATAGACCTGAAATCATCCGCTCCGGACCAAAGAGTGGGTGAGCATGATGTCGTCCGAAAACCGCTTCACACTTTTCGGCATCATGCTCGTGGTCCCGTGCCGCCCTTGGCACGGGACGCAGTTCAGATAAATTCCATCGTCGAGACATCCAAGTGACCGAAGCAGGACTCACCATGCTCAATCGGACTGCGGACAACGTTGCCCGGGCCACGCCGGAGCCGTTGGCCCGCCGGGTCCGGGGCATCAGCGACAAGGGCCTCGCCTGGCTGTTCATCTCGCCGACGATCCTGCTGCTGCTCGCCATCAACATCTTCCCGCTGTTCTGGGCGATCTATCTGTCGTTCACCAACTTCCGGGCCAACCGCCCCAATGAGGTGGTGAAGAACCTCGGCCTGGCCAACTACAAGCGCATCCTGACCGACCAGGACATCTGGATCGCGATGCAGACGACGGCGCATTTCGTCTTCTGGACGATCCTTTTGCAGACAGTGATCGGCTTCACGCTGGCCTGGCTGATCGACCGCAAATTCCGCGGCCATGCCTTCTGGACGACCATCATCCTGGTGCCGATGATGCTGTCGCCGGCGGTGGTCGGCAATTTCTGGCGCTTCCTCTACGAACCGCAGATCGGCCTGTTCTCCTATGTCATCTCCTTCGTCACCGGCATCCCGCCGACGAATGTGCAGATGCTGTCGAATGTCGACCTCGCGCCGTGGTCGATCATCATCGTCGACACCTGGATGTGGACGCCTTACGTGATGCTGATCTGCCTCGCCGGGCTGCGCTCCATCCCCGAATACATCTACGAGGCGGCCGAGGTCGACCGCGCCTCCAACTGGCGGCAGTTCTGGTCGATCACCCTGCCGATGGCGCTGCCCTTCATCATGCTGGCGGTGCTGTTCCGCGGCATCGAGAACTTCAAGATGTTCGACATGGTCAATCTCCTGACCGGCGGCGGGCCGGGCTCGACCACCGAGGTCGCGTCGATCACGCTGAAGCGGCAGGCCTTCGAGAGCTGGCGCACCGGCTATTCCTCGGCCTTCGCCATCATCCTTTTCGTCGCCGTGTTCGGCCTCGCCAACATCTACGTCAAGGCGCTCAACAAGGTGAAGCAGAGATGAGCCTGACATCAGCCCATTCCGTCGTCGCGCCCTCGGCGAATTCGAAGCTGGTCGCCGGCACGATCATCGTCGCTTATGCGCTGATCTCGATCGTGCCGCTGCTGTGGATCTTCGCCACCAGCTTCAAGACGCCGCCGGATTCGATCGCCTATCCGCCGAAGATCGTGTTCCAGCCGAGCATCGAGGGCTATTGCAACCTGTTCACGACGCGCACCCGGCAGACGCCGGAATACATCAACTCGCTCGGACCGGCGACCGGCTTCTGCGACGAGACTGTGCGCAAGCGCAACATGGTGATCGCCGGCCCGTCCAACTTCCTGCCGCGCTTCGTCAATTCGCTGATCATCGCCTTCGGCTCGACCTTCTGCGCGGTGTTCCTTGGCACGCTGTCGGCCTACGGCTTCTCGCGCTTCAAGGTGCCTTTAGCCGACGACCTTCTGTTCTTCATCCTGTCGACGCGCTTCATGCCGCCGATCGCGGTCGCCATCCCGATCTACCTGATGTACCGCGAGCTCGGCCTCTCCGACACCGCGCTCGGCATGATCCTCCTCTACACGGCGGTCAACGTCTCGCTCGCGGTGTGGCTGCTCAAGGGCTTCATCGACGAGATCCCGCGCGAATACGAGGAAGCGGCGATGATCGACGGCTATACCAGGCTGCAGGCTTTCTGGCGCACGGTGCTGCCGCAAGCGACCACCGGCATCGCCGCGACCGCCATCTTCTGCCTGATCTTCGCCTGGAACGAGTACGCGTTCGCGGCGCTGCTGACCTCCGGCTCCGCCCAGACCGCGCCGCCCTTCATCCCGACCATCATCGGCGAAGGCGGCCAGGACTGGCCGGCGGTGGCGGCGGGTACGACGATCTTCCTGGTGCCGATCCTGGTCTTCACCATCCTGCTCCGCAAGCAATTGCTGCGCGGCATCACCTTCGGCGCGGTGCGCAAATGATTGATGTGGGAATAAGTCGACCCCCGCTCCGTCGAGCTTCGCTCGACACCTCTCCCCCGATCGACGGGGGAGAGGAAGGGCGCGAACTTCATTCAGTGAGGCTCCCTTCCTCTCCCTCCGGAGGGGGGAGAGGTGGCGCTGCGAAGCAGCGACGGAGTGGGGGAACCACCTGGCAACCATCTCTCCCCTTGCACGGGGAGAACGACGGGAGGAACGCATGAGCCGCACTGTTGTCTCCAAGCGCTCCTCATGGCCCCGCTGGGCGCGGCGCGGCATGCTGGAGAATATCGCCACGGCGATCATCGCCATCGGCTTCCTGATGTTGTTCCAGCCCTTCGCGCTGTCGCTCTACACCTATTCCTTCATCACCATGCTTGCAGGCACCTTGATGTTCATCATCGTCTCGAAATTCCCGGAGTAGGACGATGGCCGAAATCCGCGTCCAAAATCTCAGGAAAGCCTTCGGCGATTTCGTCGCCGTGCAGGATTCCAACTTCGTCGTCGAGGACGGCGAGTTCTTCGTCATGCTGGGGCCGTCCGGCTGCGGCAAGACCACGACCTTGCGCATGATCGCCGGGCTGGAGTTGCCGACCGGCGGCAAGATCCTGCTCGGCGGCGAGGACGTCACCATGCGCCGGGCGCGGGAGCGCGACATCGCCTTCGTCTTCCAGCTGTTCGCGCTCTACCCGCACATGAATGTGCGCAAGAACATCGGCTTCCCGCTCTTGGCGCAAGGCATGCCGTCGGCCGAGATCCGCCAGCGGGTGGAGGAGACGGCGAAGCTGCTTCGCATCGATCATTTGCTCAACAAATCGGTCTCCGGCCTTGCCGGCGGCGACCGCCAGCGCGTCGCGCTCGGGCGCGCCATCGTGCGGCGGCCGAAATGTTTCCTGATGGACGAGCCGCTCGGCACCCTCGATACCGAGTTCCGCGATCTGATGGTGCATGAACTGCGCGAGCTGCACAGCCGCATCCACGCCACCACTGTCTACGTCACGCACGACCAGATGGAAGCGATGTCGATGGCCGACAAGATCGCCGTCATGAACCACGGCATCATCGAGCAGTTCGGAACCCCGCGCGAGATCTACGACCGCCCGGCGACGATGTACGTCGCCGAGTTCATCGGCTCGCCGCCGATGAATTTCCTCAGGTTCGGCGGCGGACTTGCCAAGGGCGCGAAGGAGATTCTCGTGCAGGGCGCCAAGGTCACCGTGCCGGAGGTGCGCGAGGACATCGCACCCGCCGACATGGCGCTGGGCATCCGTCCCGAGCACATCCGCTTTGACGACGCCTCGAAATTGCGCGGCGCCATCTACGGCACCGAATATCTCGGTACCACGCAGATCGTGGCGGTGGAGACGGCGGACGGCATCATCAAGGCGCGGGTGCCGGCCGAGATCCGGCTCAATTCGGGCGAGCCGGTCGGCCTGTCGCTCAGCAGCGCCAGGCTGTCGCTGTTCGAGAAGGGCTCCGGCCGCGCGGTGAAGACCGCCATGTATGACAAGGCAGCGGAGGCGCGCCATGGCTGACGTGCACATCAAGGGCGTGAGCAAGAGTTTTGGCGAGACCGTCGCCGTCGACAATCTCGACCTGCAGATCAAGGACGGCGAGTTCGTCGTGCTGCTCGGCCCGACCGGCGCCGGCAAGACGACGACGCTCAGGCTGGTCGCCGGGCTGGAGCGGCCGGACAGCGGCACGATCCACATCGCTGGCCGCGACGCCACGGTGCTGTCTCCGGCCGAGCGCGACACGGCCTTCGTCTTCCAGCAATATTCGCTCTATCCGCACCTCTCGGTCTTCGACAACCTCGCCTTCCCGCTGCGCTCGCCGGCCCGCAAGCTCAGCGAGGACGCGGTGCGACGCCGCGTCGAGGAGGTGGCGAGGCTGGTGCGCATCCACCACAAGCTCGACAACCGCTCGACCAAGCTCTCCGGCGGCGAGATGCAGCGCGTCGCTATCGGCCGGGCGCTGGTGCGCAAGCCGTCCATCTATCTGATGGACGAGCCGCTGTCTTCGCTCGACGCCAAGCTGCGCGCGGATCTCAGGCTCGAGCTGAAGCGCATCCAGTCCGAACTCGGCGCCACCATGCTCTATGTCACGCACGACCAGATCGAGGCGATGACCATGGCCGACCGCATCGGCATCCTCTCGGAAGGAGAGTTGGTGCAGATCGGCACGCCGCGTGCCATCTACTCCGAGCCGGCAAACCTTCATGTCGCCGCCCGCCTCGGCCAGCCGGCGATCAACCTTCTGCCTGCAGGGCTGCTGCCGGATGGCGGCGCGCCAACCGGTACCAGGACGATCGGCGCCCGCACCGAACACCTGTCGATCGAGAAGGCGGCGAACGGCCATGGCGACGGCGTCGTCGACTGGGTCGAGCATCTCGGCGACCAAAACCATCTGCATGTGACGGTCGGGCCGAAGAAACTGGTCACGCTGACCGATCCCGACACGCCGCTCGAGAGGGGAGATCTGGTGACGATCCGCTATCGCATGCCGCTTTATTTCGGTTCGGACGGACAGCGGCTGACGTAGCTGGCTCGATCGCAACATTCGCCAAACACCTATTGACGACCGCAGATACGGACTGGACGAAATCCATGAAGCACTTTTTCAACCGCAAGGACTCGATCGTCACCGAAGCGCTGGACGGCTTTCTCGCCACCGCGGGCTCCGGCACGCTGGCGCGCCTCGACGGCTATCCGGAGATCAAGGTCGTGCTGCGCGCCGACTGGGACAAGACCAAGGTCAGCGTGGTTTCCGGCGGCGGCGCCGGGCATGAGCCGTCGCATGCCGGCTTCGTCGGCGCCGGCATGCTGACGGCGGCAGTCTCCGGCGAGGTCTTCGCCTCGCCGAGCGTCGAGGCGGTGCTGGCGGCGATCCGCGCCATGACCGGCCCGGCCGGCTGCCTGCTGATCGTCAAGAACTACACCGGCGACCGGCTCAATTTCGGCCTCGCCGCCGAGAAGGCGCGCGTCGAAGGCTTTGCGGTCGAGATGGTGATCGTCGGCGACGACATCGCGCTGCCCGACATCGCGCAGCCACGCGGCGTCGCCGGCACGCTGTTCGTCCACAAGATAGCCGGGCATCTTTCCGAAACCGGCCGTGACCTGGTGTCGGTAGCGGCGGCAGCGCGGGCGGCGGCAAAGGACATTTTTTCGCTCGGCATCTCGCTCTCCTCCTGCTCGATCCCCGGACAGGCGCATGAAGACCGCTTCGGCGCCGAAGACGGCGAGCTCGGCCTCGGCATCCATGGCGAGCCGGGCGTCGAGCGCATCGCCTTGCAGAGCGCCAGCTCACTCGTCGCCATCATGGCCGAGCGCCTCGCCGCGCGGCTCGATGCCGGCAGCCGCTACGCGCTCCTGATCAACAATCTCGGATCGGTGCCGCCGCTCGAAATGTCGCTGATCGCCAATGCGGTGCTCGCCTCGCCGCTGGCGAAGGCGGTGACGCTGACGATCGGTCCCGGCCATCTGATGACCGCGCTCAACATGAACGGCTTCTCGCTGTCGCTGATCAGGCTGGATGCCGAACGCGAGGCGGCGCTGCTGGCGCCGGTCGGTCCGCATGCCTGGCTGCCGGCGAAGCCGGTCCGCCAGCCGCTCGTCGTGGCGGCGGCCAAGCCGGCGGTTCACGCCACCGCGAAGGCGCCGAGTCGCGACGCCGCCGCGGAGCGGTTGATCACCGTCGTTTGTGAGAAGCTGATCTCGCTGGAGGAGCCCTTGAACGGGCTAGACGCCAAGGCCGGCGACGGCGATACCGGGTCGACGGTGGCGACCGGCGCGCGCAGCGTGCTCGAGCGTCTCGACACGCTGCCGCTTGCCGACCGGGCGGCAACGCTGGCGGCAATTGGCGATACGCTGGGGACCGCGATGGGCGGTTCGAGCGGTGTGCTTTTGTCGATCTTCTTCACCGCAGCGGCGCAGACTTTGGGTTTTGGCGCGACTCTGCCCAAGGCGCTGCTCGCCGGCCTCGACCGGATGACCTTCTACGGCGGCGCCAAGGTCGGCGACCGCACCATGGTCGATGCGCTGGAGCCGGCGCTCAAGGCGCTCGATACGGGCGGGCTGGAAGCAGCCGCGACGGCCGCGCGGCATGGCGCGGAGGCCACGGCCGCGATGCGCAAGGCCAAGGCCGGACGCTCCGCCTATATCGGCCGGCAGCTTGACGGCGTCGCCGATCCCGGTGCCTTTGCTGTAGCGGAAGTGTTCGCGGCCGTTGCCGCCATGTTCGCCCCGGCTTGAAGGACAGGCAATGGCCGCATCCGATTTCTCCAGCTTGATCGCGGCGGCGGCGGACACGATCGCGGCGCATGCCGAAGAACTAACCGCGCTCGACCAGGCGATCGGCGACGGCGACCATGGCCTCAACATGAAGCGCGGTTTTGAGGCCGTGCGCGCCGAGGCGGACGCTTTCGCAGCAAAGCCGCTGCCCGACGCGTTGAAGGCGGTCGGCACCAAGCTGGTGATGACGGTCGGTGGCGCCTCCGGCCCCTTGTTCGGCACGCTGTTCATGGCGCTGGGCAAGGAATTGCCGGCGGCGCCGGACCGCGACGGGCTGACGGCGGCTCTGGGCAAGGCGATCGAGGCGGTTGCGGCGCGCGGCAAATCGCAGCCGGGACAAAAAACCATGCTCGACGTGCTGCAGCCGGTGTATGAGGCGCTGGCGCAAGGCAGGACCGGCAAGGAGATCGCCAATGCCGCCGACAAGGCGGCGGACGCCACGGTGCCGATGAAGGCGTTGCGCGGGCGGGCCTCCTTCCTGGGCGACCGCTCGATCGGGCATATGGACGCCGGGGCGCGCTCGACCGCGCTGCTGGTGCGCGCAATCGCTGAAGCCGTCGAGGACCACCAATGAGCAATGTCGGTATCGTCATCGTGTCGCATTCGCCGCTGGTCGCCGAGGGCACAGCCGACATGGTGCGCCAGATGGTGGGTGACGAAGTGCCGCTTGCATGGTGCGGCGGAAACGGCCATGGCGGGCTCGGCACCAGCGTCGAGGCGATCATGGGCGCGATCGAAAAGGCATGGTCGGAGGCAGGCGTCGCCATCCTCGTCGATCTCGGCGGCGCCGAGACTAACTCAGAGATGGCGGTCGAGATGATCGGCGAGCCGCGCTCGCATAAGATCGTGGTCTGCAACGCGCCGATCGTCGAGGGCGCGGTGATGGCGGCGACGGAAGCGTCCGGCGGCGCCTCGCTCAAGGAAGTGGTGGCGACGGCGCATGAATTGTCGCCGTCGTGAATGAACGGGAACCGACTGAATGTCCGCATCCGCCGAAGCCACCGTCCTGATCACCCACACCGTGGGTCTGCACGCGCGCCCTTCGGTGAAGTTCACCAAGCTCGCCAAATCGTTCGCGGCCGAGGTCGAGGTTGCCGTCGCCGCCAACGGCCCCTGGTTCGACGCCAAGAGCATCGTCAAGGTGATGGCGGCCAAGGCGCCTAAGGGAACGCTGCTGCACATCCGGGCCAAGGGCGACCGCGCGAGCGAGGCGGTCGACGCGCTGGTCGACCTGGTGCAGCGCGATTTCGACGAGGATGCGGACCATGCCCGGTCCGCTTGAGACCGACTTGCATGTCCGTCCGGCCGCAAGGAATGCGGACGATGCGCATTGAGGGTATCCCGGCTTCCGCCGGCTATGCCGAAGGGCCGCTGTTCGATCTCGACCGGCCGCCTGCCGCCTACACAAGCAAGTCGAGCGCGGCGGAGGAGATTGCGGCGCTGGAGACCGCGATCGGCAAGGCGGTAAGCCGGCTCAGCGCAATGATCGAAACCGCCGACGGCGATGCCGCCGACATCCTGGAATTCCATATCGCCATGCTGCAGGACGATGCGCTGAGCGCGCCGGCCTTCGCCTCGATCGGCGCCGACCAGGCCGCCGATGTCGCATGGCGGGCGGCGCTCGACGCCGAAATCGCCGGCTACGACGCGTCAGACCAGGACTATTTCCGCGCACGCGCCGCTGATCTGCGCGACATACGCGACCAGGTCTTGCGTGCGCTGAGCGAGGACGGCGAACCCACGGCACCCCTCGGCGCCATCTTCCATGGCGAGGACGTCGCGCCGACGCGCTTCCTCGAAATCGACTGGAGCGCCGGTGGCGGCATCGCGCTCAGGGCCGGCAGCACCGCCAGCCATGTCGCCATGCTGGCGCGTGCGCGCGGCGTGCCAATGGTGGTCGGGCTCGGCACCTTCCCGGGCAGCCTCGCAGGCATGGCGTTGCTCGATGCCGAGCATGGCGGGATGGTGCTCTCGCCCTCACCGGCCGAGATCGACGCCTTCCGGCAATCATCGTCCGCCTTCGCCGCGCGCCAGGGCGCGGCGCAGTCTTTCCTGACCCGGCCGGCGGTGACCAAGGCGGGCACCGCCGTGCGCGTGCAGGTCAACATCGCCAACCCTTCCGATGTCGACGGCATCGACATCTCGACCTGCGACGGCGTCGGGCTGATGCGGACGGAGTTCCTGTTCGGCAAGACGCTTCCCGACGAGGAGACGCAGTATAATGCCTACCGCAAGGTGCTGGAATGGGCAGGCGACAAGCCGGTGACCATCCGCACCGTCGACGCCGGCGGCGACAAGCCGCTTGCCGGCTTCACCGTCGAGGAGACCAACCCTTTTCTCGGCCTGCGCGGCATCCGGCTGTCGCTCAAGCGGCGCGACATTTTCCGGGTGCAGATCAGGGCATTGCTGCGCGCCGCCATCCACGGCAATCTGAAGGTCATGTTTCCGATGATCGCCACGCCCGAGGAATACAGCCAGGCCGCCGCGCTGTTCGCAGAGGAGCAAGCCGGGCTTGCCGCGCGCGGCGTCGCGCACACGATGCCGCCGCTCGGCATCATGGTCGAGGTGCCTTCTGTGGCGATTGCGCCGGAAGCTTTCGCAAACGTCGCCTTCTTCTCGATCGGCTCCAACGACCTGACGCAATATGTGATGGCGGCGGCCCGAGACAATGCCGCCGTCACCTACCTCAACTCGGTTCGGCATCCGGCGGTTCTTAGGTTGATGGAAGCGGTGGTGCGCTTCGGACGCGAGACGGAGATCCCGGTCAGCCTGTGCGGTGATGCCGGCGGCGATCCGGCCGCCATCCCGGCGCTGCTCGAAACCGGCCTGCGCGACCTCTCGGTCGCCCCAGCCCAACTCGCAATGGCGAAAGCGGCCATTGCGGAAGTCCCGGTCTAGGCGCGGCATGGCCGAGGCGGAGAAGATACCCGAAGCCGGCTCGGAAGAGGCGATCCGCGCCTACAAGACGATCCTGTCGCACGTCATCGACCAGCGGCCGTCCGGCATGCGCCAGCGGCTGGCGGACGCGCTCGGCAAGCATCGCAGCTTCGTCACCCAGATCTCCAGCCCGGCCTATTCGATCCCGATCCCGTCAAAGCATCTGCCTTCGATCTTTTCCGTCTGCCATTTCAGCCCTGCCGAGCGCGACCAGTTCCTCGCCGCCTATCACCAGGCACATCCGGGCAAGATGTCGGCGGCCTCCGGCCTGCGCAAGACGCGCCATGTCTCGCTCATCGTGCCGGATTTCGGCGACGACAAACAGAATGCGGCGCTCGACCGGGCGATCAACGACTTCATCCAGAAGATCACCAGCATCGCCGGCAAGGGCAGCGGCTAACCAGGCAATTCCAGGAAAAGCAGCGGTTTTCCGTTCGGAATTGCATAAAAATACGAGACTGTTCCGGGAGGACAGCCATGAAGAAATTCATCAATGCGGTGGACACGGTGCTGACCGAGAGCCTCGACGGCTTCGTCGCCGCCCATTCGGATATCCTTGTGCTGGGTGATGAGCACAAGTTCGTCCGCCGGAGGGCGCTGAAGCCGGGCAAGGTGGCGCTGATCTCGGGCGGCGGCTCGGGCCACGAGCCGCTGCATGGCGGGCTGGTCGGCCACGGCATGCTGGACGCGGCCTGCCCCGGACAGGTGTTCACCTCGCCGACGCCCGACCAGATGCTGGCGGCGGCCGGGGCGGTCGACACCGGCGCAGGCTGCCTGTTCATCGTCAAGAACTATGAAGGCGACGTGATGAACTTCGACATGGCGGCCGAAATGTCGGAAGGCGTGCTGCAGGTAGTGACCAATGACGACGTCGCGGTCGAGAACTCGTCCTACACCACCGGCCGGCGCGGCGTCGCCGGCACGCTGGTGGTGGAAAAGATCGTCGGCGCGGCGGCCGAGCAAGGCATGGCGCTGAAGGAGCTCAAGGCGCTCGGCGAGCGCGTCAACGGCGCGACGCGCTCGATGGGCGTGGCGCTGACCAGTTGCACCGTGCCGGCGGCGGGCAAGCCGACCTTCGAGATCGGCGACGGCGAGATGGAATTCGGTGTCGGCATCCATGGCGAGCCCGGCCGGCGGCGCGACGCCCTGAAGAGCGCCGACGCCATCGCCGAGGAAATCTGCGCGGCGATAACAGGCGATCTCAGCGGCCGCGCCAGAGGGCCGGCGCTGCTGTTCGTCAACGGCTTCGGCGGCACGCCGTCGATGGAGCTCTATTTGATGTACAACAGCGCCCGCAGGATCTTCGAGACAAGCGGTGTGAGCGTTGCCCGCTCGCTGGTCGGGTCTTATGCCACGTCGCTCGACATGGCCGGCTGCTCGATCACGCTGACCATGCTCGACGACGAGATGACGACCCTGTGGGACGCGCCGGTGCATACGGCGGCGCTGCGCTGGGGGATGTAGCCTCGAGGGATACCTCTTCGCCAAGTCAAATCAGGCGTGAGGTTCGTTGCCGTCGCACTGGTTTCCATGGTGCTTTTCTGCAACCATATTGGCGACACAAGTCCTCCATCGCGCAACACCGAACGGGTTGATGCTGCCACCACTTGCGCCTGCCGACGAAAAACTGCTGCTGAACTACGCCGATCCGGAGGCGCGCATGGCCGTGGTTCCGGCGGCGGGAACCCTGCTGGCCCTGCTCGACAATGCCGAATTCCACGGCGTTCTGCCGATCATGCTGCGCAAGCTTCGGGAAGCAGGCGATGCGCATCTGCCGCAAGATCCGGCCCTGCAAGCGAGATTGACCGAACTGCGCGAGGCATCGACGCTGGTCACCGGCCAGTCCATGCTGCTGCAATATCATGGCGAGCGCATCATGAAGGCGCTGGCGGCGAAGGACATCCCAGCGCGGATCGTCAAGGGTCCGGTCTTCGCGCGCAAGCTCTACAAACATGTCTCGGATCGGCCGTTCACCGACATCGACATCCTGGTCGAGCCGGCCAGCATCAACGACGCCAATCAGGTGATCGCGGCCTCCGGCTTCGAGCTCCACAGCGGCGAAGCCCAGTCACACGATTTGCAGGAGTTCAAATGGCTGGAAAAGGAGAATTCGAGCCTGCTGATCGAACTGCACGGCAATCTGGTGCATGATTCCGGCATGCGGCGGCGGCTGTCGCTGGGTTTTCGCGAATTGCAGGCCATCGACGGCGCCGGGACCGACACGCCGGCGGCGCTGCTGACCATCGCCATCGTGCATGCCGCCGGCGGACACAAGTTCCACCGGCTGCAGCTTTGCGTCGACGTGCTGCAGGGCGTGCGGGCTTTGCCATCACCGGAAGCGGAAGCACAGTTGCTGGAGGCCGCGCGCATGACCGGCATCGAACTCGAACTGGCGACGGTGCTCGACGTGACCGGCCGGCTTTTCGACGAGGCGCGCGCGCTCGACCTGGCCGACCGGATCAAGCCTGATCTCGGCATCCGGCTGGCCAGGCGGCTGATCACCCGCGAGACCCTGCTCGGCGTCAATTCCAGGGACAAGATGCGCTCGCGGCTTCGTCGCGACGCATTCCGCTGGATCCAGCGGCTGGCGAGGCCGAGGCCGTATCGTGCCTGATCACGCAGCAGCCCCGGACAAGCCGATCTCGGCCGTGTTCATCATCGAAATCACGCCGATCACCGCCCCGATGCTCGCCGGCTGGCTGGAGAAGGGCCACCGCATCGCCGCGATCGTCGTGCCTGGACCGCGGCCCGGCAAACAGTCGAGCTTCGGCACATGGCGGCGACGCTGGAGGCGCAGGCTTGTGCTTAGGCAGCATCTCGTTCGCGCCGAAGTGCCGCTGATCGAATTCGGCCGCCCGCATGACTGGGCGGCACTGTGCCAACGCCTCGCCGGTTTCAACGCGGACGTCCTCATCACTTTCGGGTTTCCTACCCTTATTCCGAAGACCGTGCTGAAGCTGTTCGCGAAGGGCGGGCTGAACCTGCATCCGGCGCTGCTGCCCAACTACAAGGGCCCGCATCCGATCGCGCGGCTCGTCCTCGATGGGCAAGATGAGACGCATGGCGGGGTCAGTCTGCACAAGATGACGTCCGGCTTCGACGAGGGCGACATCCTGGCCCAGATCGCGTTTTCTCCCGGAGATTGGCAGTCGACGGCGACACTGTCGCGGGCGCTGGCCAGCGGAATGAAAATGCTGGTGGCGGAAGCCGCGCCCGATCACAGCGCCGGCGTGCTCGAAGGCATGCCGCAGCCGGAGGGCACCTTCACCTGGGCGCAAGTCGGCCGCACGCCGGTAGTGGTCGGCAGTCAATGGTCGAGCGCCCATGTCGCCAAGATCTGGCGCGTCGTCGGGCGCGCCGTCGCCCTCTATGTGCCGATAGACGGCAAGCTCGCCCGGCTGGCGCACCCGATCCGCCGGCTCGGACCGGCGACAGGCGAACCGCCGGCGAGGCGGTGGGGCATGATCGAATTCGATTGCGCCGACGGCCGCGTCGCGCATCTTGCCTATAGCGGCTTCGCGCGGCAGCTGACGCGCTGGCAACGCGCGTTCGGCCGGGTCCGGCTCGGCCAGCGGTTCTTTGAAATACGCCGCTTTGGGGAGCGGACCGAAGGATCGCGCTGATTCAGGCCGCGGACAGGGTGGACTGGATCAATCGCGCCGCATCGGCCGGCCGCGCGCCAACCTCCAGGGTGAAGGTCGGCACTGTGGTGACCAGCCTGGCGATCGTCGCCAGCCGGTTTTTCTGCACCTGCAGCAGGCCGGTCATGCCGGTCCTGACATTGTCGGCGGCCAGCGCGACCATGGCGTCGGTCCTGGCCATGGGATGAAGCCTGCTCTCGCCATCGGCGGAGCGGGCAAGATGCAGCAGCGCCGAGACCGGCCTGGCGACAATGCTTTCGACGCGCAATATCTCGCCGAGGCGCTCGAGCGACACGGCCTGTTCGCCATTGCGGTCCCAGGAGGGGCCGAGGCAGGGCAAGACGAGCGGGACAAGTTCGGCCGTCTTGCGGTGGATCTTCACATGGCGAGGCAGGCCCCAGGCAACGGCCTTGTCCGGCGCCACGTCGAGGATCATGGAGTCGTCGGCGCAGAGGCCAAAGCCTTGCGAGGCCAGCGCCAGCGATGTCGTGGTCTTGCCGGTGCCGCTCGGCGCGTGGATGAGGACCACGGCATCGCTGCCCGGCAGCGTCAGGCCGGCGGTGTGCAGCATATACTGCCCACTGGCGTCGAGCGCGGCATCCAGCACCAGCATCCACGCCGTCCAGGTGACCCTGACGCCCGGGCCGGTGCGGATTTCGGCCCGGCGCTGGCCGGCATGGATGGAAATCGTCTGCCGGCCGGGAAAGACCAGGTGGACGATGTCGCCGCCATCGATCATCCGGCAATGGCCGTCCTCGGGCACTTCGCCGTCGAAAGCAAGCGTTCCCTCAGGCGTCTCGGGCAGCGTCGGTGTCTCGACGATGTCGATGCGAAAGCCGGCATCGACGGGTTCGGTGGCGCTCAGGCCCGAGAGCATCCGGTCGAGATCGCGCCAGAGCTCGGCGCGTTCGGCCGATATGCCGACGACCTGACCGTTGAGGGCGTAGCTGACGGAAGCGGTCAAGCGGCGCGCGCCTTTCCGGGCTCGGCATGATGGCGGTAGATTTCGACCATACCGGGAAGGCTGTCGCTGACCACCGGCCGGCCCTCGAGGCAGACCCAGCAATGCGCCGACAGGCGCGGCGCATGCAGCGATTGCGGATCGACGCCGAAGCGCAGGTCCGGATCGAAGCCGGCGAGACGCAGGAAGCGATGGGCAAGCAGGCCCTCCCTCAGGCATCTGCGGTCGCGCATCAGCCAGGGATGCCTGACCGCGCGGTTGACGCTGGCGACGATGTAGGCGGACGGCAGGCCGCGATAGGGAGTCGGCGATGTCAGCGGCGCCCATTTCAGCACCGCTTCGAAGTCGCGCTTGCCGACGAGGGCCGGCATCAGCCGCGCGCTGGCCCACAGATGGGCGCGAAACAACGCCCGCAGCAGCGGCCCGTCAGCCATCATGCACCGGGGTCGGCGAGGATGCCTTCCGCCACCAGTTCCGCGGCAAGCGCCGCCATGTCCTGGTCGAGCATATCCTTGTCGACCTCGAACTCGTCGGAAAGCAGATCGACGATCTGGTCGAGGCTGCGCGCGCCGTCGACCTTGTCGAGAAAGGCTTCGGTGGTGCCGTTGCAAGTATAGAGCTGGCCGCTGCGCGCCAGAAGCACGACGGCGCCATCGCCGACATGCTGCACCGAGGCGTCGTCGGCCAGCCGCAGAACCATCTCAGATGCGATTTCGACCATGGGCCATCTCCAGTCCATGCAAAAATGCTGGAGAGCCATTAGCGCGGCTAGGCGGTGCTGTCCATTGCTCTGACGGCCTGCCCGCGACGGGCTGCGGCCCGGTTGGCGAGGAAAATCACGCGCGTGAGGGTTGCGGCGCAGCGGTCACGGCGGACAGCTTTTCGCGCTTGCTCCACACCGCCCTTTGGTAGACCTCTTCATGGCGACCCCGGATACGACCGACGGCCGCAACTGACAATGAACGCCATTGCCCGGCAAGCTGGCAAAAACCGGGGGTGTTGCCTTCTTTCCCCTAAGTAAGCTATGGAATCGCCGGGGTTTGGGGAAAGGGTGACGAGTATGCGTTACAATTGGGATCGGGCTCCGACGGCGTTCGAACGCCATCGGAAAGCACTTGCGGCAGCGATACTGATCGCCGGCGGCGTCGGGTTGATGCTCGCGGCCTTGCCGCTTTAAGCCGGCAAACAGTGCCGATAGTGAGGAACGGTGCCGTGGCACCGTCGCCAGGGTTTGCCTGCCCCGGCCGGGCCGGCGCTGTTCAGCGTCTGGCCTGCTACCGCGATGAAGCCGCCGGTCGCGACCTTCGAAGCCCTGGCTGAAGCGGAGCACGCATCCCCTATGCCCAATACACGGCCGAGCGGCCCGATCGCGCAGCCAGCGAGCCGCTTTCGGCGGCGATCATATCTTTCACCAACCCACGTTCTGCGGTTGGGGCTACCTCTCCGCGACGGGGCCGCTTGAGCCAGTCGCATCATTGGCGTTGCCATTTCTTCCCTCATCTCTTTTGGCCTGGAAGAATTTGCGCTGCGCACGAGCCATTCTATTGTTAAAGCTTGCCAAGAGAGCCCCTGCGGGCAATACGCAGATTATCCCAGCCACTACGTTTTTTTGGAAGAATAGATATATGACCGTAGCGCCTATACAACCAACAACAATTATACCTATAACCGTGACAAATGCATCTTGCCACATACGATCTACTGGAAGGAATTGCTCCATCCATGGCATTGCCAATGGGTTCTTATCCCAAAACTGATCAATTCGAATGGGGTCCTGTGGCATTACTCTTTGCGATCCGCAGGCCGCGATTGACCCAAGGCCACCATGCGCCCCGATGAAAGGATAGACCAATCACAACATCGAGCACGGGTTTGTCCAGTATATGATCGCCCTTTCTGCATGCCATGGGCCTGGATATCTGCCGCCAAGGCGAGATCGGCCATCGACGAAATTCGGGGAAGACATGGCCGGCCGGAAGGGCATAGGCTATTTGGGGGTGGCAAATTTTCCGGGGAGGAAGCTGGATGGCGTCACGCTACCACGAGGTCTATGAGAGCTGGAGCCGCGACCCCGTAAGGTTCTGGGCCGAGGCGGCCAAGGAGATCGACTGGTATTCACCGGCCGAACGCGTCTTCGACGCCGACGCCGGCGTCTATGGCCGCTGGTTCACCGGCGCGACCTGTAACACCTGCTTCAACGCCATCGACCGCCATGTCGCCGGCGGCCGCGCCGACCAGGTGGCGCTGATCCATGACAGCGCGATCACCGGCACGATCCGGAAATACACCTATGCCGAACTCAAGCGCGAGGTGGTCGCGCTTGCCTCGGTGCTGAAGAACCGGGGCATCGGCAAGGGCGACCGCGTCATCATCTACATGCCGATGGTGGCGGAGGCGGCCATCGCCATGCTCGCCTGCTCGCGCATCGGCGCCGTGCATTCGGTGGTCTTCGGCGGGTTTGCCTCGCATGAGCTTGCCACCCGCATCGACGACGCCAAGCCGAAGCTGATCATCTCGGCATCCTGCGGGCTCGAGCCCGGCCGTGTCGTGCCCTACAAGCCGCTGCTCGACAAAGCGATCGAGATGTCCAGGCATAAGCCCGATGCGTGCCTGATCCTGCAGCGCGAGCAGCTGCGCTGCGAGCTGAAGGACCACTACGACATCGACTATGCCGACGCGGTTGCGCGCGAGCGGGCCGCCGGCGCCAATGTCGACTGCGTTCCGGTGCTGGCCACCGACCCGCTCTACATCATCTACACATCGGGCACGACCGGCCAGCCGAAGGGCATCGTGCGCGACAATGGCGGCCACATGGTCGCCTTGAAATGGACGATGGAGAACGAGTTCGGCGTCAAGCCGGGCGAGGTGTTCTGGGCGGCCTCCGATGTCGGCTGGGTGGTCGGCCACTCCTACATCGTCTACGGCCCGCTGCTGCATGGCGCGACCAGCATACTTTTCGAAGGCAAGCCGATCGGCACGCCGGACGCCGGCACCTACTGGCGAGTGATATCGCAGCATGGCGTGGTGGCGCTGTTCACCGCGCCGACGGCGTTCCGCGCCATCAAGGGGCAGGACCCGCGCGGCGAGTTCGTGCCGAAATACGATTTGTCGAAATTCCGCACGCTGTTCCTCGCTGGCGAGCGCGCCGATCCGGAAACCATCAAATGGGCCGAGCAGAAGCTCGCCGTGCCGGTCATCGACCACTGGTGGCAGACCGAGACGGGGTCGCCGATGACCATCAATCCGGCCGGTCTGGGGCTCTTGCCGGTCAAATACGGTTCGCCCGGGGTACCGATGCCGGGCTACGACATCCGCGTGCTCGACGATGCCGGCCACGAAGTGGCGCGCGGCACGCTGGGCAATGTCGTGGTCAAGCTGCCGCTGCCGGCCGGCTGCCTGCCGACGCTGTGGAACGCCGACGGCCGTTTCCGTCAGGCCTATCTCGAGGAGTTCCCCGGCTTCTACAAGACGGCCGACGCCGGCATGCTCGACGAGGACGGCTACCTCTATGTCATGGCCCGCACCGACGACATCATCAACGTCGCCGGCCACCGACTGTCGACCGGCGCGATGGAGGAAGTGCTTGCCGCGCATCCCGACGTCGCCGAATGCGCCGTCATCGGCATCGCCGACGCCATGAAAGGCCAGGTGCCGCTCGGCTTCGTCGTGCTCAACGCCGGCGTTTCGCGCGATACCGCCCTCATTGAAAGCGAGGTGGTGGGACTGGTGCGCGAGCGCATAGGCCCGGTCGCCGCCTTCAAGACGGTGGTGACGATCAAGCGCCTGCCCAAGACCCGCTCCGGCAAGATCCTGCGCGGCACCATGCAGAAGATCGCCGACAAGGAGGAATGGACGATGCCGGCGACCATCGACGACCCCGTCATCCTCGACGAGATCAGCGCGGCGCTGAAGGGGCGCGGCATCGGGGTTTAGCCGGCCTGCATCATCGCCTGCAACTGCGGGGGACCAGGCCAGGCGCAAAGGGCGATTGCCGGCCGATGACAGCGAGGCTCAAGACGGCTTAACTGCCGGTTCCCCATGCCTGAATTAACGAACGAGTAATGTTCGCGCCGGTATGGAAATTCCGGCCGAGCATGATATCGAGGCTTCATGCGTGCCGTGTGACATGCTCCCTGAAACTGGGATAGACCCCTAGCGAGCATCGAGCCTCAATCCGTGAGCCTGTTCCAGCGATCGAGACGACCCCGGACCGCGCCGCGCGACCGCCTGGAAATGGATATGCAGGACACGGTCGTCTATGCAATCGGCGACGTGCACGGCTGCTACAACGAATTGCGGTCGCTGGAGCAGAAGATCCTGCTCGATGCGCTGCCCTTTCGCGGCCGCAAGATCATCATCATGCTCGGCGACTATGTCGACCGCGGCCCGAACTCGAAGCGCGTGCTCGATCATCTCGTCGCGCCGGCGCCGAAAGGTTTCCTGCGCGTCTGCCTGGCGGGAAACCACGAGGTCGCGATGCTCGGCTATCTCGACGGCCATCTGTCGCGCGAGCTGTGGCTGGCGATCGGCGGGTTGGAGACCCTCTATTCCTACGGAGTCGACCCGGCGCGGCTCTCTGACCTCTACGGCTCAAGCGACGAGGTCGACCGGCGCATCCGCGAAGCCATTCCCGCCAGCCATGTCTCCTTCATGCGCACACTGCCGGTGATGGTCTGCTCGCGGAAATTCGTCTTCGTCCACGCCGGCATCAGGCCCGGCATCGACCTCGTTGACCAGGACGAGGACGACCTGCTCAACATCCGCACGGAGTTCTTCGAGCAGGCTCACCTCCTCGACCGCTGGGTGGTGCATGGCCACACGATCGTCGAGGCGCCGAAGTTCGAAGGGCACCGGCTCGGCATCGATACCGGCGCCTTCCGGAGCGGCCGGCTGACCGCGGTCAGGATCGTCGGCAAGCACGGCAAGCTGCTGTCTTCGGCGAGTTAAGGAAGAGCACAGCGTCGCCGCTCTCAGATCGGCGCAAGCTCGGCCTCGGCGGCGGCGCCATAGGACAGCAAGTCGCCCTGCCATTTGCTGCGCTTGAGGAACTGTTCCCAGGTCAGCGCATTCGGATCGATCTTCCGACTCCAGGTCAGATCGCGCCCGGGAGCGTAGTAGCCATATTCGACGGCATATTCGACCATGCCCACCAATTCGCGCACCAGATGCTCGTTGCCGGCGAAACCCGGAAAATGGCGCAACAAGTCTTCGCGCGAGTATGCAGAGGCGTAGCGCGCGCGCTTGCCGGTGACGCGCACAAACGTGTCCACCATTTGCTGCGCCGAGATAAACTCGCCGATCACGGGCAGCGCCTCCCCGGCGTATCGCGCGGGGTGATCGAAGATCTCGCGCACCGCTGGACCGGCCGCAGTGAGCGGGTCGCAGAACGGCACGGGGACGTCCGGAGGCAAGTATATGGCGAAATCTATGCCGTCCTCCACACCTTGCGGCACGTAGTATTCCAGGAAGTTGGTGTAATAAAACGCCAAGTATACAAACGAGCTGCGAATGGGTAAGCTGCGGATGTAATCCTCTACCTTTGCCTTGTCCGTGAAATGCGGTGCCCACTTGGTGCCGCCGGTGATCGCTTCGACATTTTCGAGCCCGCTGAAAACCGCGTGTTCGACACCAGCGGCCACTGCCGCGTCGGCCAACTCCTTTCCGAGGTCGAGTTCGGGTTCCGCCGGCGGCACCTTGACGATCGGCGGCGTCATCAAGAACGCCCCGGCCGAACCTTTCAGCGCTTCGGTCAGTTCGGCCTGCCGGCCGAGTTCCAGGGGCGCCACCACGACCTCGGCCCCCTTCTTCGCCAAGGCTTGCGCTGGTTGGCTGTCGAGACGGCGAGTCAGGGCGCGCACGCGGTAGCGTCCACTGTCGAGCAGGGACTTGGCGACGCTGCGACCCTGCTTGCTCGAGGCCCCGACAACTGTGATTAGAGGTTTGGAGGTATCGATCTGGCTCATGCTGATTATATCCCGGCTTGAGGGCGAAATTGCTTCGGCCCCGGACAAACGACCACGCCTGGCCGCCGAAAAGCGTGCCGCGACGTTTGGCTCAGCAAGAGTCTCGGACGATTCTACGTATTTTTGAAATCGCATAAGTGATCGGCTACTATCCATTCCATGGATACCAAACGCCTTGATCTCAATCTGTTGGTTACGCTGGAGACGCTGCTGATCGAGCGCAACGTCACGAAGGCGGCTGCCCGACTGCATCTGAGCCAGCCAGCGGTAAGCGCCCAGTTGAACCGCCTCAGACAAGAGTTCGACGACCAACTGCTGATTCCCGCCCAGCGAGGGATGACGCCGACGGCCAAAGCAATGGAACTGCTCGACCCGTTGCGCCAAACCCTTGATCAAGTTCGCGCCACGGTCAGCTCGCATCGGAACTTCAATCCGGCGAAGGCCAGGCTGATCTTCGCGATTGCCTGTACGGACTATCTGCAAGCTGCGATCGTCAGGCCGCTTGTCGTGGAGCTCAGGACGCTAGCACCGGGCGTTCGCGTTGCGATACGCAATCTGGACCTGCCGCAATTGGAAGCGCAGATGGCGCGCGGTGATGTGGATTTGGCACTGATGACGCCGCAGGAGGCCCCGCAAGGTCTTCGCGCTCGACATCTATTCGATGAGCGCTACGTGCTTATCGGCCGCAAGAAGCATCCGCGGCTGCGGGAAGGAATCACGGTCGCTGAATTTGCCGAGTTGGAGCACGTGGTCGTGTCCCTGGAAGGCGGCGGCTTCGCGACACCGGTAGACAGTGCTTTGGCCGCTCTCGGACACAAGCGTAATGTCGTGCTCTCCGCGGCTTCGTTCCTGTTCGTCCCCGAGATCGTGTCTCGCTCGGACTTCGTCGCGCTGGTCCCGGAACGGCTGGTGCGTGATTCCACGGACAAGCTTGACGTGATGGACTGTCCGTTTCCCGTTGAAGGCTTTGCGGTGGGAATGGTGTGGCATGAGCGCAGCCATGGACACAGCGGCCAGCGCTGGATCCGTGAGACCGTAGTCTCGCTTGTCGCGCATGAATCCGCGTCTCGGGCGCGCCACGGTTCCAACTAGACCGGTTCGGCGTTCATTGAAACGCCGAACCGCTCTGTCTCTTTGGCGCGATTTTTCGGACGGAAAACCGTCCACGCCTTTTCAGGAATTGCGTCACGCAGCCTGTTTGGTGCGCGCGTCCGACTTCTCCAGATAGTAGGTCGAATAGCGGTCGAAGAATTTCTCGGAGCCACCGAGCGATCCGTATTTCGCCAGCCGCTTCAGATCGACCTTGTTGAGCACGGCGCCAATGATCTTGTTGGCGACGTAGGGCTCCGATTCCAGCATCGAGCGCACCATGGCGCGCGGCGTGCGGCCCCATTCGGTGACCAGCACGAATCCGTCGACGAGCGGCGCGAAGGCCTTGGCGTCAACCACGGGACCCAGCGGCGGCAGGTCGACGACGATGTATTCGAACGTCTCCTTGGCGTTGTCGATGAAGCGGCGCATGCCGGCCGAGGAGAGCAGCTCGCTGGTGTGCGAGAACTGGCCGCGCAGCACCGCCGGGATGATCGCCAGCTTGGTCTGCCGGTCGACCTTGCCGACCGACTGCCAGGTCTGGCCGCTGACCACCGCTTCCATCAGCCCTTGCTCGGTTTCCATGCCAAGGCTGCGGCTGAGCCCGGGATTGCGCAGATCGCCATCGATCAGCAGCGTCCTGGCGCCGTTGGCGGCCAGCAGCCCCGCCAGGTTCGCCGCCACCGTCGACTTGCCCTCGCCGGGCAGAAGCGAGATCACGCCGATGACACGGCTGCCCTGGCCTTCCATCACCACGTCGAAGGCGATCTTGGCGTTGCGCAGCGTTTCGGCGAACATCGATGCCGGCGCATCGATGCTGACCCGCATGCGCGCCCGTTTCTCCGCCGCCGACAGGCTGGCGACCTTGGGATCGGTTTCGGCGTCGTCGGGCTTGTTGTCCTTGCCCGACCTGCCGCCGCCGATCGTCGGCAGGTAGCCGAGGAATTTGAGGCCGACGCGGTCGCGGATGTCGTCGCCGGTCCTGAAGAAGCGCTCGTTGAACTCGTTCAGGCCGCCAAATCCGGCGCCAGCCAGCACGCCAAGCACGAGGAAGAGCGCCAGCACCTTGGACGTGCGCGGGCTGGCGGCAGAGAGCGGCATCGTCGCATCGGAAATGATGCGCACCTTGCCGACCGGGAAGGACTGCTGCTGCGAGGCCTCCTCATAGCGGCCGAGGAACGTCTGGTAGAGCGTGGTGAGCGCCGTCGCCTGCTGGGTCAGATCGCGCAGCTTGACCTGCGACTGGTTGTCGATGGAGCTCTTGCCGGCCGCGTCGGCGATCTTCTGCCTGAGCGCCGTCTCACGTGTCTGAGCCACCTCATACTCGTTGCGGTAATTTTCGGTAAGCTGCTTCAACTCGCCGAAGATCTGCGCCGACACATCGGCCTTCTCCTTGGCAAGCGCCACCGCCTGGGGATGGTCCGCGCCATAGTTGGCCGAAACGTCCTGCAGCCGCTTGGCGATGGCGAGATAGCGGGTCTTGAGCGTCGTGATGACCGAGCTGCTCGGCTGATCGCTCGCGATGGCGGAATCGTTGAAGGCGTTGTCGGAGCCGCTGTCGACGATCGCCTTGTATTGCTGATAGCGGGCGCTGGCGCGAGCCGTGTCGGCCTGCGCGACGATGAGCTGGGCATTCAGGTCGGCGAGCTGCTTGTCGCTCATCAGCTGCCCGTCGCTGTTGGCGGACAGTCCGTGCTCGGCCCGGAACATCTCGACCGCCATCGACGCCTTCTGCGAGCTTTCGCGAAGCTCCGTCAAGCGGCCCTGCAGCCAGACCGCCGCGCGTTCGGTGGCGTCGAAGCTGGCGTTGAGCTGGTCGGCCAGATAGGCCTCGGAATAGGCCTTGGTGATCGCCGTCGCCAGCGCCGGATTCGGCGACTGGTAGGCGATGGCGATGACGTAGCTGCGGCCATTGCGCTGCGCCAGCACCTCGTTCTGCAGCTTCAGCACGGCGTAGTCGTGGCTCGCTTCCTTGATCATGGCGTCGCGCGTGGCGGCGTCGACATTCTCGATGCCGGGGAGCTGGTCGGCGGAGCTGCTGCGGAAATAGCCGATCACGCCGCGCACGAAACCGATGCCCTTGGCCAGAGCCGATTGCGGCGGGTTCATGAAGTCCTGGTTCTGGTCGAGCTTCAGCTTGTCGACCACCACCGAAGCCAGGCGCGCCGAGTTGATGATCTCGATCTGGCTGAGCAGGGCGGCGTCCGTCTGCATGGTGACGGAAGCGGCGGAGATGTCGTCGACGACCTTGTTCAATCCCTCGTCGATCAGGACGCTGGCGACCGACATGTACTGCTTGGGCGTGGTCTGCAGATAGAGCACGCCGAGGAACAGGCCGATGACGGCGCACACCGCCACCACCTTGACCTGCCGCGCGGCCATGCCGAGCAGGCGTTCGATGTCGATGAAGTCCTCACCTTTTTCCGCGTCCGCGCTGGGCAATGGCATCCTCTTGTCGAGGGGAAAATTGGCATAGTTCATCGTCGGTCCAATTCCAGGTTGCAGGCTCTATCGGCCTTCGAAGATTGGCGTCGTCACCAGAAAAGACCACGCAACATTCATGCCAGAAAGCGCTTGGCCGGGTCGGCCAAGCGCGGCGGCGTTTGTCGCGCCATCATCGATACGCATATGCACCCAAAAGATGGGCATTATGCGGCTTCTTCCCGGCGCTCATGCGTCCGGACGAATTGCTGCAGCATCTCGAAGACCGGTCCTTTCATGTCGTCGCGCGCCAGCGCAAAGGCGATGGTGGCCTCGATGAAGCCTTCCTTGGAGCCGCAGTCGAACATGCGGCCATTGAAGGGCTGGGCATAGAAGGACTGGCTCTGCGCCAGCCGCACCATGGCGTCGGTGAGCTGGATCTCGTTGCCGGCGCCGCGCTGCTGGTTGCCGAGCAGGGCGAAGATCTCCGGCTGCAGGACGTAGCGGCCGTTGATGTAGAAGTTCGACGGCGCATTGGCGGGCGCCGGCTTCTCGACCATGGCGGTCACCTCGAAGCCGCTGCCGATCTCGGCGCCGCGGCCGACGATGCCGTATTTGCTGGTCTCGCTCGGCTCGCAACGCTCGACGGCGATGACGTTGCCGCCGGTGCGCTGATAGAGGTCGACGGTCTCGGCAAGGCAGCCGCGGCCGCCGAAGGAGACCATGTCGGGCAGGAGCAGGGCGAACGGCTCGTCGCCGATCACCTCGCGCGCGCACCACACCGCATGACCAAGGCCCTGCGGCGACTGCTGGCGGATGAATGAGGTGGCGCCGGCGACGGGCAGCAGGCTTTCCAGCGACTGCAGCTGCGCCTTCTTGCCGGTCTGCTCGAGGGTCCCGATCAATTCAGGATGCAGGTCGAAATAGTCCTCGATGACCGCCTTGTTGCGGCCGGTCACGAAGACGATGTGCTCGATGCCTGCCTCGAAGGCTTCGTCCACCGCATATTGGACGACCGGCTTGTCGACCACGGGCAGCATTTCCTTCGGCATCGACTTGGTCGCCGGCAGGAACCGCGTTCCAAGCCCCGCCACCGGTATGACTGCCTTCCTGACTTTCTTCATCGCATAGTCCTTTTGAGAAGATCGATTTCAATATGCCGCAGGCTCCGAACCCACTCTCCGTCAGCCCGCACTCTCACCTCCCCGCCCCACGGCAAACTGTGCCGCAACCCTTCGCAGCCGGACGGCGATCGGCATGCTCATATGCCTGACCGCCGCCGGATCACTGAGCGCCGTCCATATCGCCTTGAGCGGCGACCGCGCCTTGATGTGCTGGACCAATGACAGGAACGAGGCCGCCCTGCGCAGGCTGCGGCCGCGCCTCAGGAACGCGGCCTGCGCCTTGCCTTCCATGGAATTGGAATAAGTGCTCGCGAAAGCGGCATCCGCCCCAAGCATCGCCTGGACATGATGCAGCTCCAGCACGCGGGAGATCGATCCGGTACGGATGTGGTAGACGTAGCCGGTCGTCGGCTCGACCACACATTTGCCGCCCCTGGCGAGCGCGCTGGCGAGCAGGATGTAATCCTCGCCGATGATCAGCTTCTCGTCGTAGCGAAGGCCGTTCTCCTCGAGGAAATCGCGCTGGAAAATTGGCTTGAGATAGCCGAGATTGAAGCGCGACTCGAAGACGATGTTGCCGGCGATGTAGTCGGCGAGCGAGATTTCGGCCAGGCCCTCGAGATAGTCGGCCGGGAACATCGTGTCCTCAGCCACGCCGTCCTCGCGCACGACCTGGAGATTGTCGACTGCGATCACCGCGCCGGCCTTCTCGGCCCGCGCGATCATCGTGCATATCCGGCCGGGATAGACGGCATCGTCGGAATCGAGCACCGCCACCCACCGGCCGCGCGCGGCCTCGAGGCCGGCGTTCCTGGCGCCACCGGGGCCGCGATTGCGCTGAAGCGCGACGACGCGCACGATGTCCTCGGGGTAGGAGCGCGCCACGTCGAGCGTCCGGTCGCGCGAGCAGTCGTCGACGACGATGACCTCCACGGAAACGTCGCGCTGGGCCATGGCGCTGGCGATCGCCCGGTCGAGCGTTGCCTCGGCATTGTAGGCGGCGATGACGAAGCTGACGTCAGGCTGCATGCTTGCCCCCTTGCTGCGGCGAGGACAGGCCGTACTGGCGGATCTCGCGCACGCCGACGAGGCCGCTGACGACGCCGACATGCATGATGCCGCGCAGCACGCTGCGGTTCCTGCGCACCGGGCTGATCGCGGTCAGCGCCGCCATGGCGAAGCAATAGGCGGCCTTGGCCGAAGCGAGGCCGACTTGCGCGACGCGCCTGATGCCGCTCGCGCCGTGCCCGATGAGGTGTCCGTGCGTCTGCCCGAAGCGGAAGCGGCGGCGGCGCAGCCAGTCGAAGGCCGCCCTGGCATGCGGCACGACTTCCTCGACCAGCGCATCCGGCGCAAAGGCGATGCGGCCGCCGTCCCTGACCATGGTGTCGAAGAACTCGGTGTCCTCGCCGCCGGTCTGGCCACGCGCCAGGCTGAAGCGGCGGCCGCGCAGGCTCGCTTCGCTGGTTCTCAAGAGGACATTGCAGGTATAGCCGGTGCGGATCTCGCCGCGCACCCAGACCGGCAAGGTCGAGTGGAAATCGCCCTTGCGCATCCAGGCCGGCGCATCCGATCCGTAGCGCGCCCGCACCGGTCCGAGCACGGCGGTGGCGCCGCTCGCCTCGGCAGTCGCCACGAGCTCGGCCAGCCAGCGCACCGAAGCGGTCTCGTCGTCGTCGATGAAGGCGACAAGATCCGACACGCTGGCGTCGAGGCAGGCGTTGCGGGCGATCGAGATGTTGCGCGCCGGCGCGTGGCGGTAGCGGATCGGCAGCTTTAGTTCCTGCGCAAGCGCCTTCACCAGCGGCTGGGCGCTCGGCTGGTCGTCATTGTCGGCGACGACCACGCCGATCTCGAAGCCGGCGGGCCTGTCCATGGCGGCGATGGAGCGCAGCGTGTCGGCAAGCTCGGGCCGCCGGAACGTGCAGACGCAGATATCGATGGAGCGGGTGTTGCCGGCCATCACGCCACCCCGCGCTGCGATCGTCGCCCGAGGAGCTGCAGCCAGAAGCCGACGGACCAGCCGAAATGCATGACCATCGCCGACACGCCGACAAGCGTAAGTCCTGGGTTACGCTGCCGGATGGCGGTCGCGAGGCCGTAGCCGAGGCAGACCGCCGCCCACACCATGAACGGCACCGCCGCCAGCCAGTGGACGAAGGAGAAGGCGGCAAGCAGGACGACCGGGAACACCAGCAGCGGGATCATCTGCCGGAGCTTCGGCACCATGCGGTGCTTGAGCACGTTCCTGGCGCGGCCGCGGCCGTAGCCGAGATACTGGAAATAGAGGCTCTTCAGCGACGAGCGCGGATAATAGATCATATGCGTCCTGCCGCTCATCCAGATGCGGTGACCGGCCTGGCGCAGCCGGTAGTCGAGCTCGGCATCCTCATTGTGGCTGAAGGTCTCGTCATAGCCGCCGACCGCAGAGAAGGCCGCTATGCGCATCAACGCGTGGTGGCCGTGATCGACCCATTCTCCGGCCGACTGATGCCGGTGCTTGGAGCCGCCGGTGCCGAGCTTGGAATTCTGTGCCGCCGCCACCGCCTTCTGGACCGCGCCGGTGCCGCTGGTCAGCATGGAGACGACGACCGAATCGGCGCCGGTGGCCGAAGCCTCCTCAACCAGCCGGTCGCAATAATCGTCAGGGTAGCCGCCATGCGCATCGATGCGGATGAGGTAGCGCGCGCCATCGCCATGGCTGGCGACCGCGAGATTGATCGCGGCACTCTGGATGCGCTTCGGATTGTGCATGAGCACGACCCGCGCATCGTGCCGGGTGATCCCCTCGACGATGCCAAGCGTGCCGTCGGCGCTGCCGCCGTCGGCAACGACGATCAGGGCGCCGAGCCTTTGCGCGGCGGGTCGCAACTGCTCGAGCAGCGCTCCGATATGGGCGGCCTCGTTCAGGCACGGAATCACGATCAGACTCGATGCTGGCACTGCGTTAGACGTCATGCGGTTCTTTCCATCCTATGCCAGCGCTTCGGCCGCAAAGGGCCCGGGCGCCGCCACAAGGCCGCGCAGCTTGTCGACGAAGGCGCGGCAGTCGCTGCGGTCGTAGCTCCAGGTCCTCGGATTGCGGGCCAGCACGCGGGTCTTGAGCTTGCCGAAGCGTTCCTGCTCCATCCGTCCGAGCGCCGTTTCGAGCCCTTCGGGCGTGGCCTCGGACAAGAGGACGCCGATGTCCTGCTGATTGAGGAAACGGCCGGTTTCGGTGTGGCCCATCGAGATGGGCACGGCGCCGAAGCGGCAGCCCTCGTAAAGGCGGTTGGGCAGCAGCCATTCGGAGTTCTGCCCGGCTTCGAAGAAGTCGATGGCCCAGGAAAAATGCACGTCGCCATAGATCGCCGCCATGTCCTCCGGGTTGCGGTAGGGTCCGCGAAAGGAGAGCCAGGGCTCGGCCTCGACGAAAGCGTGGAAATCGGGAAATTCGGAGAGCGCCGGACGGCCGCGCAAGACGACCTCGAAACGTCCTTCGAGACGGCGGGTGAACTCGGCCAACAGCTCCAGCGAGCGGCGGCAGCGCAGGGCGCCGAACCAGCCGATGCGCCAAGGGGGTGCGGCGGGATTCTGCGCCTTCAATCGTTCATCAACGGCCACTGACGCGGTGTCGAAATATTTGTTCTCGACCAGTTCGACGGGCGCGGCGACCTGACCGAACGGCTTGAAATAATTGGCGATGAAGGCCGGAGAGGAGGTCACGAGGAGCTTAACGTCGCGGGCGAGATAACGTTCCGCGCCGCGCAGCGCCTTGCCGACCAGATCGTCGCGCAGCACCAGGCGATGGATGTCGAGGCATTCGTAGACGAGCGGAACCCTGGCGCCGAGCGCGGCCTTGGCGCGGCGGGCAAGCGCCAGCATTTCGAGGTTGCGCGCAATGATGAGGTCGGGCCTCGGCATCGCCGCCAGCTTCGCGCCGATCCCGAACGCCGCCTTGGCGACCGCCGCCAGACGCTGGCCGAATCGGCCATCGCGCGTCGCGCCGAGATCGATCGGGCGCAATCCTTCGATGTCGGCAACCGGGCTGGTGGTGCGGCGGAAACCCGCCAGCGTCACCTTGGCGCCGCCTGCCCTGAGCATTGTGATCCGCCGGCGGACCGCCGGGTCGGATACGTCATGCACAAGGTACAAGACATGCAGCATGAAACTCGACCGCTGTTGGCCCACCCACGGCGAAGTTAGTACAGCTCTTGCTGCATCGCAACATTTTTGGTGCAGTGTAGCAAGAAGGCGAGCATTTTTGTTGCGCTGCAAAAAACATCCGTTAATCTTGGCTGTGCTCGAGCGCCAGCCAACCGTTGGCCCTATGCCGCGCTTGGACGGCTACACGGATGCCGACCAGATCCAGCTGCCTGACCGTAGAACCAACTCACGAATGGGGTGATACGATGAACATCGTCGTTGAAAACACAGTCTGCCTGAATACCGGGGATGCAGCAATTCTGCTGGCGATCCGCCATATCCTCAAGGCAGTTGTCGGCGACGAACCGCGGTTCTTCGTCTTCGACAGCCAGCCTGAAGTCGCCGCAAAACTCTACCCCAAGAAGGACTACCCGGACTTGGAATTTCACAAGCTGCTGTCGGAAACCATGTTCCGTTACAGCTACGGCAGCGGGCTGAAACACCGGCTAAAGCCGCATTATAACCGGCTCGTTCTTGGGGTTTTGCAGCGTTTCGGCACCGAAAGCTTCATTAGCCGCATCTTGTTCGGCGAAAGCGCCCGCCGCAGCCTCGAGATCTATCGGAACGCCGATCTCGTGGTCACGACAGGCGGCACCTATCTGGTCGAGAATTACAATCTCGAAAGGCGCCTGAACCAATTCCGTGTCGATGCGATCCTCGGTAAGGATCCGGTTTTCTTCACGCAATCCCTCGGTCCGTTCAACAAAAGTTACAATCGACAGGAACTGGGCCCGATCTTCGACCGGAGCCCGCTCATCCTGCTTCGCGACGAGCGCTCCAGAAACCACATACTGGACATGGTGAAGGAGCCCGGTAAGTGCCACGTCGTGGCCGATGCCGTCTTTGCGCTCGCCGACACGGACAGGATCGGGAAACGGCTGGCTTCCGCCCAACCGCCGGTGGAAACGGGCCGCGTCGCCATCTCCGTCCGCCACTGGAACTATGTCAATGACGGTGAAGGCGGCATGCGCCGCTATCTCGATTCGGTGCGCGAAATCGCAACCATCCTCGTCAGGGATCACGGCAAGGAAGTGACCTTCGTCTCCACCTGCCAGGGCGTGCCGGAATACGCGCATGACGATTCCAAGACGGCGCGCGCAATCGTAGCCGAGCTTGATCCGGAGATCGCCAAGCATGTCAGCGTGGACGCTTCGTTCCACACCCCGGACCAGTTGATGGCGCTGGTGAAAGGCTTCGACTTCGTCGTCGCGACGCGCATGCACATGATGATCATGTCGCTTTGCGTCGGCACGCCGGTGCTGCCGATCGCCTATGAATTCAAGACCAAGGAAGTCGCCAAGCGCGTCGGTGTCGCAGACCTGTTGCTCGACATCGACACGGTGACGCCGCAGGAGGCAGCCGAAAAGCTCGGCAGGTTTGCCGCCAACCTCGACCAGTATCGCCGTACCAGCCTGCAGGCCGTGCTTGAAGAGCATGCTTCGGCAATGTCGGCCACAGGCTTGCTGAAGCCACTTGTTCCAGGTGCTTCAGCGGATGTTGCGCGCGATGTTGGGAAGGGTGGCGGAAAGCATCCTGCGCGATTGGGGAAAGATCAGCATCAGGACGAGGGCAAACCCGTAGTTGAGGCATAGCGCCAGGGCCACGGCGAGAAGGTCTGATTGGCCCGCGAGCGACGCCGGCAGCCCGAGATAGGCCAGCCAGGCGAGCAGGGACGAGACGATGAAGAGCCCCTGCATGATCAGGAAGTCGCCGGCAGTCACCGGGCCGACACGGTGGACCAGCACGGCAAGCACCGGAACGCGCAGCACGTAGCCGCTAATCGCGTAGGCGGCCGCGACGCCGACAGCGCCCCAATGCAGGCCGACGATGAAGGCGGCGACCGTCGTCAGCGACGAGTAGATGCCCCACTGAAACATGGTCTTGGTCTTGCCCTGGCAGATGAATATCCACCCCGTGGTGCTTGAGACGGACTGCGTCAGGCTGGCGATGCCGAGCCAGGCAAAAATAGGCGCCACGGCGGTCCAGCGCGGCCCGAAAAGGAGCGCGACCACCTGATCCGAGGTCAGCGTCAGCGCCGCGATACCAGGCATGGTTACGGCCGCCAGCATCCAGTTGGTTCGCACGTAAAGGTCGCGAAACCGTGCCTTGTCGTCGTGAATTCGGCTGAGCAGAGGCACCATCACGCGCGTCAGCGGCTGGGTGATGTTCTGCAATGGGAACAACAGCAGCTTGTAAGCGCGGTCGTAATAGCCGAGCTCGATTGCACCGGAATATTTTCCGATGAGGATGTTGTCGAGATTGCGCGAGAAAAAGTTGACGAGGTTGAAGCCGGTCAGATTGGCGCCGAACGACAATATATCGCCGTCGACTTTCAGGTCCGGCCGCGACGGCGTCCAACGGACCACCAGCCATGCTGCCGCCAGCGCAACGACTGCCGCGACAGCCGGCCCCAACACCAGCGACCAGTAGCCCATTCCCGCCCAGGCCGCGATCGCGGCGGCGAGAAGTCCGGCAGCGGCGGTTACGACATCGTTGAGCGCCAGCTGGCCGAATTGCAGGTGGCGGTTCATCAGCGCCAGCGGCACCGCGGCAATACTGCCAAGCAGCAGCGGCAGAGCAGAGGCAAGGGTGATGCCGAGCATGCGCTGATCGCCGTAGAAGGCGGCAATGGCCGGCGCGAGGGCTGCAACCACCACGGAGCTGCCCAATCCGACAAGCGCGCTGACCCAGAAAACCTGATTGAGCTGTCGGTCGCTGATGTCCTTGCGCTGGACCAGCGCCTGCTGCAGGCCAAGGTTTTGCAGCAACCCGACGAAGGCGACGATCGGTCCGACGGACGCCACCAGGCCGAAATCCTCGGGCACAAGAAGTCGGGCGAGGATGATGACCGAGATGAACTGGATCACCATCTTGAAGCCTTGCGAGCCGGCCGTGACCAGCCCGCCTCGCAGGGCGACGCGGCCGAACTGAGGAGGCGGGTTGGCATTCATACGGGTGATCTCATCTTACAAAGCTGCGTTGCCATCTGCGCGAACCGCTCGTTGAGCATGTCCGCATTGAAATCCGCCTCGATCTTCTTTCGCGCAGCGAGCGCGATCGGCTCACACAGCTTTGGGTTCTCGGCGATCCAGGTGAGTTTGCCGGTCAGCGCCGCGACGTCCCGCTCGGGCGCGAGAAAACCTGTCTTCTGGTCCTCGATCAGCTCGGGAATGCCCGAATGATAAGTGCTGACCACGGTCAAGCCGGCGGCCATGGCCTCCATCAGGGCAACCGGTATGCCCTCGAGATCGCCATCGCGCGCGCCGACGCTCGGCAGAACAAACACATGGGCATCGCGCAGGCGCTGCTTGACCTCGGCATGCGGGCGTGGGCCGAGGAAAGTCACCCTGTCGGCGATGCCGAGATCGGCGGCAAGCCGCTTCAGCTCTTCCAGCAGTTCGCCGCCGCCGATCACCGAATAGCTCCAGTCGCGGCGCGGCAGGGCGGCAAGCGCACGAAGCGCATACTCGATGCCCTTCTTCTCGGTCAGACGGCAAACAGAGATGAATGACAGCGTGTCCCGCTCCCAGGACCGCCACCGGTACTCTATCTCGCCAGGCCGCACGCCCATATGGTGCACCACGACCTTCGCTGGCGGTGCCCCGACATCGATCAGGGCGTTGCTGAAAAAGGCATTCACCGGCAGTTGGAGAACGCCTTCTTCGAAGACGGTCTTGTAGCGTGCAAGCGTATTGTCATGCATCGGCCCGCCGACATCATTGCCATGGAATATCGTCACCAGCGGTGCGGAAATCCTGCCCCGCTTGATGACGCGGGCGACGCGCAGGCCGTTGGTGCCGAAATGCGCAACGATGACGTCGGCCTTCCGCAATTTGTGCGCGTTGACGAGATCGAGGGCGGTCGAGAGCTTGTCCCACAGCCTGCCTGACCATTTCCTGAGGAGTGGCCGATGGCGGCCGAGGCTACCCCACCAGCACACGACCTTGCCGGGCAGCGCCTGCCAGCGCCGATCGTCGATATTGTGTTCCTTGCCGAAGGTCGTCTCGTTGCAGACGACGCCGACTTCCATGCCGTGTTCAAGGCATCCGGCTATCTGGTCGAGGACGAAAGTCTCGGACAATGAAGGAAACTTGTCCACCACGAAGCAAATCTTCATCGGCAGGATGCGCTCGCGCGGATATCGACCAGGCGCCCCGTTCCGCACGACCACGCGGGACGTGCGCAAACCTTGCGGGATGGCTGTGGGAAATCATCTTCGACCGCGCCGGGAGCCGGTGTGCTCTCAATGACAGCCGGGCCGGAAACGTCGTGCCCGAGGCACAAGACATGCAGCATGAAACTTGACCGCTGTTAGGCCCACCCGCGGGGGACGTTAGTACAGGTCTTGCTGCACTGCAACATTTTTGCTGCAGCGTAGCAAGATTTCCCGCAACTTCACGCCGCCGTTGAATCAATCACTGAGGCGCAGTGTCAGCCGGCAGGCTGCCCGTAAGGACCTTGGCAAAGCTGATATGCCTGGTGGATTCATTTGCTGACCCTAGCGCGGCCAGTTGGGTAACGATCTGCGCAAAACGTTCATTCAGCATATCTGCGTTGAACTCTTCCTCGACCTTGCGACGAGCGGCAAGCGCGACAGCTTCGCATTCCTTCGGGTGTTCGGCGACCCAGGCAAGTTTGCCGGCAAGCGTCGAAACATCCCGCTCGGGTGCGAGAAATCCTGTCTCCAGGTCCTGGATGAGCTCGGGGATCCCCGAGTGAACCGTGCTGACCGCAATCAGCCCGGCGGCCATGGCTTCCATAAGCGCGACCGGGATGCCCTCCATGTCCCCGTTGCTGGCGGTGATACTCGGCAGCAAAAAGAGATGCGCCGCGCGAAGCCGTCGTTTCACCTCCATGTGGGGAAGACTGCCAAGGAATGTTACGCGTCCCGTCAAGCCCAGCTCCGCGGCCAGCCTCTCCAAATCCATCCGCAGTGGACCGTCCCCGATAATATCGTAGCGCCAGTCTATCTGCGGATGGGAGGCCGCGAGTGCGGCCAAGGCACGCAAGGCGAACTCGACGCCCTTCTTCTCCACCAGGCGGCAAACCGTTGTCACGATCAGCGGGGTGCCCTCCCACGATTCCCAGCGGTAGCTGATCTCGCGGGCATCGATTCCCATGTGGTGGACCGTAGTGCTTGCCGGGGACATGCCGGCTTCGAGAAGAAGCCCGCGGAAGAAATCGTTGACCGTCAGGTTCAAGGTCCCATGCTTGACGAGCCCAGCATATTGTGTTGCAAGCACTGCCTGCCGCGACGGGATGGCGACATCTGCGCCGTGAAAGATGGTTATGACCGGCGGCTTGAGGAACTTCCATTTCTTCAGCGCAGCAGCTCTCTCGCCGTTCTGTCCGAAGTGAGCGACAATCACGTCACAGCGGTTCAGGCGGCGCGCAAAAACCATATCAAGAGCGGTCGAAACCTTGTATCGCAGGCCCGGCGGCAGCCGCCGTACGAATTCGCGGATTCCAGCGGCCCAACTCCACCAATGCCGGGTTCTGGCCAGCAGCGTCGCCATCGGCTCGCTTTGCCGGTCTATTCGGTCGTCACCTTTCATCCTGTCGCACACGACCTCGACCTCGAAGCCGCGCTCCAGCAGCCCAGCCATCTGGTCCGCAACGAAAGTTTCCGAGAGAAGTGGGAATTCGCCCACGACAAAGCCCACGCGCATCGCCCGCCTGCAAGGTTGGGACTTGGCCAGACCCCCAAGCGGTCCGCGTCGCGCAAGCCCTAATGTAGACGGACAGAATACACGTTGATTGCTGCGATGCCACAAGAATATTGCACTGCAACATCACAAACGAGATAGCCAGGCAATGCCTGGAACCGGGGGCATGAGGCCTTGCGCAACAGCCCGCGCCCGCGGCGCTAGCGAGGCCTATCTGCGAGCGCGGATCCGGCTAGTGCATGTCGCCCCCAGGACGGGTTTCAGGCGGCACGCTCCAGCCCGCTTCGCCTGGCATTGTCGAGGACATTAAGGAATGTCGCGAACTGTTTGTCCGGATTCATCTGCGGCCGTTCTGAAAACAACAGCGCCGCTGCTGAAAGCCGGTCGTACTCGGCCTTGTCGTTCCACAATCGCCTGATCGTCGCAACCCAGTCGGCGAGCGGAGCGTCGTAGTCGAGCACGACGCCACCGGCGCCGATCGCTTCCGGCAGCCCGCCGCGCCGGGACCCGACGACAGGGATGCCGCTGCAATGGGCCTCGGATGCTACCCTGCCCCAGGCCTCTTCCCATTTGCTGGGCGCAAGCAGAATCTTCGTGCGGCCGTAGACCGTCTTCATATCGCTGGTGCGGCTTTCCAGGGTGGCGTTGCCCAGCGGAGCAATGGTTCTTTCGATCTCGGCCCGGTGGTCGTCGTCAAGCATCCAGCTCTCGACGAACAGGAACGGAATTTCAGGGCATTCGCCGGCAATGCGGACCGCCAGTTCGAATCCCTTTTCGTTGTAGGGGTTGATCATCGTCACGAACTCGCGGGTCGTCGGCGTGCTGTAAGTTCCGGGATTGATGGTGGGCGGAATCACCGTCGAATCGATGCCGAATTTTTCCTTGTAGGTGCGGGCGGTGAACTCCGAATTGGCGATGTAGAGCGCCGAGCGCAGTTCGCGCAGGTCGCCAGCCAGTTCATGGAATTCGACATTCCTCAGATAGACAACCAGCGGCACGCCCAGCGCCTGCAGTTCCCTGCCAATCGGCACCGACTTGTGGCACTGGACCACCGCGACATCGGGCTTCAACCGTTCGACCGCGAAGCCCGCCGCCTCCCAGGGGAACCATGCCCGCACCACCGGGTAACCGGGAAAGGTGTCGATGACGGCGCGCTGGCGGAGCAGTTTCATCTTGGCGCGCGCCTTGAAGCCGAACATGCCGTCGCCGAACAGCGCCGCCAGGACCGAGGCCTCATGACCGTTTTCGCGCAGCTGCTCGACCAGATGGTGCGTGCTCGACTGAACACCGCCGCTGAATTGTGGCGTGTAGCCGTTGCCGCCTGCAAACAGAACTTTCATGGACCCTGGCTCCTTGTTGTGCCGCCCTGCCCTCACGCCGCCATCCTGCCGATGCTGAAATATTCGATGCCGTAGCGGGCGATGACCTTGGGATCGTAGAGGTTGCGGCCGTCGAAGATCACCGGCGTGGTCAGCGCATCCTTCAGCGCATCGAAGGAGGGCGCGCGGAAGCTCTTCCATTCGGTGCAGATCAACAGCGCGTCGGCGCCGCGCAGCGCCGCTTCCTTGGTGCCGCACAGCAAAAGGTCGTCGCGCAGGCCGTAGATGGCCTGGCATTCCTGCATTGCCTCGGGATCGTAGGCCTGCACGTTGGCGCCGGCCTGCCACAGCGCCTCCATAAGCGTGCGCGCGGGCGCCTCGCGCATGTCGTCGGTGTTGGGCTTGAAGGCCAGGCCCCAGAGCGCGAAGGTCTTGCCCTTGAGGTTGCCCTTGAAATAACGGTGCACCTTGTCGAACAGCACCGACTTCTGCTCGTTGTTGCGCTCCTCGACGGCGCGCAGCAGCTTGGCGTCGAACTTGACACCTTCGGCGGTCTTGATCAGCGCGCGCACGTCCTTTGGAAAGCACGAGCCACCATAGCCGAGGCCGGGATAGATGAAGTGGTAGCCGATGCGCGGATCGGAGCCGATGCCTTTGCGCACCTCCTCGATGTCGGCGCCCAGCTGCTCGGCCAGGTTGGCCATCTCGTTCATGAAGCTGATCTTGGTCGCCAGCATGCAATTGGCGGCATATTTGGTGAACTCGGCGCTGCGCACGTCCATCACGATCATCTTCTCGTGGTTGCGGTTGAACGGCGCATAGAGTTCGCGCATCACCGCCTCTGTATCCTCGCTGGACGTGCCGACGATGATGCGATCGGGCTTCATGCAGTCGGCGACGGCCGAGCCTTCCTTGAGGAATTCCGGATTGGAGGCGACGTCGAAAGCGAGATCCTCGCGTCCTCTCGCCTTAAGCGTTTCGGCGATCCGGGCCTTGATCTTCTCGCAGGTGCCGACCGGCACCGTCGACTTGCCGACGACGATCTTGGGCGCCTCCATCTCGCGGCCGATGGCCTCGGCGACGGCGAGCACGTATTTGAGATCGGCCGAACCGTCCTCGCCGGGCGGGGTGCCCACGGCGATCATCTGGATCTGGCCGTGCTTGACCGCGGCGACGGCGTCGGTGGTGAAGCGGATGCGGCCGGCCGCGTGGTTCTCCTTGACGAGCGCTTCGAGCCCGGGCTCGAAGATCGGGATCAGGCCCTGGTTGAGCCGCTCGACCTTTTTCTCGTCGATGTCGACGCATACCACCTGGTGCCCGACCTCCGCCAGCACCGCGGCCTGCACGAGGCCGACATAGCCAATTCCAAAGACGGTCAAATTCATTCGGTTTTGTTCCTGTTCAGGGCCGTCTTCGGTCCGGCCGGTTCAATGTTGCCTGGCCGTGATCCCCACGGCTGTTCCTGTTTGAGCGAACCCAAGGCCTGCGCGGCAAAATCGGTTCCTGGCTTTGCCGCGTCGACCTTGGGTTCGGATGATAACCCTAGTTGCTGTTGGCGCCGCTATTTATGCCGCACGCCAGCGATTCCTTGAACTGGCATGGTTCGCCCAATGCCGTGAACGCGACGCGCTCGACCTGCATTGTGACCTTGCGGCCAGGGTCCGAAAAGGGGCCCATCCAGTTGGTCAGCTTTTCGCTGCCCCAGAGGCTGAAGAATATCTTCTGCGAATGGGTCGGCAATTCCGCGGGGTTGGTCACTTCCTGGACCAGCTTGCCGTTGACGTAGAAGCGCAAGCGCTCCTTTTCCCAGACAAAGCCGTAGTCGTTGAAGCCCTTGTCGGTGCCACCCTCGACATCGGCGAGCTTCTCGTTCTTCGGCTTGCCGGAAATGTAGGTGTTGACCTGGACCTTCGAGGTGTCCTTGGTCAGGACCTCGAAGTCGATCTCGTCCCAGGGCTGCTTGTCGGCGGGACCGATGTAGGAAAAGAAGGCGGCGTTGAGGCCGGATCCGGTGTCGGTCTTCATGCGCGCTTCATAGGTGCCGTAGCCGTAGCGCTTCTTGGTCTGGACCTCGCCGCAGGCGAATTCGCGGTCCTTCACCTGGCGCTTCTCGAAACCGAGCGTCAGCACGCCGTCGGAAAGCTCGACCAGGCTCTTCGACCAGGTGCAATTCTGGTGGGGGCCGTTCGACCAGCCGTCGGAAACATACCAGCGCGAATGATCGAAACTGGTGAAATCATCGACGAATGACGGCGCGCTCTGCACGTCCTGCGCATGCGACGGATGCGGGGCTGCGACCAGGCTTGCGGCAACGGCCAGAAGAAGCGCGCCTGCCGAGCAGAACCGCCGCAGGGCCGCTTGCCGTTGTGACGGCATGGCATCGGCCGCGACGATGGGGGTAGTCTTCGGATATGCGTTCATACCAACTCACCTTTGTGCTGTCCGCCCCAACCCAAAAGTCACCAAATGGCCCGCCCGCGCGAGCCGCTTGAACCTCCGCCCCTAGAACTCCTTAACTGTGCCTCGTACCAAACCTGTGCCTGCGGACCCGTGTTCGCGCCGTCAGCGTCCGCCTGCCGACTTGACGAAACCGGTCCGCGAATCGCGACCTTGCGCACTCTCGTCGACAATCGCGTCGATCGAATGACGCAGTTCCTTCATCACGCCGTTCTGGCGGGCAAGCTCGGCAATGCGCCGCTCGCAATTCAGGATCGACTTCGTCAATTCGCTGACTTCCGACGACTTGCCTGTCGACGCCGAACCGTTCTCCATCGCCTCGACCAGGAAAGCGGCATTCGTCGCCTTCGTCCGGTAGCGATTCTCAAGCCCGGTCTTCTCCGCCTCGATCTCGCCGGCAATCTGATCGAGCAGCCTTGCCAGACGATCGAAGCGCTGGAGATCGGTCTGCCGGTCCCGGGCCGGATCCCTGGATCTGAAGCCGAATATCGAAGCCATCCGGTTGGCCTTCCAAAATTGCTGCACCGCAACATACACTGCCATTCCGAGGACGAGTAAGCAACCTCGGAGTTTGGCAATGGCGATTTTTTCGCGTTTTGGCCCACCGCGGCGCTGCGGTCCGGCTTACTTTTCAACAGCTTGCGCGTTGGCGGCCATGAGGAAGCGCATCGGCGGCACCGGCCGCTTGGGGGCAAGGCCGGTCTGGCGAAACAGCGCCTCGAACTTGTCGGCGGCAACGCCCAGGACGATAGGCAAGAGGTTCGACTGGCTGGCCAGCGCGTAGGCGGCGGCCGATGCCAGACCGCGCTCGGCCTTCACGTCGAGGAAATTGCGCAGCCGGTATTTGTCGCGCACGTGACGCTCGTGCTTTCTCAGCGCCGCCTTGGACGTTTCCGGCAGGCTGTCGATCGCAAGCAGCGCCAGGTCCGCATCGGCCAGGCGCTTCAGATCCTGCGTCTTGTGGCGACCGCTGAGCGAATCGGCGCGCACGATGGCGCCGTAGCCGCAGGACCTGATGACCTTGAAGCGCGCGCCGCAGGCGACCGCCCGGGCATAGAGCTCATAGTCCTCGCCGAGGCGCAGCTTCTCGTCGTAACGCAGCCCGTGGCGATCGAGGAAGGCCCGGCTGATGACGGGCTTCAGGAAGCCAAGTTCGCCGCGCTGCACGCGGCGCCTGGAGATGTTGCCTTCGACGAAGCGCTCGAAGTCGAGGAACTCCGGATCGGCCGAAAAGGGCGGGGCGACGACCTTGGAGACGTCGGTGGCCGTATCGTCCCTGATCAGCATGATGTTGTCGGCGGCGAAATCCCAGTCGGCGCTGGCGAACAGCCTGCGAAAGCGGCCCTCGAGGAAGAAATCGTCGGCGTCGAGAATGCTGATGAACGGCGCGCTGGAGCCGGCAATCGCGGCGTTGCGGGCAAAGGACGGACCACGGTTGACGTCGAGACGCATGACCTTGAGCCTGTCGCTGCCGTCATCGGCGGCGCGCGCGACCTCGGCGGTGTCGTCGGTGGACGCGTCGTCGACGACGACGACTTCGGCCACCTCCGGTTCGCGCAGCGCCGAAGCGATGGCGGCCGGGATGGTCCGGGCGGCGTTGCGGGCGGCGATGATCACGCAAACCCGGGACATTGTGCTGGACATCAATTCACCTCTCGATTGAACGAGTTCTTCCAAATTTGCTGCCCCTTGATGCCCAAGACGTTCGTCACCGGCTGCCCGCCTCGCCGACTGCCGGCCGTTCGAAAATGCGCCGGCTGAGATCGGCCGAGGCTGCCCAGCCGGCCTCGGCCAGATAGCGCACCGGCGCGCGGCCGCACAATTCCCAAAGCACCGTGCGGCGCTGCGGCCAGCGCAACGACGACAGCCAGGGCGCGATCACCATGTGGAGCAGGTCGGCATTGTCGATGCGCGACAAGATCCGCGTGGCGCGCTCCGACAGCAGCGTGCCCGCTCCACCAAGCAGCACGTCGGCGGCGCGAAGGCCAAGCAGCAGCGTGTCCGCCAGCCCCTGCTCGATTGCGTAGTCGAGCACGTCCCGCTGCTCGGCCTCGCTCAGGCGACCGGCGCTCGCCCTGACGTCGCAGACATAGCCGGCGCAGGGTTCGCGGTTGAAGAACGCCTTGGCGACGCTGATGCAGGACAACAGCAATGTGTCGGAAGCCGAGATGAAGGGCACATGACCGCCGGCGATCCCGACCTCGCGCTTGCGCCGCAGGAAACCATCGGTGTCGCGGGGGCTTGGCGAGCCGGGCTGCTGCAGCCGGTAATGGAGGTCGACGGTGGACGCCTTAGCGTCACCGCCGCGGATCATGTGCTGCTCGCCGAGAAAGCGCAGCCACCACAGCGAGCGCGACTGGCCGGCGACCTCGTAGCCGATCGCGCGCAGCGCCTCGCGCGCCTTGGCGAAGCCCGCCTGCGAGACGAGGATGTCGACATCGCCCGACGGCTTCATGAAGTGATCGCCATAGAGCAGTTGCTGCTGGAACGGTCCCTTCAGGAACACGAAATCGATCTGCCGGTCGCGCAGCACCTGGTGGATGGCCAGCGAATCCATGATGCCGGACGAGTTCATCGAGACCGTGCGGCGGCGGTAGGTGTCGAGCCAGCCAAGCAGTTCGGACGACCCCCCGCCGGCCCCCGCACGGGACAAGGCCTTGAGGACGAAGATCGCGACCTTGTTCAGCCTGGCGATGTCGGCAACCCTGGCTATGGAGATGGACGGCGCCGACGCCCCGCCTGCCACCGCGTCCGTGGCTGGCGAGAAGAACAGCCTCAGGCAGGCCTGCACATAGGCGACCTCGTCGGCGCAGTCGGCGGCGCGCAGCCTTTGGTAAGCACTTTCCTGCACGGCCATTCCCGACAAGGTCCTCGCAAAAATCCGTCCGACGCGTCATATTGCAACTGCGAAGGAAAGCATCGCTAAAATCATCGCCGCCGTCCAGCTTTTCCTCCGGCGGGGCGGCCGTCTGCAACTGTAGCGTTTACACGCCATCGCACGGCGGCGACCCGGCTGACGGTCCGGCCCAGGGTCCGGGACCGACAGGAGTTCGGCACCTCGCGCACAAAATTCTACATGCCTACAATGCAGGCATGTGAGTCAAAAAATTTATCATAATTAAATCATATGCTTAAATAGGCGTCACGGACGCGTCGTTAAATTCCGTTATGAGGCAAGGCCAGGATGGCGCGTGCAAAAGGTTTGATCACCAACCAAGGCAAGCGCAACCAAGAATTGATTAATGGTTGGTAAATCAGGCTTGACTCATTTAGGGTGCCATGCAGCTATTGCGTTGCAGCATAGAAATGTGCTGCCGGCACTCGACAGGCCGTTTCCAGTCCTATCGGAGAGTAAAATGGAACAGAATGTTGAAAAGCAAGAGTACGAGACGCCAAGCCTGACGGTTCACGGTTCGATCGAAACGATCACGCAAGGCGGCTCGGGTACGACGGCGCTCGACGCGGCATTCCCCGCGCACACGCCTTTCGACCAGCTTACGTTCTCTTGAGCTTGACTGTGTTCCGGGGCGAAGAAGTTGGGGCTCCGAATACATCTTCTCGGAGAGCCGGGGGATCCAATCCCCCGGCTTTCTGCCCGGAGCCAGAACTGTCCCGGTGAACCGGGAGGAGACCTCGGCTTCTGTTCGATCATGACCTCTCCTGGACGGATCGGCTGAGATCGATCGATCCTGTCCCGGAAACTGACGAAGCGTAGCGTTTTGTAGGGAGGTTTAGGATGACCTGGGATCCGGCGGATCAAGACCGCGTAACCGCCACCAGCGATGCGGTGGCTTGCGAATTCGGCAGCGGACTGGCGTTGCTCAACCTGAAATCCAACATCTACTACAGCCTGAACAGCGTCGGCGCCTATATCTGGGAACTGATCCAGGAACCGCGGCCGATCGCCGACATCCGCACCGCGGTGCAGACGCGCTACGACGTCGATCCGGAGCGCTGCAAGGCCGATGTCGACGGGTTGTTGAAAGGCCTGGCCGAGGCAGGGCTTGCGAGGCTGCACCATGAGGAACTTGTCTAGGCTCCTCTCGCTGAGCGGCCCGCAGATGCTGTTTCTGGCGCGCTGCCTGCTGGTGGTCGCCGCCGCGCGGCTGGGGCTGACGCTGTTTTCCTTCAACCGTGTTCGGAGCCTGGTGACGCGGCTCGACGCGCGCGAGGCGGCCAGCGTCGCCGATCTGAGACACATCGCCTGGGGTGTCGCGGCGGCCGCTCGCCTTGTCCCCCACGCAAGCTGCCTCACCCAGGCGCTGGCGGGCCAATACCTTCTCGCCCGCAAGGGCAAGGCCTCGAACATACGCATCGGCATCGAGCAGAACACGGGCGCCGAGCTGAAAGCGCATGCCTGGCTGATGAGCGGCAACCACATCGTGCTGGGCGGCTCGCTTGCCGGGTTCGCCCATCTCGTCGACCACGGTCAGTAGACGATGAGCGGCGTGGCCGGAATCCTGTCCAGGCGCAATGGCAAGCCCGCCACCGCGGCCGACATCCAGCAGATGCTGGCGCGCATGCGGCACCGCGCCCGCGACGGCGCGTCGTGGTGGTCCGACACGATTATCACGCTTGGCCACGCCTGGCTGAACACGACGGGCGAGGGAGGACCGGGCCCGCTGACGATGGCCGGCGGCAGGCTGGCGATCACCGCCGACTGCCGGCTGGACAACCGCGACGAATTGCTGGCCAGGCTCGGTATCCGGGACAGGTCGGTCGCCGACGCCACGCTGGTGATGCGCGCCTATCTCAACTGGGGCGAGGCCTGCCCCACCTATCTGCAAGGCGACTTCGCCTTCGCCATCTGGGACAGCGAACGCCAGGCGCTGTTTTGCGCTCGCGACCATTTCGGGGTCAAACCCTTCTACTATCATGCGAGCGACCGGCGGTTTGCCTTCGCGTCGGAGATCGGACCGCTCCTCGGCCTCGATGAGGTCGGCAGCCGCCTCAGCGAGCACCAGATTTCCGGCTTTCTCGCAGGGCTGCCGGATGATCCGCAATCCACGGCTTACACCGACATCTTCCGCTTGCCGGCCCGCCACAGCCTGACGGTGACGGACAGCCAGGTGGCGCTGCGCCGCTACTGGCAGATCGAGCCGTCGCGACGGCCGCTTCGATCGGATGCCGCCGAAGAATTCCGGCACCTGTTTTCGCAATCCGTCCGCAACCGCATGCGCGGCACCGATGCGGTTGGCGCGATGCTGAGCGGCGGCCTCGATTCCTCCTCGATCGCCTGCGTGGCCGGGCTGGAGAATACGGCGCGGAGAAAGCCGAAACTGCCGACCTTCTCGCTGATCTTCGAGAAGGGATCCTCGATGGACGAAAAGCCCTTCATCGACGCGGTGCTTGGCAAGCCGAGCCTCGACGGCACGTTGATGCCCGTGGGCAACTATGCGCCGTTCGCCGAGTTCGAACGCATCCTGGAGGAGCAGGAAGGCACCTTCCTGGCGCCCGGCCTGTCGCTGACCCGCAGCATCTACCGGACCGCGGGCGCGAAGGGCATGAAAGTGCTGCTCGACGGTCATGGCGGCGACGAGGTGGTGTCGCAGGGCCACGGCCTTCTGCACGAACTGGCCATAGCCGGCAGGTGGATGGAGCTGTGGCGCGAATTGCGCGGCGCCTCCAACACCTATGGCGACGGCATGCTCGGCATGTACTTCAAATTCCTGACCGTCTACGGACCAGCCTGGCGGATCGCCAAACTGCGCGGGATGGCCAAGCGTATCGTCGGCAGGCTGCGGCGCGGGCCGGCGCCGGCGCCGCGCGGCTGGGGCGGCCTGGTCAATCCGGAGCTTGCGCGGCGCACCGAGCTTGCCGCGCGGTTCCACAGGGCCGGCTACATGCCGTCCAGCGTCAGCGCCAGCGAGGCGCTGACGCATCGCTGGATCCTGTCGACGGGACTGGTGCCGCACGCCTTCGAGGTGCTCGACAAGGCGGCCGCCAATTTCGGCGTCGAGCCGCGCTATCCGTTCTGGGACAAGCCGCTGGTCGAGTTCTGCCTGGCGCTGCCGGGCGAGGAGAAGCTGAACCGGGGCTTTGGCCGCTACGTGCTGCGCCGCGCCATGGACGGCATCCTGCCGCCCGCTGTGCAGTGGCGACGCGACAAGATCGATTTCACGGCCAACCTGGTCAAGGGCATGGTCGGCAACCACCGCGACCTGCTGGACAGGGTGCTGGTGTCGGACGCCGGCCTGATCGCGCCCTATGTCAATCTGCCGGAGGTGACCGCCGCCTATGCCCGCATCCTGCGGCGGCCGGACGAGGCGGAGCCGCTGGACGTGCAATATGTCTGGCGCTCGACCTCGCTGTCGCTCTGGCTGCGTCAGGTCAAACTCGGCGGGAGCCACGCATGATGTCGTTCAACGGTTCGCTTGCGCCCGATCTTCGACAGGACCCGGCCCGGCCGGCGGCCGAGAGCAGCCGGGAGCGCCGCTTCTACCGCGCCTATGGGCTGACGATCAGTTCGGAGGTGGCCTTGCCCGAGCTGGAGGCAACGGCGCCGGCAGCCGCCGACGTGGTGATCGCGGTCGGCCCGATCGACTATCCAAAACCCCGCTCCGAGGCCGGAACCGCCTTCCGCTTCGAGCCTTCGCGCCAGTATCTGGCCTGGGACGCGGTTGGCGCCTTCCTGGTCAGCGATGCCCGCCGCATCGACATCGAGCCGGCGCCCGGCATTGACGACCAGCTGATCGCCTTCCCGCTGCTGGGACCGGTCATGGCGCTGCTGCTGCATCAGCGCGGCCTGCTCGTGCTGCACGCCAGCGCGATCGCCGTCGGCGGCAGCAGCGCGATCTTCATGGGCGACAAGGGCGCCGGCAAGTCGACCACCGCCGGCGCCATGATCAGCGCCGGACACGGGCTGCTGACTGACGATGTCGTGGCGCTGGACCTCTCCAGGCCGGACGAACCGGTGATCGTTCCCGGCTTTCCGCAGCTGAAGCTCGCCGCCGATGCCGCCGCCGCCATCCCGATCCGGCAAGCGGAAGTGCGTCCGCAAGCGCATCCGGCGATCGACAAGGCGCAGCATCGCCTGCATGGCGGATTTGCCGGCGACGCGGTTTTGGCAACGCGGATCTACATCCTGCAGCGCGGCGACAAGGCCGCGGCCTCGCGCCTGCCCGGGCCAGGCGCCCTGTCGGCGATCATCAAATTCTCCTACGTGACGCGCTTCGGCCGCGCGGCGCTGGTCGGCGACTTCGCCGCCACGCATCTGCGCCAATGCGCGGCGCTCGCCAGCCAGATCGGCGTATACCGCCTCGAAGTGCCGACCGGGTTGGAGCGCATCGGCGAGGCCGTCGCCCTGATCGAGCGCGACCTGGCGGTCGGCGACGGGTCCCGGTGAGGCGCGCCGTGGCTTCGATCCTTCGCCTGTCGCTGTTTCGGGATATCGCCGGCTTCGGCGCCGTCATGGCCGGCATCGGCGGGCGTCGGACATGGATCGCGCTCGCCTTCCTCGTCCTCGGCAGCCTGACCGAAGGCGTCTCGATCCTGCTGCTCATCCCGTTGCTGCATCTGATCGGCAAATCCGACCAGGATTTCGCCATCAGGCTGCCCGACAATGCGTTGCTGCACTGGCTGGCGCCTGGCGGGACGCTTGGGCTGGCGACGGTGCTTTGCCTGCTCGTCGGCCTCGTCGCGCTGCAGGCGGGCTTCAACCGCTTCAAGTCCGTTTACATGGCGCGGCTGCTCTACGACTTCGTCAACCGACTGCGCATGGATCTGTTCGAGGCCATCGGCAGGGCGCGCTGGGGCATCTTCGCGCGCACGCGCAGCTCCGATCTCGACCACGCGCTGACCGGCGACATCGACCGCGTGCAGGCCGCCGCCTTCTCGCTGCTGATGCTGGCGCAGACCGCCGTGCTGCTGGCCGGTTATCTGGTGGTGTCGCTGTTCATATCGCCGGTGATGACCTCGTTCGCCATCGTCATCGGCGTGCTGATGTTCGTTGCGTTGCGGCCCTTCCGCTCGCGCGCGACGGCCTATGGCCGCGTGCTCACGGCCAATCGCCAGGACCAGTACCGCACGGTCTCGGAGTTCCTCGGCGGCATCAAGGTGGCCAAGAGCCTGAATGTCGAGGCGAGCTACTTCGCGCAGCTGCGCGCGACGCTGGAGAAGATGAAGGCCGACAACCTCAACTATGTGCGCAACAGCACGATCGGCACCGCTTTGTTCCAGGTGGCGAGCGTCATCGGCCTCAGCCTGTTCATCTACATCGCGCTCACCCGCTTCCACCTCTCGCTGGCCGAGATCGTCGTGCTGCTGCTGGTCTTCATGCGCATCGCCCCGCGCTTCATGGACATGCAGACGCAGGCGCAGCAGCTGCTGATCAACCTGCCGGCCTACGCCTCGATGCAAGGCCTGCAGACGCGCTTCGACGCCGAGCGCGAGCCGGCGGGAAGCCAGAGCACGCAAGGCGCGAGGCTCAGCCTCGATGTCGGGCTCAACATACGCGATGTCTCGCTCGCCTATGGCGGCCTTGCCGATGCCGTGGAGGGCAAGGCGGTCGTCAGCGGCATCACCTTCGGCCTTCCCGCCGGCAAGGTCACCGCGCTGATCGGCCCCTCTGGGTCGGGCAAGAGTACGATCGCCGACATGCTGCTTGGCCTGCTCGAACCGTCGCAAGGCAAGATCCTCGCCGACGGTGTCGAGATCGGGCCCGGAAACCGCAGGCTTTGGCGCGACCAGGTGGCCTATGTGCCGCAGGACGTGTTCCTGCTGCACGATACGATCGCGGCGAACCTCCGGCTCGCCGCGCCGCAAGCCAGCGACGCGGAGCTGTGGACGGCGCTGCGCTCGGCGCATGCCGCCGATTTCGTCGAGCGGCTGGAGCAGCGCCTGGACACCGTGGTCGGCGACCGCGGCATCCGGCTCTCCGGCGGCGAGCGCCAGCGGATCGCGCTGGCGCGGGCATTGCTGCGCAAGCCGTCACTGCTCATCCTCGACGAGGCGACCAGCGCCCTCGACTGGCAGAATCAATCGCTGATCGCCAAATCGATCGACGGGCTGCGCGGCACGATGACGATCCTGACCATTGCGCACCGGCCTTCGATGATCGCTTTCGCCGATTGGGTCGTGGCCATCGAGAACGGCCACATCGTCGAGGTCGGGCAGTATCAGCGCTTGAAGGCGAAATCCGGCAGCCGGCTGTCCAGGATGCTGTCGGGCGAGCAAGCGGAACGAGAGGTAGCCGACGCCGGCTGAGGGCGCTCGGTCGGCCGTTGCTGCGGGACGCCGCATTGGAGCGGTTCAGCGTTTCATAGAATCGCCGGCCCGCTCTACTCGCTACGCAATTTACCTGAAATTGTTCTAGCGGATGCTGCGCCTGGCGCTGAACTTCTCCCCTTCGGCAGCCTTCGGTGCGCCCAGGCTTCTTTCAGCCTCGCGCATCCTGTCGGCCGTGGTCGGCACGCTCCTGGCAACCATGAGAAAGACCAGCACAAAATAGCCGGCCTGGATAATGGCGGCGCAGATCACGGCGCGCAGCACGATCGTGCCGAGCGAGGCGCCTTCGAAATAGGACCACGAGATCACGATCGCGAGGGCGAACAGCATCCCGAAGATGAATTTTGGCAGTGACATCTCCGTCGATCCATCAACCGACGCGAGCATGCAAAAGTGACGGCTTACCCACCCGAGTATCTCCCCATGCGCCACGCGAGCTATTCCTGCTGCTCGCTTTCGACCGGTTGCTTCCGGCCTTCCCAACCTATCCAAACTCTAACAGGAACATTTTGCGACTCTATTAAGGCGGGGACGCGCGGGCAAGGCCAACGGCAAATAATTTCGAATGGGTTTTCGGCTTCGACTCTGCCATGCTGCGTCGCACACGCAGGCTTCACAGCCGATTGCGAAAAGCGGATTATGCTGCAGTAGAATTTACAATATTAATTAGTATTTTACTGGAATAACTTGCCCATGCGAGTGATTCGGAGGTGAGTTTAAGCGATCCCCTCTGCGACAAGGAACGATCCGCCCAAAAATGGCCTCAAAAAGGCACTACATTTCCTGGTGTTGCTCATATCTTGTCACAAACGTGCCATAAAGGTGAATTTTTGGGCAGCGCACGTTTATTATTTAGTCAATTCATGACGTGACTATTTCATCGCGATGGGAAATTGTGTGTTGCGCTGCAGCATTTTTTTGATATCGTGCCGTAAACCATTCGTTCAACGTATGGAGTTGCGGCATGAGGGATATTGCCAAGTCGGCCGATGCGGGTTTCTCGCATGCCGGCATTGATTTTCCGCCACCGATCGGCGGCCTGCTTAAGCGCAGTTTCGACATCGTCGGCTCATTGGCCGGGCTGGTGCTTCTCAGCCCGCTGTTCCTGATGGTCGCGATGCTCGTGAAGCTGTCCGACGGCGGGACTATCTTCTATGGCCACAAGCGCATCGGCCGCGGCGGCCGCATCTTCCCCTGCCTCAAGTTCCGCACCATGGTCCAGGACGGCGAGCGGGTGCTGGCCGCGCATCTTGCCGCCAATCCGGAGGCCAACGCCGAATGGATCGCGACGCGCAAGCTGAAGAACGACCCTCGCGTCACGCGTGTCGGCCAGGTGCTGAGGAAGCTCAGCCTCGACGAGCTGCCGCAGATTATCAACATCCTGCAGGGCGACATGAGCCTGGTCGGACCGCGCCCGGTCGTGCGCGACGAACTGGAGATCTATGGCAGCGCGGCGGTCTACTATTTGAAGTCGCGTCCGGGACTTACCGGGCTGTGGCAGGTCAGCGGCCGCAACGACGTGTCCTATGACAGCCGCGTTGCCTTCGATCGGCACTATGTCGAGAACTGGTCGCTGTTCGAGGACATTCGCATCATCTTCAAGACAGTGCCTGCAGTATGGATGTCACGCGGCAGCTACTGAGCCGCAAAGCCGGGCTCCGCAAGGAGCGCGGCACCTTCGATTGGGACGCCGTTTCGCATCGGATCGAGCGTCCGGCAGCAAGCTCATCGGGCGATGGGGCAAGCGGATCGGAAACGTTCAGTTGAAAACAGACATATTCGGACTCCTTCGCGACAGCCGTCTGTCGCGCCCCATGATGCCGGCGCGGCTTGCTGTCGCCGGCCTTGCGCTTCTGCTTGCCGTCCCGGCGATCGCCGGCGACTACCAACTTGGACCGCAGGACAAGCTCAACATCCGCATCGCCGAATGGCAGACCGTGGAGGGCACCTTCCGCGACTGGTCGGCCATCAACGGAGAGTATTCGGTCGGCCCCGCAGGAACGCTGTCGGTGCCGTTCGCGGGAGAATTGCCGGCCGTCGGCAAGACCACCGCCGAAATCGCCGCGGCGATCAGCGAGACGCTGCAGCGTAAGCTTGCGCTTTCCGACAAGCCGGAAGCCTCGGTGGAAATGGTGCAGTTCCGGCCGTTCTACATTTCTGGCGAGGTGCAGAGCCCCGGGCAATTCCCGTACGTGCCGGAACTGACCGTATTGAAGGCGATCAGCGTCGCCGGCGGCATCCGCCGCAACGCGGAAAATGGCCCGCAGCAGGATCGCGACCTGATCACCGCCAAGGGCAATTTCGACATCTACGACGACCAGCGGCTTCGGCTCGTCGTCAGGCGCGCCCGCATCGACGCCGAGCTCGCCGACAAGACGACATTCGAGGCGCCGAAGGAAGTCGCCGACGATCCGAAGGTGGCGACGATCGTCGCCGACGAGATGGCGGTGCTGACCTCTGACCAGAAGAAGCTCAAGCTGAAGCTGCAGGCGCTGGACGATCTGAAGAACCTTCTGCAGAACGAGATCGAGTCGCTGCAGAAGAAGATCGTCAACCAGCAACGCCAGGTGGACCTCGCCAAGGAGCAGCTCGACAGCGTCGGCGCGCTGGCGCAGAAGGGCCTCGTCGTGCAGACGCGGGTGCTGAATTCGGAACAGACCATCGCCGACCTGCAGGGGCAGATCCTGGACTACGAGACGGCGATCCTCACTGCCAAGCAGTCGATGAGCAAGGCGACGCAGGACGCCACCGACGCCGAAAACACGCTGAGATCGAGCCTCGCTTCCGACCGGCAGCAGGTCGAAACCGACCTGAAGGAAGCAGAACTCAGGGTCGGCATGCAAAAGGGCCTGATGACCGTGGCCTCGGACCCCGCGACGCAGGCGGCCATGACCAACAGCGATCAGCCCGCGCTTCAGTATGTGCTGGTTCGGGTGGTCGACGGCAAGACGAGCGAGATCGCGGCGACCGAGGAGACCCCGGTGCTGCCTGGAGACGTGATCAAGGTGAAGCTGGCGCCGATGACCAGCCAGTAATGCATGCCGCCCAAAAGCGCGCAGCGATTTTGGGACAACGACATGCATAGGAACAACACCTGAGGCGCGACGCGGCTCAGGTGTTCGGCAGGCCGGACGAGTGGGGCGCCGGCAAGAGTTGAAAAAGGCAGCATCGAGTGCCGCCCGGCGGGCGCAGGAGAGCCGCTGAAGAAGTCGCGGAGCGATCCGCTGATGAAGGCCACGAATGCAGCCGGCAACCCGTCACGTCTACCTCAATCTCGACGCGTTGCGCGGTGTGGCCGCGATCTGCGTGATGCTCTACCACTTTTCGCCGTTCCTCGCCGACGGCAAGGTGCTGCCGTCGAGCTACCTGGCGGTCGACCTGTTCTTCCTGCTCAGCGGTTTCGTCATCCCCCACGCCTATGACCGGAAGATCGAGGCGGGGATGGGATTCGGATCCTTCCTGCTGGTGCGGCTGATCCGGCTCTATCCGCTCTACCTCGCCGGCACCTTGCTCGGCGCCTTCTACCTGCTGATCAAGAACACGCTGATGCCCGGCGACTACATGCCGATGTCCGACATCGCCATGATGCTGACGACGGGCATGCTGTTCATCCCGCTGGTCGGCAACGCCTATCACACGATCTTCCCGCTCAATCCGGCCTCGTGGTCGCTGTTCTTCGAACTGCTGGTGAACATCGCCTATGTGCTCCTGTTCTTCGCCCTGTCGAAGCGTGTGCTCTCGGCGCTCGTCGCCGGCAGCCTCGCGCTGTTGATCGTCGCCGCGGTGTTTTCCGGCACCCTCGATTTCGGCATGACCGGCGCGACCATCGCCAGCGGCCTGCCGCGCGTCGCCTTCTCGTTCTTCCTAGGTGTCCTCATCTGCCGGTCGATGGCGCAGGGAGGCACCGGCTTCCTGCAGAGCGGCTACTGGGCCGAGATGGCGCTGCTTCTGACGCTGGTGATCTTCGCCATAGCGCCGGCCGGCGGCGGCGCGCGCGCTGGCTATGATCTGATCTGCGTGGTGCTGCTGTTCCCGGTCATGGTGACGGTCGGGGCGGCGGCGCCCACCCGGCCCGGCCTGGCGAAGCTGTTTGGCTGGCTCGGGCGGATCTCCTACCCGATCTACATCATCCATACGCCGATGCTGATGATCATCGCGGGAGCGGGCAAGGCCGCCTCCATCGATCCGTTCGCCAACCATCCCTGGTTCGGCATCGCCATGGCGGGCGCCGTGATCGTCATCGCCGACGTCGCGACACGCATCTATGACGAGCCGGTACGGCGCTTCCTGCAGCGGCTGACCCAGCGCTCTCGCGCCATCGCCTGAGTTTTTCTCAACGAGAGCAGGCGCTCAGCCGCTTGCGGGCTTCGCTTCCTGGATAGCGACGCGCGTGCGGTGCGGCCGCGCCGCCACGGGCGCCGGGCGCAACTTGAACAGGCCGTAATAGACGACGAACGAGGCCGTGAAATACGGGCCGAGGATCTCGACCTCGAAGAAGGAGCGGAGCAGCATCAGGCCCACCGCGCCGGCAAGCACGACCGAATCGACGCGCCAGTCGCGGAAGATCACCGACGAAACGTGTCCCCAGAAGGACCGCAGGATGACCAGGGCAATGAGCGTCACCCCGACGAAGCCAAGCTCGACCAGCGTCTCGATATAGGTGTTGTGGAAGTGGAAGCCGGTGCGGGTGGTGATGTAGAACTCGGCCCACAGCCGCTCGGCCTCGGCGAAGCCCTGCACCCAGTAGGCGGCGTAGCCATAGCCGAGAATCGGGAATTGCTGCGCGGCCTCCCAGCCCTGCTCCCACAGATAGGTGCGGCCGGTAAGCGTCGAGTCCTTGCCGAAGAGGCCGAGCACGAAGTCGAGCAGGCCGAGATTGAGCGCAGCCATGACCGCGCCGACCAGCGCGCAGGTGCCGACCGTGAACAGCACCCGCCGATAGCGGCGCGACAGGACCTTGCTCACGCCGAGCAGCAGGACGACGCCGACGGCCGCCGGCAGCGACGCCACCGAGGTGGCGGAATGGGCGATCGCCAGCATATAGAGGGACAGCAGGCCGATCGGCGCCGTCCACACCAGGCTCTGCCAGCCGCGCCGGTAGAAGATGGCAAAGACAAAGCAGAAATAGAGGCCGAGCGAGGCGAAGAAGCCGACCTGGTTCTTGGAGCCGAAGGCGCCGACGAAATTGGTGGTCCCGTCGATGGTGTCGAGCGCGTAGCCGCCGACGCGCAGCGAATAGAGCAGCACGAGGAAGATGCCGATCAGCGAGCCGACCACCAGCGTGCGGACACTGACCGTGCGCGCGGCGACATAGGCGCACAATATGTGCGAGAAATACTGCAGCGCCGCCCGCGCCGTTGTGCCGGGCGCATGCGACCAGAACACCGAGAAGCAGATATAGGCGGCGAACAGCAGCGGCAGCCAGGCGTCGGAGAGATGCCGCAGGAACCGCCGGTAGTCGACCAGGATCAGCGGCAGCCAGACCGCATAATAGGCGAGGATGAGAACCTTGCCGAAATTCGTGGAATAGGCGAAGGCGATGACCGAGATGGCAACGGCAAAGGCGCCGTAGACGGCATTCCTGTCCGGATCGATCAACAAGGATTTTGGAATCTTCATACCCCTACCGGATATCTCTTTCGCTGAGCCCTCGGGAGCGGGCTGTCAAAGGCCGGTGCGAAGCCCCGGGGCATTCCCGATCCGGGCTTCCATTGTGCAGTGCAATATAACTTACCGTCCTATCGTGCGGCACTCAACGACAAATGTTGTCGCGGGCAAATGAGCGCCTGCAAGCCATATGGCACAAACGCATGGCGCGAATGCGGCGACGGCGCGTGTCGAGGCGCTGCCGGCCACCCTCGCGCGCCGGCGCTACCACAAGGCGCCGCCGGTGATCTGGATGTTTTCCATGGTGATGCCCCTGGCGGCGTCCGAGCACAGGAACACCGCGAGCGCGGCGATCTCCTGCGGCTGCAACATGCGGCCCTGGGGATTGCCCTTCCTGAGTTCGTCCATCGCCTCCTCGACGCTGCGGCCCTTGCCTTCGCGCGCCACCACCTGGGCGACGTTGCGGCGCATCAGCTCGGTCTCGACCCAGGTGGGGCTGATCATGACGCAGGTGACCCCGTGCGGCGCGCCTTCCAGCGCGACGCACCGGGTGAGGCCGAGCAGGCCGGCCTTGGAGGCGCAGTAGGCGGGATTGTCCTTCCAGCCGACGGTGGCGGCGGTGGAACCGATGTTGACGATGCGGCCCCAGCCGCGCTCGATCATGGCGGGCAGCACGGCGCGAGTGACGCGGAAGGCGCCAGTCAGGTTGGTGTCGACGATCTTGTCCCAGAGCGCGTCGGAATGACCGCAGACCGGCTGCTCGGCGGTGGTGCCGGCAGCGTTGACGAGGATATCGATCGGCCCGAGCGCGCCTTGCGCCTCGGCAACGAAACGGTTGGTGAGATCGCTGTCGCGCACATCGAGATGCGCGGCGTGCACCCTGGTGCCATGCGCGGCCAGCGCCGAGCGGACGCGTTCTATCTCTTCGGCGCCGGGATAGTAGGCGGCATCGGTCCCGCCCGAATCTGGAGCGGCCACGTAAGAGCCGACGGCGACGCTTGCCCCGGCCTGGGCGAGCGCGGCGGCGATGGCGAAACCCATGCCGGAAAAACCGCCGGTGACGATCGCGCTGCGGCCGGACAGATTGGTCATCGAGCACCTCCGGGATCAGACGGCTGCATAACCTCCCCGCCCATCGCCATCAACCTCCCTTGCTTGACGGCTCCAGCGGCTTGCCCAGCCAGTCGCGATAGAAGCCTTCGAGGTCCGGCTCGAAATCATGCACGATCGGATAGCCGGGCGCCGCCGCCTCGACCTCGTGCAGGGTACCGCATTCGGGGCAGATGAATTCCCGGATCTCCATCCATTCGGGATCCGGCAGGTCGCTGTTCGGGTAGATTTCGCGCAGCGTCTCCTCTGTGTCGCGCACGATGATCGCGGCCTTCAGCTTCCAGTTCCGGCGGTAGTCGCCGAAGGAATGGCCGCATTCGCATTTCGTCACCCGCTCGCCACCGCTCTGGCAGATGAAGAGGTGGTCGCCGACCGGCAGCAGGATCGGATCCTTCCAGCCGACGCGATCCTGCAGCACCGCGACATACTTGAAGAAGCGGTCGTCGTCCTTGTAGGCGCTCATGATGCGACGCGTCTGCGGCCAGGGCAGCGTGCCGGCTACCAGATCGGCGATGACTTCCTTGCTGTATGAGGTCATGTCCCCTACTCCACGCCGAAGGTCGATTGGGCATCGACATCCCAGAAGGTCGAAAAATCCCTGGTGAAGCGCGCGGAAAGCTTGATCGCGCTGGCATACATCTTCTTCACCTCGGGCGCGAAATCGGCGGCCTTTACCCGCTCGCGCTCCTTGGCCATCCACTCGGAAACGGGCTTGGCGCGCGCCAGCCGCTTGGCCCGCATCTCGGCGCGGTGGCGCTTGGTGGCCTCGATATTGGCGACCGGGAAGCCCTCCCCGTCCTCGTCGAGCACGATGCCGAAGATGCCTTCCGCCGCTTCCCTGGTGAGAAAACCGTTCTCGACGTCCCAGGCGGTCTTGAGCGGATCACGCTCCAGCACGTCGCCGTAACCGCCGCCGCCATTGTAGGAATGGGTGAAGACGTCGCCGGTCTTGTGCGGCGCGGTGATGTATGGCCCTTCCATCGTCACATGCTGGCCTTCGAGCCGCACCTCCAGTTCCGAGCGATACGGATTGGTGCCGGTGTGGTGCGCCAGCGGCGCGCCTTTTTCGGCAAGCTCGAAGATGTTGGTGTCGCGCACCGCGCGATGTTTCTGGCAGGTCGGCGCCGGATAGCCGCCGCACAAGCCGCCATTGTCGAAGACGCGCGAGGAGTGCTCGGAGGTGACCAGCCGCAAATGGTCGGTCTTCGAAACCAGCCAGGTCGACAGGAAGGAACAGCCGCCGCGATATTTGCCGGCGCCGCCGGAATTGGGAACGATGGAGCGGCCGATATAGAGCATCGGCATGTTCTGTTCCCAGATCTCGATATTGCCCATGTCGGATTCCGGGTTCCAGCCGACATAGGCGGTGTCGAGACCGTCCTTGATGGCAAGTGCGCCGGAGCCGGCGGCGGCGCATTCGAAATGCGCCATGCCGAACAGCGTGCCGTACTGGCTCTGGCCGCCCATCTCGATCATCGGGCTGTTGACCTGACCGACGAAAGCCTCCTCGACGAAGCCGCGGGCGATGAAGGAGCGCGACAAGAGCCGCTGGAAGACGCCATAGGCGGGCAGCAGCAGCGCCCAGGAGGTGGCGGTCGCCACCATCTCGTTGTCCGGATTGGTCCAGGTGCCGTGCGGCAGCTTCAGCTCCGTCGCCATCCAGGCGCCGTCATTGACAAGACCCTCGAAATTCATGTGCTGGGTCAGGGTCACGAACATGCCGCCATCCATGCCGGCCGGCGTGCAGTTCATCGAATGGTAGCCCCAGGGCTGGGTGCCCTCGAAGTCCATGATGATCTTGCCGTCGGTGGTGATCTCCATCTCGATCGGCATGTTGTAGAGCCAGTCGGGATCGCCGAGCGGCTGGTAGCCCGGCTTGCCGGCGGTGACGTGGCCGTAGAAGGTGTGGCCGCGATAGATGCCGGGCACGGTAAGCTGGCGGGTGCGGGCGAGCTGGGCTCGGCGGCCCTCCTCGATGAATTCCTTCGACACCTGCATCCAGTAGTCGAGGCCGATCTCGTCGATCAGCGCCTTGACGCTCTCGCGCATGTCGATGCAGGAGGCGACCTTGGCCTTCTCGTCCAGCACCCAGTAGATCGGCATGCGCAAGTTGCGCTCGCAGCGGATGACATAGTCGCGGCGCAGCTCATCGTTCTCGCCGACCTTCTCGGCGCAGACGAACAGGCCTTCGGTGAAGCGCTCCTGCGCCAGCGCCACGTCGCCGCCGGGGGTGATGCCGCCGGCCTCGAGCTCGTGGCAGACGGCGCCGGCCCAGCCAACGAGCTTGCCGGAATGGAAGATCGGCACCACGTCCATCACATCTGGCACCTGGACGGTGCCGATGAAGGCGTCGTTGTTGGCGAAGATGTCGCCGTCGCGGATCTGCGGGTTCTCCTCGTAGCCGTTGCGGATCATCCATTTGATGAAGCGGCTCATCGTGTGCACATGCACCATGATGCCGTTGGAGAGCGCGATCGCGTCGCCTTCCGGCGTGTAGATGGCGACGACCATCTCGCCGACTTCGCGCACGCCGGGCGAGGCCGAGATGCGGCGGGCCATCTCGCGCGCCGACACGCAGTAGGCGCGCAGCTTGGTGTGCAGCGTCTCGAACTTCAGCGGGTCCTGGTTGCGCAGCTCGAGCTCGGTGATGCCGTCATAGCAGCCGGTCTCTTCCATCAGCCTTTCGGATTCGATCAGCCGCTCGCGGATGCGGAGCGCTGAGGCGGGTTTGTCCAGCATGGCGTTCGGCCTTCTCAAGCGTGGGAGTAGTGGAGCAGCGTCCATTCATCGACGAAGACGCGGTCCTGCGGGTGGACGACGAGCGTCGTCGCCGGATGTTCGATGATGGCCGGGCCGATGACTTCGTGGCCGGGCTGCAGCAGGTCCATCTCGTAGAGATTGGCCTTGTGCCAGCGGCCGCCGATATAGGCTTCGCGCACGCCCTTGTGGGCAGAAGCCGGATCCGGCTTGCCGAGCGGCCGCTTGACCAGCATCGGTTTGACCTTGTCGGCGGTGGCGATCAGCCCGAGCTCGGTGATCGAGAAGCCGGCTTCGCCATAGCGCGAGACGCGGTGGTTGACCTTGGCGTAGACCGCCTCGAACTCGGCGATGACCCTGCGCATGTCGTCGGCCGAAGCGATTGCCGACAGCGGCGCCATCACCTCGACATCCTCGAGCTGGCCGGTGTAGCGCATCATCAGGAACGGCACGGTCCTGACCTTGTCCAGCGCATGGCCGTCGGCAACCATTTCGTCGACCGCCGCCCTGGTCAGATCGTTCCAGACGGCCGTGACCTTGGCGCCGAAGGCCTGCAGCTCGTCGTCGCTGGCGCGCGCGCCGATGTCGATCTGCGTCGACACCGAATGGCGGCGCATGAAGTCGGCGGTGGTGCAGCCGAAGGCCGAGAAGGCTGCGGCGAACTGGAAGGTGAGGATGTCCTTGAAGCCGATGCCCCTGGAGCAGCCGGCAAGATGCAGCGGCCCGGAGCCGCCATAGGACAAGAGCGTGAACTCCGACGGATGGATGCCTTGTCCGGAGATGACGCGGCGCAGCGCGTTGTTGGCGTCGGCCTCGAGCATCTCGATCATGCCTTCGGCGGCTTCCTCGACGCCGACGCCGAGCACCCGCGCGCATTTCTCCTCAAAGGCCTTCCGCGCCTTCTCGACCTGCAGCACGACCTTGCCGCCGAGGAAGTAATGCGGGTTCAACCGGCCCAGAATGGCGTCGCAGTCGGCGATGGTCGGCTCGGTGCCGCCCTTGGCGAAGCAGATCGGTCCGGGATCGGAGCCGGCGCTTTCCGGTCCGAGCGAAACCTTGCGGGTGAGCGGATCGACCTTGAGGATCATGCCGGCGCCGGCGCCGATCGTATCAAGATGCAGCGTCGGCACGTTGAGCTTGAAACGGTCCATCAGCGGCTCGTTCTCGATCCGCGTCTGGCCGCGCGTGATGACGCCCATGTCGAAGGAGGTGCCGCCCATGTCCGAGCAGATCAGCGAGTCGTTGCCGATCAGCTTGCCGACATAGGCAGCACCCAGGATGCCGCCGATCGGCCCGGAGATCATGGTCTCGTGCAGGCGAGGATGGTTGATCGAGGTCAGGCCGCCGAAAGAGAGCAGCGTCTGCACGCCGTATTTGAAGCCGTATTTCTTGGAGACGTCCTCGATGCCCTTGAGCTGCCTACGGCCGCGCGAGGTGGCGTAGGCCTCGATCAGCACCGAGTTCAACCGCGACTGCTCGCGGACGACCGGACGCACCTCGTGACTGGTGTAGACGAGGATGTCGGCGCCGGCGGCGGCGATTTCCTCGCGGCAGATTTCGGCGATGCGCTTCTCATGCGCCGGATTGACGTGCGAGAAGACGGTCATGATGCAGATCGCCTCGACCTCGTCGGCAATCAGCTTCTTGGCCGCCGCATGCACCTCGTGCTCGTAGAGCGGCAGGATGACGTCGCCGAACTGGTCGATGCGTTCGGTCACGCCATGGGTGCGGCGGCGCGGCACCAGCGGATCGGGATGGTGATGGGTGACCGCATGCAGGCGGTCGGCATAGGAATAGTCCGCCCAGGCCTGCAGGCCGCGGCCCATCAGGATCATGTCCTCGAGGCCTTTGGTGGTGATCAGGCCGAGCTTGCGGCCGGTGCGCGACAACAGCGTGTTGAGCATGCCGGTGCCGGAGTAGAGCACCACGTTGACGCCCGAAAACAGGTCCTGCAGCGAGATGCCCCAGGCATCGGCCGCGTCCTCTGCCGAGGCGAGGAAGCCCTCGGCCTCGTTCCTCGGCGTGGTCGCCGACTTGCCGATCTTGAAGTGACCGTCCTGATCGACAAGGATCGTGTCGGTCATGGTGCCGCCGGCGTCGATGCCGATGACGATGGGATTGGTGGTGATCTGGTCCACGGGTCGCTTTCCCTTGCCGAGAATGACCGCAGGCTAGATTCGATCGGCCCGATCGCGCCATATGCCTAAAGACACAATGACGCTTGGGCCGGGTTCGCCGAGAAAAGGGCATGCGCATGGGCACTATCTGGGCGCCGCTGGCCAGGGCGATCGCCGCCACCGGCACGGACCGGCATGTCGACTGCCTGATCGACCTGATCGGCGCCGACATCGCGCATGACCTGGTCACGGTCACCCGCTATTCGGCGACGACGACGCCCGAATTCGTCAAGCATCGGCGCTTTTCGGACGAGATGGTGCGACGCTATCTCGCCAGCTACTACATCTTCGACCCCTTCTATGCCTCCTGGCGGCAGGAGCGCCGGCTGGGCATCCTGCCTCTGAAGCATTTCGCCGACGACAGGGCCAAGCGCGGGCAATACATAGCCGGTTTCCTGGCGCAGTCGGAGATCTGCGACGAGGTCGGCATCATGCTGTCCGACGGCGGCGACTGGTGCCTCGGCATCTTCCTCGATCGCTCGACCGCGTCGTTCAAGGACAGTGAGATCGCGCTGCTCGTCGAGCGGTTGCCGGTGTTCGAGGCACTGCATGCGCTGGACATCAAGGCGCGCGGCAGCGCGTTTTCCCGAACATCGACCCCCACAGGCCCCGGTGCCTCGCCTCAGCAGAAACCGACTGTCCCGGCGAGCCTCTGGCCGGAACTTTCGCTGCGCGAAAGAGAGCTGGTCCAGCTGGTGCTGGCCGGGCATCCGACCGCCAACATCGCCGAGCGCCTCGGCATCACCGTCGGCACCGTCAAGAACCATCGCCGGCGGATCTATGAGAAGCTCGACATCACCACCGAGCGCGAGCTGTTCCTGCAGTTTTTCCAGCACCCGACAGAGAGATAGCGGCAAACTCCGCATCGCACTGCCGTCGTTGCAATGAGATAGGTCATCCGCCTACGCTATGGGGAGTGTTCGTTGCGCCGGAGGGAACGGAATGGCCAAACCTCGTATCTTTCTCGGTTCGTCGGGGAAACAGAAGAAGCTGTTGCAGGCGCTGACGCGCGGCCTCGAGGACATCGCCCATGTCGAGCCGTGGACGACGGTTTTCAATCCCGGAACGACAACGCTGGGACGCCTCCTCGAGCTGACGCGCGAGGTCGACTTCGCCGCGTTCGTGTTCGCTCAGGACGACTGGACGAGCGCGGGCCAGCCGGAATCGACCGCCACTGTTCCCGCCCAGGCTTCGCCGCGGGACAATGTGGTGTTCGAGGCTGGGCTGTTCGGCGGGGTGCTGGGGATGCGGCGGACATTCATCCTGCATGCCAATGGCGCCAAGCTGCCCAGCGATCTGCTCGGCCTGACGTCGGTCCGCTATGGCGAGGCAACGAGCGCCGCGGAGACGCGGGCGATCAACCAAAAACTGCGTAACGCCATCGAAAATGAAGGACGGGTCGCCCGTATCGAGGGATTCTGGTGGCAATTTTCCCTGACGGAGCGCACAGCGAGGGAGCCTTCCGCCGTCAGTCTGCTGAAAGTTTCGCGGGACCGCAATGGCGCGCTGGAGCTGAACGGCCGCTCATGGCAGGAGAATGGCAGCCTGTCAGCCAGATACTGGAGCGAGGCGACGAAGGAGAAGGGCGAGTCTGCTGGCATCTTCTACTATTGGAACGGCGAACGGCCGCTGGACGCAAATGCGCCGCAGCTGTACGGGACGGGCGAGATAAAGCTGGAGTCCGCCGATCGCGCATCCGGGTACTTCACAACGCGTTCGGACACCAACTCGGAGGTGAATGCACGAACCTCCGGCGTCTATCTGCGCGCCGATCCGGAGGACCTGACCATCCTGGACGGAAACGACAATCAGCGGCGCGTGGAATTGATCGCCGAGCGCCTGAACCACTGGAAATCGATCAAGAACATTTGAAGTTGGGTTCTCCCCCGGTCCACCCGACAGCTATAGACGGCGGACTGAACGCGGTCGCGCCCGATCGAGATGCCTGCACAATCGCGTGAAGGGACCGGAAGCGGAAAGGGGCCAGGCGGCAGCGAATGCGCCAATGCTTGACGAACGGGCTGTTCGGCTAAAGAGATTGGGCAGGGAATTTCATGGTCGCGGAACATTTGTCGGATGCAGCCCCGAATACTGACCGACTACGCAGTCCGGCTGCTGACGCAGGGCTATGTCTGCCTGCCGCTTCGTGCCGGCGGCAAGCATCTCGACCTCGCGGCGATGGGCTATGAACCCTTGCATCTGCCCAGCCAGCGCAAGGATCTGAAAGAGCTTGCCTTCTGTTCGATAAGCTTTCAGCTGTCGCAGAAACCGCCAAGCGCCGACGATGTCGGACGCTGGTTTGGCGACTTCTCCGGCAATGTCGGCCTGCTTGCGGGCCTGGCCAATCTGTTGATCCTGGATTTCGACGACATTGCCGCCTACCTGAGCTGGCGGCGCCGCTATGACGCCGTGGCAAGCCGCACACCGGTGGCAAGATCGCCGAGCGGTTTCCATGTCTATCTGCGGACACGCGAGCCGATGGTGTCGTCGAGCCTCTATTGCGGCTTACGCAGGATCGGTCACCTCAAGGCGCTTGGCGGCTATATCGTCGCCAGCCCCTCCGTGCTGAGGGACGGCTCATCCTATAGCTGGCTGGAGGGCCAGTCGCCCTTCGATGTCGAGCCGCAGCTGATCGAGAGCCTTGCCAGCCTGTCGCTGCGCCAGGTCTCGCCGTTCAAGCACTACTACGACCACATGCTGAAGCGCGGCTTCTTCGAGCGGCAATGAGCAGGGAAGCAGCCGCTGATATCACGGTCGTCATTCCGGCGAAGAACGCCGTCGCGACGATCGACGCCGCGCTGGGCAGTCTTGCCCCCGACGGCGCGCTGATCCGCGAGGTCCTGCTCGTCGACGATGGTTGCGACGATCGGACGGCGATTGTCGCGGCCGAAAGCGCGGTGCGGCACGGCTTGCCGCTGGAGGTCGTAGCCGGGCGCTTCGGCGGGGCGGGCGCCGCGCGCAATGCCGGCATGGCGCGCGCATGCGGCCGGTTCCTGTTCTTCCTCGACGCCGATGACGAGGTGATCGAGGGCGGCCTGACGCAACTGCGTGAGGCGTTCGAGCGCCATCCGAAAGCAGGCGTCGCGGTCGGGGCCAGCATCCGGCGCACGGCTGGGCGACCGGACAAGATGAAGACACCGCACGGCTACGGCAGCGACAGGACCGAGAATACCCGGCGCTACCTCCGCAACGAGCTGTGGCCGATCGCCATGGGGAGCGCGCTGGTGGCGCGAGCGGCGACGGCCGGCATCCGCTTTCCGGAGGCGATCGGCCTCGACGAGGACACGTGCTTCTGGACAGCCGTTCTGGCGCGCGCCGACGTCATCAGCATCGCGGCGCCGGTGCTCCTCTATCATCTCGATGAAACCAGGATGGCGCGGCGCTTCATCACGGCGCCGCGCGCGACGTTCCTTGCCGTAGCGCTGGCGCTGAACCGGCTCGCGGCTCACGGCGTCGACCGGAAGGCGCTGCAGTGGCGAAAGGCCTGGATCGCGCAGCGGATCGCGCGCCAGCTGATCAAGCAGAGGATGATTGCCGACGCGGGCGGCATGATGCGGGCCGTGCGCGCGCACGAGGCGTTGGGCCGAGCCCGGAAGGCATGGCAATACCGCGCCCGCATCCGCCTGGCGCGGCTGGCCCCGGCAAGGCCCCCCGCGCCATCGCTTCCGGCATCCGGCAGACCGAGGCGGACCCTGGTGGTTTGCCACGAACCGGCCTTTCCGCCGGTGTCGGGCGCCGATCTGCGAAATTACGACAATGCCATGGCGGCGGCCGAACTCGGACCGGTCCGCCTCGTCTCGATCCAGCCACGGGCCGATGATGCGCAGCCGCTCCCCAGCGCTATCAGCGTGGCCGCGCTGACGAATGCGGACGAACCGCGCGCTCCGGCGCTCGGCTGGCGGCGAGCCAGGGGCGAGGGCCGGATTCCGCGCCCGGCGCTCACCCGCCTCAAGGCGCTCGTTCGCGAGTTCCGCCCCGACACCATCATCGTCGAGGGCATTGCGCTGTTCCGATTGCTTCGGCCGCTGCGACCGCTGGCCGGGCAGCTCGTCCTCGACATGCACAATGTCGAATCGGATCTCGCCGGACAATTGGAGCGGGCCGATGGTTCGCGGGTCAGCGTGCCCGGCCTCAAACGCCTCGAGCGAAAGGCCGCCGGGATCGTCGACAGGATCTGGGTCTGCTCTCGTCTCGACCGTGAAAGGCTGTCTTCCGGAACGGCGCCGATCGACGTCGTTCCGAACGGCATTCCGCGGGCCGAGGCCATGCCGGCGGCGTTGCCGGCGCAGCCCACGTTTGCAGACGGGTTTCCGGTTGTTCTGCTTGTCGGCCATCTCGGATACAGGCCGAATGTCGAAGCCGCCGAGCGGCTGGTGCGCAATATCCTGCCGCGCATCCGGCAGGCGCTGCCAGCGGCGAGCGTTGTCCTTGCCGGCCGTTCGCCCAAGCCGGCCGTGCGGGCGCTCGCCGGGCTGGACGGCGTTTCGCTCGTCGAGGAACCGAGCGACACCAGGCCGCTCCTGGCAAAGGCTCACCTCAGCATCGTTCCGCTGTCGTCGGGCGGCGGCACGCGCATCAAGATCCTCGAGGCGATGGCCTGCGGCGTTCCCGTGCTGGCGACGCCGCTGGCCGTGGAGGGCCTCGACCTGATCGAGGACGAAGAGGTGCTGCTGTCGGAGTCGGACGAGAGACTGGCGGAGATGGCGATCGCCCTGTGCAGCGACCCGGCCCGCCTTGCCCGACAGCGCGCTCGCGCGCATGCGACCGTCTGGGCACGATTCGGGCCGCAAGCCACAAGAGACGCCGTCCGCGACGGCCTTGGACCGGACAGAGCCGGCCAATGACGACAACAGCGTCTCCAACGTCCCGCCCGATGAGCCGCCGATGATCCCCAAGATCCTGCACCAGACCTGGAAGACCGACAGCATCCCGGCCCGCTTCCAGGCCTATGTCGAGAGCTGGAAGCGGCTTCATCCCGGCTGGACGGTGATGTTCTGGAACGACCGGATGCTGCTTGAATTCGTCGCCCGGCACTATCCGGACTTCCTGCCGACCTTTTGCAGCTATTCGCAAGGCGTGCTGCGCGCCGACGCGGGACGCTATCTGCTGCTGCATCATTTCGGCGGCGTCTATGCCGACATCGACTGCGAATGCGTGGCACCCTTCGACCTCTTGACGGGCGAGGATCGCATCGTGGTCTGCAGGGAGCCGGACACGCATGCGCGGGTGCAGGCGGGTTTCCGCGGACTGCCTTACCTGTTGTTCAATGGTACGATCGCCAGCCCGCCCGGTCACCCGTTCTGGCTGCATCTCCTGTCCTTCCTGCCGGGATTGGCCCACGCCAAGGAAGCGATCGACGCGACCGGTCCCAGCGTGATGACCTCCGCCCAGCTCTGCTATGGCGATCAATCGGCGTTCGCCATCCATCCTTCGGCGCTGTTCGCGCCGGTGGACTCGTCGGGGTGCAGAGACGGCGACGACGGGCCGACGCTGTCCATTCACCATTGGGCGGGCACATGGTGGACGCCCATGCCGGCGCCGCGATGGCGGGACAGGGTCCGCACTCAGGTCTACCGGTCCTGGCACCAACTGACCCGTGGCGCCTATCTGGATGAGGGGACGGCCAAGCGCAGCGTCGGCCAGGCGGTGCTTTCGGCGCCGCCGCCGACGGGCCGTAACGTCGCCATGCTGGTGCCGCTGCGCGACGCCGCCGACCATATCCGGCCATTTCTCGACGCCGTCGGCGCGCTCGACTACCCGAAGGACAGGATCAAGCTGGTCTTCTGCGAGGGCGACAGCGCGGACGGAAGCTGGGAACGATTGCAGCGGGCGGTGGCGCCGCTTGCCGGGACATATCGCGACATCGTCCTGCTGCAGAAGCAGACGGGCACCAGCCTCGACCGCGCGAAGCGCGCGCGGCCAAAGCTGCAGCGCGCGCGGCGCGGCGCCATCGCCAAGGTGCGCAACCACCTGATCGACCATGGCCTGGCGCCGGATGATGACTGGGCGCTCTGGGTGGACATCGATGTCTGGCGGTTCCCGGACGATGTTCTAAGCCGGCTTGTCGGAACCGGTCATCGCATCGCGGTCCCGCATTGCGTGAAGATAGCCGGCGGCGACAGTTTCGACCTGAACTCCTTCATCAGCGTTCGGCCGGAAAAGGACTATCGCTACTATCGCCAGATCCATGGCGGCCTCTACCAGCCGCCGGCGCGGTCCTACAGCCGCCTCCATCTCAGCGATCTCAGGCATCTCGACATTGTCGGGCTCGACGGTGTCGGCGGAACCATGCTGCTCGTCGACGCGGCCCTGCATCGCGGCGGTCTGCGCTTTCCCGAAATCCCCTATCACGACCTGATCGAGACCGAAGCCTTCGGCGTGCTGGCCAACGAGCTGGGCATCCGGCCGGTCGGCCTGCCCAAGCTCGAAATCCTGCACGTGCCTTGGTGAACGGCCGTGCCCGCCCCGCATTCAACGGCGACGGTGCGCCTTCCGCCAGCGGCGCAGCCTGGTGCGCAGGAAGGAGAGGCCGCCAAACGGCAGTGACGGCCGGCCGGCCGACAGGCCCTGATCTTGCTGAAGGCGCTGATGTATACGCTCGGCCAGCCGGCATTTTGCCGGCGTTTCCAGGAGCGCCAGACGGCTGGCGAGGGGTCCCGGCAGCGGTTGCGAGCGCCAGGCGAAATAGGCCTCGTAGGCCTGAGGCGTCTCCAGCAGATGGCGGAGATAGGCGGCAAGCTCGGCCGGCGTGCCGAACGCCGTCGCGTCGATGTAGGAATTGGCGGGGACGAACTCGCCGACATTGGGGGCGCCGAGATAGACCGGCACGCTGCCTGCACAGAGCGGATCGAAGATCTTCTCGGTGACATAGTCGGGCGCGATCGAATTCTCCAGCGCCAGGCAGAAGTGGTATCGCCCTATGGTCTCGATCTTGGTCCGCGATCCGAGATCGGGGCCTTCGATCTGTCGCGTGGGACGATAGCGGCCATAGGAATCGACGCCGATATGCCCGGCAAGCTCGGCTGCGAACGCCCCACGGCCGCTAAGGTCGATGCTTGCGGACTGGAAACGCACCACCGGGGCGCTCTCGGTCTTGGACGGTATCGCGCTGTTGCGTATCGCCTCCCACCAGCTCGCCTCCTGAAGATAGGGTGTCCAGATGTCCGATCCGGACTCGTGCGTCATCGTGAGATCGAAATGCCGCATGAAGCCGGGAGCGGCGGCGCGTGGATAGTTCTGCGGGTTCTCCATCGACCACGCGACCCATGTCTGGCCGGTATATTTGCGGGCGTCGCCGATCTCGCGGTAATCCGGAAGGTGGAACACCACCGCCGCGGCTTCGGCAAGGCGGCGGCGGTCATTGGTCCATTCGACTGGCACCGCGCAAGCGGGGATGGCCGATATGTCGACCGGCTTGCCGAAGAAGGTCGTGTAGAAAAGGATGAGCGGTTGGTTCGATGGCATGAAGACGCTTTCAAAGCGCGGGAACCGCTTCCGTATACGCTTTGGACCCAGCTTCGGGGAAGGACCTCCGATTATCCGCTCGGCCAAGCCGGCCCTAGTCGTGAAGCTCCCTGGCAATGGGCGGACCGATCGAAAAATCCGAAAAGGTGACCTCGAAGCCTTCACGCTGCGGCGAGCAGCACATCATGCCGACATCGACCGATTTCGAGGCCGGGAAATAGGCGAGCCGCACCGGCTTCCAATGGCCGTCGGCGGCGTCCAGATACTGGATGCGGATAGCCTCGGCGTGGCGGGTCAAACGGATCCTGACGCCGTTGGGATCGGCAGCAATGCTGACCAGCGACCAGTCCGAGGTATCGTTGGTAACGACGACCGAGAAATAGGCCAGCCCGTCGGTGTATTCGATGCCCGCCTTGATCCAGAGCGTTTCGCTCAGCCGCACCATCAGCCCGGCCTGGTCGTAGAGCACCCGATAGTCGCCCTTGACCGTGACCTCGGCGCTGAAATCGCCGGCGACCGGCCGATAGAGGAAATGGCCGTTGTCGCGCCAGAAGCCATAGAAGGTCTCGCGCCAGAAGTCGGTCTCCTTGCCGGTGCGCACATGCACGGTGCCGCCGGCAAAGTCGTGGTGCGGCGGCGGGTTGAGCCAGGTCAGGTCCGCTTTCCAGTCTGTCGTCGACATGCTCGCCTGCCTGGTTCCTCCCGTCGTCGCCAGCTTGCCTTATTGTTTAGACGCAATTCCGTTACGGAAGGCTACGGCGACGTCGCCGAGCTCAACCGTTTCACACTTTCCTGGAATTGCTTTAGCCAGCGAATGTATAGGCCGTCTTCACCGTGGTGTAGAACTCCATGGCGTAGCGGCCCTGCTCGCGCGGGCCGTAGCTCGAGCCCTTGCGACCGCCGAACGGCACGTGAAAGTCGACGCCGGCGGTCGGCAGGTTGACCATGACCATGCCGGCTTCCGAATTGCGCTTGAAATGCGTGGCGTGCTTGAGGCTGGTGGTGCAGATGCCGGAGGTCAGGCCGAACGGCGTATCGTTGGCAACAGTCAGCGCCTCGTCATAGTCCTTGACGCGGATGACGTTGGCGACCGGCCCGAAGATCTCCTCGCGCGAGATGCGCATGGCATTGGTGGCGCCGACAAACAACGCCGGCTGCAGGTAGAAACCCGGCGTCTCGCGGCCCAGCCGCTCGCCGCCGAAGGCAAGCTCGGCGCCTTCCTGGCGGCCGATGGCGATGTAGTCCTCGTCCTGTTTCAGCTGCGTGGCGTCGACGACCGGTCCGATCTGGGTCTTGGCGTCGAGCGCATCGCCGATGACGAGCTTCTCCATGCGCTCCTTCAGCGCGGCAACGAAGCGGTCGTGGATGCCGTCGGTCACGACGAGGCGAGACGAGGCCGTGCAGCGCTGGCCGGTGGAGAAATAGGCGCCGTTGAGCGCGCAATCGACGGCGACCGCCAGATCGGCGTCATCGAGCACGACGAGCGGGTTTTTGCCACCCATTTCGAGCTGGAACTTGCGCATGTGCTCGACGCTGGCGGCGGCGACGCGTTTTCCCGTGCCGACCGAGCCGGTGAAGGAGATGGCGTTGACGTCCGGGCTGTCGAGCATGGCCTGGCCGACCACCGAGCCTTTGCCCATGACCAGGTTGAGCACGCCCTTGGGCAGGCCGGCGCGGTGCAGGATGTCGACGATGGTCCAGGCGCTCTCCGGCACCAGCTCGGCCGGCTTGAAGACGATGGTGTTGCCGTAGGCCAGTGCCGGCGCGATCTTCCAGGCCGGGATCGCGATCGGGAAATTCCACGGCGTGATGATGCCGACCACGCCGACGCCCTCGCGGGTCATCTCGACGCCGACGCCCGGCCGCACGCTCGGCACCAGCTCGCCCGCCAGACGCAGCGTCTCACCGGCGAAGAAATCGAAGATCTGGGCGGCTCTGATCGTTTCGCCGATGCCTTCGGCCAGCGTCTTGCCTTCCTCGCGGGCGAGCGCGCGGCCGATCTCGTCTTTGCGCGCGGTGATCTCGTCGGCAGCCTTCCTCAGCACCGCGTGGCGGACGAGTGGCGCCGAGCGCGACCAGACGGGGAAGGCCGCCTTGGCGGCGGCGATCGCCTGACGCGCCTCATCCGGTCCGGCAGAGGCATATTCGCCAACGACATCGCCGGTGTTGGAGGGGTTGATGTTGCGGGAGCCGGCCTCGCCCACCCAGTCGCCATCGATGAGGTTCTTACGAAACAGGGTCATGGTCTTTCCTTGTGAAGCTTTGCTGGCGGCCTTGTCCGCCGCGGTCATCTCTCAGTCAAGCCATTTATCAGACAAATGATGACAGCGAGAAGGCGGGCATGGATCGGAATAGCCGATGGCGCGGGCCGATGAAAGCCCGCGCCTGTCCGCCTTGCCGAACCGACATATGGGTGGTCAGGCCGGGAAGGTCCAGAACAGGCAGGCCAGCGTCGCCGCGGCAAAGACGACGAAGAACAGGCTTCTCAGCAGGATATTGCGGCGCAGCTCGTTCATGGCGAGGTGGGCCGCGACGATGGCCGCGACGAACAGGAAGCGCCAGTTGACCAGCGCCCACAGCACGCCGCCCTGGCCGAAGGCCCATCTGGCGACGAGGCAGCCGACGATGGTGGCAAACAGCGCGACCGTCGCCCAGAACAGCGCATCGGCGGCGTTGGTAAGCACGATGCTGGCGGCGCGCAACGGCAGGATCATCATCAAGAGCGCGCTGAAGAAATAGACGGCGGCTAGCGGAATGAAGGAGCCGGCATCGGCGATGCCGTCGAGGCGCTTCACGCCGAAAGCGCCGTAGGGATAGCCGTGCCTGGCGACCGCCAGCGAAAGCGCCATGAGCAGGGCGGTGAGCACCGCGACCAACGCGAAAGTGGTAAGAGCCTTGCTCATGCCGTTCCTGCTCCTGCTCTCCGGGCCATGACCGGGGACGAATCAAACAGGGACGATCTTAATCGAATGCGCTCGTAAAATTACCCGCAAGCTTCAAGGCAGCGGCAGGTCTTGAGACTGCCACTCAGGGCTTCTGCGTCGCCGTGACCAGCTCGGCCTTGCGCCGCGCCGTCTCCAGCCCGACCGCGATGAAGCGGCGGGCATGGCGGGCGAGCTCCATATTGTCGGTCCACAGATTGCGCCAGATCGCCGTCTTCTTCGACAGGTTCTCGTCGACGATCTCCGAGGAAAAGGATTCGAAGCTGAGGTCGTCGTCGTAGCCGATGGCGGTCAGCGCATCGAAGATCCCAGCGAAATCGATGCTGCCGGTGCCGAGGAAGCCGCGATGGCTCTCGCCGATATGGACATAGCCGATCTTGCCCACGGCGTTGCGGATGGCCAGGGCGGCATCGGCCTCCTCGATGTTCATGTGGAAGGTGTCGAGGTGCAGGAAGATGTTGTCGGAACCGGTGTCCTCGATGAAGGCCAGTCCCTGCGCGGCGGTGTTGAGCAGATTGCTCTCGAAGCGGTTGACGATCTCAAGGTTCAGGGTGACGCCGGCGGCCTTGGCCGTCTCGGCCACCTTGGCCAGCGTTGCGGCGCTGCGGTTCCACTGGTCGCGCGTCGGCGCCTCGGTCTGCAGGCCGTGGCTGGTCGACAGTATGCCGCCCACCTTGCGGCCGCCGAGATCGCGGGTGAGCGCGATGGTGCGGTTGAGGATGTCGACGCCGCGCGCGGCAACCGCCCTGTCGGCGCTCGAGATATCGCCGTTGGCCGGCAGCCCGATGCTGATCGCGACGCCAAGATCGAGATCGGCGATGCGCCTGGCGAGCCGGCCGATATCGACATTGGCGGGGTCGAGATAGGAGAACTCGATCAGCTCGAAGCCGGCTTCCTTCGTGTTGGCCAGCGTGCGCTCGAGATCCGCTTGCGCCGAGCTCGCCGACCAGACGAAGGAGTGGATACCAATGCGCGCCATGATCGTCTCCATCTGCTCAAATCTATCGTGCCGCAGTGCGGCCCTTGCCGTTCTCGGCGCCGATCGCAAGATCGCGCCAGCGATCACGATAGCCGGCTAACTCGGCAAAGTGCGCGGCATCAACGGGCTCCGGCGTTTCGGCCGCCATGCCGCGACCGGCGCTCTCGAAGGCGAGCGCCGCGGCGCCCGTGGCGCTGCCTTCCAGCGTGGCGCCCTGCAGAAAGGGCTGGCCGGGCCGTAGCTGCGCCAGCAGGCTGGCGAGCAGGCCGCCCGCGTTCAGCCCGCCATCGACGATGACGGTGTCTTTGGAATGGATCAGGTCGAGCGACAGATCGACCATCAGCGCCACGTAGAGCAGCGCCACCGCAGCGCGTTCTTCGCTGTCGGGCGCGCCGCCGATCACTTCGCCGACGCGATCAGGCATCGGACCGCCCGGGGCGAAGCTGGGCAGGGCCATTATGCCGGCGTCGATCACCCGCTGTATCGAAGCCGGCGATATCGCGCCTTGCCAGCCGGCGCTGATCACCGCGAATTCGCGCCCACCCATGAAGCGGATGGTCGGCACCGGACCGCCGTCGACATCGACATTGACCAGCATGTCGCGGTCACGGTCGAGCACGTCCAGCGGACAATCGGGGTTGAGCACGACCACCCAGGTGCCGGTCGAGACCACGGTGAGCGATCCAAGCTGTTGCCGGCGATAGGCATGGAGCGCGGCATTGGAGTCATGGACGCCGTTATGGATGGCGATCGGCCTGCCGGCCTTGCCGAAGTTCCGCTCGCCGATAACGGCGCCGGCGCGCCCGAAGCCCGGCATGCGGCCGCGCCAGCCCTCGGCATCGACCAGCGAGGAGAAGTCGCGCCGGCGCGGCGCCCACAGATGCGAATGGCAGCCGAGATAGGACACTTCCGAGACGGCGCGGCCGCCGAAACGCCAGCTCCAATATTGCGGATAGCCGAGGATCGATGTCGCCGAGGCGAAGGCGCCGGGCTCGACCTCGTTCAGCCACAGCATGTGGCGGCCATAGTTGAAGCCGAGCGGCAGTCGCGGCGAGAAGGTCTCGGAGAAATCCGGGATGCGGCGATCGATGCGCGCCGCGACCTCGGCAGGCGGTTCCTGCTCGTAGTCGAGGATCGGGTGCGTCAGTGCCGTATCATCGACCAGGGCGAAGGTGCAGCCATGGCCAGAGACCATCAGCCCTTCGACGCCGTGACTGTCGACCGCTTCGTCGACGGCAGCGAGCGCCCAGTCATGGAGTGCCGCCTCGTCGAGCACGCTGAAGTTGCCCGCATGTGTCCAGACCGGCTTGGTCCGGCGCTCGCCGAGGATGCGCCCGTCCTCATCGAAGACGAACAGCTTCGAATTGGTCTTGCCGAAATCGAGCACGGCCAGTTTCACCGGATGGCTCCCGAGGACGTGGCGATGCGGACCGTGACGCCGGCAGCTTCCAGCATGCGCGCGTCGGTGTCGGACAGGCCGTCATCGGTCACCAGCGTGCCGATGCGCGACAGCGGCAGCGCGACATTGCGGGCATGGATCGACAGCTTGCGGCTGTCCGCCAGCACCACGATCTGGTCGGCGCACAGGCTCAAATCGACGATCGAGCGGACCAGCAGCGGGTGCGATTCCAGCACGCCTTCCTGGCTGAGCCCCTGGGCGCCGAGGAATAATTTCGAGGCGTAGAAAGGTGCCGCCTGGGCGAGCGAATGGATGATGCCGGGCTCGCGATGCAGGTCGCCGCCGGCGATCGTCAGGCTGCAATGGCCGTGATCGCTGAGATAGGCGGCGAGCGGCATGGAATTGGTGAAGAGGCGGATGTTGCGGTCGGCAAGCCTGACGCCGAGATGGAAGCAGGTCGAGCCGCCGTGGACGATGATCGCCTCGCCGTCGCGCACCATAGTCGCGGCAAGCGCGGCGATGCGCCGCTTGGCCTCGACCGCGAGATCGCGGTTCTCGTCATAGGGCCTGGCGTAGGCGATGCCGGCCTGCGCGGCGCCATCGAGTGCCGAGATGCCGCCATAGACCTTGCGCGCCTCGCCGGCGCCGTCAATCTTGTCGATGTCGCGCCGGATCGTCGCCGCCGAAACGCCAAGCCGCTGCTGCAACTCGCGCACCGAGGCGAACGGGCGGTCCCGCAAGATCTCGACGATCTGACGTTGGCGGCCGGAGTCGCTCAACTTTTCCTCCCGGATGTCGCTTGGCGTAACTTACTCAAGCTGTACGTGACAGCAAGGCCATTTCTGACGAAGGAAGATCATGATTGACGTAGATCGCTCGCATCTGCGATACCGACGTGGGTTCCCTTGCAGGGATTTCGAGCGGAAAGCGCGACGCGGCCGGCAGTTGCGAAGGACAGCGACATGGCGCCATTGGCCATAGGCATCGACATCGGCACCTCGGGCGCGCGCGCCGTCGCCATGCGTCCGGATTTCTCCATCGCCTCGCGCGCCGCCGTGCCGCTCGACCGCTTTGGCGCCAACGGCCGCGACCCCGCCGTCTGGTGGGCGGCGGTCGAGGCGACATTGAAGGAACTGCTCTCCGGCATCGATCGGACGTCGGTGCGCGCGATCGCCGTCGACGGCACCTCGGGCACCGTGCTGCCGGTCGACTCCGCCGGGCGGCCGCTGGCCGAGCCGCTGATGTACAACGACAAGGTTTTGGACGACGCGATCCTCGCCGTGATCGCCCGCGAGGCGCCGGAAGCAAGTGCGGCACATGGCGCGACATCGGGCCTCGCCAAGGCGCTGGCGTTCCAGCTCGTGCCCGGCGTCGCCAGGATGCTGCACCAGGCCGACTGGATCGCCGGGCAATTCTCGGGCCGCTTCGATGTCAGCGACGAGAACAACAGCCTCAAGACCGGCTACGATGTCGAGACCGGCCGCTGGCCGGACTGGATCGCGGCGACCGGCATGCGCACGGAACTGCTGCCCGAAGTCACCAGGCCGGGCAGCGTGGCCGGCTGGCTCACCGCCGGCGCCGCCGGGCTGTTCGGCCTTGCGCGAGACGTCGTGGTGGTTGCCGGTACGACGGATGGCTGCGCCTCGTTCCTGGCCACCGGCGCTACGGACGCCGGCGAAGGCGTCACCGCGCTCGGCTCGTCGCTCACCATCAAGATCCTCTCCGACCGGCCGATCTCGGCGCCACGCTACGGCATCTACAGCCATCGTCTCGGCGACGCCTGGCTGGCTGGCGGCGCGTCGAACTCCGGCGGCAAGGTGCTTGCCCAGCATTTTTCCGTTGCGCGCATCATCGAGCTGAGCGCCGCGATCGACCCGGCGACCGAAACCGGCCTCGACTACTATCCGCTCGGCATACCCGGCGAGCGCTTCCCCATCGCGGATCCGGCGCTGCCGCCGCGGCTCGAGCCGCGACCCCAATCCGAAGCCGACTATCTGAAAGCCATGCTGGAAGGCATCGCCGGCATCGAAGCGCTCGGCTATAGAAGGCTTGCCGAGCTCGGCGCGCCAAAACTGACCTCGGTGCGCAGCGTCGGCGGGGGCGCCGCCAATGCCGCCTGGACCGCGATCCGCCAGCGCAAGCTTGGCGTCGATTTCCTGGCCGCGCTGTCCGACGAAGCCGCCGCCGGCACGGCGCGGCTGGCGCTCAAGGGCGCAAGCGAAGCGGGGCTGCTGTGAGCGCGAAACAAGCCAGACATCTCGACGGGGTTGCCGCGCTGGCCGAGTGCTACAGCATGTTCCTGCTCGACCAGTTCGGGGTGCTGCACGACGGACAGCAGCCGTATCCCGGCGCGGTGGAGACCCTGTCCGCGCTGAAGCGCGCCGGCAAGACGGTGACCCTGATCTCGAATTCCGGCAAGCGGGCGGCGCCGAACGAGCGCCGCCTGCTGAAGCTCGGCTTCGAAGCTGGAAGCTGGGATCATTTCGTCTCCTCCGGCGAGGTGGCATGGCGCAGCTTCCATGACATGGCGGCCTCGGGCACGCTCAAGGCCGGCACCAAATGCCTGCTGATCAGCCGCGACGATGACCGCTCGGCGATCGACGGGCTGCCGCTTGCTCTGACCGACAATGGCAGCGACGCCGAGCTGGTGCTGATTTCCGCCAGCGAAGGCGATCGCTACGACCTCGAGCACTATCGCACTCTGCTCGGTCCGGCTGCGGCGCGGCGGGTGCCGTGCTTCTGCACCAATCCCGACCGGATCATGCTGACGGCGGTCGGGCCGCGCTTCGGCGCCGGCGAGCTCGCCGATCTCTATGAAAGCCTCGGCGGCAACGTCACCCGCATCGGCAAGCCCTATCCGGCGATCTATGAGGCGGCGCTGGCGCTGGCCGGCAATCCGGATCGCGGCAGCGTGGTCTGTGTCGGCGACAGCGTCGAGCACGACATCGCCGGCGGAGCCGGCGCAGGCGTCGCGACCGCGCTGGTGCGCTCTGGGATATTGGCCGACGTCGACGACCTCAGCGCGCTCTTCGATCGGGAAGGCGCGTACCCAGACTATACGCTGGACGCGTTCCGCTGGCGCTGATCGGCCGGCTTACTCGATCCGGTTTCCATCTTTCGGATCGAACAGGTGCAGCGCCGCCGGATCGGCCGACAGCCGCACAATGTCGCCCGGCCTGACGTTGCTGCGCCCCATGACGAAGACGCAGGCCTGCTGGTTGGCGAGCCTGACATAGAACTGCGTCGACAGGCCGAGCGGCTCTACCACCTCGACCTCGCCTTTCAGCGCGCCATCGTCGGCCAGTCTGATGTGTTCCGGGCGCAGCCCGATGGTGAGCGCATCGCCATCCTCCAGAGGCAGCCCGTCCGGCAGCCTGAGCTTCTGGCCGTCGGCGAGCACGGCATCGACCTTGCCGGCCTTGGCGACCTTCGCCGGCAAGAAATTCATGCCGGGCGAGCCGATGAAGCCGGCAACGAAAGTGTTGACCGGCCGGTCGTAGAGTTCGAGCGGATGGCCGACCTGCTGCACATAGCCGTCATGCATGACGACGATGCGGTCGGCCATGGTCATCGCCTCGACCTGGTCGTGCGTCACATAGACCGAGGTGGTCTTGAGCTGCTGGTGCAGCGCCTTGATCTCGGCGCGCATATGGACGCGCAGCTTGGCGTCGAGATTGCTGAGCGGCTCGTCGAACAGGAAGACTTTCGGATCGCGCACGATGGCGCGGCCCATGGCGACGCGCTGGCGCTGGCCGCCGGAGAGCTGGCGCGGCAGGCGGCCGAGGAAACTGTCGAGGCCGAGGCGTTTGGCGGCAGCGCCAACCCTGCCATCGATGGTCGTCTTCTCGGCCTTCTTCAACAACAGGCTGAAGCCCATGTTCGACGACACGTCCATATGCGGGTAGAGCGCGTAGGACTGGAACACCATGGCGATGTCGCGGTCCTTGGGCGCCACATCGTTGACCAGCCGCTCGCCGATGCGGATCTCGCCGCCCGAAACCTCCTCCAGCCCGGCGATCATGCGCAGCAAGGTCGACTTGCCGCAGCCGGACGGGCCGACCAGCACGACGAACTCGCCATCGGCGATCTCGAGGTCGACGCCGTGCAGGATGCGCAGCGAGCCATAATCCTTCTCGACATGTTGCAGCGTGACGGAAGCCATCGATTATCCTTTGACCGCGCCGGCGGTGAGGCCGGTGACGAGATAGCGTTGCAGGAAGGCGAAGAAGATGCAGACCGGGATCAGCGCCAGGATGGAGGCCGCCATCATCTGCCCCCAGTCGACGGCGAACTTGCCGATGAAGGTGAGCAGGCCGACGGCGAAGGTTTTCTGGTCGTCGCTCGAGATCAGCATCAGCGCGAACAGCAATTCGCTCCAGGCGGCGGTGAAGACGAAGCCGAGCGTCGCCCCCATGCCGGGCAAAGTCAGCGGCACGATCACACGGCGCATTGCCTGTGCGCGCGTGCAGCCGTCGATCATCGCCGCCTCCTCCAGATCCTTCGGGATGCCGTCGAAGAAGGACTGCATGAGGAAGGTGGCGAAGGCGGTGTTGAAGGCGGTGTAGATGATCATCAGCCCGGTCAGGCTGTTGGTCAGGCCGAGATCGCCCATGATGCGGTAGATCGGCGGGATGACCATGACCAGCGGGAAGGTCTGGGTGAGCAGCAGCAAGATGGCCAGCGTCGCCTTGCCGCGGAAGGTGAAGCGCGACATGGCGTAGCCGGCGAGCGTGGCGATAACGGTCACGAGCGCCGCCGTCGACACCGAGACGATGACGCTGTTCAGGAAATAGCGCGGGAAGTCGGAGGCTTCGAGCACGGTAACGAAATTCTGCAAGGTCGTCTCGGACGGCCAGAAGGTGATGCCTTCGGAATAGAGCAGGCGTTCCGGCGTCACCGAGATCTTCAGCGTCCAGAAGATCGGGAACAGCGCAAAGATCATGTAAGCGGCGATTGCCGCGTAGAGGCCGATGCCGCCGGCGAGGCGCGAGGAGGTGGAGCGTCCGGCGATCATCAGACGTGCCTCACAAGCGAGCGGCGGATGGCGATCAGCCCGATAGCATAGGCAATGAGCAGCACCAGGAGCAGCACGGCGACCGCCGAGGCATAGCCCTTGTCGAGCGACTTGAAGGCGCTGACATAAATGTAGACCGGCACCGTGCTGGTCGATCCCGCCGGTCCGCCTTCGGTCATGACGAAGATCAGGTCGGCGAAGGTGGCGATCCAGATCGTGCGCAACATGACGGTGATGACGATGGTGGGCGCCAGGAACGGCAGCGTCACCTTGGTGAAGCGCTGCCAGGGCGACGCGCCGTCGATTGCCGCGGCCTCGTGCAGTTCCGACGGGATCGACTTCAGCGCGGCAAGCAGAGTGATGGCGAAGAACGGGATGCCAAACCAGATGTTGGCGACAATCGGCCCCCACATGGCGGTGGCCGGATCGGAGAGCACATTGGTCGGTTCGGCCTTCAGCCCGAGCGCGAAGAGCCAGTGCGGCAGCGGCCCGATAATCGGGTTGAACAGCCAGGCCCAGGTGAGGCCGGAGAGGAAGGACGGCACCGCCCAGGGCAGGAACACCACCGCTTGCACCACCTTGCGGCCGACGAACGGCTTGTCGAGCAGCAGCGCCAGGCCGAGGCCAAGAAAGAACTGGAAGAACAGGCTGGCGACGGTCCACCACAGCGTGTTGATCAGCGCCTGGCCGAGCACGGCGTCCGAGAGCATCGTCTGATACTGGCCGAGCCCGACATATTCCGACTTGAAGGCCGAGAATTTGCGGAAGGAATAGCTGATGCCGATGATCAGCGGCACCAGAAGCACAACGACAAGCAGGACGATAGCCGGCGAAAGATAAAGCCAAGGCTCGATCGCGGCCTTGCTCAGCCCGCTCTTGCGCGACCGGGCGGCGGATCGGATTTCGGACACTGCGTAGGTCATACGGTGCTCGCGTTGGAGGGTGGGTGCCGGCGTTAGCGACAGCGTCCTTCTCCCCGTTCACGGGGAGAAGATGCCGGCAGGCAGATGAGGGGCGGCGCGAACCTTTCGGAAGTGGGCGCTGCCCCTCATCCGGTCCTTCGGACCACCTTCTCCCCGTGAACGGGGAGAAGGAAGAAGGGTCACTTCTTGTTCTTAGCCATCCAGTCCTGCTGTTCCTTGGTCAGGAACGCGGCCCATGCGTCGGCCGCCTCCTTGGCCGTCTTCTGGCCGAGCAGCACTTCCTGGAAGTTCTTGATCGCCACCTGGTCGACGAAGTTGCCGAGGTTTTCCAGATGCGTCGGCGGCGTGACCATTTCATATTTGGAGCTGTCGCTGAGCTCGGTGAACCAGCCCTTGAACTGCTCGGTCTTGAAATGGGCATCCTGGTCGGCGCCGTTGTGGATCGGCACGACGCCGACTTCCTTGGCCCATTCCAGATTGTCCTTCGGCGACAGCAGGGTGGCCATCAGCTTCCACGCATCGTCCTTGTGCTGCGAATTGGCAAACATCGCCCAGCCGGCATAGCCCAGCGTCGGGTAGGACTTGCCGCTCGGTCCGACCGGCAATGGCGCGACGGCGAAATCATCGGCGCTCATCTTGTCGGCGATGCCGAGCAGCGCGTCGGGATCCTGGTTGAGCATGGCGCAGGTGCCGGAATAGAAGCCGGTGACGGTCTCGTTGAAGCCCCAGCTCACGGCATCCTTCGGCGCCAGGCCGTTCTTGTACATGTCGGCCAGCATCTGCAGGCCCTTGACCGAGCCTTCGTCGTTGATGGTCGAGGTGCCGTCTTCGTTGAAGTAGCCGCCCTTGCCGGCGGCGATGTTCATGAACATGTGCATGCCGTTGAAGGCGCCCGGGCCGCCGCGCAGGCAGTAGCCATATTTGCCGGGGATGGCCGAGATCTTCTTGGAGTCCTCGACGAACTCGTCGAGCGTCGCCGGCGGGCCGTCGAGACCGGCTTCCTTGAACAGCTTCTTGTTCCAGAACAGCGCGTTCACATAGTAGCCGTAAGGGATCATGAACTGGGTGTTGTTGACGGTCGAGCCGAACTGCTTGGCGCGATCGCCGAGCGTCTTGGCGTCGTCCCACTTGGCCATGTAGGGACCGAGGTCTTCGAGCTGGCCGTTGTTGGCATAGAGGCCCATCCAGCGTTCCGGCATCTCGACGACGTCGGGCGTGTCGCCGGCCTGGACCATGGTGAGGAATTTCTCAAAAGCCTGGCCCCAGGGCAGCGAGACGAGCTCGACCTTGACGCCCGGATTGGCGGCCTCGAATTCGGCGATCTGCTTCTTGAGGAATTCGGTGCGCGGCGGGCTGGTGATGACCTCGACCATCTTGATTGTGCTGTCGGCCAGCGCGCCGCTGGCGGAAATCGCCAGGCCGGCGACGGCGGCAAGCATCAGCGTCAGTCTCTTCATGTTCAGGACTCCCATTTTGAACGCTCAGTTTATTTTTTTGCTTTGTCGAAGGCCTGGGCGATGTCGGCCCAGAGATCCTCGACGCTTTCCAATCCGACATTGAAGCGGATGGTTCGGGGGCTGACGCCGAAGCGCGCCATCGAATTCAAGCCCGGCGTCTGCTCGAGCGAGGCCTTGGCCGGCACGACCAGGCTTTCATGACCGCCCCAGCTGACGCCGATGCGGAAGAATTTCAGCGCATCGACGAAAGCGGGAATGTCGACATCCTCCGTCACCTCGAAGGAGAACAGCCCGGCATAGCCGGCAAGCGTCTTCTTGCCGGGATGGTTGGAATAGGCGGGATGGTTGACGCGCTCGACCTTGCCATGCGCCTTCAGCCGCTCGGCGAGGATGAGACCGCTTTTCATGTGATGCGGCAGCCTGAGCGGCAGGGTGCGCAGCCCGCGCAAAAGCAGCCAGCCTTCGAAGGGCGACAGCTTGCCGCCGAGCGAGGAATAGGTCTGCTCGTTGATGTGCCTGATATGCGCGGCCGATCCCGCCACCACGCCGGCGACGGTGTCGCTGTGGCCGCCGAGATATTTCGAAGCCGAGTGCAGGACGAGGTCGACGCCGTGCGCGATCGGCTTCTGGAACACCGGCGTCGCCCAGGAATTGTCGATGGTGGTGACGATGCCCTGCTCCTTGGCCAATCGCGTCAGATGGGCGATGTCCTGCAGTTCGAACATCATCGAGGTCGGGCTCTCGAGGTAAAGCAGCTTTGCGCCGGGGAGTGCCGCCGCCACCCCGTCCGGGTCCGAGCCGTCGACATAGTCGACCTTGATTTGCAGGCGCGGGAACAGCCGCTCGAACAGCCGGTAGGCATCGCCATAGCAGTTGCGCACGGCGACGATGCGCTCGCCGGCGCCGACAAAGGCGAGCACGGTGGCGCTGATCGCCGCCATGCCGCTGGAGAAGCCGCGCGCGGCTTCGGCGCCTTCCAAAGCCGCGACACGCGCCTCGAACTCCATCACCGTCGGATTGTCGCCGCGCGAATAGATCGGTTGCTTTCTGCGGCCGGCGAATGTGTCGGCCATGTCGGCATAGCTGGCGAAGGTGAACAGCGAGGTCTGGTAGATCGGCGGCACCACCGGACCACCCGGGAACGGATCGTCATGCGCCAGCAGCGTCGCCGCCTCGGCCAGATAGTCGCTGCTGGAAAGGCCCGGGTCGAAACCGGTCGGGTGCTCGTTCATTTGCGGTCCGAAAGCTTGAGGTTGGCGGCGCCGCGCTTCAAATCGTCCTCGACGGTGGCGATGAGCTTCAGCGCCTCGACGCGGGCGCCGTCGGGGTCACGCGCGGCAATGCAATTGAAGATGCTGCGGTGATAAGGAAAGCTGGCATGGCCGAAATCGCGCACGCCCAGAGGATGTTCCCAGAAGCGGTGAAACATCTCGTACATGGCGGCGATGATCTGCTCGAACAGCGGATTGCCGGAGGCGCGGAAGATCGCCTGATGGAATTCCCAGTCCTCCTCCGACGACATGCCGGCGCGGGTCTGGAAGGCCTCCTCCATCAGGTCGAGCTTGCGCTCGATCTCGGCGAGCTCGGCCTTGCCGGCACGAATGGCGCAGAGCGCGGCGGCCTCCGCCTCCAGCGCGCGGCGGATCTCCAGCGTGGACATCAGGCCGGCGAAATCGTTACCGCCGGCAAGCGTCAGCGGCATGTGCAACATGTCGGGCGAGACCGCGGCCTTGAGATAGGTGCCTGAGCCCTGACGGCGCTCGACGAGGCCGAGGCCCTCCCAGCGCGTCAACGCCTCGCGCACCGTGTTGCGGCTGACCTTGAGGCGCTCGGCCAGAATGCGCTCGGTCGGAAGCTTCTCACCGGGGCCGAGCGCTTCCTGCCTGACGAACCCCGCCAACGCCTTCAGCACCGCGTCGTCGCGGGCCGTCGTCTGGATGGGGGGCAAGAGATCGGTCACGCCGGCAGGGCCTAAAGTGGTTCAATGGTCCAACCAATTTCTGCACAGGCCGACGGGCGAGTCAACAGCCGAGACGAGACAGGCCGAACGGCGCATGGATGCGCCATTCGGCCGGAAGGTTCAGCCGTGGGCGCGCACCGGGGCATTGCGCCAGCGCGCGAACATTTCCTCGCGGACCCGCCGCGACGCCGAGAGCCGCTCTTTCGCCTCCGCCAACACGGCAGGCGATGCCTCTGCGGGCGTGCCTGAGCGGAACGGAGGTGCCGGCGCATATTCGAGTGCAAGCTGCACGGTTTCGGCTTCGGCCTTTCCGAGCAGCCTCGCGACCAGGAGAAGACCGAAATCGATCCCCGATGTGACGCCCCCTGCGGTGATCAGCTTGCCGTCCTCGACGATCCGCTCGTCGACAGGGATGGCGCCGAATTCTTCCAGGAAATCATGCGCATACCAATGCGTTGTCGCGCGCTTGCCCTTCAACAGCCCGGCCGCGCCGAGCACCAAAGCGCCGCTGCACACCGAGGTGATGTAGCGCGCCTGCACCGCGCGCTCCCAGACGAAGTCGAGAACTGTCTGATCCTCCAGTAGTGCGTTGACGCCGCCGCCGCCAGGAACGCACAGCACGTCGAGAGGCCGGCAATCGTCGAAGGTGGCTGTCGCGGTAAGGGGCAGCCGCGTCGACGACATCACCGGATCGCGATCCTTCCAGATCAATTCCACCTCGGCGCCCTTTGCCGATGCCAGGACTTCGTAGGGGCCGGTGAGGTCGAGTTGCTGGACGTTGGGGAACACAAGGATGCCGAGACGAAGGACCATGGAAATCTCCTCAGGTTGACTCCGGCCAAGCTAAGGCATCATGCTTTGGCAAGATCGCCAATCACCCCTCGTTTCAAGCCAAAGCCATGCGCCGTATCGAAATCCTTGCCTATCCCGACGTCCAGCTCCTCGATGTCAGCGGGCCGCTACAGGTGTTCGCCAGCGCCAACGACTTCAAGATCCAGGCCGGCGAACCGGCGGCCTATGAGGTCATGGTCGTAGCCGCCTCGCCGCGGATCAGGACGTCGGCTGGCCTCGTGCTCGAGGCCACGCTGCTGCCGCCGCATGGGTCCGGGATCGACACGCTGATCGTGCCGGGCGGATGGGGCGTCAACGCGGCCTGCGAGGATCGCGAGCTCCTGCAATGGGTGATCGGCCGCTCGCGCGATGCCACGCGAACAGCCTCGGTTTGCAGCGGCGCCTTCCTGCTAGCGACCGCAGGCCTGCTCGATGGCCGTCGCGCGGTTACCCATTGGGGACGCTGCGCCGAGTTTGCACGGCGCTTTCCAGCGGTCCGGCTCGAACCCGACCCGATCTTCATTCGTGACGGCAATGTCTGGACATCGGCGGGGGTCACGGCGGGCATAGATCTCGCGCTGTCCTTCGTCGAGGCCGATCTTGGCCGACGCATGGCGCTTGCCGTGGCACGCCAGCTGGTGGTGTTCCTGAAACGTCCCGGCGGCCAGGCGCAATTCAGCCAGACGCTCAAGCTGCAGGAAGGCGACGAGCGCTTCGACCGGCTGCATGGCTGGATCCTGGACAATCTGGACGGCGACCTTTCGCTGCCGAATTTGGCCGACCGCGCCAACATGAGCCCGCGCAGCTTCTCGCGGCATTATCGCGAAGCGACGGGTCGGACACCGGCCCGCGCCATCGAAGAGATCCGAATCGAGGCAGCGCGGCGAATGCTGGAACGGGGACAGGCGATCAGCCAGACGGCCCGGCGCTGCGGCTTCGGCTCGGAAGAAACGATGCGGCGCGGCTTTCTACGCGTCCTCGGCACCAACCCGCGCGACTATCGCGAGCGTTTCTGATCGCGCCTTCTCGCCCTGAATGTTCGCTACAACGGGCTCTCGACCAGCCGATGTGACTGCACGGCGGCGCGACCGATTTCGGTCAGCGCGTAGATGCCGCGTTCGGCCCTGGCGAACCAGCCATAGTAATTGTGCAGCAGGATGCTCGCCGCGCGCGGCGAAAGCACTTTCAGGTCGCGCGGCCGCTTGGGACCATCGGCCATGGCGGCGGCACAAGCGAGCGCCTCCTGCCGGTAGGCGGTCATGATGGGCGTGCGCGTGCTGCCGCCGGTAGCCGGGTCGCCCTTGCGGCGATGATGCTCCTCCATCAGGCGCGAGCGCCGCCTGGGATCGCGCCTCGGCGGCAGGGCGGCGGGACTGAGCAGGAGTTCGACCTCGCCCTTGCCGCCGACGCCGAGCAAGCCGAAGCCAAGTCGCCGGCACAGGGCCCGGAAGCGGCGGTCGTGCTCGCGGCCCTTGCCGCGCGCCGACATGCGCGCGGCAAGCCAGACCTCGTCGCAGGCGGCGGCGCGATCGACCGCCTGGAGCACAAGCTCGAGATTGAACTGCAGTTTCAGTTCGCAGATGACGACCACCGGCGGCTCGCCTTCGCGCAGCCCGACCACGTCGCAGCCGCCGACTTCGCCCTTGACGGTGAAATCCAGGCTCTCGAGGAACCGCTTCACCGGGACGTAGAGGGACGTTTCCTGCATGCGGCGAGACATAGCCGATTCGGCCCGGGCCCGGACAGCGCCGCCAAAGTGAAGCCGGCCCGCACTATCGTGAAGAACCGCAGCGCGCGTTCGGGCTTGGATCGATTGCGGCCAACGCCGCGACGGCCATTCACTTCGCCAGAAGGCTACTGCCTGGTGAACGAACCGGTGTAGGTCTGGCCGGCAAGCGCATAGCTGGTGGCCAGCGTTCCGTCGGGAAGCATTGTGGCGGTGACGTCGGCGCCGTTCGGCAGGCGCCCGAGCTTCAAAGTGCTGCCGACGATTTTCCCGGCACCATCGGCCACTCCCGGCTTGTTGTCGGCCAGATCGCCCCACGCATAGGTGACGGTCACCTGCCCGCGCGGAGAAACCGTCAGCACGGCGAGCTTGCCTTCGTACATCCCGTCCAGCTGTCCGGCCCATATGCCCGAAAATGCGGCATACTTTGCCGGAACGCCCTTGCCGGGGGGCGTGACCACCACTGATGGATCCAAGACCGCCGAACCCTGGGGAGCAGGAACAGCAACCGCGGCAGCCAAGGCAGGCTGGGGAGGTGGCGGTGGCGGCGCTTCAGGCGCCGACTGGCAAGCAGCGAGCGCGAATGCCGCGAATCCGAGCATCGGAAAAAGACTGTTTGGTGGAGCCAATCGGAATCGAACCGACGACCTCTTGAATGCCATTCAAGCGCTCTCCCAACTGAGCTATGGCCCCACTCCCGGCAGTCAGCCGGCGCCGTTTCCGGCGAAGAGATCCGGCGCGGGTTTGGATCCGCGCCGTCAAGTGCAGGCGGCTTCTAACCCCGCCTTCGGTCAAGATCAAGCCTTCAACGACCGCTTTTTCGTCACAGGCCAAAAAGGCCGGCAAACGGTCGCGCCCGGGGCCTGATCAGACCTCGTCGTCGTCGTCGCCGACGCCGATCATGTCAGAGACATCGTCGTCCTCTTCCTCTTCATTGGCAAGGAAGGTGTCGTCCTCGTCGTCGCCGAGGTCCACATCGTCCTCGTCGTCGCCGAGATCGGGAAGATCGTCGCCGCCCTTGGCCTCTTCGTCGGCCTCCTCGAGCGAAACGACCTCGGCGCCCTCTTCGTCCTCGCCGTCGACTTCCTTGTCGGCAACTTCCTCGTCCTCTTCGAGGGCAGAAATCTTGCCATCCTCGAAATAGGAACGCGGATAGCTCTTGCCGGTATAGGGCGAGACAATCGGGTCCTTGTTCAGGTCATAGAATTTCCGACCCGTTTCCGGGTCGATGCGTTTGGTGCCAAGTTCAGCTTTTGCCACAGCAGGCCTCGTAGATAGAAGAGTGGTCCCCTTAACCGCAGTTTACGGCGCTGTCAAAGCCAAAAGCCGGCTTCGGGCCGACGCCGCAAAAGCCCGCAATCGCAGGCGTTGCACCAAGGGGATGACCATTCCCGTCCGCCGTGATACGAGACCGCCGCAACAAAAGAAAAGTGCCGGTGCGCCGGCGTTCCATCCAGGGAAAACCATGTCTCACGCTGCCGCTCCGAAACCGGCCACGGCCCGCAAATCATCAGCGCTCTCCGGCACGGCGCGCGTGCCGGGCGACAAGTCGATCTCGCACCGTTCCTTCATGTTCGGCGGCCTCGCGTCCGGCGAAACCCGCATCACCGGCCTGCTCGAGGGCGAGGATGTCATGCGCACCGGCGCGGCCATGAAGGCGATGGGCGCGCATATCGAGAAGCGCGGCGCCGAATGGGTGATCCGCGGCACCGGCAACGGCGCGCTGCTCCAGCCCGATGGCCCGCTCGATTTCGGCAATGCCGGCACCGGCTCGCGGCTCACCATGGGCCTGGTCGGCACCTATGACATGGAAACGACCTTCATCGGCGACGCCTCGCTGTCGGGCCGGCCGATGGGCCGGGTGCTGGAGCCGCTGCGCCAGATGGGCGTGCAGGTGTTGAAGGCGACGCCCGGCGACCGCATGCCGATCACGCTGCGCGGCCCCAAGCACGCCGCCCCCATCACCTACCGCGTGCCGATGGCCTCGGCGCAGGTGAAGTCGGCGGTGCTGCTGGCGGGGCTCAACACGCCCGGCATCACCACCGTGATCGAGCCGGTGATGACGCGCGACCACACCGAAAAGATGCTGAAGGGATTTGGCGCCAATCTCACGGTCGAGACCGACGAGCGCGGCGTGCGCCACATCTTCATCGAGGGCCAGGGCAAGCTCAGCGGGCAGACGATCGCAGTCCCCGGCGACCCGTCCTCGGCCGGCTTCCCGCTGGTGGCGGCGCTCATCGTGCCGGGCTCGGACATCGTCATCGAGAACGTGCTGATGAACCCGACTCGCACCGGCCTGCTCCTGACGCTGCAGGAGATGGGCGGCCGGATCGACATCCTCAACCCGCGCAATGCCGGCGGCGAGGGCGTCGCGGACCTGCGCGTGCGCTCTTCGGAGTTGAAGGGCGTCACCGTGCCGCCGGAGCGGGCGCCGTCGATGATCGACGAGTATCCGGTGCTGGCGGTTGCGGCGAGCTTCGCCGAGGGCGAGACGCTGATGCAGGGGCTGGAAGAGCTGCGCGTCAAGGAATCCGACCGGCTTTCGGCCGTCGCCAACGGGCTGAAGCTCAACGGCGTCGACTGCACGGAAGGCGAAGCGACGCTTGCCGTGCGCGGCAGGCCGGGCGGCAAGGGGCTGGGCAGACACCCCAACGGGCCGGACACGACGGTAAAGACGCATCTCGACCACCGCATCGCCATGAGTTTTCTGGTCATGGGGCTGGCGAGCGAAAAGCCGGTGACCATCGACGATGCCAACATGATCGCGACGAGCTTTCCGGAGTTCATGGGGCTGATGAAGGGGCTGGGCGCGGAGATCGAGTGATGGCGATGAGCTTGAGCCGACCTGAGACGCTGGCGGGACAGCGCCCGCCTCTGTCCTGCCGGACATCTCCCCCACGAGGGGGGAGATCAGCCGTCGCCGCGGTTTTCGCCAATAACCAACGTCGCAGAATTGAGCGAGGCGCCCAAACCGCCAATCTCCCCCCTCGTGGGGGAGATGTCCGGCAGGACAGAGGGGGGCGCGAAGGATCGCCGCGCTTTTCGTTGGCCCGCCAATGACCCACACCTTCACCATAGCCATCGACGGGCCTGCAGGCGCGGGCAAAGGCACGCTTGCCCGCCGGCTTGCCGACCACTACCGGCTGAACCTGCTCGACACCGGCCTCACCTATCGCGCTGTCGCGCATGCGCTGCTGCAGCTCGGCCTGCCGCTCGACAATGTCTCGGCGGCGGAAACCGCGGCGCGGCAGGTGGACCTTTCGAAACTCGATCGCGCCGTGCTGTCGGCGCATGCGGTGGGCGAGGCCGCTTCCAAGGTCGCCGTCTTCCCGACTGTGCGGCGCATCCTGGTCGAAAAGCAGCGCGCCTTCGCCAAAACGCCGCCGGGCGCCGTGCTCGACGGGCGCGACATCGGCACCGTCGTGTGCCCCGACGCCGACATCAAGCTTTATGTGACGGCAAGCGCCGAGGTGCGGGCGAGACGCCGGCTGGCGGAGATCGAGAGCATCGGCGGCAGCGCCGATTTCGCCACCATTCTGGCCGACATCGAGCGGCGCGACGAGCGCGACATGGGCCGCGCCGACTCGCCGCTCAAGCCGGCCGCCGACGCGCACTTGCTTGATACGTCCGAAATGGCTATAGAGGCCGCGTTCCTGGCGGCTATGGCGATCATCGACGACGTTCTGGCCAAGAGAAACAAAGCCTGAGCCGGGTTTTTCCTCGTGTTTCCGTTGCCGGAGGCGAAGAAAATACCCATATCGGGCACGAACCAGCCTGCCAGCATTCTTCATGCGCCGGACTTGCCGCTTTGAGCGGCCAAGGGCTCTTCAGCCCGGAACGCCGGCAGGCTCACGCAACGCTAACCCACGGCGCCCGTCCCGCTCGATATGCGGGGCACTTCAGGAGAAACAATGTCAGCTGCTAATCCGTCTCGCGACGATTTCGCGAGCATGCTCGAAGAATCATTCACCGCCGGCCATTCCGGCGAGGGCCAGGTTGTCCGGGGCACGATCACCGCGATCGAAAAGGACATGGCCATCATCGACGTCGGCCTCAAGGTCGAAGGCCGCGTGCCGCTGAAGGAATTCGGCGCCAAGGGCAAGGAGTCGTCCCTCAAGGTCGGCGACACCGTCGAAGTCTATGTCGAGCGCATCGAGAACGCGCTTGGCGAAGCCATGCTGTCGCGCGAGAAGGCGCGCCGCGAGGAGAGCTGGGTGCGCCTCGAGGAGAAGTTCACCAAGGGTGAGCGCGTCGAAGGCGTCATCTTCAACCAGGTCAAGGGCGGCTTCACCGTCGACCTCGACGGCGCCGTGGCGTTCCTGCCGCGCAGCCAGGTCGATATCCGTCCGATCCGCGACGTCTCGCCGCTGATGCACAACCCGCAGCCCTTCGAGATCCTCAAGATGGATCGCCGCCGCGGCAACATCGTGGTGTCGCGCCGCACCGTGCTCGAGGAGAGCCGCGCCGAACAGCGTTCGGAAATCGTGCAGAACCTCGAAGAGGGCCAGGTGGTCGAAGGCGTGGTCAAGAACATCACCGACTACGGTGCGTTCGTCGACCTCGGCGGCATCGACGGCCTGCTGCATGTCACCGACATGGCATGGCGCCGCGTCAACCATCCGACCGAGATCCTCAACATCGGCCAGACGGTCAAGGTGCAGATCATCCGCATCAACCAGGAAACCCACCGCATCTCGCTCGGCATGAAGCAGCTCGAGAGCGATCCGTGGTCGGAGATCGGCACCAAGTTCCCGATCGGCAAGAAGATCAAGGGCACCGTCACCAACATCACCGACTACGGCGCGTTCGTCGAGCTGGAGCCGGGCATCGAGGGCCTCATCCACGTTTCGGAAATGTCGTGGACGAAGAAGAACGTGCACCCCGGCAAGATCCTGTCGACGACGCAGGAAGTCGACGTGGTGGTGCTCGAGGTCGATCCGGCCAAGCGCCGCATCTCGCTCGGCCTCAAGCAGACGCTCGAGAACCCGTGGGAGGCCTTCGCGCGCACCCATCCGGTCGGCAGCCAGGTCGAGGGCGAGGTCAAGAACAAGACCGAGTTCGGCCTGTTCATCGGCCTGGAAGGCGACGTGGACGGCATGGTCCACCTCTCCGACCTCGACTGGACCCGTCCGGGCGAGCAGGTGATCGAAGAGTACAATCGCGGCGACGTGGTCAAGGCGCAGGTGCTCGACGTCGACATCGAGAAGGAGCGCATCTCGCTCGGCATCAAGCAGCTGGCCCGTGACACGGTCGGTGAAGCGGCGACTTCGGGCGAACTGCGCAAGAACGCCGTCGTCACCTGCGAGGTCATCGGCGTCAAGGATGGCGGTCTGGAAGTGCGGCTGGTCGACAGCGGCATCGAGACCTTCATCAAGCGCTCCGATCTCAGCCGCGACCGCGACGAGCAGCGCCCCGAGCGCTTCACCGTCGGCCAGAAGGTCGACGCCCGCGTCATCGCCTTCGACAAGAAGACCCGCAAGCTGCAGGTCTCGATCAAGGCGCTGGAAATCGCCGAGGAGAAGGAAGCGGTCGCCCAGTACGGCTCGACCGACTCCGGCGCCTCGCTGGGCGATATCCTGGGCGCGGCGCTGAAGAAGCAGGGCAACTAAAGCATTCCAGGAAAACCGCGCAGCGGTTTTCCGTCCGGAATTGCTTGAGCCTCTTCGCCCAAGCCAAACAAAAACCCCGCCGGAGCGATCCGGCGGGGTTTTTCTTTTGGCCGCTCGACCGACCGATATCAGAGCAATGCCAGGAAAAGTGTGAAACGGTTTTCCGTCCGGAATTGCGTCAAAACAAAGAGATACGGCGGTTCAGCGTTTCAATGAAACGATGAACAGCTCTAGGCCCTGCCGTAGAGCGGCACCAGCGTGCCGCTCATGGCCATATTGGTGGGCGAGGCGAGATAGGCGATCGCCTCGGCGGCGGCTTCGAGGCTCACCCATTTGGTGAAATCGGCGTCCGGCATGTCGGCACGGTTGGCCGGCGTATCGAGCGTCGAAGGCGCCACTGCGTTGACCAGTATGCCCTTGTGCTTCAGCTCCTCGGCCATCGCCACCGTCATCGCCGCGACCGCCGCCTTGCTGGCGGCATAGGCGACCATGCCCGAACCGCGCCGCGGATCGAGCCCGGCTCGCGCCGTGACGTTGACGATGCGCCCGGCCGTGCCCGAAGTCAGCATCGAGCGGATCGCGGCACGGCAACAGAGAAAGGTGGTGCGGGCGTTGGTGTCCATCATCTCGGCGAAGGAGGCCGATTCGATCTTCTCCACCGGCGCCATGGCAAAGCCGCCGGCGAGGTGAATCGATCCCCACAGGTCCGTCACCTGGTTGTAGAACGCCTCGACCTTGGTCGAATCCGACAGGTCGACATTGTGCGCCAGCCTGACGCGATCATGGGCGGCGAACGGAAAGTGCGGCGGCGCCGCGGCATGGGCGTTGGGGACATGGCAGACCGCGCCCTGCTCCAGGAGCTTGCCGACAACCGCGCCACCCAGCGCCCCCGTGCCGCCGGTCACCACGATATGCCTGCCGTCCAGTGTTTCCGTCATATTCGACTGCTCCAGTCCATTTCACGCTTGCGCCACGCCGGCGCCGAACCTCGCGCCTTTCGCGCCGTCACTCAACTGAAATTTCGTTGACGCTAATTCACCGTTTCAGTTCGCCGGCCAACCGTCGAGGATCGCATCCCAGAGCAGGCGTTTCTCGGTCGGCGGACGCTCGGCCTTGTGCGTCAGCTTGTGCAGCCAGAAACGATCATGGACCGCGCGATGCGCCGCCTCGTCGAGCGGCTCGAAGAGCAGCCATTGCAGCTCGTGCGGCCGGACGGCGCCGACCTGCGGCCTGGCCAGGAACTCACGCCGAAGCCGCCGATGCAGGAGAAGCGCAGCCTCGAAATGGTAGGGGAACATGAAGTAGTCATGGAGCCCGTCATGGGCCTTCCAGTAGTCGGCCAGGCCGCAAAGAACGGTCTCGACCAACGGGTGCCCCTTGCGGGCGTGAATGAACCAGGTCTCCACGAGCCGGGGATGGCGACCGGTCTCGCGCAGGATGTAGAAATCCTCGCGCTCGATCTCCGGCGGCACAGGCTGCCGCAGCAGGATCGTGGCATCGAGCCATGTCCCGCCATGCCGGGCAAGCAGATCCAATCGGATGAAGTTGGAAAAATGCTGGCTGTTCATCAGCCCACGCCGCCGCTTGTCCCAGATATGGCCGGGCAGGTCGACATGGTCCTCGACGGTCCTGTCGTCGAGGATGACGAGCTGGCGCTCGCCCCTGTGGCGGGCGACCGAGCGCAGGCATGCCTTGACCACCAGCGGCGCCGCCTCGACGCCTTGCGCCCAGTATTGCCAGATCGGACCAAGATCGCCAGGCGCGCCGGAGGAGCACCACCGCGAATGATCGACGGCGATGTGCCGCACCCGATGCAGCCGCTTGCGGGACCAGGTCATGCACAGCTTGGCGGCGCGCTTGCGCAGCGGCCAGGGCAAGAGGCGCGAAGACGCTGCCAGGCGCAGCGGCGCAAGATAGGGAAGCCTGAGCGGGTCGCGGAACGGCACTGCCTCGCTGAAGAACGAGCCCGCCGGGCCATCGCCTGACATCATGGCGCTCAATCCACCGTGACTTCGATGACCCGTGGCTTGCCTGCCGCGCGGGCGCGCCTTAGCGCATCCGCCAGGCCTTCCGTGCCGGCAAGCCGCTCGGCGACGATGCCATAGGCCTCGGCCAGCTTGCAGAAATCCGGCGGCGCGGGAGACACGCCGACCGGCTCGACGCCGACGTCGAGCATCGAGGTCTCAATCTCGCGATAGCCGCGATTGTTCCAGACGACGAAGATGACAGGCGCATCGGCATCGAGCGCCGCGCCGAGTTCCGGCAGGGTGAACTGGAAGCCGCCGTCGCCGGTCAAGCAGACGATGGAGGCCTCGGGCACGGCGAGCGCCGCGCCGATCGCCGCCCCCGGCCCGTAGCCCAGCGCGCCGAAGCCGGTCGCGGCGTTGAACCAGCCGCCCGGCCGGTCATGGTCGTAATAGAGGTTGGCGGCATAGATCGGCTGCGTCGAGTCGCCGACGATGATCGCGCCGGGCAAGGTGTCGCGGATCGTCTCCACGGCGTGCATCTGGCCGGTCAGGGCCGGGCTCAGTTCGGCGAGCGCGGCCTTTCGCACGGCAGCCGCTCGGGCATCGCCGTCCTTTGCGGCGACATGAGCGGTACCGAGCTCGCCCAGCAGGGCACGAAGAGCCTCGGCGCAGTCGGCCTGAATCCCAACCGTCACCGGGCGGCGCACGATCTGGTCGGCGCCGATGTCGATGCGGATCAGATTGGCGGGCAGGACAAAGCCGCCATCGCCATAGCCGTCATAGTCGGTCGGGCCGAACTCGGTGCCGGCGGCAATGACCAGGTCGGCGTCCGCCATCAGCGCGCGCACCGGCTTGAGGCTGGGGCTCGCCGGCACGCACAGCGCGTGGCCGTGCAGCAGGCCGCGTGCGTTGGTCGTCTCGACGACCGGGGCGCCGAGCCTCTCGGCCAGCAGCCGCAACGGCGCCTCGGCCCATTTGGCGCCGCCGCCGGCCAGGATCAGCGGACGGCTTGCGGCCTTGCAGAGCCCTGCTGCCTGCTCGATCGCCGCCGCATCGGGCGACGGCGGCGGCGCATTGCTGAGCGAGGCGACGATGCCATTGCCGGGCTTGACCATGACGTTGGTCGGGATCTCGATATGGACCGGACCGGGACGAGATGACGAGAACAGCGCGAAGGCGCGCGCCAGCACGCCAGGAAGCTCCTCGGCCTCGGTGATCCGGTGCGAGAACAGCGCCACCTTCTCCATCATGCCGCGCTGGTCGGGCAGTTCGTGCAGGAAGCCGAGGCCCTTGCCAAGCGTGTCGGTGGCATTGACGCCCGAGATCACCAGCATCGGCACCGAATCGGCGCGCGCCTGGCCCATGGCGGTGATGGTGTTGGTCAGACCCGGGCCGGTGATGACGAAGGCGACGCCCGGCCGGCCGCTGGCGCGGGCATAGCCGTCGGCCATGAAGCCGGCGCCCTGCTCGTGGCGCGGCGTGACATGGCGGATCCGCGAACGCGCGAGGCCGCGATAGAGCTCGACGGTGTGGACCCCGGGAATGCCGAAGACCGTGTCGACGCCATGCGCCTCGAGCAGTGTTATGAGCGCTTCGCCGATGGTGGTCATTGTTCTCCTCTTTCCGGCGCAAGGCCGAGTTCGGCCTCGACAGCCCTGATGCCAATCGCCGCCAATTCGCCGGGCGCGAAAATCTCGCCGGCCAGGCAGCCTTCGATCCAGAGCCCGTCGATGAGCGCGTTGATCGCGATGGCATGGCGGCGCAGCTGGCTTGCGTCCGGTTTGCGCTGTTCTGCAGCGAGCACCTCGGCCACAACCGCTTCCACCTCGTTGCGAAAGCCAAGATAGCCCTCGCGGTGGGCATGGGCCAAGGTCGGATCCGCATTGGCGCGGCCGATGAACGTTGCCCAGAGCGAAAACACCCGCGCGTCGATGATCGGCGTGCTGAGGTTGGCGGTGACGAAAGCCGCAAGACGCCGGCGCGGCGAGGCACCTTCCATGACCAATGCTGCTTTGGCCTGCTCGGTCATGCGGCCGACCAGCGCCGCATATGCCGCCTGCAGCAATTCTTCCTTGCCGGGAAAATAATGCCGGATCAGCCCGGCAGTGACGCCGGCCCGCAGCGCGATGGTGCGCAAGGTGGCGCCCTGCAGGCCATATTCCGCCACGCTGTCCAGGGTCGCTTCGATCAAATCCTGCCGCCGCCGGTCCTCGCCTTCGCGACGGAACTTGCGGCGGGATGGCGCATTCATTGGCGCAGGATCGGCCGCGTCAGGCATGTCGGCCCGCCTTCGCAAGCGATGCAGAGCGCGTCCGCCTCGAAGATCTCTACCGTGCAGCCGGCGGCTTCCATCGCGGCCTTGGTCTTGGGAAAGCCGGCAACGGCAATGACTTTGAGCGGACTGGTGGGCAGCACGTTCAGGCTGAGGCCGTTGGACGCGGCGAACTCTTCGGCGTCGCCTTCGACCAGCCGGATGCCTCGCGCCTTCAGCATCTGATAGAACGGGGCCGGCAAAAGCGGTGAATAGACCAGTGCGAGGTCGTCGGCCAGCGGGCTGATCACCGACATCAGATGCAGGCAAGCCTCTTCGCCCTGCCACAGCGGCAGATCAAAACCGTAGACGGAAATGCCAAGCGGCGTCAGCAGGTTTGAAACCTGCTGGATGCCTTCCTGGTTGGAGCGCACACCGCGCCCGATCGCCAGCGTGCGGCTGTCCACCCATACGCAATCACCGCCTTCGACCTGGCCAGGGGCCTCGACGCGGCCCAGGATCGGAATGCCCAGTCTCCTGTAGGTTTCCTCATGCAAAGAGGGCTCGCTGGCGCGCAATGACTTGCCCATGGACAGGATCAGCGCGCCGCGGTCGGTCATCAGCGACGGGTCGTGGGTGAACACCGAATCCGACAGGCCGTCGGGCTTGTCCTCTATCCATTCGATTTCGGCGCCGGAAGCTGCCACAAGTTCAGCAAGGACCGCGTGCTGCAAGGCCGCTTTCGCCGGGTTGAAGCCCGCGCCATAGTGCCAGGCAGCCCTGTTGGCGTCACGCATGGCGTTGGCCGCCGACCGCATCAGCACGCGCCGCAGCGGCGCCGCCATGGACTGTGATCCGAAAGCGCTCATCGATGCCCTTCTAAGATGAAAAAAACCGAGAAAATTTCATGAAAGGCTATTTATACACTTGCGCAACAAGGCCGCAAGTGCCGTAATGAGCGGGATTGACGGGCTCGCGCTGTTGGGTCCATGCTGAAGTCTGGAGCGGGACAGTGCAGCGTATGTTGATTAGCCGGATGGACGTTCGACGACCTGCCGTAGCCCCTGCAGAGGCCACCTGGTGAGCGCGGTGGAAGCTGCCGCAGTGCGATCCGGCGAGGCGCAGAGCGGCGCCGCGGAAGCCATCCATGTCGAAAACCTGCACAAGAAATTCGGCCAGCTGCATGTGCTGAAGGGCGTGTCGCTGTCGGCGCGCGACGGCGAGGTGATCGCCATCATCGGCGGCTCGGGCTCGGGCAAGTCGACGCTCTTGCGCTGCATCAACTGCCTGGAGAACCCGACCAGCGGCATCATCCGCGTCAATGGCGAGGAGATCAAGCTGAAGGCCGACAGCCACGGCCACACGGTTCCCGCCGACCGCAAGCAGATCGAGCGCATTCGCTCCAGGCTGGGCATGGTGTTCCAGAACTTCAACCTGTGGAGCCACATGACGCTGATCGAGAACGTCATCGAGGTTCCGGTGCATGTGCTGGGCGTCAAGCGCGACGAGGCGTTCGCCCAGGCCGAGAAGCTGCTCGCCCGCGTCGGGCTGGCCGAGAAGCGCGACGTCTATCCTGCCTATCTGTCGGGCGGCCAGCAGCAGCGCGCAGCGATCGCCCGGGCGCTGGCGATCAATCCGCGCGTCATGCTGTTCGACGAGCCGACCTCGGCGCTCGACCCGGAACTGGTCGGCGAGGTGCTGAAGGTGATCGGCGACCTGGCCCGCGAAGGCCGTACCATGGTGCTGGTCACCCACGAAATGAAGTTTGCCCGCGAGGTCGCGACGCATGTCGTCTATCTCTACAACGGGCTGGTCGAGGAGGAAGGACCGCCGGAACAGCTGTTCGGCGCGCCCAAATCCGAAAGGCTCAAGCAATTCCTCCGCAACGTCGGCTAGTGCTGGCGTGAAGCGGGGCGAAAACCGGGAACACAACAAAATGGGAGTCCTGAAATGAAAACTGTTCTGAGAGCATTTGCCGCGGCACTGCTTCTCGGCGTCGCCGCGATGGGCGTGGCCAAGGCCGATCCGGTCAAGATCGGCGTCGCCGCCGAGCCCTATCCGCCTTTCACCTCGCCGGATGCGTCGGGCAAATGGGTCGGCTGGGAGATCGATTTCATCGACGCCGTCTGCGCCGAGGAGAAACTTGATTGCGTGATCACGCCTGTCGCCTGGGACGGCATCATTCCGGCGCTGACCACCAAGAAGATCGACCTGATCGTCTCCTCGATGTCGATCACCGACGAACGCAAGAAGACGATCGACTTCTCGGACAAGTACTATAACACGCTGCCGGCGATCATCGGCCCGAAGGACAAGAAATTCGGCGCCACGCCGGACGACCTCAAGGGCAAGGTGATCGGCGTCCAAGTGTCGACCACACACGCGGTGTACGCTAAGAAGCACTTCACCGAGGCGCAGGAAATCAAGGAATACCAGACCCAGGACGAAGCCAACCAGGATCTCGCCGCCGGTCGCCTCGATGCGGTGCAGGCCGATTCGATCGCGCTTGTCGAATACCTCAAGTCGGACCAGGGCAAGGCCTGCTGCGACCTGAAGGGCATGGTGGCTCCGGACGACGAAGTGCTGGGGCCGGGCATCGGCGCCGGCGTGCGCAAGGAAGACACCGACCTGAAGGCAAAGATCAACGACGGCATCAAGGCGATCCGCGCCAACGGCAAGTATGACGAGATCACGAAGAAGTACTTCGATTTCGACATCTACGGCGGCCCTGCGCAGTCGAACTGACCGCTGATGAGCGAATGACCACGCGGCGCCTTTGCGCGCCGCGTGGGTTCGCCGCAACCTGTCCATGCAGGCTTTCCGCAGGTGTATCCACCGGGCGGTCCTGGCTCCAGCAATCCGGGGGCGAAGCTGATCGACGCATTTCTTCCGGCCTCGGCGGCCGGCATCATGGAACTCCTCTCACCCGTGCCGCCGGGCTGGGGCGGAACTCTGTTGGTCGGGCTGCTGCATTCGATCGAGATCGCGGTCGGCGCCACCTGCCTCGGGCTTCTGATCGGCACCGGCGGCGCCTATGGCAAGCTCTATGGCGGTCCGGTGGTGCGCGATCTGCTCGCCGTTTATACGACGGTGGTGCGCGCCGTGCCGGAACTGGTGCTGATCCTGCTGCTCTATTATGCCGGCACGGACCTGATCAACCAGGTGCTGACGGCGATGGGCTATCAGCGCGTCGACATCAGCGGCCTTGCGGCCGGCATTTTTGTGCTCGGCTTCGTGCAGGGCGCCTATTCGACCGAGGTCATCCGCGGCGCCATCCTGTCTATCCCGCAGGGTCAAATCGAAGCCGCCCGCGCATATGGCATGCCGCCAAGCCTGCTTTTGCGACGCATAACGCTGCCGGCGATGCTGCCGTTCGCCATTCCCGGCCTTGCCAATCTGTGGCTGATCGCCACCAAGGACACGGCGCTGCTGGCGGTCGTCGGCTTCTTCGAGCTGACGCTTGCCACGCGGCAGGCCGCGGGCGTCACCAAGGCCTATCTCACCTTCTATGTCGCGGCGGGCGCTCTCTACCTAATGCTGTCGCTGTTCTCCAACTTGATCATCGGCCGAGTCGAGGCGTGGGCGCGGCGTGGCATGCCTTCGGTCAAGGAGGCGCGCTGATGGCCAACGAAGCCGTCGTCATCAACGCCGTGGCGCGCGCCTCGCTGTGGCTGCAGCCGCATCGCGTTGTGCTGATCCTGATCGCGCTGGGCCTGGTCCTCGGTGCCGCCTTCTTCATGCGCTGGGACTGGCTGCCGCAATATTGGGAAATGGGTCTCATCGGCATCTGGCGGGGGCTGTGGATCCTGGCCGTCACCTGCACGCTGGGCTTCCTGCTGGCGGTGCCGCTCGGCCTGGCGCAGGCCGGCGGCCCGTTCTGGTTCGCCATGCCGGCCAAGGTGTTCTGCACCATCATCCGGGGCACGCCGCTGCTGCTGCAGCTCTGGCTGCTCTACTACGGCCTCGGTTCGCTGTTTCCGCAATATCCATGGATTCGCGACTCCTGGATGTGGCCCTATCTCAGGCAGGCTTGGCCCTATGGCGTGTTGGCGCTGACCTTGTCCTTCGCCGGCTATGAGGGCGAGGTCATGCGCGGCGCCTTCGCCGGCGTGCCGAAGGGGCAACTGGAAGCGGCACGCGCCTTCGGCATGAGCCGCTGGAAGATCTTCCGCCGCATCTGGCTGCCGCAGGCCTTCTACAGGGCGCTGCCGACGCTGACCGGCGAAACGGTGCTGCAGTTGAAGTCGACGCCGCTGGTGGCGACGATCAGCGTCATCGACATCTTCGCCGTCTCGTCCAAGGTGCGGCAGGATACCTACCTCACCTATGAACCCTTGCTGCTGCTGGCGTTGATCTATATGGCGATCACCGGCATTCTCGTCTTCGCCTTCAGCCGGATCGAGGCGCGGATTCCGGTCAAGATCGGGTAGGCATTAGTGGGTAGTCATTAGGGAGTAGGACGCAGGCGCTCGCTTCCACTACTCACTAATCCCTACTCGCTACTCACTAAAGGCACTGCAATGCAACTCAGTCTCGACCAGGCAACAGGACTGTGCCGGATGGCGGCGCTCGGCGCCGGCGCCAATGAGGAAAACGCACAGTCGCTCGCCGCCTCGATCGTCGCGGCCGAGGCGGAAGGGCTTGTCGCTGTCGGGCTGTCGCATTTCATCGATTATCTCGAAGCGATCGAAGCCGGTCGTATCGACGGCAATGCCGATCCGGTCATCACCAGGCCGGCGCTCGCGGTCTATCTTTCCGACGCACGCGGCGGCCTCGCCCACACCGGCTTCGACCGTACGATCGAGGACCTCGCCAAGGCGGCAAAACTGTTCGGCGTCGCCATCTTTTCGCAGAAGAACGCCTATACCTGCGGCGCGCTCGGCTACTTCACCGGGCGGCTGGCGGCACAGGGGCTGGTGTCTTTCGCCGCCACCAACGGGCCGGCGGTGCTGGCCGGCTCCGGCTCGGTGAAGCCGGTCTACTGCACCAATCCGATGTCGTTTGCCGCTCCGTCCGCCGACGGATCGCCGCTCGTCATCGACCAGTCGTCAAGCGCCACCGCCTTCGTCAACATCCGCAAGGCGGCCGAGGAGGGCAGGAAAATCCCCGAAGGCTGGGCGCTGGACGCCACTGGCAACCCGACCACAGACCCGGCGGCCGCCATGAAAGGCGCCATGCTTGCCTTCGGCGGCCAGCGCGGCGCCAACATCGCGCTGATGGTCGAAGTCTTGGCAGCGGGCCTTTCCGGTGCCAACTGGTCGCTCGACGCGCCCTGGTTCACCGGCGGCCCGGACAGCCCGGGAACGGGCCTGTTCGTGCTCGCCGTCGAGCCCAAGCTGCTCGACCCCGATTTCGAGCAGCGCATGCGTGACCAGCTCGACCGCCTGCGCCGCCGCTATGGCGTGCATGTGCCGGGACGCGCCCGCGCGGACGCGGCGGAGAAGGCCGTGGCGCGCGGCATCAATGCGCCCAAGGCGGTGATCCAGCGCATCTCCGAATTCGCCGAGCGCTATTCGGCTTGAGCAAGTCATCAAACGGCCTAGGCCTGCCGGCGATAGGCACCCTTGCAGCGGCTTCGGTCTGTGCCTAACATAAGCACAGACAGAAAAGACTGTTTCCATGAATACCCGCTTTGCCGTTGCCGTCCATATTTTGACGTTCCTTGAGAGCCAGGCCGGCGCGCCGGCTACGTCGGAATTGATCGCGTCCAGCGTCAACACCAACCCAACCCTGATCCGTCGGCTTCTGTCGCAGTTGGCCAAGGCGGGACTGACAACATCGCAGATGGGGTCCGGCGGCGGGGCGCTGCTTGCCCGACCGGCGAGTTCCATCACACTTCTCGATGTCTGGCGCGCAATGGATGCGGCGCAGGAAGTGTTTGCCATGCATGAGGCGCCGAACCCGATGTGTCCTGTCGGCAGAAACATCAAAAGGACGCTCGGACTAAGAATCGCGAGGGTCCGCTCGGCAATCGATGCCGAACTGGCCAAAACCACGATCGCCGCGATGGCCAGCGATGTTTCCCTGAACGCAGAAGAGCGCCTCACAGCGCTGCCCTGACCCGGCCGTCACGCTGAGAAATCGGCTTGACGCCAATATGTATCCATATTAGTCACATAAATGTGCAACTAAATTGGATACATATATGACTCCCTTAGCTCGCCGACACATGGCCGCCCTGGCGCTCGGCATCACCGCCCTTGCCACGCTTTCGGCCGTCATACCCGCAAACATCGCCCTTGCTCAAACGGAGACCGCTATGTCGATTCAGAAGAAGCAGGTCGTGGACCTGCTCAAAGCCATTGAAACCGCGGCCGCCGAGCCGGTCGGCGTGATCAATCCCGACAAGTACATCCAGCACAATCTCGGCGCGGCCGACGGCCTTGTTGGCTTCGGCGCCCTGCTTGCGGCGCTGCCTCCGGGCTCGGCGAAAGTGAACACGGTACGTGTGTTCCAGGACGGCGATCTGGTCTTTGCCCACACCGCGTACGACTTTTTCGGTCCGAAGATCGGCTTCGACATCTTCCGCTTCGAGAACGGCAGGATCGTCGAGCATTGGGACAATTTGCAGGAGACCGCCGGTCCCAATCCGAGCGGCCGTACGATGATCGACGGGCCGACCGAATTGAAGGATCTCGACAAAACCGAAGCCAACAAGGCGCTCGTCAACGCATTCGCCTATGACATTCTTGTCAATGGCCGCATGGACAGGCTTGCCGGCTATTTCGATGGCAACGGCGAAAGCTACCGCCAACATAATCCGCAGATCGCCGACGGCCTTTCGGGGCTTGCCGCGGGGTTCGCGGCCTTGGCGAAAGCCGGAATTGCAATCAAATACGATCGCATCCACAAGGTGCTTGGAGAAGGCAATTTCGTCCTGGTCGTGAGCGAAGGCTCTCTCGGCGGAAAGCCGACTTCCTACTACGACCTGTTCCGCGTCGAGAATGGCAAGATCGCTGAGCATTGGGACACGATCGAGGCGATCCCGCCGAAGGCTGAATGGAAGAATGGCAACGGCAAATTCTGAGATCGCCTAGCAGTTGAACCTTTTTGCCCGACGCCACGACCCATGCATGCCGGGGTGGATGCCCGGCCGGTGGCATACAATCGAATGTGTCCAGGGCTGAGGCGGGGCGTGTTTGCTTCACGCCAAACTTGATGCCGTCTCAGGTCAGGCCGTCTCGTCAGACCCTGTTTCGGCGCGTTCGTCACCCGGAAAACCCCGCTTCGGCGGGGTTTTCTGCGTTTCGGGCCTGACGCTTCTTCGTCATTCGCGGCGGCAACGGCCAATCGGTCGACGCGCGCATCGGCAGGGCGTTCTGACGAGGGCCGAAACAAGCTCGTGATTGGCTCCGCCTGGCCTTTGCCTTTGGCGCGAAACCGACTATGAAACGGCTTCAGCCAGCCCCAGTATCTGGGCCCAATACCCTCGGGAAAGCGCGCCGGAGCCAGCCATGACCGAAATCCTGCAGATCCCAAAGCTCGTCGTCGTCTTCGGCGGCTCCGGCTTTGTCGGCCGTCATGTCGTGCGGGCGCTGGCCAAGCGCGGCTATCGCATCCGGGTGGCGTGCCGCCGTCCCGACCTGGCCGGCCATCTGCAGCCGCTCGGCAATGTCGGCCAGATCCAGCCGGTGCAGGCCAATGTGCGTGTGCGCTGGTCGATCGACCGCGCCGCGCAGGACGCCGACCATGTCGTCAACCTTGTCGCCATACTGCATGAGAGCGGACGGCAGAAATTCGGCGCCGTGCACGAATTCGGCGCCCGCGCCGTGGCCGAGGCCGCGCGCTCGGTCGGCGCCGGCCTCACCCATATCTCGGCGCTGGGCGCCGACCTCAATTCGGCATCCGTCTACGCGCGCACCAAGGCGCTCGGCGAGAAGGCGGTACTGGAGACGATCAGCGACGCCGTGATCTTCCGGCCCTCGATCAATTTCGGCCCGGAGGACAGCTTCTTCAACCGTTTCGCCAACATGGCGCGCTACTCGCCGGTGCTGCCGCTGCTCGGCGGCGGCCAGACCAAGTTCCAGCCGGTCTATGTCGGCGATGTCGCCGAAGCCATCGCGCGCTCCGTTGACGGCAAGGTCGAGGGCGGCCGCGTCTATGAACTCGGCGGGCCGCAGGTGCTCACCTTCAAGCAGTGCATGGAAGAACTGCTCACCGTGATCGACCGCAGGCGGATCCTGGCGCCGGTGCCGTGGTGGGTGGCGAACCTGCAGGCCTCGATCCTCGGCCTGCTGCCCAACCCGCTGCTCACCAAAGACCAGGTGCTGCAGCTTCGCGAGCACAACATCGTGTCCGACCAGGCCGCTAGGGAAAACAGGACGCTTGCGGGCCTTGCCATCCAGCCGCAGTCGATCGGCACCATATTGCCGAGTTATCTCTGGCGCTTCCGCGCCGCCGGCCAGTTCCAGCGCAAACCCGCGGCCTGACCACAAGTCTAGACGGCTACGAGCCTCGCGCGGTGACCTGCATCGGCAGGCCGCCCTGCGGCTGCGTCGTCAGCTTCTGCACCGGCCATGGCCTGGTTTCGGCGGTGCTGTCGAAACGGAAGCGCGACAACAGGATGGCTAGCGCGATGATCGCTTCCTGCATGGCGAAGCTGGCGCCGATGCAGACGCGCGGGCCGGCGCCGAACGGCAGATACTGGAAGCGGTCGATCCGGTCGCGGTTTCCGGGATGGAAGCGCTCCGGCATGAAGGCGTCCGGCCTGTCCCACAGCTTGCGGTGCCGATGGACGACCCAGGGCATCACCAGCACGGCGGCGTATTTGGGTATGTGCAGGTCGTTCCAGGTCTCCGGCTCGATCGGCTCGCGGTTGATCGACGGCGCCGGTGGATAGAGCCTGAGCGCCTCCTCGAAGGCGGCGCGGGTGAGCGGCATGGCGTCCAGCCATTTCGTCGGATCGGGCTCGCGCGCCAGCACGTCGTCGATCTCGCGCTCGATCTTGTCGCGCTCCCAGGGCGCCTCGGCCAGGCAATAGAGTGTCCAGCCGAGCGCGCGGGCCGTCGTCTCGTGGCCGGCGCCGATGAAGGTGATGATGTTGTCCTCGACTTCGGCGCGGGTCAGCCCGTCCGGCCCCTCGGCCTTGAGCAGAAGCGTCAGGAAATCCTGCGGCGCATGATCGGGGTCGCGCTTCAATCGCTCCTCTCGCATCCTGACGGTGCCGGCGACGATGTCGCGGAAGTAGGCCATGGTCCTGCGGCCGCGGATCCGGGTGAGGCGCGGCAGCCAAAGCGGAGCGCGCAAGAGGTCGAGCGGATCGACGCGGCCCATGGTCTCGAACAGGCGGTCGATCTCCTTGGCGAAGCTGCCGGGCTCGCCGGCGATCTCGCCGGAAAACAGCGTCTCGGCGAGGATGTCGAAGGTGAGCAGCGTCATGTCATGGGCGACGTCGGTGGTGCCGCCCGCCTCGTAGCGGGCGACGAACTCCAGCGTGCGCTTCAGCATCGGCTGGGCGAAGCCGAAAATGTGACGCGGCGTGAACACCGGCGCCATCGCCTTGCGCGAGCGCTTCCACACCTCGCCCTCGGCGGTGAGCAGGCCGTCGCGCAGGATCGGACGCAGGATCATCTGGCGCACCGTCGCCATCTTGTAGTTGCGGGCATTGTCGACCAGCACATGGCGGATGAGGCCGGGGTCGTTGGCGATGACCAGCGGCCCGCCGACGCCGTTCACCGAGATCCAGGGTTCGTTGTAGGTCGGCTCGCCCCACAGTTCGAGCGGATTGCGGTAGACGATGCGCATCATCTGCAGCGTCGAGGGCGGCGAGGTACGCGGCTTCGGCGCCGGCGGCACGAAGGGGGCGGGCTGGGTGTCCATCGGCTTGCTCCGCTTGTCGCCTCGAATGTAGTGCCTGCCCCGCCCCGCGTCCATGCGGCCGAAGGGCCGGCCGTGATCGCCCTCGCCTCGGCAATGTCCGCTCTCCGGAATGTGACCGTCCGCTCGCCACGGCTTCTTGCCGCCCGCCGCCGCATGCCTTAGGGGGCAGTCACCGACAGATACTTGGCCGCGGGAGCCCGACTTGAAACACCGGCTGAACATCATCATCGGCAGCACGCGACCCGGCCGTGCCGGGCCGGTCTTCGCCCATTGGCTGGACGGCTTCGCGCGCGAGCATGGCAAGTTCGAGCCGGTGCTGACCGACATCGCCACATTCGACCTGCCGATACTGGATGAGCCGCACCACCCGAGGCTTGCCAAATACGAGAAGGACCACACCAAGGCATGGTCGAAGGCGATCGATGCCGCCGACGCTTTTGTCTTCGTGGCGCCGGAGTACAACTATTTCGTTGCGCCGGCGATCGTGAATGCGGTCGACTATCTCTCGCGCGAGTGGAAGTACAAGCCCGCCGCCATCTTCAGCTATGGCGGCGTCTCCGGCGGCCTGCGCGCGGCGCAAGCCGTCAAGCCGCTGCTGACATCGGTGGGCGTAATGCCGATTCCCGAGGGCGTTGCCCTGCCGCTCTACCAGAAGCTGCTCGAGAGCGACGGCTCTTTCCGGCCGAGCGAGCAGGTGCAGGGCGGCGCCAAGGCCATGCTGGACGAGCTGTTGCGCTGGAGCGAGGCGCTGAAGCCGCTGCGCGCCGGCTGAGGCTCATTCAAGGCCGAACTACCCGGCTTGTTCGCGCCATAAAGAGATGAAATGCTCCGGCAGATGACCGGCCGGGGCGGTTTGGACTTTGCGTTTTCTCCTTGCGCTATTGCTGATCCTTTGGACGAGCGCCGCCGCCCTGGCGGAGCGGCGCGTGGCGCTGGTCATCGCCTATGACGACTACCGGCTGATCCGGCCGCTCGCCAACCCCGTCAATGACGGCGAGGCGATGGAAGGCGCGCTGAAGAAGCTCGGCTTCGAGGTGGTGCTCGAGACCAACCGGGGCCTGCGCCGCACGCGCCGCGCGCTCGACGATTTCCGCGAGGACGCCAGGGGCGCCGACGTGGCGCTGGTCTATTTCTCCGGCCATGGCGTCGAGATATCCGGCGACAACCGGCTGCTGCCCGTCGATGCCGATGCCTCCTCGCTCGACGCGCTGGAGAAGACCAGCCTGCCGCTGGAGGAGGTGCGCGAAGCGGTCGCCGCCACGGCCAAGGTCGGGCTGATCGTGCTCGACGCCTGCCGCAGCGATCCCTTCGCAGGCGCGGGCAGCGAGGGGCGTGGCGCGACGTCGCTGGCCAAGGACGCAGCCGACAAGGTCCGGCCGGGCCTCGGCCGCGTCGGCCGGGCGGAGAACATCCTGTTCGCCTTTGCCGCCGCCCCCGGCGAGACGGCCGCCGACGGAACCGGCCAGAACTCGCCCTTCACCGCGGCGCTGACGAAATATCTCGGCACCGACGGGCTCGAAATCCGCTCGGTGCTGACGCTCGTGCAACAGGAAGTCTACGACCTCAGCCGCGGCAGGCAGCTTCCCTATGTCGAAAGCGGCCTGCCACAGCTCTTCTTCGCCGCCTCGACCAAGGAGCAGTTGCCGGAGCGCGAGCGGCTGCTGCTGGCCATGGCCGACGTGACGCCGCAGATGCGCGGCGAGGTCGAGCAGATCGCCAGCGACGCCGACATGCCGCTAGCGCCGCTCTATGGCGCGCTGATCAGCACCGACACCAGCCACCTTTCCGCCGAAAGCCTGAACGCCAGGCTGCGCGAGGCGGCGGATGCCTTCGTCAAGGTGCGCGGCGAGATGAAGACGCTCGCCTCGGACGACCCGCAGGTGACGGCGCTGCGCCGGCAGGCCGAGGAGCAGCTCTCGCTCGGCGCGTTCGACGCGGCGCGTGAAAAACTCGCGGCGGCGGCCGAGATCGACAGCACCTCGCGCAAGGCGCTGAAAGCCAATTTCGTCAGCCGCACGCTGTCGGAAGCCGCAACGCGCTATCTGTCGGCGGGCGCGGCGCGCGCCGACCTCGACTACACCGCGGCGATCAGGGACTACGAGGAGGTGCTGTCGCTTTTTGGCGAGGCCGGGCAGTCGGCGCTCAAGCTCGACGATGCCGACCGCCAGATCCGCACGCTGGACGAGCTCGGCAAGCTCTACATCACTGTCGGCAACACTGCCGCAGCCGGTCGCGCCTACGAGGCGTTGCTGGCCAATCTCGAACAGCGCGTGCGGCAGGAGACCGACCCCAGCGTGCGGCGGGACCTCGCCGTCAGCCACACCAAGCTCGGCAATGTCAGGATGACGCAAGGCGACCTGCCGGGGGCGCTGGAGAACTACCGGGCGGCGCGAACGATGCTGTCGGAGCTGACGGCGGCCGATCCCGGCCGTCTGGATTGGTTCGGCGACCTTGCCATGAACGACGACAAGATCGGCAATGTGCTGGTGACGCAGGGCAATTTGGCCAGTGCTGCGCAGGTCTATCAGGAAAGCCTGTCGATCAAGAAGGAACTGGCCGGCCATGAGCCGGAGCGTGACGACCTGCAGCGCGAACTGACGATCTCCTATGACGAAATCGCCGGCCTCGCCCGTACAGCCGGCCGGCTGGACGATGCGCAGACGTCCTATGAGGAAAGCCTGCGGATCCGGCTGGCACTGGCCGCGAAGCAGCCGGACGACGCCGAGCGGCAGCGCGACGTCTCGGTCAGCCATGACACGATCGGCGACTTGAAGCGCGAGCGCGACGATGCCGCCGGCGCGCTCGCCGCCTACCGGGACAGCCTGGAGATCGTCGAGCGGCTGGCAAGCCGCGACCCCGACAATACCGAACTGCAACGCGACCTGTCGGTCGGCAACACCAAGGTCGGCAATGCGCTGAAGGACCAGGAGAACTGGCCGGCGGCGCTTTCTGCCTACCGGCAGGCGCTGGCTCAGGCCCAGGCGCTGGCCGACAGCGATCCGGACAATACGGAGTGGCAGCGCGACCTATCGGTCAGCCTGGAAAAGGTCGCCGGCGTGCTCGCCATCCAGGGCGACCGCAAGGGCGCGCTGAAACTCTATCTCGACAGTTTCACCATCGTCGACAGGCTGGCCAGGCTCGATCCCGCCAATTCCGACTGGCAGCGCGACCTGTCGATAACGCTGTCCGAGATCGGCATGCTGAAGGCCAAGCAGCGCGACATCAAGGGTGCGCGCAAGGCCTTCGAGGACAGCCTGGATATCCGCCAGCAGCTTGCCCAATCCGACCCCGAAAACGCCACCTGGCAGCGCGACCTGGTGGTCGCGATGATCGACTATTCTCAGGTCGCGACGAACCCGAAGGCCGTGCTTTCCGAGGCGCTCGAGCGGACGCTGGAGCTCGATCGCAGCGGCCGGCTGGCGCCGCGATACAAGTTCATGATCAAGTTTCTCCAGGATCGGCTGGCCAGGACAAAATAGCCTGCGGCGGGGCTAGCTCCGGACAGCCGGCTTTCCCGCCCGGAAATGCCGGCAAACCTTGGAAAAACCGGCATTTGCGCCTATATCTAGGACATCAAAACGGCGCGATTCGGAGCCAGTTTCCAGCGCTGGACCAGCAGCCATCAATCAGACAGGTTTTCATGAGCGATCAGACTGAAAGCGCCAATGGCGCGGAAGCCGAGTACGGCGCCGATTCCATCAAGGTTTTGAAGGGGTTGGATGCCGTCCGCAAGCGGCCGGGCATGTATATTGGCGACACCGACGATGGCTCTGGCCTGCATCACATGGTCTATGAGGTGGTGGACAACGCCATCGACGAGGCGCTGGCCGGCCATGCCGACCTGGTCTCGGTGACGCTCAACCCCGACGGTTCGGTCACCGTCATCGACAATGGCCGCGGCATTCCGACCGACATCCACCCCAGCGAAGGCGTCTCGGCGGCCGAAGTGATCATGACGCAGCTGCATGCCGGCGGCAAATTCGACCAGAACTCCTACAAGGTATCTGGCGGCCTGCACGGCGTCGGCGTCTCGGTGGTCAACGCGCTCTCGGCCTGGCTGAAGCTCAAGATCCGCCGCAATGGCGAGATCTTCGAGATGGGCTTCACCCACGGCAATGCCGACGCGCCGCTGAAGGTCACCGGCAGCTACGCGCAGGACAAGCAGCCGGGTACCTATGAGGGCCGCAGCGGCAGCGAGATCACCTTCTTCCCGTCGGCCGAGACCTTCACCATGGTCGAGTTCGACTATGGCACGCTGGAGCACCGGCTGCGCGAGCTCGCCTTCCTCAATTCAGGTGTACGCATCGTGCTGACCGACGCCCGCCATGCCGACCTGGTCCGTCACGAGTTGCACTATGACGGAGGCCTCGAAGAGTTCGTCAAATATCTCGACCGGGTCAAGAAGCCGCTGATCCAGACGCCGATCGCGATCCGCGCCGAGCGCGACGGCATCACCGTCGAGGTGGCGATGTGGTGGAACGACAGCTACCACGAGAATGTGCTGGCCTTCACCAACAACATCCCGCAGCGCGACGGCGGCACCCATCTGGCCGGCTTCCGCGCCGCGCTGACCCGGCAGATCACCGGCTATGGCGAATCCTCCGGCCAGACCAAGAAGGAAAAGGTTTCGCTCACCGGCGACGACTGCCGCGAGGGCCTGACCGCCGTTCTCTCGGTCAAGGTTCCGGATCCGAAATTCTCCTCGCAGACCAAGGACAAGCTGGTCTCCTCCGAAGTCCGTCCGGTCGTCGAAAGCCTGGTCAACGAAGCGCTGGGCACCTGGCTCGAAGAGCATCCGAGCGAAGGCAAGGTGGTGGTCGAGAAGGTGATCCAGGCGGCGGCTGCCCGCGAGGCGGCGCGCAAGGCACGCGACATCACCCGCAAGAGCACGCTCGGCGTCACCTCGCTGCCCGGCAAGCTTGCCGACTGCCAGGAACGCGATCCGGCGAAGTCCGAGATCTTCATCGTCGAGGGCGACTCGGCCGGCGGCTCGGCCAAGGGCGGCCGCTCGCGCCAGAACCAGGCGATCCTGCCGCTGCGCGGCAAGATCCTCAACGTCGAGCGGGCCCGCTTCGACCGCATGCTCTCGTCCGACATGATCGGCACGCTGATCACCGCGCTCGGCACCTCGATCGGCAAGGACGAGTTCAACGCCGACAAGCTGCGCTACCACAAGATCATCCTGATGACCGACGCCGACGTCGACGGCGCGCACATCCGCACGCTGCTGCTCACCTTCTTCTTCCGCCAGATGCCGGAGCTGATCGAGCGCGGCCATCTCTACATCGCCCAGCCGCCGCTCTACAAAGTGACGCGGGGAAAGAGCTCGCAATACCTCAAGGACGAAAGCGCCTATGAGGAATACCTGATCGATTCCGGGCTGGAGGAAGCCTCGCTGACGCTGGGCTCGGGCGAGGTGCGGACCGGCCAGGACCTGCACAGCGCCATCGACGATGCGCTGGCGGTGCGCCAGCTGATCAACGGCCTGCACACGCGCTATAACCGCAGCGTGGTCGAGCAGGCGGCGATAGCGGGCGCGCTGAATGCCGATGTGCTTGCCGATCTCGGCCGCGCCAACGCCATGGCCGAGCGCGTCGCCAAGCGCCTCGACCTGATCGCCGAGGACACCGAGCGCGGCTGGACCGGCCGGCTGTCGACTTCCAATGACGGCGTCGGCGGCTATGTGTTCGAGCGCACGGTGCGCGGTGTGAAGGAATTCGTGCAGCTCGACGCCGGGCTGATCAATTCGGCCGACGCGCGCCAGCTCGACCGCTATGCCTCGCGCCTTACCGAGGTCTACAGCGAGCCGCCGGTGCTGCGCCGCAAGGAGGTCTCCGAGACCATTGCCGGGCCGCTGGCGCTGCTCAACGCGGTGTTCGCGACCGGCCGCAAGGGCCTGACCATGCAGCGCTACAAGGGCCTGGGCGAGATGAACGCCGAGCAGCTGTGGGAAACCACGCTGGACCCGAACGTCCGCTCGCTGCTGCAGGTCAAGGTCACCGACGCCACCGACGCCGACTCGCTGTTCTCGCGACTGATGGGCGACGAGGTGGAACCGAGGCGCGAGTTCATCCAGGACAATGCGCTGTCGGTCGCCAATCTGGACATCTGAAGCCGGCTTATCTTCGTGCCTCGGCGAAGCAAATTGCTCGCCGAGGTACCGATTTAACTAACGGGTCGACTTCTCGATTGCGCTCAAGGTGGAGAGTCGGCCGGCCGGTCTACCAGCCCTATCCTGCATCGACGCCGAACATCTCCCTCGCCTGCTCGGCCGTATAGTAGCCCAGCCTGACATCCTCGGCGACCAGCTTCGGGTCACGCTCGCCCGGATCGCCATAGCCGCCGCCTCCCGGCGTGCCGACGCGCACGCGATCGCCAGCCTTGAGGGAAATGTCCTGCTCCTTGGACAGATGCGGCGGCACATGCGCCTCGCCGCCTCGGAACACGGTCACCGTATTGGGCGCGCCGTCCTTGCCGCCGAGCGCGCCTTGCGGGCCGAAGCGGCCATGGTCCATGACGAAGGAGGCGCGGGCATCGCCGCGCAGGATCTCGACCTCGTAGGCCAGACCGAAGCCGCCACGCTGCTTGCCGGCGCCGCCCGAACCTTCGCGCAGCGCATAGTGGCGGTAAAGCACCGGAAAAGCCTGCTCCATGATCTCGACCGGCGGCGATTTGGAGATGCCGATCGTCGAGCAGCCATTGGTGAGGCCGTCATGGCCGGCATTGCCGCCATAGCCGCCGCCGGAGATCTGGTACATGACATAGTCGCGACCGCGCGCCGGATCGTTGCCGCCGAGCGCGAAATTGCCGCTGGAGCCGGCGGGAGCCGCCGTCACCTTGTCGGGCAGCGCCTGCACCATGGCCGCGAACACGGCCTCGGCGATGCGCTGTGAGACCTCCGCCGCGCAGCCCGAGACCGGACGCGGATAGCGGGCGTCGAGGAAGGTCCCCTCCGGCCGCTTGACGTCGAGCGGCTCGAAGGCGCCGGCGCTGATCGGCACATCCGGGAAGATATGGCGCATGGCGAGATAGACCGACGACAGCGTCGTCGCCAGCACGCTGTTCATCGGCCCGGCGCAGGGTTTCGAGGAGCCGGCGAAGTCGAAGGTGAGCGTGTCGCCCTTTTTCTCGACGGCGAGCGCAATCGTCAGCGGCTCGTTTACCACGCCGTCGGAATCGACGAAGGCCTTGGAGCGGTAGACGCCGTCCGGAATGGCGGCGATGTTGGCGCGCATCTGGTCGGCGGCGCGGCGGCGCAGCTCGGCGATCGCCTCGACAACCGTTTCATCACCGTAACGATCGAGGATTCCGTTGAGCCTATCCTGCCCGATCAGCAGTGCCGCGGCCTGGGCGCGGATATCGCCGATGCGCTGGTCGGCGACGCGGATGTTGGAGCAGATGATGGCGTAGATCTCCGGGTCGAGCACTCCCTTCTTGAACAGTTTCACCGGCGGCAGCCGCAACCCCTCCTGCTCGACGGCGGTGGCCGAAGCGGAAAAGCCGCCCGGCACCGAGCCGCCAATATCCGGCCAGTGGCCGGTGTTGGACAGCCAGCAGAAGATCTTGTCGCCGCGGTAGACGGGCATGACGAAGCGCACGTCCATCAGATGGGTGCCGCCGAGATAGGGATCGTTGACGATGTAGATGTCGCCCGGTTCGGGCGCCAGGCAGCGGCCGTCGGCGATCATCTCGATCACGGTTTTCGTCGAATACTGCATGACGCCGACGAACACCGGCAGGCCCTGGCTGCCCTGCGCGATCAGCGAACCGTCGACCGCCGAATAGATGCCGTCGGAGCGGTCGTTGGCCTCGGCGATGACCGGCGAGAAGGCGGCGCGGGAAAACGTCAAATCCATCTCGTCGCAGACCTGCTGCAACGCGGCCTGCAGGACCGAAAGCGTGATGGTGTCGAGCTTTGCCATATCAAGCCTCGCCGATGTCGATGATGATGTTGCCGTCGGCATCCGAACGTGCGCGGTCGCCGGGCTCCAGCACCGTCGTGGCGTCCATCTGTTCGAGGATCGCCGGCCCTTCGATGACGGCGTCGAGCGGCAGTTTTTCGCGGGCGTAGACCGGCGTGTCGTGCCAGGTGCCGTGATACCATACCGGCCTGGTCTCGCGCCGGGCTTCCTCGAGCGTCGCCGCGCGCCCCGCCGGGTCGATCAGCCGCGACAGATCGATCGCCGGGCGCACGCCGGTGACCGAGGTGTTGAGGTTGACGAGGTTGGCGCGGATCTCCGGCAACTCGACCTTGAAGCGGGCGAAATAGGCCTTTTCGAACAGAAGCTGTAGCGTGGCGCGGGTCACGGTAGACGATGGCAGCGGCACGTTGATGATGTGCGTCTGGCCAACGAACTGCATGTCGGCTGAGTGGGTGACGCGGATCGTGTCCGGCTTCACCGCTTCCTTGGCAATCAGTTCCTCGCCTTCGCTCCGGTGCCGTTCCAACACCTTGTGAAGCAAGGCTTCATCGAGCAGCGCCACCGGCTGGTTGATCGTGTTGACGAAGTCATGCCGGAGATCGGCGACGACGCAGCCGAGCGCGTTGGTGATGCCTGGCCGCGCCGGAACCAGCACCTTTGGCAGGCCAAGCTCGCGGGCGAGTGCCGTCGCGTGCAGCGGCCCGGCGCCGCCGAAGGCGAACAGCGCGAAATCGCGCGGGTCGTGGCCGCGCGCCACCGAGACCATGCGGATGGCGCCGGCCATCTTGATGTTGCCGAGCCTCAGGATTGCGCCTGCCGCCTCGACGCCGGAGAGGCCGGTGGGCCTGCCGATCCTGTCCTCGAATATGCCGGTGACGCGCTCGACGGTGACCGGATTGTCGACCGCGAGCAGCTTCTTCGGCGCCAGCCGCCCCAGCACAAGATTGGCATCGGTGATGGTCGGCTCGGTGCCGCCGCGCCCGTAGCAGATCGGGCCCGGATTGGCGCCGGCGCTTTCCGGGCCGATCTGGATCAGGCCGGCCGCGTCGACACGCGCGATCGAGCCGCCGCCGGCGCCGACCGTATGCACCGCCACCATCGGCACGTGGATCGGCATCGCATATTCGATCTCGATCTCGTTCGACACCGCGGGCTCGGCGTTGCGGATCAGCGCCACGTCGGTCGAGGTGCCGCCCATGTCGTAGGTGACGAGGTTCTCGAAGCCGGCGCGCTTGCCCGTATAGGCTGCGGCGATGACACCGGAGGCCGGGCCGGACATCACCGTCTTTGCCGATTCCCGGGTGACGAAGCGGGCCGAGATCATGCCGCCATTGCCGTTCATGATCAGGAAATCGCGGGCATAGCCCTTCGCGGCGAGCTCCTTGCGCAGCCTCTCGACATAGCGTTCCAGGATCGGCTGCACCGAGGCGTTGACCGAGGCCGTCACGCCGCGCTCGAACTCGCGCGCTTCCGACAGCAGCGCATGGCCGGTGGTGATGTAGCCGTTCGGCCAGATCTCCCTGGCGATCTCGGCCGCGCGCCGCTCATGCGCCGGGTTGGCGTAGGAATGCAGGAAGTGGATGACGAGAGACTCGCAGCCGGCCTCCAGCAGCCTCTTCACCGCGTCGCGCATGCCGGCCTCGTCGAGCGCGACGCGCACCGCTCCCGAGGCCTCGACGCGCTCCGCGACTTCAAGCCTGAGATCGCGCGGAATGACCGGAATGAATGTCCCCGTCATGCCATAGGGCTGCGGCCTGGTGCGCCGGCCAAGTTCGATCACGTCGCGAAAGCCGAGCGTGGTGATCATGCCGGTCCTGGCCAGGCGGCGCTCCAGCACGGCGTTGGTGGTGGTGGTCGTGCCGTGCACGATGAGGTCGATGCCGTCGATCGCAAAGCCGGTGGCGCCGAGCGCCGAAACGACGCCGAAAGCCTGGTTTTCGACCGTCGTCGGGGTCTTGGCGATATGCACCCTTCCGCCGTCCTTGCCGTCGATCAGGATGAGGTCGGTGAAGGTGCCGCCAACATCGATGCCGGCAACGACGCTGCCCAGGGAATCCCGCGGTTGCGCCGAAAAATTCTCTTTCATTGTCGAAACCCGAAATGCGCGGCCTACGGATATGGCTTGGTTTGGAACGGTGTTTTACGCTCGCATCTTGACGCCGAGATCATTTGTATACTAATAAATTTCCGACACAAGAGCTTACCGCTTGGCAGTGTACAAGGAGCGCATCGGAACCTGACCGGTTCGGGCGCGTAGGAGTAGGTTTGGCGTCAGCGCCGTGAGCCTGGGCCAGAAGGTTGGATTTGATGAACACGACATCCGCGTTGAACGCCGCCGGCGCCAAGCCGCTGCAGTTCCCTATCCCGGCCAATGTCTATGCCGAGACCGTCGTCTCGGTGAAGCATTACACCGACCGCCTGTTCTCGTTCCGCATCACCCGGCCGCAGTCGCTGCGCTTCCGTTCCGGCGAGTTCGTGATGATCGGCCTGCCCAATGCCGAGAAGCCGATCTTCCGCGCCTATTCCGTTGCCAGCCCGGCCTGGGACGACGAGCTGGAATTCTTCTCGATCAAGGTGCCGGACGGTCCGCTGACCTCCGAGCTGCAGAAGATCCAGGTCGGCGACACCGTCATCATGCGTCAGAAGTCGACCGGCACGCTGGTGCTCGACGCGCTGACGCCCGCCAAGCGCGTGTTCATGATCTCGACCGGCACCGGCATCGCGCCCTTTGCCAGCCTGCTGCGCGATCCCGACACCTATGAGAAGTTCGACCAGGTCATCCTGACCCATACCTGCCGCGACAATGCCGAGCTCACCTATGGCCAGGAACTGGTAGCGGCGCTCGAGAGCGATCCGCTGATCGGCGAACTGACCGGCGGCCGCGTCACGCTTTACAACTCGACCACGCGCGAAGAGTCGGCGCGCATGGGCCGCATCACCGCGCTGATCGGCTCCGGCAAGTTCTACACCGACCTCGGCATCGACAAGCTCAATCCCGAGACCGACCGCATCATGATCTGCGGCTCGATGCACATGCTGAAGGACGTCAAGGAACTGGCCGAAAGCCTCGGCTTCCAGGAAGGTTCGCTCAGCCATCCCGCCAGCTTCGTCGTCGAGCGCGCCTTCGTCGGCTGAGCCGTAGCCGGGACGCTTCAGCTCCCCTCAAATCCGTTTTGACCATGCGGTCAAAAATCAGCTGCTTTCGCGGCCTTTTTCCGCTATGAGCCTTTTGAGGACTCGTGGAGCACTGCTTCACGGGCTATCTTCGTGCGTGTCACCCAGAACCGTCGAGTGGTCTTGGGGAACGACGCGCACGAAGCATTAAGCGCAAGCCGCTGAATGGAAGGGCAGGAGATGAGCAGCACAATCCGCGACGCCGACCTCGGCACGTCCAAGGTCACCTCGCTGCCGGCGCGCGCCGCCGCCAACACGCCCGCGCCGCAAGGCCATATTGCGCGCAATCCCGGCATGCGGCTCGATCTCGGCTTCCTGGAATCGGTGCGCAGCGTCAACCGCTCGGCGCTGGAGCGCCGCGTCGCCACGCTGACCAAACGCCGCTCGATCAAGGCCGACAACCAGGCGGCGTGGCTGCTGCGCGCCGTCGCATGCATGGACCTGACGACGCTGAACTCCAACGACACCGACGAGCGTGTGCGCCGGCTCTGCGCCAAGGCGATCAACCCGTTCCGGCGCGACATCGTCGAGGGGCTGGGCATTGAAGGCGAAACCATCCGGCCGGCCGCGGTCTGCGTCTACCACCCCTTCGTCGCCACCGCCGTCGATGCGGTCCGCGGCACCGGCATCCATGTCGCCGCCGTCTCCACCGCCTTCCCGCACGGTCTGGCACCGCTGTCGACGCGCCTGCAGGAGATCGAGGCCTCGGTCCGCGACGGCGCCGACGAGATCGACGTCGTCATCCCGCGCGGCTTGGTCTATGGCGCGAAATGGCAGGAGCTGTTCAACGAGATCGTCGCCATGCGCGAAGCCTGCGGCGATGCGCATCTCAAGGTCATCCTCGGCACCGGCGACCTCGCCACGCTGCGCAACGTCATGCTGGCCTCGATGGTGGCGATGATGGCGGGCGCCGACTTCATCAAGACCTCGACCGGCAAGGAGAGCGTCAACGCCACGCTTCCCGTCGGGCTTGCCATGGTGCGCGCCATCCGCGCCTATTTCGAGGAGACCGGCTACCTCATCGGCTTCAAGCCGGCCGGCGGCATTTCCACGGCCAAGGTCTCGCTCGACTGGCTGGTGCTGATGAAGGAAGAGCTTGGGCGACCGTGGCTGGAGCCGGAGCTGTTCCGCTTCGGCGCGTCGAGCCTGCTCACCGACATCGAGCGTCAGCTCGAGCATCATTTGACCGGGCACTATTCGGCCAACCATCGCCACGCGATGGCCTAGCCCGCGAAGTCGCCCGCCAAGAACCAAAAACCTCCTGCGGTAGGAGCGCCCCATGAACATTCTCGAACGCTATCACGCCATGGAGTACGGCCCGGCGCCGGAGGCGCGCAACGAGGCCGATGCCTGGCTCGCCGCGCGCGATTTCTCAAAGGCGCTGTTCATCGGCGGCGAATGGAAGGCCGCCGCCGGCGGCAAGACCTTCGAGACCAGCGAGCCGTCCTCGGGCAAGCTGCTGGCCAAGCTTTCGGATGCAGGTGCGGCCGATATCGATGCCGCCGTGGCTGCGGCCGCCAAGGCGCTGCCGAAATGGAGCGCCAGCTCTGGGTACCAGCGCGCCAAGGTGCTCTACGCCATCGGCCGCGCCATGCAGCGCCACCAGCGCCTTTTCGCGGTGCTTGAGTCGATCGACAACGGCAAGCCGATCCGCGAGAGCCGCGACATCGACGTGCCGCTGGCCATCCGGCATTTCATCCACCATGCCGGCTGGGCGCAGGCGCTGGACAGGGATTTTCCCGATCACAAGGGTGTCGGCGTCGTCGGCCAGATCATCCCGTGGAATTTCCCGCTGCTGATGCTGGCGTGGAAGATCGCGCCGGCACTCGCCGCCGGCTGCTCCGTGGTATTGAAGCCGGCCGAGTTCACGCCGCTCACCGCCGTGCTGTTCGCCGAGATCTGCGAACGCGCCGGCGTGCCGAAGGGCGTCGTCAACATCGTCCAGGGCGGGCCGGAAGCGGGCGCGGCCATCGTCAATCATCCCGGCATCCAGAAGATTGCCTTCACCGGCTCTTCCGAGGTCGGCAAGATCATCCGCAAGGCGACCGCCGGATCGGGCAAGAAACTGTCGCTGGAACTCGGCGGCAAGTCGGCCTTCATCGTGTTCGAGGACGCCGATCTCGACAGCGCCGTCGAGGGCCTGGTCGACGGCATCTGGTTCAACCAGGGCCAGGTCTGCTGCGCCGGCTCGCGGCTGCTGGTGCAGGAAGGCGTCGCCGATGCCTTCATCGCCAAGGTCAAGGTCAGGATGAGCCGGCTGCGCCTCGGCAGCCCCCTCGACAAGAACACCGATATCGGCCCGCTGGTCGACCGCAGCCAGCTCGACCGGGTCAAGGGACTGGTCGCCGAAGGAGCAAAACAGGGCGCCGTCTGCTGGCAGCCGGACGCGGCCTTGCCGTCTTCGGGCTACTACCACCTGCCGACGCTCGCCACCGGTGTTTCGCCGGCTAATATACTTGCCCAGGAAGAAGTCTTCGGCCCAGTGCTGGCAGTCATGAGCTTCCGCAACACCGAGGAAGCGATCGAGCTCGCCAACAACACACGCTACGGGCTCGCCGCCTCGGTGTGGAGCGAGAACGTCAACCTTGCGCTGCATGTCGCGCCGCAGCTCAAGGCCGGCGTCGTCTGGGTCAACGGGACCAATATGTTCGACGCCGCCTGCGGCTTCGGCGGCTATCGCGAAAGCGGTTTTGGCCGCGAGGGCGGACGCGAGGGCATGTATGAATATCTGGCGGCGAAGCTGCCGCTCGGGCCGGTCATCAAGGCAGCGGCTGCCGCGTCAGCTCAGCCCGTTGAACAGGCCGATGGCACTGTCATCGACCGCACGGCAAAGCTGTTCATCGGCGGCAAGCAGGTCCGGCCGGACGGCAACTATTCGCTCGCCATCGCAACCGCCAAGGGCAGGCTTGCCGGCGAAGTCGGTCTCGGCAACCGCAAGGACATCCGCGATGCGGTTTCCGCAGCCCGAGCATGCAAGGCGTGGCCGGAGGCGACCGCGTTCAATCGCAGCCAGGTGCTTTACTATCTGGCTGAAAACCTGTCCGGCCGCGCCGACGAGTTCGCCGCCCGACTCGTCCAGCTGACCGGCGTGACGGCGAAGGCCGCGCGCGAGGAGGTCGAGCAGTCGATCGAACGATTGTTCCTCTATGCCGGCCTGACCGACAAGTTCGAGGGCCGCGTGCACCAGCCGCCGGCCCGGGCCGTGACGCTTGCCCTGCACGAGCCGGTCGGCGTCGTCGGCGTCGTGGCGTCCGACAATCAGCCGCTGCTCGGCTTCATCTCGCTGGTGGCGCCGGCGCTCGCCATGGGCAACACCGTGGTCGCCGTGCCCTCGGAGCGCTATCCGCTGCTGGCCACCGATCTCTATCAGGTGATCGAATATTCCGACATTCCGGCCGGCGCCATCAACATCGTCACCGGCCGCGGCGCCGAGCTCGCCGGCGTGTTGGCCAAGCATGACGATGTCGATGGGCTGTGGGTGTTCGCCGATGCCGAGACCTGCGCCAAGGCGGAGGCCGACTCCATCGGCAACCTCAAGCGCGTCTGGAGCGGCAACGGCCGCGGCCTCGACTGGGCCTCGGACGATTCGGCCGGCGAGGCGTTCCTGCGCCGCGCCATCGAGGTCAAGAACGTCTGGGTGCCCTACGGCGATTGACACCTGACAGGTGCCGCGTTTGTCGCAGCCTTCGGGGTTGACGGGTTCACAAATGTTCTTTAACGAGAAAAAACAATTGGCCTCCAGCAGACAGCGGCTCAGGCGGGACCATAGTGTCCGCCTGGCACATTGCGTCCCGCCTGGCTGCCGCTAAAACGCTCGCGAGAACCTGGAGAGAAACGATGGCGGATCTGGCAGGCAAGGTGGTTGTCGTCACCGCGGCGGCGCAAGGCATCGGCCGGGCGAGCGCGCTGGCGTTCGCCAAGGCCGGCGCCACGGTCTATGCCACCGACATCAACGAGGCGCCGCTGGCCCAACTCGCCAAGACGCCGGGTATCAAAGCCCGCAAACTGGACGTGCTCGACGACGCGGCCGTCAACGCCGCGTTCGCCGAGATCGGCCCGGTCGACGTGCTGTTCAACTGCGCCGGCTTCGTCCATGCGGGCTCGATCCTCGAAATGAAGGACGCCGACCTCGACTTCGCCTTCAACCTCAATGTGCGCGCGATGATCCGCACCATCCGCGCCGTGCTGCCGGGCATGCTGGAGCGCGGCGACGGATCGATCATCAACATGTCTTCGGTCGCCGGCGCCGGCAAGGGCGTGCCCAACCGCTTCGCCTATGGTGTGACCAAGGCCGCAGTCATCGGCCTGACCAAGGCGATCGCCGCCGACTATGTCGCCAAGGGCATTCGCTGCAATGCCATCTGCCCGGGCACGGTCGAGAGCCCGTCGCTGCAGGACCGCATGCATGCGCAGGGGGATTACGAAGCGGCCCGCGCCGCCTTCATCGCCCGCCAGCCGATGGGACGCCTCGGCACGCCGGAAGAAATCGCCGATCTCGCCGTCTATCTGGCCGGCGCCACCTACACGTCGGGGCAGGCCTACAATATCGACGGCGGCTGGTCGATCTGACCTCAGTCCGGCGCGGTCCGGATCGAGAAGTCTGAAAATCCCGCGCGCCGGCGGCCAGACGCAGTGACCGTGCTTGCCCGGGACCGGGGCGATGGGTACGGTCCGCCCGGTTTCCGCAAGGGAGCCGTCGCTTCGGCGGAGAGTTTGCAAACGGCCACGGGCCGCAAGTAGGAGAAGGATTTAGATGAAACTGCTGCGCTATGGCGAGGTGGGGAGCGAACGTCCCGGCCTGCTCGATGCGGATGGGACCATCCGCGACCTCTCGGCCCACGTCGCCGACATTGGCGGCACGGCGCTTCATCCGGCTTCGCTGGACATGCTGGCGAAGCTCGATGCGAAATCGCTGCCGGCGGTTTCCGGCAGCCCGCGCATCGGCGCCTGCGTCGCCGGGACCGGCAAGTTCATCTGCATCGGCCTGAACTATTCCGACCACGCCGCCGAAACCGGCGCCACGGTGCCGCCGGAGCCGATCATCTTCATGAAGGCGAGCTCGGCGATTGTCGGGCCTGACGACGACGTGCTGATCCCGCGCGGCTCGGTCAAGACCGACTGGGAGGTCGAACTCGGCGTCGTCATCGGCAAGACCGCGAAATATGTCTCGGAAGCCGACGCGCTGGATTATGTTGCCGGCTATTGCGTCTCGCACGACGTGTCCGAGCGCGCCTTCCAGGCCGAGCGCCAGGGCCAGTGGACCAAGGGCAAGAGCTGCGACACGTTCGGCCCGATCGGCCCGTGGCTGGTCACCAAGGACGAGGTGGCCGACCCGCAGAACATCAAGATGTGGCTGACCGTCAACGGCAAGACGATGCAGAACGGCTCGACCAAGACCATGGTTTACGGCGTCGCCTATCTGGTCTCCTATCTCAGCCAGTTCATGTCGTTGCATCCAGGCGACATTATCTCCACCGGCACGCCGCCCGGAGTCGGCCTGGGCATGAAGCCGCCGGTGTTCCTCAAGGCCGGCGACGTGGTCGAGCTCGGCATCGAAGGGCTGGGCCAGCAGAAGCAGACGTTCAGGGCGGACGCGTAGTGTGCTTGTTCGGATAAGTTTGCGCTGCCCCTCACCCCTACCCTCTCCCGTGAAGGACGGGGAGAGGGGGACGCCAGCGCTGGAGCTTGTTCCTTCTCCCCGTTCCTCACGGGGAGAAGGTGCCGGTAGGCGGATGAGGGGCAGCGCCGACCTTCGTAGAGAATCTACTTTATGACTCTCCCATCCGCTCCGAACCGATACGTCTTCGCCGGGTCCGGCGTCGCGTAGAGCGTCGAGCCTGGTTCGGCGTTGTAGACGCCGAAGATGCGCACGGTGAGCAGCCCGGCCTTCTCGCAATCGAGATAGAGGTTGGTGTCGGCGCCAAGATGCTCGGCGTGCACCACCGTGCCCTTCCAGGCGCCTGATGTCGTGTCGACGGTCAGGTGCTCGGGCCGCACGCCGACGGTCTTGGCCGTCTCGCCGAGCTTGGCGCCGTCGATGAAGTTCATCTTCGGCGAGCCGATGAAGCCGGCGACGAATTCATTCGCCGGCGAATTGTAGAGCTCCATCGGGCCGCCGATCTGCTCGATGCGGCCGGCGTTGAGGACGACGATCTTGTCGGCCAGCGTCATCGCCTCGACCTGGTCGTGGGTGACGTAGATCATCGTCGCCTTCAGGCGGCGATGCAGCTGCGCGATCTCCAGCCTGGTGTTGACGCGCAGCGCCGCATCGAGGTTCGACAACGGCTCGTCGAAGAGGAACAGCTTCGGCTCGCGCACCACGGCGCGGCCGATCGCGACGCGCTGACGCTGGCCGCCCGAAAGTTCGGCCGGACGCCTTTCCAGATAGGGCTCCAGCGACAGCATCGAGGACGCGATGCCGATGCGGCGGTCGATCTCTGCCGCCGGGGTGCCGGCCTGCTTGAGGCCGAGGCCCATATTGTTCTTCACCGTCAGATGCGGATAGAGCGCATAGGTCTGGAAGACCATGGCTATGCCGCGCTTGGCGGGCGGCGTGACGGAGACGTCCTGGCCATCGATGACCACCCGGCCGGAGGTCGAATCCTCAAGCCCGGCGATGACCCGCAGCAGCGTCGACTTCCCGCAGCCGGAGGGGCCGACGAAGACGACGAACTCGCCGTCATTGACCTCCAGGTCGATGCCTTTCAGCACCTCGACCGGCCCGAAAGCCTTTTTCACATTCTCGATGTTCAGCGAACCCACGGCGTCGTCCCTGTTTTGACTGGTTCTAGAGTTTGACGGCGGCGCCGCTGCGCACGCTTTCGTCGGCGGCGAGGCAGACGGCGAGCGACTTGACCGCGTCGTCCATATGCCGGGTGAGGTCGATGTCCTCGCGGATGGCCTTGAGCAGGAAGGCCTGCTCGAGATCGCAGAGTTCCTGATGGCCGGGCTCGCCCTCCATCGACAGCAACTCGTCCTGTTTCGCAAACCTGCCGTCCGGCCCGGTCGCGGCGCTGTGCAAGCGGATGGTCGAGGTCTTGGTGTGAGTGTCGATGTCGTCGGACTTGATGCCTTCCTTCATGACGATCGACACGCAGCCCTTGGGCGAGATGACGTCCTTCACGAAGAAGGCGGTCTCCGAGATCATCGGGCCCCAGCCGGCCTCATACCAACCGACCGAGCCGTCCTCGAACAGCACCTGCAGGTGGCCGTAATTGTACATGGAAGGGGCGACCTCGTCGGTCAGCCTGACTCCCATGCCGCGCACTTCCACCGGATTGGCGTCGGTGATCTGCAGCATCACGTCGAGATAATGCACACCGCAGTCGACGATCGGCGACGTCGTCTGCATCAGCTGCTTGTGCGTGCCCCAGGTGTGGCCTGACGATTGCTGGTTGAGGTTCATGCGGAACACGTAAGGGCCGCCGAGCTTGCGCGCCTCGGCGATCAGCCTGACCCAGGACGGGTGGTGGCGCAGGATGTAGCCGATCACCAGCTTCCTGCCGTTGGCCTTGGCGGCGGCGACGACGCGCCTGGCGTCCGCCACGGTGGTTGCCAGCGGCTTCTCGACGAAGACATGGCAGCCGGCCTCGAACGCCCGCACGGCGTAGTCGGCATGGCTGTCGGAATAGGTGGCGATCGCGGCGACGTCGGGCTTTTCCTCGCGCAACGCATCCTCGAAGGATCGCCTTATGCCGTAGCCGGCGAGCCCGTCCTGCAGCGGCACGTCGGAGCGATTGACGAGTGCTGCGATCTCGAAGCCCGGATTGGTGTGATAGGCCAGCGCATGGCTGCGGCCCATATTGCCGAGCCCGGCGACGACGACGCGAAGGGGTTTGTCGCTCACCTGGTTGCTCCACTTTTTCTTGAGAGGGTGTCACCCCACCCGGCGCTTCGCGCCGACCTCCCCATCAAGGGGAGGTAGAGCGTTGGCGTGAACATCCTCATTGCCGAAGAAGTTGCTCTGAATAGAAACGAGGGGCGGTCGATGAAAAAGCGACGACCTTCTACCTCCCCTCGATGGGGAGGTCGGCGCGCAGCGCCGGGTGGGGTGAGGCACGGCCCCACGGAGAATTGGCGGTCCGCATTCACTTGACGGCTCCCGACGTGATGCCGCGGATCAGCTGCCGCGAGAAGATGACGTAGAGGATCAGCACCGGCAGGATCGCCAGCGACAGCGCCGCCAGGATCGCGTTCCAGTTGGTGACGAACTGGCCGAGGAAGAGCTGCGCGCCGAGCGTCACCGTCTTGGTCTCTTCAGATGGCGCCAGGATCAGCGGGAACCACAGATCGTTCCAGATCGGGATCATGGTGAAGACGGCGACGGTCGCCATCGACGGGCGCACCAGCGGCAGCACCAGCCGGAAGAAGATCGTGTATTCCGACAGGCCGTCGATGCGCCCCGCGTTCTTCAGGTCGTCCGACACCTGCTTCATGAATTCCGACAGGATGAAGATGGCGAGCGGCAGGCCTTGCGCGGTGTAGACCAGGATCAGCGCCGTCAGCGTGTTGACCAGCCCGCTCGCCACCATCAGCTGCAGGATGGCGACGGTACCGAGGCGGATGGGGATCATGATGCCGAGCGCCAGGTAAAGCCCCATCATCGTGTTGCCGCGGAAGCGGTATTCCGACAGCGCGAAGCCGGCCATGGCGCCGAACAAAAGCACGAAGAACAGCGAGGCGACGGTGACGACGAGGCTGTTCTGGAAATAGTGGATGAAGTCGCCCTGGCCGATCACCGTGGTGTAGCCGATCAGGTCGAAGGTCTTCGGCGTCGGCGGCGTCAGCGGCGCGCCGAAGATGCCCGCGCGGGATTTGAACGAATTCATGATCACCAGGATCACGGGAAACAGCGCGATGGCCGTATAGGTCAACAGGACCGCGTGGGCACCGATGGTGCGGGGAAGCGAATGGGTTGCAGTGCTCATGGCTCGCCTCCTCAGAACTGGTAGCGACGCAGGCGCGTCTGGATGAGGAACAGATAGACGCAGACGCCGCCAAGGATGATCAGGAACATCATCGTGGCGATGGCAGCGCCCATGTTGGGATCGCCGATCTGCAGTTGGAAGCCGAAGAAGGCGCGGTAGAGGAAGGTGCCGAGGATGTCGGTCGAATAGTTCGGCCCGGCGAGCGCCCCTTGCGCGGTGTAGATCAGGTCGAAGGCGTTGAAATTGCCGACGAAGGTCAGGATCGAGATGATGCCGATAGACGGCAGGATCAGCGGCAGCTTGATCTTCCAGAACTGCGCCATGCCGGTGATGCCATCGCATTCGGCCGCCTCGATCACCTCGTCGGGGATCGACAGCAGCGCGGCGTAGATCAGCATCATCGGGATGCCGACGAACTGCCACACCGAGATCAGGCTGAGCGCGGTCAGCGCATACTCTTCCTTGCCAAGCCACGGCGTGAACAGGCTTTTCAGGCCGACAAGGTCGAGCAGGTGCGGCGCCACGCCCCACAGCGGCGACAGGATCAGCTTCCAGGCGAAGCCGACGATGACGAAGGACAGGATGGTCGGCACGAAGATCGCCGTGCGGTAGAAGGCGGCGAACCTCAGCCGCGGGCTGGAGAGAAGTGCCGCCAGCAGCACGCCGATCGGGTTCTGCACCAGCATGTGGATGATGAAGAACCAGACATTGTTCCTCAGCGCATTCCAGAAGCCCGCGGACCAGTTAGGGTCGCCGAACAGCGTGCGGAAATTGGCGAGTCCGACGAAGACCTGGGACTGCTCGATGTTGCGGAACAGCGAGAGCTGCAGCGTGCCGGCAAGCGGCAGGATCATGATTGCCGTGTAGACGAGCACGGCCGGCGCCAGGAAGACGGCGATGTGCCAGCGGATCGGTCTTTTCGGTCGTGTTTCTGCGGCCATGAGTTCGGTCCCCGCCGTTCAACGTCTTGGCGAAATGGTTGACGGCAGCGCTGCCCCTCACCCTTACCCTCTCCCCGTGAAGGACGGGGAGAGGGGGGCGCCGGCGGTGCGGCAAGTCCCTTCTCCCCGTCACTATACGGGGAGAAGGTGCCGGCAGGCGGATGAGGGGCGGCGCCGTCGTTTGCGGTCGATGCTATTGAAAACCGCAGGGCCATCCACTCGGAACGACCCTGCTTGCTGCCTGAGGCTTTACTTCGCCGGCTTGTACCAGCTGTCGAGACCGTCCTGCAGCTTCTTGGCGGCCGCTTCCGGCGTGTCGGTGCCGTTGATGACATTGGCCGATTCAACCCAGGTCTCGTTCTCGAGGTTCGGCGTGCCGCGCCCCAAAATCTGGTAGGTCGAGCGGATCGTGGACTTGCACTTGCCGCGCCAGGAGACGAATTCCTGCGCCAGCGGGTCTTCCATCTTCACCGGCGTGTTGTTCAGGCTGAAGAAGCCCGGCAGCGCGTTGGCGTAAATGGTGGCGAAGTCCGGCGAGGCGACCCAGGACAGGAACTTCTTGGCCGCATCGGCGTTCTTCGACGCTGCATTCAGACCCATGCCGATGTCGGTGTGGTCGGAGATGTAGCAGGTGTCGCCGGCCTTCTGCACCGGCGGCGGGAAGGCGCCCATCTTGAACTGCGCCTGGGTGTTGAACAGCGCGATTTCCCACGAGCCGGCCGGGTAGATGGCGGCGCGGCCGAGCGTGAACAGGTTCTGGCTGTCCGGATAGGTCTGGGCCTCGAAGCCATCGCCGAGATAGGGCTTCCACTTGGCCAGTTCCTTGTAGGGCTCGACCCAGTCGGCGTCGGTCAGCTTCTGCTCGCCCTTGATCAGTGCCTGGCGGCCTTCCTCGCCCTTCCAGTAGTTCGGGCCGATGTTCTGGTAGCCCATGGTCGCGGCTTCCCAGAGGTCCTTGGTGCCCATCGCCATCGGGATGTAGGTGCCGTCGGCCTTGATCTTGTCGAGCGCGGCGTAGAACTCCTCATTGGTGGTCGGCACCTTGATGCCGAGCTTGTCGAAGGCGTCCTTGTTGTAGATGAAGCCGTGGATGACCGAAGCCATCGGCACGCAGAACGTCGCCTTGCCGTCGTCGGTCTGCCAGGCAGACTTGGCCACGGGAGAGAAATTCTCCATGCCCGGCAGCGCCGACAGATCGGCGAGATTGCCCTTCTGGTAGAGCACCAGCGACTTGTCGAACGGGCGGCAGGTGATCAGGTCGCCCGCCGAGCCGGCGGTGAGCTTGGCGCCGAGCGCGGCGTCATATTCGGTCGGCGCCGACGGCGCGAACACCACCTTGATGCCGGGGTTCTTGGCTTCGAAGGCCGGGATCAGCTTGTCCTTCCAGATGGTCAGGTCGTCGCCGCGCCAGCTTTCGATGTTGAGGGTTACGTCTTCGGCATAGGCCACCCCGGCGGAGCCGAGGATGCTGGTGCCGAGCAGAAGGGCCGTCAGTAGTTTGGTCGTCATTTTCAGTCTCCCTGTTGACCTTTTTCAGGTTCGGTTTGATGAGAACGGGGGGCTAGCGCCCCTTGCTCCCCTCGATCGCGGAAAGGGCCGGCCGGAGCTTCCGCCCGGTCCCTTCCAGTATCTTCTCGGCCGTGTCGGCGTTGGCGGCGCCGGCGGCGAGCAGAATGGCGGTCTTGACCACGCCGCCGCTCTGTTCGAGCAGGCGCGCAGCATCGTCCCGGCCGCGCCCGCTGATGGCGGCGACGATGCGGATGGCGCGGTCGCGCAGCTTGATGTTGTCGGCGGTGAGGTTGACCATGTAGCCGTCATGGACATGGCCGAGATGGATGGCGGCCAGCGTCGACAGCATGTTGAGGGCGATCTTCTGGGCGGTGCCGGCGCCCATGCGCGTCGAGCCGGCAATCAGTTCGGGCGGCGTCTCGAGCACGATCGCGACATCGGCCGACCGGAACAGCGGCACGTCCCGGTTGTTGGCGATGGCGATGGTTGCGGCTCCCCGGCTCCGTGCGTGCTCAAGTGCGGCGACCGCATAAGGCGTCGAGCCGCTGGCCGAAATCGCGATCAGGCAGTCGCGCTCGCCGATGCCGGCGGCGGCGACGGCGGCCGAGGCTTCATCGGTGTCGTCCTCCGGCCCGCCGGCAAGGGTGCGGAAGGCCTCGTCGCCGCCAGCGATCAGGATGGCGATGCGGTCGCGCCCGATGCCGAAGGTGCCGGGCAGTTCCAGCGCGTCGGCCAAGGCCATCAGACCCGAACTGCCGGCCGCCGCATAGGCGAGCCTGCCGCCATCCTTCAGCCGCTCGGCGACGATTTCGGCTGCAGCGGCTATGGCGGGGATGGCGCCGCGCACGGCCTTGGCGGCCTCGATCTGCGCATCGGCAAGAAAGGAAAGGATGGCGTCCGGAGCCTGGATATCCAGCCCCTCGGCATTCTGGTGATGCGCTTCGGTGCGCTTCTCGGCCATCCGTTGTCCTCCAACTGACGAAACAATACCAAAAAAATACCACTTGTCCACACGGATTAACGAATTCGCCGCGCGAAATTCGCCTTGACGGCAAAATATCGTGGTTTTTCAATAAAATACGCCTTAATCTTTTTGAAAGCGAAATTAACTCTTGGCTATTGGTATTTTATTGGTATTATCCGTCCGGAGGAGAAATCGCGTGAATTTCGTACTTGGCATCGATGGCGGCGGCACCAGCTGCAGGGCGGCCCTTGCGACCGCTGACGGCGTCGTGCTCGGCCGCGCCAAAAGCGGCGCCGCCAACATCCGCACCGACCTCACCGGCGCCAGGACCAACATTGTCGAGGCGGCACGGCAGGCCTTCGTCGCCGCCGGCAAGAATCCGGAACTCATCCCGCAAACGCCCGCCATTCTCGGCCTCGCCGGTGCCAATGTCGGCACTTACAGGCAGCAGCTCGAGGCGATCCTGCCGTTCAGCGCCAGCCGCGTCGAGACCGACGCCGAGATCGCGCTGGAGGGTGCGGTCGGGCCCAGCGACGGCGCCATGGCCATCCTCGGCACCGGCACCGCCTATATGGCGCGCAAGGCGGGCAAGTCACGCGCCATTGGCGGCTGGGGTTTTCAGGTCGGCGACCAGGGCAGCGGCGCGCGCATCGGCCGCGACCTGCTGGAGCAGACACTGCTCGCCTATGACGGCATCCGTCCGGGCTCGCCGCTGACCGAGGCGATGCTCGCCGTCTTCCGCAACAACCCCGAGGACGTCGTCGAGTTCACCACCAATGCCAAGCCCGGCGATTTCGGCGGTTTCGCGCCAAAGGTCTTCGACCATGCCGCCAAGGGCGATCTTGTCGCCAACTGGATCCTCGACAAGGCGGTTGCCGATGTCGACGCCTCGCTCGGGGCGCTCGATCTTGCCGGCAATGCGCCGCTCTGCCTGCTAGGCGGCCTGGCGCCGCTCTACGCGCCGCGGCTTTCGGCGCGCTACCAGGCGCTGCTGAAGCCGGCGCTCGACGATGCGCTGGGCGGCGCCGTGCAGATGGCGGTACGCATCTTTGCGCGCGGTTCGGAGGGTGCCCAATGAGCGCCGCCGACCAGATCTTCGCCATGCTGAAGGAATCGTCGCAGAGCGGCGCGCCGCTCTATCTGCAGCTCAGGAAGAGCATCGAGGAAGCGGTCAATCGCGGCCTGATCGGGCCGGGCGACGCGCTGCCGTCGGAGCGCGACATCGCCAGCAAGGCCGACATCTCGCGCGTCACCGTGCGCAAGGCGGTGCAGGATCTGGTCAAGGGCGGCATCCTCGTCCAGCGTCACGGTTCCGGCACCTTCGTCGCGCCGCGCATGGAGCGCGTCGAGCAGTCGCTGTCCAGGCTCACCTCGTTCACCGAAGACATGGCGCGGCGCGGCATGGTGGTGCGCTCGGCCTGGCTCGATCGCGGCCTCTACGCGCCTTCGCCCGACGAGACGATGGTGCTCGGCCTGTCGTCGAACGAGCTGGTGGCGCGGGTGGCGCGCCTGCGCATCGCCAACGACACGCCGCTGGCGATCGAGCGCGCGTCGCTCTCGGCCAGCGTGCTGCCCGATCCCGAGGCGATCGGCTCCTCGCTCTATGCCGCGCTGGAACTGACCGGCAACCGGCCGGTGCGGGCGGTGCAGCGCATCTCGGCCGCCAATCTCGGTGATGGCGATGCGCGCCTGCTGGAAGTGCCGCCGGGGGTTGCCGGCCTGCATATCGAACGTATTTCCTATCTTGCGAGCGGCAAGGTGATCGAATTCACCCGCTCGATCTACAGGGGCGACGCCTATGATTTCGTCGCCGAACTCCGGCTGACCGGGCCGGGAGAGGAGAGCCGGCCATGAGCGCGAACCCCACCCATATGCGGCGCGAGATCGAGGAGATCCCGGAGGCCACGGCCCGCCTGCTCGATGGCTCGGCCGACGTGCTGAGCGAGGCCGGGCGCGGCATCCGCGAGCGCGATCCGAGCTTCGTCGTCACCGTGGCGCGCGGCTCGTCCGACCATGCCGCCACCTTCATGAAATACGCCGTCGAACTGACCGCCGGCCTTGCCGTCGCCTCGGTCGGCCCGTCCATCGCCTCGATCTATGGCGCCAGGCTGAGGCTCGCCGGCTCGGCCTGCCTGGCGATCTCGCAATCGGGCAAGAGCCCCGACATCGTCGCCATGGCGGAGACGGCGCGGGCCGGCGGCGCACTCACCGTCGCCATCACCAACACCGCCGATTCGCCGCTGGCGCGGGCATCGGACTTTGCCATCGACATCCTGGCCGGGCCGGAGCGCAGCGTCGCGGCGACCAAGACCTTCGTCAATTCGGCGGTCGCCGGCCTGGCGCTGATGGCGCATTGCACCGGCGACGATGCGCTGCTCGCGGCATTGGCGCGCCTGCCGGAGCATTTCGAGAAGGCAATCGCCTGCGACTGGATGGCGCTGGCCGGCGCGCTGGAGACGCCGCGGTCGCTGTTCATCCTCGGCCGCGGTCCGTCCGCGGCGATGGCCAACGAGGCGGCGCTGAAATTCAAGGAGACCTGCGGCATGCATGCCGAGGCCTACAGCGCGGCCGAGGTCATGCATGGGCCGCTGGCGCTGGTCGGGCCGGGCTTCCCGGTGCTGGCGCTCGCCGCGCGCGACGCTTCCGAACCGTCGGTCGCCGAGGCGGCCGACAATCTGGCCGGCAAGGGCGCGGCTGTGTTCGTGACATCGGGCAAAGCGACCAAGGCACGGGCCCTGCCCTATGTGGCGACCGGCCATCCGCTGACCGATCCGCTGGCGCTGATCGTGTCGTTCTATGGCTTCGTCGAGGCCTTTGCCCGCCATCGCGGCCTCGACCCCGATACGCCGCGCAATTTGCGCAAGGTGACGGAAACCGTATGAGCGACCGTTTCGCCCTCACTGGCGCCCGCATCTTCGACGGCGCCGACTGGCACGACAATGCGGCCCTCGTGGTGAGCGGCGGCCTGGTCGAGGCCATCCTCCCCACCGGCGCCATTCCGACCGGTGTCGATCGCATCGAGACCGACGGCCTGCTGGCGCCGGGCTTCGTCGACCTGCAGGTCAATGGCGGCGGCGGCGTCATGCTCAATGACCATCCCGACGTCGCCTCGATCGAGACCATTTGCCGGGCGCACGCCCCGTTCGGCACCACGGCGCTGTTGCCGACGCTGATCACCGATACGCCAGCGATCACGGCGGCTGCCGTCGCGGCCGGCGCCGCGGCGGCGCGGCAGAAGGTGCCGGGCTTCCTTGGCCTGCATCTCGAGGGCCCGCATCTGTCTGTCGCCCGCAAGGGCGCGCATGACCCGGCGCTGATCCGGCCGATGACGGACGTGGACCAGGCGGCGCTGATCGCGGCGCGGAAAGACCTGCCCGTGCTGCTGACCACGATCGCGCCCGAATCGGTCGAGCCAGCGCGTGTCGCGGCCCTGGCAAAGGCCGGCCTCATCGTCAGCCTCGGCCATTCCGACACCGGCTATGCCACGGCGAGCGCCTTCGCCGCGGCCGGCGCGACGGTGGTGACCCATCTCTTCAACGCCATGAGCCAGATCGGCAACCGCGAGCCGGGGCTGGCGGGCGCGGCCATCGACACAGGCGGGCTGTCGGCCGGCATCATCGCCGACGGCATCCATGTCGATCCAGCCACCATGGCGATCGCGCTGCGCGCCAAGAAGGGGCCGGGCAAGATCGTGCTGGTCACCGACGCCATGGCGACGATCGGCACCGACATGACGTCGTTCACGCTGAACGGCCGCACCATCTACCGCAAGGACGGCAGCCTCAGGCTGGCCGACGGAACCTTGGCCGGGGCCGATCTCGACATGATCTCGGCCGTGCGCTTCATCCACCGCGTCGTCGGGCTGGAGCTTGGCGAGGCGCTGCGCATGGCTTCGCTCTATCCAGCCGAGGCGATCGGCCAGGCGCACCGGCTCGGCCGCTTCGCCAACGGCACGGCCGCCGACATCGTGGGGCTATCTGAGGGGCTGGACGTGAAGAGCGTCTGGATCGGCGGTAAGAAGGTGTTAGGGGCGTAGGCCCTCGTACCCACCGGCAATCAGGAAACCAACGTTTTCGCAATTGGCGGGTGCCCGCCGCGCATCGTCATCGAAAACTATTGGCCGTAGAGATCTCTGTAGGTCTCGCGCAAAAGGTTCTTCTGCACCTTGCCCATCGTGTTGCGCGGCAGCTCGTCGACGAAGATCACCTGCTTTGGGTGCTTGTATTTCGCCAGCCGACCCGCGATGGCGTCGAGGACATCGGCCGCGCCGATGGCCGAGCCCGGCTTGCGCACCACGATCGCAGTGACACCCTCGCCGAAGTCCGGATGGGCGACGCCGATCACCGCGCTTTCGCTAACGCCGGCAAGCGCATCGATCTCGCCCTCGATCTCCTTGGGGTAGATGTTGTAGCCGCCGGAAATGATCAGGTCCTTGCCGCGCCCGACGATATGCACGTAGCCGTCCTGATCGACGAGGCCGAGATCGCCGGTGATGAAAAAGCCGTCGGGACGGAATTCCGCCTTGGTCTTTTCCGGCATCCGCCAGTAACCCGCAAAGACGTTCGGACCCTTCACCTCGATCATGCCAACCTCGCCCTGTGCGAGCGACCCGCCGCCGTCGGGATCGGCGATGCGCAGCGAAACGCCCGGCAAGGGAAAGCCGACCGTGCCGGCGCGCCGCTCGCCATCGTAGGGGTTGGAGGTGTTCATGTTGGTCTCGGTCATGCCGTAGCGCTCGAGGATGGCGTGGCCGGTGCGCTCTCGCCAGGCGGCATGCGTCTCGGCCAGCAAGGGCGCCGAGCCGGAAATGAACAGGCGGATGGTTTTCGCCGCCTGGGCGTCCAGGCCCTGCTGCTGCAGCAGGCGCACGTAGAAGGTCGGCACGCCCATCAGCGCGGTGGCGCGCGGCAGCAGCGAGACGATGCGGGCCGGATCGAATTTTGCCTCGAACAGCATCGAGGCGCCGGCCATCAGGATCACGTTGGTGGCGACGAACAGGCCATGCGTGTGGAAGATCGGCAGCGCGTGGATCAGGACGTCTTCGGCGCTGAAGCGCCAATGCTCGACCAGCACGCGCGCGTTCGAGGCGAGGTTCTCGTGGCTGAGCATGGCGCCCTTCGAGCGGCCGGTCGTTCCCGACGTGTAGAGGATCGCGGCAAGGTCGTCCGGTCCGCGCGCCACATCGTCGAAATCCGCCTGATTTCCGGAAGCGCTTTCGGGCAGCGAACCGTCGCCGTGCTGGCCAAGCGTCGCCAGCGCCGCGCCGGACGCCTGCGCCAGCGGGCCGATATCGGCCGCTCTTGCCGGGTCGCAGACCACCAGCCGCGGTTCGGCATCGCCAAAGAAATAGCGGAGTTCCGGCAGTGTGTAGGCGGTGTTGAGCGGCAGGAAGACGGCGCCGGCGCGCAGGCAAGCAAGGTAGAGCAGCACCGCTTCCGGGCTCTTCTCGACCTGCACGGCGACGCGGTCGCCCGGCGCCACGCCGGATTGCACCAACGCATGCGCCAGCTGCGCCGAGCGCGCCAGCATGTCGCCATAGGTGAGGGATCGCCCGTCATCCGTCTGCATGAGCAGCCGCCGAGGTGCCGTGACGCGGACGCGAAAAGCGTCGAAGAGGTGATTGCTCATTGTTGCTCCCGCGTGGCGCGGCGAATCCTGAATTCGCATTGTTTCGGCGAGAGCGAATATCAGATTTGAGCCTGGAAGAGCAGCTATTTGCGGCCGCGCAACGCCTTGGCCGCGGTTGCCTTGGGATCGCCGTCCTGGCTGAAACGCGCCATGCACATGGCCGCCGTCAGCCGGTAATGGTTGAGCAAGGCCTCGACCGCGCCGTCGGCGTCGCCATCGAGGGTGCGTTCGGCGATCTGGCGGTGTTCGGCAAGGTCGTCGCGTTCGTCTCCCGGGCCGTGCTGCGAGATCAGCCGGTAGCGGGAAGCCTGGTCGGAAAGCTGGTCGCAGAAACCGACCAGCCAATGCGACCGGCAGCCCGCGATCAGCGCGCGATGGAAGGCGCGATGCAGCTTCTCCCAGTCCGGATTGTTGGTCGAGGGCTCACCCGGCAGGCGGCGCTGGGCGCGCGCCAGGCGATGCAGCGCCAGCACCAGCTGCTCTTCCCATTCGCCGGTGCGGTGCTCGATCGATTCGCGCAGCGCCCTTTCCTCCAGCCAGCAGCGGGTGCGGGTCAGCTCATCCAGCTCCTCGGCGCTGACCGGCATGAGGAAGAAGCCGCGCTGGTCGTGGCGGCCGAGCAGGCCTTCCGAAGCCAGACGGTTAAGCGCCTCGCGCACCGGCGAAGCGCCGGCGCCATATCGCGAAACCACCCATTCGACCCGAAGCTTGCTTTCGGTCTCCAGCACACCGCGCAAGAGATCGTCCCGAAGTTGATGATAGACCGTGCTGGCAAGGGTGCTCTTGGGTCCGGCACCTTCATCGCCCGGATCGGCGGTTCCGTACGTCAATATCGCTCCTGTTGCCTGCCTTGGCCTGTTGTTGGTTCTTGTTGCGAAGCAGTCTCAATCCCGTACGCGTACTATACCGTGCCACACTTCGCGGCCTCAAGCGGAAGATGATGGTATTGGACTTAAAGAGGATAGAGCGCAGTGGCTCGCCGAAGTAACGGGCGGCTCAAGAATATTGAATTTTCTGAGAAGCTTGAGGCGCTGGACAGCGAAGCTACTCATTTCGGCTATCAATCAGACTGGGTATCCAGCCGAGATACGGTCAACGGCCAGGATCAGGCGGCGGCGCTGTCCGCCGCGGCTCTGATCGCCTCGATGTTGGCCCGGTAGGCCTCGACGCTGTCGCCCTTGAAGATGGCGGCGCCCGCGACCAGCACATCGGCGCCCGCCGCGGTGACCAGCGGCGCCGTCTCCGGCGACACGCCGCCGTCGATCTCGATGCGGATCGGACGGTTGCCGATCAGCGCCTTCACCCGCTTCACCTTGTCGACCATTGCCGGAATGAACGCCTGACCGCCAAAGCCCGGATTGACGGTCATGATCAGGATCAGGTCGAGCCGGTCGAGCACGTATTCGACAGCGCTTTCGGGTGTCGCCGGGTTGAGCGACACGCCGGCCTTCTTGCCGAGGTTCTTGATGGTCTGAAGCGAGCGGTCAAGATGCGGGCCGGCCTCGGCATGTACGGTCAGGCCGTCGCAGCCGGCCTCGGCGAAGGCGGCCAGATAGGGATCGGCCGGCGCGATCATCAGATGGCAATCGAAGAAGGCCTTGGTACGGTTGCGGATCGCCTTCACCACCGGCGGGCCGAAAGTGATGTTGGGGACGAAATGGCCGTCCATGACGTCGAGATGGATCCAGTCGGCGCCGGCCGCCGCGACGGCTTCGACCTCGTCGCCGAGCTTCGAGAAATCCGACGCCAGCACCGATGGCGCGATCAGGGTTTTCTTGGCCATGTCCGCTTCCCGTTCTTCAAGTCCGCTCCGCCCTAGCGCATCGGCTGCAAAATCGGAACCGATTTTCGGAAAGGACATGCCCGATTATGTGTTGGAGGGCAGCTAGCGCCAAAAGGACGCACGTCGCTGTAGACCAGGATGACGTTTAGTGATCCCCGCAAAGGAGAGAGGCGGCACCGCCTCTCTCCTGATTTGCAGCGGGATTCAGTTCACCTGAAGCCGTGACCTGGCCTGCCCCGGCAGAAACGACTGGCCTCTGCCTTGCTTCAACTTCTGCAGCCCAAGCGTCTTCGAAGCCGGCCTGGGCACGCAATGTCCGCGCACCGTCATTTCGGTTGGCCGGCAGCCCGTGGTGATGATTGCGTCCCTCACACATGCCTTGCCGACCAGATGGTAGCCGCGTTTGCAGTCGATGATGATGGAAGGCTTGCGCACGCATTCGCCATTGACGCGCTGTTCGTCACGCCGGCATTTCCCGGCGATCACGGCATTCTTCACGCATTTCAGGCCGACCTGATGATAGCCGGGCAGGCAGTGGATGCTGACGCCGATGCACCGGCCGTCGACCAGCTTCTCGGTGTTCTTGCATGCGGCCACCAGCGGCCTGTCGACACATTTGCCGCGCAGCAGACTTTGGCTGGGCAGGCATTTGCGGCCGGGATCAACGACGACCGGCGGCAGCCTGGGCTTGCCGAAGTCGGGTCGCGTGCTTGAGACCAGATCGTCGACCTTGGGCTCGATAGTCCGTTTTATGCAGGTGAAATCCTCCGCATCCATGTCGATGGTGGCGATGGATCCATTCGGCTTGATCTCCTGCAAGGTGCACTGGATCGAGCGGGTCCTGCTAATGCTGAGATCGTGCGCGGCACTGGCCTTGAACACACCGCCTTCGTTGAAGGCGACCGCGGTCCCGGTGAAGAAGGCGCCATTCGAGCAACCGATCCGATAGTGCAACGCGCCGGGAGCATCGCGGCTCGCTTCGAACGCGACCTGGCCTTTGCGCGGGCAAAGTTTCCTGGATCCGGCGCTGTCGGAAACGGTCACTTCGCCTTGCCAGTCGGCCTTTGCCGGCGGGTTGTCGGGATCGGGCTGCGGTCCATCGGTGAAGCCGCCGCCGCCCGCGCCAGTGCAATGGACGGTGATGTCCTTCCAGCCGTCGAAGGGCTCGAACGGGCCGTTGCCGACTATTTCGGTCTTGTACTGGAAGTACGCGGTCGCTCCGACATTCTCCCATTTCTCATAAGTGGCGAAATAGCCGTTCTTGCCCGCGTCGAAGGACGCCCAGACCTGCTTGAACTCCGATGTGATCGGCCCATTGTCCTTCTGCCGCCAGATGCGCATCGATACCGGCCCGGCCTTGTTGGCCTGCGCGCGGCTGGTCACCTTGAGCGCCGGGCACACTGTGCCGGGTGTCGAGCCGGGCTGGTTCGAGCGGTAGGTGGTCAGGAACAGCTTGACGTTCTTTGTCTCGAATTCGCCGAAGTCGACGGCGATGTCCTGAGCCGCCGGTTTGACGACGGGATCGCAGGCGACCTGAACGTCGAACGAACCGTGTTCGGCATAGTGCGATTCGTAGATCGGATAGGGCCAGCTGCCGCCCGTCACCTCGGTGGCGGCATTGTGCATGTCGAGCGCCTTGTCGGTCAGCGCCGAAAAGGTCGCGTGAAAAGTGTGTGTGAACGAGTAGGACTTCGTCGGCCCATCGGGCTGGAGGTGCTGGTTGCACTTGGCGATAATCTGATCGCCATAGGGCACCGACACGATGTCCGCATTCGAAGACAGCGCCATGATCGAGGGATCGAAGGAGAAGTTCTCCTGGTGATCATAGTCGCGGCTGACCGGCGATGCGCTCCAGATCGGCGGAAACGCCCCGCACTGGCTGGGGCCGCATACGCCGAGCGATACACCGACCTGCTGCACGTAGCCTGGCCAGCGTGTGTCGATCTTCATGTGGCCCCAGAACTGGACCGTGCCGCTTTTCAGCCTGTCCCATTTCTGTTTGTCGCTCGAAACGACATGTAGCGTGGTGTTGACGCCCTGCGTGTCGAACGACATCGACTTGATGTTGGCCTGTGCGGCGAAAGCGGAGGTGCTGACTAGTCCGGCTGCGAACAGCGCAACAGTCGCAACCGTATTGCGAAAGGCATAGCTGACTGAAGACATCTCTCTCTCCTGATGTGTTCCTTCAGCGATTGGTCGCCGCTCGCGGCATCAAGGTTCACGCGGGCGATCCCGCCAACGAAAAACCCCGCCGGATTGCTCCGGCGGGGTTCTGGTTTTCCTATGCTAGATCACGGCTTGGAGTTCTGGATGTTCGCACCCGCCGGATCCTGCTGCACCTGCGGCGTACGTCTCGGCACCAGCTGCTGCAGGATGTTCGGATTGAGCAGCAGGTTCGGGTTGACCTCCACGCCCGGCTTGCGGAGCGGGACGCAGTTTGGATATTTTCCGGTCGTCCCGGTCGGGCAGCGCCGCAGGATGATGATCGGCTGGCACTGGCCGTTGATCAGCTGCGAACCCGGCGCGCATTCCTGCCGGACCCTGCGGCAGGCGCCGTCACGGACCTCGGTGCCACGCGGGCAGACGCACTCGCCACGCTTGTTGTGGACCTGGCCGCGAATGGTGCACTGCTCCAGTTCGGGCTTCTTTTGCCGGCAGGCGCCGTCGCGGATCTCCGTACCCCTCGGGCAGACACAGTTGCCGTTGGCGTCGTGGATCTGGCCGCGGATCGTGCACTGCTCGGGCTGTGGCCGGATCGGCCGGCAGGCGCCGTTGCGCAGCTCTGTCCCCTTCGGGCAGACGCAATCGCCATCGGCATTGCGGACCTGGCCGGGGATGCGGCACTGCTCCGGTTTCGGCCGGATCGGCCTGCAGGCGCCATTGCGCACCTCGGTTCCCTTCGGGCAGACGCAATCGCCGTCCGCGTCGTGGACTTGGCCGCGAATGGTGCACTGCTCGGGCTTCTGCTTGTCCCGCACGCAGGCATTCGCGATCCTGTCGAGATGCGTGCCCTTGGGGCAGTAGCAGCTGTCGCCGTCCGCCGACGGCACCGAGCCGGGTATGGTGCACCCTTGCGTGATCTTCACGCAGGCGCCGTTCTCGAGCTCGGTTCCGCGCGGACAGACACAGCGCCCGTCCTCGGTGCGGATCTGGCCCTTGAGCAGCACGCAGGGCTTGGGCTTCGGCTCGACGATGACGCCGCCGCCCGTGCACTGGCCGTTGCGGTAGGTGGTGCCTTCAGGGCAGACGCAGCGGCCGGCATCGTTCATGACGAAACCTGCCGAGCACTGCTTCTTCACCTCGTTCCTGATGGTGAAGGGATGGCACGCATAGGCCCTGCCGCGATTGCCCTGGATGTTGGCCTGATCGCCGGAAAGCACGTCGCCGCCGCCCTGCACCCGCGTATCCGGGGACAGGACGCCAACGCAGTTCTGACCGTTGACCGTGCCCTGCAGATTGGCCAGGCGGCCGTCATCGGGGATGACCACGGTGACATTGTGCACGTGGCTTTCCCCGGCGCCGAGCGTCAGGTTGGCAATGCAGGACAAAGGCAGCGTCGTCGGTTCGGGCGAGCAGCCGAAGGGCGGCTCGATCGACGTGATCTCGACGCCTTCCAGCCTGCCCAGTCCTTCCACGCCGATCGCATCGCCGATCCGGACCGGACCGGAGAAGGCGCTCGGCCCATCGTTCGTGATGGTGATCTCGAAGGAGCAGGGCTGGCCGGGCTGGCATTCGCTGTCGCCGGTCTTCTCGACGCGGATGGTCGGAGCCCCGCCGCCCTTGGCGCAAGCCTGGCCGATCGGATAGACGATGTCGTCTCCCGGCGCCGGCCCGTAGGATCCGCGCGCGCAGTTCTCGAACTCGCCATTGGCCGAGACCGTCACGTCGAAGTGCCTGGACGTTCCGGGCGTCATCACGGCGCCGGGAATCTGACACGACAGCGTGTTGGCCGGAACCGGTCCGCAGGCCCATTCCGCGCCGTCGGGAGTGACGGTCTGGATCTGGACCGGCGCGCCACCGGCCACCAGCGTGGCGGCATCGTTGACCCGCACCGGACCGGTGGGGGCCGCCGTGCCGGCATTGCTGACGGTGATGCGGCAGGAAACCACCGCGGCACCGGCCAGCGAGCCGTTGCACACCTTGGTGATACGCAGGCCGGGCTTGCCGCCATTGGGATGGCGGAAGCGTTCCTTGGCGCAGGCCTTGTTGTTGGTGAGGTCGACCTCACCGGGGATCGCCCTGACCTCGGCGCAGTTCTCGACGCTGTCCGACTGGTAGTTTGCCGGCATCACCGCCTTGACGACGATCGACGTCGAGGCGCCAGGCATCAGCACGATGCCGGGATTGTCGCAACGGAACTGGCCGGGGCCGTTCGGTCCACAGCTCCAGGGCGGAGACGGGCCGAAGGTCGAGGAGGCCGGCGCACCGCCGGGATAGCTGTCGATGACCGTCAGCGGTCCGTTATAGGGGACGCTGCCGTTGTTGATGAGGTCGATGACGAAGTAGCAGATGCCGTCAGCCGTGCAGACCGGGATGCGGGCACGCTTCTTCAGGATCAGGTCGACCTTCTTCTCGACCGGCGGCCGGCACTCGGGGTCGCGATCGCCACGCCGGCAGATCGGGATCGAGGCGCAGCCGCGATCGTTCTGCTGGCTGCCGAACAGCGGCTTGCCGCTGGCCTGGTAGTCGTAGATGGCGCAGTTGCGCAGCACGCGTCCCTGCCAGCCCGGCGCCGGCTTGAAGCCGAGCTTGAGGTCGACAAAGGCGCCTGGGTTGAGCGTGGTCACCGGATGGGTGCAGGTCATCGGCGTGACGCCGGGCACGCAGACCCAGGGCGGGTTCGGGCCGGAATCCAGCACCGAGCCGGCCGGCAACGTCACCTCGTCGAGCACGATCTTGCCGTGATAGGGGGTGCCGCCGACATTGCTGACCCTGATGGTGAAGTCGCAGCCGCCGGCCATCGTGCAACGCGTGACATCGGCGCGCTTCTCGACCTTGAGGTCCGGCTCCTTGTCGGGCGGGCATCTGAGATCGCGCGGGATGACAATGTCGATGGTCTGCGTGCAGCACAGGCCCCAGCCCTCCTCCGGACCGGCATAGGTCTCGATGCCGGTGACGATGAGGTGGATGACATCACCGGGCGATGCGCCGACGATCTTCCAGTTGAGCACGCCGCCGCCCGCCGGCACCAGCTGCGTGTCGGGGATGATGGTGATGCCGGGCGTGGTCGTCGAGACCTGCACCCACTTGCCGCCCATCTCCGGGCCGACAGGCATGTGGTAGATGAAGGCGCCGCCGCCGGGCACGCAATCGACCGTGCCGCGCTCCACCTTGAAGCATTCCTTGCCGGGAGGTGGTGGTGGCGGATTACATTTGGTCAAGTCGATGCGGATCGAGGTCTTCTCGCCGGTGAGGAAATCGCCGTCATCCGGCTTGCCCGGATCCTGCGACGGGATGATGGTCCCCGGGCCGCCTCCCATCGACACTTTGATCGTGCCCTGGTTGTCGACCATGGCCGGCGCGGGGAACGCCGCGTGGTCGATCTTGGCCACGATCTGGAAGGTGATGGTGCGTTCGTTCGCGGCGCCCATGCCGTCGAGATCGCTGGCGGAAATCCGGAAATCGGAAACCGTCGCGGTGTCGTTCGGGTCCGCCGAGGTGCTGATCACCGCACCGGGCAGAGCGCCGCCGCCGGCATCGGTGCCGTCGCCGGACACATGCACGCTGACGATCTGCAGGCCATGCGGAAGCTGGTCCTTGAAGTCGAGCCTGGCGTTCTTCAGCGCATTGGCAAGCACGGGATTGGCAAAGGCTTGCGCATTGCCGCGCAGGCCGAACGTCAGCGTGTAGAAGGCATAGTCGCAACTTCTCTGGCCGCCCTTCTTGGTGAAGAACGGCACGATGCGCCCCGGCTCGGGATTGACGACACGGGGATTGTCGAGCTCAAGCCTGGGTTCCGGGCCTGCGGCCTCGACGATCTTGGCCGGGATGGGGTCCTCGGCGAAGGCCGGCAGTGCCGGCATCATGGCGACCGCGATACCGGCCGCCATCAGCCAGCGCGCGCCGCGCCTGGCATATGACAGGGGTTTCATGATCGTCTCCATGACGGTGGGTTTGCTGCTGCTCGGAGCAAGCGGGGAAAGCGCGGAAATGGTCATCTTTCCCTCCCTCACGGTTCGCAGCTGACGGCTGGGGTTCTGAGCGGCAGGGTCATTTTGCAGCAAGGGTAGTAGCCGCCCTTGTCGCGGTCTGACTGCCTGTAGAAGCAGAGCCCGACATCGACCGTGTCGCCCGGATAATGGCCGGTGATGCCGATCGTGTATGGCGTGCCCGGCGCATGCGACATGGGTGAGGTCACCCCGACGCCTGGCGTCTTGGACAGAGCCTTGATCGAATCGCCGCCGAAGCCGGCATGGTCATGGAGATAGAGATCGGCCTCGAGGCCCGAGGGCGTGCAGAAGTACTGGACATCCTCGACATCGAGACAGGGAGGCAGATTGCCGGGCGGTGGAAAGTCCGGCGGATAGAATGGCGGCAGGTAACCGCCAGGAATTTCCTCATAGTAGCCGGCACGGCCCTCGCAGGGACGCCAGACCCTGACGTCGCCGACATGGCCTTCCACTTCCGGGTCCTCGAAATAGCTGTCGAAGTCGACGAACCAGGAGCCGAAGGGCGGCACGTTGGCCGGCTTGACCAGTGGGGTCGGTGTGAACTGGACGCCATGCACGGCAAAAGGCCCGCCAGCGGCGAGCTGCTCGGCAAGCGCCGGATTGTCACGCAACTTATCGCCGGTGTTGACCAGCGTGTCGGTGCAGACACTGGTGTCGAGATTGCCCTCGGCGTCATAGCCATATTGCAGGTCGACGCCGCCGGCCGACTGGCGGTTGCCTTGCGGGAAGCCGATCGCATATTCCTGCGGCTCTTCCACCCAGACCGATTCCGTCGCCGGATCGTCGGGATTCTCGCGCCAGTAGCGGATGACCTCGCCCTTGCCGGAATCGGCGAAGCGGCTGTAATCGTAGCGGTTTTCCACCGGGCCGCGCTGGGCCAGGTACATGAAGCCCTTGTTGTCGAAAGCGATGCCGGTGACGGCGTAGTCCTTGTCGGCCTTGACCGTCAGCTCCCAGCGCGGATCGCCGGCGAAGCGGCCGTCGCGGGCAATGCCCACCGACCAGACCTCCGCCTTTTCGCCGACCGTATAGTAGATCCGGCCGCCGTGATAGGCGACCGCCCAGACGCGGCGCTCGTCCTGGGTGTAGCCCCATGTGTCGGGGTCTTCGCTGTCGAAGGCGGCGCCCTGGATGTCCATGACGGCGCCGTCGTCGGCGACCGGGTCGAGCCCGTGCGCCGGGCGTCCGGCGACGCCATGGTCGAACGTGTCGATCAGCATGCCGTTGGCGTCGATGCGATGGATCAGGCCAGTGTCGAGATCGGAGGCGAAGAACTGGCGATGGATGGGGTCGAAGGAAAGGTTGCCGATGCCGGGCCCGCTGTTGGTGTCGATATCGGCGAATTTCGCAACGGCGCCGGTAATGCCGTCGATCTTCCAGATCGTGCCCGGCCCGCCGCCATTCTCGGTGCCGAACTGGCCTTCCATGAAGGCAGCACCGGCAGCGCCGCGGCGCTCTCGCTCGGGCCGTCCGTCACTGTCGGCGTCGGGCGTGACGATCTCGATGCCGTGCAGCGAAGTCGCGGCGGCATAGAGGTTCGGGATGCCCGACGGCACGCCATCACGCACGCCGTCGTCATAGGTGAGGCCGAAGACCTCGCCGATCTGGCCGGCCGTCACCTCGAAGGGCGGCGGCGTGTAGACGAGCTGGCCCGAGGCCGGGCCGCCGAGATGCGAGACGTCGAAGACGCGCAAGGAGGCGCGGCTGGTGTCGATGAAGGTTTCGTCGACCGGATCGACGCCGGGCGGAAGGCCCCCCTCTTCGGACTCGGAAGAGTCGAAATTGGGGATGACGGTGCCGGGGAAGCCGGTCACCGCCATCGAGCCAGGATAGATGATCTGGGTTTCCTGCGCGCCGGCAGGGCTGCCGAGCCACAGGCCGGCGCTGAGCGCAAGAGCAAGAAATCCGCTGGTTGCCTTTGCCGCGCGGCGCAAACGGCCGGCACGAGCGTGCGCAAGAGCGCCTTGGTCGCAGGACATAGAACTCCCCCCGAAGTCTATGGAAGAACCATCCGGCATTGCCGCGCGAATCAGGGCAAGGCTCGGCGTTCCGGCACGTTCTTCCCTGATCGAATTGTCTGCTTTCCTCATGCTCACGATACGCCGGCTCTTACGCAGGGTCAACGGAATCAGCGGAAAGCCCAGCGCATCGACCCTGTCCCGAAGACGGTGGTCGCGCCGAGCTTCTGTTGTTCCCGGAGACCGTGGAGCCTCTGGGTTTCTGGTCATTGGGTTTTCCTTTCCCGGGCCGCACCATGCGGCGCCTGAGCGTCAGTCGCGGGCTGACGCGGAAAGGTTCATGCCGCCGCCGATGGAATCCTGCGGCCGGCTTTCCGCCACGGCGGCCTTCTGTTAGCGTTGGTGCGGATAAGGGTTGGATAGTCAGGGAGGGGGCATGACAGGCAAGCGCCTCATACTGCTGCTGGCGTCGCTCGTCCTTTCGTCGCCGGCATTGCCGTCGGCGGCCAAGACCCTGGTCTACTGCACCGAGGCCAGTCCCGACACATTCGATCCGGCACTTGCCTCCGGCACCCGCGATGCGTCGGCGACCGCGCTCTACAACCGCATTGTCGAGTTCGAACCCGGCACGACCAAAGTGCGTCCCGGCCTCGCCGAAAAATGGGAGGTCTCCGACGACGGGCTGACCTACACATTCCATCTGCGGCGCGGCGTGCGATTCCACAGCATCGAAGGCTTCACCCCGACGCGCGACTTCAATGCCGACGACGTGCTGTTCACTTTCGAGCGCCAGGGCAGCGCCGGGAACCCTTTCCACAACTATGCCGGCCGCCAGTACATCTATTTCGACGGCATCGGCATGCCGGACCTCGTCGTCGGCTGGCGCAAGCTCGACGACTACACCGTCGTCATGACGCTGAAGGCGCCGCACTCGCCGATGCTGGCCGATCTGGCGCTGGATTTCGCGTCGGTCGTCTCGAAGGAATATGCCGACAGGCTGCTGGCGGAGAAGCGTCCGCTGGACCTGGCGACAAGGCCGGTCGGAACCGGTCCGTTCCAGCTTGTCGACTATCAGCAGGATGCGGTCATCCGCTACAAGGCCAATCCGGACTACTGGCGCGGCCGGGCGAAGATCGACGATCTGGTCTTCGCCATCACCACCGATGCCAGCATCCGCATGGCAAAGCTGCGCGCCGGCGAGTGCGATGTCATGCCCTATCCCAATCCGGCCGACCTCGAGGCGATCAAGGCCGCGCCCGGCATCAGGCTGATGCAGCAGGAGGGCCTCAACACCGGCTATCTCGCCTTCAATACCTTGCAGAAGCCGTTCGACGATCCGCGCGTCAGGAAGGCGATCGACATGGCCATCGACAAGAAGGCGATCGTCGATGTCGTTTTCCGCGGCACCGGCGAACTGGCTCGCAATCCGCTGCCGCCGACCTCATGGGCCTATGACAAGTCCGCTCCCGGCGATGGCTACGATCCCGATGGCGCCAGGCGCGAGCTCGCCGCCGCCGGCGTCCATGATCTGCGCATGAAAGTCTGGGCGATGCCTGTGCAGCGGCCCTACAACCCCAACGCCCGGCTAATGGCCGAGATGATCCAGTCGGATCTCGCCAAGATCGGCGTCGGTGTCGATATCGTCACCTATGAATGGGCCGAGTATCTCGCCCGCTCGAAGGCGCGCGACCGCGATGGCGCCATGCTGTTCGGCTTCACCGGCGACAATGGCGATCCGGACAATTTCCTGTCAGTGCCGCTCGGCTGCGCCGGCGTCGGCACCACCAACCGCGCCAACTGGTGTTTTGCCGCTTTCGACGCGCTGCTCAAGCAGGCGGCGGCCATCGTCGATCCCGCCGCCCGTGCGAAGCTCTATGTCGAGGCGCAGCGACTGTTCCGGGAACAGACGCCATGGGTGGTCATCGCGCATTCGGTGGTGTCGATCCCGATGCGCGAACGGGTTCGAGGCTACGTCATGGATCCTTTCGACCACCATGACTTCTCCGGCGTCGACATCCAGGACTGACCGCCCGGTGGCGGCCGCGGACCTCGACGTCTATGTGGAGAGCCTCAGCAATTTCGGCTCGTCGCGGGAATACTCGATCCAGTCGCTGCTGCCTCATGTGGAAGAGGCCGGGCTGAAGGTGCGCGTGCTCGATCGTCCGGCGGGCGGCAGCCGTGCGCCGGCCGCCCTGCTGCATGTCGACCTGACGGAAGTGCCGCAAGAATATTCCCAGATCGGCATTCTCTACCAGCGCACCATCAACGGCCGCGCCCTCTCCATCCACCGGCACCTCTATTCGACGCTCAGGCTGAACTACGGCGACAGCCACCCGGGCCCGGTCGTCGTCAAGACGGTGCTCAACAGCCGGGGCCGGCCCGAGCTGCGCTGGCGGCAATACCGCAATGGCTGGACGCGGGCAGCGCATGCGTTGCGCAAGATCGCGACGCCGGACTACAAGGAGCGCCTGTGCCCGCGCTACCGCGTCTACGGCACGATCGCCGAGGTTCCGGCGGAGGTCTGGCGCGACGAGAGGCTGATGGTGGAGAAATTCGCTTTCGACAGCCTCGACCTGCCGATCGTGAAACATCGCTACATGTTCCTGCTCGGCGCCGAACTCAACATGCGGCAGGTCTACGAAGACGTGCTGTGCGCGGGCGCCAAGATTGTCAGCAACGAAGTGGGCGGCGCGGTTCCCGACGAGGTCAGGGCGGTGCGGGAGAAGCTCCACCTCGATTACGGCGCGATCGACTATTTCATCGTCGACGGCAAGGGCATCGTTGTCGATGCCAACAAGACGGTCGGTTCCAATCCGAGCTGGCTGAAGCGCAATTTGTTTCGGCAGGAATTCGACCACCGCATGGCCGAGGCGCTGATCGGCTTCATCCGCGGCTGAGCGAAGGACGCCGGCTCACCAGATCCAGTCGCCCTTGCCGAGCGCTGTTGCGGCCTCGACGACGCGGGTGAAGCTGGCGCGCGCCCGGCCGACCGTGTGCCGGGCCCTCAGGTAGCCATGCACAAGTCCCGGTTCCTCGAACCAGTACGCATGTCCGCCGGCCGCGACGACGCGGTCGCGATAGGCCTCGCCGTCGGAGGACAGCGGGTCGCATTCGGCGGTGATCAGCACGGTCGGCGGCAGGTAGGCGAAGTCGGCATCGGCGAGCGGCGCCAGCGTGATGTCGCCGGTGCGGTCCTCGCCACCGGTGCGGATGTGCTTGTAGAATTCGAGGTCGCGCACGGTCAGCATCGGTGCTTCGGCATGCGTCACATAGGAGCCACGAGACCGGTCGCCGCCGAGGCCGGGATAGATCAGCAGCTGGCCGACCGGTCTTTTGGCATGGCCGCGCGTCGCATGGCTGACGGCGGCGCAAAGATTGCCGCCGGCGCTGTCGCCGCAAAGCAGGACGGGGCGATCGTAAGCAGCGGCGGCCCATTCGAAGGCTGCCATGACATCGTCGAAGGCGGCCGGGTGCAGGTGCTCCGGCGCCAGCCGATAGTCGACGGAAACCACCTCGAAGCCGGTGCGGGCGCAGAGCTCGGCGCAGACATCGTCATGGCTGTCCAGCCCGCCGAGGATGAAGCCGCCGCCATGGACGTAGAGCACCATCGCCGCCGTCTGCGGTTTTGCGTTGCGATAGAGGCGGATCGGGATGTCTTGCGCGGGCGCCGGGATGGCTGTGGTCTCGACCGTCACGCCTTGCGGATAGCCGGCAAAGAATTCCCGGCACATGCGGTCATAGATCGCGCGCTGCTCTGCGATCGTGTAGTCGATCGTATCCGGCGGATAGTAGGAGTTGGTCTTCTCGATGAAGGCGCAGGTCTCGGCGTCGATGAGGGTTTTGTAGTTGGTCATGCAGGATGACCAACTTTCGGTGATGGCGCCCAGGCCCCCCTCTCTGTCCTGCCGGACATCTCCCCCTCAAGGGGGGAGATCAGATGTCGCGAAGGCTTTCGCCAATCTTCTACGCTGGAAGAAAAGCGTAGAGGCTGAAGCTGCCGATCTCCCCCCTTGAGGGGGAGATGCCCGGCAGGGCAGAGGGGGGTGGGAGGGAACGCCATCGGCCGCGAGACTATCTGCCCTTCCACACCGGGTCGCGCTTCTCGGCGAAGGCCCGGAACCCTTCCATATTGTCTTCCGACCCATAGAGGATATCGACGGTCGGCAGCTGGCGGCGTGTCACCTTGTTCATTGCGTCCTGGAAGGTGAGCGCCTCGGCCACGCGCGCGGTCTCCTTGATCGCGGCGAAGACCAGCGGCGGGCCGCTGGCCAGCATCCGCGCGATCTCCCAGACGCGGTCCTCGAGCTTGTCCTTGGGCAGCACCTCGTTGACCAGGCCCCAGCGATGCGCTTCCGCGACATCCATCCAGCGGCCGGTGAGCAAAAGGTCCATCGCGACATGGTAGGGAATGCGTTTCGGCAGCTTGATCGTCGCAGCGTCGGCCAGCGTGCCGGCGCGGATCTCGGGCAACGCGAAGGAGGAATGGTCCGAGGCGTAGATCAGGTCGCAGGACAGCGCCAGCTCGAAGCCGCCGCCGACCGCCATGCCGTTGACGCAGGCGATGACCGGCTTGTTGAGGTCGCGCAATTCCTGCAGCCCGGCGAAGCCGCCGACGCCATAATCGCCGTCGACCGCGTCGCCGCCGGCCGCCGCCTTGAGGTCCCAGCCGGCGCAGAAGAACTTGTCGCCGGCGGTCTTGACGATGGCGACGCGCAGGTCTGGATCGTCGCGGAACGCCTTGAACGTCTCGCCCATCAGCCGCGACGTCTTCAGGTCGATGGCATTGGCCTTCGGCCGGTCGAGCGTGACTTCGAGGATGGCACCCTCGCGGCGGGTCGAAATGACGTCAGACATTCTTCTTTTCTCCAAGCACCAGCAGCGCGTCGGCGATCCAGGCGCCCTTGCCTTCGGCGCAGACGATGAGCGGATTAATGTCGAGCTCCTCGATCTCGCCGGCATTCTGCTGCACGAAGCCGGCGATGCCGGCGATGGCGTCGATGGCAGCCTGAACATCGGCCTTGGGCCGGCCGCGATAGCCTTCGAGCAGCGGATAGAGCTTCAGTCCACGCAGGGCCGCTTCGATGTCGTCGCGGGTCGCCGGCAGCATCAAAGTGACGCTGTCTCGCAACAATTCGACCAGCACGCCGCCGGTGCCGAGCGTCATCACCGCGCCGAACATCGGGTCGCGGGTGAAGCCGACGATCAGCTCGGCGACGCCGTCGCGCACCATGCGCTCGACATAAAGGCCGGTGCCGAGCGGCAGGAGGTCATGGGCGGCATTGCTGACGGATTCGGCATCCTTGAGGTTGAGGATCACCGCGCCGACTTCCGATTTGTGGGTGACGCCCAGCGCCTTCAGCGCCACCGGGAAGCCGAGCGCCATGGACGAAATCACCGCCTCGACCGCATTGGCGGCGCGCTCGCCCTTCGGCACCGGCAGGCCGGCCTTGATCAGCCGCGCCTTGGCCTCGGCCTCGTCGGGCGTGACATGGCCGCCGCTGGCGACGCCGGAAGCAGACGTGTCGACCGGCTGCGCCTCGGGCTCGCGCCAGGCCCAGCCGATGAAGGCGGCGGCTTGCGCGGCATCCATGGCTTCCGAGATGCCGAACAGCGGCACCATGCCGCGCGCCATCAGCCCGGCGGTGTATTCCTCCGGCAAGTTCTCCGGCAGCGAGGAGACGATCGCGCCTTGCGCCTTATTGGTCTTCAGCGCCGCCTCGAAGGCGCGCAGCGTCGTCCACCAGTCGGTGTCCGAACAGCGGTCGGGACGGGGGAAGTCGAGCACCAGCATGTTGAGGTCGAAGCCGCCCGACACCATGGCGGTGAAGGTCGCCGTCATCGCCGGCTCGTTGTTCCAGATGAAGGTGTGGTAGTCGAGCGGATTGGCGACCGCGACCAGCGGCCCGAGCGTCGATTTCACATGGGCGCGGTGCTTGTCGGTGAGTGCAGGGAAATGCACCCAGCGCCCTTCGGCGCTGTCGGCCATCACCGAGGCCTCGCCGCCCGAGCAGCTCATCGAAGACAGCTTGTAGCCGGGCAGTGGCCCGGTGATGTGCAGGAGCTTCAGCGCCTCGATGAAGGCCGGAATGGAATCGACGCGGGCGATGCCGAGCCGCTTCAGGAACGCGCCCGAGGCGGCATCCGAGCCGGCGAGCGAGGCGGTGTGCGACACCGTCGCCTGTCGCGCCTGTTCCGAACGGCCGACCTTCATGGCGATGATCGGCTTCCTCAGCTCGCGGGCCCTGGCCGCCAGCCGCTCGAAGCCGGCTACTGAGTCAAAAGCCTCGATGTGCAGGCCGAGCGAGGTGACGCGCTCGTCCTCGATCAGGCCGAGCGCCATTTCCGAGAGGCCGGTCTGCGCCTGGTTGCCAGCGGTCATCAGGAAGGCGATCGGCAGGCCGCGCTTCTGCATCGTCATGTTGATGGCGATGTTGGACGACTGGGTGATGATGGCGACGCCCTTGCCGCCGTCGGGCAGCCTGATACCGCCATGCTGGTCGGGCCACAACAGCGCGCCGTCGGCATAGTTGATGAGGCCATAGCAGTTCGGACCGATGATCGGCATCTGGCCGGCGGCGGCGACGAGCTCGGCCTGCAGCCGTTCGCCGTCCTCGTCATAGGCCTCGGTCTCGAGGAAGCCGGCGGCGAAGCAGACGGCGCCGCCGGCGCCGCGCTCGGCCAGTTCCCTGATCACCTCGATGGTGAGATGGCGGTTGACGCCGACAAAGGCGGCGTCCGGCGCGCCGGGCAGGTCGGCGACGGAGCGGTAGGCTTTGCGCCCGGCGACCTCGTCCTTTGTCGGATGCACCGGCCAGATTTCGCCGGCAAAGCCCATCTTGATCGATTGCGCTACGACGGCGGCGGCCTGCGCGCCGCCGAACACGGCGATGGACTTCGGGCGCAGGAGACGTTCGAGTTTATGCATGGTCATCTTTTCGTTTGAGCATGATCTTCCCCCCAACCGGACCCCGGTTTGGGGCACATCATGCCCTAAGCCCCGAACGGACGCAGCAGCGCCCGCGAAATGATATGTCGCTGAATCTCCGAAGTGCCTTCCCAGATGCGCTCGACGCGGGCGTCGCGCCAGATGCGCTCCAGCGGCAGGTCGTCCATCAGCCCCATGCCGCCATGGATCTGGATCGCCTCGTCGGCGACGAAGGCTAGCATCTCCGTAGCCTTCAGCTTGGCCATGGCCATGTCCTGATCGGTGACGGTGCCCTGATCGTACTTCCAGCCGGCTTCGAACACCATCAGGTCGGCGGCCTTCAGTTCCGTCGCCATGTCGGCGAGCTTGAACGACACGCCCTGGAATTTGCCGATCTGCTGGCCGAACTGCTGGCGCTGCGCGGCATATTCGATGGCGTGGCCGAGCGCACGCTCGGCGCGGCCGAGGCAGGTGGCGCCGACCTGCAGGCGGGTGGCGCCCAGCCAGGAATTGGCGACCTCGAAACCCTTGTGGACCTCGCCAAGGACCTGGCTCGCCGGCAGCCGGCAATCGTCGAATTCGAGAATGGCGTTGGTGTAGCCGCGATGCGAGACGTTGCGATAGCCGTCGCGCACCGTAAAACCCTTGGTGCCCTTGTCGACGAAGAAGGCGGTGATCTTCTTGCGTTTGCCGCGCGGCGAATCTTCTTCGCCGGAGGCCATGAAACAAATCGCAAAGTCGGCGATGTCGGCATGGCTGATGAAGTGCTTGGTGCCGTTCAGCACCCAGTCGTCGCCGTCCTGCACCGCGGTGGCCTTCATGCCGCGCAGGTCGGAGCCGGCGCCGGGCTCGGTCATTGCCAGGCAGTCCCATTTCTCGCCGCGGATGCAGGGGAAGAGGTATTTCTCGCGCTGCTCCGGCGTGCCGGCGAGCAGGATGTTGGACGGGCGCGCGACGCAGGTCCAGTGCAGCGCGTAGTTGGCGCGGCCAAGTTCCTTCTCGTAGAGCAGCCAGCTCACCGTATCCAGACCCGCGCCGCCGACATCGGCCGGCATGTTGGCGGCGTAGAGGCCGGCTTCGATCGCCTTGGCCTTGATCTCGTCGACAAGCTCGCGGCGCAGCACGCCGGTCCGCTCCACCTCGCTCTCATGCGGGTAAAGCTCGTTCTCGACGAAGGCGCGCGTCGTCTCGACGATCAGTTTTTGTTCCTCGGAGAGACCGAAATCCATCGCCTCAGCCCTTCTTCTTGCTCTTCTTCGACTTTTCGGCCTTTGCCGGTTTCGCGGCCTTCTTCACCGGCTTGGCAGCCTTGGCCTTCTCGGCCGCCTTGGAGACCGGCTTCTTCGCCGCCAGCTTGGCGAGCTGCCTGGTATAGTCCTTGTGCAGCGCGCCGGCGCCCCAGCCCTTGCCCTTGTTCTGCTTCGACAGCGCATCCATGATCGCGACCAGATTGTCGTCGCGGATCTTTTCCAGCTCGCGGATCGACAGGCCGTGCGCCTGCTCGTCCGACTGGGTGGCGATGAGATCGACCAGCTCGTCGTTGAACTCCGGCACGTCCATCAGCTTGGTCCACGGCCATTTCAGGCACGGGCCGAACTGTGCCATGAAGTGGCGCATGCCGGCCTCGCCGCCGGCGACGCGGTAGACCTGGAACATGCCCATCTGCGCCCAGCGCAGGCCGAAGGAATAGCGCATGATGTCGTCGAGTTCCTCGACGGTGCAGATGCCGTCCTTGACCAGCCACAGCGCCTCGCGCCAGGCGGCTTCGAGCAGGCGGTCGCCGACGAAGGCCTCGATCTCCTTGCGCACCACCACCGGTTTCATGCCGATCGAGGCATAGAGCTCCTTGGCGACCTCGATCGCCTCCGGGAAGGTCTGCTCGCCGCCGACGATCTCGACCAGCGGCAGGAGATAGACCGGGTTGAACGGATGGCCGACGACCAGCCGCTCCGGGTGCTTCTTCATCGCCACCTGCATGTCGGTCGGCTTGATGCCGGAGGTCGACGAGCCGACGATGGCATTGGCCGGCGCATGGGCGTCGATCTCGGCCAGCACCCTGTGCTTGAGGTCGAGTCGCTCCGGCACGCTTTCCTGGATGAAATCGGCGTCGGCGACCGCCTCGGCGATGGTCTTGGCGAAGGTCAGCTTGCCTTCCTTGGGCAGGCCGCCGGGCAGCATCTGCTTATAGGCGCGGCGGGCGCCCTTCATCACCTCGCCCACTTTGCGCGAAGCTTCGGGATCCGGATCGAAAATCGACACATCGATGCCATTGAGCAGAAGCCGCGCCACCCAGCCGGCGCCGATGACGCCGCCGCCTATGGCGGCTGCCTTGTTGATGATGCTCATGCGGAAGCTCCGGTTCTGGTCTTGGCGATTTCGGGATCGGTAAGCGGCACACGCTCGCCGGCGCGGATCACGGCCGGGTCGTAAGCCTTGCGGGCGAAGACCTCGAGCACGAAGGGCCGGAAGAATTCGATCGGCAGCGTGTCGTAATCGGGGTCGAAGCTCGACTGGTCCCAGCGCTCGCAGAACCGGTCGCAGTCGTCGAAATAGGGATGGCCGGCGAAGCGGTCACGGGCGTGGCGGTTGCCGCCGAGATGATGCGCGTAATAGAGGCGCTGGAAATCGCCGTGCTTCTCCACCACCCAGGTGCACTGCTCGCGCACGAAGGGCTTCAGGATCGCGGCCGCGTATTCGTCGTGATTGTAGGGCGCGTAGATATCGCCGATGTCGTGCAGCAGCGCGCAGGCGATCCAGTCGGTGTCGGCGCCGTCGCGCCAGGCCCGAGTCGCCGCCTGCAGCGAATGGCCGAGCCGGGTGATCTTGTAGCCGGAGAGGCCCTCGTCGAGCTGCACCAGCGCGGTAAGCAGCCGCTCGCCGGTTTTCGCAGCATAGTCGACCTCATGGGCGGTCAGGAATTCGTAGTCTTCCCTGTCGCCATCCTTCATCGCGGTGAATTTGACGGTAGCCATTTCCGACTCCCCAAATCAAGCGGCTATCGGCGCCCGCTTGGTGAGGTTGAGCTTCTTGCGCACTTCCTCCGGCCCGAGGATCCTGGCGCCGAGATTGGTGACGATGCTGGCGGCACGCTCGACGAGCTGCGCATTGGTCGCCAACACGCCCTTGTCCAGCCAGAGATTGTCCTCAAGGCCGACGCGGACATTGCCGCCGGCCAGCACCGCGGCGGCGGCATAGGCCATCTGGTTGCGGCCGATCGAGAAGGCCGACCAGTTCCAGGTCGACGGCACGTTGTTGACCATGGCCATGAAGGTGTTGAGATCGTCGGGCGCGCCCCACGGCACGCCCATGCAGAGCTGCACCAGCGCGTCCAGCTTCAGCACCTGCTCCTCGACCAGCTGCTTGGCGAACCACAGATGGCCGGTGTCGAAGGCCTCGATTTCCGGCTTGACGCCAAGCGCCGTCATCATGCCGCCCATGGCGCGGAGCATGCCGGGCGTGTTGGTCATGACATAGTCTGCCTCGGCGAAGTTCATCGTGCCGCAGTCCAGCGTGCAGATCTCCGGCAGGCACTGGCGCACATGCTCCATGCGGTTGGTGGCGCTGCCCATGTCGGTGCCCTTCTCGTTGAGCGGCAGCGGCGCCTCCGGCGAGCCGAACACCATGTCGCCGCCCATGCCGGCGGTGAGGTTGAGCACCACGTCGACATTGGCCTCGCGGATGCGCTCGGTCACCTCGCGGTAGAGATGGATGTCGCGCCTGGGCTTGCCGGTCTCGGGATCGCGGACATGGCAGTGGACGATCGCCGCACCCGCCTTGGCGGCGTCGATCGCCGAATCGGCAATCTGCTTGGGCGAGCGCGGCACATGCGGGCTGCGGTCCTGCGAGCCGCCGGACCCGGTCACGGCACAGGTAATGAAGACCTCACGGTTCATTGCGAGCGGCATTGGACTTCCTCCCAATCAAGACAGACCCAACAATGACCGACTTGCCGGAAACTGTTTTGCGCTTTACGAAGCTGACATGACTAAAAGCGAAAAGCCGACGATCTTTCGCGCCGAGCACGAAACGCTCAAGGTGACGTTCCTGGTGTTCTCCGGTTCGTCGATCATGTGCGTGGCCTCGGCCGTCGACCCGCTGCGCGCCGCCAACCGCATCTCCGGCGAGACGCTGTTCGACTTCAAGCTGGTTTCGGTGACGGGTGAGGCGCCGGTCACGACTTGTGGCCTGCCGGTGGCGGTCAGCGGCCGCTTCGATGCCGCGGAGCCGACCGATGTGTTGGTCGTCGTCGCCGGCTTCGGCACGCAGAATTATGCCACGTCGGCGCTGCTTGCGGGGTTGCGGAGGGCAGCACGTGCGGCCCGCGCTTGCGGCGGCGTCGAGGCCGGCACCTGGCTGGTGGCGCGGGCCGGCCTGCTTGAAGGGCGAAGCGCCACCACGCATTGGGAAGACATGGAGGATTTTTCCGCCGCCTTCCCGGGCGTCGACGTGCGTCCGGACCGGTATGTCATCGACGGGCCTGTCTTCACCTCCGGCGGCGCCTCGCCGACCTTCGATCTGATGCTGCATCTCGTGCGGACCAGGCTCGGCATGGCCGTGGCGCTCGATGTGGCGAGCGTGTTCATCTACGACCAGGCGCGCGCCGCGACTGATGCGCAGCCGCTGGTCTCGCTCGGAAGGCTCGACGGCTACGACCCAAGGCTGGCGCAGGCGATCCGGCTGATGGAATCGCATGTCGACCAACCGCTGACCATCGACGCCGTGGCCAAGCGCGCCGGAGTGACAGCGCGGACGCTGGAAAGCATCTTCCGCAAGTCGATCGGCGAGACGCCCGGCGCCTATTATCTGCGGCTGCGCCTCAGCGCCGCCCGGCGCCTGGTGGTCGACACGCGGATCGCCATGGCCGACATTGCCGGGCGCACGGGATTCTCCTCCGCTGCGGCATTCTCCAGGGCATTTTCGAGGGCTTTCGGCGAAGCGCCGGTGAGGCTCCGCCGGGGATAGACTACGCGGCGTTCTGCCGGGTGCTGGCGCTGTCGATCTCGGAGCGCATCTGTCTTGCAATATGGGTCTCGAAGCGGCTGGCGACCGCGCGATCCCATTCGGTCGCGCCGCGCGAACCGGCCTTGCCGTGCGGCAACGCCATCAGCCGGTCGATGATCGAGCCGGCCTCGCCAGATGAGAGCAGGGCGTCGATTTCGCGTTCGTGCTGCATATCGTTTCGCCTCCTTCTTCCTGATTCCCGCCACGAGCCGACACTATACGAAATCCGTGACGGCTGTTTGAAGGCAAGAGAGAGGCGATTGAGGGGCGGCGCGGGGCAAAACCTTGTCGTCGGTTTCTGCCCCGCGCAAAGCCGTTTTATCTTAGCAATTGCTTGAGTTAGAGCAATTCCAGGTTTTCCGTCCTGAATGCGCCAGAACAAATAGATAGGGCCGGCGCCGGCCCTCACACATAGCGGTTGACGATGTTCTCCAGCAGTTCCTGGCGGCCGGAGCGCGGCTGCGGCTCGATCTTCTTCTTGACCACGCGCTCGGCGATCTCTTCCAGCGTGCGCTTGCCCGACAGCATCGCCTTGCCCTCGGCCGTGCTCCAGCCGGCATAGCGCTCGGCCAGCGGGCCCGACAGCGCCTTGTCCTCGATCATTTTCGCCGCCGCCTTGAGGCCGCGCGCGCAGGCATCCATTCCGCCGATATGGCCGATCAGCAGGTCCTGCGGATCGAGCGACTGGCGCCGCAGCTTGGCGTCGAAATTGGTGCCTCCGGTCTTGAAGCCGCCGCCCTGCAGGACCTGGTAATAGGCGAGCGCCATTTCCGGCACGTTGTTGGGGAACTGGTCGGTGTCCCAGCCCGACTGGTAGTCGTTGCGGTTCATGTCGATCGAGCCGAAGACGCCGAGCGCATTGGCGAGCGCCAATTCATGCTCGAAGGAATGGCCGGCGAGGATGGCGTGGCCCTGCTCGATGTTGAGCTTCACTTCCTTCTCCAGCCCAAAGCGCTTGAGGAAGCCGTAGACGGTGGCGACGTCGTAATCGTACTGGTGCTTCGTCGGTTCCTGGGGCTTCGGCTCGATCAGGATGGTGCCCTTGAACCCGATCTTGTGCTTGTAGTCGACGACCAGGCTGAGGAAGCGCCCGGCCTGCTCCTGCTCGCGGCCAAGGTCGGTGTTGAGCAGCGTCTCGTAGCCCTCGCGGCCGCCCCACAGCACGTAGTTCTCGCCCTTCAGGCGCTTGGTGACGTCGATGCAGCTTTTCACCGTCGCCGCCGCATAGGCGAAGACATCCGGATCGGGATTGGTGGCGGCGCCCGACATGAAGCGGCGGTGCGAGAACAGGTTCGCCGTGCCCCACAGCAGCTTGACGCCGGTCTTCTTCATCTTGGCGGCAAAATAGTCGGCGATCTCGTCGAGGCGCGCGGCGCTCTCGGAAAAGTCCTTGCCCTCGGGCCGGACGTCGGCGTCGTGGAAGCAGAAATAGGGCGCGCCGAGCAGCGAAAACATCTCGAAGGCGACATCGGCCTTGAGCTTCGCCAGCTCCATCGTGTCGATGCCGCCCGGCTTGGCGAACCAGGGACGATCGAAGGTCTGGCCGCCGAACGGGTCGCCGCCGGGCCAGGCGAAGGAATGCCAATAGGCGACGGCAAAGCGCAGATGGTCTTCCAGCCGCTTGCCGGCGACCACCTCGTCCGGATTGTAGAACCGGTAGGCCAGCGGATTGGTCGAATCCGGCCCCTCGTACTTGATCGTCTGGATGTCGCCGAAAAATCCGCTGCCCATGATTCTTTCCTCTCGCAAGTTTCTGTCCGCCATTACCTCAGGCGTAATTGGTTTCATGTTGGCGCTGGCCGAAAAGGGTCATGTCGAAACGATCCAACGAAGGATGAAGACCATGACCGACCTCAACACGATCGCCCGGAACTACATCACCGCCTGGAACGAGAGCGATGCGGGCCGCCGCAAGGCCCTGCTCGAAGCGGCCTTCACCAGCGACGTCAGCTACCGCGATCCGATCATGCAGGGCGACGGCCACGCAGGCATCGCCGCGCTGATCGACGGCGTGCAGCAGCGCTTCGCCGGGTTCCGCTTCTCGCTGAAGGGCCAGCCGGACGGATTTGCCGATCAGATCCGCTTCTCGTGGAATCTCGGTCCTGAAGGCACGGAGCCCGTTATCGAAGGCACCGACATCGGCGTCATCGAGAACGGCCGCCTGAAGAGCGTCACCGGCTTCCTCGACAAGGTGCCGGCGCAGTGAGACTAGTCGGGTAGGAGAGGCGCGAGGCCCCCCTCTCTGCCCTGCCGGGCATCTCCCCCTCAAGGGGGGAGATCGGCTGTCGCGCCGGCCTTCGCCAATTTCCAGCGTTGCAGAAATGTGCGAAGCGCCTGAACTGCCGATCTCCCCCCTTGAGGGGGAGATGGCCGGCAGGGCAGAGAGGGGGGCCTCGCGCATACTCACGCGGTTGCCGCCCTGATCGCCGGGTAAAGCGCCCTGTATCGCTGATAGGCGTCGGCGAAAGCCCCGCCAAGCCCGCCGTCCGGATCGATCGTGGCGTCGGTCGCCGGCGCGGTGCACACGGCGAGCGGATCGGCGCCGGTCGCGGCGACCAGGCCGAGCCGGGCGGCGCCGAAGGCGGCGCCGAAGTCGCCGTCGGCAGGGATGTCGACCGGCACCTGCAACGCGGTGGCGATCGCCTTCAGCCAGTAGCGCGAGCGCGAGCCGCCGCCGATCGCGGTCACCCGGGTCAGTGTCGTGCCGGCCGTTTTCAACGCTTCGAGACTGTCGCGGAAGGCGAAGGCGACGCCTTCGAGCACGGCCTGCGTCAGCACGGCGCGGCCGGATTCATGCGCCAGGCCGGTGAACGATCCGCGAATGGCGGAATCATTGTGCGGCGTGCGCTCGCCCGAGAGATAGGGCAGGAAGGAAACGCCGGTCGGCGCCTTGAGCGTATCGCCGAGCTCGGTGGTCAATTCGCCGGCGCTTTTGCCGGTGATCTCCGACAGCCAGTTGAGCGAATCGGTGGCCGACAGGATAACGCCCATCTGGTGCCAGGTGTCGGGCAGCGCATGGCAGAAGGTGTGCACTGCGCTTGCCGGATTGGGCAGGTAGGCGGCGTTGGCGGCGAACAGCACGCCAGAGGTGCCGAGCGACACAAAGGCGTGGCCGGCGCCGACCGTGCCCATGCCGCAGGCCGAGGCCGCATTGTCGCCGGCGCCGCCGGCGATCGGAATGCCGGCCGCAACGCCCCATCTGGCGGCAAGCTCGGCGCGCAGGGCGCCGGCCTTCGCCGTGCCCTCGACCAGCGACGGCATGTGCTTCTCGTCGAGTGAGGTGGCTGCCAGCAGATCAGCGGACCAGCGCCGCCTGCCGACGTCGAGCCAGGAGGTGCCGGCGGAGTCGGACATTTCCGAAATTTGCTCGCCCGTCAGCCAGAGCCGCAGGAAATCCTTGGGCAGCAGCACTTTCGCCACGTTGGCGAAGATCCTAGGCTCGTTGTTCTTCACCCAGGCGAGCTTCGGCGCGGTGAAGCCCGGAAAGACGATGTTGCCGGTGAGCTTGCGGAAGCGCGGATCGGCGTCGAGCGCGGCGGCCTCGACATGGCTGCGCGTGTCGTTCCAAAGGATGCAGGGGCGCAGCACCTTGTCGCCGGCATCGAGCAGAGTAGCGCCATGCATCTGGCCGGACAGGCCGATGCCCTTGACCGCCGCGAGTTCCTTCGGATGCGCGGCCTTGAGCTCGGCAATCGCTGTTTCGCAGGCCGCGATCCAGTGCGCGGGATCCTGCTCGGACCATCCGGGATGCGGCCGCGAGACATCGAGCGAGCCGTGGCCGGAGCCGATGACGGTCTGCCCGGCATCGATCAAAAGCGCCTTGACGCCCGACGTGCCCAGATCGAGGCCGAGATACATGATGTCCTCCCAATGCCATTAATTTTTTCGGATCTCGAAAAAATCTGGCTGGGCCAGTTCTTATGCCAAGATCCGCTTCGGGTCAATTCTCGGACAAATCGGCGGCGCGGCGCGAAAACAGCGCCGACAGCGGACTGTCCGGCCGCGCAAAGGCGCGTTCGCCCGTCAGCGCCCGCGCCAGCGGTCCATCGCCGGCGCGCAAGGCGGCCTCGATCAGCGTCAGGTCGATGACGTCGCGCTGCGCATGGCTGCCGCCGAAGCGGTTCGCGATCGACCGTATGGGGCGGATCAGGCGCGCCGCCTCGGTGTAGTTTGCTTCGCCGAACGCCTTGATCGCCAGCGTCAGCGGATGGCCGACATCGCGGGTGAAAGCCGCATTGTCGTCGTTGCCGCGCATCGCCTCGCGCTGCGCGTCGAGCAGGCCCTCCGCCCGCGCCTCCTGGCCGGCGCCGACGAAGGCCATCATCGCGTGGGCATCGTTGAAGGCATAGTTGCCGCCGCCGGCCTTGTGCCAGTTGTCGGCCAGAGCCGTCCAGCGCCCGCCGACATCGACGCCGCCGAGACACAGCCGCCACAGGATTGCCGAGGCATCAACCATGTTGAGCGCCATCGTCGAGGCCTCGCCATAGATCGGGCCGTCATAGAGCGCCAGCACCTCATCGACCTCGCCGAGGTCGTAATGGAACAGCGCCAGGTGCCACCAATTGTGCACCTTGAGGAAGCTTTCCCTGGTCCAGGCGTCGGGATTGGCGCGCATCCAGGCGATGCCGTCCTTTTGCCGGCTCTGCATCTCCATGACATGGGCGACGGCGTGCTGCGCCCAGCCGTCGCGCGGCTCGATCTCGACAGCCGTGCGGCCAAGCCGTTCGGCGCGCGCATAGTCGCCCATCTCCTCCAGCCCGAAGGCCTGCATGCCGAGGACCGCATGATAGCCGGGCATGTCGCTTCGCCAGGCCGGCAGGGCGCGGCCGATGCGGTCGCGCAGCATGCGGGCATTGCCGGTGAAGAAATCGATCTGATGCCCGGTCAGCAGCGCCACGAGATCGAGCGGATGGTCGATGGCGACATCCTCGAGGATGCGGGAGGCCTCGTGCCAGCGCCCCCAGGCGAGATGGCCGAGGGCCGCGACATGCGCCTGCTCGCGCGCCGTGGCGGCGAGCGGCAAGGCCGCCTCGTGGCATGCCCTGGCCACGAGCGTCGCCTCGCGCTCGGTGGCAAGCGCGAAGAGGTAGCCCTTGAACACGTGCGCCATGACGAAGCCGGGATCCTCGGCGATCGCGCGATCGGCGGAGCCGACCGGATCGCCGATGAAGCACTGAAGCTCACGCACAGCCCGACCATAGGCCGTCAATCCGGCTTCCGTCGCGCCGGACAAGGTCAGCCCGAAAGCGTCCCTGACTGCCATGGCTAGCCCTCCATCAGATGCCGGAACTGGCCCATCCTAGGTCAATAGCGGCTGGCACGCCAACCTCAGGTCGCGCATGTCGACGAGGCCAAGGCAGGCGAATTTCGCCCGCTTCAATTGCCCGAGCGCATCGCCATGGTGGCAATGCCGGCGCCGACCAGGAGCGTGCCGCCGGTGCGGTTGAAGATGCGAATCGCCTTCGGGTTGCGCACGACGTTGCGCGCCCGCGCCGCGATCAGCGCGTAGCCGAAGGCATTGGCGAAGGCGAGCGCCAGGAAGGTCGTCTCGAAGATCAGCATCTGCGGCCAGAAGTCGGCATGCCGGTCGAGGAACTGCGGCAGGAAGGCGACGAAGAAGGTGATGCTCTTCGGGTTGAGCGCGGTGACCAGCCAGGCATGCGCCATCATCTTGGCGGCGGACACCGCGTCGGTGCGCGGCTCGGCTTTCAGCGCCCCGCCGGCGCGGAACAGTTTGACGCCCAGATAGATCAGATAGCAGGCGCCGATCGCCTTCAGCACGGTGAATACGGTGGCCGATGCCGCCAGCAGCGCGCCGATGCCCAGCATCGACAGTGTCATGGCGGTGAAGTCGCCGAGCGCGACCCCGACCGCCATCGGCAGCGCGGTGCGCCAGCCCTGGCCGAGCGCATAGGAGACGACCAGAAGGATCGTCGGACCCGGGATGACGAGAAGGATGGTGGAGGCGGCGGCGAAGGCGGCCCAGTTCTCGAAGGACATTTCCTCACTCCTTGAGCACAAAGAAAAGGATAAATCCTCGGGTCGGCCGGAATGTAAAGAGGCATCTTCGAAATGTTTGGGCGGCTGGTTCAGCCCTGCCGGCGCGGCGACAGCCCTTAGGACCAAAGTCGGGTCCTTCACGCTTTTTCAACCATGATTGATGAAAATGCCTGTTATCCCGGCCGGACCGTGCTTCCCGCCGACAGCGTAGGGTCTGGTGCATGCGCGAGTTGCCGCAAAATCTGACGCCGCCGAATGGCGACGCAATCGAAACCGAAATTCAGCTCTCCCGCCGCGCCATGCTTTCCGGCGCCGGCGCCATGGCACTCATCGGCATGGCCGGCTGCAGCACCCAGACGCTCGAACTGCCGCAATTGCAGCTCGACGACGTCACCACCGGCTCGGTGCGGCCCATCCGCCCCGCCATCAGCGTCGACAAGAACATCACCGGTCCCGACGTCATGTACGCGTCGCTGAGCGATGGCGGCTTCGAGGTGCCGGCGGTGCCCTATCTGAAGGTCAAGCCGGAGTTCCGCCGCCAGATCGTCGTCGACAAGACCGGCGAGGCGCCCGGCACCATCGTCGTCCACCTGCAGGAGCGCATGCTCTACCTCGTGCAGCCTGGCGGCGAAGCCATCCGCTACGGCGTCGGCATCGGCAAGGACGGCTTCCGCTGGTCGGGCCGCGCCAACATCCAGTACGGCAAGGAGTGGCCGGTCTGGACGCCGCCGCCGGAGATGATCCAGCGCAAGCCGGAACTGGTGAAATGGCAGGGCGGCCAGCCCGGCGGCCTCACCAACCCGCTCGGGGCGCGAGCGCTCTACATCTTCCAGAACGGCAAGGACACCGGCTACCGCATCCACGGCTCGCCGGAATGGTGGAGCATCGGCCAGGCGATGTCGTCGGGCTGCGTGCGCCTGATCAACCAGGACATCATCGACCTCTACAGCCGCGTGTCGAAGAAGAACCCGGTGGTCGTGGTCTGATCTCCGGCCGCTGCCGGCGGCCGTTTTGGCGACTTGTTCCAGTGCGGTCTTTTCTCCCGTTGCGTCATCCCGCAAGACAGGCGAAGGTGCCTCAAAACCATCGCCCGGGAGAGAAGCAAGCATGGCCGGAACTTTCGTCATCGCGCAGGGCGGCGGCCCGACCGCCGTCATCAACCAGACGGTCGTCGGCGCCGCGCTGGAGATCCGCAAGCGCCATCCCGGGGCCAGGGTGCTGGGCTCGATCCACGGCGTGCGCGGCATCCGCGACGGCAACTATGCCGACCTCTCCGCCATCCCGGAAGAGCAGCTCAGGCTGATCGCGGCAACGCCGAGTGCTGCGCTCGGCTCGACGCGCGACAAGCCCGACGCCGCCTATTGCGAGGTGATCCTCAACGGGCTGAAAAAGATCGGCGCCGACGCCTTCATCTATATCGGCGGCAACGACACGTCGGGCACGCAGCAGATCCTGACCGACGCCGCCGGCGGCTCGATCGCCTTCGTGCACGCGCCGAAGACCATCGACAACGACCTCGAGGAGAACGACCACACGCCGGGCTTCATCTCGGCGGCCGAGTTCGTCGCCGGCGCCTTTCTCTCGGTCGATCTCGACTTCCGCGCTTTGCCCGGCATCTATGTCGGCATCGTCATGGGCCGGCATGCCGGCTTCCTGACCGCGGCCGCCGCCGCCTGGCAGATCGATCCCGACAGCGGCCCGCATCTGGTCTACGTGCCGGAGCGCGCCTTCTCGGCGAAGCGTTTCATCGACGACGTGCGGGCCACGCTCGACCGCCACAAGCGCTGCATCGTTGCCGTATCCGAAGGCGTCAGCACCGCCGACGGCAAGGCGCTGGTCGAGAGCCTGGTGCCGCCAGAGAAGCTCGAACGCGACCAGCACGGCAACGTCAAGCTGTCGGGCAGCGACCTGACGGCCGCGTTGGAACGCGCGCTGGCCGAAGGCCTGCCGGGCAAGCGGGCGCGGGTCGACGCGCTGGGCTACATGCCGCGCGGCTACATCGGCGCCATCAATGCCGTCGACGCCAAAGAGGCCTTCGACGCTGGCGCCTTCGCCGTCGAGGTCGCCGGGCAGGGCGGCGGCTCGGTGGCGCTGCAGTATGACGGTTCCAAAACCGTGCTGAAAAAGGTGCCGCTGAAGAATGTCGCAGGCAAGACGCGCCACATGCCCGACGATTTCATGCAGCCCGACGCCAACAAGCTCTCGGATGCCGGCATGGCCTACCTCAAGCGGCTGGTGCCGGAGAAATACAAGGTCGGGAAGCCCTTCGTCTGATGGGCGACCTGGTGGTCGGCGACTGGTTCGGCAAGGCCATCGTCGACGCCAGGACAACGATGCTGACCGAGCCGTTCGTGCACGATTTCGTGCGCGCCAACATCTGGCATCTCAAGGGCCGCGATGCCGACCTTCTGGTCGACACCGGCATGGGCATCCAGCCGCTGGCGCCCGAGATCGACACGCCAGCCGGCAAGCCGCTGATCGTCGTCGCCACGCATATCCATCTCGACCATGTCGGCTCGCTGCATGAGTTCCCGCTGCGGGCCGGGCCGAAGATGAGCGCGGCGCAGTTCGAGAGCATGGATGAGGCCGTCACCTATGCCTACATGTTCCACAATCTCGACGGCGCCGTTTCCAAATTGCCGGCGCCCGACTGGAAGGCGGCCGATTATCGGATTCCACCGGCGCCGCTGACGCGCGCGCTCGACGAGGATGACATCGTCGATCTCGGCGACCGGCAGTTCCGCGTCCTGCATCTGCCGGGACATTCGCCCGATTCGATCGCGCTGTTCGACGAGGCCGACGGGTTGTTGTTTGCCGGCGATGCCATCTATGACGGCATGCTGATCGACGATTTGCCGGATTCCGATCGCGCCGCCTATTGCCGCACCATGCGGCGCCTGCTCGACCTGCCGATCCGCATCGGCCATGGCGGTCATGGACCGAGCTTCGATGGCGCGCGGATGCGCGAGATCGCCTCGGCGTATCTGCGCCGCAGAGGCGCTGCGTGAGGTCTCCCTGATATTAAATCTTCGTAAGGTCGCGCCAAAACCCTAATTCGGGCCGATCCACGCCCTAGATGCAGGCGGTCGATCCGGCCGGCTGCCATGCATGGCGAGACAGGCAGTCCCGGTCGCCGACACGCCGACGGGCGCCTCGCTTGAGCCGCTCGCGGCGAGGCATCAACTCTCGCCCGGACAGAACGACCATGTCACCCCAGAGCATAATTCGTAGACATCGCGTCGCGGCCCTGCTGGGCGCTGCGCTGATCATCTCCCCCTTCGTCGTGTCCTTCGCCCAAAGCGCGAGCGGCATCGGCGCGAGCAACACCGTCGCCACGACCCAGACCCCGGTTGCCGGAATCACGGCGCCCAACGGCTCGTTTGCGCCGATCGTGGCTGCCGACAAGCCGGCGGTGGTGACCGTCACCACCGTCATGAAGGCGCAGCCGGAGACGATGAGCGAGGACCAGCCCTTCGACGGCGGCTCGCCCTTCGACGACTATTTCCGCCAGTTCTTCGGCGACCAGGGCGTGCCGATGCCCAAGGCGCCGCCGCAGCAGTCACAGCGCGCCGAGGCGCTGGGGTCGGGCTTCATCGTCGGCGCCGACGGCACCATCGTCACCAACAACCATGTCATCGACGGCGCCACGTCGATCAAGGTGACGCTGGATGACGGCACCGAGCTTCCCGCCAAGCTGGTCGGCCGCGACGCCAAGAACGACCTCGCCGTGCTCAAGGTCAAGGCCGCCAAGCCGCTGCCGACAGTCAAATGGGGCGATTCCGACAAGCTCATGCCGGGTGACCAGATCCTCGCCTTCGGCAACCCGTTCGGCATCGGCACCACGGTCACCGCCGGCATCGTGTCGGCGCGCGGCCGCGACCTCAACAGCGGTCCGTTCGACGATTTCATCCAGATCGACGCGCCGATCAACCACGGCAATTCCGGCGGCCCGCTGGTCGATGTCGGCGGCAATGTCGTCGGCATCAACACCGCCATCTTCTCGCCCAATGGCGGCAGCGTCGGCGTCGGCTTCGCCATTCCGTCCGACCAGGCGCAGAAGGTGGTCGCCAAGCTGATGAAGGGCGGCGACATCGAGTACGGCTATCTCGGCGTGCAGATCCAGCCGGTGACGCAGGACGTGGCGAGCGCCATGGGCCTCGACCATCCGGGCGGCGCGCTGGTCGCCGCGGTCACCGAAGGGTCGCCCGCGGCCAAGGCCGGCATTGCGACCGGCGACGTCATCACCGGCTTTGCCGGCGAGGCGATAAAGGATCCGAAGGACCTGTCGCGTGCCGTCGCCGACGTCTCGCCCGGCGCCAAGGAAACGCTCGATGTCTGGCGCAACGGCAAGACCATGCAGATTTCCGCCGATGTCGGCCGCAATGCGGAAGACACCCAGACCGCAGCCAATGACGAGGGCGGCAAGCCGTCGGCCGGCGAAGGCCTGCGCGTGCCGTCTCTCGGCCTTGGCCTCACCGATATCACGCCCGATGTCCGCGAGGAGTTGAACCTGGCCGACAATCAGCGCGGCGCTTTGGTCGAGCGCGTCAATCCGGACAAGGCGGCTTCGGCCGCCGGCCTCGAGCCGGGCGATGTCATCGTCGCCGTCGACCGGACGCCGGTGAAGAGCGCCAGGCAGGCGAACCAGGCGATCGCCGAGGCCGGCAAGTCCGGCCGCAAGTCGGTGCTGCTGCTCGTCGACCGCGGCGACGCGCAGATCTTCGTCGCCGTGCCCTTCGCCGCCGGCTGAGGCCTGGCGCCGGCGACAGGCCAGCCACAAGGCCTGCCGCCGGCATTTTTCTGTTGCCCGCCGCGACATCTTCGAGAACATTGCGCTGGGCCGGCAGGCGGCCGACGCAAAGGGATGTGCTGATGGTCACCCGTGGTTTCGGTTCCGGACGGCGTCCCCCCACGGACCATGACGCGCGCATCCCGCCGGGCCAGTATCTCGAGCAGGGCTTCCCGGTGCTGTCGGCCGGGCCGACGCCGCGTGTGCGCACCGAGGACTGGTCGTTCACCCTCAAGCACGGCCCTCGCCCGATCAAGAAATGGAAGTGGACCGAGTTCAACGCGCTGCCGCTGACCAGGATGACGCGCGACATCCATTGCGTGACCGCCTGGACCAAGTTCGACACCGCCTGGCAAGGCGTGCTGGTCGACGACATCCTCGCCGATGCCGGCATCGCGCCGCCGACCGCCTACACGCTGGCGCTATCGTTCGACGGCTACACCACCAATGTGCCGGCCAAGGATCTCCTCGACGGCAAGGCGATGGTGGCGCTGCTCTACGAGGGCAAGCCGATCACGCCGGACCATGGCGGACCGGCCCGGCTTCTCGTGCCGCATCTCTATTTCTGGAAGTCGGCGAAATGGCTGAACGGACTGCAGTTCACCGAGCGCGACGAGCCAGGCTTCTGGGAATTGCGCGGCTACCATATCTATGGCGACCCGTGGCGCGAGCAGCGCTATTCGGGCGATCCATGAGCCAGGCATCGGCCGCGCAATCGCCCTGGCAGACGGCGAGGATCGTGCGCATCGAGAAACGCACGCCGCGTGTCACGAGCTTCTTCTTCAAGCTGTCGCGGCCTTTCGTCCACCAGGCCGGGCAGCATGTCGACGTCAGGCTGACGGCGCCGGACGGCTATCAGGCGCGCCGCTCCTACTCCATCGCCTCGGCGCCGGAGAGCCGCGGGACGATCGAGTTGGCGATCGAGAGGCTCGAGGATGGCGAGGTGTCGCCCTTCTTCCACGAGGTGGCGGCGATCGGCGACGAGATCGAATTGCGCGGGCCGCTCGGCGGCCATTTCATCTGGTCGGCCAGCGATGGCGGGCCGATCCTTTTGGTCGGCGGCGGCTCCGGCGTGGTGCCGCTGATGGCGATGGTGCGCCACCGCGCCCTGCAGAAATCGGCTGCGCCGGCGGCGCTCGTGTTTTCGGCGCGGGTCTGGGACGAGGTGATCTTCCGCGACGAGCTGATCCGCCTCGACGACCGGCGCGACGGTTTCGACCTTGTGCTGACGCTGACGCGCGAGCCGGCCCAGCGGCCGTCGGACTATTCCCGGCGCGTCGACGCAGCGATGATGGTGCAGGCCATGGAGCGGTTGCCCAAGGCGCCGACGCTCGCCTTCGTCTGCGGTTCGAATGCCTTCGTCTCGGCCGCCGCCCAGGCGCTGATCGATGCCGACATGCCGGCCGACCTCATCCGCACCGAGCGCTACGGGGTGTGAGAGCCCGGTGCCTCAGTCGGCGGGGGAGAATTTTGCCGAAATGAGCTGGAACGGCAGCGCGCCATAGGTGGCGACGGCCTGCTCGTTGTCCCAGACGCGGAACTGTCGCGACGGTCGCGCCTCGAGGACCAGACCCTGCCCCGTCTGGTCGAGCTTCACCTTGCCGCGAAAGCGCAAGGTCCGTTCGCCACCGGCGCGGCTGATCGCCATCGAGCGCAACCGCGCGACATGACGGTCGGCCGAATTGATCTCCATTTCGATACGCCGCCGCACCGGCGGCACGGCAATCCGCACGACGACGTCCAGCATCATTTCCCGCGCGGCGCCCGGCGGACCGGCTATGCCCTGCGAAAGCACGAAGGGAGCGGCCTGGGTGGTTTTTCCTGCTGTCGTGGCTTTGCCGCGCCAGACGACGTCGGGCTCTGCCTGCCGCAATCTTCCCTTCTTGCGCTGCAGCCGAAGCTGCTTGGCAAATCCGCGCGACAGCCAGGTCAGCCCGCCGAAGTCGGTGCGCGGCTTGGCCTGCAGGACGGACGACCAGCGCGACATACCGCGGCGGTCGGCCATCTCCATCACCCGTGCCAGCACTTCGTCCGGCACCGCAATGCCGATCTCCAGCGCGAGATAGGACAGCGCCACCGCGGCGGCGACCGCCAGGCCGCGCCTGGCGGCAATGTCGAGGAACACGTCCCAGTCGACGTCGGCGCCTTCGATGGCCACCGCGCAGTCGACCAGCCAGTCGCTGTGGGTGTGGGCGTCGAGGCCGCCATGCGCGATGGCGAGCGCAATGCGGTCGGCGGGCGACGGCACCAGCGCGGCGACGCCGCTGAACTCGGCCGGGACCGCCCGCCGCCAGATCGCGAGGTCGTCCTCGGCGCTCTGCTGCGAGCCGTCATAGGCGAGCTGGTGCAGGTCGATGTCGCCGTAATTGCCCTTGTAGAAATTCATCGAGCGCAGCGATGCAAGCCTGGTCCTGAGATATTGCGGGCTGACGCCAGTGGCGATCTGCCAGTCGCGGCCACGCAACGCGTCGAAGGCAATTTCCATGTCTTGCGGACGCACCAGTATGTCGATGTCGTGCGCGACGCGGCCGCGCTGCGCCGAGACGTTGACGGCAATGCGGCTGGCGCCCTTGATCAGCATGACGGCGCAACCGGCATCGGCCATCGCCTTTAGCACCGGCTCGGCCTCGCGCATCGCCATGCGCGACTTGGTCCACAGCATCTTCTGCAGGCCGACGAGCCGCGGATAGGCGGCGTGGCCGGCGAGCTTGCGGCCGAACCGGTCGGAGATCGCCGCGAGCAGCCGATGCTCCCTGAACGAGACATGGTCGATGTCGTTGTCGTCAAGCCAGCCTGCCGCGCGATCGCGGGCGGCATTCTCGTCGTGAAGCAGAGCCGCCTTGAGCAGCTGGTCGAGCCCGCCTGTGGGCCAGGACCAGCCATAGTCGGGAAAGCGGCGGCCGATAGCGCGGATCCTGGCCATCAGCCGGAGCCCTGCCTGTTTTGCGCCCGGCGCAGCATCGCCGCTCGCACCACCTCCAGATAGCCGCGATCGCGCGCGGCATCGCGCCCATAGGACAGGCTGCCCGGCCTGATACGCCTGAGCGCCAGCACCTCATCCAGCATGTCGAGGGCGAAGCCCGCTTCGCGCACCCGGGCGATCCAGTCGATCATCTCGCCGCGGCCGCCCGGCGGGTCGACGATCGGCCCGACGGCCTCAGTGACCTCGCGGCGGATCACCATCGTCGTGCGCGACCAGCCAGGCGTCGCGGGCGGGTCGGGCAGATCGGGCTGGTCATGACGGAAATTGCGCTGATGGGTGAAGACGCCCGCAGTTTGCGGAGACCGTTCGAGATAGGCGAGCTGCGCCTCGATCTTGGTCGGCAGCCACAGATCGTCGGCGTCGAGCGTGGCGACAAACGGCGTCGACAGCGCCGCGATGCCTCGGGTGGTTGCGCTGCCTGGCCCGGCATTGTCCTGCCGCAACAGCTTGACCGGAAGATCGGCGCCGACGATCGCGGAAGCGAGGTCATCGGTCGACCCGTCGTCGACGATCACGACCAGTTCCGCCCGAACGGTCTGCGCCGCCACCGATTGCAGCGTCTCGGCTATTGTGGTGCTGGCATTGAAGGCCGGAATGACGACGCCATATCCGCTCATCACATGAACCGCCAGTCGGTCAGCTTGTCGAGTTCGAAGATGCCCTCGATCGGCCGTAGAGACGGGTTGGCCCTGCGCCGCTTCATCGATTTGTATATGGCGCGCAGGAACTCGCGCGACTGGACATCTTCCTGCTTGGTCATGTTGCCGGGATGCCGGCGGTAATAGAGCGCCACCGTTTCCGGGAGCACATAACGGGGGCCGATCTCGAAACCGCGAAGCAGATAGTCCGTGTCTTCGGCCTGGGCGAACTCCTCGTCGAACCAGCCAATGCGCTCGACCAGGCGGCGCGAGAAGATCGCCGAGGACAGGTGGATGCCGCGGACGGTGATGCGGTAGCTGTCTGCGGCCGGCTCCAGCCGCTCGTCATCGATCTTGTCGACCAGCATCATTCTCGAATAGCTGAGCTCAAGGCCGGGATCTTTCCGGAACAGCTCGACATCGGCCTCGAAACGCCCGGCCGGCGAGATGTCGTCGGAATCGAGGAAAGAAACCAGCTCCGTGTCCGGCTTGAGCAGCCTGAGCCCGGTGTTGCGGGCTCGGGTCACGCCCGCGTTCTGTTGCTGGAACAGGCGGATGCAGGGGCTCTCGCCACTCATCGAGCGCACGGCGTCGGCTGAACCGTCGGTCGAGCCGTCGTCGATGACGATGATGTCGAGATCGGCGGCGTCGCGTTGCCTGAGCAGCGAACGCAATGCCGGGACGACATAGCGCTCGCGGTTGTAGACGGGCATGATCACGCTCAGTTTCACGAAGCGCCCCGCGCGAGGAAATCCGCAATGGTGCCGGCGATCTCGCCGGGATCAGTGCCCAGGGACAGACGGTAGCACGGCAGCAGTCGGGTAAGATCGCTGAAGAAGCGAAAGCCGCTTTCCCGCTCGCCCGGCATCTGCGCGATCCCCGACGGCGCCAGCGCAATCATGGCGTCCCTGCGCGACATCGGCATGATCGAGCTTGTCCCACCAGCGCCGATATGTGGCACCATCAGCGCAACGATGTCCAGCGTGCCGGGGATCGGCCTGGAGGCGATGTCGCCGATGTGGAAAGCATGCTTGCCTTGCCAGTTGAGCGGCATGTCGCTGCCCAGTCGGTCTTTCAGTCCTAGCCGGGCAAATCCCTTGGGGTCCTGCTTGAGCACCGAAAATAGCGGCCGAGCGATCACGCTGCTCGAAAGATCGACCAGCACATAGTCGTCGCCGACACTGTCGAGCCCGTTGAGCAGCCCGGCTACGACCGTGCCTGATTTTCCGGCGCCGCCGGCGCCGGCGAGCAGCACGCCGCTGCCGTCGGCACCGAGCGTGCCGGCATGGGCGAGCCGCATGCCGCGCGCGCCGTATTCCCAGTGCAGGAAGGCGCGCAGCGGCGAGCCCGTCTCCCACGGCGGAAAGGCATCCGCCGCGCGCATCAACTGCGCGCCAATGCGCCGCTGCGGATCGTAGACTTGCCAGAAATCGAGATCGTGAAAGTAGTGGCCGCGCAAACCGGCGCCGGCGAGACGCTGCGCGAAACCGTGTTCGGTGAAATGCGCGTCCCCCCATCGTGCCGGCTCGGGCATGCCGCCAATGCCGGGATGGCCTACGAAAATGCGGCAAGCGGGCAATCCCGGCTGATCGTCCCCGGCCTCGACAAAGGCATGGCCAAGCGCTTCGGCCAGCGCGCCGGGCTCGAGATGCACGGTCAGTTCAAGGGCGGGCAGGCGGACTTTGCGCGTGACCGGAAAGAGCGCCGCGTCTTCGGCGGCCGCGATGAGATAGCGGGCGTAGTCCGGCAGTGTCTCAAGGGTCACACGCGGCATGGTCTATCCCGGCTCGGCCGACGTGCTGCCGATCTCTCAGGATGCCTGCTTGACCGCCGGCCAGCCGAGAGGCTCCTCGACCTCGTGGATCGGGTCGACGATGATGAGGTCGGCGAGATCGTCATGGACGCTCACATTGAGCGGCTCGTTTGCCGCCGCAAGTTCGGCAGCCAGTTCGTCCGGCAGCGGCTGCGCCGTGCCATCGGAAGGCACCAGCAGCCCGAGCTCGACCAATTGCGCAATGAAGGCGTCAAGCCCGGTCGCGCCGGTCGCCGCTGCGCCGGCTATCGATCCGGCCAGCGCCTGCGCACCGACGCCCGAACACAGCGCCTGCCAGACCCGGCTGCCCGAATCGGAGAAGCCGAAATATTTCCCGCTCGCCAGATCAAGCACGACAGCTTCGCCGTCGAAGGATTCGAAAACAATATCCTTGCTCGCGACTGCGTAGACATTGGCTTGTGGCATTGGTCCCTGCCCCACTTCATGGCTCGCGCAAGCAACCGCCTTTGCGGCGGCCGCTCTCCCTGAGGAAGGCCTGTAAACACTCGGTTCTGGCTTGGCAAGACGACGGACACGGCAGGCCGCTTGCCATTTTTGGGGTCGACGTGGCGGAATCAGGCCTCGATTTCCAGCCGCGTCAGCGGCCTCGAGCAGCAGGCAAGGATGAAGCCGTCGTCGATCTCGTGATCGAGAATGCCGCCATTGTGGCTCATCGCGACCTCGCCAGAGACTTTCTTGACCTTGCATGTGCCGCAGAGGCCGAACTCGCAGGCGGCCGGGATCCTGACGCCCGAGGCGCGCGCCGTCTGCAGCACGGTCTGTCCGGCAAGGCATTCGGCGTCGACGTCGGAAAGCGAGAAGCGCACCGGCGTCGCGGCCTCGACGGGGGTCTCGACGCCGCCGTCGCCCGGCAGCGCGAACGGCGCCGGCACTTCCTCCACCGCCGGCGCGGCAAAGCTTTCCTGGTGATACCTGGCCATGTCGAAGCCCGCCGCCTCCAACATCTGCCGCACCGCGCGCATGAACGGGTCGGGGCCGCAGCAGAATATCTCGCGCTCGCGGAAGTCGGGAGCGAGCAGCGGCAGGCGAATGGCGTCGATGCGGCCCATATGACCGAACCAGCCCTCGCGGCTGGAGCGTTCCTCGATCATGAAGCCGAGCGACAGGCCGGGCATGCGGCTGCCCAGCAATTCAAGCTCCTTGCGAAAAATGATCTCTTCCGCCCTGCGCGCGCAGTTGACGAAACCGACATCGGTCCAGGGCGCGCAGTCGTTCAGCCAGCGAAGCATCGACATCATCGGCGTTACGCCGGAGCCGGCCGAGATGAACAGGTACTTGGCCGCCGGATGGCTGTGCAGCGAGAAATCGCCGACCGGGCCATAGGCCTTCACATGGGCGCCGGGCTTGAGATTGTCGAACATCCAGCGCGTGCCGATGCTGCCGGCCTGCGCCTTCACCGTCACCGCGATCGAGAACGGCCGCGAGGGCGATGAGGACAGCGTGTAGGTGCGCATCAGCGGTCCGTCGGCGGTCGGCAGTTCCAGCGTCACGAACTGGCCGGGCTTGTAGCGGAACCAGGTCTGGTTGTCGGAGCGGAAGGTGAAGGTCTTGACGTCCGGCGCCTCGTCGCTGACGCCGATCACCTCCAGCACCTGCAGCCGGTCGTTCCAGGGCGCCATCTCGTCGAGATGGCGATAGAGGGCGAGATCCGTCATCGCGTTCATCCCTTCACCTCAAGCAACGCTGCGCAGCGCCGGCCGGCCGCCTTCGGCAAGGCGCGGCCCGATGAAGGAGGCGTACCATTCGACGAACTGGATGACGCCGCCCTCATGCTGCTCCGAATAGGGGCCGGGCTCATAGGCCGGCGACAGGATGCCGAAAGCATTTTCCTCGACGATGCGGCGATCCTGGTCGTTGGTCTCGGTCCAGACATGGGTGAGTTCGGCAAGATCGTAATCGACGCCTTCCACCGCATCCTTGTGGACCAGCCATTTCGTCGTCACCGCGGTTTCGGTGGCGCTGATCGGCAGCACCCGGAAGGTGACGGCATGGTCGATCAGGATATGGTTCCAGGTGGTCGGATAGTGGTAGTGCATCAGCGTGCCGATGCGGTCCGCCGAGACGCTCGTGGAAAGGTTCTTCCTCACCGCGCGCTTGCCGCTCATCGTGTAACTGACGGCGTCGCGCAAGAGCGGCGCGCGGGTGGCGCGATACTGTCCCGCCGGGTCGATGCGGAACTTGCTCGGCAGGCCCGCCACCTCGCATTTCGCCCAATGCGCCTGCATCTCGGGATCGCTTTCGGCACCATGCACGCCGGTCACCGTCGGCGCCTCGGGGAAGGTCTTGCAGAGTTCGGGATGGTTGCCGGCGCAGTGGTAGCACTCGCGGTTGTTTTCCCAGACCAGCTTCCAGTTGCCCTTCTCGACGATGGTCGATTCGAAAGCGACCTTCGCTTCGCTCAACCGATGCGGCAGGAGATAGGGTTCGATCATGGCGCGCATCGGCGCGAAATCGGCCGGCTCTTTCGCCAGGCAGATGAAGATGTAGCCGCCGACGCTTTCGCAGGCGACCGGCTTCAGGCCGAACTGGTTCTTGTCGAAACCATCCGCCATCTGGCGGGCGAACAGCAGCCTGCCGTCGAGCTCGTAGGTCCATTGATGATAGGGGCAGACGAGCTTCGCCGCCGTGCCCTTCTCGGCGTTGCAGACGCGGCTGCCGCGATGGCGGCAGGAGTTATGGAAGGCATTGACCCTGCCTTGCTGGTCACGAACCAGGACCACCGGATAGTCGCCGACCTGCGCGGTGATGTAGCTGCCCGGCTTCGGCAATTCGCAATCGTGGCCGATGAACAGCCAGTCGCGGTACCAGATCAGCTCCATGTCGAGCTTGAAATAGTCCGGGTCGGTATAGAAAGGCTGCTCCAGCGAAAAGCCCGGCCTGCGGCCGTGCAGCAGCCTCAGCATGTCGTTGCGCGCATCCATGTCCTGTCCTCGCGTTTGTCGCACCGCTTCAAGGACTGAACTGGTGGTGATTGAGAAGAACGACCGCCGCCGGCATGGCCGGGCACGCACCATCCGCCTCTTGACCGCCCACCGCGATCAGTCGAGTTCAAGTATCCCTGGCTGGTTTCCGGGCTCTGGAGTGCCCTGGCGGGCGGTCGCGGCACCTTCCCAGGCCGATGGCCCAGTGGTCTCCCGTCGCGACTTTGAACTCCACCACCGTTGCGGGGGCAGCGCCGGGTTCTGACCGGCTTCCCAATTCTCCGTCCCGTCGTCACGGAGCGGCACCTGAGATGGTCTGATCTTAATCACGACAGCCGCCGCGCCATCGGCATGAAAACGACATCGCATCCATGCGGCGCGACACGACCCATGAAGCTGATATTGGCCCTGCAAGGCGACCGATGTCACACGCTGCCGGCATGCGAATCGAGGCGGAGAAAACCGTGTTCGAATCGGCCCTGGGCGGCTCTGAATTGGTTAACAGTATAGAAAAGTGACTATTAGGAGATTCTAAAATCGAACCGAACGGTTCGTTTCTGTTGACAATGCGTGCAGGACGGTGTGAACGCAGATCTTCGGAATCGTCACTTGGCTCGATGGGCGATTCAAACAACCACTTGATATTGCTCCGCAATTCATTGCGTGTAGATGGCCTTGGTACAATTTCAAGGTGCAGATTCATAGGCCAGACGGAAAAACTTCGTGATTGGAAAGCGGCCGATAGCTCTCCCACATCGGGGCTGTCCGAACGACGCGATTTCCTCCCAAGACACGCCGCTAGACGGACGGAAAAAATATACTGGAGTACCAAAAATGAAAAAGATTGCTCTTACTGCCGCCGCCCTTCTGGCCATTTCCGGCAGCGCCTTTGCTGGTGGCAGCGACAATTACGGTTCCAACGGTGCCAATCAGCCCGCCGCTGCCGTCGACAGCTCGTACACGGCTTCGATCGAGAAGTCGGAACCGGCCGCTCAGACACCGGCGCACGGCTCGGACCGAAACCTGTTCGGCAACAACTAGCACACGATCCCTGACCGCGGTGGGCGATGCCTGCCGCTCGGGATCGTCAGAAATTCAGGAGCACTAAAATGAAGAAGATCATCCTTGCCACAGCGGCCCTTCTGGCCATCTCGGGCGGCGCTTTCGCATCCGGCAGCGACAATTACGGTTCCCACGGTGCCAATCAGCCCGCTGCTGCCGTCGACAGCTCGTACACGGCATCGATCAAGAAGTCGGAACCGGCCGCCGAGCAGCCCGCCAACCAGGGCAGCGACCGTAACCTCTTCGGCAACAACTAAACCGACCGGACCGCGATCCCGGACCTCCGGTTCGGGTCGTGGCCAAACGGAAGCCGGACGCGGCGGCTGGCCCGCCGCTCCGACGCAAATCCAGGAGTACCCAAAATGAAGAAGATTGCTCTTACTGCCGCCGCACTTTTGATCGCCGCCGGTAGCGCCTATGCCCGGAACGACAATGTCGGCGGGACCGACATCAACAGTCAGCGGCCGGCCGCCAACGTCGACACCACGCAGACGTCGTCGACGCGCGACACCAGCTCGCCGGTCTACAAGCTGCTGAACTCGTCGGGCGATGTCGAGAAGTCCGCGCCTCAGGGCAGCGACCGCAACCTGTTCGGGCGCTAACAGCCGTCCATCCCGGATCGGGATGGACCGGGCCATAATGCCAAGAGCGGCGGGCACAGCCCGCCGCTCTTTTTTGTCTCACGTGAAAGTCAGGCCGCCTTGGCTTCGGCCATATGCAGCGTGAAGGAGTGGCCGTCGGCGTCGAAGATGTGCAGGTCGCCGGGATCAGCGTTGAGCCGCAGCACAGCACCGCGCTTGACCTCGACATTGCCCGGCAGTTTCGTCACCAGCGGCAGGTCGGCGCGGCCGATGTCGACATAGACGAGCTGGACCTCGCCGAGTTGCTCGACATAGTCCACCGTTCCCTCGAACAAATACTCGGTGCCGGTGGCGATCGCCAGGTCTTCCGGCCGCACGCCGAAACTCACCGCCGCACCATTCGCCGAGGCGGGTGTGGCGATCGGCACCGTCGCCTTGCGGCCGCCGACATGGCTGATGACGGTCGGGTCGCCGGCCTTTTCGATCTTGGCCGGCAGGATGTTCATGGCCGGCGAGCCGATGAACTGGGCAACGAACAGATTGCCGGGCCGCTTGTAGAGCTCCATCGGGGTGCCGACCTGCTCGATGCGGCCTTCCTTCAGCACCACGATGCGATCGGCCAGCGTCATCGCCTCGACCTGGTCGTGGGTGACATAGATCATCGTCGTGTTCGGCATCGATTCCTTGAGCTTGGCGATCTCGATGCGGGTGGCGACGCGAAGTGCCGCGTCGAGGTTGGACAGCGGCTCGTCGAACAGGAACACCTTCGGGTTACGCACGATGGCGCGGCCGATGGCGACGCGCTGGCGCTGGCCGCCCGACATCGCCTTGGGCAGCCGGTCGAGATATTTGGTCAATTGCAGGATCTCGGCCGCCTGCCGCACCCGCTTGTCGATCTCGGCCTTGCTTTCCTTTCCGATCTTCATCGAGAAAGCCATGTTGTCGTAGACGGTCATGTGCGGATAGAGCGCGTAGGACTGGAACACCATGGCGATGCCGCGCTTCGACGGCGGCACGTCGTTCACCACGTCGCCGGCGATCTTGAGTTCGCCCGAGGTGATCTCCTCCAGCCCGGCGATGGACCTCAGCAAGGTCGACTTGCCGCAGCCGGACGGGCCGACGAAGACGATGAACTCGCCCGACTTAATGTCGAGGTCGATGCCGTGCAGGATGTTGAGATTGCCGTACGACTTCTTGACTTGCCTCAGCGTGACATCGGCCATGATTGTCCTCCCAGTGACGTCCGTTTCAAAAACTCAGTCGATGCGCCCGAACCAGGCGCCGTAGCCGCCAAGGCGGATGGAGCCGGCGCCAGCTTGGCCCGAAAAGCCGTGCCCGGGCAAGGGCTGCAGCGAGCCTCCGCCGAGATCGACCTCGGCCGGCTTGCTGCCCAGGTTGAAGACGCAGGCGACACGCTCATTGCCCTCGCGGCGGGTGAAGGCGACGGTGTCGCCCGCGCTTTCGATGAAGTCGATGTCGCCCTTGGCCAGCGCCGGATGCTGGCGGCGGAAGGCGAGGAAGCGCCGGTAGTGCTCGAGCAGCGAGCTTGCATCGCCCTGTTGCACGTTCACCGCCTGCGAAAGATGCTTGCCAGGCACCGGCAGCCACGGCTTGGCCGCCGAGAAGCCGCCATTCTTGGCTGAGGCATCCCACACCATCGGCGTGCGGCAGCCGTCGCGGCCCTTGAATTCGGGCCAGAAGCGGATGCCGTAGGGGTCCTGCAGGTCCTCGAAGCTGAGATCCGCCTCGCCGAGGCCGAGCTCCTCGCCCTGATAGAGGCAGACCGAGCCGCGCAGCGACATCAGCAGCGCCGAGATCACTTTGAGATAGGCGGTCGGATCGGCCTCGCTGGCGGCCCAGCGCGAGGCCGGCCGCATCACGTCGTGATTGGAGAAGGCCCAGCACGACCAGCCGTCGCTGGCCACCTTGCCGAAGGCTTCCAGCACCGTGCGCACCTTGGCGGCGCTGATCTTCTCGGGCGCCAGGAAGTCGAAGGAATAGCACATGTGGACGCGCTTGCCGCCGGCGGTGTAGGCGGCCACCACTTCCAGGCCGCGCTGCGAATCGCCGACTTCGCCGACCGCTGCCTGCGCCGGATATTCGTCGAGCAGGGCGCGGAAGCGTTCGAGGAAGCCGAGGTTCTCCGGCCGGCTCTTGTCGTAGATATGGTCCTGGTAGTTGTAGGGGTTGACGGCCGGAGCCGTCTGGTCGTTGCGCTCCTCGGGCGGCAGCGGCGGATTGTTCTCCAGCCCCTGGCTGTGGAAATAGAAATTGATCGTGTCGAGGCGGAAGCCGTCGACGCCGCGCTCCAGCCAGAAACGGGTGACGTCGAGCAGCGCGTCCTGGACCTCCGCGTTGTGGAAGTTGAGGTCGGGCTGCTCGGCGAGGAAATTGTGCAGGTAGTATTGCTGGCGGCTGGTGTCCCATTGCCACGCCGAGCCGCCGAAGATCGACAGCCAGTTGTTGGGCGGCGTGCCGTCCGGCCGGGCGTCGGCCCACACATACCAGTCGGCCTTCGGATTGCTGCGACTCGAACGGCTTTCCTTGAACCAGGGATGGATGTCGGCGGTATGCGACAGCACCTCGTCGATCATCACCTTGAGGCCAAGCCGATGCGCTTCCGCCACCAGCGCATCGAAATCGACGAGCGTGCCGAACATCGGGTCGACGTCGCAATAGTCCGATACGTCGTAGCCGAAGTCCTTCATCGGCGACTTGAAGAAGGGCGATATCCAGATGGCGTCGACGCCGAGCGAGGCGATGTAGGGCAGCCTGCGGACGATGCCCTTGAGGTCGCCTATGCCGTCATCGTTGGAGTCCTGATAGGAGCGCGGATAGATCTGGTAGATCACCGCGCCCCGCCACCAGTCGCGATCGACGGCGGGGTCGGGCCTCGACGTCGCCTTCAAAGCCGATTGCATTATCTCAACCTCCTTTCACCGAGCCGGCAAGCAGCCCGCGTACGAAATAGCGCTGCAGCGAGAAGAACACGATCAGCGGCACGATGATGGTCACGAACGCCGATGTCGTCAGGATCTCCCAGTCGCCGCCGCGCGAGCCGAGCAGCGCGTTCAGCTTGGCGGTCAGCACGATCTGGTCGGCCTCTGTACCGAGGAAAACCATCGCCACCAACAGATCGTTCCATACCCACAGGAATTGGAAGATGGCGAAGGATGCGAGCACCGGGAAGGACAGCGGCAGCACGATCTTGACGAAGATCTCGAAATCGCTGGCGCCGTCGATGCGCGCCGATTCCATGATCTCGCGCGGCAGCCCGGCAATGTAGCTCCTCAGCAGATAGATGGCGAAGGGCAGACCGAAGCCGGTATGCGCCAGCCAGATGCCGAGATAGGTCTTCGACGGCACGCCGAAGAACGAACCGACGCCGTTGTAGAGCTTGAGCAACGGGATCAGCGACATCTGCAGCGGCACGACGAGCAGGCCGATGATGACCGCGATCAGCAGGGCCCGGCCGGGAAAGCGCATCCAGGCCAGCGCGTAGGCGGCAAAGGCGGCGATCAGGATCGGGATCACGGTCGCCGGGATGGTGACGGTCAGCGAGTTCATGAAGGAGCGGCCGATGCCCTCCGAAAACAGCACCGTCTTGTAGTTGTCGGTGGTGAATTTCGGCGGCGCCGACGAGGCAAAGTAGACGCGCTGGCCGCGGTCGCCCTCGAAAGCCTTGGGCGAGGCAAGCACGAAGCTGCCGTCGGCATTGACCTGCAGGGTCACGCCGTCGCCGAGATCGGCGGTCGAGCCGGCCGGGTATTGCGTGGGCGCCGCCGACTTGACGCCGAAGGCGGAGATATCGCGCTTGGCGCCGTCGCCGAAGATGTTGCCCGCGATGACGAACTTGCCATCCTTCTCGACCTGCGCCGAGGCGGCTGGCAGCCGGCCGGCTCCGGTCTGGCTGGAACTGGCGAACGAGTTCCACCAGCCGGAGGCGATGATCTGGTCCTTGTCGCGCAGCGAGGAGACCAGGATGCCGAGCGTCGGCACGGTCCAGATGGCGACGAAGATCAGCACCGCGATGTGGACGCCGAAACGGCTGGCGAAGGACTTTCCGGTCGAGGCGGCCATTTCAGTGTCCTCCCGTCTCTTTGTTGGCCTGGCGGATGTTCCAGACCATGATCGGGATGACCGCGATCATGATGATGATGGCGATCGTTGCGCCGCGACCGAAATCGCCGCCGCCGCGGAACATCCAGTCGAACATCAGATTGGCCAACACCTGGCTGTTCCACTGGCCGTTGGTCATGGTCAGCACGATGTCGAAGACCTTCAGCACCAGGATGGTGATGGTGGTCCAGACCACGGCGATGGTGCCCCAGATCTGCGGCACCATGATCTTCCAGAAGATCTGGAACGGGTTGGCGCCGTCGATCACCGCGGCCTCGATCGTCTCCTCGGGAATGCCGCGCAGCGCCGACGACAGGATCACCATGGCAAAGCCGGTCTGGATCCAGATCAGGATGACCATCAGGAAGAAATTGTTCCAGAACGGCAGCGATATCCAGACCTGCGGCTGGCCGCCGAAATACTGGATGATGGCGTTGAGCAGGCCGATCTGGACCTGGCCCTCACCGCGATATTCGTAGATGAATTTCCAGATCACGCTGGCGCCGACGAAGGAAATCGCCAGCGGCAGGAAGATCAGGCTCTTGGCGATGGTGCCCCACCAGATCTTGTCGGTGAGCACGGCGATGATCAGGCCAAGGAACGTGCAGGCCGCCGGCACCACCGCCAGCCAGACGATGTTGTTGAGGATCGAGTTGCGGAATTCGCGGTCGCCGAACGCCCATTCGTAGTTGGCGAAGCCGACGAAGCTCGCGCCGCCGCGGTCGAGGAAGGATAGCCTCAGCGTCTCGACCACCGGATAGATCAGATAGATGGTGAGGATGATCATGGCCGGGCCGACGAACAGCCAGGGACGGATCAGCCCCTGCCGGCGCAGATTGTCGACGGCGGCTGAGCCGCTGACGCCGCGCGAGGGGAAGATGGTGTCGAGCGCCTTGTTGGCACCCCAGAAATAGGCGACGCAGCCGCCGACGCCGACGATAATGACGAATATGGCCGAGAAAATCTGAGCCGCCATGGGTCCCTCTCCCCTGCGCAGGATCGGCCAGGCCTGAAACGACCCTGGCGATCAGTTCGTGCGCTGTTCTCGTTGTTGGAGCGCGAACGGGACATGAAAGCGGACTTGTCCGCTTCCGCCGGCCGCGCCGCATGCCGGAATGTCTACGCTTTCACGACTGGGCTTCGACTGGAACCTGGTCCATCCCGGCCCTACCGGGATGAGATGCTGCGATGGGCCAGCCGGATCCGGGCGCGAAAGGCCCGGATCCGCTTGGGAGGAGGAAGCAAGAGCTTCCGGCCGCGGGAACGATCGCCTACTTGATCGCGTCCCAGCTCTTCTGGATGTCGGTGGCGACATCCTGGGCGGACTTGCCGCCGACGAGATCGATCATGCCGGTCCAGAAGGAGCCGGCGCCGATCTTGCCCGGCATCAGGTCGGAACCGTCGAAGCGGAAGGTCGAGGCGTTGGCGAGGATCTCGCCCTGCTTCTTCAGCGCGTCGCTGGCATAGGCGTCCTTGTTGACCGCCTTGAACGGCGTCACGAAACCGCCCTGGGCCATCCAGATCTCATGCGCAAGCGGCATCTTCAGGAATTCGATGAAGGCGCGGGCCGCTTTCGAATCCTTGGTGATCATGGCCAGCGTGCCGGCGCCGAGCACCGGGGTGCCAAGGTCGGGCTTCGAGGCATAGGGCGGGAAGTAGAAGAAGTCGGCATCCTGGCCGAGCTTCGTGCCCTCCGGGAAGAAGGTCGGGATGAACGAGGCCTGATGGTGCAGGTAGCACTTCGGCGGCACCGAGAAGAGTCCCTTCGGGCTGTCGCGGAAGTCGGTCGCGGCAACCGCCTTGGCGCCGCCGTCGACCATCTTGTCGTCGGTCGCGATCTTGCCGAAGATGTCGATGGCGTTGACCACGGCCGGATCGTTGAACGGGATCTCGTTCTTCACCCACTTGTCGTAGACATCGGGGGTCTGCGTGCGCAGCATGATGTCCTCGACCCAGTCGGTCGCCGGCCAGCCGGTGGCGCCGCCGGAGCCGAGACCGATGCACCACGGCTTGCCGCCGTCGGCGATGATCTTCTTCTCGAGCTCGGCGAGCTCTTCCTGCGTCTTCGGGACCTTGTAGCCGGCTTCCTCGAAATTATCCGGCGAATACCAGACCAGCGACTTCACATCCGCCTTGTACGGGAAGGCGAAGAAGCCCGGCTTGCCGTCCTTGTCCTTGAAGGTGCCGAGGTCGACCCAGGACTGGCCGGCGCCGTAATTGTCCTTGACCCATTTGGCGGTGTCGTCGCCAAGCGGCGTCAAAAGGCCCTTGGAAGCCAGGTCCTGAATCAGGCCCGGCTGCGGCAGCACGGCGATGTTGGGCGGGCTGCCGGCCTGGGTGTCGATGACGATCTGCTGTTCGTAATTCTCCGACGAGGAGTACTTGATCTCGACGCCGGTCGCTTCCTGGAAATATTCGAGAACGGTGCGCACAAGGCCTTCGTCCTCGCCGCGCCATGGCCCGAAGATGGTCAGCGTCTCGCCCTTGAGGTCGACCTTCTTGAGATCCTCGTAGTTCTGCCAGTTGAAGCGCGGGTCCTCGCCCGGCTTGAACTTCAGTTCGGCTTGCGCCGGCAGGCTCAAGGCGAGCGTAGCGAACGCGGCGCCCAGCAGAAGCATCTTCTTCATCGGTATTCCTCCCAGTGGTCACAAACAATCGGACGGAACCTCCATTCCGTCCGCCGACGCCGCAGGACTGTGACTCAGTCAGAAAGGAACCGCAACCTTTCGAAGAGTCTTCCAAAGCGCTTTGGTCGTTTTGATCTCGCCATTGAATCGAGCGGGAGTCAAGAGGGGCAGAAGGCTAATCGATTTAATTTCTGCAAATAGGTGCGTAGAAAGTGCGCTGCAGCACGTTTTTTTGGCGCTGCAGCAGCAAATTTTGCTTCAAACCCATCTGAACGGTGCTTATGGTCGACCCGTTGGACGTCACCAGCGTTGGTTGTCGTTTTGACTCAAATTAAAAGCGCTTTGAGGCTTGGAGGCCTCCGGTGAACCTTAAACAGCTCGCTCACATGCTGGCGCTCTCGCAGACCACGGTGAGCCGGGCGCTGAACGGCTACCCCGAGGTCAACGAGGAAACGCGGCGGCGGGTGATGGACGCGGCCAAGCGCCATGGCTACCGCCCCAATCCGAGCGCGCGGCGACTGGCGACCGGAAAGACCGGGATGATCGGCTATGTGCTGCCGACCGGCGCCGCCGTCGACATCGATCCGCACTTCGTCGAGTTCCTGTCCGGCCTCGGCGACTATGCCCGCTCGCACGAGCTCGACCTGGTGCTGTCGCCGGCGGACGCCGACGACCAGGAGACAACCTACCGGCGCATCGTCGCCAACCGGCAGGTCGACGCGGTCTACATCTCCTCGCCGCGGCCGGCCGACCGGCGGGTGGCGCTGCTCAACACGCTCGGCATTCCCTTCATCGTTCATGGCCGCAGCGAGGGCTTCGACTTCGACTATGCCTTCCTCGACATCGACAACGAGGGCGCCTTCCACGAGGCGGCGCGGCTGCTGATCCAGCTCGGCCACAGGCGGCTTGCGCTGATCAACGGCGACGACCGCGAGACTTTCGCCATCCATCGCGAGCGCGGCATGCGCCGCGCACTCGCCACGACTGGCCTCGTGCTTGGCGAGCGCCATATCTGTTCGCTCACCATGACCGAGGAGAACGGCTACCGCGCCGCCAGGCGCCTGCTCGAGCAGAGCGAGCCGCCGACGGCGATCGCCTGCTCCAGCCTGATCATGTCGCTCGGCGTGGTGCGCGCGGTGCGCGACCTTGGCCTCTCCATTCCCGGCGACCTCTCCTTGATCGCGCATGACGACGTCTTTCCCTGGCTGAAGCCGGAGAATTTCCCGGTGCCGCTGTCGACGACGCGCTCGTCGATCCGCCTCGCAGGCGCCCGCGTCGCCGAGCGTCTCGCGGCGCGCATATCGGGACTGGAAGAGGGCGCCCGCGGCGAGGTCTGGCCGGTGGATCTGGTGGTGCGGGGGTCTGTGGCCGGGGCGCCTACGTAGGATCAAACTCAAACCATGCGGATCAGCCTTCGGGTTCGCGTGACAAGAACCTGTTCAGCCGCCCCAGCACCAGATCTGGCGCTTCGAGCTGAGGAAGATGGCCGACGCCGGGCAGTGTTTCGAACGATGCCTGCTGGATGAGTGCGTGAAGCGCTTTGCCTCGCTCCAGCGGTATCCATGGGTCGTCCTCGCCCCAGATGATCTCTACCGGACAGCGTATATCTTTGAACATCGGCTCGACCTCGGCGGTGTATCTTTCATCGGCTTGCGCGAATTGCCGATAGAAGCTCACCCTTCCCTCCTCGGACAGCCACGGCTCCACAAGCTTGTCGAAATCTCCAGGATCGATCTCATTGACGATCGCTCCCTTGACGTAAGCCGCCACGACGGCTTCATGGATGTGCGCCGGCAAGCCCAGGAAGGCATCCACGTGACGGCCGACATGGTCGAAGAACTCCGATCCCCAGGGGCGCATGGCGACGACATTCATCAAAACGTAGCGGTCGAAATCACAGCCGTGCAGCAGATGCGCCCGCAACGTCGTCGCGCCTCCCATGTCGTGGGCAACAACCATGGGCCGCTGGAGGCGCCAATGGGCAAGCATCTCTGCAAAGACCTTGCCTTGCACATCGAGCGAGGTGCGCTGGTCCGCGGCTTTGTCGGATCGCCCGTATCCGGGCATGTCGTACCAATGGACATGGTATCGCCGCGCCAGGGCCGGAATGATCCGGTGCCATGAGAACGAGGACCACGGCCAGCCATGGGCAAGCACGAGCGATGGCCCGTTGCCAGCCCGACCCGCCGCCACCGCGCCCGCAGACGTTTGCGCGGTTTCATCCAGTTTCCACGACATCGAGATTCTCCAAGCACTCCGGACACCGCGGCGAGGTCTGGCCGGTGGATCTGGTGGTGCGGGGTTCTGTGGCCGGGGCGCCGGGGTAGAAGGCCCAGAGCAATAGAGTTGAACCTACCGCGGACGGCCGCAACTAGTCGTCCGATCGCCGTTGCGCCAACTTAATCTGATAGACGCTTCTCGGATGCCTCCTCCGTCGCCATATGTTGAGAGTATAAATTAGAGTAATGTATCCAACTACTGCGATGAGGGTCCATGAAATACCAAGTGCGTCGGTCGAAATAATAATAGCTATAGATGCGACTCCGAACACGATGTAATATAAAACCGATGACCAGAAGTATATCTCCATTTGAGAGCTTCTCATTTATCGAACCTTCAGGAATTTCGATTCACATTCGCATACTGGCGACGGACTATTCCTTCGCCGTCTCGGCCGCCTTGGTATCCAGCAGCCCATAGCCGAAATCATTGTCTCGCCCTTTCGGGCCGAGATCCTTGGCGGTGGCGGCGAGCGCCTTCTCGATGTCGTCGGCCGAGCGGTCCGGCGCGGCGTGGATCAAATTGGCGATGGCGCCGCTGACGATCGCGGCGGCGAAGGAGGTGCCGGTCACCACGTCCGAGCCGGCGCCGCTCGGCGCCACCACCTCGACGCCGGGAGCGGAGATGAAGACATAGGCGCCGCGATTGGCCTGCGGCATCAGCCCGTCCTTGGCGTCGGTGGCGGTCACCGCGATGACGCCGTCGAAGGCGGCCGGGTAGCCATAGGGAGCCTTCGGGCCGTTGTTGCCGGCGGCGGCGACCAGGACGATGCCCAGCGCGCGGGCATTGCGGCAGGCAATGCCGAGCAGGTCGTTCTTCGGGCCGACGAAGCTCATATTGATGATGCGCACATCCTGCTCTGCCGCCCAGTCGAGCGCCGACAGGATGACGTCCATGGTCGACTTGCCGCCCTCGAAGGCGCGGGCATGGTAGATCTTCGCGCCAGGCGCCATGCCCTTGAGCGCGCCGACGCCGGCGATCAGGCCATCGATCGAGGTGCCGTGGTCGCGCTTTTCGACCGCCACGGCGGGCATGGCGTCGAACTGGTCGGCGATGACGCCCGACAGCGCCGGGTTGGTGTCGTCGATGCCGGTGTCGATGACGGCGACGCGGACATTCTCGCCGCTCGCCTGGTCAGCATCGAGCGCGATGCGGTCGAAGGCATAGTTGACGATGCCGGCCGCCTGCTGCAGCGAATAGACATGGTTGGGCTCGCGGCGCCTGGTGCGGCCGTCGGCGGCCAGTTGCGCCAGCACGACGCCGACCGGGCGGCCGTCGGGAATGCCGAAGCGCGCCAGCGTGGTGCCGAGCAGGCGCGACTGCCGCTCGGAGCGCACTTCGAGCCCGAAGGAAGCGGCGATCTGCTGCACGGTGGCGGCATCGCCGTCGACCGTCACCAGCACCTCGTCCGGCACGAAATCGCCGACGATGGCGCGCTGCGGCTCGGTGGCGATGAGGTCGGTCGGCGAAATGATCGGACCGCCAAGCGCCGGCGCTTGCACGGGCGGCGCGGGCTGGGCCGGCGGCGGCAGCGAGCTGGCCGGATCGCGACGCGGATCGGGCGTCGGCACCGGCGTCGCGCCGCCGGGAGGATTGGGGAACAGGTCGACGATCAGGGCAGGCAGAAAGACGGCGCCTGCAGGGCCGGCACCAGGCGTACCGCCGCCATCATCCTTGGCGCAGTCGGCGCCGGCGGCGTTTGTCCCGTCGGGACACCCGGTCTTGGCCGGCGGCTGGTCCTCGCTCTGGGCAAAAACGGGCATGGCGGCGATTGTCATCGCCGCCAGCAGGAACCCAAACGCGATGACCGGTTTAGCCGCCACTGGCCGGTTTCCTTCCCTCGATCACAGCATCGGCGAAAGGCTGGGCGGCAATAAGGCCGAGCAGCTTCTTGTAATCGTCTCCGGTCTCGGCCGGGATGGCGATGCGGAAGACGCCGTCGGCGGTCGGCCCGCCGGCGATTTTCAGCCTGTTCCGATCGAGGAAGGCGGCGATATCAGCCATCTTCGCCTCCGGCTTGAACTTGACCAGCGCGAACGGCAGCTTCGCCAGCTCGTCCTCGGCGCCGGCGATCTCGAAATCGTTGCCCTTGCCGCCGGGCTCAACGAAGGATTGCACCACCACCAGCGCCAGCAGGGCCGCCGCAGCCGCCCAGGCGACGGTGGCGGGCACCGCCATGAAGCGATTGAGGGCCTGCGTGAGCCATGACGGGCTGGCCGGCGCACGCGCCGGACCGGCCTCGGCTTCGAGGGCGCGGGCGAAGCGGCTCAGCGCATCGGCCGGCGGGCGGATCGCCTCGTTGGCGGCGGCGGTGCCGGAGAATTCGGCCTCGGCCTCGCCGAGCGCGGCAAGTGCGGCCGGATCGTTCGCCAGCCATTCCTCGACGGCTTCCAGCTCGGCGCCTTCCAGCGAGCCGTTCAGGTAGAACGGCAGCAGCGTTTCCATCTCGTCGCGGCGCGACATCTTTTCAGCGGCGCTCATGGCCACCCCCTGTCGTAACCGGCAGCCTTGAGGGCCTCGCCGAGTTTCTTGCGGGCGTAGAACATCCTGGTCTTGACGGTGGCGACGGGAATGCCGAGCACCTCGCCGATCTCGGTCACCGACTGTCCGTGGTAATAGGCGAGGTCGATCACCGTGCGATGCTCCTCCGGCAGGGCGTCGACGAAGCGCCGCAGGGCGGCGCCCTTGTCTTCCTTCATGGTGACGACTTCCGGCGTGTCGGCGCTGTCGGGGACCTGGGCCGCGTCATCGTCGTCGATCCAGTCCTCCTTCTTCTTGCGCAGCGAGGACAGCGCCTTGAAGCGGGCGATGCCGAGCAGCCATGTCGAGACTTCCGAGCGCCCTTCGAAGCTGGGCGCCTGGCGCCACAGTTCGAGGAACACCTCGTTCGCGATATCGTCGGCCATCATTTCCGATCCCGTCTGGCGCACCACGAAACGGTAGACCCGCGCATGGTGACGCATGAACAGGAGCCGCACGGCAGCCCGGTCGCCCTTCGCGACCCGGTCGACAAGCGCGCGATCGGTCTCCATCGCCGCCGTCATGGCCGGTCGAGCCGCCTGGCTCCTCGTAGCTCTGTCGCCGATCGGTCCAAAAAGGTTCATCCTTCCGCCAAGGAATTTTCGGGAGGCTAACCGAAGAGCGGGGACGTTGCCAGAGTATCTGCCTTCTCCCCGTCACTATACGGGGAGAAGCTGCCGGCAGGCGGATGAGGGGCGGCGCCGGCGTCGGCAATTGTCGATGTTGGCGCTGCCCCTCACCCTTACCCTCTCCCCGTATAGTGACGGGGAGAGGGGGCGCCAACGCCGCGTTTCACCCCAAAAACGGCTTCGCCTTCATCGTCTCTGGCACGGGCACGCCGAGGCGCTTCAGCACCGTCGGCGCCAGCTGCAACTGGTCGAGCAGCGTGTCTGGCTCGGGACCTTTGCCCGGGCCGAAATAGTATAGGGCGAAATCCTGCATCTCGTCGTCATGGCCGCCGTGGTGGCCGCGGTCGGTCTGGCCATGGTCGGCGGTGACGATCACCTCGTAGCCGGCTTGCCGCCAGAGCGGCAGGAAGCCGGCGAGCATGGCATCCATCGCATAGACGGCATGGTCCATCTCATGGCAGTCATGGCCGAAGCGATGCCCCATCGAATCCAGCGTGCAGGTGTGGAGGATGCCGTAGTCGATGCCGTGGCGCCTGGCCAGCATGGTCAGCGTGGCGAACAGGTCGGCATCGCTGGGCGTCATCTGGTTCCTGGCATTGTAGCCGGTCATGGTGTGGAAGCGGCCATGGGTGATCGGCCCGCCCGGCTCGTCGAACTCCATGTCCTCGACGAGGTCGAACGGATAGGAGCGGAAGAATTCCGACCAGTAGGAATGGGTGACCGCGCCCGTCCTGCCGCCGGCCTTGCTGACCTCGGAGAAGATGTCCGGCTGCTCGACCCTGAACCGGTTCTCATTGGACAGGATGCCATGCACCTGCGGCGCAACGCCGGTGTGGATCGAGGCATAGCAGCAGGCCGAGGTCGACGGGAGCACCGAGCGCATCTTCCAGACCCGCGCCTCGCCCGACTGGACCCAGCCTTCGAGATTACCCATGAGCCGGCGCCAGTTCCGGTAGGGCACGCCGTCGAGGATGATAAGCAGAAGCTTTGTCGCGAGCGCCACCGGCGGCTCCATTCCAATGTCCTTTGAAATCGGAACGCCGCGGGTCTCTCGGACACGCGGCGCCCACACCCGTGAAACGGGCAGGCCGATGCTTCCTGGGCCCTAGTTGCCCGCGCTCGCCATGCGACGACCCGCGATCGCCTTCTCCAGCCAGCCGATCTCCATTTCGGGAACCGAGGACAGCAAGAGATCGGTGTAGGCATCGAAGGGCGGTGCCAGCACCTTGCTCTTGGCGCCGTAGCGCACCACCTCGCCGCGATACATCACCGCGATCGAATCGGCGATCGACTTCACCGTGGCGAGATCGTGGGTGATGAACAGATAGGCGACGCCTTCCTCCTTCTGCAGGCCGAGCAGCAGTTCGAGGATGCCATGCGCGACCAGCGGGTCGAGCGCCGACGTCACCTCGTCGCAGATGATCAGCTTCGGCTTGGCGGCGAGCGAGCGGGCGATGCAGACGCGCTGCTTCTGGCCGCCGGAGAGCTCGGCCGGGTAGCGGTCGACGAAACCCTTGCCCATCTCGATCTTGTCGAGCAGCTCGGCGACGCGCCGGTCGCGCTCGCTGCCGCGTATGCCGAAATAGAATTCGAGCGGCCGACCGATGATGGTGCCGACCGTCTGGCGCGGATTCATCGCCACGTCGGCCATCTGGTAGATCATCTGCAGCTGGCGCAGATCCTCCTTCGGCCGGTCGACGAGCTTGTTGCCGAGCGTGCGGCCATCGAAGACGACGCTGCCCTGCTCGGGCGGCAGCAAGCCGGTGATGGCGCGCGCCAGCGTCGACTTGCCCGAACCGGACTCGCCGACGACGGCCAGCGTCTGGCCCGGAAAGATGTCGACCGAAACGTTTTTCAGCACCTTGATGTGGCTGCGGCCATAGGCGGCGGTCACGTTCTTCACCGACAGCACCGGCGTCGTGCCGGGCGTTTGCTCCTGGTGCGCGATCTCGTGCACCGAGACCAGCGCGTTGGTGTATTCCTGGCGCGGTTCCTTGATGATCTGGCGGGTGCCGCCCCATTCGACCAGCCGGCCGTGGCGCAGCACCATGATCTCGTCCGACACCTGGGCGACGACGGCAAGGTCATGGGTGATGTAGAGCGCCGCGACATGCGTGTCGCGGATGGCGTCCTTGATCGCCGCCAGCACGTCGATCTGCGTCGTCACGTCGAGCGCGGTGGTCGGCTCGTCGAAGACGATCAGGTCGGGTTCGGAGCACAGCGCCATCGCCGTCATGACGCGCTGCAGCTGACCACCGGAGACCTGGTGCGGGAAGCGTTCGCCAATGGTTTCCGGGTTGGGGAGGCTGAGTTTCTTGAACAGCGCGACGGCACGTTTCTCGGCCTCGGCCCGGGTCGCCGTGCCGTGCAGAAGGGCTGCCTCCACCACCTGATCCATCAGCCTGTGGGCGGGATTGAAGGCGGCGGCCGCCGACTGCGCGACATAGCAGACCTCGCGGCCGCGCAACCTGCGGAAGCCTTCCTTGCCGCCCTTCAGGATGTCGCGGCCGTTGAGGATGACCTCGCCGCCGGTGATGCGCACGCCGCCGCGGCCATAGCCCATCGACGACAGGCCGATGGTCGACTTGCCGGCGCCGGACTCGCCGATCAGGCCGAGCACCTTGCCCTTTTCCAGCGTCAGCGAGACGTCGTGCACCAGCGTGATGGTCTTCGGCTGCTCGCCGGGCGGATAGACGGTCGCTTCGATGCGCAGGTTGCGGATGTCGAGCAGCATGCCGGGCTTCGCTTTGGTGTCAGCCATCACCCGCGCCCTCCCTTCAGGCTTGCCGTCCGGTTGAGCACCCAGTCGGCGACGAGATTGACGGAGATGGCAAGCGCCGCGATCGCCGCGGCCGGGATCAGCGCCGCCGCGATGCCGAAGACGATGCCGTCCTTGTTTTCCTTCACCATGCCGCCCCAGTCGGCGTCCGGCGGCTGCACGCCGAGGCCGAGGAAGGAGAGCGTCGACAAAAACAGCACCGCATAGATGAAACGCAGGCCAAGCTCCGAGACCAGCGGCGACAGCGCATTGGGCAGGATCTCGCGGAAGATGATCCAGGCGCTGCCTTCGCCGCGCAGCTTGGCGGCTTCGACATAATCCATGACGTTGATGTCGACGGCGACCGCGCGCGACAGCCGGTAGACGCGGGTGGAGTCGAGAACGCCCATCACCAGGATCAGCGTCACCACGTTGGAGGGGAGCACCGAAAGCACGACGAGGGCCATGATCAGCGTCGGGATCGACATCAGCAGGTCGATGAGGCGCGACAGGATGGTGTCGTACCAGCCGCCGAACACCGCGGCCGAAAAACCGAGTATGGCGCCGAGCGAGAAGGACAGCGCGGTGGCCAGCACCGCGATGAACAGGGTGATGCGGGCGCCGTAGATCATGCGTGACAGCAGGTCGCGGCCGAGATTGTCGGTGCCCAGCCAGTGCGCCGATGACATCGGCTCCCAAGGGACGTCGCTGACAATCTCGGCATTGCCGTGCGGCGCGATCCACGGCGCGAAGATCGCTGCCAGCACGAACAGCGAGGTCAGCACGATACCGATCAATGCCGGTAGGGGGATGCGTGCAATATTCAGCATGTCCCGCTACCTCCTACTTCGGATGCCTGAGGCGCGGATTGGCGACGATCGCCGCAATGTCCGCGATGATGTTGAGGCTGATATAGACGGCGGCGAAGATCAGGCCGACCGCCTGAACGACCGGCACGTCGCGCTTGGTGACGTGGTCGACCAGATACTGTCCCATGCCGGGATAGACGAAGATCACCTCGACCACGACGACGCCGACGACGAGATAGGCGAGGTTGAGCATGACGACGTTGATGATCGGCGCGATGGCGTTCGGGAACGCATGCTTGCGGATGACGGCGAAGGCCGACAGACCCTTCAACTCGGCCGTCTCGACATAGGCCGACTGCATGACGTTGAGGATCGCCGCGCGCGTCATGCGCATCATGTGGGCCAGAACCACCAACGTCAGCGCCGCCGCAGGCAAGGCGATGGCCTGCATGCGCTCACCGAACGGCATACCCTCATAGACGGTGGAGATGGCCGGGAACCATTGGTGCTGCACTGCGAAGTAGAAGACGAGCACATAGCCGATGAAGAATTCCGGGAACGAGGTCGAGGCCAGCGCCACGCCGGAGATCAGCTTGTCGACCCAGCCGTTGCGGTAACGCACCGCGATCAGACCGAGGATGATCGCCAGCGGCACGGCGACGATCGCCGCCCAGAAGGCGAGGAACAGCGTGTTCCACAGCCGGTCCTTGATCGATGTCGCAATGTCCTGCCCGCTCGACATGGCGGTGCCGAGATCGCCGGTGAGCACGCCGCCCAGCCAGTGGAAGTAGCGGAGATAGGCAGGCTGGTTGAGCCCGAGCTGCTCGCGCAGATTGGCGAGCGACTCCGGCGTCGCCGATTGTCCGAGAATGGCTTGCGCGACGTCGCCGGGCAGGATCTGGGTGCCGGCGAAGATCAGGACCGAAACGGCCAACAAGAGGAGGATGCCCAGCGCAACGCGCTGGGCCACCAGTTTCACGATGGGTGAGGACATCTCCGCAAGGCCGAACTCAGGCTTCGAGCCAGCACTTCGCCAGAGCGTAGCCGTTCATCAGCTCCTGATGCGGATCGTCGACCCAGCCGCCGACCTTGGCGCCGGTGGCATCGATGAACTGATTGAACATCGGCAGGATCAGACCGCCCTCGTCGCGCACCATGACGGCCATGTCATGGTACATCGCCTTGCGCTTGGCTTCGTCCAGCTCGGCGCGCGCGGCCAGCACCATCTTGTCGAAGTCCGGACGCTTGAAGCGCGTGTCGTTCCAGTCGGCCGTCGACAGATAGGCGGTCGAGTACATCTGGTCCTGGGTCGAGCGGCCGCCCCAATACGAGGCGCAGAAGGGCTGCTTGTTCCAGACCTCGTTCCAGTAGCCGTCGCCCGGCTCGCGCTTGATCTCGAGCTTGATGCCGGCCTTGGCCGCGCTCTGCTGGTAGAGCTGCGCGGCATCGACGGCGCCGGGGAAGGCGACATCGGAGGTCCTGAGCAGCACCGAGCCGTCATGGCCGGACTTCTTGTAGTGGAACTTGGCCTTGTCCGGATCGTACTTGCGCTGCTCGATCTCGGTGAACAGCGGGTAGGCCGCGTTGATCGGGAAGTCGTTGCCAAGCGAGCCGTAGCCGCGCAGCACCTTGTTCAGCATCTCCTCGCGGTCGATGGCCAGCTTCAGCGCCATCCTGAGATCGTTGTTGTCGAACGGCGCCGTGTTGCAATGCATGATGAACACGTAGTGGCCGGGGCCCGCATGGTTGCGGATGGTGACGCCCGGCACGCGCTTGATCAGGTCGACGATCTTCGGCTCGACGCGGTTGATCATGTTGACCTGGCCGCCCTGCAGGGCCGCGGTGCGCGCCGTCGCGTCGTTGATGACAACCACTTCGATCTGGTCGGCATGGCCCATCTTGTCGCCCTGCCAGTAGTTGGCGAAGCGCTCGCCTACATGGCGCACGCCGGGCTCGTTGGTCTTGACCACATAGGGGCCCGCCGAGATGCCGGCATCGGGCTTGTCCTTGCCGCCGTTCGGCTGGACGATCAGGTGATAGTCGCTCAGCAGGTAGGGAAGGTCGGCATTGGCCTCCTTCAGCGTCAGCACCACTTCCTTGCCGCTGGCCTTGATGCTCTCGATGCCCTTCATGTAGCCGAGAGCGCCGGATTTCGACTTCTCGTCGGAGTGACGTTCGAGCGTGGCGGCGACGTCCTCGGCGGTCACGGTCTTGCCGTTGTGGAATTCGACACCGTCGCGAATCTTCAGCGTCCAGACCTTGGCATCATCGGAGGAGCCGATCTCCTCGGCGATGCGGTTCTCGAGCTTGCCGTCAGGCGACAGCTCGACGATCATTTCGCCCCAGCACTTGCCGAAGGCGAACGGCACCTGGGTCATCATCAGCGCCGGATCGAGGCTGTTGGTGGATTCACCACCGACGAGGCCGGCCTTCAGCGTGCCGCCCTTGACCGGACCGGCGGCGCGGGCCGCGCTCGAAAGCAGCGAATTGGCGAAGGGAGCGGAGATGCCGAGCGCGGCGGCGCGGCCGAGAAAGTCGCGACGGCTGAGCTTGCCGGCGGCGACACGACGGCTGAGATAGTCCAGTTCGTTAGACATTGCAGGTTCCTCACTCTGATGGTTCGACCTTGCGGCCGTTTCTTGTTTCTTGTGAGGATAATGAGCGCAACGGAAAGCTGTAAGCAAGACCGAATGCGACATGCCGTGGCGTAAATGGCGCGTCGCAATTGGACCAATCCTGCCAGCTCTCAGACGAGAGCGCGTGGAATCTTCTGTTCGAAGTCGCGTTCGAAGACGCGGTTTTCGCCCTCATAGGCCTCGATTCTGGCGCTCAGCACGAAGTTTTGCGGGTCGGAATGGATCGCCGCGAAGGTCTCGGTGCGCACCGACCATCCATTTCGCGACAAAGTCTGTGTCCAGTGGGTTTTTCCTGAGGCTGACGACGGATCGTCGGGATGGATCGCCCAGACCTCCCTGACGATGCTGCCATTGGCGAGACCATGCGCGAGGTCGCGCACAGCGCCGAAATCATCGGTGATGGAAAGCGTGACGATGCCGGTCTTCTCGTCGCGGTCGACATGGCGCTCGGAACTGGCGGGGCGGATCGTCTCGGTCTGCCAGGGCGTGGCGCCCTCGGGGGCGGGGAACGAAACTTCGTCGCCTGTCGCCAGCGGCCGGACCGGCAGGTTGAGCGTGGCCTTCGACAGGTCGAGGCGGACCGGCTCCGGCGAGGGCCAGATCATCGGCCAGTAGGCGTTTGAAACGGCAATGCGCAGCCGGTGGCCGGCCGGCACGCGGTAGGAGCACTGGTCGAGCACGACACGGGCCGAGACACTCTCGCCCGGCAGCAGCGCCTCGGGGAATTCATGCGAATTGCGGTGCGTCAGGTTGAGCACGCCGTAGGAGATCAGTTCCGAGGCGCCGTCGGGATGGACGTCACAGAGCCTGACAGCGATGTTGGCCTGGGGCCGGTCGGAGGCGACCCTGACCAGGAGCTCCGGCGCACCGACAATGTCAATCGCCCGATCAAGCACCGGCCGGTCGAAACACACCGACAGGGCATCGTCGGGGCGCTGGTCGCCCGGCAGTTCCGGCCCGAAGGTGAAGGGGAAATATTCGCCGCCGGCAAGGCCGCAGCTTTGCGGCGTGGCGACGATGGCAGGCTTGGCGCCTTCCGGAATCAGCTCGATCGCTTCTACCTTGACGTTGGACGACGGCCATTCCTGCTCGGCCACCCAGCGGCCTGGCCGCTCCGGGTGCCAGCGTGCCGGCCGCACGCTGTCCATCACATAGGCGCGGTAGTCGGGATCGGCCTCGACGCCGGTCTCGGCCCCCTTCAGCCAGCGGTCCCACCAGCGCAGGGCCTCCTGGAGGAAGCCGATTGCCGGCCTGGGTCCGGCGTAGTGTGGGTATTTGTGGATCCACGGGCCGACGATGCCCTTGACCGGCGCCTCGATGTTGGTGACCAGGTGCGAGATGGTGTTGCGGTAGCCGTCATGCCAGCCGCCGATCGACAGCACCGCCGCCTTGACGGCGGAGAAATCCTCGCAGATCGAGCCGCGCTTCCAATAGGCGTCGCGATGCTGATGGCTGAGCCAGAGCGGCGCCAGGAAGGACTGGTTCTCCAGCCGGTCGAGCCACAAATCGCGCCAGCGGTTGCCGCCGGCGATCAGTGGATCCGGCGGCCGCGACGAGTAAGAGAGCATGGTCGAGGCCCAGCCGAAATTCTCGATCAGCAGGCAGCCGCCCTTGTAATGGATGTCGTCGGCATAGCGGTCGACGGTCGAGCACAGGCTGATTACCGCCTTCAGGGCCGGCGGCTGTTTGGCCGCGACCTGCAGGCAGTTGAAGCCGCCCCAGGAAATGCCCATCATGCCGACATTGCCGTTGCACCAGGGCTGGGCCGCCGCCCAGGCGATGACGTCGCAGGCATCCTGCAGTTCCTGCTCGGAATATTCGTCGTCCATCAGCCCTTCGGAATCGCCATTGCCGCGCATGTCGACACGGATCGAGGCGTAGCCGTGGCCGGCGAAATAGGGATGCGTCAGCTGATCGCGGAAGATGGTGCCGTCACGCTTGCGGTAGGGGAGATGCTCGAGGATCGCCGGCACCGGATCGTCGGCGGCGTCCTCCGGCATCCAGATGCGCGCCGACAGCCGGCAGCCATCCGGCATGACGATGCCCATGTCGGGAAATTCGACGACCCTGCGGGGAAATTCGGTGACGGTTTTCATGGCGGGCATAACGCTCCGCAGCGTGGCGACTTTCAATCGCCATTCGCGACTGGAGCATCAAAAAATGCGACCTGGGCCGCTAACGCAATTCATCCAGAAGTTCGGGATGCTTTTCGAGAAGCGTCATCAGTTGGATGGTCGGGCCGCTGGGCTCGATCAAGCCCCGCTCATATTTGTCGAAGGCGTTCTCGCCGACTCTGAACAGAGAGCCAGCCTCGCGTTGTGAAAGCTTGAGCCTCGTTCGCATGCGCCGAATAGTTGCCGGCGCTGGCACACCGTCAACCTTCTCCTTGAGTACGCGGAGGGCGGCATCAACGGCCGCCATATCGTCCCCGACATGCACGCCTTCGCCTTCGGATGCAGGATAGTAACCCGGCAGGTCGACCACCATGCTCTCGCCTTTGTAGGCCACATTGAATGGGCGCACGCCGCGGGTAAGTGTCTCTCCGGTTTCGGGAGAGATCATGGTTGCAGTTGTTTCCTTCGCCATGGTCATTTCTCCTTGAACGCCATGACCGTGAATTCGGTCACGACATCCGCCTGGAATTTCACGTAGAGAAGCACGTCGCGCGCCGGCACATGATAGACATCCTGCCAGACCCGGTGATCCGCGAAGGTCGTCATCGATTTCACGAACATCTTCCGCGTCATGCTGCCAACCACCTCAACAATTCCGGCGCGATCGAACCCGAGGCCAACAGCACCCCTTAGTGCGGATGTTGTGATTGCCAGAGTATCGACAGACCGAAACGTCGCCTTGATCGCATCAAGATCGTATGTCGGCCTGCGTTTCTCCATAGCCTACTATGCCACCATAAAGGTGGCAACTCAAGAGGCTGGCGGATTTGAGCGGAAAGAGATCAGTTCAGCGGAATGTCGTTGTCGGCCTTGCTTTCCTGATAGGCGCCGGACAGTTCGTCGTAGCGCGCGGAAATCTTGCCGATACGCGCTTCCAGCCGGCTGCGCTCAGCTTCCGGCAGCGCCCGCGCCAGCCTGCGGATGGAAAAGCTCTTCCAGTAGGCGTTCTCGGCATTGTAGCTGCCTGGGTCGAGGGTGAAGACCTCCTTCAGGATCTTCAGGTCATGCGGGATGGCGAAGCTGTCGCGCGAATCCTCATGGCTGAAGAGGTAGTAGAAATTATCGAAGCCGGTCCAGGTGATGGCCGACAGGCAGAGCGAGCAGGGCTCGTGCGTGGCGAGAAAGATCGCGTCGCCGGTTTCGACGCGCTCGGCCTTCGGCATTTCGTAGAAGCGCTTCAGGCAATGCACTTCGCCGTGCCAGAGCGGGTTTTCGATCTCGTTGTTGGTCTCGGCAAGCACCAGCGAGCGGTCGTCCTTCCTCAGGATCGCGGCGCCGAACAGCTTATTGCCATGGGCGACGCCCGCGGCCGTCTTCGGCACGATGTCGTGCTCGATGACGTCGAGCAGGCGGTCGATCAGCGAAATGTCGGTCATGATGGGGTCTCGGTACTCAGGGAAGGTGAATCTCGTAGGGGTGCGAGAAATGGCACTCTTCGAGGTTGGAGCCGTCGCCGCCGCGGTCGACGATCAGGAAGTCCTGCGCCTCGCCGATCGGCGTCAGCACGCCGTGCCAGAGGTTGCGGCGGTAGTTGATGCCCTGGCCGGGCGCGGTGATGAAGGCATGCGGCTCGCCGGGGCCGTCCTTGCCGTCATGGCAGACGACGACCAGGAAAGGGCGCGGCGACAGCGGGATGAAGGCCTGGCTGCCGAAAGGATGGCGCTCGACCATGGTCAGCTTGAGCGGCATCTCATAGGGCGTGCCGCGCACCATCGAGATCAGCACCCTGGCGTTCGGCCCGGCGGCTTCGGCGGTGGCGAGGTCGTGGTAGCGCTCGGCCTTGCCGGCATTGATCGGGTAGTGATTGTCGCCGCCCATGTCGATGACGTCGCCGAACGGGGCGAAGTTCTCGCGCGTCAGCGGCCGGGCGACGATGCGGGTCACCGCGCGCGGCCTCCGAGGCCGGCGCCGCCGAGCTTGGCGTGACGGTTGACGTCCTTGTAGAGCAGATAGCGGAATTTTCCCGGGCCGCCGGCATAGCAGGCCTGCGGGCAGAAGGCGCGCAGCCACATATAGTCGCCGGCCTCGACCTCCACCCAGTCCTGGTTGAGCCGGTAGACGGCCTTGCCTTCCAGCACGTACAGGCCATGCTCCATGACATGGGTCTCGGCGAAGGGGATGACGGCGCCCGGCTCCAGCGTGACGATGGTGACATGCATGTCGTGGCGCAGGTCGGCGGGGTCGACGAAGCGGGTCGTCGCCCAGCGGCCTGCGGTGCCGGGCATCGGGCTCGGCGCGATGTCCTGCTCGTTGGCGAAGAAGGGCGGTGGCGTATCGAGCCCGTCCACCGGCTCATAGGCCTTGCGCACCCAGTGGAAGCGAACGGCGGCCTTGCTTTCGTTGCGCACCGTCCAGCCGCTCGCCGGCGGCAGGAAGGCGAAGCCGCCGGGGCGAAGCACGTGCTTCTTGCCGGCGAGCGAAACGCTGAGCTCGCCCTCGACCACGAACAGCACGCCCTCGGCGCCGGCATCCGGCTCCGGCCGCTCGCTGCCGCCGCCGGGCTCGACCTCGACGATGTATTGCGAGAAGGTCTCGGCAAAGCCCGACAGCGGCCGCGCGATGATCCAGACCCTAGTCTTGTCCCAGAAAGGCAAGGCGCTGGTGACGATGTCCTGCATCACCCCCTTGGGGATGACGGCATAGGCCTCGGTAAAGACGGCGCGACCGGTCAGCAGCTCGCTTTGGCCGGGATGGCCGCCATGCGGTGCGTAGTAGGTGCGCTCGGGCGTCTTGATCATGTCCATAGTCCTGATCCTCAGAGCAAATCCAGTGTGTGACGGTGTTTCGTCCGGAGTTGCGTAAAACCAAACATTTAGAGCGGCAGCATGTCTTTCAGCCGAAGCAGCGCGATGCGCTCGACCTGTTTGCAGGCGGTTTCGAACTCGGTGGCGCGGCTGTTGCCGATGCGCCGCTCGAACTCCGCCAGGATATGGTCCTTGCTCTTGCCCTTGACGGCGATGATGAAGGGGAAGCCGAAAGTGGTGACGTAGGCGGCGTTGAGCTTGGAGAACAGCTCGCGTTCCTTGTCGGTCAGCGCGTCGAGCCCGGCGGAGGCCTGCTCCCTGGCCGATTCCGCCGTCAGCCGCCTGGCCTTCGCCAGCTTGCCGGCAAGGTCGGGATGGGCGTTGAGCACGGACAGCCGCTCGGCCTCGGTTGCGGCGCGGAAGACGCGGCAGAGCGCGTTGTGCACGCCGCCGGCGCTGTCATGCGCCGGGCCGAGTTCCAGCTCGTAGGCGCGCTCTGCGATCCAGGGCGAATGCTCGAAGACGCTGCCGAAGGCATGGACGAAGGCCTCGAACTCCATCCGCGACGGACGCAGCGCCGGCGCCTGGTAAGGATGCGTCTCGCGCCAGTGGCTGGCGATATCGATGCGCCGCGCCAGCCAGACCCGGTCATGCGATTTGACATAATCGACGAAGCGCTTCAGCGCCGCCACGCGGCCCGGACGACCGACCAGCCGGCAATGCAGGCCGATATTCATCATGCGCGGCCGCCCGTCCCTGCCCTCGGCATAGAGCGTGTCGAAACTGTCCTTCAGATAGGCGAAGAACTGGTCGCCGGAATTGAAGCCTTGCGGCGTAGCGAAGCGCATGTCGTTGGCGTCGAGCGTATAGGGGATGACGAGCTGCGGCTTCTCCAGGCCGCCGCGGTCGAACCAGTAGGGCAATTCGTCGTCATAGGTATCGGAGACGTAGTCGAAACCGCCCTCCTCGGCGACCAGCCGCAGCGTGTTGACCGAGGTGCGGCCGGTGTACCAGCCGGTCGGCCGGGCGCCGGTCACCTCGTAATGCAGCCGGATCGCCTCTTCGAGGTCGCGCTTCTCGTCTTCGGGCGAATGATCGCGGTAGTCGATCCATTTCAGCCCGTGCGAGGCGATCTCCCAGCCGGCCTGCTGCATGGCCGCCACCTGGTCGGGCGAGCGCGCGAGCGCAGTGGCGACGCCGTAGCAGGTCACCGGCACTTGCGCTTCGGTGAACAGCCGGTGGAGCCTCCAGAAGCCGGCGCGGGCGCCATATTCGTAGATCGATTCCATGTTCCAGTGGCGCTGGCCGAGCCAGGGCGCGGCGCCGACGATCTCCGACAGGAAGGCTTCCGAAGCCTTGTCGCCGTGCAGCACGCAGTTCTCGCCGCCCTCTTCGTAATTGACGACGAACTGCACCGCCACATGTGCGCCGCCGGGCCATTTCGGATCGGGCGGATTGGCCCCATAGCCGCGCATGTCCCGTTCGTAACGCATTGTCACTCCTGCCGGATCGTTGAGGTGAAGATATCGAAAGGAGTGCTCGTGCATTCCCCCGAAAATTTTTGAAAGTGCTTTTTGTCACGCTCCGCTCGACCGGGACTTATGCATCGCCTTTAATGGGCGCACAATTGACCAGAAACGTTCGACAGTACGGGGATGGGAGACGGCAGTGGCAGAAACGTCGAAAGCCGATGGCGGGCGCCTGACGACCCATGTGCTCGACACCGCGACCGGCAGGCCGGCCAAGGGCCTGTCGATCGAGCTGTTCCGCATCGAGCGGCAGACGCGGGCGCATCTGAAAACGGTGGTCACCAACGACGATGGCCGCTGTGATGCGCCGCTGCTTGCCGGCGCCGATTTCCGCACCGGCGAATACGAACTGGTGTTCGCCGCCGGCGACTATCTGCGCCGGCAAGGGACCAGCCTGCCGGAGCCGGCCTTCCTCGACATCGTGCCGATCCGCTTCGGCATGGCGGAAGCGCGCCACTACCATGTGCCGCTGCTGATCTCGCCCTATGGCTATTCGACCTATCGGGGAAGTTGAGAGATGGCCAAGGTCAAGACCCGCAACGAAATCCGCTTCATCCTCAACGGCGAGGACATCGCGCTGGCCGATGTCGCGCCCGATGCGACCCTGCTCGACTGGCTGCGGCTCGACCGGACGCTGCGCGGCACCAAGGAAGGCTGCGCCGAGGGCGACTGCGGCGCCTGCACGGTGCTGGTCGGCAGGCTTTCCGCCGGCCGGCTGGTCTATGAAAGCGTCAACGCCTGCATCCGCTTCCTCGGCTCGCTCGACGCCACTCACGTCGTCACCGTCGAGCATCTGCGCGGCACCGGCGAAAACCTGCATCCGGTGCAGCGAGCGATGGTCGATTTCCACGGCTCGCAATGCGGCTTCTGCACGCCGGGCTTCGTGATGTCGCTCTACGCGCTGTGGATGCGCTCGCCCGACCCGTCGGACGCGGCGATCGAGAAGGCGCTGCAGGGCAATCTCTGCCGCTGCACCGGCTATGAGGCGATCATGCGCGCGGCGCGGGCCATTTCCCGCTACGGCAAGGCGGCGAAAGACCCGCTGGCGGCCGAGCGCAAGTCGATCACCGCAAGGCTTGCGGCGCTGAAGGACGGCGCGCGGGTGGAGATCGGCGCGGGCAAGGCGCGGCTGATCGTGCCCGCCGACGCCGACGATCTGGCCAAGCTGCTCGACAAGGAGCCGGGCGCGACGCTGGTTGCCGGTTCCACCGATGTCGGGCTTTGGGTGACCAAGCATATGCGCGACATCGGGCCGGCGGTCTTCATCGGCAATCTCGACGGGCTGTGCACGATATCCGAGGACAAGGGCGTGATCTCGATCGGCGCCGGCATCACCTACAGTGAAGCCTTCGCGACGCTGTCGAAGCGCCTTCCGGCGCTCGGGCCGCTGTTCGACCGCATCGGCGGCGAGCAGGTGCGCAACATGGGCACGATCGGCGGCAACATCGCCAATGGCTCGCCGATCGGCGACACGCCGCCGCCGCTGATCGCGCTCGGCGCGCGGCTGACGCTGCGCCGCGGCGGCAAGCGGCGCACGATCCCGCTCGAAGATTTCTTCGTCGCCTATGGCAAGCAGGACCGGCGGCCGGGCGAGTTCGTCGAGGCCGTGCATGTGCCGGTGCCGGCCAAGGCGGCAAAGTTCGCCGTCTACAAGATCACCAAGCGCCGCGACGAGGACATCACCGCCGCCCTCGGCGCCTTCCACCTCACCCTTGCCAGGAACGGCACCGTCGCCGATATCCGCATCGCCTATGGCGGCATGGCGGCGACGCCGAAGCGGGCTTTCGCGGTGGAGAAGGCGCTGCTCGGCAAGCCGTGGACAGAGGAAACCGTGGAGGCCGCGATGGCCGAGTACGCCAGCGATTTCACGCCGCTCACCGATATGCGGGCAAGCGCCGAATATCGGGCGCTGGCGGGGAAGAACCTTCTGCTGCGCTTCTACATCGAAACAATGGGAACGAAGGCGCCGTTCCAAGTGTCACGTGACGAGGCGGCCTGATGCAAGCCAACGCGAGCGGACGGACAGCGTCCTTCTCCCCGTTCACGGGGAGAAGATGCCGGCAGGCAGATGAGGGGCGGCGCTACCGTCGGCCACTTTTCGCAAAATCATTAATGTCGGCGCTGCCCCTCATCCGGCCCTTCGGGCCACCTTCTCCCCGTGAACGGGGAGAAGGCAAAGGAGGCGCCCAATGACCAAGCACGTTCCCAACCTGAAGGCGCAGAAGATCCAGGGCGGCGTCGCCAGCGACCAGCGCCACGATTCCGCGCACAAACATGTCAGCGGCACGGCGGTCTATATCGACGACATGCCGGAGCCGGCGGGCACGCTGCATGGCTGCCTCGGCCTTTCGGCAGCAACGCATGCCACCATCACCCGGATGGACCTGTCGGCGGTGCGCGCGGCGCCGGGCGTCGTCGACGTGCTGACGGCAAAGGACGTGCCCGGCGAGAACGACATCTCGCCGACCGGCCGCCATGACGAGCCGGTGCTCGCCGACGGCAAGGTCGAGTTCTACGGCCAGCCGATCTTCTGCGTCATCGCCGAGACGCGCGAACAGGCGCGCCGCGCCACCCGGCTGGCCAAGGTCGAATACAAGCAATTGCCCTTCGTCACCGACATCGGCGAGCTAAACCCAAGGAAAGACAAGCTGGTCACGCCGCCGCTGACGCTGAAGCGCGGCGACGCGGAGGCGGCGATCAAGGCAGCGCCGCGCAAGCTCAAGGGAAAAATGCGCGTCGGCGGCCAGGAGCATTTCTACCTGGAAGGCCATATCGCCATGGCCGTCCCCGGCGAGGACGAGGATGTCACCATCTATTCCTCTACCCAGCATCCGAGCGAAGTCCAGCATATGGTCAGCCACGCGCTGGGGGTGCCGAGCAACGCCATCACGGTGGAGATTCGCCGCATGGGCGGTGGCTTCGGCGGCAAGGAGACGCAAGGCAACCAATTTGCCGCGCTGGCGGCGATCGCAGCGAAACGGCACCACCGCGCGGTGAAAATCCGGCCCGACCGCGACGACGACATGACCGCCACCGGCAAGCGCCACGACTTCGTCGTCGATTACGAGGTCGGCTTCGACGACGACGGCAACATACTCGGCGTCGACTTCATGTTCGCGGCGCGCTGCGGCTTCTCCTCGGACCTGTCGGGCCCGGTGACCGACCGCGCGCTGTTCCATTGCGACAACACCTATTTCTGGCCAGCGGTGCATGCGCAGTCGGCGCCGCTCTACACCAACACGGTGTCGAACACCGCCTTCCGCGGTTTCGGCGGGCCGCAGGGCATGGTCGGCGCCGAGCGCGTCATCGACGAGGTCGCCTTTGCCGTCGGCAAGGATCCGCTCGAGATCCGCAAGAAGAATTTCTACGGCACCAGCGACCGCAACGTCACGCCCTACCATCAGACGGTCGAGGACAACATCATCCACCGCATCATTGCCGAGCTGGAGGCGAGCTCGAACTATGAGCGGCGCCGGCGTGAAATCAGGGCCTTCAACGCCAACAGCCGCTTCATCAAGCGCGGCCTGGCGCTGACACCGGTGAAGTTCGGCATCTCGTTCACTGCCACGCATTACAACCAGGCCGGCGCGCTGGTGCACGTCTATACCGACGGCTCGGTGCATCTGAACCATGGCGGCACCGAGATGGGGCAAGGCCTCTATCTCAAGGTCGCGCAAGTGGTGGCGGAAGAGTTCCAGATCGACCTCGACCAGGTCAAGATCACCGCCACGACAACCGGCAAGGTGCCGAACACGTCGGCCACCGCGGCGTCGTCCGGCTCCGACCTCAACGGCATGGCGGCGCAGAACGGCGCCCGCCAGATCAAGGACCGGCTGACCAATTTCGCGGCCGAGAAATACCAGGTGCCGCGCGACCAGGTGCTGTTCCTGCCCAACCGGGTTCGCATCGGCAACCAGGAGATCGCCTTCGCCGACCTCGTCAAGCAGGCCTATATGGCGCGCATCCAGCTCTCGGCAGCCGGCTTCTACAAAACACCGAAGATCCACTGGAACCGCGACAAGGGCGAGGGTCGCCCCTTCTACTACTTCGCCTATGGCGCATCGTGCTCGGAAGTGTCGGTCGACACGCTGACCGGCGAATACGTGGTCGAGCGCACCGACATACTGCACGAGACCGGCCGCTCGCTGAACCGTGCCATCGACCTCGGCCAGATCGAGGGCGGCTTCATCCAGGGCATGGGCTGGCTGACCACCGAGGAACTGTGGTGGGACGAGAAGGGCCGGCTGCGCACGCACGCGCCGTCGACCTACAAGATCCCGCTGGCGTCGGACCGGCCGAAGATCTTCAACGTCACGCTGGCCGACTGGCCGGAGGCGCATGAGCCGACCGTGCACCGCTCCAAGGCGGTCGGCGAGCCGCCCTTCCCGCTCGGCATGTCGGTGCTGCACGCGCTGTCGGACGCGGTGGCGAGCGTCGCCGACCACAGGATCTGCCCGCGCCTCGACGCGCCGGCGACGCCAGAGCGGGTGCTGATGGCGATCGAACGGCTGAGAGCCGCAAGACCGGCTTGAACTGGGCCAAAGGTGCAATTCGGGCCGAAAAACTCTATATTTCCGTATCGGGAATGCAGACGATGAACTCGAAGGTGCAAAGCCTGAAGGATTTTCTCGGCCAAACGGGCCGGGCCGCGCTGGTCGAGGTCGCGGCAACCAAGGGCTCGACCCCGCGCGAGACCGGCGCCTTCATGCTGGTCTCGGCCTCGGCGATTTACGGCACGATCGGCGGCGGCCAGCTCGAATATATGGCGATCGACAAGGCGCGGCAGATGCTGGGCTCTTTACGCCCTGCACCTCTCGGGGAATTTGCCGACGTCGCCGCCGCCCCTCATCCGCCTGCCGGCACCTTCTCCCCGTATAGTGACGGGGAGAAGGGAGATAGTCGCAACGCTGGCGACCCCCTCTCCCCGTCCTTACGGGGAGAGGGTAAGGGTGAGGGGCTGCGCGACGCCGGCAAGATGTTCGCCACGCTCGACGTTCCGCTCGGGCCTGAAATCGGCCAGTGCTGCGGCGGACGCGTCGAGGTGCTGATCCGCCCGGTCGATGCGGCACTCGAACAAGAGCTGATCGCCAAAGCCGAGGTCGAGGAGGCGCATCTGCCTCACGTCTATCTCTTCGGCGGCGGCCATGTCGGCCAGGCGCTGGCGTCGGCGCTGGCGCTGCTGCCCATCCATGCCGTCGTCGTCGAGACGCGCGCCGAAGCGCTCGAAGGGATGCCGGAAACGGTCGAAACCAGACTGACGCCGATGCCCGAGGCCGTGGTGCGCGATGCGCCGGCGGGAGCCGCCTTCGCCATCCTCACCCACGACCATGCGCTCGATTTCCTGATCGTCGCCGAAGCGTTGAAGCGGGGCGACGCCGCCTATGTCGGCATGATCGGCTCGAAGACCAAGAAGGCGACCTTCAAGAACTGGTTCCTCAAATCGGCGGATGGCAGCGAGGCGGAGTTCAACCGCCTGGTCTCGCCGATCGGCGGCAATGCGGTGAAGGACAAGCGCCCGCCGGTCATCGCGGCGCTCGCCGCCGCGGAGATCATGACGGCGCTGGTCTCGCATGCCACTGAGGCGACTGCCTCAAGCACGCCCGAGAAGGCGATGGCCGACTGAGCCCAGTCGCCGGGGCGCCGGCGGCGACGCTGCTGGGATATGACCAGCGCTCACAGCTGCTCGTCGCTTTCTTCATTTCCCAAATCTTTCGGGAAAGTGTTTTCTGCGCGCCTCACAAGCACGAGGCGGACCCCTGATGGACGTATTGAGAATTGCGGCGTTTTCGGATGGCGACAACGGCGGCAACCCGGCCGGCGTGGTGATCGGCACGGTCTTGGACGATGCCATCGAAATGCAGCGCGTCGCGGCCGAAGTCGGGTTTTCGGAAACCGCCTTTGCGGCGCCGGAAGGCGATGGCTGGCGGGTCCGCTATTTCTCTCCGGAAAGCGAAGTGCCGTTCTGCGGCCATGCCACGATCGCGCTTGGAGCTGCGCTGGTGCGGCAGTTCGGCGACGGGATTTTTGCGCTCACCCTCAATCAGGCAACGATCACCGTCGAAGGGTTTCGCGACGGCGCCAACATCGTCGCGGCGCTGCAGTCGCCGCCGACGCGCAGCCGGCCGGCCCCACCAGAGCTCCTCGCGGAGACGCTGGCGCTGTTCGGCTATCAGGCAAACGATCTCGATCCGGCCATTCCGCCGGCGCTGATCCATGGCGGTGCCGACCATCTCGCGCTGGCGCTGAAGTCGCGCGAGGCGCTGGCTGCAATGGCCTATGACCTGAAGCGCGGGCAGGCGCTGATGCGGCGCGAAGGGCTGGTGACGATCCTGCTCGCCTATGCCGAAGCGCCCGCCCTGTTCCACACGCGCAATCCGTTCGCGTCGGGCGGCGTCTACGAGGATCCGGCGACAGGAGCCTCGACCGCCGCCTTCGCCGGCTATCTGCGCGACCTCGGCTGGCCGCATGGCGGCGCGATCGACATCGTGCAGGGCGAGGACATGGGCATGCGCTCGCGGCTGCATGCCGACATCCCGCCCCAGCCAGGCAGCTCGATCAGGGTGTCAGGCACGGCCCGGATGATGGACGCCGGCTAAGCATCCGATGCCGGCCGCTTCAGGCCGAGATGTTCGCGCAGGGTGCGGCCTTCATAGTCGGTGCGGAACAGGCCGCGCCGCTGCAGTTCCGGCACGACGAGGGCACAGAAGGCGTCGAGCTCGCCGGGGAACCAGGACGGCATGACGTTGAAGCCGTCGGCGGCGCCGCCCTCGAAGCGCGCCTGCAATTCGTCGGCGATCTGCGCGGGCGTGCCGACGATCCGCCAATGCCCGCGCGCGCCGGCGAAATGGCGGGCAAGCTGACGGATGGACAGGCCGTCGCGGCGCGACTGCTCGACGACCAGCGCCTGCCGGCTCTTCATGCCTTCGCTCTCCGGCAGTTCGGGCAGCGGCCCGTCGATCGGATGGCGCCAGAGATCGGAGATGCTGAGATAGCTGGAGAGCAGCGCCACGCCGACCTCGTCGGGGATAAGCTCCTGCAATTCCTCATGCTTTTGCCGGGCCTCCGCCTCTGTGGCGGCGACGACCGGCGCGACGCCGGGCATGATCTTGACGTCTTCCGGCTCTCGCCCGTAGGCGGCGAGCCGTCGCTTGACGTCGTCGTAGAAGGCCTTCGCTTCTTCGAAGGTCTGCGCCGCGCTGAACACGACGTCGGCGGTCCTGGCGGCAAGGTCCTTGCCGTCCTCCGAGGCTCCAGCCTGCACCATGACCGGCGCGCCCTGCGGCGAGCGCGGCAGGTCGAGCGCGTCCCTGACCGAAAAGCTCTGGCCGTCATGGTTGAGGCCGCCATTGCCGTCGCCGCGCCAGAGGTCGGCGACCACCTGGGCGAATTCGCGCGCCCGCTCGTAACGGTCGGCATGCGGACGCAGGCCCGTCGAGCCGAAATTGGCGGCCTCGATGTGGCTGGCCGAGGTGACCAGGTTCCAGCCGGCGCGGCCGCCGCTCAGATGGTCGAGCGAGGCGAAGGTTCGCGCCAGCCCGTAGGGCTCGTTGTAGCTGGTCGAGGCCGTGGAGACGAGGCCGATGCGCTCGGTCTGCACGGCGATCGCCGAAAGCAGGCTGATCGGCTCGAAACCGATCGAGCGCGAGGTCTGGCTGGCGATCTGGACGTTGGCCTCGCGCAGGCCGGCAGCATCCTCGCAGAAGATCATGTCGAGCTTCGCCGCTTCGGCCGTGCGGGCGAGTTGTATGTAATGGTCGATGTCGATACCGGCCGTGACATGCGCATCGGGATGGCGCCAGGCGGCGATGTGGTGGCCTGTCGCCCACAGGAAGGCGCCGAGCTTCATCTGACGCGCGCTCATGGTTTGCCTCCCGCCTCAAGTCCGAGATGCTGGCGCAACGTCGCGCCCGCACGTGCGGATTGAGCCAGGCCGCGACGTTGCAGCTCCGGCAGCACACGATCGGCAAAGGCCTCAAGCGCAGGAGGATCCGCCGGCAAAGTAAAGTTGAGGCCGTCGCAGCCGTTCGGGCCGACTTCGGCCTTCAGTTCGGGATCCCCGGCGACAGTCATCAGAACCTTCATGGCATCCGGCTCGCGGCCGGCGGCAAGCGCGCGACCTCTCAGGTCGTCACAAGCAGCCCTTGTCGCTTCCGGCGATCCTTCGGCGATCAGGACGACGTCCGCGACGCGGACGGCGAAGTCGAGGTCGGCCTCGGACAGGCCGGACATGACCAGCACCGGCGCGTCCTGCGGCGAGCGCGCCACGTTGAGCGGCCCGCGCACCGAAAAGAACCCGCCCTTGTGGTCAAGCAGATGCATCTTCTGCGGGTCGTGGAAACGGCCGCCGGCCTTGTCGAACAAAAGCGCATCGGCGTCCCAGCCTCTCCACAGGCCTTGCACGATGCCGATGAATTCTTCGGCGCGGCGACGGAAATCATCGTCCGAAAAACCTTCAGGCCGGCTGAAATTGGCGGCCTGGCGGGGATCCTGGACCATCGTCGCGCTCCAGCCGGCGCGGCCGTGGCTGATGATGTCGAGCGAAGCGAAGCGCCGCGCCAGATTGTACGGCTGGTGCGCGAGCGTCGAGGCGCTGGCGACGAGGCCTATTTTATCGGTAACGGTCGCCAGAGCTGCCAATAGCGTCGTTGCCTCGAATGGGCTGGTCGATCGAGCGCCGCTGGGGGCGGCATCGGAGACGACGACCAGGTCGATCCCGGCCGCTTCCATTTTCCGCACGAAGCCGGCTATGCGGCGGAAGTCCAGGCCGGCCTGTCCGTCGGTGGCGGCAATGTCGAGCGAAATGGCGAGATGCATGACGCGAACCTAAGTCCGCCTTCGCGCAAGGCAAGCCTGTGGAGTGGGCCAGCGGGCCGTCACTTGCCGGCCAGCCCCTATTTGCCCGCCAGAATATCCTTGATCAGCCGCTGGCAGCGCTCTGCCATGAAGTCGAGCAGCAGCCGTACCTTCGGGTCCTGCAGCTTCTTGTGCGGATAGACGGCGGCGAACTGCACCGGCGTCGGCGGTGTCTTGGCGAGTATCACCTTCAGCCGCTCGTCGCGAATGAAGGGCTCGACCTCGAAGCGCGGCTTGTTGATGATGCCGCGACCCGACAGCGCCCAGCCGGTCAGCACGTCACCGTCGTCGGTGTCATAGGGTCCATGCACCTCGAATTTCTGCGGGCCGGCCGGCGTCTGCAGCGTCCAGACATATTCGCGCGCGCCGGCATAGCGCAGCATCAGGCAGTCGTGCTTCTTGCCGATCAGTTCCTGCGGCTCGGCCGGCTCGCCGCGCGCCTCCAGATATTTCGGCGCCGCCACCAGCACGCGCTCGCATTCCATGATGCCGCGCATCCTGAGGCTGGAATCCTCGATGATGCCCAGCCGGAAGGCGACGTCGATGCCTTCTTTCATGATGTCGACATTGTGATCCGAAAGCCTGAGCCGCACCTCGATATCAGGGTATTTGTCGTGAAAGTCCGGGATGCCGGAGGCGACCAGCCGGCGGCCGAGGCCGAGCGGCGCCGTCACCTTGATCGTGCCGCGCGGCTGGCCGGACAATGCCGAGACGGCGGCCTCGGCCTCGGTTATCGCCTCCAGCACCTGCTTGGCGCCGGTGTAGAATACCGTGCCGTGCTCGGTCGGCATCAGCTGCCTGGTCGTGCGGTTGAACAGGCGGACGCCGAGGTGCTTCTCCAGCTCCTTGATGCGGTTGGAAGCGACCGCCGGCGAAATACGCATATCGCGCCCCGCCGCCGATAGATTGCCGAGCTCGACGACACGGACGAAGACGGCGATGTTGTCGAGATAGGCCATGCGTGGCTCTCAAACGGCTGCGTCAAGCTGTGTCGATTTTCAGGTTATGCCGGCCTGCAAACGGTGGGTTCCTGCGCTTCCGGTGCTCACGTGCTTCAAGCACGCTCCGCTCCGGTTCTCGGAACCCGCCGTTTTCGGCTCGGCCTGACCTGAATCTCAACACAGCTTGCAACCTAGTATTTTTTATTTTTTTTTGAAAGTCATCGCGCACCTCGCCTCTTTTCGTTTTGGCGCCAGACCGTAAAGTCGGGCAATCGGCAGGGACGACTTCCCAAGGGCAACACGATGCTGGATTTCGCGATTTTCTGGGACTGGCTGAGCTTCGCCGTCCGCTGGCTGCATGTCATCACCGGCATCGCCTGGATTGGCTCGTCCTTCTATTTCGTCGCGCTCGACCTCGGGCTGCGCCAGCGCCCCGGCCTGCCGGTCGGCGCCTTCGGCGAGGAATGGCAGGTGCATGGCGGCGGCTTCTATCACATCCAGAAGTATCTGGTGGCGCCGGCCGAGATGCCGGAGCACCTGACCTGGTTCAAATGGGAGTCCTACGCCACATGGCTGTCGGGCTTCGCCATGCTGTGCGTGGTCTACTATGCCGGCGCCGACCTGTTCCTGATCGATCCCAATGTGCTGCCGATGGCGGTGCCGGTCGGCATCCTTTTGTCGATGGCGACCATCGGCGTCGGCTGGGTTGTGTATGATCTGCTTTGCCGCTCGCCGCTGGGCAAGAGCGACACCGGCCTGATGCTGGTGCTCTATGGCGTGCTGGTGTTCATCGCCTGGGGACTCACCCACCTGTTCACCGGTCGCGCCGCCTTCCTGCATCTTGGCGCCATCACCGCCACGATCATGTCGGCCAACGTCTTCATGGTCATCATCCCGAACCAGAAGATCGTCGTCGCCGACCTGATCGCCGGCCGCAAGCCGGACCCGAAATACGGCAAGATCGCCAAGCAGCGCTCGCTGCACAACAACTACCTGACGCTGCCGGTGCTGTTCCTGATGCTGTCGAACCACTATCCGCTGGCGTTCGGCACCGAGTTCAACTGGGTGATCGCCTCGCTGGTGTTCATCATCGGCGTCTTGATCCGGCACTATTTCAACAGCGTCCATGCCCGCAAGGGCAATCCGACCTGGACGTGGCTCGGCGCCGCCGTGCTGTTCGTCATCATCATGTGGCTGTCGACGGCGCCGAAGGTCCTGACCGGCGAACCCAAGGCTTCCGCCGCGGCCGAGACCTATATCGCCTCGGCGCATTTCCAGGCCGTGCGCGACACGGTGCTTGGCCGCTGCTCGATGTGCCATGCCGAGGAGCCGGCCTATGAAGGCATCTACCACGCGCCGAAGGGCGTGATGCTCGACACCGACGCGCGCATCGCCGAGCATGCGCGCGAGATCTACCTGCAGGCCGGCCGCAGCCACGCTATGCCGCCCGCCAACGTCACCCAGATCAGCGACAAGGAGCGGGCGCTGCTGGTCGCCTGGTTCGAAGGCGCGGGAAAGTAAGCATGACCTCGACTCTTCTGCGCGGCCGCACGCTGACCTTCCTGCGCTGGCCGGAAACGATCGACGACCATTCCGCCTGGCGCTACGAGGAGGATGGCGGCCTGCTGATCAGCGACGGCCGGATCGTCGCCTCAGGCGCCTATGCCGATATCGAGAAGCAGGCCGGCGACGGGGCAAGACGGATCGACCATCGCCCGCATCTCATCCTGCCGGGCTTCATCGACGCGCATGTGCATTTCCCGCAGATGCAGATCATCGCCTCCTACGGCGCCGAGCTGCTCGACTGGCTGAACAAATACACCTTTCCCGAGGAGACGAAATTCCGCGACGCCCAGCACGGCCGCCGCATCGCCAGACTGTTCCTCGACGAGATGGTGCGGCATGGCACGACGACGGTCGCCGCCTACTGCTCGGTGCACAAGGCCTCGGCCGAGGCCTTCTTCGCCGAATCGCACGACCGCAACATGCTCAACATCGCCGGCAAGGTGATGATGGACCGCAACGCGCCGGACGGCCTGCTCGACACACCGCAATCAGGCTATGACGACAGCAAGGCGCTGATTGCGGAATGGCACGGCAAGGGGCGCCAGCACTACGCCATCACGCCGCGCTTCGCCATCACCTCGACACCGGATCAGATGGAGATGGCCGGCGCGCTCTGCCGCGAGCATCCCGAACTACACATGCAGACGCACCTCTCGGAAAACCATGCCGAGATCGCCTTCACCCAAGAACTCTATCCCTGGTCGCGCGACTATACCGACGTCTACGAGCATTATGGGCTGCTCGGGAAAAAGAGCCTGTTCGGCCACTGCATCCATCTCTCCGAACGCGAGGCGGATGCGCTGTCGGGCTCCGGCTCGGTGGCGGTGTTCTGCCCGACCTCGAACCTCTTCCTCGGCTCCGGCCTGTTCGACTACCAGCGCTACCGCCGGCGCGAAAAACCGCTCCGGATCGCGGCCGCCACCGATGTCGGCGGCGGCACCAACTATTCCATGCTGCGCACCATGGACGAGGGTTACAAGGTGATCGCGCTGAACGGCGAGAAGCTCAACCCGTTCCAGTCCTTCTGGCAATTGACGCGCGGCAATGCCGAGGCACTGTCGGTCGCCGACAAGGTCGGCACGCTGGATGCCGGCACCGACGCCGACATCGTTGTGCTCGACGCCCGCGTCACGCCGGCGATGCGGCTCAGGATGGAGACGGTCGGCGCGCTGGCCGAGGAACTGTTTCTCCTGCAGACGCTGGGCGACGACCGCGCCGTGCGCGAGGTCTATGTCGCTGGCCGGCCGGCGAAGAGCGCGATCGCGATCTAGCATTCCGGCTTGACCCCACGGCAACCATCGGCCAAAGCGTGCGGCGACATCGACAGGGGAACGACATGGCCGTTGCCGACGACATCGCTCTGATCAAGAAACAGGAAGCCACGCTGGTCTTTCCTGCCTTCGACGAGGCCGTCGCCTTCGAGATCGGCTCGGCGATCCGCAAGCGGGCGCTGGCCGAGAACCTGCCGATCATCGTCGACATCAGAACCTTCGACCGGCCGCTGTTCTATGCCGCGATGCCGGGTTCGAACGCCTCCAATCCCGACTGGGCGCGGCGCAAGATCAATGTGGTGAAGCGGTTCCTGAAAAGCACCTACCGCATGGTGCTGGAGCAGCAGCGCCCCGACCGCACCTTCAAGGTCGGCGAGGGGCTGGATGTCGCCGACTACGTGCTGGCCGGCGGCGGCTTTCCGGTCACCGTCAACGGCGCCGGCGTGATCGGCGTGATCGCCGTTTCGGGCCTGCCGGAGCGCGAGGACCACGGCGTGGTGGTCGACGCGCTGTGCGCGCATCTGGGCGCCGACCGCAAGCAATTGGCCCTGGCGCCGGAAGCACAATGACAGACCCCAAATCCTTCCTGACGTCGATCTTCAACGCCGCGGTCGCCGCCGCCGATCCCGAAAAGACGATCCGCGATCATCTGCCGGCAAGGCCGAAGGGCCGCACTATCGTCATCGGCGCCGGCAAGGGCTCGGCGCAGATGGCCGCCGCCTTCGAGAAGGTGTGGGACGGCCCGATCGACGGGCTGGTCGTCACCCGCTACGGCTATGGCGCGAAATGCGAGCGCATAGAGATCATCGAGGCGGCGCATCCGGTGCCGGATGCAGCCGGCCTCGAGGCCTCGCGCCGGCTGCTGGACAAGGTGCGCGGGCTGACGGCGGACGATCTGGTGGTGGCGCTGATCTCCGGCGGCGGTTCGGCGCTTTTGCCCTCGCCTGCTCCCGGCCTGACACTGGCCGACGAGATCGCCGTCAACGAGGCGCTGCTCGCCTCCGGCGCGCCGATCGCGGCGATGAACACGATCCGCAAGCATGTCTCGACCATCAAGGGCGGCCGGCTCGCGGCCGCCGCACATCCCGCCAGGGTGGTGTCGCTGGTCGTTTCCGACATTCCCGGCGACAACCCGGCCCTCGTCGCGTCCGGCCCGACCGTTCCCGACACCGGCAGCCGCGAGGATGCGCTGGCATCGATATCAGCCTACGGCATGAAGCTGCCGGCCTCGGTCATGGCGCACATCAATTCGCCGGCTGCGGACGCGCCGCGCCCGGACGATCCGGTCTTCGCCGGCAATGAAGTGCATCTGATCGCGTCGGCCGGCGTGTCGCTGGAAGCCGCCGCCGCCGAGGCAAAGCGGCAGGGAATAGAAGCCGTCATCCTCTCCGATTCCATCGAGGGGGAGGCGCGCGAGGTGGGCGGCGTTCATGCCGCCATCGCGCGCGAGGTGGCGACGCGCGAGCGTCCGTTCGCCAAGCCGGTGCTGATCCTGTCGGGCGGCGAGACGACGGTGACGCTGCGAGCAAAAGGCAAGGGCGGCCGCAATTCGGAATTTCTGCTCGCCTTTGCGATCGCCATTGGCGGCGTGGACGGCATTCACGCGCTGGCGGCCGACACCGACGGCATCGACGGCTCGGAAGACAATGCCGGCGCCTTCGCCGACGGCTCGACGGTGTCGCGCATGCGCGCCGCCGGCATCGACGCCAAGGCGATGCTCGCCGGCAACAATGCCTGGACGGCCTTCAATGCGGTCGGGGATCTGTTTGTGCCGGGGCCGACGGGCACGAATGTCAATGATTTGAGAGCGATTCTCGTCCGTTAACGTTGCCGCATTGCCCTTGCGCAAGCGTCGGCGCTGCCCCTCATCCGCCTGCCGGCACCTTCTCCCCGTATAGTGACGGGGAGAAGGCAACTGGCTGCGAACGTCTGCGCTAATTCAGCTATATGGGTGGTTGGCGAAATCATGCGCGGCAGCGCCTTTCTCCCCGTCACTATACGGGGAGAAATGCCCGGTAGGGCAATGAGGGGCGGCGCGAACTTGTCGGTGGTTGTTAATCAATGTTGAGGGCATCCGAAGAGGCGCACCGAAGCATAATTGATCAAACCGCCATCAGCCGCTTCACCTTTCTCATGTCCTTGAGGAATCGTTCCCGCTCGGCTTGCTTGTCCTCCTGTTCGCGGATGCGCAGAATGAAGGAGGGATGGATGGTGATGAAGATGCGCAGGCCGTCCTCGCGCTCGATCACCTCGCCGCGCATTTTAGTCACCGGCACGGCCTTGCCGAGCAGCGACTGCGCCGCCGTGGCGCCGAGCGCCACCACCAGATTTGGCTTGATCAGATCGAGTTCACTGTCCAGCCACCAGCGGCAGGCCTGGACCTCGCCGGCATTCGGCTTGGAATGGATTCGGCGCTTGCCGCGCGGCTCGAATTTGAAGTGTTTGACTGCGTTGGTGACGTAGACCTTCTGCCGCTCGATATCGGCATCCTCTAGCGTGGCGTCGAAGATCCTTCCGGCCGGTCCGACGAACGGTTTGCCGGCCAGATCCTCCTGGTCGCCCGGCTGCTCGCCGACGAACACAAGCTCGGCGCTGTCCGGTCCTTCGCCGAAGACGGTCTGCGTCGCATTGCGCCAGAGCGGGCAACGGCGACAGGCTTTCGCCGCCTCGCGCAAGTCGCCGATCGACGCCTTCTCGCCGGGTGTCGGCTCGATATCGTCCGAACCGCGCCTGGCCGGTGCCTTTGCCTGGGTCGTTGCGGCCATCCTGTGCCTCATCCATTTCAGGGTGAAATGGACCGGGCGGGCTATGGTTCCGCTCAGACCTCGTGCAGATAGAGGTGGTAGTCGAGCTCGCTGACGGTGCGGGCGACGCGCAGATATTCGGCCTGCTTGATGGCGACGAAGGTGCGATGCAGGTCGTCGCCGAGCGCTTCCTTCAGAAAGCTCGATGCCCTCGCCGCCTCGATTGCGGCGCGCCAGTCCACCGGCATGGCGCTGTGCCCGGCCGCCTGCTCATAGCCGTTGCCGGTGGTTTCCGGCCCGGGATCGAGGCCTTCGTCGAGCCCCCTGGAGACACCGGCCAGCACCGTCGCCGCCACCAGATAGGGATTGGCGTCGACGCCCGACGGCCGATGCTCGATGCGCCGGTTCCTGGCGTCGCCCGCAGGCACACGCAGCGCCACCGAACGGTTGTTGACGCCCCAGGTCGGCGCCACCGGCGCGTAGGATTGCGAGACGAAGCGGCGCCAGGAATTGGCGTGCGGCGCAAACACCAGCATCGATTCCGCCATGGTCTGGATCAGGCCGCCGAGGGCGCTCAGCAGTTTCGGCGACCATTTTTCGCCTTCGGCCTCGGCGAAGACGTTCCTGCCGGCATCGTCTTGCAACGAGACATGGAAATGCATGCCGGAACCGGCATATTTCTCGATCGGCTTGGCCATGAAGCAAGCGGTGACGCCGTGGCGGCGCGCCTGTGCCCTGACCAGACGCTTCAGCATGACGAGGTCGTCGGCCGCCCGCATCACGTCCTTGCGGTAGTTCAGCGTCAGCTCGTATTGGCCCGGCGCATATTCGGAAATCACCGTCTCGGCCGGAATGCCTTGTACCCTGGCGGCGGCATAGATGTCGGAAAACAGCGGCTCCATGCCGTGCAAATGGTCAACCGAATAGACCTCGGTCTTGGCCGAGCGGCGCCCGTCGAGAACGGCATGCGCCGGCTGCACCTTGCCGTCGGCATCGCGCTCATTGGCGAGAAGAAAAAATTCGAGCTCGAAGGCGCCGGCCGGATGCAGGCCCTTGGCCGCCAGACGCTCGACCTGCCGCTTGAGCGCCAGACGGGGATCGGAGCTCATCGGCTGGCCGTCGAGATGGTACATCGCCATCAGCACCTGGCCGCGCGGCGGGCTGGTGCCGTGGAGCGGCACCAGCGTGCCGGGGATCGGCCATGCGCGGAGGTCGCCGTCGCCGGTGTCCCAGACCAGGCCGGTCTCGTGCACGTCCTCGCCGGTGATGTCGAGGCCGAGGATCGAGATCGGCAGGTGCCGGCCGCCCTCGAAAATGCCCATCAACTCGTGCCGGCGCACGATCTTGCCGCGGCCGATGCCGTTGGCGTCGGTCAAGACGATGTCGAAAGCCTCGATTTCCGGATGGGTGTCGAGAAAGGCTTTCGCCTCGGTGGGCGTCGAGCCCGAAGGTGAAGTCATGATGGAACTCTGCTTTGGCTGGCCGCCGATCTTCCAGCCGCTTGTCTCATGCCACTTGTCTCATGCCGCTTGTCTCATGCCGCAAGCCTTGCCGCAACGGCGGCGAAAGCGGTGATCAGCCGGTTGACCTGGGCCGCCGTCGTGGCCGGCGAGATCAGCATCATGTTGTGGAAGGGCGCGATCAGCACGCCCTGGTTGACCAGCGCGACATGAATGGCGGCTTCCAGCTCCGGCGCATGCGCCGCCTCCGCCTCGCCGCCGTTGCGCAGTGGTCCCGGCGCGCAGATGAACTCGACACGGGCGCCGACGCGGGCGACATGCCAGGGCAGACGGCAGCGGTCGATGACGGCGGTCAGCCCGGCATCGAGCCGCCGCGCCAGCCGGTCCATGCGGGCATAGGCCGCCTCGGTCATCACCTGTTCGAGTGCCGCGCGCATCGTGGCGAATTGCAGCGGGTTGGCCGACAGCGTCGTGCCCATGCCGGAATAGCCGGGCTCCTTGGTCCGGTTGTAGGCGGCGTAGCGGCTGGCGATCTCGTCGCTCAGGCCCCAGACGCTCGCCGGCACGCCGCCGGCCACCGGCTTGCCGAGGACGAAGAGATCGGGCTCCAGCCCGTGCTTCTTGGTGTAGCCGCCGGGACCGGTGGAGATGGTGTGCGTCTCGTCGATCAAAAGCAGCGTGCCGGCGGCGCGGGTGAGGCGCCGCAGCGCGTCGTGGAAGCCCGGCTCGGGCAGCACCATACAGGAGTTGGTCAGCACCGGCTCGGTGATGACGCAGGCGACATCCCTGTCGGCGAGCGCCGCTTCCAGTGCGGCGACATCGTTGAATTCCACGATCTTCGTTGCCCGCGTCAGGTCGCGGAACTCGCCCGCCAGGCCCGGCCGGTTCACCGGCTTGCCGTCAACCAGCCGCACCATCGTCTCGTCGACCGAGCCGTGATAGCAGCCGTTGAAGACCAGTATCTTCTCGCGCCCGGTCACCGCGCGGGCGACGCGCAGCGCGAAACGGTTGGCGTCGGTCGCGGTGGTGGCGATCTGCCAGAACGGCAGGCCGAAGCGCTGCTGGAGCAGCGGGCCGATGGCCAGCGCATCCTCGCTGGGCAGCATATAGGTCAGACCGCGCCCGGACTGTCGGCGGATGGCGCGGGCGACCGGCGGCGGAGAATGGCCGAACATCGAACCGGTGTCGCCGAGGCAGAAATCGTCGAGCCGGTTGCCGTCGATGTCGGTGATGGTGGCGCCCCTGGCGCTGTCGACAAGGATCGGAAACGGCGTCGGCCAATCGTTCATCCAGTGCATCGGCACGCCGCCGAAAAAGCCGGGCAGGCCGTTGCCGGCCTTGGCCTCGGATTTCGGCCGCGCCTTGCGGAAAACCTCAGCCTCCGTGTCGCGCAGCATGGCAATGCGCTCGCGGCTGATGCCGCCGATCGACGTCTTTGAATGGCTGGTTGAATGCATGAAGACCCCTCTCGCCGTTCACTGTAGACAATCGCCGTCTCAAACCGCAATTGGCCGCCTGCTTGCCGTGCATTGGTTCAGCGGCAGCCGGCTGGCGCTTGACCTCGAGGCAAAGCCCGGCATCAATAAGGGCGTGGCTTGGTTCTGGGGGAGAAAAATGCGGGCGATCATTTGCACTGCGACATTGCTTCTGTCGGCTGGCTCGGCCCTTGCGAGCGGCGGCATCTGGTGCTCCGCCGAGGATGCGGGGGCAATATTCCAGGTCGAAGCCGGCGTCACCAGGGGCATGGGCGGGCCGACGTTCAATTTTCGCGGCGATCTCGAAATTCTCGGCAGGCCTGCCGACGACAGCCTGCGCAAGACCGTCTTCGAGGATTCCAACCTGACGCAATACTGGCTCGACGGCGAGGAATTGCGGCTGAACATCTATCGCGAGCACGAAGTCGCTGAACATATCAACTCGGTCGAACTGACAATCCTGACCAAGACCAGCGACGAAGGCGTCTATGACGGGCGCTATACGCTCGCCATCTACGACGCCGCGGCGGATACGGACCAGGACGGCAAGCCGGTTGAAGTCAAAGGCAAAGTATCCTGCGGGGCAGAATAGCCGCGGCTATGCGGAAATATCGATGACGCCGCAGTCGCCGGCGGCGCTGCCGAAGACGACGCGGCGCTCTTGCCTGTCCCACATCATCGCGGTGATGGCGCCCTTGCCCGGGCGGCGCAGCAGCACTTCCTTGGCGTCGGCGAAGCGCACCGCCATCACCATGCCGTCGTCATAGCCGATCGCCACCACATCCTGGCTCGGATGGCAGGCGACCGTGGTCACCATGGCGTTGCCGCGCGTGCCGAGCTCCAGCGGTGCCTTGCCCATCGGGCCGTCCTTGCCGGTAAACGGCCAGACGATCGCCGCCGGCGCGCCCGAGCTCGCCAGCCATTTGCCCTTCGGCGCCCATGACAGGCTTTTGACCTTTGCCGGATAGCCGCTCATGCGCATGTGCTTGCCGTCGGCGAGCTTCCAGCCGTGCAGCGCGTTTTCCTGCATCGTGGTGACGAGGAAGGCGCCGTCCGGCGAGAAGGTGATGCCGGTATGGGCGCCGGCCCATTCGAGCTCCACCGGCTTGCCCTCGGCGGCGGGGAAATGCAGCGTCGCGCCATTGTAGCGGGCGACGCCGAAGCGCATGCCCTTGGGCGAGAAGGCCAATCCCTCGACCGAGCGCGGGTGGGCGAATTCCTTGGTCTTGCCGTCGGCGAAGCGCACGAAGGCGGTCTTGCCCGAAGCAAAGGCGATCGCGCCCTGCGGGCCGGCGGCGATGCTGGTGATCCATTTCCTGCCGGCGCTCGCCAGTTCCTCGACGTTGCCGCCCGCGGTGGTCGAAAAGACCTTGCCGTCCTCGCCGCCGGTGATCAGCCGGTCATTGGCGGCATCGTGAAAGGAGGCAAGCAGTCCGTCATTGGCCTGAACGGTCTTATGGCCGTTGTCGAGGCGGTGGATTGTGCCATCGGCGAGCGCGAAATGCGGCACATCGCCGAGGAAGACGGCGGCGACGCAATGGCCTTCGAGATCAAGCGGGGCGACAGTGGGCATGGCTATCTTTGTCTGGTGAAAGTGCAGAAGGCGGCTTACTCGACGTTTGTACGTCCGGCAACCATGAGGGGGATATTCGCCAGCGATGGCGCCGCCCCTCATTGTCCTGCCGGACATTTCTCCCCGTATAGTGACGGGGAGAAAGAGGGCTGTCGCGGATGATCTCGCCAATCTTCAGCGCTACAGAATAGGCGTCGACATCGCGGCCAGCCTTCTTCTCCCCGTCACTATACGGGGAGAAGGTGCCGGCAGGCGGATGAGGGGCGGCGCCAACGGTTGGAAATTGTCGCTACAGAATGCTTGGCAGTGCTTCGATCGCCCTAAGCAGCCTGTCCTCTCCCGAACGTTCAAGCCGCCTGGCAGGCCTCGAAGCTCTTGCGCAGCCGCTCGGCGTCGAGCTCGCGGCCGATGAAGACCAGCCGGCTCTCGTGCTTCTCGCCATCCCTCCAGGCGCGCTGGTGATCGCCCTCGATGATCATGTGGACGCCCTGGATGACGTAGCGCTCATCGTCGCCTTTCAGCGCGATGATGCCTTTCAGCCGCAGGATGTTGGGGCCTTCCATCTGGGTGATCTTCTCGATCCACGGGAAGAACTTCTTCGGGTCCATCTCGCCGCCGCGCAGCGACACCGACTGCACCGTCACGTCATGGATGTCCGAAGGATGCGCATGGTCATGATGGTGATCGTGGTCATGGTCATGGTCATGATGATGGTGATCATGGTCATGATCGTGGTGATCGTGATCATGGTCGTGCGCTTCGAGGAAATGCGGGTCGTTCTCCAGCGCGCGGGCAAGGTCGAAGGCGCCGCGATCGAGCACCTCGGCCAGCGCGACACCGGCGCGCGTGGTACGGTGGATCCGGGCCGACGGGTTGATGGCGCGGATCGTCGCCTCGACCTTGGCGAGTTCGTCCGGCGTCACGAGGTCGGTCTTGTTGAGCACCACCACGTCCGCGAATGCGATCTGGTCCTCGGCTTCCTTGGAATCCTTCAGCCTGAGCGGCAGGTGCTTGGCGTCGACCAGCGCCACCACGGCGTCGAGCTTGGTCTTGGAACGCACATCGTCGTCCATGAAGAAGGTCTGCGCCACCGGCACCGGATCGGCGAGGCCCGTGGTCTCGACGACGATGGCGTCGAAGCGGCCGGGACGGCGCATCAGGCCCTCGACGACGCGGATCAGGTCGCCGCGCACCGTGCAGCAGACGCAGCCATTGTTCATCTCGTAGATTTCCTCGTCGGATTCCACGATCAAGTCGTTGTCGATGCCGATCTCGCCGAACTCGTTGACGATGACGGCATAGCGCTTGCCGTGGTTCTCCGACAGGATGCGGTTGAGCAAGGTCGTCTTGCCGGCGCCGAGGTAGCCGGTCAGCACGGTTACGGGGATCTGCGTCTGCGCTTGGCTCATGTCTTGCCTCGAAAAGTCTTCCTGCCTCGGAAAATCCGGGCTTCGAAAAGGGGAGTGTCGGCTCCATATAGGGTGTGTGCCACGCATTTGCACGCGGCAAACCGATGGGCCAGGCAGCAGGCCGGAAAGGCGCCAGATGTCCGACAAGCGAGCTTCCTTGCCAATCTCCCGGCGCCGGGCGCTCGGCCTGATTGCCGTCACCGCCGGCGGCGGCAGCTTTATGCCGTCCACCGCGCCAGCGGCGCAGGTTTCGTCCTATGCCGGGCTTGCCCTTTTCGATGCCGGCGCCGGCGTTTGCGCCATCACGCCCGAGGCGACCGAGGGGCCGTTCTACTTCGACCCGAAGCTCGAACGCGCCGACATCGCCGAGGGAAAGAGCGGTGTCGGCCTGACTGTGAAGCTGCAGGTGGTCGATGCCACCTGCAGCCGCTGGCTGGGGCGCGGGTCGATGTCTGGCATTGCGACGCGCAAGGCCACTATTCCGGCTCCGGGCCAGGGCGACGGCCAGGATGTCGACACGTCAGGCCAGACTTTCCTGCGCGGCTGGCAGAAAACAGACGAACGCGGCATCGTGTCCTTCGCCACCATCTATCCCGGGTGGTATCGCGGCCGCACCACCCATATCCACTTCAAGATCTTCCCGGACGACAGCTCGACGATGACCGGCCAGCTGTTCTTCCCCGACGCGCTCAGCGATCAGATCTTTGCGACCGTGCCGCCCTATGCCGAGCGCGCCGGCAAGCGCGACACGTCGAATGCGCGGGACGGCATCGCGAGACGCGCGGGACCGCTGGCGCAGGCGGCCTTGCGCGAGGCGGCGGACGCCTACCAGGCGCTGCTGGTCGTCGCGGTGAAGTCCGGCTGAGGCTCGGCTTTGCACGCCTCGACGCGCCCGCCGGAAAGCCTTCCCGCAGGGGAAAAGTCGTTTGTCATCTAACTGAAATAAACATCTGGCATCACCTCGGCGGACATCGCAATGCTTGCCGGCAAAGCTGTGCTGCAAGCCGGATTCTTTTTGATCGTCGATTGCCAACCGGCAGGCAGCCTCTATGCTGTCGGCACCGGTTCGGCCGAAGAGGGATGACCATGGCCAAGGCGGACAAGACAGCGACAATGAGCCGGCTGCATTCGGCGGCGCGACTGGCGCGCACGGCGCTCGCAGCGCGTCTTCTGGCGCATGGTTTCTATGCCGGGCAGGACCAGATCATGCTGGCGCTCGACCGCGAGGACGGCCAGACGCCCGGCAACCTCGCCGGCCGCCTGGGGGTGCGCCCGCCGACCATCACCAAGACCATCAACCGGCTGCAGGCGCAGGGTTTTCTCGAAAAGCGCGCCTCCAACGCCGATGCCCGCCAGGCCCACATCTTCCTCACCGATACCGGCCGCGACATCATCCACGCCATCGAGAAATCGGTGAAGAAGACCGAGAAGCAGGCGCTGAAGGGCCTCGACAAGAAGGACCAGAAGGCGCTGTTCAAACTGCTCGCCCGGGTCGAAGCCAATCTTTCGAACGAAGATCTGGTGCTCATCGACGACGACGCCGAGCTGGATGATTAACGAGCGACGCGTCTCGCAGCGACGCGTAAGCGCGACGCGCAGCGTCGTCGCGGTGCAGTGCGCCAGCGTTGCCCTTTAACGAGCGACGCGGTGAGCATGGTCGCTCCAAGTAGCACCCAAGCATCGGCGGCTTAGCGGAAGGGCGACGACGCTGCACGTCGCGCCTGAGAGCTATCACTGGGCGTCTCGCGGTTGAGCGACGACGCTGCGCGTCGCGCTTCGAACCAAGCTCGACCAACGCCCGGGCGTTAGCCCGAACGCCTTCTTGAAATGTCGGTTGAAATGGCTCTGGTCGCTGAAGCCGGCGGCAACGGCGATTTCGGCCAGCGGCTCGCCCGCCTCGATCATCCGGCGCGCCCGCTGCAGCCGGCGCATCACAAGGAAGCGATGCGGGCTGGTGGCGTAAGTGGCGCGGAAATGGCGCGAGAGCGCGTAGCGGTCGAGGCCGGTAACGGCTTCCAGTTCACCTGACCGCACCGGCCGCCCGGCATTCTCCTCGAGATAATCGCGCGCAAGTGCTGCGGCGCGCCATGCCGTCTTTCCCATCGGCTTCGCCGGCTGCCCGGCATGTCGACCGAGGTTCCGCGCCAGCCGCGCGATGAAATCGGCGACGAACAGCTCGTCCAATTCTTCCTCCAGCGGCGCCAGCGCCGACAGCAGCGTGCCGCGCAGCGCCGGATCACTCACCACCGCATCCTCAACGAAAGGCAGCGGCGCGCCGCGCAGGCAATCGATGAGCAGCGACGGTTCGAGATACAGGATCCTGTAGCGCAGTCCGTCCTCCGTGCCGGCGCCGCCATCGTGCAACTCGTCGGGATGCAGCACGATCACCTGGCCGGGCAGGCTGTGCCGCAGCGCGCCGCGATAGCGGAAGCGCTGGACGCCGTGCAGCGTGACGCCGATGGCATAGGTGTCGTGACGGTGCAATTCGAAGGCATTGCCGTGGAAGCGCGCCTCGATGCGCTCGATGCCGGTGCCTGCCGGCGCCGACACGATACGGTCCCCGGTGACCTCGCCCGAGCACGAACGTTCAAGACCCTGCACAGGCTCCGCGGCTAGATCGTGTGGCATCGCTTCATCCAGGCCTGTCACAGGCCGCCTCCCGGAGACTTGAATCTTGGTGTTCGATACGAAATTTGCAATCGTGCTCAGGGACGATCTCGCCGTCTGGCAAAAGCTCAACGTCACCGCCTTCCTCACCAGCGGCATCGTTGCCCAGTTCCCGGAGATCATCGGCGAGCCCTACCGCGACCGTGCCGGCAACATCTACAACCCGCTGTCGATCCAGCCGGTGATCGTGCTGTCGGCGGACGGACCGACGCTGAATGCGATCCATCGCCGGGCGCTGGAGCGCGGCGTGACGACATCGGCCTATGTCGAGGAGATGTTTTCGACCGGGCACGACGCCGCCAACCGCGCCGTCTTCGCCGAATTCGCGCCCGATGACGCCAGGGTCGTCGGCATCGCGCTGCGTGCCGAGAAGAAGCTCGTCGACAAGATCGTCAAGGGCGCCCGCATGCAGTCATGATTGAAGCCCGCAGGCGCTGGTCCACGGAGCGCCTGGACTGAGCCTGTCCGGGGACGCTTGTTGGGCCAGTCGCTTTTGGCTTGCCGGCCAGCGGCGATTGCCGCAAAAGGTGGCGTCTACCTTTCCTCGGCCCGACCTTGAGCATTCCCAAAAATCAAGACGACAGCGCAACGCCGCCGGCGGCGATGCTGCTGATGCTGTGCGTGTATGTCTGCTTCACCTTTCTCGACACCAGCAGCAAATATCTGGTGCTGGCCGGCGTCTCGGCGCTGATCGTCGCCTGGGCTCGCTTCGTCGTTCATGTGCTGCTTGTCGGCGTGTTCCTGCGCGGCTGGCGCGAGCCGTCGCGTTTTCGCGCCAGGAACCTGACCGCGCATATCCTGCGCGGCGCGTTCCTGTTCGGCTCGACCATGTGCAACATTTTCGCGCTGCGAACCCTGCAACTGGCGGAGACGACATCGATCTACTTCTTCGGCCCGATGGTGATCACCGCGCTTGCCGGTCCGCTGCTCGGCGAATGGGCGGGCTGGCGGCGCTGGCTGGCGATCCTCACCGGCTTCGTCGGCGTGCTGATCATCACCCGGCCGGGCGTCGGCGTGTTCGGCATCGGCCATCTCTTCGCGCTCGGCTCGATGCTGTCGAACAGCTTCTATGTCATCATGACCCGCCGCATGTCGGCTACGGAAAGCTCGGAAAGCCTGATCCTGTTCTCGGCACTGGCGCCGACCGTGCTGCTGTTGCCCATGCTGCCGTTCTCAGTGTCGTTGCCGCATGACGGGTGGCACTGGTTCATCCTCCTGATGCTCGGCGTGTTCGGCGCCACCGGCCATTGGCTGCTGGTGCAGGCCTATCGCCTGGCGACCACCACGGCGCTCGCCCCCTACCCCTATTCGCAGATGGTGTGGATGATCATTTCCGGCTGGATCATCTTCAACCAGTTTCCCGACCGCTGGACGCTGCTGGGGGCTGCCATCATCGTCGCCAGCGGCCTTTACATCATTCATCGCGAACACCGGCTTCGCCTGCGCAACAGCGCGACGCTGGACGCAGAGGCCGAAGCCCTGGCAAAAAAACTTTGATTTGCCGGGGATCGATGGCATAAGAGCCGCCTTTAAACAGTTTAAATCGGTTCGGGGAGCGAAGGGCTGGCACAGAAGATCAAGCTTTCGACGATCGCGGATGCGCTCGGTGTGTCCACGGCCACGGTGTCGCTGGCGCTGCGCGACAGCCCGCTGGTGGCGGGCAGCACACGCGACCGCATCAAGGAACACGCCCGCGCCATCGGCTATATCTACAATCGCCGCGCCGCCAGCCTGCGCACCTCGCGCTCAGGCATTGTCGGCGTCGTCGTGCACGACATCATGAACCCGTTCTTCGCCGAGATCCTGCGTTCGATCGAAAGCGAGCTCGACCGCAGCCGGCAGACCTTCATCCTGTCCAACCACTACGACCAGCTCGAAAAGCAGCGCACCTTCATCGACACGCTGCTGCAGCTCGGCGCCGACGGCGTCATCATGTCGCCGGCCATCGGCACGCCGGCCGAGGACATCGTCATGGCCGAGGACAACGGCCTGCCGGCGGTGTTGATCGCGCGCAGCGTCGCCGGGGCCGACGTGCCGGTCTTCCGCGGCGACGACGCCTATGGCACGGCGCTGGCCACCAACCACCTGATCTCGCTCGGCCACAAGCGCATCGCCATGATCGGCGGCACCGACCAGACGTCGACCGGCCGCGACCGTTACCAGGGTTATCTCAACGCCATGGAGGCGGCGGGGCTGGAGGTCAGGCCGTCCTGGCGCATCGCCGGCCCGCGCACCAAACAGGCCGGGTTCGAGGCCGCCGGCCAGTTCTTGGCGCTGAAAGACAAGCCGACCGCCGCCTGCTGCTGGAACGATCTCGTCGCCATCGGCCTGATGAACGGCATCGCCCGCGCCGGCCTGGTGCCGGGCGTCGACATCTCGGTCACCGGCTATGACGATCTCGAGGAGGCGGCAATCGCGACACCGGCATTGACGACGGTCTGGAACGGCCAGCGCGAGGTCGGCCGCCGCGCCGCCAGCGCGCTGCTCGACAAGCTGAATGGACAGACGGTGCGGCCGTCGCAGGAACTGATCAAGCCGGAACTGCATGTGCGCCAGTCGACCGGCAAGCCGGTGGAGCGGGCATGACCAAGACCGAACAGCAGCCGGTCGCCATCCTGGTGGCCGGCCATTTCAACGACCATGCCGTCGGCCGCATCGATCGCACGTTCCGGCGGATCGGGATCGAGCGGGCCGATCCGTCGCTGGTCACCGACGAGATGCGCGAGACGGTGCGCGGCATCGCCTGCTTCGGCGGCATCAACGCAGCCCTGATGGACGCACTACCCCGGCTCGAGATCATCGCGAATTTCGGCGTCGGCTACGATTCGGTCGACGCCCGCCATGCCGGGCAAAACGGCATCATGGTGACCAACACGCCGGACGTGCTGACCGAGGAGGTCGCCGACACCACGATCGGTCTGCTGATCAACACCGTGCGCGAAATGTACGCCGCGGAGAAATGGCTGCGCGACGGCGGCTGGGTGAAGACCGGCCACTACCCGCTGAGCCGGCTCACCTTGCGCGGCCGCAGCGTTGGCATCTTCGGCATGGGCCGCATCGGCCTCGCGGTCGCCCGCCGGCTGGAGGCTTTCGCGCTGCCGGTCTCCTACCACAACCGCCGCAAGGTTGAGGGCCTGCCCTACGGCTACCACGCGACCCTGAAAGGCCTGGCCGAGGCGGTCGACACGCTGATTTGCATCGCGCCGGGCGGCGCCGCGACGGAGAAGGCGATCAATGCCGAGATCCTGTCGGCGCTCGGCCCGAACGGCGTCTTCGTCAACATCGGCCGCGGCAGCACGGTGGACGAGGCTGCGCTTGCCGCCGCCCTTGCCAACGGCACCATCGCCGCCGCCGGACTCGATGTCTTTGCCGACGAACCGAACGTGCCGAGGGCGCTGCTCGAAGCGCCGAACACTTCGCTGCTTCCTCATGTCGGCTCGGCGTCGGAGCACACACGTCGCGCCATGGCGGATCTGTGCGTCGACAATCTCATCTCCTGGTTCAGCGAGCGCCGGCCGCTGACCCCGGTGCCGGAGACGGTTGAGGTCAAGCCGCGCGGTTGACCCCGGTCGGCCCGGCCATATTTCTTAGCGAACGGTTAACCATTTGGAATCACTATGCATACTTCGTTATGCATAGGCAGGCCGAATGGTCGGCCAGGTTTGAGGCGCGCCGGGGCGCTTAAATGTACGGAGAGACAGGGTGAAAGTACTTCCCGTTGTGGTGGCGGTTGCCGCGGTGGCGGGTGGCGCCCAGCACTTTCGCGCCGGCAGCGGCGAAAGCATCGCCGGCGAAACGGCCCCGTCCAGCACCTACCGATTGACGGCCAATGGCGACGAAGCGGCTTGCGCCGTCCGGCGCGGCGCCGAAGTGTCGGGCGGGTTGACGCTGCTGACGGTCGGCCCCAACTGCCGCAAGCTTTTGCCTGGCATCGAGCGGGCGAAATTCTGGCGCGAAGAGGCCGACGGCACGGTCGCCTTCAGCGCGAACGGCATCGATCCGATCGTCACCTTCAGCGTGGCCGATGGCGACGGCTACGAATCCTACGCGCCGGTCACGCCGCTTCTGGCGCTGAACCACGACTGAGGTTGGGCAGACCTACTCCGCCGCCGCGCGGACGCCGGCTTTCGCCGCCGCATGCAGGCGCACGGCATCGCCGAAGGCGCGGAAAATCCTGGCCGAATTGTCGTCCGACTTGACCCAATATTCGGGATGCCACTGAACGCCGACCGCGAACGCGCGAGCGTCGCGAACCGACACCGCCTCGACCGTCCCGTCGGCGGCGAGCGCCTCGACCTGCAGTTTCGACCCGAGCCGGTCGATCCCCTGGCGATGCAGTGAATTGACCTTGATCTCGCCCGCGCCGAAGACGCCGGCGAGGCAGCTGCCCGGCTTGATCGAAATCGTCTGGTGGATGGCGAAGCGCTCGTCCTGATTGTCGCTCACCGGCGCGCGGTGGTCGAGCGATCCCTCGCGCTCCTGGATCTCGGTGCCCAGCGTGCCGCCCAGCGCCACGTTCAGTTCCTGGATGCCGCGGCAGATGGCGAGCAGCGGCACACCGCGCTCGATCGCCTTGCGGATCAGCGGCAGCGTGGTCGAATCGCGGGCCGGATCGTAGGGGCCGTTCCGCTCGCTGGCATCGCCGCCGTAGAGCGAGGGATGCACATTGGACTTCGAGCCGGTGACCATGACCCCGTCGACCGACGACAAGAGTTCGTCGAAGTCGAGCCGGTCGCCAAAAGACGGCACCAGCAGCGGAAACACGCCGGCGCCGACGAGCGCGGCTTCCAGATATTGCTGCGGGGCAGCATGCCAGGTGTAGTTGTCGAATTGGCGGACGTCGGTCGAGATGGCGACGAGCGGCTGCTGCATTTTGGATCCGGTTTCCGTTGAGAGCTAAGGAACTATTCTGCCTACAAAATAGGCGATCCCAAGGCGCTTTTCCATGACAAGTTTCGGCGCGTCGTATGGGCCACGCCGCTGGCCGTTAGACTATAGTTGCAGGTTCTTGCCCAAGCCCGCGGATTTCCCGGCAATGCAGCTGCCAGGCGCCGCCGCCGCGCTGGACTCGACCTGTCGCCCGTGTATTGTCTCGCCCAGGCCGAGCCGGGGTATCGAGGATTCCCCCGAATGTTGGTCTGTTGATCCAAAAGGGAGGAACTTCATGGATCGTCGTTCATTCATCCGCAAGGCCGGCGTGACCGGCGTCGGCGCCGCGGCGGCGGCGGCCACGCTTGCCGCTCCGGCAATCGCCCAATCCAATCCGAAGGTGACGTGGCGGCTGGCGTCGTCCTTCCCGAAGTCGCTCGACACGATCTATGGCGGCGCCGAAGTGTTCTCCAAGATGCTGTCGGAAGCGACCGACGGCAATTTCCAGGTCCAGGTGTTCGCCGCCGGCGAGCTGGTTCCCGGCCTGCAGGCAGCGGATGCGACCGCCGCCGGCACCGTCGAGGCCTGCCATACCGTTGCATACTACTACTGGGGCAAGGACCCGACATGGGCGCTGGGCGCGGCGGTGCCGTTCTCGCTCAACGCGCGCGGCATCAATGCCTGGCACTATCATGGCGGCGGCATCGACCTGTTCAACGAATTCCTCGCCACGCAGGGGCTTTTCGGCCTGCCGGGCGGCAATACCGGCGTGCAGATGGGCGGCTGGTTCCGCAAGCAGATCAACACCGTCGCCGACCTCTCCGGCCTGAAGATGCGCATCGGCGGCTTTGCCGGCAAGGTCGTGGCCAAGCTCGGCGTCGTGCCGCAGCAGATCGCCGGCGGCGACATCTACCCGGCGCTGGAGAAAGGCACCATCGACGCCGCGGAATGGGTCGGCCCCTATGACGACGAGAAGCTCGGCTTCTACAAGGTCGCGCCCTACTACTACTATCCCGGCTGGTGGGAAGGCGGCCCGACCGTCCACCTGATGTTCAACAAGGCCAAGTATGAAGAGCTGCCGGCGTCCTACAAATCGCTGGTGCGGACCGCGGCGCAGGCAACCGACGCCAACATGCTGCAGAAATACGACTTCCTCAATCCGGCGGCGGTGAAGCGGCTGGTGGCCGGCGGCGCCAAGCTGCAGCCGTTCAGCCAGGAGATCATGGCCGCCTGCTTCGAGAAGGCGAACGAGGTTTACGCCGAGATGGAAGCCTCGAACGCGCCGTTCAAGAAGATCTGGGAGTCGATCAAGGGCTTCCGCAAGGAGCACTATCTCTGGGCCCAGGTGGCCGAGTACAACTACGACACCTTCATGATGGTCCAGCAGCGCCAGGGCAAGCTGTAGGCTGGGATTAGCCCCTTCTCCCCGTCACTATACGGGGAGAAGGTTCTGGCAGGGGATGAGGGGCGGCGTAGACTTCGGCGACTGATCGCCCCGGGCTTTGCAGGCGCCTGGTTCAGCCTGGCACCACCAGCACCTTGACCTCGCCCGGCGCGGGCGGATTGGCGATCACCGCCGGCGCCTCCTCGAGCGATACCTGTCTCGATATCAGCCGGTCGACCTCGATCGCGCCCGAGGCGATGAGCCCGGCGGCGCGGCCGTGGGTGTAGGGGTTGAGGAAGGAGCCCAGAACCTTCAATTCGCGAAATAGCAGGTCGAAGGGCTCGAACACGACCTGCATGCCTTGCGGCACGACGCCGACGATGACGACGGTGCCGCCGGCCTTCGCCAGCCGCAACGACTGCTCGACCGTATCGCGCACGCCGGCGCATTCGAACACCACGTCGGCACCGCCCGGCACCAGCCCGTCTGGTCCGGCAATGGCATCGATAACGTCGCCGGCGCCTGGATCGACTGAGGCCGTCGCGCCGAGCTCCTCGGCGAGCGCGCGGCGCGAGGCCTGGCGTGTCGACAGCACGATGGTCTTCGCCCCGGCAAGCCTTGCCAATTGCACGGTGAGCAGGCCGATGACGCCGCCACCGAGCACGACGACCGAGCCGCCCGGCTTGATCGCGGCGAGGTCGACGCCGTGCAGGCAGCACGCCAACGGCTCGCAGAATGCGCCATGCGTCGGCTTGAGGCTCGCCGGCAGAAGGAAGGCCTGCTTCTGCGGCATCACGACATAATCGGCGAAGCCGCCGTCGCGATGAATGCCGATGGCATTGAGATTGCGGCAGAGGTTGACCCGCCCGGCATGGCAATGCGGGCATCGTCCGCAGGCGATGTTGGGATCGCCGGTGACGCGGTCGCCGACGGAGAAGCCGATCACCGACGCCCCGACCGCCTCGACGATGCCCGAAAACTCATGCCCGGGCGTTACCGGCGGCTTGCAAGGAAACTCGCCGTGGAAGAGATGGCGATCGGTGCCGCAGACGCCGCAGGCCTCGATCCGCACCAGCAGATCGTCCGCACCGGCCGACGGCTTGTCGACCTCGCGCAGCGCTATGCTGCCGACAGCCTCGAGGCGAACCGCTTTCATAACTGTCGGGCCTCCCCCATCAATTGAAGTTCGGCGGCTGCGACAGATCGGGCGCCGGTGCCGCCGGCGTGGCGGGCGGCGTGTCGCCGAAGCTCGGTGGCTGGGACAGGTCGGTGGCCGGCGGTGCCGGTGCCGCCCCGCCAGAGGCCGGAGCGGCGGCGCCATCCGCCGGCGGCGTGCCGAGCGGCGACAGGCCCGGCATCTGCGGCAACTGGATGTCGATCGTGCCCGGATCAACCGCCGCGCCCTTGTAGTGCATCACCATCTGCGGGAAGGCGATGGTGAGCCCGATCATGATCACCTGGATGCAGACGAAGGGCACCGCGCCCCAATAGATCTGGCCGGTGGTGACCGGCGCGATCTGCTTGCCGGTGATGCGGTCGAGATAGGGCACGCGCGCGGCGACCGAGCGCAGGTAGAACAGCGCGAAGCCGAAGGGCGGATGCATGAAGGAGGTCTGCATGTTGACGCCGAGCAGCACGCCGAACCAGATCAGGTCGATGCCGAGCTTGTCGGCGGCGGGCGCCAACAGCGGCACGATGATGAAGGCGAGCTCGAAGAAATCGAGGAAGAAGGCAAGCACGAAGACCAGCGCGTTGACGCCGATCAGGAAGCCGACCTCGCCGCCCGGCAGCGAGGTGAGCAGATGCTCGACCCAGAGGTGGCCGTTGACGCCGTAGAAGGTCAGCGAGAAGACGCGCGCGCCGATCAGGATGAACAGCACGAAGGAGGACAGCCTGGTCGTCGCGGTCAGCGCCTGCTTGATCACATCCAGCGACAGCCGCCCCTTTGCCGCCGCCATGATCAATGCGCCGACGGAGCCCATGGCGCCGCCCTCGGTCGGGGTGGCGATGCCAAGGAAGATGGTGCCGAGGACCAGGAAGATCAGCGCCAGCGGCGGGATCAGCACGATGATCACCTGCTGCGCCAGCCGGGACATCATGTTGATGTTCAGGCCCTTGTCGGCAATCGCCACGACATAGATCAGGATCACGCCGACGCAGGCGCCGAGAATGTCGGCATTGTCGCCATGCGCCGGCGCCAGATAGCGATAGGCGGCGTAGGACACAGCGACCGCAACCGCCAGCGCCACGATCAGCGACACCACGCCATGGCCGAGGGTGCGGGCTTCGAGCGGCAGGGCCGGCATCGATTTCGGCCGGACGATCGACATGATCAGGATGTAGAGCATGTAGATGCCGGTGAGCACGAGGCCGGGGATCAGCGCGCCGGCATACATGTCGCCGACGGAGCGGCCGAGCTGGTCGGCGAGCACGATCAGCACCAGCGAGGGCGGGATGATCTGGGCGAGCGTGCCCGACGCCGCGATGACGCCCGACGCCACACGGCGGTCATAGCCGTAGCGCAGCATGATCGGCAGCGAGATCAGGCCCATGGCGATGACGGACGCCGCCACGACACCGGTGGTCGCCGCTAGCAGCGCGCCGACGAAGATGACGGCATAGGCAAGGCCGCCGCGGATCGGCCCGAACAGCTGGCCGATCGTGTCGAGCAGGTCCTCGGCCATGCCGGATCGCTCCAGCACGATGCCCATGAAGGTAAAGAACGGGATCGCCAGCAGCGTGTCGTTCGACATCACCCGGCTGCCGTAGAAATTGTCGGGCAGCGCATGCAGCAGGGGCCAGGCCAGGTTTATCGAGCCGCCCGAATAGGGCGACAGCAGGACGCCGATGGAGAAGAACAAAAGGCCGTTGGCTGCGAGCGAGAAGGCGACGGGGTAACCGATCAAAAGGAAGATGATCAGCGAGGCGAACATGATCGGCGCCATGTTCTGGGCGATGAACTCGATCATGGGCGCACCTCGCCGGCCAGCGCCTTGGCTTCTTCGGCGAGTGCTTTCGCCTCGAGTTCGGCCTGTTCATGCGCCGATATGAAGGGATTGGGATCGTCCATGTCACCGCGCATGATGGCGATCTTCTTGATGATCTCGGAGATGCCCTGCAGCGCCAGCAGGAAGAAGCCGACAAGCAGGATCGCCTTCGCCGGCCAGACGATCAGCCCGCCGGCATTGGTCGACATTTCGCCGCTGCGGAAGGACAGCGACACATAGGGCACGAAATAGATCACCATCAGGGTGACGAACGGCATCAGGAACAGCATGTGACCGAGCAGGTCGATCCAGTGCTGCACCCGGCGCGAGAACATGCCGTAGACGATGTCGATGCGGATATGGTCGTTCTGCTTCAGCGTATAGGCGGCGGCCAGCATGAAGGCGGCGCCGAACAGATACCATTGCAATTCAAGCCACGCGTTCGACGATATGTCGAAGACCTTGCGGATGATCGCGTTGCCGGCGCTGACCAGGATCGCCAGCAGGATCAGCCACGACACCCATCTGCCGATGAACTCGTTCACACGGTCGATCGTTCTGGATAGAGCGAGCAGCCCTGCCATGCATTTCCTCCCTCCGCGCATCGGCCCGAAAATCGGTTTCGATTTCCGGAAATCGCGATGCGCAATTCAAAATGTCGGAGGCGCGCCGGCTCCCCTTATTTTCCGACGTGCCGCAGTGGCCCAACGGTATGCCGTGCGTGGCACGGCGGGTCAACACGGCAGAGGGGCGGTCAACATGGTTGTGAGACGGGGACGCCGGCAAACCGCCGGCTAGCGGGGCACGATGCAACCAAAGTCTGATAGGTCAGGCGATTTTCTGCTGGTCGCGGCCGGCGCCGATCAGCACCAGCATGGCGACGAGGAACAGATACATCCAGGCATCGCGCCATTCGAGCGGGAAATAGCCGGCCCACAGCGATTCGGCCATGCCGAAGGCGGCGGCACCGAGCGCGGCGCGAGGCGGCGAGAGATAGCCGCCGACCGCCGTCACGAACAGCACCTTCAACCCGTAGACCAGGCCGGTGCCGAAGCTGATGTTGCCATAGTAGATGCCGGCCAGCACGCCGGCGAGCGCGGCGCAGAAGCCGCCGAGCAGAACCGCCTGGCGGAAGACCGAGCGCACGTCGACGCCGCACATCGCCGCCGCCCTGGGATCGTCGGAGACGGCGCGCCAGGAGCGTCCGAACCGGGAGCGGGCGAACGCCCAGGCGGCAAGCGCGATGGCCGCCAGCACGGCGGCGCAGTCGAGCAGCTGGATCAGCGTCAGCGTCGCCTTGAAGCCGTCGTGCTCGGCGAAGACGACCGGCACGGCCAGCATCGGCGGCAGCCACAGGTCGTGCGTGTCGGCGGCGATGCGGCTTGACTCCGAAAGCACCAGCAATACGCCCAGCGTCGTCACCACGATGGCGTTGGGCGAGCGGTCGGCCAGCGGCTCGAAGACGTTGCGCGACAGGACGCGGCTGATCAGCGCCGCATAGAGGAAGGCCGCAAACACGCCGAGCGCGACAGAGGCATAGAGCGTCAGCCAAAGCGCCTGGTAGCCGAAGGCGGCGGTCAGGATCATTGTGTGGCCGCAGAAGGCGAAGACCGCGCCATAGGCGAGGTTGGTGCGGTGCAGGATGCCGTTGGTCAGTACATAGCCGAAGGCGAGAAGCGCATAGAGCGCGCCCGAATGCAGCCCGTTCAGAACCTGCTGGAAGAAATAGAGCATGCGCAGACCTCGGAGCATGTCGCCCAAAAGTGCCTAGCGGTTTTGGGGCAACGACATGCTCGAAACAGGGGCAGCGGCAACTCGCAACCCTGCGCGGAACGTTGCATTCGGAATCTAACTTGTCAAACGCGATTTATCGGTTAGGTTTCTGTCATGACGGTATCCTGGACCCCGCACCGCTTCACCGGCGGCATTCTCGCGCTCGACACCGCGAACACCGTCGTGCTGCGCAACGACCCGGAGAAGACCTTCGACCGTTTCGACAATCCGGCCGAGATCGCCCGTTTCGCCGAGGCGGCGAGCGGCTTCCGCGCCAGCGAGCTCGGCGGTCGCAAGCTGGAAGCGCCGGCGCCCGAGGCGATCGCACCGGTGGTGCTGTCGATCCGCGAGACCACCGACCGCCTGTTCCGCAACGCGGTGGCAAAGGGCGCGATCGCCACCGGCGACCTGCCCGATTTCCTGGCGGCCTGCGCCGACGGACTGGCGCAAAGCCGCACCGAAATCGGCGCTTCGGGGCAGCCGTTCGGCGACCCGGCGACACCGATGGCCTTCGAGTCGGCGCTGGCCGTCTCGGCGCTGTCGCTGCTGCGCGAGGAGACGGTCGCGCGGCTCAGGATCTGTCCCAACTGCAGCTGGCTGTTCGTCGACCGCAGCCGCAATTCCAGTCGCCTCTGGTGCGACATGGCGGTGTGCGGCAACCGGCAAAAGGCAAACCGTTATTACCGCCGCCGCACGGCGGCCAGGGAGGCTACCGATGTCTAGGAAAAATTCGCGCTCGATCGTTCTCGGCGCCGCTCTGCTGGCGGTGGCAATGCTTGGCGCCTGCCGCGATTCCGGCAAGGAGCAGCTGTTCGCTATTTCCGGCAAGCTGTTCGAGTTCAATTACCGGCTGGGCATCGCCACCTATGTCGTCACCCTCAACCCGCTGCGGCCGATGGGAGAAGGCCAGGTTGCCGTGGTCAGCTTCCAGAACCCGGCCGGGGGAGATCCGATCATCGTCAACCAGAAGATCTGGCCCAAGCTGCCGCATATAACGCTGACCAGTCCGCCGCTCACCTGCGTGGTCAAGGACAAGCCCTATTCGATCTCGATCCGCATCGAGGACGCCAATGGCACGCTGCTGCAGAGCTTCGAGACGACGCTGACTTCGTCGATGGATCAGTCGGTGCTGCCGGACCGTCCGCTGGTGGTCGGGCCGGTCTACGAGCTCAACAAGGACATGATCGGCCATGTCGACGGCAAGCTGCCGGGCGAGCCCAAGCCCGATTGCTCGAAGGCCGCCTGAGGTTCAGGGGCCGGAATTTTCGTGCTCGGCTGAACCGCCCCCGGTGCCGTTGCATGCGTCAACCGCCGCCGATTTGACCGTTTGTTGCGCGTCGTCTGGCACCTGCGATTTCGTTTGACCTCTCCGGCAAGGGGAGAAAGACTGCGGCGTCCCACTCCGACGTAGGCCGCGCGATTCCGTGCGCCCTCCGCGAAGGAAATGCCTGATGACGCTGCATGACGTCGCGCTCGACGACAAGTTCGACCTTGGCAAGGAGCGCATCTTCCTTTCCGGCGCGCAGGCCGTCATCCGCATGCTTCTGATGCAGCGCGAGCGCGATCGCCGCGCGGGGTTGAACACCGCCGGCTTCGTCTCCGGCTATCGCGGCTCGCCGCTCGGCGGCCTCGACATGCAGCTGTGGAGGGCCAAGAAGCAGCTGGCGCAGTCCGACATCGTCTTCCAGCCCGGCCTCAACGAAGAGCTTGCCGCCACCGCCTGCTGGGGCACGCAGCAGGCCGAATTGCTGGGCGAAGGCACGCATGACGGCGTCTTTTCGGTCTGGTACGGCAAGGGGCCGGGCGTCGATCGCTCCGGCGACGTGTTCCGCCACGCCAACCTCGCCGGCTCGTCGAAGCATGGCGGCGTGCTTGCCCTGATGGGCGACGACCACATGGCCGAATCGTCGACCAACGCGCACGCCACCGAATTCCTGTTCGTCGACACGATGGTGCCGATCCTCAACCCGGCCGGCGTCCAGGAGATCATCGACTACGGGCTCTACGGCTTCGCCATGTCGCGCTTCGCCGGCACCTGGGCGGCGATCAAATGCGTCAAGGACAACATCGAATCGACGGCCTCCGTCGACGCCTCGCTGGGGCGGCTGAACATCGTGGTGCCGCCGTTCGACATGCCGCCCGGCGGCCTCAACATCCGCCACGAGATCGATATGCTCGGCCAGGAGGAGCGGCTGCATGAGTACAAGCGCAACGCGGCCTCCGCCTTCATCCACGCCAACGGGCTGAACCGCATCATCTATTCCGGCGGCCGCAATCCGAAGCTCGGCGTCATCACCATCGGCAAGAGCTATCTCGACGTACGCCAGGCGCTGGAGGATATCGGCATCGACGAGGCGGCGGCCAACCGCATCGGCATCCGGCTGTTCAAGGTCGGCTGCCCGTGGCCGCTCGACCTGCAGCATGTCGCCGACTTCGCCCGCGGCCTCGACACCATCGTCGTCGTCGAGGAGAAGCGCTCGCTGATCGAGGTGCAACTGCGCGAAAGCCTCTACGGCACCGCCAGCCAGCCGGCGATCGTCGGCAAGAAGGACGAGCGCGGCGACTGGCTGTTCCCGGCCAAGGGCGCGCTCGATCCGAACGAGATCGCGATCGCGCTCGGCGAGCGGATCCTGCGCACCATCGGCCCGTCGGAAGAGATCGCGGCGCGGGTGGCGAAACTGCGCCAGTTCCAGGCCATGCTCGCCGATACAGTCGATATCGGCTCGCGTACGCCCTTCTTCTGCTCCGGCTGCCCGCACAATTCCTCGACCAAGGTGCCGGACGGGTCGCTGGCCGCCGCCGGCATCGGCTGCCATTTCATGGCGCTGTGGATGGACAGGAACACCGTCGGCTTCACCGCGATGGGTGGCGAAGGCGCGCAGTGGGTCGGCCAGGCGCCATTCTCGAAACGCGACCACATCTTCCAGAATCTCGGCGACGGCACCTACAATCACTCCGGCGCGCTGGCGATCCGCTTCGCGCTGTCGAGCGATGCCAACATCACCTACAAGATCCTCTACAACGACGCTGTGGCCATGACCGGCGGCCAGCCGCATGAGGGCGGGCTGACCGTCGACATGATCGCCAGGCAGGTGCGGGCCGAAGGCGTCGAGCGCATCGCCATCGTCACCGACGAGCCGGACAAATACGCGGGGAAGGCCGACTTCCCGGCAGGCGCGACCATCCATCACCGCGACGACCTCGACCTCGTCCAGCGCGAATTGCGCGGGGTCAAGGGCATCTCCGTGCTTCTCTACGACCAGACCTGCGCCGCCGAGAAGCGCCGCCGCCGCAAGCGCGGCACCTTCCCCGACCCCGACAAACGCATCTTCATCAACGAGCTGGTGTGCGAGGGTTGCGGCGATTGCGGGGTGCAATCCAACTGCGTGTCGATCCAGCCGGTCGAGACCGAATTCGGCCGCAAGCGGCGCATCGACCAGTCGAGCTGCAACAAGGATTTCTCCTGCGTCAACGGCTTCTGCCCGTCTTTCGTCACCGTGCACGGCGCCAAGATCAGAAAGGCCGAGGGCATCGCCGGCAGGACCGACCCGCTCCATGGCGTGCCCGCCCCGGCCGAGTTCCCCCTCGGCGCGCAGGGATGGGCCGGGATCATCGACGGCGTCGGCGGCACCGGCGTCGTCACCATCGGCGCGGTGCTCGGCATGGCGGCGCATCTCGAGGACAAGGGCTGCGGCATGATCGACATGGCCGGCCTCGCCCAGAAGGGCGGCTCGGTGTTCACCCATGTGCGCATCGCACGCACGCCGGACGAGATCCACGCCATCCGCGTTTCGGCGGGGAAGGCCGACCTGGTGCTCGGCTGCGACCTCGTCGTGTCGGGCGCGCAGAAGGTGCTGGCGGCGGTGCGCGAGGGCCATACGATCTTCCTCGCCAACACCGCCGAGATCATGCCCGGCGAATTCACCCGCTCCGCCGACTTCTCGCTGCCGGTCGAGCGGCTGAAAAAGGCGATCCGCACTGCCGCAGGCGACGGCAAGGCGCATTTCTTCGACGCCACCCGCACCGCCACCCAATTGTTCGGCAACTCGCTCGGCGCCAACATGTTCATGCTCGGCTTCGCCTTCCAGCATGGCGGGCTGCCGCTGTCGGCCGAGGCGGTCGAGAAGGCGATCGAGCTCAATGGCGAGGCAGTGGCGATGAACGTCGCCGCGTTCCGCTGGGGCCGCCGCGCCGCGCATGAGCCGGATTTCGTGCGCGGCCTCGTCAGCCAGCCGGGCAAGGCGGCCGCCGCGCCCTCCGAGACGCTGGACGAGATCATCGCCCGCCGCGTCGCCTTCCTCACCGCCTATCAGAACCCAGCCTACGGCAAGCGCTATGCCCAAAGGCTCGCCGCGCTGCGCCAGGCCGAGGGCAAGGCGGCGCCTGGCTCGACGGTGGTGACCGAGGCCGCCGCCCGGAACCTGTTCAAGCTGATGGCGATCAAGGACGAATACGAGGTGGCGCGCCTCTATACCGACGGCACCTTCGCCGCCGAGCTATCGAAACAGTTCCAGAGCTACGACAAGCTCGAATTCCATCTGGCGCCGCCGATGCTGGGCCGGCGCGGCAATGGCGGCCGCCCGAGGAAATCGAATTTCGGCCCCTGGATGATGAAGGGGTTTCGCCTGCTTGCGGCGCTGAAAGGCTTACGCGGCACGGCTTTCGACATCTTCGGCCACAGCGCGGAAAGGCGCATGGAGCGGCAGCTCCTGGCACAGTACGAGGCCGACCTGGAGTTGATCGCCGGCGCGCTGGCGCCTGGCAGAATCGAGGCGGCCACCGCGCTTGCCTCGGTGCCGGCGCTGATCCGCGGCTACGGCCACGTCCGGCAGGTGAGCGCCGAAAAGGCCGCCGGCGAGCGTTCGAGACTGCTGGAGCGCCTGGCGAAAGCGCCGGCAAGGTCGGAACTGCAGGCCGCCGAGTGACCCCAAAAGCGCCCGGAAACCAGGCGTTTCAGCCCAGGCTAAAGATTTTTTAATGGGACTATGGCAAGGCTGGGGCTCAATGGGCGCCAGTAATGGGCAGAACAAAAACCGATAACATCCCTGTGGATGTTTATATCCAGTTTGTGCGCTCGTTGTTCGACAACGCGCACATGCTGGTCATCGGCGCGAGCTGCCACGCCGTCGTCAGCCTCATGGTCTACTGGCGCAACGGCCAGCCGGTTTTCCTGGCGCTCGCCGGCGCGTTGCTCGGCGTCGGCGTCTGGCGCTACTTCAGCCTGCGGCGCTTCCATCGCTCGGGCGGCGAGATTCGCGACGCCGCCGATGCGACGAAATGGGAGCGCGAGTACATCCTGAAGGGTAGCCTGCAAGGGCTGCTGCTGGGGATTTTTTGCTTCATATCCATCTATGTCTACTCGGATTCCTATGCCGAGATCGGCGCGTTGTCGGTAACGCTGGCCTCCCTGGTGACCGTCGTTGGCCGAAATTACGGCTCGCCGCGCATGGTCATGATCTTCGCAGTGACCTTCGTCGGACCTATCGCTGCCGCCCTCATTCTCAGGGTCGACATCCCCTATGTCGTGCTCGGCCTGCTGATCATCCCGTTCATGTTCATCATCAAGGGCAGTGCCGACCACGTCCGCAATGTGCTGTTCTCGGCCGTCGTCGGGCACAAGCAGGCCAGGCAGCTCGCGCAGCGCTTCAACCGCGCCCTCAACACCATGTCGCATGGCCTGGTCATGCTTGGCCCGGACGGCAAGGTGGTGGTCGGCAATGCCGAGGCCGCCCATCTGATGTCGCTGAAATCGCCGGAGCAACTGCTCGGGCGGTCGATCCATTCGCTGCTGATGCGCGGCGTTGCCGGCGGCATGCTGGCGCCGAAGGACTGCCGCTATGTCGAGGCGCAGCTGACGCGCGCGCTGCGCGAAGGACGCGACCGCAAGGTGCTGGTGTCCTTCTCCAACGGCCAGCACTTCGAATTCTCGGCGCGCGAAGGCAGCCAGGACCTTGGCGTCATCACCTTCGAGGACGTCACTGCGCGTGTCGAGGCGGAGGAAAAGATCCGCTTCATGGCGCGCTACGACAACCTCACCGGCCTGCCCAATCGCGCCTATTTCCATGAGCTCGTCGGGGAACTGATGGCCTCTGGCGACCGGGATCGCCTGTGCGGCCTGTCGGTGGTCGACCTCGACGATTTCAAGAGCGTCAACGACACGCTCGGCCATCCCGTTGGCGACGGCCTGATCTACGCCGTGGCGGAACGGCTGGCAGCCGTAGCCGGGCAAGGCATCACCGTCAGCCGCTTCGGCGGCGACGAGTTCATGATCTTCTTCGATCGCATCGAGGACGAGAGCCATCTGACCGGCCTGCTCGACCAGATATTCGCCGACCTGCAGGGTGAAGTCGACGTCGCCGGTCACGGGCTGCGCATCCAGGCCAGCGCGGGCGCCGTGCTGTCCAAGGTCGCGGACACCGACGTCGATGCCATGATCGTCAAGGCCGACCTTGCGCTCTACAAGGCCAAGGAGCTCGGCAAGAACAACTGGCGGCTGTTCGAGGCGTCGATGGACGCCGCCTTCCGCAACCGCCAGCTGATGAAGGCTGACCTGCGCAGCGCCGTGGAAAGCAAGGGCCTGCGGGTTGTCTATCAGCCGATCGTGTCGATGCACACGATGCGCATCGCCAGCTGCGAGGCGCTCTGCCGTTGGGATCATCCCGATCTCGGGCCGATTTCGCCGAGCATCTTCATCCCGCTGGCCGAGGAGATGGGCATCATCTCCGAGATCAGCACCTTCGTGTTGCAGGCGGCCTGCGCCGAGTGCGCCAAATGGCCGGACCAGACCAGCGTCTCAGTCAATCTGTCCGCCAAGGATTTCCGCAACCACGACGTCATCCAGAAGGTCCGTGACGCGCTGGCCGCTTCCGGGCTCGCGGCGGGCCGCCTGGAGATCGAGGTCACCGAAACCGCGCTGCTCGACGACAAGTCGCTGACGCGGCAGTACATCGAGGAGCTGAAGCAACTCGGCGTGCGCATCGCCCTCGACGACTTCGGCACCGGCTATTCGAGCCTGAGCTATCTGCACAAGCTGCCGCTCGACAAGATCAAGATCGATCGCTCGTTCCTGATGGACGTCACCCAGAACCCGCGCTCGCTCGACCTCCTGAAGGGCGTCGTCGATCTTACGCGGATCCTCGGTCTCACCGTCACCGTCGAAGGCGTTGAAACCTTCGAACAGCTCAAGATCCTGCTGCATTCGGTCAAGCCGGACCTGGTCCAGGGCTTCCTCTTCGGCGCCGCGCTGAGCGCGTCGGGCATCGAGACCATGTCCAACGTGACCTGGCCTTTCGCCGCTGAGTTGCGGCCGGCCGCGAAGCTCGCCGCCACCTGAAATATCCCGCGAAACGCCCCGAAGCCGCGCATCCTTTGGGTTTAACCATTTGTTAACGTTAATTTAGGGTAAACTCAAAAGCTCGGAATTTCGCTTCTGGTTCTTTCGCCTGTTCGCTATGGTCCTCTTGCGGCGGCACGAGGATTTACAAAGTGGAAGCTCAGTTGGTGGGTACGCCTCTGGCGGCGGCTAAAGCCAGGGGTCAGCAGCGTCCCTCGGTGTTTTCAGATCACATCATGGAAGTTCTGGAGCACATCGAGTATCGCCTTTGCGACGGCGCCGAAGACCTCGAGGCAATCTATCGGCTTCGCTACAATTCCTACCTTCACGCCGGCATGGTGAAGCCCGATGCTTCCCGCATGGTGAAGGACAGCTTCGACGACCTTCCCAATTGCTATCGCTTCGGCGTGTTCTTCGACGGCTCGCTGGTCAGCACCATCAGAATTCACCATGCCAACGCGAAGCATCCAGTTTCGCCCAGCACCGATGTCTTCGGCGACGTGCTGGCGCGGCGCCTGGCGGCCGGCGAGACCTTCGTCGATCCGAGCCGGTTCGCCGCCGATCTCGAATGGTCGAGCAGCCTGCGGGTGCTGCCCTATGTGACGCTGAGGCTGGCGGTGGTTGCCTGCAGCCATTTCAAGCCGACCTATTGCCTGACGGCGATCAAGGAAGAGCATTCCGCCTTCTATCATCGCATCTTCCGATCGGAGCAGGCGGTGCCGCCGCGGAACTATCCCGGCCTGACCGTTCCCGTGCATCTGTTCCAGTCGAAGTGCTCCGAGAACATGCAGGCGACGCTGGACCGCTTCCCGTTCTTCAACTCCACGACGTTCGAACAGCGCATGCTTTTCCAACGCCCCAAGCGGGGCGAGCTGGCGCCGCTGACCATCCTGCCGACCGCCAAATACTTCGAGGCGGCCTGACCCCCGCGGCTTTTTTGCCCCTGTCGTCGTGCCGAAACCCGCGGCATTTTCTTCGGCGACATGCGTCGGCTGGAGCCTTCCGGGCGCGCCGGCGTTGTAAGGGGCGACAGGCACCACCTGCAGATTGTATCGCCACGGATTGGTGATCACCGCTTTTGGAAAGGACCCCCGACATGACCATTTCCGCGCTTACGCTGACCCCGTTGATCTCGCTGATCGCCGGCGTGCTGATCCTGGTCATGCCCAGGCTGCTGAACTACATCGTCGCGCTCTATCTGATCATCGCCGGCCTGCTCGGACTGTTCCCGCATCTCGGCGGCTGAAGGTCTGAAGGCCGTCATCGCCCCTTCACTGCCAGCGGGCCGGTCGGGGTCGCGGTCTTCAACTTTCCTTTGAGGCTGTTGTGCCGGGCGATGCGGCAATAGCGCCATTGCTCTGCGTCCAGCTTTTCGCTATGTGCCTCCAAGATGTCTTCGAAGGGGTATTCCTATGGCTGATCACACGCCGACCGGTCCTGTCGAACTGGGCGCGAAGATGGACTATGCCGAGCATGACCGCACCTATGCGGGCTTCCTGGCGCTGGCCAAATACGGTTCGCTCTTTTGCCTCGCCGTGATGATTTCGATGGCTTTCGGCTTCTTCGTAGGCGGCTTCTTCTCGGCGGTCATCCTCTGGGCCGTGATCCTGGCCGCCGGCTTCTTCATCCTCCGATAGACCTTACAAATCTCTTGCCTCGGACGTCGCCGGAGGCCCCGGCCGGCGTCCCGCGCAGACAGGTTCCAGCCGAAAGGATCATGCGGTGGGGCAGACGGTTTTCATCCCTCGTGAGCTTGACGCGAACGAGCAGCGCGTTGCTGCCTCGCCGGACACGGTGAAGCGACTGGCCGGCCTCGGCTTCGAGGTGGTGGTCGAAAAAGGCGCGGGCACCGGCTCGCGCATTCCCGACCAGGACTTTGCCGCGAACGGCGCCAAGATCGGCACGGCCGGTGATGCCAAGAAGGCCGACGTGGTGCTGAAGGTGCGCCGCCCGACCGATGCGGAGCTGAAAGGCTACAAGCAGGGCGCCGCCGTCATCGCCATCATGGATCCTTACGGCAACGACGCGGCCGTCGCCGCCATGGCCAAGGCCGGCATCACCGCTTTCTCGATGGAGTTCATGCCGCGCATCACCCGCGCGCAGGTGATGGATGTGCTGTCCTCGCAGGCCAATCTCGCCGGCTACCAGGCGGTGATCGATGCGGCCGCCGAATATGACCGGGCGCTGCCGATGATGATGACGGCGGCCGGAACCGTGCCGGCGGCCAAGGCCTTCATCATGGGCGTCGGCGTCGCCGGCCTGCAGGCGATCGCCACCGCGCGCCGGCTTGGCGCCGTCGTCACCGCCACCGACGTGCGTCCGGCGGTGAAGGAACAGGTGCAGTCGCTCGGCGCGAAATTCCTGGCGGTCGAGGACGAAGAGTTCAAGGCGGCCGAGACGGCCGGCGGCTACGCCAAGGAAATGTCGAAGGAATACCAGGCCAAGCAGGCGGCGCTGACCGCCGAGCACATCGCCAAGCAGGACATCGTCATCACCACGGCGCTGATCCCCGGCCGGCCGGCGCCGAAGCTGGTCTCGGCGGCGATGGTCGCCTCGATGAAGCCGGGCTCGGTGATCGTCGACCTCGCCGTCGAGCGCGGCGGCAATGTCGAGGGCGCGCAAGCCGGCAAGGTCGTGACGACGGCGAACGGCGTCAAGATCGTCGGCCATCTCAACGTGCCGGGCCGCGTCGCGGCGTCGGCCTCGCTGCTCTACGCTAAGAACCTGTTCGCCTTCCTCGAGACGCTGGTCGACAAGGAGAACAAGACGCTTGCCATCAAGCGCGACGACGAACTGGTCAAGGCGACCATGCTGACCGATGCAGGCCAGGTGGTGCACCCCAATTTCGCCAAGGCCGACCAGCAGCCGCGCGTTGAACCGGCGGCTGTGCCCGCCACGACCCTGGTCGCTGAGGCTTCCGAGAAGAAAACGGCGCCCAAAAAGACCGCAGACAAGAAAACCGCTACGAGCAAGTCCGCTGCCAAGCCGAAGGGGATCGCGTGATGGACGCCTTGCAGAAAGCCCTCGACCAGCTCGACCAGGCAACCGCCGCCGTCAGGCTCGCCGTGCAGGACCTGGCCACAGCGCCCGGCGCCGAGGCGGCGGGTGATGCAGCCCATGCACTCTCCGGCGGCGCCATCGACCCCTTCGTCTTCCGCTTCGCCATCTTCGTGCTGGCGATTTTCGTCGGCTACTATGTCGTCTGGTCGGTCACGCCGGCGCTGCACACGCCGCTGATGGCCGTCACCAACGCCATCTCGTCCGTCATCGTCGTCGGTGCGCTGCTTGCCGTCGGCATCTCGGCCTCCGGCCTTGCAACCGGCTTCGGCTTCGTTGCGCTGATGCTGGTGTCCGTCAACATCTTCGGCGGCTTCCTCGTCACCCAGCGCATGCTGGCGATGTACAAGAAGAAGGACAAGTGACGTGAACGCCAACTTCGCTTCCTTCCTCTATCTGGTCTCCGGCATCCTGTTCATCCTGGCGCTGCGCGGCCTGTCGCACCCGACCACCAGCCGGCAGGGCAATCTCTACGGCATGATCGGCATGGGCATCGCCATTGCCACCACGCTGGCACTGGCCATTCCATCGGCCGGCGGCTTCGGCCTGATCGTGCTCGGTCTTGCCATCGGCGGTGGCGTCGGCGCCGTCACCGCGCGCCGCATCGCCATGACCTCGATGCCGCAGCTGGTCGCCGCCTTTCACTCGCTGGTCGGCCTTGCCGCCGTGATGGTGGCAGCCGCCGCGATCTACGCGCCGGAAAGCTTCGGCATCGGCACGGCGGGCGACATCCATGCCCAGGCGCTGATCGAGATGAGCCTTGGCGTCGCCATCGGCGCCATCACCTTCACCGGCTCGGTCATCGCCTTCCTCAAGCTCGACAGCCGCATGTCCGGCAAGCCGATCATGATCGGCGGCCGCCACTTCATCAACGCGGCGCTCGGCATCGCGCTGGTGGTGCTGATCGTGCTTCTGGTGACCACCGAAGCCAAGCTGGTGTTCTGGCTGATCGTCGCCGCGTCGCTGGTGCTCGGCGTGCTGCTCATCATCCCGATCGGCGGCGCCGACATGCCGGTCGTGGTGTCGATGCTGAATTCCTATTCGGGCTGGGCTGCCGCGGCGCTCGGCTTCACGCTCGGCAACCTGGCGCTGATCATCACCGGCGCGCTGGTCGGCTCGTCGGGCGCGATCCTGTCTTACATCATGTGCAAAGGCATGAACCGCTCCTTCATCTCGGTCATCCTCGGCGGCTTCGGCGGCGAGACGGCGGCAGCTGCCGACGACGGCATCGAGCGCACCGTCAAGCAGGGCTCGGCCGACGACGCTGCCTATCTGATGATGAACGCGCAGAAGGTCATCATCGTGCCCGGCTACGGCATGGCGGTGGCGCAGGCGCAGCATGCGCTGCGCGAGATGGCCGACAAGCTCAAGGCCAACGGCGTCGAGGTCAAGTACGCCATCCATCCGGTTGCCGGCCGCATGCCCGGCCACATGAACGTTCTGCTCGCCGAGGCCAACGTGCCCTATGACGAGGTGTTCGAGCTCGAGGACATCAACTCCGAATTCGCGCAGGCCGACGTCGCCTATGTCATCGGCGCCAACGACGTCACCAACCCGTCCGCGCGCGACGACAAGTCCTCGCCCATCTACGGCATGCCGATCCTCGACGTCGACAAGGCCCGCACCTGCCTGTTCGTCAAGCGCTCGCTCGGCTCCGGCTATGCCGGCATCGACAACACGCTGTTCTACAAAGACGGCACCATGATGCTGCTCGGCGACGCCAAGAAAATGACCGAGGAAATCGTCAAGGCGTTTGATCACTGATCAAGCCGCAACCTTCTATAGGAAGGTTGTCGGCCCGGACGGATCTCAGGATCCAGAAAAAAGCCCGGCTTCGCGCCGGGCTTTTTCGTATCCAGGAACCGCCGCTGCCGGTTAGGCCAGCTTGGCCAGCAGGCGCATGAAGGTGGCGGCTTCCTTGGCCGATAGCGGCGCCAGCGTCTCCTCGGTGATGGCGCGGGCAAGCGGGATCAGCCGCTCGATCGCCTCGCGGCCTTGCGCCGTCAAATTGACCAGCAGGCGGCGCTTGTCGACCTCGTGCTTGGAAAGCTCGACCAGGCCGCGCGCCTTCAGCCGGTCGATGACGCCCTTCACGGTGGCGGCATCCATCGCGATCAGCGTGCCGAGCTGGTTCTGCGAGGTCTCGCCTATGTCGTGGAGCTTGGCCAAAGCCGCGAATTGCGGCGGCGTCAGATCGCCGATCTGCGAGGCGAAGATCGCCACATGGCGCTGATGCGCCTTGCGCAGGATGAAACCGACCTGGTCCTGCAGGTGATAGCCGTTCTCGTCCGGCTCCTCGGCTTCGACCAGCCGCAGCAGATTGTCCTCGCCGCTCATCTCAGCCCGTCCCATGCCTTGATGTCCTTGGCCGCGAGGCCGCCCATGCGGTCGTGCACGCGCGGGCCGCAGGTCATGGCGAGGCAAAACAGGATCTCGTCGGGACGCGGCCCATCGCTTATGCCGACCTCCATGGCGTCGAAATGGCTGCGCACATAGGCGGCGTTGATGTGGCCGAGCGGCACGTCGAGCCGCGAACCGAAGGCGCCCACCTTCTTGGCCGACGGCACGATCGCCTTGGCATCGCCGAGCCGCTCGCGCATGGCGTAGCCGCCCGGCACATGCCACAGCGCGCCGTGCTCCAGTTCGCCGGCGGAGCCGACGATGGCGCCCTTGCCGTAGCCGTCGATCTGCTTGACGTCGCCGCCAAGCGCCGCAATCAGCCGATCGGCCAGCAGCAGCCCGAGCGGCTTCAGGTCGTCCATGGCGCTCTGCAGATCTTCGACGTAGCGGCCGGCGAAGGGGTTCTTCACCACCGCCAAGGCAGCGGCACGGCGGCGTGGCGCTGCCGCGACTGGACCGCCATCGTGAAAAATCTCTTCGGTCAGGACGGCGATCTTGCGGATCGGGAATTCAGGCATGGGCAGTTTCCTTCGCTGTATGCTTGTTGGGCGCGGCGAGCGCCACCGAACCACTGATGCGTGTCTCACCGGCAAGGAACAGCGCCGAGGCCGATATCAGGCCGCGCCGGCGAAAATCTTCGGCGACGGCAAGCCCGTTGTCCAGCGCCCGCGCCACTTCGCCCGGCGAAAGCGCGCCGACGCCCTGCGTCACCAGCCGATCGCCGAGATCGCTGTCGGGCGCGAGATCGCGCGCCAGCGCCCGTTCGACCGCAGGGTGACCGGGCAGGTCGACGGCGTTGGCGACGAGCGTTGCGGCGGCATCGGCGTCGGCACCGGTCCGCGCCAGGACGGTGACGGCATCGGCGATACCCAGCGAAAACGAACGGCCGCGCCAGCCGCTGGTCGCCACGCCGCGAACGCCATCCTCGGCGCGTATGGTAACGCGATCGGCCATGCCATGCCCGGTGCCGGCAATGGCCGATATCATCGACTGGCCGCTGCTGAGATGGAGGGCGCAATCACCGCCATTGTTGACATAGGCGCGGTCCAGCCGGCGGCCGGCGAGCAGCGCCGCCAGAATTTCGTCGGCTACCGAACCGGCAACAGCGGCCATCGGGGTGATAAAGCATTCCGCCAGCGGCATGACGGCTGCTTCCATGCGGCGCGCCGTCGGCCCCGCGAAATCGCGCGGCGCCAGGAAAAATGCCGGGAGCCGCAATTCGGGAAGCTCCTTGACCAACTCAATCAGGATGGTCTCGAACCGCGCGACGGCCTGGGTGTAGGCGGCCCGGCATTCATCCGGCTCGCCAAAGGCCTCGACGATCAGGTCGATCGGCCCATGGTTGAGATGGAGCCGCCTGCCGTCGGCAAGCCAATGCGCCTGCGGGCTGTTCATCCTCCGGCCCCGTTCGCCGCTGCCCGCCGCAACTGCGCCAGCGGCGGCCAGGGATTGTTGACGGGAGCGCCGGTGCCGTGGCGCGGGTTGAGGTACTCGCCACCCTTCGCAAGGATATCTCCGACGCTGCGGATCTCTGCCTCGTAGCCGCCCAGCCTGACATAGTCGTCGCGGCGCAAGGTGAATTCGATCGGCGCCACCAGCGCCGGCGTCGGCACATAGCCGAAGGCGCCTTCCGGCACGCGGGTGACGTCGACCATCAGCGTGATGCCGCCGCCCGGCCAGACATAGACCGGCGCGCCGCCGACGGTCACGTAAGTCTTCAGGCCCTGCACCGAGCGGGTCAGGTTGACCGGGTTCTCGGTGACGCCGGCGCGCAGCGAGCCGCCGGCGCCGCCGATGAACAGCACCGTGCAGAGCGCCGGCTCGCAATTGTCCTCGATCAGGCCGACGGATTTCTGCAGCCGTTCGGGGAACGGCTTTTCGACCGGCTTCAGGTCATCGTCGAGCTCGTAGTAGGCAAACTGCTCGCCGGTGGTGGAAACCATCAGCAGCGACAGGCCGGGCCGCGCGCCCTTCTTGGCGTTCCAGTCGCCCAGGATCGACAGCGGGTCGGAGATCGAGGTGCCGCCCCAGCCGAGGCCGGGCTCCGAAACCTTGAAGTAGCGGCCAGGCGTCGAGCGGCGGCCGATGATCTTGATGCCGGTGTCCTGCCAGCCCAGCACCTTGCCGGCCTGGTGCTCGGAAACGACGCCGGTGATGTGGTCGTCGACCACCACCACCTCGTCGACCAGCCCGCGCCATTGCGTGGCGAACATGCCGATGGTGGCCGAGCCGCAGCCGACGCGCATGCGATGCTCGACCTTGCCGTCGATGACCGGCGCCTTGCCGGCCTCGACGATGACCGTCGCGCCGCCATCGATGGTAAGCTCGACCGGCTTGCGGTTGCAGAGGTTGAGCAGCGCGTCGCATGTGGCGCGACCTTCCTGCTTGGAGCCGCCGGTCAGGTGATGCACGCCGCCGAGCGACAGCATCTGCGAGCCGTATTCGCCTGTCGTGACGTGGCCGATCGCCTCGCCTTCCGAGCGTACCGTCGCCGTCTCGTCGCCGATGTGGCGGTCGGTGTCGATCTTCACCTTGACGCCGCAGTAGGAGAAGATGCCCTCGGTAACGACGGTGACGAGATCGACGCCCTCGACCTCCTGGCTGACGATGAAGGGCGCCGGCTTGTAGTCGGGATAGGTGGTGCCGGCGCCGATCGCGGTGACGAAGCGGCGCCCAGTGTTGACCAGCTCGCCGTTCCAGGCCTCGCCCTCGGCGACGAACGGCACGACGGCGCCACCGGTCTCGGCGGCGTGGTCGAGGATGGTCAGCGGATCCATGCGCACGATGCGGCCGCCGATATTGCCGTAGCGGTCGCAAGCGCCGGTGCGGCCGTCGGCGATGTAGCACATGACCGGGCAGGCATCGCAGCGGATCTTCTCCGCCACCTGCTTCTCGCCGGGGTCGTGGGTTTCGAAACGTTCGGCAAGCTCGCTCATCGGCGTGCCTCCTTGTCGCGGATCGCCGCGCGGATGCGGCTAGGTGTCGCCGGCACCTTGGTGACCAGAACGCCGGTGGCGTGGCGGATGGCATTGAGGATCGCCGGTGCGGTCGGGATCAGCACATGCTCGCCCAGGCCCTTGGCGCCGAAGGGTCCTTCCGGGTCCGGAACCTCGACCAATATGTGCTCGACCGGCGGCACGTCGCCAATGGTCGGGATGAGATAGTCGTGCAGGTTCTCGGTGCGGCCGGGGATGTATTCCTCCATCAGCGCCATGCCGATGCCTTGCGCGATGCCGCCCTCGATCTGGCCTTCGACCAGGACGGGATTGATCGCCTTGCCGACATCATGCGCGGCGGTGATCTTGATCAGCTTCACGGTGCCGAGCTTGAGATCGACCTCGAGCTCGGCGAGCTGCGCGCCATAGCCGTAGACGGCGTAAGGCTTGCCCTGGCCCTTGGCGTCCAGCGGCAGCGTCGGCGGGTCGTAGGTTTCTTGCGCCACGAAGACCAGTCCGGCGGCGTCAGCCTTCAGCTCAGACAGATCGATGCGCCGCGCCGCGTCGCCCTCGCGGATGAAGATGCTGACGCCGTCGAGCGCGAGGGTCGCACGGTCAGAGACATTGGCGAAGCGCAGGATCTGCTCGCGCAGTGCCCTGCCGGCCTTCTCGGCTGCCTTGCCGGTGACGAAAGTCTGGCGCGAGGCGGACGTCTTGCCGGCGTCCGGCGTGATCGCGGTATCGGCGCTCTTCAGTTGGAATCTGTCCAGCGGCAGGCCGAGCGCATCAGCGCAGATCTGGGTGATGACGGTGTTCGATCCCTGGCCGATGTCGACGGCGCCCTGATGCAGCACGACCTCGCCCGTGGCCGAGATGCCGACCTTGATGGTCGAAGGGTTGGGCAGCGAGGTGTTGCCGCAGCCATACCAGCAGGAGGCGACGCCGACGCCACGCTTTCTGTCCTCGCCGGCGGCGTTGAACGCTTCGGCCTCGGCCAGCGCGCGAGCCCAATGCGGGCGAAGCGATTCCAGGCATTCGCCGATGCCGACGCCCGATTCCAGGCGCTGCCCGGTTACCGTTTCGGATCCGTTACGAAGGCAGTTTTTCAAGCGGAAATCGAGGCGATCCAGGCCAAGCTTGCCGGCCAGCTCGTCGTAGAGCGTCTCCTGCATGATCGTCGCCTGCGGCACGCCGAAGCCGCGGAAAGCGCCGGAGATCGGGCCGTTGGTGTGGATGGCGCGACCCTCGGCACGGTAGTTCGGCGTCAAATAGGGGCCGGAGGCATGCACCGGAACGCGATTGGCGACCGTCGGCCCCCAGCTGGCATAGGCGCCGGTGTTGAAATCGCCGGAAAAGACCATGCCGGTGACGCGGCCTTCGGCATCGGCGCCGACGGTTGCCTGCATCTCGGCGGGATGGCGCTTGGTGGTCGAGATCATGGATTCGTTGCGGGTGTAGGCGAGGGCCGCGGGCCGGCCGGTCTTCATCGCCACCAGGCCGATCAGCGGCTGCAGCGAGACGTCGAGCTTGGAGCCGAAGCCGCCGCCGGTGGCGGTCGGCACGATGCGCACCTTGTCGACGGCAAGACCGAGCACCTTCGCCGTGTCGTCACGGTCCATATAGGGCGCCTGGGTGCAGGCGACGACAACGAGCGTGTCGCCGTCCATGTAGGCATAGCCGGCTTCCGGCTCGATATAGGCGTGCTCGACATAGGAGGTTTCGATGGCGCCGGACACGGTGACGGCGGCGCCGGCAAGCGCTGCGTCGGGATCGCCGCGTTCGACGAAGCCGGAGGTGAGCAGGTTCGCCGGACGGTGCCGGTGCAGCAGCGCCGCGCCATCGGCCTTCGCATCCGAGGGCTGCAGGACATGCGGCAGCTCGGTCCATGAAACCGGAAAATCCGTCAGATCGAGATCGAGGATCGCTTCGCGCTCGCCCGCCACCAGCGCAACCGCCTCGCCGCGAAAGCGCGCGACGCCTTCCGCGAGCGCCGGCTGGTCGGCAAAGGGACCGATGACGCCGAAGCAGTTGTGGCCCGCAATGTCGGCGGCGGTGAAGACGCCGGCGATGCCGGGACGGGCGTCCGCCCAGGCCCCGATGTCGCCGAAGGCGAAGCGGGCACGATAGTGCGGCGAGCGGACCACCAGCACGGCGAGCGCATCGGCCGGAAAGGAGTCGCCGCCGAATTTCTCATCGCCGGTGACCTTCGGCACGCCATCGAGGCGGATCGGCGAGGCGCCGACGGCGCGACCCGTCTCGGGCATGCGATGGTCAAGCCCATCGACGTGGCGCCAGGCATCCATCACCGCCGCCACGATCTTCCGATAACCGGTGCAGCGGCAGAGCACGCCGCCCAGCGCGTCCTGGGTCTCGGCCTCGCTCGGCTGCGGGTTGCGTTCGAGAAGCGCGGTCGCCGCCACCAGCAGGCCGGGCGTGCAGATGCCGCATTGCGCCGCGCCGTGCTCGAGGAAGGAAGCCTGCAGCGCCGACAGCCTGCCATTGGCAAGGCTCTCGACCGTGGTCAGGGTCGCGCCCGACACGGAGGCCGCCGGCACCAGGCAAGCGCAGACCGGGTTGCCGTCGACCAGCACGGTGCAGGCGCCGCAATCGCCGGCATCGCAGCCGACCTTGGTGCCGGTCAGCCCCAATTCGTCACGCAGCACCTGGGAAAGGCGGCGGACCGGCGGCACGGAGACGCTGACGGCGGCGCCATTGACCTCGAAGGCGATGTCGGCGCGTTCCATGCCCGTGCCGGACTGGTCTACGCTCACAAGAGGCTGAACCTGGCTCATGCGGCCACCTTATCGCCAGCAGCGTGGCCTATGGCGCCGGCGACGGCGCGGGCGACGATCTCGCGCGCCGCGTCGAGCCGGTATTCGGCGCTGCCGCGCACATCGCCGATCGGCGACAGTTCGTCGATCGGCGCGGCGAGCACCGCGCCGGCAAGGGCATCGTCGGCCGGCAGGCCGAGCAAGGCCGCCTCGACACCCGCGAGCCGCCTGGCGACCGCCGAGCAGGCGCCGACGGCGATGGCCGCTTCAGCGACGGCGCCATCGTCGACGACAAGGCGCGCCGCCGCCATGGCGATGGAGATGACTAGATAGCGTCGGGCGCCGAGCTTGACGAAGGCAGATGTGCCGGCAGCCGCCGGTTTCGGGATGCGAATGGCGGTGGCCATCTCGCCCGACGCCAGGGCGGTGCGGCGATTGCCGAGAATGAACGCGCCGAGCGGCAGATGGCGCGTCGCCTTCGCCGATCGCAACTCGACATCGGCGTCGAGCACCAGCAGCGCCGGCACGCCATCGGCGGCGGGCGAAGCGTTGCAGAGATTGCCGGCGATGGAGGCGACATTCTGGATCTGCACGGAGCCGACATCCCGCGCCGCCGCCTTCAGCGCATCGAAGGCCGCCGGAAGCGGATGGCGGACGAGGTCGGTCCAGGTGGTGCGCGCGCCGATCCGCCAATGCGCCTCGCTTTCCGCGATTCCTCGCAGCGCTGTCAGGCCGTTGATGTCGAGGATGTTATCGCGAAACGGCTTGTTGCCTTGCGCCGGGTAAAAGTCCGTGCCGCCGGCCAGGATTCGCCAGCGATCCTCGCCAAGCAAGGCGAGCGCCTCGTCGACCGTGGTGGGTTTCGCGTAACGGATCACGCTTTGCCTTCCCAGAAAGGTGCCCTTGCGAGGGAACCTGCCGGCGTCCCACCGGCCAAAATTCATTCGTATGCAAATGATATCAAGTCGGCAGGAATTGTCAAAGCCGGAGTTTCCTGTCGCCGCACAGGCTGACGGTCTCCACGCGATTGTTATGCCGCTGGAGGTTGACGCAGCCCGCCATCTGGTCGAGTTTCTGCGTCCGGTCGCGACAGCGGCATTCTATCAAAGCCTACGCCGAGACGAGAAGGAGGCCCCATGGCCGACGAAGCGCTTGTTGTCATCGACCTGCAGAACGACTTCTGCCCGGGCGGCGCGCTGGCGGTGGCCGGCGGCGACGAGATCGTGCCGCTGGTCAACGACCTGATCCGGCGAACCGACCACGTCGTGCTGACGCAGGACTGGCACCCCGCCGGCCATTCGAGCTTCGCCTCCAGCCATCCCGGCAAGCAGCCCTTCGAGACCATCGAGATGCCCTACGGGCCGCAGACGCTGTGGCCCGACCATTGCATCCAGGGTAGCCTCGGCTCGGACTTTCATTCCGGGCTTGCCTGGACCAAGGCGGAGCTGGTTATCCGCAAGGGGTTCCGCCCGGCGATCGACAGCTACTCGGCCTTCTTCGAGAACGATCACACGACCCAGACCGGCCTGGCCGGCTATCTGCGCGAACGCGGCGTCGACAAGGTGACGCTGGTCGGGCTGGCGACCGACTTCTGCGTCGCCTTTTCGGCGCTGGACGCCGTGAAGCAGGGCTTCAAGACAACCGTGCGGCTAGACGCCTGCCGCGGCATCGACCTCAACGGCTCGGTCAATGCGATGCTGACGCGAATGCGCGATGCCGGCGTGGTGCTCGAAGACCACCTGTCGGACTGACCGGACTGTGGAGCGTCGAGGGGGCTTCAAACAATTGGCGAGGACACTGACGGCAGGCCTACCCGCCCTGGCTGTCCTTCTGTTTCCGCAATTCGCCTTCGCAGCGGCGGACCACGAACTGCCCGGCGCGGCGATGTCGCTCTGGTGGGTGCTGCCATTTGCCGGCCTGCTGCTGTCGATCGCCACCGGCCCCCTGCTCTTCCACCATGTCTGGGAGCATCACTACGGCAAGATCGCGGCCGGCTGGGCGGCACTGGTGGTGATGCCGCTGGCGATCGCCTTCGGCATCCCTTCGGCCATGGAAGCGGTGCTGCACACGCTGCTCACCGAATACATGTCGTTCATCATCCTGTTGTTCGCGCTCTACACGATTTCGGGCGGCATCCTGCTTGCCGGCAACATCCACGGCACGCCCCTGGTCAACGCCGGGCTTCTGCTTGCCGGCGCGCTGCTTGCCTCGGTGATCGGCACGACCGGCGCCTCGATGATCCTGATCCGGCCGATCCTGCGCGCCAACGACAACCGGCCGTTCAACGCGCATGTCGTGATTTTCTTCATCTTCCTGGTTTCCAACATCGGCGGCTCGCTGACGCCGCTCGGCGACCCGCCGCTGTTCGTCGGCTTCCTGCGCGGCGTCGACTTCTTCTGGACGACCGCCAATCTCTGGCGCGAGACGCTGTTCACCGGCAGCCTGGTGCTCCTGGTCTTCCTGGCGATCGACACGATGCTGCACCGACGCGAGGCCGGTATGGCGAAGATCAAGGATCCGACGCCGGACAAGACCGTGCGCCTGCGCGGCGTCGCCAACCTGCCGCTGCTGGCCGGCGTCATCGGCGCGATCCTGCTCTCCGCAACCTGGAAGCCGGGCGTCAGTTTTTCCATCTTCGGCGTCGGGCTCGAGCTGCAGAACCTGGCGCGAGACGCCGTCATCCTGGCGCTGGCGTTCGCCTCGCTCGCCGTCTCGCGCAAGAGCCATCGCGAGGCGAACGGCTTCACCTGGGGGCCGATCGCCGAGGTGGCGAAACTGTTTGCCGGCATCTTCATCGCAATCGTGCCGGTGATCGCCATCCTGAGAGCCGGCCATGATGGCGCGCTGGCGCCGCTGGTCGCGCTTGTCACCTCCGATTCCGGCCAGCCCAACGACCTCGCCTATTTCTGGCTGACCGGAGCGTTGTCGTCCTTTCTCGACAATGCGCCGACCTATCTGGTGTTCTTCGAGCTTGCCGGCGGCGATCCGCAGCGCCTGATGGGCGAATTCGCAACCACGCTTGCGGCGATCTCGGCAGGCGCGGTGTTCATGGGCGCCAACACCTATATCGGCAATGCCCCGAACTTCATGGTCTATGCGATTGCCAGGCATCGCGGCGTGAAGATGCCGGGCTTCTTCGGCTATATGGCGTGGTCGGGAACAGTGCTGATCCCGACGTTTCTGATCGCGGGACTTCTGTTCTTCGGTTGAGTTCGGCGGCCACCGGCATGGGGGTCGCTGGCGGCCGATAGCGCTTGCGTATGCGCGGTCAGCAATTTCTGCTATTGGCGAAGCGAGGTGCGGGATAGGTTCGATTGAACCTGAGGAATGCTTATCGAACGCAAGCCATTCTTGGGGCGACGATGACCATCAAAGCCGAGAGCCTGCCCTATCTGTCAGCCGAATTCCTGGACAGCTTGGCGATTTCCACGTCCGACGTGGTCGACGAAATCGAGCGGCAGATCATCGGTCAGAGGCGAGGCGAAGTATGGTGTGCGCCGAAGGCGGTGGTACTGCCGGGCGACGACCGCTACATCATGGCTACTCTCGCCGTCGCGACCGAACCCCGGGTGCTGGCCACCAAGTCGCTGGTGGTCAATCCCCGCAACTCCGGGCGGGGACTTGCAACGCTGAACTCGCTGGTCACCCTTCTCGACGCTGAGACAGGACTGCCGCTTGCCTTGGTCGACGGCAATTGGGTGACTTCGAAGCGCACGGCTGGGCTGAGCGCGGTAGCGGCCAGGCGTCTGGCCCGCGCCGACTCGGCGTGCGTCGCGTTCATCGGATGCGGCGTGCAGGCGCGCGCTCATCTCGAAGTTCTGGCCGATCTTTTTCCGCTGCAGGAGATCCGGGCCTTTGCTCGCAGCAAAGCCAGTGGTGAAGCACTGTGTCGGATGGCCGAGGCGCGTGGTCTGACCGCGGTAGCGAGCGATACTGCCAAGGCGGCGGTCGAATCCGCCGACATCGTGGTGACGACAGTCACATTGATACCCGAGCCCGCTCCGTTTCTGGATGCGCGATGGCTGCAGACCGGAGCCTTCGCCACCATGACCGATCTGGCCCTGCCCTGGGTGCCTGAAAGCATGGCCATCTTCGATCGCATCGTCATAGACGATCTGGCGCAAGAGGCGCAGATGAGCAAGCCGATGGTGAGGCCCGAACTCGTGGCCGGCGACCTGACGGGTTTGGTCGGTGGCGACCTGCCGGGTCGCCAAGGCGCGCGTGAGCGAACAGCATTCGTTTTTCGTGGCATGGCGGTCGGCGATCTCGCAATTGCCGGCCTGGCATTTGCACGCGCGAAAGCAATCGGCGCGCTGGACGCCTAGGGGTTGAACCGCCGTCCGCCTCAACCCACCCCCACATAGCGCCGCACCGCCGACGGATCGGCGCGCAATTGCTCGACATCGACCGTCTCGCGGTTGCGGCCGTTCTCGATGAAGCAGACGCGGTCGGCGACCGAAAGAACCGCATCGACGCGCTGCTCGACCAGAATGGTGGAGACGCCGCGTTCGCGCAGCTTGGCCACCGTCTCGCGGATCTTGGCGATCATCGACGGCATCAGCCCTTCGGTCGGCTCGTCGAGCAGTAGCACCTGCGGTTCGAGGCAGAGCGCGCGCGCCATGGCCAGCATCTGCTGCTCGCCGCCGGACAGCGTGCCGGAGCGCTGCCTGAGGCGCTGGCGCAGCAATGGAAAAAGGTCGAGGACATTTTCCCGCACGGCCTTGCCCTTGCCGCGCGCCATCAGGCCGATCTCGATGTTTTCCGCCACCGTCATCTCGGCGAACAACCGCCTGCCCTGCGGCACATAGGCGACGCCGGCTTTCGGCACGTCGTGCGCCGCCAAGCTGGTCAGCTCCGTGCCGTCCAGCCTGATCGAACCCGCGGCCGCCGGAACCAGGCCCATGATCGCCTTCAGCGTCGTCGTCTTGCCGGCGCCGTTGCGGCCGAACAGGCAGAGCACCTCGCCCTTCTCGAGCACGAGGTCGAGCCCATAGAGGACCTGGACCTCGCCGTAGAAGCAGTCGAGCCCGGCAATGGCCAGCGCCTTGGACCCCGCCTCAGTCATGGCCGGCCCCGAGATAGGCGTCCTGCACCTGGCGGTTCTCGCGCACCTGCTCCGGCGTGCCTTCGGCGAGGATGCGGCCGGCATTGAAGACGGTGATGCGGTCGGCAAGCTGCATGACGACCGGCATATTGTGCTCGATCAGGAGCACGGTGGCGCTTTTGGCGATCTCGCGCACCAGCTCGATGAAATTGTCGATCTCGCTGTCAGCCAGGCCTTGCGTCGGCTCGTCGAGGATCAGGAGGCGCGGCTTGAGCGCCAGGCCCATCGCCACTTCGAGCAGCCGCTGGTGGCCATAGGAGAGCTGGCCCGCCGGCATATGGGCGCGATCGGCAAGGCCGGTGCGCTCGAGCGCGGCCATGACGCCGGCCTTGACCGCGCCCTTGGAGCGGCCGTCGGTCAGCGTGCGCTGCACCGGCAGCGCGACATTGTCGTAGGCGGAAAGATTGGCGAAGACGCTGGTGATCTGGAAGGTGTAGGCGACGCCAAGGCGAACCCGTCTGTAGGCCGGCAGGCCGGTGATGTCGGCGCCGTCGAAGACGATCATCCCGGACGAAGGAGGGATACGTCCGCTGACCAGGCTGACGAAGGTGGTCTTGCCGGCGCCGTTGGGGCCGATGACGGCGCGGATTTCGCCCGGCATCAGGGCGAAGTCGACATTGTCGACGGCGCGCAGGCCGCCGAAATTGCGGGACAGGCCCCTGGTGGTCAAAAGCGGCATCATGGCAGCCACCCGAGCCAGCGCTGGCGGATGCTGCCCATGATCCCCTTGGGGAAGAACAGCACCAGAAGGATCAGCGCGACGCCGACGATCAGCAGATAGGCGGAGGTGAAGCCGCTGGTGATGTCGGTGACATAGTACATGAACAGCGTGCCGATGAGGGGCCCGAGCGCAGTGGCGGCGCCGCCGAGCAGCACCCAGAGCAGCGGCAGGATCGAATATTGCACCGAGGCGAAGCTGGAGCCGACATAACCGAACAGAAGCGCGTAGGCCGCGCCGGAGGCCGCGCAGATGGTGCCGGAGACGACGACGGCGGCGAGCTTGTTGGAGAAGGTGTCGTAGCCGAGCATCTTCGTCCGCTCCTCGTTCTCGCGGACGGCGACCAGCACGCGGCCATAGCGGGAGCGGACGACGGCAAGCGTCGCCAGCAGGACGATGGAGAACAGGGCCAGCGCGCTCATGTAGCGCACGGTCGGGTTGGTGAGGTCGAGGGTCGTGCCGCCCAGGGTCAGCACCCGCGCCGCTTGCTGAACGACCAGGCCCTGGTCGCCGCCGGTCCAGACGGCGAAATAGAGCATGAGCAGCGAAAACACCTGCGCGAACATCATGGTGACGATCATGAACGCCACACCCGAAGTGCGCAGCGCCAGCACGCCGATGACCAGGGCCAGCAGCGCGCCGCAGGCGATGCCGGCGAGGAAGGCGGCCGGCACGCTCCAGCCGAGATGATAGACGCTTAAGCCCGCACCATAGAGGCCGGCGGCGAAGAACATGGCATGGCCGAGGCTGAGCAGGCCGACATAGCCGAACAGCAGATTGTAGCCCATGGCGAACACCGCCAGCACCATGATGCGGGCGATGAGGCCGTGATGATAATCCGGCAGCACGAAGCTCAGCGCGAAGAGCAGGGCGATGACGCCGAGATGCAGCGAATAGGCCTTTGCCGGCGAAGCTTCCGTCATCGCGAGGCCGTCCCGAACAGGCCTTGCGGCCGGAACACCAGCACCATGGCAACGACAAGTGTGGCGATGATCTTGGCCAGCGTCGGCGAGAAGAACATCGAGATGATGCCGTCCGACAGGCCGATCAGCACTGCGGCGACGAGGGTGCCGCGCAGTGAGCCGAGGCCGCCGATGATGACGACGATGAAGGACAAAAGCAGCGGATCCTGACCCATCAGATAATGCGCCTGGCTGATCGGCACGATCAGCACCGCGGCTATTGCCGCCAGCATGGCGCCGAGGGCGAAGACGCCGCCATAGACGCGGTCGACCGGAATGCCGAAGGCTTGCGCGGTCTCGCTGTCATACTGGGTGGCGCGCATCAGCAGCCCAACCTTGGTCCGTGTCAGCACCAGCCAGGTGGCGACGAGCAGCAGCGCGGAGGCCGCGACCACCGACAGCTTGTAGCCGGAATAGCCGAACCAGGGCAGCAGGATGCGGTAGCTGAAGGGCGGCTCGACCGGGCGCGCCTCCGGACCGTAGAAGGTCAGCGCCAGCTGCTGGATGATGTAGAGCATGCCGATCGTGGCGACGATGGTGGCTTCCGGATTGTAATTGAGCCGGCGCAGCACCATCCGCTCGGCGACCAGCGCGACCGCGCCGACGATGAGCGGCGCGATGACCAGCGCGGCGACGAAGCCGAGTGCAGGATGGCCCGAGATCGCCGTCGAGAGCGCCCAGGCCAGCACCGCGCCGAGCATGAAGAACTCGCCATGGGCGACATTGACGACGCGCATGACGCCGAACACCAGCGACAGGCCAAGCGCCGTCAGCGCCAGCACGGCGGAAGTGACGAGGCCTTCGAGGGCGGCGAGGAGGAGATGGGGTCCGAAATGCATGCTACACGCAGGCAGGTGCCAAGCGCACCCCTCTCTGCCCTGCCGGGCCCGGCCCTGCGCTATCGCTCCGGGCGTTCGTCGCTCGGAAAGCCAAGCAATTGGCTTCCCGTCCGCTTCGCGGACCGCTCCTCACCCTCCTCAAGGGGGGAGATTGGCTGTCACTATCACTTTCGCCAATCGCAAAGGCCGACAGAGTGCCGCCTTCGCATGAGCTGCTGATCTCCCCCCTTGAGGGGGAGATGTCCGGCAGGACAGAGAGGGGTGGCTTGGCGCTCACGCTTGTCGGCGTAACTAAGTCACAGCGCCTGCGTCGTGTAATCCCCCTCGGCCTCGTAGAGGCCGTCCTCGATCTTCGTCTTGTGCACCACCTTGAGCTTGCCGCCCTCGACCTTGGAGATGTTCTGGATGCCGAAGCATTGGTGGATCTTGCCGTTGAAGGTCTTCGGACCCTGCGGATGCTCCGGCCCTTCGGCGAACTCCTTCAGCGCCTCGGTCGCCTCGACCAGCTTGGCGCGATCCTCAGGCCCCTTGTAGCCGGCATCCTCCATCGCCTTCTTGACGACATAAAGCGTTTCCCAGCAGCCGAACATGTGCGAGGCGGTGGAGACGTCCTTGGCATCGCCGACGGCGGCGCCATTGTCGTCGATGCCGACGGCGGCGCGGTAGGCCTTCTGGGCGGGGGAATCGTCGGCCTGCGCATAGCGCGGCGAACCTTCCCAGAAATGGCTTCCGTCGAGGAATTCGAGGCCGGGGCTGTTGATGTCGGTCGCCTCGAGCGAATCCATGAAGCCGAACAGCTGCGGCCGCGACGAGCCGTAGAATTCGCCGAGCTCCTTGACGAAGGTGAGCACGGCCGGGCCGACCATGACGTGGTAGATCACCTCGGTCTCGGCCGGGATCTGCGGGAAGTATTTGGTGAAGGACGACTCCGTCGGCGGGATGGCGATCTGGGCGATAACGTCGGCGCCCTGCGCCTTCAGTGCCGGCGGCAGGTAGTCGCGATGGTCGTAGCCGAAGGCGAAGTCGGGGAAGATCTGCGTCACCTTCTTGCCGGCATTGGCCGCGATCCACGGCGCCATCGACTGGATCTGGCTCTTCACGTCGGTGATGCCGGGCTGAAAGACGTAGCGGTTGAGCTTGGTCGAGGCGACGTGGTGGCCTTCGCTGACGACGAAATAGGGGATCTTGTTTTCGCCGGCGGCGGGTGCCGAGCCGATGACGACATGCGAGAACAAGGTGCCGAAGACGATGTCGGTCTTGTGCTGGGTGGCGAACTTGCCGACAACCTCGGCGCCGCGGGCGGGATCGGTGCCGTCATCCTCGATGACCAGCTCGACCTGGCGGCCGTTGATGCCGCCGGCATCGTTGATGGCCTTGACCGCGGCGGCGCTCGTCTTCTCGTACCAGCGGCCATAGGCGGCGCCGATGCCGGTGCGGTGCGACTGGAAGCCGATCTTGACCGGCGCCGAGCTCTGCGCCTGGCTGTAGCGGACGAAGCCCGGCGCGACGGCAAGGCCGGCGCCGGCGGCGAGGCCCTTCAGCGCGGTGCGGCGCGAAAGAGTGGTCTTGGAAAGATCGAAAAACCCATTCTTGTCAGACACGGCAGTTCCCCTGTTTTTTGAGTTTTGACCAATGGCTGTAACGAGGCAAAAATTGCATGTGTACAAACTAAATCACCAAAGCCTCGACGTGGCAAGCGTACTTCCCGACAGGCATTGAGGCCGCCCTTTTTCACCCGGCGGTCGGCGTGGCAAGCAGCCAAAGGCCAAAGACCGTATAGGCGATCATCAGCACCGTGAGCGGCAGTTGGCTGAGCGCGGCACGCGCCGCGGCCGGATGCAGCCGCCAGGCCAGACCATGGGCGACGAGGACGGCCAGCATATGGCCAAGAATGATGACGCCGGCCTGGAGATTCCACAGCCACCAGGCCGAGTCGGCGCCGGCGACCACGCCGGCTTCGACTTCCATGTCAGCGGTGCCGAACAGGTTCCAGCCGAGCGCGAAGGGATCGGACAGGGCGGCCAGCGCATATTGGCCGTCGACCAGCAGCGCCGTCAGGTAGTGGGCGAAATGGTAGGCGAGCGCGATCGGCACGATAGACCAGACCAGCAAGCCGGCGGCTTGCGCGAATGAATGCCGGTCGCCGGCGAGGCGCTGGCCGACATGGACGGCAAGCGCGAACACCGCTGCCAGCAGGACGAAGGTCAGGACAAGGCCGAAGCTGCCGATGCCGATCAGCGCGGTGCGCCCGGGAAACTCCAGCGGATTGACGCCGAACAAGCCGAGCCAGAAGAAGGTCTTCGACAGGCCGTCGAAGGAGACCGAGGACAGCGCAAGCAGCAGGAAGGCGATGCCGGCTGTCGGCAACGGCTCGGCGGAGAGCAGTTTGGCGCCCGGCCAGCAGAGACTGAGGCGGCACTTCGCATCGCGCTCAACAACAGCAAAGCGCGCGACCATGGCGAAGAACACGCTCAGGAACTCGCCGCGCCGGCTCCATTCGCGATGGCCGAAGACGAGCATCAGGATGAAGTTCTGCAGCCAGTAGAGGCCGGCGGCGTATGCCAACCGGGCCGGGTCGTCGGGCGCCGGGTCGATCAACTCGAACCAGGCGAAGGCGAAGAACAGCCCGACGGCCGGCCAGCAGGCTAGCCATGCGGGCAAGCGTCCGTCCTGTTCACCGCCGCGTCCGATCAGGCGGCTGACGACCCGCCACGGTCCGTACCAGGGGTTCAGCCACGACCAGAGATCACCGAGCGCGCCCTGCAACAAAGCCAAGCCCACCCAGAGCAGCGTCCATATGACGAGCGGCAGCGGGTTGGACAGTGGATCGCGGCTGCCGAACAGGCCGGCGGCAAGGAGGATTGCGAAGCCGGCAAAAGATATCGCGCTGACGATCGTGCGAGAGGCGTCACCGAGGGCAAAGAGCGGCAGGCGCCGGCGCCAGAAGCGATCGAGCGCTTCCGGCGGTAGCAGGGCCAGGACGAGGAAGCTGACGGCGACGGCGAGCGCGCCGCCGGCGACGTAATAGCCGGTGGGAAGGAGGAGGACATGGCCGCGATCTGAGGCGTGGGCGAAGGCGGAAGTGGGGAGGGATGCGAAGGCTGCTGCGAGAGCCAATCGCGAAGGTTCGCGCCCTACGGCGTCCCCCTCAGTCCTGCCGGACATCTCCCCCACTTGGGGGGAGATCGCACTATCTTCAGAGGCAAGCGTCTGCAATTGAGAAGTGGCGCCTGCTCGGATGGCTTGGCACCCTTCCTCTCCCCCGTCGATCGGGGGAGAGGTGTCGAGCGTAGCTCGACGGAGTGGGGGTCGACCCTGGCGCGGGTCAGGACGACGCGTGCAAGCGATCCTCTTTCCTATGCCCGTTGCGGCGGTTGCCAGGTGGTTCCCCCACTCCGTCGCCACTTCGCGGCGCCACCTCTCCCCCCTCCGGAGGGAGAGGAAAGCAGCCTCAGTGGGGGAGATGTCCGGCACGACAGAGGGGGGCGCGAAGAAACTCGGCATATCGAGCCTTGCAATCTCGCTTGACGATGCGGGATCAGCACAGGCCACAGGCGCAGCCTTTAAACCTTGACCAGCTGCCTCACCCGGTCCTTCTCGCCGAATATCCTCAGGTAGCGCTTGATCTCCTTCAAGTCCCCGGTCGCCTTGGCCGGATTGTCGGAGAGCTTGACCGCAGGCCTTCCATTGGCCTCGGTGACCTTGCAGACCAGCGAGATGGCATCCAGGCTGTTGGTTTCGGTCGGCGCGCAGCCCTCGAAATCGTTGGTGAGGTTGGTGCCCCAGCCGAAAGACATGCGCACCTTGCCGCGGAAGTGGCGGTAGGTCTCCTCGATCGTCTCGACCTCGAGCCCGTCGGAGAAGATCAGCAGCTTCTGCCTGGGGTCCTTGCCCCTCTCGCGCCACCACTCGATGATCTTCTCGCCACCCTCGATCGGCGGCGCGCTGTCGGGGCGGAAGCCGGTCCAGTCGGCGACCCAGTCCGGCGCGTCACGCAGGAAGGATGCGGTGCCGAACGCGTCCGGCAGCACGATCAGCAAATTGCCGCCATAGTAGCGCTGCCAGTCCTGCAGCACCTTGTAGGGCGACTGCTTGAGCTCCTCTTCCGAATTAGCGAGGGCGGCAAACACCATCGGCAGCTCATGCGCGTTGGTGCCGAGCGCCTCGAGGTCGTTGTCCATGGCAAGCAGGACGTTGGAGGTGCCGGTGAAGGCCTGGCCGATGCCTTCCTTCAAGGCTTCCACACACCAGCGTTGCCACAGGAAGGAGTGGCGGCGGCGGGTGCCGAAATCGGATATGCGGATGCCCGGCAGCGCCTTCAGCCGCTCGGTCTTTGCCCACATCTTGGCCTTGGCGCGGGCATAGAGCACGTCGAGCGCGAACGGGCCGAAGGCGCGCATGGCCGCGCGCGATCGCAGTTCATTGATGATGGCCAGCGCCGGGATCTCCCACAGGGTCGTGTACATCCAGGGGCCGCTGAAGGAGAGCTCGTACTGGCCGTCGCGCTTGGACAGCTCGTATTCGGGCAACTGGAAATCCTCCAGCCAGGCAAGGAATTCCGGCTCGAAGATCTGCTTGCGGCCATAGAAGGTGTTGCCGCCGAGCCAGATCATCTCCTTCTTGGAGAAGCGCAAGGTGCGGGCGTGGTCGAGCTGGTCGCGCAGTTCCTGCTCGTCGATCTCGTCGGCGAGGCGCACCGAGGTGGTGCGGTTGATCAGCGAGAAAGTGGTTTCGACCTTGGGATACATGCCCCAGATCATCTGCAGCATCAGAAGCTTGTAGAAATCGGTGTCGAGCAGGCTGCGGACGATCGGGTCCAGCTTCCAGGTGTGGTTGTAGACGCGCCGCGCAATATCGGTCTTTGCCATCTCGTCCTGCCGCCTTCGCTGCTCACTCTAGCGCTTGCCTGCGCATTTCCGGCCGCTTTTCCTGGAACTGCTTCAACCAAGCCTCTTAGCATTGAATTTTCGGCAACGCCTCCCGCTTTGCGGGCTGGCCCGACAAAAAGAGGCCGCCCCGGTCCAGCCGTCAGGACGCCGTCCTGGCGCCGATCACCCTCAGCGCCGGGCGCTTCCGGCGGCTGCCGATGCGCCCCGCGACCGGTGCGTCGGCGCGGCCGTCGGCCTGTTCCTTCTCGGCGAACAGCCAGTCGATGAAGAGCTGAACGATCGGCGTCGACCTCATCTCGTTGCGGCAGACGACGTAGAAGTCGTCGACCGCCGGCACCGACAGGCTGAACGGAGCGACCAGCAGGCCCCTGGCCAGCAGCGTGCTCGCGGTGACGGAATCGCCGAGCGCGACGCCGTGGCCATGCACGGCGGCCTCGGTCGCGGTGCGCGCGTCGCCCAAATGATGGCGGCGGCCGCGCTCCAGGTCCAGCGCGTCGGCGGCGGCCAGCCAGGTGTGCCACTCGCGGCCGTCATCGCCGTGCAGGATGACATGGTCGGCGAGATCGCGAACGGTGCGGATCGGGCGGTTGTTGATCAGCGTCGGACTGACCACGGGGAACAGTTCGAGGCCGGACCATTTGCGCATCCAGCAATCGCTCCAGCTGCCATCGCCATAGTGCACGCAGACATCGATATGCGGGGCGCGAATGTCCCTGGCGTCGTTGGAGGGAAGCAAGGTGAGCTGGATGTCGGGATATTGCGCGGTGAACGAGCCCAATCGCGGCGTCATCCACAAGAGCAGCAGCGCCGGCACGCAGGATATTGAGAGCTTGCCGGCGCTGGCCGGCCGCGTCATGCGCTGCGTGGCGGCGGCGATGCCGTCGAAGGCGCTCGACACCGCCGGCAGAAGCTCGGCGCCGTGCGGCGTCAGCTTCACCCGCTGGCCGGCGCGCTCGAGCAGCTTGACGCCGAGCGACTGCTCGAGCGCCTTGATCTGGTGGCTGACGGCGCCGTGCGTGACATTCAGCTCCGCCGCAGCCTTGGTCAGCGAGGCATGGCGGGCCGTGGCCTCGAAGGCGCGCAGCGGATTCAGCGGGGGCAGACGCTTGGCCATGGTGCACTCAAGTAGTGTGAGATTTTCTCACAACAAACACCCTAACAATATCAATTGATTTTTCAATGGAGCTGCCGGAAACTTTGTCCCGGAACATCATCAAGACGTGAAATCTGCAGGCAGCCAGGGCGGGACCGCGGTCCGGCCGGATGGCCGTCAGCATCATAGGTGTTGCTTCACTACCAGCCAGACGGAGGAGACCGACATGGGTTACGATCGCGGCAAACTTGAAGCGTTGCGTCGCAAGTATGGCGAGGGCCATGGCGGCGAGATGTTCGACCCGAAGTTCCGCAAGGTCGCCGACAAGATCTTCTCCAAGTCGGGCACCAGGCTGGCGCCCTATTCCGGCATCCCGACCTTCCTCACCGCGCCCTACCGCGAGGTGGCCGCCGACAAGCCGGATTTCGGCGATCTGCAGGTGGCGATGATCGGCGTGCCGATGGATCTCGGCGTCACCAACCGTCCGGGCTCGCGCTTTGGGCCGCGGGCGCTGCGCGCCATCGAGCGCATCGGCCCCTACAACCATGTGCTGGAGTGCGCGCCGACGCATGAGCTTCGCGTCGCCGACATCGGCGACGTGCCGTTCCAGAGCCGCTACCGGCTGGAGACCAGCCATGAGGACATCGAGCGCCGAGCCAACCAGATCGTCGACGCCGGCGTCATCCCGCTCTCGGTCGGCGGCGACCACTCGATCAGCCATCCGATTCTGAAGGCGGTCGGCAAGAAGGCACCGGTCGGCATGATCCATATCGATGCCCATTGCGACACCAGCGGCCTGTTCGACCTGACCAAGTTCCACCATGGCGGGCCGTTCCGCAACGCGGTGCTGGACGGCGTGCTCGATCCCTCGCGCACCATCCAGATCGGCATCCGCGGCTCGGCCGAGTATCTGTGGGAGTTCTCCTACGAGTCCGGCATGACGGTCGTGCACGCCGAGGAAGTGACAGGGTTGGGCATGCCGGCCATCATCGAGAAGGCGCGCAAGATCGTCGGCGACGGGCCGACCTACATTTCCTTCGACGTCGACAGCGTCGATCCGGCCTTCGCGCCGGGCACCGGCACGCCGGAAGTCGGCGGGCTGACGACGCGCGAGGTGCTCGAACTGCTGCGCGGCCTCAAGGGCCTCAACATCGTCGGCGGCGACGTCGTCGAGGTGGCGCCGCAATACGACGCGACCACCAACACCGCCCATGTCGGCGCCCAGGTCTTGTTCGAGATCCTGAGCCTGATGGTGTTCAGCCCGGCCATCAAGAAAGGCTGAGGCGGCGCCAGACCAATACGGCCGCCGCGCTGGAGCCGGCGGCCGGTTTCAACAACAAGCTTCCAGAAGGGGAACTAAAATGACACTTCGCACCACGCTGAAATCCGCCATCACGGCAATGCTGATGCTCGGCGCCGCCGGCCTCGCCTCGCAGGCGGCCAGGGCCGACGCCATCGACGACATCACCAAGGCCGGCACCATCAATGTCGGCATCTTCTCCGACTTCCCGCCCTTCTCCTCGGCCAGCGCGGACATGAGCATCAAGGGCTATGACATCGACGTGGCGCAGGCCATCGCCGACTCCCTGAAGGTGAAGCTGAACCTCGTCAGCGTCACCGGCCAGAACCGCATTCCCTATCTCACCGACAAGCGCGTCGACTTCCTGATGAGCGTCGGCTACTCGAAGGAGCGCGCCGAGGTGATCGACTTCGCCGCCGCCTACGCGCCCTACTACATTGCCGTCATCGGTCCGGCCGCGCTTGCCGTCAAAGGCAAGGAGGACCTTGCCGACAAGTCGATCGCCGTCAATCGCGGCACGCTGGAGGACACCTCGCTGACCGAAGCGGCACCGGCCTCGGCGGACATCCGCCGCTTCGACAACTACAACTCCGTCATCCAGGCCTTCATCTCCGGCCAGACCCAGCTGATGGTGGTCGGCAACGATGTCGGCGCCCAGGTTCTGGCCAAGCAGGACGCGCTGCAGCCGGAGCAGAAGTTCCAGCTGCTCACCTCGCCCTCGCATATCGGCCTCAACAAGAACGAGGACCGACTGAAGCAGGCGATCAACGACGCGGTCGCCAAGATGCTGGCCGACGGCAAGCTGGACGAGAGCTCGAAGGCCTGGCTGAAGACGCCGCTCAACCCCGACAACCTCAAGGACTGATCCTGGGACAGCAGGGGGCATTGCCATGGGCTACAGCCTCGACTTCGGCTGGCTTGCGGGTGCGGTAGGCGCGATCGCGCGCGGCGCGGCGACGACGATCCTTTTGATCGCCGTCACCACGCTGGCGGGAACCTTCCTCAGCATCCTCGGCGCCGCCGGCAAAAGAAACGGCCCGAAGCCGCTCAGGCTGGCGATCGCGGCCTATGTCGAGGTAATGCGCAACACGCCGTTCCTGGTGCAGCTGTTCTTCATCTTCTTCGGGCTGCCCAGCCTCGGCATAAGGCTCGATCCGATCCTGGCCGCCATGCTGGCGATGATGCTCAACATGGCGGCCTACACGATCGAGATCGTCGGCGCCGGGCTGGACGCGGTGCCGCGCGGGCAGACGGAAGCCGCACTGGCGCTTGGGCTCAGGCCTCGTCTGGTGTTCGTCAAGATCGTGCTGCCGCAGGCGCTGAAGGTGATCTACCCGGCGCTGACCAGCCAGATCGTCATCATGATGCTGGAATCGGCCGTGGTGTCGCAAATCGCGGTGCGGGAACTGACCTACGAGGCCGATATGCTGCAGGCACGCACCTTCCGCGCCTTCGAGACCTATTTTGTGGTGACGCTGGTCTATCTCGGCCTGTCGATGGGGCTGCGCCGGCTGCTGGTCGGCGGCGGGCGCCGTGTTCTGGGAGCCGGCGTGTCATGATCGAGTTCACCTTCTGGGACATATTGCGCAACCTGCTGCTCGCCGCGCGCTGGACGGTGCTGTTGTCGCTCGCCGCCTTCGTCGGCGGCGCACTGGTCGGCCTGGCCGTGCTGTTCTTGCGCATCGCCAAGACCAAATGGACCCGGCGGATTGCCTCCGGCTACATCGCGCTATTCCAGGGAACGCCGCTCTTGATGCAACTCTTCCTGATGTTCTTCGGCCTGCCGATGCTCGGGCTGCGCATCGAGCCGTGGACGGCGGCGGCGCTCGGCCTCACCTTCTTCGCCAGCGCCTATCTGGCCGAGATCTGGCGTAGCGGCGTCGATGCGCTGCCGCGCGGCCAGTGGGACGCCGGCGCCAGCCTCGGGCTGCACTACCTGCAGGAGCTCAGGCTGATCATCCTGCCGCAGGCGTTCTCGATCACCCGCGCGCCGACCGTCGGCTTCCTGGTGCAGCTCATCAAGTCGACGGCGCTGACCTCGATCATCGGCTTCGAGGAACTGGTCAGGACCTCAAACGCCATCAACAACGCGACCTTCGAACCGTTCACCGTCTACGGACTGGTGGCGCTGATCTTCTTCGTCATGTGCTTTCCACTGACGCAATACGCCCGCGCGCTCGAGCAACGAGCGGCGGCACACTGATCCGCCGGACGGCGGAGAAACGCAACCAAGGGAACCCGCCGGACAACCGGCACAAACAGAGGAGAATTGAGATGAACAGACTGATCGCAACACCCATCACCCGGCGCGGCGTGCTTGGCGCCGGCCTGGCCGCCGCCGGCGTGCTCGCCATGCCCGCGGTGCTGCGGGCGCAGGACAAGTCGCTGAAGGTCGGCGTCTATGGCGGCTACTTCAAGAAATCGTTCGACGAGCATGTCTTTCCGGAATTCACCAAGGCAACCGGCATCGCGGTGGAATCGGTCGCCGAGCCGACCGGCGAGGCCTGGCTGGTACAGCTCGAACAGGCGGCCAAGGCCGGACAGGCGCCGGCCGACCTTTCGATGATGTCGCAGACCTCGACGCTCAAGGGCCAGTCGACCGAACTGTGGACGCCGCTCGACACCTCGAAGTTCAAGCACTATGGCGACCTCCTGCCCCGCTTCATCAACAAATATCCGGACGGCCGCGTCGCCGGCATCGGCGCGGTGGCCTGGTGGATCACGCTGGTCACCAACACCGACGTCTACAAGGACGCGCCGACCTCGTGGGCAGCACTCTGGGACAAGGCCAACGAGGACAAGCTCGGCCTGCTGGCGCTCGCCTCCAACTCGTTCCTGCTCGAAGTAACGGCCAAGACCTTCATGGGTGGCACCAACGCGCTCGACACCGAAGACGGGCTGAACAAGGCGTTCGAGAAGCTCGCCGAGCTCAAGCCGAATGTCCGGCTGTGGTATCGCGACGAGGCGCAGTTCGAGCAGGCGCTGAAGTCGGGCGAGATCCCGATGGGCCAGTACTACCACGACGTCACCGGGCTTGCGGCCGCCGACGGCTTCCATGTCCGCTCGACCTTCCCGAAGGAAGGCGGCATCCAGGATTCCGGCAACTGGGTGCTGTCGCGCGCCTCGACCAAGGTCGAGGAAGCGCACGCCTTCATCGACTTCATGAGCCAGCCTTCGATGCAGGGCGTGATGTCGCGCAAGGTCGGCACCACGCCGACGTTGAAGAAGGAAGTGCTCGACCTCAAGCCGGAGGAGTTCGCCGCCGTGTCGTCCGACATCGAGCCGATCATCCCGCGCTACGACCTCTATACGTCGAAGGCCGACTGGATCAACCAGAAGTGGACCGAGCTGATCGTCGGCTAAGCAGCCGGAACGCATGAAGCCGGCCGCCGGGCATCTGCCCGGCGGCCCTTGCGGTGCAACGTCCTGAGAGAGGGGTGAGCATGTCCGGATTGAACATAAACGCCATCACCAAGAAATTCGGCGTCTTCGCCGCCGTCGACAATGTCCAGCTCAACGTGCCGCACGGCACGTTCGTCTGCCTGCTCGGCCCGTCGGGCTGCGGCAAGACCACGCTGCTGCGCATGATCGCCGGGCTGGAGGAACCGACCAGCGGCGCCATCGTGCTCGATGGCGAGGACATCACGCCGCTGCCGACGCACAAGCGCAATCTCGGCATGGTGTTCCAGTCGCTGGCGCTGTTTCCGCATCTTTCGGTCGGCGACAACATCTCCTACGCGCTGCGCATCCGCGGCGCCTCCAGGGAAGAGCAGAAGAAGCGGGTCGACGAACTGCTGACGCTGATCCATCTGCCGGGCTTCGCCGACCGTCCGGTGGCGAAGCTGTCGGGCGGCCAGCGCCAGCGCGTGGCGATCGCCCGCGCCCTCGCTCTGTCGCCGAAACTGTTCCTGCTCGACGAGCCGCTGTCGGCGCTCGACGCCAAACTGCGCGAGGCGATGCAGGTGGAACTGCGCCAGCTGCAGCAGAGCCTCGGCATCACCACCATCGTCGTCACCCACGACCAGCGCGAGGCGATGACCATGGCCGACCTCGTCGTCGTCATGGGCCACGGCAAGATATTGCAGGCGGCGCCGCCGATCGAAATCTACCGCAAGCCGGCCGACGCCTTCGTCGCCGACTTCATCGGCATCACCAATCTCCTGCCGGCGGAGGTCGACAGCGCGGGACGCACGACGATCCTCGGCACCGCCATTCCGGGCCTCGCCATGCCGGCCGGCATGACCAAGGCTTCGGTGTCGATCCGTCCCGAGGATGTGCATCTCGGCGAGCCTGCCGGCGGCGCCATCACCGGCCAGGTCAGCTTCGTGCGCGACCTCGGCGGCACGATCGAGACCTTCATTGAGGTGGGCAACACCAGCATCGTCGCGGTGACGACCCCGCGCGAAAGGCACGACGTGCCGGTCGGCGCCAAGGTCGGCGTCGTGCTGCCGCCGGAAAGCTGCGTGGTGCTCGGCTCATGAGACGCGAAGCCCCCAGGTCGCTAGCCGACTATACGCCGCTGTTCTTCCCGGGCCTGATGCTGATCGTCTTCTTCGTCGTGCCGTTCTCGACGATGATCGCCGTCAGCTTCTTCAAGCGCAATCCGTCCGGCTTCTACACGCCGGATTTCGTCATCGACAATTACGCCCGCTTCCTGTCGACCTTCTTCGGCGGCGTGCTCGGCTTCTCGCTGATGCTGGCGGTGCTGGTCGCCGTCTGCTGCGTGGCGATCGGCTTTCCCTTCACCTACCTTTTGACCCGGCGGCCGCGCCGCGTGCAGACGCTGTGGCTGGTCGGCCTCTTGTCGGTGCTGTCGCTGTCGGAAGTCATCATCGGCTTTGCCTGGTCGACGCTGTTCTCGCGCACTGCGGGCATCACCAACCTTCTGGTGGCGATCGGGCTGATGGACAAGCCGGTGGCGCTGCTGCCGACCTTCGGTGCGGTGCTGACCGGCATGGTCTATCAGGCGCTGCCCTACACGATCCTGGTGCTTTACCCGGCGCTTGTCCGTCTCGACCCGACCTTGCTGGAGGCGGCGCGCACGCTCGGCGCCTCGCCGGTCAGGGCCTTCTTCAACGTTGTCGCGCCGGCGCTCAGGAACACCATCGTGGCGACGCTGATCATGGTCTTCGTCTTCGCGCTCGGTTCCTATCTTTTGCCGCAGATCCTCGGGCGGCCGCAGCACTGGACGCTCTCGGTGCTGATCACCGACCAGGCGATCTACCAGTCCAACATGCCTTTCGCGGCGGCGATGGCGGTGTTCCTGGTGCTGATCTCGCTGGCACTGGTCGGCATGACGCTGCTCGTCGGACGCAGGGAGAACGCGCTATGATCGAGACCTGGCTCCGCCGCCTCTATTTCGGCCTCGTCGCGCTGTTCCTGGCAGCGCCGCTCATCGTCGTCGCCGGCGTCTCGGTCAATTCGCGGCAGGAACTCACCTTCCCGCCGGTCGGCTTCTCGCTCGCCTGGTACGCGCAGATCTTCACCGATCCGGAATGGCGGCTGGCGCTGATCCATTCGGTGACGCTCGCCGTCTGCTCGGCGGCGATCGCGGTGGCCATCGCGCTGCCGCTTGCCTGGTTCCTGTGGCGGCGCATCGCGCCATGGGCGAACATCTTCCAGGTGCTGGGTCTGGCGCCCTTCATCCTGCCGCCGGTCATCACGGCGCTCGGCTTCCTCAGCTTCTGGGCGACGGCCGGGCTGTTCGGCCAGTTCTTCACCGCCATCATCAGCCACGCGATCTTCTTCGTGACGCTGCCGCTGGTGACGCTGTCGCTGGGCTTTGCCTCGATCGACCGCTCGCTGGTCGAGGCGGCGGCGACCATGGGCGCCGACGACCGCACCGTCTTGAAGACCGTGGTGCTGCCGTTGATCCTGCCCTATCTCGTCTCGGGCTACGCCTTCGCCTTCGTGCTGTCGCTGAATGAATACATCGTCGCCTACATGACGATCGGCTTCACCACCGAGACATTGCCGATCAAGATCTTCAACGCGCTGCGCTACGGCTACACGCCGACCATGGCCGCGGTGTCGGTGTTCTTCGTCGCGGTGGCGGCGCTGGTGTTCGGCTCGATCGCCAGGTTCGGCGACATCCGCAGGCTGCTGGGCGCCATGTCTTCCGACGGCAACTGAAGCAAGCCTGCAATCGAATGGGAACGGCCGCGGGGCGACGCGCGGCCTTTCTGTTGGATCAATGCCTGAAGGCGAGCTGCGGCGTGATGCGGTCGCGCCGCAGCCAGCGCGCCAGCAGAAGCGCGGCCACCACCGCCAGCCCCGATGCCAGGCCGATCCAGATGCCGACGCCGTTGAAGCCGAAATGGAAGGCGAGCAGCACGCCGAGCGGCAGGCCGATGCCCCAATAGCCGATCGCGGCATAGATCATCGGCACCTTGGTGTCGTGCAGACCGCGCAGCATGCCGGCCGCCACCGCCTGCGCGCCATCGAAGACCTGGAACAGTGCCGCAAACACCAGGAAGGAGACCGCAAGCGCGATCACCCTGGCATTGGCCGGATCGCTCAGATCGATGAAGGCGCTGATCAGCAAATGCGGCCAGAGAACCATCACCAGCCCCATCAACGCCATGGAGGAAACGCCGATGACGAAAGCGGTCCAGCCGGCGCGCGAGACGCCCTCCGGGTTGCCGGCCCCATGAGCCAAGCCAACGCGCACGGTGACGGCCTGGTTGAGGCCGAGCGGAACCATGAAGGAGATCGAGGCGATCTGGATGGCGATGGCGTGCGCGGCCAGCGAGCCCGCGTCGATCAGGCCCATCAGCAATGCCGCCGCGTTGAAGATCGTCACCTCGAAGGCGAGGATGCCGGCGATCGGCAGGCCGAGCCTGAGCAGGCCCTTGAAGCGCGGCCAGTCGGAGCGCCAGAAGCGGCCGAACAGGTGGTAGCGGCGGAATTTTTTCTCCACGAGCAGCACCGCCGCCAGGCCGCAGAACATCAGTGTGCTGGACAGCGTGGTGGCGAGGCCGGAGCCGGAAATGCCCATCGCAGCGACGCCGAGATTGCCGAACATGAACACCCAGTTGAAGAAGGCGTTGCAGGCGACGGCGACGAAGACGATGACCAGCGCCCAGCCCGGCCGCTCCAGCGCCGAGATGAAGGAACGCAGCACGATATAGCCGTAGAAGGGCAGCACCGCCCATTCCAGCCAGCGCAGATAGATGCCGGCCTGATGCGCCAGCCTGGGGTCCTGGCCCATCGCCAGAAGCACGCTCTCGCCGTGCCAAAGGAAGACCCAGATCGGGATCGAGATCAGGATCGCCAGCCACAGGCCCTGGCGCACGGTGCGGCGCAGGTCGCGCACCGAATGGCGGCGGCGACCGAGCTCGGTCGCCATCATCGGCGAGGTCGCCAGCATCAGGCCGAGACCGAAGATCAGCGGCATGAAATAGAGGTTGGCGCCGAGCGCGCCGGCTGCCAGCGTGTCCGGCCCCAGCCGACCCATCATCATGACGTCGGTCGCGGTCATGGCGGTCTGGCCGAGATTCGTCAGCACCATCGGCCAGGCAAGCGCAAGCGTTGCCCTGATTTCCTGACGCCAAAGATTTTCCGGCGCGCGAGCGCCGGCTTCGATCGCAGACATTGTCCTGCTCTTCAGACCACGGCGCGTCGGGACAGAGCCCGGAAGCCGCACACAAACGGCGCAAAATGGCGCCGTTTGCGTCGTCTATTGAACGAAATGCGACATGAAGGCAAGGGAGGACGGGCGGCGAACCATTGAGCCAGCGGCGCCGGCGCCTCGTTCACTTGCCGCGCGGAGCCTGCTACGGGTTTCCGGGACGGGAGGAATGGATGACGTTCAGGCAAAGGAAAAATACCGCCGCGATCCCGCGCACCGTGCCCTCCTTCGAGCACATCGTCACCGAAGCGAGCGACAGCTTCCTGTGGCGTCTGGACGACTATCCGTGGGAACGCAACGTCTGGAACTTCCATCCGGAATACGAAATCCATTTGCTCAGGAAATCGTCGGGCGTGGCGCTGGTGGGCGATCATATCGGCGAGTTCGGGCCGGGTTACCTGGCGATCGTCGGCGGTGGCCTGCCGCATGACTGGGTGACGGCCGTGCAGCCTGGCGAGCTAATCGAAGGGCGCGATATCGTGTTGCAGTTCGATCCGCAGCGGCTGCGCGGCTCGGCGGGCCTGCTGCCGGAGCTGCGCGAGCTGGAGCCGTTCCTGGAGCGGTCGCTGCGCGGCATGGTCTTCCACGGACAGACGGCGATCGACGGCGCCGCGCTGATGGAACGGATGGGCACGGTGCACGGGCTGCCAAGGCTCTGCCTGTTCCTCGAGCTGGTCGACCTCTTGGCCAGCACCGATCAATACGAGCTGTTGTCGTCGCCGGATTTCTCGCCGCTGCTCGACGCCCAATCGCTCGACATCATCCAGCGCACGCTGACCTATCTGTTCCAGCACTTCGCCGAGGACCTGAAGCTGCCGGATGTGGCGGAGCTGGCCGGGATGAGCGAAAGCACATTTTCGCGCTTCTTCCAGAAGAACACAGGCAACAGCTTCAGCGACCATGTCGCCAAACTCAGGCTGTGGCAGGCCTGCAAGCTGCTCTCCGATACCGACGTCCCAATCACCGACATCTGCTTCCAGGTCGGCTACATGAACATTTCCAACTTCAACCGCGCCTTCCTGCGCAAGCACAAGATGACGCCGTCATCCTACCGCAAGCTGTCGCGGCAGCGGCTGGCGATGCGGGCCTGATCCGGTCGAGAACCGACTCCCAAAACAGCACTGATACTCGTGTGACAGGTCGGTCCCGCCTTGGCGGTTTTTTGCGCCGCACAATGCATAAAAGTACAGGTTTACTGCAACGGGGCTTCTAGCCTCCCCCTTAGCAACTCCTCATTTTGGCGACGGGTGGCAAGTCGCTCGGGCGACGGTGAGGGTCGCTTAGCCCGAGGACAGCCGCTTCCCGCGACGATTCCTGGAGGAGAAAAACCAATGAAATCAACTCGGCTCGCTGCCAGCCTGGGCGCAGCTTTCGTGCTTACCGCTTCCGCTTCAACGATGGCGCTGGCGCAGGCGCCGGTCTGCTCGGCGCCGGTCAAGGTGCTGGCGCAGCCGCGCGACGGACTGACGCTGCTGGAGGACTCCAAGGACGAGTTCAAGAAGCTCTCCGGCGCCGGCTTCCAGATCGACTACCTCAACGAGAACGACCGCCGGGCAAAGTCGCGCGCCGATGCGTCCACCGTCGGCAACTACAACGTCTACTATGTCGACGAAGCCAATGTCGCGCTGTTCGCGTCGTCCGGCTGGATCGCGCCGCTCGCCGATTATTATCCGGCTGAATATGATTTCGCCGATTTCGATCCCGGCCGGCAAAAGGTCGCCACCTATGACGGCAAGGTCTGGTTCGCGCCGCTGACCGGCGGCGGCGACCTGATGGTCTATCGCAAGGACATTCTGGAGGCCGCCGGCATCCAGCCGCCGAAGACGCTGGACGAGCTGCTCGCCGACGTGCCGAAGCTGACCAATGCCGACAAGGGCATGTATGGCATCGCGCTGCGCGGCGCGCGCGGCTCGGGCGCCAATGTCTGGCGCTGGATGCCCTACTTCAAGGCCTATGGTGGCAAGTGGTTCGACGGCGACAAGCCGGCTTTCAATTCGGATGCCGCGGTCAAGGCGACCGAGACCTACCTCAAGCTGTTCAAGGATTCGGCGCCCGGCACGCAGACCGGCAGCTGGGATGAATCGACCGGCGCCTTCCTATCTGGCCAGGTCGCCATCCTCGTCGAATCGACGCCGCTGTCGGGCATGGCGGTCGATCCGAAGACCTCGCAGGTGGTCGGCAAGGTCGGCTTCCTGCCGCCGCCCGCGCCATTGCCCGGCGGCGGCTACGGCCATGGCCTCGCCATCGCGACCAAGGCCAATCCGGACGACGCCTCGAAGAAGTGCGCCGGCTTGTTCGTCGCCTGGGCGACATCGAAGGAGAACGAGAAGCGCCGGCTCGACGCGCACCAGTTCGGCGAGCTCAACCGCACCAGCATCCTGTCCAGCAAGGAATTCGCCAACATCTACGGCGCCGATCTCGGCCAGGCGCTGGCCGAAACCGGCAAGGTGACGGCGGTGAACTTCTGGCAGGATCCGCGCTGGCCGGATCTCGGCGACCGCTGGGGCATCATCCTCGAAGAGCTGGTCACCGGCACGCGCACCGACATCAAGGGCAGCCTCAACGAGCTCGAGGCCTATGCCAACGAGCTGGTGAAGAAGAAGTAATTCCTCCCACCCGCGGCGCGCGGTCCACGGCATTCGCCGGAATGCCGGGACCTGCGCGCCGCGGATCTTCTCACGACCGCCAACACCCGAAAGGCCCGCGAGGATAGGCCATGCGCCGACGCTCTTTCCTGCCCGTCACTTTTCTCGTCCCGACGCTCGCCATTCTCCTGGTGCTGTCGATGGTGCCGACGCTCTACGCCATCGTCATCGCCCTGCAGAACCGCGAACTGAGCACGCCGGGCTATTCCTGGGTCTGGTTCTCGAACTTTGCCGACCTTTTCCTCGACCGCCGATTCCTCAACGCCGTCTGGGTCTCGGTCAAATGGGAGATCGTCACCGTCGTGGCGACCATGGTGGTCGCGATCGGCCTCGGCGTGCTGATGTTCGAAGTCGCGTCGCCGCGGCTGCGCAACATCTATTGCCTGCTGTTCATCATCCCGGTGCTTTTGCCGCGCGTTTCGGCGGCCTTCGTGTGGAAGTTCGCCTACCATCCGCTCTACGGCATCGCCACCTATCCCTACCGGCTGGTCACCGGCGGCCTGATCGTCGATCCGCTCTCCAAGGCCTCGACCGCCCTGTTCGCCGTCGCCTCGGTCGATGTCTGGCAGTGGGGTCTGTTCTTCGCGGTGATCGTGCTGAAGCTGCTCGAGACATTGCCGCCGCAGCCGATCGAGGCGGCGCGGCTCGACCATGCCAGGCGCTGGCAGATCCATGCCTACGTCACCCTGCCGATGCTCAAGGCGCCGCTGATCAGCCTGATGTTCGTCAAGATGATCGAGTCGCTGCGCTCCTTCGACCTGATCTATGTGATGACGCGCGGCGGGCCGGGCGTGGCGACCGAGACGCTCGACATGTACGCGTTCTCGCAAGGCTTCATCGAGTCCGGCAAGGTCTCCTACGCCTCGGCCATGGCGGTGCTGATGATGATCGCCACAGTGATCACCTTCACCATGCTGTGGAAGCGGGTGCAGGCATGAGGCGGTACCGCATGCGACCGGGCCGCTTGATCGCCAAGGCCATCCTGGCGCTGGCCGGATTCCTCGCCGTGTTCCCGCTCGTCTGGACGGCGCTCAACGCGCTGAAGAACAACGTCGACATCATCACGCGGGTGCCGCGCCTGGTGTTCACGCCGACGCTTGCCAACATCAGCTACATAATCGGCCGCGACAGCGTGATGACCGGGCTCTACAACTCGGTCGTCGCCTGCGGCTTGGCCGTGCTGATCGGCGTCGTTCTCGGCCTGCCGGCGGCCTACGCGGTGGCGCGCTATCCCAACCGCTTCGCCGGCGACATCCAGTTCTTCGTCTTGTCGCTGCGCTTCCTGCCGCCGGTGGCGGTGGCCATTCCGCTGATGGTGATCTGGCTGCAGATCGGCCTCTACGACACGCTGCCGGCGCTGATCGTCACCTATTCGCTGCTCACCATATCGGTGATCATGTGGCTCGCCATTCCGGCCTTCCAAAGCGTGCCGAAGGAAATCGAGGAAGCGGCCTTCGTCGACGGCTACGGCGCCTATTCGGTGTTCTGGCGGATCGCGCTGCCGGTCGCGGCGCGCTCGCTCGCCGGCGCCATCGCGTTCAGCTTCGTGCTGGTCTGGAACGAGTTCCTGATCGCGCTGATGCTGTCCAGCTCCAACGCCAAGACGCTGCCGATCGTCGCTTCGGAATTGTCGCAGCAAGGCATGAACGTGCCGTGGGGCATCCTCAATGCCTCGGTCGTGCTCCTGTCGCTGCCGCCGCTGCTGTTCCTCGGCGTGCTCAGCGGCTTCCTGAATACCGTTTTCCGGCAAAAGAAGACTTGATGCGAGGATTACCCGATGCAGGCACTGGTACTTGAGAAAAAGGGCGAGCTGTCGCTGCGCGAGATCGCGCTGCCGCTCGATGTCGGACCGGACGACGTCAGGATCGCCATCCACACCGTCGGCGTCTGCGGCAGCGACGTGCACTACTACACGCACGGCGCCATCGGCAGCTACATAGTGCGCCAGCCGATGGTGCTCGGCCATGAGGCGTCAGGCACGATCATCGAGGTCGGCGCCAACGTCGCGAGCCTGAAGGTCGGCGACCGCGTCTGCATGGAGCCCGGCGTGCCGAACCTGTCGTCGCGCGCGACCAAGCTCGGCATCTACAATGTCGATCCGGACGTGCGTTTCTGGGCGACGCCGCCGGTGCATGGCGTGCTTGCGCCTTTCGCGGTGCATCCGGCGGCCTTCACCTACAAATTGCCGGACAATGTCTCCTTCGCCGAAGGCGCCATGGTCGAACCCTTCGCCATCGGCATGCAGGCAGCGGCGCGGGCGCGCATCGTGCCCGGCGATGTCGCCGTCGTCGTCGGCTGCGGCCCGATCGGCATCATGATCGCGCTGGCAGCGCTGGCAGGCGGCTGCTCGAAGGTGCTGATCTCCGACTTCTCGGCGCCCAAGCTGAAGATCGCCGCGCAGTATCAAGGCATCGTGCCGGTCAACATCGGCGAGCAGTCGCTGGTCGACGCCGTCGCGGCTGCGACCGACAGTTGGGGCGCCGACATCGTATTCGAAGCCAGCGGCAACCCGAAAGCCTTCGCCAATTTGTTCGACATCGTGCGGCCAGGCGGCGCGGTGGTGCTGGTCGGACTGCCGGTGGAGCCGGTCAGCCTCGACGTGCCGGCGGCGATCTCGAAGGAAGCCCGCATCGAGACGGTGTTCCGCTACGCCAACATCTTCGACCGCGCCCTGCAATTGATCGCCTCCGGCAAGGTCGACCTCAAGCCGCTGATCACCGGCACCTATGATTTCTCCGACAGCATCAAGGCCTTCGAGCGGGCGGCCGAGGGCAACCCGCAGGACGTCAAGCTGCAGATCCTGCTTACCGGCGAGAAGGGCTGACCATGTCCGCGATCGTTTGCTCCCATGTCGACAAGGCCTACGGCGCAACCGCCGTCATCCGAGATCTCAATCTCAGCATAGAAGAGCACGAATTCGTCGTGTTCCTCGGCCCGTCAGGCTGCGGCAAGTCCACGCTGCTCAGGCTGCTCGCCGGGCTGGAGGACATCACTGGCGGCGAGGTCTCGATCGGCGGCAAGGTGGTCAACGACCTCGAGCCCGGCGACCGCGGCATCGCCATGGTGTTCCAGAACTACGCGCTCTATCCGCATATGACGATCTTCGACAACATCGCCTTCGGGCTGCGACGGCAGAAAGTGCCGGCGGCGGAGATCGTGAAACGGGTCGAGGCGGTTTCCCGGACGCTGGGGCTCGACCCCTATCTCGGCCGCAAGCCGGCCGAGCTTTCCGGCGGCCAGCAGCAGCGCGTGGCGATCGCTCGCGCCATGATCAAGACACCGAAAGTGTTCCTGTTCGACGAGCCGCTGTCCAATCTCGACGCCAAGCTGCGCAACCATATGCGCATCGAGATCGCAAGGCTGCACCAGTCGCTGAAGACGACGACCGTCTACGTCACCCACGACCAGCTCGAGGCGATGACGCTGGCCGACCGCATCGTGCTGCTCAGGGATGGCGTCATCGAGCAGGTCGGCTCGCCGGCGGAGATCTATCGCCGGCCCGGCAACCTGTTCGTGGCCGGCTTCATCGGCACGCCGAACATGAATTTCGTCGAGGTGACGGTCGGCCGCGCGGGAGGTGGCTGGTCGCTGACCGGCGCCGGAACGGTGCTTTCGCTGGACGGCTCGGCCTTCCATCTCCAGCATGGCGATCGCGCCGTGCTCGGGATCCGGCCTCCCGACCTGAAGACGGCAGGCGCCGATGCCGGGCGGAACCTGCTGCAGGGCAGCGCGGACCTCATCGAATTCCACGGCAATGACGCGCTGGTGACGTTCGGCTCCGGCGGCAAGGAGATCAGCGCGCTGGTGCCGGCGCGCGAATGCCCGGCGTTGCGCGCGCCTGTGCGCTACACATTCGACGAGGAAAGCATCCATCTGTTCGACGCGACATCCGGCGCCTCGCTGCGCAAGCCGGAACGAAACGGCAGCCTGCTCAGCTGATCGCGTCGAGCGCCTGCCGCTGCCGGTGCATCTCCAGGAAGATGCGGTAGTCGCGGTCGAAGCGGGCGCCGGCCGCCGGATTGGCGGCGCGCTTCCTGCCGCCCTGCTGCATGGCGACACAGGCGGCGTTCAGATCAGGGTAGAGCCCGGCGGCGGTGGCCGCCACCATACCGGTGCCGAGCAACACCGCCTCGTCGGCCAGCGGCTCGATCACGGTGCAGCCGGTGGCATCGGCGTAGAGTTCCATCAGCAGCGGGTTCTTGGTGTGGCCGCCGGTGACGTGCAGCGTGTCGATCAAATAGCCGTTCTCGTTCAGCGCTTCCAGCACGTGGCGCACACCGAGCGCGATGCCGACGGCGGTGCGCCAGTAGAGCTTGCACAGGCTGTCGAAGGAGGAGTCCAGCGTCAGGCCGCTGACGACGCCGACGGCGTGCGGGTCGGCCAGCGGCGAGCGGTTGCCGTGGAAATCCGGCAGCACGTGCAGCCTCGCCGCTAATGCCTCGCCCTCGGCGGCGCGCAGTTCGGCGACGCGGCTGGCGATCCTGGCATGCATCGCTGTATTCGGCTCGCCGCCGGCGCCATGCCAGCGGATGATGTGGTCGAGCAGCGCGCCGGTGGCCGACTGGCCGCCTTCCGAGAGCCAGAGCGTCGGCAGCGCCGCGCCATAATAGGGCCCCCAGACGCCGGCGAAGGGCTGCGGGTCGGGCGACATCGCCATGACGCAGGAGGAGGTGCCGGCGATCAGCGCCAGATGTCGGCTGATGTTCTTCTGGTCGCCGGCAAAGCCGCCGAGCACGCCGAGCGCGCCGGCATAGGCGTCGATGACGCCGGCGCCGACCCGGCACTTTTCGCCCAGGCCAAGCTCGGCCGCCGCTTGCGCCGTCAACGGGCCGATATCGGCGCCGACCGGGCTGGCCTTCTCCGTGCTCGAACAAATCGCCGAGGCCGACGGTCTCGAAGAAGTCGCGCCGCCAGCTTGTCTGCTCATGCGCCAGATAGGTCCATTTGGCGGTCAGCGTGCATTGCGAACGCGCCAGCGACCTGGTCGCCTTCCAGGTCAGGAAATCGGTGAGGTCGAACAGATAGCCGGCTTCGTTCCATGTCGCGGGCAGATGGCGCTTCAGCCACATCAGCTTCGGCGTCGCCATTTCCGGCGACATGACGCCGCCGATATAGTCGAGCACGGCGTGGCCGCTCGCCGTGCACTCGTCGGCCTCGGCGATGGCCCGGTGGTCGAGCCAGACGATGGTGTCCCAGCGCTTTTCGCCGGTGACCGACACGCTGAGCTGTTCGCTATCCCTACCTCGCACCACGAGCGAGCAGGTGGCGTCGAAGGAAATGCCGACGACATCATCGGCCGCGATCCCCGCCTTGGCGACGGCGGCGCGCACGGCCTTGCAGACCGCCGACCAGATATCGCGCGAATCATGCTCGGCGTGATCGGCCTTGGGCTGATGCATGGCGATCGGATGATCGGCGCGCCCGAGCAAGGTGCCATTGACGTCGAGAATGCCCGCGCGGGCGCTCCCGGTGCCGACATCGACCGCGCAAACGAAACTGTTGGTCAAGATGCTTTTACTCTCGCTCCCAGGCCTGCAATCAGATCGGGCAATTGCAGCATGTCAGCGAATATAAAGTCCGGTTCGGTCGACGCAAGCCGCGCTTTCAAGGCGGGGTTGTCGGCATGCGAGCCGCCGGTGAAGGCAAAGACACGCATGCCCGCCGCGCGGGCCGCGGCGACGCCGGCCGGGCTGTCCTCGATGACCAGGCATTTGCGCGGTTTTGCCCGCATGCAGGCAGCGGCATGAAGGAAAAGGTCCGGCGCCGGCTTGCCGCGCTTGACCATGGCGGCGCTGAACAGATGCGGTTCCAGAAGGCCGAGCAGTCCGGTGACATCGAGCGCGTAGCGGATGCGCTCCAGCGTGCCGGAAGAGGCGACGCAGAACGGCAGGCCAAGTCTCGGCAGCACCTCCCTGATGCCGGGGATCGGCTTCAACTCCTCACGGAATTTGCGCATCAGGTCGACGCGCATCGCGGTGAGGTGCTGGTCGCTGATCTCGAGCCCGAACTCGCTGCCGAGGATCTCGCGCACGCTCTTCATGCTCTTGCCGAGGAAATGCTCGTAGGCGGCATCCTCCGAGACCGTACCACCCGCGAGCGCGATCATGCCGAGCAGTGCCGAGACCGAAAGCGCCTCGCTGTCGACCAGCACGCCGTCGCAGTCGAAGATGACCAGTTCGGGCGTCATCCTGGCTGCTTCCGGTGGCTTCAGAGCTTGCCGGCGAGATGGCGCGTCAGCGTCTCGCGCGCGCCGTTTGCCCACAAGACGTTGAGCGCATGGGCAAAAGCCTCGGCGAAGGCGGCGGAGCGGCCGACATCGCCATAGATGTCCTCCATGGCCAGCCAGGCGCCGGGCGCATCCTTCGCCGCCCTGGCGGTCGCCTGCAGGCGATCCCAATTCGGATCGTTGGGCTCGATGACGACGCCACTGTCGGTGGTGCCGAAGCAGTAGCGGCACCACAGCGCCGATTCCAACGCGAGGCCGGCGACGCCCTTGCCCGCCTTCAGCCGGTCGGCAATGGTCGGGATGATGAATTTCGGCTGCCGGTTGGAGCCGTCGAGGCAGAGCCGGCGGATGGTGTCGCCGATCTTGGGGTTGGAGAAGCGGCGCTCGATGAGCTGGTAATAGTCCTCCAGAACCGTGTCCGGCACCGGCGGCACGGTCGGGATGATCTCGTCGCGTTCCAGCTTGGCGAGGAAGCCGCGCACCAGCGGCTCCTGCATCGCCTCGTGGACGAAGTGGATGTCCATCAGCCCGGCCGGATAGGCGATTGTGGCATGACCGCCATTGAGGATGCGGATCTTCATCAACTCGTAGGGCGCGACATCGCCGACGAACTGCACGCCGACCTTTTCCAGCGCCGGCCGTCCGGCGGTGAAATGATCCTCCAGCACCCATTGGCGGAACGGCTCGCAGAACACCGGCCAGTTGTCCTCCAGTCCGAAATCGCTGGCCAGGATGCCGCGCTCGCGGTCTGTCGTGGCCGGCGTGATGCGGTCGACCATGCCGTTCGGAAAGGCGACGTTGTCCCGTACCCAGTTGGCCAGATCCTCGTCGATCAGCCGCGCCAGGCCGATGACGCCGTCGGAGGTGACATGGCCGTTATGGGGGATGTTGTCGCAGGACATGACGGTGAACGGCACGATGCCGTCGGCGCGGCGGCGCACCAGCCCCGCAAGGATGAGGCCGAATACGGTCTTCGGCTCCGCACCCGGCTGAGCATCGGCGACGATGTCGGGATGGGTCGGGTTGAAGACACCGGAAGCCGGATCGATGAAATAGCCGCCTTCGGTAATGGTCAGCGAGACGATCCGGATCGCCGGGTCGGCAAGCTGCTCGATGATCGCGGCCGCTTCGCCCGGCATCAGGAAATCGATCATGGCGCCGGTGACGCGGGCGCTCATATGGCCTTGGTCCTGCTCGACCACCGTGGTCAGCCAGTCCTGTTCCTCGAGCTTGCCGCGGCCGATCTTCTCGCCGGCGAAGACGCCGGCGCCGATCAGTGCCCAGTCGTGGCCGAGGCCCGCGTTGAACAGGTCGTCGAGATAGGCGGCCTGGTGCGAGCGATGAAAATTGCCGACGCCGAAATGCACGATCCCGGCCTTGAGCCTGGCGCGGTCATAGTTCGGACCGGAGACCTTCGGGGGGAGCTTGGCGAGGTTTGAGGAAGAGAGTTTCACGGTCATCTGCTTTTACCCTTTGGCCGATACATGGCCTGACAATTCTCCCAACCCTCGGGAGAAGGAGCGGCAGCGAGGGGCGGCATTTGCCTGCCAGCATTCATGCCGCCCCCGCATGCCCCGGCGGCAGCCTCTCCCCGGAGGAAGGGAGAGGCGCCTTTCCCCTCAACTCATCCCCGTCAACTCATCCATTGGCCGCCGTCGACATTGTAGGTCTGGGCGACAATGTATTCGGCCTCGTCGCTGGCCAGGAACACGGCCATGCCGGCGAGGTCTTCCGGCTTGCCCATGCGCCCGTAGGGTACGCCCTCGCCGACCAGCCGCTTCTTCTCGCCCTTCGGCCGGTTCTCGTATCTGGCGAACAGCGCATCGACGTGGTCCCACATGTCGCTGTCGACGACGCCGGGAGCGATGCCGTTGACGTTGATGCGGTGCTTGATCAGATCGAGCCCAGCCGACTGGGTGAGCGAGATAACGGCGGCCTTGGTGGCGCAGTAGACGGCGACCAGCGGCTCGCCGCGCCGGCCGGCCTGGCTTGCCATGTTGATGATCCGGCCGCCCTTGCCCCTGGCGATCATCGAACGGGCAGCCGCCTGCAGCATGAACAGCGTGCCGGCGACGTTGACCGAAAACAGCTTGTCGTAGCTCGCCCTGGTTATCTCGACGATCGGCGCGAGGTCGAAGATGGCGGCGTTGTTGATCAATATGTCGAGGCCGCCGGTCCTGGTCTCCACTGCTTTCACCGCCGCCTCGATGGAGGCCTGATCGGTGACGTCCAGCTTGACGGCGTAGGCCTTGTCGCCGATAGCGGCCGCCGTCTTTTCGGCCGCCGCCAGATCGATGTCGGCAACCGCCACTGTCGCACCCTCGCGCGCGTAGGCTTCGGCGAACGCCCTGCCGATGCCGCGCGCCGACCCGGTGATCAGCGCCGATTTGCCTTTGAGCCTCACCGGGCCATCGCCTTTCCGTCCGGGCCAAAGCGATGCAGCTTGGCCTGGTCGGGCGTCAGATAGATGGTGTCGCCATGATGGACCGCGAGCTCGCCGTCGGCGCGCACCGTCAAGGTGCCGACGCTGTCGGCATGGACATGCAGGAAAGTATCGGAACCGAGATGCTCGGCGACGCCGACGGATGCCTTCCAGTCGCCCGCCGTGGTCGAGATGTTCATGTGTTCGGGGCGGATACCGATGGTCTTGGCGCTGTATTTCGCCGCCGGCGCGCCTTCGATCAGGTTCATCTTCGGCGAGCCGATGAAGCCGGCGACGAACAGGTTCTTCGGCGTCTTGTAGAGCTCCATCGGCGAGCCGACCTGCTCGACATTGCCGGCGTTGAGCACGACGATCTTGTCGGCCATGGTCATGGCCTCGACCTGGTCGTGGGTGACGTAGATCATCGTCGTCTTGAGCTGGTGGTGCAGTTCGCTGATCTCGAGGCGCATGGTGCCGCGAAGTGCGGCGTCGAGGTTGGAGAGCGGCTCGTCGAACAGGAAGGCGGAAGGCTGGCGCACGATGGCGCGGCCGATGGCGACGCGCTGGCGCTGGCCGCCGGAGAGCTGGCCCGGACGACGCTCGAGGTAGTTGGTGAGGTTGAGCACCCGCGCGGCGTCCTTGACCTTCTTGTCGATGGTCGCCTGGTCCTCGCCCGCCATCTTCAGCGGGAAGGCGATGTTCTTGGCGACCGTCATGTGCGGATAGAGCGCATAGGACTGGAACACCATGGCCAGCTTGCGCTTGGCCGGCGCCTCGCCGGTGACGTCGCGGCCGTCGATATTGATGGTGCCGCCGCTGGTGTCCTCCAGCCCGGCGATCAGCCTGAGCAGCGTGGACTTGCCGCAGCCCGACGGACCGACGAACACGACGAACTCGCCATCCTCGATGACCAGGTCGATGTTCGGAATGATCGTCGTCGACCCAAAGGATTTGGAGACGTTCTTGAGCGTGATGTTTCCCATGGTTTCCTCCCCGAGGGATTATTGTCCGTCGTCCGCCGCTTGCGGCGCCCTACTACTTCACCGCGCCGAATGTCAGGCCGCGCACCAGCTGCTTCTGGCTGAACCAGCCCATGATCAGGATCGGCGCGATGGCCAGCGTCGAGGCCGCCGACAGCTTGGCCCAGAACAGGCCTTGCGGGCTGGAGAAGGAGCTGATGAAGGCGGTCAGCGGCGCCGCCTCGGTGGTGGTCAACCGGATCGTCCAGAAGGCTTCGTTCCAGGCCAGGATGATGTTCAAGAGCATGGTCGAGGCAATGCCCGGCACCGCCATCGGGGTGAGCACATAGACGATCTCGTTCCACAGCGAGGCGCCGTCCATGCGCGCAGCCTCCAGGATCTCGCCCGGGATCTCGCGGAAATAGGTGTAGAGCATCCACACCACGATCGGCAGGTTGATCAGCATCAGCATGACCATCAGACCGACGCGGCTGTCGAGCAAGCCGGTGTCGCGGAAGATCAGGTAGATCGGGAACAGCACCGCGACCGCCGGCATCATCTTGGTGGACAGCATCCACATCAGGATGTCCTTGGTGCGCTTGGTCGGCGAGAAGGCCATCGACCAGGCCGCCGGGATGGCGATGATGAGCGCCAGGATGGTCGAGCCAACCGACAGGATCACCGAATTCAGGAAGAACTTGAAATAACCGCTCTGCGCCTGGACCTCGGAATAGCTCTCGAACGTCCCCGAAGGGATCAGGGCGAAGCCCTGGATCGCCTCCTGCTCCGATTTGAACGAAGTGATGATCGTGTAGAGGATCGGGAAGAAGATCAGCAGGGCGACGATCCAGGCCGCCACCGTGGCGATCGTCTTGTGCTGGGTGGTGACTGCGCGTGCCATCTTATCCTCCCTTACTTATCGAGGTTCTTGCCGACTGCGCGCATGGCGAAGAAGGCGACGATGTTGGCGAGAATGACGGCGATCACGCCACCGGCGGACGCCTGGCCGATTTTGAATTCGAGCAGCGCCTTCTGATAGACGAGGAAGGGCAGGTTGGTGGAGGCGTAGCCGGGGCCGCCATTGGTGGTGACCAGGATCTCGGCGTAGACCGAGAGCAGGAAGATCGTCTGGATCAGGATGACGACGGTGATGGCGCGCGACATGTGCGGCAGCGTCAGATAGATGAAGCGGCTGAGGAAGCCGGCGCCGTCCATCTCGGCCGCCTCCTTCTGCTCGCCGTCGAGCGACTGCAGCGAGGTCAACAGGATCAGCGTGGCGAAGGGCAGCCACTGCCAGGCGACGATGATGATGACGGCGGTCAGCGGATGCTGGCCGAACCAGTCGATCGGCTGGCCGCCGAAGAAGCGCGCAATATCGGCGAAGACGCCGTATTGCGGGTGCATAATCATGTTCTTCCAGACCAGCGCCGCTACCGGCGGCATGACGAAGAACGGCGAGATGACGAGGATGCGGACGATGCCTTGTCCCCACATCGGCTGGTCGATGAGCATCGCCAGGAGGATGCCGCCGACCACCGTGATCACCAGCACGCTGACGACGATGGTCAGCGTGTTGAGAATGGCCGCAAAGAATGCCGGGTTGGAGTAGAACAGCTTGTAGTTGGAGAACCAGACAAAACCGTCGCGGATCGGGTTCAGCGGATTGTATTGCAGGAACGAGAACCAGAGCGTGAAGGCAAGCGGCACGATCATCCAGACGAACAGTAGGATCACCGATGGCGCCATCATGAAGCGGGCAAGCGAACGGGTCTGCTGAGTAGCCATGACGGTCACCCTCCAAATGTCAGCCGGATTTTAGAGTTGTTTCACAATTTCCGAGATTGTGAAGGTGGCCGCCCGACTGGGATTCGGGCGGCCAATGCCGGTCATGATGCGCTACCGGCGTTCGGCACCGGGAGGAGCCTTACTTGATGTAGCCGCCTTCGGTCATCGCCGCGGTGGCTGCGTCCTGAGCCTGCTTCAGCGCGTCGTCGACGCTCGACTGGCCGGCGAGTGCCGCCGAGAACAGCTGGCCGACAGTGGTGCCGAGACCCTGGAACTCAGGAATGGCGACGAACTGCACGCCGACATAGGGCACCGGCTTGACCGTCGGATGCGTCGGGTCGGCCGCGTTGATGGAGTCCAGCGTCATCTTGGCGAAGGGCGCCGCCTTCTGGTACTCGGCGTTGTTGTAGAGCGAGGTGCGCGTTCCCGGCGGAACGTTGGCCCAGCCTTCCTTCGCCGCGACCAGATCGAGATAGCCCTTCGAGGTTGCCCAGGAGACGAACTTCTCGGCCGCTTCCGCCTTCTGCGTGCCGGCGGGAATTGCCAGCGACCATGCCCACAGCCAGTTGCCGCGCTTGCCCAGGCCATTGTCGGGCGCCAGCGCATAGCCGACCTTGTCGGCGACGGTGGAGTTCTTCGGGTCTGAGACGAAGGAGGCGGCGACGGTGGCGTCGATCCACATGCCGCACTTGCCCTGCTGGAACAGCGCCAGGTTCTCGTTGAAGCCGTTGGACGAGGCGCCCTCGGGACCGTCGGCCTTCATCAGGTCGACATAGAACTGCAGCGTGTTCTTCCATTCGGGCTGGTCGAACTGCGGCTTCCAGTTCTCGTCGAACCAGCGGGCGCCGAAGGAGTTCGACATGGCGGTCAGGAAGGCCATGTTCTCGCCCCAGCCGGCCTTGCCGCGGAGGCAGACGCCGTTCACGCCGTTGGCGCGGTCGGTCATCTTGTCGGCGGCCTGCTTGATGAAGTCCCAGGTCGGCGCATCGGGCATGGTCAGCCCGGCCTTCTCCATCAGGTCCTTGCGGTACATGACGAAGGAGCTCTCGCCGTAGAAGGGCGCGGCATAGAGCTTGCCGTCGACCGACAGGCCGCCGGCGATGGCCGGAATGATGTCCTTGGTGTCGTAGTCGTCGCCGAGCTTGTCGAGCGGCAGCAGCCAGCTTTGCTTGGCCCAGATCGGAACCTCGTAGGTGCCGATGGTCATGACGTCGTACTGGCCGCCCTTGGTGGCGATGTCGGTGGTGACGCGCTCGCGCAGCACGTTTTCCTCGAGCGTGACCCAGTTCAGCTGGATGTCGGGGTTCTTCTTGGTGAAGTCGTCGGTCAGCTTCTGCATGCGGACCATATCGCCATTGTTGACGGTGGCGATGGTGATGGATTCGGCGTGCGCGGCGAACGCAAGAGCGCTGGCCGACAACAGGCCCAGGGTGAGCGTGCGAAGTTTCATCAAATTCCTCCCATAAACCAAGTGAGCATTTGCCTTGGCTGTGAGCAATTACTCATCTGGTGTGAATTATGTCAAGCCGGATTCGATGCTGCAGCGCAGCACAAGTGACCCCTGCGCCGACACGCAAAAGCGCACGGTCGGATGGCATGAAGAGGCGCCGGCGGGGTTGGCCAGGGACGGGTTTTGGCGATCAGCCTATTGGCAGGCGATCTCGGCCAGGATCCAGTCGCGGAAGGCGCGGATCTTCGGCACGTTGCGGCGCGCCGTCGGATAGACCAGCCAATAGGCATGGCCATCGTCGCCGACCAGATCGAAAGGCTGGATCAGGCGGCCGTCGGCGAGCTCCGCCTTGAACAGCGCCCTGGTCACGATCGCCACGCCCTGGCCGGCGATCGCGGCATTGGCCTCATAGGCCTGGGCGCCCATGCTGGTGTTGGGGCGCCTGGCCAGTTCCTCGACCGGCAGGCCGGCGGCGGTGAACCAGTCCCGCCACCAGATGTCGCCGGGATCGAGGATCGGCAGGCGCAGGAGATCGGCCGGCTCCCTGACGCCGCCGATGCTGGCGGCAAGCTCCGGGCTGAGCACAGGGGTGAAATCGGCATTGAACAGCCTGTGCACCTCGACGCCCGGCCAGGTGCCGCCGCCCGAGCGGATGGCGATGTCGATGTCCTCGCGGGCGAAGTCGACCAGGCGGTTCGAGGTGTCGAGGCGGACGGCGAGCGAGGGATGCGCGACCTGGAAGGAGCCGAGATGCCGGGCAAGCCAGTTGGAAGCAAAGGTGAGCAGCGTCGAGACGCAGAGCACGCCGTCGGCGCCGCCGCGGGCCGCGGCATAGGCGCCGCTCAACAGGGCGAAGGCCTCGCTGACCGCCGGCGCCAGGCGCTGACCGGCTTCGGTCAGCACGATCTGCTTGGGCTTGCGCAGGAACAGCGGCGAGCCGACGCGCTCCTCGAGCAGCTTGATCTGGTAGCTCGCCGCGGCTTGCGTCATGCCGAGCTCGGTTGCCGCCTTGGTGAAGGAGAGATGCCGCGCCACCGCCTCGAAGACCCGGATCGCGGCGAGCGGCGGGAGCTGGGCGAGCTGCCGTGAGCTGAGTTCGGGCATAAGGGCTCCTTATGGGCCGTGATCGACGTTTGATTGGTCGCAGCGGCCGATCGGACCGATATCTGGGGTCGACGACACCTCTCGTCCAGACATAGCGAAGGCTGACGATGATGACCACGGTACAGGAAAAACTGCTTCTCGTTCCAGGCCAGGCTTGGTTTTCATGGCTTGCGCGTGGATTTGCGCACCATCGGGCGAAGCGGCGGGCCTATCTCGACATCAGGGAGCTGTCACCGCACCTGCAGCGCGACATGGGCTTGCTGGACGGCAACGGCAATTTCGATCCCTACAATTAGGCCCTGCTGATTTTATCGGAGATCGGAGCGCCTGCTGGCTTGGCGCATGAACGGCTCCGAACCCGAGGCGCAGATCATACGCCAAGCAAGGCTGTCGCGGTTCGCTCGTCGGTGATGAGGCCGTTGACCAGACGCCGGTTCACGGCGGCGAGGATGCCGGGCAATTTGCGCTCGCCCATGGCGAGCGCAATGACCAGCGACCTTTCGCGCGACGGCAACGCCGCCGAAGAGACGCGGTCATTGGTGATGCCGTCGATCATGCGGCCCTCGCGGTCGAACACCCAGCCGACGATCTCGGCGATGCCGCCGGCTTTCTGCAGCGACTTCAACTCGCCCTCGGAAATGAAGCCGTCCTCGTAGAGCGGGGCCTTGGGGCCGAGATCACCGATGCCGACGAAGGTAACGTCGGCTTCCGCCGCCAGTGCCAGCGTCGGCTGGATCATCGGCTGGCTGAGCAGCATGTCGCGCTCTTCCGGCGAGGAGGCGATGACCGGCAGCGGCATCGGGAAGGAGCGCGCCTTGACCCTGTCGGCCATGGTGAAGATGACGTTGTAGAAGGCGGCGGAGCCGTCCGGCGAGATGTTGCCGGTCAACGACACCACCTTGTGCTGCGGGCATTCCATCGGCGGCAGTTGCTCGATCGCCGCCTTCAGCGTGCGCCCGGTGCCGATCGCCATGACCAGGGGTTCCGGGGAACGCAGCCGCCGCTCGATTTCCGCAGCCGCCGCCTCGGCGACGCCGATCGTCGTCGAGGACGAGGTGGGATCGCTCGGCACCACTTCGACCAGATCGAGCGCGAAGCGCGATTTGAGCCGCGCTGCCAGGTCGAGGCAATTGGCGATCGGATGGTCGACACGCACCTTGATCAGCCCTTCCGAGACCGCCAGCGACACCAGCCGCTGCGCTGTCTGGCGGGAAATGCCAAGCGTCAAGGCGATCTGGTCCTGCGTGTTGCCGGCAACATAATACAGCCAGCCGGCGCGCGCCGCGTCGTCCAACCGGTTGCTGCCGCTGTCCTGCCGCGAATTCACTTCTGCCTCCCAAACCCGCCCAACAGTGCGCGGGACCACTAGCTTACAGGGAATGTGCCAACGCGCAATTGTCTATCGGCAGGGCAATTGCCTGCACTTGCGATGTGACCTGGAGTGGGGACGGCGGCAAAGGAAGGCCTGCTTGACGGTTTATCTCGGCCCGCAAACCGATTAAGGGGATCGGCAAAGGAGCCTTGCATGACGCCGAAAGCGGTTTTCTGGGATATGGACGGGACGCTGGTCGACAGCGAGCCGTTGCACGAGGCGGCCCTGGTGGCGGCGCTGCGCAGCGTCGGCATCGCGCCGCCGACCAATCTGCATGAGCGGGTGCTGGGCGTCGCCGCATGGCCGGTCTACGAAATGCTGCGCGCCGAATTCGGGCTCGACCTGCCGTTCGACGACTGGATCGTGCGCAAATACGATCACTACCTGCCGCTGGCCGAGACGCTGAAGCCGCGCCCGGGCGCGATCGAGATCTTCAACGAATTGCGCGAACGCGGTGTCGAGCAAGCGGTTGTCTCCAATTCCGACCGGCTGATCGTCGACGCCAATCTGCGCGCCGTGGGCCTGATCTACCCCGGTATGAAGACGATCAGCCGCAACGACGTGCGCGAAGGCAAGCCCTATCCCGAGCCGTTCCTGCGCGCCGCTCATCTGGCCGAGGTCGATCCGGCGCAATCCGTCGCGGTCGACGACAGCCTGACCGGCGCCATGGCCGGCCTTGCGGCGGGGATGCGCACGATGTTCTGGCCGGAAGCGCCGATGGCTGGGCCGCCGGGGGCCGTGGTGATCAACAGCGCTGATGAATTGCGGGCGCAATTGGGGCTCTAAGCGAACTCGTAAGCGTCGGCGCCGTCATCCTAAGCGGCTGGTCATTGGCGATACCGTGTAGCTTGGCGCATGGATTGTCTAATGTAGCGCTGGTCGACCCCCACTCCGTCTCGGCTTCGCCGAGCCACCTCTCCCCCGATCGACGGGGTAGAGGAAAGGCACCAAGCTTTTTGCCGTCAACGCTCCCTTCCTTTCCCTCCGGAGGGGGAAAGGTGGCGCTGCGAAGCAGCGACGGATTGGGGGAACCACGTGGCGATCAAGCCTCGGCCTGATCAGTCACGCCAGTCACAGAAGATGTGTGCATGGCGTATGCGTGATGGGGAGAAGGAAGAGGCCTCAGTTCCGGTAGGCCGGTTCCTGCTCGTCGAGGATCGCCTTCAGCTCGGCGAGATGGCGTTCGGCCTGGCCCGGATAGTTGTTGGCTTCAGCCGCGGTCTTTTCGGCGATGGCGTCGGACAGGGTGCGCAGCGGACGGCCGGTCCATAGCGCCTTGATGTATGTCTCGGCGGCGCGCTCGAAATAGAACATGCGGTTGAAGGTGTCGGCGGCAGTGTCGCCGATGACCAGCACGCCATGATTGCCCATGACCATGACCTTCACCTTGGGATCGGTCAGAAGCTGCGAGCAGCGCTCGCCCTCCTCCTCGAAGGCCAGCCCGCCATAATGGGCGTCGACGACATGACGGTTGAAGAAGGTGGCCGAGTTCTGGTCGATCGGCGGCAGGCGAGAGTCGGCCAGCGAGGCGAGCACGGTGGCGTGAATCGAGTGCACATGCATGACGCAGCGCGCATGCGGCACGTTGCGATGGATGGCGCCATGCAGGCCCCAGGCCGTCGGGTCCGGCGCATTGGGGCCGGAGAGCGTAGCGGGATCGTTGGCGTCGATCAGCAGCAGGTCGCTCGCCTTGATACGCGAGAAATGCACCTGGTTGGGGTTCATCAGGAATCTGGTGCCGTCGTCGTTGACGGCTAGCGAGAAATGATTGGCCACCGCCTCATGCATGTTGAGCCGCGCCGTCCAGCGGAAGGCGCAGGCGAGGTCGACGCGCTCCGCGTAGAAGGGCAGGTTGCTCAGCGGTTCCTTCTGCAGGCGGGCGATGCTCATCGAAAATCCTCCGGTTTTGGCGACAATGCCGCGCTGAAGGCCAGCCAGCAACGGCAAACTCGTGGGTCAGGCCGCCGGGCGCGCCGACTGCAACCCGCCATGCTCGACGATGAACTCGATCACCTCCTTGAGGCCCTTGCCGCGCGACAGGTCGGTGAAGCCGAACGGCCGCTTGCCGCGCATGCGGGCGGCGTCGCTCTCCATGATTTCGAGGTTGACGTTCACATAGGGCGCCAGATCGCTCTTGTTGATGATGAGGAAATCGGAGCGGGTGATGGCCGGCCCGCCCTTCCTCGGGATCTCCTCGCCCTGGCAGACCGAGATGACATAGAGCGTGAGGTCGGCGAGGTCGGGCGAGAAGGTGGCGGCAAGATTGTCGCCGCCGGATTCGATGAAGATGACGTCGAGGTCCGGAAATTTGCGGTTCAGTTCGGCGATCGCCTGCAGATTGATCGAGGCGTCCTCGCGGATGGCGGTGTGTGGGCACCCCCCCGTCTCGACGCCGACGATGCGCTCCTCCGGCAGCGCCTGCAGGCGGGCCAGCATCATGGCGTCTTCCCTGGTGTAGATGTCGTTGGTGACGACGGCAATGGAGAAGTCGTCGCGCAGCGCCTTGCAAAGCTTTTCGGTGAGCGTCGTCTTGCCGGAGCCGACGGGACCGCCGATGCCGATGCGAAGGGGGCCATTGGCCTGGGTCATGCGGAAAACTCCGTGATGGCGAGGATTGCGAAGCCTGCTCCGATCAGCAGGCAGAGCGGCGAATAGAGGCGCTGGTCGAGCCGCGCGAAAGGCTGTTCGGGCGCCAGCCGGCGCCACCATGGCGTGAAGCCGGCGGTGCCGCGCCCGAGGAAGACCAGCGCGATGAGCAGCGAAGTGGCGGCCAGGCCAGGCTTGGGAAAGGGCGAGGCAAAGACCCCCTCGAGCGCCAGTGGCCACAGCGTCGCCAGGCCAAGGCAGGCGGCGACGGCAAAGCTGGCGCCAGGCGACGGCATCTCGTCGACGCCGCGGAAGCCGACGACGGCTCGGGCGCATGACTTGGCATCGGTGCCCGGCCAGATGCCGCCGATGCCCCAATAGACATGCAGCGCGGTGATGAGGAGCAGGACGAGCGAGAGCGCGAAGGCGAGCACGATCATGAGCGGAACAACCGGGAGTACTGGGTTTCGTGCCGCATTGCCATGACGTCGGAGACGAAGGCGCAGCCACCGAGATCGTCGAGCGAAGAAGTGGCGGCGCGGGCGGCCGTCGCCAGCGCGAGCGGCTCGAAGCCGGCTAACGATGCCGTAGCGTCGACCTGGCCGACGACGCCGAGCCGGATCGCCACCTGGACGAGGTTGGAGAAGAAGGCCTGCAGGAAGGCGGAGAGCGCGTCCGTCAGGCCAATGCCGTTGCCGCCGGCAACGGCGCCGACAGCGACGCAGTAAGGGCAATCGGCCGGCAGGCGCCCCAGCACAGGACTGGGCCAGGCCGAGGCTGCCTTGAGGAAGGCCGCGCCCTGCAGCATGGTCTCGGCATGACGCTCGCGCGAGCCTGCCAATGCTTCGGCGACGGCCGCGATCTCGCCGAGATCGCCGACCTCGCTGGCACGGCGCCAGCTCTCGGCAAACAGCACGGCGTCGTTCCAGCCCGAGCCCATCTCGACCAGCGCCTCCAGCCAGGCGGCAAGGCTTTGTCTGTCGGCCACAAACCCGTCCTGCACGGCGCGTTCGAGGCCATGGCTGTAGGAGAAGCCGCCGACCGGAAAGGCCGGCGACAGCCACGCCATCAGCCGCAGCAGGGCGATGCCGGATGGCTGCTCAGTCATGGTGGTGATGGTCATCATGCGAATGGGAATGACTGTGCGAATGGCTGTGGGAATGCTCGCCGCCATGCGCATGGGAATGCGCTTCGGCGTGGCTGTGCGCATGGCCATGGTCGTGATCGTGGCCGGCATGGCCTGAATAGGCGCCGCGCACCGGCTTGAACGGCTCGGTGACCTCGCGCACCGTGGCGCCGAGACCTTCCAGCATCGCCTTGATTACATGGTCGCGTAGGATGAGGATGCGGTCGGCCTCGATCGCCGCCGCGAGATGGCGGTTGCCGATATGCCAGGCGAGCGCGGTGAGATGCACGGCATCGCGGGCACGGATATCGTAGACGTCCTCGGGTGCTGCGACGATCTCGAGCTGGCGGCCGTCCTCCAGCACCAGCCGGTCGCCATTGTCGAGAGCCACCGGCTCGGGCAGGTCGACCAGCACCTTGTCGCCGGTCTCGGTCTCGATGGCGCGGCGGCGCAGATGCCGCTCGTCATGGGCAAGCACTGCCCTGGCGTAAGGGACGGTCGCTCCGGCCTTGTCCGCGGCGAGAACGGAGATCGCGCGCGGGAATTTGGTGAAATCGGTGTTGATGTTCAGTTTCATCTCATGGCTCCGCCATTAGCTTGCGCCCGCGCGCGGGCGGGACGCGACAGCACGCGCTCGAAATAGGCATTGACGCGTTCGGACTCGATCGGAAACCGGCCGGCGCGAGCCCAGCCACCCATGTCGCCAAGCAGCACATCGACCGCGGAAAATCGGTCGCCGAGCGCGAAAGGCTTGTCGCCGAGCCGACGATCGAGCGCCTTGACCTCCGCGGCGAAATCGTGGGCGGCGGCGGGGCCGACATCGACGCGGACTTCCTTCGGCAGAATGAAGCGGTGGCGCAGCTTGTTCCACAGCGGCGCCTCGAATTCCGACTGGGCGAAATGCATCCAGGAGTCCATCTCGGCGCGGCCGGCGAGACCCGGATTGGCGCCCATGCCTTTGTCGGCATGCTTTTCGGCAAGATAGACGCAGATCGCCGCGGAATCGGTGACCTTCAGATCGCCGTCGATCAGGATCGGCACCTTGCCGGAGGGGTTGAGCGCGTAAGCTTCGGGCGAGCGCAGCTTGACCTCGACGAATTCATAGGGCTGCCCGAGCTCCTCGAGCATCCACAGGACGCGGCTGACCCGGGACCCGCGCGATCCGACGGCCTTGTACATATAGTTGAACCCTGCTTTTTCCCGGACCCTAAACCATCGCAGCCCCTAACCCAATGGGCTCAACGAGCGCGGCTCAACGGCCGCCTAGAACAGGAAATACCGCTGCGCCATCGGCAGCACGGTGGCCGGCTCGCAGGTCAGCAACTCGCCGTCGGCGCGCACTTCGTAGGTTTCCGGATCGACCTCGACGTGTGGCGTGGCGTCGTTGAGCACCATCGAATGCTTGCCGATGCCGCCGCGCGTGTTCTCGACGGCGACCATCGCCTTGTCGACGCCGAGCTTCTCTTGCAGGCCGGCGTCGAGCGCCGCCTTCGACACGAACGTCACCGAGGAGTTGGTCAGCGCCTTGCCATAGGCGCCGAACATCGGCCGGTAGTGCATCGGCTGCGGCGTCGGGATCGAGGCGTTGGGATCGCCCATCGGGGCGGCGGCGATCGAGCCGCCGACCAGCACCATCTCCGGCTTGACGCCGAAGAAGGCCGGGTTCCACAGCACCAGATCGGCGCGTTTTCCGACCGCCACCGAGCCGATCTCCCTCGACAGGCCGTGCGCGATGGCCGGGTTGATGGTGTATTTGGCGATGTAGCGGCGGACGCGGAAATTGTCGTTGTCGCCGGTCTCCTCAGGCAGCGAACCGCGCTGGCGCTTCATCTTGTCGGCGGTCTGCCAGCAGCGGATCGCCACCTCGCCGACGCGGCCCATGGCCTGGCTGTCCGACGAGATGATCGAGAAGGCGCCGATGTCGTGCAAGATATCTTCGGCGGCGATCGTTTCCTTGCGGATGCGGCTTTCGGCGAAGGCGATGTCCTCGGGGATCGACGGCGACAGATGGTGGCAGACCATCAGCATGTCGAGATGCTCGGCCAGCGTGTTGACCGTGTAGGGCCTTGTCGGATTGGTCGAGGACGGGATGACGTTGGGCAGGCCGCAGACCTTGATGATGTCGGGCGCATGGCCGCCGCCGGCGCCCTCGGTGTGGAAGGCATGGATGGTGCGGCCCTTGATCGCCGCCACCGTGTTCTCGACGAAGCCGGACTCGTTCAGCGTGTCGGTGTGGATCATCACCTGCACGTCATAGGCGTCGGCGACCGACAGGCAGCAGTCGATCGCCGCCGGCGTCGTGCCCCAGTCCTCGTGCAGCTTCAGCGAGCAGGCGCCGGCCAGCACCATTTCTTCCAGCCCCGCCGGCAGCGAGGCATTGCCCTTGCCGGAGAGGCCGATGTTCATTGGAAAAGCGTCGAAGGACTGGATCATGCGCGCCATATGCCAAGGGCCCGGCGTGCAGGTGGTGGCCAAGGTGCCGTGCGCCGGACCGGTGCCGCCGCCGAGCATGGTGGTGATGCCGCTCATCAGCGCTTCCTCGATCTGCTGCGGGCAGATGAAGTGGATATGCGCGTCGAAGCCGCCGGCGGTGAGGATCTTGCCCTCGCCGGCGATGATCTCGGTGCCGGGGCCGATGATGATGGTGACGCCGTCCTGCATGTCCGGATTGCCGGCCTTGCCGATGGCGGCGATGCGGCCGTCCCTGAGGCCGATGTCGGCCTTGAAGATGCCGGCGGTGGCATCGATGACCAAAGCGTTGGTGATGACGGTGTCGACGGCGCCCTGGGCGCGCGACACCTGGCTCTGGCCCATGCCGTCGCGGATCACTTTGCCGCCGCCGAATTTCACCTCCTCGCCGTGGAGCGTTAGATCCTTCTCGACTTCGATGATGAGCTCGGTGTCGGCAAGCCGCACCTTGTCGCCGACCGTCGGGCCGTACATCTGCGCATAGGCGGCGCGGGTAATTCTAGCCATCAGCACTTGCTCCCGAAAAGCGGCCCGATCGAAGCCGGGCTCCACATTGGCGCCATCCTATGGTCACGCAATGACCCGCTGGGCGACACCTTGTGTTCCCATTTGGCGGTTGAGGTGGGCGAGTCACCCCGAAACGACCGTTTGCCAAATCGATGGAAGGAAAATCCATGCGCAAAACGACACTTCTGGCGGCCGCCGCTGCCGCGATGCTGGCGAGCGCCGCCAGCGCCCAGCAGCAGCCTGCCCAGCAGCAGCAGCCCGCGCCGACCGCTCCCGCGGCGCCCGGCGCGCAGCCGGCCGTGCCGACGATCCAGAGCGTCAACATCGTCGACATCACCGAGCTGCCCAAGGACACCCAGACGCAGGTCAACCAGGTGATCGCCGAGCGCGGCGAGGCCGGGCTGCAGAAACTGCGCAGCTCTATCGACGCGACGCCCAAGGTGAAGTCGGCGCTGGAAGCCAAGGGGCTCACCTCGGCGCAAGTGGTCGCTGCCAGCATGAACACCGGCGGCGCGCTGACCCTGATCACCAAGAAGGCGAGCTGACGACCGGCCGCGGCGGACCGGCACCCGGTCCGCCCACGGCGCCGAAGAGGGAACCATCGCCGGACGGAAGCCGTTTCGTCCCTGTCGCGCTGCACCGCGTCCGGAAGCGACCCCCCTCAGGAGCGAGCCATGGCGATCAACCCCTTCTCCGTTACGAGGCTGAAAAGCGCAGCCGCCGTGGCGCTGCTGCTGGCGGCCGCGCCCCTTGCCGGACTGAACGCGCAAGGGCTCGAAAACAAGGAGACGGTCGACCGCATCGTCGGCTCCGACGTCGAGCAGGAAGAGAGCAAGACCACCGCCCAGGCAGGCAAGGTCGCCAGCGCGATCGACCGGACGCGCGAGAACATCGGCGCGGTGCGCAAGACCTCCAAGCTCGACAAGGTCGACATCGTGTTCCTCACCGACGCCGCACGCAGCGAAGGCGGACCGCCGCCGGCGATCGAGAGCAAGATCGAGCAGCACCGGGACGACATCGCGGAGCTGCGCAAGGAGATCGAAGCCAACGCGCTGCTGTTCAACGCCATCGATTCGCGGCGCGTGCAGGCAGAGGACGTCGTCGCCGTCGCGTTCGACGATCCGGGGAAAGTCGTTATCTATGCGGCAGCCAAGCCGCCAGGCTGAGCCGGACGCGCGGAATGGACCGACAGCTCCAGGCGCCAACGGCCTCACAGCTTGCCCATCACCTTCTGCTGAAAACCGTAGACTTCGCGTTTTCCCCCGAGCGGCACCAGCGTGACGTCGCGCTCCTGCCCCGGCTCGAAGCGGATCGCCGTGCCGGCGGCGATATCGAGGCGCATGCCCCTGGCGGCCTCGCGGTCGAATTTCAGCCCTTCATTGGTCTCGAAGAAATGATAGTGGCTGCCGACCTGGATCGGCCGGTCGCCGCTGTTGGCGACTTTCAGCGTCAGCGTCGGCAGGCCCTTGTTGAGCTCGATATCGCCTTTGGCGGTGATGACTTCGCCGGGGATCATCGCCAGCCTCACAGCACGCCGCAGACGAGGCCGACGCCGACGGCCGCGCAAGCGGCACCGGCGGCGCGGGCAAGGCCGCGGAAGCGCATGCCAAGCCCAAGCGCGGCGGCAATGCCGGTGGCGTGGAGCAGCGCGGTAGCGCCGGCAAAGCCCGCCATGTATTCCAGCCCGCCGGCGTTTTCGGGCACTTCCGTGCCATGGGCGTGACCATGGAACAGCGCGAACAGGCCGATGATTGCGACACCGGCCGAGACAGGCAGGTCAACCGCAAGTGCCACCAGCAGGCCAAGCGCCACGACAGAGGCAAGAATGCCCGGCTCGACGAAGGGTACCGGCACATGCAGCATGCCGAGCGCGCCGCCCGCCAGCATGACGCCGACGAAGGCCAGCGGCCATGCCCATATCGCCTTGCCACCCTTGAGCGCCGCCCAGAGCCCGACCGCGACCATCGCGGTCATGTGGTCGAGGCCGGACAGCGGATGCATGAAGCCGGCGGTGAAGGACGAGGTCGTGCCGACGCCGACATGGGCATAGGCGGGCATCGCCGCTGCCAGCAGCATGACGGCGGTCAGCGTGGTGCGTTTGGTCGAAGCTGAGATCATCGATTTGCCTTCTCTTATGCCTTCTCTGGGGACGGTCAGGCGGCCACGCGGGGGCCGCAACCCTCGGCCTTGAGCACGCGTTTGGTGGAAGCCGGGTATTTCTTCAGCATGGCCGCCGGCCGGATCGGCCGCGCCGTAAAATTGCCGCCGCAGTTCGGGCAGACGCCGCCGAGCACGTTTCCAGCGCAATCGGCGCAGAAGGTGCATTCGAAGGTGCAGATCAATGCATCCGTCGCCTCCGGCGGCAGGTCCTTGTCGCAGCATTCGCAGTTGGGGCGCAGCTCCAGCATCTTTTCCTCCTCAGCGTATCGGCTCGTGCACGGTCACCAGCTTGGTGCCGTCGGGAAACGTCGCCTCCACCTGCACGTCGTGGATCATCTCGGCGATGCCATCCATCACCTGCGCGCGGGTGACGACATGGGCGCCGGCCTCCATCAGCTCAGCGACCGGGCGGCCGTCGCGGGCGCCTTCAACGACGAAGTCGGTGATTAAAGCGATCGCCTCCGGGTGGTTGAGCTTGACGCCGCGCTCCAGCCGCTTGCGCGCCACGATCGCCGCCATGGCGATGAGCAGCTTGTCCTTTTCCCTCGGCGTCAGGTTCATGCGTCTTCCCGGATTGGCGTAATCAGCTTCAGAGTGACCATAATTTGGGCAGGCCGGCCCGTCCGTTGAGCAATTCGACAAGCGGAACCAGCCGCTTGCGGAGCCGGTAGCCGTCCTCGGCGAACAGCCTCGCAAGAAGCTTGCCAGATTGGTTGACGGTCCAGACGCTGGCGCCGCCCGCATCGCCGATGATGGCGCGCGCCGGATCGAGAAAAGCCTCCGCCCGCGGCGAGACCATCAGCAGTGTCGCGACCGCGGCGGCGCCGCCGGCGACGGCCGGGCGGCCGAGCGCAGCCGCTATGTCCGGCCCTATGCGGAAATCCTCGGCGTGGACGAGAGCGCCCTCCTGGCGGACACGCCAGCGGTCATGGAAGCTGCCTTCCGTCGTCCTTTCGCCCATGGCCAGGCGGCCGAACACGGTGGCCTCCAGCAACAGCGCCTCGGCGCCGGCGGCAAGCTCGACGTCGAGGCTGCGGGCGAAAGCCGCGCGGTCGAAGACGATGGTTTCCTGCGGCAGCCAGGCGAGGCTGCCGCCTGCGCCGACATTCAGCTCGACCCGCATTTCGGCACGGTCGGAGGCAGCTCGATAGACCTTCTCGCAGGCCTGGGTGGTGATCGAGGCAGAGGCACCGGCGCCGACGTCGACCTGCCAGGCAAGGCGGTCGCCGCCGGTCAGGCCGCCGGCGGTGTTGATCAGCACGGCTTCCAGCGGGTCGACCGAGACGGCCGGCATGCGGATCTTGGCCGAGCCGTCCTGGTAAAGACGCTCGAGCCGCGTGCGGCCGTCCTTCCTGCCGCAGAAAAGCCTGGCTCGCCCGGCAACACGCTGTGCAGTCGGCGCTGAAGTCGAGAGAGTTGCCATCATGTCCATGCCGCCAACGTTAAGCACTCCGGCGGCTTTGTCGATATATAGCTTGTTGCTTGACAGCGTTTCGGTTTCTATAGAGGGAGCCACCTTGGAACGGTCATGCGACGTCTGACGGAGCATGAAGCGACGACGACGATGCGAATCCGGGGATAAAAGGGGCGCTGATCGATTGGCGTCGGGAAACGACAAAGTGGGGAAGAGACCGAATGGCTGATCAGCTGGCGACGGACATCATCGCGAAGATCAAGGCTCATGCCGAGCCCGGCGGCGAAGAGATCACCACCAGCACCGAATTGACCGCGCTGGGCATCCATTCACTGGAACTGACCGAGATCATCTTCGATCTCGAGGAAGAGTATGGCATCGAGATCGAGATGAACACGGTCGATGCCTGGAGCAATCTGAAGAATGTCGGCGACATGGTCGAGGCGGTTCGCGCGCTGATCGCGAAAAAAGCCTGACCGCATGCTGAAACGCGTCGTCATTACCGGCATCGGCGGACTCTGCGGGCTTGGCACCGATGCCACCGCCATCTGGAGCGAAATGCGCGCCGGCCGCTCGGCGATCGGGCCGATCGACAATCCGCTGCTGCACGATTTGAAGGTCAAGATCGGCTGCGAGATCAAGGAGTTGCCCGAGCACGGCATCGACCGCAAGCAGCTGGTGTCGATGGATCGCTTCAGCCTGCTGGCGGTGATCGCGGCACGCGAAGCCATGCAGCAGTCCGGACTGGCGACGCATGCGGACAATACCTACCGGATGGGCACGATCGTCGGCGTCGGCGTCTGCGGCTTCGAGGCGATCGAGGAAAACTACCGCGCCATTTTGATCGACAAGAAAAACCGCGCCGGCATCTTCACCGTACCGAAGGTGATGCCAGGCGCCGCCTCGGGCCAGGTCAGCATGAATCTCGGGCTGCGCGGGCCGGTCTTCGGCGTCACCTCGGCCTGCTCGTCGGCCAACCACGCGATCGCCACGGCTGTCGACCAGATCCGGCTCGGCCGCGCCGACGTCATGGTCGCCGGCGGCACCGACGCGCCGCTGGTCTGGGGCGTGCTGAAGGGCTGGGAGGCGCTGCGCGTGCTGTCGCCCGAAACCTGCCGGCCGTTCTCGGCCGACCGCCAAGGCCTGGTGCTCGGCGAAGGCGCCGGCATGGCGGTGCTGGAAAGCTACGACCACGCCATGGCGCGCGGCGCCACAATCCTCGCCGAGATCGCCGGCGCCGGCCTCTCCGCCGACGCCTCCGACATCGTCGCGCCGACCGTCGAGGGGCCGGAGGCGGCAATGCGCTTCTGCCTCGCCGACGCCGGCCTCAATCCCGAGGACATCGACTATCTCAACGCGCACGGCACCGGCACCAAGGCCAACGACCAGATCGAGACGGCGGCAATCAAGCGCGTCTTCGGCGAGCACGCGCGCGCGCTTTCCATATCCTCGACCAAGTCGATGCATGCGCACTGCCTCGGCGCCTCGGGCGGGCTGGAGATGATCGCCTGCGTGATGGCGATCCGCGACGGCATCGTGCCGCCGACGGCGAACTTCCGCGAGGCCGACCCGGATTGCGATCTCGACGTGACGCCGAATGTCGCGCGCGAACGCAAGGTGCGCGCCGCGATCAGCAACGGTTTCGCCTTTGGCGGCACCAATGCGGTGCTGGCCTTCAAGGCGGTCTGACGGCCTCTATTTCCGCCAGGGTCATTTCCATCGACGGTCCGGAACCCTCGCTTGCATATTGATCGCGGCGGGCCGCGCGCCTAACTCATGGCGACCCGCCACGACCGCCGTCCGGCGCCCAGTCCCCGCCCAGGAGCCTTCGATGACCGACCTGTCCGCCTTTCCGATCGCCATGCGCTGGCCGGCCGCCCATCCCGATCGCATCCAGCTCTATTCCTTCCCGACGCCGAACGGGGTGAAGGTGTCGATCACGCTGGAGGAGCTTGGCCTTGCCTACGAGCCGCATGCGGTCAACATCGGCAAGAACGAAAGCTGGACGCCGGAATTCCTGTCGCTCAACCCCAACGGCAAGATCCCGGCGATCATCGATCCGAACGGCCCCGGCGGCAAGCCGATCGGCCTGTTCGAATCCGGCGCCATCCTGCTTTATCTCACTGACAAGACCGGCAAGCTGATCCCCGCCGATCCGATCCGTCGCTACGAGACGATCCAGTGGGTGTTCTTCCAGATGGCCGCGATCGGCCCGATCTTCGGCCAGGTCGGCTTCTTCAACAAATTCGCCGGGCGCGAGATCGCCGACAAGCGGCCGCTGGAGCGCTATCGCGACGAGTCGCGGCGGCTGATCGGCGTGCTCGAAACCAGGCTCAAGGGCCGCAGCTGGATCATGGATGACGACTACACCATCGCCGACATCTCGATGCTCGGCTGGGTGCGCAATTTGATCGGCTTCTACGAGGCGCGCGAACTCGTCGGCTTCGACGACTTTCCGCTCGTGGCGGCATGGCTGGAGCGCGGACTGGCGCGGCCGGCGGTGCAGAGAGGCCTCACCATCCCCGCCAGGGGCTGAAAGGCCGACCCTACTTCGCCTTGGCTTTCGCGCCACCTCTGCCAATCACCGAAGCCGCGAGCCGCGCTGTGGCGGCCACCGCGCCCGTTGCAATGCTTGCCACGGTGCGGATCGGGCCCGACTTGGCTGCCGCCGGCTTGTGCGACTTCGGCGCCTTCACGGCGGCCTTGTGCACCGCGCCCGGCACCACCTTCTTGGGCGCCGCCTTGCCGAAGGCTGGCTTGGCGTCCTTCGAGCGCTCGGCTATTGCCGGGCCGGCGCCGTTTTTCGCTTGGGTGGCCTTGCGCGGAGCTGCCTTGCCCTTGACGGGTTTTCTTGTGCTGGTAGCCATCGGACGAGTCCTTCAAACGACACAATCAGGATGTCGGCATAACGACCGGAAAGTCTTAAGGTTCCGCTCGGAAATTGCTGCAAATTGAACGAGTTCGCCTTAGCCCGGTTCGCCGATGACGAGATCGGCGACCCGCCGCCGCGCCAGCACGCGATCGATGTTGGGCATGTCGTTGGAGGCGATCCAGGCGCGGGCGTCCTCGTCGGAGCGGCCATGGCCGCGCCAGCGCTCCATCAGGCGGCGCTCGAGCTCGCCCCGCGGCACGTCGACGAAGATGGTGAAATCGAACAGAGGCGCCAGCCGCGACCACGGCTCCTCGTCGAGCAGCAGATAGTTGCCCTCGACCAGGATGAACTTGGTGTCGGCGCCGATGATCTCGGCCGCGGCGCGCGACAGTTCCATGCCGCGGTCGAACACCGGAATGGCAATGTCGGGCTCGCCCGAGCGGATGCGCTTCAGCAGCGTCTCGAAGCCGGCGAAGTCGAAGGTCTCCGGCGCGCCCTTGCGCGCGCGCAGACCACGGCGGTTGAGCACGATGTCGTCAAAGTGGAAGCCGTCCATCGGCACCACTTCGGAAGCGCCTTCCGGCAGCAGTTCATGCAGCCTGCCGGACAGCGTCGACTTGCCGGCGCCGGGCGGGCCGGCGATGGCGACGACGAAGCGCTTGGCCTTGCCGGCGCGCTTGAAGATGGCGGCTGTGATATGGGCGATCTCGGACATCGGCGCCTTTCCGGTAGCGATTTTCGGCCGCATCTTGGCGGCAGTCGGCGGAAATTTCAAACCCGCGCGGGATGCCCGGCGTTCAGGCCGGAACGGAGCGGCCGAGGCGCAGGAAATCGCCGTCGAAAGCGATCTCCCGAACCATGCCGTCGGCGCCGGTTATGCGCATGTGGTCGCGCGCGGCCTCGATGTCGCGCGGCGGCTCGCCGCCGGCGAAAGGCACGGCGCCGATGACATGGCGGAAGGAGACGCTGCGGCCTTCGGCAAGCGCAAAGGCGGTGGCGACGCCTTCGCGCTTCAGCCAGTTGTCGCCGAGCGAGGCGGCGTGGCCGACCGCGGCGCGACCGTCCTCGATGCCGAGCACCCCGAGATGGCGGCCGCCCCACGGCGCGTAGTCGCGGCCGCCATTGCTGAACCACAGCATGGTGATGGGCAATTCGGCCGGGTTCTTCAGCACCAGCACCAGGTCCTGCTCGGCATGGCGCGCAAGCGCCGTCCAGCCCGGCCCGCCGTGATCGGCTTCCACCAGCGTCAGGAAATCCTCGCGCCTGTCCTCTATGCGATACTCGGTGAGATCGGCGGTGCCGCCGGCTGCCGTGGGAAACCGGGTCAGATCGGCCGAGCGGGCGGGGTAGGCAAGGAGGAAACGGCCGCGCGCCGGATCGGGCTCCAGCGGGTCGCCCGGCGTCGCCGCATAGCGCTTCGGCGAGAAGGCGAGAGACCCGCCGCCCTGCATTACCGTCATTGGATGGTGGGCGACGGAAATGGCGCCGGCGCCGCCGGAAAAGACATGCTCCTGGTAGAGGAAGGGGTGGGTGTCGCGCAGCGTCAGCACCTTGTCGACGCTGGCACCCATGACCTTGCGGCGCAGCCGGAAGCTGGCGCGCCAGCCATCGCTGACGGCGCTATCTTCAACCAGGTCCCAGGCGCTGTTCGCCGGCCAGCCATGCAGCGGCGCCTCCTCGACATCAGCGCGCGAGAACGGCGCGCAGAGGAAATCGCCGGAGAGTCGCACCGTGCCCTCGGGCAGGTCCTGCGGCAGGCTCTCGCGCGGCGCGCCGACCCAGGGCGCGCGATGCAGCGGCTGCAGCCGGCGGCCGTCGGCCTCGACCGTCATGTCTGCGATGTGGCCGACCGCAAGGTCGAGCGCGACCGAGATGCCCCTTGCCTTGATCGTGACCGTATCCATGCCTGTCACCCTCGCGAATCTTTGGCGCCAGCAAAGCCCGCGCGATGCCCGATGCGCAAGCGCTGCGAAAAGCATTTTGCATCAGACGGGAAGTCGGCGCCGCCCCTCATTGCCCTGCCGGGCATTTCTCCCCGTATAGTGACGGGGAGAAAGGGGCTGTGTCCGAACCGGATAGATAGGTAACAGAATGGACCGATTGCATAGGTGACAGTTTTCTCCCTCGCCGGAGGACCCGGCGATGGTTTGGCGAGAGACTGGCATCATGGACGAGCGGCTTCGTTTTGTAGTGGATTGCCTTTCTGGCGAAGAGA
>NZ_SRUO01000198.1 GCF_004791025.1 Mesorhizobium sp. M4B.F.Ca.ET.203.01.1.1
CCGGGCTGGACTGGGAGCCGAGCACCGGCACGCTGTGGGCGGTGGCGAACGAACGCGACGAGATCGGCGCCGACCTGGTGCCGGATTACCTCACCTCGGTGAAGGAAGATGGCTTCTACGGCTGGCCCTACAGCTACTACGGCCAGCACGTCGATCCGCGTGTGATGCCGCAGCGGCCGGACATGGTGGCCAAGGCCATCCCGCCGGACTATGCGCTGAGCTCGCATGTCGCGCCGCTCGGGCTTGCCTTCTACACCGCGGACAAGCTGCCGCAATCCTATCGCGGCGGCGCCTTTGTCGGCGAGCATGGCAGTT
>NZ_SRUO01000199.1 GCF_004791025.1 Mesorhizobium sp. M4B.F.Ca.ET.203.01.1.1
CCGGGATAGGGTTCCAGTGTGTTCTGCAGCCGTTCCAGCCACTGTACCGCCACCACCGCGTCCACCATCCGTTGTCTCCTGTCTGTTTCGTTGTTACCAAGATTGCCGGCCAGCGGCCGGCACTACCGGGGTTTCCGGCCGGCGGCCGGGTTTAGCGGGTCAGTCGCGCGTGCGCTCGATGATCACGCCCACCGCGCGCGCGCCGCGCACCGCACCGGGCTTGCTCAGCTTCAGGCGCAGCCACTTCCCCTCGAACTCGTCCAGCACGATCTGCGCGCAGCGCTCGGCCAGGGTTTCGACCAGGCCGAATTCCG
>NZ_SRUO01000200.1 GCF_004791025.1 Mesorhizobium sp. M4B.F.Ca.ET.203.01.1.1
GCTTCGTCTCCCCCCGATTGTCAGTAGCCTGATCCCTCCCCTGCATTGGGGGAGGGTTTTTTGTAGACCCCCGGCTGCCCGCGGTGAACTCACCCGCACCCTGCCCCAGGCCTCCTGCAACCCGCGTGCCAGAACCTGCGCCAGAGCATTGGCACGGCACGTGCATCAACGAAGTCCTCAAGACCCAGCGGCGCAGGCCGCTATTTTCGTTGACGACGGGCCACCGCACAGCGGCCAGGCCCGGATACCAGGAGAAACGACGTGGCAGACTTTGGATACGGTGGCATCGGCTCGGGACTGGACATTTCCAGCAT
>NZ_SRUO01000201.1 GCF_004791025.1 Mesorhizobium sp. M4B.F.Ca.ET.203.01.1.1
GCTGGCCAACTACCTGAACCACGTGCCGAACCGGATCAGCCTGACCGGCCACACCGACATCACCGCCTATTCGGCCGCACGCGGCTACGGCAACTGGGAACTGAGCGCCGACCGCGCCAACGCTGCACGACGTGCACTGGTGGACGGCGGCCTGGAGGACAGCAAGATCACCCGCGTGGTCGGCCTGTCCTCGTCAGTGCTGTTCGACAAGGCCGACCCGCAGAACCCGATCAACCGCCGTATCAGCATCGTGGTGATGACCCAGGCCGCCGAAGCGGCCGCGCTGGCCGGCGCCGGGCCGCAGGTCGGGCTG
>NZ_SRUO01000202.1 GCF_004791025.1 Mesorhizobium sp. M4B.F.Ca.ET.203.01.1.1
CCCACATGAACCTGGCTCGGCGCCAGGACTGGCGCGCCCGGAACGCCGCTGTCGATCACTCGCGATGGTACTCGACCAGCACGCCGGAAGGCGGGTTGGGGCCGATCTGGCAATATTGGGCGCAAGGCCTCGCCAACGCGCCGCCCTTGGTGAAGGCCTGCATGCGCTCGGTGCAACGCCACAAGGGCGACCGCGATCTCATCGTCCTCGATGACACCACCGTGACAAACTATGTCGATCTGCCGGGTCATATCTGGGACAAGCGCCGGCGTCAGCTGATGAACAGCCAGCAGATCGGAAGAGCATCGTGTAG
>NZ_SRUO01000203.1 GCF_004791025.1 Mesorhizobium sp. M4B.F.Ca.ET.203.01.1.1
CGTCAGGTTGACCGGCGCCTGCTTGCCGGCGGCGTCGAAGCGGTACAGGTCGAAGTTGGTCGACCACGGCTCCTGCTTGCCGGCCACGCGGATGCTGGCCACCACGCTGGCGCCATCCGGCGACCACGCGAAGTCATCATTGCCACCGAACGGCTTGGACGGGGCGTCGCCGTCGATGGTCGCGCTCAGCGCCGAAGCGCCCTTGACCGCGCCGGCCTTGGCCGTCGGCAGCGGCGCGACGAACAGGGTGTTGCGGCGGCCGTCGTTCCAGGTGTCCCAGTGGCGCACGAACAGCGAATCGAAGACCTTGCCG
>NZ_SRUO01000204.1 GCF_004791025.1 Mesorhizobium sp. M4B.F.Ca.ET.203.01.1.1
GCCACGAGCACTACGACACCGCCCAGCGCGTCCAGCAGACCCTGCAGAAGTACAAGGAACTGAAGGACATCATCGCGATCCTGGGCATGGACGAGCTGTCCGAAGAGGACAAGCAGGCCGTGTCGCGCGCACGCAAGATCGAGCGCTTCTTCAGCCAGCCGTTCCACGTGGCCGAAGTGTTCACCGGTTCGCCGGGCAAGTACGTGCCGCTGAAGGACACCATCCGTGGCTTCAAGGCCATCGTCGATGGCGAGTACGACCACCTGCCGGAGCAGGCGTTCTACATGGTCGGCGGCATCGAAGAAGCGGTC
>NZ_SRUO01000205.1 GCF_004791025.1 Mesorhizobium sp. M4B.F.Ca.ET.203.01.1.1
GTGAGCGCCGCTCAGCAAAACACGACGCCGCCGGCCGACTGGGCCGTGGCCCGCAACCTGCGCCTGGGCCGGCGCCTGGATGGCCTGCGCGTGGATACCGCGCATGGCCGTGGGCTGATCCGCGAGGGCGTGCTGCGCCGCGCGGTCGGCCTGACCCTGGAGGCGGTCGGCTGCGAGGCGCCGCTGGGCGCCAGCTGCAAGGTGGAAGTGGTCGATGGCGGCTGGGTCGATGCCGAAGTGGTCGGCTTCGCCGGCGAACGCACCTACCTGATGCCCAGCGCCGAACTGCACGGCCTGCTGCCCAATGCCCG
>NZ_SRUO01000206.1 GCF_004791025.1 Mesorhizobium sp. M4B.F.Ca.ET.203.01.1.1
ACTCCAGAGCACCGCGACGGAAGACGAGATCGCCGCCGAACAGGCTGCGGCCCGGACCACCGAGGTGGCGCCTTATGTGCGCAAGCGACCCGCGCGCCAGCCATTTCCCGAGCATCTGCCGCGCGAACGCATGGTCGAGCCCGCGCCGACTGCTTGTCACTGCTGCGGCGGTCATCGGCTACGCAAGTTGGGTGAGGATATCACCGAGACGCTGGAGGTGGTGCCGCGGCAATGGAAGGTGATCCAGCACGTGCGGGAGAAGTTCACCTGCCGCGACTCCGAGGCGATCAGCCGGGCTCCGGCGCCGTTCC
>NZ_SRUO01000207.1 GCF_004791025.1 Mesorhizobium sp. M4B.F.Ca.ET.203.01.1.1
ATCGTTGAAGTGAAAGCCGCCGAGTTTCTTGAACTGGATCAGCCGGGAGACGATCATCTCGATGTTGACGTTCGGCGCGTGGTGGCCAAGGTCGACCAGGCAGAACGCCTTGTCGCCCAGCTCCTTTGAAATCATGTAGTTGGTGCCCCAGTCCTGGACCACGGTGGAATAGAAGGCCGGCTCGTACATCTTGTGTTCGCTGAACAGCTTCCAGTCCGCGGGCAGCCCGGCATAGACTTGCTTCATTGCCTCGGGATAGCGCTCGAACGCCTTGGCGAAATTGACCTGGCCGGGGAAGTTCGAGCCGTCGC
>NZ_SRUO01000020.1 GCF_004791025.1 Mesorhizobium sp. M4B.F.Ca.ET.203.01.1.1
AAGGATGTTGGTGCCTTCCTCGATCTCTTCCTTCAGCCCGTCATAAAGGTCGTCGTGCATCTGCTGCACGAGCTCGTCGTCGGAAAGCTCGGAAAGGATGATCTCGTCGTCGGACATTTTTTCTCGGGCTCCTTGCTGCTCGGAATGTCTGCGGCAGCCTAAAATCGATGCGCCAATACCTAACCCGCGAGGGCCGCGTATCCATAGCTGATTTGCGACTTCCCGCAAAAGGAAAGCGACCGCAAATCTATTGGAATTCTTGTCGATTTTGCGACAGGCGTTGGCGCTGGCTGGCCGTTTCGAATAGGGTGCATGGCTACGATCCGGCGAGAAGCAGCCGCACGCGGCCGCAATCCACATCAGGTCAGAACAAAATCAGGGAAGAACGATCATGAGCGAGAACGCGGCAGTCGAGCAGGAGCCGTCGAGCGGCAGACGCGGGCGCGGCGCTGGCAGTGGCGCGGCGGCGCGACGGGCAGCGCGCTCGGGCGGCGGTCCGGGCACCCAGCTCACCTACATCAAGCGCAAGATCAACGTCTATGAAGTGCTGGACGAGGAAGGCCTGGCGCTGATCGAGAAGAACACCGACACGGTGCTGGAAGAGATCGGCATCATCTTCCGCGACGATGCCGAAGCCCTGCAGCTCTGGAAAGAGGCCGGCGCCGACGTCAAGGGCGAGCGCGTGCATTTCCCGAAGGGGCTCTGCCGTTCGCTGCTGAAGACAGCGCCGTCCGTCTACACCCAGCATGCGCGCAACCCCGAACGCTCGGTGCAGGTCGGCGGCAAAGCGACGGTGTTCGCGCCGGTCTATGGCCCGCCCTTCGTGCGCGATCTCGACGGCAACCGCCGCTATGCGACGATCGAGGATTTCCGGAACTTCGTGAAGCTCGCCTATATGGCGCCGTCGATCCACCATTCGGGCGGCACGGTGTGCGAGCCGGTCGACGTTCCCGTCAACAAGCGCCATCTCGATATGGTCTACAGCCATATCAAATATTCCGACAAGCCGTTCATGGGCTCGGTGACCGCGCCGGAGCGCGCCGAGGACACGGTGGCGATGGCCAAACTCGTTTTCGGCGACGACTTCGTCGAGAACAACACGGTGCTGACCAGCCTGATCAACGCCAACTCGCCGATGGTGTTCGACGAGACGATGCTCGGCGCGTTGAAGGTCTATTCGCGCCACAACCAGGCCTGCATCGTCACGCCGTTCATCCTTGCCGGCGCGATGAGCCCGGTGACTGTCGCCGGCACGCTGACGCAGGTGCTGGCCGAAGTGCTGGCCGGCGCTTCGTTCACGCAGCTGATCCGGCCGGGCGCGCCGGTGCTGTTCGGCACTTTCGCTTCGTCGATCTCGATGCAGTCGGGCGCGCCGACCTTCGGCACGCCGGAACCGTCGCTGGTCTCCTATGGCGCCGCGCAGCTTGCCCGCCGTCTCGGCCTGCCGTTCCGCACCGGCGGCTCGCTCTGCGCCGCGAAGGTCCCGGACGCGCAGGCGGCTTACGAGAGCGCCAACACGCTGAACTCGACCATTCTTGCCGGTGCGAATTTCGTGCTGCACTCCGCCGGCTGGCTCGAGGGCGGGCTGGCGTCCTGCTACGAGAAGTTCATGATGGACATCGACCAGCTCGGCATGCAGCAGAAATTCTCCGAGGGCGTCGACCTGTCGGAAAACGGCCAGGCGATGGACGCGATTCGCCAGGTCGGTCCGGGCAGCCACTATCTCGGCTGCGACCACACCCAGGCCAATTTCCAGACCGCCTTCTACCGCTCCAACATTGCCGACAACAATTCCTATGAGCAGTGGCTGGCGGAAGGCGAAAAGACCGCGCCGCAGCGGGCCAACGAACTCGCCCGCCGCTGGCTGGAAAGCTACGAGGCGCCTTACCTCGATCCGGCGATCGACGAAGCCCTGACCGACTTCATCGCCAAGAAGAAAGGCTCGATGGCCGACGCCTTCACTTGAAAGGAGCCCGAGTCAGGCCGGGCTAAAGTGGCCGACATCATCCACAAGGAAGTCTGGCGGAGCGCATTCTCCGAGCCGGGCAAGAGGGGATGATTGTTTCGCGCGGCACGGTCGACGATATCTCGGCCGTGCTCGCGGTCGATGGCTTGATCCTGCGCGGCGGCTTCCGTTTCACCAGCCAAGACACAGCACCCGCCGGGCGCTGCGGCATGCCCGCCAGGTCCATCCTGCTGGTCGGGCAGGCGGGTGCTGCACCGTGGCCGCATTTCCTGCGCTGGCGGGAGCGGCAACCGCAGGCCTTCGCCAATGCGCTCGACACATGGGCGCGCGCAGTGATCGGCTCGGTTGCGGAAGAGTTCGGCGCGCGCGCCGTGTCGCCCTCCGACAGGCCGTATCTCCCGTTCCAGCAATGGGCGATGCGGGCGGAGGGGCTAAGGCCGTCGCCGCTCGGCATCCTCATGCACCCACGCTACGGGCTTTGGCATGCCTATCGCGGCGCTCTGCTGTTCGAGCAGGCGATTGCCATCCCCAAACCTGACGCAGCTCTCCACCTTTGCGATGCATGTGTCGAAAAACCTTGCCTGAAATCCTGTCCGGTCGACGCCTATGCGGCGGACGGCTTCACGCACCAGGCCTGTCTGGCGCATGTGCGCGGCGCCGATGGCGCGTCTTGCCGCAGCGGCGGCTGCCTCGACCGCAACGCCTGTCCTTATGGCTCCGACTCTCGCTACCCAGCAGATGTTCAGGCCTTCCACATGGCGTCGTTCGCCGGCCTGTAGAGATGGTTCCGAGCCGCACGGAAACTTGACTGCGATTGAGATGCCGTGACTTGCCCTGACGGCCGACGCGGATATCTATCGCCTGGCAACAAGCGGAGCGCGCAATGGCGAAGCAGGACCTCGAGATCAAGACCCAGGATGGTTCGGCGAAAGCTCGGCTGTTTCGTCCAGCCGCGCCGGCCAAGGCCGGAATCATCCTCTACATGGATATTTTCGGTCCGCGCCCGGCGCTCGACCAGATGGCCGAGCGCCTCGCCGGGCTTGGCTACGCCGTGCTGGTGCCCGATCTCTTCTATCGCTATGTGCCCTATGGTCCGTTCGACCCCAAGACCGCCTTTGCCGAGGAAAAGAGCAAGGCTGCGCTTTTGATGCTGAGCGGCGGCACGACGCAGGGCATGACCATCCGCGACGGCGCCGCCTTCCTCGATGCACTGACCGCCGCAGGGATCACCGGGCCGGTTGGCGTCGTCGGCTACTGCATGGGCGGCGCGCGGGCGCTTAACGCGGCGGCGAGCTATCCGGACCGGATCGCCGCCGCGGCGAGCTTCCATGGCGGCAATCTGGCCAGCGATGCAGCCGACAGCCCGCATCGCAAGGCGGCGTCAATCAAGGCCAGGGTCTATGTCGGCGTAGCCGGCGTCGACCGCAGCTTTCCGCCGGAGCAGTCGGCGCGACTGGCCGAGGCGCTGAGGGTGGCCGAGGTCGACCACGCGATCGAGAACTATGTCGGCGTGGCGCATGGCTGGTGCGTGCCCGACCACAGCGTCTACGACGCGGCCGCCGCCGAGCGCCATTGGAAGCGCTTGACGACGCTGTTTGCCGAGACGCTTGGCTAGCCTTCTCTCGCAGATCGCGGCGAGGGCACCATGTAGCGCGAGCCTTCGAACGTTCGCGCCGCCCCTCATCCGCCCCTCGGGCACCTTCTCCCCGTAAACGGAGAGAAGGGAAAGCGCTGCGGCAAAAAAATCTTTCCATAACCCCAAGGATTGGCCATTAGCCTTCGTCCAACAGGCAAATGATGGCGATGATGCTGGACGAGGGCGAAGCCTCCGACGCCGAATTGGTCGGGCGGGCGAAGGGCGGAGACAGGGGTGCTTTCGGCAAATTGCTCGAAAGGCACTACGGCTTCGTCTATCGCGCTGCCTATCGCTGGTGCGGCAGGAAGGCGGACGCCGAGGACATCGCCCAGGAAGTCTGCGTCCGGCTCGGCCGGGCGATCCGCGACTATCATGGCAAGGGCGCCTTCACGACGTGGCTCTACACCATGACGCTGAACGCAGCGCGCGACATGATGCGCAAGAGCGCCCGCGACACCCGCAAGGCCGAGGCCTACGGCGCCTACGCGCTGATCGCGGGAGAGGCGGCGGAACCCGAGGACCCGGCCGAAGCGCTATGGGCGGCGGTGCGCAAGCTGCCGGACAAGCAGCGCGATGCGGTGCTGCTCGTCTATGGCGAGGGGCTCAGCCACGCGGATGCTGCCGAGGCGCTGGCGATCTCGGAGACGACCGTTTCCTGGCACATCCATGAAGCGAAGAAACGGCTGAAGACGTTGATGCGTTCAGCCGGGGAAGTGTGACCATGGTCGACGACAACGAACTCGAGAGGCTGCGCAACATCACGGCACCGGCGCCGGACGCCGAGGCGAAGGCGCGCGCGCTGGCAGCAGCCATGCAGGCTTTCGACGAGCAGGAAAAAATCTTCGCTGCCGCCCAAGGATCGGCCGGCGGGCTTCGTCTCACAGAGCGGGTACAAAAGCTCTGGAGAGAGATCATGCAAAAGAAACTGATCGCCACGCCGGCCATTGCCGGGCTCGTCGCCCTGCCGATCGCCGGATACGCCACCTTGCAGATGCTGAGGGAGGCGCCGCCGCAGATCGGCGGCGATGAGAAGATCACCGAGACGCTGGCCGACAAGCCGGCAACCAACGGGCAGGCAACCAACGTGCCGGCGACCAACGCGCCGGCGACTAAAGTGCCGGCGACGCTGAAGCCGGTTGCCGAGGCCGATAAGCAGAAGAAAGACACCGATAGTGAAAGCCGCGGTTTGAACGAGGTGCTGGTCGCGCCGGCACAGCCGCCGAAGTCCGAAGCGGAGAAGGCCGGCGGCCTGGTCCGGCAGGATGCGCTCCAGCGCACCGAGCCGGCGCCTGCGCCGACCGTCAGTGGCCAGCTTTCCCTCGATGGTGGCGCCGCGGCCCCCGCCGATGTCGCACGCGGCGGCCCGGTGCCGGGCACCGCCGCCGAATCCAAGCTGATGGCGCAGCCGTCCACGCTGCCTGCCGACCAATTGCTGCCGCAGGAGGAAAACCGCGACCGCGTTGAGGATTTCAAGACCAACCCGGTGCATGCCGCGCTCGAGGACCCGGTCTCGACCTTCTCGATCGACGTCGACACCGCCTCCTATTCCTTCGTGCGGCGCTCGCTGAAGGAAGGCTACCTGCCGCAGGCCGACACCGTGCGCGTCGAAGAGATGATCAACTACTTCCCCTATGACTGGAAGGGACCGGATGCGGCCTCGACGCCGTTCAACTCGACCGTCAGCGTCATGCCGACGCCGTGGAACGAGCACACCAAGCTGATGCACGTCGCCATCAAGGGTTTCGACGTCAAGGCGACCGAGCAGCCCAAGGCCAACCTGGTGTTCCTGATCGACGTGTCGGGTTCGATGAACGAGCAGGACAAGCTGCCGCTGCTGCAGTCGGCCTTCCGTCTGCTGGTCAGCAAGCTGAAGCCGGACGATACGGTCTCGATCGTCACCTATGCGGGCGATGCCGGCACGGTGCTGATGCCGACCAAGGTTGCCGAGAAGGACAAGATCCTGTCGGCCATCGACCATCTGCAGCCTGGCGGCTCGACGGCGGGCGAGGCGGGGATCCGGGAAGCCTACAAGCTTGCCCAGCAATCCTTCGTCAAGGATGGCGTCAACCGTGTGATGCTCGCCACAGACGGCGACTTCAATGTCGGCCAGACAGACGACGACGACCTGAAGCGGTTGATCGAGCAGGAGCGCAAGACCGGCGTCTTCCTGTCGGTATTCGGCTTCGGGCGCGGCAACCTGAACGACCAGATGATGCAGACCATCGCGCAAAACGGCAACGGCACCGCCGCCTATATCGATACGCTCGCCGAGGCCGAGAAGGTCCTGGTCGAAGATGCGTCCTCGACGCTGTTCACCATCGCCAAGGACGTCAAGATCCAGGTCGAGTTCAATCCGAACAAGGTCTCGGAATATCGCCTGATCGGCTATGAGACCCGCGCGCTCAACCGCGAGGATTTCAACAACGACCGCGTCGATGCCGGCGATATCGGCTCGGGCCATTCGGTGACGGCGATCTACGAGATCACGCCGAAGGGCAGCGGCGGCGAGCAGATCGACCCGCTGCGCTACGGCCAGGCAACGGTCAACAATGGCGGCGTCGCCAATGCCGACGAATATGCCTTCGTCAAGATCCGCTACAAGCTGCCGGACGAGGACACCTCGAAGCTGATCACCACGCCAGTGACGTCAGCCAACGAAGTCCAGTCCTTCGACCAGGCCGGCACCGACCAGCGCTTCTCGGTCGCGGTCGCGGCGTTCGGCCAGAAGCTGCGCGACGAGGATGCGACCGCGAAGTTCGGCTACGACAAGATCATGGAGATTGCCACCGCCGCCCGAGGAGCCGATCCGTTTGGCTACAGGTCGGAATTCCTGTCGCTTGTGCGCCTTGCCTCGGCGCTGGGCGGTAACCGGTAGTGGCAATAACGGCCGGTTCCTTTCAGACGGGGATCGTTCTGATACGGGGAACCGGCCACGGGCGGGTGAGGCAGGCCGGCGAGGGGAACCTTGCCGGCCTTTTTTTCGGATCTGATGAGATTCATGTGAGGCCGGCCTGCAAATGGAGGTTTCCTGCGCTTCCGGTGCTCACGTACTTCAGTACGCTCCGCTCCGGTTGTCGGAAACTCACCATTTTCGGCTCGGCCTGACCTGAATCTCAATAGATCCTGAAGCCGGCTCCCTTTTCGGCAGATCGTTAAATTGCGAGGCTTTTCAGGAATATGATCGCAATTCCCTCTTGTTACGAAAAGCTAATACACGGGCTTGTGGGGGCCGGAAGTGCTGATCAGAGACATTGCGAATTCAACGCCGGCTGCAAGGGACGTTCAGTCGACCGCCTCGCAGGCGCCGTCGGCGGAATCCCGGCGCATCATGAATGATGTCGAGGCGGCCAGGAACACCGCGAAGTCGGCCCTGAACAATGACCGCTTCCGCGTCATGCTGGAGCAGATCAGCGATCCCCGCGCATCGGGCGCCTTGATGAGCATGGGCAGCGACGCAGGCAGCGCCACCGATTTCAACACGGCGCTGTCGCGCTACGCCGAAAACAGCGAATAATCGAAACGGCGACCGATCAAACGGTCAGGCGCGGCCGCGACGGCGTTCGCGGCGGGCCTCGCTGGTCTCGGCGGTGTTTGCGGTAGCCACCTTGTTGCGCATCGGGCCGATGCGCTCGACGATCGTCTCGATGGTCGGCCGGCTCGATTTGGTGTGCGCGTCGAGAGCCTTGCGCATGGCGGCAAGATGCTGGAACGAGGTGCCGCAGCAGCCGCCGACGATCTTGGCGCCGGCATCGACGGCGAGCCGGACATAGTCGGCCATCAGTTCCGGCGTGCCGGAATAGTGGATCTCGGTGCCGCGGAATTCCGGAATGCCGCAATTGCCCTTGACGATCACCGTCGCCTCCGGCCTGGCCTCGGTCATGTCGAGCAGCGAGGCAAGGATGTCGGACGCGCCGACCCCGCAATTGGCGCCGACGCCGAGCGGATCTTGCGACAGCCCGTCGACGACGCCGTGGATGTCCTTGGGCAGCAGGCCCATCATGGTGCGGCCGGCGGTGTCGAAAGAGCCGGTATAGGTGTAGGGCAGTCCGACGCGGATCGCGGCTTCGGCGGCGGCGCGGATCTCGTCCGGCGCCGACATGGTCTCGATCCACGCGACTTCGGCGCCGCCCGCCTTGAGGCCTTCGATCTGCTCGGCGAAGGCGTCGACCGCCTCGTCATAGGTCATGGCGCCGAGCGGCACCAGCAATTCGCCGGTCGGGCCGACCGAGCCGGCGACGATCACCTTGCGGCCGGACTTGTCGGCCACCGCGCGCGCGATCTCGGCGGCGCGCTTGTTCAGCGCATGCACGCGATCCTGCGCATGATGCAGCTTCAGCCGGTGGCGGGTGCCGCCGAAGGAATTGGTCAGGATGATGTCGGCGCCGGCGTCGACGAAATTCTGGTGCAGGCTGGTGATGGTGTCGGGCGCGGTCTCGTTCAGCAGCTCCGGTGCCTCGCCGGCCTCCAGGCCCATGGCGAACAGATTGGTGCCGGTAGCGCCATCGGCGAGCAGCACACCCTTTTCGGCAAGCAGTGCCTCGATCGGATTGGTCATGATGACATACGCCTTACGGAGTTCTTTGTTGAGATAAGGATATAAAGAACTCTTTATATGTCGTCAATGTCAAAGCCGGCGTCCAGCCATCAAAATCGCAGCTCGGCCAGCCTTTGCGCGAAGCTCGCCGCCTCATGCGCGTTGATGTCGGCAGCGCGGATCAGATTGTCGAAATGGCTGGTCAGCGTGCGGATCGGCTGGGGGGCGTTGAGCACCAGATACATGTCGCCGACATAGATCGCGGCGCGGTAGGGTCCGAAGATGGTGTAGGGGATCGAATAGCGCATGCGCCCGTCATAGAGATACAGGCGAAAGGTCGGATACAGGTCGTCGAGCAGCGTTGCCATGTGCAGAAGATGCTGGCGGCGGTTGGCCTCGGGAAAGCGGTCCCAGACGCCCAGCCCGCGCGCGAAGATCTCCAGCGTGTGGCGCGGCATGCAGACCTCCATGTCGGTCTCAGGGCGCCTGGTGTAGTCGATGCGGTATTGCGTCTCGCCCGCCTGAGCCTCGCGGCTCTTGTTGGTGATGTTCGCCTCGTAGTCGACGAGCGCCTCGGTGCGCAGCAGGTCCGGAATGCCGGCCGGCACGTAGCGGATTTTCGTTCCCGCCGCTTCGGAGTGCCATTTGGCGAGCAGCGTGCGGTCGAAGCCGTCGGGCGCCTCCTCGATCTCCAGGCTCTCGCGGATTTCGCCGGTGACGCCTTCGTCATGGCTGAGGCCCAGCAGCCAGTCGAGCGACACTTTGAACTCGGCAGCAATGTTGAGCAGCGTCTCGGCGCGGGGCAGTCGGGTCGACGTCCCGGAGAGCAGTTGCGAGAGCGCCGAACGGTCGATGCCGACCGCTGTCGCGAAAGCCGACTGGTTCAGGTCCGAGCGTGTCAAGAGCAATTTCAAACGGTCCCGGAAGAGGGTCGACAGATCGCGCTTGTCCATCAGGCTGCTCCTGCTTCGGAGAGGAAAAATTTGCGCCGTAGCCGGATTGAACGTGGCTCAGGCGGAAATGAATCCTCTGTTTGTTTACAATGTATAACATATGCGGCTGAAAATGCGCACTCGCAACAGTTTGTGCGCTTTGTCGCGTTGCGGCAACGACAGGCTCCTGACACAATGTTGTCAGGAATCAAGGTGGTTCCGGCGACTGGAGGGCAGTGGTCGATCGCATGGCAAGCATGACTAAGAGACGTAGCAGTGCAGCGGCTATCGAATGGCCGACCGTGTTCCTCGCATTTTTTTGCTACGGCGCCTGGCTTGCCACCGGCTTCCTGCTTTGGCCATCTTACCCACTTCTGGCTCTCGCGGCCCTGGCATTGATAGCGGCACTGCAATCGTCGCTGATGCACGAAGTGCTGCATGGCCATCCGACACGCAACGCGCGGATCAATGAAGCTTTCGTTTTCCTGCCGATCGGCATGGTATGGCCATTCCGCCGCTTCAAGACGATCCACCTTCGCCATCATGCCGACGAGCGGCTGACCGATCCGCTCGACGATCCGGAGAGCTACTACCAGGCGCTCTGGATGCATGAGGAATTGCCGCCGGCAATGAAACTCTTGCTGAAGATCAACAACACGATGGTCGGCCGCCTCATCCTCGGTCCGTGGCTGTCGTCGATCGGCTTCTTCATCGACGACGCCAAGCAGATCGCAGCCGGCGACAAGGCGATCCGCAAGGCATGGCTGCTGCACGCCGCCGGACTTGCCATGGTGGTGCCGATCGTGACGTACGGCTTCGGCATTCCGCTGTGGCTCTACATTCTGGTACCCGTTTGGCTCGGCCAGTCGATGATTTCGGTCCGCACCTATGCCGAGCATCAGTGGTCGGAACATCCGGAAGGGCGCACGGTGATCATCGAGCGCTCGCCGCTGTCCTTCCTGTTCCTCAACAACAATCTGCATTTCGTTCATCACAAGAGCCCGACGGTTGCCTGGTACCGGCTGCCGAAGCTGTTCCGCGACCGCCGCGAGGAATGGCTGCGGATGAACAACGGCTATGCCTATCCGAACTATTTCGCCCTGCTCAAGGCGCATGCCTTCAAGGCCAAGGAGCCGATCGTCCATCCGGTGCTGCGGCGCGCGCCGGAGCCGGGCCGGGCATTCAAGCCGCGTGTCCGGGCGCGCAGCATCAATGGCCTTGGCAGCGCCCCGGTTCCGGCCGAGCCGCCAAAGGAATGATCCCAGTATAGCCGCCACGCGGCATCCATGCTGCGGGCGGCTCGCGTCCGCGATCTTGTCAGTTTTCCAGAACGGCGGTCAAATCCAGGCATGAGCGAATTCGTTGCGGCCTTGCCGATGTATGACTGGCCCGAGGCGAGGGGCGAGGTCGACGCGCAATGGGCGCGGCTGCGCGAAGCCATCAGGGGCAAGGGCATCGACGCGCCGGAGACGCTCGTCCGCGTCAATGGCGACCTGCCGCCGGTGCCCGGCGGCATCCGCAACGCAGCCGGCAAGGTCATCGCGCCCGATCCGGCGACGCTGCCGGCGGGCGAGCTCGATTTCCACGGGCTCTGGCTGCATCCGGCGCTGCTGTTCGGGCAGACCTGCTGGGGGCCGATGGAGCTCGGGCTCGCAAGCCATGTCCAGGTGATCGGCCAGCCGAGCTACGATGCCGTCGAGGGCGGGCAGGGCGAGCTCTATTCCAGCGCGATCGTCATGCCGACCGACGGCGGGCAGTCCGTCGCATCGCCGGCCGATGGCAGCGCCTCGATCCCGCTCGATCTCATCCGCGGCAAGCGCTTCGCCTTCAACAATCCGGACTCCATGTCCGGCCTGCTCGGGCTGACGCGGGACCTGGAGGCGATGGGCGAAAGCCTCGACATTTTTGCTTCGCAGATACAGAGCGGCGGCCACCGTTCATCGATCGTCGCCATTGCCGAGGGCAGGGCCGATGTCGCGGCGATCGACTGCGAGAGCTGGGCGCTGGCCAAGCGCTTCGAGCCGGCGGCAAGGCACGTGAAGGTCGTCGGCTGGACGAGACGGCGCAAGGGCCTGCCGTTCATCACCGCCCGAGCCACGCCGCCAGAGACGGTAGCGGCGTTGCGCGAAGCGATCGAGGGCCTCGAGTGACTCAGCCAAGCAACCGCTCGTCGAGCGGATAGCTCGAGAGCTGCTGGTTGCCGGTCTCGGTGATGAGGATCTGCTCCTCGATCTTGACGCCCTCGCGTCCGCCCAGCCGGCCGATATAGCTTTCGACGCACAGCACCATGCCGGCTTCGAGCACGCCGTCCGGCGTATCGTCGGTCCAGTCGCTGGCATACGGCAGCGTCGGATATTCGTCCGCCAGGCCGACGCCGTGGTAGAGCACGCCGTAGCGTGTCGGGAAACAGTCGCCGGGCGGCACCGCGGCGCGCTCGACAAGCTCGCGAAAGGAGATGCCCGGGCGCATCAGTTCGGTGTTGTGGGCGATCTGGTCGGCGGCGATGCGGAAAAGATCGCGCTGCTCGTTCGAGGGTTTGCCGTCGCCGCAGAGCCAGGTGCGCGAGAGGTCGGCGCAGAAGCCATACGGGCCGATGAGGTCGGTGTCGAAAGCGACGAGATCGCCGGCCTCGATGACGCGCGACGAGCATTCCTGGAACCAGGGATTGGTGCGCGGACCGGAAGACAGCAGCCTGGTCTCGATCCATTCGCCCCCGCGCGCGATGTTGCCGCGATGCAGCTCCGCCCACAGCTCGTTTTCGGAAATGCCTGGCTCCAGCGCCCGTTCCATCTCGCCCATCGCCGCCTCGCAGGCGACGATCGAACGGCGCATGGCGAGGATCTCGTCCGGCGATTTGATCAGCCGCGCGCTCTCCATCACCGCCTCGCCATTGCCGATGCTGGCGCCGAGGCGGGCAAGCTCCTCGGCGCCCTCCGGATTGATGTGGTCGACGGCGATGCGGCGGTTGCCGCCGCCATGTTGCGCCACCAGATCGGCGATGCCTGCGGCCCAGCGGCGGACCTTCAACGGCGTCAACTCGCCGCTGTAGAGATACATCCACGACACCGCCGGCCGCACCTCGTCGACGACGCCGGAATGATCGGACAGGTGCTCGCAGGAAAAATAGTCGAACAGCACCACCGGCCCTTCGGCGGCAACGAAGCAATGGCGGGTCGGATTGTGCGCGACCCAGAGCTGCATATTGGTCGAGTCGGTGGCGTAGCGGATGTTGACGGGGTCGTAGAGCAGGGCGCCGGCATAGCCGCGGCGCTTCAATTCGGAGCGGATGCGGTCGAGCCGGTATTTGCGCATGGCGGCAAGGTCCGGAGCGGCGATGCCGGCCGCCTGCCATTCGGCCTCGGCCTGCGCGCCGTAGCCCAGCACATGCTGGTTGAGCGAGGCCGCCTTCTGGCGGGAGGCTTCACGCAGCACTTCAACGGAGCCGGCCGCTTCCGGTTCGAACGGCATGATCTTGCGATGGCGGCCGAAGCGTTGTGTCTCCATGCGATCCCTCCCGAAGCGCGCTACGGCGCCGTGATCCTGTGAAGTCTGGCTATCGTGAGCTGGCGGGTCGCAGGGGTGCCGCCGAGCAACTGAGGTACCTCAACCTGCCGATGGATGGTGTCCATCGCGTAGCCGGCCTTGGCGATCCTGTCGAAAATGATCGAATTCGGCTCGCCGTCGTCAGCCGCCAGGACAAGCACGGCTGGTTCGCGGATCGACGCGGCAAAATCGGGTATCTCGTCGTCGAGCACGACGAGATCAGAATCGACAAGACGCAAATTGCCGGCCCAGAACCAGCTGGATATCACCGTGCGCACCGGCCCTTCGGACATGAGCTGGCCGTACAGCGAATGATAGTCCATCCGCACGATGCGCCCGCGGCTGTCTCCGCCGTACACCTGCATGTACCAGCTTACCGGCAGCACCAGGATGGCGAGGACGGCGCCGGCGAAGACAATCGTGGCTTGCGTCTTCCTGCCCCTGTCGCCCATGGCATCCAGACGCATGGCAAGGGCAGCGGGCAGCAGAACGAAAACCGGAAGCATCCAACGATCGCGAAATTGCGTCACGCCGCCCGCCAGCACCACCGCCAGCGTAATCAGCAGAGCAAAAGCAATCGCGCGCCAGAGCAGCTTTTCGGGCCAGGGCCAAGGCTCTGACGATGGCGCGGGTCTGCTGATTGCCACCAAAAACGCAACGGCGAAGACGGCGACCGGAAGCCCGGCGAAGTTGAGTATCGCCTTGCCCAACCCGAACACGCCGAGCGATGCAGTCGCCGCCGCGCTGCCACCCTCGGCAACGCCGAAGCCGTCGCTGTGCAACAGCAAGTCTTCGAGATGCGCGAGGCTCCAGTGGAATGTCGGGAGACAGGCAAGGATGGCCACCACCACGCTGATCGGGAAGCGGCGGTCGAAGATCGCCGCGCGGGTTTCGCGCAGCGACAGCGCCGCCAGGAGCAGCGCGGCGAGAAAGATGACATTGTTGTATTTCGACAGCATCGCCGCAGCCGTTGCCAGGCCGAACAGCACATAGGCGGCGAGGGATCGCCGTTTCAGCAGCTCGACCAGCGCCAGGAACAGCACCGACGAAAAGCAGAATATGGCGACCGAGTGGGTGAGGGCATGCTGCATTTCCCAGATGATCTGTGGAAACAGAAGCAGGCCGAACATGGCGGCCGCGGCCGCGCGATTCGAGAAGCCGAGCCGGCGCACCGCGGTGAAGTATGCTGCGAGCCCTGCGGCCAGCAGACCGTATTTCACGATCTTGAGGGCGAGGATGCTGGTTCCGACCAGCGAGGCCGTCAGGTGGGCAAGCCACGTATAGAGCGGTGGCTGCGAGCTGCCGTAGCCAGCCGCCAGGACCCGCATCACCATCAATTGCTCGGATTCATCGACGCCGACGCCAGTGCCTGCCCAGTGCGACGACAGCGTCATCACCACGACCTGGACAAGGCAGTATGTGACGGCAAAGGCGAGCGCGGCGTTGAATGGACCGGCCTTGTCGTCGCAAAGCCAGTCGGTCCATTTCTCTAGATGCTGCAAGGACGTCGTCTTCCGATAGCGGCCGGTCGAACCGTGCTTGGTCGAAACGCCAACTACACGATCCGGCACGCGCTGTCGCCCTTTTACGTGCGCATCTTCTCGCCGCTCGGGTCGAAGGGCGGCTCGACATTGATGCGGGCCGGACGGCGGTGGCCGAGGATCTCGATCTCAAACAGGCCGGCGCTTTCGTCCTCGGCCAACGCCGCCGGCACATAGCCCTGCGCCATCGACTTTTGGACGTAGTGCGCATAGCCGCCCGAAGTGACCCAGCCGACCACGCGCCAGTCGCCATCGGCGATGCCGCGCACTGCGGAGGCGCCTTCGGCAGCCTGCGAACCGCGCACTTCCTTGCCCGTGGTGTCGAAGCGCGGCGCGCCATAGCCATGCGGCTTTTCCACGGTGCCGTAGTCCTTGCTGACCTTGGCCCAGATCGGCTCGTCGCCCATCACATCGGCGTCGGCTGCATCGACGATGAAGGAGACGCGGCGCAGCTTCGGGCCTTCGGCGTGCTCCTTGGCGGACGCCTCGCGGCCGATGAAGTCGTTCTTCTCCAGCTTGATGAAGCGATCCATCGAGCCCTCGAACGGACCGTAGATCGGGCGCAATTCGCGGAACCAGGTCGGGAAATTCTTTTCCAGGCGCATCGACAGAAGCGCGCGCATGCCGAAGTCGACCAGGCCGAATTCCTCGCCGGCTTCCTTGATCGCCTTATAGACGAGGCGCTGATAGGCGGGCGCCATCCAGATCTCGTAGCCAAGATCGCCGGTATAGGTGATGCGGTTGACCATGCAGGGCGCGCCGCCGACCGCCATCTCGCGGAAATCCATGAAGCGGAAGGCCTTGGTCGAGACATCGACATCGACCAGCTTCTGCAGCAGGTCGCGGGATTTCGGCCCGGCGATCGACAGGCCGACCAGCGTCTGGTCGAAACGGTGGATGCGCACCGAACCGTCCTTCGGCAGGTGTTTTTCGAACCAGCGCATGTGGTATTTCTGCGCGGCGGACGAGCCCCAGATCATGAACCGGTCCTCGCCCGACTTGGCGATGGTGAAGTCGCCGATCAGCTTGCCGAACTCGTTGACCATCGGGGTCAGCACGATGCGGCCAACCTTCGGCATGCGGTTGGTCATCAGCCGGTTGAGGAATTCCTCGGCTGCTGGTCCGGAGACTTCGTATTTGGCGAAGTTGGCGATCTCGGTGACGCCGACCTTCTCGCGCGTGGCGCGCACCTCCTCGCCGATCGGGCCGAAATCGTTGGAGCGGTGGAAGGAGACGATGTCCTTCGGTTCGGTGCCCTTCGGTGCGAACCATAGCGGGGTCTCCAGACCCCACGAGTCGCCCATGACCGCGTTGTTGGCGAGCATGGTGTCGTAGAGCGGCGTCGTCTGCGCCGGGCGAGCGGCCGGCAGTTCCTCGTTGGGGAAGCGGATCGAGAAGCGGCGCGAATAGTTCTCGCGCACCTTGGCGTTGGTGTAGCGCAGGCCGGCCCATTCGCCGAAGCGGGCGACATCCATGCCCCAGACGTCGAAGCCGGGATCGCCATGCACCATCCAGTTGGACAGTGCGAGGCCGACGCCGCCGCCCTGGCTGAAGCCGGCCATGACGGCGCAGGCGCACCAGAAATTGGTCAGGCCCTGCACCGGGCCGACCAGCGGATTGCCGTCGAGCGCGAAGGTGAAGGGGCCGTTGATGATCTGCTTGATGCCGGCCTTCTCGATGCCGGGGAAATGTTTGAAGCCGATCTCCAGCGACGGCGCGATACGGTCGATGTCGGGCTGCAGGAGCTCATGGCCGAAATCCCAGGGCGTGTTCACCGGCGACCACGGCTTGCAGGCCTTTTCATAGGTGCCGAGCAGGATGCCGTTGCGCTCCTGACGGGTATAGATCTCGCCCTTGAAATCGAGCACTCCGATCATCTCGCGGCCGGTTGACTTGTTGAATTCCTCGACCTCCGGCATCGGCTCGGTGAGCAGGTACATATGCTCCATCGCCAGCACCGGCAGCTCGACACCGACCATGCGCCCGATCTCGCGCGCCCACAGGCCACCGCAGTTGACGACATGCTCGGCGTGAACCGTGCCCTGCTCGGTAACGACGTTCCAGGTGCCGTCCGGCTGCTGCGTCAGGTCGACGACGCGGTTGCGCAGCACGATCTCAGCGCCGAGCTTTTTCGCCGCCTTGGAATAGGCGATGGTGGTGCCGGAGGGGTCGAGATGGCCTTCGACCGGATCCCACATGGCGCCGACGAAATTCTTCTCGTCCATCAGCGGGAACATCGCCTTGGCTTCCGACGGCGTGATCAGCTCGGTGTCCATGCCGAGATAGCGGCCCTTGGCGTGGGCAAGGCGCAGAAAGTCCATGCGCTCCGGCGTGTCGGCCATCATCACGCCGCCGGTGAGATGCAGCGAGCACGACTGGCCGGAAATCTCCTCGATCTCCTTATAGAGCTGCACCGTATAGGCCTGCAGCTTGGCGACGTTGGGGTCGCCGTTCAGCGTGTGGAAGCCGCCCGCGGCATGCCAGGAGGAGCCCGAGGTCAATTCCGAACGCTCGATCAGCATAATGTCGGTCCAGCCGGCCTTGGCCAGATGGTAGAGCACCGAGCAGCCGACGACGCCGCCGCCAATGACAACCGCTTTGACATGAGATTTCATACAGATAGGTCCGTGTTTGAAGAGATTGAATCGAGTGAGCGAGGCGTGAAGACAAAGCGGAGACCGGATACCGCGATGTTTTCGGTTAGCCTGCCATCAAGCGTGGCAAGGATGGTTTCACAGACGGAAGTGCGATGTTTCAGGACGTCATGGTTCCAAACGCGCAGGATCGAATAACCTTGGGCGCGCATGAACTCGTCGCGGCGGCGGCCATATGAACTGTCTGCATGCTGGTGGCCGTCGATTTCCACGACGAGCCAATTTTCGCGGCATGCGAAGTCCGCAAAAAAGGGGCCGATGGAAAACTGGCGCGTGAAGCGGTAGCCGCCAAGCTTGCGACCCTTCAGTTCGAGCCAAAGCAATGCTTCGGCCTGATTGCCTGCTTGACGCAGGTTTCTTGCTCGCTTGGTGGTGCCTTGTTTGCGGCGGCTTCGCGTTTGAGAAGCGCCTTCCCCCACTCCGTCGCCGCTTCGCGGCGCCACCTCTCCCCCCTCCGGAGGGAGAGGAAGGGAGCCGGCTGGAATCGCCTCGCGCCTTTCCTCTCCCCCGTCGATCGGGGGAGAGGTGTCGAGCGCAGCTCGACGGAGTGGGGGTCGACCGTGCACCAAATCAGCTTGATTTCCTGCTTTCTGGGTCGCGCCCGCTTTGCGGCGACTGCGCGTTTGAGGAGTGGCTTCCCCCACTCCGTCGCTGCTTCGCAGCGCCCCCTCTCCCCCCTCCGGAGGGAGAGGAAGGGTGCCGGCTGGAATCGCCTCGCGCCTTTCCTCTCCCCCGTCGATCGGGGGAGAGGTGTCGAGCGAAGCTCGACGGAGTGGGGGTCGACTGTTCATCACCTACGGAAGATCAAAAATCGGTCGGGGCGCCGCCTTCGGCGCGGCGTTTCTCGACGAAGTCGTTCAGTTCTTCGCGGATCGCCGGGTCCATATAGGGTTCTTCGTAGGACGCCAGCCGCTCCTTCCAGACCCGGTTGGCCTTTTCGAGCGCCGTCGGCGAACCGGCCTCCGTCCAGCTTTCGAAATTGCGCCAGTCGGAAAGGACAGGCGAATAGAAGGCGGTCTTGTAGCGGTCCTGGGTGTGCTGGGTGCCGAAGAAATGGCCGCCGGGACCGACCGACTGGATGGCGTCGAAGCCGAGCGCGTCCTCCGACAGGTCGAGCGGGGTCAGGAACTCGGCCACCATTTGCAACAGGTCGATGTCGAGGATGGTCTTCTCGTAGGAGCAGCGCAGGCCGCCTTCGAGCCAGCCGGCCCCGTGCATCATCAGATTGCCGCCGCCCTGGATGGCGCCCCACAGCGAAAAGACGCTTTCGTAGGCGGCCTGCGCGTCGACGGTGTTGGCGGCGCAGGTGTTGGAGGTGCGGTAGGGGATGTTGTAGCGCCGCGCGAGCTGGCCGCCGACGAGCTGCGCTTTCATGTATTCGGGCGTGCCGAAGGCCGGCGCGCCGGACTTCATGTCGACATTGGAGGTGAAGCCGCCATAGCCGACAGGCGCGCCCTTCTTCACCATCTGCGCAAAGGCGATGCCGGACAGCGCCTCGGCGTTCTGCTGCACCAGCGCGCCGGCGATGGTCACCGGGGCCATGGCGCCCGAGAGCGTGAACGGCGTGACGATGACGACCTGGCCCTTGCTCGACATCTGGATGATGCCTTCCATCATCGGCACGTCGAGCTTGAGCGGCGAGTTGGTGTTGATGATGGTGAAGACCGACGGCTGCTCGAGCAGCTGCTCATGGCTGATGCCGCGCGCGATGCGGGTGATCTCGATGCCGTCGACATTGCGCTCCTTGCCGAGCGAATAGATGTGGAACACCTTGTCGGTCAGCATGGCGAGGTCGCGGATGCATTCCAGGTGCCGGACCGAGGGATGGATGTCGATCGGCTCGACCGGATAGCCGCCCGTGCAGTTGAGGATATTGTGCATCTGCGCCAGGCGCAGGAAGTTGCGATAGTCGGCCTGGTTGCCCGGACGGCGGCCACGGTCGAGATCGGAGCAGTTGGGCGCCGAGGCCATCATCGAGAGGATGACGTTGTTGCCGCCGAAGCGCAGATTGTGCGCCGGGTTGCGGGCATGCAGCGTGAATTCCGGCGGGCAGTGCGAGATCAGTTCGAGGATCAGGTCGCTGTCGAAGCGCACCCGCTCGCTGCCGTCGCGCACGTCGGCGCCATGCGCCTTCATGATGCGGCGGGCTTCGTCGTGCAGCACGTCGACGCCGATCTCCTTCAACACCCGCAGCGAGGCGAGGTGGATCGATTCCAATTCGTCATCCGAGACCAGCCTGGTCGGCGCGAGCGGATTCTTCAGCTGCCGGAACGGCGGCTGCTCGAACGCCGCCGAGCCACCGGCGCGCTTGCCCGCGCGGCCGCCGCGGCGGGCGCGATCGGTTGCCAGTGCCGGTTCGGCGGGGTGAAGGGCAGCGGTCATGAAAAGCCTCATGGGATGCGAAGGTCGGCGGCATAATGGACCGCCGCCAATGCCGCCGGTGAGGAGGCGGCGACCACTAGGGCGAGGGAAGCGACATGACGGAGCGCCAACCGAGAGCCCAGCGCTTCGCAACGTGAAGCCTGTTACAGTTTCGTCTTTTACTTCTGCTATACTTACGCGCCGAGCATCTCGAGGGGGGTGGCGATGCCTGATGTCATCAAAGTGCGTGCGGCGACCAACAACGAGGTCGCGTTCCTGGCTTGGGATATTGACGGGATGATCCCGGGCTGCCTCGGCTTCGAGATCGTCCGCCTCTATCCCGACACCGGCGAGGAGCGTTGCCTGGCGGCATGGGTGCCGTTCAAGGGGCAACGCAATCCACGCTGGATTCCGCAGGACACCGGCGTGTGGCCGGTGCAGAAGACCTTCTGGCGCGACCTCACGGTGCGCCGGCGCCGCGACAGCCTCACGATCCGGCCGGAAGGCGAAATGATCGCCTATCGGGTGCGCCCGGTCGGCGACATGAAGCCGGGCCTCGAGCCGGTGCCGGTGCGTCCGGAGCAGGTGGTCGACGGCCAACCCGCCTATACCGGCGCGGCCCGGCCTCTCGGCTATCTCGGCCAGGGCGCCGTCAGTCCGCCGATCTTCCTGGGGCAGATGTTCGGCAAGGCGCGGGTCGCTTTCACCAATGGTGTCTTGTCGACGCAATGGATGTCGCACGCGCTGGCGGAAGCCGGCATCAAGGTCGGACAGCGCGACAAGATCAGGGCCGAGCTGCAGAACCCGGCGAGCAAGATACGCGCCTATCTGCAAGGCGATGTGCCCCAGGTTTTGATCAGCCTGATGGAGCGGGCCAAGGACCAAGGTGGCTCCGTCAGGCTTGCGCTCTACGAGCTTGGCGACGACGAATTGAGCGACGCGATCATCGCCGCCAAGGATGTCGTCGAAGTCATCCTTTCCAATTCGGGCAAGGACGAGCAGACGAAGGAATGGGACTTCGGCAACGCGCCGTTCCGGAAGCGGCTGCGCGATGCCGGCGTCGTGGTGACGGACCGCCTGTTCAACAACAACCATATCGGCCACAACAAGTTCGCGGTCTACCGCGATGCCCATGGCAAGCCGCAAGCAGTGATGACCGGCAGCACCAACTGGACCTCGACCGGCATTTGCGGGCAGTCCAACAACGCCTTCGTCCGCGACGACCCGGCGATGGCAGACGTGTTCAACGCCTATTGGGAGCGCATGAAGGCCGACGTCTTCCCGCCGCCGGCGAGCGAAAGCGCCGCCGGACATGTGGCGCAAAAGCAGGGCGTGCCGTTTCGCAAGGAAAACCACATTTCGAACCCGCTGAACGGCGCCAGCGCAGCGCTGGACGGCATGACGGTGTGGTTTTCGCCGAACGATCCCGAGCGCAGCAAGAAGGACATCTCGGTGCGCCCGGTCGACCTCGAGGACGTCTTCGCCCGCATCAAGGCGGCGAAGCGCGCGGTGCTGTTTCTCGTGTTCAATCCGTCGCGGCTCGGCGAGAACTCGATCGTCGACCAGGCGGTCGCGGCGGCGAATGCGGATCCGAAGCTGATCGTGCAGGGCGCGATCAGCGACGAGACCGCGATGCCCAACTATGTCGCCCCAACCAGGGATCCGGTGACCCACAAGTCGAACAAGGACGGCAAGTCGCCCTTCGTCTATCCGGAGAAGGCCTGGGAGGCGCCGAACGTCTCGATCGTCAGGGCGGCGAACCTGACCGGCGCCACGATCGCCCGCGATTTCCAGGCGGAGGTGCTGACCGTCGGGCACTCCATCGTGCACGACAAGATCGTCATCATCGATCCGATGGAGGACAATGCCACCGTCATCACCGGCAGCCACAACCTCGGCTACAAGGCGTCCTACGAGAATGACGAGAACCTGGTCATCGTCGAAGGCGACAAGACCTTTGCCGCGGCCTATGCGGTGCACATGCTCGACGTCTTCGACCACTACAAGTTCCGCGCATGGCGCCGGACGATCGGGAAGGGGCCGTCGGCTGACGACGGGATTTCCATCGACGACAAGTGGCTGAAACCCTATGCCGACGGCAAGAAGGGGGCGATCGCCCGCTACTTCCCGTAGTCTGCGTGGCCCTGAGGCGCGATGGCCGTTGGCGCAAGCAGATTTCGCCACCGGCCCTTCCTTTTCCAGTGTCGAGCCGCTAGCCGGATCGCATGCCGCCCAAGGCTGGGCGATGCAGACGGATGGCGCGATGGCGGCGGCGAGCGATGGCGAGGCGGGAACGCAATGGGCGGCACTGGCCGGCGTCACCACGGCGCTGGCCATGTTCGGCGCAGCGCAGGGGCTGAGCTATCCGCTGTTCACCTTGCTGATGCAGCGGCAGGGCCTGTCGCCGGCGCTGATCGGCCTCTCGGCGGCGATGATGCCGGTCGGCCTGCTGCTGTCGGCGTCGTTCGTGCCGGCCGCCGTGCGCCTGGTCGGCGCGCGCAATCTCGCCGTCGGCTGCTCGCTGATCGGCGCGCTATGCTTCCTGGGCATCGGCTATCTGCAGAACTGGATCGCCTGGTACGCGCTGCGCTTCCTCGTCGGCGTGGTCATCAATCCGCTCTATGTGCTTGGCGAGGTCTGGGCGCTGTCGCTGGCGGCGCCGTCGCGCCGCGGCAGGGTGATGGGCGTGTTCAACGCGCTGATGGGCGCCGGCTACGCCGCCGGGCCGTTGATCCTGATCACCCTCGGCGCGTCCGGCTGGCCCCCGTTCATCGCCGCCATAGCGGGCTTTTGCCTGTGCGCGCTGATCCTGCGCGCCGTCTCTTCGCAACTCGCCGGCTTCGAGGATGACGGCCAGGCTTCCGGCGGCATCGCCGGGTTCGCCAGGCTGGCGCCGGCGCTGCTGCTTGCGGTGCTGGTTTCGGCGGCCGTGCAGCAGAGCACCTATTCGCTGATACCTGTCTTCGGCACCGGCTACGGCCTGCCGGAGGCGAAGCTCGCGGCGCTGGTGACGGCGCTGTCGGCCGGCAACATCCTGCTGCAAATCCCGCTCGGGCTGATGGCCGAGCGCTTCGGCGGCCGTGCGATGATCGTCTTTTGCGCGCTGGCGACCGGCGCCTGCGCGCTGTCGCTGCCGCTGCTGATCACGACGCCGCTGGTCTGGCCGGTGCTGGTGGTGATGGGCGCGGTCGGTTACGGCGTCTACACGATGGCGCTGGTCGAGCTAGGCAGCCGCTTCAAGGGAAGTCTGCTGGTGGCCGGCAACGCCGCCTTCGCACTGATGTGGGGCGCGGGCGGCATTGTCGGCCCGCCAGGCGCCGGTGCGCTGATGCAGGCGGTCGGCCCACTCGGCCTGCCGGCGGTGATCGTCGGGCTCGATGCGCTGCTGGTGGCCTTCGCGCTCTACAGGTCGGCCAGCCGCCGAAGTTCCTGACAGGGTTTGGCTGGAGCAAGCGGTTTTCGCGGGTGAGGGGGTTACGGCTGTCCAGCCGAACCGCTAAGGCTGCCGGCGGAGGAAGGGCCATGAGCGCCGCCGAAACGAACAGCGACGAAACGATACAGTGGGCGGCGATCACCGGGGTGATCGCGACGGTCTCGGTCTTCGCCATCGCGCAAGGCCTGAGCTACCCGCTGCTCAGCTTCATCCTGCAGCGCCAGGGCATCTCGCCGGCGATGATCGGGCTTTCGGCGGCGATGACGCCGATCGGCTTCATCCTGTCCTCGCCGATGATCCCGGCGCTGGCGCGCCGTTTCGGGCCGGGGCGGACGGCACTCACCTGCGCCGCGCTTTCCGCGCTGGTGCTGGCTTTGGTCGGCTGGACGCAGAACGTCTATCTGTGGTTCCCGCTGCGCTTCCTGATCGGCGTCGTCACCAACCCGCTCTATGTTCTCAGCGAAATCTGGGTGATCGCGCTGGCGCCGCCGTCGCGCCGCGGCCGCGTCATGGGCGTCTATTCGACCGTCATCTCGGCCGGTTTCGCCGCCGGTCCGCTTTGCCTGCTTGCGGTCGGCACCGAGGGCTGGCCGCCCTTCCTGGTCGGCATCTCCGCGTTTGTCTTCTGCGGCGGCTGCCTGGCGCTGGTGCTTGGGCGTCTGCCCAAGGTCGACGAGGCCGGACAGCAGGTTTCGGTGATGGGCTTCATGCCGAAGGCATGGCTGCTGCTCGCCGCCGTGGTCGTGGCCGCCGGCTTCGAGCAGGCGGTGCTGGCGCTGCTGCCGGTCTACGGCACTCACTACAGCATTGCCGAGGCCAGCATGTCGGCCCTGCTGTCGACGATGATCGCCGGCAACATCGCCATGCAGGTGCCGCTCGGCCTGCTGGCCGAAAGACTGACGGCGCGCCTGGTGCGCTTCCTGTGCGTGTCGCTGACCGTGCTCGGCTGCGTGCTGCTGCCGCTGCTGATCGAGACGCCTTTGATCTGGCCCTGCGTGTTCATCTGGGGCGCTGTCTCCTACGGCATCTATACGATGTCGATCATCGAGCTCGGCGAGCGCTTCACCGGCTCGGCGCTGGTCGCCGGCAACGCCGCCTTCTCGCTGATGTGGGGCGTCGGCGGCATCCTGGTGCCGCCACTCACCGGCGGCGTCATGGATATCACCGGCGCGTCCGGCCTGCCGGCCACTCTCGGCGCGATCTGTGCCGCACTGGCGGTGGCGACCGTTCTGCGCCGGCGCGTGATGTGAAGGAAAAGCCGCGTTTCGTCGCGACAAGCTGTCATTGCCATCTTGAATGTGAGCGTCCGTGACGCGATGTAGGCGAGGCCGCCTGACTAGCTTTCGGAGACCGTGCGTGACCCAAACCATCACAAAAGGCCAGACTGAACCGGCCGCTGAAGATTCCTTCCTTTGGCTGGAAGATCGAAATGGCAAGGGGGCGCTCGACTGGGTGCACGCCCAGAACGAGCTGACGGTTGCCGAGCTGCAGGGCGATCCCGGCTACCAGGCTTCGTTCGAAACCGCACTCGACCTGATGACGGCCGAGGACAACATCCCGATCGGGACCGCGATCAACGGCCACGTCTACAATTTCTGGCAGGACAAGAACAACGTGCTCGGCCTGTGGCGCCGCACGGCGGTCGCTTCCTACAAGACCGACAAGCCGGAATGGGAGACGATCGTCGATTTCGACGTGCTCTCCGCGAAAGAAGGCATCAAATGGGTGTTCAGCGGCGCGAGCCGCCTTTATCCGGATTTCAACCGCTGCCTGGTGAGCATGTCGCCGGATGGCGGCGATGCCAGCGAGATGCGCGAGTTCGACATCGCGGCGAAGTCCTTCGTCGAAGGCGGCTTTCGCGCCGCCGCCTCGAAGTCGGGTTTTTCCTGGCTGGACGAAGACACCGTCATCGTCTCGGCCGCCTTCGAGGAGGACGACAAAACGCAGTCCGGCTATCCGCGCGTGGTCAAGCTGTGGAAGCGCGGAACGAGGCTGGAAGACGCCACGCTTATCTTCGAGACCGAAAAGCAGGACCTCGCGGCCGGCGGCGGGGTCGAGATCGACGGCGACAGGCGGCACCTGTTCCTGGCCCGAACCATCGATTTCTTCTCCTCGCACAGCTTCCTGCGGCTCGCTTCCGGCGAGAACCGGCGCATTCCGCTTCCAGACGACGTAACCGACACGGCGATCTTCCAGGGACAGCTCGTCTTTGGCGTGCGCAGCCCGTGGACGGCGCCCGACGGCACGCACTGCCTGCCAGACGGGCTTTATTCGGTGGATTTCGAACGCTGGATCGACACCAACACGCTGGGGCGGGTCGAAACCGTGCTCGCGCCGGCGCATCGCGTCTCGATCGCCGGGCTCGCCCGCACCGAGCGGCGGCTGTTCATCAACCTGATGGACAATGTGCGCGGCAAGGTCGTCGCTTGCGATCGGACAGGCGAGGGTTGGTCGCTGAAGCCGGTCGGCCTGCCGGAAAACGGCAATGTCGGCACCAGCCATGCCGAGCATTTCGGCGCCAGCGTCTCCTTCTCCTTCACCGATTTCCTGACGCCGAGCTCGATCATCTGGTCTGACGACGATGGCGAGACGCTTCGGTCGGTGAAGGCGCAGCCGGCCCGCTTCGACGCTTCGCCCTTCATCTCCGAACAGTTCGAGGCACGCTCGAGCGACGGCACGATGATCCCCTATTTCGTGGTCAGGCGGCGCGACCAGGGCGGACCGGTGCCGACGCTGCTCTACGGCTATGGCGGCTTCGAAGTGCCGCTTCTGCCGGGCTATGCCGGCGTGCGCGGCAGGCTTTGGCTGGAGAAGGGCAATGTCTATGTGCAGGCCAACATCCGCGGCGGTGGCGAATTCGGCCCGGCCTGGCACCAGGCGGCGCTCAAGGGCAATCGCCAGAAGGCTTTTGACGATTTCGCGGCCGTTGCCGCGGACCTTGTCCGGCGCGGCATCACCACGGCGGCGCAGCTCGGCATCCAGGGTGGCTCGAATGGCGGCCTGCTGACCGGCACGTCGCTGATCCAGCATCCGGAACTGTTCGGCGCCGTCATCATCGACGTGCCGCTGCTCGACATGCTGCGCTACACCGAATTGCCGCCGGGGGCCTCGTGGATCGCCGAGTATGGCGATCCCGCGAAGCCGGAAGAGGCGGCGTGGCTGGCCGCCTACTCGCCCTATCAACATGTCAAAGCGGGTGCCGCCTATCCGCCGGTGCTGCTGATGACCTCGACGGCCGACGACCGCGTCCATCCCGGCCATGCCCGCAAGATGGCGGCGCGCCTGCAGGAGGCTGGCCACGGCCGGACACTCTTCTTCGAGGAAACCGAAGGTGGCCATGGCGGGCGTGGCGATCGTCGTCCTCAAGCGGCGCAAACGGCGATGCGCTATGTATTCCTGCAGCGGGCGCTGGCGGGTACGGCTTGAATTCAGGGCATCAGGCGGCTTAAGGTGCCGCCATGGCTTGCACGAAGACATCAGGCGCCTTCGGGGTCGCGGTGACGCCGTCACCGCGCACGCTTCGTGCCGAGCTGCTCAGGCTTTGCGCCCGCATCGGCTATTCGCCGCCCGCCCGCCTCTGAGGAATCCGCCCCGGCCGTTGCCGGATTGATTCAAGAGGAAAGAGCAAATCCATGACCTATCAGAATTATTCGCTGAAGCAGCTTCAGCAGATCGACGCCGCGCATCACCTGCATCCCTTCACCGACCACAAGGAGCTGCGCGAGGCGGGCTCGCGCATCATCACCCGCGCCGACGGACCGTTCATCTACGATGCCGACGGCACCGAGATCCTCGACGGCATGGCTGGCCTCTGGTGCGTCAATGTCGGCTACGGCCGCAACGAGCTGGCCGAGGCCGCCTATGCGCAGATGAAGGAGCTGCCATACTACAACTCCTTCTTCAAATGCTCGACGCCGACACCGGTGCTGTTGTCGAAGAAGCTGGCGGAACTGGCGCCGAAGCAAGTCGGCCAGGTGTTCTACGGCTCTTCCGGCTCGGAGGCCAATGACACGGCGCTCAGGCTCGTGCGCCACTACTGGGCGCTGGAGGGTAAGCCGGAGAAGAACCGCATCATCTCGCGCAAGATGGGCTATCACGGCTCGACCGTTGCAGGCACCTCGCTCGGCGGCATGGAGCCGATGCACAAGCAGCTCGGCGGCGCCGTGCCCAACATCGTCCATGTGATGATGCCCTATGCCTATGAGCTCGCGCTGCCCGGCGAAAGCGACCATGATTTCGGCCTGCGCGCGGCCAAGGCCGTCGAGGACGCCATCCTCGAGGCCGGCGCCGACAAGGTCGCCGCCTTCATCGGCGAGCCGGTGATGGGCGCCGGCGGGGTGAAGATCCCGCCGCTGAGCTACTGGCCGGAAGTGCAGCGCATCTGCCGCAAATACGATGTGCTCTTGATGCTGGACGAGGTGATCACCGGCTACGGCCGCACCGGCGAATGGTTCGCGGCGCAGACCTTCGGCATCGAGCCCGACACCATCACCACGGCCAAGGCGCTGACATCGGGCTACCAGCCGCTGTCGGCGCTGCTGGTCGGCGACCGCATCAGCAGGACGCTGGTCGAGAAGGGCGGCGAGTTCTACCACGGCTACACCTATTCCGGTCACCCCGTGGCCTGCGCCGTGGCGCTGAAGAACCTCGAGATCATCGAGCGCGAAGGCCTGGTCGAGCGGGTCAGGAACGACACCGGTCCATACTTCGCCCAGGCGCTGCAGGAGCGTATCGCCGGGCACAATCTGGTCGGCGAAGTGCGCTCGATCGGGCTGATGGGGGCGATCGAGATCGTCAAGGACAAGGCGACCAAGGAGCGCTACCTGCCGTCGGGAAGTGCCGCCGTCGTCGTGCGCGACCACGCGATCGCGCAAGGCATGATGCTGCGCGCCACCGGCGACACGATGATCCTGTCGCCGCCGCTGATCTGGACGCGCGAGACGGTCGACATGGCTTGCGATCGCATCGCCAGGGCGCTCGATCTCGCCGAAGCGGATTTGCGCAAGCGCTGAACGAAGGCCGGGCGGCGTCCGCGACGGCGCCCGGCCGTTTCCATTGGCGTCAATCATGATCGTGGACCAACGGCCGGGCGGTTGCTGCCGTGTCCCAGACCAGGAAATGTGCTGAAAAGCCGGATGCCGTCTGACAGTATGCGCCAGCGGTCATGTGAACCAATGGCAGTTTCATACAGGGGCAGGCGCATATGGTGAGTTCCTTTCGTGCGGTCGTGGTCGGTGGCGGCTGCGTCGGTGCCGGCATTCTCTATGGCCTGGCAAAGCGCGGCTGGACCGATGTGGCATTGCTGGAGAGGACGCAGCTTACCGCCGGCTCGACATGGCATGCCGCAGGGCTCATTCCGTCCTATGCGCGCAGCCGCAACGTCGGCCGCATGATCGCCAGGTCGATTGAAATCTATGAGGGCCTGGAAGCCGAAACGGGCCAGAAGGTCGGCTGGCACAAATGCGGCCAGCTGCGCATCGCCAACACGCGCGACCGGCTCGACGAGTACAAGAGCTATATGGACGTCGCGGAGGTCCAGGGCGTGCGGGCCCGGATCGTGTCGCCGGCGGAGGCGCGCGAGATCTGGCCGCTGCTCGACAATAAGGACATGCGGGGCGCCCTCTACCATCCCGACGATGGTCACATTGCACCGGCGGACGTTACCCAGGCGATGGCCAAGGGCGCACGCGACCTCGGCGCGAAGGTCCATCTCGACACCGAAGTTGTCGGGTTCGAGCGGATGCCGGGCGGCGAGTGGAAGGTCAAGACCCCGCGCGGCGACATCCTCTGCGAGCATGTCATCCTCGCAACCGGCAACTATGCGCGCCAGACCGGCGCCATGCTGGGGCTGGACATTCCCGCGATCCCGATCGTGCATCAGTACTGGATCACCGAGGCGGTTCCGGAAGTTGTCGAACGCAAACGGCTGGGCCTGCCGGAGATGCCGATCCTCAGGGACGAGGGTTACGAGGGCTATCTGCGCGAAGAGGGGGACGGGCTGCTGTTCGGTCCCTATGAGCGGACCGAACAGCTCAAGCTGTTCGCCGAAAACGGCGTCCCGGAATGGTTCGGCGCCGATCTGCTCGACGAGGATTTCGATGCCGTCTCCTGGAATTGGGAGCGCGCGAGCGAATTGGTCCCGGCGCTCGGGCGCGCCGGCATAAAGCGCAATGTGCGCGGGCCTTTCCAGATGACCGCCGATGAACTGCCGCTGATGGGGCAGGCCTGGGGTCTTGAGAACGTCTGGCTCGCGGAGGGCGTGCCGGGCGGCATCCTTTGGGGCGGAGCGATCGGCTATTATCTTTCCGAGCGGATCGTGGAGGGCGGCAACAGCATCGACACGGCCGAACTCGATCCCCGCCGGTTCGGCGAGTATGCCAACAAGAACTGGACCCGGGAAAAAGTCAGGGAAGCCTGGGGCACCCACGCCGTGCAGCACTATCCAGGCCAGGACATGCCGGCGGCGCGACCGCAGAAAACGGCGCCGTCCTACGACCGCCTAAGCCAGCTCGGCGCGGTTTGGGACGTGCTGAACGGCTGGGAGATGCCGAGCTGGTTTGCGCCCGCGGGTGTCGAAGCGCGCAACATCTATAGCTGGCGTTGGACCTCCAAAGGCAACCACGTCGCCGAGGAAGTCCAGGCCGTCCGCCAGGCCGTGGGGCTGGTCGAGATGACGCCGATGACCAAGTTCGAGGTCAGCGGGCCGGGCGCCGAGGACTGGCTCGACGGAATCCTTGCCAACAAGCTGCCTCGTCCCGGTCGTGTCGCCCTTGCCCATCACCTGACGCCGGCCGGTGGCGTGCAGGCCGAGTATGTCGTGGCGCGGCTAAAGAGCGATCTGTTCAATCTCATATCGACGCCGCGCGCCGAGCGCTGGAATTTTGACGACTTGAGCCGGCTGCTGCCAGAGGGCGGCAACGTTCAGCTTCGCAATGTCACCGATGATCGCGGCAGCTTCACAATCGTTGGACCGAAGGCGCGGGAGGTATTGCAGCCACTGACGGAAGTGGATCTCTCAAACGAGGCCTTCCCATGGTTCAGCGTGCGGTCCGGAACCGTCGGCCTGGCCAGCGATGTGCGTCTGCTGCGCGTCAACTACTCGGGCGAACTGGGATGGGAGCTCTATCATCCGCTCTGTTATCAGCGGCATTTGCTGGACGCGCTTTTGGCGTCGGGCGAGGCGCAGGGGATGAGATTGGTTGGACTTCAGGCACTGGAGTCCCTGCGTTTCGACAAGTCCTACCGGGCCATGTATCGCGACATGAATGTCGAATTGTCAGCCTGGGAAAGCGGCCTCGACCGCTTCGTCAGCCTCGACAAGGGCGACTTCGTCGGCCGGGCCGCACTGGTCGCTAAACAGGAGCAGGGGACGGCGCGCCGGATCGCAACGCTGTCGATCGATACGGACGGCGCGAGCGCGTTCGCCTTCGAGGGCGTTTACCGCGACGGCGAGCTTGTCGGCCACGTCACGTCGGCAGGCTACTCCTATACTTTTGGTCACGACATCGCACTCGCGCTGCTGCCCCTGGAACTGCTGTCGCCCGGTACCGAACTGGAAGTTTCAGTCCTCGGCGAGCGGCGTCGGGCAAAGGTGACCGCCGACTCGCCCTACGATCCGGAAGGCACGCGTGGGCGCATGTGAAACGCCCGGGCACAATTCTCGGAACAAGCTGCGAAGACCGCATACCTCGCCGAATGCGGCAACGAAATATAGTGCAGCAAAACGCAAAAACCGCGTCCCACCGGGAACGCGGCTTTGCCAGATACGCATGGCGTTTCGCTACAAGCGACTTGCGAAACTTACGGGCTCCGGTACGCGAGACCTGATCCGGAGCGCCGGGCGGATGCGATATGTCCGCCTCGCAGTCCGTTTTATAGGCACATCGTTACCGGCCGGTTATCGAGACCTTAAGCAAATCTAAATTTGCCGGTTTTCGGCCAAATAATCTTCTAATAAGCCTTTGAAAGCAGCGGTTTATGCGAGTTGGCCGCGGAGGAAATTAATAATGCCGGAGAAATCGACCCCGGCATTGCCCTGCGTGTTGAACAGCGCGTAGAGCTGCGTCGCCTCGGCGCCGAGCGGCGTCACCGCGCCAGCACTTTGCGCCGCCTCCTGCGACAACTTCAGGTCCTTCAGCATGAGGGCGGCGGCAAAGCCGGGCTTGTAGTCGCGGTTGGCCGGCGAAGCCGGCACCGGACCGGGCACCGGACAGTAGGTGGTCAGCGACCAGCACTGGCCCGACGAGGTCGAGGCGACGTCGAACAGCGCCTGATGCGACAGGCCTAGCTTTTCCGCCAGCACGAAGGCTTCGGCGACCCCGATCATCGAGATGCCGAGAATCATGTTGTTGCAGATCTTGGCCGCCTGCCCGGCGCCGTCGTCGCCGCAATGGACGATGCGGCCAGCCATCGGCTTCAGGACCGGCTCGGCCTTGGCGAAGGCGTCCTTCGAGCCGCCGGCCATGAATGTCAACGTGCCGGCGGTGGCGCCGCCGGTGCCGCCCGAGACCGGAGCGTCGATCGACAGCAGGCCGTGTTTGCTGGCGACGGCATGGGCCTTGCGGGCCGATTCGACGTCGATGGTGGAGGAATCGATGAACAGCGCGCCTTTCTTGGCCTTGGGCGCGATGTCCTCATAGACCGACAGCACATGCTTGCCGGCCGGCAGCATGGTTATGACGACATCGGCGTCCTTCACCGCCGCGACGGCGTTGGCCATGACGACCACGCCATGCTCCTTGGCGACTGTGAGGTTCTCCGGCACCAGGTCGAAGCCGTGCACAGAATGCCCGGCCTTGACCAGGTTGGCGGCCATCGGATTGCCCATATTGCCCAATCCGATGAAGGCGATGGTTGTCATAGCGGTGCTCCCAGGGTTAGGCAGTAGGCAGTAGGCAGTAGGCAGTAGGCAGTAGGCAGTAGGGGATCTATTCAGGTGCCAGCTTGATAATAAGCTGGCGAAGCATCTTTCCGATGGCTTCTGTGGCTGAGAGCATATGACGAACCTCATCACGAGTGGCCAAGCCGATGCGTTCAGCGATCTGGAGGTGTGTCTCGAGCTCCTTTAGAGAGCCTTGGGCTATCCTGAGAAACTGCTGATAGGAACCCGTGTTATCGCGGCCGTAACCTTCCGCGATGTTTGAAGGGATAGATGTGGCTGAGCGGCGGATTTGGCTGGTCAGCCCGTACAATTCCTCCTTTGGCCATGCCTTGGTCAAGGAGTAGGTAGCGACGGCCAGACCCATGGCCTGCTGCCACACGATAAGATCCTTGTACGAATTGATCTTGCCGGTCATCCTTCGCCTACTGCCTACTGCCTACTGCCTACTGCCTACTGCCTACCGGCCGATCAGCGCGCGTGCGATGATGACGCGCATGATCTCGTTGGTGCCTTCGAGGATCTGGTGGACGCGCAGGTCGCGCACCAGTTTCTCGACACCGTAATCGTGCAGATAGCCATAGCCGCCATGCAGCTGCAGCGCCTCGTTGGCGACATCGAAGCCGACATCGGTGACGAAGCGCTTGGCCATCGCCGACCATTTGCCGGCGTCCGGCGCCTTGCGATCGAGCTTCGAAGCGGCGGCGTAGAGGAAGATTCGCGCCGCCTGCAGCTCGGTCTCCATGTCTGCCAGCCTGAACTGCAGCGCCTGGAACTGGTTGATCTTCGAGCCGAAGGCCTTGCGCTCGCCTGTATAGGACAAAGCCTTGTCGAGGGCCGATTGCGCGCCGCCGAGCGAGCAGGCGGCGATGTTCAGCCGGCCGCCGTCGAGGCCGGCCATGGCGATACCGAAGCCGGCGCCTTCCGTGGCCAGCAGGTTCTCGGCTGGCACCTTGCAATCCTCGAAGATGACCTGGCGGGTGGACTGCATGTGCCAGCCCATCTTGTGCTCGTTGGCGCCGAAGGAGAGGCCGGGCGCATCCCTGGGCACGACGAAGGTCGAGATGCCTTTCGGCCCGTCGGCACCGGTGCGCGCCATGACGACATAGAGGTCGCTGTCGCCGGCGCCGGAGATGAACTGCTTGGCGCCGTTGAGCACATAGTCGCCGCCGTCTTTCACCGCGCGCGTCTTCAGCGCGGCGGCGTCGGAGCCGGAACCGGGCTCGGTCAGGCAGTAGCTCGCCAGCCATTCCATCGAGGTCAGCCTGGGCAGGAAGCGCTGGCGCTGCTCCTCGCTGCCGAAGCGGTCGATCATCGACGCCGCCATGTTGTGGATCGAGATGAAGGAGGAAAATGCCGGATCGGCGCGGGCAAGCGCCTCGAAGATCAGCACGGCATCGAGCCGGCCCAGCGCCGAGCCGCCGACGTCGTCGCGGACATAGATGCCGCCGAGGCCGAGCGGCCCGGTTTCGCGAATCACATCGGCCGGGAAATGTTTCGCACGGTCCCAGTCGAGCGCGTTCGGCGCGACGCGGTCGGCGGCGAAGGCCTCGGCCATCTCCTGGATGGCGCGCTGCTCCTCGGTGAGTTCGAATTGGCTGGTGCTCGCATCGACCGCGGCGTCCATGGCGTGCTCCCTGTCGTTTTAGGCCTTCTGGCCTGTCGTTTTTGGCTTTGCGCGCCATTCAATCTAGACCAATGATGCCGCCGCGCAACCCGCCCGGCCGCGGAGCGGCTGTGCATAGATCGACCAACGGAGCATGGCGTGACGACAGTCTTCTATGAACTGCTCGACCGGTTCCACGCCTACCTCAGGACCTTGGACAGCGCTCTGGTCAGCGACGCCGTCGCCCGCATCGATTGGGACATGCCGGTGCGACCGCTGGAGCCGCATCCGCTCGCCTGCCTGCGCCATCTCGACCGCATCGCCGAACTTTCGCCATCGGACATCCGGCCCCTCACGCGATTCGTGGCGGAACATCGCGGCGATCTGCGCTGGGGCCAGACCTACAGCGTCTCGGATTTCGGCCAGGCGTTCCTGGACAATTACGGCTGGCTGGAGGTTTTCGGCACGCGCGGCCATTTCGTCAATGACGAGGTCGCGGCCGGCCTGCTGATCCTCGGGCCCGGGATCGTCTATCCCGACCACCATCACATTGCCGAAGAGATCTACATTCCGCTGACCGGCGGTACGGAGTGGCACAAGAGCGAAAGTGGTTTCCATGTTCGCGAGGCGGGCGAGGTGATCCATCACCCTTCGAATGTCAGCCATGCCATGCACACGGGCAAGGAGCCGCTGCTGGCGCTCTACATCTGGCGTGGCGGGCCGCTGGCGCAGAAGTCGACAATCCCGGGCACCGTGGCGCAGGGCAGGGGCTGATGGCTGCAAAAGCGATCATGCTGCAAGGCACCGGCTCCGATGTCGGCAAGAGCGTGCTGGTGGCGGGGCTCTGCCGCGCGGCGAAGATGCGCGGGCTGAAGGTGCGGCCGTTCAAGCCGCAGAACATGTCGAACAATGCCGCCGTCGCCGACATTCCCGGCGACGACATTCCCGGCGACGACAAGGCCGGCGGCGGCGAGATCGGCCGCGCGCAATGGCTGCAGGCGATCGCCTGCGGCGTGGCGCCGACCGTTCACATGAACCCGGTGCTGCTCAAGCCGCAAAGCGATGTCGGCTCGCAGGTGGTGGTGCAGGGCAAGGTGTTCGGCGAGGCCAGGGCGCGCGACTACCAGGCGATGAAAGGCCGGCTGATGGATGCCGTGCTGGAGTCCTGGGCGAAGGTCGGCGAGGGCGCCGATCTCGTCATCGTCGAAGGCGCTGGCTCGCCGGCCGAGACCAATCTCAGGAGCCGCGACATCGCCAATATGGGCTTTGCGACGCGGGCCAATGTGCCGGTGGTGCTGGTCGGCGACATCGATCGCGGCGGCGTCATCGCTTCCGTCGCCGGCACTCATCTCATCCTGCCGGAGGAGGACCGGCGCATGATCGTCGGCTACCTCATCAACAAGTTCCGCGGCGACGTCTCGCTGTTCGACGACGGCATCAAGGCGATCGGAAAGTTCACCGGCTGGCCTTGCTTCGGCGTGGTGCCGTGGCTGAAGGCGGCGGCGAGGCTTCCTTCTGAGGATTCGGTGGTGCTGGAACGGCTGGCATCCGGCGAGAAGCGGGCGCTGAAGGTCGCGGTGCCGATGCTTTCGCGCATCGCCAATTTCGACGATCTCGATCCATTGAAGGCCGAACCGCAGGTCGAGGTGGTGTTCGTGCCGCCCGGAAAGCCGCTGCCCGCGGATGCGGGATTGGTGGTCATTCCCGGCTCGAAGTCGACGATCGGCGATCTCTTGAAGTTCCGGGAGAATGGCTGGGACCGCGACCTCCTCGCCCATCGCAAGCGGGGCGGCCATGTCGTCGGCATCTGCGGCGGCTTCCAGATGCTCGGCCGCAAGGTCAGCGATCCCGCCGGCATCGAGGGCAGCGTGACCGAGGCGGAGGGGCTCGGCCTGCTCGACATCGAAACGCTGATGGAGCCGGAGAAGACGGTCCGCAATGTCAGCGCCCGCTCGGTGCAGTTCGATCTGCCGCTCGAAGGCTACGAGATCCATCTCGGCCGCACCGTTGGTCCGGATTTGGCGCGGCCGTCCGCCATCATCAACGGCATCGATGACGGCGCGATCTCCGCCGACGGCAAGGTGGTCGGCACCTATCTGCACGGGCTGTTTTCCGCAGACGCCTTCCGGGCAAGATTCCTGGAAAGCCTCGGCGTCAAAGGCGGCGGCATCGACTATCGCGCCGATGTCGAGCGGGCGCTGGACGAGGTCGCGGCCGAACTGGAAACCCACCTCGACTGCGACGCGATTTTTGGCCTGGCCCGTTAGCTGGCGGCGTCTCCTGCCTTCGGCCAATAGGTGCCAAACGACCAGACATTGCCTTCGGGGTCGCGGCAGATGAACTCGCGGCTGCCATAGTCGCGATCGGTCAGTTCCTGCAGGATCGTGGCGCCGGCCTTTCTTGCCCTGGCGTAGGCGGCATCGGCGTCTTCCACCGCGACATAGATCGACTTGCCGCCGCCGGCGCCCGGCTCGCCGACCATCTTGCCGTAGTCGTCGTCACGCGCGGTGCCGAGCATGATCATCGAGGCGCCGAAGACGAGCTCGGCGTGATGCACGACGTCGCCCTCGCCATAGCGGGCGCGCACGGTGAAGCCGAAGGCGTCGCACAGCCAGTCGATCATTCCGGCGGCATTCCTGTAGCGCAGAGCGGGGTAGAGACGAGGTGCTTCGTTCGCGGTCGACATGGCAATCTCCCTGGTGTCGGTTGATGGTATCCAGTCTCGGCGAAGGCCGCCGCGGCGTCTTGAAGAAATGTTACCTCGGTGGAGAAAGATACTATGCGAGCGCGGTTGGCGTCTCGCCGGCGAGATCGCGGAATTCGCGCACCAGATGCGCCTGGTCAGCATAGCCGCAATCGGCGGCGATCCCCGCCCAGTCGTCGAGCTGATGCTTGGACAGCGAGAGCGCCCGGTTGAAGCGCACGATGCGCGACAGCGTTTTCGGCCCGATGCCGATCGCGTCGGAAAATTTCGCCGCGAGATGCTTGCGGCTCCAGCCGAGCTCATCGGCAAGCACGGAGACCCGCGTGCGTCCGCCAGAGCCAATGACTTGCCGGTAGGCCCAGGCGATCTCGGCTGACATCCGCTTCGCCTCCGCCAGCCTTGCTGCGACGAAGCTCTCGGCAATCGCGAAACGCGAGCTCCAATCCCGTGCCTCGCCGAGCCTTTCGCGCAGCGCGATGCCTTCGAGGCCAAGCACATCGTCGAGCCCGACCATGCGGTCGGTCAGCTCGCTCATCGGCAGGCCGAAGAAGCGGCGGGCGCCGAGCGGGGTGAAGTTGATCTGGACGCAGCAGGCGCCGCCGAAGGATTGGATCACCACCGGCCCGGCAAAGAGGCCGGCGGCAAAGCTGGCGAAGCGATCGTTGTCGCCGGGATCGCGCCCAAGCCCGATGGCGAAGGGCTCGGCGAAGCTGATCACCAGCGGCACGGTCAGCGAAGCATATTCGACATTGCGGGAGCAGACGGGCAGCATCTCGCGATAGCCGCAAAGGTCGGTGACTGAGCCGGCAAGCGAAGCGTCAGCCGCTCGCCGCACCATCTCGAACCTTGCGGCTAAAGAATGGTCCTGTTCATGACGGCGCTCTGTCTCGATCGACATCGGCAATCCTCGCCCGCCAAATCTAGCAGACCACATTCCGAAATCAAAAGCGCCCGGCTTGTGGCCGGGCGCTCCGGTTACCTGAGATCTGAATGTGCCTGACTTAAGCGCCGCGCATCATGCAGCCGGCGGCAAGCACGATGTAGCCGATGAGAACAATCCACACTGCGGCAAGAGGAATGAACGCAAGAACGCCAAGAGCGGCGAGAACGCCGATGATGGCGATGACAAGGGAGATAATGAAAATAAGCTGAGTAGGTGCACTGAGATTCATGTGTGGCTCCTCCAACATGATTCGTACGCCGGCATTGTATCAGCGGGGCCGTCACACACCAATCAGCTGGCGCAGCGGGTTCGCCGGGTCGGCGAGAAGCTTCACCGCCAGCGCCACGCAGACGACAACCAGCAGCGGCTTGATCAGCCGGGCGCCGATGCGGATGGCGAGGCTGGCGCCGAGGCGCGCGCCGAGGAACTGGGCGACGCCCATCATCAGGCCGATCTTCCAGTAAACGACGCCGACGGCGGCGAAGATGGCGAAACCGCCAATGTTGGAAGCGAAGTTGAGCATCTTGGTGTGCGCGGTCGCCTTGAGTACGCCGTAGCCGGCAAGGCTGACGAAGGCCAACATGTAGAAGGAGCCTGCACCGGGTCCGAAAAGGCCGTCATAGAAGCCGACAAGAGGTGGAACGATCAGTCCGAACAGGAAGGGCGACAGGCGCTCGGCGCGGTCGACATCGTTCATGTTGGGCTTGAGCGCGAAATAGAGCGCGATGGCGATCAAAAGCAGTGGCAGCAAGGCGCGCAGGAAATCACCAGGCACGATTGTAGCCAGCAAGGCGCCGACGGCGCTGCCGATTAACGCCAGCAAGGCGGACGGCAACTGCCGGCGCAGCTCGACATGGCCGTTCGCCGCATAGTGGATGGTGGCCGACCCGGAGCCGAACATGCCTTGCAGCTTGTTGGTGCCGAGCGCGGCAGTCGGCGAGAAGCCCGCCAGCAGCAGCGCCGGAATGGTGATCAGGCCGCCGCCGCCGGCGATGGAATCAACGAAGCCGGCGGCAAACGCGGCGAAGGCCAACACGGCAACAGTCTGTATGCTAAGATCGATCATCGGGGCTATGGGTCTTGCGGCGGGACGATATGCGCGCTTCGACCATGCCAACCCCGTTTGCGCAAGGCCGATTCCGCGCTAACTATCTGCGACGGAATCGCAAAGGGGAGGCCGATGGCGATGGCACTGCTCGATCAGATACGCTCGATCTTCGACGGCGATCCCGGCGTGCGCAAGGTCGCGGACGATCCGGTCCTGTCGGCGGAACTGTTGATGCTGTTCCGCATGATCCTGGCCGACGGGTCCGTCTCGGAGAGCGAGATGGTCGCCTTCCGGCGCATCTGCAAGGAGGCGTTCGGCATTCCCGAGACGAGCATCGACAGCGTCATCGAATATCTCAACGACTTCGGCTACGAGACCAACGGCTCGCAGGCGATAGCGCTGTTCCGCGACCTCGACGTCGAGCGGCGCAAGCTGCTCGCCCAGCACATGGCCGAGATCGCCAAGGCCGATTCGAAGCTGGCCGAAAACGAGGTCAGGCTGCTGCGCCGCACGCTCGACCTGCTCGACATCAGCCCGGTCGATGTTGTGAAGCCGCAGGAATAGCCGGTTTCGATAGCGGCCGGCAGGCTCGCTGTTTACCCTTGTTCCTGTAGTCTCCGTGCGATCGCCCGGTGCAAATCGGGCGCGGCTCTCACCAGCGCCCTGGCCGCCTCGGATTGCGGATGATCGAGTACCGCGCCGGTCTTGCCGCGCTCGACGATCCTGCCCTCATGCATGACCAGCACCTCGTCCGTGATGGCGCGGGCGACGGTCAGGTCGTGGGTGATGAACAGGTAGGCGATGCCGAGCTTCTGGTTGAGCTCGGCGAACAGGTCGAGGATCTGGGCGCGGATCGAGACGTCGAGCGCCGAGACCGGCTCGTCGGCGACGACCAGCTTGGGACGGGTGATGATGGCGCGCGCGATCGACAGGCGCTGGCGCTGGCCGCCCGAGAATTCATGCGGATATTTGTCCATGTCGCGCGGCCCGAGGCCCACCTCGTGCAGCGCATGCGCCACCAGCTCGCGCCGCTCGGCATTGGCCGGCTTCTTGTCCAGCACGTGCAACGGCTCGGCGACCAGCTTCTCGACCTTCTGGCGCGGATCGAAGGAACCGTAGGGGTCCTGGAACACGACCTGCATGTCGCGCCGCGCCGGCTTCAGCTCCGCCTCGCTCCTGCCGGTGATGGTCTCTCCGCTGAAGCGGATCGTCCCCGAGGTCGATTTGTCCAGCGCCAGGATCATGCGGGCAAGCGTGGACTTGCCGCAGCCGGAGCGACCGACCAGCGCCACCGACTGGCCGGGCTCTATCGACAGCGAGACGTCGTCGACGGCGCGGATGGGAGCGGCACGCCGGAACAGCGAGCTGCGTCGTCCCGGATAGTCGCGCGTCACGCCATCGACCTGCAGCAAGGGCCTGGCCGAGCCGGCGGTGTGGGGGCGAGGGCGGGCCGGCACATGCATGGAGGCCTGCGCCAACTGACGCGTATAGGGATGGAGCTGCCCAGACAGCGTGCGTGCGGTGTCGCCGGCTTCCATCACCTCGCCATGGCGCATGATGGTGATCTTGTCGGCCATCGCGGTCACCACCGCGAGGTCGTGCGAGATCAGAAGCAAACCCATGCGGTTTTCCGCCACGAGATCGCGCAGCAAATCGAGGATCTGCGCCTGCAGCACCACGTCGAGCGCCGTGGTCGGCTCGTCGGCGATCAGGAGCTTGGGTTTCAGCGCGCAGGCGATCGCAATGACGACGCGCTGGCGTTGGCCGCCCGACAGTTCGTGCGGATAGCGCGACAGCGGGAATTTCGCCGAGGGCAGGCCGACGCGGTCGAGTATTTTGCGCGCCTGCTCCTCGGCCTCGGCGCGGCTCGCCTTGGTGTGCCAGCGAATGCCCTCCGCCACCTGCTCGCCGATGGTCTTGACCGGGTTCAGCGCCGTCATCGGCTCCTGGAACACCATGCCGATGTCGTCGCCGCGCAACGCACACATCTGGTCCTCGCTCGCCGCGAGGATGTCGATGCCGTCGAAAGCGACGCGTCCGCTGGCGCGTGCCGCGAAGGGCATGAGCCGCATCACGGCGAGTGCCGTCATCGACTTGCCGGAGCCGGATTCGCCGACCAGCCCCATCACCTCTCCGGGCGCCACCGCAAGCTCGACGCCTTTCAGGATCGGCGTGTCGCCGATCGAGAGCGACAGGTTCTCGATCTCGAGCAGGCTCATCGCTGCCGCCGCGATTTCGGGTCGAGGATGTCGGCGATGCCGTCGCCGAGCAGGTTGAGGCCGAGCACGGTGACGGCGATCGCCATGCCCGGGAAGATCGCCATCCACGGCGCCACCACCATGCGCGTCTGCGCGTCGAACAGCATGCGGCCCCAGCTCGGCATCGGCGGCTGCGCGCCGAGGCCGACATAGGAGAGGCCTGCTTCGGCAAGGATGCCCAGCGCGAACTGGATGGTGCCTTGCACCAGAAGCAGCGTCGCGATGTTGGGCAGGATGTGCTCGATGGTGATCAGCGTCGGGCCCTTGCCGGCGGCGCGGGCGGCGAGAATGAACTCACGCGGCCAGATGGCCAGCGCGCCGGCACGGGCGACGCGCGCGAACACCGGAATGTTGAAGATGCCGATGGCGATGATGGCGTTGATGGCGCCCGGCCCGAAGATGGCGGTGATCATGATCGCCGAAAGCAGGGCGGGGAAGGCGAAGACGAGGTCGTTCAGTCGCATCAGCGCTTCGTCGGCGAGGCCGCCGCGCGCTGCCGCGAAGGCGCCGAGCGGAACGCCGACGCCCATGCCGATGCCGACCGCGACCAGCGCCACGGCGATCGAGTTGCGGGCGCCGACCATGATCATCGACAGGATGTCGCGACCGAAATGGTCGGTGCCGAACCAGTGCGCCCATGAGGGCGCCAGGGTCTTGTCCGAGATCACCAGCCTGGTGACGTCGTATGGCGTCCAGGCGTAGGAGAGGACCGCCACCGCCCCCACCAGCGCGGTGATGACGAAACCGACAAGGAAGGATCGGTTGCGGAACGCCTTGGCCAGAATGCCGGCCAGGGTCTCCTCGGGGATGTCGACATGCAGTGTCATTGCCGGCTTCTCAGGCGCGGATCGACGACCGCGTAGGAGAGGTCGACGAGGAGGTTGACGGCGATGACGGCGGCGACCAGCAGCATGACGACGCTTTCGACGACGATGAGGTCGCGTTGGGTGATCGCCTGGAACAGCAGCCTTCCGAGGCCGGGCAGGTAGAAGACGTTCTCGATGATGATGGTGCCGGCGAGCAGGAAAGCGAACTGCAGCCCGAGGATGGTGAGCACCGGGATCATGGCGTTGCGCAGCGCGTGCCGCCAAAGCACGGCGCGGTAGGGCATGCCCTTGGCGCGGGCGGTGCGGATATAGTCCTCGTTCAGAACCTCGATCAGCGCCGAGCGGGCGACGCGTGCCAGGATCGCGGCTTGCGGCAAGGCAAGGGCGACCGCCGGCAAAAGCAGCGATTTCAGCGCCGGCCAGGCGCCGGCGCCCCAGCCGGGGAAGCCGCCGGCCGGTACCAGCCTGAGCCAGACGGCAAAAAGATAGATCAGCATCAGCGCGAACCAGAAGTTCGGCACGGCGACGCCGAACTGGGCGACGCCCATGGCGATCGCGTCGCCGGCGCGACCGCGCCGGCTGGCGGAAAACAGGCCAACCGGAATGGCGATGGCCGTGGACAGCGCCAGGGCGATCAGCGCCAGCGGCAGCGAGACGACGACGCGTTCGCGCACGAGATCGATGACCGGCACCGAATAGGTGTAGGAGCGGCCGAAATCGAGGCTCAGCAGCCCGCCCGCCCAATGCAGGTAACGCAAGGCCAGCGGCGCGTTGAGCCCCATCTGATTGCGCAGCACCTCGACCTGCTCGGCGCTCGCGTTCATGCCCAGCATTAGGCGCGCGGGGTCGCCCGGGATGATCTCGAGCACCGCGAACACCACCATGGAGGCCAGCACAAGCGTGGCGGCGGCGATGATCAGACGCTTCAGGAGGTAGGCACTCATCGGCACAACCTGCCGGAAAAGCAAAGGCCCCGGAAGCGGCTTTCGCCACCGGGGCGTTGCATTTCTCTCGAGGTCAATCCGACCACTTCACCTTGGTCAGATCATTGGCCTGAATCGGCGCGTTCTCCCACAGGCCTTGCAGCTTGGCGTCCCAAACGCCGACCTTCGGCAGTTCGTAGAGGAAGCCGACCACGGCGTGGTCGGCGAGGATCTTCTGCGCCTCACCGAGCAATTCCTTGCGCTTGGCCTCGTCGGAGGTGAGGTTCAGATCGGCGATGACCTTGTCGAAGGCCGGGTTGTCGTAGTTGAAGTAATAGTCCTTGCGCGAATAGATATCGATGTCGTTGGGCTCGGTGTGGGAGACGATGGTGAGGTCGTAGTCCTTCTTGGTGAACACCTGGTCCAGCCACTGCGCCCATTCCACCGGCACGATCTCGAGATCGATGCCGACGTCGCGCAACTCCGAGGCGATGATCTCGCCGCCGAGCCGCGCATAGGAAGGCGGCGGCAGCTTCAGCGTCGCCTTGAAGCCGTTCTCGAGCCCGGCTTGCTTGAGCAGTTCCTTGGCCTTGGCGACATCATGCGGATAACGGCCGGTGAGGTCGACATAGTCCTTGTTGGCGGGCGACATGTGCGAGCCGATCGGCTGGCCGAGCCCCGCCGAGGCGCCATCGATGATCGCCTTGCGATCGAGCGCGTAGGAGATCGCCTGCCTGACCTCGACCTTGTCGAAGGGCGGCTTCTTGTTGTTGATCGACAGGATGGTCTCGCCCTCGGTCGAGCCGATCACGACATGGAAGCGCGGATCGTCCTTGACCTGGGCGACGCTGTCGGGATCGAAGAAAGGGAAGGCCTGGATGTCGCCGGAAAGCAGGGCCGGAACGGCGGCGGCGGCATCGGGGACGATGCGGAACTCGGCCTTGTCGAGAGAGACCGGCGCGCCCCAGTATGCGTCAGATTTCACCAGCGTGATCGACGAGCCCTTGACCCAGTCCTGGAATTTGAACGGGCCGGTGCCGATCGGCTTCTCCTTGTTGGTGTCGGCCGATTTCGGCGACACGATCACCGCGTCGCCCCAGCCCATATTGTAGAGGAAGGAGCCCTGCGGGTTCTTCAGCGTCACCTTGACGGTGGCCGGATCGACGACATCGACCTTGTCGATCGCCGCGAACAGGCCCTTCTGCGCGTTGACCGAATTGTCGGCGCGGGCGCGGTCAAGCGAGAACTTGACGTCGTCGGCGCTGAAGTCGGCGCCGTCATGGAATTTTACGCCGGTATGAAGCTTGAACGTGTAGACCTTGCCGTCGTCGGAAATGCTCCAGCTTTCGGCGAGGTCGGGCAGCACCTCGCCGTTCGGGCCGATGCGGGTCAGGCCTTCGAACACGTTGGCGTAGAGCACTTCGTCGATCGCCGCGGCAGCACCCGCGGTCGGGTCGAGATGCGGGGGTTCGAGCGGAATGCCGATGACGAGATCGGTACGCGCGGCAAAAGCCGAGGTGGCGGTGGCGAGCGCCAGAGCGGCGGCGGCGGCGAGAACGGTCTTCCACAATTTCATCGGGCAACTCCCATCTTCTCAAACCGGGTGGATAGAAGCGTGATTTCGAGGTCGAGTAAATTGCGTTTCGTGCTGTCGGACAGCGCCAGGCGGAATGTTTTTCCCGAAACAGGCGGACTGGCCGACCTCCACTTGCCTGTTTTCGTATGGATCAGTCCGCGACGGTGCCCCGCAACAGCACGTTGAGGCCGATCGCCATCACCTTGGCCGATTCCACCATGTCGGCGATGCCGACCCATTCGTCGGGCCGGTGGGCCAGGTCGAGAATGCCCGGCCCATAGGCGATGCAGTCATAGATGTGGCCGATACGGGCGACGTGCTTCTGGTCGTAGGTACCGGGCGAAATCACATAGTCGGGCTCGCGGTCGAATATCGCCATGATGCCTTGCGCCACAGCTTTCACCACCGGAGCGTCGCGCTCGGTCATCAGCGGCAGCACTTCCATCAGATCGCGGATCTCGTAGTCGAACTTCTTCCGCTCGCGCTTCAGCCGCTCCAGGATATCCGTCACCTCGCTCTTCACCGTGGCGAGGTCCTCCTCGAGCAGGAAGCGCCTGTCGATGGTCAGCCGGCAGGAATCGGGCACGTTGGGGGAGGGCAGGCCGGGACGAAAATCCTCGGTCTGGCCGCCATGGATGGAATTGATGTTCATGGTCGAGCGCTTGGCGCCTTCAGGCACCACCGGCATGCGCGTCACCTTGCGGTCGAGGGCCGGGAACAGTTCATCCTCGAAGGCCTGCAGCACGGCGCCCATGTGGCGCACCGCATTGTCGCCGAGGAACGGCATCGAGCCATGCGCGATCTCGCCCTTGGTCTCGATCTCCGCCCACCAGACGCCGCGATGGCCAAGGCAGATGCGATCCTTGTTCAGCGGTTCCGGAATGATGACGTGGTCGACTTTCGGCTTCGAGAAATAGCCGAGCCTGGCAAGATGGGCGACCCCGCCGAAGCCGCCGGACTCCTCGTCGACCGTACCCGAGATCTCGATGGCGCCCGGGAAGTCCGGGAACACCTCCATGAATGCCTCGGCGGCGATGATCGAGGCCGCCAGCCCGCCCTTCATGTCGCAGGCGCCACGGCCGTAGACCCTGCCGTCCTTCACCAGCCCGGCGAACGGATCGACGGTCCAGCCTTCGCCGGCCTCGACGACGTCGATATGCGAGTTGAAATGCACGCAGGCGCCGGCCGATCTGCCGTCGAAGCGGGCAACGACGTTGACGCGCGGGTAGCGGTCGGTGTCGCCGGGGGTGCCTTCGGCGCGGATGAACTCGGTTTCGAAGCCGCGCTTCCTCAGGCGCTCGCCGACATATTCGGCGCAGGGGCGATAGGCCTCGCCTGGCGGATTGACGGTCGGGAAGCGGATCAGGTCCGCGGTCAGCGCAACGAGGTCGTCGATCCGCGCGTCGACGGCCTTAAGGAGTCGTTCGGTCATTCCTGAAGTTGAGCAGTGAAGCGGGCGACTGGCAAGCGCGACGGCGAAGTCTTTGAAACTACGTGTCGCGGCGGCAACTATGGCGGGAAAATCGTTCAAATTCGCTGCTTTGGATTGGCGAATTCATCAACGAGTGTGTGTTACTTCATTCACCTGCCGTTAAAATGCTGAAAAATCGCGTGATGGCAGGCATGCAAGGGGCAATCAAAGGGGTTTGATCGCATGAAAAAGACTGTTCTCATGGCAACGATACTGGCGACCGCGCTGTTCGGCACCTCGGTCGCAGGCAAGGCTGCCGCACTGGTGGCCAATATCGACGTATCCTCACAAACGATGACCGTCAGCAAATACGGCCAGGTGCTGTACCGCTGGAGCGTGTCCACCGCCCGCAAAGGTTACTTCACGCCGCGCGGCAGCTACCGCCCGCAGTGGACGGCCCGGATGTGGTATTCGCGCAAATACGAGATGTCGCCGATGCCATACTCAGTGTTCTTCCGTGGCGGCTACGCCATCCACGGCACCGGTGCGGTGAAATATCTCGGGCGTCCGGCCTCGCATGGCTGCGTGCGCCTGCACACCGCCAACGCCGCGACCTTCTATTCGATGGTGCGCGAAGCGGGCTACGGCAACACGCGCATCGTGGTCACCGACTGACCTCGCGCGATTGGCTTTCGGCGCCAAAAGCGTTGCAGCAATGCCGCACTGCAACCGGAACTCGCGTCGACGCATGGTTTCCGGTGCCGGCGTCGATTGCGTGAATCTTCGGCGGTGGTAGGTATCGCAACGTTACTTTTTGATGCTTGGGGACTACAATGTATCGACTTGTTTTGAGCGCGGCGATTGCCGTAACCGCTACTTCCGCCTTCGCTGCCGACGCGCCCGTCGTCCTGGACCAGGAACTCGCCCAGCCGCATGTTTCAGGCTACGGCGAGGTATATCTCGGCGGTCTGTACTTCGCGACCCCAGGGGACGATGCAGACGGCACGACCGCCGGCGGCGCCGCCCGGGTCAATTTTCCGATCGACGCCCGCTGGAACATCCAGACCGACGCAGTGATCGATTCGCTGTGGGTCGAAGGTACGAACATCTACAGCTACGGCGGCGCCATCCATGGTTACTGGCGCGATCCGAGCTCGTATGCCCTGGGCGCCTTTGCCACGATCAACGGATATGGCGGCGACGAGGGCCTCGGTAACGCAGGCCTCTACACTTTCACCGTCGGTCCCGAGGCACAGGCTTATTTCGGCAACGTGACGGTCTACGGGCAGGTCTATTACGGACAGCTGCGGGCCAGCGGCGAACCCGAACACTTCGACAATTGGGGCGGCCGCGGCGTCGTGCGGTATTTCGCGCAGGACGATCTGCGCTTCGACGGCGAACTCGGCTTCTCGCGGCTGTCCGGTTTTGGCGGGCATTTCGATACCGTCTCGGCGGCATTGCAGGCGAACTATCGGTTCTCGGGGACCCCTTGGTCAGTGTTTGGCCGCTATCAGCTGGATCACCTGAGCTTCTCGGAAGCTTCGGGCAGCGTGAACATCCACAAATATCTGATCGGCCTGCGGGCAAGCTTCGGTTCGGACACGTTGCTCTCCGAAGATCGCAACGGCGCCACCATGGATACATTCCGGCCGAACTTCACCGTCCCTGCTCCGCTCTGAGGGAGCTTAATCCAGAGCCGCGAGGAGTACTCCTCGCGGCTTTTTTGTTGCGCATCGGAGCAGGGCAATCGGAGCCTCCGCTTGCGCCGACGGCCGCTCATCTGCCAACGCGCATCGCCGTCACGGATCAGATGGAGTGTTGGAGAAAAGACAATCCGGCTCCTGCCAGTGCTTATGAATACTGCAAGTGCCCATGAACGCTGCACAGTATTTGGGCAGATCAAGGCCAAAGCGTTGCAGTAATGTCGCAGGGCTTCAGAACCCGGCTTCTACGCCCGGGTTTGAGGCTGTTCACGCTTGTGTGAACGGGCAGCGATGGTAAATGCCGGATAAGTCAGACATTTGAGGGGCTTCACGATGTATCGACTTCTCTTTGGTGCGGCACTTGCCGCAACGGCCACGTCGGCTTTTGCCGCCGATGCCGTCGCTCCGATCGTTATGGATCAGGAACTCGCCCAGCCGCATGTTTCGGGCTACGTCGAGGCCTATCTCGGCGGGCTGTATGTGACGGCCGCTGGCGAGCACGCGGATGGCACGACCGCAGGCGGCACGGGCCGGGTCAATTTCCCGATCGATTCCCGCTGGAACGTCCAGACAGACGCGTTCGTCGATTCGCTGTGGGCCGAGGGCACCAACATTTACGGCTATGGCGGCGCGGTTCACGGCTACTGGCGCGATCCCAGCGCCTTTGCGCTTGGCGCGTTCGCCTCCGTCACCGGCTATGGCGGCGACGGGTTCGACGACGATCTCTACAGTTTCTCGGTTGGACCGGAAGGCCAAGTCTACATGGGTAATGTGACCGTGTACGGCCAGGTTTACTATGGCCAGTTGCGGGCCAGTGGCTCGTCCGAGCATATCGACACCTGGGGCGGTCGCGGGGTGGTGCGCTATTTCGCCCAGGACAATCTCCGCTTCGATGGTGAACTGGGCTATTCGACGACATCTGTGGGCCCCTTCGACACCAACACCTTCACCGGCGCGCTGCAGGCTACGTACCGGTTTTCCGGAACGGCGTTTTCGGTGTTCGGCCGCTATCAGTTCGAACGCGCGTCCATATCTGCGTTCGACGTAACCGAGAACATCCACAAATATGTGATTGGCGTGCGGGCGAGCTTCGGTTCGGACACATTGCTTGATGAGGATCGCAACGGCGCCACGATGGATACCGGCCGGCCGAACCTCATCCTGCCTTCGTTACTGTAGTATCGGCGGGAAACAAGAGATTTATGGCGAAGACCGCGAAGAGCAATCTTCGCGGTTTTTCTTTGCCGCGTCCAATCTGCGCACGCGATGGCACATTCACCGAGCGGAATGGAAAAGGCTTCGGCGCCCGGTCCTTCAGTCAGAATTTCCCACAAGCGCAACCGATGAACAAACAACGAAGCCGCGAAGGGTCTCTTCGCGGCTTTTGCTTGGTGCGGCGTCAATGGTCAATTCGGGCCGGGCACCGGGTCAGCCGGCCGCTCCTCGGCCTGCCCACGCCGCTTGCGCCGGCGGCCGCTCATCTCCCAACGCTTGTGGAACCACATCCACTGGCCGGGATCCTCGCGCACCCAGCGCTCGACGACGTCGGCGAGAAGCTGGGTGGTGGCGTGGACGTCGACGCTACCGCTTTCGGTGCGCGGCAAGGTCAGCTTGTCCTCGATGTCCAGGCGGAACCGGTTGCCCGGCAGCCGGACGCAGCGGGCGGGATAGACGTCGCAGTCGTAGTGGCGGGCGAGCATGCCCAGCACCGGATTGCTCTGGCACGGACGGCCGAAAAAGGTCGTCTCCAGTCCGCTGGAGAATTTCTGGTCGACAAGCACGCCGATATTGCCGCCGTTCTCCAGGATGGCGGCAAGCGCGAAGGACGCGCCGGTCGAGGAGGGCAGCAAGCCCCCCATGGTCGAGCGGCGCGTCGAGTGGATGTAGTCGGCGAGATAGGGATTGTTGGGCGGGCGAAACAGCGCGGTGATGTTCATGCCGAAGGTGGCGGCGGCCACCGGCAGCAATTCGAAATTGCCGAGATGGCCGGTGAACAGGATATGCGGCTTCTTCTCGCCGGCGATCTCGACGAAATGCTCGACGCCACGGACGTCGACGCGGCCGGGCTTTGTCGCTTTCGGATCATAATCGAAGAGGGCGTCGAGGAAGATGTACTCGGCCGCCAGCCGGGCCATGTTGCCCCACATGTCGAGCGCGATGGCCTCGATCTCGGCGTCGCTCTTTTCGGGATAGGCAAGGCGCAGATTGTTGACCGCAACGCGGTGACGTCCGACCAGCGGGCCAATGCGGCGGGCGACGCGGTCGGCGAAGTTGAGCGCCTTGTCCGGCGGCAGGAGCCGCAGCAGCGAGATCATCGCCATGGCCAGGCGCGCCACCAGCCAGTGCTCCATCTGGCGCAGCCGCCGGCCGTAGCGGAACATGAAGTCCCGGCGGGCTTTCTTGAGCACCTTGCCGACCATTGCCCTAGACGCGCAGGATGATCTTGCCGAACACGTCGCGGCCTTCCATGCGCTTCAGCGCCGCGTCGATGTCGTCGAAGCCGACTTCGGTGTCGATGACGGGAGCGACGAGGCCGGCCGCCATCTTCTGCATGGCATCGGCCATGTTCTCCATGCGGCAGCCGAAGGAGCCGAGCAGCTTCAGCTGCTGCTGGAAGAGCTGCATAAGATTGACCTGCGTCGACACGCCGGAGGTCGAGCCGCAGGTGACAAGGCGGCCACCGCGCTTGAGGCACAGCATCGAGCCGGCGAAGGTGTCGGCGCCGACATGCTCGAACACGACGTCGACGCCCTTCTTCTTCGTCAGCTTGCGCACGACGCCTTCGAAACGGTCCTCGCGGTAGTTGATGACATGATCGGCGCCGAGCGCCTTGGCCTTGTCGATCTTGTCGTTGGAGCCGACGGTGGTGATGACGGTGCAGCCCATCTTTTTCGCCAGCTGGATCGCGGCGGTGCCGATGCCGGAACCGCCGGCATGGACGAGGATGGTCTCGCCGGGCTCGAGCTTTGCATTGTCGAACAGCATGTGCTCGACCGTGCCGAAGGTAACGGGCGCGACCGCCGCGCCGATCTCGCTGACGCCGGGCGGGGCGGGGACCAGCAGGCGGGCCGGCAGGTTGATCTTCTCTTGCGCGAAGCCGTCGAGGTGGAAGCCATGAACGCCGGAGACGTGCTCGCAGAGATTGTCGCGGCCTTCGCGGCAGGCCCGGCAAAGGCCACAGGTGCGCGCGCCATAGATCGAGACCAGCTGTCCCGGCAGAAGGCTGGAGACGCCGGGTCCGACGGCGTCGACCTCGCCCGAGGCCTCGGCGCCGACGACAAGCGGCAGCTTGCGCTTGGCGAAGGCCATGCCGCGCCAGCCCCAGACGTCGATATGGTTCAGCGCCACCGCCTTGATGCGAAGCGTCACTTCGCCGAGCGAAGGCGGCGGGGGAGGCGGCAGGTCCACCGTTTCAAGACGGCGGTCCTCGATAAGTTGCAATGCGCGCATTGGGCCTGTCAGTTCGTCAAAAGCGGGAAAACGTCCGCTTAGACCGGTTCCCTCGCCATGACAAGGCAGGTGTTCTGGCCGCCGAAGCCGAAGGAGTTCGACAATACGGTGCCGACCTCGGCGTTCCGCTGCTTGTTGGGCACCACGTCGAGCACGATCGCCGGGTCGGGATTGTCGTAATTGATGGTCGGCGGAATGACGCTTTCGCGCATGGTCATCAGCGAGAAAGCGGCCTCGACCGCGCCGGCTGCCGACAGCGTGTGGCCGATCATCGACTTGTTGGACGAGATCGGCATCGAGCCGATCCGCTCGCCGAATACGGTCGACAACGACAGATGCTCCATCTTGTCGTTTTCAGGCGTCGAGGTGCCATGCGCGTTGACGTAGTCGATCTCGTCCTCGCTCAGGCCGGCATCGGCAAGGGCGGCGCGCACCGCAGCGATCGCCGGCGAACCATCGGGCTTGGAGCGGGTACGGTGGAAATCGTCGGCCTTTTCGCCGCAGCCGCGCATGATGCCGAGGATAGGGGCGCCACGGGCAAGGGCCGCCTCCAGCGATTCCAGCACCAGCGCGCCGGATCCCTCGGCCAGCACAAAGCCGTCGCGATCCTTGGAAAAAGGCTTCGACGCCTTTTCCGGGATGTCGTTGTGAGTGGAGAGCGCCGAAAGCAGCGAGAAGCGGATCAGCGCCTCGGCGGTCGCCGAGCCGTCGGCGCCGATCGACAGCGCCTTGTCGCATTCGCCGCGGCGGATCGCCTCGACGCCGAGCTGGATGGCGGTGGCGCCGGAAGCGCAGGCGGTCGACAGCGTGATCGGCAGGCCGCGCGTTCCGAAACGGTCGGCCAGCCGGTCGGCGATCGAACCGAACTGGGTGGTCTCGAAGATGTCGAGCTCCTTCAGCGCGCGCGCCACGCGCAGCAGCCTCTCGGCGCCGGCATCCTGCTTGTCGGAATTGTAGAGCGAAAAACGGTCGGCCCAGTCGAGTTCGACCGGCGGCGAGGCAAGGAAGAGCGGTCCGGCGAAATCGCCGCTGTCGAGCCCGGCTTCCGCCACCGCCTCCTGCGCCGCGGTCTCGGCCAGCTCGTAGGTGAGGGGGCTGGCGCCCTTGGAGCTTGACGGCAGGAAGTCGACCATGCCGGAGATGCGGGTGTTCAGATGATCGACCGGAAAGCGGGTGATCGGGTGGATGCCGGACTTGCCGGAGGTGAGCGCCGCCCAATTGTCGGCCTTGCCGACGCCCAGCGACGTCACCACGCCGATGCCGGTGACGGCGACGATCGGCCTGCCCATGTGGTCGTTCAGATTGGCCATGTTTTGTCCCTGGTGGTCACTCAGGCCGCCTTGATCAGCCCCATGCCCTCGAATTGGTGATAGCCGATCGCCGTTGCAAGCACGGTCGTGGGAATGCCGGCGAACGGCTTCTCGGTCGCGGCATCGAAAGCGGGATAGGCGGCCTTGCGCTCGACGGTGAGCGCCGCCAGCGCCACGGCGAAGGGGAACTGCGCCTCCTTCATATGGCCGGTCAGCGTCGAAAAGGCACGCGCCGCGATCGCCGGGTGGGCGGCGAACGCGGCTCTTTCGGCCGCTGTGGCGGTGTGGGCGCCGGAGGCGCCGGAGATCGCCAGCAATTCGCCATTCGGCAGCGCCGTCTGATCGAGCAAGGTCGCGATCTCGGCATCGAGCCCGCCGTTCCGCCGCTTGGCGCGGCCGGAAACGATGGGGCCGAGCTCGGCGTAGATCTTGCGCCCGCGGCTCGTCGCGTGCTCGCGCTGCTCCAGCACCAGGAAAGCGCCGCCAGATCCGGTCACCACGCCGCCGCCTTCGCCGCCCTGCCTTTGCCAGACAGGCTTCCAGGCGCCACGATGGAGGTAGCCGGCCAACTCGTAGCCGAGCAGCATGTCGGAATGTTCGGTCTGGAAGGCGCCGCCGACCAGCACATGCGTCGACTGTCCCGAGCGGATGCGCGCGGCCGCCGTCTCGACGGCGGCGACGCCAGCGCCTTCCTCGCCCATGAAGGTGCGGGACGACCCGGTGACCTTGTGGACGATCGAGATGTTGCCAGCGAGCAAATTGGAGAGCTGGGCGAGGAACAGCGTCGGGCGCAGTTCAGTGGTCAGCTTCTCGTTGAGCAGCACGTCGCGGTCGTTGCGGCTTTCGGATGCGGCGAGGATGGCGGCATCGACCGCCTCGTCGCGCTCGCCGCCGCCGGCTGCCACCACCATGTCCATGGTCGCGCAGAGCTCGTCATTGCCCTTGATGCCGGCATCGTCCAGCGCCAGACCCGCCGCATAGGTGCCGAGCCGCTGCCACGTCTCCATCTGCCGCTGGTCGCCGCGCTTGGCGATCTGCAGGTTCCAGTCGATCTCCGGCAGCGGGTGGATGGTATAGGGCGCAAAGCGCCCGGCATCGAGCACCGGCTCAAGGCCGGGCTGGGCGAGCTTCTGCCAGTGCGCATCCGGGCCCTCTCCCAGCGAGGAGACAAGGCCGATACCGGTGATGACGACGTCGTGGGGGCTGCTCATGGGCGGCTTTGTGGGTCACGTGGCCGGGCGCGTCAAGTTCGCGCCCGAACCGCCTCAGGCGTTCTTGGCCGCGACCAGCGCGTCGATCTTGGCGCACAGGTTCTTCATGACGAAATAGTCGTCGGTCGAGGCCTTGCCGTCGTTGACCTCCTGCGTCCACTTCTCCAGCGGCACCTTGATGCCGAATTCCTTGTCGATGGCAAAGACGATGTCGAGGAAATCGAGGCTGTCGATGCCGAGATCGTCGATGGTGTGGCTTTCGGGCGTGATCGTCTCGATATCGATCTCGCTGGTGTCGGCAATGATCTTGGCGACTTTGTCGAACGTGGTGGACAAGGGCTCTTCCTTCGGTTGCGGGCGGAATCTGTCCGCATCTTGTTTGGGCGCTGTCTAATCGGTTTTTCCGGGCAGGAAAAGGGCTGATAAGCCCGGTGCAGATGGGATGCTGGCTTTCGAAACGCAAGAAGGGCCGCCGGATTGCCGGCGGCCCTTCCCATTTGACGTCACGTCAGCTCAGTTTTCACGGAGCTTAACCAGGTCGTTCAGCAGTCCGCCCGTCCCGTTATGGACGGTCAGCCGCTCGACCTTGCCGGCGATGGCTTCCAGAGCCTCGAGCTCCTTCAGCCGCAGCATCACCGGGTTCTCGGCCATCACCTTGGCCGTGTTGAGGAGCGAACGCGTCGCGTTCGTCTCCTCGCGCCGGCGGATGACGTTGGCCTCGGCCTGCTTCTCGGCCGAAACCACCTGGTTGAGGATCTCGCGCATCTCGCCCGGCAGGATCACATCCTTGAGCGCGATGTCGCTGACCTCGACCCCGATCTCGGCCATGTCGGCGCGGACCTTGGCCGCCGCCTCCTCGTCGACCGTCACCTTCTTTTCAAGGATCTGGTCGAGCGTGAGCGCGCCAAGCGTCTTGCGGAAGGCGTACTGCAGGGCGCGGTAGAGGGCTTCAGAGAAGTCCTTCACCGCGCTCACCGCCTTGACCGGATCGAGGACCCGGTATTCGGCGGCGATGTTGACGCGGATCGTCACGCGATCCTTGGTCAGCACTTCCTGCCCGGCGACGTCGAGCGACTGGCGCTTGAGGTCGACGACCTTGATCTGCACCATGCGCCCGACGTTCCAGAAGGCGTGCACGCCCGCGGCAAGCGTCCGCGCCAGCGCCCCGTCGACGAACAGCAGTCCGGCCTGACCGTCGACCACCGGGTGAACGGACATCAGTTCCGTCTTGCGGGCCTGGCCGAGCCGGCGCATGAGAGCCGGATCGATCGCAAGATCGGCCGAGGTGTCGACCAGCGTCACCTTCCACGGGCCGGCATCGGTCCACAGCACGAGCTTGCGATCCGGCGCCAGGACGGCATGGAGGTTGCCGTCACGCTCGATGACGGCGACATCCGTACGCCCGGTGCGAACGACGGTGAAATGACGCGCCGCCACCTCCGGCAGCTTGTCGAACAACGCCTTCTCGTAGGCCGAAACGAATTCCGGGTTCTTCAGGTCGTGCCGGGACACTTCAAGGCGTCCGCGCCGGTTGGCAAGCCAATGCTCGCCCGGCATCAGGACAGCCTTGATCTCCCCCTTGTAGAGGGTGACGGCCCGTTCGTTTTCCTTAACAAGGACGCGCTCGCGCCCCAGAACCTTATCGAGAATGGTCATTGTCTTCACTCCTGTCGGGCATGGCCCCATGCGAGGCGTCAACTCATGCGTCGATCATCCTTTTCGTTTCTCGTTTCCCTTTTCCCGGCACGAATGATCCGGAGACCGGTGGCATCGCCAAGCAGCGGGCTTTCGGGAGCGGATCGCGAGGCAGCGAAGCGGGCGCCGGAGGCCTTGGCCTCCCTAGCCGGCGACACTGCGCCTTGATCGTCACCGCGGGCCTGGCCGCGAGCCGATGGCGTTGGATCTGCCGGTACGGCCTTGGCCCGAAGGCTTCGGCCGTCCGTCAGCTCTTTCGCATTCCGGTCCCCGGACCGATTTTCCGAATAACACCGTGACAGGGTGGCTTGGCTTGGAAGGCCAATGGAGAAGGATTCGAACCTTCGACCGTCAGATTCGTGATCTGATGCTCTACCCAACTGAGCTATCCGTGGTGCAGACAGCAGGATTCGAACCTGCGACCTCCGGATCCAAATCCGGCGCTCTCCCCCTGAGCTACATCCGCGATCCCAACCTCCGAAACGGCGCCGTACACAGGGCGGCAGTGCCGCCTGCGCGGGCGGAGACGAAAGCTCCAACCGCTGTGCTCGCTTCGGTTTTCGTGACCGGGAGCGCGCCTATAGACCCTGCGACGGGTTGTCGCAAGCGGCATTGTCGCGGCGGCTTTGCGGCTTCTTTCGGCAGTGGCATTTCGGCAACAGTTGCAACCATCGCCTGTATCAGGCTCGCGCCCGTCAGAAAGTGACGCGGCCAAGCACCCTTAGGCCGTCGCCCTGTGGCTCGACCACCACCGCTTCGCCTTCGCGCGGCGCGACGCCGGTCAGCGCCATGATGTTCTCCAGATGGGTGACCAGCACCAGATTGTCGGAACCGGAATAGCCGCGAATCTCCTTGAGCGTCGCCTCAAGCTGTGCGGCCTTCTCGGCGGGATCGGTCTTCAGGAGGTCGAGCGGCGCGAAAGGCTCGGGCTCGGCCTCGAAGGCGATGCGGGCGGTGTCGAGGCAGCGGCAGTAGCGGCTGGAGAGCACGCGCTCGATGGGTGCTGCGCGGGCGGCGAACAGGGCGCCGATCCGGCTCGCCTGCTGCTGGCCGCGCGCCGACAAATTGAGCTGGGTCGGGCATTTGGCGATGTCGAAATTGGCCGGATCGGCAGCGCCGGTGACCATGGCATGGCGCAAAAGCACGATATGGCCGCCGTCGCGCAGCAGCGCCCAGCCGGCATCCGTCGCATGCGCCGTGGCAGAAGCGAGGAGCAGCATCAGCGCCAGGAGAAATCGAACCATCAGCCATCCTTCTTGCATCCACCGGCAGCGACGGCGGTGAGCGCCATATAGGGACCGCAAAGCCGGCTGAAAGACAAGCTCGGGCTATTTCTTCGCCAGTTGCTGCTTCACCAGCTCGATCTTCTTGTCGGTGAGCGGGATCGGGATGGTGTAGCCGGCTTCGACAAAACCCTCCTTGGCATTTTCGAAGAACTCGATCGCTTTCAAATAATCGGCGTCGCCTCCGCCCTGGCTGGCGCGGTTCCAATAGACATCGCCGAGGTTGTTCTGCGCGAAGGCCCACTGCAGCGGCTGGCTGTCGCGGGTGAACACTTTGAGCGTCGCCTGGAAGGCCGCTTCGGCCTCGTCCAGATATTTGCCGCTGCGTTCGAGCGTGCCGAGATTAAGCAGGCTCATGCCGATGCCGTTCTGGGCGTTCGCCCAATCGACGGGTGCCGCTTCCAAGGTCAGCACCTCGAGCGCGGCCCGGCGCGCGGCGACCGACTCGGCCAGGGACGTGGTATCGCCTTCGGCCATGCTCAGCCAATGCAGCGCCGAGCCGAGGCCGGCCTGGGCCAGCGCCCATTGCCGCGGCGTCGTCTCGCGCTTGTATTCTCGCAACGCGTCCCGATAGGCCGTCACCGCATCCTTGTAGTGTTCCGGCTTGTCGGACAGGCCGCCGAGCAATTGCAGCGTGTTGCCGAGATTGTAGGCGGTCATCGCCCAGTCGAGCGGAAAGGCGCGCCTGGTGTAGATGCGCCGCGCCGCCCGGAAGGCGGCAACCGACTGCTCCAGTCTCGCCGGATCGCGGGCGCGCTGGCCGAGCGTCTGGTAGACCGAGCCGAGATTGTTCTGGGTGGAAGCCCAGTCCATCGGGAAACGCTTGCGGGTGAAGACGCTCAGCGCATCGCCATAGGCCGTCGCCGCTTCTTCGAGCTCGCCGGTGCCGAGATCGAAGCGGGCGGCGCTGCTCAGCGCGTTGCCGAGATTGAGCCGGCTGGTCGCCCAGGAAACCGGGAAGGTCTCGCGCGTGCGGATCTCGAGCGCGGCGCGGAAGGCCGCGGCCGCCTCGGTGATCTTCGCCTGATCGTTGAGCTGCGTGCCCAGCGACACCAGCGTGTTGCCGAGATTGTTCTCAACCATTGCCCACTGCACCGGCGCCTTCTCGCGCGTGTACTCCTGCAGCGCCAGCCGATAGGCGGCCTCGGCGTCAACAAGGCGCTCGCCGCCGGGCTCGCGTTCCGAGAGCGCGTAAAGCGCCAGGCCGAGATTGTTCTGCGAGGCGGCCCAGTCGAGCGGAACCTTGTCGCGCGGCCGCTTTTCCAGCGTCGCGCGCATGGCGGCAACCGCCTCGTTCACGCGCTTGGGGTCGCTCTCCCGTTCGCCGATCTTCAACAGGACATTGGCGAGATTGTTCTGGGCTGCGGCCCAGTTGAGGTCGTCCTTCTCGCGCTCGAAGACGACCAGCGAGTCCCGGAAGATCCGTGCCGCTTCATCGAGCCTGGCCGTGTCGGTTTCGCGCTCGCCAATGGTCTGCAGCACCACCGCCATGTTGTTGCGGGTGATCGCCCAGTCGCGGTTCTGTTGGCCATTGGGAATAAAGCCGAGGATGACCTGATAGGCATCGATCGCCTGCTCGAGCGCCTTCCTGTCGCCGGTGGCATCGCCATGCGCGTTCAGCGCCTCGGCCTCCTGGTTCTTGTAATTCCAGCGCAGCTTGTCGTCCCACTTCTCGACCAGCGAGAACGCCTTGCCGTAGTCACTGGCGGCGGCGCTGTAGTCGAAGACCAGCGCCGAGGCATCGGCTCGCCTGGCATAGATGGCGGCATCGGCAAGGCGCTTCTGCCGGACCAGTTCCTCCGCCTGGTCGACGGCGCCGCGGGTCTGCTCGACCCGGCTCACCGCTTCGTCGAGGAACTTGTGCGCGGTGACTATCGCGCCCTGGCCGATCGCCTTGTCGGCCGAGGCTACGAGGCGCTTGATCTCGGGGTCGTCGGTGCTGAGCGCGTCGCGCTCTGACAGCATCTTCTTCAGCCGCTCGGCCTGGGCATCGAGGAGCTTTTCCAGGTCCGTTGGGTCCTCGGGTATCTTCTCCGTGCCCAGTGCCCTGAGCACGCCATAGAGCGCGTCGAGCGGCACGCCGTCCTGCTGCGAAGCCAGTTCCACTTGCGAGCGCTTCGGATCGGGCAGGTCGGCGATGGTCAAAAGCAGCTGCCGCCGCTCGCCGGTGATCAGCCCGTCATCGCCGGCCGGCTCCGGCGGCGCGACGCCGAAATAGAGCAGCCGGCGCAGGCTTTCGTTGACCCATGGCCGTTGCCTGGCCTTGGTGTCGAGATAGACCTCCTCGGTCACCATGCGCATGACCGAGCCGAATTCGGTGCCCTTCATCGCGGCGAGGTGGCGCAGAAGCGCCGCCGCATAGGGACTGTTCTCGCCGGCGGCGCCATCGAGCGCCGGGCGTCCGGGCTCGGCGGCGAAGCCGACCACGGTTCCTAGGTTTTCCGTCGCCGGCGCGCTGCCGAGCGCCTTGGCGCCGCGCACCGGTTCCAGCCCGCCGGCTCCGATCGGCGAGGCCGAGGCGGTCGGCGCGCGGCGCAACTCAGCGTCAGGCGGAAACGGATTGGTGCGGCAGGCATCGAGCAGCATGATCGTCACCGGCACCGTCTTCTTCAGCTCCTCCATGACGGCGGAGATCGGCACCAGGGCGTTGTCGGCATCCTTCAGCGAGGACATATCGGCATCGACCGGGACCAGGTAGTTCTCGCCGCCGGCCTCGATGCCGTGGCCGGAATAATAGATGAAGGCGACATCGGCACCCTCGGCGTCCTCGACGAAGCGCTCGAGGTCGCGCTTCAGTTTCGCGGCATCGCGATCGGTGACGCTGCGGGCATCGAAGCCGAGATCGGTCAGCATCTTGGCCATGTCGCGGGCGTCGTTGGCCGGGTTTGGCAGGGTGGCGATGTGCTCGTAGGCCGATTGGCCGACGATGAGAGCGACGCCCTTGAGGTTCTCCGCGCCGTTGGCCAGCGTCGCGACGAGACAGAGCAAGCCGGTGACGAAAACCGTCAGCCACGCCCTTGCCGAAAGGTGATGGTTCGGGGTTTTGAGCAAACCCATTCGCCGCGTATCCCCCTGACGATCCCAAGCCTCTATAACGCTGCCAGCCGACCTTGATCAATTCGGGCGGGGGCAGGAAGCGGGGTAGGCCTTCCTCGGCCGGCGCGATTGCGTTGCAAACGGGGCTCGCCTATCACGGGAAAAATGTCCCCGCTCACCGAAACCGTCCTTTTCGTCTTCAGCCTCGTCGCGCTCGGCTACCTTGCCGGGTTCACCGGCTATCTGAGGCCGGCGAGCGGCGAGGGCATCTCGGAATTCGCCATCAACGTGGCGATGCCGCTGCTTCTGTTCCAGACGATGGTGAAGTCCGATTTCCACGGCGTGGCGCCGTGGTCGCTATGGGGCGCCTATTTTACGGCAGTGGCCATCACCTGGGCGGTGGGGCATCTCGTCACCACGCGGGTCTTCGGCAGGGATTCGCGCACGGGCATCGTCGGCGGCGTGTCGTCTGGCTATTCCAACATCGTCCTGCTCGGCGCGCCCTTCATCCTCGGCATATTCGGACCGAGCGGCTTCGAGGTCCTGTCGCTGCTGGTCTCCGTCCACCTGCCGGTCACGATGATGGCCTCGATCGTCCTGTTCGAGATGTTCGGCCGCGGCGCCGGCGAGCCCGCGCATCCGCTGCGCGTCGTCACCAGCTTCCTCAGGCGGCTGTTCCTCAATCCGCTGGTCATCGGCATACTCGCCGGACTTGCCTTCCGCCTGAGCGGCGCGCCGCTGCCGGAGCTCGTCTCGCGTGTGGTCGATGCCCTGGCGGATACCGCCGGGCCGGTGGCGCTGTTCGCCATGGGGCTCAGCCTGCGCCGCTTCGGCATCTCCGGCAACATCCGGCCGGCTCTGGCGCTGTCTGCGCTGAAACTCTTCCTGATGCCGGGGCTGGTGCTTGGCCTGGTCTGGCTGCTCGGCTTGCCGCCGCTGACGGCCAAGGTGGCGGTGGTGGTGGCGGCGTTGCCCTCGGGCATCAATTCCTACCTGATCGCCGTCCAGTTCAACACCGGCCAGGCGCTGGCGTCGAACCAGATAACCATCGCGACGGCGAGCGCGGTGGTGACCACGTCCTTCTGGCTGACGGTGGTTCTCCACGTCTTCGGATAGGGGAGCGGCCGCGCGGCCAACTCTCGCCTTTGCTGGTCCAACCCCTATATGCCATCTTGCGATTGCTTGCCGGCCTTTCCCTAGGTAAGAGCAGTGCGCCAGCGTGCGGCCACGGGGCACGCCCAACGAATATCCAGAAAAACGGCCGATCAGCGCGCCGAACGGAGGCTAGACCATGCTTCAGAAAACCAGCCATTTCATGCGCCAGGCCAATCTCATCAATGGCGAATGGGTGCAGGCCGACAGCGGCCAGACGGTCGACGTCAACAATCCCGCCACGGGCTTGAAGATCGGCACCGTGCCGAAGGCCGGCAAGGCCGAGACGCGCCGCGCCATCGAGGCCGCAGAGGAAGCATTCAAGAGCTGGCGCAAGACCACCGCGCTCGAGCGCTCGAAGCTCTTGCGCAAGCTGCACGACGCCATGATGGACAATCAGGACGTGCTCGCCGAGCTGTTGACCATCGAGCAGGGCAAGTCGCTGTTTGAATCGAAGGGCGAGATCGGCTCGGCCGCCGCCTACATCCTTTGGTTCGCCGAGGAAGGCCGCCGCACGTATGGCGACATCGTGCCGTCGCCCTGGGGCGACCGCCGGATCCTGGTGACCAAGGAGCCCGTCGGCGTCATCGCCGCCATCACGCCTTGGAATTTCCCGTCCTCGATGCTCGCCCGCAAGCTCGGCCCGGCGCTGGCCGCCGGCTGCACCGCCGTGGTCAAGCCGGCCTCGCAGACGCCGTATTCCGGCCTCGCCTGGGGCGCGCTCGCTGAGGAAGTCGGCTTCCCCAAGGGCGTCATCAACATCCTGACCGGTTCGGCGGCCGAGATCGGCGACGAGATCTGCGCCAATCCGCTGGTCAAGAAGATCACCTTCACCGGCTCGACCGAGATCGGTAAACTTCTGATCCAGAAGTCGTCGGTGACGGTCAAGAAAGTGTCGATGGAGCTCGGCGGCAATGCGCCGTTCATCGTCTTCGACGACGCCGACATCGATCGCGCCGTGGCCGGCGCCATCACCGCCAAATATCGCAATTCGGGCCAGACATGCGTGTGCACCAACCGCTTCCTCGTGCAGGCCGGCGTCTACGACAAGTTCGTCGACAAGCTGGTCGTCGCCAGCAACAATCTGAAGGTCGGGTCCGGTCTGGAAGAGGGCGTGCAGCAGGGACCGCTGATCGACGACAAGGCGGTCGAGAAGGTCGAGGAACTGATCGCCGACGCGACGTCGAAGGGCGGCAAGGTCGTTGCCGGCGGCAAGCGGCACGCGCTCGGCGGCTCGTTCTTCCAGCCGACGGTGATCGCCGATGCGACGCCGAAGATGCGCTTCATGAAGGAAGAGATCTTCGGCCCGGTCGCTCCGGTGTTCAAGTTCGACACCGAGGAAGAGGCGATCGCGCTCGCCAACGACACCGAATTCGGCCTCGCCTGCTATTTCTACACCGGCGATCTCGGCCGCGCCTTCCGGGTCATGGAAGGGCTGAAATACGGCATGGTCGGCGTCAATGAGGGCCTGATCACCACGCCGGAAGCGCCCTTCGGCGGCGTCAAGGAATCCGGCCTCGGCAAGGAAGGCGGACATCAGGGCATCGAGGACTATCTCGACACCAAATATGTGTGTATCGGCGGCCTCGGCCTCTGACAACCAAGCGGAAGAGCAGGCGCAAAGCCTGCCTTTCTTGTATTGCAAACCCGGCCGGGACCGGCCGGGTCAATAGATCAACGAACTGACTTTCGGGCATGACGATGAAGGACGGCGAGGTCTTCGGCACGACGCAGGCGGGCGAACCCGTGCGCCGTTTCACCATTCGTGGCGGCGGCCTCTCCGCCAACATCATCGGGCTTGGCGCGATCATCCAGGACCTGCGGCTCGCCGGCCACGACGCGCCGCTGGTGCTGGGCTACGACCGTTTCGAGCCGTATGAGACGGACCGCGCCTTCTTCGGCGCCGTCGTCGGCCGCTTTGCCAACCGCATTGGCGACGGCCGTTTCACCATCGCCGGCAAGCGCTACCAGACGGAACGAAACTTCCTCGACAAGCACACTCTGCATGGCGGCTCGGAAGGCTATTTCCACCGACCGTGGACGGTCTCGCTCCATGGCCGGGATTTCGTCACGCTGACCTTGCATGACCCGGACGGCACGATGGGCTTTCCCGGCGCGCTCGACGTGACCTGCACCTACCGGCTCAAGATTCCCGGCACGCTCAGCGTCGAACTGACCGCCACGACCTCCGAGGAGCCGACGCTGTGCAATCTCGCGCAGCACTCCTATTTCAACCTCGACGACGGCGGCGCCGGCGATATCCTTGACCATCGGCTGATGCTGAACGCCGGCGCCTACACGCCGGTCGACGGCGAGATGATCCCGACAGGCGTGGTCAAGCCGGTCGACGGCACACCTTTCGACTTCCGCCAGGCGCGTCCGTTGCGCATGGAGAGCGAGGGCGAGCAGCTTCCCTACGATCTCAATTTCTGCCTGGCCTCGGCTCGCGGGCCGTTGCGGCAGGCTGCCTGGGCGCAAGGCGCTTCATCGGGCGTCGAGATGGAGGTCTGGACCACCGAGCCCGGCCTGCAGCTCTATACCGGCCAGTACCTGCAGCCGTCCTCGGCAGGCCTGGACGGACGCCAGTACAAGGCCTTTTCGGGTCTCTGCCTGGAGGCGCAGGTCTGGCCGGACGCGCCGAACCGGCCGTATTTCCCGCAGGCCACGCTGTGGCCGGGGCAGATCTACCATCAGGTCACCGAGTACCGGTTCCGACTGCCTTGAAGGTGCGTTGATATTCAGGTGAAGCCGGCCTGCGAACGCTGGTTTCTGCGCTTCCGGTGCTCACGTGCTGAAGTACGCTCCGCTCCGGTTCTCGAAAACCACCGTTTGGTCGCTTCGCGATCGCCTTCGACTTGGCCCTACCTGAATCTCAATACACCTTAGCTAGTTGCCGAACGCCGCTCTCAGCGTTTCGAACGGCGCCAGCGCGCCGCGCACTTGCACGACCGCGGCGGCGACGCGGTGCGCACGCTCGGCTGCCTCAGCCGGGCCATGGCCGGCCAGCCGAGCTGCGAGGTAGCCGCCGTTGAAGGAATCGCCGGCGCCGGTGGTATCGACCGGGGTGGCGACATGCACGGCCGGTATCGGCTGGCGGGCGCCGTCGACGGCGATCAGCGCCGCGTCCTCGCCATTCTTGACGACGATTTCGCCGACTTGACGGCCAAGCCGGTCGGCAGTCGCCTGCGGCGTCGCGTCGCCAAACAGCATCTGCTCGTCGGGAAAGGTTGGCAGCGCGATATCGGTTACAGCCAACGCTTCGGTGGTTGCCGCCTGCGCCTCCTCGCGGCTGCGCCACAGCCGCGGCCGGTAGTTGGGATCGAAGGCGACGAGCGAACCAGCCGCGCGCGCCTTGGCCACCGCCTTCAGCAATATCTGGCGTCCGGCGTCCTCCAGAATTCCCAAAGTGATTCCGGAAAAATAGACAAGTGCCTGGTTTTCAAGGTTTTTGGCCAGTGCGTCCGGATCCGAAGCCAGTTGCCTGGCGGCGGCGTCGGCGCGCCAGTAGGTGAAGGCGCGTTCGGCGCCGGTCAGCGTGATGGCGTAAAGGCCTGGCCGGGCGCCTGGAATGACAGGGCTTTGGCCGATGCCGATGCCGTTTTCGGCGAGGAAGGCGATCTGCCCTTGCGAGAACGGGTCGTCGCCGAAGGCCGAGACATAAGTCGCCGGCCGCTCGCCGCTCAGCGCATGCAGCGCCCACAGCATGTTGAACGTGTCGCCGGCAAAGCCCATGCGCCAGTTCGGTCCCGCCTGGCCTGACAGTTCGAGCATGCACTCGCCGATCGAGGCGACGCCATTTGCAGCCATCTATCTGTCTCCCGGTGCATGTCGCGCAAAAGTGTCCAGCGTTTTGGGGATGACGACATGCACAAACCAACGAGGTGCTGCTGTAGCTTTTTGCGATGGGTAACGCCATGCTTGGCGGCTGCGGTTTTTTGCGTCAGAAGCGGTTTCCCACAGTCGCGGCGGGATGCGATGCGCCCGCTGGAACGTTGTCTTTGGAGAAGGAACCGGTTTGGCATCCCTATGGCGCTATCTTCTCGCGGGTCTTGGTCTGGCCGCCTTGCTGGCTGGCGTTCTTGCGATCGTGTACCTGACCGCTCCGCAAACGACGCCGGGCCCCGACAGGTCGCGCTCGAAGACGACGGCAAACGGGCTGTTCGTCGCCAGTTTCCAGCCGGAGCGGGGCGGGGTTCGGCAAGGCGAATTGCAGTCCTGGCTGCTGACGCTGAAGACAGTCAAGGGCGATCCGGTGGAGGGAGCGGCGATTGCCGTTTCCGGCGGCATGCCGCAGCACAATCACGGCCTGCCGACCAGCCCGCAGGCGACCGACTATCTGGGCGAAGGGCGCTATCGCATCGATGGGCTGAAATTCACGATGAGCGGCTGGTGGCAGTTGCGCTTTGCCATTTCCGCGGCCGCCGGGTCCGATACGGTCGTCTTCAACATCGTGCTGTGAGCGGTCGATGAGGCGTCTCCTGCTGGTCCTGCCTCTCGTCGCACTGGTCGCCATGGCGTTGCTTGCCGGCTGCGGCAAGCCGCAGTTTTCCGATACCGAGAAGAAGGTCATCGCCTCGCTGGCGCTGAACACGATGCCGCCGCTGAAGCCCGACACCACCAATCGCTTCGCCGAGGTGCCGGCGGCCGCGGCCCTGGGCTCGACGCTGTTCTTCGACCAGGGCATGAGCCGCGACGGCAACGTGTCCTGTTCGACCTGCCACAAGATCGACCGCCAGTTCCAGGACGACCTGCCGCAAGCGGTCGGCATCGGCCGCACCAACCGGCGCACCATGCCGCTGGCCGGCGTGGCGCGCGATCCCTGGTTCTTCTGGGACGGGCGGCGCGACAGCCTGTGGGCGCAGGCGTTGACGCCGCTCGAAAACCCGCTCGAGCATGGCGGAAACCGCGCCGCCTTCGCGCATTACATCAAGAAACGCTTCGGCGAGCGCTACGAGCGCATCTTCGGGCCGCTGCCCGATCTTTCCACTGTGCCCGCCAATGCCAGCCCGCTCGGCACGGATGCCGAGAAGGCGGCCTGGGCCGCCATGCCCGTCAGCCAGGCCGAGGACGTCAACCGCGTCTTTGCCAATATCGGCAAGGCGATCGGCGCTTTCGAGCGGTCGATCGAGCCGCCGCAAACGCGCTTCGACCGTTTCGCCATCGATCTGGCATCTGGCGCCGAGCCACAGGGGGACGACGCCTTGTCGCCCGAGGAGATGCTTGGGCTGAAGCTGTTCATCGGCAAGGCCAATTGCGTGACCTGCCACAATGGTCCGCGTTTCACCGACAACTCTTTCCACAACACCGGCGTGCCGCCGGTCAAGGACCTGCCGCCGGATCGCGGCCGCATCGATGCCGTAGTGCAGGTCGAGGCCGACCCGTTCAACTGCTTAGGCAAGTTCCGCGACGGCGACGACAACGCGTGCCGTGAGCTGCGCTTCATGGTGAAGGGCGGGCCGGACCTGGTGCGCGCCTACAAGACGCCGTCGCTCCGAGGGGCCGCTGCCCGCGCGCCCTACATGCATGCCGGGCAGTTCTCGTCGCTCGAAGAGGTGGTCGAGCATTATTCGAAGGCGCCGGCGAGCGTCGAAGGTGTTTCCGAGGTCCACCCGGTCGAGCTTTCCGACCGCGAGCGCGCGGCGCTGGTGGCGTTCCTGAAGACGCTGTCGGAATGAGCTAGCGATCCTTGACCGTCTCCATCGCCACGAAGGTGGAAGTCTGGGCAACATGGGGGAGCGCCGAAATGCGTTCCCCCAGCACGCGGCGATAGGCGGCGATGTCGGTGGTGCGGACCTTCAACAGGTAGTCGAAGCTCGACGCCATCATATGGCATTGCTCGATCTCGGGGACTGCCTGCACGGATCGATTGAAGGCGTCGAGCGCGGCCGAGCGGGTGTCCGACAATTTCACCTGGACGAACGCGACGTGGCCTTCTCCCATGCGCTCGCGATCGATGATCGCCTGGTAACCCCTGATGTAACCGTCCTTCTCCAGGCGCTTGACGCGCGCCTGTACCGGCGTCTTCGACAGGCCGACCTTGCCGGCCAGCTCAGACATGGAAAGCCGCCCGTCGCGCGCCAGCGCCGACAGGATGTTGCGGTCAATGCGGTCCAATTGGTCTTCTGTCATCGAATTGGCAATCGAATTGGCAAGAATACTGGGCAAATCATAGTCCAATCGAACCGGAATGTCGATTTCTTTGGACCGACTGAAAACGGCAATTGTGCTAGCTTGCGCCATTCGGTCCGGTGACCGCCGGCCCGCTCCCTCAAGCTCGCTCGATAGGACAGCCATGCCCGCGCTCGATGCCATCCGCCAGCAGATCCGTGCCAATTATTTGCCCGACGAAGACGCCGCGGTGAAGCGGCTCGCCGATGGAGCGGGGCTTTCGGCGGATGACCGCAAGGCGATCTCGGCCCGCGCGGCCGATCTGGTGCGCGCGGTGCGCGGCTCGACCGATCCGAGGCTGATGGAGGTTTTCCTCTCCGCCTACGGCCTGTCGACCAAGGAAGGTGTCGCGCTGATGTGCCTTGCCGAGGCGCTGCTGCGCGTGCCCGACACCGAGACGATGGACGATCTCATCGCCGACAAGATCGCGCCGCACGACTGGTCGGCGCATTCGGGCGGCTCGAGCTCGATCTTCGTCAACGCCTCGACCTGGGCGCTGATGCTGACCGGGCGCGTGCTGGACGAAGGTGAGGGCGGCATCGAGGGCACGCTGCGGGCCATGGTGCGCCGGCTGGGCGAACCCGTGATCCGTAAGGCGGTGGCAGCCGCCATGCGCGAAATGGGCGAGCAGTTCGTGCTCGGCCGCACCATCGCTGAGGCCGTCAAGCGTGGCCGGCCGATGACGCAGAAGGGCTATCTTTATTCCTTCGACATGCTGGGCGAGGCGGCCCGCACCGAGGCCGACGCGCTGCGCTACCACAAGGCCTATGCCGACGCGATCTCCTCACTCGATTCCGGTTCCAACGGGCCGGACATCCGCAACAACCACGGCATTTCGGTCAAGCTTTCGGCGCTGCATCCGCGCTACGAAGTGGCGCAGAAGGAGACAATGCTGCCGGTGATGGCCGAGCGGCTGCTGTCGCTGGCGCTGGCGGCGCGGCATTCGCGCATGGGGCTCAACATCGACGCCGAGGAGGCGGATCGCCTCGATCTGTCGCTCGACGTCATCGAGCGCGTGCTGGCCGAGCCGGAGCTTGCCGGCTGGAACGGTTTCGGCGTGGTGGTGCAAGCGTATGGGCCACGCGCGGCCTTCGTCATCGACTGGCTCTACCAGCTGGCCAAAAAGTACGACCGCACCATCATGGTGCGGCTGGTCAAGGGCGCCTATTGGGACACCGAGATCAAGCGGGCGCAGACGCTGGGGCTCGCCGGCTATCCGGTCTTCACCCGCAAGGTCAACACTGACGTCTCCTACATGGCCTGCGCGAAGAAGCTGCTGTCGATGACCGACCGCATCTATCCGCAGTTCGCCACCCACAACGCCCATACGGTTGCCGCCATCCTGTCGATGGCCAAGGATCGCGATTCCTTCGAGTTCCAGCGCCTGCACGGCATGGGCGAGGCGCTGCACGAGACCGTGCGCCAGGCCGAAGGCGCGCGCTGCCGCATCTATGCGCCGGTCGGCGCCCATTCCGACTTGCTCGCCTATCTGGTGCGCCGTCTGCTGGAAAACGGCGCCAACTCGTCCTTCGTGCACCAGCTCACCGACGAGGAGGTCGAGCCGGAAGACATCGCCCGCGACCCGCTGGAAACGGTCGAGACGCAGGGGCCCGCCGCCAATCCGGCGATCGCCCGTCCCGCCGGGATCTTCGGCGCCGGCCGCCGCAATTCCAGGGGCGTCGACATCACAGATCCGGTGACGCTGGCGGCGATCGACAAGGCCAAGGCCGAGTTCGCCGGATCGAACCGCTGGCACGCCAAGCCGATCACGCGCGCCGCCGGCTACGGCAAGGAACGCCCGGTGGTCAATCCGGCGAAGCCCGACGAGGTTGTCGGCACCATCCACGAGGCGGCCGCCAAGCAGGTCGCCACTGCCGTGCGCATCGCCGTCGAAGCGCAGCCGGCCTGGGCCAAGCGCCCGGTCGCCGAGCGCGCGGCGATCCTGAACCGCGCCGCCGACCTCTATGAGGCCAACGCGGCCGAGTTCTTTGCGCTCGCCACCCGCGAGGCCGGCAAGTCGCTGGCCGACGGCGTCGCCGAGGTGCGCGAGGCGGTCGATTTCCTGCGCTACTACGCCGCCGAGGCCGCCAATGCGGAAACGGGCACCGAGGCGCGCGGCGCGATCGTCTGCATCTCGCCGTGGAATTTCCCGCTCGCCATCTTCACCGGCCAGATCGCGGCAGCCCTCGTCACCGGCAATTCGGTCATAGCCAAGCCGGCAGAACAGACGCCGCTGATTGCCTTCCGCGCCGTCGAGATGCTGCGCGAGGCGGGCGTGCCGGAAGACATCATCCAGCTTCTGCCCGGCGACGGTCCCTCGGTCGGCGCGCCGCTGACGGCCGACCCGCGTATCGCCGGCGTCTGCTTCACCGGCTCGACCGAGGTCGCCAAGCTGATCGAGAAGCAACTCGCCGAGACCGCCGCGCCCGACGCCATGCTGATCGCCGAGACCGGCGGGCTTAACGCCATGATCGTCGATTCCACCGCGCTGCCCGAGCAGGCGGTGCGCGACATCCTCGCCTCCGCCTTCCAGAGCGCCGGCCAGCGCTGCTCGGCGCTGCGCGTGCTCTACGTGCAGAAGGACGTCGAGAAGAAGATGCTGGAGATGCTGAAGGGCGCGATGGAGGCGCTCCACCTCGGCGATCCCTGGCTGATCTCGACCGATGTCGGCCCGGTCATCGATGACGAGGCGCAAGCGTCGATCCGCGACTATTGCACCAGGATGGGCCTGCAGGGCCGGCTGATTGCCAAGCTCGAGGCGCCGAAGGGCGGCCGCTTCGTCGCGCCGCATGTCTTCCGCGTCAAAGGCATCGAGGAAATGGAGCGCGAGGTGTTCGGCCCGGTGCTGCATGTCGCCAGCTTCGACGCCGACGAGATCGACGCCGTCATCGCCGCCATCAACCGCAAGGGCTATGGCCTGACCTTCGGCCTGCACACACGCATCGAAGGCCGCGTCCAGCATTTCGTCGACGGCATCCATGCCGGCAACATCTATGTCAACCGCAACCAGATCGGCGCCGTGGTCGGCTCGCAGCCGTTCGGCGGCGAGGGGCTTTCGGGCACGGGACCGAAGGCCGGCGGGCCGCATTACCTGCGGCGCTTCCGCAAGGGGCCGGAGGCGGGCACGCATGTCGCCGAGGGCCACAAGGTGACGGCAACCGAACTTGCCGACAATCTGCCCGATCCGACGCTCGGCGGCTGGTCGACGCGGCCCGACCGCGTGGCAATCCTGCGGAAGCATCTGCGCGGCAAGGGCGCGGCGGCCATCGGCGCGGCGGCAAGTATCGATTTTGGTCAGGTCGATCTGCCAGGCCCGACGGGGGAGGCCAACACGCTGTCGTTGGCGCCGCGCGGTCGCGTGCTTTGCCTTGGACCGGATACCGACACGCTGCTGGCGCAGGCGATCCAGGCGCTCGCCGCCGGCAACGCCGTGCTCGCGGTGGCGCCGGGCGCGCCGGCGGCGCTGTCGGCGCTGACCGGCAAGGGCCTGCCGATCGCGGCCATAGACGGAAGGCCCGACCCGGTCGAGGCGCGCGCGCTGCGGGTCGACGTCGTCGCCTTCTCCGGCACGCCGGAGGCGGCACGCGTCGTGCGCAAGGTCATCGCCGAGCGCGCCGGCCCGATCGTGCCGTTGGTCAGCGAGGTGCTCAACCCGGCGGCCTACGCGCATGAGCGCGCCGTCTGCGTCGACACCACGGCGGCGGGCGGAAACGCCAGCCTGCTGGCTGCTGCCTAGGGTGTGTTGATATTCAGGTGAGGCCGGCCTGCAAATGGCGGCTTCCTGCGCCTCCGGTGCTCACGTGCTTCAAGTACGCTCCGCTCCGGTTGTCGGAAGCCACCATTTTCAACTCGGCCTGACCTGAATCTCGACACACCCTTACCGTCAACCGAGATTGACCGCGCGCCAGCGGCTACGCCCCCTCGACAACCGAGAACCCTTCGAACTGGGGATGACCGAGATAGTGAACCTTCGAGGTGCCGGCGTTGCGATGGGCGGCGCGGAAGTTTTCCGACTTCGTCCAGGCGACGAAATCCTCGTGGCTGGCCCAAACCGTGTGCGAGGCGAACAGCGTGTAGCCCTCGTTCTCGTTGACCGGACCGCGCAGCAGGTGGAATTCCCTGAAGCCTTTCATGTCGGAGAGGCTGGAATCGCGGTTCTTCCAGACATCCTCGAAGGCGTCTTCCGAGCCGTTCTGGACCTTGAAGCGGTTCATGGCGATGTACATTGGCTATTCCTTTGGCGATGTATGGTGGGTGGTTTCGAAGCCGATCAGTACGGACCGATTGGGGCTCTGAACCGCCAGCTCGAAATTCCGATCTCCGGCGGAATGGGAGGGAAGGGTGACTGCTGGCGCACCAGGTTCAACGCGAACTGATCGAGTTCGGGTGAACCTGAACTTTTGGCGAGCTCAAGGTCCGTGACGCGGCCATTCGCCAACACCACAAAGCTCACCGTGGCATTGTTGAGAGCCTTGGCCTGCGCCGACTTTGAAACAAGACGATTGGCTTTCGCCAGCTTGCTGGCGATCTCGCCACTGTAGCGCGATCTCGCCGCTTCGCCGTTCGCTGCCTTGGCCTTGCCCTTGCTGGCGATCGACGCCTTGATCTCTTGCCCGTCCGCCGTGCCGCGCGCGTCGGCCATCTTGCTTACAGCGCCCGAACCGTCGGCAGGGCTCGGCCTCGGGGTCGGGACGGGCGGCTGCCCGGAAAAAGCCGGTTCAGGCTCGGAGCTTTCGTCCTGGATCGCGGAAGTCACCGGCTGCTCATCCGCCTGCGCCGGGCTGTGAAGGTTGTCTCGCGGCGTTCCGGCGATCAAAATGTCAGGTGCCGGGTCTGGCTTTTCGACGGTTTCCTTCGCAGGTGCTGGCGCTGCCGACTCTCGTTGTGCCTGGGGAGCCGGAGTTGGCGCCGGCTTCACTGCCGGCGTCGTCGGTGGTTTCGGGGTTGGCACCAGCGCGACGTTGACCGCGCCCGGCATTTGTCCATCCGAGGCGCTGCCGACGACGTTGGCGCCTGATTGATCGGCGCCCTCCGCCTGCATGGCGTCCTGAAAACTAAGGGTTGTCGCCGGCGCAATCATCAAGGCCGCCGCCAGCGCCGCATGAAGGGTGCCGGACGCGCCGATCGTCGCGATCCAATTGAGGTTCCTTTCCGGCGGCCGCGCGCCCGCACGCGGCTCGCCTGGTGTTGCCGTCAACTCGCTGCTGAGGTCGGAAATTTCACTGATGTCCTGCATGGCGCGGTACGGAAGCTGCCGCGACCAGTCCGGCATTGTCAAATCAAGATCGCTTGCCGCGAGCGGCGCGAAGCCGATGCCGGCCGAGGCCAGGCAAGGGCGTCTCGCGCGAGTGACGGCTCTATTCCCACCGTTGCATCAGACTCCGAAAGCGATGCCGGTCTTGGTCGAGGTCTTCAGGCCGCGCATGCAGCCGGCCGGCTTGACGCCAGCGCCGGCGCATTCGGCCGCGCTGTTGATCAGCACGCGGCTGACCTTGGCGCAGTCGGTGCCGGCAAGATCGAAGCGCGTCACCTTGGTCTTGCCCGCTGGCAGGTCCTTGAAGTCAAGCACGGTCAAGCGGTCGACGACGCCGGCCTCGTTGAACAGAGCGATCTCGAAGGCGGCCTTCGACAGGTCGGCGCCGAGCGCGTTGTTGACCACGAAAGTCAGCCGGCAGCCCTTATCGGAGGGCTGCGCGGCATTAAGCTCGAGGCTGAGTTGAGGGGCCGGTGCGGACTGGGCCCACGCCGGCGCCGCCGCAAGCGACATCGCCAGCGTCGAGGCCAGCAGACGAAGCGATGCCGTCAAGCTTGTCATGGTCGTCAGCCCCCAAAGCGCATGGTCGCCCCCAGCTTCAGCGTGATGCCGGGTTCGTAGAGGACAGCCGTCGTGCCGCCGTTCAGCGGGTTGGTGTATTTGACGTCGAACAGGTTGTCGGCGCGGAAGTCGACCTTGAGATTGTCGGTCGCCTGGTAGCTGGCGAAGGCGTTGACCAGCGTATAGTCCTTGGCCACGGAGTTGCCCTTGGGCTTGCCGTTGTACTGCACCTCGCCGCCGACGGTCAGCTTGTCTTCGAGGAAGCGAAGGCCGAGCTGCGCGGTGACCTGGGAGGAGGGGATGGTGGCAAGGTCGGCACGCACGCCCTTGTAGGAAATCGTGTGGCCGTCGATGACAGAGGCCGAGAGCCCGGCATAACCCCAACCGGCGTCGTAGACGCTTTCCAGCTCGAAGCCGTTGATTTTGGCCTTGGCGAAGTTCTGGTACTGGAAGCAGATCGGGATGCCCGGGCCGAACGGGCAGCCGCTGGTCGGGTCGAATGCCGACAGCACGACGCCGTCAATGTAGTCGTCGACATTGTTGTTGAAATAGGCGGCCTTGAGCCGCAGCGCGTCGCCGGCTTCGAAGATGTCGTTCTGCTTGAAGTTGACGCCGAATTCGACCGTCTTGCCGGTTTCGGGCCGCAGGTTGGGGTTGGGCAGGAACGGGAAGCTGACGCCGGCCGGATGGTTGCCGCTGATCAGCGTCTCCGTCAGCGAGGGCGAGCGGTAGCCTTCGGCGTAGGTGCCATAGAACTGCAGGCCAGACAGGCTGGCGCTTTCGAAGGGCGAGACGCCGACGGTGATGCGCGGCGACAGCCTGTCGCCGGATGTCTCGTTATCCGAATCCTTCAGCCTGTAGCTGTCGTAACGCAGGCCGGTGATCACCTCGAGCCACTCCCAGGTCAGTTTGTCCTGGATGTAGGCGCCGGAGACGTTGCGCTTGCCGGACGGCGTGTAGAAGCTGTCGCCGCCGGCGGTACCGCCCGTCTCGACATTGTCGCCGACCCAGTCGCCGCCATAGGTCAGCTCGTGCGCGACGCCGGCGGTCTCGAAGCGCGACGTGTTCCAGATATCGATGCCGGTTGTGCCGACATCGAAGGTCGAGGTCGACCCCGCAGGCAACACGACGGGAAGACCGGTTTCCGGATCGAACCGGTTTTGCGCGACAAGGCTGGTCAGATCGAGGTTGGTCTTGTTGTAGGAGGCGTTGATGTGGAGATCGAGCCAGCTCCTGGAGTCGTCGGTGATGTTGTAGCGGGCTGTAAAAGTGTTCGACTTCAGGTCGACATCGTTGGCCGGCACGCCGCTGCTGGTCTCCGTCCAGCCGTCGCTGGAGCCGACCCAGCCGAGTTTCAACTCGCTGTTCTCGGTCGGGCGGATCGTGGTCTTGAGCAGGCCGCTCAGCACGTCGAAGCCGGTGCCGCCGACAGTGTCGCCGCCGCCATTCTTGTAGTCGTCATAGTCGCGGTAGACGATGTTGCCGAGCACATCCCAGTTCTCGTTGAAGCGGTAGGCGCCGGTGGCGCTGGTGGTCCAGCCCTTGCCGTTGCTTTCATAACGGCCGGTGAGCGCGCTAGCCCAGCTTTCCTCCGGCTTGAGGAAATCCTCGGCATCCTTGGTGTCGAAGAAGACGACGCCGCCGATGGCGCCGGAGCCATAGGTGTTGGCGACCGGACCGCGGATCACGTCGACGGATTTGATGAGTTCAGGGTCGACGTAGAAGGTCGACTGCGTGCCATGATCGGAGCGCTGGAAATCCTGCCTGGCGCCGTCGATGATGACCGCGACGCGGCCGAAATCCTGCAGGCCGCGGATGTTGATGCTGGAGCTGACGCGGCGCGCGTCGGCCTGCACGGTCACCCCCGGCACGCCGAGCAGCATCTCGTTCGGCGTCGTCGCCATGCGGCGGTCGAGCTGCTCGCGGTCGACATGGCTGGCCGAGGCGAGCGACTGGATCGCCGTCTCGCCGGTGCGGCTGAGCACCAGGATCTTGTCGAGCAGCGTCGCCTCGGCCGGCTTCGTCTCTTCCGTCTTCTTTGCAGGATCGGCCTGCTGGTCGCTTGCAGCCTGGGCTGTCTGCTGCGCGCTTGCCGGCGGAGTCAGGATCGCGATCGCCGCCGCGCCGGCCAGAAGCGCGGCCATTCCCCTTGCCATAGACCGTTGCGCCGAGCCCGCGTTCTCATCCGCCAGACCCAGCCTTTGCCAATTCGCCAACCCCATGCCCCAACTCCAGATTACAGGTTCGCTGCTGGCTGGCCCGAGGGCTCGCTGGCATTTTTCATCACATCCGGCGCGTTAAATGTTGACTCATTTACTCCGGTATTGCACTGGTTATAAAACATGATTATTCGAGTCAAGAAATGAATCGGCATTTTATGCAGACGTCCGGCCAGGTGGCCGGCACAGGGAAAGGACCGACCCAGATGAACACGCACAACGCAAACGATTTCCGCTATCGCGTCCGTCGTTCCGAAGACGTTGCCACCCGTTTCGACAGCGTTCCGCTGGCGGTGAGGACGCTCTCCAGCAACACGCTTTTCCAAGGCGAGCACGAGATCGGCATCGAGCACCATGGCGCGCTCTATCGGTTGAAGATCACCCGCCAGGGCAAGCTGATCCTCAACAAGTGAGCAGCAACCGACGACAGGCTGAAGGCAGGGGAAGACATGGACCAGCGCGTGAAACCCACACCGCATGAAATCCGGCGGGCGCGGGAAGACAATCCGAAAGCGCGCGAGCGCGACCTTGCCGCCGAGCTCGGCATCTCGGAAGCTGAGCTCGTCGCGGCCCATAGCGGGCAGGGCGTCGTGCGGGTCGAGCCGCGCGTCAACGATTTGCTGACCGGCCTCGAAGCTGTCGGCGAGGTGATGGCGCTGACCCGCAACGAGAGCGCCGTTCACGAGAAGATCGGCGTCTACGACAAGGTCGTCACCGGCAATCACAACGCCATGGTGCTCGGCGAGAACATCGACCTGCGCATCTTCCCGAAAGTCTGGGCGCATGGCTTTGCCGTCGAGAAGCGCGACGGCGGCGACATCCGCCGCAGCCTGCAGTTCTTCGATGCTTCGGGCGAGGCGGTGCACAAGGTGCATCTGAGGCCCGCCTCGAACCTCTACGCCTACCAGAAGCTGGTGGCGGAACTGGAATCGTCGAACCAGGAGCCGATCGTTTCCGTGTCGGCAAGCGCGAGCGAGGAGGAGCCGGAAGTCGAGGGGCAGGCGGCCAGCATCGACGACCTGCGCGACCGGTGGAGCAGGCTCACCGACGTGCATCAGTTCTTCGGCATGCTGAAGACGCTGAAGCTCAGCCGCCGCCAGGCGGTGCGCATGGTCGGCCAGGATTATGCCTGGCTGCTCGACAAGGATGCCGTAGCCGCCATGTTCCATCACGCCGCCGAAGGCGCGATGCCGATCATGTGCTTCGTCGGAAACCGCGGCTGCATCCAGATCCATTCCGGTCCGATCAAGGCGGTCAAGCCGATGGGGCCGTGGATCAACGTGCTGGACGAGACGTTCCACCTGCACTTCAGGAACGACCACATCCATGAGGTCTGGGCCGTGCGCAAGCCGACCAAGGACGGCCATGTCACCTCGCTCGAAGCCTATGGCGCCGACGGCAAGATGATCATCCAGTTCTTCGGCAAGCGCCACGAAGGCGAGGGCGAGCGCGACGACTGGCGGTTCCTCGCCGAGAACCTGCCGCGCATCCCAAGCCCGACCGCTGCCTGAGGAGGATGAACCATGGTTTCCTTCCCCAGTCTGTCGCGACCGAACCTTGCTCCGGCAATCGGACTTTCGCTTCTTCTTGCCGTCCTGCCGGTTCGAGCCGAGGAAGCCGCGACCGTCTTCGCCGACACGTCGAAGATCGTCGCCATCGGCGGCTCGATCACCGAGATCGTCTACGCGCTCGGCGAAGAGGACCACCTCGTCGCGCGCGACTCGACCAGCCGCTATCCGGAAGCCGCACTCAAGCTGCCGGACGTCGGCTATATGCGCCAGCTGTCGCCGGAAGGCGTGCTGTCGGTCAATCCGTCGGGGATATTGGCCCTGCACGGCAGCGGCCCGAAGGAAGCGGTCGACGTTCTGAGGAAGTCGAGCGTTCCCTTCATCGAGCTGCCCGAGCACTACACCCATGACGGAATCCTCGAAAAAATCCGCCTCGTCGGCAAGGCGCTCGGCGTCGATGCCAAGGCGGACAGGCTGGCGGCCAAGGTCGACGCCGGACTGAAGGCCGCCGAGAAGCAGACGGCCTCGATCAAGGAGCGCAAACGCATCCTGTTCGTGCTGTCGACACAGGGCGGCAAGATCCTTGCCGCCGGCAGCGACACCGCCGCCGACGGCATCGTCAGGCTGGCCGGCGGCGTCAACGCGGTCGAGCGCTTCTCCGGCTACAAACAGCTGTCGGACGAGGCGATCGTCACCGCCAAGCCGGACGTCATCCTGATGATGGACAATGCCGGACCGGCGGTGTCCGACGACGAGCTGTTCTCGAATCCGTCGATTGCCTCGACGCCGGCCGGCCTCGCCCGCAAGGTCATCCGCATGGATGGCGGCTATCTGCTCGGCTTCGGACCGCGCACGGCAGAAGCCATCCACGACCTTGCCGTTTCGCTCTATGGCGGCCAGGTCACGGACTGATCATGGCGGGTCAATCGATCGCCGGCGCGGCGGGCAGGATGACGGTGGCCGAGGGCGACCGTTCGGCGCGCGCTCGTCTCGTCATACTCTCTCTGTGCCTGGCGCTTGCCGTCTCGGTGCTGCTGTCGCTGACATCGGGCGCCTCCGACGCCTCGGCCGTCGGCGTCGTTCGTGACTGGCTCACCGGTGCGGTGCCCGGCGACGCGGTATTGAGCGCCCGCGACCGGCTGATCGTCTACGACATCCGCTTGCCGCGCGCCCTGCTCGGCGTGCTGATCGGCGCCGCACTCGCCGTGTCGGGGGCGGTGATGCAGGGATTGTTCCGCAATCCGCTCGCCGACCCCGGCCTGATCGGCGTCTCGGCCGGTTCCAGCCTTGGCGCCGTCGCCGTCATCGTGCTTGGCTCGACGTGGCTGGCGCCGCTCACCTCGGCCCTCGGCACGCTGGCGCTGCCGCTGGCGGCCTTCACTGGCGGGCTGGCGGTGACGCTGCTGCTCTATCGCGTTGCGACCAGGCATGGCCGCACCTCGGTCGCCAGCATGCTGCTCGCCGGCCTTGCGCTCGCTGCGCTTGCCATGGCGCTGACCGGGATCCTGATCTTCATGGCCGACGATCGGCAGTTGCGCGACCTGACCTTCTGGCAGCTCGGCTCGCTCGCCGGCGCGACCTGGCAGAAGATCGGCTCCGTCGGGCCGGTCATCGTTCTGGCCCTCTCGGCGATGCCGTTCCTGGCGCGCGGCCTCAACGCGCTGGCGCTGGGCGAAGCGACGGCGGGCCATTTGGGCATTCCGGTGCAGCGGCTGAAATACACGGCGATCGTCGGTGTCTCGGCGGCGGTTGGTGCCTCCGTCGCCGTCAGCGGCGGCATCGGCTTCGTCGGCATCGTCGTACCGCATCTGCTGCGCCTGCTGATCGGCCCGGACAACCGCTATCTGCTGCCGGCGTCGGCCTTGCTCGGCGGCTCGCTCTTGCTGCTGGCCGATGCGGTCGCCCGCACCATCGTCGCGCCCGCCGAACTGCCGATCGGCATCGTTACGGCGGTCGCCGGCGCGCCGTTCTTCCTGTGGATCCTGCTGCGCAAGCGCGGCGTGATCGACCTGTGAGGCTGGCATGATCGAAGCGCGCGATGTTTCGGTGGCGATCTGCGGCAAGCGCATCGTCACCCACGTCGATTTCGCCGCGCGGCCGGGCGAGATCGCGGCCATTGTCGGACCCAACGGTTCGGGCAAGACGACATTCCTCAAGGCGCTGTCGGGCGAGCTTGCCTATACGGGCGGCATTGCGCTGAACGGCTGCGACCTCAAGGCGATGAAGCCGGTTGAGGCGGCGACCTATCGCGCCGTGCTGCCGCAAGCGACGACATTGTCCTTTCCGTTCACGGTGCGCGAGATCGTCAGGCTCGGCCTTGTCGGCGGACGCTCCGGCGTGCTGCCCGGCGAGAACGCGCGGCTGCCTGAGCGGGCGCTGGCGCGCGTCGATCTCGACGGCTTTGCCGGACGATTCTACCAGGAGCTTTCAGGCGGCGAGCAGCAGCGCGTGCAGCTTGCCCGCGTGCTCTGCCAGGTCTGGGCGCCGGTGCTCGACGGCAAGCCACGCTACCTGTTCCTCGACGAGCCGGTGTCCAGCCTCGACGTCAAGCACCAACTGATCATCATGGACATTGCCCGCGACTTCGCCAGGCGCGGCGGCGGCGTCGTCGCCATCCTGCACGATCTCAACCTGACCGCCATGTATGCAGACCGCATCCACGTCATGCATCGCGGCCGGCTCGCCGCCGCGGGCGCGCCGCAGCACGTGCTGACCGACGAACTGATCGAGAAGGTGTTCGATTGCCGGTTGAAAGTTGGCGTGCTGCCGGCAGCCAATATGCCGTTCGTTTTGCCGCAATCGGCGGCCTAGCCGCCGGCTGCAATCAGGCGGCCGGGGCCCGCTGCTCCAGCATGTCGATGCCGAGCAGATGGCGCACATTCGGGCGCGCCGCAACAAGGTCGGCGATCGTGTAGCGCGACAGCACGGCAAAGAAGGCGTTGAGCGCCTCGCGCAGCGCTGAGTTCAGCGCGCAGCTGTCAACCAGCGGGCATTCGACCGCGTCGTTCTCGAAGCATTCGGCCATGGCGAAGCTCTCTTCGGTCACCCGCACGACGTCGAACAGGCTGATCTGTTCGGCCGGACGGCCGAGCCTGACGCCGCCATTCCTGCCACGCACCGTCTCGACCAGGCCGTTCTCCACCAGCGGCTGCAGGATTTTGAACAGGAACAGCTCCGACACCGAATAGGCGGCGGCGATCTCGGGGATGCGACTCAGCCGTTCGGTATTGGCGGCGCAATACATCAGGATGCGCATGGCATAGTTGGTCTGGCGCGTCAGCCGCATTTCGTCCTCTTGAACCAGTAGCTTGGGCTCAATATGGCCTATACCTTGGAACAATTCCAGACTGGCAGCGCACGATAGATGAATAAACGCGTCAACTTTATGTGCATGGTGGCGCAAATCGTGAGCGTGGGTAGCGTGCCGCGGGCATTTGGCCTTCAGCGTCCCTAGATAAGTCGCAACATCGATCAGGAGCGGCTCACAATGTCACAAGCGGCCCCGGCCATGAACCATGTCCGATTCGACACCGACGCCGCTGCCAAGCTTGCGGCGCTGAGGCGAACCAAGTTCGTGGCGACCGCGGCGCTGGCGCTCTGCGTTCTGGTCTTTGCGCTCGCCAAGTCGTTCGAGGGCACCTATCCGTGGCTCGGCTTCGTCGCCGCCTTCGCCGAGGCGGCGACCATCGGCGGGCTGGCCGACTGGTATGCGGTGGTGGCGCTGTTCAGGCGCCCGCTCGGCCTGCCGATCCCGCACACGGCCATCATCCCGGAAAACCAGAACCGCATCGCCGACAATCTCGGCCGCTTTATCGAGGTCAATTTCCTGGCGCCGGAGCCGGTGCGCGAAAAGCTGGCCGAGGTCGATTTCTCCGCCTTGGTCGCCGACTGGCTGGCCGATGCGGAGCGCGCCGCCGGCCTGTCGCGCTTTGTCGCCCGCCTTGTGCCGCAGACGCTTGCCGCCGTCGAACAATCCGGCCTGCGCGGCTTCGTCACCAGCCGCATGATGGATGAGGTCGAGAAGGTGCCGCTGGCGCCGCTTGCCGCCGAGCTCCTGTCGGCGCTCACCGACGACCGCCGCCACCAGAAACTGTTCGACGAGTTCACCAGGGTGATCGGCCGGTTCCTCAACGACGAGGAGGCGCTCTCCGCCATGCGCGAGAAGATCCGCGAGGAATTGCCGTCGCTGTTCAACCTGTTTCGCGCCGACGCCTATCTCCTGAAGAAGATCGTGGCCTCGGCAGGCACGCTGCTCGAGGAGGTGCGGGCCGATCCCGACCACCCGATGCGGGCAGAGTTCGACCGTTTCGCGAGGACTTTCATCGAACGGCTGAGGACGTCGAAGCAATATGCCAGGCGGGCCGAGCAGTTGAAGCGCGATTTCCTGGAGCAGCCGGAGATGAAGGCGCTGGCCGGCGGCATGTGGGAAAGCCTGCGGCAGTTCATCGAGCAGGACGCTCAGGCGGAGAACTCCCTGATCCGCGCCCACTTGGCCAACATGTTCGTCGAGGTCGGCCGCCATCTGGCCAGCGACGCGCGGATCAGGGCCGACATGAACCAGGGGTTCGTGGTGGCGCTGTCGTCCTTCGTCGAAAGCCAGAAGAGCGGCGTGTCGAAATTCATCGCCGACCAGGTCAAGCGCTGGGATCTCGGCCAGCTCACCCGGCTGATCGAGATGAACATCGGCAGGGACCTGCAATATATCCGCTTCAACGGCATGGTCATCGGCGGCCTTGCTGGCATCGTGCTCTACACGGCCGAGCGGTTGTTCCTCGTCAATTGACGCAAGCGTAGCGTGCTCTATTCTTCCTGGCGGGAGTAGATTGGGGAGCAGAGATATGGCGAAGCAACCGGAATCCGACTCGTTCCTGGACATGTTCAGCAGATTCGGCCGCGACCTGAAGGTGCCGAATGTCGATGTCGAGGCGATAATCAGCCACCACCGCAAGAATCTGGAAGCACTCGAAAAATCGGCCAGGGCCGGCGCGGCCGGCGCGTCCTCGTTGCTCAGCCGGCAACGCGAGATGATGCAGGACGCGTTGCGCGAGATCACCGATCTGGCGCAGAATTATCGGGCGCCCGGCAATCCGCAGGAGTTGATGGCGAGGCAAGCGGAGTTCGCGCGCAAATCCTTCGAGACGGCGCTGAAGAATGCCGGCGAGGTGGCTGAAATGGCCAGGAAATCCGGCACCGAATCCATCGAGATCCTGCGCGAGCGGATCAAGGACGCGATGGCGGAGATCCGCGCCGGCTACGACAAGAAGTGACGCTTCCCACCGGCGTCGCTGGTGCTGCCTGCCAGGTACCCTCGCGCTTCCGGGAGCGGCTAGGTCGCGGGCGTTGAGGGGCAATGCTGCCTTCCGGCGGCATTGTGGACGAACTGCCACCCATGGCAGCAAAACGCTGCCTGTCGGAACCGAATTGCCAGGCGGCGAATTGACAGTGGGCTCCGCTTCGTGATCGGGAGACAGGCAAAGCGATCGGGAAAGCAGGAATGACGGAAACACGGCCGAGGACGCCGCCGACCTTCGAGCAGTTGAGGACGATGGCCGGGCAGGAAGTCGGCGTGTCGGAGTGGACGACGGTCGACCAGCATCGCATCGACCAGTTCGCCGAATGCACTGGCGACCATCAATGGATCCATGTCGACCCTGAAAGGGCAAAACGGCAGAGTCCGTTCCGCACCACGATCGCGCATGGCTATCTGACGCTGTCGATCATCGGCGCGTTGGCGCTCGACATGGGCATCGTGCCCGAAAACACCCAGGCCGCCTTCAATTACGGCTTCGACAAGGTGCGTTTCCTGGCGCCGGTCCGGGTCGGCTCGCGCATCAGGTTGCGCACGACGCTGCTGTCCATGGAGGACAGGGGCCCCGGCCAGTATCTGATGAAGGCCGCCAATACGGTCGAAATCGAAGGCGAGCAGAAGCCGGCCTTGACCGCCGAGACACTGGTTATGCTGTACGAGCGCCGCAAGCGGGCAGGGGCCTAGAGCTGTTTGGAATTCTACTCTGGCGGCCATCTGATGGCGTTTTGTGCGCTTCCGGTGGTCACAGGCCCAAACGTCCGCTGCGCTCCGGTTCTCGAAGCCACCACCATATGGTTCGCCAGAGCGAATTTCGAAACAGCTCTAGGCCTCGGCCCGCTCCTTGCTTCTCGTAGCCGCCCGCCGGCAGAACACGCCAAGGCCGAGCGCAAACAGCGCAAGCGCCATCGCGAACCGGAACGTGACCTGCATTCCGAGCAGGGTTGCCGATGGGGTCGCTGAATCTGCTCCAGCAGATGCCGCGGCGAATATGGCGCCCATCAGCGATGCGCCGGTGATCAGGCCGAGATTGCGCGACAGGTTGACGAGGCCGGAGACGACGCCGCGCTGGTCGGCGGTCGCGGCCCCCATCACCGCGGCGTTATTCGCGGTCTGGAACAGGGCGTAGCCGCCGCTCAGCGCCAGGACCGGGACGACGTAGCCGGGAATGCCGAACGCGATCCGGATCGACGAGAGGGCAAACGTGCCGAGAACGAGCGAGGCCAGGCCGGCTATCATCGTCGGCTGGGCACCGAAGCGGTCGACCAGCCGCCCCGCCGGCACCGCAGCCAGCGTCGCGACCAACGGTGCCGTGGACATTACCAGCCCGACGGTGGCGGGGTCGAGGCCCAGCGCTCTGGAGAGGTAGAACGGCGCGACCACCAACTGGCCCATCACCACGGTCGAGACGACGACGCTCATGGCGAGGCTTGCGGTCAGCATGCGGTCGCCGAATGCAGCCAGGCGGACGAGCGGCGTTTCGACCTTCAATTCCGTCACGATGAACAAGGCGACGCCAAGGGCGGCAACGACAAGCAGGGCGAGATTGAGCAGACCAACGCTGCCCTTGCCCAGTGTCATGGCCAGCGCGTAGGCGGCCAGCGTCAGGCCGAGCAGAACCGTCCCGAGCGTATCGAAAGCGCTTCGTCCCGGCCCGGACCTGCCGTCCTTGGGCAGCGCGCGCCAGGCAAGCGCGAAAGCCAGCATGCCGAGCGGCACATTGACCAGGAACATCGCCCGCCAGCCGGCGCCGGCGATCAGCAGTCCGCCGAGCGAGGGGCCAAGCATGGTGCCGATCGACGACATGGCGCCGAGCAGGCCCATGGCGCTGCCGGTCCTGGCCTTAGGGACGGTGCCGGCGACGAAGGCCAGCGTCAGCGCCATCATCACGGCCGCGCCAAGGCCTTGCGCGGCCCGCGCCGCGATCAACAGCCCAAGCGTCGGCGCCAGCGCGCAGAGCGCCGAGGCGATCGTGAACAGGGCGATGCCGGCGAGCAGGAGCGGACGGCGGCCGACAATGTCGGCCAGCCGCCCGGCGCTGACGATCATGGTGGTGATGGCAAGCAGATAGGCCAGCACCACCCATTGCACGGACTGGAACGAGGCGCCGAACGCCTGCATCAGCGATGGCAGGCCGACGCTGGCGATGCTGGTGCCGAGAGAGGACAACAGCGTGGCAAGCGACAGGCTGGCCAGCGCCCAGCGAACGGACCGCGTGGGCGTCGCAGCGCCGTCAATCCAATTGCTTTCGGTTCCAACTTTTTCCGCGACGTTCGCCATGGCTTGCTCCTTTGCTTCGGCCTGGTCGTACGCCCCTCGCTGACATGGCGAAAGACGCAGCATTTGCATCTTATTCATGCATGCGACGCCATATATCCGTGCTATGATCCGGCGATGCCGTCACCCGATCTCAACCTGCTGGCCGCCCTGGATGTCCTGCTCAACGAAGGCAGCGTGGCGCGCGCCGCGCAAAGGCTGCGCCTCAGCCCGTCGGCGATGAGCCGCACGCTGGCGCGCCTGCGCGAGGCGACGGGCGATCCGCTGCTGGTCCGCGCCGGCCGGGGCCTTGTGCCGACGCCGCGCGCGCAGGAATTGCGGCTGCAGGTGGGCCGCGTGGTCGAAGACGGGGAAGCGTTGCTGCGCCCGGCCGGGCTGCTCGACCTGCAAGGCCTCGACCGGACGTTTACGCTGCGCACCAACGAAAGCTTCGTCGAGGAGTTCGGGCCGCGGCTTGTCGCCCGCGCCGGAGCGGAGGCTGCCAATGTGCGGCTGCGCTTCGCGCCGAAGTCCGACAAGGACGTAGCGTCGCTGCGCGACGCGACCATCGATCTGGAGATCGGCGTAGCCGGCGAGACCGGACCCGAGGTCCGCATTCAGACGCTCTTTCGCGACCGTTTCGTCGGTGCGGCGCGGTCCGGCCATCCGCTAAGCCTGGGCCCCGTCACGCCGGCGCGCTTCGCGGCCGGGCGCCACATCAGCGTTTCCCGGCGCGGCCGCGAGAGAGGGCCGATTGACCAGGCCCTGGAACAGCTCGGACTGCGCCGGACTGTGGTGTGCATGGTGTCCAGCTTCTCGGCGACCCTCGCCATGGCCCGCGCGTCCGACCTGATCGCCAGCGTGCCCGAGCGGCATACGGAAGGCGCGCGCGCCGGCATGTTCAGCTTTCCCCTGCCGGTCGCGACAGCGGAGGTGACGATCTCCATGCTCTGGCATCCGCGCCTCGACGCCGATCCGGCGCAACGCTGGCTGCGCGATTGCGTGCGCGCGGTCTGCGCCGCTTCCGGCTGAGCGGAATTACGCTGACATCGCCGCTTCGAGCGCCGTGAAGATGCGTTCGTCAGCCGACTGGGCGACATTGAAGCGCAGGAAGCGGCTGGCTGTTCCGGACAGGCTGAACGCATTGCCGGGTGCCAGCACCACACTGTCGGCCAGTGCGCGGCGAGCGACCTCCGCCGCATCCAGGCCCTCCGGCAGGCTGCACCACAGGAACAGGCCGGCCGGCTGCTCGATCCACGGCGTGATGCCGATCGGCTTCAGGCGGGCACTCGTTTCGGCCATGGCGCGCGCAAGCCGGATGCGCAACGCCTCGACATGCTTGCGGTAGCTGCCGTCCTTCAGCAGGGTCAGCACCAGTTCGGCCGCCAGCCTGCCGCCGCCGAAGGTCGTGGCGATCTTGAGGTCGATGAGCTGCTCGATCCAGTCGCGGGGCGCCGCGATGAAGCCGCAGCGCACCGAGGCCGACAGCGTCTTGGAGAAGCTGCCGATCTGGACGACGCGGTTGAGGCCATCGAACGCCGCCAGGCGAGGGGCCGGGCTGTGCTCGAAATCGGCGAAGATGTCGTCCTCGACGATGGTGAGGTCCGCCTGGTCGGAGAGCTTGAGCAGCCGGTGGGCGGTGACCGGCGACAGGATCGCGCCGGTCGGATTGTGGATGCCGGAGTTGGTGATGTAGAGGCGCGGCCGGTGCTCGGCCAGCGCCGCGGCGAACAGGTCGATGTCCGGCCCAGATGGCGTGTAGGGCACGCTGACCACCTTGGCGCGGTGGGCGCGCAGAAGCGCGTGAAAATTGAAATAGCAGGGGTCGTCGACCAGAACGGTATCGCCGGGCTCGATCAGGAAGCGGCACAGGAGATCGATGGCCTGGGTGCCCGATTCCGTCAGCATGATCTGTTCGGGCGCGGCTTCGATCCCATGCCCTGCCATGCGCCGCGCCAGCAACTGTCGCAGCGGCGGCAGGCCGAGCGGCGTGCCGTAATCGGCAAGCGCGACATCATCGGCGCGCGCCGCCGTGCGCAGCGCCCGGCGCAGGGCGGCTTGCGGCATCCATGCGGCCGGCAGCCAGCCGCAGCCGGGTTTCAGCACCTCGTCGCCGGCTTCCAGCGACTGGCGCGAGACCCAGAGCGGATCGACCTCGCGGTCGAGACGGGGGCCGATCTCGGCCAGCGACAAAGGCGCCAGCTGGCCGGCGGCGTAGAAGCCCGAGCCAGGGCGCGAGCGGATGGTGCCTTCCGCGGCGAGCCGATCATAGGCCTCGACGACGGTGGATTTCGAAACCCGCATGGATTTGGCGAGGGCGCGGATCGAGGGCAGCCGCGCCCCCGGCGTCAGGCTGCGGGCAGCGATCCGCTGGCGGATGGTCGCCATGACAGTTTCGACAAGCGTGGTGGCGGCAAAAGTGCGCGCTGCGTCGGCTTCCAGAGCGAGTTCGGTCATCTGTATTGCTCAATTGACCATTACAGTTTTGCCGAATTGTACCGCATTGTCTCTGGCTGCACCATAGGGGTCTGCGCGATACAGGGCGAAAGAAATGGAGCCTGGAATGGACAAGACCGCGAGCGGCTGGGTGAACGGATTCGTCGGGGTGTTGATCTTCAGCGGCTCGCTGCCGGCGACGCGCGTGGCGGTGGCGGATTTCGATCCGACCTTCCTGACTTCGGCCCGCGCGGCGATTGCCGGACTGCTCGGCCTGGCGATGCTCATCCTGTTCCGGCAGAAACGGCCGGAGCGCGGGGATCTGCTGTCGCTGGCGATCGTTGCGCTGGGCGTGGTCGTCGGCTTCCCCTTGCTGACGGCGCTGGCGCTCAAGCACGTCACCTCGGCCCATTCCATCATCTTCGTCGGTCTGCTGCCGCTGGCGACGGCGATCTTCGGCGTGCTGCGTGGCGGCGAGCGTCCACGCCCGGCCTTCTGGCTGTTCTCCTGCCTCGGCAGTGCGCTCGTCGCGGGCTTTGCCCTGATGCAAGGCGGGACGGCGTCACCAATTGGCGACGGCCTGATGCTGGCCGCCATTATCGTCTGTGGACTGGGTTATGCGGAAGGGGCCGCGCTGTCGCGCCGGCTCGGCGGTTGGCAGGTGATCTGCTGGGCGCTGGCGATCTCGCTGCCGATCATGCTGGTGCTGACCTTTGCAACGCTGCCCCCGTCCTTCGTCGGCATCGGCTCCGGCGCCTGGGCCGGCCTCGCCTATGTCTCGCTGTTCAGCATGCTGATCGGCTTCGTGTTCTGGTATCGCGGCCTGGCCCAAGGCGGCATCGCCGCCGTCGGCCAGCTGCAGCTTTTGCAGCCCTTCTTCGGCCTGGCGCTGGCGGCGAGCCTGCTGCACGAGCAGGTCAGCCCGCTGATGATCGCCGTCACCGTCGCCGTGGTGCTTTGCGTCGTCGGCGCCAAGAGATTCGCCAAGCAGGAGTTGCCGAGACCCGCGGCTTCGGCGTGACGCCGGCATCCGCTCCTAGAACTTCGTCACTACGCCGATGCCGATGCCCTCGAAGCCGCCCATCGCCATCAAGGCCGCAGGCGCATCCTCGAGGCTGATCTTCTTGCCGACCAGAAGTTCCGGCTTCAGCTTGCCGGTGCGGATCATTTCCATCATCGCCGGATAGCGGTAGGCCTGCATGCCGTGGCTGCCGAATATCTCGAGCTCGAAGGCGATCACCTTGTCCATCGGCACCTGCGGCTTGGCATGCTCGGCCAGCATCAGGCCGACCTGAACGTGGCGGCCGCGGCGGCGCAGATTGGCGATCGAATTGAACGAGGTGGTCGGGTGGCCGAGCGCGTCCATCGACATATGCGCGCCGCCATTGGTGATCTGCTTGACCGCCTTGACCACGTTGGGGGTGTTCGAGGCGTTGATCGTCGCCACGGCGCCGATCTTCCTTGCGAAGTCCAGCTTCTCGTCGGTGAGGTCGATGGCGATGACGTTAGCGCCCATCGAGCTGGCGATCATAATCGCCGACAGGCCGACGCCGCCGCAGCCATGCACGGCCACCCATTCGCCCGGCTTCACCCGGCCCTGGTCGACGATGGCGCGGAAGGAGGTGACGAAGCGGCAGCCGAGGCTGGCGGCGGTGGCGAAGTCCATCTCGTCCGGCAGGCGCACCAGGTTAGTGTCGGCATGGTCGATGGCGACATATTCGGCGAACGAGCCCCAGCCGGTGAAGCCGGGCTGCGTCTGGTGCTCGCAAACCTGGTGGTTGCCCGAGGTGCATTCGAAGCAGCGGCCGCAGCCAATGGCGAACGGCACGGTGACGCGGTCGCCGGCCTTCCAGCGGGTCACCCGCTTGCCTGCGGCGACGACGATGCCGGCGAGTTCGTGGCCGGGCACATGCGGCAGCGTGATGCCGTCATCATGGCCCATCCAGCCATGCCAGTCGCTGCGGCAAAGCCCGGTCGCCTCGACCTTGATGACGACGCCTTCCGGCGCCGGCTTCGGGTCGGGGACGGTCTGGATCGTCGGCGCCTCGCCGAACTTCTCGAAGACGACGGCTTTCATCGGCAACTCCTCATGCTCTACCCGGAATTGTGCGGCTACTCCGCGTCTACCTGATTCTCCGGCGCCGCCTTGCGGAAAGCCGGCAGCGCCATGCAGGCGGCGTGGATGCGCGAGATCACCGGATAGGGCGCCATGTCGACGCCGAAACGGGCGTTGTTGGTGACCTGGGCGGCGAGACAGATGTCGGCAAGGCCGGGCGTGTCTCCGTGACAGAAGGTGCCGGTCTCGGGCGATGAAGCGAGAATCGTCTCAAGCGGCTGGAACCCTTCGTTCACCCAGTGCCGGAACCAGTTGACGACATCCTGGTCGCTGGCGCCGAACAGCGTGCGGAGCGAGGTGAGCACGCGCAGATTGTTCACCGGATGGATGTCGCAGGCGATCATCTGCGCCAGCATCCTGACGCGCGCCCGGCCGAGCGCGTCCTTCGGCAGAAGCGGCGGCTCGGGCACGGTCTCGTCGAGATATTCGATGATCGCCAGCGACTGCGTCAAAAGCCGGCCGTCGCCGAGAACCAGCGCCGGCACCAGCCCTTGCGGATTGACCGCGCGGTAGGCGGCTTCGAGGTGCTCGCCATGGCGCAGATGATGCGGCACGTAGTCGTAGCTGAGGCCCTTCATCTCCAGCGCGATGCGCACCCGGTAGGAGGTGGAGGAGCGGTAGTAATTGTGGAGGATCAGGTCGCTCATCGCATCACGCTGCCGGCTGGCCGATGGTGATTTCGATGGCGCCGATGCCGTCGACGCCGCCGGTCATCGTTTCGCCCGGCCCGACCGCGCCGACGCCGGCTGGCGTGCCGGTGAAGATCAGGTCGCCCGGTTCCACTTCGACCGCCTCGCTGCAGATCGAGACGATGTCTGCGAGCGGCCAGATCAGCTCGGCAAGGTCGGCATCCTGCCGGACCTTGCCGTCGACGGCGAGCCAGATGCGGCCCTTCGCGGGGTGGCCGGACTTCTGCGCCGGGACCAGCGCGCCGCACGGGGCGGAACGGTCGAAGGCCTTCGACCAGTCCCAGGGCCGCGCCGCCTTCTTGGCCTGGTCCTGCAGGTCGCGCCGGGTGAGGTCGATGCCGACGGCATAGCCCCAGACATGAGCAAGCGCCTCGTCGCGGGGAATGCGGAAGCCCGCCTTGCCGATCGCCGCGACCAGCTCGATCTCGTGATGCAGGTTCGCGGTCAGTGGCGGGTAGGGGATGGTGGCGCCGCTGTCGACCACCGCGTCGGCCGGCTTGGTGAAGAAGAAGGGCGGATCGCGCTCGTCATTGCCGAGTTCCCTTGCATGCGCCGCATAGTTGCGCCCGACGCAGAAGATGCGGCGCACCGCGAAGCGTTCGTGCGAGCCCGCGACGGCAACGGACGGGGTCGCGGGCAAAGGAAGGACGAATTCCGTCATGCGTTTCTCTCAATCGTATCTCTGGTCGGCACATTCGGCCGATTTGCGCGACCCGGCAAGGGATGCGCGATGGCAAGGCGCTGGTCATACCGGCGCTTGCCGGCTGAATTTCAGCGGAACAAGGCCGGGCCGACGTTCAAAAAACCGTCGCGGCCAAAAGAAACAGCGCTGTGGGCCATTCGGCGGCATGTCGTTTACTTTCGTTTCCGGTTATGGCGTCACCTGGGCACTGCAATCGACGGCAAGAATGGCGATGTATTGTTTGCCAATAATCTGGCCATGGTTGCGGGATTATCCTATTCTGGGCGCAAGTGAAGCGACCTCATCATGACCGCAGTCAACGATCGCGCCCGGTTTCTGATCATCGACGACCATCCGCTGTTCCGCGAGGCGCTGCACAGCGCCGTGCAGATGGCCTATCCGGACGTCGATACGGTCGAGGCGCGCTCGATCGCCGAGGCGCTCGACCTGCTGGCCGGCCCGAAGCCGTTCGACCTCGCGCTGCTCGACCTCAGCATGCCCGACGTGCATGGCTTCGACGGGCTGCTGCAGCTCAGGACCCGCCATCCGCGCCTGCCTGTGGTGATCGTCTCCGGCTATGAGGAGCCGCGCATCATTTCCGAGGCGCTGTCCTACGGCGCGGCCGGCTTCATCCCGAAATCGGCGCGCAAGAGCGACCTCGCCGGCGCCATCCGCTCGGTGATGGACGGCGCGATCTATGTGCCGGAGACCTACGAGATCCAGCCGCCCGATGCCGACAGCATCGACCGCGCCGATATGGTGCAGCGCCTGGCGCGGCTGACGCCGCAGCAACTGAGGGTGCTGCAGATGCTGCGCCAGGGCATGCTCAACAAGCAGATCGCCTATGAGCTGCAGGTCGGCGAGACTACGGTGAAGGCGCATGTCTCCGAAATCCTTCGCAAGCTCAACGTCTACAGCCGCACACAAGCGGTGATCGAGGTGTCGAAGCTGGATAATGCGGAGCTGTTTCGGGATCAGGCGGGGTTTTGAAATTCAAGCCAGCAGATGCGCCAGCAGCGCCCGCAGTTGCGCCGGCTTCAGCGGTTTGCGCATCAGTTCGATGCCGTCGGCGCGGGCGGCCTTGGCGACGACGTCCGACCCGTCGGCGGTAACGATCAGCGCCGGCACCGGGCGGCCGAGATAGTCGCGGACTTCGGCGATGGTCGCGGTGCCGAGGTCGCCGCCGTCGAGATGCTGGTCGGCAATGACGATGTCTGGCACCCAGTCGGTGTCGCCAAGCATATCCAGCGCATCGTCGGTCGAGGTCGCGGCGCGCACCTGGCATTGCCAGCGCTCGAGCAGGAAGGTCATCGCCTGCAGTACGTCGGCATCGTTTTCGACCAGCAGCACCTTGGTGCCGAACAGGCCGTAGCCGCGCGGCCGCTCCAGATCGGCGGTGCTGGCGGTCGTATCGGCCGCGGCGCCGATGCCGACCGGAACGTCGATGTGGAAGATGGTGCCGCGGCCGAGCTTCGACGAGAACGTCACCGGATGGCCAAGGGCGGCGGCCATGCGGCGCACGATGGCGAGGCCCAGTCCCAGCCCGCCGCCGGACAGCCCGGTGTCGGTGAGCGCCGTGCTGCCGCGGTGGAATTCCTCGAACACCGCCTCGCGCTGGTCGTCGGCAATGCCGCAGCCAGTGTCGGCGACATCGATGCGGATAATATCGCCGCGATGCCTGGTGCCGACCAACACGCCGCCGGAGCGGGTGTAGCGCAGCGCGTTGGACAGGATGTTCTGCAGGATGCGGCGCAGCAGCGTGCGGTCGGAGCGCACCAGCGCGTTCACCGGCCGGAACTTTAGCGTCAGCCCTTTCAGCTCGGCCACCGGCAGGAAGTCCGAACGCAGCGAGGAGAACAGCGCCTCCAAGCTGACATCGCCGATCTCGGGCTGCACAACGCCGGCGTCGAGCTTGGAGATGTCGAGCAGCGTGCGCAGCAGGTCCTCCATCGTCTCCAGCGAACGCTCGACCTGGCGCACCAGCTTCTTGCCTTCCTCGCTGGTCTGCACCTCGGCCAGCGCCGAGACGGAGAGGTGGGCGGCGTTCAGCGGCTGCAGCACGTCGTGGCTGGCGGCCGCCAGGAACCTGGTCTTGGAAAGGTTCGCCAGTTCGGCGGTTTCCTTGGCGGCGATCAGGTCGATGTTGGTCTGCTCGAGCCGGCGCAGGGTCGAATGCAGTTCGTCGGTGCGCGTGCGCACCCGGTTCTCCAGCGAGATCGCGGTCTGGAACAGCGAGAAGGCATTGCCCTGCTGGTCCATCGAGCGCTCGACGCGGCTGACGAGGGCGGCGTTGATCTTCTTCAGCTTTTCGAGGTCGTTGATGTCCCGGAGCGGCATGGGCGGCCCGCGCTATTCGGCCGCCAGGCGATCGCCGAAGGCGATGCCGGTGAAGGTCTGGTTGAGATGCATCGAGCGATACTGTTCGCCATAGGTGCCGAAGCCGATGACGTTGTTGACCCGGTAGAGCTCCGAAATATCCCGGAACACCTGGCGGTTGCGCGCGTCGAGCCGCCGCAGCACGCAATCGAAACCGAGGATCATATCGATGCCGCCCAGCCGCTCCCTGACATCGCTGAGCGCGGCGCGTGTCGCCTCGACCATGTTCTTCGGCTGGGCGATCGAGAGCACGACGCCGTCGTCGATGGCGCAGAAGAAGGAGAGAGAGCCGTCGGCATGCATCCTCTGGATCGAGCGGCAGTAATATTCGCCGCCCACCTTCACCACCACCGGATGCGAGGCAAAGCTCAGCGGCGTCAGCGTATGCGGCAGGATCCCGACCGAGGCGGCATATTCCTCGGCGGCGTTGACGGCGTTGAATTCGCGCACGATGCGGTGATCGGGATCGGAAGCGGTCACCACCAGCTTCTCGTCGGTGGGAATGAAATTGTCGGTCTTGAAGACGTGGAAGGGGATTTCGGTGGCGATCAGCATGATGATGGCGCTGTCGGAGGCGACCTTGCCATTCGAGATCAGCGTGGTGGTCTCGAATTTGAGGTCGTCGCCGGCCGAGCCGCCGATCAGCGGAATGTCATCCAGCCCCCAATGGATGGCCGACGTCACGGCCTCCTCGGCATAGGACAGCCCGTCGATGAAGCACAGCGCGAAGGTATCCTTGGCCCGTCCATGTCCGACGCGGCCGCGCAGCGAGCGCCTGAGCGCCGCGACCTCGCCGGTGATCCTGTCCATGCCCGACGAGGAGAGATTGTCGACCATGATGCTGGCCGTGGCGAACGAGGCGGACGGCAGGAGCAGGGCAAGGATGTGGCCGTCCTCGAGCCCCTGCGGCGTGATTTCGCCGGCGGTCGAGCAGCCGGCATAGGCAAGCGCCGGCGCGTGCTCGGTCAGCGCTTGCGACAGCGCCGCCGCATCGACCAGACTTTGGGAGAAGAACAGCAGCGCGAAACCAGCGTCGATCGCCGCCGCTTCCGCCGCGATTGCCCGGGCGAAGGCATTGGCGTCGGGCGCATCCGTGGTGAGCGCCGAGAGGCCGCATGCATAGCGCGTCCGCGAACTGGCCAGCTGCCTTCTCCTGCATTTCCTCCGACGTTGTCTTGTGCGCGTCGGGCGAGCGGCGTCGAAAGGCATTGTTGTCTTCACGGCGGCGCTTTGGCAATGGTCCGCCCCCATCCGGCGTGACCGAAAGTACAATATGCGACTTTTCGGGCGAACTGCATTCTCGCCCCGTGGAGGGCCCAAGCTATTTTTTCCCGCTTTTTGTGCGGCACGTGAACGGGCGAACAGCCAGGCGCCGGGAGGAAAACGGCGCCAGGACGACCAAGGTAAAATACCCAGGGAGGTTTCATGTCGGACATATCGTTGACGGTGAACGGCAGGCGCGTCAGTGGCGCCGCCGAGGACCGTACGCTTCTGGTTCACTTCTTGCGGGAGAATCTCGGCCTGACCGGGACGCATGTCGGCTGCGACACCTCGCAATGCGGCGCTTGCGTCGTGCACGTCGACGGCAAGGCGGTGAAGTCCTGCACGATGCTGGCGGCGCAGGCCTCAGGGTCCAGCGTGGTGACCATCGAAGGCCTCGCCAACGGCGCCGACCTGCATCCGGTGCAGGCCGCGTTCAAGGAGCATCACGGGCTGCAATGCGGCTTCTGCACGCCGGGCATGATCATGACGGCGACAGACATGATCGCGCGTCATCCTGAAGGCCTCGACGAGGCGACGGTGCGGGCCGAGCTCGAAGGCAATATCTGCCGCTGCACCGGCTACCACAACATCGTGAAGGCGATCCTCGCCGCCTCGAAGGCGATGGCGAAGGGGTCGAAGGGCAAGACGAAACGGGCTGCTTGATAGGGGAGTAAGGGAATAGGGGAGTAAGCCAATTGGCTCTTAATTCCCTACTCCCTTACTTCCCTACTGACCTATTCCCCTAAATTCCGGAGGAATTTCATATGGGCATTGAAGGTGTTGGCGCCCGCGTGGCGCGCAAGGAGGACAAGCGGTTCATCACCGGCGCCGGCCGCTATGTCGACGACATGGTGGTTCCCGGCATGAAGCATGCAGCGTTCGTGCGCAGCCCGCACGCGCATGCGCAGATCAGGAAGATCGACGTCAAGAAGGCGCAGGCCATGCCTGGCGTCATCGGTGTGCTGACCGGCAAGGAACTCAAGGCCGACGGCATCGGCAACCTGATCTGCGGCTGGATGATCCATTCCAAGGACGGCTCGCCGATGAAGATGGGCGCATGGTCGCCGCTGGCCGTCGACAAGGTCCGCTATGTCGGCGACGCGGTCGTAATCGTGGTTGCCGAAACCAAGGGCCAGGCGCGCGACGCAGCCGAGGCTGTCGAGATCACCTACAAGGAACTGAAGGCGGTGGTCGACGCGACCAAGGCGCTGGAGAAGGGCGCGCCGCAGATCCATGCCGAAGCCGAGAACAACCTGATCTTCGACTGGGAGATCGGCGACGCCAAGGCGGTCGACGCGGCGATCAAGGGCGCGGCGCACGTCACCCGGATGAAGATCGTCAACAACCGGCTGGTGCCCAACGCGATGGAGCCCAGGGCAGCGCTTGGCCACTACGACAAGGCAGAGGATCATTACACCTGCTGGACGACATCGCAGAACCCGCATGTCGCGCGGCTGGTGATGAGCGCCTTCTACAACATCGCGCCGGAGAACAAGCTGCGCGTCATCGCGCCTGATGTCGGCGGCGGTTTCGGCTCGAAGATCTACATCTATCCGGAAGAGATCGTCTGCCTGTGGGCCTCGAAGAAGACCGGCGTGCCGGTGAAATGGGTCGCCGACCGCACCGAGAGCTTCCTCTCGGACGCGCATGGCCGCGACCATGTCTCGACGGTGGAGATGGCCTTCGACAGGAACAACCGGATCACCGGGCTGAAGGTCGACACGATCGCCAATCTCGGCGCCTACATGTCGCTGTTCTCGTCCTGCGTGCCGACCTATCTCTACGCCACGCTGCTGTCGGGCCAATACGACATGCCGGCGATCCACGCCAACGTTCGTACCGTCTACACCAACACCGCGCCCGTCGATGCCTATCGCGGGGCAGGGCGGCCGGAAGCGACCTATCTGCTGGAGCGCACGATGGAGACCGCCGCGCGCGAGCTCGGCGTATCGCCGGCGGAGCTTCGGCGGACGAACTTCATCAAGTCGTTCCCGCACCAGACGCCGGTCATCATGAACTATGACGCCGGCGACTATGGCGCCTCGCTCGACGCGGCGATGAAGGCATCGGACTATGCCGGCTTTGCCAAGCGCAAGGCCGCCGCCTCAAAGCAAGGCAAGCTGCGCGGCATCGGCATGAGCTGCTACATCGAGGCCTGCGGCATCGCGCCGTCGGCGGCGGTCGGCTCGCTTGGCGCCGGCGTCGGCCTTTGGGAATCGGCCGAGGTACGCGTCAACGCCGTCGGCACGATCGAGGTGCTGACCGGTTCGCACAGCCATGGCCAGGGCCACGAGACGACCTTCGCGCAACTGGTCAACCAGCGCTTCGGCGTGCCGATCGACAGCGTGTCGATCGTGCATGGCGACACCGACAAGGTGCAGATGGGCATGGGCACCTACGGCTCGCGCTCGGGCGCGGTCGGTATGTCGGCGATCTCCAAAGCGCTCGACAAGGTCGAGGCCAAGGCCAAGAAGATCGCCGCGCATCTGCTCGAGGCCGACGAGAGCGACATCGTCATCGAGAACGGCGCGCTGAAGGTTGCCGGCACCGACAAGAACGTGCCGTGGTTCCAGATGGCTCTGGCGGCCTACACCGCCCACAATCTGCCGGCCGGCATGGAGCCGGGCCTGAAGGAGACGGCGTTCTACGATCCGGCCAACTTCACCTTCCCGGCCGGCTGCTACATCTGCGAGGTCGAGATCGATCCGGAGACCGGCTCGACCGAGATCATCCAGTTCGTGGCCGCCGACGATTTCGGCAACATCATCAACCCGATGATCGTCGAGGGGCAGGTGCATGGCGGCATCGCCCAGGGCGTCGGCCAGGCGCTGCTGGAAGGCGCCTATTACGACGCCAGCGGCCAATTGCTGACGGCGAGCTACATGGATTATACGATGCCTCGCGCGGGCGACCTGCCGTCGTTCAAGGTCTCGACCTCGAACACGCCATGCCCGAGCAATCCGCTCGGCATCAAGGGCTGCGGCGAGGCCGGCGCCATCGGTTCGCCGCCGGCGGTGATCAACGCCATCACCGATGCCATCGGCATTGCCGACATCGCCATGCCGGCATCGCCGTCCACGGTGTGGACCGCGATCCGCGCGAAGACCAAGCACTGAGGGAGGGAGCAAGCATGTATTCGGTCAACTACCACCGTGCCGCCTCGGTTGCCGAGGCCGCCAAGCTTTTGAAAAGCGGCGAAGCGAAGCTCCTGTCGGGCGGCATGACGCTGATCCCCGCCATGAAGACGCGGCTGGCCGCGCCCTCGGACCTCGTCGACGTGTCCCGGCTGAAGGAACTGCAAGGCGTCAAGGTGTCGGGCAAGACGGTGACCATCGGCGCCGCCACCACGCACCACGACGTCGCGAATGACCAGAAGCTGAGGAAGGCCTGTCCGGCGCTCGCCCATATGGCATCGCTGATCGGCGACCCGGCGGTGCGCCACAAGGGCACGATCGGCGGGTCGATCGCCAACAACGATCCAGCCGCCGACTATCCGGCGGCACTGCTGGCGCTGGGGGCAACGATCGTCACCAACAAGCGCGAGATATCAGCCGACAAGTTCTTCAAGGGCCTGTTCGAGACGGCGCTGAAGGATGGCGAGATCATCACGGCCGTCAGCTTCACCGCGCCGGCCAAGGCGGCCTACGAAAAGTTCCGCAATCCGGCGTCGCGCTATGCGATCGTCGGCGTGTTCGTCACCAAGGGCAAGGACGGGGTCCGCGCCGCCGTGACCGGCGCCGGCGACGATGGCGTCTTTCGCTCTAAGGAGATCGAGGCGGCGTTGGCGAAAAATTTCGCGGCGTCGGCCCTCGATGGCGTGAAGGTGCCGGCGAAGAACCTGATGAGCGACATCCACGCCTCGGCGGATTACCGGGCCAATCTGATCGCGGTCATGGCCAAGCGTGCAGTCGCCGCCGCCGGCTGACGCTTGCAGTTCGCATGAAGAGAGAAGGGGCCGTTATGGCCCCTTTTTTTCGCGGCCGCCTGATCAGGCCGCCTGGCGATTTTTCCGTTCGGACAGGTAACGGCGCAGGCCGGCTTCGCCGCGCGGCGTCGTCCAGCGGTGGTTCCAGGCAAAGGCCTGCCTGAGCAGCGGCGCCAGAAACTTCAGGATCGGCCTCAGCACCGTGACCTGCCAGATCAGGTTGACCCGGGTGCCATTTGCCGATGGCGACAGTTCCGCCCGCCACAGGCCGTCGAAATCGCCGAAGGTCTTGACCACCACGAGCCGGCCGGGTTCGAGTTCGGCCGCCTCGATGATGAAGTTCAGTTCGTAGGGCAGGGCGCCGCGCGCCCGGGCCTTTGCCCGCGAGCCGACCACGCCCTTGCCCTTCTTGTCGAGCGGCACGACCTGCTTGTAGACGTCGCCCCACCAGAGCGGGAGCAATTCGGCGTCGGAGAGCACATCCCAGACCTCTTGCGGCGTCGCCTCTGGAATGTCCCAGCTCTCGTCGAAGCGGAAGACGTTGCTCGGCATGGCGGTTCGCCCCCGGTGGCGCAGACGGCCACTTTAGCGACGGCTTGTTTGTTGCGCCAGTGCCGCGCGCCGGCGCTCAGGCAAGTTGCCTGAGGTAGTAGCGCACGGCCTTCTTGCCGCCATGGATGACCGCGTCGCCGACCTCGGCGAACCCCAGCGCCGCATGGAAGGCGTCCGAAGCCGGATTGGGCGGATCGGCATTCACCTCGCAGGTGATGATCGCCTGGCCGGAGCGCGCGACGTGCTCGAACAGATCCTCGTAGAGCCGGCGGGCATGGCCACGGCCGCGCGCGGCTGCGGCGACGACGACCCGGTCGACATAGACGAAGCGCTGGTAGCGCTCGCGGAACCAGAGGAAGTTCGGACTGTCGTAGTCGGCGTCCTGGTCGAAGGTCATGATGAAGGCCTCGAGCGCGCCAATGCGGCGCGCATAGAAGGCCTCGCCGAGCAGGAAGGAGAGCCGCTCGGCTTCCAGCCAGGACAGTTCCGCCGCATGCTCGTTGTTGAGCGCGAGGATCGCGGGCTCGTCCCCGGGCGAAACGCGGTCGATCGGCGAGCGTCCTTCGGTCATCGCATCTTCCCCGGGATCAGGCCCTGACGGCCGCGATGGTCGCCGCCACCAATGCCCCGTCGGTCACCGTGGTGCGGTACTCGCGGTCGAGGTCGCTGCCGCCCATGCCGACGCGCGGGTTGCGGTAGTGCATGGCGCTCGGCACATCGGCAAGCGCGGCGAAATGCATTTCCTTCAGCCCGGTCCTGGCGAGCACCTCTGCGATATTGTCGGGATCGAGCCCGCCGCAGCCGAGGATGATGATGCGCTCGCCGGCCTGTTGGACGAGCGCGGCCAGAAGCTCGGCGCCCCCCAGAGCAGTGTCGCGCTGGCCGCTGGTCAGCACGCGGCCGACCCTGCAGCGGACCAGCGCCTCGAGCGCCTCGGCCGGGTCGCGCGTCATGTCGAAGGCGCGATGGCAGGTGACGTTGAGCGGGCCAGCCGCGCGCACCAATTCGCCCATGCGGGCCTCGTCGATGGTGCCGTCGGCATTCAGGCAGCCGACGACGACGCCGGCGACGCCGAGACCGGCCAGCGCGCTGACATCGGCAAGCATCGAGCGGTACTCGGCCTCGCTGTAGAGGAAATCGCCGCCGCGCGGCCTGACGATGACGTGGAACGGAACGGTGGCGAGCTCAAGCGCCGCGCGCACCGTGCCGAGGCTCGGCGTGATGCCGCCTTCGACCAGGCTGGCGCAGAGCTCGACCCGGTCGGCGCCGGCGTCCTGCGCGGCAAGCAGCCCGTCGATGCCTTCGACACAGAGCTCGATCAGGGGTGGCTGAGGATTCTTGCTCAAGGTGCGGTCCGTCCATGATTTTCGGCGACAGCCCTAGCATCGGGTCCGCTGCCGTGAAAGCGGCAATGATCGGTCCAGCAGGCGACGGGCGACCGGCATTCGCCAAGGCGTGCTTGACAATTCAATAACTAGCGAGTTATGAGTTAATTCATAGCCGACGGGTTATTGATCGAGGCAGGCAATGTGGCCCAAAGGCCGTCCAGCCTGCGACGGTGTCGGCGAACCAAAAAAGCCCTGGAGAAACCAGGACCTCCGGATGCTGAGCGCCCGGGGTTTGCGAGAACACGACCGAAGGAGGCCATTGTGCAAGCACGACTGAAGAACCCCGTAATGCTCATCCCCGGCGCGCTGCAGGCGCTGCTGGCGCTGGACAAGTCGACCGAGGCGGCCGACGTGCCTTATGTGACGCGCAAGCTCGTCCACCTGCGCGCCAGCCAGATCAACGGCTGCAGCGTCTGCGTCGACATGCATGCGCGCGAGTTGAAGAAGGCCGGCGAGAAGGACGAGCGCATCTTTGCCGTGTCGGCCTGGCGGCAAACGCCTTATTTCACGGAGCCGGAACGCGCCGCGCTTGCGCTGGCCGAAGCCACGACGCGGCTGAGCGATCGGGCCGACCCGGTGCCGGACCCGATCTGGGACGAAGCCGCCCGGCATTATGACGAAAAGCAACTGGCCGCACTGGTGGTGCAGATCGCCCTGATCAACGCTTTCAACCGCCTCAACGCCGCCACCGAGCAACCTGTCGGCGCATGGGGATGAGGGCGATTACTGGCGCAGCACCGTGTTCTTGGCGCCCTGCTCGACCTGGTCGATGACCAGCAGTTTCACCGGGCCGTCGCCGAGATTGGTGGCCTGGTGCCACTGGCCGATCATCTCGACGATGAAATCGCCGGTCTTGTAGGTATTGCTGTTGCCGGTTTCGACATTCGTCACCTTGAGCGTTCCGGCCTCGACATAGGCGTAGCGGGGAAACGGGTGCTTGTGGACCGGCAAGGTCGCGCCCACGGCGATCTCGAAGCTCGAGACGATGACCTCGACATTCTTCTGCGGCAGCGTGATGGGCTGGCCGGACGCCGTTTGCGTGCGATCGGCGAGCGGCGTCACGACGACAGGGTTTGCGCCGCTGTCCAGAGCGTTGGCGGCGGTTGCGGACAGCGCGACGGTTAGCAGCAGCGCCGATGCCAGGACGATTCGCATGGTTCCTCCTCAGGGTTTGCCGGACCATGGCGCGGCGGGCGTGCGGGCGCAAGATTCCTTGACGGTCCGCGCGCCCCATCGGCGTGACCGCCGCACGGGCTGTCGCGATCGCAGCGAGGAGTGCGAGAAAAAAGAGAATTCCGCGTCAGCCGCCGCTCTGGCCCATTCCGACTGAGCCCTTCAGCGTTTCATGAGGTCACGGCTGAACCTGACCTCGTGGCCGTACGAGCCGCTCGGCAGGTCGGCGGCGGCCTGGCGGAAACTGTCTTCTATCCGTGTTGTATAACGGCCTTCATTCTGAAGCCTGTCCCACAGGACAAAGCAGACCGCCAAGGCGATGACAATGAGCACCGGTCGCATCGGAAAATCTCCCTCAAGAAGTTCCCGACAAAGCGGCTGTATGATGAGCCTGCTTCAGGCGAAATACAAGCGATTGCTAATATATAGTTGCCAGCGCTTGGCGTGTACGCCTCTCGGTGGCGCCGCGACTTGGTGATGATCAGCTGGCCGCGCTAGCCAATGATGGCCAAGCCAATGGCAATGCCCAACCCGATGGCAATGCCCATCAGGAGCTTGCCGGCGAGATTGAGGGCGATGGCGCGGACGTTGGCGCGCACATCACTATGGGGCTGTGCCACAGCCCTTGTCAGGTCATCGAAAGTCGCTTCCACGGTTGCCACCCTGCGATCTTTTCAGGGTAAGCCTAAATCATATCCTCGGTTATGTGAATCCCCCTTTTGTTCTATGGCAACAAGCCACAGAAGGCGCCGGGAGGCGCATCTCCGCCGCAGGCCGAACCCCGCTTAGCGCGCACTCGCCCGGCGCGCGGTGGCCGGCCCGGGTCCGCGCATATAGTGGAGCTCCGGCCGGTAGCGTGGATGAACGAACTCGCGAAAAGCCGATGCCAACCGAATGAGGGCCAGCCCCAGGGCGGTGACCGAGAGCACCGCAGGAGGGCCGAACAGAAGTTTGTGCGACATCATTGTCCCAACCTCAGATGCCGGTGTCGATATGGAACAGGTCTTTTCGGCCGGCATGACTGAAGTTGTGGCAGCAAGAACCGTGCCACGCCTGGCCGGCGCACGATTTGCCGCCTGGGCCGACGCACGCCGGCGTCTCGGAATGGGTCATTTGCTGCTGGCACCACAATTGCACTGCCAGCAATGCCGGGTTGTTGGGACCGGCAATAGGGGCGTTTGGGGGCCTCGCCGCTCCGCGAATGGAGCGGCGAGGTTTCTGCTTTTCCGGCCGGGCCTTCTGGCGACGCGACATGTTCCGGCCGGCTGCTCTTGTCGATCGGCACTAGGAATTCGAAGTCGTGGAGCCCGTCCCCACCATCGTGCCGCCAGGCGGCGGCGTCGCCAGTCCGTAGGCCCCTCATGCCCCGGCGGCACATGGTCGCCGGGCCTTTTTTGGTCGGAGCCATCGGAACAAAGAGCGCGTCTGTCTGGTTTCGGGTGAGGGAGAGAAACCTGATGCCAGATCAAACCAAAGAGCGGCCCCCGCCGAAAGCCGACCACAAGAAGCCACCGGTGCATCCCCGCGACAAGGAATCATCATCGCCCGAGCCTGAACATGTCGACCCACCGCCGCGAGATGTGCGTGAGGCACCGTCACCAAATCCAAACGGAAATAAGAATGGTTGACCGGACCAGGCGATGAACGGCGGAGCGGTTGCGGCCTTTGGATATGGACGCATCCGTGGCTGCCTGGCCGGACTGGCTGCGCAACTTTCGCCTAAGTCTTTGGAAATGTTGGCTCCCCGGGCCGGATTCGAACCAGCGACCAACCGGTTAACAGAGGGTTTCCAATGTGATTTTCTGGATCAGCGTGCGACAGCCTGAATTTCTAAAAATTCTTTGAATAACAACAAATTAGTGTTTCATCCCGTCGCGACCTGTCGCAGCCGGTATCGACAAAGCGCGTGGTTTTGTGTAGATCATTCTGTAGATCACTTATGGACCCCCGGGCAACCGGTTGAAGCAAGATTGGTCGCTGGACAGATGCCGAAACTCGAACTCACCGACAAATTCTGCCAGGCTGCCAAGGCCGGTTCCGGCCGAAAAGTCGACTATTTCGATACGACCGTCAAAGGTCTTGTGCTGCGCGTCTCGGCGGGTGGGCAAAAGACCTGGTTCGCGGTTTACGGGCCGCCCGACAAGCGGCAATGGTTGAAGCTCGGCACCTATCCCGAGACACCGCTCGGCACCGACAAGGGCGCTCGCCAGAAGGCCAAGGACACTCGTGCAAGCGTGCAAGAGGGCGGCGACCCTGTGGCCGCCAAGAAAGCGCACGCCGCCTCGATGACCGTCTCTGATTTGGTCGAGAGCTATCTCACCCGCCGGGCATCATCGCGGCGGTCGGTCGATGAGATCGCGCGCCGGCTGCGCAAGAATGTGTCCGGCTATGACGCTGACGGAAAGAAGGTCGAGAAGGCATCATCTGGCTGCATAGGCGAGGTGAAGCTCGCGGACCTGCATCGTCGCGATATCACTAAGGCGATCGACGCGGTGAAGGACCGGGGCGCGGCCGTCGAGGCAAACCGGGTGTTCGAGGACATTTGCGCCATGATCCGATGGGGGCGCGGTCGTGGCGATCTGGACAACAACTTGACCGAAGGTATGGCTAGGCCGACCGAAACGGTCGAGCGCGACCGCGTGCTGACGGCCGACGAGATCAAGACGATGTGGGCAGCCTTGCCCGAAGCCGACATGCGGGAAAGCACCCGCCGCATTCTGCGCCTGTGCTTGGTTACCGGACAGCGTGTTGGCGAGATCGCCGGCATGGAGCACGGCGAACTGGACTTGACACGCGGCCTTTGGACGATACCAGCCAGGCGCGCGAAAAACGGCCGCGACCATATTGTCCCGCTGTGTGAAATGGCAATCCGGATCATCGGCGATCAGATCGCAGACGTGAAGGCGCTGTCGGAGCGCAAGGGCAGGGCGGTACCGCCTTTCGTTTTTCCTGGACCGGGCGCCCGTGCAGCCGTCACCGGCGCATCTGTCCCGAAGGCAGTGAAGCGAGAAGAGATCAGCAAGCGCGGCGTAGCGATGATCATGGGCATTGCACCGTGGACGCCGCATGACCTTCGGCGATCTGCTGCGACGGGCATGGAAGAAATCGGCATTTCGCCGTTCATCGTCGGGCATGTGTTGAATCACGTTTCGGCGACCAAGAGTACGGTCACGTCGCGGGTATATGCGCGCTACGACTATATGAGCGAGAAACGGGATGCCTTGGAGCGTTGGGCCGATCGGCTTGCCGGCATCATTGCAGGCAAGAGCAACATCGAACCTCTGCGAGCGAAGGCAGTTGCATGAACCGGTCTGCGCAGTCGCCGTTCGACCCCGAAACCCTTCTGCCGCTCGTCGAAGTCTTCGCGGTTGATCCCTCTGACTGCGGCCGCAATCGAATGATTGTCGGCTAATGGACGCGCTTTGCCTTGCCTATCGGGAGCTGTTTCACCGATCCTACGTCCTTTCGGAACGCCGTGACAAACGCACGCCGACACCACCGCCATTTTCAGGAATGAACTCGATGCCGGCATTCTCAAGCGTTTTCTGGAGGAGATATCGCGTTCCTGTTTGAGGAACAGAACGGTCGTTTTCGAAATTGCGAATGGTAACAGCACTCGCGCCGGAGCGGGCGGCGAGATCCTCTTGCGTCCATTTCAACAGCGCTCGTGCGGCGCGACATTGGGAAGAATCCATGCCGCAAACTGGTGATAACTCCCGAAAATCGCAAGCCTTTTCGGAAAACGTTGACAATGGCTTTCTAAAAACAGACAATCCTTTCGTTTTTAGAAAGCGACCGCACCGAGTGCGCGAACACCCGATGCGGCCTCACCAAAACCCCAGCTGTTAGGAGCTCGGATAATGGCTGATTCCGACAGTAGCATGAGTTCGTTTTTCGTCACCCGGCGGCGCTTGCTGGCGGGCACGGCCACGGCCGCGGCGGCGTGGCCCTTCCAGGTAAAGTCGCGAGCCGCCGAACTGACGGACGGCAGCAACGCGGCTGATCCTGCTCTTCGTCTGTGTGGCGACTGGCAAAAGATCCATGATGAGACACTGGCGCTGTGTCACGAACAGCAGCAGTTGGAGACACACCTCGCCAGGACCGTCGGCTTTCCCTGCGCCGAGGTGCGACTTGCCGATGGTACGAACGTGACGCTCCATTCCATCGAGAGTCTGAACGATGCCTACTCTCCTGAAAATGAAGTCGAATGGGGCAGGGCGCTTGCGGATTTCGCGGCACACCAGGCGCGCTGGGACGCTGCTGATGCTGAGATCGGCTATTCGAGAACAGACGAACTGATCCGGCAATCGGAAACAGCCGAAAGCGCACTTCTGGAGGATCTACCGCAGACAGTGGCCACGTCCATCGAAGGCATTTTGGCCAAGCTCGAGGTCATCCTGCGTGACGGTGAGCACTGGGAACATCCAGACGATTTCCCCTGGCCGCATATCCGATCGGTGCTGGATGACCTCGCCCGCCACCATAAATATCGATCCGGCGACGATCGCCGGATCGATCGGGTAATCGATAGCTGACGGCTCTTATAGGCGGAGAGGAAGCTGTCTGCCTCAAGGGAAGCCTGATCGATCGCCGGCGTCACGGCCGCTCCGCTGAACGCTTGCTCTGTCAGCCTGAGGGCGGCCACCGATTCGGCGCGGGCTCTGAAAGGAGATAAGCGGCCAGACCCAAAGTTGACCTGGTTGAGCGTGAGGCCGACCATCGTTTCTGGTTTGCCGTGTTCGTTCGCCTCGGCGACGCTTGTAATGGACATGGCCCACTGGGCTCAAGCAATAGCCTCGCCGCCGTGCCGCTGCGTCTCGATGAAGCCCAGTTTTCCGCGCAGTGTACATCACCCTCATCACGCCTTGTCGCCCTGGTCTTGTGGACGCCACGAAACGGGATTGGAGATCCAGCGACTGATATCGGATTCGTGCCAGCCTGTACCGTGGATACTGATCTGAATCTGGCGTGGGAAGGTGCCTTTGGCGATCTTGCGATAGATCGTGGATCGGGACAGACCGGTCCGGGAAAGAACGGTTTTCAGGCGGATGATACGGTCTGGTTCGAGCATGGTCGCGCTGCCTCTGTTGGCTGTTCTTGATTGCTCCTGATCCAGAGAGGACAGACACTTACGGGCGTGCAAGAGGTTTTCCGCCGACGTTGTACCCCGGCCTAGAGACGGCGGCAAATGGGATGGGTTTAGAGTCCAATGCCACGGCCCCGCCCAAGCTCGATACCGTGATTGAAGGCGTTCTAAGTCCGAAACAAAGGCCTGACACTGAAGAATCCGTGCCCTGAGACAGTCCATACGCGCCCCGAGTCCAGTTTGCCTGGGGTTCCTGGAAGCTTTTTCGAACTTTCTGCCCCTCCAGCCGAATTGCGTGCGCTTTTCAAGGAAGTTGGCGGATCTGGATCCGCGGCGGTGCAAACTTGAGCGAGGCGCCTATTGGGGGTTCGAGTCGGTAGAGCGCTACCGCCTTTCCCCCCACTCTGAGGGCATGCGATATTTTCTACAGTGTCGAGCGTGATGCGCCTGGCTCGGTGCTGCAAAGACCGAAAGGGAACGGGAGAGTCTGACCCGAAAGCTATCCACGGCCCCAACGGCTGCTTTTCGCAGCAAGTTTAGCCGTGGACGCCGGCTTCGCAGCTTCCGGAAACCGGATCTGCCGGCGATCTCGCTTGAGGTCGTGGTTGCACCAATGAAACGAATTCGCTCGCGCGGGAGCACGCGAGTTTCGAGGCTGGCGCGTAGGTGGCGGCGTTGGTGGGGCGGTGAACGACCAAGGGTGACGGGCGGTCATCCGCTCCGAGCATGAGGGGTCAACCTTCTGCTTGAGAGGAGCATCTGATAATCACCGATCCTTTGCATCCATCCGGCAGTTCGCTGCGCGAGCGCATGATCGAAGACACGCGCCGGGACTATATCCGCTGCGTTAAGAGATTGGCGGCCGTCATCGGCCGCTCGTCCGACACGGCGACGGCTGAGGATCTCCGCCGTTTCCAGGTTCACCAGACGCAGGCCGACATGCAGCCACCAGGCATCACCAGCGCGGTCTCGGCGCAGGGCTTCTTCTGCATGGTGCTACGACCGGCAAATGAGTGTAAGAGAGGCTGTTTTGATGCGACCTTCTTGATGTTCCTTCATAGTGACTGGTCTGGCCATCAAGGACCCTCCGTCCGGAAGTCGGCGTTTGGGTCTTCCTCGACAATAACGTAGTAGAGTTTAGTATCTATAAAGCCGCCCCGCTGCAGTCCCCACTCTACAACGCGGCCAACAGCGTAGTCCCGACCTTCCCGCCAGGGGATTTGATCCACGGCGCGAACGGCCGCCTCCTCCAATGATAGTGCGCGCCCTTCGTATCGTTCAGTCATGATACACTCCTTTCGTTAAGAGAGCGACGGCGTCCAGTAGGAGGGATGCTCCGATCCGCGCATCCGTCTCATTTCCACGATCTAAGCCAATCTCACACAGGACCAGCCCGGTCCAAAATCGACAATTCGAGCGACTCCGTTTTGCTCCGCGGACTTCACGAACGGCAAATCGGCCTCCAGCTTTTTGCACAAGCTTTGCTCGATGAATGGTTGACAATTCCCGGTCCAAAAGAAGTCGGACCCTTGCACGTTCTTCAACCCCTCCGCCTCCAAGCCAGCCTTCACATCGCTATCCTTGTATCCGGTCTTGACTACAATCATCAATTCACCCGCAATTTTGGGGAAAATGATGCCCGTGCTGCTACGATTTAGAACACTCCTCAAAGTGGCGGCTGAGAAGTCCGGGAAGTCTGGATCGCCTCGCCCGTGTGCTTGCCAGTACACAGAAACCCCGACTGCCGCGTCTAGGCCAACATCAAGTAGAAAAATGAACTCGGGAGGAAAGATGACATCTTTCCCCGAAACTCCTTGAACAAGGTACAGTTCAAAGCTTCTTGTAGGAGGGAGCTTCGCACCGAAATCGTCAAGCGCCTTCTGGGCAATGGCGCGACATCTTTTTTCCGGACTTTGCAGATCGTCTTTCACCTTTGCATGTGCGGCCCGCATCAGGTCGGCTTGTGTCGTTAGATGAACGGGCTCATTTCGGTCCATGGTTCTCTCCCTCATACCAGCATCAACTAATTGGGTGATTTCATAATATCTGGACTGACAAGTTTTGGCTGGGCGGTATACCGGGAACCCCTTGAGGACACCGCGCGGCTTCCATCAACTTCGTCATTAGCTAGTTGAATGTCAGTCAAATTGCGCAAAAACGACTTCAGCGCATGGTGACGGCAGCATAACGGCTCCAACCGCGGATGGCCAGTCAGTCCGTGCAGGCGCGCATCCGGCGATGCCGCACAGGCGGGCCGTAGACAATCAGGCAGGCAGAGAGGACGGTGATGAGAAGAAGTCATTCGGCACGGTTGCGCCGCTGATGTTCTCAAGGAGTCAAATATCTCGAGAAGGAGACTACCCTACGATGTCCGAGATGGGTTGGAACCGGACCGGCAACTTAATGCTTGAGCCGACCAAAACCCGACGGACGGTGAACGGTCCCAAAGCCAACGTCAGACAGCTCTACAATTGGTCATCGGCTGGACTTCCTGGAAGCTTTTCGGACTTTCTGGGTCGCACCTCAGATCGAATTGCGGGTGCTCATGGACAAAGCGGGATACTAGGTTCGGCCATTGAAGTAGGCTTGCGCATAGCCTGAAATCGGGCTGTCACGCGGATCGCGAAGATGGAGCGTTCGCAGTGACCCAACAGTTCTAGCGGGCCATTATCGAGATGCTGCTGGGTCTGGCAGCGGGTCGATTTCGTCGGTCGCTGATCAAACCAGCGATCCGAATGTTCAATCGAGGATGCGGCCGAAAAGGACTCTGCCATCCCGAGCAACTCAGGCGCACCAGCTGAGACATACTCATTCAGCGCATAAATTGCTACTGATAGAATGCGGCCACTGGTTGCGTAACACAGCAATTTGGCCTAGACTGCGTTGTCACGTGCACTAGCAGTCTGTCTGCAATTGGAGGACATTGCATATGGCTAAGAAAAAGCCGGTTGACACTTTATTGCACCAAGTCAATGACGCGGAGAAATCCGCAGCGGTCCCCGTCGACGTCACGGTCACAATCTCTGTAAGTGCGGCTCAACTCGACGCCTACAATACATTGAGCGAGGCTACCAAGGCTAAACTTGGCCCGCCCGTATACGGGCTCGTCATGAGCGCCGAGGAGCTGAAGCGTTTGGCAGCAGCGAATGGCGGCGTTGGCTCGACAATCATGTGCCCCTGGTAACCAACAGCAAGCTTTGATGCTTGGGTTCAACCAGGGTCGCGCGTACTGATCGCCAAACTTTCGAATGCACCGCGCCTGAGTGACTGAAGTTTCCTAAGGCGTCTGACAAACAGAATGTCGTTGACCAAGCTCCAGAACGACGCCTCGGTTAGCTGTTGCTCTCTCAGCCATTCTTCTTGCATACACGGTTCGAAGGCGCCGTGCGATATCAGATATTCAGTCGCGCAACTGCTTACCTCCATGGGGTGAAGTGTCCATCCCAATGTAGCGGCTGTTTCACGCGCGACCGCACGCAGGCCGGCGCCGGCCTGCGTCGTGAAGTTTGTCCATTCTTCGTCGCTCATGGCGGTTTGCGGATGCGCACGCTCCCCTTCCTCCAATCGATGAAGGAAGATAGTGTTCCTCAGTTCAAAGTTTGGACCTACATCCTGTGCGGGTTTGCAGGTCCACGCACTAAGCGCGCGGAGCAGCTTGGAGGCATCTCTTGCCTTTACACCCGGCGCACCTCGGTGAGTGAAGTCGAAGAAGCGAGAAACCGATTCATTGGTTTGGGTTTGCAACAGCGCCTGCGCCAAGTTGTCCCAAGTTCGATCTTTGAAGTGCAACTGTTGTGCACAGCTAACGGCGTCCGCTAGAAAGTCTGAGCTGACGACACCTTCTCGAGTAGCCTCACTTGCAAAGTCCCGGATATCAACCGTCGAGACCGTTAGCGGGGCATAGCCCAACTCGGCTGGTGCATGCAGGACTGCGACCTCGTCATCCGCAGTGATGAGCCCGGCCTTGTACCACCGATAAACTTCGCCAAACCCGATCATCCCAAACTGATCGAGTTCTGCCGCCCGCAGTGCGCCCATGCTTGCGGCGCCGAAGACTGGAATCCCGACCGACAGCGCCAGCAGCAGTTCTTTGTGCCATACCGCCGGAACCGCTTCGAAGAAGCCATCGATGATACCGATGCAGCGAGGTCGCCGTTCTATCGCACGGATGATGTCCCCCTGCTGCACCGGTGGGAGGAACACGGCGTCGCAGATTTTGGCTGCCTCTGCACGCGAAATGCTCGGGCCAACGAAGACGAAGATCTCTGTCATGCCGAGTGGCCCCGCAACCTGCTCATGGCGCGAGCGCCCGGCAGGTAAGAGGGGGAGTCGTCGGCCCCTTCCAGACCTGGCGCCAGCATCTTGACGACGGCGTAGGGACGGTCCGGTGGCGACAGCTGCACGGACAGCACTGAGCCAATGCCGATTTTCCTAAGAGCTCGACAAATCGTGTCAATCGGTTGATCGTAGTCACGGATGTTCGCTAGGTCATCGAAAGAAAGGGCCCCGTTTTCTTGGGCCATTGCCCTAAACGAGCGCATTGTGAGGGCGGCCGAGGCATAGCGGTCCCGTGAGAGGTCGTCCCGTGCACCAGCGATAGCCGTTAGTCTGCTCTGCGCTGCCTCAAGTAAGGCGCTCCAGAGAGCTTCTTCGCGATCAAGATTGCAGCCCGATCCGAATGCTGCAGCGTGGAGCGCTGAAGTGGCAGATGCCGTCTCGTCGAACAAGATGACCCGATAGGTGGGAATCCCCACATCGCTCGTGCAATCCCAAATCATCGGAATGATGCCAAGAGCCAGAAGGTGATCGATGATGTCTCGCGTCCTACGGCTCGTCACGGTGCTGACTATCACCCGGCCGGCGTGTCGTTCCGCCTCGCTCCAAAGTCGAAAGAGGGCAAGGGCATCTCTCTCAACAAGTTCGTAGAGGGCATGCGTTGCCGCCTCCTCGAAACTGTTTCCTGCGGCAAGGCCGTTCGTGCTTGTTAGGAACGCGCCGCTTCCCTCTAGCCGTGGCACAGTGGTGTCGGCATACACAGCCTCATATGGAACCCAGATCCGGTCGCCAGTGGACCATTCAGAGGCTTGGCACCAGAACATCGGCTGTCTGGTCCCGAAGAGCGAGTCCCTAACTTGCGGCAGTGCCCCAACGTCGACCACCTGGCTCCGACGGACCAGGCCCTCGTAGGTATCGAGATTCAAGGGCAGGTTAGGGCACTCAGCATGGGAACTCTCGATTGCCTCCATCGCGGCGGCAACACGGGCCCGCGCAGCAGTCTCGCCCTTGCCCTGCGCGACTGATAACGCGCGTGAATTAGGGCGTACGGCGATCCAGACGGGTATTCCGATGCGGTCGAGACCGGTGATGTCTCCAACGCGAGTGATCCCTCGCTCGGCCAGGTAGGGTCGGATGTTTTGCCAAGTCGCCTCGACAGAAATAGATCGATGCTCCATCAACAAGCTGACCTTCAAGTTATGTCTCTGATGAAAGCATAGAAACGAAGAATGAGTACTCGTCTCCGACCGCGACAGATGTTCGTATCGCGCTCACGCTGCGATACGTGTTATGAACGAGGCGTACAAGAAGCAGCGCGAGTGCTATTTCGACCCGGCTGTAGGTTTTCAGCAAAGACTCAGCTTGGTCGGGCAGCGACACGTCGCTATGGGTGATCGCGAAGGTCTCATCTCGCCCTCCCGTGCCAATTCGACCACGAATGCTGAGTGGCAGTTTTAGCAACCCTTGGGCAATCATGGCGACGAGTTCAGACGGCAGACTCTGGAACGGGTAGCCGGTAAAGATCTGACGCCACCTTGCGATCGGGGCGTCAGAGTCGCGTAGGACGAGAAAACTCTGCCTATGCAGGTCCTCGAAAATACCGAGCCAGTTGCGGTGGTCTGCAAACTGGCCCGCGGAAATTGGCACTTCCGAACGCGTGTACCACGAACCCGGTGGTTGAAGCCGACCGACCATGGTCCAGAGGAAATCGGCTTGTGCGTCAGACGCACAAACGATCTCACAGAAGTCGCCGTCCGCGACCAGCCAAGCGCGTGGATCTAGTTTTGTAACCTCGCTCAAGTGTGGGAGCACGGATGTCATAACTACTCCACCCGCCGCGAAAGTGCGCGGCGCGCTTGTTGGCTTGGTCTTACCGAACTGTCTCGCGCCCGGTTTCGATACCCCTGTGGCCCACCACTTTCTCGCAAGCCCTGTCGCCCCTTGGCCCGCGGCTAGCTTGAGCGGGCGAGCACTCGACGTGATTACAGTGTCTTCGTCGTCCGTTCGTTCGAGCTCATCGAGCCCCGCATAGAAGGCTGAGGAACTCGTCTCCATCATTGGATCGGGTCCGAGCCCCAGCTCCGCGTACCATCGTGCGCCGCCCATCGCGTAGGGGACCACTCGCTTGGCGCCGATGATATCGGCGATAGACCAAAGACCATCGGCATCGAGCATGATTTGCTGAGGAACTTGGAGTTCAGCGTCAGGTATGTAGCAGAGGTAATGGGGAACCGAACTTATCAAGTACTGAGGAGGAAATAACCGCCACCGTCTGTGATTTCCGAAGAGAAAGTCGACCCGTCCATGATCCCTCCGGACGTGACGAGCCACGCCAACGGCGCTTCCCCAAGGGTCCGAGCCACTGTCGGCCAACAAAAGACAAGATGGACCACCGGCCGGCTTCACGAGGTAAATGTTCCCGACCATCCTGTCGTCGCGCTCAGCGATCGCATGGCCTCCTAAGGGCTGTTCTCCGTGAAATGGAAGCGCAACAATCTCAAACCGACCTACGCTGTAGCTTTCCCCCCACCGCATTTGTCGAACATTGTCGAACCCGAGCTGACGGAGGCGATGTGAGAGGTCGAGGGTAAGGGGCGTCTCGCGCTCAACCATCGGTATCAGAAATTGCGTATCCTCAGGGAACAATAGGAGCGAGCCCGGATCGAAGTGGTCCGGATGCGAATGAGTAATCGCGACCACATGAATTGCTTCCGGCATGTCCAGGGGCCCCAGCGGTTGATAGGTCGCGGGGTAAGCGAGACTCTTCGGACGCAAGAACGGGTCGGTCCATACTCGGACATCTCCGTCGGTCCACGACACGCATGCGTGACCCACAAACAACGGCTGGAGTCGCGGGGACCGCTGGATCCGCCGCGCGAAGTTGGCATTGCGTAGTATACCGTCCTGTCGCTGCAGAAGCCGGCCCAACGGGGGTACGACCGCGTTGTTTGAGCGTAGGCCCGCTCGAAGGTTGCGGAGGGACTGGGGATCGAGAGGAATAGAGGCGAAAGTCGAATGATCGCTGGTACGAATGAGGCATGCCGACGGCTGCACTGCATTTCGATCGATATGCCAGAAGTCCTGATCGTTGATAGCCGCCTGATACGTGGGTGCTGCGCGCTCCTCTAGAATCGCTTCGACGATTTCTCCGGATGCCAATCTCGGCCGGCCCGCATGGCGGGACCGCAATCGCCTCAGTCTATCAAATGTCCCAGAATGAAGTGTGTTTCTGATTGTCTGTTCGAGGCGACCAGAAAGCGTAGTTCCATATTTGGTGGTGTCATTCCAAATAACCCGAGTCTCGAAGAAATCGGCTGATGACACTGTGCTACCTCGCCATAAGCTCAGGGGATGTTTGGGCCAATGCTAGGCTCAGCAAGTCCCTCTGAATCTCCCCGTCGATCATCCACATGTTGAATATTAGGTTCAGGCACTGTAGGAGCGCCGGGCTAGCAGCAAAACCCCGCTCAGCCGAGACCGGCAACGCCGGAAGCAGCGCAGATGGATCGCGCGTAGAACGGGTGCGTACGAAACTCTGCGGATAGAACCTAGTTGTATTGAACTGCTGGAACCGAGAAAGCAGTTCCCAGACGATCCAAGGGTCAGCTTCAAAGTGGCTGAGAAATCTTGTTGCAAAGCGAGACCAGCACGTCACTACGTCTTCCTCGATCACTGGCGCAGCAAGATAGGCTACTGCTGATGCAGTCAGTACGCGGTCGATCGATCGCCGAAAGGCATGTGGGAGGAGGCCGGCCTGATCGAAGTACGATCCGTACGATAAAAACTCGAGCCACGATCTGCGCCTCGAACCAAAGCGGTCGACGATCGATAAGATTTCCTCACGGGCTCCCACAGCACGAACGCGAAGTTTTAGCCCGGGATGCTTATGTAGAAAGAACCAGGCCAAATTGGTGTCTAGCGCGCGCATTTCCTCGGCCAGAGCGCTCACCTCTCGCCAAAAATCTGCATCCTCTTCAACAGTTGGCAGACAGATCAGACGAAATTCGAGTTGCAGCCAGTCGTTCACGATCGGAATTGTGACGATGTCTCCAACATCCCGGGACATCTCCACAACCGTCAATGAGAACGACTCCTCCGATATCGTTCGCAATCGGCTCAAAGCTTCACCATTGATCAACTCGCCTTAATGACGCATGCTAGCTCCATTCAAGGTGATATTGCTAGCTATTTTGGGGTGGCTGCCGTTGCTTGCAACGCTTGTATACCCGCCGATGGGAGACCCGAGAGCGTCTCAACTTGCGCTGCCTTCGCTAGCTGCGTGGCTCAGAAGAGGCGGCCATACTGTCAATCTTGTTGACCTAAATTTGGAGAGTATTCAGGTACTAGCGTCTCGGGCCTTCCAAGAGGAGTTATCGCGACGTGTAAGGCGGCTGCCAGCGAAGGACAATGACGCGTCGCGGCAGCGACTTATCCGTGTCGCGCAAAATGTTCAGGAGCGAATTGAGTGGGCGCTCGACGTGTTGCGAAGCCCAGTCAGCTTCTTCGACGCGGTTTCGCACGCGACGGCTCGAGAGTTGCTAGAGCGAATGTTCAATGTCGCTAGTGCCGCCTCGGGTTTCGCCTTCGACTTCGGGTTGAGTCCCATACGCTATGACGTGCCGGGCTTTGATGCCGCAAGACTTGCTGATCTCATCGCGCTCCAGCGACGTCCGGAGGCCAACGCCTTTGAGGAGATCTGGACTGACCTCCTTGTGCCTCAGATGCTCGCACAGGCACCCGACGTGGTCGGTATCACTATTACCAACAGGCAGCAGATAGTGCCGGGACTGATGCTGGCGTCCATGTTGAGGCGCAGCGGACAGTTTGTTGTTCTTGGGGGCGCCGTATATACGAAGTTTGCGGCTCAATTGCAGTCGAGGCCAGAGTTCTTCGAGGCGTTTGCCGATGTCGTCGTCGTGTACGAAGGTGAAACGGCCCTTGAAGGCATTTTGGATGCGCGAGCTGCGGGTGAGGATCTGAGCGAAATTCCGAATTTGCTCTATCTCGACAGTGGTCGAGTGAAAGCGACTGTCACGCATGTTGAGAACGTCGGCCTACTACCGACACCCGATTTCGAAGGATTGCCGCTTTCGAGCTACCTTACGCCTGTCCCCGTACTTCCAATCCTCACCGGCAAGGGATGCTACTTCAACAGGTGCAAATTCTGCGACATTCCCTATATCAACCACGTTAGTCGCAAAGCTTATCGCATTCGGCCCGTTGAAAAGATCGCGGAGGATGTGCGCACGCTTTCGGCCTGGTTTGACGCGCGCCACTTTGTCATTACCGACGAGGCGCTGTCGCCGCGACTGCTGATGTCGCTTTCAGATGCGCTGCGCCCGGAAAGCGGTTCCTTCAACTTCACCGGCTATGCCCGATTAGAAGATGGTTTCAATGAGGAGGCCTGTAGGAAGGTCGCGGCGATGGGGATGCGCAAGCTGTTCTTCGGACTGGAGTCGGCCTCTCAAACGACCGTCGACCACATGTCGAAGGGGATAAACATAGCCGCCGTGCCCCGGATCCTGCGAGACTGTCGAGCCGCTGCCTTGGACTTCCATATCTTCTCTATTGTTGGATTCCCCGAGGAGACAGAGGAGGTGGCGCGCCAGACTTTCAACTTCTTCATGGACAACGCGGAGGTTATCGGTTCTGCCGGAAGCAGCTTCGACATCCATCCCTTTGGTCTCGAACTAAGGACACCATATTTCGAGGAGCGAGAGGCCGTCGGCGCAGTGGTTCCCATCGCAGCGCTGGAGCGTGATTTCGTCATCGGACTGCGGCCGGAAGAGTGGCGCAATGTCCGTGGGATCAGCCCGGATCGGGTGGCGCACCTCATCGATGAGGATTTCCTACCTGCGCTGCGTCGCCGATATCGCGACTATCACGCCCGACGCTCGCCGCTGTTCCCCAGTACCGAAGAGTATTCTGTCCTTTACGGGGAGCACTACGCCGGTCGGGCATTCCCGTACCGCACCTCTGTTCCCTTGGAAGAAACCGCACGATTCAGTTTTCATTGGAACAAGAGCTGGCCGCTATTCCGGACCGAGGCAGGGGACTACCGAGCGGTTGCAACTAATTTTGAGATCCCGATAGACTCAAGACTGTTCGAGCTCATCACAATACCGCACGAACGAACTTGGGGAGAGTGCCTGACTATCGATGCAGGCGTGCGGTCGCCAGACGTCTTGAGATCTGTGCTCGATTTTTTGATCGAGATCGGTCTGATTTTTGTAATGTTGGCCGACGAAGCGCCAACGGCCGAAGTCTTCTACCAACCAAATATCACTCGGAACTTGGGGGCAGCGCAGTGACTTCAAAGATCGATTTTCAGGTGTTCTTACCGCAGGCGGCAATGCAACTCGCGGGCTGGGATGCAGCCTTCCCGCCGGGGCAACGCGAACTCTTGGCCAAACCCGAAATCATCAGAAAGGTAGTGAAGAACTCGTATGTCGACGGATACTGGAGAATACGGCGGACGACCCCATTGATCCTTGCGGCAATCGGTGCGTTCGACGAGGCGGGCGATCGAGAAAGCGTGATGTTTTGGAGCGAACATCTTTCCGAGGAGGGCGGTCATGATTTGGTGATGTACGACGATCTCGAGAGCATGTTCGGCGGCCCTGACGCAGTCCGAAATATTCTACAACAGCGCCCCATCTTGCCGCCGAGCGCAGCATTGGTGGGCTATTTCGAATGGCAGATCGCCCACAACAACGCGCATCTGCTAATCGTTCTACGCCTCCTGCTGGAGTGGCTGTTCTCCAACATGTCAGACGGTCAGGTGAGAGTGATCGAGGAACTCGTCCCAGGAGGGAGCCGAACCATGAGGTTGCATCGCGAAGCGGACCAGGGCCACGTCGAACCCTGTTACGACTACGTACGGCGAAACTTTTCCGTCTCCGACGATGTCGCGCTCGCATGGTCACTGAACTTCGCCGTCCAGTGCCTGCGTGAAAGTCAGATTTGGATAGCGCGCGAGATTCTTGGTCCGACACATTGACGTCGGCTCACTTCCGCTACGCTTGGATATCAACCCAAGCGTTGGAAAGTCTGCTACCTGGAATCGCCGGCGTCGCGCGCGTTGTCAGAGCGCGGGATGCTTGTCGCCGTGCACTTTCCCCGCTTCTAGAGCTTCCACGGATGCCACGGGCGCTAAGGCCGCTGGTCGCTTTTTCCACCGACCCGCTGCGACTGACTCGACCACCGACCTCGCGTCAGATCGCCCGAGCGCGCCAGCAACGTGGTTGGCGTGATGATGGCATGGCCGCCACTTTTCTCGATCGAGTAGAGGAACTCACTACTGCGCTGAGGCACTCAGAATCTCCCAACGATCTTTCCAGCGCCAGAGGCAGAATGCTCACGAAGCTAGTGGCGACCGATTTCCCCGTTCTGCTTCTCTGGAGAAATCCGTGGCTTGCCAAGCGGCTCTTCGAGGTCGTCGACGGCAAGACGATCATAAGAGGGGACGTCCTCCGATCTGCTCGCGAGACAGAACGAGCGTCGCGGACGATTCTCTCCTATTTGTTTGCGAGCATGCGCAATCTCTCGCCGCGCGATGCTTGGGTAGGGGCAGGTTTCGCCCGCATCGTTCACGGCATCAGCGATGAGTTGCCAATCGTGGTGCGACGAGATGATGAGGCGCTGGCTGTCGAGCCAGACCTGCAGTGGATAGGTTTGCACTGGGGCGGCCATTCTTCAGTTCCGATGCCAGCAGGCACTACTGCATGGGAGCATGCCGAGGCTTTGGCCGATGCAAGTAGGATGGAAGGTGGCATACGGAAAGCCGTGCTCAAGGAGGCATTTCGCCGTGCAACTTCGCTGGGTGACGGCCTCTGGTCCTTCCCTTCTGTCGCGCGCTTCCTCGACGAGACCTCAGCGCTTTTCAGGACGACGGTCTCGCCGGAATCATGGCTGCGCGATCCTCACCGGTGGTGGGTCTCGCGTTACATCACGACAGAGATGAGTACTGGCACCTCGCTCGAGAAAAGTCTGGCGGAGTCTTACGCTGAGGCTAGGGCCAGGGCGCTTGAGTCGGGTCTCGAAAACCGAGTGAAGGTGCCGGTTCCCAACGCGGCAGCAATTCCGTTGCCGCACCGTATGCTTGCTGCTGGGGCCTCTGTCATCACGACGGCGCCGGAGTTCATCGACTGGGTTGTAGATCCAAGAAGATCAGCGGCTAAGACAGGAGCGTGGCTGCCCGAGGAAGTACCGACCGATATCGCCTCAGTGGGCTTCTACGACAACGAAGGCTGCACGTTTCAATTCTGCGAACCCAACCCTTTCAGGGTGGCGGACCGGTTTGCGTTGCGTCTGGCGTCAGTCCCACAATACCTTGCCGGTGCGAGTGACTGTGTCGCTCTTCAGCCTCCCGTCGGGCTACATCAAAATACGTTGGTCCGCTCGAAAAGAACGGAGTCACCCCCTGGCGAGGACACGGCGGGGAGGGACGCATTCATCTTCTCGCCTTTTCTTTCGTCAGAGATGGATTCACTGCTGAGGGTCGAGCTTACGTCGCCATCCTACCACAGGGCTCCTGACATCGTTCCTATGCTGATAGAGTTGGAGGGTGCAACGAGATGCAGTTTTGGAGTCGTAGACCCTAGCAGCCGTGTGTGGGTGATCTCGCCGGAGGAAGGGCAAGCGATCGTGCGCGATGTGCGTAAGCCAGCGTTGCTTGCCAGCATCTACCTTTGCGAGATACACGAACTGCTGGGCCATCCGACCTGGGTTGATTTTCTGTTGGAAGGGAAACGCTCTGGGGCTCCGGTCTCGTCAATTTTGACATTCGATTGGCTGCTCGCAAAACTCAGGCGCGTCAATTCGACGGTCTCCATAGCCGCTCCTCGCCGCATCACATGCAGCGCGTTAGTACAGGACACATACGGGCGCGCGATACCATCCCAAGTCTATCTGCGAAAGGAAATGCCGGACGGCTAAGACACATCGATTGGGACGATCTCAACAGTCAACCACGCTCTTGCACTGCCACCGTTGCTCTGATGCCATCGAAGAGTTGCGTGAGTATTGCAGTGGTTCGACCAAATGGGCGGTACTGGTCGCAACTTCTGACCGGTTGGCAACTCATTGCCGCCAAAACGGTGCCTTTGCTCCTGCCGAGGTGTTAATCATTCTCCGCAACCGCCAGGGCGTGGCGTCAGTGCAAAAACACTTTATTGGAGGCTAGGTCGGCTTCCTAGTCCAGTTATCTCGAAAGCGGACCGACCGCATCCGGCCCCAAACGCGACATGCTGCTCTGCTTCCACTGCCTGAAAGCGGCGTTCGCGCAGTCCATTCGGAAGGCTGCCGTCGGTTGCTGCTTGGTGAGTTTGCCACCTTCTCGCACCGGCAAGGGCATCGGTGATCCATACCCTGAGAGGTTTATTCGCCGGATCCGCTTTGATCTGATCGAGGTGAGCACGACCGTAAGCGCTGTTCTCAGGCCACGGCCCTGAGTTCGGGAGCCGGGATGTAGGCCCAGGGCAGCAGGTCGTCGATCTGGCTGTTCGGGTGGCCATTGACGATCCTGGTGAGGACATCGGCGAGATAGCC
>NZ_SRUO01000208.1 GCF_004791025.1 Mesorhizobium sp. M4B.F.Ca.ET.203.01.1.1
GTCATGGTTCCGCACGGCGACGCCGCCCTCCTCAACAAGGACGTGCGCCGGCTGCTGGATGCGATGCGGGCCGGCAAGCGGCATGAAGGCAAGATCATTCCGCTGTCGATCTCGGTGGGCATCGCGCTTGCGCCGCTGCATGCTTCGAACGGCACCGAATTGATGCTGCTGGCCGACCTCGCGCTCTACGAAAGCAAGGCAGGCGGCCGCGGCCGCGTCACCGTTTTCGACGAGGAGATGCTGTCGGACAAACGCTATCGCCGGCTGGTCGAGCGCGAGCTGCGCGCCGCGATCTATCTTGGCGAGTTGGA
>NZ_SRUO01000209.1 GCF_004791025.1 Mesorhizobium sp. M4B.F.Ca.ET.203.01.1.1
CAAACACAAGCTCGCCGATGCGACGGTGAAATCAGCCAAGCTCAAGCCCGGCCGCCATGGCGATGGAGCCGGCCTGTTCCTGCAGGTCGAGGAGGAAGGCGGAAGCCGCAGTTGGCTATTCATGTGGAAACGCGATAGCCGGCGCTCGGTCATCGGGCTGGGCGGTTACCCGGATACCTCGCTGGCGCTGGCACGAGAGAAAGCCGAGGCCTGCCGCAATGCCCTGGCAAAGGGCGAGGACCCCCGCCTCGCGTTGAGGAAGGAGCAGGCCGAGCCCACCTTCGGCGAGGCCGTCGGGGCCTTCCTCGAC
>NZ_SRUO01000210.1 GCF_004791025.1 Mesorhizobium sp. M4B.F.Ca.ET.203.01.1.1
GATCAACGCGAGCGCGTCGATGCCAACCGGCTCACGGCTTGGGGCAAGGCCATCTACCGGCGTCGCAAGGAGACGGTCGAGCGATCCTTCGCCGATGCCAAGCAGCTGTTCGGCCATCGCTACGCCCGCTTCCGAGGGCGAACCCGCGTCGCCTGCCAGTGCCTGATCGCAGCCGCCGCCCAGAACATGAAAAAGATCGCAATCAGCCTCTGGCCAAAGCCCAAACCGGTCCTCGCCTGAGCCCAAATCTGCGTCGGCGGCCTCCTGACATCCGCTCCCGCCACCAATTTCCCAAGCGCAATCAATCTGC
>NZ_SRUO01000211.1 GCF_004791025.1 Mesorhizobium sp. M4B.F.Ca.ET.203.01.1.1
GCTGATCCGGACCTCCATCGAAGGGTGCTGCCAGCCGCCGCCGTTCATGCCGGGCAGGGTGTACAGCCAGGTGGCCTGCGCACCGCCACCCAGGCCTTCGGTGCCCTTTGCACGCAGGCGCACCCGTGCATCGCTGCCGTCGGTGCGCAGCCCCAGTGCGCGGGCGGCTTCGGCATTGAGCACGGTCTGTGCCGCGCCGGTATCGACCACGGCGACCGCCTCAACGCCCGGCGTGCCCAGCGTCAGCATGATGAAGCCGAACTGGTGCAGGCCAGCGCTGCGCCCGGGCAGTGCAATGGCCTGGCAGCC
>NZ_SRUO01000212.1 GCF_004791025.1 Mesorhizobium sp. M4B.F.Ca.ET.203.01.1.1
GGCACTGTGGTCGCGGCCATAGGTCTCATAGACCCACTGCATGACGATTTCGCGCCGCTCATGCTCGAAAACGACATCGATATCCGGGGGCTCGTTGCGCTCCTGCGAGACAAAGCGCTCGAAAAGGAGATTGTTGCGCTCGGGATCGATGCTGGTGATGCCAAGCACGTAGCACACGGCGGAGTTCGCTGCCGACCCTCTGCCCTGGCACAGGATGTCCCTGCTGCGCGCGAACTGCACGATGGCGTTCACGGTCAGGAAGTATGGGGCGTATTGCAGGATCTCGATCAGGCGCAGTTCATGCTTGAT
>NZ_SRUO01000213.1 GCF_004791025.1 Mesorhizobium sp. M4B.F.Ca.ET.203.01.1.1
CCCAACAACTCCGATGGGCTGCTTGATCACGATGATGCGCTTATCCGGCTGATGACCTGGAATGGTGTCGCCGTAGACTCGCTTTGCTTCCTCACCGAACCACTCGACGTAGGATGCACCATAAAGAATCTCTCCCTTCGCCTCCGTCCATGGTTTCCCCATCTCTAGGGTGAGGATAGTGGCAAGATCATCGACATTCGATACTATGAGGTCGTACAGTTTTCGCAGGACTGCGGCGCGCTCCTTACCCGTCCTTTTCGCCCAGTTCTTTTGGGCAACATAGGCCGCCTCAATCGCCGACTTGACCT
>NZ_SRUO01000214.1 GCF_004791025.1 Mesorhizobium sp. M4B.F.Ca.ET.203.01.1.1
CAAGGCTGTAAACCCTCTGACTTTGGTGAGCCGGAATGTGGACCCCGAGATGCTCACGGACTTCACCCGCGTGCTCGTCGTCGGGAAATCGCCGGTCAACAGGGTGGTGGTTTCGAAAATCGTCGAACGATCCGGACTCAAACCGACTTCGAAATCGCCCGAGGCGGCAGCAACGACATTGCGATCGCTCATTCCCGGAGCTGTCGTCCTCGATGGCGGAGCTGACAACAAGGACTGCGACGCGCTGATGTCCGGTATCGACGCGCTGCGACGCACCTCGGGCAGGTCGCTTCCCTCGGTGATCCTGC
>NZ_SRUO01000215.1 GCF_004791025.1 Mesorhizobium sp. M4B.F.Ca.ET.203.01.1.1
CGACGCTGGCCGAACTGCAGGCGGGCTATCGCACCCTGGCCGAACGTGCGCGCCACCGGGGCGTGCGTATCGTCGGCGCCACGTTGCCGCCGTTTGCCGGCGCCCTGCCCGGCACGCCACTGGACGATTACTACCATCCGGACAAGGATGCCCTGCGCCAGCAGCTCAACGCCTGGCTGCGCTCGGACAGCCCGTTCGACGCGGTGATCGACCTGGACGCGGCGCTGCGCGACCCGACCGACCTGTCGCGGATGGCCGCCCCGTACGACTCCGGCGACCACCTCCACCCGGGGGATGCCGGCAACC
>NZ_SRUO01000216.1 GCF_004791025.1 Mesorhizobium sp. M4B.F.Ca.ET.203.01.1.1
ATACAATCTAACGAGGACCGGGATATCCATCTTAGCGAGGTAAAAACCTGTGATGATTTCACTCAAGGTGGACCAGAATTGGTTTTCGAATTTCGCGGCTGGATATACTCCATGCTACAGACGGACAATCAACATGTGTATCTAGCGCATACAGGAAAAACTCTCCGATACGGCCCTCACGCGAACCCGCAACCGGTACTCAGCGTAAATGCGGATATTACAAAACTATGCGCGTCCGCACATGGTGTCTGGATAGTCGGACTACGAGGCTACGTCGCACATTTCGACGGAACGACCCTGTCGGAA
>NZ_SRUO01000217.1 GCF_004791025.1 Mesorhizobium sp. M4B.F.Ca.ET.203.01.1.1
CCTGCCACCGGTGCATGCCGACCGCGTGCAGGTGCAGCAGGTGGTCGGCAACCTCATCCTCAATGCGGTGGACGCGATGGAAGCGGTGCCTGCCGCTGATCGCCGCCTGTCCCTGCTGACCCGGCGTGATGGCCAACGGGTCAGCCTCAGCGTGCGCGATCGTGGCGTCGGCCTGCCCGCCGAGCATCCCGAGCGCGTGTTCGACGCGTTCTGGACCACCAAGTCACACGGGTTGGGGCTGGGCCTCAGCCTGAGCCGCTCGATGATCGAGGCCAACGACGGCCAGATCCGTGCCGAACGTCCG
>NZ_SRUO01000021.1 GCF_004791025.1 Mesorhizobium sp. M4B.F.Ca.ET.203.01.1.1
ATCCGCCAGCGGATCGCCGAGGCTGCGCGTATCCTGGAGATCGAAGCGCTGCTTCACCGACGGCCGTCGCAGCTCTCCGGCGGGCAGCGCCAGCGCGTGGCCATCGGGCGTGCGATCGTCAAGGAGCCCAAGGCATTCCTGTTCGACGAGCCACTCTCCAATCTGGACGCGGCGCTTCGCGCCCGTACACGCGTTGAGCTTGCCGAACTGCATCAGCGTTTGAAGTCGACGATGATCTACGTCACCCACGATCAGGTGGAGGCGATGACGCTCGCCGACCGCATTGTGATCCTCAACAATTGCCGGATAGAGCAGATGGGAAGACCCGTCGATGTCTATGCACGTCCGGCGTCGCGATTCGTCGCGACCTTCGTCGGGTCGCCGGCAATGAACATCCTGCCTGTTACGGTTTCGGGCTCAGGCGACAGGCTCAATGCGCGCTTGACCGATGGATCGCTCGTCGAACTTCCTGGCACGCCGGCCAACATGGATTGGCGCGAACTCGGAGTACGGCCGGAATCTCTGACTGTCGTCGCTGAGGGCAATCAAACATCCGCCACGGCCACCGTTGTCGAGCGCCTTGGCGAGCGAACGCTCGTCTATGCGCGGCTCGCGGATGGGACGCAGGTGACGGCACAGGATCGCGGGCTTTCGAGCGTCAAACCAGGCGACGCCGTTCGGCTGAAGTTCGACACCACGGCCCTGCATCTCTTCGCCGCGGACGGGTCGGCCTGGCACGCACGCGCCGACGGAGACTGAACCCGCCGAGCGGGTCGTGCCCTCCGGCATCTTGCCGGGGCTCTAGCCCTTGATACCTGCCGAGAGCGTTATCGCTTCGGTCACCCGGCGCTGGAAGAAGAGGTAGGCCAGTGCCACCGGCAGGCCGGCCAGTACGGCTGCCGACAGCTGGCGCGCGTAGTAGACACCGAAGGCGTCGTTGACCTGCGTGATGCCGACCGTGATGGTCATCATCTCGGTGCGGGTCACGGAGAGGAACGGCCACAAGAACGCGTTCCACGTCCAGATGAAGCAGACGATCGACAGCGCGGTCGTTACCCCCCAGTTCATCGGCATGTAGATCTTGAAGAGGATCCCGAATTCAGACGCATTGTCCATCACCGCAGCCTCGCGGAAGTCCTTCGGGACCTGATCGAAAAACTGCTTGTACACGATGATGATGACGGGGTGGATGAGCTGCGGCAACATGATTCCGGCCCAGCTGTTGAGCAGGCCGAGGTTGGCGACCAGCACGAAGTGATTGATGATCAGCGCCGAAGTCGGCACCATGAAGGAGGCAAGGATCAGCCACCAAAGCGCGATCCGCCCCGGGAACCGCAACTGCGAGATTGCGTAGCCGCACAGCATCGAGATGAAGATGGTGATGACCGTTACGCCGACCGCGACCGCCACTGAATTGACGTACCAGGCGCTGATCTGCGTGGTGGTCAGAGCGCTGATGTAGTTCTCCAGCGTCGGCGTCTCGGGCCAGAGTTCGATGTAGGGCCGTACGACCTCGTCATCCGGTTTGAGCGATGAGATCACACCCCAGTAGAGCGGGAACGCCCAAAGGATGGCCCAGACGAGCGTCAGTGCGGTGATGATCCCGCCCCAGAAGTTCCAGCGTTGCGCAGCCACGGCGTTCATCGGCGCCGCCTTTCGGCGAACCGGAGCAGTTGGAATTGCAGGACCGAGACGACCACCACAAGCACGAAGAGGGTGACGGCGACGGCCGCCGCCCTGCCTCCCTGGTTCTGCTGGAAGGCCTTCTGGAAGACGTAGTAGACGAGCACCATATTGTCGTTCGGCCGGCCGCCGATCGAGAACAGATAGACCTGGTCGAAGATCTTGAGCTGCAGGATGAGCTGGATGGTGAACACCAGCGAGGTGATCGGCCACAGCAGCGGCCAGGTGATGCGCCGGAACGTGGTCCATCGCGTCGAGTTGTCGAGCGCCGCGGCTTCGTAGATCTCCGCTGGTATGGACCGCAGTCCGGCAAGGAAGAGGAGGATCGAGAAGCCCGCGGTCCACCAGATTGTCACCCCGGCCACAGCCGGCAAGAACCAGACGCGCGACTTGAAGACCGGCACGCGCGGGATTCCGAGCCAGTCCAGCACATGCATCGCGATCCCGAACTGGAAATTCAGCGTCCAGTCCCAGATCAGATAGACGACGGACACCGGCAGGATGTAGGGCAGGAAGAACAGCGCCAGCACGATCGACTGGAAGTGGCCCTTGAGCCGCGACACGCCCAGCGCGATCAACAGGGCGATGAGTGTCCCTGGGACGACCGTCATCAGCACGAAATAAGCGGTGTTCCAGAGCGCGCGCCGGAACATCGGGTCGTTGTCGAGCCGCAGGTAGTTGTCGAGACCAACCCACCGACCCGCGCCGATCAGCGGCGCATCGGTGAAGGAGATGCGGAACATCTGGACCATCGGATAGACGAACGCCAGCAGATAGATCGCCAGGAAGGGAGCGACCAGCACCAGCGCGACAAGACGTTCAGTGCGGGAGTTGCGAAGCATGGCTCTTCCTCAAATATGACTGGGACCGCTCTGGACAGGACGGTCCCAGCCCTTGAGCCCTACATGCTGTTCAGCTCATCCTTGATGGATTTCACCGCCTCGCCGGGGTCCATCTCTCCATTGAGGGTCGGCACGAAATAATTGGACATGATGTCGAAGATCGGCCCGGCGACACCAGCCTTGGGCGACTTCGGATCGAAGATCATGTTGGCCGTCAGCGTCGAGTAGGTCGCATTGGGCTCCATTGCCTTGTATTCAGCCGTTTCGGTGACTGGCTTGTAGGCCGGGATGTGCCCTGCCGTGGCCCAGAATAGCGAGTGCTTGTCCATCCAGGAGATCACCTCGAGGACGGCGGCGCGCTTTTCCGGGCTGATTTCCTTGCCCTTGTTCTTCGGGATTGCGAATGAATGGCTGTCCGCATAGGTGCATGGCTTGTCGAAGATCACCGGGATCTCGACGGCGCCCCAGTCGAACAGCTTGCCTTGCTTGGCGAGGTCGGTCATCGTGGGAACTTCCCAGACGCCGTTGATCATCATTGCGGCCTTGCCCGAGGTGAACAGGGCGACGGTCGCGGGATAGTCCGTATAGGTCGACTGCAGCCCGGCCTTCGTCCACCCTTGCAGGACCGCTAACGCTTTCGCCAGCTTTTCAGGATTGTCGCCGGCGAGGAACTCGTTGCCCGTCAGAAGCTCGCCGCCTTGCTGGCACACCAGCGAATAAATGGTGCGGTACATGAAGTTGCCGTCGGCGGTGACGCTGCCCAGCGGGAACTCGACGCCGGCATCCTTCAACTTCTGCAGCGTCGCGGTGAATTCTTCCTTGTTTCTCATACCCACGGGACGGCCGTCGTCGCCGAGCACGCCTGCCTTCTTCAGGAGGACGCGATTGTAGTACAGGACGATCGGGTGGGTATCGAGCGGCACCGCGTATTGCTTGCCGTCGACCGTCACGGCGCCCATCGTCGTCTGGGCGAAGTCCGAGGCAGAGAGGCCCATCTTGCTCATATCGTCGGCGGTGATTTCTTCGAGAATGTCTTGGCTCACCGCCAAGGGGATGCGGCTGGCATGATAGGTCATGACGTCAGGCGCCTCACCGACCGCGGCCGAGGTCTGCACCTTCGCGTAGAAGGGCGTGCCCCACTCCAGCGTCGTGGCGTCGATCTTGATCTTGCCGGCGTGGGCGGCGTTGAAGTCGGAGATCATCTGCTTCATGCGCACACCGTCACCGCCGCCGAGGAAATCCCACCATGCGACGGTTTCTTCGGCCTGGGCCGCGACGGCCCAAAATCCTCCGGCCGCAATCACCGCTAGGGCCATCATCTTGCGAAAGTTCATCTCAGCTCCTCCCGAGTACGGCGGTTAGATCCGCCTTGAACGTCTCAATGCTACACCAAACCGAACCACCTGCAACGGATTTTAGGGTATATATCAGATAATCGGATATTAACTTAAAGCGTCACGCGGACCATCGAGTAGGAATGCGGCGGCAAGTTAAGTGTCATTCCCTTGCTGGTGAGCGCTGCCCCGTTGCCTTTGACAGGCGATACGTTGTCCGGTGCGTCCTTCGTGTTGCAGGCCTCGAGGTCGTCGTGACGGATGATCGTGTGCTCGATGGACTTGGCGGCGAACCGCTCGAGGGCGACGTCGGCCTCTATCGCCTCGGACCCGTGCCGGTTGATGGCAAAAAAGGTCAGCGTGCCGGCGCTCGAATCGTGCACGCCTGCAATGTCGAGCCACGGCACTTTGTCGGCCGCGGCCGCGTCATAGGTAGGCACCTCGACCGCGAGTTGCAGCGCGGTGCCGCGGCCGTGCCTGGAGGCCAGCATAAATGGCCAGTAGATCGTTTGCCGCCAGGCGGCGCCGCCGGGATCGGTCATGATCGGCGCGATCACGTTCACCAGTTGCGCGATGCAGGCGATGCGAACGATATCCGACCGGCGGATGAAGGTGTTGATGATGCAACCGACCTGCAGCACGTCCTCGAAATTGTAGATGTCTTCCAGAAGCCTGGGCGCTTCCGGCCAGTCCCAGCTGCGCATGCGCTCGGCGTCCTGCTTGCGCTGATGGTACCAGACGTTCCACTCGTCGAAAGAGATCTTCACATTCCGCTTCGAGCGCGTCTTGGCCTTCACGTAGTCGATGATGCCCGCGACCGTGCCAATGTAGCGGTCGAGCTTGGCCGGAAGAGCGAGATATTCGGCCGTATTCTTCTCGTAGTTCTCGAAATACATGTGGAGGGAGATGTAGTCGACCTGCTCGTAGGTCGCTTCCAGCACGGTTGCTTCCCACTGCGGATAGGTCGGCATATTGGAATGCGACGAGCCGCACACGACCAGTTCCACCGTCGGGTCGAGGCCGCGCAGCGCCTTGGCTGTCTCGTTGGCAAGATGGCCGTATTCGCTGGCCGACTTATGGCCAACCTGCCAGGGACCGTCCATTTCATTGCCGAGACACCAGAGGCGGCAGTTCCAGGGTTGCGTGCGTCCGTTCTTGGCCCTGAGGTCGGACCAGTAGCTGCCGCCCGGGTGATTGACGTATTCAACGAACGCCCGCGCCTCGTCGAGGCCGCGCGAACCGAGATTGACGGCAAGCATCATCTCGGTGCCGGCCTTTTCGGCCCAGTCGGCGAATTCATGGATGCCAACCAGGTTGGGCTCCGTGGTGCGCCACGCAAGATCGAGCCGCCGCGGGCGGCTCTCCTTTGGCCCTATGCCGTCTTCCCAATTGTAGGCGGATACGAAGTTGCCACCGGGGTAACGGCAGATCGGCGTGTCGAGCGCACGCACCAGCTCGATCACGTCCTTGCGCATTCCCTCTTCGTCCGCTTGCGGATGTCCGGGCTCGTAGATGCCCGTATAGACCGCCCGGCCGAGATGCTCCAGGAACGAGCCGTAAAGACGTTTGTCGATATCCGCGACGGCATAGGCCGCGTTCGCCGTGACTCTGGCCTTCATGATCCCTCCCACTGCGGACTATCAATCCGACTTTCCGATTTATATCCGGGTCACGGGTCAGTTAAGGGCGGAGTTCGCCCGCCCGTCAAGGGCCTGGAGCAATTCCAGGAAAGATGTGTGCGGCTTTCCTGGAAAAGCCGTAGCGCTTTCTGTTGGAATTACGTCCAAACAAAGAGTGGAGCAGTTCGCAGTTTCCGTGAGACCGTGCCCTTAAGCCTTCAGCAGGCGCAGAACGATGTCGTTGCTGTAATTGCCGAAGCCGCTACCGAAGATGTTTATGCCGCCGGGGTGACGCGCATCTTCCTTCACGCCGATTCGTATCCGGATCGAGCGGTGCCGCTCGAGCTCCAGATCAGCCAGCGAGCATTTGGAAACCTTGTTGTTGTTGCGATAGGTGCCGTTGTTCGTGACGCGCCAGTGTGCGAGGTCGCCATATTGCGATCCGGCCAGCTTCCACCAGCCGGGCGTATGCTTGCCGCGCTTGTCGCCATAGTCGGCCGGCGCTGTCCAGGTATCTATCTCGTGTCCGTTGATCGCTACCGTGATGTCCGATGGCCAATCCTTCGATGTGCCCGGGACCTCCGACGAAAGCTCCATCGCTAGTTCCAATCCGCCGACTTTGGCATTGGCAAGCGTCGCATTGTTGGGAAACTGGTATTCGACGAAGCCGCGCGTGAACCACAGCAGCCCTGCCCGCATACGGTCAGGATCGAGAAAGGTGTCGGGCACATCGAGAAGTCCGATGACGCCGTCTTTTGAACACAGGCCGCAGGGAGCGGAAACTTCGCATCTCGTATAGAGTCCAAGCGGCATCGCCACTTCTATGACGCCGAGATCCTGCGCCGGGGTGCGGTCCTTAAAGACGACAACCAACTCGGAGAAAGTCGAATAGCAAACCTTCTGGCTTCCCTTGCGCGCCTTCTGCGATTTCGTCTCGATCAAACCGACATCGACAAGAACCTGGATGTTTGCGGAAATCGTTGATTGCGGAAGACCCAGTTCTTCGGCCACTTGATTGACGTTTTTCGGCCCCTTGCGGTGCAGCAGATCGAGAATCCGGACCCGGACCTCGCTCGCGAGGCCCTTCAACAAGTCAAGCCGCTCAAGCGGATCGACAACCATGATTTCATTCGACATATGGCCCCGCACTCGTCACACGGAGTTATGTATCAGCAGATCAGATACAAATAAAGACGGTGGCGTTATGCTCCCCTAGCGCCAATTTCGGATTCCAGGCATCCGAACAAGGCTCGCTCGCGCCGTTTCTTAGGCTAAATTGTTCCGACTGGCGGGAGGGTCGTCCCTTGCGAGAAGAGCAACGCAGGCTTGCGGCGATCTTGGCTGCCGACGTGGCAGGGGTTCCGCCGCCAGGATCTGGCTAACCGGGCGAAGAAGCGGCTGGCGATAAGTAATTGATAAACAACGACAATGGTGGGCCCGGAGGGACATCGTTTTCGACACAAAATCAATACCTTACCGGATGGTTCGCCAACCCATTTCCTTCGTATTCTCTCGTATGGTCTGGCGAACCTAGGGACTAGGAGGGCGAGGAGTTTCCCGGCAAGCGCTCGTCGCCACAGAAAACGGCTTTCGCCTTAGCACACGCGCTCTGCGAGACGCTCTGCCGGGGAAGAGCCGTGGCAGAAAGCTTTCGCGATAGATGCGGTCTCTTACTGCGAGCCGGGCACTCGAGGTGCCGATCGGCGAGGCTGAAGGAGGGTCGCTCTGGCGTTGGCTCAGAACCGGCTGGAGCGTTCCTCCGGCTGCGGCGATTTCAAGCCATGGCAGGAACATTGCGGATCGACCGGAAGCCGGGCGGCGGTTTCCAGCGCAACCCGCGAGGCTGTCATGGACAGGCTCGGCAACACGTCCTGCTGCAGCAATTCCTGGCGATTACGGTCCATATAGTCATTGAAGGCCGCCGTAACGAACGCCAAGGGCACGAAACAGGCGCCGATCTCGCGCGACAAGGTGGCTTCGGGGGCAATCGAATGGTTGAGCACGTCGGCCCCCATGCTTCGAAACGCCAAGGCTTCGGCCGGGCTCGTAAGACGCGGCCCGTAACAGTGGGCAGCCACCAGCTGCTGTTCGATGCCATGAACGCGGCATTGCGGCGGCCAGTGACGGCGCGCGGTTTCGACCAGAACGGCCGCGCATCTTGGGCATACGATCTGCTTGCCGGAACAGTCGAAGCTCTGGCGGCCGGGAAGCAGTGAGAACGGGGTCTGCGTCAGCTCGATGATATCGGCGTTCACCACCATGTCGCCGGGCTGGATCGCCTTGTTGACGGCACCGATGGTCGAGCAGGCCAGGACCTGGCGCACACCCGCGTTCATCAATACCCAAAACGCACGGCGATGGCAGGAATGGTCGATATGGTCGCGGGGGTTGCCATGCGAATACATGCACAGCGCCTGTTTCGTTCTGCCTTCGGCGGTAATCGAGGCATCGAACTCGATCAGCTTCCAGTTGTCAGTGCAGCCGAAAGGCGTCTCGAAGCTGATGTCCCGCCGCAAGGTGCGCACGCCATCGACTTCGACATCTTCGGGAAAGGCCAGCCCCCAGTTTGCAGAACCGGTGATGATCGCCAGCCCCACCTTGGGGATGTCTGTCTGATGGTCGGCTGCGATAGGATTGCTTGGCATGATTTCCGGTCTCGGTCAGGATTTCTGGCGAAGCGTCACGATCAGGATGACGGCCACGACGATGGCGGTCCATAATGTCGAGATCGTCGCGATGGTTGGATCGATCTGATCGCGCAGCGACAGGAACATGAGCTTCGGCAGCGTGCTGTTGCGGCCGCTGGCGACGAAGATCGAGATGACGGATTCGTCGAGCGAGGTCAGGAAGGCCATCAACGTCGCCGACAACAGGCTGATCCTGAGTTGCGGAACGATGATACCGCCAATGGCTCTGGCCCAGTCGGCGCCCAGGCTGCGCGCCGCCTGGACCTGGTTCCAGTCGAACCGGGCAAGAGCGGGCACCAGCACAATACAGGCGACCGGGATAGCCAGCACCACGTGGCCTACCAGCACGCCGAACAGCGTTCCGACCAGGCCCTGCGCCGCCAGCACGAAGAAGAGGCCGATCGCAAGCAGGATTCCCGGCACGATGGAAGGGGTGAGCAGAACACCCTGAATGGTCGCCGCGGCCCGGCCGCCGAGCCTGTTCGTCGAGATGCAGGCCAGCAGCGCCAGCGGCACGGCAATCGCCGCCGTCAAAGTGCCGAGGATCAGGCTGGTCCTAAGCGCGTCCATCCAGGTGGCCGACCCGAAGAAATTCTCATACCAGCGCAGCGAGTAGGCGCGCGGCGGGAACTCGAGCAGGTCCGACGCCGAAAAGGAGAGCGGCACGACGACAAGTGTCGGCAGTATCAAGAACGCCATGACAAGCGCGGCAAAGCCCCACAGAGCGACGCGGGCGAGCCTGTTGTCCGGATAGGCCTCAAGCATGGGCCGCACCCATTTTGTTGTGTGCCATCAGCCGTCTTGCCGTCAGGAACATCACCGCGATCAGCGCCATGAGCACGAGGAGCAGAATGCCCAGGACGCTCGCCGAGCCCCAATCCTGGAAGGTCGACAGCGTACGCTCGATCCGGATGGAGAGCGGATTCACCTTGCCGCCGCCAAGCACCGCGGGGGTGATGAAGAAGCCGATCGTGTAGATGAAGACGAGGATCGAGCCTGAGAAGATGCCGCCGGCCGAAAGCGGCAGAATGACCGTGCGGATCACTTGCCCGAGCGTGGCTCCCATGCTGGCGGCGGCGCGAGTGAGGTTTGTGTCGATATCGCGCATCGCGGCGTAAACGGGCAGCAGAAACAGCGGCAGCATGTAGTGAACCATGCCGATAAGCGTGCCGGTGAAGTTGTAGACCAGCGGCAATGGCTCCGCGGTCAGGCCTGAACCCGTCAAAGCCGCATTGATCAGGCCATCGCGCCGCAACAGCACGAGCCAGCCATAGGTGCGCACCAGAATAGAGGTCCACAATGGCAGCATGACGAAGGCCATCAGCACGTTGGCCACCCTCGGCCGAGTGCTGGCCAGAGCGAGCGCCAGCGGAATGCCGAGAATAATGCAGACCACCAGCGTGCCCAGCGACAGTTCAAGGGTCGTGGCCAAGGCCGACCATGTCAGCCCGCTCGACAGCACCTTCTCGTAATTGCCGACGGAGTATTGGCCCGCCGTCGTCAGGAAGGATTGCCGGACGATCCAGAGGAGCGGCAGTATCGCCGCCAGCCCAACGATGAAAAGCGCCGGAAGCGACAGCGAAAGGAAGAAGCGCCGCTCGCGTCGGCCATCCGCGGCGAGCGCGGGATCGGCGGCGACGCTCACGCCATTGCTCCCGGCAAAACATGAACTTTTTGCGCCGGCGCATAGACGGTCACCCGCTGACTGGCGGCAAGCTCGACGCAGCCACCGGCCAGGGCCGCCGGAATGCAGACTAGGATTTCCTGCCCGCCGTCAAGCGCCAGCGTCAAAAGCCAGTTCTCGCCGCGAAATGCCTTGGCGCGCAGTGTCCCGTCGAGGGCAACTCCGTCGCGTCCGGCGAGGCTCGCGTCGAGATGCAGGCTTTCGGCGCGGATCATCAGCGTCTCGCGCGGCGCGTCGGCGCCATCGATCCTGCGCGCTAGGCCCGGGGCGATAATGTTGGCTTCGCCCATGAACTCGGCGACGAAGCGTGTCGATGGGCGGTCATAGATGTGCTGCGGCGCATCGATCTGCTGGATGCGGCCGGAGTTCATCACCGCGATCCGGTCGGACATGGTCAGCGCCTCGCGCTGGTCATGGGTCACATAGATGGTGGTGATCCCGAGATCATCGTGCAGGCGCCGGATCTCGTACTGCATGGTCTCGCGCAGATTCTTGTCGAGCGCCGACAGCGGCTCATCCATCAGCATCACGCGCGGCTCGAAGACGATCGCCCTCGCCAACGCCACACGCTGGCGCTGGCCGCCGGACAGCTCGCCGATGCCACGCTCCGACAGACCGTCAAGTTTCACGCGGGCCAGGGCGTCCAGTGCCCGCTGACGCGCTTCCGCCTTCCGTCTCCTGCGCAGCGCCAGCGGATATTCGACATTGGCGAGGACGTTCATGTGCGGAAACAGGGCGTAGTTCTGGAATACGATGCCGATCTCCCGCTTGTTGGGGGCAAGGCGAGTGATGTCGCGATCCCCCAACAGGAGCTTTCCGGAATCGGGCCGGACAAAACCGGCCAGAGCCATCAGCAAAGTGGTCTTGCCCGACCCGGAGGGGCCGAGCAGCGTCAGGAATTCACCGGCCCTGATGTCGAGTGAGACATCGTCCAGCGCGACGTAAGACCCATAGGCCTTACGCACACTGTCGATGGTGATCGGAAGCGATTTCATCATGCGCTCCGTCGTTGCATCTGATGCGCTGGAGCGTCAGCGGCTGATCATTTCATCGAAGGCCTTTTGCGCGGCTTCGCCGTTCTTCAGCCACCAGTCGGCATTCGAGAACACCGAAGTGCCGGCGTTTTCGGGCGCCGTCGCCAGGGTCTTCAGACGGTCCTTCGGAATAAGGCCTCCTTCATAGGCGGCAGGGTTGACCGGCCCGTAGGCGATGAAATCGGTGAGCTTCGCCACCCGAGCGGGTTGCGTCATCGCCGCGATCAGCTTCATGGCCGCGTCCTTGTTCTGGGCGCCCTTCGGCACACCGAGGCAGTCCGTGCCGATAACGGAACCCTTGAACGTATAGTCGACGGCGCCGCCATCCGCCTTCACGGTCTGGGCTCTTCCGTTCCAGGTGACAACCAGATCCGCTTCGCCGTCTTTCAGCAGTTGCGCCGACTGCGCGCCCGAGGTCCACCACACGGAGACGTTTGGCTTGATCGCCTCGATCCGCTTGATGGCGCGCTGCAGCCCTTCCGGGGTGCTGAGCACGGAATAAACGTCCGCCGGCGCCACGCCGTCGGAGAGCAGCGCGATCTCGATCAGGTCCTGCGCGTTGGCGCGCAAGGCGCGACGGTTCGGGAACTTGGCGACATCCCAGAACTCCGCCCAGCTTTTCGGCGGGTTGTCGCCAAGGGCCTTGGTGTTCCACGACATGACGGTGCCGTAGGAATCGAAGGGATAACAGTAATCGGACTTTGCGCCGGCCGGCACGGATTTGGGATCGATAATCTTGTAGTCGAGCGGTTCCAGCAGCGACTGCGCGGCCGCCTGTGCGCCTTCCGGCGAGCTGAGATGGATGATGTCGGTGGTGACCGCGCCCGAGGTGACCTGCATCTTCAACGCGGCAAGGCCGTCGCTCTGCGTCTCTTCGCGGACCTCATAGCCAAGCTCTTTTGCAGCGGGAGCCCACATGGCCTCCTTGATGGCATTGCCATAGTCCCCGCCTGCGGTGGTGATGGTGACCGTTTGAGCATAGACGGGCAAGGCAGCCGAGACTGCGATCACCGCCAAGGAAATGCGTGGTAGCCAAGACATGGATTTTCCTCCTCCAGGATTCATCAAAGCGTCGATTACGTGCCCATTTTAGGAAATCGTAACGTTACGATTGCAGCGAAACGGCATTGAGTCAAGCGGCTTTACGGCGGACATTTGATAGTGGGGGGCGTCGGATTTGACCGTCAGGTCGAATCCGGTAACGTTACGAAGCGCAGCAAAATCAGCCGACGCATTCGCAAATCAAGTCGGGCGACATGGCCAATCTAAAACAGATCGCGGCGGAACTTTCTCTTTCGGTGACCACCGTATCGCGCGCTCTGAAGGACGGTCCGGAGGTGCACCCCTCGACCGTGGCGCGGGTCAAGGAGGTGGCCAACCGCGTCGGCTACGTGCCTGATCATCATGGTCGCGCGCTCAAAACCGGACGGACCATGACGCTGACGGCGGTGCTGCCGATGGAGACGAGCGATTACCTGTCCGATCTGGCCAAGCTTCCCCTGATCGAGGGCATGACGCTGGCGGCGCGGCAAACGGGCTACAGCCTGTCCATATATTCCACCACGCCCGACGATGATCCGGTCGAAAGCATGCGGCGCCTGTTGCAGGCGCGCAGCGCGGACGGGCTGATCATCACGCGCATGGTCTCGGGCGATCCGCGCATCAAGCTGCTGCTCGACCAGGGCATTCCGTTCGTCACCTTCGGCAGAACCGATGTGGACGCCGCCTATCCCTATGTCGATATCGACAATGAGCAGATCGCCTATGACGCGACTCGACGGCTCATGGGCAAGGGCTGCCGACGCATAGCGCTGCAGCTTCTCGTGGCGAAGGACCAGGCGAGCGCCGCGCGGCTCAAAGGCTATCAGAGAGCGATGGCCGAGGCCGGCCTTCCGATCGACCAATCGCTGATCGGCCACGGCACGTTTACGATGGAATCGAGCGCAGCCTGGTTCGATCGGCTGCTGGCGTCGTCAGATCCGCCAACGGGCCTGGCGTGCGCCAATGAACTGGGCCTGCTTGGGGCGCTGCACGCGCTCGGCCGACGGGGCCTTGAGCCGGGCCGAGACGTCCACATCGTCACTCGCGACAACACGCGTCTGTCGCGCTTCCTGCCGGCGAATATCGGCGTTCATTCCATAGACATGGCAGCCGTCGGGCACAAACTGATCGAGCTGCTGGAGGACCGGATCGCCAATCCGCTTGGGTCGGTCGCGACAGTCTTGTTTGAAGGTGAGTTCGACCCTGGCGAACAGGTCGGACCAGAAGAAGTGGGAGTAAGTCAAATACTCAAAAAGTGAAAAGTGAAGATCCGCATTGCCCTGACAATTATCGGTGACTGGGCCGAACGGCGCGCAGATCCGGATCAAGGACGCTCCTCTTCAACACGCCGATATGTTGCCGATGGCAGGTTGATGCCTGCAGCGGAGATGTTCATGCACCGGAAGGTCAACGCCGTGGCTGCATTTCGGAACTGAGTTTGAGCCATCCCCGGCAAGGGATTAACGAGCCACAGCCCATGAAGCCGGGCGAGACCGTCGCAGTCGAACTGGTGCTTGATGCGTGCGGCTACCGCTTTGCGCCGGGCCACCGTCTGCGCCATTGTCCAGTGCCTATTGGCCGACCATCTTGCCACCGCCTTGCGACGCGACTCTGGTGATCGACCTCTCGGCGCTGCAACTGCAACTACCCCTGCTTGGTGGGCATCGCAGGATCGAAGTGCCTCAACCACCCGATCCCGATCCGCTGCCCCGCTATGAAGTCTTGACGGAAGGATTGTCTGCCCGTTCGGTCGAACGTGACCTTCAGCAAGGTGTCACTCATTACCGCGTGCATGAGGATACGGGTCAGTCGACATCCGGAGAACGGCTTGTGCACGCGCGACATCCGGCGAGAGGTATGGTCTATAGCCCCCGACGATCCCCTGTCATTGGCCGCCGAGATTCGCTGGACATGCGCTGCCCAACGGACAGACTGGCGAACGGAAAGCCATTGCACCACCCGTCTCTCCTGTACGGCGGCCGAATGGGTGATTTCGGAGCGGGTTGAAGCACTGGCTGACGGTCACAAGGTATTCGAACGCGAGCGCAACGCTCGGATCTCGCGTGACCAGATGTAGGGGTTCTATCCTACGGCAACATAACAGCGCGTCAGGCCCGGAGGGCGTCTTGAACTCATTGAGTTTCGTGGGCAAAAATCTGAAAGCTTCCCATATCGTTCCGTATCGTCTCGTGGCGCTAAACAGATGTAGTTTACGAAGTGTACGAACGTTGGCAGCCATCCTCCAGAACGGCCGTAGTGAGGCCGATTGCTGCCGGTCCGGTTGCGGGAAGGACTGGGTAAGCTGACACCGAGCAAGGAGAGGCCGATGGCATCAAGGTCGCGCGGGACTCTGCCGCAGCGGCCGCCCAGCCCCTCCGAGGTCGTTGACCGCTAAGGTTGCCGCGGGTCCCTCAAAGCGCACGCCATGTGCTGTTTGCGGGCATGGAAGCGTGCAGCCGGGCGGCTGGTAGCCGCTGGAGCCCGGTTGCCCGGGCAAGCAGAGGTCCCTTGGGAAGGTAAAACCGGCCAGTGCTGGGCCGCTGACATCAGTCGACACCGAACCGCGCGCTGAGCCACGCCATCTGTTCGCGCTCCTGGTAGCCTTGTCCGCCTTCATGGTTGTTGAATTCGTATTCTACGATGGTCTTTTCCCCCGTGTAGGCATTGAACGCGCCATAAACGGTAGAAGGCGGGCAGACTTCGTCCATCAGGGCCACGGAAAACAGCGCCGCTGCCTTGGACTGCCTGGCAAAGTTGACGCAGTCGAAATAGCCGAGCGTTTCAAAGACTTTCGCCTTCTTCTCGCGATGCTGCGCCAGGAAACGGACGATCTCCAAATAGGGATCGCGCACGGCAGTCCCCAAAGCGCGGGGAAAGTCGCAAAGAAACGGCACGTCGGGCATTACGACCTTGACGCGGGGATCGATTCCGCCGACGGCAAGCGAAATGCCGCCGCCCTGACTGTCGCCGCAAACCGCGATGCGCTCGGGATCGATGAAGTCCAGCTCCAGGAGAGCGTCTATCGCCCGCACAGCATCGGTGAACACGCGCCGGTAATAGTAGTCATTCTTGTCCAGTACGCCACGCGTCATAAAGCCGGGAAACGAAGAGGTCGAGCCGACGGGATCGGCGGTCTCTCCTACGCTGTAGTCGCTTCCCTGCCCGCGTGTATCCATTCGAAAATAAGCAAATCCTGAGGTCGCCCAATGCAGTTGCTCATGTGCCAAGCCGCGCCCGCCGCCATAGCCGAGATACTGCACGACAAGAGGAAGCCGCCCCTCACGATGCGTCGGCAGGATCAGCCATCCTTTGATCGGATGACCGCCGTATCCCGGAAACGTGACGTCGAAAGCCTGGACCGCCTTCAGTGTCGTCTGCGCCGGTACGATGTCGACCTTGCCGCCGGCCTGGCGGGCCTCGGCGATGGTCGAGGCCCAGAACTGGGCAAAGTCGCCTGGCGTGGCCACTTTGCTGACATAGGCGCCTAGTTCAGGCTGGATCAGATCTTGGAATGGCATTGTTTCTCCCAGTTTGAATTAGTAGCAAATCGGCGATTGATATGGACGGCTCCGCATTCGGATCCGCCCCCGAGAGTGGATTTGCGCGTTACCGGTCCAAGAGACCGCGGACTCGCCCGCCATTCTTACCGCGCATGGCCATCAGGTGGCGGCGGCAGACCTTGACCAGAGGCGCAGCCAGCAAAAGTGGGGCGGTGACCGCCCCGTTCAGCTGCCCGTCTTGATCTGGGTCCAGAGCCGGGTAAGGACGCGCTGTTCCTTCGACCCATACGAAGAAATCGTGAAAAGCTTCTTGAGCGTTTCCTGCGTCGGATAAACTGAAGGGTTCTTCAACACGGCCTCGTCGATGAACTTCTGCGAGGCGAGGTTGCCGTTGGCAGTTTGGACATAGTTGGTTGACTTGGCGATGACTTCCGGCCGCATCAAGTAGTTGATGAAGGCGTGCGCTTCATCGACATGCCTGGCGTCGGCAGGAATAGCCAGATTGTCGAACCACATATAGGTGCCTTCTTTAGGGATCAGGTATTCGACCTTGACCCCGTTGTTGGCTTCCTTGGCGCGGTTCTTGGCCTGCAGCACGTCACCCGACCAGCCGATGCTGATGCATTTATCGCCATTCGCCAGGTCGTTGATGTAGGCAGAGGAGCTGAAGGTGCGGACATAGGGCCGGATTTTCGTGTAGATGCCACCACCGGCTTCGAGGTCTTCTTTCTTCTTGCTGTCGCCGTCCTTGCCGAGATAGTTCATGGCAATGGCCATAGTCTCCTCCGGCGCATCGACGATATTGATGCCGCAGTCCTTTAGCTTGGCCGCATTCTCCGGCTTGAAGAGCACATCCCAGCTGTCGATCGGCATGTCGCCGAGCGCGGCCTTCACCTTGTCGACATTGTAGCCGATGCCGGTCGTGCCCCACATATAGTTGACGGCATATTCGTTGCCCGGGTCATATTGGGCCAAGCGCGCCATCACCTCGGGCCACATGTTCTTGAGATTTGGCAGCTTGGACTTGTCGAGCTTCTGGAACACGCCCGCCTGAATTTGCCTGGCCAGAAAAGGTCCGGTTGTAACCACCACGTCATAGCCGGAGCCGCCGGCAAGCAGCTTGGTCTCAAGAATTTCGTTCGAATCGAAGGTGTCGTAGACGACCTTGATACCGGTTTCCTTGGTGAAATCATCAAGGATGGAACTGTCGATATAATCAGACCAGTTATAGACGTTGACGACCTTGTCCTCCGCCAACGAGACCCCTGCGGAAAAGAGGACGGCCGTCATCGTGACAGCCAGTCCGAGTAGCTGTTTCTTCATGTTCGTTCTCCTGTTGGTCCGGCTTGCCATTTTGCAGGCAGGCCGATGTTCCCTTCTCAGCGGAAGCAGTGCTGGTCTTCCGATCGTTCCCGATTTTCTGGGGGCTCGCCTGACATGCTTTGGCCCAGGCAAGCCCTGGCAGAGGTCATTGCAGTCCGCTCAAACTGTCGTCAAAAGCCGTGACGAACATATCGGCCTCTTTTCGCGACCAGATCAGCGGTGGACGTAACTTGAGGGTGTTCGGCGTGCCTTTCCCTGTCAGGATGTTGCGTGCGAGCAAGGCTTCGACAAGCTGATCGGTCTGCCGCGCCGCCGGTTCCTTGGTGAAGCGATCCGTCACCAGTTCAACGCCGGTCATCATGCCTAGACCGCGTACGTCGCCGATGATGGGATGCCGTTGCGCCAGACGCCCAAGCTCCCGGCGCAAATAGTCTCCTGTGGCGGCGCCGCGCTCGATCAGGTCTTCCCGCTCGATGACGTCCAGAACAGCCATGCCCGCCGCGCATGCGACGGTGTTGCCGCCGAATGTGCTGAACAACAGCGGATAGGTGCCGTTGAGGAAACGCTTCATAAGTGCCGAACCGAGGATGACGACGCCGAGCGGGTGGCCGTTTCCGACCGGCTTGCCCATCGTCACGAAGTCGACATTGTCATCCGAGAGCCCGTTCGCCCTGAACCCCCAGAAGGTTCCCATGCGACCGCAGCCGGCCTGCACCTCGTCCGCGATGACGAACCCACCCGCCGACCTGACGGTTCTCGCGACGAGGTTGAAATAGTCGTCAGGCGCCCGCAGCACGCCGCTCGAACACAAGGCCGTGTCGACCATGAATGCCGCCGGCCTGTGCCCTCTGGCGCGCAAGGCGGCTATCGCCCGGTCGGCATCCGCAGCGTAGTTCGCGGCTGCCTGTGGGTCGTTGGCGAAAAGGCCCCTGTACATATCCGGGGCCATCAGGGTCTCGATCTGCCTGGGATGCTCGCCGGCGGGCAAGTGACGCCAGCTTTCATTGGAGAGCGTCGTCGTGAGTTCGGTGCATCCATGGTAGGCCTGGTCAATGATCAGACCGCCATCATGCCCGCTGAGCGACATGGCTATCTGCATCGCCAGATCGTTGGCTTCGCTGCCTGAATTGACGAAAATGCAGGTGTCCAGGTGATCAGGCAGATCTGCGGTCAATCGCGCCGCATACTCGACCGCCGTGTCGCACATGTATCGCGTGTTGGTATTCAACGCGCTGGCCTGACGGTATATGGCTCTCGCCACGTGCGGGTGACAATGACCAATTTGGGGGACGTTGTTGTAGACGTCGAGATAAGCCGTCCCGCCGGCGGCATACATCCAGGCCCCTCGAGCGCGCGTGATGTGCAGGGGCTGCTTGTAGAAATGCCATATCGGACCAAGATGGGCGTCGCGCTCATGCCTCACCAGGTCATAGTCGTTCGCGAGAGGCTCGCTGCCATTGCCCGAGGGATGATAGACCGGAAACCGGCACGCCTGACGAAGCCGGCGTACCGCCTCCGGGCGCCCTTGCCGGCTCAGCAACTCCATCATTCGCGGGTATTGGCCGGCGTTTTCGATATGGGGAATGCCGGATTCGATCGTGGCTTCCCTGGCTTCGACGATGACGGTGGCCAGTGCGAGGCGCAGCAGCATCGCGTCGAAAATGAGATCGATCTCATTTTCTTCGAGCGGATATGTCGAATCGAAACCCGACGCCACATCGCAGAGGTAGGCGATCGGATCATCATCGGATTTCGAGAATGTCTCGCAAGCCGTCACAATGTCCGCAACAATGGGATTGTAGCCCATATCGCCAAAATCGATGATACCGACCGGCGATGTGCTGTCGTTGGGATCGACAAGGATGTTGCCGCCATGGGAATCCTGATGGACGACTTGCCGGCGCGTTTTCAGCAATTGAGGAAGGGTAAAGCGCTCGGCGCGCTCGAAGATTTCCTCGCACAATTGCCGAAGCCCGAGGTCGGAGATCTTTGCTATCTGCGGGCGCAAGGCCAGGGCACGTGAAATGTCCCAGAGGTGCACATTGCTGCCTGCGTATGGATGAAAAAAATCGCGCAGCGCATAGGCAAGCCGTCCTACCATCGCTCCTATGTTGAACCGAGTGGCGGCGGAAAAGGCTTCCTCAACCTGCTCCATGATCTTCCCCGGAAGGAAAGTAAGCACACGGATCATGTGCCGGCAGCCGCGCTCGTCCTCGATCCATTCATATGGGGCGCCAGCGAGGGAGGGAACGACGCGAGGCACCGGCAGGGACGGATCGCGCTCGAAGATATGGTTCAGGGCTTTGACCTGCATATCCACGACGCCTTCGGGTTCGCCGGCATTCGATATCTTGACGACGACGTCGCGGCCATCGGTGCCCTCGATCCGCCACGACAGATCGCGCTCGGAAGCCAGTTGCGTGTATGTCCCGTCGATCCGTACCGGGTTGCTACGAGGCGCCTTGTCGTCTCCGGCGGAAAATTAGGAAGGTTGCGAAGCAGCAGTGCGTCCGTGCTCATCCCATGCCTTAAGGCTAAATAGCGACACCCGACGTGGCGACCACGTCGAACTTGCACGTTTGGCGGGCAAGTCCGCAGGCGGCACTTTTGCGCTGCGCATCGCCAGCCCTACGAGAGGCTAGACCTCTATCGACACGGCAAGAATATCATTCAGAGAACGGATACATTGGTTTTCACAAATGCATCTGGTGCGCCCTGATGATCGCATCACGGACATAGCTGACGTTGGCAGCCTGCTCGCCTGTTCGCGTGGCGACCTCGATGTCGGCGGAATAGGCCTCGTCGGCTATGGGAAGTCGGCGAAGACGCCCCTGCTGTTCGAACATGCTCGCAAAATGTATCGGCAGGACCCCGAGGTAGGCGCCCGACAGGACCATCAGAAGCTGCGCCTCAATATCAAAGGCTACCCGGTTCGCGGCGGTATCGAAGCGGTGACGCCTAATCCCGTACCAATATCCTCTCTCTACCCACGGATGGCCGTAGCATTCCTCACTCGTAATCGTCTCGTCATTTCGGCAAAACAAAGGATGAGCCGAACCGCAAAATACCGCGTGCTCCTCTTGGTAGATGATCTGGTATTGCACGCTTGCGACTTTGATGTCGGAGGCACCTATCCCAATGTCTATTTCGTTTTCCGCCACGGCCTTCGTTATGTCGTTGGGGCACATGATCTTGAGATCAAGCTCGATTTCCGGCGCAGCTTTGGAAAGCTCGGCAATAGCGTCGGCGAGCCGGAAACTTGGGTCGGTCGTTAAGCAGTCGACAATGCCAACGCCGACCTTTCCCGCCAAAGCGCTTCTAACACGCGAAAGCCGGGCCGAACCGGAGTCCAGCATCCCGGTGATTTCCGTGCTGATTTCGTAAACCCGCCGCCCCTCCTCCGTTAGCGAAAACCCGCGCCGCCCTCGTTCACACAACTTCACGCCGAGCCGTTGTTCAAGCGCCGTCAGATGGTTGGAAATCGTAGGTTGACTGAGCGACAGTTCCATCTGTGCCGCAGACATGCCGCCGTTGCGGACCACGCTTTCAAAGACACGAAAGAGATGGAGATCGGAGCCCGATATCTTCATGGGGGCAGATTGCACCAAATGCACTGGATGGCAATTGCGGCTGCCGACCGTGATTTGACCTCTGGGAACCGGGCCCCGTGCCTTTGAAGCAGCCGAGATCGCCCACCTTCCCTCCCTACTTCGTCATGATCGGGTCTTGACGCTCCAGCCAAATCCGGATTTGATAATACGTGGATACAAAAATACTTTTGGGTGCAAAGTGCCAGCAGCCTTCTCCGTCGAGCCACGCTTGCCCGCCACCGCAGAGGAGGAGGCATATAGGCATCTTCAGCAAGCGCTTCGCCTCGGTCGTTACAAACCGGGTGACCGCCTCATTCCCGAAGACATCGCGGCTGAAATAGGCATGAGCCGCATGCCGGTGCGGGAAGCCTTTCGGCGCCTGGCATCCGACGGGCTGGTGGTTCTTCGCCCAAATCGGGGATGCGTGGTCGCTGGGCTGACTGTCGACGAGCTTTATGAGATTTTCGAAATTCGCTCGGTTCTGGAGGGGTTGGCCGTCAGGCTGGCGATGCCCCGGATCGACGAAGAGGAGTTCGAGGAATTCGACCGCCTGCTCGAACGCATGGAACGCGCGGGCCAGAGCGGCGGTAGCGACTGGGTTGTCCGCCACCAGGAATTCCATGGCCGCATCTGTGCGTTGAGCCAGAGGCCCAAGCTGGTCCACCAGATATCGGCGCTGCATGTGGTCATCGAGCCTTACATGCGCATCTGGTTCGACGATTGTGACAAGCCGCTTTCCGCGCGCGAGGAGCATGCCGCCGTGATCGCTGCCTTGCGCTCGGGCGACGCACAGCACGCGGAACAGGTGATGCAGGAACATGTTCTCGGCACGGCGCCGCTGCTGGCCGAGCTCGTGAGTCCCGGCCGGTGACGAAAACCGACCGGGCATGAATGGCCTCGAACGGCAATGCGGCCGGGCGTGGGAATCGTTCAATCAGCCTACAAAAAAAAGGGGAACCAAATGAAATTCAATCGTTTGGCCGCAGTTGCGGCCGCACTCAGCATGTTCGGCTTCATGCACACCGCCTTGGCCGAGGACGCGCCCAAGGCCATCACCATCGCCACGGAGGGCGCCTACGCTCCATGGAACTTCACCAACGCCGACGGCAAGCTCGACGGACTGGAGATCGATCTCGCCAACAATCTTTGCGAGCGGATGAAGGTCAAATGCACCATCATCGCCCAGGATTGGGACGGTCTTATTCCTGCGCTGAAGGTCGGCAAGTTCGATGTGATCATGGCCGGCATGTTCATCACGCCGAAACGCCTCGAGACCATCGACTTCACCCAGCCTTATGCGATCGACCCGGGTGGTTTCGCAGCCGCCAAGGACAGCGACCTGGGCAAGCTCGGCGCTTCGACCGAGAAATTCAAAATGGACGATGAGGCTGCTACCAAGGCCGCGATCGATAAGTTGAAGCCCTTGCTGAAAGGCAAGGTGGTCGGCGTCCAGGCGGCAACGGCGATGCTCGAATTCGTCAAGAAATACTTCGGGGACACGGTGGAGATCCGCGAGTACAAGACGACCGAGCAGCACGATCTCGATCTGGCCGCGGGCCGCATCGACGCGATATTCGCTCAGAAGACGGCGCTCGCCGCGACGCTTGCAAAACCCGAATTCGCGAACTTCACGGTAGCGGGGCCCGGCTTTGTCGGCGGTCTGTTCGGCGCCGGAACCGGTGCGGGCCTGAGGAAGGAAGACACCAAGCTCAAGCAGATGCTCAACGACGCGATCAGCGCCGCGATCGCCGACGGCACCATCAAGAGCATCTCGGAAAAATGGGTGAAAACGGACGTGACGCCGGTCAAGTAGCCATTTGGGGACTTGTTCGGCCGGTCGGTGTCGACCGATCGGCCGGACGCCCCTGATCATCTAGGTTTCAAATGACCGATGCACTCCATATCCTATCCCTCGGCAAGGGCGGCTGGGGCGGCGCGCTGCTCTTGGCAGCAGGCGTTACGTTTGCGCTGTCCATCCTAGGCTTCCTGCTCGGCGCCTTCTTCGGCGCAGTGGCCGCGAGCGGTGGGCTTTCACCGAGAGCTGTACCGTCGTGGTTGGCCAAGGCCTATGGCACGGTGTTCAGGGGCGTGCCCGATCTGTTGACGATCTACCTGCTCTACTATGGCGGCAGCATCGCCTTGACCGAGATCGGAAAACTCTTCGGCAGCGCCGGCTTCGTCGGGCTCCCGACATTTGCAACCGGCGTCCTGGCGATCGGCATTATTTCTGGCGCCTATCAAGCCGAGGTCTATCGCGGAGCCTATCTCGCCGTCGATCCCGGCCAGTTCGAAGCTTGCAAGGCTTTGGGCGTGGCCCGATTCCATTCGCTACGCCTCGTCATCATACCGCAATTGATGCGGCACGCTCTGCCGGGCCTCGGAAATGTCTGGCAACTGGTGCTCAAGGATTCGGCCCTGATCTCCGTGATCGGTCTCGTGGAATTGATGCGGCAATCTCAGATCGGCGCAGGATCGATGAGGGAGCCCTTCGTCTTTTACCTGGCCGCCGCGGCACTGTATTTCCTCATCGCCGCGGTGACCGGATCGGTCTTCCGCTACGGCGAGACACGAGCGTGGCGAGGCATGGTCCACGCATGATCGACCTGCATTTCTTTGTCGAGATCATTCCAACCCTGCTCTCCGGCTTGCCGCTGACCTTGCAGCTTGCTGGGCTGTCGATCGCAATAGGCTTTGCCTTGGCCCTGTTGCTCGCACTGGCGCAGCAGGGAAACCATCGGATGCTGGTCTGGCCGATACGCGCCTTCGTCGCCGTCTTTCGCGGCACGCCATTGCTCGTCCAGATATTCCTCATCTATTACGGCCTCGGCCAGTTCCGTCCCACGCTTCAGGCTGTTGGGCTCTGGTGGCTGTTTCGCGAGCCCTATTGGTGCGCCATCATCGCACTCAGTCTCAATACCGCAGCCTATGGCAGCGAGATCCTGCGGGGCGCAATACAAGGCGTGCCGCGCGGTCTTGTCGAGGCCGCTTCCGCTTTCGGGATGACACGGATCCAGACACTGCGCCTCGTCGTTCTGCCTTTGGCGCTGCGCCAAGCCATTCCAAGCTACAGCAACGAGATCATCCTCATGGTGAAGGGTACGTCGCTGGCATCGATCGTCACCCTGATGGAAGTGACAGGCATAGCCCAGGGGTTGATTTCTCAGACTTATCGCGCCGTCGAAGTTTTCGTGGCTGCGGGCGCGATTTACCTCACCATAAATTTCACGATCATCTCGGCCCTGAATGCCCTGGAGACCTGGCTAACGCCCTATCGGGTCCGTGCATGAAACATCACCGGGGCATAATCAGGAGAATTGGCGACATGGGCTGCGCCGACAAGCCGAAACGATCTGCTGCCGTGTTGTGTTACGCGATGGTGAACATGTCGCTTCGATCAGACCAAGGGATACAGAGACAGAATGCGTGATTTCCAGTTTCCCGGCCGCTCGCCGGTTCGTGCCAGCGAAGCGGTCGCCGCGACATCGCACCCGCTGTCGACGCTCGCGGCGATCGAGATGCTGCGCGCCGGCGGCAATGCCATGGACGCGGCGGTCTGCGCCGCCGCCGTGCAGGCCGTGGTCGAGCCGCAATCGACCGGCATAGGCGGCGATTGTTTCGTGCTCTACTGCCCGGCGGGACAAGGTGACGTGCTGGCCTTCAACGGCTCCGGCCGCGCGCCGGCGGCCGCGACCGTCGACTGGTACCTGGACAGGGGTTTCAGCGAGCTTCCCAAACAGGGACCGCATGCAGTGACGGTGCCGGGCGCCATCGATGCCTGGTGCCGGCTGCTCGAGGACCATGGCAGCAAGGACCTCGCCGAGGTGCTGGCGCCGGCCATTCATTATGCCGAGAACGGCTATGTCGTGCACGACCGCGTCGCCTTCGACTGGGCGGACCCGGAGATCGACCTTGCCGCGGACGAACATGCCGCGCGCATCTTCCTGCCCGGCGGCAAGGCGCCGAGGGCCGGCGACGTCCACCGCCAGCCGGAACTCGCCGCTACCTTGCGCATCATCACCAAGCAGGGCCGCGCCGGCTTCTACGAGGGTGCTGTCGCCGACGATATGGTGCGCCGGCTCAAGGAATTGGGCGGGCTGCATAGCCAAGAGGATTTCGCGGCGACCAAAGGCGACTATGTGGCACCGGTCAGCACCTCCTACGGCGGCTACGACTTCCACCAGATGCCGCCGAACAACCAGGGGCTGACCGCGCTTCTAATGCTGAATGTGCTGTCCGGCTTCAAGCTTGGCGGGCTCGATCCCAATGGCGCCGAGCGGCTGCATCTGGAAATCGAGGCGGGGCGGCTGGCCTACCAGGACCGCGACCGTTTTGTGGGCGACCAGGACCAGGTCCCTGTGCCGGTCAAGCAGCTCTTGTCCGCCGCCTATGCCGACAGGCTGCGCGCCGAGATCGACCCCGAGCGGGCGATGACGCATCTGCCGAAGCTGGACCTGCCGGGCAGCGACACGGTCTACATCACCGTGGTCGATCGCGACCGCAACGCGGTCTCCTTCATCAACTCGACCTATTATTCGTTTGGCAGCGGCGTGGTCAGCCCGAAGACCGGCGTGGTGCTGCAGAACCGTGGCTCGAGCTTCCGGCTCGAGCCCTGGCATCCCAATGCGATCGCGCCCGGCAAGCGGCCGATGCACACAATCATGCCCGGAATGGCGACCCGGAATGGCCGCGTGGTGATGCCGTTCGGCGTCATGGGCGGCGGCTACCAGCCTTTCGGCCATGTGCATTTTTTGACCAACATGATCGACTTCGGCATGGATCCACAGCAGGCGATGGATGCGCCGCGTGTGTTTTACAACGATGACGTCGTGGAGGCTGAGCGCAACGTTCCCGACGAGGCGATCAAGGGCTTGCGCAAGCGCGGCCATCGCATCGTCGAACCGCATCACCCGCTTGGCGGCGGCCAGGCAGTGCTGATCGACTGGGAAAAGGGCACGCTGACCGGCGCCTCCGACCCGCGCAAGGACGGGATGGCGTTGGGATATTGAGAGCCGGCGGCATCACATCTGTGTGTCGCGGCTGGATTTTGACGGATTGGAACGATAGTCGGTGACCATGACCAGCAACGCAAATTCGCAAGGGCTTTCACGCCCGCTCGCCTCCGGAGCCGATGACGCGCCGGCGATCCTGGCGCCTGACCGGCCCACCCTCACCCATGGCGGATTGCGCCAGCTGATAGGCGCCACGGCGGCGGCGCTGCATGCGCGCGGCATCCGCCGGGGCGACCGGGTGGCGATCGTGCTGCCGAACGGGCCGGAGATGGCGACGAGCTTCGTCGCGGTGGCGGCAAGCGCCTCGACGGCGCCGCTCAATCCGGCCTACCGGGCGGACGAACTCGATTTCTACCTGACCGACATCGGCGCCAAGGCGATCCTCGTCTCCGCCGACGAGAGTGGCCCGGCGGTGACGGTGGCCGAGCGTCTGGGCATCGCCGTGCTGCGGCTGGTCGTGCCGGCCGGCGCCCCTGCCGGCAGCTTCGTCATCGAGGGCCCGTCAGTGGGGCCGCAGGCGGCGCCCGACATGGCGCGCGACGACGACATCGCGCTGTTGCTGCACACGTCGGGCACCACCTCGCGCCCCAAGCTGGTGCCGCTCAGCCATGCCAATGTCGCGGCCTCCGCCCGCCATATCGGCGCGACGCTCGGCCTGAGCGCCGACGACCGCTGCCTCAACATCATGCCGCTGTTTCACATCCACGGGCTCATCGCGGCAGTGCTGTCGTCGCTCGCCGCCGGCGGCAGCATCTACTGCACGCCGGGCTTCAACGCGCTGCGCTTCTTCCAGTGGCTGAGCGACGCCAGGCCTAGCTGGTACACGGCCGTGCCGACCATGCACCAGGCGATCCTGCCGCGCGCGGCGCGCAATCCGGACGTGCTGGCGGCGGCCTCGCTGCGCTTCATCCGCTCGTCCTCGGCATCGCTGCCGGCGCAGGTGATGGCCGAACTCGAGGCGACCTTCGGCTGCCCGGTCATCGAAGCCTATGGCATGACCGAGGCAGCGCACCAGATGGCCTCGAACCGGCTGCCGCCAGGCCTGCGCAAGCCGGGCAGCGTCGGCGCCGCCGGCGGACCCGAAGTGGCCGTCATGGCGCTCGACGGCCGGCTGATGCAGGCCGGCGAGACCGGCGAAATCGTCATTCGCGGCCCCAATGTCACATTGGGCTACGAAAAGAACCCCGATGCCAACGCGACGGCCTTCGCGCATGGCTGGTTCCACACCGGTGACCAGGGCGTGCTCGACGAGGATGGCTATCTCAGGGTCACCGGAAGGCTGAAGGAGATCATCAACCGTGGCGGCGAGAAGATTTCGCCGCTAGAGGTAGACGACGTGCTGATGGACCACCCGGCGGTGGTGCAGGTGGTGACCTTCGCCATGCCGCATGACAAGCTCGGCGAAGAGGTGGCGGCGGCCGTGGTGCTGCGGGAAGGCATGAGCGCCTCAGAGAGCGATATCCGCGCCCACGCTGCGACGCGGCTAGCCGACTTCAAGGTGCCGCGCAAGATCCTGATCCTGGACGAGATCCCCAAGGGGGCGACCGGCAAACTGCAGCGCATCGGGCTCGCCGCCAAGCTCGGGCTGTGACAATGAAGATCACCATTTTCGGCGCCGGCGCCATCGGCGGCTATCTCGCCGCCAAGCTGGCCATTGCCGGCCGCACCGATCTGTCGATCGTCGCGCGCGGCGCGCATCTCGACGCGATCCGCGCGGGCGGGCTGCGCCTGATCGAGGACGGCGCGGAGACGGTGGCGCCGGTCAAAGCCGCGGCGAAGGCCGAAGAGCTCGGCGTGCAGGATTATGTGGTGCTGGCGTTGAAGGCCCATTCGCTGACCACGGCGCTCGACCAGATCGGGCCGCTGCTGGGCACGGACACCGCGGTCGTCACCATGCAGAATGGCGTGCCGTGGTGGTATTTTCACAGGCTAAGCGGCCCGCTCGAAGGCACAAGGCTCGACGGTGTCGACCCAAGCGGCGCCATCTGGCAGCGGATCGGACCGCAGCGCGTCATCGGCTCGGTCGTCTATCCCGCCGTCGAGGTCGACGCGCCCGGCCTCATCCGCCATGTCGAGGGCAGGCGCTTTTCGCTCGGCGAACCCTCCGGCGAGAAGAGCGAGCGCGTCACACAGCTGGCCGAGGAAATGGTCAAGGCCGGGCTGCAGGCGCCGGTGCGCGACGACATCCGCAGCGAAATCTGGGTGAAGCTGTGGGGCAACCTGTCCTTCAACCCGATATCGGCGCTGACCGGCTCGACGCTGGCGGCGATCGTCGCCGACGACGGCACCCGCGCGCTCGCCCGCACCATGATGCTGGAGGCGCAGGCGATCGGCGAAAGCCTCGGCGTGCGCTTTCCGATCGCCGTCGACCGCCGCATCAAGGGCGCCGGCGACGTCGGCGAGCACAAGACCTCGATGCTGCAGGACCTGGAGCGCGGCCGCCCGATGGAAATCGACGCGCTGGTGACCGCCGTTCAGGAACTCGGCCGGCTGACGGCCCGGCCGACACCGGTGATCGACGCGGTGTCGGCGCTGCTGAAGCGGCTGGCGGTGGAGCGCGGCTGCTATTCCGCAGTTGGCCGAAAGCAGACTGGCTAATTTGAAACCAATTTTGGAGTTTCCGTCGCTACCGAATTCCGAAGCCGCTTCGCCAAATAAGCCCCGCACCGAGTTCGAGACCGTAGCCCGTGTAATGCGTGTAGCAGCCTGTCCACGCTGCTCCGAGCTTGTAACTAGTAGCGGTTGCACCAGCAAGGGGAGGATGGCCGCTGTTGGGCGCGGAGGTGCCACTGCGGCCAGCCGCTCGAATGTCTGCTTCTGGACGGCGGCCCATGACAAGTTCAATGGCCAACTTCAGGCGCATTGCAGCCGTTCGTGTCATGGAAAACGTACGTCGGCTTCGGGGCCGTTCCCCGGTCTTTTGAAGCTTCGAGACAGGGCTCAGCCCCTTAGACAATATCGCGGCGTTTCCGAATGGAGGGAAACACAGTAGCGCTCTCGCCGCCCACCCTCGGAACAATGCGATCGGCTCAAGCGATTCTGAGATGGTAAGGAAAATCGCCTGGGTAGTTTATTGTCAGAAAGAGGGGGTTCGAGTCCGCGTTGTGGACAGCCTCGGAAATACACAGCAAGATCAATAACTTAAATTGATCTTCTGGTGGCCCCGGAGGACATGTTTAAACGAGTTTTTCGTGGGCCATAATCGAAAAACTTCCCGTATCGTTCCGCGTAGTTACGAGACCGCTTTAAAGACAGGAACGCCTTACCTGTGCGGGCCGCGAACTGGAATGATGCCCACTTGATTGTCACCCATCTAATTAATATCGCCGTGTTTTTCCTACATTGCGGCACTGATAGCCGGCGCGATACCTGATTTCCGCGAACTCTCATCTCAAAGTGGCGTTTCCTGTGCGTCAAATCGCGAATGCAAAGCTCTGTCTGCGAAATCGCCGTGGGACCCCGCCGATGTAAAGATAAGCGCGGTGAAGAGGCCCGAGCGAGAAGGCGCTCTTCGTCCACCTCTATCAAGCACCCAAGCCGTTCGTCAAAAAGGGCGCACTGAAGAAATGCTTGCCAGAAGGGCGCCACACGCGTTCCGAGCCAAATCGTCACGAAACTAATCGCCGCCGATAGCAACCGGTAGCCGCGGATCGGCTGAGCGCAATCGGAGTTTCGTCTCTCCATTCTGCAGGGGGCTTGAGGGCCCTCGTGTGTCAGCTTGGAATGAGCCCCCTCCATGACCATGAATTCCAGCAGGAAGAAATCGATGAGCAAAATTTACAAATGGGGACTGGTCGGCGCCAGCCGGATTGCCGAGGAGTGGCTGATACCGGCCATCAACAGCGCTCCGAACAGCGAGGTCGCCGCAGTGTTCTCCTCCGATACGGCCCGTGGACGCGCCTACGCCGAGCGAAACGGCATCCCGCAGGTCTACGATACCATCGAAGCGCTGCTTCGCTCGGATGTCGACGCCGTTTATATAAGCAACACCAATGAAAAGCATGCCCCCGATGCGATTGCGGCAATCGTGGCGGGCAAACATGTGCTCGGCGAGAAGCCAATGGCAATGACAATCGCCGAGGCCGAAGCCATGGTTGCGGCCGCCGAAACGCACAAACGCGTTTTGGGCATCAATCACCATCTGCGGAACATGGCGACCCACATCAGGCTCCACGATTTGGTGAAGAATGGTGAACTGGGCGCACTGGTCGCGGCCCGCATGACGTTCGGTGTGCTGCTTCCGGTCGCCAATCGCGGCTGGAGAACCGATTCCGTGACCGCCGGAGCCGGCGTGTTCTTTGATCTTACCGTGCATGACGCAGACCTTTTGCACTACGTCCTGGGCACGGAGGCGCAGGAGGTCGTAGCGATGACCGCCAACAATGGGATAACGTCGAAGGAAGTCGAGGATACGGTCGCGATCGTCGCACGAATGAAGACCGGCACAATTGTTCGGATTACCGAGAGCTTTGCTATTGATCACGCTAGAACGACGGTTGAGCTCTTTGGCACAAAGGCTTCCGTTTTTGCGGACGACGTTCTGCTCCAGCGTGGTGGTGGACGTGTGTTCGTGCGCAAGAATGGCGAACAGGTCGAAGAGCAGATCGACCATGTGAATGCCTACGACAAGGTTGTCCGTGACTTCAATGCAGCCATGGCTGGCAATGGCTCACCAACGGTAACAGGTCGCGACGGTTTGAAATCTTTGAAATTTGCCGTGGCCGCACGCGAAGCGGCAAAGACCGGCCGCTCGGTGCAGGTCTGAGGTTCATTCACGAGGAGCGGTTCCGGTCGAACCGCTCCATTTTGAATCCAGCGGATATTCCGATGCGCTAGGGATCTTCAGCCGCATTGAGCGGCTCGCTGATGACGTGAACCCTTCAGGTTACTAGAACCGGGTAGACCCGCATTCTACTGCGCTGCAGGGTCGACATCTACTTTCTCTTAGAAAGACGTCTCCCGTGCGTCAGATTGCGAATGCAAAGCTTTACCTGCGAAATCGCCCTGTAGCTGCCGCGATGTAAGATGAGTGCGGTGAGCTGACCATCAGGTGCTCCTAGCAGGGGTTCTCTGCGTGTATTCAAAGGTTTTCGCCTCATAGAAGAGACAGGCCAGTCGGCATGCGTTGGACCGAGCCCGGCATGCCGTCGGGTGGCATTGACCGAGGCGCAAGGCGCCAGTGGAGAACCAAACGGTGTTGGAAATTCCGAAGCGCTTCGCAGATCAACCTGCCTGGCCCTCAATAGACGACCGCAAGAGCCGCACGGCTATTTTCTCCATTTTCTTCCTGCATGGCTGCATATTCGGCACCTGGTCTTCACTTGTGCCGACAATCAAGGCGCGCCTCTCGATACCAGACAGTCAGTTCGGCTGGTCGCTGTTCATGATTGTCGCGGGCTCACTATTCGCCATGCTGGCGAGCCGGTCTCTCATCACGCGTTTCGGCAGCAAACAAGTGGTTCGAGTGTCGGCGCCCCTTCTCCTGGCGACGGTCGTGTTGGCCTCGTTCACGAATGCCCCAAACCTGTTCCCCCTGGTCCTGCTGATGCTGGGACTTGCGGGCAATTTCATGGACGTCGCCATGAATGCGCAGGCGGTCGAGGCAGAGCGCTTATCCCAAAAGGCCCTCATGTCGACATTCCACGCTATGTGGAGCCTTGGCGGGCTTACAGGTGCCGCCTCGGGGGGCCTGCTTGTCAAATTTGCGGGGAGCTCGTTGGGTGCGCTAATAGCCGCGCTATTACTCTCGAGTCTCTTCGTGGCAAACCAGAGCAAGCTTCTCGCTGCAAGGCCAAGTGAGGGCGCTACGGCAGCCCGGCCAATCAGCCCAAAGTGGCTGCTAGTTGTTGCAGGCCTGCTTGCCGGTGTGTGCATGTCGACAGACGCAGCGGTCCGTGACTGGGGTCCCCTCTTCCTAACTGGCCATTTTGCGCTCGATTTCAGCTTCTCTGGACTCGGCTATGCGGCGTTCGCAAGCGCCATGGCAATCTGTCGATTGGCTGGCGATCGCTTCAGAACGCTCGTGGGCGAGAAGCAACTTCTTGCAATCTCGACAGGCCTCGTGATCGTCGGTCTCTCGATTGTCGCCTCTGCCAAGATGGTGCCTGTGGCGCTATTCGGGTTTGTCCTGTTGGGCATCGGCGTATCGAATATCTTTCCCACACTATTGAGCATGGCGGGACGACGCGGCGATGCGTCAAACATAGTGGTCGTCTTCGCGACGGGTTACATAGTCGCCCTGGCCGCGGCACCCAGCTTCGGCACCCTCGCCGAGGCAACCTCCTTAGCCAACATTTACTTGCTGCTGGCCGGGATGTTCCTGCTTGCCGGAACGGCTTTCGTCCGCGTCGCCAATCGCTTCTGAACTGCGGAGACCCCTTACACTCGACCGCTGTTTCTTCAAGTAAGTGGCTGTCGCCTCCGACCTACTCGCGGCAACGGTATCTTTTGATCGAGCCGGCCTCGTATCGTCCGAGACCCATTGACAGTTATCTGTAAACGTTTACCACTCTTCAAGTGACGCCGTCGGCACCTAGCGGCTTGTGATCGAGAGGCATCAAGTGAAAACCCCTCAAGGGCGCGCCATGCATAATCACACGCGCAATGTGTTCCTGCAGATAGCGAAATTTTGCATCCCTCTTCTCGCGCTTCTAATGTTTGCAAAACTTAGCCCGGCCGTGATGGCGATGCTGGCGGACCAGAGTGTTCAGCGCGGTATGATCGCCCAGGCGCAGTCCAAGGCGGCGGAGCATTACCTGTCGATCCTGCTGAACTAAACTCAAAGCGTGCTGCGATCTCGTGACGGGCATTGCCGTGCCCGTCGAACCTGATTGCCCTTAGGAACGCACGACCCGCGGTACGCCTTTCCGGATTTGGCCAAAAAAGCAGGATAGCCCTTGAGTTAATTATGTAAACGTTTACTGACGCAGCTTCTTTGGAAACACGGGTGCCGATCATGACCGTAAGTCATCCCTTGTCCTCCGCCGGAGGAAATCTCAGTCTGATCCATCAGGCTGAGATGATCGTCGACCTAGAGGCAGTGCGGGGAAATTACAGGCGACTGAACGCCATGGCGGGCGGGGCCGATTGCGCTGCCGTCGTGAAGGGCGACGCCTACGGCCATGGCATGATCCCGAGCGCGCTGGCGCTGAGGCAAGCGGGCGCCAGGACGTTTTTCGTGGCAACGGCCAATGACGGCGTGACGCTGCGAGTCGCTCTTCAAGAAGCAGAGATTTGCGTGCTCGGCGGCTTCCTGCCCGAAGAAAGGGAGGCATTTGTCGGCGCGAACCTAGTACCCGTCCTGAACAGTCGCAATCAGATCGAGGAATGGGAAAAGGTTGCGGTCGGGGTGGAGCGTCCTCTCGCCTCGATCATCCATTTCGACACGGGAATGAACCGGCTCGGACTGCTGGCCGATGACGTCGCGTGGCTTCGCCAGAACTTGCCGCTCCTGTCGCGGATCCCGCCTATCCTCTACATGTCGCACCTTTCGGCAGCCGATGACCTCGATTTCGACAGGTGCGAATTCCAGCGCGGGGCATTCCTGAGCGCGGTGAGCGGGCTTCCCATCGCGAAAATGTCGCTTGCCAATTCGGCTGGCACCTATCTGGGCGCGGACTACGCGTTCGACATGGTCCGGCCCGGCAAGGCGACATTCGGGATCAACCCGCTGACAGGGCGCCCAAATCCCATGTTGCAGCCAGCTCGCGTAGTCGCGCCGATCATTCAGGTCAAGACGATGAAGCGCGGTGCCCCTGTCGGCTACAGCTCGACCTACCGCCTGACCGAGCAAGCCAAGATCGCGACGGTCGCGATCGGATACGCGAACGGCTATTCCCGGGCCGGCTCAAGCCGCGCTGCCGTCTCCGTTGCGGGTTTTGCCGCCCAGGTTGTCGGACGCGTTTCCATGGATCTCCTGACCGTCGACGTTTCGGGGGTTCCTGACTGGGCGCTGGTACCAGGCAGTCCGGCCGAAATCCTCGGACCCCATGTTCGTGACCACGATCTGGCGAAGGCCTGCGGAACGATCGAGCATGAAATCTTGATTTCACTCGGCCATGGCTGTGCGCGGCGTTACGTCAACGAATAGCGCGCGCCATGGCGTTGAGTGCTGAAGCACAGGCCCGCCCCCAACCTACGCGAGGCACTCTGCCGCCAACGGACATTGCAATGCAGCCGTTGGCGGCCCCGATAGGCGAGCCACGCAGGGAGGCGCGTCGCTCTGTTGAAGCGCGTGATTTGTCATGACCGCATCCTTGTCGCATGAGCCAGCCATTTATCTCAGCCTGCCCGAGCTCATCGCCATGCTGGAAGCTATCATGCTGCGCCACGGGACGTCCGACAGCGTCGCCCGAGCCCTGGCGACGAATTGCGCGAGCGCCGAACGCGACGGCTCGCGAAGCCATGGCTTGTTCCGGATGGCGGGCTATGTGAGCAATCTCAAGAGCGGCTTCGTCGACGGCCGCGCCGTTCCGCAAATCCAGGACGCCGGAACCGCTTTCCTTCGTGCCGACGCCGGCAATGGCTATGCCAGACCGGCGCTGGAAGCGGCCATGCCGCAGGCCATCGACAAGACGCGATCGGCCGGCGCCTGTGTGCTCGCCATCGGCAATGCCCATCATAACGGTCCGCTCTGGCTGGATGTCGAGCCATTCGCGGAGGCGGGACTGATCGCCCTCAGTGTCGTCAACAGTGTCACTTATGTCGTCCCTCACGGCGGTCACAAGCGGCTCTACGGAACCAATCCGATGGCCTTCGCCGTGCCGCGCGCAGATGGCCAGGTTCTCCTGTTCGATCAGGCGACGGCAGCAATGGCTCATGGCGAAGTGAAGGTTGCGGCGCTTGAAAACAAGCTGCTCCCCGAAGGAACGGGCCTGGACGCCTCGGGCCTGCCAACCAGCAGCCCGCAGGCTATACTTGACGGGGGTGCGCTGCTGCCTTTCGGCGGACACAAGGGATCCTCCATCGCCATGATGATCGACATCCTTGGCGGAGCGCTGACAGGCAGCAACTTCTCCCATCAGGTCAATTCGTCGGCCTATCCCGGGGCCGACTCCGCTCATACCGGTCAAACCATCATCCTGATCGACCCGACGAAAGGAAATGGCTCCCTGAGAATGTTCACAGGGCGGATCGAGGAATTGGTCGAGGCGATGGCCGAAGCCGGGCAGACGCGCCTTCCAGGTGAACGTAGGCTCGCCGCCCGCAAATTGGCGGCCGAGCGCGGCATCGCCATCGAGGCAGAGACATGGAAGCAATTACAGGCCCTTTGACAGACGCAAAGCGCGAATGCGTGATTGGATTGCGGCGTTGACGGTGGGTGACGACTCTTCGCTTCAACGGGTTACCCAGACCAGAAGGTACATGGCCGCTGTTGCGACCGCCATCCAAAACCAGCCCCAGAAACGGGCTCGTCGCTCGGCAGCGTTATCCTCGTCCTTTCGCTCGATCTCGTTCTTGCTGTCCATTCAAGATACCCTCGGCAAGGGTTCAGATGTCGTTGAGCATCCGCAGCGCAGCCTCGTGCAGGACGGCGTTTGCCGAGGCCAGGACGTTGCCGCCCCGCTCCGGGCGACCGCCGTCGAAGCGAGTGACGACACCACCGGCGGCCTCAATGAGCGGAATAAGCGCAACGACGTCATAGGCTGTCAGGGCGAGCTCGACGCAAAGGTCGATCTGGCCGGCGGCGAGCATGGCGAACGCGTAGCATTCGCCACCGTAGCGAGTGAATTTGACCGACGACGCGAGCCGGGCAAATCCTCGCCCCGGACGGCGCGCGAAGGGTTCTGGAGAATTCGTGTGGCATATCGCGTCGGAAAGACGTTGAGTGCCGCTCGCCCTCAAAACGGTCTCGCCATGGGCCGAATGGCAGACCGATTTCGTACCATCGGACCAGAAGCATTCCCCGGTATGGGGCTGGTTCATCATTCCCATTGCGGAGCGGCCATCGACGGTGAAGCCTATCAGAGTTCCCCAGACCGGAAGCCCGCATAGGTAGGGTTTCATCCCGTTGATCGGGTCAATCACCCATTTGAGCGGCCCGGATCCCGACGGGCTGAGCTCCTCGCCCAATATCGCGTGCATCGGATACTCGGCCGATATGATGTCGCAGATAGCCCTTTCAGCATTTCGGTCGGCTTCCATGACCGGATCGTATTGCAGGCCGGGTTTGACCTCGGCTTCGACGGCCAACCTCTTGCGAAACCTCGGCATCACCTCCGCAGCAGCCGCGTCCGTGAGTTTGCGGAAAAATTCGAAGGTGGGCAGCAGATCCCCGTCCCGTTGGGAAGCAACACTAAGCTTGGGGAGTGAGGCCTGCCTGGCCATCAGAAGGCGCCCTGCTGGAATATCCTGTGGCCACCGCCTAGCCCGAACGCCATCTGGTTCGTCTTCGCGAAACCCAAGTAGAGCCAAGCTTCGAACTCGAAACGCAGCGGCCGCGCGCCGACTTCGTCCAGGGTGAGATCGGTGATAGGGCCGACGCCGGAGAACGGATTGGCGGTTCGCCGCGGTCTGCCGGCCGCCGTCAATCGCAGGGCGCTCAGCTGTTCTTCCCTAAGCACTGCAACAGATGTCATTGACTTCCCTCAAATCCAACAGGGCGCCCGCAAGCCTGCGGGCGCGCCGATCTCCCGCGAAGGGCCGATGGCCGGGCCGAGAGGGCCGGCCACCGGATGCCATCAGCGCAGTTGGATCCACACCGCCTTGGTTTCGGTGTATTGGTCGTGCGCAGCGAGGCCCTTGTCCTTGCCGCCGAAGCCCGATTCCTTGTACCCGCCGAAGGGCACGGCGAAGTCGCCTTCTGAATAGCAGTTCACCGAGACGGTGCCGGCGCGGATCGACTTGGCGACGCGATGCGCCGTGTTGAGATCGTCGGTGTAGAGGGAAGCGGCAAGGCCGTAGTTGGTGTCGTTCGCAATGCGAACCGCTTCGGCCTCGTCCTTGAACGAGATCACCGACAGGACAGGCCCGAAGATCTCTTCACGGGCAATCTTCATGGTGTTGGAAACACCATCAAAGATCGTCGGCTCAACGAAGCTGCCACCTGTTTCGGCCAGCACACGATTTCCCCCCAATGCTACCTTGGCGCCTTCATTGCGTCCCGTTTCGATGTAGGACAAGACCTTGGCGAGATGATCCTCCTCGATCATCGCACCGATGCGCGTCGAGCGCTCGAGCGGGTCGCCGACCGTCCAGGACTCGAACACCGGCTTCAGCTCATCAAGGAGGCGGTCCTTGATGCTCTCGTGGACGATGAGGCGGGAACCGGCCGAGCAGTTCTCGCCCTGGCAAAAAAGAATACCCGTCGCGACATTCTCGACGATAGGGGCGAAGTTCTTGACGTCGCTCATGACGATTGCCGGGCTCTTGCCGCCGCACTCGAGGATGATCCTCTTCATGTTGGAATCGGCAGAATATTTCAGGAAGAGCCGACCGACCTCGCCAGAGCCCGTGAAGCTCACGCAGTCGATATCCCTGTGCAGGCCGATCGCCTGGCCGGCAGTCGGCCCCAGACCCGGGACGACGTTGAAGACGCCGTCCGGAATGCCTGCCTCGGATGCCAGTGCCGCCAGCCTGATCAGCGACAAAGACGTCTGTTCGGCCGGCTTCAGGACGAGGGAATTTCCTCCCGCCAGGGCGGGCGCCAACTTCCACATCGCGACGAACAGAGGGAAGTTCCAGGGAATGACGCCACCGACGATGCCGATCGGCTCGCGCACGATCATCGACACGACGTCACGCGGCGCCGGCGACATCTGATCATAGATCTTGTCCGTCGCCTCCGCATGCCAGCGGAGCGTCTCGACGGAGTCGGGCAAGTCGACACTGAGGGAATCGTTGATCGGCTTGCCGCAATCGAGCGTTTCGATGAGCGCGAGTTCGGCGCTGTGCTTTTCGATCAGATCGGCAAAGCGCAGCAGGACTTTCTTGCGCTCCCGCGGCGGCATGCCCGACCAACTGCCGGCCTCGAAACTGCGGCGTGCGGCCCTGACCGCAAGGTCGACGTCCGCAGCGCCGCCGGCGGCGACATTGGCAAGGAGCCTGCCGGTGGCAGGATTGACGGTTTCGAACGTCTCCCCCGATTTTGCCGCCACATAGGCACCGTCAATAAAGGCCCGTGTTTCGAATTTCAGCTTTTCGGCTTGGGCGTGGAAGTCTGCGTGCACGTTCATCTTGAACTCCTGCAAATGGCATTGATGGATATTGGTCAGGCACCGGGCCAGGTATCGGAAAGTGTGTAGCCCCTCGGAAACGGATCGCTCGGGTCGAGCACGAACTGATGGAAGCCTGTGATCCAGGCCCGTCCGGTGATGGCGACAGACACGGCGTCGAGACCTCCGATCCGGGTGCTCTCGAATATCTCGCCGACGAATTTTGTGCCGATGATCGACTCATGGATGAATTGTTCGCCGGCAGCGACTTCACCGCGTGCATGGAGCAGCGCCAGTCGTGCACAGGTGCCGGTCCCGCAAGGCGAGCGGTCCAGTCTGCCTGGCGAGACGATGACCCCGTTCCTGGATGTCTTGATCCCGTCGCTTACCGCGAGCGGACCGGCGAAAAGCGTCTGGTTGATTGTGTGTATCTCTGGGTTTTCGGGGTGCACGGATGGCAGTTGCTCGGCCGCCGCCCGCTTGATTTTTTCGCCGACATCCGAAAGATCGCGCGCTTCGGACGGCTCGATCTCGAAGCCGCAATCCTGGGCGTCGACGATCACGTAGATCATCCCCCCGTAGGAAACGTCGACGCGAAGCGATCCTATGCCTTCGACCTCGATCATCCGGTCTCGGTGCATGACAAAGGACGGCTGGTTCCTGAACTTGACGCTTTCGCACTTTCCGTCCCGGCACCGCGCTTCGACCTCGATCAGGCCGGCTGGCGCCTCAAGCGTCAGGTTGGTGACAGGCTCCTGCATCGGAATGATCCCGGTCTCCAGGAGCACGGTCACCGTGCATATGGTGTTCGTGCCCGACATCGGCGGATAGGAGGTCGGTTCGATGATGACGTAACCCATCTGAGCGTCAGGGTGAGACGAGGGCAGAACCAGGTTGGTGCAGAGCGTGACCTTGCCGCGAGGTTCATGCAGGAGAAAGGCTCTAAGGTCATCGCCTTTGGTCTCCAGCCATCGTGCCTTCTCGAACATGGTCTTGCCGGGAACATCGATGACACCGCCTGTAATGACGTCGTTCGGCTCGCCCTCGGCGTGAGCGCCCACGACGTTGATCATCCGCGACAACCGCATTCCTCAATCCTTTCTGCCAGGCCGGCCATGAAATCGTGCAATCCGATGCTGGACGAGGAAGAACGAATGTCCAGGACCAGTTGCAGCAGCCGGATACCCAGGGCAACGAAGCCCCGGGGACGACCGGATCGCGTCAGGCAGCTGCCGCTGCAAGCGCCTTGTCAACCAGTTTAACCTCCTCAGCGGTCAAGGGGATAACCGGGAGGCGGCACTCGCCGACAGGGCGCCCCGTCTTGGTGCTTGCTGCCTTGGCGACTGGATTGAAGGGGGCGGTCCAGAGCAGCAGCGACAGGGGACGCAGCTTGAGCCACAGCGCGGTCGCTTCGGCCAGGTTCTTGCTCTGAACCAGATCGTAGAGCCGCACGAGCTGCTCCGGAACCGCGTTGCCGGAACCAGTGAAAACACCCGGCGCGCCGCTCAGCAGGCTGTAGAAGTTCAGATAGTCGCAGCCGTTGAACACCTTCGCACCCTGTGCCGACAGCTGGTCGATGCGCATCATGTTGGAGGTGCTGTCCTTGATGTACTTGACGGTATCGATCTCGCTGAAGCGCTTGTAGACGTCAGGCGTGATGTCGAAACCGGTGTACTGAGGAATATTGTAGACCATGATCGGAGTGTTCACGGCGCTGGATACCTGTTCGTAGTGGTAGCGAACGCCTGGCTCGCCCGGCCCCTCGAAGAAGGGCGGCAGGATGAGCAATGTGTCGGCGCCGGCGTCGCGAGCATGCTTCGAATTTTCGATGGCGTCTTCAGTGCGCAAGGCCGATGTCTGGACGATCAGCTTGGCGCGACCGTTGATGCGCTTGCCGGCAACCTCCGCTATGCGCCGCTTCTCGCTTTCAGTCAGGAACGGGAATTCGCCCGTTCCGCCGTTGACCGCGATGATATGAATGCCCGCATCGATCAGCGTATCGATGTTTGCGCCCAGCGCGCCCTCATCGAGGGCCGCGCCATTGTCCTTGAATGGCGTGCAGATCGGCACACAGATTCCTTTTAGTTCACTCACGTCCATGCTCCTTTTCGAGATCGGATTTGTTCGAGTTTTCAACGAATACCTTGGCCAGAAACGATGGCGTCAGCTGACGTTTCAAATATTAATTCGCCTATACACTCTCTTTCATTGAAATTTTTCTGCTGCAATATTTCGCCACACGAGTTTTGATTTATGTAATCGTTTTCACGATAGATATCAAGCGTCCTCGACATTGCATCCCTGACTGTCTTCAAGCGGTGTGATACGGCTGTAGATCCGCAGGCAAAGCGACGCGGCCTCGGATGGCGTCCGCGACCTTTTCCGCCATCATGATAACCGGGGCATTGAGATTACCGCTGACGATCTCGGGCATGATCGAGGCATCAACAACTCTGAGACCTTCAATGCCGTGCACTTTTGCGTCCTTGTCGACGACCGCGTCGTCGCCGTCGCCCATTCGGCAGGTGCAGCATGGGTGGTAGTTTGTGCCGGCAATGCCGCGCAGCCAATTGGCGATGTCATCGTCGGTCGCGACCGAGTATCCAGGCATTTCCTCCACGCCCCGGAATTCGTCCCAGGCCTGCTGGCGGACTACGCTGCGAATTGCCTTAACGGCCTGGACCGCCTGCACCATGTCGTCGGGATGCTGCAGGTAGTTGAACACGAACTTTGGCGCAGCCGTCGGATCCGCCGTCTCCACCCAGACGCGTCCCTCGCTTTTGGGGCGCATGAGGCTGAGGAAGTACTGAAAACCGTTCTCGAGCTTGACGTTGCCATGCTGGAATTCACCAAGCATCGGGACGAACTCGAACTGCACATTGGGTATGGCCTCTTCGTCGCGCGTGCGCATGAACGTGCCCACCTCGAAGAAATTGGTCGCGCCGAGCCCCTTCTTGAACAGCAGCCACTGCAGGCCAATCTTGGCCTTGCCAAAGGTGGACAGGTCCTTCGCGGCCGAAACGTCTTTGGTCGCGCGATACATCACCGGCGCGGCGACGTGATCCTTCAGCCCGCGGCCGACGCCCGGCAGATGATGCTTAACGGCTATGCCGGCGTTTTTGAGATCCTCGGCCGGACCGATGCCTGAAAGAAGCAGGAGCTGCGGCGAGTTGAGGGCACCGCCGCACAAAATGGTCTCACGCTCCGGCTCGAACTGCTGAGCACCGGATTTGGTGGTAACCGCAACCCGCACGACGCGCTTGTTGCTTGTCTCGATGCCCGTGACCCTTGCGCCGGTCAGCACGGTGAGATTGGGTTTGCGGGGCTGCGCATGGATATAGCCCTGCGAGGTGCTCCAGCGAATGCCGTCATGGACGTTGCGCTGGGTGATGTGAACACCTTCCTGCTGATACGCATTGTGATCGGCAACATGCTTCAGCCCGCTCTCCACCCCGGCGTTGAGGAAGGCGTGATAGAGGGGATTTTCCGCCTTGCAGGTTTCGATCTGCATCGGCCCTGCCCCGCCGCGATAAGCGTTCGCTCCCTTGTCGAATGTCTCGGCTTTCTTGAAATAAGGCAGGCATTCCGCATACGACCACCCGCCTGCTCCGATGCCTGCCCAATTGTCATAGTCCCAGGGATTGCCGCGGACCCAATTCATGCCATTGATGGAGGACGAGCCGCCAAGCACCCGCCCCCTCGCCTCATGAACGATCCGTCCCTGCAGATGTGGTTCCGGCTCCGAATTGTAGAACCAGTTAAAGCGGTCGTTCATCAACGGGAAGCCGAGGGCCGCCGGCATGCGGATGTAGATATGCTGATCCGATGGCCCTGCTTCCAAAAGAAGAACAGTCGTGGAAGGGTCTTCGGCGAGGCGAGAAGCGATTACCGAACCTGCCGAGCCGGAGCCGATGACGATGTAATCGAACGTCTTCTTGTCTACCACCGAGGGTCACTCCTTACGTGTCAGTTCGCCACGGTGTGCGGCAAGGCGTGCGGGCGCTGCCCTAGCTTGATAAAGGTCGACTTTACCTCGGTGAACTCGAGCAATCCGTCCAGGCCGTTTTCACGACCGATTCCGCTCTCCTTGAACCCTCCGAACGGAAGCTGAACAGCGGTCTCGAGAAAGGTGTTCACATACACCGTCCCGCTGCGGAGTTCGCGTGAAACGCGGATCGCCTTGTCTATGTCCTTCGTCCAGACACCATTGCCGAGTCCATAATTCGTATCGTTGGCAAAGGCGATCGCCTGATCCACGCTGGCGAAACGGGTGACAGCCAGAACCGGCCCGAAAATCTCTTCGCGGAAGATCGTCATATCCGGGGTGACGTCGGAAAAGATCGTGGGGGCGACATAGAAGCCGTTGCCCAGGCCGTTCTCCGTGACACGGCTGCCGCCGAGCAAAAGTGTAGCGCCCTCGTCTACGCCACTCTGGATGTAGGACAGCACCTGTTCCATGTGCTTTTCATGGATCAGCGCTCCGACATCCGCCTTTTCATCCGTCGGCAGGCCGAGCCGGATCTTCTTCGAGCGCTCGACCAGCTTTTCCAGGAAGCTGTCCGCGACGCTGTCCTCGACCAGCAGCCTCGTGCCTTGAACGCATTCCTCGCCTTGATTGAGAACGTAGCCAAGCAGGATGCCATCCAGCGCGGCGTCGATATCGGCATCGGCAAAGACGATATTTGCCGCCTTGCCGCCCAATTCGAGGCCAACGCGTTTGACTTGTTCGGCAGCGCGCTGTGCGATCCTGATTCCAACCGCAGTCGAGCCGGTGAACGAGATCATGTCGACCTTACGATGCCCTGTCAGCATCTCGCCGACGGTGCGGCCGGAGCCGGTGACGACATTGATAACGCCGTCGGGAAGGCCCGCGTCTTTCGCGAGCCTGGCGATTTCCAGCGTCGACCCTGAGGTCAGCTCGGACGGCTTGATCACAACCGTACAGCCAGCAGCGAGCGCGAATGGCAGCTTTTGGAACAGCGTAACCAGGGGAAAGTTCCACGGCGTTATCATTCCGATCACGCCGCGCGGTTCACGGGTCACAAGGCCCAGATTTGCGTCCCCGATATTGGAAACCAGATCTCCGGGGATTTGCCAGGCGAGCGCTGCAGCATAGCGCGCAAGCTCTATCGACCATTCGACCTCGGCCTTGGCGAAGCGGATCGGCTTGCCGACCTCTTCGGCCTCAATCAAGGCAAGCCTGTCGATCTCACGGATCAGCAGATCCACCCAGCGCCCGAGAGCCTTTGCCCTCTCGGCGCCAGGGATGGCTGACCATATGGATCGGTCATCGAAAGCCCTTCGGGCAGCTTCGATCGCGGCGTTGACGGCGTTCTCGTCGCTTTGCGCGAACCTCGCCAGCAGCTCGCCATGGGCCGGTGACTTGCGTTCCACCTTGCGATCGGTCTTCGCCCAGGCGCCATCGATCCAGTTCTCGTATTCGCGCACGTTCATCAGCTCACGTCCCCGGTCAGTTGCGCGCGACGAGCCGGCTCTTGCCGGGGGTTACGGCTACACCGACAACGTCGCCGATCTTGGCTTCGGTGCGATCCGTCACGACGATGAATTTGTGACCACCGCAGTCGACGTAGACATTGGTTGTCTGCCCCAGGGGCTCCACGAAGTCGACATTTGCAGAGGCTGCGCCTTCAACGCCGTCGCGCACGATCATGAGATGCTCGGGGCGTACGCCGACATAGAATTGTCCCTGGGCATCGGCAAAGCTGCTTGCCCTGTCGGCGACCTCGCCGGACAGACTGTCGGCAAATGGCTGCACGGTAGCGGCGATTCCCTTCTTGCCGTCAAAGTGGGCAGGAAACAGGTTCATAGGAGGCGACCCGATAAAGTCGGCGACGAATTCGGTCCTCGGCCTGTCATAGATTTCGAGCGGGGTTGCGACCTGCACCATGTCGCCGCGGCGCATGACGGCGATCCTGTCAGCCATCGACATGGCTTCGATCTGATCGTGGGTCACGTAGACAGTGGTGATGCCGAGGCTCGTCACGAGTTTCTTGATCTCGGTGCGCATCGTGGCTCGCAGCTTGGCATCGAGATTCGAGAGAGGCTCGTCCATCAGGAAGACACGCGGGTTACGGACCAGGGCCCGCGCCAGGGAGACGCGCTGCCTCTGCCCGCCGGAGATCTGCCCCGGTTTGCGGTCCAGATACTCGGCAATTCCCAGTTTCTCCGCGGTCGCCTGCACCTTCTTTTTGCGCTCGCCCTCGGCAATCTTGCGCACCTTCAGCGGGAACTCGATGTTTTGGAATACCGACAGGTGCGGATAAAGTCCGTAGTCCTGGAACGCCATCGCGATGTCGCGATGGCGAGGTTCCTCGTAGGTGACGTCGCGGCCATTGATCTTTATCTGGCCGCCGCTGGGGAGTTCCAGTCCGGCGATCATCCGCAAGGTCGTGGTCTTGCCGCAGCCGGAGGGGCCAAGCATGACGAAGAACTCGCCGTCCTTGATGTCGACCGAGACGCCGTTGACGGCGGTAAAGGCGCCAAAGCGCTTGTATACGGATTTGACTTCGATACCCATTATCTCTTCCTCATCCCTTCACGGCGCCGAGGGTCAAACCCCTGACCAGGTATTTTTGCATCAACAGCACGAGCACGACGACCGGCAACGACATCAGCACGCCCGCGGCCGATCCCAATCCCCACGAGATAGCCTTGGCCTTGATCGAGCTGGCCGCGATGACGGGCAAGGTGCGCGCTTCCGACGAGGTCAGGATGCTGGCGAGCAGGAATTCGTTCCAGGCGAACATGAAGATGATCACCATGGTCGCCGCGAGACCCGGCAAAAGCAGAGGCAAGGTTACGCGCCAGAAGCACTCGAAGCGGCTGCAGCCGTCGATGAGCGCGGCCTCTTCGATCGACTGTGGAATCTCCTGGATAAAGACGCGCATCACCCAGACCACGAACGGCAGACCATTCAGCGTATAGACGGCGATCAACAGCCACGGCGTGTCGAAGATGCCAAGTTGCTTGGCGATGATGAACAGCGGGATGACGCTGACCATGGGCGGCAACATGCGGATCGACAGGACTTCGAAGGCGATGAAGTTCTTGTTCTTCACGTCAAATCGGGCCAGTCCGTAGGCGGCGAGCGTGCCTGCGATCATTGCAAACAGCGTGGCCAGGCAGACGATGAAGGCGCTGTTGATCAACGCATCCATCGCGTTGAGTTCGGTGAAAAGCTTGCGAAAGCTCTCCAGTGTCGGTGAAAATATCCATTTCGGCGGATAGGCCGATATGTCGACATCCGACTTCAGCGAAGACAGCGTCATCCAGACGATCGGAAAGGCGAAGAAGGCGGTCGAGATCAGGGCCAGCAGATAGTAGCCGATACCGCTGAAGAGCGATCCACGTGGCGCAGTCGAACTCGACATCAGCGTGCCTCCTTTTCGTTCACCATGCGCATGAAGCCGGTATACTTCACGAAGATCAGAACCACGGTCAGGATGATCAGCAGCGTGATCCAGGACAGCGCGGCGCCGTATCCGAGATTGAAGAAACGGAAATTCACGCGCGCCAGATAGACGCTGAGCAGATCGGTGGCGAAGTCGGGGCCGCCTCGGGTGATGATGTAGACGGTGTCGTAGGTTCGGATGGCGTCGACGATCCGCAGCAGGCTGGCGATGACAATCACCGGCCTGAGCATCGGCAGAGTAACCATGAAGAATGTCTGAATGGGGGATGCGCCGTCGATCGCCGCGGCCTCGAAGGGACTCTTCGGCAGCGCTGACAGGCCGGCAAAGATGATGAGGAACATAAACGGCGTCCACTGCCAGACATCGACAAGCACCATCGAAGCCATGGCGCTGGCTTTCTCGCCGGCCCAAGGCTGGGGCGGGATGCCCGCGAGGCTGAGCACGTAGTTGAGCACGCCGAGATCGGGCATCATCATGATGCGCCAGGTGATGCCGACCGCGATCGGCGTGATCAGCATCGGCACGATGATGATGGTCCTGAGAACGGTGAAACCCCTGAGCCTGAGGTTGAAAAGCAGGGCGAGCAGAATCGCGAAGGTAAGGGACAGTCCGACCGAGAGCACCGTGAACAGCAGCGTCAGCAGGATTGAATGCAGGAACTGGGCGTCCGCGAGCGCATCCGCATAGTTGCCGAGACCGACAAATCCCTGGAACTTGTCCGGATCCGCCGGCCTATAGCCGGTGATGCTCATGTACAGTGAGTGGAGGAGTGGAAACAGACCGACGACAGTCATGATGATCATGGTCGGCGCAAGCAGGATCATGCCCGTGTAGCGCTCTCCGGCGCGCTGCGCGCGGTCGCTTGCGATTGGCAAACTCTCTATGCTGGCTGTCATGGTTCCCTGCTCTCCAGGGCGCACGCGGGCATAGGCTCGCGGCGCGTTCCTGTTCAACGACGGTCGGATATCCCGACGCACCGGTGCGGCGACTTCAGCCCTTGATGAGCTTTGCCACTCGATCAACGGCATCGACCATGGCGGTCTTGGGCGTCTTTCGCCCGGTCACGCCCGCGAGGACCTCCTCGTAGATCGCCCGCTGCACTTCCACCGCGTTGGTGAGGCGGTACGGCGGGATAGCGATCGGTTGCGTGCCGCGGGTCTTGAAATCCTCAAAGACGTGAAGTCCGGGGATCTTCTTGATCATCTCGGGATTGTCCAGATCCGGCTTGTAGCAAATCGACGTTTCGCCAGCTTCCGAGAAATATTTGTAGCCACCATCGGCAAGCCAGGCCAGGAACTTGTAGCCTTCGGCCTGTTTCTTGCTCGAGGCATTCAACACCACGGTCCAGCCGCCAATCATCGACTGCTGGAACTTCTCCGTGGGCGCCACGGCGTAACCGAACTTGCCGGCGTGCGGTCCACTCTCAATTCCGGAGAGCGCGTCCGACCAGGATATGATCATGGCTGCCGTGCCTTGGCCGATCGCCGACTGGCCTTCCGGATAGTCGAAGCCGGACACGCCCTGCGGGCAATACTGCAAGACCTCCTTCAGCCGCTCGATGGCATGCTCGCCCTGCCGTTCCGAATTGAAGACGGGTTCGTTGGCATCGTTGAAACAACCGTCATCCGTGGGCGCAAGCTTCGTCATACCCATGACACGGGTCATCCAGTCGCCGGACATGTGGGCGTCCTGCCCTCCCAGACACAGCGTGTTTCCGGCCACATCCGAACTGTGCAGCTTCTTGGCGGCCGCGACATACTCGTCCCAGGTGACAGGCACCTTGTCGATGCCAGCCTTCTCGAACAGGTCCCGGCGATAGATGAATACTGGAATTGTCATGGCGAGCGGCAGGCCGTAGTGCTTGCCCTGATAGATCGAGTACTGGAGCGATCCTTCGGTGACGTTCCCGTAGTTGATGTCGGGAAGGCCCGGCGTCGCAGCCTTGATGTCTTCCATCGTCGGCGCCCACTTATTGCGCTGCGGCTGGCGAACCCAGAGGCTGTCGGTGGTGATGATGTCGAACGTCTCGGAGCCCTGCGAGAGCTCGATCAGCATCTTTTCATAGTGCGACTCATAGGGATTGGACTCGCCGGTGATCTTTGCGCCCGTGTAGGCCTTCGCCACCTGGTCAGTCAGGGCCCCGGCCCACACCGAGTTGCTGTTGAGGATGTTGAGCGTCACCTCCTCCGCATAGGCCGACGAGGCGCGATACGCCGCCATCGCCGCGGCAAGACCGGCGGAAGCCTTCAAAAAGTCGCGACGGGAAAAGGGCAGTCTGATCGGGTCGGTCACTTGTTGCTCCTCCTGTTTTGATGCAAGGCGAACCGAGTACGCCTTAGCGTTCCCAAATCGTGTAAACGTTTTCATTTTCATGACCCAGCACCCCCTTGTCAAGCGCCAATCTTGAAATATGAAAACGATTTCACCTGAAGCGCTTTATGACTTGTCAAGCCGGGCGAAGTCGAAGACAAAGGCTGAAGGTCGGTGAAACCAACGATCACGGTGGCGGCGTATGCCCGGTAAAAAGACGAAACAGTCAAAGCTCAAGAAACGAGCTGGCGTGTTCGATGTCGCCCGGGAGGCGGGCGTATCTGTCGCGACAGTGTCGAGAGCCTTCAACCTGCCCGATCTCGTCAGCGAGGATGTGCGCCGGCGTGTGCTGGCGATTTCGCAACGCCTCGGTTACGCCGCCAATCCTGCCGCCAAGGCGCTTCGGTCGCGTAAGACACACATTGTCGGGGCCGCCATTCCCACCCTCGACTACGCTATCTTTGCAAAGATGATCAATCACTTCCAGGATACGTTCGCTCAGCATGGCTACATCACGATTGTCGCCACGACAGGTTTCGAGCACGCCAACGTGTTCGAGAAGGTCAAGACGCTGGTCGATCGCGGCGCCGAAGCGCTGCTGCTGGTTGGGGCGATAGAGGATCCGGCACTGGTGCGCTACCTGAAGGAGCCGCATATACCGGTCGTCACGACCTACTCGTATATCCCCGAAGAGATCGTGCCCTGTATCGGCTTTGACAACTACGCCGCCACCCAGAGCGCGATGGAATACCTCGCGGATCTTGGCCACAGAAATTTTGCCATGATTGCTGGCAGCCCGAAGGGCAGCGATCGTCAGCGCACCAGAATTGCCGCCTACAAGGATTTCATAGGGGCGAGACAACTGGAGGGCGAGGAGAACATCATTATTCGCGACTTTACCATCCGCGACGGCGCCGAAGCGATGCGCGCCCTGCTGGTCAAATATCCCGACACAACCGCACTGGTCTGCAATACCGACGTGGTTGCCTTCGGCGCCCTAAGCGAAAGCCGCCGGCTTGGGATTCGCATTCCACAGGACATCTCCGTCGTGGGCTTCGACGACGCAGAGTATGCCGCACAGTTGGACCCTCCGCTGACGACGATTGCCGTGCCCGCCGAGGAAATGGGACGCCTGAGCGCCGAGATGCTCCACATGTCGCTTTCCACAGGAGAGTCTCCTCGCTTTGTGCGGCTGGACTCTCAATTGATCGTGAGAAAATCGGCTTGCCCCCCGCGAGGCCTGAAGCAACTGCGCCTCGCCAGCGCCGTGTAGACCATTGCCGCTGCTGCCATGGGAAACATCGCAATGAAGAGGCAAGGCGTGCCCCCTAAGACAGTTCTCCCGGCCCGCCCTTCGGCGATAATCTTCGATTTCGACGGCGTCATCTTGGATTCAGCCGAGATCAAGGCTCAGGCTTTTGCGGAGATCTATTCCGAGAAAGGCGAAGAATGGGCTGCTTTCATCCTGGATTATCAGCGCAAGCATGGAGGCGTATCTCGTCGAGAAAAGTTCAAACATTTTGACAAAACGATGCTCGGCCAGGAACCGACCGAGGAGAGACTTTCTTTCCTGTCACAAAGGTTCACGGATATCGTTTTCAAGAAGGTACTTTCCGCACCTTTCATCCCCGGGGCCAGATCGCTGCTGGACGCCGCTCGCGGTCCCTCCCGGCTTTTTGTCGTCTCGGGTACGCCGCATGGAGAGTTGGTCGAGATCGTCCGACAACGCGACCTGAACCCCTATTTCGAAATCGTCATCGGTGCGCCTACCAGAAAGCATGAGGCCTTCACCGGGATCCTTGCCTTGGGCCTTGCCCGGGAAACGGTGGTGGCTGTCGGTGATTCCATCACCGAGTGTTCGGCGGCGATCGAACTGGGAATCCCGTTCCTCGGAATCCGCAACGGCCCGTCACCAACGAATTTCCCGGAAGGAGTCCTGTCCCTTCCCGACCTGACAGATGCTACCCGTCTGCTTGGATTTTGAAGTCCACTCAGTACGTCACTCCCCACTTTCATTGATATCGTGCTTGCCAACCCGGCTTTGTGGCTGCGAGTGCCTCACGCGGGGCCGTTTGCCCTTCAAGCCGAGACGGCGTTCGAGAGACCCGCAAACTCGGCGCTGTTGCCGAAGCAAGCATCCGTGGGCATTACCTTCGCGCCGGGCCGGCTGGCCAACAACGCACTGTGCATGCGATGGCGCGCGCGCCACAGGGCCGCCCCGCTCTCCTCTGGCCCAGCGAAACTCGCCTCCGCCCATTTCGGCGGATTTCGCCCCGACAGTGGCTATCTGTTCGGCAACAGCTTGGGGCGCGCCAGCGAATTCGAAAAACAAGGTAGGCCGTATTCATAATCGAGCTTGAAGTAGTCGACGCATGCCGGCATGGCGGGCTCGTCCATCAGCTCCGCTCGCGCAATCGGCAATGCAAGTTGAATAATTTGAGGCACCGTGGCGACCGCAGCCTTCAGCGAAGGATAGCCGCACACCGCGACGGTCTCTTCTGGGACGCCATGAACGCGGATGGTGAGTTGTGTGATTACGCCGAGAGTGCCTTCGGACCCGATGAAGAGCTTGGTCAGGTCGTAGCCGGTCGATTACGCGCCCCGTGCTAGCGGCTCTTTTGGCGCACTCCTTTCGGAAAGTGCGCCTCCTCCTTGTCAGCGCGGGTGTCCATTCAGTCAGAAACTGGAGGAGCGTCACTGCGGTCTGCGGAACCGTGTTGTGCGGTTTGGCAAAAGAGGGTCAGGCTTGCACCGCGTCGGCCTGACGCGCATCACACGCGTTAGCCAGGATCATCAAAGATCGTTGCGGCTGCGGCGGAGGAAATCGGCGGCGCGCTCGCCGACCATGATCGCTGGCGCATTGGTGTTGCCGGACGGCACGGTTGGCATGACGGAAGCGTCGGCGACGCGCAGCCCCGAAACGCCGTGGACACGCAATTGGCCGTCGACGACAGCCCTGGCGTCCTTGCCGATCCTGCACGTGCCGGTCGGATGCAATGCGCCTTGCGCCATTTCCTTGACGTAGTGGCGGTAGTCGTCCATCGATCGCATTTGCCGGCCAGGGTGCGTCTCGCGCCTGATTAGGGGCTCCAGCAGCGACTGGCTCATGATCTTCTGGCCGAGGCGCACGCCTTGGGCCATGGTGTCGAGATCATAGGGGTCCGACAGATAGTTCGGCTGGATGCGCGGAGGATCGACCGGGTCGGCCGAGCGCAGTTCGACGAAGCCGCGTGAGCGCGGCCGGATCTGGCAGGCGTTGAGTGTGCAGCCATAGCCGCTCTCTACTGGCGCGACGCCGTCCTCGACCCCCGAGCCGGCGAGGAAGGCGAACTGGATGTCGGGGTGCGGATCGTCTGAATTGACCCGCCAGAAGGCGCCGCCTTCGATGATGTTCGAGCAGACCGGACCTTTGCGGAAAAGCGCATATTGCAGCCCCGCCCAAGCCTTCCAATGCAGCTTTTTGTACTTGTCGTAACCGTGTGGGCCGTTTAGCTCATAGATCAGATAGACATCCATGTGATCCTGGAGGCCCCGGCCAACGCCGGGCAGGTCATGAACCACCGGAATGCCCAGCTGGGCCAGATGCGCGGCCGGGCCAATCCCTGAGAGTTGCAGCAGCCGGGGCGAATTGATGGCGCCTGCCGACACGATCACCTCGCGTTCGGCCTTCGCCACGATGCGGACGCCGCCGCGCATATACTCAACGCCGACAGCCCGTTTGCCGTCAAAGAGGATGCGCAGGGCGCGGCTGCTGGTCTGTACGGAGAGATTGCGCCGCCTGCGCGCCGGTCTCAGGTAGCATACGGCCGCGCTGGCACGGCGGCCGTTGCGCAGCGTGAGCTGGTAGAGGCCCGAGCCCGCCTGCTCGCCACCGTTGAAGTCAGCGACATAGGGAATACCGGCCTGTTGGCAGGCCTGCAGCCAAGTCCTGGTCAACGGGCTGACATGCTCGGGACTGGATACGTGTTGAGGTCCGCCGCGCGCATGCGCTGGGCCTGCCAGCGTGTCGTTATCTTCCGCCTTCAAGAAGAACGGCAGCACATCTGCGTAGGACCATCCTTCGGCGCCGTTGGCTGCCCAGCCGTCATAGTCGGAGGGGATGCCGCGCACATAGAGCATGGCATTGACCGATGAGCCGCCGCCCAGCACTCGCGCCTGCACCATGGTCGGCGGACGGGCTTTCGGGTTTCCGGCTGTGACTTCCTGCTCGAAGCGTTGCAGCAAATTGCCGGTCGCCGTCTTGTAGACCGTTGCAGGCAGATGGATCGCGATGTGTCGGTCTTCCGGGCCTTCTTCGAGAAGGAGCACGGATGTAGCGGGGTCTTCGGAAAGGCGTGAGGCGACGACGCATCCGGCCGAGCCGCCCCCGATCACGATGTAGTCGGGCATCTGCTATCCGTTAAGAGACAGCGAGGCGGCGCAGGACGAGGCCGCCTCACTATGCGGGCATAAGAGGAAAGAGCGAGGCGCCGGTCAGCCGGCGGCCTTGAATTCATTCCAAGCTGCGACCCAGTCGGCGTAAGTGGCGAACTGGGTCGACTCAAGCGGTGGAATGCCAAGCAGCGGTGACGACTTGAAGATGCCTTCGACGTCTGAATAGTCGAACAGCGCCTTGGTCTCCGGTGGCAAAAGGTCAACCGCCTTCGGCGATACCACGCCGGCGGCGTTGCGGGTGACGACTTTGGCCTGGATTTCCGGCGAAATCGCCATGTCGATGAAGGCGTAAGCGGCATCCTCGTTGTCGACCGACGGCGGCATGAACCAGGCATCACACCAGGTACCGGCGCCTTCCTTCGGGATCGTGTATTCGGTTTTGACACCCTGCTTGGCGGTTTCGACCGGGATGCCGGTCCAACCACAGAAGAGCGCGGCCACTTCGCCCGAAACGAACAGCGAAACGAGGTCTCCGTAGGTCAGGCTGATGATTCGCGACTGGTCGCGGTACTTCTTGAGGTTTTCAAAGATGGCCTTCATCTCGTCGGGCGTGACATTCGGGAACTTGTCACCGAGGCCGGCCATACGGGCAGCGATAGGCCAAGTGGCGAGCGTATCATCGACGAAGGCGATCTTGCCCTTCAACTCGGGCTTGAGCAGGTCCTCGTAGGAGGTAGGCTTTTCCATCAGCGCCGGATTATAGACCAAAGCGTTGAGTCCCCATGCATAGGGCACGCCGTAGAGCTGGCCGTTTCGGAACCAGGTCGGCTTGTCGTAGAAGACGTCGAAGAGATTGTCCTTGTTGTAGTTCGACAGCTTGACCTTATCGAGCGGCTTGGCGATCTTCAAAACGTCGAGGTAGAGGTCGGCGTAGCCTTGGTTATACTCGGCGGCGTCGAAGGGCGGCGGGTTCGGCACGCTGAACTTTGTCGTCACGTCGTCCTGATTGCCCATGGCGCTGACCTGGACGTTGATGCCGTTCTTGGCACGCCAGTCGGCGAGTTCATCTGTCAGCTCCCAGCCTTCCCAAGCCATAATCTGCAGGTCGCCGCTTGCGGCGCGCGCCGGGAAGGGCAGAAGCGGACCAAGCATTGCGCCGCCGGCCAGAGCCGTGGCGCCCTGAAGGAAGGAGCGGCGGCCTACCCTCGCCTGCAGGATCTCGCCTGTTGACCAAATTCGTCTCATCTTCGTTCCCCTTTTCGTGTTTCTTGGCTTGGAAAGTTTCCCGCTTCGCAGACGCTTCCACAATTTCGCATGATCGAAATTGCCGCCGCTTGACGACGCAAGCCGTGCGCCATCCTGCGAATGGTGGGCGGCCCTGCCTTCCTGGCGGCGGCTGGGTCAATGGTTTGGCAACATCACCACATTGTGGGCGTCCCAGAAAACCTTGGTCCGCGCATGCAACGCTGGCAGGAGGTTGCGGCCGTCGCGTTGCACCTGGATGCGGACGAAGGACTGGTCGTCCAGCCGCACGGTATAGAAGGAGCGGCTGCCGATGAAGGCAATGTCGTCGACTGTCCCCTCGACCGACTGCCGCGCTGCGTCGCCCTCCTGGAAACTCAGCGATTCCGGACGAAGGGAAACTGCAACTTTGTCGTCCCTTGACGCATTCGGCGCGTGGCTTGCGAGGAAGCGGATTCCGGAGGGCGTTACCGCCGTTGTACCGACGCCGTTGACGTGTGTAACCTTGGCCTCGAACAGGTTGGTCTCGCCGAGGAATTTCGCAGCAAACAGCGACTTAGGCTTCGCATACATGTCCTCGGGGCGGTCGACCTGAACGAACCGTCCTTTCTCCATGAGCACAACGCGGTCCGACAGGATCATGGCTTCGTCCTGGTCGTGTGTTACGTAGACAAAGGTGGCACCGGTTTCCGCGTGGATGCGCTTCATCTCAGAAAGCATGTGCTGGCGGATTTTGAGGTCGAGAGCTGCTAGCGGCTCGTCGAGGAGCAGGACTTTCGGTCCATTCACAAGCGCCCGCGCCAACGCGACACGCTGGCTCTGCCCACCGCTGATCTGATCGATATAGCGGTTGGCGAAGCTGTCCAGCTGCACGATGTGTAGCATCCGCTGAACGCGTTCCTTGATCTCGTTCTTGGGAAGGCCCTTGACCTTTAGGCCGAAAGCGACGTTCTCGAAGACGTCCAGATGCGGGAAGAGCGCGTAGCGCTGGAATACCATGTTGACGGGCCGTCGCTCCGGCGGCACGCCGGCGACATCCACGCCGCCGATGCGTAGCGAGCCTTCGGTCAGGCTGTCGAAGCCCGCGATGAGGCGCATCAGCGTGGTCTTGCCGCAGCCGCTCGGCCCGAGCAGGGTGAGAATCTCGCCCTCCTCGATCGCGAGATCGATGTCGGACAGCGCGATGAAGCTGCCAAAGACTTTCTTGCCGCGTTTGATCTCTATGATGGGATTGGGAGGGGTCATGCTGGGCTCCTCACGACGTTTCGCGGCCTGAGATGGATGAACTGCGACGCCACCTGCCGATCGCCCACGCGCCTACCAGAATGACGACTGAGAAGGCGAGAGCCAGTGTGGAGATGGCGTTGATGAGGGGTGTCACGGTGCGCCGCATCATCGACCAGATGTACATGGGCAGCGTCGTCTCGGTGCCTGCCACGAAAGACGTCACGACGAACTCGTCGAAAGAGACGGCGAAGGCGAGGATTGCCGAGGAAATGAGCGTCGGCGCGATCAGCGGCAGCGTGACGCGCGAGAAGGTCTGCAACTGGCTGGCGCCCAGGTCGCGAGCCGCTTCCTCCAGCGACATGTCGAACAGGGTAAGTCGCGCCTTCATGGCCACAATCATGATCGGGATGGCGATGACGACATGCGAGATGACGATGGTCACAGTTGAAAGCTGCACCCCAGCCTGGGCGAAGAGGACCAGCAGCGACACGCCGACGAACAGGCCGGGCAGCGCGATCGGCGTGACCGTCACTGCCTCGATCAGGTTGCGGCCGAAGCGACCGGAACGCAGCCAAGCCAAAGAAGCCGTCGCGCCGAGCAGCAGGGTGATGACAGCGGTCAGCAGCGCGATGCCAAGGCTTTTCAGCACCGCGGCGCTCAGTTGCGGATTGCCCAGCAATTCCTCGTACCAGCGCAGGCTGAAGCCGGCGAACGGAAAGGAAAGCGACGGCGAATCGTGGAAGCTGAACAGCACGATGATGACGAGCGGCGCCAGCAAGAAGGCTAGGATGGTCCACACGACGAGCTTGATCAGCATTTAAGCCTCCGCGGAGGCGGTTGGTCGCCGGCGTTTGACGATCAGTCCGCTGACGCGGCCGAGCCCCAGCAGGATCGTGTAAAGAAGCACCGAGACAGCGAACATGATGAACGCCTGCGCCGCTCCCAGCGGCCAATTACCGGTCTTGCGGAACTGGTCCGCGATGAGCAGTCCGGTGGTTTGGCCAGATGCGCCGCCGAGCATCTGCGGCGTCACGTAGTCGCCCGAGACGAGAATGAAGGTGAGCATGAAGGCGCCAATGAGACCGTTCGCCGCGTTCGGCGCGATGACCCTATGAAATGCGCCGAACGACGTGGTGCCGAGATCGCGCGCGGCATCGATCAGGTCGCGTTTGATCTCGCTGAGCGAGGCCACCACCAGCAGAATGCAGAATGGAAGATAAACGTGAACCAGCGTGATCGTAACTGCAAAGGAGTTGAACAGTAACGCCTCGAGTGGATGGTCGATAAGGCCGAGCTGTAGCAAGACCGTGTTGAGCACGCCGTTGGTGCCGAGCAACGTGCGCCAGGCATAGATGCGCACGAGGTAGCTCGAGAACCACGTGATCAGGATTAGGTAGAGGATGACTTGCGAGCGGCTGATGTAAACAAGGTAGTAGCCGACCGGAATCGCGAGGATCAGGCTGACCGTAGCAGTCAACAGGCCGATGCGGATGGCGTTGAAGGTGACTTTCCAGAACACCGGCGACATCAGCGAGTCTGCATAGTTGCCCCACTGGAAATCCGGAACGATGCGGTAGGAGGCGGATGACCAGAAGCTGTAGACGAGAAGGATAAGGCTGGGAACGACGAAGAAAGCCAACATGTAGGCGACCGTGGGGCCCGCCAGGATTGCACTAGTCCTTGTTCGTGCCAGGCTCATCTTTTGCCTATCCCGGCGGGTGACGGTCCGTCGTCCGCTCGCACTTTTGAGTACGTGGCTCAATTTTCAGCCGCGGAGTCGGCTGGGCCACGATCATCAAAGTCTCAGTTGTAATGCATGTCCCCGGCGGCTGGTCGAACCCTGTTGACCGCGCACTTTGTTCTTCCAGTAGGTTCTTCCAGATTGACGCGTCACACAATTTCGCAGACACAGGTTTGTTGAAGCGAGGTGAAGCATGTCTTGCGTAGCTGCGCGTCCTTTGCTCTGATTGGCGCTAGGAAAATCGACATTAGCGTCAAGACATGCGCGCAGGGGCGGCACTGTGACGGCACGCGAGGCGTCTCCTCGACGAGCGCTTCTCCAGGTTCGCTTCCACAAGGCCCCGCCGGGTCCGATAAATCGTCGACCCCCAGACCTTCAAGATTGCGACTATAACCTTGTCGCTCAGGCCGCCGTTCGCGGCCGGGAGTATCTTTGCCCATTTCAGTTTGCGCGTCGCTTGGCGTCGCTTGGCGTCACTTGCTCCACAGCGCTTCAAGTTGATCCCGTTTCGATTGGCTGAGGGCACCATACTTTATACTTACGTCCACCCTTCAGCCTTCAGGTGCAGTTACAGCCGGAAATGCGGCCGTCAGTTGGCGAACGACAAACCGCACAGCCGCCGCGCGTCAGGTAGCTTCAAGGCCAGTATTTGGCCTTCATCTACCCCGACAGCCGGTTCCCCAAGCAACCCCGGCCGAAGCGGAGATGCGGCGCTTCGTCGACGTCACTGCTTCATTCGTCCACCAGATGGTGGATGACTTTAGAAAAGCCCGACCTCGTCTCACGCACACACGGAGCCACTTGAAGCGTACAACTTCTTATTCCTTCGGAAGCGCTTCCGATCTTGCGCTACAACAACGCATCACAATCTCTACGGAACGGAATATATCTTACGACCATAAATCCTAAGGAGCATCTGAAAGACCGATGAACTCGGCGCTGTTGCCGAAGATTTGCTCAATCTGTTCAGGGAGCAGAACACCTTCGTCTTCAACGACCTGGCGCAAATTTCTCTTCCCTGCCAAAGCGCGCTTCGACAGCTCCGCCGCTTTGCTATAGCCAATGAGCTTTGCCAACGGCGTGGCCAAAGCAAGAGATTGGTCAAGCAGGGCTTTGCAGCGATCCTCGTCGACTTCGATCCCGTCCACGCAGCGCTCTTTGAAAATCCGCATTCCTCTCGTCAACAACCGCATTGATTGCAGGATGTTCAAGACGATCACCGGTTCCATTGCATTCAGTTGGAGCTGCCCGGCGCTCGCGGCGAGCGTCACGGCAAGATCATTCCCAATGACCTGGAAACTGAGCTGGTTCATCATCTCCGGAATGACGGGGTTGATCTTGCCCGGCATGATGGAAGAGCCGGCCTGTACCGGCGGCAAGCGAATCTCGCCGAGGCCGCCGAGCGGTCCGCTGCTAAGGAGGCGCAGATCGTTGCAGATCTTGGTCAGCTTGACAGCGATGCGCTTCAGCATACCTGAAAAGGAGACAAAACCTCCGGTGTCGGACGTTGCCTCGATAAGGTTGCGCGCGGCGATAAGCTGAATCCCGGATATTTGCGACAGATGACGGCAAACGATACTGGGGAACTCGCGAGGCACGTTGATCGACGTGCCGATTGCCGAACCGCCGAGGTTGATTTCCAGCAACAATCTCGATGCCGATTGAAGCTGGATGATGTCCTCATCTATGAGTTCGGCAAAGGCCCCGAACTCTTGCCCGACTGTCATCGGAACGGCATCTTGAAGCTGAGTTCTGCCGACCTTCAGGGCATTTGCATGCTGCAGCGCTTTCGCGCGGAACGCCTCACGCAAGCCGACCTTTGCGGATACCAGTCCCTCGCAGGCTCGCAACACCGTCAGCCGGATTGCGGTCGGATACACATCGTTGGTCGACTGGGAAAGGTTTACGTCGTCATTGGGGTGCAGTCTCGTATAGTCGCCAACGGCTGCGCCGAGCTTGATCAAGGCCAGGTTCGTTACAACCTCGTTGACGTTCATGTTCGTGGACGTGCCGGCCCCGCCCTGCATCATGTCCACGGGGAAATTCTCTTCGATCCCCCGAAGTCCGATGAGTTCGTCACAGGCATCCGATATGGCATGTGTCTTTTCGGGCGAGAGCAGTCCGAGTTCCATGTTCGCCAGGCCAGCGGCCTTTTTCACCATGGCCATCGACTGGATGAGCTCGGGGAAATCCCTCAGGCGCAGCCCCGAAATGTCAAAGTTCTGTTCCGCTCGACGGGTGTGCACGCCGTAGAGCACATTGCCAGGGATAGCGAGCGGTCCGATCAGGTCGGATTCGATGCGTTCGACAAACATGGTTGCTTCCTCTCTCAGGACAGGATCTGGCACCACACACCGCCCCATCGCTTGCCTGTGGACCCGATCGGCCTGACGGGGCTGCCGCAAGCCTTGGACCCGGGCCTCTGCGGGGTACGACGCTCAGGTTCTCGGCGTCCCACCAGGGCTCGCCTTCAGCGGCGTCCTCTCTGCCGCGGGAGGTGACACCGTCACCTCTGCTTGATGGCGGCGCCAGCCTTGATGGCGAGGGCCGCAACGGTCAGTGCGGGGTTAACGGCCGCTGATGTAGGAAGTACCGAAGCGTCGGTCACGTAGAGGTTTGAGATTTCGTGCGAACGGCAATCGGTCGACACGACCGACGTCTGCGGATCGTTCCCTAGTCTGGCAGTGCCGCACTGATGCGAAGTCGTCTTCCTGCCGAAAGTTCGGGTGAGAACGATGGGAAAGCCCGCCTTGCGCATGACGTGACGCGTCTTGCGGATGAGGGTCTCGTGCGCCCGCATGTTGCTGCGCACCCAATGCATGACGATGCGGCCGTTGCTGACCGTGACGCGGCTGTCGGGATTGGGCAGATCCTCGCTGGTTAGGAACCAGCCATAGCAATTGCGGGCTATCAGACCGGCCAGCCAGCGCGGCAGTAGTGGTGCGTTGGCCTTCAGGATATTTCCCGTAATGTGTCCGAGTAACTGGACGTTTCCGAGCGGAAATCCGGTCTCCGGATCGGCATTGTAGAAGTCGTTGAACGCAAGCGTCTTCTGGTAAACCGATGTGTTGGCGGATAGCGGATCGATCGTCAGCATGGCGGTGGTGTTGTGGTTCATGAAATTTCGGCCGAGTTGGTCGGAGCCATTGGCCAGCCCGCGCGGGTGCGCGCCATTGGCAGACCGCAACAGCAGCGCAGCGGTCTGGACGGCGCCGGCCGCAACAGCGAAGACGCCAGCGCTGATGCGTTGCTCAACGCCATCCTTCAGGAACACCGCGGCAATCACCTGCTGACCGGCCGGATCGGTCTCCAGGCGCAAGACATTCGCCCCAGTCAAGAGGCTGACATTGCCGTGCTCGAGCGCCGCCGCCAGCGGGCCGGCCTCAGCATCGACCTTGCCGGATCCAGTATTGGGAAAAGCATCCCATCCGGTCTTGGCGCGGCGAAGCCATTCATCGATGTCGATGGCCAGGGGAAGACTGGAGGGGTGTACGCCTGCCTTGTTCAGGCGAGCCCGCACAGCGGCGATGGCGGGCTCGTCCTGCACCGGGGGAAAGCGGTAGGGGCTCACACGCGGCGGCTCCGTCGGGTCCTGTGAGGCATCGCCGCGCACCTTGAAGATCGCCTCGGCCCGCTCGTACCACGGCTCGAGTTCGTCATAGGTGATCGGCCACCCTGGTGAAGCGCCATCCATGTGGGGGCGAGGCGAGAAATCTTCCTCTCTGTAGCGGTACAAGACCGCGCCAAAGAACTTGGAATTGCCGCCGACATAGTAATAATTGCCCGGCAGGAAAGCCTCGCCATCGGTGCCAATCCACTCTTCGCTCGATCGATAAAATCCCTTGAGGAATATGGCCGTATCATCGCGCGCTTCGGGGGTATCCCGCAGGTGCTCGCCACGTTCCAGGATCACGATACGCCTGCCGCTATCGGCAAGGCTATAGGCCAGGGACGCGCCTCCAATCCCCGATCCGATGATGACGATATCTGCTGTCTGGTCCAAGTCGGCGCCTCAATCTATGCGTTGTTCGGTCTCAGCATCGAACAGCACGATCTTGGCAGTATCGACAGCGAGGGTCGCGGGCGTGCGGGCTGCTACGGCTCGTGGTGGCACGCGCGCCGTGACCTCGACGCCACCTGCCTGGAACAGGGCAAGCGTGTCGGGTCCGGTCGGTTCGACAACGTCGATATTTACCGACAGCTTTTGCGCAGACTGTGCGCCGGCAAGGCTGAAAAGTTCAGGACGGATCCCGACAAGGACCCTGCGCCCGGCGTATTTGGCAGCCGCCTGCGACGAGACCGGAATTCCGGCGAGTTCAGTGGGCGCCGCGCCAGGGATGTCGATGACAGCAACCGCGCGGCCTTCTTTCACCTCGAGCTTCGCCGGAATGATGTTCATCGATGGCGAGCCAACGAACTTGGCCACATATACGTTCGCCGGCCGGTCGTAGACCGACTGCGGATCGTCGAGGTGCTGGACCACGCCGTCCTTCATCACGGCGACGCGCGTGGCGAGCGTCATGGCCTCGATCTGGTCGTGGGTGACATAGACGATGGTGGTTCCCAATCGTGCGTGGAGGCGCTTGATCTCCGTGCGCATATCGACGCGCAACTTGGCGTCCAGGTTGGAGAGAGGTTCGTCGAACAAGAACAGCTTGGGTTGACGCACGATCGCGCGCCCCATCGCCACACGCTGTCGCTGACCGCCCGAAAGTTGGGACGGCTTCCTATTCAAAAGATGCGTCATCTGGAGCAGGTCTGCCGCGGTCTTCACGGCCTTGTCCCGCTCGGCCTGTGGCACACCGCGTATCTTCATGCCGAACTCGATGTTCTGGCGCACGGTCATCGTGGGGTACAGCGCGTAGGACTGGAACACCATCGCAATATCCCGATCTTTCGGCGAGAGGTCGTTGACCACCTTGCCGGCGATGCGGATTTCTCCGCCCGATATCTCTTCCAGCCCCGCGATCATGTTGAGCAGCGTGGACTTGCCGCAGCCCGAAGGGCCGAGCAGTACGAGGAAGTCACCGGTTCCGATGGAGATGCTGACCTCCTTCAGAACTTCGAGTTCACCATAGAGTTTGCGAGCACGATCGATTTCGAGAGTTGACATGGCATCAGCCTTTCACGGCGCCGGCAGTAAGGCCGCGCACGAAATATCTTCCAGCGACGACGTAGACAAAAAGGGTCGGAAGCGCGGCGATCATGGCGGCAGCCATGTCGACGTTGTATTCCTTGCGGCCCATCGAGACGTTGACGATGTTGTTGAGCGCTACGGTGATGGGGGCATTTTCGCCAGCGGTGAATGACGCCCCGAACAGGTAGTCGTTCCAGATCTGGGTGAACTGCCAGATGCAGGACACGACGATGATCGGCAGGGCCGCCGGCAGCATGATCGATACGAAGATCCTGATGAAACCGGCACCGTCGATCTTCGCCGCTCTTACAAGTTCATCGGGAATGCTGACGAAATAGTTGCGGAAGAACAGCGTGGTGAACGCGATGCCGTAGACCGTGTGGACCAGCACGAGCCCCGGAAGAGACCCGGCGAGACCAAGAATGCCCAACGTTTGCGCCATGGGAAGAATCACTGCCTGGAAAGGCAGGAAGCAGCCGAACAACAGCAGCCCGAAGATCACGTTGGAGCCGGGAAACCGCCATTTAGTGATGACATAGCCGTTGATCGCACCGATGCCGGTCGACATGATTACGGCTGGGATCGTCAACAGCAGCGAATTGATGAAGTAGGGTTTCAGCCCTTTGCAGGCGGTTCCGTTGCAAGCCTCTGACCAAGCGGTGCGCCAGGCATCGAAGCTGATTTGCTGTGGCAGACCGATAAAGGAGCCGGCATAGATCTCATCGAGATGTTTCACCGAAGTGGTGATCATCACCCAGAGCGGCATCAGGTAAAACGCAGCCATGAAAAACAGGCTGCCGTAGATCACGGCACGGCCGATACGATGCTGTCGACGGAAGGACCTGGCATTGGTGGCCAAGGGCGTGGAACTGGTGGCCAAGGACGCGGCATTAGTGGCCATCGCGGGACTCCTTCAGCTCTGAATAGAGATACGGAACGATGATCGCAGCGACGGTCATCAGCATCATCATCGCACTGGCTGCGCCAACGCCCATCTGGTCACGCCGGAAGGTGGCGGAGTACATGAAGGTGGAAGGCATTTCGGTCGCGGAACCGGGTCCGGTGTTGGTCAGCGCCAGAATGAGATCGAAGCTCTTGATTGCGATATAGCTGAGCAAGACGATCACGCTCAGGAAGGCGGGGCGCAGCATCGGCACGACGATTGTCCGATAGATTCGCGGCAGGCTTGCGCCCTCGATCTGGGCGGCCTTGATGACCGAATTGTCGATGCCGCGCAGGCCGGCCAGGAAGATCGCCATGGCGAAGCCGGTCGATTGCCAGACGGCGGCTATCACCACGCAATAGATCGCGAAAGTCGGCTGTGCGATCCAGTCGAAAACGAAGCTGGTCCAGCCGAGCTCATTGATCACTTTCTGCACACCCAGAGCGGGGTTTAGAATCCACTTCCAGGCGGTGCCGGTGACGATGAAGGACAGCGCCATCGGGTAGAGAAAGATCGCCCGCAATGTGCCTTCGACGCGGATCTTCTGGTCGAGAAGGATTGCCATCAACAGTCCGAGCCCGGTGGTCAGGGCCAAAAACAGTGTTGAAAAGACGAACAGATTGAACACGGCCGTGTGCCAGCGCGGCGTCGACCACAGGCGGACATACTGATTGAGGCCGACAAAATCGTATTTCGGCACGATCATGGAAGACGAGAGCGAGATCCAACCCGTCCAGCAGATGAACAGGTAGACCGCAACCAGCACAACCAAGAGGCTGGGCGCCAGCACAAGCCGTGGCAACCAATGCTCAATACGGTTCGATAAAGGGGTGGGTCTGCTCATCGGCTTGCCCTCAGGTTGGGTCAATGGAGCTGCGAGAAAGGCGCTGCCGGGACCTCATGGGAGGCATTGCCCCGGCAGCGAACGCACGCCTCAGCGTGCGTTGTTGATCCCGTCGACCAGGGATTTGACCGCGTCTTCCGCGCTCATATCCGTGACGAAGAACTTGCCGACGACGTCTTGGAACACGCCAGAGAAACGCGGCTCGACAGCAAAGCCGTCGGTGAGCGATCCGTAGATGGCGTTGTCCTTGATGGCAGCGACGCGGTCCGAAAAGCTGCGCTTGGCGCAGTCGTCAAAATCGTCCATCGGCACATCGAGACGAGCCGGGATCGAGCCCTTGATCAGATTGAACTTCTTCTGAACCTCGGGGTCCATGATGGCTTCCGCGACCGCGTCCTGCCCCTTTGCGATATCGCCATTGTCGATCTTGAAGCCGCCGAAGGTATCGAACACGAACTTGTAATTCGGCGTGGCGGTCGGCGTCGGGAAGCAGAGGAAATCGACGCCGGGCTTCATGCCCTTGGCGAGGAATTCACCCTTCGCCCAATCGCCCATGATCTGCATGCCTGCCTGGCCGTTGGCGACCAAGTTGGTCGCAGCCGCCCAGTCACGGCCGGTGAAACCGGCATCATGCAATCCACGCACCTTGCCCAGAAGTTCAAACGTCTTGATCATCTCGGGGCTGGACAGCGCCGTCTCATCAAGATCGATAGCTGCTTTCTTGTAAAAATCGGGGCCGTTCACGTCGATCAGCATGGATTCGAACAGCTCTTCGATCTGCCAGCTCTCGTCGCTCATCGCTATCGGCGTAACACCAATCGCTTTCAGCTTTTCGGCACTGGCAATCAGTTCGTCCCAGCTTGTGGGAATGGCGATCCCAGCCTTGTCGAAGACGGCCTTATTTGCCCAAACCCAGTTCTGACGATGCATGTTGATCGGAGTCGAGAAAAAGCTGTCATCCTGCTCCAGGAATTGCAGCATGACCGGAGGAAGGGCGGCTTTCCAGCTGTTCTTGGCATAAAGGTCATTCAACGAACGCAGCACGCCTTCCTTGGCCCAGCCCAGTCCTTCGAAGCCGAGGAACTGCATCACCGCAGGCGGATTGCCGGCGGCGACACGAGTGCGCAACGCCTGCTGGGCATTGGCGCCATTGGCGCCACCAACCGCGCTGTCCTGCCACTCGAAGCCCATGGTCTTGAGCTTGTCGGTGATGACTTTCAGGGCCCCGACCTCGCTCGCCGACGTCCAGACATGCAGGCCTTCAATTTTGGTTTGTGCCATTGCCTGGCCCGCAAAGGGCAGTCCCAGGGCAGCGGCGAGCAGCATTCTCTTAAGGTTCGTCATCGTTCTTCCCCTTTTGGAGGTTGAAGCCCGGTCGCATTTTCGCTGTTATCGGGCCGGTTGCAGTCAGCTTGGATCGGCCGGCATGGCGTAGCCGACGTTCTTTCTTCCGTAGCGGCGGACCCGGATGTTGGCTTGTTCGGCATGCCCGGCGAACCCTTCCATCAGGCAGAGACGCGAGCCGTACTCTCCGATCAGGGCCGAGGCCTCGTCGGTCAGGATGCGCTGATAGGTGCAGGTCTTGAGGAATTTGCCGACCCAGAGCCCGCCAGTGTAGCGCGCGGCCTTGTTGGTCGGCAGCGTATGGTTGGTGCCGATGACCTTGTCGCCAAACGACACATTCGTGCGGGCACCGAGAAACAGCGCGCCATAGTTTTTCATCTTCTCAAGGAAGTAGTCCGGATCACGCGTCATGACCTGGACATGCTCGGAGGCGATGCGATCGGCCTCGGCCACCATCTCGTCGATCGTATCGCACAGGATGATCTCGCCGAAATCCTCCCAGGCTTTGGCCGCGACAGCCGCGGTCGGCAGGATTTTGAGCAGACGCTCGATTTCATCCAGCGTGTCGCGGGTAAGTTTTTCCGAGTTGGTGATCAGCAAAGCAGGAGAGCTGACGCCATGCTCCGCCTGGCCAAGCAGATCCGTGGCCACGATCTCACCGTCGACACTGTCGTCGGCAATCACCAGCGTCTCGGTCGGACCGGCGAAAAGGTCGATGCCGACCTTGCCGAACAGCAGCCGTTTCGCTTCTGCCACATAGGCATTTCCAGGGCCGGCCAGGATATCGACGGGAGCGATCGTCTCGGTGCCGTAGGCCATGGCGGCGATCGCCTGGACGCCGCCGAGGCAGTAGATTTCGTCGGCGCCGGCGAGCGCCTGGGCGGCGACAATCTTCTCGGCGATCTTGCCCTGAAACGGCGGGGCGCAGGTGATGACGCGCTCGCAACCAGCCACTCGGGCGGTCAAGACAGTCATGTGGGCGGACGCAAGCAGCGGATATTTGCCGCCCGGGACATAGCATCCGACATTCTGGATCGGCACGTTCTTGTGGCCTAGAACGACTCCCGGCAGCGTTTCGATCTCCAGATCGAGAAGGGTCGCGCGCTGGGCTTCGGCGAACCTGCGCACCTGGTCCTGCGCGAAATCGAGATCATCGCGTTCGCGCTTGGTCAACGCGTTGATGCACCCGTCGATCTCGGCCTTGGTCAGGCGATAGTCATCCCTGTCGAACTTGTCGAAGCGGACGGACAATTCGCGCACCGCCTTGTCGCCGCCCTTCTCGACCTGGGCCAGCAAGGCCTGAACTGTCGCGGTAACTGCCGGCTGACCATCGTCTGCGACACTGCCTCGGGCGGACTTGACGGTGCGTATCATTGCAATAGCTCTTCGTTCGCGAGCGCGTGGGCGCCGCATCCTCAACGAGATGGGTGGCGAAGTTTGAGGGCGGGGCCGGCCCGCCCTCACGTCGGTCCTGCTACAGGTGCTGCTCGCGGGCGCGCATCTCGGCGTATCCGGCCTGTTCTTTTTCGTAGTAGGCCGGCGACGGAAAATCCCACCAGCCGGTCGCGAACGGTCCCGCCGCGTCGCGCGAGACAATGACCTCGACAAGAGCCGGGCCTCCGCATTCCAGAGTTGCCTTCAGGCTGCTTTCGAGATCTTCATCCTTCTCGACTTTCCAGGCCTCGAGCCCGAATGCGCGGGCGGAGGCCGTGATATCGGCAGAGTAAGGCTGGCCATTCCCGGAGTGATGGGTAAATTCGGAAGCGATGTGACGGCCCATGAACTTGCGCTGGCCACCGCGGATCGACATGTAACCTGAGTTGTTCAACACGAGGAACACCACATTGATGCCGTTCATCACGGCAGTGCCCATTTCGGGCAGCGACATCATGAAGTCGCCGTCGCCAACGATCGCCACGACCTGGCGATCCGGGCATGCGAGCTTGGCGCCCAAAGCCGCCGGCACCGCCCAGCCCATCGGCGAATAGGAGCCGGAGGTCAGGTGGGTGCGAGGCTCGTAGACCGGGAAGCTTTGCTTCACCGAACCCTGGGTGTTGCCCGAACCGACAACCACAATACCATTGCGGTCGAGGACCTTGCGCAAAGCGACCAGTGGCCGCTGCGATGTGAAGGGCGTTTCGCGGCTGTTTTCGCGCGGCGACACCTGGGCGATCCAGTCGGCCTTCGCCTTCTGGACGTCCGCCAGGAACTTCTCGCGTTTTGCGAGGGCCTTCTTGGCATCTGCCTCCGAGATCAACGCCAGGATTGCCTCCAACGCCACCTTTGCGTCGGACACGATGCCAACCTCGGTCGGATAGGTTTTGCCGATCTCACGCGGGTCAAGATCAATGTGGATCAGCTTGCCCGGGGGGATCGAGAACGAAACGCCCTTGGCGTAGGAAGATGCCGACCAATCTGTAAAGCGGCAGCCTACCGAGATCACGACGTCAGCGGACGCGGTGATCTTGTTGCCGCATGTCGTGCCGGTCTGGCCGACTGCGCCGATGAAGAGCTCATGATCTTCCGAGATGGCGCCCTTACCGTTCCAGGTGATCGAAACCGCCGCGCCGAGCCGCTCTGCCAGACGGGTCAATTCGTTCGAAGCGTTAGCCGTGATGGCGCCGCCACCGGCGACGATGACCGGCCGTTCGGCGTTCAACAGAAGCTTTACGGCCGCCTCGATCGCGCTCGGATCCGGGTAGGCCACACCGATCGGCAGGCGCTTATCCAGCGGATGAATGCTCACCTCGGCCGCCTCGACCTGCACGTCCATCGGTACCTCGACGTGCACGGGGCCCGGACGGCCGGTGAGCATCTCGTTGAAGGCGCGATGCATGATGGTCGGCAGAACCTGAACGGATTGAGCCTGCCAGGCGCGCTTGGTCACCTGCTCGGTGATGCGCGCAAAGGCGTTGTCCTGCTGGCGCTCGATCTCCTGCATGGTGCCGTGGCCATGCATGTAGGTCTGTGGGGAGCCCGAGACATAGAACAAGGAAGTCGAGTCGCAGTAGGCTGTCGCAAGCCCAATGATCGTGTTGGTAGCGCCGGGTCCGACCGACGTCGAACATGCCATGGGCTTGCCGCTGGCGCGGAAATAGCCGTCCGCCATGTGAACGGCGCTCTGTTCATGCATGACCTGGATGAAAGGCAGCTGCGAGCCTTCCTCTAGAAAAGCATCGAACAGGGCCCAGATGCCATGTCCAGGTACGCCAGCCACATATTCGACGCCATATTCCTTGAGCGCTCTTGCGACGATCTGCCCACCGGTCAGTTTCATTGTTCGACCCTCTTATCTTTGGCTGACGAGGCGGTTGCGAGATATGCTCCTCGTTCATGCTCTTAGTAAGCAGCCATGGAAGGCCCTGCGACAAGTTCGCAGGGTAGGTTTATTCGAAGCAATGTGACGCGCTATCAGAGAAGAGTTGCGACAGTAGGGGTTGACCGCTTCCAGCCGCCGATGGGCGAAATATGCCGAGACTGGCTCCAGCCAGGCGCAACACGCGTCCAGATTCCAGGAGATTTTCGACGCGATATAACGCGATAAGTGCTGCATATCGCGCAAGAATTCGCACTACCGCGCAATTCCGCCTCAACAACGCGTATGGCTTGCTTGCTGGTAATGTCAACCACTTATGACGGTGGAACCCATGTCGAAGCGCAACCAGATTGTCCTGCATGCACTCGTCGCGCGATACGGCACGCTTGCACTTGATCTCGATATCGCACACCAGATCGGCTTCGATGGGCTGGAAGCATCCGGCGCCAAGATTCGCGCTTTCCTGGACGCTGGTTTCAGCCCGCAGGAGCTGCGGCGCGTTGTCGGCGATACTTTCATTCCAGGAATTGGATTTCTTCTCGACGTGGAACGCTACGGCGACGCCCGAAAGGACCTGCTGAAAGACGCGGAAGCTTTGACGGACCTTGCCTCGGCGGTTGGATCAAAGGGCATTCAGGTCATTACAGGTCCAATCAGTCTTGAGGCTCTCGATCCCACCAGCGTTACCCGGCTACCCGATCTCTACCGCGGCGTTGTTGGCCTGCCGATAGAGGAGCAGATCGACATCACGGCGTCTGGATTGGCCGCGGTCGCCGACATTGCCGCCCAGCGCAATGTGGTCATCTACCATGAAGCGTTGTCCTGGACGCCGCTCAACACCCTTGACAGGCAGCTTCGGACCATCAGGAAAGCAGCGCGCGACAACATACGTCTCGTCGTCGACTTCTGGCACTGTTACACCTCGGGCGATGGCCCCGAACAAATCTCGCGATTGGACAAGGATCTGATTTACGGCGTGCACATCTGCGACTCTCTGCCGTTTGCGGGCGGAGTCCCCAACGAGCCGGTGCTGCGCGACGTGGAAACAGGCAAGGGCGCGCTAGACCTTCGAGAGTGGGTAGCTGCCGTGAAGTCTACCGGCTACGATGGCTGGTGGAGCTGCGAGCTGTTCTGCAACAAGCAGCATCAGATGAACAGCTACGACGTCGCTCGCGATCTCAAAACCCTCATGCAGGATCTTGTTGAAGGTCCTTAGGTCGTCGATCGTCGAGGTTTCGATTTGGACCCCCCAATGCGCGGTGGATCACCGTGCCCTGCTTGCTAAACAATTGGAGGCTCTCGGCAGTTAGCTGGCGCCCGACCACCAAATGGTCGATCTCTCCAGGTCCCGAAACTTGAAAGGGCGCGACCCTCGACATCCTGTCTGCGGTCGCAAAAGCTACCCGAGCGATGCTCCGCCTGCACATCGCGCGTTTGATTTCAGCCTCGGCAAGGTCGAATGCGGTCAAGCCGACGGAAGCATCTATGGCACAATCGGCGGCAAAGAAGAAATCGGCATGGAACTGCTCCAACTGCGAGAGGCAGACAGGTCCAAAAGAGCATCCTTTGTCCTGGTCGTACAGGCCGCCCAACAGAACCACGCGCACTTGACGATGCCCTGATAATGCCGTCGCGACTGACGGAGCATTCGTCACAACCGTCAAGGCCATGTCACGGGGCAAAGCGGCAGCGCATGCGACGCTTAGGGCTGCTTGATCCATCAGGATCACCGCGCCGGGCTGCACGAGCTTGGTTGCGGTAGCAGCCGGCGCCGCGAGATCGGAGACGGAGATTTTCAACCGCCCGCCTCCCGTGCCGGTCGCTGATGATCTGGCGAGCGCTCCGCCGTAGACCCTGCGGCAAAACCCGGCTTTGGCAAGATCGCGAAGATCGCGGCGTACGGTGTCTTCCGACACACGGAATTCGAGCGCCAGCGCGTTGGCCAGGACCTTGCCTTGCTCCGCTAATCGATCGCGTATGATCGCCTGGCGCTCTTCCGAAAGCATCACCCAAACCTCCCAGACAGATCATGGGCAGCTTCTTTTTCCGTCTTCATGGCTAGCGGATATAACTCCCAACCGTCCCAGGCCACAATGTCATGATGAACCGTCGCTGCAGGTCGAGCCAAGGGCACTGTTCGTCGATCATGTGGTCGATAAGCCTCACTACCAGCCGCTCACCGATGCAATTTCGCACAGTCACCATTCCTGACGCATTTGGACGTTCATTTCCGATGTCGGGAAACGGGGAACGGGGGTCGTGGAGGCCCCCCCGTGATATCCTATCCATCAGACCAACCCCGGGCTGTCGTGATTGATTGCGGGCGCCGATACCATCGCGGCTGAGCGGCGCTCAAGTGGGAGCCTGGACTTGATGCACGACAGACAGCGACCTAGGCACATCGCGTCACTCTGCGTCACAGATTGGAACCGTGCGAACTTGTCGCTCGATCTCGCGAGTGGAAGGATACCGTCGACCGTTCCTCATCGCAGCCGCTGTCGAATAGGACGAGTGCGACACTTCCGACCAAGTCCAAAGATGGACCGAAATGCGCGATGGGGACCTATGAGCCTTCTGACGAACGACATCCCCCGCAAACGTCGCTTTCGCGCCGGCATGGTGGGAGGGGGGCGTGGTTCATTCTTTGCAAGCCGTCATCGAACTGCCATGCGGCTCACCAATCGTTTCGAATTGGTAGCTGGCGCCTTCTCGTCCGACCGGCAGACCTGTCTTGAAGCCGGCGAGGCGCTTGGGGTGGCCGCGGGCCGCAATTACCTCAGCTTCCATGACATGGCGGCCTTGGAAGCGGCACGCGACGATGCGATTGAAGTCGCGATCATCGTCACGCCCAACCATCTGCATTTCGAACCATGCAAAGCGTTTCTCGAAGCTGGCATTCCTGTCATCTGCGAAAAGCCGCTGGTCCACTCGTCGCAGCAGGCGCGCGAGCTTCAGCGGATAGCGGCGGCAAATGACACGTTCTTTGCCGTGACATACACCTACACCGGCTATCCCATGGTCCGAGACGCGCGCGCTCGCATCCGCGCGGGCGAGATCGGGCAGGTTCGCTTCATGCATGTGGAGTATCTGCTCGAATGGCTGGTCAACGACCCGTCGAAGCTGGGCAAGGGCGGGATATGGCGCGGCGACCCAGCAAAGGCGGGACCGACGGGCGCGCTAGGGGATATCGGCACGCACGCTTTCAATATCCTCGAGTTTGTGTCCGGTCTCCGGTGCACCGCACTCAGCGCCAACCTGATGCGAACCGTCGACTCCTTCGGGTTAGACGACACTGACTTGATCCAGCTGGAATTCGAGGGCAACGCCAACGGCCTTTTGTGGTCCTCCTTTGCCGCTCCTGGCCATCGCAATGGCCTGCGCTTCAAGATCGTCGGCTCCAAGGCCACCATGGAATGGCGGCAGGAAGCACCGGAAACGCTCAGTGTCTTCCGGCTTGGCCAAGGCGACCTCACCTATCGTCGCGGAAACAGCGACCTCTCGGCCGACGCGAAACAGGCGACCAGCCTGCCGGCCGGCTCTCCCGAAGGCTACCTCGAAGCGCTCGCCGTCTTGTACAGCGACTATGCGACGGCGCTCGAGGCAGGACGTAACTGGCGAGAAGCGCTGCAGGTGCCGGTTTCCGATGTTTACGAAGGGCTGCGGGGTGTTCTGCTGTCCGAGGTCAGCGTCACGTCGTCAGCGTCGAAATCCTGGGTTGCGTTCCCAGCTTCCTGAAGCAGACAACCACCAAATGATTGGACTCTGCCCTCTCAGAGCCAAAACACATCAGGACTGAAAAAATGGATGACCTCTCTCGCGACGCTTACGCAGTACTCCTGCCCGCCTTTGACAAGGTTGAGTTCACACAAGCGTCGACGTCTTTCTTCACTGCCGGCGGCGTCGCTTCCCTTCTCGGTTCGACGCGCGAAGAATATGTGGCGCGGCGCATGTCGCCGGCCAGGCAGCAATCGGAAACGCCGCAGCTTCTCCTGGACTACCACGACCGTGCGCGGGCGCTTGCTGGCGACGTGCTGGTCGCAATCGATTACGAACTGGGAGGTGTCCACCGCCTCCACAACCTCGGACCCCAGCTTCCTCATCCGCGCGAAGTTCTGGAGATGAAGGAGACCGAGATCGAGCACTTCGGGGCAGAGGCCGCTCGCGCCGCCAGGTCCTGCGGCATCAACTTCTTCCTGGCGCCCGTCGTCGATCTGGTGACCGGAAGCAACCCGTGGCTGCGTGACCGCACCTTTTCCGCGGATAGCGACCTGGTCAGTCGCGCCGCGTCGGCATTCATTAGAGGCGTTCAGAACCAGGGAGTTGCGGCAACAGCAAAGCACTTTCCCGGGCATCCCCATGTGCCGGCCGACCCGCACGACAGCGCGACTGTGACGGTCACTGCTTCGCTGGAGCAGCTGAAACCCAATCTAAAGTGCTTCGACGCGGCCATTGCAGCAGGTGTGTGCGCCATCATGACCGGGCCCATACCGGTCGATGCAATCGATTCGTCCGAGCCTTCGTCGACTTCGGCAAAGGTAGTCGCGATGCTTCGCGGCGCCCACAGGTTCCGTGGCCTGATCGTCTCGGACGATCTCGATCTGCCCGGAACGTTGCGCGGCCGCACGGTTCCGGAAACCGCGGTGGCGTCGCTCAAAGCCGGCGTCGACCTTCTCCTGTTGGCGGGCGGGCCTCAGGTCGATGATGTGGCAAACAGTATCATCGCCAGTGTCCGCGCCGGCAAACTCGAACGAGACGTCGTTGCCCGTTCGGCGAGCGCGGTGCGCCGTCTGGCCGCGGATTCTGATCGGTCCTTGCAGGCTGCCTGAGCAACCACCGGTGCAAATGCGCATGCTTTTGCCGGATGCGATCGCTCGGTGCTGTTCTAGACAGATTAAAGTCGCGCGCCCAGAAATTCGGTCTCGATCCGGCGTTCGACCCAAGCGGCGGCCGCATCGACCAAATGGAGATGGAACCCATGTCAAAGCTCCCGGACTCATCCTTCCTGCACCATCTGGCCGATTTGGCGGATGCCGAGACCCTGCCCCGCTATCTGGTTGACCTCGCCGTAGAGACCAAGGTGAAGGCCGGATACAGGTTCGATCCGGTTACGGAGGCAGATCGCGAGGCTGAAATCGCGTTGCGCGCCGCCATAGTGAAAGAGTTTCCGGACCACGCCGTACTCGGCGAGGAATTCGGCGAGACGGGCGGCGGCAGCGACTGGCGATGGGTCCTAGATCCCGTTGACGGAACGCGACCTTTCATCTGCGGCATTCCGGTCTGGGGGACGCTCATAGGTCTAACCAATCGCGGCCACGCCGAGATGGGGATGCTCAGCCAGCCCTATATCGGCGAACGGTTTTGGGCCGACGCAACGGGCGCATGGCGCCAGCGCGCCGGCGAGCGAAAGGCGCTCAAGACGCGCAACATCGACAACCTTTCCGACGCCATTCTTCACACCAACTCGCCCGAGCATTTTCATGGTGATCTCAAGGCTGGTTTCGAGCGGCTGAACAGCGCGGTAAAGATGACCCGGTATGGCGGCGAATGCTACGCCTTCGCAATGCTGGCCGCGGGCCGGATCGATCTGTCGCTCGAGCCCTCCCTGCAGCCCTACGACATTGTCGCGCTGATACCGATCATCGAGAAAGCGGGCGGCGTCGTCACACGTATCGACGGTGGCCGCGCCGAAGAGGGAGGGCCGGTCTTGGCCTCAGCCACGCCTGCGCTGCATCGCTTGGCGCTGAATGAGCTTGTCGGCACGGCGTAGGCCGGCTTCACGAATAGTGTCAGACGACCGCCTCGTACCGTCAAGGCTTCGAGACTACATCTGGATCATATCGGACCCATCCCCGAGGTACTGTAGCACCTCCCTGGGAATGCTCGGATCACCTCTGTCGATCACTGTAAGCTCCTTGAGGTGACGGCGCTGGAGCAGGCCCGGCCCCTTGTAGTGCAAAGCGACCTTCGTTGAGTAGGGTTGACGAAAGGCATTGGCCGCGATGCCGCTGGCAATGCCGAACATGAACCGCTTGGCGTTTCGCTTGACCTGGGCATAGACGCCGAAGGTGAGCTCGTTGCTCTGAATCCCTTCGAAATCGGCTGTGAACAGCCTGTCCGCCACAGGGAAACTAAAGCCATAGTACTTAAAGACATATTCGGTTTTCCCCGGCTTATCGAAGCTCGGAAACCGCTCAATATAGTAATGCTGCAGAAATTTATCTGGTCTATACAGGCAGAACGCCGATTTTAGAATGAAACCCTTATAGATCGAGGAAAACTGGTAGCGATCATAAACGCCCAGGATCTCGGAATCCTGCACGGTGCTATCAAAAACAATGTTGGAAAGAAAATTCACAAACTCAGGCAGATGCCGGGCAGTGGACATCGCATGAAAAAAATTACCGTCGATCAACGTCCGAAATTCCTCCGGGTTGGAGAAAAGGATCGGAACGCTCAGTCCGAAGAAATTCGCGATCGTGCGCAGATTGGCGCTCGATGGCACATGGGCGCCGGACAAATATTTGTTAAATTGTTGCCGGTTGACGTTTAATTTGCGACAAACGGCTGCCACAGACCCGTGACGGTCGCAAAGGGTTCTCAAATTCGCCGCAAGCGCAGCATTCTCCCCTGCGAGGTGGTTCAATCTGGCGGCCTTCCCCAGTGACGCGAATAGACGCTCTGTGTACGCCACTTTAATTCAGAACTCAATCAGATGCGAAGTTGGCTCCGCGACGCGAATTCGCCCATACTTGGACCGAATAAGGAGCTCCCGGCATGGCAACTCACGGCAAGACGGGGTGGTCGGTTATGGGTACCGGCACCATCGCCACGGAGCAGATGGTCGCCGGGATCAGGGCGCAAGGGCATACTCCCTTGTGGGTGGTCAGTCGACGCAAACTGGATGCCGCGCATTTCGCCCAGGACTTGGATATCCCACAGTGGACAACCAACTTGTCAAGTGCCCTTGGCGACCCTGACGTCGAGTTCATCTATGTCAGTGCCCGAATACAGCGGCGGGCGCATTACATCACAGCCGCGGCGCAGGCTGGCAAGAACGTCCTTTGCGACGGTCCCATCTCCGAAAGCAGCAAGATGGCAGCCGCCCTGGTGCGCGTGTGCGATACAGCCGGCATCGTTCTTGCCGTGCATCACCCGTTCCGGGCTTCGGCGATCCACCAGACGATGCGCAGGTTGATCGTCGACGGCGAAATCGGCAAGGTGCAGTCGATCCTTATCACGCGCGAGGGACCATACAAGCCAACAGCCAAGCGCAGGAAAGACGATCTCGACGGCGACAGCGACATCTATCTCGACATGTCCGTCGACGACATCGACCTGGCTAGATTCCTCACGGGCGCAGAGCCTCAGGAAGTTTCCGCCCTCGGTGCGAATGAAGGCGGTGCTCCCAACCAGATTTCTTATGCATTCAAGCTCGACGATGGCAGCTTATTTCAATCGTTCGAGAGTTTCGCGATCATCGACATGGAAAGCATGGTCGTGGTCGCCGGCGATCGCGGCACTCTGATCGCTCATGGCACGCTGAACGGTAAGGCTTCGGGCACGCTCATGCGACGGCATGGAGCCAAGAATGAGCTCGTTCCTGTTCGTGACGGCGACTCCCACGTCGCGACTGTCGAGGATTTCGTCAGCGCAGGGGACCGAAAGATGTCCTGGCTGGCGCGAGGGTCGGATAACATCGCCGCCCTGCGGGCCGCCGAGGCGGTGGCCGCGGCATCTACAAAGCGCCGAACGATCGCACTTCGGCCGTAACCTGCAGAACCCGGCTGTCGAAATGACAGCCAAGCAGGTAGCTCCGCCGATCACTCGCTCCCGAAGCTCAGGCGGGCATCTTCCCTTCATACCCCATAGCGCGTGATATCTGGTCGGCGATCTCGGCAACGCGCCTGCCTGTCGAGGGAATATCCTCGTCGGTGACGCGCGCGATCGGCCCGCTGATGCTGATCGCACCGAGCGGGCGTCCGGCTTCATCGTAAACAGGGGCCCCGATACAGCGGCCACCTATCGCCGACTCTTCGTTGTCGACCGCATAGCCCCGCTCCCGTATAAGCGGGAATTCGCCACGCAGCTGGTCCAGGGTGATAAGGGTATTTTGGGTGTAGCGGGGTAACCCCGACGCCTTGATGAGCCTGTTGACTTCATGCGCATCCAGCCAGGCGAGTATGGACTTTCCCAAGGAGCTGGCGTGCCACGGATTCGTCACGCCGACTGACGCCCCCTGACGCAAGGTTTGCATGGCCTCGATACAGTCCACGACAACGAGCTCATCGCGCAGCCAGAGAGCGAAGCTGACCGTTTCGTTAAACTGCTCGTGCAGGGTTTCGAGATAGGGACGGGCTACGGTTCGTACATCCCTTCTATGGAGGGATTTCTGCCCCAGAATATAGAGCCCGATGCCCAGGACATAGCGGTTGCCGTTTACCTTAGCGATAAGGCCATGACCGACAAGACTGGAGACATAGCGCGACGTGGTTGGCTGGCCTAGCCCGACCTCGCGGGCAATCATCGACAGCGACATCGGCTGGTCCGCCCGTTCGAGAACGCGCAGAACGGCAACCGCCCGATCGACGGCGTCGAAACGGGCACTCTTCTGCTCAGCGGTGGCAAGGTCGGTGGGCAAGATCGCTCCGGCGAATCTCCATGACAATCGCCCTCTTGGTGCTCCAAGAAGAGGTTGCCGTCAATTAAGGCGCGGCGCGGCTTCCAACAACATCCTCGTGTAACGATGCTGCGGCGAATGGAGGACTTCGCTCGTTCGCCCGGCCTCAACGATGTTTCCGTCCTTCATGATTATGATGGACTGTGCAATTTCCGAGACCAGCGGCAGGTTGTGCGTTATGAACAACATCGCAAGGCCATCCTTTTTCAGATCGAGCAGAAGCTCGACGACCGCAGCCTGCACAGACACGTCGAGAGCCGAGGTAATCTCATCACAAACCAGGAGCTTCGGTTTCAACGCCAGCGCCCGGGCCACCGCGACGCGCTGACGCTCGCCTCCGGACAGATCCGCGGGATAGAGGTCGATTACTCTTTGCGGCAGTCGAACGCGGTCGAGCAGCGACCGGACCTCCGCGCCGATCCTCGTCTTGTCTGTCATCCCGGTCAGGCTAACGGCGCGGGCAATGCTTTGAGCAATCGATTCCTTGGGGTTGAGTGAGCGGTCAGGGTTCTGAAACACGATCTGCATGGCACCCAGATCAGCTTTGGAGCGGCTCGACACGGCGAAGGGCATCGAATGGCCTTCGAACAACAAGGTGCCGGTGGCATTGCCATGCAAACCCGTCACGCACCGGCCTGTCGTGGTCTTGCCGCTGCCGCTGCCGCCGACCAGCCCTACGCATTCGCCTCTGCCGACCGAGAATGAGATACCGTGGACGACCTCAACGTTGCCATGCGAGGCGCGCAGGTTCTTCACCTCGAGGACGTTCTGGAATTCAAGGGCGCTGTCGGTCGTATCATCTGCCGCAGGACCTGGGCTCTCGGCCACCAGTCGCGGTATGGCGTCGAGCAGCATGCGTGTATAATCGTCGCGCGGCTCAGCAAACACCTGCTTGCGGCCGCCCTGCTCGACAATCCTGCCAGAAAGCATGACCGCCACCCGGTCGGCGACGACGTTCACAACCGCAAGGTCATGGGTTACGTAGACCACGCTGGCGTTGCTGGACTTGACCAGCCTGGCGATGAGTTCAAGGATCGTCTGCTGGGTCGAGACGTCCAGGCCCGTCGTTGGCTCGTCCATCACGATCACCTGCGGAGACGTCATAAAGGCCATCGCAATGGCGATGCGTTGAAGTTGTCCGCCGCTCAACTCGAAGGGATAGCGTTTCAAAAACCGTTCATCATTGGGGAGGTCTACGTTGCGCAGAGCCTCGGCCAGCAACTGCTTCAGGCCAGGCCCCGAGTGACCATGCGCGGCAAGAAGCTCGGCCATTTGCTTGCCGATGGACATTCGCGGGCTGAAGCTGGTGGTCGGATTCTGTGGAACCAGTGAGACCTTGCCGCCCTGAAAGGCGCGCCTCTCGCGCCCCGAAAGCGAGAGGATGTCGGTACCGCCAATCGTTATCTTGCCCGACGAAATGCGCATTCCCGGTCGCGCAAAGCCAAGCAAGCTCAGCGCGACAGAGGTCTTGCCCGATCCCGACTCGCCGATGATGGCCAGGACTTCGCCGCGTTTGACGGCAATGGATACGTCGCTGACGATTTCGCGGCCGCTGAGATCGTGCATGAAAAGCGATTGCACGACGAGCGGAATTGCTTCGGCCATTTCAAATCTCTTTCGAGCGACCAACCGAGCGCGCAAAGCTGTCGGTCAGAACGTTGACGGCAACGGAGAAGACGGCAATCGCAAGCGCCGGTGCGATGGCGATCCATGGCGAGATGGTGATGCCGATTCGGTTTTCGCTGATCATCAGGCCCCAGTCGGCCGCCGGCGGCGGCAGGCCCAGACCCAGATAGCTGAGGGAGGCGTAAAGAATGATCGATCCGCAAAGCCGCACACCGAAGTCGGCTGTGACCGGCGTCAGCACGTTGGGAAGGATGTCGAGGAAACAGATCGCCGTCCAGCTCTCTCCGCGGGCGAAAGCCGCCTCCACGTACTCGTTCTTGGAAATATCCATCGTGATCAAACGCACGATGCGGAAGATGCGGGGAGAATGCAGGATGACGATGCCGACTATGACTGTTGGGAGGCTGGGGCCGGTCGAGGCGAGAAGCACCAGGAGGAAGATGGCCGGCGGCAAGGCGTAGATGACATCGGATATTGCGATCAGCACGACATCGAGAGGCCCTCGCCGCAGCCCGGAATAGATGCCGAGGGGCACGGCCACGATATAGGCCGCGACCGTCGCGCTCAGCGCGACAACCAGAACCGTCCTGCCGCCATAGAGGAAACGGCTGAAAGTGTCGCGACCGAGGAAATCGGTTCCGAGCCAATGCTCTTGAGTTATGGGCGCGAACGGAGCGCCGACAATTTCATCAAAAGCGTAGGGGCTGAAATAGGGTCCAAGCGTTGCAAGGGCGACGATAATCAGGACCAGGACCAGGGCGATGCGGGCGGCGGGCTTCGCCAGCGTAAGGCGCAGGACAGAGGTGGACATGGACCGATCTCCCCGGCTCAGTTCTTGCCGCTCGCTACGCGCAGCCTTGGGTTCAGGAGAAGGATAAGCGCTTCCGACACCAAGTTGATCAGCACGTAGGTGGCGGTGATAATCAGCGTGATGGCGAGCACTGTCGGCATGTCACGGTTGATCACCGCATCTGAAAGCGCGCTGCCGATTCCAGGCAGTTGGAAGACGGATTCTGTGACCACGACCCCACCTGCCAGCCAGGCCGCGTTCAACGCGATCGTCTGAATGGTCGGCGTGATGGTGTTGGGAAGGACGTGCCATATCAACACCCGCGCTGGACTAATCCCGCGTAGCCGCACCATGTAGATGTACTCGGCGCTCAGCACTTCGAGGGCCACTGCCCGAACCATGCGCACCACCTGCGCCAGTGTCGTGCCAAGCAGCGTCAGCACCGGCAAGATGAAGAGGCTGGATTGGGACGAAAGAGGCAGGCTGTCGTTGATCAGCGAGACCGGCGGCAACCAGCGCAAATAGACCGCGAAAAGCACGATCAACACTGTGCCAATGACGAACTCAGGCAAGGCAACCGTGACGATGGTCGGAACGGATATCAGGTGATCCGCCAACCTGTCTTTGTAGATCGCCGCGACAATGCCGAGGACGAACGATAGCGGTATCAGCAGGAGCAGCGAGGTGACCGTCAGCACCATGGTGTTGACGGCTCTAGGCCCGATCGCTTCCCAGACCGGCCGGCCCGATGGGATTGATCGTCCAAAGTCGCCAGTGAGGGCGCCTTCGATCCAGCTGAAATATTGCACGACCGCAGGCCGATCCATGCCGAACTCGCGCCTGAGCGCCTCGACAGCGGAGGGGTCGGCCTTGGCGCCGAGTGCCGCGCGGGCGGGATCTCCCGGCAGATATTGAGTCGCGGTGAAGACAACGACCGAGACAGCAAATAGCGTGACGAAAGCCAGGACTATTCTTGTCAGCAGAAGCTGAAGCAATGGCTTGTTCAAGGGCTATCACTCTTCATATGAGAGGAAGCCGCCGTGGCCCGATCGGCGCCACGGCGGCCTTGCTGCTTACGCGAGATAGACACCTTCGAATTGATAGTAGCCGAGGTTTCTCTGGGTCGAAGGAACGATGTTCTTGACCTTGGCGCTGGAGGCGTCGAGGAGATCGCGGAAGCCCCAGATGATGTAGGCCCCTTCGTTCCAGAGCACCTTCTGCGCCTCAACGTAATATTCGCGGCGTTTGGGGGCGTCGAATGTGGTTCTTGCCTTGCTGACCCACTTGTCGAACGCGTCGCTGGTCCAATCCGGTTCGTTCCAGTAAGCGCCGCGCGCATAGCCCTGGCCGAATTGGGATTCGAGGGTGTGCTGGCCCCAGTCCGAACTTCCCATCTGGGTCTTCTTGAAGTTCGGGCCGGAATAGTAGCTATCGGGCGGGACAACCATGAGCTCGATGTTCACGCCAATTTTCTTCGCCTGATTGGCGATGAGGGTGGCAGACGCCTGCATGCCTGGAGCGGCATCTGAAGTGTAAAGCGTGATTGACTGGCTGTTGTCGTAGCCCGCCTGCTTGAGCAGCGATTTTGCCTGATCCGGATCATATGTGCGTTGCGGGATTTCGGACGCATAGTCCGGATCCGTGATGCAGTGCAGATCGTTGCCGATCCTGCCATAGCCGGACAGCGCGTTGTCGAGCAGTTGCTGGCGATCGATCATCAGCCTGAAGGCCTGCCGGACCTTCACGTCGGTAAATGGCTTCAGGTTTGTCATCATGAACTGATCGGTGGTGGCGCCGCTCTTGGAGCGCAGGAGCACAAGCGCGGGATTGGCTTCGATGAGCCGCGCCAGGCTCCCGTCAAGCTGGGCCACAGCGTCGACCTGGCCGGCCACCAGCGCATTCATGCGGGCGGTCGGGTCGTTTATCGCGATGAACTCGACCCCATCCAGATAGGGTTGCCCTGCCGTGCGATAATTGTCGCTGCGTGCAAGTGTCACTCGCTGGCCGCGGGACCATGACACGAACTTGAAGGGTCCGGTGCCGATCGGCTTGTCGAAGTCGGTCGTCCCGTCCTTGATGAGGAACATCACTTTGCTGCCCAGCACTTGCGGCAGCAGGGCATACGGCTGCTTCAGCTCGATTTCGACGGTGCTGGCATCCAATGCGCGCACGCCTTTTGACTCCAGGAGCGGAGCCAGGTTGGGGTAGGCATCGGCTTTGTTGTCGGAATTGAGGATGTACTGGATGGTGTAGGCTACGTCCTTGGCGGTGAAGGGCGCGCCGTCGTGCCACACCACACCTTTCTTGAGCTTGATCTTCCAGATGTTGCCTTCACTGTTGTGGGTGAAGTCATCGGCCAGCTTGTTGTAGAGATTGCCGTCCTTGTCGAAGTCGGTGAGCCGATCGAAGATCGACTGGGCGACCGCGAAATCCATATCGCCGGTCGAGATGAAAGGGTTGAGCGACGACTTCGCGCCGGCTGCTCCAAGGCCGACCCGGAGCGTCCCTCCCCGTTTCGGTTCATCGGCAAGGGCCGGGCGAAGCCCAACCCCCGCAAGCACCATGCCCGTGCCCATCATCAAGCCTGTTTTCAATAGATCGCGGCGCCCGATAAGCGTCGGATCAGCGTTGGGGCGATTGATGTCCTTGTTCATGTCCACATTCCCTCTGTTTTGATTGTTTTGTTTGCTGGTTTAATCGACCACCGGACGGGCAGCCCCAGCCGATCCCGGCTCAGGCAAGCAGTCCGGCATGCTTGAGCGCCTTGATGATGTTGTCCTGATCCTCCTTGGCCAGGTTGCCATTCGGCAGGCGCGGTTCACCCACCTTGCGGCCCAGGGCATTGATCGCGAACTTGATGCGGGCGGGGAAATTCACGCCCTTGGTCATTTCGCGGGCGAGCGGTGCGATCTTGTCCGTGAGCCTGCGGCCGAGCGCGTAGTCGCCCGCTGCATGCGCGGCATGGATCTCCACATATTGCTTCGGGATGACGCTGTTGATGCCGGAAATCGAGGCCTTTGCCCCGAACAGGAAGCTCGCAATATTCACGCTGTCGGCACCAGCGGCGATGACAACCCGGTCTCCGACGGTCTGGACCAGCTCCGTCACGGGCTCCAGCGCCACTTCCTTCACACAGATGACCTCGGGCAGCTTGGCAATGCGCTGCATGACGGCCGGCGGGTTGAAGAAATGATTGTAGTAGATGATGGGAAGCGAGGTCGCCGCCCCGACATCCTGGATGAACTTGTCCAGCCCATCCCCGGACGGGGTATTGTAGATGGGCGGTCCAAGCATGAGAGCGCAGGCGCCGTTCTGCTTGGCGATTTGACCACGCTTTATCGCGTCGCGAGTGGTGGTCGTGATTATCCCGGCGATGACGCGCAGCTTGCTACAGGTTGTTGCGGTCTCCACCAGGATGCCGAGTTCTTCGGCGGAGAGTTCGTCCCCTGAACCGGTGCTGCCGCCGACCACGGCGAGCCTGATGCCCGCGCTCTCCATGAACTTCAGTTCGCCCTTGAACAGGTCAAGGTCCAGATCACCATCGGGTTTGAAGGTCGAAACGAGCGGGGGGATGATCCCCTTGATCTCGTCCTTTTGAAGCACAGTCGTCATTGCCAATCCTTATTTCATTCAGTGAAAGTCACTATTACTGAATGAACATCCCGTGAAGCGCCTCGCTTGTCAAGAGCGTTTTGCGCAGCGGGCTCGAACGACATTTTCGCAGCCAGGTTGTTGAAGGCCTCGGATGGTCGGCTATCGAGGCGGATCGCCGGTCTTTTGTTCATTGCAAGGCGTGAACGCGGACGATTGCCGGCTTCCGTTGGCCTGGATCCGCTTTGCGGGGCTCTGCACCAGAATGACCAAACTGGAAGCAGGCGAGGGAAAACGAGACGACGTCACGGTCCGGGCCACCGCCCGCGATGTCGCCGACGCGATGCCGTTCGCGCCAGGATATGAACGAAGCCCCGCGCCCGCACTTGCTCCTACAGGAAGTCGCGGCGGCCGGCTGTGCGGGTCCGCTGGTGTTATCAACCAGCCGACAAGCAACCGCCGCCGCGATGATGACGCGCACTATTCGAGAACCGATCGAAGTAGGAACCGGGCCGTTGCAGATGACGGCCGGGCATCGTCAATGAGTGCCGGCTCGACTATTGTCCGTTGCGCAGATCATCGATCTTGCCGACGGAAAGTTTGATGTCCGAGAAGACAGCGGTCGTCCCCTCGCCCGTGGGCGATTGAACCCCCATGCCGATATGGACGGGTCGCCTTGCAATGCCAGGCAGGGTGAACCAGCGCAGGAAGTTCCAATATTTGCCGTCGGCCGAAAAATGGAGGGCGATTGCTTCCCCATCGCTGTAGATGCGCAACCACACATGGTCGCCGGGATAGGCTGGACCGTCAGAATCGTCGGACGTCGTGCGCGTAACCACGCTGACGATGGTCGGCTTGCGCGCGGCAGAGAACTCGAAGGCGATCTTCGCCCAGTTGTCGCCGTCGCACTCGATGAAGAGGGCGCCACCGTCAAAGGGGGAGGCGAATTCGACGGATACCTTTGCAGACAATGCAAAATGCTTGTCTTCGACCTCGCCCACCAGTCGCGTGACATTTGCCATCCGGCTTTTGCCCCCTGGTGCGAAGAACCAATCGGTCTTTCCGTTGGCACGCAACCGCACCAGATCGCCCTTGACTGTCGCGTCGCCATTGTCCGTGCCCTCAACGAGTAAGCTGTCGAGTTTCATCAGTGCTTCCTTTCACTTACAGTTGCGTGCCAAGCGGTGCGCCGCTCTGATCATATCCACGCTTAAGCCCGAGAGCCTGCCACCAGCCTGGGCACTATCCAACGCAGTGGCGGTCGGCCCCTATGCAGGATCCAGCCTGGAATGGCCGACGGAGACATGGCTGATCCAGGGTCGCGACGGAATTGGAAGGCTGGTGAGTAAGCACGGCCTTTGTCAGCTGTCAGGGATGAAGTTCTATGGCCAGCCAGACCGAGTCGGTATCCGCGTAGTAGCGATGCCAGGGGTAGGTCCACTGGTTCTTGCCGGTAACCCGGCAAAATGGGTCGTGCGAATATCCGACAGGCATAACCACGTCTTCGTAAATCGTGGCTTCGTCGCGCAGTCGAAACTTCTGCATGCGTCCGCTGCCGTGGATCTGGGTATGCGTTTCCAGGAAAGGGTGCTCGTTGTGGATGAAGCAGTCCGTATCGCCCGGCGACCACCACAGGTTCAGCTTGAGGGTAAACGTCTGCGGCGATCCTGGGGCGGCACGTTCATTGGTGAAGACCAGCGGGTCGGTCGACACCGTACCGATCTCATCCTGCGACGAAATGAACAGCGGCGTATCGCGCGGAAAGCTCTTGATGCGATTGCCGAGCCAGTCCCAACCGCGAAACATGCAGCCGCCAAGATTGGTAGCTTTTCGCAATTTGAGGATAGCCGCTCGGTCCGCGGACTTGATTTGTCCGCCCTTCAGCCATGTCGACTTCCAGGCGGGCACGATTGCCGGATGCTCGTCCCCGGTGATCATGGCGCTGGGGCTGATGTTCACAACGACCGCGTCTTCAACGGCATAGTCGCGGACATCCTCCACGAGTTTGGCCAAGATGAAGTCATCGGCAAACGAAAGATCTCTCGTTTGGTTGGGCACGGTTTTGGTCCATCCTGAGGGTGACTTTCGCCATACCAGACCACAATGCGGCAGTTGGAAGAAGTGCGCGTTGTGACGATTCTTGTCGTGACCTGACGCCCATTATGCGTCGCCCTGCGAAGGCCTTCATACCCGCGATACTGGCACTGGCGCCATCTGCTTTCCAACCATCGCCCCGGACGGCCAAACCTGCCGGGCGTCCATGCCTGAGCCAAGGAGCGACGCCTCTCCCGGCGCGTCATGTTGCGTCTAAGTTCGCCATCCTGCGAACTTGTCAGCGATGCCCGATGTTTGCCTACTAGCGGCCGATGCCTCGGCATTGTCGAGGTTCGCCGCAGTGAATCGAACATTGACGGCGGCGCCCTGGCCCTGAAACCGGGGCCGCTTTTTAGGATATGACCGATGACATCGCATGGCTCGGCTCTCTGGGGCATACGTCCGCAGGAAGAAGTGATGCAAACCAAATGTGACTACATCGTCATTGGCGGCGGCTCGACTGGCTGCGTGATTGCCTCGCGGCTTTCGGAAAATCCCGATGCCTCGGTCTTCCTGTTGGAGGAGGGGCCGCGCGACTTCAATCCTTACATCCATATACCGGGTGCCTACTACAAGACTGCTCAAGGATCGCTCCTGAAACGAATTGCCTGGGAACCGACCTCAAGCCAATCGCGAAGCGAGCAGCCGACCATGGTGCAGGCCCGGGTGCTGGGCGGCGGCAGTTCAGTCAACGCGATGATCTATATCCGCGGCGCTCCGTCCGACTATGCGCGGTGGGAAGCGCTCGGTGCGGATGGCTGGAACTACGCCGATGTACTGCCCTTCTTTCTGCGTTCCGAAGACAACAACCGTTTCTGCAATCAGGCTCACGCGGTGGGCGGACCGCTAGGCGTTTCCGACATCGACCACATCCACCCCCTCACACGTGCCTGGCTGCAGGCGTGTCAGCAGGCCGGGCTGCCCTATAATCCGGACTTCAATTCGGGCGACCAGGCCGGCTGCGGTCTTTACCAGATCACCGCCAAAAATAATCGGCGAAGCAGCGCCGCAACGGCCTTCATCAAGCCCGCCCGGCACAGATCCAACTTACAGATTCGAACAGGTTCCACTGTCACGCGAATAATCGTCGAGAAGGGGCGTGCCGTCGGTGTGGAGTACGTAGCAAAAGGCCGCAAATGGGTGGTTATGGCCAGTCGCGAAGTGATCCTGTCGGCGGGTGCGATTGCCTCGCCGAAATTGCTGATGTTGTCGGGAATTGGGCCCGCCGGCGCTCTGCGCGAACATGGCATTCCTGTTGTTGCTGACCTGCCGGGCGTCGGGCAGAACCTCCAGGACCATATCGAGATATCTCTCGTCTATCAGTTGAACGGACCCCACAGCTACGACAAATACAAGAAGCCGCACTGGAAGGCCGCTGCCGGTCTGAACTACCTCCTGTTCAGGGATGGTCCCGCTTCGTCGAACCTCATCGAAGGGGGAGCGTTCTGGTGGGGCAATACAAGCGAGGCCATCCCGGATGTGCAATACTTCATGGTCGTGGGAGCCGGCATCGAGGAAGGCGTCGACGCCGTCCCGGGTGGGAATGGCTGCACCATCAATCTTGGGCAGATCAGGCCGCGGTCTCGAGGGGAAGTGACGCTGAGAAGCGCCGATCCCTACGATAATCCACGCGTTGCACCGCGATATTTTTCCGACACCTACGATCTCGATGCCGTGGCTGAAGGCACGATGGGCGCGTTCGAGATCATGGAGCAGCCCGCCATCCGCCGCTACATTGCCTCAAGGCAGATCCCGTCCGCGGGCACAGCGACGCCACTCCAGGTGAGAAAGTTCTGCCAGGAGGTCGCGCATCCGGCGCTGCATCCCGCCGGCACCTGCCGGATGGGCAAGGACGGCATGGCCGTCGTTGATTCCGAGCTTCGCGTCCACGGTATCGAAGGACTCCGCGTGGCGGATGCTTCGGTCATGCCAACGCTGATATCCGGCAACCCCAATGCTGTGTGCATCATGATCGGCGAGAGGACCGCGAACTTTATCCAACAGGGCAAGTAGGAACGCGGCTCCGCCCCGAGGACCAGCCTCACGCGCTCGCTGGCCAGCACGCCGGTGATGATGACATGCAGACCAGAGGCCTACGATAGTGAACGATGTCTCGACGATTTCCCAAGGCATCCGACGCAGCCGCTTCTTTTGCAGTCTGTTCTTCCTCGGCGGCGGCATCGGGATCGGGGCCTGGGCCTCCTCCCTTCCGGTCCTCAGCATTCAAATGAATCTGGACAAAGGGCAACTCGGGCTAGTCCTGATCTGCTTTGCTCTCGGCGCCATTTTGATGATGACCAATATCGCCCGCTTGATAGCGATTGTCCCGAGCAGCGTACTAAGCCTGGTGGGATCGATCACGTTTGGGGCAACCCTGACGGCCCTGCCCTATGTCGGGGACGCCTGGCCGCTGGCGGCGATTGTGTTCCTTGCGGGGGCCGGGTTTGGAACGCTCGACGTTTCGATGAATATCGATGCCTCGGCATTGGAGCGTCGCATGCGCCGGCAGGTGATGTCGTCGTTTCATGCCGTGTTCAGTTTCGGGAGCTTGGCCGGCGCGTTTGTGGTCGGTCAAATACTGTCCCACGGTGGCGCTTTGAGCGTATGCCTTGGCGTCACGGGGGCCGGTGTGGCGGCAGTCGCACTTGTCGCTTGCACGGGGTGGAACAATGCAGCCCGGTTAGACGGCCCTGCGGACGCGACAGAGGCGACGGACGGCAAGTTCGACAGCGCTTTGACGAACCATCTCTACCTGCTTGGCGGCCTCGCATTCCTGGGGATGCTCGCCGAGGGCGGGATGATGGATTGGAGCGCCATATACATCGTGACGCGATCCGGCGGCGCAGAAAGCACAGGCGCCTATGGCTTCGCGGCATTTGCAACCATGATGGCAACAGGCCGCCTGTTTGGTGACTTCATCGCAAACAGCATCGGTCAGATGACGATGTTGAGCTATTGCACAATGATCTGCGCGGGTTCAGTGCTCGTACTGATCCTGATGGGCGGCAATCTTCCCGTTGTTCTGGTTGCGCTCGCGGTGTGCGGTCTTGGCCTTGCCAACGTCGTGCCGACCCTTTTTGCAGCCGCTGGACGCGCGGGAGGCACATCGGCCGCTCGCGCAATGTCTATCGTGACAACGATGGGATATGCCGGATTGCTGCTGGGGCCGGGTTTGCTCGGCCTGATCGCCCATGTCGGGTCGTTGACCGGCAGCTTCCTAATCATCCTGCTGGCGTTCATCGCCATCGCAGTTTCAGCACGCTCGGTGCGTCGGGAGAAGGCTTGATCCGCCACAGTCGCCGACGCGAGACGCGGTTATGGCCGTCAAGCGGTGGATTTATTGCAACCACACCCGGACACGACCCACGATCTCTGCCGTTGATATCCCATATCGATCGTGAAGTGTCGGCAGTGCACCGGCATCGAGGAATTCGTCCGGCAAGCCTATCTGCCGGAAGACCGGGTGCACGCCTTCGCGCATGAGGAGAGCCGCAACGCCTTCGCCGAGCCCACCGATGATCGTGTGGTTTTCAGCAACGACGACCAACCTCCCGGGCTTGCGCGCGACGGACAGTATTGCCTCGGTATCGAGCGGCTTGATTGTCGGTACGTGCAGGACCGCACAGCCGATCCGGTCTGCCTCCATCGCCTTTGCCGCCTCCAGGACACGCATAGTCATCAGACCGCTGGAAATGAAGAGCACGTCCTCGCCTTCGCGCAGCAGCCGCGCCTTTCCGATCTGGAACCTGTAGTCGTAATCGTCGAGCACGACCGGAACCTTGCCGCGCAGCAACCGCATATAGACGGGTCCCTTATGGTCCGCGATAGCTTCGGTGGCCTGCTCGATGTCGAGTGCGTCGCATGGATCTATGATGGTCAGGTTCGGCATGCCGCGAAAGATGGCGATGTCCTCCGTCGCCTGGTGGCTGGGGCCATATCCCGTGGTCAAGCCCGGCAGCGCGCAGACGAACTTGACGTCGAGATTCTCCTCGGCGATCGCCATGCAAATGAAATCATAGGCGCGACGCGAGGCGAAGACGGCATAGGTCGTCGCGAAGGGCTTGAAGCCTTCCCGCGCCAGGCCGGCAGCCGCACTCATCAGCACCTGCTCCGCCATGCCCATCTGATAAAAGCGGTCCGGATGCTCCTGCGCGAAAACATGGAGATCGGTGTATTTGCCGAGGTCGGCCGTCAGCCCGACAATCTCCGATCTGCTACGCGCCAGGCGGGCCAATGTATGACCGAATGGGGCGTTGCGCGTCAAAACGCCATCCGGCGCGATCGAGGCGATCATCGCGGATGTGGTCTTGCGCTCTCTTTCGTTCACGGCGAAGCGCGGCTCGAATTTTGACAACCTCACAGCGGACGTCCCTGTTCCAGAGCTTCGAGCGCCAGCGCCCATTCATGCGGCTCGACGCGAATGAAATGCGTTACGTCGCGGGATTCCAGGAAAGGCACGCCCTTCGCCATGCGTGTGTCGCAGATGATCATACGGGGTCGCGGCTCCTTGAGTGAGCGAGCGCAGTCGAATGCTTCGCGCACCGCGTCGATATCGTTGCCGTCCACGCGCTGCGCATGCCAGCCGAACGCCTCGAATTTGTCGGTCACCGGCTCGGAGGACAGCATGGCCGTCGACGGACCGTCGGCCTGCTGGTTGTTGAAATCGACGATGGCGATGAGATTGTCGAGCCTATGGTGGGCCGCCGACATTGCCGCCTCCCAAGTCGAGCCCTCTCCGAGCTCACCGTCGGACAAGAGATTGTAGACGAGGCTGTCGCTCCGCTTGCGTTTCAGCCCCAGGCACATGCCAACCGCAATGCCGAGGCCGTGGCCGAGTGATCCGCCGGTGATTTCCATGCCGGGCGTGTACGCCGCCATGCCAGACATCGGCATGCGGCTGTCATCGGTGCCGTAGGTTGCGAGCTCTTCTTCAGGCAGCACGCCCGCTTCAATCAATGCCGCGTAAAGCGCTATCGCATAATGGCCGATGGACAGCAGGAAACGGTCGCGTTCCTCCCACAGAGTGTCCTCCGGTCGGTAGCGCAAGGCATGGAAGTAGGCGACGGCAAGCACGTCGGCCACTCCCAACGCCTGCCCGACATAGCCCTGGCCCTGGACTTCCCCCATGCGCACGGCATGCCGGCGGATGCGATAGGCACGTTCAGCAAGGCCCACATTGCTGCCGGCTCGAGGCATCTCGGTTTCAGATGCCGCATCAACCATGGATCAGCATCCCGCCATTCACATCGATCACCGCGCCGGTGATGTAGCTGGCTAGGTCCGATGCCAGGAACAGATAGGCCCCCGCCACGTCGCGCGCGTCGCCAAGCCTGCTCAGCGGGATTCCCTTGACGATGTCGGCGCGCATACTATCGGTCAGCTTGTCGCCGGTGATGTCGGTCTGGATCAGGCCGGGGGTCAGGCAATTGACGCGGATGCCGTCAGGGCCGAACTCGCGCGCCATCGCCTTGGCCAGCCCGAGCACGCCAGCCTTGGCGGCGGAATAGTGCGGGCCGCCAAAGATGCCCCCGCCGCGTTGCGCGGAAACCGACGACATGCAGATGATCGAACCGCCGCCATTGTCGCGCATGTGCGGGATGAAGGCCTGGCTGAGGTAGAGGACGCCGCGCAGATTGACGTCGAGGACGCGGTCCCAGTCGGCCGGGCCGATCTCCAGCGTCTTCACCGGCTGCGTTACGCCGGCATTGTTGCAGAGCACGTCGACCCTGCCGAAGGCTTCGCTCACCGCGGCGGCAGCCTTCCTGCACGCGTCGAGGTCGGTGACATTGCAGGCGAGGCCGATATGTTGGCCACCGAGCGACGCGGCGGCATCACGCGCTTGCCCTTCATCAAGGTCGAGTATTGCAATGCGCGCCCCGTGCTCCGCCATCAGCGTCGCAGTGGAACGGCCAATTCCCCGAGGGCTCGCGGCGCCCGAAATAACCGCGGACTTGCCCTTCAGCAACATGTCGAAGTCTCCTGCACTTTCAGTTCTCTCGGTGGATGATCTAGAGCCGGTAGAAGCGAGCAGCGTTGTCGTGAAACAAGGCGAGCCGCTCCTCGTGCGGATAGGCGATCGTGATTTCCTTGAAAGCGTTCACGATGGCGTCGAAGCTCGAAAACAGCTTGTCGACCGGAAAATTCGTCGCGAACATCGAGCGCTCGACGCCGAAGGCCGCTATCGCTTCTTCGACATAAGGGCGGATCGACGCCGTGGTCCATGACCAGTCGCCCATGCCCAGCCCGGAAATTTTGCAGGCGACATTCGGCGCCCGCGCCAACTGCCGCATCCCCCTTTTCCAGGCGTCGAAATGATCCGGGCCGTCTACCTGCATCCCCGTGTGATCGAGAATGATCTGGACGTCTGGAAAGTAACGCGCGAGTTCTAGAAATTCGCCCATCTGCGGGTAGTAGAGCTGCAGGTCGAAGCTCAGCCCGCGTTTTCCCAGTTCGCGGAAGCCTCGACGCCATTCAGGCGTCCGACTGATTTCCGGTCGAGTCTGATAGGTCTTGGCCGGGTCCGGATGATAGTTCATCGACTGCCGGATGCCCCGGAAATTCGCAAACTCCATATGCCGGTCGAGAAGTTCGCCGACATCGGCTTTGGATAGGTCGGCGTAACCGACGATGCCATGCGGAAAGCCGCGCTTGTCTGCGATCCCCTGCAACCAGCGCGTCTCCCCAACCGGGTCTCGAGGGTCGAACCCAACATCCAGGTGCACTGATTTCACCAGGTTCTGGTTCCTGGCGTCTTCGAGATAATCGTCCAGCAGATAGCTCTTGCGGATCGCCTCATAGTCGCCGAAGGCCGCCGGTTTCACACCGTCTGTGAGCCAAGGATAGTAGTGGGTTTCCAGATCCCACAAATGATGGTGCGGATCGATGAACGGCAGTTCGGTCACGATTTTGCTCCTTGATGGGGCGTGGACCCGCCGGTCGACCGGCAGGTCCACTCTCGTGATGCTCAATTGCTTGGTGGGAAAACGCGGGCGATGACCTTCTGCGCCTCGGGGCTGTCGACTTTGTCCGCGGTGACGAGCGGCATCACCAGAGCCAGGTCCTGGGTCACCGGCGCGCCTGTCAGCGCATTGTAGACCTGCTGCGTTCCATCGATGCCCTGGCCCACCGCTTCCTGGAAGAAGATGCCCTGGATCGCCCCTTTCTTCAGCAGCGCGATGGTGGTCGGCGATCCATCTGCGACCGTGATACCGACCTTGCCGGTCAGGCCGCGGGTCTCTACCACCTTGGCGGCACCCGAACCGGCTTCGTCATACATGCCGTAAATGGCCTTGATGTCGGGATTGGCGGTCAGCAGATCGTTTGCCTGCGTGACAGCCTCGTTTATTGTAAGACCGCGCGTTTCGAGCATCTGGACGAGATCGCAGCCATTCGCCGCGAACGCTTCCTTGGCACCCTTCAGATATTTCTGCGCGTTCTCCCTGTCCTGCGGCAGCGACAGCATTCCCACCTTGTTGCCGCCACGCTCCTTGGCGAGTTCGCAGGTGAATTTGCCTTGCGCCTTGCCGGTGTCGTAATTGTTCGCGGTAACCGAGGACGTGTAGTTGGTGAGGCCCGGCTGCGGCCCGATGCCGGCGAACGCGATCGGAACCTTCTGCTTGGCCAGATAGTCGAGGAGCGGCGGCGTCGAGGTGGAACTGACGGGACCGATCACGATGGCCGACACCCCCTTGGTCACGGCCGTCCTTGCATTGTCCATCTGCTTGGCCGGCGAGTTCTCCGAGGTGTACTCGACATAGTCCATGCCAAGTTCCTTGGCCTTCTCCTTCACGCCGTAGCCCACCCATTGCCAGTATGAGATGTCCAGCGAAGGGGCGATGTAGGCAACTGTTTTCTTGTCCTGCGCATAGGATGCGCTGGCCAAGGCGGTTGCCACTGCCGCAAGCAGGATTGTCTTGGTCTTCATCTTAGTTCCTCCCGTTGATGATCTAGAGTCGGTTCTTGTTGCTAAAGCGGTCGATCAGCACCGCAAGCAGGATGGCGGCGCCCGTAACAGACCCCTGCCAGAAGCTGTTCACGCCGATGAGGTTCACGCCGTTCTGGATGCAGGTGATCATGAGCGCACCCAACACTGCCCCTATCGCGCTGCCCGTCCCGCCAAAGAGACTGGCTCCGCCGATCACGACAGCGGCAATCGCTTGCAGCATCAGGCTGGACCCTGCCGTGGCCTCGGCGTTGAGGATGTAGCTGACCGTCAGCAGCCCGGCGAAAGAGGCAAGCAAGCCGGAGATCACATAGGCCGCGAGTTTGATGCGCAGCACCGGAATGCCGAGCAGCCGGGCAGCCACTGCCGACGAGCCCACGGCATAGAACCAACGCCCCAGGACGACCTTGCGCAGCACATACTCCAGCACCACCATCAGGATGATGCAGAACAGGAGATGGTTGGGCACCGAGGGGATGAGTTCGCCGGAGTTCAGGAGCCAAAAATCCGGCGCGCCGATCGGCATCGATCGGCCGTTGGTAACGATGAAGGCAAGGCTGCCGGCAACGGCGTATGTGATCAGTGTAACGACGAAGGGGGCCAGTCGCACGACCGTCACGAGGAACCCGTTGAGGGAGCCGAACACCAGGCCGACGGCCAGACCGGCGATACTGGCAGTGACGCCATCGGCGCCATTGGCCATCGCCAAAGCGGTCACCATTCCGGTCAAGGAAAAGACCGAACCGACCGAGAGGTCGATACCACCCGTGAGGACGACCAGGAAGACGCCCAACGACATGATGATGAGCGGGGCTGCCGCCTGGATGATGTTTTGCATATTGCCCATGCTGAGCGCGGCCGGCACGAACATGCCCACGGCAAGCATCAGGGCGACAATCGCGGCGGCAATCGCAGCCTCGGTGCGATAGGAGAGCAAGAGTCCAGGCGCGCGGGTTGTCGTGGTCCGGATCTTCTTGGCCGCCGCGTTTCCGTTGGTTACGTCGGTCATGCGGCCATCCCCGTCAGTTCCGCGAGCCCGTCTTCGGTGAAACGCTCTTCGGACAGGAAACCTTTGGGGCGCCCATCGGTGTCGAAGGCGAAGATGGCGTCGCACAATTCGAGCAATTCGATGTTTTCGGTCGACCACCAGACAATGATTGCGCCGGCGTCCGCCATGTGCCGGATCAGGGCATAGATGTCGTGCTTGGTGCCGATGTCGACACCGCGCGTCGGCTCTTCCAGCACCACCAGACGCAGGGGCAAGCCGAGCCAGCGGGCAACGATAAGCTTCTGCTGGTTGCCGCCGGACAACGACGCCGGCAGATCCCAGATCGAAACGGCCTTCAGTTTCAGTGCCGAGACGAGATCAAGGCATTCCTGCCTTTCGGCCGCGCCAACGATCTGCCGCCCTTCGCGAACCCTGCGGGCGGCAAGCACGTTGTCGACGATCGGAAGCTGCGAGAGTATCCCCTTCATCGTCCTGTCGCCCGAGATGAATCCGACGCCGGCGCGCGCCGCCTGCGACGGCGATGAAAAGCTTCCTTTGAAACCTTCGCCGGAGACGTGCCAGCCAGCACCCCTGCCGGCACCGACCAGAGGATTGATCAGCCCGGTCGGACCCGCTGGTGCGCCGGCAAGGCCTAGTATGGTGCCGGGCCAGATTTCCATCCTGGCATCGTCCGGGCCCAAGAACTCTACTGGGCTGCCTTGGCGAACCTCCTTCTTCGACTTCAGCCGTCCTGCCACATCGTGCGCCGGCTGCCCCATCTGCTGGACGATCTCGGCATCGCTCAGCAAGGCAACTGGGGTAGCGTTCACCACCGTGATGCCGTCCCGCAGAATAGTGCAGACATGGCAGAGTTCGCGGATTTCCTTCATACGGTGCGAAACGAAAACGATGCCGATGCCCTCGTCATGAACCAGTCGCTTCAGGACGGAGAACAGCTTGGCCGTCTCACCGGCGGTCAAATTGGCGGTGGGCTCGTCGAGAAGCAACACCTCCGCACCGGTCGAAAGAGCACGGGCGATCTCGACGATCTGCCCTTCATGCAAAGAGAGCTTGCGCGCCGGAAGATCGACAATCTCTCGCCCGATTGCCGGATCGATGAGATCGAGCGCGTTCAGCGCAACGTCGCGCATACGGCGATGGCTGCTCCGTGAAAAACCCGACCTCGCATGCACGATCCCGATATTCTCCGCGACCGAGAGCTCGGGGAGCAACGCCAGTTCCTGGTGGACCACGGCAATGATCGGATGGATGCTGTTAGTCTTCGCCGATGAAAACCGGATCTCTCCGGCGTCGCGAGGCGTTAGACCGGTGACGATGCGGACAAGAGTGCTCTTGCCGGCACCGTTGCCGCCCAGCAATGCGTGAATTTCCCCGGAACGGACCTGAAAGTCGACACCGCGCAGAACACGGGTTGCGCCGTAGCTCTTCTCGACATTGGAAGCCTCGATCAAAGACTCCCTGGTGAATGCCTGTCCGGCCGCGGCCACTGTGCCGCCGCCCAGGCTCTGGACCGGTTCCATCCTGCATCTCCTCCCGAGACCTGAGGAATGATGCGACCGATTGACATCCGGCTCAATTCTCGTTTCTTAACTGTTTGTGTAGCTGAGCTTAACTGCTGAGAGCGATGTCCGACCTAAAATTCAAGTCCATGGCTCACTTCGAGGCTGTTGCACGCCTGGGCGGCGTGGCAAAGGCTGCCCAGGAATTGCAGGTCACGCCTTCGGCCGTCAGCCAGCAGTTGCGGCTGCTGGAGCACCAGCTTGGCGTCCGTCTGTTCCAGCGCGAGAAACGCCACCTGTCCCTGACGATCGACGGCGAACGGCTCTATCAGACGACCACTCAGGCCTTCGAATCCATCCGCGAGGTTCGCAATTCCATCGTGCGGCAGCGCGAGGCCTTTCAGCTCAGCCTTCGCGTCAGCCCTTCCTTCGGCGAGAAGTGGCTGGCCCCCCGGCTTGCCGAGTTCAGCAAGGCGTTTCCGAGCTGGAATTTGCGGGTCGACGCAACGCCAAACTTCTCCGACTTCGAAACGGAGGTCATCGATCTCGACCTGCGTTACGGCGACGGTGGTTGGGCCGGCCTGTATTCGGACTGCGTCGTAAACGATCTCATCTTGCCAATGTGTTCGCCATCCTATTTGGCCGAGTTGCAGGCGCTTTCATCTGATCCGCGACAACAGCTTCGTCACGCCAGATTGATAGACAGCGTCAAGGCCTATTTCCGCTGGGATTACTGGCTGCCACGCAACGGCATCCAGGGTGCGCGAATGACGTACCCCTATCGTTTCGACCGTTCTTCCATGTCAGTCCAGTTGGCAAAGGACGGCGCGGGCGTGGTTCTGGAAAGCACCTCGATTGCATTCGAGGACCTTGCAGCGGGAAGCCTGGTGCCCGTTTCGACCGAGTTCGATGTCATCGAGTTTCCAGGATATTGGCTCGTCTGCCCATCGCGACATATGAACCGGCGTGCCGTCCGCCTGTTCTCGGACTGGGTGTCGAATGTCGGCAGGCGCGATACGGATCGCGCCCGTGAGTTTCTGGTGACGAGCGGCCTACGCATATCGTTCGAACGGCGGCCCCATTTCGGCTCCCGAGACGACAAAATCGAAACAGCGCGTGAGTAGTCCCATCCTGCTTGATTTACTGAATCCTTGTCCCACGAAATTGCACCGTCAGGCCTGAGGATCTAGAAGCCGCACACCCTCACCCTTTTGACCAGCGTACAAGAATTCGACGCCAGCTCTTGTTAACGCCGCCTCAATGGCTTGTAGAGTGCTGATCCGGGAGTCCACCTTTCCGTTCTCCAACCTGGCCAACGCGTTCAGCGATACGATTGCTTTGTCTGCAAGCTCCTGCTGCGACCAACCAAGCAATGCCCGCGCGGCTCGAATCTGTCGTGGACTGACCATGAGTCCACAATCGACAGGTCGGATTTCTCCGCCACCTATAGGTGTATTTTACACCTTGTAAGGTGTTTGGAATGCCTTATATCATCGAGATCTGAGCCTTGGGAGATTAGGGATCCAACGCTGGATAGTTCCCGTGGAAGAAGGGCGTTGTCGCCTCTCCCTGCAAAAGATGCGAACCTATGAAGGGCGCGAAATGGAGTTGCTGCAGAGCGGCCTGAAGCTCCGACAATTGCAGGTCTTTCGCGCGGTGCTGCGGGCCGGATCGACGAGGCAAGCAGCTATCGCGCTCGGGATTAGCCAACCGGCGGTGAGCCAGCACATCAAGCAGCTCGAGGCGCTCCTCGGCATCACGCTGTTTGAGAGATCCACCAACCGCATCCTTCCTTCGCGAGAGGCGTGGGAACTCCTCCGCAACGTCGAACTTGCGCTGACATCCCTTGATCGCGTGGAAGCGTCGATCTTCGCGATGAAGAACGAAGAGAGGCAACAAATCGCGATTGCCGCACCCGCGGTCTTCGGTTTCGTGACCTTGCCGAAGGTCGTCGCGACAGTCCGATCGAAGACTGGTTCGAGCGTCCGATCAATTTCAGGAAACTATCACCAAGTGGGCGAGCATATCCTGTCCGGCCGAGTCGACCTTGGCATCTCTCGGCTGCCTTTGGACCCTCGCCTGTTTGAATGGGCGCCGATCGGTTCGGCGCACAACGTGTGCATCTTTCATCCAAAGCACCGCTTTTCAAGGCAGACGTGTGTCGAAGCCAGCGACCTCGCAGGCGAAACGATCGTCGACATCGACCCGGAATTCGCGTCGCACCAGATGAACTTCAACGCCTTGCGCTTCGCCGGCGTCGAGCCGGACATACTGGTGGAATATGACTCCAATGGCTACGAGGTTGGATTCGTTTCGGCCGGCCTTGGCGTATCCATCACCAACGAGATCATTGCACGCGAGTATTCAGCGTTCGAATTGGAAGCAAGACCGGTCGACCCATCTGCGCTCTATCACTACGTGGCCATCTGGCAGAGAGGCAGGACGCTTTCCAGCACCATGGAGGTGTCTCTCGATGCAATCCGGTCGGCCTTCGAAAACTGTCTCCCGGCAAACGATATTGCATGCGACATGAACCGGCCGCCCATGGCGGTCCGACGCTAAGGCTTTCTCGCTTTCGCGAAGCCGCCATCCGTCGCCATGAAGCGCTGGAGCATAGCACGATCAAGCGCATGGGATCGGTATGCGGCTGTCCGGCTTCGCGTCCAAGGATATCCTCATATCTGTTCACCGTGACTTTGACAGAGTTTGTCGTGCCGGTCCTGCTCCACTCGACGCGAAGGCCGCCATCCGGCCTCCTCCCTTCTCGGACCGCACAGCCTGAACCGGCCGAACCGGTGCGCCGCTACGAGCGCGAGAAGCCAGCGAGATGATCCACATCGACATCAAGAAACTCGGGCGCTTCGAGCGCGTCGGCCACCGCATCACCGGCGATCGCGTCGGCCAGTCCAACAGCCGCGGCGTCGGCTGGGGAGTTCGTCCATGTCTGCATCGACGACGCCTCGCGCGTCGCCTTCTCGCAGGTCTTGCCGGACTAGAGGAAGGAGAGCGCTATCGCCTTCCTGAAGGCGGCGGTCGCCTACTACGCCAGCTTGGGCATCGTGGTCGAGCGCGTCATGACCGACAACGGGTCCTGCTACAGGTCGAAGGCCTTCGCCAAGGCCTGCCGCAAGCTTGCCTCAAGCACATTCGCACCAAACCCTACACGCCCAAGACCAACGGCAAGGCCGAGCGCTTCATCCAGACCGCGCTGCGCGAATGGGCCTATGCCATCACCTATCCGACTTCAGATCACCGTTCCGCCGAGCTGCCTGTCTGGCTGCACAGATACAATTGGCATCGCCCACATGGCAGCCTAAAGTCCAAAAACCTATCAGTCGCCTCGCTCTAACCGAGGACAACCTGTTGAGGCTCCACACCTAGAGCGGCTACCGGAAAACTTTTCCCCGAGCGAGCGATGCCACCGCCAGCCTTCTTCGCTACGGCTGGCGCTTGCGCGATGAAGGCCTGCGCATGCTGGGCACGGGTCGAGCGGATGCGGCCGGGGCGGATGCGAAGCTCGCGCTCTGTGCCATGCCGTTGTCCTGCAACGTGGAAAAGAGGATGCCGATACAAAGTCTTGGGCGTTCGGCGCACATTGCGCCGAATGACCGCAATGTGCGCAGGGCACCTGAAAATCCCCAAAAACAAACCGACCGGCCAGCACACAATGTGCGGGCTTTTATCTAGCCATCTTAATCGGTTGTGCTTCCGGTGGTCTTTTCGACATCGTCGTTCCTCTCCTTCTGTGCGATAATATACGAATTTATTCTCTGTGCTACGATGCCGCGTTCTGGCGTCGAGTTCCGATGCGCCGTGCAATCTTCCGCGCTCTGCGACGGGGTTAATCGGCTGCACGAAAGCAGCGCTCGAACCGTCGTGGCGCACTTTTCCATCGGACTGACGGTGCATCGTCACAGGCAATCGAGCGCGGTCCGGCCGTCTGTCGATCGGCGCGGCCGCAGGCAATGTATGGCCCGCACCGTCTGCAAGCGGAATGTTTTGAGTGGGACAACCGGTCTGCACCAATGTATCCGGCCTCGACGCTTCAGGAGTCCTGCCAAGATGGAGATTCGCGCGCCCGGCTCCTAACAAGATACACGACCTCGAAAGGGCCGCTGCCTGCCGACGGGTTTGCCGAACGCCGATCAACCGTTGGGCCATCTCTATGTACATCCTCCCGCAGACTTCATACGGCCGAGCAGTTGCCGGGACGCGCCCGCTCGACCAAACTCGTTACCGTTGGACGCCATCACGGCTTCGTAGGGGCGCTGGTTTGACATCACTGCCCAGGCGATCCGGGCCAGCTTGTTGGCGAGCGCAACGACCACCACGTTGCGCTTGGCGCGCTGCAGTAGCGCTTGCAGCCAGGCGCCGAGCTGGGTGTCCATTCGCGCCAGATATGGCAGTGCCGCTCGCGCGCCATGGATCAACAGCACGCGCATGTAGGTGCTCCCGCGCTTGCTTATCCCCGTCAGCCGCGGCTTGCCGTCGGTCGTGATCTGACGTGGAACAAGCCCCAGCCAGGCAGCGAAATCACGCCCCTTGGCAAACGCCGACACGTCGCCGACCGCTGCGGCCAGCGCCGTTGCGTTGAGAGCGCCAATGCCTGGCACGCTGCGCAGGAGACGGGCTCGTTCATCGCTTTCGGCGAGCGCTTCAAACTCGTGGTCGAGCTGCTTGATCCGATGATCGAGCGCGTGCAGTTCATCGACCATGTCGTGAACGAGTTGCTGCATCCTGGCGGTCAAGGTCGTGTTGTTCGGCGGGTTCTCGCGCAGCCACAGGTTCAGCTTTGGTCGACCTTGGCGATGACGATGCCGCGATCGAACAGCACACCGCGCAGTTGATTGATCAGGGCCGTCCGCGTGCCGACCAGTCGCTCGCGCGCACGGTGCAAAGTCTGGACATCGAGTTGCTCTTCCGACTTGACCGGTACGAAGCGCATGGTCGGTCGTGTCGCCGCCTCGGCGATTGCCTCGGCATCGCGATCGTCGTTCTTGTGCGACTTCACGTACGGTTTCACATACTCTGGCGGCATCAGCCGGACATCGTATCCGAGCGAGGTAAACTGACGAGCGAGGTGATGAGCGCCGCAGCACGCCTCCATGCCAATGATGCAGCGCGGTTGCTTTTCGACGAATGCAGCAAGGGATGGCCGGCGCATCCGACGACGCAGCACAACCGCTCCTTGGCGGTCGAGACCGACCAGGCTGCAGAGCGTTTTTCCGAGATCGATTCCGAGTACGGCGATGTTCATCTTCCGTCGTTCCTGGTCTGCATCGGTCCTCATCCGCCGACGGATCTCTAGTGTCAGATGGCGCCGGTCAGAGTGCCGGCACCGTGCGTTTGTACTGTCGATCTTCTGCTCATCGATGCGTTCCCAGCAGCCTGCGATCCTTGATGTGAGCGCGCGGGGCGGCATCGCTTCGGTTCGCCGCGGACCCGCCGACATAGAACGTTCCGTCGCTCCACATGGCGTGCATGATCACCGCCGGCTTGCGACACAGGCCTTGCGGCGGCAGAAGCCTGTGGCGATCGCGTGGCCCCAGATCTTGACCTTGTCTCGACGACACGATCCGCGTGATCTACCAGGGCGACATTTCGCCGACCAAATACATTCGAGCCCCGATCCCGCTGCCGGACGGCGGCATTGTCGGCAACGCCGAGATCATTGCGACGCTCGCCTACAAGTGTCTGACCGATCCGCACCACCCTGGCAACTACACGAGAGCCGGGCTGGAGGTGACGTTCCGGCCGCATGACGGCAAATTCAAGACGGACGACCAGCTTCACCCCGATTCAAAAAGCTTCTTCTCCAGCATCCGTTCGGGCGGCGAGGAAGAGGAGTTGCGGCGCGATGCTTGGAAATGGGAAAACTGCCTGCACGCCAGCCGCATCTTCCGGGGGTCGAGCCTGCGCAATCCGTGCTTTGACATCCACTACAATTCTCGGCTCGAAGGCCGGAACTTTACGCCCGCTGAAAAGCTGCCCTATGCTCTGGCCGCGACGGCGCGGGCAAAAGGCATTGCGGATTTCTGCGACCAGGTTGTACGCAAGTACGCAACCCAGTTGGAGCCGCTGCGGCCCGTCGTGGAAATACCGATCAGAACCTGAACCTGCTACGAATAAACGGCGGCGCGGCGCATGCGGATGTAGGCGCCGCTCATGTTCAGCCGAAGCTGCAGCATCTGCTCGCTCACGCCGTAGAGATGTTGCGCTTCATCCGTAAGCCTCCGGCGCAGCACATGCATCGCGCCCTCGTCCGTCAGCAGCAACACGCCGGCCAGGAAGTCTGCTTCGGCCTCGATACCGCGGTCGTGCGTCCGTTCGCCGTCGATCGTCAGCGGCGGTGTGAAGCCGTGGCCGAGAAAGCAGTGCGCGAGTTCATGGCAGACGTTGCTGCGCTGCCGGTGCTCATGGTGCTTGTCGTTGTGCAGAATGGCTGTCTGGCCGCCACGCGGCACGGTCACCGCCGAGAAGAACTTCCGGTTTTCGCCATGCAGAAAAGGGGAGTCCGGCTCGACCTCGCTCAGCTTGAGCAGACGGATGTCAAAGCGGGCGCAGACTTGCACGGGGTCGATAGGACAGATCGGCGTCAGGCCGACCTTTTCCCGGACCCGGGCGGCGATACGTTTGGCCTCTGCCTTAAATCCGTGCCTGAACTTCAATGTCAGTCATCCCGCAGCTTCTTGTAGGTACTGATGACGATATCCTCCATGAGCTTCGCCTTATCGCCGGACAGCTTCGGATCGGCGCGCAGCAAGGCGGTGATACGCGCGATCGGTTCAGCTTCTTGCTGACCTGCGCGCGGGATAAACATCTCGGCCTTAAGATTCGACCATGTCAGCAGGGCCGCTAATCCGTTGACGTCAGGCTTGGCACCCTGTCCGATCCTGGACAGGGTCGATGCGTTGACCCCTGCCTCCTCGGCGACCTCCTTCCACGTCATCTGGCGACCAAGACGCGCGGCATTGAGCGCCGCGTAGAAGGCTTCGCTGTCGAAGTGGTCGGTCATCGTATCTCCAATTGCGAAAATTAAATCAATTGCGAACTTGCAATTTCCCCCACGAGATTATAATATCGAATTGATTGCGAAATCGCAATCCTCCTCAAACGGCGCGACGCGCCAAAAAGATATGTACCGATGAATGACCTCAACCCCGAAGAGCGTCCGAAGACGGTGACCATCATCGTCAACGGCCGCAAAAAGACGCTCCCGAAGAAAGAAGAGCTGACCTTTGAAGAGGTCGTTGCCCTGGCTTTCGATAATCCCCCGACCGGCGACGGCATCCAGTACACCGTCCAGTACACCCGCGGTCACGGCCACAAGCCGTCGGGCACGCTGGTCGAGGGCCAGTCGGTGAAAATCAAGGAAGGGATGGAATTCGATGTCACGTCGACCAATCGCTCTTAGTCCAGACCTTCTCCGGATGCAGAACGAGGGTTACGACCTTGACATACGGGGCGGCTACCTGCTCGTCAGGAACGTTCCGTATGTCGATACGTCGGGAACCGTCCGTCTCGGCATCCTGATCTCGAAACTCGAGCTGTCCGGCGACAAGACCGTGAAGCCCACCGATCATGTCGCCTACTGGACCGGGGAGCACCCCTGCCACAGTGACGGCAGCAAGATCACGGCGATCCAGAACTCCTCAGCGCCCCAGGATTTCGGGGACGGGGTCAAGGCGGATCATACGTTTTCCGCCAAGGCGCACTACCGCGACTACCATCACAAGATGACGACTTATATCGGCCGCATCGCCGGCGAAGCGACCAAGGTCGATCCTGTCGCGACGGCCCGCACCTATCAGGCGATCGCGGCGGACGACGAATCCTGCGTGTTCAAGTATGTCGACACCGCCACCAGCCGCGCCGGCATTGGGGCAGTAAACGGCAAGGTGGCCGGCCAGAAAATCGGTATCCTCGGCATGGGCGGCACCGGCGCTTATGTGTTCGACCTGGTGACGAAGACGGCCGCGGCGCAAATCCATATCTTTGACGGCGATGTGTTCTCCCAGCACAACGCTTTCCGCGCGCCAGGCGCCCCATCGCTCGAAGACCTCGAAATCAAGCCCCAGAAGGTGGCGTATTTCGCGACCCTGTATTCGAACATGCACAAGGGTATCGTCGCGCATGACGTTTACCTCGATGAAACGAACGTCGCGCTCCTTGACGGCCTCGACTTCGTGTTCGTCTGTATCGACAGGGGGCCGGTGAAGCGGGTCGTGATCGACCGGCTTATCGCGAACGGCACGCCGTTCGCCGAAGTCGGCATGGGGGTCGTTCTTCACGAAGGCCAGCTGGGCGGGATCGTCCGGCTAACGACGAGCACACCCGATACAAGGGAAGCGGCCGCGCCTCATATCTCCTATGCGGACGATGACGGCGGTGCCAACGAGTACGCCACAAACATCCAGATCGCAGAGCTGAATTCGCTGAATGCGGTCATCGCCGTGATGGCCTGGAAACAGCACTTCGGCATCTACCGGCAGTCCCGGCCGCATTTTTACACCGGCTACTCCATCGGCTCCGGCGAGTTCGTGCACGAGAGTGCGGCATGAGCGGAACAAATCTCCTGGCGCCCTCCTTCGTCGATTTCATTCCCGATGAGCTGGAGGTGGGCGTCATCTATATTTCCCGCCGCTATTCAACCGCCTCGCACCTGTGCTGCTGCGGGTGCGGGCGTGAGGTCGTGACGCCGCTGAACCCGGCGAAGTGGCGCCTTGTTGAAAAGGACGGGAAGGTCTCCCTGATCCCGTCCGTTGGCAACTGGAGTTTTCCCTGCCAATCGCATTACTGGATCAGCGGCAACCGAGTTTCATGGGCGCCGGGCATGGCGCCTGAAGTCATCGCGGCCGTGCAGGCGCGCGATCGCCGCGATGCCGCCAAACATATCCTCCAGCGCCCGGGCTTGCTTGCCCGCATCTCGAGTGTTGCGGCGGAAATTCGCCGGCAGTTGGTCGACTGCTATCGCCACTGGAGAGGCCGCTGGTAGTGGCACTGGGACGATTCGGCTGCGCCGGGCGCAGCGCTATGCGCCGTCCTTCGGCGGCGAAAACCAAGGCTCTGCCTGGAGCCTTGTGCGCAGCTTGGTGACGACCAGTCCCGGAGCGGCTATACAATAAAGGCGCGTTACATCACGCCTAGGCGCGCTGCTCTTGTTCCCGTTTCGCGCGACTTTCTCGGAGCGGTGATGCGCCCTCTTCCGCGCCGCGGCGATTGCGTGCCCTTAAAACGCAAAAACCGCCCCGGTTAGACCGGGACGGTTATTGATTTATGATGAAAGTGGTTGCGGGGACCGGCTTTGAAGCTGCGAGCGGTTAAAGGCAGGAGCAATGGTCCTCTTTGGCGAAATGTAAGCTTGGGTCTGCCATGAGGGTCACGAGGCCTGCTCGCCCCTATTGGCTTGACCTTTGAGTGCGGCGGCATGCAATAAAAACAAGCACTTGCCTTTAAAGGCGGGCTAAGTCACGCTTTCGCACAACAAGGAGATGGTGCCCATCCAAAAAGGATCGTCGATCAAGCCTGCGCTGCGGATGATTTATGAAATCGCCTCTCGCTCGCAAGGCAGGGTAGCCCATTTGCTAGTCTCGCGATGTAACGGTCGTCGGAGCTAACCCTGACGTCACTTTGCAATGGCAACCATCCCATTTCTACGCTCCGACCGCCATTCACCGCAGACTTAGATCATCTCTCTTTTGGAAGTATCCGACAAGATGTAGATCCTGGTCGCTGCATAGAAGCCTGCGTGCAAAGCCGTGGGCACTGCACGTGAGTGCCGACATGAAAAGCGACCCCCTCTCCTATCCTCCTCGCGGCCTCTCACGCGAAGAGGCCGCCCGGTACATTGGCGTGGGCGCAACTAAATTCGACCAAATGGTCGCTGACCGCCGCATGCCAAAGCCGAAGAAGGTTGACAGCCGCGTGATCTGGGATCGCTTAAAACTCGAAGCCGCCTTTACCGAACTACCTGGAGACGAGGAAGAGAATATCGTCGACTTCCTGTTGCAAGGGAATCATCGCAGGGAATAGATTCATCTGCCATGACCGACAAACATCCCGGCCTCTCCTCCTACACCGACCGCCATGGCAAAGTTCGCTGGCGCTATCGGACGAAGGAGCGTGTGCTTAGTCTGCCGGCCCCCAATCAAGCGGGTTTCAAGGAGGCCTACCAAGCAGCGGTCGAGGGCCGGAAAGTCCCCAAGGCTCCCGTCGTCCGTATGCCTGGAGCCGCTCTGCCCGGCACGTTTGGAGCGGCCTTTCAACGGTTGAAGATCTCGGTCAAGTGGTTGGCGCTTGATGAAGCCAGCAAGCGCAAGAACTCGCGGCTGATCGAAGAATTTCTAGAACTGCGAGTGGTCCCTGATCACCCACTCATCTGGCGGGATGTAGCGGTTAAGAACCTTAGACGTATCCATATTGAAGAGCTTCTTGGCCGCTTCATCGCCACCCCCCATAAGGCCAAGCACCTGCTGGTGGGCATACGTAAGCTGGTCTATGTCGCGCTGCGGCAAGACTGGATCGAAATCGATCCGACAGCGGCGGTCGAATGGCGGCCCGCCTATAGCGGCTGGAAAGCCTGGTCGCGCGAAGCGATGGCGCAATTCGAAACCCGTTGGCAGCTCGGCACAGCGGCACGCACTTGCTACGGTTTGGCGCTTTGGCTAGGCAACCGCCGCGGCGACGTCGCGGGCCTTCGCTGGGACCAGAGGGTGACCCGACGTGTCTTCATCGATGGCGTCGAGCGTCATTTCGTTGGGTTCGATATTGTTCAGGGCAAGAACAAGGGACGAACTGGCGGCAAGCGGCTTTTCGTGCCGATCACACCAATGCTGACTGAGATCCTGGATGCGGCCGACAGGCGCGGCGAGACCGTTCTGGTCAACGGCTATGGTGAGCCATTCTCAGCCAAGTCACTGACTGGGATGATGGCGCATTGGTGCAAGCTCGCCGGTCTTCCGAAGGGTCTGACTCTTCATGGTCTGAGGAAGTCGCTCGGTGTTTATCTGGCGGAGGCCGAGGCCTCAACCAGACAGCTCATGGAGGTACTAGGGCACGACGATATCGATCATGCGGAGCTCTATTCGCGCGAGGCATCGCAGGTACGGCTGGCCGTCCAGGGGATGGATCGAGTCGTACGCCTCGTGACGCGCAAGCCGATGCTTGGCGAACCTATTGGCGAACCTCGTGGCGAACCACCCTCTAAAGCATTGATAAATAACGATAATGGTGGGCCCGGAGGATGTGCCGGGACCGTTGATTTCATTGGCTTTCTCGTGGGCCAAAATCAGAAATCTTCCCGTATCGCTCCGTATGGTTCCGCGCCTAAGCAAAGGACGCTGCACAAGATGGGGCTTCATGCAGGTCTGAGCCCCCGACCACTGTGGCGAGCGAGCAATCTTGGGTGAGATGAGCAATGCTGGCCGCAAGCTCCATAGGTCCACCTAGGTGTTCAAGCACCTGGCGGGCAAGCGACTCCGACTCCTCCTTGGAAAGAGGCGGTACGTCGATGACGCTCAGACGGTCTCCAGAAAAGGAATAGCTGCTTGCCTGGGCCCGGATATGCTCAACTCCATATCGTCGGAAGACAATGAGCAATTTTACACGACCCACGTTGGCCGCGGCGTAATTGAACAATGGCTGGAGACTTGTCGCTGTCATGAGCATCATCGACGACGAGGAGCAGGTCACCGGAACCAAGCTCTTCTAGAGACACCTTGGTGATCTCCATTGTCGGTGAGACAAGCCTGATCCTAGTCGCAGACTGATCGGCGGCGATTTGGTCCAGAATGGCTTGGAGCTCGAGATTTGCCGCCGCCGCCAGACCCCGTTACCAGCGTCACGCCAACGTCCGGATTCTTGTGTGCTTCCAAGGCTTCAGCAAGGGAAGCTTCTCTGCCGACCAGCTGCCAAGCATGGGTGAACAAGGTTTCCTTGCGTGCGAGAGCCGCAAAGAATTCCTGAGCCGTTTCCCACGGACTTGTGGGAGAGACGCCGAGAAGGCTATTGTCGATGTAGTCATCAGCATCCCAAAGGCTTCGGGTCGTTCCTAATATTCGGTTCAATCCGCTCAATGACGGGCTCGAACGCGGCATTAGCGACTTCGATGAGCACAGATCGATCAGCCCCGGCGACTGGCAGGGACGCAATGATGGCATTGGGATCCATGAGAGGATGATCCTTTTGGAGTGGCGTTTGGGACATCAGCCTGCGGTCGCCATGCCGACGGTGGTTCTTAGTGTGGTGGCCAATCGAGCCCAGGCGCTACCCTATGCTTACATGCGCACAGGCAGGATACGTGAGAATTTCGCAGATGCGGTCCAAAGCAGATGGGGCAGCACCTGCGGGCAGTCCGTCATCCAGGTCCTGCAAGGTGGGAGCTGAGTTGCTTACCTCAGCAGTGCCGCTCGCCCGCGCTATGGCCGGCAGTTCTAAGCTTTAGAGGAATAATGCGGGGCCGTTTTCGGATGAAAACGCCGATTGCCAAACGCCGCACCGGCTGGAATTTTTCGCGCTCAGCCTCTCCGTAAGCCGTAAAAGCGCGGAAAATTACGTGTCGCTGAATTTTCCGCGCTTTTGGATTCACGAGCGGGAATTTTCCGCGCTTTTAAACTGATCGGAGCTATTTAAATCGCTTGAGAATCCATCCGTTGCTACAATATCAAAGAGCGCACGGGGCAGACCGACACCAACTGGAGGCAAAGCAATGGAAGAGATTCAGAAGCGCCGCGTCGGCCGCCCAATTGGCAGCGGCGTCAAGAACAACGATCAGGCCCTTGCCAAGGTCGCAAGTATCTTGCTGGATAATCCTTCCATGAAGGCGACTTCAGCCATGAGGCGGGTCCTCAATGATATGTCCAGCTCGCGGAGGGAGACAGACGTTACCTTGATCCGTCGATGGCAGGGGCGCTGGAAGCTGAACAGACAGAAATTCATGAACGAAGCGGCGGCAACGAGAGCTGCAAGGACGGCGAGAGCGCCCTCGCGCACGACGTCATCGATCTCCGACTCGGCTAGCGAGTACCTTATGCGGAAAGCCAAAGAGACGGCGAGTATGTACAATTTTTCGGAAGCATCTGCTCTCCAAAAGGCCGCGGCTGGATACCTCGATACGCCCCTCAGGAAAGAGGTACATGGTGTTTTAGACTCACTGGCGCTGAGGACGGCGCTGGGTCTTCACGAATCGTCCATTCAGCGAGAATTGCGGCGCATGACGGATTCCACTGTCATGGGAACGATGCTGAAAGCCTTGGAGGAGCAGGATCGCTTCCTTGCCGAGCTGAAAAAATGGGGTTGAGGCTACAAAAACTGCCCAATAACGGCAATTGACGCCAAGGCAGCGCGCGACCGGTTCGCGAAGGACAGATTTCGGCCCCAGCCGGGACTGAAACGACGCATTTTGTAGTATAATTTTCTAAGATGGCGCTTTTGCAATTGACGCCTGCAAGGGTGCCTCATGCTTGCGCCGTAAAACGCAACACGAGCGCAGACGGTTCAGTCGTAAGCGCTGTTCTCAGGCCACGGCCCTGAGTTCGGGAGCCGGGATGTAGGCCCAGGGCAGCAGGTCGTCGATCTGGCTGTTCGGGTGGCCATTGACGATCCTGGTGAGGACATCGGCGAGATAGCC
>NZ_SRUO01000218.1 GCF_004791025.1 Mesorhizobium sp. M4B.F.Ca.ET.203.01.1.1
GGGATGGGCGAGCTTGACGCCTAGCGCGCCGTTGACGCTGCCCGCCATCGGCCCGAAATCGCCGGGCTTGCGGAAGTTCTGGCCGGGCGCGATCTGCAGGTAATAGCCGAGCCAGGCGAGATGCGCGCCGGCGTCGGCAAGCACGATCGCATTGTCCGGCAAGCGTTTCGACAGCGATTGCGCCATCTGTCCGGGGTGGATCTTGCCGGTCAGATGCAGGATGTGCTCGTCGCTGTAATCGGTCGCCTCGCGGTCCGCCGGCAGGCTCGGCTCGAGCATGTCCG
>NZ_SRUO01000219.1 GCF_004791025.1 Mesorhizobium sp. M4B.F.Ca.ET.203.01.1.1
GCAAACGCGCCATCGGCGAGGGCATCCAGGGCGATCAGGGCGGCAGCGGCAGTCATGGCGAAGGCTCGTACGGTAAACCCGCATTGTCGCATGCCCACTCAGGTCACTGGCTGCGACATGAACACAAGTCATTGATCTGTAATAAGCACAGGCTATATTTAACGAGTTTTTCACTCAATGACAGTGGCGCGTCCCGATACTCTGCTTTCGCTGATCCCAGCCTATCGAGCCGCCATGTTCAATCGCGCATCCGCCTTCAACCAGTTCCGCACCCTGTTCGCGCCGCGCAAGCCGCGTCACCCGC
>NZ_SRUO01000220.1 GCF_004791025.1 Mesorhizobium sp. M4B.F.Ca.ET.203.01.1.1
CGTGTCCGTGCTCGCGGATCAACTCGCGCGCCTGCTTCGGCGAGAGGTCGGTGTTCTCCGCCAGGAACCACACGTCGGGATCGTCGCCTTCCTTGGTTGGCGGGTTGCCGGGAGCGTGTGCCGCACCGGGGCGATGGGGTAGTTCGCTTTTCCGCATGATTTGTCCTTCCAATGCTCAACCAACCCTTCTCGGAAGGACAGGTTCCCTCCTGGTGAGGGCCGTGTTTCAGCTTTCCTGCTTTTCCTGACGGAGCGCGGACACTTCCTTCTGTAGGCGCAGCACCTCGTCCGTGCCGCGGATGAC
>NZ_SRUO01000221.1 GCF_004791025.1 Mesorhizobium sp. M4B.F.Ca.ET.203.01.1.1
TCATTCGCGAGAAGTCCGCCGGCCGCGCGCTGTCGACCTCGCTGTTCTCGCGCTGGGTGGCTTGAATGAACGCACATGACGGCGCCCGCCCGGTCGGGCAGGTCAAGGAAGTCACCAGCCTTGCCAATCCGCTGGTCAAGGACATCAAGGCGCTCGCCTTGAAGAAATTCCGCGACCAGCAGAACGCCTTCATGGCCGAAGGGCTGAAGCTGGTCATCGACGCGCTGGACCTCGGCTGGTCGATCAAGACCCTGGTCTTCGCCAAGGCCGGACGCGGCAACGCGGCCGTCGAGAAGGTCGCCG
>NZ_SRUO01000222.1 GCF_004791025.1 Mesorhizobium sp. M4B.F.Ca.ET.203.01.1.1
CGACAGAACCGGACCGAAGATCTCGTCGCGGGCAAGCGGGTCGTCGGGCGACACGTTGTCGAAGATCGTGGGCTGCACGAAACTGCCGCGCCCATCGACGGCGACCCGGTCGCCGCCGGTCACCAGCCGTGCCGACTTCCTGCCGCCATCGATGAAACGCATGACGGTCGCGGCGTGGCGCGCGTCCACCATCGCACCCATCCTGGATGCTGGGTCGAGCGGATCGCCGGGCTGGGTCGCGGTTGCGCGCTCTGCCAGTTTCTCGACCAGCGCATCCTTGATGCCGCGTTCCACCAGAAGCCG
>NZ_SRUO01000223.1 GCF_004791025.1 Mesorhizobium sp. M4B.F.Ca.ET.203.01.1.1
CGGCAGGCTCCCGCCGAGCTCGGGGTCGGCGGTTTCGCTCGCCTTGGCCGGATCGAAACCCGCCTTCAGCCGTACGCTGCGACCGCCGCCTTGGCTGGCCGCGCCTTCGCCGATCAGTTCGATGCCGGCCGCCTCGAGCGCCGCGATCAGCTTCATCAGCGAATCGACATTGCCCCGGATGATCGAACTGCTGGCTTCCATGCGCTGGATCGTCGGCACCGACAGGCCGGACAATTCTGCAAGCCGGCGTTGATCGATGCCGAGCAGCGATCTGGCGGCGCGCAATTGCGGTGCGGTTATCAC
>NZ_SRUO01000224.1 GCF_004791025.1 Mesorhizobium sp. M4B.F.Ca.ET.203.01.1.1
ATCCACATGCCGCGCAACACCGGCACGGGCGTTGTCATCGGTGCCTTCAGCCTGGTGTTCGGCTTCGCGATGATCTGGCACATCTGGTGGCTGGCCATCGTCGGCTTCGTCGGCATGATCGCCACGTTCATCTACCGCACCTTCGACCAGGACGTGGACTACTGGGTCCCGGCCGCCGAGGTGGAACGCATAGAGAACGCACACCGCAAGCACATGGGAGCCCAGGGCCTGGTGAAGTCGGAGCTGAAGGCATGAGCACCAATACCTAGACCCTGAGCCACGGGCCCGCCGCGCACGCGGCGG
>NZ_SRUO01000225.1 GCF_004791025.1 Mesorhizobium sp. M4B.F.Ca.ET.203.01.1.1
GTGACGCATCGCGCGGCGTGCTGCCCTTGCCCTGCAGGACCAGGCCGTTGCCGCTGAAACCCAGCCGCCGGTACTCGTCCTGCGCCGGATTGAAGAACGCCCACTGCGGGCCAAGCGTGCTGCCGCGGAAATCATCCGACAGCGCCATGCCATGCGGCGACAGTGCCTGTCCGGCCGGCTTGCGCAGTGGCTGGCCGAGGTCGCCCCCGGTCGCGCGGAACCAGCCGTCGGCGGTCCATTCGATAGGCTCCAGCAGGGCCTGGCGGCCCAGCGTCCAGAAGCCGTTCTCGTACCCGTGGTAC
>NZ_SRUO01000226.1 GCF_004791025.1 Mesorhizobium sp. M4B.F.Ca.ET.203.01.1.1
CCAACTTCGGTCGAGCCGGTGAAGCTCATGGCGCGCACGCGGGCATCGGCGCACATCGCACCGACGATGGTGCGCGCATCGCCGGTGATGACGTTGAAGACACCGGCCGGCAGCCCGGCACGCTCGCCGAGTTCGGCCAACGCCAAAGCCGACAGCGGCGTTTCGGAAGACGGATGCGCCACCACCGTGCAGCCGGCAGCCAAAGCTGCCGCCGCCTTGCGGGTGAGCATGGCCGACGGAAAGTTCCAGGGCGTGACGACGCCGACGACACCGATCGGTTCGCGGCGCACGCTCATCTCGGC
>NZ_SRUO01000227.1 GCF_004791025.1 Mesorhizobium sp. M4B.F.Ca.ET.203.01.1.1
ATTACACTGCAACCAGCCCCCATCATTTCCAGAACTTCGTGCTGTTCACCAACTACCAGTTCTATATCGACGAGTTCGTGGCGCGCGCCCGCGAGCTGATGGCCAATGGCGACAGCGGCTATGTCGAGTTCGTCGAACCGGGCAATGTCGTGACCAGGAACGGGGCGGCGGCCTCTGAAGGCACGCCGCCGGAGCGCCTGCCGCAGATGCCGGCCTATCATTTGAAGAAGCCCGGCCATGGCGGCATCACCATGGTCAATATCGGCGTCGGCCCGTCCAACGCCAAGACCATCACCGACCAT
>NZ_SRUO01000022.1 GCF_004791025.1 Mesorhizobium sp. M4B.F.Ca.ET.203.01.1.1
GCCGCATTATCTGGGGCGGTCGTCACGCCGTGCGCAGGGTGGTCTATATGGCTGCCCTCAATGCCAGTCGCTCAAATCCCGTCCTCAAGGCCTTCCACCAGCGTCTCATCGCCAAGGGCAAGGAGCCCAAGGTCGCTCTCGTCGCCGTGGCACGAAAGATCCTGACCATCCTCAGCGCGATGATCCAAAACAACGAACCTTGGAATCCAAACAGGTCCTGACGAACACAGTTGCTCATCCGTCTCGTCGCTTCGCGCCGATCCACCTTCCCCCACAAGGGGGGAAGGAAGAATCAGCGATTCACCACCACATGCGGCGCGAATTTGCGGATCGCGTCGAGCATGTCGTCGCCGCGCACGTCGAGCGAGGAGACCTCCATGTGCACGATGGTCTTGCCGAAGGGCAGGATCAGGTTCACCACATTGGCGGGCGCGTATTTGATTTCGTCGGGCGGCTCCTCGGTGAGCTCGAAATTGAGCATCGCCGAGCCCTTGCCGGAGGTGAGGCGCACGCTCCTCACCTTCCTCCACGGCACCAGCACGTCGCCGGCGCGGCGGTCCCGAAAACCGTGGCTGTCGAGCACGACCTTGACCGAAGTGTCGAAGGCGCCGCGCGCGAGGCAGAAGCCGAGCGCCAGGCAGCCCGCGCCGAGCAGCGCGATGACCAGCACATGGCCGCTGTTCGCCCCGGCCGCGATGCCCTGCACCACGCCGAAAGCGAAGATCGCGCCGATCAGCAACGGCCCGATCGCCGGCAGGATTTTTCCCGTTGCGCTGTTGTGGAGTTCGAGCGGCGCCGCCATTTTTTTCCGCCCCTCACCGCTCGGGTTTCAGCAGCGTCCAGATCCAGCCGATGAAGGTGAGGACCAGGAACGGATAGCCGATCGCCGGCAGCGGCGCGGAGGTGGGCAGCAGCGGCGCGCCCCAGAGGATCATCAGCGCCGAGACCGTGAACAGCAAGGCGGCAACGAGCCCGGCGAGGCGCACCCAGAGCGCGAAGGTGGCTTGGGCGCTGACCATGACCAGCCCCGCCGCCCACAGCGCAATGCCGCCGACATAGGACGGCACGCTGGCCTGCAGCCCCGCCGCATTGCCGGCCAGAAGCAGGCTTTCGCCGGCGAGGAAAGTCAGGAAGCCGGCCGCGACGAGGTCATTGCCGAGCCGCTGGTATTTCATGGTGAGCAGTGCCGCCGCGACGACGACGCCCACGCCGTCGATGGTCCACAGCGTCTCGCGCAGCGCATCGCTGCCAACGAAAGTGCCCGCCATGCCCAGCGCGCCGCCGATGGCGAGGCCGATTGCGACGATGGTGTCCGAGGTGGAGCGCATGTGATGTCTCCCCTAGCCGGGCAGAGGATACAATGAGGTGGGGGGATCTCAAAGCGGCCGAACGCGACAATAGCGGCCCGGCATCTTCGTGCGGCTGTTGCCGACACGCACTGAGGCGGCGTCACTCAAGGATCGCGCGGGCGCTTCTCGCTGAGCGGCGCCGTGGGCAGGTCTCTACGGCGGAGCGAACGGAATGACGAGGTGTCCCTAGCTTGACATCAGGCGACTATGATCGTGTATTGTTCGACTAATGTTCTTTCCGGGGAGGGCCCATTGGCAGAAAAGGTAAACCAAAAGGAGGAGCCATTACCTGCAACAAATCCATCTGATCAATCACCTGGAGAAAAGAAAGGAACCAGGCGCGAAATTCCTGGAAATCTTCCCTATACCCCAACTCACGGCAGATTAAGTGAAGCGCTAAAATCGTTGGTGGAGGCCGAGCGTCCGCAGCAATTTAACGAAAGCTTCTTGGATAGCGTATTAAAGATTAGAGGTGGAAGTGCGCGCCCAATTCCCCCTCTTCTTAAGAGAATGGGATTGTTGAATTCCGACAACTCTCCGACCGAGCTATATTCCAAATTTAAGTCTGGATCGACGCGCTCCGAAGCGGCTCTCGTCGCACTCAAGAACGGCTTCTCGGAAATTTTCCGACGGAATGAATATGCCCATAGATTACCTGATGACCGCATCAAAGAGTTAATCATTGAAATAACTGGCCTTCATAAAAGCGACCCGATTGTCGGTGCCATTTTTGGAACTTTTAACGCGTTCAACGAGTTCGCGCGATCTGCGAAAGAGATCAAACCTCAGGATCCTGTCAGAGAGCAAACGGCTAAGCCCGACGATCAGGTAAGAACTGAGAGCAAGAGCTTGCGAGACAGCCCTGAATTCAATCTTGTTACGACTATAAATGTTGTTCTTCCAGAAACGACTGACGTTCAAGTTTACAACGCGATTTTCCGTTCGATAAGAGAGAACTTGTTAAGTTGAAAATAGAGCTTCAACATTTTTTATTAAGGGGAGCATCGCTGCGCTCGGCTGTAGATACCTCGCTCGCGGAGCAGGGCGTAAAGGGGCATGTAACCGCGATTGAAAAATTTTCAGATGCTCTAATTAAGGGATACGTTTCTGTTGCCTCTTCCGAGAATCGGCAGCAAGCGGACCGCATGGCGTCATACTATAAGCTTTTTTACCTACTTGAGAATGAGATCCGGAGTTTTATTGTTGATCTTATTGAATCGAGTAACGAATCGGATTGGTGGCTAACTAAGGTTCCCGAAAACGTTAGGCTAAACGCTGCAAAGAATTTAGAGCGTGAGCGTCGAGAGGGAATCATACCGAGGTCAGATCGAATGATCGACTACACCACGTTTGGGGAGCTCGGTGAGATCATTAAGGCGAACTGGGATGTGTTCGGGGGAGTTTTCTCTCGACACGACAAAGTTGGTGTCGAAAAGGTTCTACAACAACTTAATATGCTCCGAGGCCCGATCGCGCACTGTGGTGTTTTAGGCGAGGACGATGTCGTAAAGCTAAAATTGGTCGTTCGCAATTGGTACCGTTTGATGGAATAATGTTTCACATCAACGCTCAACAAGACACTGGCAAGAGACCCGCTTCTCAATCCCCCATCTTAAGCGCCTGGATAAACGCCTCCTGCGGGATATCCACCTTGCCGAACTGCCGCATCCGCTTCTTGCCCTCTTTCTGCTTGTCGAGCAGCTTGCGCTTGCGTGAGACGTCGCCGCCGTAGCATTTGGCGGTGACGTCCTTGCGCAGCGCCGAGACGGTCTCGCGAGCGATGATGCGGCCGCCTATTGCCGCTTGGATCGGGATCTTGAACAGATGCTGCGGGATCAGCTCCTTCAGCTTCTCGCACATCTGCCGGCCGCGCTTTTCCGCCGCCGTGCGGTGCACCAGCATGGAGAGCGCGTCGACCGGCTCGTCATTGACCAGGATCGACATTTTGACCAGGTCGCCCTCGCGATAGTCGGTCAGATGATAGTCGAAGGAGGCGTAGCCCTTGGAGATCGACTTCAGCCGGTCGTAGAAATCGAAGACGACCTCGTTGAGCGGCAGATCGTAGGTCAGCATGGCGCGCTTGCCGACATAGGAGAGGTCGGCCTGGATGCCGCGCCTGTCCTGGCAGAGCTTTAGAATCCCGCCGAGATAGTCGTCGGGCGTCAGGATGGTGGCGCGGATCCACGGCTCCTCGATCGAGGCGATCTTGACCACGTCGGGCATGTCGGCCGGGTTGTGCAGCTCCTTCAGCGTGCCGTCATTGAGGTTCATGCGGTAGACGACGGACGGCGCTGTGGCGATGAGGTCGAGGTTGAACTCCCGCTCCAGCCGCTCCTGGATGATCTCCAGGTGCAGCAGCCCGAGGAAGCCGCAGCGGAAGCCGAAGCCAAGCGCGGCCGACGTCTCCATTTCATAGGAGAAGGAGGCGTCGTTGAGGCGCAGCTTGCCGACGGCGGCGCGCAGATCCTCGAAATCGGCGGCGTCGACCGGGAACAGGCCGCAGAACACCACCGGCTGCGCCGGCTTGAAGCCGGGCAGCGCCTTTTGCGTCGGGCGGCGATCCTCGGTGATGGTGTCGCCGACGCGGGTGTCGGCCACTTCCTTGATCGAGCCGGTGAAGAAGCCGAACTCGCCGGGGCCGAGCTCGTCGACATTGATGCGGGCCGGCGTGAAGACGCCGGTGCGCTCGACCAGATATTTGGCGCCGGTGCCCATCATGCGGATGGTCTGGCCCTTCTTCAAGACGCCGTCGATGACGCGGACCAGCACGATGACGCCGAGATAGGCGTCGTACCAGCTATCGACCAGCATCGCCTTCAGCGGGGCCGATAGATCGCCCTCGCGCGGCGGCGGCAGCTGGTGGACGATGGCCTCGAGCACGTCGGGAATGCCGAGGCCGGTCTTGGCAGAGATCAGCACGGCGTTGGAAGCGTCGATGCCGATCACCTCCTCGACCTGCTCGCGGATGCGCTCGGGCTCGGCGGCCGGCAGGTCGACCTTGTTCAGCACCACGACGATCTCGTGGTTGTTGTCGATGGCCTGGTAGACATTGGCCAGCGTCTGCGCCTCGACGCCCTGCGAGGCGTCGACGACCAGCAGCGAGCCCTCGCAGGCGGCCAGCGACCGCGACACCTCGTAGGCGAAGTCGACATGGCCGGGCGTGTCGATGAGGTTGAGGATGTAGTCCTCGCCATTGTCGGCGCGGTATTTCAGCCGCACCGTCTGCGCCTTGATGGTGATGCCGCGCTCGCGCTCGATGTCCATCGAGTCCAGCACCTGCTCCTTCATGTCACGCGCCTCCAACCCGCCGGTGAGCTGGATCAGCCGGTCGGCAAGCGTGGATTTGCCATGGTCGATATGGGCGACGATGGAGAAATTGCGGATGTGGTCGAGGGGCGTCGTCATGCGGCGCGCTTTAGCAGGGGCGGGGTTGAGGGGCAAGCGGGGCGCTGGCTTTGCGGGCCGTGGGGACGGGGAGGGGAAGTGACGGTTGCCGTCGCAGTCGGCGGAGGGCAATTGCTGACGTCGGCGCTGCCCCTCACCTGCCTGCCGGCATCCTCTCCCCGTATAGTGACGGGGAGAGGGGGCGCTCCCGTCGCCGATTTCGCCAATCGCCGGCGCAGGATGGGCGGGAAGATCGCGGCCGCCCCCTTCTCCCCGTCACTATACGGGGAGAAGGTGCCGGCAGGCGGATGAGGGGCGGCGCCGGCGGATGAGGGTTCGGCAGGCGCTCGTGCCGGCAAATCCCGGCCACAACCCGCGCCACGCCTAAATAAGCCGTGCCTTAAACATTAATCCACCAGTTTGGCGCATGATCCGCCGCTGCTGGGCAGGCAACGGCTTTGGGGGACTTCGAGAATGTTGCGATACGCAAGCGATTTCGTCCGTTCGCGAGACGGCTCGATCGTGCCGGTGTTCCTCATGATCCTGGTGCCGCTGCTGCTCGCCGTCGGCCTCTCGGTCGACTACACCTCGGCGGTGCAGACGAAGAGCAACATGCAGAACGCGCTCGACGCGGCGATCCTGTCGATCACCACGCTGCCGAAGACCACCACGCTGGCCGACCGCGAGAAGTCGCTGCAGCAGAGCTTCGCCGCCAATGGCGGGCAAGGCAGCGCGACGCTCGACAGCTTCGTCGTGGCGGCCGACGGCACCGCCACCGCCAAGGCTTCGGCGCACTATCCGATGCCGACCAATTTCATGCAGATCGCCAAGGTCGACACGGTGCAGGTCGGCGTGACCTCGGCGGTGCGCAAGCGGCCGGCGCTGGTGCAGACGACGTTCAGGGTGACGAAAGTGTCCGGCTACTGGAACAAGACGATGACGCTCTACGGCACCAAGTTCGGCGACACCGTGGCCAAGCCGCTGATGACGATCACCTACACCTATAACGGCTTCGGCGACCCGAAGGGCTACGGCACCGCCATCGTCAGCACGATCAGCGGCAGCACCACGACCAAGGTCCAGCAGCAGGTCTGCACCACCGCCACGGTGAAGAACTTCAACAGCCTGCCCACCGGCGCGATCACGCAGACCAGCGGCAGCAAGAAATACGTGACGACCTGCGCCGACACGTTCTATCCCGCCAACGGCACCGGCGCGGTGATCGACGTCAGCCAGATGGACAGCCTCTATCTGCAGATGGACGTGCCCTCGGGCAGCCCGAAGGTGCTGAAGTCCAACGACCCTGCCACCTCGAACCGGCTCTACATCGGCACCAGCAACACAACCATGCCCGAGGTCGCGACCGGCCAGACGGTCGACATCTTCACCGCCGTGCCCTGCGGCCAGACCGGCTACCAGGCCTGGGAAGACGGCGGCAACCCGGTGCCGGCCGACGTCAGCAACGCCGACTTCTTCTACACCGTCCAGGGCAAGTGCGACTTCAACCAGCGGCCGTCGAACACCGTGCTGACGCAGTGATGAGCTGATCTCCCCAAGTGGGGAGATCATGCACTCGAAGGGCACCCTCCAGTTTCCGGATTGAAGAGCCAGTGGGAGCATGAAGGGCGCCTTTCCTCTCCCCCGTCGATCGGGGGAGAGGTGTCGAGCGAAGCTCGACGGAGTGGGGGTCGACCAGCGCCGGCGTCTTTGTTTCTGGCGGGGTGATGCCTGGCCCTGATTGGTGAATTGTCGGCGGCGGCGTATTTAGGAACCGCCTTCCCCCACTCCGTCGCTGCTTCGCAGCGACACCTCTCCCTCCTCCGGAGGGAGAGGAAAGGAGCCAGGCGGCGGACGGATGAGCTGGCCAATCCCGCTTGCGGGGGGGGAGATGCGGGGAGGACAGCAGGGGTGCTGTCCGCCGGCTTTCCGCGTTGAGGGTTCTCAATCACAAACCGGTGATGCCTGTAACGAAGCCCTCCGGCACGGCGAAATGGGAGCATGACCCGCCGCAACGGAGACTGTTTCTCATGACCGGATCAAAGACAACGCTCGGCAAGGCATGGCTCGCTGGCGCGGCCCTTATCGCGCTGGCCGCCAGCGCCGGCGCGGCGTCGGCCCAGCCGCTGACCGTGGTCGAGCTGTTCACCAGCCAGGGCTGCTCGTCCTGTCCGCCGGCCAACGCCAATCTGATCAAGGTCAAGGACCAGCCGGGCGTGCTGGCGCTGTCGTTCAACGTCACCTACTGGGACTATCTCGGCTGGAAGGACACATTCGGCCGGCAGGAATTCACCCAGCGCCAGGTGAATTACGAGCCGCCGCTCGGCCATGACGGCCCGTTCACGCCGCAGGTGGTGGTGAACGGCAGCGCCGATGCGGTCGGCGCCGCGCCCGGCGAGATCGAGCGGCTGATCTCGACCAGCCCGCAGGCCAAGGGCCCGGCGCTTGCGCTCGGCGACGGCAAAGTGAGCATCGGCGCCGGCACGGCGCCCGGCGGGGCGGCCGATGTCTGGCTGGTGCGTTACAGGCGCGGCGTCGTCGAGGTGCCGGTGGCGCGCGGCGAGAACACCGGCCGCACCCTGCCGCATGCAAATGTCGTCCATTCGCTGCAGCGGCTCGGCCGCTGGAACGGCGAGGCGACGACGCTGCCGCTGCCGGCCGATGGCGGCGGGCTCAACACCGCGGTGCTGGTGCAGACACCCGGCGGCGGGCCGATCCTGGCCGCCGCGGCGAACTGATCATCCTTCTTCGCGCGATGCCGCATGAGGCGGCAGCGCACCATCCGGCCCGCATCGCGCGCCACAACTCAAGGAGAATACCCGTGACCAAATTCCTGACCGCACTCGCCTTCGCGCTCGCAACCACGACGTTCGCCGCCGGCGCCCGCGCCGACGACGCGACCAACGCCATGAAGCCGGCCAACGCGATGGCCACCGAGGCGATGAAACCGGCAACGGACGCGATGAAGCCGGCGACCGACGCGATGAAGCCTGCCAACGCCATGGCGACCGATGCGATGAGCACGCAGGCGATGAAGCCGGCCGATGCCATGAAGCCGGCGACGGATGCAATGAAGCCGGCCACGGATGCGATGAAGCCGGTGACCGATGCGATGAAGCCCGTCGATGCGATGGCTCCAGCGCAATAAGTTGCCGCCGACGCACGCCAAAGTGAGAACCCGGCGGCGGCCGATTTCGTATATGGTGAACAGCAGCAAGGGAGTTCCAACATGAGCGCAATTCGACAGCAGAAGCGATCGTCGACCTTCGCCAAAGGCGCGCTCGCCGCGCTCGTCCTGACCGTCGCGGCCGCCGCGTTCTGGCAGACGCCGGCGGTCTCGGCCGAGGACGCGGTGGTGATCCCGCCGCCGGCAATGGACGAGAAGGCTGCCAGCGGCAGCGAGACGGCGGTCTTCGCCGGCGGCTGCTTCTGGGGCGTGCAGGGCGTGTTCCAGCACGTCAAGGGCGTGACCAAGGCGGTGTCCGGCTACACCGGCGGCAGCAAGGAAAACGCCGTCTACGAGGTCGTCGGCACCGGCAGCACCGGCCATGCCGAGTCGGTCGAGATCACCTACGACCCGTCGCAGGTGACCTATGGCCAGCTGCTGCAGGTCTATTTCTCGGTCGCGCACAATCCGACGCAGCTCAACTACCAGGGGCCGGACCACGGCACGCAGTACCGCTCGACGATCTTTGCCGGCAACGACCAGCAGAAGAAGGTGGCCGAGAGCTACATCGCCCAGCTCGACAAGGCCAAGGTGTTTTCCCAGCCGATCGTCACCACGCTGGAGACCGGCAAGACCTTCTATCCGGCCGAGGACTACCACCAGGATTTCCTGACGCTGAACCCGACCTATCCCTACATCGTCTACAACGACCTGCCGAAGGTGGCGAATTTGAAGACGCTGTTCCCGAAGCTCTACAGCGAAAAGCCGGTGCTGGTGCTGGCGTCGAGCAAGAGCTGAGCGGGGCCGTCCTGAGCCTTCTCCCCGTCACTATACGGGGAGAAGGTGCCGGCAGGCGGATGAGGGGCGGCGCCAACATTTGAAGGGATGGGCCACCGGCTCTGCTTGACAGGTTTGCGCTGCCCCTCATTGCCCTGCCGGGCATTTCTCCCCGTATAGTGACGGGGAGAAAGACGCTCTCAATCGTAAGTCAGATCCGTCGCCTTGCCGCCGAACACCCGGTAGGCATAGAACGAATAGAAGATGATGATCGGCAGCACCACGACGACGCCGACGAGGATCACGATCAGGCTTTCCGGCGCTGAGGCGGCCTGCCAGATGGTCAGCTTGTCGGGCACGACGAACGGGTAGAACGACCAGGCGAGGCCGGCGAAGCCGAGCGCGAAGATGGCGGCGAGCGTCAGGAACGGCGTCAGCGCGTGGCGATCGTTCGGCTTCGGCAGATGGAAGGTCTGCCGCCACAGCCAGACGAACAGCAGCGCCGACAGGATCGGCAGCGGCGAGAGATAGAGGATCTCCGGAAAGAGGAACCATTTGTCGAAGATGCGCGGGCTGGCGAAGGGCGTCGCCAGGGACACCGCGACCATGCCGAGCGCGGCCAGCACCAGCGCCGTGCGCAGCCAGCGCACCGCCTTCTTCTGCAATTCGCCCTCGGTCTTGTAGATCAGCCAGGCCGAGCCCATCGCCGCATAGGCGGCCGACAGGCAGAGCGCCACCAGCGCGCCGAAGGCGATGCCGCCGAGGCCGACGTCGAGGCCGAGCACGTAGACGCCCAGCATATAGCCCTGCGCCAGCGAGGCGACGGCCGAGCCGAGGAAGAAGATGCGGTTCCAGCGGTGCTTGCTGCCGGCCGGCACCTTGGCGCGGAAGTCGAAGGCGACGCCGCGCAGGATCAGGCCGACCAGCAGCACGAAGACCGGAATGTAGAGCGCGCTGAGGATGGTGCCATGCGCCAGCGGGAAGGCGACCAGCAGCAGGCCGACGGCCAGCACCAGCCAGGTCTCGTTAGCGTCCCAGAACGGACCGATGGCGGCGATCATGGTGTCCTGCTCGTGGTCGTCGGCGGCGGCGAACAGGATGCCGATGCCGAGATCGAAACCGTCGAGGATGACGTAGATCAGAATGGCGAGGCCCATCAGGCCGGCGAAGATCAAGGGAAGCAGGGTTGGCCAGTCATAGGTCATTTTCTTCTCCTCGCGCGCCAGTCTCGATTGCCGAGGTCGGCGCCGCCCCTCATCTCCCTGCCGGGACCTTCTCCCCGTATGGTGACGGGGAGAAGGGGGCTGGCCGCAACAACAGCGTACTTCCTGCAACGTCGGCGATTGGCGAAACCAGCGATGGGAGCGCCCCTCTCCCCGTCCCTATACGGGGAGAGGATGCCGGCAGGCAGGTGAGGGGCAGCGCCAGCGTCCGGCGTCGAGTCAAGATTTCTTCGCAGTTCGACCACTGCTCTCACTCTCCTGCCGCCGGCTGCGACATGGCGGCGTTCATGACGCCCGGCAGCGGCGAGGCGTCGCCATCCTTGGCCGCCTTCAGCGCCAGGTGCACCAGCACGCCGAGATAGGCGATCAGCAAAGCCAAGTAGAGGACGAGATAGATGGCGAGCGTCAGCGCGACATGGCTGCCGGCGACCGGGCCGACGGCATCGGCGGTCCTCAGCACGCCGGTGACCAGCCAGGGCTGGCGGCCGATCTCGGTGGTGTACCAGCCGGCCAGCGTCGCCACCCAGCCGGAGATCGTCATCGGCACCATCAGCAGCGCCAGCGGCCTCGGCAGGCTGTGGCGGCGCTTGAGGAAGAAGGCCGCCGACCAGGAGACGACCAGCATCAGGATGCCGGTGCCGACCATGATGCGAAAACCCCAGAACACCGGGAAGACCGGCGGGTGGTTGCCGGGATAGTCGTTCAGCCCCGGCACGACGCCGCTGGTTGAGTGCCTCAGCACGAGGCTGGCGCCGTCGGGGATGGCGACCTCGAATTTGTTCTCCCGGGCCGCCTCGTCGGGAAGCGCGAACAGCACCAGCGGCACGTTGGGGCCGGTGTTCCAGTTGGCTTCCATGGCGGCGATCTTCTGCGGCTGGTGCTCCAGCGTGTTCAGGCCGTGCTGGTCGCCGGCGAAAATCTGGATCGGGATCAGGATGGCGGCGGTGAAGACGCCGGTGCGCAGCGCCTTCCACATCGATTCCGAGCGGTCGCCGGTGAGATAGCGCAGCGCCGACAGGCCGGCGATGAGGAAGGAGACTGTCAGCCCCGAGGCAAGCAGCATATGGACCAGGCGGTAGGGCATCGACGGGTTGAAGACGATCGCCCACCAGTCGACGGCATGCGCCTTGCCGTCGCGCATCTCGAAGCCGGCCGGCGTCTGCATCCAGGAATTGAGCGCGATGATCCAGAAGGCGGAGACCGTGGTGCCGCCGGCGACCAGCACGGTGGCCAAAGTGTGGATGCGGTTGGAGACGCGGCGGAAGCCGAACAGCATGATGCCGAGGAAGGCCGCCTCGAGGAAGAAGGCGGTGAGGATCTCATAGGCGAGCAGCGGCCCGGCGATGTTGCCGACGGTCTCCATGTAGCCGGGCCAGTTGGTGCCGAACTGGAAGCTCATGGTGACGCCCGAGACCACGCCCATGGCGAAGGACAAAGCGAACACCTTCACCCAGGTGAAATAGGCGCGCATCCAGGCGGAATCGCCGGTGCGGTTGTAACGCAGCTTGAAGAACAGCAGCACCCAGCCGAGTGCAATGGTGATCGCCGGAAACAGGATATGGAACGAAATATTCGCGCCGAACTGGATGCGCGACAGAATGAGCGGGTCCATGGGCGACTCCGGCTGCTGCTTATGCCTCACAGAATAGGGCGCTGACGCGGTCCGGTCAAAGCGGCGTGGCGCCACGCGGGGCGCGTTGTCGCAGCAGTTCGGGCGAAAGCGTCAGCGCCCGATCGGGGAATGATTGTCCAGAATTGTCAGGAGCGGCATTGACTTCCGGACGCTGGCACCGACATTCAGCGCAATAAAAATCCGCTTTCAAGCAGCCGTTTTCAGCCATGCCATCCATTATCTCGATTGCCGGGGTGACCAAGACCTACGCCACCGGTTTCAAGGCCTTGAAGGAAATCAACCTCGACATCGAGCGCGGCGAGATCTTCGCACTGCTCGGGCCGAACGGCGCCGGCAAGACGACGCTGATCTCGATCGTCTGCGGCATCGTCAACCGTTCGTCCGGAACGGTCACGGTCGACGGCCACGACATTGCCCGCGACTACCGCGCTGCGCGCAGCCTGATCGGGCTGGTGCCGCAGGAACTGACCATCGACGCCTTCGAGACCGTCTGGGCGACGGTCAACTACAGCCGCGGCCTGTTCGGCAAGCCGCCCAACAAGGCGTTCGTCGAGAAGGTGCTGCGCGACCTCTCGCTGTGGGAGAAGAAGGACGCCAAGGCGATCACGCTGTCGGGCGGCATGAAGCGCCGGCTGATGATCGCCAAGGCGCTGTCGCACGAGCCGCGGGTGCTCTTCCTCGACGAGCCGACGGCCGGCGTCGACGTCGAACTGCGCCAGGACATGTGGGCGATGGTGCGCCGGCTGCGCGAGGACGGCGTCACCATCATCCTGACCACCCACTACATCGAGGAAGCCGAGGCGATGGCCGACCGCGTCGGCGTCATCAACCGCGGGGAGATCGTGCTGGTCGACGACAAGGCCGAGCTGATGCGCAAGCTCGGCCGCAAGCGGCTGATGCTGGAGCTGCGCAGTCCGCTCGCCGCCATCCCGGAGAGCTTCTCGCGCTACGCGCTGGAGCTGTCGCCCAATGGCGATCAATTGACCTACACCTACGACAACCAGAGCGACCGGCCGGGCGTCGCCTCGCTGATCCGTGACCTCGAGGCGGCGGGCATCCAGTTCCGCGACATCGACACGGAGAACAGCTCGCTGGAGGAGATCTTCGTCAACCTGCTGAGGCAAGAGCCATGAATCTGCGCGCCGTCTGGGCCATCTACCGGGTGGAAATGGCGCGCGCGCTGCGCACCGTGCTGCAGAGCATCATTTCGCCGGTGATCTCGACCTCGCTTTATTTCGTCGTCTTCGGCTCGGCCATCGGCTCGCGCATCACCGAGATCGACGGCATCAGCTACGGCGCCTTCATCGTGCCGGGGCTGATCATGCTGTCGCTGCTGACGCAGTCGATCTCGAATGCCTCCTTCGCCATCTATTTCCCGAAATTCGTCGGCTCGATCTACGAGCTGCTTTCGGCGCCGGTGTCCTATCTGGAGATCGTCATCGCCTATGTCGGGGGTGCCGCGACCAAGTCGATCGTGCTCGGCCTGATCATCCTGGCCACCGCCTCGCTGTTCGTGCCGCTGCATATCGAGCATCCGTTCTGGATGCTCGCCTTCCTGGTGCTGACGGCGGTGACCTTCAGCCTGTTCGGCTTCATCATCGGCATCTGGGCGAAGAGCTTCGAGCAATTGCAGCTGGTGCCGCTGCTGATCATCACGCCGCTGACCTTCCTCGGCGGCAGCTTCTATTCGATCAACATGCTGCCCGGCATCTGGCGCACGGTGACGCTGTTCAACCCGGTCGTCTACCTGATCAGCGGGTTCCGCTGGAGTTTCTACGGCAAGTCGGACGTCTCGGTCGGCATCAGCCTCGGCATGACCGTGGTGTTCCTGGGCGTCTGCATCGCGATCGTCGCCTGGATATTCAGGACCGGGTATCGATTGCGGAACTGACCGGCAGGTCAGATGGCCTTCACCAGCCGCAGCAGCCCCAGCATCTCGACAAGCGTCCCCCGGCGGAAGGCGACATAGATCGGCTGTTCCTGGCCGTGAAAACGGCGCTTGAAGGCCGCCTGGCCCTGCAGGTTGAACTTCGAGCGATTGACCCAGGCGGAGCCGTAGGCGCGCTGGAAGGTGCTGCGCCAGAAGCTCGATTCGGCAAAGCCGCTGGCCTCGATGTCGACCAGCGGCGACAGACCCAGCGTGACGACGGACTTGCCCTCCTCGCGAAAGCGGTCGACGGCGAATTTGGTCAGGCCGATCTCGGCATGCGGCGTGGCGTCGATATGCTTGCGCTTGAAGGCGGTGGTGTAGCCGATGACCTTGCCGTCGCGAAACAGCGGATCGAAATCGAGCAGGGCGACCAGCTCGCCCTCCGGCCCATGCAGCACGAAGCGGCGCATGTCGGCGCCGAGATGGTCGGCGAAGGGCCGGTTGAGGAAGCCCATCTCCCAGCGCTTGACGATGCGCTCGCCGCGCCAGTTCTCCGACAGCCGGGCGATCTCGTCGAGGAAGATGTTGCGCCTGTCCTCCTCGAAGGAAAAACCCTTCTTCGACAGCCAGCGTTCGGAATAGCGCACCGTCTCGTTGCGCTTGCCGGAGAAATTGTGCGCTGGCAGGTGCAGCCTGGTGTCGATGCCGAGGCGATTGATCCGGTAGCCGAGACCGGCCAGCACCCGCGCGGTATCGGCGCCGATCTGCACGAACCAGGGATCGCCTGCGGCCTCGACGAAGCGCTTGATATAGGCCGGCCGCTCGGCCGGATGGGCCACCGGATCGCCGAGCGCGAAATGGTGCTTCATCTTGGTGCCGAAGGCGATGTAGCCGTCGCCATCGCTGAAATAGGACAGTTTCTGCTGCACGGCGGTGGAATAGGCGAGCGAGAAATCGCCATGCCGACGCACCAGCGCCAGGCGCTCGAGATGCGTCAGGTCGCGCCGCGGAACCTTGGGTGCTGCGCCTTCGAGAAACCTGTCAATGTGGATCCGCAGGGAGGGCATGAGGTTCCGCGTGCCGATAGATGGAGACCCGTCGACCCGCAGGCCCGAATCAGTCGCCTTGGCACGGTCAATCATACCGCGCAGGCGCCATATAGGATGCAATCGGCACCGACAGAAGGGGAAATCTCGGCCAAAGGGTGGCGAGTGGGCAGCGCGCCATGCGCCATCATCGGCCGGATTGGCTTGCATCCTGTGGTAGCAGGCTTTGACTTTTCATGTGATGTTATATATCATGTTATCGTTTTGACTGAACGAGCTGGATCATGGACGACATCATACGGTCGCTTGGCTTTCTGTGCCTGGGCAGCAGGTTCAAGCGCATCGGCGAGCAGTTGCAGGCGGATACGCAGCGCGTGCTCGACGAGCTGGAGGTCCGGGTCCAGTCGAGCCAGTATCCGCTGCTCGCCGCGCTCGACAGGCTGGGGCCGCTGCCGGTCGGCGAGCTGGCGCAGTCGCTCGGGATCGCCCAGCCGGGCGTCACGCGCAGCGTGGCGCTGCTGGCCGAACTGGGACTGGTCGAGGTCAGCCCGTCGAACGACGACCAGCGGCGTAGGATCGTCTCCCTCAGCCGCAACGGCCGACGGCTGGTCGATGTGGCGAAGCGCGAAGTCTGGCCTCGCATCGAGAAGGCCGTTGCGGGTCTGTGCGCCGACCTGTCCGGGCCGCTGCTTGGTCAGCTCGCCGAAATCGAGGACCGCCTGGCTGCGTCGCCCCTCGACCGTCGCGTGGAAGAGGCCGCGGGTCCGGTGCGATGAACCACGTGCTCGACCGTCCCATCTGGAGCGCGCTCAGCTCGCGACATCAGGCCTTCGCGCAAGGCGACAGCCTGGCCAAGCGATACAGGCCGTCGATCGTTCCGTTCGCGGCCACCGCGGCGGACGACACGGCTAGTCTCGATGCGCTGGGCAGGCTTATTCCGCCGCTCGAAAGCTCCATCGTGGTCCAGGCGGACGCAATCGTCCTGCCTGCGGCGCTCTCCGCGATTTCGACCGCGTCGCTGGTACAGATGATCGCCGAGCAGCCGGTGCAGGCCGTATCCGACGAGCGCATCCAGCGGTTGACGCAGCACGATGCCGCCGAGATGCTCGCTCTGGCGGTGCTCACCAGGCCCGGCCCGTTCACGCTGGAGGCGTTGAGCCTCGGCGATTTCTGGGGCGTCAAGATCGACGGCAGGCTGGCGGCGATGGCCGGCGAGCGCATGAAGCAGCCTGGCTACACGGAACTCAGCGGCGTGTGCTCGCATCCGGATTTCCGCGGCGGCGGCCTCGCCAGGCGGCTGTCCCTGTTCGTGGCAAATCAAATCATGACGCGGGGCGAAATCCCCTATCTCCACGCTTATGCCAGCAATGTCGCGGCCATCGGACTGTACGAGTCCATCGGCTTCCGGCTGAGAAGCATGATGAACATGGCCGTGGTTCAACGCACCGGATAGGGCGCACCAGCGGCCGTTCTCGCGGACCTGGAGCGTTTCACGGAAACGGCGAACTGCTCCGTCTCTTTGTTTTGAGGCAATTCCGGACGGAAAACCGCTCACACTTTTCCTGGAATTGCTCTAGGCCGACTTTGGCTCAAGCCGCCGGAAGCCGACGGCTTCCATCAGCATGTCCTCTTCGAGCATGCCGGCATTGTGCAGGGCAAGCAGGTTCAGGGCGATTTCCCGGGCTTCGGTCGAATCGGGATGCGCCTGGCGCCGCCGGCAGGCCTCGTCAAAGACGCGCTGCAGCCTGGCGATATCGGCAGGCTTCAGCAGGCCACGGTCATAAACAGACTTTGGCATGGCAGTCTCCTGACAAGGACCTAGGGCGCCACGCATAAATTGCCAATCTTTCCCGAAGCTTGACTGGTTCCTGAAATGAAAAGGAGGGATCTCGGGGTGCCGAGATCCCTCCTTTGATCATGCAATGGGTCGAGATGACCGCAGGTCAGACGGCGATCTTGCCGCCGCCCTTTTTGGTGATGGCGACCACCGACGGCCGGACCGGCATGTCGGGCTTGAAATCGGGCCAGCGGGTCGACAGGTCCTCATAGTAGGACGGACGGCCGAAGGCCTCCCAGTCCTCGCCGCCGTCGCCCGGATGCTGGACGGCGACGAAGGCGGTCTGGTCGTCCGGCGCGAACAGCGGGCCGCACATTTCGGCGCCGATCGGCACGCGGAAGAACAGTTTCGAGGTCGCCCGCGCCGCGCCTTCGGTGTCGACCGCCCACAGGCCGTCGGTGCGGCCGGTGGCCTTCGGACCCTGGCCGTCGGTGGCGACCCACAAACGGCCGGCCGAATCGACGGCGCAATTGTCCGGCATGCCGAACCAGCCATTGGCGGTGGTCGCGGTCGAGAAGGTGGCGCCGACCTCGGCCACCGAGGGATCGCCGCATTTCAGCAGCACTTCCCATTTGCCCTTGGCGGCAGCGAAGTCGCCGCCATCCTCCGATATCTCGATGATGTGGCCGAAGGCGTTCGACGCGCGCGGATTGGCGGCGTCGACCTGCTCCGCCTTGCGCTTCGAATTGTTGGTCAGCATGACATAGACCTTGCCGTTGGCGCCATTGGGCTGGATGTCCTCGGGGCGGTCCATCTTGGTGGCGCCGAGCAGGTCGGCGGCGCGGCGCGTCTCGATCAGCACGTCGGCCTGGCTGGCGAAGCCGTTTTCCGCAGTCAGCGGGCCCTGGCCGAAGACGATCGGCATCCACTCGACCGTGCCGTCCTCGCCGAACTTGGCGACATGCAGCGTGCCGTCGTCGAGCAGGTCCTTGTTGGCCGCGAGGTCGTTGGCGTTGAACTTGCCGGTGGTCACGAACTTGTAGGCATAGTCGAAACGCTCGTCGTCGCCGAGATAGAAGACAACGCGGCCGTCCTTGGCGACGATCGATTCCGCACCCTCATGCTTGAAGCGGCCCATGGCGGTGCGCTTGCGCGGCACCGAGGCCGGATCATTGACGTCGACCTCGACGATCCAGCCGAAGCGGTTGGCCTCGTTCGGCTCCTTGGCGAGGTTGAAGCGGTCGTAATGCGCGCCCCACTCATAGGCGCCTTCCGGAATGCCGAGGCGCTTGTAGTTGGCGGCTTCCTTGTGGCCTTCCGGCAATTCGCCGGAGAAATAGCCATGGATGTTCTCCTCGGCCATGACATAGGTGCCCCAGGGGGTGACGCCGCCGGCGCAATTGTTGAAGGTGCCGATGACCTTGGTGCCGGAGGGATCGGCATTGGTCTTGAGGCGGTCGTGGCCGGCGGCCGGGCCGGCAAGCTGCATCTCGGTGTTGGAGGTGATGCGGCGGTTGAGCTTGCCGTCGCGCACCACCTGCCACTTGCCGCCGTCCTTGCGGATCTCGACGATGGAGCCGCCATGGGCCGCCATCTCGACGTCGACTTGCTCCTTGCTGAGCGGCGCCACCTCGGCTGCCTTCTTGCCGTCCTTGTCGACGATCTTGACGATGCCGGGGAACATCAGATGCGGGTTGGTGTATTCGTGGTTGACCACCAGCAGGCCGTGCTCGGCAGAGCCGTCGATCGGGATATAGCCGACATAGTCGTTGTTGTAGCCGAACTGTTTTGCCTGGGCCTCGGCCGACTGCTTTGCCGGGTCGAATTCCGGCGAGTCGGCAAACAGCGGATCGCCCCAGCGCAACAGCACGTCGGCATCGTAGCCCGGCGCGACATGGTGCTTGTCGTCGATGCCGGCCTCCAGCTCGTCGAAGGTGAAGGCCGAGGCCTCGGCGGCGCGGGCATCGTCGGCGGCGACCAGCGCCAGCGGGCTGACCGTGGCGGCGATGGCCGAAACCGCCAGCGAACCCTTCAGGAAGCCACGGCGCGAGAAGCGCGCGGCGATGATCTCGCCCATGGTGCGGTTGTCGGTGGGATTGACGGCCGGGCCGTCATTCTCCTCGAGCAGGCTGGTTCGGAAACCGGTGTCAGGGGAGCGGTGGTCGGACATGAGCTTTCCTCTGGCTTCTTGGCTGGAGCATGTGACCTGTCGACCCCTATAACCGCTCGATCACATTTTCGTGACACTCGGCGCGTTTTCGGCAGTTTATTTGCCGGCTCATGAACAACGCCTGTCCCGTCGGCTGGCACCCGTCGCCATTCATCCTCCCGCATGACTTCAAAATATCGCATCGGTCGGCACCGATCATGGCGGCCGGGACGCATTTTGCGACATCCGGCTTCGATCCTGTCTGAGCGGGGCGCTGGTCAGACGCGGTCTGCTTGACGGCCTCGCGCGCTTCGGAAACAAGGACTGCGGCACGCATGGCGATGGCGGCAATTGGGAGAAATGAACCGTGAGTTTCTGGGGAATGGTGCAGCTTGGCGTTTCGACCGTGATCTTCCTGCTCGCGGCGACCGCGGCCAAGCAATGGGGGCTGGCGCCTAGCCTCGGCAAGATCGTGCTGACGCTGGCGCTCTATTCGCTGGGCAATCTGATCATGCTGAGGCTGATCCGTGAATTCGGCATGTCGGTGTCGTTCAGCCTGTCGGCTGTGATACAGCTGGTGTCGGTGAACGTCGTGGCGCTCGCCTTCTTCGGCGAGAAGGTCAATGCCCTGCAGGCGACCGGCATCGTGCTGGCGATCGCAGCCGTGGCGCTGATCACGCTCGGGCCCTATATGCAGCGACTCTAAGGCGGTTCAGCGTTTCATGGAATCGCCGAGCCGCCCCGAGTTTTGTTTTGACGCAATTCCTGACGGAAAACCGCTGCGCACTTTTCCTGGAATTGCTGTAGGTCCCGCCCGATGAAATCCGCCGCGGTCGCGTTCTTCAACAAGATCGAGTTTCCGGTCCTTCTGGCCGGGCTGGTGGTCGCCTTCGGGCTGTGGGGCTTCGTCGAATTGATGGAGGCGGCGCACGCCACCGCGCCGCACGCCTTCGACACCGAGATCCTGCTCGCCTTCCGCCAGGCTGGGCAACCCGACCACCCGATCGGGCCGCTGTGGCTGCAGGGGGCGATGCGCGACATCACCAGCCTCGGCAGCACCAGCGTGCTGGTGCTGATCACCGCGGCGGTGATCGTCTACCTGCTTTTGATCCGCAGGCCGGGATCGGCGCTTCTGATCTTCGTCGCGGTAGCCGGCGGGCAGGTGCTGTCCAGCCTGCTCAAGGCTGGCATCGACCGGCCGCGCCCGGAACTCGTCTCGCACCTCGTCGACGAGACGTCGCTCTCCTTCCCGAGCGGCCATGCCATGCTGTCGGCGGTCACCTACCTCACGCTCGGCTCGCTGGCGGCGCGCTTCCTGCCGGACCGCACGACCAAGATCTTCGTGCTCTGCCTCGCCGTGCTGATCACGGTGCTGGTCGGCACCAGCCGCGTCTATCTCGGTGTCCATTGGCCGTCCGACGTGCTCGGCGGCTGGTGCGCCGGCTTCGCCTGGGCCATGCTGTGCTGGCTGGTGGCGCGGTTCCTGCAGCGGCGCCATGCGGTGAGCGACAGTGAGTGAGTATGTTTTATCCATACTCAATGATGCTTGAAACATCATGATGTTTGTATTATCCATTGATACTGCAGACTCAGACAAGGGTTCTGGCCGATGATCACCGCCCAGCAGATGCGCGCCGCGAGGGCGCTGGCCGGCATCGATCAGAAGACGCTGGCCGAGCGCGCCGGGGTTTCGCTTCCGACCATTCAGCGCATGGAGGCGAGCGACGGCGTCGTCAGGGGCGTGGTCGACACGCTGATGAAGGTCATCCAGGCACTCGACGAGGCCGGGGTGGAACTGATCGGCGAGAACCAGGCCAGCGAGCGCGGCGGCCGGGGCGTGCGCCTCAAGCCGGTCGTATCGCAGAACCCGCAAGGCTGAGTCGCGTAATAGTCGCGACGGCGACCGCCGACATGCTGCCGACGATCCCCGCCGCCTTCGAGACGCGGAAGGCAGTCCATGGATCAGGCCCGGCGGGCAAACCACCAGCAGGCACGGCCGACATTTGCCGAACTGTTCACCCCAAAGCTGGTGACGGTGCTGCGTGAGGGCTACTCGCTAGCACACTTCAGGACCGACGCGATTGCCGGGCTGACGGTCGCCATCGTGGCGCTGCCGCTGTCGATGGCGATCGCGATCGCCTCCGGCGTGACGCCCGAGCGCGGCCTCTACACCTCGATCGTCGGCGGCTTCATCATCTCGGCGCTCGGCGGCAGCCGCTTCCAGATCGGCGGCCCGGCAGGCGCCTTCATCGTGCTGGTGGCGGCGACGGTGGCGCGCGTCGGCGTCGACGGGCTGCTGCTGGCAACGATGATGGCCGGCGTCTTCCTGCTCGCTATCGGCTATCTGAGGCTCGGCACCTACATCAAGTTCATCCCCTATCCGGTGACCGTCGGCTTCACCGCGGGGATTGCCGTCATCATCTTCTCCGGCCAGATCACCGAGCTGTTCGGGCTGACGCTTGCCGGCAAGGAGCCGGGGCCGCTGGTGCCGAAACTGATGGCCCTCAGCGAGGCGGCCGGCACGATCAACCCGGCCGCGACCTTCGTGGCGGTGCTGACCATCGCGACCATTGTCTTCCTCAAGCGCTGGCGGCCGAAATGGCCGGCGATGCTGATCGCCATCGGCCTGGCCTCGCTGGTCGTGGCGCTGTTCGCGCTGCCGGCCGAAACGATCGGCACGCGCTATGGCGGCATCCCGCGCAGCCTGCAGTGGCCGGCCTTTCCGCCCATCAGCATCGACAGGATGGTCGACGTCCTGCCGGATGCGGTGGCCTTCGCGCTGCTCGGCGCGATCGAATCGCTGCTCTCCGCCGTGGTCGCCGACGGCATGACCGGGCGGCGGCACCGCTCCAATTGCGAGCTTGTGGCGCAAGGCTTCGCCAACATCGCGTCGGCCCTGTTCGGCGGCATCTGCGCCACCGGCACGATTGCCCGCACCGCCACCAATGTGCGGGCCGGCGCGCATGGGCCGGTCGCGGGCATGGTGCATTCGGCGATCCTGCTGGTGCTGATGCTGGTGGCGGCGCCGCTGGCCAGCTACATCCCGCTGGCCGCGCTTGCCGGCGTGCTGGCGGTGGTGTGCTGGAACATGTTCGAGAAGCAGGCCTTCGCGACGCTGCTCCGCACCTCCCGCGGCGATGCGCTGGTGCTGATGGCGACCTTCCTGATCGTCGTCTTCCGCGACCTCACCGAGGGCATCGTCGTAGGCTTCGCGCTGGGCTCGATCCTGTTCATCGACCGCATGGCCAAGTCGATCGCCGTCGAGGCCGATCAGCCGCTGGTGCCGGACGACATCGCCGACCGCGCCAGCACCTATGATTCCAGCGAGGCGAGCGATGCCGACACCGTCGTCTACCACATCTCGGGCGCCTTCTTCTTCGGCGCCGCCTCGACCGTCGGCACCGTGCTCGACCGCATCGCCGACCAGAGGAGGAACTTCATCCTCGACTGCTCGGCGGTGCCGTTCTTCGATTCCACCGCCGCCAACGTCATCGAGGGCGCGGCGCACAAGGCGAGGCGCGCCGGCGTGCGCTTCATCATCGCCGGCGCCGCGCCGCAGACGCGGCGCATGCTGATCAACCACGGCGTCAAGCGACCGCTGGTCACCTATGCCGCCTCGATCCGCGACGCGCGGGCGCAGCTCAAGGCGCCCGACGGCTGATCGCTGAGCGGGCGGCCTCGACCCGAGCCGACCGCCCGACGGCCTCAATCGAGGCTGAGCGCGGCGACCTCGCCCTCGTTCATCAGCGGCACGAAGATCGTTTTGCCGTCGGCGCCGATGTCGGCGCTGCCCGGCTTGAAGGTGGTGAAGGCCTCCGGCTTGCCGCCATCCTTGTAGCGATAGAGCGTGCCGGTCATGTAGGCGGTGGCGTAGATGCTGTCGCCGATGGCGACGACGCCATCGAGGTCGGCGAATTTTTCCGCGCCGGGCAGCGGCGAGATCGCCTTGCTGGCGAGGTCGACCGAAAGCAGGCCGCCCGGCTCGGCGGTGCTGAAATCGGGCTTTATCCCCTTGCCCCAGGAGGCGACGATCAGCCTGCCGCCGTCGGCGAAGATGCCGTTGGGCGAGGCAAGCAGCGCGTCCTTGACGAACAGCTCCGGCCTGTCGCCGTCGATGCGGTAGATGGTGTCGGCCAGCATGTCGCTGACATAAACCTTGCCCGCGCTGTCCGCCGTCATGTCGTTGAGGAAGACGGCATTCGGCACGTCGATGCTGGCGACCAGCTTGCCGCTGGCCAGATCGACGACGCGGACCTTGGTGATGTCGGCGACGTAGAGCTTGCCGCCCGAGAGCGCCATGCCCTTGGGCGCGTCCATGCCGTCGGTCCAATGCCGGGTGACGAGCTTGCCGTCGAGCGACAGCACCGACAGATAGCCGTTGCCGTCGGCCTCGCCGGGATTGCCGGCGATGTTGGAGACGATGATGCGCTTGTTGGCGGCATCGAAGAGCGCCGATTCCGGCTGCTCGAAGCCCGAGGCGCGCCAGATTTCGCCGGCCTCGGCGATTGGCGTCATGGCGGCGAAGGCGAGGATGGTCGAAACGATGAGGGTTTTCATGACTGATCTCCTGTAATGACGGACGGAGAGCTAGGTTTTTCGATACTTTTCCGGAAGGCCTCTTCCAGCTAGTATCGAAGATCGATACGAAATTGCGCTGACGAGGTGCATTCCATGAATGGTCCGATCTTCGAGGCCCTGAAACGGACGCTGAAGGCGAAGGGCCTGACCTATCGCATGCTGGCCGAGCGCATGGGCGTTTCCGAGCCGACGGTGAAGCGTATCTTCCATGAGAAGAACTGCAAGCTCGACCGCCTGGTCGAGATCTGCGCCGCCGCCGATGTCGAGCTCGAAAACGTGCTCGGCTCGATGAACCGGGGGCCGGGGCCGGCCAACCACGTCGCGCCGGAGATCGAGCGCAAGCTGGCAGCGCGGCCGGCGCTGCTGTTCGTCTTCATCATGCTGTCGGAGAAGTTCACGCCGCAGGGCATCATGCGCTCGCAAGGACTGAGCGAAGCCTCGATGTTCCTTTACCTGCGCGACCTCGAGGCGCTCGGCCTTGTCGAGATCGGGCGCGGGCTTTCGGCGCGGCTGCTGGTCGAGACGCCGATCCAGTGGAATTTCGACGGACCACTGAGGCCGCTATTCGAAATGACCAACAAGAATTTCATCGGCTGGGCGATCTCCCATCTGGAGCGCGAGGCGAGTTTCGTCAGCTTCTCGCGGCGGATGCGGCCGGAGACGGCGCAGATGGTGCGACGCGAGGCGGAGGAGCTGGCCGAGCGCGCCAAGCTGCTTGCCCACCACGACCAGCACACGACGCCCGAGGACCAGCTCATCGGCTACAAATGGACCTTTGCCTTCGGCGCGACGCCGTTTCCGGCGATCATGCCGATAGGGCCGCATGCGCGCGATGCCGGGGCCGCGGCTCCCGCAAAGGGACGCCGTGCCTTGCCGGCCTGATACTTGCCCCTGAATCAGCCGAGCGCACAGCGATGCCGACCGCGCAGCCGGTGCTTCAAAAATGAAGCCACATTCATGATAGGATTCGCAGATTGATTTGCCAGACCTCCGGGTTTTGCCCAACGCGCGACCCGTCCCCGTGACATCGAAGTGATCCCATGTCGACCGCACCAACACTTGAACTTCGCCGCTTTTCGCGCCTGAAAAACTTGCGGGAGCGCGCAGAACGCCAGGGGGCTGCATTGCAGTTCTGGGCGCGTACGGCATCGCTTGCCGCTATATCCTGCTTCTTTTCATTGATCAGCCGCTGGGATGCCTCGCTGCTCTTCGTGCTGGCGGGACTGGTGCTGTTCCAACTCGTCGGCCTGATCCAGTTTCTCTTTGTGCGCCGTCGCACGGCGCCATGGTGGATCGGCTACGTCGTCGGTACGCTGGACATCATTCTGTTGACCGTTCTGCTGATAACGCCCAACCCGTTTGCCCAAGAGGTCGCGCCGGCCGCGATGCAGCTGCGCGAAGGCAGCTTCAAATTCCTGCTGATTTTCGTATGCCTTGGCGCGCTGACCCTTTCGACTCGACTGGCGCTCTATCTGGGCGCGCTCGCGGCCTTGACGTGGGCGATCGGGGTGGGATGGGTGATTGTTCATCCGGGTACCGTCATTCCGGCGACGAACCTCTATTCACTGCCGCTGACAGAGCGACTGAACCTCTATCTCAACCCCAATTTCGTCGACACGTTCGCGCAGGCGACCAACGTGCTGGTCGTGCTGATTATCGGCGCGATCATGGCGCTGGTCGTCTCGCGTTCCCGACATCTGTCGGAAGACTATGTCAAGGCAGAGCGCGCCCGCGCCAATCTCGCCCGGCATTTTTCGCCCAATGTGGTCGACCAGCTCGCCACCGATGACGAGCCCTTCGGCCCGGTCCGCCGGCAGGAAATCGCGGTGCTGTTCGCCGACATCGTCGGCTTCACCCACTATTCCGAGGATCATCCGGCCGAAGCCGTGTTCGAACTTCTGCGTCAGTTCCACCGTCGCATGGAGCAGGTCGTTTTCGACCACAATGGCACCGTCGACAACTATATCGGCGATTGCATCATGGCGACATTCGGGGTTCCGCAAGCCAGCCATGACGACGCGACCCGGGCCATCCAGTGCGCTGGAGCGATGATCGCCACTCTCGGAGACTGGAATGTCCAGCGTGTGTCCAGGGGATATCCGCCGCTGGACGTTCGGATCGGCGTCCAGTATGGCGCGGTCGTGCTCGGCGCGGTCGGCAGCGAGCGCAATCTGTCCGTCGCGGTGGTGGGCGACACCGTCAACGTCGCCAGCCGTTTGCAGGCGCTCTGCCGTGAGCTTCAGGCGAGTATCTGCTTTGGGTCGCGACTGATCGAGGCCGCGAAGGCGGAATCGCCCACGACACAGTTGAACGCGCGCGATCATGGGCCGGTGAGCATCCGCGGCCGGGACGAACCGGTCCATGTCTGGGTCGGACACAGAGCCGAAAACCAGGGCGCCGTTGCGGTTTCGGCGTGACTCAGACCAGGCCGAAAGCCATCACCTTTCTGAAGCGATTGCTCCCGCCTCTGCGGCTTCGGCGTCCGTTATAGCGTCGCCCCACGCGACTGCCCGGTAGTCGAAGCCATATTCCAGCGTCGGCTTGACGATGCGGAAGAAGGGCGACAGGTCGAAATCGCGCGGCGTGTAGAGCGAGTGGTGGCGGATGTGCAGGATTTCCCGGCGCATGTAGCTCGACTGCGCCGAGGCGCGGCCGGGGGCGCGGGTGATCTCGGGCAGGATCGGATAGCGGATCTGGCCATAGGCCTCGGCGATCAGCGTCGAGCAGATCGCCCGCGTCGGATCGCCGGACCCGAAGGCCAGCATGCGGCGACGCCAGCGCACCGGCACCGGCGGCGTCGGCAGGAAGAAGCGCAGCATGTCGAAGATGTTCTTGAGATCGTATCGCAGGCCGAGCTTGCCGATCATGAAAGCGACGACCTTGTCGCGGTCTTCCGGCGTCAGCCCGCTCGCCCTGCAGATGCGCGTGTTGTAGGTGCGGTAGCGCGACAGCGGCACGGCGACACAGCCTTCGCCGAGCGTGACTTCGATCAGGCGCGGCCGCTCCGAACCGTCCGCGGGCGCGGGCAGAGCGTCGCCGACATAGAAGGCGGCATGCGACCAGGTCGACTGGGTCAGGTATTTGATGACCGCCGAGATCTTCTGGTTGCCTTCGATGAGCAGGATATCGCCTGGCTCGAGCGCGCGGCGCAGCGTCTCGGCATCGGACGGCGTGTAGGGCTCATAGCCCGACGATTCGTCCTGCAGCCGGCCGGCAAGCCAGCGGCCAAGGCGGTCGAGAAGCGTGTCGGCCGGCGCGGTCATGGTAGAGCGTGCTTAGCACGGGCCGGCGGGGAAGTGCCAGCGCGGGAGGCTGGCTCCCCCTTCTCCCTGGTGGGAGAAGGAAAAGCGGTCAGCCGGCGGCCGCGGCCAGATCGTCCGGGGCGCCGGCGAGATCGTCGCGGGCCTTGCGCGCGAGCTTCCTGGTCGAGCGCTTGGGGCTGTCGCCGAACAGCTCGATCGCATCGGCAAGGCACGACTTCCTGAGGCTCTTCTCCGAGCGCTTCAGGAGCTTGGCGAGAAGCCTGGTGTCCTCGGGCGGCCCGAGCGGCTCGCCATCGGCATCGAGCAGCGCGCGCATGACGAAAACATCATGCAGATCGCCCAGCCTTTCGCCCAGCGAATCGACCGCCTTGCGGCGGGACTTGATCGGGGTCGGCCACAGCCGGCCGAGCAGCGACAGGTGCATGCTGTGGGTCTTGGCCGCCTTGCGCAAATCGTGGAAATCGTCGGCCTCGCCGCGCGAGCCTGCCTTGTCCAACGCCTTGCGCGCCCGCCGCAAGGTCGCGCGGGCGCCTTCGGCGAGAATGTCGGCCGCCTGTTCGGGCTGGTCGGGCAGCGAGAGCCTGTCGATGTGGCCGAGGCCTTCACGGCAAGCGACGGCGGCGGCGCTGATCGCGGCATCGAGGCCGGCGCCGGCATGCATTTCATGCTGGCGCATCACCAGCCGGTCGCGCGCGGCGTCGAGGCCGCCGCCGGCGCTCTGCTCCGGAAAGGCGGCAGCCAGGCGGTCGACGGTCTCGATCAGTGCTGTCGCCTCGCGCGGTCCGGCAAGCAGCGCCGATACCTGCTTGTAGCACTCGTTTTCGGTCTGGCAGAACGGTTCGTCCCCGGAACGAACCAGGCGCAGCAAGGCGCGCACGCTCTTCAGCCGCTTGCGGCATTTGTGCAGGCCCTGCTCGGGCTTCTCGCGCGCCGTCTCGAGATGGGCAAGCGCCTTGCCGACCTCGTCGGCCAGGATGCGCCTGACCTCGCCGGTCAGCGGCAAGCGCGGATCGATGCGAAAACTCATGCGGCGATCTCCGGAATCCCCCCAAGGGCGAGCGACGCGTTGTAGAATCTCGACTCGCCGGTGATTTCACGGCCGAGCCAATCAGGCAGCATTTCGTCAGGCACGTCTTCCGGCGTCTCGAGCTCGGCCACCACCAGCCCCGCCAGCATCCCGCCGAAGACATCGACTTCATAGAGATAGCCGCGGTGCCTAACATGGTGACGTGTCTTCTCGATGACACGCCCGACGGCGAAGGCCTGCATCTCCTGCGCCTCCGCGAGCGGGATCGAATATTCGAACTCGTCGCGCTCGCGCGCCCTGCTGCCGAACTTCAGCGTCAGCTTGGCCGAGACGCCGTCGCCGATGCGCACACGCACCGAGCGGCCGGGCGTTGCAGCAAGGTAGAACTGCCGAATGCGGATATCCGCCTCGACCCGATCGCGCCAGGCGGGGCTGGCGACCAGGAACTTGCGTTCTACTTCCTTGACCATGGCCGCGCACTAAAGCGCGCGTGGACCAACATGGCAAGCCGATGCCGAGAATCAATTTGACTTTAATCAATCGATTGATTAAACGAATATCATGAGCAAGAAAACGAGCGCCAAACCTTCCCATCGCGAAGCTTCTCCCGCCGAGCAGACACGCGCCGCGCTCGTGCACGCGGCGCTCAAGCTGTTCGGGCGGCAAGGCTATGACGGCACCTCGACGCGCGAGATCGCCGCCGAGGCCAAGGCCAATATCGGCTCGATCGCCTATCATTTCGGCGGCAAGGAAGGCCTGCGCACCGCCGCCGCCGATTACATCGTCGACACGATCCAGACGATTGCCGGCCAAGCCGTTGGAAGTCAGGCAATTGGAAGTCAGGCTGGTCCGGAAGCGGCGCGGGCGCAGCTCTTCGCCGCGCTGGAGCGGATGGTGGCCTTCATCGTTGCCAGCCCGCAAGCCGGCGAGATCGTACAATTCGTACTTAGGGAGCTTTCCCATCCGACGGCCGCGCTCGACCGCATCTATGCCGGCGTGTTCGAGCCGACGCACCGCAGGCTTTGCATGATCTGGGAGCAGGCGACGGGCGAGCCGGCCGAGAGCGAGCGCACCCGGCTCACCGTGTTCACGCTGATCGGCCAGGTCATCTATTTCCGCATCGGCCGCGAGGCAGTGATGCGCCGGATGGGCTGGCGAGAGATCGGCGAAGCTGAGGCCGCCAAGGTGGTGGCGATCACCTCGGACAATCTCGGCGCAATTCTGGCCGCCCGCAATCTGGCTGCCCGCAGCAACGCCGCCCGCAAGGAGGGCAAACCATGAGCTTGCTTTGTTCGCTGCCGCTTGCCGCCCAGCTGTTCGGCGCCTGCGCGCCGGCGGCACCGCTCGCCGTCGGCTATGTCGAGGGCGACTATGTGCTTTTGGCGCCGATCGAAGTGGCGCAGGTGGAGACGGTCGCCGTCAAGCGCGGCGACCGCGTCTCGCCGGGCGCGACCGTGGTGACGCTGGAGAGCGCCGACGCCAAGATCGCCGTGGCGCAGGCCGAGGCAGCACTTGCCCAGGCCGAGGCGCAGCTTGCCGACCTGCAAGTCGGCAAGCGCCCGGAAGAGATCGCCGTGCTCAAGGCGCAAGTCGACATGGCCAGGGCGCAGGCCGCCGACGCCAAGCGCCGCTATGATCGCGCCAGCGATCTCTACAAGCGCGGCACCGGCACCCAGGCCGACTACGACACGGCGTCGGCCGCGCTGGAGACAGCCAACGCGCAGCTCGGCCAGGCCGAGGCCAACCTCGCCGTCGGCGGACTGCCGGCGCGGCCCGAGACGATCAAGGCCGCCGACAACCAGGTCAAGCAGGCGCAGTCGGCGCTGGAACAGGCTCAGTGGCGGCTGTCGAAACGCGTGCTGACGGCGCCCTCGCCCGGCCGCGTCAACGACGTGATCCGCAATCCGGGCGACACCGCCGGCCCGACCGCTCCGGTCGTCTCCCTGCTGCCGGACGGTGCCGTGAAGCTGAGCGTCTATGTGCCGGAAAGCGCCTTCTCATCGGTCAAGGTCGGCGCGCTGCTCAGCGTTCATTGCGACGGCTGCGGGCCCGAGCTGAAAGCGCGCGTCAGCTATGTGTCGCCGGACCCGGAGTTCACGCCGCCGGTGATCTATTCGCTGGAGAACCGGCAGAAGCTGGTCTTCCTGGTCGAGGCGCGGCCCGAGGGCGATGCCGGCCCGCTGCAGCCCGGGCAGATCGTCGACGTCGACCTGGCGGATGCCGGAAAATGAACGTCATCGACGTCCATGGCCTGGTCAAGCGCTTCGGCAACAAGACCGTCGTCGACCATGTGACGATGACGGTGGCCGAAGGCGAGATCGTCGGCTTTCTCGGGCCGAACGGCTCCGGCAAGACGACGACCATCCGCATCATGTGCGGGCTGCTGACGCCGGACGAGGGCGAGGGCACGGTGCTCGGCTTCGACATCCGCACCGACTCGCTCAGCATCAAGCGCGAAGTCGGCTACATGACGCAGAAATTCTCGTTCTACGAAGATCTGACGATCGGCGAGAACCTCGAATTCGTGGCGCGGCTCTATCAACTGAGACCGGTCGAGGAGCATGTGGCGCGGACGCTGGAGGAGCTTGGCCTGACGACGCGCCGCAGCCAGCTCGCCGGCACGCTGTCGGGCGGCTGGAAGCAGCGGCTGGCGCTCGCCGCCTGCATCATGCACAAGCCGAAGCTGCTCCTGCTCGACGAGCCGACGGCCGGCGTCGATCCCAAGGCGAGGCGCGAATTCTGGGACGAGATCCACCGGCTGGCGAGCGGCGGCCTGACCGTGCTGGTCTCGACCCATTACATGGACGAAGCCGAGCGCTGCCACCGCATCAGCTACATCTCCTACGGCAAGATGCTGGCCACCGGCACGGTGGAAGAGGTGGTGAAGAATGCCGGGCTCACCACCTTCGTGGTGCAGGGTCCGCGTCTCGACCAGGTCGCGGAGGCGCTGCAGGGCCGCGCCGGCGTCGACCAGGTGGCGCCGTTCGGCGCGACGCTGCATGTCGTCGGCTCCGACAAACAGGCGCTCAAGGCGGCGCTCGCCGATGTCGAGAAGCAGCACAAGGGCGTGACGGTGACGCCGGGCGAAACCAGCCTCGAGGACGTGTTCATCCAGTTCATGGCCGGCTCGAAGGACAATATGGGATGAAAAACAGGATGAGCGCCCTGTTCTCCTTCGCCAGGCTCGGCGCGCTGCTGATCAAGGAGTTCATCCAGATGCGGCGCGACCGCATCACCTTCGCCATGATGCTGGGCGTGCCGCTGATGCAGCTGGTGCTGTTCGGCTATGCCATCAACAACGATCCGAAGAGCCTGCCGGCGGCGCTGGTGGCGACGAGCAGCGATCCCTACACGCGGGCCATGGTCTCGGCGCTGCAGACCACCGGCTACTACCGCTTCGACCATGTCGCGCAAAGTGCCGCCGAGGCCGAGTTCCTGATGTCGCGCGGCGACGTCGCCTTCGTCGTCACCATTCCCGCCGATTTCGCCCGCCGCGTCGAGCGCGGCGACAGTCCGCAGATCCTGATCGAAGCCGACGCCACCGACCCGGCGGTGGCGAGCGGCGCCATCTCGACGCTGGGCACGGTCGCCAACCAGGCGCTGCTTCGGGCGCGCGGCATGCAGGAGGCGGCGGCGGAAACCGCCAAGGGCCAGCTCGAAGTGGTGGTGCACCGGCGCTACAATCCCGAGGGCATCTCGCAATACAACATCGTGCCCGGCCTGCTCGGCGTCATCCTGCAGATGACGATGGTGATGATGACGTCGATCGCGCTGACGCGCGAGACCGAGCGCGGCACGATGGAGAACCTGCTCGCCATGCCCTCCAGCCCGCTCGAGATCATGATGGGCAAGGTGCTGCCCTATCTGGTGGTCGGCGCCGTGCAGGTGGTGGTGGTGCTGGCGGCGGCGAAGCTCTTGTTCACCATCCCGTTCACCGGCTCGATCTCGCTGCTGTTGACCGCCGTGCTGATCTTCGTGCTGGCGCTGGTGCTGCTCGGCTACACCATCTCGACCATCGCCCGCACGCAGATGCAGGCGCTGCAGCTGACCTTCTTCTTCTTCCTGCCCTCGATCATGCTGTCGGGCTTCATGTTCCCCTATCGCGGCATGCCGGGCTGGGCGCAGCTGTTCGGCGAGATCCTGCCGCTGACGCATTTCCTGCGCATCATCCGCGCGGTGATGCTGAAGGGCGCCGAGCTGCCGGCGGTGGCGACCGAGATCGGCTGGCTGGTGCTGTTCGTGGCGCTGTTCGCCGGCGTGGCGCTGGTGCGGTTCAGGCGGACGCTGGACTAGGTCCAGCAAGGCATGGGCTCCGTACGCTGTCGCGGCTGTGCCGGACTGCCCGAATGCGATAGAGTGGGGGTTCCTGTATCATCAGAGCTGGTCCGATGAGGGTCGTCGATACGGCAGAGGTCATCTTTCTCGTCGACAACGCGACGGACAGCCTGTCGTCGAGCCCCGGCTTCGTCGAGACCGAGTTCGCCCGCCTTCGCCGTCGCGGCATGCCATGGCTGTCCGGCAAATGCCTGTGCTGCGCCGCGCATGGGCTTTCCTGCCTGATCACCGTCCGGACGGCATCGGCCAACCGCACGCTGCTGTTCGACACCGGGCCCGAGGAATGGGCGTTCGAGCGCAACGCGGTCAGGCTCGGCGTCGATCTCGGGCAGGTTGGGGCGGTAATGCTGTCGCATGGGCACTGGGATCACGCGGGCGCAATGCCGCGCGCCCTGCAGATGATCACGATGGGCAATGGCGGGCGGCCCGTCCCGACCTACATGCATCCCGACATGTTCGCCTTGCGGGCGACCAAATCCGCCGATGGGCAGTTTCGGCCGATGGAACTGGTGCCGAGCGTGGAGGTCCTGTCCGGGAGCGGCGCCGATGTCATCGTCACCCGCGACGAGCAGTTGCTTCTTGACGAGACGTTCTATGTCAGCGGCGAGATCCCACGCGTGACCCGGTTCGAGCGCGGCTTTCCTGGCCAGTATCGCCAGACCGCCGCAGGCAACTGGGAACCGGACGAAGTGATGCCGGACGAGCGCTATTTGGCAATCAACGTGGCCGGCAAGGGGCAAATCGTCTTCACCGCCTGCTCGCACGCCGGCCTGATCAACGTCCTGACCCACGCCCGGGCTCGGTTTCCGGAAATTCCGCCCTACGGCGTGTTCGGCGGCTTCCACCTCTCGGGGGTGACCGAGCCGATCATCCCCGAGACGGTCGAAGCGCTGGCCCAGTTCGACCTGCAGCTGATATCGCCCGGGCATTGCACGGGCTGGCGCGCCGTGAGCGCGCTCGCGGCCGCCTATGGCGAGACGGTCGCTCCATCCGTGGTCGGCAAGACGTTTTTGCTTTGACGGCTCCATCGAACGACCCAGGCGTCCAATGCCGGCAGCCCCCTAAGCCGCCGCCATGATCTCCGCATAAGTGCCGAAATCGACATTGCCTCCGGAGAGCACGACAGCGACGCATTTGCCTGCGAGATCGATCTCGCCGGACGAGAGCGCGGCGAGACCCACGCAGCCGCCGGGCTCGACCACCAGCTTCAGGAACGCCATGGCGTCGCGCATTGCCTGCGCCGTCGCCTTGTCGGACACGGCGACGGCGCCGGCGAGGTTCTTGCGGTTGATCTCGAAGGTGATGGCGCCGGGCTCGGCGGTGAGGATGGCGTCGCAGATCGAGGTGTGGCCGGGCTCGTTGGCGACCCTCTCGCCCCTGGCCAGCGAACGGCGGGTGTCGTCGAAATGTTCCGGCTCGGCGGCCCACACGCCGGTGCCGGGCGAAGCATCCTTGACGGCAACGGAAATGCCGCTCGACAGGCCGCCGCCGCCACAGGGAATGACGACCGCGTCGAGGCTGACGCCGAGAGCCCTGGCCTGAGCCATCAGCTCGAGGCCGATCGTGCCCTGGCCGGCAATGATGGCCGGATCGTCGAAGGGAGGAACCAGCGCCATGCCCTTGTCAAGCCAGGGACGAACCACCGTCATGCGGTCATCGCGAAAGCGGTCGAACGGAACCACCTCGGCGCCCATCTTGCGGACATTGCCGATCTTCATCGCCGGCGCGTCGGCCGGCATGGCTATGACCGCCTTGACGCCGAACATCGCGGCGGAAGCGGCGACGCCCTGCGCGTGATTGCCCGAGGAGAAGGCGACGACGCCGCGACCGCGCTCCGCCTCGCCCAGCGACGACAGTTTGTTGTAGGCGCCGCGGAATTTGAACGAGCCGGTGCGCTGCAGCGTCTCCGGCTTGAACAGGATGCGGCCGCCGAAGCGCTTGTTGAGCTCCGGCGATTCGATCAGCGGCGTCTCGACGATCAAGCCGGAGAGGCGCGTGGCGGCGTTGCGGATATCGGCGATGCCGGGAGGGACGGTCATGGGCGCGGCCTTGAGCAAACAGATCGCTCATGGTGCACGGAAAAGGCCGCGGCGCGCCAACGAAAAAATGTGATGGTTACAAGGTTGGCGGATCATAGCTGCCGTTGGCGCCGCCCCTCACCTGCCTGCCGGTGTCCTCTCCCCGTATGGTGACGGGGAGAGGGTGCTATCATCGCGGCTTTCGCCGATCACCAACGTTGCAAGAATGGCGCAGAGGCTACGGCCAGCCCTTTCTCCCCGTCACTATACGGGGAGAAATGCCCGGCAGGGCAGAGGGGCGGCGCCGAGGGTGGCAAGTGGCCGCCTCTCACCCCAACAGCGTCCTTTGCCTCTTGCTGCCGCCGAGCTTGCGCCAGGCGTTGAAACGGTGGGTGGCGGCGGCGAACGAGATCTTCATCTGCTGGGCGACCGAATAGCGCGACTTGCCGTCGTCGAACATGCGGTAGCAGCACTCGACGCCCTCTTCCGTCAGCTTGCCGTCGGGAGCCTTGTTGTGCGGATTGGCGGGATCGAATTTCTCGACCTGCTGCTCGACCAGGCCTTTCAGGCGCTGCAGGTCGGCCTCGATGCTAGCGATGAGATCGAGGACGGGTTTCGGATCAAAGGCGTGCGCATGCTCTTTCGGCGACATCCGGGAATTCCTTTCTTTCGGCTTAGGTTCGGTTATATAGGTGAACGTTCGGCAACAATGAAGGCCTCACCGGATCAACAAATTTTGTTCCCGCGGGCGATGCGCGATTGACCGGCAACGGGTCAAACCCTAGTTTAGAATAATTCTAATCTAGAGTGACATGCTCATGCTTTCACGTGTTTTCGGCTTCGGCCGTCGTTCCTTCGATTCGCTCTCCGAGCAGGAGATCCTGGCGCTGGCCATATCGTCGGAGGAGGATGACGGGCGCATCTACCGCGCCTATGCCGACGGGCTGGCGGAAGATTTTCCGCAATCGGCCAAGGTGTTCGAGGCGATGGCGGAGGAAGAGGACGGCCACCGCGATTCGCTGATCGAGCTCTACCGCAAGCGTTTCGGCGAGCGCATTCCGCTGATCCGGCGCGAGCATGTCAGGGGCTATTACGAGCGCAAGCCCGACTGGCTGGTCAGGCCGCTCGGCATCCAGACCGTGCGCCGGCAGGCCGAGGCGATGGAACAGCAGGCCTACCGCTTCTATGTCGAGGCCGCCAAGCGCACCACCGATGCCTCGACCCGCAAACTGCTCGACGAACTGGCGGTGGCCGAGCAGGGCCATGAGAGCTCGGCGCATCAACTGGAACAGGAGCATGTCCCGGGCGAGATCAAGATCGAGGAGGCGACGGCCGAGCAGCGGCAGTTCATCCTCACCTATGTGCAGCCGGGACTGGCCGGGCTGATGGACGGATCGGTGTCGACGCTGGCGCCGATCTTCGCCGCTGCCTTCGCCACGCACGACACATTCCAGACCTTCCTGGTCGGGCTTGCCGCCTCGATCGGCGCCGGCATCTCGATGGGCTTCACCGAGGTCGCGTCCGACGACGGCAAGCTGTCCGGCCGCGGCTCGCCGATCAAACGCGGGCTGACCGTCGGCATCATGACGACGCTCGGCGGTCTCGGCCACGCGCTGCCCTATCTCATCCCGTTCTTCTGGACGGCGACGGCGGTCGCCGCCGTGGTGGTGTTCTTCGAACTGTGGGCGATCGCCTTCGTGCAGAACCGCTACATGCAGACACCGTTCTGGCGCGCCGCCTTCCAGGTGGTGCTGGGCGGCGCGCTGGTGTTCACGGCCGGCGTGCTGATCGGGAATGCTTAGAGCCATCCGTCGCCTTCGGCGACACCTTCTCCCACAAGGAGAAGGGGAGTTTCACCCATTCGCCGCCCTGCTATCCGCCGGCGCCTCGGCCCTCTCCGTCTGGCCGTAGTCGCGCACGACGTGGGCGATGCGCAGACGGTAGCCGGCAAAGATTCCGCCACGGCCGGCCTGCTGCGCCTGCCGGTGCTCCTCGGTGTTGCGCCAGGCCTTCACCGCCTCCTCGTCGCGCCAGAAGGACAGCGACAGCACGCGGTTCGGATCGGCAAGGCTCTGGAAGCGCTCGATCGAGATGAATCCGTCGATGCCGTCGAGCAGGGGCCGGAGCTCGGCGGCGATGCCGAGATAGGCCTCGCGCCGGCCCGCCGCCGGCTCGACCTCGAAGATGACGGCGATCATGCCTCTATCCCTTCCTTGACCGTGACGTCGGTCCGGAACAATTGCCGCGGTCCGTGCGGGCCCGACACCAGCTTCAGGAAGATGCGGTCCTCCTTGAGAATGAACTTCTCGCGCCGGGCGAACTCGTAGTTCGCCTTGCCGGCCGGGTCGGCGGCAAGCCGGGCGCGGTAGGCCTCGTAGGCCGCGAGATTGTCGATGTTGTAGGCGGCAAAGGCCGTGGTCGCCGACCCCTCGTGCGGCGCGAAGTAGCCGATGAGGTCGGCGCCGCAGCGCGGGATGGCCTGGCCCCAGGCACGCGCATAGTCCTCGAAGGCCGCCTTGCCGAACGGATCGATCTCGTAGCGGATGAAGCAGGTGATGGTCATGGCGGTCTCCTCATCAGGTTGATTTTTCGGCGACGACAGTTCGAGCGCGGTCGAAACATCGCTTCCGTCGGCATGCTAGTCAGCTTCATGTCAGGAGTGGGCGCCTCAATGGTCGTCCGCTCCTTGAACTGAACCGACAATAGTGATTTCCTCGCAGGAATGCTTCGACAAGGATCGAACTATGCGTGAAGGACCCGATATCGCCCGCATCGCCAGCCTGGTCGGCGATCCGGCCCGCGCCAACATGCTCACCGCGCTGATGGGCGGCACGGCGTTGACCGCCTCCGAGCTGGCGCTGGAGGCCGGCGTGTCGCTGCCCACCGCCTCCTCGCATCTGTCGAAGCTGATGGAGGGCGGACTGCTGAGCTTGGCCAGCCAGGGACGGCATCGCTATTACGGGCTCGCCGGGCCGCAAGTCGCCGGCATGATCGAGGCGATCATCGGCGTCGCCGAAGCGGTCGGCCCGAAGCGCGTGCGGCCGGGGCCACGAGACGCGGCGATGCGGGTGGCGCGGGTCTGCTACGACCATCTCGCCGGCGAGCAGGCGGTGGCGATGCTCGACCGCCTGATCGACAGGGAGGTGTTGCTGCGCGACGACAGCGAGATCAGGCTTGGCCCGGCGGCGGCCTCGCATTTTTCCGCGCTCGGCATCGATGTCGAGGCCAAGGCCAGGCGGCCGGTGTGCCGTGCCTGCCTCGACTGGAGCGTCAGGCGCTCGCACCTCGCGGGCACGCTGGGCGCCGCAATCCTCGACAAGATCATCGCCGAGAAATGGGCGCGGCGCGAAAAGGGCAGCCGCGCGGTGGTATTCTCGCCGGCGGGAAAGCGGGAATTCGAGAACGTGTTTCTGGCGTAGGCTGCTGGTCTTGGCGATAGCGTGCATGGCAGCTTGGCGCGTGCATTGTCTAATGTAGCGCTGGTCGACCCCCACTCCGTCTCGGCTTCGCCGAGCCACCTCTCCCCCGATCGACGGGGTAGAGGAAAGACGCCAGGCTCTTTTGCCGCCAACGCTCGTCCAGCAATGCTCCCTTCCTTTCCCTCCGGAGGGGGGAAAGGTGGCGCTGCGAAGCAGCGACGGATTGGGGGAACCACGTGGCAATCAAACCTCGGCCCTGATCAGTCGCGCCAGTCACAGAAGATGTGTGCATAGCGTAACATGCCCGGCGGGACAGAGGGGCGAAGGATCACGACGCTCGTTGCGCCAGCTAGCTCCGCTTCAAAACCTTGCCCAGCTTGAAGAAATCCTTCCATGGATCGGCCTTCTTCAACTGCTCCAGCGTGGTGGAATCGCCGAGCGGGAAGGCGTTGGGCGCCAGCCCCTTCTCGAGTTCCGGCCAGGTCACCGGCATCGACACGGTGGCGCCCTTCTTGGCGCGCGACGAGTAAGGCGCGACCGTGGTCGAGCCGCGGCCGTTGCGCAGATAGTCGACGAAGATCCTGCCGGTGCGCGCCTTCTTCGACAGCGTCGCGGTGTAGCGGTCGGGCGAAGCCTGCTCCAGCGCGCGGGCGAAATCATGGGCGAAGTCCTTGACCTCGTCCCAATCCGCCGACGGCTTCAGCGGCACCAGCACGTGATAGCCCTTGCCGCCGGAGGTCTTGACCAGATTGGGGAGCGAAAGCTCGTCCAGCTTGCCCCGGATGTCGAGCGCCGCCTCGCGCACCGCCTTGACGTCGACGCCCTCATCGGGATCGAGGTCGAAAATGATCTGGTCGGGCTTTTCCAGCGCATCGATCGTGCAGCCCCAGATATGCACCTCGACGACACCGTACTGGACCAGCGCGGCAATGCCGTCGAAATCCTTGATGTAGAGGATCTCCTCGCCATCGGTCGGATCCTTCATCCTGGCGATCTTGTCGCTCATGCCGGGCGAGGCGTGTTTCTGGAAGAAGCGCTGGCCGCCGATTCCGTCCGGCGCCCGCACCAGGCTGAGCGGCCGGTTGACGACGAATTGTTCCATGCGCGGCCAGACCAGCGCGTAATGGTCGAGCAGATCCTGCTTGGAGACCTTCTCGTCGGGCCATAAGAGCTTCTCCGGGTGGGAGAGCTTCACCGAGGTCTTGGCTGACGCAGCGTTTGGCGCCGCCTTCGTCTCGGTCGCGCCCTTGCCGGCGGCCTTACTGGGCTTCTCCTGCACGACTTCCTCCGCCGGCTTGTCTTCGCGCAGCCCCTGGAACGAGGCGTGACGTATTATACGGTCCGAGGTCCAGCTGCGGAACTCCACTTCGCCGACAAGATCGGGCTCGACCCAGACCAGCCCCTTGCCCTTCGGCACGGCGGCGGAGAAGGGCGACGTTTTTGCGGTGAGTCCGTCGAGTCTTTTCTTGAGGTCGGCGGCCATCTTGCCGGAAAAGCCGGTGCCGACGCGGCCGGCATAGTGCAGCTTGCCGCCCTCATGATAGCCGACCAGCAGCGAGCGCAGGCCGCGCCCGGTCTTGTCCGAGGGCAGGTAGCCGCCGATGACGAATTCCTGCCGCAGCGTGCATTTCGACTTCACCCAGCTGAGACCGCGGCCGCTGCGGTAAGGCGCGTCGGCGCGTTTGGAAACCACGCCTTCGAGACCCATGCGGCAGACATGCTGCAGCATGACCTTGCCCGGCTCGTGGAAATGGTCGCTGAAGCGCAGCGCCGAATCCTGCGGCTGCTCGCCGAGCAGTTCCGCCAGCGCCTGCTTGCGCTCGACCAGCGGCTCGCGGCGCAGGTCCTTGCCGTCGAGGCGCATCAGGTCGAAGGCGTAGTAGACGAAGCGATCGGCGCGGCGGGCCGAGAGATCGGCCTGCAGCAGGGCGAAGGACGACACGCCGCTGTCGGCCAAAACGATGATCTCGCCATCGATGATGGCGTCGCGGCATTTGAGGCCGGCAAGCGCGGCGGTGACCGGACCGTCGAATTTTGAGGTCCAGTCGAGGCCGGCGCGGGTCAGCAGCCTCATTTCGCTGCCGGCGATCTGCGCCTGCATGCGATAGCCGTCGAATTTCACCTCGTGCAGCCAGTCGTCGCCGGAAGGTGCATCCTTCTCCAGCGTGGCGAGCTGCGGCTCGATGAACTCCAGCCGCTTGGCAGGCCCGGCTCTTGCCTTGCCGGCTGCTGCCGGCTTGTTGGAGTGCCAGACTTTCGGCTTCGCGCCCTTGGCCGTCTTGCCCTCGCCGACCTCCTCGATCGTCAGGCCGGATTTCACCGATTTCGGCTCCTGCTTCAGGATGTCCTCGCCGGGACGCGCGGCGGCATCGTCGGACTTGATCAGCAGCCAGTTGTCGCGCTTTTCGCCGGAGCGCGGCTTCAGCCGCACGAGATGCCAGCGGCCATGCAATTTGTGGCCTTCCAGCTCGAAGCCGATATGGCCCTTCTTCATCGCTTTGGCCGGATCGCCTTCCGGAATCCATTTGCCCTCGTCCCAGACGATCACCGAGCCGCCGCCATACTCGCCCTTGGGGATGGTGCCTTCGAACGGCGCGTAGTCGATCGGGTGGTCCTCGACATGCACGGCCAGCCGCTTCTCGTGCGGATCGAGGCTCGGGCCGCGCGTCACCGCCCAGCTCCACAGCACGCCGTCATGCTCGAGGCGCAGGTCGTAGTGCAGCCTGGTCGCGGCATGCTTGTGGATGACGAAGATGCCGGCGGCTTTCTTGCCGCTCCGCGACAGCTTGCCGGCCGGCTCGGCGGTCTTCCTGAAATCGCGCTTGGCCCGATACTGCTCGAGGCTGGCCATGGCTGCGGCCTCCTATGCCGATTTGCGCCGCGGAGCGGAGGCCTTGCCGCGTCCGGCCTTTGGCTTTGGCTTCGCCTTCGACGCGGCCTTGCCCGCGCCTTCCGCGTTCAGGCTCTTCTTCAGCGCATCGAAGAGGTTGACGACATTGGACGGCTTCGGCGGCGCCTTGGCCTTCGGCGCCTTCCTGCCGGCCTTCCTGGCGCGGATCAGCTCGAGCAGGGCATCCTCGTAGCGGTCGTCGAACTTCGACGGATCGAATTTTGTCCCCTTCCGGTCGATGATGTGCTCGGCAAGGTCTATCATCTCGTCGTCGGTCTTGACCGACTTGATATCGCCAAAGACGCTGTCGGGCTGGCGCACCGTGTTGTCGTAACGAAGCGTGGTCAGCACCATGCCCTTGCCGAGCGGCTCGATCACCACCGGGCGTTCCCGCTGGTAGAGCACGATGCGGGCGAGGCCGGCCTTCTTCTTGCCCGCCATGGCGTCGCGGATGACGGCGAAGGCCTCCTCCGACACCTTGTCCGCCGGCGAGACATAATAGGGCGTGTCGAGGTAGATCTGCCGGATCGAGGCCTTGTCGACGAAGCCGTCGAGGCTCATTGTATGCGAGGATTCGATCTGGACGGCCTCGATCTCGTCTTCCTCGATATGGATGAACTCGCCGTCCTCGAGCTCATAGCCCTTGATCTCGTCGCCTTCCTCCAGCGGCTTGCCGGTCTCCGCATCGACATAGATGCGCTTCACCGTATTTCCGGTCTTGCGGTTGAGGATGCGGAAGGAGACCTTTTCGGCGTGGGTGACGACGTTGGTCAGCTCGATGGCGCAAGTGACCAGCGACAGCTTGAGATAGCCTTTCCAGGCCGGGCGCGGCGCCATGACGAACTCCGTGAGCGGGGTGGTTCAACCGAGAACGGGCAGAGCCCGCTCCGGTTCCGGGAGACAGGCCGCTTCCAGACAGGGCCCTGACTTGGGCCACGCACGGAAATTTCGCCGAGGCGCGCGCGGTTGAAACAGAACCGCGTCCGAACGACATCGAGACGAAACATATGTGATGCAAAAGTCACATTGGGCAAAATGCCGGCAAATGGCTCTGAAAGACCCCGAATCAGCCGCATTCCGGCCACGAAGCAGGGCATTTCGGACCAGAAATTAACATCACGTTCACCGACTATTCACGCCTCGACGCTATGATGCCCGCAATTCGGACGGGACATCCGAAATCGGGACAGGGACAGGGAAATGAAGTTCTGGAACCACATTGCCGGCTATGCCGCCGCCATCCGCGAATTCGTCGCGCCGACCTATCGGCCTGAGCGCTATTACATGCGCGGCCCAGGCCCGGCCTGCGCCCGCCGCGGCAACTCGCTCGGCATCAGCGCGCACTGATCATGACGCTGGAGAGCCGTCATGACAGCCGGATCTGCAAACCGGCCGACAGCCATCGCGCAACCACCTATCGCGCCGAGCGCCCCGCGCTGGCCGATCGGCGGCGTGCGACAACGCCACCGCTTTGACGCCGCCGCCGGCTGGCTTAGTGTCTGACGACACCAGCAGCCGGGGCCGACATGATTGACCTGCCCGAACCGAAGCGTCCCCTTCCTCCGCCGCAAGCTTACGATGCAACCCAGCCGCTGATCGTCTTCGACGGCGTCTGCGTGTTCTGCTCGGGTTTCGTGCGGACGGTGGTGCGGTTCGACCGCCGGAAGCGCTTCCGCTTCGCTACGGCGCAGTCGCCGTTCGGCGAAGCGCTGTGACCGACAGCTACGATACCAGCCTCACCCTGATCGACGGAAAGGCTTTCACCCAACTGGACGGCTTCATCGCCGTGATGGCCGAGCTTGGCTGGCCATGGCGCGCGGCGAAGGTTTTGCTCGCCCTGCCGCGGCCGCTGCGCGACTGGTTCTACGACCGCATCGCCAAGAATCGCTACGCCCTGCTCGGCAGGACGGACAGCTGCGAGCTCCCGTCGCCGGAACTGCGGGAGCGGCTGATCGGCTAGAATCCCGCCAGGGCTGGTGGGGGCCCGGCCGGCGGCGAGATTCGGCCCCCCGACAATCCTCGCAGATTCACGGATCATCGCCGCCCGCTTGCGCGAGGCGCCGCGCGGGTCGAAAGATTTTCGCAGCACCTGTCGAAATCCGCCTGGCCCAGGCGACATTGGTCAGGCCGGCGATGACGCGGCCTTCGAGAAAACGGGAGAAGACCATGCGATACATGCTTTTAATCTACGCAAACGAAGCCGCGATGGCGACCGCGCCGAGCGAGAAGACCTACCAGATCAGCGCCGCCTATGGCGCCTATACCGAGGCTTTGAAGAAATCCGGCGCCTGGCTCGCCGGCGACCGGCTGCGGCCGACGCAATCCGCAACGGCGGTGCGCACGGCAGACGGCAAGACCAATGTGCTCGACGGCCCCTATGCCGACACCAAGGAGCAGCTCGCCGGCTTCTACATGATCGAGGCCGAGGACGCCGATGCGGCCATCGCCTGGGCGGCGCGCTGCCCGGGCGCCAGCGCCGGCACGATCGAGGTGCGGCCGATCTGGGAAATGAGCGACTATCCCTCCGCGAATTGACCCAGTGATGGACAATCGCCCGGAGATCGCGCGGGCGGCGGCGGAAGCGGCCGCCCGGCAAAGCTACGGCAAGCTGGTCGCCTTTCTCGCGGCGCGCACGCGCGATGTCGCCGGCGCCGAGGACGCGCTGGCGGATGCCTTCGCGGCGGCGCTCGAGCGCTGGCCGCAGACCGGCGTGCCCGAAAAGCCGGAAGCCTGGCTGCTCGCGGTGGCGCGCCGACGAGGCGTCGACGCGGTGCGGCGGCGGCAGACCGGCGAGGCGGCGCGCGATCATCTCAAGCTGATCGCCGAGGAGGTGGAGGCCCGCATGACCGACGAAGAGCTGCCGGACGAACGGTTGCGGCTGATGTTTGCCTGCGCCCATCCGGCGATCGAGGCCAGCGTGCGCGCGCCGCTGATCCTGCAGACCATCCTTGGCTTCGACGCGGCGACCATCGCTTCGGCCTTCCTGGTCTCGCCGGCGACGATGGGCCAGCGCCTGGTGCGCGCCAAGACGCGCATCCGCGAGATCGGCATTCCGTTCCGGGTGCCGGAGCGGGCCGAGCTCGGCGAGCGGCTGGGCGCGGTGCTGGAGGCGATCTACGCCGCCTTCGCCGAAGGCTGGACCGATCCTGCCGGCACCGAGACGCGGCGCCGCAACCTCGCCACCGAGGGCATCTGGCTCGGCCGGCTGGTGGCCTCACTGATGCCGGACGAGCCGGAGGCGGTGGGGCTGTTGGCGCTGATGCTGTTCGCCGAAGCGCGGCGGGCGGCGCGGCGCAGCCCGGACGGAGACTTCGTGCCGCTTGCCGAGCAGGACACCGCGCTCTGGGACGACACGCTGATCGACGAGGCGGAAGACCTGCTCGAACGTGCCGCCGCCAAGGAGATCATCGGCCGCTACCAGCTGGAGGCGGCCGTGCAATCGGCCCACACGGCGCGGCGGCGCGGCGGCCGCACCGACTGGGCAGCGATCCGCCAGCTTTACGACGCGCTGCTGGCCCTCGCCGGCTCGCCTGTCGTGGCGATCAACCGCGCCGTGGCGATCGCCGAGGATGAGGGCGCGGCGGCCGGGTTGGCGGCGCTGTACGTGCTGGGTGACGACAAGCGGCTGGATGACTATCAGCCCTATTGGGCTGCCCGCGCCGGCCTGCTGGCGAGGCTCGGCACGACCGGATTGGCGGCCGAGGCTTACGACCGCGCGATCGGCCTCGAACGCGACCCGGCCGTGCGCCGCTTCCTGCAGGAAAAGCGGGCGAAGCTCACGATGCTCTAATCAAGCACGACCACGGCCTCCACCTCGAACAGCATGGGGTCGATCGCCAGCTTGGGAACGGGAACCAGCGTCTGCGCCGGCAGCGCCTTGCCGAACATGTCCTTGACGTTGCTGGTCAGCACCTCGAGCTTGGACATGTCGTGATCGACCACGAAGACCGTGAGCTTGGCGACCTGATCGGGTTTCGCGCCAATCCCCTCCAGCGCGGCGCGCAGGTTCGCATAGGCCTGTTTCACCTGGACGGCGAAGTCCGGCGACAAGGCGCCCGTGCTGTCCTGGCCGCCCTGCCCGGAAATGTAGGCGACCCGTGCTCCCCGGGGCATGATCACCGCCGTGCTGTAGCCATTCGGCGACGGGTCGTGGAGGTTTCGCGGATTGACGATGGCCAGCTTGCGATCGTCCTCGTTCGCTGCCGTCGCAGCGGGAACTCCGATGGTCATGATGATTAGCCCTCCGATGAGCAGGTGCTTGATTGAGCGTGGCATGAGTTTCTCTTGGCTCCGCGGGCTGCGAGCAACGCACCCACGATCGCAATTCGGTTCATCGCCGCACGCGACTCGTACGGCGTGCGAGTCATCCTATGGTACGATGTACGAGTCAACCGCGCGGCATCGACATTCCTGACGTTGCCTGCCAGAATCGCGGCTCGACACGCGAGGAAGATGAATGGCAGCCAAACGCGGCGGCGCCCGAAGCAACCGGTCTCAGCGGCCAGGTCAGCCGCCCCGGCCCGCGGGCGAACCGCCTCTGTCCCGGCAACGTATCGTGGCCACTGCGGTGGAGTTGCTGGACGCGCAAGGGATCGACGGATTGACGATGCGTCGGCTGGCCGATCACCTCGGCTCGGGCGTGATGAGCCTGTATTGGCACGTCGACAGCAAGGAGGATGTCTTCGATCTGGCGCTCGACGCGGTGCTCGAATATCGCGGATCGCCGCAAGAACCTCAGTCCGAAGACTGGCGCGGCGAGATCGTTCACATACTCGAGGACTGGCGCGCCAGCATGCTCAGCCATTCCTGGTCGGCATCGCTGTTGCCGCGCCGGGCGCTTGGCCCGAACATCCTCAGTCGGCTGGAACTGCTGGGCAAGGCATTGTCCAGGGCCGGCGTGGCGGACGCGGACATCAACGCCGCGATATGGTCGCTCTGGAACTATGTGATGGGCGCCACCATCACCCGGGCGAGCTTCGACCTGTCGGACGACGACAGGGCCGCCGCGCAGCAGCGCCTCACCCGTCTCAGTGAGCGCTACGCGACAATCGAACGCTCCCGGCTGCTGTTGGACGACGACTGGGATGGCGCTTTCCGCAAAGGCCTCGGTTTCCTGCTCGACGGCCTCGCGCCAGGATAAACGTCCCGCTCACCACATCGCGTGGGCGGCATTCAGTTTGCGGATCAGGTCATGATCGCGCAGCCTGGCCCAAAGGCGCTCGATATCGGTCCAGGCGGCGGCGACCTTGCCGATCTCGGGATGCCAGGCCGCCAGCATGACCAGGTAGACGTCGGCCAGCGACAGCCGCTCGCCGACCAGCCAGTCGCGGCCGGCGAGGGCCTTATCGAGGATGGCAAAGCCGCGATCCATCTCGGCCAGCGCGGCCTGCTTCACCGCCTCCACGCCGTCCGGCGCCGCGGTGTAGCGATGGGCATAATAGAAACGCAGCCCCGCCGGGTAGAGGACCGACGACATGAAGGCCATCCAGCGCAGGAAGTCGGCGCGGGCGGGTGAGCCCGCCGCCGGCGCCAGTCCGGCTTCCGGATGGCGCTCGGCGAGCAGGATGCAGATCGCCGCCGACTCGGTGATCGAACGGCCGTCCGGCAAGGTCAGCACCGGCACCTGGTTCAACGGGCTGATGTCGAGGAAGGCCTGGTCGGGCGGGTCCTTCTTCGGCACGTCGACCTGGTCGAACGGCGCGCCCGCCAGGGCAAGGGCCGCCTCGACGACGAAGCCGCCGCTGCCGGGGCGCGTGTAAAGTCTGTACATGAATCCTCCCAATGGCCGCGCGGGCCGCGGGAGATTTGCACCGGAAGACGCGCGGCGCTCAAGCGCCAGGCTGACGCCACACGGGTTTTTTCAGCGGTCCAGCGTCCCGCGAGGGTCGGTCGAGGCTGCTTAAGCCCCCAGCCCGTCGAACAGGATCGTCGACAGGTAGCGCTCGGCGAAGGACGGGATGACGACGACGAGGGTCTTGCCCTTGTTCTCCGGCCGCGAGCCGACGACGATCGCCGCCTGGAGTGCTGCGCCCGACGAGATGCCGACCGGCACGCCTTCGAGGCGGGCGACGAGCCGCGCATTGGCGACCGAATCCTCGTTGGAGACCCTGACGATCTCGTCATAGATCGTGGTGTCGAGGATCTTCGGCGCGAAGCCGGCGCCGATGCCCTGGATCTTGTGCGGGCCGGGCTGGCCGCCGGACAGCACCGGCGAAGCCTCCGGCTCGACGGCGACGACGTGCAGCGAAGGCTTGCGCTTCTTCAGCACCTGGCCGACGCCGGTGATGGTGCCGCCGGTGCCGATGCCGGAGACGAAGATGTCGACCTCGCCCTGGGTGTCGTTCCAGATCTCCTCGGCCGTGGTGCGGCGGTGGATCTCCGGGTTGGCCGGATTCTCGAACTGCTGCGGAATGATGGCGTCGGGCAAGGTGGCGGCAAGCTCATCGGCCTTGGCGATGGCGCCCTTCATGCCCTTGGGACCTTCGGTCAGCACCAGTTCGGCGCCGAGCAGCGCCAGCATCTTGCGCCGCTCGACCGACATCGTCTCCGGCATGGTCAGGATCAGCTTGTAGCCCTTGGCGGCGGCGGCGAAGGCGAGCGCAATGCCGGTGTTGCCGGAGGTCGGCTCGATCAGCGTCGTCCTGCCGGGGGCGATCCTGCCGGAGGCTTCCAGCGCCTCGATCATGGCAACGCCGATACGGTCCTTGACCGAGGCGATCGGGTTGAAGAATTCGAGCTTGGCCAGGAGATTGGCGACTACGCCGTTCTCCTTGGCGAACTTGTCGAGCCGCACCAGGGGCGTGTCGCCGATCGTCTCGGTGATCGAATTGAAGACGCGGCCGCGGCCGGGCACGCGCGCGGAGGTGACGGGCTTGTTCATTGTTTCGCTCCCAGGTCAGGCAGGCAATTGCATCAAGCGACAGAATAGGGCTTTCAGCCGCGCAAGATAGGCTGCCGGCCGAAAATATCCGAGTGGGGCGCGTGCTGAAAACGCTGCCGCCCCGGAAAAGCATTTTCCGGATCGGCCCGTTTCCGGAATGCTTTCCCCGAAATGGCGACCGGTTGAGATTGCAGCCTATTGACGGGCGGCGATGGCGGCCGCCGCGCCAACCATGAAACCGGCGGCGGTGCGGTTCAGCGCCTTCAGCGCGCGCGGCGACTTGAGGAACCAGCGCGCCTTGGCGGCCAGCGCCAGATAGGGCACCAGCACCACCAGCAGGACGAGGACGGTGAGCGTGACCAGGATGCCGTAGTCGGCGAGCGTCACCGCCTTCAGGTCGACGATGGTCGGCGTGATGGCGATATAGAAGATCATCGTCTTCGGATTGCCGAGCGTCACCGTCAGGCCGGCCAGGAAGGAGGCGGCGAGCCCGCCCTTGCCCTTGCGCGCCTCGACAGTCTCCGGCGTGATGCCGCTGGTCCAGAAGCGCCAGCCGAGGAAAGCGAGATAGGCGACACCCGCCCATTTGATGGCAAGAAAAACCATGCCGAAGGTCTGCGCGACGAAGGCGAGGCCGAGCATGACGGCGGTGAGGTAGGTGAGGTCGCCGAGGATCAGGCCGAACGACATCGCCAGCGACGAGCGGAAGCCGGAACCCAGCGCCCGCGCCACAAGCGCGGTGACGCCGGGACCCGGAATGGCGGCGGCGATGCCGAGAGCTGCACTGTAGGCGAGGAATCCGGTGAGCGTCATGGATAAGGTTCCAGATCGGAGGGTCTTATCGCATGGAACAGGCGAGGGTTGAATTCCCTCACGGTCGGAATCCATTGCACCAGACCATCGTGGTCTTCGCCTTACAAGGCTAACTGACGGCCCGAGGCTTGATTGCCACGTCGTTCCCCCAATCCGTCGCGGCTACGCCGCGCCACCTTTCCCCCCTCCGGAGGGAAAGGAAGGGAGCCTTGCTTGGCGAGCGTTGACTGCAAAAAAGCTTGGCGCCTTTCCTCTCCCCCGTCGATCGGGGGAGAGGTGGCTCGGCGAAGCCGAGACGGAGTGGGGGTCGACCAGCGTAAGGTTTCTCAGGACCGGCCGTCGCCGTAAGTAACACGCCAGATGGTGCCGTTGCCGTCCTCGGTCAGGATCAGCGCACCGTCCTTGGCGACGGTGACGCCGACCGGCCGGCCCCAGACGTCGTCGTCGGAGATGACGAAGCCGGTGGCGAAATCCTCATACTCGCCGGTCGCCTTGCCGTCCTTGAATTTCAGCCGCACCACCTTGTAGCCGGTGCGCACGCCGCGATTCCAGGAGCCGTGCAAAGCGACGAAAGCATCGCCCCAGTAGTCGGCCGGGAAGCTGCCGCCCTCATAGAAGGCGATGTTGAGCGGCGCCGAATGCGCCTGCAGCAGCACGTCGGGAACGGTGACCTTGCCGGCAAGATCGGGGCGCGCGCCCACGTGGCGCGGGTCCTCGTTGTCGCCGATATAGTACCAGGGCCAGCCGTAGAAGCCGCCCTGCCTGACCGTCGTCGCGTATTCGAACGGCACGTTGTCGCCGAGCTCGTCGCGCTCGTTGACCACGCACCAGAGCGCGCCCGTCTGCGGCTGCACGGTCATGCCGGAGCAGTTGCGCAAGCCGGTGGCGAAGCTGCGCCGGTTGTTCCCGTCCGGATCGAAGGCCAGCACGTCGGCGCGGCCTTCCTCCGGGCCCCAGGTGGCGCCGAGCGGCGCCGACGTCGCCCATTGCTCGAGCCCGCCTTCCGGCTCGGCGCCCATGTCCTCGGCGACGTTGGAGCCCGATCCGACCGACAGATAGAGCGTCTTGCCATCAGGCGAAAAGGCGATGTCGCGCGTCCAGTGATGGTTCGCGGGGATGTCCGGGACGATGGTTTCCGGCTTGCCTTCGGCCTTCAGGTCGCCGTCGCGATAGGCGAAGCGCACGACGCTGTTGCTGTTGGCGACATAGACCCATTGCGGCTTGTCGCCCGGCGGATAGAAGGCGATGCCGTAGGGCCGGGTCAGGCCGGTGGCAAAGATCGCCTCCTGCGCCGGGCTGGCGCTGCCTTCGGCGAGGCGATAGACGCGGATCTGGCTGGCCTTGCTGTCGGCGACGAACAGGTCGCCATTGGGCGCCGCGCGCACGACCCGCGGATTGTCGATGCCCGACGCGACGAGTTCGATGGAAAAGCCTGATGGCACGAGCGGCCTGGCGCCTTCCGGCCGATCCGCCAGGCCGGCGCCGTTCGACGCGGAGCGGCTGACATAGGGCTTTTGCAGATCATCCGGCCTGATCAGCCGGCGCACGCCAGGCCTGTCGGCCTTCCAGTCGCCGAAGGCCTTCTTGCCAGTCAGCACCGGCTCGCCGGCCTGCTGGGCAGAGGCCGTCGTTACAAGCAGCAAGGCGGCAGCCGCAAGACCGGCAAATCGGATCATCCTGGCCTCCAGGGGTTTCGGCCCCGACCGCGGCGCCGTCGCGAATGGTGAACGGGCGGATGCGGCGGTCGTTCCGCCTGGGACACCAGGCACACGCCGATTTGAGGGATGGTTTCAGCTGCCTTCGGCGTAGAAATCATCGTCCAGGCGCTTTTCCAGCTCGACCAGATCGGCCGGCAGCGGCAGGCCCATGGCGCGCAATTCCTGCAGCTTCTCGCGCAGCTGCTCCTGAATCTCGTGCTGGTCCTCGGGCTGGTTGACCATTTCCTCGAGCAGCAGGCTGATCTGGGCCTTGAGCGATTCCAGCGCCATTCTTTTGCTCCCTTGCTGCTTGTGCCTTCCAGGGTGTGTTGAGATCCAGGTCAGGCCGGTCTCACCCGGATATCGCACACCTTACCGCAACATGCGCGAAATCAGCTGCGCGGTATAGTCGACCATCGGCACGATGCGGGCGTAGTTCAGCCGCGTCGGGCCGATGACGCCGAGCGCGCCGACGACGCGGGCATCCTTGTCGCGATAGGGCGCCACCACCAGCGACGAGCCCGACAGCGAAAACAGCTTGTTTTCCGAGCCGATGAAGATGCGCACGCCCGGCCCTTCCTCGGCGAGGTCGAGCAGCTGGATCAGCCCGTCCTGCGTCTCCAGATCCTCGAACAGATGCCGCAGCAACTCGATGTCGGCCTGGGCGGTGACGTTTTCGAGCAGATTGGCGCGGCCGCGCACGATGAGGCGCGCCGGCAGGCCGCTTTCCGCACCGGCCCAGACGGCGAGACCCTTTTCGACCAGGTCCTGCGACAGCGTGTCGAGGGCCGCCCTGGTCTCGTCCTTGATGCGGGCGATCTCGACGCGCGCCTCGGCCAGCGTGCGGCCGCGGATATGGGCGTTGAGGAAGTTGGACGCCTCGTGCAGCTGCGAGACGGTGGTGCCGGCGGGCAGGTCGACGACGCGGTTCTCGACATCGCCGTTCTGCGACACCAGCACGGCCAGCGCCTTGGTCGGCTCGAGCTGGATGAATTCGATGTGCTTCAGCGCCACCTCGTTCTTGGCGGCGAGCACCAGGCCGGCGCCGCGCGACATGCCCGACAGCATCTGGCTGGCCTCGGTCAGCATGTGTTCCAGCGACGCGCCGGAGCCGGAGGCGCGCACCTGCGCCTCGATGATGCGGCGCTCGTCGTCGGAGAGGTCGCCGAGCTCCATGAAGGCGTCGACGAAGAAGCGCAGGCCGGTCTGCGTCGGCAGGCGGCCGGCCGAGATGTGCGGCGCGTAGATCAGGCCGAGATGCTCGAGGTCGCTCATCACGTTGCGGATGGTGGCGGGCGACAGCGAGGAGGGCAGGATGCGCGACAGGCTGCGCGAACCGACGGGCTCGCCATCCCTGAGATAGGATTCAACGATGCGCCTGAAGATGTCGCGCGAGCGCATATCGAGCGATTGAAGCACGGGCGACTGCGATGCCGGATCGACTGCCTTGGTCATTCGGGCCAAAAACCTCCGGTTCAAATATAGACTTAGCCGGTGCCCGCGCAACCCGGTCCATTTTCCTTTGCGCCATGCGCCGCATGCGTCTACAAGCCGGCCACGAATCCTTAAAAACCAGAGACAAGAGGCCTCGATGCGCCCCTCCAAACGCCAATCCGACGAAATGCGCGCCATCTCCTTCGAGCGCGGCGTCTCCAAGCACGCCGAAGGCTCGTGCCTGGTGAAGTTCGGCGACACGCATGTTCTGTGCACGGCCAGCCTGGAGGAAAAGGTGCCGGCCTGGATGCGCAATTCCGGCAAGGGCTGGGTGACGGCCGAATACGGCATGCTGCCGCGCTCGACCGGCGAGCGCATGCGGCGCGAGGCCTCCGCCGGCAAGCAGGGCGGCCGCACGCTCGAGATCCAGCGGCTCATCGGCCGTTCCTTGCGCGCCGTGGTCGACCTGCAGGCGCTGGGCGAGCAGCAGATCACCGTCGACTGCGACGTCATCCAGGCCGATGGCGGCACCCGCACCGCCTCGATCACCGGCGGCTGGGTGGCGCTCCATGACTGCCTGCGCTGGATGGAAGCCCGCCAGATGGCCAGCGTTTCCAAGGTGCTGAAGGACCACGTCGCGGCGATCTCGTGCGGCATCCATGACGGCCAGCCGGTCATCGATCTCGACTATCTCGAGGATTCCTCGGCCGGCACCGACGCCAATTTCGTCATGACCGGCAAGGGCGGCATCGTCGAGATCCAGGGTACTGCCGAGGGCGAGCCGTTCTCGGAGGACCAGTTCGCGGCGCTGATGAACCTGGCCAAGAAGGGAATTTCGCGCCTGGTGAGTTTGCAGCAGATGGCGGTGGCGTAGGTTTTCGAATGCCGAGCCTGGGCCCCCCTCTCTGGCCTGCCGGCCATCTCCCCCTCAAGGGGGGAGATTGGAAGCTTCCACGCCGGCCCCCATCTGGCTACGCCGGTGATTGGCTGAGGCAATCGATACAGCCAATCTCCCCCCTTGAGGGGGAGATGCCCGGCAGGGCAGAGAGGGGGGCTTCGTGATACCCTCCGCGATCCTTGAATCGGCGCTCTACGTCACAGACTTGCATGGCGCCGAAGCCTTCTATTCCGACATCCTCGGCCTCGAACTGATCGCCAGGGTCGAAGGCCGCCATGTCTTCTTCCGCTGCGGGACCGGCGTGCTGCTGCTGTTCAACGCCGAGGCGACCAAAATCCCGCCGGCGCCGGACGCCAGGCTGAAGGTGCCGGCGCATGGCACGGTGGGCGAGGGCCATCTCTGCTTTGCCGCCAGCGCCGACGAGATCGCCGGCTGGCGCGAGCACCTCGCGGCACGGAACATCGCCATCGAAAGCGACTTCGAATGGCCGCAAGGCGGGCGCTCGATCTACTTTCGCGACCCCTCGGGCAATTCGATCGAATTCGCCGAGCCAAGGATCTGGGGCCTGTGATGCATTCTTTGAACGGACACAAGATCGTCGTCGCCAGCCACAATGAGGGCAAGCTGCGCGAGTTCGCCGACCTGATGGCGCCGTTCGGCTTCGAGGCGAAATCGGCCAAGGAATACGGCCTGCCCGAGCCGGACGAGACCGGCACGACGTTCGAGGAGAACGCCTACATCAAGGCATATGCCGCGGCCAAGGCCACCGGCCTGCCGGCACTGTCCGACGATTCCGGCCTCTGCGTCGACGCGCTCGACGGCGCGCCCGGCGTCTACACCGCCAACTGGGCCGAGACGCCCGACGGCAGCCGCGACTTCGGCATGGCCATGCAGCGCACGGAAGTGGCGCTGCAGGAGGTCGGCGCGGCCGAAGCTGCGCAGCGCACGGGCCGTTTCGTCGCGGTCATCTGTCTGGCGTTTCCCGACGGCGAGGCCGAATATTATCGCGGTGAGGCTGAAGGCACGCTGGTGTGGCCGCCGCGCGGCACGCTCGGCTTCGGCTACGATCCGGTGTTCCTGCCCAATGGGTTCGAAAAGACCTTCGGCGAGATGAGCGCCGAGCAAAAACACGGCTGGAAGCCGGGCCAGCCGACGGCGCTGTCGCACCGCGCCCGCGCCTTCCAGAAATTCGCGCGCGCCAGGTTGGGATCGGCCTGAGATGCTGCTCGACCGCAGCCCCGGCTTCGGCGTCTACATCCACTGGCCGTTCTGCGCGGCCAAGTGCCCCTATTGCGACTTCAACAGCCATGTCCGCCATCAGCCGGTCGACCAGGAGCGTTTTGCGCGCGCGTTCGCCACGGAGCTGGCGACCATGCGCGCCCGCACCGGACCGCGCGAGGTGACCAGCATCTTCCTCGGCGGCGGCACGCCGTCGCTGATGAAGCCGGAGACGGTGGCCTCCGTGCTGGATGCGGTGGCGAGGAACTGGACGGTGCCTGATGGCATCGAGGTGACGCTGGAGGCCAACCCGTCCTCGGTCGAGGCCGAGCGCTTCCGCGGCTATCGCGCCGCCGGCGTCAACCGCGTGTCGCTCGGCGTACAGGCGCTGAACGACAAGGACCTGCGCTTCCTCGGCCGGCTGCACAATGTCGAGGAGGCGCTGCATGCCATCGGGCTCGCGCGCGAGATCTTTCCGCGCCTCTCCTTCGACCTGATCTATGCGCGGCCCGACCAGACGCCGGAGGCTTGGCGAGCCGAGCTCGAGCAGGCCATCGGCCATGCCGCCGACCATCTGTCGCTCTACCAGCTCACCATCGAGGAAGGCACGCCGTTCCACGCGCTGCACGCGGCGAAGAAGTTCACCATTCCCGACAACGACCATGCCGCCGATCTCTACGCGCTGACGCAAGAGGTGACCGCCGCGCATGGGCTGCCGGCCTACGAGATTTCCAACCACGCCAGGCCTGGCGCGGAAAGCCGGCACAATTTGACCTACTGGCGCTACGGCGAATATGTCGGCGTCGGCCCCGGCGCGCATGGCCGTTTCGTCGAGAACGGGCGCCGCACGGTCACCATCGCCGAGAGGATGCCGGAAACCTGGGCAAATCTGGTCGAGGCCAAGGGCCATGGCGTCACCGGCGGCGAGATTTTGACGCGTTCCGAGGAAGCCGACGAGTTCCTGTTGATGGGGCTGCGGCTGGCCGAAGGCATCGATCTTGCGCGCTACGAGGCGTTTTCCGGACGCGGCCTGTCAAGCGCGCGACTGGCGGTGCTGCAGGAAGAGGGGCTTGTCGCGCCGGTCGGCAATTCCCGGCTGCGCGCCACGACGGCCGGCATGATCGTGCTCGATGCCGTGGTGGCGGACCTGGCGCGCTGAGCATGATCCCGAAAAGTGGAAGCCGGTTTTCGGACAAGATCATGCTTGAGTAAAAGCCCTTGAAGAACATCCTCTTCGTATGCAGCCAGAACCGCTTGCGCAGCCCGACGGCCGAGCAGGTGTTTTCCAAACGAAGGGATATCGAGGTCGCCTCGGCCGGCACCAATCACGATGCCGACAATCCGCTGACGCATGAGCTGGTCGCCTGGGCCGACATCATCTTCGTGATGGAAAAGGCGCACCGCGCCAAGCTGCAGAAGAAATTCAAGGCGAGCCTGAAGCGGGCAAGGGTCATCTGCCTCGACATTCCGGACAATTACGAGTTCATGGACCCGGAGCTGGTGCGGCTGCTCGAGGCTAAGGTGCCGCGATATCTGTAAAGAAGCGGTGTGCCAGCGCTGATGGCGCAGCCAATCTCCAAGCCCTGCCGATTGCGCTTCTGGTGGTGCGCGTTTCGCGGTATCCGGTTAACGCAATTGCGGACAGAAAACCGACAAGGCCACCCGAAATGAACCTGACCGCTTCTTCCTGGCAATTCTGGGCGCTGCTGTCGGCGGCTTTCGCGGCGCTGACGGCGATTTTCGCCAAGGTCGGCATCGAGACCATCAATTCCGATTTTGCCACCTTGATCCGCACCGCCATCATCCTGGGTCGTGCTCGCGGCCATTCTCGCCGCCAGCGGCCAGTTCCAGCCGTTGGCATCGATCTCCGGAAAAACGTGGCTGTTCCTCGGTCTTTCCGGATTGGCTACCGGCGCCTCGTGGCTCTGCTATTTCCGCGCGCTGAAAATCGGCAACGCGGCGCAGGTGGCGCCGATCGACAAACTAAGCGTCGTGCTTGTGGCGGTGTTTGGCGCGGTCTTTCTCGGCGAGCGCCTCTCCGGAGCGAACTGGCTTGGCGTCGGCCTTATCGCGGCGGGGGCGGTGCTGGTCGCCTATCGGGGCTAGCGGCACGCCTTCGCGGCTGTTCCTGGTTTCGAGACGGGTGATGAAAATATCGAAGCGATTGGGCATCGTCCGGTCAGTGCTCCGTCGTGCTATCGGTTGCGGCCTTGAGCCTGGTCTTCGGCCGGCGGCGCAAACGCCGCTTGCCGGCCTCGGTTTTACCGGCGGCGTCATCGGCGCTGGCCGGCAGGCACTTGTCCCTTCGCATGGCGAAACGCTTGCGGCCCGCATAATAGGGCTCGAAAACGTCCTGAATCTTCAGGCTATCCATCCTGTGCCTCCCCGAGACTCACACATGCGAGACTCACGGATAAAATTCGCCGGTGACGGTTTCGTTCCGCACTATGGCAAAGGCATGGCGGGCGACATTACTTCGTCGTCACGTTTTGCAACCGGGCATCAGCCGTGCCAAACAGGCTGCATGGAGGACCAAGGGTGACCGGCGACAAACGCAGCTATGTGATCGGGCAGACCGAGATCGCGGCGCGGCCGCTCGCGCCGGCGCTCTATCTGGTGGCGACGCCGATCGGCAACCTCGCCGACATCACGCTGCGCGCGCTGGAGACGCTGGCCGCCGCCGACATCGTCGCCTGCGAGGACACGCGCGTGTCGCGCGTGCTGCTGGAGCGCTACGGCATCCGCCGCCGCACCACCGCCTATCACGATCACAATGCACCCGAGGCCGGACCGAAGCTGATCGCGGCGCTCGAGGCCGGGCAGAGCGTGGCGCTGATCTCGGACGCCGGGACGCCGCTGGTCTCCGATCCCGGCTACCGGCTGGTCGGCGAGGCGCTCGACCGTGGCATCCGCGTCGTGCCGATCCCCGGCCCGTCGGCGGCGCTGGCGGCGCTGACCGCGTCCGGCCTGCCTTCCGACGCCTTTCTTTTCGCCGGGTTCCTGCCGGTGAAGACCGGCCAGCGGTTGACGAAACTTGAGAGCTTCAGGCAGGTGCCGGCGACGCTGATCTTCTTCGAGTCGCCCAGGCGGCTGGCCGAGACGCTTGCGGCGATGGCCGAGGCGCTGGGCGGCACACGCCGGGCGGCGATCGGCCGCGAGCTGACCAAGGCCTTCGAGGAGACGCGGACCGGCACGCTGCGGGCTCTTGCCGAGCACTATGCGGCGGCCGACACGCCCAAGGGCGAGATCGTCATCTGCGTCGGTCCCGCCGAGGCCAAGGCCGACGAACCTGAAGACATCGACCGGCTGCTGTTGTCGCTCGCCGCCGAAATGCCGGCCTCCAAGGCGGCAGCGGAAGCGGCGAAGATGACCGGCGGCCAGAAGCAGGCGCTCTACCGGCGGCTGCTCGAGCTCAGGGACACCTCGGCAGAGGGCAGCGGTGGCTGAGCGCCCGGCCGCCAGCCGCCTGAAAGCCTATCGGCGCGGCCATCGCGGTGAATGGCTGGCGGCGCTGGCGCTGATGCTGAAAGGCTACCGGATCCTGGCGCGGCGCCACCGCACAAGGTTCGGCGAGATCGACCTGATCGCCAGGCGCGGCGACCTGGTGCTGTTCGTCGAGGTCAAGGCGCGGCGCACGCTGATGGAAGCGATGGAGGCGATCGCCTACGAATCGGAGCGCCGCATCGAGAGCGCCGCCGACCTCTGGCTGTCGCGCCAGCCCGACTATGGCAGACTGTCGGCGCGCTTCGACATGGTGGCCGTGCTGCCCTGGCGCTGGCCGGTGCATGTCGAGAACGCGTTTTATGGAAGGAATTGAAGGCCTTACCCTCCCCCTTGTGGGGAGGGTCGGCGAGCAAGCGACGCGCAGCGTCGTTGGCGAACCGGGGCGGGGGTTGGCGCTGACCCCCACCCCGATCCGCTATGCGGATCGACCCTCCCCACAAGGGGGAGGGTGGGCGCTTACCCCCAGATCATCAGCGCCACCAGCCCGAGCCCGCCGACCACCAAGCGCCACCAGCCGAACAGCGAATAGCCGTTGCGCGAGACGTAATCGAGCAGGAAGCGGACGACGAACAGCGCGGTGACGAAGGCGGCGACGAAGCCGATGGCGATGATCGGCAGGTCGGCCGAGGTCAGCACGTTGCGGTTCTTGAACAGGTCGAAGGCGAAGGCGCCGACCATGGTCGGGATGGCGAGAAAGAAGGAGAATTCCGCCGCCGCGCGCTTGTCGACGCCGAGCAGCAGCGCGCCGACGATGGTCGAGCCGGAGCGCGAGGTGCCGGGGATCAGCGACAGGCACTGGAACAGGCCGATCTGCAGATAGAGCCGCGTCGGGAAGCGCTCGACGTCGCGATAGACGGGCTTGAGGTTCATCCGATCGACCAGAAGCAGGACGACGCCGCCGATGATCAGCATGATGCAGATCAGCCGCGGCGATTCGAACAGGATGGTCTTGATGAAGTCATGCGCCAGCGCGCCGATGATGGCCGCCGGCAGGAAGGCGATGAGGATGCCGATGACGAAATGCCTGGTCAGCCGGTCGTGCGGCAGTTCGAGCAGCATCTGCCACAGGCGTTTGAAATAGACGCTGAGGATGGCGAGGATGGCGCCGAGCTGGATCAGGATCTCGAAGGCCTTGCCGGTCGAATGGAAGCCGAGGAAATGGCCGGCGAGCAGGATGTGGCCGGTCGAAGACACCGGAATGAACTCGGTCAGGCCCTCCAGCAGGCCGAGCAGCAGCGCTTCGACGATGGTCTGGCTATCCATGGCAACCTCGGGATTGGGACTCAAAGAAGGGCTTGCTTGTCATGGCGCGGAAGTCCCCCTATAGGTCGCAGCACCCTGACGGTCCGCTTTGCGGGCGGCCAAGACTTACCGGCGCGGCCGGCGATTCGCCAGTGCGCCTTATTATCGCGGGACCATGCTGACGCTCTTCCACCACCCGATGTTCGCCTCCTGCCGGTTCGTGCGCCTCGCCTTCGGCGAATATGGCGAGGAGCTGGCGCTGATCGAGGAAAAGCCGTGGACGCGGCGCAAGGAGTTTTTGGCGCTGAACCCGGCCGGAACCTTGCCGATCCTGCTTGCCGAGGGCGACGTGCCGATCGTCGGCGCGATGGTGATCGCCGAGTATCTCGACGAGACGCGCGGCGTGCTGAAGCGCGACAAGCGGCTGTTCGCCGAGGACCCGATGGAGCGCGCCGAGATCCGCCGGCTGACCGACTGGTACCTGAACAAGGCCGAGAGCGAGGTGACCCGCCACCTGGTGCGCGAGCGCGTGCTGAAGCCGATCATGCCGGAGACGGCCGGCGGCGGCTCGCCCGATTCGGCGGCGATCCGCGCCGCCCGCGCCAACATCCGCCAGCACATGAAGTACACCAACTGGCTGGCCGGCACCCGCCACTGGCTGGCCGGCAGCAGGGTGACCTATGCCGACCTCGCGGCGGCGGCCGCACTTTCGGTGCTCGACTATCTGGGGGAGATCGACTGGCGCGAGCACACCGCGGCGCGGGAATGGTATACAAGGGTGAAGTCACGGCCCTCGTTCCGGCCACTTCTGTCCGACCGGGTGCGCGGCCTGTCGCCGGTGTCGCATTATGCGGACCTCGATTTCTAAGACCGAAAACCTGCGCGCGCTGATCGACGGCGAGGCCAGGCGCGCCGGTTTCGACGCCGTCGCCGTCACCAGGCCCGATGCCATCCCGCTGGCGCCGGCCAGGCTCGCCGAATTCGTCGCCGACGGTTTTCATGGCTCGATGGGCTGGATCGCCGAGACGATCGAACGCCGGGCCGAACCATCGATGCTGTGGCCCGAAGTGCGCTCGATCGTCGTGCTGGCCATGAATTACGGGCCGGACCACGATCCGCGCAAGCTGCAGGCAAGGCGCGACCGCGGCGCAATCTCGGTCTATGCGCAGAACCGCGACTATCACGATATTATGAAGGGCCGGCTGAAGGAGATCGCCGGCAAGATCGTGGCAAAGGCCGGCGGCGACGTGAAAGTGTTCGTCGACACCGCGCCGGTGATGGAAAAGCCGCTCGCCGAGGCCGCCGGCCTCGGCTGGCAAGGCAAGCACACCAATCTGGTCAGCCGGCAACACGGCTCGTGGCTGTTCCTCGGCACCATCTTCACCACGGCGGAGTTGGAGCCCGACACGGCGGAGCAGGACCATTGCGGCTCTTGCCGCGCCTGCCTAGACGCCTGTCCGACCGACGCTTTTCCGGCGCCCTACCGGCTCGACGCGCGGCGCTGCATCTCCTACCTCACCATCGAGAGCAAGGGGCCGATCCCGCGCGAATTCCGCGACAAGATCGGCAACCGCATCTATGGCTGCGACGATTGTCTCGCCGCCTGCCCGTGGAACAAGTTCGCCCGCACCGCCTCGGAGGCGAAGCTTGCCGCGCGCGCGGATTTGCGCGAGCCGCCGCTGGCGGAGCTGCTCAGCTTCGGCGACGCGGCCTTCCGCAGCTTTTTCTCGGGTTCGCCGATCAAGCGCATCGGTCGCGACCGTTTCATCCGTAATGTGCTGATCGCCGCCGGCAATTCGGGCGATGCCGCGCTGGCGGGGGCAGTCCGTGCCTTGCTGGGCGACGCCTCGCCGCTGGTGCGAGGTGCGGCCGTCTGGGCGCTGTCCAGGCTTCTACCCGACACCGAGTTCGCCGAGCGCGCCGCCACCGCCCTGGCAACCGAAGATGACATGACGGTGCGCGACGAATGGCTGTCGGCGCAGCCAGCAAAGGTCCATGCATGAGTGAAAAGCAGTTCTTCGTCTTTGGCGCCGGCTATTCCGGCAAGGCCTTCGCCCGCGCCAGCCGGGATGGGGTGACAATCCGCGGCACGACGCGCTCGCCGGAGAAGTTCGCGGTGCTCGGCCAGGCCGGCATCGCGCCGCTGCGCTTCGACGGCGCGCTGACGGCCGAGATCGGCGAGGCCTTGAAAACGACCACCCATTTGATCGTCTCGGTGGCGCCGGAAGAGGCCGGCGATCCGGTGCTCGGCGCCGCGCGCGAGGCGATCGCAGCGATGCCGGCCCTGGAATGGATCGCCTATCTCTCCACCGTCGGCGTCTATGGCGACCATGGCGGCGGCTGGGTGGACGAGAGGGCCGAGTGCCGACCGGTGTCGAAGCGCTCGGTGATGCGGGTGGCCGCCGAACAGGAGTGGCTGAAGCTCGGCCAGGAGATCGGCCGGCCGGTGGCGATCCTGCGCCTCTCCGGCATCTACGGTCCGGGCCGCAACGCGCTGGTCAACCTGGCCGACGGCACCGCCAGACGGCTGGTCAAGCCCGGCCAGGTGTTCAACCGCATCCATTGCGACGACATCGCCGGCGCGCTCTGGCATTTGGCCGGGAAAAATAGCGGCGGCATCTTCAACGTCACCGACGACGAGCCGGCGCCGCCGCAGGATGTCGTCGCCTATGCCGCCGGCCTGATGGGCGTCGAGCCGCCGCCGGAAATCGCCTTCGAGACGGCGCAGCTTTCGCCGATGGCGCGCTCCTTCTACGGCGAGAACAAGCGCGTCTCCAACGCCGCGATCAAGGCGGCCGGCTATCGCTTTGCCTTCCCCGACTACCGCTCGGCCCTCGACCAAATGTGGGCGGACGGCAGCTGGCGCGAGGGCGAGCCGCGCAGCCCGATGAAACGCGCTGATTAAAGCGCGGCGCCGGGCATGCTATGATTCGCGTCGCGGCCGCTCTCGAGGCTCGGCGGCGCGACAGGAGAGGGATGCGGCTTCATGGTGACCTCGTTGCGATCATTGCCCGTCAGACGGCCGTTCCTGACGGCGACGCTGGCGATCCTGGCGCTGGCCGGGCTGGCGGCGAGCGCGCTAACGGCAGAGCCGCGGGCAAAAGACCTGTTCGGGGCCGAGAAGCTGCCGGCGGTGGCGGCGGCGCAATCCTTCGGCTTCTATTCCAAGGGCTGCTTCGCCGGCGGCGTCGCCATTCCGATGGACGGACCGAGCTGGGAAGTGATGCGCCCCTCGCGCAACCGCCGCTGGGGCCATCCGGCGATGATCGCGCTGATCGAGAAGCTGGCGCGCGACGCGCATGCCGACGGCTGGCCCGGCCTTCTGATCGGCGACATCTCGCAGCCGCGCGGCGGGCCGATGCTGACCGGCCACGCGTCGCACCAGATCGGCCTCGACGCCGACATCTGGCTGACGCCGATGCCCAGCCGGCCGCTGTCGATGGCGCAGCGCGAATCGATGAGCGCCACCCTGATGGTCGACGAAAAGACGCATCTGGTGAAGGACGCGCTGTGGACGACGCGGCACACGCAACTGTTGAAGCGCGCGGCGAGCTATCCCGAGGTCGAGCGCATCCTGGTCAATCCGGGCATCAAGAAGAAACTGTGCGACACGGTGAAGGGCGACCGTTCCTGGCTGCGCAAGATCCGGCCGTTCTGGGGCCACGACTATCATTTCCACATGCGCATCGGCTGCCAGCCTGGCTCGCACGGCTGCAAGGCGCAGGAAGCGACGCCGGCCGATGACGGCTGCGGCAAGCCACTGGCCTGGTGGTTCACCGCGGAGCCCTGGCGCCCCAACAAGAACCCGGACGCACCGAAGGCGCGCGACATCATGACGATGGCGAACCTGCCGAAGGAATGCCGGGCGGTGCTCGACGCGCCAAACCCGGCTTCGGCGGAAGCCGTCACCTATCATGGCGACGGCCTACCGATCGCGGGGAACGACCTGCCGATCGCGGCCGCCGAGCCGCCTGCCGAACCGCCTGCCGAGTCGTCGGCGGAAGCGACGGTGCCGGTTGGCGCGGCTACCATGCCGGCCTCGGCAAGCGCTTTTGCGCCGACCCCGAAAATCGGCATTCCACTGCCACGGCCAAGGCCGGAAAACTGACGCCAGGCATTCCGGGCTAATTGTCGAAGCAGGCGCCGCCCCTCATCGCCCTGCCGGGCACTTCTCCCCGTATAGCGACGGGGAGAAGGGGGCACGCCGCAGCGCCGGCGCCCTTTCCGCAACGCTGATGATTGGCGAAATCGGCGATGACAGCGTCCCTCTCCCCGTCACTATACGGGGAGAGGGTCCCGGCAGGCAGGTGAGGGGCGGCGCAGACGTTGAAAAGGTACGGAATTCAAGCCTGACGCCGAAGCTGCTTTCCCTTTACAAGTCCATGCGATAGTCAACGAATGACAGCGGCAGATGGCCGGAACAGAACGAAAGAAGAGCATGGCAGGTGAAGACGAGACAACGCTGCGGTTTCCGGTCCTGATCGGCGACATCGGCGGCACCAATGCGCGCTTCTCGATCGTGCTCGACGCCAATTCGGACCCGACCGAGCCGCAGATCGTCCAGACCGCCAATTTCAACACCATCGACGAGGCGATCCAGGCGGCGGTGCTCGACCGTTCCTCGGTGCGGCCGAATTCGGCCGTGCTGGCGATCGCCGGGCCGGTCGACGGCGACGAGATCCCGCTCACCAATTGCCCCTGGGTGGTCAAGCCGAGGCAGATGTTCGCCAATCTGGGCCTGAGCGAGGTCGTCGTGCTCAACGACTTCGAGGCGCAGGCGCTGGCCGTCGTCGCGCTCGGCGAGGAGCATATGGAGAAGATCGGCGGCGGCACGCCGGAGCCGAACGCCAGCCGCGTCGTGCTCGGCCCCGGCACCGGCCTCGGCGTTGCCGGGCTGATCCATGCGCTCAACCACTGGATACCGGTGCCCGGCGAAGGCGGACACATGGATATCGGCCCGCGCTCGCCACGCGATTTCCAGGTTTTCCCGCATATAGAGCGGCTCGAAGGCCGCGTTTCCGGCGAGCAGATCCTGTGCGGGCGCGGCCTGGTCAATGTCTACCGCGCGGTGGCCAAGGCCGACGGCAAGCCGGCGCCGTTCAGCGCGCCGGCCGAGATCACCGGCGCGGCGCTGGCGAAGTCCGACCCGGTGGCGGAGGAGGCGCTTTCGCTGTTCGTCACCTGCCTCGGCCGCACCGCCGGCGACCTGGCGCTGGTGTTCATGAGCCGGGGCGGCGTCTTTCTCACCGGCGGCATCGCGCAGAAGATCGTGCCGGCGCTGAAAGCGGGCAATTTCCGCGCCGCTTTCGAGGACAAGGCGCCGCACAGCGCCTTGCTGCGCGCGATGCCGGTCTATGTCATCACGCATCCGCTGGCGGCGCTTCTCGGCCTCGCCGCCTATGCCAGGAATCCCTCGCTGTTCGGCGTGCAGACGGCGGGGCGGCACTGGCGGGTGTAGCGCTTCGCGCCCTGGTTGTCGGATCGCGAATCGCGCCGCGACGAAGTTTCGCCATAGGCAAGCCGCGACGGGAACGCTAAGAGGGGTGCCGAATTTCCAGACGGAACCACGGAACGACCCTCGATTTGAACCAGCTTCAACACCAAGCGATAGCCCGGCCCGGCGAGACCTGGGCGGTGCTGCGCCGCATCATCGCCGAAAACGGCCGCGAATACCGCTCAGCCTACATCTTCGCCACCCTGTGCCTGCTGACCGTGTCCGCAACGACGGCCTTCACCGCCTGGGTGATGAGCCCGGTCGTCAACCAGATCTTCTATGAGCGACGCGGCGATCTGATCGTGCTGATCTGCGCCGGGATCATGGGCTCCTTCACGCTGCGCGGGCTGGCCACCTATGGCCAGGCGGTGACGCTGGCGCGGATCGGCAACAATCTGGTGGCGAGCTATCAGCGCCGCATCTTCGACCACCTGATGAAGCTCGGCGTCGGCTTCTTCAACGACACCCGTTCGGGCCAGCTCGCCGCGCAGGTCAACGAGAACATCAACGGCATCCGCGACCTGTTGTCGATGACGCTGACCTCGATCGCGCGCGACGGCGTGACGCTGCTCGGCCTCATCTGCGTCATGATCTACCAGGATCCGCTGCTGTCGCTGTCGTCGCTGCTGATCGGACCGCCGCTGATCTACACCGTCGTCTATCTGATGCGCCGCGTACGCCGCATCGCGCGCGAATCCGTGCAGATCAACTCGCGGCTGATCGGCGCCATGCAGGAGGCGACGCAAGGCATCGCCATCGTCAAGGCGTTCACCATGGAGGGCGAACTGGCGCGCCGCATCGGCAAGCTCGCCGAGAGTGCCGAGCAGCGGGGCAACAAGATCGCTCGCGTCTCGGAGCGGCTGACGCCGATTTCCGACATGCTGGCCGGCCTCGCCGTCACCGGCGTCATTGCCTATTCCGGCTACCGGGCGCTGGTCCTCGGCCAGCCGCCGGGCGCGGTGTTCTCCTTCATCACGGCGCTGATCCTGGCCTATGATCCGGCGCGGCGTCTGGCGCGCATGCAGGTTGGCATGGAGCGGTCGCTGGTCAATGCGCGCATGATCTACGAGCTTCTCGACCAGCAGCCGCAGCAGGGCGATGCGACCGGCGCGGTCGAGGCGAGGATCACCACCGGCGAGGTGCGTTTCAATAATGTCTCGTTCGGCTATGCCGCCGACGCGCCGGTGCTCAAGGAATTGAGCTTTACCGCCGCCGCCGGCAAGGTGACGGCGATCGTCGGCGCATCCGGCGCCGGCAAGTCGACGCTGGTGGCGCTGCTGCAGCGCTTCTACGATGTCGAGGCCGGCAGCATCGAGGTTGACGGCCAGGACATTTCCAGGCTGACGAAGCATTCGCTTCGCAGCTCGATCGCCTATGTCTCGCAGGGGCCCTATTTGTTCGAGGGCACGATCCGCGACAACATCCGCTATGGCCGGCTTTCGGCCACGGATGCGGAGATCGAATGGGCGGCAAAGCAGGCGGCGGCGGACGAGTTCATCCGCCAGCAGCCGCAAGGCTACGACACGCCGGTCGGCGAGAACGGCGTGACGCTGTCGGGCGGACAGCGCCAGCGCGTCTCGATCGCCCGCGCCATCGTGCGCCAGGCGCCGATCCTTTTGCTCGACGAGGCTACCTCAGCGCTCGACAACGAGGCTGAGGCGCGTGTCCAGGAAGCGCTGACCCACGTCATGGAAGGGCGCACGACCATCGTCATCGCGCACCGGCTGTCGACCGTGGTCAATGCCGACCACATCATCGTGCTGGAAGAGGGCCGGCTGGTCGAGGAAGGCACCCATGCCTTGCTGATGGCCGATCCGCACAGCGTCTATGCCCGTTTCCACCGGGTGCAGGGCAAGAAGGGTTTGGGGCTTGTCGACGACGCCAAGCCCATCCAAACTCCGCCGCCGCGCAGCCGCGCGAAGAGGGCGGTCGGGAGAGAGGCATGAGCGATACGGGCGATATGGGCCTGGTGGTGGTGGGCGCGGCCGGCCGCATGGGCCAGACGCTGATCCGCGCCATCCACACGATGCCGGGGGCGCGCGTCGCCGGCGCGGTCGAGCGGCCGGGATCGCCCTATCTCGGCAAGGACGCCGGCGAGCTCGCCGGCATCGGCATCATCAACGTGCCGATATCGGACGATCCGCTGCCGGCTTTCGCCAAGGCCGACGGCGTGCTCGATTTCACCGCGCCCGCCGCGACCGTCGAATTCGCCGGCTACGCGGCGCAGGCGCGCATCGTCCATGTCATCGGCACCACCGGCTGCTCGGCGGACGACAATGCGAAAATCGCGGCCGCGGCGCGCCACGCGACGATCGTCAAATCAGGCAATATGAGCCTCGGCGTCAATCTGCTGGCGGTGCTGGTGGAGCAGGCTGCGCGCGCGCTCGACGGCGACGATTTCGACATCGAGATCCTGGAAATGCACCACCGCCACAAGGTCGACGCGCCTTCGGGAACGGCGCTTCTGCTCGGCGAAGCGGCGGCGGCTGGCCGCGACGTCCCGCTTGCCGGCAACGACGTGCGCGTGCGCGACGGCCATACCGGCGTGCGCAAGCCGGGCACGATCGGCTTCGCCACGCTGCGCGGCGGCTCGGTGGTCGGCGACCACTCGGTGGTGCTGGCCGGCACCGGCGAGCGCATCACGCTGTCCCACCATGCCGAGGACCGGGCGATCTTCGCGCGCGGAGCCGTAAAAGCCGCGCTCTGGGCCCGCGCGAAGAAGCCCGGACTTTATTCGATGCGGGACGTGCTCGGCCTGAGCTGAGGCGGCCTCTTCCAATTATTTTGTTCTTACGCAATTCCGGACGGAAAACCGCGACACACTTTTCCTGGAATTGCTCAAACTCGAAGGAGCAAACATGTCGAGAACCCTCGTGCTCGTGCGCCACGGCCAGAGCGACTGGAACCTGAAGAACCTGTTCACCGGCTGGCGCGACGTCGACCTGACCGAGCAGGGCCATGCCGAGGCCAAGGCCGCCGGCCAGAAGCTGAAGGCGCGCGGCCTGAAGTTCGACATCGCCTTCACCTCGGCGCTGATCCGGGCGCAGAAGACCTGCCAGCACATCCTCGACGCGGTCGGCCAGAGCGATCTCAAGACCATCCGCGACCAGGCGCTGAACGAGCGCGACTATGGCGACCTCTCCGGCCTCAACAAGGACGACGCGCGCAAGAAGTGGGGCGAGGAGCAGGTGCATATCTGGCGCCGCTCCTACGACGTCTCGCCGCCCGGCGGCGAAAGCCTGAAGGACACCGGCGCGCGCGTCTGGCCCTATTATTTGCACGACCTGCAGCCGCACGTGCTGCGTGGCGAAACCGTGCTGGTGGCCGCCCACGGCAATTCGCTGCGCGCGCTGATCATGGCGCTGGACGGCAAGAGCGGCGAGGAGATCGTCAAGCTCGAGCTCGGCACCGGCGTGCCGGTGATCTACACGCTCAACGCCGATTCGACCGTGGCGTCGAAGGAAGTGCTGGAGGGCTGAGCCGTCTACGGCAAATGGTTTGAAAAAACCGCGTTGACAGTGCGAGCTTGCCCGCTTACATGAGCCCGCACCAGCCCAGATGGCGGAATTGGTAGACGCGCACGGTTCAGGTCCGTGTTCCGCAAGGAGTGGAGGTTCGAGTCCTCTTCTGGGCACCATCTATCCCGACTGCCAACGGGATTAGCGCCTTCCGCAGTGTTGTCGTTTTTCGCCGGCTTTCGCAACGGATGCCACTTGAGCGCGAATTGCGACGTTCGAGATTAGCCGCTGGCCTCTGACTTTCGTGACGAAGAGGCGAGGGCAGTGTCCCAACAAACCGCTTCAAACCCGGCGCCCCCGGCGCTACGGTCCGCCCCATGGCCCCCTCCGTCAGCCCGACCATCGCCGCCCGCCGTGACCAGATGTTCCCTGTCCTGGCGGAAGCGGACATCGAACGCATGCGCCGCTTCGGTACGGCGAGTTCTTATGCTGCCGGCGAGCAGATCGTTACGGCCGGCGAGGTGTCGCCCGGCCTGATCGTCATCCTGTCCGGCAAGGTCGAGATCACGCAGGCCGGCGGGCTGGGGCCGCGCGAGGCGATCATCTCCTACGGCGCCGGCAACTTCATCGGCGAGCTGGCGCAGCTCTCGAGCCGGCCGTCGCTGATCAATGCGGAAGCCACCGAACCGGTCGAGGCCATCGTCATCCCCTCGCAGCGGCTGCGCGATCTGATGGTGCAGGAGGCGAACCTCGGCGAGCGGATCATGCGGGCGCTGATCCTGCGCCGCGTCGGGCTGCTGGAGAGCGGCATCAGCGGGCCGATCATCATCGGCCCTCCCGGCAATGGCGACGTGCTGAGGCTGCAGGGCTTTCTCACCCGCAGCGGCCTGCCGCATCGCGCGCTCGATTCCGAGACCGACCCCTGCGCCAGGACGCTGACCGAGCGTTTCCATGTCGATCCGCATCACCTGCCGATCGTGCTCTGTCCGAACGGCAAGCTGCTGCACAATCCGGGCGATCACGAACTCGCGCGCTGCGTCGGCCTGCTGCGGCCCGTCGATGCCAGCAAGGTCTACGACGTGGCGATCGTCGGCGCCGGACCCGCCGGGCTGGCCGCGGCGGTCTATGCGGCCTCCGAAGGGCTGTCGACGATCGTGCTCGACTGCCGCGCCTTTGGCGGGCAGGCGGGGGCGTCGGCGCGCATCGAGAACTATCTCGGCTTCCCGACCGGCATCACCGGCATGGCGCTGATGGCGCGCGCCTACAACCAGGCGCAGAAGTTCGGCGTCGAAATGGTGATCCCCGACGAGGCGAAGCTGCTCAGCGGTGGAGGCGACCTGTCCGGCTACGCGCTCGATGTCGGCGATGGCGAGACGGTGCACACGCGCACGGTGGTGATCGCCAGCGGCGCACGCTACCGCCGCCTCGATGTGGCCAATCTGGCGCAGTTCGAGGGCACGTCGGTGCACTATTGGGCGTCGCCGATCGAGGCGCGGCTTTGCCGGGATCAGGAGGTGGCGCTGGTCGGCGCCGGCAATTCGGCCGGCCAGGCGGCGGTCTTCCTGGCCAGCCAGGTGGGCAAGGTGACGCTGCTGGCGCGCCGCGGCAGCCTCAACGAGACCATGTCGCGCTATCTGGTCGAGCGCATCGAGGCGCAGCCGAACATCGAGGTGCTGGCCGAGACCGAGATCGTTGCGCTGGAAGGCCGCGAGAGCAACCTCGAGCGGGTGCGCTGGCGTAACCGCGCGACTGGCACCGAGACGACGCGAACCATCCGCCATCTCTTCCTGTTCATCGGCGCCGACCCCAACACGGACTGGCTGGCGAAATGCAACGTGGCGCTCGACGCCAAGGGTTTTGTCCGCACCGGACCAGAGGTGGCGCAGGGACATGGCCTGATGGAGACGAGCCGCAGCGGCGTGTTTGCCATCGGCGACGTTCGATGCGGCTCGATCAAGCGCGTCGCCGCCGCCGTCGGTGAAGGCGCCCAGGTGGTGGCGGCGCTGCATGCCTATCTTGCTCAGAACGGCGGCGGCGCTCAATCCGAACAGGCGAGGAGATCGTAATGGACGAATGCCGGCACACGAGCGACATCAGGCAAGTCACGCCGAGCGCGCTCGGCTGCGAGGAGTGCCTGAAGAGCGGATCGTGGTGGGTGCATCTCAGGCTCTGCCGCACCTGCGGCCATGTCGGCTGCTGCGACGACTCGCCCAACCGCCACGCCACCAAGCATTTTCACGCCACCAGCCATCCGGTCATCGAGGGCTACGACCCGCCGGAAGGCTGGGCATGGTGCTATGTCGACGAGGTGTTCATCGACCTCGGCGATGATACGACACCGCAGAACGGGCCGATCCCGAAGTTTGTTTGAGGCGGCGCATCGCCAGGCATCTAGGACGGCTGCGCTATTTCACGGAGCTCGTGACGGTCCGGTCAATGGCGTCGGGAACGGATTTGCGTTCGTTGCCGGCAAGGGCCGCGATGATAAGCAGGCTGGCGACGACCGGAACGAACAGCAAGGCGACGCGCGCCTGCACGTAAAAAATGGCGCGCCATTCGCTGCGTTTTTCGGGGTCGTCGTTCATCGCGCTCACTCTGTCGTGCCTCCCGAGGCGGGAGATAGTAGCGAAGCGTTAAACAACCCCTTCCGAATCCGTTAACTCGCGAATTTCGAACGGTCTGCCGTGGCGCGAAAGTTCGTGTCGACAAGACCGCTGGACGCTGTTGGCGCCAATGCTCAGGTCGGCCAACCGGATCAACTGATCGGCAAGGCAAACAGCCGGCCGCCGGCCGGCACGATGTCATCGATGCCGGCGAGCCGCAGGCAGTGCCAGGCCATGGCGTGGTTGGAAGAGGTGACGGGAATGCCGATGCGCTGCTCCAGCCCCGCCACCGCCTCGGCGACGCGCAGGCTGGTGCAGGAGATGAAGATGGCGTCGACGCCGGGCACGGCGGCCATGCGCTCGGCCGCGGCCTCGATCGAGGCCAGCGAGATGCGGGCGGCCTCGCGGTCGTCGCGCCGGTCGAAGGTGGCGACGGCCGCGATGTCCAGGCCGCGCCCGCTGAAATAGGCGACGAGGCCGCGGTTGATCTCGGGCGCGTAAGGCGTCAGCAGGCCGATGCCTCTGGCGCCGAGCGCCTTGAAGGCGGCGAGCGCGCCGGTGACCGGCGTGGTGCAGGCCACCCCCGGCCTCGCCTTGCGGATCTCGGCGAACACGGCTTCCTCGCCGAGCGTCATCGTCGCCGAGGTGCAGCCGAAGCCGACGACGTCGAGCGGGATGCTGGGCAGGATCAGGTCGACAGTCGGCGCGATGCGCGGGCCGATGGCGCGCAGCGTTTCGGGCGTGATGTCGTTGTCGTTGAAGAGCCGTGCCTCGTAGAAGGCGACACCGGGAATGCGCACCAGCGCGCGGAACTCATGCTCCAGCGTCTGGTCGGTGGCGAGGATCGCCAGCCCGATCGCGGCGCGCGAGGCGAGGCCGCCGTCGATCTCCGATGGCAGGACGCCGAGATCGACAGGTCCCGAAGCGGCGAGGGGCGCGGCGGCTGGGTTGGCGGACATGGCGTTCCCTTTCTTGGCAATCCCGGTCCCAGAGGTCAGGCTTGCGGGATCATGCTCTCAGTTCAAAAGTCCATCCATCGAAATCGCCGGCTTGCGGCCGGCGATCAGGTCGGCGGTGATGCGGGCCGAGCCGTGCGACATGGTCCAGCCGATATGGCCGTGGCCGGTGTTGAGGTAGAGGTTGCGCAGACGCCGCTGTCCGAACTCCGGCAGGTTGTTCGGCGTCATCGGCCGCAAGCCCGCCCACATCTCTGCGCGGTCGTAATCGGCGCCTTCCGGGTAGAGCTCCTCGGTCACGCCTTTCATGAAGGCGAAGTCGGCCGGTCTGTGGCTGGTGTCGTAGCCGGCGAACTCGGCCGTTGCGGTAACGCGCAGGCGGTCGCCGAAGCGCGAAATGGCGACCAGATTGTGCTCGTCGACTGAAGCGATGGTCGGCGGCGCCGGGCGGTTGCCGACCGGGATGGTCAGGGAATAGCCCTTGATCGGATAGATCGGCAGGCTGATGCCGATGGTTTTGGCCAGCAGCGGGCTGTAGGAGCCGAGCGCCAGCACATAGGCATCGCCCTTGAAGGCGCCCTTGTCGGTCCGCACCTGCGCGACGGCATCGCCCGAGGTCTCGATGCCGGTGACGGTGGTGCCGGTGCGGATTTCGCCGCCGCGCCCGGCGATCTTCGCCGCCAGTGCCCGGGTGAACTTCGCCGGATCGCCGGTCTCATCGGTCGGGCAATAGATGCCGCCGGCGATCTTTTCCCGCGCCGAGGCCAGCGACGGATCGAGTGCCACGACGCCCTCGCGATCCAGCAGCCTGATCTCCTGCCCGTCGGACTCCAAAAGCTTCATATGCTCGACACCCTTGTCCAGCGCCTGCTGGCTGCGGTGGAAGTAGAGGATGCCGCGATCGTTGCGGTCATAGTCTATTTGCTCGTCGGCGACGACCTCGCGCAGCACGCTCTGCGAATAGGCGGCAAGGCGATGCTTGAGCAGTGTGTTGCGCCTGGCCTTTTCCGCCGTGCATTCCATCAGGAAGAGCCACGACCAGCTGTAGAGCCTGGGATCGGCCGATATCCTGAAGCGTAGCGCCTGGTCCTTCAGCACCAGCGATTTCAAAAGGATCATCGGCGCTTTCGGCGACGACCAGACGAACGAATGGCCGGGCGCGATCATGCCGGCATTGCCCCAGCTCGTCTCGGCGGCGACCTGAGGCTGGCGCTCGATGAGCGCCACCTCATGGCCGTCCTTCTGCAGCTGATAGGCGGTGGTGACGCCAACCACGCCACTGCCCAGCACGATCACGCGCATGACGCCTCCGGAGATCGCAAAGCGGGAGGCAGTTTAGAGCGTGGATTGCGCTCCGCAATGGCACACATACCGAGATGTCGGCGGGACAGCGCCCCCCTCTGGCCTGCCGGCCATCTCCCCCACTTGGGGGGAGATCAGACGGCGCGCCGACTTTCGCCAATCGCCTCCGCCGTAGGACGAGCGAAACGCCGAAGCTGCCAATCTCCCCCCTCGTGGGGGAGATGTCCGGCAGGACAGAGAGGGGCGCGAAGGATCACCGCGATGACTATGTCAGCCCCTCAACGCCTGCTCCAGATCCGCGATCAAATCATCGCCGTCCTCGATGCCGGCCGAGAGCCTGACCAGCGAATCCGATATCCCGATCGCGCCGCGCTTCTCCGCCGGGATCGAGCCGTGCGTCATCAGCGCGGGATGCTCGATCAGGCTCTCGACGCCGCCGAGGCTTTCGGCCAGGGTGAACAGCTGCGTGCGTTCGAGGAAGCGCTTTGTCCCCGCCAGATCGCGGTCGAGCTCGACCGAGATCATGCCGCCGAAGGCGTGCATCTGGCGTTTGGCGATTTCGTGCTGCGGGTGGCTGGCGAGGCCGGGATAGATGACGCGGCGCACATCGTTACGACTTTCCAGCCACTCGGCGATCTTCAGGCCGTTCGCCGAATGCCGCTCCATCCGCAGCGCCAGGGTCTTGATGCCGCGCAGCGCCAGAAAGGAGTCGAACGGGCCGGAGATGGCGCCGATGGCGTTCTGCAGGAATTTCAGCCGGTCGGCCAAATCCTGGTTGTCGCCGACCACCGCAACGCCGCCGACCATGTCGGAGTGGCCGTTCAAATATTTCGTCGTCGAATGCACGACGATGTCGATGCCGAGCTCGAGCGGCCGCTGGATGTAGGGGCTGCAAAAAGTGTTGTCGGCGACGGTGAGCAGGCCCTTGCGCTTTGCCAACGCCGCCACCGCTTCGAGGTCGACGATGCGCAGCAGCGGATTGGTCGGCGTCTCGACCCAGAGCAGTTTTGTCTCGGGGCGGATGGCGGCCTCGATGGCGGTGAGGTCGGTGAAGTCGGCGAAGCTGACCTGCAGCCCGGCCGAGCGCTTGCGCACCCGTTCCAGCAAGCGAAACGTGCCGCCATAGATGTCGTCGGTGGCGACGATATGGGCGCCGGCATCGAGCAGTTCCAGCACGGTCGAGATCGAGGCCAGGCCGGAGGCGAAGGCGAAGGCTCTGGTGCCGCTTTCGAGATCGGCCACGGCGCGCTCGAAGGCGAAGCGGGTCGGGTTCTGGCTGCGGGCGTATTCGAAACCCTTGTGCACGCCGGGCGACTGCTGGCCGTAGGTGGAGGTGGCGTAGATCGGCACCATCACCGCGCCGGTCGTCGGGTCGTGGCTCTGGCCGCCATGGATGGTGCGGGTCGAAAAGGCCAGGCGGTTCTTGCCCGTTGCATTGCTCGTCATCTTGCGCGACGCCTCAGATGGTTGATCAGGTCGATACGGGTTATCAGGCCGATGAATTCCTCGCCATCGAAGACGATGGCGACCTCGTTACGGTCGAAGACAGGCAACAGCGCATCGAGCGTCTGGCTGGCCTGCAGCGTGTGCAGATTGGAGGTCATGGCCGTGCGCACCGGGCCGTTGAAGCGGTCCCAGCGGCCGTCATAGGGGCCGTCGACCTTGGCGAGTATGTCGCCTTCGTCGACGATGCCGACCAGCTTGCCGTCGTCGAGCACCGGCAGTTGCGAGACATCGGAGCGGCGCATGCGGCCATAGGCATTGAGCAGGCTTTCCTCCGGCCCGACCCAGACCGTGTCGCCGGTGCGGTGCGAGCGCATGACGAGATCGCGCAGGTCGCCGTGCTGCTCCTGCTCGGCGAGGCCCTGCTCGGCCAGCCAGAAATCGTCGAACACCTTCGACAGATACTTGTTGCCGCTGTCGCAGACGAAGGTGACGACGCGTTTCGGCACCGTCTGCTCGCGGCAGTAGCGCAGCGCGGCCGACAACAGCGTGCCGGAGGACGAACCGGCGAGGATGCCTTCGCGGGAGAGCAGATCGCGCACCGCCAGCATGCTCTGCTTGTCGGGGATGGAATAGGCCTTCCTGACCAGCGACAGGTCGGCATTGGGCGGCACGAAATCCTCGCCGATGCCTTCGACGGTCCAGCTGCCGGCCTCCTCCATCTTGCCGGTCTTGATCAGCGGCGCCAGCACCGAGCCGACCGGGTCGGCCAGCACCATCTCGGTCTTCGGCGAATGTTTCGCGAAATAGCGGCCGAGCCCGGTCAGCGTGCCGCCGGAGCCGACGCCGACCACCGCCGCGTCGACGTCGCCGTCGAGCTGGGCGAGGATTTCCGGGCCGGTCGTGGTCTCATGCGCCAGCGGGTTGGCGGGATTGGCGAACTGGTTGGCGTAGAAGGCGCCGGGGGTTTCGGCGGCGATCTTCTCGGCCATGTCCTGGTAGTATTCGGGATGGCCCTTGCCGACGTCGGAGCGCGTCATGCGCACCTCGGCGCCGAGCGCGCGCAGATGCTGGATTTTTTCGCGCGACATCTTGTCGGGGACGACGAGGATGATGCGGTAGCCCTTGGGAATGCCGACCTGGGCAAGACCGAGACCGGTATTGCCGGCGGTCGCCTCGACGATGGTGCCGCCGGGCCTGAGCTTGCCCTGCCGCTCGGCGGCGGCGATCATCGACAGCGCGATGCGGTCCTTGATCGAGCCGCCGGGATTCTGGCTTTCGAGCTTGACGAACAGCCGGCATCTGCCGGTGTCGAACTTGGTCAGCTCGACGATCGGCGTCTGGCCGATGAGGTCGAGCACGGACGCATAGGGCGGACGCAGGCGGGAAACGGCACTGTCGGCTTTTCCGGGCTCGCTCATGCAAAAAACTCCATGGGTGAAAACCTAGCGTCTTTTCCAGCCGATCGCTGCCGGAAAGAAGATAGATCGTGCCAATCGGAGGGCGAGTGGAGGAATGAAATTCCATGGTGCGGCCGCCGAACCGGGAGAGGGCAGATGGCGCCCCGCGGGAGGCGCCTCAGATGCGCGAGCGGCTGGCCCAGCCGAGCCCGAGCAATCCTACCAGCATCGTCAGTATTCCGATATAGAGCCAATGCGTCTGGCCGGTCATGAAGCTGCCCCGGACAAGACCGAGGCCCTGAAGGGACCAGAGCAGGCCGATCGCGAGCACGATCAGCGCCAGCACAAACCGCATCAATCGCATCGGTGGGATTCCCTTCGCAAGTCGATCGTCGACTCAGTCACGGCGGCAATGAAAGAGCGGAAGGAAGCGATCCAATCGCGCCCGTCTGTACTTGCGTATTGATGCCCGATCCAGCCAGACACAACCAGAAAACCGGTGCGAATGATCATCGAGAATACGCCGCGCAAGCCGGGAAGACTCATGACAAACTGTTTCCCGGCGACTCCAAACGTGTGCCGTTGCCATGGAACCGCCAGATGGCGGCCGCATTTCCTGCCTTAATTGCTTCCTAACGGCTGGGGTCTGTCCAAACGGAGCCATTCCCCAAAGATGATGAAGACAAAGCAAACCGCGCTTGTCGCGGTAACGGTAGCGGCTGGCCTGATGGTCGGCGCCTCCGCCTCCTCCGCCGCCGCGCAATGCGGCCGCGCCTCCTGGTACGCGCTGCACTCGCGCACCGCTTCCGGCGAACGCATGAACCCGTCGGCGCTGACCGCCGCGCACCGCACCTTGCCCTTCGGCACCAAGCTCAAGGTGACCAACAAGAACAACGGTCGCAGCGTCGTGGTGCGCATCAACGACCGCGGCCCGTTCATCAAGGGGCGCGTGCTCGATCTGTCGAAGGGCGCAGCCAGCCAGCTCGGCTTCATCGGTTCGGGTCACACCGCCGTTTGCATGGCGCGCGTGTGATATGTCTGACATGTCCGGCCAGAGGGCCGGACATATTTCCTGCACACTTCCGCAGCGCACAGTGAGCCGGCTGCCGCCCGCCAAGGCGGATTCTCAACGCTTTGGCCGAAAGAACCATTGATCACTCGACATGACGTATTGCATCGCAACAATATCTTGTTAACCTCGCCGCGAGACATTTGAGGCTCGGCGCTGCACGTCGTCCTTGGGTCGCAGCAGCAGCGGGGTCTTCTCGATGTACTACCAGCTCTACGAATTGAACCACGCCGCGCTGCAGCCGGCCCGCGTCTATGCCGACGCGGTGAAGATGTTCTACACCAACCCGCTCAATCCGATCGCGCACACGCCCTGGGGCCGCTCGGTGGCGGCAACCGCCGAACTGTTCGAGCGCACGACGCGCCGCTACGGCAAGCCGCAATTCGGCCTCGACAAGACCGTCGTCGACTGGAAGAGCGTCGACGTCAGCGAAAAGACCGTGTGGTCGAAGCCTTTCTGCAACCTGATCCGTTTCGAGCGGGCCGTCCCCGCTGGCCGCAAGCCCGATCCGAAGCTTTTGATCGTGGCGCCGATGTCGGGCCACTACGCGACGCTGCTGCGCGGCACGGTGGAGGCGATGCTGCCCTATGCCGACGTGCACATCACCGACTGGGTCGATGCCCGCATGGTGCCGCTGGCCGACGGCCGCTTCGATCTCGACGACTATATCGACTACATCATCGAGATGTTCCATGCGCTCGGTCCCGACACCCATGTGATGGCGGTGTGCCAGCCCTCGGTGCCGGTGCTGGCTGCGGTTGCGCTGATGGAAAAGCGCGGCGACCCGTTCGTGCCCTCGACGATGACGCTGATGGGCGGGCCGATCGACACCCGCCGCAATCCGACGGCGGTCAATTTGCTGGCCGAGGAAAAGGGCAGCGGCTGGTTCCGCGACAACGTCATCATGCAGGCGCCGTGGCCGGTGCCCGGCTTCGGCCGCGAGGTCTATCCCGGCTTCCTGCAGCTCTCGGGCTTCATGAGCATGAACCTCGACCGCCACATAATCGCCCACAAGGACTTCTTCATGCACCTGGTGAAGCATGACGGCGACAATGCCGAGAAGCACCGCGACTTCTACGACGAATATCTGGCGGTGATGGACCTGACGGCGGAGTTCTACCTGCAGACGGTCGACACCGTGTTCGTGCGCCATGCCCTGCCCAAGGGCGAGATGATGCATCGCGGCGAGGCCGTCGACACCTCGGCGATCCGCAACGTCGCGCTGTTTACTGTCGAGGGCGAGAACGACGACATTTCCGGCCTCGGCCAGACCCAGGCCGCGCACGATCTGTGCGTCAACATCCCGGCCGACCGGCAGGCCCACTACATGCAGCCGGCGGTCGGCCATTACGGCGTCTTCAACGGCTCGCGCTTCCGCTCCGAAATCGTGCCGCGCATCGTCGACTTCATCACCAGCTACGGCCGCCAGACCCGCGTCGCGGCAAAGCCCAAGCTGGTGCGCTCGGCCAAGGGCTGAGCAAGACCGCAAGGTCGGGCCGCCGCGACGGCGGCTTTCGGCATATCCGGATCCCGCTGTTGCACAAGTGCCGCTGTCAGGATCGCGGAAGTAACCATGCCGCCAATCAGGCAAGACTCGTAATTGACACGGACTGTAAATCGCCCTTAACGTTTCGTTAACAACAAGGGCGAACGGGGACTATGATTTCCTCACCGATGGCACGGACGCTGCGCTTGTGTGCGGTCGCAGGGCTGGCGATTTCGGGATTGTGGGCGGCGCCCGCATTCGCGGCGGGAGCGATGATGACCGGAGGGCTGACTTCGCAGCCGATCGGACATTACGATTTCTGCAAGGCCAATCCGGGCGAATGCTCGATCCGCCCGAGCAATCTGGCGCCGGCCAAGATGACCGATGCGTTCCTGCGCAAGCTCGTCAGCATCACCGCCAAGGTCAACGCCGCCGTCAAGCCGATGAGCGACTACGACATCTACGGCAAGGACGAGGTCTGGGCCTATCCCGACAAGGGCGTCGGCGACTGCGAGGACTATGTGCTCGAAAAGCGCCGCCAGCTCTACCGCATGGGCGTGTCGCTGGCGGACCTGCTGATCACCGTCGTGCGCAAGCCCGACGGCGAAGGCCATGCGGTGCTGACGGTGCGCACCGACGAGGGCGACTACGTGCTCGACAACCTGAACGACAAGGTCAAGGCCTGGGACGAGACCGGCTACCGCTTCCTCAAGCGGCAGGCGATCGACAACACCGGACGCTGGGTGTCGATCCGCGGCGGCCAGCAGGTGCTGGTCGGCGCGGTGCAGTAACCGACGATCGAGTCTGCATTCCAAGCGTTGAGGCGGGCTGGTACCGCCCTTGGCTGCTTTTACATCATAGGTTGGCGCCGCCCTCATTGCCCTGCCGGGCATTTCTCCCCGTATAGTGACGGGGACGCTGCGCGCACCGCATTGCAAAATTGCCCCAACGTAGCGGCCAGCTCCCTTCTCCCCGTCGCTATACGGGGAGAAGGTGCCGGCAGGCGGATGAGGGGCAGCGCCAACGTCAAATGAGACTTGCTGGCCGCGTCCCGCGCCGCCCTTCCAACTTTTTGCAGTCATCCGTGAACCAGACGGTCTCTGCCGGCGACACACAGCCGCGTACAGAAACCAACCCTGGAGACTTCAAATGACTGCTTTTCTGCGAAATGCCCTTCTCGCCGCTGTCGCGGTCTCGTCCATGGCCGGATCCGCGCTGGCGTACCAGACCGTCAGCTGTGCCGAGACCAAGACCAACGCCCTGTGGAGCGGCCGTTGTTGCGGCACCAGCGATTCGAGCTGCCTGGGCGGCGGACACGAGCATGGCGACCATGACAACCATGGCGGTCGCGGCGGCCAGACCGGCGCGAAGTGATCTCGCAACATGCCCGCTGGCTACCGGCCAGCGGGCATCGCCTCATGTGAAGCCGATGCCGGCGCCGGAGCAATTCGCGCCGCGCATCACGTCCGCCGGCCAAGGGCCGCGCGGACCGAAGCCGTGATCCGGCGAAGCTCCGCCTCGTCCAGCTTCTCGATGTTTTCAGCCAGGAGATTGGCGAGTTCGGTGGCGGCGGGCGTCAGGCCCGACGTGTCAATCCGCACCCGCGGATGCGAAGCCTCGGCGAGGCGCGCGAGTTCCTCGGCATCGTCCCAGATGACGTTGAAATAGCCGATGATCTTCTGGATCAGCGTCCAGGTCGGGGCGCCGCGGCGGCCATGTTCAAGCGCCGACAGGTAGGCGGCGCTGACGCCGATCGCCTCGGCCATCGCCTTCTGGCTGAGGCCGCGCTCGGCGCGCAGCGCGCGCAGCTTCTCGCCGAACGGTGTCATGCCAGCGCTCTCATGTGCGGGTTTTCATGTGCGGGTCCGGCGCAAGCGGACATAGAGCGCGCCGGAGCCGCCATGGTTGCGCGCGGCATGGTCGTGGCTGGAGACCAGCGGCCGGAAGGCGGGCGTCGACAGCCAGGCCGGAACCGAACGCCGCAGCACGCCGTCGCCGCCGGACGAGGAGCCCTTGCCGGTGATGACCAGCACATAGCGGATGCCGCCGGCATGGGCCCGGTGCAGGAATGAAAACAGCAGCGAGTAGGCCTCGTCCTGGGTCATGCCGTGCAGGTCGACGCGGCCTTCGAGCGGCAAGCGGCCCTTCGACAGCTTGTTCAGGGTCTGGTCGTCCAGCGCATGCGAGACATGCTGGGTCCTGGGCTTTGCCGCGACGGATGGAGCGCCGTTGACGGGAGCAGGCGTCGGCGCCGGTTTCGGCTCGACGCTGAAATCGGCGACGTCGACGGCGGCCTTGCCCTTGAGCGGCTTGGCGGTACGCGCCACCAGGTTCCACAGGACGCGGTCGTCTTCGCTCAGCCTGTCGATACGGCGGGTCATAAAACCACCCCCGAAACGAGCTGGCGTGGGATCAGCGCATAAAAATCGGCGGCGTTGCGGACGACGCCGGCGATCTCGCCAGCGGCGTCGCCCGAGCCGGCGAACAGGTCGCCGCGCGCCGGGCCGGTGATGGCCGAGCCAGTGTCCTGCGCGATCATGAGCCGCCGGAACGGCCCGTCGCCGAAAGCGGCGAGCGTCGGCGCGTCGATGTAGAAGGGCGTGCCGAATGTGTGCAGCAGCCGGTCGACGGCAACCGAACGGCCCGGCGTCAGCGGCACCTTGGCGGCGGCGATCGGACCGAGCGCCGCATCGTCGACCGCCGCCTCGCGGAAGAAGATATAGGAGCGGTTCTGCCAGAGGATCTCGTCGACGCGATCCGGGTGCGCCCTGAACCAGGCGCGGATCGACTGCATCGTCACCTTGGCCAGCGGGATCTCGCCGAGCTCGCTCAGGATCTTGCCAGGCCCGGTGAAACGCTGGCCGGACTTGGCGGCGTAGGTGACGCGGCAGAGCCGGCCGTCGGTCATCTTCAGCCGCGCAGCGCCCTGCACATGGATGAAGAAGGCGTCGACCTTGTCGGCGAGCCAGGCAATCTCCAGCCCATTGCCGGCAAGCGCGCCGCGCTCGATGGCGCAGCGGTCGAAATATTCGGCCAGCCCATCCCCTGTCTCGCGGGCGAAGGCGAGATAGGGATCCATGCCATCCGGCCGGTTGGCGTCCTGGACGTCGATCAGATCGGCCGGGCGTGACAGCAGCGGCACCGTGAAACGGTCCGTCCGCACCGGCGAGGCCTCGACCTCCGGCTCGTAGAAGCCGGTGACGAGGCCGGCGCCGCCGTGTTCGGCGGCGACATGGGCGGGAACGAAATGGCGTTCGAAGAAGGTCCGGGCTTCCGCTCGATTCGGCAGCGAAACAGCCCGCGCCTCCTGATAAGCCCCGGCAAAGGCCTCGAAGCCGACGCCCAGCGAGCCGCTGCGGTAGGGCTTGGTCAGGACATGGAAGGCCGAGCGGCGAAAGGCGGCAAAGGCGGCGCGGTGGTCGTCCTCACCCCAGCCGGGCAGTGCGCCAAAGGATTTTTCGCTGAAAAGGGAAGAGAGCGACACCGCCGCCGCCCGGGCTCAATCTTCTTCTTCGGTGGCGACGAGCTTCCAGTTCGGATCGCGCGAGCGCGTGTCGCGGGCGAAGGTCCAGACATCCTTGACCTCGGCGACGGTTTCGGGGTCACCGTCGATGACGGCGCCGGCCTTGTCGCGGGTCGCCGAAATCAGCTCGCTGACGATGCGCAGCGTGATGTGCGCCTCGCCCCCCTTCATCTCGGCGGCGACGATATCGGCCTTGTCGATGCCGACGAAGGAGGACTGGATCTTCTCCGCCTTCGCCTCGCGCTCGCCGATCGCGGCGACGAAGCCGTCAAAGACCTCGCGCGAGAGAAGGTTCTTGAGCGTCTTGCGGTCGCCATCGGCGTAGGCCATGACGATCATCTCGTAAGCCATCTTGGCGCCATCGACGAAGCCCTTGGGGTCGAAAGACGCATCGTTGTCCTTGATCGTCCTCAGACCCTTGTTGAGATCGGTGTCGGGCTTGGCGAAGGCGTCGATCTCGGCATAGGCGTCGACGGCCGGCTCCCCAGGCGCCCGCTTGCGCGGCAGCGAGACGACATTCTCGGCCTTCTGGCCGGCATCCTGCTCGCGGGTGCGGCTCGCCGAATAGGGGTCGAAGGGCGGGCGCTCGCTGCCCGTGCGACGACCCAGCACGTTGCGCAGCTGGAAAAAGATCACAACCGCCGCAATCAGAAAGAAAATCGTGCCGAAGTCGAAGAATCCCATATCTTCCGCCAATTCGATCCCTGTCCTGGCCGGACCGCCGGCCAGCATCGGGCCGCGGTCGCATAGCGTTCAACACTCAAAGCATATAGAACGCTAGGCGCAATCATTCAAATCAAAGGCAGGCATACCTATCTAACGGGTCCGGTGCCAGCGGCGATTGCACGCTGGCCGGGAAAACATGGAAACGATCGGCCAGGAATTGCGTATTTCACTGCTCCCCTTGTTCGTCCTGGCGCTGCCGCTTCTGGAAATCGCCGGCTTCGTCGTCGTCGGCCGCCAGGTCGGCGCGCTGGCGACAGTCGGCCTGGTGCTGGCCTCCTCGATTGCCGGCAGCCTGTTGCTGCGACACCAGGGTTTCGGCGTGATGGCACGAGTGCGGGCGGAAATGGATGCCGGGCGCGATCCGAGCAGCCAGCTCGCGCATGGCGCGATGATCGTGCTGGCGGCGATCCTCTTGATCATTCCCGGCTTCATCACCGACATCCTCGCCATCCTGCTATTGTTGCCGCCGGTGCGGGACCTCGCCTGGCGGATGCTGAAAAGCCGCATCGTGCTGGCGACCAGCTTCAGCGCCGGCTTCCAGGCGCGGCCGCGCGGCAAGACGATCGATCTCGACGACAGCGACTATTCGCGCGGCGACGATTACACCCGCGGCCCCGACCACAATTCGCCCTGGCGCCGCCTCAAGGACGACTAGACAATTTCCGGTCAAGTGTCTCAAGGTTGGCCGTCAGGAATCTGCGACGGAGATCGGTCGCAACTGTGATCCCGCGCCGAGGCGGCAAACCTTGTCTTGTCATGCCGACCATGGTAGCGAACCCCCGGTTTCAATCCGGTCAGCAAGGCTGCCCAGGCAAAAGGACAAAGGCTCATGGCCAGCAAAGACGACGCGCCGACCGGCGCCGCCAACGGCAACGGCAACGCGCAGCCGACACTCAACGTACTCGCCCAATATGTGAAGGACCTGTCCTTCGAGAGCCCCGGCGCGCCGAATTCGCTGCGCGGCCGCGACAAGGCTCCCGGCATCGCCATCAATGTCAACGTCAACGCCAATCCGCTCTCGGACAAGCAGTTCGACGTCAACCTGACGCTGAACGCCAAGGCCTCCTTCGACCAGGAAGTGCTGTTCAACGTCGAGCTGGTCTATGGCGGCGTCTTCGCTATCAGCGGCTTCCCGCAGGAACACATGCTGCCGATCCTGTTCATCGAATGCCCGCGGCTGCTGTTCCCGTTCGCCCGCCAGATCATCGCCGAAGCCACCCGCAATGGCGGCTTCCCGCCGCTGATGCTCGACCCGATCGACTTCGCGCAGATGTTCCAGCAGAAGCTGGCCGAGGACCAGGCGGCGGCCAAGGTCCAGGTGAGCTGATCCGCTCTTTATTTGGTATCGAAAAGCCCGGCCCCGCGCCGGGCTTTTTGCATGAGATGCCGGCGGGACGGTGCTAGTTCTGTGCCGCCCCGGCTTCGGCTTCCACCTTCAGCCACAGCGCCTTTTCGCCGAGCGTGCGCACCAGGCCGGCATGCGCGGCGCGCTCGGCCTCGGTGAGACGCGGCGGCAAGGCGATCGGCCGCGCGCCGATGGAGATGTCGATGTCGGCCACCTCGCCGGCGCCGTTCATCTGCACCGCCACCGCATCGAGGATCAGCGCCGCCTGCTTGCCGCCGATGAGCTCGATATAGACCTCGGCCAGCAATTCGGAATCGAGCAGCGCGCCGTGCTTGGTGCGGTGACCATTGTCGATGCCGTAGCGGCGGCAGAGCGCGTCCAGCGAGTTTGGGCCCATCGGGTGCTTGCGGCGCGCCAGCGCCAGCGTGTCGACGACGCGGCCGACATCGATGGCGGGATGGCCGAGCCGGCCGAATTCCAGATTGAGGAAGCCGATGTCGAAATTGGCGTTGTGGGCGATCAGCTTGGCGCCGTCGGTGAAGGCCAGCCACTCCTCGGCGATTTCCGAAAAGATCGGCTTCCCGACCAGGTCGGCGGCGCTGATGCCATGCACGGCCTGCGCCTCGGCATGAACCGCCCGTCCCTGCGGGTTGATGAATCTGTGGAAGGTGCGGCCGGTCGGGAAGCGGTTGACCAGCTCGACGCCGCCGAGCTCGATGATGCGGTCTTCGCGCATGTCGAGGCCGGTGGTTTCCGTATCGAAAATGATCTCGCGCATCGAATCAGTCCACTCTGAACGAGCAGAATCATCCAACGGAACAAAATGGCAATGGGGACTGCTGACAGCAGGCGTCAGGAAGCGTCCTTGCCCGACTTATCCCCCGCCAATTCGGCGATGATGGCCGCGACCGCGGCGCGCGCGGCGTCAAAGCCCTGGCCGGTGTCGACGATGAAATCGGCCTGGCGCCGCTTGTCGGCGTCGGGCACCTGCTTGGCGAGGATCGCCGCCAGCTTCGCCTCGCTCATGCCGGGACGCGCCAGCACGCGCGCGCGCTGCACCTCGGCCGGGGCGGTGACGACCACGACCTTGTCGACGCGGTCGCGGCCGCCGGTCTCGAACAGCAAGGGAATGTCGAGCACGGCGAGCGGCGCGCCAGCGGCGCGGTGCCTGGCAAGGAAAGCGTCGGCATCGGCGCGGACCAGCGGATGGATGATCGCTTCCAGTCGCTTCAGCGCGACGGCGTCGCCGAGCACCCGGGCGCCGAGCCTGGCGCGGTCGACGACACCCGCATCTGTGGTGCCGGGAAAGGCGGCCTCGACCAGCGGCGCGGCCTTGCCGGCATAGAGGCGATGCACCGTCTCGTCGGAATCGTGCACCGGCACGCCGGCCTCGGCAAACATCTTCGCCGTCGTCGACTTGCCCATGCCGATCGATCCGGTGAGGCCAAGCACGATCATATCCGGCGCCTCATCAATGGGCTTCGATGTCGGCAATGATCATCCGCCTGAGCTCGGCGGTGACCTCGGGCCGCGTGCCGAACCAGCGTTCGAAACCGGGCACCGCCTGATGCAGCAGCATGCCGAGCCCATCGACCGTCCACAGGCCGCGCCCACGGGCGGCGGCGAGCAGCGGCGTCTCCAGCGGCACATAGACGATGTCGGTGACGATGGCATGGTCCGGCAGGCCGGCCGGATCGGCGGACAGTCCTTCATTGCCATGCATACCAAGTGCCGTCGTGTTGACGAGCAGGCCGGCATCGGCGAGCAGGTCGCCGACAGCGTCGGCGCGATGCGCGGAAACGCCGGCGCCGAAGCGATGGCTGAGCTCCTCGGCCCGCGCCAGCGTGCGGTTAACGATGCGGATGTCGCCGACGCCGCGCTCTTTCAGCGCATGGATGACGGCGCGCGACGCGCCGCCGGCGCCAAGCACCACGGCCGGGCCATTCGCTGCCCAGCCCGGCGCGTAGTCGTCGAGATTGGCGGCAAAGCCGTGGGCGTCGGTGTTGCCGCCCCACAATTTCCCGTCCTCGAACCAAAGCGTGTTGACGGCGCCGATCGCTTCCGCCGCCTCGTCGCGGCGCTCGACCAGCGCGAAGGCCGCCTCCTTGTGCGGGATGGTGACATTGCCGCCCTGGAAACCGTTGTCCCGCAGCCCGTTGAGGAAGGCGGCGAAATCGTCGGGGGCGACATCGATGGCCCGGTAGCTGCCGTCGATGCCGTATCTGGCCAGCCAGTGGCCATGGATTTTCGGCGAGCGCGAATGCGCGATCGGGTGGCCGGTGACGAAGGCCCTCTTCTCAGCCATCGATCGCCCCCAGCGCGCGCAATTCTTTCAGCACCGACAACAGCGGCAGGCCGACGATGGTGAAATAATCGCCTTCGATTCTTTCGAAGAGCTGGATGCCTTCGCCCTCGATCTGGTAGGCGCCGACGCTCGACAATGCCATGGCGCCGACGCGCGCCAGATGCCGGCCGATGAAGGCAGGGTCGAGCTTGCGCATGGTGAGGCTGGCGACACCGACATGCCGCCACAGCACCTCGCCGTCGCGGGCAAGCACGGCGGCGCTGTTGAGCTGATGGGTCTTGCCGGATAGCGCGAGCAGATGGCGGCGCGCGCCTTCCATGTCGGCCGGCTTGTGGAACACCTCGTCGCCGAGCGACAGCGTCTGGTCGCAGCCGAGCACCAGCGCGCCCGGCCGGCGTTCGCTGACGTCGGTGGCCTTGGCCTCGGCAAGCACCAGCGCGACGTCCTCCGGCGACACGCCGCTATCCTTGAGCGGCGCCTCGAGCGCGCGCTCGTCGACCTCGGCCGGCACCGCCTCGATCTCGACGCCGGCATTGACCAGCATCGCCTTGCGGAACGGACTGCCGGAGGCAAGGATGATTTTCTCGGTCATTTTGTGCTCGGACGCGGACAGGGGACGGTTGGTGTATGCAAAGCCTTGCTATCGTAGAGTTGGCGCCGCCCCTCATTGTCCTGCCGGACATTTCTCCCCGTATAGAGACGGGGAGAAAGGGCCAGCTTCAGCGCAGGCGCTCTTTCCAGCAGCGCTGGCGATTGGCGAAACCATAGACACCAGCGCCCCTCTCCCCGTCCCTATACGGGGAGAGGATGCCGGCAGGCAGGTGAGGGGCGGCGCCGACCTCCGCCAAGGTGACTCGCAAAACTAGTTTCTTTGCTCCTCTATCTCGACTTCCCTCGCAGGGCAACGATCGCCGCCGCCGTTTCCTCGATCGAACGGCGGGAGACATCGATCATCGGCCAGCCATGCCTTGTGCAGATCTGGCGGGCGTAGGCGAGCTCCTCGTTGATCGCGGCGCGGTCGACATAGTCGGACGGCACATAGGTGCTGGTGTTGCCGAGGATGCGGTTCTGGCGAACATGCGAGATGCGCTCGGCGGTGGCGACCAGGCCGACGATCAATGGCGTCCTGGCGTTGACCAGGCTTTCCGGCACCGGCACGCCGAGCACGATCGGGATGTTGGCGGTCTTGATGCCGCGGTTGGCGAGATAGATGCTGGTCGGCGTCTTGGAGGTGCGCGAGATGCCGATCAGCACGATGTCGGCATCGTCCATGTTGGCGGGTAGCTGTCCGTCATCGTGCTCCATGGTGAAGTTCAGCGCATCGATGCGGCGGAAATATTCGGCGTCGAGGACGTGCTGGGCGCCGACACGGCGGCCGGCCGGGGTGCCGAGATAGGACTGGAAGACGGCAAGCACCGGCTCGAGCACCGAGACGCAAGGCAGGCCCATCGCCGCGCAACGCTCGTCGATGCCGCGGGCGAGCTTCTGGTCGACGACGGTGTAGAGGATGATGCCGGGTTCTTCCTCGATATCCTCGAACACCTTGGCCACCTGCTTTTCGGTGCGGATCAGCGGGTAGATGTGCTCGATGGCGCGCGCATCCTTGTATTGCGCGGAGGCGGCGCGGCCGGCCGCCAGCAGCGTCTCGCCGGTGGCGTCGGAAATCAGGTGCAGGTGAAAGAAGCTCTGGGGTTTGTTCACAGGCGCGGGTTCCAGGCTGTGGGTAGTTGTGGACAAGATCGGACAAAGACGCGATGGCGGCGAGAGCGACTGTATCAGATGGTGGGTTGTCCACAATTCGCCCTGCTGTAGGCTTTGTCGGGGCGCTGGGGACAAAACTGGGGATCAACTTTTCTTGGCCGATTTCATCCACAGCCCGAAGTTTGGAAGCGAAAGGCCAAGCTGTTGACTCGTAAGGGGAATTCCGGTTCTTCCCCAGAACCCTCCAAATCGCGATCGGGACCGCGCGACAATATGCTGACTGGCCTTTTCGGGCGGCAGGCTGGACAGGTCGCAACCACCACAACCAACAGACTCTTAGAATCAGAAGACTCTTTTAAAATAGATATTTGATTTAAGAGGACCCTCGAGAGGCGACGCTGAATGCCTGGAAAACGGATCATGCTGGACGTTTTGAGGGGCGAGCCTGTCTTTCCCCCGCCCATCTGGATGATGCGCCAGGCCGGCCGCTATCTGCCGGAGTATAGAGAGACCCGGAAGCGCGCCGGCTCCTTCCTCGATCTCTGCTACGATCCGGACCTTGCGGTGGAAGTGACGCTGCAGCCGATCGCGCGCTTCGGCTTCGATGCCTCGATCCTGTTCTCAGATATCCTTGTGGTGCCCAACGCGCTCGGCCGAGACGTCCGCTTCGAGGAGGGCCGCGGGCCGATGCTGACGCCGATCTCGGCTTCGGAGATTGCGGGCCTCACTGGCGATTTGTTTCACGTGAATCTCGAACCGGTCTACGAGACCGTCCGCCGGCTGCGCGCCAAACTGCCTGACGAGACGACGCTGATCGGCTTCTGCGGCGCGCCGTGGACGGTGGCGACCTATATGATTGCCGGCCAGGGCACGCCGGACCAGGCGCCGGCGCGGCTTTTCGCCTATCGCGAGCCGGAGGCCTTCGCACGGCTGTTGAAAGTGCTGGCCGATCATTCGGCCGCTTATCTCATCCGCCAGATCGAAGCCGGCGCCGATGTGGTGCAGATCTTCGATTCCTGGTCCGGTGTTTTGGACGAGCCTTCCTTCCAGGCTTTCTGCGTCGAGCCGGTGGCCGAGATCGCGAGGCAAGTGAAGGCGGTCCACCCTGATGTTCCGGTCATCGGTTTTCCGAAAGGCGCCGGCGAGCGCTATCGCGACTATCGCTCCAAGACCGGCATCACCGGGCTTGGCCTCGACTGGACGGTGCCGCTCTCGATGGCGAAGGAATTGCAGCTTGGCGGCGCCGTGCAGGGCAATCTCGATCCGCTTCGGTTGGTGGCCGGCGGCAAGGCGCTGGCCGACGGCGTGGACGCGATCCTGAGGAGGCTGGGCGGCGGGCCGCTGATCTTCAACCTCGGACACGGCATCACGCCGGAGACGCCGATCGCGCATGTCGAGGCGATGGTGAAACAGGTGCGGAGCGCGACGCGCTGATGGCTGACAATACCAACAGCACCGGCCAGGCGATGAAGCGCATGGTGATTGGCATCGCCGCTCTGGTCGTCGCGACCGCGCTGCTTTACTTCGTGGCGTCCGACGGCTTCTACCTGTGGGCCAAGGCCATCCATGTCATCGCCGTCATCTCGTGGATGGCCGGCATGCTCTATCTGCCCCGGCTCTTCGTCTATCATGCCGATGCCGAGAAGGGATCGGCGCAGTCGGAAACCTTCAAGGTTATGGAGCGCCGGCTGCTCAGAGCCATCATCAATCCGGCGATGATCGCGACCTGGGTGTTCGGGCTCTGGCTGGCATGGAAGGGCTTTGCTTTCCATGGCGGCTGGCTGCACGCCAAGATAGCGCTGGTCCTCGTTTTGTCGGGGCTGCATGGCTATCTCGCCGGGGCGGTGCGCAAATTCGCCGAGGACAAGAATGAAAAGCCGGCGCGCCACTGGCGGATCGTCAATGAGATCCCCACATTGCTGCTGATCGTCATCGTCATCCTGGTCGTCGTGAAGCCGTTCTGAAGCTTCCCGCGACGGCGCAAAAGGCGGCTTGCTCTTTCAGACGAGCGACGATAAAAGACGGGTCTTCCTTCCCGTCATGCGCCGCCCCATTTTTTCGCTTTCGGCCGCGCCCGGCATTTGTCGCATCCAGCCGATTTTTCTCCCCAAAGCCTACCCAGAGTCCATCTAATGCAAGAAATGAAACTCACTGAGTTCAAGAACAAGAAGCCGCCAGAGCTGATCGCTTATGCCGAATCGCTCGAGGTGGAGAACGCCAGCGTCATGCGCAAGCAGGAGCTGATGTTCGCGATCCTGAAGAAGCTCGCCGCCCAGGACATCGAGATCATCGGCGACGGCGTCGTCGAGGTGCTGCAGGACGGCTTCGGCTTCCTGCGCTCGGCCAATGCCAACTACCTGCCAGGTCCCGACGATATCTACATCTCGCCCTCGCAGATTCGCCGCTTTTCGCTGAAGACCGGCGACACCGTCGAAGGACCGATCCGCAGCCCGAAAGAGGGCGAGCGCTATTTCGCGCTGCTCAAGGTCAACACCATCAATTTCGACGATCCCGAAAAGATCCGGCACAAGATCCACTTCGACAATCTGACGCCGCTCTATCCAACCAAGCGGCTGAAGATGGAGGTCGACAATTCGACCTCGAAGGACATCTCGCCGCGCGTCATCGACCTGGTGGCGCCGATCGGCAAGGGCCAGCGCGCGCTGATCAACGCGCAGCCGCGCACCGGTAAGACGGTGCTGATGCAGAACATCGCCCACTCGATCACCGCCAACCATCCGGAATGCTATCTGATCGTGCTTCTGATCGACGAGCGGCCGGAAGAAGTGACCGACATGCAGCGCTCGGTGAAGGGCGAGGTGATCTCCTCGACCTTCGACGAGCCGGCCGCCCGCCACGTCCAGGTCGCCGAAATGGTGATCGAGAAGGCGAAGCGCCTGGTCGAGCATGGCCGCGACGTCGTCATCCTGCTCGATTCGATCACCCGCCTCGGCCGCGCCTACAACACCGTCGTGCCGTCATCCGGCAAGGTGCTGACCGGCGGTGTCGACGCCAACGCGCTGCAGCGCCCGAAGCGCTTCTTCGGCGCCGCCCGCAACATCGAGGAAGGCGGCTCGCTGACCATCATCGCCACCGCGCTGATCGATACCGGCAGCCGCATGGACGAAGTCATCTTCGAAGAGTTCAAGGGCACCGGCAACTGCGAAATCCAGCTCGACCGCAAGGTGGCCGACAAGCGCATCTACCCGGCCATGGACATCCTCAAGTCCGGCACCCGCAAGGAAGACCTGCTGGTGCCGCGCGCGGACCTGCAGAAGATCTTTGTGCTGCGCCGCATCCTGGCGCCGATGGGAACGACCGACGCGATCGAATTCCTCATCGACAAGCTCAAGCAGACCAAGACCAACGCCGACTTCTTCGATTCGATGAATACGTGATTGGGCTATCCTCCCCCTTGTGGGGAGGGTCGGTCCGCATAGCGGGGGGAACTCCCCTCGCCTTCGTCAGGAAATCTCTCGGTCGTTGGCAGCCAATCGCAGGAGTTGGCGCAGCGCCAGCGCTTGAAGCTGCGAGCCAGCTGAGAAACGCTTCGTAGGCCGCTTCCGACTACCCTCGCCGCAGCAGCCTCTCCAACTCCTCCGGATCGGTAGCCACCGGCAGGCAAGCCTGCCCGGTGCACAGCCAGGCGCCCGGCTTTTCGGTGGGTGGCACCACCCCACCCGGCAAGGCCGGTCGATTCGCTTCCGTACCGACCGGCACGACAATATCCACCCGGCGCGGGTCGGGATTCCGATTCGCAACCGGAACGAGGCTTGGCCTCTCTGGATGGTCGATCAGCACAAGTTTCAGGGGCTCGAGAGCCAGCGCGCAGGCATTGACGATGCCGGCCTGGCCATAGGCCTGCTGGGCGGCGCGGCCCATGGCGTGCTCGGCGGTCGTCCAGGCTTTTTCCTGAAGATCGAGACCGCCGGTGACCGACGCCAGCCGCACCAGCGCCTCGATGATCTGGGCGGTGGCGGACGGGATCGCTTCGTCGACGTCGCCGCGGATGCGGATCGGGACATCGGCGCTGTCGGAGGCCGTCAGATAGTAGCCGGTCTGGTCGGCATCCTGGTGCCAATGGTCGAGTTGCCCGATGAAATGCCTGGCGCGATCGACATAGGCCGTTTCGCCGGTGGCCTCGAACAGTGCGACGGCGGCGTTCGTCATGGCGGCATAGTCGCTCGACAGCGCCGGGAACAGTTTCCTGGCGCCGAGCATTGAGTGCGGCAGGCGGCCGTCATGGCTCGCTTCGACGATGTGGGCGAAGGCCCGCGCTGCGGCCTCGATCCAGTCGGGCCGCTGCAGGGCACGGCCGGCTTCGGCAAGCGCGGCGATCATCAGGCCGTTCCAGTCGGTCAGCGCCTTGCCGTCGCGGCCGGGCCTGACGCGCCGTTCCCTGGCGGCCAGGAGCTTCTGCTTCAACGGCGCCAGCAAGGCATGGTCGACGATGCTTTGCTTTTGCTGGTCGGCGGTTTGGCGGATGATCGGCTTGCCTTCCCAACCATGTGGGGCGACTAGGTCGAAGTATTCGAAAAACGAGGCGGAATCCTCGCCAAGCACGGCTTCGACCTCGGCTCGGTTCCAGGTGTAGAACAGCCCTTCCTCGCCGTCGCTGTCGGCATCGAGGCTGGCGGCGAAGCCGCCGCCGTCGACCAGCATCTCGCGCAGTAGCCAGGCGACCGTGTCTTCGATTCGTATCCGGAACAAATCATTGCCGGTGGCGGCAAAGGCCCAATTGCACATGCGCAGGAGCTGGGCGTTGTCGTAGAGCATCTTCTCGAAATGCGGCACCAGCCATTCGGCGTCGGTGGAATAGCGGCTCAATCCCCCGCCGACATGATCATAAATGCCGCCGGCCAGCATCTTCTCGAGGCTGAGCAGCACGGCATCGCGGTGCGAAGCGGCGCGGTCGCGCAACCAGGACAGCCAGAGCGACTGCATGAACGGCGCGTTGGGGAATTTCGGCGCGCCGCGCAGGCCGCCGAGATCGCGGTCGATCATGCCGTCGATACGGCCGGCCAGATCGCCGAGCGTGTCGCGGTCGAGCACGGCCTTGCCATGGCTTCCCGCCAGCCGCGCCTCGACATGGCTGGTCAGGCCGTCGGCGCTCTGGCCGAGGCTTTCCTGCTTCTCCCGCCATGCCTTGTCGACCGCCTCCATCACCTGGATGAAGCCTGGCCGGCCGTAGCGGGCCTCGCGCGGAAAATAGGTGCCGCCCCAGAATGGCTTGCCGTCCGGCGTCAGGAACATGGTCAGCGGCCAGCCGCCCTGCTCGCCCATCGCATGCAGCGCCGCCATATAGATCTGGTCGATGTCGGGCCGCTCCTCGCGATCGACCTTGATATTGACGAACAGCCGGTTCATGACGGCGGCCACGGCCTCGTTCTCGAAGCTTTCATGCGCCATGACATGGCACCAGTGGCAAGCGGCGTAGCCGATCGAGAGCAGGATCGGGCGTCCGCGCTCCCTGGCTTCGGCGAGCGCCGCCGGCGACCAGCCGCGCCAATGCACCGGATTGTCGCTGTGCTGCTGGAGATAGGGGCTGGCTTCTTCGGCCAGCAGGTTTTGCGCGGGCAAGGTCACGACGGCAAGCTCGGTTAACAGAGTTGCGCGGGAAGCTAGGGCGGTTCGGTAGAGCGGGCAAATGATTTTGAGCGATTCGATTGTTGCCTTGTCCAGCGGCCGCTTGCCGGCCGGCATCGCGGTCATCCGCATTTCCGGCCCCAAGACTCGATTCGTGGTCGAAACGATCGCCGGCGGCATGGTCAAGGAGCGCGCCGCCGCCTATCGCAAGCTCATCGCGACGGACGGATCGGTGATTGACCACGGCGTCGTTCTCTTCTTCCCCGGACCGGGCAGCTTCACCGGAGAGGACGTCGCCGAGTTCCAGGTGCATGGCGGCCGCGCCGTGGCGGCGAAGATGCTGGAGACCATCGCCGGTTTTGAAGGTGTCAGGCATGCGGAGCCCGGCGAATTCACGCGCCGCGCCTTTCTCAACGGCAGGCTCGACCTGGTCGAGACCGAAGCACTGGCCGATCTCGTCAATGCCGAGACCGAGGCGCAGCGGCGTTTTGCCGTGCGCAATGCCGAGGGGGCGCAGAGCGAGCTATACGCCGAATGGCGGCGGCGGCTGATCCATGCGCGGGCGATGATCGAGGCGGAGATCGACTTTGCCGAAGAGGATGACGTGCCGGGATCCGTTTCGGACGCGGTCTGGTCGGATGTGCGGGCTTTGATCGGCGAGATCGATCGCCACGTCGACGGGTTCCGAGCCGCCGAGATCATCCGCGACGGATTTGAGGTCGTCATCCTCGGCGCGCCGAATGCCGGGAAATCCAGCCTTTTCAATGCGTTGGCCAAGCGGGAGGCGGCGATCGTGACGGACGAGCCGGGCACGACGCGCGATCTGCTCGAAGTGGTGCTGGACCTCGAAGGGATGCGAGTCCGGGTCACCGATACGGCCGGCCTGCGCGCGGCGCCCGGCAAGGTGGAGGCGATCGGCATCGAGAAGGCGCGGGCCAAGGCGGGCGGCGCCGACCTTCTGCTGCTGCTGGAGGATATGGCGTTGCCCGTCGATCCTGGCGCGGTGCCGTCCGATGCGCCGCTGCTGAGGATCGGGGCAAAGGCGGACCTGGTTGCGGGTGAACTGCTTGTTGATCGCGCGCAACTCTATGACGTGGTGATCTCGATCAGGACTGGCACCGGGCTGTCCGATCTGCTGGCGGAGGTCGGCCGTCGCGCCGCAGCTTCTGTTGGCGAGATCGGCGACGTGCTGCCGTCGCGCTTGCGCCATGTCGAATTGCTCAAGGATGCAAATGATCACCTGCGAACGGCGCTGGCCGGGCACGAGCGAGGCCAGGAGTTGCGCGCCGAAGAGCTTCGCCTGGCCTCGGACCGACTCGGACGAATCACCGGCGCGGTCGATGTGGAAGACATGCTCGACGTCATCTTTTCGCAGTTCTGCATCGGTAAATGACTCACGTGAAACATTGCCGGGCTGGCTTTGGCGCAGATGATTCACGTGAAACACTAGGTCTAGCACCGCAGTCGCATTGTTTCACGTGAAACGAGTCGGTGTTGCATCCTTGACAGCGAAGCCTCGCGGGGACATCTCTCCGGGCAACTTCAGGATTTTGGACTCGAAAAAGATGAACGATCACTATGATGTGGTTGTGGTGGGCGGCGGCCATGCCGGTTGCGAGGCGGCCAGCGCCGCCGCACGCGCGGGCGCCAGGACGGCGCTGGTGACCCTGCGTTTCGACACAATCGGCGTCATGTCCTGCAATCCGGCGATCGGCGGCCTCGGCAAGGGCCACCTGGTGCGCGAGATCGACGCCATGGACGGGCTGATGGGCCGCATCGCCGATGCGGCAGGCATCCAGTTCCGCTTGCTCAACCGCCGCAAGGGTCCGGCCGTGCGCGGCCCGCGCACGCAAGCCGACCGCAAGCTCTATCGGTTGGCCATGCAGGAAGCGATTCGGCAGCAGAACGATCTCGAGGTGATCGAGGGCGAAGTTCTCGACTTTGAGATCGCGAAAGGGCGGATCGCGGCCGTTCAGATCTCGGGCGATCGCCGCCTGGCTTGCGGCGCGGTGGTGCTGACCACCGGCACCTTCCTGCGCGGATTGATCCATATCGGCGAGAAGAAGATCGTCGCCGGCCGCATGAACGAGCAGGCGAGCCTTGGCCTGTCGGCAACGATGAGCCGCGCGGGATTCACGCTTGGGCGCCTCAAGACCGGGACGCCCCCTCGCCTCGACGGCCGCACCATCGACTGGGCGTCGCTGGAAAGCCAGGCGGCGGACGAGGAACCGGTGCCGTTCTCGCTGCTGACCGACGCGATCCAGAACCCGCAGATCGATTGCGGCATCACCCGCACGACGCCGGCCACGCATGAGCTGATCCGCGCCAATCTCGGCCGCTCGGCGATGTATTCCGGCTCGATCGAAGGCGTCGGGCCGCGCTACTGCCCGTCGATCGAGGACAAGATCGTCAAGTTCGGCGACCGTGAAGGCCACCAGATCTTCCTGGAGCCCGAAGGTCTCGATGACGACACCGTCTACCCGAACGGCATCTCGACCTCGCTGCCGGAGGATGTGCAACTCGACATATTGAAGTCGATCCCGGGGCTGGAGCGGGCAACCATGCTGCAGCCGGGCTATGCCATCGAATACGACCATGTCGATCCGCGCGAGTTGTTGCCGACGCTGGAGACGAAGCGGATCGGCGGCCTGTTCCTCGCCGGACAGATCAACGGCACGACCGGCTATGAGGAGGCCGGCGCGCAAGGTCTGCTCGCCGGCCTCAACGCCGCGCGCAAGGCATCCGGCAACGAGCAGATCGTGCTCAGCCGCACCGAAGCCTATATCGGCGTGATGGTCGACGACCTCACCAGTCGCGGCATTGCCGAGCCCTATCGCATGTTCACCTCGCGCGCCGAGTTCCGCCTGTCGCTGAGAGCCGACAATGCCGATGAGCGGCTGACCCCGATGGCGGACCGACTGGGGATCGCGTCAATGGAACGGATGCGGCGCTTCAACGGGATGAACGAGGATCTTGCCAAGGCGCGGGAACTGGCATCGAGCGTGCTGTTCACGCCCAACGAGGCGGCGCGGCATGGGCTGGAGATCAACAGGGATGGCGTGCGCCGTTCCGCCTATGAGCTGCTCGCCTACCCCGGTGTCGATGTTGCCTGGCTGGCGCGCATCGAGCCGCGCTTCGGCTCAATCGATGCGAAGACGGCGGAGCGCCTCGAAACGGAAGCGAAATATTCGGTCTATCTGGACCGCCAGCAGGCTGATGTCGCGCAGATCAGGCACGAGGAAAGCCGATTGATCCCCGCATCGCTGGATTTCGCCGACGTTCCCGGCCTGTCCAATGAACTGAAGCAGAAGATGAAGACGCGGCAGCCGCGCTCCATCGCCGATGCGCAGCGCATGGAGGGCATGACGCCGGCGGCGCTGGCGATCATCGTCGCCCACGTCCGCAACGCCGAAGCCGCCGCGCAGAGGCATGTCGCGTGAGTGCTGCGTCATGGGAGAGCCTGCAGGAAGCGGCGGGCCCGGTTTCACGTGAAACATTCGAGCGTCTGGTTGCCTTCGAACAGCTGTTCCTGAAATGGAACCGCAGCATCAACCTCGCCGCGCCGTCGACCCTGGACGATGTCTGGCGCAGGCACATACTGGATAGCGCGCAGCTCGCCCGAATCGAGCCCGAGGCCAGACGCTGGGTCGACCTCGGTTCGGGCGGCGGCTTTCCCGGACTGGTGCTGGGCTTCCTGCTAGCCGAGCGCGACGGCGCGTCTATCGACCTGGTCGAAAGCAACCGCAAGAAGGCGTCGTTCCTGCAAGCGGTCGTCGGCCAGTTCGGGCTGCCGGCGCGAGTCGTCGCGCGGCGCATCGACGACAGCTATCCGCTTGTTGCGGCACCGGAAATCGTCACGGCGCGAGCGCTTGCGGCTTTGCCGGCGCTGCTCGACCTAGCGGCGCCGTGGCTGACCAAAGGGGCGCGCGCGCTTTTCCACAAAGGCCGGGATTACCGGGCCGAGGTGGAAGAAAGCACTCACCGCTGGGCATTCGATCTGGTAGAACATCCAAGCTTGACCGACCCTCATGGCGTCATCCTCGAAGTCACCCATCTGCGCCCGGCGACCCCGCAATGAATCACTGGCATAGACCCATGAAAACTGGACCTCGAATCATCACCGTAGCCAACCAGAAGGGCGGCGTCGGCAAGACGACGACCGCCATCAACCTGGCGACGGCGCTGGCGGCGATCGGCGAACAGGTGCTGATCGTCGACCTCGATCCGCAAGGCAATGCCAGCACCGGGCTCGGCATCGACCGCAAGGACCGCACCGTCTCCTCCTACGACGTGCTGACCGGCGAGCTCGATCTCGAAGCGGCGGCGGTGCCGACGGCGGTGCCGGGCCTCTCGATCGTCCCGTCGACGCTCGATTTGCTCGGCATCGAGATGGAGATCGCCTCGGCGCCGGACCGGGTGCTTCGGCTGCGCAACGCGTTGCGCGCGGCGGCCGAGCGTTCGGCGCCTTTCGGCTATGTGCTGATCGACTGCCCGCCGTCGCTCAACCTTTTGACCTTGAATTCAATGGCGGCAGCCGATTCCGTTCTCGTGCCGCTGCAGTGCGAGTTCTTCGCGCTCGAAGGTCTCAGCCAGCTGCTCGAGACGGTCGAGCAGGTGCGCCGCACGATCAACCCGGATCTCACCATCCAGGGCATCGTGCTCACCATGTACGATGGCCGCAACAACCTCGCCAACCAGGTGGTGCAGGACGTGCGCACGCATATGGGCGACAAGGTCTATGAGACGATCATCCCGCGCAATGTCCGCGTTTCCGAGGCGCCCTCCTACGGCAAGCCGGCGATCCTCTACGACCTCAAATGCTCGGGCAGCCAGGCCTATCTGCAGCTCGCTTCCGAAGTGATCCGCCGCGAGCGCAAATTGCGCGCCGCCTGATGCCGGCCAAACGCCGATTCGATACCGAAACGATCTGGACAGATTATGAGTGAAGACCTTTCGAGAAAAAGACTTGGCCGCGGCCTGGCGGCGCTGATCGGCGAGATCGACCGCCCGGCGATCCCGGAAAAGCAGAGCCCGGCGGCGGACGGCAAGGTGCCGATCGAATTCGTCAGCCCCAATCCGAAGAACCCGCGCCGGCATTTCGGCGATGCCGAGCTCACCGATCTGGCACAGTCGATCCGCGAGCACGGCGTCGTGCAGCCGGTGGTGGCGCGGCCGTCGCCGACGCAGCCCGGCCGTTACGAGATCATCGCCGGCGAGCGGCGCTGGCGGGCGGCGCAGCGCGCCGGCCTGACCGAGCTGCCGATCATCCTGCGCGAGGTCAACGACCGCACGGCGCTGGAACTGGCGATCATCGAGAACGTGCAGCGCGCCGACCTCAACCCGGTCGAGGAAGCGCAAGGCTATCAGCAATTGATCGACGAGCACGGCTACACCCAGGCCGACCTCGGCCAGGTGATCGGCAAGAGCCGAAGCCATGTCGCCAATACACTGCGGCTCCTGAAGCTGCCCAATGTCATCCACGACATGCTGGTCGACGGCGCGCTGTCGGCGGGGCACGCCCGCACGCTGGTGACGGCCGAGGATCCGGCGGGCCTCGCCAAGCGCATCGTCGAGGAGGGACTTTCGGTGCGCCAGGCCGAAGCGCTGGCGCAGATGCCGGCCGGTCCGACGCCGGCCAAGGCGAAAAAGGCCGAGCCGGTGGAAAAGGACCCCGACACGCTGGCGCTGGAAAAGCTGCTCACCGACACGATCGGCATGATCGTGTCGATCGAGCACAAGGAGCGCGGCGGCACAATTCGCGTCAACTACCGGACGCTGGACCAGCTCGACGAGCTCTGCCGGCGGCTGAAGGACGAGCGGTAAGGTGTCGAGATTTCAGGACATTTAGCCGGCTAATAAAGTTTCGGCTTAAGATGAGAAGCGAGGAAGGGCTGGCATCCGCCGGCCCTTCGTTTTGTGACCCATCCGCCCTCCGCCGGCTCTTTTCCTCTCCCTCCGGAGGGGGGAGAGGTGGCACTGCGAAGCGGCGACGGAGTGGGGGAAGGCGGTTCTTAAATACGCCGACGCCGACAATTCATCATCAGGGCCAGGCATCACCCCGCCAGAAACAAAGACGCCGGCGCTGGTCGACCCCTTTCCGTCGAGCTTCGCTCGACACCTCTCCCTTGATCGACGGGGGAGAGGAACGGCGCCCGTCACTTCGACCGCCCGGCTCAGCGGTTTTCCGTCCGGAATTGCTCCAAAACAATGAGATAGGGCGGTTCAGCGTTCCTGAAACGCGCTCGTCCCGGTCGCTAGGCGTCGTCCGTATCTTCGTTTGTCCGGTTGCTGTGCATCAGCTTCGACCGGACAAGCAGTACGGAAATGACGATCGCCACGATTGGGCTTGCCATGAACACGATGTCGTCCAACGCGCGGCCGAAGGACAGGCGAGCGGTGACCTGCCAGAGGACAACCGTCAAGAACACGCTGAAAAAGAACCCGATAACGACTTTCTTGGTCATTTCACCCCCCCGAATCGCCCCTGAAACACCTGGCGCGAGCCAGCCAATCCCAATTTGAGGTTGAAGTCTGTAGTGCGGCACAGCGCTTCATGGAATCCGGGTCTGCCCCTAAGTGTTTGTTATTGCGCAATCCCGTATGGAAAACCGCCGGCCACTTTTCCTGGAATTGCTCTAATAGGCGACCGGGACTGCATTCAGGCGAAGACGGCTCAGCCCCTCTGCGCCAACCGCGCGCTTTCGACCGCAATGCCAAGCAGCGCCTGGCGCGCCAGGGCTTCCGACAGGTCCGGCCGCTTGCGGGTCTGCAGCACGGCGGTCTGCAGCCGGTTGAGCGCCCGGCCGAGCGCCTCGACGTTCCAGCGCTCCAGCGTCTTTTCCACCAGCTTGCGCCGCGAGAAGAAGACCGGCGGGCGCGCGGCCGCGACGACGGAGGCGGCGTTGCGGCCGCCGCCTTCCATCTGGCCGCGCATCGCCTGGATCGCCTGCAATTGGCGCATCGCCGCCGACAGCACCAGGAAGGGGTGGCCGCCGCCCTGGCAGTGTCGGGTGAAAGCGGTGTCGAAATCGGCGATCTTGCCGTCCAGCAGCGCATCGACGGCATCGTCGAAGGAGGCGCCTGACACGTCGCCGGACGTCGCCCGGACATCGTCGAGGTTGATCTCCTTCTGGCCGTGGGCGTAGAGCACCAGCTTCTCGATCTCGCCGCGCGACGCCAGCCGGTCGCCGCCGAGATTGCGGCGCAGCGCCTGGCGCGCCTCCAGCGTCATCGACATGCCGGCCTTGCGCAGTTCGTCGTCGATGACGGTGTCGATATCCCTTGCCTCGTCGGCATAGCAGGGCAGGGCGATGGCGTTGCCGGCGGCCTCGACGATGGCGCGCAGGCCGGTGCCCTTCTTCAGGTCGCCGGCCTCGATGAGGATGATGGCGTCCCGCGCCGGCTCCGATGTCAGCGCCTTGACGTCGTCGGCCAGCGCTTTCTGGCCGCTGGCGTTGCGCACCCACAAGAGCCGCCGGTCGGAGAACATCGGCACGGTGCGCGCCTCGTCGAGCAGGCGGCCCTGGTCGCGGTCGACTTCCGCGCCGTCCAGCCTGACGACCGAGAACGGATCGTCGAGCGGCAGGCCGGTCTTGCCGGCAAAAGCCCTGGCCCGTTCGGCGACGAGCCCGCGGTCCGGGCCGTAAAGCAGGACGATGGACATGGCCGCGTCAGGCCGCGCCAGCCACGAATCGACCTCGTATCCCTTCTTCTGTGCCATGCGGGGTGAGTTAGCATGAGGCGGGGCGGGTGAACCAGAGTTTCGGCAACTTGCAGAGGCCTATCTGGCTCGCGCGGGCGATTGTTTCGATGTCGGATGATGATTCATAGCTGACCGCCGGCGCCGCCCCCCATCCGCCTGCCGGCACCTTCTCCCCACATAGTGACGGGGAGAAGTGGGATGGCCGCGACGTTGGCGCCCTTCTTGCGACGTTGATGATTGGCGAAACGGGGGACACAGCGCCCCTCTCCCCGTCACCATACCGGGAGAGGATGCCGGCAGGCAGGTGAGGGGCAGCACTGGCCTCGACAGTTACCCGAACGCCTACGTGGTCCGGGCATTTCAGGCTCTTGCGCCAGACCGGTCACAGCCATTCGCCAAATTGCGTGACGCAGGAAAACATCGACAAGAAATTTCGCCGTCATATCTGCATCTTGTCGCCAGCGCGCCGTATCGGCCTTGATCAGCCGAGAAGCCGGGGCACGGCCCGTCATCTGGCCGATGAATTAGTGGCGCGGATGTGCAACTATCGCACCGGCAACATTGGAGGACGTAGGTCATGGCCGATGCTGGAATGTTGCGGTTCCATGTTCCCGAGCCCGAGGTGCGGCCGGGTGGCACGCCCGATTTCTCCAATGTGACCATCCCCAAGGCCGGATCGGCGCCGCGCCCGGAGATCGATGTCGATCCGCGCACCATCCGCGACATGGCGTTCTCGATCATCCGCGTGCTCAACCGCGACGGCGAGGCAGTCGGGCCGTGGGCCGGGCTGCTTTCCGACCAGGAATTGCTCGAAGGCCTGCGCCACATGATGACGCTGCGCAGCTTCGACCAGCGCATGCAGATGGCGCAGCGCCAGGGCAAGACTTCCTTCTACATGCAGCATCTCGGCGAGGAGGCGGTGAGCTGCGCCTTCCGCAAGGCGCTGACCAAGGGCGACATGAACTTCCCGACCTATCGGCAGGCCGGCCTGCTCATCGCCGACGGCTATCCGATGGTCACGATGATGAACCAGATCTATTCCAACGAGGCCGATCCGCTGAAGGGCCGGCAACTGCCGATCATGTATTCGTCAAAGGAGCACGGCTTCTTCTCGATCTCCGGCAATCTGGCGACGCAGTACATCCAGGCGGTGGGCTGGGCGATGGCTTCGGCGATCTCCAACGATTCGCGCATCGCCGCCGCCTGGATCGGCGACGGCTCGACGGCGGAGTCCGATTTTCATGCAGCACTCGTGTTCGCCTCGACCTACAAGGCGCCGGTGGTGCTCAATGTCGTCAACAATCAGTGGGCGATCTCGACGTTCCAGGGCATTGCGCGTGGTGGCTCCGGCACTTTCGCGGCGCGCGGCCTCGGTTTCGGCATCCCTTCGCTGCGCGTCGACGGCAACGACTATCTCGCCGTCCATGCGGTGGCGAAATGGGCGATCGAGCGGGCGCGCCGTAATCTCGGGCCGACGCTGGTCGAATATGTCACCTACCGCGTCGGCGCGCATTCGAGCTCGGACGACCCGTCCGCCTACCGGCCGAAGGCGGAGTCCGATGCCTGGCCGCTCGGCGACCCGATCGTGCGGCTGAAGAACCATCTCATCCTGCGCGGCGTCTGGTCGGACGAGCGCCATGCCCAGGCGGAAGCCGAAATCCTCGAGACGGTGATCGCGGCGCAGAAGGAGGCCGAGAGCCACGGCACGCTGCATGCCGGCGGCAAGCCGTCGACGCGCGACATGTTCGAGGGCGTCTATGCCGAGATGCCGCCGCATCTCAGGCGCCAGCGCCAGCAGGCAGGGGTCTGACCATGCCGAGACGGACCATGATCGAGGCGATCCGCGACGCCATGGACGTGTCGATGGGGCGCGACGAGCGCGTCGTCGTGTTCGGCGAGGATGTCGGCTTCTTCGGCGGCGTCTTCCGCTGCACGCAAGGCCTGCAGGCCAAATACGGCAAGAGCCGCTGCTTCGATGCGCCGATCAGCGAAGCCGGCATCGTCGGCGCCGCCATCGGCATGGCCGCCTATGGGCTTAAGCCCTGCGTCGAGGTGCAGTTTGCCGACTATGTCTATCCGGCCTACGACCAGATCGTCTCGGAGGCGGCGCGGCTGCGCTATCGCTCCAACGGCGATTTCACCTGCCCGATCGTGGTTCGCATGCCGACCGGCGGCGGCATCTTCGGCGGCCAGACGCACAGCCAGAGCCCGGAGGCGCTGTTCACCCACGTCTCCGGCCTGAAGGTGATCGTGCCGTCCAACCCTGCCGACGCCAAGGGGCTGCTGATCGCGGCGATCGAGGATCCCGATGCGGTGATCTTCCTCGAGCCGAAGCGGCTCTACAACGGTCCGTTCGACGGCCATCACGACCGCCCGGTGACGCCGTGGTCGAAACATGATCTTGGCGAGGTCGCCGACGGCCACTACACTGTCCCGCTCGGCAAGGCGGCGATCCGCAGGCAGGGCGCCGCGGTTACGGTGCTCGCCTATGGCACGATGGTCTATGTCGCCGAGGCGGCGGCCGCGGAGACCGGCATAGACGCCGAGATCATCGATCTGAGGACCCTGCTGCCGCTCGATCTCGAGACGATCGTCGCCTCGGTGACGAAGACCGGACGCTGCGTGGTGGTGCACGAGGCGACGTTGACCTCCGGTTTCGGCGCCGAGCTCTCGGCGCTGGTGCAGGAGCACTGCTTCTACCATCTGGAAGCACCGGTCGTGCGCGTCGCCGGCTGGGACACGCCCTATCCGCACGCGCAGGAGTGGGACTACTTTCCCGGCCCGGCCCGGGTCGGCCGCGCGCTCGTCGAAACGCTGGAAGCTTGAAGAGGGGAGGCCTGACCATGGGCGAGCACGTCATCAAGCTGCCGGATGTCGGTGAAGGCGTCGCCGAGGCCGAGCTGGTCGAATGGCATGTGAAGGTCGGCGACCTCGTGCGCGAGGACATGGTGCTGGCCGCCGTCATGACCGACAAGGCAACCGTCGAGATTCCCTCGCCGGTCGATGGCGAGATCCTGTGGCTGGGCGCCGAGATCGGCGACACGGTGGCGATCGGCTCGCCGATCGTGCGGCTGAAGGTTGCCGGCGAGGGCAATATGAAGCCGCAGAGCGATGCGGCGGAAGAGGCCATCAAGGCCGAACCGCCAGCCAAGCTGCCAACCCCGAAACCCGAGGCCGCTCCGGCGAGCCCGAAGGCGCAGTCAAAGGTCGCCGCGCCGAAAGCCAAGCCGGCGCCAGCTCCCGCAAATGGGGCGGCACGGGCCTTGGTTTCCGGCGCGCCGCGTCCCGAAGGCGAGAAGCCTTTGGCCTCGCCCGCCGTCCGGCTGCGCGCCAGGGAAGCCGGCATCGACCTCAGGCAGGTCGCGGGTTCCGGCCCGGCCGGCCGCATCGGCCATGAGGATATCGAGGCGTTCCTGGCGCGCGGGCCGCAGGTCGCGAAAACCTCCGGGCTTGCCCGCAAGGACAATGTCGAGGACATCAAGGTCATCGGGCTGCGGCGCAAGATCGCCGAGAAGATGGCGCTCGCCAAATCGCGCATCCCACACATCACCTATGTCGAGGAGATCGACGTCACTTCACTGGAGGAGCTGCGGGCGACGCTGAACAAGGAGAAGCGGCAGGACCGGCCGAAGCTGACGCTGCTGCCGTTCCTAATGCGGGCGATGGCCAAGGCGATCGCCGACCAGCCGAGCATCAACGCGATCTTCGACGACGAGGCCGGCATCATCCACCAGCATGGCGGCGTCCATATCGGCATCGCCGCGCAGACGCCGTCCGGGCTGGTGGTGCCGGTGGTCAAGCATGCCGAGGCGCGCGACCTGTGGGAGTGCGGCGCCGAGGTCAACCGGCTGGCCGAGGCGGCGAAGTCGGGCACGGCGAGCCGCGACGAGCTGTCAGGCTCGACCATCACCATCACCTCGCTCGGCGCCATGGGCGGCGTGGCGACGACGCCGGTCATCAACTATCCGGAGGTGGCGATCGTCGGCGTCAACAAGATGATGGTGCGGCCGGTGTGGGACGGCACCCAGTTCATCCCGCGCAAGATGATGAACCTGTCGTCCAGCTTCGACCATCGCGTCATCGACGGCTGGGATGCCGCTGTGTTCGTCCAGCGCATCAAGGCGCTGCTGGAAACGCCTGCGCTGATTTTCGTGGATTAGTGGGGCGGGACGATTGAGATGATGGCGGGACAGCGCCCCCCTCTGCCTTGCCAGGCATCTCCCCCACAAGGGGGGAGATTGGACGTCATGCCGGGCTTCGCCAATCTCCGCCGTTGCAGGAATGAACGAAACGACGAAGCTGCTGATATCCCCCCTCGTGGGGGAGATGTCCGGCAGGACAGAGGGGGGCGCGAAGGATCGCGACGGAACGTTCCCTCGGATCGAAGGACCACATCATGAAAGAAATCTCCTGCAAGCTGCTCGTCATCGGCGCCGGGCCCGGCGGCTATGTGTGCGCGATCCGCGCCGGCCAGCTCGGCGTCGATACGGTGATCGTCGAGGCGGGAAAGCCGGGCGGCACATGCCTCAATGTCGGCTGCATTCCCTCCAAGGCGCTGATCCATGCCGCGGAGGAGTTCGAGAAGGTGGCGCATATGGCCGGCGGCAACAGCCCGCTCGGCATTTCGGTCGCCGCGCCGACGCTCGATCTGGCCAAGGCAATCGCCTGGAAGGACGGCATCGTTAGCCGGCTGAACAGCGGCGTCGCCGGGCTGCTGAAGAAGGCCAGGGTGAAGACCGTGCAGGGCTGGGCGACGTTCCGCGACGGCAAGACCGTCGAGGTCGAGACCGAGACCGGCACCCAGGTGATCCGCGCCGAGACGGTGGTGATCGCGACCGGATCGGCGCCGGTCGAACTGCCGTTCCTGCCGTTCCGCGGCCCGGTGATCTCGTCGACGGACGCGCTGGCGTTGAGCGAGGTGCCGAAGAAGCTCGCCGTGGTCGGCGGCGGCTATATCGGGCTGGAGCTTGGCATGGCCTTCGCAAAAATGGGCGCCAAGGTCACCGTGGTTGAGGCGCTGCCCCGCGTGCTGGCGCAATATGACGCCGAACTGACCCGACCGGTGGTGAAGCGGCTCGGCGAGCTCGGCATCGAGGTGATGACAGGCGCCAAGGCCAAGGGGGTGTCGACCCAGGGACAGGCCGGCAAGGGCGATGCGCTGCTGGTCGAGGCGGCAGACGGCAAGAACGCCAAGGTCGCCGCCGACAAGATCCTCGTCACCGTCGGGCGCAAGCCGCTCACCGAAGGCTGGGGGCTGGACCAGATCGACCTCGACATGGCCGGCAAATTCATCCGCATCGATGAGCAGTGCCGCACCTCGATGCGCGGCATCTTCGCCATCGGCGACGTCACCGGCGAGCCGATGCTGGCGCACCGGGCGATGGCGCAGGGCGAGATGGTGGCCGAGATCGTCGCCGGCCACAAAAGAAGCTGGGACAAGCGCTCGATCCCGGCGATCTGTTTCACCGATCCGGAGCTGGTGACCGCCGGTCTGTCGCCGGACGAGGCGAAGGCGCTGGCTGGCGAGATCAAGATCGGCCAGTTCCCGTTCGCCGCCAACGGCCGCGCCATGACCAGGCTCGGCGAGGATGGCTTCGTGCGCGTCGTCGCCCGCGCCGACAACCACCTGGTGCTGGGCATCCAGGCGGTCGGCCAGGGGGTCTCGGAACTGTCAGCCGCGTTCGGCCTGGCGCTGGAAATGGGGGCGCGGCTGGAGGACATCGCGGGAACGATCCACGCCCATCCGACGCAGGGCGAAGGTTTCCAGGAAGCGGCGCTCAAGGCGCTGGGTCAGGCGCTGCATATTTGAAAAGGTTTCTCCCCCCTTGAGGGGGAGATGACCGGCAGGCCAGAGGGGGCCGGTGCGACCGGACGCGACCTCCCTTGCGACAGATGGAGGTTAGCGCTCCACGCGAAGCGACCCCCTCTGTAGCCTTCGGCGACATCTCCCCCTCAACGGGGAAGATTGCACAGCTCACCCCGCGAGCCGGCTTTCCATCTCGTGCTGAGCGTAGGCGCGGCCGAAGCGGTTGGCGAGGAAGGCGTCGAGCGCGATGTCTTCCTGGCGCACGAAGCCCCTGGCCGGCAGCGAGCCGTCGGCCAGCATGTCGAGCACGGCGCAGATGCCGGAGGCGGTGGTGATCTGGATGGCGCTGCGCACCAGGGTGCCGACGCGCTTCGAGTAGATCTTGTTGGCGTAGGTCTCCTGCAGCAGGCGGCCATTCTTGCGGCCCGAGACGGTGACGAAGACGATGACGACGTCCTGCAGCGTCGACGGCAGCGCGCTCTCGAAAATGTCCTTCAGCACGTCGCGGCGATGGCGAAGCCCGAGATCATTGAGCAGCGCCTTCATGATCGCGGCGTGGCCGGGATAGCGGATGGTGCGGTAGTTCAGCGTGCGCACCTTGCCCTTCAGCGTCTCGGCCAGCGTGCCCAGCCCGCCCGAGGTGTTGAAGGCCTCGTAGGTGACGCCGTCGAGCGAGAACTCCTCGCGCTCCTCCAGCGGCGGTACCTCGATCAGCTCGCCCTCGACGATCGCCTCGCAGGGCTCGCAGTATTCGTTGATGACGCCGTCGGTGCTCCAGGTCAAATTGTAGTTCAGCGCGTTGGACGGATATTGCGGCAGCGCGCCGACCCGCATGCGCACGCTCTCCAGCGTGTCGAAGCGGCTGGCGAGATCGTTGGCGACGATGGAGATGAAGCCCGGCGCCAGCCCGCATTGCGGAATGAAGGCGCTCCCGGCGTCGCGCGCCAGCTCCTTAACCCGCCTGGTGCTGACGACATCCTCGGTGAGGTCGAGATAGTGCACGCCGGTAGCGGCGGCAGCCTCGGCGATGCGCGTGGTGAGATGGAAGGGCGCGGCGCTCAGCACCGCGAACTTGCCGGCAAGCGCCGCCTCGAGCACGCCCGGCGCGGCGATGTCGATCTCAAGCGTCTCGACACCGGCGGGCAATTCGGCCGCCGCAAGCTGCGCCGCCGAGCGGTCGACGAGCGTCACGCCATAGTCGCCGGTGGAGGCGAGCATCTCGGCGATGGTCGAGCCGATCTTGCCGGCGCCGACGACAACGATGTTCTTTTTCATGATCTATACCCCTGCCATTTCGAAACTGGCGGGAATCATCGCAGCTTGCCTGTCGAAAGGAAGCGTGGAATTGTACGAAGCGAAATGCCATTTTGAACAATATGCCGACAAGGATCGTCGAAATGATCAGCGATGCCGAACAGGCCCTGCTTTCGCTGCTGCGCGCCAACGCGCGCGCCTCGACCGCCGAGCTCGCCCGCCAGCTCGGCGTGTCGCGCACCACGGTGCAGAGCCGGATCGATCGGCTGGAGCAGCGCGGCATCATTGCGGGCTACGGCGTGCGGTTGTCGCCCGACTATGAGCAAGGGCTGGTCAGGGCGCATGTGCTGCTTACCGTCACGCCCAAGCTCGCCGACAAGGTGGTGCGCGCCTTGGCGGCGCTGCCGCCGGTCAGGACGCTGCATTCGGTCAGCGGCAATTTCGACATGATCGTCATCGTCGACGCGCCGTCGATCCGCGATCTCGACGCGCTGCTCGACCAGATCGGCGCTATGGACGGGGTCGAGCGGACGTCGTCGTCGATCATTCTGTCGACGCGGATCGATCGGTGAAACTGCCGGCAGGCGAGTGAACGGCACCTTTCCTCTCCCCCCTCCGGAGGGAGAGGAAAGGAACAGGCCGCGCCCGGTCGGACCGACCCCCTCTGTCGCCTTCGGCGACATCTCCCCCTCGAGGGGGGAGATCAGATGTCACGCCGGCTTTCGCCAATCGCCGATGTGGCAGAAAAGGCGCCGGGATCGAAGCTGCCAATCTCCCCCTTGTGGGCAGGGGAATCGCATATGGCTTTTTGGGACTTGAAGTTGGGCTGAGAAGGGATTCTGTGAGCAGGCAGTCTTAACGAGGGAGAGACTGCCATTTCGAGCCTTGAAAGCTATTTCGGCGCCGTG
>NZ_SRUO01000228.1 GCF_004791025.1 Mesorhizobium sp. M4B.F.Ca.ET.203.01.1.1
GCCTTCTATTTTCAGCAATATGATTATTTCGCTCCTCCTGGATCCGATCATGATTTCTCCCCTTGGCCAATGCGCGCGCTTCAAATCCGCCATCAGCATCAAACAGCGAATACACAGGAACACCAATAGACGATAGGATTGCATGCGCAAGCGGAATTGACATCTTCCCCCCAACGGGAACGATAGACAAGCCTGCCGCCTCAAGTGAGCCGGGAGATTCTCTGTCGCCAACCCCATAGAATACCGCTGCCTCTGTCGGCCCCTCGACGATAAGCGCGCGATTTGCAAAAAGCGCGACAGCC
>NZ_SRUO01000229.1 GCF_004791025.1 Mesorhizobium sp. M4B.F.Ca.ET.203.01.1.1
GGGTGGTGTTCGAGCAGGCCTTGCTGATCGGCGGCGTAGGCATGTTGCTGGCAGCGGCCTTCAGTACCGTGGTGCTGCTGATCGCGCAGACCCAGCGCGTACCGGTGCAGCTGACGCCGATGGTGATCCTGGGCTGCGTGGCGCTGGTCGCGGTGATGGCCATGCTGTCGAGCATCATGGCGGTGCGCAGTGTGGTCCGCTCCGATCCATCGTTGCTGCTGCGTTGAGGACCGGCCGATGACCTCCAAACATGCCATCGCCCCCACATTGCAGGCCGACGCACTGGAGAAAGGCTTCATGT
>NZ_SRUO01000230.1 GCF_004791025.1 Mesorhizobium sp. M4B.F.Ca.ET.203.01.1.1
CGAAGTGCAGGGGCTGCAGGCCGCGCTGGCCCGGGGCCAACGCCCCGCCCTGCCAGCGGGGACCCGGTTGTACGATGCCGATGACGTGCCCGCTGTGCTGCGCCAGTACGGCCCGGGCCATCACGGCGAAGAGGCGCCCAACGAGTGGCACCTGAGCGTCTTCGACAGCGGCGGCCAGCGCTACTACCTGCTGCAGGACGCAGCGCACTATGCCTATCTGGAACATCTGATCAATGTCTTCGCCGCGCTGGTCATTTCGATCTGCGTGCTCGGTGCCTTCCTGATCGGCCGCAAGGTCGCG
>NZ_SRUO01000231.1 GCF_004791025.1 Mesorhizobium sp. M4B.F.Ca.ET.203.01.1.1
GGTGGCCAGCGGGCGCGCCTTGGTGCGCTCCACGTGCGGGTCAAGCCAGCGGTCGGCGTAGTCGTTGATGACGCAACCGGCCGAGCGGGTCAGCCACACGCCGGCAGTGAACACGAACAGCGTCCACAGCGGCGGCAGGCCGCCCGCGGCCAGCCACAACGCCCACCAGGTGGGCCACAGCAGCAGCAGCGTGCCGATCGGGCGATCAGCGCGCATCAGACTCCAGTAATGCCGCCAACGCGGCGTCGCCGGCGACTGCGGCGAAGTGAGGGGGGTATCAGCCATGGCGATAGGATACTCC
>NZ_SRUO01000232.1 GCF_004791025.1 Mesorhizobium sp. M4B.F.Ca.ET.203.01.1.1
CGGGCCTACCCCACTGCGCCACGCGTCCAGCTGCCACAACGGCCACGCCACCAGTTCGACCTGCAGCTGGCCTTCGCCGGCCGCGCCCAGTTCACGCACGTCATAGCTGACCTGGGACGCTTCGAACGGCGTCTGCCGGTCGATCTCGAAACCGACCACCGCGCGCAGGCGATCGGCCGCGGCGGCGGGCAGGCGCAGGGTACGCCGCAGGACGTCCGTCGCCGGCAGCAGCCACACCCGCGGCAGAGTACGCAGGCGGGGCTCCAGCACGCGGTCCAGGTCCGCCGGCGACAGCGGCCAC
>NZ_SRUO01000233.1 GCF_004791025.1 Mesorhizobium sp. M4B.F.Ca.ET.203.01.1.1
CACCGTACGGCGAACCGACCTTCTGACCTACGGCGTGCTGCCCGCCGCCTACTTTGCCTCGAACGGTATCGAGGCGCTGCGCACGTCGCTCAACCGCGCCTATCGGGTCACCGAGACGCGCGGCATCATCCACCGCCGGGTGCAGAGCATCATTTTCGTGCTGATCGCAACCGCCTGTTTCCTCGCCGTCAGCGTCCTTCTGGTGTTCGCGCCGCTGCTCGCGCGGCTGGCCGAGGCGCATCTCGAATGGATCAAGCCCTATATGGGCACCATCACGATATGGCGTTACGTGATCGCCTCG
>NZ_SRUO01000234.1 GCF_004791025.1 Mesorhizobium sp. M4B.F.Ca.ET.203.01.1.1
GCCGATTCCCAAGCCCAAGGTCGCGGATGCCAAGTAAGCCGCCAGCACTGGAGGGCCTGCGCGCACTGGTGCGTGATCTCGATGCGGGGTCGCGCTCGCTGCCGCATTACCCGCAGGTGCCGATGCTGCAGCAGGTGCAGCGCGAGTGGTCGGAGCTGCGCAGCGAACTGCAGGTGCGCCGCTCCCTGCGCACCGAAGCCCCCGCCGACGGCGGCCCGCTGAACTCGGCGGTGCTGGTGCAGCGCATGCTGGACACGATGCAGGCCACCAGCCCCGGCTACCTGCGCCACTTCATCGATT
>NZ_SRUO01000235.1 GCF_004791025.1 Mesorhizobium sp. M4B.F.Ca.ET.203.01.1.1
ATGGAATCAGCTGCCATGGAACTCTCCTTGCAAGATCAGGCCGGGCGCGGGCGCGCGCCGAACAGGGCGGTGCCGATGCGCACCAGGGTGGCGCCCTCGGCGATGGCGTCGGCGTAGTCGCTGCTCATGCCCATCGACAGCGTGTCGACCTGCGCGTGCTGGGCGGCCAGTGAGTGGAAAAGTGTGCGCATGCGCACGAATGCATCGCGGCGACGCTCGGCCTCGGGCCATGGCGCGGGAATCGCCATCAGGCCACGCAGGCGCAGGCGGGGCTCAGCGGTAATCGCGGCGGCCAATGCC
>NZ_SRUO01000236.1 GCF_004791025.1 Mesorhizobium sp. M4B.F.Ca.ET.203.01.1.1
GGCCGGTGTAGTCGAGGCCGAAGCGCGGCCAGCGTTCGTCGAACGCGCGCTGCTGGGCCGGGGTGAAACGACCCTGGCGCAACACGAAGCTGCGCACCTCGCGGCGGCCCTCGTTCACGGTGAAGGGCTTGGGCGGGGCCTTGGAACCGGCGCTGTCAAAAGGATTGGTCATCAGCCGATCAGCCCGTCCACTGGCGAAGAAGCGCTGGCGTAGCGCTTGCGCGGGATGCGTCCGGCCAGGAACGCCTCGCGGCCGGCCTCGACCGCCTTGCGCATCGCACTGGCCATCAGCACCGGGTT
>NZ_SRUO01000237.1 GCF_004791025.1 Mesorhizobium sp. M4B.F.Ca.ET.203.01.1.1
TGCGGCACCGACTACCATATCTTCGAAGGCAAGCACCCTTTCCTCGCCTACCCGCGCATCATGGGCCACGAGGTCTCGGGCACGGTCGTCGAAAAAGGGGAAGGCGTCGCCCTCGCCGTGGGCGAGCCGGTGATCATCAATCCCTATCTGGCCTGCGGCAGATGCATTGCCTGCCGGCGCGGCAAGCCGAACTGCTGCGTGAGCATCGAGGTGCTCGGCGTGCATCGCGACGGCGCCATGTGCGACGAGATCCTAGTGCCGGCGCAGAACCTTTACCCGGCAAACGGCCTGTCGCTGGCC
>NZ_SRUO01000023.1:0-72127 GCF_004791025.1 Mesorhizobium sp. M4B.F.Ca.ET.203.01.1.1
CAAGGTGCGCGTCGCCATGAGCAACGCCTTCGCCATGGGCGGCACGAACGCAGTTCTGGCATTCAGGCAGGTGTAGAAGCCATGCAAGACGCCTCATTTGAGGTCACCTGTCGTATCTAGCTGCTTGAGGGGCGGGGCATTGTGATACAGGGGGAGCTGTGGGGCCCCTCTTTCTCGGCCTCGACGATGTGGAAGGAGCCTGTGCGGCGAAACGGGCCGGCCCCCCAGGCCCAGAACTTGGGCGAAACCAACTCCCACCAAAGGACAGCCGGTTTAGTAGCCGAACAATGAAGCCTCGCTCGACGAGCCGCCGCCTCTACTGTCAGCGGCATCACGCGGTTGAAGCGAACAGCGCAGCGGCTACTGTTCCGCACAACTCGGATGGCAATTGGGACAAGTCCGCACATGTCGTCACGTACGCTGAACGCCGCAGGTACAGCCAAATTGGGGGCGGGGCGTTTCTGCCGTTTTGATAGAATTCTATCAAACTGACAATTTTCCTTGCACAAATGCAAGGAGAGCTCGATTGACCCCTCCCTCTCTTGCGTCAACGATGGGTTTGCAGGCTGCGGTGCGGCAGAAGCCGGACAGAACGGCGACCGGTCGAGTAAAGGCCTGCGCAAACCGCATATTGCGAGCGCCCGCGCGGAGGAGAAGACGCTCGTCCTGGTGAAAGGCAACGATGCTCAGGCGCCATTGCCATTTGCCGAGGGCGTCCGCGCGCCGGAAATTTCGAGGCACAAAGGTGAGATCGAGAATGATAATGACGAAAAACAACACAGCTCACCGTCAAGTGCAGTTCCACCGGCGGGTGGCGGAGTGGGATGGGCTGCCAAATGGAGCGTAAAAAGATCAGCAAGGAGATGCTTGGCGATAGTCTGGCGCTGCGCAAGCTGCGTGAGCACCTTGTCAAGGTGGCCAAGGCGAAGACTACGGTCATGTTGCGAGGTGAATCCGGAACCGGCAAGGAGCTGGTTGCCAAAGCCATTCACGAACTCTCGCCTCGCGCCAAGCAGCCCTTCATCAAGGTCAATTGCGCGGCGCTCACCGAGACGCTTCTGGAATCTGACTTGTTCGGTCATGAGAAGGGTTCCTTCACCGACGCGATCAATTTGCGCAAGGGGCGCTTTGAGGCTGCCGACAAAGGCACATTGTTTCTGGACGAGATTGGCGAAATATCGGGCTCGTTCCAGGCTAAGCTGCTGCGTGTCCTGCAGGAGCAGGAGTTTGAGCGTGTCGGCAGCAACCACACCATTAAAGTCGATGTTCGCGTGATTGCCGCAACCAACAGGGACTTGGAAAAGGCAGTTCAACGCAAGGAGTTCCGGCAAGACCTCTATTACCGCATCAGCGTCGTCACTTTACGCGTGCCGGCATTGCGCGAAAGGCGAGGTGATATTCCGCTCTTGGCCGCTCAGTTTCTCAAGAATTTCAATACTGAGAATGATCACACGCTGACCTTCGCTCCCGAAGCGATTGAGGTGCTAATGAATTGCGAATTTCCAGGCAACATCCGAGAGCTCGAAAACTGCGTTCAACGGACGGCAGTTCTGGCGACGGGTCCATCAATCCTCAGAACTGACTTTGCCTGTTGCGTGGGTGAGTGCTTGGCCGCGGCGCTGTGGAAGAACGGACCGCCGACGTCAGAGAACTCGACTACGATCGAGCCTTCCGCCGCCCGTGCCGCCCCGCCCGTCGGCGACGGGCAAGCGCCGATAGGCCCTGCCACGACTCGTGGTAGGGTGCCCGATGCCGATACGGTCATTGCCGCCATGGAAAAGTGTGGCTGGGTGCAGGCAAAGGCGGCGCGCCTGCTCGGTTTGACCCCGCGCCAGATCGGCTACGTGCTGAGAAAACACGGCATCGAGATCAAGCGTCTCTGAAACAACCCGCCGAGCAAGAGCTGGAGCAGGTCAAGCATTGGTGCTCTGGCGCCGAGCCCATCGGCCACCTTACGAACGTGGGTGTGAACAGCGCTGCCAAGATTCCGGCCGTGTGCTTTCTACCACCAGTCGTACTGGGGCTCTGCGGCTGACAAAACTAAGAAGGAGGAATCCTATGGCTAGTAACTTCGCTCTACACCGCAAGGGCAAATCCAATCCGACGTGCCTGAAATCCAGAAATAATCGATGTATCATTGGTGACACGCCAGCATGCGTAGAGGCGACGCGCAGATCTCCGCTGGCGGGACCTGGTCGATACATAAGCTGATCGCTTGCCGCTCGATATCGCGCCAATCTGATCTGAAAGAAATAAGTAGTTTTGGGAATAGGGATTAAGCATGCCAACGCGCTTCAGAACGATCAAATTGTTTTTAGCAACAACGGCGCTCTTCGCACCAAATCTGTCCTTGGCCCAGGAATCAGTCGCGTCGCCTGCGCCGGTGGCAGATGCCGAATATTCCAGAAATTGGGGCCTGAGTATGATCAACGCCCTGCCCGCCTACCTTAAAGGCTATACGGGCAAGGGCGTCGTCGTTGCGATTGTGGATACAGGACTGGATATCAACCATCCCGAATTCGTGGCGCGCATTTCGAAGGCGCTGCACAACTTCGGGACGGATAAACGCTTGGCTGACGTCAGCCATTCTGTCGACAAAGACGGTGTGCCTGACGGACACGGGACCCATGTGGCGGGGATAATCGGCGCCGCGCGCGACGGCACGGGCATGCAGGGCGTGGCCTATGAATCGACAGTATTGCCCCTTCGAGCAGTGGATATCGGCGACCCAGATGATCCCGAGATGGACCCGACCAATGAAGCGATCGAATACGCGATTGGTGCGGGAGCTGGCGTGCTCAATGGGAGCTACGGGCCAGGCCTGTTGCTGGGGCGGTATCTCAAGGACGAGAACGGCCAACTGAAACTCGATGGCAAGGGATATGCCATCGATAATAAAAACTATGAGATTCTCGACTATCAGGCCATCTATGATGATCCGAGCAATCTCGTCGATACCTACAATACGTTGAAGAAGGCGGCTAAGGCGGACATCGTGCTCGTCTTCGCCGCCGGTAATGATGCCAGTACCGACGACCAACCCGGCGCTGCTTCGGCGATTCCCAGCGGCATCGGCACGTTGCCGTTAATAACGCCAGAAAATACCAAAGATGGAAATCTTTATAAGTTCATCGACACAAACGATCAAACAAACAAAGGTTTCGATTTCAATAACCCAAATACATACAAGATAGTGAGCGGGTCTGATGTCTCGAAGCTCGACTTCTCGGATCTGGCAGGCTCGCTGATAACAGTCGTTGCTGTCGGCAAGGATGGCAAGATTGCCAGCTATAGCAATAGATGCGGAGCCACAGCAGAGTGGTGCCTCGCGGCTCCGGGTGGCGATATTAATGCCGATCCCGATAATCCGATTGATGAGAACGGCATTTATTCTACCTGGCCACAAGGGGATCGGGCGAACAAGAACAACCCGTATAAGTACGAGGAAGGTACTTCCATGGCAACGCCGCATGTTGCTGGCGCGGCGGCAGTGATCCGGTCGGCATTCCCTTACATGAACGCCCGCCAGACCATTGAAACCCTCCTGACAACGACGACCACCAAAGGGTTCGAGGATGAACAAGTCTTCGGCCAGGGTCTGCTCAATCTCGGCGTTGCGATCGAGGGTCCGGGCGAGTTCCGCTACGCCGGCGTCTTCGACGTCGACACCAAAGGCTACTCCTCGATCTGGTCGAATTCAATCTCGGGCGCCGGAGACCTGACGAAGCGCGGCGAAGGAGCGCTGATCCTGTCCGGCGAAAACAGCTACAGCGGGCCGACCAAGGTGCTTGGAGGCATACTCGCCGTCGATGGCCGCATTGTTTCGAAGGTAGGCGTCTCGGCTACTGGTACCCTTACGGGTATCGGTGCAGTCGGCTCTCTTACGGTTGGCGCAGGCGGCACCGTCGCTCCTGGCAGCGTGCTCGATCCAAGCAAGGGGGTTGCAGTGCTCACCGTCAACGGTGACTTCGTGCAGCAGGCCGGGTCGACCTATTTGGCGGGTATCGCACCGAGCAAGGCTTCAGATCTCATCGACGTTGCCGGCAGTGCCGCCATCAACAAGGGAGCGAGCGTCAACCTGGTGCGTGAAGGTGCCGGGCATTTCTCAGTCGATACCCGCTACACGCTTCTGACCGCCGCTGGCGGCGTGATCGGGACCTACGGCGGGCTGACAGGAGGCCTCTTTACAGACTCGCCCTTCGTCGATTTCGAACTCGCTTATGACCCGACCAACGTCTATCTCGACGTCGATCGCAATTCTGTCACCTTTGCCGATGTCGGCAATACCTTCAATCAGCGATCCGTGGGCGCGGCTGCGGAAGCCCTTGGTTCCGGCAACACGATCCACGACAACATCCTCTTCCTGACGGGACAGGGATCCCGCAACGCATTCGATCAGCTTTCGGGCGAGATCCATGCTTCCGTTCACAGCGCCTTTGTCGAAGACAGCCATTTCGTCCGTGACGCCGCCGGCGATCGCATTCGCGCAGCGTTCGCAGGCGTGGGCGCATCAACCGTGCCGGTCATGGCATATGGACCGGAAGGCCCGGAACTGGCTCCCGCGACCAGCGAAAACTTCGCCGTCTGGGGCAGCGGTTTCGGCGCCTGGGGACATTTGGACGGAGACGGCAACGCTGCTCGCCTCGACCGCTCGACGGGAGGCTTTATTGCAGGCGGCGATGCGGCCATCGGCGAAAGCTGGCGGCTCGGGCTTCTTGCCGGTTATAGCCATACGTCCATCCATGTGGATGATCGCGCCTCCTCCGGCTCAGGCAACAATTATCACCTCGGGATCTACGCTGGCACGCAGCGTGGCCCTCACAGCTTCCGTTCCGGCCTTGCCTATACGTGGAACCGCATCGAGACCGGCAGGTCGGTGGCGTTTCCGGGCTTCTCCGACAGCCTTTCGGCCGATTACCATGCCGGCACGTTCCAGGCTTTCGGCGAACTCGGCTCTCGACTGGATACAGCTTCCGTATCTTTCGAGCCCTATGCGAACCTAGCCTATGTGAACTTCAACGCGGATGGCTTCACAGAGCATGGCGGTGCCGCTGCGCTTTCCGGAAAAGACCGGTCGAGCGACACGACATTCACCACGATAGGGCTGCGCGCCTCGACCGCTTTCCCGCTTGGTTCCGTCAATACAACCGCCCGTGGCGGTATCGGCTGGCGTCATGCGTTCGGCGATGTGGTGCCTGAAACGGCGCTTGCCTTCACAGGCGGCTCATCCTTCGCCGTGGAGGGAACGCCAATCGCAAAGAACGCTGCCGTCTTCGAAGCTGGTATCGATGTCAACCTTACCGACAAGGCAACCATCGGGCTTACCTATAAAGGTCAGCTTGCCTCGGACGCGCAGGAGCATGGCTTCAACGCCAAACTCAGTGTTCGGTTTTAATCGCCGCAAGGGAGGGCGATATGTCATGCCCGATTCCAGCAGCGAACTGACAGCCATCTCTATTGAAAGATCTTATCGCCTTGCAATGGCCGACCATCCTTCGGCCATTGCTGCTTTTGCTTTCCGGAAGGAGTGTTTCGTGAACAAAGTAATTCTAATTGCGATTTGGCAGGGTGCCTTTCTTTCGCTGCCGGGTGCAGTACGTCCGACGGCGGCAACTGGGTGAAGGACGAGACGCCGCGCAGTGCTGCCCAGCAGGACTACACTGAATGCAAGTATCAGTCGGAAATGGCGACGGCGACGATCGGAACGAATAGCCGCCCGAAAACGATGACAGATGCAATCGGGGACGGTGTCGGGGATCGTATCGTCAAGGGTATGGAACAAGGCAATCTCGTCAAGGATTGCATGAGAGCCCGCGGCTACACTCAATCCTGACAGGCAACTCATGGGCTTCCGCCGCTATCGAAGGGATTGTAAAGGACGCGTCGATCTTCGAGAAACGAGGAAGCGGCGTACGATTTCTGTCTCTGAGGGGCTGGGGTCCGACCATGACACGCCGAAGACAGGTGTACTGATACCGGTTACCCGGCGTGCGGTCTCGGCAGTGACCTTGCTGCTCTAGCGAATAAATTGCGCTACTGCCTGCTAGCCGACCCTAAGTCTGGCCTGCTTCAAATGAGGTTGATGCTCGGTCGGCCGAAGCGAATGAGCAGCCATCGCGGCAATGAAAACCTCGGGCGTTTTTAGGTAGCGCTCCAGCTTGTTCTCCCTCATGAGCACTACGAACAGAGCGCACGTTTTCGCCTGACAATTGACCGACTTGGTAGGGTTGAACTCTATGTCAGTGAAACCGGCATACCGCATTTCGCCGTCCACTCGATTTTTGAGCCATACACGGTGAGGAAAGATGGCATTGAGATAAAGCCAATCGTAGAACACGGTCGTGGGTTCTAGCGGGAACTCGAAGCCGTCGAATTTGAAGCCCACCAGTGCGCCGGATTCGCGGAGTCGTGGCTCGCGCTTCGCATCGCGCGGTTCAACCTCGTACAGATCGGTGTACGGCCCGCCACGCTCGAATACCTTACTTCCCTGAAAGGCGTTCTCCAGCGGTATCTCGCCGATGCTGGTCCTCACGCGCAGGTGAAACGCGCTAAGATGCTGGCCGGCGACTTCATCAGACTTGCTAGACACTTCTAGCAGCGGCGCATATCCGGCTTTCTTGGCGGCCTCATGCAGCGACCGTATATTCTTCTTCTTCTGAACCTCAGCGAAGCCACCGGCCCACGGAATTTCGAAATCCAATCGCCTGACGTAACCTTCGTCCTCGGTTGCAGGGATAAAGACTGGTCTCTCAGCCATTCTAAATGTTCCTTATTAAGCCCAGCAGAATGACATGGGGAACCAACACCTCGTATTTCTCCGCCTGAGTGAGACGCGCCTTAATCGCCGAATCCTTCCAGTCCGTTCGGGTGTAAAGTATCTCAAAATCGATTAGCGGTTCAGCCTCTCCGATAGGAATCGATTCGACGCCAGCTTTGTTCGCGACATCGTTGGTAAAACGAACACCCGTGAACTGCATTACCGAGGGGTGTATTTGCAGAAAGATCGTGTCCGTAATCCTCCCATCCTGCCGGGCAACGTACTCCATCGGATGGGTGCTACGAAAGCAAAGGTGGACGTAGTTGCCCATTCCCTTCAACGCGTCGGCGTCACGACTCCATTCATTGCCGCCCGGTGCCGGAACCTTGACCTTCTTCTGGTCAAGCTGCGCGAGTGGATAGAGTCCTCCCATTTCTTTAATCACCGGCAGGTTCCTCCGGTCGGTGAAGTGATAGAGCAGCGGCACCTTATCAAGAGTATCAATTGCCATGTTCCCCTCCGTCGCAGGCCGGTAGCAGCCTTGCCCCACACGGGTGGAATCTTACGGCAGTCATCGTCCGAACGCCATGATCCGAGGCGAGGTGTTCAGATTGGCGACGTTTCTCAATTGTTCTATACGATTAAAATAGAATTCTACATCGCCAACTATGGTTCGAAATCGTCGTGCACGGCAGCTCCACAACGATCATCATCCCGGATCGGACTGTGCGGGAGCTGCAATCGCAGCCGCGCGAAGGCGACCGTGTTGTCACGAGCAACGACGCGCTCCTCCTCGATGCACAGGATCTGGGCCAATTGCTGCGGGTCGGCGGCGACAAAGGCACTGTCTTCAACCGCGGCGGGCCTGGCGAAGCGGGCATTGTGAGCCGGCAGATAGGTCTGTGCGACGAAGCGGTTGGCGGCCTCGATATCAGCCATGCCGGCCAGTGCCAGTTCCCTCGGCAGTCGGTCCTGCAAGGTTGAGAACATCCGCTCGGAGCGGCCCCTGGCTCCAGGCGAATAGGCTGGAATATGTTCGATGCCGAGCCGCTCGAGCGCCCGACCGACCTGGGTCATGCGAATCTTGTCGACAGCCCCGCCCGCCTTGAGCGTCACGAAATAGTGTCTGCCACGATCGCTGTAGAGGCTTGACGGCAATCCCTTGGCGACAAAGGTCTCCAGAAGTCCCTGGAAGCTCGACGCCGTGCCTTCCTCCTCGATCAGAAAGGCCGAATAGATCGTGCTCGTCGCATCGTCCATAGTCACGATCAGATCCAGCATCGGCCCACTCGCCAGCCACTGATGACGGCTGCCGTCCTGGTGTAGCATCATCCCTTCGCACGGCTTCCTTTCCCGCTTGCGCCGGTGAGCACCGCGCCGCTTGGCCCGTTCCACCAGGCCCGCCGCGTGAAGCTGCGTCTTGATGAAGGTGTAGCCCCAGCTGAAATCGTGATCGCGCAGCAGGTGCTCGTGGAAATGCTTCACGTTCCAGCCAAGGTAGCGATGGCGATAAAGCTCCAGCATCTCCTCGATCGCCTCCACTGGCACCCGGCGCGTCGAAAGCTTGCCCAAACGCCGGTCCAGCAACCCAGCCTCCCCGGCCTCTTCGTAACGGTCGCGATAACGCCGAAATTGCCGCTCCGACATGCCCAGCAACTCGCCTGCCTCCATCATCGAGAGATCGCCGCCAGTCCAACGGCTCAATACGTCCCGAAACTTCTGTATTCTCCGTCCTGGAGCCACGCTGCCCGCTTCATCCCCAGCTTCCATTCGCTGGCGATGAAACCGGACAACTCCTGTGCTACCTAATCCGGACAAATCATGTGCTTACGACACGCCGGAGCGGAACGCTTGCCTGCGGCATCGCGGTCGGGTAATTGTTGCAGATACGTCGGCCCGAAGATCGGCATCGATTTTCGGGCCGACGCGTCGTTTCAATCGGATAGAGCGCCATTCTCGCCTCGAAGGCACGCGCGGCGCTCCACGACAAGGGGGCAACGGAGCTTTGCTGATGTCGGATTCGTCCAGGATTTGTGCGGTGGCCGCGGCCACCCTCATGGCGCTTTCCGCGTCGTTGGCAGCTCAGGAAGCCGGGCTGCCGGGCGGTGCTTCCTCGCTGAAGGAGACCTATGAGGACTGGGATCTCTCCTGCCAGGCCACGCCGACGCTGGTATGCGCGGCTACCTATCAGCAGTCGCAGCAGAACGGACGGCGCCTGCTTGCGGTCGAATTGGGCAAGGGGCAGGAGGACGGCATTGCGGGCAATCTCGTCCTGCCCTTCGGCCTGCAACTCGCCGTCGGCGCGACGCTTCAGGTCGACGATGGGCAAGCGGGCAAGCCGCTGCCCTTCTCGACCTGCCTGCCCGCCGGCTGCTTCGTGCCCCTCAGCTTCGACGCGAAAGCAGCCGCGTCGCTGCGCACGGGCACAACGCTCAAGGTCACGGTTAAGAGTCTCGACCAGAAGGATGTGCCCTTGTCGGTTTCATTGAAGGGTTTGACGGCGGCGCTGGACAGGTTGAAGGTGCTGCTCGGGGCTTAGATTGGGGGCTGGCTGGCTGATGATCTCGGTTGTCACTTTCCTTTGTTCCACTACGGCTTTTCGACATTTTGGTCAGATAATCCCCACGCGCGAGAAGCGCGCGGTCTCGGCCTGAGTGATCTCGGGCGGGCGAGTGGCGCCCGACGCTTCCGACTCCGCGGCAGCGATCCGCTCGATCGCCTTCTTCACCTTTGCACGAACATTCTCGTCGAACGTCCGTACACTGACCTTGAGGAGGGTCTCATCCGGGATTACGTCGTACTTTGTCCCCGCATTGATCGCGCCCACCTTTACAATCATCGCGGCTGTCCTGAGGGAGAGAAGAGTAATGATGCGCAGAACGTTTCTCATGGCGGGCGTGTCCCTGTCTGCCGTAGCGGTCGGCAAGTCCTTAGCCGCGTCGGTATTCCTCGACTACACACAGGAGCAACTGGATACGGCGTATGACCAGTCATTCTGGGCGCCGCGGATGGCGGAACTGGAGGAAGGCGATGGCATCGCCAGCGCCGAGGTCCGGCGCGCGATGCCGCCGCGTCCGGCAAAATACGGTCCAGATGCCAGAGATCTCATCGATGTGTTCGCGCCTGGGATGCCAAGGCCGCCCCGGTCCTGGTCTTCATCCATGGCGGTGCCTGGACCCGAAACACTCGCGAGGATGCATCCTATCCGGCCCCGACCTTCGTTTCGCGCGGGGCGGCCTATGCCGCGCCTGACTTCGGCAGTGTGAAAACGCTGACGCTGCGACAGATGGTCGAGAATTGCAGGCGGGCGGTGGAGTGGACGATGAAGAATGCCGCCAGTTTCGGCGGCGACCCGAACCGGGTGTATGTGGCGGGTCATTCTTCCGGCGCGCATCTGGCGGCCTGCGTCCTCATCACCGACTGGACGGAGCGCAGCCTACCGGCGGATGCCCTCAAGGGCGGCTTGCTGATGAGCGGCATGTATGATCTCTATCCGGTGATGCTTTCCTCGCGCAGCAGCTACCTGCATCTGACGGAGGGGGGAAGAGGCGGAATTCAGCCCGATGCGCCATCTCGACCGGATCACCTGCCCGATTGCCGTCGTGTCAGCCGACCAGGACAGTCCGGAGTTCAAGCGCCAGTCCGATGTGTTCGGTGAAGCGCTGCGCGGCATGGGGAGATTGGCCAGTCGAACGATAGCCTTCAACGCCAACCACTTCCAGGAACCCGAGCATCTGAAAGACCCCGACACTGAAGTCAGCCAGGCGGCGTTCAAGCTGATGGGGATCTGACACGGATGTGTTGCAAACTCTTCAGCTAATGGGATTGTTAGTTTCGTACAAAACGATGCACTTTCTCAATCTTAGAGGGTGTTTGGGAATTAAGTATTTCGGCGTTCGAGCGCGTTGCGCCGCGCTCATGGCACCCGTTGAGATGGGCATGAAAGTGAGTTCGACCGCTGGACAGTTGCCGACTTCGTCAGGTATTGGCCCTGCGACCGGTTGATCTGCGATATTTCCAAAATTCGCAGAAGTTGGTCGAGACGAAACTGTCGCCCCGGCTTGACCACGCGCCCGGCAGACCGAGTTACAAAGTTGCCGAGGCAGTTTGATGTGCGTTCCTGCATCACTGCACGGGACACGACCTGACGGGAGACTATGATGCGTAGCCAGAAAGAAAAGATGCTCGCAGGCGAGTTTTACAATGCGGCGGATCCGGAGATCCAAGCTGACCTGTTGGCCACCGGGGCTTGGCTCAAGCGGTACAATGATACGCTGGGGCAGACCACGGAGCATTGGCATGAGCTTTTGTCCGAGCGGCTGGGAGAGGTTGGGCGCGGAACGGTCATCCGTCCGCCCTTTTTTTGCGACTACGGATTCAATATCCGCATTGGCGCCAATGCCTACATCAACTTCAACTGCGTTATTCTTGACGTGGTAGAGGTCAAAATCGGGCAAGGAACGGCAATTGGGCCTGCCGTGCAGATTTATACCGCCGATCATCCACATGATGCCGAGCAGCGACAGGCCGGCCTGCAGGTCGGGCGTCCTGTTCGCATTGGCAGCCGTGTCTGGATCGGCGGTGGAGCAATCATTCTGCCTGGCGTCACGATTGGCGATAATGCGGTCGTAGGCGCTGGCAGCGTGGTCACACGCGATGTTCCCGCCGGGGCAAAGGTAGTGGGAATTCCTGCTCGCGTCGCCAACCCACATAAACAGGCATAATCAACCTCCTTGACCCTGGAGGTGCATGCGAACTGTCGAAACTGTGCCAAATTTCTGCCGAAGCCATTGAGCGCTGCATATCTTGTCGCGGTTCGGCTCGGGCGCTTCAGTTCTTTTGCCACGGGTGTCACAAAATCATGTGCGTAATGCCGCCGCAACGTGCTCACGTCCCGCAGCAGCGGGCCCTTTCACATGGCCCAACGAATTCAGAGCCTCCGTTGTGCTGCCAGTAGCATTACTGCTCAGATGTATTCCCAACTGAGTTTTCGCCCTTGGAGGCAAGCGACTCACCAGCAATCGCCGGCCATTAATCCTGGCTAGCATCGACCCCGACGAGGCGAGCCGCGGCGTTGCCGATCGGCATGTCGATGACCGTGATTGCGCCTTCGGCAAGGAAACGACGTTCGTTTCTGGTCAGCGTAGCCGAATCGATCACCGCAAAATGTGGGCCAGTGGAGCGCTTCATCATCTGTCTGGCATATGTGCGCAGCATCTGATCGTTGAAGCGACAGCCAACGAAGAAAAAGCCCCGGTTGACGCGCCGTTGCTTCACCACGTCCGGGATCGGCGTCTGGATATCAATTTCGGTTAGGACTTCGACGTAATCGGAATCAGCCACGAGGAAGTTTGCGGCCGGCCTGACGCTGCCGTGCGGCGCATAGAGCACCGTCCTTGCCACTTGTTCGGCGTCGAGTTCTGTTCCTGACAAATCGTAAGTTCTCGTCCAGATGTTACCAATTCCGGTCGCTCGCGTGGTTCCTTGTATCTCGACAACGTCTGTTTGGCCGGCCTCTGCAAGGGCTGCCCGCATGGCGCCATCGTACCAGCTGTCGATGATGACAGACAGTTGAAGGGTTGCGAGCCAGGCGTGAAGAACGGTCGGCTCGGCGGGGGCTGCGAATATCTCCGCCATCCACGCTTGAAGAGTCCGACGATGTCGGCGCTGCTCGATAAACTGCGCGACCGACCACATATTGGTGCGAATCCTGGAAGGGGCAGGCGCCCGCTTGTTGAGCGCCGCGGCGACATCTTCAGGGGTGCAAGGTGCAGGTGATTCCGGCGTGTTAAGCTGCAGAAGACCAGGACCGAGATAGGGGATCACTCGATCGGCCTTGAGAGCGCCCTTCAGCAGGTCAATCAGCTTTTTGGCAAAACTGCCCCGGACGACGACGAGATGGTCCCAGCTCAGCATCGTGTTCATACGCGTTTCCTCTCCGCCACTGAACCCACCGGCATCAGGCCCCGTCGGAAATCTTCATCGCCTCGACGGTGATCGGCAAACGCGTATCGCGCGGAAGGTCGGGCAGCATGAGCCGCCAACCGTTCCTGAGCGTCACGGTCCCGCCCCATAAGTCTGCGTTCTCAATCTCGGTGATCGGCTCTTCGAGATCCTTCTTGGGGACATAAGCCGACAAGCCAGTAGCGGTCCTGCGAATCATTACTTTCATCCGGCTGTTCCTCCGTTGGAAATGCCTTCAGCTCCGCAGGGAACCTCGACTTTGTCGAGGCTAATGAGTTCGCGCGCTCGCATGCCGACGACCGTGCCACGATCGATCCATTCGACCGCATAGATGAAGAATTGCTGGAGAAAGGTTCCAATGTCGCGCACGTAGCCTTCGTCGCCCTTCCGCACGAGGTTTTCGCCGATCTCCTTGCCGGGATAGGTGCCGTCGTTTTTTATGTGGCGTGTTGCACGGACCCGCTCACCCTGCATGAACCGTGGCGGTCTGCCGATTTCGACCTCCTGTTCGCGTCTGGACCACATGCTGTCCATTCCTTTCTCGAGGCTTTTGGTGTGGTCGCGGGTTGCAGGCGTCCTCGCGCGGCGAACCCGACCGTTTCGGTAGGAATCAAGCGGGAACGCAGGTTTTCGGTACCGGACAGACCGACACGCATTGCTGCTTATCGAAGGCCTCCTTGCATTCGGTGCACTTGATTGGATCGATCACATAGGCGTCGCCCTTGAACTTGATCGCTTCCGAGGGACATTCGAACTCGCAGGCCCCGCATTGGGTACATTGGGATGCGATGATCTTGAAAGCCATTCTAACTCCTGGTTATCGGACGAGACCGCTCAGGCCGTCGCCGCTAGTGGTCTGATCCCAAACTCTGCCGCGTAAAGTGCGCTGACTGCGGTCTCGATGTAGTCATGGCCATAGGCGTCGGTTACGCGCAGTCCAGCTCGCGAGAGTTGTTCCTTCGGGCGATTTCCGATCTTGGCGCATAGCACTATGTGTATGCCTTCCAGCGCAGCGAAGACGCCCTCGAGGGTGGCGTCTTCGCCCCCGCCTCCGAGGCAATACCGCTCGACCTTCCGATGCCCGACCAAGCTGATCCCTCTAGGCGAGACTTCATAAACCTGGAATTCCTTCGCGTGGCCGAAGTGTTCGTTGACGCGTCCACCTCCCTTTGTGGCCACCGCAACCAGAAGCGACTTTTCGGAGTCTGTTGCCTTGACCATACCGATGGCCTCGCTCCTCGCCGCCTCATGATCACGGCGCTCGTGTGCGACCACCTGCCGATAGGCCTGACGCTTGCCAGCATCGTAGGTGACATCGTCGGGAATCCCATCCAGCGTGAATTCCTGGCCACGATCTTCACCGAGCAGGCCGACAGCATCTGCCCGGCACTGCCGGCAGTGGCGCATCAACTTGGCGCCACCTTCAAGTCGATCCTGAAGAGCCATCATCTCCATTGCCGTTGGGCCGCGCTGCCCGATGAGTCCGTAGTGGGTGCCGTGCGCCGGGTCCGAAATCAGAGGCATCACGTTGTGCAGGAACGCGCCCCGCTCCTTGACCATTTTGTTCACCTCAAACAGGTGCTGGTCGTTCACTCCAGGAATCATCACCGAGTTGATTTTGGTGAGGATGCCGCGCGCGCTCAGCATCTCCAGGCCCAGCATCTGCCGCGCGTGCAAGATTCGAGCGGCTTCGATGCCGAAGTAGCGGCGATTTTCATAAAAAATCCAAGGATAGATCTTTGCGCCGACTTCCGGGTCGACCATGTTGATGGTGATCGTCACGTGATCAACATTCATTTCGGCAAGCTCAGCTACATGGTCCGGCAGCACGAGCCCGTTGGTGGAGACGCACAGCTTTATGTCGGGGATTTCCCTGATGACGCGGTCGAACGTTGCCTTCGTTTTCTCCCAGTCGTAACAGGCATCCCCCGGCCCAGCGATGCCAAGAACCGAAAGCTGCGGAACTTCGTTGGCAACCGCGATGACCTTGCGTAGCGCTTGGTCGGGCGTCAGCTTCTCAGACACAACACCAGGCCGGCTCTCGTTGGCGCAATCGTATTTGCGATTGCAGTAGTTGCACTGGACATTGCAAGCCGGCGCGACCGCCACATGCATACGCGCGAAATAGTGATGCGCTTCCTCCGAAAAGCAGGGGTGATCCTTGATCTTGTCCCAAATAGCCGGATCCACATCGCCCGGGCTGGTCGGCGACGAACCGTAGGAGGACGGTGCGCAGCCACCGGATTTCGCGGCTGCCAGAAAACCCTCGGATGTCGTGCTGGTCGGCCCCTCAATCGAAACTGTCGGTGAGGACATCAAACGGCTCCGTTGCTGGTAACGTCGCGGTTCAAGGTGCAAGAGCCATACCAACTTAAAAAAGCGGCTTCAGTTCACTATTTGGGTCGATGTCGGATTGTGTGAGGCCGGCGCGACACAATTTTGTCCTGCTTGCGACAGTGCAAGTCCAAATCCGTTCAGAAGCACAAAGCACTCCTTGTCGCGCAGAGGGCGCGCAAGACCACTGGCCTGACGATTGGCTCATCAGGCTCTTAGAATTTCCTTCACCTCGAGACTATGCCGGCGTATCGCCTAGCCGACTTGTCGCGGCGTGAGGCGGAGAATTCGAGCCGCATTAGCCTGAACCCAGCCGGCCTTCTCCATTGTGTCGATCAGCCGGTCACGCTCCGTCCGTCGCGGTCCCAGCGCCGGTCCGGCCGTATCGTTAGAATCGCAACCGGCTATCTCGTGTTCAGGGGCGCCGATGCGCCTAACCGGCTTCGTGCTGGGCCGTGAGAGCTCGTCGATGCCATTGCCACGTTCCGAAAGATTGGTTCCTTCCAGAGGAGAACGCGCAAGTGTGGCTGTTCTTTACACGCAGTTCTCCAGCTCGCGGACGTTGCCGGGGAAATAGCATTGCGAGATCAGCTCAACTGCCGACGGCGTAAAGCCATGGTTCTCCATATTTTAAGGGTAAGCGCTGTGTCCTTCCAGGAGTGCCCGCGATCTGTGGGCCTGCCGATTCTGAGGTGGATCGGAGATCGGCTTGTGTCTGAACTTGAACTTTACGATTGACCCTGAGCGGCAGCCTCGGCGTTTCAAGGTGATCAACGGCGCTGTTAGTCGGCAGGCATTGGTCGATGGACGACAAGGGACGGAGTCATCGCCGAGACCCTGGGGCCGAACGTGGTGATCTCGGAGGTTGCCCGGCGCTACGGGCTGCGGCCGCGGCGGAACGCTCGCAAGCTTGCGACGTCGGCAGGACAGGCCACTCCCGCCTTTGTTCCGGTGGTGGTTTCGGTGGCGCCACCGGAACGACCCGTTGGGCCTACATCCGTGCACCAGAACTCAAGGCCGCGGCCTGAGAATCGGCCGCCCGCTCACCCTTTACTTGGTTCCTCAGCCGACAGCGCTAAGAAGGAGAGCAACTTCCGTCGGTGCGAGGATCATTGCGTCGTGGCCAGTGGCGAGTTCCTGCCACGCCCAGCCATCCTGCTTCGCGACCCATTCTCGCGCTCCCGCCGTCGGCGGGTGGAGCGGATTAGTGCAGACGACATAGGTTCGGGGCCTGCCGTTGCCGAGCGGGGGCTCGAGCTTAAGTCTGCTTTCGTAGGTGCTTGCCGCATGCGGTGTTATCCGGCGCCGCACCCAGTCCGTGAGCGAGTGTCCCTTGGGAATGCCGAATGCTGTTGGCGGCGGAGTCGGCATGAAGATACCCCGTCCTTCCTCCGCAACCAATTTTCGACGGGCGGCGACGATGTCGGGGGGCATGGTGCTGAATACACTTTGACCGCTCTCGACGATGGCGCCGTCGAGCGAGATAAACGAGATGGCTGATATGGTCGGGTATCCGGTCGGCGGCGCCGGTGATGCTGATGCCGCCTAGACTGTGACCGACAAGGATCACATCGCTCAGCTCTTCCGTTACAATGTGGTTGACGATGTCGGTCACGAATGTGTCGGGCGTGATGTCCTTGCACAGCAAATGTGCGCGTTCGCCGACACCTGTCTGGGTCGGCGTGGTCACGTGGCATCCCATCTTGCGAAGATTGGCGGCGACGTCCCGCCAACACCATCCGCCATGCCAGGCACCATGCACTAGCACATACGTCTTTGTCATGGATTGTGCCGTTCCATTTGCTCACCGGCCGTTGTGGCTGCCATCCGGCACGATGGCCGAACGTTGTCCCAAAGGGGCTCGACCACGTTACCGGTGGTAAGTCCGGCGCACAGGCCGCCGCCGTGGCCTGAGGACACCCCTACCAGTCGAGGAAATTTGAATTGCGAACGCCCAATATTCACTAGCTCTTTGCAAGTGGATGGAGAGGCTCATGGTGTGCCGCAGTTGCTCGCTGCCGGCATGCTCTTGGCACGGTCCCGGCTGATCATCCGAACTTGAACAGGACACCAAAGCCGCCGCGCGGATAGTTCCACTCGATGTCGCCGCCTTTCTCGCACAATATCCGGCAGGTGCCGCATTCCATGCAGCCGTCGGCGGTGATCTCGACTTGGCCCCTGTCATTCAACTCATAGCATTTCGCTGGACAGACGTAGGTCAACGCAAGCAAGTTCGCGCTTGGCTTCTCGTGCGGTCGCACTATGATATGGGGGCGGCCGGAATCGACCAGGTAGCGGTTCTGGTAAAGCTTGTCCTCGACACGAACCTTCGTCACTGCGATCGTCATCTTGTACCCTCTTCAGCGCCATGCCAATGCCAGCCGGACCGCGTCGCTGACCAACCCCCAGCGCGAGCGCGCGTTGATGAAGGCGGCCGTGGTGGCCCTTTCCTTCTCGATCTTCGGCGTGCCGTCGACACGCATGAAGTTCTGAGCGGCATACGACATCAACCGCGGATAGCTGGTAAAAAAGTTGCTGGAATTGGTGTGGAGTAAGGCTGGCATGTCCTTGTATTTCTTAAGATCCTTGATCACAAAGGATTCATCCAGCATCGTCTTGTAGAGCGCAAGGTTCCCTTTGGTCATAGGACCGTTGCGGCTTTTGACTTTGATGATCGCCTCAGCCGCGACACGACCCGAGGTCATGGCAAGGTTCGAACCCTCACGGTGAATGGCATTGTTCAGTTGCGCTGCGTCGCCGACGATGACCCAACCGTCGCCGAAGAGCTGCGGAATGGCCCTGTAACCACCTTCGGGGATAAGATGGGCGGCATATTCTTTCACCTCCGAGCCAGCGATCAGCGGCCGGATCGAAGGATGGTTTTTCATCGCGTCTAGGAGGGCGGACGGGCTCTCCAACATCGCGGCGAAATCCGAGACCAGGCAGCCGATGCCGAGTGAAATCGACTCCTTGTTGGTGTAAAGGAAGCCGAGCCCGGCCATGTCGCGAGAGATCGTGCCCACGGCCTCGATTACGCAGCCTTCATCGCCCTTGACACCGAACCGCTGGTCAATGACCTCTTCGGGCAAGAAATGCATTTCCTTGACGGCAAGCGCCACGGTCTCCGGCTTCGGCATCTCGCGCAGGCCTGCGCGAGTGCCAAGCAATCCCGACACCCCTTCTGCGAGAACGACCACATTCGCGAAGACCACTCCGCCAGCCCGGTCTGTGCGGACGCCGATCACCTTGCCATTGCCATCACGGACGAGTTCCGTCGCGGTCGTCTCACACAGGACCGTCGCGCCAGCCTCGCGCACCTTGCGGGAAAACCATTTGTCGAACTGGGCGCGGATGATCGTGTAGCGGTTGGGTTTCGCCTCATTGAAGTCGTCCGACCGGTAATGAATTCCGGTGTGAGATGTGTTGTCCATCACCCAAAGTCGCTGTTCGACCAGGTGCCGCTCGAGGGGCGCATCATCCCGGAAGTCCGGGATGATCTTCTCCAGCATGTTCGCGTACATTATGGCGCCCTGGACGTTCTTAGAGCCCGGATATTCCCCGCGCTCCAACTGCAGTACCTTCAGCCCCTGGCTTGCCAAAGTGTAAGCAGCTGCGTTTCCGGACATGCCGGCTCCGACCACAATGGCATCGAATTGTTCAATCATGTCCTCTCCCTCAACTCGCAAGCTTGTCTCGACTGTGCGGCGACAGCCGCCGGGTGAAGGCTTCCGTGAGTGCGGGCAGGAAGCGGATTGCATCCGTGACGATCCCGAGGTGGGCGAACTCGAAAATCGGCGCGTTCGGATCGGTGTTGATCGCGACGATGAGATCGGCCCCCTCGACCCCAACTCGGTGCTGGATGGCGCCGGAAATTCCGGCCGCGATGTAAAGCTTCGGTCGAATGGTCTTGCCAGTTTGGCCAATCTGGCGATCAGCCGGCATCCAGCCCTTCTGGACCAAGGGGCGCGAACAGCCATGCTCGGCGCCGATCGCTCGGGCAAGATTCTTCACAAGCTGAAGGTTCTCCGCCGCACCGAGACCGAGGCCTCCCGCAACCACGACATCCGCATAGGCAAGATTTGCCATTGCCGACTGGTTATCCGGTAGGAAGCCGAGGACTTTGGTGACGATATCGTCCTCAACGAGCGACAGCTTGTGCCGCATGACACGCCCGACCGGCTTATCCACCCGTTGCGGCATAGGCATGACCCTTGGTCGCACCGTCGCCATTTGCGGCCGGTAATTTAGTGTATAGATCGTACACAACAACGAGCCACCAAAAGTCGGACGGGTCGCGGCGAGTGAACCGTCGGAATCTACATCAAGTTCGGTGCAGTCGGCCGTGAGCCCCGTCTGCAGGGTCGTCGCTACCGAGCCCGCAAGATCCCTGCCCAGTGTGGTCGCGCCGAGAAGGAGGATTTCGGGTTTATGGGTATTGACCAGATCCGTGAGCGCCTTGGCGAACGGCTCGTTGCGGTAGTCGGCGAGCGGCGGCGCATCGACGATGTAGACAAGATCCGCCCCGTAAGCGAAGGCCTCGGCAACAGCGTCCTCGACCATCTCGCCCGGCGGTCCCAGCACGACGCCCGCGAGCTGGACTTCAAGCTTGTCGGCTAATTTGCGGCCTTCACCCAGCAGTTCGAATGATACAGGATGCACATTGCCGCGTTCGAGCTCGAGGAAGACCCACACGTGCCGGTAGTCTTTGAAACGGTCGGGAAGTTCTTTCTTTACACCGGCACGGCCGGGGGCAAGGCGAGGGGTAGCTTGGCTTGCGGTCGACATTTTCTGCTCCTGGCCGTCACGTGCCGCTCTTGAAGGCCAACTCATGTTCCAGCGCCGGCCGGCGGGTTAAGATATCGGCGATGAGTTCATCGGCGATGTCCTGCAAGCCCTTTTCCGCGGTGTCGATCTGCGCCGCGCTTTCTGCCCGTGCGGTGGGGGCGAAAACACGCTTGACGACTGTCGGCGAGCCACGCAGACCGCACCGGGTGAGATCGTCAATGCCGGCGTCGGCTGCAGTCCACTTCACGACTTGGCTGCGCGCCGCGCAAAGAGCCTGCTGGAGCGAGCCCCGGCGGATTTCGTTGGTGTCTTCCAGCATGGTAATGAGGCAGGGGAGTCTGCTCTTCAGCAACTGGGTGCCGCCTTCGGCGCGACGCGCGACTTCGATCTCGCGCGTTTTGAGATCGATGGAGGCAATCTTCGCGACGTAGGTAAGTTGCGATAGATTCAGGCGCTTGGCTATGCCTGGTCCGACCTGGGCGGTATCGCCGTCAATCGTCTGCTTGCCGGTGAAGACGATGTCTGGCCTGCCGAAAGTCTCCCCAATTTTTGCGATTGCTTGCGAAAGAGCAAAGGAGGTCGCCAGCGTATCGGATCCGGCAAAATAGCGGTCCGTCAAGAGAACTGCTCGGTCAGCACCGTAACCGAGCGCCTTTCGCAGCGAGTCCTCCGCCATGGGCGGACCCATTGTGAGCACAGTAACCTCGCCACCATGAACGTCGCGCAGTTTGAGCGCTTCTTCGAGGGCGAACAGGTCGTAAGGATTGATGATGGTCGGCACACCCTGACGCATGATCGTGTTCGTCACCGGGTGGACGCGGATCTGGGCCGAATCCGGCACCTGCTTGATGCAGATTACGATGTGCATTGGCGATTTCTCTAAGCTCCCAGTCCGGATGCGTGCTTGGCGGTTCACCTCATTGCCTGCATCGTTCATGCCAAGTCTTCTTCCTGCCTCTATTCCAGAAGGTGGCTTCGTTTGCGTCCGAGGAGGCGTCATGAGGACTGGATTTGTCGACTTCCCGACATTGTCGCGTCGCAGCCGTGTCGGGCTCATTACTTTCCGAACCGCTTCAGTGCAGAGTCGAGCGGGACGAAGGCGCGGCCAGGTGCGGGACATATGTTTGGATCGTGGTCCCTTAGCACCTTGAACACACGTTGCGTGAGCGGCGAGGAAGTCGCGAAATCTTCGTAGGCGCGTTCCAGCTTGGCGCGCACCCGCGCGGCGATTACCTGGTCAGGCAGACCGGAGAAATCTTCTTCGGCAAGGTATTGGCCCACGCGCTTCATGATATGGAGCCGCGAGACATTCATCACTTTCGGGTCGTAGGAGACGCCAAGGCAGGCGAAGAAGTCCTCCGCAGCCGACAGGCCCTTCAGTCGCGCCAGGATATCGGTGGGATCAATCGGGCGGCTGTCAGCGGAGCAGTTCATTGTATTCTCCCGGCGCGAAATTGTGGTGTCGATGCGTTGGTGACATTGCTGACGGCGTGCCGACCTCTGGCACGGCGGCTGGGGCAAGAGACTTGGCGATCTCAAGCTTTTCTGAAGTGGTGAAGGCGACCCCGGGTTGCCTGCTCTCCATTGCGTAGGGTCGTCACGTTGAGGAAGTCCTCACGGCTCATGAGTGGGCGTCGGCTATTGTGCCGCTCGGGCCCGGGCCGGAATGAAGGTGTTCTGCACCTCGCCCGCACAGTCCAGCACTGGGAACGGCACGTAGTTTCTCGATGATCGCAGGCAGGACCTCAAGCACGCGGTCTACGTCATCTTCGCCGTTGTCACGCGACAAGGAGAAGCGGACTGCCCCACATGCCGCGTTCATAGCGATCAGAACATGGCTCGGTTCCATTGAGCCAGAGGCACAGGCGGACCCGGCGGAACAGGCGATTCCCAGCCGGCTGAGGACAATTGGGATTGCATCGCCTTCGATACCTTCGAATCCAATGTTTGCAGTGTTTGGCAATCGCTCCTGCGGATCGCCGTTGATGGATGCGTTTGGGATGCGCTGGATGATCCCGTTCTCAAGGCGGTCGCGCAACCATTTTATTCGTGTTGTCTCGTCCATGAATTTCAAGGCGAGTTCGGCCGCCATGCCCAGTCCGACTATGCCGGGTGTGTTTTCAGTGCCTGCACGCCGGTCGCGCTCTTGGTGGCCACCCTTGATCAGGGAGGAGAAGCGCACGCCACGTCTTACATAAAGCGCGCCTATCCCCTTTGGACCATGCAGCTTGTGGGCGGAGAGCGACAGCATGTCGATCGCGGTCGATTTCAGCTCAATCGGAAACCTTCCGACCGCCTGCACTGCATCAGTGTGGAAAAGCGCGCCGACTTCCCTGGCTAGGTCGGCAAGCTCAACCACGGGAAAGATCGTACCGGTCTCACTGTTCGCCCACATTATCGAGACGATTGCCACTTGTGGGGTGAGGGCGGTTCTGTAGGCGTCCAGGTCGAGCCGGCCGTGGTGATCGACTGGGATAATGTGCACCTTGACGCCGCGCGTCTTTTCAAGGTGCGCGCACAACTTCAGAACGGCCGGATGTTCAACCGCGGAAGTCACTATTTCCGTTCGACCGGGCATTACCTCGAGCGCCGAAAGGATGGCTGTACTGTCGCTTTCAGTCCCGCCCGAGGTGAAGATGATCTCGTCCTCGAATCCCGCGCCGATGAGGGCTTGCAACTGCCGCCTCGCCTTTCTCACGGCTTCAGCAACCGATGCGCCATAGGCGTGCATGGACGAAGGATTGCCAAATTGCTCCGTAAAGAAAGGCAACATCGCTCCAAGGACTGCAGGATCAACCCGCGTCGTTGCGTTGTTGTCGAGATAGACAGGTCTCATGGGAGTGATCCTTCAACTGCTGAAATGATTCAAGGGTAGGCGGGCCATTGAACCTCTGGCGCATATCGTATCTGGTGAGGTGGGCGGCCGGGCGAGCGATGGCTTGGCTGACCGGTCGCTGCCGACATTGCCATTTGGTGGCGGCATCCGCCGGGAATTCAGCTGTTTCGGGCAATGTTGTTTGCTTGCCCACGGCAACGATCGATGATCGCGATTTGGCACATCACCGAACGCAATTGTTCCGGGCCGACAGTGCGTGTCGGCTGGTTCCAGAGCGCCGGGGGTTACCGGTTTGACGCAGTATTCCTTGGCGTCGCTATAGTCGAACATAGCCTGTTCCCCTGCAATCATTTGCAGGACTTGCCGCAGCTGCACTTCTCCTGCGCATTGGGGTTATCGAAAACAAAGCCGGATGTTTCGAGCCCTGTGACGAAGTCGACGGTCATGCCGGCGGCATGGGGTTGGGAGCCTCTATCCATGAACACCTTGAGCCCATCTCGCTCGATGATCGTATCGCCCTCATGTGAGACGCTCTCCAGGCCCATTGAGTATTGGAAGCCGGCGCAGCCGCCGGCATGGACCATGATGCGAAATCCTTCCGCCGGCTCGCTGGCGCGGTAAAGAGCGGCCTTGATGGCGGCAACAGCGTTGTCGGTGAGCGTAATCATGGCTCGATTTCTCCTCGGTCCGTGACGTTTTCGCGGATCATCTCGCATGAACCGTGCCAAAGGGAAGACGTGTGTAAAAACGGTAGGACATCCCGACGTCTCTATGCTCGATTGCTGGGGAGACGTCCGACAACCGACACTTACTGTCGGGTTTGTCGCGTCCGCGTCACAGGAGGGGCGCCTGAGTTCGCGATGCACTCACGCGTAAAGCAATGAACAGAGCCAAAGATGTTCAGAGCTTGCCGCGGAGCAACTGGCACGACTTTTGAGAGCCTTCGTTGCGGCGGCAAAATTGCCGGCCGATTCACCTTTGGGTTGCCCTCGCAATCGAAGAACGAAGGAAGCAATATGTCGCTCCTCCCTCAGACCCGCCTTGTGTGGGAAAGCAGCACCGCCGGTGGAACCCGAATGCTCGATCGGCCGATTGGCGCCGACCACCCAACAATCGCTCTCTACCGGCGATTGGCCGCTGACCGCCCGGAGACAGGATTCGACTGGCGTGTGCCTGACGATCAATCGCGTCCGCCGTGCACACCCCTGAGGCCCTTTTTTCGACCGATCGTCAAAAGAAGAACGGGGCGGGGTTAAAAACATGGATCAGCGCAAGAAGCGGTCGCCCAACGAAATCCGGCGTGCGTGGGAAGTCTGTCCGAGCATTCCCGCGCGTGATTTCGCCGCCCAATTGGGCATTTCGGAAGCGGAACTGGTCGCGGCCCATTGCGGTTTCGGCGCGGCACGCATCGACCCGCGCGTCAATCACCTGCTGACGGGCCTCGAATTCGTGGGCGAAGTGACGGCGCTGACCCGCAATCAAGGTGCCGTGCACGAAAAGATTGGCGTCTTCAACAAAGTGATAACCGGCAACAATCACGCCATGGTCCTTGGTGACGAATTCGACCTTCGCGTCTTCCCGCAGGCTTGGAGGTATGGTTTCGCTGTTGAAAGGCGCCATCGCGGCGGAATCCAGCGCAGTTTGCAATTCTTCGACGCCGCCGGCGCAGCAGTGCATAAGGTGCATCTCAGGCCGGTCTCCAACCTTCATGCCTATCGAAAGCTGGTGGCCGAGCTCGTATCCGCCAACCAGGAGCCGACCATGTCGCTTAAGGCGAGAGTAGCCGACCTGGGCGCGAGGACTGCGGACCGGGCCGGCACGGTGGACGACCTACGCGAGCACTGGAGCCGGCTGACTGACGTCAACCTTCTGAAGACGCTCAAGCTCAGCCGCTGCCAGGCTTTGCGCATGGTAGGCCAGGATTACGCTTGGCTGCTCGACAATGCTGCAGTTGGCGCCGTGCTCCAGCGTGCGGCCGAAGACGAATTGCCGATCATGTGCTTCGTCGGCAACCGAGGCTCTATCCAGACCCATTCCGGCTTAATCAAGTCGGTCAAGCAGATCGGGCCGTGCATCTATGTGCTGGACGAAACCTTCCGGCTGCATCTCAGGAGCCACCAAATCCGTGAGGTTTGGGCCGTGCGCAAGCCGACCAATGACAGTCACGTCACCTCGCTCGAAGCATATGGGTCCGACGGCAAGATGATCATCCAGTTGTTCGGTGCGCGCAAGGAAGGCGAACGCGAGCGCGACGACTGGCGGGTTCTGGCGGAAAACCTGCCGCGTTTCCCCGACAGCTACATGAGAACAGCTACATGAGAAAGACCGATCGTTGTCGGTGGGACGCCGGCGCCCATCTGCCTCCGCAGCGAGTAGCCGGGCATTGAAGCCGAGATCGGGAACACGATGACGCAATAAGCGCGCTGTATTGTCATAACGCGATGAGCAGGTAGCAATTTGGCGCTGCCCCATCGAAGGCATGGTTACGACGAAGCCGCGGCCTTTGGCCGAGCTCAGAGGTGACAATAGCGTTAACGCCACCGACCGTCGTCACTCCCCACCAGGCGGTCAGCTGTTGCGGTTCGGGCCGAGCAGAAATACTGTCAAGACAGCGAGGAACGTGGCAACCGCGCTGTAGAGAAAGACACTGGCAATGCCCGTGTGATCCACCAATAGGCCACCGAAAGTTGTGCCGGCTGCGATCGCCACTTGGAAGGCTATGACCATCAGTACACCAGCGCTCTCGGCCTGTTTCGGAGCGGCGCGCAGCACCATCCAGGTCTGCAATCCGACCGGGACCGCGCCAAAAGCAAAGCCCCATACGGCAACTGCAATTGCCGAGGTCAAGGCCGATGCTCCCATAGTCAGGAGCGAGACAGCGGCTACGGCAATGAGCAGGGGCGGCAGGGCCGCGACTGCCTTGAGACTGTGTTTGGTGAGGAATGCGCCCGCTAAATTGCCGAAGACGCCGGCCGTGCCAGAAGCAAGGAACACGAGCGGGATCGACTTCTTGTCGAGCGGAGGAACGCTCTCGAGAAAGTCGCGGATGTAGGCGAAGCTGGCAAAATGGCCGGAAGCGACCAATAGCACGACTAGGACCGCAACCTTCATCGTCGGATTCTTCGCGACATCCAGCGGACTGCGGAATCTGCGCACTTCGATCGGAGGCAGTGGCGGAATGGTTACGAGTTGCACGAGCAGCGCAACGGCACTCACGATTGCGGCGACCTTGAACGAGGCTCGCCATCCCCAAATGTCACCGACATAAGCGCCGATTGGAGCCGCGCAGACGGAGGCGACAGAAACGCCGGTGAGGATGATCGACATGGCGCGCGGCATGAGGTGACTTGGAACCAGCCGCATTGCCAACGCTGCCGAAATTGACCAAAAACCACCGAGCGATATGCCGAGGACGACGCGTGCCGCCAGCAACACCGGCAGCGACCCCGCAACCTCCGCCAGAACGTTCGACAGGATCAGCAGCAGCGTCATCGCCCAGATGACGACCCTGCGGTCCAGACGCTTTGTCACGATGGCCATTGTCGGTGCCGAGATCGCCGCGACGATTGCGGTCGCTGTTAGCGCCTGTCCAGCCGTGCCCGTGCTGATACCGAGATCATGCGCGAGCGGTGTCAGAACGCTGGCGGGCAGAAACTCTGCCGTCACAAGCCCGAAGGTGCCGAAGGAAAGCGAAATGATCGCACCCCATGCGGGGCCAGACCGTTGATAGGGACTTTCTGGGTCAAGCCGATCTCGGTCGAACAGAGCCGCGTCCACTAAATCTGTCGCCGATTCGGTCATGAATGAGTTCTCCAGCTAGGAGCTGTTGCAGCAGGGGTGGCTATATCGCCGGGGATCAAAGCCGCTAGACCTTCCGGCGGCGGCCAGTCGGCCTCAGTCGAGGCCTCGGCGCCCACGCATCCGAGGCCTCATCGGAGGGCCGACGGACACAACCGTCGACAATGCGGGAGAGTTCTCGGCGCGGTCGCATCGATCGCATCCGTCGAAGTGCGGCCTGTTCACTGCGAACCAAGCAAGCCGAACGCGGTGTCCTCGATCGAGGCCTTGATGGGGGGATGATCGACGATCTCTATATTGCTTTGAAGCAGGAAGTTCCGTCGCCATATGCGGTTATCCTGGCAGCCAGAATTGAGCGGTCGTCGCAAGCACCAAGGCGGTCGCAATGAGTGCAACGAGGCGGAAGTCTGATCGATGGCTGCGGTTCGATGGCCGCGCGATCGACAGAATTGAGGTGATGAGTTATCCCTTTTGAAGCCGTTGCTCCCAATTCTGGGATAAGGTAATTGCAGGCGGTCCCAGCAACGTCGGGCGGCCTTTTTGGTGATTGAATTCATGGGACGACACTCTCGGTCCGTGACGCGTCTGCGAATGACTGCGCAAGTACCGTGCCATCAACGACAAATCTGGCTCTGCTGAGCGGGTGGTGGAGGCACGAGCGTGGGCTATCCCAAGAGCTTGCCGCAAGGTTGTTCGAAGTTGAGGTGCCGGATAGGCCGCAAATATGTCGGGCGGCCTGGGGTTCGCCAACACGAAGATGCGCAAGTTCAAAAGGACGAGCTGAACCCTTGCCGATATCCGTCCGAGGCTGATCTGGAGAAGGTCAAGAACTGCGTCTTGAAGGCTTTCCGCCGCACCGGCAAATGCGAAGCCAAGGTGCTGGGCAAGATGGACAGGGCCACACAACCCCTCGACTGGACGCTCATTAACGGCATCGGTGTGGCTCTGGTAGCTGGCGAGAAAACGCCGTGCTGAAAGACGAAAGCTCGTGTGGCCGGCTCTGAAGGAGGGCCAATGAGGCAGGCGAGGAGAGGCTATAGCCCATTCTTGTAGACTGACCTTGTCCCACGGAGGCGGCTAACCACCCCGCCAGACATCATCGAGGGGAGCGCCACTAGGCTCACGAACAAGTGTTGGTCATTTCCACCTGGGTGACCTCGGCCAAGTCACCAAACCGCTTAGCGCAACCTTTCGAACTGGATGCTCCCCGGGCACATGATCGGCTAGCGATCCCACCAATTGAGTTGCTCCAAGTCGGTGTCTAGCTTTCTACATTCTGTGTCCGACGCTGGACAAGAATGTTGCAATCCCGACCAGTAAGTCAGCACAGGCGCCACCTGTTGCCCAGCAAACGGCAAGGATTATCGAAAGACGAATTCGGCACGGAGCTTGCACCAACGATTGCATGCAAATGCCGACAGCATCTCATGAACGGTCTCTCGATTCTGGCGCGGTTAAATCGCGGCCGGTTCCAGATCATGTCCCGCCCGAAATGGTGAGGGACTTCAGCCTGTTTACGTCGCCCGGCATGTTGCCGACGGCCAACGGGGATCCGCATGCAGCGGTTGCTTGCGTTCATGCCGGGCCTCCGATCTTTTATTCAACCAGCAACACGCGCGACGGTCGGGGTACCTGGGTCATCACTCGCGCGAGCGACCAGCGCCGGGTGCTGCAGGACACCGAAACGTTTTCCAGCCATCGCAGCATCTTCGCCTCTGTGCTCGGCGAGAGCTGGCCGATGATCCCGCTTGAGCTCGATCCGCCATTCCACGGTGTTTTTCGCTCACTGCTCAATCCGCTGCTTTCGCCAAAGCGGGTAATGGCATTGGAGCCGGCTGTCCGGGAACGAGCGATCAAGCTGATCGACAGGATCGCCGCATCAGGCACGAGCTGCGACATCATGAAGGATTTTGCAGTTCCGTTCGCGGTCAATATCTTCCTTCGCTTTATTGGGCTTTCGGACGACGGACTAGAAACATTTGTCGGCTGGGCTAGAGATCTGCTCCACGGCGATAAGGAGCAACGACCACCCGCAGCCCGGACGATCGTGGCCTTCATCGACGAACTTGCCACCGAGCGCCGCAAGGAGCCGGTCGATGATTTCATGACCTTCATCGTGAAGGCAAAGGTCGAGGGCCGTCTGCTCAGTGACGAAGAAGTCCGTGGCATCGGCGTGCTTGTGTTCGTCGCGGGGCTCGACACGGTCTCAGCAGCCATATGCTTCGACTTGGCCCATCTCGCGCGCAACCCCAAAGATCAGGAATTGCTACGAAGCGAACCGGACCGGATTGCCGTCGCCGCGGAAGAATTGCTGCGCGCCTATTCGACCATTCAGATGATCCGAGTGGCAACGAAGGATGTCGACTTCAAAGGCGCGCCGATCCGCAAGGGAGACTATGTTTCCTGTGCCACGATGATTGCCAATCGTGACCCGGCGGAATTCGAATACCCGAATGAGATCGATCTGGCGCGCGAGGACAACCGGCACGCTGCCTTTGGCTATGGTCCCCATCGTTGTCTTGGCTCACACCTTGCCCGGCGGGAGATTGTCATTGGCCTGGAGGAGTGGCTGGCGCGCATCCCAGCCTTTCGGATCAAGACAGGGACTGAACCCATCACCTTCGGCGGCCATGTGTTCGGGATCGAGAATCTGATCCTGGACTGGTCCTGAAGTTTCCGCCAACGACATTGGAGTTCGCTATGCGTGTCATCGTACACAAAGCCAGATGCCAGGGTCATGCGCGCTGCTTGGCGCGGGCGCCGAGAGTCTTCAAGCTTGATGACGACGGCTACATCTTGCCCGGTGATATTGATGTTGCCGATGGGGAGCAACTGCTTGCCTCACAAGGGGTAAGAGCCTGCCCCGAACAAGCTCTGGAAGTTGACGAGCCCCCCGCTAACTCAATTGTAGAGAGAGACACACGCAAAGTGCAGACTGGCGTCGGGAAGGACAAAACAATCATACAATTCGCGACAGAACCTGTCGACCACGCGAAAATTACCGAACTGCGTGACCGAGAGGCGATCCGCAACTGCCTGTATCGGTACTGCCGCGGGATAGACCGCGCCGATGAGGCGGCGCTGCGTAGCGCATACTGGCCCGAAGCGTATGACAGGCACGGTCCCTATTGCGGACCGGCAGAGGACTTCATCCAATTTGCTCTCGGTCTGCCGGGGCAGCGTAACATCCATCAAATCACGAACAGCCTGATCGACTTCATCAGTTCAGCAGAGGCCGCGGTCGAGAGCTATTTCACCGCGCTGCAACGCGGACCGGATACAGACCAAGAAATACGTCAGACGCTGCTTTGCGGCCGTTACTGCGATCTGTTTCAGAAGAGGCAGGACGAGTGGCGAATTGCGGAACGGACAGTCGTCTACGATTGGGTTGAGGAGCAAATCCCGCCAGCGATTCTTGAGGCAGATAGGTTCGGCCGGCGACAGCCGATTGGAGCACCACATCCAGACGATCCCATCTACCAGCTGCTCAAGCGTCACATCCCCACCGACCAAGATGGCGTCGAGGGTCCCCAACTGGGAGCTGCATAAGTGGGTAGAAATGGAGGATGAGCGCCTTGCGGGATTGAGATCTGTGTGGGGCCGCAACTGGCGGTCACTGCAACGATTTGGCTCGACCCTTCATTCCGCCCAAGGTCGATGGGCTGAGATCACAAGCGGTCATCGTGGAGAAGCTCTCGTGAAACTGGCAGCACGCACCGTAATCATCACAGGCGCCGCGGGCGGGATCGGCCGTGCCCTGGTCGATATCCTTGCCGCGGACGGAGACACTGTAGTTGCGGTGGACCTTCCGGGCAGTGGTGTGGTTGAACTGGCTCGGGATCTCGGGTCGCCGCACGTCGGTCTGGAGTGCGATGTGTCGCGAGAGAAGGACATGCTCTCACTTTTCGGCCAGGTCGAAGCACGGTTCGCGCAAATCGATGTCCTCATCAACAATGCGGCGGTTGGACCCACGATGGATAGGATCATCGACACCGCTGTCGATACCTTCCGACGCGGCGTGACAGTGAACCTTATTGGGCCATTCGTTATGGCCCGGGAAGCGGCGCGGCGCATGAGGCCGGGCGGTGCGATCGTCAATGTGGCTTCGATGGCGGGCGTGGTCGGCAATCCCAGGCGCAACGCCTACGCAGCCTCGAAAGCTGGCGTGATCTCGTTGACAAAGTCCCTTGCGTGCGAGTGGGCTATGCGAGGAATCCGCGTCACGGCGGTGGCGCCGGGCTCCGTCCGCACCCCAATGGTCACAGAACTGGCACGCGCTGGCAAAATGGACCTCGCGGCGATACGCCGCCGCGTGCCGATGGGGCGCTTGGCTCGCCCCGACGAGATCGCCAGGGTCGTGCGTTTTCTGAGCAGCACGCAGGCGCGCTACATCACCGGCTCGGTGCTGGCAGTCGACGGAGGCTGGATGTCATTCAACCAGCCGGGGGATGCTCACCCGCCGGTGGATAGTGCGCTCCAAGCCGAGCTCTCCTGTCCGGCCGAATGCACAGATGCGCGAATCGTGCTCGTCACCGGTGGCGCAAAAAGCATTGGCGCGGCCGTCGCTCGCCGCTTTGCCGCGAACGGCGACACCGTCGTGATTGCTGATAAAGATGGCACTGCAGCGGCAGAGCTGGCTACATCGCTCCCCGGCAAGCATCTGGCGAAATCGCTGGACGTGGCCGTCGAGAGCGATGTGGTGTCGATGTTCGAAGAGCTGAGGCGACGCTTCGGGTATATCGATGTTCTGGTCAATAGTGCTGATACCGCCGACAGGATTGTGCCTGCGATCGAGCAACTGTCGAAACAGCTCGAACACGTCCTGGATGTCAACCTTACCGGCGCCTTCACCTGCGCGCGCGAAGCGATCAAGGCTATGCGCCCGGGCGGCGTGATCCTCAATCTCGGGTCGATCGACAGCTTTCTGCCGTTCGCGCCGCGCCATGCCTACGGCGCCTCCAAGGCGGGGATGGATATGCTGACCCGTTGCATGGCGGCCGAACTCGGCCCGGTCGGAATTCGGACAGCCACCGTCGCTCCTGGCCACATCCGCACGCCCGCACTTGCTCAGTTGGCCAAAGCCGGCCGCATCGACCTGGCAGCAATCGGACGACGCATCCCCATGGGCAGGATGGGACGGCCAGAAGACGTCGCAGATGCATCGTTCTTCCTTGCTTCGTCTGACGCCTCATACATCAACGGCTCGATCCTCTACGTGGACGGCGGCTGGACCTCGTTCGGTGATGCGGGAAACGCCAGCGAACTCTATGACGAATGTTTTGCGGAGGCCGCAGGTTAATTGCCAGGCATTCGCAGGGCGACCGGCCGAGCATTATGAAGCCTCGGCTCCACGACGCACCCGAGGTGCTTGAGATCCAAGCATGCGCATGCCGAGCACATTCCCGGTCGGCTGACGTGTCTATAACGAGGAGAAATCATGGAATTTGCCACTTTCATTCTGGCCGCCCAGCGTGGCTATCACCAATCCTCAGAAAGCGTCATCCGCAACTCCATCGAACAGGCCGTCGCTTCGGAGCAGGCTGGGTTCAACACCGCGTGGTTTGCTGAGCACCACTTCAACAATTACAGCCTCATACCATCCCCGCTGATGATGGTGGCGCACTGCGCCGGCTTGACAAGCACGATTCGCCTGGGCACTGCCGTCTGCGTGCTGCCGCTTTACCAACCGCAGCGCCTGCTGTCCGAGATCGGCTTCGCCGACATCGTTGCGAACGGCCGTCTCGAGCTCGGCGTAGGCTTGGGATACCAGCAGTTCGAGTTCGAACGGTTCGGCGTGGACATCGATGAGGCGCCGGCCGTCTTTTCGGAATACCTGGACATCATTCTCAAGGGCCTCAACCAAAACGTCTTCGAACACGACGGCCAGTATGAGAAGATCCCCCCAACAGCGATTTCGGTCCGCACAGTCCAGCAGCCGACGCCGCCTATCTGGATCGCTGGCGGAGCCGCACGGATGGCTCGGGCCTACCGCGAGGGGCACAATTTTTTTGTCACAGCCTTCCACGACGGCTTAGAGACTTTGACCACACTGCGTGAATCAGTCGAGAGGGCGGCGGCATCCGAGGAAAAGAACGTCACCGACGTCAAGATATCGCTGCTGCGCTGCTGCTATGCCAGCCACGACGAGTTGGAGATCAACAGCTATCTCGACAATGCCCGCTTCCAGCGCCGGCTTTCTGAAGCCCTGCATCAGCGCCGCCAACAGAGCCACGATGGCTACCTGCTGCAGGAGACACCGACCCAGCAGGATCTGTCCTTCGAGACCATGCGCAAAAATTTGCCGATTGGCAGCGTAAATCGCGTGATTGATCGCCTGCTGGAAGAGATCGATGTCTTGAAACCGGACCAGATCGCAGTTCAGACTCAATTGGGCGACTTCGACCAAAAGACGATGCTGCGCCAGATCGAGCTCTGGGGCGACAAGATCATCCCTGCGGTCAACAAGGCGCTTTGTCATGCCGGAAGCTGAAGCCGGCCGTTACGATGATGGCTGCCTATCCACGCGCGCAATGGCGTGGGTCCGAGCTAGGGAGGAGCTTCGATCAGCATGTGCTGCCCTGCGTGCTTTCGCGTTCGCTTGAGGAGGTCCAGGCGGGCGAGGTGTTGGCGACGGAGGGGACAGGCCTTTCGTCTGTCGAATTGCGTGATGTCTTGGCCGCAACTTTCCCGTCTACCTCCAGCAGCGTATTCGCTTTGGAGGAGTTGAGCGAGCCCGAGCCGGAACTGGAAGAGGAGCTGCTGCGCCGGCTGCTGCTAGCGCATGCTGCGCCGGGCGACCCGGCGAGCGCCCGCTTGGCCAAGATCATCGCCCGGCGTGCGATGCGCACGGACCATCTTTGGCGGGATCTTGGCCTCTCAAATCGCGCTGAGCTCAGCCGCCTGCTTGCCAGACATTTTCCCGCGCTGGCGGCAGGCAACACAGAAAACATGAAATGGAAAAAGTACTTTTACCGCAAGCTGTATGAGGCCGAAGGCTTTTCGTCATGCACTGCACCCAGTTGTCGGGAATGCCATGACTTCGAAAGCTGCTTCGGCCCGGAGGAAGTTGAGAGTCGCCTCTCGCCGACCAGGAATGCCGGTTAGTCACTTCGCTTGATCGCAGCTGCGGACAACCGCTTATCACGGCGCCGTAGTATGGAGGAAGGGATGTTCATCGCCTCGCGATATTTGGTGACGGTACGGCGAGCGACATTGATGCCGGTCTGCTTGAGCTGAGCAACGATGTCTTCGTCGGAAAGTACCTTGTCGAGCGATTCTTCGGCGATGATTGCCTTGATCCGATGGCGGACAGATTTGGCGGAGTGCGCGTCGCCGCCCTCGCAGGATGCGATTGTCGCTGTGAAAAAATACTTCAGCTCGAACACCCCGCGCGGAGTTAACATGTACCTGTTCGAAGCCACCCGGCTTACCGTCGACTGGTGCATTTTGATCCCGTCAGCGACATTTTTGAGACAGAGAGGCCGCAGATGGGCGACGCCGTGTGTAAAAAAGGCATCCTGCTGGCGCACGATTTCGGTCGCAACCTTAAGGATCGTCTTAGCGCGCTGCTCGAGACAGCTGATCAGCCAGTTCCCTTTTTCCTGGCAATGGTCGAGAAACGCTTTGCCTTCCGGATTTTGATTGGTCAGCTGCGAGATTTCGGCGACATAGGTGTGGTTGATCAACACTTTGGGCAGCGTGGCCGGATCAAGCTCCACCCGCCATCCACCTTCGGACTTGGGCATTACCCAGACGTCCGGTACGATGGTTTCCGGCGTCCCGGACTGGAACCGGTCTCCAGGCTTGGGATCGAGCGCGCGGATTTCGTTCCTCATGTCGAGGAGATCCTCCTCGTCGACTCCGCAACGCTGCTTCAATCCCTGAAAATCCCCCCGTGCAAGCATCTCGAGATTGGCGACCAAAGCTGCCATAGCCGGGTCGAACCGGTCTTGCTGGCGCAGCTGAATCTCCAGGCATTCGCTGAGAGTTCGCGCAAAAATCCCCGGCGGATCAAATTGCTGCAAGATTCCGATGACCCGTTCCACATCAGCTTGCCGAACGTTTAACCTCCCGGCCAGATCGAAAAGGTTTACCTGAAGATAGCCAGTGTCCTCCAGATGGGCGGCGAGCTGTCCGGCAATCAGCCGCTCCTGCGGGGTGAACGGGGTGAGGGCGACCTGGCGGGCGACATGGTCGTGCAATGTTTCGGTGTGGGCGGTAAACTCCTCGACGGCAGGTCGATCGTTGCCGCTACTGCGTTGCGACTTCCATTGCCCGCGCCCGCCAGACGGCCCGCCAATGGGCGATTCGCCGATTTCGCTTCTGCTTTGACTGCTCCGCTGATCCACCCCTGACAGCGGCGAAACGTCGTCAAACGGGTCAGGCTTCAAAACGGGGTTCTTCTCGAGTGCCTGCTCCACGAGCTGATGGAGTTCAGTATGCGTCAATCGCAGCAAGCGAATAGCTTCAATGGCTTGAGGCGATAAGACCATACGTTGCTTCTGGCGTTGAAGCAGGCTTGCTGAGAGATGCATGTTGAACCGGTAATCTGCCGAGGAGGCTCTAGTGTGTGCTGGGGTTGTGTGAGACTTGCCACTTCTGGGTCATGCCGCCGCCTTCAGTTTGTCGAGAACGTTTTGCGGGGATGAAACGCCATAGGGGTCCGTCTCGCAGTTGTCACAGAAGCCTTCCTCCTCGAACCACTGCTCCACCACGCCATCGTCGATCAGAGCGGCGTATCGCCAGGAGCGCATGCCAAAGCCCAGATTGTCCTTCGCGACCAGCATGCCCATCTTGCGCGTGAACTCGCCCGACCCGTCTGGGATCAGCTCGATCTTCTGCAGCCCCAAGGACTTTCCCCACGCATTCATGACGAAAGCATCGTTGACTGAGACGCAGTAGATCGCGTCAATTCGCAGTTCCAGAAATTGATCATAGAGTTTTTCGAAATCGGGCAGTTGGAAGGTCGAGCAGGTCGGGGTGAAGGCGCCAGGCAGCGAGAACAGGATAACGCGCTTGCCCCCGAAATAATCGTCGGAGGTCTTGTTCTCCCACCGATAAGGATTTGGCCCCCCGATCGACTCATCGCGAACACGCGTGCGAAAGGTCACGAGAGGAACGTTCTTTCTATCGGTCATTGATTTGCTCCCAGGCCAAAGTGGTACGGTGCATTTTTCGGTTAAACTGAAGCGGCATCGACTTCGGTGGACAGTTCCGGCAGCCTTTCGCCCTGGCGTGGTTGCCTCGGACCAGTCTTGTGCAAGACCGCCCCCGAGCAGGGACGTTTAACGGCGACGAGCTTCCAGTTTTCCGCGGGGACGGGGAATGTTTGCTCGCGTGCTTTATCGAGCTTTGAGAGGTAGGCATGGTCTCCAACCGTGGTTTTGACTGCGTTCTAGCGACCGAGTCGCAAGCGCCATGCCAATTGACCCCATGCCTTGGGTTCACTTCGGTTTTTGCAGCAACTTTCGTGTTGTGCAGTAATGCCGGTCGATATTATTGCTCAAGCAGCACTGGAAATTGGGTGGGACTCCGTTCGGCAAACCCGGCCTTTGTCCGAAGCCGGACACGAATGTCGGAAATTAGCCAAACGCCAGGACCTGGGGCGGGTTAAGAAACGTTGCCGTGGGCACCGTTCTTCAGCACAATTGCGCCACGCGAGCATGGCTCCCAGCGTCAATGCCGTGCAGCAGCGAGACGAAAGTCACTGCAGAATATCAACCTCTGCGAAGTCGTTGAGACGATGGGACAGGATAGCCAAGGAGGTGCGCCGTCTTGCATGCCCCGCCAGCGAGGCGAACCCTCTTGGCTACGCGCGCCACCAGAGACGCTCCATATCGTCAGGCCCGCGTCTCATGCTCAGATGAGCCGGTATTTGGCTCTCTCATCAGCGAACCGAGAGAGCCCATGCCAAGACGGAAGCAAGCAAGACGAACGAGCGTCAAAGATACCCGGACGATCCTGCGCCTGACCCGTAAACAGGGCAGTCCGGTGGGCGAGGTGGCAGAGCAACTGAGGTTCGGCAAGACCTCGGTTTCCACCTATTTCTGCGGGCGCTGGAGGCGGGCTGTCGTGCTGGCCCTGCATGCGGCTTTGACGACGATGCGATGTTGAAACACCGTCTGTTGCGCCGAATCGGCCGTCGGCCACACGTTGGGTCGTCATCAGGTTCTCGACAGCTTCCCGGTGTCAAATCCAAACCGTGGTCGGCGATCCCACCAAGGTGGGAAGGCAGCGCTGACATAGCCGAACGTCGATCAAGTCACGATCAACGATTGCCTCATGTCACATGCCCTGCGGGACTGAAAAACGGAGAAGAACATGTGCGATGCAAAACTGAAGACCGTGCTTTCGCTCTTCTCGCCGGTGGCCAGCAAATTAGATGCTCTCTCGTCCAACGGACCAGCGACGGATGCAAATTACGTTAAGCTAAATACGAACGAGAACCCGTTTCCGTTGCCGAAGAGCGTAATGCAAAGTGCAATTGCTGCGATCGAACACCATTATCTTTATCCGGAAGACGACAATCTCAGCTTAAGGGCAGCTGCCTCCGACGCTTACGGATTTTCCAAAGATCAGGTGATTGCCGGCAACGGTTCGTCGGAACTGCTCGGACTCATCTACAGAGCTTTCCTCGCCCCAGGAGATACAGTGGCGATGCTGTCGCCCGGATTTTCGTTCAACCGTAAACTTGCCATGTTACAGGGTGCCGAGTTTCTCGAAATCGCATCGAGCGAAGCTCATCCCCTGCCGATAGAAAAACTTCTGTCCGGCCCCGCAAAAGACGCGAAGTTCATTCTGTTGGCTAATCCGAACAATCCGACCGGAACATTCGTGCCGGTGGCCGAAATCGAACGCCTTGTGGAGCAAGCAGATCGCTTGATCGTCTTGGATGAGGCCTACGTTGACTTCGCACCCGACCATGCCCTGCGCCTCGTCAATAGACATCCGAATCTTTTGATCTTGAGGACTTTTTCAAAGAGCTATGCTGCCGCTGGCGTGCGAGTCGGCTTCGGTTTCGGTCACCCAGAAATCATTGGCAGGCTGCGCAACATCCAGAATGTCTTCAACATGAACGTGATCGGGCAGGCGGTCGGGAAAAGCATTCTTGCGCATCGCCACGCCTACGAAGAGAACCACAGGCACATCAAGCATGAACGACAGCGAGTGACCCTGGCGCTGTTGCAACTTGGCTTTTCCGTAACACCCTCCCACGCAAACTTTTTGCTGGCCCGTGTGCCGGCGGGACAGGAGGGCTCATGCTGGCAAGCCGCGTTGAAAGAGCAGAAGATCCTCATCGCCAGCTTTCCTGACATAGATTTGAAGAACTGCATTCGCGTCAGCATTGGTAGCACAGAGCAGATGGACAAATTCCTTGCTGCCGCCAAACACGTCTGTATGAACTTTAAGAGGAATCGCGGTGTGCGCAAGCATGAAGTCAATTCACATTGCATTGGAAATGTATTAAGTAATAAGTGTCGATGTGTTATAAGTTATGATGTTTCCAATAGTGGATAAATCATAGGTAATTTGGAGAATAATTAATTGACGAAAATTTTCGCTTCGGGCCTAACCTTCGGCATCTTCGATCATCTGGACGAAAACGGCGATGACATCGCCCAACAATATGCAGATCGGCTGAGCCTAGCAGAAGCGTGCGATGGCTATGGCTTTTATGCGTATCATCTCGCAGAGCACCACTGTACGCCACATGGCAGAGGTCCATCACCGAATTTGTTCTTAGCGAGCGTCGCCCAGCGAACCCGCAGTCTTCGTGTTGGTCCCATGGTAATGCTACTTGCGCTCTATCATCCGCTGCGTGCCTTCGAGGAGATCTGCATGCTTGATCAGTTGAGCGGCGGCAGGCTTGAACTCGGCATAGGGCGCGGCTCTGCTCCGACTGAATTGGGATACTTCGGGGTTGCTGTAGAAGCAGCACCAGAACAGTACACGGAGGCCAGCGAGATTCTCATCAATGCGATGAAAGGCGGGACGCTTTCTTATGAGGGCCGCCACTTTGAGTTGAAAGACGTTCCGCTGACGTTGAGACCTCACCAATATCCCCAGCCGCCGACATGGATCGCCACCAATCGACCCGAGCCGGCTAGCTGGGCCGCCGCGAATGGGGCAAACATCGCCTGCGTCGGACCTTCCACTTCTGTTCGCAGCGTTACCGACGCGTTCCGCGCCGCCCGAATTCACGATGCTGACATTGGCCACCAAGCGCCATTTCTTGGATTGCTCCGAATGGTGGTGATAGGGCGTTCTGAAACAGATGCGTATTTGCTCGCAGCACCTGCCTATGAACGATGGCTCAAGAGCTTCAAATTTCTATACGAACTAAATGCCATTCCCACTCCACCAAACTTGCCTTTGAACTTCGATGCAGCAATTGAAAGTGAATTGTGCGTCGTGGGAACGGCAGCTTCTGTCCGAAAAGCTCTCCTTGATCAGCTGGAAGAGGCAGGTGCTAATTATCTTCTGTGTCAACTGGCATTTGGGGATTTGCCGCTGGATGCCTCGCTATACACCGCATCGACCATTCGATCCGAAATCATGGCTCGAGTTGCCGCATCGTGAATCCGTTGTGTGATTGGAGGAGCAGCGGCAGCGCTGCTGCTCATTCCGAAACGGTTGTGGGGGCCGGACTCTTGTGTCAGGCGTAAACACTAGGCCGGTGCTTGGTCGCCGACCGCGATACTGCAGCCCTCGCCCATTTCAGTCCCGATGACATTCCTGCCGCGACGGTTGCAGTGCCGCACTCCGCAAATTCCCCATACAGAAACAGACTTCTTGGCCTGCTCGACCAGCAGGATGGGTCCCTGCTCTCGCCGGATCTGGAGCACGTCGAACTGGCACTGAGCGATCGCCTTGAACAGCAAGGCAGGCCGATCAACTTCGTGTACTTCATAGAGGAGGGCTTCGGCTCTATCATCGCCAAAATGGCGCCCGGCCGGGATGCCGAAGCCGGCATTCTGGGCCACAAAGGCATGACAGGAACGGTTGTCGTCCTCGGCGACAATCTGGCGCCGCATGATTGCGTCGTCCAGCTCGCCGGAGAGGCGATGCGCATTCCGATAGCCCCCTTTCATGAGGCACTCGAGCAAAGTCCCACCCTGCGGCTGTTTCTTCTGCGCTTCGTGCAATGCCTGATGGTGCAGACCAGCTACACCGCTCTCACGCGAACGCCCGCCAGGGGCTCGAAAGCCGTCTCGTCCGATGGCTGCTGTTGTGTGAGGATCGCGCTGGCCCCGAGCTGAAACTCACGCGCGAATTCCTGTCGATCATGCTCGGCGTGAGGCGGCCGGGCGTAACCGTCGCCATCGAGGTCCTGGAAGGCAATGGCTTGATCCGCGCCACGTGCGGCAAGATCGTCATCCGTGATTGGGAAGGACTGATCAAACTGGCCGATGGCAGCTATGGCCCACCGGAAGCCGAGTACGAAAGGCTTATCGGTAGCAGTCCACTCCGCTGAAGGCTGTAGGGACCCTCGACAGCAGTGAGCCCATAGGAGATCACATGGCCGCCCTTTCCCTTAATTATTTTGACGTACGCAACAATGATCGGCTCTTTTCCGACACTGAAGGGACATGGTTAGCCGGCGGCATGGATTCCGTCAGGCTCGAGGCTTTCGCCGCGCTGACAGACTATGCGCGGGAAGTCACCCCCACCGTCATTTGCCGCCGCCTTACCGTTGAAGCCCGCGACGAAGACAGCAAGCCGCTCTTGGAAGCTGTTATGGACGTGGTCATCGGGGTCGTTTGTCTCAGACGACCCCGAACAGCCAAAGCGCTAAAAAAACGCCGAGCGCCAGCTCGGATGCCTTCCGGTGAACCGATCTGCGGGGCCGACTAGTCCTCTCGAACATCGGTCAGAGTGGCATGGCGCAGCCCGCCCTCGCCTTTCAGGAAGCTGATGTGGCCGACCAGGCCGGGCTTGATCCACTGCGCGTTCGGCTTCTTGATCGGAATTCCTTTGCGCGCCCGGCCGGGCATCCGGCGACGCGCTCGTAGAGCCGTTCCTTCATGGCGCGGTTCAGACCGATCACCGCGGCCCCGACATATTTTCGTGAGCCGTCGGCCTTGGCCATGAGAGCCATCGGCGCGGCGAGTAACCCTGAGGGTCTCGAGCTGCATCAGCATGGAGAGCCTGCCTATAACGGACCCCGTGCCGTCGTCGCGCTTTCCGAAGAAGTCGTCCGCCCACGGCAACCAGAGCGTCCTATCGAGGACAAAGCATGTTTGCCTGCGGCATTCTGAATCACATCCGAGACGAGGGTTGCCAGCTAATGGGTGGGCAGGCAGGGTGGCGCGCCAACGGCACACGGCCGCACGATGTAATGCAAATAGTACGAGGAAACCGATGCCCCCCATCACCCGTCGTCATGCCCTCTGCGCGCTCGCAGCCCTTTTTGGTGGAAAACACGCCCATGCTCAAACTTCTGTACAAGGCGGGCTCGATATCGTCCGCGGCAAGCGGACCACGTCTAAAGAGCATCCTTGGTACGTCGAACTCAATATTGTCACAGAGGATAAAATTGTCAGAGAGGATAAATCTTATCTATGCGGTGGAGTGGTGATCGGAGACCAATGGATCCTCACAGCGGCACACTGTTTAGCGGGTGCAACCAAGGTCGAGGCCTTTGTGAAGAATGGCGTTTCGTTAGATGTAACGGACTTTATTGTTCACGAAGAATATGTCGCGAAGACATTCAAACATGATCTGGCGCTCGTGCGGGTGCGCAGTACGCTACCCGCAGTGGCCATTCCCCTTGCTACCCCCCGGATGGACATTCCTAATGGCGAGCTCCTTACCGTGACGGGTAAGGGAGTTACACGACATGGTGGAGAGGAATCAGAAGAGCTCCGAGAGGGCAAGGTCCCATACGTCGACAACAAAACGTGCAGCCGCAAATATGGGGAGGAGATCTTTCCTGGGATGATGTGCGCCGGAACCGAAAGCGGCGGGACCGATCCTTGCCAAGGGGACAGTGGAGGTCCTCTGACCAAAGCCCATGGCAAAAACCCTATCTTGGTTGGAATTGTCTCGAGTGGGGCCGGTTGCGGAAGGACATACGGTGTGTATACGCGCGTGTCGTATTATCGCGAGTGGATCACGAAACATACCGGTGACTGAGGGGGCGAGTCGGGATGCGTGCAGGGTGGAAAGTTCACGTTGCCGCGTATCCGAACGCGCAGAATGTCCAGACTAATCGGAGTTCATCTAACAGGTATCCTGACCATGTCCCATGAAGGCTGTGCAGGCTAGGAAGCCCCGAGGCACCCGCGCCTGGCTCATCAGCGGAGCTGGGGGCTCTGATTAGACCCGCCGGAGATCAGGGCGGCGGGCTCTATCCAGCGGCACTGTATGACGCCAAGTCCAAACGCAAATTTGATGACGACGTGCGCGATAGCGGGCTTGGGGATTTTGTCGAGGCGGTCGAAGCCACCCCTCACGCCCTTGGCTAAGAAACCAAGCCTTCTTCAGCTTCCAAGAGACCGAGCACAGTGGTGCCAGAGTGGTCGGTCGAGGCATGCTGGCGAATGCGCGACAAAAGCAGCTTGTGGCCATAGAAGGCAGCGACACAAGCAAGACTGGTCGCCCCGCAATCGGTGATATCGCGCTGCTTAAACTTGCTGACCTTGCTTGACATGGCGGCTCGCTGACTGTCTGGAAATTGAAGATTAGTCGCCCGCGTAGAGCGGATTGAGCTAATCGTCGACTTTATCATAGAGGAGTTGCAGCAAAGTGCGGCCTGCAACGAGAAAGCGTGCCCAAACGGTAATGCCTTTCTTCAGGTGAGCGATGCCCCCGTTCTTAAGGACGAGTTGGTTGCGAGACAGCGCAAGGGGGACCTTGAAGAAGGGCTCCCGCCGTGGAGAATGGAGTCCTGCGCCACGTTGAGCACCTTGGCGTCAGTGACACCCCATTGATTGTAGTTTGTAGGCATCGATTTGGATATGCACCGACTGGCCCGGGTGCACAAAAGCGATGTCTTTGGGGGGAACGTAGATTTCCACCACCAGTTCGGTACCGGCGAAACCCAACCGACGTTTTGCCCGGCCTGTACGTAGCTGCCGGAAGTGAGGCCTGAGAATTGCTCAAGAGTACTGGGGCTCGAATATGAGTCAGATCCCGCTCGTTCTCGAGCTCATGCAAAGTGGCCGTGAGCTCCTTGAGGCGCAGGTTGATGTCGAAGAGTTGCTGGTTTCATTCGGCGATTTTTCGCCGGGCCAGGATCTCGCCCTGGAGCTCAATGTTGTGGAGGGCGAAAGTCTTTTCTTCAACAGTTTTCGCGGGCGCTGCAGAAGCCGAAAGCAGTCGCTTGGCACGGTCGAGTTCCGCTGCGGCATTGGTGCGGGCGTATTCGTTTTCCCGCAACAAGTTGAGGAAATGCGCGCGGTCAGCTTTGGCGGATTCGGTCGAGAGGCGGATCGGGTCCTTGGCCTGCGTGCCGGAGGAGATCAGGTTTTCGAGATCACCGGCAAGATCGCTCCTTGCGACCCATGCTCGCTCCAATCGGGCTGTGCGGAAATTCTCCCGGTTCACAAAATTGAGTCGCTGGAGTAGTGGGGGCGCAGAGAAATCTCCGGTCGCAGCCTTACCCGGTCAAAACAAGGATACCAATGATGAAGACTCTCGCCGTCTGCTCTGGCGGATTGGACTCCGTTTCCCTTGCTCACATGGTGGCAGCGGAGCACGAACTCACCGGCCTTCTATCTTTCGACTATGGCCAACGGCACAGGAAGGAATTGGGCTTCGCCGCTCTTTGCGCGCAGCGACTGAAGGTCCCGCACCAGATCATCGACATCGGCGAAATCGGCCGTGGCCTTTCCGGCTCAGCGCTGACCGACAGTGTCGACGTGCCGGACGGCCACTACGCCGAAGACACGATGAAGATTACGGTGGTGCCGAACCGCAATGCCATCATGTTGGCAATCGCCTTCGGTCTCGCCGCCGCCCACAACGCCGAAGCGGTGGCGGCGGCCATGCATGGTGGGGACCACTTCATCTATCCCGATTGCCGTCCGGCCTTCATTGAAGCTTTCCAGACAATGCAAGACCGCGCGCTCGACGGCTATGCGCAGATACGCCTCTATGCACCGTATGTGAATCTCGGAAAAGCTGACATTGTTGCGGATGGCGCAAGATACGGCACCCCGTTTGCCGAGACCTGGTCCTGTTACAAGGGCGGCGTGCGTCACTGCGGACGATGCGGGACCTGCGTCGAGCGGCGCGAAGCGTTCCATCTCGCCGGGCACGCTGATCCCACCGACTACGAGGACGCCGATTTCTGGCTCGAGGCGCTGCGCAGGAGGCGCGCGTAATGTTCCACATCAGCAAGGAATTCCACTTCTCGGCCTCGCATCAGCTCACCTCCTTGCCTCCCAACCATCAATGTGCGCGCCTGCACGGGCATAACTATGTCGTCGTAGTGGAGCTGTCGGCCAAGGAACTGGACGCCCACGGCTTCGTGCGCGACTATCACGATCTGGCGCCGCTCAAACGCTACATTGACGAGAGCTTCGACCATCGGCACCTCAACGACGTGCTGGGACATGAGAAGGTCACGGCGGAATGCCTGGCCAGACATTTCTATGAATGGTGCAAGGCACGTCTGCCGCAGACCGCGGCCGTGCGCGTTAGCGAAACACCGAAAACTTGGGCGGAATACCGTCCGTGACCGACATGCATCCCGTAATCCGTGTGAGCGAGATATTCGGGCCGACGATCCAGGGCGAGGGCGTGCTCATCGGCTTGCCGACGGTGTTCATCAGAACCGGCGGATGTGATTATCGCTGTTCATGGTGCGACAGCCTTCACGCGGTGGACAATCAGTATCGCCATGAATGGCTACCGATGCCGATCGATGCCGTGTGGCAAACCGTCCATGCGCTTTCCGGCGGCAGGCCGGTTATGGTCTCCTTGTCAGGCGGCAACCCGGCCATTCAGCCGTTCGGTCCCCTCATAGAACGAGGCCATCGCGAGGGCTATCGTTTTGCACTGGAAACGCAGGGTTCCGTGGTGAGGGAGTGGTTTGCGGATCTTGACGTGCTGACCCTTAGCCCAAAGCCGCCGTCCAGCGAAATGACGACCCGTTGGGCTGCGTTTGAGGCGTGCCTCGAAGCGGCGCAAGAGAAGCCGCAAATCGTGCTCAAGCTCGTCGTTTTCGACGAGAGTGACTATGCCTACGCCAAAGAAGTCGCGGCGCGATATCCGCACCTTCCGATCTATCTGCAACCCGGCAATCACACGCCGCCGCGCCCCGGCAGTGAAGACGCCTCTGTCGACTTGGACGGAATAATGATGCGAATGGAATGGCTTGTCGAAAGGGTGACCAGCGACAGGTGGTTCGAAGCCCGCGTGTTGCCGCAGCTGCACGTTCTGCTTTGGGGTAACAAGAGGGCGGTCTAGTCTGCGGCTTGCGTCGCACCGGAAGGCCGGGCTCCGACGGCTTGGCAGGCTCTCTTCGCGTGCCGAGTACAGCCGAGCTTTGTTCGCGCCAGCGGTCTCGCGATTGTGCGGCTGGAAACCGCCCGGACACCCGCTGCCGGCGTGTGTCACCTTGACTCCGATGAGCTGTCGTCACGCAAAGTTGAAATCCGCAAGAACTGGCCTTCTCGCCCCACCTGCTTGACTGTTTCCTCCGTCGCAAGCACGTCATCCCCTCATCCTTGTTCAGCTCTTATCGATGTATCTCATTGTCCGGCCTGACGCTCGACTGTCAGACACCAGAACGCCCAACGGGGCTGGCCCGCCGGTCAACGGCAGCTGCTAAACAGAACGGCGATGTGCATGGGAATGCATCCATTGCGTAAATGCCTTCCATAAAGAAGATCGATTTCCTCACTGGCCCAACGTGAAATATAGCAACGTCTTCGTGGCGTCGTCGGCTGCGTCAGGAGTAGCGATGAAAACGTATTGGGGTCGCCTGCGTCTCCTTGGGCGGCGAGTGTAAAGTGTAGCGATGCGGCCTCAGGCGCGAACGGCGAGCCGCGCAGTGATCACCTTCGCCTGTGCCTTTGCGGCGGGGGTCAAGCGCTGGTCTGCTCGAATTTTTATCGTCTAGCTGGTTGAAACTGCGTCCGTTGCGGGCTGCAGAAGCCGGCCGGCCGAGAAACGGCAGCCGCACTTATAAAAGCACGCCAAGGCATGCGGGCATCCGTCAGTTGCAAAGGACAATAGTGGCCGCGCCGATTGGCCATCACGGGTCCATTAGGGCAGCCACCAACATCAGTTCGCAAGAGGAGCAAAAGCAATATGTATCGTCGTCACCTGATCAAAGGGTTGGTTGCGCTCGGCGCATGCCGGATTTGCGTTCAAGCCGCCCAAGCGACCAGTGCCCATTGGGGATACACCGGTCCGGTCGGACCGGAGCACTGGGCTGATCTGGATAAGAAAAATTTCGTATGCTCTGCCGGCACGCAGCAATCGCCGATCGATATCAACAGCGCGGTCAAGGCGGATATCCCGCATATCGCCATCGGCTGGCACAAGGGCGGCGGCAATATGGTGAACAACGGCCACACCATTCAAATCAATATGCCACAAGGCAGCACGCTGACCCGCGGCGATCGTGTCTACGAACTGGTACAGTTCCATTTCCATGCGCCAAGCGAACATCACGTGGCGGGCAAGAGCTTCCCGCTGGAGGTGCATTTCGTTCACAAGGACACGCAAAGTGGTACTCTGGGCGTGCTGGGCGTCTTTTTAACGCCCGGCGCGACAAATGCCAGCTTTGCTGCCCTTGCTGCGGCCTTTCCCGAACTGCCGAATGGGGAGGTTACGATCGACGAGGTGAATCCCAACTGGCTTCTGCCAGCGTCGCTTGGCTATTGGACTTATGAGGGCTCACTGACGACGCCGCCGTGCGCCGAAAACGTCGAGTGGATGGTGGCGATGGAACCGGTTGACGTTGATCCGGCAGACATCCAGCGATTTACCTCACTTTACCCGTGAACGCGCGCCCTTTTCATTCACCCAATCGACGCTTCATCCTGCGCCAGAGTTGAGCGCCGCCCCAGCGGTTCCGCACGGTCCAACATTCTTGGCACAAATTGGCGCGAAGCCTCCTCTTCCGGTCTGGCGGTCTGACGGCGCTCCCCAAGCTGGCTAGTCTAAAGGATAGGGATTCGGTGCCGGCACCACTCGTCCCAAAGACGTCGCGGCGAGGTTTGTCTGCAACCCGGCAATCACACGCCGCCCCGCCGTGGCAATGAAGACGTCTCTGTCGAGTCCGACGGAATATGATGCGCATGGAATAGCTGGCCGAAAAGGTGACCAGCGACAGGTGGTTCGAAGCCCGCGTCTTGCCGCAGCTGCACGTTCTACTCTGGGGTAACAAGAGGGCGGTGTATACCTTCTCTTAGCTTCGCCGCCAACTACTCGGTTTTCCGAATTGCTCTCTATATTCTTGAAGGCGATGCGTTCGTTAAAGACATGTGCTGCGCACCTGGTGTAAAAGCTGCTCTCATCATGCAGAGGTCAAGTTGTAGCTGATGTTGCCCTTGATGCCGCAGCCTACCGCGGCGGGACCAAACTCAATGGCAAGCAGGCCGGCTAGGATCGTGCAGCCAGTCGCGAGCCTCGCCCACAACGGGGTCTCACGCGCATGATGGCGCCGGCCATGGGTTCGGCGGTTGTACTCATTGTCTACATAGCGCCGTTTGCCCTCGCTCTTTCTCCCCGCGGGGCAGTATGCCCATCTATCATGACCAGGTGCATATTAGCCCTATGCAGACAAGCGGGTGGCTACTTACATCGTGAGCGTTCTCGAGAAGCCGTAGTGGCGCACCGTGCTGACCAACAACGAAAAGGCGCAACCCCTTGCCCGCGCGTTCGGTTGCCGCTCACTCGTCATCTTCTGGCGGTTCTAGTTTGCCAACCGAAACCTCTAGCCTCGTGGTGCACTCAATAAGGTTAGCTAGCAATTTGGCATCAATGTCTGTGTGCCCCTCGTACTCGGAGAGGTTTCGCTCGTTGTGCGCTTTAGAAAAATCTGAATGTCAGCCTTGTCGGTTCCGACGGTATGAACGAGCGCTTGAAACACCGAAGTGCGATTGTCCGAGCGATAGCCTTCGCGGCGTAGGGCTGCCAGGGCAAGCCGATGCGCAGCTCCATATAAGAGAGTGAATTGGCTGTCGGGGTCGAGACCTTTCTGTGCGTCAGTTAAATTCTTGCGGGCGCCACCCAGCATGCCGTCATATTCGGACAGCGATGGGGGCTCACTTTTCATCAGCCCAATCTTTACGAGGTTGTCTAGTTCTTGCTTGCCCACGCTTGTAAATCTTTCTCCGAGCCGATGAGGAAAATCTTTGGAAGGGTACTTACCTTTCGGACAAACGACCCTTTCTGCGACGCCTTTCGTTGCCATTCCTCCGGCGACAGAAATGTCGGACTGACCTTTCGGCCTAGTCTCAGTTCCGCGTTTTGTGCGGCTGAATAAAGTTCAGAGAGGTTCAGGTTATCGCCGACCACCATCAAATCGATATCGCTGCGTTCTGTGTCCGTGCCTTTGGCGACTGAACCGTACACGAAGGCAGATTTGATCGAATGAAAGTGCGACAGCAATTCCCTTAGTGGCTCGGTTGGTATTTGGTTCTTAAGTGAAAAGTGCGCCGTGCTCTGCAAAGCAGGGGGGGCTGCGTTCTCAGGCCCCGCGCTAGTGCCGTCACGATGCGCCTTTAGGCGCTGGTATTCATCGACCGAAAGCAGCACAAGCCGTTCGCGGCCATTCTTGCTGATGATCACGGGTTCCGCTAGCGCCTTGTCCTGATACACCCCTAAGTTGCGCTGAAATTCAACCGAGCTAATGACCGACATAGAATTGTCCCGATAATCCGTTATATCCGTATAATACGTATCTTTTTGAAAATATCAATGATCTCGTGCTAAGGTACTGAATTATTTGCCTTCGATATAGCGCGTCGGCGGAACCAACTCGTAGACGGGCTATGAAAGGTTAAGCGCGGATGTCTATCGGCCGCCGGCGTTCCCGCTCCGCAAGCCTGCCTGAACTATTCCGCGCGGCGGTCAAGCCCCAGGCTCCTGCTCATCCAGCGACCGCAGGCTGGAAAGACAATAGCCGACGTCTTCCGATGGTCTCGCCATCAGCTTTGGGCTAGCTCCCCATTATCCCGCTTCGAGCTCGACACAGGGCGGTTTCGATGGCGCACGACAATCTGTGTCGGCTTTGTCGTGTCCGTGACAGACGCCTGAAAGGCCCGCTCGCGCGTTTTGCCGCCGTCTAAGTGGCTGGAATTTAATAACGAAGTTTCTTCTCGGATCGGCCGATCACGCTGGTACGCTTTTTGCGATGCTTGGTGTGAGGCGGCACGAGCTGCCTATCGGCACTTGTGTCGCGGGCAGTCGCGATGATTAGAACGAAGGAAGGAAAGCTATTATGTCAGGTCTGCGTCAGATCGCCTTTTACGGCAAAGGCGGCATCGGCAAGTCCACCACCTCCCAAAATACGCTCGCCGCCCTTGTCGACCTCGGGCAGAGAATCCTCATCGTAGGATGCGACCCCAAAGCCGATTCCACACGCTTGATCCTGAATTCGAAAGCTCAGGATACCGTCCTGGATCTCGCCGCACAGGAAGGTTCGGTGGAAGACCTCGAACTCCAGGACGTGCTCAAGGTCGGCTACAGAGGCATCAAGTGCGTGGAGTCCGGCGGCCCCGAGCCGGGTGTCGGTTGCGCCGGCCGCGGCGTCATCACCTCGATCAATTTCCTCGAGGAGAATGGCGCTTATGACGATGTCGATTATGTCTCCTATGACGTCCTCGGCGACGTGGTATGCGGCGGCTTCGCCATGCCGATCCGCGAAGGCAAGGCCCAGGAGATCTACATCGTCATGTCCGGCGAGATGATGGCGCTCTATGCCGCCAATAACATCGCCAAGGGCATCCTCAAATATGCCCATTCGGGCGGTGTGCGGCTGGGCGGGCTGATCTGCAATGAACGTCAAACCGACCGTGAACTCGATCTGGCCGAAGCACTGGCTGGCCGATTGAATTCCAAGCTCATCCACTTCGTGCCCCGCGACAACATCGTCCAGCATGCCGAACTCAGGAAGATGTCGGTGATCCAGTACGCGCCGGACTCCAAGCAGGCAGGGGAATACCGCGCTCTGGCCGAGAAGATCCACGCCAATTCGGGCCAGGGTACGATCCCGACGCCGATCACCATGGAGGAGCTGGAGGAGATGCTGCTCGACTTCGGCATCATGAAGACCGACGAGCAGATGCTTGCCGAGCTTCACTCCAAGGAAGCGGCGAAGGCGGCGGCCCAGTAGTGACATTAGCGCTGCCATGAATCGGCGCGCCTTGCAGAGAACGGCGCCTATTCGTTGAGGCGTCACCCAACCTTGAAAGGGGACTCATGAGCCGGGAATACGAGAATGACGGTGCTCTTCATGCGAAGCTTATCGAAGAGGTGTTGTCGCATTATCCCGACAAGGCGGCGAAGCGCCGCAAGAAGCACCTCAACGTCGCAAAGAGCGGCAACGAGGCTGGCGGGGAAAGCGAGGTCCTTTCCGAATGCGACGTCAAATCGAACATCAAGTCCATTCCCGGGGTGATGACGATTCGCGGCTGTGCATATGCGGGTTCGAAAGGCGTGGTGTGGGGGCCAGTCAAGGATATGGTCCATATCTCGCACGGCCCGGTCGGCTGCGGCCAATACTCTTGGTCGCAGCGCCGCAACTACTACGTCGGTACGACGGGCGTCGACACGTTCGGGACAATGCAGTTCACCTCCGATTTCCAGGAGAAGGACATCGTCTTCGGCGGCGACAAGAAGCTGGAACAGATCATTGACGAGATTGAAGTCTTGTTTCCGCTTAACAACGGCATCACCGTGCAATCCGAATGCCCTATCGGCCTGATTGGCGATGACACCGAGGCGGTTTCTCGCAAAAAGACCAAGGAGTATGACAAGACGATCGTGCCGGTACGCTGCGAGGGTTTCCGCGGCGTCTCGCAGTCGCTTGGCCACCACATCGCCAATGATGCGATCCGGGATTGGGTCTTCGACAAAAAGGATGTCAAGTTCGAGGCCGGCCCCTACGACGTCAACGTCATCGGCGACTACAATATCGGCGGCGATGCCTGGGCCTCGCGCATACTGCTTGAGGAGATAGGGCTGCGCGTGGTCGGCAACTGGTCGGGTGACGCCACACTCGCAGAGATCGAGCGCGCCCCGAAGGCTAAGCTCAATCTTATCCACTGCTACCGGTCGATGAACTACATCTGTCGGCATATGGAGGAAAAGTATGGCGTCGCTTGGATGGAGTACAATTTCTTCGGTCCCTCCCAGATCGAAGCCTCTCTGCGCAACATAGCCAAGCATTTTGGGCCGGAAATCGAGGAAAAGACCGAAAAGGTCATTGCCAAGTACAGGCCGCTTGTTGATGCGGTCATCGCCAAGTACCTGTCGCGCCTGGAAGGAAATACCGTGATGCTCTATGTCGGCGGCCTGCGCCCCCGCCACGTCGTCACGGCCTACGAGGACCTCGGCATGGTCATCGTGGGCACCGGCTATGAATTCGCCCACAGCGACGACTATCAGCGCACCGGCCACTACGTGAAGAACGGCACGCTGATCTATGATGACGTGACCGGCTATGAGTTGGAGAAATTCATCGAAGGGATTCGCCCAAATCTGGTCGGCTCGGGAATCAAAGAAAAATACCCGGTGCAGAAGATGGGCATACCGTTCCGCCAGATGCATTCCTGGGATTATTCAGGCCCGTATCACGGGTACGATGGCTTTGCCATTTTCGCACGTGATGTGGATCTCGCCATCAACAACCCGGTCTGGGACCTATTCCACGCGCCTTGGAAAAGAAGCCGGGGCGATGAGCGGGCGATGGCTGCCGAATAAACATCTGCTTTAGCCCCAGTCTCCCACTGAGACGGTGAACTCCCGCGGCCTCTGATCCGCCGGAGCCTGGAACGTCTTGACGTCCTGAGCTGCCGTACCGCGCAGCCAGATGCAAAAGAGGTAATCATCATGCCGCAGTCGGCTGAAAAAATTCTCGATCACGCTCCCCTGTTCCGCGAGCCGGAATACAGAAAGATGCTCGCTGAGAAGAAGCTAAACTTCGAATGTCCGCACCCCGATGAGATCGTTTCCGATCAGCGCGATTTCACCCAGACGTGGGAATACCGCGAAAAGAACCTCGCCCGCAAAGCGCTTGTCGTGAACCCGGCCAAGGCCTGCCAGCCGCTGGGTGCGGTATTCGCTGCCGCCGGCTTCGAACGAACCATGTCCTTCGTCCACGGCAGCCAAGGTTGCGTCGCCTATTACCGCTCGCACCTGTCGCGCCATTTCAAGGAGCCTGCCGCGGCGGTCTCCTCCTCAATGACCGAGGATGCGGCGGTGTTTGGCGGCCTGAAGAACATGGTCGACGGGCTCGCCAACACCTACCAGCTCTACGACCCGAAGATGATTGCCGTGTCGACGACCTGTATGGCAGAGGTCATTGGCGACGACCTGCACAGCTTCATCCAGAACGCCAAGGACGAAGATTCAGTCCCGCGCGACTTCGACGTGCCCTTTGCCCACACGCCGGCCTTCGTTGGCAGTCATGTCGACGGCTATGACAACATGGTCAAAGGCATTTTGGAGCACTTCTGGAAAGGCCAGGAGCGTACGCAAGTCGAAGGAGCCATCAACATCATTCCGGGCTTCGACGGCTTCTGCGTCGGCAACAACCGGGAGCTCAAGCGCCTGCTCGATGTAATGGGCGTGTCCTACACATTCATCCAGGATGCCTCTGACCAGTTCGATACGCCTTCGGACGGTGAATACCGCATGTATGACGGGGGCACGAAGATCAACGAGGTGAAGAAGGCCCTCAACGCCGAGGCAACGCTTTCGCTGCAGCATCACAACACCCGAAAGACGCTGGGCTATTGCGAGGAGGTCGGGCAGGCGACGGCCTCGTTCCACTATCCGCTCGGCGTTCAGGCGACCGACGAATTCCTGATGGAGGTCGCGGCGATTTCCGGCAAGGAGATCCCCGAGGCAATTCGCCTCGAGCGCGGCCGACTGGTAGACGCCATGGCGGACAGCCAATCCTGGTTGCATGGTAAGAAATACGCCATCTACGGCGATCCCGACTTCGTTCACGCGATGGCCCGCTTTGTCATGGAGACCGGCGGCGAGCCAACCCATTGCCTCGCCACCAATGGCACCTCGGCATGGGAAGCCGATTTGAAGAAGCTGCTAGCATCCTCGCCTTTCGGCAAGGCTGCCCAGGTTTGGGCGGGCAAGGACCTGTGGGCGCTGCGCTCACTGCTCTTTACCGAGCCGGTGGACCTTTTGATCGGCAATTCCTACGGCAAGTACCTGGAGCGCGACACCGGAACGCCGCTGATCCGGCTGATGTTTCCGATCTTCGATCGGCACCATCATCACCGCTTTGCGCTCTTTGGCTACCAGGGCGCGTTGCGCGTGCTTACGACGATCCTCGACAAGATCTTCGACAAACTCGATCGCGAGACGAGCGAGACGGGTGTGACGGATTATTCCTATGACCTCACGCGCTAAGAGCCGTGGCCGGCTTTTCGCCGAGGCCATTCCTTGCCCAATGGACTGGGGAGGCTGAGCAATGTCCTCCCTCAGCGCCAAAATCAAGGACGCCTTCGATGAGCCCGCCTGCGATAAGAACCGTGGCAAAGATGCCAAGGCGCGCAAGGAGGGCTGCTCGAAGTCGCTGACACCAGGGGCGGCAGCCGGCGGCTGCGCCTTTGACGGAGCCAAGATCGTCCTGCAGCCGATCACCGACGTTGCGCATCTGGTCCATGCGCCGCTTGCCTGCGAGGGCAATTCTTGGGACAACCGTGGTGCGGTTTCGTCAGGACCGACCTTGTGGCGGACAAGCTTCACGACCGACCTCACCGAACTCGACCTGGTGATGGGGCAGGGCGAGCGGAAACTCTTCAAGGCGATCCGCGAGATCAAGCACACATACGCGCCGCCGGCGATCTTCGTCTACTCGACTTGCGTAACGGCGCTGATCGGTGACGACATCGAGGCCGTGTGCAAACGCGCCACGGAAAAGTTCGGTTTGGCCGTGGTGCCGATCAATGCGCCTGGCCTGGCAGGCTCCAAGAACCTCGGCAACAAGCTCGCCGCCGAGGCGTTGCTCGATCATGTCATCGGCACGGTCGAACCCGACGACTCTGGGCCCTACGACATCAACATCCTTGGCGAATTCAACCTCTCGGGCGAATTCTGGCTTGTAAAGCCGCTCCTCGATCGGCTCGGGATCCGGGTGCGCGCCTGCATTCCCGGCGATGCGCGTTACCGCGACATTGCTTCCGCGCACCGCGCCCGGGCGGCAATGATGGTGTGCTCGACCGCGCTGATCAGTCTTGCCCGCAAGATGGAGGAGCGCTGGGACATCCCGTTCTTCGAGGGCTCCTTCTATGGCATCTCCGACACATCGCAAGCTCTTCGCAACCTTGTCAGGCTGCTGGTGAGGAAGGGCGCCGATCCGGAGATCCTCGAGCGCACAGAGACGCTAATCGCGCAGCAGGAGGCGATCGCGTGGAAGAAACTCGAATCCTACCGGCAAAGGCTCCAAGGCAAGCGCGTGCTGCTCAACACAGGCGGTGTGAAGTCCTGGTCGGTTGTCCATGCGCTGATGGAGATCGGAATCGAGATCGTCGGCACCTCGGTCAAGAAATCTACGGTGCAGGACAAGGAGCGCATCAAACAAGTTCTCAAGCACGACAAGCACATGTTCGAATCCATGGCTGCGCGCGAGCTGTACGCCATGCTCTCTGAACACAGGGCCGATATCATGCTGTCGGGCGGTCGCACGCAATTCATTGCGCTCAAGGCCAAGACGCCCTGGCTCGATATCAACCAGGAGCGCCAGCATCCTTATGCCGGCTATGACGGCATGGTGGAACTCGTACGCCAGATCGACCTCGCCATTCACAATCCGATCTGGTCTCAGGTGCGCCAGCCGGCCCCGTGGGATTGCCAGCCTGATCTGATAGGCGAATTGCCGTGCACGAGGAACGAGACCGCGTACCTGTTTGATGAATTCGCATGCGCGACGGCACACGAGTGTTGAGGCGACCGATGGCCCGCATCCTTCTCCAGAGCAAATCGGCTGCGGTCAACCCGCTGAAGTCGTCGCAGCCGCTGGGTGCCGCCTTTGCCTTTCTTGGCGTCGACGGTGCGATGCCGCTGTTCCACGGCAGCCAGGGATGCACAAGCTTTGCGCTCGTTCTCTTCGTGCGGCACTTCAAAGAAGCGATTCCCTTGCAGACTACGGCGATGGATGAGGTGGCGACCATCCTCGGCGCAGCCGACCATCTGGAAGAGGCGATCCTCAACCTCAAGAACCGCACGAAGCCAAAGCTGATCGGGGTGTGCACGACCGCGCTCGTGGAGACGCGTGGCGAAGATTGCGCGGGTGATATCGCCAACGTCAAGCTGAAGCACACGCAAGAGCTTGCGGGTACGGAGGTCGTGCTGGCCAACACGCCGGATTTTGACGGCGCGATCGAAGAGGGCTGGGCCAGGGCAGTCACCGCAATGATCAAAGGGATTACACGCTCGGGCGAACGTGCGCGGCAGCCGAAGAAGATCGCGATCCTGCCCGGATGCAACCTCACTGTCGCCGACGTCGAGCATATGCGTGACATGGTTGAAAGCTTTGGGCTCAAGCCGGTTATTCTGCCCGACATTTCAGGCTCGCTCGACGGTACGGTTCCTGACCGCTGGGTAGCGACTACATACGGCGGCACCAGCGTCGAGGACGTTCGCGAGTTGGGCACGGCCATGCAATGCATCGCCATCGGTGAGCACATGCGCCGTCCGGCGAGAGTGCTGCACGGGTTGACCGGCGTGCCTTACGTGTTGTTCCAGTCACTGACTGGGCTGCAGGACACGGACCGCTTCGTGTCGCTGCTGTCTGCGATTTCGGGCGCGGCGGTACCGGCCCGCGTGCGCCGGCGCCGGGCGCAATTGCAGGACGCGATGCTCGACGGACATTTCCATTTCGGCGGCAAGAAAATTGCCATCGCTGCCGAACCAGACCAGCTGTTCCAACTCGCAGCCTTCTTTGCTGGCCTCGGCTCCGAGATAGCCGCGGCCGTCACAACGACCGACAGGTCTAAAATTCTCAAGAAAGTCCCGGCGGTTTCGGTTCAGATCGGCGATCTCGGCGATCTGGAAAGTCTTGCCGTCGGTGCTGACCTGCTTGTCACGCATTCGCACGGGCGCCAAGCATCGGAGCGGCTCGGAATTCCGCTCATGCGCATCGGGTTCCCGGTCTTCGATCGACTAGGCAGCCAGCACAAGCTCGCAATTCTCTATCAGGGCACCCGCGACCTGATCTTCGAGGTCGCCAACATCTTCCAGGCCAACCAACACGCGCCCACTCCTGAGGCGCTTGATCCACTCCGTAATCGAGAAATATCAGATGAACGCTGTTCGCCGCCTCTCGCTGGTCAGTAATGAGGTTTTCGCACCGATGCCGGAACAACGTGCATGCGCATTGCGCGTCGCGATCGCCACTCAGGACATGAAGGACCTCAACGCCCATTTCGGGTCGGCCAGACGCTTTGCTGTCTACGACGTGACGCGCGAGGAGTGGAACCTCGTCGAAGCCGTGGCCTTCGATGACGTTTCGGATGAAAGCGGGGAGCATCGGGCCGAGGGCGATGACCGCATCACGCCCAAGGTGGATGCGCTGAAGGGCTGTCATCTGCTGTTTTGTCTGGCGATTGGCGGACCTTCGGCAGCCAAGGTTGTCGCGGCAAAAATCCACCCGATCAAAGTGGCGGAGCCCCAATCCATCCAAGAGGTGCTGTTGCGCACGCAGATGATGCTCAGGACGTGTCCTCCGCCCTGGCTGCGCAAGGTGCTGGCGCAAGCGGGCGTTGCCGAAACGAAACCGTCCTTCGAGGACGAGGACTGAAAAGAGGAGGACGCCAAATGTCTGACCCCGCAATCCCCCCAGCCGTCGCCGAAGACGAGGCGGCTCTTTGCACCCCGTTCGTCAAATGCCTCGTCCGGCTGATCCGTGCTCAGGATTCCTATGGCTCGTGGGAACGCAAAGCGGACGCCGAGCTGCTGGGCGACTTCATTATTACCAAGGAACAGCGCCGAGCGATCCCGATCATCGGAGATCCCGATCCGGACGTGCTGTGGAGGCTCGACAAGTACTACGCCGCCATCGGGCTTGCGATCGAGGAGCGCTGCGGCCTTATGGCATCGCCGATGATCCAGGTGAGCCATGAGGGTTTTGGTCGGGTGCTTTTCACGACCGGACGGTTGGTCGTTTTGTCCAAAACGCTGCGCGATGTCCACCGGTTTGGCTTCGAGACGCTCCTGAAGCTCGCCACGGCCGGTACGAAGCTGGTCGACGATGGGATTGCAGTCATCGAAGCCTTTCCCCACGTGGCGCTGGCATGATGGGCGCGATTTTCGAGAAAGGCCATCATGACGGACGCGAGAAACTTTTTTGGCCAGCCCCCTCGATCCAGGGGCTCGAGGCCGACCAGGTTGCTGGGGTATCGCCGATGAAGAAGCCGCTGGTCCTGATCTGCTCGCAAGATGCCGAGTTCTATCTGCTCTACAGTCACATACTGGAGGTGGACGGTTTCAGCAGTGAGACGGCAGACGGCGCGAAGGCTGCGCTGGCCTTGGCCGAACAACGGGAGCTTCAGGCCGTAGTGCTGGATTGCGACCCAGCCAGCATAAACGGGTCCGCAATTTGCGCCCACCTCAAGCGGGAACCGCGCACCACCGACCTGCCCATCATCGCCCTGATCGCGCCTGGCGCCGAGCACCAGCACCTCGATCTCTTGAAGGCAGGCGTTGAGAGCTTTGTGCGGCCGGTGGCTCCGGCCAAGCTGCTCGACTGCCTGCGGGCGAGGCTCGGGCTGACCAAGCGTGGTTCGAACGGGGTTGAAAACGACAGTTGGATTTGTTGTGGAGGCCTGGAGATGAAGCTCGATGCCCATCGGGTTCGCGGTAATGGCCACGACATCCATCTCGGACGGATCGAGTTCAACGTGCTGCGGCTTATGATTGAGGCCCCCGGCAAGGTCTTCAGCCGGGACGAGCTTATCGGGGCGGCCTGGCGGCCCAACATTCATGTCGGTGCACGCACCGTCGATGTCCATATCAGCCGAATCAGGAGGGCGCTGAAAACGGCCTTGCCCGGCAGCGTCATTCGCACCGTCAGGTCGGCCGGCTACTCGCTCGAGAAGCCGGACGACTGAAATCGGTGGTCGAATGTGGTGCCGCTCTCTCTTCCTCCGCTGAGAGCGGTGTTGCCGCAGACGCTCCTAACGAAGACCAAGAGAAGCAGGCAAATGGAATTTAAAAGCATATTCTGTGTGACGGGTGCTGATCATTCTGATGAGGACCTCACAACAGCTGCCGGACTGTGTGGCGAGGTCGGCGCGCACCTATCCGTACTGATTATACCGCCTCCATTGCTCTTGATGTCGTCTCCGCCCCTCGAGTGGGGTACGGGACGTGCACAGGCAATTGCAGTACCGAATTATCGATTTCAGCAAATCGAGAAATTTTCACAGGACGTGACCAGAATGGAAAGACGGTCCGCGGATATCCTCAAACGGCTGAAAGCTATGTCGCTTTCCTGTGACGTTGACACCGACTATTGCGATCCGGCTAGCCTCGGTGAAGTGGCGCGACAGCGGGCGCTCTGCGCTGACCTGACGATCGTTGGAGCGGACCTCCTCAACGATGAGACTCTCGGACCTCCTGTTGTCAACGGCTGCTTGTTCGATAGCGGAAAGCCGGTGCTCATCGTGCCGAAGGGCGCTAAGGCGACCCTGTCGCCTCGACGCGTGCTGGTCGGCTGGGATTCGCGCGTAGAGGCCTCGCGTGCGGTTCGGGAAGCTCTTAGTCTCCTATCCGCTGCTGAGGAAGTTTGTGTCGCTATGGTCGATCCGAAGGCGCAAAACAACGGGAAAGGTGCGCAGTCTGGAGCAGACATCGCTGCCTATCTTACTCGGCACGGTGCTCGGGTCTCGGTTGACCTGCTTAAGAGCGCCGGTAAATCGGCGGCCACAGTGCTGACGCAGCACGCGGCCGACACCTGCGCCGACATGATAGTCATGGGTGCTTATGGCAGCCGTCGGCTGCGTGAGCGGATTTTCGGCGGTCCGCCGAGCTGGAGCTTTGAGAAGACCACATTGCCGCTGTTTTTGGCTCGCTGATCAGTTCCGTAGGAACACCGATCAGGTCGTAGGACCGCCAACCAGTCCGAAGTCGTCGTCGGTTACCGGTCGGATTGCGGAGACATGGCTGGATCCGCGAACATCTTGCGACGCTTGTCAGAGCCAAACCGGACGCCTCGACTGCTTCAGGACGCTCTCGTGCATCCAACTCGTGCGAGATCGTCTGTAACGGGCAGTAAAGACGAACGGCTGCAGCAGACCGCAGCCAAGCCACAGGGCGGGTGTACCAGGGGACCCCCGCCTCGGGGCGCGAACCCTGTTGGAAGGCCCCTGATCAGTACCCGGACGCGGGTCAAATCGGCGGCTGCCCCCTGTCAGGCCTGCGGTGTGCAAGGGCCGCTGCCGCGGAGCTTCCTCTGCCCGATCGTCGGGCGTGCGACAATGTCGGGTTCCAGACGAGCTGGAATTACGCGAACTCGTTGGTTTGACGTTTTCTTTATCCGGCACGCTGCATGCATGGCAGTCTACGAACGCATTACGAGCCGTTATCCATGGTTACGCCCCTCGAAGAAAGAGCCGCTTCCGTCGTAACCGGGAAACAGCCAATCCTGGGGTGGAGGCAGCCGCTAGGAGCCGCCGTAAAATCCGGAGAGCTGCGCGACAGCATCACACGCGGTCCTTCTCGCTCTTGGGTTCGGATGATGCGGTGCCCGCTGTCGATGTCGCCCATTGAGCCCAAGATCTGGAAGGCCGCGCAGGCTTTTGCCTTCCTCTCAGTCGGGACCGCGGCTCAAGGATGCCTGTGAGGTTCGCAATGCTCAATGCCTGGCGGTCGCCGCGCACATGCCGCTGAGTTGGGAAACACTCCTAGAGGAGCAAGGATAAGTGGACCTCTTTTGCATTGGTATCGGTGCTGGGCCGTCTAATTTGAGCCTTGCGTGTCAGATACAGGAAGAGATTGCGCAAGGGGCACTGTTCTTGGACCGGCAGGTCGATTTCCGCGGACATCCAGGCAGCGCTTTCGATTGCGCGGAGCTCCAGGTCGGCCACTTCCAGGATCTGGTTACTCTGGTCAATCCGCGATCAGCCTACACATTCGTAAATTACCTCCACGAGAACGGGCGTCTTTACCATTTCCTCAATGCGCAATTTCACGGGGTGCTCAGAGCCGAGTTCGCCCAATATCTCAACTGGGCGTTCCAGAAGAATCCGCTTGTCCGTGGCGGCGAGGCAGTTCGCGAAATCCGCTTTGACGGCGAGTTTCGCGTGCGGACGGACAACGCGGTCCTTGATGCGAGAAACCTCGTCATCGACATAGGCAAGCAGGCGCAAATTCCGCCTCAGTTTCATGGCTGGACTGGACCCAACCTGTTCCACTCATCAGACCTAGCGCATATCCATCCTGAGGTGCACAAAAAGCATGTCTGCGTGGTTGGCGGCGGACAGTCGGGAGCCGAGCTGCTGCTGCACCTTGTCGGCCGGCCGAAAGAACGGCGGCCCGCGGCGATCACTTGGGTCTTGACGCGCGAGATGCCTTTCGACGACCACCCGTTCACAAACGAGCTGTTCACGCCTTGCTTTTCGGATCGTTTTGCGGCCATGAGCGAGGTGCATCGCCAGCTGTTCCTGCGGCGTTTCGCGCTTGCCTCCGACGGGATTTCAGAAAGCACGTTGCGCGCGGTCTATCAGGCGCTCTACCACCACGCCTTTCTCGAGCCACACCAATGCGACATCACACTGCGGCCAAGTTGCAACGTGTCGCGCTGCATCAACGCAGGGGCGGGGCACAGGCTCACGCTGCAGCGCGGCATGGATAACATCGGAGAAGTAACCGCGGACATCGTCATCCTGGCCACGGGGTACGAGAACGCGCTGCCGGACTTCCTGGAACCGATCGCAGATCGCCTCGAGCAGATCGGCAATGAGCTCGCCACCGGCGAGGATTTTTCGGTGTACTGGGACGGACCGCGAGACAGACGCCTTTTCGTTCAGAACGCCTGCCTTGGACAGCGCGGGCTGGCTGATCCGAACTTTGGCCTGCTGGCCTGGCGAGCGCGCCGCATCCTGGACAGCCTTCTGGGGCGCCCGCCATGCACCAATCCCGAGCATCTGGGCTTCATCAGCCGTACGTTGATCGAGCGCCGGCCCGACCTCGTAGCCGAAGAAATGGGCAGCGGGATATAACTGGTCTACTATTGTTCATTGGCGGTGGCATCCAGGGAATGATGTACGCCTTCGTTGCGGCGAACGCGGGAGCCTTAGCCCAGATCATCTTGACCGAATAAGCACTCGGGCCCTGAGGCACATCGTATATTCTGCGGACGTTTCCCCTACGCTCGTTAAGTCCTTACGTTCACTCGAAAGAGTGCGGTAGCCTCAGCGGCCATGGCTGAGCCCGCGCTCAGCGGGGAGGGTCCTTGCCTTTGGCGATGCATGTCGTGGCTGGACCCGGTGAGTTAGGTGAGTCCGGCCCGGTCTACCCAGCCCCTGCGCCCGCCCCGAAGCCGCTCGCCCGCTCAGCGCTATCGAGGGGGCGCTCGCGCGGCTTCGCTGACCGCCGCGTTACAGCGTAAGGACGCGACCCCAGTGAAGGCATACTCCAGTGTCGCCAATCCCGTTTGGTTGGCCCGCCGCAAGCCGGTCTTCCAACCAAAGGCCGAACTCGCCAATTCGCCAGCCAACTCCACCAACGATTGTCTAAATCCGCTACCCAGGGCGGTTCGCTCGGGCTCGCTTGCTTGAGCACGGCACAGACGGGATCGCGAGCATGATGCCGCGGAATGGGAACGCATCATGCTTGGGCACGAGGGCCCGTGCCAACGCGCATCGCGCCAATCGGCGTCGTCACGTCCGAGATTCAGCACCGGCTGCTCGGCGCTTTTACGCTCGCATCATGGGCCGGCATGCCGCTGGCGATCCATGACGCGATGCCGCCGAGGCTGCTAGTTCATGGAAAGCGATAAGCACTAGATTAATGGGCAACCTCGTCGGGACCGAAAAGGGCGCTAAACCGGCTGGCTAGATCGATCCAGGGTGCCGCGTCTCCGCGCTCTGAAGCTATTCGAACGACCGTCGCCAGATAATCGGTAAAAGCCTTCAGTCTGATGGCGCCTTGCTCAGAAAGGTGGTCAATGGCGTCAAGCGGCTGGTGAACGGCAGCCAGCATATGTTGCACCAAAAGCAGTGAGGATGGGCAAGGGCAGTCGCTCTTACTCGCGAGGCGCCTGCACTCGCTGCAAAGCGGCGGAATGTCCTCTAAGGCTAGGTCGCCGGAAAGCCGTTGTATGAGATTGTCAGTGGCGTTCCACAAATTCGCTCGCATGCAGAACGGAATGCAGCGTGACCCCATGTTGGGCTAGCAGCGCCGTAGCTCCCTCGTCGCGGTCCACGAGGCAAGCAGCGTCACCTACAATGCCCCCGGCGCGGCGAACCTCTTCAATCGCCTTCAATATCGACTTGCCGCTTGTGGCAACGTCGTCAACGATCAGGACGACTTTTCCCTCGAGATCTTCTTTGGGCCCAAGACCTTCAATCACGTCCCTTGTGCCATGAGGCTTTGGAGTCTTGCGAACGAAGATCGTGTTTATGGGTTTGTTCATCGCCGAGCTGACAGCTGCCATCGATCCGATTACGGGGACCGCTCCCATTTCAAGGCCGCCGACGTACTCTGCTTTCACTTGCTCAGCGATTTTTAGGAACTCAAGAGCGGCAAGTTGCGCGCCTCGCGCCATCATCATGGTAGGCTTCATATTGAAATAGATGTCGCTCTCTATGCCCGACGAGAGCGTGTAGCGTCCGGATCGAAAAGAGCGCTCACGGACGATTTCGCGGAGTTCGTCCTTGTCGTGTTGGCTGGAATCAACTGGTCTGAATTTTGCCAGTGCCGCCATAGATCAGACCTCGCCCTAGGGAAAAAATTGGGTGCGGCATGCACCTAGTCACTACCGCTATGTGACTTATGCAAGTGTTCGCGGGGTGTGTCAATTAATGTCAATACCGGTGCGACCGTTTCGCGCAGATTTTTCCATTATCGTTATTGGGTGCCTAAAGCGTGATCACGGGTTTCCCTACGGCTGGGTAGCGTTGGCCACCCGCCCTTGCCCGATCTCGGCAGGCACGGCTTTTCTCGATGCGGGCCGTCTCTTTGAGGATTTGGGCGTTTCATCCTCGTCCCCTCGAGTTCCGCCTCGCTCGGCCCCGTTTGCGCCAGCTTCTTAACCAGGTTGCGCATGAGGTGAGCGTTTCGGCCGCCATGTCGGCCCGTGTCGCTCTTGTGATGACGAGTGGGCAAGGCCGCGCTTTTCGTGCAACCTCGTCGTAGAGGCGCGAGAGGTAAAGTTCGAGCCGCCGAGAATTTTTGTCATCAGCACGCGGCGCAACATTTCGGCTCGCTTCATCTGACGACGGTAGAAAGCAAAGTTCAAGGTAGGTCGTAGTCCACCTCCCTGCCGGCCGAGTCTTTACGGCGATATCGGCGACAGGGGCGAGCGTCTGCCTCTGAGGCAGACGCCGAACAGCAGGCCGAGCCTTACACTGATTTTGGTGACATTGAGTTCGCCGACACCCCTGAGATGGAGCCTATCACGGGCGGGAAGCGCCTTGTGGCAGAACTCGACAAGCGGCGCTACGTTCTGGACGCCGGCGTTGCTGACAGGACATCGAGGCGCCCGAAGGTTTCGATTGCCTGCATCAGCCGCGTTCCACCTGCCTCTCACCCTGGCAACCATTTTTCGTCAATCGATCGATCCCGGACGCCGTTGTTGGACTTCGCTGTGATCAAGATCCGCGGACCACTCTTGCTCCCTCGCGGGCGAACCGCGCTTTCCTTGCCGACCCCGCTCGCGGCTTCGGCGATCACCGCCACCTTGTCGATAAGCCGGCCACCGGCTCCCCGTCGCGCTGGTTCAACAAAATATCATTGTGAAAGTTCATGGTTTCTTCCTTTCCGATGGCGAGGCTCGGCTTCCGCGAGATAGTCGTGGACGACCTTCCCGAGCGCGAGCGTGAGATCGGCGACGAGGTGTACGGCCGAGACTACTTCCAGCACCGGCAGTTCGGCGACGGGGGCAAGCGCATGCGACCAGAGGTTCAGGGCTGCCGGGCCGGTCCAGGCGCCTCTCAGATCGATGTCCTCCAGGTGGTATTCCACGAGTTCGCAGATGCGCGGCGTGCCGTCGACATGCGGGATGATTTTGAGGAGGAAGTTCGGGTCGGCGAGCGAGGCCTTAACGCTCGCAAGGTCCGCGGCCCGGTGCTTGTAGCCCATCGTACCCGTCGCGACGCGGACCGGGCCGTAGTCCAGCGTGCCAACAAGCGTGTCCGTCTCTGTTCGGAGCGTTGGGCTGGCGAGCTTCTTGGGAAAGCCCCACAACTCGCGTCCGCCCGCTGTCGGCGGATGGTCGTCGAGAAACATGCAGTGGGTGTAGCTCCCCATGCGGCCGCAGAAGGAGACAGGGATGACCTGTCCGCTTTCCGTGTAGTCGCCGAAGCCCGTCGAGTCCGGCATGCGAATGAACTCGAATTTGACCAGAGGCTCGCACACCTGAAGCGGCTCCGGCACAAGGTCGCGCAGTTTTTGCGGATCGGTGCGATATGTGATGATCAGATACTCCCGGTTGCTGAAGCGATATGGGCCGGGTGGGTAGGCCGGGCTGGTCAGGGGCATGGCGAAAGCTCTCCCACGGACGGTATCTTGGTGCATGTTTGAAATTCCTTTGTGCTGGCTCAAGTGGGCTTAGATAGGTCTCGATGATGGCGGCGAGGCTCTCCGAGGTGCCTTCGTTAGCCTGGATGCATGGCGTGATCGCGCGTAGCCATTTTGCGCTGGGCCATTGCCTCGGGGCGCACTCATTGTATGGTCGCGGACGCGGTTCCATGGGTCCGGTTGTAGTCGAGAGGCAAGATTCGAGGTAAAGTGATTTTGTTCCTCATTTGAAGGCGCTGCTTCCCGTCTGCTCTCGTGGTAGGAGGAAGTGGAGTGGCGGCCAGCTCCGATTTCGCCTCATGGCGGGGTTTGCGGATCAACGCGCACGCGCCATGCCAAATGAGAATCGTTCGAGGCAAAGCGATAGATCTTGCTCAGCTACGTTACGCCTCCGACGTTGTCGGACATCGGATAGCGCCGAACAGGACCGCTTGCGGATTGGGAGGACGTGTCTTTTGCGCAAGAGGACCTCCGCCCCTCAGGCAAATAGCTCCGACCGGGGCGCTATGCTTCACCACCGTCGGCCCGGGAAGTAACGCTCTTTATGCCGAGGTGTTCTCCCACTGGACGCCGCGCATTCGCCATCATGTGAAAGAGTTCTACTGCTCGACGACCAGAAATTCTCGACCAGCCGGGGCCATGCGGCTAGGGCAAGGAGGCTCTGGGCCCAAAGGCAGGTTGACGTCGTGCGTACCCATTCGGCGCTGGTACGCCCGCAAGGTGAGCTGGACGCGCTCCGCCGGGGGAACGAGACATTTCAAGGGATCTTGCGATATCCGTCGTGTTAGCCTCGCCGTCTTTACCGGTGTGGTTCGAGGCGCTAGTCAGCGTGACGCGCCTTGCATAGTGCCCGATCACCCGAGAACGCCTGTGATCCATCGCGAGGAAATACAGCGGACCTCATTTGCTGGCAGAACGCCTATCCGACCCAAGTACCTTCTAATGGCGGCTGGCTATCCTGCGGCGCAGATTACTGCAGTCGCGCTCGAACGTGGGCAGGTAGCGTCGCTCGACGCCTGGCTGCAGAAGTGGAGGCAGCGAAGGGCATCCGATACATTGGTGCAGCATTACGTGCTGTCGGGGCTCAACGCCGCGCTGATTGAGCCCAATGCCGCCGACTTGCCAGCCGCGTGGTGATTTATGTCCACGAGGCAAGGATCCACACGCGGCGGTGGCGGCACGAGGACCAAGCCGCCCCGCACTTTCGACCCGGCGCCAAAGTGCCACTGCTCGAGGACGCCGGCCAGTCTAATGACAGGCGAGCCATCCAAGCTCTCACCTGTCCTAAAGCGGCTGGCTCAAGAGGGCGAAACCCGACAGCGGCAGAAGACATGTCAGGTCCACGACAATCGGCCGTGTTTGGGCTCGTGGAGAATTTTCAAAGCATTCCCCGCCGCTTACCGGAGCTGAGAGGGGTTGGCACGCCCATTGCTGCTTGATGGGCGGCAACACTGTGAGAGGGCTGAATCGCATGCAAACGCGCAAGACGAGCGATGGCCTCCTGATCCGTGTGTTGCGATTCTGACAGAGAAACCAACTACGCATAAAAGCCACGAAAGGTGTGGGTAGCTTTGGATAAGAACATCATGGAACTGCGTATGGGGTCCCCGGCTCCTCCGATCAAAGTGGAGAACTGGCTGCGTGGCGAGCCCGTCACGAACTTTAAGCCCGGCAAGGTCTACCTCGTTGAATTTTGGGCGACTTGGTGCGGACCATGTGTCGACGCCATGCCCCATTTGATTGAACTGCAGGAGAAATATAAAGACAGCGGATTTGAGATTATCGGAGTCGCAGCTTGCGAACAGGCTGCAACCGCGGACGAGGCGCGGACCAACGTGGATCCCTGGCTGACCGATAAGTTCCCGAATCTGAATTATCGTATCGCGTTCGATTACACTGGCGAAATGAACAAGCTCTGGATGGATCCCAGCTCTTCGATCGGGATTCCCACCTCGTTCGTGGTCGACCGCGACGGCCACATCGCTTTTATCGGCCACCCGGCGGAACTCGATGACGTTTTGCCGAAAGTCCTTAACGGCAGCTGGCGCAGCAGCTATGAAGCGAAAGCCGCCGATGCAAAGCGAATCGCGGATAACCAAAGTGAAGCGCGCGAAATGTCGCTTACCCGGCCGATATACGCCAAACTTAGGCCGGCGATGCAGGATGAGGATTGGAACGCGGCACTATTGGCCATCGAAGAAGGCCTCGCCGTGATGCCAGAATCTTATCATTTTCGGCAGATTCATGCGGATCTTGTGCTTCACAAGCTGCGCGACATCAAAACCGGCTTGCCGCTTATGCGCCAATTGGTCGAGGACGCGATCGACAAAAAGTTCGAAGCGATGTCTTGGATGGTCATGGCGCTGAACCAACTCTTCGATCCCACGATCGACAACTCCCATCTTCCGCATGATGATCGCTTTGCGATGGGCAACGAGCTCTCAGAACAGATCCTGGAACTTAATCCTCCGCAAGGCGACGGGCCCCTTAAGTTCCGTTGGTACATCCCGGTCGCTCAGTATTATTACGAGAGCGGCAACAAGGATCGCGCGATCGAGCTGATCGAGGTAGCAATCAAATCGCTGGACCACCCGGAGCCAATGCCGGACCACACCAAACAGCACTACCTCACCCCGTTGCTTCAAGCCCTGGCCAACTACACGGGTGAGCCCGCCTGTCACGCAGATATCTGTGTGGCTCCGCAAAATAAGGCTTTCGAAACTCAAAACGCAGTCACTTCCTGAGCAAAGTTCGCGAAGGGGATGACAATTGGAATTGAACACTGGCCAATCCGCCCATCGAGGCTCGCTTCGCAGCAAGTATGTCGATGCAGCAAGGGCGGGCGGCTTGCGGCAGGTTGGATTTCAATTGCGTTGACCACCGGTCGGATCGCGGCGCAGACGATGTGCGCCGCGAATTCGCGCCGTAGGTCTCGCACTCGTGGACATGTCGAGGTCGGCCACGGGGCACTCTTGGTTGGGGTTGACCCGCCCAAGCCATTCGTCGGCCACGCAAGTGGGCCCGGAGTGGGCATCGCAGGAAAAGGAAACCGTCCCTCGAAGACGAAGACTGAAATGAGGAACAACGAAATGCCTCATGCACCGGTTGGCCCTGCTGTCAACAAGGACGAAGAAGCCCTTGCTCGCCCGTTCGTCAAATGCCTTCTGCGGCTGATCCGTACTCAGGATTCCTTCGGCTTATGGGAAGGCAATTCGGACGCCGAGCTGCTGGCCGAATTCATCATCACCAAGGAACAGCAATGTGCGACCCCTCTCATCGGCCATCCTGATTCGGACGCGCTGTGGAGGCTCGACATGTTTTACACCGCCGTGGCGCTTGCGATTGAGGAGCGCTCCGGCGTGTCGACGTCGCCAATAATTGGAATGAAACCCCTGGGGGGTTTCGGCGGTTGGTCGTTCTATCGAGACGTCCACCGGTTCGGCTTCGAGACTTTCCGCAAACTGGCTGAGGCCGGTACGAAACTGGTCGACGATGCGACTGCAGCCATTGAAGCCTAGCCCGAGATGGCGCGCATCAAGAAAACCATTGTTCCAGGAAGGATCTATGTCAGACCTAGATAAGATGAGGAAGAAAGTCCGAAAGCTCCAGTTGCGTGCAGCTATTGCCAAGATGGCATTGCAGGACCTTGTCGAGGGTCTGCCGGGCAAGTGGGCCGACATACAGGAAGTCGCCGAGAAAACCCACGCCGTTTATGCCGAGTTGGATGTTGCCAAGAGAGAACTCGCTTCAATGAAGAATTTAGGATGATGCGCACATTCACCACCCGTGACGGCTCCATTTGGATGCCGTCGTACCTGACCTTCATCGATAGCAAGACCTGCATCGGCTGCGGCCGTTGTTTCAAGGTCTGCTCGCGCGATGTGATGCATCTTCACGGCGTCGATGACGCGGGTGAAATCCTCGGCCCCTGCGATGACGAGGACGACGATTTCGACGGCGAGCTCAATCGCATGATCATGGTTGTCGACAATGCCGGCCGCTGCATCGGCTGCGGAGCCTGCGGCCGCGTCTGCCCCAAGAACTGCCAGACGCATGTTGCGGCCGACGAGCTCGCAGCATGATCAGGCCGAAAAACCAGGAGAACGGCGTTGCACTTCACATCCTTTTGTCGGCTCCTGGGGCTGGTCCTGTGCAGCAATGCTTTGATTGTTTACGTCGCTTTGGATTCGCTCCGTCTGGCAGTCGTCACGACGCTGGCCTGTTCGCTGCTGCTTCAGGCCTGCTATTTCGGCAGCGTGCTCTTTCTGATCTGGCAGTCTAGCCGCGCTCGTGGAACTCGCCTCAGCCGCCAGCATGTCGATGGTTCCAGGAAAGCTTCGTACCAGTCGTCTGACTCTGATCAACTGCGGAATGCAATTTCAGCTGTGTCCCGGCTTGGTCGAATGCCCAGCATGTGCTGCTGCTTTGATGCGCGGATGACAGGATCAGTGCTCAGACCCACACCAATTTTGGTCCCCCTCTGATGACTGAGCTGATCGTATAGGGAATCTGTGTTCGGCTAACACGCGACCACATTCGGTTTGTCCTTAGGCCGGGAGATGCGGGTGGTTGGTCGATTAGGCACATAAGAGTCATCGCAGCACGCCGGATGCGGTGTGCTTGTCGCAATGACAAACTCGGTGCTGCACTACCGATGAACGACTTCTGCACCCGCTTCGAAAGACGGGTGTCTTTGATCACACATACCCTTGGGCTGACCGGTGCGTAGCCGGTTCAGGTACTTTTTTGCTGGAGATAGCATGCTGGAAAAATTCGAACGTTATCCGCTCACCTTTGGACCCACGCCGATCGAGAGGCTCGACCGCCTCGGCAAGCATCTGGGCGACAAGGTGGAAATCTACGTCAAACGCGAGGACTGCAACTCCGGTCTCGCGTTCGGCGGAAACAAGCTGCGCAAGCTCGAATACATTGTGCCCGACGCGATCGCGTCAGATGCCGATACGCTCGTCACAATCGGTGGCGTGCAGTCCAACCATACGCGCATGGTCGCTGCGGTCGCCGCCAAGATCGGCATGAAATGCCTCCTGGTCCAGGAGAGCTGGGTCCCACATGATGATGCCGTCTACGACCGGGTCGGCAATATCCTCTTGAGCCGCATCATGGGGGCAGAGGTGCGCCTGGTTGACGAGGGCTTTGACATCGGCATCCGCCGCAGCTGGGAAAAGGCACTTTATGAGGTCAAGGCAAGGGGCGGCAGGCCATATGCGATACCTGCCGGCGCCTCTGTCCACAAATACGGCGGCCTGGGCTATGTGGGGTTCGCTGAGGAGGTGCGTGCCCAGGAAGAGCAGCTTGGGTTTGCCTTCGACTATATCGTCGTCTGTACGGTGACTGGTTCAACCCACGGCGGCATGCTCGTCGGGTTCGCCAAGGATGGTCGACAGCGCAACGTGATCGGTATCGATGCCTCCGCCATGCCCGCCAAGACCAAGGCGCAGGTGCTTGGCATCGCCCGAAATACAGCGAAGCTCGTCCACCTCGGAGCGGAAATTGTCGAGGAAGACGTGGTGTTGTTCAAGGACTACGCGTACCCGGGTTATGGCGTTCCATCGGAGGAAACCAAAGAGGCAATCCGTCTGTGCGCGCGGCTCGAGGGCATGATTACCGATCCCGTTTACGAGGGCAAATCGATGCAAGGGATGATCGACCTCGTCCAGAGGGGCTTCTTTCCAGATGGATCGAGGGTCCTCTACGCACATCTAGGCGGCGCGCCGGCGATCAACGGGTACGGCTACACCTTTCGCAACGGCTGACGTTCGGCAGACTGCGATTCCGCGGTCGCGCTCGAACGTGGGCAGGTAGCGTCGTTCGACGCTTGGCTGGAGAAGTGGAGGCAGCGACGGGCATCCGCTAATTGGTGCAGCATTACGTGCTGTCGGGGCTCAACGCCACGCGGATCGAGCGCAATGCCGCCGTTGGCACCGGGAGGCGAATTATGACTCCGGGGCAAGAATCCACACGCGGCGGTGGCGGCACGAGGACCAAGCCGTGGAGTTCGCGCTTTCGAACTGGCGCCAAACTGCCACTGCTCGAGGACCGAGGCCAGTCTAATCACAGGCGAGCCGTCCAAGCTCTCAAGAGTGATAGGGCGAAACCCGACAGCGGCAGAAGACATGTCGGGTTCACGACAATCGGCCGTATTTGGGCTCGTGGAGAATTTTCAAAGCATTTCCCGCCGCTTACCGGAGCTGAGGGAATTGGCACGTCCGTTGCAGCTTGATGTGCGGCAACACGGTGAGAGCTTCGCTGAAGCAAGCCAGAGGAGCGATTGCCTCGAGATCCGTCTTCCGATTCTACAGAGAAACCAACTCGCGACAAAAGACACGAAAGGTGTGTGATAACTTTGGATACGAACATGGAACTGCGTATGGGATCCCCGGCTCCTCCGATCAAAGTGGAGAACTGGCTGCGTGGCGAGCCCCTCACGAACTTTCGGCCCGGCAAGGTCTACCTCGTTGAATTTTGGGCGACTTGGTGCGGACCATGTGTCGACGCCATGCCCCATTTGATTGAACTGCAGGAGAAATATGAAGACAGCGGATTTGAGGCGGTCGGAGTTGCCGCCTGCGAACAGGGTCCAACCGCAGACGAGGCGCGGACCAACGTGGATGCCTGGCTGACCGAGAAGTTCCCGAATCTGAATTATCGTATCGGGTTCGATTACATTGGCGAAATGAACAAGCTCTGGCTGGATCCCAGCTCTTCGATTGGGATTCCCACCTCGTTCGTGGTCGACCGCGACGGCCACATCGCTTTTATTGGCCACCCGGCGGAACTCGATGACGTTTTGCCGAAAGTCCTTAACGGCAGCTGGCGCAGCAGCTATGAAGCGAAAGCCGCCGATGCAAAGCGCATCGCGCATAACCAACTTGCAGCGCGCGAAATGTCGCTTACCCGGCCGATATACGCCAAACTTACGCCGGCGATGCAGGCCGAGGATTGGACGGCGGCGCTCTTGGCCATCGAAGAAGGCCTCGCCTTGATGCCAGACTCTTGTGAGTTCCGGCAGATTCATGCGGATCTTCTGCTTCACAAGCTGCGCGACATCAAGACCGGCATGCCGGTCATGCGAGAATTGGTCGAGGACGCGATCGACAAAACGTCCGAGGCGGTGTCGTGGATGGCCTTGGCCCTCAACCAACTCTTCGATCCCACGATGGACAATTCCCATCTTCCGCGCGCGGAGCGCTTTGCGATGGGCAACGAGCTCTCGGAACAGATACTGACATTAAATCCCCCACAAGGCGATGGCCCGTTTAAATACCGCCGGTACCTCCCGGTAGCTCAGTATTATTACGAGAGCGGCAACAAAGATCGCGCAATCGAGTTGATCGAGGTGGCACTGAAATCGGTGGACCGTCTGGGGCCAATTCCGGACCACACCAAACAGTACTATCTTACCCCATTGCTCCAAGCACTGGCCAACTACACGGGTGAGCCTGCCTGTCACGCGGATCTTTGTGTGGCTCCGCAAAACAAGGCACCCGAAACTCAAAACGCAGTCGCTTCCTGAGCAAGAATCGCGAAGGGACTGACAATTGGAATTGAACACTGGCCAATCCGCCCATCGAGGCTCTCTTCGCAGCAAGTATGTCGATGCAGCAGGGCGGGCGGCTTGCGGCAGGTTGGATTTCAATTGCGTTGACCACCGGTCGGATCGCGGCGCAGACGATGTGCGCCGCGAATTCGCGCCGTAGGTCTCGCACTCGTGGACATGTCGAGGTCGGCCACGGGGCACTCTTGGG
>NZ_SRUO01000023.1:72225-99747 GCF_004791025.1 Mesorhizobium sp. M4B.F.Ca.ET.203.01.1.1
TGCGGCAGGTTGGATTTCAATTGCGTTGACCACCGGTCGGATCGCGGCGCAGACGATGTGCGCCGCGAATTCGCGCCGTAGGTCTCGCACTCGTGGACATGTCGAGGTCGGCCACGGGGCACTCTTGGGGTTGGCCCGCCCAAGCCATTCGTCGGCCACGCAAGCGGACCCGGAGTGGGCATCGCAGGAAAAGGAAATCGTCCCTCGAAGACGAAGACTGAAATGACGAACAACGAAATTCCTCATGAACCGGTTGGCCCTGCTGTCAACAATGACGAAGAAGCCCTTGCTTCCCCGTTCGTCAAATGCCTCCTGCGGCTCATCCGTACTCAGGATTCCTTCGGCTTATGGGAAGGCCAGTCGGATGCCGAGCTGCTGGGCGAGTTCATCATCACCAAGCAACGGCAACGTGCGATACCCTTTGGCGGCGATCCCGATCCTGACGCGCTGTGGAGGCTCGACATGTTTTACACCGCCGTGGCGCTTGCGATTGAGGAGCGCTCCGGCGTGTCGACGTCGCCAATAATTGGAATGAAACCCGTGGGGGCTTCCGGGGGTTGGTCGTTCTATCGAGACGTCCACCGGTTCGGCTTCGAGACTTTCCGCAAACTGGCTGAGGCCGGTACGAAACTGGTCGACGATGCGACTGCAGCCATTGAAGCGTAGCCCGAGATGGCGCGCATCAAGAAACCATTGTTCCAGGAAGGATCTATGTCAGACCTAGATAAGATGAGGAAAAAGTCCGAAAACTCCAGTTGCGTGCAGCTATTGCCAAGATGGCATTGCAGGACCTTGTTGAGGTCTGCCGGGCAAGTGGGCCGACATACAGGACGTCGCCGAGAAAACCCAAGCCGTTTATGCCGAGTTGGATGTTGCCAAGAGAGAACTCGCTTCAATGAAGAATTTAGGATGATGCGCACATTCACCACCCGTGACGGCTCCATTTGGATGCCGTCGTACCTGACCTCCATCGATAGCAAGACCTGCATCGGCTGCTGCCGTTGTTTCAAGGTCTGCTCGCGCGATGTGATGCATCTTCACGGCGTCGATGATGCGGGTGAAATCCTCGGTCGCTGCGATGACGAGGACGACGATTTCGACGGCAAGCTCAATCGCATGATCATGGTTGTCGATGATGCCGGCCGCTGCATCGGCTGCGGAGCCTGCGGCCGCGTCTGCCCCAAGAACTGCCAGACGCATGTTGCGGCCGACGAGCTCGCAACATGATCTGGCGAAAAACCAGGGGAACGGCGTGCACTTCATATCTTTTTGTCGGCTCGTAGGGCTGCTCCTGTGCAGCAATGCGTCGATGGTTTACTTCGCTTTGGATTCGCTCCGCCTGGCAGTCGTCACGACGCTGGCCTGTTCGCTGCTGCTTCAGGCCTGCTATTTCGGCAGCGTGCTCTTTTTCGCGGAGTCGATGATCTGTAGAACTGTTCATTCGCTCCGCAGAGGGCCGGCGAAACCACTTTCTTCCTAAGCCCGTTGGCCGTAATCGAAAGACACGAGGCCGGCGAGTTCGTGCTCAGCTGCCACTGTGCTAGCAAGGGAACGGAATCCAATCCCCCGGAGCAGATGGCGAGAGTTGAGCGAAGACTGCGGTCGGAGCTCCTGCGCTTCCGGGTCTCCGAGGGGACGACTTTGCGAACCGAAGGGACTTTGAACCGTTGACATGGCCGGCGTGCGGTAGGTTGGGCCAGCGACAGGGCTCCCAGCCGGCCTGTGCGTTGACTTCGCTTCGTTTGGCGAAATGTGGGTAACGGCGAGGGCCGCACACTTCCCGGGCCGTCGACATTCCCGCCCTTTTGGTGCGTGCGCCGTTAGGCGCGACAATTCGGTGCCCGCGTGTAACTGCCCATTCGCCGAAGCTTAGACGTGGTGCATTCCCGCTCGCCTGTTTGGCGGACAGTTCCGGCCGTGCTGGTTTTGCCGGTCTAACGCCGCCGCTCGTCACTGCCACACCCCTCTCCGGCAACGGCTCGGCGCATCGCGCAAGCCGGTTTAGCGATCAGGCCAGGCCCTTCGCTAGTTCCAACGCCTGCCGTTCGAACAGGCGGCGGTAAATGCCACCATCGAGATCGATCAGCGCGGCATGATCGCCGTCCTCCATGATGCGGCCACGATCGAATACGAGCAGCCGATCGAGCGAGCGGACGGTCGACAGCCGGTGTGCGATGACGAGTGTGGTTCGACCCACCATCAACCGATCCACCGCTTGTTGAATGAGCACCTCGGATTCCGAATCGAGGCTCGATGTGGCCTCGTCCAGAATAAGGATCGGCGCGTTCGCCAGGAAGGCGCGCGCGATCGCCACGCGCTGGCGCTCGCCGCCGGAGAGCTTCAAACCCCTTTCGCCGACCAATGTCCCATAGCCCTTCGGCAGGGACGCGATGAAGTCGTGCGCACTGGCCAGCCGTGCCGCTTGCTCGATCTCGGCCTGGCTCGCGCCAGGCCGGCCATAGGCGATGTTCTCGGCAAGCGACCTGTGAAACAGGATAGGCTCCTGCTGCACGATCGCGATCTGCGAACGGAGCGACTCTTGGGTCACCTCGGAGACGTCCTGGCCGTCTATCAGGATCCGGCCGCCGCTCAGGTCGTAGAGTCTCTGGATGAGCTTCACGAATGTTGACTTGCCGGAACCGGAGGGTCCAACCAACCCAACCCTTTCGCCAGCCTCAATCGACAGCGAACATTGGCTATAGATCGGCAGGGGATGGTTGGCGTAGCGGAAGTGGACGTTCTGGAAATCGATGCGGCCCGTCGTGATCCGGATCGGCTTGGCCTCTGGACGATCCGCAACATCCAGCTGCTGATTGTGGATGGCCACCAGTTCTTCCATATCATTAACCGAGCGTTGCACGTTGCGTACATGCATGCCAGCATCACGCAGATAGCCCTGTAAGACGACGAAGGAGGTGAGAACATAGGCAATCTCGCCCGGCGTTGCCTGTCCATGCGACCACAGAAGCAAGGCATATCCGATCGCCGCTACCCTGAGCGCAACCAAAGTGACGCCTTGGGTTGAGCCGATGATCGTTACCCGCACCCAACTCCGGCGCGTGCGGTGCCGCCATTTGGTCATGATATTTGCTAGGCGCTCGTCTTCGCGGATCTCTGCACCGAAGGCTTTGACCACAGCGTTGCAACTGACCGCATCCGCAAGCGCGCCTCCGAGCCTTGTGTCCCAACTGTTAGCAAGGCTCGCCGCTGGCGCGATATAGCCGAGCGACAGCGAAATCGTAAAGGCAAGGTAGATGAGCGAGCCGCAAGCAAAGATCACGCCCATGACCAGCCAGTGCCAGCCGAGCAGCGCCGTCGAACCTACCAAGATGATAAAGGACGGGAACAGCGCGACCAATACTGTGCTGTTTAGGGGGTCGAGCGCCCCCATGCCGCGCGTTATCTTGCGCACTGTCGAGCCGGCGAAGCTGTTCGCATGCCAGTCTGTCGAAAAGCGCTGGACATGATAGAACGCTTCGTTCGCGACATCGGACATCATCTTCAGCAAAAGGTCGTTCAGGCCAATGAAGGCGATGTGGCGCATGGCAATGGCAGCGAGCGCAAGTGCAATCGGTACAGAGAAGGCTGAAAGGGCCGAATGCCAGGCTGGTGCTGCCACAGCAGCGCCACCTGCAACAGCATCGATGAGACGACCCGAAAAGACCGGCATCAGCACGTCAGCGAGCGTGGAGGCGAGCATCGCGGCCATGATGATCGCGAGCCGCACCGGCTGCCTGCACCAGTGGCGGACAGTGAAGGTGAAAACATCGCGGGAATTGGCGCCGCGCTGATGGACGGGGAAACGTTTCATAGTTTCCAAGCGGGCGCATCAACACGCTCGGTCCCAAAGAAGTTAAATGACAAAACTGGAATTTTCGACCTCCCCCACAACAGCATCAATTTTGGCGGGCAGCTCCTGGCGCCTCACGATGTGAGGTTCAAAAGTCGTGCCAACTGAGCGGGAACAGCCGAAGGACAAATTCAGCAGGTTGCCGAGCCTGGACAAAGTCAGCCGCGATCCAGTCGAATACGATTGCTATGGCTTCCCCAACTCGGGGGAAGATTGGAAAAGAAGGGCCGATGCTATCGATGTAAATGGTTCTTCTTTACGCTTTAAGCGTGTTTGGCGATCATCACCTGGTGCATCACGTTGTCTCGATCAAATGAGTACAGTTGCAACGCAGCTTCACGTGCCCGGGGCTTAGGTGCTGATTTCAAAAACGCGCCGCGAATACTTTCCTGCCCATATTCCGTCAATCGAATGCTCGACTGTCGGATTTGTGCGCTCCCCGACACAGTGCTGTTCGGTTCGCCTCCTGGGTACCTCGCTCCAGTCGGTTTACAACCTGAAGAAAGCTCCGCTCGCAAGGTGGCACGACTCTTGATCCTACGTCTTTAGGTGGCGGAAGAAACTCCGGCTGTCGATTCCCGTACTACGCATGTTGCGATGCTGGGTTGGAGCTGTGCACCTGAGGACGCAACTGAAGGAGAGATCGTGGAACTCCCGCGGATTGAGCTCGAGTTAGGTCTGTTCCTCGACATGACTGACGGTATCGCTCAATCCGAACAGTTGTTCGAACTGTTGTCCGCGTTTGCGCGGAAGTTCGATTGCCCGTGGATTGCCTATGGCCCGCTCGCATCAAAACAGAGGGTTTTCAAGCCGAACCGACAGGATTCTGTGGTGATGTGGAATTATCCTGCCGAATGGCAGGAGCGCTACTCGAGAATGGGCTATGCCAAAATAGACCCACTCATCAAGAAAGGTCGAAAGGAGGCAGGGGCCTTTCGATGGAGCGAGGTGTATACCGATGAAAGCATAACTGAAGATGGACGCCGCGTCTTGGACGAAGCAGCAACATTCGGCTTGAGGTCAGGCGTTACCATCCCATTACATGGCCCTGCTGACAGCTTTAGGTTTATGAGTTTTGCCCAATCCTCAGACTGCGAATTGCTAAATAGAACGATCACCTACCTGCAAATGGCCGCGCTACAGTTTCATCTGAGGGTTGCGAAGCTCGGCACTCCGACTGAACCGGAGCAAATTCATAACCTCTCTCCGAGAGAAATAGAGTGCATTTATTGGGTGTCGAAAGGAAAATCGTCATGGGAAATAGGAACTATTTTAGGCAGATCACGAAATACGATAGATTTCCATTTAAAAAATGTAATGCGGAAGTTGGATGCGACCAGCAGAACGGTAGCTGTTGTAAAAGCTTTGAAACTTGGGATTATCGAACCGCCGTAGGTGCGCAGCTAGTTCTCCGCCCGTAGTAGCGCGCGTGATAGCCGAGACGCTCCGGCGTGCGCTCGCTCTTCGAAGCACCCAGCGCCTCGTCCATCTCGGCCACCGCGCGGATCACCTCGTTCAATCTATCCGGGTTCCAAAGCAGAATGTCTTTGACGGCAGCGCTGGCGGTCTTACTTTCTGTCTTGATCATGGCGGCGTTCCTTCCAGGGAATCGGTGACGTTGAGCACCACCCTGTCATGACCGCCCACTCTCAGCGAATTTGCAGAACTCAGCACGCCATTCCGTCTTAACCGACTGACGCATGAGTGATGTGTGTCCAAAATCTGACAGCCGTCAGAAAACATGTCGGGTTCAAAACAGCGGAGCGTCTTGGGCCTGTCGGGCTTTTCGAGGCCTATCACGCAGTAACTGCGCGCCAGGCGCACTGGCACGGCCTTTGCTGGTCGAGGTGCGGCAATATAGGGTGAGGGCTGACCCGCATGAGAACATGCAACTCGGTCGATGCAAGGGATGATCGACCTGATCCAGAAAGGCTTCTTTCCGGCGGGTTCGAGGGTGCTGTGCCCGCATCTCGGCGACGGGCCAGCGATCAACGGTTGAGGCTACATCTCCGGAGCGAGTGATGCCTCGAAAGATGCAATGCTGTCTCTGGTCCGACGCGCTCGAAGTTTGTGAAGAGTCGGCCCGGCAAATCGGCGAACCGGGCGGCTAGGCTGCCAAAAGGGTAGATGGCCGCGTTGCCTCAGTAGATCAGCAGGCGGTGCCAGAAAGCCAAAGGCACACCATCGTGGCGCTTCGACGTAAGTAGATGGGAGTTGTCACCAGTGATTTTGCCGGAACTTCGCTCAGCAAACACAGCCGGCAGGGTTTTGGAGATAACGACGACCACGGGATGTGTCGTAGGATGTTCATATTGTCCCCAGGACAAGTTCGCGGTCCGGCAAAGAAAAGTGTCTCATGCGAGTCATCTGGGTCTTGAAGATTTCAAGCGGTGTCTGGCCCGCGTACCGACTTCCGTCGGCATTGGTTTTGCGGGATACTCCGAACCTTGGCTCAATCCGGACTGCACCGAAATGGTGGAGCACGCCTTCGCCAAAGGCCATGGCATCAGGATTTTTACGACGCTGGTGGGAATGAACGGGCAGGACCTGCAACGATTGCAAGCTTTGCGCTTAGGCGTATTCGTGGTTCATGTTTTCGATGATGGCACCTACATGAACAGCCGCCTTGTCGGAGACAAGTATCGCGATCTGGTTCGTCAACTCGTCGACGCGGATATCCCCTTGATCCGGTTCGTGGCTTTGGGCGAGCCCCACCCAGATATAGCCGACATTATTCCTACCAAAGCACTGATAAAAGCGCGGCCCATGAGCAGTAGGGGTGGAAGCGTGGACCCTAAGATCGTTGCACCACGCCAGCCAGTGGTCGGAGCCCTAACCTGCGTGGACGAACGACAGTATCGGAATGTTCTTCTTCCAAACGGCGACGTTACCCTATGCTCCATGGATTTTGAACGGCGTCACGTATTGGGCAACCTTTTATATGAGGGTTACTCCGCTCTGTTTGAAAAGCCCGTTTTTCGCGAAATCGTCGACCGCATGAATGGAGCGGATGGTTTTCTGCTTTGCAGGATGTGTGAATTCGCCGACCCAAACGACCGGACCTGAGTGGATGCCGGCCGAGACGGCGAGCCTAGCAATGCGGATGGCCCCACGACAAATGCACCTGCCCGCGACGCCATCGTGTTTTCACGTTACGCCAGCATGATCCCGTAGGCGCGGCAGTGGGCCTCGAGCATTTCGGAGACGAGCTCATCGAAAGTGGTCTTCGCCTTCCAACCGAGCTTATCGGCCTGCCTGCCTTGAGGTAACGCCGATCACAGGTCAACCTCGGTCGGACGGAAACAGCGTTCGTCGATCCCGATCAGCGCTCGATTGCTTACTCACGGCCACCTCGTCAACGCCTTCACCCTCCCGGACGATCTCCTTTTCGACTCGCCTGAAGGCAGCAGCCCCAGCTGCGGCCGGGGATGGTTGCCGTCGCGGTAGTGGACGTTCTCTAAACCGATGCGGCCCTTCGCCAGCGCGTCTCCCGGTTGCTTCCGCCTGGCCTACGAACGGGCCTTCCGTCAAGGGCGCCCACGGCCCCGCCCTCTTGATCCGGCGGCTCGGGCCAATCATCTCGCGCAAGAGATCGGAATCCGCAGTCTTCTCCAAGAGAGCGCGGCTTTCGCTGTGTCATCGGTCATCAAATAGTTTCTTGAATCAGGTTGGTGTCCGCAGCCCGAGGTTGAACGGCGAATATTGATGACCGCCGCGAAGCCGCTCGCTCGCTACGGCGCTATTGGGGGGGCGCGCTCGCGAGCGGCTTCGCTGCCGCCGAGCTACACAACCTCTGGCGACGCGACCCTGCTAATCGTCCTTGGACTCATTCATTGTCCGGAGTCGCTTTGGGTAGGCGATGGGTGGGTACGTCAACTACCCGATCTCGTAGTATCGGTGCTTTCGCGGAAGCTTTAGAAGCCATCTTGTTGCAGCACATTCTGCGAAGGCATCCGAATGGAGGGCAACGCAACCCAACAATACTCGATGAGGATCCCGGCATCACCAGACCAACCAAAGCTTCCTCCGGCATTCTGCTTCAATGTTAGATGACGAACATCTACCGCAAACCACTAGCCATTAAACAGCTCTCTTCTTTGAACGACCTATGTGCAGAGGACCCAATATGAATACCGACCCTTTCACGGCCCATGAGTCCAACGTTCGTCGTTATTGCCGGGCGTTCCCTACCGTCTTTACGAAGGCCCTTGGGGCGACGATCTGGGACGAGACGGGTAAGCCCTTTATCGATTTCCTGGTGGGTTCCGGCGCACTCAACTACGGGCACAACAATCCGGATATCATGGCGCCGGCGATTGAATATCTCGTCGGTGAGAACATTCTTCTGTCGCTTGATATGCATACGGCGGCAAAGCGTGACTTCATTGAAGGGTTCGTGGATTGGATCCTGAAAGCCAGAGGCCTTTCGTACAAGATTCAGTTTCCTGGGCCGACCGGCACGAACGCCAACGAAGCGGCTCTGGCGCTGGCGCGAAAATACACCGGCCGCTCGAGCGTCATGGCCTTTACGAATGCGTTCCACGGCATGTCGCTCGGCTCTCTAGCGGTGTCGGGCTCGGCCTCAACCAGGGAACTGGGAGGCGTTGCTCGCCACGATGTGATCCGTGTTCCCTATGACGGCTATCCGAGCCAAGCTTTCGATTCCGCCAGTTACATCGACTGCGTTTTGAGCGACCCGGGGAGCGGAATAGAAAAGCCTGCCGCAATCATTCTGGAGACCATCCAGGCAGAAGGCGGCATGAACGCCGCATCCGCAGCTTGGCTCACGGAAATTCAGTGCATTTGCCGTACGCACGGCATTGTTTTTATCGTCGACGACATCCAGGCGGGTGCGGGCCGAACTGGCGATTTCTTCTCATTCGAGTCTGCGAAAATCGAACCGGATATTGTGTGTCTTTCCAAGTCCCTAAGCGGTTCAGGTAGTCCATTGTCCATCGTCCTGATTCGACCCGACTTGGACATATGGAAGCCCGGAGAACATAGCGGGACCTTCAGAGGCAACAATTTCGCCTTCGTGACGGCAGGAGCCATGTGCAAGATGTGGTCGGATAGGAAATTTACCGCAGGTGTCGAGCGGACAGCCGTCAGGCTGCAAACGCACCTCGATCGCCTCGTTGCGAAATTTCCAAGATACATCGAACAGAAGCGCGGCCGCGGTCTGATGGCCGGCCTGAAATGCCGTTCACCGGCAGTTGTCGGCCGCGTGCACGATGTCGCGTTCGAAAAAGGCCTTCTTATCGAATCCTCAGGGCCAAATCGCGACGTTATCAAAGTTCTCCCGCCGATAACCATCTCCGATGCCGAACTTGATCTTGGCATCACCATCCTTGATCACGCACTGCAGGAGCAAGACAATGCCTAGCCAGACATCTCAATTGCCAGCCATCTCCCCTGTTTCAATCAGAGAACGGATCGGCTCGATCAACACTGCGGAGATCATCTCGGTCCTGAAAGGTGAGCTCACCGCTCTGCACATCAAGCAAGCTTTCAGCACCGAAGTAGCCGAGAAGATCACCACGAACTTTGTTGGTAGTGCCGGTCTCAAGGAGCGTAACGATGGTGTGCCCGGACAATATGTCGGCGCATCACACTACAGGAAGGATTCAGCCAGCTATTTCGCAGACGCCGAAAAGGCGCGACCGCACGTCGAGGCCCTTTTTGAGAATTTGGTTGACCCGGTCCGAGCAATATTCGGCGCGTTAAAGCGAGAGCTTCACAACAAGGGCATTGAATTGAGGCTGGCCCGTTCAGAACACGGTCAGGCCAATGTCTGTCGCGCTCTCAGTTGGTCAGGCAGCGGCACATTTTCCTTGGACCCCCACGACGACGTCGCTCAAGTCCTATGTGCCGGCAACGATTACGAGATTTCTTCGGTGGCGCACAACACTGTCGCAGCGCTCAATTTCTATCCCAGCATAGCCGAGGGTGGTGGCAATCTGCGCCTCTGGAGCCATAAGCCGACAGTTGCGGACCGGATAGCGCAAGGTGTGGAGACCACTGGCTATCCTTATTCGGCAACCTATCTTGAGGCGGTTCCTTATCGCGAGTTCCAGCTCAAAACCGGCGATATCGCCCTAATCGATGGCGGTTTCGTTCACGGGGTTACCGGTCAATCAGGAAGTGGAAAGCGTTTGGTGCTGAATAGCTTTTTCGGGTTTGCTCGGCCGGATCTTGTTCTCTGGTGGACCTGACGAGGCTGCCGACAGCGACCCACTGTATTCCCCGATTGTAAAGTCATCAACCGCGCCATACGGGACGCGACCGTCACAGGCCCTTCGGGACATCTGGCCGGGAAGCCCATTCCTTGCAGATGAACTCGTAGGTCGTGAGGCCTTTGAGGTCTTGGGCCTGTGACCTTGCCCCTGTGATCTAATCCGGGTTGAAGTTCGCTCTGGCCATCCATCTTGGAGCACCAGGACATGGAGCGTAGCCGCTTGTCTGAAGAGCACATCATCGGAGTTTTGAAGGAACATGAGGCCGGGTGTCGGTAGCCGATCTGTGCCGCAAGCAAGGGGTCAGCGGCGCCTCGATTTACACTGAAAGGCCCGCTTCGGTGGGCTGGATGTCTCCGAGCTCGGCCAGTGAACGCTCTGGAGGATGAGAACACACGGCTAAAGCAATTTCGCGGTGCTAGCCTTTTTGACGGATTTTTGGGAAGGGAATGTATGGTCTGCCCCGCTAATGCGAGATTCGCGATGTCGCAAATGACATTTCCACTTGCATAAATGTATTCGGCCTCTCGAGTGGACCGCGGTTGCTACCATGCCATGAAGAGATCGTAAGCGCTATTTTCCTCGCACCTTGACGCCAGCGCTTTCGACGGATGGCTTTCGAATTGGGAACGGTATCTGGTCTGATCAGGCTGCTGTTGATTTGGCGAAGTTGAAGGGCAGCAGATCGTAGATATCAGCGTCCTCGTTGCGTTGAGGCATTCGTGAGGACGTGGCGCAGCCACGCTAACGGCTCGACGCCACAGGCGCGGCAGGTCAACATCAGGCTGTAGATGACGGCGCTGGCCCTGCCTCCGTCGACGGTATCGCTGAACAGCCAACTTTTCCGGCCAGCGGCAAAGATTCTGATGTCACGCTCGAGAAGATTATTGTCGAACGGCATGCTGCCGTCCTCGATGTAACGAGTCAGATACCCCCATTGGTTCAGGGTGTAGGAGACGGCGTCGCCGAGCTTGCTGTCCGGCAAGACTTTTGGGGCGATCTCGTCGAGCCATGCCTTGAGAGCAGGAGGATGGGGACACTATGTTGCTGGCGGAAGCGGCGAATGCAGTGATCTCGCTTCTCGCCGTCATCGGGGATTTCGTTCCGCGCCTGCCTTTCAACCCGATAGAGCTGTTCGAAGAACCGGAGCGCCTGTTCCGGCGGGCCGCCGCCTTTCTTCCTCGCCTTTAGGGCATCGACGAAGCGCCGCCTCGAACGGCCCATGCATCCAAGATGCGTTGCCCCTTCCAGCGTGCGCCAAGCGGAATAGCCATCACTCATCACTATGCCGCGGTAATCGCCCAAGAAGGTCTGCGGGTGTATCTGGCGGCGGCCCGGTTGATAATCGAGCAGCACGATAGGCTCGTCACTGTCCTCGCCGCTCCGGTATTCCCACATGTATGAGGTGCTGGCGGCCTCTCAATCCTTTTCCTTCAGGACCTGAACAGTCGTCTCGTCGCCATGGATGAGGGGCTGCGATCTGAGCCGCAGCTTCAGGGCGTCATAGATGCGGGAGAGATGCTTTTCGCTCGAGCCGATCACCCAGTGGCCCAGAGCGCCACGGCTGACAGGAACACCCGCGCGCTCGAAGGCGTGCGCCAGGCGATAGAGCGGCGTGCCGTAGACGTATTGTGAACGAGCGCGAAGGCCAGCGTCGAAGCCGTAGCGATGCTGCCCGGCAAGGGTTGTGCGGGCATCGGCGGTCACGACCGGCGTGTTGAAGCTGGTACGGTCACAAGGGCGGCAAGTATATTTGAACCGCACATTCTGCAAAACCTTCGCCTTCACCTCGATATGAAGTTGCTCGGTAACGGCCTCGCCCATGCGATGCATCTGGTGACGGCAGCAAGGACAAGCCTTCTAGTCGTCGGGAAGGTCATACTCGACGCGCTCGCGCGGCAGGTTTTCCGGCAAGGCCTTGCGGCCGCGCTTCTTTCCCGTCGCCCCTTCGGTCGCCGGAAAGCCCGTGTCCGGCAGGGCAACGACATCGCCATCTTCGTTATCGGCGGCGTCCTTATCCGCGGCCTGTTCGGCTTCATTGAAGAGGCGGTCATGCATCAGAGCACTCAACAGCAAAAGGTGCGGGGAAATTCGCGCTTACAAGAGATCCGCGCACGCCGCTCACAATAAGTGGTTAGGAGCACGAAGCCCTCTTACGGCTGATCCACCGTTTCAGTATTCCCGAGCTTTGCAAAACCGGCCATGCGGCCAGGTCGCGGAGCCTTCTTGAACTGGCGCCCGCTGCCGACGGCCGCCAGCCGTGGCTCCCAATGCTTTGATTCCCGCCATGGGCCGGCGGGCAACATATTCTCGATCTGCGATCGCAGTGAACTGCCTCGTCACATCGCTGATACGCTGTTCCGGCGCAGGTCGGCGAACCGCTCCGTAAGTAGTCTGCGAATTGCCGGCGAGAGATAATTCGACACGTCGTCCAGGTTGAACAGACCCGCTCCCGGCGAAGTTATAGGCTGCGGGTGAAGTCGACAAGATGCCGACGCATTGGTCGTGATCGTCGTGGTGAAGCGTTTGAACATCGCGTCCTTTGTTCGATAATGTCTTGGCACAGGCGAGCGCTCCCTTCCTATTTTCTTGGCACAAACCTTTTGCACCCGACGGGCGGCATCTATGGCGCGAGCAATCCCATGTCGATTCATGTCCCCGGCGCCCCAATAAGATCCCCGGTTGATGCTTCGCGACGTTCAAATGTTTTCCGCTAACGCCGCTGCGTACCACTCGCCCGCCATGATGCCTTGTCGGCAGCATTGAGGGCTGCCTAAGCCTGGAAGCACCGGTATCAGGTGCTTTCGCGCCCCGTCAGGCCTCCTGAGCGCAGGCGCGTAATGTTTCTTCAAGGATGTCGAGTGCTTCGGCAAATACTGTGTCTTCGATAGTAATCGGGGCGAGGAAGCGGATGACGTTTCCGTAAACGCCACAGATCAGGAGGATGAGGCCCCTGTCGAGCGCCTTCTCGCGGACACTGTTCGTGAATTCTGCACTAGGTTTTCTTGAGCCGGGCACCGTGAACTCGATCGCATTCATGAGACCCAGGCCACGGATGTCGGCGATCTGCGGAACGACATCCTTCAGCGATTGCAGCCGCCTTTTCAGGCGTACGCCGAGTAGTTCGGCGCGGTGGCACAAATCCTCTTCTTCGATCACGTCGAGGACAGCATTTCCGGCGGCGATGCCGATCGGGCTGCCACCATAAGTGCCACCTAGGCCGCCCGGTCCCGGTGCATCCATAATCTCCGCCCGACCGGTGACAGCTGCTATAGGGAAGCCGCCGCCGAGACCCTTGGCCATAGTGGTGATGTCCGGAAAGACACCGAAGTGCTCCATGGCGAAGAGCTTACCGGTGCGGGCAAAGCCGGTCTGTACTTCGTCTGCGATCAACAGGATGCCGTGTTTGTCAGCGATTGCGCGCAGCTGATCCATGAAGGCAGACGGCACTTCATAAAAGCCGCCTTCGCCTTGCACTGGTTCTACGATAAACGCAGCGACGCGGCCAGGATCAATATCAGCCTTGAAAAGCTTGTCGAGCACGGAGAGCGATTCGTCGATCGTGGTGCCATGGAACTCGATGGGGAACGGGACGTGGAAGACGTCCGGCACCATCGCGCCGAAACCGGCCTTGTAGGGCTGGACCTTGCCCGTCAATGTCATGCCCATGAAGGTGCGGCCGTGGAAGGCGCCGGTGAAGGCGATGATCGCGCTGCGGTTTGTGGCGGCGCGGGCGATCTTGACGGCGTTCTCGACGGCTTCAGCGCCGGTCGTGACGAAGAGCGTTTTCTTTTTGAAGTCGCCAGGCACGGCGTCATTCAACCGTTCGGCGAGCCGGACGTAGTTCTCATAAGGCACGACCTGATGGCAAGTATGTGTGAAGCGGTCGAGCTGGTCTTTCACCGCTGCAACGACCTTTGGATGACGATGGCCGGTGTTGACTACTGCCATGCCTGCGGCGAAGTCGATATAACGCCGTCCCTCCACATCCCAGATTTCGGCATTAAGCGCCTTGTCGGCATAAACCTGTGTAGTCACGCCCACCCCGCGCGAAATCGCATCGGATCTGCGGGCCTCAATATCAGTATTCATGAAAAAACCTCAAAAGTGAAGGCGCCCCCGCAAAGACGCCCCCGTCCCCATGATGCCGAGGATCATAATGCTTTCGACGGCGAGAAAGTCCTGATCTGGATCAACACGCCCCAACATTCTAACGAACTGAGTCTCCTCTGGGTGCTAATGCTATTGGGCACCTTAGCAACGAAAGGCCTGACACACGTACCCGTGGCGGCGAAAGATGCTCGTGAAGGCGAGCCATCGACCTTGTCACCTTCGGATTCAATCGTCCTCACGCTCAAGGTTGTGCACGATGTCACGGCTGGACCAGTCGATGGGCTGGCGATTGTTAGACGCTGTCCCTATCCGATGCGCCCTAGCGAGGTGGGCGCGAATAATGCGACCTCATTGTGTTGTCTGGGGACAATGGTGGTTTTGATGCCGTGGCGGGAATGGGCGAGTGGCCGATGTCTCTCTACACGTCTGCTTAAGGTTTTTAGAACAGCCCTGCGATGCTCCGCCCCTCGCGGCTGGTGCTCCTGCAGCAGCACTCTTCCACTCCTCTCCTGAGTCGAGCAAGTGGTCTCGTGTTCGAGAGCGGCTTTAAGGAGCAAAGGAGGCGTGTCAGCTCCTGCATCCTTCGGGCTCGCGCAGGACATTGATCAGGCGTTTGCGGTCGGACACGTTGTCGGACTGTCGACTGTGTCGGACATGAGACACACAGCGTGATAGATCATTTCTCCTTTGGCACAAGACATGCGGGGCTATTCGCAAACGCGTTGCGGCACGGACCGAGGAAACAATCACCCATGATCACCGCTCGGCCGATATGCGGTCTCCGCCGTGAAAACCGGGCATCCCGAGCCGGCAGGCGGGCGGGAGGCCCGGTCTTTTTCTTGCAGCGGGGGGCGGACTTCTGTGAACTTGCGACAAGAAGCGTCGGCCGGACAATTTGCAGCGGGGGCGTTTCTTCCGCCATGGCGCCAATGCCGAAGTGGTGCGCCAGTGATTCAGACCAACATGGGACCGTCATAGGTGCTCGGTGTGTGGAGCCTCGGGTGCAGGGTTGGCATCGAGAGTTGAGACCGCAGAAGAGCGCGACGACAAGGTTTCAGACAGTTCCAGGGGCATTAGATGCGGATCGACAACGTATCACCGGGAAGTGGATCGGCGGTGAGCCTGTGCGGGTGCGACGGCGTGATAACGCCGGGTTGCTCGCGTCGGCCGTACATCCGCCCCTCGCTTCGGGACCCCAGGCGGACTCGTTCGAGAGGATGCAAGTAGCCTCCCTTCGCTTCGGCGGGTCCTAACGGAACTGCTGGCCGACTATACGAAGGGCGCTGGTCGAACATCACGATGCAACGATACTGGAGGTAAGGTTCAACATGCGGCTGCACACCATTTGGCCGCTGCGCTGCGGATTGTGCGCCCTACCGGGCGTACGAAGGGGAGGGGCAACGCGGGTCGGCTCGGTCAAGCACAATGCGATAGCCGGCCGCCGGTTCGAGAGCTGGGCGCCATTCGAAGCGGATCTGGACCGGTGGACGCGCGGGTTGCCGATCGGCGTGCGCATAGCGCCTGACCGGAATGAGCGGGAGTCGATCCTGATCACCGGATGGGGCAGTGCGTTTGGCGGTCCTGTGGTGGCAACGTCGATCCTTCATCGCTTGCTCAATTGTTCCATAGTGATCCCATCCGCAGTGACAGCTACCGGCTTCGTGAAAGCGTTGTTCCGGCCGATTGCAAAAGCCCGGAACGACGCTCGACACCAATTAAACTGCAAACCAATGAGAGGGTGACCGTGAAAGGACAAGAGGAGGCGCCCTTCATCCTCGACGGACGTCCCTTCTCCTATGCTGGGCGAAGGGTACTGAATGTTCAAGTCAAGAGGGAACTCAAAATGAAGAGTGCGTTAAGTTTGGTTGTGCCGTCTCCCTGTTGCTTTGACCCGGTTCGCTCCCCGCTGACACAGCAGTTCAGAGCGGGGCGCAACTCGCAATTTCCAAACCGATTGGAAGGTCAGTTCAGAGTGGCCGTAAAAAACGTCAGCCGAGGACGACACCAATGAACGGCGCCGAGTTGCTTGTATCTGCACTTGAGAACGAGAACGTTCGGCAAATCTTCGGGGTTCCCGGGGAAGAGAATCTCGACCTTGTTGAAGCACTACGGCATTCCTCGATCAAACTGGTGGTGACGCGTCACGAACAGGCGGCATCGTTCATGGCGGCTACGCATGGGCGGCTTACTGGAAAGCCCGGAGTCTGTCTGGCTACGCTCGGTCCCGGCGCGCTGAACCTCACGACGGGCGCAGCCTACGCCCTGCTCGGCGCGATGCCCATGATCATGATCACCGGACAGAAGTGCATACGGGGCCGGACCCAGGCGCGGTTCCAGATTGTGGACATGGTCTCGACCATGACGCCGCTGACCAAGATGGCGCGTCAGATTGTCGACCCAGCGACAATTCCGACCATTGTGAGCGAAGCGTTTCGGGTAGCGCAACAGGAGCGGCCAGGGCCGGTCCATCTCGAACTCCCGGAAGATGTTGCAGCCGAGAAACTGCCCGTGGTTCCGCCGATGGTGGCGCCCCATCCTATCAACCCGCCCGTTGCGGCCAAGGAGGCGTTGGACCGTGCGGCAGAGCACATCCTTAAGGCCGAGCGGCCGCTGATGATGCTAGGTGCAGCCGCAAACAGACCGCGCCTTGCTGCGGAGCTGTCGGACTTTGTGAGGCGCCTGCAGATTCCGTTCTTCAACACGCAAATGGGTAAAGGCGCAGTATCGGGGGGGGCCCGACTGTACATGGGCACGGCCGCTTTATCGGAGCGGGATTACGTGCACCGGGCAATCGATCGCGCCGATCTCGTGATCTCGATCGGCCATGACACCGTTGAAAAACCGCCTTTTCTGATGAAGCCGGAAGGGCCAGCTGTGCTCCATGTGGGTTATCTGCCGGCGACGGTCGACGAGGTATTCTTCGCACATACCGAGGTGGTGGGCGATATCGGGCCGAGCCTGAGATCGCTTGCCGACCGCCTCGAGGGCAGGCTGCCCAACGCCGGTGCGCTGCTCGGGCTGCGTGATGGGATCCTGACCAGGATCGCCGACCGGGCGAAGGAAAGCCGCTATCCCCTAACGCCACAGCGAATCGTGCACGACGTGCGTCAGGTTATGCCTGAGGACGGAATCGTCTGCCTCGACAACGGAATGTACAAGATTTGGTTCGCTCGCAACTACCGCACCCGGGTAGCTAACACGCTTCTCCTCGATAATGCGCTCGCCACCATGGGCGCAGGGCTGCCTTCAGCGATCGTGGCCGCGATGCTCTGTCCGGAACGTCGCGTTCTAGCTATATGCGGCGACGGCGGCTTCATGATGAACTCGCAGGAACTGGAGACGGCGATCCGCCTCGGACATCGTCTCGTCGTGCTCATCCTACAGGACGACGCTTATGGGATGATCCGTTGGAAACAGGCCGCAAATAGCTACAGCGATTTCGGCATGACCTTCGGCAATCCCGATTTTGTCGCTTACGCCGAGGCCTACGGCATCGAAGGCAGACGAATCGAAGGCCCCAACGACCTTGCGCCGACGCTCGAAGCGGCATTTGCGGCGGGCGGTATCCATCTTATCAGCACGCCGGTGGACTATTCGGAAAACATGCGGGTCCTGGTCGACGAGTTATCCAGTCAGAAAGACATCTGAATGCATTCTGATTGGTTCGTTGTCCTCAAGGTGCTCCTGCACTTTTTCGGACGTCCACGGGACGGTAGTTTCTCTTCGCGCTGGCGCTTGGGCCGCCACATGACGGGAGCAGGAGCGAGACGTCTCGATCTGGTTCACGACCTTGCGAACTTTGGTTCGGCAGGTTCAGGACTCTCTTCTAGCAGGCCGTTGAAGAAGTGTCTCGTTTGGCCTTGAGGATTGCCTCGTCGCCGTTGTGATAAACGAAGGTGATCTCGATGGAGCCGTCGCCGAGCAGTTCAGCATGGCCGTCGCCTGTGACCTCGTCCATTTCGTCGAATCCGACCCATGCGAAGAAGACCATCGACGGGCCGTAGCCGAGTTCGAGGGATGCCTGCATGGCGCCCAAGGCGATCTCGCCGTGGTTGCCAGCGCAGATGGTGATCGTGGCGGGTTCATCGAGGTCGAGATAATCGCGATCCCACAGATCGGCCTCGACGATGCGCCAGCGGCCGATCAGTTGGCAGCCTGCGGGCGTGGTCATATCGGCACAACAAACAACTTCGGCAGCCGCACCAGATTGTAGGCGGCGGCCGCGAAGGTAAAGGCCCAGCCGACGCGGTCGCGGCCACGGAACCGGGATTTGTCCTGTCCGGCGACCGTCTTGATCCAGCCGAACGCCTCTTCGATCCGCTTTCTGATCCGCTGGCTGACGACAAAGCCGCCATGGCGCGTGGTGCTCCCGTCAATTGCCGAACGACGGCCGCTCGTGTTCTGCGCCACATGCGGCGTCACCTTCATCGAGCGCAGTTCGTTGACGAAGTCTTCCGCATCATAAGCCTTGTCGGCGCCGAGCGTGATGGCCCGCGGCCGGTCCGCATGCGGCTCGATCATGTGCAGTGCCGCCACCCGCTCGGCATGGCCGTTGGCCAATGTCAGGCAGGCGTCGACCAAAAGGCCGTGGCGGTTTTCCATCAACCCGTGTCCCATGAAGCACAGCTTCGCCTCCTTTCCTTTCCCCTTCTTCTAGAGCCTGGCATCGGGATCGGTGGTCGAGGCATGCGTCTCGTTCGTCCGCTTCTGGCCATGGAAATCGGCTTCCGCATTGCGGCCGCCGCCATTTTCCGGCGGCTCGCCCGGCCCATCCCTCGGCTTGACACTCTTCATCGATGCCCAGGCCTCAATGAGAGTGCCGTCGACCGAGAAGTGATCGCTCGAGAGAAGCTTTTTCACTCTGGGCTGCGCCAGCACCGCGCCTAAGAACTTCGCCGCGATGTCGCCTTCCAGCAGCCGGTCCCGGTTCTTCGAAAGCACTGAGTGATCCCACGCCGCATATCGACGCCGATGCCGACAAACCAGCGGAACAGGAGATCGTATTCCAGCCGCTCCATCAGAAGCCGTTCCGAACGGATCGAATAGAACGCCTGCAGAGGCATCGCCCGCAACAACTTCTCCGGCGGGATCGACGGTCGCCCGATCGGCGAGTAAAGCGCCGCAAAATCGTCCGCCAGCGCCAAAAGCGCCTCGTTCACCATATGGCGGATCGTGCGCAACGGATGGTTCTGGCGAACCCGCACCTCCAGATCCACATAGCTGAAAAGGGAGCCGGTCCGATCGTCGTTGCCCCGCATGCGCCATCCTCCGAATCCCTTCGGAGCCAATCGACGGCGAGCGGCTTTTTCAACGGCCTGCTAGATAGCTTCGCCCATTCCTGCCACTGATATTGATCCTGTGGCGATTAGAGCCTTGGCCGTTTCCGTTACGCCGTGTGGCGCGGTTTGAGCAACCGGCGGAGGCGCAGAGCCTTCCATCAGCACAGCGTCGGAGCCGGTTGCGGTGATGATCTTGGCATAGGCTGCCGGGGTCTGGTAGGCGAGCGAGGAATGAGGCCTCGCGGTGTTGAAGTCCTCCCGCCATTCGGCATTGGCGCTGCGGGCGTGGTCGAGGCCGAAGAACAGACTCTCGTTCAAGAGCTCGTCGCGCATGCGGCCGTTGAAAGATTCGACATAACCACTATCCGGCATGTTATTCTCGGTGCCATCGTTTGTTCGGTCGTCAGGTTTCGTTAAGCTTGGCGGATCCGGGCTTGACCAGCGATGGAGGGAACCATGCGTAGTATCGGCATGGACATACATCGCGTAGCCGCCGAGGTTGTGTCTTGCTTGATGGCAAAATCGTCAAGCTCGGCCGCGTTCAAATGCTACGCAACAAGCTCGAGGAGTTCGCCAGAGGGGGACTCACCCACGATGATCATGTAGTGATCGAGGCGACCGGCGATGCGGCGGCGGTCGCTGAAGTGCTGTTCACCCTACGTGGATCGGATCGTAATCGCCATCCCAAGCAGGTGCATATGATCGCGCACGCGAGGTGAAGACTGACACGATCGACGCCACTGTCCTTGCGAAGCTCTACGCCTCGTGCTTTCTACCGGAAATCTGGGTTCCGGATCCGGCGACCCTTGCGCTTCGAAGACTGGTCACCAGGCGCACACAGTTGGTTCGCCAGCGTTCGCGGCTGAAGAACCTGATCCAGTCAATCCTCCACGTCCACCTGATCCCGCCGTGTCCGCATGGGAAGCACATCGCGTGCCGTCGCCACCCGCGCGCAAGCTTGCAATGATCATCTGGCACATGCTGAGCAAAAATGCCGACTATATCTGGGCCCGGCCTGCCTTGCTCGCCCGCAAGTTCAGATCGGTCGAATGCGCGCCGGCCTCCCGACCAGCCATGCCAGGCGCGGCTCCGCGTTCGACTACAACATCCCGGCCAAGCTGGCCGAAGAACGATCCCGAGTCGAAAAGGCAGAAGCTGCCTATGCAGCAGAGACCGCCCGATGGCGAACGAGGCCCGAAAGGCGGAAGGCTGTGAAAAAAGCCGCCGAATGAGAAGAAGGGGCTATTCTACAACATCCGTCTGCATCGGCCTGCCTGGCGCGATGTAGTGCCATTCGATCCCGTGGATCCTTCGACCAGGCGAGGATGGCGTTCGAAGTGAACTCTGTGCCGTGGTCGGAAACGATCATGCCCGGCTTGCCGCGGTGCGCGATCAGTTCCGTCAGTTCACAGGCAACCCGACGGCCGGAAATCGAGGTGTCCGGGATCGCGGCCAGGCATTCGCGAGTCACGTCATCGACGACGTTGAGCACGCGGAAGCGCCGGCCACAGGCGAACTGATCATGCACGAAGTCCAGCGACCAGCGCATTCGGCTTTGCCTCGACCAGGCACCCACGTGCCGACGGCTCGCCGTCTTGCCCGGCGCTTGCGCACCGTCAAGCCTTCCTCGCGATAGAGACGGTAGATACGGTTGACCCCAGATGCTTCGCCCTCGCGTCTGAGCAGGATGAACAGCCGCCGGTAACCGAAGCGTCGGCGCTCGTTCGCGAGGTCGCAGCCGACCACGCAGCTCTGTCTCTGGCGGTCGGCGAGACTGGTAGCGGATCATCTTGCGATCGGCGCCGACGAAGGAACAGGCCCGACGCTCCGATAGGCCCATGACGGCCTGCAGATGCGCTACGGCTTCGCGCTTGGCGGCGGGCCCTAACATTTTTTCGACAGAAGCTCGCGCAATGCCGAGGCTTCGAGCATCTGGTCGGTCGAGCAGCTTCTTTAGCTTGGCGTTCTCGTCTTCCAAGGCCTTCAGGCGCTTGGCGTCGGATACCTCCATCCGAGATCATCTGTCAGCTGGCGCTAGCTGCGCGCTCTGGGCAACGGGCTGCAGATTCTATTCGCCAGCAGGGGTCGGAAAAGGCGTGATCGACCAATGGATCAAGTCAACGGCACGCTGAAGTATCGCCTCGGTTCCAGCACGGCTGGGGGAAGCGGCCATGACATATCCGATAGAGTCTCGGTAATCTCCCTTCCTCACGATCGGCGTCTTGGGTTTTGCGTACAACTTAACCTCGGTGACACCTGGTATAGCAGCCGCGCGACCGTCTCCGTCGATCCAATCGAGGATGCCATCGCGATCAGGAAGTAGAGCCCGCCATGCTGCGACATTCGAATGCCGTCTGCGCAAATTCCATTCGTCGCCGATGACAAGCTTGATGTGCTCGCTGATGAGATCGATGCCGTAAGCCAGCTGAACCGAGAGAGGACCCCCGGAAAGACGCGGATTGACTTCAATGACGACTGGGCCACGCTTCGTCCACCGGAGCTCAATGTTCGTTGGCCCCCAGCCAAGGTCGAGAGCCCGCAAACAGCGCAACGAAAGATCGGCGATACGCCTATGCTCGTCATCACTCAGCGGGGCTGGGCAGATGCACTGATGAAAGACGAAATGCGGTGGCGGGCTGAAGTCAGCAGCGGCAATCCCAATGACCTCATTTCCCATTATATGAGTGCAATAATAGGGGCCTTGTGCGAATTCTTCGACCAGGATTGGGGAAGACTGCGTGAGGTCCCCGCCCAACAGATGGTTCGTGTGTTCGGCCACCTCTTCGACATTGCGGCACAAGCGGACACCGATGCTGCCGCTGCCGATGGCTGGCTTAAGAACTACCGGCAGCCCGACCTCCGCTGCAAAGCTTTGAACCTCCGTCGCATTCGCTGCCAAGCGATAAGCAGGCATTGGAACATCGGCCTCCGCGAGGAGCTGACGTTGAGTGTACTTGTCGCAGCATCTTTCAATGGATATGGGGTCCGGCCCCGGCAGATCGAAATGCTGGCAGAGCTTGCCAACTGTCGCAGAGACTGACTCGTCACTGCCCGCAAAGCCCGTAATGCCAGCAATGTCATACCTCACGCTTAACCGGGAACATTCGCGGATCAGCGCATCAAGATTGCCTGAATCGACTTGGATTGCCTCAAGCTTTTCGGCCGCAAGATAATCGTATTGAGTTGGGTCGGCCGACAGGGTAATTGGACGAAGACCAAGACGCTGAGCCGCTTGGACGTACCGCAGGCCTGTATCCCTTGGATGGCCTTCAATCAGGATGAGCGCTCTCTGTTCCATTGGCGATGACCTCCATTGCGTGCTGTGCGGCGGTCTCAGCGTAAACAGGCTTCAGCTTTGTAGCCGTGCGACCCCGGACACGTACTAAGTACCAGCGTCAGCGACCTGCAGTCGCAAAGGTTCTGTAAATTTGTTTGAAGGACCTGTTACACGACTGAATTGGTGGGTTTCTCGGTGGTGTCGCGGCATAGCAGGGCGCCAAGCCCTCGAGCCTGAGCTCGAACCGCGACCGGGACCCCCAATTCCGTCACGTGGATCGGCGCTCCCCATTTTCAGGTGGATCGCAATAGAGCACATGAGCTGACAGAGCGCTTGGTGATGTGTGCTTCACGTGTTTTTTACCGGTTGGGCGTCCGGAATAAGGGGACAGTCTCCTCGATTGCTTCTTCGACCAGCAGGTTTGTGGTATTTGACCGGCTAGGTGCTAAACCGCTGGGCGAGATCGACGCGCGTCGGTACACAGATCGCGCCGTTCGTGAATCCATATGGGTTCGGTCGGCAAATCCATCAGTGATTGTCGGGTCTGTCGCATACCAGTCACGGTGGAGTGCTGCGTGGCTATCAGCTGCACTCTCACTTAAAGCTTTGATCATTAGGCAAAACATCTTTTTGCTGTGGCCCTTTTGCGCAGTTGGCACGACCTTTGAAGCTCAATTGTCGCGAGGCGGCAGGGCTGCCGACCGATCTTCATGCCGTGGGACACCTCGCGTCCCTCGAGGAAAGAAGGAAAACAGATGTCAGATCAGTGCCAGAACGCATTCCGTGGGAAGGCGGGGATCGGCAAATCCACGGCTGCTAGAGTTCGCTCGCTGCTCCTGTCCGCCTTAGGCAGAACCATCTTATTCATTGGCTGCGACCCCGAGGCCAGAGGTCAGTGAGGTGGACAATGGCGGCAGCAGATGCAAAGCGCGGCAGCATTCAGGGAACCAAGCATGATTTTACGGGAGCGTACAACCGCACTTGGCCGCATGCCTATTTTCGCGCGCATCTGGCCCTAGATTATGTGATTTCAGATCGGGCTAAGCCGGTCTTCGAAGGGATATTCGCCAAGTACCGACGCGTTCGAAAAAAGACTAAGCTGAAAATCGTGGACGTCGGTTGTTCCTATGGCATAAACGCTGCGCTACTTCGCACGGACCTCGATCTCGATGATCTGTATGCTGCCTACCTGAAATCCGGAGGATCGCTCTCGGGCCGACAGGAGATCGAGCATCGCGCTTTCTTTCGAGATCGTGGTCTCCGCGATGACATCCAGTTCATCGGCGTGGACCCCTCATTCCGGGCTGTTAAATATGCGCAGAGCATGGGCCTGCTGGAGTCTGGCATCCCGGCAGATTTGGAATCCCGCGATTTGAGCGTTAAGGAACGCTGCGCCCTCGTCGAATCAGACATCATCATCAGCACAGGCTGTGTGGGCTACGCCACCGAGCGAACCTTTGCACGCGTCTATGACGCCTCGGCGACCTCACGCCCGTGGGTCGTCGCCTTCGCAATGCACCCCTTCAGTTACGATAAGATCGCCACGGCTCTTGAGGGCTTCGGGTTGGAAACCAAACTGGCAGCCCAGTTCAGACAGCGCCAGCGCCGCTTCTCCACACGGGCGGAACGGCGGGCAATCCTGAAGGGTATGAGAAAACTCGGTATGGAAGATCACCTAGAGCGCACGACCGGCTATATTTACGCGTCCTGCTACATCTCCGCGCCGCCGGGCGAAGCTGACCTGCGCGCCCATTCGGGTGATCCATGTTGAACGTTAGGGCATGCCTGGTCTTGAGCTACGGTGGCGGGCGAAGCTGATCCGTGTGCGCAGACAAGTCGACGAGACGGGAGCGAGCGGCGCATCGACCCAATGGCTCTCGACATGTGCAGGGCGCTGATTCGACACAAGACACGCCGTACACGGGGGCATGAGTCTGCCGCGTTTGGTAGCTGTAGCCAACATCTACGCCATGCTCCGATACGGACAGCATCGTTACTAACTCGCAATAGCGAGTTGCATTGTCGCGCAGCAGTCCGACTTGGCGTGAGAGGCGAAGCTGATCATTCAGAATTCAAATTGTCGGGTCCACTCACGTCGGGTTGAAGACGTCCATGTTCGCAAGCCGACACGCTGAGGTAAGTATTCCGCCGCTGCTACGCTAACCACATGCGTTCCAGTCTAGTCAGCACAACCTCTTCGTGGCACGCCGATTGCAGGGAGACGGTTGAGACACAGGGTCCCGGCAAGCTGTTCACCTCGATCGGAGAATCCGAGCGACGTATAGCGGGCAACCATCAAAGGAGTGGATTATGCGAGTAGCAGTCGTGTGGAATCATGATCATACGGGCGTGATCAACCGGTTCGGTAACCCTTGTCAGGAAGAATACGGTCGCAAGATGCTCGAAAACATCGTGGGGGCGCTGCAAGGGAGAGGCCACGAGACGCTGCTGTGCGAAGGGGACAAAGGGCTGCTCGCTACGCTCGAGCGGTTCATGCCACCCGATCCGCAAGCCCGGCCCTCCGGAATGGTCTTCAACATGGCCGCTGGAATCCAAGGCGATTCTCGTCTCACCCACGTTCCAGCCATGCTCGAGATGGCCGGCGTCCCGTACACTGGATCGAGCCCGCTCGGGCATGGGCTGGCGCTTGACAAGGTTATTACCAAAAGGCTCATTCGCGATCGCGGTGTCCCAACTCCGAACTTCCGCGTGATGCGACGCGGCACCGAGAGTACTGGCGACCTGCGATACCCAGTGGTAGTGAAGCCGCGACACGAATCCCTCAGCTGCGGATTGCAGCTCGTACATGAACCTGCACAGTTGCGGCAAGCCGTGGAAGTGATCGTCACGCAATATGCACAGGATGCCCTCGTGGAAGAATACATCGACGGGCGGGAAATATACGTCGCGCTACTCGGAAACAAAGAACCGGAGGTGTTGCCTCTAGTGGAGCAGGACTTCGGCGACCGCGAATCGCGAATTGTGAGTTGGGAAGACAAGCAGCACATGGCAGTCGCGGCGCCGCAGGCTATCTGCCCGGCGCGGATCGATAGTAAGCTTGCGACGGCCCTGCGGGATATTTCGGTTGCGGCCTTTCGTGCCTGCCAATGCCGGGACTACGCCCGCGTTGACCTCCGGATCGACCGTTCCGGCCGGCCGTTTGTCCTGGAGATCAACTCCATGCCGGCGCTCGGGACGAACAGCTTTTATCCCCTGGTCGCGAGGGCCGCCGGATATAGCTTCTCAAGCTTAATCAATCGCATGCTCGATGTTGCCTACACGCGGTATTTCGGAGTCGGTATTCCCCAAAGCTGACGCACGTCGATTTTCCACCTGGATACTGCCGCGTCTGCCATTGAGCAGCTACACTCGGGATCGTGCCAACTGGTACGGCCGGCATGAAGGACCAGTGGACTTGGGGACCAAACCGGCACGGGCGGTCCGACTGACCGCCCGCCCACTGCACGGGCACAGGCGCCGATGGCGAAGGCGACATATACAAGCCGGCGCAGGTCGCCACATGCTCAAATCGGACCCCACACTATGTTCGGCGTCGTCGCCTGCGCCACAACAGTGGCAGAGGCGATCCGCCGAGCAATACAACATAGTCATGTCTGGACGGCGCCCGCCGATCAAGGGTTTGTTTTCGGCAATGGGACGTTCGCGGGTGCGGTCATGTCTCCGGCCTGTTGTTGCAGTACTGTGACCGCTGGCCCTGATGGTGTCCGCTGATCCATTGGCCTGATCAAGAGAACGAGCTCGAAGCTCCGACTACGTTGCAGGCTTCGGGATATGTCCTCGTCTGTTCCCATCACGGTCATTGTCACCCTCGATTCTGGACCGCGGCCTCAGCCGTTTTTCCGTTACGCCGGCGTGGCGGCATAGCGTGCGTCATTACGCATGAGCGCGAAGGCGAGCGGGCGAGCTTGTTGGCGGTCGCCACGGCGACAAGCTTGAACGGCTTGGTCTCTAATCGCTGCAACGTTTGCGATGGAAGAGGACCGCGTGAGCGCAGACAACGAGCAGCTTGCGCAGATACCGGTTTCCCATCTTGGAAACTCGCCCCAGGCCGCTCCTTGCCGCCTGATGAACTTTGCCGGGGCATTAGCCCGAGGAAGGCCGCGAACACACTCGGGCCCGAGAAGGCGGAGATATCCTGGATACTTGCGGCAAGCGCAGAGGCGGTGACGGACCGATGCCAGGAACGCTCATCAGACGGCGCGCGGTCCCATCGGCTCTGGCGAGAGCCAGAATGGCCTGATCGCTTTGTCCGATCTCATGATCGAGTTCGTTCAGCCGACGCACGACAGGCAAAAGCGCGGAGCCGGTGCTCCTTCAGATGAGTGCTCGACAGCAGCCATCTTGGCACGCCTCTCACGAGAATGATGCAGTTGCGGGCGCCGTCCACCCCATCAGCGAGCGTGAGGAGTTTGTGCCTCCGAATTGTTCGGAAACCGGCACACCAGGGTACAAGTATTCCGCTGACGTGCGAAGCACATGCAGTTGCCCCTTCTCGTACACAACGTTTTAGGTGGCACGCGGATTGCATGGGAGATGGTACACTCGGCCGAACCGACCTGTCGAAGCCGGACTGGCGTTAGCAAAGCACGCCTCCCGCGGTGGGCAAAACAGCCGAAGCCCTGTCGCGAAACAAGCGGATATATTGGAGTATCTCAGTGCGGGCCATATCTGAACTCGCCGAGTTCGTTAGCAGCTACCCAGGAAGTGCACTGCCTGCGGCGACACGGCGTACAATCTCGTTGCTCATAT
>NZ_SRUO01000238.1 GCF_004791025.1 Mesorhizobium sp. M4B.F.Ca.ET.203.01.1.1
CTGCCGGTCGTCCAAAGACCGGGGTTACTGAAGAGGCACACCTTCATTGCCTGTAGTGCGGACGGGGTTCTCCCATCCAAGCCAAGGCAGACAAAGCGAACCGAGGCCGGGCAAGGCCAGGTTCACCGCCGCGAGACGGCGATTCATGGTTCCGGGGTCTCCACCGGCTGGTTCCATGGATTTTCCGTCCCGCCTTTGTCCACCGCGAGTTCGCGAGGCCGAGCGCCCGCGTCCCGCAGCCTTTGTGCGCGCCGCAAGGCGCAGATGGAGAGACTTTGATGGCAACCCAGCGCATCCTCG
>NZ_SRUO01000239.1 GCF_004791025.1 Mesorhizobium sp. M4B.F.Ca.ET.203.01.1.1
CTATCACATGCCGCCATGGCGGGAATGGTACCGCGGACATCAGGCAATCGGCGCCTTCCTGGGGAGCGTCTGGGGCAATTTCGCCGGCTACCGCGCGGTCGCGACCAGGGCGAGCGGCCAGCCCGCCGTCGCGCTCTACGCCCAGCGCCACCAGGACCCCATTTGGCGGGCGCATTCGCTGCATGTCATCGAACCGGCCGACGGCAAGATCGCCTCGCTGACGATCTACGTCCCGCCGCTCGGCCCCGCCTTGTTCGCGGCCTTTGGCCTGCCGCCGGAGCCGCTTGCCTCGAGGGTCTA
>NZ_SRUO01000240.1 GCF_004791025.1 Mesorhizobium sp. M4B.F.Ca.ET.203.01.1.1
GCTCGGCATGGTCGCTCAAATGGAGCGACGGTTCATCAAAGAGCGACAGCGCGAGGGCATCCAGCGGGCCAAACGCGACGGTGCCTACAAGGGCGGTAAACAGCGGTTTGATCGGAACCGAATTAGGGCCTTGTGGGGTGAAGGTCATGGCCCCGCTGGCATCGCAAAACTGATCGGCTGCTCGAGAATGCAGGTCTATCGTATTCTAAATGAATAGTCGGCCGATGAGTCTTCGGAGGATCGGCCTCGGCCGAAACTGAAAGGTCTGGCTAGTACGTCTCGCGACCTGTCCTGACAAG
>NZ_SRUO01000241.1 GCF_004791025.1 Mesorhizobium sp. M4B.F.Ca.ET.203.01.1.1
ACGACATGAGCGGCGAGGCCTTCGAGGCCAAGGTGAATCTGACCATCGGCACCCGCAAGTAGCACGGCTGCGGCAACTTCGGTACACAGCAGCCGTAAGCCTCCTGTGGAGCCGAGCCCGCGCTCGGCTCTACACGGCTGCTGCATCCGATGCGCTGCCCGCTGCCTGCGGTGAACTTGCCGCAGGCAGGGACAGGCTGCCGATCAGCGAAGGTGCTTAGTCGGCGCGGCCGGCGAATTCGACGGTGGCGGTGTTCAACAGCACGCGTTCAACATGGCCGCTGTACTGCGGCACCAGCA
>NZ_SRUO01000242.1 GCF_004791025.1 Mesorhizobium sp. M4B.F.Ca.ET.203.01.1.1
CCCGCCTCGATATCGTCGACCAACGCTCCCAGATTGTGACTGACAGCCCTGCGACGAATGCCGCACCACGAAGTCCAGTCCCGGAGAAGATGACGGGCGTCGAGCAAGTCTCCCATCGCAGTCGTCAATTCGGTCAGCGGGTTATCATGTTCTGCCCAAGAAGGCGTCTTTCCAGCAGGGATCGCAAATTGGGTCTTGGCAGCCTCGAATGCTGCAGAAGCCGCAAGGAAGCGGGCTGCCCCATAGCGCATCGTGCTATCTGCTGCACCGCTTCGCAGGCTCGGGGCGGTTGCTTGCA
>NZ_SRUO01000243.1 GCF_004791025.1 Mesorhizobium sp. M4B.F.Ca.ET.203.01.1.1
CGCAGATCGCCGACATCACCAGCCTGCTGACCGTGGTCGGCGGCCGCATCGTGCACGCCGACGGCGATTACGCCGGCCTGGCGCCGCAGCTGCCGCCGGCGATGCCGGACTGGTCGCCGGTCAACCGCTTCGGTGGCTACCACGTTGGCGGCGCCGCCACCGGGTTGGCCGCCGCGCATCGCCACCATCACGGTGTGGCCTGTAGTACGCATGGTGCTCACGGCCATGCCGCGCTGCATGCGGCGCCCACCGACGACCTGAGCGCCTTCTGGGGTGCGATGGGATGCTCGTGCTTCGC
>NZ_SRUO01000244.1 GCF_004791025.1 Mesorhizobium sp. M4B.F.Ca.ET.203.01.1.1
ATCGAAACTGGCGAACGTCGGCGCGCGTTCGTCGGCGGTCGCGAGCGCTTCGGCTTCGGGGTAGAACGGCGCCAGCTCCCACTGCGGGACATCCGGCGCAGGTGCGCTGGACGCGGCAAAGACCAGTGCTGCCTCGGCATCATCCTGCGTTGGCAGCGGCGAGGCACCAGCATCCAACGGGCTGGCGGCCACGACGCCTGCGGTGCCCAGCGCGCCGAACATCAGGCTGTTGTCAGGCACCCTCGGTGCCGGCGTGGCCGGCGGCGGATCGAAGGTGAAGTCCGGCAGCGGTACCGGC
>NZ_SRUO01000245.1 GCF_004791025.1 Mesorhizobium sp. M4B.F.Ca.ET.203.01.1.1
GCCTCACCCCTTGGCCAAGCCGCGGTCGATCAGCCGTGCCAGGCGCGCTGAGAACGCCTTCGCGTCGGCCGGCTTGTCGCCGTCGAGCACGCGCGCTTCGTCATAGAGCAGATGCGCGGCGTCTTCCTTGAACGCCTTATCGTCGTCGCCGAGTTTTGCCAGCGCCGCGACGCGCTCATGGCGCGGGTTGATCTCGAGGATCGGCTTGGCGGCCTTGTCGAGCCGGCCGGCGGCGTTGAGCAGGCGCTCGAACTGGCGGTCGGGGCCATGCTCGGGCGCGACGAGGCAGACGGCGCT
>NZ_SRUO01000246.1 GCF_004791025.1 Mesorhizobium sp. M4B.F.Ca.ET.203.01.1.1
GCGGAAGCCTGTTTCGCCTCGCAAGATCCGGCCGACACCTGGTGAATCGAGATGCGCTCCGGCAACGCACCAGGCATTGTCGGCGGCAAGCGCAAGAATGCGCAACCGGGTTGCCCGCGCCTGCTCCTGGTCGGCGTCGAACTCCCAGGCGACCTCCGGCCGCTCGAACTGGAGCGACGGCACATGGACGAGGTCGCCCCAGACCAGCAATGTTTCGCCGCCGCTCGTGACGCGAAAGCATGTGTGACCGATTTCGTGGCCCGTCGCCGCGACAGCATCGATATTCGCGCTCAGGCG
>NZ_SRUO01000247.1 GCF_004791025.1 Mesorhizobium sp. M4B.F.Ca.ET.203.01.1.1
TAAGACCGCCTCAGGCCTGCTTTGATGCACCATGTGCCCGGCGTCCGGCACGATATCGACCAGCGCCTGGCTTATCTCGCCTTGCAGCCGCAGCGCTTCGGCCTTGGCATCGAACAGCTGATCGCCGGCGCCGGCACCAAGGAGGACTTCAACCTGCTCCAGGCGACGCTTTCCGGCGAGAAGCAGGGCGTCCTGACGTATGCACTGTTCGACCTGCTGCATCTTGATGGCGTGGACGTTGCCGATGCGCCCCTGCTGGAACGCAAGGCCTTGCTGCAATCGCTGCTTGAGGGGCGG
>NZ_SRUO01000024.1 GCF_004791025.1 Mesorhizobium sp. M4B.F.Ca.ET.203.01.1.1
ATCCGCCAGCGGATCGCCGAGGCTGCGCGTATCCTGGAGATCGAAGCGCTGCTTCACCGACGGCCGTCGCAGCTCTCCGGCGGGCAGCGCCAGCGCGTGGCCATCGGGCGTGCGATCGTCAAGGAGCGTCTCGAAAAGGGCAGCATCCAGCGGATCCGCTAGTGCCCGGCCGGCAACCCTCTAGTGTCGACCTTTCAGGAACCTTTCTCGCGAAGCAGCGAATTCCAATCGGTTCCAATCAAGTCGATCAGACGCCTGGCCTCTTCCTCCTGATGCCAGTCTCCCTCGTCAGCCGCTCTGCCAGCAGCTTTAGACGGGCTTTGCGCTCATCCCCATTGTCGATTGCCGGGCACCGCGAAAGTTAGCTTTTGTTTCGTTGCTAAAAGGCCCGCCGACCGAAGCCGGCGGGAGAAGGTTGGACTTGCCAGGGTCTCTGGCAAAAAAACAACGGGCCGACCCGGCTCTTGTTTCAGCTTTAGCTAAAATGTGAAGCCCGCCGCCAGACGGCAGCGGGCCACATTACAACGGCCGGAAGGCTAGCGGGGTTGGGAACAATCCGGCCGGCAATTTCCAACGAAAGGGGCGAGTTTTTGTTCCGAGGCATTTTTATAGGTCGGCAAAACCTTAGCCCCCCTTTTTCCAGTTTAGGCCCGGCGGTCAAACCCCGAGCCCCTGCCCTTGGCCGCCGGGGTCGTGTGACTCGCGACCATCATCGGGATGGCTATGCGATCGTGCCGCGCGCGTTGCAAGTTCATGTGGAAACTTGCGTGAAAGGGTTGCGGTAGGATTGCTGATTACGCCGTCTCGCCCATATTCGCAGCCATGGTCGCGGGGCATGTTGAATTGGCGCTGTTTGAGCAGACGTTCATCAATCCAAACGGTTTGCATCGGCCGTTTCCTGATCGGGTAGGTGACGCGGCAGAGAAAACCGGAGGGTCGGTTCTGTTCGATGTTCGCGTTGATGGTGACGTAGAGGTTCAGCGGATGGCGGCGATCGGATACGGTGCAACCGGCACGGCGATAATTGTGATGCAAAAGAGCGGGGAACTTAGGTGCGCGTCAGTGAATGGCGACACGCGCTTTCTGGTTGAGGAGCTTACCGCCTGGTACGCGTCACCACTTCACGAGCAAGCGCACGTTGACTATCACGGCACGGCCATAATCTTGCTCGCGAAGCTCCGTAGCGCGGGCCACTTCACCCGTTCCTAGCCGGACCAGCGCGGGATCCTTAAAAAGAAGGGCAGTCTTTTGGCTAAGCGATGGCCCGGCCTGCTTCTACGGGGACTCAGGATAGCAGGCCGGGCCACACTCCACCAACGGACCCGGAGTTTCAGAATATTGGGGACTCAGGTAACGGTTCCACAACTTATCTTTTTGGCGAGTTCCAGCGTGAGGGCCGCGCATGGCCTACGTGCCACACCGCGATTAGGCCCAACCCGCGAATCGAATCCACACACATAGGCGCTCCGTGGAACAAATTCCGATCGGCCAATGACTGCCCCGCGGGTCGTAAAATTGAAACATAGCCGGACCGCGCGGCGATGAACGCCACCGCTCATCGTGTCGGCAATTGGGACAGCTTGGCGTCAACTGCCCCGCTTTGCCAAGATGAGTTTATTTCGCGCTCGTCAGAACAAGCAGGCTACTTTGGGTCGCGACTCTGGGCTCATCCGATTTGAGGATAGAGGAACCCAACACCCACCGCTTTTTTGCCAAGTAGCAGCGAAGATTGACGGGCCTATAACCTCGCCAGCCGGTAGCCTTGCCGGCTAGACCCGGCGGTCAACAAGCGCCCATCCCCGACCGTCGGGCTGCTGCTGGACGCCTTGAGGATGGTCGTGTTTGGTGACAGAATAATAGGGTAAGGGACGACAAATTGAGGGCTGCCGTTATCGCGTTACAGCGGAGTATTCGAACCCGCTGACTTGGTGCTCCAGCGGGTGTTTGACCAAGTGTGCATCGAACGCCGCTTAGCCCAAAAAAGCAAGGAACAGAGGGAAGACCTCGCCGCGGAACTCGTCAGCGTTTACCGGAACGGGATCACGGACGAAGGGGAACTGTTGCAGGCACTTTCTAAGCGCCGCTTGGCTTAGGCCATCACCGCAGTTTTCTGGCGCTAACGGCAGCGCGACATCGTCGGCATGTCCGCCAGCTGCCCGATTGAGTCGCTTACCTAAGCACCCACCAAGCGGTGACCGCCCACAGCAAAAACAAGAGCGCAGCACACGCGATCAATATTGCTCTTAGCATTCGCCACCTTGGCGGCTCAGCCGGCAGAAGCCCAAATTGCTGCGCACGCTCCGTAGCGATTTTCAGCAGGGCCGCAGTGGTTTCGCGTGGCGTCCATCCTTGTGCCTCGGACGTAGTCATCAGCGCTGCGATGGCGGCCTCTAATGCGACTTCACAGTTGACGTCCCGATCTGGGCTACCCCTTGGCAATATCGGTGGTTCGACGGCTCGCGACATGCAGAAACAAAGCCGATGGCGGATGAAAGGTTCCCGCGCGCATCAGGCCTTCCAGTCGCGCCACAGAGCATCAGCTTCGTCCGTTCCATGCCCTAGATGGAAATATTAGCGACTGCTTAACGAAGCCAGCGGCCGCACCAGACTCATTCGCATGGCGAAGGGCATCAAGATCGGCGAGAGGTAGCTATCACCGCGACAGTACGGCGCCGGGTGACGGAAGGACGGGTGAGCGTCTCGATCCTCTCCTACGGCTTCGCGCACCCCATCGTAGACAAGACGTCGACGGCGAAGAAGGGCCAGCCAATCGAACTGATAGGCGACGTCACGCAACGCGCGGGCACGTCTACGCGGTCGTCAGGACGCCGAATGGCAACGAGGACAGGGCCTTGCGGCACCACCACGCCCATGATCCAAGGCACGGCCCCGCCAAGCTCGACATCGGACCCAAAGGCTCAACGAAAGATGAACTTCCGAGTCGGAACGCTTGAGAGGGAAGAGGATTCCAATTGACTATTCGCGGGTTAACCTGTCGCGTCCCTCGACCCCGGCTCTCTCTTCAATTGCTCGGCTTACCCGCATTGCAATGCGGTCGCCGCACCTGAATCGAGCAAGGCGGTGACGCACGACACGTCCCGGCGGGCCTGGTCAATGTGCAGCCCTTCACGGCCGCACAGCGTCGTCCCGCAACTGCCCTCCCGCGCCGGCATGCGCTGGCCGGGATAACTGGGCTTCGCACCGGCGCCATGGGTATCCAAAGGAGCAGCGGAACCGCCAGCCGAGTCTCCTTGCCGAATTATAAGAGCCTCAGACTCACACTACGTCGGTGCAGGCCATCGACAAGGTCGCTCAGAATGCGTCTTGCACGCGTCGCGGGCTATCAATCTTCGTGATCACCTGCGGCGTATCGCCCTTGCGGAGGAACTTCAGGGTGCGGTCCAATTTCCTTTTCGATCCCCCACTTTACGGCAACACTCGGAAAGCATCCCCAAGTGGGCGACGTTCTCACAAGAGAGTCGCAGTGGCAGGCGCAATAAGCTCAAGCAGCTATCAGCCCTCGAATTGGAGCGATCATAGGGTCGGCATAACGCCTGCCTCATCGTCGATCCGCTGATATCGCCACAATGCGCTTAGCACTGATGACGCAGGATGATCTGCAGCATCCTGTTTCGGCGGCACGGGGTTTAGCGTCCAACCTTCCGCCATGCGCCATTAATCTGTTTGCGCACGAAAGCGCTCAACAACCTCTAAGGTTCATGGCGTGAAGGGAGTGCCAGTCCCGACCCGCCTCCTCTGGAACAATAGAGCGCGAACAACCGTTTTGATTTGTGTAAACCCAAGGAGGCTATCGCCATGGACTGGAACCGCGTTGAGGGAAACTGGAAGCAGGTCAAAGGCAAGGTCAAGGAGCAGTGGGGCAAACTCACTGACGATGACCTGGACCGCATCGCCGGCAGACGGGACCAACTCGAAGGCAAGATCCAGGAACTTTACGGGATTGAAAAGGATCGTGTGCGTCGGGATATCGACGACTGGTATGCCCGACAAGGTTGGTAGAATTCCGTGTTGGTAGAATTGCCGTTGGGCCATCGATGGGGAGGCGCTGGCGCGTGCAGCGCCTTTCGTTTTGAGGTGCGCGACTGACGCGCCCCCGCGGAAGAGCGGCGAGCTAGACCGGACTCCAGGACGCCCCGGCTTCTATCTCATGCACGTTTGGAGCTCACCGCTCCGGATCAGCTACACCGACAGGCATCAATCCTCTCTGGAGCGAGCACGAGGCCTCAACCATGAGCGTGAGCGTGGTGAACGGCTGCGATCCATTTGTCGCATCACCGGAGTTACCATCACGCCATGCATAACAATTGAAGTCAACACGGCGAAGCACACAGTCACCCAAAGAATTGTCACACCCTCAAATTCAGCCTGCCCGAGCGCAAATGCGAGGTAATAGAACGAGCCAAGGACGCGGATTCCAAAAAAAGCAATCACGGGCTTTTCGCGTGATGACGCTGGAAATCCGATTAACCCAATCCACCCCGCCAGGGGTCGCACCACGAACAATACCAGGGCGGTAGTGACGATCACCTGCCAGCTCAAGGCGCCAAAAATCGACCCTTCTGCGATGGCTGCTCCAAGGCAGACCAGCAGGACCATCATCAGCAAACGCTCAATCTGCTCCGCGAAGTCATGCAAGCTCTCATGATACTCTTGCTGCCGCTCGACGGACCGTAGCGCCACGGCCGCGATGCTCCATGACTTCTCGTGGAATATCCGCCACGTAACTCCGCTCGCATGCTTCGCTGCTGGCTGGTGGTGCGAGCAGCCTAGTCTTCACCAAAACGCTCGACCGCCAGTCAACGCGCGAGCCTATTTTCTGTTCACCCTCCTCTTTTCTGTTCACCCTCCTCGGCTTCTAGATCATAAGTTCCTGGTTTTCGGCGCATATCGCCATTTCGGATCAATGACGAATGCACACCGCCCAGCCGCCACAGGTGGCCGCGAAGGATAGAAGCCAGGATTGCAGCTGTGCCCGCAGTGCCAACAGCGGGCACCGCGAAGAGCGGTTAGTCTAACCGCCACAAACCTAGCAGTTCGCCTCAGTCTGCGGATCACACGCCTTTTTTTCTTGCTTCTGTGGCTTGGGTTTTACCGCCTGCCCACCCTGCTGCTGCTCGGCGGCGGGTTGCTCCTTGGCCTTTTTCTGCGGCTTGGCCGCCTGCTCGGGCTCGCCCTGCTGCTGCTCGGCGGCGGGCTGCTCCTTGGCCTTCTTCTGCGGCTTTGCCGCCTGCTCGGGCTCGCCCTGCTGCTGCTCGGCGGCGGGCTGCTCCTTGGCCTTTTTCTTCGGCTTTGCCGCCTGCTCGGGCTCGACCTGCTGCTCGGCCGCAGGCTGCTCCTTGGCCTTTTTTCGCGGCTTGGCCGCCTGCTCGGGCTCGCCCTGCTGCTGCTCGGCGGCGGGCTGCTCCTTGGCCTTTTTCTTCGGCTTTGCCGCCTGCTCGGGCTCGACCTGCTGCTGCTCGGCCGCAGGCTGTTCCTGCGTCTTTTTCTGCGGCTTGGCCGCCTGCTCGGGTTCGGCCTGTTCGGTCGAGGCAGCGCCTTCGGTCGGCTTCGATTTCCGGCCAGCTTGAACCTTCTTCACCTCCCCGATATCTTTGATCTCAGCTGGTTTGGCATCGGCATCGGCTTTCACCTCGCCTTCAAAGACCTTGACCGTATTGTTTTCGATTTTGCCAGACTGCTCGGGCGCGTCGGTCTTGCTGACCTTGACGACAGTCACCTCCTGGTTCGTCTCCTTCTCGATCACATCAACATCTATGACTTTGTTGATCACCACGTTGTTATGGATCGTCACATCGCCAACCGGCTCGGCTGCCTCGACAATGCGCACAAATTCCGGCTCATCACGGATAACGACGACAGAAATGTCTGCCGCAAGGAATTCGCGTGTGGGGACAACGACCCAGTAAAAATCCGGCGTCGCGTCGAAGGTCACCTCGATTGAAGTCAAATCCGGATCACGACGCGGCGGCAGCGGAGCCCAAATCAGGTGCTGCCTGTCACGACGCCAACTCACCCAGGCTGGCGCCCAACGAGTGCCCGGGACCCAGTACCAGCCGATGTCGTCGGCATAGCCCCACCGGCCGTAATGGTACGTCGCCCAGCCGAATGGCTCGTCGGATACCCAGAGCCAGCCATACTGCTCAGTATAGACCCAGTGTCCAAGGGTATATGGACGCCAATCGTCAGGTACATCAGCCGGCACGAAAACGGCCGCTCCGTGGTACGAAACCCAGTCACCATGAGAAGAAAGGTCCTGGTAGAATGTGCTGATCGAAACGTTTGTGGCAGCCCGTGCCTCGGACACGAGCGACAATGGCGTAATCGGGTTGGGAATCTCGACGATGGTGAGCAGACAGGCGGCTACGCCGCCCAGCATCAGTCGTACCGCATTTTGAGCAAGGACGCGTTTCATCCCAGTTTCCTCCGAAACAGATCGCCCTTCATCTTTGAAACCCGCCGGCTGTCGGATTGTTCCACTTTGCCCGTATCCGCTCGTGCAACGGCTTGCATCCGAAACGGGCCTAGCCAGCCTCCTTGCTGCTGCGAGGGAGGGAAGGCTGCAAACCCGGGTAGCCCTATCTGACCTTCGAAAGGGCAGCGCGAGAGCAAATCATGGTTCAAACCTTGGAGCGGTGTCGGCTCTCAAGTTGTATGATGAGCTTGTCGCTAATCCGGCGAGGACATCCGCATCAGCGCACATTGCAGCGCCCGGAACCAACGGGGTACCCAGCGGTTCTCTTTTGGAAGGGGTCGCTGGCATGAGGATGCGGCAGTATGGTTGAACTTGTGGTTTTGGAACAGGCGGTCGCCAGGCGACGCATGAAGCGAGCAGAAAAATCTCCCCACCAGGCAAAGGCAATAGTCGGCGAGAGCTGCGGGCTCGCGGTTAGCCTCGCCCTTTGCGCTCGTATGCGGAGCCGCCAACGGCTCGTAGCCAGAGGGCGACTGCCGAAGGCCGTCCCGCCGACAAGTGCAGACTGAGGAGAGCAGTCGCGATGTTGTTTGAACCTCTCAACATGGATGGCCGAAAGCGAAGCGCCATCTACCACGCAGCACGGCTTTCGATGCTGCGCGAGCGGCTAGCCAAGAAGCTCGAACAGGTGGACCAAGCAGCCGATCAGGTTGAACAGGCGGCGGCCGATTTGGTTGAGGCCGCGCATCAGCCCGCCGTCCTCGCCAGAGGCTGAACCACCGCTCATGTGCTTCGCCCGGGTCGAGCAGCATTTGTTCCCGAATTGCTGGGCGTATCCCCTGCCCTATTCCTGGCAACAGCAACCAACCGGAGCACAGAACGCTTTGGATTCGAGTCGAGCCAGACAGCCCTGATTGAGCTGACACTGTTTTGCCCTGCCAGCGGTTTCCACATCGTGGATTCGATGGCGGTCGTCCTGGCACAGCTTTCCTCGGCCAAAGTAAAGCCCTCCCCAAGTTGCACCTTGAGAGCGACCGTCGCTTGGTTCGCTCGGCACGTCTGCACTGCCGGGCCGCCGGTTGCTGCGATGCGCTCCAACAGTCGCAGGTCGAATAGCGGCCCCTCTGGCCCGACTGGAACGAGCAAGCACATTTCTGCAAGATCGGACCATGCGACCACGGGCCTGTCGACGAGCGAGTGAGACGCCGGCAAGAGGACGAAGAGGCGCTCGTGCCAAAACACTTCGCTGCAACAGGAAGGGACGGCGCCAAAGTCGTGAGTGAACACGAGGTCGAGGTGCCGGCGGCGTATGGCTGACAGCCACCGCCCCGCGGGAACATCCTCGATGCTAAAGCTCACGTCCGGGTAGAGGCTGCCGAAGCGAGCGATGATGCCTCTTAGGAATTCTCCTCCCCTCACACAACACAATCCAATCCGGAGCGTCTTTGCGTCCTTGTCTCCGACACGGTCATCGAAAGCGTCCAGCAATCCTTCGTAGTGAGCTCGCACAACATCGATCCAGGCTCGACCCGGCTCCGTCAAACGAACGCCGCGGACATCGCGTTCGAACAATTGGACTTCCAAGTGTTGTTCGAGCTTGACGATGTTTCGGCTCACGGAGGATTCTCGAACCCTCATCGCCCTTGCCGCCCGCCTCAGGCTGCCATGATCGACCGCTGCAAGGGCGTACGCCAGTAGCCGCAACGCGTTGCCGTTCGGCGTCATGCCTCGGGCGCTTTGCCGACGGGGATGGTGTCAGTTTCGGCGCAAGGCGTTCCCATTCTTCGTTGGTGCAGGAGGCAGTCAATAGGTTCCCTCCGTGCGCGCGGCTGAAGAAGTTCGCCGAGGCACATTTCACGGGTCGGCATGATCCGTCAGGCTTCGATACAAGCCCCCTTCGTAGACATACTCATGTGGAATGGCCGGGTCCGCCATCTGCGAGACGTACAGGTTAAGATTTTCCCGGCTGTTGCTCGCCGCAAGGCTGCAGAAATTTCCGCTGTTCCAGGTCATGACGCAGTGTTTGAAATGCGTCCCTACAGCGCGCGACATCTCCTCAAGCGTTACCTCGTTGTTGAACATCGTGGTCAGCACCGCGGTCTTCTTAGCCTCGATCTGCTCTTGCTGGAAGTAGCGAGCCTTGAAGCCGAAATCCTTCTGGTACTCGCGGCGCAGATAGTCGCTGTCGTCAACCGCCCGAAATTTCTCGAGGAATACGAAGATGCCTCCTTCCTTGAGATGCTGCGCCACGAACTCAATCTGTTTGGGTCTGTTCGGCGAGTACATTTGAAAGGTGGTATCTTCGAGGATTATGTCGAATCCGGAAGCGAATTTGCCCAACCGGGCGTTTGAATTGAGGACGGCCTTGGTCAGTCGATGGAACGGGCCGACAAAGAACTCGGCGTCTGGCGGTTCGCCATATGCCATGAAGCACTTGTAATTTTCCGCGTTAGGACTGCAGGAGAGGCTGTGGATTTGCCCGCGGGACAATTCCGACAGTGTTCTCGCCATGGTGCCCTCCGCTGTGCCAAGGCTATATAACGACAGCTGGGCACCGCGAATTCGTGCATATCTCAGCACGCCGTAAGCCATCCGGCACTCCTCCTCCAACCGGTAGGGAATGCTGCTGTGATAGTGCTGATCGAAGAAGCCTTGTCGTGCCGCATGCAAGCCGATCAAGTCGCGAATGAGGTTATCGTTCGGAAGAAGCCTGGAATCGACCTCGGGCTTGCGTGTAGGCATTCCGCTTTCGCCGGCTGCCGTCGTCGCGAAAAAGCCTGACAGTTCGTTGATCCGCGGGGCGCGGTCGCATTCAGCCAGAAAGTCGTCGAGTCCTCGCATCGAATTGTGCCTCCCACTACCCGTGTGATCGGTGAGATGCCTCAACTCGACAAGTGCACCAAGATTAGCGCCGAGTAATATTCTTGGTGGTCGAGTATTAGCGGAGGCGAGGAATAGAATGGCCTTGTAGAAGCGGCTTCCATCGAATTGCGATTTTTTCGCTCGCGCCACATCAACCGACAACTCTGAATTATTTGTGAGTTGTCCAACAACCTATGGTTAGGCACAAACAGGAGGATGAGTAGTCACCGAAGGAGTCGCTTCGATTGGCGGATATTTTTTGCCTCGACCCGACCACATTCCGCCGTTCGCGGCACCAAACCCTTGTTCACCAATATGAGAGCTGGGGGAACATACGCGCAGACGTAATTAAGAGAACGGGTTTAGAGCGGCAAGAAACGAGAATTGCCTACCCCCGGCATATGTTCTTGATGAACTTGAAGGGTGCCGCCCGGCGCGGAGAAGACTTCGTCGACGGTCGCCGGTTTTCTTTTTCGGCTAGGCGGCCCGGTTCGATTATCTACATCCCCGCCGACAGCGAATGGACTGGTTGGGATGAGGGTGACGCAATCGCCTCATACCTGCTCGTGTCCATCGCGCAGGAGTTCGCAGATGAGACCTTCGAAGGATTTGCATCCTACCGCCGGGCGGGACTGCCCCCGTGGATCGGATTCCGTGACAACACCATAGAAGTGGCGTTGCAGAGAATAGCCGCCGAGCTCAGGTTTCCTGATCCAATAAGCACGACGATGGTGGAGAGCCAGGTCACGCAATTGTTCGTGCAAATGGTCAGGTTGAACCGAACCGGCCGCAAGCTGGCAAAAGGCGGTCTCTCGACTTTCGATCTCAAGCGCGTCGTGGGAATGATGGAGCCATCCCCAGACGCCAAACCCACGCTGACCGATCTAGCAAAAGAGCTAGGTATCAGCCGTTTTCATTTCGGCAGGGCGTTCAAGCAGTCGACTGGAATGACGCCGCATGCCTTCATCGCGCAGCGTCGATTGGTACAGTCCGCGGACATGTTGCGGTCGACGGATTTGTCGGCGACAAAAATCGCGATGGAATGCGGCTTCGCAAGCTCAAGCCACCTCACGACCGCGTTCAAACGCGCCTTTGGCACGAACCCCATAGAGTTTCGGCGCAAATCCAGGATCTAGCCCGGAGCCCCTTTTATTCAGCAAGGAATTGAAAGGCTCGGCATCCCGTTAAATCCGACATCGCCGGAGTGGGCATGACATGCGGTCAATGGATGGGTGGGCCGCCGATGTCACGCGAAGTTCGGTTTCATTATGCCAAAGGAACGCTCCGTGAGCCCCGCGCTTTCATTGGCTTCCTTGCCAGTGCGTTGTCCGCGTCTGTCGGACGAAACGGCTACTACATCGCATGCTCATGGACCCTCGTCGAAGCAGGGTATGGAAGCGCGAGTGTCGCGACGTTGCTCGCGATCGTCAGCGTTGTCGAATTTGTCGCGAGCCCCCTGGCTGGCGCAATGGCGGATCGGTTTGACAGACGACTGCTGAATATCGCAGCGGACGTTAGTCGCTTTGCCGTCATGCTCGCCATAGCCTGCGCGCTTCCCTATCTGGACTTGTTTCCAGCGATCTGGTGTTCAGCGATTCCCTTTGCGCTATGTGACCGAGTTGCACTTACGAGTTCGCAGTCAATGATCCCTCTCGTTGCGGGAGGCGATCTGACAGCTTCATATTCCATTGTCTTCTTCGTCACGCAGTTCGGATGTCTTGCGGCAGCGCTGCTCGTGGGTGCGTTACCAAACGACCATTCCGCTACCCTGGTGTTCGTCCTCCTTGCCGTATGTTTTCTTGTTTCGGCGGGAAGCTTGTCCTGCATTCGTGGCGGCTCGGCGTCTGGCGAACGCAAAGTCAACGGGCTTGCTCTCAATATTGACGGGCGCCTGGTTCGTCTCTTCGCCGTCTACGCGCTCCTATATGGAGGCGCGGTTTTGCTCAGCGTGATGGGATCTAGCTTCGTTTTCGTAGAACAGAAGGGCACTGCCGCGGACTTCGCTCGCGTCGAGGCAGCCTGGTCGGCGGGTTCTCTGATCGGAGCGGCACTGCTCAGTCGGCTGACAGGAACGATAAGTCCTCATACATTGCACCTCATGGTTTTAGGTTTAACGGCGCTCGCGCTGATGGCGCTGGTACCTTTGCGCGCGCCCTGGACATTGACCATGTTTGCCGCGCTTGGGTTTCTCTACAATCTGGGCCGGGTCAGCGTCGAGGTCACACTGCAGTCGCGTGTACCCGATAAGGCCTTGGGCAGAGCCAAAGGTGCCATGCACAGCCTCGCAGTCGGGCTTGGGTTTGTCATTTTCAGTATCGCAAGCGTTTTGGGAGACCAGGCCTTTCCGTCGACGATCTTCCTCGGTTTCGCTGTGGTGCTTCTGTTCGGCGTTTCTGCCTTGAGCATCAACGTGGCTCGGCAAGAGGGGGATCCATGACGTGCATGAGCTAGCAGGAGCCGCAGGAGCGAAACAGGCCGTACTCAGATCGCTGGCGACACTCTACCCGTGGATGCAACACTACTATTCCCGTCCGATCCGCGACTACGCGGCCAGGCTGTACGAGGCACCAGTTTCGACAGCCATGCCTGAAAGTCGGCAATACGCTCTGGCCAAGCTGCTCGACGCGATCAAAAACGCCGGGAAGCGAAATGGATTGCCGATCGACGCGGTCGCAGAAATCTGCAGGGAATTTGAAGAGCGTCGCGTTTTGCAGACGGGTCCTCACCTGCTGCTCCTGATAGACCCGGAGGCTTACTACACTCACATCCTTAGCCTCGTGGGCCTCTCGGCGCATGGCTGCTCTACCTACCTGTCCTATGCCGTTTCCACGGTGAGCCTCGTTGAAAGGGCTCGCAAGGGCCCGGGCTGGCTCACAATTGATCAGACGCCGATCAACGTCTTCGGCCTCACCCGAAGCCGCATGATCGGGTACAGCCTTCTGACTGGGCCTGGAGCCTATCGGTTCGAACTGGTGCCTGCGGAACAAGGCGCTGAGCCAGACGCGCTTGCGGTGCTTCACAATCTTCTGCCGAAGGGCCAATTCGAACGGCCAGCACATGCCATAAAGGAAGCCAATTGCAGCCTGTGGCCGAAGCTGTTTGGAAGCCGCTTTACCTTCTTGCAGATCGACGACGAGGATATTGCCGACCTGGTGGCGGACCATCTGTCGGAAAAGAACTCCTGGCTGCGTACGAGGCTGCTGGAAGACCCAAGGCTCGCGTTGAATATGCTTGCAGAGATCGACAGGCTTGCAGACGGCCCCTGGAGTGGCTGGCTCGCGCGCGGTACCGACTTCTTCTGGTTCTATCAAAACGGAAGGCGCCTGCCACTGCGGCTGGTCGCTGGCGAACTCGTCAATCCGGCAACAGGGTTGAAGATGGTTCGCTTCGAGGCTTCCGAAATCATCGAGCGGTTGGCCGACCGCAGTCTAATTCCGAATCTCCTCCTCATGTTTCTGGTCGTGTCGGTCCTGCCGGGCGTCCGCGCGCTCGGAGGCAGTCATCAGCCGGTCTACTACCCCCTCATGCGCTATGTGGTCTGCCGCGCACTCGAGGCTGGAGATGTGGATGCCGATCTGCGGGAGGCTCTCGTGGCCGATGATCTACCTGGCGCTTGGGGACACCGAGTAATTGAGTGCGATGACGATCTCTTGGACGTTTTTCGAAACGGAGACATGGCCGTGTCCAGCGATATCATGGACCGGCTCGGAAAAATTCCCTTCGCAAAAGCCTGTGGAAGTATGACCAGTTTTACTTCGGACGCGTCGTGGCAAGAGCTTAGCAGACAGTTGGGCGAGCAGGCGATCTCCCCCACTGATGCGGAATGGGCCTTTTCCTGAGCAGAGCAGTAGGCGCAGGACATCACGCTCAGTCGAGCGATCTGTTCTGGAGATATCGATCAGTCCGCTGCGCTAACGGCTTATCGATGACATGCCCCTGCAAACGGTTCAGTCAGGAGACGCAGCGCAACTACCTGCGCGACCTCGGACGGTCCGCGAATCTCCTGAGGTTGGAACAAGGACTGTTCCCGCAGACCGCAGCACGGCTTCCCGGCTATGGCAGATGAAGTCGGAGCAGTGCGACCGCAGCTTATCGCTTTCTCAGACAGGACTCACTGCGCCGTCAGTGTGAACAGCGAGATACTGCGCCCGGCGTGCGAACAGGCCCGGCACCACCGCGTGGACCTCGGCAATCAATTCCTGCACGTCCGCAGTCAGGAGGTTGCCGTTCTCGACCAGGATCTTTCCATCGACCATTGTCATATCGACGTCGCTACCGCGGACAGCGTGGACGAGGTTGTGGTGCAGGTTGAAATAGCGCCCGCTCATCAACGGCGTCATGCGCGGCGTGTTCGTGCGAACTGCGATGATGTCCGCTTTCTTGCCAACCTCCAACGAGCCGAGCTCATGTTCGAGGCCGATGCTGCGCGCTCCCGTGATCGTGCCCATGCGGAGCACATCCCAAGCGTCGAGCGCCCCCGCGTTCAACGTGTTGAGCTTGGCCAGCAGCGACGCGCACTTCATGTCGTCAAACATGTCGAGATTGTTGTTCTCTTTTTCACCGTCGGTGCCGATGCCGACCGCCACGCCGGCAGCCAGGAGCTTCTCGACGGGCGCCGTGCCGCTCGCAAGCTTCATGTTGCTGACGGGATTGTGGACGACCCCCACCCCGTGCTCGGCGATGATTTCAATTTCGCTGTCGTCTAGCCAGACGCAGTGGGCGAGCAGCACCTTCCTCGGTTCGAATAGCCCAAGATGCCGAAGTGCGTCGACAGGCCTCAGCCCGTAGCGGCGTTTCATTTCGCGCAGTTCGATCTCAGCTTCATTGCTGTGGGTATGGAAGCCGGTATCGAACTTCCTGGCGAGATCGATCACGCCGGCATACTTGTCTTCGGTCGCGTAGAAGGCGTGCTCCAGGCCGACCCAGACATGGATGCGGTCGTCGCATTTGCGGTGCCATTCCTCCAGCAGCCGCTCATTCGTCTCCAGCGTCTCGAAATAGTTGTAGTCGGGATGCTCGCCCACGTAAGGCACGAGCACCGAACGGTTGCCGATCGTCGCCGCCGCGCGCGCGCTGCCATCCATGTAGCGCCACATATCGACAATCGTCGTGGTGCCCGACAGCACCGCCTCCGCATAGCACAGCCAGGAAGCAACTTCGGCCTCGCGCGGGTTCAGCACCCTGTGCATCGGGTCGATGAACATCCTTAGCCAGTCCCAGACGGGAAGGCCCTCCGCTGTCCCGCGCAGAATGCCCGAGTGGCAATGCGCGTTGACTAGCCCGGGCATCAGCAGCCGGTTCTTCAGCCGGCGAAGCTCGGCGCCGGGATTTGCCGTTTCGAGCGACCCCCTGTCGCCAATCGCGGCGATCCTGTTGCCGCGAACAAGCACAGCGCCATCGGCAATGACCCGATCTTCGCTGTCCATGGTGATGACGGTGTCGGCAGAGATCAGAATGTCTTTTGTCATGGCCTGACGCTACACCGGCGACCGTTGATGACAAGCGCATAGATTCGGGCATAGTGTTCGCAAAAATAGGACGAATGCTTGACGAATGGATGGCCGCATGCCCTTGATCACGCAGGCAGCCCGGGTGTTGGAAATGGTTGCGCGCTATGGCTCGATCCGGCGCGCCGCGGAACGGGTTAACTCGGCTCCGTCGGCCATCAACCGGCACATCTTGAACCTCGAGGCCGAATTCGGCACTCCGCTTTTCGAGCGGCTGCCGCGCGGCATGCGCATGACCGAAGCCGGAAAGGTCGTGGTCGAGCGGATCAGAGTGTGGCAGTTGGAGAACCAACGCGTTCTGGCCTCTGTTGGAAACTTGAAGGGGCACCCGGGCGGGCACATCAGGGTCGGCTTGATGGAATGCCTGGCGGCGGAGTTCCTGCCGCAAGCCTTCAGCGGTTTACGGCTTGAACATCCTGGTGCCTCGCTGCACGCGACGGTCGGGGGCACAGCCGAAATCGCGCGTCAGCTGACGGCCGACGAAATCGATCTCGCAATCACCTTCAATGCGCCTCGCGACGCCGGCCTCAAGATTGTGCATGAGACGCGCTTTGAAATGGGTGTCGTCATGCGGCCGGATCATCCCCTCGCCGACCAGGCGGAGGTACACGTCGACGACCTGTTCGATCACCCTCTCATCATAGCCGACAATTCACTCACGATCGGTCCGGTCGTGGACGATATGCTGGAGCGCTCGCGAAGGCCGCCGATCAGGACGGTGACGACGAACTCGGTGACAATGCTGAAGACCATGGTGGCCCAGGGAATGGGAATCAGCATACTCACCTCAATCGACGTCTTCAGCGAGGTTCGTGCCGGAAGCCTCGGTTTCAGGCCGCTGGCCGGAGCGCGCATGGTCGAGCTGCTGTCCGTTGCGGCGCGAGACGTCAAAGCACTCAATCCAGCAACGCGCGACCTCGCGCATATCATCGGCGCGACACTGGAAAGCCTCAGTCTGACCGGACCGTGAGTCCCGATCCGCCAAGGGTCCCTTCCGGGCGAGTAGACAATACCCGGCTCCGCCTATCACCGCGTCCTTCCGTCTTCTTTCTTGGCGAGTCGGTCCAGCAAGGTCTTAAGCCGATTGGGCAACCACTTTTCAACGCGAAAGATCGGCAGCCCACGCAGATGCCACCGCACCGCCTCGCTCGCAAATTGGCGGCGCAGCAATTCGGCCAGCTTCTCGCGTCGATCGCCGGGCATTATTCTTGAACCCGGTCCAATCAAATTTGTTCCTGTATCGATCACCAGGCTTAAGCCGTGTTGCCTCAGAGCCTCGTATGTCGAGTCGGCCCCCAGGGACCCCAGGCAAGCGATAACGACTGACGGCCCTAATCAATGTCACACCCGAAGTCCCTATTGCGAAACTGCGCAAGGCGCATATTGTTTGGCATAGTCGGGGTCGTAATCGACAGTCCAAGGACATGGGCGGTGGACGCGGTGCTAAGTTAGGTGGTTTGGTCGAGGATTTGGTCGAACTAATAGAGCCGTCCGGGGTAAAGGGCCATGAGTAATGCGGCCATGGGGCGAGCCCAGCGTGAGCCAGCCGAGGGCGATATCGTCCGCGAGCAAGCCGTCCTCTTTCGCCTCACCGACCGACTTTACCGAGCCAACGGCCTTGGGGAGATATATGATGCAGCGCTGAATGCCATATGCGATGCCCTCGGTTCGTCGCGCGCCTCGATCCTGAGATTTGACAGCCACGGAGTCATGAGCTTCGTCGCGTGGCGCTCACTCTCTGAAGAATACCGCGAGGCAGTTAACGGCCACACGCCGTGGACACGCGGTGAACACAATGCCGAGCCAATCTTTGTTGAGGATATTCGTCTCAGCGGTGAATCTCGGCAACTCATCGACACGGTCCTTGGCGAGGGAATCGAAGCGCTGGCCTTTATCCCGCTTGCCAGCTCCCACGAGCTCATCGGCAAGTTCATGGTCTACTATCCAGCACCCCATCGCTTTGCCGATCGTGAACGCGAACTTGCGTTGACCATTGCCCGTCAGCTCGGGTTTGCGATTGAACGGAAGCGGGCGGAAACAACGGCAGCGCGACTGAGCGCGCTCGTCGAATCCTCGGATGATGCAATCATCGCGACCGATACGGATGGCATCGTCACGGACTGGAACAGCGGCGCCGAGCGTCTCTACAGCTACGGCCGCAAGGAAATGATCGGACGCCCGCTCATGTTGCTGATACCGCCCGATCGCCAGAATGAGGAGCGGGAGATTCTGGCGCGCATTCGCAATGGAGAACATGTCGACCATTTCGAGACCGTTCGCCTGCGCAAGGATGGCAGCAGCATTCCCATCTCTTTGACCGTTTCCCCAATCGCGGACGCGTCTGGCGCAATTGTCGGTGTCTCCAAGATCGCCCGTGACATTTCCGAGCGGCTGCGCGCGCAAGAGCAGCGGGAGCTGCTGCTTCGCGAGATGGACCACCGCGTGAAGAATCTCTTTGCCATCGCAAGCTCCATCGTCAATTTGAGCGCGTCAGCCGCTGAAACGCCGGCCGCGCTGGCCTCCACCGTTTCTGACCGGCTCGGCGCCCTCGCGCGGGCGCATGCGCTGACGATGTTCCCCTCGACTGGCCCCTCTGTTCAGGTCGCGACGAGCCTACATGCATTGATCGCCGCAATCCTCGCGCCATACCGCCATGGAGCTGACGAGCATCCCCGCTTCGCGATCAGTGGCATCGATATGCCGGTCCCTTCAGCGATGATCACGCCGCTTTCTCTCTTGCTACACGAATTCGCCACCAACGCTGCCAAACATGGCAGCCTCTCGGCGGCCGCCGGCTCAATAGAGATCGCTTGCTCCAATAGCGACGGTAAGGTGACTGTCCAGTGGAGGGAGGTAGGAGGACCATCTCCAGTCGAAACCGAAGACGAAGGTTTCGGGAGCCGCTTGGTACGCGCCGCCGCGAGTGAGCTTGGCGGAGTCGTCCGAGATTGGGACCCCGCCGGAATTGTCCTTGAGATCACGATCGATATTGAAAGATTCTCGGCCTGATGCCGAGCCGCTTGTCAGCGCAGCAGCCCATCGCCCTCAAAGTCTTCCCGCGCAGTTTGGCCTTCGTGCTTTCGTCTCGGTCATTCCTGGCTGAACGGGGAGCCTCACGCAGCCTCTTCTGCGCACGCTTGATTGCCGCCTTGGCGGCGGCCCGTCGGCGGTTCTCCGCGGCTGTCGCCGCATCCTCGTTACGCCAGACTGTGACCAGGTCGCGGTCGAGCACATCCTCGATATGGCGCGGGTCGAACACGTGGAACGTGATCTTCCTGGCGCGGCCGCGAAGCTTGACCGTCCTGGTCCCGGCGCTCTGCAAACGTCCGGTTTTTAGCCAGCGGTGGCGCTCGCCGGGCGAGATCGTCAGGATGTCCTCGACTTCGCGCGGGATCACCGGCAGGTCTTCGATGTCCTGCATGGCTTTGGACACGATCGCCGTTGCCGCATCGACATCTGCCTCAGAGGCCTCCGGCAGTCGCAAGGACAGCACCCGGGATTCGATGTGAAGCAAGTTTCTGAGCGCAGACGGCAGACGCGAGCGGATCTCTAGGAAAATGCCCCTCGTCCGCATGGACGATCCCAGTGTCGCCGCCGGCGACAGCGGCCACTCGGCGATCAATTTTGAGGTCGGGTCGATTTTTGGGCGCGCGGGCATGCCGGAAAGATAAGGTGTCCCGCCTGCAAACACTACCCGACGCCCCGTGCACTTTTTTGCACAGACGCGAAACTCGGAACGCCAATTTCTCAGTGCGGGGGTGGCACCGATTGTTGGAACAAACGCTGCGCCCCTCTGTTTGTCTTCCAGGCACAATTCTGTGCGTTGGAGGATATCCATGAAACTTCATTTGCTATCGGCTGCGCTCTGCACGGCGGTCGGACTGGGTTTTGCCCATCCGGCGCTCAGTGCCGAAAAGGCGCAGGATTTCATCAACAAGGCCGCGCAAGGTGGGATCTTCGAAGTCGAGTCCAGCAAGATCGTCCAGGGCAGGGCGAAAGATCAGGCCATCAACGACTTTGCCCTGAAAATGATTACCGATCACGGCGCCGCCAACGCCAAACTGCAGTCGATCGCCGGCGAGCAGAAATTGCAGGTTCCGGCTGACACGGACGCCAATCACAAGAGTGACCTCGAGGCGTTAAGATCCACGAACGGGGCACCCGACCAGTCTTACGTGAAGATGCAGCAAGACGCGCACGCCGACGCGGTCAAGCTGTTCCAGGACTATGCGGCCGACGGCGACAACGCGGATCTCAAGGCATTCGCACAGCAGACGTTGCCGACACTCAAGATGCATCAGGAGATGATCGAAAAGATTGCCTCCGGCAAAACCGACAATACGGCAACGACCAGCACCGCACCCGCGGCGACAGACACAGACCAGAACGTATCTGCTCCGGTGCCTGGAGCGAACAGCTTTACGGAAGCCCAGGCGAAATCACGGATCCAGGATGCCGGCTTCGCCAATGTCAGCTCATTGACGAAGGACGACCAGGGCATCTGGCGCGGCACCGCCGAGAAAGACGGAAAGCAGGTAGCCGTAGCGCTCGATTTCAAAGGCAACGTGGTTGCCGGCGCTCAATAACCGAACTCATACGATGGAGTGAAACATGACGACTGTCACCGGACTTTTCGATGACTATCAGGACGCGTCCGACGCAGTAAGCGAGCTGGAAGCGATTGGCGTGCCGCGAGACGACATCAGCATCGTGGCGAACAATTCCGACAATTGGTATCGGCGGGACGAGACCTCGGAAGCCGGCGACGATGCCGCGGCCGGCGCGAGTCTGGGAGCGCTCGTGGGCGGCGCGGGCGGCCTCCTTACCGGGCTCGGAATCATGGCCATACCCGGTGTCGGGCCTGTGGTGGCGGCCGGCTGGCTAGCTGCTACGGCAGTCGGCGCGGTGGGCGGCGCGGTGGTTGGCGGAGCTGCCGGCGGAATTGTGGGCGCGCTGACGGAATCCGGCGTTCCTGAACGCGATGCTCATGTCTATGCCGAGGGCGTTCGCCGCGGCGGCAGTCTCGTGACTGCCAAAGTCGACGATCGGCTCACCGGCGAGGCTGAACGCATCCTGCGAGGCGAGCGTTCCGCCAACCTGGACGAGCGGCGAAGCGCTTATGAGGCCAGCGGGTGGACGGGATTCGACGCGACCGCAGAGCCTTATGATGACATCGAGGCCGAACGCGATCGCGTTCGCCGAACCACACCACTCTAAAAATGAGGCCCCGTCGAACTCACGACGGGGCTTTATCTTGCCGGGCGCACGAGGCATCCGAATTTTTGATTGTCTGCTCATCAGGTACATCTAAGGCAACCCCACGCAGGAATAGAGGGGATGACCCGGATCGCCACCTTCAACGTCAATGGTGTCAATGGGCGCCTGCCGGTGCTGCTGAAGTGGCTTGGCGAGACTGACTACGACGTGGTCTGCCTTCAGGAACTGAAAACATCGGACGTCAAATTTCCGATCGAGGCGATTCGGGACCTCGGCTTTAGCGCAATCTGGCACGGCCAGAAATCCTATAACGGCGTGGCAATCCTGGCCCGAGGGAGGGATCCGGTCGAGCGCCGCCGCGGCTTGCCGGGCGACCCCGATGATACGCATAGCCGCTATCTCGAGGCGGAAATCGACGGTCTCATCGTCGGCTGCATCTATCTGCCCAATGGCAATCCCGCGCCAGGGCCAAAGTTCGATTACAAGCTCCGTTGGTTCGAGCGTCTCGTCACCTACAGCCAGTCGCTGTTGGGCGAGCGCGCGGTGCTTTGTGGTGATTACAACGTCGTGCCCACCGAAATAGACGCCGCTGTTCCGGCGCGCTGGCTGGGCGATGCCGTCTTCTTCCCCGAAAGCCGGAAAGCCTATGCCCACATGCTAACCTTGGGTTGGGTGGATGCGGTGCGTCGTATCCATCCAGACAAGGGCATATACACCTACTGGAACTTTTCCTATCGCGGCGGCTACGACCGAAGCTCAGGGCTGCGGATGGACCACCTGCTCGTAAGCCCGTCCCTTGCGAAGAGCATTCTGGCCGCGGGAGTCGATGTCGAGACCCGAGGATGGGAAAAGCCGAGCGATCACGCACCCGCCTGGATCAACGTCGGTTAAGACCCTTTGCGCAATTGCAGTTGCAGAAAGTCTGCCCGGCAGCCGTCGCCCACGCTTCACGTCGAAACCCCTGAAAGGAGACCTCTGAAATGCCAAAGTTCGTTACGATCCAATATGGCGATCGGGCCGGATATGACCGCACGCCCCAACCCGTCAGGGATGCCGCTCATGAACAGGACGCGAGGTTACGCTCCGAAGGCGCCCTGATAGGCAGGGCGGGGATGCCGGTACAGGTGCGCAACCCGGCTGCGTCGGGGGTGGAAACTCGCGATGGTGCGTTCATGTCGTCAGAACTGCCGATCGCCGGATTTGCAGTGATCGAAGCTGCTGACCTCACCGAGGCAATCGACAAAATCTCGCAGGTCCCCTGTGCAGTCGCGCATGGCGTCGTCGAGGTGTGGCCTCTGGGCTGAAAATCCAGTGCAGTCTTGCCTGAATGCTCCGCTAGGCGTCCGAGGCGGCCACGGCGCTGATGGTTCACCGCAATGAGGAGGCCCATGCGGGCATCAAGCGGGGGCTCGAGAAGGTTTCGCATAATAAGGTGTAGCCAACTCTTCGCGCCCCACAGGTGTAGCTGCGGAGGTACGACAATCGGAGGTGAACGGCCCTGTCATGGGCGCGAAAACCCCTGCGCCCGTCGCCATGGACGACGCCCGTGCCGATTGCGAGGCGCGCCGGGACCACCTTTCGAGTGCGAAGTGTGAACTTGGAGAGGCGTGTTTGAGCGGCTTCAACGTCAGTAGCCAGGTTCTTGCGCGTCCCAGCGACAATGGGCGGGGAAATCGAGAAGATGGTGGAGGGAGGCAGCCAGTACGGATCCAACTGAGAGCCGGCCGAGTCGCTGCAAGCGACTCGGCAATGACGGAGACAAGCTCCACTGGCAGCGAAACTAAAGAAGCAGTCGTGCGTTGGACGCGATTAAGCCATTTCTTCTTGGGATGGGGCGGGTGAGTGTGGTCAAGCCAACGTCGCGTAAAGCAAATCAGGGGTCAACCGCTCGTCAAGCGAAGTCGCCTACGAGTGACCCAGCCAATTCAGAACTGCCCACTTTTCGGCCTGTCCAGCTCGCAACGCTCGTGGACGTCGTCCCTGCCGGCGACCGCTGGCTCCACGAAATGAAATATGACGGCTATCGCATTCTAGTCGCCGTCGGCAGCGGGCAAGCGCGTGCTTACACGCGATCTGGCCTGGACTGGTCTCACCGTTTTCCTTCCATTCTTTTGGAAACCAGCAAGCTCAAGGTCGGGTCCGCCCTGATTGATGGCGAGGCCGTCGTTGTCGATGCAAACGGACGATCAAACTTCCAGGCCCTTCAAAACGCATTGAAGGGTGCGCCGTCGACCATCGACTTTTATGCCTTCGACCTCCTTCAACTCGACGGCGAAGATCTCACCAGGCGTCCTCTCCTTGATCGCAAGGAAAAGCTCCAGGCCATTTTGCCCGCGAAGAACCCTGTGCTTCGTTATTCCGATCATATCCTGGGTCGCGGAGAAGAGTTGCTCGAGCGCTTTTGCGCAGCTGGTCTCGAGGGGGTGGTTTCGAAGCTCGCCGATTCTCCTTATGTGGCGGCCCGCGGTGGAAACTGGCTCAAGATCAAGTGCATCAAGCGGCAGGAGTTTGTGATTGTCGGCTGGACGCCGTCCGACAAGGTCCGCGCGTTCCGGTCATTGATCCTTGGAGTGCATGACGGCGGCAAGCTGCGTTATGCGGGGAAAGTCGGCACTGGCTTCGACACAGCTGAGCTTTTCCGCCTCATGAAGATCATGGCACCACTCGAGCAGAAGGCCGCGACCGTCGAGGCGCCGCGAGCCGAAGTTCGCGGAGCACACTGGCTTCGACCCAAGTTGGTGGCGGAGATTGCCTTCACAGAGATGACCAACGAAGGAACGTTGAGACATCCGAGCTACCTTGGTCTGCGCGAAGACAAGAAGGCGGCCGCGGTCGTGCTGGAGACGGAACGTCGCACAGCCAAGCTGACCGCGGCGCCGGCGAACACCATCGCTATCAGCAACCGTGACCGCGTGATCTATCCGGAGTCCAATATTACCAAAGGCCAGCTTGCCGACCACTATGCGGCCGTCGCGGAGATCATGTTGCCTTGGGTCGGCAGTCGGCCGATCAGCCTTGTTCGGTGTCCCCAGGGCCGGGCCAAGAAGTGCTTTTTCCAGAAGCATGATGCCGGGAGCTTTGGCGACAAAGTCCACCATGTCGGCATCATGGAAAAGGACGGTCACGAGGAGCCATACCTTTATGTCGACGACGCCGATGGGCTGATGACCTGCGTCCAGATGGGAACGATCGAGCTGCATGGGTGGGGAGCACGGATAGAGGATGTCGAAAAGGCCGACCGCCTCGTCTTCGATCTCGACCCGGATGAGGGTCTCGATTTCGAAGCCGTCCGCGCCGCCGCTTTCCAGTTTCGTGATATTTTGAAATCGCTGGGCCTTACGACGTTCCCGATGCTGACGGGAGGCAAAGGAGTGCATGTGATCGCGCCGCTCACCCCACAGGCCGAATGGCCGCAAGTGAAAGACTTTGCGCATCGCCTCGCTCAAGCGGTCGCTCAAAGCGATCCCTCTCACTTCACGGCCGCGTTGTCGAAGGCCCGCCGCAAGGGTCGCATCTTTGTCGACTATTTGCGCAACCAGCGTGGGGCGACCGCGATCATGCCTTATAGCGCGAGGTCCCGACCTGGCGCTCCGGTCGCGGCGCCGATCACCTGGGCGGAGATGAAGACGATTGATGCGCCCTCGCATTTCCACGTCGGCGATGCTCCTGAACTGAAGAAACGCGCAGCTAGCAAATCTCTGGCGGGATGGGGTCGAGCCGACCAATCATTGCCGGATCTGTAGCCCCACTCCGCGAAAAGGCAGCAAGGCTGGACTAGGGGGCCTCACTGCCTTTGGCGTGATTGGAACCTGCGGAGATTGGCCCCGTTTGCCTTGAATGGCCAAAACCGATCCGCGGACAGTCGCCAGTCTGCTTAGGGAATACGCACATCGCACGTCGCTGCGCGGAGACAATCCCTATCGCACCAAGGCTTACTTGCGCGCGGCCGATAGTCTGGCTGCGTTGTCGCAGCCGCTTGATCGGATCATCGCCGCGGGCGCCCTCACCAGAATCCCGGGAATCGGGGACGCGATCGCGGACATTGTGCGCAAGCTCTATGAAATGGGTACACATCCACGCCTTGAGACGCTGCGCGAGGAGGTGCCGGCAGGTGTGATGGAGCTTTTTACAATACCTGGCCTGCGGCCTGACAAGATCCTGAAGCTCCATCAGGCGCTCGGTGTGAACTCGTTGGCCGAGCTCGAAGCCGCGGCAAAGGCAGATCGCATCCGGCCTGTCAAAGGCCTTGGTGCTTCGCTTTGCCCTCAAACCCGACGGGCTCTACCGCGGGAGAAGGCTGATCGCATCAGCGACAGAGGAGGAAATCTACGGAGCGTTGGACCTGCAGTTCATCGAACCTGAACTGCGCGAAGGCAGGGACGAGATTGAGCGGGCAGCGCGGCGGCAACTCCCTACCCTCGTCCGGGATGAAGATCTGCATGGTATCCTGCATTCTCACACGACCGCATCCGATGGCACCGAAACGCTAGAGGCAATGGCTGAAGCGACGCGCAAGCGCGGGTTCGACTACTTTGGTGTCACCGACCATTCGCAGTCTGCCCACTACGCGGGCGGCCTCACACTGCAGGAGATTGCCGAGCAGCACCGTGAAGCGGATCGGCTGAACAAGAGGTATGGCGGAAAATTCCGTGTCCTAAAGGGCATCGAGGCAGACATCCTCGCCGACGGCTCATTGGATTATCCGGACCACGTCTTGAAGCAGTTCGATTTCGTTGTCGCGAGCGTGCACAGCCGCTTCAAGTTGCCGAAGAAAGAGCAGACGGACCGTATCATTGAGGCAATCGCGAACCCCCTGACGACAATCATCGGGCACATGACCGGTCGCCAATTGTTGCGTCGTCCCGGCTACGAGCTCGACGTCGACAAGGTCGTCAGAGCGTGCGCGAAATATGGTGTCGCTGTCGAAATCAACGCGCATCCCTGGCGTCTCGATCTCGACTGGCGCTGGCATCAGAAGGCCCTCGACTACGGCTGCATCTTCAGCGTCAATCCGGACGCCCATTCAATCCGCGAACTCGACCACATGCATTGGGGCGTCGAAATGGCCCGCAAGGGAGGTGTCCCCAGAGACCGGGTTCTCAATGCGATGGGTTTGACGGCTCTGCTTGCGCATCTTTCAAAGCGCAAGTCCGCCCGCAACGGCGGCAACCGTCACTCGCCTGCGAAGAGCCCTAGAGCCGCGTAACGAGCGGCGGTCTAGCACGAGTCGCTGCCTGGAACGCGATCCGCGGCCGGGCTCCTTGCCGGAAACAGATCCGCGACCCTCACCCCCGACGTAGCATCAGGTTCTGCATGAGCCTTCAGTCTAAGCCGGTAGGACATGGACCCACTCCCGGAACGCAGGGCCTTTGTTTTCGTTGGTAGAAATGACGTTGGCAGATCCGACGGTCAATCAACCAAGGCAACAGGAGGAATTTCACATGGTCCGCAAGATACTGGCTACGGTGGCCACGGCTGCTCTCATGTCGACGGTGCTGTGCACCGCCGGTGCTTACGCCGCAAATACCGCCAAACCCGGTGCCCAGACGGAGGTCGTTGCTCCGGTCACGGATGGCAGGCTCGTTTCCAAGATCATGGGAGCCGCGGTCTACGACAGCACCGCAGATGACGCGACGAAGATCGGCGATGTTAATGACATCGTCCTCGACAAGAACGGGAACGCCAAACTCGTCGTCATTGGCGTCGGGGGTTTCCTCGGCGTGGGCGAAAAGAATGTCGCCTACGATTTCAACAAGCTTGAATGGATCAACAAGAACGGCGATCGCTGGCTGGTCGCAAAGACGACCAAAGATGAGCTTAATGCTCAGCCCAATTTCGATACGACGGCCTACGATCCTGCGGCAGCCTCGATGACCCAGCCGAGCAAAAGCACGGCGGACACTCAAGCGACAACTGCCAAAACCGATACGACTGCGACGGCCTCGATCGACAAGTCGAGCTTGACCGAAATGCCGTCAGACAAAATCAGCGCGGCAAATCTGATCGGAACCAACGTCTATGGCGCAGACGATGCGAAGGTCGGCGAGATCGGCGACGTGATCCTGACAGGCGACAAGAAGGTCGACTCGATAATTGTTGATGTAGGCGGCTTCCTGGGCATTGGCGAAAAGAAGGTCGCCGTCGGCATGGAGAACCTCAAGTTCTTGACCGACAAGAACGGCAATCGCTACCTCTATACGAACTTCACCAAGGACCAGCTGGAGGCGCAAACTGCCTACGACAAGGCCACTTACGCCCAAAACCGCGATAAGCAACGGATAATCATCAACAAGTAAAGAACTACCGAAGCGCTCGTCGTCCACGGCGGGCGCTTTGGTCATCCGGTGACAGAAGCGGGCCTTGAAATTAGCCGACGAGGTTCGTCATAGCTCTGCAGCGATCAGCGACCTCGTCCTGTCTGATGTCCCTCGCGTGTCGAAAGAGACGCGGTCAGAGGGGCTGGCCTGACCTCGCAGATCAGTCTCTCCTGATATCCGCAGCATAGCGGTGACTAAGATGTATCTCATCCAAATCCTGTTGCCACTATCAGACAACCAGGGTCAGCCGTACCCCCGAAGAGATTTCGACCGTCTGAAAGAGGAACTGGCGGCTCGCTTCGATGGCGTCACGGCCTATCTCCAGGCACCTGCGGAGGGTCTTTGGAACGACCGCGGAAAAACAGACAGTGACGATATCGTCGTCTTCGAGGTGATGACGCCAAGCATGGATGTTTCAGATTGGCGGCGCCGGCAGGGCGACCTGGAGCACCTCTTTCGGCAGGAAAATATTGTGGTCCGCTATTGGACGATAACACTCGTTTGAAGCTCAGGCTCGCTGGCCACTCCGGAACAAGACGGCATTCAGGTTGCGAGGCGAGAGGCCTGGTCGCACCTGGCGCCGACGCTCAATGTCATCGGCAAGACGCATGATCGGCATCATCCAGATCGCACTGCCATTGTATCAATGACGACCGGCGCCTCCACCGACACGGTCGTCTCCCACGATCATGGCAAGCGTTAACCGCCACACCAGGGTTGTCGTCAAGACCCACTCCATTTGGAACCGCCGCGTCTCCTCATCGTTGAACCAAAGGCTCCATAACTTCAAAGCGATAGTGGCACGTGACCAACAGCTCGACATTCATAAGCGTGCGGCTTGAGTTTTTTGAACCAAATTTCCAACCGATAGGGATCGGATCGATGCTGGCTGCAACAAATGCCGTGGCTGCCGCTCTTTGCATTGCACGGCCCAAGCAATGACCGATGTCAGCTCGGAAGTTGAGCGAGAGCAAAGCAACACGGTTGCCAAAGGGCCATTTCAACGTTTCCTGCGCATTATTGGCCCCGGCTTCATCACCGGCGCCTCGGATGACGACCCCTCAGGGATAGGCACGTATAGCCAGGCCGGAGCCCAACTCGGGTTCAACATCGGCTGGACCATGCTCTTTACCTTTCCTCTTATGGCGGCGATCCAGGAGATTGCGGCTCGGATAGGTCGCACCACGGGCAAAGGCATCTCGGGCAACCTTTCTCGCTATTACCCTGCCCCCCTGCTTTATCTTGTGGTCGTCCTGCTATTTTCCGCCAATGTGATCAACATTGGTGCCGACTTAAGCGCGATGGCTGATGCGCTCAACCTTCTGATCGGAGGGCCTAGCTCGGTCTATGTCCTGGGGTTTGCGCTGGTCAGCGTGGCGGCAATCGTGTTCCTCAAATACAGCCGCTACGTGAAAATCCTTAAATGGACCACGCAACGGCAGGAGACGGCTTTCGTTCCGGCGACTTCGCCACACCAGAGTCCCGAGGCGAAATTCATACCTGCGCGGTTGGCCGCGGCTGGCGACCGGAACTGGCGGTGACGCCACGCGTTCTCCAAAGATCTTTCGGCAATGGAGATTGGGCGCTATGGGCCTGTTTACGAAGGACATCAGGACGATGGACGATCTGTTCCTGCACGTTTTGCAGGACATCTACTATGCCGAAAAACAGATCCTGAAGGCGCTCCCCGATATGGTTGAAAAGGCCACCAACCGGGATTTGACGGCGGCTTTCAAAGCCCACCTCGCCGAGACGCAAAAGCACGTCCAACGGCTCGAGCAAGCCTTCGAGCTTATCGGTGAAAACCCGAAGGGAACGACCTGCCCGGCGATCGATGGCATCATCAAGGAAGCCAACGGGATCGCAGGCGAGGTTGCCGAGAAGAAAGTGCTCGACGCCGCCTTGATTGCCGCCGCGCAGGCCGTCGAGCATTATGAGATTACCCGCTACGGAACTCTGATTGCGTGGGCGCAGCAGAGCGGCAACGAAGCCGTCGTCCGCCTTCTCACTGCGACCCTCAACGAGGAAAAGGCGGCTGACAAGAAACTCACTACCATCGCCGAACGGAAAGTCAACGAGAAGGCGTCGAGTTGATCGATGCGCTCGGGGACGCTTGCATGAACGCGCGCGCTGAACTCACCCGATCCCTCTGGATGAAGGTCGCCGTCTATCCCGATGCGCCGAAATTCTCGGGCAAGAAGAGCTGTGACACAGTCATCATAGGGGCCGGGATCGCCGGACTGTCGATCGCTCACGAACTGGCCAACATCGGCCAGAAGGTCATCGTCATCGATCGCGGAACGATCGCCGGCGGTATGACATCGCGAACCACGGCGCATCTGGCGCCGATCTGTGACGATGGGCTCAGCGCGTTGATCAACCTGCGGGGTGAAGACGTTGCAAGGCTGTTCCAGCAAAGTCAGGAGGCCGCGGTCGCCCGCATCGAGGAAAACGTCTCGGAGTTACGGATCGACTGCAATTTTCGCAGGTTGGACGCGTTTCTGTTTCCGGCGATGGGTATCGACCCCAAGGACGCCCGCGATCGACGCCAGCAAGAATTCGATGCGGCACGAAAGGTCGGGGCCGCTGTCGAACTGGTAACTGGCTTGCCGCTCAAGGGCTTCGAGGAGGCGCCGGTCCTGTGCTACCCCAACCAGGCGACTTTCCATCCGTTGAGATATCTGCGTGGGCTTGCGGGATCGATCCGCGAAAGCGGCTCCCTCATTTTCGCCGACAGCGCCGCGACCTCCGTCGAGGAACTGCCCGAGGACGGCGTGCGCGTCTCCACCGAGAACGGCGGCGTGATTGAAGCGGGATCGGCCGTCGTCGCCACGAACTCGCCGATCAACGATCGCTTTCAGCTGCACACCAAGATGTCGCCCTACCGGACCTACGCGATTGCTTTCACATTGCCGAAGGGTGCGCTCCCCGATGCGTTGTTCTGGGACACGGGCGATCCTTACCACTACGTCCGAATGAATCCCGGTCCCGGCTCGGTTGACTATCTGATCGCAGGCGGAGCCGACCACAAATCCGGCGAATCCGACGACGGCGACATTCGTTTCGAGGCAATCGAGGCCTGGATAAGAGCGCTCGTGCCAAGCTTGGGCAAAGAGGTCACGCGCTGGTCGGGGCAGGTTCTGGACACCATCGACTATTGCGCCTTCATCGGCCTCAATCCCGGCAGCAAGTCGGTCTATGTCGTCACCGGCGATTCCGGCCAAGGAATAACGCATGGCGCGCTGTCCGGCTTGCTGGTGAAGGATATGATTTCGGGCAAGGAGAACCCGTGGGCCGAGGTCTACGACCCGTCGCGCAACACGCCCTCCGGCGTGATCAACTATGTTCGTGAAAACCTGTCCGCGGTCAAAAATCTCGCCGGCTATTTGCTTCCGGGTGACTTGAAGTCACTGGCCGAGCTTGCGCCTGGCCAAGGCGGCGTCCTGCGGGACGGACTGCGCAAGATCGCAGCCTGCCGCGATATGGCTGGAAAGCTCTATCTGAATTCCGCCGTCTGCACGCATTCTGGATGCGAAGTGGCCTGGAATTCCACCGAGCAGTGCTGGGACTGCTGCTGTCATGGCTCCCATTTTGCTCCCGACGGCATCGTGCTCAACGGGCCGGCCGTTGGTCGTCTCAACCCCGTGGACGCACCGGCGGGAGGAACATGATGCCCATACTTGAGCGCGGCAAAACACTCGTCGAGAAGATCACCGGCTGGCAACGACCCTCAAGCGACGAGCTCGGTCGGCTGGTGCGCCAGCGCAAGGCCAATGCATTCCGCTTCGAGGACGACGGCATCATCCCCAATCATCCCCACTGGCCGTTGGTCGTCTATCGCGGCGTCGTGAAACTGCCTGCCGAATTCGATCCGGCCGCAATCTTCGAGGAGCTCTTCGAGCGCAACAACTGGAAGGGGTCCTGGCGAAACGGCATCTACGATTATGCGCATTACCATTCCCGCATACATGAGGTTCTTGGCGTCGCTCGCGGATCGGCAAAGGTGAAGTTCGGAGGCAAGCATGGCCGCACGCTCACCATCAAGGCGGCAGACGTCGCTATTTTGCCAGCAGGCACTGGTCACCAGTGCCTCGCGGCGAGCAAAGACTTTCTCGTGGTTGGCGCCTACCCGCCCAACGGCACATACGATGAATGTTCTAGGAGCGAGGACCATGCCCACGCCGTCAAGACCATTTTCAAGGTCGCTAAACCACGACAGGATCCCGTCTACGGTGGCAGCGGTGCGCTTTTCGACATTTGGAAAGCATTTCGGTAAGCGCTGAGCGCTTCCGCCCATTTCCTCTGGATGCCTCGATGGCGGGCGGACAAAGGACCGCGCCAATGCACTTCGCCTAAGGAGCAACTGGCTCTGATCGCCGTTAAGACGGACAGAGATTATGGACATCAACGTTCCCAGGAAAGACACAGGCCTTGACGAGCGACGTAAGCGCCGCAGGCTGCGCCGCGAAAAGCAGCGCGCAGAGAACGTGGGGCGCGCGGAAAAAATGCACCTCGCACGGCTGGCGGGCAAAGGGCCCGGCCGCCATTCGACCGAGTTGGCAAACTCCGCCTATGTCGGCTGCTCCGGATGGTTCTACTGGAAATGGCGCGGAAAGTTCTATCCGGCTGAGATGCCAACCTCCGAATGGTTCACTCATTATGCGCAGCAGTTCGACACCGTCGAAATAAACGCATCCTTCTATTCCTGGCCGACCGTCGCGAATGTGAAAACCTGGCTTCGTCAGCCCGGAACGCGCGCGTTCGTTTACACCATAAAAGTCTGTGAGCTGATCACGCACGTCAAGAGATTCGAGGATACCGAAACCCTGGTAAAAGATTTTGGACTGATAGGCGATATCCTTGGCAAGCGGATGGGCTGCTTTCTCTTCCAGTTTCCGCCAAGCTATCGCTTCACCGAGGAGAGGCTCCGCGCCATTCTGAGCCAGCTCGACCACACGCGACGCAACGTTGTGGAATTTCGTCATGCCAGCTGGTGGAACGAGACCGCCTATTCCGCCTTCCGCGAGAGCGGCACGATATTCTGTTCCTGCAGCGGTCCACGGCTTCCGGACGTTCTGGTTCGCACAGCCAACGATATTTACCTCCGAATGCACGGTCCGGAGCGCTGGTACAGGCACGACTATTCCGAAGGCGAGTTAGCCGAATGGGCCGAGAGGATCAAGAACAGCGGCGCGCGGAGAGCCTGGGTTTATTTCAACAACGACTATGAAAGCTTTGCGCCCTGCAACGCTTTGACCATGCGCCGGCTGCTCGATCAAACAGGCTTCGATCAAGCTCCGTCCGAAGTGGATGTTCCCGTGGCGGCTCCCTCATCATAGTATGAAATCCGCGTCCGATGAATCCGCCAACAAAGCGCTAGCTTCTGGGGCTCGGCATGGTGTCCGAAAGTTTGCGAGCGGCCAGAAACATTATCGTGTACGCGGCTTTTCGCCGGTCCCACCCCGCAGCGGCGGTTCTGTCGAGCAAATCGTCTAGAACCGGGTCGAGCGCGACCTTCAGTTCCGCTTCGTAGTTCAGATCGGTGGCCGCGTGTGACGGCGGCGGAATCACGTTGAAGTTCGTCACGTTCATGGCTTTATCCATTTGTCAGGTGCCCGCGCCTCATGGGCGCGGACACCGCCGTTTCTCGTCAGAAATCCATGCCGCCACTCGGCATAGCCGGCACCGCGGGTTCCTTCTTCGGCTTCTCGGCAACCATCGCTTCCGTCGTCACCAACAGGCCGGCAACCGATGCCGCATCCTGAAGTGCGGTCCGCACTACTTTCACCGGATCGATGACGCCCTCGTTGTAGAGGTCGCCAAACGCGTTGGTCTGTGCGTTCCAGCCCCAGCCGAATTCCGGCCTCTCGCGTAGCTTGCCTACGATGATCGATCCTTCCGCGCCGGCATTCTCGGCGATCTGTCGCACGGGCGCTTCGATCGCCCGGCGCACGATCTCGATACCGTGCTTCTGGTCCTCATTCTCGGCCTGAACCCTGTCCAGTGCCTTGGCCGCACGCAGAAGCGCTACGCCGCCACCCGGTAATACGCCTTCCTCGACCGCAGCGCGCGTCGCATGCATGGCATCGTCTACGCGGTCCTTGCGCTCCTTGACCTCGACCTCGGTCGAGCCGCCGACCCGGATGACGGCGACACCGCCGGCGAGCTTGGCTAGCCGCTCCTGCAGCTTTTCCTTATCGTAATTGGAGGTCGTCTCCTCAATCTGCGCCTTGATCTGGCTAGCGCGGCTCTGGATTTCGCTCTTCGAGCCGGCCCCGTCGACGATGGTGGTGTTCTCCTTTTCGATCACCACCTTCTTGGCGCGGCCGAGCATCGCCAGCGTGACATTCTCAAGCTTGATGCCAAGATCTTCCGAGATCGCGGTCCCGCCGGTGAGGATGGCAATATCCTCCAGCATCGCCTTGCGACGATCCCCAAAGCCGGGCGCCTTGACGGCAGCGACCTTCAGGCCACCGCGCAGCTTGTTGACGACCAGTGTCGCCAACGCTTCGCCCTCCACATCCTCGGCAATGATCAGCAGCGGCTTGGATGACTGAACGACAGCCTCCAGCACCGGGAGCAGTGCCTGCAGATTAGACAGCTTCTTTTCGTGGATAAGCACATAGGGCTCTTCCAACTCGACACGCATCTTGTCCTGGTTGGTGATAAAATACGGGCTGAGATAGCCACGGTCGAACTGCATGCCTTCGACGACTTCGAGTTCGGTCTCGGCGGTCTTGGCTTCCTCGACCGTGATGACGCCCTCATTGCCGACCTTTTGCATGGCTTCCGCAAGGAAGCGGCCGATCTCGGCGTCGCCATTAGCCGATATCGTACCAACCTGGGCGATCTCGTCATTTTTGGTGATCTTGCGGGCATTGGTCTTCAGCTCAACCACGATGGCTTCGACGGCCTTGTCGATGCCGCGCTTCAGGTCCATCGGGTTCATGCCCGATGCAACCGCCTTGGCGCCTTCGCGAACGATCGCCTGGGCAAGCACGGTCGCGGTGGTGGTGCCGTCGCCGGCGATGTCGTTGGTTTTCGAGGCAACCTCGCGGACCATCTGCGCGCCCATGTTCTCGAACTTGTCCTCAAGCTCGATTTCCTTGGCGACGGTGACGCCGTCCTTAGTGATGCGCGGGGCGCCGAACGACTTGTCGATGACGACGTTGCGGCCCTTGGGGCCGAGGGTCACCTTCACCGCGTCCGCGAGGATGTTGACGCCGCGCAGCAAGCGCTCGCGGGCATCGGAATGAAATTTGACTTCCTTGGCAGCCATTGGATCACTCCTTGTCTGGGCAGTTTTCATTGACTTGATTGAGGGTTCTATCGAAGCCCCGGTCAGGCGGCCTTCTTGACCGCCGCAGCATTCTCGATCACGCCCATCACGTCGCTTTCCTTCATGATGAGCAGGTCCTCGCCGTTGAGCTTGATTTCAGTGCCGGACCACTTGCCGAACAGAATGCGATCGCCCGCCTTGACGTCGAGAGGCGTGAGCTTGCCGCTCTCATCTCGCGAACCAGGTCCGATGGCGATGACCTCGCCCTCCTGCGGCTTCTCCTTGGCGGTGTCGGGGATGATGATGCCACCGGCCGTTTTCTCATCGGCCTCGATGCGGCGGACCAGGATACGGTCATGCAATGGACGGAACGCCATATCGTTCTCCTTCTGGACAAACAGATTTTTGAGGTTCTTCCACACCGGACCGGCAATATCGGATCGGTGCGGGGTGCGGCGACCCCTCGCGGGCATCGCGCGCATATCGAGCTAGTTCTGCGACTTTTCGGTTTCAAGAGGTTCGGCAGAATTTTTTTTCACTCGCACCAATCGAGTGCTAGTGCCATGAAAACATGTGGCTAATTTGGATTACAGCCGTGCATTCCCGCTTGAATTTTCCCGACGAAGGAACAAGATAGTCCGAGCCTTCGCCGCCGGCGATGGCCTCAAAACAGGAGTCTGACAAAGGAGCTTTTGGAAAGACGGAGGATCACGATGGACCGACACAATCCCAAGCCGATCATTCCTTCTCTTGTTCCCGAAACATCCGACCTCGCGCTCGACCGTTTGTTGTCGCCGGCGCGCCATTTCACCCATCCAGACGACGTCCTTAAGGAGGATACGCTCGACATTCAGGAGAAGCGGGCGATCCTCTCGTCCTGGGGCTCGGATGCCTGCGCGGTGGAATCCGTTCCGACGCTGCGCCGACCGCCGGGAGCCGAGCAGACGATCACCTTCGATCAGATCATGGATGCCCTATGCCGGTTGGACGACGCAAACCGCCCGATCCCGGCTGAGAGTGGCCACAGGCACATGTCTGACCGCCTGGACGCCTGATGTCGTAAGTCAAGGAGACGCATATGGTCACTGCGGTCAGCAGGGAATTCCTCCTGCAGATGGAAGGCTACGGCCTGACCACGGCCGAAATCCACTACCATTTTCCTGACCACCCGAGCCTGCTTCAGCTCTATGTCTGGCAGGAATACGATCTTGCGCCGAACTTCCCGGAGCTGAAAGGCTTTCTCGACTATTGGGAAAGCGAGCTGGACGGCGCGCTGCACTCCGTGCGCGTTGCCCACCACCGGCTGATCAAGCCGTCGGGATGGCGCGCCGTCGACGGGGTCATTGCCATCCAATGAAGCTCATCTCGGGCCGCAGGGCGCCGATCATCCGTGGTTGGCTTGACTTGCGAGGAGCGCGCGCTGCCGGCAGAACCAACCCAGCCCGCCTTGCCGCCCTGAGGAAGGCCTTGTGCGCATCGCGGGCGCTGCGCCATCCGTCCAGCGCGTCGCGGCAGGCGCGCGCGGCAGCACGCCAACTCCCTCCGCGCGCCCAATGGGGCCACTGCTGGTCCAGGCATTCTAGTGCCTCTAAACTGCTGGCGACCCTGCGCGAGGAGAGGGAAAATCCCAGGGTAACAGGTTCGGGAAAACGAACGTCATTCATCACTTCCTCCGTTTTTCACGTCTTTTGCCAGCAAGTAATCGTCCTGCTCGGGGCGCCAAGAGGAGCTCTTGCCGCACCGGAGCGCTCAATCGTCCTCGTCGGCATCAAGGAGGTCGATCAGTTGGGCAACGCGCGTGCCCGGCAGCGGCCGTCCTTCGCCCATCAGCGCCTCGTCGCGTTGAACGCCGGTGGACAGGATATCGGCGATGAGCGTTTCGTCCATCGGCCCAAGGACCGAGACAAGGTCCTCACGTGTCATTATCATCGTTTCCTCCGTCCATGTCCGGAAACGGACGCCACCACGGGCTTCTCGATGACAACCTCGACGCCATCCGGGTCAAGGGCGTAGGGCTAGCAGCTACAGGGCATCGCATCCATGGGCTGGTCGCCCGGTCCCGATCCGCATCGGCAGGAAGCCTATCTGGCGGGGTCAATTTCTTCCTTGCCAACTCGCATCCCCAGCCAACGCTCCAAGGACTGGCGGTTCGTCGTGGTTTTAGATGATCAGAGAGATCAGAGGCCATGTCGCTCTCCGCTTGTACTGATCCTTTTCGCGATCGACCGGATGCTGCGGCGGTACGGAGACCGCCGCTGCGAATTTCAGGCATCAGTTTCCACAGAGTGGTCCGCGCCGATCTTCGGCCCTGTCATCCATGACGGCGCCACGGGGACATCCTCGATAACCCCGACCCTGCGAGCCCAAGTCGTAAAGGTTTTGTGTGCCGCCTCGAGAGACTTCCCGCCGTCGTAAGCGGAACAGCACGTTTCAGATGCCGCCGCGTGAAGAAGGCCACGTCTTTCGACCGGCCATTCCTCAAGGAACTCTATGGCATCCATAACACAGTCGATCCTTCGGAGAACGAAGCCGTCGTCCCTCACAAAAATCGGCTGCTTGAACGTTCCACTTTCCATAGCAACCTCCTTCTGGCCGTGGAGCGCATACGAGACCCCATTCAGCGGGAATAGCCGTGCAAGGGACACGCACAATTTCCACAGTGACGCGATGGGGTCACAGAAAAAATATTGGAAGTGCCTCTTGTGAGTTCAAGAGATTGGCACACCGGGTTTCCACCCTTCCGCGGCGGTTTGACTGGCTTCCGATTCAATGACCCTCCGTCCGAAGAAATCCGCAGTGCCGGCTAGCCGCGCCCCCAATTCATTTTCCTTTGGCTCGCAGCTTGCCACCCTGAACCGAGGGTGGGAGGATCTGGTCTGGGCTTCCTGTCACGAAGACAACGACCATGCCCTTGCCGCGTGACAGTTCCGATGCGATCTGCGTGGCGTTCTGCAATCCCTCCCCGATTGGCGAAGGACGGCGGCAGCTCAATCCGCCGCCGCCCCCAACTGCCTCAGTGCTTGATTTCGATGCGCTTGGCCTGGGACTGCGCTTTCGCGGTCTTCGGCAGCGTGACCGTCAGCACACCGTTCTTGAAGCGGGCGTCTATCTTGTCCTGCTCGACCTCGTAACCGAGGCGGATACGGCGCTCGAAGCGGCCGTAGTAGCGCTCCGAGAACTGCCTGTCCTTATCTTCCATCTCCGAGCGCTTCTCGCCCTTCAGCGTCAGCACGCCATCGTCGAGCAGGACCTCGATGTCCTTCTCCTCCAGACCGGGTACTTCGGCGGTCACCTTGACCGCCTTCTCGCCGTCGGAAATCTCGACGCTCGGCCAGCCGCCGCCGAAGGAAGAAGCCCTAAAGGCCGGCAGGCTGGAATCAAAGCCACGGAACACGTCGTCGAACAATCGATTCACTTCGCGATGCAAGGACAGGAATGGATCGCGATCATTGTCTCGAAAGACGCTCGGAAGCTGGTCGCCATTGCCACGGCTCCACGGAATAAGATCACGGACACTCATATGTCGTCTCCTTCTGTTCGGTCATGGATTACAAGACTTTCCGGCGCGCCGGGCCCATCGTCCGGCGCCTTGTCCAGTCGGTCAACCGGACAGCGTCAGGCAGCCTGGGTGTCGGCCTCGATCTGCCTCGCCTCGGCTTTCGGCTTTGCCTTGACGCTACCGATTTCGATGCGGCGCGGCTTCATCTCTTCAGGAATCTCGCGCTTGAGATCGATCGTCAGCAGACCGTTCACGAGGCTGGCGTTCACGACCTTGACATGGTCAGCCAGTTCGAACCGTCTACGGAAGGCCCTTTCGGCAATGCCGTGGTGCAGGTATTCGGCATTGTCTTCCGCGGGCTTCTGGCCGGACACCATGAGCATGTTGTGCTCCTGGGTGATGTCCAGCTCATCCTGCGAGAAGCCGGCCACCGCCATGGTGATGCGGTAGTCGTCCTCCCCTTTTTTGGCGATATCGTAGGGAGGCCAGTTGTCGACTGTCTCCACACGGCTCGCGGCTTCGAGCGCGTTCAACATTCGGTCGAAGCCGATGCCCGACCGGAACAGGGGGGTGAAGTCGAAAGTGTTTCTCATAGCCACATCCTCCTTTGAGCAACATGGGTACAAGCTTGCTGTCGGACGCTTTCTTGCATCCGTCCGACAGGCCGGTCCCGAAATGGGCCTCCGGCATTTTACGATTTAGTTAGGCGATTTCGCCATTCAAGGCCTGAAAAGGCAGTCTGCCAGCTTAGTCCGGTCGGGAAGGTCCTGGCTGGAATGCCAAGGCGGAGAGGTATCGATCTTCAAGACTATGCAGCGCCACAGTTTGCGGCGCATTGCGGCTGGTGACCTCGGGGCGACGGCCGAATGGCCGTCGCCCCGAGGTCGATTGCTGATCAGACGTGCAACGGTTTCGCCGTGTTTTTGACTGGCGTCATCGTTCCGTCTTCCACCAGGATGTCCTTCTTCCTAGCGAACCGCACGAGAATGCCGCGCGCGGTCTCTGCGTCGATGTCGCCGGCCAGCGCGGCTTTGCAGGCGCGGATCGCCGCCTTTTGCTCCGGACTGTTGCCACACCAATCCGTGACGAACTGGTACGCATCGACAACGGAGTTCAATTGCCGCGGAAAACCAAGCCCGACCCAAACGCGAACGGGCTTTTCGAAAGGCTGGGAAAGCATCATTTCCTCCCTCCGAAACAGTCAGGCGGCAATGCCGCCGGTCTGGCCCATCTTCGCGCCGGCCATCCAGGGCATCGCCGTTGTAACATCCTCGAGGATTTTCACCGACCGGGCAAAGCCGGCGAACGCGTCGCGGGCGACTTTCAAGGGCACGCTGCCGTCGAAGGCGCGGCAGCATGCCCGCTTCGCAGTCTCATAGATCACGCCGCGCCGGTGCAAAGGCCATTCATCGAGGAAATCGAAGGCATCCTCAAGGCAGGCTATTTCCTGAATGAGACCTTCCGCGGCCCTCACGAACAAAGGGCTTTCGAATGTTCTCTCGCTCATAGAAACCTCCAATTCTTTGAACGATTTCGGGTTGTTGACGATGGTCGCCCCAACGAACGGCGGCGACCTGCGAAAAATATGTGAAGGTCGATTTCCAGCGTCAAGACCGGATGATCACCGTCGCAAAAATTTCTGGGAACCTAGCTCTCGATAATGGCGCAAGCGAGTTCGCGGGGGTCTTCGTCGAGCGTGCCGATGAGCGCCGACGACTCGCCAAGCGCATCTGCCGGTAGGTAGTCCATTCCATTAACGAAAGAGCCAAGAACAAATGCCTGGCCTCCAGCCCGCGTTCCACACCGCGACTTTCGAATCACAAAAGGCCAACATTGGCCTGCCCATTCCGTCAGTTCCGTTGATCAATAGTAATGGCTGGAATGGGGCCGAGATCGGAACGTCCGCTTTCGGGATGATTGGGCTAGAAAGCCAACCTTTTCACACCGCCATCGTAGCGCCGATCGCTTTGGGCCCCAGCGGACGTTCGGATACTTGCAAGACTACTCTCACTCCGGAACTCGCCGTCTCATCGCATTGGGCGGTGCGAAGAAGCAGTTCATATACTCCTCACTTGGATGCAGGCAGATATGAAAAATTGTGGTCACCGGACGGCAGCGCCTCCCTATACGGAATCTGAAACAAATGCTGTCGGGTCACTAGGTGGTGGTCGCCAGGAAGTAGTGTAACGGAAAAGCCACTCGGTCCAGTCTTCACCGATGCGCCCGGGATGCGCTCGCAATCGCCTCCCAGGTCATCTCCCTTGCATCAAGCTGGCGGATAAGGCCAGCCGCGTACCGCATCATGCGCGCCCGCGCTTCCGCCCGAATCAACGGGTACAGACTCGCAATTGACGCCGCGGAATGGCCTATCGAACCGACAGGCCGGAGCCGGTCGGCGGCCATCATAGCTCTGGCCATTGCCTTGTTTGCGGCAGGACTCCTCTGGGGCTTTAATCATCGCGTCGATGGGAGTGGCGCCGGGGCAGCTCTGCCCTCCGTTGCGGTGCTGCCATTTGGGATGATCGGTGGTGATGCGGACCAGCAGCGGCTGGCTGACGGCCTGACCGAGGACATCATCACTGACCTTGCCCGATTTCCAGAATTTCGGGTGATAGCTAGCAATACGACCACAGCCTACAAGGAGAAGACGTCTAACACGAAAGAAGTGGGGGCGGCCCTCAATGCTGCCTTCAATGTCGAGGGCTCGATCCAGCGCCAGGACGATCGCGTGCGCATCACGGCGCAACTTGTTGAAACTGCGACCGGCAAGCACATCTGGTCGGACCGGTGGGATCGGCCCGAAAACGACTTTTTCGCGATTCAGACCGAGATCGCGGAGCAGGTCTCGAACCGGCTCGGCGGTGGCGCAGGCCTGATTCAAGAGGCGGGCCGCCGGGAGGCGCATCGCAAGCCGCCAGCGAACCTCAACGCCTCCGAGCTCTATCTTCTCGGCACCGAGCGGCTCGAGCGGATCAATCGCGACGATCTGGAAGAGGCGATCCGGCTTCTCACACGGTCGCTGGAGGTTGATCCCTCCCTCGCCCGGGCTTGGATCGAGCTTTCGCACGCCCACAAGGTCCTTGCCGGCTTCGGGGTGGAGCCCCTGCGGAACCGAAAGCAGGCTGCCGATGCTGCGATGCGCGCGGTCACGCTCGACCCGGGTGACGCAGAGGCGCATGTGGTCCGCGCGATTACCCTGGCCGAGAGCGCCGATCTGGCGAAGGCGAAGGCGGAGTTCGACACGGCCCTCAGCATGGCGCCGAACGAGTTCGAGATCCTGACCTTCTACGTTACCTGGGCGGCCATGTTCGGCGAGCCCGAACGCGGAGCCGAATTGGCCGACAGGGCGATCAGCCTGAACCCGAACTTCCCGATGTGGAGCACCCGTCCGCTCAACGTCACCTACTTCTGGGCCGGCCGTTACGAGGACGCCCTGCGCATGACGGACCGGCTCGGCCCTGACAATTACGATCGCTGGGTGGGGACGTTTCGAGCTGCCGCGCTTGCGGCTCTGGGCCGGACGGATGAGGCGCGGACGCTTGTCGCGTTCACCCTCCAGAAGTATCCGGACTTGAGCATAGAGGGAATAATCGCCAACCTCCCCTTCACCGAGGTACAGCGGAACCGGCTGATCGAAACGATGAGCCTCGCCGGCTTTCCACGCTGTGCCAAATCTGAGGACCTCGCCAAACTTGAGCAACCGGTCCGGTTGCTCGGATGCAAGTCGCCGTAGACGGCAAGCGACAGACTGCATGATCGAGTGGGGCGCATTCTGTTCGCACGAAGGCACCGTAAGGAGGTATCGCCATGATTATCCGCATTTATCGCGGCACGGTCTTTGCTGGAAAGCAGCGTCTCTGGCAGGAGCGTGTTGAGTCACTTTCTATTCCCTGGCTGAGGAAGCAGGCGGGCCTCATCGCCTTTTACCCCGGTAAGCCACCTGCGGAGAGTACGGGCAGGACGTTCTGCATGGTGATGGTCTGGGATGGCCTGGAGTCGGTGAAGGCTGCTATCGGGCCAGACTGGAATAACGCGATTTATCATGGCGATGAAGCCGAGTTGATCGAGTCTGCTCAAGTCGAGCACTTCGAGCTCTTTCCGTAGGCTGCCGAGTGCAGGGCAACAATTGGCCGAAACCGGACCGTCAGGTCTCGACTGTCATTGCTTCAATAGCGGCCCTTCTGCAGTCGACGCGATTCCGGCAAGAGCGATCTGCTTAGTCGATGGCGGCTTTTGATCCTCGCGCGACGTTTCCGCTGCGCAGCGGATGGCCGACTTGGGTCATCAGTTCCGGTTCCGGAAGGACATTCTTGCCCCGCCACTTCCAGACATTTCTGGTCCTATTAAGGGGACCTTCAGCCGAGGCCGAATCGACTCTTCTCGGACCCGTTTTCACGCATCCATGATGGGCTTTTGGTGTATTATTGTGTTTTCATACAGGAGGGGGACGTGGACGTCGCCACCTGGCTTCGCGATATCGGCCTGGGACAATACGAGAAGGCCTTTCGCGACAACGATATTAGTGGAGAGGTTCTTGCCCACCTGAGGGCCGAGGATCTGACGGGACTCGGCGTGACCTCCGTCGGTCACCGGCGCAAGCTGCTCGATGCGATTGCCTCATTGGCCCTGGTTTCGAGGTCGGCGCCCATTGGCGCATCCGCATCGCTGAAGACGGCGCTGCCTTTATCTGCCCCGACAGAGGCAGAGCGGCGGCAGCTCACGGTGATGTTCGTCGACCTCGTCGGGTCGACCGAGCTAAGCCGACAGCTCGACCCCGAAGAACTGCGGGCGGTGATGCGGCGTTACCGAAGCGCGGTAACCGATGAAGTTGACCGTTTCGGAGGGCACGTCGCCAAGTTCTTGGGCGATGGCATTCTTGCATATTTCGGCTGGCCGAAGGCACAGGAGGACGCGGCTGAACGGGCGGTCAAGGCTGCCCTTCGCATTGTGGCAGCAGCCGGTGGAATCAAGACGCAAGAGGTTCCTCACCTTCGTGCACGCGTCGGTATTGCCACAGGGTTGGTGGTCATCGGAAGCCTAGGGGAAGGGGAAGCAGAGCACCCGGACGAGATCGTCGGGGAGACGCCGAACCTCGCGGCACGGCTGCAGCAGGCGGCAGGGCCGGACCGGGTTGTGATTTCCGAAACCACCCGGCACCTCGTCGGGGGGATTTTCGACCTGGAGGACCTGGGAAGGCAGCCGATCAAGGGGATCGGCCCCTCGGTAGCCCTCTGGCGGGTCCACGGCATCGGGCGCAGTGAAAGTCGGTTCGAGGGACTTCACGGCACGATACTCACGCCGTTCGTCGGCCGAGGCCGCGAGATTGATCTGCTGCTCGAGCGCTGGGGGCGGGTCAGGCGAACGATGGGCCAGGTTGTCCTCCTAACTGGGGAACCCGGGATCGGAAAATCGAGACTGGTGCGCTTCTTCGGGGATCGAGTGAGAGGGGACCGGCTCCAGGCAATCCATTTCGACGCCTCGCCATACTACGCGAACTCGGCGCTACGGCCCGTCATCTCGGAAATCCGGCGCTCTGCGGAGTTTGCAAACATTGACCCGGACGAAACACAGTTCAGGAAGCTCGAGCTTCTTCTGGGAAGGGCTTTGGCCGATACCACCGGCGCCATCCCTGTCATCGCCGATCTGCTCGGCGTTCGAACCGGCGAGCAGCATTCGTTACGTGATCTGACCCCTCAGCAGAGGAAGGCCATAACGTTTGCAGCGCTGCTGAACTGGGTTGAGGGGCTCGCGACGCGGCATCCGCTGCTCATGGTCATCGAGGACGCACAATGGCTCGACCCGACAACGCTGGAATTGGTCGATCGGATCAACGATCGGATCGCCCAATTGCCCGTGCTGCTGCTCGTCACTTTTCGGCCGGAGTTCAAGCCGACCTGGAGCGGCGCACACGTTGACTGGATCGTGCTCGAACGGCTCGATCCGATTGAGGCAGCCGCAGTAGCCGAGGCCGTTGCGGGCAAGCGTCTTCCGCAGGAAGTCTTGAACGAGATCGTCGCGCACACCGACGGCGTTCCGCTGTTCATCGAGGAATTGACCAAGGCGATGCGCGATCTCAACGTCCTTGTCGACGCAGGAGATCATTTCGACCTTTTGGGATCTCTGCCTGCAGTCACGGTTCCCGTGACACTTCAGGACGCGCTGATGGCTCGGCTCGACAGCCTGCCGCCCTCCGCAAGGCATGCCGCGCAAGTCGGTGCCGTGATTGGGCGGGAGTTCGATCGTACGCTGCTGGCGAGCGTGAGCGACATGCCTGCCGGTGAATTGGAGACGGCGCTCTCGGAACTGATCGGAGCCGAGCTAATCTTGAGCGGCGGCACCCCGGCCAGCCCGGCAAATATCTTCAAGCACGCTCTCATTCAGGACGCCGCCTACGAATCGCTCCTCAAAAGGCGCCGCCGGGAACTGCACGGCGCGATTGCCGACGCGCTGGTCAACAGATTCAAGGACACGGCCACAGCTCATCCCGAACTCGTCGCCGGCCACTACGGCAGGGCCGGGCTCGTCGAACAGGCAGTGCCATATTATCAGGCTGCGGCACGCACGGCGATCATGCGCTCGGCGACAAGAGAAGCGTTGGGTCAGCTCAATAACGGTCTCTCGCTTCTCGAAACGCTGCCGGAAGGCTTGGAGCGCAACCAACTTGAACTCGGGCTCCGCCTTGCGCTCGGCGATGCGCTCCGGGCGGCTAGAGGCACGGCGGCAGTCGAAACGGGCACCGCTTATGCTCGCGCCCGATTCTTGGCAGGGCAAACGGGAGCGGAGCACGAGAACCTCCGGGCCTGCTATGGCGAGTTTCTCTGTTACTACAATCGCGCGGAGCTCGATCGCGCGCGCGAAGTCGAAAACCAGCTGATGCGCGCGGCGGCGCGCGCATACGGCGAGGGTGGCCCAATCGGAGCGGACGCCGCCGGATTCGTTGCCCTTTGGATGGGCGATTTTGCCACCGCACGCTCTTTCCTGGAACAGCGGGTCTCGACAAGAGCACCTGACCTGGACCCTCTGCTCGGTGCGGACATCGCCGACGCCGGACCGAACCTATACCTTGCCCGGACGCTACTCATTCTGGGCTACCCCGAGCAGGGGTACCGGCGGTGTCGGCAGGGTCTGGAAACTGCGGAGAATACGCGCCAGCCCTTCGCGATCGCGTTGGCTCTCGCCAACACGTGCGTCTACTACCAGTTGTGCAAAGACTGGCTCGCCCTTCGGCGCGACAGCGAGCGCCTGATTGCTCTCGCGTCCGAAAAGTCCATGCCTGCAATGTTGAATAAGGGACGGGGCTTTCGAGCTGCCGCACTCATCGCTGAAGGAAATGGAACCGAAGGCCTCGAGACCCTCAAATCCTGCTACGAGCACGACGTGAACGCCGATTACCTGGTGATGATGCCGTACTACGGGTCTATTCTGGCTGAGGCTTACCTTAGTAGTGGCAACGTCGAAGATGCGCGACGCGTGCTCGACGACGCGTTCGAGCGTGCGACTTCGACCGGCGAGCGTTGGTTTGATGCCGAGCTGTACCGACTGAAAGGGGAGTTTGCTTTGCGCGAGCCTGGTCGCGACGGCGACTTGGCGGCAGAATCTTTCGGCAAATCGGTAGAAACTGCCGGGGCGCAGGCCGCCAAATGGTGGGAGTTACGAACTTCGACGCGACTCGCACGGCTGTGGGCGGAGCGAGGCGCCCGGGAGAAAGCCCACGATTTTCTGACAAACGTTCGCGACTGGTTCACCGAGGGTTTTGAAACTGCCGACGTCAGAGAGGCCGAGGCACTGCTCAGCGAGCTGGAGCGTGCTACGCTATTTGGCTCGCCCTCGGCTCGGCGTGAATAGCCGTGGCCGTTTGTTGGTGGAAGGGGCAGCGCGTTCAAAGGGCGCTGTCGCGCCAATTGCAGTCATTCCAGTCTTTCACAATCGAGAGAAAACGAATTGCCCAGATTTGCTTCTGCGTGAAGCGGTCGCTTGGTGCCGTACCTTCTTTCCCACGTTCCAAGCTACGCGCTCGCGCCTATCTAGCATCATCGAATTGAGAATGGCCCATGTGAGTTCTCCTCGGCTGGGATTGGCCGAAGTACAAAGGTGCAGGGCATTCGCCGCTTGGGGGCGATAAGCGGACTGGCGGCTTTTGGCGTCGGAAGAACGATAGCGGACGCAACTGTCAGAAGGACTGGTGCCTTCGCCTGACCACCCCGGACGTTGAGTTGACCCCAGGCAACAGTTGGAAACTGGTGCCGAAAACGGTCCTTTGGTTGCCGCTATCTAATGAAGATTCCGGAATGGGGACTTCAAATCAGCAGCGTCCGAGGATATCGACCTTGATGGGTTGGTCGAAGACGAGCGAACCCTCACTATTGAGGTGCGCCGCTGCAAGTACCTCCGCTATTAGGGCCGATTTGTCTTTCTCCACAATGTCGCGTCGCGATAGATCGACAGCTACGACGCGATCCAAAAAGTCTTCCACTGTTCGAAAGACTTCTCGACGAACATAGTTCAGCGTGGTCATCCGGATGAGCATTCCAGAGAGTATGGCTGTTTCGATTGCGCGTTGCGCCGCTTGCCGGACAACGGTCTCGTCTTCGATCAAGAGAAGGACGGAGAAGAAGTTGCCGGTGGGCAACGGCTCGATGATGATCACAACGCCGTCTGGCCTAACAACACGGCCAGCTTCGCGAAGCGCTGCCGCATCGCCATTTCGGGAACGTGGTGGAGCACGGATCATCACGGCAATGTCGAATGTCGCCTCGTCAAAAGGAAGCGCCTCGGCAACACCTTTGAGGAAGCTGACCTGCGGAACAGCGGCGGTGGCAGCCCGTATAGCGTCCACTCCCGGATCGATAGCGGTTACATATGCGCCCTCAGCAGCAAGTTGCCTCGCAAAACTGCCGGTGCCGCAACGTTGCACTGCTCGTTCCCTTGACCGGCGCCCGCGGCCAGGCCAGCGGCCCGTTCGTCTGCTTCCTCCTGAGGTCGAGTCACTTTTGTTGCGATGTGGCTCACCAGATGGTCCGACTCCTCTGCAACGGCCGGAATGGTGCCTGATTTGCGCGTTACCGCAAAGTCGAGGCCGGCGAAATAGAGCCCGGGAATGGTGCCCATACCGTCCTCGTGCTTCGGCTGGCCGGCCTCATCGAGGACCCCGGGAATCTTCACCCATGAAAAGTCGCCCGAGAATCCGGTGCACCAGATGATCGAAGAGATGCCGCTTGCGGCCAAGTCGGTCGATCGGATCGGCGGGCTCGGCACGCTCGACGCAACCGTTTCAGCAGGATCATCCTCAGCCGGCGGCGCATCGATGCCGGCGCGCTCGATGTACTCGTCGATCACCCGCTTCGCGTAGGCCGAGGCTTCGTCTGCGAACCGCATGTGGTCGTCGACGTCGTCACCGAAGGCCAGGCTGCCATTCACGATGCCATTGAAACGGCCGAGCAATACGACCCCTTGGGCGCTAAGGACTGCAAGCTGATTGTGTGGGTCGCGCCGAGCAGCGGGCGCGGCGGCGGCCTGCCGCCGTTTTCCAGTATGAGCTCACGGCGCGGCACGTCGGCAAAGCCGGAGATGGTGAGCCAGTTGAACGAGTCGCCACCCCGGTAGCGGCGCATTAGGCGGCCAGTGCGGCTCGTCGCCAGAAACACCCGACGTCCGGCTTGCACCAGATCCTCGGCAATCTGGCCACCCGATTGACCACTCTCGACGACTAGCACGGCGCCCTCAACAAGCTCGGCCGGGTTGCGGTAGGCAGAGGAATCGACCTGGCGAACTATGGTCGGCAGGTCTGACCACCATGCTGGCCGGGCCTGGCAGGAAATAGCTGACGCCAAGGCCGGCCGAGCCAGCGCCTATGACGACCGCATCAAGAATCCCCCTCATGTGCCCCCGCCAAAATCGTGCCGCCGATAACGACTGCGTGTGAGGGCGAACGACACCAGGCTCACCCTGCAAAGGCAGCAGCATACTGCAAACTGCTGTTTCCGGGAATTCCAAAGGACGAAAGCCACCCCGAATCCAAGCCCCCGAACCACCGTCGACTGTATCGACTGTCAGTCTCTTCTGATTACGAATATCGTCTGCCAACGGCTGAAACCGGTCACTTCACGGGTGCGGTGCCAATGGCTGATCTGAAGCGCAAGGCCGACGTTCGGCAGACTGGAGCGCTTCTGATCCTGTCGTGGCGGGAAAGCATCGGTTGGTTGATCGTCCAGGCTCACCGGAGGAACAGCGACACTTATGGACTTGTCTGCACGCCGTGACTATCCTGATGCAGCAGTCACGATCGTTCTGGTGACGGATGGCCAAACATAGCGCGCCGCGACGCCTCGCCGCGATAATGAGCGCGGACGTCGTAGGGTATTCGCGCCTGATGGGGCTCGACGAAGTGGGGACTCTCAAAGCGCTGAAGCAGCGGCGCAGCGAAGTCCTGGCACCTCTCATCGCCAAATACCATGGGCGTCTCGTAAAGGTGATGGGCGATGGGGTGCTGGTGGAGTTCGCAAGCGCGGTGAACGCCTCTCAATGCGCGCTTGATCTGCAGCACGAAACAGCGAAGGCCAATGGGCCACTGCCTGAGCCCAAGCGCATCACCTTGCGCATTGGGGTCAACCTCGGTGACGTTATCGTCGAGGGGAGCGATATCTATGGCGACGGTGTCAATGTTGCGGTGCGGCTCGAAACCGTCGCGGAGCCTGGCGAAGTGTGCATTTCCGCGAGCGTGTTCGACCAGGTAAAGCGCAAGCTCGACGCCGCCTTTGACGATTTGGGAGAGCAAGCACTAAAGAATATTGCCGAGCCCGTGCGCGTGTATCGTCTGCGGCCGCTGCCGGGCGGTCATATCGAAAGTGTCATCGAAGCGACCCCGCCGAGGCTTCCCGCCAAGCCTTCTTTGGCGGTTCTTCCGTTCACCAACATGAGCGGCGATCGCGAGCAGGACGTCTTCGCGGATGGGCTGACTGAAGACCTAATCACCGACCTGTCTAGAAATGAGGGGTTGTTCGTCATCGCGCGACACTCCACGTTTGCTTACAAAGCCAAGGCGATAGACGTCCGCCAGATCGCCCGCGAGCTTGGCGTCCGTTATGTGTTGGAAGGCAGTGCGCGCCGCCTCGACGGACGTGTTCGGATTAACGTCCAGCTTATCGACGCGACCGGCGGCGATCACCTCTGGGCTGAGCGGTTCGACCGCAGCGTCGAAGACATATTCTCGGTGCAGGACGAGGTAACGGGCAAAATTGTCGAGGCCCTTGTCGGCCGACTTACCACGTTGCCTGCGCGCAGCCGCCCGAAAAATCTCGAGGCCTATGAGCTCTGCTTGCGAGCGCGTCCACTCATCGCCCACCTTGCCGGATCCGCCGAAGCAATCCGCGAGTGCGAGATCCTGCTGAGAGAAGCGGTCACGATCGAGCCGGATTATGCTGAAGCCATGCGCTGGCTGGCCTTCACGCTTTGGTCGTATTGGGCTCACAGCATAGGCTCGCCGGAAACTAAGAGGCTAGAGTCGATCGAGTTTGCGCTTCGTTCCGTAGAACTCGATCCGAACGACGCTGGCAATCACTGGGTGGTTGGCTACCTGCAGGCCTATGAGCGTCGTTGGGCAGAGTCGGAAGCCGCTTTCGCCGCCGCTCTGGCGCTCGATCCCAACCACGCGGATACCCTTGTTATGAGTGCCGAAATGCTGATGTGGGACGGCCGTATCGTTGAGGCCAGGGACATGATCCTCAGGGCTTTTCGGCTTAATCCGCACCCAGCCGGCTGGTATTTCTGGATCTTGGGAATGGTCCACTACGCTGCCGGCCGATATGATGCGGCAATCGACACCCTGCGCAATGAGGCGACCTATCGCTCGGGATCAAGGAAGGTGCTTGCAGCCGCGCTTGCACTGGTGGATCGCGACCGCGAAGCTCGTCGAGAGGCGAACATCTTTATAGCCAATAACCCCCAGTTTTCCCTAGGACGGTGGGCTGCCTCCCAGCCGGCGCGCCATTTGGTCGTGGTCCAATACTTCGTCGAGGGGATGCGCAAGGCCGGGCTGCCTGACTGACAAGTGTGCCGGTCGTAAATACGCCAACGGCGGCTCTCGGCGAACCACGACGTCTAGCGAGGTCGCCGGTTATGTCCGCTTTGAGGCATTGGCGAAGCTGACTTCAACGGCCGACATGAGGCGCGAAGCTGCCATCCAGAACGCCCAAATACCGAATGTCCCACTTTGTCCATAAGCACCCGCAATTCAGCCTGATGCGCGACGCAGAAAGTTCGAAAAGCTTCCAGGAACCCCAGCGAATTAGACGCACTCTGGCGAGTTTCGCCTCAGCGAAATCCATCTCACAGCTTCGCTGGTGGGATTTATCTCGGCATCGCTCAAAATTGCGGTATAGGACAGATGCGTGAGGCGTGCTTTATCCCTATTTTAGGAGCGAATACTTGAGCGATCAGAACGAAGCCCAAACGGCCGATCTCGTCGGGCTGACTGCAGACATTGTTTCTGCCTATGTCAGCCAAAATCCACTACCCGTTGCTGGGTTGCCAGATCTCATCGCGTCGATTCATTCGTCACTGACAGGCCTTGGCCAGCCGAGCGTGACTGAGTTGCCGAGTCAGGAGCCAGCCACAAATCCCAGAAGGTCGGTAACGCCGACTACATCGTCTGCCTGGAAGACGGGAAGAAGTTCAAATCGCTGAAACGGCATCTCGCTGTACACTACGGGCTCACTCCGGACGAATATCGCGAGAAATGGGGATTGAAGCCGGATTACCCGATGGTTGCGCCGAACTACGCGGCTCAAAGATCGACGCTCGCAAAGGCGGCGGGGCTCGGACGCAAACCGCAGCCCACCCTAGCCAAGAAAGCTCCTGCCCAGCGCAAACCTAAGGGTTAATGCGGCGAGCTTCTGGAGCGTCCCATCTCGGACGCTCCTTTTTTGTTTTTCGCCCGAAACGATTGACCGGCACGTGCCGGGACGCGCACTACCTTATCCTAGGGCGTCCTTCGACATTTGCGTTCTCGACAGAGCGTCGCCGATAGCAGAACAATGCTTCCGCCATAGTGGCGCGCAAGGCGCGCTGAGCAATCGTCTGGCGGAAGATCAGGCACGCGCCTTCGTAGCTGCTATAGACGTTCGCCGCTGTCGCAGCGGCGGCATAACGCCGCTCGCCTCACGAGCCGATGCGGCGCAATGTCCTTGATGATCAGGAGGATCACTTCCCCCGGCAAGCAACGACCTACTGGAAATTGAAATACAGTGCCGGCGGGTACTGCGACCCGTCGGTGGCCGGCACACTTGCCTGCGCCGCGGGCTTGACCCCGCCTGTGGCCATGTTGTCCAGCGGCGGCTTGGCCTGCTCGGCCTTGGCGGCAACTTCCTGCGTCACCGGGACTTTCGTCTGGGCCTCCGCCGTCTGCGACAGGGCAAGCACGACGAACAGCCCTGACATAACGAATTTCCTGACGGTTTTGCTCTCCTGGCTCTGTGGCCTCATGGCTTGAAACCAGTCGCGTCGAGCATGGCGACCTGGTTGCCGTCGATGTAGAAGCGGATCGCGTGCGCCTCGTTGTCGACGTCTATGCGCGTCGGTTGCGCGGCCAGCGCCGCCGGGGCGGTCCTGGCATATTTCGAGGGAAAATCCCCAGCCGGTGCGTAGTGGAAGAGTAACGCCAATGCGATGCATCCGGCGGTAAATACAAGGAAGGTAAGTCTGGAAGAGGTGGTCGACGTCATCTAGTCGTTCCTTCAGGTTGAAGTGGCATCTACGTTTCGGTTGCTCCAGAAATCGAAACATGACATTTGGCGTAACCAAGCTCTGTTCAAGGACCTTATGCCATATGACCACAGCTAGAAGGCGGCAGCGGTCGGCGGGCGAAAAAGTGATGGTACTCTCGGCGCGCATACGCGCGACCCGCGCACTAACGCCCAACAGGAATTCCGAACAAGAGATTTCAAATGTCGGGTTTTTCTTTACTAGCGAATCTTTATTGCCGCACCAAAGAGCCGCAGCTTTTATGCTCGCCGACATCGGCTAGACAACTTTCATCGATGCTAACCTTGGAGGTCACACTACATTGGCTAGTATAACCTGGGTATCCCGATCACACGGTCACGTCGCCGCATTGTTCGGAGGCTATCGCCGATACATTTGCAGGGCAACAATACCGAGAGAGGCTAAGCTTACAATTTATATGTAACGCATGGTTGTTCCTTTTTATTTGATAAGTTACTGGAAGAGATGGAACAAATCTATTGCCCAACCTTTCATTGATTCTGAATGATCGATGTCGCTTGAAGGTATTTCTTCACTCATATGTCGACAGGTTTAATTATGTCGATGACGGTGCTGCTGTCTTGTGCTATGTTTCGTTCAGCCTGCTGCAAGAATTGCAGCGGTGGTGCCGGAGGCTGCCGATGCGTTACCTGAACTCCGCTCACTATATCGATGTGGTGGCCAAGACCGGTTCGATCCGCGCCGCCGCAGAATTGCTCGCCATAACCTCGACGGCGCTCAACCGGCGTATATTGGCGATGGAGGCCGAACTCGGCGTTGCGATTTTCGAGCGACTGCCTCACGGCGTGCGATTGTCCAGCGCCGGCGAACTTCTAGTGCAGCACATGCGCAACCAGTTATCCGATATGGAGCACGTGAAATCGCAGATTGCAGACCTTGCTGGCGCCCGGCGTGGCCATGTGGCGGTCGCCTGCAGCCAAGCGCTATTGCCCTACCATTTGCCGATGCAGATCTCACTCTACCGCAAGGAACATCCGAATGTGACCTTCGGAGTGCACCTGCGCGACCGGGAGGAGGCCGAGCGTGCCTTGGTCGATCACACGGCCGACATCGCCATCGTCTACGAGCCAACCCGGCTGGCTGCTTTCATGACGCTGATGCGGGTGCACCAGCCGGTGCATGCGGTTATGCGGCCCGATCATCCGCTGGCTTCTCACGAGACGGTGCGCTTGCGCGCTTGCCTCGACTATCCAATCGCGCTTCCCACATCAAGTTACGGCGTGCGCTACCTGCTCGACATCGGGGCGCAATCGTCATCGCTGCAGCTGGAGCCGGTGATTCAATCGGACAGCTTCGAATTCCTGCGCAACCACGCTATCTCGGAGGATATCATCACCTTCCATTTCCCAATTGGCCTGTCCCACCAGACGATGACCGGTGATATGATCTCCCGGCCGCTCGACCCGCGCGACGTGCCCGCTGGCATGCTCTATGTCGGCCAACTCAAGGGCCGCACCCTGCCGGTGGCCGCTGCCCGTTTTGCTGACCAGCTTTCCGACTCGCTGGCGCAGCAGTATGACGTGTCGTGATGGCACCTGCCACTCAGCTTGATGACTGGATTAAGGCTGTCGGGGTAAGCGTTGCCGGTGTATGCGCACCCGTCAGGTGCGCAGCGACACCGTCCGGGCCACGCTTCACCTACTTTCGACGTCCTCTTCGGGGCCGAGAGAAGACCGGCGGGTTCGGACTGCGAATCCTCGAGAGCTGACATTCAGGTTAGGTGGTATCGTCGAGACGTGGCCCGATGCCGAAACATGGAAGCAGGTGGCCACAATCGAGAGAGGAGGGGGTTGGGCATTCACGCAGCCTCCTGGAATCACACGTCGCTGAGCAAGGGCGCACTCCTGCGCTGCTTGGCTTGCGGGTTGACGATATCGGCATGTCCTTCGCCGCTCATCATCGCCCAGAGGTTCTTGGCCGCATGCCAGCCGATGGCCTGAGTTCCTTCAGTCGTCCAGGCCGCGACATGCGGCGTGCACAAGACGTTGGGTAGCGAAAACAGCGGATCGTCGGTCTTCGGCGGCTCCTGGTCGAACACGTCGAGCGCCGCACCAGCGGACTGCCAGCATCAGAGCGACCGCGTGCTCGCTGACCGTGAAGATCTGAAAATCGCACAGGCCCGAATCAGGGCGCGCAATGTTGTTATTGCGACCGGTCCGTTTCAACATCCGATTGTTCCGGGATACAGCCACGCAGTACCAGCCTCGATCTGTCAGATAGATGCGACTTGCTACCGAAACCCTCAACAGCTGCCGCCGGGGACTGTTCTTGTGGTAGGCAGTGGCAACTCGGGCTGCCAGATTGCAGATGAACTGTTGCGCAGTGGCCGACAAGTGTTTCTTGCTGTCAGCCGACACAGCAGAGTGCCTCGGCGTTATCGTGGTCAAGATCTTATCTGGTGGTACGAAAAGTTGGGCCGCTTCGACGTGACCATCGACTCGTTCCCCAATAGGAGGCATCCGCCGTCGGTAATCTTGACCGGCATGGACGGGGGCTATGATCTTGATCCGCGTCGGTTAGGCGTTGAGGGTGCTACTTTGCTTGGGCGATTGGTTGGGATTGCCGATGGTACAGCAATGTTTGCCGATGACGCTATGGAAACGCTTGCGGCTGCCGACAAAAGCTATGCCGGCTTTTTGGAGGCCGCAGACCATCTGGCCGCTACGGATGCGATGCAGTCGGAACTGGACCAGCAGGACCGCTCGCTGCCACCCCTGACTCTCCAGGTCGAGAGTATGCGCGCCTTGAAATTGAGTCAGGAGAACGTCCGCACGATCATCTGGGCGAGCGGATACGGCTATAACTACGGCTGGGTGAATCTGAAGATCATCGATGCTAACGGCGCTCCTGTCCAACAGCGCGGCGTCACCGCTTGTCAGGGAGTCTATTTTCTTGGGCTTCACTGGATGCAAACGTTCCGGTCGGCCGTCCTGTCCTTTGTCGGGCGTGACGCGGCTTACATCGCCGATCACATTGAGAGCTTGGCGCCGATTTAGATGATGAGCGACAGCCTGAGCAGGGAGTCGGACCAAACTGGTATCTGGGGCGTGGTCTCGTAGTTTGAGGCGCCAAGCTGCCGTCCACATGCTCCTAAACCCGAATCTGCTGTCTCGCTTTATCCATAAGCACTCGCAGTTCCGGCTGAGGCAGCGACCCAGAAAGTTCGAAGAGCTTTCCATGAACCCCAGGGGGTTCCGCTAGTGGAACTAAAAGCGACCGAATTTGCTGCTCCGCCACGGCACTCGCGCCTCGCTCGCTATCACCCCCTCAGTGGAAGCGGCTGGTCTCCAAGCAGCACCCTGACCACGACGTCACGAGCATCATTGGGATCAAGGGAGTGCCTTGCGATCAGGTCGCTGCATTCGGTGACGATCTGATCGGCGTCGTGCATGAGCTTGAGCTGCTTGTAGCGATCGTGGTGATGCAACCCCATGCTTTCACCAATCACTTCAAGGATATTGATGATGCGGAATGGCCAATCGCGCTCGTGAGCACACAGTTCGCGATGATCGGAATGATAAACCGCAACCAGCGCATCAACACCCGCGTCACGCGCCGCTTCAAGTTCTCTCAGCTGCAACTCACGCTTGAACTTAGGAAGCACACCGACATGCACGCTCTGCAGACCCACCGCCGGCTGATGCAGTTCCACAAGCTCAATGCCGGGGACCATCTTTAGGATTTCGGTGGCAGCCTCCACCACGCCGGCTACGCCAGGATGCTTGTGAAGCGCGACGCGAATGTCGACCCTGTGCTGCAGGTGCGGCCTCAACTGCGCCAGCCGGTCGCGGAGGAATCGCATAAACGGCTTCATCTCGAATGGGCGGGAGCCGCGCTGTCGTTCCACCGTTGGCAGGATGTTTTCTGTGAACTGGACGTAGCAAGTCGGACACCAGGTGATCACCTGTCCCAACCTGGAGTGCGACAACTTCTCCATCGAGCTGGACCCCATGCGACCGGTCATCTCGGCGTCGCCGGCCTTGAGTTGCGAAATGCCGCAACAATGGCTGGGACCGCCCATAACCTGGTAACTGATGCTGAGTTCGTCCATGATATCGAGGGCAAGCAAGGCAATGTGTGGCGTCTTGAGCACATTGCAGCCGGTGTAGAACACAAAGTCCGCCGGCTCGGTGGGCATGGATACTGACGCTGATTTTTGACCCAGCCGTTCCAGGACCTCCGTATCGAGTTGCAAACGCGACAGCATCGTTACACCGCGGCTGACCTCACGGTATCTCTCCACGCCTTGCCGGCGTCGTTCAGCAAGCTCCTTGTCAGCCTTCGCGACGCTAAGGCGTGCCATGGTAAGGAGAAAGCGTGGATTGACGCCGTAGTCGCACGCCTTGATGCATTCTCCGCTGAGCATGCAGGAGGCTGCCCATTCGCGCGACGTCTCCGGACCGTTACCGGTGCGGACAAGATCGAGGATACCACCGATGAGGTCTTCGGACTTCGCCTCCGGGATGCCGGCGGGCACCACGCTTGGGCAAACCTCAACGCACTTGCCGCATCGCGTGCAGGCATCAAGCATATCCTGGACGCGTTCGCCCAGAACCGTCTCGAAGGATGTCTCGTCCACCGGGAGCATCGCGGACTCCGAGCCTGCCTAAGAATGCGCCGTACGCGCGCATTGGCAGCTCGGAAATTAACATAGAAATCGGCAATCTTGAAGGACGAGGCTTTCGTACGCCGCGATGACTAAACTGCGTGAAGCGAGATCCGCGGCCTGTGAATTCGGCTGTTCGCGCTTTGACATCACATCCAGTACCTTCGCGAGCTGCCTCTCCCGGTGTCTCGGCCCTCACAACTCGCCATGTAGTAACCGTCTCACCCGTCATTTGTTCAACAAAATACTCTGGCATCGGGGGCGTTCCCTAGGCTGACTGGGATTCCAACTTCTGACGAAGCTGCCCTCGACCATGAAGCAGCCGGTCGAAGGCGCTGGCGACGTGTGGACCTGGACCGCGCTGGATAGCGACAGCAAGCTTATCGTGTCGTGGCTGGTCGGCGGCCGTGACGGCGAATATGCGCTGGCCTTCATGGATGACGTGAAGGACCGTCTTGCCAACCGCGTCCAGCTTACGACCGATGGCCACCGCGCCTATCTCAACGCCATCGAGGAAGCCTTTGGGGCCGACATCGATTACGCCATGCTGGTGAAGCAGTACGGCGAGCCGGAAAGCAACAAGTCGCCAGAGCGCCGCTATAGCCCGGCTGTCTGCACTGGCGCGGTCACGACGCGCGTCGAAGGCAATCCCGATCCGGAGCATGTCAGCACGTCGCATATCGAGCGCGCCAATCTCACCATGCGCATGGCGAACCGCCGCTTCACGCGACTTACCAATGCCTTCTCAAAGAAGTTCGAAAACCACGTCCACATGGTCGCGATCTACACCGTCTGGTACAATCAAAATGCACAAGACGCTGAAAATGACGCCGGCAATGGCCGCTGGCGTGTCCAAGACGCTCTGGTCGATGGAAGACCTTTGCGAGAAGATGGACGCAGTTGCGCCGAAGCCCGGCAAGCGGGGCCCTTACAAAAAGTCAGTGGCCGAAATTTCAAACTGAGACACTACCAAATTGTCTGCAAGCGCTCAATGAGGGCGCCAGCCCATCGTTGACCAAGTTAGGGCGTGAAATGGCCGGCGCAGTCGGGCGCTCGTTGCTAGATCTATCGCACCGCGCCGGCCTTTGCGGGAAAGGAAGAAGCCCCAAACCCCGCTACGACTAATTTATTCGAACATTAGAGTTCACTCAATTAGGACCGAGTGCCCTGGTCACTCGGCCTAAAGAGCGTTTCTTGACTGCTGCACCCGTCCTGTCCCGTTCCACCGGATTGAACTCGACTTCCTTCCCGGTGCTTCCCTTCAATGGCTTACGTTGCCTTGTGCGGCACCAGCGGCGTCTTCCTCGTGAACTCTAACGCGCGGCGCGAGATGCTTTCCATGCGCCGAGTCGCGCCATCAACGCCGGAAAGTAGGCGTAAGGCAGGGCCTTTCGTGATGTTCTTGGCGACGGAACGTTGGTCCGACTGCACGTTGAAAGCGCTTTTTCGGGAATAAAAGGACAGGGCGCGGCGTTGAAGAGGTTAAGGGACGCCCGTCCCTGCCGGGCAACTAAAGGTAGCGCATCGGTCGGGACGTTGAACTCCAAACAAATGGAGACCGGGATGCGAACACTTATCATCATTGCAGCGTTTTCGCTGCTCGCCGGCCCTGCGTCGGCAGCCGATCACCTTTTTACCGCCACGGAGGCAGGCGGTTTGACGACCGACAGCCAGCCGTTCCGAAACGGCATAAACAACACGGCTCCGACAGGCGAGGACGTGCCTGGCGGGGGTAGTCCGCTGTCGGGTGATGACCATACCGTCCCGGCCACCGACACCCAGACAGGTGCGGCGACCAAGGACATGCCGGCGGCCACGCAGGACAAGACGGCTCCATCAGCCAACGCCCGCTGACAATCGCGTCGCTTCGTGACAGGCGTTGGCGCGGCAGCTCTCGCCCGTCCGGCTGATATCAAATTTTGATGCTGGACGGGCACGCGGTCCGTCAGAAGCGATGGAGCGCAAATCGGACGGCCACGGCAGTCGCGGGGGCTATGGCCTCGGCGGGAGATTGAGCGCGCTGGTTTGCCAGTAGAACTTCCATTCACCGGTTCGGAGCTTCGAAAAGATTTTGCAGACGCGACCCTTCCAGGGAAAATCAGCGCCAGTCGTTTTGTTTCGTCAAAGGGTATCGATGTCGACCACGGCGAACGCCGCGTCCTCTGTTGGGGCAACTTCGATTTTCGCGTCGCGCATTCACCTCGCTAGTTAATATTGATGAGCCCAAGTCATCCAACCGATGGATGGAAGCATCTTATGCCAGTGCTATATTGAGCGTGAGGGCGGCAACCCGGTTTTGCTTGGGGTTAATTATGAGCAAGACTCTTATTGCTGTAACCGCAATCGCGATCAGCATCGGCTATGCCGATGCCAAGGATCGCAGGGTACAAACTGCGACCCTCCTGCACACCAACGTGATGAACCACGCGGTTTGCAACGGATCAAGCTCCCTCTTCGAAGTCCTCGGCGGCATGTGTTTACTCGTCAAGGGCTCGACGATCTATGGCGACTTCGCAGACCTTTCCCAGATTAACGCTGTGGGCTGGTAGCCGGAGCAATCCGGAAGCGCGCAATTGAACTGCCATGGAGGGGTGGGTTGTGCGGCAGATTGCTATCCGACTGGCCGCCGAGATCGGGACGGCGATCGGCAACGCTTTCCGTTTCACGGGCTTCGGCGCCTGCGCTACTTGTTCACTGGCGGCCATGGCCGCGTCCGAGCAAGGAGCTGGCCATCGGCGGCTACTCCGTGCGGCTAACCATTCGGCTTTTCAGGGCCTTGCATTGGGCTACCATGACGCTCATCGTGTAAGAATGCTGGGCAGGGGGCTCACCCCGCCTTATGACCAGCTAGGCCCGGTCCAAGGCATCTCCCGTCACGAGATCCGAAGCCGGGCCGCCCTTTAGAATGGACAAGTCTCTGACAATCGCGCTCTTCATCGCGACCGCAAACTGGCGGTTCGCGGCATGCATTCTATAGCGCACACGAACGTAACGGTTCGCAGCCAGAACTGTCATTTGCGTACAAAATCAATGACTGAGATTCTTCGCGACCACCCTTCGAAAGTCGACACCTGAAATCAATTGGTCTGGCAATCTTCAACCCCTGATGGGACAGAAACGCATTATGATATGTGTTGTGGATAGTGACAGTTCGTTCACTATGAACCGGCCTTCTCATTGAAGGCGCCCATCGAGCGCCTAATGTGATCCACAACGCCGTTGTCGCTTGGGGCGGCCCCCCGAGCTGGCGACCGACAGTTCAGTTCCCGCCAGTCTGCGTTGATCACCGGCTTGTCCGTGATCGGAAAATGATTTGGAATCCGACAATCTCATTTTGCCCCGATGCTGCCGAACGTTTGCCACAGATGCCACCGGACGCGCCACCCGAGCGAGTTTGACCTGAAGCCGACCTTGACTTGGTGGCTACGTCTTATTCGATTGTTTCATGGTCAGCTGGCGATGCTGTCTTACGCGGAACGCAATGGTTACGAGTTCGATCGACCGGAATGCGGGCAATGCTTTGGCCCGGGCTACAACCCGAGGCGCATTCGTGACAAGGCGATCCGGGACCGTTGAGCCTCCCGATGCAGGGCGAGGGGTACATCATATAGACGAAATTTCCTTATCCGGGTGTTCGGTGGCTGATGAAACCGACAAGCCGAATGAGCATCGCGCATCGCGTATCATCGCGGGCTACATGACCGGCATCTCTAACAAAGGAGAGTTGATGGAGCTCTCCCGCAGCTTTGAGCCGTGAGAGCGTCCAAAGGTGCCGCGCTGCTGGGCGCCGCCGTGCTGTTATCGTTCCGTTCAGAAAGCCAGACCTAACTTCCCGGAGTTGCCTGTTGAGCAACGCGGCCGGCCTTCACTCTGATAGTCCTGCCTTGAGGTCGACCGCCATGTTCTCGTGCACGGCTCCGGCGGCGGCAACTCGGTCCCAATTCTCACGGCGGGACGGTAATGCGAAAGCCAGCCGAAGCATCGCATTGAAGTCGTCCTGCGCGCGGGTGGCCTCATCGAAGCGGCGCAAGACCCATGCCTCGCTGCGTCCTGCAGCAGGCCAGCCAACATCCCGCTGGCAAATGCCCCAATATTGTCAGCGTCTGAAGGCAGAACCTTCGGAAGGAGCTCGTCTTTCACGCTCTCAGACACGCGGCTCGCAGCCATCGCATAACCTCGGGAGTCCGGTCGTTCCACGTCTTGCGCAAAGGTGATGATAATTTCGAGCGGCGTTACCTCGACGGGGGCCGCGGCTGCATCCGCTAGCGGGCAGTCACATCGGTTGGCTCAAGCGGATCAAACACTCTGCGCATCGGCGCCAAGGAGTGTTCGTCCATAATCATCACTGAACGATTCATGCCTGTTGATCTACCCACCCAACTGCTCGCGAAACGCAGTCCCGGCAGGTTCATCAAAATGTGCAGATGCCGAAGCGAGCCGCTCGGCCGCCTGCTCTCGCCAAGGCGCCGCAAAATGCGCCCAGTGCCCAAGGAGCGAGGTCCAGCGAGCGGAGTCCTGGCCGGCTGCCTCTCTCCTCGGTCCGGTCCGAATGGACAACCTCCTGAAAGCTCACACCTAGAGCGGGGGCCCTTTGCCATTTGGGGACTCCCTCCGCCAGAATCTCCTTCGAGGGAGCTTGAGCCTCGTCGGATTTCCAAGCGCTTCGAGCTGCTTTGCTGCTTGTTCGAGTTTCATGGAAATAGGAATAGGCATTTCCGGCCAAGCCGTCAAGGCAATTTCGAATATTGTGGAAATACAGGCGGCGGGTTCGCCTACCGTCAACGTATTGCTGGTCGAACGTGATATATATGCCCTGGAGATGGAGGCGTGGCCGCCGATTGCGCGCATGGGTTCTGGCGGCGAGTGAGCATGGCAAACGAAGGCGAAACCATCGTCCTGGGCATTCCCATTCCGTCCCGCGATACGGTGTTTCTGTCTGTCGTGGCTCTTCATGTCCTGTTCGGGCTTGCCGCCGTGATCACCGGCGCTGGCGCGATGTTCGCTCAAAAGGGACGCGGCCGGCACTCGAGGTTCGGCATCATCTACTTCTGGTGCCTGTGCGGCGTGTTCGTCACCATGAGCGCCCTATCGCTCATGCGCTGGGCGGAAAACTCCCACCTGTTCGCACTGGGGAGTATTTCCTTCGCATCCGCCTGTTTCGGACGCACCGCCGCCCGGCGACGCTGGCGCCAGTGGCCCAGGCTGCATCTCACAGGCATGGGCCTCTCCTACATCGTGATGCTCACCGCATTTTACGTCGACAACGGCAAGAACCTGCCGCTTTGGAAGGAGCTTCCGGCCATTGCATTTTGGATTCTGCCCGCGGCGTTCGGAATGCCGATAATCCTGCGCGCCTTGTTTCGACACCCGGTGGTCCTGGAGCTCGATCGCTCGCGAGCGGCAACCGGCAGATCGGCAAATTCAGACTAAGAGGCGAGCGGCTTGTCGGGCTTCCAACGCGCCTCACGCTGCACCGCTCGCGCAACGAGCCATAGAGCATCAGCACACGCGGCTTGGGATCGAGGGCGGGGTTTCGAGCAGTTCCTGCAGGTCGACCGGCTGAAACTGTTCCTGGTCGACATTCGCCAAGGAGTCGTCGGGCACGCGATCAGGCAACGCGCCGGCCCTGGGCGTCGATGACGACTTCGCCGTCTTCCTTCGTGAACGAACCGATATCCGGATTAGGGAGGATGCTGAGCACGGCTTCCGATGGCCTTGCGAGGACAACGCCGAGCGGCGTGACGACGATGGGTCTGTTAATTAAAATCGGATGCTCGAGCATGAAGTCGATCAATTGGTCGTCGGTCCATTTTGAATTGCCGAGATCGAGCTCCGCGTAGGGCGTGCCCTTCTCGCGCAACAGTTCGCGCGGCGTCATGCCCATGTGGCCGACCAGTTCCAAGAGCTTCTGGCGCGACGGCGGGTTCTTGAGATATTCGATAACTTCAGGTCCCTCGCCGGACTGCCTGATCATCGCCAGTGTATTGCGCGAAGTGCCGCAATCGGGGTTGTGATAGATCGTGATCGTCATTCGGCGGCTTTCAATTTCGAGTTGGCCACAGGGGAGGATTTCGGTTCTGCAAGCAACCATCCGGCGACGAGCAGAGCGACAACGGCGCCAAGAATTTCGGCAACGATGAAGGCAGGCAGGTCAACTGGTCGGATTCCTGCGAAGGTGTTGGAAAAGGCGCGCGCGATCGCCACCGCAGGGTTGGCGAAGGACGTCGAGGCGGTGAACCAGTAGGCGGCGGTGATGTAGAGCCCGACCAGCCACGGAATGGCATCGGAGCGGAAGCGCAGGCCGGCCAGGATGGTGAAGACCAGGCCGAAGGCGGCCACCGCTTCCGCAAACCATTGACCCGACCCCGTCCTAGCGTGTGTCGAAATCTGGACGAGCGGCAACTCGAACATCCCGTGCGCGACCAGCGTGCCGATGATCCCGCCGACAATCTGCGCCAGGATGTATAGCACGGCGGCATTGGCGGTGATATCGCGCCGCAGTCCGAAAACGAGCGTCACGGCCGGATTGAAATGAGCACCAGAAATCGGACCGAGGACGGTGATCAGCACCACGAGGATGGCGCCCGTCGGCAGCGTGTTGCCGAGCAGGGCCAGGGCAACGTCACTGGTCAGCTTCGCGGCCATGATCCCCGAGCCGACAACGGTCGCGACGAGGACTGCAGTGCCCAGTGCTTCCGCCACAAGGCGGCGTGGCAAATCGGCGCTCATCAGCTCAACCTGCCTGGGGCAGGTTGCGACCAATCTCATCCAGGCTCTTTTGCAAAGCGAGCTTGTCGAGCTTGTTCATAGGCAGGCTGACAAAGATCGAGATCCGGTTGTTGAGCATCCGAAAGGTATCAGCAAAGGCTAGATGCTTCTCCGCCTCAGTGCCTTCCACCGCTGCCGGATCGGGCACTCCCCAATGCGCCGTCATTGGCTGACCCGGCCAAGAGCGAGAGCGACAAGACCTATCATCGCCCGGGCGGCAAGGCCATGCCAGGGACGATGGGGGGCCTTCCCGTCGCTCGCTTCGCTCATATATCCCGCCCACGCCGCCATCGCGCCCCAGCGGCACACCTCGTATCGCAGTCTGGAGCCGCCGGGGACATTCGTCAATCAGACCGTGGTTCCGGCCCACAGTGCGCGGGGCAATAGGCTCGCCACGGGTCATTCGCGGAATTGCATAGGTCCGATTGCGCCGAAGAAGACCCGATATAACGCTCAGGCTCAAGGGAGCGCTTTCCGTCCTAGGACGTCCTTCCGGAGTTGCCTGTTGAGCAACGCGGCCGGCCTTCACTCTGATAGTCCTGCTTTCGAGGTCGACCGCCATGTTCTCGTGCACGGCTCCGGCGGCGTTGCTCCTGACACGAGTGGTTTGTCCGTCGGTCGCACTCCACGTGAAACGAACGTCTCAGCCAAAACTTGAAAACTACCGGTCGGCGGCGGCCGACCGGTGATCCTCAAAATCTATCTTTATTTCGCCGATAGCGCAGCCAACAGCTCTTCGAATGTGCCGGGATAATAGGCCACATTGTGCCAGGGTCGTTTACTTAGGACATCTGCCAGAGCTTTCGCCTGTCGAGCATCGCGGCCGAATAGCACAATGCGCGTGTCAAAGTCATCGAGCGGCATAGGGCTACCCTTCACCTTCACAGCAACTTCAGGCGGGAGATTTTTAGCTCCTGGAATGCTTCCCTTTGCGAAATCCTCTCCAGGCGCCAAAAATGGCGCCGGCAGGACCGGGATCGGCGCCGGCCGGGCAAAGCTGCCAGGCGTCGCACAGGCCGGCTTCGTCCTCGGCGCGACCCGCGAGCCGCATGCTGGCGGCGGCGCATTTGAGCGCCAGCCGCTGGCGCCAGGCGCCGTCCCAGCTGGCTTGCGCCCGGGCCAGCGTGTCGAGGGCAGCCAGGGCGACGCCTGCCCGGAAAGCGGCGTCTGCGTCATGCATGGCACCATCGGCCGCGAGCGCCCAGGCCGGGACGGCCGGCGGCACCGACGGAGCTGCGGTCGCGGGGTCGAGGCGAATCATGCTTTCGAGGGTAAATCGGGCGTGCGGTTTGTGCCATGATTTTCACATCAAAACGCACAGCTTGTCGGATACACAAAACGAATGATAATGTTGCCAGCCACTTAGCCGCGCCGGCGCGACATCGTATTGGTTAGAGTTCTCTGTTGGCGCTTCGGACGAAGTCTTTGTTTTAGGTTGCTCTTCAGAAGCGACTGTTCGGCTAATGGAGGCGTAGAACGCACGGTTGGCCTTTTCGAACCGTGCCCAAACCGGCGGTCAAACCAGCTTGAGTTTAGTCGGCACCAGTTCGCCGTCCGTCTGCCTGATCTTCATCGCATTGTGGGACGGTCAATTCTTTCCCGATTGCGGCTATGAGGGCGGACACGCGGGCACGCACTCGCGGAGGAAGTCGAACAAGACGCTCGATCAAGCGTCGACCTTCTGCGCTGGCAATGAAGCCAATGCGCTCATCGACTGGTAGATGTGAAGCCTCATGGCCGCTCTCGCTATTCTCCGGAAGGCCTTCGAAAAACCGACTGACGGGGACGCCTAGCGACCTGCCAATCTCGTAGATCATGGACGCACTCACCCGGTTTCTTGCGTTCTCGTACTTTTGCAGCTGCTGAAACGTGATGCCTATCGATCGGGCAAGCTGAACCTGCGACACGTCCGACTGCATGCGAACCGTTGCGATCTGCCTGCCGACGTGCATATCGGCAGGGTGAGGGGTCACGCCTGATATTTGGTTTTTGGGCCGCCCGGGAAGGGCTCGAGCGTTTCGGCTTCAACAAAGCGTTCGATGCTCCAACAGGTCACTGGGTGGGAAATCAGTCCCGGTCGGTTCTGGTTCTTTTGTCGATTGTCAGCCGAATTTTCGCGCAGGCGGCACAACTATCCTGCCGGAGTATCCGGATATTTCGATCCCGGTACCGAAGGCACGCGAGCGGCTTGCGAACCCTTCGAGAATATCTCGCGCCACGTGTCCGGTGGCGGGGACGGGAGCTAATTTGCCCGTCTCGGAACCTGTCCGTTCATTTATCTCGCCGATCACGACCGGCAGAAGGTCTATGCCTTCGAGCGATCCATTCGCATCGTAGCGGCAAGCCGCAACAATGCTCTGCCAGACCTCCGGAAGATCCCATTCGCCCTCGTCCGGATGGACGTGAAAAAGGAAATTTCCGAGACCGTAGAAGATTGGCGAGCCATTGTAGATTTCCACTGCCTGAAGAACCGGGGCGCCGTGGCTGACGAAGAGGTCTGCGCCAGCGTCTATGCATGTGCGGGCAAATGCCTGCACCCAGCGCGGCACGTCCTGCCAACCCGGTTCCCAATGGTGGTGGTGCAGATAGGCGATCACAAAATCGCCTTGCGCTGCTGCCTGCCGGATCGCCGAGAAATGAATATTCGCGCTCGGCTGATCGATCTCGATCAAGCGGCTGAAATCGGCAGCCTGCGTGAACACAGTCCCGTAGAAATTCAGCTCCTTCCCACTCGTTAGCTCCGGCGGATCTTCCGGTTGCGCGTAGTTAGTGAGTTCAAGGTGCGAGCTCTGCAACTGATCGCCAAGCCTTGCCAGCCTTCGGAAGTGCCCGTTGGGCACCCCAATCTTCCGAACGGTTTTCAGCCGGTTGACGCCAGGCCGAGCCGGACGGGAAGCGGTGCTGTTCTCGGCATACATGTTGGCCGGGCCTGGGCCTGCGTCTATCGCAAGAAGAGAGACCTGGCGGGCGCCTAGATGGCGATGGCCGAGTTTCGCGGCATGGGTCTTGTCGATGCCGACCCCAGCATGCAGGAAGCCGCGCGCTTCGACCTCCTCCAGCGTCGCGAGGACGCCAGAAACACCGAGATCGAATGCGTGGTTGTTCGCCAAGGCAAGCGCGTTGAACCCGATATCCTGCAACGCATCCAAGACCTCAGCCCGTGAATAACCGAAGTACCTGCCTTTGGTCGGCCAACCACCATGTTTGCCGAGGATCGTCGACTCGAAATTGGTGAAGACGACATCACCTTGCTGCAAGAAGCGTACAACCGCCGCGAACCGTTCGTCTTGAACATGACGGATGTCCTGCGTGATCAATGACTGGCCGGTTACAACCGCACAAAATGCGTCTTTCATGGAACTCGCCTCATGGTCGTGAAGGGTCAGGCGCCGACATTCGGCCAGCACCACATGGAATTCGCCGCCGATCGCCGGGCTATTTTGGCAGGGCCGGAGAAATGTCCGTCTTGAACCACTTCAGGCTCAGCGCCTTGATGGTGCCATCCTTTGTGGCGGCGTCGAGCGCCGCATTGAACTTGGTGAGCAGTTCGGTATCGTCTTTGCGCATGCCAGCGCCCACACCCGGACCCCAGAGACCACCATTCAGCTCGGGTCCGAAAAACACGGCAACCGACCCACCCGGCGCCTCCAGGAAATCGCGCCATGTGAAATAGTCGGCGAGGCCGCCGTCGACGCGCCCCGCGGTAAGATCGAGCTTCAGGTTGTCGAGACTGTCATAGCTGCGAATGGTCACGACATCGCCGAGGAGTTGTTTCACAACAGCCTCCGAATTCGACGAACGAAGCACACCAATGGCTTTGCCGTTGAGGGTGGACCTGAGCCGCTCGATGGTTGCCTTCTCCTTGTCCCCGACCGTCGAAAGGTTGACTTTCTCTTTGGTGTCGCCGGCATCGAGCCCAAGCTCTTTGCGCACGACGAACTGGTTGTAGCCGCTAGCATATGGGCTGGAGAATGCGATCTGCTGCTTGCGCTTCTCCGTGATCGCCATGCCGGACATGATGACATCGTATTTCCCGACGAGCAGCGCGGGGATGATCCCGTCCCAATCCTGCGCCACGAAGCTACATTTGATTTTGATGCGATTGCACAGTTCAAGACCGACATCGACATCGTAGCCGTAAAGCTTGCCATCCGCGTCTGTGCCGTCCCAGGGCGGCGACGCCCCTTCGGTGGCGATTATTATCGTTCGCTCGCTTTCGGCACGTGTCGGCAAGGCTGCGAGCAGGGACGCGACAGAAATGACAATAGCCAAGGGCATGCGCATGGAGCACCTCTTTCTTTTTGGTTTGGGTGGGAAAGCAGCCGTAGGGCTGCGGCGTCACGGCACGAGTGTCGTGATCTCGTGGTCAGGCAAGGTCGGACGGAGCCGCGCCTTGCGTCTGTGCTTTGGAGTGCCCTCGGTCGAAAGCCGTCGTTCCAGGAACTGGGTGGCTTTCACAGCGAGCGTCGTGAGCGCGAGATAGATCGCTCCTGCGACGATGAATATCTCATAAGGCGCGAAGGTGGCCGACACCATCTGTCTCGCCATGCCGGTTATCTCAAGCAGCGTTACCGTGCTTGCCAGCGACGAGCCCTTGATCATCCCCACGACCTCGTTTCCGTAGGCCGGAAGCGAAATCCTGAAAGCGATTGGAAAGGTGACAAGGCGAGCGATCTGCAAGCGTTTGAGGCCAAGCGCCTTGGCGGCCTCAATGACACCCATCGGCACGGACTGGAGACCGCGGCACAGGATTTCTGTCGTGTGCGCCGCACTATTCAGCGAAAAAGTGAACAGGGCGCACCAGAGAGGGTCTTTAAGGATCACCCAGAAGACGCTGGCGCGCACAGCCTCGATCTGGCTCAAACCATAATAGAGCAGGAAGAGCTGAACCAGCATCGGCGTACCGCGGATTACATAGGTGTAGGCCAGCACCGCGAATGAGAGGCTCGGGCGTCCAAACGCGCGAGCGAACGCCAACGGCACCGACAGAAGAAATCCGGCCGTCAGCGACAGGACTGTGAGGATCAAGGTGAGACCGATTCCTGAGGGCAGAACCCGTAGGGCGTCGAACATCAAGCCAACGTTCATGGTGTCGCCCCCTATCGACTGAACGCGGGATAGCGCCGCTCCGCCAAGCGGATCGACAGCAGTGTGATCGTCGTCAAGGAGAGATAGAAAAAGGATGCGGCAAGGTAGAAGGTCAACGGCGCACGCAAGGATCCGGCGCCGACGTAGGCAACGCGCATGATGTCGGTCAGGCCGACGACAGAGACCAGTGCTGTATCCTTGAATAGCGATATCCAAAGATTGCCATAGGCGGGCAGCGCCAGCCTTAGCATCTGCGGACCAACTATGAACAACCAGCGCTGCCAGGCTTTCAGGCCAAGCGAGCTCGCCGCTTCGGTCTGACCCGCTGGTACCGCCGCGATTGCACCGCGGAAAGCCTCGGTCGCATAGCCGCTGAAGACAACGGTCAGCGCGATGACCCCTGCGGTGAAAGCGTTCACCTCCACATACCTGCCGGCAAGTTTGCTGGCGAAGGTGGTTCCACCGAAATAGATGAGAAGGATTATGAGGAGCTCTGGAACACCGCGAACCACGGTCGTGTAAGCCGTCACGACACTTCTGAAACGGGCTGCAGGCGTGCCCTTCGAGATGGCCAACAGCAGGCCGAATACGGTGCCGAGGAACCCACTAACAAGAGCAAGGCCGACGGTAACCATGAAGGCGGCAGCGAATTGAGCAGCAAAACCGCCCATGAGACTCATCCATCGGTTCGCAATCTCGCAATATATGCCGCGTCTTTCCACGACACATCTGCGGCTTTTGACCTGATATTGCGAAATCTACTTAGGAGTATCCTGCAATATATTCTCAGGATTTCCTTTAAATTACCGACATTGCGTGTTCATTCAATCTATAACTTTCAGAATTTTTGCTATAACGGCAGATTATATACGCTATCCTCCAAACAATCTGAAAGCGAGTTACTGCTACTCGTCTGGCCAAGCCAAGACCGTGCAGGTTGAGAGATTAAATTCCCGACACGTCTGGCGATGCCCACAGTCGGCGCCGCCCAGCACATTTGCACGAGCTGCATTGGTGCCGCAGGGCAAGAATCCTCACGATGGCATGAGAGCTCACGTCGCTAGCCGAGTCCGCGTTCGACTACTTCGCCTTGGGGGGCGCGCAAAATAGCGTGGCCGGATCGCTCTCAAGCACCTTTGCGATCTTCTCCGCCACGTTGAGGGAAGGGTTCTTTTGCCCTCGCTCTATGCCGCCCATGTAGCTGTACGCAAGGCCAGCCTCCGTTGCCAGGGTTTCAAGGGTCATGCCGCGCGCCTTCCGGACTCTACGAACGTTTGCTCCAAAAATCTCCGTAAGGCGCATGCGCGCATAGGCACAAGCAAACCCTCCTCTTTACCAGTCACTATAGTGACTATATGGTGATGGATTCGGAGCTGGCGACTTGAGTTTTAAGGAGCTCGGCCCCGAACCAATTCTCAGCTCGGTCCGCCAAGTCAATTGACAGTGGCTGGGCGTTTTCGAGAAAAAGGGCGCAAAATGGAGTTGCTGCAAAGCGGCTTGAAGCTCCGACAACTGCAGGTCTTTCGTCAGGTGTTGCGGACCGGATCGACAAGACAGGCAGCTGCTGCGCTCGGGATAAGCCAACCTGCGGTCAGCCAGCACGTGAAGCAGCTCGAGGCCGCCCTCGGCATCGCACTCTTTGAAAGATCGACCAACCGCATCATTCCGTCGAGGAAAGCCTGGGAGCTCCTGCGCAATGTGGAATTGGCCCTGACTTCCATGGACCGCCTGGAAGCGTCGATCTTCCCGATCAAGAACGACGAGAAGCAGCGGATCGCAATTGCCGCACCCGCCGTTTTCGGTTTCGTGACGTTGCCGAAGGTCGTAGCGACTATCCGATCGAAGACGGCCTCAAGTGTCCGGTCAATTTCGGGAAACTACGAGCAGGTGGGTGAGCATATCCTGTCGGGGCGGGCAGATCTTGGAATCTCGAGGTTGCCCTTGGATCCCCGGCTGTTTGAATGGGCGCCAATCGGGTCGGCACGCAACGTGTGCATCTTCCACCCCAAGCACCGTTTCTCGAAAAAATCATGTGTCGAGGCACACGACCTGGAGGGGGAACAGATCGTCGACATCGACCCTCAGTTTGCGTCGCATCAAATGAACTTCAACGCGCTGCGCTTCGCCGGGATCGAGCCGGACATACTGGTGGAATACGATTGCAATGGTTACGAGGTCGGCTTCGTCTCGGCCGGTCTCGGCGTTTCCATCACCAACGAAATCATCGCCCGCGAATATACGGCGTTCGAGCTGGAGGCAAAGCCGGTGGAGCCCTCGGCCCTCTATCACTACGTTGCGGTCTGGCAAAAAGGCAGGGTCTTCTCCAACGTGTTGGAGGTCGCTCTCGAGGCAATCCTGTCGGCCTTTCCGGCGGCGCAAAGTGGACCTGTTGTTCTCCCGATACAAGCCGCTGCCCGCGGTGCTGACCGTTCCTCCTAACGGCTCCGGACTAACCCTTCCGCTCATGCTTTGCCTTTGCGAAACCGCGATCCGTCGCGATGAAACGCTCGAGCATGGGCACGATCAAGCGCAGGGGATCGGTGGAGGATTGCCCCGCTTCGCGTCCGAGAATTTCGGCATAACGAGTCAGGTCGCGATGCAGCGGCGCCGGAAGCTCGATCGTGACTTTGACAGGTTTGTCCTCGGCGATGGGCCCGAGTTTCAGCTTGGCCATTTCAGCCTCCGTAAGGTTCGAGCACGAGATCGCGGGTGACGAGAACGCGCACGGGAAAACCCGGGCGAATGTCGAGCGTCGGCGCTATCTGGAGCTGGCGCTGGACGATCTGCTGGCCAACCTGGCTGACGCTGTCGGAAGCGCCGCTGCGCAAGGCGCGCACGATATCGCTCTCCTGGCCAGACGAGCCAGCCTCCGCCCCGACGCTGAGGATGGTGGAAAGTGCTGCCGCCTTGAACAACTCACCCCAGTGATAGTCGACGCCATCCTCGAGGCCTGCATAGCCCTGCCCGTCCGCGCCAGGCTGGCGCTCCAGAACAATCGAACGGCCGTCCGGGAAAATCAGCCTGTTCCAGACAAGCAGCACACGTTTTTGCCCGAACCCCACGCCGCTGTCGTATTGGCCGATCACTCTGGTGCCTTGGGGGATCAGAAGCGAGCGCCCTGTCGGGCTGTCGTAAACGTTCTGCGTCACCTGGGCGGTGATTTGACCGGGCAGGTCCGAACGGATACCGGTTACGAGGGCAGCCGGGATCACGGCTCCTGCCTGAAGCACATAAGGTGAAGCCGGTGGCACGACGCGTTCGGGCGCGACGGTGTTGCGGTCGGCGGCTGCATTCAGGAAGGCAAGCTGGCGGTCCTGCTGCGTTTGTCCGGCAGGAGCCAGACCGGCGAGATCCTGCGTGGCGACATTTGTCTGATGTTCCGTCGTTGCGTCGGCGGCAGCCCCGGTCTGGAAGAAGACCTGCGATGTTCGTGCCGCCTCTTCTTCCGCTCGCCGTCGTTGTTCGGCCTCGTCGACAGTGGGCGTCGCGATAGCCGGCGTGACAACGGGCTGCCCCTTGTTCTGGGCGTCGAGGATCGGGCGGCCGAGATCTCCGGGCAACGGCGGCCCAAGGATTGGGCCGGTATAGTCGCGTGGCAGGTTGGCCAGCCCATCAGCCGGTTGCCGGTTGGAAGTCGAGAAGAGTTCCTCGCCTTGGGGGTCTGTCTCGCGCGTCTGCAGGGCGTATATCAGTGCGCCGCCAATGCCGAGCGATGTGATGAAGGCGACGCCGGCGAGCACCTTGCGCGACAGCCGGGTCACTCGCGGCGGCTCGGCGCGAAGCCGCATGGGAGCGGCCGCCGTTTCGTTCTCGTTCATGGCTGCTCCCCTCCCCTTTGCCTCGGTGGATTGGTGACTTTCGACGCTGAATTCGAGGTCGGCATCCAAGGCAATCGATCGTTCTTGATCCCGTCGGTTCGGACGATCCTCACGGTCTGTTGTCGGTTGCCGCTGCCGAGACGCAGTTCGGCCGCGCCGAAGAGACGGTCGACAATCAGAATGTTTTGGAAGACCCGACTGTTGACGATCTGGGCTTCGCCGTCCGGGCCGATGACGAAGATCGGCGGCATCTCGCCCTGTACGATCCCGCGCGGGAACTCGACGTAGACGCGCCTGCCGTCGTCATAGACGGTGACGGGCTTCCACGGCGGCGTGTCACCTGTCAGACCATAGCGGTAGTTGCGCTGGACGGTGTCCGGGATCATCGGCGTGGCAGGAACAACCTGCCGCCGATCGGTTGGCTGCGCCGGGTAGGCCCATGCCACGGCCGGCATGTAAGGCTTTTCGCCTGCCCGCAGTTCGATCATGTAGCTTCGCCGGTCGGTGGTGACGACGAGATTGGTGGTGATGTCGGCGCGCGAGGGCTTCACCAGCACATGGACGCGCCGGGTCACGCCTGAACCGCTCTCGGTATCGCCGATGATCCAGCGCGCGGTGTCTCCCGCCGCAATCGGTCCGCCTCCTGTCAGGTTCTCGCCGGGCTCAAGAGCGATGTCTGTTATCTGCCCGGGTGCGGCATAGACCTGGTAGAGAGCCCCTTCGCTCCAGGGATATATCTGGATGGCGTTGTAGTATCCCTCGCGTCGCGGCTGGACGCGCGCGGCCGCGTTGGCGTTCTCGACGCGCGCAGTCGGCGTATCGCCAGCCGTCCCTCCCATCGTTGGCGTCCAGCCCGGCGGAATGTGTGGCGGTTTGGGTTTCTGTTCGGCGGGTCCTGCCGGGGCGGGTGGCAGCGGCGGCACGTAGGAATCATAGCCAATCTGTGGCGGTTTCTGGAGCTTGGCACAGCTGGTGAGTACCAACCCCGAAAGGAGGGCCGAGGCGAGTACGGATCCACGAAAAGCTGGAAATGCGACGGCGCGCAGCGCAAGGCTCATTGGCTCATCTCCCGCGACCAGTTGATGGCGTTGACGTAGATGCCGAGCGGGTTCACGCGAAGCCGTTCGGTGTCATGCGGCGGCTGGACCACGATCGTGAGGATCGCGGTCCAGTGCTCCGTGGTGGACAACTGACCGCTTTCGTAACGACGCTCGGTCCAGGCGACGCGAAAGGAATCCGTGGAGGCACGGATGACCGAAGAGACCTCGACCGCCACCTGCTGCTTGCCGACTTTGGAAAAGGGATCGTTTGCGCGGGCATAATCATTGAGAGCCGCCGCACCCTGGTCGGTCGTCCACTCGTAGGCGCGCAGCCAATCCTGGCGCACGATGATCGGATCGGCCGGGATCGATCGGACCTGCTCGACGAAGCGGGCGAGGTGCCAGGCGATTTGCGGGTCGGTCGGCTTGTAGTCGGCAGTCGCCGGCGCGACCGTCTGCGCCTGTCCGAGCGCATCGACCTGGACCACCCACGGCACTGCCGATCCCCGCGCTGCCATCCACACGACCGAGCAGGCGAGGCCAGCCGAGAGGATCAGCGACCCGAAGGCCATGTACCGCCAGTTCCTGGCTTGCACGCGGGCGGAACCGATGCGCTCGTCCCAGATCTGCGACGCCTTCTGATAAGGCGTCTCCGGTTGAGCTGATTTGCCGTAGTGGACGGCGGGTCGTCGAAAGATGTTCATTGGTCATTTGCCTTCGGAGAGAGAAATCGATGTGCCGCTGCCGTGGGCTTCGCCGGCACGCACGGCGTGCGCTGTGACCTGGACGCCATGAGAGAGGCGCTGCGATCGCTGCATGCGTTTGGCCCAGTCCGGCGGACTCCTGGCCACGCTGCCCGCCTGGCCGTCGCGGCCGAATGACGGATCGTTGGCTGCACCGGCCCCGCCTCCGACAGTCCCCTGGGTCGATGACCCACCGGTGGCCTCGACGGCCGAATTGACCCCGGAAGCGAAGCTCGACTTCATCGATTGGCTGGCGCGCGCGGCGGCGCGCTTGAGAGGCGAGGCAGCAGCGGACACAGCAGCGCCTGCAACGCCGCCCATCCCGGAGGCGATGCCCGCGGCGCCAGTCTGGCCGGCGGAACCAAGAGTATAGGCGGCAGACGCACCGCCTGCGAGAGATGAGCCGTGCCGTGCCGCCAATGGCGCTGCAGACAAAGCCGCGCTTCCGCCTCGCATCGCGACACCAGCAGTGCCGCCGGCGACGAGCGCCATGCCGCCTGCCGCGAGACCTGTTCCAACGGCCGCTCCCGCCCCAAGCTGCGATCCGCCGGAGACAAGACCGTTAGCAATGCCGGGACCGAAGATACCGAGCCCAAGCAGTGACAGCGCCGCCAGCACGATCGCCATCGCCTGGTCGATTGTCGGGTTCTCGCCGCCGAAGCCCTGGGTGAACTCGCCAAACAGCGTCGAGCCGATGCCGATGACGACGGCAAGCACAAGCACCTTGATGCCCGATGAGATGACGTTGCCAAGCACGCGTTCGGCCATGAAGGCCGTCTTGCCGAAGAGGCCGAAGGGGATGAGAACGAAGCCTGCCAGCGTCGACAGCTTGAACTCGATCAGGGTGACGAAGAGCTGCACGGCCAGGATGAAGAAGGCGAGCAGGACGAGCGCCCAGGCGAAGAGCAGGCAGGCGATCTGGATGAAGTTCTCGAAGAAGGACACGTAGCCCATCAACCCCGAGATCGCCTCAAGCAGAGGTCGTCCCGCATCGAGGCCGGTTTGCGCGACCTTGCCTGGACGAAGCAGGTCCTGGACTGAAAAGCCCGTGCCGCTCGCCTTTAGCCCGAGCCCGGAAAAGCTTTCGAAGACGATTTGGGCAAGGCTGTTCCAGTTGGAAATCAGGTAGGCGAAGACGCCAACGAACAGCGTCTTCTTGACGAGCCGCGCGAGAATGTCGTCATCGGCGCCCCAGCTCCAGAAGAGGGCGGCAAGCGTCACGTCAATGACGATCAGCGTGGTGGCGACAAAGGCGACTTCGCCGCCGAGCAGGCCAAAGCCGCTGTCTATGTAGCGAGTGAAGGTGGCGAGGAATTGGTCGATGACGCCGGTGTTGCCCATGCCTATCGCGTCCCCGGCGAGGTCGCATCTTTCGGCGGCGCGCCGACCGGCCCGGAAGCGGAGGTCGCAAATGGCGCTTTAACCCTGAGGAACCGGTCGCGCTGTTCGGCCCACAGGCGCAAACAACCGCTGTCGCGCAATGCAACCTCACCCAATATCTGGCAGCGGCGCAGACCCTCGCGGGGCGGGTTCGGCACCAAAGCGGCAGGCAACTGAGTAGCGGCATCGTGCGGCCTTTCCTCCTTCCGGGTCATCACGAGCGCGGTCGCCGTAACGGCGACCGCGACAAAGATGACGGCGACGACGCGGGCAAGTGACTTGCTATCCACGGTCGGAACCCTCAGCGATTGAACATCGTGGCATTGCCGGCCTGGTAGCCGGAGCCGGGGGTGAGGAAGCGACGGCGCTGCTCTCGGCCCTGGTCGGCGGCGGCGGCACGTTCGGCTTCGGTCAACGCCTGGGCGCGACCGTTGGCGGCGACAACGGCGGTGAGGTCAGCGAGCTGTTGCGCCTGCAGCGCGAGGAGCTGGTTGCCGGCCTGCGTCGCCTGCAGCGCGCCGGTCGCTGATTGACTGGCGCCGACAAGCCCCGACATCTGCGTGCGATTGGTGTCGATGTTTCCAACGACGCCGGCCTGCACGCGCATGGCGTCCTGCAGGCCGCCAACGGTGTTTTGCCAGCGCGAGCGCGCATCGGTGACGAGTTGCTGGTCGGAGGCTGAGAGAGAGACGCTGCCATATTGCTGCTGGAACGCCTTGTCGATCTGCTGGACGTCGAAGGCGACGTTCTGCGCCTGGTTGAGGAGCTGCTGCGTGCGCTGCACCGATTGCTGCAACTGCTGCAGCGAGGAGAAGGGCAGGCTCGCGAGATTGCGCGCCTGGTTGATCAGCATCTGGGCCTGGTTCTGCAGTGATGTGATCTGGTTGGTGATCTGCTGAAGCGATCGCGCCGCCGTCAGCACATTTTGCGAATAGTTGGACGGATCAAAGACGATGAATGCCTGCGCCGGCGCAGTCACCATCAGCGAGGCCGCAACCGGTGCGGTGAGCAAGGTGGCGGCCAGCAACACAGCGCGAGAGCAGTTTCTATGGCTAGTCATGATTGGAACTCCTTTTTAGCTTGCAGTGAGGAGGTGGAGAGATCGGGAATGAGGTCAGCGGCCCAGCCGACGTTTCGGGCGCGCAGCCAGGCTGCAAGGAAGCCGTAACGCCCGTGTTCGGCGGCGATGCTGGCGATCAAGGCCTGATCGGTTCTTGAGGATGCGGCGCAGAGCGCCAGCCCAATTTCGGACAAGCCGAGTTCGAAGAGGCGGTTGCCACGCCGGGACTGGCAGTAGTAGTCGCGTTTCGGCGTCGCGCGCGCCAGGATTTCTATCTGGCGATCGTTGAGGCCGAAGCGGCGATAGATCGCCGTGATCTGCGGCTCGATCGCGCGCTCGTTCGGCAAGAGCAACCGGGTCGGGCAGCTCTCGATGATCGCAGGCGCGATACCCGAATTGTCGATGTCGGAGAGCGACTGCGTAGCGAAGATGACGCTGGCGTTCTTCTTGCGCAGCGTCTTCAACCACTCGCGCAACTGGCCGGCGAAACCTTGGTCGTCAAGGGCGAGCCAGCCCTCGTCGATTATCAGCAATGTCGGCCGCCCATCAAGCCGGTCACCGATGCGATGGAAGAGGTAGGAGAGAACCGCCGGCGCGGCTCCGGTGCCAACGAGACCCTCGATTTCGAACGCCTGGACTGACGCCGCGCCAAGATGTTCCGCCTCGGCATCGAGCAGCCGGCCGTATGGACCGCCGATGCAGTAGGAGCGAAGGGCTTGCTTCAGGTCGTTCACCTGCAAAAGCACGCTGAGGCCGGTGATGGTGCGTTCCTCGACTGGCGCCGAGGCGAGCGACGTCAGGGCCGCCCAGATGTGTTCCTTGGCATCCGGGGTAATAGCGATGCCTTCGCGCGCCAGGATCGCCACCACCCAGTCGGCGGCCCAGGCACGCTCGTAGGTCTCGTGTATGCGGGCTAGTGGCTGGAGGGAGACCGACGGTTTCGTGCCTACGGTGAGTTCGCCCCCGAAATCGTGCCAGTCGCCCGCCATGGCAAGTGTCGCGGCGCGGATCGAACCGCCGAAGTCGAAGGCAAAGATTTGGGCCCGCGCATAGCGGCGAAACTGCAAGGCCATCAGCGCCAGCAGCACCGACTTGCCGGCGCCGGTGGGGCCTACGACAAGCGTGTGCCCCACGTCGCCGACATGCAGGGACAACCCGGAACGGGGTCGAGCCCTCGGTCTTGCCATAGAGCAAGGGGGGCGCACCGAAGTGCTCGTCCCGTTCCGGCCCCGCCCACACGGCAGAGAGGGGAATCATGTGGGCGAGATTGAGTGTCGAGATGGGCGGCTGGCGGACATTGGCGTAGGCATGGCCTGGCAATGAGCCGAGCCAGGCATCCACGGCATTGATGGTTTCGACCATGGCGGTGAAGTCGCGTCCCTGGATGACCTTCTCGACGAGACGAAGTTTCTCCTGCGACACGCGTGGATCGGCGTCCCAGACCGTGACGGTCGCGGTGACGTAGGCCATGCCCGCCACGTCTGCCCCGAGTTCCTGCAAGGCCATGTCGGCGTCGGCGGACTTGTTGGCGGCGTCGGTGTCCACGAGGACGGAGGCCTCGTTGGTCATGACCTCCTTCAGGATCGCCGCAATCGACTTGCGCTTGGCAAACCATTGCCGCCGTATCTTGGTCAGCAACTTGGCGGCATCAGTCTTGTCGAGCAGGATCGCACGCGTCGACCAGCGATAGGGAAAGGCGAGCCGGTTGAGGTCATCGAGCAGACCCGGCGTGGTCGCGGTCGGAAAGCCGACGATGGTGAGCACGCGAAGATGCTGGTCGCCAAGGCACGGTTCAAGCCCACCGGTCAGTGGCAGGTCGGCCAGCAGCGCATCGAGATAGATGGGTGTCTCCGGGACGCGCACGCGATGGCGCTTGGTCGAGATCGTCGAATGCAAGTAGGTCAGCGTCTCGCTGTCATCGAGCCAGCGGCATTCCGGCATGAAGCCGTCGAGCAGGGTGAGCACGCGCTCGGCGCGGTCGACAAAGGCGCGCATGATTTCGTCGGCATCTATCCTGGACTGATCGCGCCCCTCGTAGAGCCACGTCTCGGCGCGGGCTGCTTCCTCGGCCGGCGGCAGATAGAGAAAGGTAAGGAAGTAGCTCGATACGAAATGAACCTCCTCCTCTTCGAACTCGGCCTTGCGCTCGGCGTCGACCAGGCGAGAGGCGGGATCGGGAAACTCGCTTTCGGGATAGGTCGCGGCGGCGTGCCGCTGCGCCTCGACGAAGAGGCTCCAACCCGAACCGAGGCGACGGACGGCATTGTTGATGCGCGAGGCCGCCGCGACCAGTTCGGCCGCGACGGCGGATTCGAGATCCGGCCCGCGGAATTTGGCGGTTCGCTGAAAGCTGCCATCCTTGTTCAGCACCACGCCAGGCGCGACGAGCGCAACCCATGGCAGGTAGTCGGCAAGGCGGCTGGCGCTGCGGCGATATTCGGCAAGGTTGATCATGATCGCGCCCTTAAACGGCCAGGTGAGTTGGGAGGCGCAGATGCCGGCGGCCAACTTCCACGAACAGCGGATCGCCCTTGGCGGCCCACACCGCCATGAAATGCCCAAGCGCCCAGATGACGAGACCGGCCAGCCAGAGGCGCAGGCCAAGGCCAACCGCGCCTGCCAGTGTGCCGTTCAGGATCGCGATGGAGCGGGGTGCGCCGCCAAGCAGTATGTGCTCGGTCAGCGCCCTATGAACGGCGACGGTGAAACCGGGCACTGCGTCGAGCTGTTCGAAAGCGGTTGCCATCAGATCAACGCTCCGCCGCCAAACGAGAAGAACGACAAAAAGAAGCTCGACGCCGCGAAGGCGATCGACAGGCCAAAGACGATCTGGATCAGCCGCCTGAAGCCGCCGGACGTATCGCCAAAGGCAAGCGTCAGGCCGGTGACGATGATGATGATGACGGCAATGATCTTGGAGACCGGCCCTTCGATCGACTGAAGGATTTTTTCGAGTGGTTGCTCCCACGGCATCGAGGAGCCGGCGGCATTGGCGGCCGGGGCCACCATGAGAGAGATGACGAGGGTTGTCGCCGCCGTAGCCAGGTGCTCACGGGAAAGATTGTGGATCATGATTTGTCTCCTGTGTTGTTCGGGGTGGCTTGGGAGGTGCGATAGTCGCCGTCGGGTCCAAGGCCATCGATGCGTGCGAGTTCGGTCAGTCGCCGTGCGGGACCGCGTCCCGACAGGACGGCGACAAGGTCAATGGTTTCGGCGATCAGCGCGCGCGGCACCGTGACGACGGCTTCCTGGATGAGTTGCTCGAGACGGCGCAGCGCCCCGATCCCGGAGCCGGCATGGATGGTGCCGATGCCGCCGGGGTGCCCGGTGCCCCATGCCTTCAGCAGGTCGAGGGCCTCGGCGCCGCGCACCTCACCGATCGGGATGCGGTCGGGTCGCAGGCGCATTGAGGATCGGACGAGGTCGGAGAGGTTGGCGACACCATCTTTTGTGCGCATGGCGACAAGGTTGGGCGCCGCGCACTGGAGTTCGCGCGTGTCCTCGATGATGACGACGCGATCGGCCCCTTTCGCCACTTCGGCGAGCAAGGCGTTGGTGAGCGTCGTCTTGCCCGTGGACGTGCCGCCGGCGACGAGGATGTTTGCGCGGGCAGCGACGGCAGCGCGCAACGTCGCCGCCTGACCGTCTGTCATGATACCAGCCGCCACGTAGTCTTCGAGTGTGAAGATCGCGACAGCTGGCTTGCGGATGGCAAAGGCCGGCGCGGCGACGACCGGCGGCAGCAGTCCTTCGAACCGTTCCCCGGTTTCGGGCAATTCGGCAGAGACCCGTGGAGAGCACGGATGCACTTCCGCGCCGACGTGATGAGCCACCAGGCGCACGATGCGCTCGCCATCGGCGGCAGACAGCACCTTCCCCGTCTCGGCCAGACCTTCGGTGAGGCGGTCCACCCAAATCCGGCCGTCGGGATTCAGCATGACTTCGACGACCACGGGATCGTCCAGCAGCCGTGCTATTTCGGCTCCGAGCGCCGTGCGCAGCATGCGCGAGCTGCGGGCGCGTCCTTCGCTATTGTTTTGCGAAACCGTCATCTCGTCCCCGTCTTTCCGTTGGGGACAACTCGGATGGTCCCCGCTCGGGGATGACTAAGAGAACCGGATATCGGTTCGGTTCAACAAGTATATCGAGGCGTAGTAGCGTGGCGTGTAATTACAGGAGAGCGGCGGTGCGGCTGCCTTTTCTCGTTGATCGGAGAGCGATCGGGGTCGGATCGGTGAACCGGGCTCCCCACAACTCACGTCGCCGCGAGCCGCGCCTGTTATTGCCGATCTTAAGGAGAGGAGACCGACGCGGGGATTGCGCATCCGTCGCTAGATTCATCAGCGATAGCGCATAACCGCCATTTATACGCAATCGCGTATAAAGCCGATCTATGCGCGAGTGCGTATAGTGCGCGTGCAGATAACAGAAGAACGGCTGCAATGATGAGCCTCGGTGTTGAACCGAACCGCGGCCCTCCGACCTCGAGGATGGCCTTGGTTGCCGTCGCTAGGGAATGCGTCGAGCGGCAAATCTTGCTCGACTTCAACTGGAACCGAGGCCGAGCACGCGCTCCAGATTGTCATACGCCGCACGCTGCCTCGCTCGCGGCATGCGTTCCAGATTGTGCAGCTTCCAGCGGACCGCGGGAAGCCTGTCGGCGCCCACGACATCGAGCAGGGTCCAATCCGGTCGACTGGCTTTGAACGATAGAAGAAATTTGCGCTGATTGTCGGTCAAAGCCCTGTTGAGGTCGCTGACCAGTCGTTCGCGAACGGTGAGGAGTTCGTCGAGGCTGACTTCGACCTGGGACATACGGACGAATTCCCCTTCGTAGATGCCGGCTATGTTCTTGCGGGTGGGTTGCAACAGTTCTGCCATCGTCCGGTTGTGGCTGATGAGGTAAACCAGAAAGGTCCTGACCAGATCCTCGGTGAGGCCCTCGCTCTCAACGAGCAGCTTGACGTCAAAAAGATCCCGCGGATGCTGCCGGTCGAGTGCGGCACAGATTTTTCCGGCATACAGGTCCGGAAAAGACAGCAGTTGCATTTCGACATAGCCGAACTGCTCTTCGACCGCCGGCGATACTTCGCGCAATTCCTCTGGAAGCACGGACCCGCGTAGCACCGGGGAGAGCTCGATCTTGATTCGGTCGGCGCCCTACGAAATGAAGAGGCGCAACGCATCGGCCTGATGCTCGAAGGAGCGAATGATTTCGGTTCCGGGCATCGCGGCGCTGATGGCGTCCGCGATGCGGGCAAGCGCCTCCGCCACGTTTTTCAATGCCGTGTCGCGATCATCCATCGGCAGATAGACAAGGTCGATGTCGACGGAGAGGCGCGGCAGGTCGCGGACAAAGAGATTGATGGCGGTGCCGCCTTTCAGCGCAAACGATTTCTCGACTGCCACCAGTGGCAGGATGCGGGTCAGGAGGCGGACTTGTCCGTAGTAAGAGCTGGTGCTGTCCACATCTCCTCCGGGATGGTTATGCGATATTTTGAATCGAGTCTGCCGTCCTTGGCCAGAACCCTGTTGCCGCTACCAAGGCCGAGCGCATCGAGCGCTTTGGGAGCGGGCAGCTTCTTGAACCATGCATAATTATTGCGCTCGGCCATCCAGTAGAACAGGCGGCGAACCTTGACGCTGGTGCACTTGCGTAAAAGCTGCTCCATGCGCCGTGGCGAAAGCGTCGTCATCCCCTGAAGCAGTTGATTGGCGTGCTCGAACGAGACCGTCTCCGGAACATCCATCAGCACCTCCAGATAGGCCCTTTCGGGCGATGATAAGGTGACAGACCAAAAATCCTGCTGCCGGCCCGGAGCTTGCACATCTACAAGCGTGCGCTCGACCGGATCATATTCGCGGTGGACGAGCCCGAATCCCAAAAGCGAGGGAAGGCCGTTGTGGCGTATGAATTTTACGGTCGGTATCGCATGGTTCAGCCAGGCCGGCAAAGCGGCCTTACTGTAAAGATGCACTGTCCTTTGGCGCGACAGCGGCAGGTAATGCGCAAATCCCTGCAGCTCGAGCGCGGTCAGCCCGCCGACACTAAGATCCCTGCCGAATATGCTCTCCAAGGCGGCCACCACGCCTTGCCAGGTCAAATGAGTGCCGGGCCGCACATAGACGCCCGGCGCCAGCGATCTGAGCTGGTTGCTTTTGAGCAGATTATCCACTGCATGACGATCAAATTGCGGGCTCTGCTTCTTTAGCCATTGCTTCGTTACCGGAAGCCCCTCGGGTAGCAGGGTTTGAAGCAGCGCTCGGCGATCAGCATTCGTTGGCATGGGTTTGTAGATTTCCGCATACGCGGCGATGATCGCCGCAATTTTCCATTTTTATAAACTATCATGATCGCCATTGGTTTACAACAATTGGAATTTGCGGCGATTATCGCCGCATTATGGAAAAAATGTAAACACATCTGTCATTAGCTGGACACCCGCCGACAACGCAAAGTGATGCGCCTAAACCCCGCCGGATTCTTTCGGATCGACATCCTCCGAAATCTCCTGCCGCAGCTTCGGCCCCTTCGCCAGCCGCCGGCCCAGGGCAGTGACAAAGGCCTCGTAGCGTTCCGCTGCCTTGGATCGCGCAGCCTGTGCTGCTGGCTCCGGCAAGGCGGGCGTAGTCGCCAACCAAAAGCGGACGAACACGGCCAAGGTCTCGACCGCGATGCCGCTATCGCGTTCCTGCCTGGCCAGGCGGCGGTCGACCTGGTCGAGGCGCTTGGTGATCGCGGCCTCGCGACGCTCATCCGCATCGGGCGACAGGAACGAAGCGATCGCGGCTTCGGCTATCATGGAGTGGGATTGATCGCGTCGCGCCGCATAGTCCTGAAGCGTCGTCATGAGGGGCGGATCGAGATAGACGGAGATCTGCACTTTCTTCTGGCGAGCGGTCATGGCGGCTACAACTCCATGCCATCATCGGGGTCCAGGGAAACCTGCCGTGCCACGCCCTCTACGAGGCGGGCCAGGCGTCGATTGCTGATGGCATCATCGTCGCCATCGTCGACCGGGTCGATCTCGAACTCGTTCTCGGTCGAGACCGTCTTCTCGGCTGGCGGCGCGCGATTGAGTTCGGGCTGTTGACGCTGCTCTGATCCAGTCGGATCTTCATCGTCCTGTCGCGGCGAGCCTGGGGGAGCGGCGGCCTCTTGGCCGGCCAGGACCGGCAGGTGGCTCCAATCATCGGGATGCCTTCCTTCTGGAGGCACCAGTTCAGGTGGCGGCAGGACGCGCTCCTTGAAGCGAATATCCTCATAGTAACGCGCCTTCTGGGCTCTGATCGGCGGCACACCCGCCACCATCACGATCTCGTCGGTCGGTGGAAGCTGCATGACCTCTCCAGGGGTCAGCAACTGGCGGGCGGTCTCTTGCCTCGACACCATGAGATGCCCGAGCCAAGGCGACAGCCGGTGACCAGCATAGTTCTTCATTGCCCGCATCTCCGTCGCTGTGCCCAGCGCGTCGGAGACACGCTTGGCGGTTCTTTCGTCGTTGGTCGCGAAGCTGACGCGAACATGACAGTTGTCGAGGATGGAGTTATTCGGGCCGTAAGCCTTTTCGATCTGATTCAGTGACTGAGCAATCAGGAAGCTCTTCAGCCCATAGCCTGCCATGAAGGCCAGCGCGCTCTCGAAGAAGTCGAGGCGGCCGAGCGCTGGAAACTCATCCAGCATAAGCAGCAACCGGTGGCGGCTGGTCCTGGTATGCAGGTCCTCGGTCAGGCGACGTCCGATCTGGTTGAGGATGAGCCGTATGAGCGGCTTGGTCCGATTGATGTCGGACGGCGGCACGACCAGGTAGAGCGTCGCCGGTTGCTTGCCGCCGACGATGTCGGCGATCCGCCAGTCGCAGCGCCTTGTCACCTCGGCGACGACGGGATCGCGATAGAGGCCGAGGAAGGACATGGCGGTGGATAGCACGCCGGAGCGCTCGTTGTCGGATTTGTTGAGCAGTTCGCGCGCAGCACTGGCGATGACCGGATGCGGGCCGGGTTCACCGAGATGCGCGGTTCGCATCATCGCCGCCAGCGTCGACTCGATCGGACGCTTCGGATCGGAGAGGAAGGCGGCAACGCCGGCGAGCGTCTTGTCCTTCTCGGCATAAAGGACGTGAAGGATCGCGCCGACCAGCAACGCGTGACTGGTCTTTTCCCAATGGTTGCGCTTCTCGAGGCTACCTTCCGGATCGACCAGAATGTCGGCGATGTTCTGGACATCGCGAACCTCCCATTCGCCGCGGCGGACCTCGAGGAGTGGATTGTAGGCCGAGGATCTCGAATTGGTGGGATCGAAGAGCAGCACGCGACCGTGCAGTGCGCGGAAACCGGCGGTGAGCTGCCAGTTCTCACCCTTGATGTCGTGGACGATCGCGGAACCCGGCCAGGCAAACAGCGAAGGCACCACCAGGCCGACACCCTTCCCCGAACGGGTGGGAGCAAAGCACAGAACATGCTCGGGTCCGTCGTGGCGCAGGTAGTGGAGATCGTAGCGTCCAAGCACGACGCCGTCGGCGCCAAGCAGGCCAGCCGCCTCCACTTCCCTCCTGCCGGCCCATCGAGCCGAACCGTAGGTGAAGACATTTTTGATTTCACGCGCCCGCCAAACCGACATGCCGATCGCAACAATGATCGAGAGGAAGCCTCCGGACACGGCGATCAGTCCGCCTTCCACGAAAACATTCGGAGCGTAGGCGTCGTAAAAGTACCACCACCAGAACAAGGAAGGCGGATAGTAGATGGGCAGGCCGGCCAGATCGAACCAGGGCGGCCCGAGTTGCGCCTGGTAGCCCAGCCTCCACGCGGTCCATTGCGTCGCTGTCCAGATCGTCAACAGGACGATCAGGAAGACCGTGAGTATCTGGCCCCAGAGGATTTTGGTGGCGGACATGGCATCATCCCTTCTTGTGTCCTTAGAGGCCAAGCCCCCGCTTGCGGCCAAAGCTCCAGTCGACACCTCCGCCATCCCGGGAGACACCGGAGACATGCTGGCCGAGATGTTTTTCGAGGGAGGGCGTCCAGGGCACGAGTTGAAAGCCAAGGCCGTCGTCGACCATGGCAAAGCGGCCAGACGCAAGCGACAAGCGCTGGCGATAGATGCCGGCGACATAGGCTCCACTGGCAGGACGGTTGAACGGCTGTCCGGACTCGGCCGCGATCTTTGCACCGACCAGTTCGAGTTCTCGGCGGCGCAATGTCTCGATCAGGTTGCTGTTGAAAACAACGCGCGCACCCAAACGCTTCGCAAGGCCTTCGCTGATGAGGTGATCGGCACGCTGTTCCAAAGCTTCATGAACCTCGGCGCCGAAGCCACCTGCGCTCAAGGCGGCGGGCTTGCGAGCGATGGCTTGCCTGTCTAGCCAGGTCGCCCCAGCTGCCGTGATCTGCTCATGCAGGCCGAGGTCGGAGCGGACGGCGAGTGCAACCCTGCGCCGGCCCCTCGCATCTTCGAAGCTGCGCAATTCGACGATCGACCCTGGCGGGCCGTCCCCAGTTGCCTCCAGATCGCCAAGTCTGATGTGGTGCGTGCGTCCGTCGACACCGTCGACGACGGCGTAGGCTGTGCCGCTCAGCTCGTCGTCGAGACCGCGATCGAGCAGCCGCCCGACAATGGGTGTATCGAGGCTTTCGGCCGCCAAGACATAACCGCCCGACCCGCGCTCGATCCCGCGCTCGGTCAAGGCGCGGTGCATTCGTTTGATGATGTCGCCACGCTCGCCGAGCGCGCGCAGGGTCGTCTCGGCCCTGTCGTCAATCACCCATTGACCTTGGGCAACTTGATCGGCAAGACCAAGGGCCTGGAGCTTGCGCAGGCGGCCGACCTTTTGCACGTGATACTCGTCGGTCGGCCTATAGGCACTTGGGGTAAGATCGATGGTGCCGGTGCGCGACATGTCGCGGCGCAGTTGACGATCAAGCTGGGTCCAGCGTTCGGCTTCGATCAGCCGCTGCAGATTGCGGCGGATGTCGAGATCCGACCGAGGGCCGAGTTCCTGGGTAACGAGATCGGCGGCTCGGGCGCGCATCCCTTCCTTGATGTAGTCGCGTGAGATGACGAGATCTTGCCCGTCACCTGTGCGTCCACGCAGGATGACGTGGATATGGGGATTGTCGGTGTTCCAATGGTCCGCCGCGACCCAATCGAGCTTCGTGCCGAGATCCTTCTCCATATGCCGCATAAGGTCGCGGGTGAAGGATCTGAGGTCGGACATCTCCGGCGCATCCTCTGGCGAGACGATGAACCGGAAATGGTGGCGGTCGCCATCACAGCGCTCGGCAAACACCTTGACGCTGGCATCATCGGCTTCGGGGCCGAACATGCGGGCCTTTTCCCCGTCACGGGTCACGCCCTCGCGTTGCAGGTAGGAAAGGTGTGCGGTGAGCGGGACGGCACGCCCGGAGTGACGAACGACGCGGGTCTTGATGACCGTGACGCGCGAGCGACCGGCCAGCAGGCGGTTGGCCTGGATGTTGGCGATCCGGCCCCGGCCGAAGCGCGATCGGTTGCCCAGGCTGATTTGACCGGTGCGGGAGATGCTTCCACCAGCTTTCTTCGCCGCCGCCAAGGCCTGGGCGATGAACGGCCGCACGGCCTGATCGCGGTTGGAGCGTATTCGCCCCGGTCGGATGCGAAGCTCGCGCTCATCGGCCATGGCGTTGTCCTGCAACGTGGAAAAGAGGATGCCGATACAAAGCCTTGGGGATTCGACGCACATTGCGCCGAATGACCGCAATGTGCGCAGGGCACCTGAAAATCCCCAAAAACCAACCGACCGGCCAGCACACAATGTGTGGGCTTTTATCTAGCCATCCCTCGGTTGTGTTGCCTGCCTCTCCCCTCTCCGCACGCCTTGCTGCGCCGGAGCACGAGATGACGCGAAAAGCGCTCACGCGGCTCATTGCGCGGACCTTTCACTCGCTTTGGGCACGAACACGCCGGTTGAGCGAGGTTCGGCGTCAGCCCTTCTTGCCTTGGGCACAGCCTCCGAACCATCATCGCGGAAACGCCTCAGTTGCAGCGAACGGTCGCCTACCCGGTCGCCCGGCTGCACAACGAAGAGCGATGCCAGCTTCCAGTTGTGTTGAGTCGGGACTGCCGGACCAACAGCTTCCCCTGCGCCGTCATTGCCGATGGCGGATGTAACGACGGTGACATAGGCGCGCGTTTCGCGAGGCAGCCGCCTGCCTTGCAGTGAGGCCTCGTAGCGTCCGGGACCGGCGTTGTAGGCGGCGATCCAGCCGGGCGATCCGTAGCGGTCGAGCAGTTCGCGGATATAGGCCGAGCCTGCGATGATGTTGTCGTGCGGATCGTAGGGATCGCGGCCCAGCCGGTACCTGTCGCGCAGATCGAACCAGGTATCAGGCACAATCTGCATCAGACCCATGGCGCCCTTGCGCGATATGGCGCGTTGGTCGCCGGCGCTTTCGGCGATGAGAACGGCGCGGATCCACGCGGGCGGAAGGCGAAAGCGCCTCGCCGCTTCCGCGATGTGGACGTCATAGAGTTTGCGCGCCGACGGCAAGTCGACTGTCGGGCTCTGCGCCAGGGCATGCGCGGAAACCAGGCATAGGATGCTGAGCCCGCCAAGCACGCCAACAGTTCTGCGCCGGCAGGTGCGAGGCGATGCGGGCGCTCCCGGTTGGGCCGTCGGCCGACGGCGCGCGGACATCACCTGTCCTTCTCTGCGCGCTCACGCGGGCGCGACCATTGCAAGGACCAGGAGTTGTTGTCGTCACCGTTCTGGAACAGATAGGCGCGGATCGGCTGCGCGAAAGTCGGGTCATCTAGCTGCAGCGTTACGAACTCGCCGGCCTTTTCGCTCGAGTGTTTCCAACCGGCGCCGATCGCGGTGCCGTCTTCTGCTCCAGCGTGCACACGATAGTCGGGCGCATTGTCCGCATCGCTCGCTTCCGCCACGACGATCGCAATCTCGAGGTTGAGGCTGAGCGTGCGGATTCGACCTGAATACCCCGTCTGATGGCGGATAAACTCTCCGATCTGTGGCATGTCCTGTCTCCTGTCTTGATGGGTGCGGTGACGATCCAACGGCACGGAAGGTGCCGCCGGTGGCGCGCTCACCGCGCTGACGCGCGCCATTGGAAGCGGCCGTCGCCCTGCTCATCCGTCCACAGGGGAACCGCGCGGCCGACGATGTGATCTATGGGGAGGAGGCCGAAGTAACGACCGTCGAAGCTGTCACGGACTTGACTGTTCATCAGGAAGACGGCGCCGACGGGAATGGGCCGGCAGCCCTGCCAATCTGGCAGATCGCGACCGGCGCGATCGCGTTTGAGCGCCGTGCCGACTTCGGTGCCATCCACGGAAATGGTGAGCCCTTTCCGACACACGGTCTGGCCAGAAACTGCAACGACGTGCTTGAGCAACAGCACGCCCTTCGGCAGATAGCCGCGCTCGGCAAGCAATGTTGCGAGCGGTTCGGGTGCCTCTATGGCAACGAGATCGGTTGCCGAGAACGGCACGCCGCCGTCGATCAGGTACAGGCCGATTGGCGTGCTGGCTGAAGCATTCCAGATGAACCTTGGCGACGTCGCGGTGGACGCGGGAAAGAGCATGGCCGTGGTCGCCAACGCGGTCGCAAGGAAAATTACGGGCCGCGTCATGGCTGAACCCGCCGGCGGAGCAAATGGGCGCGGTGAAGATCCAGCGTATAGGCGCGTGGCTCCTGTCCGGCTGTCAATCGGTTGTGGACATGCCGCCAGTGATCGGCTGAGACCGCTTGCGGATCGATGCCGAGTTGCTCGATGCCATCGATCGTCTGCAACACCCGCTCCACCTTGGGCCAGCCCTCGGACTTGAGCAGGATGTCGCCGCCGGGTCGCACGAAAGGCAGCGTCTGGTGGGCTTCGCCCTCGCCAACGACGCGCACGATATCGACACGGGAAATGATCGTGCCGAAGTCATTCGCGGCCCAGCGAACGAAGGCAAAGACGGCGCCAGGACGAAACGAAACAATGCGCCGGTGTCGGTCGAGGACCTTCTCCTTAGCGACCGAACCGAAGCGGATCCAGGATTCGATCTTCTTCTCAACCCACGTTAGTTCGACGTGGGTCAAGCCATCATCGTCAATCGCGCCGAGCCCCGAGCGGCCTGAACGGAAGTCAACGACAGTGCCCATTGGCTGTCTCCTGATTTCACGGGGGAAGCAGGCGGCGAGATGTCGTCGCCGAGGTGATGCCAGCGTGGTGACTCACCGCGCCTTGGCGCGGGGCACAGGTCAGCGCCCATACCGACCGGTCGGCGCAAAAGCTGCCGGCGGATGCCGCTTGGCGGGAAGCACGGAACCGCGTGGGTCCGAAGTCGAGGTCACTGCGCCGCGCTCAGCCCATGCCTGGAGCTCGTCGACGGCGTAGACGACACGGCCGCCAAGTTTGCGATAGCCAGGGCCAGTGCCGTAGGTGCGGTGTTTCTCCAGCGTGCGGGACGACAGGCTGAGGAACTCGGCAGCTTCCTTGGTGCGCAGAAAGCGCGGCGGCAAAACGGCTAGATCTGGTCGCATGTAACGAGCCTCCGTGGAGTTTTGAGAACCGCTGGTGCTCAGCGGCGGACAGCGACCACCGTGGCGGAAAGGCGACTTCGCAGAGGATGGGGAAGATTGGGGGGCGCAATATTCCCACCCGGGAGCGCTAGGAGCGCTTGCGATGGCGCAGCAGTTGCAGATAGCCGCCGGCGATCATGGCTCTTCCACCCTTGACGAGACCGATCACGGTGTCGCGCAGGGATGAGGTTTTCCACGGCGCGGCGAGAACTCGCCCCGTCCCGTAGAAAGCGGTCGCGATTTCACGGTAGCTGGCGCCATTGGCGCGGCCATCCGAGGCCCGCATCATCAGGCGCAGGCGGCGCCTCTGTTGAATTGTCATTCGCGTATCGGGGGGAACAGGCCGCCTGTTGTAGGCACGCCAGAAACGAACGAGAGCCTCCACCCGTCCGAGTGTCTGAGAATCCAGCGGTATCAAAGCTGTAAGGGAACGGTTCTCGTCACCGCCGGGAAGGAGGAGAAGTTGTGTTGCTATGCCGCTGTCATGGACGACATGCGAACCTTGCGGACTGTCGCGACCAGGGCCGACCCCCGCAAGCGCCCTGGAAGGGTCGGACGACAGGAAGTCCGGCGACGGGGCGAGGGCCAGCACGGCAGGATCGGCAAGAGGTGACCATAAAACGACTTGCGTCAATGCGGACAGGTCGGGACGGGCCGCGAAATCGCAACCCCCAGCGTCTCTGCACTTCTGCTGGAAACGGTTTCGTCTCAGTTCCCGAACGAACGAGCGCCAGGTAGAGCCGCTGATATGAATCTGAGCGGCGCAGGCATTCCCAGGCGAGTCCTTCGATTGGCAAGCTGTCGAAGAAGTCGTAGCTGTTATCGTCCCCCCAACGCGACGTGTTCGGCTTCATCGTGTGGGTCCTCGTCAAACTGCAAGTCGTGCCTGCATCGATTCCGGGCGATTGGGATTGGCGGAAGACCCTGGATGGACATCGCGTGATGCTTTTTCGGCATCACCGAGGCGGCAATATTGGCTAGGTGTCGGTCTTACGCAGAAGTTGCCGGTAGCCTGTGCGTGTCATCCAGCGCGCCCGCGCCAGATGGCTGTCATGAACCTGTCGGGCACGCTGCGGCTCCTCTTTCGGGTCAATCCCGAAGAGGATTCTGACAACCTCGTGCCAATCGGCGCCGTCGGCGTCGGCGTCAAACAAGCGCATGTAGAGCTTGATGTGGCTGCGGTCGTATTCGGTAAGTACTTCCCCCGTGGGCGCGGCGTCGTCGAACGGCTCGATCATGGTTTTCACTCCCCAACCCGCGAGATGGAAATCACAGTTCTTACAGAGGTCACGGCAGCTGCGGAGGCCGCTTTGCAGGCATCACACGATGCCAAGTCGACATCGCCACCCGCTGCGCGCCATGTCGCTTCCGGTGTGACGGCAAGGGGCCCCGCCCGGATAAACCGGGCGGGACTGCGTGTACCTCCTTATTCTGCGCCGCGGCGGCTCGGGCGGGACCAGATCAGGCTGTAGGCCTCACCGTCCTCGTCATTGAAGAGGTTGGCGAAGATCGGGGCGGTGAAGCTCGGATCGTCCAGCTTGAGGCCCAGATAGTCCCGGCCCTCGTTGGACTGCTTGGACCAGGCGGCGCCGATCTCTGCGCGGCCGACGAAGACCCGGTGGCTGGGGGCGTTCTCGCCATTGGCGCGGGTTTCAGGAACGATGCGCACGCCGCGGGCCTGGACGCTGAGAGTGACGATTTCGCCAGTGAACTCGTTGTTGCCGGACTTCTTGAAGGTGCCGATGGTGGCCATGATAATTCTCCTTGATCTATCTGTCTCGAGCTCCGCACCATTGCGGCTCGATGGTGGTCGAAAGGTCGAAGGCGATCGCTTGCGCACCGGAGGGCCGAAGCGCAGCGGAGGACGGCGCTGGAGCGACTTTGTTGCTCGCGAGGAATGGCGGCGCAGCCGGCAGGGGAAGAAAGTCGTGACGCACCGTTGCGCAACAAGCGATTGAGGCGAAGCCGTTCTTCGGACCAGAAACACCAATCGAAGAGACCGCATCGGTGTTGGCCAAGACAGCCTAGGTGCCAGGAGAAAAGGTGACCAGCGCCGATCTGACCCCGGCAACAGGGGCTCCACGCAAACGGTAGTCGCTTCGCACCTGGCCCGCGCGTCTGCATTGACTAATCTGCGCATAGCGAGGTGGCTCCGGTACCCGGTCTTCGGCGTTGCACATAGACGTCTCCCAAGTTCGCAGGCTACGACGATGCCTGCGGTGCAAAATTCGATCGCCGTTTCCGCATCCACGTGCCGGCTTGTCGGCAAGGGATGAGGGCGTCGGTCATCGCTGTCGTGTCTCAAACACCCCAGAAAGCTCCGGCAGGCTTTGGCCATGCACAGGTCGTTCGGATTCCGTCCGTGTGGGATTCTGACGGACAGTTGCCTTGGGCCTAAAAACTTGGGAGCATGGGTTTGTGGGGGACTTATCATGCCAAATCGAGCGATAAGTTGGCGCCTGTCAGCGGGCTGCTCGCCGTCCTAGCGGTTGCGCTTGGCCCTTCCGTTGCCGAACGGTGGATGTGAAATATCGAGTCCGGTGGACCTCGCTTCGAAGGCACAGGTGAGCTGGATAGCAGCGTGGTCGGTGAGGCTGCGAAAGGGTCGATAGACAGCCGGGCAGCCCTAACGTCTATTTGAATTGCCTTTGAGGCCAAGGTTGTTATCAGCAGCCAAGAATGGATAGTGGTCCCGGAAGATCGCGCTTTTCATCATGGCCATGGCGATTGTCATCATCGTCATGTCCGTGTGGCTATTCGAGCCGCCCTGGCTTGGGCAGGTTCTGAAAGCGCCCAGCAGACCTATTCTATATCCCGCTATATCGGCCTATAATTGTGGTTGCCGACAAACGTCCCCCTATGAGTTTGCCGGTAGGCCCGGCGGCCGAACCCCAAGCCCCACACCCCAGACCGCTGGGCCGCCCGCGTAGATAGGGCGATTAGCCGCCCTTGGCCTTGCCGTGGGCGTTGGGTCTTGTGTCGGGCGTGTAGATCACCCCTACGGCCGTCCCGCCGCATCTGTTGCATTTCAGCTTGGGAATGAGGTCATCGGCCATTGCCGGCGAGTCAGGGCCGTAGCGGTCCCGGAGCTGGGCGAGATCGAGCTTCTGGCTATGGTTGCAGGGCGACCAGTGGCAAAACGCCGTCACGGTCATCTTCGCGTCGATCAGGGATTGAAACGTCCAGCCTTTGCTCATCCGGCCGAGATAGCGCGCTACAGGGGAGCCGGCCAGCGCACCCGGCTCGACGTCACTATCGGCTTACTTCAAGTCTAGGGGGTGGGATCCACCACAGTAGGAGTTGACACCTGAACGTTGGCCCCGATTTCTGGCTCGGATTCAATCCGCCAAGCTGCCGTCGCGGTGCTGCATGGCTTCGAAGATCGCCTCGAAGACGCTGCCGACCTCCTCGTCGATCTCCCACGGTGCAATGCCTTCGCGCAGTGCCGCCCTTATGCATTCGTCGGCCAGGTCGCTGACTGCCACCGGATCGTCGGTGATCGCATTCGGCAGATGCTCTGCCAGCCATTTGTCCAGGAAGTTGATGCCGCGCGTGGTCATAAACAGCACAAGCTGAACACGTGAGTTAGGTTCCGCCGTTGAACCGCGCGCGAAGTCACCGAGAAGGAAGTGGCGTTCATCCGGTGCAACGGCACCGGCGCGGTGAGTCACTTTAGAGACCGCTAACCTACGAACGCCCACCGCACGTTCCAAGAACGAAAGGCGCAAAACTAAGTCGAATGGGCATGGGGTTACGCCTTTAGGCGGGCCCCCTGAAAGGGTTGCCGGTTCACTAGCTTTCTTCCCGGAAATTCTGCAGCGAGGACGCCGGTCCATCGTGCTCCGGGACGAACTCTTCCCAGAGGCCATCTCGCGGCGCCATGGCACGCAGCCTTGCTCCCGTAGCCCTATGGACGTCCCGGGGGCTGCTCTTGCGGGAACTTGTCTTCATGGACGATTGCCACGGCCCGCTCGAGGTTGCCTCTCACCTCGAAGCCGATCCAGTGGCCATCCATCAGGTGCGTTTGTCTCGGACAGGCGAGGAAATAGTTCCCCGCCTGCTGCGCAACAAAGTTGAGTTGTCTCCGCTCATTGATTTTAATCCCCTCCAGCGGGGTGGTGTAGGCTCCCCAGATCGCGTCCTCAGCCTTCAACTTCACTGGCATCTCCGACTGAGCATAGACCCTGGTCAGCATCAGGCCGTGCCAGAAATTGGAGGAGCCGTTGATGAATTCGATCTGCACCGACCATTGCTCAGGCACGATGATCGTGAGATTGCCGCCCCAGTAGCCGTTGAAGTCGATAATGTCGGTCCGGATGTTGTCCCTGCGGTAGCGCTCGATCTGGTTCCAATCGGCAACGATCTCGATGGCCACCTTCTTGGCCGCGGGATCGTTTTTGATCCAGCTCGGGACGAAAGGCTCCCCAGCCAATGCAATTCCAGGCGACAATCCCAGGGCGAAGGCGAGAAGGACAAGGTGGGCAAAGCGCGCCATGGCAATCAGAGGCTCCTTCCTGGCCGGGTGGCCGAGTGCAATGGAGACCTCGTCGGCCGCGAGTTGACTGGATGGCACGATATAGCGCGCCACGGGGAAGCCCGCCAGCGCGCGTTCTTTCGTACCCGCTGTGCTAGGTGGCCCTGCGGCCGATCTCTTTGTATTCAAATACGGTGGGTCGGTGACGACTCCGATGCGGCCTTTCGGTCGTGTCAGTGACCCGAACCCATTCGGAGTCGCCATTGCGAAGTGTGCCCGTTCTTCCGGTGGCTTTCGCAGCAGCTTCGAACGGCGTTAACGCCGCGACAGAATGCGTCGCCACCACAGCGTCGTCTCGCATCTCTTCGACGAAGTAGATTTTCATATAGGTACGCCCCGCTATTTCTGCTCCTCCCGAAAATCCTGCAGGAAGCGCGCCGTCACCTCTCACCTGGCAGTTTCAAAACCCCGTACTCAGCCGAACGCGCGGCTCGATCGGCATCATGATCTGCTACCCTCAGGCCGCGCTGGAACAATTCTCGTACCGCCTGAGATCGAGTCGGCATTCTTCTCTCAAACCGCCAAGCATCCAGCACGGCCAGTTCCTCGGCATTGAGCATGATCTGTAGACGGTATGTTCGTTTGTTGGGCGGCACGTTCTGCTATCTCATCAATCTGCAATACTGGCGTCGTGATGAACGATTGCGTCGAGGATGACCTCATAGACGCTGCCGGTGTCTTCCTCAATCTCAGTGCTTCTGATGCCTACCGACTTCGCGTCGGCGAACAGCTTTTGCGTCAACTCGGCGACCGAGATGATATCGGCACCCACCGTTTCAGGAACGTTGGCGACTATCCATTTGTACAAAAACTCAGTCCCACGGGTGCTCATGGCCGACATAAGTCAAAGTCGGGCATTAGGTTCCAAGAGCCTCGCCAGCGCATTGCATCGCCGCCGCTCTCCTACAGCGCCGAAGTATCCGGTCCGTGCGGGCAGTGGTGGCCAGCATTCGCGTCTGTGCGGCAATGCGCTCCCCACTTAGGAACCGACATTCGATGCCGCCGTTCTCCTGTGCGATCTGGAGGTGCGAATGTTCAATCCGTGGTTCGAACTTTATTTGTCGGCGCTGGAAGCTCATCAGGTAATCTGGCTTCGTACATTGCGGATTGCCCGGGGAGGCAGATTGGCAGAGCGGGAAGCAAAGCAAATGATCACTGAGAAAATCGAGGCGGCCGCGATTGCCGGCACGCTCTTCGCTACCGGATCGGTGGGCAAGGTCGCAGCCGTCTATCGGAGGAAAATCAGAGCCAACAAAAAACGGCTCTCCATCTAATTTCCAGATGACCTAGTGGGGCTCCTGCGAAACCGGAACCGACTGAGACACGCTGATGGTAGCAGAATAGACCGGTCTCCCGGCTTCGTCATGGACCGAGACGGTCATGGATTCATCCAAATCGCTTGAGGCCATTTCGTCGACTGCTATGTCTTGCAGAGCCTTGAGCGCCTCTCGTCGCATTTCGCTCAGGCTATCGAGATCGACCCAGGCATCGCCAAGAGCGTGCCCATTTCTCACAACCTCGAAGAGGTATTTCGACATTCGGCCACTGTGAGACAAAGCAACTGTGGCGGCATTCAAATTTGAGGGCCGGCTATGAGCACGGCGTCCAGCCTCCGCCTAGCCGGCGGTCAATGCTTTGTGGGGCCTGACGCCGTGGGCGAGAATGCTGATTTCGGCTTCGGTCAACGTGATCTGATAGCGCTGTGTGGAATTCTTCGAGTAGATGTCGTCAGCAATAATCGAGAGGGTCACATCGCCATTCTCGTCGATCTGCACATCCTCGATCTGCAGCGGCGCTGAGTATATGCACTTCGGTGATCCTGGCCTTCGCGCAGGCTGAGCAGACAGTCGCAATGTGAAAATCCCTTGCTGTACCAGCAATGCGTCTGACGCAAAATTGATGCCAGCAATTCGGTCCCGAGACGAAACACTGAAACGTTGGGCTACTCCCACGTTCGTCCTTATGGATACGTGCCTGCTATTTCGGCAAGAGCGTATTGTTTAGCCAGCCGGCGCCGCGTTCGCCCCCGAACCCGGCGCCGGTTAGGCCCGGCGTTTGCTGGCCTACCCACGCCAGCCTGCCGGGCCGCTCCTTTTCATGGACTCCTGCCCTTTGCGCTTGTCCGGTGTGGCCGCGTGGTTGGTGAATTGTAGGTTCCGGTCGTCTCGGCCGGCGCCGCGGCATTCGTGGCAAAAGATCACCTTTACCAAATCCCAATGAAGACACGGCTGTCAGGGCCGAGACGCTCCACAAGCGTGGCGACGTCGAGCACGACATGGCGCCTGCAGGTGACGCAGTCGACGGACAAGCCTGTCCCGGCCTCCAGCTTCTTGCCTAGCGTGTCTTCAACAAAGGGGAATTTCATTGTCATGGCGATCTCCGAAAATGAGGTCGCCGCACCTGATGGGATTATATTCCTGATCGCCGATCGCTTGCCAAGGGCTTACGCGATCACGCCATGTCCAAAAGAAGTATCTTAGCCGATTTGAATATGCGGCGGTCCTAATGGGTCACCAGGCCGGCGCCTTTGAGGCACGGGCGTCGGCCACCTTTAGCCCGTCGCTAGGCGTGGGGGCACGCCAGCGACGGGCTATACCTTCGTTCACGATATTGGCGAAGACTAACGTAAGGTCGATACAGCGCACGTGCCTAAGCCCCGATCCCCCTTAACGCTGTTCCTTTTTAATGCTGCGTCTTGCCGCTTGATTGATCCGCCTGCGCCATGAACTTGTTGAAGGCGCGCGCCTCATCGACAGTCTCAAACTGCCGAGACGTTGTCGTGCCGTCCGGCTTTAGAACCACGGCGAGGAATGGAAGCCCGAACACGGGCGGGTGATAGACGGCATAGATCGTGCTGCTGCGCTTCATCGCGGCATTTTAAAGGGATTTCTGGCCCGGAACCAGATGAGCGTCGGTGTTCGGGTCGGCGGTCTTTGCGCGCGGGACCGTTAAAGGGCTTCGCAGGGCGCCCAACATGTCATCGTCGGTCAGCCCTGAATAATCCCAACTAGGCTATGATCACATGTATATTAGCATTCACGAATGGAGTATAAGACTGACGTCATCGGTCTTGCCGTTGGGGATTTATCCGATGAACGGGGGGCTCCGACTTGCTTGCCTTCGGAGATGCCAATGCGCGGGTTCTTGGTTTTAGTCCCATTGCTTTTTGCACAGATTCCGACTGCATCCCATGCCGCCGCCATCCACGACGCCGCCACGAAGGGCGATGTCGCGGCGATCACGGCTGCGCTCGACGCAGGTTCTGACGTTGATGAGAGCGATGGGAAAGCAACGCCGCTCTATCTTGCGGTCAAGGGTGGGCATCTTGCGGCGGCAAAACTGCTCATCGAACGCGGCGCTGACGTCAACGCCGCCCCGACGCTTTTGGGGCCTGCCCTGATGCCGGCTTTGGCTAAACGCAGGATCGACTTGATCAAACTGTTGCTGGACGGAGGCGCAAATCCAAATTCGAAACGCAGCCGCGAAAACGCGATCCACATCGCGGTCAATCTCGGTT
>NZ_SRUO01000248.1 GCF_004791025.1 Mesorhizobium sp. M4B.F.Ca.ET.203.01.1.1
ACGAAAACATCGCTTTGCGGCCGCGCTGAGGGAGTTCGCCGGCACGCCGACGGGCACCGAACCGGCATAGGCGCATTCGACATATTTCATCAATTCGACGTTGAAGCGGGCGCCGCACAGGAAGAAGTGCGTGAAGCGCGCGGCAAGAGCGACAAAACGGTCATGGGTGATGTCGTGCCGTGGCGGCTTGCCCTGTCCAGGATAGCCCGGATGCTTCAGATCGTGGACGAGGTATCTCAGCAACGGAGACCAGCGCCGCCTGCGACGCAAGGCGTAGCGGATCGGATAGAGTTCTC
>NZ_SRUO01000249.1 GCF_004791025.1 Mesorhizobium sp. M4B.F.Ca.ET.203.01.1.1
GGCGCACAATCAGCTTCTCGATTTGAAACGGAAGCTGATTGGCGTGGCGATAGGGCCGCCGCGATCGGTCCGTCAGCCCCTCCAGGCCGCTGTCGTTGTAGCGCGTGAGGATCTTGTAGCCGGTCTTGCGCGAGATATCGAACTCCCGGCAAAGCACCGCCATCTTCTCGCCGTCCAGCAGCCGGGCGACGAACTTCAGCCGCTCTTCCATGACGTTACACTCCTTCCAAGGCACCTTGCTCTCCTTGCAAAGGGCCGAAAGTGTAACCCATCTAGCCGGAATGAACTGTCACCC
>NZ_SRUO01000250.1 GCF_004791025.1 Mesorhizobium sp. M4B.F.Ca.ET.203.01.1.1
CGGCGTGCGACGCGCGGCCTGGGCCGGTTACGCGATCATCATGGGCACGCAGACGCTGTCGGCGGCGGTGCTGCTGTTCGGCCACGACGCCATCGTCGGCGTGTACACCAACGACCTGGCGGTGGCCGGGCTGGCCTCGACCCTGCTGCTGTACGCGGCCACCTTCCAGTTCCCGGACGGCATCCAGGTACTGTCGGCCGGTGCGCTGCGCGGCCTGAAGGACACCCGCGTGCCGATGTTCATCGCCATGTTCGCGTACTGGGGCCTGGGCATGCCGCTCGGCGCCGGGCTCGG
>NZ_SRUO01000251.1 GCF_004791025.1 Mesorhizobium sp. M4B.F.Ca.ET.203.01.1.1
GTCGAACCAGGTAAGGCTGTCCGTCAAGATTGGCGCGCCGGTATGAACGCGGTCGTGATTGACGGACTGGAATTTATCAGGGGATTTCGAGGCGAAGATCGCCGAGATGTCGACCTGTCTCTCATGTAGCAGGTTAACGGCAAAGGAATCCGCCGTCGTAAAGGCAGCAAAGCTTGACGCCGATTTCGCGACGCAGACCAGCAGCAGCGGCGGATCGAGCGAAACCGAGGTGAAGGAATTAGCCGTCATGCCCCGCGGATCGCCGTCCGTGTCCCGCGTGGTGATGACGGTGAC
>NZ_SRUO01000252.1 GCF_004791025.1 Mesorhizobium sp. M4B.F.Ca.ET.203.01.1.1
GACGCGGGGAGTTTTGACAGTGAAAAGCAGTATTTCTCTTTTGATTGCGGCAGCATTGACCTTGATGACGTGCGGATCCTCGCAAGCAGGCGCGAAGCAGGCGCCTGAGGCTAATTTGGACGGGTGCGTCTCCGCTGTCCATTTATGGAGCATCACGTTCAAGCACGAAATGGCCTCTTTCATGGGCGTCTCGCAAGAACGCATGCCGGCCTTGTTCTGCCAGCGCATAGCCGAGGTGATACGCAGCGGGCGGATCAGCTACTCCGACATAAACAGGTTGCAGCTCGACCAACC
>NZ_SRUO01000253.1 GCF_004791025.1 Mesorhizobium sp. M4B.F.Ca.ET.203.01.1.1
AAGCGCTCGGCCCATCCCGGCGAGTTCGAGGAGCTCATCCGTTCGCGCATCATGGCCCTGTCGCGCTCGCACGACCTGCTGGTCACTTCGGAGTGGGCGGGTGCGAGCCTGTTCGATCTCATCCAGGAGCACCTGAAGCCGTTCGGCCACGAGGAGCGCATCTCGCTCTCCGGTCCGCTGCTGACGCTGCAGTCGAACGCTGTGCAGAATTTCGGCATGGCCTTCCATGAGCTCTGCACCAACTCGTCCAAATATGGCGCGCTAGCGGTCGAGGGCGGCCATGTCGAAATCACC
>NZ_SRUO01000254.1 GCF_004791025.1 Mesorhizobium sp. M4B.F.Ca.ET.203.01.1.1
CCCCACTTGAGCTGCCGATGGTCCAGCTGCGTACCTTCGGCGATGGCGACATCGAAGCTGTAGTCGCCCACCGGAAGGATCGGCATAGGGAAACTGAAAACTGCACGGAAACGCTCACCGGCACTGACCATGGGGGGCGCGTCGAGATAAGTCAGGTAGGTGTTGTCGCCGAACAGCGTCTGGCCATGCTTGTCCTTCAGGAAGAAGCCGATGATCGGCTGGTGCACGTCCACCGTGGCGTGTGCCTGGACCACGAGGGACACAGCCTCGCCGCCCACCACCCACGAGAGTGG
>NZ_SRUO01000255.1 GCF_004791025.1 Mesorhizobium sp. M4B.F.Ca.ET.203.01.1.1
GCCGGTTGCCGCTCGACTTTTCGACGGACGGGCGGCCGTCGAGCTTGCCCGAATTGTCCAGGTTGAAGCGGACCACGACGACGAAATTCTCCGAACCTTCAAGCCCGGCCGGCAATGTCCAGCAACCGCCCAACTGGCTTTCCAGGGCGCCCTGCTCCGACTTCGACAGCTTCTGGCCCTGATCCTTGTCGCCACCGAGCGACGCCTGCTGGGTCGAGCGCTTGGCACCACCGCCGGACGGCTTCTGCTTGTCGAGCAAGGCCGAAATCTCATTGGCGTTGAACTGCTTGT
>NZ_SRUO01000256.1 GCF_004791025.1 Mesorhizobium sp. M4B.F.Ca.ET.203.01.1.1
GCAGGCCAACCACTGTCCGCGATAAGTTTGTCTTCCACCTCTTGGTTGTATCCCTGAATAGTCGAGACCATCTGCACGTCCGAACCCAGATGGCAACCAAGCGTGTAGACAAATGCGTCCGCACATGCTGCATGCGCCTTCAACATATTTGCAATTAACTGATCCGAGAAAATACGAGCCCCATCAATTGCTAAGAGAACGTGGGTGCCTCGGGCCAGATGCATTGCCGCCCAATTGAGCGCAAAAACTGGCGACGGCTGCGGATTCGGCATGCTCACAATTCGCGGTATA
>NZ_SRUO01000257.1 GCF_004791025.1 Mesorhizobium sp. M4B.F.Ca.ET.203.01.1.1
GCAGGATGTAGCTGTAGCGCGCCTTCTCGGTAAAGGGCTGCTGCTCATCGGACAGCACGATGCGGAAATCGTTGTTGGCCTGCCACTCGATGGACTCGGGGACGGCAATGACCGAGGTCGACACCACGTCAGTGGTTTCATAGCGCACGCCCAGGCGGGTGTTGGTGCGCATGCCACCCAGTTCCCCGTCCAGCTCCACCTGGAAGTACGCCGCCTTGGTCTTCTCTTCCACGAAGTTGTCGGCCGCGCGAGTACGGCGTCGGCCTGGGCGTGAACCCGCAACGCGCGGC
>NZ_SRUO01000025.1 GCF_004791025.1 Mesorhizobium sp. M4B.F.Ca.ET.203.01.1.1
CGGGGTCGATGGAACGGCGGACGATGACCCTCGCTCTCCCACGGGCTTCAAGGCCCAAAGATGCTCCGGTCTCTCGTCCGCCACCGCACCTGCTGCAATAGCAGAGTCGGCAAGGGACAAGTTACAAAGGTGCCGGCAGGCGGATGAGGGGCGGCGCTGACCTTTCCAATTGAATTGATTGAATAAATCAATCTCTGTCCGCGCCTGCTCGACCAAGCGCCTGCAGCCCGATCAGCCGCTCGGCTTCCGCCGCTGCCTCCGCAGGGGTGACACGGCCGCCGGGCGCGGCCAAAAGCGTCGACGCATACGGCCCGCGCGGGCCGGTGAGGCCGGGTTCGGTGGCCAGGAAGATGGCGACGGTCGGCACGCCGAAGGCGCTGGCGAGGTGGGTGAGGCCGGTGTCGGCGCCGATGACCAGCGCCGAGCGGCCGATGATCGCGGCGATCACCGCCAGCGGCGATTTGGGCACCAGCACCGCCTGCGGCACGGCCCTGGCGATCGCCTCGGCCACTGCCTTTTCAGGCTCGTTCGACCAGGTGACGACAGGCGTCATTTTCCTCTCGAGCAACAGCCCGGCGGTCTCGATCCAGTCCTTAACCGGCCATTTCTTGTCTTCGCGGCTGGTGCCGTGCAGCAGGAACGCGGTGTTGCCGCTGGTGCCGGCCAGGCCATCCGCCGGCGGCACGATGCCGGACTGGAGGCCGGAGAGATCGGGCTGGTAGCCGAGCGCCAGGCCGAACAGCCGCCGCGTCCGTTCGATGGCGTGCAGATCGCGGGGCACGCCGTAGCGGTGGTCGTAGAACAGCGTCGCCGACGGTTCGCGCGCGCTTGCCCGGTCGAAGCCGGCGACCGGCGCCGCCGCCTGCTTTGCCACCACAGCGGACTTCAGTAGTCCCTGCGCATCGATGACGAGGTCGTAGCCGGCAGCGCGCAGGGCGCGGCGCAGTTTTCCCGCTTCATGCCAGGTGTCGCTGTTGAAAAGCCGCTTGCGCCAGCGCCGGATCGCCACCGTGTGGATGGCGCCGATCGCCGGATGCAGGGCGACGATGCCGGCAAAGGCTTCCTCCACGCACCAGCCGAAGGAGACGTCCGGGCGGTGGCGGCGCGCATCCTCGACAGCCGGGAATGTATGGATGACATCACCCATCGAGGATGTCTTGACGATCAGGACCTTCATGCGGCGGCCGGCATTTCCAGCAGCCGGTCCACTGCTGCCGCGACCCGCGCGACATCGAGCGTCTTCAGGCAGTTGAGATGGCCGAGCGGACAGGTCTTCTGGTGGCAGGGCGAGCAGGAGAGGCCGAGCCACACGAGCTCGGCCTGCTCGGCAAGCGGCGGGGTGTTCTCAGGCGAGGTCGAGCCGTAGACGGCGACGATCGGCGTGCCGACAGCGGCGGCGACATGCATCAGCCCGCTGTCGTTCGACACCGCCAGCCGCGCCGCGGCGATGAGGTCGATGGCGTCCTCCAGTCGCGTCTTGCCGGCAAGGTCGACGGCGCCGGGCGCAAGCGCGGCGATCTCCGCCGTCACCTCGGCGTCGTTCCTGGAGCCGAGCAGCGCGACCTTCAGGCCCTTAGCCATCATTCCGCGCGCCAGTTCGGCGTAGCTTTCGCTCGGCCAGCGTTTCGCCGGGCCGAATTCGGCGCCGGGCATCAGCGCCACGTAGTTCTTCGCGGTGAGGCCCGACCGCTCGAGCAGGGCAGACTGGCTGACGGAATCGACGGTGAGCTTCGGAGCCTGGAAGGTGCCGCCGCGGGCAAGGCCGAAATAGGCCCGCGCCGTGCGCCGCTTTACCGCGTCGGGCAGCGGCACGATGTCGGTCAGCAGCCCGTAGCGCATTTCCCGGAGGTTGCCGACGCGGCGCGGAATGCGGGCGAAGAACGGGATCAGCGCCGACTTCCAGCTTCCAGGCAGGACGTAGGCCATGTCGTAGCGGCCGCGCAGCAGCCGGCCGAAGCGCCTGCGGATGCGGAACTCGAGCGCGCCCGGCTTCAGCGGGAAATCGATCTGCTGGCGTATCTCGGGCATGCGCTTGACCAGCGGTGCCGCCCAGGCCGGCGCCAGCACATCGATCGCGGCGTAAGGATATTGCTCCTTCAGCGCCGAGAACAGGCACTGCGCCATGACCATGTCGCCCACCCAACGTGGGCCGATCACGAGGATCGCTGGGCTTTCAGCCATTCGACATAGTCTCTGACACCGGTTTCGACAGTCCGGAATTGGCCATTGAAACCGGCCGCGCGCAAGCGGGACATATCAGCTTGGGTAAAACTCTGGTAGCTGCCCTTGAGGTGGTCGGGGAAGTCGATGAATTCGAGCCTGCCCTTGCCGAGCGTATCGATGACGGTCTCGGCGATGGCGCGAAATGGCTGGGCGCGGCCGGTGCCGCAGTTGAAGATGCCGCTCGAGCCTCGCTTCCATAGCCACAGATTGACGTCGGCGACGTCGCCGACATGGATGAAGTCGCGGCTCTGCTCGCCGGGTCCGAACCCGTCATAGGCGCCGAACAGCTTCGGGTTTTCGCCGCGCTCGACCTGGTTGAACAGATGGAAGGCGACCGAGGCCATGGCGCCCTTGTGCGCCTCGCGCGGTCCGTAGACGTTGAAATAGCGAAGCCCGGCCACCTGCGAATGATCGGTGTCGAAGACGGTGCGGCGGACATAGTCGTCGAACAGCTTCTTGGAATAGGCATAGACGTTGAGCGGGCGCTCGAACTGCTGTTCCTCGCGGAACTCGCTGCCGCCGCCATAGACCGACGCCGAGGAGGCGTAGAGGAAGGGCACGCGCAAGGCCAGGCAGGCATGCAGCAGCCGCTTCGAATAGGCGTAGTTGACCTCCATCATGTATTTGCCGTTCCACTCGGTGGTGGTCGAGCAGGCGCCCTGGTGGAAGACCGCGTCGACGCGGCCGAGTCCGCCACCTTCCAGGCGCGTCAGGAAATCGTCCTTGTCGAGATAGTCGGCGATATCGAGGTCGGCGAGATTGGCGATCTTGTGGCCGTCGGTGAGATCGTCGACGACGAGGATGTCGCTGTGCCCCTCGGCGTTGAGCGCGGCGACGATGTTGGAGCCGATCATACCGGCGCCGCCCGTGACGATGATCATATTTTTGGCCCTGATACTCGTTTCGCTTGCCGATTCCGGCCCTTATAAGGGAGGCGGGTTAGGCTGTCGATAAAGCAGGCGGCTGCGGGCGGATGTCACAGTGAGGCCGCAAAGCTCCGGCTTCAGTCGGTTCGCGCCACCCGCCGGACCGTGAGGGAAGAAATGCCGTCGAGCGAACTGCTTATCGCCTTTTTCGCCACCACGGCGATCTTTGCCTACATTCCCGGCCCGGCCATGCTCTATGCGGCGGCGCAGACGATGGCGCGCGGCCGCTGGTCAGGTCTGACGGCGGCGCTCGGCATCCATCTCGGCGGCTATGTGCATGTGCTTGCGGCGGCAGCGGGCCTGTCGGTGCTGTTCCACGCCGTGCCGCCGCTCTACATGGCGGTCAAGCTCATCGGCGCGCTCTATCTGATCTGGCTCGGCGTCTCGCTGTTCCGCGCCAGGACGCAAGGCGACGCGGCACTGCCCGCCATCGAGCGGAAATCGGCGCGCCGCGCCTTTTTCGAGAGCATCACCGTCGAAGTGCTCAATCCCAAGACGGCGATCTTCTTCATGGCGTTCCTGCCGCAGTTCATCGATGCCTCGGCGGCATTTCCGGTCTGGCTGCAGTTCGTCATCCTTGGAACCGTCGTCAACCTGATGTTCTCCTCGGCCGACATAGCGTGCGTCTTCCTGGCCGGGGCGATGATCGCGCGGCTGCGGCGTTCGAGCCGCGCGCAGCGGCTGATGCAGCGTGCGGGTGGCGCCGTGCTGGTCGGTCTCGGCGTCCATGTCGCCCTGCAGAAGAGCTGATCGGCCAGCCGGCCTTGGCGGCGACCCGTTCCCTGGCCGCCGTTGCGCTGGCTCGAATTGCGGTATATCGGCTTCGCCATGAACGACCGGCCAGCCATTTGAATCCCGAACCATCCTCAACATCGGCCTTTTCCGCGCGTTGCCAGTGACATGATCAATCATCATCTGCCTTCCCCGGAACCCTTGCACCGTGCCATCGCGCGCTTTGGCGGCGTCACCGTGCTGGTGGTCGGAGACTTCATCCTCGACCGTTTCGTCAGCGGCGTCATCGAGCGGATCTCGCCGGAAGCGCCGATCCCGGTGCTGCACGGGCGTGGCGAGATGCTGGCCATGGGCGGTGCCGGCAATGTCGTCTCCAACATCGTCTCGCTGGGCGCCGCCGCAATTCCGGTTTCGGTGATCGGCGCCGACAAGGCGGGCGACGATCTGATGCGGATGCTTGGCGAGCTTGGCGCGGAGACATTCGGCCTGTCGCAGCAGCGCGACCGCATGACCTCGTCGAAGAGCCGCTTCAGCGCGCTCAACCAGCAGGTGCTGCGTTTCGACGAGGAGGAGGTGAAGCCGCTCAACGCCGCCGAGCGATCGACGCTGGTCGAGCATTTCCGCACGGCCCTCGCGCGCGCCGACATCGTCATCCTGTCCGACTACGGCAAGGGCATGCTGCTCGACGGCGTCGCCGGCGAGCTGATCGCGATCTGCCGCGAAACGGGAAAGCCGGTGCTGGTCGACCCGAAGGGCCGCGACTATGGACGCTATGCCGGCGCGACGGCAATCACGCCCAACCGCAAGGAACTCGGCGAGGCCGTGGGACGCGCCGTGTTTGCCGACGACGAGATCGTGGCGGCGGCGCGGGAACTGATCTCGGCGCATGGCTTCGACTTCGTCGTGGCGACCCGCAGCGAAAAGGGCATGAGCGTCGTCGAGCCCGACGATGCGCGCCACATCGCCACGCAGGCGCGGGAAGTGTTCGACGTCTCCGGCGCCGGCGACACCGTCATCGCCACCTTCGCGCTCGCTCTCGCGGCGGGCGCCGACCGTGTGCAGGCCGCTACAATCGCCAATGCCGCCGGCGGCGTGGTGGTGGGCAAGCGCGGCACGGCGCGGCTGACGGTCGAGGAACTGGCCGGCGCGCTGTTCCGCTCGCACGGGCCGGTCGCGCACAAGGATGCCATCCTCGACGCCGTCGCGGCAGCCAGGATGGTGGCGGCCTGGAAGGAAGAGGGGCTGACCGTCGGCTTCACCAATGGCTGCTTCGACATCCTGCATGCCGGCCATGTCAGCCTGCTGCACGCGGCGCGCAGCCAGTGCGACCGGCTGGTGCTCGGCCTCAACAGCGATGCTTCGGTGCGCCGGCTGAAGGGCCCGGGACGTCCGGTCAACGACCAGCACGACCGCGCCTGCGTGCTGGCGGCCCTTGCCTCGGTGGACGCGGTGGTCGTCTTCGAGGAAGACACGCCGCTGGCGCTTATCGAAGCCTTGTTGCCCGACATACTGGTCAAGGGCGCCGACTATACGATCGACAAGGTGGTCGGCGCCGATGTGGTGCAGAAGGCCGGCGGACGCGTGGTGCTGGTCGACCTCGTCGCCGGCAAGAGCACGACCGGCACCATCGGCAGGATGCGCGCTACCAATTGAGGGTTTCATGTCCGTACTGAACGACTATCTGGTCCGCTCGGCGGCCGCGCTTACGGCGACGGTCGAACGCGACCTTACGGCCGAGATGGAACGCGCCGTGAGCACGGTCGTCACCGCGCTGTCGCAAGGCAAGGCGCTGCTGATCTGCGGCAATGGCGGCTCGGCCAGCGATGCCATCCATATCGCCGGCGAGCTGGTCGGCCGCTTCCTCAAGGAGCGCAAGGCCTACAATGTCATCGCGCTGCCAGCCAATGCTGCGGTGCTGACCGCCTGGGGCAACGACTATGGCTTCGACACCGTGTTCTCGCGCCAGGTCGAGGCGCATGGCTCGCAAGGCGCGGTGTTGCTCGCCATCTCGACCAGCGGCAATTCGCCGAGCATCCTGGCCGCCGCCGAACAGGCTCGCATGATGGGCATGACGGTGATCAGCCTGACCGGCGACACCGGCGGCAAGCTCAAGCCGCTCACCGATATCCTGCTCAATGTGCCGTCGACCTCGACGCCGATCATCCAGCAGGGGCATCTCTGCCTCTACCACTATCTGTGCGAGGCGGTCGAAGCGCGTCTCAGCAATGGCTGACCAAGGGAGCGCTGCGACGCATCCCCTCGTGGATCCGGGTCTGTGGATCGAGCGCATCGGCGCCAAGGTCTTCCCGGCCAATACACCGGCGCTGTTTCTCGACCGCGACGGCACCATCAATGTCGATACCGGCTATCCTGACGATCCGGCCGACATCGTGCTGCGCAACGACATCGCGCCGGCCATCGTCGCCGCAAACGGCGCCAACATCCCCGTCGTGGTGGTCACCAACCAGTCCGGCATCGCGCGCGGCTATTTTGGCTGGGATGAGTTCGCTTTGGTCAACGGCCGCGTGCTCGAGCTTTTGGCCGACAGCGGCGCTTGCGTCGACATGGTGCTGGCCTGCGCCTATCACGACGCTGGCGCCGGACCGCTGACGGTCGCTAACCATCCGATGCGCAAGCCCAATCCGGGCATGCTGATCGAGGCGGCGAAACGGCTTGGCCTCGATCTCAAGCGATCGCTGATTGTCGGCGACAAGCCGGCCGATATGGAGGCGGGGCAGCGCGCTGGCCTCGAGCGCGGATGGCTTGTCGATGGCGAGGCCGCGGCGATTGGCCGGCTTTCGGTTTTGCCGCTCCGAGATGCGCGAGACCTGGAGGGCTTGCTCGCCGCAATACGATCGCTCTGATCGTATCGATTCAAAATTGAGCGCCAAGCCTCTGTTTTCCCGCCGGTTTCATCGGCAGCCGGCGCATTAAGGCGGAAACGCCACCAGACCTTCATCCTTGACGCGACGGATGGTGAGCGCAGTGCGCACCGTGTCGACATTCGGCGCCGAGGCCAGTTCCTCGATGACGAAGGTCTGGAAGGTGCCGAGGTCGCTTGCCACGCAGTGCAGCAGGAAGTCGGACTCGCCCGAGACCATCCAGGCGTCGCGCACGATCGGCCAGCCGCGCGTGCGCTCGGCGAAGGTTTTGAGCTCGGCGTCGGCCTGGTGATGCAGGCCGATCAGGCAGAAGGCAACGACGTCCATGCCGAGCGCCGGCGCGTTGAGCAGGGCGCGGTAGCCGCGGATGATGCCGGCTTCCTCCAGCCGTCGGACGCGGCGCAGGCAAGGCGGCGCCGAAATGCCGACCCGGTTGGACAGTTCGACATTGGTCATGCGCCCGTCTTCCTGCAGCTCGCGCAGGATCTTCCAGTCGATGGCGTCGAGATCGGCTTTGAGCGGCATGGTCGGCTTTCGTGCGCGCAAGAATCTTTCGTGATTTTGTAATTAGACTTTCCGATGCATGCCATCCCTCCGTTCGATGATTTTTGAACGGAGGGTGAGAGATATTGGCGGCTATGCCGCAGCAGCTTTCCGGGGACGACTGCCAACCCGCCTTGCTGGCGGCGCGGGCAGCACTTACATTACGGGCGAATTTGGGCGGGATTTCCTTAATCAAGATCCTTGGCTGCCCTCAGCAGAGAGCTTTCATGACCACCAAGCACGCGCCAGTCCTCATCATTGGCTCCGGCCCAGCCGGCTACACGGCGGCGATCTATGCCGCCCGCGCCATGCTGAAACCCATGTTGGTCGCCGGCCTGCAGCAGGGCGGCCAGCTGATGATCACCACCGATGTCGAAAACTATCCGGGCTTTGCCGATCCGATCCAGGGTCCATGGCTGATGGAGCAGATGCTGAAGCAGGCCGAGCATGTCGGCACCGACATCGTCAACGACATCATCACCGAGGTCGACCTCAACGTGCGGCCGTTCCGGGCCAAGGGCGATTCCGGCACCACCTACACCGCCGATGCGCTGATCATCGCCACCGGCGCGCAGGCGAAATGGCTGGGCATTCCCTCCGAGCAGACCTTCATGGGCTTTGGCGTCTCGGCCTGCGCCACCTGCGACGGTTTCTTCTATCGCGGCAAGGATGTCGCGGTGGTCGGCGGCGGCAATTCGGCGGTCGAGGAAGCGCTTTACCTCTCCAACCTCGCCAAGAGCGTCACCGTCATTCACCGGCGCGGCGACTTCCGCGCCGAGCGCATCCTGCGCGAGCGGCTGCTCAAGAAGGAGAATGTGCGCGTCATCTGGGACACTGTCGTCGACGAGATCACCGGCCAGCCCGGCAAGGCGCCGCTGCCGCCTTCGGTGGAAGGGCTGACGCTGCGCAACGTGGCGACCGGCGAGGTGACGCGGCTCAAGGTCGACGGCGTGTTCGTGGCGATCGGCCACGCGCCGGCGGTCGAGCTTTTCGTCGGCAAGCTGAAGCAGAAGCCGAACGGCTATCTGTGGACGGCGCCGGATTCGACCCGCACCGACGTGCCCGGCGTGTTCGCCGCCGGCGACGTCACCGACGACGTCTACCGGCAGGCGGTGACGGCAGCCGGGCTCGGCTGCATGGCCGCGCTCGAGGCGGAAAAATATCTCGCCGGGATCGAGGTGCATCGCGAGGCAGCGGAATAACGAAACGGCTGAGAGAAGCCGTTTAAAAGCCTGATTTTTCATTCAGACGCCAGAAAACGATAAGAGGGGAAATCATGGCGCTGGACTGGGACAAGCTACGCGTGTTTCACGCTGCGGCGGAGGCTGGGTCGTTCACCCACGCCGCCGAGACGCTGCATCTGTCGCAGTCGGCGATCTCGCGGCAGGTCAGCGCGCTGGAGCATGATGTCGGCGTGGCGCTGTTCCATCGCCACGCGCGCGGCCTGGTGCTGACCGAACAGGGCGAGATGCTTTTCCGCACGGCGCATGACGTGCTGATGAAGCTGGAGACGATCAAGTCGCGGCTGGCCGAGGCCAAGGACCGGCCGTCCGGCGTGCTAAGGGTGACGACCACGGTGGGGCTGGGCGCCGGCTGGCTGACCGAACGCGTGCAGGAATTCATCGAGCTCTATCCCGAGATCAGCCTGCAGCTGATCCTCGCCAATGAGGAGCTCGACCTCACCATGCGGCAAGCCGACTGCGCCATCCGGCTGCGCCAGCCGCAGCAGCCGGACCTCATCCAGCGCCGCCTGTTCACCGTGCATTTCCATCTTTACGCGGCGCCCTCCTATATCGCCAAGTTCGGCAAGCCGGCCTCGATCGCCGAGCTCAGGAACCACCGCATCGTCACCTTCGGCGTGCCGGTGCCCTCGCATCTGTCGGAGCTGAACTGGCTTGAGACGGTCGGCGATTTCGAGAACGGGCAAAGAGTGCCGACGCTGCAGATCAACGACATCCTGTCGATCAAGCGCGCGGTGCAGGGCGGCGCCGGCATCGCCATGCTGCCCGACTACGTGATCAACAAGGATTCGGGCCTGATCCAGCTGCTGCCGGAGACGGAAGTGCCGTCCTTCGACACCTATTTCGCTTATCCGGACGCGATGAAGAACCAGGCCAAGCTGCATGTGTTCCGCGATTTCATCATCGCCAAGGCGCGCAGCTGGTCCTTCTAAGGGCGCATCGAAATCTTGCTAAGGCCGGCCTGACCTGAACCTCCGGTTTGTCGGATCACCCTCGCCACGGCGTCAGCCGCGGCAGCCAGCCGGGGACGGCGCGGCGGTAGGCCTCGTATTCGGCGCCGTATCGGCGGGCAAGGGTCGGTTCCTCGTAGAGCCTGACGAACGAGGCCATGGCCGCGCCGACGATGGCGCCGTAGACGACGAGCGCCCAGCTCGAGAACAACAGCGCCTGGCCGAGGATGATCGACAGCACAGCAACGTACATGGGGTTGCGCACATGGCGGTAGATGCCGCCGACGACCAGCCGTTCGGTCGGGGCCACCGGGGCCGGCGTGCCAAGGCCCTCGAGCGCGAAGCGGGCGAAGGCGTGCAGCAGCATGGCTGCCGCTCCCACGACCAGCACCCAGCCGACAGGGGCGAAGCCCGGCACCGTCGACAGCGGCAGCCGGTAGCGGTCCGTCAGCAGAAACGGCGCCAGCCCGGCGACGACGCCGGGCGCCACGACAAGGAACAGAGCGCTGCCGGCGATTGCCGAAAATCTACGCATCAGCCACCCTTGCCGCAAAAATGGACTTGGGCTGCTCGAATCCACATCATTCGGCGGCGTTCGCATTTTCCCAATTGAATCGACCTCGATGCAGACCTCGGCAATGATTTCGACCCTGTAGCGTGCTCGATTCCGTCGATTTTTCTGGTCCTATCGAGCCTTGGAATAGGTTGGACCACAGCCTCCGTCTTTTTGCATGCGTGTGTTGCAAAATAGATGCTTGTTTCTTGGGCATGATGAGCACATATATAGATCATCTCCTGGGCGCGTTCTCCTCCCATTAGCGCCCTCGAGTGTTCCCCTCTGGAGGTTAGCCTTAACAGGCACTTCCAATCAAACTCAGCCGGATCTTTATTGATCCGGCTTTTTTGTTGCCCGCAGGGCAATGAGGGCGCGGAAAATCGATCGGCAATGCCACGTAACAGTGACATGTAACCTCTGGTAACATGGCGCAGACACACGCTATCGACTAAGCAGACCATAGGACGCGGTTTGGTCGGTTCGGGAGATGGGGGCATCACTCGGACGGACCGGGCTCAGGCGGCTACCGCGTCCGAACCTTTCTTCCGTCGGCTACAGGGCGGACACATGCGGCGGACCTGCCGTTTGCCTCCCAGGAAGACGGTCCGCGATAAACGGCGTCCGGATCACCCGGGCGCCGTTTTCGCATTGGCGGATCGGCTCAGGCAGCCTTGCCGTTGGCGTTCATCGCCTCGTCCGCCAGCCGGCCGGTCAGCTCGGCCATGTGGTCGAAGGCGGCCCGGTAGCTGGCGACGCCGGCCGTCGCCGAGCGCAGCTCGATGATCAGGTCGCCGATCTCCGCCTGCGGCATGGTCGCCTCGACCACATCCCAACCCGGCCAGTCGGGCCGCGCGTCATAACCGAGGATCTGGCCGCGCCGCTGCGGGATCAGGGCGATGATCCTCGACGTCGCGTCCGACGGCGTGACGATCTCGACCTTCATCACCGGCTCCAGCAGCACTGGCGAGCAGGCAGCCATGCCTTCCTTCATCGCCAGCTTGGCCGCCATCTGGAAGGCCATGTCGGAGGAATCGACGGCATGGTAGGACCCGTCCGAGAGATTGACCGCGACATCGACCACGGGGAAGCCGAGCGGGCCGGATTTCAGATAGTCGCGTATGCCGGTCTCCACGGACTGGATGTAGGTCTTCGGCACCACGCCGCCGGTGATGGTGTCGGTGAACTGGAAGCCGGAGCCGCGCGGCAGCGGCTTGATCTCGACCACCACGTCGCCGAACTGGCCGTGGCCGCCGGACTGCTTCTTGTGGCGACCGCGCTGCTGCGCCGATTTGCGGATCGTCTCGCGGTAAGGCACGGCCGGGTTGTGACCCTCTACCGGGATCTGGTTCTTGCCCTCGAGCCGCTCGCGCACGACCCGCAGGTGCATCTCACCATGCCCCGACAGCACGGTTTCGGCGGAGTCCTGGTTGTGGCGCAGGCTGAGCGAGGGATCCTCCTCGGCAAGGCGCTGGATGGCGGCCGACATCTTGACCTCGTCCTTGCGCTCCTTCGGCCGCAGCGCGAAGGCGAACACCGGCTGCGGCGGCTCCAGCGTGACCAGCGGACTGATGCCGCCCTTGGCGGAACTCAGCGTCTGGCCGGTCTTGACAATGTCGAGCTTGCCGAGCGCGACGGTGTCGCCCGCCTTGGCGGAGGCGAGCTTCAGCTGGTCCTTGCCAAGCATCTTGTAGATGCCGGAGACCTTGGCGGCTTCGCCGTTCGACAGGTAAAGCTCGGCCGCGTCGGCGAGCTGTCCGGAGAGCACGCGCGATACCGACAGCTTGCCGCCATGCGCGGTGTGGATGGTCTTCATCACCTGGACGACGGTCTGGTTGCCGTCGGGCGCGCCAAGGCGCTTGCGGGTCGCCTCGATGTCGGGCGCGTCATGGCGTATCGCCTTCAGGAGGCGCAGCACGCCATTGCCCTTCTCGGCGGTGCCGATCAGCACCGGCGTCACCGCGCCGGCGCGAAGATCGGCGGCAAGGTCGTCGAAGATCGCATCCTTCGGCGGTTCGATCTCCTCGAGCAGCTGCTCCATCAACTGGTCGTCGTGGTCGGCGAGCGTCTCCAGCATGGAGAAGCGGGCCTCCAGCTCGCGAGCCTTGTCGTCACCCGGTATGTCGGCGACCTGGCTCTCGGCATACTCGCGGTAGATGTAGGCACGCTCCAGCGCGAGATCGATCGAGCCGATGACGACACCGTCCTTGCGCAGCGGAATCTGGCGCAGCAGCAACGGCACCGAACTTGCCGGCTGCAGCATCTTCAGCGTGTCGCGCACGCCGGCGACCGCCTTGTCGACCTTGTTCAGGAACAGGATGCGCGGCACGCCGAGATCGTCGAGCTTGCGCATGATGAGCTGAAGCGCGGGGATCTTCTTCTCGTCGGCTTCGGCAACGACGACAGCGGCATCGCAGGCGGCGAGCACCGGTTCGGCCTCGAAGGCGAACTCGATAGAGCCGGGACAATCGACGAAGGTGAGCTGCTCGCCCATGAATTCCGTGGTCGCGAAGGTCGCCTCGACGCTCATGGCGTGGGCGCGGGCCTCGGCTGAATGATCGGAAACGGTGCTGCCTGATGAAACGGGATTCTGGCGGGGGATGGCGCCCGTGCGGGCCAGTATTGCTTCGAGAAGTGTCGTCTTACCGCTTGCGAAGGGACCGACTATGGCAATGCATTTCGGTCCCGTGCGTCGTCCTCCGGCGCGAGTACCCATGGCTGACCTCCACTCAGGCGTTTCCCTGGGAGCGGCGGCCGGCCTGTTCGGCCGTCGCGGGCGGGGCTTCTTTTCAATCGCCACCTGCCCAAGGGCATCGTCCCACGGGTTTGCGGGGAGGGCAAGGAAAATAGGAAATTCGGCGGCTTTGCGTTGTCAGGCGCTCAGGGCCAGCGCCATGCCAGCGGCTGCAAGGAAGCCGTTGCGCTATGCTGTGGCGTCAACCAGCCCGGCGCTGGGCCGGCAGGGCAGTATCGGCCTCCCGCGCCGCAACCGTTTCGGCAAAGCGCGACAGCATCGGATTGAACAGATCCGGTCGCTCCCAGAAGGGTGCGTGTCCGGCGCCCGGGACGACGTGGCATTGCTCCCAGAGCGAACCATGGTCCAGCGTGTCGAAGTAGTTGAGCCGGATGAAGGGGTCGTTCTCGCCATTGACGATCGCCACCGGAAAGGCGGCCTGCTCGACGACCTGCTTCTGGTCGGCGCCCTTGCCGGCCATCATCGAGCGCGTCACCACGGCGCGCAGCCGGCCATCCGTGCGCAGGATGGCTTCGCGGAACGACGGATCGGCGCTGTCGCCGAAGCACAGTGTTTCGAAGCGTTCGGCGTCGCGTTCGGAATAGATCTTCTTCGAAGCCAGCAGCATGTCCCAGTTGGCGTGGAAGCCGCGCAGCATGCCGAAGAAGCCTTTCGACACCGGTGGCGCGCCGGTCAGCATCAGTCCGTGGACGGCCGGATGGAAGCTTGCCAGCTCGATCGCGACATGGCCGCCGAGCGACCAGCCATAGACGATGGCGCGGTCGATGCTCAGATCGTCGAGGAGGTGGCCGGCGGCTCGCGCCAGGCCGGTGAGGGTGTAGTCCGCCATCGGGTCGGCGGCGTCCGAGGACTGGCCATGACCCGGGAGATCGAAAGCGACCAGCCGGTGGGCATCGGCGAGCGGGCTGTCGAACTGGCGGGCGAAGACGGCGCGCGAGGCGCCGGAACCATGGATCATCACGATGGGCATGCCGGGGCCTGCCGACTCGCTGACGCGCAAATCGGCCTGCGGGGTGCGGATCGTATGCTCGGCGACGGCCATGATGCATTGAACCTCAGGATTGCGTGACGTCCAGCATCGCATGCCCTGGGTCTACACGGGCTTTAGGTTTCTGGTTAAGGAAGGATTAATCCGCGGCGACCGGCTATAGTGCCTGCGAATCTTCGGCGTTGGCTTGGAAATTTGACGATGGAACGTGGGCTCGACCTTCTTGTCTCGATCATCGGCATCGCCACGGTCGGCCAATATCTGTGGTCGATGCGCGCCCATTTCCAATCGTCGGGCATGTCCTCGGGTGCGAAGATAATTTCGGTCGTCGTGGCCGCGACAGCGCTGTTTTTCCTGGCGATCATCTGGATCCTGCCGCAGCCGCCATTGGCCAAGATCGTCGGGCTGGCGATCCAGTTGGTGAGCTCCGCGCTGTTCTGGTGGGCGATTTCGAGGTCGCGCAAGGCGCGGCTACGCTTTGTCTTCGACGCCGACAATCCGCATGGCTTGGTGACCGACGGACCGTTCTCCTACATCCGCCACCCATTCTACACCTCCTACATCATCTTCTGGGCCGGTTGGGGTATCGCGACCTGGTCGATCTGGGCGGTGGTGCCCGTTGCCGGGATCTTCGTGCTCTACCTGATCGCGGCGCTGGACGAAGAGAAGAAATTTTCGCGCACCGATCTGGCCGGTGCCTATGAGGCCCATCGAAAGCAAGCGGGCCTGTTCTGGCCGCGGCTGCGATGGTGACACGTTTCGCCGCGTCGGGCCGCCCGGGAAGCCGTTGCGCCGCGAGCGGCATCGGAGGAAACTGCCGCCACGATGGCGGGCCGTAGCGCGACGGTTGCCGCCACGGATATGACATCAGTTCGAGGATCGAGACGATGAAGATCATTGCCTGCGGCAGCGTGCCGACCATCATGGCGCCGGAGAAATATTTCACCGGCCGGGTGCTGCAGACCCCGATCATCGAAAAGGAAGCGCCGGCGCGGCTCAGGGCAACCCTGGTCAGCTTCGAGCCGGGCGCGCGCACCAACTGGCACACGCATCCGCTTGGCCAGACGCTCTATGTCACTTCGGGCGCCGGCCGTGCCCAGACCTGGGGCGGGCCGATCCAGGAGATCAGGGCCGGCGACGTCATCTCGTTCGCGCCCGGCGAAAAGCACTGGCATGGCGCCGGCGCGAATACGGCGATGACGCATGTCGCCATGCAGGAAGCGCTCGACGGTGTCCATGCGGACTGGCTGGAGAAGGTCAGCGACGAGCAGTATGGCGGCTAGAGCCTTTGTTTTTGCGCAATTCCGGACGAAAGGCTACGGCGAAGTCGCCGAGCCTGCCGCTACGCACTTTTCCTGGAATTGCTCGGCGACCCAAGAAAAACCCGGCCTGGAGCCGGGTTTTCTTTTGGCGGCGACCTGATCAGGTGAGGGAGGCGGTGAAGCGCTGGATGCGCGTGGAGGCCTCTTCCAGAAGCGTCTCCGAGGTGGCGTAGGAGATGCGGAAGTTCGGGCCAAGGCCGAAGGCCGAGCCGAACACAACCGCCACGCCTTCGGCCTCGAGCAGTTCCGAGCAGAAGGTCTCGTCGCTGTCGATCACCTTGCCGGCTTTCGTCTTCCTGCCGATCAGCCCGGCGCAGGACGGGTAGACGTAGAAAGCGCCTTCCGGCGAGGGGCAGGAGATGCCGCGCGCCTGGTTGAGCATCGAGACGACCAGGTCGCGCCTGCCCTGGAAGATTGCCTTGTTCTTGGCAATGAAGTCCTGCGGGCCGTTCAGCGCCTCGACGGAAGCCCATTGCGCGATGGTGCAGGCGCCGGAGGTCTGCTGGCCCTGGATCATGTCCATGGCCTTGATCAGCGGCACGGGGCCGGCGGCGTAGCCGATGCGCCAGCCGGTCATGGCATAGGCCTTCGAGACGCCGTTCATGGTCAGCGTGCGCTCGTAGAGTTTCGGCTCGACCTCGGCGATGGTCCTGAAGACGAAATCGCCATAGGTGAGGTGCTCATACATGTCGTCGGTCAGGGTCCAGACATGCGGGTGCTTGAGCAGCACGTCGGCCAGCGCCCGAAGCTCGGCTTCCGTGTAGGCGGCGCCGGACGGGTTGGACGGCGAGTTCATCAAGAGCCATTTGGTGCGCGGCGTGATCGCCCTTTCCAGCACCGCCGGCGTCAGCTTGAAGCCGTTGTCGATCGAGGTGTCGGCAAACACCGAGGTGCCGCCGCAGATCGCCACCATCTCGGGATAGCTCACCCAATAGGGGCGCGGGATGATCACCTCGTCGCCAGGGTTCAGCGTCGCCATGAAGGCGTTGAACAGGATCTGCTTGCCGCCGGTGCCGACGATGGTCTGCTCCGGCCGGTAGTCGAGATTGTTCTCGCGCTTGAATTTTTTCGCGATCGCCTCGCGCAGCGGCGCGATGCCGGACACGGGCGGATACTTGGTTTCGCCACGGCGGATCGCGTCGATCGCCGCGTTCTTGATGTTGTCGGGCGTATCGAAGTCCGGCTCGCCGGCGCCGAGGCCGATGATGTCCCGGCCGGCGTTTTTCAGCTCGCGCGCTTTCTGCGTCACCGCGATGGTCGCGGAAGGCTTCACGCGGGAAAGGGCGTCGGCAAGAAAGGCCATGACCTGATATCTCCAAGGGGCGGCGCGGCCAGGAGCGGCCGCGGCGCCTCTCTTGTCGCAACATCCGGCCAAGCGCAAGCGCTGTCGCATGAGCCAGGGGTCAAGCCGCCGTGACCGGCATCGCCTCGGCAACAATAAATTCATCAACGGTCGCTAAAACCGCTGATGGCAGGATCATAAGCCAATTCCGCCAGTCTTGCGGAGCGAGGAACCCTTGTCGCGTAGTATCGGGCTCGCCCACATCATCCGTCATGATGACGGCACCGCAAGCGGTGTCTGGGGCGTCCATACGCTGCAGAGCGCCTTCCAGCCGATCTTCGCCTTCAACGAAGGCAAGCTGTCGATCGTCGCGTTCGAGGGGCTGATCAGGCCGTTTCGCGACGGCGAGCCGCAGTCACCGATGACTTTCTTCAACACCTGCCCGGCGGGCGACCGCCTGCATATCGAGGCGCTGACGCGCACGCTGCACCTGCTCAACGCCGGCGTCTGCCTGCCGGAGGAGGCATCGATCTTCGTCAATTTCGATCCCTCGGTGTTCACCGACCGCGGCGTCGCCGACAAGGCGCTGCGCGACATGCGGCTGGTGCTGCACGAGGCCGGCATCGACCCGCGCCGCATGGTGTGCGAAGTGACCGAGCAGAAAACGGCATCGCAGGAGGCGCTCTACAGCTTCGTCGAGGCGCTGAGGGCCAACGGCTTCCGCATCGCGGTCGACGATTACGGCGCCGACGAATCCGACATCAACCGGATCAAGGAGCTCAAGCCCGACATCGTCAAGTTCGACGCGCACTGGATCACGCAGCTGATGGAGTCCGGCGCCGGCTTTGCCCTCTTGACCACCATGGTGAGGAGCTTCGAGCAGCAAGGCATCCGCACCGTGTTCGAAGGCCTCGAGGAGGGCTGGCAGCTCGAACTCGCCGAAAAATCGGGAGCCTCGATGGTGCAGGGCTTCGTGCTGGCGCGGCCGGAACTGGCGCCGACCAGTTTTCGCGTCTTCGGCAAGGGGGCCCCGCCCGCGGCGGCGACGGGCGCCGGTGTGGCGCCGGCCGTTCCGGGCACGGCACCGGCAGCGCGCGGGGCGCGGGTATTCGGGCGCAGGACCGCATCGTGAGCGTATGGCCGGACAGGCGGCGCAACGCCGCCGAGGCGATCTTTGCCGACGAGATCGGTATCGAATACGGCGTCTATGGCGAGTTCCGGCTGAAGAGCGCCTACCAGCCGATCTTCGCACCACGCGGCCGCTCGCTGGCGCCGGTTGCCGTCGAGGCGCTGATCGAGGCGCAGCGGGACGCGAGGCCGCTCGCGCCGCCGGTGTTCTTCGACGGCGTCCCCTCTCCGGACCGCCTGTTCGTCGAGACGATGTGCCGGATGCTGCATTTGCGGAACTTCCGCAACATCGGCGTCGAGGGGCTCGACCTGTTCTTCAATTACAATCCGCTGGTCAACGATCATCTCGGGCGGGCGCTGGCCGAGATCCGGCTGATGACCAGGCATCTCGGCGAGCTCGACCTCTACCCCGGCATGCTGGTGTGCGAGATCACCGAGCAGGCGGCCGACGATCATGTCCTTGCCAGCCTGGTGCGCGAGATGCGGCGTGACGGCATCCGCATCGCTATCGACGATTTCGGCACCGGCCACTCGACCGAGGCGCGCATCGCGCTGCTTGCGCCGGACATCGTCAAGATCGACGGCGCCTGGTTCGCCGAGTTCTGCCGCCATGCCGCGGCCGAGCGTTTCTTCCGGCCGCTGGTCTCGACCCTGCACGACCGCGGCGCCAAGGTGCTGGTCGAGGGCATCGAGCAGGCCGTGCATCTTCGCGTCGCGCTCGATGGCGGCGTCGACTTCTTGCAGGGCTATCATCTCGCCCGCCCGGCGCTGGCCGGCACGATCTTCAACGAGGAGCCGCTGTCGATCGAGGCGCTGCTCGGCGCCGAAAGCAAGGTCGTGCCGTTGCATCAGCGGCGCTGATGCTCAGGCCAAAACAAATCACTGGATGAGGCGGCTTCCGCCGCGCGATATTGGCGCGAGCCGGAAGGAGACCCGATGATACTCTACAGCATGATCGACAGCGGCAATTGCTACAAGCCGCGCCTGCTGATGGCCAAGCTCGGCATTGCCTTCACCAATGTCGAGGTGAGCTCGCATACCGGCGACACCCGCAAGGCCGATTTCGTCGCCAAGAATCCCAACGCCATGGTGCCGCTGCTCGAGCTCGACGACGGTAGGCGGATCGCCGAATCCAACGCCATCCTGCTCTATCTCGCCGAGGGCACGCGCTTCCTGCCGGCCGACCGCTACCAGCGGGCGCTCGCCTATCAGTGGCTTTTCTTCGAGCAGTACAGCCACGAGCCCTACATCGCCGTGCGCAAGGCGCTGCTCACCTTTCCCGAGCGCGCCAGGGACGCGACGCCGGAACGGCTGGCATTGACGCTGGAGCGCGGCAACAAGGCGCTCGGCGTGATGAACAGGCATCTGGAAGCCAATGCCTTCTTCGCCGGCGATGCATACAGCGTCGCCGACATCGCGCTCTATGCCTATACGCATACCGCCGAGAAGGGCGGCTTCCAGCTCGACGCCTATCCTGCGGTTGCCGCATGGCTGAAGCGGGTCGAAGCGGACAAGGGGCATGTGCCGCTGGAGTGGCTGCCGTAGTTTCGTCGTCACGCCGTCGCCGCTTCGCGGCTGCTCCGGACGGGGCGCGAGTTAACAGTGTTACAGGCGAAAGCTTCAGCGAAGGCGTCCTTCTCCCCGTTCACGGGGAGAAGATGGCGGCAGCCAGATGAGGGGCGGCGCCAACTTTTGTGTTTGCATTGCTGTGCTGCTGCGCCAAGGAAGCCAATTCCGCAGCGTCGCGCCGCCCCTCATCTGCCGGGCACTTCTCCCCGTGAACGGGGAGAAGAAGGCAGCTTCGGCGGTTTCGCCAGTCTTCTGAACTGCGGGCAAATAAAAAGGCGGGATAAATCCCGCCTTCCCATTCCGGTAGCCTGATCGGGAGCGTATGGCCGGGCTGGCAGCTATCTGCTGTTCCAGCTTGTCGGGTCTTTCCGCTCCGGCGCGCTTCTCGCGCGACCGTCAGTACATCCGTGACTTGCCGCGCGCCCCGAACCTTCGTCCGGCGCGCGCTGTTGCTAAATCAGGCTGCCTTGCTCAGAGACCCAGCAGCGGACTTGCCGGTGCGGCGGTCCTGCTCGATCTCGAAGTTGATCTTCTGGCCTTCAACGAGGGTCGACAGGCCAGCGCGCTCGACAGCGGAGATGTGGACGAAAACGTCCGCGCCGCCCGCGTCGGGCTGGATGAAGCCGAAGCCCTTGGTGGCGTTGAACCACTTGACCGTACCAGTTGCCATTCGAAGTATCCTTCACATTTGCTTTAGTTTGACCGGACTAGGTCCAGCCGGTGGTATCGAAATTTTGGAGATAGACGTCAGCAAACGCGAAGATCGCGAGGCCCGATCGATCGGCCGAAATATCAATGCGATGCATATAGGCGGATTTTGCGTTGAAAACAAGACTGTGTGCGAAAGCCCTGATCGCACCGCCGCCCAACGGCCGCCCCAATCGCGTGAAAAATTCGCGACTGGCGTGCGCCGCGAGGGAGGAACGAGCAGGTCTCGGGCGCAGGGTTTGGGAGAGGATCATGAAGACCATACTGCTTGCCGCCTTGATGACGCTGGTGGCCGCCGAGGCGCAGGCGATCTCGCGCTACGACCCGACCCGGATGAGCTGCGACAGGGTGCAGGCGACCATCGCGCGCCAGGGCGCGGTCATCCTGCGCTACCAGTCGACGCGCGTGCCGGGGCTGCCGCTCTATGACCGCTACGTCAGGGACGAGCGCTTCTGCGACCTGGGCGAGGTGAGGAAGCGCGCCTACGTGCCCAGCGCCGATGCGAAATCCTGCCCGGTCTTCGTCTGCAAGCGGCCGGACTTCGATCGGCGGTTCCGTCGCCGTTTCCTGCAATCGGACTGAGGTCCGTCGACATTCAGGCAAGGCTGGCCTGCAGGCCGGGTTCAAAAGCCGAACGAGACCTGCGCCGAGGGCGGCGGGCCGAGACGCACGCCTTCCATGGCCAGCATCTTTTCCTTGGTGGTCGAGCCGCCCGGCGCCGAGAAGCCGCCGATCTTGCCGCCGGCGGCAAGGATGCGGTGGCACGGGATGACCAGCGGCACCGGGTTGGCGCCAAGCGCCGCCCCGGTTTCGCGAGCCAGCCCTTGATGGCCGGCGCGCGTCGCCAGCTCGCCATAGGTGGTCGTCTCGCCGAAGCCGAGCTTGCGCGCCGCGTCATAGATGGCGAGGCGGAAATCGTCGACGCCGGCAAGATCGACCGGCACGCCGGAGAAATCGACGTCCTCGCCGGCGGCATAGGCCTTGATCGAGGCGATCAGGTCCACCACCCATTTCGGCTGCTCGGTGGAGCGGGAAACGCCGCCATGGCGGAACAACCGGCGCTCGACCGCCTCGCGGCTGCGCTCGGGCAGGCAGAGGCGGATCAGGCCTTTCTCGCTCCAGGCGATGCCCATGAAGCCGATCACTGTTTCTAACACTGTGTGGCCGGCCGTGATCGCTTGCGTGGTTTCCATGACGTGTTCCTTTCCGCAAACGGCGAAAAACGGGGACGTGAACGGTACAGATAGGGAACAATATCGCAGTTTGCACCGGCTCCCGCCACCCGAAAACCGCCGGATGGCCCAGATTGCCCACGAAGAATCGCTGGTGTAAGGACTTCTTAACAACCGACAATCGGACCTGCAGGGCTTGGCAACCAAAATCATCCTCACCGCGATCGGCGTGCTCGTGGGCGCGGCTGGCCTGAGCGGTTGCACCTCGACCTCGCAGATGAAGGCCGCGCCCGCATTGGCGGCAGCCGCGACCCCTGCCGTCGAGGACGACACGCCGACCGTCGCGCTGCCGGAAACGGTGGCGGTGCTGCCCGAGCCCTCCGGCCTTGTACCGGTGCAGGTGGCGGCGCTGCCCGCCGATGCGACCACGGCAACGCCGGGCATGGCGACGCCGGGCGAGCCGTTGCCGCCGCCGGCCCAGCCAGCCGCTTTCGCCGGATCGACGCCGCTTGCCGCGCAGCCGGCCGTGATGGCCGGCACCTCGCCGCTCAGCCCGGGATCGATCAAGCAGGCGCCCGCCTATGCAACGGCCGCGATGGCCATGCCCGTCACCGGCCAGGCGGTGAAGGCGGCAACGATGCCCGGCGTCCAGCAGGTCGCCTATGTCGTGCCGCAGAACCCGGCGCTGCTTGCCCCGCCCGGCGAGCCCGAGCCGCACGCCACCGGCCCGCGCGCCGAGATCGAACGGCTGATCGAGAAATATTCCGCGCTCTACGAGGTGCCCATCGATCTCGTGCGCCATGTCGTCAACCGCGAGAGCACCTTCAACCCGAAAGCCTACAATCACGGCCATTGGGGGCTGATGCAGATCAAGCACGCGACGGCGCGCGGCATGGGCTATGACGGGCCGGCGAGCGGCCTGTTCGACGCCGAGACCAATCTCAAATATGCGGTCAAATATCTGCGCGGCGCCTGGCTGGTGTCGGGGGGCGATGAAAAGCGCGCCGACCGGCTCTACCAGAGCGGCTATTACTACGACGCCAAGCGCAGGGGCATGCTGGAAGCGACCGGCCTCGGTGTCGACCGTGCGCGGCGCCGCCTGCAGCCCGACGCCTGAGCGCGATGCCGCGTCCGCCGGCGCCTGACGACATCCGGCTGCGCAAGACCCTCGACGACGATCTGCCGCCGCCGCACTGGCCGGACGGCTTTGTCATGCGCGGCTTCGAGCCCGCCGATGCGCGGCCCCTGCATGCGCTGCTCACCGAAGTGTTCGACGACGGCACGGACGGGCCGTTCGACGAGTGGTGGCCGCGCATCTCCGGCGACGCCGAGTTCGACCCCGCTCTCTGCTTCCTGGTCATCGACGCCAGGGGCCTGCTGGCGGGAGCAGCCCTTTGCTGGGCGACGGCTTTCGTCAAGGATCTCGCCGTCCATCGGCAGGCGCGCGGCCGCGGCATCGGCGAGGCGCTGATGCGGCACGCCTTCATCGCCTTCCGCGAGCGGGGCGCGGCCCATGTCGATCTCAAGACCAACACGGTAGAGAACGCCGCCGCCCTCCGGCTCTACGAGCGGCTGGGCATGATGCCGGTCGACTGGGAAGGGTAGGGCGCTGCTTCCAGGCGGCCCGTCACGCTTTGCACCGGGAAACGGGACAGTTTGTGAACCGCTTCACATAAGCCGCCGCGCGCAAATGCTAACCCTGCGTCATGCCGCGCACCGATCGGGGGGTCGACAGTTTCGCGCGGCATCGGAGCGGTTGCGCCGGCATGTGTCAGCCACTCCACGGCGGGTCCCGAGGCGGGTTCGGGGCCCGCTTCGCCCTGTCTTCCCTTCGCCATGTCTTCCTTCAGCTATCCCTGGTCAGATATCCGGCGCGTTGCCGATCCTGCGCTTGATCTCGAGCGCCCAGGCGCGGCCCTCGTCGCCGCCCCACAACAGCCAGGCAATGTAGCCGGCCGACGGATTGTCCTCATTGCCGTAATTCTTGCCGCGCTTGTCGACCTCGTGGCGGGCGAAATGGCTGACCATGCGCCGGATCGTCGACGGCGACAGTTTCTCCCGGTTCTTCAGTTCGGTGGCCCGCGCCACGCCGATCTCGGTACCGCCGCGGCCGAACTGCTTGCGCAGCCTGAGACCCTTGGCGGCGTTGTCGGCGACAATTTCAGGGCAGCGGAAGTCGATCTCGTCGGGCACTGTCTTCACTCCAGTCTGGCAGCCAGGCAGGACAAGCATGCAGGAGATTTGGGTCGGTGTGCAGGCTAATTCAACGCAACCCCGCCGCCGATGCCGCGTTGGAAATGCCGGAGGGACCGTTCCGGATCGGAGACATCAGATGAAAACCCTTCTGACCGCGACCGTCGCAGCCCTGCTGGCCGGCGCGCCGGCCGCTCTGGCGCAATCGACGAACCAGGTCGCGCCCATGCTTGCCGACAGCAAGGTCGACACGCCGACCTTCGTCACCACCGTGCCCAACGCCAACGAATTCGAGATCCAGTCGAGCAGGCTGGCCGAGGAGAAGGCCGCCTCCGACGACATCAAGGCCTTCGCCAGAGAGATGATCGCCGACCACACCAGGGCGGGCGAGGATTTCAAGGCGGCGCTGAGCCAGGGCCAGACCACCGCCTCGATCAAGCCCGCCGGGCCCGCGCTGCAGCCCAAGGAGCAGCAGCTGCTGGACGAGCTCAAGCGCGTCAGCGGCGAGGCGTTCGACCAGGCATACATCAAGATGCAGACCGACGCGCACCGGCAAGCGGTCGCCCTGTTCAGCACCTATGCGAAGTCCGGCGACGACCCGGCGATGAAGGAATTCGCCAAGAAGACGCTGCCGACGCTCAAGATGCACGAGAAGCACGTGAAGGAACTGGCGGTGGCGCATCAGGGGTGAGGGCCGCCGTGGACCTCGCTGTTGTTCGCCGGACGGTTCACCGGGTTTCTGAAGAGCACCTGAAGAGCATCTGGCTGGCGCCGCCCCTCATTGCCCTGCCGGGCATTTCTCCCCGTATAGTGACGGGGAGAAAGACGCTTGCGCCGGTGGTTTCGCCAATCGCCGAAGTCGCAGGAAGTGCGCCGGCGTCGCGGCCAGCTCCTTCTCCCCGTTCACGGGGAGAAGAGAGCTAATCGCCTAAGCAAAATACTCCTGCAGCGGCGTCACCTCCAGGCTCCCGGCCCGCAGCGCCGCGATCGCCTCCGCCACCGCCGCAGCACCCGACAGCGTCGTGTAATACGGCACCTTTTGCATCAGCGTCGCACGCCGCAGCGACTTGGAGTCCGACACCGCCTTCTGGCCGTCGGTGGTGTTGAAGACGATCTGGACCTGGCGGTTGCGGATGGCGTCCTCGATGTGGGGGCGGCCTTCCAGCACCTTGTTGATCTTTTCGGCCACCACGCCGTTCTCGGCGAGGAAGCGCGCGGTTCCGGAGGTGGCGAGCACCTTGAAACCCTGGCCGGCGAGGCGCTTGACGGCGGGCAGGATGCCCTTCTTGTCCTCGTCGCGCACCGACACGAACAGCGTGCCGGAGCGCGGCAGGTCGACATTGGCGCCGAGCTGGCTCTTGGCGAAGGCGAGCGCGAAGTCGCGGTCGAGGCCCATGACCTCGCCGGTCGAGCGCATTTCCGGCCCGAGCAAAATGTCGACGCCGGGGAAGCGGGCGAAGGGGAAGACGGCTTCCTTGACCGCGATATGGCCGGGGTTGCGCGGATCCGGCATCGGGCCGTAGTGGGCGAAGGCATCCTCCAGCGTCTCGCCGGCCATGATGCGGGCGGCGATCTTGGCGATCGGACGCCCGATGGTCTTGGCGACGAAGGGCACGGTGCGCGAGGCGCGCGGGTTCACTTCCAGCACATAGACCGTGCCGTCCTTGATCGCGTATTGCACGTTCATCAGGCCACCGACATTGAGCGCGCGAGCCAAGGCAGCCGTCTGGCGCTCCAGCTCGTCGACCAGGTCCGAGGGCAGGGCGTGCACCGGCAGCGAGCAGGCCGAGTCGCCCGAGTGGATGCCGGCCTCCTCGATGTGCTCCAGAATGCCAGAGACAAAGGTCGCCTTGCCGTCGCAGAGGCAGTCGACGTCGACCTCGATGGCGCCCGACAGATAGGTGTCGAACAGCAGCGGGTTTTTTCCCAGCAGCGTGTTGATCTGGCCGGTCTTGTCGTTGGGGTATTTCTGCTTGATGTCCTCCGGCACCAGGCCGGGCACGGTGTCGAGCAGGTAGGTCTGCAGCATGCCCTCGTCATGGATGATCTGCATGGCGCGGCCGCCGAGCACGTAGGACGGGCGCACCACCAGCGGGAAGCCGAGCTCGCCGGCGACGAGGCGGGCCTGCTCGACCGAATAGGCGATGCCGTTCTTCGGCTGGGTCAGGCCGAGCTTGTGCAGCAGCTTCTGGAAGCGGTCGCGGTCCTCGGCGAGGTCGATCATGTCGGGCGAGGTGCCGAGGATCGGGATGCCGGCCTTCTCCAGCGCGTCGGCCAGCTTCAGCGGCGTCTGGCCGCCGAACTGGACGATGACGCCGACCAGTTCGCCGGACGCCTGCTCGGCGCGCAGAATCTCCAGCACGTCCTCCGCCGTCAGCGGGTCGAAATAGAGCCGGTCGGAGGTGTCGTAGTCGGTCGAGACGGTCTCCGGGTTGCAGTTGACCATGATCGCCTCGTAGCCGGCGTCGCGGAGCGCAAACGCCGCGTGGCAGCAGCAATAGTCGAACTCGATGCCCTGGCCGATGCGGTTCGGGCCGCCGCCGAGGATGACGACCTTCTTGCGCGACGAAACCTGCGCCTCGTTGGCGAGGCTGCCTGCGAACGGAACCTCATAGGTCGAGTACATATAGGCGGTGGGCGAGGCGAACTCGGCGGCGCAGGTGTCGATGCGCTTGTAGACCGGATGGACGTCGAGCTTTTCTCTGACCTTCTGAACCGCTTCGGCGTCGCTCTTCGTCAAGGATCCGAGGCGAGCGTCCGAAAAACCCATCGCCTTCAGCATGCGCAAATTCTCGGCATCCTGCGGCAGGCCGTGCTCGCGCACGCGCTCCTCCATGGCGATGATGCCGGCGATCTGCTCGAGGAACCACGGGTCGATCTTGCACATGGCATGCACGTCTTCCAGCGAGGTGCCCATGCGGATCGCCTGCGCCACCATGCGCAGCCGTTCCGGCGTCGGCGTGCCGAGTGCTGCGCGAATGGCGTTGCGGTCGTCGACATGGCTGGCGGGCGCGCTGCCGTGGCCGAGGCCGGGAATCTCGATCTCGTCCAGACCCGTCAAGCCGGTCTCAAGTCCGCGCAGCGCCTTCTGCAAGGATTCCTGGAAGGTGCGGCCGATGGCCATCACCTCGCCGACCGACTTCATGGCGGTGGTCAGCACCGGCTCGGCGCCGGGGAATTTCTCGAAGGCAAAGCGCGGGATCTTCGTCACCACGTAATCGATCGACGGCTCGAACGAGGCGGGCGTGGCGCCGCCGGTGATGTCGTTCTCCAGTTCGTCCAGTGTGTAGCCGACGGCGAGCTTGGCCGCGATCTTGGCGATCGGGAAGCCGGTCGCCTTGGAGGCCAGCGCCGACGAGCGCGAGACGCGCGGGTTCATCTCGATCACCACCAGGCGGCCGTCGGCCGGGTTGACGGCGAACTGCACGTTGGAGCCGCCGGTCTCGACGCCGATCTCGCGCAGCACCGCGATCGAGGCGTTGCGCATCATCTGGTATTCCTTGTCCGTCAAGGTCAGCGCCGGCGCGACGGTGATCGAGTCCCCCGTGTGCACGCCCATCGGATCGATGTTCTCGATCGAGCAGACGATGATGCAATTGTCCGCCCGGTCGCGGACGACCTCCATCTCGTATTCCTTCCAGCCGAGCACGCTCTCCTCGATCAGCACCTCGGTGGTCGGCGAGGCGTCTAGGCCGGACTGGACGATGTCGTAGAATTCGGCGCGGTTGTAGGCGATGCCGCCGCCGGTGCCGCCCATGGTGAAGGACGGGCGGATGATGGCCGGCAGGCCGACATGGTCGAGCGCCTGGGCGGCGATCGCCATGCCATGGCTGATGTAGCGCTGCTTGCGGTCGCCTTCGCCGAGGTTCCAGCGGGTTTCCAGCGCGTCGAGCGCGGCGTCGAGATTGTCGGGGTTCTCGGCCTTCAGCGCGGCGCGCTCGGCCTCATGCGTCTTGCGGTCGGCGTTCTTGACGTCGGTGGCGTTGGCAAGCATCGACTTCGGCGTTTCCAGGCCGATCTTGCTCATCGCCTCGCGGAACAGCGCGCGGTCCTCGGCCTTGTCGATGGCATGCGCGTCGGCGCCGATCATCTCGACATTGTAGCGGTCGAGCACGCCCATGCGGCGCAAAGACAAGGCGGTGTTGAGCGCGGTCTGGCCGCCCATGGTGGGCAGCAGCGCGTCCGGCCGTTCCTTGGCGATGATCTTGGCCACCACTTCCGGCGTGATCGGCTCGATGTAGGTGGCGTCGGCCAGCTCCGGGTCGGTCATGATCGTGGCCGGGTTGGAGTTGACCAGGATGACGCGGAAGCCCTCTTCCTTCAGCGCCTTGCAGGCCTGGGTGCCGGAATAGTCGAACTCGCAGGCCTGGCCGATGACGATGGGGCCGGCCCCGATGATCAGGATCGACTTGATGTCGGTGCGTCTTGGCATGGTCTACGGGTTCCGTTCGGCGAGCGGCTTGCACGAAAAACCGGGACGGGAGGACCCGGCCGGTTGTGCTTGCGATTCTGGTATCAGGCTAGGAGGGCCTTATAGGGAAGAGTTTTGGCGGATGTAACCCCGAAAATGAGGGATTAGGGAGTAGGGGAGTAGGGGAGTAGGCAGGGTTTCAGGCGCCCAGTGCCTATTCCCTACTGCCTACTGCCTAATACCTATTCCCCCAGCGCAAGCTGGTCCGTGATCTCGAATCGCTCCGAGGTGCCGATCCGGATCATGTTGAGCGTGCCCTCGCGGGTGAAGCGGAATTCGTCTGCCGAGTCCGAACTGGCCGGGAAGCCGCCGTGGAAGGTGATGATGCGCGTGCCGCCATCCGGCCAGGCTACCGTGACGGCACTCTCGCCGCCCGTGTGCACGACGGTTACCTCGCAGCGGGTCATCGGCTGGCCGATATGGCGCGCGCAGGGGATGCCGCCGGAGGCATCGGGGGCGGGGCCGTCGGAAAGTCCTGCCGCCGATGATGTGAAGGCAAGGCCATAGGCATCCTGCATGGCCGTCCTGCCGATATCGGCGGCGGAGCGCGGCGCCGCCGGGTCAGAGCCGCCGAGGCGCGCGGTGATGTCGGCGGCCGGTGCTTCGGGGAGTTGAGGCGCGCTGGCTTCGGTCGACGGCGCGGCGGCATCATCGGGCGCCGGCGCCGGATTGTTCGGGGTCAGGTAGCGCGCGGGCGCCCAGCCACCGACGCGAGGGTTCTCGGTGTCCTCGACCTTGCACCAGGGATTGCCGTTGACTTCGTTGCAGCCGAGATTCTTCACCGCCGCCCCGCCGGGCAGGCGCGCCTGGATCTTTCCGGTCGCCGATGCGGTGGCGCGGATGTTGAGCAGGTCGTCCGGCGCGAGGCCGCTGACGATGGAAATGATGGTGCCAGGCGCGTCCTCGGCCATGGCCGGCGAGGCGGCCAGCGGCAAAGCGACGGCAATCAGTGCCTGCAGCGTCGATCGGAGCGGAACTCTGCGCTTCATCCTTCGGCCATGGGCATGCACGTTCCAAAGCGCGACCGACTCAAGCGCGCCACCTCAAGCCGAGGCGGTTATAGGAGACGATATGGCGCGATGTCATCTGAAACTTGGCGGTGACGGGGCGTGCCGCCGCTCAGTCCGGCATGAAGCCGGTTCTGAGCGCATGCGCCCATTCCGGCCGTCCCGCCTGTTCGGCCTGCCTGGCCGCGGCCTCGTGGTCGTAATCGACGGCGATGGCCTCGAAGCGGTCGGGGCGGCCCTGCTCGCCGAGTTCGACGATGCCGTAGCGCGCATGCGGCGTGCCTTGCTCGGAAACATGCGCCGGCGGCGTGTCATCGTCATAGGCGGGGCAACCGATGCTGCCGGGGTTGAAGATGACCGGGCCGCCGGGGATGCGGATCAACTCGGCGCGATGGCTGTGTCCGCACAGCACGATGCGGCAGGCGGGGTTGAGCGATTTCAGCCGCCGCCGGATCGCGGCCAGCGGCGCGCGCACCAGCTGGCCGTCGGTGATCGCATCGGCGAGATATTTCTCGTCATGGTCGGGGCGGGCGTGGAAGGCGACCACGCCGGGCAGGACCTCCAGCGTCAGCGGCAAGGCCAGCAGCGCCTCGCGCTGCAACCCCGTGAGCCGTTCCTGGGCGTAGCGGTCGGACGGCCACATCGTCTCGTCGGCGGGGTCCTGCGCCACGCGGCGGTCATGGTTGCCGCGCACGGTGGGCAGCTTGAGCGCCTGCAGCCGTTCCATCGTCTCGCGCGGCCAGAGCGGGCCGGAGACGCAGTCGCCGAGATTGACGGTGATATCGGCGCCGCCGCGATGCTTGAGGTCGTCGAGCACGGCGTCCAGCGCCAGCAAATTGCCGTGGATGTCGGCGAGAACCGCAATGCGCATCAGGCGCCGATCTCGATCTCGGCGGCGCCGACCATGGGCAGCGCCTTGTCGTCACCGGCGGCGGCAATGACACTGTCGAGCAGGCCGGGGAAGCGGCGGTCGAGGTCGTCGCGGCGCAGCGTGATCATGCGGTTGGTGCCGACCGCTTCGGTGCGGGTGACGCCGGCCTCGCGCAGCTTGGCCAGGTGATAGCTGAGGTTGGTCTTGGAGCCGAGATCGAGGAACTTGCTGCAGTTCATCGGCACGCCTTCCTTGCTCGCCAGGAAGCGTACGATGGCAAGCCTGGTCGGGTCGCCGAGCACGGCGAGCACGATCGGCAGGCTGATCTGGTCAGCATTGGGGTGAGGCAAGGTCATCCCCGGGAATTAAGCACAATCCGGGCCGATTTCAACGCGTCTCCTTCTGCGGCGGGGGCAAACGATCCGTTGATCGCGGGCTCTGTCCTGACACAGGGCTGTCAGCAGGGTTCAGCTATTTTCCCTTGGCTTCATTGACACCATGCCCTGCCATGTCCAATTGTTCAATAACTTTTGAACTAAAGGACACTCCCCCATGGACAAGCGGATCTTCTGGCTTGCGCTCGGATCGTTCGCGATCTCGACCGAAGGCTTCGTCATCTCCAGCCTTCTGCCCGACATCGCAGCCGATGCCGGCATCTCGATTCCGCTCGCCGGGTCGCTGATCACCGCTTTCGCGCTCGCCTATGCGTTCGGCACGCCGATCCTGGCCACGCTGACCGGCGAATGGGACCGTCGCCGCGTCATCCTGTGGACGCTGGTGTTCTTCGTGCTCGGCAACATCGTTGCGGCGCTGAGCTCGTCCTTCGAACTGCTGCTGATCGCACGCATCATCATGGCGCTGTCGTCCGGCCTGTTCGCCGCGACCGCGCAAGGCACGGCCGTGGCGCTGGTCGACGACCATCACCGGGCACGCGCCATCGCCGTCGTCGTCGGAGGCACCACGGTGGCGGTTGCCGTCGGCGCGCCGCTCGGCGCGCTTGTCGCGGCCGTCGCCGGCTGGCGCGGCACCTTCTTCGCCATTGCCGGGCTCGGCGCGCTGGCCGGCGCGATCCTGTGGTGGCGGCTGCCGCGCGGCATCATCGGCACCAGGCTCCCGCTCAAGGCGCGGCTGGCGGCGGCGCTTCGGCCCGGCGTGATGCCGATCCTTTTGACCACCGCCCTGGCGCTGGTCGGCGCGTTTACCGTCTTCAGCTTCATCGCGCCGCTGGCCATCCAGAGCGGCGGCTTGAGCCCGCTGGCGCTGCCCGGCATGCTGCTCGCCTTCGGCGCCGGCGCCGTCATCGGCAACATCGCCGGCGGGCAGGCCGCCGACCGCTTCGGCGCGACTCGCACCGTCGCCTGGTCGCTGGCGCTGAGCGCTGCCATGCTGGTCACCTTCTCCCTGATCCCGACCTTGCTGCCGCAGCATATCGCCGGGCCGGCGCTGATGGCGATGATGGTGCCGTGGGGCATCGTCGGCTGGGCCTTCCCTCCGGCGCAGGCGAGCCGCATCATCAAGCTCGCCCCGGACGCCGCCCCGATCGTGCTCTCGCTCAACGCCTCGGCGCTCTATCTCGGCGTGGCGCTGGGCGCGGTTGTCGGGGGCGCGGTGCTGCGCTTCGGCGTGCCGGCCGATCTCGGGCTGGTCGCGGCGGTGTTTCCGATCGTGGGCCTGGGTATCGTGCTGGCCGGTCGGGCATTGGCCCGCCCGGTCGCAATGCCGGCCGAGTAGCCGCTGCAAAGCTGGAGCATGATCCCGGAAAGTGGGAACCGGTTTTCGGAAAAGATCATGGTCCAACAAAGAATTAGATCAGGACGACGATTCAACGAAACGTCATCCTGATCTGGATTGGCGGCCGCTTCTTCAGAGCGAAGGAGCGGCCGCCGGCATTTCCAGATCGAGATCAGCCACCGCGTCCAGAGCCGCGCGCAGCTTCGCCGCCTGCTCGGCGCCGACCTTGTCCTCGAACTGCTGCTGCGCAGCGCTCCACAGCTTGATCGCCTCGCCAAGCTTGACGTTGCCCTGCGGCGTCAGCCGCACGCGCTTGACGCGGCGGTCGTCCTTGTCGGCAAAGGTCTCGACATAGCCGTCGCGGATCAGCGGCTTCAGCGTGTGCCCGAGGGCCGAGAGGTCCATGATCAGCGCCTCGGCGATGGTGCCCATTGCCGGCTCGCTGCTGACATGGATCTGAAAGAGCAGGCCGAACTGCGTGCCCTTCAGGCCCGATGGTGCCAGCGCGTCATCATAGAAGCGGCCGAGGCTCCGCGCGGCGCGCCGCAGCGTGGCGTTGTTGCAGCGGCTGAATCCTGGCTTGTGGGATTCGGTCATGTTCGCTCCTTGGCGGCGAAAAGCTGCGCCGGCCTGCCGCAAAAATAGTTTTTGCCGCCGCCGTTGACAAGATAGTGGCATATACCTATTTCGGCAAAAGTGGCATATGCCACTAATTGAAATCGGAGGTTATCGGCGGGTGACATGGTCATCATCGCCGAACCCGAGCGAAGCGAACAAAGGAACGGGACAATGAGCACGAAGGACAACAAGGGCACGGCCGTCATCACCGGGGCTTCCTCGGGCATCGGCGCGGTCTATGCCGACCGGCTGGCCGGGCAGGGCTACGACCTGGTGCTGGTGGCGCGGCGCGCCGACCGGCTGCAGGAGGTGGCGGACAGGCTGGCTTATGCCTATGGCCGCAAGGTCAAGACGATTGTCGCCGATCTAGCCGACGACAGCGACCTGCGCCGGGTCGAGCAGGCGATCGCGACGGACGAGAGCGTGACGCTGCTGATCAACAATGCCGGCATGGGCGGCATCGAGACGGTCGCCGACGCCGATGCCGACGCGGCCGAGAGCATGATCAAGGTCAATGTCGTTGCCTTGACGCGCTTGACCCGCGCGGCGCTGCCGGGGCTGCTGGCGCGCAACCACGGCGCCATCGTCAACATCGCCTCGGTGGTCGCCTACGGCATCGCGGTCGGCGGCATCTACAGCGGCACCAAGGCCTATGTCGTCAACTTCACCGAAGCGCTGCAGAAGGAGGTCGCCGGCACCGCGGTGAGGGCGCAGGTCGTGCTGCCCGGACCGATCCGCACCGAGTTCTGGGACGCCTCCGGGATCAGCCTCGACAGGATCAACCAGGACTGGGTGATGAGCGCCGACGACCTGGTCGACGCCGCCCTTGCCGGCCTTGCCCAGGGCGAGACCGTCACCGCGCCCGGACTTGCCGATCCGGCCGGTCTGGACACCTATCTCGGCGCGCGGGACCAGTTCTACGGCAGCCTGTTCGCCGGCAAGCCGGCGGCGCGCTACGCGGTCTAAGTCCCAGTCGTCTGGCGGCCAGCCTGAGTGTCTGTTCTCCCCAATTCCGGACGGAAACCGCTGCGCAAGTTCCTGGAATTGCTTAGACTGGCCGCCACATCTGCAGGATCGAGGCGGCCAGCAGCAGGCCAAGCACGATGTTGAGGGCGCGCCATTGCCGCTCGGTCTTGAGCAGCCGGGCGAGCAGCGCGCCGGCCACGCACCACAGCGACAGCGAGAACGCCGCGGCAAGGCCGAACACCGCGCCGAGCAGCAGCGCGAGCCGCAAGGGTCCGTCGGCAAGCGCTGCGAAGGATGCCGCGGCGCCCAGCCCCATCGCCCAGCCCTTGGGGTTCATCCACTGAATGCCGGCGCCACCGAAAAAGCTGTTCGGCCTGGCCATGGACACGTCGAGATTGGGCGGGCCGCTGCGGCCGATCTTGACTGCCAGCCAGATCAGATAGAGCGAACCCGCGATCTTCATCGCCAGCTGCAAGGACGGCACGGCGGCGAGCAGCCCGGCAAGCCCGGCGGCACCAGCCGCCGCCACCGTGGCCAGGCCGGCGGCGCTGCCGGCCATCAGCGGCACGGAGCGGCGAAAGCCGAACTGCGCGCCGGAGGCCGTCGACAGGGTCGTGGCGATGCCGGGCGTCGAGGTGGAGATGAGCGCGAACAGCACGAGGGGAAGGAGGGTTTCGGGCATGCAGGCTCCTTGCGCGGGAACCGACATGCTAAGGTTTGCCAGATATCAGTAAATGCAATGTTTGATATGGTTTGCATTAGCATCTATAATGCAAAAATGATCCGCAATCTCGACACCGCCTTGATCCGAACCTTCGTCACCGTCGCCGACAGGGCCAGCATGACGGCGGCGGCCAATGCGCTCAATCTGACGCAAGGCGCCGTCAGTCAGCAAATCAAGCGGCTGGAGGACGTTCTTGGCTGCAGCCTGTTCGAGCGTGACCGGCGCGGCCTGCGGCTGACCCGCGCCGGCGAGCGGCTGTTCGGCAAGGGCAAGCGCCTGCTCGCGCTCAACGACGAGATCTGGACCGAGATGGCCGGCAGCGCGGTTGCGGGGAAGGTGCGCCTCGGCGTGCCTTACGACCTTGTCGGCACGTTGCTTGCGCCGGTGCTGAAAGCCTACGCCGAAGCCCATCCGCAGGTTGAGATTTCGCTGGTTTGCGCTTCCTCGCCGGAGCTTGCGGCGGCGCTTGCGGCCGGAACGATCGATCTCGCCATCATCGAGGAACGAGCCGGCCCCACCGCCGGCGAATGCCTGCTCGTCGACCGACTGGTCTGGGTCGGAGCGAGAGGCGGCTCGGCACGCCTGAAGCGCCCGCTGCCGGTGTCGATGGTGGCCGACACCTGCGCGTTTCGTCCGTCAGTGCTCGCTGCCCTCGGCGCGCATGGGCTCGACTGGCGCACTGTGTTCGAGAACGGCAACATCGATGCCACGACCGCTACGGTCCGTTCCGACCTTGCCGTCACCACCTGGCTGGCATCGACCGTGCCCGCCGATCTCGACATCCTGTCGTCCGGTCCGGACCTTCCGGCGTTGCCGAGTTTCGCCATCAACCTGCATCTGCCGAAGCATGGCATCGAGCCCGCTGCGCGAGAGTTTGCGCGACACATCCGCGATGGGCTCGTGCGGCGGCCGGTGGCCGCTTGAGCTCGAGCAGAACTTGGGTTCCTCTCCCCCGTCGATCGGGGGAGAGGTGTCGAGCGAAGCTCGACGGAGTGGGGGTCGACCTGGGCTCGGGCGTTGTTACTTCAAGCCGGCGCCTCGCCCTTATTGAGGCGCCGCCGCGAGTTGTCAGCGAGGGTGTATTTGAGGAGCGTCTTCCCCCACTCCGTCGCTGCTCCGCAGCGCCACCTCTCCCCCCTCCGGAGGGAGAGGAAAGGTGCCAATGCCCGCCCCGCTACTTCCAGTTCCTGCGCCGCTCGAGCTCGGCATCCGACGGCTTGTCCTGAGCAAAGGAGCCAGTGCGGATCTCGCCGCCGCGCTCATACGTCGCCATGATGACGCCGGTGGTGGTGGCCTGTGACTTGACGAGCTTGAAGGCGGCCGGCATCGCATTGTCACCGAACAGCCGCTTGCCCTTGCCCAGCAGCAGCGGGAAGGTCATCAGCTTGATCTCATCGATCAGCCCGTTGGCGAGCAGCGTCTGGATCAGGTTGCCCGATCCCTGGATGAGCAGGTCGGGTCCGTCTTCCTGCTTGAGCTGCCTGAGCCTTGCGACCACATCGGACCCAAGCGGCTCGGTGTTTTCCCAGGTCAGCGAATCCGGGCGGTGCGTCGCCACATATTTGGTCGCAGGGTTGAAGGCATCTGCGATCTGATCCTTCTGGTACGGCCAATAGGCGGCGAAGATGTCGTAGGTTCGGCGGCCGAGCAGCAGGGCGAAGGGTTTGGAAAACAGTTCCTCCATGGCCACGCCCGCCACCTCGTCGAAATAGTGGAACGTCCAGCCGCCGAACTTGAAGCCGCCAACCGGATCCTCTTCCGGACCGCCGGGCGCCTGCATGACGCCGTCGAGGCTGACGAATGTGGCAGCGATGATCTTCCTCATTGGAACTCTCCCTTTTCGTGATCCGCGCCATCGGGCCGGATCTTGGCCAAGAGCGGCTCGGCGTTTCATGGAATCGCTGATCTGCTCTAAGTATTTGTTTTGACGCAATTCCGGACGGAAAACCGCTGCGCACTTTTCCTGGAATTGCTCTAAGGACGCCTGGACGGGCGTCGGCCCGACAGCGGCCGCAAAAGATTCTGCCGCTCAGCGCGCTCATCCCCGCTGCCGTCGACGCCTCGCGACGAAAACCAGACGTCGCCGATGATGGCAGTGGCGGTGCGGTCCGGCGCCTTGTCGCTGATCAGCCAGATCGAGCGGCTGCGCGCCGCCTTTTCGCGATCGGGGATTTTCGCCAAGGGGTCCGTGGTCGATGCGCCGACGCAAGGGATGAACCACGAGCCCATGAACGGGCGGCAGGCAAAGCCGGATTCCGTGCTGGTCACCAGCACGGCCAGCGCGACGCGTTCGGCAGGGCGCCATGGGAAGACCATGCGGCCGCCCGGCTTCAGCGCCTTCAGCCAGGCGGCCGGAGGCGCTGCCACGCCGGCATTGACATAGACGATGTCGGACGGCGGCAGTGGGCTCGCTACGGCATTGCCGTGGATGACCGTCACGTTGCCAAAGGCGGCGAGGTTCTCCTCGGCCCGGGCGGCAAGTGCTGCGTCAAGCTCGAAGGCGATGACCGCGCCGGGCGCGACCAGCTTCGCCAGCAGCGCGGTGTAATAGCCGGTGCCGGCGCCGATATGGGTGACGACCTCCCCTGGCTTGGGCGCGACCTTGCCGATCCACATGGCGTGCAGGATGGGCTCGCCATTGTTGATGCCCTTGTCGGCATCGAGCGCCACCAGCACGTTCTGGTAGATGTGGGAGGGATCTGCGGTCGGCGTCTCGACCCTGCCGTCACCGGCGACGACGGTCCACGGCCCCGGCCCGAGAAAGGCCTCGCGCGGCACCGTGGCGAAGGCCTCCTCGAGGCGCGGATCGGCCGAGCCGGCATGGGCGGCCATCAGTCGGGCGTAGAATTGGCGGGCCTCGGCGGTTCCGGTCATGGTGGCTTGAGAAGATAGCGCGGCCCGCGGATTTGTCGCGGTGGCGCGGGTCCCCGGGCGTGCCGCGCCTGGAGGAATTCAGGCGGCACGCCTCAAGTCGCTTGCTTTCATGCATGTCGTCGTCCCAAACCGCAGCGCACTCTTGGGCGACGTGCATTGTTCTCAGCCGAAGCCGGCGATGGTGTCGTAGAGCAGCTTGAAATTGAGCACGAGGATGACGGCAGCGACGACCCAGGCGAGCATGGCGACCGCGCGCGGGATGGCGAAATTGCCCATCTTGTTCTTGTCGGAGACGAACTGCACCAGCGGAATGACCGCGAAGGGCAACTGCATCGACAGGATCACCTGGCTGAACACCAGCAGCTGGCCGGTGCCCCTCTCGCCGTAGAGCGCGGTGACTATCACCACCGGAACGATGGCAATGCCGCGCGTCAAGAGGCGGCGGGCCCATTGCGGGATGCGCAGGCGCAGGAAGCCTTCCATGACGATCTGGCCGGCAAGCGTCGCCGTGACCGTTGAGTTGAGGCCGGAGGCGAGCAACGCCACGGCGAAAAGGATCGAGGCGATGCCGAGGCCGAGCAGCGGCGACAAGAGCTCGAAGGCCTGGCCGATCTCGGCGACGTCCTGATGGCCGGTGCCATGGAAGGCCACCGCCGAAACGATCAGGATGGAGGCGTTGACGAACAGCGCCAGGACCAGTGCGATGGTCGAGTCGGTGGTCGCCCACTTGATCGCATCGCGCTTGCCCCGGTCGGTGCGTTCATAGGCGCGGGTCTGCACGATCGAGGAGTGCAGGTAGAGATTGTGCGGCATGACGGTGGCGCCGATGATGCCGATGGCAATGTAGAGCATCGCCGGATTGGTGACGATCTCGGGCGACGGCACGAACATCGAATGCAGGATCGAGCCGACCGGCGGTGCGGCGGCGAAGATCTGGATGGCGAAACAGCCGAAGATGATGATCAGAAGTGCGATGACGAAGGCTTCGAGATAGCGGAAGCCCTTGTTCATCAGGAGCAGTACCAGGAAGGCATCGAGCGCGGCAAGCATGGCGCCGCCGATCAGCGGGATGCCGAACAGCAGCTGCAGCGCGATCGCCGTGCCGATGACCTCGGCGAGATCGCAGGCGATGATGGCCAACTCGCAGGCGATCCACAGCAGGAAGTTGACGGAGCGCGGATAGTAGGCGCGGCAGGCCTGGGCGAGGTCGCGGCCGGTGGCGATACCGAGCCGGGCGGCAAGCGCCTGCAGCAGGATCGCCATCAGGTTCGACAGCATGATGATGAACAGCAGCGTATAGCCGAACTGGGCGCCGCCGGCGAGGTCGGTTGCCCAGTTGCCCGGGTCCATATAGCCGACCGAAACCATGTAGCCCGGGCCCATGAAGGCGAACAGGCGGCGGAACCAGATGCCGGTCTGCGGCACGGTGATGGAGGCGTTGACCTCACGCAGGCTGGGCTGTTCGTCCTCGTCAGGCCGGGCAAAACGCCACGCGGATCTGGATACGGCTTCTGCGTCGGACATCAGGGATTTCCGCTGGAAAGGGTCGAGGTTGGCCCTTATCTATGCCACGGCTCAACATTATGCAATAGGCTATATTTCATTGTTTATGCTTTTGCGACGATGCCAACGGGCGGAGCGACCAGGCTCCTGACCCCGTTGCGCCTGCCGCGGAATGCAAATAAACGGCCAGACCAGCCGGGCTCCGTGCTATGACTACGGGCCCGATTCAACGTTGTTTAGAGGGCCGCGCATTGGCGCTAAGGAACAGACCGGTTCGACGCGAAGAGCCGCTTCCGGACGCCGATGTCCATTCGGAGGGCTTCCGGCAGACGCGCGAAGCGCGCCGCGGCGCGCTCGTCGAGGACTATGTCGAGCTGATCGCCGACCTCATCGAGGATGGCAACGAGGCGCGGCAGGTCGACATCGCGGCCAGGCTCGGCGTCGCCCAGCCGACGGTGGCGAAGATGCTGACCAGGCTCTGCGCCGACGGACTGGTTTCCCGGAAACCCTATCGCGGCGTGTTCCTGACCGAGGCCGGCCGCAAGGTCGCGGAGGAAAGCCGCATCCGCCACCAGACCGTGGAAGCCTTCCTGCGCTCGCTCGGCGTCAGCGCCGAGACGGCGCGCATCGACGCCGAGGGCATCGAGCACCATGTCAGCGCCGAGACGCTCGAAGCCTTCCGCAAGGCGATGATCGCGCCGCGCTGAGCCTCGTCAGCCGCCGTGCTTGGCGGGCGAAACCCCGGAACCCCGATACGTCCAGAACGTTGCTCTTCGGCGCGATAGCCGCGCCAGGGAGGAAGAGATGGGCGTTGAACAGGCACCGACCGCAAAGGGCAAGCAGGCCGCAAAGGGACTGAGACAGGCGGCGGCGAAAGACGAGCGCAAGACCGAAGCCGAGACCGGCCGTCCGCTGGAAAAGGGCGCGGCGCGTTTCGAGGAGCGCTCGAAAAGTTCCGACGGCAAGAGCGCCGGCAGCAAGCAGAAGCCTTGAAGATTCCAGCCGGCGCGTTCACTCCTCGGTGTCCTGCACCCAGCTGCGTGGATGGCCGTCGACGCGGAACTGGAAGATGAAATAGGGCGGGATGCAGGTGCCCTTGCCGGGCTTGGCCTCGGCCAGGTCTTCATAGCCGGCGGTGCAGATATAGTCCTCGCGGCAGGGATGCGTCTTGTCGCAGGCGCGCAGGCCGGCGGTCTTGGTGAATTCCCTTGTGCAATATTTGTGGTCCTTGCCGGAGCCGATGCAGTCGTTGAAGCCGGTCTTGGCGAGCCGCCCGCAACTCGCCTCGTCGGGCAGCTTGTCGCAACTGGCCTTACGCAGCATGCCGCCCGGAAAACCGCCGGTCTTCTGCTCGGGGTTGTCGTAGCGCTGGCGCGCCGCGCCATAGCCGGCAAGCTTGATCGGCGGCTTCTTGTCCCTGGCCGGGTCGATGGCGCAGGCTTTCGCCGTCGCCGGCGAGAGGCGGCAATACTGGTCGCTGCCCCATTTCGACATCCTGATCTCGCCGAACTCGACGGTGTCGCCGACCGCGGTTCCGGCCTCGCTGACGCAGGTGCCGAAGCCCGGATGGATGGCGCTTTCGTGGACGCCGGCGCAGCGCAGGCCTTCGCCGCAGGTCCAGTCCTTGAAGCTTTCATCCGTGCCGCGATAGCAGATCGAGCCCCAGCCATTGTAGAGGTCGGTGCCTTTCAGGGCGTCGGCGAATTTCGCATCCGGACGGGCGGCGAAGCCCTTGCTGAAATCGGGATGCTCGCCGGCGGCGAACTGCTCGACGATGGCCAGGCGGCGCGGCAGGTCGGCGAAGAAGACCGCCGAGCCCGGCACGAACACGGCGTTGCGCCGCGGCTCGCTGGCCGGATCGGCGCCGGTGTAGTGGAAACCGGCGATGCCGTGGGTCTGGTGGCAGCCGGTGCAGCTCATCTCGTTGAGGCGCAGATTGAAGCCGGCCACCGACTTTATGGAGCGCAGCGCGTTGCCCCTGGCGACATAGTCCTTCAGCGCCTTGTCGACGGCGGCATCATCGAGCAGGCCATAGGCGATGTTGTTTTGCGAGCGCGCCATGCCGCCAGGCGCTACCGAGACGGCGCTGGTCGCCAGGAATTTATCGTCGACGATCAGCCGGCCGCGATCGAGATCGTAGATGTTGCGGTCGGTGAGCAGCCATTTGGCGAAGGCCTGCCGGTCCGCCAGCACCGTCTTGCGGTCGATCTGGTTCTCCATCCGCGATTCCTGGAAGGTGGCGGTGGCCGGATCCCATTTGAAGATCTTCAGCAGATATTCGGCGTGGCCGCCGAAATCGCGGCGGGTCGAGGCCGACAGGCGCAGCACCTGCATGTTGAGCTCGACCCGCATGATCTGCGAGGAATTGAGCATGGCGCCCGACAGCGGGCCTTCGTCGGAGCGCAGCCAGGCCGCAAGCTGCTCGGGCGCAAGGTCCTTCCCGCCGGCCGCCAGCCAGCGCCTGGCGACGTCGGCGCAGGACCCATCGGCGGCGCGCGGGCGATCCTTGGAGGCGCGCCCCGTCGCGGCAGTCGGCTTGGCGTTGAAGACCAGGCTCATCGTCAGCGGCAGCCGCGAGGAGACCCGCTCTCCGGGCTTTTCCTCGACCGAATAGTGGAAACGGTAGATCAGCCGGATCTCGCCGCATTCGGTGTGGCCGAGATAGCCGCGATCCATGCGGTTGACGACGCCGGTGAGGTCCAGCGTCGAGCCGTTGTCGTCGATGTATTTCGGATTGAACTTCTGGCTCGTGTCCTTGGACTTGGCCAGTCCCGCGACATAGGGATCGGGACTTGCCGCGGGCTCGTCGGCGATCTCCTGCTTGACCGCATTGCGCACCGGGGTCAGCGCGCGCACCGAAAACAGGCCGCGATTGTCGACGTCGCGCGTCAGGCCGATCGCCGGGCCGAGCAGTCGGCTGATCGACAGGCCGCCGCGCTCGAGCGCCTGCAAGGTCGCGGGGTCGGTGACGGCGACGCTGGAATCGAGCGTGGCGGCAGGCGCCGCCCCAGCGCCGAAACCGGCCAATACCAGCAGAAACAGGAAACGGCCGATCGTCCGCAAGCGCCCCTCGCATCCCCTTGTCCGGCGCCATGCTACAGGCCTTGCGCCGCCCATTCCAGCGCCGGTTTGCGAGCGAAAAATGCTGTGACTTGCTGCAACCATTGGGATAATTGTTTGTTGGGTCTGATTGGCACCAGGATGCCGGCCTGGCCGTTTGGAAATTCGCATCGCGAGGAGTTGCCATGCTCTGGAGAGGCCGCCGTCAGAGTGACAATGTCGAGGACGAGCGCAGCGACACGGGTGGCAGCGGCGGATTCGGCGGCGGCAGCCCGGGCCAGTTCCGCATCCCGATCGGGGGCCGCACCGGCGGCGGCTCAAGCATCTTCATCGTCATCCTGGTTGTGCTGGCCGGCTGGTATTTCGGCTTCGATCCGTCACAGATACTGGGCGGCGGCGACAGCAGCGGCCAGATCACCGACGACAGCGGCAGCGAAGGTGGCGGCGCGGGGGCCCCGGCTTCCGACGAGATGAAGCAGTTCGTCTCGACCGTGCTTGCCGAAACCGAAGACACCTGGAAAGGCATCTTCCAGGCCAATGGCCTGACTTACGAAGATCCGAAGCTGGTGCTGTTCAGCAGCCAGATACGCTCGGCCTGCGGCTTCGCCTCGGCTGCGGCCGGACCGTTCTATTGTCCGGGTGATCACAAGGTCTACCTCGACATGACGTTCTTCCAGCAGCTCGACCAGCAGTTCGGCGCTTCCGGAGAGTTTGCCCGGGCCTATGTGATCGCGCATGAGGTCGGCCACCATGTGCAGAACCTCACCGGCATCCTGCCCAAGTTCAACAACATGCGGCAGGGGATGAGCGAGGCCGACGCCAACCACATGTCGATGCAGGTCGAACTGCAGGCCGACTGCTTCGCCGGTGTCTGGGCGCATTACACCGCGCAGAAGGGCATTTTGGAACAGGGCGACATCGAGAGCGCTCTCAATGCCGCCAAGCAGATCGGCGACGATACGCTGCAGAAGAAGATGCAGGGCTACGTGGTGCCGGAAAGCTTCAACCACGGCACATCGCAGCAGCGTCAGACCTGGCTGGCTCGTGGCTACAAGAGCGGCAAGCTCTCGGACTGCGACACGTTCAACAATCCGATCTGAGGCGGCGCATCGGGGTTCCTGCTACGGCGATCGGCATCGGCCATCGCGGCAACTGATGTCAGGATGAGGCAGTTGCCGTCGTTCCCTCATTGTTCTTGGTGGCGGGCTCGCCTATAAGGTGCACCCGCCTTTGCTGCAAGGCGGCCGAGGAGCTTGACACCATCATGATCGACCCCAAGACCGCCAGGCGGGGCCTTGCGCTCGTTTTCACGACGCTGCTGCTCGACATTATCGGCTTCGGCATCATCATGCCGGTGCTGCCGGCCTATCTGCAGGAACTGACGGGGGTCGGCGTCAGCGAGGCGGCGATCGAGGGCGGCTGGCTGTTCTTCGCCTATGCGGCGATGCAGTTCGTGTTCGCTCCCGTCATCGGCGGGTTGAGCGACCGCTTCGGACGGCGGCCGGTGCTGCTTGCCTCCGTGCTCACCTTTTCGATCGACAATCTGATCTGCGCCATCGCCTGGACCTACCCGATGCTGTTCATCGGGCGCCTGCTGGCCGGCATCTCCGGCGCCAGCTATTCGACGACCTCCGCCTTCATCGCCGACATCTCGACCGATGAGAACCGGGCGAAGAATTTCGGCCTGCTCGGCATCGCCTTTGGCGTCGGCTTCGTCATCGGCCCGGTCCTGGGTGGGCTGCTCGGCACGTTCGGGCCGCGCGTGCCGTTCTATTTTGCCGCCGGGCTTGCGTTCGTGAATTTCCTGATCGCGCTGTTCCTGCTGCCGGAGACGCTCGACGACAAGCATCGCCGCCGCTTCGAGTGGAAACGCGCCAACCCGGTAGGCACGCTCATCCAGATGCGCAACTACCACGGCATCGGCTGGATCGGCCTAGTCTTCTTCCTGATGACGCTCGGACACATGATGTACCCGGCGGTGTGGTCGTTCGTGTCCAACTATCGCTATGGCTGGAGCGAGCAACAGATCGGCTTGTCGCTCGGCGCCTTCGGCCTGTGCGGGGCGATCGTCATGGCCACCGTCCTGCCGCGCGTTATCCCGAAGCTCGGCGAGTGGAGGACGGCGGCGATCGGCCTGACCTTCACCGCGCTCAGCGCCTTCGGCTATGCCTTCGCCTCACAGGGCTGGATGATCTATGCGGTGATCGTCGTCGGCTGCCTGGAGGCACTGGCCGATCCGCCGCTGAGAAGCCTTGCCGCGGCCAAGGTGCCGCCTTCGGCGCAGGGCGAACTGCAGGGGGCGATGACGTCGATCTTCTCGATCACATCGATCATCACACCGCTGCTCTACACGGGGATCTTCTCGTGGTTCACCGGTCCGAACGCCCCGGTCGTGTTCGGCGGCGCGCCCTATCTGCTGGGTGCGGTCTTCCTCACCCTGGCGGTGATCGTCTTCGTCACGAAAGTCGCCAAGCCGACGCCGAAGGAGGTCGAGCGCATGCACGCGCAGGAGGCCGTGACCGATCCGGCTTGAGAAGTTTGATCTGCTAGGCGCGTTCGGCCAGCGCCGGCTCGCCGCGCTTCTCGCGGATGAGGTTGACGAAGCGGCGGAACAGATAGTGCGAATCCTGCGGGCCGGGCGAGGCCTCGGGGTGATGCTGGACCGAGAACACCGGACGGCCGGTGAGCGCGATGCCGCAGTTCGAGCCGTCGAACAGCGAGACATGGGTCTCCTCGACGCCTTCCGGCAGCGAGTCGGCGTCGACCGCGAAACCATGGTTCATCGAGACGATCTCGACCTTGCCGGTGGTGTGGTCCTTGACCGGATGGTTGGCGCCGTGATGGCCCTGATGCATCTTGGCGGTCCTGCCGCCCAGCGCCAGCGCCAGCATCTGGTGGCCAAGGCAAATGCCGAACACCGGGATTTCGGTCTTGAGCAGGTCCTGGATCACAGGCACCGCGTAGTCGCCGGTCGCTTCCGGATCGCCGGGACCGTTGGAGAGGAAGATGCCGTCCGGCTGCATGGCGAGGATTTCCTCGGCGCCGGTCTTGGCCGGCACAACGGTGACCTTGGCACCGAGGCCGGCGAGCAGACGCAGGATGTTGCGCTTGACGCCATAGTCGATAGCAACGACGTGCAGCGACGGCTCGGCCTGCTCGCCAAAGCCTTCGTTCCAGACCCAGGGCGTCTCGCGCCAGACGGAGGATTGCCCCGAGGTGACCTCTTTGGCGAGGTCGAGGCCGATCAGGCCCGACCAGGCGGCGGCGCGCCGCTTCAGATCGTCGAGGTCGAAGACGCCGTCCGGCGCATGCGCGATGACGGCATTGGGCATGCCCTTTTCGCGGATCAGCGCGGTCAGCGCGCGCGTGTCTATGCCCGAAAGCGCGACGATGCCGCGCTTCTTCAGCCATTGGTCGAGATGGCCAGCGGCGCGGTAGTTGGACGGGTTGGTGACATCGGCCTTGAACACGGCGCCGACGGCGCCGGCGCGGGCGGCCGGGTTGAGGTCCTCGATGTCCTCGTCATTGGTGCCGATATTGCCGATATGCGGGAAGGTGAAGGTGACGATCTGGCCGGCATAGGATGGGTCCGTGAGGATTTCCTGGTAGCCGGTGAGCGCGGTGTTGAAGCAGACTTCGGCGACCGCCGATCCGGTGGCGCCGAGGCCGCGACCCTCGATGACGGTGCCGTCGGCAAGCACCAAAAGCGCGGTCGGCTTCTCGGTATTCCAAGGGGCAGTCGTCGTCGCCATGGCGGCACTCCTGTAAGGCTGCGTTACAGCGGGTCTGGGACCAACTGCGCAGCAAACGGCGCGGAGCAGCGATTTCTGCGGCTTCCGCGCGTCAGTTCTTCTCGCTCATGCCGTTTTCCCAAAACCGCTATGCACTTTTGGGCGGCATGAACTCATTGTCTCATGCAGGACCGAGTACATAGGCGAAGGCGCCAAAGCGGTCAATGCGGTGGCCGGAAACCAGTCCCGATTTTGTTTCTCCAGCAATATCAGTGGCTTGCCTGGATTTGCTTTGCGCGCGGGGCAAAGCTATTGTCCGCGCCGTTCGAAGGAGAGAGCACGATGCGCGAAAAAATCGCCGAATCCCTGAAGAGCGCGATGAAGGCGCAGGACAAGCACCGCTTGCCCACTCTGCGGCTGATCCAGGCCGCCATCCACGACCGCGACATCGCCAATCGCGGTGCCGGCAAGCCGGCCGCGAGCGAAGAAGAGATCCTGCAGATCCTGGCCAAGATGGTGAAGCAGCGCGAGGAATCGGCGAAGGCTTTCGAGGACGGCAAGCGGCCGGAACTGGCCGCGCAGGAGCGTGGCGAGATGGAGATCATCCGCGGCTTCCTGCCGACGCAGCTCGACGATGCCGCCGTTACGGCTGCGGCACGCGAGGCGATCGCGGCGACGGGCGCCGCCAGCCAGAAGGACATGGGCAAGGTGATCGGCGCGCTGAAGCAGAAATATGCCGGCCAGATGGATTTCGGCAAGGCGAGCAGCATCGTCAAAGGGCTGTTGCAGTAACCTGCGCTCGCCCGCTTCACGGGGGAGGCGGCCTCACGACCCCTTGCAGATCGGCAGCGGCTGCGGCGGCGGCGCCGGATGGTCCTTCTTGTACTGGGCAATGATCGGCTCGAGGGTCTTCCTCGGCCAGAATTTCGGCCTGCCGATATCCTTCAGGCAGGATGCGTTCCAGTAGGCGCCCGAAGCGGAACGGCCGCCCGCCACGGCGGCGATGTCTCCCGATTCCGGATAGATGTAGAGCGTCGTCGGGTTGCCCTTGACCATCGCGATGAGCTGCGCGGCATCGGTTGCCGACCAGCTGGTGCAGCCATTGCTGCGGCCGCCGGCATAGTCCACCAGCTTGCCGAACGGCACCATGCCGTCATGGTCGGCGTAAGAGCTGTTGGGGTTCTTGCGCAGGCACATGCCGCGCAGAACCTGGGCCGCGTGGCCGCCAATCACGCGCTGCCTGGCATTGGCGGCTTCGCCTTCGCCGTCGAACTGGATGAAGGTGCGCAGGAAAGCCGTGTCCCGTCTTGCGCCGGTGCGATAGAAGCCCTTGAACGAGGTTTTCGCCTCGCGGGTCATGTAGGCGCCGCCGGCGGTCAATTCCGAATCCATCGCATTGCCGAAGTTCCTGGCGCATCGCCTGCCGTTTGAGAAATCGACGGTGCCTTTCAGGTTGCGGCCGCCGCCGTGGCCCGACGAGATCGCGTGAAACGACTGGCTGGCTTCGCAGATGATGTAGTAGCGGCGCCCAGCACGCCGTTGCCGAGATCGCCGGGGCGCGTCGCATCCATGGCGAAGTAGCAGGGGTTGCTGACGGCGCCGGCGGCCACTTTTTTCAGGTAAAGCGCGCGCGCCCGCTCCAGAACGACCTCTGCGATCTGGCCATCGCCCTCGCCAACATGGGCCTGCAGCCAGGCCGGAATGCCGGACGGTTGCAGGGCGGCGAAAGATCGAGGCGAAGCCGTCAAGGTGACGACAATGGCAAGGAGGCTGAGGATAGCCACACCCAGCGGAACAGATCTCAACCGCACCAACTCATCCCCGTCAACGCATTGTGTCTTGCGATGAATCACCTGGAGGCGATCATAAAAGGTCTCGCGCCAATCTGCGAAACACTTCTAGTTTAGCTGCCCACCCCAAAGCCGGAATGGCATCATGGTTGAAATCGTCAAGCCAGCACTCGAACACCTGCCGTCCTACAAGGCGGCGCTGGAGCGCGGCTGGTCGCCGGACAATGTGCGGCTTGAGGAAGCGACGCGAGAGCAGCTCGCCGCCATCGAACAGGACCCGTTTGCGTTCCTCGCCGGTCTCGACGATCCCGGAGGCAGGGGGCTGCCGATCACGCTGCCGGACGGCACGACGGTGCCACGGCTGCCCGGCTTCCGGCGCTGGATCTGGGACGGCGAGGCCGCCGGCTCGATCGGCTTCCGCTGGCAGCCCGGTACGGCGGCGCTTCCCTCGCATGTTCTCGGTCATATCGGCTACGCGGTGGTGCCGTGGAAGCGAGGGCGTGGCTATGCGACCGAGGCGCTGCGGCTGATGCTCGACGAGGCGAGGGCGGTCGGCCTGCCCTTTGTCGAGATCACCGCCAAGCCGCAAAATTCGGCCTCGCACAAGGTGATCCTGGCCAATGGCGGCAGGCACGTCGGCCGCTTCTTCGAGGACGCAGCCTATGGCGGCGCCGAGAGCCTGCGCTTCCGCATCGATCTATAGCGGACGATGGCAGCCTGACGATCTGATTCAGGAGGGCGCGACAACGCGTTGTTTTGCCGTGTCTTCTGGCGCCGTGGCCGAGGCGTCGCTACTCGGCTGCCGCGGGCAGCGGCGGCGCCACGCGGCTGCGCCCTTCCCAGACTTGCGAGGCCACCGCCACGGCGACCGCGACCAGCATGGCCAGCGCGCCGACCACCGGCAGGCTACGGTAGCCGTAGCCGGCATTGAGCATGGCCGCACCCAGCGAGGCGGCGAGCGCGATGCCGACATTGAAGCCGGAGGGGATGAGCGAGGAGGCGAGATTGGAGGCGTCCGCCGTCCAGGCCAGGATGCGGGTCTGGATCGGCGCGCCGATGGCGAAGTTGAGGCCGCCCCAGATGACGATCGCAACGACCATCGGCACGGGGTAGGGGCTGACGGCATAGATGACGCCAAGCACCAGCGCCTGCAGGAGCAGCATGGTGATCAGCGACGGCATCAGCTTCCAGTCGGCCAGCTTGCCGCCGAGGAAGACGCCGATGGTTGCGCCGACGCCATTGAGCAGCAGCACCCAGGGCACCAGGCTCTCATCGAGGCCGGTGACTTCGAGCAAGGTCGGGGTGATGTAGGTGAACAGGCCGAACTGGCCGATCATCAGCATCAGCATCAGGATGAGCGAGGTCCAGACCTGCTGACGTCCCAGAACGCGGACCTCGTGCGAAAGGCTGGCGGGGCTGTTCGACGAACCCGCCGTGCGGGGCAACAAAGCAAGCATGGCGGCAATTGCCGCCACGCCCAGCGCGCCCATCACCCAGAAAGTGGCGCGCCAGCCCCAGAGGTTGCCGATCGCGGTTCCGGCCGGCACGCCGATGACGTTGGAAACGGTGAGGCCGGACAGGATGACCGCCACCGCCATGCCGCGCTTGTCTTCCGGCACGAGGCCGACGGCCACCACCATGGCGACCCCGAAATAGGCGCCGTGCGCCACGGCGACTGCAATGCGCAGAAGCAGCATCGAGGTGAAGTCAGGCGCCAGCGCGCAAGCCGCCTGGCCGATGGTGAAGGCGATGGCGAGGCCTATGAGCAGGGTCTTGCGGGAGATCGTCTTGGTGGCGAGTGCCAGCAGCGGACCGCCAACGGCAATGCCGCAGGCGTAGCCGGAGACCAGGTAACCGGCAGTAGGAATGGAAACGCCGAGGCCGCCGGCGACCTGCGGCAGCACGCCGGCGATGACGAATTCCGTGGTGCCGAAGGCAAAGGCGGCGATGAACAGGGCAATGAGAGGAAGCATGGCGCGGCAAGCGATCCCAAATGAGATGGCCTCAAACCATGGATGGGCGCCGCCGGCAATGCAGAAAATGTCGATGCCGCTTTAGCTTTTCTTGACCGGCTCAATCCGGTCGGTCAGCTGCCGATGGGGCCAGGAAGGCCGTCTTCCTGCCGTAAGGGATTTTCAGCCATGCCCGTTCATGGAGATAGTAGAGCAATGACTTGGTGACGACCTCGGTGGCGCCGATGGCGGCGGCCAGCTTGACGCTGCCCGTTACCACCAGCGAGATGATCATCGTGTCGATGGTGCCGGTGGCGCGCCAGGAAAGCGCCTTGGCGAAGCTGCGTGAATGGGTGTCCGTCGCCGATCATCCTCCCAGTAGACCTCACACGATCCTTAGCCGAGAGACGAGAGGATGAGCAAAGACAAATTCTGATGGGACTGAGGTGATGTCGCCGCACCCGGTATCGACCTAGCCCGCCTTCAGCCTTGAACCGCCGAGCAGGCCACGCTCTTCCAGCACCGGATAGGCCATGGAGGCGAGCAGCGAGTTGATCTGCTTCAAGTCACGGATGGTGTCGAGGTGGATCGAGCTGGTCTCGACGCTCTTGGCGGTGCCGTCGCGCAGCCGCACGAAATGGCTGGCGCTGGTTTCCTTCTCGCGGTCGCGCAGCCGGTCCTTTTCCAGCACCAGCTGGCGGGCGGCCTCGGGGTCGCGCGAGACCAGCACGTTGAAGGCAAGGCGCGCATTGGCGAGCACCGAGGCATGGAAGGCGCTGAGCTCGCGCCAGCCTTCGGGCGTGAACTCCAGCCCCCGCTCGAGCTTCTTCCTGACATGCACCAGCATGTTGCGCACGATGATGTCGCCGACCTGCTCCAGCTTGACGCAGGCGCCGATCAATTCCTGGCAGCGCAGCGCCTCGTCCTCGCTCATCGGGTTCTTGGTGACCTTGGCCAGATAGAGCTTAATCGCCGCGTGTTTCTTGTCGACGCGGTCGTCGAGCGCGGCGAGCGCCTTGATCTTGTCGGCGTCGGCGCTCTCGTAGAGCTCGATGATGCGCTTCAGCATGATCTCGACGGTCTCGCAGACCCTCACGACCTCGCGGGTAGCGTTGGCCAGCGCCTGGCTCGGCGTATCAAGCGCGCTTTCGTTGAGCGCCGACAGTTCGACGATGTCGAGCGCCGAAGCCTGCTCCGGCTTGGCGCCGAGCGCCACGATCTTCTCCGAGGCGCGGTAGACGAGGCTGGCGAGCGGCAGGCCGGCGAGCAGGACGATCACATTGAACAGGATGTGGGCGTTGACGATCTGGTCGGGGACGCTGGCGCCGAGGAAGCCGACCGGCGGCTTCAGCGTCATGAACAGGATCAGCATGACCAGCGAGCCCATGCCGCGCATCAGCAGGTTGCCGACCGGCACGACGCGCACGCCGGGCTCGGCGTTGCGGGTGAGCAGCGGCGCGATGATCGAAGAGCCGAGATTGACGCCAAGCACCAGCACGATGCCGAGCTCGGGCGGGATGAAGCCGCGGCCAGCCAGCGTCACCAGGAGCAGGACGGCCGCGATCGAGGAATGGAACAGCCAGGTGACCAGCGCGGCAAGCAGGTAGGCGGTGACGAAATCGCCGGAGAAATAGTTGACGATCATCGGCATCAGCGTGCTCTGGCGCAGCGGTTCCGAGGCCTGGCCGATCATCTCCAGCGACAGAAGCAATAGGCCGATGCCGACCAGGATGCGACCGGACTGGCGCCAGTCGCGCCGCTCGGTGGCCATGAACATGAGGGTGCCGGCGACCAGGCATACCGGGACCAGCAGCGAGAGGTCGAAGGTGAGCAGCTTGACCACCAGCGCCGAGCCGATCTCGGCGCCGCGCACGGCCAACTGGCCGGACATGCCGGAGACGATGCCGGCGCCGGCGAAGGAGCCGACCAGCAAGGTCACGGCGGTGGAGCTCTGCAGCGCGATCGAGAGGCCGCAGCCGGCCAGAACCGCCATCAGCGGATTGCGCATGGTGGCGCGCAGCCTGTGGCGCAGCGCATCGCCATAGGCGCGCTCGACGCCTGTCTTGACCATGCGGGTGGCGAACAACATCAGCGCCACGGCGCCGGCAAGATGCAGAAGGACGACGGAACCGCTCATGCGCGATCTCGCGATCCGACGGGCGCGCGCTGCGCGCGAGCCGAACCGTCGACCAGGCAATAGAGGGTGCGAATCATAGACATTTCAGAACCGAGAATACGCCGATTTACTTTAGCCGGATAATAGATTTTGACCGTCGGGCGACGGTTGGCGCACGACAGGGCGTGTCGGAAATGGATGGACGGCGATTTGGTTGCATGGCCCGCCGGCCCGGTGGCGGCATGCCGCCCGGCGCTCCCGCGCCTATCAAACGCCCCATCTGACGACGATGTTGAATTTGGCATCCTAAATGCAAGAAATCATTACATAATTGTAATTCTACCATTCAGTTTCGGTTCATCCCCGGCACCCTATTGCTTGTGCATCGACAACCAAGGAGTACCCGTGATGAAACGTCTCGTTCTTTCCGCCGTCGCCGCCTCGATGCTGGCCGCCACGTCCGTCTCGGGCCAGGCCGCGCCGCTCAATGCGCCGGTCGCGCCGCAGTCGAACTATAGCCAGGTCGACTGGCAGCAGCCCGGCAAGCACGTCGACGTGAGGAAGCGCGTCATCAAGAAGAAGGTCGTGGTGAAGCGCAGTCATTGGCGCAACGGGCAGAAGTACTCCAGCTGGAAGCGGCACCAGCCGATCCGCAATTACGGCCGTTATGGCCTGCGCCGTCCGGGCCCTGGCCAGGAGTGGATCCGCGTCGGCAACGACTATGTGCTGGTCAGCATCTTCTCCGGCATCATCTTTGGTGCCATCGCCGCGCAGTAAGCCAGCCAGCACTGAGCTGCGTTTTGAAGAAGGCGGCCGGCGACGGCCGCTTTCCTTTTGCCCTGTGGAAACCGGGCATCGTCCGTATTTGGGGTCGTGCGGTCCGGCAAGCGTGCTTATATGGACGGGAAAAGAGTTTCCCGATGCGCTTTCCGCCCGCCTTCCTCGACGAGATCCGCGACCGTGTGCCGATTTCCTCGGTCATCGGCCAGCGCGTCGCGTGGGACAGGAAGAAGACCAATGCATCGCGCGGCGACTATTGGGCCTGCTGCCCGTTCCATGGCGAGAAGAGCCCGTCCTTTCATTGCGAGGACAAGAAGGGCCGCTACCATTGCTTCGGCTGCTCGGTGTCGGGGGACCACTTCAAGTTCCTGACCGAGCTCGACGGCATGAGCTTTCCCGAGGCGGTCGAGAAGATCGCCGACATGGCCGGCGTGCCGATGCCGGTTCGCGACGAACAGGAGGAACGGCGCGAGAAGGAACGCGCCAGTCTGACCGATGTCATGGAGATGGCGACCGCCTTCTTCCAGGAGCGGTTGCAGGGGCCGGAAGGCGCAAAGGCCCGCGCCTATCTGAGGGAGCGTGGTCTGACCTCGGCGACCCAGCAGTCGTTTCGGCTGGGTTATGCGCCGGACAGCCGCAATGCGCTGAAGGAGCATCTTGCCGCCAAGGGCGTGCCGAAGGCCGATATCGAGGCCTGCGGGCTGGTGCGGCATGGCGACGACATCCCGGTCTCCTACGACTGGTTCCGCGACCGCATCATGTTTCCGATCCCGGATTCGCGTGGCAAGATCATCGCCTTTGGCGGCCGGGCGCTGGCGCCCGACGCGCTCGCCAAATACATGAACTCGCCCGATACCGAGCTCTTCCACAAAGGCAATGTGCTCTACAATTTCGCCCGCGCCCGCAAGGCACTGGCCAAGGGCGGTACGGTGATCGCGGTCGAAGGCTATATGGACGTGATCGCGCTGGCGCAGGCCGGTTTCGAGAATGCCGTGGCGCCGCTCGGCACCGCGCTCACCGAGAACCAGCTGGAGCTTCTGTGGCGCATGGCGCCGGAGCCGGTGTTGTGCTTCGACGGCGACAAGGCCGGATTGAAGGCGGCATGGCGTGCCGCCGATCTTGCGCTGCCGTCGGTACAGGCCGGGCGCTCGGCGAGTTTCGCGCTGCTGCCGGAAGGCAAGGATCCCGACGATCTGGTCAAGGCCGAGGGGCCGGACGCGTTCCGCGCGGTGCTTGCCGATGCGCGGCCGCTGGTGGACCTGTTGTGGATGCGCGAGACGGCGGGCGGCGTTTTCGACACGCCGGAGCGGCGGGCGGAACTGGGAAAGACGCTGCGTGAACTGACCAGCCGCATCCGCGACGAAAGCACGCGCTATCACTACCAGCAGGAGATGCGCGAGCGCGAACAGAGCTTCTTCGGCTCGCAGCGCGGCCCGCGGCAGGGTCGTCATGATGGCGGCCGGCCGGGGGAGCGCGGCCAGGGCAAGGCGCCCGGCGGACAGTTCGCCAAGGGCGCAAGCGGCCGCATCGCCATCACCGAGAGCCTCGGACAGTCGGCGCTGGTCAAGCGCGGCGAGGGCATGTCGGTGCGGGAGGCGACGATCATCGTGGCGCTCGTCAACCACCCGCCGCTGATCGACGAGAATTTCGCCCATGTCGAATTCCTCGACCTTGCCAATGCCGACTTGAAGAAACTGCACGCCGCGATCCTCGACGCCATGGCGCATGATGCCGCCGACGAGCGCGGCGCGGTGATCGCCACGATTGAGCGGGCCGGGTGCGGCGGCATCTGGGGGCGGGCGGTGGAACTGATCAAGCGCGCGCGGCAGTGGCCGGCGCTCGAAACCGCCGCGCTCGAGGATGCCCGCGACGCCTTCAACCAGGCGCTGCACTTGCAGCGCAGCGCGCGCACCTTACATAGAGAGCTGAAACAGGCGCAGGCAGCGCTCGACGCGGATCCCTCGGACGAAAATTTCCGGCATCTGATCGAGATTCAGGCGCAATTCAACGATGTACAGGCAACGGAAGCGCTGATCGAAGGGTTTGGCGTATCCTCGGGCAGAGTCGGGCGCGTATAGGGTCCAAACTCCGTCCAAAGAGCGAAATGGAAATGTCCCCGCGTCGAATCGACGCCTCTAAGTCGGGTAATTGATTCGCTTTTTTCATGCGAATCATGCGAGAGGCGCTTGACCTTCTGGCAGAATGGCGGAATCAGGACGATTCGAAATATTAACCCGTGCCAGGCGTCGACGGGAAAATTGAGAGATGCCGGGTACTGGTCACTGGACGGGCAAAAGGCCTGCCACAGATATCAGGGTTAATCTGGACTTAACGAGAGATGCGGTTACTGGCCCGGTGAAGAGCGTTCTGGTGCGAGCGCATCCGATTTGACCGGCACTGCAGCTTACGCGGCTCCGCTTTAAGGCCGCTTGGAGACGACAAAGAATGGCGACAAAGGAAAAGGAAGAGGTCGAGACCGAACGCGAAGGCGCCACCGATGGCCCTCTGCTCGACCTTTCCGATGATGCTGTCAAGAAGATGATTAAGGCCGCCAAGAAGCGCGGCTACGTTACGATGGACGAGCTGAACTCGGTGCTGCCTTCGGAGGAAGTGACCTCCGAGCAGATCGAGGACACGATGGCGATGCTCTCCGACATGGGCATCAATGTCGTCGAGGACGACGAGCAGGGCGAGGAGTCTGAGGCCGCCGATACGAGCGCGGACGCCGAGGAAGACGCCAACGAACTCGCCGAGCAGACCGGCACCGCCGTCGCCACCACGACCACCAAGAAGGAGCCGACCGATCGCACCGACGATCCGGTCCGCATGTATCTGCGCGAGATGGGCTCGGTCGAGCTTCTGTCGCGCGAGGGCGAAATCGCCATTGCCAAGCGCATCGAGGCCGGCCGCGAGACGATGATCGCGGGGCTCTGCGAAAGCCCGCTGACCTTCCAGGCCATCATCATCTGGCGCGATGAGCTCAACGAATCGAAGATCCTGCTGCGTGAGATCATCGACCTCGAAGCCACCTATGCCGGACCCGAAGCCAAGCAGGCGCCAGTGGTCGAGCGAATCGAGGAAGCCCCCAAGGCGGACGAAAAGCCGCGTGGCCGCTCCGCCGCTCGCGACGAGGAAGACGACATCACCAATGTCGGCGGCGACACGCGCGGGCTGGAGGAAGACGAGGACGACGAGGACGAGGCGAGCCTGTCGCTGGCGGCGATGGAAGCGGAACTGCGCCCCCAGGTGATGGAGACGCTGGACGTCATCGCCGACACCTACAAGAAGCTGCGCAAGCTGCAGGACCAGCAGGTCGAGAACAGGCTGGCCGCGGCCGGTACGCTGTCGCCCAGCCAGGACCGCCGGCTGAAGGAGCTGAAGGATCAGCTGATCAAGGCGGTGAAGTCGCTGTCGCTCAACACGGCGCGCATCGAAGCGCTGGTCGAGCAGCTCTACGACATCAACAAGCGCCTGGTGCAGAACGAGGGCAAGCTCCTGCGGCTGGCCGAAAGTTACGGTGTGCGCCGCGAGGAATTCCTCAAGGAGTATCAGGGCTCGGAGCTCGATCCGAACTGGACGCGCTCGATCGCCAACCTGACCTCGCGCGGCTGGAAGGAATTCACCAAGAACGAGAAGGACGCGATCCGCGATCTGCGTTCCGAGATCCAGAACCTCGCCACCGAAACGGCGATCTCGATCCTGGAATTCCGCAAGATCGTCAACCAGGTGCAGAAGGGCGAGCGCGAAGCGGCGATCGCCAAGAAGGAAATGGTCGAGGCCAACCTGCGCCTCGTCATCTCCATCGCCAAGAAGTACACCAACCGCGGCCTGCAGTTCCTCGACCTGATCCAGGAAGGCAATATCGGCCTGATGAAGGCGGTCGACAAATTCGAATACCGCCGTGGCTACAAGTTCTCGACCTACGCGACGTGGTGGATCCGGCAGGCGATCACCCGCTCGATCGCCGACCAGGCGCGCACCATCCGCATTCCGGTGCACATGATCGAGACGATCAACAAGATCGTGCGCACCTCGCGCCAGATGCTGCACGAGATCGGCCGCGAGCCGACGCCGGAGGAACTGGCCGAGAAGCTGGCCATGCCGCTGGAGAAGGTGCGCAAGGTGCTGAAGATCGCCAAGGAGCCGATCTCGCTCGAAACGCCGGTCGGCGACGAGGAGGATTCGCATCTCGGCGACTTCATCGAGGACAAGATGGCGATCCTGCCGATCGACGCCGCGATCCAGGCCAATCTGCGCGAAACGACGACCCGCGTGCTCGCCTCGCTGACGCCGCGCGAGGAACGCGTCCTCAGAATGCGCTTCGGCATCGGCATGAATACCGACCACACGCTGGAAGAAGTCGGCCAGCAGTTCTCGGTGACGCGCGAGCGCATCCGCCAGATCGAAGCCAAGGCGCTGCGCAAGCTCAAGCACCCGAGCCGGTCGCGCAAGCTGAGAAGCTTCCTCGACAGCTGAGGCAGGCAAGCCATCGCAATCCAAAGGGCGCCATTGGCGCCCTTTTTCATTCTGGTCGATGGCTCTGCTGCTCTTGCCCGTGACAGCTGCCAGGAGGATACTTCGCGCGTCGGATGCGTTTTCCGGGCGACAAACCGGATGCCCGCCCCGGTGGAAGGTCGATGACCCGAGCCGTGCTCCGTGGCGCCGGAGGGAGGTATGCCATGACGACTTACATCTTGCTCCTCAACTGGACCGAGCAGGGCGCAAGGAATGTGCGCGAGTCACCGAAGCGGCTCGATGCCGCCAAGAAACAGCTGGGCGAGATGGGCGGATCGTTCAAGGCGTTCTATCTGACCATGGGCGACTGCGACATGGTGGCCGTGGTCGAGGCGCCGGACGACGCGGTGATCGCGCGCTTCGCGCTGATGCTGGCGGCAGGCGGCAGTGTCAGGACACGGACCCTGAAGGCATTTCCGGAATTCGCCTATCGCGAGATCATCACTTCGCTCGGGTAGCGCTCGGCGCGTCGCGGGTCTGCGTGGCGCTGCGTCATATTGCGGGGCCGTGCCGCCTCGCCGATAGTCGCGCCATGTCGAAGCCCCTGCTGACCGTCTGGTACAACACGCGCTGCCCGGTCTGCGACGCCGGCATCGGCAGGCAGAAGCGCCGGCTTGTCGAGGCGGTCAAGGCGGGCCGGATCGAATTCCGCGACATCAATCTCGAACCGGCGGCGCTCGCCGGATACGGCGCTGCGCTGGAGGATATCCGCCGCCGCCTGCACGCCACCGACGCCGAGGGCAGGCTGCTGGTCGGCGCCGACGTCGCGATCGCGGTGTGGCGGAGGACGCCGGGCGAAGGCTGGCTGGCGGCACTGTTCGGCAATCCGGTTGCGTTGCCGCTGACGCGCTTTGCCTATGATCGCTTCGCCGATCTTCTCTACGCCTGGAACCGGCGCAAGGGCCGCTGGTAGACGACGGGCTCGCCGATGAGGGTAGGCCCGGATCCGGGTCCGGGCCTTGCCGGCTACCTGGAGGCGGGTTCGCACAGCCAGCCGACGATGCGGCGCACCACCGGCAGAACCATGATCAGCGTCGGAAACGCCACCAGCCAGGAGAGGCCCCAGGCCGTCAGCCAGACGGCCGGCAGGCCGGGCTGAAGCCCAAGGCTCTTCAGCGTCGAGATGAACGAGACGATGAAGGTCATCAACAGCGACAGCACCAGCGGAGTGAGAACAGCGGCATAGCGCGCGGGCAGTCTGCCGCGCTTGCGGGTCGTGGGCATTTGGGATTTTCCCTGAAGTGTCCGGTCGAGCGCATAGGCATCCTTTGGCCGCTTGCGGCGCAATTGCCCGGAACGACCGGGGATGGATGCGTTGCTTGACGTCAGACGCTTACGGAGCGGTCGTCGACCCTCGCGCGCCTTCTAGCGGCGGGCGTTAGCGAAATCAATCCCGCTGGTGCTGTTTTCAGATACAACGTAAGATATATCTTGACTCGACGAGGCGGCGTGCCTAATTGAGATATATCGTAAGACATAACTCAAGGAGCAATCCATGCACAGACATCATCCTTTCGGCGAGCGCGCCGAGCGCGCTTTCCTGCATATGGCCGGCAAGTTCGGCGGTCGCGGCGGCGGTTTCGGTCCGTTCGGAGCGGGCATGCGGGGCGGCGGCCGCGGCGGCCCGGGCGACATGTTCCGCGCCGGGCGCATGCTGGCCGACGGCGATCTCAAGCTGATCACGCTGTCGCTGCTGGCCGAGGCGCCGCGCCACGGCTACGACATCATCAAGGCGCTGGAGGAGCGCACCAGCGGCATCTACAGCCCGAGCCCGGGCGTGGTCTATCCGACGCTGACCTTCCTGGAAGAGGCGGGCTATGCCATCTCCTCGGCGGAGGGCAACAAGAAGGTGTTCTCGATCACCGAGGCCGGACAGGCGCATCTCGACGAGAACCGCGAGATGATCGACCACGTGCTCGACCATCTCGAACGCTTCGGCCGCAAGATGGCCAAGGCGCGCGACTGGTTCGGCTGGAACGACGATAGCGAGGAGGGCGGCCGGCATCGCGGGCGCCACGAAAAGCGCGATGCGTTCCGTGCCGTGCGCCACCGGCTGCGCGCGGCGCTCAGCGAAATCGTCGACGCGCCGGAAGACAAGCAGGCGCAGGCGATGAGCATCCTGGAAGATGCCGCCGCGGCGCTTGAAGCGCTGTCGCGCCGCTGAAGCCGCCAGCACCCCACGCAAAAAAGCCCGGAAGATCCGGGCTTTTTTCGTTGCTGGAGCCGCACGTATCTGGGACGTGCCTGCCGGCGTCATTCCTTGCCGACATATTCGCTGATCAGCTTTTCGTTGCGCGCCTTTTCGATCTTGGCGGTCGTCTCGGCGGCGACGCGCTCGTCGGTGCGGTATTTGACGAGGTTGACCAGGCTGCCGGTGAGCAAGAGCACGCCCATGCCCCAATAGCCCTTGGTCGACAGGTCGACCGGGGCGAGCCACAGCGACAGGCCAAGCATGAAATAGGCAATGCCGACCGAGATGGTATTGAACATGATGTATGTCTGATTGGCGTTCATTGTCGTTGTCCCTTTGGTTGGTGAAGTAGGTTTCGTGGATCAGTGCGTGGATTTCAGGCGCTCGAGCACGTCCTGTGCCCGGACCTTGGTCGAAGGGCCGTGGCCTGCCTCCTCCAGCTTGCCACGGATGGCTTCCTGGCTGAGGCCGGCATCGATCTCGTCGAGGATGCTGGCTTCCTCGAACGGGTCGCTGCGCTCCCGGATGCGGGCGAGCAGCGCCTCTGCCTCGTTGAGGCTGGCTGTCCGGCCGATGGAACGGTTGAGGCGGCGCTGCGCCTTCTGCTCGGCGTCGATGGCACGCGCCGAGATCATGCCCTGGTTGAGGTCGACGATGCGTCGGTGCGCCTGTTCCAGCGACAGGCGCATGCGCAAGGTCTTCTCGGTCAGGCTGCGCACGGTGGTGCGGCGGACCTCGCGTTCATTCTCCAGTTCGGCGATGGCGGAAGCGCCATCGTGGGCGAGGGCCTCGGCACCCGCGGCAAGGGCGCTGCGGGTGCGCGTCTCCAGATCGGCAATGCGGCGGTCGAGTTGGTCGAGGCTGGCCTGTTCGGCGCGCTGACGCACGATCAGCGAGGCGAGCGTCTGCTTGGCGCAGGCGAGGCCGGCTTCGGCATCGCGGATGCGCTGGGCGAGAAGATCGACGGCGAACTGGTCCTTCAGCCGGTCCTCGGCCTTGGCGCCGGCGCCGTCCAGCAATGTCCTGAGAAGACTGAGCATTTGTTCGTTCTCCCTTTTATGAACATCGTTCACAAGGGCAATGTAGCAGAAAATGAACATTGTTCAAGATGCTTTTTGAACGCTGTTCATGCAGAATGGATTATGGTAAACCGGCATCCGTTGCCGCGCCCGAGAGGCGGCGGAGATGATGCGGAGACAAGGTTTGGCACTGGACAAGGAAGAGATGAGCGAGCGCGTCATCGCCATCGCGGAGAATCTGATCGAAGCCGGCGGGGCGGAGAACCTGAAGGCCAGGACCATCGCCACCGAGGCCGGCATCGCGGTCGGCTCCATATACAATCTGTTCCGGGATATCGACGACCTGCATCGCGCCGTGAACATGCGGCTGCTCGATCGGCTGGGCGAAGCCGGCGCCGCAGCGATGGCCGAACTCAAAAAGGCGGGGGTGACCGACACGCGGCAATGCTTGCTGGCGCTGGCGCGTGCCTATGCCGGCTTCGTGGAGGCGCATCCGGCGAGCTGGCCGGCCTTGCTCGCCTTCAACCGCCGCCAGCCGGCGCATGCGGAGCCGGACGCCTATGAGGCGCGGCTCAGCGATCTGCTGCAGATCATCGCCAGGGTGCTCGCCGACGGCCGCTTCGGCCTCGACGAAAACCGCCTGCGGATCGCCGCCCGCACCTTGTGGTCAAGCGTGCATGGCATCGTCACCAGCGGCTATGCCGCGAATTCCGCCGGGCGGCAGGCGGACGAGACTTGGGAGCAGATCGAGCTCCTGGTCGCCGTCTTCATCAAGGGGCTGGAACGGGGCGGGACATTGGATCATGCTGGCGCGGCACCGTCGTGACGCCTAAATGCGATAATGAGAACCGGCGCAGGCATTTTGCGCCGAGGTGAAAGTGGAGATTTGAACCATGTCTTTTCTGAAAAAGCTTTTCGGCGGTGGCGGCGATGCGGGCGAGCCCAAGAGCGCGGCGCCGGCAAAGCAGGTCGAGCACAAGGGTTTCCTGATCAGCGCCACGCCCTACAAGGCCGATGGCCAGTACCAGACCTGCGGCGTGGTCTCGAAGGAAATCGACGGCGTGACGAAGGAACACCGCTTCATCCGCGCCGACCGTTTCGCCGGCCTGGACGATGCCGTCGACATCTCGATCAAGAAGGGCATCCAACTGGTCGACGAGCAGGGCGAGCGAATCTTCGGCTAAGACATGCTGGCGTCCCGGCGCCGACGATCGGAAATGAAGAGGGGCCAGGCGCCGATTGTCGGCGTCTGGCCCTTTCAATTTAAGAACAGCGGATGTCTACGCCGCTGCCGCAACCTGCTTGCCGGCGGTTCCGGCCACCACCGCGTTGACCTTGGCAGTCGCCTTGGCGATCGCGGCATCAACGGCGTCCGGGCCCATGCCGACGCCTTCGATGCGGATGACGTCGACATCGGTCATGCCGAGGAAGCCGAGCACGCCACGCAGATAGGGGATGGCGTGATCCATCTGCACGGCCGCGCCCTCGGAATAGATGCCGCCGGAAGCGAGCACGATATAGACCTTCTTGCCGTTGACGAGACCCTTCGGCCCGCCTTCGCCGTAGGAGAAGGTCTTGCCCGAACGGGCGACGTGATCGACCCACGACTTCAGGGTCGAGGAGATGCCGAAGTTGATGAAGCCGGTGGCGAGGATGATGGTGTCGGCGGCGAAGAGCTCGTCGAGCACCGCGTCGGAGACGCCGACGACTTCGGCCTGGCGCTGGCTGCGCGCCTCGGCGGGCGTGTAGATGCCGGTCGAATAGTCGGGATCGATATGCGGCAGCGGATTGGCGACGAGATCGCGCACGACAAGCGTGTTCGACGGATCGGCGGCAAGCAGCTTGTTGGCAAGCTCGGTGGCGATGCGGGTCGAGTGCGAGGCGGCGCCGCGCGGGCTCGAGGTGACAAGAAGAATGGGCATTGCGGGGCTCTCCAGTGGGATTGAACTGTCCCGCTGAATATGGGTCGCTCGACTCATTCGAAAAACTGGTATATTTTCTATACGATCCATCCACAAAATAGATATAACGATGCAGCCCAATCCAACGCTCGACCAGTTGCAGATCCTGGTGGCGGTTGCCGATACCGGCAGTTTCTCGGCCGCCGGCCGCAAGCTGAACCGGGCGCAATCCGTCATCAGCTATGGTATCGCCAACCTGGAGGCGCAGCTTGGGCTGAAACTGTTCGAGCGCGAGGGGACGCGCGAACCGCAACTGACCGTAGTCGGACGGGCGATGCTCGAAGATGCGCGGCGCATGATCGGCGTGCTGCAGCGTATGCGCTCGCGTGTCGACGGCCATCATCAGGGACTGGAGGCCGAAGTCGCGCTGTCTGTCGATGCGGCGCTGCCCTCGCCGGTGCTGGTGCGAGTGCTGAAGGCGTTCGAGGCGCAGTTTCCGACCGTGATGCTGCGCCTGCATATCGGCACGCTTGGTGTCATTCCCGATCATGTGCTCAGCGGGCAGGCCGACCTCGGTATCGGCGGCATGCTGGGCGAGGTCGACGTCCACCTCGTGCGCATCGGCTTCATGTCGATCGTGCTGGCCGCCGCGCCCAGCCATCCCCTGGCGCTGCTGCCGAAGCCGGTGACGCTCGAGGATGCGCGCGAACATACGCAACTCGTCGTCACCGACCAGTCCGAACGCACCAAGGGACGCGACTTCGGCGTCTTCGCCTACCGCACCTGGCGGCTGACCGATATGCGCACCAAGCATATGCTGATGCGGGAGGGGCTTGGCTGGGGAGGCCTGCCGCGCTGGCTGATCGCCGACGATCTGGCAAGCGGCAGGCTGGTGGAGCTCGACCTCGAGGTCTTCAGGGAGGCGCGTTCGCCGCTTTTTGCCATGCATCGCAATGACAGCAGCCCGAAGCCGGCTGCGGCCTGGCTGATCGACCGGTTCAAACGAGGGCTCGGCTGCTTCAACGAGATGGAGCCGGGCGTGTGGACCGAGGAGGAGCCGGAGACAGACCGTCGATCAGCGCCATGAGCACGGCGCGGTAGTCGCCGCTCGATGCTCCCGCTTCGACGGCAAGCGCGGCGCGGTCGAAGGCAGCGGCGAGCAATGCGGTCAGCGGCTCGATCGGCAGTCTTGCCATGGACTGCTCGCGCATCGCCGCGACGAGGCCTTCGCGCAGCGAGCGGTTGCCATGGCGGTTGTCGATCTCATCCATGGCGGAGCGGCCGAGCACGGCGGGCCCGTCGAGAAGCAGCAGGCGGGTGCGGCCCGGCGCCCGCATCGCCGCGAGATAGGCGTCCGAGCCGGCGATCAGCGCGTCGCGGGCAGGGAGCGATGCGGGCGAGGCGCGCTCGATCTCTTCGGCCACCGCGCCAGCCTCCTGCTCGACCACGGCGGCAAACAGCGCCTGCTTGTCGGCGAAATGGTGATAGAGCGCGCCGCGGGTGACGCCGGCGGCGGCGACGATCTCCGGCGTGCCGGTCTCGGCATAGGACTTTTCGGTGAATAGTTTTCGTGCGGCGTCGATCAGATCGGCGCGCGTCGCCTCGGTGCGGTCGCGGTTGGAGCGGCGCGAGGATTCTCGTTGCATACATGCAGCCTGTATGTTATTGCATTTACATGCAGACTGTATGTTGTTTGACGGGAGAAGGAAAGATGAAGACGACGAGCTACTATCCGGTGCTGATGACAGGCGACGTCGCCGGTACGAAAGAATTTTATGTCGAGCATTTCGCCTTCAAGCCGCTGTTCGAGAGCGACTGGTATGTGCATCTGCAGTCGGCCGAGGACCGCCGGGTCAATCTCGGCATCGTCCAGGGCGACCACGAAACGATCCCGGAGGAAGGGCGGGGCCGCACGTCGGGCCTGCTGATCAATTTCGAGGTCCGCGACCCCGACGCGATCTATCAGCGGGTGCTGGCCGCCGGCCTGCCGATCCTCAGAACTCTCTGCGACGAACCTTTCGGCCAGCGCCATTTCATCACCAGGGATCCGAACGGCGTGCTGATCGACGTGATCAAGCCGATCCCGCCGAGCCCCGAATTTCAGGCGCAGTTCGTGCAGGGAGCGGCGGCGGGCTGAGCGGCGACCGTTGGCGGCAATTGTCGGCATGGCGATGCCGACGGGCGGCCGCCTGGCGGGCTCGCGTGCCTCGCGAAGCAAAGCGCATGCTGTCGTTAAAGTCGCCCGTGATTTTCAAGTCACGGATGATCCAGGCGGCGGTTTCACTTTCCTGACGGCAATAATCCTTGCGAAAAACCTTGTTTGCCTATTGTATTGTTCAGCAATAGCGGTGTCGGGGGATAGCTATGGCCAGTCGAGGAGAGGAATCAAATTCTGGCCCGTATACCGACAAATTCGAGAGGGTTCTGCGGGCGGAGTATGACGCCATCCTCGATCGCCGCCGCGCGCTCGGCGTCGATGCATCAAAAGATACTGGCGGCAAGCCCGATTCCGTTGCCAAGGGTGATCCGGCCTGGCTGTTTGGCGTGGCGCTTTCGGGTGGCGGGATAAGATCGGCTTCGCTCTGCCTCGGCGCGCTTCAGGCACTCGACCAGTACAAGCTCATACCTCGGATCGACTATCTGTCGACGGTATCGGGCGGCGGCTACATCGGATCGGCGATGATCGCCGACATGACGCGCCAGGAACTCGCGCCGGCGAAGAGTGGCAAGCGCAAGCGGCCCGATTTTCCCTTCGCCTCGGGCGACGACGTGCGCGACAACGCGCTGGTCGGCCACATCCGCGACAACAGCCGTTTCCTGGCGCCGCGCGGCTTCCAGGATATCACGCTGTCGATCGGCATTCTGATGCGCGGCTGGATGGTCAATGTCCTGCTGTTGCTGACGCTGATCCTGCCGCTGGCGACATTCGTCATCCTGACCAACCCGACCACCGATCATCTCGGGCACAGCATCGTGCTCGACGTCGCCAACTGGCTCTTCGGCGACGATTGGGGCAAGGCGGGATGGGCCGCCAGCCTGCGATCGCTGGTGGCCAACCCGTTCGTGCTCTCGCGGTCGATGATGGTGGTTCTCGCCGTCTGGCTGGTCGTCTGGGGCTTGCGACGGTCCTATACCGACAGCTATGCCTTTGCGCGCAAAGGCGAGCGCCTGGAACAGGACAGCAATTGGGCCAAGGGCGGTCGCACCCTGCTGCTGGTCACTGCCGGCCTGCTCCTGATTGAAATTCAGCCGAAGATCATCCTGTGGCTGATCGAGGTGACCTCTCCGAAGGCTGGTCATCGGCAGACGACAATGGAGACGCTCAAGGCGCTGATCACGGCGGCCGGGGCCATCGTCACAGCCACCGCCGCCTTCAGGGGCATTCTGATTTCCTGGCTGCAGAAGGCCCTGAATTCGCCGGGGATCGGACACCAGCTGCGCGGCTATCTGGCGCGCGCGGCATTTCTCGCACTCGGTCTTGCCCTGCCCCTGCTGATCTACGGCTTCTTTCTGTTGATCACGATCTGGGGCATCAAGATCTTTTCGCCGATCACGATCTGGGGCTTCGACGTGTCGTGGCTGTTTGGCCGCGACAGTGGCTATGCCTACGGTCCAGCCTGGCTGACGGCCGACAATCGCGTCCTGTTCACGATCCTTGTCATATCGATGGCGCTGTTTCTGGCGGCGCGAACCTTTGTGGTTCGCTATCTCGCCGACGATCTGGCCCCCGGTCGGCTCAGTGGCTTCTTTGGCGCGATGAGGCATGACTATAGCGGATCGGTGGTCATCAAGGTGCTGCTGCTCATTGCATGCTCAGCCATTTTCGCCGTGGCCGCCAGAATGGCGAAAGGGGTCTGGCAGCACGACGAATCCACCGTGCTGCTCAACTATCTGGCCATCAGCGCCATCGTCACAATGGTGGCCTTCAACTTCACCGAGAACGCCAATGGGTTGCACCGCCTTTACCGCGACCGGCTTCGGCAGGCATTTCGCCTCGGCGGCAGCGAAGACCAGGCCGACATCGCGCTGGATGCCCTCGGCGCGATGGCGCCCTATCTGTTGATAAACGGCACGTTGAATGTGCGCCGCGCCAGGGATGCCGGGCAAACAGCCGGTCCTCCGAAGAGGTCCGTTCTCGTCCGCGCGATCCGCTGGGTGGGCGCCAAGGTTGCCGCAGCCATAAGGTTGAGGGCCTGGTGGGGCGGGCCGGATATCATTCTGCCGGGCCACCATCGGCCAATCGCGCCCCCACCTGCCGTGCAAGTCCACAGCCTTCCCGAGGCCGACCCGAGCAAGAGAGGGCGCAACGCCGAATTCTTCCTGTTTTCAAAACATTTCGTCGGCAGCACCTCGACCGGATATGCGTCCTCGACAGCAATGGCCAAGGCAGAGGGGCAGTTGGACCTCGCGGCAGCAGCGGCGATCTCGGGGGCCGCCATCTCCTCCAGCATGGGTCGCACCAGCCTCGGCCTGCTTGGGCCGACGCTTGCCCTGCTCAACCTGCGACTGGGGTTCTGGCTTCCCAACCCGAGCGGGATTGCGCTTGGAAAGCGGCCCCCGCGGCGCAGTTGGGAAGATATCCTGCGGCTGTATCTGCTCGCGGAGGCGACGGGGCAGCTGAGGTCCGACAGTTCGCGGGTCTACATCACCGATGGCGGCCACATCGACAATATCGGCCTCTACCAACTGCTCAAGCGCAGGTGCAAGCTGATCATCGTGGTCGACGCCGAGGCCGATGCCGGCATGAATTTCGGCGCCTTCACCGACGTCCAACGCTTCGCGCGGATCGATCTCGGCGTGCGCATCTCGCTCGACTGGCGACCGGTCAGGGACGCGGCGCTGGCGCGCGACGCCAACCGCACCAAGATCGTCCCGCCGGAATCGGATTTGCATCTGCGGCATTTCGCGGTCGGCAAGATCCTCTACGAGAATGATCCGGTCGAAGGCATCCTTGTCTACGTCAAGGCGTCGGTTACCGGCGATGAGCCCGACTATGTCCTCGATTACGAGCGTCGCTACCCGCTTTTCCCGCATGAATCGACCAGCGATCAGTTCTTCTCGGAAGAGCAGATGGAGGCCTATCGCGCACTTGGCTTCCACGCCATGCGGGTGGCGCTGCGCGAACGGCCGCATACGGCTGAGATCAAGGCCGAGGACAGCGCGCAGGCAAGTCTGGTTGCCTTGCTGAAGATGCGTCTGGGCAATCAGGGGCAAGAGATCAGATAGCGCATCGGGGACGCCCCGACGATTACCGGGGCGTTGGGAGCAGGTCGCTCAGTTCGGCCTTGCCACCGGCGTCACCGCGACCTGGCTGACGCCGGTCCGCCGCACCACGGTGCAAAGCGTCTCGCGGCCGATGCGCTCGGCGTCGAGCATGCGCACGAGGTCGTCGACGCCGGTGACCGGACGGCCATCTATCGCGGCGATGATGTCGCCTTCCTTCAGCCCGGCCCTTGCCGCCGGGCTGTTCTTTTCGACGCTGCGCAGGCGCACGGCGGTGCTGCTCGAGACCTGCGACAGAAGGGCGGCGCGGCGCGGCAAATTGGTGGTGTCGGCGGAGACGCCGATGAAGGCGCGGCGCACGCGGCCGAAGCGGATGATCTCCGAAATGACGAAATTGGCGGTGTTGGAGGCGACGGCGAAGGCAATGCCTTGCGCGCCATGGATCATGGCGGTGTTGACACCGATCACCTCGCCCGCCGACGACACCAGCGGCCCGCCGGAATTGCCGGGGTTGAGCGCCGCGTCGGTCTGGATGACGTCGTCGATCAGCCGTCCGGTCGAGGCGCGCATCGAGCGGCCGAGCGCGGAGACGACGCCGGCGGTGACGGTCCATTCGAAACCGAGCGGATTGCCGATGGCGATCGCGATCTGGCCGCGCCTCAGCCGCTTGGAATCGCCGAGCGGCGCGACATCGGTGAAGCTGCCGTCGGCGCGCACCAGGGCGATGTCGGTGTCGGGATCGCGGCCGAGCACGCGGCCTTCGCGCGACGCGCCGTCCGGCATCGAGACGCGCACGGCGCGCGCGTCGCCGACGACATGGAAGTTGGTGACGACCAGGCCATCCGGCGTGATGACGAAACCGGAGCCATGGCCGCCGGCGCCGCCGACACGCTCGATGCGGCAGACGGCGGGACCGATGCGGTCGACCGCGTCGGCGACGGTCGCCGAATAGGCGTCGAGCAAGGCTTCGTCGGATTGGAGTTTGGCGGCGGCGAGGGCCATGGGAAGGGCTCCGTGGTATCAGGCGCAAGGATGATTATATGTGCGGAGCGGCCCGTTCGGCCGCGACCTGACCAGATGGCCAGTCGCGCGGCCGACTGGCCATGAGGCGAGTACCGGCCGGCGTCCTGTCGAGCGATATCTGGGTAATCGCAAACCCAGGAGAACAATGATGAGCGACTTCAATTTGAGCGCATTTTCCGACGCAATCGCCGATCTCGCGGCAGCGGCCGCGCCGGCGACGGCGAGCCTTGCAACCCATCATCATCGGACAGCGAGCGCCTTCCACTGGCGCGACGGCTATTTCGTCACCGCCGAGGAAGTCGTGGAGGCGGGCGAGGAGATCGAACTGACGCTGGCTTCGGGCGAGACGGTCAAGGCCGAGCTTGTCGGCCGCGATCCCTCGACCGGCGTTGCCCTGCTGAAGCCCGCCGGCGCGGCAGGCACGGCCTCACTCGCCAAGGCGGATGCGGTGCGGCCTGGTAATGTCGCCGTCGCCATCGGCAACAGCGACGGCGCAGCACTTGCCGTGTTCGGTTCGGTCGGCGAGGTCGGTCCGGCCTGGCGCTCGATGCGCGGCGGGACGATCGACCGGCGCATCAATCTCGCCGTCAACGCCGGCTCACGCTTCGAGGGTGGACCCGTGCTCGATGCCAGGGGCGGGCTGATCGGCATGCTCCTGTTCGGGCCGCGCCGGCGGGCACTGGTCATGCCTTACGAGACGATCGAGCGGGCGGTGGCGACGCTGCGCGAGAAGGGGCACGTCGCACGCGGTTATCTCGGCGCCGGCCTGCATCCGGTCCACAACAGCGACACCCACGGCGCGATGGTGATGAGCCTCGACGACAACGGTCCGGCCAAGGCCGCCGGCCTGCATCTCGGCGACATAATCGTGGCATGGAACGGCGAAGCGGTGCAGGGTCCGCGTGACCTGATCCGCAAGCTCGGACCGGACAGCGCCGGGGCGTCGGTGACGCTCGGCGTCGTGCGCGGCGGCGAGGCGCGCGATGTTGCCGTGACCATCGGCGAGAAGCCGCTGAGCTGAGGGCATGATGGCGGTCGCGGCGATAGCAAACCACAGGAAGGCGGATCAGGCCGCCGCGGAGCGGCGGCTGACCGTGCTGATCGCGCTCGGCAACGCCGCGCGGGCCGAGCAACTGTCCGAGGCGCTCGCCGCAACCGGCGATCTGCTGCCGGTCATGGCCGGGAACCGATCAGGACAGGCCGTGGATGTCGCCATCATCGACGAGGATGGCCTGGAGGGCAGGGCGATCGATGCTGCGCTGCCCAGGGTGCTGCTGTCGCGGCGTCCCGGCCATGAACAGCCCGCCGACAGCGTGCTTGCCGTGCTGCCCGCTTCGTCCGACGAATTGCTGATCGCCGCTGCCGCGCGGCTTGCAGCCGCCGGCTACCGCATTTCGGGCTCTGACCGGCCGCTGACCGGTCGGCACGACGACCTCTCCTTCCATGACGGCGACCCGTTCGAAGAGGAGCCGGGAGACACGAACGCTGCCCGGCCAACGCTTTCGCCGCGCGAGGCGGAAGTGCTGGCGCTGCTTGCCGAAGGCGCGCCCAACAAGGTGATCGCCCGGCGCCTCGGCATTTCCGTGCACACGGCGAAGTTCCATGTCGCGGCGATCCTGATCAAGCTCGGCGCCGCCAATCGCACCGATGCGATCGCCATTGCCATGCGGCAGGGACTGGTTCTGGTCTGAGGGCCTATTGATATTCCGGTGAGGCCGGCCTGCGAATGGTGGCGTCCTGCGCTTCCGGTGCTCACGCCTGGCCTCGTTTCTGGACCCGACGCAGCGTAACCCGCTCGCGGCGGGTCGGGCCTTGCGCTCTGGTCGCCTGCCGCGCAAAGGTTCGCGCCTGCGATGTAGTCAAGGAAGCGGAGGAAAGATGTCGCTCAAGGGAAAGACGCTGTTCATCTCCGGCGGGTCGCGTGGCATCGGGCTGGCGATCGCGCTGCGCGCGGCGCGCGACGGCGCCAATGTGACGATCGCCGCCAAGACCGCCGAGCCGCATCCGAAGCTGCCGGGCACGATCTACACCGCTGCCGAGGAGATCGAGCAGGCCGGCGGCAAGGCGCTGCCGGTGCTCTGCGACATACGCGAGGAGGCGCAGGTCGCCGAGGCAGTCGTGAGAACCGTCGAGCGGTTCGGCGGCATCGACATCTGCGTCAACAACGCCAGCGCCGTCCAGCTCACCGGCACGCTGGAGACCGACATGAAGCGCTACGATCTGATGCACCAGATCAACACGCGCGGCACTTTCCTGGTTTCCAAAATGTGCATTCCGCACCTGAAGTTGGCAAAGAACCCTCACATCCTGAATCTGGCGCCGCCGCTCGACATGAAGGCCAAATGGTTCAAGAACCATGTCGCCTACACAATGGCCAAGTTCGGCATGTCGATGTGCACGCTGGGCATGAGCGCGGAGTTCGCCAGGGACGGCATCGCCGTCAACTCGCTGTGGCCGATCTCGACCATCGACACAGCCGCGGTACGCAACCTGCTCGGCGGCGCGGCAGTGGCGGCGATGAGCCGTTCGCCCGACATCATGGCCGACGCCGCGCATGCGATCTTCCTGCGCCCGTCGCGCGAGGCGACCGGCAATTTCTACATCGACGAGGAGGTGCTGCGCGCCGAGGGCGTCAGCGATTTTTCCGTCTACGCGCCCGGCGCGACAGGGCCTCTCGCCGGCGACTTCTTCGTGCCGGACGAGGTGTTTGCCCGCACGGAAAGCAAGATCAAAACCATCTACTGAGGGGCAGCGGGCGAGGCCTCAGTCCTCAACCTTCTTGCCTTTGGCCAAACCCATCAGCCGGTCGATATAGGCCAGCATCAGCGCCGAGAGGACGAAGGCGAGGTGGATGATGGTCAGCCACATCAGCTGGTCTGTCGTGTAGGAGACGGAATTCAGGAAGACCTGCAGCAGGTGGATCGACGAGATGGCGACGATGGTCGAGGCCACCTTGACCTTGAGCGAGCCGACATCGATCGTTCCCAGCCAGTGCACCTTGCCGTCATTCTCGTCGAAGCGGCTGACGAAATTCTCGTAGCCGGAGATGATCACCATCACCACCAGCGAGGCGACCAGGGCGGCGTCAATCAGGCCGAGCATCTTCAGGATCGTATCGGTGTCGCCGAGCGTCAGGGCGTTGAAAGCGAACTCGTAGAGCTTCTTGCCGAACGACACCGCGTAGATGGCGAGCGCAAGGCCGAGCCCGATATAGAAGACGACCAGCAGCCAGCGCGTGGCGAGAATGATCGATTCGATGGCGAGTTCGAGGCGTTTCATGCGCTGTTCCGCTCCTGCTTTCAGTGGCGTTTTTTCAGGCAACCCGCAGTTGTTTGCAAGGCCAAAACAAAACCCCGCCGGAAGGGACCGGCGGGGCTCATGTGTCCCGCTGGAGTCGGGACAGGGCAGGGAACGCCCTGTCGAGAATCTGGGTACATCAATCCGACAATTCAATGAAGCCGGCCGAATCGGGGCTCAATTCTCCTTGAGCGTCAAACCCGTGGCGCGTTGCCCATCCCGGCCAAACCGGGATGGGCTCCTGTTGTCACCCTGATTCCAGAAGCCGTCTTATGCTTCTGGAACAGCTCGTTAATTCTCGCTGCTGGCCACCGGCGCCACCAGCGAGGTGATGCGGCGGATGGCGACGCGGCGGTTCTCACGGTTCGGCCCTGAGGTGTCGACCTTGAGATACTCCTCGCCATAGCCCTGCGTGGTCAGGTTCTCGGGCGGGATGCCGAAGGCGTTGGTAAGCGCCTCGGCGACCGCTTCGGCGCGCCGATCCGACAGAGCGAGGTTCGCTTCCGGCGTGCCGACGGCGTCGGTGTGGCCTTCGATCAGGAAGGTCTCGGCCGGGTTCTTCTTCAGCAGCTTCTCCATGGCGTTGGCGACGCCGTCGAGCTTCTGCACCTCCTCATCGGAGATCGAGGCCGAACCGAACTCGAAGTTCAGCGTGTCAAGGTCGACGCGGCGGGCGATGTCGCGCACACGGGCCGAGCGCTTGACCTCGTCGATCGAGTAGAGGCGCTGGACCTTCTCCACCGGCGGCTGCTCGAGGAAGGTGTAGTAGTCGCCTTCATCCTCGACATCCTCCGAATCCAGGATGTAGTCCCGGCGCGGGATGTTGAGCCGCATCGGCGGCAGGTCGTCGCCGGGATCGCGCCAGTCGCCATCGTCCTCATAGTTCCGTTCGTCGACATAGCTCAGGATATATTCGCGCCCTTCCGGCGTGATGCGCGAGCGCTGGATGACGTCGCCGTAACGATTGCGGATGGTGACGATCTGAATGCCGTTGTCGCGTTCGACGATTTCGCGCCTGCGACCGCCCGAGAGGTCCTCGTAGTAGACATTCCTAGCGCCGCGGTGCATGCGTGGGGCGTCGTTGCTTTCGACGATCGTCTGGTTGTTGAACTGCAGGATGACACGATCGCCGAGTTCCCTGAGGACGTTGACGCCTTGCGGGCGCTGGCGGTCGCGGACGTTCTCATCGGGCGCTACCTCGACGCGTTTGCCCTTTTCCTCCGTCACCGGAACGATCTTCTCGGGCTTGATCTCTTGCTGGGCCGACTTGTCGTCGGTGGGCGGGGGTCCCTGGTCGACCGGAGCCGGCTTCGGTGCCTGCGCCTGCTCGCCATTCTGCTGGGCGGGCTGGTTGCTCAGCTCACCATTCGCATTCTCGCCTCCCTGTTGGCCGTTTTGGTTCTTGCCCTTGCGTTTGCGCAGGACATCCTTCTGGCTGTCGAGGATGGGGGCCGCGTTCTTGTCAGCCTGGGCTTCGCCCTCGGCCGCCGGATTTTCGCCCTGTGCCGGCTGTTCGCCAGTCACGGTCTGCCCGCCATTGGCTGGTTGTTCGGCCGTCGATGGCTGCTGTTCTCCAGTGGCCGGCTGCTCGCCCGTCACCGGCTGTTCGCCAATGGTCTTCTTGCCGCGCTTTTTCTTGTCCAGAGGCTGATCGCCCTGGGCGGGAGCCGCCTGCTGCTCTGTGGGCTGAGGAAGCGGTTCGGCCTGCGGGACAGGTTCGCCGGCGGGTGCCGCCTGTTTGGCCGGCGCCTGCTCGGCGGGCGCAGCCTCTATCTGCTGATCCTGCTTGCGCTTCTTCTTGCGCAGGTTGTCCTGGCGGTTGTTGTCGTTTGCCGGGGCGACCTGTTCGGCCGGCTGCTCGGCGGGTGCTGCCTCGATCTGCTGCTGGTCGCGCTTTTTCCTGCGCGGCTTGATCGGCTGCTCGTCATTTGCCGGAGCTGCCTGCTCGGCGGGCTGTTCGGCAGGCGCGGCCTCGATCTGCTGTTGCAGTTCGCGCTTCTTCTTGCGCGGCATGACCGGCTGCTCGTCGTTTGCCGGAGCTGCCTGCTCAGCTGGCTGCTCGGCCGGTGCCGCTTCGATCTGCTGTTGCTGGTTGCGCTTCTTCCTGCGCGGCTGCTGCTCTTCGACGGCAGGTGCTGCCTGTTCGGCCGGCGCCTGTTCCGTTTGCTGCTGTTGCTGTTCGGCCTTGCGCTTGCGCGGCTTCTGTTCCTGCTCGGGAGCGGCCTGCTCGGCCGGCGCGGATTCGGTTTGCTGCTGCTGCTCGCGCTTCTTTTTCTTGGGCTGTTCCGGTTCAGCCTGCTGGTTCTGCGCGCAGGCCTCGGCCGATTCGCCCTCGGCGCAGCTCGCTTGCGCCAGAATCAATGGCGCTGCGGCATGCTGCGCGGGGCCGAAAACGGCACCACCCTGCAGCGGGTACGCGCCCAACGGCGCGGATGCCATCAACAGGCCGATCGCCGTGCCTGCCAGAATCCGTGGTTGGCGTTTCATCTCAAATTCTCCTTATGGGGTCCCATCCCTGCCCAAACTTGCATCATCCGGATTGGTTCCGGCGCATGGGCATTAGCGGCAACGAAGGACGATTGACCGGCGTTTTGAAGGCAACTTCGTGTTTTTCATATGATGCATGTCTCATTTATGCCACTGCCGCGCTTGACCTCGGCGCCGGCCGGGGCCACATCCGCGCAATGGGTGCGCCATTCTGGAAAACCAAGACGCTCGAGGCGATGACGCCGGCCGAGTGGGAATCGCTTTGCGACGGCTGCGGCAAATGCTGTCTGTCGAAGCTGGAGGACGAGGATACCGGCGAAATCTACTGGACGAGCGTCGGTTGCCGGCTGTTCGACGCCGAAAGCTGCCGCTGTGCCGACTATGCCAACAGGCTGGCGCGGGTTCCGGACTGTGTCGGGCTGACGCCGCAGAATGTGCGCACCATCCGCTGGCTGCCCAGGACCTGCGCCTATAGGTTGATCGCGGAGGGGCATGACCTCTACTGGTGGCACAGGCTGGTTTCGGGAAGCGCCGAAACCGTGCACGAGGCCGGCATCTCGATCCGCGGACGGGTCAAGGCCAGCGAGACCGACCTTGCCGGGCCGGACGACTATTTCGACTATATGCTCGACGACGAACCCTGACGGGTTCGCTGACGAACCCTGATGGTTCGCATCTTGATGACGAACCCGGATGGTTTGCATCTTGACCGGCCTTGAACCGATTTTCGCCGCAAACCGGTAGGAAATACCACGCGCCGGAGCGGCCTCGGCCGGAACCGGCGGGGCCGTGGGGCGTTTGGGGTCCGGCCGCCCGCAACCGATGACTTGCCAGATGAACCGAAGATGAATGGACGGTTCGCAGACAGTTCAGACAGGCAGGCGCATTCTCGCACCATCGGTTCACCAGACGGGCGAGAGCCCTCAACAAGGAGAGAAGACAATGCTCAACACCATCAAGACGGCAGCCCTTTCGGCGCTTGTCGGCCTCGGCGCGCTTACCGCCATCCCCGCCGCCCATGCTGACAGCCTCTACCTCGGCTTCGGCAACAACCAGGATCCGCGCTTCGGCGTCTATAGCGGTGACGACGACGATGGCTATCGCCGTGATCGCGAGTGGCGCCGCCGCGGCTGTTCGCCGGACCGCGCGCTGGACAAGGCCGAGCGCATGGGCCTGCACCGCGTCCGCATCGTCGACATCGACCGCCGCACGGTCAAGGTCGCTGGCCGCCAGTACGGCGATCGCGTGGTGGTGGTATTCGCCAATGTGCGCGGCTGCCCGATCATCTATCGCTGAGGAACACAAGCCGGCCCCGGCTTGAACGCCTAGCAGAGCCCCTTTCCGCCAGGGCGGAAGGGTGCGGCTCAAGAAGAACCCCGGAGGACTGGTCCTCCGGGGTTTTTCATGCGCGGCAGGCGCCGGTCGCAACCGGCCGGATCCTGCGTCCGGCCCCGCCGGCGCAGGCCGGCCGGACCACGCTCACTTCAGTTCGAAGGTGACGGTGACCTGCACGGCGTAAGAATTCTCGCCCGCCTGCACCGGGACCGACGCGCCCGCGGCATCGAAGGCCTTGGCGTTGATCGGCATCGGCGGCGGCGCGATGTTCTGGTCGGTGATCTCCAGGACCCGCCCCAGGTTGACCCTGGCGGCGTCGGCAAGCGTCTTGGCTTTGGCCATGGCATCGGCGACCGCCTTCTTGCGAGCCTCGGTGACGGCGGCGGACGGGTCTTCGTTGGAGAAGGTGATGCCACCGCCCTGGTTGACACCGAGCGACACCGCCTTGTCGAGGATGTCGCCGGTCTTGTCGATGTCACGGATGCGCACCGAAAGCGTGTTGGTCACCTGGTAGGCGACCAGTTCGGCCTCCTGGCTGCCGTCCGGCTTGTTGGTGTAGTTGTAGCGCGGATTGATCTGGATGCCCGCCGTCTGCAGGTCGCGGTCCTTGATGCCGGACGACTTCATCGCCGCGATTACCGCCGCCATGGCGTCGTTGTTGGCGTCGAGCGCGGCGCGCGCGGTCTTGGCCTCGCGCATGACGCTGAGCGTCAACAGCGCGAGATCGGGGGCGACGGTCGCCTGGCCTTCGCCCGACACGACGATGCGGGGCGTGGCTTGCGAATCGGCGGCGCCAGCCACCGCCGGGAAGGCGATGGCGGCAGCAAGCGCCAGCGGCATGAGGGGCAAAAGATGTCTGGTCATGAAAATCTCCTCGGTCTGCGAACCAGTCGCATCTGGCAACTAGAGCGCGAATATGGGCTGATTTGGGCGATCGCTGCCAGCCCGCCCGGAAAGCCTTGTGCCGATGAGGGAAAAACACTAAGCCAGCCGCGTGGGGCCTGTAGCTCAATGGTTAGAGCCGGCGGCTCATAACCGCTTGGTTGGGGGTTCGAGTCCCTCCGGGCCCACCATAACCATTGATTTCATTGGCAAAAAGTGGCCTCGGCCCAAAACGTTTTGGGCCAATTATGGGCCCAAGGCAAAGACCGTGGTCCCGGTTTGTTCCGACTCGTTTGATTATTTGACAATGCGGAGGTTTGCCCGCCGCTTCATGGCGTCGCGCTTGGCCTCGCGCTCGTTGATGGCACGAGCAATATCAACTGCGATGCGCTTCTTGTTGGCCTCACGCACATATTCATCTGTTACCGTCATTGAGGAATGGCCCATCGCCTCCATGATGGCCCTCGCTTGGATGTTGCATTCAGCGAGGTAGGTGCCGAAGGTGCGGCGCAGGCCATGGAGCGTGTAACCGGCAGGAATTCCCGCCTGCCGCGTCCAGTGCTGCATCATACCCGTCAGGCTCTTTTCCGAAAATGACCTGCCGTAGGCGTTCTTCAAGACAGTGCCGCCCATCGAGCGCTCGAGCGGGTCCAAGGCCGCTGCTAGCTTGTCGACGACTGGAATGAACATCTCCCGCCCGCCATGGCGGTTGCGGTTCTTCTTCTGGCGGAAATCAAAGGCCTCGATCAGCACCAGCGAGCCATCGAACAGTTCGATCTCTTCGGTTAAAAGATCATCCCACGCAAGAGCAGCGATATCGCCGCGCCGATTTCCAAGCCAGAAGCCGAGTGCATAGCAGGTGCGTGCGGCTGTACCGATAGGGTGTCGCTCCTCGAACTTCTCGCGGATTGCAATTGGCCAAGCGGGATTCCGGGTCGACTTGGGCACACGGACACGGATCGATAGCGAGGGATCCTCCTGCGGCTTGATCCATTTTTCGACGTCAGTCGCGACCCATACAAGCTTCTTGATAGCGACCAGCATGTGTTTGGCGACTGTGCGGTTTGTCCTGAAGATGCTTTCAATGATGGCGCGAAGCCGATCCGCGTCGAGATGTTCCACCGGAGTATCGCGCCACATCAGTGGGTACTTTGGATCGACCCTCAGATTGAGAAAACGCTCGATCAGTCGTGCATTCTTCTGCTGCGTCGCTTCATCAAAATCGAGCCACTCCATTGTCGTTTCAAGCCGGCGCGCGGCATGGCCAAAAGTTTTTGGCAGTGCCCGACCGGGCAAATCGATGATACCCACATTGTGTTGGCCCTGCGTGGCCTTCTCGTAAGCCGCCTCGAACTCGGCATCGCCAGGTTTGCCGGGAAGGCTGATTTCAGGCATGCCTTTTGCACGGTAGCGATAAGTTAGCTTGCCATTCTTGAGACGCGAAGAGACCCCAGGATAGCGCGCATCCTTGAAGGGCCTAGCCATCAACGTTCCTTCCAGACTTCTGCCGCCGGTGATCAACTCGCGGGGAGTTCTCCAGCATCGCTTGTAGCGAAAGGGTTTTGCTTTCGATGGCAACGCGCAGGAGCACCGGGTAGGGGAACCCTCTGCCTTGCTCTATGCCTTCAAAGGTGCGCTTCGGTATTCCCAGCGCCTTGGCCGCGGCTTCGGCAGTGAACCCCCCCTTGGCCCGCCAAGCTTTCACGTCTTGCGCAAGTTTCTCATTCTCGTTCATGTCAAGCCTTTCGCACAATGATCATACTACGCCTGCGGCGTATACGCAATGAGCGTATTTATTTTCTTCTTTCTCTGTCCCGTTTGCTTCTTTCCAGCAGTTCTTGAAGACCGCTATCTTTATCCGGCAACGAGGTGAAAGCTATGTCGAGGGCTACACGATCCCAGACAGCGCGGCTGTTGATGCGCTTAGGCTTCGGCATGCGCCCATCGGCAACCATTTCGTCGAAAAGCGTCGATCCGACACCGATATAACGAGCTGCTTCCTCACGAGAGAGGCCTCGCGGCGGATACGAGAATGCGTCACTCTTCATGGACGCTGGCCCGTCCCTGATACTCCGGGGCGTGTTGGTGTCGACGCACAAAGCCGCATCCTGGTTGCCAATTCGAAGCGACGAGATCGTGCTCACTTAAATAAGAGGAGCCCCGTTGAGCGGAAGCGGCCTGACTAGGTCCGTTCGGCGCAAACTGGCAGCAACGTGTGAACCGGATGGATCACGGCAGGAGAGCGTTTCTAAGCGGACTCGTGGGGCAAGTCGGTGGACGGCTACGTCGCATTGTGCACGACCGGGGCTAACCACCTGCGACTGCCCGCTGGCCCCCTTGCGCAGCCTCCCTCAGCGTCGAACTCGGAGCCGTTATCCCGAGGGCCGTCGTTCTCGATGCACAGATCGGCCCGCTACGCCAACGGTTGATTGACATGACATGCGCCGGTTCAGCCAGGAGACGCAGCGCAACTACGTCCGCGATGTCGGGCGGTTCGCAAGCTTCCTTGGCCGATCGCCGGACACGGCGACAGCGGATGACTTGCGCCGGTTCCAGGTCGGGCAGCAGGGTGACGGCGTTCCCGTGCCGACCATGAACAGCATTGTGTCGGCGCTGCGCTTCTTCACCCACACGCTCGACCGCCCGGACCTGGCGCGCAGGCTGGTCCGCCTGTCGCATCCGCGCAAGCTGCCCGTGGTCCTGAGCCGCGACGAGGTTGCCCGTCTCCTCAACGCCACCACCTGCCTCAAGCACCAGGCCGCGCTCTCGTCGCCTATTGCGCGGGCTTGCGCGTCGCGGAGGTGTCGACGCTGAAGGTCGCCGATGTTAGCGCTGGGTCGTCTACGCCGAGGCGCCCTTCGCCGGGCCGGAAGCGGTGCTCGCCTACGCAACCCCTGTAGCGCGCCTCCCCTGGCCTGCTACGTCATGCGGCCAATCTCTCCCTCAGCCTGATGACGCTTTGTGCTGTCCAGCGCCCGCCGCCAGGTGACCTAAAGCCCCTTTGGTTGAGGGCGCCGGCAACCCCCCGCGCCGACAATGCGCCTGCCGGATCAACGTCGCGAAGCACGTCACGGAACTCCTCAGCCCGGTCCTGAGCGCCCCGCTTCACAGTCGGCACCGCAGGCAGTCTGACTCCGTTAGGTTGCCGAGGCGCAAGGGCCGCGTGGTGCCGTCCTCAAGCCGCCTCACAGGCTCTTGGCCAAGCACTACCAGTGCCGCCGCCTCTCGTGCCAGCGCATCCCGCTTCACCGCCACCGCAGCCTTGGTGCGGCTCTGGATCATCTTGCGCTGGTGCTCCGCCACCAACGCCAAGACCCCGAAAGTGAGATCGCAGGCATCCGGCATATCGGCAGCCACGAAACTCGCCCCGCTGTCTCTCAGGGTGAGCAGGAAGGCAGCGTTTCGGCTCAGCCTGTCGAGCTTAGCGATGATGAGCGTGGCCTGCGCATGCTTGGCGTGCCTGAGGGCGGCTTGAAGCTGAGGGCGGTCGTTGGCCTTGCCGCTCTCAACCTCAACGTATTCTTTCATAGGCTCGGCATTGCTGCCTGCCCGGTTGCGTATGTGAGCCGACACGGCTTCGCGCCGGGCTTCAAGGCCAAGCCCTGATGCCCTTGTCGGGCCGTTGAGACGCGCAGATAGGAAACGAAGAGAGGGGCGGTGACGGTGTTGGACATGGGTCAGCTCCGAGGCTATTCCCAAACAGATTTGTGAAGGCCTCCTTGCGAAAGCTCATCGCCGGGAGAACTGGCACAATTTCTATTTAAGAAGGACCGTTAACGAGTGGCCGGCGAAGGAAGCGCTTCGGCCAGCGCGATGCCGGGCGTTGTCAACCAGTTGTAAAACCCACCCCTGGTAAGAGTTCCCTCGTGCAATCGCAGGATGGCTTCGCAAAAATCGGAGACATCGATGACGCACAAACGCTTCGCGGCCTCGATAAACGTTGGAACGCTCGGGTCTACACCGGGGCTGCACAAGGTGAGGCAAGGGTTGTTTCGCAGCCCCGCCAGTTCTGATGCCGCGAGGACCTCGGTAGCAGCGTTTAAGGGCACCGTTTCCTGATCGCTAACTTTAGATTTCACCTCGACAACAATCGGAATAAAATCCTCAATCGATACTAGGAAATCGGGAAACCCTTGGCGACCGGTCACATCGAGTGGCTGACAAGGTATCCCAAGCCCTCCTAGCGATATACTGAAAGCCTGCTCAAGATCAGTCCCTCGCTTCTCGTACAGAGCGGCTATTTGGTCGCGCAGCATCAAGCGGTCTGCTCGCCGAAGATGCATCGTCTTAGAGTGATTTCGGTCGTCCTGCCGCCAAGTCCGAGCTGCATTCCGAATTAGGTTGGCTATGCCACCACGCTCTTGCAAGCCAAGCGCTATACGGCGACGTTCATCGGCCTGATCGCTACCATCCATCAAATCCATGGGCCTCGAAAGCCCGCCCCTTCGCAAACTCATAATATCATCACGGCGGAGGCGCGACTGGAGGCCGGGCAGTCTTAGTTCGGACATCCAAAGCACATCGCTGGGCACCCCAACCCCTAGCCTGATCGACTGACGGCGGATCGCGCGGGCAAGCCGCCTCACGTCTTGAACATCTTCACCATTTCCACGTAGCGCGATTGGCTTGCTTTCATCGGCCAAGGTCGGAGACGTCACGCTCGAAATAATCTCAGATACCCCCGTAAGAACCCACGACACATCGCGAGCTACTCCCTGAACCGTTCCCAACCTGACCCCCGCCACAATCTTTTCAATTTGCCCCCTAGCAGTTCCAGCCGCCCACTCTGTCAATTGCAACGCCCCGTTAGCGGCTCCCGCATCTGCTACCCACGGCTGGTCGAACAAGATTGGGTTCAGTCTAGTCGCGTAAGGGTTCGGCACTGGGCCATTCCGGCCTATTCTCCAGTTGAGGATACGGGTAGCTTTGCCACCAACAATCCCGAACTCCGGGGACCGAATAGCTGCATGGCTCAGCACAAAGACAAAATCGTCTTCGCTGGTACCGTTCCCGGCCCGATCGATCAGTTGAGTGAGTTGCGCAGAGGACCTTTTCAGCCCCTCGATGAAAAAAATTGCTGTCTCCGGCTTAAGGCCCGAGTGGGCGACGGCAACGCCGAAGGTTGTGACCGTGATTTGTCCATGCAGTTCTATCAGGCAACCGATGTCGACAAGCCGATCAATTTGACTAAACAACTTGTCTCGCCAGTGATCTATACCAGCTAGATTTCGCTCCCGCTCTCTAGATGCCGTAAGCGTTGATCCGATTAGGTCGAATGCATCCTCTCTGCTTGTGCACAGCCTCCCTGCGAAAATCTGAAGTGTGAGGGTCCCAAAATGCTCTGGTGTAATGCCCAAACCCAGCGGAGCTTGGGTGGTCAGGTCCATTAGTGCTTGAGCCTGCCTACTTTCCTGTACTCCGTCAGCCGTGAGCACAACGTGGCCTTTAGCGATAGCCTGCCCCATCCTGCCGACACGGCCGGCCATGTTTTGGAACTCGTCTCGGCCTATAGGCACATGCATTTGACGGTCAAAATCCCACCTTTTCCAAGAGGCGAATGCGGCACTACCCAAAGGGAAATTGACCCCCGCTGCGAGAGTTGATGTGGCAAAGACTACATCGACCTGGCCCGAAGCGAGGCGATCTTCGACGAACAGTCTTTCATCTTCGGTCAGTTCGGCGTTGTGATAGGCTGTGCGCCTGCGCAAAGCATCTAAGAGCGGCTGCTCAACGTCCACCCCGGCAGGCGCATCAATCTGAATGGCCGGTCGGGATTGAGCCCACGTTCTCGCTAGGTCAAAAGTGTCGTCGACCTTCATGCAAAAAACTATAACGGGGTTTCGCTGCTGTTGAAGTAACTCTCCGATCACACCCATAACATCGCGACTTCGACTAGGCGGCCCTTGTTGCTGCAGCCCTTCAAAGCCCGGACCAGCTGAGACGGAGAGCGTTGCCAAGGGTGTTCGACACTCAATGGTCAATGCCTTTTCGCGATTGGGGTTTCTGATCAAGCCAATCCCCAACCAACTAGCCAGTGCCTGTGCATCGCCGGGGCTCAGAACCGCAGACAGCCCGACGAACTGCCGCCACCCCGCTCGCCGCATCAACGTCAGGAGAAGTTCGGCGTTTTGGCCGCGATGTTTATCCCCCACCAACTGGACTTCATCACAGACGAAGCAGATGTTTGTCAGGTCACGCGGCGGCCCACCAACTGACAAGCAGCCCAGAAACTTCTCGTACGTTGCAACCAAGATAACAGAAGAAAGGGGAGCATTTGTTTTCCGACCTGCCGCGTCTTCGACGCTGTCCCCTGTCGCACATACAATCGCCGAACGGTCGTAAGCTAGGAAGTCACCAAGAAATAATCTCTTAGCCTCCTCGAACTTCTGTTTGGCCAACGCCCGATGAGAGACGAGATAAACAGCCGTGTAGCCTGCCTCAATGGCTGATGCCACTGTCCACCAACCGATTAGGGTCTTCCCGGTCGATGTCGGCGCGCTGACAAGAAGACTTTCTCCGCGAGCTACGCCTGCCTCTAAAGCTTCGAACTGAATGTCCGTGAGAAGCGGCATGCCGCTTGCCACTGGCAAAAGTTCAGGTTTGCCCAAAACTTTGTCAGAGAGCCCATGATCTATCGGTATGGTTGGCTGCATTCTATCCCCCAAATATCGGCGAACTATAGCTAGTGCCGTCGCGGTTAACCAGAGGAGTCCGTTATTTCTCTCAATGTCACCGGCTGCGATGCGTCAGCGGCGAGCCGAATGCCGATGGTGCCCCCCTACAGCTGTCGTATAGGGCCGGCTATTCATCCATTGTTGAGCCCGACCCCACGGCCCGTGTCGAAAGATTCCCAGCGCAGTTTCGAAAAATGATGCCTTTCGAGCAGAGGAGCGAATAGATCGCCACGCGTGATTTCGACCGTGCGCTTACCTCCTGCTTACCGGCTGAACACCAGCAGGGGTCGCGGATACCAATCCGACAATCATATGGTTTTGTTGTGAAAGTTGGCGCACCCGACAGGAGACGCGGCAAAGCCGGCGCGTTAATCGCGCTTTCGATTTTGGCTGGGTGCCAGACATTCGAACATATGGATGCGGGCCTGACATCGTTGCGAGGCCAACCGTACCAAGCCGCATTTGACGTTCTCGGCTTTCCCGATGCGGAGAGCACGATAGCCGATAAGCGCGTGTTCACGTGGGAAGCCTAAACGCCCGGCTCATACACTGTCCCGACTTTTAATTCGAGCACGGCCTATGTGAACGGGAAGCCAGTCTATATCCAGACCCCAAGGCACAGCAACCGAGACCTATGACTATCATTGCAAAGTCGACGTAATCGTTGGGTCATCCAGCATGATTGAGCACACACTAAGTACGATGGCAACATTGGCGGCTGCGAGAGCTATGCACGCCTGTTTCGTCCAAAGTCTCAGTAGAGGTGAAACTTTGTAGCGAGAACGGTGAATCTTATACAACCTATTATTTCCAGATTTCCAGGATTTTCTACATCTAAACGCGGCAATGTAGCAATATAGACGCATATGTACGTGGCCATACTGCAAAATTATTGGACATGGCTGGAATCGATCCGGGAAATCCGGAGAGCTTTCAAGCTCTGATAAACGAACCAATCCACAATAAGAACGCGATGCCACCCGCTCTAATCCCCACGAGCGCCAGATTTACAGCACCATTGATATCTTGCTATTTCTATCCATCACGAAAGTATTCTGTGCGATCATGCCGTCATGGTGAGCACATTGTTCCGCGATAGCATGGGCGAATGACTTCCCGTTTTCAATGTCGGCTACCCATTTACTGGGCTGGTTCCCTACGAAAGCTAACCGACCGAGCAGATATTATCGCCATCCATGCCGCTACAAATAGTGAAACAGCAACGGCCCAAGCCGTGAACGCTAAGAGAGAGTTAGGCGGCTGACTTGTCACCAAGCTGTATGCGGTCCCGACGAGGATCACTGAAGCAGCCGAGACAGCACCGGCAAACGTATACGCCCGGTGATCTGCGGCGATAGCTGAGGTGAGTTGGGCCTCAAGATAGCTTTCTGCCTCCCTAAGCACCTCTTGCAGCATTTCGATATTTGCGCTCTTAGTGCGTTCGAACAGGGGGGCTATTCATGCAAGGTGACCTTTCGGCTCATCCAGACAAACCAGGCAGCGGAAGAAAAGGTGGCGGCGACGGCGGTCAAGTTAGACTCCAACACCATCGCCCCGGCCTCCTGTCAATCGACCTCCGTCCCCTAAACCGGCACCTCCGGTCAAGAAGTGACAAAGACGCGGCAAGTCGAAGATGCCATTTGACTTGCCGCCTGTGTTTTGGCAAAGTTATCGCAGCGCGATGCGCCGAATAGTCATGTTCTTGGGAGGCAAAATGAAATATTTTATTTTGGTTATTGGTGTTCTTTTGGGCGCTTATAGAGTTGTCCCGGCGTTCAGCCATGGTGGCGGAACAGACTCAAATGGTTGTCACACGAACCACAAAACTGGCGGATATCACTGTCATTAGGGCGGCTTACTATGATCAAATGTTTCGCGTTCGCAATCGGACTCGTTTTGGGCGGGTCCGGTGCATATGCTTGGGATGGGACGGATACTACTGGCGAGTCGGTAGAGATTGGCAAGGGTAATCTTGTTAGAACGGGCAGGGACATCCAAATATTTGACGGTGGTGCTGGCGAATATCGAGACGTAACTGTCGAAAGCATTCGTCGGTACGGATCAACAGTTGAAGTCGAAGTCTACGACAACGAAAGCGGCGAGTACCGGACCCTTGAAATGGACGACGACTGACCCTCGCTACTCAACTGCACTCGCGCAGCGGCTGCGCTCTTCGAAAAAATGAATCGGGTCAAATTGAAAAGAGTTAACGCGAGAAGCAGGAAACCGCCCAGGAACTGAAACGGACGAGTCCGAAAAGGTGTTCGACGGGGTGAAGAAGATCGCCAATGTACCGTCGCCGAAGGACGAAAAGAAGCCCGCCACAAAGTAGTGGCGGGCCTCTCCCATTGTTAGGCGCTTACGCAGCGTACCTGAGACTCTCAGGGAACCACACTGCGCTGTTGTATGATGCCTTCATGATGTCGATGCTACGCTCGCAGTCGACGCGTTTGACATACCCTTCGCTGCTAACGGCAATTGTCTTGCCGTTCACAGCTTCATACGTCCAACGCCATTCATTACGATTGTCCCTGTACATCCAGTACGAGGGGTATGTGCGAGACGCCATAGGGATCTCCTAGGTTCGGCGTACGAACGTCGAGCTTGACCATGGCTAATATTTCTGATTCAACATCAGCGTACGTAATAGCCATACCCCGCGCTCGACGTCCAATCTTTGCGGGTGTGAACTTGAAACCGTCGCGGCTCCCCAGCTAGCGGCGGTTTCTTCGTTCTGATGGCTGATTCAATGCTTAAGTATTGGGCAGGAGTCAAGGCGTGGTTAAAAAACCGTTGAGCCTAAGGCAACGGTTTCAACATTTCCGAAACAAATCAATTGGTTACGGTACTCCTCCCGGAGCGGGGAAAACGGCATCGGACGTTTCCCTTGCCGGCAATACTACTCCGATTCGCAGAGAACGCAAATATTGCAGTGCGGTTGATTCTTTCGCGACGCAATAGGATAGTAACACTCATCTATCCATAATATAGATATCCACATCCGTTTATATGACTGGATTGCGTACGGCAGGCTCTCCCAAGTCCTACCCATTCCCCTGCGGCTAAACTTTCAACGGCGTTTCCCTCCCGGTCTGCTTTCGATCAATACGGTAGACGCCGTTTTCTTTTGCCTGCGTGTTAGGGGGGCCGTGGCGGGCGGGGGAGTTACGAGCCGGGAATTCTCTGCCTCTGGATCGCCGGACGATGACGACGATTGATCGTGATCCTCGCCTGCCACGCGCCACACAGTGCTGTTGCTGGTGCTGTCACGAGGCAGTTGTTCGATCCACCGCCCACCGATACGCGTTGATCGTGCCAGATACCTCCCGAAGCGCTTCGATGAAACGTACCGCTCCGTTCGATGAAGCCGCCGAGTGCTTCCCTGAGAAGTGGGCTATCCGCAACCCGGATGGGCGATGTTCCGCGTCGTGAAGGGGCCGTTCGGCAGTGCGTCGATGATCTCCGCAAGTTCGTCTTTCTCCGGGTCCGCTGCTCTCTGACCGGCGACATCGCCCCGGCAATCGGCTGGCCCGAGCCATGGGAGAGGCTCTGTTAGGTGCGCCCGCCGACAAATAGGCGCGCTCGACCGTCAGCGCCGCTGCAACGAGCTCGGGCCGCCTACGCAGGGCTAGGTCAATCGCGTCGAATTCGAAACGCCGTTCCTCTGGCCGCTGACACTGGGCGTCTAGCCGGATTTGAATCGTGCGCCGGTTCAAATCACCATAGGCGTGAGATTGTTTCCCCTGGCGCAAATCAGGCTGATCGCTGGAAGGCGGACGGCGTGGCGGCGGGCAAGGGCGGGGTCGGCCGAGATCGGGCGAGCGGTTTCGGTTTCGAGACGGACGAAGTGGCGTTCGATCATCCGCAGTCTGCGCTGAGTTCGGCGCGCAGAAAGGGGCTTTGGAGTGTCGCCAAGCGGTTGATGAGCGCGGTGCGTTCGGCACTGGCGGCACCGCGCACGCCGACGATTTCCTGCAATGCTTCCATCGCAAGCGAAGCCGGTACCGTCTCGGCCGGGTCGCCGGCAGCGTCTGCTATCCGGAATCGCAAAGATCGCCTCAAGGGCAGACATGCGGGGCAAACCGGACGTTCGCGATGCGTGCCGGACAGCTGGCTGCCCGCATACCTGATTGAGTTTACCCGCGCGTTCCCGCGTTCTCAATTTTTTCCAGATAATCTGCCCACCACTGCATCATCTTGACGCGCTCTTCCCAGTGCTCCGCCCGGGCATAGGCTCGCCGAACGTCGTTTTTTTCAATATGAGCCAGCTGTCGCTCTACGGCGTCTGGATGCCACTTGCCGCATTCGTTCAACAGAGTTGATGCCGTTGCTCGGAAGCCATGGGCGGTTGCTTCATTTTTGCTGTAACCCATGCGACGCAGGGCGGCGTTGAGTGTATTGTCGGAAATCGGACGAGAAGGCGATCGCACGCTTGGAAACAGCAGCGTCCCGGCGCCGGACATTTTTTTAAGCTCGGCCAGGATATTCAAAGCCTGCGTTGAAAGAGGAACGCGGTGCGGTCGTCGCATTTTCATTCGCGCTTCCGGGATAGTCCATACCGAACTTTCGAAGTCGAACTCCCCCCATTCGGCAGCGCGAAGCTCACCGGGGCGGGGAAATAGCAGCGCCATCAACCTCAGAGCCGCTCGGGTTGGGGGCTGTCCGTCGAATGTCTCGATCGCACGCAGCAAGCCGCCCAATGCCTTCGGATCGGTAATGGCGGCACGCGGCGTGACTATTGGCCTGATGAGCGCGCCCCTCAGCGCCGACGTTGGGTCAGTGTCGGCGCGTGCAGTGGCGATGGCGTATCGAAAGACGCTGCCAATGGTCGAGCGCAGCCGCCTGGCCGATTCGTATCGACCGCGCACCTCCACGCTACGAAGGGCAGCAAGGATAGTGGCGGCGTCAATGTCCCGAATGCACTTGTGCCCACAGGTGGGATAGGCGAAGTCGAGTAGCCATTTGACCTTGGTGATAGTGCGGTCGGCACGTCCCTCTTTCTTCAGCTTGTCAACATATTCCTCGGCGATTGATCGAAAGCTGTCCTTTGTCGAACCGACCTTTCGCAATTTGCGTTCCTGTGCGGGATCGATGCCACTTAGGAGGAGACGTTTGGCGTCATCGCGCGCTTTGCGTGCTTCGGCGAGCGAAATAAGGGGATAGCTGCCCAACGCCAGAAGCTTCTGCTTGCCGTCAAATCGATAGGCGAGGCGCCAAAGGCGGGATCCGGTGGGCTGCACCCAGAGCTGGAGCCCGCCACCGTCAGACAATTTCAGTAGCTTGGAAGCAGGACGGGCATTTCGGCATTTCACGTCGGAAAGGGCCATTTGTGGGACACCTCCCTTTGGCTGTTTCGATACCATCAGGATGTCCAGTACCAACGGAAATACCAGCCCTCCGCCCCGTTAGATCAAATACGCCGGAATTCCATGAAACGCGCTCAATCGCGCCATCCTTCCCAAAAAGATGAACGATTTCAGTCGTTTGTGGAAACAGAAGCGTAGAAGCTTCGGCGAAAGGAAGTGTCGGGAGAAGAGGGGATGGTGCCCAGAGGCGGATTCGAACCACCGACACGCGGATTTTCAGTCCGCTGCTCTACCAACTGAGCTATCTGGGCCTCGCCGGCAAGCAAGATTTCGCAGGCCGGAATTCTCGAAGGCGCCGCCGGCGCCCTTGAAAGCGCGTGGGTTATAGCACGGGAATTCAGCCTGTCCAGCGCCTAAGCGCGGATTTCAGCCGGGAAAAGAAAACCACTTAAAGACAGCGGGAAAACAGCTGATATCGCGCGCTTACGGCTCGTCCTTGGGCGCCGGGCTTTGCTCCGGCGCTTCGCCTTCTTCTTCCTCTGCGTCGCGGCCAGGGATGACATAGGCGCCCTTCAGCCAGCGATTGAGGTCGATGTCCTTGCAGCGCGCCGAGCAGAACGGATAGTGCTCGCGCACCGATGCCTTGCCGCATTCGGGGCAGGGGCGCCGGGGGCGCAGCGGCGTGACCTTGTCGTCCAGGCTCATGGGCGCGCGGTGAGCCAGCTCGCATGCACCTTGAAGCCCTCGCCGGCAAGCAGGGCCGTCGTCTCGTAGAGCGGCAGGCCGACGACGTTGGTGTAGGAGCCGACCAGCTTGACGACGAAGGACCCGGCGAGGCCTTGCACGGCATAGCCTCCGGCCTTGCCGCGCCATTCGCCGGAGGCGACATAGGCGTCGATCTCCTCGCGCGGCAGCCGCTTGAAGCGTACGCGGGTTTCGACCAGCTTCTGGCGCAGCTTGCCGCCCGGCGTGATCAGGCAGATGCCGGAATAGACCCGGTGCGAACGGCCGGAGAGCAGGCCGAGGCAGTTCGCGGCGTCGTCGATCGTCTCGGCCTTGGGCAGGATGCGGCGCCCGACCGCCACCACAGTGTCGGCGGCAAGCACGAAGCCCGGCGCATAGTCGTCCTCGCTCTTCAGCGAGGCGAACGCCTTCTCGGCCTTGTCCTTGGAAAGCCGCTTGGCCAGCGAGCGCGGATGCTCGGCGCGCAGCGGCGTCTCGTCGACATCGGCCGGCAACACGCGGTCCGGCTCGATGCCGGCCTGCTGCAGCAGCTCGATGCGGCGCGGCGAACCCGAGGCAAGCACGAGCTTCTGCAGGATGCTCATCTGGGGTCGCGCCGGGCTGTTACTTGAAACGATAGGTGATACGGCCCTTGGTCAGGTCATAGGGGGTCATCTCGACCAGGACCTTGTCTCCGGTCAGCACGCGGATGCGGTTCTTGCGCATGCGGCCGGCCGTGTGGGCGATGATCTCGTGTTCGTTTTCGAGCTTCACCCGGAACATCGCGTTGGGCAGCAGTTCCGTGACCACACCCGGAAACTCGAGGACTTCTTCCTTCGGCATTCGATACCTTTGCTTGGATTTCGGTTCCGGCGCTAGAGCATGATGCCGAAAAGTGTCAAGCGGTTTTCGGACGACATCATGCTCTACTTCTTTGATCCGGAGTCGGATGATTTCCGGCCGAACCGACCGGAAATCATCCGACTCCGGCCAGAATTTCGGCGGAACCTATATGATAATCGTCCGCTTGTGAACACGCTTAATCCAAGGCGCTTCTTGCCTCGGATGTGGGGAAACGCCTGGCGATGCGCGCCTTCAGCCGCTCCCGCACGTCCCGATAGGCGGCCATGATATGTTCGCGCGTGCCGCCGGCATCCGTCGGGTCCGGCATCGGCCAGTATTCGACCTCGACGGCGAGCGAGCGGGTGAGCTCGAGCGCCGCGTGGTGCGCTTCCGGCGCCAGCGTGACGATCAGGTCGAAATAGTCGTCCTCCAGCTCGTCCATGGTCCTTGGCTGGCGCTCGCCCAGCGACAGTTCGTCCTCGGCCAGAACCGCGTCGACGAACGGGTCGCGCTCGCCGCTGCGCACACCGGCCGATGCGACGAAAATGGCCGAAGGCAGCATGCGCCGCGCCAGCGCCTCGGCCATCGGCGAGCGCACGGCGTTCATTCCGCACATGAACAGGATCGAATGCGGCAGCGAGGCCAGGGCCTAGCCTCGCCAGTGCAGCACGCAGACCAGCGTGAACAGCCGGCGCGCCGTGTCGAAATCGATGTCGATCTTGCCGGCCAGCCGATCCATCAACGTCTGCGAGCCTTCATTGTGCAGGCCGCGGCGGCCCATGTCGATCGCCTCGATATGGCTCGGCGTCGAGGAGCGGATGGCGTCGTAATAGCTCTCGCAGATGAGATAATAGTCCTTGACGATGCGCCTGAGCGGCGTCAGCGACAGGATGTGGGTGACGACGGCGGCGCCGTCCTCGCGCGCTACCGCGAACACAAGGCGCGAATCGGCCAGCGACAGCTTGAGGCGGTAGGGACCGGCGCCGTCGTCATTGACCGGCTGGAAACTGTTCTCCTCGATCAGGTCGAAGATCGCCACCGCCCGCTCGTGCTCGACATCGGGCGTCGAACGGCCGATCGATTCGTCGAGCTCGACATCGATCAGCCTGGCGCGGGTTCGGTCGTAGTCGGACATCGCTACATGTTCAACCTGATCGCGACGGAACGGCCATGCGCGTCGAGCCCTTCCGCCTTGGCGAGCGCGATCGCCGCCGGCGCCAGCGCGCGCAGCTGCTCCGGCCCGAGCTTGAGGATCGAGGTGCGCTTGACGAAGTCGAGCACCGAAAGCCCCGACGAAAAGCGCGCCGAGCGCGCCGTCGGCAGCACGTGGTTGGAGCCGCCGACATAGTCGCCGATGACCTCGGGCGTATGGCGGCCGAGGAAGACCGCACCCGCATTGCGCATCCTGCCAAGGAAGGCCTCGGCGTCGTCGATGGCGAGCTCGACATGCTCGGCGGCGATGCGGTCGACCAGCGGCAGCGAGGCCTCGATGGTCGGCACCAGGATGACGGCGCCGAAATCGCGCCAGCTTGCGGCGGCGGTCTCGGCGCGCGGCAGGCTCTGCAACTGGCGCTCGACCGCGACCTCCACCGCCTTGCCGAAGGCGGGGTCGTCGGTGACCAGGATCGACTGCGCCGACACGTCATGCTCGGCCTGGGCCAACAGGTCGGCGGCGATCCAGTCGGGGTTGTTGCTGCCGTCGGCCACGACCAGCACTTCCGAAGGTCCGGCGATCATGTCGATTCCGACGGTGCCGAACACCTGACGCTTGGCCGCCGCGACATAGGCATTGCCGGGCCCAACGATCTTGGCGACCGCCTTGATCGTCTCCGTGCCATAGGCGAGGGCGGCGATCGCCTGCGCGCCGCCGACACGGTAGATCTCGGCGACGCCGGCGATATCGGCCGCCACCAGCACCAGCGGGTTGATGACGCCGCCTGGCGCCGGCACCACGATGACGATGCGCTCGACGCCGGCCACCTTGGCAGGCACCGCGTTCATCAGCACCGAGCTCGGATAGCTCGCCGTGCCGCCCGGCACGTAGAGCCCGACCGCCTCGATCGCCGTCCAGCGCGAGCCGAGCTCGACGCCGGCGGCGTCCGTATAGCGGTCGTCCTTGGGGTTCTGCCGCTCGTGATGCGAGCGGATGCGGTCGCGGGCGAATTTGAGCGCCTCGACCGTTTGCGGATCGGCCTCGGCATAGGCCTTGGCGATGTCATCCTTGGAGACGGCGATGCCAAGCCTGGTGAGGTCGGCCTTGTCGAACTTCAGCGTATAGTCGATGAGCGCCTTGTCGCCCTCGGCGCGCACGCGCTGGACGATCTCGCGCACCGCCGCGTCGACATCGGCCGACACCTCCCGCTTGGTCGTCAGGAAGGCGGCGAAACGCTGCTCGAAATCGGCGTCGGACTGGCTGAGTGTGATGGCCATCTGCTGCGCTCAAGCCCTATGTACGGGACGCGAGGAGGCTTCCCAGGCGCCGCCTATGTCGGCAAGTCGCGCCTCGATGCACTCGACGTCCAGCATGATCGTGCCGCCGCCCGAAAACACCAGCTCGACGATGCCGGCCGGCTTGCTGATGCCGACGAAGCTGATCGCCAGCAGCGACAGCACCTCGGCCGGCTTGTCGCGGGCAATGCCGCTGGTCTTGGCGCCGAGCACGCGGTCGAAATGCAGCACCGCCTGCCGCCGCTCATTGTGCTGGCGGAACAGGCCGGATTTCGCCTCCCAGACGAAACGGTTCATGGTCAGCACGAAGCGCTTGGCCGCCGGCAGGAATTCGAGATCCGACACCTTCATCACGGCGTCCTGGACATGGGCCGAGACGATGCTCAGGTCCTGGTCGTCGAGCGCGATGAGCTTGAGAGCCATGCGGAATTTGTACCTAAGGTTGGTTTCAGCTTCCTGTTAGGCGGTCTTTCCAGTCCGTGCAACCTCGACACGGAACTGCCCAAGGCAATTACCTGAGGTTTGCGCTGCCCTCATCGCCCTGCCGGGCACTTCTCCCCGTAGTGAGGGGAGAAGGACGCCGTCGCCAGAAGTTTCGCCAATCACCAGCGTTGCGGGAAGAGCGCCAAGGCCGCCCCAGCCCTCTTCTCCCCGTCACCATACCGGGAGAAGGTGCCGGTGTCCGAACCGGATAGATAGGTAATAGAATGGACCGATTGCATAGGTGACAGTTTTCTCCCTCGCCGGAGGACCCGGCGATGGTTTGGCGAGAGACTGGCATCATGGACGAGCGGCTTCGTTTTGTAGTGGATTGCCTTTCTGGCGAAGAGA
>NZ_SRUO01000258.1 GCF_004791025.1 Mesorhizobium sp. M4B.F.Ca.ET.203.01.1.1
GGCAGTGTCGCCCAGTCGTGCTGCCACCAGGCCTGCATGTCCATCGCCTGCGCGGCCGGCAGGGTCGGCTCGAAGCGTTCCAGCTTCACCGGGATGTTGCGCGGCGCGTACCACATCGCCGCCACGGCGAAGACACCGTAGAACAGCCACGCCACCGGCTTCACCCAGAACGAGCGGTTGAAGCGGCGGCGGTAGGCGATGCCCAGCACCAGCAGCCAGAACGTGCCGAACAGCATGCCGCCGATCACATCGCTCAGCCAATGCGCGCCCAGGTACAGGCGCGAGAAGCC
>NZ_SRUO01000259.1 GCF_004791025.1 Mesorhizobium sp. M4B.F.Ca.ET.203.01.1.1
TGAGGATACCGCGCCGGGCAATTCGCACGGTCTCTGCGCGAGAGGTTCCGCCGCCGCCGAGCTCGGTGGTGACGAAGACCTTGCCCATCTCCTCGGCGGCAGTGTCATACATGCCGACCGCGTCGATCTCGGTCATGCGCATCGAGAAAGGCGCCGAGAACGCCTCCACGGCGGCGAAGGCGTTTTTCTCCTGCTCCTTGTCCGGGAGCGTATGAGCGGCGCAGAACGGCACGAAATCCAGCGTTTTTCCGCCGGAGTGGAAGTCGAAGACGATATCCGCGCGCGGCAGC
>NZ_SRUO01000260.1 GCF_004791025.1 Mesorhizobium sp. M4B.F.Ca.ET.203.01.1.1
GAAGGACGGCGCGACGCCAGCGGGGACATCGCCTTCCCGCCGCTGTGGGGCGACCACAGCTTCAACATCGGCGCCGGCATGGCGCGCCTGTACAAGGCCGCCGGCTTCATCAAGCACAACATGCCACCGGCGGTGACCCGCGAGCCGCCACTGGGCCAGCAGGTGATGCCCGACCAGGATGCGGTGGACATCGCCGGCTATTTCATCAACCAACCGCGGCCGGACTTCGCCAACAAGGGCAAGGATTGGCCACGCGACCCGAAACCCAAAGACGCGCGGTACCGAAGCCG
>NZ_SRUO01000261.1 GCF_004791025.1 Mesorhizobium sp. M4B.F.Ca.ET.203.01.1.1
GCCACGCTGGGCAAGATGGCGGTCGGCATCAAGGTCGTGCGCAGCAACGGCGAACGCCTGACCAGAGGCCGCGCCTTCGGTCGCTACTGGGCCATGCTGCTGAGCAGCTTCACCCTCGGCATCGGCTTCCTGATGGCAGCCTTCACCGAGCGCAAGCAGGGCCTGCACGACATGATCTGCGACACCCTGGTGGTCGACCGCTGGGCCTACACCGACCAGCCGCACCTGCAGCGCCGCGAGCTGGGCACGGTCACCATCGTGATCCTGGTGCTGACCGGCCTGCTGATGC
>NZ_SRUO01000262.1 GCF_004791025.1 Mesorhizobium sp. M4B.F.Ca.ET.203.01.1.1
GCTCATGGCTTGCCGCCGGCCAGCAGGGTTTCCACGGCCTGGTCCAGGCGCAGGCTGACCACCGCCGGGGTGGCACCGGCGTCATTGATCGACACGCGCACGTCGCGCAGCGGATGGCGTTGCGCAAAGTCGGCGATCACCGCCTGCCAGATGCTGCCGAAGCCCTGCGCAGCGGTGATGATGCGCACGGTCATCGCACCCTCCTGTGCCACAGGCTCCAGCAGGATCTCCAGGTTGCCCGAAGCCAGCACGCCCACCAGCACCGCATCGTGCGGGAACTGCACCCGCG
>NZ_SRUO01000263.1 GCF_004791025.1 Mesorhizobium sp. M4B.F.Ca.ET.203.01.1.1
CGATGCTCCAGCGCGCCCACCACCATGGCTTCCCGGCTTGGAAAATACTTGTAGAGCGTCCTCAGGGACACGTCGGCTCCCGCCCGCAGTGCTTCCACGCCTTGCTCGGCAAAACCTTGTTCGGCAAACTGCCGGTCGAGGTCGCTCGCGATCTTCTGTTTTGTCGTGCTCATGCGTCCAACGGTAGAGTGAACGCTCTACTTTGCTGGCTTGAAAGCGACTCCTTTTGGTAGGACAACGCCGCCCTGGAGCAAGGCGCGGTGGCGGGAATACTCCTGACGCAGTTCCG
>NZ_SRUO01000264.1 GCF_004791025.1 Mesorhizobium sp. M4B.F.Ca.ET.203.01.1.1
CGAGTTCCGTGATGTGCCGGATACCGGCGATGTGCCGCTGGTGGCGGACTTCAGCTCGTCCATCGCCAGCGAGCCGCTGGATGTACGCCGCTACGGTGTGATCTATGCCGGCGCGCAGAAGAACCTGGGCCCGGTCGGCATCGCAGTGATGATCGTCCGCCGCGATCTGCTCGAGCGCACTGGCCAGCCGCGCGCGGACATCTTCGATTACCGCTCGCACGTCGCCCGCGATTCGATGCTCAACACCCCGCCGACCTGGAACTGGTACCTGGCCGGCCTGGTGTTCAAG
>NZ_SRUO01000265.1 GCF_004791025.1 Mesorhizobium sp. M4B.F.Ca.ET.203.01.1.1
ATGAAGAAGGGCACGTCCTGCCAGCGCCAGGTGTCGACGAAGAAGCGCACCGCGGCGAAGGTCTCGACCGGCGAATTCGGCCTGACGCCCGGCTCGGCCAGGTAGCCGTCGAACTGGCCGCGCACGACATCGTCCCTGGTCAGCGTGCGGATGGCGCGCAGCACTTGCACTTTCTCGTCGATCAGGTCGTCGGCCGAACGGCCGACCGGCGGCTCCATGGCAAGCAGAAGAAGGATGTTGAGCAGGTGGTTCTCGATCACGTCGCGAATGCAGCCGACATCGTCATAGA
>NZ_SRUO01000266.1 GCF_004791025.1 Mesorhizobium sp. M4B.F.Ca.ET.203.01.1.1
CAGGTGATGGATTTCGCCGTGGCCGACGCGCTGGCTGACGGCCGCCTGCAACGCGTGCTGCAGCCGTTCGAGGGCCGCAACCGCGCGCTGTCGCTGATCTACCCACCGTCGCGCCAGCACTCGCCGAAGCTGCAGGTGCTGGCCGACGCGTTGTTGGCCGGGGATTGGTAAATCCATGCCATGCAGCACCCATGGCTATCGGGTAGCGCCGGCCGCTGGCCGGCTCCACGCTCACCCGCCCGTTCGTAGATCAGTCGAGCATGGCTCGACTCTACAGAATCAGGGCTTG
>NZ_SRUO01000267.1 GCF_004791025.1 Mesorhizobium sp. M4B.F.Ca.ET.203.01.1.1
GTTCGGCTACACACCGAAAGCAAACCAGCAAGTGGTCGTCCCGGTCGACTGCCGCTGATGGCAGGTCGGCCGCCCACGGCTCGTCAGTAGGTAACCGTCACGACAATTGTGTCGGTGTATGTTCCGGGCGCGGGCGTCATCTGCGCGGGTGCGCGGGCGTATACGGTGTATGCCTGATCCAGCCCGGTTCCGGCGCCGCTTGCGCTGTCGGTGCCGATCGTGTTGCCCCAGACGCTGGTCCTGCCGCTATCACTGTAGAGGGAATAGGTGACGGTCTTGATGCCGCTGG
>NZ_SRUO01000026.1 GCF_004791025.1 Mesorhizobium sp. M4B.F.Ca.ET.203.01.1.1
GCCGCATTATCTGGGGCGGTCGTCACGCCGTGCGCAGGGTGGTCTATATGGCTGCCCTCACCGCCAGTCGCTCAAATCCCGTCCTCAAGGCCTTCCACCAGCGTCTCATCGCCAAGGGCAAGGAGCCGAAGGTCGCTCTCGTCGCCGTGGCACGAAAGATCCTGACCATCCTCAGCGCGATGATCCAAAACAACGAACCTTGGAATCCAAACAGGTCCTGACGAACACAGTTGCTCATCCGACCTCGCTTCGCGAGGCCACCTTCTCCCACAGGGGGAGAAGGTGAGTCCGCGCCTCACCCCTTCCCCATCCTCTCCACCTCCTGCGCCGACAGAAACCGCAGCACCACGTCCGACATGCCCAAGAGCGGCGTGAACGTCACGATCGTTATCCCGCCTGTCGCGTTGGTGCGCGTCAGGCCCTCGCTATAGATGTCCAGCGGCGGCTCCTCGTCGAACCAGACGCCGTGCAGGGTCTCGCCCTGCCATTTCTCGCGGCCCTTCTCGTAGGACTTGAAGGAGAGCACGCTCTCGGAGGCCTGGACGTCACCGCCGCCGCCCCAACGCACGACGACGCTGTCCAGCGCCCCCGGTGCGCCCCGTCCCATCACGGTATGGGCGATCGCGTCGGCGGGGATCATGCCGGTGCCCCAGTCGGCCTGCTGCTGCGGCGGGCCGATGAGCACGCGCTGCGGGTTGTCGCGCGTTCCCTCGCCGGTGACGCCGGCGGCCCAAAGCCGCACGGCCGTGTCGAACACCTTGCCACGCCACCAGTCCGGATAGCGTCCGGTGAGATGCACCGCCCATTCGGCGCCGCCTGCCCTGGTCTTGCCGAGCTGGTTGCCGGCCATGAACAGGCGCTCGCGGTTCAAGGCGCCCGCGGCATGGAACTCCGCCTGCCTGGGATACGGCCGGTAGGCGGCCAAAAGGTTAGCGCGGCGGCGGCGCTCCAGCTCCGTCAGCAGCGCCAGGTACTGCGTCCCCGAGGAACGGCCTGACGATCGCTTCGAGGGCGCGGATGCGGGCGCGGATCTGCTCATCGCTCAGCGTGTCCAGAGTGTTGGCATCGGGGTCCTTCGGGCCGGGCAGCACCGACAGCACGATCTTCAGATACTGGTCCGGCTTTTCCGCCCTGACCTTGGCGATGACCCCGGCGCCATGATCGCGAAAATCCTGGCGCAAAGCGGCGGTGAAATCATCGCCGATGGTTCTTTTCGTCCGCTTCGGGCGGCCAGCAACGCCCGCCGGCTCGCGCGCGCGGCGCGACCGCAACGGCGCATCAGCCATGGGACCCGTCCGGTTCGTTGCTGCCGGGCGCAGCTGCGACCGCCGGCTTGGCGGTTTTGCCGGCCGGCTTCCGGCGCTTGCCGGATTTGGCGCGCCTTGGCCTGGCCGGCTTGCGCACCGGCTTGGGCGCATCGCCCTCGGCAGATGCCGCCGCGCCGGTCGGCGCGGCTTCGATCGGGGCGGCGGCCGGCTCGCGCCTGTCGGGCCTCGCCATCCTGGCGATGCCGATCATTCGACCGCCCTGCGCCCCCAACGGAAAACCGAAACCGCCGACCGGGTCGACCGGCCCGCCGCGCACCATGCCGATCAGCACGCCCGGCGCGACTTCCTCGACGCATCCGGGGCGCAGCGGCCTGGCGGCGCCCTCGAAGATGCCGATGGCGCTGACGGTGTCGCTTCCGTCGTCGGCAGTGATGATGGTGGCGTAGCGGGGCATGGGGCGCTCGTGGGTGGTGTGGATTGATCTGAGAGGCGCGGTCCTTCGCACCCCCTCTGTCCTGCCGGCCATCTCCCCCACGGGTGGGAGATCAGCAATCATGACGGCCTTCGCCAACCTCCAAGGTCGCAAAGGTGAGAGCCGGCGGCAAAGCTGCCAATCTCCCCCCTCGTGGGGGAGATGTCCGGCAGGACAGAGGGGGGCGCTGTCCCGCCAGCTTTGACCCGGAGGGCTAAGATCGAGGAAGGCTGAAACACAAAACCCGCCTCGCGGCGGGTCGTTGGCGCAAATCAGCACCATGGACAAAAGAGTAGCATAGCTGCCTGCAGCGGGCAATAGGTTATGGGTAAATTTTCCTAGGAATAATTGCTCCCCCCTCACCGCCCCTGCTGGCACTGCGGTATTCACAACATGGTTTTGACCCCGTCTGGCCATTAGCCGGCGCTTATGGGATCATTTTGCCCCGGAGACTCGGGGGAAGCAGCATGGACAGACCCGCCATGGCATCCGTCTTCAGGATGCGGCATCAGCCGGCAATCATTTCTGGCGTTCGCAGTCTTGGCACGGGCCAGGCCGATCCGGTCTTCCACTCGAGGCCGCTCGGCGAGGCGATCCGCTTCATCGTCCGGTCCGACGGCCAGTACGACCTCAGCGCCGTCGCCATCTCCTACGGCGACCGCGCCACCCCGCCGCTCGGCGGCCGCGAGGTCAGGGCGCTCTGGCAGGAATATGGCGAGCGCCTGCTGGAGGCGTAGGGTGAGCCACCCACCCACATCGGATCGGAAACGCCCCTTCGCGCGTTAAAGCGCAAACCAATGGGGAGGAACCGCCATGAACGTCGCCAATCTGCAGCTCGAGGGCCTGTTGATGGCCGTCGCGTCGATCAACCAGGTGCTGGTGCGCAAGGGAGTGCTGACCGTCGATGAGATCGACATCGCCTTGCGCCGGGCCGAGGCCAGCGAGACCGGCGAGGAACGCTCCGAAGGCATGTCGGCATCGAGCCGCGATGCCGTCAACTTCCCGATCCGGCTCCTGGAGCTCGCCAACCGCTGCCAGCCGGAGGCGGACATGCCGTCCTTCTCGAAGCTCGCCCGCATGGTCGGCCAGATGAAGGAACCTTACAACGATCAGATGTGAGGGAGTGGGTGCATCTCGGGGCGGCCAACTGTCGATGCCGGCGCGGCCCCTCATCCGCCCTTCGGGCACCTTCTCCCCGTTAACGGGGAGAAGGAATGAGTTTCACGCCCTGCCCGGCCAGCCCTGGCGCAGCGAAAGCACGCTGCCCGGTCCGTGAACGGCGGCGAAGAGCAGGCCGGCGGCGAACGGGAAATGCGACATGAAGGCGCCGAACTCGGCCTGGTTGCCGGCCCAGTGCGAAGGGCCGTGGAAGGCAAAGCCGAGAAAGGTGACGTAGACCGCGCCGATCAGCGCCGCCGGGGTCAGCAAGGCGCCGGTCAGGAAGGCGATCACCAGCAGCGTCTCCAATATCGCCGCGCACCAGGCCAGGAACAGCGGGAACGGGAAGCCGGCGGCGGCGATGTAGCCGGCAGTGGCGCCGATATCCATGAGTTTGAAGGCCACGCCCATCGCGAACATGGCGGCGAAGATCAGGCGGGCGATGAGGATGACTGCGGTCTGCCAGGTCGATTGAACATTTTCCACGATAGTCCTCCGGATTGAAGCTTGTTGATGCTCCAAGGACGGAGGAAGGGCGATGGTTCCGACAGGGTCGGGAAATTTTGTTGCCCTTGAGGCCAAACAAGGCCGACGTCGGCGGGACAGCGCCCCCTCTGTCCTGCCGGACAGATCCCCCACAAGGGGGGAGATCAGATGTGACGCCAGCTTTCGCCAATCGCCAACGTTGCAGGACAAGCGGGGGCGCCGAAACAGCTAATCTCCCCCCAAGTGGGGGAGATGTCCGGCAGGACAGAGGGGGGCGCGAAGGAACTCGGCGTACGATCGTCTCGCGCCGCCGCCCTACCCCGCCTTCGCGTGCGGACAATGGCTGATCGACTCCCTGACCGTGCCGTACTCGGCGCCCCAGCGGTCGGTCATGTCGCAGCGTATATCCCACAGCTCGGGGAAGAAGCGGTGCCGGGCGCCGCCTTCCAGCATCTCCACCGGGCGGCCCTTCAGCGACCTGGAGCCGAGCCCGATCGAACGGTGGATAAGGTAGAGGTGGTTGGCGCGGAATTTCTGGAACAGTTCGTCGAACTCGATCAACGCCTCGGCGACGACATAGGCGTCGCCATGATCGTAACGCGCGTCATAGACATCCTCCACGGAAAGCCCGCGGCCGTCGAGATAAGCAGCCTTGAAGGCCCGCCAGAGGTCCGGCGGCATGCGCAAGAGCAGCTTGAAGCCGGGCGATTCCTGGCCGCTTCCATTGCCAAGCTGCAGGCGGATCTGCTGGTACTCCTTGGGCGACATGGTTTCGAGCACGTCGAGCTGCGCCGTCATCAGCCGCATCAGCCGGTGCACGCGGCCCATCAGGGTGACGATGCGGTGCGTGTCCGCCTTCTCCAGATAGTCGAGGACGTCGGCCAGCGTGTAGGCGATGAGCTTCATCCACAGCTCCTCGACCTGGTGCACGATCTGGAACTGCAGCTCGTCGGCATTGACCATTTCGGCCAGCGGCTTCTGGCATTGCAGAAGCTTGTCGCACTGCAGATAGACACCGTAGTCGCGCATCTCCGGCGTCTCGATGCGGGCGTGATATTCCGACTTCAGCATGGTTCTTCTCCCTGCCCGGCCCGGGGCATGTGTTGGATCCTTAGATCGAAGATAGACCCTTTGGGCTTGAACATTGTTCCTTTCTGTTATCCAAATAGCAAAAATTGAAGGACGAATGCCTTCAATCTGGCGATATCTGGAGAACGATCCATGCTGGATACCCTCGACCGCAAGATCGTCGCGGCGCTCGAGCGCGACGCACGCCTGTCCTTCGGCGAGCTGGCCGAGTCGGTGGGGCTGAGCAAGACGCCGTGCTGGAAGCGGGTCAAGGCGCTGGAGGAGGCCGGCGTCATCCGCGGCTATTCCACCCGCGTCGATCCGGCGGCAATCGGCTTCGGCATCGAGGCCTTCATCCAGGTGTCGATCGACTTCGAGGTGTCGGATGCCTTCGAGGCGGCGGTGAAGCGGCACCCCCTGATCCGCCGCTGCTACGCCACGACCGGCGAGGCCGACTATCTGTTGCAGATCGTGACCGTCGACATGATGGCGCTCGACCGCATGCTGCGCGAGGAGCTCAGCCGGCTGCCCGGCGTGCGCCGTACCATCACCTCGATGGCGATGCGCGAGATCAAGGGCGATATCTCGTTTGCCGATGCGGCGACGCATGCGCTGAGGAGATGAGCGCACAAACCAGATGACTTGAGAGCAGCATCCCCCTGTCCGCCAGGAAAATGGCCCAAGGCCGGCCTGAGGCCCGATCTCACCCCGGACCAGCCGCGGATGCCGGCCGCACGGGCCCGCGTCGAGCCCTGACTTTTTCTGGGAGGGTTTCGGAACGGGCGTTGAACCGGTCTATGTAGGGACGGGGATTCGCGGGTGGTGGATGTGATCTCGATCAGAATGAGTGCGGAGCCTGCCGGTCGGGCGATGACAGGACTGCCGCGGCTTTTCGCATTCAAGGCGAATGCCATCAACGCGCGCCGTGCACTGGCGGCGGCGCTGCTCGCGTCGACCATGCTGCTGCCGACGGCACCTCGGGCGGCGTCGGTCCTGCCGGGGCCGCGCGACGGATTCCAACGGTCGATGGATCAGGCTGCCCGGTTGCAGGAGGCCAAGCGCGCACTTCTGGCGCAAGCCGCAGGCGGTAATGGTGGCGACGCGGGTGGAAATGGCGGGAACGGCGGCAACGGTGGCTCCGCAGGTGGCAATGGCGGAAACGGTGGCAACGGCGGGAACGGCGGCTCCGGTGGAAACGGTGGTTCCGGCGGAAACGGTGGGTCCGGCGGCAACGGCGGTTCCGGAGGAAACGGCAGTTCCGGAGGAAACGGCGGCTCCAGCGGGAACGGTGGTTCCGGCGGTAATGGCAGCTCAGGAGGAAACGGCAGCTCGGGTGGCAACGGCAACTCCGGCGGCCATGGCGGCAGCCGTCACGATACCGGCCATTCGGATGGCGGCCCGCGTTCCTGCGCAACCTCCCAGGGATCGTCTTGCTGATCCGGCCTGTCCTTGACGGGCGTCGCGCGTAAGCGGGTGCGGATGACGCGCTTCAGGTTCCTGTTTTGATGCATGGCGCCCGTGCAGCCGCGCGACAAACATCAGGCTCCCGGAACCCGGGCGAACGTCGGAACGCGGCGGGTCGCTCCCTGGACCGCTAGCGACCCGTGCGGTAGGCGAAATCGTCGATCGCCGCCTGCCAGTAATGCAGTGTCCGGATCTCGAGCCGCGTGATGCGTCTGTAGTCGGCCGCGAAGTAGACCTGACCGTTCGCCGACAGCACGAACTGATCCTCATATGCGGGCTCATCGCCCCGCCAGGCCTTGACGATAAGCGTCTCGCCCTCCGCGTCGTCCCAGCCCACGCCGAAATAGGCGCCTGTGAAATCGAACGGCTTATCGCTGAACACCTGCGCCGGGTGCCCCGAGCTGTTGTAGGCGATGAATTCGCCCGACATGGTGGTGTTGATGTAGCCCGGGCCAGCGGTGAAGCTCTGGTGCATGGCAACGAGGTTGTACCAGTTGAGCCCGCCATAACCGGACGGAATTTCGAACACGCCGGGCGACGTCATCAGGTCGTCGAAGCCGACAATATGCTGGTTGGGCAGCGGCTCCTCCTCAGGTCCGCCTTTGCCCGAGACCGCTGAGATCACCACCGGCGCCGCGCCGACGACAATGCGCCGGCGCTGCGTCGCCCCGCCGACCGACACGTCGACCAGCCATTCGCCCGATGTCGCGGGTGCGCTGAAGCGCCCGTCTGGACCGACCTTGGCGGCGGCCGTGACGCCGTCCGGCCCTGTCAAGGAAACGCGCGATCCGGCGGCGACCGCGCCGCTGATCGTCAGATCCGCCGCGAGCCCGACCGGGTGTGTCGTGCGCAGCGCGATCATGTCGCCCGGCGATCCGGGCGAAACGACATAGTCGCTTTCCTGCGAGGCGTTGCCGGTGGTGACGGAGAAGCCCGGCGGAGGCACGACCCGGAACGCGTAATGTCCGGGGTCGACGACTTCGAGATCGCGCTGGATGACCGACATCCGGAAATTGGCGAAGCCGTCGACATTGGTCAACCGCATGATGGTGCTGCCGTTCGGCCTGTCGAGCTCGACGGCCGCGCGCGACATAGGCCGGTCGCCGAGATCGTAGACGCCGTTCCTGTTGAGGTCGCGGAACACGAGCAGCGACGTGTTCATCTGGCCGCCGTTGAAGGACCCCCACGCGCGCTTGGGATAATAGGCCTCAGCACTGCCGGCACGGGCCGCGCCGCAGATCATGGCCAGACCGATGGCCCCCGCGGCCACGAGAGCGCCCGAAAACAACAAACCACGCTTCACGAAATTTCCTCTCCGGCAGTCCTTGCCATTCCGATCCCCTCGAGACGCGCAATGACCTTGTCGACGGCATCGGCATCGAAATAGGCGAGATAGAGCAACGCCATGGTGGCGCTGAACGTATAGACCGGCAGCGTCAGATAGATGATGGCGTGAAAGGCCAGGCCCGGCAGGATCAGATAGCGCCTGCTGCGGCGAAACGGCAGGCCGAAGGCAAGGCAGTATTCGAGCGCGACCACGGCGACGGACACGATGATTGCGATCCAGGCAAGGCCGGCCGGATAGTCCGAGCCGGCGTAGTACCAGAGGAATATCTGCTCGATCCGCGCGCCGCTCAAAAAGGCGTAGCTCGACTTGTCGAAGGCGGCGAAGAAATAGAGCACCGAGAGCTGCACCACGATCAGCCGCAGCCCCCACAGATTGCCGCGTTCCGCCGGCGGTGGCAGGCCGGCGCGTTCGGCGCGCATCACCGCCAGGTAGCGGTCCAGCGAGTAGGAGCGGCCGCAGGGGGTGAGCGCGATCAGAAGGGCTGCGATGGCTAGCAGATAGACATGATGGTGGGTCCAGGGCTCGTGGCCAAGCTGGAAGCCGAAATAATAGTACATCGCCAGCCCGACCGAGCCGGCCCAGACGGCGGCGATGCGGCTGTGATAGCCAACGAAGAGCAGCGCTGTCGCCATGAAGAAGTTGACGGCCAGAAAGAGGCCGGCCGGCGATTGGTCGATGTAGAGCAGCAGTTCGCCCGCCCAGCGCGACCAGAACAGCATTGCCAGACCGATACGGATCAACGCGGACGAACGCGACGAGCCCTCGGTGTCGACCGCCCAGCCGACGAAGCGTGCCGCCACGGCATCGATCGGACGCCAGCCGGCGATGGCGTCAGTCGGCGCAGGCATTTTCGGCATCGGTATGGATGATCTGCCAGCCGCCGCGGGTGGCCTGGCGCGCGCGGACACGGATGTCGGCGCCCTGCCCGGCGGCCGTGCAGAGCCGCTTGATGACGGAAGCGAGTTCGTCACGGCTTTCGATCCGCTTAAGCCTGCCGTTGCGAGAGGCGCCGAGCATCTCGAAGCGGTCGAGCGGGACAAGCGCGCCGTCGGGCAGGCGGATTTCGAAGGAAGCGTCGATCACGCCCATCCCGATCGCGCTGAACATGGTCCAGGACCGCAGCCATGCCGATCGGACCCCGAAGACCTGCTCCGCTACCGGTCCGGCGATCATGAACGCGGCGATGGCGATGAATGCGAACAACCGCAAGCGCCCTGCCGACAGCCGCCCGGCAGGCTCCGCACTCACCCTGATCGAGACGATATCCGTCACCCGCGCACCCCCGCCCCGATATAGACCGGTTCGACGCCCGTTTTTCAACTCCCCCCAGAAAAAGTCAGGGCTCGAGGCCGCGTTTGTGGCCGATGCGCGGTGCGCCACTGGCGGCGGTAGACTGCACCTCGGCGCTCATCTCATGACCAGCTCCCGCCCCAGCCGCTTCGGCGGCTCGGCCCGCAGCACCACATTCGTGGTCACCGCGCCGTAGCGGCCGATGCCATCGACGATTGCCTCGAGATCGGGCGGCGACGGGACGAGCACCTTGACCAGGAAACAGTCCTCCCCGGTCACGCGCAGGACCTCGATCACCTCCGGCATCTGCGCGAATTTCTTCAGGCAGGCCTGGATGTGCTCATGCGTGGTGCGCAGGCGGATGACGGCCATGGTGCCGAGCCCGAGGGCGGTCGGGTCGACCACCGCGCGATAGCCGGAGACGATGCCGCGCTCTTCCAGCCGCTTCACCCGCTCGGAAGTAGCGGGCTGGGACAGGCCGACACGCCGGCCAAGCGCGGAAATGCCGATGCGGCCGTCCTCCTGCAGGATCTCCACGATCGCCATGTCGGTGGGGTCGAGCCTCGCTCTTGTCTCGCCGTTTGCCATGCCTGCCTTCAATCCATCGGGAAACCTGCCTGCTTTCCGATGATCTCTCATTCCGCCGGCTGGCGGAAGGCCTAGAATTGCCGGCATCGCATCGACAGGAATAGGCAGTCCATGAACGAATTCATCATCGTGCCCGGCATCGGCGGATCGGGCGAAGCACACTGGCAGACGCGCTGGCAGCGGGCGAACCCGGCCATGCGCCGCTTCAGCCCGGCAAGTTGGGAGCAGCCGGATCTCGACGACTGGATCGGCGCCCTCGACGCTGCGGTGGCGGCGGCGAATGCCCCGCCTGTGCTGATTTCCCACAGCCTCGGCTGCCTGCTGGTCGCGCATTGGCAGCTTGTCTCGAAGGATGCCTGCGCCGGCGCCTTCCTGGTCGCGGTTCCCGATCCGGCGAGCCAGGCCTTTCCGGCCTCGGTGCGCGGTTTTGCCGGCGCGCCGGCGGGACGGCTCCGCTTTCCCTCGCTCATCGTCGCCAGCAGCGACGACCCCTACGGCTCGCTCGATCATGCCGAGACAAAGGCCGCGCAATGGGGAAGCGGCCTCCATGTTGCGGGAGCGCTCGGCCACATCAATGGCGACAGCGGACTGGGTGATTGGGCCGAGGGAATGAAACTGTTGGCGGCTTTCGCGAGCGAGGCCGGGCGAACTGCGCTGCTGGATGCAGGCACGGATTGACCGGGCCGATGCTAGCCGGACGGGACCTTCGAATTCTGGGCCTCGCGCCTGGCAGCCTCCTCCTTCTGCTTCTCGGCATCGGCCTTGCGCTTCGGGCAATCCTCGAAATCGTGGTCGCGGCCGCCGCAGTAGGAGCAGCATTTCGCAGGCGTTTCGGGGTAGAGCATCGTGGCCATTCCCAAGAATGCACGAAAAGCTTTCCGGTTGCAGCAATTCGTGATGCGCACGAAGCTGCCCGCCCATGCTCCGATACTCTTGGAATTGCTTCAAAGGAGCTCGCCGCTCGCGCGGCGGGCTCCCAGTTAATCACCCGTCACGCATGCGCGTGCGGATGATGGACATCCCAGACCGCCCAGGCCGATGCGGCAACCACCAGAATGCCGAGGACAACATGGGTCGCCATCGCGTTGGCGTTTGCCATGAAGCCCAGCAGCCAGGGTGAGACGATCAGCCAAAGGCCGAGGACGAGATTGACCCATTCTTCCCACTCCGCGAACACCGAAAGCGTCGCCAAGGCCAGCGCGCCGAGCGCAACGCCTACGATCCAGGCGTTCCACGCGGGCATCGTCTCAGCGGCGAACCCGATGATCCAGGGGGAGATGAACAGGCAGATCGCGAGGACAAGATTGATCCAATCCTGGCCCCTCTTTCCTTCCATCATCATTGCCATAGACAACCTCCATGAAGATGAAGCTTGACCAAAGCACTACGTTTCGCGTGCAAGAGCACGCTTAGTCATTGATATAATTACGTTTCAAAATCCTTCAAGGTTTAGGCTACTTTTGCCTGACCCGCGGCCTCCGTGCCGCCGGCTGGAGATGCGTCGCTTTTTTGGAGGAGCCCTCGGGCCATCAGCACGTTCGCCCATGACCGCATTGCAAATAGCAAAAATTTGCATTGGCAAACAAAGTTGCCATATTAGCTGACTAAACGATTCGTGGTATCGTGAACCGATGGCCAAGAAGAAACCAAGACCGATGCTTTCCGCGATCCCGGCCGCCTCCGCGGCCGAGGCCTATGAGGCATCCTACTTCGCCCGCAAATGCGGCCTGACCCGCGACGAGGCGCTCCGGATAATGCGCGAGGCGCAGGTCGTCGTGAAGGCACCCTCCGAAGGCAAGGGCAAGGGTTAGGCCAGACGGCAATCCCCTCCCGAAACTTTTTCGATGCGCAGGCACCCGCGCTTGCCAGCGGCTGACCCCATCAATAGCCGCCGACGATCGGCAGGATCTCGCCGGTGATGTAGCTTGAGCATTGCGGCGAGGCGAGGAACACATAGGCCGGCGCGATCTCCTCCGGCTGGGCCGGCCGCTTCATCGGCGTCTTGGCGCCGAACTGGGCGACATCCTCGGCCTCCTTCTCCGAAGGGTTGAGCGGCGTCCAGACCGGGCCCGGCGCCACCGCGTTGACGCGGATGCCCTTGCCGATCAGGTTGCCCGACAGAGCGCGGGTGAAGGCGTGGATGCCGCCCTTGGTCATCGAATAGTCGACCAGATGCTTCGACCCCTCGATGCCGGTGACCGAACCGGTGTTGATGATGGCCGAGCCCGGCTTCATGCGCGGCACGGCCTCCTGCGCCATATGGAAATAGCCGTAGAGATTGGTCTTCAGCGTGGTGTCGAAATGCTCCTCGGTGAGGTCGGCGAAATCGGTCGAATGAATCTGGAAGGCAGCGTTGTTGACCAGCACGTCGAGGCCACCCAATGCCTTCACCGTCTGCTCGACCGCCTTGCGGCAGAAGGCGCGCTTGGCGACGTCGCCGCGCAGCGCCAGGCAGCGCCTGCCCTCGGCCTCGACGGCGCGCTTCGTCGTCTCCGCGTCGCGATCCTCGCTGAGATAGGCGATGGCGACGTCGGCGCCTTCGCGCGCGAACAGCACCGCCACGGCGCGACCGATGCCGGAATCGCCGCCGGTGATCAGCGCCACCTTGCCGTCGAGTTTCTTCGAGCCCTGCCAGAACGGCGCGTCGTAGAGCGGCGCCGGCTCGATCGCCCACTCCTGGCCGGGCTTCGGATGATGCTGCTTCGGAAAAGGCGGTTCGGGATAGCGGCGTGCGCCGGCCTGCATGGCGGCCGGCTCCTTAGCCTTCGGGCTGCGGCGGTCGCGGGCGTCGACCTTGCGCTGCACCCGGCGCTGCTTCTGGGCGGCTTTCGACGTGTCGGACCTTGTCAGCATCGGTTTCTCCTTCGGTTCGAAGGGACAACGCATGCCGGCCGAAAAGGTTGGCGGGCGAAAACCTGGTCGCAAATGAACCGGGTCCACCCGTCCGACGGATACATCAAAGTTAAATGCGGCCGACAGGCGTGAGGTGGTAGGTCACTGGCGGCGGGGGGCACTGGGAGGAGCCCATGGACGTTCGAAATCTGATCGGCAGATTGTCCTCCACCTTGCTGCGCCAGCGCGCGGCCGCGTCGCCGGCTGCCTTCAGGCCGAGCCGCGACGCGCTCGCCGACGTCCCGCTGAAGCCGCGACCGCGGCCACCATTTCGGCCGCAGCCGCCGATCCGGCCGGCAAGCAACATGTAGCCACCGACGCAGCCAAGGCGGAGACAAGCAGACCATGAAATGGGCAGGCATGAAATCGGCAGAGATGAAATCGGCAAACATGAGATCGCTTGAGATGACTCATCCGCTTCTGGTGCTTGGCATCGCCGCCTTCACGATCGCGCCCTTCGCGGGGCTGCTGTGGCGAACGAGGGAGTGGTTCGGCTGGTGAACGGCGATGAGCCGGTTCCTGCCCCTGACGATCAGGTTCGCCGACGGCGGCTCGATGGTCGTTTCATCCATCGCCGAGGCGAAGAAGGCACTCGCCAGGGCATGGAAGGACAAGGACGCGCCGGCCTATGTCGCAGCGGCGCGTCTGGTGGATGACGCGCTCGAAGGGATCTGCCGGCCCGCCGTCGCCTTCGCAGCGTTCAAGAAGGCCGCCGCCGAGCAAGGACTACTGAGGCCGGCCGCACCGAGTGCCGCGCTTACCATGCTGGACCAGTTGTGGTCGCCGGGCAGCAAGCCCGACCGAGAGCCCGATTGAACCACGCCATGGCCTGGGATGTACGGATCGGCGACGAAGTGATCGTGAACGCCACCGTGCTTACGCTGCTCGGCAGCGGTCGCGCGCGGGTCCGCATCCCGACTCACAATTATCCCTGTGCGATCGACCCGCCGGCCGGCGCCAAGGCCGGCGATCGGATCACCATCGCGGGTCACGTCACTGAGGTCGACCACGACAAAGGCAGGGTGACGTTCAAGGCGGGCGGCCTGGTCACCGTCGACATAGCGTCGGTCGCTGCCTGGAAGTCGGTGCTTCGCGATCCGCCCTGACGCCTATCGCGGCTCGCGGTTCATGCTGAGATAGGTCGGGTCGAACTCGGCCATCGCCACCAGCAGATCCCAGTCGAGGATGGTCACGGTATAGTTCGACCAGCTGACCAGGCCGATATTGCGCAGCATGCCGATGACCCGGTTCATATGGACGACCGAAAGCCCAAGCACGTCGGCCAGTTCGGCTTGCGACAAGGGAAGCTGGAAGCTCATCCCGGACGTGCGCTTGACGACCTGGAGGCGGACGAACAGCTCGCAGATGAGATGGGCGAGATGCGAGGTCTTCGAACGCCGGCCCATGGCGACGATCCACTCTCGGTGAATGGCGCCGTCGACGAGCGTGTCCAGCCACAGGAGCCGGGTGAGATGGGGCGCCTGCTCGGTGATGGCGCGCAGCTTGGCGTGGTCGGCGGCGGCGACATGGCAGGGCGAGAGCGCGATGATGCCATGGTCCATTGTCTTCAGCAGGAAGGCGTGAAGGTCGACGAAATCGCCGGGGACCTGCAGTGAGGTGAACTGCCGTCCGCCATCCTCCAGCACCTTGTAGCGCGCGGCGATGCCGTCGAGGATAAGGGTGCTGTGGATCGGCCTCGACCCTTCGGAAACGATGTCCTGCCCCGTGGCGACATGTCGTTCGGTCGAGATGGCACCCGCCAGCAATTCCTTTTCCGCCTCCGAGAGGAGGTCGTGCTGGCCAAGGTTCAGATAGAGGGATTCGAGCATTCGGTTCCGATCCTGCGTGCACCGCCAAGAGCAAACGCCGCAGCCGGCGCCTGGTTGCAGCCAGCGCGGCTGACGATCGGCAGGCGCGCCGGGAGACTTGCAGACAGGAGAGCCGTCCAGACCTGCGCGCCGGGCGCCGTCCACGACTTGGGTTCACGAAATATTTCGGATGGAACATCCGTTCCCGGCCGCGCTTATCGTGATGCAAGGAAACGGCGCTTGCGATTTCACGAGCGCCGTTTCTTTGCCCCCTCAAGTCGCATCAAACGATGGAGCAAAGTGATGGCAAGGAAGAATTCGTCTGGCGCGGCGAACGGCCTGGAGAGCCTGTTCGTGGACGGCCTGAAGGACATCTACTACGCGGAAAAGAAGATCCTGAAGACGTTGCCCAAGCTGGCGAAGGCCGCCCAGTCGAAGGAACTGAGCGCAGCCTTCGAGAAGCATCGCATGGAAACAGAGGGACAGGTCGATCGCCTGGAACAAGTGTTCGAGCTGATGGGCAAGGCTGCAAGGGGCAAGACCTGTCCGGCGATCGACGGCATCCTCGAAGAAGGCTCGGAAATCCTCGAGGAGTACCAGGACGAGCCGGCGCTCGACGCGGGCCTGGTGGCGGCCGCCCAGGCCGTCGAGCATTATGAAATAGCCCGCTACGGCACGCTGGTCGCCTGGGCGGAGCAACTGGGCCTCAAGGACGCAGTGCCGTTGCTGCGCGAAACGCTGGCGCAGGAGTCCGCCACCGACGAGGCGCTCAGCGCTTTGGGCGAAAGTGGCGCGAACCAGCGGGCGTTGCAGGCGGCCGCCTGAACCGCCGCGCACGCGATCGTCCGCAATTGCGGTCCCGGTCGGCGCCGGGGCCGCGTGCGATCACCAGGATTCCATGAACAACCGGGCGTATCGGCCGCAAACCTGCTGCCGACGGGCTCAAGCTTTGGCACGACGCCATCGAGCATGGCGCAGCAGGCGGAGGATTTAGGGTTGGAACGAATATTCAACCGTGTCGCGGAGGCGGTCGCCCATGCCGCGGGTCGCCCCTGGGCTTTCGCCTCATGCCTGGCCTGCGTGGTCGCCTGGGCCTTGTCCGGACCGGTGTTCGACTTTTCGGAGACCTGGCAACTCGTCATCAACACCGGGACCACCATCGTCACCTTTCTGATGGTGTTCCTGATCCAGAACACCCAGAACCGCGATGGTGCAGCCATACAGGCGAAGCTCGACGAACTCATACGGTCCGGACAGGGAAAGAACGACTTCATCGGCATCGAGCACCTCACGGAAGCCGAGGTGCAGGAATTCAGAAATCGGTGCGCCGAGGCCAAGCAGGCTCAACTGCGTTCTGAGGACGCCTACTGAAGAGACGGCCCTTTATACCACCAGCCTGGAAGAAGCCCTGACCATGGGGCTCGGCATGGCAAGGCCGGAGCGTCTGTGACGTCGGCCGACAATTTATTTAAGCAATCGCTAACGGAACACAACCGGCCGTGCGATATTGAATCAAATTCGAGCATCGCGCGGGGAGTCCCGATGCCTAAGCCCGCCGGCAGGGACCGGTTGTCATTCATCGAGCCGCTGATGCCGACGCTCGTCGACAAGCCACCGGAAGGCGACGGGTGGATTCATGAAGTGAAATTCGACGGCTATCGCTCCCAAATTGTTCGGGACGTAGACGGCGTGCGCATTTTCAGCCGCCGCGGTCTCGACTGGACTGCAAAATATCGCGACCTTGCCAAGGCCGCGAGCGAGCTCGACGCTGAGGACGCGATCATCGACGGCGAAGTGATCGTCACGAATGAGGCAGGGCTGTCCGACTTCAAGGCGCTGCGCAAGGCCATCACAAGTCGGCAACAGGACCTCTATTTCGTCGCCTTCGATCTTCTCCACCTCAATGGCCGCGACCTCCGCGACATCCCGCTGGAGGACCGGCGCGAGATCCTAGCCGAGATGATCCCGCCTGGCGGGCGCATCCAGTTCAGTCAATCGTTGCCGGGCGATGCCAAATCCATCTTCCATCTCATCGATCAAGCCGGCCTTGAGGGCATGGTTTCGAAGCGCAAGGAAAGCAAATATCGATCCGGCAATTCTACGGCCTGGCTCAAGGCTAAGTGCTACGCGATCGACGAATACGAGCTGCTCGGCGTCGAGCGCGAGGCGGGCAAGCCTGCCTTCGCCCTCCTGGCGGAGCGCGGCACCGGGCGCTATGTCGGCAGCGCCTTTATCACCCTGAATAGGGAAATGCGGGAACGCTTGTGGCAGCGCGCCCTGGAGCACGCAGGCACGGCGCCGAACGGCATGAAGCGGCCGGCGACGCAGTGGGTAAGGCCAGGGCTGATTGGCCGTGTGAAGCATCTGCGGGGCGAGGACGATCTGCGCCACGCGTCTTTGCAGGACTTCCGCGAGGTAGGGACACCCTAGAGGCGGTCATAGGGGAACAGGCTCTGAAGTATGGTGAGGCGACGTTGACCGCCGCCTCACCAGCTTAGACGTGCGAAGGCCGCACCTTCCAATAAGGCGGCGGCATATTTCCGTCCTCGATAAGGATGTCCTTCTTCCGGGCAAAGGCGGCAAAGATTCCCCTGGCCGTCTCCGCGTCGATGTCTCCGACCAGTGCCGCCTTGCACGCGCGGATGGCAGCTTTCTGCTCGGGACTGTTGCCGCACCAATCGGTGGCAAACTGGTATGCGTCAACCACGGTGTTGAGCTGACGGGGAAAACCCATTCCAACCCAAACTCGGATCGGCTTTTCGAATGGCTTTGAGAGCATCGCGACCTCCATCGCGCGACTTCAAGCGGCTAGCCCACCGCGGCCGCCGACGCTGGCCATCCATGGCGGCGGTGCGCTCAGTTCTTCAAGAACCTTGGCTGATTTTGCGAAACCGCAGAAGGCCTCCCTTGCGGCGTTTCGCGGGTAATCGCTGTCGAATGCCTTTTGGCAGGCTCGCAGCGCAGTGTCGTAAATCGGGCCGCGCCTATTTTTCGGCCATTCGTAGAGAAATTCCAGGGCGTCCTCGATGCATGCGATTTCCTGGATCAGGCTGTTTCCGCTCTTGACGAAAACAGGGCTGTCGAACATCCGGTCGTTCATAAGATCCTCCAAATCGAACGAACAATTGAGTGTCAGGAGGGCCGGGACCTACCGGCAGTGTCCCTGGCCCAGCGGCGATATGGGTTTGAGGACTTTTGTCGTCAAGAGTGCTCTGCAACCTCTATGAGCTTGCTGCATGGACCTCGCCCGAATAGGACCTCGCGAACCAGGCTCATCGCCAACGGGCGTGGCGACTTGGTTAGCAAGCGGATGCTAATATGGATCGCTTACCGTTGGCCCGCCGGGGTGGGTGTGTCGTTTGCGAGCCGACCTGCGACGTCAGGTAGGTCCGGCCTGCTCTGGACAAGGGTCATATTCGTCTCGCTGTCAGACACCGCATGTTGCTGGCAAAGCCAAGGCGCCCACCATGTTCGAAAGGTAAGCATGGCAGGCACCCCAAGATGACCGACGACGGAGTGGGTCGGATTTGTCGGCGGCCCCCGCAATCAATGGAGTAGCGGTTTGCCGGTTGCAGCCTCCAGCCCTTTGCCTTGGTCGCTGCGACTTCAGTCGCAGCGGGCTTGCGACTGCAGTCCCCCATCGGAACGAATGACATCAGGCCCCGTTTTGCGGAGCATTGAAGTCGGAGGGATTTGCATCATGAACCGGCGAGCAGTGTCGTCTTTCGACTGCGAGGTCCTTCGGTGTGCCTTCGTAAGATCGGTCATCGAAGACGGAATTCCTGAAGACAGATGGGCGGCCCACGCCGCGCTTTTGATCCGCGAGCTTACCGGCAAAAAGGATGTCGACCAGCGCCTGTTGGATTGGGTTTTGCAAAGCAGCAGCGTTCCCCGGTTCCAGGCGAAATGGCTCAAGGCTTAGACCTTGCGATCGGACCGACCAGGAGGTTCTGTTCGAGCCTGGAGCGCGATGGAATAAGCAACGGCCGGGCAATGGGAACATGGCGGCCAAACTGAACCCGCCATTCCGGGTTCGGGTGGCTGGCCTCTCCTCAGGATTTCAGAGTCAGATCCAAAAAGCCCGCCGCCAAGGAGTTAGCGGCGGGCAGTTCAGGGTTGCCGCAGATGGAGGGGATGATCTCCTGCGACTTCTACCAATGGACTGGCGGGCCGTTGTTTCCCGTGTTCGGACCTCTGCGTGCGGCCATCGGACCTCAGTCGCCATTACCGGATGCAGGGTTTGCTTCGGGCTGCTGCCGCAAGCGCCCACCATGCTGAAAGGGAAACATGGCGGGCACCCGTAATGACCGCCGATTAGGGGCTAGCTGTCGACGGTGCCTACCAATGTGTTGCCGGGATGTTGGTTGCCGCGCCTGGGCCCTTTGCCGCCGGAGCTGAGACCTCAGTCGGACCAAGCCATAGACCGTGGCCCGAGCCCGGGAACGAATGCAGGCAGGCACCGTTGCGCAACGGAGGGATGTCTATTTGGGAGAGGAACGATGGACGACAGAGATAACAGCGTTCTTGAGGCCCGATGGCTGCTCGCCGTGCCCGCTTCACTGGTTCTCACAGTGCTCATTGCCGGCTTCCTGCTGGTGTAAACGGCCCATGAATCGATCCATTTTCCAGCGCAATGTTGACAGACCCAATGTCGGGGAACCGTGCGGCGGGGCATGCGTTTAGTCACGTCCCAAAAATCCCGTCGCCACCCATCCTTCAGATGGCAGCGGGGTTGCTGGATAGCCCGGTTTCCCTAACTCCTGTCACTCCGTGGAGGAGCAAAGCCGGGCTATTCGGTTTCGCGCCGAATCCCCTCGCTAACGTCACTTTGCAGGAATATAATGACCTCGTCGTCCGCACCCAACCGAGGCGAGCGGATGCTTGAAAGAGCAGATCACGCCTTCGCCCGGGTGAGGGAGAAAGCGTCATGGCTTTCAAAAAATACAGCAGCATATTCACGCCCGTCGATCTGGAGATTCTCCAGAGGGTTTTTGACCAATTATGCGCGGAGCGCCGTCTGGCCCTTAAAGACCAGGAGCAGCGGGAGCAGCTTGCCTACGAAGTCATCCAGGCGTTCGAGAACGGCATCTGCGACGAAGTCGCGTTGCGCCGGCTGTTTTTAAAACGCCGCGCGGCCATGGCCGAGTGAGAGCTCTCTGAGGCGACTTCACCGGACGCCTCCCGTTCCGGAGTTGCCCTCTTCCATCTCATCCGACAGAAGCCTGGCCAGATGGTCACGGCTCAAGCCCAGCGTTTGCTTCAGAACCACCAGGAAGGCGCGCGCCCTCTCTGTCGGCAAGCCGCTCTGCTCGGCCTGGGCGATGACCTCGAGCTGATGCTCCAACCGCTGTTCAATCTCGCGGATGTGCTGCTCGACCCTGGCGATGTCGTCCTTGATGCTCATGCCGCGAACATAGCCCATTGGAGCTAGACTGACAGCCCTTCGTTCACGGAACGTCCGGCAGGCGTTCCTAGCTACGTTAGTTGTCGCTAAAGGCGCCGGGCTGGTCCTGTGCCGTTCCACCGGATGAACGCCACCTCCTTGCCGGTGACCTCCCGCACCGTCTTCAACAGCGCCTCATGCAGAAGCTGGAGCGAGCGGTAGTGATCGCATTGCGGCGATATCAGCGGACCGACGATGCTCTTATGCAGCGCCTCCGCTGCCTGTAGGAACCGCTCCAAATCCGGACCGGATAGCTGCCTGGGCTTGTTGCGCCTGACCATTGCGATCCCCCGAGCATCGCCTCATATAGGATAATAATCCTATATGAGTTCCAAACTGTAAAGAGGGCGGACACAACGGAACGGTTACGCAGGGGATGCGCAACCTCCGGTCACGCAGGTCGGTCGCAGCCTCGCCCGGGGATTTCAGGGAACACGAACGATAGTCAGAATTCGCGCTTGAGAAGTTGGAGAAGGGACTCCTCGTCCGATACGCCGCTGGTGAAAATGTCCATTATCTGCGCGGCAAGGGTATTCGCTTCGCGGGTGCCGGGCAGAATACCGAGTTCCTGGCAGATGCGATCATAGACCCTCTGCAGGAGGGCCATATCCTCCGGGTAAGCCACGCCGCTGGTTTTGGTGGGATCGAACATGGCTTCCTGCCTCGTGCTGGGCGGAAGCGCTCTGTTCGCTTGCTGTCGGCGATGCCCGTGTCAATTACCGCCGATGGTGGAGGATAGGCCGGTTGGGGGCCACGGCACTATAACAAATGATGGAGCGGACCGGACACCGGCCCTCTGCGCAGTTCGATCGGACTTCAGTCCAACTTCTCTTCCGGCGGCCGGGTCTGGGCAGCCGCGATGGCCGAGCGCAATGCCTCAATGGAACCAGTTCCGCCTCCCTCAGTTCCATTAGGACGTCTCTCGCGGGTTGCCGGCCAAAAATGGCTCGGCTGCACAAGGCCCGAGGACAGTTTTTTGCCGGAGGAACCGATGTCGCTGCACACCCTTCATCCCGAACATGTCGATGAAACCCGCATGAATGCCTATTCGACCTTCGCGCCTGCCCTTCTCAATTCGCTGGCGCTGCGGCTGGCCCGCTGCCAGGGAACGAAGGAACTGGCGGAGGTGGAGAAGTCGCTCATCCGCCTTGTCGAAGACTCCGACGTCGCCGCACCGCAGGTCGAGGCGATGAAGGAGTTCGCGATCGAACTGGTGGTGTCGACGATGAAGAACGTCCGCGACCACCCAGACTCCAAGAGCGATCTCGAGGAGATCGCCGGCCGCCGCACCCAGGGCCGTTCGGAAAGTCCGGACACGCTCGAGGAGCAGTTGGAGGCGGGCCTGGAGGACAGTTTTCCGGCCAGCGATCCGCCGGCCGTGGTCTCCACTGCCATTTCCGGCGGGGCCAAGGAGATTGTCGGCACCGATGAGGTGCTGCGGCAGAAGAAGGAGGCTGCCGCCCGGGAGGCGCAGAAGAACGAATAGCCGTTCCGCAAGTGGGTCAAGGCGAAGCGATATGGCGGTTCAGCCTAGCGCCAAAGCTCCAGGATGACCTCGACCGGAGCGACCTCGACATGATGTGAATATCTCTTGCTGAAAAGGCTGACGATGGCGTCGTAGGCCTCGTTCGAGGTGCTGCAGATCGCATCCTGAGCCAGGACCGTCCTGTAGCCGAAGTCGATCGCGCCTAGCAGCGTTGCCAGCACGCACATGTCGGCCTCGCCGCCACTCACGATCACCGTGTCGACGGCGTCCTGCGCCAGCGCCCGCTGCAGCCGGCCGCCAAACCAGGGAGAATAGACGAATTTGTCGAACTGGCGCGCGGGCGGAACGAACCGCCGCAGCTCCGGTGCAAGTTCGATGATGTCGGCGCCTGCGCGTTCGAGCGTCATATCGGCCCAGCGCAAATAGTAGTCGCGCCACTGGCCGGTGCCGTCGCCCGGCCTGCGGGCCGGAATGAACCGCGTGAAGACCGTTCTCGCAGGCTGCCTTTCCACAAGCTGGATCACCTTCGGCAATGTTTCGGGGAGCCAGTCGACCGCCCACGGGCCCGGCGGCATGAACATTTGCTGCATATCCACGCAGATGTGGATCGCATTTGCCGGGATCGGACGGAGGATCTCGTTCTTCGTATTCTCTTGCATCGCCTCTCCCGCGACCTGCGCGGCTTTCGACGGGTGCCGCAGTCCGGCTCGTGCGACCTGCCGGGCTTCGTTGCAATGCGACGGCGCGGGCAAAGTTCCTGCGGGGGAACCTGATGCTTCGCGAAGGGTTCTCCTCCCAACAGGAAGGAGCACGCGATGAACAAGGACGACAAGGATGCTCGCGACAATATTGGCGCCACCGGCGCCGTTCCGCGGCGGCCGGGTGCGGGCCATGCTCCCGAGTCGACGGGGCTGCCCACCAAGGGCGGCGACGATCCGCTGGTGCGGTTCCTGGCGGAGAACACCGACCTTTCGCCGAAACAGGCCCGGGAACTCATCCGCGAGCACGGCCACGACCGGCAGCGGCTGCTGGAGATAGCGCGCACGATGAAGGCTGAGGGCTGACCGAGGACCAGGCAAGGAAACAAGAGAATGAGCATGCTGTACCGCGCGGCCAGGATCGCGGAGGAGGCGCATCGGTCGCAGACCGACAAGACCGGCGAACCCTATATCGAGCACAGCCGGCGCGTCGCCGAACAGGTCGAGACGCTCGACCAGAAGATCGTCGCTTATCTGCATGACGTCGTCGAGAAAGGCGAAGGCTGGACCCTCGGCCGGTTAAGGACGGCCGGCTTCGGCTCGCCCGTCGTCGCCGCCGTCGATGCGCTGACGAGAAGGCTGGACGAGACCGAGCAAGGGTTCCTGTGCAGGGCCGCGTCGAACCGGCTTGCGCTGCCGGTCAAGCGGGCCGACCTGAACGACAATCTCTGGCAGGCGCGCCAGGCCGGTGTTTCGACCGCGAAATACGAAACCGGCCTGCGCGTCCTCAACCGGCTTCGCGGCGCCAAGACCATTCCACCAAAGAGACGTGCCGGGACGAGCAGAATCGGAACGAGGCTCGACGCCGGCCGTTCCCCTTGATCGGCATCTAATGGAGCAGAAAAATGCCACGCGGAGACAAATCGAAATACACCGACAAGCAGGAACGCAAGGCCGACCATATCGCCGAGGGGTACGAGCACCGCGGCGTGTCCGAGAAGGAGGCCGAGCGGCGCGCCTGGGCGACCGTCAACAAGGACGATGGCGGCGGCAAGAAGGAAGGCGGCTCGGGACGCGGCAAGCACACCGGCAACCCGGCCGCGCACAAGGGCGGCAGGATGGGCGGCAAGGCCTCCGGCGAGAGGCCGGCGGCCAGCCGGTCGGCCTCGGCCAAGAAGGCGGCGGCGACCCGCAAGCGCAACGACAGCCACACGCATCATTAGGGGCCGACGCCGAAGCTAAGGCCGGCGGGACAGCGCCCCCCTCTGCCCTGCCGGGCATCTCCCCCACAAGGGCGGAGATTGGCCGTTCCGCCCTAAAGCGGCATCTCGGAGGTCTGCTTGATCGTCTGGCTGGGCACCTCGGTCTTGACGTTCTGCACGCCCTTGATGCGGCTGAGATGCTCCGACTGGAAGCGGCGGTATTCGTCGATGCCGGCGGCCACAACACGCACCATGGCGTCGCAGTCGCCGAGCATCAGGTAGCACTCCATCACCTCGGGCAGCTTGGCGGCTTCGGCGGCGAAATGCTCGATCGTGTCCTCGTCCTGCTGCTTCAGCCAGATGCGGGTGAAGAAGGTGTGGCCGCGGCCGACCTTGGCCGGATTGAGCACGGCGACATAGCGGTCGATGACGCCGGCCTCCTCCAGCAGCTTGACCCGTCTCAGGCACGGCGAGGGCGACAGGCCGACTTCCCGCGCCAGATCGTTGTTGGCCATGCGCCCGTCGCGCTGCAGGGCGCGCAGGATGCGTTTGTCGATCTCATCCAGCTTCATGGCTCAGAATTCCATCTTTCTGCCTGATTGCGATATCCAATGCCAATTCCTGGCAGAAAAGGCGAATCTTCGCAACCAAATTGCTCGACGTTTGGCCTATGCTTACCGGCATATAGTCATCGACATCGGATGGTTCGGACGCAGGCGGACGCGAGGCGCGCCCGGCTTCGTTCGCGCAAGGAGTCCCATGAGCATCTCGCAAGCAAGCCTGACCCTGGACGAGGCGCCTTACCGCCAGCGGTCCGAATTCCGGCGCGGCGTGGCCGCCTCGACGCCGGTGCTGCTCGGCATCGTTCCCTATGCGCTGGTGCTCGGCGCGCAGGCCGCGCAGAAGGGCCTGAGCGTCGCCGAGGTTCCGCTGATGACCGGCATGAACTTCGCCGGCGGCTCTGAGTTCGCGGCGATCCAGCTCTGGACCTCGCCGCCGCATATCCTTCTGATCGCTGCCATCACCTTGCTGGTCAACAGCCGCCATTTCCTGATGGGGGCGGCACTCGCGCCGTTCCTGCGCGAGCTGCCCCTGCGCAAGGTGTTTCCGGCGCTGTTCCTGATGTGCGACGAGAGCTGGGCGCTGGGCCTGGCGGATGCAAGGCAGCGGGCGGCCGCGGGCCTGAACCCGGCCTTCAGCCTGCCCTACTATGCCGGCACCGCCCTGCCCTTCTACCTCGCCTGGGTGGCCTTCACCACCGCCGGCGCAGCACTCGGCCCGGTGCTCGGCAATGTCGAGGATTACGGTTTCGCCATGGCCTTCCCGGCGGTGTTCCTGGTGCTGATGCGCGGCATGTGGAAGGGCTTTGCCGCAGCGCGGCCGTGGCTGGTCAGCCTGGTGGTGGCGGCGCTCACCTATCTCATCGTTCCCGGCGCCTGGTATGTGGCGGCCGGCGCGCTTTCCGGCCTGGTCGCGGCCTATATGTTTTCGGGAGACCAGGCATGATCGATCCGGCCAACCTCATCGCCATCGTGCTGATGGCCAGCGTCACCTATCTGACCAGGATCGGCGGCTATGTCGTGCTGCGCAACCGCACGCTCGGCCGCCGCGCCACGGCGGTGATGGAAGCCGCGCCCGGCTGCGTGCTGATCTCGGTCATTGCGCCGGATTTCGTCTCGAAGAACCCCGCCGACCTGGCAGCGCTCGCCATCACGCTGCTCGCGGCGACCCGGCTGTCGATGCTGCCGACCGTGGTGATCGGCGTGGCGTCGTCCGGGGTGTTGCGGTGGTTGATGGGGTAGTCACCTAGGCTGGCGGGACAGCACCCTCTGCCCTGCCGGGCATCTCCCCACGAGGGGGAGATTGGCAGTTTCAGCGCCGTGACTCAGGCGTCGCCGCCGCCTTCATGGCTGCCGCCATCGCCGCCGCCGTCGCCGCCGCCACCGTCACCGCCGTCACCGCCGCTGCCGCCGTCACCGCCACCATCATGGCCATCGCCTTCATGATCGCCGCTCTCGTGATCACCATCGTGGTCGCCGTCGCCCTGGTCGCCCTCATGCGAGCCGGCGCCGGCGCCCTCGCCCTTATGATCGCCTTTGTGATCGCCCTTGTCGCCTTCATGGCTGGCGGTGGTGCCTTCGTCGACTTCGTCGGGCAGCGTCGCCGTCGCCGGGCCGCCATGGTCCGAGAACTCGCCCGCGAGGGATTGCTGCGCCGCGAGAATGCCGAACAGGCCGACCGAGGCGGCCAGCAGCAAAGGAAAAGGCTTCATCATCGTCTCCCACCCGGCACGCGGCCGCCATTGTCGATGGCGGATCATTTATTCGGCCGGATTACGGCGCCCTTAAATGCGTAGCTTCAATTTTAGCAGTCGCTTATTTTCGTGACCCGATGAGGAAGCCGGCACCAGGCCTGCCGTCCTTACGCGCAACCGTTCAGCGGCCGTAGAGACCGATCTCGTCCGGCTGGATCGGGCCGGCGGCTTTCCCCTCGCCCTTGGCGTGATCGCCCGCCTGCTTGCTCAGCGCCGCGTCCAGCCTGTCGCCATCGCTGCCTTGCGGATCGATGATCGCATTGACGAGCGTGTCGAGCGAAACGCCGAGCTGGTCCAACCCCAGCTTCTTTTCGATCGCGATAATCTCGGCAGCGGATTTCTGTTTCAACGCCTCGACCGCGTTCTTGACGGCCGTGCCGTAGGAAAACAGGGACTGGTAGTCGCCCTGGTCGATGCCGAATTCCTTGCCGACGCGCTCCATCAGCCGGACCTTCATTGCCGTGATGTTGAGGCTGTTCACGCTGAACATGGATCCGGAGATCCTGGCCTGCGCCTGCATCAGAGGCGAGCCCGAGCCGGAACCGTCGGGACTGGAAACGCCATTGATGCCGGCGACGAGACTGTCTTCAGCCACCGCCGATTGCGGGCGTTGCTGCTGCAGGACCAACAGGGCGGCGTTGTTCAGCGCGGACAGTGAGGACATTGCCGGTCTCTCGGGCACGCCCGTTCGTCATGCAACGGGGCACCGCACATCGAGCCAAGACATCATGCCTTGAGCGGAACAATCGGTCCGGCAGGGCATTAGCCTGACCCCGATTAAGAATTTCTTAGGCCGACCGGGTCAACCGAGCCGGAAGGGCCGCCTCGCCAACCGCCCTAGCGACGATCGCCTCCAGCGCCTCCGGCCGGTGCAGCAGAAAGCCCTGGCCGTAGGCGACGCCCATGTCGCGAAGGATGTCCATCGCCACCCGCTGTTCGACCTTCTCGGCCACGACGCTGCAGCCGAGGCTCCTGGCGATGCCGGAAATCGCCGAGACGATCTCGCGGTCGAAGCGGCTCTCGGCGATGTGCTCGACGAAGGAGCCGTCGATCTTGATGGCGTCGATCGGAAAGCGCCTGAGATATTCGAACGAGCTCATGCCGGCGCCGAAATCGTCGAGGCTGACCCGGCAATGCCGCTCGCGCGCCTTGCGCACGAAGGCCTCGGCGGCGTCGAAATTGGTGACGGCGGCGGTCTCGGTGATCTCGAAGCCGATGCCGGCCGGCGGCGCGCCGGTCTCGGCGATGACGGCATCGACGAACTCCCAGAGCTGCGGGTCGCTCAGCGTCTGCGCCGAAAGGTTGAAGCCGAGCGAAATGGCGCCCGAGCGCATCGCCGGACCGTGCATTTCCAGCGCCGCCCTGACGATCCAGCGGTCGAGCCTGGAAGCGATGCCGAAGCGCTCCGCCACCGAAATGAACTCGCCGGGCGGGATCATCTTGCCGTTGCGGGCGGAAAGCCTGGCCAGCACCTCGACCTGGCGGCTGTAGCGCCAGGGCTGGCCGAGCCGATGGATCTGCTGGCCGAACAGTTTCAGCCTGCCGTCCTCCATGGCATCGACGAGGTCGGCGGCAAGCCGCGCCGCGTTGAGGCCGCCGGAGCCGGAAGCCGTCTCGGCCGAGAACACCGCGAAGCGGTTGCGGCCGGCGGCCTTGGCCGCGTAGCAGGCGTCGTCGGCGCAGGCCAGTGCATCGGCTACCGTGGTGTCGCGATGGGCGACGAAGGCGATGCCGATGCTGGCCGCGAGCCTTCGCGTCGTGGCGCCGAGCTCGGCGTCGCGCACGGCGGCAAGCACCGCGCCGGCCAGCCGCTCGGCCTCGGCCTGGCCGCAGTTCGGCACCAGCAGCGCGAACTCGTCGCCGCCAAGGCGTGCAGCGTGCGCCGATGACGGCAGGCTGGCGAGGATGCCGGCGGCGATGCTCTTCAGCGCGAGGTCGCCGGCGGCATGGCCGGCGAAGTCGTTCAGCGCCTTGAAGTAGTCGAGGTCGACATAGAAGACGGCGAGCGGCAGCCGGCGCTGCGTGGCGATGTGGTCAGCCAGCAGCCGGTCGAAGGCGGCGCGGTTGAGCAGGCCGGTCAGGGCGTCGTGGTTGGCGGCGTAGGTGAGTTCCTGCGAGCGCTTCTTGTCCTCGGTGATGTCGCGCACGGTGCCGAGGATCTGGCCGGCGCCGCCGGCGCAGGCGATGAAGCGGACCAGCGATTCAAGGTGGCGGATCTCGCCGTCGCGCCTGATGATGCGGTATTGCGAGGCGGTTACCGCTTCCGATCCGGGCGGCGGCAGGTGCGCCCGCTCGGTGGCCTCCTTGTCATCGGGATGCAGATAGGTGTGCCAGAGGCCGGCCGAGACCTCGTCGGTATCGCTGACCAGGCCGAAGATCTCCCGGCTGCGGGCATCCCAGAAGCTCTTGTTGGTGGCGATGTCATAGTGCCAGATGCCGGTGCCGCTGGCGGCGAGCGCCAGGCGGAAGCGCACATTGACCTCATCGAGTGCCGCCTCGGCCTGTTTTCGCCGGGTGATATCGGTCTGCACGCCCATCAGCCGCAGCGCCCGGCCCTCGGCGTCGCGCTCGACGATGCCGCCGCGGTCGAGCACCCAGACCCAGTGGCCATCCTTGTGCCTGAGGCGCAGCTCCGTCTCGATGGACTCCGTCAGGCCGGCGATGTGGCGCTCGCCGCTGGCCAGTGCCCGCTCGCGGTCGTCGGGATGGGTGAGCGTCAGCCAGAGATCCGCCGTGGCGGCAAGCTCGCCCTCGGCGTAGCCGAGCATCTTCAACCAGGTCGGCGAGTAGTAGCAATCGCCGCTGGCGACGTTCCAGTCCCAGACGCCGAGATGAGCACGTTCCAGCGCCAGCGCCCAGAACTCCCCCTTGCGTGTCTTGTCGTCCGCCATGCCCGGTTTTTATCCGCCCTGTTGGAGGGCAGTGTGCACAAAACCAGAGAAGAAACCGTTACCGCCTGGATCAGGCCGGGCGCCGCCAGCGATAGGCCTCATCGACGACGCGCAGCGTGCCGAGGTTGTCCGCGAGCGCCGACAGCAGCGCGCTGTTGTCAAAACCGTAGGCGCTTGGCTGCAGCACGGCGCGATCGATGCCATAGGCCTCCATGACCCGGCGGTAGTCGGCGACCGTGACCATCGCCGGCGTGTAGCCGCGCGCCGGGTCGAGCGGACAGGCCGAGGCGAAGACATGGGCATGGGCGTCGCAACTGCCTTCCGGCAGGCGCAGGGCGGTACGCCGCGCCGGCGCAAGCGGCGGCAGGCACTGCCGGGGCTCCGTCCCCGCCGGGAGATGCGCGGCGCTCATTCGGGCCCCTCCCCGGCGGCGCCGGACGCGGTCAGGAAATCGAAGTCGCAGCCCTGGTCGGCCTGCAGCACGTGGTCGTGGTAGAGCCGGGCATAGCCTCGCGCCGGCCGCTCCACCGCCGGGCGGGCAATCGCCGCCCGGCGCGCCAGTTCGGCGTCGTCGACCAGCATGTCGATGCGCCGCGCCGGCACGTCAAGGCGGATCATGTCGCCATTCTGCAGCAAAGCGAGCGGACCGCCGGCGGCCGCCTCCGGCGAGACATGCAGCACCACCGTGCCGAAGGCGGTGCCGCTCATCCTGGCATCCGAGAGGCGCACCATGTCCTTCACCCCGAGCGCGGCCAGCTTCTTCGGGATCGGGATGTAGCCGGCCTCGGGCATGCCGGGCGCGCCGCGCGGTCCGGCATTGCGCAGCACAAGCACGTCGTCCGCGGTGACGTCGAGCGCCGGATCGTCGATGCGCTCGGCAAGGTCGGCGACGGATTCGAAGACGACGGCGCGCCCGCTGTGCTGCATCAGCGCCGGCGAGGCGGCGGAATGCTTGATGACCGCGCCGCGCGGACAGAGATTTCCCGACAGCACGGCCATGGCGCCCTGCCCGGTCACCGGCCGGCCGAGCGGCCGGATGACGTCCTGCGCATGCATGTCCTCGGGCTTCATGACGCGGTCGCCAAGCGTGCCGCCCTCGACCATGGGCGTCGTCAGGTCGAGGACGTCGACGAGCTCGGCCAACAGCCTGGGCACGCCGCCGGCCTGGTGGAAATGTTCCATGTAGTGTTCGCCAGACGGCTTCAGGTCGACCAGCACCGGCACCTCGCGGCCGATCCGGTCGAACTCGGCGAGATCGACCGGATGCCCGGCCCGGCCGGCGATCGCGGCGAGATGGATGATGCCGTTGGTCGAGCCGCCGATCGCCTGCGTGACGACCATGGCGTTGCGTATCGATGCCGGCGTGACGATGGCGCCGGGCAGCGGTGCGCCGGCGACGGCAAGCGTGGCGGCGGCGCGTCCGCTCGCTTCCGCCGAGCGGACGCGCTCGGCATGGGGCGCCGGAATGGAGGCGGCGAAAGACAGCGAGAAGCCCATCACCTCGGCGACGATCGCCATGGTGCTGGCGGTGCCCATGACCATGCAGGTGCCGACCGAGGGCGCCAGCCTGCCATTGACGAGGTCGATCTCGGCGGCGTCGATATCGCCGGCGCGGTGGCTCGACCACAGGCGCCGGCAGTCGGTGCAGGCGCCCAGCGTCTCGCCCTTGTGGTGGCCGGCGACCATCGAGCCGACCGGCACCACGACCGCCGGCAGGTCGGCGCTGATGGCGCCCATGATCTGCGCCGGCAATGTCTTGTCGCAGCCGCCGATGACGACAACCGCGTCCATCGGCTGCGCTCGGATCATCTCCTCGGTGTCCATCGCCATCAGGTTGCGCAACACCATGGAGGTCGGATGGGCGAAGGATTCGTGGATGGAGATGGTCGGGAACACCATCGGCAGCGCGCCCGAAAGCATGACGCCGCGCTTGACCGCCTCGATCAGCTGCGGCGCGTTGCCGTGGCAGGGATTGTAGTCGCTGGCGGTGTCGACGATGCCGACGATCGGCCGCTCCAGCGCATCGTCCGAATAGCCGGCCGCCTTGATGAAGGCCTTGCGCAGGAACAGCGAGAAGGCCGCGTCGCCGTAGCTGGTCACTCTCTTCCTGAGGCCGCGATACGGCAATCGGCACCTTTGGGCTGAATCTCACGCTGACTGCGGACGCCCGGGTGGGTCGCCGCTGACCGGAACCATAGGCGAACCGCTCATATTGTCAATAATCACGATCTATATTCCGGCGACAATACCCAAGATTCGGCGATTTCGACTTACAATGCGTGTAGTATTATCAATTATCGTGACCATTCGCTCCAGTTGCGGAAAGGCTCTGTCTGCGGCTAGAGTGACCGCAGAGGACGCGGCAAGGACAAGGAAATGCTCCACGTGGCAGACTATGGCGGCAAGGAAGCCGACGTCGTGCGGGCGCTGGAGGAGGACATCATCTTCGGCCGCCTGGCGCCCGGCACGCGTTTGGTCGAGGACGTGCTGCTTGGCCGCTTCCCGGTGTCGCGCCACACCATCCGCCAGGCGCTCTATCAGCTGGAGAAGCTCGGCGTCGTCACCCGCGAGCGCAACAAGGGCGCGATGGTGAGGCGGCTATCACAGGAAGAGGTGCGCCAGATCTACGAAGTGCGAGAGCTCTTGCAGCGGCAGGCGGCGCTGATGATCCCGCTGCCGGCAAGCGATGCGCTGATCGACGAGCTGATGGAGATCCACCGGATCTACAGCGCCCATGTCGACGCCCACTATTTGCGCGGCATCCACGAGGCCAACGACCGTTTCCACCTCACCATGTTCTCGGCCTGCGGCAACGACTATCTGGTGTCGTCGATCGACCATTACATGCGGCTCAGCCTGCCGGTGCGGGCGAACTCGCTCGCCGACCCGGACAAGCTCGAAGTCTCGCGCCAGCACCACTGGTTCATGATCGAGGCGATGAAGCGCCGGGACAATTGGGTGCTGGCGCAGCTCTGCGTCGACCATCTGCAGCCGAGCAAGATGTTTTATCTCGAGGAGATCGAGAAGGCGGATGGGGCGTAGGAGCCCCTATTACCCCGCCGCCAGCCGCCGCCGCGCCACTGCCGCATGGAACCGCGCGCCGTGCAGCAGGCCTTCGTCGTTGAAGTCGTAGGACGGATTGTGCAGCGGCGCGCTGGCGCCATTGCCGAGGAAGACGAAGCAGCCGGGCACGTGGGCGAGGAAGCGGGCGAAATCCTCCGAGCCGGTCATCGGCTCCGCCGCGACGCCGACGGCGTCGTGGGCCAGCACGCTTCGGGCCGCGACAAAAGCCTCGTCGACCAGGCCGGCGTCGTTAACCAGCGGCACGAACTCGCGCGTGTAAGTGACGTCGGCGGCAACGTTATAGGCCTGCGCCGTGCCCTCGGCGATGCAGCGCATCTCGCTTTCGATCGCCGCGCTCACCTCGGGGCGAAAGCTCCTGGCGTCGCCGAGGATGCGGGCAAGGCCGGGCAGCGCGTTGCGGGTGCCGTCGGTGATCAGCTCGGTGACCGAGACGACGCCGATGTCGGCAGGGCTCAAGCGGCGCGAGACGATGGTCTGCAGATTGACGACCAGCGCGCAGGCGGCGACCAGCGTCTCCTGGCCGGCATGCGGACGCGCGGCATGGCCGCCGACACCCTTCAGCACGATCTCGAAATTGTCCTCGGCCGACATGATCGGCCCGACGCGGGTCTCGAAATGGCCAATGGGCAGGCCAGGCATGTTGTGCAGGCCGAAGATCTCCTCGAAGGGGAAGCGCTCGAGGAGCCCGTCGTCCAGCATGGCGAGCGCACCTCTGCCCCACTCCTCGGCCGGCTGGAAGATGAAGCGCACCGTGCCGTCGAAGCCGCCTTCATTGGCGAGCAGCTTGGCCGCGCCGAGCAGCATCGAGGTGTGGCCGTCATGGCCGCAGGCATGCATGGTGCCGGGCGTCTGCGAGCGGTAGTCCATCGTGCCCTGCTCGGCGATGCGAAGCGCGTCCATGTCGGCGCGCAGCGCGATCGCGCGGTTGCCGCTGCCCCTGGTCAGCGTGCCGACGACGCCGGTGCCGCCAATACCCTCGGCGACCTCCAGCCCGAATTCGCGCAGTTTTTCGGCGACGAAAGCGGCGGTGCGCTTCTCCTCGAAACCGAACTCGGGATGGGTGTGGAGATCATGCCGCCACGCCGTCATCTCGCGGTGCAGTGCCTGTTCGTCGAGCTTGGCCATCTTCGTCCTAAGTCTGTTCTCTACGCATCCGGACGGAAAGCTACTGCCAAGTCGCCAAGCCTGCTACCGCGAAGTCGCCGAGCCTGCTACGGCGAGTCGCCAAGCCTGCTAGGCGAAGCTTCAGGCAAGCTGCATCAGCACGTCGTCCGGCCTCACGCCGACCAGTTCGGCATAGCGGCCGGCGTCGGTCGCTCCTTCCGAGTTGACGACGAGCACGCGCGAATGGCTGTCGAGGCCGAGCGCCGCCCGCATACGCCTGTCCCCTGCCGCGCGGATCAGTCCGGCGAGCCCCGCACCGCCGCTCTCGCCGGAGATGATTGCCGGATCGTTGCCCAAAGGTCGCGCCAGCCGCCTCATCACGGCGACCGCATCCTCTTCCTCCACCGTCATGAAGGCATCGCCGACGCGCGCCAGCACGCGCCAGGCGACCAGGGACGGCTCAGCGCATTCGAGCATCGCCATCACCGTCGACTGCTGATGCGCGATCGTTGCCGGACGTCCGGCTTCGGCCGAGGCGTAGACGCAAGCCGAGCGCACCGGCTCGACCACCACGGCCTTCGGCCGCCGCCCGCCAAGCATGATCGCCATATGGCCGGCGATCGCCGCGGCGAAGCCGCCGACACCGGCTTGCAGAAAGACATGCGTGGGCGGCTCGGCCATGTGCCGCAGCGTCTCGCGCACGATCACCGTATAGCCCTGCATGACCAGGCCGGGGACCCGTTCATAGCCCGGCCAGGACGTGTTGGAGACGATCTTCCAGCCGCGCTCGGCGCCGACGCGGGCGACTTCGCGCACCGCATGATCGTAGCCGCCCTCGACCTGGACGATCTCGGCGCCGAAGCGGGCGATGGCAGCGACACGCTCACGGCTTACGCCAGCATGGACGAAGATCACAGAGCGCGCGCCGACCAGGCCGGCGCCCTGCGCGACCGAGCGGCCATGATTGCCGTCGGTGGCGCAGACAAAGATCATGCTGGACGCGATCTCCCGCACCTTGGCGTCGTTGATCTCGCCGATATCGACGGTGCGACCGAGCCATTTGCCTGCCTCCTCCAGCACCAGCCGGATGACGGCATAGGCGCCACCCAGCGCCTTGAAGGAGCCGAGGCCGAGACGCTGGCCCTCGTCCTTGACGTGCAGTGCCGCGATGCCGAGCTCATCAGCCAGTGCCGGCAAGGCGTGCAGCGGGGTTTCGGCATGGTTGTGCCGCGCCTTGAGATAGTGCTCGGCCCGCTCGCTTCCCGCCACGCCGAGGGACTCGGCATCGGCCGCAACCAACGGCTGGTTGTGTTCGGGTCGTTGGTTGAGCAGCAGCATGGCATTCTTTCTTCGAGGCACTGAACTTATTGGCGCGCGCGAAAATTCGCCGTCTAAACTCGCTGAATGATTGAAGTTTGTTTCGGCCCGATGTCGCCGGATGCGAACCCCTGCGAGACTCGACGCCTTCGGCCTGACTATTTTTGGTGGTGTCATGGCTTGGCAACACTGTGCCGCCGAAGCCGGCGATCCGCGTTTTCTGCTGCTCAATCGGCCGCCAATCGCGCGGCGACGCCGAGCAGAATGTTGGCGCCGGCAACCAGTTCGCCGGCGGCGGTGAACTCTGCCGGGTTGTGGCTGATGCCGCCGCGGCTCGGCACGAAGATCATCGCGGACGGCGCGATGCGCGCAATCATCTGTGCGTCGTGGCCGGCGCCCGAGGTGATGCGCCGGCAGGAAAGGCCGGCGGCTCCGGCAATCTCCTCGATCAGCGAGACGATGCCGGCATCGAAGGTCACCGGCTCGAAACGCGCCAGGCTTTCGGCCTGGACGGTGACGCCGGCGCCTGCTGCAAGGTCGTCGAGAAGGGCGGCGAGCGCCGCCTCTTCCTCGCGAAGGTGCGTTTCGTCGGGATCGCGGAGATCGACGGTGAAGGTCGCCCGCGACGGAATGACGTTGATGGCGTTGGGCTCGAAGGCGATGGTGCCGACAGTGGCGACCGTCGGCGTCGGCGAGGCGCCGGCGCGGTCCGCCAGGAAGCCGATCACCCGCGCGGCGGCGACGCCGGCATCGCGGCGCATCGACATCGGCGTGGTGCCGGCGTGGTTGGCCTGGCCTTCGATCGTGATGCGCTGCCAGGAAATGCCCTGCAGGTTCTCGACCGCGCCGATGGCGATGCCTTCGCGCTCCAACACCGGCCCCTGCTCGACATGCAGCTCGACATAGGACTGCGGCTTGAGGAATCCCGGCTGATGCCGGCCGGCATAGCCGATGCGCTCCAGCTCCTTGCCCAGCACCGAGCCGTCGGTGCCGACTGCCGCGAGCGCTTCGTCCACCCCGATGCCGCCGGCAAACACCAGCGAACCCATCATGTCAGGCGAATAGCGCACGCCCTCCTCGTTGGTGAAGGCGGCGACGGCGAGCGGGCGCGCCGGCGCGAAACCTGCCTCCTTCAGGCTCTCGATCGCCTCGAGCGCCGAGAGCACGCCATAGCAGCCGTCATAGATGCCGGCGTCGATCACGGTGTCGATGTGCGAGCCGAGCATGACCGGCAGCTGGCCGGCATTGGCATCGCCCTGCCAGATGCCGAAAATGTTGCCGATGCGGTCGACGGCGACTTCGAGCCCTGCCTCATGCAGCCAGCCGACGAGGCGGTCGCGGCCGAGCCTGTCCATATCGGAAGCGGCGACGCGGACGAGCCGGCCCTGCGCATCGCGGCCGATGCTGCCGAGCTCATCGATACGGCGCAGAAGACGGTCGGCGTTTATCGTCAGATTGCTCATGCCGGCTGCCTCGCCCTGCCAACCTCCTCCGGCGCCATCCCGACCAGGTCGGCATAGCGGCCGGGATCGGTCGCGCCTTCGGAATTGACGATGAGCACGCGCGAACCGGCATCGAGCCCGAGGGCGGCCCGCAGCTTCTTATCGCCGGCAGCGCGGATCAGCCCGGCGAGCCCTGCCCCGCCGCTCTCGCCGGAGACGATCGCCGGATCATCGCCTGAAGGCCGCGCCAGGCGGCTCATCACCGAAACCGCCTCGTCCTCGTCCACGGTCATGAAAGCATCGCCGATCCGCGACAGCACCCGCCAGGCGACGAGCGACGGCTCATAGCATTCGAGCATCGCCATTACAGTGGGCTTGCTGTGCGCTATCGCGATGGGATGTCCTGCCTTTGCGGTTTCATAGAGGCAGGCCGCCCGCGCGGGCTCGACCACGATTGCCCGCGGGCGATCCTCGCCAAGCACGATGGCGAAATGGCCGGCCACCGCCGCGGCGAAGCCGCCGACGCCGGCCTGCAGAAAGATATGTGTGGGCGGCTGGGCCAAGCGCTTCAGCGCCTCGCGCACGATCACGGTATAGCCCTGCATCACCAGTCCCGGTATGCGCTCGTAGCCCGGCCAGGATGTGTCGGAGACGACCGTCCAATCGCGCTCGGCGGCGACGCGGGCGGCTTCCTTGACCGACTGGTCGTAGTCACCGGCGATGCGCACGATCTCGGCGCCGAAGCGGGCAATGGCCGCCACGCGTTCGTTGCTGACTCCCGAATGGACGAAGATGACCGAACGCGCGCCGACCAGGCCGGCGCCCTGCGCGACCGAGCGTCCATGATTGCCGTCGGTCGCGCAGGCGAAAGTCATGCCGGCGGCAATCGCTCTCACGTCCGGCCTCTGCAGGTCCGCGACATCGACGGTGCGGCCAAGCCGCCTGCCCGCCTCCTCCAGCACCAGCTGCATCACGGCATAGGCGCCGCCCAGCGCCTTGAAACTGCCGAGGCCGAGGCGTTGCCCCTCGTCCTTCACGTGCAGGGCGCCGATGCCCAGTTCGCCGGCGAGCGCCGGCAGGGCGTGCAGCGGCGTCTCGGCATGGTTGTCACGCGCGGCGAGGAAGCGTTCCGCTTCGACGGCCCCGGCCGTGCCGAGCGTCGCGGCGTCTTCCTCGGTCAGCGGCTGGCGATGATCCGGGTGGCGGTTGAGCAGGAACATGGGGCGGTTTCCTCCGTCTTGATGGCTGAAATTTATTGCAAGGAGGGCGAGAAAGGCGCTCTGTTTTGCTGCCTGAAATGCAAGTTTGTTTCGTTTGGAACCCTCGCCATGTCCGCCTCACCCGATCTCGACGCTTTCGACCGCGCGATCCTCGCCATCCTGCAGAAGAACAACACGACGCCGCAGCGGGTGATCGGCGAGGCCGTCAACCTGTCGGCGCCGGCGGTGCAGCGGCGCATAAAGCGCCTGCAAGAAACCGGCGTCATCCGCGCCAATGTCGCGCTGGTCGATCCGGCCAAGGTCGGCCATCCGATCACGATCTTCGTCGAGGTCGAGGTGGAGAGCGAGCGCGCCGAACTGATCGACGCGGCCAAGCGCGGCTTCGCCGAAGTGCCTGAGGTGCAGCAGTGCTATTACGTGACCGGCGAGGCCGACTTCATCCTCGTCGTCACCGTGGCGACCATGGCCGACTACGAGACGCTGACCAGGCGGCTGTTCTTCGCAAACAACAACGTCAAGCGGTTTCGCACGTTTGTGGCGATGGACCGGGTGAAGGTCGGGCTCGAGGTGCCGGTGGGCTGAGCATATCCGCTCACCACGGCAGCCTTTTGCCGTCGCGGAACAGGCCGCCGGTCGGGCCATCGTCCGGCAATGTCGCGGCCCAGACGATGCCGGCCGCCCCTGGCGCGACCGGACGGCCGTCGGGCTTGCCCTTGTCGGCCACCCAGTCAGAGCTGATCGCGTTAACCAGGACGCCGGCGCCGCGCAATTCGTCCGCCAGGATCCGGGTGAGCGCATTGAGCGTCGCCCTGCCGGTCGAATAGGCCGGCGCGCCGACGTCCGTCGAGGCCGAGGAACCGGCCTCGGGAGAGACGATGACCAGCCGGCCATGACCGGAGGCGCCGAGCAGCGGCCCGAATGCGAACGCCACCCGCCAGGCGCCGACGACATAGGTCTCGAAGGCCTTGCGGCCCAACGTCCGGTGGGGCAGCAAGGCCCGAGCGGACAGGTCGTAGCGGATGGCGCCGTTGTTGACGAGCACGTCGAGCCGACCGAAACGGCGCTCCACTTCGGCCGCGGCAAGGGCCGGTCCATCAAGCGCGGCAAGGTCCAGCGCGATCGCCTCGACATTGCCCGCGAGCTTCTTCGCCACCGCCCCGCTCTTGGCGAGGTCGCGCACGCCGACGAGCACAGTGAAGCCGAGCGCCGCGAGCCGGCGGCCGGTTTCCAACGCGATATGGCGATTGCCGCCGGTGACGAGGGCGACCTTGCCGGAGTGTGCTGTCGTGCCGGTCATGTTGTTCCCTCAACGTCCTCACAACCAGAATGCGACATTCCAACTGCCGCGCCCAGTTGATTAGAGAAAAGATTTCGTTCGTTGCGCCAGTTCCGGCTGGACTGCCGCGAACATCTGGCGCCAGCGGTGGCCCCGCCCGGCGGAAACAATCCAGAAACAAGATTCAACAGTTGGGAAAAACTCGCGAAAAAACCGGGTGGCATAACCATTCCCGGAGCAGCCGGGTGCGGCCAGCGACATATCGATCTTCGAAAAGGAAATGCCGATTATGAAAAAGACCCTTCTCTCCGTTCTCGGCCTGGCCGTCGCGCTCGCTTTCGCGGTGCCGGCGCTCGGCACCAGCGCCGCCAACGCGGGCACCACCACCCCTGCCGCGACGACGACCACCACCACGACCACTGCTGCTCCGGCCGCGACCACCGAGACGGCGAAGCCCGCCGCCAAGGCCACCCATCACAAGAAGCATCACAAGCATCACGCCCGCAAGCATCACCTGAAGAAGCACCGCAAGCATCACGCCAAGAAGCATCACGTGAAGAAGCACCATGTGAAGAAGCACGTCGCCAAGAAGGCGGCCTAAGTCCCGATCTCCTCCCACCGGGATTGCTTTTTCATGGCCGGATGGTCCCGACCCCCCTGGACCATCCCACCCCGGAAACGCCGCCTCCGACCCGAGGCGGCGTTTTCCGTTGATGCCGGGCTGCGCCGGCCGAGCTATTTCTTGCCCTGCGGATGGATCGTCTCGCCGCGCTTCAGCATCTCGACGAGGTCGGCGATTTTCTTCCTGCGGCCGGCCTCGGTCTTCATGTTGTGGGTGCGGAAGGTGAGCGCGAAGCGGTTCTGGGCGTTGAGCCCGGCCAGCATCGCCTTCGCCTTCGGCTCGGCGTCGATGGCGGCCTGCAGGTCGGGCGGGATGGTCATTTCCTTGGCCGAATAGGCGCGCGCCCAGCGGCCGTCGGCCTTGGCCGCCTCGACTTGCCGCAGCCCATCTTCGGTCATGCGACCCGCCTCGACCAGGCGGGCGACATTGTCGACGTTGATCCTGCTCCAGGTGCTCTTGTTGCCGCGCGGCGTGTAGCGCTGCAGGTAGCTCTTGTCGTCCAGGCTCTTGCGCACCGCGTCGATCCAGCCGAAGCACAGCGCGACGTCGATGGCCTCTTTCGGCGTGATCGAGGGCAGGCCGGAACCGACCTTGTGGATATTGATCCAGACCTCGGTCTCGCTGGCGTGGTGACGGGCGAGCCAGGCACGGAAGCGCTCGGCATCGGCGAATTCATGCAACCTTGCCGGGATCGACTTTTACGGGCGGCATCAGACGGGTCCTCGTTGCGCAGCGCCGAAACCGCCGATCTCCCCCCTTGTGGGGAGATGGCCGGCAGGCCAGAGGGGGGCGCTGTCCCGCCAGCCTATCAGCGAGTTACATCTCGGCTTCGTTCATGATTCTCTGTAGAGAATAGATCAAAGGATGCGATCCTTCGCGCCCCCTCTGCCCTGCCGGGCATCTCCCCCACAAGGGGGGAGATCGGCAGCTTCAACCTCACTGCAGATGCGGCTTCCTGAGAAAGCTGTTGCGGTCGGCGGATTTCACGCGGAGCCAGGTCTCGCGACCGTCGCGCACCACGCGCAGCGGGATTTCGGAGCCGGCCGGGTTTTGCCAGAGCTTGCGGTAGAAATCGGCAAGGCCGTCGACCTCCCCGTCCCTGACGTCGGAGATGATGTCGCCCTGGCGCAGGCCGGCCTTGGCGGCGGGGCCGCCTTCGGTGACGCTCATCACCACCACCACGCCGTTCGACTCGGCCGAGAAGGCGCCGAGCCACGGGCGCGGCGGCTTGACCACCTGGCCGCGCGTTAGCAGGTCGTCGAGGATCGGCGGCAGAAGGTTGATCGGCACAATCATGTTGATGTCGGCGACTTCGCCGGCGCGGCTCATCTGCAGGCGCAGCGAGCCGACCCCCAGCAGGTTGCCGTCCTTGCCGAACAGCGCCGCGCCGCCCCATGAGGGATGGGCGGGCGCGATGAAGATCGCCTCGTCGAGCAGATACTCCCAGTAGCCGGCGAATTCCTGCTTGGTGACGATATGAGAGCGCACGCTCTGGCCGATGCCGTCGACGAGCGTCACGGCGTCGCCGACCTTGGCCTTGTGGGCGTCGCCCAACGCCACCGCCGGCAGGCCGAGCGGCGACAGCGCCTGGACCAGGCCGAAACCCGATTCCTGGTCGTAGGCCAGCGCATGCGCGGGCACGACGCGGCCGTCCTGGTCGGTCAGCCAGACCTCCTCGGCTTCGGTGATGAGATAGCCGATGGTCAGCACCAGCCCGTCGTCGCGGATGACGACGCCACTGCCCTCGCGGCGCGTGCCTAGCGTGTTGGCGGTGAAGGCATCGTCGGGAACCGTGGCGCGGACGGCCACGACGGAGCGTGAAATCTGGTCGATGGTCATCGGTTCATCCTGGCAAGATCGTTTCCTCTATAGGTATGGCGGATGGGGGGAGGCGCAAGGGTTGCTCTCCCCTTCCCCTTGCGGGTGAGAACGGAAATGGCTGCGCCTCGACAATAGTTCAACAAATTTTGGACTTCCCTATTTGACGCGCGCTCGGTCGCACCTAAGTTTAGCTCGAACCGACCGATCAACCCGCACCCCGCCAAACCCCATAAGGCCTCCCGATGAACCAATACACACCGCCGAAAGTCTGGACCTGGAGCAAGCCCAATGGCGGCACCTTCGCCAGCATCAACCGGCCGATCGCCGGCCCGACGCATGAGAAGGAACTGCCTGTCGGCAAGCATCCGCTGCAGCTCTATTCGCTGGCCACGCCCAACGGCCAGAAGGTGACGATCATGCTTGAGGAGCTTCTGGCGCGCGGCCACAAGGGTGCCGAATACGATGCCTGGCTGATCCGCATCAACGAAGGCGACCAGTTCGGCTCAGGCTTCGTCGAGGTCAATCCCAATTCCAAGATCCCGGCGCTGATGGACCGTAGCGGCGAGAAGCCGATCCGCGTCTTCGAATCCGGCGCGATCCTGACCTATCTGGCGGAAAAGTTCGGCGAATTCCTGCCGAAGGATCCGGCGGCGCGGGCCGAAACCTTCTCCTGGCTGTTCTGGCAGATGGGGTCTGCCCCCTATCTCGGCGGCGGCTTCGGCCATTTCTACGCCTATGCGCCCGAGAAGATCGAATATGCGATCGACCGCTTCGCCATGGAGACCAAGAGGCAGATGGACGTGCTCGACCGCAGGCTGGCAGAGAGCGAATACCTCGCCGGGCCGGACTATACGATCGCCGACATGGCGGTGTGGCCGTGGTATGGCGGCCTGGCCAAGGGCCGCAGCTACAACGATGCCCACCAGTTCCTGTCGGTGCATGAGTATGAACATGTGCAGCGCTGGGCCGACGCCATCGACGCGAGGCCGGCGGTGAAGCGCGGCCGCATGGTCAACCGCCTCTCCGGCGACCCGGCCTTCCAGTTGCACGAGCGCCACGACGCCAGCGACTTCGAGACGAAGACGCAGGACAAGCTTCTGGCCAAGGCAAGCTGAGGGATGAGGAGCCAATCTCCGGGATTGGAGTTTGGCCCAGCAATTCCAGGAAGTGTGTTCAGTCTCAGCGTTTCCCTGAAACGCTGAGACGCCTCAAAGCATCGCCGACAGCAGCAGCATGGCGCCGACGCCCGCCATCAGCAGGCCCGGCCAGTTCCGCGACAGACCGAGGAAACCGAGTCCGCGCCGCCGCGGCTCGAGTGTCGGCGCGGCCAATCTTGACGCCGTCCGGTCGGTGGCTGTGCCGAGCGGTGTCGGCTCGCTGAGCCGCCCGCGCCCGAGCGCCGCGCCGGCCATATAGACGACGCCGGCAACGACCAGCAGCGCACCGATGAGGATCATCGTCATCCCTGCTCTCCTTGGGTTCAGAGCCCGGTGCGAATGAAACGCCAGGACGCCCCTGCAGGTTCCGGTGTCGCTGCCCCGCTACCCCAGCAGCTTCGCCAGCCGCGGAATGCCCTCGCCCACGGCGCGGCTGTCGGCGAGCGTGAAGCTCAGCCTGAGCGTGTTGCGGCCGGTGCCGTCGGCATGGAACGCATTGCCCGGCACGAAGGCGACGCGCGCTTCCTTGACGGCGCGGGCAAGCAGCGCCGTGGCGTCGCTGCCCTCGGGCAAGGTGACCCAGACGAACATGCCGCCATCCGGCCGGCTCCACGTCACGCCCTCGGGCATATGGGCCTCCAGCGCGCCGAGCAGGCCGTCGCGGCGGGCGCGATAGGCGCCGATCAGCTTGTCGACCTGCTGGTCGAAGATCGCCTCGGCGGCGCGATGCATGGCCACCTGGTTGATCGAGGGGCTGTGGAGGTCGGAGGCCTGCTTCATCAGCACCAGGCGCTCCACCACGCGGCGCGGCGCGCAGACCCAGCCGACGCGCATGCCCGGCGAGAGGATCTTCGAGAACGAACCGCAATAGAGCGTGCGGGCATTGTCGATGCCGCCCGAGCGCTGGCAGTCAAGCGCCAGTATCGGCGGCACGCCTTCGCCGTCATAGCGCAGCGCGCGGTAGGCGGCGTCCTCGATGACGGCGATGTCGAGTTCGCCGGCGAGGTCGAGCACCGCTTCGCGCTGTTTCAGGCTGAGCGTCTCGCCGGTCGGGTTGGCGAAGTCCGGCACCAGATAGGCAAACTTCACTTTGCCGCCGGCGGCGGCTGCCGCTGCGTGGTAGGCAGCGGGCGTCATGTTGCCGCCATCTGGGGTCAACCGGTCGTAGCGCGGCTCATAGGCGTTGAAGGCCTGCAGCGCGCCGAGATAGGTCGGCCAGGTGACGAGCGCGGTGTCGCCCGGCGAAAGAAACAGCTTGCCGAGATAATCCAGCGCCTGCTGCGAGCCGGAGGTGATGAAGATGTTGTGCTCATCGCAGGCGACGCCGAGCTTGCCCATCTGGCCCGCCAGCCATTTCCTGAGCGGCAGGTAGCCCTCGCTCACCTGGTACTGCAGCGCCGCGCCCGCCTCCGGGCCGCCGAGCACCGAGGCATAGGCATCGCTGATGGCGTCGGCCGGAAACAGCGCCGGATCCGGAATGCCGCCGGCAAAGGAGATGATGTCTGGCTGGTCGAGCAGTTTCAGCAGCTCGCGGATTTCTGACGCCTTCATGCGCGAAGCGCGCGACGCCAACAGGTTCATCAGGGTCAAGGCCCACCTCCCAGTGGATGGTCATTCTTGCTCGGGCATGATCTTGTGCAAATCCGGGTTCCCGGTTTCCGCGATCATGCGCATTTAGGTCAATGTAGCTGACCTATTATCAGGCTCCATCGCCGGTTGGAATAGGCAGAAGGGCGTTCCGCGTGGCCCAGGGAGAAAAAAGCATATCAGCGACGATGCATGGAAAGTTGTTGCGCTTCATGACCGTCGATGCAACCGCGCCTTGGGCGGGATTGTCGTCATATTAGAATAGGCGCATATTGCTGAAGGCCGAAGCGTCGCTCCGGTTGCAAGGCGCTGTCGGCATGGCTGCCGGGCGGTCGAGGCCACGTCAAATGTCAGTGAAAGGACAAGCAACTCGGGTGCTGCTCAAACAATCCGGCAGCCCGGGACAATGATATTTGGAGGAGATACCCATGAAGGTCACCGTGTTGGCAAATTATGCATCCCACGCCGCCAAAGGACTGATGCAGGGCTCGGACCGGCAAGCTGCAGTCAAGGCGCTTTTTGAAAGCGTCGGCGGCAAGATGACCGGCTTGATGTTCACGCGCGGCGCCTATGACGTCGTCGTCAATGGTGAGGTGCCGGACCAGGCTGCCGGGATGGGCATCGCCCTTGCCGTGCGGGCAAGCGGCTCGTTGAGCGACTTTGTCATCCTCGAAGAACTCGACATGAAGGCCGTGCTCGCGGCCGCCAACAAGGCTGCCGGCGCCTACAAGCCAGCCGGCTGACCGCAACCGATCGGAGCAAGCCATGACCGCCTACAACGTCGTCCGCTTTCGCACCAAGCCAGGCAAAGAGAAGGCCTTCGTCGATGCGCATGAGAAGATCTCACTGACGGCCAAGGGTTTTCGCAAGGGCGCCCTGATCAAGACCGGCGAGCGCACGTTCTGCATGGTCGGCGAATGGGACGACATGGACAGCCTCGCGGCGGCGCGCCCGTCGATGATCGGCGTCCTCGACACGTTTCGCGATATGCTTGAAGACCTCGGCGGCGATCTCGGCGTGACCGACCCGGTGTCGGGGACGGTCGTCGCGGAAATAAACTAGGGCGCGTCGCCAATCTGCGATGGCCGGGCCGCCGGGCGCTCGGCCGTCGCCGTTCGGCTGGACGCGCGGCGGCATGTCGATCGCCGCGCGCCGGCCTCCTAGAACGGCAGCCGTATTTCGTGGGGCTGAACCGATTCCGTCCAGCCGATATCCTTCTGGGTCTCAGGCGGCAATTCGTTCAATTCACGCATTGTTTCTTTGTGCCTGGAGGCTCGCTTGAGAGCAGCTCCAAGCCTGCGAAGGGTTTTGAACATCGATATCCTCCGTATCGCTGCGGCGCAAAGAGCGATGCTGCCCTCTCACGCCGCACCGGTTTTGCGCCGCGTGTGTATCCGATCGATTGCACGAGAACGGTGAAAGACTTCACAAAACAGGCCAGCGCGAAACATTTGCATACAAATTGATTTGGAGTACGCGCGGCCTACAACACCGCCCCATCTTTCGCCACCACCCTGCCCGCCCGGTACACCGTACGCTCCCCTGGCACCGCCACCACCGCCTCCGGCACATGTTCGGCTTTGAGCACCACGAAATCTGCTCTGGCGCCGACTTCGATGCCGTAGCCTTCGAGCCCAAGCGCCTTCGCGCCGGCATAACTCACCACGTCATAGGCGGCTTCCAGCTCCCAATCCTCGTAGAAGCCGGAGCGGTAGCCGATCATGCTGGCGCGGTTCAGCATGTCGCCATCGCCATAGGGCCACCAGGAATCGCGGATGTTGTCGGAGCCGCTGAAGACGGTGACACCGGCCTTGCGCAGTGCCGCCACCGGCGGGAAGGCGTGGTTGCCGGGCGCGTCGGTCATGATGGCGACGCCTGAGGCGGCGAGCATGTCGCCGGCCCTGGCCAGCGCGTCGGCCGGGATGTCGCCCAGCGCGTAGGCGTGGCTGACGGCGACGTTGCCGCCCATGCCCAATGCCGTGGTCCGCGCCGCGATCTCCTCGATCTGGAACAGGCCGAGCGTGCCGCCATCGTGCAGATGGATGTCGACGCCGACGCCATGCTTTCCGGCGAGGCCGAACACCACGTCGAGATGGGCCTTCACATCGCGGTCGAAGCTCGCCGGGTCGAGCCCGCCGACGAGGTCGCAGCCGAGCCTTAGAGCTTCGTCCAAGAACTCCGGCGTGCCGGGCGACGACAGAATGCCGCTCTGCGGGAAGGCGACGAGCTGGATGTCGATCAGCTCGCGATATTTCTCGCATATGGCGAGGATCACTTCGAGATGCTTCAAGCCGACCGAACCGTCGACCATGACGTGACTGCGCATGGCGAGGCTGCCGTGGCCGATGCACAGCTCGAGCTGGTTTTTCGCGCGCTCTGCCATCGGTGCGGCCGCGCTGAGGTTGCGCGCCTGGAAGGCAACGCGCTCGCGCACGTCGAAGCCGTTGGTGCAGGGAATGTGCGGTCGCCAGGCATCGCCGTAGAAGGAGGTGTCGAGATGGATATGCCCCTCGACGAAGCCCGGCAGCACGAGCTGGCCGCCGAGATCCGTGCCCGCCGACAGGCCGGCCGCTGAGGCGGGCGTGATGGCGTTGAAGCGCCCGTCCATAACATGGAGGTCGACCAGCGAGCCATCGGCCAGCCTGGCTTTGCGGAAAATCGTCTGTTCGGTCAAGGGCGCCGTCCGGTCTGGTTGCTGCGCCAGTCGTCGCCGCTCGGCCGGCCAAGGTCAATGCGAGCCGGCCGAGAAACTGTTTCTTGCCGATGACGCAACCGGCGATCGCCATTTTCGCGCCAGGGTGGCAACTTCCAGGCCCGAATCCGCACAATCCCGCCGGCATATTCCGCTATCGCGGAAGTTCCGCTTCGTTGCCGATATGCGATGGTGTTTTCGCGGCGGTACGAGCCGCCCTGGTCGACGCGGGCCCGAAAGCACCCCAACATGCGCCCCCGCGGCCCCGTCGACCACGGCCGGCTCTCTTCAAAACGGCCCGCGCCATTGGCATGGCGCGGTCGTAGAGGGTTTTGGTTTCGATTGGTTCACGGAATGTCCGCTGGACGTTCCGCAATATTATCCAATTCGAAAATGCTGCTGTTCGAAAAATGCCAAGGGCAGCATCGACGAGATTGAGTGGTGGCAGCCCCCCGCTCCGCCGGTTAAGGCGCCAACAATGCGCTCAGCCGGCGGAGCCACCAGCTGCAAAAGCCTCCTTCGCGAGAGCCTGGGCAAACTCAGCCATCAGCGCGCCGTATTCCTCCATCGCCGGCAACGCCGCGTAGCTGTGCACGGCGGGCGTCGCCGCAAAGGGCAGTCTCTCGCTGGTCCAGGTCTCGACAAAGGGCGTGAACCAGCCTGGATCGTCGAGCATGGTCGGGCGCAGGTTGACGAACCAGTCGAGCCCCTCCGGCCGGGTGAACATCCAACTCATGCAATGCGGGCAGAAATAGTGGTGCGATGCGCCGTGCAGTCCGCCAATGACCGGCTCGCCTTCGGTGACCACGAAGGCCTCGCTCGGGATCGCCGCACTCAGCGAATAGGCGCTGGCCGCCATGCGCTGGCAGCCGGTGCAATGGCAGGCCATGGTCAACAGCGGCGGGGCGGTGACCCGCAGCCGAACGCGGCCGCAGCGGCATCCGCCTTCGGCGGGCAGGTTGAGGCTTGGCATGGTGGGGCCTCCCCGGGTTGGTTGAAGGGCGCCTGCCTTCTCCCTTCCGGGAGAGGGTTCAGCGTCCGCTCAGCGTCGCCGCCGTCGCCAGCTTCGCGCCGGCCTCTTCGAAAGCCGCGTTGTGGCGGGCGATGATCGCTGCGGCGCTCTCGGCAGGCGTATCCAGCGTCGAGTGCGCGTCGGACACCACGGTGACGCCGAGACCTCGCGCCATCGCGCCCTTCAGGGTCGCCGCGACGCAGAAGTCGCTCTGGGCGCCGAGCAGGATGACAGCGCCGGCGCCCTGGCCGGCCACCCACTCGCCAAGTGCGGCATTGGAGAAGGCATCGCCGACACGCTTGCCGAAGGTCGGCTCGTCATCGGCCTGGCCGAGCCCCGGCCATACCGGCCAGCCGCTCGCGCCCGGCGCCAGCGGATCGCCTTGCGGGCCGTCATGGCGGATGAAAGCGACCTTGCGGCCGGATTCTCGCGCCCAGTCGATCACCGCGCGGGCACGGGCGACAATACCCTCCGCGTCATGGATCGGCGGCTCGAAGCGGCCGTCGAACATGCCGGTCTGGAGATCGATGACAATGAGCGGAGCAAGGCTGGATTCTGGCATGGGCGGGAAGATAGCGTGGGTGGAGGGTGGGTCAAGGATGGATGCTTCACCCGAAGGCGGAGATTGGCGAAAGCGGCGATGACAAATGATCTCCCCCCTTGTGGGGGAGATGCCCGGCAGGGCAGAGGGGGGCGCGAAAGATCGCGGCCTTCGATCACTTGTTCCTCAGAACCCTAAATCGTGCGCCGTAAGATTAGCTGAGAAGTCGGCGGGGCAGCGCCCCCCTCTGGCCTGCCGGCCATCTCCCCCACAAGGGGGGAGATTGGCAGCTTCAACCCCTCACCCGATCCCGCCCGCCACAGCATAGGAGCCAGCGCTGCGCCCATCCGGCAGCCGCACCACGACCGTGACGATCGACCCATAAGCGCCGCGCCAGACGCTGTGGAAGCCCTGATGCGTGGCGGCGGGCACGGAGACGCGGCCGGTGTAGCGGTTGCCGTCCCGCCGCATCGCCATCGGCTCGCCGTTGACGTGAACCTTGACGTTTGCCCCATCGGCAGCGCCGGCATCCAGCGTGACGACGATCTCGGCGGTGTCGCCGGCAGGAATGGTCTCGGCGGTGAGCGTGATGGCGAGTGGCGTGTCGCCGGACCGTGCTGGAATGACGCCGCCACCCGCAAACACATCGTCCGCCAACGCCGGCGTACGTGGCGCGGTGGTGCGGCGCCTCGTGGCGCGCTCGTAGTCGCCGGCCATCGAGAGCAGCGCCACATCCTCATAGGCCTTGCCGGCGAAGGTCAGCCCGACCGGCATGCCGATGTCGGCCATGGTGCCCATCGGCACGGTGACCGTCGGGATGCCGAGATGCCGCCACACCAGATTGCCGTTGGCGACCCAGGTGCCGTTGCGCCAGGCCAGCAGCGCGGAGGCTTCGTTGACGTCGGCATCGGCCGGGCCGACATCGGCGGCGGCGGGCAGCACCACGGCGTCGAAGCTGTTGGCGCCCAGCCAGTCCTCGAAATCGACGCGCCTCGTCGCCTCCAGCCCCTCGAGGCCGGCTTGCATTGTCGGGATGCGCTCGAACGGCGTCACGCCCTGCTTCGCCCGCTCGACATAGTCGGCGAGGTCGAAGCCGTCATCGCCGTAGCGGTCGGGCAGCGCGCCCGGCGGCTGCGGGAAGATTTTTGCGCCGTCGACCGAAGCGAGATCGGGAATCGCCGGATCGGCGTTGGCGCGCAGGAAATCGTCCCAGGACCAGATGCAAAGATCCCAGATCTCGCGCTCGGCGAAATCCTGCGGGACCAGCCCGCGCTCGACCATGGTCTTCGCGCCGGGGCGGTCGCGCTCATAGTTGGAGACGACAGGGAAGTCGACCTCGACCACCTCGGCGCCGAGCGCCTCAAGATCCGCCGCCGCCTGCCGCCAGAGGTCGAGCACCGAGGCGCGCGTCTCGATCGGCTTCGCCGCTTGCGCGTCGCGCCCGATGTACATTTTGGGCACGCCGAGCCGCTTGCCCTTGAGCGCTCCCGCCAGGGGAAGCCCGGCGTAGCTCGCCGGCCTCAGCGCCGAGGCTTTCGGAATCGGCACCCAGGGCTGCACCCGCCAGAAATCTCCCCTCGCCTCGGCATCGTCGGCGACGATCACGTCGAGCAGTTCCAGCATGTCGGCGACGGAGCGTGTGTGCGGCACCACCACGTCCATGGTCGGCACCAGCGGCCAGTTGCCCCTGACGGAGATGACGCCGCGCGACGGCGTGTAGGCGACCAGCGCGTTGTTGGAGGCCGGCGCGCGGCCGGACGACCAGGTTTCCTCGCCGAGCCCGAAGGCGGCGAAGCTGGCAGCCGTGGCGGTGCCGGAGCCGTTAGAGGAGCCTGAGCCGAAAGCGGCGGTGAGATAGTCCTTGTTGTAGGGGCTTTCAGCGCGGCCATAGACCCCGCGCTGCATGCCGCCATTGGCCATCGGCGGCATGTTGGTGAGTCCGACCAGCACGGCGCCGCCGGCGCGCAGGCGCGCTATGGTGAAGGCGTCCTCATTGGCGACGAGATGCTCGAAGGCCGGCGAGCCGGCGGCGACCGTCAGGCCCCTCACCTTGTAGCTGTCCTTGGCGGTGTAGGGGATGCCGTCGAGCGGCCCGAGTGCCTTGCCCTCACGCCGCCGCCGGTCGGAAGCCTCCGCCTCCGCGAACATGTCGGGATTGAGCACCGGCACGGCGTTGAGCGCGATGCCATGGCGATCGTAATGCGCGATGCGCCGCAAGTGGGCGCCGACCAGTTCGACACTGGTGACGGTCCCTTCCTCCAGCGCGCGGCGCAGGTCGGCGATCGAGGCTTCGACGAGGTGGAAGTCGGTCATGGGTGAATTGCGGCTCGTCATGTTCATTGCTGCATAGCAGGCATACATTTGCAGGTCGCGTTCCGTCACACCCCCCTCTGCCCTGCCGGGCATCTCCCCCGCAAGGGGGGAGATCGGATGTCGCTATGCTTTCGCCAATCACCTACGGTGCAAGAAAGGCGCCGCCGCCAGCACTGCCGATCTCCCCCCTTGCGGGGGAGATGGCCGGCAGGCCAGAGGGGGGTGCCTAGGCGCCGAGCAGCAAAGCCTCACTCCTGCGGCGCCCCCGCAAACAGCACCACCCCCTCCCCGCCGGCTGCCGGCCAGTCGCGGATGGTGCGGTCGTAGCCGCCGGTCAGCAGTGTGCCGTCGGCGGCGAAGGCGACCGCATAGATCGGGCCGGTGCCGGGGTCGAACTCGGCGATCTGATTGCCGGTGTCCATGTCCCAGATCCGCGCCGTGCCGTCGAGCGAGACCGATGCCAGCCGCTTGCCGTCGGCGGACAGCGCGATCTCATAGACGGTGCCGGAATGGCCTTCGAAGCGGCGCACTTCCCTGAAGCTGTCGAGGTCCCAGAGCTTGATCGTATAGTCGCCGCTGCCAGTGATCGCATGGTGCCCGTCGGCGGTGAAGAGGGCGCCATAGGCGCCCTGTTCGTGCCCGTGCCAGCTGCGCAGCTGCTTGCCCGAAACGATGTCCCAGAGTTTCAGCTCGCCATCGATGCTGCCCGACAGGGCTTTCGTGCCGTCGGGCGAGACGGCGACCGAGCTCACCGACCAGTCATGGCCGGGCAGCACGTGCAGCACGTCGCCCTTCTCGAGATCCCAGACGATGACGGCGCCAGTGTCGTGGCCGCTGACGGCCAGCTTGCCGTCGGGGCTGATCGCCATGTTCCTGACGCCGCCGTTCTGGCCGGCGGAAAAGACGTGCAGCACGGCGCCGTCGGCAAGCTGGCGCAGCACGATCTCGCCGTCGTCGCCAGCGGTCAGCGCCGTCTTGCCGTCGGGCATGAACAGCGCCGTGCGCGCCATGTCCTTGTGCTCACCCAGATTGCGGATCAGCCGCTTGCCGTCGATGTCCCAGAGCTTGATCATGCGGTCGGTGCTGGCGCTCATCACCTCGCGCCCGTCTTGCGAGACCGCCAGCCAGACGACGGCGTCGCGGTGGCCCTCAGCCTGGGTCGGCAGCGGCGGCGGCGCGGGCGGCAGCGGAGCGACGGTCTCGGGCGGTGAGGCCGTCGCGGGTGGCGGTGCCAGTTGCGGTGGCGAAGGAGCCTCGGGTGGCGCGGCGGGAGGCGCCAGCACGGTCTTCGGCGGCTCGGCAGGCGCGGCAGGCGGCGAAGCCGGCACGGCCAAACTTGCCGGCGCTGGCTCAGCCGCAGGCGGCGTCTTTACCGCCTGCTCCGGTGGCGCGGGCGCTAGAGCCAGCTCCGCCGGCGGCGTTGCGAGGGCCGGCGGCGCGCTGACGACATCCTGTCCGACCTTCGGTTCGTTCGCCGCCTCGCCGCCCCGCCAAGGCTGGTCGGCGAGCAGCGCCAGCACAGTGACCGCCGGCAGGACCTGGAAGAAGCGCCTGAGATGCGGCCGGCCGAGCTCCTGCACCTCCGCCGCACGGCCGAACAGTGGCGCTCCGGCCTGATGCGCCGGCCGTCCCGGCAGAAGGCCGGCGAGGAACAGCAACGCGCCGACCACCAGAGCGAGCGCCGCCACCAGGAAGCCGGTCAGCCGCATCGAGGCGGAATCGGCCAGCGGATGCGCGAGGCTCCCGGCTCCGGTGGCCAGAAACGGCCAGGCATGCATGACGCAGGCGATGGCCGCCGCCAGCAAGGGAAGCGAGAGCAACCTGTCCGTCGATCTGTTCATATGATGCCCCCCGGCCACCCTCTCCGCGCATGGAGAAGACCATCTCGACATCCTAGCCCAGCTTTCCGCGCAGGCTAAGTGTCGGAAATCACACGTGCAGGATTAAAATTGTGATCCGTGCATCCGCTCGGCAGAACAGTGCCCCAGCCGGCAGACCTTCGCGCCAGCCGACGTGACTATCCGGGTTCACGGAGTGTCTTTGATGCAACGCAACTGGGATAACGACAGAAGAAACGCCGGATTCCCCAAGAATAGACGGCAACATCGGGCCTTCAGGTTGACAGGGGACGAGAGTCTGACATCATCCGACCGCGATTAATGGAGAGTTGGATATGAAGAAGACCTATGAAAAGCCGGTCCTGCTCAAGAAGGACAGGCTTTCGGCGGTGACGGCGGGCAACGGCGGTTCCACCCCCATCCCCCAATGATTTCAGCCGGCTAGCGCCTCGAGCATCGTGGCGTGGCCCAATTTGACATTATGCAGTTGGAATGTCGGAGGCCATGAAATGAAGAAGACCTATGAGAAGCCGATGCTGGTCAAGAAGGACCGGCTTTCGGCAGTGACGGCGGGCAACGGCGGTTCCACGCCGATCCCAGGCTGATCCACCCAGCAAGAGCGCTGGCTAGTGACAGTGTTCGTCGGTAAGCGAGCACTGTCGGCCTTTCGAGAGGTGGCTCCGGATATTGGAGAGTGTGGGCATGAAGAAGATTTATGAGAAGCCGATGCTGGTCAAGAAAGACAGGCTGTCGGCGGTGACGGCGGGCAATGGCGGCTCCGGCCCGATAGGGCCGGCAGGCTGATCCGGCGCGAGTGCGCCAAAGCAAACGCCGACACTATCCATCCGGGCACATTTCGAGGACTAGACCATGAAGAAAACCTATGTGAAGCCCGTGCTCGTCAAGAAGGACAGGCTTTCGGCGATCACCGCCAATGGCGCGGGTTCGAACAACCTGATCTGATCCCTCGCCGGCCTCTAAATATTGTTTTGACGCAATTCCGGACGGAAAACCGCTACGCATTTTTCCTGGAATTGCTCCCTAGAGGACCAGCACCAGGTCATCCACCACAAGCTGCCAATGGTGTTTCGTCGACAGACGAACACGGGTCACGGCCTTCAGCATCGGCGCGTAGTGACACGGCGTCAGCGCCGACAGCGTGATCTCGTCACTCGCGATCAACGCGTCGCCCAGCCAGCTTTCGACCAGCGCCGTCTCCCCCTCCGACGCCAGCCAAGCTGCGGTCAGCATCATCGAATGCAGGCCGAAGGGCTGTTGCCGGCCGAATTCCGCCTGATGGCCGCTGCTCGTATAGGCGATGTAATCGCCCGAGACATTGCCGTTGACGTAGCCCTCGCTGTTCTTGGTGTTGTCGCTCGCCATGGCGTTGATATTGCGCCAGGAGAGCCCGGCATGGCCCGTGGGAACCTTGCGCAGGCCGCGCGTGGTGATGTCGTCGAAGCCGATGGTGCTGAGTGCCGCACCAGGCGCGAGGGCGGTGGGCGTGAGCAGGCCAAGATCGGTCGGATAGGCTGACAGCGCTAGCTGCCGGTCGAGACCGCCGCCGGTCACCACAATCGCATCAGCCTCGCCGGCAAGCGCGAAGCGGAAGCCTGCGCCGGGAACAAGCGTTCGGCTTTCAAGGACCTGGCCTTTGGCCATCACCGATAGCGTCGCCTCTATGGCGGCCGGGACCCTGCCGTTCAGGAACCGCCCGGGCGCAAGGCCGACCGGTTTCGGCAAGTCCTCTCCGACGAGGCCAGCCACGGAGCCGGGCACCTCCCGCAGGCGTATCGACTGGTTCTCGTTGGCGCTGCTGGCGCGCCAGCCGGGCGGCACCGAGACCGAGAAGCGGTAGGTGCCGGCCGCGCGGATCCTGGCCCTGCGGCGCCTGGACGACATCGGGAAATTGGCGAAGCCGGCGGGGTTTGTTCGCGCCGCGGCGATGAAGCCGCCGCGCTCGTCGTAAAGCCGCACCATGATGCCGGCCATCGGCCGGTCGGCGAGGCCATAGACCCCGTCGCCATCGACATCCATGTAGACATAAGAGGAGAAGTTGAGCTTGCCGCCGGTGGCTTGCCAGGTCGAGCGCACCGCGTAGTCACGACTGGGATCGGCCCGGCGCCGCATCCGCCGGCGCTCGCGCGCCTGCCAGACGAGAAAGGCAAGCAACGCTGCGGCAGCGAGAAGGATACAGGAGATGACGACGGTCAGGCTGGGCAAGTAGAAGCCTCGGCGGGGATGATTGCGGCACCCTAGCTTGCGATGTGGTGGCTGCACAGGGGGGCGCGAAGGATCGCGGCCGCCGCGAGGTCAGTTCTCCACCTCCACCCACACCGGCGCATGATCGCTGGCGTCGTCCTGCCCGCGCACATCCCGGTCTATGCCGGCCGCCTTCAGGTTGCGGGCGAGCTTCTTCGACAACAGGATGTGGTCGAGCCGCAAGCCGGCGTCGCGGGGCCAGCGGTTGCGGCGGTAATCCCAGAATGTGTAGAGCGTCTGCTTCGGGAAGGCCTTGCGCAGCGCGTCGGTCCAGCCCTGCTCGATCAGCGCGGCGAAAGCGGCGCGGCTTTGAGGCTGCACCAGCGCGTTGTCGTCATAGGAGCGGGTCGGGTAGATGTCGCGCGGCTCTGGCACGATGTTGTAGTCGCCGGCGAGCGCGACCGGCAGGCCGGTATCGAGCAACTGACCGGCATGCGCGGCGAAACGCTCGTGCCAGGCGAGCTTGTAGTCGAATTTCGGCCCCGGTTGCGGGTTGCCGTTCGGCGCGTAGAGGCAGCCAACAACGACGCCGTCGACCGCCGCCTCGATGTAGCGCGCCTGGCGATCGGCCTCGTCGCCGGGCAGCGCGTCGCGCGTCAGCACGGGTTCTGCGCCCTTTGCCAGAATGGCGACTCCGTTCCAGGTCGGCTCGCCCTTCCACACCGCGCCGTAGCCGGCCTTGGCGAGCCTGGTCTGCGGAAACTGCATGTCGCGCGCCTTGAGTTCCTGCAGGCAGACCACATCGGGCTTTGCTTCGGCGAGCCAGGCCAGCAGGTTTTCCAGCCGTCTGTTGATGTTGTTGATGTTGAAGGTGGCGATTTTCATTGGGTCATCAGAACAAGAAGCCGGCATGCGCGGCAAGTGGCCGCCTTACGAGGAGCATTGGAGCTAGCCCTTCAGCGTAAGCGCTGCCCCTCATCCGCCTGCCGGCACCTTTGTAACTTGTCCCTTGCCGACTCTGCTATTGCAGCAGGTGCGGTGGCGGACGAGAGACCGGAGCATCTTTGGGCCTTGAAGCCCGTGGGAGAGCGAGGGTCTTCGTCCGCCGTTCCATCGACCCCG
>NZ_SRUO01000268.1 GCF_004791025.1 Mesorhizobium sp. M4B.F.Ca.ET.203.01.1.1
ATCGACGGCAGTGCCGACCTGCGCCAGCGCATCGATCTGATGCGCGAGGCCCCTGACGGTACGGTGTGGCCCTGGATCAACCGCTACGGCTACACCGCTACGGCCGCCTACGGTGCGGTCAACCAGCTGATGAGCTGGGTGCAGCTGCCGGCGATGTCGCTGGGGATCACCGCCACCATTCTCGCGGCGCATGCGGTGGGTGCTGGGCGGACGGCACGGCTGCCGGCCATCGCCCGCACCGGGGTGCTGCTTGGACTGGCGACGCTGGGCATGGTGGTGGTGCTGGTT
>NZ_SRUO01000269.1 GCF_004791025.1 Mesorhizobium sp. M4B.F.Ca.ET.203.01.1.1
AACCGCAGTCATTACCCAGCGCTGCGGGCGATCGGCGTGGGCCAGATCCGCGGCGACCTCGCCGATGCACAGGCGGTGCTGCACGCGGTGGCCGGCGTCGATGCGGTGTTCCACAACGGTGCCAAGGCCGGGGCGTGGGGCAGCTATGACAGCTACCACCAGGCCAACGTGGTCGGCACCGACAACGTCATCGCAGCGTGCCGCGCGCAGGGCATCACCCGGCTGGTCTACACCTCCACGCCCAGCGTGACCCATCGTGCCACGCATCCGGTGGAGGGCCTGGGCGCG
>NZ_SRUO01000270.1 GCF_004791025.1 Mesorhizobium sp. M4B.F.Ca.ET.203.01.1.1
GATGCGGCCACTGCCATCGGTCTTCGGCAGCGAGCCGAAGCGGTTGCCATACAGGGTGGTGGTCCAGTCTCCCTGGTTCCAGGTGATGCTGCCATTGGCCTTGCTGCGCCACTGGTAGTCATCCAGCGAATTGCGCATGTCGCGCTCCGGATCATCGGCGAACTGCCGGTACGTGTGTTCCAGCACCACGGTATAGGCCAGGCGCGTGGTGAAGCGGCCATAGCGGCCGGCGTCGAAGCGCCAGTTGCCCTTCAGGTCCAGGCCACGCACCGATTCGGAGGCCGCGTT
>NZ_SRUO01000271.1 GCF_004791025.1 Mesorhizobium sp. M4B.F.Ca.ET.203.01.1.1
CTGGCGGCGACTGCGGGCGCGCTGAATGAGCATCCGGCTTCGCAAATTGACTCGCCTTACGCTCTCCGCCATGCTTATCGGCAGCCGCATCTCCAGCGGCTGCGTGTTCGAGTGAGGCCATGGCCAGTCCCGTCGCCAGAGAGAATTCCCGCCGCGCCGCGGTGAAGAGCGCGCTCGACCGCCACAAGGTCTATGTCACCGCGCAGCGATTTTCCGGCGGCACCTACAGCGCCCGCGTCTTGGTCGACGGCGAAGCCTACTGGGTCGACGAGTTCCGGCTGAGCCAGC
>NZ_SRUO01000272.1 GCF_004791025.1 Mesorhizobium sp. M4B.F.Ca.ET.203.01.1.1
TGGCCGACAGCGCCGACAGTTCCTCCTTGATCGCAGCGAAACGCTGCTGCGCCTCCGGCGCCAGCTCGGCACCGCCCAGCCGGAAGTCACGCAGCGTGTTGTCCAGCACCTTGCGCCGGGCTTCATCGAAGCGTGCTGCCTCCGGGCTGGCGGCCAGTGCCTGGTATTGGCGATACAGCGCCAGGTTCTGGCCCAGCGCACTGGCGAAGCGGGTCACCCGCGGCAGATTGCTGTTGTAGGCCTCACGCAGTTCGGGCGTGTTGACCACGCCCTGCAGGTGGCCGACC
>NZ_SRUO01000273.1 GCF_004791025.1 Mesorhizobium sp. M4B.F.Ca.ET.203.01.1.1
CTGCGATCGACAGCGCCGGGTTGACCGCGGCGGACGTGGGCAGGAAGCCGCCATCGACAACAAACAGGTTCCGGTGGTCGTAGGCGCGGCAGAAGGGATCGAGCGGCGAGGTGGCGGGATCGTTGCCCATCTTCACGGTGCCGCATTGATGCGAGGGCGTGCGCTTGTCGAAAGGGCGCGAGAGCACAATCGGATAGCCGCAGGCGCGCAGGTTCTCGCGCATCACCTTGGTGAGGCTTTCGAGCGACTGCATGTTGGAGCGGCGCCACTGCATGACGATCTCCTTG
>NZ_SRUO01000274.1 GCF_004791025.1 Mesorhizobium sp. M4B.F.Ca.ET.203.01.1.1
GATGAATACCCTCAGTGCCGTTCAGGGACGTGATTTCTCACTGCTGGGCCAGGCCCTGATGCGCCAGATCGAGCGGATGCCCAAGCCGGTCATCGCGCGCGTGAACGGGTTTGCGCTGGGCGGCGGCCTGGAACTGGCGATGGCCTGCCACCTGCGCATCGCCGCCGATACCGCCAAGGTCGGCCAACCGGAAATCAACCTCGGCCTGATCCCCGGCTTTGGCAGCAGCCAGCGCCTGCTGCGCCTGTGCGGCCGCGCCGCCACCCTGGAGCTGTGCCTGCTGGGGG
>NZ_SRUO01000275.1 GCF_004791025.1 Mesorhizobium sp. M4B.F.Ca.ET.203.01.1.1
GGATCGTCGCGCTTGGCACCCCGAGATTTGCCTCCGAGCATGGCATTTCCAGAGTCGAAGATTTATTGGGGGCGCCCTTGATTCATTTGAGCAGCGAGGAAACCGGTTGGACGAATTGGAACGATTGGTTTCAAGCGCTTGGCAAAGGAAATCCCAAGGGCCGGAAATTCTCCGTCAACAACTATATGATTGCGCTGCAGGCAGCTCAGGATGATGTCGGTGCGGTGCTTGGCTGGGACGGGTTGGTGGAAAGCCTGATGCGCGAGCGGCGCCTGGTTAAACTGGT
>NZ_SRUO01000276.1 GCF_004791025.1 Mesorhizobium sp. M4B.F.Ca.ET.203.01.1.1
TCGAAGGGTAGATCGACTGCGAGATGGCGGCGAAGATGGCGCCGGAAACGCCGCCAAAGAAGGATGAGACGGCATAGGCGATGACGCGCAGATAGGCGATGTTGACGCCGATCGAGGAGGCGAGTTCCTCATTCTGCTGCAGCGACTGGCAAAGCTTGCCGATGCGCGAATTGACCAGCCGGTACATGATCGCGAAGCAGACCACCATCAGCGTGACCGCCAGCAGATAGAAGGCGAGCCGCGAATTCTGCAGCGTGGCGAAATCGGGGATCAGCGTGATCCCGAA
>NZ_SRUO01000277.1 GCF_004791025.1 Mesorhizobium sp. M4B.F.Ca.ET.203.01.1.1
CGCAGCGGTGGCCTGCGGCATATGGGCGGGCCGCGAGGAACGGTCGATCATGCCGGCCCGCCCTTCGGACTTGTAGCGCTCGACCCAGCGCGCCACGATCTTGGCCGACACGCCGTAGACACGCGCCGCATGGGCTTTGGAGAAAGCGCCTTCTATCACCGACAGCGCCATCTCCTCTCGACGCAGCGGTGTGAGACGGGCATTCTTGTGGATGTTCATTCGGATCCTCCGATGGATGCTGAAGCGTGGTAACTCCAGTCTCCTCGGTCCGGTCCGAATGGACAAC
>NZ_SRUO01000027.1 GCF_004791025.1 Mesorhizobium sp. M4B.F.Ca.ET.203.01.1.1
CATCGCCAGAAACGTCCTCCAGGCAGCCGATGCCGACAAAGTCCCCATCAGCCACCGCATCAAGAAATGCGCCTGGAACGACGACTATCTCATCCAGGCGCTAACCCATATGCGATAGCCCTGCCCTTGAGGGGGAGATGCCCGGCAGGGCCGAGAGGGGGGCGAAGGAACGCTGCGCTTCCTTTCAACGCCCCAAGCAGCCTAAGCCCAGCGCCGCTCCGGCCCGTTGTCCAGCCAGGCGACATCTTCCGCCGACAGCTTGATATCCAGCGCCCTGAGACTGTCCTCCAGCTCGTCCAGCGTGCGCGGGCCGATCAGCGGCACCGACGGGAAGGGCTGCGCCAGCACATAGGCGAGCGCGACATGAATCGGGCTCTTGCCGAGGCGGTTGGCGAGCTCGATGGCGCGGTCGCGGCGGCCGAAATTCTTTTCGGAGTACCAGACCCTGACCAGCTCCTCGCTGTCATGCTTGTCGCGGCCAGCGCGGTCGGTGAAGAAGCCGCGGCCCTGGCTCGACCAGGCGAAGTTCGGCATCTGCCTTGTCGTCAGCCAGGCCTTCCAGTCGTCGGTGGACGAGGTGACGCAGCCGGCCCAGATCGGCTCCAGCATCTCGGCCAACGAGAAATTGTTGGAAAGCGCGCCGGGCTTCTGCTTGCCGGTGCGCTCGGCATAGGCGATCGCCTCGTCCATGCGCTCCATGGTCCAGTTCGAGCCGCCGAACGGACCGCGGATGCGGCCGGCCTTGACCTCTGCGTCCATGGCGTCGACGAACTCGCCGACCGGCACGTCCGGATTGTCGCGGTGCATGAAATAGATATCGACATGGTCGGTCTGCAGCCGGTCGAGCGACTGGGCGAGCTGCTTGCCGATGACGTCGGGATAGCAGAGCGGCGAATGCGCGCCCTTGCCGATGACGACCGACTGTTCGCGCACGCCGCGGCTCCGCAGCCATTGCCCGAGCAGCGTCTCGGTGTAGCCGGCGCCATAGACATAGCCGGTGTCGAACAGATTGCCGCCGGCCTCGAAGAAGGCGTCGAGCAGGATCGAGCCCGAGGAGAAAGTCCGGAAGTCCTCGAAGCCGAGCGCCACCACGGACGCCGGCTTCGGCAGGCCGGGAATGGCGCGCTTGGCTATCGCCTTGCCATCCCTGCGCAGCGGCCGGCCGGAGAGGGTGTTGAAGCGCTTAGCCGGCTTTTCGATCTCGTACTCCAGCCCGACCGCGGCGCGCCATTTGTCGAGCGCGCGCAGCGTGCCGAGGCTGTCGGCCCAGGACATGCCCGGCCAGGCGAATTCCTGCCGACCGGCCAGGATCGCCTCGCCGGCGCCGTCGACCTCGAAGGAATAGACATGGCGGGTCTCGTTGACGCTGATGGTCTCGCGGCTCCCGTCGGGCCGGATCAGGTCGATCCTGCCCAGCCCGACGTCGCGGTTGCCACCGGCGAACCAGAAGTCAGGCACCTCGATCTGGCCCTTGGTGCCAAGGATGCGCAGCACATTGTCCTGGTTGAGCGAGATGCTGCAGGAAACCTCGGCGACGATGCCGTCGGCAAACTGCAGCAGCGCCGAGGCCCATTCGTCGACGCCGGACTGGCCGAGATGGGCAGCGCCCACAACCTTGTCGGGCTCAGCGAAGGGTTGCCCGACCGCAGCGCCTGCAAGCAGCCGCGCCATCGATACAGGATAGCCGCCGACATCGAGGATGCCGCCGCCGGCGAGGTCGTTAGCATAGAGCCGGTGCTCCGGCATGAAGCCCGGCATGGCGAAGCCGAAGCTCGATTTGATCATGCGGACTTCGCCGATGACGCCCGACTTGATCAATTCGACCAGCTTCAACGTCTGCGGGTGCAGCCGGTACATGAAGGCTTCGCCGAGGAAAGTGCCGGCCTTGCGCGCGGCATGGATCATGGCGTCGGCCTCGAAGGCGGTGAGCGCCAGCGGCTTCTCGCACAGCACGTGCTTGCCGGCTTCAGCGGCCTTGATCGCCCATTCGGCATGGCCGGGATGCGGGATCGAGATATAGACGGCGTCGACGCCATCGTCGGCGAGCAGCGCCTCATAGCCGTCGAGGATGCGCGCGCCGGGGAAGGCCTCGGCGAGGCCCGGCTTGCCGGAGTTGCGGGCGCCGAGCGCTACCAGTTCGCCGGTGCGCGACTGCGCCACGCCGCCGGCAAAGGATTTGGCGATGCTGCCGGGCCCGACAATGCCCCAACGAATCTTTTGCGGTCTGGATGTCATGTCAAATCTCCTGCGGTCGCCGCCACGCATCCGCGATCGGGCAAGAATGGACCATTTTGTTCGAGCATGATCTTTCCGAAAACCGGTTCCCGCTTTTCGGGATCATGCTCCTAGAGCGGTTCAACGTTTCTTGGAATCGCCGAACCGCTCTAAGTATTTGTTTTTACGCAATTCCGGACGGAAAACCGTTGCACACTTTTCCTGGAATTGCTCTAGCGTATCCGCGCGCCCTTGGTGTCAAAGAGTAGCGCCTTGTCGGCCTTGATCGCCACCGTCAGATGGTCGCCACTCGCCCGCTGCCTGGATGCCTCGCGCTCGATGATCAGTTCGTCGTCTCCGGCACCGGCGTAGACGTAGCTCACCGATCCGAGATGCTCGGCGACATCGGCCTTGACGGCGATGTCGCAATCGCCTTTGCCGGCATCGAAGAAGTGTTCCGGCCTGACCCCTAGCACGACCTCGGCGCCGACCGCCGGAGGCGTGCTCTGGAGCGGCTTGCTCAGCCGCGCGCCGGCGTGGTTGACGAGCTCGACCGTCGCCGCGCCCGGCCCGGTCTCGACCACCCTCGCCGGCATGAAGTTCATCTTCGGCGAGCCGATGAAGCCGGCGACGAAGCGGTTGGCCGGGTCGTCATAGAGATCTAGCGGGGCGCCGATCTGCTCGACATTGCCGGCCTTGAGCACGACGATCCGGTCGGCCAGCGTCATCGCTTCGGTCTGGTCGTGCGTCACATAGATCATGGTGACGCCGAGTTCCTTGTGCAGCCGGGAGATCTCGACCCGCATCTGGACGCGCAGTTCCGCATCGAGATTGCTGAGCGGCTCGTCGAACAGGAAAACTTGCGGCTCGCGCACGATGGCGCGGCCGATGGCAACGCGCTGGCGCTGGCCGCCCGACAATTGCTTCGGCCGCCGGTGCATCAGCTCGTCGATGCGGAGAATCTCGGCGGCGCGCCTCACCCGCCGCTCGGTGTCGGGCTTCGGGTTGCCGTTCATGCGCAGGCCGAAGCTCAGATTCTGCTCCACCGTCATGTGCGGGTAGAGCGCGTAGGACTGGAACACCATGGCGATGCCGCGCTCGGCCGCCTCGACATCGTTCACCACCTTGCCGCCGATGGCGATCTCGCCGGCGCTGATGTCCTCCAGCCCGGCGATCATGCGCAGCAGCGTGGACTTGCCGCAGCCGGACGGGCCGACGAAGACGACGAACTCGCCTTCGGCGATGTCGATGTTGGCGCCATGGACGACGCCGAAGCCGCCGAAGCGCTTGACGACATTGGTGAGTGTGACCGCTGCCATATCGCCTTTTCCTACTTGACCGCGCCGGCGGCGATGCCGGCAATGAAATGACGCTGCAGGAGCACGAAGACGACGAGCATCGGCACGGTCAGCATGACGGCGCCGGCCATGATGCCGCCCCAGGAGACCTTGGTTAGGCCGATCAGCGTGCCGAGCGCCACCGGCGCGGTCATCGAACCGGGCTGGCTGTTGATCAGCAGCGGCCAGAGATAATTGTTCCACGAGGCGAGGAAGAGGATGATGGCGAGTGCGGCCAGCATCGGCCGTGCCAAAGGCAGCGCGACGAACAGGAAGATGCGCCACTCCTTGACGCCCTCGACGCGGGCGGCGTCGAACAGATCGGCCGGCATCATCGAGAAGGCCTGCCGCATGAACAGCACGCCGAGCGAATTGAACAGCGGCGGCACGATCAGCGCGATCCAGGTGTTGGCGAGCTGGAAGTCGCGCGCCACCATGATGAACTGCGGGATCAGCACCACCGAATAGGGCAGCGTGATGGTGCCGAGGATGATCGCCACCACCGCGCCCTTGCCGACGAACTGATAGCGCGCCAGCGCCCAGCCGGCCATCGAGGTGAGCAGCACCGACAGGAAGGTGTAGGTCACCGCCACCGAAACCGAGATGCCGATGGCGCCGACGAAATTGGTGTCGCGCTGCAGATTGTTGAAATTGTCGACGAAATTGTCGTGCGGCAGAAGCTCGATGCCGGGGCTGAAGATGCCGTTGTCGGGCATGGTCGAGAACACCACCATCATCCACAGCGGAAACAGCCAGATCACCGCCAGCGGCGTCAGGAACAGATGCAGCGCGATTGCGCGGCCGAGCCGGCTTTGCGAGCGCGAGGTCATTTCGGGTCCCTCGTCAGCCAGAGCTGCACCAGGGTGATGGCTATCGCCAGCCCCGCCATGGTGTAGGCGACGGCCGAGGCGTAGCCGAAATTGAGCGAGCGGAAGCCCTGGCGGTAGAGCAGCAGGCCGAGCGTCTCGGTGCCACCGCCGGGGCCGCCGCGTTCGGTGATCAGGAACGGCTCGGTGAACAGCTGCATGGTGCCGATGATCGACAGCACGGCGCAGAAGACGATGATCGGCTTCAACAGCGGCAGGGTGATGTAGAAGAACTGCTTGACCTTGCTGACGCGGTCGAGCGTGGCCGCCTCATAGACGTCGTCCGGGATGGATTGCAGGCCGGCGAGCAGGATGATGGCGTTGTAGCCGGCCCAGCGCCAGGTCACCGCGATCATGATCAGCGCCATGGCCGGCGTGACGTTGGAGAACCAGTCGACGCTGGGCAGGCCGACGCTGTTCAAGAGCTTGTTGATGATGCCGAAGTTCAGATTGAACATCAGCCGGAACACCGCCGAATAGGCAACCTCGCCGACTACCACCGGGGCGAAGAAGGCAAAGCGGTAGAGGCCGCGGACTTTCAGCAGCGGCGAGTTCAACAGCACCGCCATGACGATGGCCAGCGAGATCATCACCGGCACCTGGATGACGAGGATGAGCAGCGTGTTCTTCAGCGCGTTGTAGAAGGCCGGGTCGCCGATCAGCCGGCCCCAGTTGAAGGTCGGCGCGAAGCGCCAGGGCACGGTGCGCGTCGCCTGGAAGGAGATCAGGAACGAGCTGATGATCGGCCAGACCCAGAAGATGGAAAAGATCAGCAGATAGGGCGTGAGGAAACGATAGGCCGTGGCGTTCTGATGGCGCATCGTTTCCTCCTTCAATCGGTTGCCGCCTGTTGTGGCGGGCAGTGTTGATATGGATGCTGCCGGTGGGAGCAGCATGATTTGGCCAGGTCAGCGCCGCCCCTCATCCCCCTGCCGGGACCTTCTCCCCGTATCGTGACGGGGAGAAGGGGCTGGCCGCGGCCTTGGCATTTTGCAACGCTGGCGATTGGCGAAATCGCTGGCGGCAGCGTCCCTCTCCCCGTCACTATACGGGGAGAGGATGCCGGCAGGCAGGTGAGGGGCAGCGCCAACAGTCCGGCAAGGTGCCCTATATCTGGCCCACCAGCATCTCTGCCTTCACTTCACCGGCAGGCCGGTCGCCGAGGCGATCTGGCTTGCGGCGTCGTCGAGCGCCGCCTTGGCGTCCGGATAGCCGCCGCCCAGATATTTGGTCTGCACGGCGCGCATGATGAGCTCGGCATCGCTCTGGAACTGCGTGCCGCGGCTCGGCACGACCTTGGGCAGGGTGGCCAGGATATCCTTCCACACCGCCTGGCCGCCCCAGTAGGGCAGGCCTTGCGAGACATAGGGGTCGTCGAGCGCCGAGATCAGCGACGGCACCAGGCCGAAATCCTTCAGCATGGTGATCTGGCCTTCATTGGTCTCCAGCGTGTATTTCAGATAGGCGTAGGCCGCTTCCTTGTTCTTCGAGGCCGAGGTGATGGCCAGCGACGAGCCGCCGAGATTGGCGGCGCGCGGGCCGTCGGCGGTCAGGCTCGGCATCGGATAGACGCCCCACTTGCCGTTTTCGCCGGCCGATTCGGTGCGGATGGTGCCCTCATACCAGCCGCCATAGACCTGGGTGGCGACGGCGCCGGCGGTGTTGTTGGTGATCTTGGTGCCCCAGTCGGCCGAGGCCATGATGCCGGCGTCCTTCATCTCCTTGATCTTGGTCAGCGTGTCGACGCATTTGGGCTGGTTGACCGTGATCGACTGGCCGTCCTCGGCGAAATAGCCGCAGCCCTGCTCGTTGGCGATCATGCGGAAGAATTCGGTGTCGCCGTTGAAATCGGCGTTGGTCATGGTGACGCCGGGATTGGCGGCCTGGATCTTCTTGCCGGCGGCGATGAAATCGTCCCAGGTCTTGATCGAGGCGGGGTCGACACCGGCCTTCTCATAGAAGTCGCGGCGGTAGAAGGAGGCGACCGGGCCGGAATCCCAAGGCATCGCATAGGCCTTCTCGCCGACCTCGAGCTCGGTGCGCTTGAAATCGGGGAATTTCTTCTGGTCCTCGGCGGTGTAGCCCAGCGTATGCAGGTCGACGAAGCAGTCGGGGAACTGGCTCCAGTAGTTCTCGGCCTCGCCATTCTCGATCGAAACGATGTCCGGCAGACCGACGCCGCCGGCGGCGCAGCCGGCAATCGACTTGTCATAGGTCGGTTGGTTGCCGAGATCCTCGACGGTCACCTTGATGTCGGGGTATTTCTTGTTGAAGCCGGCGACGGTGGCCTTCAGCGACGAAGCCGCGATGTTCCAGCTCCAGATCGTGATTTCGCCGGATTGCGCCATGGCCGGGCCGGAGCCCAGGGCAAGCGCGAGCGCGGCGCAGGTCAGTGTGGTGCGCATTGAACTCCTCCCATTTCATTTGCTCTCTCACAGTGAGCGTGGCTAGATTATGCAGCGCGGAAGGCTTGTCCCGGACAAAGGGAAAAGAAAATTGGCGGAAAGTAAGATGCCGGAACGGCCGTTCTACCAGCCTGGCGCCAGCAGCGTGGAAGGCATGCCGCTGATGCTGCAGATGTTCCACACACAGCCGCTGGTTATGCTCAAGCCGCATTGGCACGCGCAGGTGGAAGTCAATTTCATCGTGCGCGGCAGCGTGCACTATTTGATGAACGATCACGAGATCTCGCTGTCGGCCGGCGAGATGTGCCTGTTCTGGGGCGGCCTGCCGCACCAGATGGACGATCTCAGTGACGATGCCGTCTATGCCGGGGCGCATTTGCCGCTGGTGCATTTCTTCCGGCTGCATCTACCCACCGATGTCCGGCACCGGCTGATGACGGGCGCCACGCTGGTGACGTCGGCCACCGACCAGGCTGACAACCACAATTTCGAGCGCTGGAACAACTACGCCCGCTCGGGCGACGCGGCCAAAGCCGAGCATGCGGTGAACGAGCTGCTGCTTCGGCTGGAGCGGGTGCGGTTCGAACCCTACCGGCTTGTTTCGAGGGTTCCCGCCGCACATTCGGCGGGCAGCCCCTTCGACCAGCAGTCCTCGCGCAATGTCGGGCGCATGTGCGACTTCATCGCCGAGAATTTCCTCTATGAGATCGACTGCGTCGACATAGCGGCTGTCGTGGATATCCACCCGAAATACGCCATGAGCATCTTCAAGAAGTCGACCGGGATGACGCTCAACGAGTATGTCAACCTGCTGCGGCTGAGCTATGCGCAGGCGCTCTTGATGCATGAAGACGCCAACGTGCTGCGCGTCGCCATGGATTCGGGCTTCGGCTCGCTCAGCGCCTTCAACAAGTCGTTCCGCAAGCTTGCCGGCATGTCGCCCTCCGACTTCCGCCGGGCCGGCGTCAAATAGCCGAGGATCACTTCATGGGTGCGCGCGTCGCGTCACCCCACCTCGACCGCCACCACCGAAATGCAGTCGCCGGCCTTGACCAGGCCTGGAAAATGCCGCGCCGCGAGCAGGCCCGACATTTTCGCCCCGATCTCCTGCGGCGCGACGCCGGTGCGGCCGATGCCATGAATGCGGGCGACGACCTGTCCCTCCTCGACGGGCTCGCCGAGATCGACCATCGTCTCGATCATGCCGTCGTCCTCGGCGAAGGCGAAGCTGTCGCCGGAAGGCATGTCGAGCCAGCAGGTCTTTGCCAACTCGACCGCACCGGCGACGATGCCGGCATGCTTGAGCACGTTGCGCACGCCGCGGCGCGCGATGCGCACCGTCTCGGCGCGGGAGGTGCCGCCGCCGCCGAGCTCGGTGGTGATGAACAGCTTGCCCATCTCCTCGGCGGCGGTGTCGAACATGCCGACGGCGTCGATCTCCAGCATCTTCATCGACCACGGCGCCGAGAACGCCTCGACCGCGTCGAAGCCCTTCGCTTCCAGGTCCTTGTCCGGCCTTATGTGAGCGGCGCAGAACGGCACGAAGTCGAGCGTCCTGCCGCCGGAGTGGAAGTCGAGCGCGATGTCGGTGCGCGGCAGGAGCTCACGCTGGAAATAGTCGGCTATCTTTTCCGTCACCGTGCCGTCGGGGCGGCCGGGGAAGCTGCGGTTGAGATTGCCCTTGTCGATCGGCGAGGTGCGGGTGCCGGCGCGGAAGGCCGGGTAGTTCATCGCCGGCACGATGATGACCGTGCCAGAGACGTCCCTGGGATCGAGCGTGCGGGCAAGGTCGTAGAGCGCCAGCGGCCCCTCGTACTCGTCGCCATGGTTGCCGCCGGTGAGCAGCGCCGTCGGCCCGTTGCCGTTGCGGATGACGCAGATCGGGATCATCACCGAGCCCCAGGCCGAATCGTCGCGGCTGTAGGGCAGGCGCAGGAAACCGTGCTGGACGCCGTCCTTGTCGAAATCGACGGTCGGGGCGATCGGTGAAGGACGCAAGGCCGCCATCGCGATCAATCCTTCGCGACCAGCTTGCGCGGCACGTTGGCCAGGCACTCGACGCCGGTCTCGGTGATCAGAATGGATTCGGTGATCTCCAGCCCCATCGTCTCCAGCCAGAGGCCCGTCATGAAGTGGAAGGTCATGCCGGGTTTCAGCTCGGTGCGGTCGCCGGGGCGCAGGCTCATGGTGCGCTCGCCCCAGTCCGGCGGATAGGAGATGCCGATCGGATATCCAGTGCGGTTGTCCTTGACGATGCCGTATTTCTTCAAGACGGCGAAGAAGGCGTTGGCGATGTCCTCGCATGTGTTGCCGGGCCTGGCGGCGGCAAGACCTGCCTCCATGCCTTCCAGCGTCGCCTTCTCGGCATCGAGGAAGGCCTGCGTCGGCTTGCCGAGGAAGACGGTGCGCGACAGCGGGCAATGGTAGCGGTTGTAGCAGCCGGCGATCTCGAAGAAGGTGCCCTCGCCGGCCTGCATCGGCCGGTCGTCCCAGGTCAGATGCGGCGCCGAGGCGTCGGCGCCGGACGGCAGCAGCGGCACGATCGCCGGATAGTCGCCGCCGATCCCATCGACGCCGCGCGTGCCGGCATCGTAGATCTCGGCGACCAGATCGCATTTGCGCATGCCGACCTCTATTTTGTCGACGATGCGCTGGTGCATGGCCTCGACGATGCGCGCGGCCTTGCGCATGTAGTCGATCTCGGTCGGGCTCTTCACCGCGCGCTGCCAGTTGACCAGCGCGGTGGCGTCGACGAACCGGGCGTTGGGCAGATGCTTCTGCAGCGCGGCGAAGGCGGCGGCCGAGAACCAGTAATTGTCCATCTCGACGCCGATGGTGAGCTTCTCCCAGCCGCGATCGGAAAGCACGCTGGACAAGAAGTCCATCGGGTGGCGCTCGGTCGACTGCACGTAGTGGTCGGCGTAGCCGATGATGTTGTCATGCGCGAGATAGGCGGTGCGCTTGGCGCCGTTGGCGTCCTGGCCGCGGCCGTACCAGACCGGCTCGCCTGAAGGCGGCACGATGACCGCCTGGTGGACATAGAACGACCAGCCGTCATAGCCCGTCAGCCAGGCCATGTTGGAGGGATCGCTGACGATCAGCAGATCGACCCCCTTGGCCGCCATGGCCTTCCGCGTCTTGGCGAGGCGCTCCGCATATTCGCCGCGCGTGAATTTCAAATTCGGCTGCATTGTTCTTGGTCCTCGTTTGTTGGGCCTTGCGGCCTTTTCGGAAAGCAGGTTTCCACCTTTCCGGATCACGCCTTGGCCAGGCCTCAGCTTTCGAAAATGGTCCCGGCATTGGCCGCTTGGGCGCGGTCACGGGCCAAGGTGGCGATCGCCGTGTCCTGCACGCCGGTGCCGGTGAGGTCGGCGATGGTGATGTCGCTGTCCGAGCGCCGGCCGTGCTTGTCGCCGGCGATGATCTGGCCGAGTTCGGCAACGTCGGCGTCGGCCGTCATCACCCCCGTCGCGATGGCATGATGCAGTTCGCCGAGCCGCTTGGTTTGCCTGGCGCTGTCGGCGACATAGAGATCGGCCATGCGCAGGATCGCCGGCGCGATCTCGTTCTTGTGCTCGGCATCCGAGCCCATGGCGGTGATGTGCTGGCCGGCCACGACGAAGCCGGCCTTGATCAGCGGTTCGGTCGACGGCGTCGTGGTGACGATGACGTCGGCACCGGCGGCCGCCTTCGCCGCGTCCGGCTCGGCGCGCACCATGATGCCGAGCTTCTCGCGCAAGCGGGCGGCGGTGGCGTCTGCCTTGGCGGCATCGCGCGCCCAGATGCGGGCTTCCGCGATCGGCCGCACCAGGCGCAGCGCCTCGAGCTGCAGTCCGGCCTGGAGGCCGGCGCCGAAGATCGCGGCGACGGCGGAGTCCGGCCGCGACAGGTGTCTGGCGGCGACCGCGCCGGCAGCGGCGGTGCGGATGTCGGTCAGATAGCCATTGTCGAGCAACAGCGCCTCGACCGCTCCGGTCTTGGCCGAGAGCAGCACCATCATGCCGCCGCCGCTGGGCAGGCCGAGCTTCGGATTGTCGAAGAAGCCGGAGCTGATCTTGACGGCGAAGCCGTCGATGCCAGGCACATAGGCGGATTTTACGTCGACCTCGCCGTGATGCTCGGGAATGTCGAGGCGCAGGATCGGCGGCATCGCCACCGGCAGCGTGGCCAGCGCGCGAAAGGCGTTCTCGACGCAGGCCACGGCATCGAGATCCAGCGCAACGATCTGGCGCAGCTCGGCCTCGGTGAGGATCATCATCCGGCTCATGCGGCACGCTCCACGGTTGATGGCGCCTCGCCGCAGACGATTCTTCTGTGCAGCGCCATGTCGATGTTGCGGCCGGACAGGATGAGCACGGCAGGTCCGGCCGTCTTGACCTTGCCGGCAAGCAGCGCGGCGATGCCGACCGCGCCGGCGCCCTCGACGATCTCGCGCTCCTGCTCATAGGCATGACGGATGCCGGTGGCGATCTCGTCCTCGGAGAGCAGAATAACATCGTCGAGCAGGTCGCGGCACATGCCAAAGGTCAGCCGGTTGTCGAGGCCGATGCCACCGCCGAGCGAATCCGCCAGCGTCGGCAGTTCCTCCACCTCGACTGGCCGGCCGGCGTCGAGGCTCGCCTTCATCGCGGCGCCCCGCGCCATGGTGACGCCGATGACTTTAGTGTTCGGGCTGACGCCCTTGACGGCGGCGGCGACGCCCGAAGCCAGTCCGCCGCCGGACAGCGGCACCAGCACGCTTGCTGCGTCCGGCACCTGCTCGATGATCTCCAGACCGAGCGTGCCCTGGCCGGCAATGATGTCGGGGTGGTCGAAGGGCGGCAGCATGACCAGGCCCTGTTCGCCGACCAGTTTCTCGACCTCCTTCTGCGCATCATCCTGACTGTTGCCGACGATGCGGATCTCGGCGCCGAGCCGACGGATCGCGTCGAGCTTGTTGTCGGGCACCAGCCGCGACATGCAGATCACGGCGCGGATGCCGTCGAGCCGCGCCGCATGCGCCAGCGCGCGGCCGTGATTGCCGGTCGAGGCGGCGACCACGCCGCGCGTCTTATCCTCAGGGCTTAGTGAAGCGATCGCGTTCGAGGCGCCGCGCAATTTGAAGGCGCCGGTGGTCTGATGGTGTTCGAGCTTGAGGTGGACGGGGTGGCCGATGCGATCCGTAAGGCTTTGCGACTGCACGTTCGGCGTGCGCTCGACCTTGCCGGCGATGCGCTCGCGGGCGGCGCGGATGTCGGCGAGGGTGATGGCGCTCGTCATGATTGGCTCAGCGACTTCGTCATCAGCCGGCCGAACTGAGGCCGCGCCGTGTCGTCGCCACACAGCCGCAGGCAATTCCAGGCCGTGGCCTGGTTGCTGGTGACGACCGGGCGGCCGATCGCCTGCTCCATGCCGGCGACCGCGAGCGCCGAGCGCAGCGCGGTGCAGGACACGAACAGCGCATCAGCCTCGGCATCGGTTGCCTTGCCGGCCAGTTCGACGAGCGCGGCCGGCGGGATGCGCGCCATCTCACGGTCGTCCTCGAAGCCGAGGCAGGTGAAGCTCACGATCTCGAAGCCGCGCTCGGCGAAATAGGCCGCCATCGGCCGGCTGGTCTCGACCGTGTAGGGGGTGAGGATGCTGATCCGTCTCGCGCCCAGCGCCTTCAGCCCGTCGACGCCGGCCATCGGCGGCGTCACCACGGCAACGCCGGGCCTGGCGGCCCGTATCGCCGCCTCGATCTCGGCGTCGCCGATCACCACCGAGGCCGAGGTGCAGGAATAGCAGATGGCGTCGAGCGGCTCGTCCGGCAGGATGAGCGCGGCGGCGGCCTCAAGCTCAGGCTGCATCCTGCGCAGATTCTCCGGCGTGGTCGGGTTCTTGTAGGGGATGCGGGCGACATAGACGCCGATCCGCTCGCTCGCCACCATGCGGCGGAAATCCGGCTCGCTGGTGTGGTCGGTGGCAAGGATGATCAGGCCGACGCGCTTTTCCAGCGGGCGCGCATCGAGGGCCGGCCTTGTCGGCAACAGCCTGATTTCGGGCAGCGGTTGCATCAAAACTACCTTTCGATCTTGCCGTAGCGGTGTTCCAGCCAGCGCAGCAGCACGACCGAGAAAAGGCTGATGATCAGGAAGAAGGCGCCGACCAGCGTCATCGGCTCGACGTAGCGGTAATAGGTGTTGGCGACGCTCTTGGCTTGGTTCATCAGCTCCAGCACGGTGATCGCCGAGAGCAGCGGCGTCTCCTTGAACATGGCGATGAAGTAATTGGCCAGGGCCGGGATCATCGGCGGGATCGCCTGCGGCAGGATGATGTGCGTCCAGGTCTGGCCGGCGCCGAGATTGCAGGCCTTGGCGGCTTCCCACTGGCCGCGCGGCACGTTGTCGATGCCGGCGCGGTAGACCTCTGCCGTGTAGGTGCCGTAGTGCAAGCCGAGCCCGATGACGCCAGCCACCAGCGGCGGCAACAGGATGCCGAAGTCGGGCAGCACGTAGAAGATGAAATAGAGCTGCACCAGCAGCGGCGTGCCGCGGATGAATTCGGCGAGGAAGCCGACGGTGCGCGACACGGCCCGGTTCTCCGAACGCCGCGCCAGCGCGATGGCCAGGCCGACGATCGCCGCCAGCACCGAGCCGAGCAGCGTCGCCAGGATGGTGATCTTCACCCCCTGGATCAGCGTCGGCAGGATCTCCCTGACGAAATTCCAATCCCAGTCCATCAGACGCGCACTCCGTCGATGCCGCGCGCCATGCGGCGTTCCAGCGAGCGCACGCCCCAGGAGATGACCAGCGCAAGCACGAAATAGATGACCAGGATGGTGGTGAATGGCATCAGCGTGTTGCCGGTCTGCGAGCGCACCACCTGCGCCTGGAAGGTGAGATCGGCGAGCGAGATCAGCGAGACCACCGAGGTCGCCTTGAGCAGTTCGATGGCGTTGTTGCCGAAGGTCGGCAGCATGACCAGCAGCGCCTGCGGCAGGATGACATGGCGCATGCCTTGCCAGCGGCCGAGATTGAGCGCGATGCAGGCCTCGTACTGCTCGCGGCCGATCGACTGGATGGCGCCGCGCACAACTTCCGCCGCATAGGCGCCGACATTCAGGCCCAGCGCCAGCACGCCGGCCTGCAGCGGCGTCAGCGAAATGCCGGCAAGGGGCAGCACGAAGTAGGCCCAGAACAGCTGCACGAAGATCGAGGTGCCGCGGAAGAACTCGATATAGGCGGTGGCCAACGCGCGCACGATGAAGAAGCGCGGCAGCCGCCCCATGCCGGCCAGGAAGGCCATGATCAGCGCCAGCACCGACCCCATCAGCGTCAGCTCGATGGTGACAAGCGCTCCCTGCAATATCAGGCCGAGATAGCCGGACCACTGGGTCATCTGGGTTCCAACGTTGGCGGTTAGCTTTCTTCTCCCCGTTCTACGGGGAGAAGATGCCGGCAGGCAGATGAGGGGCGGAGCCACCTTCTGATATCTTGGCGCTGCCCCTCATCCGGCCCTTCGGGCCACCTTCTCCCCGTGAACGGGGAGAAGGAAGAAAGCGCCCTACTTCGCCGCGCAGAGCTTTTCGCGCGTCGTCGACATCGCGGCGGCGGCCGAGAAGCCGTAGGGCTCGATGATCTTGGCGAACTCGCCCGACTTCTTCAGCTTGGCGAGCTCGACATCGTAGGCATCGCGCAGCGCCTCGTCGCCCTTCTTGAAGGCGGCGCCGTCGCAATAGACCGGCGCGCCCATCACCGGGGCGATGACTTCGAGGTTCGGGTCGTTGGCCTTCTTGACCAGGTCGTTGATCGACAGAACGGGGAGCGAATAGGCGTCGATGCGGCCATCCTGCAGCATCTTCAGGCCGCTCTGGCCGTCCGGCACGACGATGACGCGATCGCGCGGCACGCCGGCATTGAGCGCCAGCTTCTCCTCGGTGCCGCCGCCCGGCGCGCCGATGGTGGCGGAGCTATCCTTGGCGACGTCCTCATAGCTCTTGAAACCCTTCGGATTGCCCTTCTTGACCAGCATCGCCTCGGCGTCGCAGAGCACCGGCTCGGAATAGGCGACCGCGGCGCAGCGCTCCGGCTTCATGAACAGGCCGGCGGTGACGACGTCGAAGCGGCCGGCCTGCAGGCCGGGGATCATGGCGCCATATTCGGAGATCGAGGCGACGATGTCATTGACACCCAGGCGCTTGAAGATCTCGCGCGCCACGTCGGGCGCGGCGCCCGAGACCTTGCCGTCGGCGGCGACCGCCGTGTAGGGCGGTTCGTTGGCGATGGCGACGCGGGCGAAGCCCTGCCCCTTCAATTGCTCGAGCTTGGCGTCGTCGGCCGAGCGCGCGCCGGAGGCAAGCAGCATCGTGGTCACCGCGAGGCCGGCGACGCCGGCCAGAATGGCAAGTTTCTTCATTGTTCCCAACTCCTTGTTGTTATCCTGGTTTGCGTTGTTTCAGGACGACTGCGTCGCCCGTCTAGGATGGTCTCGTCGCTTCGGGCTTCGTCGCCCGCGGGACGACTTCGTCGCTCGCGGGACGACTTCGTCGCCCGTTAGACGCGGTGTCCGGCCGCGATGATCTTTTTCAGGAAGCCTTGCGTGCGCTCCTGCTTGGGGTGGCGGAAAATCTCGTCGGGCTTGCCTTCCTCGACGATGCGGCCGCGGTCGAAGAACAGCACGCGATCGGCGAAATCGTGGGCGAAGCCCATCTCGTGGGTGACGAGCAGCATCGTCATGTCGGTCTCGGCGGCGAGCTTGCGCATGACGTTAAGCACCTCCTCGACCAGCTCCGGGTCGAGCGCCGAGGTGACCTCGTCGAACAGCATGATCTTCGGCGACAAAGCGAGTGCCCGGGCGATCGCCACGCGCTGCTTCTGGCCGCCGGAAAGCTGCGCCGGCATCGCCTTGGCCTTGTCGGCCATGCCGACCATGTCGAGCAGTTCCATCGCCCGCTTTTCGGCTGCGGCGCGCGCCACGCCCTTGGTCAGCATCGGCGCCAGCGTCACGTTGTCCATGACGCATTTGTGCGGAAACAGATTGAACAGCTGGAAGACCATGCCGATCTTCTGGCGCATTTTCGCCAGATGGCGCTCGTCGGCGGGCAGGAGCTGGCCGTTGCGCTCCATGTGGTAGAGATGCTCGCCATCGACCTGGATGTGACCGCCGTCGATCTTCTCCAGCGTCATCAGGATGCGCAGGATCGTCGTCTTGCCGGAGCCGGACGGGCCGATCAGCGCCAGCTTCTCGCCGGGCATGACCTGCATCGACAGGCCGTCCAGCACCTTGAAGGCGCCGAAGCTTTTGGAAATGGCGTCGACCTTGATGATGGGCGCGGGCAATCAATTTCCCCGTTCTGGAGAAGCCTATGCCCTTAACGATGCGGAACGCGCTAAATCATGTCAATTAGGAAAATAATATCATGACAATATTTCCGACGCGGCACAATTTCAGGGCAATCTGAACTCCGCTTGTGCATCAGATGGCGAGCAGGAGATGCTCCGGATCGCCAAGCAGCAGCTTGGCGACAACGCTCAAGCCGGCGCGCAGTTCCGCCTCGGCGGTCGAACCCAGCGAAATGCGCACCGCGGGATGCCAGGATGCCTCGGCGATGCGGAAAGAGCTGCCGGGCGCGATCGCCACGCCGCGCAGGCGGGCCTGCGACACAAAACTCTCCTCGGCGCGGTCGCCGGGAAGCTCGAGCCACAGGTGCAGCCCGTCGCGGTGGACGCGGTAGTCGATGCCGGCCAGCACCTCCGCGGCGATGTCCTGGCGCCGCCTGAGCGCGGCGCGCTGCCAGTGGACCAGCTCCATCGCCGTGCCGTCGGTGACCCAGCGCGTGGCGATCTCGGCCACCATCGGCGTCGCCATCCAGTTCGAGACGAGGTGACGGTTGGCCACCGCCGCGACATAGCGGTCGGGCGCGGCGAGGTAGCCGATGCGCAGGCCGGGCACGGTGATCTTGGTGAAGGAGGTGACGTAGAGCGTGCGCTCCGGCGCGAAGGCGGCGACCGGCGGCGGCCGGTCCTCGACCAGCGGGCCGAGCACGTCGTTCTCGATGATGGCGATGTCGTGCTTGCGCGCCACGGCCGCGATCTCCTCGCGCCGCCTGGCATCCATCAGCGTCGCCGTCGGGTTGATCACCGAGGGCTGCACGAAGACGGCGCGGATGTCGGAGTGCCGGCAGGCCTCATCGAGCGCCTGCGGGATCAGCCCGTTCTCGTCGATCGGCAGGCCTTCGAGGTTGAAGCCGAGATAGCGGGCGAGCGGCACCAGCGTGTGGTGGCCGATGGCCTCGGTGGCGACCGTCGAGCCGGGGGGCGCCACGCTCATCAGCGCCACCGTCATGCCGGCGGTGGCGCCGTTGGTCAGGCTGATGTTCTGCGGCGAGGCGTCGAGGCCGCAAAGCCGCAGCCATTCGACCGCCACGGCGCGGTGGCGCGGAAACACCATGTTCGGGCGGAAGGACAGTGCCGAGCTCGACAGGAGGTTTTCGGCGAGCCAGCCCAGCGCCTGCTTCAGCCGCTCCAGATGCATCGGCTCGCAGACCGGCTTCAGGATCGAGAGGTCGATGACCTCACCCAGGCGCTCGGGAATGTAAGGCGGATCCTCCTCGCGGCGCTGCGTCTGGACGAAGCTGCCTCGGCCGATCTCGCCGGAAATCAGGCCGCGCCGGATCAGTTCCTCATAGGCGCGGCTCACCGTCTGCACCGACAAATTCAGGTCCTCGGCGAGCCTGCGGTGCGTCGGCAGCCGGGCGCCATTGGCGAGCCGCCCGTCATGGATGGCGCGGGCGAACTGGTCGGCCAGCGACTGGTAGGCCGGGCGGCGAATGAGGGTGGGATCTGGCTGCCACAATGTCATGACTTATTAGAGATCGAAATCAGTGCAATTGACAATCGAAATCATGCGCCCCCATGGTGGCGGCAGCAAAAAGTGGACGCCCATGACCGCGGTGAAACTCGACCCGATCGACCTCAAGATCCTCGACGCGATCCAGCGCGACGGGCGCATCACCAAGCTGGCGCTGGCCGACAAGGTCGGCCTGTCGCCGACACCGTGCTGGATGCGGCTGCGCAAGCTGGAAAAGGCGGGCATCGTCTCGGGCTATCATGCCTCGGTCGCCATGCGAGCGGTGGCGCCGGTGGCGACCGTGCTGGTGGAGGTGACGCTGGCCAGCCACCGCCAGGCCGATTTCGACCGTTTCGAGCGCGTCGTCCGCGACATCCGCGAGATCGTCGCCTGCTGGTCGGTGGGTGGCGGCGTCGACTATGTGCTGAAGGTGATGGCGCGTGACATCGACGCCTATCAGCGGCTGGTCGACAGCCTGCTCGAGCGCGAGATCGGCATCGACCGCTACTTCACCTACATCGTCACCAAGACGGTGAAGGAGGAGACGGTGCTACCGGTGGCGGATCTGCTGCCGGGGCAAGGTTGAGTCGGTCTCGCGATCAGCTTGGAGATTGGCCGAACGTCCGCTGCTTCGCCCCAGGGTGACGAAGCGGAGGAGGCTCGGCCAGTTTTCACGGTTCGGTACTCACCGCCGGCCGTCGCGCTAGAGAGATCATCTGCGCCCAAGGGTCATTAGAGACAATCTCTCTACCTGCGGCTGCCGAAACAGCCTCTCTGTCTCGACCGCGCGGCTAGTCTCTCCGTATCGCCTCGGCACCGGGAGACCTGATCGATGTCCGCGCATCTTGCCCGCACGAACCGCCATGAAGCCCTCGACGGCCTTTCCGACCGCCGGCTGCTGCGGGCGCTCGCCTATGTCGACAGCCACTGGACGGCGAGCGAGGCGGCGGAAAGTTTCGCGGTCACCGATCCGGCGACCGGCTCAGCGATCGCCTTCGTTGCCGCGCTCGATGCAGGGCAGACCACGAAGGCGATCGATGCCGCGTCCCGCGCCTTTCCGGCGTGGCGGGCGCTGCTGCCGCAGGAGCGCTCGAAGATCTTGCGAAAATGGTTCGAGCTGATCATCGCCGCCAAGGACGATCTGGCGCTGCTGATGACGCTGGAGCAGGGCAAGCCGCTGAAGGAATCGCTGGGTGAGATCGACTACGCCGCATCCTTCGTCGAATGGTATGCCGAAGAAGCCAAACGCCTCAAAGCCGAGAGCGTCAGCAGCCATCTGCCGAATGCCGAGATGACCGTGCGGCGCGAGCCGCTCGGGGTCGTCGGCGTCGTCACGCCGTGGAATTTTCCCTCGGCGATGCTGACCCGCAAGGCGGCGGCGGCGCTTGCCGCCGGCTGCACCATCGTCGCGCATCCATCCTCGGAAACGCCGCTCTCGGCGCTGGCGCTGGCCGAGCTCGGCGAGCGCGCCGGGCTTCCCACCGGCGTGTTCAACGTCGTCACCGGCGAGGCGCGCAAAATCGTCGGCGCGATGTGCGCGGATGCCCGCGTCCGCGCCATGAGCTTCACCGGCTCGACCGAAGTCGGCCGGCTGATCGCGGCGCAGAGCGCGCCGACGATGAAGCGGCTGGTGATGGAGCTCGGCGGCCATGCGCCGCTGATCGTGTTCGACGATGCCGACATCGACAGGGCTGTGACGATTGCGCTCGACGCCAAATTCGCCACCTCAGGCCAGGATTGCCTCGCCGCCAACCGCATCTATGTGCAGCGGCCGATCTACGAGCGGTTCTGCGCCGCCTTTGCCCGCCGCATCGAGGCGCTGAAAACCGGCAATGGGCTTTCCGGCGATGCCGACATCGGGCCGCTGATGCACGAGCGCGCCGTCCAGAAGGTGGAGGAGCAGGTCGCCGACGCGCTCGCCCGCGGCGCGCGCTGCCTGGGCGGCGGCGGGCGCCATGCCGCCGGGCCGCTGTTCTATCAGCCGACGCTGCTCGTCGATGTGCCCGACGAAGCGCTGATCATGCGCGAGGAGACGTTTGGCCCGGTCGCGGCGGTGACGCCCTTCGACGACGAGGCGGAGGTTGTCGCCCGCGCCAACGCCACCGAATACGGCCTGGTCGCCTATGTCGTGACCGAAAATGGCGCCCGGCAGGCGCGCATGGGCCGCGCGCTGGACCACGGCATGGTCGCCATCAACCGGGTGAAGATCACCGGCGCGCCGATCCCGTTCGGCGGCGTCAAGCAATCCGGGATCGGCCGCGAAGGTTCGCGCCACGGGCTCGAAGCCTTTACGGACCTCAAATATCTTTGCCTGGACGTGGCGTAAGGCGCGTCGATATTCAGGTGATGCCGGCCTGCAAATGGCGGCTTCCTGCGCTTCCGGTGCTCACGTACCAAAAGTACGCTCCGCTCCGGTTCTCGGAATCCACCATTTTCGACTCGGCCTGACCTGAATCTCGACGCACCTTGGGCCGCGCAAGGCGATCTTTCTCAAGGAGTCAAAAAATGCTTGAACAGTCCAACGAACTTGCCGCCTGGGATCGCGACCACTTCTTCCATCCCTCGACGCATATGGGCACCCATGCGCGGGGCGAGTCGCCGGCGCGCGTCATGGCCGGCGGTGAGGGCGTCACCGTCTGGGACAATACCGGCAGGAAGAGCATCGATGCCTTCGCCGGCCTCTATTGCGTCAATGTCGGTTACGGCCGCCAGAAGATATCGGATGCGATCGCCGAGCAGGCGAAGAACCTCGCCTACTACCACGCCTATGTCGGGCATGGCACCGAGGCCTCGATCACGCTCGCCAAGATGATCGTCGACCGTGCGCCCGAGGGCATGTCGAGGGTCTATTTCGGACTCTCCGGCTCGGACGCCAACGAGACCAACATCAAGCTGATCTGGTACTACAACAACGTGCTCGGCCGGCCGGAGAAGAAGAAGATCATCTCGCGCTGGCGCGGCTATCACGGGTCCGGCGTGATGACGGGCTCACTGACCGGGCTCGACCTGTTCCACAACGCCTTCGACCTGCCGCGCGCGCCGATCCTTCACACCGAGGCGCCCTTCTATTTCCGCCGCGCCGACCGCTCGCAGAGCGAGGAGCAGTTCTCGCAACATTGCGCCGACAGGCTGGAAGAGATGATCCTCGCCGAAGGGCCGGACACGGTCGCCGCCTTCATCGGCGAGCCGATCCTGGGCACCGGCGGCATCGTGCCGCCGCCGGCCGGCTATTGGGAAAAGATTCAAGGCGTGCTGAGGAAATACGATGTGCTGCTGGTCGCCGACGAGGTGGTGACCGGCTTCGGCCGTCTCGGCACCATGTTCGGCTCCGACCATTACGGCATCAAGCCGGACCTGATCACCATCGCCAAGGGGCTGACCTCGGCCTATGCGCCGCTTTCCGGCGTCATCGTCTCCGACAAGGTCTGGCAGGTGCTGGTCAACGGCGCCGACAAGCTCGGCTCGCTCGGCCATGGCTGGACCTATTCGGCGCATCCGATCTGCGTTGCCGCGGGTGTGGCCAACCTGGAGCTGATCGACGAGATGGACCTGGTCACGAACGCCGGCGAGACCGGCGCCTATTTCCGCGCCGAGCTGGCCAAGGCCGTCGGCGACCACAGACATGTCGGCGAGGTGCGCGGTGACGGCATGCTGGCGGCGGTCGAGTTCGTCAAGGATCGCGACGACCGCGTGTTCTTCGATCCGGCGCTGAAGGTGGGGCCGCAGATCGCCACGGCGCTCGCGGCCAGCGGCGTCCTCGGCCGCGCCATGCCGCAGGGCGACATCCTCGGCTTCGCGCCGCCGCTCTGCCTGACGCGTGAGGAAGCCGACACGGTGGTGGCGAAGACGGCCGACGCGGTGAACAGCGTGTTCGCCGGACTCTAGTTTGACCGTCGGCGCCGCCCCTCATCCGCCTGCCGGCACCTTCTCCCCGTATAGTGACGGGGAGAAGGGAGAAGCTTCGACGCTGGAGCCCCTCTCCCCGTCCTTCACGGGGAGAGGGTAGGGTGAGGGGCAGCGCCAACCTATATTGAGTTGGAGCCAACATTCATGACATCCCATCCCCCCATTCCAGCCACCATGGCCGCCGTGCAGCTCACCGGCCATGGCGGTCCGGAAAAGCTCGTCTACCGCACCGATGTGAAGGTGCCCGCGCCGGCCGCCGGCGAAGTGCTGGTCAAGGTCAGCGCCTGCGGCATGAACAACACCGATGTCTGGGTGCGCCAGGGCGCCTATGGCACGGAAGAGGATGCGGCGGCGGTGTCGACCTGGCGCCGGCAAGGCAACACGCTTGTCTTCCCGCGCATCCAGGGCACCGACACGGTGGGGACGATCGCCGCCGTCGGCGACGGCGTGTCTGCCGACCGTATCGGCGAGCGGGTGATGGTCGACTTTTCGATCTACAACCGCGACGACGATTCGCTGGCCGACATCGACTATATGGGCCACGGCCGCGATGGCGGGTACGCCGAGTATCAGACCCTGCCGGCCGAGAACGCGCATGTCGTCGACACCGATATGAGCGACGTCGAGCTCGCCACCTTCTGCTGCGCCTATCTCACCGGCGAGCAGATGCTGGAGCGCGCGGCTTTGAAGGCCGGGGAGCGGGTGCTGGTCACCGGCGCTTCGGGCGGCGTCGGCTCGGGCATCGTGCAGCTGGCGCGGGCGCGCGGCGCCATCCCCTATGCCATTGTCGGCAAGGGCAAGGAGCAAGCGGTGCTCGATATCGGCGCCGAGAGGGTGATTACGCGCGGCGTCGCGGATCTGCCGGCCGCCGTCACCGAGGCGACCGGCGGGCAACCCATCGATGTCGTCGCCGACCTGGTCGGCGGCGCGATCTTCAACGATTTGCTGCGCATTCTTCGGCCGGAAGGGCGCTACACGACGGCGGGCGCCATCGCCGGGCCGGTGGTGCAGCTCGACCTCCGGACGATGTACCTCAAGCAGTTGCAGCTCAACGGCTCCAGCCAGGGCACGCGGGCGGACTTCCGCCGCATCGTGCGCTACATCGAGGACAGGAAGATCAAGCCGCTGGTCGGCGGTGTCTACAGGCTGTCGGACTTCCACCGCGCCCAAGCCGATTTCATCGCCAAGGATTTCGTCGGCAAGCTGGTGGTGGTGCCGGACGCGATGTGGGCTCGCTGAGCGCGAGCCGCCCGTCGCCCGACCGCTTGCCGGCGCATAGGCGCGCCCTAGATGCCGCCCCTAGCTACGGGGGCGGCCGGCAAGAGATGCCTCAAGCCTCCATGCTGATATTGACATCGGTCAAAGTTGCACACTAAACCTTGCTGCGTAATCGGTTACGTAACCGATTACGGATCAATCAAGTGGAGGAAAGCATGAGCAAGGATCCAAACGCGTCCGGTCTCGATCTAGGCCAGTTCTCGCGCCGTCAGTTCCTCAAGACCAGCGCATTGGCGGCCGGCGCCCTGGCGCTGCCGTTCGGGCGGGCGCTCGCCGCCGACAAGCCGAAGGTCGGCCTGGTCATGAAGTCGCTCGCCAACGAGTTCTTCAAGCAGATGCAGGCCGGCGCCGAAGAGTACGCGGCCAAGAACAAGGACAAGTTCGATTTCGCCGCCGTCGGCATGAAGGACGAGCGCGACTTTGCCGCGCAGGTCGACGCCATCGAGAACTTCATCACCCAGAACTTCAACGTCATCGTGGTCGCGCCGGCCGATTCGAAGGCCATGGTGACGCCGATCGCCAAGGCGCTGAAGGCTGGCATCAAGGTCATCAACATCGACGTCTCGCTCGATACCGAGGCCAAGAAGAAGGCCGGCATCGACCTCGCCTTCTTCGGTCCGGACAACCGCGCCGGCGCCAAGCTCGCCGGCGATGCGCTCGGCAAGGCGCTGGGCAAAGGCGGCAAGGTCGTCATCCTCGAGGGCAATCCCGAGGCCGACAACGCCAAGGAACGCAAGCTCGGCTTCGACGATGCGGTGAAGGAACACGGCCTCGACCTGCTCGATTCGAAGACCGCGCATTGGGAGACCGAGGAAGCCAACACGCTGATGACCAACTTCATGACCCAGCACCCCGACATCCAGGGCGTGATGGCGGCCAATGATTCGATGGCGCTCGGCGTCGTCAAGGCGATCGACGCGGCCGGCAAGTCCGGCCAGATCAAGGTGGTCGGCTTCGACAACATCCCGGCGGTCGGGCCGCTGCTGAAGGAAGGCAAGATGCTGGCCACCGTCGAGCAGTATGGCGCGCAGATGGCCGCCCTCGGCATCGACTACGGCCTGCGCGAGCTCGCCGGCGAGAAGTTCTCCGGCTGGGTCAAGACCGACATCAAGCTGGTCACCGGCTGAGGCGGGCGAAGAGGCACCGGGCATTTAATGGCTGGTGCCATCGCTGCGCTTACCTCATCATCGCCGCCGGCAATTCCGGCGGCGGTGACGGCGCGCCGACGCCGCCTTGGCGGCCGAACGGCGCAATCCAGGATTTTGCTGCATGGATGACGCGATTCTTTCCCTTCAAGGGGTCGGGAAGATCTTTCCCGGCGCCGTCGCGTTGAGCGACGTCTCGCTGTCGATCGCGCGCGGCGAAACCCATATCGTGCTCGGCGAGAACGGCGCCGGCAAGTCGACGCTGATCAAGCTGCTCGCCGGCATCCACCAGCCGGACAGCGGCGCGATCGCCTTCAACGGCCAGCCCTACCAGCCCAAGACGCCGCATGACGCGCATCAGACCGGCATCCGCATCGTGCATCAGGAGCTAAACCTGCTCCCCTATCTCAGCATCGCCGAGAATCTGATGCTGGAAAGCCTGCCGCGCCGCCGTTTCGGCATCGTCGACGGCAAGGCGCTCAACCGGCGCGCCCTGGTGCTGCTGAAGGAGGTCGGGCTCGACATCGATCCGCGGACGCGCGTCGAGGCGCTCGGCGTTGCCCAGATGCAGCTGGTCGAGATCGCCAAGGCGCTGAGCTACGACAGCAAGCTTCTGGTGCTCGACGAGCCGACGGCGACGCTGACGCCGCCCGAGATCGAGCGCCTGTTCGCCATCATCAAGCGGCTGAAGGCCAAAGGCGTCACCATCATCTACATCTCGCACCGCCTGCACGAGGTGTTCGAGATCGGCGACCGGGTGACGGTCCTGCGCAACGGCAGGCTGGTCGCCACCCGCGATCTGCACGGCCTCACCGTGCCCGACCTGGTGCGCATGATGATCGGCCGCGACATCGCCGACGAATACGGTTTCGACACTTCGATCGTGCCGGGCGAGGTCGCGCTCAGCGTGGCGAACCTGAAGCGCGACGCCACGACACCGGCGATTTCCTTCGATGTGCGGCATGGCGAGATCCTCGGCGTCGCCGGGCTGGTCGGCAGCGGCCGGACGGAAGCCATGCGCGCCCTGTTCGGGGCCGATCCGAAACTCGATGGCGTCGTCGCCATTGACGGCAGGCCGGTGGCGATCACGGCGCCCAAGGACGCGGTCCGGCATGGCTTGAGCCTGCTGACCGAGGACCGCAAGGGGCAGGGCCTGCTGCTCGACCTGCCGGTGGACAAGAACATCACCATCACCGATCTCGGCAAGGTCTCGCGCCACGGGCTGGTCAACCGCAAGGCGGAGGCGGTGGCGGCGACCGACCTGGTCGGCCAGCTGCGCGTCAAGGCAAGCTCGATCGAGCAGGCGGTGCGCAACCTGTCCGGCGGCAACCAGCAGAAGGTGGTGTTGGCCAAATGGCTGTTCCGCGGCACCTCGACACTGATCCTCGACGAGCCGACACGCGGCGTCGACATCGGCGCGCGGCGCGAGATCTACCAGCTCTTGTGGATGCTGGCGGCGGCTAAGAAGGGCATCATCATGGTGTCGTCCGACCTGCCCGAGCTGATGGGCATGTGCCACCGCATCGTCGTCTTTTCAAAAAACAGAATTGTCGGCGAGGTGCCGCGCGCCGAATTCGACCAGGAGCGCATCCTGTCGCTCGCCTATCAGGAGTATGTGCGACCATGAGCGAGACGTCCGAAGCAACCGTGTCGGCGCCTGTTTCCCCCGGCCGGGCGAAATTCCTGCGCTTCCTCATCCGCGATGCCGGCGTGCTCCTGGCGCTGGTGCTGATCACCGTGTTCTTCTCGGCCAGCGCGCCCTATTTCGCGACGCCCGGCAACGCGCTGAAGATCTTCGTGCAGATCGCCATCAACACGGTGCTGGCGGCCGGCATGACCTTCGTCATCCTCACCGGCGGCATCGACCTGTCGGTCGGCTCGGTGCTGGCGCTGTGCACGGTGGTGGGCGCCACCATCATGATCAACGAGAGCCTGTCGCCGGCGGTGGCGATCACGCTGGCGCTGCTGGCCTGCATGGCGACGGGTGCCGCCTGCGGACTCCTCAACGGCTGGATCTCGACGCGCTGGAAGATCCCCTCCTTCATCGTCACGCTCGGCATGCTCAACATGGCCGCAGGCGCGGCGCGCGTGGTCAGCGACAATTCGACCATCACCGGCCTGCCGCAGAGCTTCGTCGATTTCGGCAATCTGATCATCGGCGGCTTCCTGCCCTCGATCTTCCTGGTCGCGGTGCTGGTGATCGCGGTCGGCTGGTTCGTGCTGCGCTTCACCGTCTTCGGCCGCATGATCTTCGCCGTCGGCACCAATGACGAGGCGGTGCGGCTCTCCGGGCACAATCCGGACTTCTACAAGGTCGCGGCCTTCACCATCAGCGGCCTGACCGCCGGCATCGCGGCGATGGTCTATCTGTTGCGCCTCAACATCGGCAGCCCGATCGCCGGCGTCGGCTACGAGCTCAACGCGATCGCCGCGGTCATCATCGGCGGCACCAGCCTCAGCGGCGGCAAGGGCTCGATCATCGGCACGCTGGTCGGCGCCTGCATTTTGCAGGTGCTGAGCACCGGCCTGCAGCTTCTGGGCGTCGGCGACAATTTCAAGCCGATCGTGATTGGGCTTGTCATCGTGCTCGCCGTCATCCTAGACGCATATAGGGAGAGGCTGTTGCGCAAGATACGCTAGGTTTTCCGTCCGGACTTGCGTGGGAAATGTAGGAGCGCTGGGACCAGGGGCCATGACAACGATCGCCGATGTCGCGCGTTACGCGGGGGTGTCCGTCGCAACGGTCTCGCATGTGATGAACCGCACGCGCCATGTCGAGCCGGAGACGGCCGAGCGCGTGCGCGCGGCGATCGCGGCCCTGCGCTACAGCCCGAATTCGCTGGCGCGGAGTCTCAGGCGCGGCGAGACCAAAACCATCGGCCTGCTGCTCCCCGACAATTCCAACCCGTTCTTCGCCAGCGTCGCGCGCCAGATCGAGGATGCCGGGTTTGTCGCCGGCTATACGGTGATCCTGTGCAACTCCGACGGCAGCGCCGAGAAGGAGGAGCGCTATCTGTCGGTGCTGATGGCCAAGCAGATCGACGGGCTGATCTTCGCCGGCTCGTCCGACCATGCGGGGGTGTTCTCGCGCCTCGCGCCCGACGTGCCGGCGGTGCTGCTCGACCGCGAGATCCATTCCGTCCATGTCGATTCCGTGCTGGTCGACCACGATCACGGCGGCTATCTCGCCGGCCAGTATCTGGTCGGGCTCGGGCACAAGCGGATCGGCGTCATCGGCGGCCCGCGCGATTCGAGCTCCAGCCCGGCGCGCCTGCGCGGCTTTACCCGGGCGCTGCAGGAAGCAGGCGTCGACCTGCCGGCTTCAGCAGTGGTCGATTCCGACTACCATTTCGCCGGCGGCCGCCTGGCGATGGAGCGGCTGCTGACGCAGGCGCCCGACATCACGGCGGTGTTCGCCTGCAACGATCTGATGGCGATGGGCGCGGTCACGGCGCTGCGCTCACGCGGATTGCGGGTTCCCGACGACATGTCGATGATCGGCTTCGACGACATCCCCTATGCCGTCACCACCTGGCCGCCGCTGACGACGATCGCGCAGCCGGTGGAGAAGATCGGAACGCGGGCGGTCAGCCTGCTGCTGGAGCGCGTCGCCGAGCCGGCCGCGCATTCGCGCCGAGAGATCCTGATGCCCGTGCTGGTCGAGAGGGAAAGCTGCGCGCCGTTGCGCGGGTAAAGCGATCCCGAAATTGAGAACAGGTTTTCTTACTTCGGCCGTGAACTCATAAATGAAAGGACCAGCACGAGTGGAAAGCAGACGATGAGGTTGCTATCCTTCCAGGATGAAGCATGAACGTCTTTGCGCAATCGCTCACAACTTCGCCGACTCGATGGCAAGTGGCCTAGGCTTTGTTGTCGGCTACTGCCAAACCGACGTGTTTGGAGAGGCCGCCACCACCACGGGTGGAGTAATCGAGATCGACTTCCTGCGCGGGAGTGTTGTCAGAGGCCGCCCTTCGGACCAATTGAAAAGTGCTGCGGTCATGTTTGGGCAAGCCTTTCCTGCCTTCTGCAAAAAGAACGGCGCGGAGGTGACGGACTTCCAGAGTTTTCTCGCTGCGTTTGATGCCATAGGCGGCAGGTGCCGCGCAGTGCTGACCGTTGTAGATCGAAACGGCCGCCGTTCTCTTACGGAGTATGACGGCGTCCCGTTGAAGCGCTTAAGAGTTCTGGACACGTTGGGCCGTATACGCCGAAAAACGAGGCAGATCGAAAAAGTTAGCCAGTAAGCCAGTGTCCCGAATGGCGACATGCATTGGTGGCGGCAAATGTTGACGTCAGCGCTGCCCCTCATCCGCCCCTTCGGGCACCTTCTCCCCGTGAAACGGGGAGAAGGAAAAGGCTCAAGCCGCTGGCTGCATCTCCGCTCTCAGCAGCATGCCGAACAGGTCGCGCGGCTCGTCGGGGTCGGCGAGCAGGTCGAGCTCCTCATAGAGGCCGGTGGCCTGGAGCTGGTCGCGGACGTAGCGCAGGGCGGAAAAATCCTCGGTGGCGAAGCCGACGGAATCGAACAGCGTGATCTGCTCCGGCGCCTTGCGGCCTTGCGCCTTGCCGGTCATCACCTGCCACAGCTCGGTCACCGGATGGTCGGCGTCGAGCTGCTGGATCTCGCCCTCGATGCGGGTCTGCGGCGGGAACTCGACGAAGATGTCGGAGCGCAGCAGGATGTCGCGATGCAGCTCCGTCTTGCCGGGGCAGTCGCCGCCGACGGCGTTGATGTGGACGCCGGCGCCGACCATGTTGTCGGTGAGGATGGTCGCGTACTGCTTGTCCGCCGTCACCGTGGTGATGATGTCGACGCCTTCGACCGCGTCCTGGCCGGTCGCGCAGATGGTGATGTCGAAACCCTTGCCGGCGAGGTTGCGGGCGCATTTTTCAGAAGCCGAACGGTCGATGTCGTAGAGGCGCAGCCTGTCGATGCCGAGCAGCGCCTTGAAGGCGATGGCCTGGAACTCGGACTGGGCGCCGTTGCCGATGATGGCCATGGCGCGCGAACCTTTCGGCGCCAGGTATTTGGCCGCGACGGCGGAAGTGGCGGCGGTGCGCAGCGCCGTCAGGATGGTCATCTCGGTCAGCAGCATCGGATAGCCGGAGCCGACATCGGCGAGCACGCCGAAGGCGGTGACCGTCTGGCGGCCCTCGCGCATGTTCTTCGGATGGCCGTTGACATATTTGAAGCCGTACATCTTGCCGTCGCTGGTCGGCATCAGCTCGATGACGCCGTCATGGCTGTGCGAGGCGATGCGCGGCGTCTTGTCGAACAGCTCCCAGCGGCGGAAATCCTCCTCGACATAGGTGGCAAGCTCGGTGAGGAAGCGCTCGACGCCGATGGTGAGCACCAGCTTCATCATGCGGTCGACGCTGACGAAAGGGACGATGGCAAGGCGGGACGGCTGGGTCATGATCAGAGGCTTCCGGAATGGCTGCGGGTCGGGCGGTCCATGATGCGGCGGCCCATCAGGCTGGCGGTGAGGTCGACCATCAGGGTGGCGGTGCGGCCGCGCTCGTCGAGGAACGGGTTGAGCTCGACGAGGTCGAGGCTGGTGACCAGGCCGCTGTCGGACAGCATCTCCATCACCAGATGCGCCTCGCGGAAGGTGGCGCCGCCGGGCACGGTGGTGCCGACGGCCGGGGCGATCGACGGGTCGAGGAAATCGACATCGAGGCTGACATGCAGCAGGCCGTTTTCCTGCTCGACCTTGGCCAGGAAGGCGCGCAGCAAGGGCGCAATGCCATGCTCGTCGATGGTGCGCATGTCATGCACGGTGACGCCCGCCTCGTTCAGCGCGCGGCGCTCGGCCGGATCGACGCTGCGCAGGCCCATGGCGCAGATGCGGGCAGGATCGACGGTCACAGGTAGATCCGGGAAATAGCCCTTGAAGCCGGCCTGCCCGCTCGCATAGGCGAGCGGCACACCGTGCAGATTGCCGCTGGTTGTGGTGTCGAGCGTATGGAAATCCGGATGCGCGTCGAGCCACAGCACGAAGAGCGGCCGGCCGAGTTCCGCCGCCCGGCGCGCGACCCCGGATACCGTGCCGGCGGAGATCGAATGGTCGCCGCCGAGGAAGATCGGCAATGCTTCGCGAGACGCCGCGTAGGCGGTGTCGGCGATCGCCGCCGTCCAGGCGGAAATCTCCGGCAGCGCTTTCAGCGCAAGATTGCCGTGGACGACAGCGCGCGCCTCGGCCTTCTCGACCGCGCCCCAGTCCTCGACCTGGTGGCCGAGTTCCGACAGCACCGAGACCAGCCCCGCCGTGCGCAGCGCGCTCGGCCCCATCTCGCATCCCATCCTGCCCGCACCGTCCTGCACCGGCGCGCCAACGATCCTGCAGCGCATGATTCTATCCGTCCTTGCGATTGATCGCAGGAATGAACCATCATCCGGTGGCGGTTTGAACAGACGAAATTGGCATTTCGAGAAGGCTGATCTATCATATTGGACAAATGATTTGATCGAAATGGGCAGTCATGGATGCGCTTGACGAAAGGCTGGTGACGCTGCTGAGGCACGATGCACGGCGCAGCGTCTCCGATCTCGCGGTCGACCTCGGCGTGTCGCGCGCCACGGTTCGATCGCGCATGGCGCGGCTGGAAAAGTCGGGCGATATCATCGGCTACACGGTGGTGCTGCGCGCCGACGCGGTCGACCAGCGCATGCGCGGCGTGATGATGATCGAGATCGAGGGCCATGCCGCCGACCGCGTGATCCGGGCGCTGGGCGGCTTCGCCGAAGTGTCGACCATCCACACCACAAACGGCCGCTGGGACCTGGTGGTCGAGCTTGGCACCGCGTCGCTGACCGATTTCGACGCGGTGCTGCGGCGGATCCGGCTCATTCCCGGCATAACGGGGAGCGAGACGAGTTTGCTGCTGGCGACGCCGAGGACGACGCGGGCGAGGCTGGCGTAATAAAGGCGGCAGACGTCAGGAGTGGACGGCGACGCGCTTCCTTTGCGTCGCGACTTTCCCCTATTCTCCGGGGTATGAGCCGAGCCATAAATCGTGGGAACCAGCGCGATGCTGAAGATAATCGCGGCCGGGGTCGGCCTCGGCCTTGTCGGGTTCCTCGTCGCGATTTTCACCATGGGCGCCGGGCACGGAACGAATGTCCCGGGTTTCATCGTGGTCCCCTGGGTGATGCTGCTGATGATGGCTGGCGCTGGCGCCTTGCCCGGGTTGCTCAGCGCCTGCGTCCAATTCACGATCTATGTTGCGCTGATCCGCTTCAGGCCGCTGCTTGCGCTGCCCATCGGGATCCTTCATTGCGTCGCCGCGGTATGGGGAATGGCGCGCAACGGTATCTTGTTCTGAAGGGCCCAAAACGCGAAAAAGCCGCGGCGAACCGCGGCTTTTCGTTTGCTTGATCCCCGGAGGGAAACTGGAGCGGGTGAAGCGATTCGAACGCTCGACCCCAACCTTGGCAAGGTTGTGCTCTACCCCTGAGCTACACCCGCTCACGCGGCTTTGGGCCGCAAGCCGGGCCTATATGGCTGAAGAGCGCGGCGATTGCAACAGGGAAATGACGGGCTTTTTCACCTAGCTCGACAGGGCTAGAAGCTCCGTTGCGGCAGATGCGGGGATTCGTCGCTTGCCCCGGCGACGGTCTTGTCTCGGTGCGGTGATTGGCCGTAAACGGCGTAGCCGGAGCCGAGACCAAGCGCGACAGAAGTGAGGACCGATGCCGAAGACCGAAGCCGAGCTCAATGCCTTTCTTGCCGACCTCGGCATCGGCGTGTCGACGATCCGCCATCCGCCGCTCTACACGGTCGCCGATTCCCAGGCGCTGCGCGGCGAGATCGCCGGCGGCCACACCAAGAACCTGTTCCTCAAGGACAAGAAGGACAATTTCTTTCTCGTCACCGTGGATGAGGAGGCGGAGGTCGATCTCAAGCAGATCCATCATCTGATCGGCGCGGCCGGCCGCGTCTCGTTCGGCAAGCCGGAAATGCTGATGGAACTGCTCGGCGTCATTCCGGGCGCAGTCACCGTCTTCGGGCTGATCAACGACAGCGAGCGGCGGGTCAAGGTCTTTCTCGACCAGGAGTTGATGAGCCATGCGGTCATCAATGCGCATCCGCTGACCAACGAGGCGACAACTTCGATCGCATCGGCCGATCTCGTCAGATTCGTCGAGGCAACCGGACACGATGCTGTTATCTTGAAAGTCACGTCATGATCGCCACATGGATGGCGAAACCTGACCTCCAGCAAGAATTGTCGCGCCTCCCGCTGGCCGGCGGCGCGACCGGAAGGGCAATGACATGAGCGACAACAATCCATTCGGCAGCAGTGGCGGCCAGTATGCCACGACGGTGCAATATGGCGGCGGCGAGCCCAAGCTCTCGCTCGGCGAGGCGCCGGCCGACCTGATCAAGGACACGACGACGGCCGGCTTCGCCGCCGACGTCGTCCAGGAATCGCGCCGCCAGCCGGTGCTGGTCGACTTCTGGGCGCCGTGGTGCGGCCCCTGCAAGCAATTGACGCCGCAGCTCGAAAAGGCGGTCAAGGCCGCCGGCGGCTCGGTCAAGCTGGTCAAGATGAACATCGACGACCACCCCTCGATCGCCGGCCAGCTCGGCATCCAGTCGATCCCGGCGGTCATCGCCTTCAAGAACGGCCAGCCGGTGGACGGCTTCATGGGCGCCATTCCCGAAAGCCAGATCGCCGAGTTCATCAAGAAGGTCGGCGGCAAGAACGGCGCCGGCAACCAGGTGGCGGAGGCGCTGGCGGCGGCGGCGGAAGCGCGCGGCGCAGGTGACGCGCAGACCGCGGCCGACATCTACGACGCCATTCTCGAGCAGGCGCCGGAAACGATCGAGGCGATCGCCGGACTCGGCGAGCTGCTGTTCGAGGCCGGCGACACGGAAGGCGCCGAGGCCGTTCTGGCGCGGGCGCCGGAAGACAAGAAGGACGCGCCGCCACTTGCCGCGCTGCGCGCCAGGATCGCGCTCGCCGCGCAGGCCGCCTCGCTCGGCAATCCGGCCGAGTTCGAGCGCCGCCTTGCCGCCAATCCGGCCGACCACCAGGCGCGCTTCGACCTTTCGATGATCCAGAATGCCCGCGGCGAGCGGACGCAAGCCGCCGACAATCTGCTGGCGATCATCAAGGCCGACCGGAGCTGGAACGACGACGGCGCCAAGGCGCAGCTGTTAAAATTCTTCGAAGCCTGGGGCATGACCGACGAGGCGACGCTTGCCGCACGGCGCAAACTGTCGTCGCTGCTGTTTTCCTGAGGCGGTTCGCCGGCTGTTTTTGCCGCATGGGCTTGCGGCCGGATGCGAATGCGCCAGATTAAGCTGCGTTGATTTTTCAGGTGAGGCCGGCCTGACCTGAATCTCGACACAGCTTGGAGGCACGAGTAGCCTTTGGCGGCGAGGAGGAGATCGCGGCTTTGACACGCTTCAGGCGATCGGAGGGCTGATTTGCAGGCGGGAAACGCGCATTACCGGCGTGGCGCCGATCTGCCGGCGACGATCCCGGTGTTTCCGCTTGCCGGCGCGCTGCTGTTGCCGGGCGGGCGCATGCCGCTCAACATTTTCGAGCCGCGCTATCTGCAGATGGTCGACGAGGCGGTCGGCGGCGCGCGGCTGATCGGCATCATCCAGCCCAGTCTCGACGGCGCCCTGCGCGACGACGGCGAACCGGAACTGTGCAGCGTCGGCTGCGCCGGGCGCATCATCTCGTTGGCCGAGAGCGGCGACGGCCGCTACCTGATCTCGCTGCAAGGCGTCTGCCGCTTCCGCATCACGCATGAGGCCGCCACCAAGACGCCGTTCCGGCAATGCCGGATCGCGCCCTTCCTCGCCGATCTCGATGAAGACCGCGCCGGCGCCGAGGTCGACCGACCGTCGCTGCTGAAGGCGTTTCGGGCCTATCTGCAGGCCAATGATCTCGAAGCCGACTGGGAGAGCGTCAGCCGCGCCGAGAACGCCATGCTGGTCAACGCGCTGTCGATGATGGCGCCCTATGGGCCGGCCGAGAAACAGGCGCTGCTCGAGGCGGCGGACCTGAAAACGCGCGCCGAAACGCTGATCGCCATCACCGAAATGGCGCTGGCGCGCGAGGGTGAGGATTTTGGCTCGAGCCTGCAGTAGGTGTATCGATATTCAGGTGAGGCCGGCCTGCAAACGGCGGCTTCCGGTGCTTCCGGTGCTCACGTACTTCAAGTACGCTCCGCCCCGGTTCTCGGAAGCCACCATTCTCGACTGGGCCTGACCTGTATCTCAACACACCTTACGCACCAGTCGGACAGGGAAAAGTGCAATGGCTGCGGAAGGACGTGACGGACAGAAGGCCAGTGTCGATCCGAAGCTGCTGGAGCTGCTGGCGTGCCCGCTGACCAAGGGTCCGCTGACCTGGGATGCGGAGCGCGGCGAGCTGATCTCGCGCGTGGCCAAACTTGCCTATCCGGTGCGCGACGGCATCCCGATCATGCTGCCCTCGGAGGCGCGGACGATTTCCGCCGAGGACCTGCTGTCGCCGCCGCGGCTCGGCGGGCCGGCGTGAGTGGGTACGGCGAATAGAAAAGAGGGTCGCATCCGGTCGAACCGACCCCCTCTGGCCTGCCGGCCATCTCCCCCTGGAGGGGGGAGATCACGCGCAGCAAAGGCGGCCCCTCCCATTTTTCTGGATTGAAAGCCGGCGGGCGAAGTGAGGGTGCCTTTCCTCTCCCCCGTCGATTGGGGGAGAGGTGTCGAGCGAAGCTCGACGGAGTGGGGGTCGACCTGCTCACCGCGTCTTTGTGTCAAGCCGGGGGATGTCTCGCCTTGATTGGCCTTGGTGCCGAATTGTCGGCGACGGCGCATTTGAGGACCGCCTTCCCCCACTCCGTCGCTGCTTCGCAGCGCCACCTCTCCCCCCTCCGGAGGGAGAGGAAAGGAGCCTCGCGGCGGGCGGGATGAGCTGGCGGAGAGGAGGAGCGCGATATGGGATTGCGTAATCCCGGGAAGGCGTAGGCCGCCTACTGAAAATTCCGCCCCCTGGGCATGACGCTTTCCGCCTTGTCCGATAGCATGGCGATGTCCGGCGGGGCGGGCAGAGCCGGGGTCATCTCCTCCAAAAGCATGGTCAGCCACGGCGTCAGGTCCTCGATCTTCTCGGCGACGATGTGGATGACGCCTGATTCCTGCTGTAGCTTGCCGGTGACGCGCACGAAGCGGGCGCCCATGACGATGGGGCGGAAGCGGGTGAAGGTCCTCTCCCAGAAAATGACATTGGCGACGGAGTTCTCGTCCTCCAGCGTCAGGAAGATCGCGTTGCCCTTGCCGGGGCGCTGGCGCACCAGCACGAGGCCGGCGACGGAGACGCGCCGGCCGTCCTTGACGGACGGGAGACGCGCATTGGGGGTGACGCCGGCGCGGTCGAGCCGCTCGCGCAGGAAGGCCACCGGATGCGCCTTCAAGGACAGGCCGAGCGAGCGGTAGTCGTGGATGACATGCTCGCCGAGCGGCATTGTCGGCAGCCTGGTCTCCGGCTCCAGTTCGCGCAGGCGGACCGTCGGCTGGTCGAACAGCGGCAATTTCTCGGCGGCACTCTTGCCGTCGAGCGCGCGCACCGCCCAGAGCGCGGCGCGGCGGTCGAGGCCGATCGAGCGGAAGGCGTCGGCCTCGGCCAGTCGTTCGATCTCGCCGACATCGAGGCCGGAGCGCAGCCAGACGTCTCGCACGGTCTCGTAGCCGGCGCCGCGCCGCTCGACGGACAGCGTCATGCGCTCCTCCGACAGGCCCTTGATCTGGCGAAAGCCGAGGCGGACGGCATGGCCGGTCTCGATCACGCCGCGCATCTCGGCATGGCGGGCAAGCACGCGAGCCGGATCGAAGGCGGTCTGTTCCAGCGCGCAGTCCCAGACGGAAAAGTTGATGTCGACCTCGCGCACCTCGACGCCGTGGTCGCGGGCGTCGCGCACAAGCTGCGCCGGCTGATAGAAGCCCATCGGCTGCGAATTCAGGATCGCGGCGCAGAAGACATCCGGGTAGAAGGTCTTGAACCAGCAGGAGGCATAGACCAGCAGCGCGAAGGAGGCGGCATGGCTTTCGGGAAAGCCGTATTCGCCAAAGCCTTCGATCTGCTTGAAGCAGCGCTCGGCGAAGGCCTGCTCGTAGCCCTTGCCGACCATGCCGTCGATCATGCGCTGGCGGTAGTTGCCGATCGTGCCGGTGCGCTTGAAGGTGGCCATGGCGCGGCGCAATTCGTCGGCCTCGCCCGGCCGGAAGCCGCCGGCGACGATGGCGATCTTCATCGCCTGCTCCTGGAACAGCGGCACGCCCAGCGTCTTGCCGAGGATCTGCTCCAGCTCCGGCTTGGGATATTCGGCCTGCTCCTTGCCCTGCCGGCGGCGCAGATAGGGGTGCACCATGTCGCCCTGGATCGGACCCGGCCGCACGATCGCCACCTCGATGACCAGGTCATAGAACGCGCGCGGCCTGAGGCGCGGCAGCATCGACATCTGGGCGCGCGACTCGATCTGGAAGACGCCGAGCGTGTCGGCGCGGCAGATCATGTCATAGACGCGGCCATCCTCCTCCGGAAGGGAAGCCAGCACATAGGGCCGGCCATAGGCGTCCCGCGCATCCGGATAATGCTGCGTGAGCAGTGTGAAGGCGCGCTTCAGGCAGGTCAGCATGCCGAGCGCCAGCACGTCGACCTTGAGGATCTTCACCGCGTCGAGGTCGTCCTTGTCCCATTCGACCATCTTGCGCTCGTCCATCGCCGTCTTGACGATGGGGACGACCTCGTCGAGCCGGTCCCTGGTGATGACGAAGCCGCCGACATGCTGGGACAGATGCCGGGGAAAGCCCATGATCTCGTTGGCGTGCTCGATCACCTGCCTGGCCAGCGGATCGCTGCGGTCGATGCCGCCGGCGGCTGCCTCCTTCTCGCCGAGCTCGGAGGTCGACCAGCCCCAGATCGAGCTGGTCAAGGCGGTGCGGACATCCTCGGACAGGCCCATGGCCTTGGCCACCTCGCGCAGCGCCGAACGGCCGCGATAGCTGATGACGGCGGCGGCGAGCGCGGTGCGCTTGGCGCTGTATTTCTGGTAGATATAGGCGATGACTTCGTCACGCCTTTCATGCTCGAAGTCGACGTCGATGTCGGGCGGCTCGTTGCGCTCCTCGGAGATGAAGCGCTCGAACAGCGTGTCGATCCGGTCGGGGCCGACCTCGGTGATGCCGATGCAGAAGCAGACGATGGAATTGGCGGCGGAGCCGCGCCCCTGGCACAGGATATGCTGGCTGCGGGCATATTTGACGATGTCGTAAACGGTGAGGAAGTAGCGCGCGTAGTTCAGCCGCTCGATCAGGGCGAGCTCTTCCCCGATGCGTTTCATCACGGCGGCGGGGACGCCGGCCGGATAGCGCGTCGCCGCCCCTTCCCTGGCCAGGCGCTCGAGCTCGGCCTGCGGCCCCAGGCCGGATTCGGTCGGCTCGTCCGGATAATTGTATTCGAGGTCGCTGAGCGAGAAGGTCAGCTCGCCGGCGAAGCGCAGCGTCTCCGCCAGCGCTTGCGGGTGGCGGCGGAAAAGCCTGGCCATTTCCTGCGGCGGCTTCAGATGGCGCTCGGCGTTGGCCGCCAGCTCCAGCCCGACCTGGGAAACGGGTGTGTTGAGGCGGATCGCCGTCAGCACGTCCTGCAGCGAGCGGCGGCCGGGGCTGTGATAGAGGACGTCGTTGGTCGCCATCAGCGGCACGCCCAGCCGGTCTGCCATCGCCGCCGCCTGCTCGACGCGCAAACGGTCATTGCCGCGATAGTCCGGCGCCACGGCAAGCCGCAGCGCCGCGCCAAAACGATCCTTAAGCCGGCTAATCATTGCGAGACTGCCATCCGGATCCGACGACAGGTCAGGCAGCGCCGCCAGCGACATCAGATCCCCCCATTCGAGAAGGTCGCCCAGCTTCAGCAGCGTCGCCCCCTTCTCGTTCTCGTCGCGCAGATTGGCCTGCGTCAGCATGCGGCACAGATGCCCCCAGCCGGCGCGGTCGCGCGGATAGGCGAGGATGTCGGGCGTGCCGTCGCCGAACACCAGCCGGCAGCCGGGATGATAGGCAAGCGTCTCCACCCTGGCCTGCTGCCAGGCGCGCACGACGCCGGCCACCGTGTTGCGGTCGGCAAGCCCGATCGCGGCGAAGCCGAGGTATTTCGCCGCGACCACCAGTTCCTCCGGCTTGGAGGCGCCGCGCAGGAAGGAGAAGTTCGACTGGATGCCGAATTCGGCATAGGCGGTGGCGGCGAGCGCGTTCATGCGAAGACCCCGTGCATGAACCAGCGCGGCGGCATGTCGGACGCGCCGTAGAGGCCCTGGCGGTAGAGCCAGTAGCGGCGGCCATCGCTGTCCTCGATGCGGAAATAGTCGCGGGTCGGCGCTTCCTCCTCGCCGGGAAGCCTTCGCCACCATTCCGCGGCGATGCGTTCCGGCCCTTCGGCGCGGGCGACGCGGTAGAGCGCGCGCCGCCAGCGGAAATTCATCGGCGGTCCCTCGGGCATCTCGGTGGCCGGCACCTCGATCGGCTCGGGCGAACGGAACAGGCGGATCGGCCGTTCCGGCGGATAGATGGTCACCGGCGGAACGGCGCGCTCCGGCCGCTTGAGCGGCGCGCGCCTTTGCGGCGCCTCGGAGAAGGGGACGATGGCGACGGCGCGCTCCGGCAAATGGCTCTCGACGGCAACCGGCCGCAGCACCGCGGCCTCGCCGAGCCGCGCGCGGACGCGGTCGGCGAACAAAGCGATATCGGCGTCATCGTCGTTGGCCTCGCCGGTGAGATCGGCCTGCTGCATGTCGAAGGCCGCCGCCGACAGTACCGAAAGGCGCACGAGGTCGAAGCCGTAGCCGGCGTCGATGTCCTGCTCGAGTGCCGCAAGCCGCTCGTGGAACAGCCTGCGGATCAGCGATGGCTCGCGCAGCGGGCGCGAGGTGCCGACGGCGATGCGGCTGACGGCGCCGTCGACGCGGAAGAGCAGCAGAGCGAGCGCCCTCGCGCCCTCGCCACGCCGCTCGAGGTCGCCCTTCAGCGCCGTGGCCAGCCGGCTCACCAGCCGCTCGATGTCGTCGGTCAGCACGACCGGCTCGGCCAGGTGGCGCTCGACCGAAAGCGGCGCCACCGGCAGGCGCGGCGACACCGCCTCGTCGAGGCGGCCGAGCGCCTGGTCGAGGCGCAGCAGCAAGCCAGCGCCGAAGCGGCGGGCAAGCGGGGCGCGGGGCGCCGTCATCACCGCGCCCGCCGTGCGCAGGCCGACGCTTTCGAGGCTGGCGCGCGTTTCCGGCTCGATGCGCAGTGCCGAGAGCGGCAAGGGCGCCAGCAGCGTCTCCTCCTCGCCGCCGGCGACGATCCGGTCGCCATGAAAATGCGCCGCCGCCCAGGCGGCGCCCGGGGTCGAGGCGAGCCCGGCGCGGACATCGAAACCCTGCTCAAGGAAGCGCGACAGGATCTCGTCCTGCATGGCGCGTTCGCCGCCGAAAAGATGGGTGCAGCCGGTGACGTCGAGGAACAGGCCGTCGGCGCCGTCGATCGCCACCAAAGGCGTGTAGCGGTCGCACCAGTCGGCGAGGCCTTCGAGCAGGCGGCGGTCGGCCTCTGGATCGGCCTCGACGATGTCGATCGTCGGGTGCATGGCGCGCGCGTCGGCGATGCCCATGCCGCGCTTCAGCCTGAGCGCCTCAGCCCGCTCGTCGAGGGCGGCGATGCGCTGGGCGTTCATGTCGCGGTGGCTGATCACCAGAGGCAGGTGCTGCGACGGCCGGGAACGCCAGGACCGCCCCAGACGCTGGCGCAGGATGCGGTCGGCGGCGAGATGCGGAAACCACAGCGACAGGATTCGTTGCCCGTTCTTCCTGGGTCCTTCTTTCCTCGAAAACATGTTCATCGGGGTTCCACTCCAGTGTGAATTGTCCGGGGAGCGCGGTGCGGCTCTTGCCGATGTTGACGGTGAAGGCGGGACGGCCGATCGAGCCGGCCAGCGGCCCGGCGATCGTCGCGCGGCTTGCCGAGGGCGCGGCCGACACGATGAGGCGCACGGGCGCGGCGGTCGGCTCGGCCTCGCCAGCCTGGCGCAGCAGCAACACCGGCCGGCCGGCGTCCTGGGCGCGGGCGTGCAAACGCCGCGTCGCGGTGAGGTCGAGAGGCCGCGGGCTGCCGCGGATTTCGAGGATGACGGCGGCGAGCGCCGTCATGCGGGCGGCTTCCTCGGCGATCCACAGCGCGTCGAGCAGCCTCGGCGTCTCGGAAAACAGCAATTGCTCGGGCGCGATGCCGAACAGGCTCCGAAGTCCGCCGGCATAGGGGAAGCCGGCCTCGCGGAAGATTTCCGAGGTGCCGACCCACAGCACCGGCAGTCCCGGCTGCCGCGTCAGGATCAGGCCGGCAAGCGACAGGGCAAAGCCGGCGACGGCTCCGGCGTCGCGGGTCTCGACGCCATGGATCTCGCTCAGCGCCGCCTTCGGCAGGCCGCCGCCGAGGGCGTCGTCGAGCGGCTCGATGCCGGTGCGCAGGAAGGCATCCGGCGCGGCAACGGCAAGGCCGCGCCGAACCACCGTGACATCGGCGATGTCGCGGTCATCAGGCGACGCGCCGGCCGGCGCCGCCAGGCGCTCGGGCAGCGTTCCCTCGATCTTCGCGATCTGGCGGCGCAGGGCAAAAACAGTCTCCCGCGCCACGGCGGTCATCGCCATGACGGTCAACTTTCAGCAGCATTGTTCCTGTTATGTTCCTATAGATTCCAGAGCGGTCCGGAAGAGTCAAGCAGAGTCATTGTGAATTTATTCCTCTGTCATTGTGCGCTTTCGTTTGACGCAATCCGGATGGAAAACCGCTTCACAGTTTTCCTGGAATTGCTTTAGCGCTGGCCACCGAAGGCCAGCGGGCCGCAAGCCCGGCAAAGACGGTTCCCAGCAACAGCTGCGGCGCCCGCTGAAACCGCGTCCGTCTCGACAATGCCGCGCCGATCCGGCTGGCGGTCAGGATGACCAGACCGTTGACGACCAGCCCGATCAGGTTGAGCACGGTTGCCAGCACCAGTATCTGCCCCGCCACGGACCCGGCCTGCGGCTGCACGAACTGCGGGAACAGCGCCAGCACGAACAGCGCCATCTTCGGGTTGAGGAGATTGGTCAACAGCCCCTGCCGGACGATGCGCGCTAGCGAGTGGCGCGCAAGGCCGGCGACCGGCGCAAGCGCTGCCCCGTCGGAGCGGAACGCTTTCCAGGCGAGATAGGCCAGATAGGCAGCGCCGGCGTAACGCACGATGTCGTAAGCGATGGGCGCGGCAAGGAACAGTTGCGACAGGCCGAAGGCAGCGGCCAGCGCATGGCAATAGGTGCCGGCGGCGATGCCGACATAGGTCGCCAGGCCAGCCGCGCGCCCCTGGCTGGCGCTGCGGGAAGCGATCAACAGCATGTCCGGCCCCGGCGTCGCGGTCAAAGCGAGGCAGGCAATGGCGAAAAGTCCAAGGGTGGAAAGGTCCGGCATGAGGAGCTCCTGATACATGGCCGGAACCGACGGATAGCCGATTCCCCGGCAGCGGCAAAGGATATGCAACGGAATTGCCGCATCATTTGCCTCGACCGGCGCGAAAGCCTATATGCCGGGATCAAAGGACAAAGAATGGCCCGCATCTACAAGACCCGCACCTGGCACGACCAGCTTTCGCCGTCGATGGAGGAAATGGAGTTCCTGGCGCTGGAGACTTACGCTCATTTGCCGGAGGATTTCCGCAAGCTGACCGGCGAGATCGTCATCCAGATCGCCGACTTCCCGACCGACGAGATCATGGACGATCTGTCGCTGGAAACGCCGTTCGACCTGCTCGGCCTGTTCGAGGGGCGCGGCATCGCCGAGCGCTGGAACCCGCAGACCGGCGAGGGCCCGAACCGCATCACGCTCTACCGCCGCGCCATCCTCGACTACTGGGCCGAGAACGAGGAGACGCTGGGCGACATCGTCACCCATGTGCTGATCCACGAGATCGGCCACCATTTCGGCCTGTCGGACGACGACATGGAGCGGATCGAGGAAGCGGCGGAGCAGACGGCCTAGAGCCTTTTCGCGAAATCGCATCGCGCCGTTCCTCCCCCCCGTCGATCGGGGGAGAGGTGTCGAGCGAAGCTCGACGGAGTGGGGGTCGACATGGCTGGGGCGTTGTTATTCAGCCAGGGCGATGTCTCGCCTCGACTGAGGTCCTGCGCTGAATTATCAGCGCCGCCGCATTTTGAGGACCGGCTTCCACCACTCCGTCGCTGCTTCGCAGCGCCACCTCTCCCCCCTCCGCAGGGAGAGGAACGGTGCCTGTCCGAACCGGATAGATAGGTAACAGAATGGACCGATTGCATAGGTGACAGTTTTCTCCCTCGCCGGAGGACCCGGCGATGGTTTGGCGAGAGACTGGCATCATGGACGAGCGGCTTCGTTTTGTAGTGGATTGCCTTTCTGGCGAAGAGA
>NZ_SRUO01000278.1 GCF_004791025.1 Mesorhizobium sp. M4B.F.Ca.ET.203.01.1.1
GCTGACCAGCCGGTTGCTGACGACGAAATCGTCGGCCTTGGTTACCGCCGCGAGCTCCCGGTTGCGCACGTCGATCATCTCGCTGACGATTTTGATGTGCAGGCCGGCATTATCTGAAATCTTGCGCAGGTGCAGCAGCGTCACCAGCGTGCGCGTATCGGCCGGCCGGCGCCGAAATCAGCGCTAAAGTTGGCAGGATTTTTGCAGATAACCCAATAGCACCCACCGTGGCTGGCGCCGCAGGCGCCCGTGACCGGAATTGGAACAGGGGCCGGTACAGGCGCAC
>NZ_SRUO01000279.1 GCF_004791025.1 Mesorhizobium sp. M4B.F.Ca.ET.203.01.1.1
GCAGTGGTCTTGGGGTCGAAGGCCTAGCGCTGCTTGCCGGATTCGGCATCGATGGCGATCACCTGGTTGTGCGGGGTGCACAGGTACAGGGTGTCGCCGATCTGCAGCGGCGTGTTCTGGTCTTCGGCGCCGAAGCCGTTGCTTTCCGGCACGTCACCGGTGCGCGCGGTCCAGGCGACCTGCAGCTCCTTCACATTGGCCGGGGTGATCTGGTCCAGCGCGGCAAAGCGGGTACCTGCCGTGGTGTTGCCCCAGTGCATCCAGTCGCGCTGCTCGGCACCCTTGG
>NZ_SRUO01000280.1 GCF_004791025.1 Mesorhizobium sp. M4B.F.Ca.ET.203.01.1.1
CGCGGGCAGTGTCCCTAGAGTTCTCAACCAAGAGTCTATCCAATCCCATCACGTGTGATTTTCGTCCCTTGTAGCAGAGCCGGCCTTTCAACGGGGAAAATAGTTGGTCAGCCGGCTGGGCTGGCGTTGAGGGCCTTTTCGGCAACCACCGCTTCATAGGCGGCCCGCAGCGTTGCACGGACAGAGGGGCCGGGCGCTGTATCGAGGGGGGTGCCGAGATGCTCATGGCGCAATTCGTTCATGAACTTCTCCCACATCGGCGGCCCGCCCTTTTCCAGAAGCTCGG
>NZ_SRUO01000281.1 GCF_004791025.1 Mesorhizobium sp. M4B.F.Ca.ET.203.01.1.1
TGCCGAACCGCGTGCCCTTCAGCACTTCGGCAAAGAGCAGCGCCTGCTGATCCTCGTCGGAGACGGTGCGGATGGCCGCGACGACGCCGAGATGGTTCTGCGCGATCTGGCCGATCGAGGAATCGGCCGCCGAGATGATCTCGATCACCTTGGCTAAAGTCGCGTAGGACACTTCCGGGCCACCGAACGCCTTGGGCACGTTGATCGACCACAGGCCGCTCTGTGAGAACTGGTCGAGTCCGGCTACTGGCCAGATCCGGTCACGGTCGCGCTTGGAAGAATCCTT
>NZ_SRUO01000282.1 GCF_004791025.1 Mesorhizobium sp. M4B.F.Ca.ET.203.01.1.1
CCGCATCCATTGCCCACACGCCGGTGTCGCCGTCCACCGCGCAGGGGCCGGGCAGGTACACATCGGCACGCAGGCGCTGCACCTGGGCCAGTGCTTCGGCACCGACCGCGCCGCCACCGCTGGCCAGGCGGCCGCCGATCAGCTGCACCGAGGTGCCATCAAGCAGGCTGGCGGCGGTGGCGATCTGTGGCGCATTGGTGATCACCGTCAGGCCGAGGGCGGCCGGCAACTGCTGGGCGATCACCAGATTGGTTGAACCGGCATCGAGCAGTACGACCTGGCCGG
>NZ_SRUO01000283.1 GCF_004791025.1 Mesorhizobium sp. M4B.F.Ca.ET.203.01.1.1
GCATCCTTGGCGACCACGAGCGGCACTGGCATCAGGCCGAGGCGGAGATCGACCGCGAGGCGGCTTTGCCGCTCACCGCGGGCGATGCGCTGCCCGAGACCGGCGAGCTGTCGAGCTCGGACATCCTGACCGTGGAGGCGCTTGCCATGCACACCGGGATCAGCAGCGAGGAAGCGCAGGAGCTGCTCGACCGGCTCGGCAACGACCGCGCCGCGATCGAGCAGGCGGCGCGTAACCTCAGGGCCCGGAAGAGGCTATAGCGTCGCAACCGCGGTTCGCTCCCAG
>NZ_SRUO01000284.1 GCF_004791025.1 Mesorhizobium sp. M4B.F.Ca.ET.203.01.1.1
AGCTGGAATCGCCGTCCAACTTCCCGGTGCGCGGCGCGATCTTCTGCCATGTGCGCGACAACATCCCGGCCGAAGCGGACTTCGATCGCAACAAGATCCTGATCACCACCCACCCCGAGTACGTCGACGTCTGGTACTGGACGATCCCGTTCTCCAACGGCTGCTGCTCGCTGGGCGTGGTGGCCGAGCCGTCGTTCTTCGAGCGCTACGACGGCGACGACCTGCAGAAACTGCAGGCGATCGTCGGCGAGGACCCGAACCTGACCCGGCTGCTGGCCAATGCCG
>NZ_SRUO01000285.1 GCF_004791025.1 Mesorhizobium sp. M4B.F.Ca.ET.203.01.1.1
GCTGAGCATCGCGCTGGCCGTTGTCCTGGCGCCGACACTGGCGTCGGCACAGTCCACGCAAAACACCACCACGCCGGCCGGCACCGCCGCCACCAAGACCGCGGTGAAGAACCTGCGCAACAGCCTGCGTGACCGCCAGCTGGCGATCGGCGTCGACCGCCTGGATTATTCCAAGGGCCTGCCCGAGCGCTTCCTCGGCTTCGAACGGTATCTTGAGCGCCATCCGGACCAGCGCGGCTCGCTGACCTACCTGCAGATCGCCCCGGTCTCGCGCGGCGATGTCAC
>NZ_SRUO01000286.1 GCF_004791025.1 Mesorhizobium sp. M4B.F.Ca.ET.203.01.1.1
CGAGCAGGTCGCTGCCGACCTGGAGAAAGTGTTCGGCGAGGAGAGCAAGACGCCCAGCGCCGGCATGTTCCGCTTCCTGCCGCTGGAGAACGCCAACGCCGTGCTGGTGATCACCCCGCAGGTGCGCTACCTGGACCAGATCCAGCAGTGGCTGGACCGCATCGACACCGCCGGCGGCAGTGCCCGCCTGTTCTCCTACGAACTGCGTTACATCAAGGCGCGCGACCTGGCCGAGCGCCTCAGCGAGGCCTTTGCCAGCAGTGGCAACCGGGGCGGTTCCAGCC
>NZ_SRUO01000287.1 GCF_004791025.1 Mesorhizobium sp. M4B.F.Ca.ET.203.01.1.1
ACCCGGCCGGTGTCGTCGAAGATCGGCAGCTTGATCCAATCGAGCCCGGCCGGGTGAAGCAGTATCGCGGCGCCGTCGAAGGCGAACCGGGACTGTATGTCTGCGGCCTGCATTTCCAGCACTCGACCTCCTCCACCATGATCCACGGCGCGGCACGCGATGCCGGCTACGTCGCCGGCACGATCGGCACGCTGGGCGTCGCCTTCCTGGCCCCGATCGTGGTCAAGTTCGCATTGGCCTTCGGCCCGGCCGAGTATTTCTCGCTGATGGTGCTCGCCTTCATC
>NZ_SRUO01000028.1 GCF_004791025.1 Mesorhizobium sp. M4B.F.Ca.ET.203.01.1.1
AAGGAGCCCAAGGTCGCTCTCGTCGCCGTGGCACGAAAGATCCTGACCATCCTCAGCGCGATGATCCAAAACAACGAACCTTGGAATCCAAACAGGTCCTGACGAACACAGTTGCTCATCCGTCTCGGCGCCGCGCGCCCATTCACCTTCTCCCACAAGGGGAGAAGGAGAGGCGCTACCGTCCCGGCCTACCCGTCTTGCCCGGCCGACGCTTTTCGCGGCGGGCGTCGCCGGGATCCTCGTAGGAGCCGATGCCGGCGCGCTGGCGAACGATTGGTTTAGGGGAATCGTCGCGTTCCTTCGCGCCCCCCTCTGTCCTGCCGGACATCTCCCCCACATGGGGGGAGATTGGCTTTGGTTTCGCCGGCACTTTTCCTTCGACCGGCTTTTCGGTCCGCCGCACCGTCATCTCGTCGAGCGAGTTCTTCTTGAACAATGGTTTGGTGGGCTCGCCGGGGATGCCGAAGTCGGAACCGTGCGCCTCCTGCGCCGACTGCTTCTTGAACAGCGAGCGCGACACGGCACCCGCGGGCGTCGGCATGTCGGTGCCAGGGCCCATGTCGTCGATCGACGGTTTGGCGAACAGTGGCTTCTTCACCGGCACGGCGCCATCGGCGCCCATTTCGTCGAGTTGCGGCTTGCGGAAGAGGTTGGGCCGGGCAGCCTTGGCAGCCGCTTCGGCGGCGCGAGCTTCGTCGAGCCTGCGGAAACGTTCCTGTTCCTCCGCGGTACGATGTTTCGCCACGCCCTTGTTGTGCTTGCCCTTTTCGCGGCCCGAGGCCGGGCTCTGGCTTTCGACTTCGCGTGCCAGCGGGTCGTCGGAGATGGCAAGCTCCATCTCGCGCAGCCGCTTGATCTCGTCGCGGATGCGGGCCGCCTTCTCGAAATCGAGATTGGCGGCGGCATCGCGCATCTGCTTGTCCAGCGCCTCGAGATGGGTCTTCAGATTGTTGCCCATCATCGCACCGGCATCGTCGGTGAACTGCGAGATGTCGGCGCGGACATGGTCCTTCTCGTAGACCGAATCGAGGATGTCGGCGATGCGCGACTTGACTGATTCCGGCGTGATGCCGTTGGCCGCGTTCCACTCCATCTGCTTCTCGCGGCGGCGGTTGGTTTCCGCCATGGCGCGTTCCATCGAGCCGGTGATCTGGTCGGCGTAGAGGATGACCTTGCCGTCGACGTTGCGGGCGGCGCGGCCAATGGTCTGGATCAGCGAGGTTTCGGAGCGCAAAAAACCTTCCTTGTCGGCGTCGAGAATGGCGACGAAGCCGCACTCGGGAATGTCGAGGCCCTCGCGCAGAAGGTTGATGCCGACCAGCACGTCGAAGGCGCCGAGGCGCAGATCGCGCAGGATCTCGATGCGCTCCAGCGTGTCGATGTCGGAGTGCATGTAGCGGACCCGGATGCCGTTCTCATGCAGATATTCGGTGAGGTCCTCGGCCATGCGCTTGGTGAGCACGGTGACCAACGTGCGGTAGCCGGCCCTGGTCGTCTCGCGGATTTCGCCGACGACGTCGTCGACCTGGCTCTTGGCGGGACGCACCTCGACCGGGGGGTCGATAAGTCCGGTCGGACGGATGACCTGCTCGGCGAAGACGCCGCCGGACTGCTCCAGTTCCCAGCCGCCGGGCGTCGCCGAAACCGCGACAGACAGAGGACGCATGGCGTCCCATTCCTCGAAGCGCAGCGGCCGGTTGTCCATGCAGGATGGCAAGCGGAAACCGTACTCGGCCAGCGTCGCCTTGCGGCGGAAGTCGCCGCGATACATGCCGCCGATCTGCGGCACGGTGACGTGGCTCTCGTCGATGAAGATCAGCGCATTGTCGGGCACATATTCGAACAGCGTCGGCGGCGGATCGCCCGGCTGGCGGCCGGTCAGGTAGCGCGAATAGTTCTCGATGCCGGCGCAGGAGCCGGTCGCCTCCAGCATCTCCAGGTCGAAGCGGGTGCGCTGCTCCAGCCGCTGCGCCTCCAGCAGACGGCCAGCCTTTTCAAGCTCTTGCAAGCGGTGCTTGAGCTCTTCCTTGATCGACTTGATGGCCTGATTCAAGGTCGGGCGCGGCGTCACGTAGTGCGAGTTGGCGTAGATCTTGACGCTTTTCAGCTCGCCGGTCTTCTGCCCGGTCAGCGGGTCGAACTCGGTGATCTGCTCGATCTCGTCGCCGAACATGGAGATGCGCCAGGCGCGGTCCTCGAGGTGGGCGGGGAAGATCTCGATCGTGTCACCGCGCACGCGAAAAGAGCCGCGGACGAAGTTGATGTCCTGGCGCTTGTATTGCTGGGCGACGAGATCGGCGAGCAGCGCGCGCTGGTCGAGCCGGTCGCCGATCTGCATCTGGAAGGTCATCGCCGTATAGGTCTCGACCGAGCCGATACCGTAGATGCAGGAGACCGAAGCGACGATGATGACGTCGTCGCGTTCCAGCAGCGAGCGCGTCGCCGAGTGGCGCATGCGGTCGATCTGCTCGTTGATCGAGGATTCTTTCTCGATATAGGTGTCGGTCCGGGGCACATAGGCCTCGGGCTGGTAGTAGTCGTAGTAGGAGACGAAATACTCGACGGCGTTTTCGGGGAAGAACTTCTTGAACTCGGCGTAGAGCTGCGCGGCCAGCGTCTTGTTCGGCGCCAGGATCAGGGCAGGGCGCTGCGTCTCCTCGATCACCTTGGCCATGGTGAAGGTCTTGCCTGAGCCGGTAACGCCGAGCAGCACCTGGGTGCGATCGTTCTGATCGACGCCTTCGACCAGGTCCTTGATCGCCGTCGGCTGGTCGCCGGCCGGCTCGAAATCCGACACCATCTTGATGGCGATGCCGCCTTCCGACTTTTCTGGGCGGGTAGGGCGGTGCGGCGTCCACAGCACGCCGTCCTTGTGCAGCGGATTGCCGGACTCGATCAGCGCCGACAGCGCGGCCACCGTGGCGGTGACGCCGCCGGACGAAATCGACTCGGCATCCTCCAGGCTGATGTCCAGGCCGGCGACCGGGTTGAGCCCCGCGGCCGTACGCTCCTTGGCTGACGCCGCGCCGCCCATCGAGGTGCCGCGCGCCGTGCGCCCGGGCGCGGACGAGCGTTCAGGGATCTTCTTGAGTGCTTTCGCCTTCGGCTGCTTCTCGGCTTCGCGCTCGATCTGGCCGGCCCAGTCGGCGATCGAGCCGGTCAGCGGCGCGCCGGCAAAGTCGGCCTGCGGCGCTTCGGCAAAGCCGCCGGGCTCGAGCGGTTCGGCGGCGTCGAGGAATTCAGTCAGCGGGCTGCGCCGCTTCGGCGCGCCACGGTCGTCCTGCGCCTGCGACGGCGTTTTCTTTTCGGGGAGTTTGGCCATGGCCCGAATATGGGAGGACTCGCCCGAAATGGAAAGAGCGGAGTGTCGGGGCACGCACCCGCCACCGATGCTGCTGACAGCAGGCTGTCAGGAGCGGTGGCGGGCCTGTGTCCTCAATTGAACCACAGCGCGAAGGTCAGGAAGCCGGCGCCGCCGAACTCGCGCTGGATCTGGTCGAAGTCGTCGCCGGTCAGGATCCTGCCACTCTCGAAATAGGGCGCGATGGCTGGGCCGGTGATCGACAGCACCAGATCGAACGTCTTCGGCTCGTCGAAGAAGCGCTTCATGTTGATGCCCTTGCCGGCGACGCGGAAATGCGGCAGCAGCACGCGCCCCTCAAGCAGGTCCTCGGCCATGTCGAGCGTGGCAAGCCAGGCCGTGACCTGTTCCTCGCCGACTTCGAGGCCGGTGAGCGGGTTGGGGCCTTTCTGCTTTGGACCGGGCAGCCATTCGCGGTCGTTGTCGGTCTCGGCGCGGATCGCCTTCCAGTCCTCGCGCGACAGCCGGATCATCTCCAGCAGATGGCGGCGCGCGGCCTGCCGGCGTTCCGGCTCGACCACCGGCCAGTTGACCAGATGCACCAGCGAGATGAAGTCGGCGAAGCGCCATTCGGAAGCGAAGATCGAGCCGCTCATGCCGCCGTCCGGCGGCACCAGCACGTCCTGCAGCGGCAGTTTGGCGCGCGGGAACAGCATGTGGAACGAGCCGTCGAACATGGTCTTGAAATCATGCGCCAGCCAGAAGTCGGCCTGCGCCATCAGGAACTCGGCATAGCCCTGCAGCCAGTAGCCGTCGGCGCGATCGAAGCGGAAGGTCAGTGACGGCGCCGGCCCGTCCGGCGCGCCGCCGCGCGACAGCGCGGCCATGATCGACGCGGCGCTCTCGTCCCGGGCGATGTTGCCGTCCTCGTTGAGGTCGATGCCGAGACGGGTGAGGTCGATGACCATGCCGATATCGGCATCGGCCGGCACGGAGCCCAGCGTGGCGGCGGATTTCTGCAGCCGGTCGCGGAAGGCGACCAGGATGGCGCGGAATTCCTCGTAGGTGAGCGGCTCGGGATTGGGGTTGTCCGGCACCGGCAACCGCATCAAGGGCAGCATGAAGGATTGCGGGCTTTCGAAACCGTGGCGATGCAGGCCGCCGGCTAGGATCTCCAGCGCGGTGAAGAATTCGCCGGCGCCGGCGGCGTATGCCGATGCCGGATCGCTGGGCGCGGCTGCCTCAAGCGCGGCGAGCGCGCTGTTGCGCTCGGTGACGGTCTTGGCCTCGAACAGCGGAGCGGGATCGGGGGCAGCGGCGCAAGGAGAAGCAAGCGGCAGGAGCAGAATGAGCGCAGATGCGACAAGGCTCGGCAATCGGGTCATTTCGGATCCTCCCGTCGGGTCTTCCATCGGCGAGAATACACAGATTTGCGGCGCTTCGTCTGCTGCTTCCTCCTGCCGGGCAGACGGTCTACACAGGGCAAACGAATGGGCATTGCGTGTCGAACTATCCGCTCTCCTACAAACTGTCCTGGCTGCCGCGCTTCCTGCGGCCGTCGCTCGGCGGCGAGGCGCGAGGCTTTGCGCCGCCGGCCGCGACGCTGATCGAGCCGCCGCCGGCGCGGAAGGTGCGGCTGGCCGTCCTCGGCGACATCTCGGCGGTCGCCAACCGCAGTGCGCCGGAGTGCGATCCGGCCCTCGCGGCGCTGCTCGCCTCCGCCGACCTGGTGGTCGGCAATTGCGAAAGTCCCGTCGTCGAGCGGCCGAGCGCCGTGGTCGGCACAAGGCTCGGCACGCATCATGCGATGACGGAGCGCTTCCTTGCCGACACCCTGGCGGCGGTCGGCATTGCGCGCGAGAAACTCGTCCTGTCTCTGGCCAACAACCACATGCTCGACCAGGGCGTCGCGGGTTTCGAGGAGACCGTCCGGACGCTGAAGCGGCTTGGTGTCCGCAGCATCGGCACTGCCGCGAAGGCGCCGATCGAGCGGTTCGCGGTGGGACCGCTGACCATAGGCCTCTTCGCTTTCACGCAGTGGCGCAATGCCGACGCCGCACCGTTCGCGAGCCGCGTGTCGATGCGAAGCGATCCGGGGCCGCGCGACGCGGCCAGGGACGTCGACCTCGTCTGCGCCGTGCCGCATTGGGGCTGGGAGTTCCGGCACTTTCCAAGACCGGAGACACGGTCGCTGGCCGAGCAACTGGCCGGGCAGGGCGTCGGGCTGATCGCCGGGCATCATGCCCATGTCGTGCAGCCGATGGAGCGGATCGGTAAGACGCTTGTCGCCTACGGGCTCGGCGATTTTCTCGGCACGGCCTTTGCCCGCCAGCCATGGCCGGGCCGCATCGGCTCCATCCTCGTCGTCGATGTCGGCGCCGACCTCGGCGCGCGCGGCGCCATAGCGGGCTACCGGCTGCATCCCTTCATGCGGCAGCGCGTCCGCGGCCATGAGCGGCTGGTCCCTGTCGAAGCGCTCAAGGGCCGACTGCGCGGCAAGGTCGAGGGCCGGCTGAAGGCGATCTTCAGCGAGCCGGCCGAGGCCTGACGACTTTTACGCAAAAGCCGCTATCATGGCCGCACGAGGCACAGTCTCTGCGGCGGGGGTGGCGATGGAAGCGGCGGATTTCATGCCGAGCGAGGCGGTGATCGCCGGCATCAGGAAAGACATCGAGGCCTATGAGGCGAAGCGGGCTTCAACCTACGGGCAGGTCCGCTGGCGGGTGCCGCTGTTCGTCGGCCTGGTGCTGGTGTTCGTGGCGCTTGTCGCCTGGCTGTTCAACGCGGCCGCCGACCCCAACGAGCAATGGTTCTCGACCCCGCACGTCTTCCTCTATGTCGGCGGCTTCGGGGCGGCGGTGCTGCTTTATTTCCAGGCGGTGAGACCGGCGACCAGGCTGCAGCAATCGTTCCGCGATACGGTTCTGCCGATGATCTTCGGCTTCGTCCGCGATGTGCGCTACCAGCATGGCGTGCGGCCGAATTCCTTCGACCGGCTGCCGCGCGAGACGATCGGGGCGTTCAACCGGCAGAGCTTCGACGACATCATATCTGGCCGCTACGAGGATTTCCCTTTCGAGCTTTACGAGGCGAAGCTGACGGAGGGCTCCGGCAAGAGCCAGCAGACGGTCTTCAAGGGCGTCATCGTCGCCTTCGAGACCATCGAGCCGTTCCCAGGCATGCTGGTTGCGGCGCGCAAGGCCGGCAAGGTGGTCGGCTTCTTCCGCGGCATGTTCTCCAGCAAGCTGCAGGAACTGGCCTGCGGCGTGCCGGAACTCGACGCCAGCTACGAGTTCCGCACCGACAATGTCGACGCGGCGAGGCCGCTGGTCACCGGACGCCTGGCCAGCGCGCTGACCTGGCTCGGCGAGACATGGCCATATGACCAGGCCCGCATCGCGCTCAACGGCAGCGACGGCTTCCTGCTCATGCCGCGCAGCAAGAATTTCTTCGAGCTGCCGGACATCTCCGTGCCGATCGACTACCAGACCCATATCGCGCCGATGATCGCCGATCTCGGCGCCATGCTGGCGACGGCGGCGCTGGTGCGCAAGATCGGCGCCGCGGACGACGCGGCCGGCTAAAGCGCGTCGTGCTGGAAACGGATCCAGGCGACGCGGTTTAGATCTTTGTTTTTATGCATGTCGTTTTCGCAAAACCGCTGCACACTTTTGCGCGACATGCATTGGCTCTCAGCAGTCGAAGCCGTAATTGCTGCGCAAATCATCCGCATCCTGCTCGGACATCTTCTTCAGCATCACGCAGACGGTGTAGCTGCCGACCTGATGGCCATCCCTGGTGTAGCCCCAGTCGGAAATGTCGTCGCGGGAGAATTCGATATACTGGCCGTAGACGACATTTTGGACGATCTCGGGCTCGTTGGCCAAAATGCCGGCAAAGCCGGTGGTGGTGCGCTTGAAGGGGATGACCCAGAAATGCTCCGTCGCATCGCCATCGACGATCATCACCTTCAGTTTGAATTTGTCGGTTCCTGGCGGCGGGGCCTCGGACAAGGCCAGGAAGTCATCCAGGCTGGCTCGAGCCTGTTCTATCGCCGCCGTCATCTCCGGATCGTCCGACCGCACCGTGACGGTCTTGTCGTCGCCTTGCGCCTGAACATGCGCGGGCGCAAGCGCCAGCATCAGGGACAGCACCGTGCGGGCTAAGACCTTCATGCAACGACCCCTCCACCCCGGCCGGCATCATCGTGCATCAAGTGCCGGTTTTCAACCGAAGCGCAGCTTCATGCCGAGGATGGCGATCACGAACAGGAAGGTGACGCCATTGGCGAGGATGACCGGCCAGGAGCCGATCAGCAGGCCGTAAAGGGTCCACAAGAAGACGCCGGTGGCGATGGAGCCGGTGGCGAACAGCGAGATGTCGCCGGCGCGGCGTTCGCGCGCGACCTTGGCGACCTGCGGGATCCAGCCAAGCGTGGTGATGAGGGCGGCAAACGCGCCGATGATTTCGATTGCGGGATGCAAGGGCGGGAACTTTCGAGCAAGCACCTGATGTGCGGTGCGTCCTATGGCAGATCGACCGAGTCCTGGGAAGCGGGCAGCGCCGCTGGACCAATCAAACTAAGCGGGTCGCCCCGCTTTGTTGCTTAAAGTCCGCTCGGCACGATCCCGGCCAGCCAGTCCGCCGACCGCTTGGCCATGCCGACCGTCGCGGACGCGGCGCGGCTGAGATCGGTCTTGACCACTGCGTAGCCGGCCTTGGTGCGGTAGAGCACCGCGCTGCCGCCATTGACCGCCGCTTCATAGGCGACCGGCTTCGCGGCTTCGGTTTCCGCCACCGTGGCCGGCGAGCCGACGGGAACGCTGGGGCGGTGGCTGAGCTCGGGCGGCAGCGGATCGACCGTGGCCTGCCTGGGTGTCAGGTCGGGCTTCGAGGCTATCGCGGCGAGCTCGGAGGAAGACGCCGAGCCCTTGGCGCGGCAGATGCCTGAAACCAGCGGATAGTTGAAGTTGCGCTCGTGCAGCATCTGGCTTTTCATCGCCGCTTCGCAATCGGCGATCGTCGCCCACTTGGCAGGCGTTTCGCCGATATACTCGCAAAGCTTGGCGTCGCAGTCGCAGCCGACGATGGTCATGGCGACAAGGGCGGTCTTGATCACGGTCTTGTCCTCGGATTCGTTCCCAAATGACCAGTCGCCGGGGAACAAGGCGGGATTTGGCCACGATTGTGATTTGTGCGTGACGGAATGTTTCCGGGGCTCCGGCTGTGACTGAAAAGCCTCAACCGTCGTACACGTGCTCGAGCCTGGCACCGGCTTTGATCAGCGCCGGCAGCGCCACATGCAGCTTGCGCACGGCGACGGTCAGGCCGGTCCGGCGCGTGTCCGGATCGGCCGGGAGCGGATAGCTGAACAGGGCACGCGTCCCTTCAGGCATGGCGATCTCGGCTGGCGAAAGCACGGTGAGCATGATCTCGTCATTGCCGCCGATCTCGACGAAGGAAACGCCCTTGTCGATCAGGCGCGGGATCATCTCGCTGAGCTGACCGTCCTTGGTGACGAAGACTGTGCCATCGGCGCCGAAATCACGCTCGAGCAGCGTGTCCGGCTCGGTGCGCGTCGCCTCGCCGATCGGCCCTTTGGCCCAGACATGGATGCCGGCCGGATCGGAGGCCGGGGCTAATGTAGCGCTGACGAACCCGGCATAGACCTGCTTGACGGTGTCGGCGAGGCCGAAGGCGAGCTTGCGCTCGCCGCTGCGCACGGCGCCATCGCCCGGAGCCGGCTGGACGCCGAACAGTCCGGCGCGCTTTTCGGCATAGGGGAATTGGTACCACGGCGCCCGGTCGAGGAAGCCGGCGTATTCATTCGCCATCCTGGCCTGGTAGCTATCAGTCGCTGTGCGCCTGCCGGCGATCGCCTCGGTGATGCGGCCAACGGTGTTTTCATAGGCCCATTGCAGTGCCAGTTCGACGGTCTGGCCGATGCCGATGACGACCTGCGTCCGGTGATCGGCGACGTTGAATTCGCTCCCCGAACTGGCGCGGATCATCGTCGCGTAGCCCTGCCAGAAGCGGCTGACATAGGACCAGTAGGGAAAGCCGCTCGGCTGGTCTTTGGCGACGAAGCCGGCGTAGTCGCGAGCCGCGTAGACGACCGTCCAGTACGGATAGGCGACATAGGTGGCTTGCCGCGGCTGCTGGTAGCCGGGGATTTCGGCGCGGACCTTTTTCGCGAGGCGGTTTGGCGGGGCGCCGTCGGTGACATCCTCCAAGGGCGTGAGCGAGGGCGTGGTCAGGAAACCGTAGCCCAGCCCGGCCACCGGGATGAGCACGATGATGACCGCCAGCCAGAGGATCGTCTTGACGATGCGTCTCAGCCAGCGGAGCAGGATCATGGCCGTTCAGGCCTGAGCGAAGGGGTCGTGCCCGCGCCTTGCCCGCGCGAACCTCGGCCGTCCTGTGGCATGGGCGATGGCAGGCCTCCAGAACAGCGTCATGAAGCGTCCCCTTCAATCGACATGGAACGTTAGCCGATTCCGGCGCCCGTTGCGAAAGGGAAAGCCCAAAAAACAGTCGGCGCTGGGATTTCTCCCAGCGCCTCCCTGTCAGATCAGGACACGGTCGCGGCAGCAACTCCCGAAAGATGTCGCGCCAAGCCGGCCTTGATTTTGACGGTCCTGCCAGTCGCCACCCGAGGGCAGCGCCCGTTCCAGACCCCGCCGGTCTCCACCCTTGCGGGCTTCGCCCAGCGTGCCATCGAAGGTTTTCACCGGCCTTCATGGCAGCATCGGTCCGCCGTTGGCGTTCGCACGCTTTCCGCGGCCCCGCCGACATCCGTCCCTCCAACAGGCGAGCCTGCTCTCGTTCTGGACCGTACGGGCCTCAGGAAATCCGCCTTTCCGCTTTGCCTTTCGGCTGGGCGATCGGTAGCCGCCTGAGATGGGTTCAACGTACGCCGGGTAAGGGTTTTGGGGAACTGCCCCCAGCCTGTGGATAGCGGGATTATCGGGGACCAAGCCAAGGCGGCGCAGGAATTTTTCGGGAAGCCGACGAAAGAGGCGCGAAACGCGGCCGCGTTGCGCCTGATCCGGCATTGCCGGACATTCGGCGCTTGCCCCGCGAGGCGGCGCGGGCTTCAATGCCGACAAAGGATTCCAGGTGCAAGCGCTCCTGTGATTCCTTCAGGGGAGGTTGCTTGAAGGTCGGGGTTGTTCTCAATCCGATTGCCGGCGGCGGCCGGCTGAAACGGCACTGGCCGGAGGTCAGCGCTTCGCTGAAGAAGCATTTCGGCGATTTCGAACTGCGCGAGACACAGGCCGAAGGCGATGCTGAAAGGCTGGCACTCGACCTCGCTGCCAGCGGCTTCGATCTGGTCATTGCGGCGGGAGGCGACGGCACGGCGAGCGAAACGGCGGACGGACTGCTGCAGGCGTTCGATGAAACCGGCCGGATATGCGAGCTCGGCCTCTTGCCTTGCGGCACCGGCATCGACTTTGCTCGCGGGCTCGGCCTGCCGCACGACATCGATGCCACGCTGAAGCACATCGCCGAAGCCAAGCCGCGCAAGGTCGATGCAGGGCGCATCTGCTACATCGACGATCATGGCGCGCTGGCCAGCCGCCACTTCATCAACATCGCCAGCCTGGGCCTCTCGGGGGCGACGGACCGCGCCGTCAACGCCGACAAGCGCAAGGGCAAGGTCTCGGCCAAGGCGCTGTTCTTCTGGCGCACGGTTCTGGAGTTCATCCGCTATCGCTTCCAGGACGTCAGGATCACCGTCGACGACGGCGCGCCGGTCGAGGCGCGGATGGCGCTGGTGGCGGTCGCCAACGGAAAGTTCTTCGGCGGCGGCATGATGATCGCGCCCGACGCGGAACTCGGCGACGGCGCCTTCGATATCGTCATCCTGCGCGCGGCGAGCAAGCTGAGGCTGATCCTCGACATCCGGCTGCTCTATGGCGGACGGCACCGCAACCATCCGGCGATCACCATCCTGCGCGGCAAGAAAGTGGTTGTCGAACCGCTCGGCGATGTGGAAAAGAACGGCGCGCTGGTCGACATAGACGGCGAGTCGCCGGGCCGGATTCCGGCGACGTTCGAGATCCTGCCCGACGCGCTGACGCTCAGATACTGAATCAAGCCGTTGAGGAATTGATTCAGGCGGTTGCCGGCCTGATTCCGGCGAGCCGCCCAATTCGCTGAAATCGCTCGTAAAGTTTAGCCGCCTCAGGTTTCCAGCCTGGCCGGGAATCCGGGCGCGCGCAGATCGGTGCCGACCGCATCCTCGAGCAGCTTGACGATCTGCGTCGACCAGGCGCCGCCGCCATAGGCTTCCTTGCCCTGTTCGAAAATCGCATTGACGTGCGACGCGAGATCGAGCGGCACGCCGAAATCCTTGCCCATGCGCAGCGCGAAGCCGAGGTCCTTCAGCGCCAGGTCCATGGTGAAGCCGATATCGTAGGATCCGTTAAGCACCAGCTGGCTTTCGGTCTCGTGGACAAAACTGTTGCCCGAGGAGGCGACGATGGCATGGTAGGCTTGGGCGAGGTCGAGCCCGCCCTGTTTGGCCAGCATCAGCGCCTCGCCGGCGGCGACGAGATGGATGAAGGCCAGCATGTTGGTGATGACCTTGATCACCGCCGCCGAGCCGATCGGACCCATCAGGAAGGATTTTGCGCACATCGCCTCGATGGCCGGCCGGTGCCGCTCGTAAAGCGCGCCGTCGCCGCCGACCAGCGCGGTGATCTTTCCCGCCGCCGCCAGATGCACGCCGCCGGTGACCGGGCATTCCAGCGTCTCGATTCCCTTCGCCGACGCCAGTGCCGCGAGCCGCACGATCTCGTCGCGGCCGTTGGTCGACATCTCGATCCAGGCGCCGCCAGCCGGAAGGCCTTCGAGCAATCCGCCGGGACCGGCGAGCACTGTCTCGCTGACCTTGGGCGAGGGCAGGCAAGAGATGGCATTGCCGGCGCGAGCGGCGGCTTCGGCCGGGCTGTTCACGGCGCTGGCGCCGAGCGCCACCAGGCGCTCGACGGCTGGCGGGTCGCGGTCGAAGACGGTGACGTCGAAACCATTGCGGACCAGGCTGGCGGCGAGGTGGCCGCCGAGATGGCCTAAGCCGATGAAGGCGTAAGCGGGCCGCTCGCTCACGGCATCAACGGCGTCTGCATCATCTGCAGATGCAGATCCTTGCCGCTGTAAGGATGCGCGTCGCAAACCGCCTCGTCGAGCTCGACGCCGAGGCCGGGCTCCTTCGAAGGAATGACGTTGCCGTCCTGCCACTCGATCTTCTTCTTCAGCAGCGTGGCATGAAAACCGTCCCACTGCTTCAGCGATTCCAGGATCAGGAAGTTGGGCAGCGTCACCGCCAGCTGGATGTTGGCGGCGCCGACGATCGGACCGCAATAGCAGTGCGGCGCGACCTGGATGTGGTAGGCCTCGGCCATGGCGGCGATCTTCTTGGTTTCCAGGATGCCGCCGGAGCGGCCGAGGTCGGGCTGCAGGATCGTCGCGGCGTGGTTCTCGATGACGCGGGCGAACTCGAATTTGGTCGTCAGCCGCTCGCCGGTTGCGATGGGGATGGAGGTCGCGCGGGCGACCTGCGCCATCACCTCCGGCATGTCCGGCGGCACCGGCTCCTCGAACCACAGCGGGTCATAGGGCTCGATGGCGCGGGCGAGACGCAGCGCGCCCGAGGCAGTGAACTGGCCATGCGTGCCGAACAGGATGTCCGCCCTGTTTCCGACGGCTTCGCGGATCGCCTTGACCATGCGGGCGGAGAGGTCGATGTCGATGAGGCGCGGCTGGTGGCCGTCGAAAGCGGTGTAGGGGCCGGCCGGGTCGAGCTTGACGGCGCTGAAGCCCTGCTTGACATATTCGAGCGCGCAGGCGGCGGCCAATTCCGGGTCGTTGTAGACATTCTTGCCGCGCGCGTCCTCGGAATGCACGCTGCCCGTATGCGGGTAGAGATAGGTGTAGGAGCGCAGCGTCTCGTGCACCTGGCCGCCGAGCAATTTGTAAACCGGCTTGTCGGCTTCCTTGCCGATGATGTCCCAGCAGGCCATTTCCAGCGCCGAGAAACAGCCCATGCCGGAAACGTCCGGGCGCTGAGTGAAGCCGGAGGAATAGATGCGGCGGAAGAGGTTCTCGATGTCGTGCGGATCGCGGCCGACAAGATAACGCTCGGCCATGTCCTCGATCATCCTGGCGGTGACGTGGCCGGAGAAGGTGGCATTGTAGGCCTCGCCATAGCCGACCACGCCGCCATCGGTGGTGAGCTTGACGAAGATGAAATACTTGCCGCCGATGCCGGGCGGCGGGTTGCCGACAACCCAGGTCTTGACGTCGGTGATCTTCATTTCTGATCCTCCAGAACCAGTTCGGCGCCCTTCCATCCGGTCAGGATCGAGGCGGCGTTGGTGTTGCCGGTGATGTTGTCGGGAAAGATCGAGGCGTCGATGACGCGCAGGCCGGCAACCCCGTGCACCCTGAGGCGCGGATCGACAACGGCGCGCGCGGCGTCCGGCCCCATGCGGCAGGTCGAGACCGGATGGTAGACGGTGCCCGAGCGCTTCCTGAAATCCTGAATCAGGTCGGCGTCGGAAGTGATTGACGGACCGGGCAAAACCTCTTCCTCGATGATCTCGGCCATCGCCGGCATCGCGGCGATCTTGCGCACGAACTTCACCGCCGCCAGCATCTCGTCGACATCGGCGTTGGTCGAATAGGCATTGGGCGTGATCCGCGGATAGTCGCGCGGATTGCTCGAGCGGATCATGATCTCGCCGCGGCTCGACGGGCGGCAGTTGGAAAGGCCGATCGAGAAGCCGGGCCACGGGTCGGGGGTCAGGATCGGGCGCTCACCGCTCTTCGGAATGACGGTGGAGAAGGCCTGGAAATAGAGCTGCATGTTCGGCCGCGCCAGGGTCGGGTCGGTGCGGAAGAAACCGCCGGCATTGTTCATCGACAGCGACAGCGGCCCGGACCGGAACAGTATGTACTGCATGCCGACCATGAGCTTGCCCCACCAGGGGCGCAGGATCTGGTTGAGTGTCGGCAGCCTGCCCTTGAATGTGTAGTTGATGCCGACATGGTCCTGCAGGTTCGCGCCGACATTCTCGTTGGCGTGGATGAGCGGAATGCCGAGGTCTCCGAGCAGCGCCGACGGGCCCACACCGGAGAGCTGCAGCAGCTGCGGCGAGTTGATGGAGCCGCCGGACAGGATGACCTCACGGCCAGCGCGCGCGGTCCAGGTCTCGCCGTTCTGCTGATATTCGACACCGACGGCGCGCTTGCCCTCGAACAGGATTTTGGTCGCCAGCGCGTTTGTCTCGACGCGCACATTGGCACGCTTCATCGCCGGGCGCAGGAAGGCGCGGGCGGCCGACATGCGGCGGCCGTTCCTGGTGGTGATCTGGTAGATGCCGACGCCTTCCTGGGAAGCGCCGTTGAAATCCGGATTGAGCGGCAGGCCGGCCTGCTGCGCTGCCGCAAGGTAGCGTTTCGTCAGCGGGTGGACGGCATTTGCGCAGTCGGTGATGTGCAAGGGACCGCCGACGCCGCGCCATCTGTCGGCGCCGGCCTCATTGTCCTCCAGCGCCTTGAAGGCGGGGAGCAGGTCGTCGTAGCTCCAACCTGGATTGCCGGCGGCCGCCCAGGCGTCGAAATCCTCGCGCGCGCCCCTGATATAGACCATGGCATTGATCGAGCTGGAGCCGCCGAGCAGCTTGCCGCGCGGCCAGTGGTCGGCATTGCCGCCAAGGCCAGGATCGGGCTCCGCTTTATAGTTCCAGTTGACGGCCGGGTCGAAGAAGGTCTTGCCGTAGCCGAGCGGCATCTGGACGTAGAAGCGGCGGTCGGTGCCGCCGGCCTCCAGCACCAGGACCGAGAAACGGCCGGAGGCCGACAGTCTTTCGGCGAGCACCGAACCGGCCGAGCCGGAGCCGACGATGATGAAATCATAGGTCTGCATGACTGGTGGGCGGCTCCGGTAATCTGGCCGCAGCCTAGACGCGGCGGGTTCGCCGCGTCGCCGCGCCTTCCGGCATCGGTTGTGAAAAATACGACCGCCGCAATAGCGATGGCTAGCGGGATAACCCGACAATCCCGCTTGATATGCACGGGGTCGAGAGCTTATGCGAAGGCATCGACGAATCCCCGGGAGGCAGGAGATCCAAATGCGTACCCTCTCCGATGCCTTCATCCCGGAACTGCCAGGCTACTACAAGGGCAAGGTCCGCGAGAACTACGACCTGCCCGACGGCAGGCGCATCATCATCGCCACCGACCGCCTCAGCGCCTTCGACATCATCCTTGCCTCGATCCCGTTCAAGGGCGAGATCCTCACCCAGACCGCCCGCTACTGGTTCGAGGAAACGGCCGATATCTGCCCGAACCATGTCCTCGAATATCCCGACCCGAACGTCGTCGTCGGCACAAGGCTGGACATCCTGCCGGTCGAGATCGTCGTGCGCGGCTATCTGGCGGGAACCACCAGCACCTCGATCCTGACCCGGTACCGGAAGGGCGAGCGGGTGATGTATGGAATGAGGCTACCGGACGGCCTGCGCGACAATGAGAAGCTGGCCGAGCCGGTCATCACGCCGACGAGCAAGGCTTCGGATGGCGGCCATGACGAGCCGCTGTCGAAGGCAGAGATCCTCGATCAAGGGCTTCTGACGCCAGCACAGTGGGATACCGTGTCAGATTACGCGCTGCGGCTGTTCGCCCGCGGCCAGGCGCGCGCCGCCGAACGCGGGCTCATCCTCGCCGACACGAAATATGAATTCGGCACCGACAGAAACGGGACCATCATCCTGGCCGACGAGATCCACACGCCGGACAGCAGCCGCTACTGGATCGCGGCCAGCTACGAACAGGCTTTTGCGAGCGGCGAACGGCCCGAGAGCTTCGACAAGGATTTTATCCGGTCATGGGTCGCGGCGCGCTGCGATCCATACAGGGATCCGATCCCGACCATACCGGACGAGATCGTCGAACAGGCTTCGCTGGTCTATGCGCAGGCCTATGAGGCGATCACCGGCAAGGAATTCGCCCCCGACGTTTCCGGGGATACCGTGCTCGATCGCATCCGCGCGAACCTCGAGCGTTACTTTTAGGGTCAAGCCAGCCGCGCTTGCGACAGCATCCGCTGCGCGTTGACCTGCCGGCGCGGTGACGCTACGGGATCATGTCATCGATCTCGGGGATTTTGGCATGGTGCACTACGCGGACGGACGGCCGATCGGCGACCTGACACTGAGGACGCTGGCCATGCCTTCGGACGCCAACGCGGCCGGCGATATCTTCGGCGGCTGGGTAATGGCGCAGATGGACCTTGCCTGCGGCATCCGCGCCGCCGAACGCGCCAAGGGCCGCGTGGTGACGGCGGCGGTCAAGGAGATGTCCTTCGCCAAGCCGATGAAGATCGGTGACACGCTCTGCATCTACACCCATGTCGAGCGCGTCGGCCGCACCTCGATGGCGCTCAAGGTCGAGGCCTGGGCGCAGCGCTATCTCTCCGACCTGATGGAGAAGGTCACGCATGCCGATTTCGTCATGGTGGCGCTGGACGGCGAGGGCAAGCCGAAGGCGGTTCCGGCCGAAGGCTGACCCGGCTCCGGCAGGCGAGGGCCCTGCCGGCGGGCTGCGTGAGCTCCTTCACAGTCGTGCGCAAATTTCCGTGACCAAGTCCGCCCGGGCTTGGGGGAAGACAATGCGTCAACGAACGCTGAACGGTGTTCTTGCGGGAGCCGTCCTGGGCTTGTTCGGCCTGCTCGCCGCAACCGCCTATACCGAGATCAGGCAAGCCGATGCCGGGCTGTCTTGCGCTTCGCAAAATAGCGTCATCGGCAAGCCGCCGGGCGCATGCGAAAAATGCCTGGCGACCGGATGCGACGCCGGCCAGAAACCGCAGACGATTGCCGCGAGCAGACGGCCCGCCGGGCTGACTGCGAGACGATTCACCGGAAGCTGAAAACGGGACGGACCCGCCACCGCGGCCGGCCAGAAAACGGGTCGGCACCAAGGTTCATCCTTCGCGGGCCTTGCGCCAAAAATCCTTGCGGCAACAGGCTTTCAACCGTGCAGACCGTCGAATTTCTCGCGCGCGGCCCTGACCCTGGCGGTGTTCCTGCGCGCCCACGCGCCGAGCGCGCTGACCGGCACCAGCAGCTCGTGGCCAAGCTCTGTCAACTCGTAGTCGACGCGCGGCGGGATGGTCGGAAAGACGGTGCGGATGACGAAGCCATCGCGTTCCAGACCGCGCAATGTGGTGGTCAGCATCTTCTGCGAAATGCCGCCGACGGCGGCGCGAAGTTCATTGAAGCGCAGCGGTCCGTCGCCGAGCTTGCCGACCACCAGAACGGTCCATTTGTCGCCGACGCGCTGCAGGATTTCCGACACGGCGCGGCAGTCTTCGGTGATATGCGGGTGCCTCAGTAACAAAAACGTGCCTCCTTGCACTTCGCTTTTGCGGTATCTCATATAGCGCCGGTATCCAAACGATACCACAATTTCCCGCAAGGAGAGCCTCCCAAAATGTCCAAGCCCAAAATCGCCATTGTCGTCGGTTCGACGCGCGCCGCGCGCTTCGCCGACGTGCCGACCGAGTGGATCGCCAAGATCGCCAAGGCGCATGCCGATATCGACGTCGAAGTCGTCGACCTGCGCGACTTCCCGCTGCCGTTCTTCGACGAGGTCGCTTCCTCCGCCTGGGCGCCGTCGCAGAACGAAGTGGCGCAGCGCTGGCAGAAGAAGGTCGCCTCTTTCGACGGCTTCATCTTCACCGCTGCCGAATACAATCACGGCCCGACGGGTGTGCTGAAGAACGCCATCGACTACGCAGCCAACGAGTGGAATAAGAAGCCGGCCGGCTTCGTCGGTTACGGCAGCGTCGGCGGCTCGCGCGCTGTCGAGCAGCTCCGCCTCTACGCCGTCGAGCTGCAGATGGCGCCGGTCAAGTCGGCGGTCCATATCGCTTGGGGCGATTTCCTGGCGGTTCGCCAGGGCGAGAAGAAGCTCGAGGATCTCGAGCATCTGAACCAGGCCGCCGCGGCGCTCGTCAACGACGTCGCCTGGTGGGCGAAGGTGCTCAAGGCGGCCCGCGCCGCCGACGCAATCACCGCGGAAGCCAAGGCGGCCTGAGCCGTCTACCCGAGACTATCCTCCCAAGGGATATGGGGCGGCGCTTGCGCCGCCCTTTTCAATTTGCCGTCTGCGCGGATTGCCTCGGCCTGATGATGCAGTCCGCCACCCGGTCGTGCTCGTCGAGCTCGTCGGCATGGTGCTGCCCCCATTCGCACAGCGCCAGAAGGATGGGTTCGAGGCTGAGGCCAAGGGGCGTCGCGGAGTATTCGACGCGCGACGGGATCTCGGCGAAGACCTTGCGGCGGACAAGGCCGTGCTCCTCCATTTCGCGCAACTGCTGGATTAGCACCTTCTGGGTGATCGAAGGCACCAGTGCCTTCAGCGACGAGAGTCGCCGGGGACCATCGAACAGGTGGTAGAGGATGACCGCCTTCCAGCGACCCGAGATCACTTTCAAGGCACGTTCCGCCGGCAGCATCGGCAGTCTCTTGATCGGGCCGGCCATGGTCACCTCCTGGTGAGCAGCGGACAAATGAGTGTGTAGTCGAGACAGCGCAGATAGTGGCAATGGACGGCCGATGCCATAGCGATCGGAGTTTGCCATGAAAACCGTCCAGTTCAGCCGCTTCGGCGGCCCCGAGGTGCTGGAAGTCGTCGACGTCCCGGTGCCTTCGGCCGGAGCCGGCGAGGTTCTGGTCCGGATCGCAGCCGCCGGCATCAATTTCTTCGAAGTGCTGATGCGAGCGGATCGCTACGCGGTGACGCCGCGCCTGCCGATGTTCCCTGGCGTCGAGGCCGCCGGGGTTGTCGAGGCTGTCGGGGAGGGCGTGGACCAGCTCCTTCTGGGAAGACGCGTCGCGGCGCCATTGTTCGCCTCCGGCCGGCCGTTCGGCGGTTACGCCGAATATGTGGCGATCGACGCCGGTCTGGCCGTTCCTCTGCCGGATGCGCTTTCCTTCGAGGATGCCTGCGCCCTGATGGTTCAGGGGCTGACGGCGTTGCACCTGCTGCGGCAAAGCCCGGTCGCCGACAAACAGGTGCTGATCCCTGCCGCCGCAGGTGGCGTCGGTTCGCTGCTCTTGCAACTGGCAAAGGCGCAGGGTGCCCGCCGGGTGATCGCGCTGGCCGGCGGCGAGGCCAAGCTCGACCTTGTCCGCTCGCTTGGCGCCGATGTGGCGATTGACCATCGCGCTGACAACTGGGTCGCTGAGGTCAGGGACGCGACGGAGAGCGGCGTCGACACGATCTTCGATACGGTCGGCGGCGCGATGACCAAAGAGTTCCTCGATCTCTTGTCACAAGGCGGCGAGCTGGTGTTTGCGGCACTTGGCCGGTTTCAACTCTCGGCCGCCGATCTGGAGGCGATGATCGGCCGAAACCAGTCGCTGAGAGGTTTTGCGCTGCTGCCGCTCATGTCGCCCGAAGAACTGCGGGCGAGCCTGCGCCAGCTTTTCGATTTGGCTGCTGGCGGCCGGTTGCGGGTGGCGATTGGCGGCCGCATCCCGCTGGATCGGGCCAGCGCCGCGCATCGGCTGATCGAGGAGCGCTGCTCGACAGGCAAGGTCTTGCTGATCCCTTGATCGGACTCGACTAAATTATCCACAAACCGATTTTGGAATTGTCTACTCTACGTCCGACGACGCGCTCCGATGCTGACCAATGTTATCGTCCGTACGGTATGACACCGTATCGGAACAGTATGATCGGCCTTTTGTAGTTGCCGGTTTGCGGGTCCGGAATGAGCTTGTAGGCCTGAACTCCTTCGTAAGTTTTCGCCAGGATTTGAGCCTTTGCCACGGCTGCCGCTTCGCTGGGCTGCTCCATTGGACCGACCATCGCTTGCATGATGCCGTCCTTGTCCCTGCCGTAGGCTTCGACGAGGACGAACTCATCCATCTTAGGCGGATTTTGGGGATCAGGCTCGGATGCCCACTCCCGACAGGAGGCAGGCATCTCTCGGTAAAGCCAGGCCTCGGCATCGATTGCGTTGCCAAGCCGCTCCATAAGTTCCTTGGTTGTTGCCTTGTCCTGTGCAAGGCACGCGAGGCGAGCAAAAATGTTGATGTTCCAGTTCGTCGGATAGTCGTGGACTATCGCTCTAAAGCCGGTCCTTACCCGTGACCAGTCCGCGTCGGTGTCATTAAAGATGACGTCGCGGTAGAAATCGTCAGCGGCTCCCCAATAGGCTCGCGCGTAGCTTGCGTCAGTTCCGGACGCCTTGGCCATGCGGTCGATCCAAAATTCCAGGGTCTGTCGCGTGCCGCCCCATTGCGGCAGGTTCGTTCGCACGATTTCCCGGTAAATCGGTATGTAGTCGGGATGTGCATCAAGCGCTTCACTGGCAAGCGCGTCGAAATCGATATCGGAGCTTGGCAGGCCTCTGGCGACCTTCAGTATTGTCGCATACCACTCGGGGTCTGCGGCAGTACCTTGCTTCACCGACTGTAGATAATCCTTGGCCTGCCTGCTGTAGACGAAGAATGCATTCCACTGCTCGGGAGTCACGGTATTGGCATACCCTTCTCCGCGAGCATTCCAGGCCCGATTGTTCATGACGATGGCCTTGGTGATCCGCGCAGCGCGTGACCCTGGGTAGGACTCGATCCATTTGTCGGCCTGCGCTTCCATCTGGTTCAAGGTTCCGTACGAGTAGGTGCCATAAAGGAATTTCGTACTTTCCAGCACCTCGTAGACTATCGCTGCCTTTATGCTCCCGCTCTCCGTTCGTGCATCGTCCCGCTGATAGGCTTCGATCAATTCATCGAGCTGATCGAATTTTCCCGCCAAATAGGCGGTCTTTACGTCGTTCCATATCCGCAAGACTTCCGGAGAGGGAGATGCTTGAACGGGGATTGCCCAGCTCAGAAAAACAAAAATGGCGAACAATACTGTGCGCATGTTGAACTGCCATTCTATCGAACGATGGGGATTGGGCAGTTTCGTCCGATCCGATTAACTTTCCTTGCGCGAAATGCATAAAATCTCTTGCAGGTTTTCCAACCCAAGAATGTCCTGCTGACGTCGACTCTTGAGATATGATTTTTGGTTCCAGAAGGAGCCGACATTCCAACGTTCCTGATTGTCGCCGAACCCCCTCGCGATGCTCTCTCAGTATGCGCTCAACCAGGCTAGCGAAGCGGCCCTCTGATCGAGGAGCGGCGCTCGACAGGCAAGGTCGTGCTGGAGCCTTGAATGCCGCGGCCGATTCTGGACATCGCTTGCAGCTTCAATCCGCTGGCGCCTTATCCTGGCCGCTCCTACAGCCAGCCACCCGAAAATCCGGCGCGTCGCAGGCCCGTGGTAATGGCCGGCACACGGCGCATCAGTCGCCACGGGAAATCCGACCGGTAATTCTCGATCATAAGGGCGATCGGCCCCTGGTTGATGCCGACATGGTCCGGCGATACCCAGCCGCAGGCGCGGCCGTCGGCGGCGGCGATCGTCGGATTGAAGCTCGCGGTGAAGCAGTAAGGGTTGCCCTCGTGCAGGTCGATCTCGTGGAAATGGCGCAGCGCCGGCAGGACGATCTCCGGCGCAAAGGGCAATGAGGTGATCGCCGCCCATGGCGACAAGGTGCCGTCATCGGGGCCGAAGGGCGCGCCGCGCGCCAGATAGCCGAAGAAGCGTCGGTCACCGATCGTCATGTGGAGTTTTTTCAGGCCCGGGCCGTCGCTGGCGGTGATGCCCCAGCAATTCTCGTCATAGCCGACGAAACCCTTCGGATTGCGGATGGCGTAGTCGCGCTGCAGGTAGCTCGCCGCGCGGCTGTTCTCGAAATAGTCGCTGCCGTGCTCGCGCATGAAAGCGTCGCGGATGCCGCGAAAATCGATCCAGACATGCGAGAACTGGTGGACGAAGAGCGGCCCGGCATAGACCAGTTCCCGGCCATAGATCTTCTTCCATTTGTAGGTGGAGAGCCACGCCGCATAGCTCTCGGGCGGCAGCGGGTGGGTCGGCGAGCCGAGGCCCAGCACATAGAGGATCACCGCCTCGTCATAGCCTTGCCAGCGGTAGCGCAGGAAGCCTTTCTCGGGCCGCCAGCCGTGGGTGACGGTGGCGCCGCCGTTCTGCGCCCAGCGCCAGTCGGCACGGCGGTAGAGCGCATCGGCAAGCCGGCGGATTTCCAGTTCGGCCTCGTCGTCGGCGTCAAAATAGGCACCGGCGGCCAGCACGCCGGCAAGCAGAAGCGCCGTGTCGACGGTGGACAGCTCGCATTTCCAGACGCGGCGGCCGGTCCGCATGTCAAGGAAATGATAGTAGAAGCCCTTATAGCCGGTGGCGTCGGGCTCCGGCCCGTGCGGCGCGTTCCAGAAGAAACGAAGCGTGGCGAGCGTCCGTTCGACGGCGGCGTCACGCGTCATGAACCCGCGCTCGACGCCGACGGGATAGGCCGACAGAGCGAGCCCGACGGCGGCGATGCTGGCGGGCGACGCCGGCGTGTTGCGATCGGCGATCAGTCCGTTTGCCGGGTTGGCCTCCTTGAGAAAATAATCGAAAGACAGGCGCTGGGTGGCCGAGAGAAGCTCTTCGTTCAGCGTGTGGTCGCTCGATGCATCCATGGCTGCCGATATAGGGGACCTTCGCCGCGCTTCCCACCTTTTGGGGCCGGTCAATGATAAGCGAGGAAGGCGAAGGCCGATAGCGAGGAGCGCGTCGACATTCAGTCTGAGACGCTCTCTTCGGTCGCAACCCGGCGCTGCAGCTGATCCGGATTGGACCGCAATTTCGGGCGCACTGCCATCTGGCCCTGCCGTTTGCCCTGAGATATCCGCGGCCAGATGAGTGCAGCCGTGAAGACATCCAGCCTGACAGGCGCCGTTTCCCCGATGGTCCCGGTGCTCGTATGCGCGCTCGCGATCTTCCTGCTGTCCGGGATGGATGCGGCGATGAAGACGCTGGTTATCGCCGTGGGCGTCTACAATACGGTGCTGTGGCGCAGCTTTCTCGCGACAGCAGTCGCGGGCGCAGCTTGGTCGGCGGGGTCGCGCTCGCTGCCAACCATTGCGGTGCTGAGGCTGCATGCGCTGCGCGCCGTGGTTGTCGGCATCGTCCTGATATCATTCTTCTGGGGGCTTGGCAGGCTGCCGCTCGCGGAGGCCGTCGGGCTGAGCTTCGTTGCGCCGCTGATCGCTCTCTTCCTCGCCGCGCTGTTGCTGGCCGAGCGGGTCCGGCGCGAGGCAATCTGGGCATCGATGGCCGGCATCGCCGGCGTGGCGATCATCGTGTCCGGCCAGTTCGGGCAGGCAAGCTATTCGCACGATGCGCTGCTTGGCACGGCGGCGGTGCTCGTATCGACGGTGTTCTACGGCTACAATTTGATCCTCGCCCGGCAACAGGCGCAGGTGGCCAAGCCAATCGAGATCATGTTCTTCCAGAGCCTCGCCGTTGCAATCATCCTCGGCCTCGCCGCGCCCTGGCTCGCCATCGCTCTGCCGGCCAGTCTTTGGCTTCTCCTGGCCGGCGTGACCGCGCTGTCGCTTGCCGGCCAATTCCTGATGAGCTGGTCCTACGCCCGCGCCGAAGCGCAATATCTCATTCCAACGGAATACTCGGCCTTCATCTGGGCGATCGCGTTTGGCTGGTTCTTCTTCGACGAGGCAGTCACATGGACGACGCTCGCGGGAGCATGCCTGATCGTCGCCGGCTGCCTGATCGCCGCGCGCGCGAACCCGAAGCTTGCCGAGCCGATCGAGGCAGCCGTTTGACCGTCGCGGTCAGCGCCTTTCGGAATCGCGAAAGACCCCGGTCTCCACCTCGTGCATGAAGTGAGCGATGTGCGCCGCGCATTGGCGATGGTGCGTCTCAAGCAGCATGTGGCCGCTTTCAAAGACATGGATTTCGATGGCGTGGAGGTCGCGATTGTAGGCCATGATCTCATCCACCGCGAAGAAGGCGTCATGGCGGCCCCACAGCACAAGGCAAGCTGGCCGGTGGTTGCGCAAGTAGGCCTGGATGGCGGGGAAGCGCGCGATGTGTGAGCCATAATCTGTGAAGAGTTCGAACTGAATGTCAGTGTTTCCGGGCCTCTCCAGGCGCTCGGTGTCGAGATGCCAACTCTCGGGCGGAAACAAGACCTTCAGACGTTCGGGAAGACCGCCGATATACTGGTTGCGGGTGCCCTCGAAATTCATCCAGTCCGGCAGCTTGGCGCGGTTGTTGTCCGTCGGTTCGGCGAAGAACACCTTGGGTGCGTCCCAATCCGGTCCCAGCCCCTCCTCATGGGCATTGCCGTCCTGGACGATCAGGCCGAGGATACGATCCGGCCGTCGTGTCGCGAGTTGGTAACCGACGGGCGCGCCGAAGTCGGTGATATAAAGAAAGAACCGCTCGAGACCGAGGGCCTCAATGAATGCCTCGATCGTGTTGGCGAGGTTCTCGAACGTGTAGTCATAGGCGTCGGTGGAAGGGGCGGACGAGAAGCCGAAACCGGGCATATCCGGTGCCACCACATAGGCTGTCTCCGCCAGTGGCTCGATGATGTTGCGATAGACATGTGAGGAAGTCGGATATCCGTGCAGCAGCAGGATTGCCCGGACGGTCCGGGTCGCCTGCATGACGGTAGAAGATGTCGAGGCCGTCGGCACGGATGGTTTCGTGGCGTGTCTTGTAAGGATCGCTTCGCATCGTCTTTCTCCCATGGTTCCCGTGCTGCTGGCGACGCTCTGGCCTTGAAACCGCATATCTGTATGATGGCGGTTACATCGTAACTGTGTAATGCGGTTAATGGGATTATGTTCCATGGCGCAGGCCTACACCGAATGGGTGCCGGAGCACTTCATAGGCGGGCATTCCGCCCTGGACCTGTCGAACGCCGTGTTCGACCGGCGCGTGCCGGCGCCCGATAATGAGCTGTTCAAGTCGACCCAGGATGTTGCCAACTGGTTGATGGCTTCAGGGCTTGCCGACCATCACCAGGCGCAGGCCGTTTCCGAGATCGAAGATGGGCGCTTCGTGGAACGGGTACGCGAAGTCCGTGAAGCGTCTTTTCAGATTTTTGAGCCGATCGCCGCGGGCAAACCGTCCGCGACCGAGCCGCTCAGCGTCCTGTTCTCATGCGCGGCGAGCCCGCTAGCCACCGGGTCGGTCGACTTGCACGACACCAGACCGCAGCCGAGCCAGTGGCGGGACCCGGATGCCGTCACGGCGTTCCTTGCTTTGCTGTCGGTCCAAGCCTTCTTCAGCTTGCCGCGGGACAGGCTGCATTCCTGTCCTCGCTGCGGCTGGCTTTTCCTCGATACGTCGCGCGGCGGCAAACGCCGCTGGTGCAGCATGCGCACCTGCGGCAACCGCGAGAAGGTCTCGCGCCATAGGGGGCATAGCGCCGCCTGATGTCAGCGCGCGATCTGGCGGTGACCATCCGGCAGGCGGGTGGCGATCAGCTTGTCGATGCGGCGGCCGTCGAGGTCGACGACCTCGAAGCGCCAGCCCTGCGCGTCGACGCATTCGCCGGTCGCCGGCAAGTGGTGCAGGTGCGACAGCACATAGCCGGCGACAGTCTCGTAGTCGCGGTTCTCGGGCAGGTCGATGCCGAGCACTTCGGCCATCTCGTCGGCCTGCATGTAGCCGGCGAGCAGCCAGGAGCCGTCCTCGCGCTTGACGGCATTCTCCTCCTCGCCCGCGTCGAGGTCGGAGCGGAAGACGCCGGTGATCGCTTCCAGTATGTCGGCGGGCGTGACGATGCCCTCGAAGTGGCCGTACTCGTCATGGACGAGCGCCATCGGCACGTCGGATTCCTTCAACTTCTGCAGCACATCCAGCGCATCGGCCTGATCGTGGACGATGGGCGCGGCGCGCACATGGTGGCGCGGCTCCAGCACCTTGCCGCCGAGGATCGCGGCCAGGACATCGCGTGTCTGGACGACGCCGACCATGGCATCCACATTGCCGTCGCCGGCCGGCAGGCGCGAATGCTGGGTCTCGATCAGCAGCTTCCTGATGGTCGTCTCGTCTGATTGCAGGTTGATCCAGTCGACCTCGGTGCGCGGCGTCATCACCGCGCGCACGGCGCGGTCGCCGAGCCGCATGACGCCGGCGATCATGCGGCGCTCGTCGGATTCGATGGTGCCGTGATGCTCGGCCTCGGCGACCAGCATCTTGATCTCCTCGTCGGTGACCTTCTCCTCGCTCTCGCCGCGCTGGCCGAGCAGCCAGAGGACGGCGCGGCCGGAAATGTCGAGCAGGAAGACGAGCGGCGCCGAGATGGTGGCGAGGACGGTCATCGCGGGCGCCGCCCGGACGGCGACGCGCTCGGGATCGCGCAGCGCGATCTGCTTCGGCACCAGCTCGCCGACAATCAGCGAGGCATAGGTGATGATGGCGACGACGATGCCGACGCCGAGCGGATCGGCAATGTTCTCGCGGATGCCGTTCGAGGCGAGGAAGGCGGCCAAGCGCTCGCCGAGCGTGGCGCCCGAAAAGGCGCCGGAGAGAACGCCGACCAGGGTGATGCCGATCTGCACCGACGACAGGAACTTGCCGGGATTGGAGCCGAGCGCCAGCGCGCGGCCGGCGCCCTTTACGTTGCGGTCGATCATCGCCTTGAGGCGGGCGGGGCGTGACGAGACGATGGCAAGCTCGGACATTGCCAGAAGGCCGTTCACGCAGATGAGGACGGCCACGGTGGCGATTTCAACGTATAGCATGAGGGGTCAATAGCATTGCTGCAGTGCATTCGAAAATAGCAGCGGCTATTGTTTTTCGGGGCGGCGTGCTGGTGCTGGGCAAAGATTGGCGCAAATACGCTAGGGCAGCGTCTTCAACACCCCGACCACCGCCATGCCATCGGTGAAGTACGGATCGCCGCCGCCGTTGCGTCCGGTCTTCGTCGCGCCGATGCCAGCCATTTCGCTGGTCGAGGCAAGCAGGCCAGCCTTGGCGAGGTCGCCGACGAGGAAGTCGCGCTCGGCGTCGATGTCGGGGGCGATGTGATGGGTTATCGCTCCGGTGTCGTGGCTGAGGCCGACGCCACGGTCGAAGCTCGCGGCACCGAGCCAGAGCGGACGACCGTCATCGCCGACCGTGTTGGTCTGCCAGAAGCGGACATGGTGGCGCTGGTCGGCACTGTCGCCGACCGGCTTTTCGAAGGCCAGGTCCTGGGCGCGGCCCTCGAACAGCAGCCTGCTCATCGGCGCATCGGGATAGGGACGCGAAAACAACACGCTTTCGCCGATGTCGATGGCGGTTCTCAGCGAGACGGCGTCGGCCGTGTCCCAGCCGGCGACGGCGAAGGCGTGCACCACCTCCTTTTCGGTGCCGACAAGGCCGACATTGATCGGGTCGCCCGGAATGCCTTGCGGCGTATGCGTCACCATTTCGAAGTGCTGCGTGCGATAGCCGCGCTCGCGCCAGGTCCAGAATTCCGGCGCGGCGACGTAGGCCAGTCCCAGATATCCGGCGCAAAGTGCCGCCAGCCAGGTCGACGCGCGCCGCCGAAGGCTTCGCTTACTCACGAGAGGCCACTCCCAAACGCATGCGTCACCTTATGCGCCGTTGCATGGGTTGGGCAAAGGGAACCGCTCGTCGTCAGCGGCAGGCGCGGTAGCCGTTCCTGCGGTTCTTGATGTCGAAATGGAAATGGTTGCGGTGGTCGTAATTGTAGCCGGGGCCGAGCACCGTGGTGAAATACTGGCAGCCGTCGGCGCGCACATTGTTGAGGAAGCCGCGGGTGCGGAAGGCGAACAGGCCGGGCTTGCGCACGTCGATGTCGTCGCCGTTGTTGAGCTCGATGCTCATGACGTCGAGCGCGTTGCCCTTGCCGTGCTCGGACAGGACGCCTTCGCCGGCGATGTTGCGGCAGGAATAGCTGGACCCCTGGTGGATGGTCCTGACGCCTGAGAAATAACGCCAGCGAGCGGCAGGCACCAGCTCGTTCCTGGTCCAGGTTGCGAAGGTGGCAGCCATGTTGCAGGTCAGCGTCGCGGCGGGCTTCATCTGGACGCTGCCGATGGCCGAAACCCTGACCGGAAAGTCGATGCCGCACTGGCCCTCATGGATCGGCTGGACATCGGTGTAGGCGACGCCGAGGCGCTTCAGCTCGTTGCGGCAGTCGACCTCGCTGGCCGGCATCTGCTCGGTCGGCGACATCGGCTCGTCCATGCGCGGATAGGCGGCGGTCACGTAGGGGTTGGACGGAACGAGGCGCTGCATGCCGGAATACTGTGGCGTTGAATATTGGGGCACTGAATATTGGGGCGCTGAATATTGGGGCGCCTCGGGGACGGCGGCGGTCTGGTTGCCGACATCGACTGCAGGCTGCAGCGAGAACACGTCGCCGGTGTTGCAGGCCGATACGGTCGCGATGGCAAGCAGCGTCACCAGCCTGGCGGCAGCGGAGCGCGCACGATTGTTCTGTCGCGCCATGGCAAGCACGGCGCCAAGTCTTCCGGCCATTGATAGGCGTCCCGTCCCAGAGCTGATCCCGCAGGGGTCATGCTGCCGATGGCATAAGGTTAATCCGCAAGAGTAAAGGAAAGATCAGCGCCCGCATTCACGCCTGGGGCCGAATTGCGGCGGTCACGAATTGCGGGGTCACTGGCAGAAGGTGCCGCCGTGGCGGCGCGGCTCCAGGTCGAGGTGGAAGTGCAGCGAATGGTCGGCATCGCTGCCCGGGCCAAGCACCGTCTTGAACGGTCCGCAGGCGGCCTTGCGCACCGTGCCCAGGAATTGCGCGTCCTGTTCGGGCGGCGCCGGCCCGACCTCGATTTTCCTGCCGTCCGCCAGCGTGAAGCTGGCAATGTCGAGCGCGTTGCCGAAAGCGTGCTCCGACATCTTGCCTCCGTTGTGGCGCGCCCGGCAGACGAAGGCGGAAGCCTGGCCGATCGACTTCAATTTTGTGCCGAACTTGGCCTCGACGGCAGGCTGGATGATTTCGGCGGTGAAGCGTGCCGCCGCCTCGGCCATCGCGCAGTTCAATTCGGCGCCGGGGCTGATAGCCATGGATTTGCCCAGCGTCTTCAGCACGATCGGGTAGGGGATCGAGCAGCCAATCTCGGGTTCCTGCTCGGCCTTGTGTTCCTCGAAGTCGACGCCCATCGATGTCAGCCGACGGCGGCAGGCCAGTTCCTCCTCCGGCATCTGTTGCTCGGGAAGGATCGCCGAACGAGGATCGGGCGGCGGTTTGTTGTCGCCGGATTCAGCCGGTTTTTCAGGTGGCTTCGGCGCGACGGCGGGCGGCTCGACCTCCGGTTCCGCCTTGTCGGGTCTTTGCGTCGGAATCGGCGCCGCGGCCGGCGCTTCAGGTTGAGTTTCCATCTCTGTTGACGGCTCCGGGGCCGAAGGCTCGGGCCGCTGCCGCTCCTCCTGCGGAGACTTGTCCTGATCGATCCGGTCGGATGCGTCGGCGTCCCTTGGTCCTGCAGCCTTCCGCTCTTCCTTCGTGGCGGCATCGGTCTGTTGCGCTTCCGCGGGACGTGGCTCCGGTACCGAAACATCGGCGGGTAAGGTCGGCTGATCCTGCGTTTGGTGCTGCGTCAGCTCTGACGCGATATGCCGCTTGCCCCGCGATCTCACGCGGTGCTTGCTCCTCGGCCTCAGGGGCTGATCGGCCCGCTGCGTCAACGGCTGCTCCAGACGCGGTGTCAGCGGCTGCCTGTGACGATGCCTGGCATCGGCCGGCGTGATCAGCAAAACCGCCGCTGCCAAAGGCAGCGCCAGCCTGAAAAATCCGGAAATGCTCAGCGTTGCCATCGCCCGGAAACGGCGTCGGCATGGCGAAGTTGCCTTCGAAGGCGCATCCGACCGATCACAATCGGTTACCAACGCGTTACGCGCCGATCGCTTCCAGCCCTTCCTCCAGCCAGTCGGCGAGCAGCGGCATGCCGAGCAGATATTTGGCCGTGCGCTTGTTGGCGCGCTCGCGCGCGGCGGCCAGCGCGTCGGCCCATTCGGCGGCGTCATAGTCGCCGCGGCCGACCCAGGCGAGGGCGATCAGCTCGGCCGCTTCGTCGACATTGAGGTCGTCGATCAGCTCGCGCAGCTCCTCCTCGGTCAGGTTTTCCGAGCTCTCCTCGACGAGACCGTCATGATGGTGGCTGTCGCGGGTGTCGCCGTCGAACTCGATTTCGTGCTCGGCGCCGTCGGCATAGTCCTCGTTGACGGCCGCGCTCAGCGCCTTGGCCTTGAGAATGAACAGGCGCACGGTATCGGGACCGATCGAAAGCTCCCATTCCTTTTCGAGGCGCTGCTGCACTGGCCTGCTCCGCATGCTCCATCGGCCGTTTGCCGGATGATAGCGGATTTGTGGCGCGCGTCACGTCATGTTCGGCCTGTTTCAGGCAAAATGCCGGTGGTGCGCAGGTTTTTCACGCGCTCCGCTTTTCCGGGATGAAAGAAGGCAGGCCCGGCGTTAATATCCCATTGTCATTCTCAAGGAGGCTCCGATGCGCAGACGTTTGCTGATCCAGGTCATGGCTGTTGTGGCTTTGCCGCTCTTTGTGGCGCCCGCCTTCACGGCCGGCGAGGGTGGAGGCGGCGGCAGCCCGACCGAGAAGTGCAAGAAGGGCGAGGTCTGGGACAAGAAGAAGCAGAAATGCGTGACGCCGAAGTACGGCATGCTGGACGACGACAACATCTATGAGGCGGGCCACGATCTTGCGATGGCCGGGCGCTATGACGAGGCGATCGCCGTGCTCAGCCTTGCGGCCAACAAGCAGGATCCGCGCATCCTCAACTATCTCGGCTATTCGCATCGCCATTCCGGCCGCATCACCGTCGGCCTCGGCTATTACGAGGAAGCCTTGCGCATCAATCCCGACTACACGTTGGTGCGCGAATATCTCGGCGAGGCGCATCTGCAGATCGGCGACCTTGCGGGCGCCCGCGAACAGCTCAGCGAAATCGAGAAGCGCACCGGCAAGGGCTCGCGCGAATACGGCATGCTGGCCGAGCAGATCGACCATTTCCTGAGAAGCTGATTCGACCTCGACACCCTTTCCAGCCGGCTGCGAGCGATCGTAGCCGGCTTTTTGTTGCCGCGCCGGCAAAGGAATGCTTTGGCGGCGATCGCCCTTGCGAAAGCAGCGGATGATTTTTCAAAACCGGATTTTTTGGCGTGAAAAACGCGCAAACATTGCTATATTCAGGCAAATTGCGGTGAAACGGTTCCGTTAGCCCAAGGCTGCCGGACCGTTTTCTTTTTGTACCCATCGACAAGGGCCATCCCCGAAAAACGGGGGTGGCGGCAGGAAAGGTCAGGCATATGAACAAGGTCCCGATGACAGGCGAGGGGTTCGCGTCATTGAAGGAAGAACTGCGCTGGCGCCAGCAGGAAGAGCGGCCGCGCATCATCGAGGCGATCTCCGAGGCGCGCTCGCATGGCGACCTTTCCGAAAACGCCGAATACCACGCGGCCAAAGAGGCGCAGAGCCACAATGAAGGCCGCGTCAACGAGCTCGAGGACCTGATCGCGCGGGCCGAGGTGATCGACGTCACCAAGCTCAGCGGCGACAAGGTCAAGTTCGGCGCCACCGTGGTGCTGGTCGACGAGGACACCGAGGAGAAGAAGACCTACCAGATCGTCGGCGACCAGGAAGCGGACGTGAAGTCTGGCCGCATCTCGATCTCCTCGCCGATCGCGCGCGCCCTCATCGGCAAGGAAGTCGGCGACGCCATCGAGGTCAACGCGCCCGGGGGCGCCCGGGGGTATGAGATCGTCCAGGTGCAATTCATCTGAGGGAAGTTGAGGGGGCAGGATTTGTCCCTGAATTGCGCTATTCCAATCCAAGGATGGCGCCGCCCCTCATCGCCCTGCCGGGCACTTCTCCCCGTATAGTGACGGGGAGAAGGACGCCGTCACCTGATGATTTCGCCAACCGGAAACGCTGAAAAGTGGCGCTGAATTTCGCGCTTAGCTCCCTTCTCCCCGTTACTATACGGGGAGAGCGACTGTCTTGGCTGTCAAGCTGTTTGCCATGGTTTTTGGTCGCGGATGATGGCGTTGAGAATGGTCAGCAGCTTTCGCATGACGGCCACGACGGCGACGATCTTCGGCTTGCCGAC
>NZ_SRUO01000288.1 GCF_004791025.1 Mesorhizobium sp. M4B.F.Ca.ET.203.01.1.1
TGACGCTGTTCGGCCGTTCGTTCAAATACCATCGCCCGCGCGGCCTGCTCGCCGCCGGCGTCGAGGAGCCGAACGCGCTGGTGACGGTGCTGCGCGGCGAGGTGCGCGAGCCGAACATCGCCGCCACCATGGTCGAAATCTATGACGGGCTCGTCGCCGTCAGCCAGAACCGCACGCCCTCGCTCGCCTGGGACATCGGCGCGATCAACCAGCTCGGCGGCAAGATCCTGTCCGCCGGCTTCTACTACAAGACCTTCATGGGCCCGGTGATCGGTCCGCTGAAG
>NZ_SRUO01000289.1 GCF_004791025.1 Mesorhizobium sp. M4B.F.Ca.ET.203.01.1.1
CGACCTTCGACTCGGCCGGAAACACGGCGTCGACGTACAGCTGGCCCAGCGCTTCACCCATGCCACCGTTTACCGACTCCAGCACGCGCTTCCAGCGCGGCTGCATTTCCTTCTGGCCGCGCAGGGAGGTGCCGTAGAAATCGAAGTTGGCCTTCTCGAACTGGCTGCTCAGGTACGGCGAGGCGTCGTCGATGGTGTGGAAGCGCAGATAGGCCTGCCAGGTGCTGGCCGGCACGTCGGCGAGCATCTTGTCCATTTCACTGAAGAAGCCGGGCTGGGCCAGC
>NZ_SRUO01000290.1 GCF_004791025.1 Mesorhizobium sp. M4B.F.Ca.ET.203.01.1.1
CGGGTCTTCACTGAAGGCACGGTTGCCGATGGCGCGGTTGCCACGGCCCAGGTCGACCACCGGCGCGAAGCTCAGGTCCACGCCGCTGGCGCGCACTTCGCTGGCCATCAGCCAGGCGTGTTGCTCGGCCAGCGCCAGCGCCTGCTGCGGATCGGTGGCGTACAGCGCCCCGATGTCCTGCAGCGGCGGCAGCGCGCTGTAGCCCTCGCGGAAACGCTGCACCCGGCCGCCTTCCTGGTCCACGCAGATCAGCTGCGGGCGCGGGGCAGCGGCACGGATCGCCG
>NZ_SRUO01000291.1 GCF_004791025.1 Mesorhizobium sp. M4B.F.Ca.ET.203.01.1.1
GTTCGACCATCGTCAACATGAAGGCGGTGGCGGCGGTCAGCCGCGACGATACCGGGCGCGGCGTACTGCGCCTGCGCGGGCGCACGGAGACGCTGGTGGTCAGCCAGCCGTTCATGAGCCTGTTCCGCGGCATGTAGCCGCACCGTCACTGCACCTGCACCGAGGAGCAAACATGTCCCGTCTACTGATTGCGTGCGTTGCCGTGCTGGCAATGGCCGGCTGCGAAAAATCCCGCAACACCTCGATCACCCGGACCCAGGCCAACGGCGTGGATACGCTGTAC
>NZ_SRUO01000292.1 GCF_004791025.1 Mesorhizobium sp. M4B.F.Ca.ET.203.01.1.1
CTGCGCTTCTTCCATTTCCGCCAACAGCAGGTCGGCCAGTTCGCGGTCGGCAACCGGCTGCGCTGCTTCGGCACGCCCAAGCCCGGCCACCTCGGCCTGGAAATCGTCCATCCCAGTTACCAGGTGCTGGGGCGCAACGACGATCCTGAACTCGGCGACCGCCTCGACCCGGTGTGCCCCACCGTCGAAGGCGTCGGCCCGATGACCATGCGCAAGCTGATTGGCCAGGCGCTGGACCGCCTGCCCGAGGAAAGCGCGCTGGAACTGTTGCCCGGCGGCTGGC
>NZ_SRUO01000293.1 GCF_004791025.1 Mesorhizobium sp. M4B.F.Ca.ET.203.01.1.1
CGGAACCGACTGTCGTGATGACGGTGCACCCCATCTTCTTCGCAAGCTGGATTGCCGCCGTGCCGATGCCCGAACCGCCGGCGTGAATGAGGATGGTTTCGCCGGACTCCAGCTTGGCATTGTCGAACAGCATGTGCTCAACCGTGCCAAACGTCACCGGCGCAAGAGCAGCACCGACGGCGTCGACGCCATGCGGCGCCGGCACGAGCTGGCGGGCAGGAATATTGATCTTTTCCTGCGCGAAACCGTCGAGATGGAAACCGTGCACGCCCTGGACATGTTC
>NZ_SRUO01000294.1 GCF_004791025.1 Mesorhizobium sp. M4B.F.Ca.ET.203.01.1.1
GCATGATCGAGAAGCGCCCGCAGCTGATTGCGCGCTGCGCTGATGTCGCCGACGTGATCACCGCTGTGAAATATGCCCGCGACAACGACCTGCTGATTGCCGTGCGCGGCGGCGGACACAACGGCGCCGGGCTGGGGATTTGCGACAACGGCCTCGTGATCGACCTGTCGATGATGAAGGGTGTCCGTGTCGATGCGAAAACACGCACCGTCAGGGTCGGGCCCGGCTGCACGTCGGGCGACGTGGATCATGCCACACATCCTTTCGGGCTCGCGGTTCCGG
>NZ_SRUO01000295.1 GCF_004791025.1 Mesorhizobium sp. M4B.F.Ca.ET.203.01.1.1
GAGCGTGCTCCTCGCCATGATGATCCTCAAGCTGGTGCGTCCTGACGGCATCTGGCGGCTGATCGCGCTGGCTTTCGGTACCGCCATCGTCATGCGTTACGTCTAGTGGCGCACGACCAGCACGCTGCCGCCGGTCAATCAGCTGGAAAACTTCATCCCCGGCGTGCTGCTCTATTTGGCCGAACTCTACAGCGTCATCATGCTGGCGCTCAGCCTCTTCGTCGTCGCGCTGCCGCTGCCTTCGCGCCCGTCGCGTGCCAACTCCAACGACCGGCTGCCGAC
>NZ_SRUO01000296.1 GCF_004791025.1 Mesorhizobium sp. M4B.F.Ca.ET.203.01.1.1
TGCATCGCGCAGGACCGGCAGCGCCACCTCGCGCAACAGCGGGTAGCCGGCGGCGGCCTGTTCGCGCACGCCTGGCACCTTGTGCAGGGCGCGCGCACGTTGGCCCGGGCTGCCTGCATCCAGCGGTGCCCGTGCGAAGTCCGCAGCCCAGCGACGGACTTCCAGGCAGACCTGCTCACCGGTGGCCGCATGGCCCAAGCGGGAGCCGCAGGCCGCGGCGGCCGCCACCAACAGGCCGAGACTGAAGACCGCGCCACGATGGGGGTTGATGCCGCCCGTCGC
>NZ_SRUO01000297.1 GCF_004791025.1 Mesorhizobium sp. M4B.F.Ca.ET.203.01.1.1
CGGAGGTTAGAATGGATTTCACCATTGTTGCCTATGCGATCCCGTTCCTTCTCACCGGCGCAAAGACCACGCTCCTGATCTCGATGTTCGGCGTGGGACTAGGACTGCCACTGGGCATCCTCGTGGCGCTCGCTCGCACTTCGCGCAATCGCTTGGTTTGCAAGGCGGCCGACGCCTATTGCGCTGTCTTTCGCGGCACGCCCATGCTGGTGCAGATATTCGTGATCTACTACGGATTAGGGCAGGTCGGGTTCCTTCGCGCCAACCCGCTGATTTGGTGGC
>NZ_SRUO01000029.1 GCF_004791025.1 Mesorhizobium sp. M4B.F.Ca.ET.203.01.1.1
ATCGCGTCTATGGCGAGACGATCTCGGCACCCTCGACAGACCGCCGAATGCTAGTGATCAAGCAGCCCATCGGCGTTGTTGGCACGATCACGCCATGGAATTTCCCGGCCTCCATGGTGGCGCGCAAAATCTCGCCGGCCTTGGCTGCGGGCTGCACGATCGTGCTCAAGCCCGCTGAACAGACGCCGCTCGTGGCTGGCGCAATGTTCGCCCTTGCCCATCAGGCCGGCTTTCCCGATGGCGTGGTCAACCTGATCTATGCGTCCGAAGGTGATCGCGTCGGCCGTGAACTCTGCACCAATTCCAAGATCCGCAAGATCAGCTTCACCGGTTCGACCGAGGTCGGGCGGCTGCTGATGCGTCAGTGCTCTGACCAGATCAAGAAGGTTAGCCTTGAGCTCGGCGGCAACGCACCTTTCATCATCTTCGATGATGCCGACATCGACGCTGCTGTTGACGGTGCGATCCAGGCGAAGTTTCGCAATGCCGGCCAGACCTGCGTTTCGGCGAACCGTATTTACGTCCAATCGAGCGTTCACGATGAGTTCGTCAAGAAATTCGTGGAGAAAGTCCGGCACTTGTCGGTTGGCGACGGATTCGATGCCGGAGTGGACATCGGACCGCTCATCGACAGGCATGCTCTGGCCAAGATAGAGTCTCACATCGCAGATGCCATTGCGAAAGGCGGCACAATACGATGCGGGGGCCAACGTATCGGCAAGAATGGCACGTTTTTCAAACCCACGGTCCTCACCGAGATTTCCAGCGTCATGGCAGTCGCGCAAGAGGAGACATTCGGGCCGCTGGCGCCGATCATTCGCTTCAACGATGCGGATCAGGTCGTGCGCGAGGCCAATGACACGATTTACGGCCTCGCCGCATACTTCTATGCCTCCAACATGAAGCGGGTCTGGCGTGTGGCAGAGGCTCTGGAATATGGCATGGTTGGCATAAACACGGGACGCATGTCCTCGGAGGCGGCACCGTTTGGCGGCATGAAGCAATCCGGCATCGGGCGGGAGGGTTCCCGCCATGGCCTCGAGGACTATCTGGAAATGAAATATCTCTGCATGGGCGGGATTTGAAACCTGCTGCACTGTCTCTCCGCCCACCGGCCGCCCACCGGGGGCGGCCTGCGGTCAATGCCGCCACCTAATTTGAAGTTCCAAACGCCGTTGACCTGAAACACGGATGCCCGGCAGGAGACTGAGCTCGCTGCCGGGCCGGACATGCCTTGGGAGGGCATAAGTCAGCGCTCCTAGGGCCGATGGGGCCACTCAGTTCGTGCGCCTTTTGCCGATTGCGTTGCATGTGCCGTGCCAAGCCAAAAAGCATTGATAAACCGCCGATGGATCAGCTTTTGCCCTGTTGCGCACTCTACATTGTGGGATATGCGACAATGCCCAAGCGGTTGGATCGTCGTGTTGCAGATCCCCAGACGGGTCATGATTGCTATTCTTAGGACAGTGCGCAGCAAGCGCTACCCGCTGTACTACAGGCACACCATTTCCATAATCAAGCGGTGAGTGCGATGTCTGACCGAGCTGTCGGTCCAGGGGACAGTGTGAGGTCTCAAATCCCTCCATATTGTTGCACCCGCCGGTCCAACAGGACTGCAGGTCCGGACTCAAAGGATCTTGGCTGCTATGGCGACATTGCGGTGCACGCCGCTTTCCGACCACTGATGTGGGTTCAGGTCGAGGCCGGCCCTAATGAACCACCGCCTTGGCAACTTCACCGATGTCATTGTGGCGTCGGCCGACGCCTGACCAGAGCGTACCCGCAAGGCGCCATGCAGATCTGTCGGCGGGCGAACTGTTGGTGACGGGTCAGCTGCGAGCGAACGTTCATCCACTGACGCACAGCGCGGACTGTCGCATTTCAAATTAGGAAATCTCTGTAGCCACCATTCATGAGCGCGCGGCCACGCGAGACGGCCCGACGGATGCGGTCGCGCAGATGATCGCGAGGATCCGCCCAGTCGGCATGGACGCGCCGTTGACCGATGAGAACTTCGGCGAGCTCGCGATGTGGTGCTCCGGCGAGCGAACCGTCGAGCGCACGAAGAACGAAGGACAAACGGACGCCGCGCTTTTCCGGCGCAAACAAGCGGGGGGGCAAATGTTGCCCTAGACTGAGAGCATTGAGGCACTCCAGTCCCCTCAGTCGATGCTTTAAAAGCACCGCGGGCCAGATGGCTTGCGTATGCAGGCAAACAGGGTGGAGGATATTCGCGCCCGAGACGGCGAGCTGCAGCGCGTGGTCCGCATTGCGAAGAAGAACATGCTGGCTCTTGTCGGGCGCCTGCAGGACGGTTGCACGACAGGGCAATGCCGAGAGTTCGAACGGCGGTGTCGGCGACGAGGCAGGCAACCGTTCCGCAATGAGCGGCAGCACATGGACGCACCAGAGCGGACACCAGAATACGACCGAAGCGCGGCCACAAGACTCCGCGAAACAGAACACCCCAGCGTGACAGGTCGCCGGCCGACGCGACCATATCGAGAAAGGGTCGGAGAGACCAAGTCTTGCAATGCTGGCGCGCAGCGGTCAGATCGCGCTGGAACGCCGGGTTGCGGCGTAAGAACTCCCAAGCCCACTCCCGCAGCGTCAGGCCAGCGGTGTAGTCGTATGATCTTTCATCCCGCCAATCGGCCTGATCCGCGCCAGTCAGGAGATTCATGACTGACACCCCCTGCCCGCGCCTGCGTGCGTCGAAACATTATGCCACTTCGCAAAGCACCGGCGAAGGCAGCAGACGTCGAAGGCACCTTTTTGTTGAAGCGTGCGGCATTGGCACTGGCGACGACACAAGATGTGCCCAAATTGCCACCAGACCGTCGAACGGGCACAGCGACGGCCAGCGCGACCTGAGCACGCCAAGGGAATTGATTCCTTAACGGTCATCGGCTCCTGCGTCGCGATCCAGACGTCCCTTGAAGGCGCAGTAGCGCGGCAGTGGATCGCACGCTGCTTGTCGGCAAGTTGTCGTAGCGGCGGCGCCATAGGCACGGTCATCGGAGGGTCTCCTGCGGCAAGTTTTCGCCATTGGAGGCCAATCTGCCCGCTATGGCAGCCTGTGCAGTTGCACAGGTGAAGCGGACCAATCAGGGGGGAGCTATGGCGGAAACTGGGTGATGACGGTTTGAGGAGAGCGGCGTATCGAGGCGGGTGATGAAGCCTGCCAGAACCTCTCAAGGAGAGCGATACGCCATGAACGAGACTGTCAACATTGTTCGCCTTCGTCAGCCCGACGAAATCGGTGATACCCTGACGGATGTACTTCGCAGCGGCGCGCGCAAATTGCTTGCGCAGGCGATCGAGATGGAAGCCGAGGCGTATGCTAAGGCGGTCGACTGCCTGACGAAGGATCAGAATGCGTCGCTGGCGTTCTACGATTTCCCCGCCGAACACTGGGATCATCTGCGAAGGTCCAATCCCATCGAAAGCGTCTTTGCGACCGTTCGCCACCGCACGGTGCGTACCAAGGGCTCGCTATCCTCGACAACCGCCCAGATGATGGTCTTCAAGCTGGTCATGGCCGCGGCCAGGACGTGGCGACGATTGAAAGGACAAAATCAGTTGCCGAAACTCATCGCAGGTGCCAGGTTCCTGGACGGAATCGAGGTCATCGAAACGAAGCCGCAGAGCGCCGCTTGATCAGCCTCGTCACCCAAATTCCAGCATAGCTCCATCGGAACTGCCAGCCTTCCTTGCCGATCAGGCGCAGATCAGCGCTGACGATACCGAGGACGGCGACGGCGATCACCTCCAGGCCGCCAAGTAACGACCCTCAAAACACCGCCCTGGGCCGGCCGTCCCATCGGGCCTTTCTGTTTCTGGACAAAGAGCAAACATATGTCCGCAAGCGACATTTACGAGAATGCCCCACTCGGGAAGCTGATCAACTATGGTGATCGTGCCCCCAAACCGCTCGCCCGACAGGACCGTCTCATGAACGCCCTTCCCGCACGAGCCGCCGGCATTCCGGCTGGCTTCCTCGATCAGACCGCGTCCAACCGGACCAGCCGCGCCACCCGGATTCTGCATGCCGCCGACCATATCACGCCCTTTCTCGAACGGGGTCGGCCGATCGGCGCGAATGCAAGGGAGCGGGCTTTGCAAAGACCGGCAAGGCAGAATGGGATTCCTGGGGAACTGGTCGAGGCCAGCCTGAACCGGTATCTTGTGCCTGCCCTCGGGAGTCGCTCTATCCACCATGTGACCGACACCGACATTGCTAACATCACCAATAAGATCGTCGCCGGGGGTCACCCGCAAGCGGCTAACACGGCCTTCTGGTATATGCGGGCATTTTCAACTGGTGTCGCAAACCGCCGCAACGGCTCATCGCGGTTTCCCCGCGAGGAATTGGAAAATCCGGCCCCGATCGTCAAGCGCAAGCGAGTGGTGAACGATGCCGAACTGGCGGCTATCCGGTGTCGCAAACCGCCGCAACGGCTCGTCGCGGTTTCCCCGCGAGGGATTGGAAAATCCGGCCCTGATCGTCAAGCGCAAGCGAGTGGTGAACGATGCCGAACTGGCGGCTATATGGACGGGCTGTGAGCCCGAACCGGGCGATATCGGCTATTCGTTCGGCTCCATCGTCAAGCTGCTCATGCTGACCGGACAGAGGCGTACGGAAGTTGCCGCGATGCGTTGGTCTGAACTCAACCTTGAAGCCGGAACATGGGACCTATCGGCGGACCGCACGAAGAACGAAGAGCCTACGCTTATTCCGCTGTCCACACTGGCGGTGTCGGTCCCCCAGTCGGTACCGAAGACCAATGACACATTTGTTTTCCCTGCGAGGGGCAACGGCTTTGGAGAACTGGACCCTTCACGATCTGCGCAGGACGCTCGCGACAAATCTCGGCAGGCGGCAGGTATTGCCACACGTCATCGAGCACATACTGAATCACAAGGCAGCGTCCCTGACAGACATAGGCGAAATCCACAATCTCTATACCTACGTCAAGGAGAAGCGCGAGGTGTTGCAGATGTGGTCAAATCACATCGAATGGCTGATCAAGCAGGCTTCGGAAATGGACGCTCTGGCGGCGTAGCTGCTGGCATGGGCGGAAGATGCGGCGCAACAATCATCAGAGCCTCATCGAATTGGAGATCATGCTTGACCAGCAAATGCGCGGCCAATGCTTCGATGGCCGACCTGTGATCGAGTACTAGCCGGGCCGTGCGATCTTCGATCCGCCCCCAATCGGGGCGGCGCGGCATCAGGAACCGCAACTCACCATAGATTCGCTTGGCATCCGCGTAGTCGCTGCTCCCCTCATTCTCGTCGGACGCATTCATCGCCATATCGAACGGGTCCAGATAGCCTTCGAATGCGGATTCTGCAAAAGGACCTGCCAGACACGTAACTATCTCCCGGATCGCACAATCGCGTTCCAAATATCGATCCATATCGTCCTCGAAAATCGGCTTTCGCTTCGAGGTGAATCCTTGCGCTGAATAAAACCCGCGCCTTCGACAACACCACGGTAATCTCCGTCACCGGGGTCGGGGTAAATACTAACACTTGAGAAAGCAGGGAGTTTACGGTCGTCGTCGAACATCTGACGGTTCAAAACGATGGCGGCCACCGCGTGCCCGGCTTCGTGGTGCGCCACAAACGGGAGATATTGGGAGGCTACATTCATGCGGTGCGGCTCTCAGGTCTAGTTTGCTTTTGCGCATAGGACCGCAATCGTCGTGCCAACTGGGAAAATCGTTTCGGACAATGCGATCGCTCCGATAGCGTTGTGTCTCCTGTCTGACATTGTTGGGAAGTCGACACGCGCCCGTCGCAATGCGGTCGACCTTCCGCGCGAGTTGGGTGACCCGTGAAGGCGGCCGACCAGGACGATGTTGCGCTGATCGGCGACGAAGGCGCCGCCGGGCGAGATCGCGCATCAGGGGTTCGGTGACCGGCGTGTCGGCGAAGTCGAAGTCGTCGATGTCCTTGGCCAGCGGCAACTTGGCGACGGCGAACTGGTATTTGATGGAGCGGGCCTGCTTCTCCGATATCTCGGCTTGCAAGAGATCACCGACAATCCTGGGCGGCTCGTGCCGTCGCTTGATGGCGACGCCCATGATCTCGTCATAGGCGCTGCGCATTCCGTAGAGCTTCAGCGCCCCCATCAGTTCCAGAACCTCGGTGCGTTTCCGTTTGTCCTCCTGAGACTGTCATAGCTGGCGCAGTCGGCGACCGGCTCGTGAGCTAGGGTCAGCGCCTGGGGAATGGAAAGGATCGTGCCCGGCGCCGGATCGCGGCTGCGGGCCAGGATGTTGAGGATCACCGCCGCCGAACAGACGCCATGCTCGAGCGCTTCCTGGCAGGCGCTCTCGACCGCGCTCAATCCGTCGGTCAGAACGCAGGTGAGGATCGACACCATCTGCCGGTCGCCGTCATCGGCCGCCCCTAGCTTGCGGCGCACCTTCTCCATGGCTGATGGCAGAACCCATTCCCGGAAAGGCGCGCCGTTGCGCAGGCCGTTCGGTTTGCGGGCCATCACCGGCACGTAGTGCCAGGGATCGTAGACGACCTCGTTGCGGCCGAAAGAGCGTGCGTGCTCGCCGACGACCGCGCCATCCTGGCGGATGACGATGCGGTCGGCATAAGCATGGATCTCGACCGGCCGACCGACGGCACTCGACAGCACCGAGTATTTGTTGTTGTCGAAGCGCACCGTGCAGGTTTTCGACACCGACGCGGGAATGCAATGGTAGCCGTCGAAGCGACCGGCATAGGGAATGAAGCTGGCGCGTTCTTCTTCGAGTACGTCCCAGATCGTGCGCTCACCCTGTTCGGGATGCCGACGCGCCTTGGCATTAGGCAACGCATTTGTCGGCCAGCCAGCCGTTGAGATCCTCCAACGTCTTGAAGCGCAGCCTCGGTGTGAAGAAGCGCTCGCGCACCAGCCCGACCTGGTTCTCGACTTGCCCCTTCTCCCAGCCGGCCGCCGGTGTGCAGGCCTCCGGCTCGACAAGGTAATGCCCGCACATCTGCGCAAAGCGGCGGTTGTAGCGGCGATCCCTGCCGATGAAGATCGCGTCCACCGCCGTCTTCATGTTGTCGTAGATGCCGCGCGTGCAGGCGCCACGGAAGAAGGCGAACGCCCGGTCATGCGCGTCGAACACCATCTCCTGCGTCTCGCGCGGATAGGCCCTCACGAAGAACATGCGGCTGTGGCAGAGCCGCATGTGCGCGACCTTCACTGTCACCGTCACGCCGTCGAGCAGGACGATCTCGGTGACTCCAGTCGAACTGGTAGGCCTCGCCAGGTGCAAAACTCAGCGGAATGTAGCCCTCGGCCACGGCGCTGCCGCGATCCGCCGCCCAGCTCTGAGCATGCCGCCACCCCGAACTGTAGCTGCCGTCATAGCCGAGGCCGCGAAGCTCCTCGAAAATACGGATCAGCGTCAGCCGCTCCCGCTGCGGCTTGGCCGCATTCGCCGACAGCAGCCGGTCCAGCGTCTCACGCCAGGCTCCCATGCGGGGATAGGGCTGGTGCTTGCGCTCGTAGCGGAACTCCGTCTCCTCAGAACGCAAGACCTTGCGCACCACCTTGCGCGAGATCTTCAGCTCGCCTTGCTCGACTTCCCCTGGACCAGCGACAGCCGACGTATCTTTGCAATCGTCTCCAAAACCAACATCCAAAACACAAATGCCTCCGATCAAGCCGGAGGCATCTTGATGACCCCATCGTTAAGGGGTCCCGTTTGGACGAAAAGCACCCCTTAAACAGGGTCCTCATTCCACGAAAAATCAATGCACTACCTGACGTCAATCCACAGCATTGGGCCGAAGCATGCCACGGGCTCATGCCGCGGAGAGCGGGAAGATATTCTTGAAAGAAGCGGTCTCCGACATCAATACCGACAGGATCGGCAGCTTTCTCACGTCACTTGAGGTCGAGCGTGGCAGTTGCGACCCGCAATGCAAGGCTGGCGGCGATGCATACCTTGCGCGGTTCCTGATCTCGGAGCACCCCGAATATATGGATACGCTGCAACTGGTGGTGACACTTCCCTTCAAGAGGGCGCGCGGGTGGCACCTGTCGAATATCTCGAAGAGCCCGAAATCAAGAGCGTCCTGGCGCGTATCGACCGCCGCACGCCTTCTGGAGCGGGATTACGCACTGTTCTCGCTGATGTTCAATACGGATGCACGAGTTCAGGAAATCCTGAATCTTCGAATTTGTGACCTTCGTCTGGTATCGCCCTGTCCCGCCGAGCAAAGGGGCTTTCTCAACGACCGCGGCACACCGCTGACCCGGTTCGGTGTTCGATACTTGCTGCGCAAACATGTTGATATGGCTGCGGGGGAAGGAACCACCCTGGCGGAAAAAAGCATCCATCACCGCTCTTTGCGGCACACGACGGCCATCCACCTTGTCAAGGCGGGTGTTGACATAGCCACCATCAGTCAATGGCTAGCCACTCGGGGCTGAACGTAACGTGCGCTACGCCCGGGCCGGTATCGATATGAAGCGGCAAGCGCTCGAACAAGTCTTTCCCCGACGTGATGTCATCGGCAAAAGATCAGACAATCATCGCTATGATGGCGGGATGTTACGCTGCCTGCAGCGCTTGTAGACGCTCAGTTATGTGGAGTTGTATCGTGGGAAGTCGCGCGTCTGTGGTAACCATTCGGCCAGGGCCGCGGTGACTATGATTTCGGGCGACGGTTTTCTGCGCTAGGTTTCGGCGGTGCGTGACCCGCAGCCCTGCGCTCGTCGACGATATGCCGAAGGTTGTCGATGCCGTCTTCGGTGAAGACAACGATAGGTTCGCTTAATTCGGATGCGGGATAGCCGTCGTAGGCGCTCAGGCAACCGTCTTCCGAGAACATCTCGATCGAGCAATCGCGCAAAAAGTCTTCGTCTTCTTCGAGCATCTCGGCCACATATTTGAGGGTGTAAAGAGCGGAGTTGCGATATCTCATCTGACGGCCTCGTTTATTTGTAGGCCCAGATCAGGCAGCCTTATCCGCTGCGGCCGTCAGAAGGCTCCAATTCCACGGGAGCAAGTCCTCGATCTGCGTGATCGGCGTGTCGGCGATGCAGGCGAGGACGTCGGCAAGCCATGCCTGCGGATCGATGCCGTTGAGCTTGGCGGTGTTGATCAGCGTCGCCATGAAGGCGGCCCGATCGGCACCTCGATCGGAGCCTGCAAATAGCCAAGCTTTCCTGCCCAGAGCAAAACCACGCAGCGCGCGTTCGGCCGCGTTGTTGGTGAGGCAAATCCGGCCATCGCCGAGGAAGGTCGTGAATCCTTCCCAGCGCTTCAGCATATAGTCGATTGGCTCGGCGACCGGAGAGCTGCGCGACAGTCTTGCCCGCTCTGCCCGCATCCAGGCCTCAAGTTCGGTGGCGATAAGACGGCTTTCCTGCCGTCGTTGCAGACGTTCGTCGGAGACGAGTCCGTTGATGTCGCGCTCGATACCAAACAGGGCGTCGATGCGTTTGACCGCCTCGAGCGCGATCGGTGAGATCGGCGCGGCGTTCTTGCCACGCTTGGCATTGGCGGCGATGTCGGCAAGTACGAAGAACTTGCGGCGCGCATGCGCCCAGCACAGCGCCTGGGTCAGCGGACTGGGATCGCGGTCCACCTTGAACAGCGGATTGTAACTGCCATAGGCATCGGCCTGCAGAATGCCGGTGAAGTTCCTCAAATGACGCTCGGATGCTCCTGCCGCCGATCGCGCGAAGCATAGTAGAGCGCCGCCGGTGGCGATTGCCCGCCGAACGGCCGGTCATCCCTGACATAGGTCCAGATGCGGCCTGTATCGGTCTTGCCCTTCGCCAGGATCGGCACGGTCGTGTCGTCGGCATGGAGACGATCAGCGGCAAGCACATGCGCCTCGATTAGCGCGTGCACCGGCTTCAGCGCCACGGCACAAGCGCCGACCTGGTCCGCAAGCGTCGACAGGCTGAGGTCGACGCCCTCGCGGGCATAGCGCTCGCTCTGCCGGTTCAGCGGTTGATGCTGGGCGAACTTCTCGAACAGGACCATCGCCAAAAGGTTCGGTCCGGCAAAGCCGCGCGGCGTCACATGGAAGGACGCCGGCGGCTGCGAGATCTTCTCGCATTCACGGCAGGTGAACTTCTCGCGCACGGTCTGGATCACCTTCCACTGGCGCGGGATCACCTCCAGCGTCTCGGTAATGTCCTCGCCAAGCTTGGCCAGCCTGCCCGAGCCGCAGCACGGGCAGTTCCGGGGTGCGGCGATGACCACGCGCTCACGTGGCAGATGGTCGGGAAAGGGCTTGCGCGACGGGCGCTTGCGCTCGAAAGCTCGGACTGTCGATGACCGCGCTGTCAGTTCCGCCGCCAATTCGTCCTGGCTGGCGTCGGCTTCCAACTCCTCAAGTTGCAATTCCATCTGTTGGAGAAGCCTGGCCTTGCGTTCGGAGCGGCTGCCATGGATCTCGCGCTTCAGCTTCTCTATCTCCAGCCTGAGCCGCGCGATCAGCACATCGGAGTGCGAGTTCAAGGCTTGCGCGCGAGCGGCGAGCGCTTGCGCCTCACGGCGGGCCGCACGCTCGGCGAGGATCATCGCGTGCGCACTGGCAAGGTCACCGGGAAGCTGATCGGCCACATCGGTCATGGCGCGATGGAATCATATTCGCTCCCGCCAAGCCAGCGGTTTTGCTCATCCCGCCGAGCTCGGACGCCAGGTTTTTTGCGGCATCCGCCAGTCGATGCCTTCTAGCAAATAGCCGAGCTGCGCGGGCGTGATCACCACCGTGCCATCGGCCGATGGCCAGATGAACCGGCCACGCTCGAGCTTCTTCGTGAACAGGCAGGCACCCTGGCCGTCATGCCAGATCACCTTGATCAAGTCACCCTGCCGCCCGCGGAAACAGAACAGGTAACCGGTGTGCGGATCGCGCTTCAATGTCTCCTGCACCATCAGCGACAGGCCCGGGAAGCCCTTGCGCATATCGGTATAGCCAGTGGCGAGCCACACCTTAACGCCGCTCGGGATCGAGATCATCGCCGCTCCAGCACATCCAGGATCCGGCCGAGCGCCTCGCTATCGATATCACTCTCGACCCGCAGGCGGCGGGCGCCGCCAAGCTCGATCGACACCATGCTGCTCTTCTTGCGCGGTCTGGAGATCGGCGGTGGCTGCGCTGGCGATTGCGGCGCTGGCAGCGCCTCGACGACTTCCACGGCAACGAGTTGCGGCACGGACGGCGCGGAGATCTGGCAGAGTTCCTTGCGCCACCGGAAAAGCTGGCTCACATGAATGCCAGCCGATCGCGCGGTCTCGGAAACACTAGCCCCAGGCTCAAACGTCGCCGCGACCAGCCGCTCCTTATCCTCCCGAGACCAGCGCCGGCGCCGCTCGACCGACGTGATCACTTCAATCTGATGCTTCGTCACAGGGCTACTCCTAGTGCTTGCACTAGGACTTGCAGCCTTCAGCCTACCTCAGCAAGACGGCCGTGACCGCGGGGATACCGTCTGTGGGCTCTTGCGGTGTCAGCTCCACATCTCTCCGCAGTGCACGTTGTCGCTGTCGAAGAGCCGTGTGTTCATGACTTCGTGCTGGCACGGCAAGGATTGTCCATATTGTGGGCGTCTTGCGCTTGCCGAGCTTGTCCGAAATCCAGCGCCGGATCAGGCGTGAACACTGTTGCGTAGTTCGTCAGCCAGAGCGCGGAGAACGTCGGCGCTCCCTTCCAGCGCCGTAAAAGCGTAGGGATTGAGGAACTGTCGGCCCCAGAACAGATTGCGATCTGTGCCGGATAGCGTAGCTTCCTCGCTGACACGCGGCCAATTCTTCGCAATGCATCGGAGCTGGCCTTCAACAATCGCAAGAGCTTCCGGCGCGCTGAGCAGGAAGTGATGCGCGGCTTCAAGGCAGGACGCGATCCGGCTCATGCGGTTATTGCCGCTGATGAGCATGGCCTGGCTGGCCTCCTGGCCACTGCGGGCCTGCGGACAAATATCGTAAGCAGGCGTGAGGGTGAGCTTAGCCCCGTCCCAGAATGCCGCATGGTTGCGGGCATGATCGTCGGTGTTGCCGCAAAGTATGTTGAAGACAATGCGGCTGAACAACTCGCGCAGAGTTTCCGACGGCGCGGTGAATCGGTGGCGAATGATCTCCGCCAAATCCTGGTAGCTGGCGTAACGCGCCATCATCTCATCGAGCGCGAGCATCGTCAGCGCTGAGACCATGGATTTGCGTTGCCAGCCGCCCGTGACCTTGATCCGGTCGAATCGCTCGACGAGCAACACGTCCTTGCCTGCGGCGCGAACAAGCGAGACGGATGCCGCTCTGATGCCGCACAAGGCGGCAAGCCGCATGGCTATGAATTCTCCTTTGACGACGCTGTAAAGGTCGGCAGACGAGGAAAATTTCGCGACATGCTTGATGGCGTCGTCCTCGATCAGCGCCTTTGGCCTTGCGCCGCCGATCGAGCTGCCGTGATGCAGCGCCTGATCTAATTCGGGGGTGAGCGGAATACCTTTTTCTACCCGCTCCGCCGATTGGACAAGCTCTTCGAGAGTGGCATTGGCCAGTGCGCGCGGCTCGTAATTCGTGGGCGAAAACTGAAAATCGAGCGCGCCGATGCGGTCCGAGCCTGATTCCAGCAGGAACGTCAGTTCTGAAATATCGAGCCGCGCGATTTCATCGCCCTTCACACCGAATTTGCGGTTTAGGATAACCCGTCGTCCCCAGGCATCGGGGGCAGCATCGCGGATGCATCCCGGCATGGTTAGGCCAGGAAGCAAAGGCAATTCGCCTGCCTTCAGGGGCAGTTCCGGGAGATAAAGCGGGATCGCGCTGCCCAGTTCACGAAAGCTCCTGCCATAGTTGAAGCTGACGAGTCCGTCATGGGCATATAGCCGCCCGGCGACAACCGGCGCGGTCTCGCCCGGCAGCCAGACCCAGACATAGGCTTCGTCGTACTTGGGGACCTTAGAACTCATCGACGATCTGCTTGCCGGCCTTGTAGACGTGCTTCGGCAGCAGCGCGATGCGATCGTCCATGCGGCCTGTGAGGGCTGTGATGCCCTTGCCGTCCGCATCGAACAGCTTCACACCGACAATGGCAGCAGCTTCGAACATCAGTCCGATTTCGACTTTGGGATCGCCCTTCTCGATGCGCTGCAGGGTGCTGCGTGAAACACCGATTCTCTCGGCTAACTCCTGTGCGGTTAACCGGTGCTGCATCCGGCCCAGCCGGATGGTCTTACCGAAAAGGCCAAGCGCTTCCATCGCGTAGCGCGAATAGGTGCGTTTATGCGTTGCCGTCATTCGGGTCTCCGTGGCCTATCCATGAGCCATATCACCTCATTTCGACCTTTATATAGGTAACGTCGCAGAGCGACTGCCAAAGTCAAGCCTCCGTATCGTATGATCCAAATCCCCCTGATTCGACTTTATATGCAGCAAGAGTTCGCATCACGGCTACGTTCGGAAAGCGAGGTAGAATGCGACGGGAGACGCAAGCGTTACCCATCCGAACAAGGACGGCGAATATTGCCTACGGCTCCTGCACAACCGGCCAGCTCTGCGCGCCTCGGGCGAGGCGGAGATCTGGCGCTGGACCGCGGACAGCCTTGAGATGCCTCGCATGAGTCATTCGATGGGCGGTCCCTGGTGCCGCTACGCCAAGCGCGATGAAGCGTTGCGGTCTTCGTCGCGCGCAACGGCGAAAGCGTGCAGGAGGATGGCTCGGGTCAGGGTGGACAAGCATCTGCGTAACAATTTGCTTTTCGAGGACGGGACGAGTCCAGGTTGGCCGCTGCTCAAGGCGCTGGCTCCGCAGCAGAGCCGAGTGAACTGGAGGGTCTGGTCCGGCGTCGAGGCACGGCGCAAGGCCTGCCGCGACGGGCGCGGATAGTGCTGCTGGCCAGCGAGAGGATGTAGAACAAGGAAATTGCCTTACGCCTTGGTGCAACGCCCAACACAGTGGGCACATTGCGTCGGCGCTTTGCCGAACAGCGGCTCGATAGCCTTTACGATGAACCGCGTCCCGGCGCGCCCGATGAGGAGATTGCCGAGACGATCCGGTTGACGCTGGGAGACGACGCCGCGGGACGCAACCCACTAGCCTGACTCTGCAATCTTGAGGAGCGCCAAGTTTATTCTGGCGTGCGGCGAGCTCAACGCCGAGCCGCTTGGCATCGATGCACGACACGACGTGATGCGGCGGTGTCGCACGGGTTCTCACGGTTTGTGGCTTCGGGATCGCGCGGAAGGCCACGCTTTTCTGGCGGCTCGCGCACCGGTGCCAGACGGCCGTCGGGACCTTAAAATCGACGGGATGACCGGCGGACAACACCTCCACGCCGGCCATACCAGGCCTGGCGGACCGCCCGGACAATCCTGAGATTCTGGCCGACGTCGGCGCCGCTTGGATATCCGCGATTGAATGGATTGCGCGCAGAGGCATTGTGCGTCCTTAATGCACGCATGGTCTTACGTGCTCAGCGTCAGAAATGACTGCGCTTAAAACGTCAGCTTGAAGCCGGCCGACAGGGTCAAGGCATAGAAGTCCATGCCAGCGCTATCCTTGTGGGTTCCTTGTTCGCCGGTCGCGATGCTGTAGGCCGTTTTCTAGCCTTTGTTGCGAAAATATTTGTCGACATTGCCGGCCAGGAAGACGCTGGCGCGGTCGGTCATCTGATAATCGATCTTGGCGCCGGCCGAGATGAACGGCACCGTGAAGAGGTCGTCCTCAAATCGCAGGCCGCGCCCCTCCTCGCGCAGCCAGTGATGGTCAACAGCGCTTGCATCAACGGTGAAGCCGCTGCGGAGCAGACCCGAGAGCGTCAAGTTCCCGAGCGTCGTGGTCGCTTTCGCGCCAAGGAACAGGCCGAAATAGCGCTGTTCGTAATCGATGACCGGTTCGCCGTCCGGGAACTTGCCGCGATCCTCGCGAAAGCCGAAGCGGTCCCCACTCTATATGTACGAACCGCCATAGGCCTTCCACTTCATGTTGGTGTATTTGAAGCCACCATGAAGGTTGATAACCGTGGCATCGTTGATCACGAAGTCTGGGCCTGCTGCCATGTCAAGGTTGATGTAGCGGTCAAGGCGGGTGTCGGGGTGGATTGACTGATCCGACCAATCCTGTCCGGCAATACGCCGTTGGCTGAGATGGTCCAGTTCTTCCAGACCTCGGCCTTTAGCCCGGTGGTCAGAACCGGCGCGCCGGTTTCCCAGATCAATTTGCTGATACGATTGCCCACTTCGTCGTAGAAAAGCTCGTTGCCCTTTAGCCAGGTGTAGCCAACGCCACCAAGAAACACGACGCTCTTGTCGGGCGCTGAATAGGTGGTCGAATGCGCCGCCATGGCGATGGTCGACGATGTGCAGAACGTGCCGAAAGCAAGAATTGCAAATGCTGATGTGCAGCGATTCATGGGGCCTCCTCGGGACCTCCGTTGGTGATCTTTCGTTGAACGACGGCGGCTCACAGCGCCCGTTTGCAGGCGTTGTTTGTCGCGGCGACCATTGCTGGGCATTGGTGCAAAGACGTTGAACTCCGATGCGATGTCCGGGACGGCTTTGGTCATTGCCCTTTGTCTGGTGCGCTGCATAGAACGGCTTGGTCCGCCCACTACCGCGTTGCCGGGCCATATAAGAGATTTGGCCCGACGCGAGAGGCGGCACTCGTGGCCAGAGAACGGGATCGCACCGGCCGCCACGCTGTCAAAATGCCGAAGTTGGTGATCCGGCACGACGCTTAGCTTCTTCTCGCTCTTTGGCGACGAAGCGTTCCAGCGTGTGAATCTTGAGCACACCTGAAATCACTTCGTCGCCGAGAACCAACGCCGGCGTGACGTTGATGTACAGCTCCTTGGCGAGCGCGCAATTGCGCTCGAGGACGTTTTCGATGGCGCGGTCTTCCATGTCCCGCTTGAGCTGCTCAACCTCGAGGCCAACGTGTCGTGCGATAGTCAAGATGTCGAATTCGCTGAGCTGCGCGACCGCTCCGGGAAGTGGGACTTTCAGTAAGCGCCCCGAACCAGCCTATTTCCTTTCACAGCCAACCGCGCCGCTTGAAAAAGAGATACGGAACCACGGCGGAGAGCACCATCAGACCCAGCGCAAAAGGATAGCCCAGAAGCCATTTTAGCTCGGGCATGGCATCGAAGTTCATGCCGTAGATCGAGGCAACCAGCGTCGGCGGCAAAAACACGACGGCAGCGACCGAGAAAATCTTGATGATCTGGTTCTGCTCCAGATTGATGAGACCCAGCGTCGCGTCCAGCAGGAAGTTGATCTTGTTGGACAGGAAGGTCGCATGGTCGCTGAGGAACGTGGCATCGCGCTGGACGAGCTTGATACGTTGCCGGATTTCCTTCTGCAACTTGCGACCGGACGACGCGACTGCCCAGCTGGTCGAGTCACTCGCGCTATGGTAGGCGACGAGCCGCGCGATGCTCACGAGACTCTCCTGAATTTTCGTCAGCAGCTCACCCTTCCGGCCGATTCGCTCGACAAGGGATTGAAGGTTGCGTGTTTTCTTCGAGGCGCTCGGAGACGTGTTGCGAAAAATTTCGCGTGAGAGTGCATCAATCTCGTCGCCGATGCGCTCAAGCGTGTCGGCCGCGCGGTCGATGATCGCTTCGATCAGACCCAGCATCACCAATTCGCCGGACGTGCAGGGAGGGCCGCTAGTACGCTGTGCTTTCGCCGCATAGATCAAGAACGGCTTCGGTTCGGCGTGGCGGACAGTGACGAGCGTCTGGCCCTTGATAACGAAGGTAACCGGCGCTTTGACAGGGTCCTCGCCCTCGATATTCGCGACCGCGGTGATCGTCATGAACTCGGCGCCGTCTTCATGATAAAGACGGTCCGACAACTCGATTTCCGCCATCTCGTCGCGCGTCGGGATATCAATGGCCAGATGCGCCTTAACAAGCTTCACTTCCTCAACAGTCGGGTTGAGGAGGTCGAGCCAGAGAGCACCGAGAGCTTCGGCCTCCGGCAAGCCGTCAATTGCTGTCAGATGGCCGTTCTGGCCCGTGTAGATGCGCAGCATTTATGGCCCCTTCGGCAAGGCAGTATGCCGCCCGCGGAGCCTTTCCGTAACCGGGGCTGAAGCGCTCTACACTGATCTCGGTCATTTTGGCCGCCGGCCGATTGTGCTGGCTTGGCTGGCGATCGCATTTCCGTGCCTGCTGCTTAACAATTTCGGGCAGGGCGCGTTCGTTCTTTCCCGAGGCGGGACGATCTGACATCCATTCTTCGAGATGACCACGGCTGGACGTTGGTGCCGATGGTGGTGATGGCTACGGCGGCAACTGTGATCGCCAGCCAGGTCGTGATTCCGGCGCTTATTCACTTGTGCGACAGGCCGTCCAGCTCAACATGCTTCCGCGCTTCGAAATCCGGCATACATCCGAAATGCAATTCGGGCAGATATACCTGCCGCGCGTCAACCTGCTGCTCGCATGGTCGGTCATGTTGCGGTCATCGGCTTTGGTGAGTCCAGCGCCCTCCCGTCAGCCTATGGCATATCGGTCACGGGCGAAATGGTTGTGACGACAATCCTGCTCCACGTCGTGATGAGGCGTATCTGGAGGTGGACGCTCCTCCCGGCGCTCGCCTTGCGCTCGTCTTCGGGGTGGTCGATGTCGGCTTCTTCTCGGCGAACATCATGAAAGTGCTCGACGGCGGCTGGGTCTCAATCCTTGTCGCCGGCGTGTGGTCGTGATGACTTGGGTTCGCGGAACCCGCCTCCTCTTCGAGAAGTCCCGCAAGAGCGAATTCCCGCTCGATTTGGTTGCCGAGCAGATGACTGCCAAGGTGCCGTCGCGGGAGTGGTTGGAATTGTGAGTTGGCGTAGTCTCCGGGGTGTCAACCTCGAATCATCCGGCCTTGCGGTGCCGGACAGGAGACTACGCCATGACAAGGACTACCATGAAAGCCGAAGCCGTTCATCCGGGGGATGAGGCGACGAGCTATCTTTTCGACAACTGGTTTGATCCGATCGAAGCTGGCCTGCGCGAGCGGGTGCGCGGCTTCATCGAGACGATGCTCGAGACCGAGTTGGAAGCGGTGCTTGCCCGTCCCCGTTATGGCCGGCAGCCGGCGGCGCGCCAGTGATGAGACCACCGGTGTCGCCGGCCACCGCCACGGCAGCCGGACGCGCACGCTGACGGGGACCTTCGGCACCACTGAGATCACGGTTACGCGGGCGCGCCTCGATGTCGACGAGGACAAGACGGTGGAATGGAGGAGCAAGGCTCTGCGCGCCTATCAGCGGCGCACGAAGGCCGCCGACGCACTGATCGCGTCGAGCTACCTGGCGGGCACGAACACGCGACGCGTCCGTCGTGCGCTTGCCGCCTTGTTCGGCGGCGCGATCGGCAAGGACGTCGTCAGCCGCACCTGGCGCAAGGTGAAGACGGACTGGGACGCCTGGAAGGGTCGCTCGCTGGCCGACGAGCCCGATCGTGCGCCTGATCCTCGACGGGACGGTGGTTCGTGTCAGGCTCGACCGCAAGGCGACCTCGATCCCGCTGCTCGTTGTCATCGGCGTGCGCGCGGACGGCCACAAGATCCTGCTCGCGGTCAAGAACATGGGCGGCGAGACGACCGAGGCCTGGCGGGCGATCCTCGACGATCTCGTCGCACGCGGCCTCCGCCGCCCTGAGTTCCTCATCGTCGACGGCGCACCCGGCTTGGACGGGGCGATCGCTGGGCTGTGGGACGGGGTGCCGGTTCAAAGATGCACGGTTCACAAGCACCGCAACCTGCTCGCCCACGCTCCCGAGCGCCTGCACAAGGAGATCAGCGCCGATTACACCGACATGATCTACGCGGCCACGCCGGAGGAGATCGAGAGCCGCCGCAAGGCGTTCCTGCGCAAATGGCGGCTCAAGTGCCGGGCGGTGGCCGACAGCCTGGAGGAGGCCGGTGAGCGCCTCTTCGCCTTCACGCGCCTGCCGCCGAGCCAGTGGAAAAGCGCACCAGAACTACAAACGCGATTGAGCGTCTGCATGAAGAGTTCAAGCGGCGCATCAAGACCCAGACCGTGCTGCCTTCGGCCGAAACCGCGGCAATGTTGTTCTGGGCGTTGATTGCGTCCGGCGAAATCTCGATGCGAAAAATCGACGGATGGCACACGCTCCCCGCCAAGCCACTCGATCAGCAGATTGACCTCGCCGCATGAACCGATAACCTCAATTTGCCGGAGGCTGCTCCGCCAAATTCCAACACGATCCGCTACGGCACCGACTCCAGAGCCTTCTATGACAAATATTACACGCCCAGCAACGCCGTCCTGGTGGTGGCCGGCGATGTCGAGCCGGAAACGGTCAAGGCGCTGGCCGATAAGACGTAGGGAACCGTGCCGACGGCTCCTGGTCTAACCCGCATCCGCCCAGTCGAGCCGGAGCAAAACGCCAAGCGCACGGTGACGCTGACCGGCGTGCGCAATTCGGTGCCGCGCTTTTCCACGCAATGGATGGTGCCGTCCTATCATACGGCCGCACCCGGCGAGGCCGAGGCGCTCGACTGCTGGCCGACATCCTCGGCGGCGGGACCCGCAGCCGGCTATACCAGCAGTTTTCGACCGCATACGCGCCCAGCTTCTCTCCGAAATCATTGCCGATGAGCGCGAACCTCACGCGATCCCCGAGCTGGCCTGGCGGCGCGGACTCTACGGCACGCATCCGTATTCGAGACCGCCCAAGGGAGCCTGACCAGCGTAACGCCCGCCGATCTAAGCGCCTTCCACAAAGCCGCTTTCGCCCGCGACGGGCTGCATGTGGCGGTCGTAGGCGACATAGATGCCAAAGCCCTGAGAGCAAGGCTCGACCAGCTGTTCGGCGATTTGCCTCAGAAACAGGCGCTCGCCCCCGTACCTGATGTCACCCCGAAGCGGCGAGCGGACGCAGGTCGCAACGCCCTCCCCCAGACTTCGCTCCAGCTGGCTTTTCCCGCCATGGGACGCAACGACCCGGAATTCTACGCGGGACAGCTGATGAACGATATAGTCGGAGGCTCACGATTTACCTCACGTCTGTTCCAGGAAGTGCGCGAAAAGCGCGGCCTTGCCTACGGTGTCTCGTCCAGCTTGGAAGACTACCAGCCCAACATGCTTGTCGTGACGACGTCGACGCGCGCCGACAGGGCGGCCGAGACGCTCGACCTGATAAGACAACTAATCAAGGAGCTGGTCGACACAGGCCCAACAGCGGCCGAACTCGAAGCGAGCAAGAAGTATCTGATCGGCGCCTATGCTATCGACAATCTGGGTTCCTCCAGGCCGATTTCCGCCACGCTTGTCGGGTTGCAGCTCGACAAACTCGGCATAGACTACATCCAGCGCCGCCCGGCCCTCATCGAGCAGGTGATCCTCGAGCAGGCAGGGCGGCGGCGAAGAAGCTGCTTTCGGCCGAGCCCGCGATTATGGGCGTTGGCCCGTGACAGCGAATAATCCCACGCTCTACAATAGCTGAAGGACTCGCCGACCTACGTGTGGCTGATCCGACTATGGTGTGGCAGAATGAACGCCTTGAGTTCTGCCTGCTCGCCTTCGCAGACCAGGTTCTCTCCCGTGGTTCGATTCCCGACCCGAAGAACGCCGTCGTTCCGAGAAAGTATTCTAACTTTTGCGTATACCAAATACGGGAAAGTTAGAAACTCTTGAATATGAAGCCGATTATGCTAGCTTTCCCGTATATCAGATACGGGAAAGTTAGAAAATGGCCCTTCACCTCGTTGGGGAAAACATCGATAAAACCCGCAGCCACTATCAGGCTGAAACGGGCAAGCTCATCCAGCTAATGCGCGGCATCTATGTCGATGCCGGGGAGGATATCGAGGCCACGATACTCAAGCACGCCGTCCGCATCGCCAAATACCTGTATCCCAACGCTTACCTCTCGGCGGCGAGCGCTGTGCTTCTCGGCCCGACCCGGGATGGCCGCCTGTTCCTGAGCGGGCGACGAATACAGCGCAGGCGCTTGCGCTTGCTGGAAATCATTCAGAACGCAGCTCCCGACCACCCATCAGTCGCTCAAGCGATTGTCGATGATGGAATGGGAGAAATCCGGATCGACGTCTCCTCGATGCGCCAGCGCTTCCTCGAAGCTTTCCGCCTGCGCAGCGAACACGCGGCATCCATCGACGAGACGATGCGCGAGGCAATCGCGAACCGCCTCATAGAACAATACGGCAGCGCCCAGGGCGCTGCCGACGCGACATGGGCGCTTGCCCGCGCGAACCAGTGGTATCGCGAGGGCGAGCACGCCGAGCGCTTTTTCCTCCGCCCTCCACTGACCACAGAACCGGCACGCAACGGAGCCGCGCTCGATCTGATCGTGGCGTGGCACGGCGCTCCGCTCGGAAATCTCACACATGATGGTTTTGAGTGGCGCTGGAATGCAGACGATCAGGGCCCGCCACTTGTTCGCCAGACCACGCCGGGCAAGCTCCCTCCTTTCATTCTGTCGCTGCTGCCTGAAGGCTGGCTTGAGTCAGTGTTGAACGACCGCGACGAGCGCGCGACGCTACGCTCGGGCAAACGCTACATGTCCAACATCACCATCGTCGAGCGTGCGAGCGATCTCTCCGCCCTGCCGCCCGACATCCTGTTAACCCGGCTCAATGGCTTCACTAGAAACACTGTCTTCACTGGCCAGTATGCAGGGCCGGGTCGCGGCGACCTGGAGCAGAGTTTCGAACGCAATCTCGCACAGATATTCGAGCGTACTGATACGCCTCGCCTTTCGGGTGTTCAGATCAAAGCGCCTATGTTCCTCAGTGCGGATGGCACCCTCTCTCCCAGTATCGGCCGGCCTTTTACCCACATTCTCAAACCTGCGGGTACGGGCGGATTTGAGGCCCTGCCAGTTATCGAATGGCAGTCGCTCGCTTTGGGCAGCGCGGCCGGTTTCAAGACGCCCGCGACAGCGCTCGTCCCGATGCCTGACGGGATGCCTCCGGCGCTACTCGTGGAGCGGTTCGATATCAGAACGGGCCTCGAGGACAAACACCTGCTCGCGCTTGAGGACTTCTGCTCGGTACTTGGCGTGCCCACCGAAGCAAAATACGACGGCACGATGGAGCGCATCGCGCGGGCACTAAGGCCGCTATCGACCTCTCCCGAAGAAGACGTCCTGCTTGTCCTGAAGCGATCCTTATTCGCCTGGCTGATCGCCGATGGCGACATGCACCTGAAGAACATGGCACTGCTGGAAATCGCAGAGCCCGGCAGCACGCAATTCAGCTCAGTTCGCATGGCTCCGCTCTACGACGCGGTCACGACTCGCGTGTTTCCACGCCTCGAAAAAGACCGGATGGCCCTCAAGCTGAACGGCAAGGACGATCGTCTGCGGCGCGCCGACTTCAAGGCTTTCGCGAGCACGGCTGGCCTCAAGGCAGCCGATGCGGATACCAGCATCGACGATCTTGTTGCAGCCCTCTCACGCGCGCTCAACCACCTCGAATTGCCGCCGCCTCTATCAGACGGCTCTCAAGGCGCGAAGATGGCGGAGCAAATGCGCGCGATTGTCCACGAACGCATCGAAGGGTTTGCATAGATGATCGATCTAACTGATACGCCGGTTTCCATGGACCGCACTTCCCAGCCGTGATGGGCGAGACCGCCCCGACAAAGCTTGGCAAGGGCTCGAAAGTTCAGGCTAATGATAGATGCTCAGTGGAGGGCCTATCTTCTAGCGCCGGCGAGGTAGCCGCTCGATCGTCTGCACAATCCCTTCGGGCGTCGGCTGGCGCAGTCGATGCGGTCGAGATATCTGCTCGTCGCAGCAATGTTCACGGTGGTCTTTTTGGAGATCCATCCATTCCAGGACGGCAATGGAAGGCTATCGCGTTCTGACGACGCTTCTGCTGATGCGCAGTGGCTATGCTTATGTGCCTTACTCTTCGCTCGAAAGCGTGATCGAGAACAGCAAGGAGGGCTACTATCTGGCGCTTCGGCAAACTCAAAAAACGATCCGCAGTCCGAGGCCTAATTGGCAGCCCTGGGCTGTTTATTTCCTGCGCGCTCTTCAGCAGCAAAAGCAGCGGCTTGAGAAGAAAATCGAGCGCGAGCGTCTCGTGCTCGGTACGCTTCCGGAACTCTCCCTTCAAATAGTTGAAGCCATCAAGGAGCGCGGGCGAATGACCATTGGCGAGATCGTCAACCTGACCGGTGCAAACCGGAACACCGTCAAAAAACATGTGGCAACCCTGGTCGAAATAAACCATCTAGCCCAACATGGAACCGGCAAGGGAACGTGGTACGGCAGACGTCAACACAGACTACTTTATGTGATTCAACCCAGGAAACGCACTACGTCCATTTACGCGAACACCATATGATAAGGAACACTCTTTTCGAGCTTAATCCCCCGGGCAAAAAGTTTTCGAGGGCTGGTTGCCGCCGCCCTCAGTGCAATTAACCGGTATTCAGTTCCAGCTTGCCAGCAGCGGTTATCAGCGTGGAGTCGATGGTAAGTCCTCCTTTGAAGGCGGTCGCATTCGAGGGGAATGCTCTACAGGGACGACCCGCCGTAAACGACGTTCTTTCGAAAATCCCCGACTTCTTCCACCACAACGACCCCCCTCTCGTTTTTTGGGGCGCGACCTGCACGGTCCCGAGCCCAGCTTGCAGATGATCTGCGTGCCTACGGTCGCAAAGAAGGCATCACCGTGCTGATTCTCGATTGTGGTCCCTTTTGATTTTCCACGCCCGTTTGTGGCGCTCGCGATGGGGCGCGGCAAGATCGAGGACTTTTGAAAGCAATTTCAAATCCGATGATGCTCAAAAAAGGCATTTGGCTGCACTGCTGCTATTCGGACCGATGGCCGGTACGCGCGGTGGGGAAGCCGATGTCCATTGTTCAGTTTGCACCTGATGAGAACCGCAAGCCATCGACCAGAAGAGTTCAAGAATTCTCCCTTTCAAGTTGAGTGGAATGGTCTACCAGCCGTATGGCCGAGGCCCTATAAGGAACCCGCAGGTGCGGAGTACACGCCGAGGCTCTGCCGATTATACATATCAGCTGCCTTTGAGAGGAACCCGGTTTGCCCCTGTGCCTGCCGATGATCCGCCACCTGAAATCCCCGGACCTGTTTGGCGCCGTCCATCGCCTGCCGGCACTCGGCAGACCGGTTGGCAATAAGACGTTCGAGGTCGTCAATCCGTCGACCGGCGAAGTTTTGGCAGAGCTTCCCGATATGGGCGTCGAGGAGACACGTGCTGCGGTAGACAAGGCCTATGTTGCGCAGTCGGGATGGGCCGCGTTGACTGCCCGAGAGCGTAGCGACGTTCTTTGGCGATGGCATCAGCTGATCATCGACCATGCAGGCGATC
>NZ_SRUO01000002.1 GCF_004791025.1 Mesorhizobium sp. M4B.F.Ca.ET.203.01.1.1
CCATCGCAACGTTGCGCCTGCCCGGCGCAAGGTTCTCCGAGCGCACCCCGTCGATCGTCAGCGTGCCCACGTCAATGCTTTCGAGGCCGGCGATCATGCGCAGCAGCGTCGTCTTGCCGGAACCGGACGGACCGAGAAACACGACCAGTTCTCCCGGCTCGATGTCCAGGCTCACGTCACGGATCACTTCGACGGCGCCGAAGTGCTTTGATACGCCCGAAAGCGTGATTCCCGTCATGCTTGCGATCCTTCTTTCCTACATAATTTCGGATAAATACCCGATGTCAAGGAATGTTGGGCTTCGGCACAATGGGCGATCCGTGGTACGCCGAGACGCCCATCGCGCCAAACGCGATCGAGGCAACAACGGGCGGGCCGCCCGTGGCCGCGCGCGCAGATCCACCGGCGTCGGAACAACGGGCCGTCTGTTCAACGATTTGCACTTTCGTTGAACACGACGTATGTTCAACAAGCTAATTTTTGTTGAGCATCCCATGTTCGATCGCCACTCGCCCATTGCCCACTCAGCCTATCATGATCTACTTGCGTCCTTGCGCGATGAGGCGATCGCGGAAATCCGTGGAACGCCGACCCGCGTAGAGCGCGGGCGCCGAACCTACTGGTATGATTCCTATCGTGTCGGCTCCGACGTCAAAAAGACTTATATTGGGGAAGACAGCGAAGCACTACGCGCCCGAATGCAGCGCATCGGCGCGCTCCGAGAGGGCCGTGAAAATCGCAGGCGCAACCGTGCCCGGCTGGTCCGTCTGTTGCGCGCCGAAGGGTTTCTTGGGATCGATGCAGCTACAGGCAGCCTTCTGCACGCATTGGCCTCAGCCGGCGTATTTCGCCTTGGCGGAACCGTCGTTGGGACGCAGGCATTCCGGCTCTACGAGGGTGAACTTGGCGTTCGCTTCAGCTTCGACCAGACAGCTCAGACGAGCGATATCGACATTGCGAGCTTCGAGCGCCTTTCCATTGCGCTTGAAGATAACGTATCGAGGCCGCTCGATAATGTTCTGAGAGATTTCTCATTTGAACCGGCGCCAGCGCTGGACCCCGTCAAAGCCTGGCGCTGGAGGCAAACGCGTAACGAGACGCTAGTCGAATTTCTTACACCATCCTTTACCGAAGACGAGCCCTTGCGGCCATTGCCTGCTCTGGGTGTCCATGCCCAATCGCTGCATCACCTGAACTATCTGCTTGCGGAGCCAATCCTGGCCGCGGTCACATATCGCGACGGCGTTCTCATCCAGATACCTCGACCGGAACGCTTCGCGATCCACAAGCTCATAGTCGCGGACCGGCGACTTGATGGGCCAGACAGCCTCAAGGCGCTGAAGGACCGGCTACAGGCCGAATTTCTAATCACCGTTCTGGCCTTGGACAGGCCCGATGATCTGCAGGAAGCCCTTGAGGATGCTCTGTCACGAGGAAAGCGCTGGCGCGAACGGATCAAGAAGTCCATCAACAAGTCGCCATCGCTTCAGGCTAGGCTTGGTCCGCTCACCTAATCGACAGTTGCACGTTCGGGTTCTGAAGCGCCATCAACCGAATACGAGCACTTAGCCCGAGGAGGCCGTCAGCGCTTGGCGGACGATCCCGAGGCACGGGAGGGGACGGTGAGCCTGCCGCTGTCGACGAGCAGAGAGACACCCACGCGTCGATCAGGCGGCATCCGCGTGGTCCTACCGTTGCGCATTCGCGCAAGCGCCGGCCTGCACAACATCGTCGACCTGCCGACCGGCAACATCGCCAAGCTGCTGGCCACCATCGCGATGATAGTGATCTGCATTGCCTGGATGTTCGGCTACATGGATCTTAGAAGGGGAGGGTTCTCGATCATCGGCACCCGGCGCCACCGAACTCGTGAACATCATCGTCGAGCTGACGCCATGGCGAATTCGCGGGCTGCACCTGCCCGTGATGGTCCGCCGCGTGACCGTGGAAGCCATCTGCGTGAACATCATGCTCACCACCAGCGCCGGCTCCATCGCCCAAGCTCTCGTGGACGTGGGTTGCGCGCACTCGTCAAACACGACCACAACATGTTTCGCATTCTGCTGACCTGGGTGGAGACCTTGGCGGTCCCAGAACAGCACCTATTCGGGCGAACCAACCTTACACGCCTGAGACCCGACCGACGCTTCTTCGGTGGTCGGTAGCATGGCCGTTCGGGCATCATCAAGGTACTTCTGGGAAGCGTGACAGAAAGCGTTCTGCGTTCGGTCGCCGTCGATGTCTTTGCGGTACCGCCTATCCGAAATTGGTCAAGGTCTGCGTGGATGATAGTTTGTGTTCGTCTTGGGAGTCCGCGGTCGCCACGAAGGGGCGGGACGCCATCGTTGCCCTCACTGCGGTCCATGCGCTTCCTCCAAACGACCCACGCTGCGGGAAGACTGACGGCTGCCCATTCTGTCCGATGACCTCGCCGACTTCAGTCCGAACCAGTTGCATAGGATGAAGTCCGCTTGTCCAGTGCATGTGGCCACCGGCTACTCCGAGCTGATGCGCACGCCTGCAGCTCAATGTGCATCCCGAGATGAAATTCCAGCTCCTCCATAGTGCGGGTGCATGGCCCCACGGATAACGCGGAGAAGAACTGCGAGTCACCCGTCTTCGACACGCGCAGTCTACACATCTCGTGACCTTTCTTTCGCCCGGGCGCACGCTGCGCGAAACTCTTCGACCTCTTGCTCCGTCAGATGTTCGATGCCGATAAAGGCGTTCTTGCCCTGGCCGGAGCGGATCAACTCATCGAGCTTTGCCTGGATGGCGGCGCCATCGCGGTTCTGTGTGTTCTGAATCAGGAACACCATCAGAAAGGTGACGATGGTGGTTCCGGTGTTGATGACCAGTTGCCAGGTCTCGGAGTAGTGAAACACAGGGCCAGTTGCCGCCCAGGTCAAAACCGATCCCAAGCAAAGAGCGAACGCCCACGGCCTACCTGTTGCGTGAGCGACTGCTTCCGCCATTCGATTGAACCACTTTTCCATGACACAAACCTTGGATGATGATGCGCAACCAACGTTGGTTTAGGGCACCAGTTCCCACCGATCAGGATCGCGATTTCCGGCAACTTTTGCGCGCTTGCCGAGTTTGTTTCCTGAGGGTTTCTAGAAGGAAGAGCGTCACCATGGAAGCGACACAAATTCAGCCAGCCGCGGTAGGAGCCGGGGTGGAACGCAAGCGCTGCGCCGACATAGTCGACCTGCAGGCCTTACATTTTGAGCGAAAGAAAATCATCCCGGTAGCCAGGGCGCTGAAGGCGGTCGCGCAAGAAATTCGCGGGGTTGAATCTCCGCCCCCGATGTGAGCCCGCTGCGCCCCGGCAGGGCCGATAAGCGCGATGACCGGCTGGCAAGGCGGCGCTTCTATTCTCCGGTCTATGTGAGAGCCGCCCCGGCGGACAGGCCTTGTGAAGTCGGCCACGTCCAGGAAGCGGCCGAGCAACTCGTCAAATGGCCGAAGCGGGGCCCCGGATGGCACAAGGCAATGATCCTTTGCCTGTCAGCTCTGGAGGGCGATCCGATTGATCCGCAGGTCATACGCCAAGCCTTCGAAGCTGCGGCAAGGGAGGCTGGGATGTTGCTCACTTTCGACCCACGTAATGCCAGCCGAAATTAATTCGCTTTCCCCGGAACATCTCATCCATGAACCCTGTTTTCTCCTTGAGGTCCTTCGGCGATCTAGGGAGGATAAGCTGATGAACGTCGCCAACTTGCAACTTGAAGGCCTTCTTATGTCCCTAGCGTCAATCAACAATCTGCTGGTTCACAAGGGGGTTCTTTCGATCGACGAAATTGACCGGGCCTTACAACATGCCGAGGATTCGCTGTTGGACGACGCACGGCTTTACGAGGATATGTCCCCGTCAAATCGCGATGCTGTGTGTTTTCCGCTGAGATTGCTTCAGTTGGCTAACTTGGCTCAGTCGGAAACAGAGATTCCGCCATTCTCCGAACTTGCCAGAATGGTGGCCGAGCTCAAGCAGCCCTATAACGAAAAAGGCTAGCTCCACGACGTCGCCCCGTTCGTGCCGTACGGGGCAAAGCGCCTTCTGATTGCACATAGCATTGCCCCGCCGGCGCTTGGTCAGCGGGCAACTTCGCCTTCTCTATGACTGCCCCTTTCGTCACCGAGGTAGCTCCTGGCAAGCGGCCTAAGGCCGCGCAGCACGCTTTCGCATTCGACTTCATCCGGCCCGTATGCAGGCGCATCTGGTTGAATTCGCTCCATCCGCTGGCCTCATACTCCTGACGGCGTTCAGACACGTCAACCGAACCGTCCTGCCCGAGGATGCGCTCGGCTTCCGGAACGGAGTTCATCCTGACTTTGGCAGTCACAAGTGTTCCGCCGCGTCTGATGTCTTCGGCGCAGACGTGAGCATCCCGCTCTGGCACTCCGGATTCGGTGAGCGCGCCATGATCCCGCCGGCCGCTCCCCAACTGCGGCGCCGCTACCGCGCCGGCTGCTGTGGCGACGAGCCATCCAGCTGCAACTACAGGGGCCATCCCTGGGATGGTCATTATGCCAAGACCCGTCAAAAGAGCCCCGGCTCCCCCGATAGCCGCTCTGGATTATCAGGCAGCGTGTTTGCCGGCACCCAATGAACGCGATGGAGAGAAAAATGAAAATCCCCACGGGAACGGCGAATTGGATGCGTTCGGAGTCTCCTCGGCCGATATCAGTCTCTTACGCGGCAGACGACGACAACGCTGCACTCAAGACATTCGCCCAAGAAACGCTCCCCACGCTGAAAATGCAAAAGGAGATGATCGACATTCCGCGGCTGGGGCGGGACAACCCCGACGGCCGATAAAGACATCGAGCACCCCGTCGACAGCGTCTCCCGTGCCTGGTGCCAACAGCTTCACGGAGGACCATGCCAAAGCCCGGATCGAAAGCGCCGGGTATTCGAACGTGGCCGACCTAAAGATAACCAAGGTATCTGGCGCGGTCAGGCCACCGCCACGAACGGGCAATCCACAATCGTGGCTAACAACTCTGCCGATTGGGTGGCGAACCCTCTGACGTTGCAGACGATTCAGCAGGCGGTGCCGGCATATAGCTTTCAAACAGGCCGACAGCATTTGCTCCAGGTGAATGGAGTAAGGCAGGCGGCCAACAGGGCCACGTGCTCACGCTGCAGATTTCCCCGCGTGCACTACGATCCCGCCGCGGACGGCCCGAAAGTGAGAATAATCAAGAGGGCGACAAAAAGCATCGCGGCTATCATGGCACCCCACATCAGGATATTTCCGGTGCCGCGTTGCTCCGGGGCGCGAGACAGGTGTTTTGCCATTGGATGCGAACCTCAGTAAAATCATCTCTCAGCAACGTGCCTTCACAAGGGCTGGTTCCCGGCCGCTGCACCGCATCCCAAGTGGGGCTGAGGTCTTGTTCCGAAGATTCCGGGGCGCGGCCGGAACATTAGCGGCTTTGAATTAGTTAGGTCCTTGCGTCGGATGAGGCTGCTTGGAGTTCGGCGTAGGCTGGTGGGGCAAAAACATCAGCCGCGGCCCGCGTTATCGGTCCTCCGTAGCGCGGGCTTTTTCATGCCGCTGGAACAATGCGGCCACCTCTCAGTTTTCATGGTTGGCGGTGCATTCCAGATCACAACTCCGTGGCGCCGCCCGGAAAGCTAGCCGAATGGAGCCCGCCTCGGTCCCCTCCGGTGCGGGCTTCATCCAATATGACGCGGCCGGGGGCCGACTGAGATGGCGATTGACGGCCAAGACCCATTCAGAACTAGACCAACGAATGGAGCGAACGAGTAGGGCAGCGCGTGAAATCATCCAAATGGAAGCAGCCGCGCGCGCTGAGAGGGACTAAGAGGTTGAAGGATTTGCGCGAAGCAAACAAGCCACTGTGCGGCAGCCTGTGAGGAAAACCCAAAGACGGCCGACTAGCACCTAGGAGTCGAAATCCATGCGCCGGTGTCTGGGCTGCTCATGCCAGACAACCTGTCGCAAGTCGCGCCAGTCCACTGCTTGACCCCAGACGGGACATTTGTGGAAATGATCGCCGGCGCTCAGGTCGCGCGCCGGCAAACCGCCGCTCAAGATCAGAAAGCTTGGTCATTTTACGAAGTCGGGGGTCTGCCGTCGTTCGTCCCATTCGCGAACGCTTTCATCATCGTCGCTCCCCCGGATCTCTTCAGCAACTGACGACAGAGCCCGTGAAACATTGAACAGGTTTAGCCGTTCAAAGGCGCGCGCTCGTTGCTGCAGGATCATTATACATCGTCGACGTTCAGAGACGGCTTCGGTCACCGATGCGACTGGTACCATCGCATCGGCTGGTTGTTCTACATGGAAGTTGGATTGCATCGGTATAGTCATCGTAGCACCATGCGGCTCCGGACAAGCACCGGAGCCGCTTGTTGAGAGCTGATCAGGCCGCTTGCAGGGCGCGCTCGTTGGCGTCGCTCTCGCCCAAAGCGCTGAGCGCTTCGTCGGTCGCCGTCTCTTCTTTGAGGGTTTCGCGCAACAGCGGGATGGCATCCTTCATGCCGAGTTGCTCCGCCCAGGCGATGAGGGTCCCGTAGCGGGCAATCTCATAGTGCTCGACCGCCTGTGCGGCGCCTACAAGGCCCGCATCGAGGGCAGGCGCCCCCTTATACTCTTCGAGCACCTCCGAGCCCTCTTCGAGAATGCCGTCGATGGCGGGGCACGTCTTGCCTCTGGCAGGTTTGCCAAGTTGCTCGAAAACCTGTTCGAGCCGTTCTACCTGGCGTTCTGTTTCCATCCGGTGTTTCTCGAAGGCAGCACTCACCTGCTCGGATTCCGCTGCCTTTGCGAGCTTCGGCAATGTCTTCAGAATCTTTTTTTCCGCGTAGTAGAGATCCTTCAGGCCCTCCACGAACAGCGTTTCCAATCCCTTTTCCGATTTCATCGGCATCGCGCTTTCTCCTTCTGAATGACTAAGAAAAGCGGCGCCTCAGAGCGCCGCTTCCTCTATCAGGACTGACCACCTTTGCGACCGGCTTCCGAAGCCTTCTCGCGGTCGTCAGCAAAGTTGCCGCCGCCGCGCTGTTGGCCGCCGCGTTGCTTGTCGTCGGCCTGCTGCTGACCGCTGCCGCGACGCTGATCCTGATCGTCGGCGGATTTCCGGCTCTGTCCTGTCTTCTCATGCTGTTTGCGACTTCCGCCTTGATTGGCCATGTCATTCTCCTGTCTTGGTAAGATTTTCCTAACCATACTCAACTGCGGCCATCGCGCTCTGTTCCGGCGGAAATATTTCGTGATTGGTATCGAAATGATTGACCTACGACAGCCCGGCCACTTATTGGGTTGGTCCCGCACTTAAAGGCGACCGGATCACCGGCTCGAGGTCATGTGGGAAGTCTGGAGCATCGACCGGTATGGCATCGGCTTGGCTTCTTTTCCGATTGGTCAGCGCTGGGAGCAGATCCGCCACCTCTTCCCAGATAACTCTGATAAGCTCACTCATCACTGGACCTACACAACTGCGGATGAACGCGTTGCCTAAGGGCCCGGTTCCGGTTTCAGCATTCGCCCCCTAATGGCCGAGCGCAGCACCGGGCGCTATGTCGGGAGCGGCTTCATCGCCTTGAAAAAGGGCGCGAACGGAAAGGCTGGGGCAGCGCGTCAAGGAGCACGACCCCGCCCAAGGGTACGAAGCGGCGGCGACGCAGCTGATCGGCCGTATGAAGCTTTGCGCGGCGAGGAAGACCTGCGGCATGCCTCACTGCGGGATTTTCGCGAGGAGGTTGGGAATGAGGCGGCGTGGGCCGTCTCTGCCTCATTAAAGATGGGCAAAGGCAACGAAAATGCCTCTCGCCGGTTCAGAATCGACATCTCCCACCAACGCGGCCTTGCAAGCGCGAACAGCCGCTTTCTGTTCCGGGCTGTTGCCGCACGAATCGCTGGCGACCGTGTTGAGTTGACGGGGAAAGCCCAGTACGACCCAAACGCGGGCCGACTTTTCGAAGGGTTTGGACAGCATGGGTGACCTCCCGGCAGCCTAGGCGAGCGCTCCGCCGCCGCAGCCGTGATTGCCGCTGACCATCCAAGGCAAGGCGGTGGTCACTTCCTCATGGATTCTAGCCGGCTTAGGCGAGCGCGGGGCCACCCTCCTCAAAGGCATACCTTGCGACGTGGCCAGACAACGCGCAGTGTAACGGGCTCCGGCAACCCTCAATGCTGGTGTATGGCCCGGCCTGCCCGAATCCTGTGTCACAAGATGAAAAGCAGACCGGGCTATCGCTCAACCCTGAGAGATCCCGAACCGTCTTCAACAGCGTCTCATGAAGCGCGTGCGTCGATCGGCAATGATCGCATTGCGGCGATATCAGCGGATCGACGATGCTCTTATGTGCAAGCCCTCCGCGGCGCGCAAAATTGGCAGTTCTTTTTCTTTGTCGGCGGCCTTGTTCAGTCTGGATGCTATCTGAGGAAGCGCTAAATCACGCCAATGACACGTTTTCTGCTGAGCCTCGTATCGATCCTATTTTTCAGCACGCTTCTTCAGGCGCAAGCGTGGCAGCCTTTCGGCGTCAGGCAGTTTGGATTCACATTCGATGTCCCGCCGGGCTTTGTCTTGACCCAACGTTCGGACCAGGGCGCGGCTTTTCGGGGCGCAAACGAAGCCTTCCTCGCCGTGTGGGGTGCGAGGCTCGGCAAGGCCAGTTTTCGGGCCGAGATCAAGCATCGCATGGTCGAGGACGAAAAGGCCGGCTGGAAGCTGACGTATCGACGCGTCACGCCCCGATGGGCCAGTTACTCGGGCATCAACAATGGCCAAATCCGATATGTCCGTGCCATTGCCGTCTGCGATGACCGTGCCGCGCTCTTCACCATCAACTACAGCAAATCCGAAAAAGTCCCCTACGATCCGGTTGTGGTCCGCATGGTGCGATCCCTGAAGGCAGAAGGCTGCTGAGCTGAGTCCGCTGATGAATTGTCGGCACACGGGTTCATCTCCGCGTTTCGCTCGATGTCCTCGCGAGACTGCCAAGTCGAACCTGCCGTTTGGAACATCTCCAGCTCCTGAGTATTTCGGTAGAACTCCAGAAAAGCGAGGCAACGACCATGACGGCGCCGCGGGCAGTTTGGAAAGGCTTCCTGAAAGTTGGTTCGGTCTCCTGTGGCGTGAAGCTGGTCGGCGCGACCAGTGAAGCCTCGAAAATCCATTTCAAGATTCTGAACAGGAAGGACGGTCTTCCGGTAAAGAGCGCCTACGTCGATGAGGAGACCGGCGACATCGTCGAGGCAGAAGACCAGACGAAGGGATACGAGGTCGAAAAGGGGGAATTCATCGAAGTTCCGCCCGACGACATCAAAAAGCTCAAGCTGACGTCCGCCCACACCCTGGAGGTCGAGGAATTCGTCGCTCTCGACGACATCGACACGCGTTATTTGGAAAAACCTTACTACGTCATCCCTGCCGATGGCGCGGCTGTCGAAGCGTTTTCGGTGCTGCGAGAGGCCATGGCAAAAAAGCGCGTAGCGGCCAGATCCTGTGTGGTGCTTTACCAGCGCGGGCGGGAAGTGGTGATTCAACCCTTCGGCAAAGGCATGCTGCTCACCGAGCTGCGCACCCATGACGAAATGATCCCGGAAAAGACCGTCTTCGACGATCTGAAGAGTCCTAAGTATGATCAGGACCTGCTCGAGATCGCCGGCCTGCTGATCGACAAGAAGGTGACCAAATTCGATCCATCGAAATTCGAGGACACCTACGAGGATGCGCTCGTTGCAATGATCGACGCAAAGCGCAAGGGCAAGAAGCCGCCGAAACCGGCACCAAGGCCTAAAGAGAACATCGTCGACCTCGCGTCGGTGCTGCGCAAGAGCCTTGCCAAGGAAGGCATCAAAGAAGGCTCCAAGGCAAAGGCAACTCGTAAGTCGGCATGAGGGAACTTGCCGCTGATCAGTGGGTTGATCCTCATGATCTTCAGGAGCAATGAGCTATGACAGGCGATGAAAACCGTCGCGAGACGGGTGCCAGGAAATATCCGGCGTCGAAAGACGCCGATCCATCGGATGATTTCGAGCAAGAGGCGGCGGGCAACAAAAAGCCGCCGGGCGGGATCGGCCTAACGAGGCCAACCGGTCAAGGGGACAGCTCCCATCGGTCCGCCGGCCAGAATCCAGGGAAACAGGCGACTCCGAGCCCAGCAACAGAAAAGACATCTGGAGCCGGCCCTGCGATCTCGGAACATTCGAAAGACGCAAAGGCGCCCAAGACAGGTCGCCAACCAGGCGCTTACGTCAAAGAGTGAGCCTGAACGTCAGCGGCGAGGCGACGAAATCCGTTTGGATGCTTGACACTTTTGGCGTGCCAGATCGCGCCGTAGCGCGCCCTTCTGATCGCATCGACAGGAAACTTGACGTCTGCTGTCTTCAACTCCTGAAGGCAAAGGACGTCATACTTGGTTTGACCCAGTCACTCCAGAAGAACGGTAGCCGGCCGTTGACGCCATTCAGATGAACGTTGCGATGCGCGTCATTCGAACTCTACCATCTGGGACCATGAGACTGTCATCTCGAGAACGGGAAGCTCATTTTTCGTCCTTGTAGGATTTGGCGGCTTCATCGATCTTGCGCCAATCGTGTCCATACCGACGCACAAGTTCTCGCGCCTGGGCTGGCGACACATTCTGGGTTTCCACAATATGTTTCACCTCTGCTCCCTCACCTTTCAGCGGCCGAGAACGAGGTCTTCTCGGCCGCATGGGGGGTGTCCCTGTTTCATCGCGTCTCGGCATGGTCTCACCTTTCCGAGTTAACCGCCGAATGTGGGGAAGGTTTCACCGCGCAGAGTGCTTGCATACGTAGGGCTACACTTGTCCTCCTGCCGCAGGATCGTTTGAAGTTTGTGAACCTGCTGGCTCGGCCGGCGTTCAATGCATTGAACCGTGATCCCGCAGGGAGCGGAAAAATCGGACGCTGGTCCCATGCCACAAAAGCCGCATACTCCCGGTGCCGAAGCGCGCTTTCCCTTCGACAGGATGGCCGTCGAACGGTTCCGACAGGCTTTTCCGCGAGCGAGGTGGAGCGACGAGCGCAAGAGTTGGTTCGTTCCTGGAAAGACGGCCGCCGGGCGGATCGACCGTTGGCTGGAAAAAGAGGCAGCAATGCTGGCGGTTCACGGCGACAGCAAGGGACGCGACGCCTTCGCCTTTGATCCAATATCAAGCGCATACCTGGAGGTGTCCGACGACCTCCGTATTCGAACCCCGTATTCGAAGACGGTTATCGAGGAACTGCGAACAGTACCCTGGGCCAGTTGGGACGAGGAATTGCGGGCCTGGCGAGTGCCGTTCCGTTCTTTTGAAGAGCTACGACGCCGTTGGCCCAGCATCGAAAAGGCCGCCCAACAGGCGGAACCGGAAGAAAGGAAACGACGACGAGAGACTGCCAAAAGCTCTGATGCTTACAAGGCCGCTCAACTGCGGAACGCCGAACGCCGCCGTCATCGCTATCCACTTCCAACTGAACACTTACCGCCCGTTGGCAAGCCGGTTGCGACAGAAGAATATGGCATTGTCATTTTCGACGAAGTGTCCGGTGAACTCGTCGAGGCGGAAGATTTGACCGCCTCCTATCCAAACGCGGCGTGCGCAAACGCGAGCTACATCTGGGGCAGGTGGCGTTCGGCCACGCTGTCCGAACTGATCGCCACATGGCCAGCTCGCAGTGCGCCAAAAGCGGACAAACGTTCGAGGGGTTGGTGGCAACCGACACTTCCCGAACTGAGAGTTGCTCGTCGAAACGCCCGCAGCATGGAACGCAGAAAACAGACTCGCGACCTCAGCAAGGGTTGCTGACTGGGGAGGTGCTTCGAGACTGCTCAACCAGAACGCATGACACCGGGCTCTTCGATAGGTGCCTTGCTGCTGGAGGAGCGCGGTCCAGAAGTGTCACGCACTAGATCGGAGAAATTGACGGTCGCCACCAGATAGCCTGCCGCATCGTAAACCTTGATGATCGAGCCCGATTGGGCAGCGCCGGCGGGGTCCTCGGCGACGAGTGCGGCGTGAGCCATTTCCAGCGCTCTCGGGCTGGCCAAATCGGCGCTGGAGAGCTTTTCCTCGACTATCCTGGTCTTGCCGAATTGGACCGTCTCAAAGCGGAAAGTGGGCATGGGAAATCTCCTGTCCCCATGCAATGCTCAGGACGGCGTAGCGTTCCAGCAAAGGCGATCCGCCTCCACCAAACCGGCGGGTAGAGCGCGAACAATCGCGCACGCGCCTGCAAAGGGGGCGCCGCTGTGCCGATGTTGGTCGAGAAGGCGCCGACGAGTTTCCCATCCGGCCATGTTTATATGCGCAGGGGCAGGATCACAACGTCCCTCAAAGTTGAGAGCGTAGCCGACTGGCAAACCAGTCCGTGATCTTTTCGGACAGGGGACGCGCTTCCCATTCGTCCAAACTGACTTGCCTTGATCGCTGAAGATCCTGGTTGAACAAGTCGATCTGCGTCGTTGCGAAATCCTTTCCGTAGACGTTCAGCGTGGCTTCGTCATTTAGCCGCAAAGAGCGCTCGTCCAAATTGGCAGAACCAAAGCTTGCCCAGACGTCGTCAACGATCAAGAGCTTGGGATGATACATGGTAGGCTGAAACTCGAAGATCCGCACACCTGCTCGGAGCAAGTCGCCCCAGAAGTAGCGCGAGCTCTTTCGAGCCAGCGGCACATCCGTCAGCGAACTGGGCACAATAACGTCTACCGATACCCCGCGCCTCCTGGCATCCAAAATCTGCTGGAGGGCGATGTCGTCCGGCACGAAATAGGCCATTCCGATGCGCAAGTGATCTTTGGCGGCAGCAATGGCCGCCAACATCATCACTTGCATGTTCTCTGAGCCATTGGGCTGCGAAGACAGTATCAACTGAGCGCTCAGCGCACCTGCGGGTTGCGGTGGAAGGTAGAATTTCTCACCCTGCAGGGTCTCTCCGGTTGTTTCCAGCCAATTTTCAGCGAACGCCGCTTGAAAAGCAGAGACCACTGATCCTTCTACCCGGTAGTGCGTATCACGCCATTCATTGGGGTTGCGGGCGTTGCCAAGCCAGTTATCTGCAATGCCGACGCCGCCGGTAAATGCGACGCGCCCATCGACAATGAGCAATTTGCGATGCGTCCGATTGTTTACCCGGTCCAACGTATACCAATAGACGGGCCGATAGCGTTCGAACGCAACGCCGGCTCTTGTCATGATTCGGATCAGGTCTTCATCGAATGGAAGGCTTCCGACCCAGTCAACCAGCACACGGACTTCAACTCCATCTCTGGCTTTAGCGGCCAAAGCTGTCGCGAACTTGTAGCCGACGGCACCCGACCAGTAGATATAGGTCTCCATATCAATGGTGGACCTGGCCGCGCCGATCGCCTGCAACATTGAAGGAAAGATCTCATCTCCGTTGACCAAGGTTTGCACTGCGTTCGAATTGGAAAGCTGCCCTTGCGAATACCCGCTCATGCTCGTGGGAAACTGGGGGTCTGAGGCGTCGAAACGGTGAGGCACGATGGCTCGCAAGACGCGAGGTTCAGGGATCAGGTTTATGACAAGCAACGTGATCAAAACAGCGATCAACGCAACGGCCACATAGCTCAGAAACTTGAGCAAGCGTGCGAACCTTCCGTCGGACCCGATCGCTTTCCCTCCTGCCAGAAACGCCACGAGACCGGAAGGCCGCACGTCAATCTCCCTGCTGTTTGCGAACGCGATGTTTTTCGATTTCCTCAAGTTCCTGATCGTCAATCCGGGTGATGTTTGAAGCCGAGCTATTTGATCGCAACATCTCATCCAGCTTGGCGTGGATTGCCTGAGTGTCGCGATGCTCTGCTCGCTGGATGAACAGCGTCATGGCCCAGGTGAAGAGAGTAGCCGCCCCATGCCAATTCAAACTTTGCCGATCGAATACCATCCAAAGAATGGAATAAACCAACAACACCAGGAAGGCGGCAGGACGAGAGGTTAAGGTGCCGATCGAGGTGAGCACGCTCGTGATTGGGTGATTGGCCATCACCAAGAACTTTCGACTGTGACGCAAGTTCCCGCGCGACCTGAAGGTCGGGGGGCAAGCCACCCCCGGTGGATGCCCCTTGCGTTGATCTGGCGCGCCGATCCGCGATCGCTCTGCAATCCGGGCAGCTCTGCTCGAAGGTTTCGAATGGATGCGCTACGAAGCGGCCTCGGACCAGACCCCTCTACCGCACGTACTCATGGTGGCGCCTGCCGAGCACGGGTCTTCGATCTTCACCGCAAAGCTCGACATGCGCGAGACGCGACCCTGCGCAACTCGTGACCGAAATGGCGTAGCGCCTCATGCGCGCCGCCTTGGTCGAGGGTTCCGATCCGCGAGATAGATGAAGTAATAGGCAGTGTTACGAGGCGATTATTATTAGAGCGCCGCAGGCGCAGGCTGGCCGGTTGCATCATTGGCTGATCCCAGAAGGCTGGCAAATTAGCGATTTCTGATGTTCCTTGGGAACTTTGTGGCGGGTGTTCCATTTTCAACCGCATGCGAGACGCTGTGATGCACGGCATTCGGACGCGCGCAAACGCGCAGTCCCCGCGCTACTCATTGGTGCTGCCGATCTACAATGAGGAGGAGGTGCTGCCCCGGCTGGTCGAGCGAATAAGCCTGCTGGTGGGTCAGCTGGACGCAGAGGCGGAGGTCATCTTCGTCGACGATGGAAGCCACGACGGAAGCGTGAAATACCTTCGGCGCATGGTCGCTGCCGAGCCGAGGTTCCGGCTGATCGAGCTTTCCCGCAACTTCGGACACCAGATCGCCATCACGGCCGGCATGGAGGCGGCGGCGGGCGAGGCCATCATCGTCATGGATGCCGACCTGCAGGATCCGCCGGAGGTCGTGCTCGACCTCGTGGCGAAGTGGAAGGAAGGCTTCGAGATCGTCTATGCAAGGCGCACCAGGCGCGAGGGCGAATCCTGGTTCAAGCGTATGTCCGCGAGCCTCTTCTACCGCGTATTGGAGAAGATGACGCCGGTCGAGATTCCCCGCGATGTCGGCGACTTCCGCCTGGTCGGCCGCAAGGCGCTGGAGACCTTCAGGCGCATGCCCGAGCACGACCGCTTCGTCAGAGGCATGTTCGGTTGGATGGGATTCAAGCAGGCGGCTGTGTCGTTCGAGCGACCGGCGCGCACGCTGGGCGAGACCAAATACCCGTTCTGGAAGATGGTGCATCTTGCGGTCCACGGCATCATCAGCTTCTCGGAAAAACCGCTGCGTCTGGCGCTTTGGGCGGGATTGGTCGTTTCCGCCCTTGCCGTCCTTTTCGGCGCTTACGCCATCTTTGCGTGGCTCTTTGAAGCGGGCGTCCTCGCCGGCTGGACGTCGACCGTGGTCGTCGTGTCGCTGCTCTGCGGCATCAACCTTTTCATGACCGGCGTTGTCGGGCTTTATGTCGGCAGCATCCACGCCGAGGTCAAACGCCGTCCCCTCTACGTGGTCGACAGGCTGAACGGCTTCGGCCGCTCGGTGCGCGTCGCTTCCGGTGACCGGCGCACCTCGTTTCGCAAGGCAGAGAACGGGGTTGCGGCCGATGTCCGAACACTTCGACAGCTATAACACCAGTTACCGCGATGTGGTCGAAGGCTCGATTCGGTTCTCAGGGCTTCAGCATGATTTCTTCCTCGCAGCCAAGGCCGACCTTTTGCGGCGCCTGGTCGTCGAGCGGTACCTTCGCGCGGGCAGGGCGGAGGTGCGTGCGCTCGACGTGGGTTGTGGCATCGGCGCGCTCCATCCCTATCTCGAAGGCGCCTTCGATCGCCTCGAGGGTTGCGATGTTTCGCGGGATTCACTGGCGCGCGCCGCGCGCGACAATCCGCATGTCGGCTACAGCGCCTGCGCCCACGGTAGCCTGCCTTATGAGAGCGGCGCCTTCGACCTGGCCTTCGCCAGCTGTGTCGTCCATCATGTGCCGCCCACATCCTGGCTCAATTTTTTCCGCGAGATGAGGCGTGTCCTGCGGCGGGGCGGCGTTGCCTGCATCATCGAGCACAATCCCTACAATCCGCTCACGCGCATGGCGGTGCTCCGCTGCCCGTTCGACAAGGACGCCGTCCTGCTTGGCACCCGCAAGGTGGCATCGCTGTTTCGAGAAGCAGACTTCAGAAATATCCGGTCCGAGCATTTCCTGTTGCTGCCTTCAGCAAGACCCTTTGCCAGGAAAGTCGAGCGCGCGCTCGCCGCCCTGCCGCTCGGAGCACAGTACGCGTGTGTCGCTTATGCCTGAGCACCGCTTCACCGCTGGCGTGAAATTCCTGGCGCGCTTCGGATCGGTCGGCATCGCCGCGACAATTCTCTACGCTGTCCTGGCCGCGGTCTTCGCCCGGGCGGACCTCGGCTTCACGCCGGTGCAGGCCTCGCTCGCCGCTTATGGAGCAGCGGCACTGTTTTCCTATTTGGCGCACAAGTCCTTCAGCTTCATGTCGGCCGGATCGCATCGCTCGGAAGCCCCACGTTTCCTGCTGCTGACGGCGACCGGCCTCGGCGTCGCCTATGCTGCGCCCAAGCTCTTCACGGTGATGCTCGGCCTGCCGCTTTTCGTCCCCATACTGCTGACCTGCCTGATCATCCCGGCGCTCAATCTTATCGTGCTCGACCGCTGGGTCTTTGCCGGGCGGGGAGCCGACCGAAGGGGCGAACCGTCCTAGGTGAATGTCGCTTGCGCCTAGAGCGCATCCAGCCGAAACGAGATCAGCTTGATGGACCGGTTGTATATGTTGCTTGCTGCCGGGCTCTGCGCGATGCCGTCGGGATAGTCGAAGAACAATTCCAGCCTGCCGGTGTCGGCCAGGGCTGCCTGGGGAATGAAGAAAGCCACCGTCATCGGTGCCGCGCCCGAAACTGTCGCCTGATGCAGCCTTACGCCATTTGCCGATATGACGATCCTCTGTGTGAGTTGGGGAGGGCGGATGACGGCGGCCACCTGCAGCGTGGCCAGAAGGCCGCCACGGACGGGCGGCAGCGCCAGGCGAAGGCGCGAGGACTCGCCCAGCGAATGGGTGCCGTCCGCCACCGGACCCGACCAGCCGCAAACCCTCATAGCCGCGGTCTGTCTGGCGCCATCGGACCGAAACGATATTGTCCTGCCTGGCGTGTAGCTGCCGATCGCGTCGCGGTTGAGGCACGTCGTCGTGCGGTCGATGTAATAGGCGCGGTAGTCGCCGTTGACGTCGGGATTGAGGGCAAGCGTGAGGATGGCGAGCTCGGACAAGGCAAGGGCGGCCGCCAGACCGTAACCGCCAAGTGATACAGCGGACCTAGGGGATCGCAGCGCTTCAGACCAAGGCAAGATAGCCTCCGATCCACGCCACCGTCATGAAGTAGCAGGCGGCGAGGAACAGCGCCAAGGCCGCGACGAAGGTCAGCTTCGACGCTGACAGCAAGACGGCTACCAGTATCGCCAGCGGCGCGAGCCCGACGACGTATCTGACCATCGAGGCAAGGTTCGTGGTCAACGGCAAGATGATGCTGACGGCGCAGAAAAGGGCCGCGCCATATTGCCTGCGAGCCCCGAGCACCAAGCAGAGCGCCAGGCCGGCAATTGCCGTCATTGCGCTCCATTGCGGCGCCGTGGGCAGCCAGCCGGCATTCGGGTGGTAGGACAGGCCGTCCCACAGGAACAGCAGCGGATTGCCCGCCACGCGCCCGAAAGCGCGCTGGATGTGGAGGAAGGCAAAGCCGTCCCCGACCGTGAGATGGAGAAAGAGCATGTAGGCGAACAAACCGGCGGGCGAGATGAAGATGGCGACCAGAAGGTCCGGCCGGCCGAGCAGCCAGCGAGGAAAGGCGACGATCGAACCGCCCTTCGCGCGATATTCCTCGTACATGTGGATGACGGTGGCGAACACGGCTAGCACGCCAACGAGCCGCGTTGCCGACAGAAGCGCCGAGGCCACCCCGGCGGCGAGATAGTTGGAGCGCTTGAGCGCTAGGAAGACGCACGAGGTAAGCAGCACGAAGAGCGGCTCGCTGAGGAAAGTGGTGAAATGGAACGAGAACGGGCCACTGAGCAGGAAGGCGCAATAGAGCACGTAGGCGCGCATGTTCTTCCCCACGAGCGGCCATGCCACGAGGCAGGCTGCGTAGCTCAACGCCAGCGACGTGATCGTCGCGATCAGGATCGTGGGGAAGGGCAGGACGGATCGGATCGCCGCCACTAGAAGCGGATAGAGCGGGAAGAAGCCCCAGCGCCCGACATTGCTTGCGTTCGGAATTGGGAAGCGCTCATAGCCCTTTTCGGAGATGTCGACATACCAGGCGCAGTCCCACCTGCAGAGCGCCTGAGCATAGGCCGCAAAACCCGTATCCGACGATACCGAGGCAAAAGCCGCATAGCGAATGGCAAGGCCGCTCAGCGCGAAGAGCAGCGGCACCGCCACCACAGTGACTATCATGATGCGAATGCCGATATTCGCACGCGCCGCACCTTCAAGCGCCACGTATGTCTCCACCGTCCGCCTCGGCCCGGCAGCCGCGTATTCGGTAAAAGCGACTGCGGGAATTTTGGTTCCGCGGCAGCAGCCGGCTCGGCGATGAGCCCGCTCGACGCCTGAGCGCCCATTCGCCCCAACGCGTCGGACTGCGGCTGGGCTCGCGCTGCCCTTCGGAACATTCGTCGCGTCTTGAAGTTCCAACCGGAGCACCCCCCGCGATAGAGCATCGCAATGCCCGATTATCTGAAGCTGCCAACCACGACGAACGGGTTGTCAGAGTAGTGATTGAAACACCGCGTGGTGCGGAGGCGAAAATCGCCTACGATCGCGCAACCCGGACCTTCGGTTATGTCCGCCCCTTACCGGTCGGGATGACTTATCCCTACGACTGGGGCTTTATCCCTTCCACCTTGGGCGATGATGGCGATCCCCTCGACGGGCTGGTCATCCACCAGGCGGCTTCCGCTCCTGGCATCGTCATCAAATGCGACCTGTTGGGTGCATTGCGTGTCAAGCAGAAAGACTCCGGTGGCGAGGCCTTGCGCAACGACCGCTATGTCTTCTCTCCACATAGGGAAGATGCTGCCGAACCGGTTGCGGCGGATCGTGTGCCAGATGACCTGCGGCGCGAAATCGAGCAGTTCTTCCTGTCGTCCGTGCTGGGTACGGGCAAGACCATCAAGTTCAAGGGATGGCAGAATGCCGACGAGGCTCGCAGGGCGATCAAGAAGGGCATGAAGGCCTTTGCCGCCTGTAAATGACCCGGCTTACCGCCAACGGAACAGAAGACCTGCAGCGACATTGTTAGATCATCACACACTAACCCACAGGAGGCTTCCATGGGTCGCGGTATCTTGCTCTGGCTGCTCGGCATTCCCATTCCGATCATCATTCTCATCATGCTGTTTGCGCGGTAGGAGGCACAGATGCAGGCAACACTTGTGACCGCCGAGGCCTCTGCACCGACAGAATCCTCATCTTCAGCAGTGAACTGGGGGCCGATCATTGCCGGCGCCTTCGCCGCTTCGACCCTGACAGTCATTCTCCTGTTGTTGGGCTCTGGCCTTGGGCTGAGCATGGTTTCGCCGTGGTCCGGTGCCGGCGCGTCGGCCACGACATTTGCTGTGTCCACCGCAGTCTGGCTGGTGGTCGTGCAATGGCTTTCATCTGGCGTCGGTGGATATCTCACGGGTCGGTTGCGCACCAAATGGGTGGGGATTCATACCGATGAAACCTACTTCCGCGACACAGCTCACGGTTTCCTTGCCTGGGCACTCGCCACGCTTCTTGTTGCGGGAGTTCTCGGCTCAGCGCTTTCGGCGGCATTGGGTTCTGGAGTGCAGGCAGTTTCGACGGTGGCCGCGGGCGCCGCGACCGGGGCTTCGGCCGGTGCCGCAAGCAAGGACGGCTCAGCATTCGACAGCACGTCCTACTATGTGGATGCCTTGTTCCGCCCCGCCGACCTGACCAAGCCCGTCGATGCCAATCCGCAGAACGAAGCTGCAGCGACCGCGCAGGCGTCGCGCATCCTGCTCGCGACTGCTGCGAACGGCGGCGAACTTGCGGCTGACGACAGCGCCTATCTGACGCAACTCGTGGCCGCCCGCACCGGGCTTCCGCAGGCCGATGCCAAGGCTCGGGTAGATGCAATGATGGCCAAGGTGAAGGACGCAAAGATCAAGGCCCAGCAGGCGGCCGACACAGCCAGGAAAGCCGGCGCCACCTTCGCCCTTCTTGGCGCCCTGTCCATGGTGGTAGGCGCCTTTATTGCCAGCGTCGCAGCGGCGCTTGGCGGACGCCAGCGTGACGATGAGGAGGCCACTTATTTAGCCGACCGATAGGCTTGTCGCGAAAACCCCTTGGGTGAATGCTCGATCAACAGGAGCTGATTATGAAACACCAGACCCTCGAACAACTGCAGGCGATCGCGGACGTCAAGCCGCTGGCGCAGAGCCCCGTTATGACCCGGAGGCAACGGATCGAGCGTTGGGCGGAACTGCTCGAGCGGCACCCCGGCCGATGCCTGGGCGCGCTTGCTGGCACCGAACGCCTGCGTCTGGACGCCCGCCAGGCCGCACGAGCCGATGGATCGCCAATTTCAGTTGCCTTGGAAGATCCGCTGCTGAAAGCCGCGGGACTTAGAAACGACACCTATGGAGAGGCCCTTCGCTTCTTCGAGCTCAGCGATTGGCAGTTGCACGAAATCGTCTGCAGCTGTCATGTCGGCGCCACCATGCAAGGCAAATGGGCCGCCGCCAGGGTGCGCAGGACCGTCAATGGCAGCCGCTTCCTGGCTTGGTTGAGGACCCTCCTCTTGCACTGAGTACTGCGGCGCTTGCCATTCAGGCGGCGACCGAAAGGGCAGGGCGGCCAGGCACGGCCACCGGCTGCAAACCATGACGCCTTGGCGTCCACGGCACGGGGGAACGTTAGTATGCGGATCCGCCGCGTCGTAGGCCTTGCGCTCAGGGAGCAGCTTGACCAGCTATTGTGCATGCCATCTCTAAAATCCAAAGCTCTGGCCGGCGTGAATGTTGACCAGCCCGACCTGTTCGCCGCGGCCGATGATCTGCCAGAAGGGTTTCGCTATCAGGCGAACCTTGTCACGGCGGATGAAGAAACGGACCTGCTGCGCCACCTTCAGAGGCTCCCTTTCCAGCCTTTCGATTTCCATGGCCACCTGGCAAATCGGCAGGTGATCGGTTTCGGCCTGCGTTACGACTACGATCGGCGCCAGGTGGTCGAGGCGCCCCCGATACCAGATTTCTTGATGACGCTAAGGCGCAAGGTAGCGACTTTCGGCGGGTTGCCGGAAAGCGCTTTCGAGCAGGTTCTGATCAACGAGTATCGACCGGGCGCGGGCATTGGCTGGCATCGCGACAAGCCGCATTTCGAGACGGTGGCCGGCGTATCTCTTCTTGCTCCCTGCAGCTTCCGACTCCGGCGCAAGAACGGCACGAAATGGGACCGCAAGACAATCATTGTCGAGCCGCGGTCGGCTTACCTCTTGAGCGGCCCGGCGCGCGATGAATGGGAGCACAGCATCCCGCCCCTGACCGAACACCGCTATTCGATTACTTTGCGAACCTTGCGCAAAAAGTGAATGCGCAATGGCAGACAACATTCGTCGCGATTGCTAGGCCACTACTCGATCTGCTCGAACGTGCACTGGCGCGGCGCCTTGTCGGGCCGCCAGCGCAAAAGCCTGGTTCCGTGGCGGAAACGGTCGCTGGTAATATGGTCGAAGCGCACCTCGACGACCAGTTCCGGCCGCACCGGCTCCCATTCGCCGCTGCGTTCCGTGCTCCAGCGGCTTGGCCCGCCCGGCGCCTTGCCTGAGAAGCCGGGTCCGCCGCGCAATTCCTCGAGCTTCACGGTGATCGCCTGCCGATCTTCATTGCTGATGGTCGAAGTGAAGCCGACATGGTCGAGCAAGCCATTGTCGTTATAGAGGCCCAGCAGGAGCGACCCGACCTGGCGCTTGCGGTTCAGGTAGCGGAACCCGCCAACCACGCAGTCTGCGGTGCGCAGCCGCTTGACCTTGACCATCGCACGCTCGCCTGGCCGATAGGGTTGGTCGAGCATCTTGGCGACGACCCCGTCGGTCGAACCGTGGCCAGCACCCTGCAGCCACTTGTTGGCGTTGGCGATACTCGTGGTTGCCGACGAAAGTCGCAGCGCCTCATTCTCCGCCCGAGCGACAAAATCTTCGGTTGCCCCGCGTCGTTCCCGCAACGGCCTTTCGAGAACGATCTTGCCTCCGGGCGCGGCAAGGGTATCGAAGAGGACTATCCGCGCAGGCGTTTGTCTGCTCAGCTTCCGGATACGGCTCTCAGCCGGGTGAAGCCGCATCTGCAGCGCGTCAAACGATGCGCGTCCTTCGATCTCGATTATGATCTCGCCGTCTACGACGAAATCCTGTGCTTCGAGCTCGCCCAGAAGCGCCGTCAGTTCGGGAAAATAGCGGCCAAGCGGCTTGCCGGATTTCGCCCTGAGATCGACCGCCTTTCTTCCTTTGAAGGCAAGGCAGCGAAAGCCATCCCACTTGGGCTCATACTGCCAGATGCCGTTGCCCTCTGGCAGCGTGTCGGCAGTCCGGGCTTCCATCGGCGGCGTGTCCACAGTGAGCGGAAACTCATGATCGGATTCCGCTACCATCGCTCTTCCGTGTCGTGATGCGGCAAGTCAACGCCACAGCAAACCCAGGCAAGCCGCTGCGAGGACCCGTAATTGTATTGCGGTTCCAGACCTTCAGGATTGTCAAAGGTTCCGACATGCAGAGCGACTTCGCCCTCGGCGGCGGCGTAGGAAAGGGTCAACGGAGAACCGCATGCTCCGCAGAATCCCCTCCGGGCGATGGGCGAAGATGTGCGATAGGCAGGCTCCTCGCTGAGCCATGACAGGTTGGACGAGGACGTCCAGGCCAACACGGCGAAGGCGCTGCCGGTCGCGCGGCGGCACATGTCACAGTGACAGTAGTGAACGCGCGGATCGCCAGTCACTCGATAACGGATACTGCCGCAGAGACATCCACCTGTTCGTTCGACGGCGGCGGTCCGGGAGGCAATCTCGACTGTGTCCATCTGGCTTGAACGTTCGAACGGAAATGTGGTTTCCGTCCTACGGTCACATCGAGATCCATTCCATTGTGATGGTGGCGATGGAAGCGGAAAGCATCGCTAAAGAAGTAGCCGAGCGTCTCCTGGGGGCGAAGAGAAATCGATCGCAGCTTTGGCGGAAGCCAGTCTTGGCCCGGGCGGAACCGCCGTCGACCTATCTCTCCACTGAGGTCGTTCCTGTCAGCTGAATTTATGAGACGAGGCGGAACCTTCGCGCCCCGGCAGCTTTACACTCCATGATGAACCAGGAGAGGCCAAACCCAAGCCTGGGATGCGACTTGATCGTCCCGCATTTCCAACCCGGATTGCGATGATGCAGGAGACCGGCGTTGGTACGAGGGGCGACGCCAGCGTGGAAAGGCATATGATGCAGTTCTTCGTATTTCTTCACGACGTGGCCTCTCGTCGAGGGGACGGACTCCACCCCGAACTTGTGCATCTTTTCAGACAACAAGCTGCTTTGTCGGCGCAAGGCGTTGTGACGTTGCGACCCCTTGGCCGAGGTAGAAGCGAGCCGGCCGGTCCCAATCCACACAGGCTTTCGAAATGCAACCTGCCTAGCGATGTCATACCCTTCCCGGGAGGCCGAAATCCTTAGATCGGGATTCGTGATGTCCCTGATAACCAGCTTCAGATCCGATCAGGCAGATGGAGCCGCACCATGCACCCGTTGCCCATCTCTGAATGCTTCAAGCAGACACCATTACTCGGGCTGGCCGGAGGCCATGCCGCTGACTGTAGGCATTGTCGATGACGACTGCTATCGGGTTTGCCGTTCATGCCTGTTGTCGACCATGCTCGCCTTGGCTGCCTGTTCGTCGTCCGGACCCGTCGAGCAGGAATCAAAAATCGCGGCGTCGGCTTCGCAGACAGCGGTGATGGTCATGGACGCCTGGGCCGCCGGCGCGGCTCCTTCAAACTATGCATCGGCCACATTGCAATCGACGGCCGAGGCGCTTGTCGAGGTCGGTCGTCAGATAGAATCTGACAATCCTCCTGAATCCCCCAAGCGGCGCGAGGTCGTAACGGCGGTCGGTCAGCTGTCGGCTGCGGCCAAGGACGCTCAAGCGGGGGTAGAGGCTGGCAACCTGCGGCAAGTGAGTCAGGCGCGGCAGGAACTTCGGGCGGCCACGGCGAACCTGGCCGCCGCCTATGCCAAATATTTCGCGCCGAAATCATGAAGAAGCTGCTCGAAATCTCGCTTGGTATCGTCACCAGCGTTGGCGGCTTTCTTGAAGTCGGATCAATGGCGACAGCCGCGCAAGCCGGCGCCACTTTCGGCTTGCGGCTGATCTGGGCCATCCTCCTCGGCACCATCTGCATCATCTTCCTGGTCGAGATGGCGGGCCGGTTCGCGGCCGTCAGCGGCCACACGATCGCCGACGGAATCCGCGAGAGGTTCGGCTTCAACACCTTCCTATGGCCGTTGCTGGCCACCTTGCTGGTCAATTTCATGGTGATGTCGGCAGAGATCGGCGGCGTTGCCATCGCGGCTGACCTTGCGACAGGGATCGGCTTTCAATGGTGGGCAATACCAGTGGCATTCCTGGCGTGGCTGTTCTTATGGAAAGGCACCTTCGGGTTCATCGAGAAGGGCGTGGCGGTCCTCGGTCTTGTCACGCTCTGCTTCGTGGTCGCGGCGGTGATGCTGAAGCCGGATTGGAAACAGGTTGCGGCTGGCGCCGTGCCGAGCTTGCCGGATCATGACGCTGAAAGCTACTGGTTCATGGCAGTCAGCATTCTGGGCGCGTCGATATCCCCCTACCTCTTCATGTTCTATTCCTCAGGCGCCGTCGAGGACCACTGGGACAAGACCTATCTCGGCACGAATCGCGCAATTGCGGGCCTCGGCATGAGCTTTGGTGGCACCATCTCGGTCAGTGTGCTGATCGTGGCCGCGCTGGTCTTAGGCGAGCACGGAGTTAACCAGGTCGATGATTATCATCAACTGCCACTGCTCCTGATCCCGATATTCGGGTTCTGGGGCTTTGTCCTTTTTGTCGCTTCGCTTGCCATAGCCTGTTTCGGCGCGGCGCTCGAAATCGCCCTGCAGCAGGCCTACCTCGTCGCGCAAGGCTTCGGCTGGACGTGGGGAGAAGACAGGAAACCACGCGAAGATCCCGGCTTCTGCAGCGTCTATACGATCTCGCTGCTTCTTGCCGCCATACCAATAGGCCTTGGCCTCGACCCGCTGAAACTCACGATCTTCTCCATGGCAGTCACGGCAGCCAGCCTGCCCCTGACCGTGGTGCCATTCCTCTTCCTGCTCAACGATGAACGTTATGTCGGCGACCATCGCAACGGCATGATTTCGAATGCCGCGGTGATCTTCGTCATTGCGCTGGGTTTCGTCCTTGCCGTGGTGGCCATACCCTTGCAGATATTCGGAGGCTCGTGATGGATCTGCTGCGCGATCTACTGGACAAACAGGTCGTCGACCGCAGGCAGGTCAAGATCGGAAAGGTGGACGGATTGGTGGCCGAGTTGAGGCACGGCAAACCGCCCAGGATCGTCGCGGTCGAGCTTGGCTCGATCACGCTGGCGCGCCGCCTTGGTTCGCGACCGGGACGCTGGGTGGCCTGGCTCGCGGCAAGGCTTGGCGGCGAACGCCATGCCGAGCCGCACCGCATAGCGTGGAAGAAGGTGCGAAATATCGGTGTCGACATCGAAGTCGACGTTGATGTGCGGCGGACGGCGATCTTCGATTGGCAGGACTGGCTGCGCGATCACATTATCGGCCGCATTCCAGGAGCTTGACCATGGCCTCCGTCAACCTCGAACATCTTGCCGGTCGAAGGGTGCTATCGCTGCGCGGCAAAAGCGTCGGTCACATTGAGGAGATACGCGCCGAGCGTGATGGTGACGATCTCGTCGTAACCGAATTCCACGTCGGCATTTTCGCTGCTTTCGAGCGCCTCTCTGCCTCGGCAATTGGCGTCGCGATGCTGGACTTGTTTGGCTTGCGCCACCGCGACTGCCTGTACCGCATTCCCTGGGAGAAGCTCGATATCTCCGATCCAACCAGACCTCGGCTGCGATGCACCCTCGAGCAACTTTCTCATATGAAGGCGGGAATTGACGGCAAGGGCAAGGCATGGTCGTCCAACAGCTTGCGGCACGTCATGGCGAGCTCAGTGTGGAAAATTGCTCTCACAGTTTTCCTATGTGCAAGCGGCGTTGGTACGGTCTTGTGGTACATGACCGGGGCGCAGCCCCCTTTCTCGAACCAGGATCAGCAATTTGAAGGCCCGGTCGATGTCGCGCATGGTGAGCTCGTCTTCGCGGCAGGGGATTGCGCTTCCTGTCATGCGACACCGGGGCAATCCGATCGCCTAAAGCTGGGCGGCGGGATGGCGCTCGCTTCACCATTCGGCACCTTTCGGCCTCCCAACATATCTCCCGATCCGGTGGATGGCATTGGCGCATGGACCGTCACCGACTTGGCAAATGCACTCCTCGGCGGCGTGTCGCCAGAGCGTCAACACTACTACCCTTCTTTTCCCTACACGAGCTTTACCAGCATGACGGCCGAGGACGTCAGGGACCTGCACGCCTATCTCAGGACGCTTCCCAAGGTTTCGGGGCGTGCGCCACCGCATGATCCTGCGATCCTGTTCGGCATCCGGCGGTCCATGGGCATTTGGAAAATGATGTTCTTTCGCCAAGGCACGACCTCTGCGCGCCTCGACGGAGATCCCGTGCATGATCGCGGCGCGTATCTCGTCGAGTCCGTCTCGCATTGCGCTGAGTGCCATTCGACCCGCAACGCTTTTGGCGCCATCAAGTCGGACACTCGATTTGCCGGTGGCATCGATCCTCAAGGAACGGGATTCGTGCCAAACATCACGCAGCACAGATTGAGCGGATGGACAGAGAACGACATCGCGACGATGCTCAAAACTGGGGAAACGCCCAGCCACGGTCGCGTCGGATCCTCGATGGCCGATGTAGTGACGAATACGGCAATGCTGCCTGACAGCGACCGCCAGGCGATTGCACGTTACATCAAACGTCTGCCACCGATTGCCACGCCGCGCCCTTGAAGCAATTCCAGGGAAAGCATGAAGTGACATTTCATCCGCTTCATTGTGCGTAGAGATACGCTGCGAGGTCTTTGGCTTCCTGTTGCGAGATACCGGTCGCCGGCATCGCAGTCCGCGGGGAGAAGCTCCGGGGCGAAACGATCCATGCGACAAGGTTGTCGGAATTGTTTTCCAGTACGCCCGCGATGTACAGCCGCTTCGACAGCCCAGTGAGAGGCGCGCCTGTCTGGCCGTCGGCTCCCGGTATCCCCTCAATAGTGTGGCAGCCGGAGCAGCCGTATCGTCGGAAGATTTCCGGTGCGCGTGCGGGATCGCCGTCGGTGATCGCTTTGGCTACGGCCGCCCGGCTGTGGTTGTCGCGCGCGATATTGATTGTGGCAAAAGCGGCCGATGCCGCGACGAGGGCAATGCCTATTAATGCGGTCCGGCCTGAGAGAGGTGTCGGCTGGTCAGGCATTTTGAGCTCTTCGTTCACTCGATCCCAGAATCCAGAGCGCAAGCATCGCCATTGCCGCCACCGCATAGATCGTGCCGGCGGGCACCCACATGATCATGCCCGCCAATTGCTGGTCTTCCAGAGGCGTCAGCCCCCAGGCCATGGCGGTGCGGGTCTGCGCGATGTAGAGCACGCGTGGAGCGAGAGCGATCAAGGCACCCAGAATACTCGTGTGAACCATGGTCGCGAACAGATGCCAGGCCGAGGCGCCGTAATCACTCCGCCAGATCATCGCCCACCAGAACAATATCGCTGTCACAAAGAAGCAAAGATGCTGGACGCGATGCAGGGCAGTGTTGGTGACGGCCGCGTCGAACAATACCGGCAGGTGCCAGGCCCAGATCGCGAAGCCATGAACGATGGTCGCATTCAAGGTGCCCGTACACCAGTCCCACGGACCGCGAACCAGGGGCGAACACATCCCTGATGCAGCCACGCGACGCGCTCGTCCTGGCAGCCCCCACATCAGGATGCCAACCGGGCGCGCAAGCACGATCAAAGGTGCCGAGACGGCCATGACCATCTCGTGCTCGATCATATGGAATGTATAAAGGTGCTCACCTAGCCAGTGAAGCGGCGACAGCAGCGCCGCCGCCAGTGTCAGCCAGCCGCTACAGTAGAGCAAAGCGCGCATGAGCATGCCGCCGGGTTGCCGCGCGCGCCGTGCCAGCCTTGTCACGCCCGCTCCGTAGAGTAGTGCAAGCATCGCAAGTGGCACGACGATCCACGGGTCAAAGGTCCAGGGATAGCCAGAACCATGGGTCTCGTCGCCGTGCGCCATTGCCGGGGAAGCGATCATGAAGAAGAACAGTATGCGGATCAGCGCTGGCATGGGTCGAGCAGCATCGTGGCCGCCTCCTGCAACGACAACGCAAAGACAAACGCCAGTGCGACCAGGAAACCTGCGTCAACGACAAATCGCTTCGATTTGACCAATCCGTTTGACGTCACCCGAGATGCGGCGACGCCGGCGACCGACGCAACGAGAAGGATGCCGCACAAGGCGGCGGTCCAGGAAAAACTTTGCCGGCAATCGATGTAGGGTGTGATCTGCCCAAGCTGGGTGCTGAGCGCCCAGCTTATGGGCGGCACAAGGAGTCCAGCGTTTGGGAGCCAACTTTTGGTCAAAGCCGTGGAGCCCAATAGAGGCAGGCATACATTGGCAACCAGGTCGCCACGACGAAGTTCCAGTACATCACATTGTCGCTGACATCCCCAAAGCGCCGCGGATTGTCGCCATGCCGCGAAAACATCAGGCAAGTCAGCACCAATGTCTCCACCAGATCGGTCAGGATGTGGGTGGTGTGCAGGCCGAGCATGACCCACACGATCGAGCCGTAGGCATTCTGATCCCACTGGATATGCATCGCCGGAAACTCGAAGGCACGCAGGACAAGCGGCGCTATTCCGATCAGGGACATGATGATCAGCCCGATACGCACCTTCCGCAAGTCCTGGTCACGCGCCCAGCGTGCCAACAAGATGTTCGGAAACAAGCTCGCCACCAGCAAAACCGTCAGCGTCGTCCCAGGCAGCAGATCGGGCGGCGGGGCATCCGGAGGCCAGCGTGGTGCCAGGCTCATGAGATAGAGGTAGACGACGATGGAAAGCGCAAAGCCAGTGGCTTCAATAAGCATGAATGCGAGCGTCCCCCACCAGGACAAGCTCGCGGTGCCGAGGCCATGCGGGGGAAGGTCCGTCAGGTCAAGCACCACGCCTTCCTTCATGACTCGTCCTCCGGCACGCCCTTGGGCCAGAACCAGCCAATGAGTGCAATCGCGATTGGTATCGATCCCCAGACCACCGCCCAAGGTGTGAATATCGACCAGATCAGCGTCGCGGTGGTGGCGATTGCCGCCAATAGCGGCCAGATCGAATCCCCGGATGACGCTTCACGCGCCTCCGGGGTCGCTTCAACGATGCTGCTGACCAACAGCTCACGACGGTCGACGCGCAGGCCCGCAGCAACGGGAAGGACATCTCGGCGGTCCGACAGGGGATCAAGGCCGCCGACCACCGGTAGCCGGGCGAAGTTGTACGGCGGTGGTGGGGACGAGGTGGCCCATTCGAGCGTCGAGGCCTCCCAAGGGTTGGACGACGCGACGGCGCCTGTCCTCGCACTGCGTATGACGTCGATGAAAAACAAAAGAAAGCCGCCAGCAAGGATGACCGCGCTGAGGCTGATGAACATATTCAGGCCGGACCATGGCATCTCTGGCTGGTAGGTGTAGATCCGGCGCGGCATGCCCTGCAGGCCGAGGATATGCATGGGAAAAAAAGTCAGGTTGAAGCCCACGAAGATCAGGCCGAACACCCAGCGTCCGCGTGTCTCGCTCATCAACCGCCCAGTCAGCTTCGGGAACCAGTAGTAGAGCGCACCGAGCAAAGGAAAGACCGCGCCGCCGACCAGGACGTAGTGAAAATGCGCGACGACGAAATAGGTGTCGTGGACTTGGGTGTCGAACGGCACAGACGCCACCATCACTCCGGTCAGACCACCGATGACGAAGGTGACGATGAACCCGATTGCGAACAAGAATGGCGTCGTGAAGATCGGTCTGCCTGCCCATATCGTCGCGAGCCAACAGAATATCTGCAGTCCCGCCGGAACCGCGATCGCCATGCTCGAGGCGGTGAAAAAGCTCTCTCCCAACCGGGGAAGGCCGGCCACGAACATATGATGGACCCAAAGCCCAAAGGCCAGGATACCTGTGGCGATCAATGCCATCACCATGGCCAGATAGCCGAACACCGGCCGACGCGTAAACGTCGCGACGATTGTCGATACCATCCCCACCGCCGGCAGGAAGATGATGTAAACCTCCGGGTGTCCGAAAAACCAGAACAGGTGTTGCCATAGCAGTACATCGCCGCCTTCGGCCGGATTGAAGAAATGTGTCTCGACCAGTCGGTCGAGAATAAGGGCCGTGCTTGCGACCATGATCGCTGGCATCGCTAGGATGACAACAAACGACGTGACCAGCATCGACCAGACGAACAACGGGATACGGTCGAGAGACATTCCTGGCGCGCGGTGCTTGAAGACAGTCACGACGATCTCGACGGCTACAGCGAGCGCGGAGACTTCGGTGAAGGTGATCATCTGCGCCCAGATGTCGGCCCGCTTTCCCGCCGCGTATTGGGGACCGGAGAGCGGGACATAGGCGAACCAGCCGACATCCGGTCCGGTATCGAGCACAAAGGCGATCCATAGAAGCAAGCCGCCGGCGAGATACATCCAATAAGAGAATGCATTGAGACGCGGAAAGGCGATGTTTCTGGTCCCAACCATCAAGGGCACGAGGTAGACCGCCATCGCTTGCATGACGGGCACGGCGAACAGGAACATCATGTTCGTGCCGTGCATGGTGAAAAGCTGGTTGTAGCGATCGGGCCCGATGAAGCGAGCTTCGGGTTGCGCCAGTTGCAATCGCATTAGCAGGGACAGCAATCCGCCAAGCGCCAGGAAGACAAAGGCAGTGGTGATGTAGCGTCGGCCGATGACTTTGTGATCGACCGTGGCAAGGGCACCCCACACGCCCGGCGTTGTCGACCAGATCGCCGCAAGTCGACGGTCGATTTCAGCAGCGTCGAATGCTGTGTCACGAAGCGCGCCGGCATTTCTTGACGTCATTTCAGGCTCTCCATGTAGGCGGAGATATTTTGCAGCTCGACGCTGGTCAGCGGCACCATCGGCATATTGTTCCCGGGTTTGAGCGTCTGGGGATCGGCAATCCAGGCCGCCAACGAACCACGCGTGGTTTCCAGCAGCCCGGCCGCGATCGTCTGACGTCCGCCGATGTGAGTGAGGTCTGGTCCGGTCGTGCCTTTGGCCGCCGTACCGCGTACCGTGTGGCAGGCCGAACAGGGCTTGGCCAGAAAAGCCACTTGCCCAGCGGCCGCATCCGGATCGGCCGGCGTCAATGCATCACCACGTTGCGACGCAGCCCAGCGTTCAAAGTCGGCCGGCGCCTCGGCGATCACCAGGACTGCCATGTGGCTGTGCTGCAAGCCGCAGAATTCCGCGCATTGGCCCCGATACGCCCCCGGCTTTTCGGCACGCAGCAGCAAACTGTTGGACCGGCCCGGGACAACGTCTTGCTTTCCGGCGAGGCTTGGCACCCAGAACGAATGGATGACATCGACGCCTTCAAGCCGGACCTGGACATCCGTCCCCACGGGGATGTGGATTTCGTTGGCCGTCTGAAAGCCGCGCGACGCATCGGAGCCGGCGTAGAATACCTGCCACCACCATTGCTGTCCCCGCACCGTGATCGTGAGGGCCGCGCTCCCCGGAACACCAATGTTGCGGGTGGTGTAGAAGCTTGCAATCGTCAGACCGGCAATGATGACAACGCTGGCCGCGACCGCCGCGAACACCACTGTTGTCAGCCGGCCCTCGGAGTTTGCGTCTTCCGCTCCGGCGCGGCGGCTCCGCAGGAGCGCCAAGCCAAGCACGACGATCACCACGATCCAGATCACCGTGCACACGGCGACTATACCGATGATCAGGTGTTCGACATGAATTGCAGGACCGCCGTGCGGATCAAGCGCGGACTGCTTGCCGCTGCAGGCAGATGCAACAGCCATGATTGAAAGCAGAATAAGGCGAACATTTCTCAAGGCGAGGGTCCCTGATCCGGGTGGACGCCTACTGGTCCCTCGTCGAAAAGGATTATCGCCGGACCGCGATTCTCGGCCGGGCGAGTTTGTTTGTCGTCGTTGCGACTGGGTGCCGCCACCTTCGGGCTGTAGGAACCGATCGTCTGGACATATCCCGCAAGCTGCCAAATTTGCTCGATGGTCAGGCGGTCGCGAAACGCGGGCATACCGTGCGGGCGGCCGTCACGAATGGAAGCCACGATGGAAACCATCTCAGGCCCATAAAGCCACCAGCCATCGAGGAAGGACGGACCGACCCCGCCGCGACCGTCACCATGACAGGTACCGCAACCGAACCAGGCATAAAGCCGCTTGCCCTGGCTTAGATTGTAGGCGTCAGCCTCGTATGGCTTGCCAAGTGCGAAATAGCTCTCGGGCGGCGTGCCCCCGATGCCGTTGGACATGAGGCGGAACCAGTCGAGATCAGCTGCAACCGGCGGTTCGAAACGGAGCTCTCTTGGCTGCCGCAAATAGCCAAGCACCCCACCTGCGCTGGCGAGGGACAGGAGAACCGCAACCGCCAGGACCGACTTCGCAATGCTGAAAACCCTCTCTGTCAAGCGTTCCTCTGCCCTGGGGGTCAACCAACGGGAGTTAGGTGTGATCGGCTGAGACGGACTGGCAAAAGCTTGTAGGACGGCGTCTTCGACTTCGGGTCGTGATGCGCCAAGGGAAAGAGAGGGTTGGTTTCGGGATAATACGCCCCGCAACAGCCCTTCGGGATATTGTAGGGAACGATCTTCAGACCGGTGACCGTGCGGGCGACATTGTCATCGATCGCCGTGGTCACATCGACGATCTCCCCATCGGCGAAGCCTAGTCGGAGGATGTCTTCCCCGTTCATGAATATAATTCGGCGCGTGCCTTCAACGCCGCGAAAGCGGTCACTGTAGCCGTAGATCGTGGTGTTGAACTGATCGTTGGATCGCAGCGTTGCAAGGTGCAGAACGTCGGCCCTGCCAGAGGTTGAGAATTCAGGAAAGAGTTTGGCTGGCGTGATGAAATTTGCCTTTCCGCTTTTGGTCACCCACTTGCGTTCGCGTGCCGGCAGCGGCCTGGCAAAGCCACCCGGTTTGAACATCCGCTCGTTGAAGTCCTTGAAGGTTTCCGGGTACGTCCGCTCGATGGCGTTTCGTATCTCGGCGTAGTTGCCGACCCAGGTGTCCCACGGAACCTTGGTTTCGCCGAGCGTGGCCTTGGCTATCCCGGCGATGATTGCAGGCTCCGATAGCAGCGCGGTACTGGCGGGCCTAGCTTTGCCGCGCGATCCGTGGAAATGGGCAATGGAACTTTCGATGGACACGGCCTGCGGTCCCGTCGCTTGCTGGTCGAGTTCGATGCGACCGAGGCAGGGCAGGAGATATGCAATCTCGCCATGCAATACGTGGCTGCGGTTAAGCTTGGTCGCGATCTGCACGCTCAGACGCAGTTTGCGCCACCCCTCTTCCATGGCGGCGGTATCAGGCACCGCTTTCAAGAAGTTCCCGCCAAGGCCGATGAAGGCGCGGGACTGGCCGTTCATGATGGCTTCGCAGGTTTCGACTGTGGTTCGGCCCGTCCAGCGCGGCGGCTCGAACCCGTAAAGTTCGGAAAGCTTGTCCAGCGGCGCCAGCCCGGGCTTTTCGGTAATCCCGACGGTGCGTTGTCCCTGAACATTGGAATGGCCGCGTACGGCGCAGATATTGGCTCCAGGCTTGCCAATGTTCCCCCGCAGGAGTGCGAGATTGCAAACCATATGGACGTTCTGGACACCCATGAGGTGCTGCGTCAGCCCCATGCCGTATACCATCATGACGGCATCGGATTTCGCATAGGTGGCCGCTGCTTGCATCATCTGGTCGCGGCTGAGCCCGGATACACGCTCCAATTCGCTCCATTTGTGATCGCGGGCAGCTTGGGCAAATTCCTCGAATCCGGCAGTATGCTGCTTGATGAAATCATGATCGAGCACGTGCTTTTTGTCGGCTGAAGCCATCGAGGCGGCGAAAGCGACCATCGCCGCATTGTTCGGGTCCTTCTGCTTGCCGTCCTCTCCCGCCACGCGCCTGTCTCCAGATGCCTTCAGGGCGTCGTCGGCTTCGATGAGCGCCTTGCAGACGCCGAACAACGCCGCGATGTCGCCGCCATTGTTGACCTGATAATATTCCGAGGAAATCTGCGTCTCTTTCCCGGTCAGCATCTGGGCTGGCGACTGCGGGTTGACGAAGCGTTCCAAGCCGCGTTCGCGCAGCAGATTGAAGGTGATGATCTTCACGCCACGATTGACGGCATCCTGAAGGTCGTGGAGCAGGCGAGGTGACGACGTACCCACGTTTTGCGCGATATAGAAAATACAGTCGGTGTTTTCAAAGTCCGACAAAATAGCCGTGCCGACAGAGGCGCCGATGCTTTCTGGAAGCGCCACCGAGGAGCTCTCGTGGCACATGTTGGAGCTGTCAGGCAGGTTGTTGCTGCCGTACATGCGCGCGAACAACTGGTACATGTAGCTCGCTTCGAGCGACGCTCGGCCGGAGGTGTAGAGGTCGACCTGATGCGGATCGAGCGCGCGAAGCTCCCTGCCGATCTCCTCGAACGCCTCTGACCACGCCACCGGGACATATTTGTCACTGGCCGCGTCCCAGCGCAGCGGCTGGGTCAGCCGGCCCTGTTCCTCCAGATCATGATCTGGCCAAAGCTCCAGTTCGCTCAGCGGCTTTCCGGCGAAGAATTCGGGGTCGGCCCTGCGGGAGGTGATTTCCCACGCGGTCGCCTTCGCGCCGTTTTCGCAGAATTCGAGTGGATGCGGTTGTGAAGGTTTTGCCCAGGCGCAACTGACACACATGTAGCCTTCCGGCCGGTTCTGGGTCGAAAGCAATCTTGGTCCTTTCAAGGGGACGCGTTCTCTCAAAATGATCGCAGCCACGGATTTGGCTGAACCCCAGCCGCCGGCCGGCCCGCTGTAGGGCTTGGAAATGGCCGAGCTAGTCTTCAATGTCATTTTTAACCCCATCTGCCTGAGGCAGGCCAGGCTTCTCCTCAAGTGGAGCATGTAATCGTCTTGCTCCAAGGCGCGCGAACGGCCACGCTCCCACCTCATGGTGATTGATGTCCTGCGCCGACTTGCGTCGAGTTCCCCGGCGCCCCTGGCCTGGTATAGCGTTCAGGAGGAAGCTCGCGTGCAGCGGGGCGTACGCCTCTGGGTTTTTCATAACCCGCCTTCTCAGGTCTCCGAACCTATGTTCCAAGCGTCCCAGATAACGCAAGCGCGCCGCACACGTTCCCGCGAGCCAGGTAGGCGGCGGGACGAGAGATCAACGTGCCGATCGAGGTGAGCACGCTCATAGATTGGGTGATTTGCCATCACCAAGAACCTTCGACTGCGACGCTGGTTCCCCGAGGAGATTTCGTGGACATCGGTCGCATTGGCTAGTCGGCTAGGCGCAGGACGGCTAGTGCCGTCGACGCAGGGGCAAGCGGCGGCTTCCGACGAGACCGGCTGCCCCCGCGGATCCCAAAGCCTCTTGCGCTCCATTCAACGAAAAACTCGACGTGCTCGAGATGCGAGACCTTTCCGCAGGTCTGGAGTTTTCAGGAACCTAGAGTGCACCCCGGCATTGAGAGAGTTCAACCTGCTCCTCGATCCTTGGGAAAATCACAATGGTAAAGACGGCAAAACGGCCCTCAGGCAAGTCCGCGATAATCCATGACCAAAAGCTTGTGCGGGGCAATGGGGGAGAGCTTCACCAGATCGCAGGGGATGACAACGCAGTGCTCACCACTGCGCAGGGCGGCTTGGTCTCGGATGACCAGAACTCGCTGAGGATCGGCGAGCGGGGGCCGACGGTCCTGGAAGATTTCCACTTCCGCGAGAAGATTTTCCACTTCGACCACGAGCGGATTCCCGAGCGTGTCGTGCATGCTCGTGGCTACGGCGCGCACGGCTATTTCGAAACCTATGACTCGCTCGCCAAATACACCCGCGCCGACATCTTTCAGCGCGCCGGCGAGAAGACGCCGGCCTTCGTCCGGTTCTCCACCGTTGCCGGATCCAAGGGCTCGTTCGATCTGGCGCGCGACGTCCGGGGCTTCGCGGTCAAGCTCTACACCAAAGAAGGGAACTGGGACATCGTCGGCAATAACATCCCGGTCTTCTTCATCCAGGACGCCATCAAGTTTCCGGACATGGTGCATGCCGTCAAGGAGGAGCCGGACCGGGCCTTTCCCCAAGCCCAGTCCGCGCATGACAATTTCTGGGATTTTATTTCGCTGACGCCCGAATCCATGCACATGATCATGTGGGTGATGTCGGATCGCGCTATCCCGCGCTCCTTCCGATTCATGGAAGGGTTCGGGGTGCACACCTTTCGCTTCCTGAACGCGAAGGATGAGTCGACCTTCGTCAAGTTTCACTGGAAGCCGAAGCTTGGCTTGCAGTCGGTGGTCTGGAACGAGGCCGTGAAGATCAACGGCGCCGATCCGGATTTCCATCGCCGCGATCTGTGGCAGGCAATCCAGTCGGGCAATTTCCCTGAGTGGGAGCTGCGGGTTCAGCTCTTCGACCAGGCCTTCGCCGACAGTTTCGCTTTTGACGTCCTGGATCCGACGAAGATCATTCCGGAGGAAGAGCTCGAGCCAATTCCTGTCGGTCGCCTCGTTCTCGACCGCATGCCGGACAATTTCTTTGCCGAGACCGAGCAGGTAGCATTCATGACGCAAAACGTTCCACCTGGCGTCGACTTCTCGAACGACCCGCTGCTTCAGGGGCGGAACTTCTCGTATCTGGACACGCAGCTGAAACGCCTTGGCAGTGCGAACTTCACCCATATTCCGATCAATGCGCCCAAATGTCCTTTCCACCACTTCCAGCAAGATGGGCATATGGCAATGCGCAACCCTGTTGGCCGGGCGAACTACCAGCCGAACTCTTTCGGAGAAGGACCCAGGGAGTCACCACAGCGCGGATTTCGGTCTTTTGCGGACGCGGAGGAAGGCCAGAAAGTCCGCCTGCGGGCGGAAAGTTTCGCCGATCACTACAGCCAGGCGCGGCAATTCTTCAACAGCCAGACGCCACCCGAACAACGTCACATCGCAATGGCTTTGACCTTCGAACTGAGCAAGGTGGAGACCCCAGTCATCCGCGAGCGGATGGTCTCGCATCTCCTCAATATCGACGAAGGATTGGGCGTGACCGTCGCTGGCAAGCTCGGCATACAAGAAATGCCCAAGCCGGCGGATGCCGCTGTCGTGCCAAGGGACGATCTCGAACCCTCACCGGCGCTCAGCATAATCGAGAATGGGCCAGCCAGTTTCGCGGGACGCAAGGTCGGCGTGCTGGTGAGTTCCGGCACCGATGCCGCGTTGCTGAAGAAGCTGCAATCGGCGATTGAGAAGGAAGGTGCGACGATAGAGGTGGTTGCCCCGAAAGTCGGCGGTGTCGAAGCCGGGGATGGAAGCTGGATCGAAGCCAGGCATATGATCGACGGAGGACCCTCCGTCCTGTTCGATGCCATAGCTGTCCTGTTGTCGGAAGAGGGAGCAGATCGGCTAGCCAGAGAGTCAGCAGCGCGGGACTTCGTGGCGGACGCCTTTGCTCATCTCAAGTTCATCGCCTTTGTCCAGTCTTCCTCCCCGCTTTTTGTCAAAGCCGGGGTTGCAACCGACGCAGACGAAGGGCTGATATCGCTCGACGGAGTGAGCGGGATAAACACGTTCGTGCAATCCTGCCGGAGACTGCGTCTCTGGGGGAGGGAACCGGCCGTCAAGCTCTAGAAGAGGGTGGGGACGACTGTTGTCTCGGTGAGACTTTCCCTGCATCTCAGCTCAGAAACAGTTCCCTCGGCATCCACTTGGGCACCATCGAAGCGGCACGGTAAGCGCCTTGGCACAGGGCGCTAGCGACCCCGCGCGCGGCTCGGCGGATGAGTCGCAGGAATCGATCTCGCTAATTTAGTGAAAACGGATGGAACCTGATGGTCGCCGGTAAGTTCGATATCCAATCGAGGAGATTGCCGCCATGAACAGCGTCATTTACCTGATAGGCTTTGTCGTCGTCGTGCTTGCGATCCTCTCCTTCCTCGGAATCCATTAGGAGATCCCATGCAGCGCGAAGACGATCACGGCCGTAAGCCGGCCGATTTCGAAACAGCCAAAAGCGAACTGTCCGAAACCTTCCAGCAGGCAACGCAGACCGCGACAGAAGCGCTGCATAGTGCTCGCGATGAACTCACCAGAAAGGCGAGCGACTATGCCTCGGAAGCAAAGCAGGCGTTGTTCAACAAGGCCGAGGGAACACAACACGATGTCAGCGCCAACCTGAGGGTCTTTGGCGGAGCGCTGCGAGCGGCAAGCGAACACCTTGCCAACAACGATCAACGAACCGCATCGAAGTTCGTCCTCGATGCCGCGGGCGGCCTCGAACGGCTTTCAACTTCATTACGGGACAAGCCATTCGAAGAGGTTCTTGGCGAGATCCAATCGTTCGGCCGCGAAAATTCCGGGGCGCTGATCGCCGGTTCAGTGTTGGCAGGCTTGGCGCTGGGGAGGTTCATCAAGAGCTCATCACGCCCTGTCGAGAGTTTTGGATCGCGGCCGTCGGGAACAACTGAACCGACGCAGCCCCGCTCCAGCCCGGCTGGCGACAACTGGGCCGCAAGCACGGAGGAGAGCCATGATCGGTAATCAGGACAATCGCGGTCTCACCACCCTCATCGGCGATCTGGCACAGCAGGTCACGACGCTGCTTCAAACCGAAAGCAGGCTATTGCGGGCTGAGATGTCGGAAAGCCTGAGCAAGGTCGGCGCGGGTGCGGTCGAGTTTTTGGGCGGCGCGATTTGCATTCTCGCCGCCTTGATCGTGCTCTTGCAAGCTCTCGTGATCGCATTGGCGAATGCCGGTCTGGGACCGGGGTGGTCCTCGCTTCTCGTCGGGATCGCTGTCGCAATTCTGGGCATCTTTCTGTTGCGCAGCGGCACAGCAAGCATGGCCCCTTCTGAGCTGACGCCGGATCGGACACAAGACCAACTCAAGCGTGACGCACGCGTGATCAAGGAACAAATAAAATGAGCGAGAAATCCGCAGCCGAGCTGGAACGAGATGCCGATATCGCCCGGGCGAAAGTCGTGGACACCGCTGATTCCATCCGCAGCAGGATGACTCCCGGTCAATTGATCGATGAATTTGCCGGAATGTTTGCCGGCGGGGAGGGAGCCGTCATGCTTGGCAATCTCAAGGCGCAGGTCAGGGACAACCCGCTGCCGCTAACGTTGGTTGGAGCCGGCCTGGCCTGGCTAATGCTTGGCAACGGGGCGTCAGCGACCACTTCAGCGGCTGGCAACCATACAGGCATGAGGCCAAGCGACTCCCTGTCCGACCGACCCGTCGATGAGCTCAATGAGGACAGCGAAGGTTCCGGAATTGCGGCGATGCTCTCCGATACTGCGGACTCAGTTGCATCAGCCGCAAGCGATGCGATCACAACTGCAGCCAACGCCGCAACGGGCGCAATGGAGGGGATCACGGGTTCGGCCGGGCAGCTTGGATCAGGCGCTAGTGAGATGAAGGCCCGGGCACGTCAATCGGCACAGGATATATTGGAACGAGAACCGCTGGCAGTCGCAGCAGTTGGCCTTGTCCTTGGCACTGCCCTGGGCACGATGCTGCCCCGCACGACCACGGAGGATGAACAGCTTGGCGGCTACAGCGACAAACTTCGCGACACCGCAGAGAAGGCTTTCGAAACAGGCCTTGAGCAGGTAAAGCAAGTCGCCGCCGAAGCCTACGATACTGTCAAGGAAGAGGCGGACCGGCAAGGCTCTGGTGGAGATGCCGGCACGCTAGCAGGCCAGGTCGGCAAAGTCGTGAAATCGACGGTAGAAAAAACCGAGGAAGCCATACGCGATCGGTTGCCCGAGTCATCGGAGGGATCTTCCCAAGGTGGGTCATAGCGTCCCCGCAACCTGATCTAACGCTGTCCGTCACTATGGCGAAGAGAATCTGACTCTGCAAAGCAGCCTCGTCCAGCCCAGCCGTGAGGTAGAACCGCCACAAGATACTCTCCGACCATTGTAAGGCCGGCTACGGCATATAGCTGGCCCGCCAAAAGGTTGCCCTTGCCACACGTGAGAACAGCCTCCGCCTAGTCCCCCCTTGCGCGTTTGCTCAACTGCCGAGTTATACCTACACGACCGTCGAGCCAGCCGCGCAGGTCCTGGGGACTGTCTCAGTTTGAATTTCAGAAAATTGACGTGGTGTTTGAAGCCCTAGGCGAAACCGCCTATGCTTAGCGGAAAGCACGAGGATGTGTGATGTCGGAACGCGCACGCCAACTGTTCGACAAATACGTTGCCAGCAGTCTGAACCACCCAGACCTGAAGGGATTGAGCATGGGAACCCATTTGTTCAACCTGAACATGGCAGCGAGTGAGGCGCGCATCCCTGCATCAGAGATGATCGAGGAACTTGGTCCGCTGGCCCAAGCCCTCATTGCTGCTAAGATAGCCTGAATGCCAACCGGACCTAAAGGCCGGAAGCGACCAGCCGACGTGATCGGCAACGCAGTCCGCGTATGCGCATTGCCACTGGGGAGGAGACCGACGACACGCCGGATGACGGCAAGGGCGCCGCCGCCAAACCTTGCTTTCGGAAAGCGGCGCGGGCCGTATCCGACATATCAGATCGCCGCCAGCACGCCGGCGCACGATGTGCCCACGAAGATAATATCGACGAAACCCGCCACAGCCCATAGGCCCACACGGGGCGCGCCGAAATGCGCCATGGCTCCTCAGCAAAGCCGCCTTTTGACCATCAATTGCTTCAGCCCGGCGTCCGATGGTTGTAGTCGTGCGGCTTGGGCATGGACCCTGAACAGGAACGGGGTGGCGACCATCGCCCAGCCGCGCGGGCGGGTCATGGCATGGATGTTCTCCACCGCCGCCCCCGGCCCGCCTCGAGAAAGGCAACGCCTCGATCCGGCGGATGCGTCAGCCAGTTGCGGCTCTCGTAGCCGATCAGCCGCTTCACCCCTTGCTTGCTTCGGATTTTCAGGGTGCCGGCAGGTTTGTCGTTCAATCCTCCGCAGGTCCCGCCGCCAGACTCCTTCTACATCGAGAACCGTACAAAGAATGACGCTACGAGGAGGCCAGCGCCAAACGCCGGCCTCCCCAGTCAAATGTCTGGGCTCAATAGTCGCCGTTGTAGTACCGGTCGTCGCAGGGCGCGGTGTAGATGCGGCCATAGCGATCCTGATAGCGGCAGAGCTGCTCGCCGCGGCGCTGCGGCGTCGTGGCCGAGCCGACGACCGCGCCGAGCAGCGCGCCGCCGGCCGCGCCGATGACTGTGCTCTTGGTGTTGCCGCCGATCGCTTGGCCGACCAACGCGCCGCCGGCGCCGCCAACCAGCGCGCCGGTGGTGGCCCGCTGCTGGCTTTCGGTCTGCGTCTCGCAGCCGGCAAGGGCCGCGGTCATCAGCACTGCCAGAATAGCCTTCTTGATGATCATCTCTAGAACTCCTCTGAAGCGCCCCAGAGATTGAAATTGGGGGCGAATGGTTGCCAGTTGCTGGCGCATTGCGGCGGAACGTAGGCGGCGTTCCTCACGAAGTAAGACATGGTTTCTCGGCTCTTGAGGATCGTGGTCGCCAAACTGCAAACGCCTTGCGCGAACAGCACGATAACGCTTCGGCTTGAATCAGGTTGCGAAAGCGCCAAGCCGCCTCGGTCCGCATCGCCATTTTCGCAGCGGCAGTCAGAAAGCCGGAGGGCTGTAACCATGACGTTCCGCTTGGTTGATCTGGTGGAGGACATCCTCCGGAATGCTTACGATGACCCGCACCGGCTTCATTCGGCCTTCAGGCAACCAATATGGCGACGCCCGCCGGATTGTCCCGATCGGATACGGATACTCTCACTGGCCATCCCGCAAGCGCCGGCTGTTGGGGGCTGACGTTTCGGTGCTGATCCGGGTGCTGCCCGATAATGCAACGGTCCGCTATTATTTCCTTGCGCCGGCCTGGGAAGCAGAGCAGGCACCGCCCATGCTACCCCAAACAACGGCGTGCGCCTTGACGCCTTCCTATTCCCGTCTCTGGCGCCGTGGTTGAATTGGCAAAACGGGCACCCATCGGAGGAGCAGCATGACGCTCGACTGCTATGGAAATTGAGTTTGCCGAAGTAAGCCAAGGGTTTCGAAACGCCGCCGAGCGCTGTGGCTCGTGGAGCCTCGAACTTGTGGCGGCGCGAGGGTATATCAACCGCCTGATGGACAGTCCCAAGGTGGTGCGGTGTGTCGCCCATCGTTTCCCAGAACAATTTGCGGCTTTCAACAGGCATTGGAAACAATCCCCAAATTCTCTGTTTTAGAAAATCCTTAATTGCCCTACGGTAATGTCATTATTTGGCGGGTGGGGACCCGCTGTGGAACGTGGACTAGCAGCGTTCCCAGGCAGCGCATGCATGGTTGGGCAAAATGGGGTTGGCGTTACTTAAAATCGACGAGTGCCAAGGCTGCGGTGGCACCGGCACGATGTTTGATTGTCCGAGATGGCGAAGCTCGAACGGTCATTGCTGCCCGGCGGGCACGCATCAGCACAGATGTCCTGGAATTACCGTGACATGCGCTGAGTGCGATGGGACGGGCGGGGTGAAAACGCCTGCGGGATATGCGGAATCGAACGCCGCCTGACGATATTCGGTGAGCATAGGCTGCCCTTACTAAGGCGACTCCATAGGAATAATGAGGTGGAGCGATCCTCGCAGAAGGTCGCCACTAGGCAGGGCCGAGCAACTCAGACAATTCCTGGCAGCAGCGGAGCGGCTGCATCTAAGCATCGTCGGCCCGCTGATATGACCGCAATGCGATCACTACCGGTCGCTCCAAGTCCCGCATGAGACGCTGTTGAAAACGGTGCGAGACGTCACCGGGAAGGAAGTGCGTTCATTCGGTGGAACGGCACAGGGGTCAGCTGAAGCCGTCGTGCCTGCGGAAATGTGCGACCGCCTCGGTCAACGCCTTGGGGTCAACGGGCTTCGACAATCTTGGCGATTGCCGGAACGCATCGGGAAAGACGGTCGAGCTGTCATAGCCGGTCAGGAACAGGAAGGGGATGCCGCGCGCGGTCAGCAATTCGGCTATCGGAAAGCTCCGCTCGCCATTCAGATTGACGTCCAGGACGGCGCCATCGAGTTCGACGCCATCAATCTCGCGCAGGGCCTGCTCCACCGAGGCGGCGGGCCCGATCACCTGGCATCCCGAATCCGTCAACTGATCGCAAAGGTCCAGCGCGACAAGGAACGCATCCTCGACGACGAGAACGTTGAGCCCTGAAAGAGACGTTTGCTCATTCATACCTTGCCTGGAGCAGGCAGGGATAAATAGTCGATCATTGCCGACTTGGGCAGCGGAATGCTCAACAAGCACTCCAGGCCGGCCCTTTTGAAACGCAGATCCACATTTCCACCTAGCTCGTACTCCAAACTCTGCTGGATGAAAGTGGTTCCAAAGCTTGTCTTCGACGGCTCCTTCACCCTCGGTCCGCCGCTCTCTTTCCAGGCGATCGACAGCATTTGCGATCCATCGACGCGCCAGGAAACCTCCACGCGGCCTTTTTCGGTGGCAAGCGCGCCGTATTTGGCGGCGTTGCTGGCCAGCTCGAAGAAGACCAGGCCGAGCGTGGCAGCCGCGCTGGCATTGAGCTGGAACGGCTCGCCCTGAACGACGAGGCTCTGGCCTTCCTTGCCGCCATAGGGAGACAGGGTCGCCCGCACCAGCTTTTCGAGATCGGCGCCTCCCCATTGGTAGGAAGCCAGCAACTCGTGCGTGCGGGCCATCGCCTGCAGGCGAGCGTGGAAGGCGCTCGCGAAATCGTTGAGCGTGCCCGATGAACGCACCATGCGAGAGGTGAGCGCGGTGACAGTGGCGAGGATGTTCTTCACGCGATGCTGCAATTCGTGCAGCAGCCGCTCCTGGTTGCGCTCGGCATCCTTGTGGCTGGATATGTCGATTACGGCAGCAATCGCTCCGCGCACCTTGCCAAGCTCGTCGAACAACGGATTGGCCGACATCATGACGTCGACGCTGCCGCCCTTGGTGCGCGCGATCCGCGCCTCGAAACCGGGAATGGGCTTGCCTGTCCGCATCGCCTTCATCAAGGGTTGATCAGCGGCGTCGACCACGGTGCCGTTCATCATCAGCGGCAGAATGGCGGGCATGGAACTGAGCTTGCCGTCCGTGGCGGGCCGACCGGCGAGCTCCACCGCGTGGCGGTTGCCGCGGATCTCTTCGCCGTTGCCGTCCTCGGCAATGAAGATGCCGACAGGCACAAGATCGAGCAGGGTTTCCAGGCTTTCGACGCGGTTGCGCAGGTCGTGCGAAAGCGCGCCGATCTTTTCTTCCGCCCGGGCGATCTGGGTGACGTCGACAAAGGTGACGACCACGCCGGCGATGACATTGTCGACGGTGCGGTATGGCATCACGCGCATGATGTAGCGTCTGCCATTGTCGATGCCTTCCACCTGCCGCTCGATGGTGCCAAGCTTCTGCAGCACCTGCTCAATGTCGGACTGCAGGCCGTCGGCGAGAAACCGCGGACGGACATGCGCGAGCGGCCGGCCGACATCGCTTTCGACCAGCCTGAACAGGTCCCGCGCCGTCGGCGTGAAGCTCTTGATGCAGAGGTCGCGGTCGAGGAACACGGTCGCGATCTGCGTGCTTTCGAGCAGGTTCGCCATGTCGTTGTTGGCGCGGCTGAGCTCGTCGACGCGGATGTTGAGCTCGGCGTTGACGGTCTGCAGTTCCTCGTTGATCGACTGCAGCTCCTCCTTGGAGGTCTCCAGCTCCTCGTTGGAAGACTGCAGCTCCTCGTTGATCGAAGACAGCTCCTCGTTGGAGGATTTCAACTCCTCATTGGAGGATTCGAGCTCCTCTGTCGTGATCTGCAGGCGCTCCCTGGTCTCCCTTAGCTCCTTCTCGAGCTGGCTGACATTGGCGCTTTCGACATCGTCGGTGGTATGGACGGGCTCGCTTTCGGACTCCGGCTTGATACCGCCGACATCACGAAACACCAGCATATAGAGTGGGTCCGCACCGCTCTCGGTCGGCAGCGGTTGCACGACAAGGCTGATTGTTTGGCGGCCGCCGTTGGTGCCGACTGTGATCTTGTTCTGGATCGCCACCTGGCCCGTGCTCACCGCCTTATGCAGAGCGGCCCTCAGGTCCATCCGCAGGCCGCGCCGGGCCATGGAAAAGACGTTGGAGTCGGGAGCGCCGGCGGCGAGCTCCAGATATTTCCCGGTGCCGCCCGAGCTGTGGATCAGCTCGCCGGCCGCGTTGATGACTACATAGGCGGGCGAATAGCGGTCGAGCAGAAGCCGTTCGGCGCTCTCCTGGAGGGTTCCGCCGGTCGCGCGTTGGCGCACATGAGGGGCCTGCCGGGTCGCGGCGGCGAGCGGGAATTCGGGCAGCCGCTGCGCCGTGACGCCAGCACGCTTCTGGAACAGGCGGCTCGGCTTGTCGACTGTCGAGAACAGGCGCACGTGACGAGTGACGTTCTCGGAGGATCCGAGGAAGAGATAGCCGTTGTTGCGCAAGGCGTAGTGAAAGATTGGAACGATCTTCTCCTGCAGTTCCGGACCCATGTAGATTAGAAGGTTGCGGCAGGCGACCAGGTCGAGCTTGGAAAAGGGCGGGTCGCGCAGCAGATTATGCGACGAAAACAAGCATACCTCGCGAAGCTCGGACGCGACACGATAAGTGCCGTCCTCGCGCGAGAAGAATTCCTTCAGCCGCTTCGGCGTGATGTCGGTTGCGATGGTCGCGGGATAACGACCGGCGCGCGCCACTTCCAACGCACGCTCGTCGATGTCGGTGGCGAATATCTGCAGGTTGGGCGAAGCGGCACCGCGCGGCGCGTTCTCCTTGAGCAGCATGGCGATCGAATAGGCTTCCTCGCCGGTGGCGCAGCCCGGCACCCAGACCCTGATCGTCTCGTCGGGCTTGCGGCCCTCGAAGAGCTTTGGAACGACAAGCCGCTCCAGCGCATCGAAGGCATGCGCGTCGCGGAAGAAGCTGGTCACACCGATCAGGAGATCCTGGAACAGGAGATCGACCTGCTGCGGCTCCTCGCGCAACCGTTCGTAGAAGGCGGCCGGATCGTCGATCTGCAGCACCTGCATGCGGCGCTGGATGCGCCTCAGGATGGTGTTGTCCTTGTAGCCGCTGAAATCATGGCCGGTGCGCATGCGAAGCAAGGCGGCGATCCGCGAAAGCTGTTCGGCGACGTCGCGATTGTGGCGATCGCGCTCGCCGTCAGAGCGGCTCGAATGGCGAAAATAACTCACCAGTTTGCCGGCCATCTGCTCGGCCGGAAGCACCATGTCGACCAGGCCGCTCTGGACGGCGCTGCGCATCATGCCATCATATTCGGCGCTTTCCTGCGCCAGCGTGAGCCCGCCGCGTTCCTTGATCGCCCTCAGGCCAATCGTGCCGTCGCTGCCGGTTCCCGAGAGAATGACCCCGGCGGCGTTTTCGGACTGCTCGTGGGCAAGCGAGGTGAAGAAGTCGTCGATCGGCGTTCGCCGGGCGCGCGTGGTCGCCATCTTGGCGACGTGAAAGCGATGGTCCTCGACAGTCACCGAAACCCCAGGCGGGATCACGTAGATCTTGTCCGGCTCGATCTCTATGCCCTCGGCTGCGGTCTGCGTTTCGATCGAGGTGCAGCGCTGGATGATGCTAGCGAGCACGCTTTCATGCTCGGCGTCGAGATGCTGGATCACCACATAGGCAAAGCCACTGTCGGCTGGAACCTCGGGAAAGAATTTTTGCAATGCCCCGATACCGCCCGCCGACGCGCCTATGCCGATGAGGGGGAAGAAGCCATTGGCAGGCGCTTTGATGCCGTCGCCTGGACTAGCTCGCTTTTTCCTTCCCGTTGCCTTCTTCGGTGACTGCGCCATCGTCCGTTACCTGCACCCGCCTGCTTTCCAGAATGCGCTCAATGACAGCGGCATCCGCCTCATATTCCCTGGCTCGCTCATCCAACTGCGTGGCGAGTTCGGAGCGGAACTTTTTCTTTTCGCGTTCGGACATCCGCCGGGCAAACGCCGCCCGTTGCTGGTGTGAGCGCAGCAAGCTCCACAATATCTCGTCTGCCTCGACCGCCTGCGCTTCCATCATCGCGTCAGCGGTGAAGGCATGGCCGGTATGGCACCGATAGCGAACCATGTCACCATCTTCGATCTCCCACAGCGGCCCGTGGCATTCCGGACATGTAAACACCGACAATTCGCCGAGTCGATCTTCATCTTTCATGGTCGAATGCTCCTGAGCGGCGACCGCCGCTTCCAGCCTGACGCTTGACGGGGCGGGCAAGGTTTTGCCGGCCGGCTCTGCCGCCAGTTTTGCCAGGCAGACGCCCAGTTCAGCCGCGGGCAGGCAGTGGTCGACCTCGACATGGTGCAGCGCGCTTTGCACCATGGCCGGCACTAGCGTGTCCTTCGGATGCTGGACGAGGGCCAGCCCGCCGACCGCCTTGATCGCCCTCAGGCCCGCCGTGCCGTCGGAAAGCGAACCCGACAACAGGACACCGATGACGGCAGCGCCGTAGCTCAGCGCGGCAGAGCGGAAAAGCGGGTCGATGGCCGGCCGGGCAAGGTTTTCGCGCGGTCCGCGCCGCAACATCATGTGGTCGCCATGGAGCAGAAGGTGGAAACCGGGCGGCGCGACGTAGATCTTGCCGGTCCTGAACGTGGCGCCGTTCTCGGCGACCAACGTCTTGAGCCGGCCGGCGCGATCGAGGATCTCCGCCAGATAGCTGACCTGCCCGACATGCAGCACCACGAACACCGCCGCCGCCAGATCGGACGGCAGGTCGCCGACGATCTGTTTCAGCGGCTCGACCCCGCCGGCAGACGCGCCGATGACGATGACGAAGCGGTTGCGCGGCGCGGGCGTCACCTGTCGCTCAAGGCGTGTCTCATCCTCGCTTATGGCTGAAACAGGGTTCTGATCTTCGGCCATTGCACCATACCAGGGTCACGGAATGCGCCCTCGGCCTCGGATCAACAATGGGTGAGGGGGGACTTATGTTCCATGGCGCGCCTGACCTGCCTTCACAAGGAAGCAATGGATGGGGTAGGAGGCAAGAGCATTACGACGAAACGGTGATCACGCAGGCAAGGGGGAGCGATGGTTCTGCGCTGAAGCCGCAGCGCCGCACGGCGGGCTGGCGAAAGGCGCGGCGATGAAGCATCGGAGACCTTGGAGAGGTCGTCAGGATGTCCTCGACATCGCGGGGATGACTGGTAGGTCCTCGATGTCCTGCATGGCTTTGGACAGGATCGCTGTTGCCGCTTGCATGTCCGCATCGGAAGCGATGTCACGGCAGATGCGGGGACCCGCGAGCCTTAGCAGCCTTTCCGGTCCGACCAATTCCTCTAATCCGAGCAACCCGAGAAGGGTCAGCGTCGTCGCCGACAGTTTCGGCGCGTATGCCTTAGCGACGGGCGATCAGCTGACAGAGCTGGCGTCAGCCGCGGTCATAACCATCTTGGCTTAACCAGTCGCGAGGCGGTACAACACTCTCCCGCCCGGCAGGTAGAAGGCTCGTCGCCAAGCGACGGTCCTTTTGCTGCGTTCCCACAGGCTTCGATACCCCTCGTGGGCCGGGGCTAAGCCGCCGCCCTCGATCGCCAGTCAGGCATTCGTCCAAGCGCTTGTTCTTAGCGGCGATGCGCGAGCCCGAACGGTTGAACCCTATTCACGAGACAGGCACGGATGAATGGGATTTTCGTTCAACTGGAAAGCAAATCTTTAGAAAGACCGGACATGTTTTGCCTGTTCCGCCACCGCGCTTGGTTGGAAAACCGTTAGGGGAAAGCGGCCAAAAGGCCTAAGGTTGTGTCAAATCTGGTGCCTTCCGACGAGCAGTCCGACCCCGCCATAGGTGCAGAAGTTGACCAGCTTCCGGCTCGCCGCACGCGCCACATCCGCCTCAAAGGCGAGATCATGCGCCTGTTCAGGGCGCGTGTCTGGTCACAGACCGCGAAGATCACGTGCATGGATGATCTGGGTGGCTTTGTTGGATGTGCTCACCCTGACGGTCAACATGGTGATCCTTCCAGGCGCGGTCGCCACTCGCATGCTTCTGCCGGCCGCAATCATTCCTCCCGTCGCGATGGCCGTGGTCCTTCTCTGGCGAAAACCGCAGGCACCGTGGGTCGAAGCGTCCTCGCTCATCACAGGGATGTTTCTCATCTTGTTGTCGGTCGCATTGGTCGGCGTAAGCGCTGGTGGCGAGTTCTATGAACGGCAATTGAATGTCATGTTGTTCGTGGCCATTACCGCGATCATCATTTTCGGTATCCCGCTGGCCTGGACGGTGGCCATCGCCGGGCTGGCGCTCGGGCTGTATCTCGTGTTTCAGCTGCAGAACCCCGCCATCGAACATGGGAGCGCGGCCGCTGGGACGCTGTTCTTCGCCAGCGGTATCTTCGCAACAGTCGCCGCGCGACGCATCATGACAATTCTGGCGCAGAAGACTTTCCTGTTTGAGCTTCGCGATCGGCGCAGGGTTGCCGAACTGGCCAAGGCGAACCAGCGGTTGGAACTGTTGGCAAGGACCGATCCGCTCACCGGCCTCGCCAACCGGCGCTGGATGACGGAAACGCTCAGCCGCATCTGGGGAAGCGACAAACGCTGCCTCGACGGTGCCGCACTGCTCATGTGCGACATCGATCACTTCAAGAAGCTCAACGATCACCTCGGCCATGCCGAAGGCGACCGCTGCCTGGTCGAGGTCGCTGGGATTATCCAGGAAAACATCAGGCGCGATCAGGATCACGTGGCCCGCTACGGCGGCGAAGAGTTCCTCGTGCTTTTGCCCGGGGTGACGGAGGAAGAGGCGAGCGCCGTGGCCGAACGCATTCGAAAGAGCGTTGAGGCCGCAGCCATTCCCAACCCGGGCACTCGCGCGCGCCGCGTTACTCTCAGCGTTGGAGTTGCAATGCAGGCCGCGGACGAGGCCATCTCACCGGAGCAGCTACAGCGCCACGCCGACACAGCGCTCTATCTCGCGAAGGAAAGAGGGCGCAATCGAATTGTGCTCCGCAGACCGGACTGTGAGGAGTGTAAACCTGTTCGTTGGGCACAGTGATGCCGCCAAAGGCCCCGGTTCGGGTCCGGCCGGGTGAGCATCCATCGTCGCTCGTGTCGCCTTCGCGCTCATCGGTGCCGATTTGCCGAGTGCGTTGGAGTCGTCGATCTTAACCGCTGCAGGCTTGGCGGCCTTTGAAGTTTGGATACGGAGTCCTAGTGGCGAACGATCAGCGGAGCGAATTGTGGACCGCCTAGAGTTGAGGCACGCGCCGTTCTACTCGACCATCTTCCAGTACGAGTCCTTGCGGATCACCTTGCCGTCGCGGAACGTGTAGAAGTCGCAACCGCGGACTTCCTTTCTCGTTCCGTCGCGGGCAGTGCCGGTGAGGAGCCATTTCGAGATGCCGGTATTGTTTGCCGCATCCACGAAATGCTCGCCATTCCCATAGTGAACATCGGGCAAGCCTTCGAAACGTGTGGCCAGCGCGTCTCGGACATTTGCCTTGCCTTCGAGGCGGGAACCCCATGGTTTGTTGCCCCTGGGCATCTCCAGGACGCAGTCGTCGGCAAAGCACGCCATGATGCGATCGAGATCGTGGGCGTTGAAGGCGTCGCATAGCTCCGTCAGCGTCGATCGAATGTCCATTCGCCCGTCTCCTCCAGTCGTATAGCCTATAACGTGCACGTTCGATGATCGAAGTAGGTCACTGGCGGCGATGCCGGTCAAGGCCTCCAAGGCTGCCCGGAAAAAACGCGTGCCCGCTCATGGCCAGCCGCATCATCGCCGCCACGCTGCGTGGTCTCTCCTACATCGCCGCCAATCTGCGCCCCGAGGACCGAGCCGAGATCGATTGCCAGCTCGACCATTGGTCGCCGGCGTTGCTGGCACTCACTGCCCCTGCACGGCTCTGGAACTGGTGATATTGGCGCCGGCATGCCCGGCGGGTGAAGCGGCGATGATACGAGGGCCACTAGGGGAAGATCGGCAGTTCCGGCCTTCCACCTTTCCACCCGGATCGCCTCAAACCTCCACTCATGTTGCACTGCGTAAAATTTGTTGCATTGCGATATCGGCGCACCTGCTCGAAACTCCTCGCGGCGGGGTTTTCTGACAAGGTTTTTGGCGTGTCAGCATCATCCCGGCCACCGGCCTGCCTCGGTGAACGATTTGCATTGCTGAAGCTCCCGCTCTCAAGGAGTTCGGCATGACCCGGTCCCGTGTCGAATGCCTGGACGGGCTTCGGGCGCTTGCCGCGATGTGGGTGCTTGTCGGGCACTGTCTGCTTCTGACCGGCTGGCGTGTTCCGATCCTGGGCGAACCGGATCTCGGCGTTGATCTCTTCATCATGCTGTCCGGTTTCCTGATGGTGTTCCACTACCAGCTTCGCCAGGACAACGAGCCTTGGCAAAGGCCGGAGACCTGGCTGAAATTCTGGACGCGCCGCTATTTCAGGATAGCGCCGCTGTTCTATGTCATGCTTTTCCTGGCGCTGGCGCTCGGGCCCTATCTCTACGAATCCAGGACGGTCATCGACGACTTCCTGCTGAGATCGCATCAGGCGCCCGAGCGTTACCTCGACAGCGGCCTGAAGAACATCGTCGCCCATCTTCTGTTCCTGTTTGGCCTGTTGCCGAATTTCGCCTACCGCACGCCGCTTCCCGACTGGAGCCTGGGGCTGGAGATGCAGTTTTACGCGGTCTTTCCGGCCGTCATGCTGCTTGTCCGCAGGCTCGGCTGGATACGGAGCGCCGTGCTGATCGCGGCGCTCGGCGGCCTCGTCGTGTTTGCGATGGGGCAAATGTCGGTGCATTTTCCGATGCCGTCGTTCCTGGCGCTGAAGATGCAGGTATTCCTGTGCGGGATGCTTTTGGCCGGCGTTCTGCATGCGAGCCGGCCACGGCCCATTCTCTATCTGGCGTTGGCCATGCTGTTGGCGGCGCTGCCCTATGGCGGCGAATATGGGCTGGGAAAGTTGCTGATACGCGAAGTGCTGGTGATGGGCTTCTTTGCTCTTGTTCTCTATCGGATGCTGCCGGGAATGGCGGGCGTCGTGGCAGCAAGGATAGCCACGACGCTCGGCAACCGGTTCTTTCATCTGATGGGAGAGCTTTCCTTCAGCATCTACCTGATCCATCTGTTGGTTCTCCAACCGGTCGCGGCTTTCGTCATCACGCAATATGGCCACGATCTGGTGGCGCCGCTCCGCTTCGCGATCGTCCTTCTCATTGTCGTGCCGACGGTGAGCCTGCTGTCTTGGATCACCTATAACCTGATCGAGATTCCGGGCCAGAAGGCCGGCCGTTTCGTCGTCCAGCGCTTTGGCCGCAAGACGATGCTGGAAACGACGCCGTCGGCCGCTGCACATGCTCCAGCCCCTGGTCGGCGATGACGACTGAGAATTGCTCGTCAGTGCGGTCGCGGCAGATGTTGAAGTCGGGGAAGACCGAGGGATAGTTGCGCGCCTCGAGAAAAGCGGTGAACGCCTCGATCTGGCGGATGCGCAGCCAGCTGCGGCTATCGTAGCGCGAAGGGCGGCATCAAAGTCGGCGACGAGGTCGCGATCACCGCGGCCGTGCGCAAGCGCGTGACTGAGGATCGGGTCGCCGTGTTGATACCTTCCTACCACCAGCCGCATTCGATCGTAGAGTGAAGGTTCCGCTGCCTTGACGGCCGTTTACCTAGACGAAGTCACCTTTGCACTTTCGCCCTTTGTTGCTGGTGATGGTCAGGTTGCCGGCACGTCTGTGTAACCTGTGGCGCTACCTGTGAAGGTCTCCGCACCATCCCCAGATTGACCCGCACAGGCAGCGTCATGGCGCATCCACGAAGCAAGATTATTCTTTTGCACTCTAGGACCCCCTTCGAACTTCGCGGCCGCATACAGCCAAAGTATCAGTCGGGTCTCAAACGGCCATTCAGGCTGTCTATGGGACATACTAGCTTTGCGCCATACTGTGTGGCCAACTCGGGGGCACGGGCACAATTTGCCCAGGTGAACGGCAGCCTTTGCGCCTCCTTTGGGTCATTCAATTGGGTTATGACGCCTGCTGAAAGCGGACTCGTCCGATACGGGCCGCCATGCGCGCTAGGTCCGCGACGATCGCCCATGACGGCTGTTTCGACGGTCAGTCGCCGCACGCCGGCCGCCATGGGTTGGCTCGACGCTCAGGTCAGAAGGACAGACGAGCGATGATCTTCGCTGGCTTCACTGCTCGGATCGAAGGTGTGACGGCTTCTGGTATTTGGAAGGTCCTCAGGTTCTGAGCTTTGGATGTGGAGCCCGGTATCGCTGCCTCTGCGGAAGCAATGTCTTTTGCACTCACCTGCAGCGACTTGCAGGCTCCCTTCTCGTCCCAAAGATTCTTGGCAACCGCGCTTCCCACCGCCGCCGTGATGGCAGTGGGTGCGACATCGTTCGGCGCGACTTGGCGCGTCACGATCAACGCCTTGATTGCCTCACCGAGGATCGCAGCGGAGTCGTTGAAGCCAATCCCGCGAATTTGATCAAACCTCTTCTCCGTGCTCCCGTCAACGATGCAGTGATGCGCAATGAAGATCCAGTCGTGGACCATGTAGGCTGGGGCGTAGCCCCAAGGCGACAGCCCTTTGAAGACCTGCGCGATCTTCGGGATTGAGCCGCCGTCCGTGTACATGAGGCCTGGCTTGATCGTGCTTCCTGGTGCTGCCGGATCTGCCCGATGGAAGATCAAGGGATCATGAGGGTCGGGCACGAACAGGAAACTCCCGTCACCGGAATTGTTGCCCTCACCGACCCACATCACGAACAAGCTGCCGGATATCTCACCGGTGGTAAGCTTCTGGTAGTCTATGGAGGTGCACCCAGCTGCAGTTGCAACTGCGAGCGCGAGCACGCTCGTAATGAAGCGACCTGCAAATCGCCGAGACAGGCGGATCTGATCGCTGAACGCATTGTGCTGCATCGTTCCACCTCGGTCGAATAGAGTGCTGATGGTATTAGACGCTGCCAAACCACGGACGAAGTCAGAGAAAACCGACCCAATGGCTCTCGGCGACAATCGAGATTGGCAACCCCTCGTCGCGCCAGGCGGTCGCTTTGAAAATCTTGTCGCCAAACGATGAGTGCTTCCAAGACTCTGTGGCGTACGCACCGATCACGAGCACGTCGGTCTTTTGCGTCAAACTGCCGGCGCGGCCGCCACGATCCGCTATGGCCTGCTCGCAGTATTTTCGCTGGCCATAATTGAACGTCCCGGTGAAACAGTACGACCGACCTTCAAAGGTCAAATGCGGAGGCGGATTGCAAAGGGGCAGGGTGGTCGGCTTCAACACTTCACCAAGTTCGAAATCTCGGTTCGAGAAGCTGTTCAACGTATCGAGAAGTTCAGTGTGTTCATCGGCGTCGAGCACGCCGTCCGCAAGGATTTTATTGACCCGTCGGTACAAGGTCCGGACGATCGGCTGATCGCTAATCTCGACGTTCGCGGCCAGCCATTTTTGAAAGAACTCGACTTCCGCCTTGTTGATACTTCCGTCTGCAGCGACGCCGCGCGCTAACCCAATCAACTCATCGATCTGCCGCGAAGAAATACGATCGCCGCCGACGCGGTTGTAAAACTTGTCATCCATGAACCCCTCCCTAGCAAAGCGTCTCGCACGCTACCCCGTCACCATCCCTATCCAGCTTGCGGCCCCACGCACAGTTGTGCAGGTACCATTGGGCGTCTTCGCAGGAGCTGATTTGCGAGCAGTACCGCCGGGGCTCGCACGAAAGGCCGCCGCTTTGCGCGACCAGCTTGCGACTGATGATGCCGAACGGCTGGCTCGACGGCGCAGCCCCGTCGCCATGCGATGCGCGCCAGTCCCAAGGCGCGTCGAACTTGCCAACCCATAGACCAAGCCTCGCCGCCTTGGCGTTGGCCTGCTGCGGCGCGTAGGCGCCGTTGCTGTAGTGCGGCCAATCGAGCGCCTGGCCATGTTCTACCATCCAGGCCGCCACGCTCGCGCCGTCGGCGCGCCGGCAGTCGCCGACGAAGCGGTGATAGCGATCCCAAGTCACGAAAGTGCACTGCACCGGCCGCGAGGCGGCCAGGAAACTATCCAGCGCTTCGGCGGATCGCCGACCGCATGGATACTCGAAGCCCTTGGCGTCGTAACAATATTGCTTGCTCTCTGGCGCGTCGACCCCGTTGAATCGAATGCGCTGGCCGTGGATCTCGATCGTGTCGCCGTCGATGACGGACGCCACGCCGGTCAGGGGGGCAGGCTTTGGCTCGATCCAGTTGGAAGGGGTCAGGTCGGGCAAGCGGTCACTATGCAGAAAGACCGTCTCAATAGCGAGGGCCCCGATTGCGGCAACGGTGACGAAGATCAACCGTCGGGGCACACTTGCCCACCGCAGTGCACGGGAGTGTTTTGCTCCAGTGCGCTTGCGCCAGCGATGAGAACGATTGTCGTAACGAGACCTATCCACACCCCACTCCCCAGCGGAGAGGATGCTCCTAAATGTAGCAGAGGTCTAGTGAAGTCTATTTGCCGAGGATTGCCTTGGGAGCTGAGGCCTCATTTACCCTAGCGCAACAAGTGCTAGTCCCGATCGAAGCTGTTTCGAAGCCAATATGCTCAGCTTCGGAATTGTCGCAGCGTTGTATGGCCTCGAAGGCGATCAGCTATTGTCTTCGACCGGCGCACTGGGGCCATTTTTCTTGATCGGGTCGATGGCGTTCTGAGCGCTGGATTTGCTTGCGTAGCCCTCGGTCGAGAATATCACCTCGCTATTGTACTTGAAGCGAACGCGAAACCCGCCAGCTTTGTCCTTATAGATTTCGAACTTATGTGCCATGGGTGTGCCTTCCGTTGACAGTGAGAAGCTCGCAGGAATCGAGATGGCCTTCAAGATCGTCTTGGCCTCTGCCAACAGGTGTTTTGCGTCTCGTTGGGCTACGGAAGCGGCGTGAATATCCCTGAGGATGCGAGCGAGCTGCGATCGTGGCGAGCCGCTTGATCAGCCACAATGTTTAGTCTGGACAACGCGCCGGACAATGGATCGCGGCGTACGCAGGTCCGATTTCGACGGCAGCTTTGCGCCTCTTGTCGGCCGTTGAGGGGCACCTTTGCCAACTCGTGAAAGCAGACATTGCCGGCAACGAGGCTTGACGGTCGCGGTCGCGACTGACGCAAAGATCAGTCGAGGCTGATCCGCGTTCCCTTGGCGCCGTTGAGCAGCCGCTTGAGATGGAAGCTGGCGAGCTGGTCGTCCGGACATTTGCCGATCTGCGCGGCGAAAGCCGTAAGCGCGTTTGCATCGCCGGCCTCCAATCTGCCGAAGGCTTCAAGATAGCTGGCTGTCGAAGGATCATCATACTGCTTTGACGACAAAGGCTCGAACGCGCGCAGCGCCTCGGCCCTGCCGCGCAGCATCAGATCGCCGACCGGCCGTCCGCGGAAGCCGTCGACCCTCGCAGCGGCGCTCGCGCTGACGCAGATGCGCGTGCCCAGCTGCTTGTTGGCGCTTTCCAGCCGAGCCGCTATATTGATGGTGTCGCCATAGGCCGTGTAGTCGAAGAAGCGGCCTCCGCCGAAATTTCCGACCAGCGCCGGACCTGCATGGACACCGATGCGGGTCGTACCGACCGCGACGCCCTTGTCGCGCCAGCTATCGCGGAACGATTGCGACAGCGCGTCGAGTTCGAGCGCGCAGGCAACCGCGCGCGCCGCATGGTCCTGCTGCTCGCCAGGCGCACCGAACAGCACATGCAGCGCATCGCCGACGATCTTGGCGACGGTGCCTTCATGCGCGAACACGACGTTGGTCATGCTGGCCAAATAGTCGTTGAGGAGCGCGCCTAGCGTGGCAGGGTCGATCGTTTCCACCAGCGTGGTGAAGCTGGTAATGTCGGTGAACAGCGAGGCGACCTCGCGCCACTGCCCGGCTAGCGCCGACCCGTCGGCGTCGCCGGCCAGCCGCTCGGCCAGATTGGGCGAGAAGTAGCGCGACAGCGATGCATGCGCGCGCTCCGCGAGCGCTTGCCGCCTATGCGCCTCGTGCAGCACCTCGCGATGCTTCAAGGTCTTGGCGATCGTGGTCTCCAGGTCGGCAAAGTCGATCGGCTTAGTGATGAAGTCGAAGGCGCCGCGGTTCATCGCAGTGCGGATGTTGGCCATATCACCGTAAGCGGAGACGATGACCGTCGAAAGCTGCTGCCCCTCGGCCTGCTGCAGCTTCTCCAGCAGCGAAAGGCCGTCCATACGGGGCATGTTGATGTCGCACAGCACCATGTCGATGTCGCTGTTGCCGTCGATGACGGACAGGGCGTCCACACCATCGCTGGCAAACAGGAAAATGACCGCGCCGTCGCGGATCTGACGCCGGAACTTCTGGACGATCAAGACTTCAAGGTCGGGCTCGTCGTCGACCACGAGGATGCGCGCCGTCACGCCACCATTCCCAGCCGCGTTTCGATCTGTTGCCTGAGCGCCGCAAAGTCGATCGGCTTGGTCAGCAGCGCTTCGGCGCCGTCCTCCAGCGCCTTGCGCTTGGTTTCGGCGTCGCCATAGGCGGTGATCATGATGACCGGGACGTCGGGCCGCAGCACTTTGATCTTGGGCAGCAGCTCGAGCCCGCTCATGCCGGGCATGTTGATGTCGGACAGCACCAGGATCAGTGTCACCCCTTTGGCGTGGTCGATCTGCTCCAACGCATCGACCGCCGATTGCGCGAACTCCATGGTGAAGCGGCTGGCTCGGATGTCGCGGCGGAACTGCTGGCGAAACAGCGGCTCGACGTCGGGCTCGTCGTCAATGACCAGGATGAGGAGGCTCATACTTCACCTCCCGATTTTGCGAGCGAGGCCGCAGCGCGCGGCAGCACAATCCGGAACTCGGTGAACTCGCCTGGCTGGCTGTCGACGTCGATCGTGCCGGCATGCTGTTTGACGACGATGTCATGGCTGAGCGACAGGCCGAGCCCGGTGCCCTCGCCGGCTGGCTTGGTCGTGAAGAATGGATTGAACATCTTCTCCTTCACCTCCGGCGGAATGCCAGTGCCGTTGTCGCGGATCCTGATTTCGACACGGTCGCCGAGACTCCTGGTGGCGGCGCAGAGCGTCGGCTCATAGCCCGTGCGTTTCGCCGCGGCGCTGCGCTTGGCCGTTGCATAAAAGCCGTTGGAGATGAGGTTGAGAAGCACCCGCGTGATCTCCTGCGGGTAGAGATCGACATCCCCCGCCTGCGGGTCGAAATTCCGCCTCAGCGTGACGTTGAATCCCGGCTTCTCGGCGCGCGCCCCGTGATAGGCAAGGTTCAGGCTCTCCTCCACGACGGCATTGATGTCGATCGGACGATGCTCTCCTGAACCCGCGCGCGAATGCAGGAGCATGTTCCTGACGATGGAATCGGCCCGCTTGCCGTGCTGGCCCACCTTGTCGAGATTGCTCTTGAGCATGGCCGTCAGCTCGGCGACCTCTTCGCGCACGGATGCCTCCAAAGGCGCTCCGGCCAGCACACTGCTCAAATCATCGATGAGCTCGCTCGAGAGCGCTGAGAAGTTGTTGACGAAGTTGAGCGGGTTCTTGATCTCGTGGGCGATACCGGCGGTCAACTGGCCGAGTGAGGCGAGCTTCTCCGTTTGCACGAGGCGGTCCTGCGCGGTCCTCAGATCTTCGAGCGAGCGTGACAATTCGCGGGTACGCGCCTGCACCTCGTCGAACAGCCGTACGTTCTCGATCGCTATGCCGGACTGGTCGGCAAACGTCTCGACAAGCTCGATCTGCCTCGGCGTGAAGTCCCGCACCTGTGACCGCGTCAGCGCGAACACTCCGACCGGCACGCCTTCGCGCAAGATCGGAACGCATAGAATGGTTCGGTAGCCGCCGAGCTTCTGAAGCTGCGTTGCCCCGTAGTCCGGGTCGGCGAGCACGTCCGAAACGTGGACGGCGCGGGCTTCGAGGGCCACCCTTCCGGTGACGCTGTCGCGACCGGGGGCGAAGGGATTGGCTTTGGCGAAAGCCGCGGCTTCAGGCAAATTGCCGAAGTTGGCCGACCATCGGTAGAGATCGCCGTCGCGCTTGAAGATGACGCTCGTGTCCGCGTCGCACAGCTTGGCCGCTGATTCTGCCAGCGTGTCGAGAACCGGCTGCAGGTCGAATGTGGAACGGCTGATCGCCTTCAGAACATCCGCCGTTGCCGTCTGCTGCTGCAGCGACTCGCTTAGCTCCGCAGTCCGCGCCTTGACCTCATCAAACAGGCGGACATTTTCGATGGCGATCACGGCCTGGTCGGCGAAGGTCTTCAGAAGTTCGACTTGCTTAGCGGCAAGAAAGCCCGTCTCAGCACGCCCGACTGCTATGCAACCGATGGGCAGGCCGTCACGCAGCATCGGCACGGCGACAGCACTGCGCAGGCCCGAAAAAGCCGCTGCGGCGCGATGCGTGAATTCACTATCCAGGGTGAGGTCCGGGATCTGCGCCACGTCAAGATATAGAATTGCCCGTTCGGCAGCGCTGCCGCGAGTAGGTGCCACGGGAAAGGTGTTGCGCACGATCTCAACGCTTTCTTCGGTGATGCCGTAGTGCGCGACGAAATGGAGAAGCTCGCCGTCAAATCTGTAGACAAAGCAGAACTGTGCTTCGCACAGACGGGCGGCGCTTTGCGCGATCATATTAAACACTGGCTGCCCATCGGTGGGCGAGCGGCTGATAACGCTGAGCACATCGCTGGTCGCCGTCTGGTACTCCAGCGCCTCTGTGGCCTCCCGTGTCCGCTGCTGCACCTCCTCGAAAAGGCGGACGTTCTCGATCGCAATTACGGCCTGGTCGGCAAAGGTCTGGACAAGTTCGATCTGGCTATCGGTGAAGGCCCCGGGTTCAGGTCGCGTCATTGCGAAGACGCCAATTACCGATCCTTCGCGCATTAGCGGTACACAGAGCACAGCCGAATAACCTCCGAGTCGCGGAGCTTCGGGAAGGCCATGTTCGGTGTCCTTGGTAACATCCGGAATATGGACGACTGCCTTGTCGAGTGCTGTTCGGCCGACCCAGGATTGTCGGGTGATCGGACTCGGATTCGCCTCTTCATACGCGCGATACTCCGGGGTTTGCTCGTAGCCTGCCGCAAGGCGGAAGACGTCGCCGTCCCGCATAAAGATGCCAGACAATTTCGCACCGCAGAGCCTCACTGCAGAATCGATAAGTGTCTGCAGGACGCTCTGCAGGTTGAATGCGGAGCGGCTTATGACCTTGAGTACATCCGCGGTCGCGGTCTGCTGCTGCAATGCTTCGCCAAGCTCGGCGGTGCGCGCCTGTACCTCTTCGAAGAGCCGCACATTGCCGATTGCGATGACGGCCTGGTTGGCGAAAGTTTTGAGGAGGCCGATTTGGTTGTCGCTAAAGGGCCGCGCCTCGATGCGCCGGATCATAAGCGCTCCGATTGCTTTTCCTTCCTGCAACAGCGGAGTGGCGAGAATCGCGCGGAAACCAAGACGTTGAGCCATCATTCGGGCAGTTGCAAACTCCTCTCCAGCGATGGTCAGGTCGGGAACGTGGACCGGAACCCGATCCAATACGGCGCGGCCGGTAACCACGTCGCGCGCGACCGGCAAGCCAGCACCGTCAATCGGAATTGGTCCGTGATGCGCTCCCACTGCCAGCCTGTCGGAGCGCAGCAGATAGATCGTTGCGTCATAGGCGTCGCAGAGCCGAGCGGCACTTTCAGCGACGGCGTCCAGCACAGGCTGAATGTCCGTAGGGGACCCGGCGATCACTTGCAAAATCGCGCCGGTGGCCATCTGCTGTTCCAGCGACTCGGCTAGGTCGCGGTTGCGGGACTCCACCTCTTCGAACAGCCGCACGTTCTCGATCGCGATGACCGCCTGATCCGAAAATGTCTGCACCAGTTCGATTTCGCGCGTACTGAACGGCGAGACCGACGAGCGGGCGAGGACGAAGACGCCGGTCACGGCGCCGTCACGCATCAGCGGAACGCCCAGCAGGGTGCGGAAGCCGCCGAGCCGTTGGCCTTCGATATTGGTATACTCCGGATCGTCGAGAACGTCGGCAATCTGCTCTACGGACCCGCTCTGGGCAACACGGGCGGCGATGCTGCCCCGGCCCGGCGTGACCGGGAGGTTGTTCATGTGGTCTTGGAATTCTTGGCTCCATCCGATCTGTACCGTCGGCTGCAACACGTCGCCCTGGCGCAGATAGATGTAGCCCATCCCGGAATGACAGAGGTCGGACGCGGACTTCACAAGCGTGTGCAGCACGGAATCGAGATCGAACACCGAACTGCTGATCGTCTTCAACACTTCGGCCGTCGCCGTCTGCTGATCCAGCGCCTCGGCCAGTTCACGATTGTGCCCCTCGACTTTCTCGATCAGACGAGCATTCTCGATGGCGATCACCGCCTGGTCGGCGAAGCTCTCGACCAGTTCGACTTGACGTGGTGAAAATAGCCCGATCGTCCGACGCCCCATGCCGAATACGCCGATGGTCTCCTGACCCCGCTTCAGCGGAACAGCAAGTACTCCGCGGAAACTCCCCATGATTGCCGCTTCGGGTCTTTCGTATTCTGGGTCTTCGAGCGCGTCCGCCACGTGGATCGTCAATCCCTCCAGCGCGGCGCGGCCCTGGAACGTCCCTCGTCCCACGACATGTGGGTTAGCTCGTTCGTAGGCATGCAGCTCGGCAGCCTGTCCGCCGCCTGCCATGAACCGCAGCGTATCGCCAACGCGCAATGTGATTGCGCCCATGTCCGCCCCAGCCAGGCGTATTGCCGAGTCGACCAGCGTCTGCAGTACCGGTTGAAGATCGAAGGCCGACCGGCTGATTGCCTTAAGCACATCGGCGGTCGCGGTCTGCTGCTCCAGCGCCTCGCCGAGATCGCGCGTGCGCGCCTGCACCTCCTCGAAGAGGCGGACATTTTCGATGGCGATGACGGCCTGATCGGCGAAAGTTTTGAGTAGCTCGACTTGTTTTTCGCTGAACGGTCTGACCTCCGTTCGGCGAATGACGAGCGCTCCAATGGCCTCGTCCTCACGCAGCAAAGGGGTGGCGAGAATTGTCCGGTGACCAAGCCGCAGCGCCATCGATCGGCCTGCAGGGAATTCGCCCTCCAGCGCGAGCAGATCATGCACGTGGATCGGCCTCCGATCGATCACCGCGCGGCCGGTGACCCACTCCCGCGTGATCGGAAAAGTGGCGAAGTCGATGGGGATCGGCCCGTGGTGTGCGCCAATGGCCAGCGATTCCCCTTGCCGCAGAAAGATCGCCGCGTCATAGGCGTCGCAGAGTTGTGCGGCGTTTTCCGCGACCGCATTCAGGACCGGTTGGATGTCGGTCGGCGATGCAGCGATCACCCTGAGGATCGCACTCGTCGCAGACTGCTGTTCAAGGAGATTGGCGACCTCCGCAGTGCGCACCTGATTTTCTTCGCGCGCCGCTGTCAACTCGGTTCGGAGCGAGCTGATAGCCATCTCAGAGTCGGAGTCGCACCCTCCCACTGAGTGCTCCTGTCTTTCTCTGCTCAGTGTCGGCTTTGGCCAGCCTAGCGTCAAGTTTGGTGACCTGCAACGTCCCTTTGTGACGCAGCGCGGCCGCTTTGGTGATGCACCTGAGCGTTGGAATTTCGGAGCTATTGCTGACAGGGAATACGTCCGAGATGGGATCGTAGGTCGAGTGCCCGCTTCTTCGCACCTTGACCTAAAACCAGTCGGTCAGCTTCTGATGCGGTGGACGGCTCTCCTCCCGCCCTGCGGTATGATCGTGGGGCCAGAGCTGGAGGAGATCTATGATGGGCAACGTTACGACGATTGGTCTGGATATTGCGAAGTCAGTGTTTCAAGTCCACGGGGTGGATGCGGCGAGTGAGGTTGTCTTTCGCAGGAAGCTGACGCGTGGGCGCGTGCTGGCATTCTTCGAGAGCCTGCCACGTTGCCTGGTCGGAATCGAAGCCTGCAGCTCGTCGCACTATTGGGCGAGAGAACTGAATGCACGTGGCCATGATGTGCGGCTGCTGCCGGCACAGTATGTGAAGCCTTATCTGAAGCGGCAGAAGAATGATGCTGCAGACGCAGAGGCGATCTGCGAGGCGGTGACACGGCCGACTATGCGCTTCGTGCCGATGAAATCACCCGAGCAGCAAAGTGTGATGATGCTTCACCGGGTCCGGTTGATGCTCAACCGCCAGCGGACACAGATATCGAACGCGTTGCGAGCGCACCTATCCGAGTTCGGGATCGTGGCGCCGATCGGGCGGAATGGGATCGAACAATTGCTCGTGGTCGTCAACGACGAGAACGACGCCAGGATACCTGCTGACGCGCGGCTATGCCTGCGCATGCTCGAGGCGCAGCTCAGGGTCGTGAAGGCGCAGATCCTGGAGAATGATCGAAGGGTGCGGGCGAGTGCGCGAGAGACCGAGCTTGGTCGCAGGTTGATGGAGATTCCCGGCGTAGGCCCGCTACTGGCGAGTGCGTTCGTTGCGACCGTCGCCGATGTTCACGCATTCAAGTCGGGGCGCTGCCTATCGGCCTGGATCGGACTCGTGCCGAAGCAGAACTCTAGCGGGGGAAAAGAGAAGCTTGGCAGCATCTCAAAGGCTGGCAATCGCTACCTGCGTCAATTACTCGTTGTCGGCGCAATGGCGGTCATCCGCTATGCCGAACGGAACGGGACGAGGAGGCCATGGCTTGTGCAGTTGATGGCGCGGCGAACAGCCAAGGTTGCGGCGGTTGCGTTGGCCAATAAGACCGCCCGGATGGTTTGGGCATTGATGACGAACGGCGAGCGCTACAGAGAGCCGGTCATCGCATAAACTGAGACAAGGCGAGCAGTCGCCGACGAAGTTGGAAAGGGCGGACAGGAGCTAATGCACAAAGCCGGTTGAAACCGCCGGATCAGGAAAACCCACTGGGGCCGTGCACTTCTAGTGCGAGCTTTCGATCGGGACCTGAGCCGCGCGAATGGCATTATGGCCAGCGGCACATGAAAGGCCGCACCTAAAGGTCGGATACATGGCCGCACCAACCAGCAAAGGCAAAAGCTCAGATATCCCCTTGCCAACGGAGAGCCGTCCATACACGGCCCCAAAGACGACATGACAGCTTTGCGCCTCATCTCGGTCGTCGCGCGGATCCTGCCCGCACCCCAGAAGCGACCAGCCGACGTGATCGGCAACGCTGTCCGCGTCATGCGCATTGCCACTGGCGAACTCAACCGCCAACTATCTCGCAGGCTGGCGCTCACCATCTAAATCGGCGCCAAGCTCTCAATGTGATCGGCGATGTAAGCCGCGTCACGCCCGACGAAGGATAGGACGGCCGACCGGAACGTGTGCATCCAGTGAAGTCCAAGAAAATAAACTCCCGGGCAAGGGGTGACGCCGCGCTGTTGGACTGGAGTGCCGTTAGCATCTATGATCTTTAGATTCACCCAGTCGTAGTTATAGGCGTATCCGCTTGCCCAGACGATCGTGCGAACGTTTTCCCCGCTCAATTTCAAGGCGGGCACGCTCTCGATCTGGAAAGGCAGCGGTGGCACCGAGCGATCCTGTTGGTCCACTTCCGACTGCATCGAAGTCGTAGCGGCCAGATGGTCTGCCGCCTCCAGGAAACCTGCATAACTTCTGTCGGCGGCCGCGAGCGCGTCCACAGCGTCATCAGCAAGTACTGCTGTACCATCGGCAATCCCAACTAATCGCCCCAGTAGAGTTGCGCCCTCAACGCCCAGCCGACGCGGATCAAGATCATACCCCCCGTCCATGCCGGTCAAAATTACCGACGGCGGGTACCTCCTATTGGGGAAGGAGTCGATCGTCACGTCGAAGCGGCCCAAATTTTCGTACCACCAGATAAGGTCTTGACCACGATAACGCCGAGGCACTCTGCTGTGTCGGCTGACAGCAAGAAATACTCGTCGGCCGCTGCGCAACAGTTCATCTGCAATCTGGCAGCCCGAGTTGCCACTGCCTACGACAAGGACAGCCCCCGGCGGCAGCTGTTGAGGGTTTCGGTAGCAGGTCGCATCGATCTGACAGATCGAGGCCGGTACTGCGTGGCTGTAGCCTGGAACGATCGGACGTTGAAACGGACCGGTCGCAATAACAACATGGCGCGCCCTGATCGGGCCGTTTGCGGTTTCGAGATGATAGGCTGCGCCGCGGTCATCGCGGGAGAGGCCAGTTACTTCAACGCCGGTGCGCACTGGCGCTTCTATCTCAGCGGCGTAGTCTACGAGAAAGCGCAAGACCTCTGAATGATGAACAAACCCGTCCGGCTCGGTCCCTGCATATGGCTTCCCTGGCAAGTCGAGCCAGCGGTTTGGTAGCTGGAACCGTAACGAGTCCCAACGTTCAGACCGCCATCGCTCGGCCACTGTAAACCGTTCGAGAACGATGTGCTGTCGACCGCGCTGACGCAAATGATAGCTCATGGCCAGTCCCGCCTGGCCACCGCCTATGATGACTGTGTCATGTTCCTCGTACAAGCTTTCGAGGCTGACTCGTGCGCCACCCAAGGCTGGTCGGTCTCGAGACTTTCGGTCAAATATGGGTCGTATGTTCACGCCTGGCGGGCCGTCAATATCCATCGCGCCGGTGTCCCTTTTACCGCCGACATCTTGGTTGGTCACTGACGGGCGGATGTGGTACCGTTACTTGATAGTAAACTGGTCTACTACAATGATTGAAAAGAATCTCGCTACACGTGAACGCTTGGTTTCCGAGGGATTGAAAGCGCTGATCCTGAACGGTTTTGACGGCGTCGGTCTGAATGCCATCCTCCAATCGGCACGTGTCCCAAAAGGCTCGTTCTACTATTTCTTCAAGAGCAAGGAGGAGTTTGCCGGTGCCGTGCTGGACGCTTACGAGCGCCACTATCTCGACTGGCGCGATGAAATGTTCAAGGACAGTTCCTGCAGCCCACTTAAGCGGCTCCGAAACTATTTCGACGCCGTAGAGGCCCAGCATCTGGCTGAGGTGCCGCTTGGCGGCTGCCTCTTTGGCGTTCTCAGCCAGGTCGCAGCTGCACGCAGCCCGGAATTCAGGGCGAGACTGGCCAGCGTGTTCTCCCGATGGGAGGAACAACTGTGTGGATTGCTGGAAGAGGCGAAGGCCATCGGAGAGGTCGGACCAAGCGTCGACGTCAAAGATGCGGCTGCCTTCCTAATCGATTGTTACGAGGGAATGCTGGTGCGCATGAAAGTCGATGGCGATCGAGGTTCTTTTGATAGATTCCGCCGCCTAGCCCTCGACCCTCTGGCATCAGGCAGACAACATGCGAAAAACTATCGCTGCATCGGAGGCGATCAGGAAAGCCAACAGACGCCTGAGTGAATCGCAAGCTGGTCCTCTGCGCGCCTGCCTACTTCAGGACCACTATTACCCACTTCGCACGTTCGGGCGGCCGAGTAGCTCACTGTGGAAGCCTGAAAGATGCCGTAACTTCGCCCCAACGAAGCTGGAAGGGCTTCCGCACCAGCGTTACCGTCGGCTTTCAGGTGCTCTTGATCTCTACGCGCTTAGCCAAGAGCTGGCTAAGTTCTTCGACCAGAGCGGGACACTGGTGCATCACTCGCGAGGCGATCCTTCGAGATCTCGTAAACGACGACGAAGGCGACGAGGCGCATTGTGGCCGGCCCCAGCGCCCATGAGAACGCCACGCTCGCTGGACAGATCGCCAGCGCCAGCCGGGTCACCTCATCTCTTCCTCCATCGTGGTCGTCCAGCTCGACCGATACGGTCCCGCCGCGGACGATCCATCAGGACGGGAGTTGGCCAAGGCGAAGGGTCTGCAGGTCGAGCCGATCTAAATGAAGCAGCCCTACCCCTGAGTCTGTGCTATGTCGGATAGCGAAGGAGGGGCAACGTGAGTGAGAGGCGCAAGCTTGCGGCGATCCTGGCCGCCGATGTCGTCGGATACAGCCGGCTGGCTGGGTCGGACGAAGATCGGACGCTCGCTCGACTCCGGGCGCTGCGCAGCGACCTCATCGATCCTACCATCGCGGTGCACACCGGACGCGTGGTGAAACGCACTGGAGACGGAACCCTCGTCGAGTTCCGCAGCGTGGTCGACGCTGTGCGCTGCGCCATTGAAGTGCAGAACGCCATGCTCGTACGCAACGCCGGGGTGCCTCCTGATCGACGTATCGAGTTCCGCATCGGGATCCATATCGGCGACATAGTCGAGGAGAGCGATGGCGACCTCATGGGCGACGGAATAAACATCGCCGCCCGCCTAGAAGGCTTGGCGAAGCCGAACGGAATCTGCTTGTCGGGTTCGGCCTACGAGCAGGTGCGTGAAAAGTTCAAGGAACAGTTTGTCGATCTGGGCGAGCAAACCTTGAAAAACATCGCCAGGCCAGTGCGCGCCTATCAAATGCTGTCCGGTGCCGCTTTCACGGAACCGGAGGTCGCACGAGGGCGACTAGTCCAGCAAGACAAGCCTTCGATCGCCGTGCTCCCGTTCCAGAACATGAGTGGCGATGTCGAGCAGCAATACCTCTGCGACGGGCTTACAGAGGACCTGATCACGGAGCTTTCACGCTTCCGGCAGATGCAGGTTGCGTCGCGCAATTCGTCCTCCCGGTTCCGCGGAGCCGACGTTGACATGATTCGAGCGGGACGCGAACTCTGCGTGCAGTACCTCGTCGAGGGCAGTGTCCGCCGTATGGGAACGCGCATCTGGATAACGGCCCAATTGATCGATGCAACGACGGGCAATCATGTCTGGGCAGAACGTTATGACAGTGCGCAAGACGAGATATTCGATATCCAGGATCGCGTCGTTCGCACTACCGTGGGAACACTTGTAGGACGAATGACGGCCGCGCGCACCGACTTGGTCCTGCGCAAGCCGCCAGCCAGCCTGGCGGCCTACGAATGTGTCCTGCGCGGCGATGCCTTGCCAATGGGTACGCCGGAGATTGAGGCAGAGGCTCGGCATTACTTCGAAAGGGCCATCGAACTCGACCCCAGCTACGCTCGTGCCTACGCATTATTGTCGTCAGCTATCGAGCGAGAGTGGTTTCTCGATATGAGTGGTTCGACCCGCTTGCTCGACGAGGCGTTCGAGATGGCGCGGAAGGCCGTCGCGCTTGATGAAAACGACCATCTGTGCCAACTTGTAATGGCTTGGACACAGGTCGATCGCGGCGCCTACGAAGTGGGTGAACAGCATTTCGCCAAGGCCATTTCGCTAAATCCAAACCATCCGGTCAATCACACCGACTTGGCGATGTTCTATAACTATCGCGGTGAAACCGAGAAAGCTATTGAGGGGATGCTGGAGGCGAAGCGCCTCGACCCATTCTTCAACCCTTCTTGGTATTGGGGCGAACTCGCCGCCGTTTACTTCAACGCGCGCCGCTATGACGACGCCATTGCCAACATGCGCCGATCAAGTTCTTTGTCGTTCTCGAAACAGGTTTGGTTCGCCGCAAGCTACGCAATGGCTGGCAAGCCCGATCTCGCGGGAGATTGTGTTGCTGGTTTGCTGCGCCGGGTCCCGGATTTCTCTACTGCCCGATACGTGGCCAAGGAGCCGCTGTTTCGCATCGAAGACCGCCAGCATCTAGCTGAAGGCATGCGCAAAGCGGGCTTGCCGGAATGACCGCTATAGGACCGAAATTCCTACCCATCCGCGCCGGTCCCGGCATGGAACCCACGCATTAACGGCATGCCTGCTTCGCGTATTCTTAAGAAGACCGTCTATGAAGACTGGTGCTATAGTGATCGCAATCCCATCAAAAGCCCGCCGCTTTGGCGACGGGCTTTCTGGTTGCTGGGCGCTGGCGTCATGCGGCAACGCCGCTGAAGTCAGTTAGTTGCATTAGCGGCCTGCGATCAGCTGACAGAGCTGCCGCAAGTCGCGGTCGTAAGCGTCTTGACTGCTGAGCAGGTCCGCGCAGCGTTTTTCATCCGGACCAATTGCGCGCCGGACATATCATCGACGACGTTGAGCACTCTCGGGTTGGTCGCGATAGGGGAATTGGTGGCATCGGACAGGCTGCTCGGACGGATTCCAACCCCGACACCTGCCGAGACGCTACTTCCCACCCTGATATCGCCTCCAGCACCAATCGTGTTCGTGTCGCCGACTGTAGCGCCAAGTCCGGCTGTGACGCCGCTTGCGCCACCAAGCGTCGCCCCGGGGATTTGACTCGTAGCGCTCCGGCAACCCTCAATGCTGGGGTATGGCCCGGTTCGCAGCCAACTGTGACGGAACCAAATGCAGCCCGAAGATGTTTAGCCGGAGGAAGTTCAACCGCGCGGAGGTTGTCCCGTGATCACGAACCCGACTGACCTAATCGATTTTGGAAGATCGCTGTTCTACGGCCGGCATACCGCAAAGATCGCCAAACCGCCTGTTTCGAGAGCCTTTCAAGGAGGCGTCTTCGCCGCTCGCACGGGGATGGAAAGGGACGACAACCCCTATCCGTGGGGGACGGTTGCCCACATCGATTGGATCGACGGTTATGAGTCCTCGGTCCAAGTAGGTCAGGCGATGGATCTCGACTGGGCAGGCTGACGCCACCGCCATCAGGTTGACAGGCAGCAGCCGTTTTGGTGGAGGCGTGGGCAATTATCAACCCGAAGAGGTAGTGTCGATAAGCACGATGGTTTGCGAGGCTAGGTTCCTGAAGGTCGACTAGAGTTGCCGGCCGGCACTAGCGGATCCGCTGGACGCGGCCTCTATCGAGTCGAAATACCCCGTTCTGGCCGCCCTGCTTCTCAAAGTCGGTTTGTAGCTCATCCCAGGTGCCAAGGTACTTTCCGCAATCATCGCAAAAAATGGGCGTATCCGGACGAGAGTCATCGGGTATTCTCAGCCTGATGGTGAGGCAGTATGGGCATTCCAACCGATGATCGAGATATTTCGGGGCCATCGACAAGTTCACAATCTGCTCTGATTTGCGCTCGATCCCGCGCTGGCCAAGCGCTAGTTCTCGCTCGCCAAAAGAAGTGGTGGTTGGCCGTGGAAGGAGGTCGCAAATCGCCCGGCCAGCCTAGTTTCCGCTTCGTGCGCAGCAAGAATGCCGCTCGTACCATCGAATTCCATCGGGATGTGAAACATTTGAGCGGTGTCCAGGACTATCTCCTCAATGTCCTCAAGGGCGATATTCTCCGAGAGATGGCGACGCCTGACTTGTTCCGCCACGACCGGAACGTTGACAATGCGAAGCCTCTGGAACGCCTCAGTGACACTCGCCGTAACGTCGTCCAGTAGGGTCTGTGAATAATGGTAGCGCATGGTGACCTCTTGTCCTCCGGACCGGGTTACCCTCACCTTCACCATGCGCGCTCGCGAAGGGGAGCACAAGTCACAAAGCATTAAATAAGCTAATATTTTCAAGAAGTTAGTACTTACGGTAGACGCAGCCCTTAATGCATTCACCTCATCAGGCGTACAGACCCAAGACGATGGTCATGCAACCTTTGGAGGGTTATGCTCATTATACGCTAACTACTCATTCGACGCTTTATGGGTGAGGTCGCAAAATGCCACAAATCGAGAGACCTGTACGTCTTCAAATAATGTTGTCGCAAAGGGAAATTGATGCGCTGGAGGACTGGCGCTTTGAAAGACGAATGCCAAGCCGAGCGTCAGCGGTGCGTGAGCTGTTGAGGCGGGGCCTGGCTGCTGAGGGCTTTCTCTTGGCGGATGGAAATATCAAATCTCAGGATTTTGGCATTGTCGGTAGCGGAAACGGACAGGGGGATGCCAATTAGGACGCTTCATCGACAAGGTGACCTTTGACGCCGAAACGGGCTCATGACCATGCGTGCCTCGATGCAGGATTTCGGGAAGAATTAGCGTAGTGCGCAGAGTTGGACCTATATGCTAAAATCTCGCCGATGGACCAACGAACCATTGATAGAGCGCTCGTCCTGCTCAGGCAGTATCGCGACACGCTCGTAATGAGCTACGCGCCAATAGGGCCTGACGGCGTTCCTGAGATACGCACGCCAGCACAGGCCGCTGATCCGCTCGAAATAGCCGCGCTGGAAGATATCGCCTCGCTCGATGCGGTCATCAAAGAGATGTCGACCTAACGTCTCCGACGGAAGGAACCTAATGCCCCGCCGGCGCTTGTCGCCGAGATGAGCACGCGCGGCATCAACTTTCTCCACAAATGGATTTCCAACAACATCCCGGAGACGGTCGGCGCCGACGTCATCTCCGTGGCTGAATTGGCCCAACAGCTTTTTGCTGACGCCAAGGCACTCGGGATCGACAGCACGGAGATCGAGGAAGAAATTGGGAGCGTCTATGAGGTGATCTTTGACGCCACCGTTCATCGGGAGGCCGGCGTGTCGGATTGGTTGGAGCCGCACTATATCGGGTGCATGGGCAAGGGCTGGACGTTCCAAAGCTTGATCGACGCCAAGATGGCCGTGACGGCGTTCTGTCATTGGTCTCCCTGCAACCATAGCCAAAAGCTCGACCTTGCCCAGCTCCGGGACCGCTACGGCCCTGACGCGCCGGCAAAGGCCGATGACCTCATTCCAAAGTTGAAATGCAACAGGTGCGGCGGCACGGATGTCGGCCTGGCCTACACGCCCGACACCAGCCCCAACGCCTACGGCAGGGCCAAGGGCAGCTAATCGACCATGTCGCGCAGCGGCTTTTTGCGTGTCGGCGTGAAGATCGGAAACTGCAGTTCACCTGCAATGCCCGGACGCCGGAGAAGCGGCGCAAGAGGTAGCTTGAAATCAGAAAACCGCTCACAAAATAACAGGCAGGGTCTTAGCCAATTGAGGGTTGCGTAATGCCTCTGTCGTGCCTCGACGGGATACTTGTGCCAAGCGATCTGGAGTTGCTCCAGCGGGTGTTCGATCGGCTTTGCGATGAGCGCCGTCTAGCCCAAAAAGACAAGGAGCAGAGGGAAGACCTCGCTGCTGAAATCGTCAGCGCTTTCCGGAACGGGATTGCCGACGAAACGGAGCTATTGCGGGCGATTTCGAAGCGCCTCATGGCTTAGCTGCTAGTGCGGGCCGAAAGGACCAGGCGGGCGCCAGGAGGCCCGGGGCTCTGCGCTGACAGCGGAAACGGGAAATGCGCGTTCTAGGCTTCTCTGTGAAGAGATGGCCGACGCCTATTGGGCGGGGGGCTTGGGGTAACAGGCGCCGGCCAAGGCGGATCAGGTCCGCCGCCACATTGAGGTAGGGTAAGGCTGTCCGCGGGAGTATGGCGTGATCGCGGAAGTTAGGGCTTGCTGACACTCGGCGGGCAACTAAGCGATAAAGACCGGACGCGCCCTTCCGGACAGGCTGACTGAGCAACATCTGCTTTGGCAGTAAGGCGTTCCCCCGCAATAAGAGGTGCTTGACCAGTTCAGCGGATGAGAACATCGTGCCGGGCGGAGCTTCAGAAGTCCCGCCGATTGGCCTTTGCCTGCGGGCCGTAGGCATCCAGAGCGATGGCAGGACGATCCTTGCCGGGATCATATTAGATTTTGCTCGGCCATGTGCAGGTTGATCCTCGCCCTTACCTTCGTGGTCACCTGTGGGCCTGTTTCCGCAGCAGAGCATTGGTTTGCTATCCGCGTACGCAATCGGCCGGCTGGATCATCACGGCGCCGGGCGTGTAGAGGCCGCCGAGATAGTAGGACGACCCGGTGATGTCCCGCATCTCGTCCGCGCGGAGGCGGTGCGCCGGCGCGGGGAGGGCGGTTGCGGGACGACGCTGTGCGGCCGCGGTGGCCTATGCCGGTGAAGGGCTGCACATTGACCAGGCCGCCCCGGCGTGTCGTGCGTCACCGAACTCTGCCGGGTCAGGCGCGGCGGCGGCAGCGCTATGCGCCCTGGCCAAGGCTCGATTCAGACGGCGACCCATTCACATGGGATAGGCGGCCACGGTTCCTCCGCCAAAAGCGCGATGCCTAGCGTCGGTGTTGAGCCGGCGTCTCATCGCATCGGAAGCAAGGAGACGCGAAGGACGAGCAGGTGGTCAAATTACTCATGCGTCAGTTCAACTCGATACGTTCTCCCGTTGCCGCCGAGCGCTTTACCGCATCGACCACCCTCAAGGTTTTGAGCCCCTCACGCCCGCTGACAAGCGGGGGTTCGTCTCCGCGGATCACCTTGCAGAATTGTCTGATCTGCAGAACAAGTGGGTCCTCGTCGTCGACCTCGATACGCGTTTGGTCAAAGGGTTCCCACCAACTCCGTTTACCAGGATTGCGCCAGACCTCGAGCGACGGAACAGCCAGCGATCCGTGCGTCCCTCCGATCATGTAACAGGATTGCTCGGTCTTGGGGTAAGCCGGATTCTCTCCGGTTGTCATCTCCCAGCTCCACGGTGCGACCACCGCGTCCGAGACTGTCGCAGTTCCCAACACTCCGTTCTTGAACTCAATCAGGATCACTGCCGTTTCCTCAACTGCGTTGCCGCGCACCGCGTTGGACTCGCGTGCCTGAACCGCAACCACATCGCCGAAAAGGTAGCGCAGATTATCGACATCGTGGATGAGATTGAGGAAAACCGGCCCCGCACCGCGCTCACGACGCCACGAGATGTCGAAGTAGTCGTCGGGTTTGAATAGCCAGAACATCGCATTGACAACAAGAACGCGGCCGAGCTTTCCGCTTTCGATGATTTCCTTTGCCTTCTGCATCATCGGATTGTGTCGCCGGTGATGACCGGTCAAAAGAGGAACGCCTTTTGCCTCAGCCGCTGCGATCAGCTTTTCCCCGGATATAATGTCGTCGGCGATAGGCTTCTCGATGAGTGCAGGAATGCCGGCTTCGACGGCTTCCAACCCGTTCTGGACGTGAGCCGGGTTGGGCGTAGCCACGATGATCCCATCAGGTCGGTCTGCGGCAATCATGTCCGCGAAGCTTGGAAACCACCTCACGCCGGCTTCCTTGGCAATGGTCTCGCCAACCGGCGTGGGATCGACCACGGCGCTGAGTTGCGCCGAGGGCTCGGCCAGGACGTGCTGAATATGGCGCTTACCGATGAGGCCTGCCCCAACTACGGCCAGCTTAACCCGTTGGGTCATGGTCACCTCAGCCGTTGCCCGCCGCCTTGATCATTGTCGCCGCGCGTCGGATGGCAAGCTGGTATCCTTCCGTACCAAGGCCGCAAATCACGCCGTCCGCGCGGTGCGAAACGAACGAATGGTGTCGGAAGCTTTCGCGCTTGTGCACATTGGAGATGTGGATCTCGATCACAGGCCCCTCGAATGTATTCAGAGCGTCAAGGATGGCGAGTGAGGTATGGGTGAAGGCCGCCGGATTGATGACGATGCCCGCACCGTCCTCGCGCGCCTCATGAATCCAATCGATGATCTCGTATTCCCGGTTGCTCTGATGAAAGCGGATTTCATGGCCGAAGTCGGCTGCCAGCTTGCGGCAGTCCGCCTCTACATCTGCGAGCGTTTCATGCCCGTAGATATGTGGCTGGCGTTTGCCAAGCAGGTTGAGATTAGGTCCGTTGAGAACGTAGATCAGGCTCATGGCATAGTGTCCTTCTTGAGCAACGCTGTCCTGGTCAGACGAACGCGATTGCTTGAACGGCAAAATCAGGGTCCGACTCGTAGAGATCCGCGCGCAGGCCGAGCTTTCCAGCTTCGAGAGCAGGCGCGGCGATCGTCCGCGCGGCCTCGAGAACGGCAGTGAGAAGCTTCTGCTTGGTCTTTGCAGTACGACCCGGTGCCATCCGCACGATGATTTGGATGAAATGATGATCGACATGCTCATCGCCAACGCAGGAGTATGTCGCCTCCCGCGCAAGCGTGCGCACGGCGGAAGGTTTCACAAGGCCGCCATCGCGAACGCAGCGATGCACGGTCAGCGTCAGTCGATCCATGGCTACATGCTCGCCTGCGCCCCGGCTATAGTCGATGATGATATGCGGCATTTGGGATTTCCCCATCAAGCCGACAGGCGGCATAGGTCCGTAAAGTGAAGGGACATGCGGTCTGCGTCCGGTGCTATCCCGGTGAACAATTCGAAAGCCGCTGCTGCCTGGTAGACGGTCATGCCGCCGCCCCGAAGGGTCCGGCAGCCTTTTCCTTCGGCGAGAGCAAGGAGCTCTGTGACGAGTGGCATATAGACGATGTCGGCCACCCAATGCCGTGGCAGAAGCCATTCCGCATCTATGGGCAAACCAGGATGGCTCTTCATACCCGTCGGCGTCGCGTGGATAAGGCCGTCCGCGGAGCGCAGGGCGCTGCCGACATCCGTCGTGGCACGCGCGCAATCCCTTGAGAACCGATCGTTCAACTGCGGGGCCAAGGTTTCCGCCCGTTTTGAATCCTGGTCAAAGATCGACAATCTCTCAATACCGAGCTTGATTGCTGCATGGGCCACGGCGACACCGGCGCCGCCGGCGCCAAGCAGCACGGCATGCGACTTGGCGACGTCCGGAAGGCCGCGCTGGAAATTCTCGTAGAAACCGTACCAATCCGTGTTGTGGCCGATCCTCTCGCCGTTGCGAAAGACCACGGTGTTGACCGCACCGAGCATCTCTGCATCCTCGGAAAGGCGACTGAGGTGGGCGATCACCGTCTGCTTGCACGGATGTGTAATGTTACTGCCGGCAAAACCGCGCTGCTCTGCCTCGTCCAGCAGGTCCGGCAGCGCGGAGGCGGGAAGGCCTCGCTCGGCGAAGTCGAGAAGCTCGTAACGGTAATCGAGGCCCTGGCGTCGCCCCTCCGTTTCGTGGAGGGCCGGGGACTTTGACATTTGAATGTCGGCACCGATCAGCCCCACGAGGAATTTTTTGTTGTGCATTGGCATCGCTTTCGAAAGTCAGTGATGGGCCAGGATTTCACCGAGGAAGGTTTTCGTGCGCTGGTGCTCGGGAGACTTGAAGAAGACCTCCGGTTCGGCCTCTTCGACGATTTCTCCGGAGTCCATGAAGATGACGCGGTCAGCGACCTGACGGGCAAACCCCATCTCGTGCGTGACACAGATCATCGTCATGCCGTCACGGGCGAGCCCGATCATGGTGTCGAGCACCTCTTTCACCATTTCGGGATCGAGGGCAGAGGTCGGTTCGTCGAAGAGCATGACCTTCGGCTCCATGCAGAGCGCGCGGGCGATGGCGACGCGTTGTTGTTGTCCGCCCGATAGCTGCGCGGGATATTTGTCCGCCTGGTCAAGGATACGAACGCGCTCGAGATATTTTCGAGCCAGTCGCTCTGCGTCAGCGTGGCTCACGCCACGAACACGCATTGGGGCGAGGGTACAGTTCTGAAGTACGGTTATGTGGGGGAAGAGATTGAAGCTCTGGAAGACCATTCCCACTTCGCGACGTACAGCGTCGATCGATCTGGTGGTTCCGTCCAGTACGTGACCCTCGACGACGATCTTGCCTTCCTCGATCGTCTCGAGGGCATTGATGCAGCGGATTAACGTTGATTTCCCGGAGCCTGACGGCCCGCAGAGGACGATCCTTTCGCCTTTGCGGACCGACAAACTGATGGATTTCAAGGCATGGAAAGTGCCGTACCACTTCTGCACATCCTCAAGGGAAATCAGCTTCGATTGATCTTTTGCGGAATTGAGCACGGAACCCTCCATTTGGGCTTTTACTGCACGGTGAACGGGATGTTCGGAATGGATTCCGGGAACTGCGGCAGATCGATCGCCATCCACTTCTTCGTGATGGCGGCGAGCTCACCATTGGCCTTGATCTTGTCGATGAAGGCGTTGACGGCTTCGTTCCAGTCCTTCTCGCCGAGACGGGTACCGACGCCGTTGTAGGTCGTCAAAAAGTTAATCTTGCGCTCATACGTGCCGGCACTCGCCGCATCCAGACGCTGGCCATAGAACTGGTTGCCGCCAACCGCCTTTACCTGCCCGGAGACCAAAGCCTGGATGGTTGCGGCGTCGTCATCAAAGCGGCGAACCGTTGCGGTGGATCCGACGGCGTTCGTTACTGCCTTGTCCTGCGAACTGGATTTCGGAACGCCGATCTCCCATCCGGCAACGTCTTCAGGCTTCGTAACCGTGTCGGACTTGGCAGCATAAAGCGAAATCGTGTTGGCGGCGTAAGGCTTGCTGTATTGAATTGCTTTCGCACGTTCTTCCGTCATCGCCATCGTTGCGAACAGGATGTCGACTTTGCCGGTGGTAAGTGCCGGAATTCGGTTGGCAACGGCGAGCGGCTGGAATTGAACCTTCACGCCCAATTCCTTGGCAAAAAGGTTGGCGATGTCAGCGTCGAAGCCGTCCTGCACGCCGCTTGTGTTGACGAACCCCCATGGCGCATTGTCGCCCTGGATGCCGACCACGAGCGTGCCCTTTGCCTTGATTTCCTCTACAGTTGCCGCAGCGGCTGCGGCAGTGCCAACGGTTGCGAAGGCAATAGTTGCCAGAGCAAATCCGAGAAAAATCCCACGAATGTTATGCATGCTTATTCTCCTCCTTAAGAGTGTTGCTTCCAGCGAAGCGGTTAGCGGGCAGCTTTCGCCATCCGTTTTTCAAGGCGACTTCCCGCATAGGAGAGCGGCCAGCAAATGATGAAGTAGATTGCGCCGACAATCCCGAAGACGAGCAGCGGACGATAGGTCTGGTTTGAAATGATCTGACCGGCGCGAGTCAGTTCAATGAAGCCGACGATTGCTGCCAGCGACGTGCCCTTGGTGAGCTGGACAAGGAAGCCGATCGTGGCCGGCATCGAAATTTTGAGGGCCTGCGGCAGGATGACGTCTTTCATCCGCGAGACATAATGCAGACCGAGGGCGTTGGCGGCTTCCGTCTGGCCCTTCGGCACAGCCTCGATGGAGCCGCGCCAGATCTCGCCCAGGAAGGCGCTGGCGTGGAGCGTGAAGGCGACCGCGACCGCGATCCACGCGTTAACGTCGATGCCCAACAGCGCAACGCCGTAATAGACAACGAAGAGCTGCATCAGAAGGGGCGTGCCCTGGACGACGCCGATATACCCTGCGGTGATCGTGCGGGCGACCTTGTTCTTCGAGGTGCGCAGGAGCGCGATCAGGGTTCCGAATATCCCCCCACCGATGAAGCCCACGATCGCAAGCAGCACGGTCCATTTCAAACCCTGCATCAAAAAGAGAAATTGATCTTCTCCGATGGGACCCATGGCTGCTTCCTATCGCGTCGGGTAGTTGAAGTAGTGGCGAGAAATGAGCGCAAAGAGGCCCATCATCAGGCTTGAGATGGCCAGGTAGATAGCGGTCACCGTGAAATAGACTTCGAAGCTGCGGAAGGTGTCAGACTCAATGCGCTGAGCGGCCGAGGTCAGCTCGTAGGCGGCGATCGAGGTGCAGACAGACGTTGTCAGTGTCAGCATAATGAACTGGCTTGTGAGCGAGGGATAAATCGCCCGCAGCGCCGGCTTGAGCACGATGAGCCGGAAGACATCCGCCTTGTGAAGACCAAGTGCGAAACCTGCCTCGATCTGGCCGCGCGAAACGCTCTCGATCCCGCCGCGGATGATCTCGATTGCGTAGGCCCCACCATTGATGCCGAGGGCAATGATCGCCGTGACGGTCGGATTGAGGCGGATGCCCATGAGAGGAAGGGCAAAATATATGAAGAAGATCTGCACCAGGAATGGCGTATTGCGCACAACCTCGACGAACATGATCACGGCAGCCCGCGTGATCCCGCTCTTGGAACTCCTTGCAACGACGCCCAGGAGCCCGATGACGAGTGCGAGGAGCATCCCAGCTAACGCAAGGCCAACCGTTCCAAGCGAACCCCATAGCAATTCCGGGGCGCGGTCGAGGACCGCACCGAAATCAAACGTATACATGTAAGACTTCCTCCTCCTGACCGGCCTAGGCCGCGTCGGCGCCAGATCAGTGATCTGGTTTCAAAATTCCCAGTGCGCCGGCATGCAGATGTTTTAAATGTGCTTTCGGGTCCACCGGCCCGACGAGTGGCACTTCGACCGAGATAGCAGCGCCGTGTTCAGTTGCCGCACAGAGGTCCTTCAATGGCAGTTCGCCTTCTCCAGGAGCGAGCCTGCCGCTTCTCGCCTCGGCGATCATTGCGTCCGATGTTTTGGGCGCAGGCCCGCGGACGTCGCAAAGCTGGATGTGCTTTACCTTCCCTGCATTTGCGCGAAGCTCGTCGATCGAGGCGCCGTTTCGGAAGAAGTGAATCCCGTCAACAAGGGCACCGGCGTTCTCTGCTCCACAGGCATTCAAGATCGCTAGGCTGTCGCGAAAGGTCCTTACCGTCCGCCAGCCCATGTTTTCGATGTCGACTGACATGGCATATCGCGCCGCGAGGGCGCAAAACTCAGACAGGTTTGTGGCAAGACGGCCGCCGTCTCGATCATCGCCGCAAACACTCAGCCGGCGCGCCCCTATGTTCGCAGCGGCTGCCACGGTCGCCTCGTGGGAGGCCGCAAGGAAGCTCTCGTCGATCACGAAGAACTCGATATCGAACACCTTGATGCCTTCGCCATCGGCAACTGTCTTGAACTCCTGGGCACCGTGGCTGCCCACCGGCAACTCGTAAAAGGGGGCTCCGGGAAAGGCGGGGTGCAGGCGAAGCCCTATCGAGGCAAAACCCGCCCGAGCAGCTATCAACGCGAATTCCTTGGGCGGCAGCGCGATCGATGAAAAATGCGCCACGCCCAGTTCAAGGCCCGGCCCTGGCGTCGCGACGGTCATCACAAGGTGCCCTTTGTCGCAAGGTGGTTGCGCAGATTGGTTCCCGTGCGGTGGATATGCTGACGCAACATATCGCACGCATAGTCCAGATCCCTGGCGACGGCTCCCTGAGCGATCTCACTGTGCTCCTGGCTGACGTTGCGGTCACCCGACGTGCGGGTCAGAAACACCCGGCGATAACGGTCGTTGAGATTAAGCAGCAGGCTGCAGAAATGGAGCAGGATTGGCTTCCCACAGCCGGAAATGAGTGTCAGATGGAATTCGCGGTGGAACTCTTCCCAGCGCTCGAGTGTCTCGGGGCGGGCCGCGTCACGCTCAGTGCGGTTAAGGCGATGCAGCGCGCGCATGACGTTGCCTTCCCACTCCACATCGCCGATCCGCATGGACTCGCGAAGGGCAAAGACTTCGAGCTCTTCGCGCAGGACGGTGATCTCTTCCAGATTTGCCAGAGAGATTGATGAAACGCGGTAGCCGCGATTGTCCTCGAACTCCACTAGACCGTCCGATATCAGCCGCGCCAACCCTTCACGCAGCGGACTGAGGCTTACGTTGAACGTCTTGCGCGCCTTGTCGAGATTGATCTTGCTGCCGGCCTGAAGCTCGCCGGAGATGATCGCCTCACGAAGACGGGATGCAAGCTGGCTCCCAATCGTGTTTTTGCCGTCGTCGAGGAATCCAGAAGACGATGGAGCATCTTCTGCCGGCGGAGCAGATGCGCCGTCATCATGCGGTACCATTGTCCGGCTCCCAAGATTCATTCGTCGATGATCGGTATTATAAACGATTATTCTTGTCAACTTAGGACGTGATGAAATCTGCGAAAAAGCCACGAGGTAACCTCGCTCCCGTCGATAAAATAGAATTAAATCAACAATTTAGACGTTTGCATCTCGAATCTTTGGCATCTTGGTGTCGCGACAATGCACCACGGTGGCCTTGACAGATAATCGATTATTTGGATAGTCGGGCAAATCGGGAGGTAGCCCCTTATGGTAATCAAAACCGAAAGCGATCTGACGCCAGCCGTCCTCGCTGTGATGAATCGCACTGAAGACCCCCGCCTGCGAGAAATCCTCGTGTCGATGGTCGCGCATCTTCATGCTTTCGTGCGCGAGGTTCGACTGACTGAGGTCGAGTTTCGGGAGGCGACAGCCATGCTGAACGAGATCGGGCAACTGCATACTGATCACCACAACGAGTTTGTGCTGATGGCCGGTTCTCTTGGCGTGTCTTCACTTGTCTGCCTGCTGAACAATGGCGACAGAGGACAGACCGAGACCTCCCAGTCGCTGTTGGGTCCATTCTGGCGCCTCAACTCTCCGCGAGTCGAAAATGGCGCGTCGATCATCCGATCCGAGACGCCGGGCACTCCCTTATTCGTGCATGCCAAGGTCGTTGACCGCGACGGTAAGCCAATTGCCGGCGCTGAAGTGGATGTCTGGCATGCATCTCCCGTCGGTCTTTATGAAAACCAGGACCCGGACCAGGCCGAGATGAACTTACGCGGCAAATTTACGACCGACGAGCAAGGTCGGTTCTGGTTCAGGACCGTCAAGATGGTCGGGTATCCGATCCCGGTCGATGGCGTGGTCGGGCGCCTGCTCAAAGCTCAGGGACGCCATCCGTACCGACCCGCGCACCTGCACGCACTGATCTTCAAGCATGGATACAAGACGCTGATTTCCCAGGTCTTCGACCCCAGCGACCCGAACATCGGCTCCGATGTTCAGTTCGGTGTCACGGCAGCGTTGACCGGCGACTTCGTTCGTCATGAGGAGCCCCATCCGACCGAAGCGGATATTCCTGGTCCGTGGTTCTCGCTCGACTACACCTATGCCATGGAGCCCGGCGAAGCCGTTTTGCCGCGTCCCCCGATCAAATAAATCACAATCAGCTGAGCAAACGATATGATCACCGAAGAAGAACGCCGGGCCGCGGCAGACGCGCTGCTCAAAGCTGAAATCGAGCGCAAGCCGATCATACAGCCTAGCAAGACCTACCCGAACCTCGAACTCGAGGACGCCTACCAAATTCAGGCTTTGTGGGCGGAGGCGAGGGTAGCCAAGGGCGCACGGATCGTCGGGCACAAGATTGGCCTGACGTCACGCGCAATGCAGATGGCTTCGAAGATGACGGAGCCGGACTACGGCTGCATTCTTGACGATGCGCTTTACAACGACGGAGCGCAGATCAGGGCTGACTTGTTTATCAAGCCGCGACTCGAGGTCGAGCTGGCCTTTGTTATGGGTGAGGATCTCGTCGGGCCCGGCACCAGGATCTATGACGTCATGCGTGCGACCGAGTTCGTTGTCCCGGCGCTCGAGATTATCGACTACCGGACCGAAGTCCCTCGAGCGATCACGGATACCATTGCGGACAACGCGGCTTTCGGCGCCCTCGTCATTGGTGGCCGTATAATTCGTCCGATGGACATCGATATCCGTTGGGTCGGGGCGACTCTTTCCAAGAACGGCATCATCGAGGAATCGGGCGTGTCGGCGGCGATCATGGGACATCCGGCAGCCGGCATCGCGTGGCTGGTCAACAAACTTCATGCTGTGGGCGGTGGCCTGAAGAAGGGACAAATAGTCCTGGCCGGCTCGTTCACGCGTCCTGTCGATATCGCGAAAGGTGATGTCATCCAGGCCGACTATGGCCCTGTTGGCTCCATCGGCGTGTCGTTCGTGTGAGGTGCCAGTTGGAACATCCTGTCAATCGGTTCAAGCGGAGGCTCCTTGCTGGTCAAAGTCAGATCGGCCTGTGGTGCGGCCTGCCGGGAAACTACGCTGCGGAAATCGTCGCGCCTTCAGGTTTCGATTGGCTCCTGTTCGACACGGAACATTCACCGGGTGACGTTCTGACCGTCCTGCCACAATTGCAAGCGGTCGCATCATACGACGTTTCCCCAGTCGTGCGCCCGGCCATCAACGACCCCGTTCTGATCAAGCGCTTCCTGGATATTGGCGTTCAGACACTGCTCATTCCCTACGTTCAGAACGCGGAAGAGGCGAAAGCCGCAGTCGCGGCCGTGCGATATCCTCCGGATGGAATTCGTGGTGTTTCTGCCCTGACACGCGCCACTCGTTTTGGCCGAGTTGCGCACTATGCGCAAAATGCGGAACGGGAAATTTGCCTGTTGCTGCAAGTTGAGACCCGGGAAGCGCTTGGCAACCTCGAGTCGATTGCTTCGGTAGAGGGAGTGGATGGCGTATTCGTAGGACCGGCAGACCTTGCAGCGAGTTTCGGACACAGGGGCCAACCGAGCCACCCGGAGGTGGTCGATGCAATTGTCGGCGCGATTGAACGCCTGAAAGCGTTGGGCAAGCCTGCGGGCATTCTTACCCCGGATGAGAAGTTCGCGGCACGGTGCATCTCGCTGGGAACACTATTTACTGCCGTTGGTGTCGATGTCGCTGTTCTGGCGAGGGGATCGGAAGCACTCGCGGCACGATTTGCATCGCAAGGAGCGCCCCGCGATGCCGGAACGCGATGAACTCCTCACTGAAATCGCACCGACGGGAGTCATCAGAGCCGCGGTCAACATGTCGAATGCCGCACTTGTCCAACTCGATCCAGTGACAGGCGTTCTAACAGGACCGAGCGCGCGGATCGCGATCACACTTGCGGAAGAACTCGACTGCTGTTTGTCGCTGGTTCGATACGGATCGGCCGCTGACATTCTTGCGGCTGCCGAGGGCAACGAGTGGGACGTTGCATTCATTGCTCCCGATCCGTCACGTGCCGACATGTTATCCTTCTCGGCCCCCTATACCACCGTGACTGCCAGCTTTCTGGTGTCAGACAGCAGCCCGCTAGGCAGCGTGGGGGACGTCGACGTCGAAGGGGTGCGCATCGCCGCCGCCAAAACCGCTGCGTATACAAAGCAGCTTGAGCGACAGGTTAGAAATGCGATCCTCCTCCAAACCGAAAATCCCGCCTCCGCCCTGCACATGCTTATGTCCTCCCAGTGCGATGCTGCTGCGGGCTTGACTGAGTCCCTGTCACGTTTCTGCGAAGAGAATCCAGGTTTCCGCGTTGTTGAGGGGACATTCTCGAAAGTGCCTCAGGCGATCGCTGTCCATCGGAGGTGCGTTCACGCTTCAACATTCCTGTCGGACTTCATCCAGCAGCATTGCAGTGCGGGTAAGCCGAGCAATTGAAGAGAGAGCCGCAGGGCGCTGTCGAGCACGTTTCTCGTCAACGGCCCTTCGGTAGAGACACTCTCCCAGGCGCGGTTCACCGGGAAACGACCGCGCGAGGCCTTGAGGCCGACTGCGGGCTCGCTGATCTCGTTTAGATCGCCTCGCGCGGTACCGTGGGGACCCAACCTGGGATCTATGGAACCGCATCCGTCCCGACGATGCCCCCCCTCATTCTCGAGAACGCTGATCCTTCTGACTTCGGAGTGGTTGAGTTTCAGGCGAACCCGATGGAGCAGGCCAGCTCTTTTGGTTCGCGATGGATGGATCGCTCCAGCGGGGCGTGATAGATTGTGCTGACGGTACTTTTTGCATTCGAGTCCAGTGTGCGACCGAACACCGTGAGAGCGAAAATCGGCCGATTGGCACCGATAGTTGCGGAAATCTCAAAAGAATTTTTGCGACAATTTTCTCTTTAAAATCAATATCGTAACTTTTTGGCGGCCTGCGTGTCGGAAATTCAGGCCAATACGAAGAAAAAACACATCTAAATCAATGATTTAGATGGGTTAAAAACAATGAGTGGGAGTAGGGGAAACGGCGGCAATAGCGTAGCTGTGACGGCGATTCTCGCCGTGTAAATAGTTTCGTGTCCGTATTTCACCTCCCGCCAAACTGGCATTCTCCATCTCCAATCTGGCAAGTCCGATCTGCAGCCAGGTACCTGATGAAGTAAAGCCCTTTCAAAAGGGGAGAGGCCTATAGCGTAGAACGGCGTGCATAAAGGCGAGTCTGCTTAGCGCCGCATGTCGCCCGCATAGACTAGAGCTGCCGTTCCCTGAAAGCGGACATTGCTGACGCTAACGGCTAAGGGTGCCGGCGCGCGAGAAGCGGAGTTCTTAGGAAATGTTCGGAGACTGAGGAGCACGTAGCTGCACACCTAGACTGGTCACTAAAAGGCTTGAAGCTAAGGTTGGTGGCCACAGGTGGTTCAAATCCAACCTGTACGACTTATCCCGCGGAAAGGTCTTCATGAAGTCCGATTAGAGATCGGGGCCGCGATAGGCGAGCTTTTCCCGATCGGTGGCAGCGTTCGTCCGCAAGCCAGATACGTTCCGGAAACTAGGAACACCATCAGGGTCGAATCTAAAATGTCATGGCCGACAAGGATGCCGGTCAGGCCGCCAGTGACATAGATGATTACGGTGACGACGATCATTGTCGCCCCGAACCGCTCTACCGGATCGGCACTGAGGCGTAGGACCCTTGCTGCGATCCAGATCGCCACGCCGAAGATTGTCGCGAGAGCCAGGGCTCCAAGCAACCCGGCCTCGACAAGTGCGGTCAAAAAGCCGTTGTGAAAGTGGTTGAAACCTTGGTTGGTTCGAAATCGCTCCTTGAATCCATCTTGTGAAAGCGTGCGACTGGCGGAAATGCCGTGGCCGAAAAATGGGGCTTCGCGAAATGCATCGAGACCTATGTCCCAGAGTCCAACCCGCAATCCGAGTGGAGTGGAATGATCGCCTTTGGTGGTGAGGGCCTGCCAGTCATCGAAAAGGAAATGAGTGCGATCCACGATGATCGGAAACGTAATTGCCGCCGTTAACAAGCTGGAAGCGCCCGCTACAATCAGCAACCGCCTCATATTCGCTCGAGTGAACCTATGGCGATTGACTACAAGGATGGCGACAGCGGCAATCAATAAAGCCACCCAAACCATACGCGAGCCCGAGTAGATAGTCGCCACGACCCCGGCGAGTGCGGCGACAGTCAATGGCTTCCAGGCTTTCTCTATTCCCGACAGAGCGCCCGAAAGGCACATCATCACGGCGAGACAGGTGACAGTCGCAAAAACGATCGGATTTCCAGCCCCCCCTTCTGCCCTGAGCATCCCAATCCAGTAATATTGGACGATGGCCAGGACCAACGCGCCGCAACACGCCGCGGCGCTCGCAACCACAGCAATGCGCGCAAGGCTGGCCTTATCGATGATGCTCCAGGTCGAATAGGAGATCGGGAAGAACAGCAAGGTGATCAGCGGCAGGAAATACGCGACGTCAGCCCGCAGCGTACCGTTGACGATCGAGGCCGAGACCATAGCCGCGCAGTAGGCATAGATCGCAATGGTCATGGCAAGCATCGGCCGGTCGACATTGAAGCGCCGCCGCTTGGCTGCCAGCAGCACCACCGACCAGAGTGCGCCGCCATGAAAGACGAAGCTCACCACCGATCCCAGCACAGGTGGCGAAAAGAAACAGGCGATGGAGAAGTAGACAATTATCTGCGCGGGTGTGAGATGCCGCGGGAGCGATATGAACGGGTTCAAAGCCTTGTTTCGCAATCTTCCAGATTGTGAACCGATCGTTCTAAGGTTCCCGCTATCATGCTCTTGCACCCTTTTCCCGAACCGGTATAGCCGCTGGCTCCGGTATCCGATAGTGCAATGCCGCCGCGCCCCCCAACCGGCTGTAAGGGGCGGGCACTCCTGACTGAAATCGTCGGCACGCGCCAGGTTAAGCCGCGACAGCCGTTGAGGCTCCCTGGTTTGCTTCCCGCCATGATTGGAACATCAGTACGTCCCAGAGCGGATACTGGTTGTTGCGCTGTCCAGAAAGGTGTTCGGACCACGCGCGCCGGATCACCTCCGGCCGGAAGAAGCCATCTTCCCGCAGCCGGCGCTCGTCGAGTAGTGCCTCGGCCCAATGGCGCAGCGCACCGCGCAGCCAGGCGTCGATCGGTACGCCAAAGCCCATCTTGGGGCGTTCGATGAGTTCGCGAGAGATATGCCTGTACAGCAGTTGCCTGAGCGGCCATTTCGTCTTGTTCTCGGCCCGCAGGATGGTGAGCGGTAATGAGAGCGCGAAGCTTACCAGGCGATGGTCGAGCAGCGGCACGCGGGTCTCGAGGCCGACAGCCATTGCCGCGCGGTCGACTTTCACCAGAATGTCGTCCGGCAGATAGCTCATCATGTCGAGATACATCATCCGCTCGACGCTGCCCGGTAATGCCGGTAGTGCTTCCAATCCCGTCAGCATCGTCGGTGGCTCTACCGCTTCGGGAATGATCTCGGACGGCTCCCAGTGCGAGCAGAGGCGACGATAGACGTCGTCCATGGTCCGAAGCGAAAGGACCGAAGCCGCCTTGTGGATCTTGTCGCCTACTCGCTCGCGCCGAAGGCGTCGTGGTAAGAGCGGCATGATCCCGTCTGCGACGTTGTCATACAGTCCGGGGGGCGGCAGTGTTGCCAGGCTGGCCGACACGCGACGCAGGCCGATCGGGATGCGGGAAAGCTTGTTCCAGAGCGCGTCGGCGAGCGCGTAGCGCGTGTAACCGGAAAACAACTCATCTCCGCCGTCGCCCGACAGCGCAACAGTGACACTGTCGCGCGCCAGCCTGGAGACGAGGAAAGTCGGGATTTGCGAGGAGTCCGAAAACGGCTCGCAATAGATGCCCGGCAATTGCGGCACGACGTCGAGGGCGTCCCGGTCGCTCAAATATAGTTCCGTATGGTCTGTCCCGAGATGGCGCGCCACATGTTTGGCATGATCTGCTTCGTTGTAGCCGGCCTCGGCGAATCCGATCGTGAACGTTCGCACAGGCCGCGAACTGATCGACTGCATGACCGCCACGATTGCGGAAGAATCTATGCCGCCGGAGAGGAAGGCGCCAAGCGGTACGTCGGCTATCATCTGCCCTTCGAGTGTGCGGCGAAGATGGCGCTCGACTTCGTCGACGGCTTCCTGTGGGCTTCCTTGAAAAGGTTCACGGCGGCCCTGTTCCGCGACCTCACTCGCGCTCCAATAGCTCTCTACGCGTGGCTCGCGCAGAGGATCGGAAAGAAAGAGAAGGTGGCCAGGTCTTAATTTGCGGATACCCTGATAGATGCTGTAGGGCGCGGGAATGTAGTTATGGCGCATCAATAATGCCAGCGCATTCCGGTCGATCGCCGGGCGCCAGTCGGGAAGCGGATGAAACGCCTTGGGCTCAGAAGCGAAGGCGAAGGCCTTGCCGACGCGGCCATAATACAGGGGCTTCTCTCCCAGGCGGTCGCGCCCGAGAAGGAGGGTTCTCTCTTTTCGGTCCCACAGGCCGAACGCGAACATGCCTGTGGCCAACTCAAGAGCTTGTTTTAGCCCCAGTTCCTCGATCGCAGCCAGAAAGACCTCGGTGTCAGAATGCCCGCGCCAGGCATGACCGCCACATTGCCGATCGAGAAGCTTGCGCATCTCACCGTGATTATAGATTTCGCCGTTGAAGACGATGACGTAACGGCCGCCGTGCGAAGTCATGGGCTGCGCGCCAGCCGATGACAGATCTATGATTGCCAGCCGTCGTTGACTAAGCGCGACACCCGCCTCAGCATCGGTCCAGACGCCGTCGCCGTCCGGCCCTCGGTGCCGGATCATGTCGGCCATGCGACGTACAGTGGACGCGCCGCTGCTCGTCGCGGCCGCTCCACCCACAATGCCGACAATACCGCACATCCGGCGTCGCTGCTCCCATGATGGCCTGGCCCGAGTCTTGTTCTCTATAAGAAATCAGATAGAGGCAAATCCGGCGCCTATTAATCCGTTCGCACGAAACACCATTGACCGCAGCCGGTGCCAAAAAGGCCGAGCCCTGGAGTGACGTTCAGGCGCTGCTTCGTGCGAAACCCAAGCTCTTCCACGGCCGTCTCCAGCTCTGTAGCGGAGGTGGATTGATAGGGATACCCGCCAAGCCAGTCGTCGACATCCGCCAAAAACTCCATGCCCCGGCGTTGGCGATAGTTCTTTACGAAAGAGATCGCGTCCCGGTGCCGCAGCGTTCTTGCCAACAAATAGGCGCAGACAAAAAGAGCCCTCACCGGAGGTCGCAGCCACTGATGAGAGGAGTAGAGCCTCTTTTCGACCGTCCACAGCCCGCACAGCGGCGTCTTCAGGTAGATCGCAATTCCCAATCGCCCGCCAGGGCCAACGAGACCTGTCGCATTGCGGATCGCTGTCCACATATCGCCCGTATGGTGCAGGACACCCCACGAGTAGACAATGTCGAACGTCCCGGGCGGGAAGGACGCTTTGTCGAGGATATCGGCTCGCTCCACATTCCATTCCGCTCCCGGTGCAAACCGGGAAAGAACGGCTTTGGTTGTTTCGACGCAACGGATGTCGTAGTCGAGCGCGCGAACCTTCGCCGCTCCCAAGCGAAGGGCGGCCGCAGAATGCAAACCCGATCCGCAGCCGATGTCCAGAAATGTCTTCCCGTCGAGATCGCCCACCAGGCGGCGAAGATCCTCGCAAGCCCGGTCCAGGTGTTCGTCCTCGAAGCGCGCGGCGAGCTCGGACCAGTTGCGGCCGAAATCATAGCGCGCGTTCATTGCCTTCCCATCCGTCGTCCTTTTCTCAAAGACCAAGGGAATCGGATCATACGCGATAGAATTCCCGATACCATTCCACGAAACGCGGAACCCCGATTTCAACCGGAATCTTCGGCTTGAAGCCGGTCGCCTCTTCAAGTGAGCTGACATCGGCGAACGTCGCCGGAACGTCACCCGGCTGGAGCGCCATGAGGTTGCGGTTTGCCTTCCGCCCGAGTGCGTCCTCCAGCACCTCGATCAACCGGTTCAACTGAACGGGCGAATTCCCACCGATATTATGGATCCTGAAAGGCGCGCTGCTGGTCGCGGGGTCGGGAGCCGCACTTTTCCATTGCGGATTTGCTGTTGCGGGTTGCTGCATCACGCGGGCAATGCCCTCAACAATGTCGTCGATATAGGTGAAATCTCGCTGCATGTTGCCAAAGTTGAAGACGTCGATCGGTTCGCCACCGAGAATGGCCTTGGTGAAGATAAACAGGGCCATGTCTGGCCGTCCCCACGGACCATAGACAGTGAAGAAGCGCAATCCTGTTGTCGGCAGGCCGAAAAGATGGCTGTAGGTATGCGCCATCAGCTCGTTGGCTTTCTTGCTTGCGGCATAAAGGCTCAGCGGGTGGTCCGCTGGATCGTGAACGGAGAACGGCATCCGCGTGCTGCCGCCATAGATCGAACTGGAGGACGCATAGACCAGATGGCCGACTGAGGCATGCCGGCATCCCTCCAGGATATTGAGGAAGCCAGTGAGATTGCTTTCCGCATAGGCGTGCGGATTGGTAAGCGAATACCGAACGCCGGCTTGGGCCGCGAGATTGACCACGATCTCCGGAGTGACCGAGAGAAGAAGCGCGGAAATGCCATCTCGGTCGGTTAGGTCAATTTGATCGAAACGAAAATTTGGAAATTCTTTCAAGCGAGCGAGCCGGGCTCGCTTCAGATTGATGTCGTAGTATTCATTCATGGAATCGAGGCCGACAACCTGCCGGCCATCAGAGAGAAGCCTCTGGCAGAGGTGAAACCCTATGAAGCCAGCCGCGCCGGTGATCAGAATCGGCCTGATCGATGTCAATTTGTACTCCCAGGTTGTGATCAGCTTGAGATCAAAGGCTCCAATATTTTATCACTCCAGGAACTTCATTCGGCTTGATGGCCGACTTGACGTCGAACAGCGTTCCACCTGGCCTGATCATTTGAAAAATACGGGATTTCTCCCTGGATAGATAATGCTTGTGAGGAACCGCCAGAACAAGCGCCTGCAAATCGTTTATCTCGTCGAGTGGCAAGATTGTTTCACCATATTCGCGTCGAGCGGTTTCGGCATCGGCAAAAGGATCGTGGACCTTGGGGGCAATTCCGAACTGCCTCAGTTCCCTGACCAAGTCGAAAACGCGGCTGTTGCGCAGATCCGGAACGTCCTCCTTGAAGGTCAGTCCGAGAACGCCGACGGAAGCTCCTTTCACGGGCACATCCGAACGGATCAGCTGTTTGACGACCTGTTGAGCAACGAAGGCTCCCATGCCGTCATTGATGCGGCGGCCGGCGAGGATGATCTGCGGATGGTAGCCCTCAGCTTCCGCCTTGGCAGTCAGATAGTACGGATCGACACTTATGCAGTGGCCGCCCACGAAGCCTGGCTTGAACGGAAGAAAGTTCCATTTCGTCGACGCGGCATCAAGGACGTCCTGCGTCCGAATATCAAGCCGCTCGAAGATCATTGCGAGCTCATTCATCAGCGCGATGTTGAGATCGCGCTGCGTATTTTCGATTACTTTCGCGGCCTCGGCCACCTTGATCGACGGAGCTCTGTAGACACCGGCATCGATGATACGGCCGTAAACACCCGCTACACGCTCCAGCGCTTCAGTATTCTCGCCAGAGACGACTTTGACGATTCGTCGCAGCGAGTGTTCGCGATCGCCGGGGTTGGCTCGTTCAGGTGAATAGCCAAGCGCGAAGTCGTGAGGATGCCGCAGACCGGAAATCTGCTCGATGATGGGTCCACAAAACTCTTCGGTAACGCCGGGATAGACCGTCGATTCGAAGACGACGACCGCGCCTTTGCTGACCACTTCCCCGACGAGTTCGGATGCCAGCTTCAGAGGCGCAAGATCGGGGGCACGGTTGATGTCGATAGGGGTGGGCACGGCAACCACGAAGAAAGTAGCGCCTTTCAACATCTCCCGGTCGGTCGTAAGTACGATCGACGATTCCTTGAGCGCTGTGGCGTCAACCTCTCCCGTACGATCGACGCCGTCGCGCAGCTCGTTGATACGGTGCTCGCTGATATCGAAGGCGATCGTTGCCGGGAAGATCTTTCCAAACGCGATGGCTACTGGAAGGCCGACATAGCCTAGGCCGATTACAGCAATGCGTTCGGACATCCGTGGATTTCCTCAGGTCGCTTGTGACTCGAGGCGCTTGTATGGCAGGCGGTGGGTTAATTCAACGATGCGTCGTTGCGAAGGCGGCAGTCTCCACTCAAAAGAAAAGTCCACCGCCAATGCCTGCCCCGCTCAACACTCGGGCCGACCGATACTGTGGATAACATGCGGCAGGGTTGGGTTTCGGGACCCGAGACCTTACAAGAGGCGGCTGGCCTGCTGCAATCAGCCTAAGATGTTGAACGCATGAACCCTATCGTCGTCATTGTGAGCGAGCCAAAGTCCCTTGCAACCACTCGAGGACATTTTCTCCTTGCGCTGCGCGTTGCCGGTTACGAAGTTCATGCCGCTGCGCCGTTCGATGAGATGACCGTTCGTTGGTTGACCGAAAACGGCATCCGTTTTCATCATCTGCCGATGGCGCGCGCGGCAGTCGGTCCGCTCGGCGATGCGATTCTGGCGCTGCGTCTCTACAGAAAAATACGAGAACTCAGACCTCAAGTCGTGCTGACCTGCGCAATCAAACCAATCGTCTATGGCATACCCATAGCATTGATTGCACGCGTCCCGCGTCGGCACGCGCTTATCACTGGCCTCGGCTATGCGTTCACGGACCGCCACAAATCGCTACGCTGGCGGATCATCAACGCTGCGGCCCGCCTTCTTTATGCCGCAAGCCTGCGCGGCGCCACGACGGTAACTTTCCAGAACGAGGACGATCGAGATGATTTCCGTCGCCTGGGGCTCCTCGGGCGGACCCCAGCCAGTGTCGTCAACGGTTCAGGGGTCGACCTGGATCGTTTTAGGGTTGTGCCACTGCCGGAGCAGCCGCGATTTCTTATGATCGCCCGCCTGCTTCGCGACAAAGGCCTTGCCGAATACCTGGGTGCCGCGAAACTGGTGAAGGCGGTCCGGCCGGAGGCTCGCTTCGACCTGGTCGGTGATACGGATCCAAATCCCGCAGGATTTCCGGTCTCGGAGGTTGAGGCAGCCGTCGCGGACGGAACGATCCGCTATCACAGGGCTGTAGAAGATGTCCGTCGGGTCATCGCCGATTCGCGCATTTACGTACTGCCCTCCTATCGCGAGGGCACATCGCGCTCGGTTCTGGAAGCAATGGCGATGGGTCGCCCGGTGATTACGACAGATGCGCCCGGCTGTCGCGCGCCCGTCGTCCCCGGGGTGAACGGCCTGTTGGTGCCGGTCGGTGCCACGACCCCCCTGGCGGAGGCCATGATCCGTCTGATCGACAACCCAGATGAGGCCGTATGCATGGCCAGGAACAGTCGGTCGATCGCCGAACAGCGCTATGATATTCAGAAAGTTACTGCCCATATGATGGAAATCATCGAAGTCGGGCAGCAGGCCGCCGGATGACGTCTGCAGAAAAGCCAGCGTCGGACCGATATCAATTCGGATCCATTGGGCTTTCATTCATCGACAAGTCCTACTCCGCTGAATGCCGCGAGGCCGCCTACAAGCTCTTATCCTTCCCGGGTAAAGAGAACGGAGACTAGGCGATATGCGGCTGGCCGTCTTCGATCGTTACGATCTCGTCGCAATTTTCGACCGTCGTGAGGCGATGCGCGATGATGAGCACGGTCAGATCAGCGGGCAAATCACGGATTGCCTCCATGACAGCTGCTTCGGTCTCATTGTCGAGCGCGCTTGTTGCTTCGTCAAAAACGAGCAAACTCGCCTGCTTATAGAATGCCCGCGCGATGCCTATTCGTTGGCGCTGGCCGCCGGACAATCGCACGCCGCGTTCGCCGACCCGCGTTTCATAGCCCTTGGGCAAGTTTTCGATGAAGCCCGCCAAAGCAGCCTGCTGCGCTGCGTTGCGAACACGTTCAAGATCGATGCCGGCGGGGTCGATGCCAAACGCGATATTCTCGGCGATCGAAGCATCCGAAAGGAAGATACTCTGGGGGACATGGGCAATCTGCCTCTGCCAGGCACGTCTGGTGCCTTCATCAAGGGGCTTCCCATCGATCTCGATCACTCCGCTTGTCGGCTCGAGCAGGCCCATAACGAGATCGACAGTCGTGCTCTTCCCGCTCCCTGTCTTGCCTACAAACCCGACCTTTGCACCTTTCACGATGGTGAGATTGAACCGTTCGATAACCGGCGGCTGATCGGGCGCGTAGCAGAACGATAAATCCTTCAGCACAATTGCCTGATCGAAAGGCAAGCGCCTCGGCGGAGGTGCCTGTGCGTCCGCTGGGAGTGGCGCTTCGATCGTCTTAAGAACCGCTTCGACGCCAGCGATATTGCCCAGCACGAGCGCCCAGTTTGCATAGATCAATTGCATAAGGGGTACTAGACGCTGCGCGCCAAGGGCAAACGTTCCCAGCATCGGCAGTACCTGCCCGGCGTTGTTTGTCCTTGTGATCAGGAAGTAAGCAAGTGCGGCGATGATCACCATCCCAGTGGCTTCGATCGCGAATCGAGGAGTAGCGGCCGCGAGAGCGTTCCCCGAATAGGCGCGCTGTAAATGCCTATCGAGTTCTTCGAAACGGGAAAGGAAGTAGCGCTGAGTGTCATTGATGATGACATCGCGAATGCCGCCCAAGCCCTCTTGCACGGACCGAATGTCTTCCGCCTGCATTCGCTCTATCGTGCGGGCATTCGTTTTGAGATGTTTGCGAATGAAGAGCGACATGCCGAGATAGGCCACACCCAATCCGGCAAAGATCGCAAATGTTATGAATGAGCTCAACGCGAACATCGCCGCAACGACGAACACGCTGATGATCGCTCCCCCGACCGCTTGGAGGATCGGGAGGAGAACGTTCATGTTGATAATGTGGACTTGGCGAAGTGTCGCCAGCACCGAACTGGAGCTATTCGATAAGTGATAGCTGTAGGGTTGGTAAAGTGCGCGCTTGTAAACCCTCACGGCGAGCTCGTGCCCGAGCGAAAAGACAAAAGCATGAGTGGCTCGCGAGAGCAGGATCCGCACAATCCCAGCGATCACTACCACTACCGAAAATAGCGACAGCAAGGGCAGCAGGCTGTCGCTCGAACTGGCCGAACCGAAGCTCTGCAATTGGCGTCCGATCCATGACTGACCTATTGAATCGGGATCGGTGATCTTGGCCAGAAACGGCAAGAGGGCACCGAGCGTCGCGGCCTCAGCGATGGCGCCGAAGAACATTAGAACCAGAAGACCGAAAAACTGGCGGCGCCGCCGCCTCGATAGCTGCGCCCACAAGCGCCGAAGCGCGTCGGTCGTGCTGTCTAGGGTCTGGGTTCCGCTCAATGCCAAGGTATCGCCCGCATTCTTGACGTTCATTGCGCATGCGCGCCACCAGGAAACAAGTCGCAAGTGGCGCCAATTGACAATTTCGGACCTCAGATCGTCAAAGGCCATCCACAAGCTGGACCATTCAGGGCAGCTTCGAACGTGCAATTGTGATATCCCTGCACTACTAGCAGCGAGGAAAAGGCGATTCTAAGCAGGAGCCGTCATTTGGGCGCCGATCGGTTCTGCCAGTCCTTGGGTCTCTGCCTGATCGGGCTAGGGACGGTGTTTCTGCTCTTTGTCGCTGCTTATCCCCTCGGCCTCGTCCAGGCCTATCCGACACCCCCCGTTGAAGCCATTGAGGGACCGCTTGGGTTTGAGAAGAAGATAGGGGATTTGAACGGCCTTTATCGCGGACCGAATGAGCCCAGGCAGGTCTATCTTGAGCGCCTAACAAAGGCTGTCGCGGGTGGCGTGGTGCATTACTGGACGGAAGGGGACCGCTGGACGGATACTGACGCGCGCTATACGAAGATCAGCGTTTTCGACAACTACGTCATCTGGCTGCTCGGTTGGCTTCCTGCATACCATGACAGCTTTCAAAATTACGAGTTTTTGACACCCCGAAAGGCCTTAGATCGCGGTTACGGCTTTTGCTCCCAAGTCTCAAAGATTGTCTATTCAATCCTTACGGAACAGGGAATCCCAGCGACGATATATAGCGCTGAGCAGCACACGATCGTCGAGGTCGATGGTAATGTTCTCGATTCCGATTATGGTGTCCTAGTACCCTATCCTCTGGCTCTTGTAGAAAAAGATCCGTCGATAGTCGATTCCTACTATTCGGACTACGAAGATATGCTGCCTCTTTTGCATGGAGCCTACGGTCAACCTTGGCATCGGCTTGGAACGCCGGAAGGCTTTCAGAGTGCCCGTTCCTACGAGACAATTCTCGAAAGGCTGAAGTGGCTTCCGCCGGTCATATTGCTGCTCATCGGCGTGTTATTAGCGACTGGCGGGCTGCTTGGGCGCGGACCGTTCGTTTCTGCCCCGAAAATATTTGCCTTCGGCCGTTCACCCAATCGTGGAGCTTAGGGAGTGCTTTGCGCTTGCTTGAGACCCATGCCTGTGGCATGCGACGGCTAAATCGGAAGTCGGCGGCGGTAGAGTCTCGATGAATTATGCTCCAGCAAAGACATCCGCTATCGTTCCTTCGACGGCCATCGCCAAGAGTCGTCGTAAGGGCGTACTTTTTGTGATCGGATCGCTAAACCTTGGCGGCACGGAGAGCCAACTCGTACTCCTCGCCAAGGAGTTGGCGCGCCGAGGATGGAGGGTCGAGGTTTTTGCGCTTACGCCGGTAGGCAACATACTGGCCGAACCTCTGACCCGCGCCGGTGTACCAATTTTCTACGGCCGCCACCGACCGAATTCCCCTGCCGCCGGTTCAAGGACGTCGCCGGGTTTGAAGGAGTTGATGGTCCTCCTGGCTGCGGCCACCTGGGTTTTCAGGCGGGTGGCTTGGACACGACCGAGCGTGGTCCATGCGTTTCTGCCGCTGACCAATTTCCTCGGCGCCATAGCCGGACGGTTAGCGTTGGCACCACTTATCGTCACATCACGGCGTGGCCTCGGCAGCCACCAGGAACGCTGGCCTTGGCTCAAATGGATGGATCGGTCCGCTAACCGTTTTTCCGATGTCGTGGTTGCGAACTCTCTTGCTGTCGCGGCAGACACGGCGACGCGGGACAACTACAGCATCAACCGCATCAAAATTGTCGCAAACGCCCTCGATTTTAGCCGGTTCGACAATATCGGCGATCGTCGCAATGGGACCCGGGCTCGACTTGGTCTCGGCCCAGATGAGGTGGGCATCGTCATTGTCGCCAATTTGATACCGTACAAAGGTCATGACGATCTGATCGAGGCGATTGCCCTTGCGTGCAAAGTGCGCCCGAACATCAAACTCTTTATGGCCGGGCAGGACCGGGGAATCGGATCGGCTCTGGCGCAGCAGGCTGAACGCCTCGGCATCGGGCGCAACGTGCAAGCCCTCGGAGTTCAGAGTGATATCCCGGGCTTACTGGCAGGCATGGATGTCGGCGTGATCGCGTCCCATGAGGAGGGCTTTTGCAATGCCTTGATGGAGAAACTGGCGGCCGGCCTCCCGGTAGTGGTTACAGACGTAGGCGGAAATCCGGAGGCAATCTCAGGCCTGCCAGGATGTGTTTTGGTACAACCTCGCGCTCCCACTGACCTCGCTCGAGGTTTGCTGGAGACAGTAGACCGTCTGCCAAAGCGCAAAACGGAACAGGAGTTTCGCCAGCGGATAATGCGCCAGCGCTATTCGATTGAGGCTATGGCCGACGCCTATGAAGCGCTCTACTTCACGGGGAATGAATGAGCGGGGTTGCAGATGTGGATTGCTCACTAGGCCCGTCGCTGCAAACGAAGTTAGTGAACCTTTCGGCCGGCTTCTGCGCTTTCACAGTCGTTGTATATCAGGCCTGGTTTATGCCTTTCTCCCTGCCATTGTTCACCGGGCGAGATGGCTATCTCAGGTTGGTCTTATACGCGCTCTATGGCGTTGTACTTATCGTCTCTTTGGCAGTGGTAGTGACGCGACGTGACGTGCGCAAAGCTATTTTGCCGCTGGCAATCGGCGCCGCGATTGCGGTGGTACCAATCGCTCTGCACCCTATAGGGATCGTCAACAGGAGCTATTTGACAACTCTTGCTCTTGGTGGCTCTGCAATCACTCTGATGCTTGCGTTTGCCCCACCGATTGTGCTGCGGCTGTCCGCTTCGGTTACGGCCCTCAATGCTATCGCTTGCTTCCTGGATGTGCTTTTCACCCATGGCTTTACCACTACGGTTGGCCGTGCTGCGGGGTTAGCAGTCAACCCGAATGTGGCCGCTGCGGGACTCTTGCTCGGCGGCGCGGCGAGCTATCGCGCCGTACCCAAGGAATGGCGCCCTGGTTTTCTCGTCCTGGTTGGTGGGGCGCTTGCAATCACCTTGTCCCGCTCCACCATTCTTGCCGCCGTCGCCACCGTCTTCCTTCCAAGTACGGTTGGCATCTGGCAATATTACAGAGCTGCCCGAAGATTCCGGATCGACACCGCTGCTTGGATGCGGGCTCTCGCTGTGGCTGTTGTGCTGCTATTGGTAACTTCCGTAGCACTGACCACTAACCGCTACTTTCGAGCTGCCATTAGCCAGTCTTTCGCAGGAGTGTTGTCCGTAAACACGGACCTTAGTGAGGCAGGCGAAGCTGTCGACACGTCGCTCGCCCGGGCAGCGGCTCCGATAGGACATCCTCCCCAAACAAATGACGCGAGCCCGCTTTCGATTGAACCGCCTGAGTTGGCGTCTTCTAGAAGCGGCCCAGCTCTATCCGAGGAAAGCCTGCCAGGAGATGTCGCCTCTCCTCCCAAAGCGAGTCCGTCTGCATCAGGCGCGGCCAGGATTCAGGCCCTCAGCGAACGGCTGACAGGTGAAAGTAAGAGAAATTCTATCTCCGCCCGCGCTCTGTTTTTGGAACGCGGCCTATTGGCATACCGGACAGGCGGTTTTTTTGGTCGTGGGCTGGAGGAGGCTCATGTCTTTGTTCCTCACAACACTTTTGTCCTTTTTGCTATCGCTTTCGGCCATATCGGCTGGCTGGTCCCACTCGGCTTCCTCGTGTTCGCCTTCTCGTTGGTTCGTGACGCCGAAGATCTGCCACTCGGGGTCGCTCTCTCAGGCGTTATGCTGACTTCGCATGATGTCTTGCTGACGCCGAGTTTGTTCATACCCGTGGCTATCGGCATAGGCAGCATGCTCGCCGCAAAGACCAATCCCAGCCGAAGCAGAGAAGCATATTCGAGCTTTGTGTTTGGAATAGGCGGAGGCGTCGGGTTATTCGCTGCCGCTTCCGTTGTCCTGTTGATTTCGCCGCCGACCGGTGTCGATCTCACGGCTAATCCGCTCTACTTCATGCTTTTGGGGACCGTCGTCGCCTGGGCTGTTGCGACACTTTATTTTTTCTGTCGCTCTCGTCGAAGCGGCCCCGGCGCATAGGCGAGGCGCTTGGCGCGACTATCCGGCCCGCCGAAGGTCGATCGACTGGACGGTCAGATCACCTCGGAGCATCTCGATAATTTTCGGAACAATGAGCCTCGCGCCGAAGATCGAGAGGTGGTTCTCGTCGACGTAGAGGCTGTGCCCTGCGCTGTTTGTCATTCGGCATTCCGCGGCGGGGCAGATCGCGTCCAGCGGATCAACGAATTGAAACTGGGAATGGCGGCCTGCAAAAGCCGCGAAAGCCGCTTTGAATGCGACATGCTCTACCTTCGAGGACGCCGGGCATGGAAGCGAGAAATAGTTCGGCCTGAGAGCACAGATCAGGTTCGTGTTTGGAGCGTGTCCGATCAAGATGACCGGTCCGCGAAACCCGGTGTACAGCTTGGAGATGTCTTCGAGCATTGTCGGAAACAGCTTTGCCAGATTACGGATATCGACAGGCGCCCCATCAGCCTTCCTTTCTAGAATGTTGCGATATCCTGGCCAGCGCTGAGCGTGGACGATGGCAGCGATCCCCCCAGCGTTCAACCAACGGGCTGCTTGTTCTGTTGCGGCTCGACAATGTTGCGTCACCGCGCCTCTAGGCCGGCTCTGAAGGTCCGCTCCGAAATAGCAGCTGCCGGCTTGCGCTGGCAGGAAGTGAAATTCCTTCCCGCCAAGCTCTTCAAGGGCGCGGGTGTAGTGGTCAACGTGCGAGTCCCCGACGATGAGAATCTTCGTCGGGCTTTGAAGATTTCCGAATTCGCAGAAATCCTCACAGCCACGAGAGCCCGTGATCGATTTCAAGGTCGATCGATCGGCCAGTTCACCTCCCGCGATCGCCGATGGCGACCGCCAAGGCATACCGTCCCACATTGAGTAGCTGATCAGCGAGAGGGTAAGCAGGCCTGCCAACGCAAGCCCTGCGGGTCCGACGAAGCCGCGGCCAACACGATACGGCTGTTCAACGAAGTGAAACATCATGACTGCCAAGGCGAGAGACAGGAACCCGACGAGAACAGCCTCTTTCGGCAGCAGCGGCCGCAGAAGGCCATACTCACAGAATACGATCAGGGGCCAGTGCACTAGGTAAAGTGAATAGCTGATGCGCCCGACATAGGCTGCGGGGCCATTGCGTAAAACAAGCGCCACATGTCGTGAGCGATCCGCGTAAAGCACCATCGCGGCTCCGACTGTAGGCACGAGCACATTGAGGGCGGGTGCGTGCGCCGTGTCGTCCAGAAAGAAGACGGCGCTGCCTATGAGCACCAATCCAAGCAAGGCGAGGAGTTCGTGGGTAGCCAAGGCTCGCGGGTGTGGAAGCCAGACCAATACCGCGCCACAAGCAAATTCGAACACGCGGAAAGGCATATTGTAAAAGACGGTCGCCCGGCCGTCCGAAAGCCATTCGGCAGTCCGCGTTCCAGCAAGCAGCCAAAATGATCCGTCTTGGAATGCGAAAATTAGCCAGAAGCCCAAAACTGCGATCGCCAGGATTGGCCAAACCATCCGACGTCGGAATAGGGCGAGCAAACCCGAAAGCAGGAGCGGCCACACGCAATAGAACTGCCACTCGACACTCAGGGACCAAGTGTGCAGCAGGGGCTTCATACGCGCGGCCAGGTCGAAGTAGCCGGATTCTCGCCAGAAGAGTACGTTCGAAACCCCTAGAGTGGCGGCCAAAAGCGACTCTGCGAAGGTCTCCAAGTGCTGTGGAGCGAACAGAAGAACCGCAGCAATGCACGACAGGGCCAGTGTCGCAAAGAGAGCCGGCAGCAGCCGGCGAGCGCGGCGCCGATAGAACTGCGCCAGGCTGAAACGCCCTCCGTCGATATCGGCTACAACAATCTTCGTGATCAGAAAACCGCTGATCACGAAAAAAACATCGACACCGACAAAGCCACCGGAAAACCCGAAAATCCTCAAATGAAAGCAGAGCACTGCCAAAACAGCGAGCGCTCTAAGGCCATCTATCTCTGCCCGATGATGGTTCAGCCTGTCCCGTGTTGCGAGTGACGCAGCGGAGGTCGAACCGCCTTGCTCCTCAACGGGCAAGGCAACGCTGCTTCCCCGCCAAGTTGCGCCAGCCGTAGTTGAAGACAGGGCTTGGCGGTTTCGCATGCCCCTAGTTGCTCTTGAGGGTTGTCGGAGACCGTGGAACGTTCATGACCGATACCCGCGTCTGCCTGTCATCAGCAGCGAGGGCCTGGTAGAGGCCCATCACCCGCGCGAGCACGTCGTCGGTCTCCGGCTTCAAGTTTCTGCGTACATGCGATGCATCGCGGTAAATGAACTCACCATTGATGTAGGTGGCGCACTGCCCGTTCGGGCACATCCCTTTGAGCGGATCGACAAAGAACACCCCGTCATGCTCAGTGAGCGACGCCAGCGCGGCGACCATCGGTGACCACACCCGCAGGATCCGCTCACTGTCGATATCGGTCGAGCAACGCCTCAATATCCTGCTTTCGCGCATCGCCGCGCACGAGGTCAAATCCAAACCTGGCCCAGGCACCTGACCAATGATTCCAACGCGCCGCTCGGGAGCGGCGATTTCTTCAACGAGGCTTCGCAGGCCGTCGCGCATCAGCAGGACTTGGTCCGCTTGCCGCCCGTCGTCAGCAACGACATTGGTGTAGGCAAGGCTTGTCCAGGCTGAGGACAGAACCACGAGGTCGATGTCCGTGCGCTGTCTCAGCATGCTGACCGCGGCCGTTCGGGACGATGCGCAGCTTTCCCGGTAGTTAGGTTGCTCCGGAAAGTCGCGATGGACACCTTCTCCGAATGCGGCCGGGCAGGCATGATAAAGAAAGAAGGCCGTATTCTCCCTTTGGCCAACCGCATCCAATAGCGGGGCGAGATGCTCCGCATGGCTGTCACCCCACAGCATGGCATGGCGTGCCGCCTTGTCCCAAGGTGCTCCGAATGCGCAAAACGTGCCGTCCAGCTCGGCGATCTTGACCATCCGCGGACACGGCCAGTCCCACATCACCTCGAGGCTGCGCATCGCCTCAACCTCCCTCGGGATTCTGCTGGCGATACCCCCCGCTTGGAAGATTGAATTGCCGCACAGACCGACCATCAACGCTGCGGTCGCGCCGGCGATGACGGTTCTCATCGGGGGCGGCCGCAGCCGGCGAACGGGTTCTTCGACGAATCGCCAGGACAAATAGGCCGTCGCCCAGGCTGCCGCGATGAGGATCAGCGCTTCGCCCGCTGTCGGCATCGCGCCGCCGGCATAGTGACGGAAAAAGACCAGAATCGGCCAGTGCCAGAGGTACAGGCTGTATGAAATTTTTCCTGTAAAGCGGAGCGGCCCGCTTGAAAGAACCGCCGTAGCGATGGAAGGAGAACAAGGCCAGACGAGCAAGACAGCACCAGCCACCGGGGCGAGTGCACTCAGTCCCGGAAATGGCTGGCTCGAGGATAGCCAGATGGAGCTAGCGGCTATCAGGCAAAGGCCAACCAAGCCGAACGCCTCGGAAGTGCCACGGCGGCCGATCGGCGGAACAAAAACCAGCAGTCCGCCTAGTGCCAGTTCCCAACCCCGGCTGAAGGGAGCATAGAACGCTTGCTTGGGATCGACTGCCACCAGGTGCAGGGCAGTCGAAAAGCTGATCAACGCGACAAGGCAGATCGCCGCCACGGTCGGCGACCGCTGGCGCCGCCACAAGCGGTTGGCGATGAACAAGAGAGCTGGCCATACGAGGTAGAACTGCTCTTCGACGCCGAGGGACCAAAGATGCAGGAGCGGCAGTAGAGTCGCCTCGCGGTCGAAATAACCAGTGTTCCAGAGGAAATAGTAGTTTCCAAGCCCGGCAGCGGAGAAGGCCGCACTGCGCCCAAGACCGGCATAGTCACCCGGGAGCAGAAGAAACCAACCCGCCGTGAGCGACAGCCCGATCATCACCAGCATTGCTGGCAGGATACGACGCGCGCGCCGACCGTAGAATTCGGCGAACGACAGTTCGGCGCTCTCCGCAACCAAAAGGCGTGTGATCAAGTAGCCCGAGATTACGAAGAAGATGTCAACGCCGATGAATCCCCCCGGAAAACCGGGAACGCCGAAATGAAAAAGGATGACGGTGATGACCGCGACAGCGCGCAAACCGTCGACGTCTGCCCGATAATCGAACTTCAAAGGTTCCCCCGAGCTATCTGTCGAAACGTCATAGCGTGATTGCAATCGGTGAGTCGACGGCGCGACAAGGCGCGGCCTGCGACGTTGCGATTCCAATAGTTTCGAATACTACCGCTTCCTTGCAATGCTAGACCGCGAGAAACATGGGGATACCCTGACAATTCATTTCACGCTAGAACGACAAAAACCTACACAGGTGTACCGGAATCAGTTCTGCCTGTTGGGCTAGGGGCAGCTGGCTCCCGGGGACATGTCGGGGCTTCGTTGGAGATATCGAGGGCCACCGAAAACTCGGCCGACTTGTAGAAAACGAGTTGTTCATCGTGTCCTTGACTGTATAGAAAGGCTATCCCGTGCGTAGCGAGGGCCACGGGTCGTTCTGGAGGCGGCAACTTTGGACAACCATAGCCCGGACGTGGTTGAATTCGGCCCGCGGACACATGCCCTGGTTACAGGTGGCGCGGGCTTTCTTGGATCGGCGCTGGTCGATCTGTTACTTGACCGCAATTGCAGCGTAACCGTCATCGATGATCTCTCGAACGGCTCGCTTCGCAACCTTCCGGTCGGCAATCCCCGCCTGACGATCCGTACCTTCAGGGTCGGCAGCCCGGCCTTCAATGCGGCGGTCCATGACGAGGTTGGTCTGGCTGACGCCGTATTCCATCTGGCGAGCCCGATCGGGGTTCAGCTTGCCCACACGGAACGCTTTGCTGTCACCAGCGGCATTCTTGAATCAGGTTGCGCAATCGTCGAGGCGTGCCGGCTGCACCGGCGTCCGCTTCTCTATACGTCGAGTTCGGAAGTTTACGGCTCCGGTCGCGACCGTCCGATTACAGAGTCCGATCCTGTGGTGACGGATCTCCGACCGCGATGGGGATATGCTGCCGCCAAGGCAGCGGTTGAGCATCTGATAGCCGGATTGTTTTTCGATTTCGGCATTCCCGCCTGGATTGTGCGGCCGTTCAACATGGCTGGGCCTCGGCAGCGCTCGGCGACCGGCCTCGTGCTGCCGGTATTTGTAAACTCGGCCTTACGGGGCGAACCGCTTGTCGTTCACGACGACGGCGAGCAAAGGCGGGCATTCCTGCATGTTACCGACGCCGCCGAAGGGTTGCTCCTGGTCATGCAATGCCGATCCTTGCGAGGACGGCCGGTCAATCTGGGTGGCAGCGAGGCAGTGCAGATCGGAAATCTCGCAAGGATGGTGGTTGAGGCGACCAACACGAACGCGCCGATCGTCATGAAGTCTTCCAACGCGGTCTATGGCGAGAAGTTCGCCGTAACGCATGATCGCGTACCGGATACGAGTCTTCTGAGCACCATGACAGGCTGGCGCCCGCTGCGAAGCACAAGGCAGACGATTGCCGACTGCATCGAGCATATGCGTACCGAACGAGTGATGGCTTGACGCTTGGCTTATTGGTCCCGTTCATCGGGGCCCTGTTCATTGCGGTTCCTGGCGTATGGCTGTTCGCTCGCCTTGCGAGGCGCATCGGGGCTGTCTCCAAGGTCAAGAGCGACCGATGGCACACATCGGGCGAAGTCCCTCGACTTGCAGGGCCTGCCCTACTGATCGCGATGTCTCCATGGCTTCCGGTTGGCCATATCCTGTTGCTGGCTCTTCTCTGCCTAGTCGGCGCACTCGATGATGTCCGATCCCTTTCCGCCGGCGCCAAGGCAGCAGCGTTGGCCGCGGCGGCGATACTTGCCGGGATCATCACAGGTTTTTGGTGGGTACCGATCGTCATTTGGATCGCCTGCAACGCGGTCAACATGCTCGATCACGCCGATGGACTTGCCGCGACCACAATCGCAGCCGCCTCTTTCGGCCTCGGCGGTGATGCCGGGCTGGCCTGCGCCGGTGCCTGCCTCGGGTTCCTTTGCTTCAACTATCCGCCAGCACGTGTCTTCATGGGTGACAGCGGCAGCCTTCTGCTCGGCGCGGCAGTCGTGCTTCACGCTTCGGAAAGAGGTTTCGGCTCCTCGTTGGCGTGGCTTGCCGTCCCACTGATCGATGCAGTATTCGTTATCATCCGCCGCTTGCGACGAGGACGGCGGCCTTGGATTGGCGGTACGGACCACCTCGGCCATACGTTGCTGCGGCTGGGCGTAGGCGGTAAGACTTTACCGGCCCTTTATGGGGTAACGGCACTCGCACTAGGCTTGGCATTCACTGCTTGGCAAAGTTCATAGAACCAAACGGGTATCACAATCCCCAGGCCGCCTTCCGAAACCGCAGCCCAGCACGCTGCGAAATATGGCGGCAATTTTCGGTGCCCTCGACTTATGTGACCTGGGTGTTCGCGGCAGAAGGGTTCATTCAACCACGGCCGATATCATCGCCAGTCCTGACAGAAGGTTGGGGAGAGCACCTGCGGCAAATCCGCTGCCAAGCTCAGGTTGACTATGGCCGGACTAGGCGCGACGATCAGATTGCAAAGCCCTCACCGTCCGTCCCGTCGATGAGCGGGTCGGGAGCGCATGCGGCGGCGACGCGGGCCGCATCGAGAATTTCGATCGTCTGGCCGTCGACCCTGATGCCTGACTTTCCCAGGCTCGACAGTGCACGCGAAAAGGACTCGCGTGTTATGCCGAGCTCGGAGGCGATGAGCGTCTTCTCGAACGGCAGAACGGCTCGGTCCGGCGTGCCCTGCCGCTTCGACAGGGCCAGGAGATAGCAACCAACGCGCTCGGTCGAGCTCCTTAGCTTAAGGTTCTTGATCTGCCGGACCATGCGTCGAAATTGAGCGGCGAGGCTTCCGATCGCCGCATGAGCCAGCAAAGGCTCTACTTCCACCGCCGCCCGAAACGCTCCCGCTTGAATCAACAAGAACCGCGAAGGCTCTGGCACTCGGGCCTGCATGAGATAAGGCGCGCCGGTCAGGACGGCGGCGGGTATGACGAGATCTGGGGCTCTGACAGCCTCGATCAAGACTTCACGGCCTTCGGCCGATCGTCCAAACAACTGGGCCGACCCTGCCAGCACGATCAGCTGGAAGTTCGGCACGTCGCCTTGTTCGAACAGAACGGTGCCTGCGGACACGCTGTGCACCATGGCATGTCGCATCAAATCGGTCCGGCGGGGTACGGGTAACCCCCGAAACAACGGCAGCTCCTCCGGCGCCACGCCCTCATACGTCAGGTCATCCAAATGTGTCGTCTCCGATTTGAGGCTTCCCTTTGCTTCCGCATCCTGAGTGACAAATGTCACGGCATGCCTTGATTTGGATCAATGCCGGATGATGCCGGCTTGGTCATGCTGGCCTTGAGGGGGCGAGAGTCCGCTCCTTGAGGCCAACCGTCTAAGAGGCTGCCGACAATGAAAACAACCGCGGATCCGAAGTCCGGTCAAATCCTGGGCGCAAGCACGGCGGCATTTACGGTCTGCTTCGCGGTCTGGACCATCTTTTCCATCATCGGCATTCGCATCCGCCAGGAACTCGGCCTCAGCGAGACGGAGTTCGGCCTGCTCCTCGGCACGCCGATCCTGACGGGTTCGCTGCTCAGGGTGGCGCTTGGCATCTGGACCGACCGCTACGGGGGCCGGATCGTCTTCACGGTGAACATGCTCGCGGCCGCGGTCGCAACTTTCCTTCTGTCGTATGCTCATACCTATCCTCAGATGCTGGTCGCAGCCCTCGGCGTCGGGATCGCCGGCGGCTCCTTCTCGGTCGGTGTCGCCTATGTGTCGCGTTGGTTCCCGCCGCAAAGACAAGGTACGGCGCTTGGTATCTTCGGTGCGGGCAATGTCGGTGCCGCCGTCACCAAATTCCTCGCCCCCTTCGTGCTCGTCGCCTTCGGATGGCAGGCCGTGGCTGAGGCCTGGGCAGCGGCCCTCGTCGTCATGGCCGCCATCTTCTGGTTCATGACGGATGACGACCCGGTCATCGTCGAACGTCAGCGATCCGGCATCAAGCCGAAAAGCGCGTGGCTCGAACTCGAACCATTGAAGAACGTGCAGATCTGGCGTTTCGCGCTCTACTATTTCTTCGTGTTCGGCGCCTTTGTCGCGCTCGCGCTTTGGCTGCCGCAATATCTCATCAACGTCTACGGCCTCGACATCAAGACGGCCGGCATGATTGCTGCCTTCTTCTCCGTGCCGGCGAGCCTGTTTCGCGCCTATGGCGGACACCTTTCGGACAGCTTCGGCGCGCGTCGCGTGCTCTACTGGACCTTCATGATTTCGGTGGCGGCGACCTTCGTCCTTTCCTATCCACCGACCGACTACGTCGTCCACGGCATCAACGGGACGACCGCCTTCCACATCGAGATGGGCCTCGTCGGCTTCATCGTCACTATATTCGTGCTCGGCTTCTTCATGGCCCTCGGCAAGGCCGCCGTCTACAAGCACATCCCGGTCTACTATCCCGACCATGTCGGTTCGGTCGGCGGACTCGTCGGCATGATCGGCGGCCTTGGCGGTTTCGTGCTGCCGATCCTGTTCGGCTTGCTGCTTGACCTGACGGGCCTCTGGACGAGTTGCTTCATGGCGCTCTTCTTGCTGGTCTCCGGCGCGCTGATCTGGATGCATATGGCGATCCGCCAGATGGAACGCGGCACCGTTGGCGAGGCCCTCGCCAAGCTGCCGCCTTTCCCGGAAATGCAGGACATGCCCACGCCTGTGGCAAAGGCCCGGACTGGCGGTGCTCTAACCGACTGGCGTCCGGAGGACAAAGCGTTCTGGGCTGAAACCGGCCGCCGCATCGCGAAACGCAATCTGTGGCTGTCGATACCGGCGCTACTGCTTTCGTTTGCCATCTGGCAGGTGTGGTCAGTCGTCGTCGCCAAGCTTCCGCTCGTCGGCTTCACCTTCACCACCGACCAACTCTTCTGGCTCGCCGCTTTGCCCGGAATCTCCGGCGCGACGCTGCGCATCTTTTATTCCTTCATGGTGCCGATCTTCGGCGGCCGGCTCTGGACGACGCTTACGACCTGGTCGCTCATCATACCGGCCGTGGGCATCGGGTATGCGGTACAAAATCCCGACACGCCCTATGTCGTGCTGCTGATGCTGGCGCTGCTCTGCGGCTTCGGCGGCGGCAACTTCGCCTCGTCCATGGCCAACATCTCCTTCTTCTTCCCGAAGGCGGAGAAGGGAAATGCGCTTGCACTCAACGCCGGCCTTGGCAATCTCGGCGTCAGCGTCGTCCAGTTCATCGTGCCGCTGGCAATCACCACCGGGATCTTCGGCTGGCTCGGCGGCGATCCGGCCATGGTCAAGGGAGCTGCGGGCGATGCGCCGATTTGGTTGCAGAATGCAGGCTTCGTTTTCGTGCCCTTTATAGCGCTCTCGGCTTTCGCCGCCTGGTTCGGCATGAACGACATAGCTTCTGCCAAGGCATCTTTCAGCGAGCAGGCCGTTATCTTCCAGCGTCGGCACAACTGGATCATGTGCTGGCTCTACACCGGCACTTTCGGATCCTTCATCGGCTATTCGGCTGGTTTCCCGCTGCTCACGAAGATGCTGTTTCCGGACGTCAATGCGCTCCAGTTCGCCTTCCTCGGCCCGCTGGTCGGCGCTCTCTCGCGCTCGGGCTCTGGCTGGCTCGCGGACAAGTATGGTGGCGCGCGCGTCACCTTCTGGGCCTTCATGCTGATGATCGCAGGTGTTGCCGGTGTTTTGTGGTTCATCGGCATCAAGGATCAGCCGGGCGCGTTCACGGGCTTCTTCGTGGCATTCCTGCTGCTTTTCTTCGCCACCGGCGTCGGCAACGCCTCTACGTTCCAGATGATCCCGGTGATCATGGCCAAGGAGATGGGCCGCCTGATGCCCGACGCCGATACCGAAGCGCGTCGCAAGCAGGCGGAGAAGGAGGCTGCCGCCATCACCGGCTTTACCTCCGCGATCGCGGCCTTCGGCGCGTTCTTCATACCGAAGAGCTACGGCAGCTCAATCGCCCTCACGGGCGCGCCGAACGCCGCGTTGTGGGCCTTCCTCCTGTTCTACGTGAGCTGCCTTGCCATCACCTGGGGTGTCTACACCCGCAAGGGCGGCCTTCTGCACGACATCGAGCGCGCCAAGCGCGGCGCGCCCGTCCGCCCGGCCGCGGCCGAATAACCAGGGACAACGCAATGTCACATTTTCTCGACCGGCTAACCTTCTTTCGCAAGACCGTCGACAGCTTTTCGGACGGTCACGGGATAGTGACCAACGAAGACCGGTCCTGGGAAGACGGCTACCGCAAGCGCTGGCAGCACGACAAGATCGTGCGCTCCACCCATGGTGTGAATTGCACCGGCTCGTGCTCGTGGAAGATCTACGTCAAGGGCGGCATCGTCACCTGGGAGACGCAGCAGACCGATTATCCGCGCACGCGGCCCGATCTGCCCAACCACGAGCCTCGCGGCTGCGCACGCGGCGCGTCATACAGCTGGTATCTCTATTCGGGCGCCCGGGTGAAATACCCGATGATCCGCGGCCGGCTGTTGAAGCTGTGGCGGGCGGCTCGCGCCAAGATGCCGCCAGTCGCGGCATGGGCCTCGATCGTCGAGGACTCGAACAAGCGCCAATCCTACATCTCGATCCGCGGCCACGGCGGCTTCGTGCGCGCCACCTGGGACGAGGTGAACGAGCTCGTCGCAGCCGCCAATGCTTACACCGCCCGCAAACATGGCCCTGACCGCATCATCGGCTTCTCGCCGATCCCGGCCATGTCGATGGTCTCCTATGCCGCCGGCTCGCGCTATCTTTCGCTGCTCGGTGGCGTGTGCATGTCGTTCTACGACTGGTATTGCGACCTGCCGCCGGCGAGCCCGCAGACCTGGGGCGAGCAGACCGACGTGCCGGAGAGCGCCGACTGGTACAATGCCGGCTTCATCATCGTCTGGGGCTCGAACGTGCCACAGACGCGTACCCCGGACGCGCATTTCTACACTGAGGTCCGCTACAAGGGCACCAAGAGCGCGGTCGTCTCGCCGGACTATGCCGAAGCGACCAAGTTCGCCGACATCTGGCTCAATCCAAAGCAGGGCACCGACGCCGCGCTGGCGCTCGCCATGGGCCACGTGATCCTGCGCGAATACCACCTCGACCGCAGCGTCGCCTATTTCGACGACTATGCCCGGCGCTACACCGACATGCCCTTCCTGGTGCGGCTGGCGGAGCGCGACGGCAAGCTCGTTCCGGAGCGCCTGCTGCGTGCCTCCGAGATCAAGGGCGCTCTCGGCGAGAAGAACAACCCGCAATGGAAGACGGTCGCCATCGACGAGGCAACGGATGCGTTAGTCGCGCCACTCGGGTCGGCCGGCTACCGCTGGGGCGAGCAAGGAAAGTGGAATCTCGAGGAAAAGGATGGCAAGGGGCGGGACGTTCGGTTGAAGCTCTCCCTCGCCGGCGATGGAGCTGACATTGCGGCTGTCGACTTCCCCTATTTCGGAGGCCGGGCAACGGAGCATTTCGTGGCCACCGAGCATGGCGAGATCCTGACCCGCAATATCCCGGTCCGCACGATCAAGACCATCGACGGGGCGGTGAAGGTGGCAACGGTCTACGACCTGCTCATGGCCAATTACGGCCTCGACCGCGGCTTCGGCGGCGCCAATGTCGCCTCTTCCTACGATGACGACGTGCCGTTCACACCCGCCTGGGCTGAGCGCATCACTGGCGTGAAGCGCGACGCCATCGTCACCGTGGCGCGCGAATTCGCCACCAATGCCGAAAAGACCAACGGCCGCTCGATGGTGATCCTGGGCGCAGGTCTCAACCACTGGTACCACATGGATATGAATTACCGGGGGATCATCAACCTCCTGGTGTTCTGCGGCGCCGTCGGCCAGTCGGGCGGCGGCTGGTCGCACTATGTCGGCCAGGAAAAGCTGCGGCCGCAGACAGGCTGGACGCCGCTCGCTTTCGCGCTCGACTGGGCGCGCCCGCCGCGCCACCAGAACTCGACGTCCTTCTTCTACGCGCACACGGACCAATGGCGATACGAGACCCTGACGGCGGCGGAGATCTTGTCGCCGACCGCGCCCGAAGGAGACTGGAACCAAAGCTTCATCGACTACAACGTCCGCGCCGAGCGCATGGGCTGGCTGCCTTCGGCGCCGCAGTTGAAGCAGAACCCGCTCGATATCGCCAAACGAGCTTCGGCTGCTGGCCTCGAGGTGAAGGACTATGTGGCAAGCGCACTGAAGTCGGGTGAACTCGACCTTGCATGCGAGGACCCTGACGATCCGGCCAACTGGCCCCGCAACATGTTCGTGTGGCGCTCCAACATTCTGGGGTCTTCCGGCAAGGGCCACGAATACTTTCTGAAGCACCTGCTCGGCACCACGCACGGTGTCATGGGCAAGGACCTCGGCGCCGAAGGCAAGGTGCGCAACAAGGAGGTCGTTTGGCACGACGAGGCGCCGCGGGGAAAGCTCGATCTTCTTGTCACGCTCGATTTCCGCATGTCGACGACCTGCGTGTACTCCGACATCGTGCTGCCGACCGCGACCTGGTACGAGAAGAACGACCTCAACACCTCCGACATGCACCCCTTCATCCACCCGCTGTCGGCGGCGGTGGACCCTGCCTGGGAGGCACGCTCGGACTGGGATATCTACAAGGGCCTCGCCAGGGCCTTTTCCGAGGTCGCTCCGGAGGTGCTGGGCGTGGAGCAGGACGTCGTCCTAACTCCCACCCAGCATGACACGCCCGGCGAGATCGCCCAGCCCTTCGACGTCGCCGACTGGAAACGCGGCGAGATCGAACCGATCCCGGGCAGGACGATGCCGGCCGTGAGCGTCGTCAAGCGCGACTATCCGAACCTCTACGCCCGCTTCACCGCGCTCGGCCCGCTGATGACCGAGGCCGGCAACGGCGGCAAGGGCATCAACTGGAAGACAGCGCATGAAGTCGAGGCGCTGGGCGCGCTCAACGGCGTCCAACCCGCCGGCCCCGCCAAGGGCCTGCCGAAGATCGAGACGGATATCGACGCGACCGAAGTCATCCTGATGCTCGCGCCGGAAACCAACGGCGAGGTCGCGGTGAAAGCCTGGGAGGCGCTCTCCAAGGCGACGGGCCGCGAGCATGCTCATCTCGCCATCCCGAAGGAGGACGAGAAGATCCGCTTTCGCGACGTTCAGGCCCAGCCGCGCAAGATCATCTCCTCTCCCACCTGGTCCGGCATCGAAAGTGAGAAGGTCTGCTACAATGCCGGCTACACGAACGTCCACGAACTGATCCCGTGGCGCACGCTGACCGGACGCCAGCAGCTTTATCAGGATCATCTGTGGATGCGGGCCTTCGGCGAAGGCTTCATCACCTGGAAGCCGCCGGTCGACCTGAAGACGATCTCCGCCGTCAAGGGAGTCAGGTCCAACGGCAACAAAGAGATCGTCCTCAACTTCATCACGCCGCATCAGAAATGGGGCATCCATTCCACCTACAGCGACAATCTCCTGATGCTGACGCTCAATCGCGGCGGTCCGGTGGTGTGGATTTCCGAGACCGACGCCAAGGCCGCGGACATCGTGGACAATGACTGGGTCGAGGTTTTTAACGCCAACGGAGCGCTTACGGCCCGCGCCGTCGTCTCCCAGCGAGTCAAACAGGGCATGATGCTGATGTATCACGCTCAGGAGAAGATCGTGAACACGCCCGGCTCCGAACTGACCGGCAACCGCGGCGGCATCCACAATTCGGTGACGCGCACGGTGCTCAAGCCGACCCATATGATCGGCGGCTATGTCCAGCAGTCCTACGGCTTCAACTACTACGGAACCGTTGGCTCCAACCGCGACGAGTTCATCGTGGTCCGCAAGATGGCGACCGTCGACTGGCTCGAGGAACCCCTGCAAGCGAATGCTCCCAAGGAGGCCGCAGAATGAAAATCCGCGCCCAGATCGCGATGGTGTTGAACCTCGACAAATGCATCGGGTGTCACACCTGTTCGGTTACCTGCAAGAACGTCTGGACCAACCGTGAAGGCGTCGAATACGCTTGGTTCAACAATGTCGAGACCAAGCCGGGCGTTGGCTATCCCAAGGAATGGGAGAATCAGCAGAAATGGAACGGCGGCTGGCGACGCAAGAAGAATGGCAAGATCGAGCCGAAGATGGGCGCCAAGTGGCGCATCCTCGCCAACATCTTCGCAAACCCTGATCTGCCGGAGATCGACGACTACTACGAGCCGTTCACTTTCGATTACCAGCATCTGCACACGGCGAAGGAATCGAAAGCTTTCCCTACGGCTCGTCCGCGCTCGGCCATCACCGGCGAGCGGATGGAAAAGATCGAATGGGGACCGAACTGGGAGGAGATCCTCGGCGGCGAGTTCGAGAAGCGGTCGAAGGACGTGAATTTCGAGGGCGTCCAGAAGGACATTTACGGCCAGTTCGAAAATACCTTCATGATGTACCTTCCGAGGCTTTGCGAGCACTGCCTCAACCCGACCTGCGCGGCGGTGTGCCCGTCCGGGGCCATCTACAAGCGCGAGGAGGACGGCATCGTACTGATCGATCAGGACAAGTGCCGCGGCTGGCGCATGTGCGTCTCCGGCTGCCCCTACAAGAAGATCTACTACAACTGGTCGTCGGGCAAATCGGAGAAGTGCATCTTCTGCTATCCCCGCATCGAGGCGGGGCAGCCGACGGTCTGTTCGGAAACCTGCGTCGGGCGCATCCGCTATCTCGGCGTGATCCTCTACGACGCCGACCGTATCGAGGCGGCTGCCAGCGTACCGCAGGAGAAGGACCTCTATCAGGCGCAGCTCGATATCTTCCTCGATCCGAACGATCCGGCCGTCATCGCACAGGCCCGTGCCGACGGGATTCCCGACAACTGGCTGGAGGCGGCCAAATTGTCGCCGGTCTGGAAGATGGCGATGGAGTGGAAGATTGCCTTTCCGCTTCACCCCGAGTACCGCACGCTGCCGATGGTCTGGTACGTTCCGCCGCTCTCGCCCATCCAGTCGGCGGCTGCCGCCGGCAAGATGGGGCTGGACGGCGATATGCCCGACGTGCGCAGCCTGCGCATCCCGCTCCAGTATCTGGCCAATCTGCTGACGGCGGGCAATGAGGAGCCCGTGGCGCTTGCGCTCGAGCGCATGCTGGCGATGCGAAGCTACATGCGGGCAAAGACGATCGACGGCCGCCTCGACGAGTCGATCGCGACGCGGGTCGGCCTGACGGGCGCAGCCATCGACGACATGTACAAGGTCATGGCGATCGCCAATTACGAGGATCGTTTCGTCATCCCCACTTCGCACCGCGAATGGAGCGAGGACGCCCAGGACCTGCGCGGCTCCTGCGGCTTCTCGTTCGGCAACGGTTGCTCGGGCGGTTCCACCGAGACCAACCTCTTCGGCACCAAGCAGACCAAGCGGCCGACAAACCCGATGGAGATCGCGTGATGCTCTCGAACAGGACCTTCAAGGCGCTCTCGGCGCTCCTTTCCTATCCGACCGAGGAACTTTGCGCGGCGATCCCGGAAATCACCGCGGCGGTCGCAGACGAGGGACTGATATCGGACGAAGCAGGCAAGCACCTGCAGTCCTTGTTTGCCGATCTGGCCACCCTGGATCTCTACGATTTGCAAGAGCGTTACGTGGAATTGTTCGACAAGACGCGCCGCCACTCGCTGCATCTCTTCGAGCACATCCATGGCGAGAGCCGAGATCGCGGCCAGGCGATGGTCGATCTGGCCGAACACTACCGGCGTGGCGGGCTCGAGGTCGCGGCAAACGAATTGCCCGACTTCATCCCGCTTTTCCTCGAATTCCTCTCCGCCCGTCCCATTGAGGAGGCGCGCGGGCTGCTAAATGAAACCGGCCACATCTTCTCGCTGCTGGAAGGTCGGCTCGCCAAGCGCAACGCAGGCTATGCCGCTGTATTCACGGCCATACGCTCGATAGTCAGCGAGCCGGCCGTGGCCGTGGGCGCCGACGAACTCGACGAGCCCGACGACCTGGCAGCCATCGACGCCGCCTGGGAAGAGGCCGCGGTCGCATTCGGTCCCGGGAATGCGACCGACGGCTGTTCCGTCGACCGACTGAGAATCCAGATGCGCGCCGCCAATCGCGATGCGCGTAGTAGCGTTGCCTGACGGAGGAAAGCCATGTCCGACACAATCAACGCCGCGCTCTTTGGCTGGTATCCCTATTTCTGCCTGACCATCTTCCTGCTCGGTAGCCTGATCCGCTTCGATCGCGAGCAATATACCTGGAAGACGGGATCCTCCCAGTTGCTGCGGCGGCGTCAGCTCCGCTGGGGCTCCAATCTGTTCCACGTCGGTATCTTGATGATCTTCGCCGGCCACTTCGTCGGCCTGCTGACGCCGATCTGGGTATTCGATGCGCTCGGTGTCTCACACAGCTTCAAGCAGGGCCTTGCCATCACCGCCGGCGGCATCGCTGGCGTTGCCTGCTTCATCGGCATAGCGCTTCTGGCCCATCGTCGTCTGTTCGATCCTCGCATCCGCAACACGTCGGCGCCCGGTGACATCGCGATTTTGTTGCTGCTCTGGTTGCAGCTCACGCTTGGCCTTTCGACCATCTTCGTCTCGCTCGGTCACATGGACGGCCATGAGATGGTGAAATTCATGAACTGGGCGCAGGGCATCCTCACCTTGCGGCCGGCGGCCGCGGCCTACGTCGCCGACGTCAACCCGATCTTCAAGGCGCATCTCCTGCTCGGCATGACGATCTTTCTGGTCTTCCCGTTCACCAGGTTGGTTCATGTCTGGAGCGCGCCGGTCTGGTATCTCGGCCGTCCCGGCTATCAGGTCGTGCGCACACGCTTCGCCGAGCGCCGGTCGCCCGCGCCAGTGTCCGTGATGCGGTCGTCCGAGCCCTTGCGGCGCCCCGCTGCCGCTCCATCCCACCAGCCCGCGGAGTAAACCATGGCCGCGCTCGTCATCGATCATTCGGCCGGCCGCAAATCGTCCGAACATCCGCACGAACACCGGCCCGCAACTCCTGACACGGCGCCGTCCCGCGAACGCGTGGCGATGCCGCCGGTGACCGTCAACGGGGTGGCGATATCGCGCAAGGCGATCGCCGCCGAGGTGCAGAACTTTCCCGCCCGCAATCCCGGCGAGGGATGGCATGCCGCAACCCGTGCGCTCGTCATTCGCGAGCTGCTCCTGCAAGAGGCGCGGCGTCTCGACATAGCCGCCGACCAGCGGACCGACCAGGATGGACGCAGGGAGACCATCGAAGACGCGCTGGTGCGCGGCTTGATCGAGCGCGAGGTTCGCGTTCCCGAGGCGGATGAGGAGACGCTGCGGCGCTTCTATGAAAATAATCTTCGCCGTTTCATGACGCCGCCTCTCTATGAAGCCGATCATATTCTCATAGCGGCTCGTCACGATGATCGTGAGGCATTCGCCGCCGCGCGTAAAAGGGTGTCGTCGCTGAGATCTGCTCTGGCAGCTGCTCCAGAGCGTTTCGCGGCACTGGCGCGAGATTGCTCGGATTGCCCGTCGGGAGCCTTGGGCGGCAGCCTCGGCCAAATCGGGCCGGGCGACACCACGCCGGAATTCGAGGCTGCTCTCATCGAGCTCGTCCCAGGCGATATCTCGCAGCCAGTGGAGACGCGCTACGGCGTCCACCTCATTCGCCTGACGCGGCGCATCGACGGCCGCCAGCTTCCGTTCGAGGCCGTGCGGGAACGCATCGCGTCCTATCTGGCCGAGCACGTCAGCCGGCAGGCGACGGCGCAATACGTCTCCCTGCTTGTCGGCCGGGCGGACATCGTCGGGATTGCCATCGACGGCGCATCCTCGCCGCTGGTGCAGTGAAGGGGGAAGCAATGCTCGGAGATATCATCGCCTCACTGGAAGACCCGAAAGCGGCCATGGCAATCGTCGCCGCGTTCGAAGAACCGGCCTTGGCCGCGCGGTTGACCGCGGCCGCGGATGCATCCGGTCGTTCGCCGGCCGATATCGTCGGCTCGGCCGTTCGTAATTTCGTGGACACCGCATCCGACGATCGTTGGACGCAACTCATCGGTATCATGAACCGCGCGCAGGATCCGGGCCTTGCGGCCATGCGGGCGATTCTCGAAAAGACGCTGCCGGACGTCGCGGCATGACCGTCCCGGCAACACTGCCCGATAGCTGCCGCTGCGCAGGCCCAGGTGTCGTGCCATTCGAAACGGCGCGACGCGCAGCCATCGCATTGGCACGGCCGCTGGATGATCCGGAAATGGTGCCGTTGGCCGACGCCGTAGGACGTCTTCTGGCCGCGGCCATCGAATCCCCGCGCGCTATTCCGCCTTTCGATCAGGCGGCCATGGACGGCTATGCGATAAGCTTGGCCGGCAGGAGAGGCGTGCCTCTGGTTCTCCCTGTGGTAGGCCGCACGAGCGCGGGCGATCCGCCGCGCGTGCTGGCTCCGGGCGCTGCACACCGTGTCATGACGGGCGCGGCGTTGCCCAAGGGCGCGGACACTGTCGTCATGCAGGAGCAAACGACGCGGCGTGGCGATCTCGTGCAGTTCGCGCTCGACGCGGCGCCGGGCGCGCATATTCGCAGGGCCGGTGAGGATGTGACGCAAGGAGCCTGCGTCCTTCGTCCAGGCTGCATGATCGGCTGGCCGGAAATCGCGCTTCTTGCCGCCATTGGAATTGATCGCGTCCCGGTTGCGCGTCGCGTGCGGATCGCCATTGTCACGACCGGCTCCGAACTTCGTAAGGCTGGCGGGCCGCTTGCATCCGGCACGATCTATGACTCCAACGGGCCGCTTCTGGCCGCTCTGCTGAGCGAGCCAGGCACCGATGTGACGTTGTCGACCGTTCACGACGATACCGCGGCCATCGCGCGAGTGCTCGAAGACAGCGCGAGGGAGGCGGATCTGATCATCACCACTGCCGGGATGTCGGTTGGCGAAGAGGACCACGTGCGCGACGCAGTAATGCGCGCCGGGGGCCAACTCGAGATAGCCAAGGTGGCGCTGAAACCCGGCAAGCCGTTGGCAATCGGCAAGGTGGGGGAGGCGTGCTTCGTCGGATTGCCTGGCAATCCGCAGGCGGCGGCCTTTGGCGCGCTGGTCTTCGCGCGTCCGATCGTGGCGAACCTCCTCGGTCAGGTGCCGGCGACGCGCCTCACGGCCGAGTTGACCTTTACATGTTCTTGCAAGCCGGATCGCACGGAATTGGTGCCGGTTCGCCTGGATATTGAACAGGGGCGATTGACCGCCAGCCGCAGCGGGCCGGATGGCTCGCACAGAATGATGCCGATGGTATCGGCCGACGCCATTGCGATTGTGCCCGGTGCGTCGATCCCAATTGAGCCTGGCATGCCCGTTGAAGTGCTTCCATTCAGCCGTGGAATATTTGGGAGATAGGCCGATGGTTTTGGATATCGCCGCGCCAATCCCGCTGCATCGGAGCTACCCCGCGCCTGCTGGCCGACTGGCAAAGTACAAACTGAAGGAGATTCCCTCATGCAGAGCCTTCGTCCTGACTGCCCCATTACCGCTATCGTTTATTCAAACGGCGTGGAGTTCGAAGCACTCCTGCAGGAAATGACTACCATCATGGCCGAGCGAGGCGTGCGATTGGCCGGCCTTGTCCAACTGAGCGAAAAGAAACCTGATCGGGTGAAATGCGACATGCACCTTCGGGATCTCGCTTCGGGCAAGCTCCACGGTATATCCGACGATCGAGGTCCCCACTCCCGAGGCTGTGTTCTGAATACCGATCGGCTGCTCCGCGCCTGCGAAGCCGCCGGAGCTGCGTTGTCCGGCAAGACCGATCTTCTGGTTCTGTGCAAATTCGGAAAGACCGAGGCCGAAGGCGGTGGCTTCAGGGCCCTCATCGCAAAGGCGCTGGAACTCTCGGTACCCGTGCTGATCGGCGTTCCCGTCATCAATCTCGCACCGTTCCGCGAATTTGCAGCCGATCTTGCCCGGGAAATCGAACTGCCCCGTCTGCCGTCCGATCGGCTCGCGGCTTTGGACTGTTTGCTCGACCGCAGCGTGACGGCGCGCGGCCCCTATCAATCCCTGGACGGGAGAATAGCCGGTGCCGAGGTGGCTTGAGACTATCGTGCGTTCCGTCGTCGCTGGCGGCGCCGTGGGTGTTTCGGCGGCCATCGTCAATCTGACGGGGGGGCCATCGGTTTTGATTGTCTTGGCGGCGATCGTGATAATGTTCGGCGTCTCCGGCGATTTCCGCCAGAGCTAACGCAATTCCAGGGAAACTGTGAAACGGGTTTCCGACTGGACTTGCGTTAAAACAAAGAGATAGAGCGGCTCACCGTTTCCGTGAAGCGGTGAAACGATCTAGTGGTTTGCCGGCTCGGGATACTCAGTCAGCGCGGCTGCGACAGGTTCGCTCGGCCCAGCATCAGCACGCGGGCCACCGCGCAGCGCCACATAGATCGCCGGGATGACCAGCACCGTCAACAGCGTCGACGAGGCGAGGCCGAACAGCAACGAGATAGCCAGCCCCTGGAAGATAGGGTCGGTCAGGATCACCGCGGCGCCGATCATCGCCGCGAGCGCGGTGAGCAGGATCGGCTTGAAGCGGATAGCCCCGGCTTCGAGCAGCACCTCGAGCAGCGGACGATCCTCGCTCCGCGCATGACGGATGAAGTCGACAAGCAGGATCGAGTTGCGGACGATGATGCCGGCAAGCGCGATGAAGCCGATCATCGAGGTGGCCGTGAAGGGCGCGACGAACGCCCAGTGGCCAAGCATGATGCCTATCAGCGTCAGCGGGATCGGGGTCAGGATCACCAATGGCAGGCGGAAGGAGCCGAACTGCGCGACGACCAGGATGTAGATGCCGAGGATCGCCACCATGAAGGCAGCGCCCATGTCGCGGAAGGTTACCCAGGTCACTTCCCATTCGCCGTCCCACAGGAGCGTCGGCTTCGATTCGTCGTCCGGCTGGCCATGCAGCGCGATCTGCGGCTTTGGCAGCGCGCCCCAGTCCGCCTTGGCAATCGCATCGTCCACGGCGAGCATGCCGTAGACCGGCGCCTCAAACGCCCCGGCCAGCTCGCCCATCACCATCTCGGCCGGCCTGCCGTTGTGGCGGAAGATCGGGTAGGAGGCCGGCTCCTGGCTCACCCGCACGACGTCGCCAAGCTCGACAACGTCGCGCGCGCCGGGAAGCGCGTTGGCGGCAACCGGCGTGGCCAGGGCACGCTGATCGACCACGCCATTTGCCTTGGACAAGGCGATGCGGATCGGGATCGGCAGGCGCCCGCCGCCTCGGTGCGAGTAGCCGACCGTGGTACCGCCGTAGAGATAGCTCAGCGTGTCGTACACATCCGCCTGCTCGACCTTGTAATATTCCAGGTTGTCCTGGTCGATCGAAAGCCGGAGCCGTTCCGGCTGGTTGTGGAAGCTGTCGTCGACGTCGACGATGAACGGGATGCTGGCGAAGGTCTCGCGAACCTTGGCCGCAACCGCGCGGCGGGTTTCGGCGTCCGGGCCGTAGATTTCGGCCAGCAGTGTGCCGAGCACCGGCGGTCCCGGCGGCGGCTCGACCACCTTCAGCACCGTGCCCGCCGGCATCGCCATGCCCATCAAGCGCTCGCGTAAGTCGAGCGCAATGGCATGGCTGGCGCGGCTGCGGTCTCCTTTGGGAAGCAGGTTGACGGCGATGTCACCCTGTTCGGGGCTCGATCGCAGGTAGTAATGGCGCACCAGGCCGTTGAAGTTGAAAGGCGCGGAGGCGCCCGCGTAGGTCTGGAACGACACTACCTCCGGCACGGAGGCCAGGCGATTTGCGGCGGCCTGGAGCAGTCGGTCGGTGTCCTCGACCGACGAGCCCTTGGGCAAGTCCGCCACTATCTGGAGTTCGGTCTTGTTGTCGAAGGGCAGAAGCTTGACCGTCACGTGCTCGGTGTAGATCAGCGCCATGGACGCAATCGTGGCAATGCCCACGACCAAAAGGAACGCCCAGGCTCTGAGCCGCGACTTCAAGATCGGTCGCGCCACCGCGATATAAATCCGCCCCAGCACGCCGCCCTGCGCGCTGCCGGCGTGGCCATGGGCGCCGACCCGATCCTTTCCGCCGAGCTTCATCATCAGCCACGGTGTCAACATCACCGCGACGAAGAATGAGAAAAGCATCGCGGCCGAGGCATTGGCCGGGATCGGGCTCATATAGGGGCCCATGAGGCCGGAGACGAACAGCATGGGAAGCAGCGCCGCCACGACGGTCAGCGTCGCCACGATGGTGGGATTGCCGACCTCGGCAACTGCATCGATCGCCGCCTGGGCGCGCGAGCGTCCGCCGTCCATCGCCCAATGGCGCGCGATGTTCTCGATGACCACGATGGCGTCGTCGACGAGGATGCCGATGGAGAAGATCAACGCGAACAGGCTGACACGGTTCAGCGTGTAGCCCATCACGCGCGAAGCGAACATGGTCAGTAGGATGGTCGTGGGTATCACGACGGCCACCACCAGCGCTTCTCGCCAGCCGATGGCTACTGCGATCAGCAGGACGATGGAGACGGTCGCCAGGCCCAGGTGGAAGAGCAGTTCGTTAGCCTTCTCATTGGCCGTCTCGCCGTAGTTGCGCGTCACGCGCATCTCGACGTCGTTGGGGAAGATCTGGCCGCGCACCTGCTCGAGGCGCTTGACGATCATATCGGCGATGACGACCGCATTGGTGCCCGGGCGCTTCGCGATCGCCACCGACACGGCCGGCGCGCGCTCGAGACCGGTATCGGACTTAGTGATATTGGTGACGCGGTTCTCAGCCGGTGACGTCGCGAGCACCACGCTGGCAACGTCGCGGATATAGACCGGCCGCCCGTCGCGAGCCGTGAGCAAAAGGTTGCCGATCTCAGACAAAGCCTGCAGCGTCTGACCGGCCACCAGCACCCGCTGATTACCCCGGTCGCGGACCGTGCCGATCTGGAAAGAGCGGTTGGCGCCCGCGATCTTGCCCATCAACTGCTGCAGCGTGATGCCATACAGCGAAAGCTTTTCCGGATCCGGCTCGACCTGGATCTCATCGGGCTGCTCGCCAACGACGTAGGTGAGACCGATATCGGGAAGCTTTGCGACCTCGACCTGCAGCTCATGCGCAAGACGCGTCAGGTCCGCCGAGGAATACCGCGCCGCCACCTGCGGCGCCGGCGTCAGTGTCACCACCACTATGGCAACGTCGTCGATGCCGCGCCCAACGATCAGCGGCTCTGGAATCCCGACGGGGATGCGATCCATGTTGGCGTGCACCTTTTCGTGGATGCGCAGGATCGCGGCATCCGAACTGGTGCCGACCTTGAAGCGGGCGGTCACCAGCGCGCCATCATCGGTGGTTTGGGAGTAGACGTGCTCCACGCCGTCAATGCCCTTTATGATCGTCTCCAGCGGCTCGGTCACGAGCTTGGCGGCATCTTCGGCCCTCAGGCCGTTTGCGGAGACGTGGATGTCGACCATAGGCACGGAGATCTGCGGCTCCTCCTCGCGGGGCAGCGTGACCAAGGCCACAAGCCCAAGCGCCAGCGCGGCCAGCAGGAAGAGAGGCGTCAGAGGCGATGCGATGAATGAACGGGTAAGCCACCCGGCGATGCCGAGTTTCATGGCAGAGCGACCTTGTCGCCATCGGCAAGACCACTCAGGATCTCGATGCGCGGCTGGCCGGCATCCTGGAATGTGCCACCCCGCACCACAGTGACGTCAAGCGGCCCATCCGCCGTCTCGATTGTGACATAGTCTATACCGTGGACGATCCTAAGAGCCTCTGGCGGAACGCCCAACATGGTCCGCTTTGCGACCGGTATGGACACGAGGGTGCGCTCGTTGACGAAATAGGTCCCGATGTCGGCGACTTCGACGTCGGCAATCACGCGACCTTTCTCGATCTCCGGGTAGACCTTTGCGATCCGGCCTTCCCCAGCCTTGACGAAGCCGGCATTGGTACCCGTGCCGCGTTCGCCGATATCGACGCGGGCGCCTTCCGTTATCTCGACGGCGTGCCGTTCCGGCAAAGACAGGCGCAGGTAATACTGGCCCGATGCCACCCGCGCGACGGGTTCGCCCGCCATTATCACCGAGCCGGCGGCCACGGGAACCGTCAGCACCCGGCCGTCGGCTGGGGCCAGGATATCGCCTTCCCGTGTGCTTTGCTCGATGACCGCCCGCTCGGCAATCGCAGCCGCGAGCTGGTTCGTGACGACATCGAACTGCGTCTTTGACGCGTCGACCCGGCTTTGGGCGGCAGCACCCTTGGCCAGCAGGTCCTGTGCGCGCTGCAGATCGGTACGGGCACTGTCGAGTTGCGAATTCAGGGCCGCGATTTTGGCGTCGGCGGCTCTGAGCTGCAAGGCGAGCTTGTCGTCGACGACCGTGGCGACCATGTCGCCCTTGCCCACCTGGGCGCCCTCCGAGACGTGAACGGACGCGACGGTTCCCGAAATCCTTGCCCTGGCCGGCAGGATGGTGCGGCTCTCCACCTGTCCATACACGGCCTTCATCTCGGTGATGGTCGTGGACTTGACGATGAATTCGGCGGCGTGTGTATCGATCGCAAAAAGGCCGGCGGCGCCGACCAGAAGAATGTACGCCAGGGCCGAATGCAGTGGTCTCATTGGCTAATCTCAGTCGGTTGAAATGGATATGGAGGCGACGGAGCCGCCTCCCGGCTTAGCGGCCCTTACTCGAACGCTGCACCCGGCTTGCAGCCGAGCTTCTTGAAGACCATCGCTGCCGGGCAGAAGCCCGTGACCGAGGCCTGCATCATGTTGAGCCCGGCGAATGCCGTCAGCAGGAACCAGTAAGGCGAATAGTAGATGCCGAGCGTGAGCGATATCAGCACTACGACGCCCGCAAACCTGAGAACTGCCTTGTCTATCGTCATAATTCTTGTCTCCTGAACGCCGTGCCTATTCGGCCGGCTCGATGTGGATGGCCTTGAGTTTCTTGATGCCCAGGACGTCGAGCGCCAGCCCCTCGTAGAAGGTTTCGCTCTTTCCCTGCCGCACCTTGTGAAGGAAGTATTTCTCGAACCCCACTTTCGCCGCATGGACCCATTTGCCTTGCGAGGACCAGTTGACGTTGCGGGGAGGGATCTGCGGCTGCGCGACAAAGGCTATACCTTCATCGCCGAAATCGGCGAGGCAGATCGCGTTCCACGTCGCGACGGCCCTCGGTTCCTGGCCGCGTAGCAGCGCGCCGATGTTCTCGGCGGTGGCCGTGACCATGGATTCGATCATGAAGCCGGTCTTGGGAACGCCGACGGGAAGCGGCGTCTTGCCGACCGGCGGAATGGCCACGCAGACTCCGATCGCGAAGACGTTGGGATGGGTCTGGTTGCGCTGGTGCTTGTCGATGGTGACGAAGCCGCGCGGATTGACAAGGTCCTCGGTCCCCATCAGCGCCGGAACGCCACGGAAGGCAGGCAGCATCATCGAGAAGGCGAAGGGCAGGTCGCGCTTGGCTTTGGTCGTCCCGTCCTCGTCGACTTCCTCGACGTGCATCATGTCGGCGTCGACCGAAGCCACCTTGGCGTTGGTGATCCACTTGATGTGGCGATCCCGCATGGCGCTTTCGAGCAGGCCCTTGGTGTCGCCGACCCCGTCGAGACCGAGATGGCCGATATAGGGTTCCGGCGTCACGAAGGTCATCGGGACGCGGTCGCGTACCCTGGCCTTGCGCAACGCTGTGTCGAGGATGAAGGCGAATTCATAGGCCGGGCCGTAGCAGGACGCGCCCTGAACCGCGCCCACGACGACTGGACCGGGCTTGCGAACCAGTTCGTCGAACTTCGCCCGCGTGGCGACGGCATGGTCGATGTGGCAGATGGATTGGGTATGTCCGGCAGGTCCGAGACCCGGCACCTCGTCGAAGGCAAGATCGGGACCGGTCGCGATGATCAGATAGTCGTAGTCGACGAAGGTGCCGTCGTTGAGTTCGACGCGGTTTTCCTTCGGATGCACCTTCTTTGCGCCTTCGGGACGCAGCGCGATGCCGCGCCGCTTGAAGGTATCCGCCAGATCGACAGTGACATCATTGCGCTCCCGCCATCCTACGGCCACCCAGGGATTTGAAGGTACAAAGGAATAGGACGTGCCGAGCGTGACGACGGTCAGCCGATCCGCTCGGCGCAGCTTGTCGCGTATTTCGTATGCCATGATCGTGCCGCCGAGACCTGCTCCGAGGACGACGATGTGGGACATGATGATCCTCCCGTTGGTTCGATCTTCGAAGCATCCTGCGGGTGAAAGTCGCGTTCTTCGTTGATCGGGCTCAATTTCCAAACGGCGCGGCGCAATTGTAAGGTACGGCGTCGGCCAACCCGATTGGCAAGCTTGCATGTAACATTCAAAGATAATAAATTCAAGATTATGAATGTATCAGATTTGATCCCGGCCTCAGGCAGGGCGGCGGAACTGCTCCGGAGCCTGTCCCATCCACAGCGTTTGCTCGTGCTATGCGCCCTCGGAAATGAGGAGCGCTCGGTGGCCGAGTTGCGAGAGCTGCTCGACATCGACCAGGTGCCTATGTCGCAACAGCTTATGCGGCTGCGGGCCGATGGTTTGGTCGAGGCGCGCCGGGACGGCACGACGGTCTACTACCGTATCACGAGGCCGGAGGTGCTCACGGTGATCGAGGCGCTGCATTCCGCCTTCTGCCCGAGTTGACTCGGCGCATTCCGCTTGGGCTTGACTAAGGTCAATGCGACGCAGGTCGAACCGGCATTACCTGCCTGCCAATAGCAAAACGAAAAGATCGGACACGGCCCTACAGCGCTCGGCTGATCCAGCGTCGGAGAAACACATGATCCTGAACAACGGCACTCTCGTGGCGGTAACTGACGGCGAGATCCTGCGACTGTTTCATAATAAGGGGCATGAACCTCATATCGAGCTTATCGAAATCGAGGATCCCATCCTTGAAATGGCCCGCGCAGGATCCGGCGGGAGGCATCGCAGCTCAACCGCCAATCCGGACGAGTCTCGGCTGCGTGAGGACGACTTTGCGGGATCGGTCGCCGCTTATCTCAATGAGCAGTCGCATGAAGATTACTGTGAGCATGTTTTGATCATCGCCGACCCGCGCACGCTTGGAGAGCTGCGAAGGCACTATCAGCCCTCGTTGAGCGCCAAACTGGTCGGCGAGATCACCAAGGACTTTGTCAAGCATTCCGTCCTGTCGATCGAAGGTGCCATAGAGATTGCCTGATCAAACGCATTCTGCACCGCAGCGATTGGCATAGTGATCTCCATATAGATCGCTGTGTCCAATGTCTCGTGTCGGAGCGATAGGACGTTCGCCATGGCTGTTCGAGAAAACGCTGTCGTTCCACTCGGCGTATTGATGCGCTCGCGGGTTCTGCCGAGCACGCCACAACCTATGGCAGGCGCGCGCTGGGGGCACCCTTACTGAACCTTGATGGTTGCCCTTCATGAAATGATCGGGGACATTGCAGAAGACTGCGTAGAAGCCCGGCTTGAGGTTGAGGGTCAGTGACCCTGTCTTGCCTGGATCGAGCTCCGAGTCTTCGCCAAGGTGGCCCGCCGCATTCGTGTCGCCGTCCTTGTCCCGCGAATGCCGGCGCCGAAACTGCCAGCCTGGTCATGGCGCTCGCGACAATCGGGTTCCTCGTGCTGTAAGCCCCCAAGTCACAGCGAAAAGCGGTTCGTGGAGCCTGTTCCATGGGCTATAATGCGATTGCGCGAAGCATTGAGGTGGCGGCATGTCGGACTGGCTCGCTTGAGAGGGCCACAAGGCGGTTCCTGATTACAGCGCAACTTGGATCAGGGCACCCGTCGTCGTCTTTGCTAGAGTGGTGCTTGGAACACGGCGAGTAGCCCGGCGAGCGATCGTGCTTCTCGTGGAAGCCGCTTACGCAGCATCGAGATGCACAGCGTGAAGAACGCTCTTTACCGGGGGAGTCCCGTGATCATCAGTGAGATGACCGCCCAAGAATCCAGGATGCACCTAGCCGCGAGCAGGGTCGGGCGCCTTTGCGTAAGCGACGGGATGCCGTACGTTGTGCCGATTAGCTTCGTTTACGAACACGGCCACATCTACAGCTTCTCCTTGGTTGGTCAGAAGGTCTTGGCGATGCGCGGAAATCCTCAAGTTTGCGTCGAAGTCGACGAGATCCGTAATCCACGCAACTGGTGGAGTGTCGTTGCCTTCGGGCGCTATGAAGAACTCTCCGAAGGCCCCCGGCAGAATGAGCGCGACCATGCATGGTCGCTGTTGCAGAAGGCACGCCCCAACTGGTGGGAACCTGGCAGCGAGACGCCTCAATCCGAGGACAAGGTTGCCAGTCCGCCTCACCTTTTCTTCCGCATCAACATCGAGAGAATCACTGGCCGCCGTGCTCTCGCCTGACCCGGCCCAGTCTGGTTGTGACCGCGCAGGCCGAAGACCGGCAACACAGCGACATCGCCTTCGCGAAGCGCAAGGTCGCGCCAGGTCCGGACGCCCTGGCTCAAGCCGGTCCGTCGGCGGGGCGGAAAGTCGCTGAAACCATAGGCGCTACCTGCCTGCCGGCGAAGCGACCTGCATCGACTGTCATAACGGCATCGCGCATGAGCTGCCGAAAATGGAGGGCGTGATCCGGGCTGGAGGTGCCGCCGGAACTTCAGGGCGAGCAGCTTCCAAGTCGTCTGCCATCGACGAACTTGAACGTCTGATAGCGGTATATCATCCCGAGTCCTAACGAAGGCTACAGATCACCAACAAACCCAGAATCCACTTAGGACCCATCGTATGGGTGGGACCGTTAGCCCGCCGGGTCTGAATGCCTTGGCTTTGCCGGCCTCGCTCACGCAACCCAAAGGTTGTCTTGGGGGCGAGCGCGATCAGCAAGTGACGACATCGGTGTGGCCGAAACCCTTGGAGTAGTCGAGCACCGAGATGACCGTAGGCATCACGCGAAATATGCGCACCTGATCCGGAGTTGGCATCGGTCCTGGCAGCGAGACTTGCTGCGGATACTTCAGCGGCAGCATCCGCAGGACCTTTTCCGCTTCGGCCAGGTCTGTCACCGCCTGGGCTCGCGCCGCCATGGAAAGTCCGGTGATTTCCATCACCTGCGGCGTGTCGTGATCGATGGTCAAGGACACGCGATCGTCCTGCGTCAGATTCCCAGCCTTCTGGCTTTCCAGACCGCAGAGGAAGTAAAGGGTAAGGCCTTCGTTCACGTAGCCGACGGTGGTCGCCTGCGGCCAGCCGTCGGGCTTTAGCGTTGCGATGGTCATGATCCGATGCTGATCCAACAGCGTCACGATCTTCTTTCTGATCTCTTCCTTCATCCGTTGTCTCCAAAGTCATTGCTGACCCTGACCATAGTAGGGTCGTGGACCACCTCGCCTTGACGCACATCAACGCAAAGGAGGGCAAACGCGCATCTGCAGCATTGCCGGCGAAACGAGACGCAAATTATCTAGGCCCTCTCTGCGACCGAGCGGTCGATACCCTGGCTCTGCTGAATGTCAGCGTTCGCGGCGTCAAGGTGGGCTTGCCGAGTGAGTGCCTGTTCCTCGGCCCCACCGACGGCTGCATTTGCGGTGAATCAATGCGCACGCCGTCCACTGCCTCCATAGATGTCGCAGCAGCGCCGGCATCCAGTGGCCCGACCTCGCCGCAAAGGAGGCGAATATGATGAAGCCGATGGTATCCCTGTCTCTGGCGACGTACCCGGAGGCGAACACACCAAAGACCGCGTCTAATGCAGTCGCGGTTGCCAGGCGCATTGGAGCGACGCTGCACGCGGTCGCCATCAATGTCGACATTCCCGACGTTTCAAACGCTCTGTCGAGCTTCTTGCTCGACCTTCCCAACAAGATCAGGGAGGCCGAAGCGACCAGTCGCAGTTTCGGCAAGAACTTGCTGGAAACAGTTGCAAAAGAAGCATTGCAGGGCGGGGTCCGCTTGACGACGCAGGAGCTGACCGCGCCACCGGCCCTAATTGGGGACACAGCGGCCGAGCAGTGCCGCTACTTCGACATCTGCCTGGTCGGATGGGCGCCGGACAACCAGACGGCGCGAATGACAGCCGAGGCGGTCGTGTTCGGATCGGGTCGACCGACCCTGCTGCTTCCTGACGCCACGGATGTCGGCGCCCTTGACCATGTCGTCATCGCTTGGGATGGCAGTCGCGTGGCTGCGCGGGCCGTTGCCGATGCACGGCCGTTTCTGGAGCTTGCCACGATGATCACGGTTGTGACCGTGACGGACGAAAAGCCGCTGCCGGGACAAGACATCGGTGAACGCCTTGCGCAAGGCCTGAGGACGCGCGGTCTGGCGGCCGAAGCCGCATCAATTCAGGCGGGGGCGCGCTCGATCGCCACCGCTATCCAGGAGCATGCCCTCGAAATCGGCGGCAAACTATTGGTTATGGGTGGATACGGTCATTCGCGCGTCAGGGACTTCGTGCTCGGTGGGGCGACCGAAGGCATTCTCTCGGATTTGCGCCTGCCCGTTCTCCTGTCGCACTAGGGCATGATTCCCATGAACGCCAGTCGAGGCACGGATCCTGTTTTGCGCTTCCACGGCGCAGCCCACGGTGTTACCGGCTCTTGCTACGAGATCGAAACACCACGCGCGAGGATCCTCGTCGATTGCGGCCTCTTCCAGGGATCGAAGTCGGAGCGGGCCTTGAACTACGGCGCGTTCCCGTTCCCGCCGGAAGCGATCGACGCCGTCGTCCTGACGCATGCTCATATCGATCACAGCGGCCTTCTGCCAAAGCTGGTCACGCAGGGCTTTGCCGGGCCAATCTACACGACCCGAGCTACAATCGATCTTTGTTCGGTCATGTTGCCGGATGCGGCGCATATCCAGGAGATGGAGGTGGAACAGCTTAACCGCCGCAATGCGCAGCGCGGGCGGCCGCCGGTCGAGCCGATCTACAGGCAGCAGGATGCAGCAGCGTGCATGACCCTTTTTCGGGCCTTGGAATACGCCGCATGGACCACCGTAGCCCAAGGCGTTCGGGCTCGCTTTTGGAACGCCGGCCATCTGCTCGGCTCCGCATCGGTTGAGCTAGAGATCGACGTGGAACGTCAGAACATGCCGATGCGCATACTGTTTTCAGGCGATATCGGACCCGGTCACAAGCCGCTGCATACCGATCCGGAGGGCCCGGCCGGTGTCGACTATCTCATCTGCGAATCGACCTATGGCGACCGCGACCGCCCGGACGTTGCGCCTGAACAGCGGCGATCAATGCTCGGCGACGTGGTGCGCAGCGCTGCCGAGGCGAGCGGCCCCCTTATCGTTCCTTCCTTCGCCGTCGAGCGGACACAGGAACTGCTGGTAGACCTCCACCTGCTCATGAAAGCGGGAGAGGTGCCGACTGCTCCGATCTTCGTCGACTCGCCGCTGGCGACACGTGCCAGCACGATCTTCGAAAGACATGCCGACGACATCGAACAAGTCGACGGTCTGCGTCAGGCTCTCAGTTCACCCCAACTGCGCTTCACGGAAACCATCGAGCAAAGCAAGGCGATCAACCGCCTGAGAGGCTTTTTCGTCGTGATCGCCGCCAGCGGCATGTGCGACGCCGGGCGTATCCGCCATCATCTCAAGGCCAACCTCTGGCGGCGGAACGCGACCGTGATGATGGCGGGGTACCAGGCTCAAGGGTCACTCGGAAGGATACTGCTCGACGGCGCGCGGCGTGTGCGCATCCAGGGCGAAGAGGTAGAGGTCAAGGCCCGGATCAGCCTGTTCGATCTCTACTCTGGCCATGCCGACGCAAGCGAACTCGTCGCCTGGGCCTTGGCTCGAACTCCGGTCAAGCACACGGTGTTCCTGACGCATGGTGAAGAAGCAGGCTTGGTCGGCCTCAGCGGCCGGCTGGCTGGACCGATTCCTTCGGACAGGATCATCATGCCGGAGCTGGATAGCGCTTTCCAATTGACGTCCCAAGGCTGTTTGCCGGTCGACGCCAACGAGCCGCGCCGCCTGAAGCCGGAAAAGGTTGCCCGGCTGGATTGGCACAACGATCTTTCAAAGCTTCTCCTCGACGTCACGGAGGCCGTCAACACCGCGGCCGACGAACGGGGTCGCGCCGCAATCATCAGACGGATGCGCCGAGCGCTGGACGCGCCGGCGCTCGGCGCCTTCGCAAATGACGAAAGCTGATCGCGCATCTTTGAATTCAATTTTCGTCACACGGGAAAATGCAAGACGGCACGCTGGGACTCGAACAAGGCCAAATGTCTCGATCCGCTTCATCCACCATTGCAATGCCCGGCCTCAGCGAGGCCGAAGCACAGGCAAGGCTTGCCACCGAAGGCTTCAACGAAATGCCCAGGCCCAGTCGCCGCACGCCGTTGCGGATTGCCATCGAGGTCGTGCGCGAGCCAATGCTCGCCCTGCTGTTAGGTGGAGGTAGCGTCTATTTGCTTCTTGGCGATCTCCAGGAGGCGTTGATCCTGCTTGCATTTGCCACGTTGTCGGTTGGGATTACCATCGTCCAGGAGGCGCGGACGGAGCGTGTCCTCGAGGCGCTGCGCGACCTGACCAGTCCGCGCGCCCTGGTAATACGCGACGGCGAACGCAAGCGGATTGCGGGTCGCGAGGTGGTGCGCGGCGATACGGTCGTGCTGGGCGAGGGGGATCGCGTTCCGGCCGACATCGTGCTCATCCAGAGCCGGGATATCCAGACCGATGAGTCCTTGCTGACCGGCGAGTCTGTTCCGGTGCGCAAGATTGCTGCCAGGGATGCCGATCTGCCGGCGCAATGCAGGCCGGGGGGCGACGACCTGCCTTTCGCATTTTCCGGATCACTCATCGTTCGCGGTTCAGGCATTGGCGAAGTTCTGGCAACCGGGCCGCTCAGCCAAATCGGTGCGATCGGGCAATCGCTGAGCACCATGGAAACCGAGGCACCCCGCCTGCGGCGACAGACAAAACGCCTTGTCGGCATCTTCGCACTTGTCGGCGGCGCCGTCAGCGTTCTCGCGGTCGTGCTTTATGGCTTGTTGCGGGGCGGATGGCTTGATGCGGTGTTGGCGGGCATTGCGCTCGGCATGTCGATGCTGCCCGAGGAGTTTCCCATGGTGCTGACAATCTTCATGGCCATGGGTGCCTGGCGCATCTCGCAGGCGCGCGTGCTCACCCGTCGCGCAGCAGCGATCGAGACGCTTGGCTCGGCAACTGTCCTTTGCACCGACAAGACCGGAACGCTGACCGAAAATCGCATGACAATTGCAGAAATGAGAACGGCCGATGGAAAACTGCTTCGCCTGAACAGCTCAAGCAAGGAGATGCCAGCGGCCTTTGCAGAGTTGGTCGAGATCGGCGCGCTTGCCAGTGCCGAAATTCCCTTTGATCCGATGGAAAGGGCATTCCACAAGCTTGCCCAGGAGCGCCTGGCGAAGCGTGCTGAGGGTGCCGATTGGAAATTGGCCCGCGCCTACGGGTTGCGTCCTGAACTGCTGGCAATGTCGAACGCCTGGCGGCTATCGGCTGAGGGCAACGACTACCTGATTGCCGCCAAGGGTTCGCCGGAGGCCATCGCGGCACTCTGCCGTCTGCCTGCGGATCGTGTCGCTTCGCTCAAGGATGTTGTGGACGCCATGGCCACGGAAGGACTGCGCGTCTTGGGCGTCGCGCGTTCCAGCCATGCTGGCGATCAACTGCCGGACAAGCAGACTGAATTCGAATTTGAATTCTTGGGTCTCGTCGGGCTTGCCGATCCTCTGCGAGCGGAGGTTCCGGACGCGGTGAGCAATTGCCGCTCCGCCGGCATCAGAGTGATCATGATCACCGGGGACTATCCCGCGACAGCCAGAGCTATCGCCCGCGGGGCCGGGCTCGACTTCAACGATGTCGTCACCGGCGAAGAGCTCAAGGCGCAGGATGACGCAGCCCTGTCGGCGCGCGTGAAGACCGCAACGGTGTTCGCGCGGATCATGCCCGAGCAGAAACTGGCAATCGTCAGAGCATTGAAGGCCAATGGCGAGATCGTTGCCATGACCGGAGACGGCGTCAACGACGCGCCTTCGCTGAAAGCAGCCGACATTGGCATTGCCATGGGAGGGCGCGGCACGGACGTCGCGCGGGAGGCGTCTTCCATCGTCCTTCTCGATGATGACTTCGGGTCGATCGTCAAAGCCATCCGGCTGGGCCGCCGCATCTACGACAATTTGCGCAAGGCAATGGGCTTCATTCTTGCCGTGCACGTACCGATTGCGGGTCTGGCCCTCCTTCCATTGCTGTTTGGGCTGCCTATCCTGTTCGGACCTATTCACATTGCCTTTCTGGAGATGGTGATCGATCCGGTCTGCTCCCTGGTCTTTGAAGCGGAGACCGAGGAGGACGACACGATGAGGCGTGCGCCGCGACATCCGGAAGCTGCGCTCTTCTCGCGCTCGTTGATCGCGTGGAGCGTTGTGCAGGGCCTGCTGGCATTCGCGCTTGTTGCTGGCATCTTCCTCGTCGCCTTGCGCTGGGGAATGCCGGAGAATGAGATTCGCGCCCTGACATTCTTCTCGCTGGTGCTGACGATCGTTGGGCTGATTTTCGTCAACCGTACGTTCAGCGAGTCGCTGCTTGTTGCGTTGATCCGGCCAAACCGATCGCTTGCTTTCGTCGTCGTGGTGGTTGCCGCGGCGCTGGGCGGGACACTTGCATGGCCACTCGCAAGTGGCCTCTTCCAGTTCGGACCGCTGCACCTGGACGACCTCGCCGTGACGTTGGCGGCCGGGTTGGCAGTGCTGGTCTGCCTTGAGGTCCTGAAACACTTCTGGCGAGATGGGCTGAAAGCCTGATTGTTGGTGGCAGTATGACCGCGGTTCCAACCAGCGCGACGCCCAGCTTGCACAATGCTAGCGATGCAGCGAGCGGCCGCGCCGATCAGGTGATGAACTGAAAGTCGCGCGATGCGTTGGTGGCCCATGGCCAACGCGGAATCCCCGGGCTTTCGCAAAATGAGACAACGGAGCCAAGTAAGATGACCGGACAATCGGCAAAAACAGTCAACAGCAACAAACGGATGTCGGACCAGGAGTTGCACGACGTTGACGCCTATTGGCGCGCCGCCAACTATCTTACGATCGGGCAAATCTACCTGCTCGACAATCCGCTGCTTCGGGAGCCCTTGAAGCTGGAACATGTCAAGCCGCGGCTGCTAGGGCACTGGGGGACTTCGCCCGGCCTGAGCTTCATCTACGCCCATCTCAACCGCGCGATCCGGCTCAGGGATGCAAACATGGTCTACGTCTGCGGCCCAGGCCATGGCGGTCCGGCCATGGTCGCCAACACCTATCTCGAGGGCATCTACAGCGAGCTCAATCCCGACGTATCTCTGGACGAAGAAGGCATGCGCAAGCTGTTTCGGCAGTTCTCTTTTCCGGGCGGGATTCCGAGCCATGCTGCACCGGATGTCCCGGGCTCGATCCATGAGGGTGGCGAATTGGGCTACGCGCTTTCGCATGCTTTTGGCGCAGCCTTCGACAATCCGGATCTCATCGTCGCCTGCGTGGTCGGCGACGGCGAGGCGGAAACCGGGCCACTTGCCACCGCCTGGCATTCCAACAAGTTCCTCAACCCGGCGCGCGACGGCGCGGTGCTGCCGATCCTGCATCTCAACGGCTACAAGATTGCCAACCCGACCATCCTTGCCCGCATCCCGGAAGACGAATTGCGCGCCTTGTTCGTCGGCTACGGTTACGAGCCGCTGTTCGTCGAAGGCCATGAACCGGGGGCAATGCATGAGAGGATGGCGGTTGTGATCGATGATGCGCTCGACCGCATCGGGGCAATCCAGGGCGAGGCTCGCGGCGGTGGCGAAATTGCAAAACGCCGGCCGAAGTGGCCAGTGATCGTGCTGCGAAGCCCCAAAGGCTGGACCGGCCCGAAGGAAGTCGACGGGCTGAAAACCGAAGGCTTCTGGCGCGCCCATCAGGTTCCCTTGTCCGGCCTTGCGGAAAACCCCGAGCATTTGAAGATGCTCGAAGAGTGGATGAGGAGCTATCGGCCTGAAGAACTGTTCGATGCGATGGGTGCGCCTGTGGCCACGATACGTGCCACTGCTCCGCAAGGTACGAGGCGAATGGGCGCCAACCCGCATGCCAATGGCGGCTTGCTGCGCCGGTCCCTTGAACTGCCCAGACTGCGCGACCATGGCATTTCCGTTGAACGGCCCGGCGCGGTGAAGGCCGAGTCAACGCGAGTGATGGGCAAATTCCTGCGCGCCGTGATGGAACTGAACGATGGCGCGAAGAACTTCCGCATCGTCGGCCCGGACGAGACGGCTTCGAACCGGCTGCAAGACGTGTTCGAGGTTACCGAGCGCGCCTGGATGGAAACGATCCTGCCCGAGGATGTTCATCTCGGGCGCGACGGAAGGGTTCTGGAGATTCTCTCGGAACACACCTGCCAGGGCTGGCTTGAAGGCTACCTGCTGACCGGTCGGCACGGCTTCTTCTCCTGCTACGAGGCGTTCATCCACATCGTCGATTCGATGTTCAACCAGCATGCGAAATGGCTGGATGCATGTCGTGAAATTCCCTGGCGACGGTCGGTGGCGTCGCTAAACTACCTGTTGTCGAGTCATGTCTGGCACCAGGAACACAATGGCTTCAGCCATCAGGATCCCGGCTTCATTGATGTCGCCCTCAACAAGAAGGCCGATATCGTGCGCGTCTACCTGCCGCCGGACGCCAACAGTCTGCTCTGCGTGACCGAGCATGTGCTGCAGACATGGGACCGCATCAACGTCATCGTGGCCGGCAAGCCGCCGTCATGGCAGTGGCTTTCGATGGACAAGGCGATCGTTCACTGCAAAGCGGGCATCGGCATTTGGGATTGGGCTTCAACTGACGGCGGAGCAGAGCCGGACGTGGTCTTGGCCTGCGCCGGCGACGTTCCGACCCTGGAGACGCTGGCGGCCGTCCAGATACTCAGGCACCATGTTCCGCAGCTTCGGATCAGGGTGGTCAACGTGGTCGACCTGATGACGCTGCACCCCAGGGAGCATCACCCGCACGGGCTGTCGGATCGCGACTTCGACGCGTTGTTCACCAAAGAAAAACCGGTCATCTTTGCCTACCATGGCTACCCCTGGACGATCCATCGGCTGACCTATCGGCGCACCAACCACGACAATATCCACGTGCGCGGCTACAACGAGGAAGGCACGACGACGACGCCTTTCGACATGACGGTTCTGAACGGCCTGGACAGATATCATCTGGTGCTGAGTGTCCTTGACCGTATCCCTGAGCCGACCGGAGTCGGACTGAAACAGATCATGGAAGGCAAGCTGATCGAGCACCAAGCTTATATCCGCGCCCATGGACAGGATATGCCGGAGATCCTCGGCTGGAAGTGGGAGTAGTAGCCGGTGGAAATCAGTGCGGCGAACGGATCGGCAGTCGGGGTCCGTTGGCGGGCGCGGCGGACAGATCATGAATGACGCGATTCTTGTCCTTAACGGTGGCTCGTCGAGTCTGAAATTCGCGGTGTTTCAGCAGCGTGACGACCTTCACCTGCTGGTGCGCGGCAGCATATCGTCAATCCGGCAACGTCCACGGCTTCACGTCGCTCCAACGGCGCTGTCGTCCGGGATCGATCGGAGCTTGGGCGCAGGGTCGATCGATATCGCCAGCGCATTCGAAGTCGTGGGCTCCTTGCTTGCGGACCGCGGACTCCTGCGCCAGATCGGCAAGGTCGGTCACAGGATCGTTCATGGCGGACAGAGTTTTTCCAAAGCAGCCATCCTTGATGAAGAGACGACGAAGGCCTTGCATCTGCTGGAGCCGCTCGCCCCGATCCACCAGGCCATCAATCTCGAAATCGTCAGCTTGGCAGCTCGGCTATTGCCTGACGCCCTCCAGGTCGGATGCTTCGATACGGCCTTCCACGCGCGGCGGCCGGAACTTGCCAAGCTCTATGGCTTGCCGCGCGAGTTCTCGGAACAAGGCGTGATTGCCTACGGCTTTCACGGACTTTCCTACAGCCACGTCGCAACGAAACTTCGCAGCCGCTACGGCGCAAGCGCCGGCGGCCGGGTGATCGTTGCCCACCTGGGCAGCGGAGCAAGCCTATGTGCGATGAAGACGGGGGCAAGCGTCGCCACCACTATGGGGTTCTCAACGCTTGATGGCCTCATCATGAGCACACGTTGCGGCACGGTCGACCCTGGCGTGATCCTGTACCTGTTGCAGGACCAAAAGCTGTCATTGGGTGAGCTGTCCAACCTTCTCTACGAGGAATCCGGTCTGCTGGGTGTCTCCGGCATCTCGGGCGATATGCAGACATTGCTGGGCTCGAGCGACCCTGCAGCCGCGCGAGCCGTCGATCTCTTCATCTATCGTGTCGGGCGCGAGATCGGGTCACTTGCCGCGGCCCTTGGAGGTCTCGATACCCTCGTCTTCACCGCCGGCATTGGCGAGCACGCACCTGTGATCCGGCAAAAGATCTGCGAAGCCGCCGAATGGCTTGGCGTTGCGGTCGACAATGATTTGAACCAGAACGACGAAGGATTGGTCAGCAGCCCGCAGTCCCGGGTCGACGTCCTTGTCATTCCCGCAGACGAGGAAGCCGCCGTCGCCAGGGAAATCCTCGACGTCTGAACAAGAGCTTCGCTGCCGGCCCGCATCTGCGCGAGACCGGTCGTTACCGGGGCAGGGGGGTGCCGAGCTTTCGCCGAACCAGGAGAAGTGTCGGGTCGTCGGGGTCTGTGGTGACAGTGAATCCCATGTCGCGCTCAAGCTCGATTGCAGCGCGATTCTCACGGCTTTCGATCGACTCGATTGTCTCGAGGCCGATCCCGTCGGCCCACCTTGCGATATAGGCAAGCAGTTCCCAGCCGACGCCGAGATTCTTGCGGTCCTGGCGAATGCAGATAGCGACTTCGCCGCGCCGGTCGGCAGCGTCGCTGGCGAGTGTCGCCACTGCGATCAACGCTCCGTCAGTCGAGAACGCGAGAAAGTTATTGATATGCGGATCGTCGGAGCGAGTCATCGCTACCAGCCGTTCATGCGAGACCTCTTTCACTCCACCGAGAAAGCGGAAGCGCAGATCTTGCGGCGTCACATGGGTGAAGAACTCCGCCAGGGCGGGCTCATCTTCGGGGCGTGCGCGGCGTACATCGAAGCGAAACCCGGTATGCGTGGAAAGCGTGCTAACCATCGTTATATATGGTCTCCGATCCGAGGTGCGGCGCCGTTGTCCTGTCTCTCCAAGGCGCGCGACCTCACTCGCTCATGTATTGAAGCGCGTCCTGCTTGACGATTTCTATGCTGCGCAGGTTCAGCAGGCGGATGACGCCCTTGTCCTTCAGCCGGGTGAAGACTCGCGACACGGTCTCGATCGTGAGTCCGAGATAGTCGCCGATATCCGCGCGAGACATCGGCAGATCGACCTGCCGCAATCCGCCTTGCCGCTCTGCCATGTCGACCAGGAACGCGGCCACCCGTTCGATGGCATTCTGGCGACCGAGGACCAGGAGGTGTTCCTGCGCCCTGGTCAAACCTTTGAGGGCCAGGGGCAGCAACTGGCGCGAGACATCCGCCCCGGCAGCGAACCGATAGACCCGGATGCCGGTCGCGTTGATTGCTTCGGCGAAGAAATGATGTGTCGCGTCGGCTTCGAAACCGAATGTCTCGCCAGCCAAATGGAAGGCACTTATCTGCCGGCGGCCGTCGGCAAGGAGGCGATAGATGCGGACGGCGCCGAACTCGACCTGGTAGAGAGCTCCGGCCTTTTCCCCCTGCGCATAGATTTCCGACCCGGCCGGGTAGAAGTTGATGGGCTGCAACGGCACGCTGTCCAGAACTGCCGGGAGGCTCGACTGTGGCACGTGTGGCGGCAGTGAAATTGTGGAGGTCGTGTGAGCGTACATGGCTGCTTCTCCGTGATCCGTGGCATCAGCAATCGCGCGAATCGGAGGAAAGCGAAATTCGGTTAAGTCCCTACGGGAAACTACTTAGTGGGGGGACCCAGACGACATTGCATCCGCCGAGGATGGCATGGGCGCCACTGTTTGCCTTAACGCCAAAAAGACGGACTTTGCGATGTTGGCATGAGGAGAGCTGGCTGCATCGCAATTGCATCATCAAGGTGGTCGGCGCAGGCCGCGGGGGCAGCATTGTTGGGTGTGCTCGAAGCCCGCACCGACCGAGGCGGCAGGGGCCGCCTTGGTTGCGCTACAACATGTGAGAAAACCAGGAACCTGCCCGAACGCCGAACTTGGCCTTATGCACATACTTAGGTTCTGCGCGCCTGAATGGATTGGAAATATCCACGGTAAGATTTGATTCAACTCAAAGCGCGGGTGCCCCCGGAGGTTGTTGAAAGCCCTGTCGCTAAATGATCGGGGCAGGCCGCCATGTATTTTCCGCAATTTCTGGTGGGCATGCTCGTGACGTCGTTTGTCGTGGCGATCTGGATCGGTGTGGAAACAGGTTCGGGTTGGGTCGCACTCGGTGGGGCTTTGCTCACATTGGTCGTCCTGCAAGTTGGATATGTCCTCCTGATCATTCGCTTGGTCCTCAACCAGATACCGAAAACGGGAGCGGCGGCCTCGGCTTCGGTGAACCCGGCGCCACCGCTCCGCGGAGACGGGGTCTCGCTTTAGGCGAGCGAAGCACGAGGGTTGTTGGACCGCATGCGGTCCCATTGACTTTGTTAGCGCCGTTGTTTGACTGGTAGGGCGAGCTTGCAAGGTCCAGATGGAAACGAATGCGCATCGCGATCCTGTCTGACATCCATTCCAACCGCGAGGCGCTCGATGCGGTTCTCGAGGTGGTTGGCGAGCGCGGATGGGACGAGTTGGTATTGCTTGGCGATCTGGTTGGCTACGGGCCCGACCCAGTCTATGCGCTCGAGACGGCTGCGGACCTGGTCGATCGAGGCGCGCTCTGCGTCATGGGAAACCATGACGAAGCGATAGCCTTCAACAGGGGCGGCATGACGGAGAATGCTCGGACAGCGGCCAGTTGGACGCGTGAGCGTTTGACCTCGGCGCATGTCGATTTCCTGTCCCGTTTGCCGGTGTCGTTGACGTCGGAAGACCGGCAATATGTTCACGCCAGCGCCGAACGGCCGGGAAAATGGCTATACATCCGCGACGTGGATTCAGCAGAGCGCTGCCTGTCTTCAAGCGTGGCCCGTTTCGTCTTCTGCGGCCACACCCATATTCCGGCCATCTACTACGCGCTGCCAGGTCGCCGGCCGATCTGTTTTCAACCGCTGGCCAATGTGGCTGCGCCGTTGTCCGCGGTCGGACAGCTCGTCGTGAACGTCGGAGCGGTCGGCCAGCCTCGCGACGGCAATCCGGCGGCCTGCTTCGCCCTCGTCGATACGCAGCGGCACGAGGCCTCCATGATCCGTGTGCCTTACGACTACGAAGAGACCGCCCGAAAGATTGCTGACTCTGGGTTGCCGGCATGGCTGGGCATGCGATTGAAGATCGGACGATAGGGTTGTTGGAGACGATCGGGTGCAGCGGTTTGAATCAGGGGCAATCATTGATGGTTTCGAACTGGTCGAACGACTGCCGTCCGGCGGCATGGCCTCGCTCTGGCGCGCAAACAGCCCGCAGTTCGATTTCCCGCTGGTGTTGAAAGTCCCTTTCCTGGATCCGGGAGGCGATGTCTCCGTCATACTGGGCTTCGAGGCGGAAGAGTTGATCCTCAGGCGCTTGTCAGGTCCGCATGTACCCCGCTTCGTGGCCTCAGGAAACCTTTCAGAAATTCCTTTCATAGCCATGGAGTTCGTGGCCGGCACAAGTCTCGCCCAGCTGATCAGCAATGCGCCACTGCCAGCTGACGAGGTCGCGAGGGTCGGCTCCGAAATTGCCAAGGCGCTCGCCGCCCTGCATCGCCAAAAAGTGGTGCATCTCGATCTCAAGCCCGAAAATGTCATTCTTGCCGAGCGCGGCGCGGTGCTTCTCGATTTCGGGCTCGCGCGGCATGCAGAGCTTCCCGATCTTCTCGGCGCGGAAAGCTCCGTGCCGATGGGCTCCGCCGCCTACATGGCACCCGAACAAGTGCTTGCCGAAAGAGGCGACCCTGCAAGCGATCTTTTTGCGCTTGGCTGCATTCTTTACCAGCTGGCAACTGGCGAAGAACCGTTCGGGCGACCGGCGACTTTCGCCGGAATGAAGCGACGGCTCTACCACGCCCCCAGGCCACCGCGGGACCTGAACGGAGCCATCCCGCGGTGGTTGGAGGCAATCACGCTTCGGTGCATGGAGGTGGACAGGTCCAAGCGATATGTCGATGCCGCTCACGTGCTGTCCGATCTAAGGAACCCCGATCAGGTGGTGGTGACGCGGCACCTGCCTCGGAGCAAGGGAATTTGGGCCACGATCCTCGGTCTGCTTCGCAAGACTGACGACAAGTTGCTTGTCGGGATGCCGGCAGATCCCAGGCTTCTGGCCGGACCATCCATTGTTTTGGTCGCCGTCGATCTGGCCAACGGAAACGATCCGCTGGCCAGGGAGGTTCTGAGCGAGACCGCGCGCGTCCTTGGCTCGCGAGAAGACTCGTGGTTGGCCTGTGTGACAGTCCTGAAGACCGAGATTATCGGCGACACGCCCACGGTGGACGAGTCGGGCCGTTCGGAATATTTGAAGCGGCTGGTTGCCCTGAAGGATTGGTCCCGCCCGCTACATCTGCCGGAGGATCGCATCAGCTATCATGTTCTGGAGGCGGTCAGCCCCGCCGATGCGATCCTCAACTACGCTGAGCACAACGACGTCGGGCATATCGTTGTCGGGGCACGGGCGTCTTCCGCCATTCGCCGGCACCTCGGCAGTGTTTCTACCAAGGTGGTAGCACAGGCGCTTTGCTCGGTTTCAGTCGTGCGGTTGAAGGCGGTCGAAGAACAAGGGCGTCGGTGAGCCGCTGCGCGCAAGGACCCGCCGGGACGCCGCCTCAGTTTGATAGCAGTCGATTGATTGCCCCCTGTTTCAGCAGGGAGCGTGTCATGCCGCCGAAGGCCCATTCCCGGATCCGGCTGTGACCATAGCCGCCCGCGACCACAAGTCCTGCATCCATCGCACGGGCGAGTTCGGCAACGGCTTCGCAGGGATCTGCATTGCCGACGCCTATAACTTCGGATCTTGCCTTAACGCCATGCCTCGCCAGGAACCGGACAACGTCCTCGGCACTTTCGCGTGCGTTTCTCTGGCCCTGTTCCTCGATTGTCGCCACGAGCACATGTTGTGCGCCTGTCAAGAAGGGCATTGCATCGCTGACTGCGCGCCTTGCCTCGCGCGTGTTCTTCCAGGCGACAAGAACATTCTTTGGGTTGAGCGGAGCCAGGTTATCGACCGCAATCAGCACCGGCCGGCCCGCGGACAGCACCAGACTACCGGCATCTACGACACGGTGGCGATCGCTGGCGACGCCCTTTGCCGGCGCTCCCGTGACAATAAGGTCGGCGGCGCGGGCATGCATCGCGAGCAGACCTGTCGGATCTCCGATCTCCTCGCGCCAGAAAGCTCTGTCCCCGCCAATGCGGAGGAATTCCTCCTGCATCACCTTCAGGCGATCTTCGATTTCCGCCCTGCGTTGGCGCATTATCTCCGCAGCTGCAGCGGCGCCATTGTCTCCCGACACAAAGACATAGGCATCCGCCGCGGCGAAACCGATCAGTGTGGCATCGAACCGTTGCGCCAATTCCTGGGCATAACGCGCGCGGGGGGACGCCGGAGAATCGATGTCCAGTTGTACAATAATGGTGTTGAAGATCATTTTGTGTCTCCACAGCATGCTTGTCGCACGGTCGTTTGAGGTTCGGTCACGACACTTGTGATCACCAGCCGCGCTGCCTGCCGCGGCGGCGCATCGTCATCGCCTTTTCGACCTATGGAGGGTGCCCGGCGCACGACCTACATCGTCATTTCCGGTTCGAGAGCACGCTCCTTGGCCGGTTCGGGGATTTCCGTCATGGTCGCTTCGGTCAAGAGCAGAACACTGGCGACCGAGACGGCGTTTTCAAGTGCGATGCGCACCACCTTGGTTGGATCGATGATGCCGGCTTCGACGAGGTCAACATACTCTTTGCGTCCGGCATCGAAGCCAAAGTTTCCCGACCCCTCGATCATCTTGGCGATAACCACGCCACCGTCGACAGCCGAATTCTCGGCAATCTGCCGGACAGGCGTTTCGAGAGCGCGCCGGAGTATCTGCACGCCGGTCCTCTCGTCGCCCTCGGACAGTTTTTCTTCATCAGCTACCGTGGCGATGCAGCGCAGCAGCGCAAGCCCGCCGCCAGGCACCACGCCCTCGGCAACCGCAGCCTTGGTGGCGCTGATAGCGTCGTCTAGTGCCTCCTTCTTCGACTTCATTTCGGCCTCGGTTGGAGCCCCGACTTTTATGACGGCAACACCGCCGGCAAGCTTAGCCAGCCGCTCTTGCAGCTTTTCGCGATCGTAGTCGCTGGTCGTGCTCTCGATCTCGCGCCGGATCTGCTCTACGCGACCCTTGATTGCCTTGGCGTCTCCGCCACCGCCGATGATCGTCGTGTTGTCCTTATCGACGACCACGCGTTTGGCACGCCCCAACTGCGCCATCGTGACATTTTCGAGCTTGAGGCCAATATCCTCGGAGATGACCTGAGCGTCTGTCAGCACAGCTATGTCCTGCAGCATAGCCTTGCGCCGATCGCCGAAACCGGGCGCCTTGACTGCACAGTTCTTGAAGGTGCCCCGGATTTGATTGACGATGAGCGTGGCAAGCGCCTCGCCTTCGACTTCTTCGGCGACAACCAGCAGAGGCGAGCCCGACTTGGCCACGGCTTCCAGCAACTTGATGAGATCGTTCAGCGAAGCGATTTTCTTCTCCACGATCAGCACCAGCGCGTCTTCCAGGACCGCTTCCATCTTCTCGGGATCGGTCACGAAATACGGTGAAAGGAACCCGCGATCGAACTGCATGCCTTCGACGACGTCCAGAACGGTTTCAGTGGTCTTCGACTCTTCGACCGTAATGACTCCTTCACCGCCGACCTTTTCAATCGCCTCGCCAACCAACTGGCCGATGAGCGGGTCGTTGTGCGCCGAGATCGTGGCCACCTGTTCCTTTTCGCGCCGGGTCGAGACCGGTCGAGATATTTGCTTGAGTGTCTCGATCGCGCGCTTGGTGGCGCGATCGAGGCCGCGCTTGATGTCGATCGCGCTGGCGCCGGCGACGACATTGCGAACGCCATCGGCAAACATCGCGTGAGCGAGGATGGTCGATGTGCTGGTGCCGTCGCCAACCATATCGCCGGTCTTCTCGGCTGCTTGTCTCAGCATCCTGGCGCCGAGATTTTCTTCCGGGTCCTTCAGGTCGAATTCCTTGGCGATCGTCACCCCGTCGTTGCAAACGATCGGGGCACCCCATCTTTTTTCGATCAGTACAGATTTCGAGCGCGGCCCGAGCGTCACGCGCACGGCATCGGCGAGCTGTGTCGCGCCGCGAAGGATCTTTTCGCGTGCGGCTGAGCGGAACAGTACTTGTTTATGGGCCATGACCGTCTCCGAAATCTGTTGGCCAGTCTGAGCTAACAGGCATCCCGTCGGTCGGCCTTGATACGTATCAATCGCGATCAAGGGCCATGTTGACGAAGATCAATGACGACGGGACGCGTTACCTGCGTGATGGGATCGATCCAATCTGGAGGAGGACCATGCGGACGAATGAAACGCCCCGATACGACGACAGCGTGAATACCACGGGTTGCTGCCCCAGGTTCAATCGCGAGGGCTGGGACGGTAGCACCTGCACTTCAAGGGCAAGCGGTTTGTGAAAGCGAAAACCCACAGTGTCATGCACATCCCGATGAACATGGGCGGCGTGTTCGCGCGCGTTAGGACGAACCCGGAGGTGAGACGATGCCAGCAATGTCCCGCTCCAACGAGACTATCGTCGGAATAGAATGCGCGGCTGAGACCGTGTTTGCCTATCTTGATGACCACAGGCATCTGGGTGCTCATATGAGCACCTCGTCATGGATGATGCTCGGTTCGAAAATGCACTACGAATTCGATGCAGGCGAAGCCCGCTTGATCGGCTCCAAGTTCGGATTCCATGGAAAAATACTTGGAATTGCGCTGTCCGCCGAACAGGTGGTTACAATCCGGACGCCGCCCAAACTGAAGGTCTGGGAGACCATCGGAGCGCCAAGTCTATGGGTGATCGGCCGCTATCGGATGGGTTTCGAAATAGTGCCCGAGGCGAGAGGGTCCCGGCTTCGAGTCTTCATCGAATACGACCTGCCGGAGGCGGAACCGTCCCGTTGGCTTGGCCTGATCTTTGCGAATGCATACGCGCGCTGGTGTACTGGCCGGATGGCGAAAGACGCAGCCCGTTATTTCGCGACGGCGGGGGCTCGGGCAGTCCCTTTGAAAGGCTGAGCGGGACGAGCGGCGGCTTCGAACCGTGTGCCGCGCTCTCCTCTGACGATTTCGCTGGCATCATCGAGCTTGCCGATCGCTGCAGGTTTGCCCGTTGCATCAGCGAACTCGATTGCGGAGCTGACCTTCGGCCCCATGGAGCCGGCCGCAAAATCCCGCCCCGATATCTCGGTCGTTGCAACCCGACGGAGCGCGCGGGCGGTGGCGGTGCCGTGGCCACTATAGACCGCATCGACATCGGTCAGCATCAGCAGCATGTCGGCCTTCAGCTGGCGCGCGAGAAGTGAACTCGCCAGATCCTTGTCGATAACGGCTTCTACGCCGCACAGGCTGCCGTCGTCCCGCGCTATCACCGGGACTCCGCCGCCGCCCGTGCAAATGACGATGACGCCGCGTTCGACGAGAAACGAAATCACGGAGCCTTCAAGAATCTCCAGCGGCCTGGGCGAGGGCACGACCCGGCGCCACTTATCGCCATCGGGCGCGATCTGCCAGCTGCGTTCGTGGGCAAGCCTATGTGCTGTGTCCTCGTCATAGACCGGGCCGATCGGCTTCGTCGGGTGAGCGAAAGCCGGATCGTACGGGTCGACTTTCACCTGCGTCAGCAGCGTCGCGAACAGCCTTTCCTTTAAGAGGTTGCCGAGCTCCTGCTCAATCACATAGCCGATCATGCCAGCGCTTTCAGCGCCAAGGACGTCGAGTGGGAATGCGCCGCCATCCGGAGCGGCCGCCGCCTGGAGGGCCAGAAGCCCCACCTGCGGGCCGTTGCCATGCGTGACTACAATCGAGTGCCCTTCGCCGACGAGTGCCCCGAGTACGGATGCGGCGCGCTTGATGTTGGCACGCTGGTTTTCGGCGGTCATCGGTTCGCCGCGGCGCAGCAGCGCGTTACCTCCGAGTGCAACGACGATCAGCATCTCAGTTGCCGATCGTGGCGACGAGCAGGGCCTTGATCGTATGCATGCGGTTTTCGGCCTGGTCGAAGACGATCGATGCGCCCGATTCAAACACCTCGTCAGTGACCTCCATGCAGTCGATGCCATACTCCTTCGCGATGAACGCGCCTATCTCGGTGTCGGTGTCGTGGAATGCCGGCAGGCAATGCATGAACTTGACATGAGGGTTGCCCGCGGCAGCCATCACTTCGCTCGTGACCCGATAGGGCGTCAAAAGGCGGATACGCTCGGCCCAGCCCGATTTGTCCTCACCCATCGACATCCACACGTCGGTGTAGACAAAGTCGGCGCCCTGGACGCAGCCCATCACGTCTTCGTCCAGCCTGAAGCGGCCGCTGCTTTGTGCTGCAAGGTCTCTGACATGGGCGCAGAATTCCTCGTCCGGCCAAAGTTCCCTTGGCGAGGCAATGCGCATGTCGATGCCGACCTTGGCTGCGCCCAGTGCCAGCGACAGCGCGACATTGTCACGTCCTTCGCCGACGAAGGTGACGGTCATGTCCGAAAGGTGCTTGTGCGTGAACTCGCGCATGGTCATGAAATCGGCGAGGATCTGTGTCGGATGCGCTTCGTCGGTAAGGCCGTTGTAGACGGGCACGCCCGCGTGCGCGGCAAGCAGTTCGGCCTGGTGCTGGCCAAAACCGCGATACTCGATCGCATCGTACATGCGGCCGAGCACGCGCGCTGTATCCTTCATGGATTCCTTGTGGCCGATATGGCTGCCGGTGGGGCCGAAATAGGTGACGTGGGCGCCCTGATCATAGGCCGCCACCTCGAATCCGGTTCTGGTGCGCGTCGAGTCCTTCTCGAAGATCAGCGCGATATTCTTCCTGATGAGACGCGGTATCTCGTGGCCCGCGAGCTTGGCCGCCTTGAGGTCGGCGGCCAGTTTCAGAAGAAAGCGGATCTCGTCGGCCGTGAGATCGTCGAGCGTGAGCACCGAGCGGCCGTGAAGGTTGATCGACATCGGGAATTTCCTTTCCGGTCAAATCGGATCGCGGGCAATCGGGCAGGTCATACAGTGGCCGCCGCCCCGACCACGGCTGAGTTCAGCGCCTTCAACGGTGATCACTTCAATCCCGGCGCGACGCAGCAGCGTGTTGGTATAGACATTGCGGTCGTAGCCGATGACGACGCCGGGTTCGACGGCAACGACGTTGTTGCCGTCGTCCCATTGCTCGCGCTCGGCCTCGTAACGGTCGCCACCGGTGGCGATGATGCGCAGCGAATTCAGTCCAAGCGCTTCTGCAACCACTGCCGTGAAAGGCTCCGTCTCATCCGTGACCTTGACGGCCGCCTCGCCATCGCCCGGTCGCAGAGAGAAGGTTCGCAGGCGGTCGACCACCGGCGGGTACATGGTCACCAGGTCGCGGTCGCAGAAGGTGAAGACGGTGTCGAGATGCATGAAACTGCGGTCCCGCGGCATCAGGGCTGCGATGACGCGTGTCGCTTCACCGGCCGCGAACAGGCTGCGTGCGAGGTCGCCCACGGCTTGCGGCGTGGTACGTTCTCCCATTCCGACAAGCACTGTTCCGCCGCCGATCGGCATCACGTCTCCACCTTCCAGACTGGTGCCTGTTCCCAAACCTGGCGATACGAAGGGGAGGCCGCTGTCGCGAAAACGGGGATGGAAGCGGTACACTGCTTCCACGTTGGCCGCCTCCGGGCGCCTCGCCGGCCAGTACATGGCGTTGACCGAAACTGATCCGTAGATCCAGCAGGAACTGTCGCGCGTGAAAAGCTGGTTCGGCAGCGGCGGAAGCACGAAGTCCTGGGGAGCAAGTGTCCTTCCGGTCAGTCCCTTCGGCTGGAAAGGAAGCTCGGCACGGGCAATGCCGCCGACTAGAAAGGACGCCAGCTGCTCCGGTGGCATGTCGTTTAGCCATCCACGCAACTCGTCGACCATATCCAGTCCGACGACACCGGGATGGACCCGGCGATCGAGAAGCCAGTCGCGCGCCTTGCTGATGGTCATGGCCTCCGCAAGGAGCTCTCCAAAGGAGTGCACCACCACGCCGCGTTCGCGCAACGCATCGACGAAGACGTCATGTTCCTGGCGTGCGCGCTTGACCCACAATACGTCGTCGAACAGCAGCGCCTTGCAGTTCTCGGGCGTGAGCCTGCGCAGGCTGAGGTCCGGTCGATGGACCATCACCTCGCGCAGGCGGCCGACTTCGGAATGGACTCCCAGGCCTGTCATCGTGCGTCCTTCAGAGCGGGCTGATAGCGCCGGTCCACATCTCGTAGACGGCCAGGATGGCGACAGCGACGAGGGCTGCAGCGACAGCAGCTTCCACAGGATGGAAGACACGCTGGTTGGTTTCGCGACGTGCCCAGACGTAGAGAATGATGCCGGGCGCATAAAGGATCGCGCACATGAACAGATATGCCGGTCCTGCCGCGTAGACGAGCCACAGGCCGTACACTGTCGCCAATATGCCAGCGAAAAGGGGGCCAGCGCGTTGCTCGCCATTCTCATAACTCTCTCCGGTCAATGCGAGCTTGGCCGCGTAGGCCCCGGAGAAGATGTAAGGTACGAGAATGGCTGCCGACGCGATATAGAACAGTGCCTGGTAGGTGCTCTGTGCGAACAGCGTGATAACCAGGAACGCCTGCACGAGCAGGTTGGTGATCAGGAGCGAGGTCGACGGCACGCCCCGCTCGCTCTCGTGGCCGAAGAACTTCGGCATCGTGCCGTCTTTGCCGGCAACGTGCGGAATTTCCGCGGCAAGCAGCGTCCAACTCAGGAACGCGCCGACCACGGACACAACAAGCGCGATGTTGATGAGGATGGCGCCCCACGGTCCGACAACCGCCTCCAGGACACCTGCCATGGAGGGGTTCTTCAACGCGGCGAGCTCAGTTTGGCTGAGGATGCCGAGCGACAGCAGCGAAACCAGCGCGTAGAGAGCGAGGCAGGTGAAGAATCCGAGAACAGTCGCCTTCGCGATGTCGCTGCGGCGTTCCGCACGGGCTGAAAATACGCTTGCTCCCTCGATGCCGATGAAGACCCACAGCGTCACCAGCATCGTGCTCTTCACCTGTGCGGCAATCGAGCCGAGACTGGCGTTGCCAAGCCCGCTGAAGTCGAGAGACCAGACCTGAAGCTTGAAAGCCACAGCGACGATCCCGACAAACAGCACCACAGGAGCAATCTTCGCCACCGTGACGACCAAGTTGACGACTGCTGCCTGACGGATGCCTGCCAGAACCAGGACGTGGATCAGCCACAACAGGACAGACGCGCCGAGCACCGCCTGCCAGGTATTGCCGTCGCCGAAAGCTGGAAAGAAGTAGGACAAAGCGCTGAACACGATCACCGCATAGGAGACATTGCCGACCCAGGCGCTGATCCAGTAACCCCAGGCGCTGTTGAAGCCGATGAAGGGACCGAAGCCGGCCTTGGCGTAGGCGTAGGGACCCGCGTCGAGTTCTGGTCGCCTTACCGCGAGCGACTGATAGACGAAAACAAGCGCCAGCATCCCAACCGCGGTGATCGCCCAGCCAATCAGGATCGCAAGAGGGCCGGCGCCGGTCGCCATGTTCTGCGGCAGGCTGAACACGCCGGAGCCCACCATCGAGCCGATTACCAATGCGGTCAGGGAACCCAGTCGAAGCTTGGCAGAAGTCGTCGACGTGACTTTTCGGATCGGGATATCGATTCCAGCCGTAGCCATGATGCTCTCCCCAATTTGAAACTTTGATGGGGGATATTGAACAGGAAACAGGTCGGGGGCCTTGACGTGGGTCAAGCGGCAAATGGTTGGCGCGCGGCCGTAAAGCCCAACCGGCGGGCATTACCTGACGATCCGTCACGGCACCGATCTACACCCTCAAACTGGCTGGCAGTTGCACCGGCGCCGCTAATGAGTCGCGCCGATCAGTTTGATTTGGCGCAAGGACGGCGCGGGACTCCGCGAACAGGATGACAATCAGGACGTAGAGCGCTTTCTGCCGCCGTCCTGAAGGAGGTTCGCCATGAAAACCATATTGAAGAGAATAGCGCTCGGGCTGGCTGCTGCAATGCTGATGGTCGGCGATCGCGGAGCCCAGGCTGCGACGCTTGTCCAGATTTCGCTGTGGGACAAGGGCGCGGACGTGCAGATGCCGACGGGGATCGCCTATGCAGCGCCAGGACTCGATCTCACCAAGGCGACCATGGGTATCAAGGCTTCGCCGGGTGCGGTGAAGGCCGGAGAGGTCACATTCAAGGTGACCAACGACTCCAAAGACACCGTTCACGAAATGATAGTGATGTACCTCGCCGATCCCGGCAAGCCGCTTCCTTACCTCGAGGCCGAGAACAGGGTCGATGAAGACAGGGCTGGTGACAAGGGCGAGGTTTCTGAGCTCGATCCCGGCAAATCAGGCACATTGACCGTCGAACTGAAGGCAGGAAAATACCTGCTTATCTGCAACGTGCCTGGTCACTATGGCGCCGGCATGTGGGCCGAATTCACCGTCGATCCATAGGCCCTGAAGAAACGGCCCCTGTGGGGGGCAGAAATGTCCCGGTTTGCGGATCGCCATGCTATAGCCCTCGCTCCCCTAGCTTGCGCATCTGCCCGATCCATCTTGCTCTGGTCCTGTCGCTGGCGCCCGCGACCATCCCGAACAGGGTCTCCCGCACCGGTCTGATGCCGACAAAATGCAAGATGCTTCGCCGCATGCCGGCGATGCCGTGGCTGAAGAACCAAAGCCGGTAGAGAGCGGATGGCATGCCCATCGTTGCCACCACGCGAGCGGAGCGACCACGAAGCAACGTCCTGGCAAAGCCGCCGCCCTTGTCCGGGTAAGCAAAGGCGGTCCCCGGCCGCATGACCTGTTCCAGAAATGCCTTGAGCAAAGCCGGCATGGTCCCGAGCCAGAGTGGGAAGACAAACACGATATGCTCCGCCCAGACAATCGCTTCAGCGGCATGCTGGAGGCTGTTGGGGACGGCGCCGTGTTCGAATTCCTGCATTGTCCGCAGCACTGGAAAATCAATTGCCGCGATATCGATCCGGCGGACGCTGTGCTGTGCCTGCTCCGCCCCCTCGGCGTAGGCCTGCGCAAGAGAGCGACAGAGCCGGTCGGGGGATGGGTCGGGATGACCGACCACAATGAGGATGCGACGCGACATGGTCTGCACCTGGGAAGCCTGGCGTGGCGGTGTTACGGGCGCTCGACCCTTGCCACCTTGTAGGTGTGCATGGCTCCGTTGCGTTCGATCGAAACATATTCGCCTGTCACGAAGCGTTCGTCGCCAAGATGAAAACCGGTCTCGTCATCGCGATCGCCTTCGGCATAGTCGAAATACCATTGCCCGCCCGGCTTGCGGCGGAGGCGGCCGATCAAGTCGTCCTCGCCAGTGCAAAAACGGCGCACGCGGCAGGCGGCCCGGTGCGATTTCCATTCTTCCGCGTCAATCCTGCCTTCGCTGGTTAAGGGAGCAAGTACATCATAGCCTTCCTCGCGATCCCCTTCCGGGTGACCCTTCTCGCGAGCAAGCAGCAACCGCACATGGCGGAATTTCGGGGTGAGGTCCTGCAAACTGGTCATCGCGAACTCCTTTGATGTGATCCATAGCGCGGCCACGGGTGCCAGCCTTGATCCGTGTCAAAGGAGAGTTCTCGTTAGGGCACAAGCATGGTGAAACAGCCTGCTGCCGCTGCGACCAGCGTGATGCCAGCCAGAGGCAGCCAGAACCTCACTGGACCAGCAAATGCCGCCAGCGACAGGCGGCCGATCGCGTTTGCAGTGAGTGCTGTCAGCACCGCCAGGCCGACGGCTTCAACGGAGACCGAATGCTTCACCAAACGCAATGCGCTCAGCACTGAAACGTCGACATCGAACATTCCCGCAAGCGCTGAGCTCGCCAGCAACCCGTGTCCGCCGAACTGAGCTGCCAACGCGGCGCTTGCGGTCGAAACGATCGCGAAAAGCATGGCAAACAGCAGCAGCGGGCCCAGCTCAAATGGATTGCGCGCCGGGGTGCCCTTTTCTGGATCCCGGCCATGGTTGGTCAGCAGGAAAATTCCGCATAGGGCGAATGCGACCGACGCGGCAAGGGCCGGCAAGCCGACCGTGGCCAATAGGCTTGGCTCGATGGCCAGAACTACAGTGCAAACGCGCAAAATCGAAACCATCGCGGCAAGCGAAGCCGCGCCCGCGAGCGGCAGAGGATTGGCGGCAGAAGCGGCACTGCGAGCAAGGGTCATGGTCACCGCGGTGGAGGAGACGACCGCACCGGCGAGCGAACTGACGAGCAGGCCGCGCGTACCACCGAGGACGCGGATGGCCACATAGCCGGCGAACGATATCGAGGCCATCAGCACTGTGAGGAACCAGACCTCCCAAGGGTTGAACCCACCCCATGGGTCCATCGTGCGATTTGGCAGCAACGGCAGAACGATCGCGGTCATCACCGCAAGCATCAAGGCCGAACGAAGTTCAATCCAGGTCAGACGCCGCAAGAGACCGTGCAGGATTTCGCGACTTGCAAGGACGGCCGCGAGAGCTGCCCCGCCAGCCGCCGCGGCCCGATAGTCACCGGCGACCGAAAGCGCACCAAGCGCGAAGACGCCTAGGCCGGCGATGACGCTCGTAACGCTGAAATCCTCGTCGTGGGCCGCCTCGCGTGCCTTGTACCAGGCGAAGATTGCCGCAAAGGCGATGAACCCGCCGACCAGAACGGATACAGCGCCAAGCGCGTTGGCCAGAGCTGTCACAATGCCGCCGAGTAGGCCTGATATGCCGAACGTCCGAATTCCGGCCGTCCGGCTGCGATCGGGTGCATCGCGCTCCCGCCAGCCGCGCTCCAATCCGACGAGTAGACCTATTGCCAAGGCGAGTCCGCGCCGGGCTATGAGCGTATCCATGAGGTTGCGGCTCTCAGGCTGTGGCCATCGGCAGGTGGTCGCGAACCCACCTGACGATTTGCCTAGCACTCATCGCGCCGGAGACGCGCGCAACCTCTTGCCCGCCGTGGAACAGGATCATGGTCGGGATGCCGCGGATACCAAGCCTGGCAGCGACGGCTTGTTCCCTGTCCGAATTCAGCTTGATCAGCCGGACATGCGGCTCCAGTTCCTGCGCTGCCGCTTCATAGGCCGGTGCCATCATCTTGCACGGGCCGCACCAGGGTGCCCAGATATCGACGACAACGGGCAGATTGCTTCGCGTGATCTGTCGATCAAAAACCTGGGCATCGACGTCCTCAGGATGACCAGAAAACAGCCTGTTCCCGCACTTTCCGCATTTCGCAGCCTTGGCATTGCAGATTGCCGGCAGGCGATTGACCCCGCCGCATTTGCTGCAAACCACCAAATCCTGCTGCGTCATGGTGCTATCCATCCATCCGCTTCGTATCATCGGTCATCGGCGTCCGAGATGTCCATTGCCCAGGGCGCGTAGCGCATTCAGGATAACCGCCACGTCGATCCCCTCTTGCAGCAGTGCTCCGGCAACCGGAGTGATCTGTCCCATGGCCGCCGCTGCCATTGCCATCCCCGAAAGCGCCAGCCCGACGATGATGCTTTGCAGGGCAATCGTCCGTGTTCGCCGGGCAATCTCGACAGCCTCGGCGACTGGCTGCAGCCTGTCGGTCAAAACGACAATGTCTGCGGCTGCGGAAGAGGCGGTAGCGCCGCGGGCGCCCAAGGCGATGCCGACCGTTGCGGCGGCGAGGGCAGGGGCATCGTTGACGCCGTCGCCCACCATCATTGTCGGTGCCAGGGCCTTCTCGGCTTCGACCGTCGCAACCTTTTTCGCCGGAGTTGCATCGGCGATGACGGCATCGAGGCCAAGCAATGCCGACACTCGCTCTGCCGCGGCGCCGTCATCGCCGGTGAGCATGACCATACGCTCGATGCCGGCGGAGCGGAGGGTGCCGAGCGCATCGCGAGCATCCGCACGCAGGGCATCTCCGAAGGTGAATACGCCGGCAAGGCGCCCGTCGAACGCCACGAAGACCCTGAGCACGGGCTCGTTCCGGTATTGCTCCTCACCGCATAGCGTCCAGCGGGGCAGCGGCCTGCCGGCGAGCACCAGCATTCGCGATCCTGCAAGGACCGATACATTGCCAACCTGCCCTTTCAACCCCGCTCCGCGATATTCATGGACGCCATGCGGATGTGAAAGCATCAGCTGTCTGCCGCGGGCCGCGCGGATAATCGAGTCGGCGAGCACATGGTGCGAGGCCTGCTCCAACGATGCCAACGACTGCAGCAACTGGTCAGCTTCGTCGCCAGGTGCAACGTCGATCTCGACGAGCTCGGCGCCACCGATGGTCAAGGTCCCGGTCTTGTCGAAAATCGCGGTGCGCGCCTGCGCGAGGGCTTCTAATGCCGCACTACCTTTCATCAAGATGCCGGCACGCGCGGCGCGCGAAACGCCGCCAATGAAGGCGACAGGGGCAGCAAGGATGAGCGGACAAGGCGTCGCGACAACGAGAACCGCAAGCGCCCTGATCGGATCGCCGGATGCATACCATGCGGTACCCGAGACCAGTAGGGTGGCTGGCAACAGGAACAGGGCAAAGCGGTCGGCCATGCGGATGAACGGCGCTTTCGCAGTCTGCGCCGTGGCGACCATGCGCACGATCGCCGCATAGGTACTCTGTTCAGCCAGAGCGGAAGCCCGCATGCTGAAGGGCTCGCCGGCATTGAGGGTGCCGCTGCGCAGCGCATCGCCGGCGCTTCGCCGTACCGGCAGCGGCTCTCCTGTTACCGCCGACTCGTCAACAGACGCCGAAGCATCGAGCAGGATCCCATCGACAGGCAACAATTCGCCGGTTCGCACCAGGAGTTCTTCGCCGACGGAAACCTGATCCACGGAGATCGTATCTGTACTTTGTGCCGACTTTCGATGTGCGACGCGCGGCGCCCGGTCGGTCAGCGCCTTAAGGTTCCGCTCGGCCCGACCGCGGGCAAAATCCTCGAGCACTGTGCCGCCAGCATACATTATCGCCACCACAACTGCGGCCAAGGGCTGGTCCAGGAGCAGTGCCGCGGACATTGAGACCAGCGCGATCGCATCGACACCGAAACGGCCGATCCAGAAGTCGCGCAAGATGGAAATGGCGAGAGCCACCACTACGGGCAAGGTCGCCACCGTCCAGACCGTGCCTGCCTCGATGGATCCAAAGCCGAATTGCCTGATCCATAACCCGATGGCCAGGCCCAGGATGGCGATGACCAGCAATGCGCGTCGCAGGGCGGACTCGTTCATGCGATGCTTTCCGATTTTATCTAAGGCACCGGAGGTCGCGAAGCCGGGTCTTCGTCTATCCGGTCTCGCTCGATCAACGGGGGAGCGCTGGCCACCAGGTTTCAGCGTGCCACCTCACGCGGATGCTGGCCCGCTCTGTCGCGATCATGTGGTGAAGCGCAGCCCTGTGCCGCCTCATGCAAACGATTAGCCGCCGTCGTTTAACGGAAAGAAATGGACCACCTTTAACGTGATCGGGACGTCGTAGCCCTCGATCAGGACCGTGGCCCACTGGTCACCTAGATCGTCCTGCCAGGTGTCGGTGACGCGGCACCTCACGGCCAGATCCATGCCGACCTCGATCTTGTCCGTTCTCTTCGCCATCACCTTATCCTTTCAGCGGTTCGTAGACGGCTTCCGCTGAACTCTATGCTTGCCGATCTTGTGGGCCTTGATTTTGGTCAACCGCCAGAGGTTTCGGTTTGCGCCGCGATCACCTTTCGCGCCCTGAGACGACCTGGTGCCAGTCGCATTGCGAGCAGTCGTCTGGGGCAACCGGCCGCGGCAGAACCCCCGCAGTTGAAAGCGACAACCGAAGGCGACTTTGATCCAACGCAATGAACGGGCAAGATCGACCGGCAACTATCGCCACGAACGGAGAAACAGGGGTGACGATCCGAAATCTCGAACATGCTTTCGCCCCGAAGTCGGTTGCCGTGTTCGGCGCATCGGTGCACGACGGCTCTGTCGGTCGTGTCGTCTTCGACAACATCGTCAACGGCGGCTTCGAGGGCGAGATCTGGCCGGTCAATCCGAAATATTCGCAAGTGGCTGGGCGACGCTGCTATGCGACAGCGGCCGAATTGCCGGGCGTTCCGGATCTGGGGGTAGTCGTCACGCCACCAGAGACGGTCCCCGGTATCGTGCGCGACCTCGGGGAGAAGGGGACACGAGCGGCAGTCGTCCTGACTGCGGGGCTTACGCGCGAAAACGGTTTGCGCCAGGCGATGCTTGATGCCGCCAGGCCCACACTCTTACGCATCATAGGGCCGAATACGGTTGGTCTGATGCTCCCGCCCAAAAAGCTCAACGCCGGTTTCGCGCATATGGCAGCCAGACCCGGCAACATAGCCCTGTTGTCGCAATCCGGCGCCATTGCCACTTCGCTGATCGACTGGGCGGCGGACAACAATATCGGCTTCTCGCAAATCGTCTCGCTGGGCGACATGGCGGATGTCGATGTTGGAGATTGCCTCGACATGCTGGCTGGCGACGCGCGCACGAGGGCCATCGTTATGTATCTCGAAACCGTACCCAATCCGCGCAAGTTCATGTCTGCGGCACGGGCGGCCGCACGCATCAAGCCGGTCATCGCGATAAAGCCGGGTCGGCATGAGTTGGCGGCAAAGGCCGCGGCGACGCACACCGGCGCACTTTCAGGAGCCGATCGGGTAGTGGAGGCAGCTCTCCGGCGGGCGGGCATCTTGCGCGTGAAAGGTCTCGCTGAATTGTTCGATGCCGCTGAAACGATCGCCCGCTTCTCGCCTCTGGAACGAGCCCGTGTCGGTATCGTCACCAACGGCGGTGGCGCAGGCGTGCTCGCCGTCGACCAACTCGTCGACGGCAATGGCGAGCTGGCCGAGCTTTCGCAGACAACGATCGAGCGATTGAACGACGTGTTGCCGCGCACATGGTCGCACGCCAATCCGGTGGACATCGTCGGCGATGCGGCGCCCGAGCGCTACAAGGCTGCGGTCGAAGCCGTCGCGGCAGACCCTGGAACTGACGTCGTCCTGGTGATGAACTGCCCGACGGGACTTGGCTCGCCGCTCGCGGCGGCAGGTGCGGTGGCCGAACTTGCCAAGGCAGGCAGGATCTGCGGAAAGCCGGTATTGGGCTGCTGGCTGGGAGAACGCACGGCGCGCGAGGGCCGGCGTGTCCTGCAGGGTGCCGGAGTGGCCAGCTTCGAGACGCCTGCAGACGCCGCGATCGCCGTTTCCTACCTCAGCGACTGGTCGCAAGCTCAGCGGGCGCTGCTGCGCACGCCATCGAGCCGCCGCGAGGATACAGTCGGCGGCCGCGACACCGTGCTTGCCATATTCAGACAAGTGGCGAGCGAGCGACGGCGCATGCTGACGGAGCCGGAGGCCAAGGCCGTTATTTCCGCCTATGGCATTGCCGTGCCCGAGACGATCGTCGCCAGATCTCCTGCCGAGGTAGAGGCGGCTGCCAGACACCTGCTCAAAACGTCCGAACTTGTCGTCGTCAAGCTGTGGTCGAAGGCAATTTCGCATAAGTCGGACATTGGCGGGGTAGTGCTCAATATTGCCGCCGCCTCTGTCGCTAGGGACGCCGCAACCGCGATCCGGGCCCGGTTGCGCAAGCAGGCTCCGACAGCCACTGTTGAAGGCTATGCCATCCAGCCCATGGTGGTGCGAAGATACGCCCAGGAACTCATCCTCGGCATGAGCCGGGATCCGATCTTCGGTCCGGTCATCCTGTTCGGCTCCGGCGGAGTGGCGGTCGAGGTGCTGGATGACACAGCGATCGCCTTGCCGCCACTCGACGATGTTCTCGCGGGCGACCTGATCGAACAGACGCGCATCAGCCGGCTGCTTGCCGGTTATCGCGGTCGCCAACCGGCCGATCGTGGGGCAATCATCGCCGCGCTCAACGGGCTGTCGCAAATGGTCGTCGATTTTCCATGTCTCGTCTCAATGGACATCAACCCGCTGCTGGCTGATGCCGACGGCGTGATCGCGCTCGATGCCCGCATCGAGATCGATCCAGAACGCGTGGAGCAGCCAGCGCCAAACCCGGCGCTCGCAATAAGGCCCTACCCATCAGGCTGGAGCAGGGATTTTTCCGCGGACGGCGCCCGCTATCATATCCGGCCGATAAAGCCGGCCGACATTGTGCTCTATCCCGAATTCCTGGCGAGGATTTCGCCGGACGATCTGCGCCTGCGGTTCCTATCCCCGCGCAGGAACTTCCCGGACCAGATGCTCAAGCGGTTGACCCAACTCGACTATGACCGTGATATCGCTTTCGTCGCGCTGGAGGCGGGCACCGGCGCGCTGGCCGGGGTCGGCCGGCTTTCCTGCGATCCTGACCATAGGGTCGGAGAATATGCGTTGTTGGTCCGTACGGACCTGCAGGGCCACGGCCTTGGCTGGGAACTGCTCAGGCAGATCATCGACTATGCCAGGGCAGACAAGATCAACCGAATCGAAGGTATAATGCTTAGCGAAAACAGCAAGATGTTGGCTATGTGTCGCGAATTCGGCTTCTCCATCGCGCACCACCCCGACCAGGCAGGCCTGTCGTTGGCAACCTTGGAGGTCGGCTGAACGCGATAGCTTCTTCTTACGATGCTTCCTTCAAAGAGACGCTCCGAGAAGAGGAAGAAGCAGATAGCAAGCAATCCAGCAATTCAGCGGTGATGTCGGTGAGCTTTCGATCGGCCTCGACCCTGCGCCAGGTGGTCTGAGCTTCGCGACGCTGCAATTGCCGGGAGAGTATGTCGACAGTGGCGTCGGAAGGGCCACCCTTGCGCTCACTCACGCGCTGCCAGAGAACGAGCGCGTCCGCCGCCAACCAAAATCCGGCAAACGCGATGCCCCGCTCACGGGCGACCTTCTCAATCCGGTCACGGTCTATCTCTCGGTCGAATACGGCATCAGTGACAACGCAACCGCCTTGGGAAAGGATCAATTCGCTGCGCCATACCATTTGGCGATAGACTCGTTCCGACACGCCCGGTCGATAGGCCCTGTCCGGCAACGTCGTTTCGGCGGGCACCCCATGCATGGCTTTACGGATGCGGTCGCTCTCGACAATGCGCGCGCCAGGCGGCGCGCCGACATAGGGGGCGAGCGCCTCGGCGACGGTCGTCTTGCCGGAGCCGCTCAGGCCGCCGATCGCGATCAGCCGCGGAGGCTCGCTTCTGAGCAGAGTTCGGGCGAGTTCGAAATACGACCTGGCCTCGGCAACCAGCCTCTCGGAGTCGGAGCTGCCTTCCTCTACCTGCGTTGCAGTGACATGCGCGCGCACCGCGGCTCGCACCGCCATGAAAAAAGGCAGCAGGATGAACCCGTCCTCGTCGTCGGCTTCGTCTAGGTAGCGGTTCATCACCAGATTGGCGAATTCCGGAAAGCCCCGGTGCCAGAGGTCCATCAACAGGAAGGCGAGGTCGTAGAGTACATCGATGCCGGCTATCTTGTCATTGAATTCGATGCAGTCGAAGAGCCGGGGCCCGCCGTCGAACAGGCAGATATTGCGCAGATGCAGATCGCCGTGGCAGCGGCGGATCTTGCCCGCGGCCTCTCGCCGGTCGAGGAGGGCGGAATGGCGGGCGAGGGCGATACGAAAGGCCTCGGTGAACTGCTCAATCTCGTCTGTTTGAAAGACATGGCTGGTAGCAAAGCCGGCCGCGTTGATGTCGATCACGTCAGCGAGGTTCGATGACCCGCTGCCTGTGTGGATCTCCGACGCGCCGCGATGGTATCGCGCAATCATGCCCGCGACCGTCGTCAGCAGCGCGGGCGTCAGTTGGCCTGCGACCGCCATTCGATCGAGAAGCTTCGACTGGTCGAAGCGCACCATTTCGATTGCGGCATCAACCAGCTCTCCGGCTCCGTCGAACGCGAGCCTGCCGTCGATCCCTCGCGTGATCCGTCGCACACCCGCATAAAGGCCCGGCGCGGTCTTCGAATTGAGCTCCACTTCCTTCTCGCAGGCGGTGAGGCGGAGGGCAGGCGTCGAGAAATCGACATAGGGCAGCTTGACCGCTCGCTTGAGCTTGAAGGCGTGTCGGCCGACCAGGAAGATGCGCGAGATATGGGTTTCAACCACTTCCACTGGTCCGGTCTCGCCATATGTGGCGGGATCGAGCAGCAGCGCGCCCGCGGCTTCCTGCCTTTCAACGATCATTGCATGGCTCCTCTGCGCGGTGCCCGCGAGAACGTTCCACCTGGCGTCTATCGCTGCAGTGTCTGGACGTAGCCTGCCAGGTTGTGGATCCGTTCCGTGGTGACGATTTCTCCGGCGCTTGGCCCGTATTTCCTGACGTCATCGGGCAGGAATTGGCGGCCCCAGACCGGCATATCGCGCTCGCCATGTTCGGGCACCATGGTGCGGCCGTCGATCATGGCAAAGACGCGCCAATACGGAAATTCGCCACCATTGTTTTTCGAGAGACGCGTCAGGTCGGCCGGGCGCTTCATCAGTTCGTCGCCCAAGGGGCCGTCGCCTTTGCCATCGAGACCATGGCAGACCGCGCAGGAGTTCAGGTATTCCGCCTGGCCGTAGCTCATTTCCTGCGCAGTTGACGCATTGAAGGCCAGGCTTGTGGAAACTGCAGCGATCAGGAGCTTCATCTTCGTGTCCACCGATTGATCGGTTGAAGCTTACGCCTTCGGCGCGCGTCGCAGTTGATCGGGATCAATTGAGGCGCCGCAGATGATCTTTGATTCAGCTCAATGAACGCCGCGACCCATCTCGTTACGGTTGCAGGTGCAATTGAAGCCAAACTCAGCGGTCAGGAGCAGCTGCGATGTCATTCAAAACGATACTCACAGTCACGGAGCCGGGCATGAGTGACGTCGATCTGGAACTCGCTGCCGGCCTGTGCGAGCAGGTCAGTGCGCACCTCGCTGTTCTCGTGGTGACGCTCGCCGCGCCGCCGCCGGTAGGAGAGTTCGCAGTGGTCGTCTCAGAAGACTGGCTGAAGGAGCGCCAGGCAGATGAGAAACTCCTGAAGAAGAGAACAGCGGTCGTGGCGGCCTTCCTTGCTGGCCGCGCGCTTTCCGCCGATACCGTCAGCGCATATCCGGAAGCCGGCTGGGCCGACGAGACCATCGGTCGTCGCGCCCGGTATGCCGATATCACCATTGTGGGACCGGAAGTGCTTGCCGGCGAGACGCTGAAAAGCAAAGTGGTCGAGGGCGCGCTATTTTCTTCCGGAAAGCCTTTGCTGCTCATCCCCAAGGGTTCTAGGCCGACGCTGAAGCCGAAATGCGTAATGGTTGCGTGGGATACCCGCCTGGAGTCATCGCGCGCCGTTCGCGAGTCGCTCGACATGCTGATCGGCGCCGACGAGGTGCATCTCGCCCTGGTCGATCCTGTCGAGGGCGAAACCCATCACGGGGCGGAACCTGGTGCCGATGCCGCAGCCTATCTTGCCCGGCACGGCGTCAAAGTCACGGTCGACCGTCTGCCGAGTGCGAACCACTCTGTCGCTGACGTTCTTCGCCAGCACGCAGTCGATTGTCGCGCCGAGCTGTTGGTGATGGGCGCATACGGTCATTCGCGGTTGCGTGAACGGATTTTCGGCGGCGTCACCAAATCGATGCTCGAAGGCCCGTCCCTGCCAACCCTTCTGGCGCGCTGATCAACGAAAACACTTGGACCGGCCCGTTTCTGCGGTCGGCCAGGGCTATTGACGCCTCTCCACCGGGCCACCATCGCCAAGGGTGTCGGACGGGTGGACGACAACGGCAGCGCCGGGCTTCAGACCCGTCAGCACCTCGGCGACATCGTCATTCATGTGCCCGACCTGCACTTCCACTTGCCTAGCGCGACCACCGTCAGCGACAAAGACGTTCCACCGGTCGCCGTTTCTGAACAGCGCGCCGATCGGCACCTGCAGGCATTGGGCGCACGCCCAGACTGTCATTTCGACAAAGACCCGATATCCGTGGCCGAGCCGGACGTCGGTGTCTTCCAGATCCAGAACGACCGTAACCCTCTGCTCCTCGATGCCAAGCGCGGAAACCTTGGTGAATGCCGCTGGATCGACGCGTCTCACCGTCGCACGCAACCCATGATCGCCGCCCCAATCGCTGATCTTAGCCCCTGTCCAAGGGGCAATGCGAACGGCATCACTTGAAAGGAGGTCGACAGCGATTTCCAGATCGTGGACGTTGCCGATCTCGGCGATCTTGGCGCCAGCCGCTACCGCTTGTTCGCTCCTTGCCATGACGGCAAGAACCGTTCCGTCGATGGGTGCGAGAAGGTTGACGCAGCAGCTGTCACCGGTCGGGTCCGACGGATCGGGCTGCAGCAGGCGAGCCTCTGCGTTGGCAAGTTCGGCGTTTCTGAGCCGAATGACTGCTTTCGCCGCATCCACCGCGGCTTTCCGCACGTCGACTTCGTTGGTGAGCTTCTGCAAAGCGCTCTCCGAGACAAAGCCGGATCCGAACAGTTTGAGCGCGCGGACCAATTCGTCCTCGGCAAGCTTCAAAGCCGATTGCGCGCGCTGCAATTCGACCTCTGCAACACCGACACCAGCGCGCGCTGCATCGCGGCTGGCGAGCAATTCGGCTTCCGCCCGCCGGTCGATCAGTGGTGGGTCGAGCGGATGGATGGCAGCGACAACAGTATTGTTCGCCTTCACCACATCACCCTCGTTGACCACCGTGCGCGTCAGATGGCCCGCAATCGGCGCCGATACTGTGTAGACGTTGCGCACCCGCGTCATTCCTTCCTCTCGGACCGTGACTCGCATCGGCGCTGCGGCAACTTCAGCCAAATCCACCAGCGTTGGCTGCTCGCGCAAAGCCCAGCCGAAACCTGCAATCAACACAAGCGCGACAAGCGCGAGTCCGAGGCGTTTCATCCAGATCGACTTCATCGGACTAATCCCTTGTCTTGAGGACACGCACGAGATCCAGTCGGTCGATGCGACGCCGCACAATCAGTGCCGACAGCGTGGCCACTGCGAGCACGACCAGGCTGGCAAGCGCGAAAGTCGAACGGTTGACCACGAACGGTATGCGGAAGAGATCGCTTTCGAAGCCCCTGACCACCGACCACGAGAAGAGATAGCCGAGCATCCAGCCAAGAGGCTGCGCCAGAGCCACGATGGCTGCCAGTTCTATGAGCAGGACGCTCGAAACCTCGCTTCTGGTGAAGCCGAGCACGCGCAAGCCGGCGAGTTCTCGGGCGCGCTCGGAAAGCTGAATGCGGGCCGAGTTGTAGACAACGCCGAAGGCAATGATGACGGCAAGCGCCGTGTAGACGGTGGTCATGATTGTGATGTTCTCTCCAATCGTCTCACGGAAGCGCTGACGCGATATGCCCTGCAGCGCGATCGAGGCGATAGCCGGCGTTTGTTTGACGGCGCTGTAGAGGTCGCCGAGGCGTGCCGGATCGATAGCTACCCTGACCCCGGAAATGCGTGGTCCGCCGCCAACCAGCCGGTCGAGTGCCTCGGTCCGCATGTAGACGGCGAGCCCGACATAGCTCTGGACAATGCTGGTCACGGGAACGCGGACCATTTGATGCGCCCGTTCGAGCAGTTCGACCTCCGCCAAATCTCCAATTCGCAGGTCGAGTAGCGATGCGACCCTTTCGGATAGCGTGAGGCCGGCCGGTGGCGGATCGATCGGAGCGAGATCGAGATCGAGAACCCTGGCGAGATCGGCCTTTGGCGGAACACTGGAGATCACCAGCCGGCGCTCGCGATGGCCGTGGCGCAGGATCACAGCCGTTGCCCGGAACGGTTCGGCGCGCAGCACGCCAGGCATGGCGGCGACCGACTGCAGGGCGCGTGTTGATTGCTCCACACCGAATGACAAGGTCGCGTCCTGCCGCTCGGCACGGAAGAAAACCGTGTCGACCATGAACGCTATGGAATCGAAAGAGAACAGCGCAGTGACCAGCAGAGCGACGGCGAGTGAGGTCCCCAACGCCGTCAGCAAGGAGCGCAAAGGCCAGCGCAGCAGATGTCTGAACGCCATGATGGTCAATTGCGAAAACGCTGAAAGGAGACGGCCCTCGCCCGTGAGGAAGCTCTGGTATAGGGCCGGTGCAGGTGGTTGCATGGCGACCGCCGGCGGAAGCGTGATGACGCTCCAGATCGCCCGTGCCGCGCCTAACAGGGCCGCCAGTGCGCTTGTGGTGGCGGCGACGGCATAGAGGTCGAGACTCTGCTGGAAGATGAGGAAGGGAAAGGAGAAGAACCGCGCATAAAGCGTGGTGAGGCCGTGGCCTAGCCAATTGCCGGCACCCGCGCCAATAGCGATGCCGATCGATGCGATCACCAGCGTCAGCTTTCCATAGTGCCAGCCGATTGCCCCCGATCCGTATCCAACGGCCTTCATCAACCCGATCTGTTCGCGCTCGAGCACGATCAACCGTGACAGGATCATGTTGACCAGGAAGGCGGACACAAAGAGGAACACCGGGGGGATGACGGTGGCCATTGCACGGAGCTGGATCAGCTCATTGTCGAGAAATGCATGCGATATCTGGTCGGTGCGCCCATGCGTCCCGATTCCTCCATATGGCTTCAGGATACGATCGACTGCGTCCTCGACCGCCTGGATGCCGGCACTGCGCTGGGTGCGCACGGCGACATCGTTGAATGCGCCATCCATGTCAAAGATGCCGGCAAGTACGGTTCGGGGCATGAAGAAGACGCCGAAGCGCCGCGGGTCTGGCACCATGTCGCCAGGGCCGAGCGCGTAGATGTATTCGGGTGTAAGTACAATGCCCGTGACGGAAAGCGTCCGCTTGCGGCCGTTCAGGATGGCATCGAACGTGCTTCCGGGCGCCATGCGGCGCGCGGTCGCGAAACGCTCGGTCACCGCTACCTCGCCGGGCCGTCCGGATTCGGGCAGCCGGCCGTTGCGCAGGTAAAGTCTGTTGACAGCAGGCTCGCCGCGATCGGGGATGGAGACGGCAATGGCGGTTGCCGGCTCCGCCATGCCAGGCATGTCCAGCAAAACCGGCTTGACGATACGCAATTCGATGCCGCTTATCCCCGCGATCGATGCGATGCGCTCGCGAAGATGCAGCGGCGCGCGCGTCAGCCCGGAAAAGACGGTGGCAAACCTGTAGCGGTTGTAGAATGCGTTGCGGGTTTGCTCCAGCGAGCGATAGCCGCCGACGGCGATGACGATCGTCGCGACGCCGCATGCCATGACAAGCGCAATGGCGAGGACTTGCGCCCACATTCGCAGCAGATCGCGCAGAAGTTTGCGATCGAGAACCGACACGACGCTACCAACTCACGTCGGCGGGCCGTGCCCGCTGGTCGTTGATGGCGACATCGGCAATGCGACCGTCCCTGAAAGTGAAGACGCGATGCGCGATCTGCCGGATACCGGCATTGTGGGTGATGATGGCCATCGTCGTCTTCATCTCCTCGTTGATCCGCGACAGCGCCTCCAGGACCAGAACGCCCGTCTTCGAATCCAGGGCGCCGGTGGGCTCGTCGCACAGCATCACTTCCGGCCGCTTGGCGATTGCCCGGGCAATCGCCACCCTTTGCTGCTCGCCGCCGGAGAGCTGGGCGGGGAAATGCGTCAGGCGGTCCTTGAGCCCGACCATCTCCAGCGCCTCCTCGGGTTTCATCGGGTTGGACGAAATCTCTGTGACCAGCGCGACGTTTTCCCAAGCGGTCAGGCTCGGGATCAGATTGTAGAACTGGAACACGAAGCCGACGTGAGCGCGCCGGAAGCGGGTGAACTGCCTCTCTGAGAAGGTGGTCAGATCCTGGTCGCGAAAGTGCACCTCGCCTGCGGTCGCGCGATCAAGCCCGCCCATAATGTTGAGCAGAGTCGACTTTCCGCTGCCCGATGGCCCAAGCAGGACGGCGATCTCTCCCTCGTACAGATCCAGATCGACGCCACGCAGGGCGAACACCTCGATCTCGCCGGCGTGGTAAACCTTGGTCACCCCATGGGCAGAAAAAATCGGAGTTTGCATGCCTTGCGGTCCTGTGGAACGCATCGACTGTTGTGGCATTCGCGGCCGGGCACCTTGACGCTCATCAAACAGTGCCTTCTCGGGGCGGCTTACTCGCTCGCCGCCCGGCCTGACACCTGCTCGATGAGGATCCGGAAGAAAACGTGCGGCGCACTGTCGGAGGCGGGAGGAATGACCGGTTTGAGCGCACCCGGTTCCCACCAATCGGGGTGCTTGCTCAACACCGACCATGCATGATCGCGCGGGAGCTGATCACGTAGTTCTTCATAACGGCCGTCGACAATTACGCTTCTCCATCCTCGCCCTTGGCCGTGTTCGTCCACCTGGACCGACACAAGCGGGTTGGTTCGCATCCAGTCAATCTTCTTGCCGGGCATGGAAAATGCATAGAGATGATTGTCCGCATGGGCGTAGTAGAACGGTACGACGTAGGGCTGTCCGTCTTTTGCGCAAGCCAGATGGCCGACACGATTGGCCGTGAGCAATTTCGTGCATTCCAAGGTAGAGAGTGTGCGGACCAGCATGGACCGACCTCCTACTTTTCTGCGACTGTTTCGCGCCGCTGTTTCTTTGTCGCGATGATCTGTTTTTGCTTCCCGCGCTGCCTGGCACTTTGCGACCGGGCCGCTTTGTCCATCGCGGAGACGACGTCTCCGTCGGACAGCTGCCGGAAGCCGAGATAGTGTTGACTGAGAGCATGAAAATGCGCCGGTTGACTGAGGCAAACAATCCAATCCGCTTCGCAGGCAAGCTCAGCCAAGGTGTCCGGGGGCGCCACGGGAACGGCCACGACGACCTCTCGAGGCGAGCGTCTTTTGAGGGCACGGATCGCGACCTTCATCGTCGTGCCGGTCGCGACGCCGTCGTCGACGATGATTGCGGTCTTTCCAGCGATCGACAACGGCGGATGTTTTCCGCGATAGGCAAGCCGCCGGCGCTCCATCTCGGGCCGCTCTCTGGCGATCAAAGTGCGAAGTTGGTCATCGTCTAGCGAGTAGGCTTCGACGATGTCTCGATTGAGCACGACATCCGGAGGATTGCCATCGACGATCGCCGCAACAGCCAGTTCGGGGTTCCCCGGCGCTCCCACCTTGCGCACGATAATCAGGTCAAGTGGGGCCCTGAGGGCCTTGGCCACTTCTGCGGCGACAGGAACGCCGCCCCGCGGCAATGCCAGCACGACAGGCTGATGCAGCCGGAGCTTCTCCAGTTCGATGCCGAGCTTTTGTCCGGCTTCCTGACGGTCGCGAAACATCGGTCAACCTTCCGGCCACAGATGACGGAGCGACGTCTTCATCGAATTGCGAACCTGCACGATCTCGCCATGCGAAATGTGACGGTCGAGGAGCTTGAAGACCGCTTTGATCGCCGTATCGATATCGACGCCCGGTTCGTAGCCAAAGCTGTCCCTGACGCTGATGACGAAGTCGCGCTTCTTTCGTTCCGACACGGGTGCGTCCGACGGCTTCCAGCCTTCGAAATAGACACCCCTGATAAGCGTTGGCAGCTGAGCGGAAAGGTCGGCCATTTCCTCCGGCGACAGCCAGTTCCGCAACGTGTGAAGGACGGATTTCAGAAACCGGTATGCGTTCCGTTCATTCCAGCCCAAGTCCCGGGCGAGCTCGCTCACCCATTGCTGCGCCTGCTCGGCCGAGTGGGTAAGACTTGCAGTCGAAGTGTGGATCATCAGGGAACTCCTTCATCTCCATACGGGCATGTTAATGCATAAGAAGACTCTCGCATTGAGCCGCATCAAGTTGCCGGCGAAAAGCTGAGTATGTTCCCCTTTTATAATGGGATGATCTTCCTACTCTTGGTCTGCCGTCCTTCCTTGACGTTGGCGGGTGAAGGGTTGACCTGCCTGATCCGATGTCATGCTGACCCCGTTGCCACCTCCCTCCCGTTGCGCGCTCATCTTTGTCGATATCGATGATCGAACCTGCCGAGACTGCATCGCCAGGCCATCCATGCAGCGAATGAAGTTGTCCGCAATGGTCTCGGACGGAGCAGGCAGGATCTTGTAGGTCCTCATTTCGGCACCCGGTTCCGAGCGGGAGAAACTCAACTCATAGTTTCCGGCAAGCACGGCGTTGAGGAAGGGAGCGGCAAACTCGGCGTTCTGCGTCGTCGCCATTATCGTACCGTCATCATAGGTTTCGTAGTTCAACTAGCCCAGCGAACTGAAGGTCGCGGAATTGAAGTTCGCGTTCGCAATCTGCGCGAGGTCGGCTCGTTCGACTGCCACAATGTCGGCCACACCCATGAGAAAGCCGGCCAGCACCGCCCCGTCGGCCTTGGTGTATCCGCCAAGCGTTATGAACTTGACGAGTTCGCGCGATGGCGGGCTGCTGACATCGAGGATGATCTCGCAAACCCTGGCCTCTTCGGTCTCTTCGGTCCTTTTGCCGTAGACAACTTCCGTTGGAAAGATCGTCGAGCCAGATGCATGGGTCATGCCGGGCGCAGCCAGTGCCGCCAGAAAGCCCAGAAGTCGAAACACGACGAGGTTGCGCCAGATTCCTGCGCAGATTGCCCGCATCGGCGGCTCGCACGATGGATATCCCACTCCGCTCTCTATGGCCATGTCTCCTTCAGCGAATGGAGACTATCTGAACATCATTCCATGCCCGAAGCCGCCCGACAGCCCCATGCCCATCATCGGCAGGACGATCTCGTCGGCTGCCTTCTTCTGCTGGTCGCTCAGCGTCGCGTACAGTTTCTCAACCGCCGCCCTGATCGATTTCACCTGTTCGAGGCGTGCTTCGAGATGGGTTTGCTGGTAGGCGAGCCGCTCGGGCAACGGCTTCTTCAGGAAGTCACCGTCATGAAATTCCTGCATCATACCGCGCATCAACTCGTTGTGTGCCTCGGCCGTGCTACGGATGACGCCGGCAAGCTCATCCCAGGCCGGCGCCTGTTCGTCCGTGATTTTCAGTTCCGTCTTGAGGAAAGCAACTCGTCCGTCAATGCGATCGAGCATCTCGTCTGAGTCAAAGCCGCCCATCGGGCCGCCCATGCCCCATTGGCCCATCATCATTCGACTCATGCCCCAGCGGGGCCACCAGCCGGAATCATCGTCGGCACCGGCCATTGCAGGCGCCACTGAGGCGGCCAGCATGAGTCCCGCTGCCAGAATACTGGGCAAAGTGCGCATCAGAGCCTCCTTCAGGCGAGCTACTCCATTTGCCCACAAGCCATATGATTGGGGATGCCGGCATTGATCTCGGTCAAAAAGAGCTAGGCCCGGAGCGCTCTCGAGAGTAAAATATGCCAAGTTTCCATGCGTTGAGGCATGTCATGGACCGCTATATCGCGCGCGCCAATATTGCGCATTTCGCGGATCTTCTTCGATATGAGGTGGACGCCGAGCGACGCCGCGTGATCGAGGACTTGCTGGCGCAGGAGCGCCAGAAGTTGGAGATTGCTGAAGCAAAAGCGCGCAAGCAGACCCATGCCGCCAATCCGGCCGAAGGCAGTGAACTTCCGGTTCGAATGGACGAGCAGAGACGGCGACGCCCTGCTTGAGCGGCGCCGGTGTCGATTGCTATGCCCATCGCCTCAAACGCCGGCTGGGCGTTGAGCGGTGACCGAACTTCATATCAAGCGGCCTTGACTGTGATCTTCTTCTCGGCCTTCTGGGCTTCCGCGGTCTTGGGCAGCTTCACCGTCAGCACGCCCTTGGCGAAGGTCGCATCGATCTTGTCGGCGTCGACGCCTTCAGGCAGCTGGAACGACCGCTGGAAGGAACCATAGCGACGCTCGGAGAGATAGTAGTCGTTGTCCTTCTCTTCCTTTTCCTCCTTCTTCTCGCCTTTGAGCGTCAGTATGCGATTGGCGAGCTTGATCTCGACGTTCTTCTCGTCGATGCCGGGCAATTCGACTGTGATCTCATACTCCTTGTCCTTCTCGACGAGATCCATCGCCGGCGCGACCAGCCAGTCCGCATTGCGCAGCGCCGGCAGTTCGCGACCAAAGAGGGAGCGTGTCGAAGGCAGGCGAAAGTCGAACGGATGAAAATCGTCGAAGAGCCGGTCGATTTCACGCCGCAGGCTTTCGAACGGACCAGTCCAGTTGCCGGCTGGGGCCGGCGCAGTGCTCTTTTCTGTTTTGACAGGCAGTTTGGTGGCAGCTTCGGCCATGGGTCTTCTCCTTGCGAGCGAGTTGATCGGCAGGTACCGCCGCCTCGACCCGTCCACCCCTCCAGGGAAGGGGCGCCAGAGCCCGAGGTCGGCGGACCGCTCGCCAGGAACCCTTGCCGAGTTGGTTCATCGCTTCGCGAATCCGCGCTTTCGGCGCGATCCTCCGCGCCCGCTTCGCCAAAGCCGGTAAACCTGACGAGGGCTGCATCAAAGCACCTCGCTGACGGAGCCGTATTGATCTGGGTCAAGGGTTCCGCGCCTGGGTACTGCGGCAAGGTGATACATTGATCTCGATCAACGACGTTCCGTCGGCTCGGGTTAGCTTTCTTGAAATACCCATGACGAACGGAATGGACCCAATGACGATGACCAATGGCCAGAAGTTCCTCTTTGCCGCGGCCGACCTTCAGGCGACTGCTCTCAAGGCCGTCATAAGTTATCAGATCGAAACGCTTTCCTTCCTCAAACGCCGCTGCGAGCAAAACGTCAAACTGATCGATGATCTCTTCGCTGGTGGCGAGTTCGTGGACGTTTTCGATGTCACCAGCAATTTTCTGCAGAACGCGACCTCAGCTTATGCGACCGAGGCCGGCAACTTCGCCCGTGTTGGGTCGCGGCTCACCTCGGACATGGCCAGACGCGTGCGCAGGCAAGCCGAGAGCGCCATCGAAGACATCGCGGCGAGCACGGCAGCGTGATCGGCTATCGAGGAAGTACAGCTATGGACAAAACCACCGGATGGGTATTGCGATGAACCCGCCACGGCTGAGCCGGCTTTCAGCATCTGCTCTCCATGTGGTGACCCTTGCTGCGGCACTTGGCCCGTCCGGCGGTTGCGCAAGCGCCGACCCGGTATCGCACGGGAAGGCATTGGTCGAAGCCAATTGCGCGCGCTGCCACGCCATCGGAAGAACGGACAAAAGCAGCCACCCCGACGCGCCTGCATTTCGCGTCTTGTCGCAGCGCTATCCGATTGTCGATCTCGAGGAGGCGCTGGCCGAGGGCATTTCAACGGGCCATCCCGACATGCCAGAGTGGGTTGCCAGCCCCGATCAAATCGACGCCATCCTTGCTTACATCGAAAGCCTCCAACGGTAATGACCGCTGCGGCCATGACGATCTTGAGCCGATCTGCGGCTAGCCTCCTCCTAGGAGGACGCAACCGGTCGGCGGCGCGGCCAGGCGACGGGGTGTTGGGTCTGCAGTGGCTACGCTCTTGAGACTATGGTTGAGGGGCGCGCGCAATTGTCGGCGTGAGGCGTCGCCCGCCTCACGCAGATCGGGACTCCAGCGTTGCCAGGATCGAGCCGGGTTCGATGACGGCATTCGCCGCGGCGACAATCGTCGCGCGGCCGGCTGCAGGCGAGACAATCTCGTGCAGCGCATCCTCGACTCGAATTTCTGCTATCCGATCGCCAGCCCTTACCGCGTCACCGCTGGCAATGAACCAACGCTCCAAGATACCCTCGGGCAACATGCTGGATGCCCATAACGCCTCATCGGCTTTGATATATTCCATCGCAATTCTCCTTCGCGACTGCACGATATTCCCTTCACCAAGGTTGGCCTTGATCATGATCAAAGGACAGATCGAGCGCGAGTGATCGCGTCGGGTGGCCCACCTTGCAGAGGTTCTTGCCGTCGCCCGGGGGGTAATCGAAAGGCGTTGCGTTTTGACCCGCGTCAAGGCGACGGAGGCTGGCGGATGCACTTCATCGAACGTCGACATCTTCACCGAAGGGCGCCCCGCAATGTCTTACAAGTCGATCATCGTTAACCTCGCTGTGGATGCATCTCCTGCACCCATTGTGAAACTGGGCGTCGAACTGGCCGAGCGTTTTGGAGCGCACCTTATCGGCCTGGCGGCTGCAGATGTTCCGCCGCTCGTCGCCACCGGCAGCGGCATGGTCTACGAAGGCGAGATCTTGCAGGTCCAGCGAACCGAGATCGAGAAGCGGCTTGCGGAGCTGCGTGCCGAATTCGAGAAGCTGGTTCCGGCATCGGTGAGCAGCGAATGGGGGCAGGCAGTCAGCAGTCCAACCCGCTTCCTGAGCGTTTCCGCCCGAGCCGCCGACCTCATCGTTACCGGTGGTGGGGATGGAGAAGATGTCTTCCGTGCCGTGGATGTCGGGAGCCTTGCGCTGGGAACAGGCCGACCAGTCCTCGTCACCGCAAGCAATGTCGAACATGTCATGGCACAGACCGTGCTGGTCGCCTGGAAGGACACCAGGGAGGCGCGACGGGCGATAGCCGATGCATTGCCTTTCCTGGCCGTGGCCAACGAGGTCATTGTCGCCACCATCGATACAGACCGCAGCGAGAGCGCCCGATACAGCCTCGCCGATGTCGCGGCTTATCTCGAAAACCATGGCATCATGCCGCAAACCGAACTGCTGGCTGGCGAGGCGGAGGGCGACCGGCTGGTTGCGTTTGCGCGTTCAATCCATGCCGACCTGATCGTCTCCGGCGCCTACGGCCACAGCCGCCTGCGGGAATGGGCCTTTGGCGGTGTCACCCGCTCGCTGATCGAAGACAGCAGCATCAACCGCTTCATGTCATGCTGATGGTTTCTGGTATCGTGCCCGGCGAAGTCGGCCAACAACCCGTCCCCGCACCGACGGGAATTGTTGACGACGACGCCTTTTGGTCAATGGAGATCAATGATCTTCTGCGACGCCTCAAGACGTCGGTCTCTGGGCTTGGCACCTCCGAGGCCGTATCAAGGCTGTCGAAATTCGGCACAAACACACCAGCATCGCAGTCAGGCACCTCGATACTAACAGTGTTCGTCCGCCAGTTCCGTAGCCCGCTTGTCCTGATCCTCATTTTCGCGGCCGCCGTGTCGGCCTTCGTCGGTCAGAGCCAGGAGGCTGCGATTATCGGCGCGATTGTGCTGGCTAGCTGTGTCCTGAGTTTTACCCAGGAATACGGCGCGTCACGTGCGGCAGAGGCGCTCAAAGGGCGCATTTCGCGCAAGGTCGCAATCCTGCGTGACGGCGTCGAGCGCTCGATCGGAGCCGAAAAGGTTGTGCCCGGCGATGTGATCCGTCTCTCGGCGGGAAACCTTGTTCCCGCTGATGGCATCATTCTGGATGCGCGCGATTTCAATGTCAGCGAGGCAGTCCTGACCGGCGAGACGTTTCCAGTTGTAAAAGCGCCGGGCCGGTCGGCGCCGGGCGCTTCCGTCGCACAGCGCGCCAACGCCGTCTTCGCAGGGACGTCGGTCCGCAGTGGCACCGCGACTGTGCTTGCGGTGGCAACCGGCCAGCGCACCGAGTTCGCGTCAATCGCAGCGGCCCTCGAACGACGTGTCCCGGAGACGGACTTTGCCCGCGGGATCAGGCTTTTTGGCTATCTGATGACGGAGATCATGCTGGCGATTGTCATCCTGGTGTTCTTCGCCAATCTTCTTCTCCATCGGCCGCTGATAGAATCGCTGTTGTTTTCGCTGGCGCTGGCGGTCGGCCTTACGCCAGAACTCCTTCCGGCGATTATCAGCGTGACGCTGGCTCGGGGTGCTCACGCCATGGCGGCCAATGGCGTCATCGTTCGCCGTCTCGACGCCATCGAGAATTTGGGCAGCATGGACCTGCTCTGCACCGACAAGACCGGAACGCTGACGGAAGGGATCATTCAGCTCGATGGATGGCTCGATCCCGATGGCAACTCATCGGCGGATGTCCTGCTCTGGGCGCGTCTCAACGCGACCATGCAGACCGGTTTGAAGAACCCGCTTGACGAAGCGATAGCCGGCACGCAAGGCGGGGACGCAAGGTTGACCGCCTTTGCGAAGGTCGACGAGATTCCCTACGACTTCATCCGTAAGCGCCTTTCCGTTGTCGTGCGGACCAAGGACGCCGAAGACCTCCTGATCACAAAAGGCGCAGTGCAGAATGTCCTGAACGCCTGTGGGTTTGTTCGAACCGCAAAAGGGTCACAACCCTTGGACGACACGCTTCGCGCCGCAATCGACGAGAAGTTCCGACGATGGAGCGCGGACGGCTATCGTGTCCTGGGAGTGGCAATCCGCCACATCAAAAGCCAGGGCGCCGGATCTAGGAAGGAGGAGACCGATCTGACGTTCGCTGGCTTCCTGCTCTTCCTCGATCCGCCGAAGGACGGCGTCATGGAGACGCTGGCGGCACTCGCTCACCGCGGCATTACCGTGAAGGTCATTTCGGGTGACAACCGTTACGTCACCGCGCACCTTGCTGACGCACTCGGCCTGCGGGCTGACAGGATCATGACCGGTGAAGACCTGTCGAAACTGACAAAGAGCGGACTTTTCGCAGGCGTCCAGCAGACCGATCTCTTCGTGGAGATTGACCCTAACCAGAAAGAGCGCATCGTTCAGGCTTTGCGCAGCTGTGGCCATGTTGTCGGCTATCTAGGCGACGGCATCAACGATGCGCCCGCGCTGCACGAGGCGGACATCGGCATCTCCGTCGACAGGGCTGTTGATGTCGCCCGCGAGGCCGCCGACATCGTCCTCCTCAAACAGGATCTGGACGTGCTCGTGCGCGGGATTGACGACGGCCGCAAGACGTTCGCCAACACGATGAAGTACATCTCCATCACGACCAGTGCCAATTTCGGCAACATGATCAGCATGGCCGTCGCGTCGCTGTTCCTGCCTTTCCTGCCGCTCCTGGCGGCACAAATCCTGCTCAACAATTTCCTGTCCGACATTCCTTCGCTGGCCATCGCCACCGACAATGTCGACCGGGACCAGCTGCGCCGGCCGCGCCGTTGGGACATCAGCTTCGTCAGGCGATTCATGGTCGGCTTTGGCCTGGTCAGCTCGCTGTTCGACCTTGCAACCTTCGCTTTCCTGCTGCTTCTTGCGAATGCGACGGCGGCTACGTTCCAGACAGGATGGTTCGTCGAGTCGCTGCTGACAGAACTCGCCATCGTGCTCATCGTGCGCACGCACAAGGCGTTTTGGATGAGCCGCCCCAGCCCGCTGCTTGCCTGGCTTACGCTTGCTGTCGCGCTTGTCGCGATCGCGATGCCCTACGTTCCCGTCGCCGCAAACTTCGGCTTTGTGCCTCTACCTCTGCCTGTGCTTGTCGGGCTCATCGCCATCACCGGGGTCTATCTATTGGCCTCGGAGATGACGAAGCGCTGGTTCTTCGAACATGAAAACAGACACCAGCATCGATCAAGGGCGGGGCGCGCCTTCGGCGGGACCATACCCCATTCAACCAGCATCAAATCAGAGCCGCATGGCTGAGGTCGGGAGCATGGTGGGGAATGCAGGCACTTTGCCTATCGACAATTGTCGACAGGCTTGGAGACAGGCCTCAGCCGCCTGTGGCGGCTCTGGCCACATTCACACCCAGATCATAGACAAGCAGGCCGCCGTAGTAGGCGGTGACGGTTACAAGTGCCGCGCCTGCAACTTCGATTACAGGAACGGCGATCGCCAGGGATCCCAACTCGCGATTGCGGACCCACAATGCGAATCTGACGACCCCCCAGGTCAGAAGGGCAAATGCCGTGATTCCGCCAGGGCTTTCGTGCGTCTCCGCTATGGCGCTGCTGAAGCCGGCAGCTTCGGCATGGTCAAGCGCCAGTCCGCCGTAGAACCAGGTTCCTGTGGCGAAGACTCCTGCTGCGAGCGCAACGAAAGTGGAAATCGTGCCCACGCCCGAGCGTCTCGTCACGGCATTGCTGCTCGCAAGTGCCACGAGGTCGAGGACCACGAGCGTGTAGATGAGCACAATTGGAAAATGAACGAGGATGGGATGGATATGCTGGATTGCGATCATCAGAAAAAACTCTCCGGAGACGGGCTTGGAAATTGGCGAAGCGAAGGGGACTCGGCGTTGGAGACGAGCTGCGGGGCCTGGCGTCAATGATGCCCAGGCAAGATTAGGTCGGTGATTTCAGTCGTCTTCTCCCAAGCCGTCGTCGTCATCGGGGCTGTTCAAAGCGGCCTTGTCCGAGGTGAGACCGTCGCCGCATTCGTCGTCATCGCCCACGCCCCTGATGGCCTTGGGGCCGGTAGCATCCTGCATGGGGATAGCGTCGAGATTAATCGGTCCGGGCTGCGCGGCGGAAGACGATGCGCTGCATGAGCCTTCGTCCGATCCAGCAGCCGCCGGCGCGGCAAAGATGGTCAGGGTCCCAAGTGCTAGGAGCAAAAACAAGGAATTGCGCATGGTTTCGACGTCCTTCTCGGCGCTGCCATGATTGGCGGCCATCATGCCTTGATAGAGAACTCTTGCTTGCAGGCAGCTGAGGATGGTTGACAGCGGATTGAAAGCTTCGACGTGCGACAAGCCGAGTTCATGATGGCCAGCTTGAAGCGCCTCGCTATCTTGGGCCTGACCGCGTTTGTCCTGGTCCAGCCGGTCGGCACGCACGCCGACGAGGACGACGATGGCGACCACGACCGGGCGCGCGACCTTTATGAGCAGGGCGAAATAAAGGGCCTTGCCGATATTCTCGACATCGTACGCACGCAGGCCCCGGGCGACGTCGTCGCGGTCAAGCTCGTGCGTAGAGCCAACAAATGGGTCTACCGGTTCCAGGTCGTCGGCGCCGATGGCCGGCGAACGATCGTCGATGTGGACGCCGGTGCCGGTGTCATCCTGCGCGACGGGGAGGGAGACAGATGAAGATCCTCCTGGCTGAGGACGAGGCCCGCATAGCTGCCGATGTCGCGACTGCTCTCAGGGCATCCGGAATGGCTGTCGATGTGGTGCACGACGGCGAAACTGCCTGGTTCGCTGGCGATGTGGAGAACTATGACGCTGCCGTTCTGGATATCGGTCTCCCCAAGCTCGATGGTCTTACTGTCCTGAAGCGCTGGCGGGCCAACGGGCGCCGGTTTCCGGTTCTCATTCTGACTGCAAGGGGGATGTGGACGGAGCGTGTCGAGGGCATTAATTCCGGCGCTGACGACTATCTTCCGAAGCCCTTTGAAATGGAAGAACTGCTTGCCCGGTTGCGGGCAATCCTGCGTCGCTCGGCTGGGCAGGCGGCACCCGTGTTGAAGTCCGGGCCGTTGCTTCTTGACACCCGCCAGATGCGCATCACTCTCCGTGGGATACCCGTTTCGCTTTCGCCGCTGGAATACCGGCTCCTGGCGTTTCTGATGCATCACGCCGGGAGGGTGGTGGCGCCGACCGAACTTGCCGAACATCTGTACGATTCAGGTAACGACCGCGATCCGAACACGATCGAGGTCATTGTAGCGCGGTTGCGACGGAAGCTCGGCAGCGATGTCATCGAAACACGACGCGGGTTCGGGTATCTGATGCCCGATGATCCCGCCTGATGGGCAACTCGATCCGCTTCCGGCTGTGGTTGGCGGCAACCATCTCGATTCTTGTCGCACTCGCGATCGCCGGCGCCGGCTTGCGCTATTTGTTCGAACTTCACGTCGAGCGGCGCGTGGTGGGCGAACTAACGGTCGACCTCAACGAACTCATCGGCGCAACAACTTTCGCCAGCGATGGTCGCCTTGTTGTGGCCCCGGTGCTGACCGACCCGCGGTTTGCCAATCCACTCTCCGGCTACTACTGGCAGGTGGAGGACATCGCCACCGGCAGCTTTGAGCGTTCGCGATCATTATGGGACGCCAAGCTGCTCCTCCCTGCCCGGAGCGCAAGTGGTGGGCTGCGAACCGTCGAGGAGTTCGCGGGCCCGGGCGGAGAACTCAGTATTGCGGTCGAGCGTACGATCATCGATGCTGGAGGCCACTCCTTTCGTGCAATCGTGGCGGAAGATCATCGAACCGTTGAGTTGTCTGTAGGCGAATATGTTCGCGATCTCGCTCCGGCTCTCTTGATGCTCGCTGCAGTCCTAATGGCCGCGTTTTTCATCCAGATCACCATCGGCCTTGCTCCGCTGGAGACATTGCGGGTCGCCGTCAGAAACGTGATCGCGCAGCGAATGGCACGGCTCGATGTGGTGGCACCAAGCGAGGTGCAGCCGCTCGCGGACGAAATCAATCGTCTTCTCGATGCCCAGGAAAAGGCGCTTTCGCGAGCGCGTTCGCGTGCCACGGATTTGGCGCACGGCCTCAAGACGCCACTGCAAGTCCTGTCGGCCGACATCCGAGCGTTGCGCAAGAAAGGCGAGACGGATCTGGCCGACGAGATCGAGAAGAGCGCAGGAGCGATCCGGCGCCATGTCGAGCGGGAGCTGGCGCGCGCGCGCCTCGCGCCCGGCGTCTCCGGCAAGGCATCCTGCCTTGTGTCTGACGTCGTGGCTGGCGTCGTTGCAGTCGTCAAACGGATACCAAGCGGCAAGCAGCTTTCATTCAAGATGGACGTTGCGGAAGATCTAACGGCGCCAATCGACGAAGGCGACCTGTCGGAAATCCTCGGCAATCTGGTCGAGAACGCGGCACGCTATGCAAAGTCCTCAGTCCGTGTCGATGCATCGGAGGCAGCTGGAGAGGTGATTGTCACCGTCGCGGATGATGGCCAGGGTATTGCGGATACCGATCGGGAGTCCGCCTTGTCGCGTGGCGTCCAGCTCGACAGCAGGGGCGGCAGCAACGGCCTTGGCTTGGCCATCGTTTCCGACATCGTCGAAGCCTACGGCGGACGCCTTGCCATGGCTAACGCCGATCCGGGTCTGGCTGTGACCATTTCCTTGCCGCGACACGGTTGAGCCTGCTTCAGGCAAAGCCCGGGAAATAGTCGACCTTTATCTTCGAGCGGCGAACGCCCATCGCCAGCAGTTTCTGACGCAGCGCCTTGACCATCGCTTGCGGGCCGGAAATGTAGAAAGTGCGCTCGAGGTAGTCGGGTATTGCCAGACGTATCAGGCGCTCGTCGATGTAGCCGGGATACTGCCCGCGCTCGCCACCGCGCGCCACAGCGTGGACCGTCATTATACCAAGTTCCTGCCTGGCCGCGCCAAGCACGTCGCGATATGCGATGTCCTGCTGTCCCTCGGTTCCGTAGAGCATGACGATCGGTCGCCGCTCCTTGCGGTCGAGGAGATATTGCAACATCGAGCGGAAAGGCGTGATGCCGATGCCCCCGGCCAGGAAAGCGATCTTGGTTTCACGTCGGGCGGGCAGCGTGAAGTTGCCGGCCAGTTGCGCGGCGTGGATCGTGCTGCCTGGCTTCATGGTCATCAGTCCGCGCTTGAAGGCGCTTGATTGCGGATAGAATTTTACGCCGAGCCGGACCGTTTCCTCCGTCGGCGCCGAGGCCACCGTGAAATAACGGCGGTTGCCGCGATTGTCGGCACGATCGAGGCCAAGCGTCCATTCAAGATATTGGCCAGCCTCAAAGGCGAGCTTGCGCGGCGACCGGAAGACGAAGTCAAAGCTATCGACGGCCGATATTGAGCCTTGCAGAGGCGACCCATCTGGTACGCTTCGGATGCAATATCCCACGACCAAGCTGACAACTGGCTGTCAGCCGAGGGCGGGCTGCGAGGCGCCGTGAAAGCTCAAGGGATACGCAGGCTGCGGCCGGGTACAGAGTCTCAGCGCCGCTGGTGAGCCGTTCAGGCGACTAGCGTCTTCCCGTAATATTTTCGAATGCTTCCCCATCCTATTCGCGATGCGTTCAGGGCTTCAGGCGAGTTGAGCGAGGATATTGTCGACGACGCTTGGAACCGTACCCGCCGTGTCGATATCGATGCCGACGAGAAGATATTCCCGGGTATGATGGTTGCGCAGTACCAGCCGCCGCTCGGCCGGATCGAAACCTGGCTCATTCGGTCGCCCATCTAATCGTCGGTTCAAAGTCTCAACGTCTACGTCGAGCACAAAGACCTTGTCGAATAAGTCCAGGAATTTATGGAAATTGCGCGATCCGCCGCAGAAGAAGGTGGCAGGATGGGTCGTGTCGGCAGCAATGGCCCGGACCTTGTCGACGGGCCAAATCCAGTGCGCATATGCCCAAACGATGCGATCCTCGCCTTCGGGTGGTCCTGGCAATGCCTTGCCTGTTTCAGGGTCGCCGACATAGGCCAGGACCCAGTCACCGTGGACGACATGATAACCCCGCCGCTCCAGTTCGGTAGCGACAGACGTTTTTCCAGTGCCGGAACCGCCTTCGATCAGATAATTCTTGAGTCCCATAGGCCCGCTTATCATGTCGTTCAATCCGGCGAGAAGAAGCTCTCGCTCAACCGACCGCTTCAGCTAATCAGGGCAGCAATCGGTCTGCGGATCAATGGCGAGTGTAACGTAGGAGCGGAACATCGGTTACGGTGGAAGTGAGGGCACTTCTGATCGTTAGCTCGCGCCCAGCGCCGCCCCCGATTGACGACCATTCAAAAACTAACTCGGTCGCAACGGCAGCTTTGCATCCATGAGCGGTCATTCGCCGCTTGTGCTAAGGCTGCTGGCTCAGGAAAGCTGCCGGCCTCAGAAACGGAAAGAAGTTACGATAGACCCGCACGCCGGGAGCCCTCTCTGATTGCGGCAATGGCCACTGGATTGGTGACCGGGTACGTGTTGATGAACAGTTCGGGAGTGAAGCTCGGGAACTCGTCCTTCAGTCGCGCAGCTATCTTGGTGGCCCGCAGGGTTTCACCAAGCATCGCATGAGCCATTGCAAAGAACAGAAGCGTGGCGGGCGAGTCGGACGGGGACCGACGCAGCCCAACCAACGATTCCCGGTACAGGCCAAGGACAAAGCAGCAGCGCCCCAACATTCCAAAGTACCACGGAACATTAGGATTTAGCCGGATCGCTCGCTTGGCCAATTCGTAGCCATGCTTGGCGTCGCTCCCAACAAGAGCCAAGCTTCCTGCAAGCAAGGCAAGTGTGTCAGCGTTGTTTGGGGACGACGCCAAGACTCGCTCATGTTCTTCGACAGCAGCGTCGATATCGCCCTGCAAAGCCCGAAGATCAGCGAGCATTATTCGTGCGTAAATATCGGCCGGATCGAGGGCCAGCGCTTTCTTGACACATGCGCTCCAGCTCTCAATAGAGACAGAAACATCATCGGAAAACCCGTTGCAAGCATCCACAGCATGCGCAAGAGCCAGCGCGGTCCAGGCTCTTGCAAGACCCGGATCAAGCTCGACTGCACGCGTCAGTAGCCGTATCCCTTCCTTGTTCGAATCTCGGGTGAAAAGGTGCTTCTGCTCAAGGCCAAGCAGGTAGCAATCATAGGCTTGCAAACTTGTTGGTGGCCTCCGACGCACTGCATCGCGTCGCAGGTTGGCGAGTTGACCGTGGCAAGTAGCAACGACATTGATGACGTTTTCGGTCACGCTGTCCAGCATCGCAAACAGGTTTTCTGCGGACCGATCATAACGCGCTGTCCAAACATCAACCCCTGTGCGGGAGTCGACGAGTTGCACCCAGATGCGTACCCGCTGGCCCTCCGCTTGCACGGTTCCTTCCATCACATAGTCGGCACTCAACTCTCGTCCGATGGATCGAACATCATCGCGCCGCTCCTTGTATGAGAGCATTGTCTGGCGGGCTATCACGCCCAAGTCGGGGTAACGGGCGAGATCAACGATGATGTCCGCCGACAACCCTTCCGCGATACGCGTCCAGCGTTCTTCTCCACCGAGGTTGTCAAACGGGAGAACTGCGACGACAGGCGGCCCACACAGGTCTGTCGAACGGCGTTCGAATGGTAACTGGTCGAGTTCTTGGAGGCGGCGATCCGCAAGCAATGCAGCGAGCGCCACTTTGCTGCGAACGTCGAGTTTCCGATAGATCGCCGACAGATGGGTCCGAACCGTGGCCGGCGCTATGAAGAACATCTCGCCGATTTCACGATATGTCATCCCCTCAGCGAACTTTGTCGCTATCATCCGCTCCCGGTTCGACAGAACGGTCAAGGGATTGTCTACGACTCTAAGCATCGCCCTCAACCTCGAACCGCTGTCGGCGAGAAGCCAGATTTAGCGAGGGCAGAAAGTACTACAAATGCGGGCCGAAAACACCGCATTTGTGTGATTCCGTCTGGCGGCCCTGGCCCAAGCCTATGTCGACCGGCGCACTCTCTCCGCGGTTAGCATGGTGATCTAGTCGGGACAGGAGGCGTGTCAAATCGGCGGCCCGGCCTGCCGGGCGTCGGGGGCAGACCTTCGAATGCTTTGAAAAAAATGATTCAAGTCAAAGCGCGGGCCGACATTTCCCTCAATGGTGGCGGGATGTGGAATCCGATCGCAAGCGCTCCGTTTGGTCGAAATCTCGAACTGGCCGTTATCGACGAGGACGGCCTGCACGCGCTCGTATTCCCCTGCAGGAAGGTGCAGGAAGGCTGGCGGGATGCCGTCACCGGCGTGCGCGTCGACATCCGCCCAACACACTGGCGTGACTGGGAAGCAGAAAATAGGCAGGCGGGTTCGCTTCCCGCCCCGGCCTAGTGCTTGGAATCGGCGATCAACGCCATGCGTACCAGATGCGACAGGCTGCCGGCGCCCATTTTGCTCATGACGTTTGCGCGATGGATCTCGACGGTGCGCGGACTGATGCCGAGGTCGTAAGCTATCGACTTATTAGGCAGTCCCGACACCAGTCCGTCGAGCACCTGTCGCTCACGCTCCGACAGGGTCGATAGGCAATTTCGGATCTCGGCGGCTTGCGGGTGCGTTGCGACCGCCAGATTGCGGTTGTCCAGCGCTGATCGAATCGCATCGATGAGCACCTGATCGTCGAACGGCTTCTCGATGAAGTCGGCGGCTCCCTCCTTCATCGCCTGAACGGCGAGCGCAACATCCGCATGACCCGTCATCACGATTACCGGGACGGTATGTCCGCGTGTCCGCAGCTGCCGCAGGAACTCTATCCCGTCGATGCCGGGCATACGCACGTCGGTGACGATGCAGCCATCGATAGTCTTCGGCGCAGTCGCGAGAAAGGCGGTCGCGGACTCATGCAGGCGCACGGCAAAATCAGCTGTCGCGAGCAGGAAGCCAAGCGACTTGCGAACATCGACATCATCGTCAACCACATGCACGACATCACTACCGGCCATTGGCGACCTCTTCCTTCTCCACGACGCGCAAGGTGAACCGGAAAGCGGTTCCTCCGCCTGGCATTGGCTCGGCCCAGATATGACCGCCATGCGATTCAACAATAGTGCGACAAATCGACAGGCCGACACCCATGCCCTGTTTCTTGGTGGTGACAAAGGGCTGGAAGAGCTGGGTCGAAACCTCGGGCGCCAAGCCCGGGCCGGTGTCTACCACGCTCACTTCCGCCATTCCGTCGCTACGTGCGGTCGTAGCCACCCGCAACTCACGGCGCGGTGCCCCCTGCATGGCCTCGACGGCATTGCGCATGAGGTTGAGCAGAACCTGCTGGATCTGGATGCGATCGGTGAGCACGAGCTCGGCTGCCGGGTCAAGATGATAGCTGACGCGGACATCGGCCTCCCTGGCGCCGACCAGGGCTAGCGACGCGGCCTCTTCGATCAGCTTCGGCAGCCGTTCGACCTGTCGTTCGCTTTCACCTCTTGAAACGAAATCGCGAAGGTGCCGGATGACATCTCCCGCCCGCAAGGCCTGTTCCGCCGCCTTCTCGACGGCGTCCCTCAACATTGGCGCGTTCTCTTCCGTGCTTTTCTCAAGCAGCCTGCGACTGCCCTTCAGATAGTTGGTAATGGCCGTCAACGGCTGGTTGATCTCATGCGCAAGCGTGGAGGCCATTTCGCCAAGCGCGGTAAACCGCGCCATGTGAAGCAGCTCCTGTTGCTGCTCCTGTATTCTGGCTTCTGCCCGATGGCGTTCGGTCAGGTCGCGGCAGAAGCCGGTGAAGAAGCGTCCGGTTCCCGGATGCATCTCGCCGACGGAAAGTTCCATGGGAAAGGTCGAACCATCCTTGCGCATTCCGGTGACCGTGCGACCAAGCCCGATGATCCGGCGCTCTCCGGTTGTCAGATAGCGGTGCAGATAGGCGTCATGCTCGTCGCGATAGGGTGCCGGCATCAGCAGGCTGACATTCTGGCCTATGACTTCGCTCGATGCATAGCCGAACAACGTCTCTGCGGCTGTGCTGAAGGATTGGATGCGGCCTTGCTCATCGATGACGACCATTGCATCCGGCACCGTTGCCAAGATCGAACGCAGATGGTCCTCACGCAGCCGAAGTGCGGCATTCGCAAAGGACAGCTCGCTAACATCCGTGCCTTCGACGAAGATCGCAGTGACGCGGCCATTGTCATCCTTGATCGGCTGGTAGACGAAATCGAGGATGCGCTCTTCTGCGGGCTCATCGGGCCTGTTGCGAAGGACGACCTTTTCCCCCTGGCCTCTATGTGGCTCGCCGGTCTTGTACACCTCGTCAAGCCGTTCGAAAAACGCTTGACCTTCGAGCTCGGGAAGCGCCTCGCGCACCGGCTTGCCAATCACCTGCCTGTTGTCGATCAGACGTTGGTAGGCGGCGTTGGTCAGTTCGAAGACATGATCCGGCTCACGCACGAGGGCCATGAAGCCGGGAGCCTGCTCGAACATCTGTGACAGAACGGATTTCAGCTTCGTCCCGCCGACCGGCAAAATAGGCGCTTCGTCTTGGCTCACCTGAAGTCCTTGGATTCGGCCACTCTTGCAAGAAGGGCTAATTATCACTCCTGGCCGCTTGCGCCAAACCTATCGAGGCAAACGTCTCAGAACGAAAACGGCGGCGCTTTTGACTCGCATCAAGGCATCGGGCGCCGGCGAATGCAATCGTTCAGGCACCCGACGACTTCTGAAAAAGGTGCCTTGCATGGCCTATAAGTCAATCATTGCAAATCTTGCGATAGATGCACCGCCCGCGCCCTTGGTGAAACTGGGGGTCGAACTGGCCGAGCGCTTCGGAGCGCACCTTGTTGGCCTAGCGGCCGCCGATGTTCCGCCCCTCGTCGCCACCGGTAACGGTCTGGTCTACGAGGGCGAGGTCATGCAGATCCAGCGAACCGAGATCGAAAAACGGCTTGCCGAGCTTAGGGCCGAGTTCGAGAGGTTGGTACCGGCATCGGTGAGCAGTGAATGGGGGCAGGCGGTGTGCAGTCCCACACGGTTCCTCAGCGAGTCCTCCCGCGCGGCCGACCTTATAGTCACCGGCGGAGGTGGCGAAAATGTCTATCGCGCCGTCGATATCGGGAGCCTGGCGCTCGGCGCAGGCCGGCCCATCCTCATTGCCGCGAGCAATGCCGAACATGTCATGGCAAAGACCGTGTTGGTCGCCTGGAAGGACACCAGGGAGGCGCGACGGGCGATTGCCGATGCGTTGCCGTTCCTCGCCGGCGCCAACAGAGTGGTTATCGTCACTATGGATACCGACCGTCATGAAAGCATCCGCGACAGTCTCGCCGATATCGCCGCCTATCTCGAACATCACGGCATCATGGCACGGACTGAACTGATACCCGATGAGGCTGACGGTCACCGGTTGCTTGCATTCGCGCACTCGATCCAGGCCGACCTGATCGTCTCCGGCGCCTACGGCCACAGCCGCCTGCGGGAATGGGCCTTCGGCGGCGTCACTCGCTCGCTGATCGAGAGCAACGGCATCCATCGCTTCATGTCGTATTGACCGCCGGCCGGAATCATCCGAGCCGGAGTTGCCTGTTGACCAAGATCAAGGCGGCGGCCCCCAGCATTGACGATCATGGCTGAGAACAGGAGTGATCCCAATGACTTTTCTCGACTACCTGATTTCAGTAGACGCCAGGACCGCCTTGATGGGACGCATGATGCAGAAGCTCGGCGTCGACAGACAGTTGAAGGTCATCGCGGACCATGCCGCCGTTACCAACCGGGCGGTAGACCGCTGCCGCTCCTGCGGTCACCAGGATGAATGTTCGACCTGGCTTGACCAACACCTGCAAGCCGACGACCCACCAGATTACTGCCGCAACCGCGACCTCATTGCACGGCTGCAGCATGCGGCCGGCCAGCGATAGTTGCTTTCAGCAGCGGCCGACCGCATGTAGCGTCCCATCGCTTGCGCGTAGCGGAGAGGTCTGCGAATGCCGTTGGACTTCCGGGGTTTGACAAGTGCCACCGTGTCAAACCGAGTTTGCAGGTGATGGATTTGCCTCCACGGGACAGGCAGTTTTGAGCAGGCTGTTTTTCCTGGAAGCATTTCTGCTCTTCGTCGCGCCCGGGCCAACCAATGCTCTTCTGATGGCCGGCGCGGCCAAGCGGCAGAAGGCGATTGCACTCTTGGTCGCACAGGCCTGCGGATAGGGGATCGCAGCAGCCTGCTGGTTTGCGCTGCGCCTGCCGTCCGACGCGTTCAGGTACTCAAGCTGGGTGCAGCCGTATGGCTCGCAATACTTGGCGTGCGTCTGATAGGCATCGACCGGATCGACGCATCCGAAGACGGGGATGGCCTTTCTGTTCTGGTAACGACTGCCCTCAACCCGAAAGCCTTCATATATTGTCTGGCAACCGTGCCGGTAGACGCGAGGCCATATGACTTGGGCTTGTTCTGGATTGTGCTCTTGGTGACCACAGCCGCCTCCGGCTCGATGTGGCTCTTGCTCGGTAGGCGGCTCAGCGGAGGCGAAGAAATGGCAGACAGGATCGCGGGTGCGGCGCTTGTTGTATTTGCCTTGACGCTGCTGCGGCCTCTGTTGGCAATAGCCGCGACCTAGGTTCAACGCGGATATTAATTCGAATTTTGGGTCATGCAGAATTTCTGCCGTGCTGAACTAAGAGACAAGCACCACCGACAGCGGCCCCGCGCAGAAAAGGTTATCCGTCACCGCACTTACGCCGCCGACATTTTCAGCGGCGACAATGGCTGCCTGCCGTTCGCGTTCGTCGAAGATGGCACCGCTCAGTATCACTACCCCTTTGTCCACCGTCACGTCGATCATGTCCTTGCCGGCCAATTTCTGCTTCGCAAGCTCGGCAATAATCTTCTGACGGATCTGATCGTCGTCCGTGGCTGTAGGGGCCGATCCGGGCAAGGCATTCAGCAATGCCCGCAGAAGATCGGAGCGGGTGACAATGCCGACAACGTTGCCATCGTCGACGACGGGAATACGTTTGACGTGATGGCGCATCATGAGTTCGACGATCTCGGGCAGCGATACGCTGGGGGATACCGTAACGACATCCGTCGTCATTACCTCCTCGATACGCCGTCCGTTGGCTTGAACATATTCGTCGGCGGCTCTTCCGGGGCTCACGAGAAACTCCAGCCAACGCGAGCGCCTGCGTTGCGTGCCGAGCTCTCCGCGGCGCAGGAAGTCTCCTTCGCTGACAATGCCCACCAGCGCGCCGTCGCTGCCAATGACCGGAAGGCCGCTGATCTTCCTGGAGAGCATCAACCCTACCGCATCGGAGATCGACGCCGTAGGTCCTATCCCGATGACCGGTGCGGTCATAATGGCGTCGGCCTGCATGTCTGCCTCCCGTGATATCGATCGGTCATTGTCGAGATCTTGCGCGGCAGATGCCTTGATCTCAATCATTTCCGGCTTCGACGGATGTCATTTTGCTTGTCGTCGCGGTCGATGAGTATCCGCGCCGCGGCTCCATCAAGATCCTCGTACTGACCGCTTCTCAAGGCCCACAGGAAGCCAGTCAGTCCAAGCGCACCGAGGAACAGCGCTACCGGGATGAGGTAGATGAGCGTCGTCATGAGAGTTGAACCAGCATGCCGGGGCGCGCGCGCCGATCTTGCCAAGCGAATTCAGCCGATGAACTTCTCGCGGAACCTTGCAGCCGCAGGGCGTTTCCGATCACGATCAGCGACGAGGCGGACATCGCGACCGCCGCAAGCAGCGGCGTCACATGCCCCGATATGGCGATCGGCACCGCAAACGCGTTGTAGACGATCGCGATGGCGATGTTCTGGCGAATGAGCCGACCTGCCTTCCTCGAGACATCCAGGGCGAGAGGCACTGCCAAAAGGCTTTCGCGCAGGAAGACGAAGTCGGCGGCATTGCGACCGACGTCTGCCGCGGTCGCGGGGGCCATCGAGACATGTGCCGCACCAAGCGCCGGGGTATCGTTGAGCCCATCGCCCACCATCAGAACCTTGTGGCCCTGCCTCGACAGCGCCTCGATCCGCTCGACCTTGCCGGACGGAAGCAGCGCCGGAACGAAGCTGTCGATACCCAGCGCCTTGGCGACTTGGCCGCAGGCATTGGCGGTATCGCCGGACAGCATCTCGACGGCCACGCCGCCATTCTGCAACGCTCCGAGCGCGGCCTTGGCATCGGCGCGCGCAGCATCCTCGAACGCGAAGGCGGCGACGATCGCCCCGTTCTTCGAGAGCACCGTTCCGCCAAAGCCGCCAGATTTGCCTTCGCCGCCGGTTCGAGCCTTCCATCCAGCCCATCCGCGCCGGCCGAGGCGCCAGGTATTCCCCTCGGTGACGGCCTCGATGCCGTAGCCTGGGTGTTCGCTGACAGACTCGAGCCTGGGTTGACCGGAAAAACCCGCGAAAACGGCTATGGCCTTCGAGAACGGATGGCGCGAATGCGCGGCCATGTCGGCTGCGATCGCCAGCATGGTCGGGTCGATGGACGACGCGTTGACCAGCCTCGGCTGTCCGAGTGTGAGCGTCCCGGTCTTGTCGAACACCGCCGTGTCGATCGCGGCCAGCCGTTCCATGGCCGAACCGTCCTTGACCATGACGCCGGCCTCGAACAGGCGCCGCGCCGCGACCACCTGCACGATCGGTACGGCGAGGCCGAGCGCGCAAGGGCAAGTGATGATGAGAACGGCGATCGCGATCGTCATTGCCAAGTGCCAGTCGCCGGACGCGACCATCCAGCTCAGGAATGTCAGCAAGGCCGCGAGATGAACCACAGGTGCATAGAGGGCAGAGACCCGGTCGGCGATCCTGCGATACTGCGAGCGGCCACCCTCTGCGGCATCCATGAGTCGGACCATTTCGGCCAGGAAGGAATCCTTCGCCGCGGCCGTGGCCTGCATGGTCAGCGAACCAGTGAGATTGAGCGTGCCGGCCTGCACCTGCGCTCCCGAGCCCACGGTCCGGGGCGCGCTTTCCCCGGATACCAGCGAGCAGTCGAGATCAGAGATTCCGCTGAGGATATTGCCATCGACCGGAATCCGCTCGCCGGCCGCGATGAGCAGTTGCATGCCCGGTTCGATCTCGCCGACGGGCAGGTAGTCGCGTGTATCGTCACCCCGCAGCACCATGGCGCCGCGCGCTGCCAGTTGCGCCAGGCCGTTCACTGCGGTCCGTGCGCGCTCCCGCATCACGTGATCCAGCGTACGGCCGATCAGAAGGAAGAACAGCAAGGACACCGACGCATCGAAATAGGCGTGCTCGCCGTGCGTGATCGTCTCGTAGAGGCTCATGGCATAGGCGAGCGAGACACCGACCGCTATCGGGACATCCATGTTCATGCGACCGTGGCGCAGCGCATTCGAGGCCGAGCGGAAATAGATGCCGCCGGCGAAGGCGAGCGCGGGGATGGCGATCAGCGCCGAAACCCAGTGGAATAGGTCGCGGGTCGCGCCTTCTGCGCCGGACCAGACCGAGACCGAAAGCAGCATGATGTTGCCCGCCGCAAAGCCAGCGACCGCGACGGCGCGGATCAGTTCCGACAGCGTCTTGTCCTTCCCGTCAGGCTCCGGATCGAACAGGTGCGCTTCATAGCCCAGTCGTCCAAGCGTAGCGACGAATGCTGGAACCTCATCGCCACGCCAGCGGACCGAAACACGTTTTGTCGACAAGTTGACGCGAGCGCCTTCGACATGGCCCAGCTTGCCGATTGCCGTCTCGATCGTCTGGATGCAGGCAGCGCAATGAACCGTTGGCACCGAGAGGTCGGTCTGGTGCAGGTCATCGCCAAGCGAGCGGCTGGCTAGCCTGATTTCCTGGCTCGACGGCAGGGCGGATGTGGCCCCGTCGAGATCCAGCGCCATTTCGGCGCCTGGTGCACAACAGCTCATTGCAGCGCTCCATGGGAAATCATGATTCTGCGCACGTCGCGATAGGGCTCCGCCAGACCGGCGTCGGCATCGATTTCGACGATCCAGACGCCGTCCTTCGGTGTATGACGGACGCCGAATTCCTGGCCCGAGCCAGAAGCCAGAACGACAGTCTTGTCCTCTGCTTCATAGGCAGGATGACGGAACCGGACTTTCACGCCATGCAGTGGAACAGGCTTGCCGGCGGCGTCGCTCAAGCTGTAGCGCACGTTGCCCGACACGATCGTCAGTTCGCCAGTCCAGCCGAGCGCCGCCTGCGCGCGACCTTCCTCCGCCTTTCGGTTGAACTGCTGGCTCGCCACATAGGTGTTTTCGACGACAAGGCCAGTCCAGCTCTTGCTGGCGAGGGTCGCCATGGTCACGTTGACCCCAATGACCACGCCAAAGAAGCCGAGAATGGTGAAAAGCATGTGCCGGCCGGTGAATTCGCGGGATCTCTGCGAATGGGCACTCATCTGGCGTTCTCCGGTGCATTGAACGTGGCTGTGTATTCTGCGGACTCGTGGCCGGCCCTGTCGTCGATCCGGAACTTGAAGCTTTGCGTGATCCCAAGAATCTGTCCCGGGGGCTGGCGCACGAAAACCTTCAGCGTCTTCAACCGGTCAGGCTCGACCAGGGTGGCGAAAGAGCGAGCCGGAGTAAGATCGACGCCGACCGTGCTCATCTCGGCGCCCGGCAGACCTTGCAAGGTGAGGACGATGGTCCTTGGCTCAGGGATCATGTTGAGCAGCTTGACGGTGTAGCCGTTGCGGATCGAGCCGTCGGAAAGAGTGACGAATTGAGGGTTGCGGTCGTGCAGGACATTGATCTCCAGCCGCTCGCGGGTCAGCAGCGAGTAAACCAGTGCGGCTCCGACTGCCGACCAGGCGCCAAGATAGATAAAGGTGCGCGGACGGAAGATCTTGCGTATGTGGAAATGCGCCAACTTCTCGGAGAATGTGCCGCCGGCGGTTCGCACCAGCGAAGGGTCCACCGGGCGTTCACCGCCCCCAGTGGCCACAGCCATGTTGGCGTTGTAATCGGACAATGTCGCATAGGAGATCAATCCGCGCTCCCTGCCGAGCTTGTCCATAATGCTGTCGCAGGCATCGATGCAAAGCGCGCAGGTGATGCATTCAAGCTGCTGGCCGTCGCGAATGTCGATCCCCATCGGGCAGACTGCGACACAGGCGTTGCAGTCGACGCAATCGCCGATTGGCTGTCCAGCGGCTATGGCCTTCTTGGCATGGCGCGAGCGGGGCTCGCCGCGCCAGTCATTGTAGGTGACGGTGAGCGAATTCTCGTCCAGCATGGCGGCCTGAATACGCGGCCACGGGCACATATAGGTGCAGACCTGCTCACGCATCAGTCCGCCGAACGTGTAGGTGGTCGCCGTCAGCACAGCGATGGTTGCGTAAGCAACCGGTGCGGCAGCGCCAGTGAAGACTTCGCCAATCAGCGTCGGCGCATCAGCAAAGTAGAAGATCCAGGCGCCCCCCGTGGCTGCCGCTATGACTAGCCAGATCGCGTGTTTCGACGCACGCAACACAAGTTTGCGCGCGGTCCATGGGCCGGCATCGAGTTTCATGCGTGCGTTTCGATCGCCCTCGACCGCACGCTCGACGACGAGAAACAGGTCGACCCAGACAGTCTGCGGACAAGTGTAGCCGCACCAGGCCCGGCCGACCGTGGATGTGATCAGGAAAAGGCCGATGCCGGCCATCATCAGAAGGCCGGCGACATAGTAGAATTCCTGGGGCCATATCTCGATGAAGAAGAAATAGAAGCGGCGGTTGGCGAGATCGAGGAGCACGGCCTGGTCTGGGGCGAACGGCCCGCGATCCCATCTCAGCCATGGCGTCAGATAGTAGATGCCCAGCGTAATCGCCATCACCAGCCATTTGAAGCGGCGAAAACTGCCCGAGGCCCGTTTCGGGAAAATCTTCTTCCGGGCAGCATAGAGCGGCTGCCGGGTCTTGGCGGAATTGACCGCCTGGGCTTCCAGTCGTTCTACCTGTATCTGATCCAGCACGGTTGTCTCCACTCGCGCGCTGGCGATTGTCGTGCCCGCGCTGAGCCAAACAATGCCGCTCGGCCGGCCGAGCCGCGTTGATGCAGGTCAATCTTGGAATGTCGGAAATGAACCGAGGCCCGGCGCGGCCGGGCCTCGTCGCTTTGGCGGCTGAGGGAAGAGAACAGGCCCCCGCCTTCCTATTTTCCGCCGCCAAGCGAATGGACGTAGACCGCAAGTTCCTTGACCTTGGTCTCGCCGAGACGTCCGATCCAGGCTGGCATGACGCCATGTTTCGGCTCGCGGACCTGGGCCGCGATGGCCGTCTCGCCCGATCCGTAGAGCCAGATCGCATCGGTCAGGTCAGGTGCCCCGAACTCCCTGTTGCCCTTCGCATTAGCGCCATGGCAGGCGACGCAATTTTCCGCGAACACCTTGGCGCCGGGCTCGATCAGGCCTTTGTTCTGGACCGGACCGGAAAGGCCGGCGACATAGGCGCTGACCTGCTTGATCTGGTCGCCCGTGATGATGGCACCAAACGCAGGCATTTCCGATTGCCGCGTATCCGGATCCGAGGCGAAGCGGATGCCGTGCATGATCGTCTGCTCAACCTGGGTGGCCATGCCGCCCCATAGCCAGTCGTCGTCATTGAGGTTGGGAAAGCCTTTGGATCCTTGCGCACCCGAGCCATGGCACTGGACGCAATTGACCTTGAACGTGGCTCCGCCGGCCGCGACCGCGAATTCACGCAGCGCGTCGTCAGCAGCAATCTGGGAGACGGTCTTTTCCTGGATGGCAGCGACATATTTGCCTTTGGCGGCTTCTGCGGCCGCCAGCTCGTTCCTGACATCGTTGCGGCTGGAATAGCCGAGCACGCCCTTCGTCGCTGAAGATAGCATCGGCCATGCCGGATAGGCGATGGTGTAACCCACTGCCCAGATGATGGTGACGTAGAAAGTTATCACCCACCAGCGGGGAAGAGGATTGTTGAGTTCCTTGATGCCATCCCACTCATGGCCGGTCGTCGAAATACCCGAGACGTCGTCGATATGCTCTGAGCTCATGATCAATCGTCCTTGAGGGGAATACGGGCGGCTTCATCGGCCTGGGCGCGGCCACCCGGCCGGAGTGCGAAAGCAATGCATCCGACAAAGAAGACCGCCATGGCGAGCAGGCCCCAGCTGTCTGCGAATTCCCGCATCAGAGTGTAATCCATGTTCGCTCTCCTCAGCGGTAACCGGCGGCTTCGTCATAGTTTTTGAAATCGACCAGGGTGCCGAGCATCTGGAGGTAAGCGACCAGGGCATCCATTTCGGTGACCTGCTGCGGATTGCCATCAAAGTCGCCGATCTTGGCCTTCGGATAGCGTTTCTCGAGGCCAGACGTATCGGCGTTCGGGTCTGCCTGCGCGATCAGATCGGCGTTGGCGTTGGCGATCATGTCATCGGAATAGGGGACTCCCACACGCCTGTTCGCGATCAGATGCGTCGAGAAGTCCTTTATTTCGATCGGCGCGTCCTTCAGGAAGGCATAGCTCGGCATGATTGATTCCGGCACCACCGAACGTGGGTCCATAAGGTGCTGGACGTTCCAATCGTTCGAGTATCGGTCGCCGACCCGGGCAAGGTCAGGGCCAGTACGTTTCGAGCCCCACTGAAACGGATGATCGTACATCGACTCGGCGGCCAGGCTGTAGTGGCCGTAACGCTCGACCTCGTCGCGGAACGGCCTGATCATCTGGCTGTGGCAGAGATAGCAGCCCTCGCGCACATAGATGTTGCGGCCTGCAAGTTCGAGTGGCGAATAGGGCCGCATGCCTTCGACTTTCTCGATCGTGTTGTCGAGATAGAAGAGCGGCGCGATCTCGACGATGCCGCCGACAGTCACCACAAGCAGCGAGCCGACGAGAAGAAGCGTGGCGTTCTTCTCGATGATCGCGTGTTTGTCCATCAAGCCCATTGTCTGGCTCCTTATTCGGCAAGCTGGAGGGCGGGTTCGGAACCCGGCAATGGTTGCTCCTCGCGCTGATAGCCGAGGATGGTCATGGTGATATTCCAGGCCATGAGCAGCGCGCCGGAGAGATACAGCGCGCCGCCCGCCGCGCGCATCACATAGTATGGATGCATGGCGGCGACGGTTTCGGCGAAGGAGTAGACCAGGAAGCCCTGCTCGTCGTACTCACGCCACATCAGGCCTTGCATGATGCCGGAGACCCACATGACCGCGGCGTAGACGACGATCCCGAGGGTCGCCAGCCAGAAGTGCCAGGTGACCAGCCGCAGCGAATAGAGCCGTTGCCGGTTCCATAGCTTCGGCACCATGTAATAGATCGCGCCGAACGAGATCATGCCCACCCAGCCGAGCGCACCCGAATGGACGTGCCCGATGGTCCAGTCCGTATAGTGCGACAGCGAGTTGACGGTCTTGATCGACATCATCGGACCCTCGAAGGTCGACATGCCGTAGAAGGCGATAGCCATCACCATCATGCGGATGATCGGGTCTGTACGGATCTTGTCCCAGGCACCGGAGAGCGTCATCAGGCCGTTGATCATGCCGCCCCATGAAGGCATCCAGAGCATGATCGAAAACACCATGCCGAGCGTCTGTGCCCAGTCGGGGAGGGCGGTGTAGTGCAGATGATGCGGCCCGGCCCAGATGTAGAGGAAGATGATCGCCCAGAAGTGGATGATCGAGAGCCGGTAGGAATAGACCGGCCGGTTGGCCTGCTTGGGCACGAAATAGTACATCATGCCAAGGAAGCCGGCGGTCAGGAAGAAACCGACGGCGTTGTGGCCGTACCACCACTGCGTCAAGGCATCCTGCACGCCCGAGAAGGCCGAGTAACTCTTCGAACCCAGGAAGGAGGCCGGCATCGACAGGTTGTTGACCACGTGCAGCATTGCGATGGTCACGATGAAGGATAGGTAGAACCAGTTGGCGACGTAAATATGCGGTTCCTTGCGCTTCATGATCGTGCCGAGGAACAGGAGGAGATAGGCGACCCAGACGATGGTCAGCCAGATGTCCACGTACCATTCGGGCTCAGCGTATTCGCGGCTTTCGGTGATGCCGAGGAGGTAGCCGGTGGCGGCCATGACAATGAAAAGCTGATAGCCCCAGAACACGAACCAGGCGAGATCGCCGCCGAAGAGCCGTGCGCGGCACGTACGCTGCACGACATACAAGGACGTGCAAAGCAGCGCGTTACCGCCGAAAGCAAAGACAACGCCGGATGTGTGCAGCGGCCGCAGACGGCCGAAATTGAACCAGGGCTGGATATTGAGATCCGGATAGGCAAGCTGCAGCGCAATGACCACGCCGACCAGCATGCCGACAACACCCCAGAACATGGTGGCGATGGCGCCGTAGCGGACCGGGCCATCCATGTAAGCCTCTGGGTCAATCGGGGCCGCCGGCTTGAACTCCGTCTTGCGCAACAGGATCGCAGTGAAGCCGGCCACGGCGAAGAACAACACCCACATGTGCTGGCGGAAAGGCTCATCCGCGCCGAAGCCTGCCGCGACGAGGGCCGCAAAGGCAAACAGGCTTAGAAGGACGATCTCCGTGCCAAATCTCATCGCGAAGTCCCCGATCTCGAATTTCCGGCGGATCGTGACCGCCATCGGCACGAATTCGGGATTTTCCCTTTTCTGGCCTTGATCCAGGTCAAAGGGCGGCTTCTTTTTTGTTTGGGGAGCGACAGTTCTGCAGAACGATGCAATGGGGCAGCCTGCAGGCGAACTGTTGGATTCAGATAGGGCGGCCGAAGCGGATATTATTACTTTCCCGGAGAAGGGACGATTGGCAGTTCAATCGCCGCAGCGTTCCTCAAGCCGAGCAACGCTTTCCAGGCTGATATGCCGCCTATTTGCAATCCTAATCACACCATCTGTTCGCAGCTTGGACAATTCGCGACTGGCAGTCCCGATCGTCAGTCCAAGAAAGTCAGCTATATCCGCGCGTTTGACTGGCAAGTCGAAGCTCATCGAGTTCGCCGAGTGGTTGCCAGGACCTATGTTCCTCAGAAGGAAGCTTGCGACCTTTTCCGAAGCAGTCTTGCGCCCCAACGCCGCCATCCAATAGCGTGCTTCGTCAAGCTGCTTCAGCGCGTGCTTTAGCAGCACACGCCTAAGCGCTGGCGTTTCCTCCATCATGCGCTCGATGATCGTCTTTGAAAACGAGCATAGCGTCACCTTCGTGAGGGCTCGCGCCGTGATGGGCCATTGTGCCTTGAAAGGCCTGCCCAGAAAATCGGGCGCGAAATGGAAGCCGACAATCTGCTGACGTCCATCCGAGAGGTTTCTCGTAAGTTTGATTACGCCGGACAGTACATTCGAGTAGGCTCCGTCGTCGGCCAATTCTGTCCCCCCCGGGATTTCATGCCTTGATGAAGCCTTGGCCAGGTTGACTAGTTGCCCAGTCTCAAGTGCGCCGCATAATCCACCTTGTCGCGCTTCGCAGGACTCACAGATCGTGGGAATGTCAGCTTGTTGAGCACCCTGTTTGATGGCCATTGTGACGCCTATGATCAATAGGACGCCTATTTGCTCCGACTGTGGCCTGCACCGCCTTGATCGAGATCAAGGCTTTGTCGGTGCTTGTTCCTAGGCCGGTGGCACCAGCGCTGCAAAGAAGAACAGTATGGGCTCTGTCGCCAATCATCAGCCGCCGCAGCGTTGTTCCAGCCGGCTCAGGCTGTCTACGATTATGTGTCGATGGTTCTCGATGCGGATTACCCCATCGGCTCGCAGCCTGGTCAACTGGCGACTTACCGTCTCGATCGTCAGCCCAAGGAAGTCAGCAATATCGGAGCGTGATAGGGGCAGATCGTAACTTGTCGGCCCAGCCGCGACATCAACGGCCGGATCGATATTCCTGGTGATCATCAGAAGAAAGCTCGCGACCTTCTCCGAGGCTGTCTTGCGCCCCAGCGCCACCATCCAGCTGCGCGCATCGTCAAGCTCGTTCAGCTTCTGCTCAAGCAGGCGATGCTCCAGCTCCTGCGAGTCTTTCATCATCCGCTCGATGACGGTCTTTGGAAATGAGCACAGCGACACCTCTGTCGCAGCTTCGGCATTGATAGCACTTTCCGCCTTGAACGGACGCCCCAAGAAATCCGGCGCGAACTGGAGTCCGACAATTTGCTGCCTTCCGTCCGGAAGGCTTTTTGTCAACTTAACCACCCCGGAAAGCACGTTTGAATAGCGTTCAACAGCTTCGGCATCGCCAACCAACTCACCGCCCGGGGGAACGGCACGCCTCGACGAGGTCTTGGCCAACTTGATCAATTGATCGGGCTCGAGCGCGCCGCACACCCCCCGGTGGCGCGCTTCGCAGGATCGGCAAAGAACGGGGATGCCGGCACTGTGGACATCCTGTCTGATCGTCATTGCATCGCTCGAGCCCAGAGAGAGAAATAGAATACCATACCGCATCTCGTTGCTGTTGCGTCAGTTTGTCCGTGGCGCCAAATGCCTTGATTGAAATCAAGGCTCGCCACACTTGCGCGGGCTACCTTGGCCCCATGCCAGCGAAAGCAATCAAAGACGCACGCCCCGTTTTGACGACCAATCCGGCAGAGAACGTGCCTCGTTACACGAGTTACCCAACGGCGCCGCACTTTTATCCGGGCGTTGACGCGGTAGTGGTTCGTGGATGGATGGACGCGCTCGAAGGCGATGACGAGATATCATTATATCTGCATATTCCGTATTGCGACCGGCTTTGCTGGTTCTGCGCCTGCCATACCAAGCAGACACGTCACTATGCTCCTGTGGCCACTTTTCTGCACTCCCTACATAGGGAGATCGAAACTGTCGGCAGGTTTGTGAGCGGTCGGGGCAAGGTCCGCGCCGTCCATTTCGGGGGCGGCTCCCCGACGATGCTGAAGCCCGACGACATCCTGGCGCTCGGTAGAGCGTTGCGGGACCGGTTCGACTTTCTCGATGATGCCAGTCTTAGCGTCGAGATCGACCCAAACGATATGGACGAAGGGCGGCTGGATGCCTTCGCTGCGATCGGCATGACGAGAGCGAGCCTTGGCGTCCAGGACTTCGATCCCAAAGTGCAGAGGGCTATCAATCGCGAGCAGAGTTTTGCCCTCACGAGAAGCATTGTCGATGCGGTCCGCGCGCGGGGCGTTGCATCCGTCAATCTGGACCTGCTCTATGGGCTGCCGCATCAGACTTGCGAGAGTGTTGCAACGACCGTCGCCCAGGCGCTGACGCTGGCGCCAGACAGGCTGGCTCTATTCGGCTACGCGCATGTGCCATGGTTCAAGAAGCACCAGACGATGATCGATGAAGCCTGGCTGCCCGATTCCGCCGCACGTCTGGCGCAGTCGCAGCTTACTGCACGACTGATTGTCGAGGCCGGATACGAGGCCTTGGGATTGGATCATTTCGCAAAACCGGAGGACACGCTGGCCATCGCCGCCCGCGCCGGCAAGATCCGTCGCAATTTTCAGGGCTATACCGAAGACCAATGCGAAACGCTTATCGGTCTTGGCCCCTCCTCGATCAGCCGATACCGGCAAGGCTACGCCCAGAACATCGTTGCGACCGGCGAGTACGAAAAGGCCGTCAATTCCGGACAGGTGGCGACAGCGCGAGGGATTGAATTCAGTGTCGATGATCAGGCGAGAGGCTGGGTCATCGAACGCCTGATGTGCCAATTCGCTTTCTCGGCGACAGACCTTGTCGAACGTTTTGGAAACGTCGGCCAACGGCTACTTTGTGAAGCGAGTCGACTGGCCATTGCCAGCGCAGGACAGGTTCTCCGGCTCGAAGGCGAGAATTTCGTCGTACCGGAGGAAAGCCGTCCGCTTGTCCGGACCGTGGCGGCGAAATTTGACAAATACCTGAAGAATGGAATCGGCCGGCATTCGGCGGCGGTGTGAACCGACCGCTCCAAGCCACAAGTCAAAAGTGCTCGCCAATCCTGAATGGACCGACGCGCGTGCCGGCGGCAATCAGATAAGCAGTCGACCAGCCGATCAGCAGAAACCCGTTGACGCCTTCCAGCGCCGCCAGGATTCGCCAGCCATGGGCGGGCACCACGTCCCCATAGCCGACGGTCGAAAAAGTGATGGTCGAAAAATAAAGCGCCGTCTCGAAGTCGCTCAAGATTCCGAGCAGCCGGTAGATACCAGCCCATAACCAGACTTCTGCCGTCATGACGACAAAAAGCCCCATCACCACGCTGATCATGGCGACGATCCGGCTGCGGCGGCCGTGCATGCGGAAGAGCGCCACAAGATGTGTCATCACGTGAGTGATCGCGATAAGACCGAAAGTGTGGATCAGGACCGTCAGGCTTATGACGATCGTGCCGACGCAAAGATTAAGGATCATGCGAGGAACCTACTGGCCCCGATCGCTTGGAGTCCTTGCGCAAAATCAAGCCCCGCACCGGTCTGGCAGAATCACAGCGCCCGGCGCTTGCCAAGCCGACCTATTCGCTACCACCGGCCGCCGCTGGAGCAAGGCGAAAGAACATCGCAAGCTTCAGACTTGTCGCTATCCGTTCCGCTCGGTCGACAAACACCGCCGCCGTTTCAGGTGCGAAGAGTTCAGCGGCCGTCTCGCCGAACAAATCCTGCCAGATACCGAAATCGGCTTCGGTGACGTCCTGGAGTTTGAGGTGCGCCGGCACCGGGCGGCCGTGATAGTCACCGCTCTTGAGGATGACCGAACACCAGAAGGCGGTCATCTTCTCCAGGTGCGGATCCCAAGCGCCGGTGATCTCGCGCGCGAAGATCGGCCCGAGCCGCTCGTCGCTCCTGACCTTGGCATAGAATTGGCGTACAAGTCTTCCTATTGACGCCCGATCGATGCCGGCGTGGTCCAAAGGTTGTTCTGCGACGGGGCGCACCCTGTCAGTCAATACTGGTTTCACTGTCATCATGCACTTTCGTTTACGGTGCTGTCAGGACAATTCTAGGTGCCGAAGGGCGGCCTGCACGGCACCGGACCGGTCGCGGACAAGCCGGAAACCCAGATTGTCAGGCGGCGTGCCGACCGCGCAACCGCCACTTTTGCCATCGCGGATGAAGTTCGACATGTAAGTGCGATGGAATCCCTCGACAACGTGCACTCCGCAATTGTCGATCGAGCTCGCAATCCCTAAGCCGTCGCTGGCGATAGTTGCGTGGACGTAGCACGTCGAGGTCCATTCCCAGATATTGCCAGCAACGTCCGCCAATCCCTTTGAGTTGGTGCCGAAAGCTCCCTGTACCCTTGGTTCAGGGTAGGGCTTCCGTCCAAGCGAACTCTCGGTGCGGTATTGGGCAAGCCAGCGACGGGCCGGGTTATTGGGGTCGTTTTCTTTACTCTCGATATCGCTCCGGAATCGTTCACCGGCGGCATAGGCCCACTCGGCATCCGTCGGCAGCCGCCATGCATCTCCAGTGCGGTTTGAAATCCAGGTCGCATAGGCTTCCGCATCAATATGGCTTACACCGGTGACTGCAACGTTGCCAATCTTGCGCGGGTCGGCTGGCTTGCAGGCGCCGTCCGCTACGCAGCGTGCATATTCGACGACGCTTACCTGATATTTCATGATCTCCAGTGGCGCGTCGATCCATACTTGCACGATGGGCGCCGCGACGGGGTGGTTCTCCTTGAGGAATTCCCCCGGCTCAGCGTGATCGAACACGCCTGGTCTGAGAATCACCATTTCGCTGACGGTTGCCGGTTGAGGGAACTCCATAGATCTGGTGTCGAGCGTATGGGTTATGCCCACGCCGATCAAGGCAGCAGCTGCAATCGTTCCGAAGGCAAAGACTGGGTCGAGGGACATCGCATCAAGTCCGGCTGTGGGTGCAACCCCTTGGCTCCGCCGTGGGATTGCACCGAGGTTCCGATCTCCCGACTACGAAGCGATGACCCTAGGCGCCTCGATCTGCATCATCAGATCGTCGTCCCAGCTGCCGTCGACCGTGAAGTGCGCGGTCGCGCCAAGCTCCACCGCCTCAATGAGATTGTGGTTCACATAGGCATAGACGCCCGGCTGCAGGAACGTGTAGAGCGCCGCCCCAGCGGACCCGCCACGGATGAACCAGGTTTCCATGTCCTTGGCCGGCGGGTTTGCAAACTTGCCCCCTTCCCAGACGAAGTCGCCATGGCCGCCGATAAGGTGCGGGCGGGTGTCGCGATTGGCCTGCGAGTGCACGATCAGGACAGTCTCGCCGACTTTGGCCTTCATGGCGTTGTCGCCGGTCAGCGATCCTGCCTTGCCGTTGAACACGACATGGGTCGGGATCAACCCGCGCATCACCTTCACGGTGTCGTCATAGTTGTCGCCGGCCGACTCGTACTTCTTGAATTTTCCCTGCTCGTCGCGGGGGATGTAGAAGTCGTTCTCGCCGATATAGTAGATGCGGTCATAGCGGACGGTCTTGCCCTTGTCGTCCTTCAGGCCGTCACGCGGCAGCACCATCACGGCTCCGCTCATCCCCGACACGACATGCCACGGGATCATCGCGCCGCCCGGCGCGCAGTGATAGACGAAGGTTCCCGTTCGCGTTGCCTTGAAGCGCAGCGTGACCTGCTCGCCGGGGTTGATCAGCGTCAGCGCACCGCCGCCTAGCGCGCCGGTCGCCGCATGGAAGTCGATGTTGTGGGCGAGACTGTTGGTGTCCGGGTTGATCAGTGTGAGCTCGAGATAGTCACCCTCATGCACGACCATGAGCGGGCCAGGGATGGAACCATTGTAGGTCATGGCGTTGAGCTGCGTGCCATCGGCATCGATGACCATCGGCTTCTCTTCGACATTCATGGTGAATTCGACGACCTTGGGGCCCCCCTTGGCCACCTGGTCGTGAGCATGCACGAAGGGCGGCGCGACGAGGATCACTTTCTCGCGCGGCAACCCGGCTACATCCTTCGGCTTGGCGGCTGCCATGGCCGGCGTTGCGCCAACGGCGGCAACGGCGGCTGCGGTGAGAACAGAACCCAATAGAGCTTCACGTCTCGTAAGCATCGTCATCTCCTTCGATTGCAACGGTTGAATGCCGTGAGGATAATTGATTTGCAGGCCGCGTCTTTGCGTTTACGCAAATCTCAAAAGAGAAGCCGGGTTGCTCTTGGAAACAGAGCGAGATCACGCGCTCCCAGGAAAATCACGGATGTGACGGAAATGGCCGGACAGACCCCTCCCTGGTCTGCCCGGCCAGTGCCTCCAGCCCGCCATTGCCGGAGGCAGTCCAAGAGATGTCAAATCAGTTCGAAGCAGCCTTGGTCGCTTCGGCGAAGAGTTCGGCAAAGACGGGCTTTGCCTTGCCAACCTGCTTGACGGCTTGCGCCGCATCGAGGTTGACCGGCTTGCCGACGACGATCAGTGCAACCATGCCCATGCCGTAGTGCGGGGCACACTTGACGCCATAGACGCCCTCCTTGGTAAGCGTCACGGTTACTTCTTCGCTTGGCTTGCTCTTGAAAGGCTCGGCGCCGTCCGGGATCATGTCCTTGATGCTCTCGGCGTTGTGGGATTTGTCGGTCGGCACGAACTTGACCGTGTCGCCGGGCGCCGCGCGGACAAAGGCAGGCTGGAAGACCATGGAGCCTTTCTCTCCTTTGTTCAGCATCTGTACGACGTGTTCCGCGGCATTGACCGGGGCAACGACAGACAGCAGGGCGATCGCTGCGGCAATCAGAGGCAGTTTCATTTGGAAGTCCTTTCTTGAAGTTCATCACGGCATCGACCGTCGTTGATGCTTGTAAGCTGCCGCGCGGCCTGCGATTTGAGCTGGCGCAAATTGGATGATGAAAAATGACTGGCGGAATCGAGCGCCAGCCGGTCGGCTTTTTTCAGCGAGCGTCCTTGCCACGCGCATGCAGACGCGGCTGCATTAGAATGCCGCCAAACTGGACTGCATAGCCGACGAAGGCGGCCACCCAGAGCACAGCTGAGACATGAAGGAAGATTGAGTAGGAAGGCGCCATGGAAGCCGCCACGCGCAAGATGGCAGCTATGACGATGGCACCGAAAACCGCGCATGTCGCGCTATTTGCTCTCAATTCTCGGCCAGTGTGGCCGAAGGTGGCGCGCGTCATGACGGCAAGCGTCATACAGGCGATCGCGCCCACCGCCAAGGCGTGAATTCCCGCCGCCATTGGGATGGTCTCCGGGGCGAAGGCGGACAGCCCGGCAAGCAGAAGTCCAACCGGTACAAAGACGAATGCGATGTGCAGGATCACAAGCAGGGGGTCGGACAGCGTCCGGGTGCCCGCCCAGCGGGCGAGTCGGACAGCATTGAAGATTGCGCCTGCGATCAGCAGAACGCCGGTACCCTTTGCTTTGGCATTGTTTGCGCTGGGGCAAATTGCACCCGTCAGACATAGGATAGAAGAACAATGAGGGCATCCCTGCCCGGCGAGGCATATCATGGCAATTCCGCGGACACAGCCAAGCGCTTATCCTGCAATTCTTTCCTATGGCTTCCGGCCCTTCTTTCTACTCGGCTCGCTGCAGGCCGGCCTCGCCATTCTTATGTGGTTGCCTCTCTACTACGGCAAGCTTGCAACGCTTAAGCCTGTTTGTGCCTGTGGATTGGCATATCCACGAACTGCTCTTTGGCTATCTGACGGCAGTCATTACCGGGTTCCTGCTTACCGCAATCCCGAACTGGACGGGACGACTGCCGGTTCAGGATTTCCGCTTGGCCCTGCTGGTATCGATCTGGATCGCGGGCCGGGTCGCCGTGTTCTTCTCGCAGGAAACCGGCTGGCTCCTGAGCGCAGTAATAGATTGCTCATTTCTTGTTGCCGTAGTGGTTGCAGCAGCGGCGGAAATCATCGCCGGTCGAAACTGGCGGAACCTCAAGGTGCTGTTGCCGGTCGCGACCCTTCTGGTGGCAAATGTCCTGTTTCATGTCGAAGCCCATTTCGTCGGGATATCCGATACGAGCCGCCGCCTCGGCCTGGGAGCGGTCGTCATTCTCGTCATGGTTATCGGCGGCCGCATCATACCGAGCTTCACCCGCAATTGGCTGGTTCGCGAAAAGCCGGGACGGCTCCCGACACCCTTTGGCAGATACGATGTTGGGACGATCGCGCTTTCCGCGGCGGGGCTTGCGGCGTGGACCGTCTATCCTAAGGATCGCAGACGACGGCGAACAGATGGCATCACTTGTCGATGGGCGGTCGTCCGTGACACAGTCTGGAATCGGATTGTTGAAGCCGGGGAGGAATGGCAGTTGGCAAGCCTCGATCGATCGCTGATTGCCGGGTTGTTGGTCTATCGAGGGCATGACTACCGCGGATCTCGATCGAATAGTCGGGCAGGCGAAGTCGATGCGGATCGCTCGGGACCAGCCGGTTTTCGAGCAGGAGCAGGAAGCACATTCCTTTTTCCTACTGCTGGACGGCCACGTGCGCGTGGTGAAATCGACGCCCGACGGTCATGAGGTGACGGTGCGCTACATAAGTCCAGGAGAACTGATGGGCATCGCTTATGCGCTTGGCCGCACCACCTATCCAGCGAACGCAATCGCCGCCGTCGATTGCGTGGTTCTGGCCTGGCCAAGCCATCTCTAGGCCGACATTCGCTGCCAGTTTCCCGAGCTTCAGCGCCAACACCTACAAGGCTGTCGGCACAAGGCTCCAAGATGCCCATGCGCGTGTCATCGAGATGGCCACCGAGCAGGTGGACCAGCGCGTCGCCCATGCGCTGCTCAAGCTGGTCAAGCAGACTGGCAAGAAGACCGTAGAAGGAATTCTCATCGACTTCGCCATCTCACGACAGGACATTGCCGAGATGACGGGCACGACACTCCATACGGTGAGCCGGCTGCTGTCGGCATGGGAAGACCAGGGATTGGTCAAAAGCGGGCGTCAAAAGGTGACCGTAGTCGAACCTCACCGGCTCCTTCTGATCGCGGAAGGCCGTGCCGAGAAAAGCTAGTCGGGGTCGGAATTCTCTATCGCCGCCTGCAAATCACTATTGAGTTGTTCCTCGTCCAGATCGTGCTCCCGTGCTGCGTCGGAAACGGTGTGGAACGAAGCAATCGGGCAGCCGACGCAAAGCATGCCGTGCTGTAGCAGGACCCGGACGGCGGCCGGCGACCCGTGCATGATTTCGTCCATCGTCGCATCGTCGTTGATCTTGCTTTTCATGCCGCTTGCTCGCGTCTTGGAAGCGGGTATCTTGCATCCTCTTTCCGGGAGGCTCGTTGCGCTGAGACAAAGAGCAAGCAGCTTGCTGCACCCCCTCGCGTCTGAACTACGCAGATCGTCGACCGCGTCAGAAACGGCTTGGCCGTCCCAATGGTTACGAAGCGGTTCGCCAAAATTCATTCAGGAAGCAGATCCGGCCACTCAGCGACCGTTTTTCCTCCACGCAATGGCAGCTTCGCGCCTGATATCGGCCGATGCGGTAAGGTTTGGCGTTTCCCAAAAGAGGTCATTGCTACCGGCCTTGGGGAGGCCAATTGTGATCAATTCAGATCGCTGGGCCGCGCCGCTGAAGCGATCGATCCTGAAATCATCGAGCGGCGTTTCGTTACGACCGGTCGTAATGAGTTCGGCCATGGCATCGCCGACGGCCGGACCGAGTTGGGCCGTGTCCGCAGAAGCCGAAGGCGTGGAACAGTCCCGGCGTCGTCGCCGAGCATCCATGACCGGCAGCCTATCCCGCACATCCCTCGCAGTACTCCTCCTGATACTTGGATTCGCCAGGCCATACGAGAGAATACGAAGGAAAGGGTTGGCTAACCACCCGCTAACGTATTGATTTTCTGTAGAAAACGATGGCCCTCCAGCCTGACATGACCATTGATTTCGCACGCGAAAAATGCGTCAATCTGGGGCGTGACGGTACTCTCTCCAACGGCCAAGGGCGCAGGCGGGCGCTACAAGGTGGCGTAAAATTGGCCGACTGCTGCCGATAGTTGCCGAAACCTCAAAAAATTTTTGCGGCATTTTTTGTCTTTGAAATTAATAGCGTAATTTTTTTACGGCCTTCATGCCGGAATTGTAGCAGACCAGGAAATATTGGGCAGTAATTTCAATGGGTTATACGCCAAGTAAATAATCGAGTGGGAGTAGGGGTCAGCGTAGTCTGGAGTGCTCCATAAATCCGCTTTTGTGCAAGAATAAACGATAGCGGAACGTTCAACCTCCAAGGTCTGATGTCGTGAGCCGACCCCAAGTCGCCCTTCGGCAGCATCCGCGATCGGACCACAAACCACGCCATGTGAGGAAGCCAAAAGGACGTGGTGAGTTGATCGCTGCTGGCGTCGGCACTGCACGCTCGCATTCGCGGTAGGACTAGCATACGCTCGCCGTGCCGAAGCTTCGACCTATGGGCAGGCAGGACACAGGCATGGAGCGACGCCTCACCGCAATTCTTGCTGCCGACGTCGTCGGCTACAGCCGCCTCATGGGAGCCGACGAGGTTGGCAGGCTTGCACAGCTGAAGAGGCTTCGCGCTGAAGTGATCGAGCCCAAGATCACAGCATCGCACGGACGCATCGTCGGTTCCGCTGGCGACAGCCTTCTTGTCGGATTCGCCAGCGCAGTCCACGCGGTGCAGTGTGCGGTCGAAGCCCAGGAGGGTTTGGCCGCTCTCAATGCAAGTTTGCCCGAAGACAAGCGCATGACTTTCCGCATGGGAGTGAATTTGGGCGACGTGATTGCACAGGACGATACGATCTACGGTGATGGCGTGAACATCGCCGCGCGGCTCGAGAAGCTTGCAGAACCTGGCGGCGTCTGCGTCGCGAGCAACGTCTACGAGCAGGTCAAAGGCAAACTGGACTATGCCTACACCGACCTCGGCAGCCATCAGGTCCACAACATCGTGGAGGCGGTGCGCGCCTATCGGGTCAGTCGAGCAAAACCCACTTCGGCATTCTCGACACGGGACACGCTGACGCTTCCCGAAAAACCGTCCATCGCGGTCTTGCCATTCGACAACATGAGTGGCGACCCCGAGCAGGGCTACTTCGCTGACGGCATGGTTGAGGAGATCATCACCGCGCTGTCCCGGACGCGCTGGCTGTTCGTCATCGCGCGCAACTCGAGCTTTACCTACAAGGGGCGGGCAGTGGACATCAAGCAGGTCGGACGCGAGCTTGGTGTGCGCTACGTGCTTGAAGGGAGCGTGCGCAAGGCGGCGAGCAGGATTCGCATCACCGGGCAGCTTATCGACGCGACAACGGGAGCACATCTATGGGCCGACCGTTTCGACGGCGGGCTGGAGGACGTTTTTGACCTGCAGGAGGAAGTCACCCGCAGTGTCGTTGGAGCGATCGCTCCGAAGCTGGAACAGGCAGAGATCGAGCGGGCCAAGCGCAAGCCGACCGAGCACCTTGACGCTTACGACTACTATCTGCGCGGGATAGCAAGCCTCCACCAGTTGACCAGGGAATCCACCGCAGACGCCCTTCAGTTGTTTTACAAAGCCATCGAACTCGACCCTGAATTTGCCTCGGCATACGGCATGGCCGCCTGGTGTGCCGTCATGCGCAAGGCCAACGGCTGGATGACGGATCGCAAGCAGGAAACCGCCGAAACCGAGCGCCTGGCTCTGAAGGCCGTGGATTTGGGCAGGGATGACGCGATCGCTCTTTCCCGCGGCGGGACCGCGCTCGCCTACGTCGTGGGCGACAATAATAGCGGGGCAGCGTTCATTGATCGCGCGCTTGCGCTCAATCCGAACCTGGCTACCGCGTGGCTATTCAGCGGCTGGGTCAGGGCCGACCTCGGCGATACGGAAACTTCGCTCCGGCACCTGGCGACCGCGATACGCATGAGCCCAGTCGACCCGCTCATGTTCGACATGCAGAATGCGGTTGCGGTGGCTCATCTCTTCGCTGGTCGATTTGAGGAGGCATCATCTTGGGCTGAAAGGTCGTTGCGGGAAAAGCCCGACTTTTTGGGGTCGTTGCGCTTTGCCGCTGCAAGCTATGCTCACGCGGGCCGAACCGAGGATGCGCAAAAAGTGGTGAGCCGAATGCTCGCCCTCGATCCCGGCCAACGAATTTCCAATCTCGCCGACGTCGTTTCAACTAGCCGTCCGGCCGATATGGCTCTGCTTGCAGAAGGTTTGCGAAAGGCGGGGCTGCCGGAATAGCGCTGTCAGGCTGGCGCATCGATCGCGAGTTGGTAGTTATGACGTGGGCAGCCTGGTGGCACGATGTCGCCGCCAGATAGCAACCAGATCCGTCATGTCGGCGGCCCTCGCGACCAATGGGGTTGGGGTTTCGATTAGCCCAAGCGGCGCAGGCGATCGCTCATTGGCTGGAAGTCACGTGTGCCTGCCAGGGGTCCCCGGATAATTGAGATTCGGGGGCTCCGGCGGAGAATGGGTCTCCGCCGGAGCACGCAACATCACTTCATCAGGTCGGTCCAGATACGGGTATAGAGTTCGTCGACCTCGGCGGGGCAGACTTCCTGCCAGCCGCCGGCGGCAATGTACTCCGCCGGAATGTTCAACTCGGGCGCGGCCTTGATGTCGTCGCGCATGAATTGGGTCGAGCCCTTGATGCCGTTGGCATAGGTCGCGAAGTTCGAAATCAGGGCCGCGTTTTCAGGCGCCATGATGAAGTTCAGGAACTTCTTGGCATTGTCCGGATGCGGCGCGTCGGCGAGAATTGCTACGCTGTCCATGAACAGCGAATAGCCTTCCTTGGGGAAGCCGAGCTTTATGTCGGCATTGACCTGCCGCGCCCGGAATGCGGCGCCATTGTAGTAGAGCTGGGCCAGCGTATCGCGGCTGTCCATCTTTTCGATGCCGTAATCCATCGAGACCCAGGACTTCTTGGCTTCAAGCAGCTTGTCTCGAACCTTCTTCAGCAGCGCCTTGTCTCCGGTGCACCAAGTGCCGCCCACGTACCGGATGGCGGCATAGAGAACATCGTTCTTCTCGGGCACGACATTGATCTTGCCCTTCAGTTCCTGCGGCGGATCGAGCCAGATTGCGCTGGTGTTGATGTCACCCTTGTAGACGGAAGTGGCAACGACCGGCCCAGTCATACCCCACTGCCACGGCACAGAGTAATGACGGCCCGGATCCCAGCTGACATTCACCCAGCGTTCGTCGACATTCTTGAAATTCGGCATCTGGTCGGGCCGCGATTCAAGGAGGAGCCCCTCTTTGATCCAGATCGGCACGAAATTGGCCGACGGAACCACCATGTCGAAACCCGAGCCGCCCGCCCTGACCTTGGACAGCGCGGTATCGTTGGAGTCGTAGTCCGTCACCGTGACCTTGATGCCGGTTTCCTTCTTGAATTTTTCCAGGAGTTCCGGGCTGGTGTAGTTGCCCCAGTTGTAGAGGCTCAATTCTTCCTCCGCGAGGGCCGCTGAACTTGCTGCCGCGAGCAGCATCGCCGATGTCAGCGCCGTCAATATGGATCGCATGCTTGTCACTCCTCTGTAAGGTTGCTTATTTTTTGCGGTTGATCAGATGCACGGCCGTCACCAGAAGGATCGAGGGCACCAGAAGCATGGTGGCGGCAGCATTGACTTCGGGGGTCATGTCTCGACGGATCTGACCCAGCATGTAGGTCGGCAGGGTTTCCTGTCCGCCGGACTTCACCAGATCGGTGATGACGACATCATCGAGCGAAATGACGAAGGCCAGCATGAAACCCGCTACGATGCCGGGCGCCAGCCTCGGAAGCGTCACATGCAGGAACGCCTTCCACGGATCCGCATAGAGATCGGCTGCCGCGGTTTCGAGGGTCAGATCCATGCCTTCCAGCCGAGCGCGGATCGGCAGATACGCAAACGGGATGCAGAAGGCCGTGTGCGCCAGGACCAGATAGCCGGTGCCCGAGTAGCCGGTTGCCGACTTGACTGCGGCGAACACGATCAGAAGCGAGATGGCCGTTACGATTTCAGGAACGATCAGAGGCTGGTTGATCAGGGCGTAGGAGACCAACTGCCCGCGATAGGCGTCGGTTCGGGTCATGGCAATGGCAGCCATCGTGGCCATGACGGTCGCCAGGACGCCGGCCACGGTGGCAAGAAACAAAGAGAAGAGGGCTGCGTTAATGATCAGGTCGTTGTGCCAGGCCTTGACGAACCAATCGAACGAGAAGCCGCCCCAGACGCCGAGCGAGGAGGTCGCGTTGAAGGCGAACACGACGAGGATGAGGATCGGCAAATAGAGAGCGACGATCGCCAATCGCGCAATGATGCTGAAGCCTGGCTGCGCCTTCAAATCGAATGCGTGCTGACTAGCCGCCATGCGCATTCTCCTTACCCGAACTTCCGCGGATGTAGATGATGAGCGCCACTGTCACGATCACCAGGAGGCAGATGGACAGTGCTGCCCCGAGGGGCCAGTTTCGACCCTGACCGAACTGCAGTTCGATCAGGTTGCCCATCATCATGTTCTTTCCCCCGCCCAGGACGCGCGGCGTCACATAGGCGCCGATTGCGGGGATGAAGACGAGGATCGATCCGGCGATCAGGCCCGGCTTGCAGGAGGGGATGACGATATGCCAAAGCACCTTTGAGCGCGTCGCATAAAGATCGTACCCTGCCTCAACAAGGTTGAAATCCATCCGCTCGAGGCTCGCATAGATCGGCAGCACCATGAGCGGCAGGTAGACGTAGACGAGCCCCAGGAGAACCGCCCCGTCCGTGAAAAGCATCTGCATGGGCTTGTCGATCAACCCGGCCCAGATGAGGATGTTGTTGACCGGCCCCTGATTGGACAGGAGGCCCATGATCGCGAAGGTGCGGATCAGAAGATTGGTCCAAAAGGGGATCGTGATCAGCAGCATCCATTGGGACCGGACCTGCTCGGGCCGGGTGGCGATGTAATAGGCGGTCGGGAAGCCGATGAGCAGCGTGGCCAGCGTCGCTACCAGTGCCAGTTTGATGGAACGCCAGAAGATGATGAGATTGGCGTCGGCCAGTACGAGCGTGTCGTCAAAGGGATCCCGCTCCACAAAGACATTCGTCCAGCCGTCGAGGCTGAAGTGACCGAGCGCGACCCCGCCGAAGGCACCCTTTGCCATCACCGAATAGACAAGCATCACTGCAAGCGGCCCGACAGAGGCGATCACGATGGTCGCTAGCGCCGGCGCCTTGAGCAACCAGCGGCGCCGGCCTTCGGCGGTTCGGCGTGTGGCCGCCATCTCAGCGATGCTGGACATGGTCGCCTCCGAGCAGCCGGGCGCTATGGCTATGGATTCGCAGCCATACCTGTGTGCCGGACGTCCTGATTTTCTCTTGTTCCGGGCTGTTGGTCAGGCGGGCCGTGAAAGTCGAACCGTCGTTCAGGCGCAATTGAAGGCGGGTGTCCGTCCCAACGAAAACCTCGTCCTCGACGACTGCAGGAATGCAGTCCGATGACGGGGAGTCGAGGACGTCGACATGTTCCGGGCGGATCAGGACCTGAACCGTCCCGTCGCCGGAAGTTCCGGCTTTGCCGTAGGCGGTAGCGACAGCGCCAGCAATTCTGACCTGGTGAGCATCCGCAGCCGCCTGCCCGACAAGCCGGCCGCTCAGAATGTTCGATTCGCCGATGAAGTCGGCGACGAACCTGTCCACCGGAGCGTTGTAGATTTCCCGCGGACGGCCAACCTGGAGCACCCGTCCACGGTTCATGACGGCAATGCGATCGGACATTGCCAGGGCCTCCTCCTGATCGTGCGTCACGAAGATAAAAGTGATGCCGGTTTCGGTTTGGAGCCGCTTCAGTTCGACCTGCATTTCCTTTCTCAGCTTGTAGTCGAGGGCCGACAACGGTTCATCGAGCAAAAGCACTTCCGGTTGCGGAGCCAGAGCGCGGGCCAGGGCGACACGCTGCTGTTGCCCGCCGGAGATTTCACTGGTCCGCCGGTCGGCAAGCGTTTCCATCCGCACGAGTTTCAGCATCGCGGCCACGCGATCCACGCTCCGGGACTTCGTCCAGCCCAGCATTTTCAGTCCGAAACCGATGTTCTCGGCGACAGACATGTGGGGAAAGAGTGCGTAGTTCTGGAAAACCGTGTTGATGGGCCGCCGAAACGGCGGAAGCGCCGCAATGTCCTTGCCGCGGAGCAGGATTTGTCCATTGGTCGGAAAGTTGAACCCGGCGATCAGCCTCAGAAGGGTCGTTTTTCCGCAGCCGGACGGACCCAGCAACGTAAAGAACTCGTTTTCGGCAATGTCGATCGACACATCGTCAAGCGCCAGAAAGGCCGAAGCGCCGGTCCCATAACTCTTATGCAGGCCGATCGCCTGGACCGCCAGGCGACGATCGGCGGTTTGCGGCTGGATGGGTTGGGACAATGCCAGCATATCAGGCCTCGAAGGTCACGCGACCGCCGCAGACGGTGAGTGCGGGTGAGAGGGTGTTGATCTCCTCGGGTGAAACGGCCTCGATATCGCCGGATAGGAGGACAAAATCGGCGAAATGACCGGGTTTGAGTTGTCCCTTCCGGTCCTCCGCGTGTTCGGCATAGGCGCCTTCGATCGTGTAGGCCGCAATCGCCTCGTGGACGGTGTAGCTCTGGTCTGGCAGATGCGGCGCCCAGGGCTTGCGGTTGACGGCCGCGTGGATGCCAGCCAGGACATCAATTCGCGCCACCGGCCAATCCGACGCGAAGACAACATGGGCTCCCGCCTGCTTTAAGGTCCGCCAGGCATAGGCAAGCGGCCAGCGATAGGGCCCGATGCGGGTCTTGGCCGGTTCAAGCGGGAAATCCATCACGCCTGGGGGATGCGCCGGCTGCATGGATGCGATCGCGCCAAGGGCAGCAAAGCGCGGAATGTCGGTGGGCTGGATGACCTCGATGTGCTCGACCCGGTGGCGCGCGTCCCGCGGGCCATTGGCCTTCACGGCGGCTTCATAGCCGTTCAGGACCGAGCGCACCGCGCCGTCGCCGATCGCGTGCACGGCGATCTGCAAACCGCGCCGGTCCGCCTCGATCGCCATTTCCGTGAATTGGGCCTGGGTGAAGAGCGGTTCCCCGGTGAAGTCGGGCCTGTCAGCATAGCCGTCGACGAGATAAGCGGTGTAGCCTTCGATCACGCCGTCATAAAACGCCTTCACGAGACCGGAATTCAGCCAGTCTCCGCGATAGTCGTCATTCATGCGGGACGCCTTTTCCAGCATGGCCACCGTCATGAAGTTCTTGAAATGGAAGGGAACCTTGACGCGGCAGAGCAGGGCGCCCTGTTCCTGGATCTCGGTGAGCAGTTCCAGCGTGTAAAGATTTCCGTCCATGTTGTGGATCGACGTGATCCCGTGCCTGGCGCACCAGGCCAGGGCGGCTTTTATGGATGCCCGGTCCAGCGCCCTTTCCTCTGGCGTTGGCGGTTCGGGCGGCTCGCCTCCCGTGGAAAGCCCCAGCGACGAACGAAAGGTGCCGGCATAGACATTGACCGGTCCGAAGGCCTCGACTTCGCGCAGTTCGCCGGTGGCGAGGGCGTCCCCGCCCATGACCACCTCGTTGCCGGGCCCCAGTGCCTTTCCATGGAGAAGCCCGACTTCCTTGAGCAGTATGGTATTCGCCCACATCGTGTGATGGTCGAAGGCCACGAAGGCCAGCGGCCGGTCATCGAGAATGCTGTCGAGGAAATGCCGGTCGATCGGCCTGCCGTCGAGCATGTCGTAATCGGCACCTTGGCAGAAAAGGACCTTCGCCTCCGGATTTGCCGCCGCGTGAGCCCGCACTTTGTCGCGGATCGCGGCTTCACCCTTCGTGCCCGTCAGCAACAGGTCATTGAGGATGGCGCCGCCGCCAAACACATGCATGTGCGCTTCGATGAAGCCCGGCAGCACGCTTCGGCCGGCAGCGTCGATTATCCGCGTCGAATTGCCGGCAAGCGGCAGCACTTCGGTTGCGTCGCCAACAGCGAGGATTCGTCCGTTGGCGATTGCCATCGCAGAAGCCGTCGGCCGGGTCGGGTCCATGGTCAGAATTCTTGCGTTCGTGACCACCATGTCTGCTTGCATCAATGACGTTCCCCCAGCCTGCCCAATTCCCCTTTCGGGTAGGGCAGCAATTGACTACGCTTTTTGCATACTTTGTTGTATACAATATGCGCTTGCGAATGCGCGAGTCAACCGGTACCTATTTGCCGCGTTGACGCCAGCCGGTGTTAGGAGCCCCGATGAACGACGTTGCCCGCGGCCATTTGCGTCAGTCGACCTATGAATCGATCAAGGCGATGATCGTGACCGGGCAGCTGTCACCGGGTAGGCGAATTACGGAACTCGAGCTCGTCGAACAGCTTCAGGTCAGCCGGACGCCGGTGCGCGAGGCGCTCAATCGATTGGAGCGTGACGGGCTTGTGGTCGAACGTCCCCGCACCGGATTTGCGGTGGTTCAATTTGACGAGACGATGCTTCGGAATGTGTTCGACATCCGGGCTGAGCTGGACGCCTATGCGACGACCTTGGCGATCGCCCGCATCACCCTCGATGAAGTGGAGCTGCTGCGCGGCTTGGTCGCGGACTGCGAGCGCCTGGCGCAAACCGATTCGGCTCCTCGCGCCCGGCTGGAAGAGATGCAGACCGGCATGGAAATCCATCGCGCAATCGCGCGATTTAGCGCCAACGCCATGCTCGCGGAAATGCTGAACGGACTTTTGGACAAGTGCCAGGTCTATGTCTGGATGGAGTTGACCCAGTTGAACGACTGGAAGGCGGCGCGTGACGACCATCACATGATCGTTGAAGCGATCGCTGCCGGGGACGCCGACACGGCCTGCCGCGAATCCCGCCGTCATATCCGGCAATCGAGGGATGGCATCCTGGACCTCATGCTCAGGCAGCGCGATCTGCGCGACCTGTATCTATCCCGGACCGAGGAGTTGCAGACGCGGCCGGGTCTGGCTGTTTAGGCTTCGCAAAATTGACGTTTCTGCTGGTGTCATCTGCCGGGACATCTGGCGCTGTGTGACGTGGCGGATGCGGACATGCCATCGACGCTTGTCCCGCCATTCGGCGAAGAATTGGCAGGGAGACGCCAGCACCATGATGCACTCGGACCAGATCCATATCGATGCGGATATCGTTCGCGCGATGGTCTTCGACCAGTTCCCGGAGCACCGCCACGAGAAGATCGAGCAGCTTGGCGCGATCGGTACGGTCAATGCAATCTTCAGGATCGGATCGAGTGTAGCGGCAAGATTCCCGCTGCGTGCGATGGCGCCTGTCGAGTGCGCCAATATGCTGCGCAACGAAGCCGCGGCCATGACCGAGTTTGCCGCGCATTCTTCGGTTGCCTGTCCTCGACCGCTCGGGCTTGGTCAACCGGGCCCGCTCTATCCGCTGCCTTGGGCAATGCAGAGTTGGATAGAAGGTGACGTTGCCACGCACGATGGGCTTGCTGCTTGCGCGACCTTCGCACGCGACATTGCCAGGCTGATTGCGGCGCTGCGGGCAGCGACCACGGATGGACGTCGTTTTGATGGGCAAGGGAGGGGCGGCAGTCTTCCGGACCACGACGAGTGGATGTCGATCTGTTTCAACAACAGCGAGGGTCTCCTGGACGTGTCTCGGCTCCGTCGCATCTGGGCTCGGCTGCGTGAACTGCCGCCGTCCGGTCCCGACGTTCTGGGCCATCGCGATCTTATTCCGGCCAACCTGCTGGTGCGTGGGGACCGCCTTGTTGGTGTGCTCGACTGCGGCAGCTTCGGACCGGCCGACCCGGCCTTGGATCTTGTCGCCGCATGGCATCTTTTTGATCGCAGTCGGCGCGAAACCGTGCGTGCCCATCTTGGATCAAGCCAGCTCGAGTGGCAGCGCGGAGCGGCATGGGCCTTCCAGCAGGCGATGGGCCTGGTCTGGTACTATCGGAGCACCAACCCCGCCATGAGTGCGCTTGGCCGCTCGACGCTCTCCCGCATCATCGACGATCTGGAAATCTGATCCGAACCTGGGCGTCGTTCGGGCCTAAGTTCCTTCACAAGCGCAGGGAACCTGCGTAGCGGCAGCTCATGACCGCTCGTGCAGCAAGGCGGCGTGGGCGACCAATGCATCGATGATCACGCGCATGCGCGGCGGTACGACGCGGCCGGCGCTCCACAGCAGGTGGATGGGGGCAGTGTCCACGGCCGAGCTCATCAGCACTGGCACCAGCTCGCCGCGACGCAAGCTGTTGCCGGCGAGCCAGTCGGGCAGGAAGGCAATGCCGCAGCCGGCGACCGCCGCCTGCAACAGCGCATCGCCGTCGCCGATCATCAGCCTGGCTTGCGGCTGGTAGAGCATGGTTCCGTTGCCATCGGGCAGTGGCCATGGGTTGATGAAGTCGCGCCGGCCGTAGACCAGCAGCGCATGCTGGGCCAGCCCTTGGATATCGGCGGGTGTCCCGGCCGTGGCCAGGTAGGCGGGGCTGGCGCACAACAGCGAACGCTGCGTGCCCAGCCGTCGGGCGGTCCGTGAGGCATTGTCCGCGAGAGGGCCGAGGCGCACGGCGAGGTCGATGCCGTCGTCGACAAGGTCGGCGCGGTGGTCATCGAAGCCGATCTCGAGCCGGAGCGCCGGATGGTCCTTGGCCAGCCCGAACAGCACCGGCGCCACCCAGCGGCGGCCAAAGGCCAGCGGCAGAGCTAGCCGCACCACGCCCGCCGGCGCCTGTCGCCCGGCGGCGATGACGTCCTGTGCCTCGCTGAGCCCCGCAAGCGCGCGCCGGCAGGCCTCGTAGTAGATCTCGCCGTCGGCCGTCAGGCTCAAGCGGCGGGTTGTCCGGTTGAGCAGGCGCACGCCCAGCCGCTGCTCGAGCTGCAGCACCTTGCGACCGACGGCCGATTTGGTCAGGCGTAGCCGCGCCGCCGCTGCGGTAAAGGTGCCCGCATCGACGGCTTCGACGAAGGCGAGGGCGCCCCCAAGGCTGCCAGCTATGAGGCTCATTGTATATCCAATCGCAACGATCTTCCGACAAATTCGCACCATTGTAGCTGAATGCGCGATGGTAATACAGGCCGACAGGGTTGGAGATGCGCAATGGATGACATGACTGAAGCCTGGCGCATGACCGGGTTTGGGCTCGACAAGCTGGTACGCGGGGCGGTGCCGTTGCCGTCGGTCGGCCGGCGCGCGCTGTTGGTCGCGGTGCGCGCGGTGGCGCTCAACTTCAAGGACCTGCTGTTGATCGATGGCAAGTTGCCGGCGATGTCGCTGCCCTTCGTGCCGGCGTCGGACGCGGTGGGCGAGGTGGTCGCCATCGGGTCTGAAGTGACGCGTTTCCGCGTCGGCGACCGCGTGTTAGGGCAGGTGATTGCCGACTGGGCCGACGGCGATGGGCCGCCGGTGTTGCACAGACAGACGCTGGGGTTGTCGCTGCCGGGCGTGCTGGCGCGCCACGTCGTGTTCGGCGAGGACGCCGCCGTGCCGGCGCCGGCTTCGCTTGGCGACGAGGAAGCAGCGACTTTGCCAATCGCGGCGCTCACCGCCTGGTCGGCGTTGGTCGAGTCCAGACGGTCGCGGCCGGGCACGACCGTACTTATCGAAGGAACCGGCGGCGTGGCGCTATTTGCACTGCAATTCGCGCTGGCCTTCGGGCAAGTCCCTATCCTGATGTCGCGCCACGCCGACAAGCTCGAACGCGCCCGGATGCTAGGGGCAAGGCTCTGCGTCGACGCCGGCGCCAACCCCGACTGGACCGCACAAGTGCGGACGCTTACGGGCGGGCGCGGGGTCGACCATGTACTGGAGCTGATCGGCGGCGCCAATCTGCGGCGATCGATCGAGACAGTGGCAGCCGGCGGACTTGTATCCCTCATCGGCCAACTGGCGGGTACCGAGCTGTCCGTGCCGACACCGGTGCTGACGCGCAACCGCATTACGCTGCAGGGCATCGCCACGGGCTCGCGACGGCAGTTCGAGCGCATGAATGTGGCAATCGAGGCGCTGGGCGTCAGACCGGTGATCGATGCCGTCTATCCCTTCGAGGCGGTCCACGAGGCTTTCGAGCACCAGCGGCGCGGGCCGTACGGCAAGGTCGTGGTCAGTCTGGGCCAAATGCCGAGCTAGACAGGCATCCCACCCTGATCGTTTTCGCGACGCCGTTGCAGAGCTTCCCTTACCGCGCGCACGACATCAGCGTTGTCGGGAAAGTATCCCTTGCGCCTCGATGTCACGACCTGACCGGCCACCGCGACCTGGAATACGCCCCCTTTGCCGCGCTGGTCTTGCGCCCCGGCAACGACTGCTGCGGTACCTGGACATCATCTCGGATCGGCTCGCTGCCGATGGCTATGTGCGGGGCTGTCTGATCGGCGACTTCAGCCTGGAGGTGGTCCAGGAGAGCGAGCCGCTGCGCCAACATCTCGTCGCGATGTACCGGGAGTGGCTTCAGCCCTTTAGCGACTGCATCGCGGAGGCCCAGGCTGCCGGGGAAATCGACAGCACGTTCGCTCCACGGGATCTGGCGGAGTTTCTTCTTGCCTCCTGGGAAGGCGCGATCCTGCGCATGAAAGTGGAGCGTTCCGGCGAACCGCTCCGACGGTTCAAGGACATCGCCTTCGCTACCGTTTTTGGTCCGCCATAATTTTCCGATTTGACACTAAGGGGTGGCAAGAACGTCTTCAGGATCTGGCTTTTCGCCACTCCTCGTACTCTCCGCGGGCATCGTCATGCAGCGGATAATAGCGTTGCAACGACCCGCCCTGCATGAGCTTTTCGCGCGAGAATTCCTCCCAATCGTGATGCTTCTGCGCCTCTTCGATCACCTTCGCGGCCATTGCGACGGGAACCACCACCACCCCGTCATCGTCGGCAACAATGATGTCGCCGGGGATCACCGTGACATTGCCGCATGCAATCGGAACGTTGACGGCATTGGGATAGATGCTGGTCTGCACATGGTAATTGGGCGTCCAGCCGCGCAGCCATAGGGGCAGATCGAGCTTCTCGACATTGGGCCGATCGCGCATGCACCCGTCGATGACGATGCCAGCGCCGCCTCTGCCCTTGAAATAGGTCGACATCATATCGCCGAAGACACCCGAACTCATGTCACCGCGCGCGTCGACCACGACCACATCGCCCTCCTGAGCGTGGTAGAGCACGTGCCGGTGCAATTGCGTCTCCGGATCGGCATATTCTCCCTCGTTGAAGAGGTCGGGCCGCTGCGGCAGGAACTGCAGCGTCAGCGCCGGGCCGACGATCGACTTGCCGTGGTTCTGCGCCACCGGACCGACCATATGCGGATTGCGGAAGCCCATGTGACCAAGCGTGCCGGCAACGGTCGCGGCACCGATCTCCCTCAGCGCGTCGATCAGGTCCTTGGACGGCCGGGTGATGTCGGGGCTATGCGTCATGGTGGACTCCGGTTGACGTTGCGCTACCAGTTCGTGACAGAACCATCGCGGCGCTTGAGGTGGGGTGCTTCCCAGAAACGGAAACTCTGCGCCTGGATCGCCGCCTCGTTGATCTCGACGCCGAGCCCCGGCAGATCGCTGACCGGATAGTCGGGGCCGTCGAGCTGTGGTTGCACCGGGAAGAACTCGGAACTGTCGAAGCCCAGCTTTCTTTCCGGCGCCCTGGTCTCGAGCCAGGCGAAATTCGGCACTGCGGCGGCGAGATGTATGGTCGCGGCGGTGCACACCGGACCAAGGGGATTGTGCGGCATCAGGTCCACATAGTGCGCCTCGCTCCAGCCCGCGACCTTCATCGCTTCGGTGAGCCCGCCGACATTGCAGACATCGAGCCGATTGAACTGATGGATGCCGCGCTCGATGTAGGGCAGGAATTGCCACTTGCTGGCGAATTCCTCGCCGATGGCGAATGGGATGTCGGTCATCGTGCGCAGGGATTCGTAGGCCTCCGGCGTCTCGTCCCGTATCGGCTCCTCCAGGAAATCAAGCACGCCGCGGCCGAGCTTGTTGCAGAAGCTTGCCGCCTCGGCCACCGACAGCCGATGATGGTAGTCGATGCCGAGCACGAGGTCGTTGCCCAGCGCCTCGCGCGCCCTGTTCAGCATGCTTGCGGTGGCGCCGATCGACTCGCGCGGCTCGAAGATGTCCCTGCTGCTTTGCCCGACGGGAAAGAAGCGTATCGCCTGCCACCCCTGCGCGCGCAGTTCCCCGGCTCGTTCGATGGCGGCTTCGCCCTCGGCCTCGTCTCCGGTCGAGGCGAAGGTCGGGATGCGGTCGCGCTGCTTGCCGCCGAGCAGCTCATAAACCGGCACCCCCAGCGACTTGCCCTTGATGTCGTGCAGGGCGATGTCGATGGCCGAGATGGCCGCCTGCAGGACGCGCCCGCCTTCGAAGTACTGGCTGCGATAGATCTCTTGCCAGATCCGGCCGATCTGCATCGGGTCACGGCCGATGAGGAACTCGCGATAGTGCTCGATCGCGCCGGCCACGGCTTTCTCGCGACCGCTCAAGCCGCTCTCGCCCCAGCCGAAGATGCCCTGATCGGTCTCGATCTTGACCAGCATCTGGTTGCGGGTTCCCACCCACACCGGATAGGGCTTGATCGCCGTGATCTTCAGCTTCGTGGTCATTCACACTCGTTCCACACGCATCCGCCCTGTCTCAGTTGGCCTCGAGGGCCATCTCCGTTTCGCCGTCGAACAGGTGGATGCGCTCCTGGTCGAACTCGAGCCAGATCTGCTCGTCGGGTGCGACGGCGATGGTGGGGGACACGCTGATATTGATGATCGCGCCGGAGAGGAACGCTTGCACGAAGGTGATGTCTCCGGTCGGCTCCACCGTGTAGGCTTTGGCCGGAATGGCGCCGGGAACGGCGCTCTTGTGCAGCTTGATCGTCGAATGTCGCGCACCGAGCACGACCTTCCTGGTGGTCGCTCCCTGGACCTTGCGCGCGTTGAGTTCCGACAGTGCAAGGCTCCAGCCTTCAGCGCTCGTCAGAGCGGTGGCGCCGTTGGCCGTCGATGCCTCCAGCGGAATGAGGCTCATGGCCGGGCTGCCCACGAAGCTCGCGACGAACATGTTGGCGGGATGGGCGAAAACTTGTGCCGGCGAATCGTATTGCTGCAGATAGCCGCCGTTCATCACGGCCATCCTGTCTGCCATGGTGACGGCCTCCAGCTGGTCGTGCGTGACGTAGACGATCGTCGCCTCGAGGTCCTGATGGAAGCGCTTGATTTCGGACCGCATCTGCACGCGCAGCTTTGCGTCGAGGTTGGAGAGCGGTTCGTCCATCAGGAATACCGCCGGATCTCGAACCAGCGCGCGGCCGAGCGCCACGCGCTGCTGTTGCCCGCCCGAAAGTTCGCGCGGCTTGCGCTCGAGCAGTTGCGTCATGTCGAGCACCCGCGCCGCTTCCCTGACCTTCCTGTCGATCTCGTCCTTGGGCAGCTTGCGCATCTGCAGCGGGAAGGCGAGGTTCATATAGACCGACTTTTGCGGATAGAGCGCGTAGTTCTGGAACACCATAGCGATGTCCCGGTCCTTGGGGTCGAGGTCGTTGACCACCCGGTCGCCGATGAGGATGTCGCCCGATGTGATCGGGATCAGCCCAGCGATGAGGTTGAGTGTTGTTGTCTTGCCGCAGCCTGAAGGGCCGACGAGCGCAACGAACTCGCCGTCATCGACCGTCAGCGAAACCTCGTTGACGGCTTTGAAGCCGCCATAGGTCTTGACGAGATCTTTGAGGACCACGTGGGCCATCGGCAACTCCCTAGTGCTTGACCGCGCCTTCGGTAAGGGCGCGTACGAAGTATCGTTGCAGGACGAGGAAGAGGACCACGACGGGCACGCTCATCATGAAGCTGGCAGCCATCAGACCCGGGAAGTCGGTCGTGTTTTCCGAGAAGAAGCGCTGGATACCGACCGGCAATGTCAGTTGCTCGTTCTTGGAGAGGAAGGTGTACGCGTAGATGTATTCGTTCCATGCGCCGATGAAGGAATAGATCGCCGTGGCGATGATGCCTGGCGCCGAGAGCGGCATCACGATCAGGACAAAGGCCTGGAACCGCGTCGCCCCGTCGATGCGCGCCGCCTGCTCGAGCTGCACCGGGATGTTGTCGTAGAAGCCCTTGAGGAGCCAGATTGCCAGCGGCAGGCCGAAGGTGAGGTAGGTGAGAATGAGCGACCCATGCGTGTTCACCAGCCCGATGGCGCGCATCAGGATGAAGAGCGGCACGAGAAAGATCACCGCCGGGAACATGTTGCGCAGCAATACGGCGAAGAACAGGAAGTTCCGGCCGGGAAACGTGAAGCGAGAAAACGCGTAGGCCGCGGGAACCGCCACGATCACCGAAAGGATGGTCGTGGCTGTGGAGACGAAAAGGCTGTTCCAGAAGAAGCGGAGGAAGTCCTGGCCGACGCTGTTCTGCGGATCGAGCAGCTTCTGGTAGCTGGCAAGGGTTGGTTGGTCAGGCCACCATTGCGGCGGGAACTGCATCGCGGCGAAGCCGGACTTGATCGAGGTGAGCAGCATCCAGATCATCGGCAATGCGGTGTAGAGCAGCATGAATATGAGGAAGATACGCCCGCCCCATCGCCATCCGTCGATGCTCGCACGTCGACGGGCCTGACCCAGGCGGGCTGTCTCGGCGATCGTGCTCATGCGCCTGCATCCTTGCGTTCGTTTCCGCTTAGCGCGCGGACGTAGAAGTAGCCGAGCGTCATCAGGATGAGGAAAAGAAGCACCGAATAGGCCGATGCCACCCCCCAGCGCTGCCGGCCGAAGGCGAGCTCATAGATGTGGGTGATCCAGATGTGCGATGCGTTGGACGGCCCGCCGCCGGTCATGATCCAGGGGATGATGAAGGAATTGAAGTTGGCCACCGCCAGCAGCAGGATCGTCACCGTGGAGACGTTTCTCAAATGCGGGAAGGTGACGTGCCAGAAGCGCTGCCATGCATTGGCGCCGTCGACTTTTGCGGCGCGCAACAACTGCTCGGGGACTGTCTGAAGACCGGCCATCATCATGATCATGGCGAACGGAAACTCCCGCCAGATATTGACGACGATCAGGGAGGGCAGCACCGTGCTGACGCTGTCGATGAAATTCGGCGGCCGATCGGCCAATCCGAGGCCGACCAGTACCGCGCCGATGATTCCAAAGTCCGAATGGTAGATCCACTTCCAGATATAGGATGCGGCGACCGCGCTGATGACCCAGGGAATGATCAGGATGGCGCGCAGCACGCCCCGGCCGACAAACTCGCGATGGAGCGCCAGCGCGCAGGCAAATCCCAGGACAAAGGAGATGAAGGTGGATGCCAGTGTCCAGATAAGGGTGTTGGAGGTGACCTTCCAGAACACCGGACTGGTGAGGATGGCGGTGTAGTTGCCGAAGCCGACGAAGATCTTGTCGCGGAGCTGCAGGCCAGGTGGCGTGTTGAAGAACGACAGCTCGATCGTGTAGTAGATCGGATAAGCGATGACGATCAGCATCACGGCAATCGCAGGAAGCACGTACGCGTAGTCAGCGCGATGCTCCCAAATCTTGCCCGGCAGGGGTCGCAATCTTCGCCGAGCCCCGGTCTTTCCGGCCACGATCGTCACTTTGGCGTGCCCTTGTTTTTCGGAGCGAACCGGCCGCGCGCTCGGCGCAGCCGGCAAGATCGGGTCAGGCTTCGGCTAGAGGCCGCCGCCCATCAGGTCTTTCACCTTCTTGGCCGCGTCGTCCGCTGCCTGGTCGACGGTCATCGCACCGGTCAGGGCATTCTGCAGCATGTCCGGGACGATGATGTTCATGATCTCGGGCGATTGCGGCAGCGCCGGGAACGGGATGCCGTATGGCAGCATCGAGGTGGTGACATCGAGGAACTTGATGCTGTCCAGCCGCTCCTTCATCCATTTGGTCTTGAAGCCGTTAAGGTTGCCCGGGTTCGAGCCGGCGTAGGCCATCTTCAGCGACCACTCGGGGCTCGTCCACATGCAGATGATGGCCTTGGCCGCCGGCTCGTCCACCTTGCCGCCTTCGACATATTCGGGCTTCAGGATGTGAATGTTCGAGCCGCCGAACACGACGGCGCGCTTGCCGTCCGGGCCGGTCGGAATCAGGCCGTAGCGCATGTTGTCGATGACGGTCTGGGCCTTGTCCTTGTCGGTGCCGGTCGCCTTCTTCTGCAGGTCGAGCATGACATTGTAGTCGGACGGGTGCGAGATCATCATGCCGAGCTGGCCGGCCAGGAACAGCGGCTGGTTGTCGGCCTGCTGATTGGTGAGTGCCGAAACTGGAACCGACTTATCGCGAACATACATGTCGTAAGAAGCTTGCAGCGCCGCCTTGCTCTGCGGGCTGTTGAGCTCGATCTCCTTATACGTCGGGTTCGCCGTGGCTTCGTCGAAGACGCCGCCGCCATAGGCCCACAACTGAGGCATGAAGCGGTACGGCGTATTGCCGGCATTCTTGCGCGCCACCAGGCCGTAACCGGCGATGCCGAGCTTGTCGTGGATCTGCTTGGAGTACTTGACGACATCGTCCCAGGTCGCCGGAGCCTTGTCCGGATCAAGGCCCGCGCGCTTGAAGATGTCGGCATTCCAGATGAAAGCCATTGTTTCATTGTTGGTTGGAATGCCGTAGGTCACCCCGTCCCAGGTCACGGCCTTCATGGCGCCGGGCCAGAAATCCTCGGTCGAATACCCGACATCCTCCGGCTTGAGCGGCTCCAGATAGCCCTTTGAGGCGAATTCGGTGCCACCCAGGATTTGCAGGCGGACCGCCATCGGCGCTGCATTGCCAAGGAGCGCCGTGCGGAACTTGTCGAGGAGATCGTTATAGGTGAGGGCTTGTTCCTCGAGCTGGATGTTCGGATAGGTCTTTCGGAAGGTCTCGAAGAAGTCCTTGTAGTACTGGCGCAAGAGGTCGGGATCGCCCTCGAACACGCCCTGATACCAGAAAGTCAGCCGCCCCTTGTAGTCGAGCGGGGTGACCTTGCCGCAATCGGCCGCCGTATCAAAATCCTGTGTGCCGGCAATGGAGCGCACATATTCCGGCGACCACTTGCTCAGATCGACCGGCGCCGCACCCAGCGCTGGTGCGGACATCAACGATGCCATTAAGGCAGTGGAGACAGTGCCGCGCAGGACGGCACTGCCGAGTGTAATCCTCGTCATAGGTATCCTCCAGGTTTCTCTCCCATGCCGCTCAGCATCGAGGCGAGCGGTCTTTGCTCGTCGGCCATGGGGATATCTCGTTCAAATGTATCCCTTCGCGCATTTTGTACGTTTTCAGATCACAGATTGTCTGTCAACGCGATAAATCGTACATTGTTTATAGGAACCGTGCGTGATATCGGTCAAAATGTGTATGATTGGGGAACGGGCCTTGGCAGAAACAAGCGATTTCAAAGCGGAACCACCCGAGGGGATTGACGCTCTCGGGGCCTCAAGCGAGGGCGCCTCGCTTTATCAACTGATCAGGGAAGACATCATCGAAGGTCGGCTCGCCGCCAACGAACGGCTGGTGGTCACCGATCTCGCCCGGCGTCACGGCACCTCGACCAACCCGGTGCGCGAAGCCCTGCAACTGTTGCGGGGCGAGGGCTTTGTCACCTTCGTTCCCAACCGCGGGGCGCGCGTGCGGCCTATAGATCAGGATTTTGTCCGGGATATCTACGAGATCGGAGTCCTGATCGAGCCGGCTCTGACGCGATGGTTCGTGAATATGGCTACCGTCGAGGACATTGCTGAGCTCGAACGCATCCAGGGCCTGATCGAAGAGAACAACTTCGCCGACACGTTCAGGCACAGTGAGCTGGATACCGCCTTCCACACCGTGATGTACCAGAGGCACTATAACCGCCATGCCGCCGAGCTTTGGTGGAAGCATCGCGAAGTGCTGCGGGCGGTGAGCCGGCGCTTCAATTTCACGCTCGCCCGGCGCGCCGCGATCATTCGCGAGCACCGAGAGCTCATCGCGCATGTCAAAGCTGGAAATGCGGACGAGGCAGCCGAACTCATTGCACGCCATGTCGAGGGCTCCGGGCGGCATGTCCTCGAACACATGCGCGCGCGCAACGCCGCTCGGGCAGGGTAGGCTATCCGGTCTGGAACGTCGTTATCCCGACCGCATCGGACAAAGGCAGGTGAGATGAAAATCACGAGCATTCGGCCATGGCTGATCAAGTCCGATGCTTCTTATTGGGGAGAGTACCTGTTTGTCGAAGTGACGACCGACGAGGGCGTGAGCGGATGGGGAGAGATCACCACCACCACTAAGCTCGCCAACCGCGCGCTCTGCACGATCCTGCGGCAGATCGGTGCCGCCGTGACCGGCGAGGATCCGGCGCGCATCGAGCATCTCTGGCACAAGGTTTTCCGCAGCTTCACCTATATGGGCAGCCGCGGCGCCGCCGTCGAATGCGTAAGCGCCATCGACATAGCGCTTTGGGACATCCGCGGCAAAGTCCTCGGCAAGCCGATCTATGAGTTGCTGGGCGGACCGGTGCGCGATGAAATCGCCCTCTACACCCATCCCAACCAGGCGAAGTTTACCAGCAAGGAGGCTGTGGTCCGTGAAATTCGAGACATCGTCGAGTCCGGCCACACCGGGCTGAAGTTCGATCCGTTCCCGCACCAGGGCCGCACCACCGATGGACTGTCGCGCGAGCAGCGGGACGGCTACCTCGACGGCAGCATGACCCGCAAGGACGAGCGAGAGGCGGCCGAACTCACAGCTCTCATCCGCGAAACGGCAGGCCCCGATGTCGACATCCTCATCGATGCGCATGGCCGCTTCGACGTTCCCACCGCCATTCGCCTCTGTCGCAGCCTCGAGGAGGCTGGCCAGATCGACTGGTTCGAGGAACCTTGTCCGCCCGAAAGCCTCAACGCGCTCAAGCAGGTGCGTGAGAAGGTCAGCGCCGCCATCTCGTGGGGCGAGCGCGGCCACACGAAATGGGATTTCGTGCCGGTGCTGGAGAACAAGCTCGCCGACTACATCATGCCCGACGTGACCTGGACCGGCGGCATCACCGAACTCAAGAAGATCTCCGCCCTGTGCGAGGCCTACTACATCCCGGTCTCGCCCCATGATGCCGCGGGACCGATAAACGTGGTTGCGGGAGCGCAGGTGATGATGACCGTTCCGAACTTCTACAAGCTCGAAACGTCGGAGTGGAATCTCTCCAAATACGATCATCTCATCGACACGCCGCTCGACGTTTCGAACGGCAGCCTCAAGCTGACGTCGAGGCCCGGTCTCGGTGTCGAGATGAACCGCGACTATCTGCAGGCTCACGAGATCGAGCTGAGTTAGCCGTGCTCGCCGGCCCATGTGCGGGTCACAAGCCCCATCGACCAGAACGAGGATAAGTCATGCCAGAGACGGGTGGAGCCGACGGGGCGCTCAATCGGGTGAACACGAATTCCAGGCCGTCGGAGCTCCGCATCACCGACATGCGGGTTGCCGAAATCGTCGGCGCGCCGTTCACCTCGGCACTGCTCAAGATTTACACCAACCAGGGCATCGTCGGACTTTGCGAAGTGCGTGACGGCGCCAGCGCCACCTACGCGCTGATGCTGAAGAGCCGGCTGCTGGGCGAGAACCCTTGCGACATCGATCGCCTGTTCCGCCGCATCAAGCAGTTTGGCGGGCACGGCCGCCAAGGCGGCGGCGTCTCCGCAGTCGAGATCGCGCTGTGGGATCTCGCAGGCAAGGCCTATGGCGTCCCGATCTATCAGATGCTGGGCGGCAAGTTTCGCGATCACGTGCGCGTCTATTGCGATACCGACGCCGAGAGACCGAGCGGGACCGAAACCGGCAAGCGCCTCAAGGAGCGCATGGACCGCGGGTTCACATTCTTGAAGATGGACCTGGGCTTGATGCAGATCTCCCATGTTCCGGGCGCCGTCGTCGCGCCCGCCGGCGCGCTCGAAGGGTTTCACGCCAATCCGCGCGGCCGTGGCGGCACACTCGAGGAGCGTAAGGCCCGCAACCTCGCCTACGACGCGCAGAACGTGCAGCACCCGTTCACGGGCCTGCATTTCACCGAAAAGGGGATCGACCTGCTCGAGCAGTATATCCACGAGGTCCGCGAGGTCATCGGCTACGAGATCCCTTTAGCCATCGATCATGTCGGCCACATCTCGCTGCAGGACGGCATACGCCTGTCGCGCCGCATCGAGAAATACGCACCTGCCTGGCTCGAGGACGTGATCCCCTGGCAATACACCGAGCAATACCGGCAACTGCAGCAAGCCACCACGGTGCCGATCTGCACCGGCGAGGACATCTACCTCAAGGAGGCCTTCGAGCCCCTGCTCAAGAGCGGCGGCGTCTCGATCATCCATCCGGACCTGCTCACCAGCGGCGGCATCCTCGAGACCAAGAAGATCGGCGATATGGCGCAGGACCACGGCGTCGCCATGGCGATCCATATGGCAGAAAGCCCGATCGCCGCGATGGCTGCGGCGCATGTCGCGACCGCGACCGAAAACTTCATGGCGCTCGAATACCACTCCGCCGATGTCGACTGGTGGGACGACATCGTCACAGGTCTCCCCAAGCCGCTCGTCAGGGACGGCTTCATCACCGTGCCGGACAAGCCGGGGCTGGGGATCGACGACGTCGTCGACGAGGTCATCTCGCATCACCTGCAACCGGGTGTCACGGGGATATGGCAATCCACCGAGCATTGGGACAATGAATATAGCTGGGACCGGACCTGGAGTTAGCCCAGACCACCTTCCCTCCAAGCTCACAAGGTCAACGACCGACCATTCGTGTCGACCTCTCCCAAAGGAGAGGCGAAGAAAGAAACGGACGAAACCATGTTCTACGAACTGCGCATCTATGACTGCCTGCCGGGCAGGCTGCCGGCTTTGCTCAGGCGCTTTTCCGACCAGACGCTGGCCATCTGGGAGAGGCATGGCATCCGCCAAGCCGGGTTTTTCACCACGGCGATCGGCGAAAACAGCAATCGCCTCACCTATTTCCTCGCTTGGGATTCGCTGGCCGAGCGTGAGGCGAAATGGGCGGCTTTCGTCACCGATCCGGCATGGCACAGGGCCCGGGACGAGTCTGAGCGCGACGGGCAGATCATTGCCAATATCAGCAGCCAGTTGCTCACGCCGACAGCTTTCTCGTCTGTGAAATAGGACTGCGCCATGAAGATCACCGACCTGCGCTGTGCCGTCATCGGCAAGCACCCCATAGTGCGCATCGTTACCGATGAGGGCCTCTATGGCCTTGGCGAGGTCGAGTTCACCAAGACGTATCTCAAGCCCTTTGTGCTGCATTTCCGCGACGCGCTGATCGGCGAGGATCCGACCGACGTCGAGCGGGTGATGCTGAAGATCCGCCAACGCGGCTCGTTCAAGCCCTATGGTGCCGCCGTTTCGGCCATCGAGCATGCCTTGTGGGACATCGCCGGCAAGGCGGCGGGCGTGCCGGCCTACAAGCTGCTCGGCGGCAAGGTGCGCGACAAGGTGCGTGTTTACAACGGCTCGATCCGCCGCAAACGCGCGGGCGATCGGCCGGAGGATTACGCCGCCGACGTCAAATGGATGATGGAGCAGCCGCAGAACTTCTTCATGATCAAGCAGGGAATCTCGTTCCATTCCAACATGAAGGACACCATCGAGGGCTTCCATTACGGCGTGACGCAGAAGAAGGCCGGCTATCATGGCGCCATGGATCAGGGCATGATCAGCGAGCGCGGTTTCAATCACATGCTCGACTGCGTGATCGCGATGAAGGAAGTGCTGGGCGACAAGGTCAGCCTGGCGCTCGATTGCGGTCCGGGCTGGATGCTGCCCGATGCGATCAGGTTCGCTCGCGCGGTCGAGAAGTACAATCTGATGTGGCTCGAGGACATGCTGACCGGCGACTATGTGCCCTGGGTCAATCCTCAGGCCTATCGCGAGCTGACGACCTCCACCTCGACGCCGATCCATACCGGCGAGCAGATCTACCTGCGGCACAATTTCAAGGAACTGATCGAGACCCAGGCGGTGCGCGTCATCGGCCCCGATCCGGCCGATATTGGCGGCATTGCCGAGCTCAAATGGGTAGCCGAGCACGCCTATATGCACTCGATCCTGATGGCGCCGCACGGCACCGCCAACGGCCTGCTCGGCCTCGGCGCGCTGATCAATGTCTGCGCCACCTTGCCCGCCAACTACGTGGCATTCGAATATCCCAGCGCCTCGGACCCGTGGTGGAACGATATCGTCATCGGCCTGCCCAAGCAGGTGGTAAAGGATTCAATGGTCGACCTGCTCGAAGCTCCCGGGCTTGGGCTCGACATCGACGCCCAGGGCGCCAAGCAATATCTGCTGGCAGAGGACGCCGGGTTCTTCGACTGATTGGGCGTGAAGCCAGCCAGAGCGAGCAGCCGGTGCCGGCGCCAGGCCGGCGGACACAAGATTATCGCTTCAGTCATCGCTGGTCTTGATCACGTCCCACGCGGCGGATGGTCAGCTCTCGTTCTCATGCGGTCGAGGAGGCGCGTGAACGCTCACCGGATGCGTTGTCCGTCTTCGCCGAAGAGCCGCGCCGATGCGGGCGCAAAATGCAGGATGATCTTGTCGCCGGTCCTTGGTTGCGACGACCGCCGCTCCGCGATGATGGTCTCGCCGGTCGCCAGCGTGGCGTGGACATAGGCCGTAGAGCCCATCGCTTCGACGAATTCCACCTTTGCCTCGAGGTCGACACCCTTGTCCTGGTCGAGATGTTCGGGCCTCAAGCCCAGCTGCAGTTTCCGTCCGGGCTCAAGCGGGGTCTGTGCCGGGCTGTCCATCTCTTGGCCTCCAAACGCGAGACGGCCCCCCGCCTGCACAATGGCGGTCAGAAAGTTCATCCGGGGAGAGCCGATGAAACCCGCGACGAACGCGTTGTCGGGATCTTGATAGAGGTCTTGCGGTGTGCCGATCTGCTCGATGCGCCCACTGCGCAGCACGACGATCCGATCGGCCATGGTCAGCGCTTCAGTCTGGTCGTGCGTCACATAGATCATGGTGTTGCCAAGGACCCGGTGGAGCTTGGCGAGTTCCACGCGCATCTGCACCCGCAGCTCGGCATCCAGATTGCTGAGCGGCTCATCGAAGAGAAACACCTTCGGGTCGCGCACGATCGCCCGCCCTATTGCCACCCGTTGGCGCTGTCCTCCCGAGAGCTGGGCCGGCTTGCGCTGCAAATACTCTTCGAGCTGCAGGATCTTGGCCGCGCGCCCGACCTTGCTGGCGATTTCCTCCTTCGGGCGGTGCGCCATCCGCAGGCCGAAGCTCATGTTGTCCGCCACCGTCATGTGCGGATAGAGCGCATAGGACTGAAACACCATCGCCACTCCGCGGTCGGCAGGCTCCGCGTCTGTCACGTCGTCGCCGCCGATGAAGATCTCGCCCCCGCTCGTCTCTTCGAGCCCGGCAATCATGCGCAGCAGGGTGGATTTTCCGCAGCCCGAAGGGCCAACGAATACGGCGAACTCGCCCTCCTCGATCGAAAGCGAGACATCGCGGATAACGTCCGTCGATCCAAAGCTCTTGCTGACCTGTTTCAGTTCGACACGCGCCATCGGCTAACCTTTCACTGCGCCCACCGCGATGCCCGAAACAATTCGTCGCTGGAACAGGATGTAAAGAACAACGATCGGCGCCGCCGCGATGACGATGCCAGCGGTAAACAGGGGTATCTGGTCCGAGTACTGGCCCTTGAGCGCGGAAATCCCCACCATGAGGGTGCGGTGCTTCTGCATGACCAGCAGGGAGATCAGAATATCGTTCCAGCAGCTCAGCGTGTTGAGGATGGCCAGCGTCACCAATGCCGGCGTTCCCAGGGGCAGCATCACGTGCCACCAGACCTGCAGCAGCGAGGCCCCGTCGATCCGCGCCGCTTCGATCAGCTCGCGCGGCAGGCCGGAGTAGAACGCCGTCATCATGTAGACCGAGAAAGGCAGGAAAAATGCGGTGTAAGACAGGATGAGCCCGATGTGCGTGTTGACCAGGTTGAGGGCAAGCATCGTGCGCATGAAGGGCACCAGCACGACTTGCACGGGGATCATCAGCGACGACAGGATGACCGCGAACAGGAAGCGCCGATAGGGAAAGCGCAGCGACGCGAGGGCGAAGCCGGCCATGGAAGACACGACCATCAACAAGATGACCGCCCCGAGCGTCGCAATCACGGAATTGAGGAAGTACTCATCGAGGTGCGCCCGGGTCCAGGCCTGCACGAAGTTGTCGAGCGTGGGCTGCATGGCGAGCCCGAAGCGGTCGAGCATGTAATCGTGACGTGTCTTGAGTGCGTTGTTGACCGCGAAAAAGATCGGGTAGAGGCAGCTCAAGGCCAGCAACCCCATCGGGATCGCCGCGATCCTGAGGGTTAGCCGCTGTCGTTTTCCTGCTCCTGACACGACCTCTCCTTCAGATGTTCGCGTTGCGCGACAAGATGCGAATCTGCAGCCATGCGAGAATGCTCGTCATGAAAAACAGGACCATCGAGACAGCCGCGGCGTAGGCGGGCCGGTTGAGCTTTCCCTGTGCGGCCCAGATCAGATATTCGGGCACCGTCGTCGCCGTGCCGGGTCCGCCGCCGGTCAGCACGTAGATCAGGCCGAACATCGAAGTCAGCAGGCCGATGGTCGTGATCACCGTCGAGAACTCGATGATCGGGCGAAGCTCCGGGATGATGACATGCCACCAGATCTGCCACATCTTGGCGCCGTCGAGACGTGCCGCCTCGACCATTTCCTTGGAGACGGTCGACAGCCCGGCAAGGAAGATCAGCACACCCATGCCGAAGGTCGACCAGCATTGGATCGCCAGCGTCACCGGAAGTGCGGTCGCCGAGTGCCCCAGCCAGTCCACACCGCTGATCCCCGCTATGCTCAGCAACGCGTTCAGATTGCCATTGAAGCTCAGCACCACGCTGAAAATAGACCCGATGATGACGCTCGAAAGAATGGCGGGAAAGAAATAGACGGAGCGGAAAAACGTGCGCCCCGGCACGCCCTGGTGGATCAGGATGGCCAGCAGCATCGGGATGGTCACAAAGATCGGCACCGAAAGCAGCACCACGACGGCGTTGGCCATGGCGGAGCGGAAATTCGGGTCGTCCAGTGCGCGCAGATAGTTGCCGGCGCCGATGAACTGGCCCGGGTCGGTCGACGTCGCGCTGGTCAGGGAGATGCCAAACCCCCAGAACAGCGGAAAGATGCGAAACACCAGGACAAGCAGGATGGCCGGAAGCAGGAACAGCACCGCAACGCGCGCCTCTGCCCGGCGGCTCCGGCCTGGGCGGGTACGGGTCCGCGCGGCTTGGCCTGTCTGGTGTAACGAATTGGCGGTCATGGGCACGTCACTGATGCGGGGACGGGGGCGCGTCGCAGCGCCCCCACTGTCTGCGTGAGAAGATTGCTATTGCGGCTTGGCTTCAGCCTGGACCTTGTCGAGCGCCGCCGCAGCCTGGTCCACGGTGGCTTCACCGTTGAACAGGAGCTGGCTCTGGTGGTGCCATTCATCGAGCTCGGCCGCTGAAGAATTGGCATGCGTGGTCGGAACGGCTCTGGTCGCAAGCCAGCCCATGATCTGCTTGAGGCCAGGGCTGTCAATGCCGGATGTGTTGACTTCGGTGTTTGCTGGCACCGAGCCGGTGTCGTTGACCAGGTATGACAGGACTTCCGGCGAGGCGAGGATTCGCACCGCGTCGACGGCGAGATCGATGTTCGCGGAGTCCTTGTTCACGCCGTAGCCAACGCCGCCGTCGAGCGGAACGCCGGGGGCACCTTCATGCTGATCGGCAGCAACGGTCGGCGAGGGCATGGGATAGACCCCGACCTTTTCGACGCCCATGTTGGTTTCGAACTGCTTCCAATGCGCGACGTTGGAGAGCAGACCCATCACGTTGGCTCCGACACCTTGCTCGAAGAGGGCAAACTCATCCATGAACATGGTCTGCGAGTTGCCGCCCTCCTGGTACCAGCCATTCTTGGCGGTATCGACCCAGGCCTGCAGGATCGCCTTGATCGGCGGATCCGACCAATGGAGCTTGCCTGCCAGCCAATCGGCCTGTTGCTGCGTGGTCAGCGACTGGTTCGCGGCTTCCGAAAGGAAGAACTCGGCGTTGTAGCCTTCCTTGTTGGCCATCATGAAGCAGGCGGGTTTACCCTGCGCCTTGAAGGCGTCGCAGACCTTGGTCAGTTCGGCCCAACTCGTCGGCGGCTTCTCCGGATCGAGCCCTGCGGCCTTGTAAAGCGCCTTGTTGTAGTAGACGACGTGACCCTGCAGCGTCGTCGGGATGAAGTACAGCTTGCCGTCAGGTCCGGTGAACGCGGACTTTCCAACGAGCTTCGGGATCAGGTCGGGCAGCTTGTCGTCGAGCGGGATTAGCCCGCCGACCAGGGCCTTGGCCTGGGCGCCGCCATTGGCCCAGATGACGTCGGGGCCGGCCTTCGAAGCGAGCGCCGTGCCCAGCAGCGTGTAGTACTCGGCGTCCGGTTGAGACAGGAGGTTGAGAGTTGCTCCCGGGTGCGCGGCCTCGAATGCAGCCTTCGCGTGATCGTAGTATGTCGCGTGGGCGGCATCGTCCACGTTGACGTCCCAGACGGTGATCTCCTGGGCCAGCGCCGGCGACGCCACCACCATGGTCGCAATTGCGGTCAATATCTTCAGCTTCTGCACGTCATTCCTCCCTTTTTATCTACCAGGCCTTCGCTTCATCCAGCGCTCGCTGCGAGTTTGGGACCACGTCAACCCGCGGGGTTGACGGGTGCATCACCAAGGTCTTCGCGCGACAGGATTTCGGGGCGCGTCCAATCCAGACGCCCGGTCTCCGACAAGACCAGCCCATGGCCCGTTCGATCGGGCGCATGAATCCAGCCGTCATGAATTTCGATTGTTTGCTCGACCAGGTGATCGAAGTTCTGGAACGAGTATTCGAGCCACTCGACTTCGGGCAGCGCACAGGCCATGTGTACGCCGATTTCGAGAAACGTATTGCCAAGCGTCACCGGGACGCCGAGTTCGGCTGCCAGCCAGCCGATGCGCATCACGTCCGTCACCTGCCCATGGACATTCAGCATGTCGGTAGCGCCGGCCTGCATCAACAGCCGCTTGCCGGCCGCATCAAGGTATTCGCCTGAATTGATCATGGTCCACGGCGTTGCCGCCTTGAGGTTGCGAAGTCCGTCGAAGTCGTGGCGCAGGATAGGGTCCTCGACCCAAAGCAGATCAAAGCCAAGGCTATGAATTTTCTGCAGTTTTACCGATGCCTCCTTGGCCCCCCAAGCCTCGTTTGCATCAATCATGATCGACGAGCCGGGCCGCACCGTCTTTCTCAACAGCTCCAGCCGGGACAAATCCCGGCCGAAATCGGGATGCCCCACCTTGATCTTGAACGCGCGATAACCAAGCGCCTCGGCATGGGCAAAGAACGCCTGGAATTCATCGTCGCTGAGGTGGAAATCGAGACCGGATGCGTAGGCTTTCACGCGTTTGCGCCGGCTCCCCAGGAGCTCGTGCAACGGCAGGCCGACCAGCTTCGCACTCAGATCCCACAAAGCAACCTGGAGGGCTTCCTCGAAAGGCAAGCCGAAGGCGCGCCTGTTTCCGCCGCGCGGCCGCTGGACTCGATGCACGAGCGCCAAAGGCGATTGCCCTGCGAGATCGGGCCAGGCCTCCTCTTCAAAAACCCGTACGATCTCCGCCTGGTCTGGTAGCGGGTGAAACAAGCTCTGGATAAAGCCCAGGCCGACCAGGCCATTCTCGGCAACGAGCTCAAGCGCGGCCACGTGCGCCGTATCGATGCGGACCTGACTGTCACCGATGGTCCGGTCACGAGCGAATTGATAGCGGGTAATGCGGTACTCGGCGATGCGCATACTGGCTCTCTGATATCTCAGAATGCGCTTTAGATATTTCAGTTTTGGACAAGAGGCAAGTTGCCAGGCGCAAAACTGTCGGGCAGGCAAGCACGCAAATGCAGCAGGCTACGCTTCGTCAACGGGTTGGCGGCCCAGGCTCGTTGGCGCCCGACGACCTCCAGGCAGCCCGGGATACCGGTTGCGCTCAACGCAAGACCCCGGTCAGCCGTATCCTGCAAAGGTGCATTGATAACCGGCAATGCGATACTTTACGATGGCACGGCCAGTAATGTTTCAGAATCATGCTTAGATATTTCAGAGGCGAGGGTCAAAGTGGCGCAGCACGACGATCAGTCCGATGGGGCCGCCGGGGCGGCAGCCGGCCAACGCCTTGGCGATCGTGCCTACACGCGCATTCTTGAGACGCTGTTTGAGCGGAAGATCCCCGCGGGCGCCTTTCTGTCGCAAGGCGATCTTGTCGAAATGCTGCAAATCCCGGTTGCGCCGCTGCGCGACGCGCTCAAGCTGCTCGAGGCGGAGGGGATCGTCATCATCCATTCGCGCTCGGGCATCCAGTTCGTCAAGCCCGGGTTCGAACTGACCAGGTCGACCTACCAGTTTCGCAGCATTCTGGAGCGCGCGGCGACAGGGGTTTACGCGCAAACCGCGGACGAGGCGGATCTGGCGGAACTGGAAAGACGTCATTTGGCGGTCATCGAGGAGATCGAGCGCGGTGGGCTCACCGACCTGGTCAGGGCCGACCTCGAGCAACTCGAGACCTTGCTGCATCACTCCATCATTGCCAGCCTGAACAATCCATTGATCGACAGTTCCTACAAGCGGCTTCACAACTACGTCCGGCTGATCCGGCTGGACAGAAAGGTCACCGTGCCTCTCGTGCTGCAATCCCTGCGCGAGCACATGCAGGTCATCCTGGCATGCAAGGCACGCGACCCGGAGGCAGCTGCGGCGGCAATGCAGGCGCATCTGGCCTCCGCCCTGCAGCGCGGTCTTGGGCTCTACTACGGCTACTAGGCTGAATGAGATCCCACGAGGCGGGCCAATAGTGACGCGGCTTCGGTGCCCGCCACGCCAAGGTCGCGGACGCTGCTCATGTGATTGGCCGCCGCAAGGGTCGTGCGCGAGACAGTCAGCCCTTGCTCTTCCAGGTGACTCGTGAACATCGCGGCCTGGCTGTGGAAGGGCGGCGTCTCATCGGCGCCGACCGAGATCCCTACGGCCACGGATGGATCGAAGCTGTGGTTGATCGGCGAGAACCGGCGGGCTTCTTCGTCGGTGATCGCGATCTCGGCGGCAAGGAATGACATCTGCAACGGCTTCAGGTCGTAAAGGCCGCCGAGCAGCAGCGCAGCTTTGATGCCGGACGGCCGGCTGTCGCCGTCGAAAAGCATCGTCGCCAGATGCGCGCCGGCGGAATGACCGCTGACCGTCAGCAGGTCGGGATCGCCGCCATGGTCCGCGATATGGTCAAGCACCCATCGCTTGGCGCGGCGCACCTGGTCGACGATTTTTGCCATCCTGACAGCCGGCATCAGCGCATAGTCGACGATGACTGCGATCGCACCGGCGTTCGTGACGGTCTCGGCGACATAAGAATAATCACGCTTGGAGAACATGCGCCAATAGCCGCCGTGAATGAACATATGCACCGGCAGGCGGTCCCGCTTGCCCTCGGGAAAGAACAGGTCGATGGTCTCGGTGGCGTCATCTCCGTAGGCGACATCGCCGACCATTGGCACGTTCGCCCTGCTATCTTCGCTTCTGCGCACGATCTCGGCGACGATGTCGTCGAACTCGACCACATGATCGCGAATGCGAAACGGATCTTTGGCGTGTCCGCTCACAGGGTCACGGCGATGTACTTCGCCTCCATGAACTCGGCAACGCCGTGCTTTTGACCGCCTTCGCGGCCCAGTCCGCTCTGCTTGACGCCGCCAAAGGGCGCCGCCGGATCCGACATCAGGCCGCGGTTCAGGGCGATCATTCCCGACTCGATCTTCGATGCCACGCGCATCCCCTTGGCCAGGTCGCGCGTGTAGACATAGGCAGCGAGACCGTATTCGGTGTCGTTGGCCCTCGCAATGGCGTCCGCCTCGCTGTCGAAGCGCATGATCGGAGCCACGGGACCGAATATTTCCTCATGCATCATGGCGGCGTCAGCGGAAACGTCGCGAAGCACCGTTGGCGGGTAGAAGTAGCCTTTGCCTTCGGCGATCGCTCCGCCGCACAGAACCTTGGCGCCACGGGCGACCGCGTCCCGGACGAGACGATCGATCTTGTCCACGGCCTTGCTGGTGATCATCGGGCCGCACTCGGTTTCCGTGTGTGTGCCAGGACCTACATTGAGGGCGGCCATGCGTTTGCGCAGCGCATCGGCGAAGGCATCATGGATGCCGGCCTGAACGTAAAGCCGATTGGCGGCGGTGCAGGCCTCGCCGGCATTGCGCATCTTGGCAACCATCGCACCGTCGAGCGCTGCTTCCAGGTCGGCGTCGTCGAAGACGATGAACGGTGCATTGCCGCCAAGTTCCATCGAACAGGAGATGACATGCTTGGCGGCTTCGGCCAGGAGCACCCGGCCGACACCGGTCGAGCCGGTGAATGACAGTTTCCGCACGCGCGGATCGGCCAGCATGGCCGCCGTCACCGGTCCGGGCGTCGAGGTCGTGAGCACGTTTACGACGCCGGGCGGCACGCCAGCCTCCTCGTAGAGCGCTGCCAGCGCATAGGCCGTCAGCGGCGTCTCGCTAGCGGGCTTCAAAATCACTGTGCAGCCGGCCGCGAGCGCCGGCGCGATCTTGCGCGTCGCCATGGCGGCGGGAAAATTCCATGGCGTGATGAGCACGCAAATGCCGATGGGCTGGTAGTCGACAATGATGCGGTTGGCGCCCGAGGGCGCAAGGCCGAACTCGCCGCTGATGCGGACCGCCTCCTCGGCATTCCAGCGAAAGAACTCGGCGGCGTAGGCGACCTCGCTGCGCGCGTCACGCAGCGCCTTGCCGTTCTCCAGCGAGATCAGCGCAGCCAGTATCTCCGCCCGTTCGGTCATCAGTTCGAAGCAGCGCCGCAGGATTTCCGAACGCCTGCGTGGCGAGGTCTCGCGCCAGCCGGCCGCTGCCTTCGAGGCCGCGTTGACGGCTGCGGCCGCGTCGGCAAGCGTGGCATCGGGAACCACCGCGATCACGGCTTCGGTTGATGGATCGACCACTTCGATCACGCGGCCCTCCGACGAGGGCTGCCAGCGTCCGCCAATGTAGAGACCGTGCGAGACCGTGGCGTAATCGAACATATCTTGATCCTCGTCGGATATGCCTGCGGCGATATTCATGGGGTGAACTCCTGGTCGATCACATCATGGTGGCGGACATGTCGCCATCATAAGCAGCCCTGACCAGCCGTCGCATCGCGGCGAGGTCGAACGGACGCGGATTGTTCTTGATCAGCCGGTCGATGCCGAGCGCCTGCTCGGCCGTCCAGTCGATCCTGTCCTCGGGAAGGCCAAGCTTGGCCAAGTTCGGTGGGATGCCGATAGCGCAAAACAGCCGGCTCACCTCTCGGATGGTGGCGTGCGCCGATGCATCGGCGCCGTCGCCGTTCTGACGGAGGCCGAGAGCGGCGCCAACTTCGGCAATCTCTGCGGCCGCGGCGGGAAGGTTATAGCTCATCACATATGGCAGCATCGTGGCGACGCCCAGACCATGCGCAGTATGTGTAACTGCGCCGACCGGATACTGCACCGCGTGAGCGGCGGCCGTTCCGGCGGTACCGAAGGCGCAACCGGCGGCCAGCGCTCCCATCATGACGTCGGCGCGCGCATTCCCGTCCGATCCGTCGCGATATGCCGTTTCGAGGCTGCGACCGAGCAGCCTGATGGCCAGAAGCGCGAAATGATCGGTCAGAGCGCTTTTGCCGACAAAGACATGCTGCTGCGGCAGACGGGGATCATCGCCGCGTCTGGCCGCGGTGAAGGCCTCGATTGCGTGCGTCAACGCGTCGGCGCCGGCGATCGCCGTCAGGGAAGGGGGGCATGTCGCCGTCAGTTCCGGATCGCAAAGCGCCACCGCGGCGATGAGGTGGGGACTGGAGATACCCACTTTCAGCGTCCGATCCGGATCGGAAATCACGGCGACGGGGGTCACCTCGGAGCCTGTCCCGGCCGTAGTTGGCACAGCGATCACGGGAAGGGTAGGGCCTGGTACCTTGAATTCGCCGTAGTAGTCCTGGGGCCTGCCACCATGGCTGAGCAGAAGTGCTGCGCATTTGGCCATGTCGAGGCAGCTGCCGCCGCCGATCCCGATCACCATGTCCGGCTTGAAATCCTCCGCCTGCGCAATGCAGGCGGCGACGCTGTCGCGGGGCACATCCGGCAGCGTTCGGTCGTAGACCAGCGTCTCTATCGCCGCATTGTGCAGGCCGGCAAGAATTTCGGCGAACTGCGAAGTCGCCGCGAAACGCTCGTCGGTGCAGACGAACGCGCGCCGCCCAAATTTGGCGGCAACAGCAGGCAGCACATGACGCTGGCCTTTGCCGAACAGGATCTCGCGCGGCAGGCGCGCGGCTGCGAACAAGGTCATGGACGGCATCCTTCAGTTCCAGGGGCCGGCCTCGACGTCTGAGTCATTTCCCAAATTATCCTCTATTAAATCGTATAGGATATAGGATTGAATTGCCCGAACCATCGTGCTAGTGAGTGCTCCTGTCAAGAGGGTAAACAATGCAGAACGCGGACCTGACGGAAGCTCCTTCGACAGCCCGTATCCAGCGCGCCAACAGCCTGGCCGGCGACGTTTACGAGGCAATCTTCGCGCAGCTGATGTCGCTCAGGATTGCTCCGGGATCGCGCATCACCGTCGACAATCTCGTGAAGGAATTCAACGTCTCGCATACCCCCATTCGCGAAGCGCTTGGCAGGTTGGAGGGTGAGGGCCTGGTGCTGAAGACCCACCTGATCGGCTATCGGGCCGCCCCGCAAATCACCCGCCGCCGCTTTGACGAGCTTTACGAGTTGCGCCTTCTACTTGAGCCCGCCGCCGCGGCCAAGGCCACTGCAACACTGGACGACGAGCGCCTGACCGTGCTGCAGGAAGCGGCTGGCGTCATGGCCCGGCGGGAGGGGAAAGACGAACGCCTGCGTTATTCGAACTTCGCCCGTCAGGATGCGATCTTCCACGACAAGATCGTCGAGTTCGCCCAGAACGAGCTCATTCGCGAGACGCTCAATCACCAGCATACCCACTTCCACATCTTCCGCTTGATGTATCACTCACGCGTGACCGAAGAGGCCCTCGACGAGCATGAGGCCATTCTCGCCGCCTTCTCCGCGGGCGACCCGGACGCCGCCGCAAAAGCCATGCGCGTGCACATCGAGAATTCGCGGGACCGGCTCCTGCCTGCGTTCGAGTAGGAGCGTCAAGCTCGACGCGCCGCCGATCACCCAGGTCAACGCCAAGGAAAACCATTCCCCGACTTAACCGCTCTGCTCCGATTTCGATCCCTGTCTGGCGAGGCGCCAAGTGCACCTCGCCTTGCCACAACCGAGAGGAAGACCATGCCAGGAAAAAAGATACTGATGCTGACGGGCGAATTCACCGAGGAATATGAAATCTTCGTCTACCAGCAGGCGATGGAGGCCGTCGGCCATACTGTTCATGTCGTCTGCCCCGACAAGAAAGCCGGCGACGTGATCAAGACATCGCTGCACGATTTTGAGGGCGATCAGACCTACACCGAAAAGCCCGGTCACAATGCGCTGATCAACAAGACCTTTTCCGACGCCGAGAAGCAACTGAGCCAATACGACGCCGTCTACTGCGCCGGCGGGCGCGGACCGGAATATATCCGCACCGACAAGCGCGTGCAGGCGATGGTGCGCCACTTCCACGAGGCGAACAAACCGATATTTACGATCTGCCACGGCGTGCAGATCCTGATAGCGGTCGATGGCGTCGTCCGCGGCAAGAAGGTCGGCGCGCTCGCGGCTTGCGAGCCGGAGGTGACGCTGGCAGGCGGCACCTATATCGATCTGTCTCCCACCGATGCCTATGTGGATGGGACGATGGTTTCGGCCAAGGGCTGGACCGCGCTTGCGGCGTTCATCCGTGAATGCCTGAAGGTGCTGGGAACGGAAATACGCCACGCGTAAGCGTTGGTTCCGACGCATCACGCAATGGATGCGCCGGGTCCCTCAAAGCGGCTCGTTCCTATCATTCGTCAAATACGATCAGCGAACGCATCAGCGTTTCTCTTGCCGAGCCCAGATGCGCTCGGCAGGCTCGCTCGATGCGTTCTGGATCGCGGCTTTCGAGCGCCTCGATATAGGCGAGATGCTCCAGGATCGCCGCCTGGTTGCGCTGTTTTTCGTCATGCTTGTTCCACTGATAGTGGTAGTGGAAAATGAAGCTGATGATATCGTAGAAATCGTCGATGAAGCGGTTCGGCGAAGCCTCGTTTATGAGCCGGTGAAACCGGTTGTCGAGGCCGGAAAAGTCGTGGAATCGGCTTTCAATCCGCTTCAGCAGTTCGGTATGCGCAATCTTGAGCACGGCCAGCTTCTCCCACAACGGGGAAGTGTCGGCCTGTCGGGAAAACAGATGCGCCGAGCGCAGCTCGAACATGACGCGGATCTCGAACAGCTCAAGTGCGAAATCTTCAGTAAAGCCCTTGAAAAGCCAACCCGTGTTCGGCCTTTTTTCGAGCAGCCCAAACCGGCTGAAGCGGATCAGGAACTCGCGGATTCCGTTGGTTGCGACACCGAACTGCCGCGCCAGCTCGAGCTCGTTGATGCTGGTGCCGGGTCTGGTGTCACCGCGCAGCATCCACTCCATGAATTGCTGCTCGACGTGCTTGGCCCGTGATGTGGTTTCGGCGTCGGGATAGTAGTCGCTATCCTCGACCGGTCGGCCTGCCGTCCTGACGCCGCTGCGCTCGGCAATAAGTTCGCGGTGGGCAAGTTCTCCCAGGACCTTTCGGACAGTCGTGCGGCTCACTCCCATTTGCCTTCTGAGTTCATTTTCGGAAGGGAGGTCGCCGGTCAATTGTCCGTCGCGCAGCATACTGGCGGCGCGGTTGAAAGCCTTCTTGTAAACAGTGTCGGTTCGCATTGGATCTACCTCAGAGCAACACCTTGTCCTTTTTAGCATAAACTTTATCCATAAAAAACAACTTGACCAAGTGATGTTGGTTGTTTTTTATCGATAAGAGGAAGCTAAAAATACAACATAAGCTTTTGACGACGAGGCTCACACAAGCCGCGGCGGGGAGGGAACTTTGCCTGAAGCGGGAAACACCGGCACCTCTGTCGGCGAGGCCGCAGTGCGAGCACCCAAGAAGCAAGAAGCCGTCCCTGGCCTTGCTCTGGGCTTGGCCCTGCTGAGCGCCGGTCCGGTCGTCATCCTGGCGTTGCTGATTGTCGTTCTCAGTTTTCTGTCGCCCTATTTTTTGACGGGGCGCAACCTCAGCAACATCCTCGCCCAGACCGCCGTCATCTCGGTTGTGGCGATGGGCCAGCACCTGGTCATCCTGACGCGTGGGATCGATCTCTCGGTCGGCTCGAACGTTGCACTGGCTTCGGTCGTCGGCGCGCTCAGTTTCCATGCCGGCGCCCCCGCCTTCCTGGTGATCGCGGTGATGGTCGCCTGCGGTGCGGCGGTCGGCGCCATCAATGGGCTCTTCTACGTCTTCGGCCGGCTGCCGCATCCGTTCATCATCACCCTGGCGACATTGAGCATCGCCAAGGGGCTGGCGCTGCAACTGGCTGACGGGCGCGCCATCCCTGGCATGCCGGATGCCATCGATGCGCTTGGCCGCGAGGCGGTCTGGGGTCTGCCTGGATCGGTCTTTGTGGTCGCCGGCGTTGCCGCGGTTCTTTTCGCAATGGCCAAGACGATGGTCTGGGGACGCTGGATCTATGCCGTCGGCGGCCGGCCCGACGCTGCCCTGCGCATGGGTATTCCCGTGTCCTGGGTGCTGGTTTCGGTCTATGTGATCTCGGGGCTGTGCGCCGGCATCGGGGCGGTCATCCTTGCCGGCCGCACCGACGCCGGTTCGCCCTTGTTCGGCAATCTGCTGGAACTGGATACGATCGCGGCGGTGATCATCGGCGGTGCCAGTTTTCTCGGCGGTCGCGGCCATCTTGGCCATGCCTTGATCGGCGCCATCATGATCGGCGTCATCCGCAACGCGCTCAACCTGCTCAACGTCAATGTCTTCTTCCAACTCATCGTCATTGGCGTGGTCATCGTCATAGCGGTCGAGTCCGACGTGTTGCGCAACTATCTCGAAGGGCGCGTGCGTGTCATGCAGGCCGGGAGGCAGTCGTGAGTGCCGTTCCAGCAAGCGTCGATCATGCAGCCACCGCCGCTGAATATCCCGTGCTTGCGGTACGCGGCGCGACCAAGCGTTTCGGCTCGGTTGTGGCGCTGGACGACGTCAGCATCGAGGTCCGGCGCGGCGAGATCTTGGGGCTTCTGGGCGACAACGGCGCTGGCAAGTCGACGTTGACCAAATGCATCAGCGGGGTGCACCAACTCGATGCCGGCGCGATCCTCCTGGACGGTGCGCCAACGCAGATACGCTCCCCTGCGGATGCGCGCTTCGCCGGCATCGAGACTGTCTACCAGGATCTGGCGCTGTTCGACAATCTGACGCCAGGACAGAACTTCTTTGCCGGTCGCGAACTGGCGGGGCCGCAATGGCTTCCTCGCGGCATGCGATTTCTTCAACAGCGCCGGATGGATGCCGAAACGCGCGTTCTGCTCGCCAATTTGAAAGTCACGTTGCCAAGGCTGGACGCCGTCGTTGCCATGATGTCGGGTGGACAAAGGCAAGCCATTGCGGTGGCCCGGTCGACCGTGTTTGCCCGCAAGGTCGTGATCCTGGACGAACCGACCGCTGCACTTGGCCTGCGTGAATCGCGGCAAGTGCTCAACTTGGTCGCGACGCTGCGCGACCAGGGCAACGCCGTCATCCTGATCACCCACAATATGGAGCATGTCGTCGAGCTTGCCGATCGCGCCGTGGTGCTTCGCCAGGGCCGCAAGGTCGGCGAACTGGTGCCGACCAAGGACAACAAGCAGGAACTGGTCTCCATGATCGTGGGAGCCTGATCCGTCCGAGATTTGGGGACTGTTGCGGTCCGCAAATGCCTGAAGCGACTTCCGCCGGAAGACGCCTCAATCCAAGGGAGGAATGGAATGCCAATGAACCGAAAACTGTTCGCTGGGCTGGCGATCGCCGTTGCGTGCGCGATGCCGGCTTCGGCCGCCGACAAGATCAAGGTCGGCCTGATTACGAAATTCCCGGTGCCGTTCTACTCGACCATGGAGGACGCGGCCAAGAAATACGCCGCCGCTCATCCTGAAGTCGAGTTGGTCACCGGCCAGGGCCAGGCGGCAACCGACATCGAGGGCCAGATTGCCCTGATCGAATCCATGATCACGCAAGGGGTCAAGGGGCTGGCGATCACTCCGGTCGATCCGACCGTCGCGCCGACGCTCGACAAGGCGGTCGCTGCCGGCATCAAGGTGGTTCTCGTCGACAACGGCATCCCGGACTGGAAGGGCCAGACCGCGTTGGTTTCGACCAACAACCTGAACGGCGGCAAGATTGCCGGTGAGTACCTGAAGACCGTGCTCAAGAGCGGCGACAAGATCGGCATCCTGCAAGGCGTTCCCGGAGTGCCGGCGCTGGACGACCGGGTCACCGGCATGATGGAGGGCCTCGGCGACGTCAAGGTCGAGGTGGTCGGCAAGGGCGCAACCAACTGCACGCTCGAACTTGGCACGTCGGTGACCGAAGACATCCTGACCGCCAATCCCGATCTCAAGGCGATCTACGCGGCATGCGGACCGCCAATCCCGGGAGCCGTCAAGTCGATCAGCAATGCGGGGATCGGCAACGACAAGATCATCCTGGTCGGCTTCGACGCCTGCTGTGGTGAGATCGAAGCGATCAAGTCCGGCGCGGAAGATGCCAGCGTGGCGCAATTTCCGGCAAAAATGGGCGAGCTTGGCATCGATACCGTCGTCAAGGCGATCCGCGGGGAACCCGTCGAAGCCAATGTGGATACCGGTGCAGGACTGGTGACGCTGCAGAACGTCAAAGACTTCGAATAGGCTCCACACCTTGGCCCGGCGGCGATCTCAGCCGCCGGGTTCTTTTTGAAACATTTCAGGAAGATAATTCGCATGAAAGCGCTCGTATGCCGCAAGCCCGGCGAATTGGTCTTCGAGGATCGCCCGGCGCCCGGCCCGCCGGGCGCCGGATGGGCGCTGGTCAGCATCAGCCATGTCGGCATCTGTGGCACCGACTACCACATCTATGAGGGCAAGCATCCCTACCTGGTCTATCCACGTGTCATGGGACATGAACTCTCTGGCACCGTGACCGCGGTAGGCGAAGGCGTCGCCATCGAAGTCGGCGAACGGGTCGTCGTAAATCCCTATCTGGCCTGCGGCAAATGCATTGCATGCCGTCACGGCAAGCCGAATTGCTGCGTATCGATCGAAGTGTTGGGCGTTCATCGCGACGGCGGCATGTGCGAAGAATTGCTGGTGCCTGCCGACAACCTCTACCCGGTTGCAGGACTGCCTCTCGTTGACGCGGCAGCTGTCGAGTTCCTGGCGATCGGCGCTCACGCGGTGAGACGCTCCAGGCTTGCTGCCGGCGCAAAGACGCTGGTCATCGGCGCCGGGCCTATCGGACTGGGTACGGCATTGTTTGCGCGTATTGCCGGCCAAGCGGTGACGCTCATGGACACCAGCCGGGAACGGCTCGACTTCGCCGAAAGCCAACTCGGGTTTCCCGTCATCGACAGTGCATCGGGCTCACCTGTCGAGCAGGTGAGAGAGCGAACCGATGGCGACTTTTTCGACCTCGTCTTCGATGCGACCGGCAGCAAGGTCTCGATACAAGCCGCGTTCGGCTACGTGGCCCATGGCGGCGCCCTGATAATGGTAAGCGTCATCAAGGACGAGATCACCTTCTCGGATCCCGAATTCCACAAACGCGAGATGATGTTGATCGGCAGCCGCAATGCGCTTCGCGTCGACTTCGACCACGTCATGGCGGCAATGCGCGATGGCGCCATTCCTGCGGCCAAGCTGATAACGCACGACACGACCCTTCAGAACAGCCTGCACGATATCGCTCGTTGGACACATCAGAAGTCGGGGCTCATAAAGGCCGTCATCGCCTTCTAGAAAGAACGATGCTGGCGCCTCCGCAGACCCTGGAGTCCGATCCGCCAAGGCCAAGCACATGCGGTCGCCGGCTAGATCCTGACGACGAGAGCGCCGCCGCTGAGGCCGGCACCCGCCGCAGCCAGAAGGATTTTCTCGCCCGACCGAAACGGCTCCGCATGATGGGCCAACGACAGCGACAGCGGGATCGTTGCTGCGGAAGAGTTGCCGTATTCGACGATCGTCTTGACGATCGCTTGATCGGTGATGCCAAGGTTCCGCCCCACCGCGTCGAAAATGCGGGCGTTGGCCTGATGCGGCACGAACCGATCGATGTCCTGCGGCCGCATGCTGGCAGCAGCGAGCGCGTCCCGCGAGCAGGCTGTCATCATATCGACCGCCTTGGCGAACACCTCGCGGCCGTCGATGATGGTCATCCGGGTCTCAGCGAGGTCGAGATCGGCCTGGAAGGGCTTGTTGCTTCCGCCCGCGGGAATCTGGATCAGCCCGTAGCGCGAGCCGTCGGAATCAACCGATGCGCCGAGAATGCCTCGATCCGGATCCTCGCAGGGACCGATCACCACGGCGCCTGCGGCGTCGGCAAACAGCACGGCGCTGGTGCGCTCGGCCGAATTGATGCGGCGGCTGAGGATGTTGGCGGCGATGACAAGGCTCGCTTTGCCGTGCAGGCGTGTAAATCCGTCCGCGAACATCAGCGCATAGATGAAGCCGGCGCAGGCGCCGGTCAGGTCGATCGCGCCGGCGCGGCCGAGCCCCAGTCGATGCGCGACCAGCGGCGCGCTGGGCGGCAGGAGGTGATCGGGCGTCGAGGTGGCAAGCAGCAGCAGGCCGATGTCGCCGCGCTCGATGCCGGCGTTCGCCAGCGCCATGTCGCCGGCGCGCGTGGCAAGGCCCGACAGCGTGTCTTCTTCCGTTGCCCAGAAGCGCGACCGAATGCCGGTGCGCCGCTCGATCCAGCCGGGCTCGAGCCCGAGACGGTTTTCGATCTCCGGGTTCTCGACCCTGCGCGCCGGCGCATGATGGCCGAAGCCGAGAAAGCGCGACGACCTGTTCATGGCTTTGCGCCAAAGCGTTCGCCGGCCTCCTCGATGGCGTCATAGAGGCCGTCGAGCTCGTCGCCGGTGATGCAATAGGGCGGCAGGAGATAGAGGACATTGCCGAGCGGACGCACCAAAAGTCCGCGTTCGAGGAAGAACGCGCGCAGCTGGGGCCCGATCTCGGCCAGATAGCCGGCGGAGCCGGTGCGCAGATCGAGGGCCGCGATTGTCCCCGTTGCGCGGCTGTCGCTAAAAAACGGATTGTCGCGAAAACGTCGAAGCCCGGCAGCCTGTTTTGCGCTCAGGTCCGCGACCCGCTCGGCCACCGGTTCGTCGCGCCAGATCTCGACATTGGCGAGCGCCGCCGCGCACGCGATCGGATTGGCGGTGTAGGAACTCGAGTGGAAGAATGTCTTCCGCCGGTCCTGCGAATAGTGGGCCTGGAAGATTGCATCGGTCGCAAGCGTCGCCGCCAGCGGGATAACGCCGCCCGTCAGGCCCTTTGAAGTGCACAGAATGTCCGGTGAGATCGATGCCTGCTCACAGGCGAACATGGTCCCGGTGCGGCCCCACCCGGTCATCACCTCGTCGGCGATCAGCAATGTGCCGGAGGCTTCGGCGATCTTCTTCAGCTCGGCCACAACCCATGCCGGATACATCAGCATGCCGCCGGCGCCGAGCACCAGAGGTTCGACGATCAGAGCGGCCGCGCGCCGGTCGCGGGAGACTGCCTCGAACCGATCGAGCGTCTCCTGCTCGCGACCGGCGGCCGGGAAGGGGATGGTGTCCACCTCGAACAGCAAGGGCTCGTAGGCGGCGTTGAACACGCCGCGGGCGCCGACGCTCATCGTGCCAATCGTGTCGCCATGATAGCTGTGCTCCATGACGACGATGCGAGAGCGCGGCGCGTCGATGTTGCGGAAGTAGCCGAGCGCCATCTTCAGCGCGACCTCGACGGCGGTCGAGCCGCTGTCGGAATAGAACACCCGATCGAGGCCGGCCGGAGCGAGGCCGACAAGCGCCTTGGCCAGGCGTTCGGCCGGCTCGTGAGTGAAGCCGGCGAAGATGATCTGGTCGAGGCTCGCCGCGGTCGTCTCGATGGCCTTGACGATGCGGGGATGGCGGTGGCCGTGGGTGACGACCCACCAGGAGGAAATGGCATCCAGGATGCGCGTGCCGTCGGCCTTGCAGAGGTAGGCCCCTTCCGTCCGGACGATTTCGGGGATAGCCGGCTCGAGCGCGTGCTGGGTGAAGGGATGCCAGACTTGAGACTGCGACATCATTCGCCCCCCGCGATCGCTGAGAGGTCGAAGCCGGCAACCATCGCTTCCCTCAGCGTCCCGCTCGTCAGCGGATCGAGCAGCGGCAGCCTGCCAAGCTGGCGCACGCCGCTGAATTCCACGATTGTTCTCTGCGTGTCGGCCACCTCATCGCCGATGAAGGCAATGCCGATGAGCGGGATGGAACGGGCCCTGAGCGCCTCGATCGAAAGCAGGGTGTGGTTGATCGTGCCGAGCTTGGTACGGGCGCACAGGATGACCGGCACTCGCCACTGCGCGAAGATGTCGATGAATTTGGTACGCCGGTTGAGCGGCACCATCAATCCCCCCGCGCCTTCGATGACGAGCGGACCCGGCAAGTCTGGAAGCGACAGCTCTGCGGCGTCTATCGCGACGCCGTCGAGTTCGGCTGAACGATGCGGCGACAGTGGCTCCTTCAGGCGATACACTTCGGGCAGCACGCGCCCCGGCGGCAGGCCGGCGAGCCGTTCAACGACCTCGCTGTCGGTCTCCTCATCAAGCCCCGATTGCACCGGCTTCCAGTAGAAGCCGTCGAGCAGGCCGGCCAATGCCGCCGAAAACACCGTTTTGCCGATCCCGGTATCTGTTCCGGTGATGACGATGCGCTTGGTCATGCCGCGGCCAACACCTCGACGAGCGCCTCGACCATGGCCGAAATGTCGGCCTCGTCGACATTGAGCGTCAGCGAAATGCGCAACCGCGATGTGCCCTCGGGGACGGTCGGCGGACGAATGCCGCGAATGTCGAAACCGCGCGCCTGCAGCGCCGCCGCCAACGCCATGGTGCGCCCGTTGTCGCCGATGACGAAGGGCTGGATCTGCGAGCCGCTGGGGGCCACGCCGCAGCGCTCGGCCAATTGGCGGCCCGCGAAGGCAACGCGCTCCTGCAACTGGGCACGGCGTTGGGGCTCGTCGGACAGCATGGCAATCGCCTCGCGCGCTGCCACGGCCATCAGCGGCGATGGCGCGGTGGAATAGATGAAGGGCCGGCAGCGGTTGACGAGATAGTCACACAGCAGTCCCGGCCCGGTGACGAGCGCACCGGCCGCGCCGAGCGCCTTGCCGCATGTGTGGAGCGCGACGATGTTGTCGCGGCCCTCGAAAGCGGCGGCAAGGCCGCGGCCGTCTGGCCCCCAGACGCCGGTGGCATGCGCCTCGTCGACGACGATGAAGGCCTCGTGGCGGTCGGCCAGCACGACCAGACCGTCCATCGGCGCGCGGTCGCCGTCCATGCTGTAGAGGCTTTCGACCACGATCCAGACGCGCCCGGTGCCGCCTTCGGCGCGCCAGCGCGTGATTGCATCCTCGAAGGCATCGACGTCGTTGTGCACGGCGAGCTTGAACTCGGCACGGCCGGCGCGGGCCCCCTCATGCATGCTGGCATGAGCCAATTCGTCGAGGACCAAAAGGTCACCCTTCTGCGGCAGGGCGGTCAGCAGGGCGAAGTTGGCGATGTAGCCGGTGCCGAAGAACAGCGCGCGGTCGGCTCTGAAGAACGCTGCCGCGTCCGCCTCCAGTGCCTCGTGTTCCGGCGCGTTGCCGCGCAGCAGCCGAGATCCGGTCGCGCCGACCGGCGTGCCCTGCGCGATCGCCGCCGCCACCGCGTCGCCGAGTCTTTTGGAGGCGGCGAGCCCGAGATAGTCGTTGGACGAGAAATCGAGCCCGGCGCGCGGCGAAAGCGTCCGCAGACGGTCCTTGCGCGCCAGTCCGCGCAAGGTCGCGTCATAGCGGGCAAGCGGCGCTTCGTTCATTGCGCCTCGAGGTCCATCGGCTCGATGCCGAGACGGCGGAACAGAAGGCTATCCTTGTCCTCGCCAGGATTGTCCGCCGTCAGCAGCGTGTCGCCGACGAAGATCGAATTGGCGCCGGCAAAGAAGCACAGCGCCTGCATCTCGTCGGTCATGGCGGTGCGCCCGGCGGAAAGTCGGACATGCGATTTCGGCATCATGATGCGCGCCAGCGCGATCACGCGCACGAACTCGATCGGCTCGATCGGCCTGGCATCGGCAAGCGGGGTGCCGGCGATCGGGATGAGCATGTTGATCGGAACGCTTTCCGGATGTTCCGGCAGGTTGGCCAGCGTCACCAGCATGTCGATCCGGTCCACCGGCTCTTCGCCCATGCCGACAATGCCGCCGCAGCAGACCTTGATGCCGCTGTCGCGGACATTGGCCAGCGTATCCAGCCGGTCGGCAAATGTCCGGGTCGAGATGATCTCTGAGTAGTAGCGCTCGGAGGTGTCGATGTTGTGGTTGTAGTAGTCGAGGCCAGCCTCCTTCAGCCGCTGCGCCTGGCCGAGGTCGAGCATGCCGAGCGTCATGCAGGTCTCCATGCCCAGCGCCTTGACGCCTTCGACCATCGCCACGACCGCATCCATGTCGCGCCCCTTGGGATTTCGCCAGGCGGCGCCCATGCAATAGCGGGTGGCGCCGGCGTCGCGCGCCTTGGTCGCCTCGGCGATGACGCGCCTGACCTCCATCAGCTTCGACGCCTTCAGCCCGCTTTCATGGTGCGCCGACTGGCTGCAATAGCCGCAATCCTCCGGACAGCCGCCCGTCTTGATGCTGAGAAGCCGGCTGAGCTGGACCTTGTTGGGATCGAAGTTCTGGCGGTGAACGGTCTGCGCCTGAAACAAGAGGTCGTTGAAAGGCGCATCGTGGAGAGCCTGGGCTTCTTCCAGGCTCCATACCTGGCGGTCGCCGAGGGATTGAACTTCAGGCGCGGTCTTTTCCGAAATCGCTGCGTGCATTTCGATCCTGTTCCTTGCGTTGTGGCGAGCCGGCTAGACTTTAGATGGCCTGGTCCGACGATCAAAGCTCACGATAATCGAGGCCGATATCGAGGATCGGGGCGCTGTGAGTCAACCAGCCGATGGAAATCAGGTCGATACCGGTTGCGGCAACGGCTGGCGCAATCGCGGCGGTGATCCTGCCAGACGCCTCGGTGACCGCCCGGCCATCAACCATGGCCACCGCCTTGCGCAAGTCATCGACTGACATGTTGTCCAACAGGACTGCGTCGGGGGCAAGCGCCAAGGCTTCTTCCAACTGGGCCAGCATATCGACCTCGACTTCGACCTTGACGAGATGGCCGACGCTCATTCGCGCCCGCTCCATCGCCGGGCGAATTCCGCCGGCGATGGCGATGTGGTTGTCCTTGATCAGGATGGCGTCGTCGAGGCCGAAGCGGTGATTGGCGCCGCCGCCGGCGCGCACGGCGTATTTTTCGATTGCCCGCAAGCCCGGTGTCGTCTTGCGGGTGCAGACGATCTTCGCCTTGTGCCCGCGGATCGCACTGACGATCGCTGCGGTCGCCGTGGCTATGCCGCTGAGATGGCACAGGAAATTGAGCGCCGTGCGTTCCGCCGTGAGAATGGCACGGGCCGGGCCGCTCACCGACGCGATGGTCTCCCCCTGCGCTACGTCGCTGCCGTCCGCGCGCTCCACCGTCATCTCGACATTCGGATCGATCAGCTTGAAGGCGAGCATCGCCAGATCGAGGCCGGCGATGATGCCTTGCTGGCGAGCCGCAAGCACGGTCGTCGTATGGCGATCTCGTGGTACGATGGCGTCCGTGGTCACGTCGCCGGCTCTGCCGAGGTCTTCGAGAAGAGCCGCCCGCACCATCGGCTCGAGCATGATTGCGGGAAGTGGCGAGAGGGTCATCAGGTTACGGTTTCCAGCGCTGGCGAGTGTGCAAGTTCCCGCGCTGCCGCAAGTGCTGCTTCGAGCGTAATTTCGGAGCGCCGGCCATCAGTCGCGTGATGGGGAAAGTCTGTCCGATAGTGAGCGCCGCGGCTTTCCCGGCGCAGCAACGCGGCAATCGCGATCATCAACCCGACGGCCGCCGGGTCCGCGCCCTCGTGCTCGGCGAGCGGCAACAAGGACCGTGCGGCTGCTTTCAAGCCTTCACCGTCCCGCACGACGCCGAGCGCACGCGACAAGAGGGGACGCACCGCCTCGGGATCGGACGGCGGGCAGTCGCTTGCATTCGCTTGCCTTGTCCGGAGGGCAGCGGTTCCCGCGATGCTTTCGGCGACCCAGCGCGCGCAGACCACCGCCTCGGTCAGGGAATTGCTGGCAAGCCTGTTCGCGCCGTGCAACCCCGTCGCGGCGACTTCGCCGCAGGCCCAAAGCCCCAAAACGGACGTGCGGCCGGAGCCATCCACGGCGATACCACCCATGTGATAGTGCTGGGCAGGGCGTATGGGAATGAGATCGCGCGTCGGATCGATGCCGGCCTTGCCGCAGGCCGACGCGATCGTCGGGAACTGCCGCGCGAATGCCGGGCCGGGTCTTTCCCGCACATCGAGAAAGACGCGGTGGCCGTTCGCAAGATGGTTCCAGACGGCACGCGCCAGCACGTCGCGCGGCGCAAGTTCCGCCCCTTGCACGCCTTGAAGAAGACGCCGGCCGCTTCCATCGACGATGGTTGCGCCTTCGCCGCGAACAGCCTCGCTGATCAGCGTCATGGGGCGGCCGGACCCGTCAAGTGCGGTCGGGTGGAACTGGACGAACTCAAGGTCGGCAAGGGTAGCGCCGGCACGCGCTGCGAGCGCCAGGCCTTGTCCGCAACTGCCCAATGGATTGGTGCTGTCGAGGAACAGGCCACCGATGCCGCCCGTGGCGAGGACGACCCGTCCCGTGGCGAAGAACACCGGACCAGTCGAGCAGGTCGCCAGCACGCCGGCGATGCTGCCGTCCTCCACGGCCAGCCGGCGCGCTTCGAACCCCTCAACGACCTCTATCGTCGGCGTCGAGCGGACGGCCGCGACCAAGGCACGCATGACCTCTCGTCCGCTGCCGTCACCACCGGCATGGACGATTCGCCGCCGGCTGTGCGCTGCCTCCAGTCCGAGGCGGAATGTTCCGTCTGGTGCCCGGTCGAAGCGGACCCCGAAGCCCGCAAGCCGATCGATGGCGCCGGGCGCGGCATTGAGGATACGGCTGGCCATCTCCCTGTCGCAGAGCCCATCGCCGGCGGCGAGGGTGTCGGCCAGATGCAGTGCCGGATCGTCGTCGTCGCCGAGGCTGGCGGCCAGCCCACCTTGCGCCCAGGCGCTCGATGCGTCAGCCCCCAGCGGTGCCCTGGACAGAAGAAGCACCGGCTGCGGCGCCAGATGCAGCGCGGTCATCAGTCCGGCAATGCCGCCGCCGATGATGACGGGGCGGCCGTCGAGATTTTGCACGCTCATACGGCCAGCATCCGCTCGACGGCCAGGCGCGCGCGGCCGGCGATGCCGGGCTCGATGCTCACGACATGGCGGTTCTCTTCGAGTGCCGTGCGAATGTTGGCCAGCGTTATCCGCTTCATGTGCGGGCAGAGATTGCAGGGCCGGATGAATTCGACCTCGGGATGCTGAAGCGCGACATTGTCGCTCATCGAGCATTCCGTCATCAGCACGACGCGGGGCGGCTTTTGCCTTTCGACATAGCCTGACATGGCGGCGGTCGAGCCGGAAAAATCGGCCTCGGCCACCACGTCGGGCGGGCATTCGGGATGCGCCAGCACCGTCACGCCGGGATGGCTTTCGCGCAACTCGCGAATATCGGCGGGCGTGAAGCGCTCATGCACCTCGCAATGTCCTTTCCAGGCGATGATCTCAACGTCGGTCTGCGCGGCGATGTTCTGGGCCAGATATTCGTCCGGCAGCATGATCACCCGAGGGACGCCAAGCGACTCGACGACCGCCTTCGCATTGCCTGACGTGCAGCAGATGTCGGACTCGGCTTTCACCTCGGCCGACGTGTTGACATAGGTGACGACCGGCACGCCCGGATAGCGTTGCCTGAGCAGGCGGATATCTTCGGCGGTAATGGAGTCCGCCAGCGAACAGCCGGCGCGCAGGTCGGGAATGAGCACGGTCTTCTCAGGGTTGAGCAGCTTCGCCGTCTCGGCCATGAAATGCACGCCGGCCAGCACAATCACGTCCGCTTCGGCCGATATCGCCTTGCGGGCAAGCGCCAGACTGTCGCCGACGATATCGGCGACGCAATGGAAGATCTCCGGCGTCTGATAGTTGTGCGCAAGGATGACAGCGTTTCGTTGCCGCTTCAGGTCGAGAATGGCGTCGATGTCGCCGGCGAAGGCGGGCCATTCGATCGGCGGGATAGCCCGCCGCACGCGGTCGTACAGCGCGGCGGTGCGCGTGGAGGCGTTGAACATGCCTTACCCTCATTATGCTCGCGTTGAGTATAACTAGGGTATATGCTTAACTTGAGCATAAGGAATGTCAAGCGCGTGAAAGTGGCAATTTTGTCCCTGCGACAGTTCGTTCCGCCAGAACCGTCTGGCGGAAGCGGAAGCGCTTGGCCGGTCTCCCGCCGGTGTCCGACATCGTCTCCCCGGTCTCCTCGACCAGATCCTGCTGTTCGATGAGGCGCCGGAAATTCTGTTTGTGCACGAGCCGCCCAGCGAGCGCTTCGACGGTGCGCTGCAGTTGCAAGAGCGTGAAAGCCGGCGGCATCAGCTCGAACACGACGGGGCGGTATTTGATCTTGGTTCGAAGCCTGGCGATCCCGGTCGCCAGAATGCGGCGGTGGTCGGCAGTCATTGGTCGGCCCGGAATGGCCGGCGGAATGCCATTGTCCCGGCCGCGTGTAGCCTCCGGCACCAGCGCGGCCTCATAGAGCAGTTCGTAGCGCTGCAGAGCAAGCTCCTCGTTCCAGCCGCGATCATCCAGGCCGAAGGCATATGCCACGCGTTGCCGGCGATCGCGGCGCACGCCGAGATCCTCGGCAACGTCGGCCCAGGCCAAAAGCCGGGGCATGAGGATATCGGCCAGAATGGGCGGCGCGCCCACGCGGTGATCCTCCCACGGAAAATACTCATACCAGCCCCGCCAACCATGCGTTGGCGACCTTTCGGCCTGCTCTTCCCGTGTCAGGCCGAGATAGCTGATCGATATCTGCACGCGCGCATCGCCTGTCCTGTCGCGATCGGCAAACGTGTAGAGCTGCTCGATATAGCCTAGCAGGTGACCGGTCTGCCGCTCCACCCATGCCCGCAAGCCCGATTGCAAGGAGCGATGGTCGAGCTCGAAAGGGCCGGACGGCAAAGCTTGCGCCTGCTCGATGGTCAGGACGCGCGGCTCGCCATTCGTCACGGCAATGACGACAGCGATCAGGTCCGCACTGACGGGATGGCTCTGATCGTTCCTCTGAGCCTGCCTTGTCGCCTGGGTTGTATCGTATTGCATGGACTTCGATGGATTCCAGAAATCAGGTGGATGGCAGGCAAGCGAAGGTGAACTGCCGCCTGCCACCCGTCAACGTTTTGCACGGAAGAACGGTCTCGAGATCGGCCTCTGGAGGCTCATTGCATCGGCGTCTCGCCGCGAAACAGCGGCTGGTGCGCTTGCATCAACGCGGCAATCCGGTCGGCGACTTTTCGCACTGGCGGCGAGTGGCGTTCTTCGTGATGGGTGACGATCCATTGGTCGGTTTCCAGTTCGGGGATGGGCCGGGCGACGCGCACCAGTCGTGGATCGCTGTCGCCGACGAAGCACGGAAAGATCGAAAGGCCGGCGCCGGCGGCCACCAGTTCTCGCACCGAATGGGTGTTGTTGCCGCGCACCGCAATGCGGTCGCCGTGATGGGCTTGCAGCCAGCGCGCCGAGGCAACGTTTGCCCCTTCGCCGGTGACGCCGACGAACAAGCCGGCGGCGATGCCGTTGATCAGGTGGCGTCCGGAGTAAAGCGCGTGGGCGACCTTGCCGCTCTGACGGCCAGCCAGCCACTGCTCGGTCGGGCGCTCGCTGCGGATGCCGACGTCGGCGGCACGACGTCCGATGTCGACCCGGTCGGTGGTGGTGACGAACTCCATCCTTATGCCGTCATCGACCGTCCAGACCTCGCCGATATGGGCGGAAATGAAAGCCGAGGTCCATGGCCCGGCCGAGACGCGGACAATGCGGTCGGGCAGGCTTCCTTCGCGCCAGCGGGTCAGCGACTGCATTGCCGCCTCGACGTCCTCGGCGCGCCGCAGCAATTCTTCGCCGACCGGGGTCAGCCGGTAGCCGGTCTGCTGACGCACGAACAGCGGCTCGCCGATCTGCTTTTCAAGCGCGGTGACGCGTCGTCCAAGGGTAGCTGCGCTGAGGCGCGTGGTCGCCGTCGCCGCGCTCAGGCCACCCAGTCGCGCAACGTCGAGAAACAGCCTCAGATCGTCCCAGCCAATATCCATTTTGCAGAAATGAAAAATGCCTTGCGACCTTGGCTGTAGCGCGAAGCGGGCATCATCGCAAGTATGCAGCCATTGGCGGCCTTGGACAATCGTGCCTGGCGGGACAGCGGCAGGCGCCCAGGCTGGTCAGAAAGCCAGTGCAGTCCCTTCGGTCATGCACCCGCTTGCACAGGCTCTTTGCGTTTTCGAGAAACCCGGCGTGCGGGGCATTCCGCGCGCCAAAGGAGACAATCATGTTGTATGAACTTCGAGACCGTTTCACCCGCTGGCTTGTCTATCGTCAGACGCTTGCGAGCTTGCGGCGGGTTCCGGACAGAACCCTGGCGGATGCCGGCATTTCTCGCGAACACATCCGTGAGCATGCCCGTCGCGCCAGCCAGCATCATTGAGATCACCGAAGTGGCGGCGCCAGGATCCCGCCTTCATCGGCAGATCGTGCATCTCGACGAGATTGGGAAAGCGCTGGCATCACCACATGATGTTTCCAGCCTGCGGCTGAACCGGTCGGCCGGCTGGAGTCGGCACGCAAGCGTATCTATCCCCGCATGATGCGATAGACGGTTGCATCACCCTCCACGCCCCGAAGGGGCGCGTCAAAACCAAACACGCGATGGCCGGCAAGCATTTCGCTGACCCCGGGCGCGGAATGGAGCGCCTCGGAAATGCAGATCTGGCCGGCTTCCGCCAGCGATTGCACGCGCGCGGCGACATTCACCGTCTGGCCGAAATAGTCGAGGTTGTCGTTGAGTGTCACGGCGATCGACGGTCCACAGTGGGCACCGATCTTGAGGATGATCCCTGGCCCGTCATGCTCGCCGTTGAAGCGATCGATGTCTTCAAAGATGTGCAGTGCAGCCGAAATCGCATCCGAAGGCTGCGAGAAGACTGCCATCACCGCATCCCCGATCGTCTTGACCACCGCTCCGGCATGTTGCTGCACCGCCGCGTTGACCAGGGCGAAATGCTCGCGGACCAAAGCGTAGGCGTTGAGGTCACCAAGCCGTTCATACATGGCGGTCGAACCCTTGAGGTCCGTGAACAGGAAGGTGATCTGCCGGATGCCGAGCCCCTCCTTCTCGTCGACACGTTCGGATCGGAAGAGCTGGCGGAAGGTCTGCCGCGCAAGCAGCGCTCCACCGGAAACATAGGGGTCGAAATCGAGCGCCGGCTTGGTCGTCAGCGCGACAAGCTCGGGCGGCCAGTTGATGGCAAGCAACGAACCTCGCACCGGCCCTCTGTTCGCGACCTCGATGACAATCGGACCGGGTGGCACGGCGGGCAACGCCGGCAAGAAGCGTTTGCCGTCGTAGTCGATCTTCAGGAGTGTCGGCGCAGATACCTGGTCGCCTGATATCGGCACCGCGAATGCGGCCTGCGTCTGCACGTTGACGCCCGCAAGCGCGCCCGGTCCCAGGTCGGCGCGGAGCACTGTGGTGGTGCCGGGCGGCAGAAACGTCATGCCCCGAACGAAGCCGCGCAGTAGGTCCAGAAAGCGAACGTCTTGCCCCGGTAGCCGCCCGTCATGTCCGAAGTGGAGTTTCCAGTGAAAATCCTCGACAGAAAGCGTCTCGGGATCGTGGTACGGCAGGCGCCGCAGCTTCGGCGATATCGAGAAGGTGACCTCGATGAAGTCGTCGAGGTCGGTGTCGCCGGATACGTCGCACAGGCCACAGACGTAGTGGGTCTTCAGCGTGCGCAGGGCGCCGAAACTATCGAGCACCATACCGGACTGTGGACAGAGCACATCCCAGCTCATGTCGAACAAGCCGCAGCGGGCGGCATGAAGGAAGAGGTCGATTGCTTCAGGCTCCGCGACCGCGCGGTCGCGAGCAAAGGTCAACGGATTGACGCGATGGAGTGAGTGGTCGTCGGCGCTCCTGATCAGCGTCTCGAATTTCGAGATGACGCGTGGGCTCCAGGCTCGCGACTGCTCCACCTTGGTCATCTTGCTTTCGAGAAGACGATCGTTAAGTACCGTCACGCCGGATCCTCAATCTTGATGGGCTGCGGAGGCTGCTGGAAACTTTCCAGCGAAATCAACAGCGGAGCTATCCAGCGCCCGCCGGCCGATCGTAGCTGGCACAAGGCGTCGATCACGCCACGTCTGCTGCGATGAACCAATCGTTGATCTCCCGCAATTCCGCACGGGCCTCTTCGAACCTGCCCTGTGACCGCAATAGCTTCGCCAGACTGGTGGTCGCCTGCAGCTCCCAACTCCTGGCGTTCTGCCGCCGCGCAAAGGCAATCGCCTCGCGGAAAGAAGCCTCTGCCGCCCTGTCTCCCGCTCCGTTTGCAAGTTCGATCTCACCGCGAATGCGAAGCAAGGCGGCTGTAAAGTAATGCTCGCCGATCTTTTCGGCCTCGTGCAGACCTTTCTCAACGGTCTCTGCCGCTATATCGAATTGCCCGGAGTTCATGAAAGCCTTGGCGAGTAAACCTAAATAACACGACTTGTCGACCTCCTGATCTTCAAGGTCATTTTCGGTCAATGCCATCATGTGGCTTCCCGCCAGATTGTCATCGAGGTCCGATGCAGCCAGGCCGCCAAAAAAGCGCGCCACCCTTGCCCAGAGATTGAAGCCATTTTCCTGCGCCAGCGGCAGGAGTTCGTCGGCCAGTCGAGCGATCAAACTGCTTTCTTCGCGGAAGGCGAACAACACGCAGCCGTTTCCCAGGCAAGCGGCCAAGCGATAGGCGGGCTGCTGCCGAACGGTCGTCTCGGCCTCGAGGTAGAGTTTGAGCGCCTGACGGCGATACCCCAGAATGTGCAAGGTCCAGGAAAGGTAGATCATGGCCATGCTCGGAAAGTCGCTGCCGACCTTGTCCGCGCTTTCCTTGTGGCTGAGAGCGCGCTCGAGATATTGCCGGGCCGCCACCAACTCGCCCTGACTGAACAGGGTCATCCCCTTGAACTGCAAACCTATGACGAGCGCATTCAGGTAGCCGCCCTCCTCGCCAACCCGGATCAACTCATCGCTGGCTGCAAGGGCCTTGCCAAACTGGCCCGAGTTGAAATGGGTTCCGAAAAGCCCGTCGAGCGCCCTGATCGTCGCTTCCGGTTCGCCGAGCTTCCCGCTCAGTGCTATGGCCCGCTGATATGCGGCACTGCCTTCGCCGGTCACGTAGCCTTGCGCGGCGTAGAGCACGTCGCCCAGCTCCAGTTCGAAGCGAAGCAGCTTGCGGCTGCGATCGTCGGAATCGGGCAAGAGTTTCGCGGCTTCAAGCCCCTTCCTGAAGATACGCACCGCGTCAGCTTTTGCCCAAGTCTTGGCTGCCTTCACCCCTGCCAGCAGCCAGTAATCAGCGGCGCGATCGAACAGACCTGCGTCGGCGAAATGCTCGGCGAGCACTTCGGGACGGGCAAAAGCCGCGTTGCGGTCGCGCAGTTCGATACATTCGGCAATCAACCGATGAATCTGCTGCGCACGTTCGTGCAGCATCGTGCCTCTGGCGGCCTGCTGCAGGAGCACGTGGCTGAACGAAAAGCCCGCGCCGGCTGTCCCTCGCTCGGCGACGACCAGCCCCGTGCGCATCAGGTCGCCAACTGCGTTGCGCAGCTCCGCTTCGGGCCAATCGCAAATCTCGCGCAGTATGTCGAAGTCAAATTTTCGGCCGATCGCCGCTGCGATCTGCGCAACTTCCTTTGCTGGCCCCAGCCTGTCGAGGCGGGCAAGCAGCAAGAACTGCAGGGAGTTTGGAATGTTGTTCGTGAGTGACAAACGCTTGGGCTGCGCTGCGTCCAGCCGCAACCCTGTTTCGACCACGCTCCGGGTAAGCTCTTCGATATAGAGCGGGACGCCTTCACTGCGATCGAGCACCACTGAAACATCAGCGGCGACCGCATTCGGACTGATGTCATGGACAATAGCTTCGGCATCCTCGCGTCCGAGCGCTTCAAGCCTGATGTGATGCACATCCGGCCTGTTGAACCATGGAAGGCTTGCGGTGTTCCTGCTCGATACGAGCAGCAGCGCGGGGGTCGCAGCCAGGCTGGCGACGATTTTGTCGAGAAGCTCGCGCGAGGTCGCATCGGCCCATTGTTCATCTTCGAACAAGATCAGGATCGGGGTGGTGCGCGCCAGATAACCGACCAGATCCATCAACGCCTGTTCGGCGATGTTGCGCTGCCGTTCGGCGCTAATTCCCTCGAGCCTGTCCGGCCTGGCCGTTGGTATCCCGAGCAGGCTTGAGAAGATCGCCAGCGCGACGTCGCTGGACACCGAACCCATCGACAATCCGTTGCTGAGCTTTCGGAGCTTTTCCTCCGTTGGGTCACCGTCCTCGATCGTTGCGATCCTCTGCAATTCGGCGAGGAACGGATAAAGGGTGCTGTTCTCGAAGGTCGGAGAACATTGCATGGTCAGCTGCGGAAAGCTGCGCAGGCGCTGCTGGATCTCGTTGAGCAACCGGGATTTGCCGATACCCGACTCTCCCGAGACCCACACCGCACTGCCGCGCCTGTCGCGCACGACGGTCTCCCAGCGCTCCATCAGCAGTCGCAGTTCGGCATTGCGGCCGCACAGCCTGGTCATATGCGCGCGCTTTGCAAAACGGGTCGGCACCATGCGCTGCCGCTGCACCTGCCAAACCTGGACCGGTTCGGCGAATCCCTTCAGCTCATGTTTGCCGAACCTGGTGAAATCGATTGCGCCGCTCGCCGCCTCGAAGGTCGCCGCGTCGACAAGGACCATATTCGGCTTGGCCAGTACCTGCAGCCGCGCCGCCAGATGCGCGACGTGGCCGAAGGCGACGGTGGATACGCCGCTCGGCGCGCCGACGAACTCCCCCACCACCACCTGGCCGCTCGCGATGCCCACCCGCACTTGCAACGGATATCCCTGATTTGCCGAGATGGTGGCCACCGCATCGACGATCTCGAGCGCCGCCAGCACCGCGACCTCGCTGTCGTCCTCGCCAGCTATCGGATAACCGAAATAGGCCTGTATGGCGTCGCCGATGTAGCTGGCCGTCACACCCTTGTGGCGCCGCACGACGCTGCTGCAGGTCTGCAGAAAGGTCTCAATCAGGCGTTGGAAATCCTCGGGATCCAGGCGGTCGGCATATTCGGTCGACCCCACCATGTCGCAAAACAGGATGGTGAGATAACGCCGCTCCGCAACAGACTTCGCCGGGCCGGGCAAAATCGGGCTAGCCAATGGAACCGGCGTGGTCACGCTCCGGGACCCTCCTTGGTGCGGCGACCATGTAGCACCCGGTCATGTTATCGCAAATCGCGGCGCTCACCAGCCGCTTTCGATCGCGTCAGATGGATCATCGATGCTCGTCACACCGAACGTCGGCATAGACCAAATGGTCTGCCTCGCTGAATGCCGCTTGGCTTTGGTCGAAGCAGAACCGTTTGGGCACCAGCCGGATCAAGGTGCGTCGGTTGCATTCGCCAGGCAGATCGATCTGGAAGGTGCGCGGCGACATCGACGGCGTCGGGTCGCTCCATTTCGTGTGGCCGGCAAACGAAACGTCCTGGACCAGCAAGCTGGAGCCGGCTGAACTGACGGGACCGGAGATGGCCACGGCGTCGGTTCCTTTTGCCTGCTCGATGCTCGGATATTCGCCGCTTTGCGGTGGATCCCCGTTTGCCGGAATCGCGGCGGCGCCGACTGCCACATTGATCCTGACATCGTCGCGCTCAGGAACGCCACCGTAGCTGTTGCGAAAGGTCCAGCTTACGCGAAGGACAGGCGTCTTCACCGCCGCTCCGGGCAGGGGAGGCAAAACCTGAATCCTGGCATCGGCGAGCGAAGAGCCTTCATCCTCCGCCTCCGCCTCCGGCGCCGGGCAGCCGGTGTAGAGCGGGCGGTAGCCGCACTCGGAGCCGCCGGCTCCCCACAGACAGTCGCTCAGCTTGCGCCAGTCTTCCGAGCTCAGTCGCGGCGCGCTGGAGGACAGGTCATTGCCCGACCCCGGCAACATCCAGGGATGGATGCCACCGCTGCCGGCCGCCCAGTTCGTGCGGTGTGCTTCTATCTCGGCGTAGACGACCTGTTCCTCGTGCAGCTCGAGCAACTGGACCCAGGTCGGCAACGTGACTGTCGGCTCGTGCCCCGCCGCGTCGGCGGCAAAACGGCGGCCCGTGACTTGTGTGGTAAGCGTGTGGCAGCTTGTGCAGTTGCCCGTCGGATCTTCGACCGTCCTGGCTTGGCTGAGTTCATTGCGGTAGGTGCCGGTGTAGCCGGAGCCGACCACGCGGAACGGCGCGTCCGGCAACCGCGGCCGGTGCGGTAGAAAATCGCCCAGGCTGAAGGCGGTCGATCTGGCATCGCCGGCCGAACGAAAACCGACCCTGCTCTGCGCAATGTGCGGATCGATCACATAGGGGCTTTTGTTGTCATGGCATGCATGGCACGAGATCTGGAACGTCGGATCATAGATTTTCTCCGCCGTGTCCCTTCCCGCTTCATCGGAATAGCTGCGCCCGCCCGGCGGAACGAGGGGCTTTGACCAATCGAACTGGCTCTGGTCCTTGCGGCCGTCGAAGAAGACAATTTCTCCGGATTTCCGGTTGAACCCGATGGTGCCGAAGACAGAAAACCTCGGATCCGACCGCGTCCAGTAGGGATCGGTGCTGACCTCCTGGCTGATATTCGATTTCCTGCAGAGGAACAGCCATTCCACGTTGCCGCGCACGACTCTGACGACACGTGAGTTCAGCCCACAGTAGGTCGTGCTGCCGGTCAGCGAAGGCTTGTCGCATTTGGGCAAAGTCGCCGTCCATTTCACCACCTCTCCGTTCTCGTTCCTGTGCTCGAACTCCAGCGGAGTGCCCGGTTTTGTTGGATTGGGCTTGAGGTCGACGACATTGCCGTCGACTTCCAGTGGGATGACCTTCATCTGTGGGCTGTCGCAATCGCCGTCGGGAATAGGACCGAAGATCGCTCGCGCTTCATCGCCAGACCTGGTTATGACGTCGGTGCTCTTTGAGGCCGGCGCCCAAAAGATGTCGGGATTCCATCGCGTAACGGCGTTGGCGAACGACTTCGAATCCAGGTCGTCCTGATCGGAGCCGTGCCTCTCACCGGCTTGCGGCGTCGATACGAAAGCTGCATGTCGAAGCCCGATCGTCCCGGATATTAGGACAAACACAATGCCGAGGACCGCAGCGATCAGCGCAACGGCACGCATTTCAGCCCACTGGAGCGTGCCAGTGAACCCATGGCCGATCTCTGGGCGTCATCGCTTCTTCGCTGCGATAGAGCCAGCAACATAGTCGGCGTGGACTGTAAGCGATTGAAATCGCCACCTGCCGTCGTCCCCCTTTACAAAAGAGGCCCGGGCATCCGCCGAATAGTCAAGAACCGGTGCCGGAGAGTGGGAGTCCTGCAGAGTCACCAGGACTATCGATTTGGTGTTCACCGTCTTATCGTCAACCACGTCGAACAAGGTATTGGTCACGAGGTGCCGAGTCTGGAGGCTATCGGTCTCCATCTTCTTAAGTATTATTGTCATCTGTCCGAGGAGATCGGTTGCCGACTCCGGACCCATGCCGAGTGTCAACTTGAGGATACTGTTGCCTGAACTGCAAATCTTATAGTAAGACGATCTCGGTTCCGCAAAGAGACCAGTGAACGCGGGTGCATTTCTTTCGTCGATCGTCCAGGCATAGCGGGACAAGAGATCTTGAATTGCTTGACGATCCTCGGCCGGAGGATTCTCGACATCCCAACCGGCAGTAGCATCTGTTCCGCAGGAATCAGCTGAAGCAGTGCCGCTTAAAGCAAAAAAGAACCCACAAACCAGGGCAAGATTTCTCAAACTCGCGCAGTTAGTGATTATGCCTTTCCAACGCTCGCTCATGATGGCCCCCTCTATGGAGCTTGATGGGAAAGTACCCATTCATCTTATACCACCCCGAAAGAGGTGTCAGTCGAAATCGCTGACATTCGCGGCAACGGACATGATTTCGCGTTCCTGTTTTTTTGAATCTGAGGTAAGTTGCAATGCCCAGCCCGCAGCAATTTCATTCCTAATTTGTAAGGTAGGCTGCGGGCGATTCAGGTATGTTATCGCAAACTAAAAACTCACGTAGACGCAGCAATTCCGTCTGATCGTGGTTATATGGGAGCGTAAAATGCCAAGTATTGTTCGGAGTGTGACGCTTGTACTTTTGTATTTTTTTAGCCTTGTGCCCTTGGCGTTTGCGCAGCAGAATCAGGAAATTGAGATAGTTCTGCAATCGCGCCTGACTTCTTATGGAAACGATACCCCCCTAACTATTGTTTTTACTCTCACGAACCGATCGGGCAGCCCGATCAGGGTGCTCAGATGGACCACGCCGATCGACGGCGTCTCGGGCCAAATTTTTTCAGTGACGAGAGGGTCGCAGCCAATTCAGTATATTGGCCCTTTGGTGAAGCGAGCAGAACCGACCGAGGCTGATTTTATCGATATCGAACCCGGACGATCGATTTCGGCGACCGTCGATCTGTCATTGTACTACGCCATCTATGAAGCAGGGAACTATGCGGTTACCTATGATACAGAGCGAGTGGGTCTGCTGGTTGGTCATCCAGCTGCCCTGAGACGCGCCCAGGTTCTGAGCAACGCCGCCACGTTCAGGCTTCTATCCGGTCGAATTCCTCCGGAACGGATACCGCTCTCGGCACCCAGATTCGACCATTGTGACAGCTCTCAACAGGCTGATATTGGCGCTGCGCTGGCGGAGGCAAACAACATAGCCTCGGCTGCCCTGCAGGTTTTGCAGGGCACGCCCTCTGCCCAGCAGCCGAATTCCCAACGATATCGGACATGGTTTGGGGCGCATACCGTAGGACTGTACGCAAAGACCACTGGAAATTTCTCGAAGATTGCGGATGCTCTTGCAAACAAGACAATAACGTTTGGATGCCACGGCAGCATCTGCGGACCGGATGTCTATGCGTATGTGTTCCGTGATCAACCTTATAATATTTTTGTTTGTCAAAAGTTCTGGTCGGCGGCTCTGAAAGGAACGGATTCAAGATCTGGAACGATTGTACACGAAATTAGTCACTTTGAGGTCGTCGCCTTCACGGACGACTATTCATCTGGCGGTCAAAATTTTGCCAAGATACTCGCGGTTGAAAACCCGCCGCAAGCTACAGAAAATGGCGATAGTCATGAATACTTTGCCGAAAATAGCCCCGAGCTTCCGATGTGAGGAACGCCACACCCAACTGAGCTAGCATGGATGCGGGTGCCGCATCGCCATCGGAAACGAGCAAGGATCACCGAGGGTTGCAGCCTCGTTGACGCAAATAATCAACATTCCGCTGCTACCAGCGGGCGTCACAGCTTTCCTACTCCGTTGTGCCGGCTTTTTTTCTGCGCCGATTGGTATGCGACTGCGCAACGGCCATTTTTAGCTCCGGTGTGATCTCCACAGGCGCATTCTCTGCCCCATGTGGGTTCTGCAGCCCCTCGACGTGGACGGTCGGGAATGGGAGTTCGATGCCCTGCTCCTTGAAGGCCTGGCGGAGGCGTAAAAAGAATCTGCCTTTCATAGCGAAGGCGCCTCCCGGTCTGGTTGTGACCTTGACCCTCAAGACGATGCCGTACTCACCGAACTCCTGTACGCCCTGCATCTTGATCGGTTCGATCACCCAGTTTTTGAATTCGGGGTCTTCCGCCAGTTCCAGGCCGATGCGCTTGATCAGCTTACGAGCGAAGTCGATGTCGGTGTCATAGCCGACGGTGATGTTGAATTTGTCGGTAACCCAGTCGCGGCTCTGGTTCTGGACGGCTCCGAGTTCACCGAACGGTATTGTGAACAGCGGGCCGCGATGGTGCCGCAGCTTCACCGAGCGCAGCGAAAAGCTCTCCACCGTACCCCTGTAGCTGCCCGATGAAATGTATTCGCCGACGCGAAACGCATCGTCGAGCAGATAAAACACGCCTGAGATCACGTCCTTGACGATGGTTTGCGCGCCAAAACCCACGGCGACGCCGACGACGCCGGCGCCGGCGATCAGCGGGCCGATCTGGATACCAATTGAGGCGAGCATCATCAGCACCGCCATAACGACGATCACTGCGAGCAGAATGTTCTGGATGATGGGCAACAGCGTGCGCAGCCGCGCCTGCTGCGGATCGAGGGTTGGGATGTCCTCCTCGCCGATCACCGCATGCGACGTTTCGATGCCCAGCTTTCGTTCGATCAAGGCCTTGATGATCGACCAGCCGAAATCGGCGGCAAGAGCAATGACAATGACATTGATCAGGCCGCGCAATATGAGCGTGGTCGTCGTATCGCCGTCTCGCATGGCCTGCATGTCCAGACCCCAGACACGCGCAAGAAGGTAAGCCGCCGCCAGGATCAGGATCATCCGGATTCCGCGATCGATCACAGCGATCGTCACCGCCGGGATCGTAGGCCGGCCGGCATCTTCCGAACCCGGCCGCAGAACGAAATTGACCCCGCGCTGCGTCAGCACGATTGCAAAAGGCAGGACGAATGCGGCCAAGGTAAACCAGAACCACGTGTACAGGCCGACGATGCGCTCCAGGAACAGAGCGACGAAATAGGCAGTCAACAGCCATGTCGCTGCCGTGTGGCCGTGCCCATCGCGCCGTGTCCTTGGCCGGCGCCAGACGGCAAGCAGCAGGAGCACCAGCAGCACGAAATCGGCGCCCACCGACAGCACCATCATGCCGTCACGGTCGATGCCGAGACCCGGCAGGAGGATAAACGCGGCGGCGAAGAAGGCGAAGACGCCGACGATCCGCGTCAGCCAATAGGACCAATGGTCGGCCGTCTCGTTGCTGACCGGCAAGGCACGAACCTCGACAGCGTTCTCGACCTGCATGAAGGAAGGGACGAGCAGGGCTATGAGGTACGTGCGCACCCCCCATGTAACGACTGCAGCCATCAGGAATGTCAGCACGATCTCACGGATGAGCATTGGCCAGTCGAACAGCATGAACGCGCCGGCGCTGCCCAGCGCGAACGAGACGATCAGCAGGCTGGAATAAAGCAGGCGGCCACCAATCTTCTTGGCCCGCCCGGTCGGCGTATCCTTCGATTGCGCGATGATCCAAAGGCGAAATGGACGCGTCAGCTTGTACGTTGCCCAGGTGAGCGCAAGGCCGGCAGCGATGAAAATCGCGATCAGCATCAATACGCCGGCAGGTCCCCTGCTGGACATATCCTCCATGGTCGCTTCCCGAACGCGCGCGAATTGGCCGGGCAGCGAGGGCAAGGTTCGCACGATCCGTTCGATGTGATGCTTGATCCGATCGAGCGTCGAGGATGCCATCGTGTTCATCTGGCCCGTTGCGGCCGCGGCGTCGGACGATGCGTCAGCCGGTGAAGCGCCTGCCGCGGCAGGGGCTGCCGTTGAACCGGCGTCCTGATTTCGTTGTTCGGCCACCCAGGCCTTCACCGACGGATCGTCGAGGAGTTCGAACAGCTGTTTGACCCTTTCGGGCGGGACGGTCGCCGGCGTCTGGGCCTGTGCCGGACCGGCCAGGAAGAGGGCTATCCCGACAACAAGGGACCCGGCAATCAGGGCAAACATCGCGGTTAGATATTGGAGACGTCGTGCCGGGCGCGCCGGATTCCTGGCTCCCAATCGTCGAATCATGAGCGGCATCGCGCTGTAGCCTTCCCTCAAATCGGCAAGCAAGACATCTATGCCCGTCGTTGCTCCTACCTTGAAGAAGCCCATGTTGTGGTGCAAGACGTCATCATTGCGAGCTAGACAATTGCGCGATATCGCCGCGCGTCCGTGCACACAACGAAGTGTGATTCTGGAGTGAATAGCGCCATCGGGCCTTTCGCGTTCGGCCCGGTCGGCGCAGTGTGCAGAGAAGTCGGTGGGTTCGCGGATTGCTAGGCGATCTGCGGCTTCTTGGGTGATTCAAATTGAAAATTGCGCCTTCATGTTTCAAAACAGGTCTGTAGACCAGGATGGTTTCGGAGCCTGCGGGTCGGTGACGGCCCTCAAGGCGAGAATTCGAAAAGACGTTCAACAATGACCCAGCACGCAGAAAACACTCGAATTCTCATGTACAGCCACGACACGTTCGGGCTCGGCCACCTGCAGCGCTGCCGGACTATCGCGCATTCGCTGGTCGAGGATTTCCGCGGACTTCAGGTGCTTATCATTTCGGGTGCGACCATCGCTGGCGCCTTTGATTACCGCGCCCGTGTCGACTTCGTGAAGATCCCCAGCGTCATCAAGTTGCGCAACGGCGAATACACCTCGCTGGAAAAGGATATCGATCTGCACGAGACGCTAAGGATGCGCCAGTCGATCATCCGCCACACGGCCGAGAGCTTTCGGCCGGATATCTTCATCGTCGACAAGGAACCGCTCGGCCTGCGCGGCGAGATCGAGGACACGCTGTCCTATCTCAAAACGCGAGGCACCACGCTCGTGCTGGGCCTGCGCGAGGTGATGGATGCGCCGCATCTGCTCGAAGCCGAGTGGGCACGCAGGGATGTGATGCGCAAGATTGGCATGTTTTACGACAAGGTCTGGGCCTATGGTCCGCCGGATTTCTACGATCCGTTGACCGGCCTGGATGTGCCGCCGGCTGTCAGGGCAAAGATGACCTTCGTCGGTTTCCTGCAACGGAGCCTGCCGCGGAACGAGTTGCCCGGCCATCGGCCCGAGGGCGACTATATCCTCGTTACCACCGGTGGCGGGGGTGACGGCGCCGAACTGATCCACGACGTTATCGATGCCTATCAGCAGGATCCGCAATTACAGCACAGGGCGCTGATCGTGCTTGGGCCTTACATGCCGGCGCGCAAGCGCAACAAGCTGCTCAGGAAGGGGTCCAAGATCCCCTACATCAAGATCATCGAGTTCGACAACCGCATGGAAGACCTGATTGCCGGCGCCAAGGCGGTTGTGGCGATGGGCGGTTACAACACCTATTGCGAGATCCTGTCTTTCGACAAGCCGGCGCTGATCGTGCCGCGCATCGAACCCCGCGAGGAACAGCTGATCCGCGCGCGGCGTGCAGCAGAACTCGGCCTCATCGAGATGCTTTTGCCGGAGGAGGCCAAGGATTCCCAGCGGTTTGCCGATGCACTGGTGGCGCTGCCGGACCGGCCTCGCCCGTCGCAGAGCAATCCGCATCTGACGCTGGAAGGGCTGCCTCATATTTCCGAAATCGTCGCAGAACTGCTCGACCGGCGGGCCGGCCATCACCTTTCGGTCATCGAAGGATCGAACTGAGTTGCAACGTCGCAAGATCGTCGTGGTTCTGAAGGGCTATCCGCGGCTGTCGGAAACCTTCATCGCGCAGGAACTGCTCGGTCTGGAGCGTGCGGGGTTCGACCTGGTACTCGTCGCGCTCAGGCGGCCGACCGACGCGAAACGCCACCCCGTGCATGACGAGATCAAGGCGCCGGTCCATTATCTGCCGGAATATCTGCATCAAGAGCCGCTACGCGTGGTTCGCTCGCTGTTTGCCTGTCTGCCGCGTCCGGGCTTCTGGCGCGCGCTCGGATCGCTGGCCACCGATATCCCCCGCGACTTTACGCGCAATCGCGTGCGCCGCTTCGGGCAGGCACTCGTGCTGGCCGCCGAATGGCCGCAAGACGCGGGATGGTTGCATGCGCACTTCGTGCACACGCCGGCATCGGTGACGCGCTATGCCAGCCTGCTTCTTGGTCTGCCCTGGAGTTGCTCGGCCCATGCCAAGGACATCTGGACTTCGGCGGACTGGGATCTGGCCGGCAAGCTGTCCTCGGCGCGTTGGACGGTCACCTGCACAAGAACAGGCTTCGACCGTCTGAAGGAACTCGCCAACGGCAACTCGTCCGTACATCTGAGCTATCATGGGCTCGATCTTGATCGCTTCGGCAGCTTCGGCGAGGCGCGAAAGCAGCATGACGGCTCGGCGCCGGGCGAACCGGTTGTCGTTCTCAGTGTCGGGCGCGCCGTCGAAAAGAAGGGTTACGATATCTTGCTGGAGGCCCTTGCCCTCCTGCCAGCCGATTTGGCGTGGCGTTTCGAGCACATCGGCGGCGGCGAGGAACTGGAACGGCTCAAGGCGCTGGCGCTAAAGCTCGGCCTGGATGGTCGCGTCGCTTGGAAAGGTGCGCTTGCGCAGGAGGAGGTGCTTGAGCACTATCGAAGCGCCGACATTTTCGCCCTGGCCTGCAGGATCACTGCAAATGGTGACCGGGACGGCCTGCCGAATGTTCTGGTCGAGGCGGCCAGCCAGCGGCTTGCCTGCGTGTCGACCGACATTTCCGGCGTGCCGGAGCTTTTATCGCCGGATGAAACCGGGCTGCTGGTTCCGACGGAAAACCCGATTGCCTTGGCACAGGCGCTGGAGCGCCTGATCCGTGATCCCGCGCTGCGCGCTCGCCTCGGCGACGCCGCCGAACGGCGCGTGCGAAGCAATTTCGACCATATGGCAAGCATTGGGCAGCTCAAACAGCTGTTCCAACAGGAGTGGCAGGCTGCCGAATGATGCGGCTGCGCGCCTTCTTGTATGTCCAGCACCTGCTCGGCATCGGTCATCTCGCGCGCACCAGCCGCATCGCGGCGGCTCTGGTCGATGATGGGTTTGACGTCACCGTCGTGACCGGCGGAGCGCCGGTCGCGGGATTTCCGGGACCGGGGGTAAAGTCGGTAATCCTGCCACCTGTCACCTCAAGTGATGAAGGATTTTCCGGCCTTGTCGACCTGCAAGGCAAACCCATCGACGATGATTTCAAGAAGCGGCGTTCAGAGATGCTGCTGCAGGCATTTCGGGATTGCAGGCCTGATATCGTCATGATCGAGGCGTTTCCATTTGGACGCCGGCAGATGCGTTTCGAACTCATGCCGCTGATCGAGGCCATCGACGCGACATCGCCCAGGCCGCTGTTGGCGACGTCTGTCCGTGATATCCTTCAGGAGCGCGTCAAGCCGGGCCGAAACGAGGAAACGGTCGATCTTATCAACAGGCATTTCGACGTTGTCATGGTTCACGGCGATCCGGCTTTCGCAACCATCGACAAGACATTTCCACTGGCCGGGGCGATCACAGCCGAGGTCACCTACACGGGGCTCGTTGCCGCGCCGCCACCGCCCGCGGCCTCCGAGCGCTTCGACGTTCTGGTGTCGGTTGGCGGCGGCGCTGCCGGAAAACACCTGGTCAGATCCGCCATCGCCGCCGCAAGGAATGCCAACAACGCTTGGAAATGGTGTTTGATCACCGGCCCAAACTTGCCGAAAGACGAATTTGACGCGATCGCGCGCGATGCCACGCCGGGGCTGTCCATCTTCCGGTTCCGCGAGGATTTCGCCAGCCTGCTGACCGGCGCCCGCCTGTCGGTCTCGCAGGCGGGTTACAACACGGTCTGCGATGTCCTGCGCGCCGGTTGCCGCTCCCTGCTGGTTCCATTTGCAGCCGGTGGGGAGACCGAACAAACGGTTCGCGCCCTGATGCTCGAAGAACTCGGTCTTGCAACGGTGCTGACGGAAAAGGACTTAACGCCTGAAGGTTTGGCGCAAGCGATCGAACAGGCGCTGGTGGCGCCGGCGCCATCCGCGCATCGCCTCGACCTGGAAGGCGCGCATCACGCGGCGCAAATCCTGCGCGAGCGGCATCGAGCCTGGTCCTTGAAATCCTAACGCGGGTCGCGTCCGTGTTAGAGACGCGCAAAGCGCTTCAAACAGTTCCAATCAGCATGAAGCGCGTATATTTCTTCGTCGGCAGCTCGCCGGAGAACCTGATCTCGCGCAGCGCCGCCATGGCTTCGAACGCTGCAAGTGAAGCCACGCAGTTGATGTGCGTCGGCTCGCTGAAATAGTCGTTCGATTGCAGCAGGACAGTCGTGCCGCGCGGAAGCAGAGCAAGCCAGGCGCCGAGATCGGCTATGTGTTCACAGCTTGTATTGACCACCAGGTCGGGTTGCCCGGCCGCATAGTCGAGTGCGTACATATCGTCCGTCAGCGCCCGGAACCGGTCGCCGGCTTCCCGGTTGAGGGTCAGGGCCACCGCGCCGACTTCGGGATCGATATCGATGCTATCGACCGCCGCTATGTCGAAACGGGCGTCGTTGAAAAGCATTGCCGGCAATACGCCGTACCATCCACCCAGCACCCATATGCGCTCGAACCGGCCGCCGCAGCTTTCGAAAAGCCTGTCGAGCGCCCACATCTTGCAGGCGACCTGTTTGTGGTTGAAGGCGTTGGCGATGTCGGCCCGCGGATGCTTGGCGATGACGCGCGCCAGCCCGCTCACGAGAGGGTGGTTGACATAGGCAGCAATTCCCCGCGTAAGGTCCAGGGCCTGCTCGTGCCCGTCCAAGGCGGCATTGCGTGGTTGCGTGACATCCATCATAGTCGTCTTGTATGGTGGGATTTCGGGCGACACAACGCAATCTTGCCCCCCGCAAGGCTGTTTGATCCGGGACGTGATTATGCTGTTAGCCGCTTCGCCATTGCCCGGAGAGGGCCGGTTGCATCTGTCCGGACCGAAGGCGTCCTGGGTGGGCTGCGGCTGCGAGCTTGTCTTTGGCGACGAAGACCTTGCCGATGCGCCCTTCGCCGGCAGGTGCTCTCACATCCTGCATCCTTCCAGCTGAAGGACCCACAGTCGCATATGGAACCCAGCCTAGCCCGCTATATCTGGAGGCACACCAGGAAGCAGCAGCTCTGGATATTGATGATCGTCCTGCTTTCGATGATCCCGTATTTCATGTCCTTCGACCTGCCGAAGCTGATCGTCAACGGCCCGATCCAAGGCAAAGGCTTCGAGCAACCGGGCGCCACCCAGCCATTCATGAGACTGCACTATGACCTGCCGTTCATTGGCGAGGTCCAGTTCTTCTCCGGCTTTCAGCTCGACCGCTCGGCAACGCTGCTTGCCCTAAGCGTCGTGTTCCTGTTGCTGGTCGTCATCAACGGCTTGTTTAAACTCTACATCAACACCTACAAGGGCCGCCTCGGCGAACGCATGCTGCGGCGTATCCGCTTCGATCTGGTTGATCGAGTGCTGCGGTTTCCGCCGTTTTACTTCAAACGGGTGAAATCCGCCGAAGTGGCGACCATGGTCAAGGACGAGGTGGAGCCGCTGGGCGGCTTCATCGGCGACGCCTTCCTGCAGCCGGTGCTGCTCGGCGGCCAGGCGCTGACGGCCATGCTGTTCATCATGGTCCAGAATTTCTGGCTCGGAACGATAGCGGTCGTGATCGTGGTGATCCAGATCGTGCTGATCCCGCGAATGCGGCGGCGGCTGATCGTCCTCGGTCGCGAACGGCAGCTGACGGCGCGCGCGCTTTCGGGCCGGGTTGGCGAAATCGTCGACGGCATCGGCGCGGTTCACGTCCACGACACCTCGAACTACGAGCGCGCCGACATAGCTGCCCGGCTAGGGCTCATCTTCAAGATCCGCTTCGATCTTTACCAATGGAAATTCATGGTAAAGTTCCTCAACAATTTTCTCGCGCAGCTGACGCCCTTCCTGTTCTACATGATCGGCGGGTATCTGGTCATCGAGGGGCGGCTGGACGTCGGCCAGCTCGTGGCCGTGATCGGCGCCTACAAGGACCTGCCCGGACCGATGAAGGAACTGATCGACTGGGATCAGGCGCGGCAGGATGTCCAGGTCAAATATCAGCAGGTCGTCGAACAGTTCACCGTCGACGGTGTCATTGCGCCGACAATCGGGGCATTGACGATCGACGCCCCCGGGCCGATGACCGGCCCGCTGTCGGCGATCGGTCTGTCGATAGCGGACGATGGCGGTGCATTGCTCCTCGACCGTATCTCCCTCCAGGTCAAGCCGGGTGAGACGGTGGCGCTGGTCAGTACCGCAACAGGTGGAGCGGAGGCGCTGGCGGAAGCCTTCGCGCGGCTGAACCGGCCGAAAGGCGGCAAGGTCGCTTCGGGCGCCCACGACCTGCTTGAACTCCCCGAAGCAGTGACCGGCCGGCGCATGTCCTATGCCTCGTCGGATGTTTTCCTGTTCCAGGCAAGCCTCCGCGACAACCTGCTCTACGGGTTGAAGCATGCGCCGCTGACATCGGTGACTTATGACGGCGCTGCGGCAGACCAGCGCCGATGGAACATCCACGAGGCGCGCCGGTCGGGCAATCCCGATCATGATATCCAAAGCGACTGGATCGACTACGCTTCCGCCGGCGCTACCGGCCCGCACGACCTCTTTGAAGCCGTGCGCCGGGTGCTCGACGCGGTTATTCTGTCGCGCGACATTCTGGATCTTGGCCTGCGCTCTTCGGCCGACCTGACGCGTCACACGGAGCTTGCCAGGCGAATCGTCGAACTGCGTGCGGCGCTGCGAACGCGGCTGGAACACGAAGGGCTGAGCGGACTGGTGGTTCCTTTCGAACCGGGCGCCTACAACAAGGAAGCAACGATCGGCCAGAACCTGCTCTTCGGCGCTGCCGCCGGCCCCGAACTGGCCGACAGGGCTCTGGCGGCCAATCCGTATTTTGCTTCTGTGCTGAGCCAGGCCGGCCTCGACCGCACGCTCTACGAAATGGGCATGGAGATCGCCGACCAGGCGATCGAGCTGTTTGCCGACCTGCCGCCCGATCACCAGTTCTTCCAGCAGCTCGCCTTCATGAGCGCCGAGGAGATACCCGCCTACGAAACCTTGCTGCAACGGCTCAAGAACCGTCCCTACGAGGCGGTCTCAGAGAACGATCGCGCCATGATCGTCACCTTGAGCTTTGCCTATATCGAGCCCCGGCATCGCTTCGGCCTGCTGAGCGACGAGCTGATGAGCAAGATCGTCGCTGCGCGCAACGGATTCTATGAAAACCTGCCGCCCGAGCTGCAGAATGCGGTCGAACGGTATGATCCCGCCAAATACATCGCCGCGGCTACCGTCATGGACAATGTCCTGTTCGGCCGCGTGGGCAACAACCATCCCGACGCGCCGGACCGCATACGCTCCATCGTCTATGACATTCTTGACGAGCTGGGGCTCTATGCCGAAGTTCTGGATGTCGGTCTGGACTTCAATGTCGGTTCCGGCGGTAGGCGGCTGACCGGTGGACAGCGCCAGAAGCTCGACGTCGCCCGGGCCTTGCTCAAGCGTCCCGATTTTCTCATTCTCAACCGGCCGCTGTCGGCGCTCGACCAGCGTATGCAGGACAAGGTGCTGCAAAACGTGCTCGAGGAGGCCAGACGCGACGGCCATTCGCCGGCAATTGTGTGGGTGGTGACGAATCCGGCAATGGGGATGATGTTCGATCGCGTTGTCGTCTTCGACTCGGGCCAATTGGTTGAAGACGGAACACACGAGACACTTTTGGCGGAGAGCGGTATCTTCAAGGAACTGCTATCATAGAGCATTGGACATTCAGATGGGATCATTCTGCCGGTGGGAACTTGTGGCAAGGTCAAGGGATTCGGGTTTCCGGCTGATCGGGCCCGCCACCTTTCGCGTGGTTCGTCCCGCTACCCGGAAACAGAATTGATCCTATCTGGGGGTCGGTTGTTCTAGTCTCGCAGACGTGAGTTTTGGGAAGGTTCGCGACAATGCTGCTCAAGGATGAGGTTGGAATGCTGCAACGCGTTCCCTTGTTCTCTGGCATAGAGCCGACAAAGCTCAAGCTGCTTGCGTTCACATCCGATCGCGTGAGCTACGCCGCCGGCCAGATCCTTTTCCGGCAGGGTGATGAGGGAGATGCGGCCTATGTCATCCTTTCAGGCAGGGCGGATATTCTGGTCGATTCCGACAGCGGACCGATAAAAGTTGCCGAACTGCTGCCAAATTCGATCGTTGGCGAGATCGCCATATTGTGCAACAGCTCCCGCACGGCCACCGTCAGAGCCGCAAGTCCGGTTGAAGCCTTGAGAATTCACAAGGATCATTTCCTAAGGCTTATGAAGGAGTTCCCGGAAATGACCATCGAGATGGTTCGGGTTCTTGCCGATCGCCTGAGCCATACGACCGCGGATCTGATCGACGCGCGAAGCGCCAATAACGAATGAATTGCGCTCGATCCTTGCCGTCGTGATGGCACGGGCCTCTCACGGACAAGGTCATCAGGAGGAAAACCTTTCTCGCCTAGCAGCAGTTGTTTGGCTACGATGGCCGAGGGGGACTACGAAGGGCTTGCATGGACGACGACGTTTTCCTGGTCAGGTTTTGGGGCGTGCGCGGCAGCATTTCGGTATCGGGGCCAGAATTCTCTCGTTATGGCGGCAACACAATCTGCATCGAGATGCGATGCGGCAAGCATACGCTTCTATTCGACGCGGGCTCTGGCCTGCGGCCTGCCGGCTGGGCGCTTCGTGCGTCGGGCGTGACCGATTTCGATCTGTTTTTCACGCATTGTCATTACGATCACATCATCGGGCTGCCGGCCTTTAAGCCGATGTATGACCGGAGCGTCAAACTCAGGCTTTGGTCCGGGCATCTTGCAGGACGCATGACGACCCGGCAGATGGTCGATGAGTTCATGCGGCCGCCCTGGTTTCCGGTGAGACTGGATGTCTGCAAGGCAAGCCTCGACTATCGCGATTTCGTATCCGGAGACGTGCTTCGGCCGCGCCAAGGGGTGGTGGTCCGAACCGGCAGTCTCACCCATCCCGGTGGCTGCATAGGCTACCGGGTCGAATGGGGTGGCCGCGTCGTGGCGGTGATCACGGACACCGAGCACGAGCCGGGCCAGCTCGATCAGGCGATCCTCGATCTCATCGAGGATGCCGACCTCGTCATTTACGATTGCACCTACACCGAGGAGGAAATGGAGCGCTACCGCGGCAACGGGCACTCGACATGGCAACAGGGAGTCAAGCTCTGTGAGGCTGCCGGCGCGCGGGGGCTTGCCCTGTTTCACCACGATCCGTCGCGCACCGACGATCAGTTGGACGAGATGGAGAAATTGGCCAAAGACCGGTTTGCAGGCGCTTTTGCCGCGCGGGATGGCCAGACGCTCGAATTTCCCGTCTCATCGCATAAAAAGCGCTGAGCTATTTTCCTTTGCCGGCGCTGCGCCCGATCAATGTCCTGATCGGAAGCCATGCGCAGCCTTCAGCCTGTGCGGTGACTGCGAACAGCCGTTCGAGGAAAAGCCAGGCCGATTCATCATGCACGAGATGGTGGGTGAGCAGGCCGACCGGTTCGCCGCCATCGAATGCCTGCTGCAGTTGCGCGACGATAGCCTGAACCAACAGGCCATGATCGCGGCAACCGCGCGTGCCATGCCAATCCATGATGTCGACATTGCTGTTGATGACCGCCAGCGAAGCCGGCTTCGGCGGCCCGTAGACCGACAATGCCGCAAATCCTATCGATCCAAGGTCGGAAACCAGGCCGGCGTCGATCCTGTTCCAGGGTGGCACCAGCATCGGAACGGCACGTGCGCCGTGCAGGCCGGTTACGTGCGACAGCCCGCGCGCCAGATCATCGAGCATCGCCTCGCGTGGCCGATGCGGGCCGAGCTCCTGCTTTTTCTGGTCCTCTGGCGCATGATTCCGGTGCGCCCAGCCATGGATTGCGACCGTGGCATGCGGCGCCTCGTCAAGCCGGGCGACAAGCTTCTCATCAGTCCGGGCCGGAATCACGGCCAGGGCGACCGGAACCGCGAATGCACCGGTGAGGCGGAGCAGCCGGTCAAGCGCGGGCGTCGGATCCACGGCGTCATCGTCGCGCAGCCAGAACTCTGCCTTGCGGCCCACCCGTTGCCGACGCGCCAGTTCTTCCACCAGGGGTTGCCAGATCCGATCGGGTGTCATGAAACCGGGATCTTCGCAAGAAGTTCGGTCAGACGCGCAGCCGCCGCACCGAGGGAACGCTCTTCGAGGGTGAAGCGTCTGGCTTCCGCGGCCATGATGGTTCTTTCGTCGTTCCGGGTCAGGAGCCTTTCAATGGCGGAAGCGAATGCCGCCACATCGCCCGGCGGGGTGAGAAACCCGGTCTGGCCATCCCGCACGACCTCCGGCACGCCGGCGATGTCCTGAGCTACCACCGGAAGGCCGGCGGCCTGTGCTTCAAGATAGGCAATGCCATAGGCTTCGCCGAAACCCGGCCAGACGTAAATTCCCCCACCGTAGAGGACATCCGGCACGGCGGTTGGCTCAATCGCGCCAAGCCATTCGATACGGTCGGCGGGCAGGCCCGCGAATTGCGCTTTGACCTCTTCACGGGCAGGCCCGTCCCCGACGACCGAAATGGTCCAGGGCAGGTGGCCGATCGAGCCGAGCGCTTGCGCCAGCATGCGATAGCTTTCGAGCTTGTCGCCCGGGCGCATCATGGCGACGGTAATGAGGCGCGTCGGACAGCCCCGTGTCGGGGTTTCCCGGAATGCCGATGTGTCGATGAAGGGCGAAAGCATGCCCAGAGCGGCATCGGGTATCGCCTCTGCCAGTCCCTGACGATCCCTTTGCGTGAAGCAGATGTTCAGCGCCGCCTGTTCGACGGCTCGCACCACCAACGCTTGCGCATCGGCCCACAAACCGGTGTTGCGCCGCCTCGAATAGGAGGCTTCCGCTGTCACATAAGGGACGGCAAAGGCCGATGCCAGCTCTGGCCCGATCGGGTCGGGCGCCTTGTAATAGGGATGATAGGTGAACCAGAGATCGGGTTTGCCGTCATGATCCCAAAGCCTTGCCAGCCGCGCCGCTTCCGCTCGGGCCTCGATCTTGAGCGCATCGAAACTTTTCGACTCCGGTTCGCGTAGATAGAAGCGCAATTCGGAAGCCAGTTCGACGCTATGCCCGCCGCGCTCCAGCGCCTTGACCAGCGCCCTTGCCATCTGGCGGTCGCCGGAGGCAACGGGATGATTGAGTGACTTCAGCGGCGCGTAGAAGGCAATTCGCATTTCCGGACCCTATCATCGCAAAGCCAGCGCAAGTCAATTTCGCAGCACGATCGACTTCACCTTCAAGCAGTGGAAATGTGCTATCTCATGCTCATGGAAACAGCCGCCGCGTCCGACCCGTTTGTCGCTTCTCTGCCGGTCTTCGCAAAGTTCGAAAGCGTCGCCGATATAGACAACTATCGGCCTCTCCCCGATGGCTGGGCGCTGGCCACGGCCGACATCGTCGGCTCGACCAAGGCGATCGAGGCTGGGCGCTACAAGACCGTCAACATGGCCGGCGCCAGCGTCATTTCGGCGCTGCTCAACGCGCTTGGCCGGCAAGACCTTCCCTTTGTCTTCGGCGGCGACGGCGCGCTGGTGGCGTTTCCCGGCTCGGCGCTGGAGGTTACCCGCAACGCGCTGGCGGCTGTCCAGAGATGGGTGGCGGACGAACTGGACCTGACCTTGCGTGCCGCAATCGTGCCGATAAAGGATATAAGAGCGCAAGGCCGCGACGTTCGCGTGGCGAGGTTTCAAGCCTCCGAAGCGGTCTTCTATGCCATGTTCGCCGGCGGCGGCGGCAGTTGGGCGGAAGCCGAGATGAAAGCGGGACGCTACCGCATCGATCCTGCGCCGGCCGGCGCGCGGCCGGATCTGACCGGCCTCTCCTGCCGCTGGAATCCGATCGAAGCCCGGCACGGCGAAATCGTCTCGATCATAGCCATACCGGGGGCGTCGCGCGATTTGCGCGGTTTTCAGTTTCTGGCGTCCGACATCATCGCCCTTGCCGGCAGGCAGGAACGCGATGGCCACCCGGTACCGGTGAACGGGCCGGACTACAGCCTGCTGCCTGCCGGCCTCGATATCGAGGCGCGCGCCACGGCCCCGGCAGGACGGCGCTGGCTAACGAAGCTGTGGGTCATGTTCCTGATGACGCTCACGGCCGTCACCGATAGATATGGCTGGACGATCGGCAGTTTCGATCCGAAGGTCTACAAACGTGACGTGGCCAGCAATTCGGATTTCCGCAAGTTCGACGACGGCTTGAAGATGACCATCGACGTCGACGCGGATGTGTTGCAACGGATCGAGAACCGGCTGAAGCAGGCGGAAGATGCGGGCATTTGCAACTATGGCCTGCACCGCCAGAAATCGGCCTTGATGACATGCCTCGTCGCCTCGCCGCTGCAGCGCGATCACCTTCATTTCATCGATGGCGCGGCCGGCGGCTACGCGATGGCTGCCGCCAGCCTAAAGGCGAAGGTGCCGGTTCGATGACGGGGTTGCGGAAATCGATCTTGGGCAATATGCCTCGGCCGTGGTTCCTAGTGAGCCTCGCCACGGGAACGGACCGCCTGTCCGAATTGAAGGAAAGCAGTTTTTTGGACGCCTCGCGATCGATATATGACCGTCTTCTAGACCGGATTTCGACCCGCGCCGCGCAAGTCGGCGTGATCGGACTGGGCTATGTCGGGTTGCCGCTGGCGGTTGCGATCGCACGCGCCGGCTTTCCGGTTTTCGGCTTCGATATCGAAGCCCAGAAGGTCGAGAGCCTGAACAACGGCCAATCCTACATCGAGGCAGTGACGTCGACTGCCCTTGCCGACCAGGTGGCGGGCGGACGGTTCCGCGCCACTGAGGATTTTGCCGAACTGGCCGTCTGCGATGTCATCATCATCTGCGTTCCGACACCGTTGACGAAACACCGTGAGCCGGATCTCTCCTTTGTCAGGAACACTGCAGGCACCATTGCGAAGCATCTGCGTGTCGGCCAGCTGATCGTGCTGGAATCGACCACCTATCCCGGCACCACTGACGACGTGATCAAGCCGATACTGGAAGAAACCGGCTTGCAGTCGAGGATAGACTTCTTCCTCGGCTTCTCGCCCGAGCGCGAGGATCCCGGCAACCGCAGCTTTGAAGTCGCGACGATCCCCAAGGTCGTGGCAGGCGATAGCATGGAAGCGGCGAGGCTGGTGCAGGCTTTCTACCAGGGCGTGGTCAAGACCGTCGTTCCGGTCTCCACCACCGCGACCGCCGAGGCGGTCAAGCTGACGGAAAACATCTTCCGATCGGTCAACATAGCGCTCGTCAACGAGTTGAAGGTCGTGTTCGACGCGATGGGCATTGATATCTGGGAGGTGATCGAGGCGGCAAAGAGCAAGCCCTTCGGCTACATGCCCTTCTATCCTGGCCCCGGACTTGGCGGGCACTGCGTTCCGATCGATCCCTTCTACCTGACGTGGAAGGCGCGCGAATACGAACTGCCGACCCGCTTCATTGAGCTGGCGGCAGAGATCAACACGGCCATGCCGCATCGCGTGGTCGATGAACTGGCGAAGGCGCTGGACAGGCGCTGCGGCAAGGCGCTCAGCCGCTCGCGCATTCTCATCATCGGGCTGGCCTACAAGAAGAATGTGCCCGACATCCGCGAAAGCCCCTCGCTGCGGCTCATTGAGCTTATTGAGGAATGGGGCGGCAAGGCGGAATTCCACGATCCGCACGTCACCGAGATTCCGGCCACGCGGGAGCATATGGCGATCAAGGGGCGCCGCTCGGTCGAATTGACCGAGGCGGCCTTGAAGGATTTCGATGCTGTCGTCGTTGCAACCGACCACGACGCGATCGACTATCGGGCGATCGCTGATCACGCCCTTGTGATCGTCGACACACGCAATGTTTTTGGCCGCCTCGGGCTGGCCCGCGAGAAAGTGATGAAGGCCTGACAGCGTCCAAGCCGGCGAATTTTCTGCCCGATGTCAGGATCGTGGTTGCACTCCGAAGGCAGCTTCGCCACATAACGCCCAGAACATAGATGCAGTTACGTCTGCTGCCGCAAGGACAGTCATCAGGGAAATTCTTCGCCGCTTTTGCCGCCGAAGCAGGTCTCGTTGACTTCGGGGGATTATCCTTGGGGTTGTTGGCGGACTGTTTTATGGCGGATCAAACGACAAGGGCTCCGTCTTCGACGGGTTGCGAGATAGCATGAGCACAGCGCAGGCAGAAATTTCCACCATTCTCATGGATAAGGTTGCAGATTGGCTGAACCAATCGGCGCTGGCGGGCAGCGACCTGGAAACATTGGTAAAAGGCTTTTGCGAGCGGCTGGCTGCTGCCGGCCTGCCGCTGAAGCGGGTGCATCTGAGCTTTTCGATGCTGCATCCGCTTTATGATGCGCTTGGCTTCACCTGGGTTCGCGGCCAGGGCATGGAAGTGGAAGGTTTCCGCGTTGAGCCGGGCGAGCCGTCCGACAGATTCCTGACCAGCCCGTACTACCATCTGCTCAGCAACAAGCTCGACCATCTGCGTCGCCGGATCGACCCGTCATTGCCGCCGGAGTTTCCGATTTTCGGTGAACTCGCGCTTATGGGCGTCACCGACTACATGGCTTTCGTCCATCCCTTCAGCGACGACACCAGTCAGGGCATGATCGGGTCGTGGTCCACCGACGGCACTGCAGGCTTCAGCGATAGCATGATTTCAGCGCTGCTTCGCATCCAGAGCCACCTCGCGATCGCAACCAAGATGGCGGTGCTCACCAAGCTCGCCGACAACATGATGACCACCTATCTCGGCGGCGACGCCGGCAGGCGCGTGCTTGACGGTCAGATCAGGCGCGGCGAGGGTGATACGATCCGGGCCGCACTGGTCATGGGCGACATGCGCGGGTCGACAAGGCTTGCCGCAACCTCGGGCCGCGAAATCTATATCGATACGCTGAACCAGTTTTTTGACGCAGTTGCCGCGCCTTTCAATCGCAAAGGCGGGCAGATCATGAGTTTTATCGGGGACGGCTTTATTGCCGTGTACCCCTGCGAAAGGCACCGCTCGCAGTCCGAGATCGCCTGCCAGGCTGCTCTTGCGGCAGCGCACCAGGCTAGCGCGCGGGTCATGGATCTCAATCTGCGCCGAAAGCAGCAGGGGTTGTCCGACATAAAATTTGGCATCGGCCTGCATGTCGGCAATGTGATGTTCGGCAATGTCGGGCTTACCGACCGGCTCACATTCTCTGTCTTCGGCTCGGCTGTAAACGAGGTCCAGCGCCTCCAGATCCTGACCAAGAAATATCCGCACAGCGTTCTCGCCAGCAAGGACTTCGCCAGCTATTGCGGCGCAAACAGCTGGCTGACGCTGGGCCATGAGGAGCTGACCGGCATCAAGCAGAAGCTGACGGTGCTTTCACCCGATCTGTCGGGTGCGCTCGCGCTCGATGAAGACGGTGCGATGGAGACGATTCACGATCGAAAATCGGAGGCCGAGCAGGTCATGCTGCTGCATCGCGATGCCGCCCGGCTGTCGGCGGGCGACCCGAGCAAGCTCCAGTAAGCGCCACGAACCAACCCGAACGCCCTTGCCAGGCGGTCCGGTCGCCGGCGCCGCCGCTGGCGACCGCTTCGAATCCAAGTTGCTCTAGGCTGGCAATACGCTAGTCTCGCTTTCTGGAAGTTGCCAGAGTGGGGCTGGTTTAAGAATGAATTCAGGTGTTGACCTGCTGCGGATCGAGGATGTTGGCATCTCTTTTGCCATTATCGGCGGGCCGTTGCATGCCGTCAGGCGCGCAAACCTTCGCGTCCTGCCGGGCAAGGTTACCGCGCTTGTGGGCGAGTCGGGTTCCGGAAAATCGGTTCTCAGCCAGGCGGTGATGGGCATTTTGCCGAACACAGCCCATGTTCGTGGCCGCATCCTGTTTTCCGATCCTGAAAAGCCCGGCACGACGCAGGATATCCTGCAGATGTCGCGCGACGGACCTGAAATCCGGGCGTTGAGAGGCAGCCGCATCGGCAAGATATTTCAGGAGCCGATGACATCGCTGTCGCCGTTGCACACGATCGGCAACCAGGTCAGCGAATCCCTGCAGATTCATACGCCCATCGCTCGGGCGGAGCGCAAGGCGCGGACCGAGGAAATGCTCAGCCTTGTCGGCTTTCCCAATCCCAAGCGCGCCTATGACATGTATCCGTTCGAACTTTCGGGAGGACTGCGTCAGCGCGCCATGATCGCCATGGCGCTTGTCTGCCGGCCCGCTCTGTTGATCGCCGACGAGCCGACGACGGCGTTGGACGTCACCATCCAGGCGCAAATCCTGCAATTGCTGCGCGAGCTTCAGAGCAAGCTGAACATGGCGATGCTGCTGATCACGCACGACCTTGGCGTGGTCGCCAATGTCGCCGACGAGGTGGTGGTCATGTACCATGGCGAGATCATGGAAGCGGGACCTGTCGAGGCGATATTCCGCCGGCCGGGCCACCCCTACCTGAAGGGCCTGATGGCTGCCGTTCCGCATTTCGACCTGAAGCCCGGCGAAAGGCTGAAGGCGCTGCGCGAGGTGCCGGTGAATGTCGGGAACCTGCTCGGCAAGCAGACGGCGCCGGCGTCCAAGGGGCCGGACGACATCCTGCTGTCGGTCAGGGATCTGACGAAGACCTTCACCATCCGCAAATCCGGATGGTTCGGCGGGGATCATCAAACCTCCATTCGCGCCGTGGACGGCGTGAGCTTCGATATCAGGCGGGGTGAGTGCCTGGGTCTGGTCGGCGAAAGCGGCTCCGGCAAAACCACTGTCAGCAAGATCCTCATGCGGGCCGTCACCCCCAGCGGCGGCTCTGTGATCTTCAATGGCCGCGATGGACCGATCGACGTCTTGGGAGGCGAGGGAGACGCGCTGCGCCTGCTGCGCGCGAAAATCCAGATGGTTTTCCAGGATCCGGTTTCGTCGCTCTCACCTCGCATGACGGTGGAGAACATCTTGAGCGAGCCGCTGGAGATCCATCAACGTGGCAATGCCGCGTCCCGCCTCGCAACGGTCAAGAGCCTGATGCAGGCGATCGGGCTCGATCCGCGCTTCATCAAGCGTTATCCGCACAGTTTCTCCGGCGGGCAGCGTCAGCGTATCGGCATCGCGCGGGCCTTGGCGCTGGGGCCTGAACTCCTGATCTGCGACGAGCCGGTTTCGGCGCTCGACGTCTCTGTCCAGGCGCAGATCCTGAACCTTCTGAAGGACCTGCAGAAGGAACTGGGCCTGACCTACCTGTTCATATCCCACAACCTCGCGGTGGTGGACTACATGGCAGACCGCATCGCGGTGATGTGCGGCGGGCGTATTGTCGAGCTTGCGCCGCGCGAAATCCTGCTCAGGAAGCCGATCCACCCTTACACGCGCTCACTGGTCGCCGCGGTGCCTTTTCCCGATCTCGACAGGCCGATGGATTTCAGGACGCTGAAGCTCAGCGGCGCTTCCGACACCAGCGCATGGGGACCGCAATTCCGCGACGAGGGCGACGAGAATATGCTGTCGCCGCTCGATCTTGGCGGCGGCCACCTCGTGCTGGCCCGACGTTCGGCCGATGTCAGCGAGCTACGCCATTGATCAGCCGGCGCACAGTCCTTGGGCTCATGGCTTCGGCAATTCTGCCGGGCACGGTGCGCGCCGGCGATCTGGAGCCGGATTTTCTTCAGCCACGGCTGAAGGCCAGGTCGCTGCCGGCACTCGCCGAACGCCTGCCCAAGCGCCCGCGCGCGTTGAATCTCGCTGCGATGGGCCGGCAGCCCGGCCAGTATGGCGGCACGCTGCGTACGATCATCGGCAGCCAAAAAGATATCCGGATGATGACCATCTACGGATACGCTCGCCTGGTCGGCTATGACGAGAAGCTTAACTTGCAAGCCGATATTCTCGAAAGTTTCGACGTGGCGGATGATCGCGTCTTCACTTTCAAGATACGGGAAGGACACAAATGGTCTGACGGCAGCCTGCTGACGCCGGAGGATTTTCGCTATTGCTGGGAAGATGTCTGGCTCAACGATGAGCTTTCGCAAGGCGGGCTCGCCCCGGTGCTGCTGGCGGACGGCAAGCCGCCACGCTTCGAGATCGTCGACCCGTTGACGGTCCGCTACAGTTGGGATGCCCCCAATCCCGACTTCCTGCCTAAGCTCGCTGCGGCTTCGCCGCTGTCGCTTGTTCTGCCGGCCACCTATCTCAAGCAGTTCCACAAGAAATACCAGGATCCATTCCGGCTCGCCGGCCTGATGAAGGAGAACCGGGCCCAGAAATGGACGCTCCTGCATATCCGCATGTCGCGGCAGTATCGCCCGGAGAACCCGGATCTGCCGACCCTCGATCCCTGGCAGAACCGAACCAAGCCGCCGGCCGAGCAGTTCGTCTTCGAACGGAACCCGTTCTTTCATCGAATAGATGAGAATGGCCGGCAACTGCCCTATGTCGACCGGATTGTCATGAATGTCAGCTCGTCGGCGATCATTTCCGCCAAGACCGGCGCGGGCGAGAGCGACCTGCAATGCATGGGAATTGACTTCGCCGACTACGCGTTCCTGAAGGACGCGGAGAAGCGTTACCCGGTGAAGATGCGTCTGTGGAAACGCACACAGGGCTCGCGGCTGGCGTTGCTGCCCAATCTGAACTGTGCCGACCAGGTGTGGCGCGGCCTTCTTCGTGACGTGCGCGTGCGCCGCGCGCTTTCGCTCGCTGTCGACAGGCGCGAGATCAATATGGCCGTGTTCTACGGATTGGCGCAGGAGAGTGCCGATACGATCCTGCCGGAGAGCCCGCTCTACCGGCCGGAATTCGCGAAAGCCTGGATCGCCCATGATCCCGACCGGGCCAATGCCCTGCTCGACGAGGCCGGGCTTCAGGCGCGTGACGATGACGGCCTGCGGGTACTTCCCGATGGACGCCCGGCGCAGATCATCGTGGAAACGGCCGGCGAAAGCACGCTGGAAACCGACGCGCTCGAACTCATCACCGATCACTGGCGCCAGATCGGCATCGCCCTGTTCATCCGGACCTCACAGCGCGACATCTTCCGCAGCCGCGCGCTTGGCGGCCAGATCATGATGTCGATCTGGTCGGGCATCGACAATGGCGTGCCGACCGCCGACATGAACCCCTACCAGCTGGCCCCCACCATCGACGACCAGCTGCAATGGCCGCTCTGGGGTGCCCACTACTTGTCTCACGGCACGCTGGGTGAGGCGCCCGACCTTCCGCCTGTGGTCGAGCTGATGGCTTTGCTCAAGCGCTGGAACGCATCGACCGAAGCCACGGAGCGAGCCGAAATCTGGAATTCGATGCTGTCGATCTACACCGATCAGGTGTTTTCGATCGGCACGGTGAACGGAACGCATCAGCCAATTCTGGCGTCCTCGCGGCTGCGCAATCTGCCTGACAAGGCGCTCTACGGCTACGACCCGACCTCCTACTTCGGTGTCTACATGCCGGATACATTCTGGCTTGGAGAGTCCTGAGCGTGCTTCGATACATTGTCTGGCGCATTGCCGTGATGGTTCCAACGCTGCTGATCATATCGGCGCTTGTGTTCACGATCATCGAACTTCCCCCAGGCGACTATTTCGACAGCTATGTCGCCGAGCTTCGGGCTCAGGGCGAAGCGGTGGATTCCGATCGCATCGAGATGATGCGGAAGGACTATGGTTTCGACAAGCCGCCGGTCATTCGCTATTTCTACTGGGTCGGCGGGATGCTGCACGGCGATTTCGGCTATTCCTTCGAATATGAGCTGCCGGTTCGCGACGTCGTCGGGGACCGAATGTGGCTGACCGTGTTGGTGTCCTTCGTCACGATCATCTTCACCTGGCTCATCGCCTTTCCGATCGGCATTTACTCCGCCACGCATCAATATAGCTGGGGCGATTACGGCCTGACTTTCTTCGGCCTTCTCGGCCTTGCCATCCCGAATTTCATGCTGGCACTGATCCTGATGTATTTCGCCAACATCTGGTTCGGCACGTCCATCGGCCATCTCATGGACCAGCAATATCTCAGCGAGCCGATGAGTTGGGCCAAGGCGAAGTCTATCCTCGCCCATCTCTGGATCCCGGTCTTGATCATCGGCACCGGGGGCACGGCAAGCATGATCCGGCGGCTGCGCGCCAATCTGCTCGATGAGCTTCACAAGCAATATGTCGTGACCGCGCGCGCCAAAGGCCTTCATCCCTTCAAGGCGCTGATCAAATATCCGCTGCGCATGGCGCTCAATTTCTTCATTTCAGACATCGGCTCTATCCTGCCGGCCATCATCTCCGGCGCCGAAATTACCGCGATCGTGCTGTCTTTGGAAACGACCGGGCCGATGCTGATCAAGGCGCTGCAAAGCCAGGACATGTATCTGGCAGGGTCGTTCCTGATGTTCCTCGCCTTCCTCACGGTCATCGGCGTCCTGATTTCCGACCTGGCGCTTGCGCTGCTTGATCCACGAATTCGTTTGCAGGGCGGCAGCACCAAATGAACACGCAAACGCCGCTGCCAGCTCCGGGTGCCCCACTGCAACACTACGTTTCCATCGCGCCCTTCGACCTGCAGTCGGTCGAGGCGATGACGCCGGAGCAGTCGAAGGTCTTTCAGGCGTCGCAGTTGCGGCTGATGTGGTGGAAATTCCGACGGCACCGGCTTGCCCTTGTATCCGGCCTGTTCCTGGCAGTGCTCTATTTCGGGATACTGATCTGCGAGTTCCTGGCGCCCTACAATCTCCATACGCGCAACATGGACTACATCTATTCGCCGCCGCAGCGGGTTCACCTGTTCCACGACGGCCAGTTCGTCGGGCCGTTCGTCTATGGCCGCCGGATGACGCTGGATATGGACACGCTCAAGCGGAACTACGTCGATAAGCAGGACGATGTTCAGCGTATTCGCTTCTTCTGCAAGGGCGACAGTTACCGGTTCTGGGGCCTGTTCGAAGGTGACAGGCATTTTGTCTGCCCTGCCGAAAACGGCCAGCTCTTCCTGGCCGGCACTGACAGGCTGGGGCGCGATGTGTTCTCGCGCATCATCTATGGCGCACGCATTTCAATGACGATCGGCCTCGTCGGCATCAGTTTCAGCTTCCTGCTCGGCATAGTCATCGGAGGATTGGCCGGCTATCACGGCGGCATCTTCGACCTGATCGTTCAACGGATAATCGAAGTTCTGCAATCGATCCCCAGCATCCCGCTATGGCTGGCTCTGGCGGCGATCATGCCGATAACCTGGAGTCCGATCCTGATCTATTTCGGCATCACGGTCATCCTCGGGCTGCTCGACTGGACCGGACTGGCGCGGGCGGTGCGCTCGAAGCTTCTGGCCTTGCGCGAGGAGGATTATGTACTGGCCGCGCAATTGATGGGCGCCAGCAGCAGCCGCATCATCCGGCGGCACCTCATTCCCGGCTTCATGTCGCACCTGATCGCGACGGCGACGATCTCCATACCCGGTATGATCCTGGGCGAGACGGCGCTTAGCTTCCTCGGGCTCGGCCTCAGGGCGCCGATAACCAGTTGGGGCATCCTGCTCACCGAGGCGCGCAGCGTCAGCGTGATCGCGTTCTATCCATGGCTGCTTTTGCCGATGCTCCCCGTCATTCTCGTCATCCTGGCCTTCAACTTCCTCGGCGACGGCTTGCGCGACGCCGCAGACCCCTACAAGTGACATTGCTGTTCCGCGGCGCGCCGGGCCGCCGGCTCCGCCCGGTAAGATCCTTGTTGGCAGCCTGTTCGGTTGTTGCGGTGCTGATCGTTGGCCTCTATATGCGGCGAGGCTCGATCGGGGGTTCCACCCGCGAACCGATCTGTTCGCTGGCAATTGCCGATCTCTTGAGCTGGTTCAGGACACAAAAACGCATATGTCTCGCCTCGAGAGCTTCATCCGCAGGCTGACCGCACAACGCGACATTCTCGATCAAGTCTGCGCGGAAGTGGCGAAGATCGAGGGCCCCGTGCTCGAGCTCGGCCTCGGCAATGGCCGGACGTTCCACCATCTGCGCGAGCGCCTGCCCGGACGCCGGATCGTGGCGTTCGATCGCGCACTGGCCGCGCACGCCAGCTCAATTCCCGAGGCTGAAAACCTCGTGCTCGGCGAAATACGCGAGACGGCGAGCAGGTTCATCGGCATCGACGCCGCTCTCGTTCATGCCGACATCGGCACCGGCTATGAAGATCGCGATGCAGTGACCGCTACCTGGCTTCCCGATCTGATCGCGCGCCTGCTCCGCGTCGGCGGCATCGCGGTCAGCGGCACGCCGCTCGATCACCCGCAATTGGAGCGCCTCGCGCCGCCACCTTCGGTGCCCGCCGATCGCTATTATATCTGTAGGCGCGTGTGAGGGCCGGGACGATCTAAGAGCGTTTCACCGTTTCAAAGGAACGGCGAACCGCTCTATCTCTTTGTTTTGACGCAAATTCCGGACGGAAGGCTACGGCGAAGTCGCCGAGCCTAACCGCTCACGCCTTTCCTGGAATTGCTCTCGTCTTCAAGGGATCGTGTACACTGCTATCTCTCGCTCAATGCCGCGCAGCGAGACCTCGTGGGGTACGGGTGTGAGGGCGTTCCTGTGCAACAGATCGGCGGTGAGATTGTCGTCGACCACCGCGCGAGTGGCGAAGATCGCCTGTGTGTTTGCAAGGTTCTGCACCCGTGAAGCAATGTTGACCGTCTGGCCGAAATAGTCCTGTCGCTCGTTCAAAGACACGGCGATGCAGGGGCCGGCATGGACGCCGATCTTGAGCAGCAGATCCTCGCGCCCGCTCGTGTCGTTGAGCTCACGCATGGCATCGCGCATCCTGAGGGCCGCGGCAATCGCTCGGTCAGGCGTCGCGAAGGTTGCCATCACCGCATCACCGATCGTCTTCACCACCGCGCCGGCCTCCGCCGCGACGATCTCGTGCAGAACCTGGAAATGCGCGCGCACGAGATCGAAGGCCGCAAGGTCGCCCACCCGCTCGTAAAGCGCGGTCGATCCGCGCAGGTCGGTGAACAGGAAGGTCAGGCTGGTGATCTTCAGGCGCTGGTCGATGTCGAGCGTATCCGCGCGGTAGAGATCGCGGAACGTCTGGTTGGTGAGCAGGCGCTTGGCGGTGAGGAATGGCCGACGCTTGCCCAGGAAATCATGCAATGCCTCGCCGGCGATGAAGACCGCCGGCAGCACGCGGGTGTCGGTCCGGTTTTCCAGCGAAATGCGCAACGGCCCAGGCTGCATCTCCAGTGTCTGGTTCTGGACATGGTCGCGGTCGAAGACCAGAGAGAGGCTTCGGCGCTCCTTTGTTGGTTCGCCCTTCACGTCGATGAATTGCGCTGAATGGGTGACCGGCTCGAAGACGATGATGAATTCGGAGGGAAGCTGTATGGGCAGAACCGCCTTCTCACCGGGCGCAAGCTCGATATCCTCCAGCGAGAACGATTCCAGCTTTTTCGCGAAATCCTCATCCGGTACATCGACGCCGGACGCCCAGTAGATCTGGCGGAAATATTCCACCATCGGCAGGTCGTGTGGATTATGGGCGGCAATCCTGCGTATGCGGGGACTGACGGTAAATGTCACCTCGACCATCTCGTCGAGGGTCGGCGAATAGCCCTGAGAGCACAGCGCGCAGGTGTATTCGTCCTTCTGCAGGGTTTTCAGCGTGGCGTTGGTGTCGAGCACGCCGCCGCAGCCGGGGCACAGGACATTCCAGGAAACATCGAAGATTCCCACCCGCGCCGCATGCAGAAAGGCGCTGATGGTGCGCTCCTCGTCCAGGCCATGCTTGCTGGCGAAGGCTGGCGCGTTGATGCGGCAAAGTTCGCGGTCCTTGCCCTCCGCGATGGTTCGCTTGATCGCGTCGATTGCCAGTGGGTCGACATCGGTAGATTGCCGCAGAAGCGAGAACAGATCCTGAGCTTCGTTCATCGTGCAGGCTCCGGAAAATGCAACCCGAGGCGTGTTGGCCGGACCGTCTTTGGTCCGACTGCTCCCTTTTACGTCGAAACGTACAGTACGGCCATTCGAATAGACAAGCGACAGTCCAATCTTCATTCGGCCGATTTTCACCGGCCGCATGCGGCACTATGATGGTCCATGGGCATTCATCTTTGGGGCTCTCCCATGCCGACATCCGACAACCCGCCGTTTCCCGCGGGCCTGCGCCTCTTCTCCGCGATGGTCATTATCGTCCTGATCGTCGGCGCCGGCCTGTTTTTCGCGCCTGTGCTGGTCAAGCCGCGCTGGCCCTGGGCCGTCACGCCGTTCAATGCCCGCTTCCTCGGCGGCTTCTACACCTCCGAAATGGTCGTGATGGCGGCGCTGCTGTTGTGGAATCGATGGTCGCCCGGCAGGCTCGTATTGGTCATGGCCTTCATCTTCACCGTCATCGTGTCGGCGGCTTCGTTCATCAATCTCGGCTATTTCAACTTCGAGCGCAAAGCGCCCTGGCTCTGGTTCTTGGTCTATCTTGCCTCGGTCGCGGTATCCGGGCTGTTCCTGTGGCGGGCCAGGACCCGTCCCCCTGCAAAAGGGGTGACCTTGAATCCCGCATGGCGCCGCTACCTGCCTGTGGAATCGGCGATCCTCGGGCTCTATGGCCTCGGCCTGTTGCTGTTTCCCCTGACATTCAGCAGCATCTGGCCATGGCCGGTCGATGCCTTCCATGCTCAAGTCTACAGCGCCATCTTCCTCGCCGGCGCGGGCGGCACATGTCTCGTCTGGAGGAGCGCGCCGCGCGAGGAACTGCTGGTGCTAGGCTTGGCGCAGTTTCTCGTTGGCCTGCTTGCCATCCTTGGCCTCGTCATCACCGACGCTGCGGTGCACCGGATCGACTGGACGGCGACCGGCACATTGTGCTGGCTCGCTCTTTTCGCCTGGATCGGCATCAGCGGCGCCTTCAAACTCTACGCCGCCTCGCGATATTTTGACTCGCAATCGGCGTCATAGGTTGCGAAGACGGCTGGATTTTCAGGTCGTGTCCGGTGCATCGTGCCGTGCCGATTGCCTTGGAGCATTTCACCGTTTCAAAGGAAACGGCGAACTGCTCTATCTCTTTGTTCTGACGCAATTCCAGGCGGAAAACCGCTTTACACTTTTCCTGGAATTGCTCTAGCCAGGAACGCCATGAGCAGCACGACTTCGCCATCCTCCGAGAAAATCCAGCCGCAGCTCCGACCCGTCCGGCCAACCGATGCGGAGGCGCTTTGCGCGATCTTCAACATGCCGGGCTTTCGCTGGGGCACGTTCAGGATGCCCTTCGAGCGGGTGGAGCAGGTGGAGCGGCGCATCGCCAAGTCCGGTCAGGAAACCACCTGGATCGTTGCGGAGTTGGACGGCAAGGTCGTCGGCCATGGCAACTTGGTGGTGCAGGGTTCGCCGCGCCGTTCGCATATCGGCCAGATCAACATCGGCGTCGACGATGCCCTTGTCGGCAAGGGCATCGGCTCTGCCATACTTGGCGCGCTACTCGACGTGGCCGACAACTGGCGGGCCCTGAAACGGGTCGAATTGACCGTCTATGCCGACAACGAACCGGCCATCCGTCTCTACTCTGGCCACGGCTTCGAGGTCGAAGGTCGGCATGTGAAGGCCGGTTTCACCGACGGGCAGTACCATGACCTCCTCAGCATGGCCCGGCTGCGATTCTAAGATCGGCTGCATGGTTTTGGCTGTCTGGTCTCCCTTGGCGTTTTCACCGCAAGCGGCTAGACGGGGCCAATGACCGCCGTCTTTGATCCAACCCCTGCGCCTCCGGCGGAAATTCTGGCGGTGCTGTCGCTGCTCTGCCCGGAAGTCGTGCGTGACATCGAGCAGAACTGGAATGCACCGGTTTCCGATTACGCCCGCCATCTGTGGCGGCCCGTGGCAAGGCCTGCATCGGGCCCGGCGATCACTGCCCGCTCGATCCTGCGCGAAGTCCTGCAGCAGCGCCTCAGTGTCGTCATCCAGCCTGAGGAGATCGGCAAGGCTCTCGAAGAGTTCGAGCACAGACCGGTGATCCAGTCCGGCCTGCATTGCCTGCTTCTGATGGACCGGATCACCTTTGACGCCCTCCTGCTTGCCTGGTTCGGCGCGATCGAAAACGGGCTGTCGGCCTTCGTTGCTTTCATGGGAACGACGATGACCATGGAGACAATTGGCCGGGAGGGGCCTGGATGGCTCGATGTCGGCGACGACAAGGTCAACCTGTTTGGCATGGGCCGCCACAAACTGTGCCGCAAAAGCGCCTGCGCGGCGGGTCCCGTTTCCCTCAACAAGCGCGCGCTCGAAGCGGTGGGCGATGAAACCGATGCCAGCCGCTGGCTTGGTACGCTGCTTGCCAGCCAGGACAAGGTGTTCGGAACCGCCGCCGATGCGCTGACAGCGCTCAACGAGGATCTGGTCGCAGATTGGGATCGTTCCGGCATGGCCCGGCCGGTTTTCATCGATGACCGGCTCGCCGCTTCTGCCATGGCGCGGCATCTGGAACATGACGGCAGCCTTCTTTCCAGGCTACTCATCGAGCCCGCAAGACGCCAGCGTCTCGAACATGCCCTGCAAGAGGCCGCATCGGGACCATTCGGCAGATTCCTGCCCAATGCCACGGACTATTTCTGGGGTATCCGCGAGCAGCGCGTACGCAAGCTCGTGCTGAAGGACGGGCACCTGATCGAGCCTGACAGGCCGCAAGGTCTTTCCATCCCGTTCGAGCGGGTGCAGCTGAGGCAGGCGCTGCTGGACGGCGTGCTGCTGCCGAACCTGTTCCTGATGTTCCTCGTCCTTGCAATATTGCCGCGGGTGCGGGTAGTGGGCGGCCTGAGACAGATTGGCTATGTAGCGCTTTTCCACTCGATCCTGTTGGCTGTGCTAGATGAAAACGTGCCGGAAGAGCGCGATCTGGCAGCGGAGCTGCAGGTTCGGGAAAATGCCTGGGGGATGCGGGTCATCGATGAAAAGACCTCGGTCCGTGAGCAGCTCGCAGGCTTGCCGGAAGGGGCGCTCTTCCCGGACCTGCTTCGGCAGTATCGATTGCGGACATTTGCCCAGACGACCGACGACCTGAAACTGGTTCGCGAAAACGCCCGATGGCGCAAGATCGGCAAGGCAGCGATCAAGGCGACCTGAGCCCCTCAGGCTTTATTTCAAGCTGATTTTCCAGTGCGTAACCGCAAGCGATGGCGACCATCGGTGAACTTCCGGCCACTTCATTCGAGCACCGCCTCAAGAATGGCAACAAAGTCATCGAGCGAACGATCGCCGCGAATCTCGATGCGCGGAAGGTCGATGGGATCGCCATCGAGGCCCGCCGGCCCATGTCTGCCGCCGAAGCCGATCCGATAGCCGCACTCCCTGAGCAGCCGGCCAAGTCGCCGGTCGGTGACTGAGAAGGGTGCCGCGAACGCCGTGGTTGGCCGACCGGTCCACCGTTCGATGAACATACGCGAGCGCAAGAGCTCGGCGGCCAGGTCAGCGGTCGACAGGCCATCGATTGCACGATGCGTCGCCATATGGCTGCCGAAGAACGCACCTTCGCCGGCGAGGCGTCGCACCGTCCCGGCATCCATAAGCTGCGCCGGCGGACCGTTGTGGGCGTCCCACTCTGCACTCTTGCCAACCAGGTCCGTCACCAGGAACACTTCCGCGGTCAGGTCGCTCGCACGCAAGATCGGCCAGGCATGGTCGGCAAAGTTCTGAAAACCGTCATCGAAGGTGATGAGCACCGGGCGGCCAACGAAAGGCTGACGGTTGGCGATGGACCATTCCAGCTGCTCGGACGCAATCGCGTGAAAACCGTTGGCGCGCAGCCATGCCATCTGGCTGCCGAATAGGGCGGGCGTGCACCGAAAACGGGCGAGCGCGGCCGGACCGTCTTCGGCAACGGAATGATACATAAGGACCGGCATACGCTCCCGCCGCTCGCTGCGTGCGACGTCGCGGCGCAAGGCCTGCGCCCCGCCCCAGACGATTTTTCGCGCGACCCCCATCTCGATGCGCGCGCGGATCGGCACACAATCAATCTTTGGTTCCGCCGCCACGTCGCCAGGCGACAGGCGGCGAAAGCGGTCTATGCGATAGAGCTCCGTCTGGATCGATTGCTCGAGGACGAGGCCTTCGGTCCCTGCCAGCGTCTCCGAGATCGCTTGTGCACCGAATGTGTTCCAATCGAAGCCCGTTCTCTCAGGATTGTCGCGCAGCACGAATGCGTGTGCGGTGATGAGCCTGCCGCCAGGCGCCAACGCCTCGACGACCTTGTTGGCGAAGCGTTGCAACTCGGCGAGATCATCCAGGTAGTAGAGCACTTCCGAACAGAAGATCAGATCCATTTCATCCGGCAGCGTATCCGCCATGAAATCCAACACGCCGTACTCGACATTCGGCTGATCGCCGCCGCGCGCGCGTGCCCGCTCGATGGCTACGGCGGAGATATCAGTTGCGGTCAGATGGGCCACTCGCGGCGCCAGCTGCCGCGTGAAGTGACCCTCCGCGCAGGCCAGCTCAAGCGCCCGTCCGATGCGACCGGCAGGCAGAATTTCGAGCTGCCGCTCATATTTCTCCTGCTCATAGGACGAACTGTAGTTCCAGGGATCCTCGGTCGCGAAATGGCGATTCCAGAACGACGTGCGATCCTTGTCGCGACCATCGGCTGCCCGTGCGCGGCGCGACGCTGGAAGAGCCTCCGTAGCGTCGGCGCTCGAGGCAGCCAGCTCCCGCGCCTGCGCGGTCAATTGCGCGAGTTTGCCGAAGTGGCTGTCCCGACCCGTCCGGCGTACTGGCCGCTCAGGGGGCACGAAATTCGGCGCCAATTCAATCCAATGACGTCTTGTCACGGTCCCGAGTGCGCCGAACTGCACGCGCGCCTCGATCTGGCCGTCCATCATCAGACAGGCGTAGATCTGATCGATTCCTTCCGGAAGTTCGACAGAGGCCGGGTTTCGAACGTCGACGCGAATTCCAAGTGTCCGCGCCAGTCGGCGCGGCGCGGCAAGGTCGTCGATGTCGAGAAGCATTTGCTCAAGCTGATACTGGGCGCGGCGCGCCGCTGCGGGATCGCCCCAGACCTTGCCGAGTTCGACGATCAACTCGGTGACGGCGCCGCCGAACCTGGCCCCCCTGGCAGCCAATTGCTCTGGCGTCGACAGGCTTCCAACCATCAGGCCATCAAAGACCACCCTAACGGCCTTGCGCACCCACTTGCGCGCTACCGGGAGCGCGCGCAGGGACTGTAGGTTGATCGGGCGCGAGCCGCGGCCGCAATCCGACGCGGCGTTCCACAACGCGAACCACGCGAGGGCTTCGGCAGCGGTGCCGCCGTTGGCCTCGATCGCTCCATTGGCGTGAGCCGATGCCGGGTGTTTGACCCTGGGATCGCGAGAAAAGCCGCGGGCGATCACGATTTCCGCATCTGCCACCATCTGCGTCGAATTGCGATAAAGCGCGTTGGGGCTGATCCGATGGAAGGCGAGCGGCTCGTCGACCATCACCCAATTCTTGCCCAGGCGTGCCAGACGCTGCCACAGATCCCAGTCCTCGCAAGTGCGCAGCGAGACATCGAAACCGCCCAGCCCGACAATCGTCTCCCGGTCGACCAGCAGCGCGTGCGTGCGGACGGCGCACTGGCGGGCGAATGTTTCGAAGGGCTGGATCGCAACCTCCGGCGAGATGGTCGACGGGGTGAGCGCGCCGTCGGGCATCACGCGCCGGGAACCGCAATAGGCGGCCACCGCATCGGGAGCGGTTTCTAGTGCGGCCAGCACTTTGGCGAGGAAGCTGGCATCCACCCAATCGTCGGCATCCAGAAACATCAGCCACTGGCCGCGCGCTGTCGAAATCCCGCTGTTGCGCGCGCCGGCGGGGCCATTGGCGGAAGAGTTCAGCGTTCGAAATCGGGCATCGCGCTCCATTTGAGCGGCGATGATAGCGGGGGTGCGATCGGTGGAGGCGTCGTCGACGATGATCGCTTCCCAATCCGCTATTTCCTGATCGAGCAAGCAATCGAGCGCGCGCGCCAGCGTCGCCTCCGCGTTGTGCGCGGGCACGACGATTGAAACCAGGGGATTATGTGCCACGCCGTCTTACCCGCGCCTGGTTCGAAGGGAGAACGAGGGTCCCGAAACATAGCCGGCGATTTCCTGCATCATCGAGCTTTGGTTTTCTTCGGCAAGAGTCGGCGAATGTGAAAAACGGATGATGGCATCGGATGGCAGCACTGCCCTGTCAAGATCGGGGCGGACTGGAGGCAGGCAAAAAGGATCGGCTGCAGTTCAAGGCCTGACCTCACTCACCTGTCATTGCACAATGCCGGCTTTGCGGAGCCCGTCCACCATGCGCTCGAAATCGGCAGGGTTCTTGTAGGGCATGACTTTGCGACGGTATTCCAGCGAATAATCTGGATTGACGCGAAGCACTTCCTCCCATGCCGCGCGGGCCTCGGCGAAACGGCCCAGCTGGCCGTAGCAGGCGGCTAGAAGCGCGCGCGAGACGTCGGTGACGGCATTGCGCGCCAGCCGTTGCATCAAAAGGTCAATGGCCTCTTCGTACCTTCCAAGTTGAAACTGCGCCAAGGCCTGGAAGTGCAGAAGCACGTCCGGAAAGTATGGATTCAAGGTCTTCCCTCGGGCGAAACTCTCGAGGGCCTCCTCGGATCTGCCCGAATAGTGCAGCGCCTCGCCGAGGATGACGTGCCCTTCGGCGAAGTTCGGATTGAGGGCTAACGCGCGCTCGGCCTCGTTGATGGCGCCATCGTGCCGTCGTGTGTACAGCTTGGTTATAGCCAGCGCCCAGTGCGCCCAGGGATCGCTGTCATCCAGCGTTACCGCTCGCATTGCTGCCTCTTCCGCTTGCGCCATCGATTCCGGCGGCGACGCGCTCCATCTGTTCAGGTAATCGAGCCCGTGCGTGAGCGCGAGGAAAGCGTGGGCAGAGGCAAACGCCGGGTCCAGTTCGATGGCACGTTGCAAGAGGTTGCGGGCTGCGAGGTTCGTCTCCTTCGTCAGCTGGTGCCAGAGTTCCCGGCCCCGCATGAAATAGTCATACGCCTCAGTGTTGCGCGAGTGCTCGGGCGCCAGCCGCTGACGGTCACCCTCGGTCAGATTGAGCGCCAGCGCTCCGACGATCTGCTGCGTCACGTCGTCCTGCACGGCGAATATGTCGGTCAGGTCGCGGTCGAACCGCTCCGCCCAAAGATGGCCGCCCGTGGTTGCATCGATGAGCTGCGCGGTGATGCGCACCCTGTTCCCCGACTTGCGTACGCTGCCCTCAAGCACATGCCGCACGCCGAGCTTCGCACCCACGTCCTGCACATGGACGTTCTGGCCCTTGAACGTGAACGACGAATTGCGGGCGATGACGAAGAGCTGCGACAGTTTGGACAGCGCCGTGATGATGTCCTCGGAGATGCCGTCGGCGAAGTAGTCCTGTTCGGTGTCCCCGCTCATGTTGGCGAAGGGCAGGACGGCGATCGACAGCTTCGGCGGCGCTGCCGTCGCCGGCCGGCCCGTCGCGGTTTCCGGGGCCGCGGCCGCCTTGGTCGCGGCGCTGCCGACTTGCAGCGAATAGACCCGGATCGGCTCGGCGATGTTCTTGAGCTGCGTGCTCCCGAGATCGCTGACTGAGAGGTCGAGCCTCGCCTTGACCTGGCGATAGGCATCCTCGGACAGGCAGATGGCGCCGGGCGACGCGACGCCTTCCAAACGCGAAGCGATGTTGACGCCGTCGCCCATCAGGTCGCCGTCGCTTTCTTCCACCACATCCCCCAGATGGATGCCGATCCTGAACTCGATGCGGCGGTCCTGCGGCACGCCGGCATTGCGCTCGACCATGCCATTCTGAACCTCGACGGCGCAGCGCACGGCATCCACCACGCTGCGGAACTCAACCAGCGCCCCATCCCCGGTGCGCTTGATCACCCGCCCGTTGTGCACCGCGATGGTGGGATCGATCAGGTCGCTGCGCAGTGTCCGCAATCTCGCCAAGGTAAGATCTTCGTCAGCGCTCGCGAGCCGGCTATATCCGACCACATCTGCCGCCAGGATTGCCGCTAGCTTACGATTCTCGCTCATGGTCCGTCTCCTCGTCTCCACGATAGCAGGAAGACGCAGGGCAAGAGGGAACTTTCGCAAAAGACGGCGACACAGCTGCCGGAGTCGGCAGCGCTCTGCCGCCGGACGCACGGGTCGTTCGATGCCCATTTGCGCTGCCGCTTGCTGGTCGGCTTCTATCGGTTCATGCTTGTGAATACCGTGGCCGTGAAGCGCTTGGCGAGATCACGCCGCCACGGCCGCGAGTGAGGTCTTGCTCCATGGACTGCTCAGGCTGCGGTTTCGAGGTTGAAAGCGGTTTCGCTTTCTGTCCGAAGTGTGGCAGGCGCCAGCCCGTGCCATGCGGCAGTTGCGGCTACCTCTGCGCACCGGATTTCGAGTTCTGTCCGAAATGCGGGACAAGCCTCGGCGCGCCGGCAAAGCCGGTCGAACGGCCTGCTCCGACACCAAGCCGAACCCTTGAGCCGCCTTCTCGACCTGCGTCGCAGCCTGCGAAGGTCGAGAGCGAAGAACAGCTGCATCCCGTCTCTGACGCCGATCGCCGGACGGTAACGGTCCTGTTCGCCGACCTTTGCGGCTTCACGACACTCAGCGAGCAGCTCGACCCCGAGGTCATGCAGACGCTGCAGAACGAACTGTTCAAGGAATTGACGGCGGCCGTGCGAAGCTTCGGTGGTTTCGTCGACAAATTCATCGGCGATGCACTGCTGGCTTTGTTCGGCGCACCGGTCGCGCATGAGGACGATCCGGAACGCGCGCTTCGCGCCGCTCTCGACATGATCGCCAGGACGGCGCGGCTCGGCGAAAGCGCCCCCCGTTCCGGCTCGCCTCTGCTGCTCCACATCGGCATAAACACTGGTCCGGTCGTTACCGGAGGATTGGGCATCGGCGCCGCCAAATCCTATTCGGTGACCGGCGACACAGTGAATACGGCGCAACGGCTGCAATCGCTGGCCGCACCGGGCGAGGTGCTGGTAGGCGAGCTCACCCACAGGCTGACCCGGCATGCCTTCTCTTACGAGTCGCTGGGCGACGTCGTGCTTCGCGGCAAGGCTGGCAGTGTGCTCGTCCATCGACTGGACGCACCGCTTGCGGCGCCGCGTGCAGCGCGTGGGCTCGAGGCGCTCGGCCTCGGTGCGCCTCTAATAGGTCGCGGTGCCGAGCTCAATAGAATGCTGGCGAGCCTTGACCAGGCGTGCGGCGGCTCGGCCCAGCTTGTCCGCCTCGTCGGAGAAGCCGGTATCGGGAAATCGCGGCTGGTGAAGGAGTTCGTCGCCCGCGTCGGCGACGAGGATCGTTTTCGCAACGTCGCCGTGCGGCAGGCCACGTGCTCACCGCTGGGCGAACAATCATTCGGCGCCTTGGGCGCAGTGGTGCGCAGCGCTGCCGGGATGATGCAAAACGACAATGGCGACGAAATGCGGGAGAAGCTCGCAGCCTTGCTTACCGATCTCGGCCTGCAGGGCGAGGAGGCGAAGCGGCTGATGCCTTTGCTCTACCATGTGCTTGGCCTTGGCGACCCCGATGCCACCCTGCAGCATGTCGAGCCCGAGCAGCTGCGGCGGCAAATTCTCTACGCAGTCCGCACAATCATCGAACGGCGGCTTGCCTTGTCGCCGCTGCTGATTGTCGTTGAAGACCTGCACTGGGCCGACGCCGCTTCGCTCGAGGCACTGCGTTTCGTGATGGATAAGTTGGAACGCACGCGGTTGATGTTGCTGGTCACGCATCGTCCGGCGCCGGACAACGACCAGCTCGACTCAAGTCGGGTCAGTCACACAGCGCTCCGGCTTTCGCCGCTCAACAGCGATGACGGACGCGGATTGCTGGCGGCGCTTTTCGGCGAGAGCTGGGTGAGCTCGGCAGGCGGACTTCTCGACCAGATCCTCGAGCGTGCGGGCGGCAACCCCCTGTTTGTAGAGGAGATCGTTCGCGGTCTTATCGATCGCGGTGTCCTGGTGCGCGAGGGCCAGCGATGGCGGACTGTGGCAGGCGAAGTCGCAACCGGCATTCCCGCCACTATCCAGGCAATGCTGCTTGCCCGCGTCGACCGGCTGCCCCCGGAGGTGCGCCGGTTGGCCCAGGAAGCCGCGGTGATCGGCCCGCGCTTCGATGCCACACTTCTGAAAGCCGTGACAGCCGACCCCGGCCGCCTGGAAGCGGGCTGCGAACTGCTTTGCGATGCGGAAATCATCGAGGAAGTTGTCGGATCAGGATCGGTCTCGTCGCAAAGCTATCGCTTTACGCAAACATTGCTGCAGGACGTGATCTACCAGAACCTGCTCCTGCAACGCCGGACCGATATCCACGGGCGGGTCGGTACAGCCTTGGAGCAACTGTGCGGCGACAAGCCGGAACGGCTCGAGGATCTGACCGCGCTCGGTCATCATTTCGCACAGAGCGCCGAGCGGGAGAGGGGCGCGCATTACCTGCAGGCGGCGGGGGATCGCGCTCGCACGATATACGCCAACGACGACGCCCTTCGTTTCTACGAGCGAGCACTGACTGCATTGGGCGAAATAGGGCAAACACCGCTCAAACTGGCAATCGCAGAGCGCGTCGCCGATCTGAGCGGCCCGTTAGGCCGTCGCGACGTCGCGCACCAGCACTACGAGACGGTGCTGCAGGCATATCGCGCGTCCGCCGATCGTGTCGCTTCGGCGCGGGTTTTGCGTAAGATCGGTCGGCTGCTCTGGGACGTCGGCAAGCGGGACAACGCAGTATCCCGCTATGCCGAAGCGGCAGCGCTCCTCGATGGCGCGGATGCTCCGGTCGAGCAGGCGCATCTCTGGCAAGAACGTGGCCGACAGGCGTTCCGTAGCGGAGATCACGCCCTCGCGGCGAAATGGGCAGACGCGGCGCTGGATTGCGTCGGAACTCTGACAACCGAGCATGTCTCCGAGGTAGGGCGCGATGCCACCCTTGTGACCGCCGAGGCACTCAACACCAAGGCTGTCGCCTTGGCTCGTCTTGGGCGAGACCGCGAAGCCGTTAGCCAGGTAGAGCGTAGCATTGAATTGGCCGAAGCCGCCGGCCTGCTGGGCACGGCTTGCCGCGGCTACACCAATCTCGGCGTGCTTTACACAACCATCGATCCGACAAAGGCGATGGAGGTCTGTCGGCGTGGCCTCGAAGTGGCGCGCCATATTGGTGATTTGGGCTTCCAGGCGCGCCTCCTCGCCAATCTGGCGGTCGCTTGCTGTACTTTCACGGATCGCTGTCCAACGGAGGGCGTGCCTGCCGCCGAGAAGGCCATCGAGATCGACCGGGCGCTCGACCAGCGCGAGCACCTGTCGGTGCCGTTAATCGTGCTAGGGCAGATCCACCAGTGCAACGGCCGTCCGGAACTGGCGGTTGGCTTGTTCCACGAAGCACTGGGGGTAGCCCGCGAAACGGGCGAACCGCAACTGCTGTTTCCGTGCTATGATGGTCTCGCAACGCTTAATCTCGACCTCGACAATCTGGCCGAGGCCGAACGCTACTTTTCCCTGGCGCAGGGTATATGCGCCCAGCACGGGCTCGACCCGGAAGGGCTTGTGGTGCTGCCTTTTCTCGACTAGCCGGGGTGGGAGGTTGGAATGTCAGCGCGCATTGACTTGATACCGCTTCAGCCGGGCGACCGTGCGCCGAACGTGATACTCGACGCCATCACCCACGAGGGCAAGATTGCGCTTGACGACTTTCGCGGCCAAAAACCGGTGCTGGTCGGCCTGTTTCGAGGTCTGCACTGCGCGTTTTGCCGGCGCCATATCGCCGCCCAGGCGCGGCTCGATCCGGAACTGCGCGAAAAGGGCGTGGGGAGCCTGACGGTGGTCAACACGCCCATCGAACGGGCGCGTCTCTATTTCCGCTACCACCCGATGCCGAACCTGCTTGCGGCCTCCGACCCTGAACGTGCTTCACATCGCGCTTTTGGCCTGCCCAATCTCGAATTCACCGAAGACGAGACGAATTGGCCCTACAAGGTCTCGATCGCAGCGGCAAAGGATATGCGGGTCAACGTACCGGGCGAGTTGCCCGGTCCAATGGATCCTTTTTCGGCCAGCGAAATCCTCAACAACAAGGACCAGTACGAAGTGACCGAAGCCGACGAGCAGATGATGGCGACCGGACACGGACAACTGATAGGTCAGTTCCTGCTGGACCGGCAGGGCATTGTCCGCTGGAGCTTCACCGAGGTTCCAGAGGGTGGGCGACACATGTTTGGGGCGCCAAGCCCGCAGGAACTGATGTCAGCCGTGTCGCAAGTCGCCCAATAGACTTGCGAACGAGGTAATGCTCGCTTTCGCCCTAGCGATGTCGTCGGTGCATCGGCCTGGTGTCCGGTGGGTTTGCGCAAAGATTTTGCATTTTGTGCGCGTGCCAACCCAAGCCTCCCGAAATACCAGATATTTGTAGTCTTGGAGAATCGAGATCAACTCGTCGGCCTGTGGCGGACGGCCCGAACACTGTTCGTCCTGATTCCGATTGTCGAATAGGCTGGCGGAGTTGTCGCAGACACGGCGGCGGCTGCGGGTTTAAGGCGGCCCAGCAGACGCGGGTACGAGTTGGGTGGCCGCTGGGCCTAACCAGCGTCTTTTGGGGGGCGCCGGCTAAGCCCGCATCTTATTCATTTTCCTGCAATTGCTAATTTAGCAAAAAGGCGGATGCTCGTCGTACTACCCATCGGAACGGCCCGATCTCGACCGGAATTCGTGCTTGGCGAACGCGTGCCGGCAGCCAGCCGGAGCTCGTCCCTTTGGATGATGCCTGTTTGGAAGCCGAGCTGTCGCTGCATCCGCCTGGGCTCGCGGAATGAAGGCCGCGTCTCCCCGGCAATCGCCTCGGCTCGGCAATGCATGCCGGGCCGTTCGGGTCAGGCGTTGACCTGCCTGAGCGAGGCCTTGCCCGTATCCGAAACTGGCATTGGGAAGGGCTCGACCTGTCCTCCGGTCTTGTCCAGATACTGCATCAGCGCGGTGACCAGATGGTAGAAGATGCTGGCCGGGACCTCCGTCGCCGCTGACCTGCCGCGCTCGTCGATCCTGTCGACCCACAGCCCGAGCGGCGCCGGATCGATATGCCATCTGAAGAGGCGGGCGACACGCGCTTCGATCTCGGGTTTCAGGTCGGGTCCGCCAATGCCGTCCAGGGCGACTGCCGCCTTGACCGCCTCGCATTGCGGCCAGCTTCGAGAGAGCCGGTCGAGGGGGATCCCGTGCCGCGACACGGCAGCATAGGCCAGACCCGTGGCCCGGTTCAGTCCGCTGGCGACCGCCGACGAATAGAGCTTCCTCGCATAGGCGACCAGGTCCTTCTGCCCGCTCGCCCGGGAGAACTCGACGAGCAGCGAGGCCCATTCGAAATGATGCCCTGGTTCGGTCCACTGTCCGTCGTCGCCCGGCAGAGGCAGCCAGTCGACGTCGAAACGCTCCCCGAGCGTCCAGCTCTCCTGGTCGAAGAAATGGCACCGGAAGAGATCGATGACGCGCGCCGCCCGGCGCAGATAGGCGCGGTCGCCGGTGACGTCATGCCAGGCAAGGAAGGATTCCAGCATGTGCATATGCGGGTTCGAGAACCGCACTCCGTTCCAGCCGGGGCTCTCGAGGAAGCCATTCAGGCTGCCGTCCTCGAGATGGTTGTCGATGAAACCAAATGTCTCCTGGGCAAGCCGCAAGGCGTCGCCATGGCCGCATCGATGAGCGTGGGCAAGCGCCAGCAGCACGCAGGAATGGTCGTAGGCGTCCTCCGCCGGATCGGCCACGCTGCCGTTGCAATTGAGGGTGCGCACCCAGCCGCCGCGGTCGCTGCGGCCGTGTTTGGCGATGAAGCCGATGCCATGGTCGATGAGCCTGTCGGCCGGTCCGTCCCAGCCGCGTTCCTTGGCCACCGCGAACGCATAGATCTGGCGCGCCATCGTGCGCATGCGCTTGGGTTTTCCGAGCGCCCTTGCATCGAAACCGAGCGCCTCGTGGAAGCCGCCATGCACATCGTCGACACCTGCCGTCGACCACAGCGGCAGGGTTTCCTCGAAGAGCCAGTGCTCGACGCGCTTGCGCCATGATCCGCTGACAATGACGCGGTCTTCCGACGCCGTGAATTTTGTCTCGAGGCGTCCGCTCTTCTCCAGCTGTTCGACGACCTTCTTCACGTTCTGGCTGTGGCTTACGGGCGCGACGAACACCGCGTCAGGCGTGGCCACCACCGCCACATCCTTCATTCCGATGACGGTCAGCAGCCTGCCCTGGCTGCGCAGGTAGGAACTGTCGCAATCCATGGCGACGACATCGCCCATCACGACGTTGCCGTCGCGGTCGGTCGGGCTGGCTTCCAGCAGCGATTGCCACGATCCAAGGTCATTCCAGCGGAAGGAGGCCGTGACCATCGCGATGCCGTGGGCATGCTCCATGACAGCGTAGTCGATCGATGTCGACGGGACAGCCGAGTAGAAGCCCTGCGGCAGATAGATGCCGGAAATATCGGCCCGTGCGGTCTTATACGCCCGCTCGGCGCCGTCCCAGATGTCGGGCCGGAAGTCGAGAAACGCTTGCCGCATCGTGTCGGCGCGAAACAGGAAGATGCCGGCGTTCCAGTAGAAGTGTCCCGAAGACACATAGTGGCGGGCGGTCTCGGCGTCGGGTTTCTCGACGAAACGCGAGACGGCGGCCACCCCGTCGCCATTCGCCGACACCTCGACGTAACCGTACCCGGTTTCGGGATGTGTCGGCTTGATGCCGAATACGACGATCCGTCCCGACGCGGCCGCCGGCCTGCCCGTCTCGACGGTTTCCCAGAATTGCCTTTCGGTGGATATCTCATGATCGGAGGGGACCACGAGCACAAGCGCATCGCCGCCATGCTCGGATATCGTCTGCAGCGTGGCGATCGCGACCGCCGCGGCGGTGTTGCGGCCTACGGGTTCGAAAATCGGTCTGCCGCCATTGAGGCCGAGCGGACCGATGTCCGACACAAGGCGGTCGGCATGCCGCTCGGACGCTATGAGGTAGATGGGCGTCTCGCCATCCGGCCGCGCCTTGAGGCGCCGGACCGTCTTCGCTAGCATGGAGCCGTCGCCCGAAAGATCGTGGAACTGCTTGGGGTTGTCTTCGCGCGACAGCGGCCACAGCCGTGAGCCGACGCCGCCGCTCATGACAAAACTTACGATCCGGTCCGGCATGTCCAGTCCCTCTCGGGCTCCTTTTCGGGGCCTAGGTGCCCGAACCACCAACCCGCGTCGTGTTCCCGAAAGCCGGTGGCCCTGGTGGGCGCACTGGTCTCGAAAGCGAGCGTGTTCAACCTAGCCTGGCCGACTATGTTCAGGGCCACGGTTTCCCCTCCGCACTTCTGGGCGGAATCCTAGCACGCTGCCGAACCCAAGGCCTCTTCATGAATTGGGGGTAGCCCTTGGTCCGCACCCACTCATCCAATAGGAGCATGCCTGCCGACAGCCGAGAGGATACGTCGCGCATCCTGCTCGGGCGCCGACGGGAAGGGTGGGCTACAAGGATGGCGGACCGCGCCGCGTTCTCTTCGGAGCGTGACGGGCCCGACGGAGGTTCGTCGTCTGGAAGCCGGCTTTACCGCTCGCGTAGCGATTCCTGCTGATATTTCGCCAGAGGCGAGAGGAAGTAGCCGATGATACTGCGCGTGCCGGTCTTGATCTCAACCGTCACCGCCATGCCCGGACCGAGCTTGACGAGCTTGTCATCCACCTGCATGTCCGTACGGTCAAGTGAAACGCGTGCGGCATATTGGAGTTCCTGATCTCTCGGCTCGCTGTCGCTCTGCGCTGCGCCCGACGCACGGTCGTTCGACCCGGTCGGTTGCCGGTCGCGAACTATGGCATCGGATGACACGCTGACCACTTCACCATGAAGAAGCCCGTAGCGGGTGAAGTTGAATGTGTCGACCTTGATTTCCGCCATCTGTCCCGGATGGACAAATCCGATGTCTCGGTTGGAGAGCATGGCCTCGATCTCGAGATGGCTCTCACTGGGCACCACCACGGCCAGTGGCTGAGCGGGCGTCACCACGCCTCCCACCGTATGAACGGCCAGTTGTTGTACGACGCCATCGACCGGCGCGGTCAATTGTTGGAGCTTCGTGCGCCGCTCAGCCTTGATCACTTCTTGCCCAGTGCTCGCAGCTCTCTGCTCGGCTTTCGCGAGCGCCTCATAGGTCGCGCGCCGGTACTCCGCGGTCGTCTTTTCCCTCGTTTCCCTTAGCAACGCGATGGCTGCGTCGGCTTCGCGCAGCCGGCTCTGCTGCAGGTTGAGATCCTGTTGAAGGCCGACCAACTCCTGATACTCGGAGAGATAGAGGACCTTCGAGGCAAGTGCCTTGTCGACGAGCTGCTTTTGAATGTCGACCCGCTCCTGCAGCAGCGGTATCGTCGCCTCGAGCTTCGCCCCGCTCGCCAAAGTGGTCGATCGTTCCGCTTCTTTCTGGGATTGCTCGCGATCTATCTCGGCGAGCTTGGTGTTCTGTTCGGCGAGCTGACTGACCAGATACTGGCGGTGCATCTCGATCTCCGCTGCGCTCGCGCCCTGCGGCGGCCGGAAGGCCGCAAGAGGATCCTCCGCGAGCGCCGCGCGCAGCCGCGCGACGTCGAGTTCGGCCGAAAGGAGATCGCTTTTCTGGCGCTCCTGGTCGGCGTCCGCCATGGTCGGGTCGAGCTCGATCAGGACGTCGCCAGCCTTTACGCTCTGTCCATCGCGTACGTTGATGGCGCGGACGACGCCCGTGTCGAACGGCTGGATCAGCTTGGTGCGCCCGCCTGGCACGATCTTGCCCGTCGCGGTTGCGACGATATCGACTGTGCCCAACCACGCCCACGCCAGCGCGAAGCAGAAGACCGCGATGATACTCGCCCCGATCGCGCGCCCGATCGGCGACGGCGGCGACTCGGTGATTTCGAGCGCCGCTGGCAGGAACGCAACTTCGTGCTCGTGGCGACGAAGTTTGACTCCCGGAAATTCGACGATGTTTTGACTAGCGGACTTCATGGATGCCAGCCTGCAGATAGTGGAGGTTTGCGTAACGCCCGTTCGAGCGGATCAGGTCTTCATGGGTACCGTCCTCGACGATGCGGCCATGCTCGATCGTGATGATCCGGTTCGCGTGACGCACAGTCGAGAGCCGATGAGCGATGACAAAGACGGTCCGGCCGGCAGAAATTCGCTTCATGTTCTGCTGAATGGCGCGCTCGCTTTCGTAATCCAGGGCGCTGGTCGCCTCGTCGAGGATGAGGATGCGCGGGTCCGTAATGAGTGCCCGAGCGATTGCCACACGCTGGCGCTGCCCGCCGGAAAGACTGCTACCGCGTTCGCCGACGACGGTGTCATAGCCCTCTGGCAGCTCCAGGATGAAATCGTGAGCACCGGCGAGCGATGCCGCAGCAATGACGCGCTCCATGGGCATGGCCGGATCAGAGAGCGCGATGTTCTCGCGAATGGATCGGTTGAAGAGCACGTTCTCTTGCAGGACGACTCCGATCTGGCGTCGAAGCCAGGTCAGGTCTACCATCGCCAGATCGACGCCATCGACCAGCACGCGTCCACTCTCCGGCACATAGAGCCGCTGTATCAGCTTAGCAATGGTGCTCTTGCCGGAGCCCGAGGAGCCCACGATGCCGATGACCTGACCGGGCTCGACGCTGAACGACACGTCGTGCAGCACCTCGGGGCCGTCGATCCGGTAGCGGAAAGTCGCGTGCTCGAATGTCACCCGCCCGCGGATCGCCGGCAGCGCGGCGCGGCCAGGATTGAAGCTTGGCTCGGGAATGGTGTTGAGGATATCGCCCAGACGATCGATCGACAGGCGAGCCTGATGGAAATCCTGCCAAATCTGCGCGAGCCGCAGCACCGGCATGCTCACGCGTGATGCCAGCATATTGAATGCGACGAGTTCGCCGACGGTCAGGTCGCCGCCGATCACGAGCTTGGCACCGAAGTACAGGATTGCGGCGACGACCAGCTTGTTGATCAGCTGCACCGCCTGGCTCGCAGTATTGTTCAGGCTCAGCACGCGAAAGCTTGCGGTCACATAGGCGGCGAGTTGCTCCTCCCAGCGGCGCTGCATCTGCGGCTCGACCGCCATGGCCTTCAGCGTCTCGACGCCCGTGACGGTCTCGACGAGGAAAGCTTGATTCTCCGAGCCGCGATCGAATTTCTCATCGAGGCGCCGGCGAAACAGTGGCGCAGCCCCCGCGGAAATGCCGATGTAGAATGGGAACGACGCCAGAACGATCAGCGTCAACGAGGTCGTGTAATAGAACATCACGGCAAGGAAAACGACGGTGAAGACGAGATCGATGACAAGCGTGAGCGCCGAACTCGTCAGGAACTGGCGGATATTTTCGAGCTCGCGGACGCGTGCAACCGAATCCCCCACGCGGCGTGTCTGGAAATATGCGATCGGCAACGCCATCAGGTGACGAAACAGCCGGGCGCCGAGCTCGACGTCGATGCGGTTCGTCGTATGCGCGAACAGATAGACGCGCAGCGTGCCGAGAACAGTTTCGAAAACGGTCAGCGCGACGAGACCAGTGACCAGAACATCGAGCGTGCTCATGCTTCGATGCACGAGCACCTTGTCGATGATCACTTGGAAGAATAGCGGTGAGAGAAGGGCGAAAACCTGAAGGAAGAACGACGCGACAAGCACTTCGCTGAGAAGATAGCGGTACTTGTGGACCGCGCCGAGGAACCAGCCGATATCAAACCGTCGAGAGAGATCCGTCAGGGCCGCGCGCCGGGTCATCAGGATGATGCCGCCGTCCCAGATGGCCTCGAACTCGGCCTGGGTCATTGTGATGGGTTGCGGCGACGATGGGCGCTGAACGAGGAGCTTGTCGTCGACAACTTTGCCGAGGATCAGGTATCCACCGTCCCGAAGCACGGCGATTCCAGGCAGCGGAGTAACCGCAAGCCGATTCCAGTTTGTCCTCTGTGCCTGAGCCTTGAGTCCAAAATCTTTTGCACAGCGCAGGATTTCGGTAACGCCCACTGGCGCCGCGCCCATCCGATGCCGGATCTGGTCTGGGTCGGCCGCGATGCCATGGCAACGCATCAATATCGCCAAGGCAATAAGCCCTGAATCATCGCCGCCTTCGGGTGCGGTGCTCGCCGCCTCGACGGCCGTATCGCGTCGATCGGCGAACCGCGCAGGCAACACGGTATCGCGGGCGCGGCGTACCAGATCACGCCCGCGGGTAGCCATGCCGGCAAGGGCATGAAGCGCCCGTTGCGCAAGGTTCTGTGATCCGGCCAGGATCAAACGGCCGTCCCAGATTGCCTCGAATTCCTCGCGCGTGAGCCGCTTCGGCCCTGACAAGGGCGGATGCAGCACAACCGCTCCGTTGTCGTCGACCTTCCCGAGAAGCAGAAACCCGCCGTCATGCAACGAAGCGATGCCAGGCAGTCGGACGCTCGCAAGTTGTTTCCAATGTGTCTTGCGCGAACCGACCTCAAGCCCGAGCGAGCGGGCGCAGCGAAGCATCGCGCGGATGCCGATTGCACTGCCGCCGCCACAGCGCTCGCGGATCTGGTTGAGTTTGGCGTCTACGCCATGAGAGCGCAGGAACAGAGCCAAAGATCGAAGTCCCAGGTCTACGGCATGGGTATTCTCGTTCTGCATCGCCATCTTGGCACAACCCTTCGCGGATACGTCCGCGTTCCATCCCCCTTGCATTCACAAACTTGACGGCGCCGCACCCAGGGCCGAACCCCCGGGTGCGGCGGCGATCAATGTTGCGGTCTGGTCAGGTACGAGTCGTGATTCCAATTGCCTCCATTATTCGACAAGGAAGCCACGATCTGGCCGGGATCGACCGGGCCGGAATTACCGGCCAAGTACTGGCTCAGCAGCGCAAAGCTCTGGCTTGCCAGCGACGCTCTGGCTGTGCCGGTCGCAAATGGGTGATCCGCCATGGCGGTGTTTTGGGGCGCCAAGGTTCTGGTGGCGCCGGCGACCAGGTCCCTGTGCTCGTTCAGCAGCGCAGAGCCCTGGGCTGCCAAGGACCGTTGCCAATTGGCGGGAGCAAGCTTGCGATCCGTATGGGTGACCGCCAGCGACGACGTTGTGATGGTCGCAGGCCGAGGATCCGTTACGGCGATGGTCTGCGGCGAGGCTGTTGCGACGGCGCCGGTGACCGGGTCCTTCGCCGTTGCCGTCAGCGTCAGCGTCGCCACCGGATGAGCCGCGCCCCTGTAGTTCGATTGCAGCGTCAATCCGCTGTCGACCTGCGCTGCCGTCAAGGTGATGTTCTTGCCACTAAACGTCTTACCATCGAGTTTGTCGGTGATCGTCTCGTACCTCGGCAAGCCCGTCACCTTCACGGTCACGAGGTCGTTGGGGTCGGTCGTTGTCACCTTGACCCCGAGGTCGACCGTACCGCCCAGCCCGCTCACGTCGAGCGTTTTGTCAGCGATGGTGAGGACCGGCGCGATCACTGACGGGGTCGTTGGGGTTGTTGGGATGGTGGGGGTTGTAGGGACGGTGGGGGTCGTTGGGGTGGTTGGGGTTGTTGGGGCTGCCGATGACGTCGCGATCTGGAGACCGGAGAACGTCTTCACCGCGGCCGCAAGGTTCGCAGCGACACCGCCGGCGTCCTTGATGCTCGCACCGTTCGGAAGATTGACCCCGGTGATGGCAAGTGCCGAGGTACTCGTGTGGGTCGACGCGACCGTGATGCGGAAGTTGAGCGCGCTCGTTCCGGAGCCGCCCACATAGGTGGCGGTCGCGCCATTGTTGAGCGACAGCGTCGGCGTGCCCGATACCGCCACGGCCTCGTTGAAGCCGAGTGTCAGCGTGACCGTGTCTCCGACGTGCTCGGTGCCGGTTCCCGGCGAGGCTGTGGCCTGCGTCACCGCCGGCAAGATCGGATCGATCTGGAGCCCGGAGAACGTCTTCACCGCGCCCGAGAGGTTCGCCGCAACACCGGACGCATCCTTGATGCTCGCGCCGCTCGGAAGATTGACCCCGGTGATGGCGAGCGCCGAGGTATCCTTGTCGGTCGAAGCGACCGTGGTGCGGAAGGTGAGCGCGCTGGTGCCAGAGCCACTGAGATAGCTGGCCTTTCCGCCGTCATTGAGCGACAGTGTAGGCGTGCCCGTGACGGTCACGGCCTTGTTGAAGGCGACCGTCAATGTGATGGCATCGCCGGCATGCTCGTTTCCCGTTCCCGGCGAAGCGGCGACCTGAGTCACCGCCGGCTGGACCGTCGGCGTCGTCGGGGTCTGGGTCGATGACGTCGTCGAGGGAGTGACGTTGGCGCCCGTGACGGTGTCGCCGCTGCCCGCCTTCTGATAAAGCTGAACCCCGTCGATCAGCATTTGCATCGACGATGGGGTCGAACCATCCAGAGCCGTATGCCACCCGCTCGCGTTGTCATTCGCGACCCCCAGGTTCATCATCAATTGCATCGGCTCATCCGGGATCGCGACCTGGGCGCTGGTCACTTGCGCCATCTGTTTGCCGTCCAGATACCAGGTGATCGATTCACCGGGCACCCAGTTGATGCCGTAAGTGTGGAAGCCGCCCGTGAGGTCGATGCCGCTGTCGATAGTGTCGCCGACCCACCCTGATGGCCCGTGGAGGTGCCAGGAGAAGTTGTTGTCAGCCGACCCCGAACCGGTAAATCCACCCTCCTGTATGTCGAGCTCGAAATTGTCGCCGCTGCTGCCCGCGCCATCGCCGGGCATCAGCCAGAGGCCTGGCCATGCGCCGTCGCCGCTCGGCGCCTTCATGCTGATCTGAAGGTAGCCGCCGTTGAATTCAAAGTTGCCATAGCTGCTGACGGCGCCGGACGTGATCGGGAATGTCTGTGACACCCCACCCTGATTTACGCCGTTGATGGCCTGTTTGATCGCCGTGAGATCCAGGTACCCGTTGCTCACCGACACCTGGCTCGGCATATCGTAGTCGGCATTATATGGGCCGCCCGGCGTGCTTCCTCCCGACCCATTGCTATTCCATGCCCAGCCGTCGGCGGCATTGCTGGTGATGTAGGTATTCCAATCGCTGCCGAGCGTCGTGCCGGAGAAGTTTTCCTCGTAGACGAGGTCGCTGGAAGTATAGCCTGCGGGGGCGGAAAGAGTCATTCCGAGATCCTTCTTTGGCGCTGAAAAAAATAGAGAACTCCACTGCCGCGCATCGCCAAGCTGCGCGACATGTCGCCTGCTCGCAGTCAGGCACTGCGAATGGATTTCAAAGTAACTGAGGTTTGGAAGGCCTCGCACTAGACATATTGTCGAGCGAGCCTAACGTCGAACGCATCATCGGTGGCGGGTTTTGTCGACGGGAATGCTCACATCTCGCCCGGCGGGAGCACAGCCAAGCATGCCTTGTAGTATAAGCACGGTAGATCCTTGGTTCATTGCGTCTTTTTTGTTTTAATTCGACCCGCGCACCCAAGCAAAACGCAGGCATTTCCGCTTCTTAACTTATTCACTCACATCGTTTTGTACCTGCATGAATTGATCATTAAGGATGATGTACGTGACGTCGGCGACCCTACCACGATTTGCGGCGAGAATGAGGCTGGCAGAATGCCTGTTAACAAATTACTAACATAACTTATTAACACATTCTAATATGGAAAGTGATCGAACGGCCGCACTGGAACCGCCTTCCCGACGTCCTGCCAAACCGTGTCCGTTGGCTGAAAATGTTGCGCAGCTTGGGTTCGAGCGGTCGTTCGCATAGTGGAAGGCTGGCGTCATCGGGCGCCGCGCCGACGGCACCAGACAGGCCGTTCACTCGCGACCCCAACGTGCCTGCATAGCGATCATGGCGTTCAAGATCTGGGTGGCACCAGGATGCGTTTGGGCGGCTTGTTGAAATGGCTGAAACGTGGCCCTGGTGCGCGAAGGGGTTTCGTCGCCGCGGGACGGCCCCGTGGATTGTCAGATCTGAGCCGCGCAACCAGTCGCCAAAGCTCCACCTCGTGGCCGTCTGCTAACTGCCTGGCGTGCTCTTGCGCCGCGCCGTCGTCCGTGCAGGCAAGGTTGACCCCGCCCATGAACTGGCCGCGTTCGTCCAGAACGTAGAGCCGATAATGGGGCATCGCCTGTTCTCGATCAGGATTGCCAGCCCGTCTCGGCGCTAGCTGGATTTGCATTGAAGCCTCCAGCAGCGCTGCGCCGCTGTCGCCGATCGCTCCACTTTTGTGTACTCGCAAGACAAAGACGCTGCATGACGACATGCCCGAACATGGAATGTATATCCTCCGCAATTTGCATGTCATTCACATTGACCCAGACCACATGTTGGGCGATCTGCCGGAGCGTGCCTCCGCCGAATCCGCAAAGGCCTAACGTAACTGCGCCATGATCATTGGCGTATCGAACGGCGCGCAGAACGTTTTCCGAGTTTCCGCTTCCCGATATTGCGATGACCAAGTCGCCCTCGTTCAGGATGTTCTTCAGCTGCTCGACGAACACATCCTGGAAAGAAACATCGTTCGCGTATGCAAACGTAAGGCCCACATTGTCGACCAGCGTCCGGCCACGAAACGGGCGCTTCGTGGAAAGATAGATGCTCTTGTTCCAGTCCGTGATGAAATGCAGCGCCGTGAGCGAACTGCCACCATTTCCAAGCGTGATTATCTGCTTGCCATCCTCCTGTGCCTGCGCGACCAAGGCCACTGCATCATCGATGCTTTGGTGGTCCAATGAAGCCAGGACGATCTCGAGTTTCTTGAAATAGCCTTGAGCACTGCCGCCAACATTTTTTATTGAGCGGGCTCCGATGTCGGTTGATTGATTACTGCCGCCAAAATGTTTCATTGGGTGGACTCCGATGTCGGTTGATAGTGAACGATGCGGCTCCCGGCGAAGTCGAACTTGACAGGGAAGTGCTTTAGGTCCCCTAGGGCCGCTTTGATGGCGTCGTGGCGATCGAGAGGTGCGAAGAACATGAGAAAACCTCCTGCACCTGCTCCCAGCAGCTTGCCGCCCGTGGCACCCGCCCGCATTGCGGTCTGGTACCAGTGATCGATTGCATCGTTCGTGATTTCCTCAGAGAGGCTCTTTTTTAAGAGCCAGTTCTCGTGGAGGATTTCGCCGAAGGCGTCGAGGTTGCATCGATGTAGTTCATCACGAAGCTGATAGGTGAGCCCGACCATCCGCCTCAGCGCTTTGCGCTTGTCCGGCGCTTTTGCGATCCCCTCCGACTGGCGTACGAGAATGTCCGAAGCACTGCGAGTAATGCCGGTGTAGAACATGAGAACTTGCTTCTCGATCGAAGCGATGAAATTACGCGGGCATATGAGCGGTGACACCGAAACGCTGTCATCGCAGTGAAACTCGATGAGATTCAATCCGCCGAAGGCGGCGGCGTATTGATCCTGCCTTCCAATGGGCGCGCCACAAAGTTCGATCTCGATGCAACAACTATCGGCACCGAGCTTTGCCTTGGAGACATATTGCCCTCGGAACGCGTTCAGCGCGTGCAGAAGGCCAACCGTAAAAGCGCTCGATGATCCAAGTCCGGTTCCCTTGGATGGAATATCGGCAATAGTCGTTATTTCAACGCCCCCGCATATCCCAAGGTATCCCATCGTCGCCCTGACAATCGGATGCTGGATATCCTCAACGCTATCGACCTCTTCCGTTTTGGAATAAGCGATTCGAGTGCCGTTATCGAACTTGCGGTTCACATTCACGTAGACGTACTTGTCGATAGCAACACTTAGGACGGCGCCGCCTTCCTCCCGATAGAAGGCAGGCAGATCGCTGCCACCTCCCACGAAGCTCACTCGAAGCGGCGTCTGGCTGATAATCATCCCACGGCCTCAATCAGCTCGATCGCCCGCAATCGGACACAATGGTTGGCGCGCGCCCGCGATGCCAGAACGATTGGTGTCTCGTCCTCCTGGCGGGAGCTGTAGATACGCGCTGCAGCCTCCCGATCCACGCCTCGACGCGAGTATTCCCGCGTTACTCGGTACCTCCTCAGCTCCTCATCGATATCAACGAAGAATGTGTGTGCACGACCGGGCAAAACCACATCGGACAGCGAAAGAGCGACGGATCCTTCCACGACCAGGACGGTTTCCGGAGAAATGCTTATCTTTTCCGATCTTGGATGCGATATGCGGCTCAGCTTTTCGTAGTAGGGCAGATCGAGCGTCTCGCGAGAACGAACGCCGACCAGGCGGCTTAGAACCTTCCTGATCTCGTTCATGTCGTAGCGACCCATCACCGTTGCCTTGCGATCGGCGGCGGACCGTATCCAGCGATCAAGGGCAACGACTTGTGCATCAATGCCGCGGCCGCGAAGCACCTCGGCGATAGCGCTGGAAAGGACACTCTTTCCGCTCCGGGAGAGCCCTGCCACGAAACACACATCACCCGGCTTCACATGCGCGATCAGATCAGATGCCGTGTCGACCAAGGTCGGGTGAACGGTGAGAATGAACTTGGCAGCCTCGAACAAGTCTGGGACGGTATAGTCGGGCATGACATGATACTTGCTGTCCAGCCCGCCCGCGCCCGTCTCGACCAGAATCGATCTGATGCCGGACCGTTTTGCGAGTGCGACGTCGGCAGAGGAATCGCCGATGACCCAGGATTGTCTGCGATCGATATTGAACGCCTCGACCGCCTGGTCGACCAACCCGGTGGCGGGCTTGCGGCATTCACAGTGGACCTTTAGCGCTTCAACCTCGCCGGCAAAGCCGCGGTCTGGATGGTGCGGGCAGTAGTAGATGGCATCGACAAAAGCCCCGTGGCGGCCAAGCTCGGTCTCCATCTTGTTATGGATCATCCGCAAGTCTCGTACAGAGCATCCTCCTCTCGCCACAACGGGTTGGTTGGTGACGACGATTGCCCGGTATTCGGCCTGGTTGAAACAGGCGATCGCGGCCGCGGCCCCCTCGATCAGTTCGAAGCGTTCGGGACGATCGATGTGCCCATAGTCGACATTGATGCACCCATCCCTGTCCAAAAATACTGCTTTCTGCGGAGAAGCGAGTGAAGCTCGGGCTATGCGGCCGGAGGCAAGGTCGGCGCAGGCCTTGTCAAGTCTCGCCGGGGTTCCCGCGTCTTTTATGTACTCAGGGCTGCTATAGCTTCTGATCTCCGCGCCGGCCCGAAGCATTTCAGGAAAGAGATCTTTGCCAAAATCCAGCGGAGTTGCCGCGGCGCGCCACGGGTACAGGGCTTGTCTTCGAATGTAGTAAAGAGCCGCGCTGACTTTGTTGGGATAAAAGCAACCGGGATCGTGTGGATAAGGATGGAACGCGGCAACCACGCCATCTTCCGACGTTTCGATCAGATCGGAATCTTGCGGGTGATCATTCGGATGGGTGAAAACAGTTGCGGCTGCTGCCTTGTGTTTTTCATGGAAGCACTTGAAGCGGGTGAGATCGACGTCGAGCATCGTGTCGCCGTAGATGGTGAGGAAGTCGTCGTCGAGCAGATGCAAAACAGACAGAACCGCTCCGGCAGTCCCGCGAGGTGCACCGTCATCTACACAACGAACGTCAATCCCCCAATTCCCGCGCTGAGTGCAAAATTCCACGATCTGCTCGGCTGCATGGTTCACCAGGATCAAGATCCTCTCGATCCCGTGTTGCTTGGCGAGGAGGATTTGATGCTCGAGAAGCGGCGTGCCACCAATGTTGGCCAGCGACTTGGGCAAATCACCGATCCGGCCCCTGAGCCGTGTCCCCAGACCACCCGCAAGTACCACGGCTTGCATCACGGGTGTCCTTCCTGCCGCACGATTTCCACGACGGCTTTTCGGACAGCGTCGGCCGATCCAAGCTGGGGCCGCCAACCGAGTGCACGGAGCTTTGCTACGTCATAGGAAAACCGGGGAACATCCCCCGTCCAACCGCGATCTTCAAATCCGTATTCGATCCCCGCGCCCGGTGCGACGGCCTCGACGGTCGTTTCCGCTATGAAGCTGACGGTTACCCCTTTGTCCTCGGGGCCGATATTGTAGCAGCCAAGCCGCTCGGATGCGTTTGCACGCAGGTAGACGATCGCATCGATCAGGTCATTGACGTGAAGATAGGCCTTCCGTTGCCGGCCCGATCCCAAGACATTCAGCTTGTTTGGTGTGATCTTCAGCTTTCTGACGAAATCCAGAATGACGCCATGTGTTGCCGGAACGCCGATCACGTTCGGAAAGCGAAAAATCAAGGCCCGCGCCAACCAATTCTCGACGGCTGCGCTGATTAGCGCTTCCGATGCGAGCTTCATGGCGCCGTAGTTGGAAATCGGCAGCAGCGGCCCGACATCCTCTCTGATCGGAGCCTCCCCCAAATCGCCGTACACGGCTGAGCTGGAAGCGAAAGCAAGGAACGGAACCTCTGCCGCCTTCATTGCGTCCAACACGTTGAACGTCGTCAGAAAGGTATCGCGCAGATCGACAGAGGCATCGGCGATTCCTGCGGGAATGTCTGAATTGGCAGCCATGTGCCAGACTTCGGAAATCGGAATGCGACCGTGACAATTCAAAAATCGGGTTCTCACCGCAGCCGCGTCTGAGAGATCCACTTTCTCGAAAAAGAACCTCTCATGCGAGAGAAGTCCGTTCAGGTTTTCCCGAGAGCCTCGCGACAGATTGTCAAAGCCGAAGACCGGATATCCGCGGTCAACAAAGATCCTTGCAAGCCTGCTTCCTACAAAGCCGGCCACTCCCGATACGAAGATGGCGCGCGGTTCACCCAATCGGATTGCCCCTTACCTCTTGTGCGCAAGCTTTCGCGCCACAAGTCCTCCGGATTCTGCAATGACTTCCGTTTGCAAGCCTTCACCGCCGGACAAACAGGGAATTCGACGGGGGCTCGGCGTTAACCTCTGCGCTCGTCTTTGAGGTCATGCGTCTCTTGCGTCTTTGTGAATCATTGCATGGTTTTCTTCGATCCGCGATTATTCCTCGGGGGTAGCCCCATTTTGCTGATCCGGACTGAATCGCATCGCGCCCGCCTGTGCGGCGACGCTGCCGCGGATCCTTGCGATCGTGCCGGCCGCAAAGTTTCGCCGTTTGCGTCTCTGGCGGATCGAACCGGCCTTCGACTAAGAATACCGACGCAATGCCCCGGATGAGGGGCGGTCGCCATCCAGCGAGAAGCTCCGAAACTCGATACCGAGTTGCCTGAGCCGCTCTACGCCGGGAACCGCACGCGCCGGGCGCACGAGCCCGAGGATGGAGTCGGATCGGAAGGGCAGGGGGACATGCAGGGCCTCAACTGCCTTGAGCGCGCCACTGACAAACTGCCAGGGCACGGGGACGGCGTGCAGTGCTCTGCCTTGCGATGCGGCGATCTCGTTCATGAGCTGTCGGAACGGCACCGGTTCGGGGTTGGCCAGCCCTACCGGTTCCAGCAGCGGCATGTCCGACTCGGCAATTCGCACCATGGCGGTTGCCATGTCCGCCTCATGCACCATGAACTGATGGGAGCGCGCCCCGATCAGGGGTGTGACCGGCAGCGTGGTGAGCTTGCGGAGCGCGCCTGCCATCCCGCCCCAACCAGGGCCGTACACCAGGCCGAGCCGGGTGGAGACAGCTCCCAGACTGCCGGCGGTGCGTTCGCAGGCCAGCTTCGCCTGACCGTACAACTGTTGGGTTCCCTCCCAGGCGGACATCGAGGAGATGAAAATGACCCGGCGAACCCCCGCGTCGACCGCATTGCGGAGGAGGTGCTGCGAGCCGGACACATTGGTGCCCCACACATCGCCGGCGCTGACGAGGGTCAGGTCCCATGCGCCGTGGATGAGCACATCCAGGTCGCTGAATGCTGCCCCCGACAGTGGGCTTTTGATCTCGTACGGGCGCCACTCAGTGACGCCGGCGGCAGGCCCGGAGGTCACCCGGTTCGAACGGGCGAACGCGATGACCTCATGCCCTTGTTCGGCGAAGGCGGCACGCAGGATGGTCCCGACATATCCGTTCGCTCCGGTGATACCGACCCGCATCGAACGCTCAAGCCATCAGCTGCATCGCTTCGCGAGCGATGCGATGCGAATTAGCCATCACCGTCAGGGTAAAGGTGGTTGCCGGAACACTTGGGAAAACCGACCCGTCGATGAGATGGATCCGGTCCCAGCGCGCCAGCCGCCCGAGGCGGTCTGTCGTCGCACTCCCGGAGTCCGGCTCATTGGCGTGAGGAAAGCTGCCGCCAAAGTGGTAGCTCTTGGCTCCGCCCGACCATAGCATCTGCGGCGTGACTGGCCACAAGTCCAGGTAAGGTGCCGCTTTGCGGATCCGCCTTATTACGTCAGGCAGCATCGGAGGCACACATTTGCCCCTGACCCTGGCCTTGCTGAAGCCCTCCGAAGTGAGGGTAATCTGGGGAAGCTCGTCAGGAGCTGCTGCGGACAGCTGGGCGCTCACCCGGATCTTAGGTGATGCCCAGGACGGCAAGTAGCCCAGGCCTACCGTCAACCGGCTGAGCAGCCGATCGGTCGCGAAGGCGGCGGCGCGGTGTTTGAGGAACCCGGGAAGCGCATCGTAATATGCCTGGTTGAACGGGTAGAAGTGAATCTGTGAAACATCCAAGCCTTCGTCGTCCCGGGCGATGACCATGGTGAACTGGTTGAGTGTGAACTCGCGCCTTGCACGTGGGTCGGGTGTTGGCTTCATGGAAATCATTGGAAGAACGAACTGAGCAGATTCCGAAAGATGTACCGGCTGGTCCGACCTGAGCGAGCCTAGCATCAGCCTTGTGGTCCCGATTGCTCCGCAGCCCACGAAGACCCGGTCGGCCGTGAATCGCTGGATATGGCCGCTCGACAGTTCCCGGGCGTGCACGACGGCCGTGTCGCCATCCTGTTCGACTCGCACCGCGAGCAACCCGCTGCGGTAGTCGATCCTCCCGTTTCGCCGGAAGCGATCGAAGCTGTGCGAGGCCGAGAAGATCAGCGACCGTGGGCACCCGGTCATGCACAGGCCGCAGGGCTGGCATTCGGGGGCAGCGAAGGCGAGCCGGGCGCGGCCTATCGTTATGCCGGTGGAGCGCACTCGCTCGCGGTGCCGGTGGTAATTGGCCAGGACCATCTGTGTCCGCGGCGCCAGCGGCGGAAGCGGGTCCGGGGATCCGATGAGCGGAAACCACTCCTCGAGATCGTCGGACTCTCCAGCGAAAGGAATGTGACCCAGGATCGTCCGATAGTGCTCTTCCATATCCGAGAAGTCGACCGGCCATCCCTTGAACGTGGCGGCGCTGAAGGGCATGATTTGGGCCCCCCAGACATTGCTAAACCCGCCGTAGGCGCTCGATATGACCGCCGGGTTCACTCTGCCCACGGAATGGACGCGGTCGAGCTGGCCCTTGTTGGCAAACGGGAAATCGGATCCGTAGCTTCTCTTTTCAGGCAGCGAGTCGGACTGGACCCGCTTGGGCTGCAGGCTGACCCGGCGGACGTCCTCCTCATCCCAGTCGTCGACACGCAGCCTGGACAGCCTGGCTATTACCTCCTGGGTCTCCGCGTCCAGCACGGTGCCCGGATCGAACACGGTTATCTTCTCGTCCGGTTTTTCGGACAGCGCCAACACGGCGGCGGCTGCAGCCGGACCCGACCCGATGATTAGCGAAGACGGCATCTACTTCCCACGTCTAATACCTTGCGCGGCTGCGTCCAGTATCTGCTTGTTGGCCTGACGCAGCCGGCGCAGGCGGCGCAGCAGCGCGATCCGGCCGGTGACATGGCCTGCCGCGGCAAGACCCACGCCAACGATTATTGCCGCGCATCGCGCCAGCCCGTGGGCGTCGCCCTTGGCCGCTTGCAAAATCTCGCGCGGAACGCCCCTGGTCAGCGCGTGCCAGACGAAGCGGGTCTCGGCACCCAGTGTGGCGGCGTCGCCCATCTGGGCAAAGGCCTCGACTTTCCCCTTGTTGACGAAGAAGCAGCGGCGCCAGAAGTACTTCCAGGTCGGCCGTGAGGCGGGCACAAAGTGGCGGACGGTCGCCGCCGGTTCATAGATGACTGCCTCGCTGCCCTTGATGTGCGCCACGCGGTGGCACATGTCCATGTCGTCGTGATGGTCGGAATGGAACCCTCCCACCTGCTCGAGGAGGGTCCGCCGCACCGACATGTTGGCTCCGATGAGGTGGGCCGAAGGGCCTCGGCTGGTCGGAAGGCCATCGTAAGCACATCCGAACACCCAGTCGAACTGTAGAGGGAACCAGGCCGGGCGGCCAACCTCGAACACCGGAATGGGACGCCCGCCGACGGCGCCGATGCGCGCGTCCTGGTACGGGGCGGTGAGAACCTCGAGCCAGTCCTTGTCGGCCGCCGCATCGTCATCCAGGAACGCCAGGATCTCTCCGGCAGCCGTCTCGGCTGCCGTGTTTCGGGCCGACCCGAGATGCCCGTCCCATTTGTTCTGGATCACCCGTATCGGGGGGGTGGATGCAGCGAAGTCAGCCCATTGGACGGCACAACGGCGGAACAGGGGCTGGTCGACGCATACGATGATCTCGCAGGGCTGCAATGTCTGCTCCTGAGCCGAGGCCACCGACTTCAGCAGCAGTGCCCACCTGTCCGCAGTGTAGGCACAAATAATTACTGAGATCGTAGGGGGGCGGCGTTCGCTGCTGACGCCATCCTCGGACTGCCCGGTTTTCGATCGCGGCTGACCGGTTGTGACAACGTCAGCGCCGCAAGCGAGACCGATATTCGGGTTCCGGACGTGGCCCTCTTGGCCAACGCCAGTCGAAGCATAGGATTGCGCAAGCTTCAGAATACGCATCTAGGATTTCTCCCGACTTGAGCTGCCAGTGTCTGTCCAAACTCTTGGATAAAGGTGCGATGGTCCTGGTTTGAAACGCCAGGCCTCACGCACTGGATCCGGCCTGCCCGGAGGGCGGTTCTCGCCACGGAAGATCACCAGGGCCCGCGTGCGCGGCGGGTCTGGCGGCGCACCGGCGTGACGCAAACCACCTCGCGTTACGCAGTCCGTATTTTGTCCGTTTCCGGTCGACAATCATCCCTCCACGTGACTCCTGTCGCAGGCACAGCGCAAGCGCCCCGAAGGACTACCCCTTCTGACCTCGCACAGGCGAGCGTCGATCGGGCATAGTAGTGCCTGGCCGCTTCCAGCCGCTCGAGTGGGGACCCGTGCTGTCAGCCATCTCCCAAATCAAATGTTCGGCGAGTGTCCGAAACCGCAGCGGGTGGAAACCATCCTCGCGCTGCGGGGCGCGCTGCTGCTTTGTCATCGTGGAGTTGTGAGCTGGCGTCCTTTTGAAATCGGCTGCGAGAACAACAATGCGTATCTGCCTCAATCTCGATCCGTCCCGGCTACTGCGATGGCACCTCTGGCTGGCAGAAGCGCTTGCTGAAGTGCCTGGCAACGAAGTCTCCTGCGCTTTGGTGGCCGGCCGCCGGCCGCTGCCGTTAGTCTGCCGTCTGCTCCTCGAACTCGAAAGACTGGTCTATGGCCTTCGCGGGAAGAGCGCCGTCGACCCGGTAGACGCGGCGCTGCGGCGCCTGCCGCCGCCTCCGGCCGACCGGGTGGATGTGGTGATCGATGTGAGCGGGCTGGGATCGCTCCCGGCGGCGCGGCGCGTGCTCACTCCGGTATTCAACGGCGCACCCGGCGAGATCGGAGTCATGGCGGCCTGGGTGAACAATCAGGATCTTGTCGTCGAGCTGCACGACACGGCTCGCCCGTTGTGGCCGTGGACGGCGCGCCTGGCCAGCGCGGACCATGAAGTGCTGGCAATGAGGCTCGACAGCGCCCTTTCCTGCGCTGTGCCACTAATCCTCAAAGCCCTGCGCGAGGAAACCGGTTCAACTACGCACGGTATCTCCGGTCCACGGAAGGCAGTACCTTCATTTGGCGCGCTTTCGGCTCTGGCAAGGGCGACCGGCACGGTTGCATCGAAGGCGATCGGGGCTTTGGACATTCTGGCGAGGGGCGGTAGGATGTGGGGGATCGGCTGGCGCTTCGATGAGTCGGCGAGCCTGCTCGACAAAGGCGAAGCAGGCTTTCGGGTGCTCACGGGAAATGCCGACAGCTACCTTGCCGACCCGTTCCCGTTCCGGCACCAGGGGCAGGCTTTCATCTTTGTTGAGCAGTTCCTCTACTCGAGGAACCGGGGGTGCATTGCGGTCGTGGCAGTGAACCGGGATGGGACAGCCGGCGCCCCCCGGATCGTTGTGGAGGAACCGCATCACCTCTCGTACCCGTTCGTGTTCGAGCAGGATGGTCAGATCTGGATGATCCCTGAATCGGGGGCGGCCAGGAATGTCAGCCTCTACAGGGCAGTGGAATTTCCCTACCGGTGGACACGGGAGGCCTGCCTCATGGAAGGCATTGAGGGCTACGATACCACGCCGCTCTGCCACGAAGGGGGTTTTTGGTTTTTCGTCAGCCCAAGGCTGTGGAGGTCCACCGCCTGGGATACTCTCAGCCTCTACCATGCCGAGAGCCTGGCCGGGTCTTGGACGCCCCATGCTGCCAATCCCATTGTGATCGATGCCGGGCTCAGCCGCCCCGCCGGCGCCGTAATCCGACACGGCGGACGCGCGATGCGCCCAGTCCAAGACTGCGCGCGCGGCTATGGCGGCGCGGTGACATTCTGTCAGATCGATGCGCTCGGCGCGTCGGAATTTGCCCAGACCCCGGTCGGTCGCATTTGGTCCGGAGCCTTCGGGTGTCACACCTACAACCGCCGGTCCGGCTTGGAGGTGATCGACCTGTTCGGACATGTCCGGGGGTTGCGAGAGGTCACGACCGCTTATCGAGTGCTGGTACCGAACGCGCCGGTCTCCGGAGCGCGCGGAATCTCGGAGCCGTATGGGCAACTCGTTTCCCTGCCGGTCTCACGTCCGGATTAGCCACCCGCTGCAAAAGCGGTCGAGCGCATGGGATAGCCCAAAAGAGCTAATCATCTATTGTCTCTTTCTAACCATCCATCGTCCTTCCATTTCAGATCTTCGCCGGTAATGCTCGTATGCTCGTACAGCAACCAAAGCTTTAGGGGGCCACAAGCGCTCCAATAGGCGCACCAATCTTCTTTCAGCTCATCTTCATATTCGTTGTGGCCGGGGAGTCCGCATATGGTTGGATCAAACACATCCGTGTATGTGGCGCTCATTGGAGATGGCCCCTGCGGCTTGTCGCTGGCCGCGCACTTGCCTGCGCGTGGTGTGGCGCGCTTCCAGCGCGCCCTCTGGGTCCCGTCCTCGACCTCGCAGCACTGCCATGAATGAGCGCCTCGCCAGCAATCTCGCCCACGTCGGTGCCGTATCGCCGGCCGACCCGATTGATTTTGCCCTTCAGCCGGCACTGGCACTGCCTCGGGTGAGCTTCATCGTCCCGACGCTCAATGAAGCCGAGAACCTCCCCTGGCTTCTGCCGCGCATCCCCAACTGGGCGCATGAGGTCATTATCGTGGACGGTCGTTCGACTGACGACACGGTCGCGGTCGCGCGCCGCCTGCGCGAGGACGTGAAGGTCGTCATGGAGCCCCGGCGGGGCAAGGGCGCTGCATTGCAAGCGGGATTCCGGGCCGCCACAGGTGAGATCATCATCATGCTGGACGCCGACGGCTCCATGGTCCCGGAGGAGGCGATCGTCTTTGTCAGTGCGCTGATGGCTGGCGCAGATCTCGTTAAGGGTTCACGGTTTATCCAGGGCGCCGGCACCGACGACATGTCGCTATTCCGGATGTTCGGCAACAGGGGGCTGACCCTGTTCGTGCGGTTGCTCTATGGCGGTTGGTTCTCCGATCTATGCTACGGATACATAGCCTTCTGGACCAAGCACCTCGGCACGCTGAATTGCGACTGCGATGGGTTCGAGATAGAGACCCTCATCAACGTACGGGCCTTGAAGAGCCATCTCAACATCGTCGAGGTGCCGAGTTTCGAGGCTCCGCGCATCAGCGGTGTGAGCCATCTGCGCGCCCTCCCGGACGGCTGGCGCGTCCTCAAGACCATCCTGCGTGAGAGGGTGCACCAACAGCGGGGCGCGACAGCCCGTGCTGAGGGCGGGTAAGCCTGATGCGAATCTTGATGGTTGCCGCTCGCTGCTACCCCTTTATGGGCGGAACCGAAACTCACATCCAGGAGGTCGGTCCCCGCTTGGTGGCGCGTGGCCACGCGGTCGACGTGCTCACGACCGATCCCTCGGGGGAGCTGCCAGTCGAGGAGGAGGTGCGCGGCATGCATGTGCAGCGCGTACCGGCCTGGCCAAGGGAGCTGGATCTCTATGTGGCGCCGGGCATTTACACAGCGATCCGGCGCGGGACTTGGGATCTGATCCACTTCCAGGGCTACAGTTCTTTCGTGGTGCCGATCGGACTGCTCGCGGCCGTCCGCGGGCACGTGCCGTTCGTCCTGACCTTCCACAGCGGCGGGCATTCCTCCCGGTTGCGCAACGCAGTGCGCAGCACCCAGCACATGCTGCTCCGGCCGCTGGTCGCCCGGGCGGCGCGCCTGATCGGCGTCTCCGAATTCGAAGCCGACTTCTTCAGCGGGAGGATGGGCGTGCCGCGGGAGCGGTTTGTCGTCATCCCGAACGGCGCCGCAATGCCGGCTCCGAGCCCAGGCGTCAAGGTCGATCCGCACCTGATCGTCTCGGGCGGCAGGCTGGAGCGCTACAAGGGCCATCACCGGGCGATCGCGGCCTTGCCCGAACTGATCCGCCGGTTACCGGACGTGCGACTGCACATCGTCGGTACAGGCCCGTACGAGGGAGAATTGCGGCGCTTTGTCGGGACGCTCGGCCTCGAGAAGCGGGTCACGATTGCGGGTATTCCCGGGTCACAGCGGCAGAGAATGGCAGACCTCCTGGCAAGTGCCGGGCTATTCGTGCTGTTCAGCGAATACGAAGCCCACCCGGTCGCCGTGATGGAAGCCCTGTCGCTGCGCCGTCCGGTCCTCGTCACCGACACGTCCGGTCTGCGGGAACTGGCCGCCAATGGCCTGTGCCGGGCGATTGCGTGCAACGCCGGTCCGGCGGAGCTGGCCGTCGCCATGGCCGAGGAACTGGAGGCCCATCGGGAGGTCCCGGATTTGGCGCTGCCCGACTGGGATGCCTGCGCGCAAGCGCTGAGCGACGTCTATCGTGATGTGCTGAGCAGCCGATCCACGGTCCGCTTGCCACCCGGACGCGTGACATCGTGGCCTCCCGCGACGATGGCATGATGCTGATGATGGCGGCTCATTTCACCGCGGGAACCAGGATTAGCCCGCTCAAGGCCGGGATACGGTTCATCTCGGCCATTATCGGTCCCGACCTTCGCGGCGGCAGCGCCGATGCCCCGCCGCAACGGGCTAGCTGCGGATGGATCGCGATTCTGGGCCTGACGGTCGCCACGGCTCTGCTCCTGGTCGTGGCCGGGCACGGAGCCGGGCGCCGGGGTTATGAGATGGCGCCGCTGCTCTTCTGCTCCGGTGTCATCCTCCTGGTCGTTCCGACCAGCCTCCGCATCGCCTGGCCGACGACAGCCCGGGGGGAGCGTCTGTGCCTCCTGTTCCTGCTTAGCGAAGCCTTGTTCTACTGCAAGAAGGTCTATTCCCCGACGAGCTTCAGCGGTTACGACGAGTACCTGCACTGGATCGCAACCCAGGATCTGATCACGGCCCGCCGTCTGTTCCTGTCCAATCCGCTTTTCCCGATTGGGCCAACGTATCCCGCCCTGGAGATCCTGACGACGGCGATCGTCGATCTGACGGGACTGTCCTTGGTTGTGGCGGGGACGCTCTTGCTTGTCATCCTCAAGGGCACGTTCATCGGTGCCCTGTTTCTGTTCCTCGAAAGCATCACCGGATCGCCGCGTATCTCGGCAATCGCCTGTCTGGTCTATATGGGCTGCTCAACCTTCTTCCTGTTCGACTCAAGTTTCTCCTACCAGAGCCTCGGCATCGTGCTTTGCGTGCTGACGTTTGCGGTCGAAGCAGCCCCTAATAATCTCGTCGGGCTATCGAGGCTGAAGTCGCTCGGGCTGGTTGGCTTGCTGTTGGCAAGCCTCGCGGTCACGCATCACCTCTCGGCCGCCTTCGCCGCCATCTATTTTGGAGCGCTGGCGGGCCTCGAGGCTTTGCGCCGGCACGACCCCCTGCGGTTCGAGGCCAGGATCGTCGTGAGCTTCACGGCGATCCTGGCCATCGCTCTGCCGTTCCTGTGGATGCAGTGGCGTGGCATCCCTCTCGCAGCCTATCTCGGCCCGGTTATCGGGGCCGGCCTCAACGCATTGCTCGCGAAGATCCTGGGCGCGGCCAGCCCAATGTCGGAACACCTCGGAGCGCCGGATAAGGCCCTCTACTTGCGGCTGACTACCTTGACGGCACTCCTGCTGTTGGCACTCGGCCTGGCAACGGGCTTCTTCCGGTCGTTGGCCATGGCGGCTCCGAGTGGTGGGCGGTCGGATTGGCGTCCGATTCAGGAGATTTTCCAACGCCGCTGGCGCGACAGTCGGCTCGTGCTCCTCACCTTGCTGGCCTTCGGGCTCCCCGTCTCAGTCGCCTTCCGACTGACCTCCGCCGGATGGGAAATCGGCAACCGCATGGCAACGTTCGTGTTCATCGGCGTCGGGCTGGTCGTCGCGGTGAGCATTGTCCACTTCTGGCAAGGCCGCACACCGCGCGGGTGGCGCCGCATCGCGCCGGCCCTCGCTGTAGCGGTTATCGTCCTGGGCGGCGTCGCAAGCGCTGCGATCAATCCGATCCATGGGCGCTACAGGGTGGCGGCAGATCAGGAATCAATCGAGCCCATGGGGATCGAAACGGCACGCTGGGTTAGGGAATGGCTCGGTGCCGGCAACCGCTTCACATCCGACCGCATCAACCGCCTTCTCCTTGCGGCCTACGGCCGGCAGGACGTCAGGGTCAGGATCAAAACGGGCGTCGATGCCGCGCGCATATTCGAGGCCGAGAATTTGGGGGCCGACGAGTTTTGGGCCTTGGCGGGGAGCGACATCGATTTCCTGCTGGTGGACCTGCGCCTGACCACGGCTCCGCCGGTGCTCGGCTCTAACTTTCAGCCGTGGCAACGGCACCAGGAAAAGCCGCTCTCGGGTGCAGCGCTGCTCAAGTTCAATCATATCCAGGGCGTCGCCCGCATCTACGACAACGGCTGGATCATGATCTATGACGTGAGGGGATTGCATGGGAATCCCTAGCAAGCGGGACCTTTGGGTCGCCTTTCTGTGGGCAGCAGCGACGGTGGCGGCCGTAGCGCTCAGCGACAATGTGTTCCTGCGTACCCTCCTGGGCGCGCCCATGGTGTTCCTCGTCTCGGGCCACTCGATTCTGCGGGCCATTGGCGTCCGGACCACCTCAGTGTTGCAACACCTCGCTTACGCGGTCGGGGCAAGCTTCGCCGCCGGCATCGCCGGGGGGTTTGCCCTCAACGCCGCAGACTACCTTACGCCGCTCGGCTGGGCGGCGTGGTTCTGGGCCGTGACAGCCGCCGCGGCACTGGTGGCCGCCATCCGCCGCGACACTCCCGACCTGCCAGCTTGGCCGGCTCGCACGCGGTTCCGGCTTTGGCAGGGGGCCGCGATCCTGTTGGCAATGTTTGTGGCAACCGGAGCCTATGCGCTGGCCGTCAGCGACGAAGCGGCCTACCGGGAATTCAAATACACCGAGTTCTGGTTGTTGCCGTCGATCAGTGGCGAGTCCGGCCGGATCACCGTCGGCATCAGGAGCGCCGAGACACAACCTCAAAACTTCGACGTCGAAATCACTCTTGATGGGCAACCGTTGGCGGTTCTCCGATCGATCGCCATCGCGCCGGGCGACACCTGGACGCGAGAAGTCCCGGTGCCGGCCCTGGCGACTCGCCAGACCGCCGAAGCCCGGCTCTATCGACCGGGGGACAACCGACTCTATCGCAGCGTTTCGACGCTGGTGCCGCGCATCTGAAACGAGGCTCGATCATGCGCATCCTGCTGCTATCGCAGTTCTATCCTCCGGTGATCGGCGGAGAGGAGCGGCACGTCCGCAATCTGGGCGCAGCGCTGGCGCGGCGGGGCCATCAGGTCAGCGTCGGGACCTTGATGCATCCTGGATCGCCCGAAACCGAACTGGACGGCGAGGTACGCGTCCATCGCCTGCGCGGCACGCTCCAGCGTCTGTCGGGCCTCCACGCCGATCCCGATCGCCGCCACGCACCGCCCTTCCCGGATCCCCATCTGGTGCTTGCCCTGCAGCGGCTGGTCGCCCGGGAGCAGCCGGACATCGTTCACGCCCATAACTGGATCTACGCGTCCTTCCTGCCGCTCAAAGGTCTGAGCGGGGCACGCCTCGTGGTTACGCTCCACGATTACGGCCTTGTCTGCGCCAAAAAGAATTTCATGCACTTGGGCGCCCAACTCTGCAGCGGCCCGGCGACGGCAAAGTGCCTGCCCTGTGCCACACGGCATTACGGAGCGGTGAAGGCAACCGCGACCACCTTGGGTAACTGGGCGACGAGCTTTGCCGCTCGGCGCGTGGTGGACCGCTTCATCGCGGTGAGCCACGCGGTCGCCGGTCACACCGGACTCACCCAAGGCCGCGCCCCCTACGACGTCATCCCCAACTTCGTGCCCGACGATGTCGAAGTGCTCGGCCCGGAAGATGCCTGCCTGCAGGGGCTTCCCGAGGATGGATTCATCCTGTTCGTCGGCGACCTGACACGCCTCAAGGGCATTGAAGTTCTCCTGCAAGCCTATGCCAGCCTGAAGCGGGCGCCGCAACTGGTGCTGGTCGGGCGCCGGGTCGCCGATACGCCAACCGAATTTCCGCCGAACGTTCGAATATTCAACATGTGGCCGCATTCCGCCATCATGCATGCATGGCGGCGCTCACTGTTCGGCGTGCTGCCGTCGGTGGGGCCAGAAGCCTGCGCGACAGTGATCATGGAAGCGATGGCGTCCGGAAAGGCAGTTGTTGCAACCGACATCGGCGGCATGCCGGATATCGTCAATCATGGCGAAACAGGCCTTCTCGTGCCGAGCGGCGACGCGCACGCCCTCGCCAGCGCGATGCAGACACTTCTCGATGACCGCGCCTTGCTCGCCCGCCTGGAGGCGACAGGCCTCGCCAGGATCGAGCGCCTCAAGGCCGGAGCGGTCGTGACCCGTATCGAGCAGGTGTACCGGGACGTCCTGCGCCCAGCCCCCGGAAGGTCCGCGGTGCCGGCACAGCAAGGTTCGGGATAGCAATGATGTCGGTAGACCAATCCGGGGCGGCCATTGCTCGCGTGCGCCGAGAGCTTCGAAAGAGCGCCGCGTTCGTGATGAATTCCGGCGCCATGGCAACCGGAACGGTTGCAGCGGCCGGTCTCGGATTCGTCTATTGGTGGCTCGCGGCGCGGCTGTTTCCACCGGAGGTGATCGGCAACACCTCTGCTCTACTGTCCGTGATGGGACTTATCGGCACGCTGGGGGAGGCGGGGCTCGGAACGATGCTGGTGGGCGAGATCGTCCGGAATCCCGGCAGGGAGCGCGGCCTGGTGGCCGCAGCACTGTGCTTCGGGCTGGCGCTGGGGGTCGGGCTGGCCTTCTTGTTCGTCTTCGGGCACGCGTATTTCAGCAGCTCTACCGAGCTGATCGGCGGCTGGTTCGTGGGCGTTGCGTTCGTCCTCGGCTGCGGTCTGACCGTTTTCGCCATCTTGGCCGACCAGGCGTTCCTGGGCAACCTGCGCGCCACCGGCAGGATGATCCGGCAAGTGCTTTTCTGCACGTTGAAGCTGATGTTCATCGCCACCGCCGCGATTGGCGGCTACACCTCCCATACCGCGCTTATTCTGAGCTGGGTGGCCGGACTTCTGGCGTCCATCATCGGCGTGGACCTGTTGACCCGGGGCGGTGCGCGTCGCCTCGTTGGGCCTCCCGATTTCCAGCTGCTCCGCACGCTGCGGGGCAAGGTCTTCGACCACTACGTGCTCGACGTGGCCTTGCAGGCTCCCGGCATCATCATGCCCTACGTCGTGCTCGTTCTCCTGTCTCCGGCCATCAATGCCGCTTTCGTATCCCTATGGATGCTGGTCACCATCGCCTCGTTGATTCCCGCGGCCATGGCCACGGTCCTGTTCCCCGTGGTGAGAGCGAGCCCGAAACAATCCAGACACGACATCCTTCTATCGGTGATGGCGTCATTGCTCTTTTCGCTGGTCTGCGCCGTTTTCATCTTCACCTATTCACAGAAGATCCTTGCGGTCTTCAATCCGGCCTATGCTGAGATCGCCGGTTCGAGCCTGCGCTTCCTTGGCTTCAGCCTGCTGGGAACAACGCTTAAATTTCATGCCTGCACGCTGGCGCGGTTGGGCGACAGGATGCGCAAGGCATCTCGCTGGTTCGCGCTTGGCGGATTGCTGGAGCTGGGCTTGGTGATAGCTGGAGCGAGGCTCGGTGGACTTGAAGGCCTAGTCCTGGGCTGGACGCTCGCCACCAGCATCGAGGGCGTGTGCGCGGCCCTGACTTTGGCCTTCGCAATAAAATTTGATTCTGCCGCAGGCCCCGTGCACGAAGAGTCGCCCCCGTCGCCGCTCCAGACTTGAAAGACGGGATCGCGTTGTCAGGACCCGCTTGAGATGCTCGAACGCGCAAGCCTGAGCGCCGCGGCCGAAGCCTCAATTGCCGAAAGTGATGTCATGACGCTGCCGGCGCGAAGGGCTGCGGTCCGCAAGCAGCTCGATGTGATGCTGGATGGCGTCAAGTCGGTGCGCGCCGCGCTTGAGGATTTCTATGCCAAGGCGCTGCCGAGGCGGCCATGGAAGTCGCGATGAAATTCTCGGACGCTGATGCGCGATTCCTCCGTCACTCAGAAGTACGATGAAGGGGAAGAAACAGCACATCGGCAGATTTGGTACCGGTTGTTCTGGCCTCAATCTCGGATTGGCTTGCCTTTCGGCGCCCGGTCCGGGTCAGCCAGTATGCCTCGTATCCGTTATCCGACAAGAGGCGCAGGACTACCAAAACCGACGCCCCGAACTTGTTCAATCCCTGGTCGGAAAGTTCGACGAACAGGGCCGGCCGGGCGAACCTCAGGATCTCGATCATGCCCTGAAGCGCCAGCAGTTCGGCGCCCTGCACATCGATTTTCACGAGCGCCGGGCGCCGGGGTCCCTTGTCCGCGAGCAGCCCGTCGAGCGTCACGGCGGTGACCGGCACGCCGGTGCCGTTCCGGGAAAGCTTGTGGTCGGACGGGTAAAGCGGGTTGATTTCGAGAAAGGTCGTGCCGGGCTCAGCGGCGGCGACCACCCTCAGCGCCTCAACGCGGCCAAGGAAACCCGCGCGCTCGAGCGCGGAAATCAGGCCGCTGTAATTCTGATCCTCCGGCTCGATGGCGATCACTTTTCCGCCATCGCCGACCCATTCAGCAAAACGGAGCGTGAAGAAGCCGACATTGGCGCCGACATCGATGACCAGCGATCCGCCTGGCACGAATTCCCTGAGCTGATCGATCGGGCCTGCTTCAAAATACCTTTTGTAGAGGGGATAAAGCGCAAGATAGGCGCGGTGGAAAATCGGAAGACCCTGCAGGCCGAGCTTGGCGGTCAGCACATACAGCTTGATAGCCGAATCTCTTAGTAAAGCTATGAGCATTCAGGAACCATCCAATGACACCGATGCAGGATTTGTTGGCTGTGGCTTGTCGAGGGGCCCGCTCGGAGAGAGGGGGCCCGCTCGGACGGCGGCATCGCAACGATCATCGTTCAGTTCTGCAAACTTTATCACTCGATCAAGGTCTGATCGCGGGGATAAAGAGGTACCACTCGAGGATCAGCATCGACACGCCGCCCCAAGACCACCTGGCTGGATAATGCCGCCACCGCCACAAGCAGGAGGTTTCCCAACTACAAACATCATCAGGAGCATTTCCTCCCATCACCGGCTGGCGTGGCACAGCTCGGAAAACCATTGCTTGGTCCCGGCGAACAGCTTCGCTGAGTGCGCTTCCGAGCGGAGCCCAGTGACCAAAAAAACGCGGTCTGGTTCGCCCGCAAATGAGGCATGTGGCGACATTCAACGGCGACCGACGGACGGACCGCTACGTTTATGGCTTCCTCACAACGGCGCCGAACGAGCCGTTTCATCCCAAGGCTATGCCGTGATCACACCGCGGATGAGGAGTGCGACGCTTGGATGTGCCGTGCGACATGGGATGAGGCGAAGGCGTTGCAGCGGTCGGATAATGCGCGGCGAAGACCAAGAGGGTAGGGCAGTAGCGTTAAAGCGACTGATACCTCTATAACCTCGTGCCCTATGGTCGCATCGAGGCCCACCTGCCGCGCCGCAATATAGTCGGGGTATCCTCTCATTGTCGACTATCCAGTCCTTGTCGTTTCGCTTTAAGATTGGCTGTGACATCGATGAGCGGTGGCGACCATTGCAATCGCATCTTGGTCAAGCCCTCGTTACGAGAGGGCAATATGAAGAGTATATCGAAGTACATTTCTGTCACAACGCTCATGATCGTCTCGTGCGACACCAGTGGTGGAGGCGGTGGGTCGTCGCTGCCACCGCCAACTGGGTACACTACCAGTCAGCTGATATTCGAGGACACCTTCGCCGGGCATTCGCTCGACTCCACGAAGTGGATACCGGCGATCGCGGACCAGAACGGTATCTGGCAGCAGAGCGTGCCATCGCCGTACTCCGCGATGAACGCTGGTGGGTTCGACGCCGAGTACTTCGACCCGGCTCAGATCAGCACTGGCCCATCAGGCTTGAAGATCGTTGCGACGAGAAGCAACCGGTTCGCCGGGTACGCGTGGAAGTCCGGCGCTATCTGCACGCACGGCAAGTTTTCGTTTGCCGGTGGCTACGCCCAGATACGCATGAAGCAACCGGACGTCAGCACTGGCGGATGGCCAGGCTTCTGGCATCTCGAGGGCGGGGCCGAGATCGACACGCAGGAGGGCGGGTTCCTCCACGGCTCCGGGTCGGCCAACGGAGTGCTGGCAAAGTCGGCCAACCGAGTGCTGGCAAACGCTTTGTTGGCTGCCACCAACGAGCAGCGGTTCTTCGATGCTGGTGTGGACCTGTCGGCCGACTACCACGTCTGGGGCATGGAGTACAAACCGGGCGTGTCGATCAAGTTCTTTTTCGATGGTGTGCTCAAGCGAACCGTCACTACGAACGTGCCGACCGGTGCCATGACCCTGCTCATCAGTCTGAGTATTGCCAACAGCAGCGCGTCTGGCTGGCACACGGCCTACGACAGTTCGACCCCGGCAACGCTCGAACTGGAGGTGACCGACGTTCAGGTCTACCGCCTGAGCATGAACTGACAGCATTGTGGGGTGACGACACGAAAGTGAGCGTTACGCACCGCACGATAGAACGGAGCAGGAAACTAAGAGGCGAGCAGCGAGACGGGCCGGCGCAGCGGCCGCAAGCCGTCGGTGGGCGCCGGATCGGCGCCCCAGGCGTGACGTCGTAGTCCGCTCCTGGCGGGGCCTGCATCGACAGGCGCTCATGACAATGACCGCTTATCCTTTCCTCCAGCGCCGCCTGAGTGCGGGTGGGGGAAAAAAGAACAGCCGAAAGACCCCATCAGCCAACCCTACCCGCCGTTCCGAAGAGCCCTTAACGCGGCCATCTTACAATCAACGCCAGGGAGCGATGTCCTCACTGCCGCATTGGGCTCACGACAACGATGCGACCACCTCCAGCATTACCTCCGTGGCGCCGCCGCTGATGGATATGGCGCGGGCGTCACGCGCCATGCGCTCGATCGGGCTCTCGCGCATGAGGCCCATGGCGCCGTGGAACTGCACGCAGGTGTACATGACCTCGTTGACGAGTTCGCCGCAGATGGCCTTCACCATCGAGACCTCGCGCAGGCAATCTTCGTCCGCCGCCATGCGCCAAGCGGTGGCATAGAGAAACTGGCGGCTCGCCTCTACTTTCGCAGACAGCATCGCGAGGCGTTCACGGATCGCCTGCATGTCCCATAGCACGCCCCCGAATGCGCGGCGCGCTTTTACCCAGGCGAGGGTCATATCGATCGCCGCATCGGCCGCGCCTATCGCCATGCCGCCGAGGACAAGGCGCTCGTTCTGGAGGTTGCTGATGATGGAGTAGAAGCCCTGTCCCTCCGCGCCAAGCACGTTCTCGGCGGGGACAAGGCAACCGTCGAAGACGAGCTCGGCAGTGTCGGATGAGCGCCAGCCGTGCTTGTCCATCTCGCGGGCAACGCTAAAGCCAGGCGTGCCCTTCTCGACGAGGAACATCGTGATCCCGTGCATTCCCGCCGAGGGATCGGTCTTGGCGGCGACGCAGTAGAGATCCGCGTGGACGCCGTTCGTGATGTAGAGCTTCGTGCCGTCGAGGACGTAAAAGTCCCCCTCTCGGCGGGCACGCGTGCGGATTTCCTTCACATCCGAGCCCGCATCTGGCTCAGTGATGGCGAGCGCGGTGATCACCTCGCCGCTGACAATGCCTGGCATCCAGCGGGTCCGCTGGGCTTTGGTCCCATCGCGAAAGACATGCACGGAAGCCATGTCGGTATGGACCAGTGTCGCGTCGGCGAAGCCGCCATAGGTCGAGCGCCCGAGTTCCTCGGCGAAGATCGTCGATGCGACCGCGTCCATCTCCGCACCACCGTACTCGGCCGGGTAGCGGATGCCGAGGAAGCCGAGTTCGCCCATGCGTCGCAGGATCGGACGGGGAATGAACCCGTCTTCCTCCCAGCGATCTGCAACGGGTTTGATCTCCTCCTCGACGAACCGGCGCACCTGGTCACGTAAGAGTTCGTACTCCCCCGCCGCCCAAGGCAGGCCCGGCCCGCGCCCCGGTTCCCATCCTTTGTCCATCGTCTTCATCCGCTCTGCCATGCCAGCGCAAGAACTTCCGTGGGATTGGTCCCCCAGCCATTCGGAGGCCTTGCGGCAAGCTAGAATTCGATTTCCTCTCTCGGTCCTTCCGAGACTAAAGGGGCTCTCGACTCGGCCACCCAATGCATTCCGTCGATCACTTCCGCCAGTCCGGTCACGGTCGGGCGCTCGAAGAGGTTGCGAAGCTGCACGTCGACGCCGAAGGTCTCTCGCATGCGCGCCACCGCCCGCATCACCAGGAGCGAGTGCACGCCCAGGCCGAAGAAGTTGTCGTCACGGCCGATCGACTCGACCTTCAGAAGATCGCACCACAGCGCGGCCAGCCTCTTTTCGGTCTCCGTCGAGGGGGCAGCGAAATCTTGTGCAGGCTGGATGTTTTTCGCCGTCGGCTCGGGAAGCGCCGAGCGGTCGATCTTGCCGTTGGATGTGAGCGGCATCCGTTCGAGGCGAACATAGTGCGTCGGAATCATGGACTCCAGGAGTTGCTCGGCGAGGTGGGCGCGCAGCTCCGCCACCGTCAGGGGTTTCGACGATACATAGTAGGCCACAAGCCGTGCGATGCCGTCTGTCGCTGGTGTCACCACCGTGGCGGCGATGGCAGCGACAGCGCATTCCTGGACGTGCGGGTGCTTCAGAAGACGAGCTTCAATCTCGCCCAGTTCGACACGCGCGCCACCAACCTTCACCTGATGATCGGCGCGGCCGAGAAAGTCCAGGCGCCCTTCCGAATTCCAGCGGGCGAGATCGCCCGTCTTGTACAGCCGCAGCCTCGAAAACCCATCTTGGGGATCGGCGACCGTGAGGAAACGTGCGTCGGTGAGGTCGGGGCGATTGAAATAACCTCTTGCGAGACCGTCGCCGGCGATGAACATCTCGCCGATAATGCCGGAGGCGGTGGGCTGATGTGCGTTGTCGAGGACATAGATGCCTGCATTGGCGGCCGGGACGCCGATCGGCACCGATGCGGAATGATCCCGGTCGATGTCGAAACGGTGGATCATGCAGCCCACAGTGGCTTCGGTTGGTCCGTACTCGTTGTAGATCTCGACAGGACCGGGGATGGCCTTCGTGATAGAGCGAGCCAATTCGGTCTTGAAGTCCTCGCCACCCACGATGAACTTGCGCAGCCTTGTGGTCTCGAGATTGCGGTCGCGGACCATCGCGAGGTGCGCCGGCGTCAGCTTCATGATGTCGACGGCATTGTCGTCGATGACCTTGAGCACGACCATGCTCTGGATTCCGGGATCACCCAGATAGACCACGATTCGGCCGCCGGTGATGAGTGGCGTGAAGAGCGTTGTGACGGTCAGGTCGAAGGCCAGGGATGAGAAAAGGGGCCATGCGAGACGTTCACCGGAACTGTACACCCGAGCGGCCCACCAGATATAGTTCACCAGGTTCCGGTGCTCGATCACGACGCCCTTAGGCGTGCCGGTCGAGCCGGAGGTGAAGATGATATAGGCGGCGCCGTCCGGAGTGGCCGCGGACGGCCGGGCCGAGTCCGGCTGATTCAAAATCGATCCGAAATCGGCGTCGAGCACGAAAATGTCGGCAATGTTCGGGGAAATGACCGACTGCAGGCGCGTCTGAGTGATCGCCACCGGCGCCCGCCCGTCGGTCCCGTCGGCAATGTCCTTCAGGATTGTCGCGAGACGCCCCTTCGGTGTTGCCGCGTCCACCGGCACATAGGCTGCGCCTGACTTCAAGACGCCTAAGATCGCGACGACGACTTCAATGGAGTGCTCCATGAACACAACGGCAATCCGACCCGGTCCCACGCCGATCGAGCTCAGATGCGTGGCCATCTGGTCAGATCGTTCGTCGAGTTGCCGGTACGTCAGCGTTGCGTCGCCGAAGCGGATCGCTTCAGCGTCAGGACTGCGCGTCGCCTGGTCGCGGAAGAGATCAATGATCGTCCTGTCCGACGGGTAAGGCGCTGCCGTGGCGTTGTACTCGACAACCAGCGCCCGACGATCGGGACCTTTCAACAAGGGGCGCGCAACGCCCTCCGCCGCGATAGGTAGGACTTCATTCATGAGATACGCTCCCCATTGCAGAAATCAAAAATCAATCACGTCAATCGCTCAGCCTTTCGGGTTGCCTTGCGATAAAGCTCTGCGATGGCAGATGCGTCCGGCTCCTCCAGCATATGGCTATCGTTGCAGTCGTCGGGCCCGAAATAAAACTCGGCTTGGGGCATCACTCGAAGCCATTGGCGCGGTGCCGCACCCGATCGCATCCAGGCCTTGTTTGGAAGGAATATGCATACTCGACCCGAATACGGGGTGGGGATGTACCGCCGCAAAGCCGTGATCGCCGTGGATTTGAGTCGAGCTCTGCTCGCTAGCACCGGATCTGACGTGACAGGCTCTTTGCTTTTGCGGACGGGGAGCACTAGGGCGCCGACGCGCCCGCCAAGGTTCCGGAGACGCCTGCCGAAATACCGGAGACGAGCGCCGAATGTCGGCAGCTTTGCTATCTCTCGCAGGGACGAATCGGCGGTGCGACTGGCAAAGAAATACAGCTGATGCAGCAATTGCTTAAAGATGATGGGATGAAGGGGGCCAAAGAGCGCCATGCACGGGACCTCCGCTCCGCGTTGATGCAGGATTTTCGCCAGCTCGAGAGCGGTTGCGGCGCCGGAGCAGTAGCCGGCGATGATGTACGGACCGGTGGGCTGATATGCGACGATCTGGCGGGCGAAATACTCGGCGATATCTTCGACGCGTTCCATCGGTTCGCTCTGCCCGTCGAAGCCAGACGGTTGGAGTGCGTAGAACGGTTGATCGCCACCCAGGTGCTTCGACAGGTCCGAGAATGAGAAGGGCGCCCCGATATGCCCGGGCACGGCATAAATGGGCGTGCGTGTTCCGCGAGACTGCAGGGGAATGATTGCTGGCTGTTGCCGGGCTGCCGCAGTGGCCATGTTCAGAAACGCGATGATTTCGCCCTTCCGGTCACGCAACTGGTCGGAAGACTCGGCAGTCAGTGCGCCAGCTGGCGCGTTGCACCGCAGCCGGCCGCCCTCTACCCAGACCTTGATGTCCTTGACCGCGAGGTCTGCGAGAAGCTCTGGGATCTGCATCACGTCCGCCGACATAGGGCCTCTCGAGTTGGTTGACCTCATCGCTCATCCGCATTGCATCGTAAGTGAATGATGGCATCGCGGGCACTTCAATTTCGGACTACCAATTCTGGACTACTACCGTCCCCACGTAGCCAGGTTTCGGCACGAAGCTATGGACAGCCCAATCCCTTTCAACCCAGGAAAGGGGCTGTCCTAAGCCGCACCCCAGAGCCTTGGAGATAGCCTCCAGCCGGGTCCAGCGCCGGAGGAAACCTTCCAACCGGTCTTCCGGACCGAGGGCGGTGTAGGACCCATACTCGGAGGCGGAGAAGCAGAGCGCTGCGATCTCGTCCGCTTCGGGCACGGGGAGAACGGCCTCGATGTCCACCCCGATATCCTGCCTGGTCGAGAGGGCGACGACCGCGAGATCTCCGGATCGTGAGACGCTGAAGCGCAGATCGCGAGCAGGCATGCGGTGCGAGAGGTGTGGCTTGCCTTGGCGTCCATATTCCAGTTCGACGTCGGACGGCGCGATTCCCAGCCTGGAAGCGAGGATCCGGCGCAACTGCCCACGGGTCGCGACAAAGCGGCGGCGGTCCCGCTCCAGCCTCAACCCCTCGGCGCGCCGGCGTTCCTCTTCGCTGAGCCAAATGCCTATCTCGCGGATGACGATCTGCTCAGCATCGAGGATGAACGCCAGGAGCTGCAAACCATCATTCTCGAGAATCGGCACTATGATCTCGGATCCCAGCTTGGCCGAGACAGCAGGAAAACGGTTCGCGCCCAATGCGCCATGGCGATCGTCCCCGCCCGCGCCAGGAAATTGTATCAAGTTGAGCTCAGGGCAGCAGTCAGAAGACATAGGTGGATGCCGATCGCTTGGAGCGCTCACGCGCACAAGTGCAACTCTTTCCAAACGGGAGCCGAAAGGCCCCTGTTCAACGACTTGATATGCTGCCTCTAGATCTATGGCTCCAGCGGTAGGGGTCGAACCTACAAGCCTCGCGGCGTCGCATTAACTGTGCGGTGCGTCTACCAATTCCGCCACGCTGAAACATAGATTAGAGAGCCTATCGCGCGAACAGGTGCTCTGATACCGAGTTGAACCGGATACGCGCTGTGCTTCAAACAGCCGCTCTTTCATGTTCGTAGCTACGGTCCCCAGCACCCGCCTGGCACCGCGCAGCTTTGCCTCGATGCGGCGCTCCGGACCGTCCCTGCCTATTGCGATCCACTTCAAAGGATGTTCCGCATTGGCCAGGCGGGACTTGTGCCCCGAGAAGCCTGCCAGAAAATCGTAGCCGCACTCCCCGCGCCCGATGCTGTCCTCGATGGCCAGAACATGGCTGACAAGCCCGGGCTTGAGCCGGCCGTCGCGCTCATAGAGAAAACCGCTTTGGTAGTTGTAGACACGGCCGTCATGCACGAAATTGTAGAGGATCCCGATTGTCTGGTCCCCAGCCAAAGTCCGTGAGATGCGGACGGCCCCGGTGGGAACTCCGCGTGCAATGAGCTCCTCGTGAAATCGACGGAAGCTCGGATGGGCGAAGGCTCCCTTGCGTCCCCACCGCACCTGATGAAGCTCGGCGAGCAAATCAAACGCGGCGAGCGCCTCCGATGTGGCTTCCATGGTCCGGAACGAAATGGGGCCGCGTTCAGCATACAGCCGCATGGCGCGGCTTACCGCTTGCCGAGTATTGCGGCCCAATGTGGCGCGGAAATTTCCGCCTTTCTGGCGGACTTTGGCGAAATCGATCCACCGCGCCATATCGTCCGCCCTCACATCGGCAAGCAGCCCGGCTCGGCCCGCGGTGCGACAGGCGGCCAACTCAAAGTCCGGATCAATTCCGGAGAGCACCAATTGGTCAGAGTGGCGCAAGTGATGCGCCAGGGCCTCAAGGCACGCCAACCTCGTGGCATCGGCCAGGGATCGCTCCGCAAGAATATTGTTGTACTCGATGAATAATCGATCGAAACGAACGTCTCCGGTTTCATTGAGTAGCCAACGCGCCCGCGCATGCAGCCCGAAACTCCAGGTCTTGCGCCGGCAAATAATCGCCAATCCAACGGTCCTGCTTGACGTCCGAGCGACCAGAACATGTGGTTGCGCGCCGCGCGGCAGATGACGTAGCCAAGTACCGATCCAGAGCCAGGACAGGTAGAATGAGTGACTTGCCCGCGCTTCGAGCTCCGTCCAAATGGTCTCGAGCCTCGCGATGTCCCGCATCGTCTCCACTGTCACGTCAATAGCTGTATCCTGGCTCATGGCCGGTTCTACTGAAGTTTGTGGCAATGATGCCAAGGATATCCCCATTGCGCCCTGCTGCTCAGCCATGGAGTACTCGGAGTCTGTCTTGTTTGGCGAAGTCTCGTATCGCCAGCGCGAGAAGTGAAGTCCCTATTCCTGACTACTCAAGGCGGGCACTGCGCGGTCAGCACCTCCATCTTTGGAAGCGCTCGCGGCGACCGGCGAGCTCGCGGCGGTCGGCGACGAGCCCAAAACCGTCAGTTCCTCTTCGCCCACGAGGATATTGACGAGGTCGCCTGGCTGCAACAGGGTCATGCCGACCGACTTGATGCTGACCGGCCCGGATGCCGATTGCCGCACGATTTGATAGGTTACGCTGCTCGCGTCCGTCGCCAACTGGGCGCTGCTCCCCGGCAACGCGTAGAGGACGCCTTCGCTGGAGTTCAACTCGCGCAAATTGGTCGCGATCTGGCTCTCCGTGGACTCGATCTCAACCTCCAGATCGTTCGCAAGGTCGGCCCGGGTCCTTAGCGCCTCGGCCTCAAGTGAGGCGAGGCGCTGCTTGGCCATCGCGTACTGGTTGAGGGCGTCCTGCCGACGCTGTTCCGCGTCGGAGAGTTCGCTCCGGACCTGATCCATCACCGTCATGCTGACGACGTTGCGGTCCACGAGCGTGCGCATGCTGTTGACGCGGTCCTGGCGCAGCTTGACGAGTTCGTCGAGCGACTCCATGTGCCCATACGTGGTAACATCCTGCTTTGCCGCCTCCAGCGCACCCCTAATCGTGCGCTCGCGCTCTTTGCGGGCGGTGGCAATGGCCTTGCGCCGGTCGCTCTGCTCGTTGACGAGGTTGGCGGCTTCGGTCTCGCCAGCCAACTCCAGCAACTGGCGCGGGATCTTGGGTTCCGTACCGTCGCGCTCGGCTTTCAGAACCGCCGTGCGGGCGAGCAACTTCGACATTTGATCGATCGCCCCGCTCCGCTTCTGGGTTTCGCGCACGGCTTCGATCTTCTGCCACGGCTGGCTGTCGCCCCGGTCGAGTCCGCCGGCCAGCGCGATGGCGTGCAGGATCGTCATGCCGGGCGCGTACTTAAACGAGCCTGGATTCTTGACCGGCCCCAGTACGTAGATGGGCGAGCGCTCCAGTGGCAGGATGTCGACCAACCCCTTGCGGCCCAGCAATTGGCCGAAGATTTCCGCTGAGTCAGCCTGTACTTGTCGCGTCGACCGATTGGCGACCGGAATGGAGCCAAGCAAGGGCACGGAAATCGTGCCGTCCTCTTGGACAACATACTCGCCGCTCAGTTCCGGACGCTGCACGATGCCGCGCAGGGCAGAGGCCGAGGACCCGTCCCCCCATTTGTCTTCCTCGACGTCGACGCGCTCGTAGAACACAACCTTGAGACGATCGCCGACGCTGAACAGACTTCCGGTTGGCAGGTCTGGCGCCGTGCTGACCGCTTTGGGGCGCGCGGCACTGGTGGGGACGGCAGGTACGACGCTCCCTTCGACCAAAGTCGCCTTCGGCGCATCCGGTCCCGACACGATTGCGCGGGAAGGTTCGGAGGTGGTTTGAACCGGTTGATCTTGGGGTTCATCTTTCCAGCTGTCGATAGCAGCTGACGCCTTCTGCACAAGGGCTCCGGAGACATCCCCAACCCTCTGCGCCAACGCTTCGGAGACAGCCCCGGCCTTCTGCACCAGCGCAACCGAGACATCCTCGACCTTCTGTGTCACGCCTCCGGAAGCAACCTGGATGGCCTCCCAGTGTCTGACTGCGCCTCCTCCCAGGACGGTGACTCCGGAGAGCCCAACGACAAGCAGGATGGCCTTCACTCCCATGCGGCCAGCCGCCGGTGACAAGGGAGAGACAGGTTCGGAATTGTCATCTTTGGCCATGGCGCGTGGCTTTCACCTTTTCAATGGTGGCAATCCCCTCCCGAACTGGTCGAGGCACGGGTCGTCGACGAGCAAGGCTCTCTGTTATCGTGATCCTTCACCGCCTGCGGCACAACTATCCCTTTGTGGGCACTCCTTCCGGATAAGCACCACTTTTGGCGAACTCGTCCAATGAGCAGATTGCTGCGAGGGATCACTCCTGCCGCTTATGGGCCGCGGCTCCCGCTCGGCACGCGGCAGCCGCACCGTGGGAAAACCAAGCCCGGCAAGCACTGCCGCGCGTCGAAAACCGCGATGGTGCAGGTCCGCTGCCCGCTCTATATGCCCTGTGCCAAGCCACTGGTTTCAGAAACCCGGGCAGGCTCGACAAGCGGCCCTACGCCTAATGAGGGTATTTTGGGGTAGGGTTTCCCTAGCGTACCTTCAAAAAATGGGCGGTTGGCGCATCGAGCGCTTACCCGACGTGTTGGGGAAGTTACGATGACAAAACAATCTTGTATGACAGTGCTTGTCGGGCCAAGCGAGTTACTCCGAGAAGGCCTTAGTAGAATCCTCGATGAAGCAAAATTTCGTATCATTTTCTCCGTGGCTTGCGTTCACGATCTTCTGCAGAAGCCACTACCCCAACACAGGCCCATCCTGCTCGTCATGGATGTCGGCGGTACCGATGCAGATGCTGAATTCGCACAAATTACTGATTTTAAAGCGATTTATCCGAACAGCCACGTCGTTGCGCTAGCCGACCACTCTCGATCGAGCGATATAGTTTCAGCTTTTCGTGCGGGGGCTGACGCATATTTGACAAAGGCCGCTGCTGCCGACACTTTCGTCAAAGCGCTCGAATTGGTTATGCTTGGTCAGACGGTTCTACCGGTGGAACCCTCGTCGTTTATTCGAGATATCAGGCAAGACGTGAAATATGATGCGTTGACTAATGATTTGACCGGCGTGGATATAAAAATTGAGAATGTAGAACGAGAACTATCAATTTTATCAACCAGGGAAAAATGTATTCTGCGCTGCTTAATCGAAGGGGAGTCTAACAAGACAATCGCGCGCGAGATTAGAATTGCCGAAGCTACGGTGAAAGTGCATGTCAAAGCAATCCTTCGCAAGATTCGGGTTCGCAACCGTACGCAGGCTGCGGTTTGGGCGATGAACCATGGTGTGCTCACTCCCGCGTCGTCAGGCAACGAAAAGATGGAAACTCAGCCCTCTCGCTATCCGCAAGATCTATTTGAAGCACAAAAGGGGTACCGCTTTATCGAGAACGCTCATCCCGTGTAACCCGCTATATTCGGGTTGATGCATTCCCCCTCAAAAAGATGCGGTGGAGACGGATCGCGATGGTGCGCATTTAACCCTCTCCAGGTTCGATGCCAGCGGAGGTCAACCAACTGGCCTGGAATGTCTTCCGCGATCATCTATGCTCGAATTGGGACGGCAACCTCCGCCAGCCGAATGCATACGTGCCGCTCACGGCCAGCGTGCGGGAACGCAAGATCGGACGCAGCGCGCCAAGGACTGGCTCGACCGCCAGACCTTCGTCGGGCTTGCGAGATTGCGCGACGCAGCCGAGCATTTCGCCGGGGCTTTCACGCTTCGGAAAGCCAGAATTCTTTGCGGGTTTCGCGCCAGAAACTAACAGTGGATCATGGAGTGAAAGGGCTTTGAACGTATCCGGCGATCTGCTAACAAACTTGCCTGTCGTCGTCCGGCGAAACAGTCATTTACAGGTAAGATAGGCACGGAATCAGCGATCCAAGCCAACGTATTTTTGCCGATGCGTTCTGAGGGAATTGACTAAGGTGGGCCAAGCTGCACTTGCACCTGGATTTTCGCTCAACGAAGCTCGAATCGGAACGGTCGAGGGGGGAGAATCCGGCCTTCTTGTTTGGAAATTTGGCCAGTTGGTTGCTGTCCTCACCCGGATCGACGAGGAAGCCTATTCCACGAAGGGAAAATGGTTCCTCGAGACGGGCTTCGGATTGCTGAGCGGGCAGCACAAGAACTTCGACACGATCGAGGAAGCCGTAAGCTGGGTCGGCAAGTACACCTTCCCTAGCGCCGCCAACTCTGCAGATTGATCGGCGGATTCCAAAACACCAGGCCTCCAGGCTCTCAGGAGTCCTCAAGACTCCGGCGCAATGTCAGCCGCGGCCGAGCTCGGCGTGCGGCCCACGGACGTTACCCGTAGCGTTCCGGGGTCAGATGATTTTTGAGCTGGACGCGCGGACGCTCCGTTCCAGCGGCAACCCTGCATGTCGGCTCAGGGTCCACTGGAACGGGAGGTTGTTCTATCCAACACGGTCACTTCTCGGCCAGCGTTCCTTCCGCGAAGAGATCGTTGACCTTGTAGGCGACTTCCGTGCGGTTGGTCGCCTTCAGTTTCTTCATGATATTTCGGATATGCACCTTCACGGTGCTTTCGCGCAGGTTCAGTTCGTAGGCGATGATCTTGTTCGCCTTACCGCGCCGGAGCGCCTGCGCTACTTCGGCCTGCCTGAGCGTGAACATTCCGGTAAAAGGCTGCGTGTCGCGGCTGCCTGAATCTATCAGATGCCGCATGGAGAGAACGCTGCTCGCCGGAACGAAGATGCCTCCGGCTGCCGCAAGGTTGATCGCCTCGACGCAGACATCGATCCCCACGGAGGTCGGAATGTAACCTCGCGCGCCGCATTCGAGAGCCGTCAGGATCTGTGTCAGCTCTTCGTTGTCGGCCAGGATGACCAAGGGGATTGATTTGAACTCGGACGATATGTGCCTGATCTCGTCCGCTATACCACGATCGGTGACCTTCCGGCCGCCGAGGTTGAAGAGTATGGCGACAAGCGGAGGGGCCGAGCCCTTCTTCGTACGCCATTCTTCGATTGAACCCATGGCGGCGACCGCCATGCCGAGTTCGTGCTCTACAAGGGCCGATGCTAGACACTCGCGGTCTAAGGCCCTGCCATCCAAGATGAGCAGGCATTCCCTGCTGGAGGCATTTTCGGTTCCGTTGGCTGGAACTCGCGGCTGATTGGCCGAAGCATAATTAGACAGTCCTACTGCGGTACTCATACTACCCACCCTTTCCCACACCGAGCCGCCTTCCGGCGGCCGACATAAACTCCTTGTCCTCTAGATTTGGAAGGTGATCCCCAACCCTACGCCAAAAGTTGACGCTCTTTTGCCCTAAGCCCTGGCGTCCTTGGCAGTTTCCCGGTTTGCCCCCGAAGAAACGGCTTGGGTAGTTTAGAACCAAATTATTAGGGGTCTCTAACATAGGTTAATTTTTAGTAAATTTCTGGTCGAAAGGCCTGCGCTGAGATGGGCTCTCGATGCATCGCAATTTGCTGCAAAAGGGGAGACATGGTCAGCCCGATGCACTGTGGCCTGGCGCCACGGGGAGGCAAGCCACGAGAATAAGACTAGGCCGTAGCGGGAGAGAAACCCTACCGCAGGTACTCATTGTCGAACCCGGCAACCTTGACCAGATTCTTGCGGTTGAGGATTTCCACATGGCCTGCCTTGAAAGAGACGAGATCGGCCTTGCGAAGTTCGCTCAATGTCCGGTTCACATGAACCGTGGTCATTCCGAGGATGTCTGCCAGCTCGTGCTGAGTGAGGGGGCACTCGTATCTGCCATGGGCAGATAGGCCAACGGAGGACAGCCTCTCTTCCAATTCGAGCAGGAAATGAGCAGTGCGGCTCATCGCATTGCGCCGCCCGACATTCACCAGATGTTCGGCAAGGATGGCATTCAGGCGAGCGAGCGAGCAAGCGATCTTGTTGCCGAAGCTGCCCCCCGACAGAATGCGCTCGACGAGCACCTTCCTGGAAACCTCATGAACCGCCAGTTCCGTTATCGACGCCAGCGATGCGAAACGGGGTCCGTCGACGGAACGGAAGCCGACAACGTCTCCCCACAGCGGAGTGTCGATGATCTGCCGTTCTCCGTCCAGCAGCCCGCGGTAGAGCAGGGCCCAACCCGATTTCACGATGAATATTGTGTCGTCGTCATCATCCTGGCGGCACAGGACCGAGTGGGGTTTGTAGATCTTGGCGGTGCCGAGAAAATCATTGTTCGCCCACTCGTTCTTGGACGATGTTTCCCCCGAATGATGTGACCCTATGAACTGCGACAGCGTCTGCATGGAGACCCGCGAGTTTGTTTCAATTTATGCACAACCTACAATAGTTGCTTTCAAAAGGCCAGCTGTACACAACTTTGTGTGTTCTGGCCTTGCCGATGCATCGTGCCCCACCCGCCGCGCAAATCAGCCAATTGCATCAACGCTGCGCCGAACTTCAAAGTTCCGCATCCGGCATGGATGCGGGTCGAAAATGACTTTTTCCGCTTTGGCGATTGCGCGGCCCATCCGAGGAAGGCGGTGACTACCCGGCGCGCGGGCGCCGCGCGGCGAACACGCCGCGGCCTGTTCCCGGATAAGTTGAGAGGCAAGCGGGCTCCGCCTTAGGGCAGGCGTCGATGGCATCGACGGGACAGCAGGGTCACCTCGTCCGCCGGCTTCGCGGACGCCGCCCGTGAAGTCCAAGTCTCAGGCGTTTCCTTTGGGATTGGCGTCACGCAGCCACTGCGTCTCCAGGGCCGTTCCGTCGGCCCGGATCACCGTTTCGAAGGCGTCGATCAGTCTTTTGGCGGCTCTGCTTGCAATGTGTGACTCCGGGTATCTGGCCTTCACCTCCCGGGCGCGGTCGTAGACTTCCTTGAGCTGCCGGAGTTGCTTGGCTCGCAGCGCACCCTGCATGACCTGGCCGGTCATATCGTTTCTCCTCCTCCTCTCGGAACGCGAAGCAACCCGTCGACCGCCCGTGTGCTTGTGTCCTCCCAGCCGGCATCCAGCCAGCAAGGCAGCTTACATCGTGCCGAGGTCTCCAGCACATTGACCCCGCTTAAGCTTTAGTACGTATCGTCAGCCCGGCCGTGCGCAGGCTCATTCGGAAGGAGTATCGGCTGCCATCCTACTGCCGTGGGATGTCCAGCTACGTCCTTTGGCTTCCTTGTCCGGGCCCCTGGTCTGCCGAAGTAGGGGGGTGTGAAACACAGGCAGCCTGACGACATCCAACCCGCGACTTGTGCGAGAAAGGCCGAGCGACCATGCAGGTCTCGATTCCGGGACTGACAGGGTGCGCTGCCATCTTGATTGTCGCTTACTATTCCCGCGGCATGTTGGTCATCGGACTGATTGCATCCATGGCATTCGGCGCCACGGCTGCCATGATCCTTACGGCGCTCGAACGCGGCCCTGGCCGGCATAGTGGCGAGCTCGGTGTCGGCCGGCGGCGCCGGTCCAGGCATTCTCTTCTTCATAGCATTTGCTGTCGTTGCCACCGCGAGGGTTCGCGCCCGGCGCGCGATGGCTGCATTTGAACAGACTTGGCATCGGCTGGTCACGCAGCCAATATGAGCGGCTCGCCGACGGCGAAAATGGTGCGAAATTCGATCGCAGACGGCAGGGCAGGAGCGAGCCTCGATCATGCCAGCAATCGCGCCGGCACGCCGAGCAAGGACCGACCTCGGCAAGCCTCTGGTCGTTTGTACTCTGGCGCCATGTTATGACGCCGTTACGAGGCGCAGGGCATCGCCGGCGCGCAGGCCGCGCCGGAGCTTACTTGCGCCCGTCCTTGCGGGCCGACGCCTGCTAGACCAGCGAGGTCCAGCTGTTGCTCGAGGCGAGGTGGCAATAGAGCATTCCCAGCGCGCCCGATTTCCTGAGGTCGAAGAAGGCCTCGTCGCTCAGTTTGTTGAACGCGACCTCGTCGATCACCTGGAAATCGGTGAGGTTCAGCACCTCGCCGCCCTCCAGTGTCACCTTGCTCTGGCGCGGCGCGAACAGGCCGTGCGCGTCGATCTTCTCGATCATGGCCCGCGTCGCGTTGAAGTCGGGCTGGAACTGGTTGCAGAAGGCCAGCGCCTGCCGGGTCGCCTCGGTCGGCTTGGTGCCGTTGAAGAAGGGCGCGATCTGGCCGCCATCCTCGCGGAACGGCGCCAGCAGCTGGTCGATGACGCGCTCGCTGGCGCGGTCGATGCCGGCCGGCCGTCTTGGTCTCGTCGGCGAGGATGAAGGGATAGCGCCGCACATAGGCCGGAATGTAGTGCGGCTCGCTCCAGCGGCCGTCGGCATCGACGAACAGGTTCTCGTTCTGGCGCACGCCGGTGATGATCACTGGCGCCTTGGCGACGCCGATGAAGACGATCGGATAGGAGCGCATCGCCGCCGGCATTTCCGAGGCCACCACGGGGATGGCATGGGCGGACAGGGCGAAGGAGAAGTCGGCACGCGCCGTCAGCCCGAGCGAGCCGTGCCGTATCGGGTTGAGCGCCTCGGGCTTCGAATAGAACAGCGGCAGCCCGGTATCCGCCGCGGCCGGTGCCGTCTGCGTCTTCAAATCACTCATCCGTATCCTCCTCTGGCGCCATCTGGGTTTAGAGCAATTCCAGGAAAAGTGTGTAACGGTTTTCCGTCCGGGATTGCGGCAAGGCAAGAAATAGAACGGCTCAACGTTTCCGCCAAACGATGAACCGCTCCGGTGACCCGCAAGCCGGTGACCATTCCGATCTCGCTGGCCGGCTTCACCGCCGCGATCGACAGGCTCGCAGCCGTGAAGTGATCAGGGAAGCCCGAACGGCTCCGAGTGCAATTGACCCCACCGCGATGATCGAGCCCGCTTGCGAAGAGTGGAGCGAACGGCGTCGATCGACTAGCTTCATGGTCCTCGGTCGCTTTCGAGCGAGCGCATCACGGAGGATCGGATGGTGACGGGTGGCTGTCTTTGCCGGCGGCGTGCGTTACGAGATCGCGGGCGAGCTCTTCCAGCCGATCGCATGCCACTGCTCGCAATGCGCGCGCACCAGCGGCAATTTTGCCGTCATGACGGCATGCCGGTCGTCGGATATCAGGCTGCTGACCTCGTCGACGTTCAGCTGGTACCGCTCGTCGCCCAAGGTCGAGCGCGGCTTCTGCTCGCGCTGCGGCGGCAACCTGTTCTGGAAGGCGGAACCCGGCGCCGAGACCTATGTCACGGCCGGCACCCTCGACCGGCCGACCGGCCTTCGCCTTGGCGAGCACATCTTCGTCGGCTCGAAATCCGACTTCTACGAGCTGACCCTGCCCCAGAAGCATGAATGGTAGGTTGCAAGAGCCTATCGTTCCCGGAAGCCGCGATTGAATGAGTCGCGAACCGAGGCCAGTGTCCGGCGGCTATTTTTCCCGCATCGCCCGGCGGAAGTTCTGCGTGATCGGCTCGGCGATGTAGGAAAGCACGGTGCGGGCGCCTGTCCGGATCATCGTCTCGCTCGACATGCCGGGCAGCAGCTTGCGGCCCTCCAACTTCGCGAGTTCGGTCTTGTCGATCAACACGGTCGCCGCGAAATACGGTGCCCCGCTGCGCTCCTCCGTCATGCGGTCGGCCGACACGACCTCGACGACGCCGTCGAGCGGCGGCAGGTTGTAGCGGGCGAAAGCCGGGAAGCTGACGCGCGCGGGCTGTCCGGGGGCGATCGTCTCGACATCCTCCGGTTTGACCATCGCCTCGACCACGAGCTGTTGCCCGAGCGGCACGACTGTCATCATTGTCTCGCCGGGTTTCACGACACCGCCGGCCGTGTGGACCTTCAGATCCATGACGATCCCGTCGACCGGTGCGACGACATTGGTGCGGGCAAGCACGTCCCTGGCGGAACGCTCCCCCTGTCTGAGGTCGAACAACTCCGCCTCGACCTTGCTCAACTCCTCGACAGCCTCGTTCAGCCGCACAGTGTTGAGGTTCAGGGTCTGCATGTCGATCTCGGCCATGGCGCTTTTGGCGCGCGCGATCGCCGCGACGTTGGTGGCGCGCTCGCCTTCGATCTCGCGTTGTTGCTGCCTGAGCGACAGATTCCGTTCGCGGGTGGTCAGCCCCTTCTTGAGCAGGCCCTCAAGGTCCTTGGTCTCGGCCTCGAGCGCCTCGATCTGCCTGTCCTCGGTGGCGACAAGCTCCTGCAGTCCCGTTATCTCTTCCTCGGTCTGGTGACGGCGCTGGGCGAGAATTCCCCGCTCGTCCTCGAGATTATGATGCTTGGCCGCGAACACGTCGCGCTGCGCGGCCACCGCGTCCCTCGCGGCGGTAGTGGGATTGGCGAGCAGCGTCGGATCGAACTCGATCTCGGCCTTGCCGTCGCGCTCGGCCCGCAGACGCGCCGCCAGCGCCTCTCGCGTCGCTATCCGGTTCTGGACCAGGTCGAGCTGCGCCTTCGCCTGCGTGTCGTCGAGCCGGAGGAGGACCTTGCCCGCCTTGACGATATCGCCGTTGGCGGCGTTCAGGTCCGCGATGATGCCGCCCTCAAGGTGCTGGATGAGCTTGCGGTCGCCGGCGACCTTGATAACGCCCGGCGCCACCGCGGCGCTGTCCAACGGTGCCAGCGCCGCCCAGCCCCCGGCGACGCCGAAGAACAGGAACATGATCGCGAACCCGGTGGATGTCACGCCGGCGAGACGCAGTGGCACCGGCTCCAGCCGCGACGGTGGCGGCGCGGGTAACTCGACGACGTTCATATCCGCCCCCGTGTCCTTGGTTGCGCGGCACCGGCCTCACCCTCTCGAACGCTGCCCTGTCGCGCGGGAACGAGGTTGAGGCTCGGACGCAATTTTCGTTCCGCGTATCGGCGCGCCGGAGGTGGGGCGCTGTCCTGGTTCGCCGGCACGGCCTGGTTCGCCCCTATGGCCTGGTTCGCTATGGCCGGCACCTGACTGATCTGTCGGATGCGCGCGGCGAGTTCGCCGAAGACATAATCGCGCGGACCGTAGAGGTCCTGCTGGCCCCGGTTGAGCACCAGGATCTTGTCGACCTTCTCCAACATGTTCGATCGGTGCGCGATCAGGATAATGGTCGTGCCCGCCGCCTTGACGGCGCCCAGGGCAGCGACCAGGGCATCCTCTCCCTCGCGATCGAGGTTGGAATTGGGCTCGTCCAGGATGAGCAGCGGCGGGTCGCCGTAGAGCGCGCGCGCCAGCCCGATGCGTTGGCGCTGCCCGCCTGACAGCACCGCTCCGGATTCGCCGATCTCGGTGGCGTAGCCTTTCGGCAGCCCTTTGATCAGTTCGTGGACTCCCGCCAGTTGCGCGGCCTTGACCACGTTGTTGAACACCGTCGGGTTGAGCTGCGCGAAGCGGCAGATGTTCTCGGAAATGGTGCCGGCGAAGAGCTCGATGTCCTGCGGCAGGTAACCGACATAATGGCCGCGGTCCTCCGCCGCCCATTGGGCGACATCCATGCCGTCGAGCAGCGCGCGCCCGCCGGATGGACGCCAGGCGCCGGCCAGTATGCGCGCCAGGCTCGTCTTGCCGGCCGCGCTCGGGCCGATCAGCGCCATTGCCTCGCCTGGATTGAGCCGGAAGCTGATGCCTTTCAGGATAGGTTCGCCGCCCGGTCGGCCAAGCACGAGATTGTCGGCCTCGAACTTGCCTTTCGGCCGAGGCAGCGGCAGCACCGGCGTGGCCTCAGGATGTTGTCCGGCAACCGCGGTGAGGCGCCGGTAGGCGGCGCGTGCTCCGACCGTCGCCTTCCATGTGCCGATCGCCTGCTCGACCGGGGACAGAGCGCGACCCATCAGGATCGAGGCGGCGATCATGATGCCGGGCGAAGCCTCGTTGCGAACCACCAGGTAGGCGCCAAGGCCGAGTATCGCCATCTGCAGGGCCAGCCGGTGACAGCGCGCGATGGCCGAGATGACGCCGCCGCGGTTGGCGGCGAGAACCTGTCCCTTGTTTGCCTCGTCCTGCTGCTCCTTCCAGCCTTCAAGCAGCGGCTTCAGCATGCCCATCGCCTGCACGACCTCGGCGTTGCGGATGGCCGCCTCGGCCTGCACGTAGGCCCGCGACTGCGCGTTTGCCGCCTCGGTCAGCGGCTTCCGCGTGAGGTATTCGTTGAGCAATGCCAGCCCAAACAGCAGGATTCCACCGACCAGGGCCAGCCAGCCCAGCCAGGGGTGCATCAGGAATATCGCGGCGAAGAACAGCGGCGCCCAGGGCGCGTCGAGGATCGGGAAGATGCTCGGGCTGGTGAAAAAATTCCGCACCTGATCCAGGTCGCGCAGCGGACGGGCGTTGGCATGACCGGGCGCCGAAGCGGAATATTCCACCGATGCGGTCAAGAGTACCGGCGCCAACCGTGCATTCATCCACGATCCGACCTTGGCCAGGAGGCGCCCGCGAACCACCTCCAGCCCCGCCATCGCCGCGAGTGCCGCCGCCGCCATCAGCGACAGCATCGCCAACGTCTCCAGGCTGTGGCTGGACAGCACGCGATGGTAAACCTGGAGCATGTAAAGCGCCCCGGTCAGCATCAGCACATTGATGCCGGCGCTGAACCAGATAAGCGGCCGGATGGCGCGTCTGGCCTCTTTCATCACGACCTGCAGCGCAGGGAGCTGTTGGCTGGCTCTCATCATTATTTCTCTGTGCGGGATGACATCGGAGCGTCGTCCACAGCATCGTAAGTGGACACTGCAAGCCGCCGCTTTGCCCGTCGCCTGGTTTTAGTCCAGGGCCTTGATGTCTCGTGAACGACCGGTCCCCCAAGGGGGACCGGATCGCCAGGCTTTGAAGTTCTTGCAGGCTGCGAGGACGCCATTAAATGAAGTCCTGGCTTGCGAGGATGCTCAGGTCTTGCGTGGCAGCATCGCCGTCGAGGTCGGTGTTTGCCAGCGTGAAGTCGAACTGCTGATCGGGAACCGGACCCTCGATGCTCGTCGAGAAGTCGAGGATGCGAACACCCGAGTTGGCACCGGGGACCGTGAACTGAACGTAGGCCGTGTCGAAGGCTTGACCACCATCGTCGTTGATGGTCACGGTCTGATTACCCGAGCGCAAGCCAGTAACGTTGTCGATATTGTGATCGATCAGATTACCGGCATTGTCGTAAAGCCACGATTCTACAGTGATGGCATTGATGTTTCCAATTCCTGCGACCGCAAAGGTTAGATTGTTGATATCAGAACCGTCCGCAGTATGGAAGGTGAAGCCCTCGTTGTTATTAATCTGCGAAGCCTGACCGCCTTTCACCCCGAATCCAACCGCATCGGGGTTAAGATCGTCAGCAGCTACAGTCGGGCCTCCCAGTGGAGCCGTGTTGAACGGCGTAAAGGCATCCTTGGTCGCGTCCGCTGCGGGGTGAGTGTTGAAGATAAGACCGTCAAAGACGATGCTGCCGGTGTTGTCCACCGTGGGTACCGTCAAGGTCTCCTGAGGACCGCCCGACTTGACCGCATTGAAGTTGAGGTCGGACTGCTCACCGTGGGGTGTGAAGAGCACGTCGAAGGTGTACCCCGTGTCCGTCACGTTCAGTTGGTAGAGGTCCGTATCGGTGGCCACGTCGTGGTAAGTCAGCGTGGTTCCGTCGTTGGTGAGGATCTCCGTGATGTCATCGCCTCCGAGATCGGTGTATTCGGTGATGATAACGTGTGAGCCATCGGCTCCGGCAGTAAGGTCGAACGTCCCTGTGTCCTGTTGACCGGCGGCCAATCCGACCTGGAACGGCGAGGTATCACCAGTGATGTCGGTGAACGTCGGCCCGGCGTCCTCGAACACCAGGTGCGTCCCGAGATCCTCGTGGTTGACGACCGTCACCTCGGACGATGATGGGAACGCGACTTCGAGGTTCTCAACGCGTACGCCGGAGGTGCTTACCTTTGTGTCGTAGTAAAATCGAACGTAGATTTGGTCGACGCTATCGGCCGTTTCGATGGTATAATTCTCAAAGACGGCGCTGCCGGAAGGTAAGTTTACGGTGTCGGTGTCGGTAGCAACTACTACTCCATTATCGACAGCCCACCACTCAATGTTCACTTTCTTCACGCCGCCTACGGCCTGGATGTCGAACCTGATGCCGCCGATTTCGTTCGCATCCTGATCAGCAGAAGTCCAGGCCGCGTCTTGAACCAAGAAGCCCTCATTTTGATTCATCTGAGAGGCTTGACCGCCCTTCACACCGAAGCCGATGGCGTCGGGGTTCAGATCATCATTGGTTCCGGGGTTGGTTGGGACTGTCGTTGGATCGGCCACCGTCCCCGGGAAGATGAGTCCATCAAACTTGGCGCTGTGATTGTCAGTGGGATCGGTTGTCGCAACCGTGAGGGTCTCCTGCGGGCTACCTGACGGGATCGACGCGAAGTCGAGTGTCTGAAACGTCGTTACGATCTCGGTGGTCGATACATCCAGTGTGATCTTGCCATCGGCAAACGACAGGATGTCGTCATCGTCAACGTTGAGAGGATCGCTGTGCCCCAGCGGCTCGTATTGAATGAGGTAAATTTGCGCCGAGGACAGGTCGCTCTCGTCCAGCGCAACAGCGAACGCCAGGTCGCCGTTCGGGTCAGCGTCACCATTCGCGTCGGCCTCGCGCCCATAAATGATGCCGCCTTCGTTGTAGAGGAAGATTGCCACACCGTCGACGGTAGAGAGGCCGCTCGCCGTGCCGTCATCGGGGATCGATAGCGCCAGATCGGTCACTCCGGTTGTGTCAAGGAGGGCGTCGTTGACGGCCACCTGCGGGAAGCCTGTTGTGGCGTCGGTACCGCCACTGATATCAGCCACGCCGAGAGTGGTGAGCGTGTTGATCAGCGTCGCGTCGAGTTCTTTATCATTATCATTGGTGACGGTCTGTACGCCGATTTGCTCGTCGAGAACGAGATTGCCGTTAATAGTAGCCATAATCTGCCTCCCAATTGTGATCGAGTTATTCCAGGGTCAGTTGGAATTAGGTCAGGGCGCGCCGAAAATGGTGGATTCGAGAACCAGAACAGAACACGCCTTAACGTAAGCAAGTTCCGGAAGCGTCGAAAACTACGATTGCCCGTCCGCCATGACTTGGATGCTGGCAAACCCCAGTTGCTGAGGATCGATCTGAAATGCGGCCCTCGGAGTCATTGTCCGGCCAAGGCAGAGGGCGCGTCCATTCGCGTTTCGATAGCTTTTCGGTCAATGATCGTCCTGATCGAACGATATATATCCTTCGATATACGGGCGGACGCGGGCCTGAACGCGCTGGGTCTTCGTGTCAAACACGTCGACAGACACTCGCGCGCCGGCGCGATGCGCTTCAGCCTGAAAAGGGGATCAGATCAGGTCTGTGTTGGGACGGTCGCCCTTGCCGTGCGTCGCCCAAGCGAGCTCGGCCCTGCTGCCGAGGTTGAGCTTGGCGTAGACGTGGTGCAAATGCATCTTCACCGTGCCTTCGGACACATGCAACCGCTGGGCGATGGTCTTGTTGCGCAAGCCGCGCGAGACGAGGTCGGCGATTTCGCTCTCGCGCCCCGTGAGCTTCGACAGGGGCTGCGGCTGCGGCCTGGGCATCAACAGATGCTGGACGATCTTGTTGTCGATCCACTTTTTGCCGCTCGCCACCGCGTTCACGCATTCGACGAGAAAGCGGTTGCTGATGCCGTCAAGCACCACGCCATCGGCGTCGAGCGCCTGTATTTCCTTGATATCGAAGCCGCCGTTTTGCTGCAGGATGAAGACAATGCCGAGCGCACGGTGGGTGGCTCTCAGCCGGGAGGAAAGACTGGCCGTCTGCGGGTCCGCTGTGTCCAGGCCGACGATGACAATATCGGGCAGATGGCGCTCCACATGGGGGAGAACGTCAACAGCGCGGTGGCACTCGGCGACAATCTCGTGACCGGCCTTCCGCAACACCCACTCCAGACCGGCGAGATACACCCCCCGCGGGTCCGCGACAACCACTGTCGACATGCGAACACCGTCCGTAAAAAACGCAACGAACTTTGTTTAAACCCCTAGGAAAAAGGAAACCAGAGGTTAGGCTAATTGTCAAGAAGTCCCTAATATAGTTGCGGCTATAACCGTAGTCCAAGGCTGTTCTTGCCCCGGTGCGCCGGACGGTCCGGCAACGCCGATGTTTTGAGCTTCGGCTCTGAATGCTAGCCGAAGCCGCGAATTCTCTCAGTAGCCGACGGTGAAGCGCTGCCGGATGTGCCTCGGCGTCTCGATCTCGTCGGCCATGACGATGGCGTAGTCCTCGAAGGAGATGCTGCTGCCCTTGTCGGAGGAAAGCAGCGTATCCTTGCCGAGCCGGAACGTGCCGGTGCGCTCGCCCGCGGTGAACAGCGCCGACGGCGACAGGAAGGTCCAGTCGAGATCGCCGACCGTCCGCAGCGTGTCGAGGAAGTCGCCGCCCTTCTGCGCCTCGGCCTTGTAGATGGCCGGAAATTCCGGCGTGTCGACCAGGCGCTTGCCAGGCGCGACCTCGAGGCTGCCGGCGCCGCCGACGACAAGGTAGCGCTTGACGCCGGAGGCGCACGCGGCGGCGATCAGCGTGTCGGGATCGCTGGCGGTGAAATGAACCGAACTGACGACGGCGTCATGTCCCTTGATCAGCGCGGCGAGGCCCTCCTTGTCGAAGACGTCGCCCTTGACAGCGGTCACGCCTGGCAGCTTGGCGATCTTGTCCGGGTTGCGGGCGATTGCGGTGATGGTGTGGCCGCGATCGGAGAGTTCTTTCAGGATGCGCGAGCCGGCCTGGCCGGACGCGCCGATGAGGGCGATCTTCATGGCATTTCCTTTCTGCTTGGGGGAGGGCTGGGAGGATCACGCCGCCTGGATATGGGCGACGAGATCGTCGTAGCTGCCGAACAGCGCGTTGGCGCTGATCAGGCGCGGCGCCGCGTTGCGGATCACGGCGAGCGCGGGGACGCCATTGGCATGCAGGCGCTGGAACAGCGTGCGGCCATGGCCGACAAGGTCGCGGTGCGCGGCCAGCAACGCCGGCGTCGGCGCCTTCAGCATCTGCGCCGCGTCCGCCATGCCGACGTCGGTCAACACCGCGGCGACACCGTCCACCGTCACGATGTCGCGTCCGCCGACATAGCGGGCATGCTGGATTGCCTTCAGCGCCGCAAGCCGCTGGCGCGGGTCTTCGAGTCCGCCGGCGACGATGCCGAGGGTGGCAGCGCCGGAATCGAGCAGGGTACCGCGAACGTTCAGCACGTTGTCGAGATAAGCCTGGCTGAAGCGCTGTCCGCTCAGCCGCTCGATGCGCTGGTCGTTCGCCCAGGCATGGGCGGCAAAGCCGGCGTCCAGCGGCCGCGCGCCGGCGCCGGAGAAGAGGCCGGTCGGCAGGAGATCGAGCGCGATGCCGCTCTGCTCCAGCCTGTCCAGCATCGGCGTCGCGCCATAGCACCAGCCGCAGAGCGGGTCGAAAAGATAGGTCAGCGTTGCATTGTTCATGGCCGTCTCGTCCGGTGTCTGTCACGGATCTAGATGGCAGTTCGCCCAATTGCGAAAAACAGCGATCAATCGTACAGACTGTCTGACCAGATCAGACAATGGCTTTGCCGATGGCCGAACTTCTGAACCTTAACCGGCTCGTCTATTTCACCACGGTTGTCGAAACCGGGTCCTTCACCGCGGCCGCCGACCGGCTCGACGTCGCCAAGGCGGTGGTCAGCCACCAGGTCGGCAGGCTCGAGCGGGAACTGGGCGCCACGCTGCTGCGGCGCACGACGCGGCGCGTCACGATGACGGAGGAGGGGCGGCTGTTCTACGACCGCGCCGCCATCATCCTGCGCGAGGCGGAAGCCGCCTATGGCGACATCGCGCGCAGCGCCGACAAGCCGACCGGGATGCTGCGGCTGACGGCGCCGCTCGACTATGGCGAGAAGGTCGTGGCGCCGACCATCGCCGCCTATCTCAAGAAATATCCGAGGATGCGGGTCGAGACGATCTTCGACGACGCGGTCAGCAATCTCGTCGACGAGCAGATCGATCTCGGCATCCGCGCCGGCTGGCTGGCCGATTCCAGCAATCTGGCGCGCCGCCTTGGGAGCTTCCGGCAGGTCGTCGTCGCAAGTCCGGAGCTTGCGGCCAGGCTGCCGCCGGATGTGGCCCCCGGCCAGGCGAGGTCGCTGCCCTGGGTCGGCAATGTCCAGCTCCGCGGTATCGGCCAATGGCTGTTCTCGAAAGACGGCGAAACAGTGCTGGCCGAGCTCAACCCGATCGTCAGCTGCGACAAGAGCCCCGGCGTCCATGCCTGCGTGAAGGCCGGCATCGGGCTCGGCATCTTTCCGGACTACAGCGTCGATGACGACATCGCCAAGGGGCGCCTGGTGCGGATGTTCGCCGACTGGAGCCTGCCGACCGGCGGTATCCATGCCGTCTTTCCGCCGGCGCGCTTCAGGCCGGCCAAGGTGCGCGCCTTCGTCGAGCTTCTGGCGGCGGCCGAACGAAAGCGCGCCCGGGGCTCAAAACCGGACTGATGTCTCGACTGGTCAGCCCGGGCGGGGGGAGCAGGTCAGGGGAACCTTTGTCCGGCTGGCGATTTTGGATATGGTGGAACTTCGAACCGGTTAGGAGGGGTATGCGAATGACGACGAAACGCCTTGCGATCCGCGCACTCGTTTTCGCTGTGGCTTGCGGCATGGCCGCCTCGGCCTTCGCCGGAAGCCGCGACCATCGGGCCGAATCCGAACGCTACGTCCCCGCGCATCGCGATATCATCGACATCCTGTTCGCGGGCCCGCACTACTATGACCAGCAATTGTTCACGACGGCGGCCGGAGCCTGCTCGTACCAGCGTGTTGGCCCTGACGCCAATGCGTTGAACAAGATCAACGATCACCACTGCGGTAAATAGGCGGCCGGCCTCAGCGCCCGCCGCTCTCCCTCATCTTGCCGATGATCTCCGCCATCAGCGCCAGGTCGGCGCGTGAATCCGCGAGGTCGGTCAGCGGCTTCGTGCTTTCCATGATATGGCGGTGGAAGGTCTCGAGCTCGTTGGAGAAGGCGTCGCCATAGAGCGGGCCGAAGGCCTTCGTCACCGGACCGAGCGGACCGGCTTCCGTCACCTCCAGCCGCGTCGGGAGGCTGCGGACATAGGGCGTGTCGTAGATGATGCGAACCCGCCTGGTGTTCGAGCGCACCTCGATCATGGCATCGAACAGGCCGAGGTCGTCGACCACCGCGTCATAGAGGCAGGCGAAGTGACCGTAGTCGAAGGTCACGCTGGTGTTGGCGCCGCCATTGGTGCGGTGCGCCGCCACCACGCGCTTCGGCTCGCCGAGCAGCCCGCGCATCGCCGAGATGTGATGCGAGGAGAGCGCCGTCAGCCCGCGATAGGCGCGCACCAGGTCGGCGGAGGCATCCTGCCCCACCACTTCGCGGATCAGCGCGTCGCGTTCCTTCGCACCGCGCGCCAGGATCGCCGGATCGATGTCTGTGGGATAAAGGACGTTCTGGCTCTTCTTGAGGAAGTGCCGGCCCTCCGAGATCAGGTCGAAGATGCGCACATGGATGATGTCGGCGTGGGCCGGCAATTCCTCCCGTGCCGCCAGATAGGCCGGCGCATAGCGGCGCATGTAGCCGACGAACATGGTCTTGCCGTAATCCTTGCTCAGCGCCAGCAATTCGTCGATCTCGCGCACCGTCAGGCAGGCGGGCTTTTCCAGCAAAATGTGCTTGTTGGCCGCGATCGCGGCGCGCACGAAGCGGCTGTGCGTATCGTCGGACGACAGCACGAACACCGCGTCGATATCGGGCGAGGCGATCAGCGCCTCGGCGCTCTCGAACGCCTTGGCGGTCGGATATTCCGAGGTGACGAGCGACACCAGGCTTGGCGAGACGTCATGGACGCCGGCGATCACCCAGCGGTCGCGCTGGTCGGCCAGCACCGGCAAATGGATCGACTGCGCCACCTCGCCAAGCCCAACAAGTCCGACACGGATCACAGCCACGGCAAACTCCCTTGCATTTCCATTCTGTCGCCGGCCACCGAGGCCCGCGTTTGACGTCACGAATGACGGGCGATCACGCCGCGCCGGTGACCAGCGCCACCAGTTCGTTGCCGGTGGTTTCGGAGGCGCGCACCGTCGCCGCCATCCGCCCGGCCCGCATCACCCAGATCTGGTCCGAAAGGCGCCGCACCTGATCGAAATTGTGGCTGACCAGGATGACGCTCACCCCTTGCTCGCGCAGCCGCCGGATCAGCGCCTCGACATTGCCGGTCTCCTGCACGCCGAGTGCGGCCGTCGGTTCGTCCATGACGACGAGCTTGGCGCCGGAGCCGGCGGCGCGGCAGATCGAGATCGCCTGTCTTTGCCCGCCCGACAGGCGCCGCACGCGCTGCGTTACTGAAGGCACGTTGATCGACAGGCGCGACAGCATGGCGCGAGCCTGCGTCTTCATCGCCTTGCGGTCGAGCAGCGCGAACGGGCCGATGCGGCGCACGATCTCGCGGTTGAGGAAGAGGTTCTGCGCCACGGTCAGCTCGTCGATCAGCGCCAGGTTCTGGTGCACCGTCTCGATGCCTGCCTTGCGTGCTTCGTCGGGATTGGAGAAGGGATGCGGCCGGCCGTCGAAGAAGATCTCGCCGCCGTCCGGCGCATGCACGCCGACCAGGCAGCGGATCAACGTCGACTTGCCGGCGCCATTGTCGCCGATGACAGCGGTGACCTCGCCGCGGCGGGCCTGGAAGGCGACATCGGTGAAGGCGCGGATGCCGCCGAAATGCTTGCTTAAGCCGTCGCAGGCGAGGATCGCTTCGGTCGAGGGGGTGTGATGGACGGCGCTCATTTCTGGTACCGCATGATCAGCGCCGCCAGCACCACGATGGCGCCCACGGCGAGCGGTTGATAGAAGGCCGAGACGCTGAGCAGCGTCAGCCCGTTGACCAGCGCGGTGAGCATCAGCGCGCCGATGGCGGGCCCGAGGATGCTGGCGCGGCCGCCGAACAGGCTCACGCCGCCCAGCACCACGGCGGCCACCGAATTGAGGAGCAGGCTGGTGTTGATCAGCGGCTCGGCCGAGCCGATCCGCGCCACCAGGAGCAGCGAGGCGATGCCGGCGCAGAAGCCGGAAATCGTGTAGGCGGCGATCTTCACCCTGCCGGTGCGGATGCCCAGCGCCGAGGCGCTTTCGGCCTGGCCGCCGGTGGCCAGCAGATGCACGCCGAAGCGCGTGTGATAGAGCGCGACATGGGCGACGATGACGGCCGCGATCGCCACCCAGACCGGATAGCCGAACGGTCCGAACGAGCCGGAGGCCAACCGCAGCAGGAAGGTCGAGCCGACCATCGTCGGTTCGCCGCCCGACAGGATGAGGCCGAGGCCGGTGATGCCCGACAGCGCGCCCAGCGTCACCACGAAATCGGGAATTTTCCCGGCGGTGATGAGGACGCCGTTGAGGAAACCCACCGCGCTGGTGGCAAGGACGGCGAGCACGCAGGCCGCGAATATGCCCCAGCCGGCGGCGTTGACCAGGCCGAGGATGATGGCGCCGAGCATGACGGCGGCGGCCAGCGAAAGATCGATGCCGGAGGTCGCGACGACGAAGGTCTGGCCGATCGACAGCACCACCAGGATCGCCGCGGCCAGGAGCAGCGCCTGCAGATTGGCGACGCTGAGGAAGACCGGCTGGGCGATGCCGAAGACGATGACGAGGCCGACCAGGCCGACGACCGAGGCCCAGTCGGCCCAGAAGGAAGGATCCAGGAGGAGAGCCGACAGGGAGGAACGGCTCTCCTCCGCCGCGCCCGCCGTCACTCGAGCGGGCGCGCTTTGTTCAGGTGTGCTCACTTCAACATCTCGCGGAAGGGATCGGGATACTCGCCGCCGGGCGCGGGGAAATTCTTCAGCGACGCTTCCGCATTGTCCTTGTTGATCAAGAGCACCGGCGCCGGAACATTGGCGGGCAGTTCCTTGCCCTTGGCGGCAATGGCGCAGGCCTCGACGCCCATTGCGCCGACGACATAGGGATATTGCGCGACGGTGGCGGTGAGCTCGCCGGCGGCGATCGATTTCAGCGCGTCGACGATGCCGTCGAGGCCGATCACCTTGACGTCCTTGCCCGAGGTCTGCACGGCGCGTTCGACGCCGAGCGCCATGACGTCGTTGGCGGCGAAGAAGCCGGCGAGATCGGGGTGCGCGGCCAGGATGTCGGTGGCCGCGGTCAGCGCCTTCTCGCGATCCCAATCGGCGCTCACCATCACCACCACGTCGAGCTTGCCTTCGACGGCCTGCTTGAAGCCCTTGATGCGCGCGTTGGAGCCGACGTCGCCGACGATGCCGGCGACCAGCGCCACCTTGGAACCTTTCGGCACCAGCTTCAGCATCTCCTCGCCCGCCAGCGCGCCGGCGGCGACGTTGTCGGTGCCGATATAAGTCGAGATGGCAAAGCCTGCCGCCTTGGCTTGTTCGGCGTCGATGGTGCTGTCGATGTTGACGATCGGCTTCTTCTTCTGGGCGACCGGCACCAGCGCCTGCACCAGGTTGGAAACGCTGATCGGGTTGACCAGGTAGCAGTCGAAATCCTGCATCGCCATGGCGGTCAGGCGATCGGCCTGCCCGGTCGCGTCGCCCATGTTGGCGGCCGCCTGCACGGTGACGCCGACGCCGTCGGCCTTGGCCTGGTCCTCGATGCCCTTCTGCATGGTCTGGAAGAACGGATTGTCGAGACCCTTCACGATCGCCCCGACTTTCGGCGCTTCTCCGGCATGCGCCGGTACGGCAAGCGTCGTTGCAAGCAGGCCCGCGCCGAGCGTCAGGCAGTTCAACATGCGCATATGTCTTCCTCCTCCGAATTTTGGTTTACGGTTGGTTGTTCTGCGAACGGAATGCCTGACGGCGCGCAAGCGACCCAGGCGCTCGTGCTGGAGAGGTGCAGGGTGTCTTCCATGTCAGGCATGCTCCTCCCAGAGCGCTGGCCGATGTGCCCTGCCAGCATTTCCGCATGTTTTAGAAAAATTTGACACGCGTCAAGAATTAAAGTGGTGTGCAGCGTGTTTTAATGTGCTGCGGTGCGGTAGGAGACGGCTGCGCCTTCTTGTTTCGTCATCCACGGGCGGAGCGGGAACGAAGCGGACGCGCAGACCCGAGGATCCATGCCGCTCCTTGCATGCGTCGCAGCGGTGCAGAACGTATGATTCTGCAGCGCCCTGTCGTTCGAAAGTCACGGGTGTGGATCCAGGGTCTCCGCGACGTCGCTTCGCTTCTGCTCTCGCCCTGGAATGACGAAGAAGGGTCTGCTCAGGCCCGCGGCGCCAACGCTGGCTCATCCTGCCCGCCGGCGCCGCTCCTGGTCTCGTCGTTCTGCACCATCGCCAGCGCCGTGCCGGGCTCGCCCTCCCACAGGATCAGGCTGGCCGCGCCGACCAGGCCCGCCCGGTCGCCGAGCTCGGCCGGCACGATCGGCACGTCGCGGTAGGCCGGCATGGCGCGCTCCTCGACCGTCGCCCTGATCCCCGGAGCCAAAAGGTCGAAGCCATTGGCGAGGCCGCCACCCATCACGATCAGGTCCGGCGAATAGAGATGCAGAAGATTGGTGAAGCCGATGCCGAGCCATCTGGCTTCCGCCTCGACCAGTTGGCGGGCGGTCGCGTCGCCCGTCCGCGCGGCCTCGACGACATGGCGGGCGGAGATGTCGCCGTCCTTCGCAAGGCGCCGGAGCAGCGATCCGTCGCCGGGCGCTGTCAGCCGCGTCGCCTGGCGCCCGAGCGCCGTGCCGGAGGCGACCGCTTCGAAGCAGCCGACCGCGCCGCAGAAGCAGCGGTCGCCTTCGCCGGTGATTGTCATGTGGCCGATCTCGGCCGCCAGCCCGCGCCTGCCGTGATAGATGTGGCCGTCGGCGACCACGCCGCCGCCGATGCCGGTCGAGACGGTGACGAACACCAGCGATCCGGTGCCGCGGCCGGCGCCGAAGCGCCATTCGCCGAGCGCTGCCGCATTGGCGTCGTTCTCCAGCCGCACCGGCAAGCCGAACTGCCGGCTGAGGATGTCGATCAGCGGCACATTGTGCCAGCCGGCCAGAGTCGGCGGTCCGATGACGATGCCCGCCTTGGGGTCGAGCGGGCCGGGCGCGCACATGCCGATGCCGACGACCTTGGCCTGCGGGTGCTGCTTGAGCAATTTGTCCGCCAGCGTGATGATCTGGCCGATCACCGCCTCCGATCCGGCACCTGCAAGCGTCGGCGCCGAGACGCGGACGATGACGTCGCCGCTGCGCTCGACCAGCGCGCCGCGCAGCTCCGTGCCGCCGAGATCGAAAGCGAGCGCGACCGTGTTCATCACGCGGCGGCCTTCAGCCCGTGCAGCCAGGCCATGCGCTGCGCGAGGTCGGGGTCGCCGAAGGCAAGCGAGCCAAGCACCACCGTGTCGGCGCCGGCGGCGCGCAAGCTGGGCACCGTCTCGTGGCGGATGCCGCCGTCGGCGGCAAGGATGATATCGGCCTCGCGCCCGGCCTTCCTGATCAGCGCGCGCGCCTCGATCAGGCGCGGACAGGCCTGCTCCGACAGGCTCTGGCCCTTGACGCCGATCGACGTGCCGAGAAGCGTCACGAACGCCACCTCTGCCAGGAACGGGACGATTGCCGCGACAGGCGTTTCCAGCCGCAGCACGACGCCGGCCTCGGCGCCGAGTTCACGCGCCAGCCGCACGGCGCGTAGGCCCGCTTCGCCATTCTCGGCGTGGATGGTGACGAGGTCGGCGCCGGCCTCGATGAACTGGCGCGTCTGCGCCTCGACGATCTCGGCCTCGACCATCAGATGCACATGGATCGGCTTCGCCGTCAGCCTGGCGATGCGCGCCACGAGGTCGGGGAAGAACAGGAAGCCGGGGGTGAAGCGGGCATCCGCGACGTCGACGTGATGCAGGTCGGCATAGGCCTCGATGCGCTTCAGGTCGCGCTCCATATTGGCGAGGTCGGCCGACCACAGCGAGAATTCGCCGAGCAGCCTGTTGCGCGGCAGGGCGGCGATTGCGGCGGGGCCGGAGAGGGATTTGCTGGTCATGACGGAATGAGGCTCCGGACTTTCGAGTGGGACTGGAGGAACGTGGTGATCTCAGTGTGCAACTCACTGAAATGCTGCTTGCTGTCGCGGGCCTTGGGTGTGACCTCGGCGAAAACCGCGTTTGGCATCGTGGCGGCAAGCGTGTAGGCGCTCGACAGCGGATGGACAGCGTCCATGGCATTGCCGACGAACAGCGCCGGAATGGCGAGCGCGGCCACTTCGTGTTGCGAAACACCCGGTCCGTCGGCGGCAATATTGGCCAGCACCTGCGCGAAGGCCTTGGCGTCGGGCCGGTCGAAATAGCCGAGCAGCGAGGAAAGATTGTCGGGCGCCTCGTGATAGAGGCGCGTGGCCGTCGCCGTTTGCGCGAAGATCGTCCTCGCCTTGTCGGGCCCATGCTCGAGGATCAGTTCGGCGACCTCGGCTATGGGCTGCATGTTCGGCGGTGCCGCCGCGAAGGTCCAGGCAGGCCGCACCATGACCAGGGCGGCGACGCGTTTCGGATGGCGGCAGGCCAGCCGCAGCGCGATCCCGGCGCCCATCGAGACGCCGCCGGCAATGAAGCGGTCGAGGCCGGCCCGATCGGCGGCCGCGAGAACGTCGTCGGCGAACATGTCGAAGGAAAACGGGCGCCGCTCGCCAAGGCCGGAGCCGCCATGCCCGCGGCATTCCAGCGTGATGCGGCGGAAGCCGGCGGGGAAGGTCTGGGCGACCTGCGCCTCGCCGCCACCCAGCCCATGCTGGAAGACGACCGCCAGACCTTCGCCGGCGTCGGTGAACCGCAGCGTGGCGCCGTCGCGAGAGAGCGTCGCCATCACACCAGCCCCTTCAGGAAACGGGCGACACCGGGCGCTTCCTCGGCGGAAAGCCCATGCGTCACCAGCGGCCCATCGAAGCCGGTGCGCTTCAGCCGGGTGATGAAGTCGGCAAAGTCGACCACGCCGTGGCCGGCCGTGGCGAAGCGGGCGTCGGCGAAACGGTCCTTGGCATGCGCCATGGCGACATGACCGGCCGTGCGTTCGACCGCATCGGCGACGATGGCGCGCGCCTGTGCGGCATCCGCCTGCTCGAAGAGGTTCGCCGGATCGAGCACGACGCGCAGCCGCTTCGAGCCCATCTCGGCGATCAGGCGCGTCGCGTCGGCGGCGGAGGTGACGATGTTGGCCTGCTCGGGCTCGATTCCGAGGTCGACGCCGTGGCGCTCGGCAATCTCGAGCGCCTTCTCCATCTGGCGCGCCATATCGGCCCAGGCCGAGGGGTCGGCATTGTCGGGGTGATGCGCCCACTGGTCGTCGGGGTTGCGTGTTCCGGTGCAGAGCGTCACCAGCGGCGTGGAAAGCCTGGCGGCCGCCTCGATCACCAGCGCCAGCCGGCGCAAGCCGTCGTGGCGCACCGCCTTGTCCGGATGCGCCATGTTGTAGGTGCCCGACAACGCGACAAGGGCCACGCCCGAAGCTTCGGCGGCGGCCTTGATAGTCCGGATTGCCTCGTCGGGGACGGCATCCGGCATCGATGGCAGGCCGGCGCAGGCGAGATTGAACTGGGTGACCGCGAAGCCCGCATCGCGCACGGACGCAAGCACGCCGGCCGGCTCGGTGCCCGGAAAGGTCTTGGCGAACACCCCGACCTGCATCAGACCGCTCCCGTCACGCTGGCGATCTCGACGCGCTCGCCGCTCTCGACCGAGCGGGCGATCGCCACCATGGCGCGGATCGAGGCGAGCCCGTCCTCGACATTGGCGCCGCGCATCGGCTTGCCGTCGAGCACGGTTTCGGCGAGGCCTTCGATCTGGCGCCGGAAGAAGTGGCCGTCGGCGCCGAGCGGCTTGCGCGAGGTCGCGTCCTTCTCGTGGAAGATGTCGACCTCGCTCGCCCGGAAATACCAGGGATTGAAGGTCTTCGCGATCACGGAGCCGTTCTCGCCATAGAGCTGGAAACCTTCGTGCCAGTCCAGACGCACGGCAACGGTGAGATCGAGATGGCCGAGGGCGCCATTGGCGAACTCGGTTTCGACGAACCAGCAATAGGCGCCGAAGCGCTCGTTGAGGCGCGCCCGCACGGCGGTGATCTCGCCGGCGAGGAAGCGCGCCGTGTCGACCAGATGCGAGCCGTGCGCCAGCATGAAATATTGCCTGAGATCGGCTTTCGGGTTGCCGGCCGGCTTCCGCGCCAGCTTGCTGGTCACCGGCAGCGGCTGCACCGCGTCGGTGTTGGTGTAGCGATGCGTGGAATCGCAATACCAGGCCTTCAGCGCCAGGATCTCGCCCATCTCGTCGCGGACGAAATCGCGCGCCGCTTCCAGCGCCGGATCGAAGCGCTTCATGTGCCCGACCTGCAGCACCTTGCCCGAGCGCTTGACCGCTTCGGCCAGCTTCTCGCCTTCCTCGACCGAGACGCCGATCGGCTTTTCGCACAGCACATGCTTGCCGGCCTCCAGCGCCTTGATCGACATCGGCACGTGATAGGCATCCGACGTGGCGACGATCACCGCTTCCAGCGCGGGGTCGGCGAGCATCTCGTCAAAGTCGCCATACATCTTCTGCGGCTCATAGGTCGCGCCCATGCGCCCAAGCAGGTCGGGCGCGGCGTCGCAGATCGCGTAGAGGTCGGCGTTGCTCGCCTTCGCGCAGGATTCCAGATGCGCGAACTGCGCGATCGGCCCGCAGCCGAGCACACCGACACGAAGGCGACGGTCTTGCTTGCGGATCATCGTCTCAGGCTCCGTATCCGCGCATGGTCTGGCGGTTGGTCTTGACCGCGCCGGCTGGATCGGCGGCGGCGGTCTCGGATTCCTCCTCCAGCACCAGCCAACCGTTGAAGTTGGGCGCCGCGCTCGCGATCTCGATCACCTTCGCCGTGTCGCAGACACCCTTGCCGAGCATCGCCCAGGTGCCGCCGGCGTCGACGTCCTTCAGGTGCACGTAGCGGATGCGGTCACGGTAGGTGGTGAGCGTGTCGGCCATGTCCTTGTGGCCGCGCAATATGTGCCCGGTGTCCGGCACCCAGCCGACCAGCGAGGCGTCCAGCAGGGAAAAGATGCGGTCGTAGTCGGCGCGGTCGAAGAGCAGCGTGTTGTGGTGCGAGCTTGGATGCACCGCGACCTGGACGCCGACCTCGCGGCCGATCTCGCCGGCCTTGCTATAGAATTCCGCCGCAATGGCGAACTTGTCGTCGCGCGGCCCGTCGGAGACGACGGTCGCCGAGCCCATCGAGACAAGCGCGCCCGGAAAGGCCGCGGCAAAGTCGATCCAGCGCCTTGCGGTTTCGAGGTCGGCGCCAATCTGGTCCTTCAGCGTGAAGCCGCTCTTTGAACCGAAGGCGAAGGAGACCAGCGTCAGGCCGGTGGCCTTCAGCGCGGCGGCAAATTCCGCCGGCTTGCCGGCGTAGCGGCCGATCATCGTGTCGGTGATCTCGATGCCGGCATAGCCGCCATTGGAAATGGCCTTCAGGAGATCGTCCGGGCCGCCGGCAAAACGGTCTCCGAGCATTTCCCAGGTGAAGGTCTGGCAGCCGACTTTGAGGTCTTTCACGTTCATCCTTTCAATCCTTGATACCGCCCATTCCGTGATGTCGCTTTGCGTCTTCATGGGATGGACGTCTACTTGACCGAGCCCGCGGTCATCCCGGCGAGGAAGTACCTCTGGGCAAGAAGGTAGATGAGCAGGAGCGGCAGCGAGCCGAGCACGCTCATCGCCATCATCTGGTTCCATTCGAAAGCGTGCTGCCCCATCAGCAGCTGGATGCCGATCGGGACCGTGCGCATGGATGTCGACTTCGTCAGCGTCAGCGCGAAGAGGAACTCGTTCCAGCACAACAGGAAGGTATAGACCGAGGTCGCCACGATGCCGGGAAGCGAGATCGGGACGATCACCCGCCAGAGTGCGGTCCAGCTGCTGCCGCCGTCGACGGCGACGGCCTCGTCGAGATCGCGCGGCAAGGTGTTGAGATACCCGGTCATCAGCAGGATCGCGTAGGGCAGCGTGAACACCAGATAGGTCACGATCAGCGCGACATAGGTGTCGAAGATGCCATACGAGACGACTAGCCCGAAGAAGGGGATCAGAAGCGTGATCGGCGGAATCGTCTGCGTGCTGATGATGAGCGTGTTCAGGCTGCCCTTGCCGCGGAAGTTGAAGCGGCTGAACCCATAGGCTGCCAGCAACGCGATCAGCACCGTCAGCACGGTCACTGCTCCGGCAACGAAATAGCTGTTGAAGAAGAAGCGCAGTTTTACTGGGTCGCCAAGGATGGCCGCATACGCTTCCAGCGTGAAGGCCTTCGGCAGGATGGTTGGCGGCAGGGCAAAGATTTCGGTATTCGATTTGAACGAACTGGTCAGCATCCAGTAGATCGGGAAAGCCGCGAAAAACAGCCCGGCGGCAAGCGCGACATGCAGCGCGACGGTGATCAGTCGATCTTTCGGTGTGTGCCTTTTCCTCATGGTGACTACCGAGCCTTCTGATAACGGATGTAGAACAGCGTCAGGCCAAGAGAGATCAGCAGGATGATCACGGCGCTCGCCGCCGCCTGGGACAGGTTGTAGCTCGAGAACGCCAGCTTGTAGGTGTAGGTGCTCAGCACCTCGGTCGAGTAGATCGGACCGCCGCCCGTCGTTATCCAGATCAACGGGAAGACCTGCATGGTCCAGATGAAATCGAGCAGCGAGATGCTGATGATGATCGGCATCAGCTGCGGAATGGTGATGAAGATCAGCTTCTGGTAGGCCTTCGCGCCGTCGATGTCGGCGGCCTCGTAGAAATCCTTGGGAATGCCCTGCAGGCCCGCGAGCAGGCTGACCATGAAAAGCGGGTACCCCGCCCAGATATTGGCGAAGGTGACGGCGTGCAGCGCCGTCTCGGGCGAGGAAAACCACTCGACCTTGGAACCGATGATGCCCAATTGCATGAGGATGCTGTTCACGACGCCGTTGGGCTCGAGCAGCAGGCGCCAGATCACCGCGATGATCACGGCGGTGAACAGCCAGGGCAGGATGTAGAGCACGCGCAGGATATTGCGCAGCGTCGGATTGATGCGGTCGCTGTTCAGCATGAGCGCGAAGATCATGCCGATGGTCATGTGGAAGACGACGCTCATGCAGGTGAAGTAGAGCGTGTGCCACAGCGAAGCCCAGAACACGGGATCGGCAAAGATCGCCTGGTAGTGTTTCAGTCCGGCAAAGGAAGGGTCGCGCCGCAGCACCGCGCTGTTCTGGAACGAATAGCCAATCACCGTCACCATCGGCAGCAGCATCAGCAGGCTGATGATGATGAGCGAGGGCGACAGATAGAGATAGGGTGCGACCGCTCGTTTCAGCCGATGGTGGGAGCGCTTCTGCGGGGTCATATGCCAACCTTGGGATACGCCTTCAAGAGAAGGGGAGCTTCGGAAACGGGTCCGTCCGCATTGCCGATGCGTTGTTGCCGGGAGGCCTGCCCGAAGTCAGGCCGCCCGGTAGAGATCGCAAAACAGGCCGATCAGAATTTCGCCATCCAGCCCTTTTGAGCGTTGGCCGCGGCTTCTTCCGGAGATTGTTCGCCGGCGAGCATCTTCTGGGCTTGCACGTCGAACTGGGTCATCAGGTCTTCCGCCACCGGCAGGCCCGTGAACTCATTGGCAAGATAGCCGGTCTTGAAGATTTCGAAAGCCTTGCCGAATGCCTTGTCGGAGGTCACGAAATCTGGCTTGGCGTTGACGTTGCCGGGGAAGGCGTTGGCAAGCGACACGAGCTTGGCGTTCACCTTTTCGCTCATCAGATACTGGACGAGTTTCCAGGCCTCTTCCTGATGTTTCGAGCCCGCGGAGATGCCGATGCCCCAGGAGGCGTATGGCAGGCCGCGCTTGCCGTCGTAGTTTTCCACGACCGGGACCGGGATCAGGTCGAAGTTCAGATTGGGATTGCGTTTGCGGATGAGGTTCACATGCGCGAGCGAGTCGATCATCATCCCGACCCGGTCGTTGACGAATTCCTCGACCTTTTCCTGTTCGGTTTTGGTGGCGATGCCGGGCGAGATGGTGCCCGCGTCATTAAGCGATTTGACGAAGGTCAGCATATCCACCACCGGCTTGGCCTCGAGAGCGGGCTTGCCGTCCGCCATCATCGATTGACCCGACGCCCAGACCCACGACATCATGTCGTTCTGGACACCGGACGGCGTCTGCAGCGACAGCGGCAACACCCAGCCATACTGGTTCTTGTCGGCCTGGGTCATCTTCTTGGCGGCTTCGAGGAACTCCGCGCGGGTCGACGGCAGCTTGGTGACGCCCGCCTTGGCGGCGAGGTCCAAATTCACGAAGACCGGATAGACGAACGAAGCCACGGGAAACATCACCGCTTTGCCGTCCACCTTGATGATGTCCGCGACCTGGGCTTTGTCGAAGCCGCTCGCATCCATCATCGGGTTCATGTCGGCCAGCGCGTTCTGCGCGTTCAGATTGTTGACCCAGGCGCCGTCGAGACCAACGACGTCGCTAAGCGTTCCCGTCGCAGCACCAACCGAGATCTGGTCTCGCGTGGTCGCATAGGGGCCGCTGACCAGCGTCACCTTGATCCCGGGATTCGCGGCCTCGAATTCGTCCATGATTTTCCGCAGCGAGCCGGCGGGCAGCTCAGGCTCCCACCATTGGGTGAACTCCAGCGTCGTGTCCGCCATGGCGCCGGTTGCGCCAAGCAACCATGCGGCCGCGGCCATTTTCAGCACCGCGGGTCTTATCCGAAACGTCATTTTCTCCTCCTTCTTTAAGATCGGCTGCACAATGCGGACGATCGTCTGGTTTATTCAGAAGTCTTCATTCGCGGGCGCCTCGCTCTCGCCCGCCGGCTCTGCCGCAATTCTTCAGATCGCCAGATGCGTCTCGGGATCGAAGAAATGGAGCTTGCTGTCATCCAGGGCCAACCGGATTTCCGAGCCGGAGCGGACTGCGCTGTCCGGTTCGAATTTCGCCACCGCGTTCGACGTCAGGCCGTAATCCTCCACCGCGTCCGGGTCGCCGGAGTCCACCCGGACCGCGTCGATGTTCAGATGGACGATATGTTCCGACCCGAGTTCCTCGATCGAGGTCACCTTTGCCGGTATCGTCTGATACTTGCGGCCGGATTCGAGGCTGCTGTCATAGAGATGCTCCGGGCGGATCCCGAACACGACCTTGCGCCCCGCATACGACCTCAAGCCCGGCCTGCGCACGAAGGCTGCATCCTGCAGCCGGACGCCGAAGGTGCCGGACGTCAGTTCGTCGCCCGTCAGGGTCGCCTCGAAAAGGTTCATCGAAGGAGAACCGATGAAGCCGGCAACGAAGGCGTTCACCGGCGATTCATAGAGCCGCTTGGGTGTGTCGACCTGCTGCAGCACGCCGCCCTTCAACACCGCGACCCTGTCACCCATCGTCATCGCTTCGGTCTGGTCGTGGGTCACGTATATGGTCGTGACGCCGAGCTGCTTTTGCAGGCTGGTGATTTCCGCGCGCATCTGGACACGCAGTTTCGCGTCCAGATTGGAAAGGGGTTCGTCCATGAGAAAGGCGGCCGGCTCGCGCACCATGGCGCGGCCCATGGCAACCCTTTGACGCTGTCCGCCTGAAAGGTTCGCGGGTTTGCTGTCCAGCAGCGACGTCAGCTGCAGGGTCTTGGCGATCTCGTCCACGCGCTTCCTGCGCTCGGCCTTCGGCTTGCCCGCCAGCCGCATCGAAAAGGCGATGTTTTCGAACACTGTCATGTGCGGGTAGAGCGCATAGCTCTGGAAGACCATGGCAATGTCGCGGTCCTTGGGCGGCATGTCGACGACGTCGACGCCGCCGATCCGAAGGCTGCCGCTGGTGACGTCCTCCAGCCCCGCGATCATTCGCAACGCGGTGGATTTACCGCAGCCGGACGGGCCGACGAGGATCAGGAACTCGCCGTCCTCGACCGACAGGTTCAATTGGTCGATGGCGTGAAAATTGTTCCCGTAGGTCTTGCAGATATTCTCAAGAATGACTTCTGCCATCTTCCTCCTCCACAAGTCTCAGTTCGACCGCTGACGGAGCGTTCGCAGAGGTCAGAAGTTTCGTGACCTGGTCGTTGGTGGGCAGCGCTTCGCGCCCGCCACGTCCCGTTACGGACAGGGCTGCGGCCGCGGCCGCGAACGCGACCCGGCCTGCGGTGTCGGCCCCGCGCGTCAATGCATGGGCATAGGCGCCATGAAAGCAGTCACCGGCGCCGGTCGAGTCGACGACGTCAACCCGGTGCGGGGGCAGGTGCCAGAGCCCTGTCTCGTCGCGCCCGCGATAGTAGACGCCCCTGCCGCCATCGGTCAGAACCACGGCGGACCGCGACGGCAACCATAGCGCATCGAGCATCTCGGCCGGCGATCGGCGGCCCGTGGCAGTCCGCGCAAAGCCGAGGGGAAGAATGAGATGGTCGCAGAGCGCGATCAGCCTCTGGGTGTCCGGGCCGCTGCTCCATTCGATATCGCCGAGGATCGCAAGGCCGAGATCGCGAGCCCGGGCCACGACATCCAGCGACCGGATCGCGTAGCTATCGACGATCAGGACGGCTGCCCGGCTGAGGATATCGTCCGGAAAGTCCGGCGTGGTGCCCAGCATCGCTTCGTCGTCATAGGCGATGAACCGTTCCCCGTCCGAGCCGACTGTGATGCGCGAGCGCACCGGGCGCGCGTCCGGGTGGCGCGGTGCGAATGCGGTTTCAACGCCGCTCGCAACGAGATCGCACAGCACGGCGTCGTCCGCGGCACTGCCCAGCCATCCGACAAACCCGGCGGTTCCGCCGAGCCGCGCGACGGCGGCCAGCGCCGTCGCGACATTTCCGCCGAAAGCCCGGGCACTTTGCAGAACCTTTCCCTTGCCCGCCGACAACGGCTGATCGACATAGACGATGTCGTCGATCGCAATAGCGCCGAAGCCGAGGATCGAGGGGACGGCGGGCATGGTTCAGGCACCCGCCTTCGCCAGGGCGTCTTTTGCCGACAGGCCGTCATGGATGACGCCGCGAAAGGCAAGCGCCGCCTTCTGCGGATCGCCATGCCCCCAGAGATTGCGGCCGACCACGGCACCGCGCGCGCCGGCACGGATGGCGTCCGCCGTCTGCTGAAGCGCGCCGAGCAGCGTATCGGTCTTCGGACCACCCGCGATCACAACCGGCACCGGGCAGGTCCGGACGGTCTCTCGGAACGACTCGAAATCGCCCGTGTAGCCGATCTTGATCACGTCGACGCCGGACTCGTAGCCGATGCGCGCCGCATAGGCGATCTCGTCGGGGGTGAAGACGATTTTCGCCCCGTCGGTGAAATCGCGAGGGTAGATATGCGCCACCACCGGCATGCCGTAGCGAGCCGCCGCGTTCACCGAATCGGTCAGCCAGCGTATGTACTTGCCCTCGGTCGCGCCGCGCACCGGAATGGCCACTGCCAATGCATCGGCCCCCGCGCGCACCGCATCCTCGGGCGTTGCGATCAGCTCGCTGATGCGATCGTCCGGAGTGAAGCAGCCCGCCTGGATCACCAGGGAAGCCTTGCCCGCATATTGCGGCCACAAATGGCGGGCGGTGCCAGGCTGGATGCTGACATAGTCGGGTTTGCCCGCCATGACGCGCGCCAGCGCCCCCGGCAGGTCGGCAAGGCCGCCTTTGCGCACGTCGCCATAGCCGACGAAGTGGTCGACCGCGCCGCCAAAAAGGTTCCCCGATGGATGCGAGAAGAGGCGCGCAAGGCGCACCTTGGTTCCGAGGCTCATGAGTTCAAAATTCCCCAATCGGTTGTTTTCAAAATCCTGCTGCGTCAGCGTTTTCATATGCTCCATAAAATTTTTACGCGCGTCAAGAATTAAAATGTTGTATAGCGGCTTTCGATTGTGATCCATTGCTTGCGCCAGGGTGCGGCCAAGCCGTGGCCGCGTTGGGAGGTACGATCGAAAATGCACGGAAAATCAAAGACAAAGCTCGGCATCGGTGTCATCGGATGCGGCAACATCTCGATGACCTATCTGCGCAATGCGGCTCTGTTCGGCGGGATGGAGTTGCGCGCCTGTGCCGACATTTCCGCCGACATGGCGGCGCTCCGTGCCAAGGAATACGGCATCCGCGCGCTCGGCGTCGACGCGTTGCTGGCCGACCCGGACATCGACCTTGTCCTCAACCTGACGATACCGGCGGCGCACTTCGACATCTCGTTCTCGGCGCTTTCGGCCGGCAAGCACGTCTTCACCGAAAAGCCGCTGGCAACCTCGGCCGGCGACGGCCGCCGGCTGGTCGCCGAAGCAGCCAGCCGCGGCCTGCTGCTCGGCTCGGCTCCCGACACCTTCCTCGGTGCCGCCGGGCGCCGCGCGCGCCGCCTGATGGATGAGGGCGCCATCGGCCGCGCGGTGACCGGCACCGCCTTCATGATGGGGCGCGGCATGGAGCACTGGCATCCCAATCCGCAATTCTACTACCAGCCCGGCGGCGGCCCGGTCTTCGACATGGGCCCTTACTACCTGACGATGCTGGTCAACCTGCTCGGCCCGGTCGCCAGCGTCATGGCCATGGCGACGCGCGGCCAGGAGGAGCGGCTGATCACCGCCGACGGTCCCTTCAAAAACACCAGCTTCAAGGTCGGCACGCCGACCAACATCCTGTCGCTGCTCGAATTCCGCTCCGGCGCCAGCGTCACCTTCGGCGCCTCCTGGGATGTCTTCAGGCACTCCAACCATCCGATCGAACTGCACGGCACCGAGGGCTCGCTGAGACTCCCCGATCCCGACACGTTCGGCGGCACCGTCTCGCTGTCGGCGCGCGGCGCCGAGTGGAAGGATTTCGAGAGCGACAGCGAGCTCTACGGCGCGCGCAACTGGCCCTATGCCGCGCCCGACCGCGCCAACTACCGCATGCTCGGTGTCGCCGATCTGGTCCGGTCGCTGTCCGAGGGCAGGAGGCCGCGCGCCTCCGGCGAACTGGCGCTGCATGTGCTGGAGATCATGGAGGCGATCCTCGCCTCGGGCGAGCGCCGCGGATCGGTTGCTGTCAATGGCACCGTCGACCAGCCGCCGCTTCTCGCCGAGGACGAGGCGACGAGCCTGCTGGCCTGACGGGAGGCCGCCCGATGACGACATCGCCCTCGACGGCAGCCGGGCTCGATCCGCAAGCCCGCCACGTGCTCGATCTCGGCCGGCAGGCCGCCGCCCCGCCGTTCGAGACCGGCACGCCCGAAGAGGCGCGCCGCGCCTATGACCAGGGCTCTCCGGACCTGCAGGGCGAGCGCGAGCCGGTCGGCCTGGTCGGCGAGCGCACGCTCGCCGGACCCGGCGGATCGCTGGTGGTAAGAATCTATCGCGGGCAGGGGGCTCCGTCCCGGGCTGCTCCCGCGCTGCTCTATCTGCACGGCGGTGGCTGGGTGATCGGCAATCTCGACTCGCATGACGAGATCTGCCGCTGGTTCGCCAACATCGCGGCATGCGTCGTCGTTTCGCCCGCCTACAGGCTGGCGCCGGAGCACAAGTTTCCGGCGGCGGTCGAGGACTGCCGCGCCGCGCTCTCCTTCATGCGGGATGAGGCCGCCGCTCTCGGCATCGATGCTGGGCGCATCGCCGTTGCGGGCGACAGCGCCGGCGGCAATCTCGCCGCCGTGCTCAGCCTGCTCGCGCGGGACGACCGGATTCCGGTGACCGCACAGCTTCTGCTCTACCCCAACACCGATGCCGCGCAGACGGCGGACAGTTACCGACGCTTCGCCGAGGGTTTCGGCCTGACCGCCTCGACCATGGCATGGTTCCGCGACCAATATGTTCGCGACGCCGGCGACATCGACGACTGGCGCGTCTCGCCGCTGAAGACCAAAGGCCTTGCCGGTGCCGCCCCCGCCTTCGTCGCCATCGCCGGCCACGACATCCTCGCCGACGAGGGCGAGGCCTATGCCAGGCGTCTCCATAACGACGGCGTGCCGGTGGTGCTCAAGCGCTGGCCGGGCCAGATCCACGGCTTCGTCTCGATGGGCCGCCACGGCCCGGCATCGCGGCAGGCTGTCGAGGCGGCGGTCGCCGCCTGGCGGAGCTTCGATCCCGGTTGAGTTGGGTCGGGTCTGTCGAGGTTCAGGTCACGCCGACTGGCGCATCACCAGCGTCGCGTCGAGATTGACCTTGGGCGCCACCGCCGTCCCGTCCTCGTTGAGCAGCCCCAGCAGCGTTTCGACGCTGCGCCCGGCCATGGCGGCGAAGTCCTGCGCCATGGTGGTGAGGCCGGGGCAGGTGTAGCGGCTGAGCGGATGATCGTCATGCGCCGCGACCCTGAGGTCGCAGTCCGCCTTGCGGCCGACCTTGATCCCCTTCGAGAAGGCGGCCGCCATCACGCCGAAGGCGAGACGATCGTTGTTGCACAGGATGGTCTTGCCCGGCAGGCCGCCACTGCCGAGCATCCTCTCGGTCTGTTCGTAGCCGATCCGCTCGAAATCCCAAGTGTAGTCCCTGGTATTGCCTATGACGATCGGCTCATGCCCGAGCCGCTTCATCGAGGCGACATAGCTGGCCAGCCGTTCGGGCGAGTTGTGGTTGACATGCGGGATGTCGAAATAGACCGGCGCGTCGCCCGATCGGCAGAGATACTCGACGATCGTCGCGACGCTCTGCGTGTTGTTGTTGCCGACGAAGGGCGTGCCGCCATCGAGATAAGTGTCGAAATAAACGATCGGGATGGCCTGCGTCAGCTTCTCCAGCGTGCGGTGATCGGAGCGCCGCCCGAGCGGCGCGACGAGCGCGCCGGAGACCTTCAAGGACAGGATGGTCCGCGTCGCCTCGACCTCGAGCTCGGTCGAGCCGTGCGAGGAAATGACGATCGGCCAATAGCCTTCGTCGCGCAGCCGAAGCTCGATGCGGCTGACCATTTCCGAATAGAACGGGTCGGTCACCGTCGGCACGACGATGCCGATGCTGCGGGTGCGCTTGCGGTTGAGGTTGCGGGCGAACAGATTCGGCTGATAGTCGGAGGAGCGCAGCGCCTCCTCGATGCGCTTTCTGGTCGCCGGCTTGACGCTGGTCGGATCGTCGAAATATTTCGACAGCGTCGGTCTGGAGACGCCGCAGGAACGGGCGAAATCCTCCATGGTCTTGTGCGTCATCGCCATTCCAACCCTCGCGGCATGGACATCCGAAGAATCCTCGGTTCCATGCGACTGCCCCGGCACCTACTTAGAGCGCGCCGGCGCGCACCTGCAAGGTGAAACTTTACAGACAAGTTTTCAAGTTTCAACGCGTTATGAGAAATTATTGCATGCGTAAATTTTGTGCAGAAGCGTGTGCAGCTTTCAGTGAGGGTAACGCCTAGAGCCGGATGATTTCAGGTCGAATCGACCTGAAATCTGAATCCGGCTCTAAATCAGAGAAATAGAGCATGATGTCGCCCGAAAACCGCTTCACACTTTTCGGCATCATGCTCTAGTAGACCGGCGTCGCCATATGCCGGGGCGCCGGCCATTCCTGGGTGATGCCGGGCTGCACCGGCCGCTCGAGATACGTCGACAGCACCACATAGCTGCGCGTCGAGGTGACGCCCGGCGTTTCGTAAAGCCGTGACAGCAATCCCTCCAGCGCGCGCGTGTCCTCGGTGCGGACCTTGAGCAGCATGCAGGTGTCGCCGGCCACCGTATGGATCTCCTCGACTTCGGGGAATTCGGACACCGCCATCAGCTCCGGCGTCTTGCCCCAGCCCCTGGTGTCGATATGCACGAAGGCGAGCAGCGGCTTCTTCACCGCTCTGGGATCGATGATCGCCGCCGTGGCGCGGATGGCGCCGCTGCGCTTGAGGCGCTTCACCCGCTCATGCGCCGCCGGCGGCGACAGGCCGACGCGATCGCCGAGCTCGGCGTAGCTGATGGTCGCGTCGTCGACCAGGATGCCTAATATCTTTCGGTCGATAGGGTCGATATCGCGGGTAGGCTGCCTGTTCCGCTGAATGCCATCTGTTTCTTCATCCATATCGGAATTCCTCATTGATGCCGAATTAAATACGGCCATTATGAGCATATGTCGAACAGTGATCAATCAGCAATTCTGGTGGCGGCGCCCCGGCCGCCGATCCCGGCGCTCGCCTATCTCCTGACCGGCTGCATCGCCGTCATCGGTTCCAACTCGCTGGTTCTCGGCCCGATCGCGCCCGCCGTGGCGACCTCGTTCGGGACGAGCGTGCCGGCGGTGATGAGCGCGGCCGCTGCCTTTGGCCTCGGCACCTCGGCCAGCGCGCTCTTCCTTGCCCGCTATATCGACCGGGTGGGCGCGCGCCGCATGCTGCAGGGCGCATTGCTGCTGCTGGCGCTGGCCCTGGTCGCCAGCGCGCTGGCACCGACGGTGACGGCGCTGGTCGCGGCCCAGCTGGTCGCCGGCATCGCCGCCGGCGTCGCCATGCCGGCGATCTACGCGAGTTCGGCGGCGATCGCGCCGCCCGGCCGCGAAAGCGGCACCATCGGCGTCGTGCTGACCGGCTGGACGCTCTCCATGGTGGCCGGCGTCTCGCTGTCGGCCGTGCTTGCCGATCTCGTGCACTGGCGCGCCGTCTTCGCCGCCGTCGCGCTCCTGGCCGCGACCGCCGTCGTCGGCCTGACAATGAGTTCGCTGCGCGACAGCAAGAAAAGCGGCCCGGCGCCTTCGCCGCTCGGCGCCCTCGCCGTTCCCGGCATCCTGCCGCTGCTGATCGCCTGCGGCGCCTTCATGACCGCCTTCTACGGCGTCTACGGCTATCTCGGCGATCACCTTCACCAGGGCCTCGGCGAGCCGGTCAGCGCCAATGGCCTGGCGGCACTCGCCTATGGTTTCGGCTTTGGCGCGGCGGCACTGCTCGACGGCGTCATCGACCGCCTCGGCGCCCGGCGCGTCATGCCGTTCGCCTATCTGCTGGTGGCGGCCGTCTATGTCGCCATGGCCACCGCCAGCGGCAGCTTCGGCCTGCTCATGGCGACGATCGCCCTCTGGGGCCTTGCCAACCATTTCGGGCTGAACGTCCTGGTGATGCGCCTGACCGCGCTCGACCCCACGCAGCGCGGCACCATCATGGGCCTGAACAGCTCCGTCACCTATCTCGCCGTCTCCATCGGCACCGCCGGCTTCGGCCCGCTCTATACGAGCCTCGGCTTCGCCAATTGCGCCGTGATCGCGGCCCTGCTGATGCTGGTCGCCGCTTCGGCGGCGGCATGGCGCTCGGCAGGCACTGCCCAGCAGTAAGCTTGCGTCCCTGTTCGGTCCTTCGCTAAGGCTGGCAAATGGAACCGAACTGGACGAAGCGATGAAGACGACGCTTGAGACCACCGCCGATCCTTCGGCGCAGGAACTCGCCTTCCTCGGCGAGCAACTCACGGCCTTCAACGACGCCGATGTCGGCGCCTCGGGCCGAAAGGCGCTCGCCGTCTTCGTTCGCGACGAGGCTGGCAAGGTCGTCGCCGGCATCTCCGGCTACACCGCCTGGGGCTGGCTCTTCGTGCAATGGCTGTGGGTCGACGAGAGCCTGCGCGGCCAGCACATGGCGGGCCAGATGCTGCAGGCGGCCGAACAGGAGGCGGTGGCGCGCGGCTGCCACGGCGCCTGGATCGACACCTTCAATCCCAAGGCGGCGAGGGCCTATGAGCGCCAGGGTTACCAGCGGTTCGGCACGCTGCCCGATTTCCCCATCGGCCGCAGCCGCATCTTCCTGCAGAAGAGCCTGACTGCCGCCTGATCGGCGGTCCGGAATTGCGTCAACCAAAACCTACCCGGCGAGCTTCCCGCCGCGCATCGGCTGCGGCACGCCGGTCGTGCTCGGAAAACTGATCGGCAGGCCGCGCAGCACCCGCACCGCCAGGAACGCAAAACACTCCGCCTCGACCGCGTCGCCCTTCCAGCCCAGCGTCTCGGCTTGCACGGCCTCGACGCCGGAACGGCTGGCGAGCATCGCCATCATCGTCGGGTTGTGGCGGCCGCCGCCGCTGACCACCAGCCGTTTCGGCCGATGCGGCAGAAGGTCGAGCGCCTTGCCGACGGCGGCGGCGGTGAAGGCGGTCAGCAAGGCTGCGCCATCCTCGGCGCCGAGGCCTTCGGCCATCGCGGCGGTGAAGTCGAAACGGTCGAGCGATTTCGGATAGGGCTTGGTCAGATAGGGATGTTGCAGCAGCCTTGCGAGCCGCGCCTCGTCCACCGTGCCGGCGCGCGCCAGCGCGCCGTCGCGATCCATGTCGCCAAGCCCCTTTGCCTTGATGAAATCGTTGAGCGGCGCGTTGGCCGGTCCGGTGTCGAAGGCGACGACATTGTCCTTGCCGTCCCACCAGGTGATGTTGGCGACGCCGCCGAGATTGAGCACCGCCATGTCGCCGTTGGCATCCGCCGCGCGCAGCAGCGCGGTGTGATAGGCGGCCGCCAGTGGCGCGCCCTGTCCGCCGGCGCGCATGTCGGCCGAGCGGAAGTCGTAGGCGACCTTGGTTCCGAGGATAGAGTGCATCAGCTCGCCGTCGCCGAGCTGGCGGGTCTGGCCGAGCCGGCCGGTCTCCGGCGCGCGATGCAGCACCGTCTGGCCGTGGAAGCCGACGACGCCGATATCGGCCATGGTCAGGCCATGGCCTTCGACAAGGTCCTTCACGGCCGCCGATTGCGCGCGCGTCAGCGCCTCCTCGGCCTCGCGGAAGATCGCCGGTTCCGGTCCGGTGAAGTTCCACGCGCGCGCCTTCAGCAGCGTCTCCTCCAGCAGGGTACGGATCGATTGCGAGTAGGGCGCCAGCGCATAGGTGCCGAAATCGGCGATCCGCTCGCCGTCGGTCCTGATCAGCGCGACGTCGATATTGCCGTCAAGCACGGTGCCGGTCATCAGGCCGACGGCCCAGATTGGTTGCATGGGTTGCTAGTCCTCGTTGATCCGATCGCCGACAGCCTGGCGAAGCGCGGCGATTCCGCTGTTGAAATGACGTGTCGGATGGATCCGGTTGGTGAGCAAGGTCCAGGCCCTGCCTTTGTCGAAGTCGATCCACAGCCCGGTGCCGGTGAAGCCGGTATGGCCGATCGTGCCGGGGCTGCAGAGCCCGCCGCCGGACCAGCCTTCGTAAGGGCGTTCCCAGCCATGGGTGCGGGTGGCCGACAGCGGCGCCCGCATCAGCGCGATCGAGGCCGGCGAGGCGCCGGTGCCGTCGAGCAGCCCTTGCGCGAAATCGAGGACCGAGGCAGCCGTGCCGAACAGGCCGGCATGGCCGGCGCCCTCGAGCGCCGAGCAATTGTCGTCATGCACCTCGCCTGAGAGCACGCGGTGGCGCCAGGTGCAGTCTTCCGTCGCCGCCGCCTGGTCCGGCGCGGCCGAGAAGGCGAAGCCCGGACCGGGATCCATGGCGCGGATCCTCTTGCCCGACAGGCGCTCCATCGCGAAGCCGAGCAGGATGAAGTTGATGTCGGAATAGACCGGCATGCCGGCCTGCCATTCGCGCTGCAGGATGAAGGCGCGCAAGAGGTCGGGATCGCGGCCATAGGTGTATATGGGCGCGACGGCCGGAAACGGCGTCTGGTGGCCGAGGCACTGGCGAAACGTTACCTTTCGCTCCCACGCCTTCTCGTCATATTGGCGCAGGTCCGGCAGCGCCGAGATCAACGGCGTGTCGAGGTCGATGACGGCATCCTCCGCCAGCTTGAGAATGCGCGGCGTGGTGAAGATGACCTTGGTCAGGGAGGCGAGATCGAACCAGGTTCCTTCATGCATGGGCCTGGGTTCGGGCACGCGTTGGGCGAGGCCTGTTGCACGCACAACGCGGGCGCCGCCGCGCTCGACAATCCCTAACACGCCGCCCGGAATGCGGCCCTCGTTCACCGCGGTTTCGAGCGGCGCGAAGGCGTGAGTGAAGAGCTCGGCGAGGGCGGTCAATATCGGCCTCCATCGGAGAGGCAGCGATCCGTCCCACACCCCTCTGGCCGGCAGGCCGGAGGGGAGTGCTGTCCCGCCAAGCCTGCGCATCTTTGAGCGCTATCCTTCACCCCTCGATCCTCACTCTGTGATCCGACCCAAACACATCCCACTTTGCTGGCCCCGGTTCAAACCCCAGCGGCCGCACCAGCGACGGCACTTGCCGCGTGTCCAGTTCGAAACGCTGGCGCCGCCGCTCGATGGTCGGCACCGCCGCGATGAGCTTCTTCGTGTAGGCATGCCTGGGCGCCGACAGCACCGACTTCGCATCGCCGATCTCGACGATCTGGCCGGCATAGATCACGGCGATCCGGTGCGCGATGCGTTCCACCACGGCCATGTCGTGCGAGATGAACAGATAGGCCAGGCCAAATTCGCGCTGCAGGTCGACCAGAAGCTCCAGCACCCGAGCCTGTACCGAGACGTCGAGCGCCGAAACCGCTTCGTCGAGCACGACGACGGACGGGTTGAGCATCAACGCGCGCGCTATGCACAGCCTTTGCCGCTGACCGCCGGAGAATTCGTGCGGATAGCGCTCCAGGCTGTTTTCCGGCAGGCCGACGCGCTTCAGCAGCGTCGTCATCCTCGCCCGCGTCTCTGCATTCACGCGGCCGCCGCTGGCGATCACCGGTTCGGCGAGGATGCTCTCGATCGTCAGTCGGGGATTGAGCGAAGCATAGGGGTTCTGGAACACCATCTGGATCGGCAGTGCGCTCTGCCCGGCGGCGGCCTTGCGGACGCTGGCCGAAAAGCTGCCGCGCGTCGAGCGCACCAGGCCTAGCACCGCGCGGGCCGTGGTCGACTTGCCGGAGCCGCTCTCGCCGACAATGGCCAGCGTCTCGCCCGGCATCAGCTCGAAATCGACGCCGTCGACGGCATGCACTGCGCCGGTGGCGCGCCCGAACAGGCCGCTCCTGACCGGATAGCGCACGGCAAGCCCGTCGACCTTGAGCGCCGGCTCGGCGTCAGGCGCCTTCTCGCGCCGCCCGTCCGAACGCGTTGCCTTGCCGCTGGCGAAATGCGGCACGGCGTGCAGCAAATGCTGCGTATAGGCATGCCGCGGATGGTCGAGGATCTGGTTCAGCTCGCCCTGTTCGACGGCCTGTCCGTTCTGCATCACCATCACCTTGTCGGCGATGCCGGCGACGAGGCCGATATCGTGGGTGATGAAGATCATCGACATGTCGGTCTCGCGCTTCAGCTCGGCCAGCAGCGCCATGATCTGCGCCTGCACCGTCACGTCGAGCGCCGTCGTCGGCTCGTCGGCGATCAGCAGGCGCGGATTGCAGGCAAGCGCCGTGGCGATCATCACCCGCTGCAGCATGCCGCCGGAAAGCTGGTTCGGCGTGTATTTCAGCCGCCGCGCCGCATCGGGGATGCGCACCCGGTCGAGCGCATCCTTGGCCGCGGCAATCGCCTGGCGGCCGGTCAGGCCGCGATGCAGGCGGAACGATTCCGCGATCTGCGTGCCGATGCTCAGCACCGGGTTGAGCGAGGTCATCGGCTCCTGGAAGATCATGCCGATCTCGGCGCCGCGGATCTTCGTCAGTTGCGGTTCGGCCGCCCCTGCCAGATCGAGCACGCCGCCGTCGCCGCGCCTCAGCCGGATCGAGCCGCCGGTGATCTTGCCGCCGCCGAAGTCGACGAGCCGGTTGATCGACAGCGCGGTGACCGACTTGCCGGAGCCGCTCTCACCGACGATGGCGAGCGTTTGGCCGTCGGCGAGATCGAAGCTCACGCCACGGACAACTTCATTGGCCTCGGCCTTGCGGCCGAAACCGACGCTGAGATCGGATACGGAAAGCAGCGGGATCACGCGATCGCCCTCCGCATCTTCGGATCGAGAATGTCGCGCAAGGCGTCGCCCAAGAGGTTGAAGCCGAGGATGCTGATCATGATGGCGATGCCCGGGAAGATCATCAGCCACGGCGCCGTTTCCATAAGATTGCGGCTGTCGCTCAGCATCAGCCCGAGCGAGGCGGCGGGCGGCTGCGTGCCGAGGCCGAGGAAGCTCAAGCCCGCTTCGGTGAGCAGCGCCCAGGCCAGCGCCAGCGTGACCTGGACGGTCAGCGGCGCGACCAGATTGAGCAACAGGTGCCTGGTCAGGATGTAGCCCGAGCTGCTGCCGAAGGTGCGCGCGGCATCGACGAATTCGCGCGCCTTGAGCGACAGCGCCGGGCCGCGCACCACGCGCGTGAAGATCGGCGTGTAGACGATGCCGATGGCAAGCACGCTGGTCCAGGTGCCGGGGCCGGCGACGGCGACGATGAGCAGTGCCAAGAGGATCGCCGGGAAGGCGAGCAGCACGTCCATGATCCGCATCAGCAGGCCGTCCCAGCGTCGCCCGAACCAGGCCGCCGCCAGGCCGAGGACGGTGCCGGCGAGCGTGGCGAAAGCCACCGAGAAGAAGGCGACGGTGAAGGACTGGCCGATGCCCGTCATCAGCCGGCTCGCGACGTCGCGGCCGAACAGGTCGGTGCCCATCCAGTAGGCGGCGCTTGGCGCATGCAGCCGGTCGACACGGTACTGTGTCAGCGGATTGTGCGGCGTCAGCCCAAACAGGCCAAGCATGGCAAGCAGCAGATAGAGCCCGACGATGAAACCGCCGATGCGGCCGCTGGTATGGGCGAAGATGGCTTTGAGGATGCGCATCAATTTTCCCCCAGTCGGATGCGCGGATCGAGCGCGGCATAGGCGAGGTCGACCAGGAGATTGACGATCATGAAGTTGAAGGCGATGAACAGCACGCATCCCTGCACCAGCGCGTAGTCGCGCTGCAGGATCGCGTCCAGCACCAGCCGTCCGAGGCCGGGCAGCGCATAGATCTGCTCGACGATGACGGCGCCGCCGAGGAGATAGCCGAATTCGATGCCGCTCAGCGTCACCACCGGGATCAGCGCATTGGGCAAGGCATGGCGCCAGATGACGCTGCGCGCCGAGGCGCCCTTGCTGCGGGCGGTGCGCACATAGTCGTCGCTCAAGACGTCGAGCATGGCCGAGCGCGATATACGGGTGACCGAGGCGGCGAAGGCGAAGCCGAGCGTGATGGCGGGCAGGATCAACTGGCCGAGATTGCGCAGCGGATCCTGCCACAGCGGCGCGAACTCGCCCATCGCCGGCAGCACGCCGAAACCGGCCGACAGCGTGTAGATGATCAGCAGCGCCAGCACGAAATTCGGCGTCGACTGGCCGATCATGGCGGCGATGCGCACGCCGAGGTCGGAGAGTTTCTCGTTGCGCGTGGCGGCGAAGACGCCGGCGGGCACGCCGACCACAAGCGCGATCAGCATCGACAGTAGCGCCAGCTCGAGCGTCAGCGGGAAGCGCTCGAGGATGACATCGAGCACCGGCCTGCCATAGGTCGTCGAAATGCCGAGATCGCCGTGCAGCAAGCCGAGCAGCCAGCGCCCGTACTGGACGAACCAGGGTTGGTCGATGCCGAAATAGGCGGCGAGCGCAGCGCGCTGCTGCGGCGTCAAAAGCCCCGCCTCGGTGCCCAGCATCGCCGTGATCGCGTCACCCGGAACCATCCGGATGGCGACGAACACGACGATGGAGACGCCGATCAAAACGAGAGGAAACACCGCCAGGCGTCTGAGCAGATAGGTCACGCGAAGAACACCTCTCGCCCGCTCGCTTCGGCCGCTACTGCTGGATCGTGACCTTGCTCAGGCTGAACAGCGTGCCGGTTGGCGTTGGCACGAATCCCGCGACATTCTTCTGCTGCGCCGTGTAGCTGTAGGAGGTGTAGAGCCAGATCCACGGCGAAACCTCGGCGATGTGCTTTTCGAACTCGGCGAAGATGGCCTTGCGCTTTTCCGGATCGGTCTCGGCGCGGCCCTTCTGCATCTGGCTGTCCAGCGTGTCGTCGATGTAATTGGCCACCTTCTGCAGATTGCCGGCCTTGGTCCAGTAGCGGTTGTACATTGTGTAGGGGTCGGCCCTGCCGCCATTGAGCGCCACCGCCATGTCGAAATCGCCCTTCAGCCAGGCGTCGACATAGACGTTGAGCTCCATCATCTTGATGTCGAGCTTGACGCCGATCTCGGCCAGCTGCGACTGGATGACCTGAGCTTCCGCCGCCGCCGTCGGCGGCTCGCCGTTGGCGCCGATCACGGTCGCCGAAAAGCCGTCGGCAAAGCCGGCTTCGGCCATCAGCTTCTTCGCCTTCTCGACGTCGCGCTTGTAGCAGAACAGCTGGCCGGGATCGGTGGCCATCGAGGGAATGGTCAGCGGCCCGGTCACCTTGCCCTCGCCGAGCGAGGCGGTGTCCAGCACCTCCTGCCGGTCGATGGCGCAGGAGATCGCCTGCCGCACCTTCAGCTCGGTCATCGGCTTGCGCGACGGGTTGAGCTGCAGCACGTGATAGGCAAGCACCGGCACGCGGTTGAGCTGCAGGCTGGCTTCCTTCGGCACCAGCGTGGCGACCAGCGGGTCGTTGAGCAGCGCGAAGTCGATCTGCTTGGTGCGCATCGCCGCCAGGATCGCCGTCTCGTCCGGCAGCACGCTGATCTCGATGCCGTCGACGCCGGTGGCGCCGCCGGCCCAGTCCTTGTTGGCGCTGAGCACTTCCTTGGCATTCGGATCCCATTTGTCGAGCTTGAACGGGCCGGAGCCGATCGCCTTGGTGCCGATCGAGCCGGCGGCGATCTCGCTGGCCGGAACGATGGCCGCGTTTACGTCGCTCATCGCCGTCAGCAGCGGCACGTCCGGCTGCGACAGGTGGAAGACGACGCTCGCCGGATCGGGCGTGTCGATGCTGGCGATCGACAGGAAATTGGCGCGGGCAGCCGCCCCGGTCTTCTCGTCGAGGATGCGCTCGAACGAGGCCTTCACGTCGGCCGAGGTGACGGCGGCGCCGTTCTGGAACTTGGCTTTCGGGTTGAGCTTGAAGCTCAGTTCCTTGCCGTCGGCCGAGAACTGCCAGCTATCGGCGATCGCCGGCACGATCTTCAGGCTGGCATCGACCCTGACCAGCGGTTCATAGACCAGCTCCAAGAGCCTCAGGGACGAAAAGGCGGTCTGCTTGTGCGGGTCGAGCCCGGTGGCATCCTGCGCCCAGGCCATGTGCAGCGTCGCGGCACTTGCCTCCAACGGCGCGGCGGCGATGCCGACCAGCGCAGCAAGCGCCATGCCCGAAACCAGTTTCCTCGTCAGATGCTTGACCATTGTCGTCTCCCATTTCGCTCGACCTTGCTTTGCAATTCCGCGGACCGCTTCAAAGGGGCAGGCGCCCCGGACTGTCGGCCCAGTTTTCTCGTGCGGCTTCACGCCGTCTTTTCGCTGATCGCCTTGCGCAGGAACCCTCCCGCCTTGCCGAGCGCCTCGCGCGCATCTTCCACGCCCATGCCGGTAATCACCATCAGGATCGCCAGCTTCACGTCCTTGCCCGTCGCCTCCAGCGCCTGCCGTGCCTGCTGCGCCGTGCAGCCGGTCGTCTGCATGATGATGCGGACGGCCCGCGCCACCAGCTTCTTGTTGGACGGATTGAGGTCGACCATCAGGTTCTGGTAGCTCTTGCCGATGCGGATCATGCTGGCGGTGGTCAGCATGTTGAGGACCAGCTTCTGCGCGGTGCCCGACTTCAGCCGGGTCGAGCCGGTAAGCACCTCCGGACCGACGACCGGCGAGATGGCGATGTCGGCAATGCCGGCAATGGTCGAGCGCGGATTGCAGGACAGCGCCACCGTCGTCGCGCCCACGTCCTTGGCGTAGTTGAGCCCGCCAATGACGTAGGGCGTGCGGCCGCTGACGGCGATGCCGACCACCACGTCGTCGGCGGTGAGGACGATATCCCGCAGGTCCTCCGCGCCCTGCTTCGGATCGTCCTCGGCGCCTTCGGCGGCGCGCACCAGCGCTTCGGCACCGCCGGCGATGAGGCCGATCACCATATCTTCGGGAACGCCGAAGGTCGGCGGGCATTCGGAGGCGTCGAGGACGCCCAGCCGGCCGCTGGTGCCGGCGCCGATATAGATCAGCCGAGCGCCCTTCTGGAAGGCTTGCACGATCCGGTCGACGGCCATCGCTATCTCCGGGATGACCTTGTCGACGGCGGCGGCGACGCCCTTGTCCTCGTCATTGATCCGGCGCAGCACGTCGGCGGTGGGCAACAGGTCGATGTCCATCGTGCGCGGGTTCCGGTCCTCGGAAACCAACCGCTCCAGCTCGGACATCAAGCCGTGTTCGCTCATCCGCTTGCTTTCAAACGCTGCCTTTTGGCAGGGAATCTGATGCAGCACCGGACGCCGACCAGTGCCGCGGTCGCGGCATTGGCGCTCATATTTGTGGCCGGTTCTGCTTCGTTAACTTTTTAGAATTGAATATTCGCAGTGTCAACGACAGAATGGAATAGAATATTCCTATCGACGAGACGCGTCAGCGACCGGCGAGGGACCTTTTGGCCAGGATGATCGCCCCTGAAACCGCGTCGCCGTCGGCGGGCTTCAGACGCCGGCGCACGTCGGGCGCGAGCCACGGCTCGAGCGGGCTGGACAGGCCCCCGAGCAGCGTCACCCGCGGCGCGCCCTTGTCGAACAGCACCCGCACGAAAGTGTCGACCTGCTCGGCCGCGCTCTGCACGATCCGCCGCCCGGCCGCGTCGCCCTGGTCGGCATGGCGGATCACCATCGGCGCCAGCGCCGCGTAGTCGGTGGCGCTGGCGCGGTCCATCCAGGCGACGGCCTCCATCGGATCGTCCTTGAAGCGCTGCATGACTTCGGCGAGCAGCGCCGTCCGCTCGTAGCGTCCGTCATGGGCGCGCAGGGCAAGCCGCACCGCCTTCAGGCCGAGATCGGCGCCGCTGCCTTCGTCCGAGATCGGAAAACCGTAGCCGCCGACGCGCAGGTCGCGCCCATCGACGAAGCCGAGTCCGATCGAGCCGGTGCCGGCAATGACAATGGCGCCGTCCTGGCCCGAATGCGCGCCAAGGCAGGCCCCGACCCCGTCGCTGACGAAAGCGATGCTGGCGAAAGGATGCGCGATCGCCTTGAGCGCCTCCAGCGCACCCTTGCGGCCGATGCCGGCGAGGCCGATGCCGGCGCGGATCCGGGCGATCTCCGCCGGCCCGAAACCGGCCTCGTCGATCGCCGCGCCGAAGGCCCGCGAGACGGAGCTCCAGGCGGGCTCGATGCCGAGCCGCGTCGTCGCCGGGCCGGACAGGCCTTGCCCGAGAACGGTTCCCGCCTCGTCCTCGATGCGGGCCCGGCAGCCGGTGCCGCCGCCGTCGACGCCGAGGAAGAAATACGGCGAGCCCGCGTCGACGCTCATCTGCTGATCCGCTCGATCTCGGCGCCGCAGAGACGCAGCTTGCGGTCGAGCTGCTCATAGCCGCGGTCGAGATGGTAGACGCGGTTGATGATCGTCTCGCCTTCCGACACCAGCGCCGCCAGCACCAGCGAGACCGAAGCGCGCAGATCCGTCGCCATCACCTGGGCGCCTCGCAGCTTTTCGCCGCCGCGCACCAGCGCCGTCGTGCCCTGCAGCTTGATGTTGGCGCCGAGCCGCGTCAGCTCCGGCACGTGCATGAAACGGTTCTCGAAGATCGTCTCGCGCAACAGCGAGGCGCCGTCGGCACAGCACATCAGCGCCATGAACTGCGCCTGCAGGTCGGTCGGAAATCCCGGATAGGGCTCGGTGGTGACGTCGACCGCCTTGAGCGGTCCGTCGCGCGACACGATCAGCCCACGATCGCCTGGCCAGATTTTCACCCCGGCGGCCTCCAGCAATTGCACCACCGATGCCATGTGCTCCAACCTGGCATGGGTGAGCTCAAGCTGGCCGCCGGTGATGGCCGCCGCGACCGCATAGGTGCCAGCCTCGATGCGATCGGGGATGATGTCATGCGTGGCGGCTCGCCAGCTGGTGCCGCCCTCGATCAGGATGCGGTGCGTGCCGGCGCCCTCGATGCGCGCGCCCATGGCGTTGAGGCAGGCGGCAAGGTCCGCCACTTCCGGCTCGCGCGCCGCGTTGAGGATCTCCGTCTCGCCCTTGGCCGTCGTCGCCGCCATCATCGCCGTTTCGGTCGCGCCGACCGAGGGCGAGCTGAGCACGATGCGCGCGCCCTTGAGGCCGTTCGGCGCCGAGGCGACGATCGATCCGCCTTCGATGCCGATTTCGGCGCCGAGCGCGGCGAGCGCCGCGACATGCATGTCGACCGGCCGGGCACCGATGGCGCAGCCGCCCGGCAGCGACACCCTGGCATGGCCGAAGCGGGCAAGCAGCGGCCCCAGCACCAGGACGGTGGCGCGCATTTTTCTGACCGTATCATAGGACGTTTCCGCCGAAACGGCGGCACCGGTGTCTATCGTCGCCGCGTGCGCGGACCTGGTGACCGCGGCGCCGTGAAGGCCGACGACGCCCAGCATGTTCTCGACGTCGGTGACGGAAGGCAGGTTGGTCAGCTGCAGCGGATAGGGGCTGAGCAGTGCCGCCGCGATCTGCGGCAGCGCCGCGTTCTTGGCGCCCGAGATCGTCACCGCGCCCTCGAGCCGCTTTCCGCCGATGATCCGCAATTTGTCCATGCCGACTCCCGGTTCGATCCGCTTCCATTGACACTCGATCGACCATTCTTGGCTGTCAATTGAAATTGGAATAATTTATTCCATGGCATTGCCAACCGCGATGGGCGGCTGGTGACCAGCGCAAGGGAACTCGATGTCCGTCCTGAAGAAGATCGAGGCCAAGCTCGAGACGATGGCGCAGGGCGATCGCGAGATCGGCCGCTACATCGTCGACAATCCCGACCAGATGCTGCGCCTGTCGACGGCGGCGCTCGCGGCCGAGATCGGCCGCAGCCAGTCGAGCGTCGTCAAGTTCAGCCAGAAGCTCGGCTATGCCAGCTATCAGGAGCTGAAGCTTGCCGTCAGCGAGGCCAAGGCGCAGGAATGGCAGGTGCCGGCCGGCGTCATCCACGGCTCGATCGAGGTCGGCGACAGCCATCAGGTCATCCTCAAGAAGCTGATCGGCAGCAAGCTTCTGTCGATGCAGCAGACCGTTGCCGCCAACAGCGAGCGGATCCTTTCCCGGGCGCTGGACCTGCTCGATGGCGCGCGCCGCATCCATCTGGTCGGCGTCGGCGCCTCCTCGCTGGTGGCACGCGATTTCTCCTACAAGCTGATGAAGCTCGGCCGCAATGTCCTGCACGACAGCGACAGCCACATCCAGATGGCCAATGTCTCGACGCTTGGGCCGGATGACGTGCTGTTCGCGCTCTCCCATTCCGGCGCCAGCATCGAAACCTTGCGCATCGCCGAGCTTGCCCGCAAGCGCGGCACCACCGTGATCGCCGTCACCGGCCTGCACGACAATCCGCTGAGCCGCGTCGCCAACATCCGCCTCTACACCATCGCCGACGAGGAGCGCGCCCGTTCCTCCTCGATCACCGCGCGCGACGCGCAGCTGACCCTGACCGACCTTCTGTTCCTGCTGCTGGTGCAGCGCCAGCCCGACGCCAACGACCATATCCACAACAGCGAGGCGGCGGTCTCGGTGCTGAAGGCGGAACGGTCCTAGGAAGTCGTGCAACCCGGGTTGAGCCAGGCCGTTCGGATTTGCATGCCAGCTTCTTGCGAGGCAGGCCTTTGGTATCCACGTCCTCCTGACGCAGGCACCGGAGCAGGCCTTCTTGCCTCTTGTCGTCGAAGGCGCGACGCTGCAGGCGGAAAGACGTTTGCAAGGAGGACAACATGGCAACCGATGTCGCGGTGATCGCAGGGGCGGGGCAGGGCTTGAGCGCCTCGCTGGCGCGTCTCCTGACCAAGGAAGGCTTTCGGGTGGTGCTGGCCGCGCGCAACACCGGCAAGCTCGCCTCGCTGGTCGAAGAAACCGGCGCTCTGGCCGTGGAAACCGACGTCGCCGATGCTGCGTCGGTGGCCAGGCTGTTCGAGGCCGCCGACAAGGCGGGCCCTCTTGCGCTTGCCGTCTTCAACGCCAGCGGACGCACGCGCGGACCGATCGCCGAGCTCGACCCGGACGCGGTGAAACAGGCGCTGCTGGTGGGCGCCTATGGCGGCTTCCTCGTCGGCCAGCAGGCGGCGCGGCGGCTGCTGGCGCGCGGTTCCGGCTCGATCCTGTTCACCGGCGCCACCGCCAGCCTCAAGGGTTTTTCCGGATCGGCCGGTTTCGCCATGCCGAAATTCGGCCTGCGCGGACTGGCGCAGTCGATGGCGCGCGAGCTCAGCCCAAAGAACATCCACGTTGCGCATTTCATCATCGACGGCCAGATCGAGCCGCCCGGACAGGCGACCGAGCCGGACCGGCCGGATCGCCGCCTCTCGCCGGACGCGATCGCCGAGACCTATCTCGCTGTCCACCGCCAGCACCGCAGCGCCTGGAGCTTCGAGGTCGAGCTCAGGCCCTGGGTCGAGACGTTCTGACTTCCCGATCATGGCCGCGCCGCCGATTCCAGGCGGCGCCTCCCGCCGCTCACCCGCACCCCGGCGGGCGTGCTCGCTGTCGTGAAATCTTTGAGAGAATATTTCCTGCTCTGTTCCTGAGAAGAAAAGCAGTTCTTTGATCGGACGCCCAGCATTGCCGATGCTGTCATCAAGGCTTCGCATTCCGCCAAGCCGAAACGATTTCAGGATCGCAAGGAAAGAACCATGTCCGGACACGGCAACGCTTCAAAAACTCTCTTTACGTCAATCACCAGGCGCGCCGGACTTGCGGCGCTTCTTGCCTCGGCGCTTGCCGTTGTCGGCCTCACAACGCCGACGCCCTCCTTCGCCGAGGACAAGAAGGCGATCAAGGTCGGCATCATCAGCGGCGAGGACGAGGATGTCTGGCGCGTCGTCGTCGCCCAGGCGGCCGAGAAAGGCCTCACCATCGAGACCGTCGTCTTCAACGACTACACCCAGCCGAACGAGGCGCTGGAACGCGGCGAGATCGACGCCAACGCCTTCCAGCACAAGCCCTATCTCGACAACCAGATCAAGACGCAAGGCTATCACATCGTCCCCGTCGGCTATACCGGCGTCTGGCCGATCGGCCTCTATTCGAAGAAATACACCAAGGTCGCCGACCTGCCGGAAGGCGCCGTCATCGGCCTGCCCAACGATCCGTCCAACGAGGGCCGCGCCCTGCATGTGCTGCTGAACGAGGGCGTGATCAAGCTGAAGGACGGCACCGGCATCCTGGCGACCACCGCCGACATTTCGGAAAACCCGAAGAAGGTCGCCATCAAGGAACTCGATGCCGGCATCGTTGGCCGCTCGGTCGAGGATCTCGACGCCGCCGTCGTCAACACCGACTGGGCGTTGAAGAGCGGCCTCGGTCCCGACAACCGCATTGCCCAGGAGCCGGTGGCCGACAATCCCTACCGCAACTTCATCGCCGTCAAGGTCGGCAGCGAGAACGAACCCTGGGTGAAGACGCTGGTCGCGTCCTACCAGAACGAAACGGTGAAGGCCGAATTCGACAAGGTCTACAAGGGCACCGGCATCAGCGCCTATTGATCGGCGCCTGGCTTGCAGCAGCAGGCGGCCCGCTGTTCGGCGGGCCGCCATCGCGTTTGCGGATCGCTGAAACGGAAACAAAGATGAACCAGCATGTCACGGCCGAAGTGGCCGATCCGGCGCACAGCCCTCCGGCAGATCGGGAAGATGTCGTCCGCCTCGTCGACCTGAAGCGGCGCTTTGGCGCGACGCCGGCGCTCGACGGCGTCTCGCTGGCGGTGCGCAAGGGCGAGATACTGGGCATTATCGGCCGCAGCGGCGCCGGCAAGTCGACGCTGATCCGCTGCCTGAACGGGCTGGAGCGCCCGGATACCGGCGAGGTCGTCATCGAGGGCCGCGAGATCGGCCGGCTCGGCGAGCGCGAACTGCAGCCGCTGCGCCGCCGCATCGGCATGATCTTCCAGCATTTTAATCTGCTCTCGGCCAAGACCGTCGAGGACAATGTGGCGCTGCCGCTCAAGATCGAGGGCCGGCCCAGGGCCGAGCGTCTGGCGCGCGCGACTGAACTGCTGGAACTCGTCGGCCTGTCGGAGAAAGCAAAAGCCTATCCGGCCGCGCTGTCGGGCGGCCAGAAGCAGCGCGTCGGCATCGCCCGGGCGCTCGCCGCGCGCCCCGCGCTGTTGTTGTCCGACGAGGCGACCTCGGCGCTCGACCCGGAGACGACGCGCTCGATCCTCGCGCTGCTCAAGGACATCAACCGGCGGCTCGGCCTCACCATCCTGCTCATCACCCACGAGATGGAGGTGATCCGCTCGATCGCCGACCGCGTCGCGGTGATCGATGCCGGGCGGATCGTCGAGGAAGGCCCTGTCTGGTCGGTCTTCGCCGATCCGAGGTCCGAGATCACCAGGAGCCTGCTCGGCGGCATCCGGCCGCAGCTGCCTGATGAGATCGCCAGCCGGCTCGCTCCGGCAGGCGGCGGCGAGACGATCCTGAGGATCGATGTCGCGGGCGAGGCCGCGCGCGGCCCGCTGCTGTCGGACCTCGCCACTGCGGTGCCGGGACCGTTTCGCCTCGTCCATGGCGGCATCGATCATGTCCAGCAGCAGCCCGTCGGCACGCTGTTCCTCGCCGTGCCCGGCAACGATGCAAAGCATCTGTTGGAAGTCATTGCGTTCCTGAAGACCCGCGAGGCGCGGGTGGAGGTGCTTGGCCATGTCGCCGGTTCTGTTTGAGCTTCTCATCCGTTCGATCTGGGAAACGGTGCTGATGACCGGTGCCTCCGGCCTCATCTCGCTGGTCTTCGGCCTGCCGCTCGGCCTGGCGCTGGTCGCCACCGATCGCGGCGGCATCGCCGAAAGCCTGTGGGTGAACCGCGCCCTCGCTGCGGTCATCAACGGCTTCCGCTCCGTTCCCTTTATCATCCTGCTCGTCGCCTTGATCCCGGTCACGCGGCTGATCGTCGGCACCTCGATCGGCACCTGGGCGGCTATCGTGCCGCTGTCGATCGCCGCCACGCCCTACTACGCGCGCATCGCCGAAGTGTCGCTGCGCGAGGTGGACCACGGACTGATCGAGGCGGCGCGCGCCATGGGCGGCAACCGCTGGACGATCATCCGCGAGGTGCTGGTGCCGGAGGCGCTGCCGGGCATCGTCGCCGGCTTCACGGTGACCCTGGTGACGCTCGCCGGCGCCTCGGCCATGGCCGGCGCCATCGGCGCGGGCGGGCTTGGCGATCTCGCCATCCGCTACGGCTACCAGCGCTTCGAGACCAGCGTCATGGTCGCCGTGGTCATCGTCCTGATCATCCTTGTCTGCGGCATCCAGTGGGCGGGCGACCGGCTGGTCGCCAGGCTGGATCGACGCTGATGATGGCAGGGCCGGAAGTTCTTTGCCCGCCGACAGCGGAATGCAGCGCCGGCTTTGCGTCATTCGCGCCGAGATTGGATCGTGCGTTGCTTGGGTCAGGGCCGCGCGCATGGCATCGTGGGGTGGGGTCGCACACTGCCGCGAAAGGAGCCTGACCATGGCCAGAATCATTCCCGTGCTCGATCTCGACCGCCTCGACCAGGGCGCCTCGGAACGGCGGACCTTTCTGTTCGACCTGCGCACGGCCGCGCGCGACGTGGGCTTCTTCTATCTCTCCGGCCACGGCATATCGGCTTCTGAAATCTCCGACGTGCTCGATGCCTCGCGGCGGTTCTTCGCCTTGCCGGAGGCCGACAAGCTGGCGATCGAAATGGTCAAATCCTCGCAGTTCCGCGGCTATACGCGCGCCGGCGGCGAGCTGACCAAGGGCAAGGCCGACTGGCGCGAGCAGCTCGACATCGGCGTCGAGCGGCCGACGATCGCGCAGGGGCCGGGCATTCCGGCCTGGACGCGGCTGCAGGGGCCGAACCAGTGGCCGCACGCCCTGCCGGAGCTGAAACCGGCGCTGCTTGCCTGGCAGAGCAAGGCGACCCAGGTGGCGATCCGCCTTCTCAAGGCCTTCGCGCTCTCGCTCGACCAGCCGGAAGACGCCTTCGATGCGATCTATCGCGACGAACCCAACCATCGCATGAAGATCGTGCGCTATCCCGGCCGCGACGCCACCGGCGACGACCAGGGCGTCGGCGCGCACAAGGACGGCGGCTTCCTGACGCTGCTGCTGCAGGACGAGAACAAGGGGCTGCAGGTCGAGTACAACGGCAATTGGGTGAATGTCGACCCGATCCCGCAGACGCTGGTGGTCAACATCGGCGAGCTGCTCGAACTGGCCTCGAACGGCTATCTGCGGGCAACGGTCCATCGCGTGGTGACGCCGCCGCCCGGTGTCGAGCGCATTTCGGTGCCGTTCTTCTTCAGCGCCCGGCTCGACGCGACGATCCCGCTGCTCGACCTGCCCGAGGACCTGGCGGCGGAGGCGCGCGGTCCGGCAAGCGACCCCGACAATCCGCTGTTTCGCGACGTCGGGACCAATGTGCTGAAGAGCCGCCTGCGTTCCCACCCGGATGTGGCGCGCCGGCACTATGCCGATCTGCTGGAGGCGGCAGCGGCTGGCTGAGGCCGCGGTCCTGCTTGCGCGATATTATTTCGCGGTTCGGCTGATATTTGGAATTCTGTTCGTCGCAAACTTGCCGGTCAAAGCCCACATAGGACTCATCGTTCGGCGTTCTCCTCCCATTGCGCCGAACGGTGTTCCCCTCTGAAGGTTTGACCTTCATTTCTGGCCGGGCTGCATTCGCGTCCGGCCTTTTTTCTTTCGGGATGGGCGCTGTCAGGCGAAGGCGATGCGGATGGTTCCGTACGGGCCGAAATCGGCGGCTATCTGGTCGCCGTGCCGGCATTCCACCGGCCGGATGAAGGAGCCGGACAGCACCACCTCTCCGGCGGAGATGCGCATGCCGTACTGATGCAGACGGTTGGCGAGCCAGGCGATGCCTTTCGCCGGATGGTCGAGCACGCCGGCGCCAAGCCCGGTCTCCTCGACCTCGCCATTGCGCGACACGATGGCGCCGATCCAGCGCAGGTCGGCCTCGCGCGGCCCGGCCCAGCGGCCGCCGACGACGATGCCGGCATTGGCGGCATTGTCCGAGATGGTGTCGAAGAAGGTGCGGATCCTGCCGGTCTCCTTGTTCATCCGCTCGATGCGGGTGTCGAGGATCTCCAGCGCCGGCGTGATATGGTCGGTGGCGTCGAGCACGTCGTCGACAGACACGTCCGGGCCGGCGAGCGGCGCCTTCATGACGAAGGCGATCTCGGCCTCGATCCGCGGCTGGATGAAGCGGCCGGCCGGAACCGTGGCGCCGTCCTCGAAGAACATGTCGTCGAACAGAATGCCCGAGTCTGGAATGTCGATGCTGAGCGCCGACTGCATCGCCTTCGAGGTCAGGCCGATCTTCCAGCCCTTGATCGCCAGCCCCGACGCCACCTTGCGCTTCACCAGCGCCGCTTGCACCCGGTAGGCGTCGTCCATGGTCGCTTGCGGAAAGTCGAGGCTGAGCAGCCTGATCTGCCGGCGCTCGCGCTCGGCCTCGAACAGCCTCGCCGCGGCATCCTCGACCTGCGCTTCCGTCATCATCGGCCAGCTCCTTCGTCGACCACGCCGTTGCGGAGCAGGCCGATGCCGTCGGCCTCGACCTCGATGACGTCGCCCGGCTTCAGCCAGATCGGAGGGTCGAAGCGGGCGCCGGCGCCGGTCGGCGTGCCGGTGACGATGATGTCGCCGGGCACCAACGTGGTGAAGGTCGAGATGTAGGCGATGATCTTGCGGAAGGAAAAGATCATGCGGCCAGTGCGGTCCTGCTGGCGGACCTCGCCATTGACGCGCGTGGTGAGCGAGATGTCGGCGATCTGCGCCTCGTCGGTGAACGGCACCAGCCACGGGCCGATCGAACCGGAACGGTCGAAATTCTTGCCTTGCGTGACGTTGAACTTGGCGTGGCGCACCCAGTCGCGGAGCGTGCCCTCGTTGCACAGCGACAGCGCCGCGATATGGCCGAGCGCTTCGGCCTCGGCGATCCGCCTTCCGGCCTTGCCGATGACGATGACGATCTCGCCCTCATAGTCGAGCTGCGGCGATTCCGGCGGCCGCACCAGCGGCGCGCTATGGCCGACGAAGGAACGCGGGAAGCGGATGAACAGCGACGGGTTGGAGGGCGCGGCCTGTCCGTCCTTGTACTCCTCGTTGCGGTCCGGAAAATTGACGCCGACGCAGATGATTTTTTCCGGGGAGGGGATCGGGATCTCGTAGGCGATGTCCTCAACCTTGAAGTCGGGCGCGAAGGCATCCGCCTCCTCCGCCAGCCGGCGCAACGCGCCGGCCTCGATCACCTCGCGCAGCGTCGGCCATTGGGTGTGGCGCGCCGAAAGGTCGACGACGCCCTTGTCGGTGATCGCGCCGTAGCGCGTCTTGCCGCCGACGGTGAAAGTGGCGAGGCGCGCCGCGCTCATGCTGAAACTCCGCACACAGTTAGGGCGCCACGATTGGCGACGCCGCCAGATCGGACAGACGCGGCTTCACCCCGGCAAAGACGCTGCCTTCCTCGAACCAGCTCTTCGGCGCCGGCGCGCCCCAAAGCGTCTGGCGCTGCGGATCCTTGAGGTCCCATTTGATCGGCTCCAGATCGGGGTCGACCGTCTGGTAGTCGGAGCAATAGATCTCGATGCGATGGTTGTCCGGATCGCGGATGTACAGAAAGAACGCGTTGGAAATGCCGTGCCGGCCGGGGCCTCGCTCGATGTTCGGCAGCCAGCCGGTGGTGGCCATCAGGTCGAGCAGGTCGATGATGTTGAGCGGCGTCGGCACCCAGAAGGCGACGTGATGCAGGCGCGGGCCGAGGCCGTTGGTGAAGGCGATGTCGTGCACGCCGCCCTTGCGATGCGTCCAGGCGGCCCACAGCCTGCCGGTCTCGCCATCCTCGGTGTATTCGGTCACGCGGAAGCCGAGCTCGTTGTAGAACGCGACCGATTGATCGACGTTCGGCGAGAAGCAGTTGAAATGGTCGATGCGCAGCGGCTTCACGCCCTTGTAGAGCGCGTATTTCTGATGGATCGGCGGCAGCCGCTCCATCTTCGAATAGAACTCGAGCGGGATGCCGTGCGGATCGCGGGTGCGGAAGGTGCGCGACTGGTAAGGGCGCTCCACCCACTCCACCGGTAGGCCCTTGCCGTCGAAGAAATGCGCGGCCTTGTCGAGGTCCTCATCGGAAAAGACCTTGAAGCCGAGGTCGCGCGCTTCCGCGACCGGGCCTTTCCTGAGCACGATGCAGTGATGGCCGCGTTCTTCCAGCGCGCGCAGATAGATCGCGTCGCTGGTCTCGTCGGTCACCTGCAGGCCGAGCGTGTCGACATAGAACGCGCGGGACTTCGCCAGATCCGTGACGGCGAGCTCGACGTGGCTGAGCCGTACGATGTTGAAAGCCGGGTAGAGGTTGGGTTGGGGCAGGGGCATCTTTGGGTCTCCGGTCAGCCGCCGAGCTTCTGGATCGAATGCGGCGCCGTGGCGAACGCGATGTTCTTGGTTTCCATGTAGAAATCGAACGACCAGTCGCCGCCGTCGCGGCCGATCCCCGAACTTTTCACGCCGCCGAACGGCGTCGGCAAATGCCGCACATTCTCGGAGTTGACCCAGATCATGCCGGCCTCGAGCGCGTCGGTGAAGCGGAAGGCGCGGGTGACCTCGGAAGTCCAGAGATAGCCGGTCAGGCCGTATTGCGTGTCGTTGGCAAGCGCCAGAGCCTCCGCCTCGTCCTTGAACGAGATCGCGGTCAGCACCGGCCCGAAGATCTCCTCCTGGGCGATGCGCATTGTGTTGGTGGCGCCGGTAAACAGCGTCGGGCTGACATAGCAGCCGCCGCCCGGGCCGTTGAACTTGCCGCCGCCGGCGGCGACGACCGCGCCTTCCGACTTGCCGATATCGATATAGGACAGGACCTTTTCCTCATGCACCGGATGGATCAGCGGACCGACCACGGTTTCGGGATCGAGCGGATGGCCGACCCTGATGCGCTTGGCCTTCTCCGCCACCAGCGCCGTGAACTTGTCGTAGATGCCTTCCTCGACCAGCAGGCGCGACGATGAGGTGCAGCGCTCGCCGTTGAGCGAATAGATCATGAAGACCGCGGCGTCGGCGGCGCGTTCGAGATCGGCGTCGGCGAAGACGATCACCGGGTTCTTGCCGCCAAGCTCGAAATGCACGCGCTTCAGCGTTTCAGCGCCCTGGCGCATGATCATCGAGCCGGTGCGGCTTTCGCCGACGAAGCCGATCGCCTTGATGTCGGGGTGCTCGGTCAGCGCGCGGCCGGCGTCCTCGCCGAAGCCGTTGACGAGGTTCCAGACGCCCTTGGGCAGGCCGGCCTCCTCGGCGATCTCGACCAGCAGGCGCGCGGTCAGCGGCGACAGTTCCGCCGGCTTGTGGACGATGGTGCAGCCGGCGGCCAGCGCCGGCGCGATCTTCCAGGTCGACAGCATGAACGGCGTGTTCCACGGGGTGATCACGCCAACCGGACCGATCGGCGCGCGCGTCGTCATGTTGACCTGGTTCGGCGCGCGGATGGTCTGGCCGTCGCGGGCTTCGGGCGCGCGGTCGCCATAGAAGCGGAAGTTCTCGGCGCCGCGCAGCGCCGCCTTGGCCATGAACTTCAGCGACTGACCGGTGTCCATGCATTCGACGAAGGCGATCTCCTCGGCGCGCGCGACGATGGCGTCGGCGATCCTGTGCAGCAGCTTCTTGCGGGTATCGCCCGATATCGCCGCCCACTCCTTGAAGGCGGCCTTCGCCGCCTTGGCGGCACGGTCGATGTCGGCGGCCTTGCCGCGCGCCACCGTGGCGATCGGCTTCAGATCGATCGGCGAGATCGTCCCATAGGTCGAGCCGTCGGCGGAAGGCACCGCCTCCCCGCCGATCTGGTTGAGCACGCCGTGCTTCCTGAAGCGTTCCAGATAAGCCTCGGCCTTGCGCAGATTGTCGTCCAGTGCCGCCATGGGTCTTTCCTGTTTTCTAGCGCTCAGTCACTTGCCGCGAAGCCGCGGGTGGATGGCGTTCTTCTTCCAGCTGAGTTCGGCGTCGATTTCGCGGATTTCCAGGGAGAGCGCGAAATGCGGCGTCGCGAACAGCGTCGCCAGATGCTCGGACACCGCCGCGAAGATCGCTTCGCCTGCGCTCTTCTTTTCCGCCGCGCTGCGGCCCTTGCCGATACGGAAGTTCATGTCGATGAAGCCGTTCTCGGGCAGGCGGTCGGCGATCGCATAGGCCTCGGCGCGGAAGGCGCGCACCCGGACGGCACCTTGTTCGAACAGGCCGGTTTCGAGGATGGTCCGCGAGACCAGCTCGCAGAGCGCGCCCATGTCGACCTTCGCGTCGAGATTCGCGGAATATTCGATCGCCATATGGGGCAAAGGTTCCTCCACCTTTTAATTAACATGTGAATTACATCTTGACGATCGAATGTCAAGCGTCGTTCTCTGTGTCCCGGCGGCGGGATTGCCGCTCCCGACAAAATCGCGGATATAGCTGCGATCGGGGTGCTAATAATACTGCGACTCGTACTGGATTGGATTTTTCGGAGACCTGATTTTGCTACCACCGAGCACTCGTCGCTCCCTGCCGATGGCTCTGCTTCGCGCTCGCGAGGTGATCATGGCGCATTTCCGGCCGATGCTTGCCCGCCACGACATCACCGAGCAGCAATGGCGCGTGCTGCGGGTGCTTGCCGAGACCGGTCCGCTGGAAGCGACCGAACTCGCCAACCGCGCCTCGATCCTGCCGCCCAGCCTCACCCGCATCATCAAGGCGATGGAAGAGCGCGAATTCATCACCCGCAACAAGGTCAAGGACGACGGCCGCCGCGCGCTGCTCGCCATCAGCCCGGCCGGCCTTGCGCTGATCGAGGACCTGGCACCGGAGCGCATCGCCATCTACGACGCGATCGAAAAGCGCTACGGCGCCGAACAGCACGAGCGCCTGCTCGACATGCTGGAAGGCCTGATCCAATCGGAGTCGACGGAGGGGTGAAGGTCGCGCGGGACTTCCCTTCTCCCACAACAAGGGGAGAAGGGAAGGCACCGCCGCTCCTCACCCTCCGAAACTGCCGACAGCGCTCGGCTGCATGTAGTTGCGGCCGACATAGAGCAGCGCCGCCTCGTCGCTGCCGTGGCGGATGTCGACGACGCGGCCGAACATCACATTGTGCGTGCCGACCTTGTTCACCGCGCCGATCTCGCAATCGAAGCTGACGATGGCGTCGAGCAGCGCCGGCATGCCGGACGGCAGTGTCTGCCAGCGCGCGGCTTGATAGCGCTCGGCCATGTCGCGGATCGCGCCGGCGAACTTTCCCGCCAGATGCATGTGCGACTGGGTGAGAACGTTGACGCAAAAGCGCTGGTTGGCGAGGAACAGGCCGGTCTGCGCCGAGCGCTCGTTCATGCACACCAGCAGCGTCGGCGGATCGTCCGAAACGCTGCACATGGCGGTGGCGGTGAATCCGCCGCGCCCCGCCGGGCCGTCCGTGGTGACGATGTTGACCGGCGCGCAGACCCGCGCCATGGCGTCACGGAATTCCAGCCTCGAGACCTGCGCCTCCATGGCCGGCCTCCTCAACTCGCCGCAGCTGAGAGCGGCGGCAGCCAGGTGTCGCCGGTCCAGCCTTTCTCGTCATAGTCGGCCATGCATTGGTCGACCAGCTCCTCCATCTGCTTCAGCCGGCCGCCGCGCTCGGCGCCCTTCAGCACCTGCAGCCGCACCTCTTCCGGCGCACCGGCATAGTTGAGCTCGTAGAGCGCGTGGCGGCCGCCGAATTCGGTGCCGGTTGCGTCCCACAACAGCTTCATGATCTTGATGCGCTCGACATGGCCCATGTCGTTGGAGCCGCGCACATATTGCGCCAGGTAGCGGTCGATCTCCGGATTGTCGAAATCCCTGGCCGAGGACGGCAGGTAGATCAGCCCCGAGGCGATCACCCGGCGCACCGTGTCGATGACGCGCGGATAGGCCTCCGACATGAAGGTGCGGTAGGAAAGCGCCGCTTCCAGATTGGGCAGCACCGCGCCGCTGGCCCACGGGATCGGATTGTGCGCCATCGCGTTGGAAAAGCTCCAGAACATGTGGCGCAGCGCGATCACCTCGCCGAGCGCCGCCTGGTTGCCGCGGAAGGCATCGCCGCCGGTGGCGCGCAGGGCCTTGGCGAGCAGGCCGCAGAGGAAGTCGAGCTTGACGGTGAAGCGCGTGCAGCCCTGGAAGCAGTAGCCGTGCATGAAGCCCGACGCCGGATGGAAGGACAGGATCTTCTGCGCGTCGCGCAGCACCAGCACGTCCTCCCAGGGGATGAAGACGTTGTCCAGCACCAGGATCGCGTCGTTCTCGTCGAAGCGCGACGACAAAGGATAGTCGAAGGGCTGGCCGACCGTATTGGCGGTCTGCTCGTAGGAGACGCGGCAGAACATCTTTATGCCCGGCGCGTTCATCGGCACGATGAACATCACCGACAGCGACGGGTCCTCGGTGACCGTCGCCGAGCTTTGCGCCAGGAAATTGTAGTGGGTCAGCGCCGACGACGTCGCCACCACCTTGGCGCCCGACACCCAGATGCCGGCATCGTTCTCCTTGGTGATGTGCACGAACACGTCCTTCACGGCCTCGGCCGGCTTGTGGCGGTCGATCGGCGGATTGACGATGGCGTGGTTCATGAACAGGACCGCTTCCTGGGCGCGTTTGTGCCAGGCCAGCGCATTGTCCTTGAACGGGCCGTACCACTCGGCATTGGCGCCGAGCGTGTTCATCAGCGCCGCCTTGTAATCGGGCGTGCGCCCCATCCAGCCATAGGACATGCGCGACCAGTCGGCGATCGCGGTCTGCTGCTGGGCGAGGTCGGCGGCGGAATGGGCGACGCGGAAATATTTATGCGTATAGCCGCCCGAGCCGGTATCGGTCGGCGCGGTCAGCGCCGCCTGCCGGTTGGGGTCGTGCAAGGCGTCGTAAAGCCGGGCCAGCGAACGCGCCGAATTGCGCATCGCCGGATGGCTGGTGACATCGGCGACCCGCTCGCCATTGATATAAACCTCGCGCCCGTCGCGCAGGCTCGCGAGATATTCGGCGCCTGTGAACGGCCGTTTCGTGTCGGCCCGGAAATCTTCCGATCGCATCATGATCCTCCCTTTGATTGGTGGAGAGTAGCCGCAAGCCGCGCGATGGTTTATGGACGAAAGCGATAAATCACTTGGACTTTTTCGGGCCGCCATGAGCCAGACCGCCATTCCCGAATTCTTCGTCTACGGCGAGCCGGCACGGGCGCTCGACGTCGGTTTCCTGCATGTCGAGACGGTGCAGGCGCGCGCTTCCGTGCATCGCGGCCAGGTTCTGGCGCACAAACATCCGCAAATGGCGCAGATCACCTTCTGGACGGGTGGCAGCGGCACCTATCGGATCGAGGACAAGACCTGGAGTTTTTCCGCTCCCACCGTGAGCTTCATGCCGAGCGGCGTGGTGCATGGCTTCGACATCGAACCAGGCACCGATGCCATCGTCGTCTCGGTCGCCGATGCCGCACTCGCGGTGCTCGGCGAGCAGTCCGCGCTGCAGCTCGACCAGCCGGTTTTCGTCACGGGGCGCGGCGAGGGCGCGCTGTGGGAGAGATTGGGTAATACGGTCAGGATGATCCAGGCGGAATATGCCGACAGGCTGCCCGGTGTCGAAAGAATCCTGCCGCCGCTGATCGCGGTGGCGCTGTCGGGCATCGCCCGCCTCGATGCGCAATCGCATGCCATCGCGGTGCCGGCGGCGGTGGCGCTCGGCGGGCGGCTCAGGCGGCTGATCGACCAGCACTTCCGCGAGGACTGGCCGGTGGAGCGCTATGTCGAGGAACTCGGCACCACCCGCCACCTGCTCGACAAGGCCGCGCGCCAGGTGCTCGGCGCGGGCGTGCGCGAGGCGATCGGCGACCGGCGCCTGGTCGAAGCCAAGCGCCTGCTGCTCTTCACCATCCGGACGGTCGAGGACATCGCCTACGAGACCGGCTTCAATGATCCGGCCTACTTTTCTCGCTTCTTTCGACAGGCGGTTGGGGTGTCGCCGGCGGCTTGGCGGAGACAAAGAGTGAGTAGTGAGTAGTAGGTAGTAAACGGAGCGAGGATTGAACAAATGTTCGAACCGAAATTCTACTCATACTCACTACTCATACTCACTACTCACTACTCACTACTCACTACTCACTACTCACTACTCACTTACTCACGCCGCAGCAGCCAACCCCGCATCCAGCGCCTCGCCGATCTTCGCCACATCGGCCGCCGAGATGACCAGCGGCGGCGACAGGATGATGGTGTTGCCGGAGACGCGCAGCATGACGCCGGCCTGGTAGGCGGCTTCGGCCACCACGGCCAATGTCTTCTTGTCGCCCGGCTTCTTGGCGGCGCGGTCCGACACCAATTCGAGCGCCGCCATCAGGCCCTGGTAGCGAACGTCGCCGACCAGCTGATGCTTCGCCTTCAGCGCCTCCAGAACCTTGCCGAGCTCGACACCGCGCACCGCCGCGTTCTCGTTGACGGCGAGCCGTTTTGTCTCGGCGAGCGCCGCCAGCCCGGCCGCGCAGCCAACCGGGTGGCCGGAATAGGTGTAGCCGTGGCCAATGGCGCCGAAGCTCGTCTTGTCGGCCTCGAACACGTCGGCGACCTTGGCGCCGATCAGCGCAGCACCGAGCGGGAAGTAGCCGGACGTGATCGCCTTGGCGATGGTCATGAAGTCGGGTTTCGTGCCGGAGAGCCGCGAGCCGGACCACGCACCGGTGCGGCCGAACCCGGTCACCACCTCGTCGGCGATCAGAAGGATGTCGTGGCGGTCGCAGATCGCGCGCACCAGCGGCATGAAGCTTTCATGCGGAACGATGACGCCGCCGGCGCCGAGCACCGGCTCCATGATGAAGGCGGCGATGGTGTCGGCGCCCTGGAAGGCGATCTCGTCCTCGATCGCCCGCGCGCAGAGCTTCGCCAGCTTCGCCGGGTCGGTCTCGTCGAACGGGTTCCGGTAGGTCCACGGCGCCGGCGTGTGGAAGACGCCGGGCAAGAGCGGCTCGTAGTTGCGGCGGAAATTGGCGTTGCCGTTGACCGAGGCGCCACCGAAATGCGTGCCGTGATAGCCCTTCTTCAGCGCCAGGAATTTCGTCCGGTCGCCTTGGCCTCTTATCTTCCAGTATTGGCGCGCGAGCCGCAGCGCCGTCTCCACCGAATCCGATCCGCCCGAGGTGAAGAAGGCGCGCACCATGCCCTCCGGCGCGAACCAGTCGGTGAGCTCGTAGGCGAGCTCGATCGACGGACCGGTCGAGGTGCCGCGAAAGCCGGAATAGTAGGGGAGCGCATCGAGCTGCGCGGCCATCGCTTGCTTGATCGGGTCGCAGCTGTAGCCGAGGTTGACGTTCCACAGGCCACCGACCGCATCGAGCACGGTGCGTCCCTCGGCATCGGTGACCGAGACGCCGTCGCCCTTCATGATGATCTTCGGCGGCGTCGCCCGCATCTCGGCCGGATGCGCCATCGGATGCCAGATCGGCTTGGCGTTGTTCTCGGTGAGGAAGTTGATGTCACGCATCGGTGGGAACTCCGGTTTCCGATTGGGAGAGGGCAAGGCCGAAATGGCCAAGCGCCTCGGCATAGCTCTGCGCCGGCCGGGCGACGTCGAAATGCACAGTCAGCATGCCGGCGGCGATGGCGCCGTCGATGTTGCGCTGCTGGTCGTCGACGAACACGCACGCGCCGAGTGGCAGCTCCAGCGCCTCGCCGACCATCGCATAGGCGCGGCGGTCTGGCTTGAGGACGTGCGTGTAGGTGGCGTCGACGATCGTCTCGAACAGCGACAGCAGCGGCAGCCGCTGGCGGAAGCTCGTGCCGTAGAAGAGGTCCAGCTCGTTGGAGAGGATGGCCAGCCTGACGCCGGCCGCATGCGCCGTCCGGATCGCCTGCTCGGCCTCCGGCCGCACCACCGCTTGCGGGTCGGCGCCGCGCGCCCGCTGCACGAAGGTCGACATGTCCCGCCAGTCCTCGCCGACCAGCTGGCCGACCTCGCGCGTGCGCGTCCTCCAGTAGTCGCGCTCGCTGATCTCGTCCGCCTGCATGGCCCGCCACAAAGGATCGGAGGCCGGGTCGAACGGGCCGCGCCAGGCAAGCGTGCCTGGCGCCAGGCCCAGCGCCCGTTCGGTCAGCGCATGCGTCTCGAACAGCGTGCGGGTGACGACGCCGCCGAAATCGAGCACCAGCGCCTTTGGCGAAGGACGGCTCATGCGGCGTGCCCACGGCCGGGCGGAACGATGCCCTCGGCGACCCAGCGGTCGAAGATCTCCAGCGCCTTGGCGCAGAAAGCGGCGTCATTGATGTGTTCGGCGATCTCGTGCAGCTCGGCATTGGCAGGGACGCTGGCACGCATCTCCTCGACAAAGGCCGACAGCGCCTCTGGCTCATGCAGCGGCTCGCCTTCCTGGTCCCATTGCTGGATGCCGCCGGCGGGCAGGATGAAGGCGGTCGGGCCGGTCGCCGCGGCGAGCTTCTCGCCGATGGCGCGCGCGATCTCCTTGCGGGTCGAGGCGTCCGAGGTCACCGAGGCGAGCAACCGGTTGTGCGCATGGTAGGGCCGCTCGATGAAACGCGACGGCACCGTTTGCCAGGTCGGGAAATCCACCATGTCGATGGCGCCGGGCGCGACGATCTGCGGGATACCTTGCCGGCCCGCATTCTCCAGCCGGTCGGTGCCGGAATTCACCACCGAGCCGGTGAGCTGGTTGGCGAGTTCCTGCAGGCTGAAATCCATCACCGCGACAAAACCCTTTTGCGCCGCGATTGCCTCCAGCGCCCGTCCGCCCATGCCGGTGGTGTGGAAGACGATCACCTCGTAGCCGCGCTTTTCCAGCTCCGGCTTCAGCCTCACCATATAGTGCAGGCAGCTTTTGCCGAGCGAACTCATGCCGATCCGCGGCTTTGCCGCGTCCGGCTTGACGACGGCCTGCGCGGCACCCACCACCGCGCCGCAGGCCTGCGACAGCACCGCCTTGCAGGCGCTGTTGAGGCCATAGAGCCCGCCGGCCCAAAGGATCATCATCAGGTCTGTGGCGATCCGCTCGGGCGGCAGGAGATGCGAATAGGCGATCGTCGAGACGACGAATTTCGGCACGCCGAGCGGCAGCGCCAGCGCCACGTCGAGCGCAAGGTCGGTGCCCATCGAGCCGCCGAGCGCGATGACGCCGTCGATCTCGCTTTTGTCGTGGAGCGCGCGCGCCAGCCGCGAGGCGCCGAGCGCCATCAGCGTCATCGCCGAGTTCTCGTCGCCGCTGGCGATGATCGCCTCGATCGTCGTGTCGGCGGCTCTGGCCACCGCTTGCCTGTCATAGGCCGGCCGGTAGGGCGGGTCGCCGAGCACGCTGACATCCATCATCACCGCGACACCGCCGACGGCCTCGATGCGCTCGCGCATGAACAGAAGCTCGTCGGCCTTGGTGTCGCCGGTGCCGATAACCAGGATACGGCGTGTCTCCTCCACAGTCAGTTCTCCCTGCAATGTCGTTGTTGTCATGCCTGCTTGCGGCCCGGCAGGCGGCCGAAGAGCCGCTCGCTGATGCCGCGCGCCGCCGCGGCGACGCTGGCGCCGTGGCGCTCGATATCGCCTTTCTGGATCCGCACCCGGGGCGCCGCGACCGCGATGGCGCCGATGGCCAGGCCGTCGGCGCCGAGGATCGGTGCCGCGACGCTGAGCACGCCTTCCTCATAGCCTTGCGAGCCGGTCGAATGGCCGCGCGCGCGGGCGGCGGCGATATGTTCGGCGAGCGTTTCGGCGTCGCCGATCGTGTGGGGCGTGAAGGCCGGCAGCGGTCCCGCGAGGACGCCGGCGCGGACATGCTCCTCGGTGAACGCCAGGAAGGCAATTCCCGACGCCGTCGCATGCAGCGGCAGCACCTCGCCAAGTTGCACGCTGACGCGGTTGGCCTTGGCCGATTCGACGACATGGACCGAGATCAGGCCGCGCTTCGAATATTCCGACAGATGCACGGTCTCGCCGGTCTCGGCCGCCAGCTGCTCGACCACCGGCACCGCCATGCGCAGGAACGGAAACTGCGCCTCGCGCAACAGCGCCAGCCGCGCGATGCCGGCCCCCAGGCGATAGAGCCGCGTGGTCTCGTCCTGCTCCACCAGCCCGTGCTCGATGAGCGAGACCAGCAGCCGGCGCGTCGTAGCCTTGTCGAAGCCGGCGCGCCTGGCGAGATCGGCAAGCGCCGCCTCGGGCGCGCCGCGACCGAGCTTTTCCAGCAGCGAAACGGCTTTGCCTACCGTGCCCATGCAGGTCTGATCCTCCATCAGATACTTAACGTGCGAATTAACTTGACAGCAAGTCGATTCCTTTGCAAGTCTATATTCGAAATGTCGTTGCAAATAGTGAAACGATCATGGCCCGGCAGAAGGCCACGGCATTTCAGGGACACTTGGTTTCCGCGAGCGCGGATCTGGAGGGAAAGATGACCACAATTGAAGCCGGCGAAGCGAACCGGCTAAGGAAGAACAGCCTTGGCGTCGGCGCCATCACCTTCATGGTGATCTCGGCCGCGGCGCCGCTCACGGCTGTGGCGGGTGGCACGCCGCTCGGCATGCTGATGGGCAACGGCGCCGGCTTTGCCGGCACCTATCTCATCGTCACGGTCCTGTTGCTCTTGTTCGCTGTCGGTTACGTCGCCATGTCGCGCCACGTCGGCAATGCGGGCGCCTTCTATGCCTATGCGGCACGCGGGCTCGGCGGGCTGGCAGGCGGCGCGACGGCGCTGATCGCCATCCTGTCCTACAACGCCATGCAGATCGGCGTCATGGGCCTGCTCGGTGCCGCGACCGCCGGCCTGTTCGCCGGCTGGGGCATCGCTCTGCCCTGGTGGGCGTGGAGCTTCATCGCCATCGCCATCGTCGCCGTGCTCGGCTACCGGCAGGTCGACCTGTCGGCCAAGATCCTGACCGTGCTGGTGCTTGCCGAATATGTCGTGGTGCTGATCCTCGACCTGACGATCCTCAAGACGGGCGGCGACAGCGGCCTGTCGGCGGCGCCGTTCAGCTGGAGCCAGATCACCAGCGGCGCGCCGGCGATCGCCATCCTGTTCTGCTTTGCCGCCTTCATCGGCTTCGAGGCGACCACCATCTATGCCGAGGAGGCGCGCGACCCCAAGGTCACCATTCCGCGTGCCACCTATTTCTCCGTCATCCTGATCGGCCTCTTCTACATGGTCACCGCCTGGCTGATGGCGGTCGGCGCCGGCGTCGACAAGCTGCTGCCGGACTTGCAGGGCCTGCAGGATCCGACCACCTTCCTGTTCGGCCTGTCCGACCGCTATTCCGGGACGGCGCTCACCCACGCCATGAGCATCCTGTTCGTGTCGAGCCTGTTCGCCGGGGTGCTGGCGTTCCACAACGCAGTCGCCCGCTACATCTATGTCGCCGGCCGCGAGAAGCTGCTGCCGCAGACCATCGGCGTGACCCATTCGGCGCACCAGAGCCCGCATGTCGCTTCGGTCATCCAGACCGTGCTTGCCGCTGTTGTCGTCGGGCTCTTTGCGGTGCTCGGGCTCGATCCGGTGCTGGCGCTGTTTTCGTGGCTGACCAATGTCGCGACGCTGGGCGTCATCGTGATGATGGCGGTGGCCTCGCTGGCCGTGGTGATGTACTTCCGCGCCAATCCGTCCACCCAGGAAAACGCGCTGAAGACAACCGTGCTGCCGGGGCTGACCTTCATCGCCTTCGTCATCATCATCTATCTGATCGTCATCAATTTCGGCAGCCTGTCGGGTGCTGGCGGCTTCCTCGGCGTGTTCCTGCCGTCGCTGGTGCTGATTGCCGCCGTGGTCGGCCTGTTGCTGGCGAGTGCATTGAAGGGCCGCGATCCGGTCGCCTTCGACAATCTCGGTGTGCCGCTGAAGGATTGAGACAGACAAGGGGCGGCGCCTGGCGCCGCCCCTTCCATCGCAAAGGGAGTGACGGCATTGAGCTTTGCCGACGAGATCACCGTCGAGGCGTTGGAAGCCGATCCTTACCCGATCTATGCCGAACTGAGGCGCAGCGCCCCGGTCGCCTATGTTCCGGCGGTCAACCTCTGGTTCGTCACCCGCTGGAAGGATGTCGAGACCGTCGCCAAGTCGCCCGACATCTTCTCGGCGGTGGTCGGCACCTCGCCGGTCGAACGCTCCTTCGGCAAGCCGACCATCCTGACCACCGACGGCGAGACGCACAGGGAATTGCGGCAGGGCGTCGATCCAAAATATCGGCCGCGCACCGTCGCCTCCTTTGCCGGCGACCTCGTGTGCTCTATCGCCGGGCCCTTTCTCGACCAGATCGCCGAACAGGGCACGGCGGAACTGATGGCAGACTATTTCGAGCCGGTGTCGACGCTCAGCCTGGCGCGCTCGCTCGGCCTCGACGACATCGACATGCCGACCCTGCGGCGCTGGTTCTATGGCCTCGCCCAAGGCGCCATCAATTTCGAGAACGACCCGAAGCGGCAGGAGATCGCCGATGCGATCAGCGCCGAGGTCGGCGCCGCCATCCTGCCGACGCTTGAGCGGCTCGCCCGCGAGCCAGACGACTCGGCGCTTTCGCACATGCTGCATGACTGCATGCCGGATGGGAAAACCCGTCCGATCGATTTCCTGATGCCGAGCATCAAGGTCATCCTGCTCGGCGGCATGCAGGAGCCCGGCCATGGCGCCGGCTCGATCCTTGCCGGCCTGCTCGCCCATCCAGAACAGCTGCGGCAAGTGCTCGACGATCTTGACACCTTCGTGCCGAAGGCCGTCGACGAGGGCCTGCGCTGGGTGGCGCCGATCGGCACCCAGACGCGCCAGACGACACGCGCGGTGGAGATCGGAGGAGCCGTGATCCCCGCGGGGGCGCCGGTCGCGGCGCTGGTTTCCTCGGCCAGCCGCGACGAAAGCCGCTTCACCGACCCCGATCGTTTCGACATCCATCGCGACGAAGGCAACCACGCCGCCTTCGGCTTCGGCCATCATTTCTGTTCCGGCCGCTTTTTCGCGCGCGAGCAAATGTGCCTGGCGCTACGGTTGTTGCTCGAGCGCTTCCCGGACCTGAAACTGGTGCCCGGGAAGGAGCCGATCTTCCGCGGCTGGGAGTTCCGCGCGCCTACCACTCTCAATGTCGCTTTCGGAGCCGCTGCCCAATGATCAGCCAGACCACCATCGACACGCTGCGCAAGGCCGAGGTCGGCGCGCGAAATCTGTTCATCGATGGCGTCCAGACGGCAGCCGCGACCGGCGCCACCTTGCCGGTGATCTCGCCGATCGACGGACGTCCCTTCGCCAGCATCGCCGACGGCAATGCCGCCGATGTCGATCGCGCGGTGCTCGCTGCCCGCAAGGCCTTCGAGAAGGGGTCCTGGTCGCGCGCGGCTCCCGCCTTTCGCAAGAAGGTGCTGACGAGGCTCGCCGAACTGGTCGAGAAGCACGCCGACGAACTCGCCGTGCTCGGCGTGCGCGACAACGGCACCGAGATCGGCATGGCCTACAAGGCCGAGCCGCTGTCGGCGGCCGGCACCATCCGCTACTACGCCGAGGCGATCGACAAGATCTATGGCGAGATCGCGCCGACTGCCGACAATGTGCTGGGCCTGATCCACACGGAACCGCTCGGCGTCGTCGGCGTCATCGTGCCGTGGAATTTCCCACTGATGATCGGCGCCTGGAAGATCGCGCCGGCGCTCGCCGCCGGCAACTCGATCGTCGTCAAGCCGCCGGAAATCGCTTCGCTGACGCTGCTGCGGCTGGCCGAGCTTGCTGCCGAGGCCGGGTTGCCGGAAGGCGTTTTCAATGTCGTCACCGGTCGCGGCGCGGTGGCCGGCGAGGCGCTCGGCCTGCACATGGATGTCGACGCGATTGCCTTCACAGGTTCCGGTCCGGTCGGCCGCCGCCTGCTCGACTATTCGGCGCGCTCCAATTTGAAGCGCGTCTTCCTCGAGCTCGGCGGCAAGTCGCCCAACATCGTCTTTGCCGACGCGCCGGACCTGAAGCAGGCAGCGACCGTGTCGGCCAACGGCATCTTCCGCAATTCCGGCCAGGTCTGCGTCGCCGGTTCGCGCCTGCTCGTCCAGGCGTCGATCTACGATCGCTTCATGGACGAGCTCCTCAAGGCAACCGCCAGGCTGAAGGTCGGCGATCCGCTCGATCTCGGCAGCGACATCGGCGCGGTGTCGAGCGCAGAGCAACTCGACAAGAACCTCGGTTTCGTCACCAAGGCGGCGGAGGAGGGCGCCCGCCTCGTCACCGGCGGCGAGCGCATCCTGACCGAGACCGGCGGCAGCTACATGGCGCCGACCATCTTCGAGAACGTGACGCGGGACATGCAAATCGCCCGCGAGGAAGTGTTCGGGCCCGTGCTCGGCGTCATGCGCTTCGATACCGAGGAGGAAGCGGTGAGCCTTGCCAACTCCACCGTCTACGGGCTGGCTTCCGCCGTGTGGACATCGAACCTGTCGACCGCGCACCGCATGGTGCGCGCCATCAATGCCGGCGTCGTCCATGTCAACACCTATGGCGGCGCCGACATCACCGTGCCGCTCGGCGGCGTCAAGCAGTCCGGCTTCGGCCGCGACAAGTCGCTGCACGCCGTCGAGAAATACACCGACCTGAAGACCGCCTGGATCGCGCTCGGCTGACGGCGGTCTAACGCTGCTGGATCAGTGTCCGCGCCGCATCCGCTCCCGCCGAAAGGATGCGATCCGACAACTCCGTGCCTTCGACCGCGCGGGCCAGTTGCAGCGCGCCGATGAGCGTCGCAAAGACGCCCAGCGCCACGCCTTCCGGATCCTTGCCCGGCGGCAAAGCGGCGGACACCTGGCTCACCAGTGACAGGAAGCGCTCGGTATAGACCTGGCGGGTTTCAGGCGGCTGGCGCGCTATCTCCGGCAGCAGCGCGGCGGACGCGCAGCCCTTGTCCGGATTGTCCCGATGCGCGGCCGACAGATATGCCCCTATGGCCATTTCGGGACCGCCCGAAGCCAACAACTCCTGCATTTGCTGCGACTGGGTATCGAGGGCCGCCGCCACGCTTTCGCGGACAAGTTCCGCCTTCGACTGAAAGTGCGGATAGAAGGCGCCGTTCGTCAGCCCGGCGTCGCTCATGATGGTCGCCAGTCCGGACGCGGCGATGCCGTCGCTTCGAAAGCGTTCGGCGGCGACTTCCATGATCCGGCCGCGTGAGGCGTCCTTCCGGCCCTTTTCATAGCGCATGGCTGCACGTCCTTTCGGCTATTGCATTATGATCATAATGTGTTATTATACTCGTAATTTAATGGGCTGGAAAGAGCCGGCCTTGGTGATCTTGGAGTATGACATGAGCGCGAATTCCGGAAAGACCGCTATCGTGACCGGAGCCTCGTCGGGCATCGGCTGGGCCAGCGCCGAGGCCTTGGCCCAGGCGGGGTTCACCGTTTTCGGGACGAGCCGCCGCGCGGCCGGCAACGGCCCGGAAGGGGTGACCATGCTGGCCTGCGACGTGACCGACGGCGATGCCGTCGCGGCGCTCATATCGACGGTGCTCTCGCGCACCGGCCGGATCGACGTGCTGGTCAACAATGCCGGCGTCGGCATGCTTGGCGGCGCCGAGGAATTCTCGATCGCGCAGGTACAGGGCTTGTTCGACGTCAATCTGTTTGGCGTCGTGCGTATGACCAACGCGGTATTGCCGTCGATGCGGCGGCATGGCGAAGGGCGCATCATCAACATCGGCTCGATATTGGGTCTCGTGCCGGCGCCGTATTCGGCCCACTATTCGGCGGCCAAGCACGCGATCGAGGGCTATTCGGAATCGCTCGATCACGAGGTTCGTGCCTTCAACATTCGCGTCTCCGTCATCGAGCCGGCATTCGTGCGCACCGTCTTCGACCAGAACGGGATCGAGCCGGATTCCCCGTTGCAGGAATATGATCGGGCGCGCGCCGGGGTCGACGCCCTGCTTCGCGATGTGATGCCGAAGGCCGACCGGCCGGAAGTGGTGGCGGATGTGATCGTCAAGGCCGCGACCGATGCCCGTCCGCGGCGGCGCTACACCGCCGGCAAGGCCGCGCGGCAGGTCAGCATGCTGCGCCGCTTTGTCCCCGCCGAGATGTTCGACAAGAGCTTGCGCAAGCAGTTCCGCTTGCCGGTCTGATCAGGCGCAGGGCAGGGGGATGCTCACCGTGCGGCACACCAAAACCACTTTCAGGAAGTTACTGCCATGAAGGCATTCGTTGTCGACAAATATAACAAGAAGGGCATCCTGCGGCTGGCCGAGATGCCGGAGCTGAAGCTCGGGGACAGCGATGTCCTGGTCGAGATCCATGCGGCGGCGGTGAACCTTCTCGATTCCAAGGTCAGGACCGGAGAGTTCAAGCTCATCCTGCCCTATAGCCGGCCCTTCATCCTCGGCCACGACGTGGCCGGCAAGGTCATCCGCGTGGGATCGAAAGTTCGCAGGTTCAAACCTGGCGACGAGGTCTATGCGCGGCCGCGCGATGGGCGGATCGGGGCATTCGCCGAGTTCATCGCCATCGATGAAGCCGACGTCGCCTTGAAGCCCAGCAATCTCAGCATGGAGGAGGCGGCCTCGATCCCCCTGGTCGGTCTGACCGCCTGGCAGGTGCTCGTTGAACGGGCAAAGCTGAGCAAAGGACAGAAGGTCTTCATCCAGGCCGGCTCCGGCGGCGTCGGCATATTCGCGATCCAGCTGGCAAAGCATCTCGGCGCGACCGTTGCGACGACGGCGAGCGCAAAAAGCGCTGCCCTGGTCAAGGGCCTCGGCGCCGATGTCGTCGTCGACTACCGGAAAGACGACTTCGAAAAAATCCTGTCGGGCTACGATATCGTTGTGAACAGCCAGGACGCCCAAACGCTCGAAAAGTCGCTCACTGTGCTCAAACCCGGCGGCAAGCTCATCTCGATCTCCGGCCCGCCGGATCCCGAATTCGCCAGGGAAAAGGGGTTGAACCTGGTGCTGAGGACGCTCCTGCGCCTTCTAAGCCGCGCCATTCGGTCCAAAGCCAGGCGCCGTGGCGTGAGCTTTTCGTTCCTGTTCATGTGGGCGCAGGGCGACCAGTTGGGCAAGATCACCGCCCTCATCGAATCCGGCGCGATCCGCCCGGTTGTCGATCGGATCTTTCCCTTCGAAGCGACCAACGAGGCTCTGGCCTACGTCGAAACGGGACGCGCCAAGGGCAAGGTCGTCATCAAGGTCAGATAGCGGCATCCTGGGCGTGCGCGGCTTTTGGAGCGCGATGCGCTCAGACGGCGATTTGAAGCGTCCCGTAGCGCTTTACTTCGGCCTCGATCTCCCTGACCAGCGTCTCCAGCGCGGGGTTTCGGGGGCTGCGCGCGCGCCTGACAATATAAGCCAGGTCTGGAGGCTTGGGGAATTTGTGGTCGACTATCTCCATATCGGGCTGCAGGTGCCGCTGACTCAAGAGTGCGACGCCGAGCCCGGCGGTCACGCCTGCAATGATCCCGGCTGCGCTGGAGCATTCGAACACGGTCTCGAACACCGTGCCCTCGTCCTGCCCGACGTCCATGCCCCAGCGCCGGAAGAAGCAGTCTTCATCGAAGGACAGGAATGGGACCGGCTTCCCGTTCGACAGAGCCAGGTCGCCCGATTTCACCCAATGCAGCGTCTCGCGAAACAGGAGGATATCGGCGGGCCGGACCTCGTGCTGGAACACCTGGATGATGGCGGCATCAAGAGCTCCTTGGCTGAGCTGCTCCTGCAGGACGAGGCTCATGCGCACATGCGTGCGGACGCTCACCTCCGGGTAGAGCCGGCGAAACCGGCCAAGAATGCGCGAAAGGTCGGTGCAGGTCGTATCCTCGGTCATTCCCAGCGCAATCTTGCCCTGCAACGTGCTTTTCGACAGGCTCAGGACCGCCTCGTCATGGATGCCCAGAATGCGCCGCGCATAACCAAGCAAATCCAGTCCGGCCGTGGTAAACATCGGCGCGTTTGCCTTCCGAGCGAGGATTTCGCAGTCGAGGCTCGCTTCCAGTCTCCTGATCTTGTGGCTGACCGCCGACTGCGACAAGCCGAGGATCTCGGCAGCGCGCGTGACGCCGCCATGCTTCTCGATCGCGACCAGTGCGCGCAAGGCGTCGACATCCAGGCGGCGGCTCATCACTCCAGCCATGACAATCCTCAATCGAAACCAATGCGATACGCCGATTTCTGATCCGGCGACGCTTTTCAGGCAAGCCAGTATGCTGATTTAGCGGCTATTTCATGATCGTATCGAAATTTGTCATATGCAAACGTGCGTGCTTGTCGCCAATAGTCAGCGCCAAAATTGGCCGTGATCCGCTTCTCGGAGCTACGGGCGCCTGACCAAAGAGATCCCATGACGCTCCTGCACAGCAAAGCCCATCGCCTCGTGTGGCCAATGATGGCGACGGCCCTGGTGGTAAGCTGGAGTTCTGGCTTCGTCGGCATCCGCTACACCAGCGAGAATGCCGATGTCATGCTGGTCCTGTTCTGGCGGACCCTGATGTCGGGATTGATTCTTTTGCCATTTGCTCTGCTGATCGGGCCGCGCATAGGCGCACGTGCCCTGGTCGAGCAGATGGTCTTCGGCGTGGCGATGATGTTCCTCTATCTGGGCGGATTCGCGCTTGCCATCGGTCAGCGCGTGCCGACCGGCCTTGTCGCGCTGATTTCCGATCTTGTCCCTCTCGCCATCGCAGCCTTGTCGCAGCCGGTTCTGGGGCAGCGATTGACCGGGCGACAATGGATCGGAACGGCTCTCGGAGTGACAGGCGTGCTCGTCGTCTCGCTGGACAGCCTGGAGCCTCGGGACGGCCCCGGCCTGGGCCTATGTGTTGACAGTCGCTTCCATGATGGTTCTGGCGCTGGCAACGGTGGTGCAGAAGCGGATGGGGACGATCAATATGCCCATCCATCAGAGCCTATGCATTCAATGCCTGACGGCGGCGATCCTTTTCGCCGCCTGCGCCGAAAGGAATGGCGGGCTGATGCCGCCCCTCGATGCCCGATTCGGGTTTGGCATCGCCTGGCTGGTGCTGTTTTCGACCTTCTTTTGCTACAGCACCTATTATGTGAGCCTGCGCCTCTACACGGCCTCGCAGGTCAGCAGTGTGATCTATCTCAGCCCACCGGTGACGATGCTCTGGGGCTGGTCGATGTTCGGCGAGCCGCTTTCGACGGCGATGTTCGTTGGCCTTGCGGTGACACTGTTCGGTGTCTGGTTCACGTCGTCGCGCAGCGCAGCGTGGAAGGACCTGGAGCTCGGTCAGCAGCATATCGGATGATCAGTCGATGACGGCTCGTGCGATCACGCCAGTGTCGATCCAATCATGGACATCAAGGAGGTGAACCTATGAAGCTCACGGATTTCAAAGCCCTGACCTTCGATTGCTACGGCACGCTTATAGACTGGGAATCCGGCATGATCGACGGCCTGAAGCCGTTGACCGAACGGGCTGGCCGCGGCTTGAGCCGGAACGAGATTCTGGAGGCGCACGCCCGGCACGAATCCAGTCAGCAGAAATGGACACCGGGGAAACGCTACCGCGACCTCCTGCCGATCGTTTACAAGCGACTTGCGGAGGAATGGGGTGTCATCGTCACCCGCGAGGAATGTGTGGCGTATGGCGAAAGCGTGAAGGATTGGCCGGCTTTTAGCGACTCCGCACAGGCCTTGCAGTATCTCAAAAGGCACTACAAGCTGGTCATCCTCTCCAACGTCGACAACAAGAGCTTTTCGTTTAGCAACAAGAAGCTCGGCGTGGATTTCGATGCGATCTATACGGCGGAGGATATCGGCTCCTACAAGCCTTCCGACCGGAACTTCGACTATATGCTCGAAAAGCTCGGGACAATCGGGCTCGAGAAGCGACAGATCCTGCACACGGCGGAAAGCATGTTCCACGATCACGCTCCCGCCAACCGGTTCGGCCTGACATCGTGCTGGATCTATCGCCGGCATGCGGATCAGGGCTTCGGTGCCACGATGAACCCCGGCGACGTACCGACGGTGGATTTCCGCTTCGACAGCATGGCCGATCTGGTGAAGGCGCATGCTGAAGAATTGCGGCGTGGCTGATAGCTGAGCCGCCGGGCCGCTATTGCGTGACACCGCGCCCGCAGAAGCGGTCGTTCGACAATGTCCAATTTTGACCAAGGCCGTCGTTCGTTATGACCCGCAAAGGCCACGCCGCCAGCCTCTTCACCCCAGCAAATTGCGCGCCGTGCGCATGAAGATCCTCGATCCGATCGGGATCAGGTCGTCCGGAAAATCATAGTCCGGATTGTGCAGCGCCGGGTAGCGCTCGCCGGCGCCGAGGAAGAACATCGCCGACTTGGCGCTGTGGCCGAACAGGCCGAAATCCTCCGAGGCGCGCATCGGCAGGGCTTCTTCGCCGTGCACGACGCTCTCTTCGTCGAGGGCGCGGCGCAGGTGCTCCACCGCGTCCGGTGCGTTGATGCTGGCGACGAAGATCTCGTGGTAGTCGGAGCTTACGGCAAGGCCATGCCGGCCGGCGATTTCCGCGGCCAGCGCTTCCGCCGCGGCGCAGAGATCCGCCATGCGCTCGTCGCGCCGGGTGCGCAGCGTCGCCCAGACTTCTGCATGAGCGGGCGCGATGCCGAACACGGCTTCGCCCATCTCGGCATGGGTGACGGTCACCATGGAAAAATCGTCGTCGGCGAAGCTGCCGCGCCCGAGCGCCGGCAGCGCCGGCATCAGCTCGCTGATCGCCAGCATCGGCGAGACGCCGGTCTCCGGCATCGAGGAATGCGCGGTCTTGCCCTCCAGCACGATGCGCATGCCGCGCGAGGCGCAGTTGACCACGCCGCTCTTCAGCCGCACCTCGCCGAACGGCACGCCGGGCAGATTGTGCAGCGAGAAGGCGAAATCCGGCGCGATCTCGCCGAAGCGCGGATCGGCGACGACGCCGGCCGCGCCATTGCCGGTCTCTTCCGCCGGCTGGAACATCAGCACGACGCGGCCGCTTGCCGGCCGCTCGCGCCCGAGCTGACGGCCGAGCGCGGCCAGGATCGCGGTGTGTCCGTCATGGCCGCACATATGCGACTTGCCCGGCACCTGCGAGGCATGCGGCACGCCGGACAGTTCCTCGATCGGCAGCGCATCGAGTTCGGAGCGGAACAGCACGGTCGGGCCGGCCCGGCCGCTGTCGTAGACCGCCGCGACGCCGTGCCCGCCCAATCCGGTCAGCACCTTGTCCGGCCGCGTATCGGCGAGGAAGGAGACGACTTCCTTTGCCGTTTTCTCCTCCTCGTTCGAAATCTCCGGCTGCCGGTGCAGCTTGCGCCGCCACGCGGTCAGCTCGACAATATCCCGATTGGTCAGGGTCATGCTTCTTGGCCTCCGATGACGACTTGCTAGCGACAAATGGCCGTGCCCGCCACGGCCATCGTCCGGGCTTGGGCGGGGCCAGGCCTGGCCACCGGCCTTACTTCACCCGGTTGGGGCACAGCGCCTTGAACTGCTCCAGCGTATAGTCGTAGCCGGAAGCGCCGGAGCCATCGACATTGTCATCAATCGATGTGATCAGATAGTCCGTCGTCACATCGGTGCCCTCATTGCGGCCCTGGAACAGCATGTTGGCGCCATAGAAGGTGGTGAACTTGCCGGTCTTGCAGTTGGCGGTGATCTCGAAGTGCAGGGGCGACTTCATTTCCGCGTCGATGCAATCCTTGGAGAAATCGTGGCCATATTCACGGCAGAAGACGCCCGCCTTCCGCCTGTTGTGTTTGGCCACGATGCTGGCGTGTGTGGAGCCGATGCCGGTCTTTTTCACGATGGTGAGTTCCATCCCCACCCTGGCGCCGTAGGCTATCGTACTCGCCTGCGCCGCTGTCGCCAAGATCAAGGCGGGCAGAACAACCACCAGATGTCGCATGGAAACTCCTCTCTTTGACCGAGAGGTTTCACGCCGGCGATCGTCGGGTCAAGCCCCTGCGGGGGCTCGCCGTTTCCCAGCAACGCCGAGCCGCTCTATCTTGTCGTCTGGCGCAAATCCGGGCGGCCGACGGCCCGTCCGGACCGGCGTAAGCCTGTTTGGGACTGCATTTTGCGCCGCCTGGCCCAATCGCCGCCAATGCGGAAGAGGATGGCCATTATGAGGAGACCCTTTATAACGGTCGCTGAGATTTGCCATATCCAAGGGGAGACGATGCGTTACATACGTCCGCTTTCAATCGAAGATGCCGTCGGCCAGTTGGCCGGATCGGCCGGCACCGCCGCCATCCTTGCCGGGGGCAGCGACCTGCTGGTGAGGATGAAGGGCGGCTTCATCGAACCCGACCTGATCGTCGACATCAAGGCCATCGAGGGCCTGAGCGAAATCAAGGAGACGGCCGAAGGCTTCAGCATCGGCGCCGCGGTGCCCTGCGCCGTGCTCGGCGAGAGCGCTTCGCTCAAGAAGGCATGGCCGGGCGTCGTCGAGGCGGCGAACCTCATCGGCTCCAAGCAGGTGCAGGGACGCTGCACCATCGTCGGCAACCTCTGCAACGCCTCGCCCGCCGCAGACAGCGTGCCGGCGCTGGTGGCTGCCGGCGCCAAGGCACTCGTCGCCGGACCTTCGGGCAAGCGCACGATTGCCGTCGAGGCGGTGCCGACCGGGCCGGGTCGGACCTCGCTCGCCAAGGGCGAGATCGTCGAGGCGATCCTGCTCGACAAGCGGGCGCCGCGCTCGGGCGATGCCTATCTGCGCTTCATTCCGCGCACCGAGATGGACATCGCCGTGGTCAGCGCCGGCGTCAACCTGACGCTCGACGAGCAAGGCGTCGTCAAATCGGCCCGCGTCGCGCTGGGCGCAGCGGCGCCGACGGTGCTTTTGGTCGACGAGGCCGCCGAGGCCCTTATCGGCAGGAAGCTCGACGAAGCAGCACTCGAGCGCCTGGCCAAGGTCTGCGCGGGCGCCTGCCGCCCCATCGACGACAAGCGCGGCACCATCGAGTTCAGACGGAAAGTTGCGGGCGTGCTGGCCAGGAGAGCCGCCACGACCGCCTATGCGCGTGCAGGAGGCAAGTGATGGCTGGCGTAGCGGTTTCAACAACAATCAACGGCGATCACGTCGAGTATCTTTGCCAGCCGGACGAGACGCTGCTCGACGTGCTGCGCGACCGGCTCGGCCTGACCGGTGCCAAGGAAGGCTGCGGCACCGGCGACTGCGGCGCCTGCTCGATCATCCTCGACGACCGGCTGGTCTGCTCCTGTCTGGTGCTCGGCGCCGAGGCCGAAGGCCGGCGCATCGAGACCGTCGAGGGCATGGCGCATGGCGAAAAACTGCATCCGCTGCAGCAGAAATTCCTCGAGCACGCCGCCCTGCAATGCGGCATCTGCACGCCGGGTTTCCTGATCGCGGCGAAAGACCTGTTGGCGAAAAACCCCGACCCGACCGAGGAGGAGATCCGCTTCGGCCTGGCCGGGAACCTGTGCCGCTGCACCGGCTACGACAAGATCGTGCGCGCCGTCCAGGACGCGGCGAACGTGATGAAGGGAGCCTGAGATGAATTTCGATCCGCGCTATTCCGGACGCAATTTCTCCTCCGTCGGCACGCGCCCGATCCGCCCCGACGGCGTCGACAAGGTGACCGGCCGCGCCCGCTACGGCGCCGACTTCAACATGGCCGGCCAGCTCGTCGGACGCGTGCTCAGAAGCCCGCATGCCCACGCGATCATCCGGAAGATCGACACCTCGAAGGCGGAGAAGCTCGCCGGCGTCAAGGCGGTGATCACCGCGAAAGACCTGCCCGACCTCACCGACGGCGATGCCGGCATGTACGACATTCTCGACAACTGCATGGCGCGCGCCAAGGCGCTCTATGACGGCCATGCGGTGGCCGCCGTCGCCGCCGTCGATGCGCGCACCGCCAGGCAGGCGCTGAAGCTGATCGCGGTCGACTACGAGGTGCTGCCGCATGTCACCGATGTCGACGAGGCGATGAAGCACACCGCGCCGCTGATCAACGACACGATCTTCACCGAAGGCCTCGAGGAAAAGCCGGTAAAGCCGTCCAACGTCACCAAGCGCAGCCAGTTTGGCCATGGCGACGTCCATCAGGGCTTTGGCCACGCCGACTTCATCGTCGAGCGCTCCTTCAAGACCGAGCAGACGCACCAGGGCTATATCGAGCCGCATGCCTGCGTGGCGAGCGTTTCGTCCGACGGCACCGCCGACCTCTGGGTCTGCACGCAAGGCCATTTCGTCTATCGTCAGCACTGCGCGCAACTGCTCGGCATGGAAGCCTCGAAGCTGCGCGTCACCTCGTCCGAGATCGGCGGCGGCTTCGGCGGCAAGACCCATGTCTGGGCCGAGCCGGTGGCGCTTGCCTTGTCCAGAAAGGCCGGACGGCCGGTGAAACTGGTGATGACCCGCGACGAGGTGTTCCGCGCCTCGGGTCCGACCAGCGCCACCTCGATCGACGTCAAGATCGGCGCCCGCAAGGACGGCACCATCACCGCCGCCGAAGCGACGCTGCGCTACACGAGCGGCCCCTATGCCGGCACGTGGGCCGAGATCGGCGCCATGACCGCCTTCGCCTGCTACAAGCTCGAGAACGTCAAGACCGTCGGCTACGAGGTGCTGGTCAACCGGCCGAAGACCGCGGCCTATCGCGCGCCTTCCGCGCCGATGGCGGCCTTCGCGGTGGAAAGCGCCGTCGACGAGCTCGCCAAGGAGGTCGGCATCGACCCGGTCGAGTTCCGCATCAGGAACGCCGCGCAGGAAGGCACGCGCTCGTCCTACGGCCCGGTCTACGGCCCGATCGGCATCGGGCCTACGCTTGAGGCAGCGAAGAACCATCCGCACATGAAGGCGCCGCTGAAGGAAAACCAGGGCAGGGGCATGGCCTGCGGCTTCTGGTTCAACTTCGGCGGCCAGACCTGCACCGACCTGAACATCGGCATGGACGGCTCGGTCTCGCTCGCCGTCGGCACCGTCGATGTCGGCGGCTCCCGCGCCTCGCTGTCGCTGGTGGCGGCGGAGGAGCTCGGCATCGACTATTCGCAGGTCAAGGCGATCGTCGCCGACACCTCCAGCCTCGGTTACAACGACATGACCGACGGCAGCCGCGGCACCTTCTCCTCCTCGATGGCGACCATCTCGGCCGCCCGCAACGCGATCAAGATCCTCAGGGAACGCGCCGCGCAGATGTGGGACATCTCGGTCGACGACGTCGCCTGGGAACAGGGCCACGCCGTCGCCAAGGGTGACAATCACGGCAATCTCGGAAAACTGTCGCTGAAGGAGATCGCGGCCAGGTCGGGTACGACCGGCGGGCCGATCGCCGGCCACAGCGAACTCGTCGCCGACGGCGCCGGCGTCTCCTTCGCCACCCATATCTGCGACATCGAGGTCGACCCCGAGACCGGCTTCACCAAAGTGATCCGCTACACGGTGGTGCAGGACGCCGGCAAGGCGGTGCACCCGACCTATGTCGAGGGCCAGTACCAGGGGGGTGCTGCGCAAGGCATCGGCTGGGCGCTCAACGAGGAGTATATCTACGGCAAGGACGGGCGGCTGCAGAACGCCGGCTTCCTCGACTACCGCATCCCGGTCTGCTCCGACCTGCCGATGATCGACACGCAGATCCTCGAGATTCCCAACCCCAACCACCCCTATGGCGTGCGCGGCGTCGGCGAGACCTCGATCGTGCCGCCGCTGGCGGCGATCGCCAACGCGGTGTCGAACGCCGCCGGCGTGCGCATGACCCACATCCCGATGTCGCCGCCGCGGATTCTCGCGGCGATCGAGGCGGAGCGGGAAGGCTGAGAACGTGATGTCGAAAAGCGCGAAGCGGTTTTCGGCTGACGCCACGGTCCAATGAGGTTCTGACTATGGTCGAAGTCACGCTCTGGGGCGCGCTCGGCCAGGTCGCTGGCGGCAAGAGCAAGGTCGAGGTCGAGGCCAAGGACATCAGGGAGCTGTTCCGCAAGCTGGCGGAACAGTATCCCGGCATCGAGCCCTGGATCGATCGCGGGATCGCGGTGGCGATCGATGGGACGATCTATCGGGATACGTGGAGTAAGGAGCTGCCGCCGGGGGCGGAGATATTTCTGCTGCCGCGGTTGGCGGGGGGGTGAGTGGACAATGGGATCACAACGTCCATATCCAGAGCCCGCTACGATGCAGGCTCGATAGTGCCGCTTTTCTGTGCCCGCGCGTGATCAGGAGCTTCCGTTCGCTAATGTCCGATTCTGACCCGAAGCCCACGTCCATCCTACGGCCGCTTGCGTTGGGCCGCATCAGAAGCTGATGGTCTCAGTATACAGCCGGTGCGAGACAGCATGTGTGCCGCCCATCACAAAGAGGTACAAGAGCGACACCAATCGGAACTCGTGCATCTGTTGCTGGTCCAAGAGACGAACCGAGGACGCACAAATCGGCCCAAGCCAACAGGATTCCGGCTTGTGGCCCGGGTATTTGTCTGACATGTTCCCCGTTTCGGAGTTTCTCATCGGTCTATGGGGCGTAAGGATGGCAAAGGACTCTTCGAGTGCCGCTTCTTCGGCAAATAAAGCGGACGCAAATCTGTTAGGCAACGTAAGCGAAAACGGGCTGAACTTCATGGCCGCCCAAAGCCGCGAGGGCGGGGCCGGCGGTGACGCTCCAGGTGTCGACAAGATACGCGATCTTTTGTTCGGCAACCAGATGCAGGACTATGACCGCCGCTTCTCCAAGCTTGAAGAGCGGTTCCTGCAGCGCTTCAAGGATGTCGAATCCGAAGCCAAGCGCAATCTTGAAACCTACGAGTCAAATGCGAAGAAGCAGGTTGACTCGCTGGCGACGCAGTTGCGGAACGAAAAAGATGCGCGAGCCGAGGCCGACAAGGAGATCGACCGCAATCTTCGCGATCAGAATCAGGCGCTTGAAAAGCAGGTGCGCGCGTTGTCTGATCAATTGAGCGAGCTCGAGCGCGAAATAGCGGATCGCATGAACAGAAGCGACCATTTGCTGCGCGAGGAAATCAAGCAAAAGAACGAAAGCGCTCAAATGCTGATGGAGAAGATCTTTTCCGATCTCAGCAACGTCAAGACCGACCGAAATCTTTTGGCCGGCCTGTTTGTCGAGGTCGCAAAATGTCTGAATCAGGATCCCGTTGGCAGCAAGAGCAACTCGGAGCGTAGCTGGAAAGCGAGTTGATCGGAACTTGACGTCGAGCGTCGACCCAATCAGCCTTCCCCAAAGACCAGCTTCGAACGATACCGGGATTGATCGCGAGGCTCTGGCCCGCCTTTTGGTGGAAATTGCCCGGAACGTCGATCCGGACAACCATGCGCTTTACGAAGGAGTTCCAGCCGCCGATCATCGGTTGGAAAGGCTTCGCCAGCTGCTCGTCGGCGGCGAAATCTCGGAACTTTCACGCGTTACGCACCTGCTCGACGAGCCTGAGCAGCTTGCAGCCGCTGTAGGGAACGTTCTCCCCGACGCAACCGCGCGCGCGTCTCATATGCAACTCGGCGAGGCCCTCGCACCGGCCGTAGAAAGGGCCGCGCAGCGGTCCATCCAGAAGAACCCGCACATACTGACGGATATATTGTATCCGGTGTTTCTGCCGGCCATTCGCAAGTCGATCGGCGAAAAGATCGACCAGACCTTCCAGTCCCTGAATGAATCTTTAAGGCATATATTTACCTGGCATGGCCTCAAGTGGAGATTTGAGGCTTGGAGAACCGGAACAAGCTTCTCCGAAGTCGTTCTCAAGCATTCTCTCGTCTATCGCGTGGAGCATGTCTTTCTGATCAGCCGCAGATCTGGGCTTTTGATCGCGCATGTAACCGCCGAAAACGCCACCAGCGAAGACCCTCAACTGATTTCCTCGATGCTCAGCGCAATTCAGGATTTCGTGAAGGACTCGTTCAACGAGAAAGAGAACAGCGGCCTGGACACCATCCGGTTCGGCGAGCTTCGTCTCTGGTCGGAAGTCGGACCGTTTGCGACGCTGGTTGCGGTGATCCGGGGAAACCCGCCGGAGGAATTGCATGACGTAATTCGCGATGCATTGCTCCGAATCCACGATGAATCCTCGCAGGCTTTAGAGGAGTTTGACGGCGACACATCGCAGTTGCCCGGCGTGGAGACGCAGTTGCAGACCTGCGTCGAGCTGCAGCATACGGATTCGAAAGAGGGATTCCCGTGGCTGGTGGTGACGGCAGCCCTGCTGATTGTGACTGCGGCAGGCGCCTGGTTCTTTCTTTCCTGGCAAGCGGGGCAGCGCTGGCAGACCTATCTGTCGCGACTGGCGACCCAGCCGGGGATCGTCGTTTCCGAGCAGAAAATTGGTGGCGGCCAGTTCTATATTGCCGGACTGAGAGACCCGCTCGCCGTTGACCCGCAGTCGCTGTTGCCGGGAACGGAGGTCGATCCCGCCCGCGTTCATTCAGACTGGCAGTTCTATCAGAGCCTTGAGCCGGAATTCGTGCTGAAGCGGCTGACGGCGTCGCTGGCGCCGCCGGGTTCGGTACGGCTTTCGGTCGTCGACGGTCGCATCGTCGCCGAGGGTGAGGCTACCACCACGTGGATCAACCGGGCGCGGACCGCCGCCCAGCAGCTTTCGGCAGGCGGCCCGGTCTTCGACATCTCGGGGGTCCGCGATGTGAGCGCCGAGGAGCGCTGGCAGGCCTATGTGTCGCGACTGGCGACCCAGCCCGGCATCATCGTCGCCGATCAGACTGTGCGCGATGGCCAATTCTATATTGCCGGTCTGAGAGACCCGCTTGCCACCGACCCGCATTCGCTGTTGGCCGAGACGCAGGTCGATCCCGCGCGCGTTCATGCAAGCTGGCAATTCTACCAGAGTCTTGAGCCGCAGTTCGTGCTGAAGCGGCTGACGGCGTCGCTGGCGCCGCCGGATTCGGTGCGGCTTTCCGTAGTCGATGATCGCATCGTTGCGGCGGGTGAGGCCACCACCGCGTGGATCAACCGGGCGCGGACCGCCGCCCAGCAGCTTTCAGCCGGCGGCCCGGTCTTCGACATCTCCGGTGTCCGTGATGTGAGCCCCGAGGAGCGCTGGCAGGCCTATGTGTCGCGACTGGAGAAGCAGCCCGGCATCATCGTCGCCCAACAGAATGTGCGCGATGGCCAATTCTATATTACCGGCCTGAGAGACCCGCTTGCCGTCGACCCGCAGTTGCTGCTGGCCGGGACGCAGGTCGATCCCGCTCGCGTTCATGCAAGCTGGCAATTCTATCAGAGCCTTGAGCCGGTGTTCGTGTTGAAGCGGCTGACGGCGTCGCTGTATCCGCCGGATACCGTGCGCCTTTCGATCGTCAATGACCGCATCGTTGCCGAGGGTGAGGCTCCCGACACCTGGATAGATCGGGCGCGCGCGGCGGCACGACAGCTTTCGGTAGGCGGACCGAAGTTCGACATTTCCAAGGTTCGTGATGTGAGCCCCGATGCACGCGCGGCGGAGCATTGGCAGTATTATGTGTCGCGACTTGAGGCTCAACCGGGAATCATCGTCGCCCAACAAACGGAGAGGGGCGGACATTTCTACATTTCCGGTCTGAGAGACCCGCTTGCCGCCGACCCGCAAGCTCTGCTGTCCGGAACGGGGGTTGATCCTGCCCGCGTTCATTCACAGTGGCAATTCTATCAGAGTCTTGATCCGAAGTTCGTGGTGAAGCGGCTGACGGCGTCGCTGTCCCCGCCGAAATCGGTTCAGCTTTCGATCATCCAGGGTCGCATCGTTGTCGTGGGCGAGGCTCCTGCCGGCTGGATCGGCCGGGCACAGGCCGCCGCCGACCAACTTTCGGCGGACGGAGTGATTCTGGATGTCTCGCAGTTGCGCGAGCTGAACCTTGCCGAACTTAATCATTTGAGAGAGGCCATCCAGACGACCGATATTTTCTTCTCTTCCGGCAAGGTTGTGCCGGGACCGGAGCAGGCGCCGGTGCTTGACAGATTGGCTGATCAGTTGAAGGAATTCGCCGAAAATGCCCGCAAGGCAGGCGTGACAGCGCGGTTCATGTTGACCGGCCATTCGGACACAACGGGCCGTGAGACGGCCAACGCGTCGATCAGCGCCGCCCGCGCCGAGACGGTTCGCGCGCTTCTCAACAAGCGCGGCGTCGCTCCGGAACTGCTGCAGGTCCGGGGCGCGGGCACCTTTGAGCCGGCGGTGCCCGAAAATGAAAATAGTCGAACTGGGAACTCCACCAATCGCCGGGTTTCGGTTACGGTCAGCCTGGAGTAGTGCGGGGCCCAGGATGCTGCAAAAAAAGATCTGCATGTTGGGCGGGTTCGCTGTCGGCAAAACGAGCCTGGTGCGCAGGTTCGTGCAAAGCATCTTCTCGGAAAACTACCTGACCACGGTGGGCGTGAAGATCGACAAGAAAAGCGTCGCGTTTCCGGACAAGACCGTGGATCTGATTTTGTGGGATTTGGCCGGCGAAGACGATATCGGCTCATTCCGCGTCAGCTATGTGCGAGGTGCGACCGGGCTCGTACTTGTCGTCGACGGAACCCGGCCCGCTACTCTTGCCGTGGCGCTTACGCTGCGCGAGCGCGTCGAGGCCGAATTCGGTGCCATGCCGTTTGTATTGCTGTTCAACAAATCCGATCTGACCGATCGCTGGGCAATACCGGATGGTGAGATTGACGAACTGAAGCAACGCGGATGGCAAATCTATCTGACAAGCGCGCTTTCGGGCGAACATGTCGACGATGCGTTTCGTCAGCTTGCCTCGATGGTCGCCAAGTAGACCATGGCTAGGTTGCCGAAAGAAGTCAGAAGCTGGATATACGATTTCTTCTCTAAGGAGCGTTCTGCGGCATATCTAAAAATCGACGCCCGGCAATGCATAGAAGCGAAGGGCGGCAACCTTGGATATTACGGGCTTTTGTCGCTTCGCACTGGCGAGCCCGTTGCCGATCAACTCGAAATCATGGAAGGGCTGCTGCCTTGCCCAGAGCTTCCATTCCATTTGCCCATGATGGAACTGCCCGGCGGGCGTGTCGCGGACCTTCATTTCTTTGACGACAGCGGCTCGGTGTGGCTGCTCTTTCTCGACGCCACGCCCGAACGCGACCATCAGCAGCGGCTTCAGCAGAAGGCTTATGAAATGACGCTCCTGCAGGAGAGGGAGCGTGAACTCAATGCGAAGCTGCAATCGACGAACGAGGCGTTAAGGGAGAGCCAGGAGGGTTTGTCGCGCGAATACCGCCGTGCCGAATCCCTGCTCCTCAACATTCTTCCGGCGTCGATCGCGGAGCGGCTGAAAGCGGACGAGCAAATTGCAGACAACCACGCGGAGGTCAGTGTGCTTTTTGCCGACATCGTCGGCTTTACCGAAAGAGCGCGGAGCGTCGGAGCCGCGACGACGATCGCTATCCTGAATTACTTCTTCAGGGCGGCCGATCTGCTCTCGGAACAATACGGCTGCGAAAAGATCAAAACCATCGGCGATTGTGTCATGGCGGTCGCTGGCCTGCCGGTCGCGCGATCCGATCATGCGCAAGCCATTGCGAATTATGCGCTTGAGCTGCGGGAGGCGGCCAGGCGAGAGCGCTTCGCAGGCGAAGCGCTACGTCTCAGAATTGGAATTCACTCCGGACCGATCGTGGCGGGCGTCATAGGCAAAAGGCGGTTTGTCTATGACCTGTGGGGCGACACCGTTAATCTCGCCGCGCGCATTCAAAAGGCCGCGGAGCCCGATGAAATCCGTATTTCTGATGCAACCCACCAATTGCTCGGACCGGATTTTGCTTGCGAGCCGCTCGGGGAAACGGAATTGCGTGGCACAGGTCTGGTGCGAATGTGGCGGCTCCCGGCCTGATTTGCCGCTTGGGACCACGACCACGGCGGATGCGGGCCTGGCGACGATGCCTGACAGCCGCCGCATGCAACCTTTGCGGGCCGGCGGAAAGGGAAACGATCCCAGGCTCTTAAGTTTCCACCAAATGGCTTGCCGAGGTGGGCTGCAACAGGCCGGGGAACGGCCCGATCCTGGCCGGGCGATGCCCGGACTGGAAGAGGTTGCTGTGGAGGTTGGCAATCCACTGTTTGCCTTCCGTCGTCAGCTCCAGATAGCGGATCGCGTCGGCGATGTAAGGCTCGACTTGCAGTGTGAAGAAATCGGTAAAGAGGGCGCCGAGATCGGCGGCGGTCCTGCAGCCGAGCTTTTCCACCATCCCGATCTCAGAGAACTCCGCAAACAGCGCCGGCAGCTTGCGGTGGTAAAAGGGATCAGCGAGCTGGCCGATCAGGTCCGCGGCCCTGACCAGCGCAGGCTCGGTGTTGGTGACCTGGTAGGCCGGATCGGTCGGCACCGGAAAGCGTGTCATCTCTATCGCCTCGACGATGCGCTCCTCGTTGATGAACTTCGAGGAAGCAAAACGTTGCCGCGCGTAGATCTTGGCGCGGTCGATATGATAGGGCGCAAGCACCGCGTCGGAGGCGCCGCGCGGTGGCGTATAGCGGTCGCCGGCCTCGTTAATGACGAAGCTGTCCTCGGTGTCGCCCTCGCACACGCCGTGCACCATGCCGATATCGTGGACAAGCAGCGCGCAGGTATAATGCAGCCAGTCATCGGGGGTCAGGGATTCCGAAAGTAGCCGGCCGCGAATGATCTGCTGGCCAGCGAGCGTAACCATCAGCGTATGCTCGATGTTGTGATAGAGCGCGTTCGAATTGCCGATGCGCTCCAGGACAAGGCGGGCCGCCCCGCCCAGGTAGCTCGCATATTCCGGATTGCGATGCGAGAAATACTGGAGGTAGAGTTCCGACAGATAGTCGCCGAGCCGGTCGGCCATGATGGAGATTGGATTGAGCATGACAATCGTTCCTGACCGCCTTGAAGCGCGGCAAGCCGCGTCCTGCGGCGGCCACCCTAGCACGGTTCCGGCACAGATTTCATAGGACCAAGGCCCCAAGGCAGCGGCGACTGCCGAATGTTGCCGGGGGGCGGAGATTTTCCTGCTGCCGAGGCTGTCAGGGAGGATAGGCAGACCGGCGATCGCCTCGCATGGTCGGTGATCAGGCTCGCGACAAGGCCCTTGCTTCCGCTTTCACAGTTTTCGCGTTGGGTTAGATCCGGTGCGGGGCGTCGCCTCCACCGAGTTTTTTCGCCCCTACAGGCCCGCAAGGGCCTGAGCTGTAAGCAGCCGGGCTACCAAGCGGTACTGCTCTACGAAGAACTCATCATTCGTGAACCATTCGGCATAGGGCGCCATGCGAACGCCCTTCGCTTCGGCATCGTTGATCTGGCTGGCGCCGGCGAAGATTAGCCGTTTGCCGTCCGATGAACGAACCATCTCAGCGCTGACGGTCATTGCAATGCCTCGCCCATCGTTAACCGGAACGCTCAATGCGTGGTTGACGTTGATCTTCAGCCTGGCGGAGGCGCCCGATGCCGCGTCTGTCACGCGGTATCCCTTGCTGACAAGGTCTTCCTTCGCCTAACTCTCGATGAACTCGCGGAGGTTGGTGCGCGTATCCACGACCTCTTGAAGACGGGAAGTGGCCTCTGCCACCGTGGCGGGCACTTTCCCCGAACTTGCATTTGCCTCACTTGAATTTGGCGCAAAGACAGTGGCTTTCGACAGCTGCACCGGCTCCACGTAGACGAAGCCCAAGGAGGCCTTGCTCTGCGGGTCAATGGAGGACGCGACGCAACCTGTAAGAGCGATCGCGACAAGGGCAATAAGACTGCGGCGAAGCAATGGAATCTCCAAATTTTCAAAGTCGATTCGCTATACTACGGAACAGGTTATTCGGAGAGGGCCACGCGCGTTCACTTCGGCCGCGCCGGGCGTCTACATGAAAGCAATCTACAAGGATGAGGCCGGCGGCGAATCCACGATCCTGATGAAACTGGATCCCGGCCTTGCACGCTCACGATGAACTCGAGGAAGTGCGCGTGCAGGGAGGCTCGGAAGGCGCAGAGGATGAAGATGGCGCAGAGCGTCAGCATCTGGGCGGCAATGCTGCCGCGCTCCGGAACTGCGGCAGGAAGGCGAGGAAGATCGCCACCTTCGGGTTAGTCACGTCCATGACGATGCCACGCATATACGGCGTGCCGGGCGAATTCTAATCGCGGTCACTGGCGAGACGCCGTCTGCGGTTGCTCACGATCGCCGGCGTCCAGCCGAGGCCGCGACAGGTGATCCAAAGCAGAACGGCCTGACCGGCGAGGCCGACGACGATCGAAGCAACGGCTATGCCCGAGACGATATCGGAATCCATGTTTGCGAGCCCCCGCCCGGCATGATTACCAGCAGGAAGTATTGGCTCGACCGGCGTGCGAGTCACTTACCGAATAATATGGACTAGGCCGAAAGGGGTATGTCGTGACGGGCGAAGCAATTCCTGCAAGCGCAGCGGTCGCCGATGGCGACAGCGGGCGCGTCAAGGAGCGCCGTGTTTGTCACCTTCGTCATCCTGGGGCGGAGCAAGGAGCGAAGCGACGCGCGCAGACCCTGGATCCATGCCGCGACCTGCGCGCCTTGCGACGGTGCAGTTTTTGATCCGCCGCATTCTACGAAAAGCGTCACGGCATGGATCCTCGGGTCAAGCCCGAGGATGACGAAGCGTTGGCGGAGCCGGAGCACCAGGCGCTGAGAGCGCCGGCGGACAGCGCACCCCTTCGGGTCAAGCCCGAGGATGACGAAGCGTGGCGCGAGTCTGCGGCAGGTCGCGATGCACGGCCCGCTCAGGCGGCCCTGGTCTTCACCAGGCTCACGGCAGCCATCAGCGCCTCCGCCGCCTCGACCGACGACCCCGGATTCTGACCGGTGACGAGCCGGCCGTCGACCACCGTGTGCACGCCCCAATCCTTGACCCTGGAGAAGACCGCGCCGAGCTGGATGAGCTCGTCCTCGACGAGGAAAGGCACGACGTTGGTGAGACCCACGGCCGCTTCCTCGGCGTTGGTGAAGCCGGTGACATAGCGGCCTTGAACGAACGGGGTGCCGTCGGGATTGGTCACGTGACGCAGGACGCCCGGCGCATGGCAAACGAGGCCGACCGGCTTGCCGGCGGCAGCGAAGGATTCGATCAGCCTGATCGAATTCGGATCTTCGGCCAGATCCCACAGCGGCCCGTGTCCGCCCGGGTAGAAGACCGTGTCGAAGTCCTTCTGGTCGATGCTGTCCAGGCGCACCGTTTCCCCAAGCTGCGCCTTGGCAAGCTCGTCGGCGCTGAAGCGCCGCGTAAGGTCGGTCTGGAACATCGGCTCGTCGCTCTTCGGGTCGAGAGGCGGCTGGCCGCCCTTCGGCGAGGCGAGCGTGATCTCGGCGCCGGCGTCCTTGAAGACATAATACGGCCCTGCCAGCTCTTCGAGCCAGAAGCCGGTCTTCTTGCCGGTGTCGCCCAGAGTGTCGTGGGAGGTGAGTACGATGAGGACTTTCATTGTCGCTTGCTTTCGTCAGAGGATGCCGCGCCGCGAGGCGTCGCCGCCGGTTGATTGGGAGCTCGATCAGCCGCATCGGCTTATCGAGGAGCCGATAATGGCACTTGCCCACATATTTCAGAAATTTACTTCTTCGATTTCAGATATTTATCTGAGATTATATCTCGATGAGATACGACCTGAACCTGCTCCCGGTTTTCCTGGCCCTGATGGAGGAGCGCAGCGTGACACGGGCGGCAGCGCGGCTGGGCATCACGCAGCCGGCGCTGTCCAATTCGTTGAACCGCCTGCGCGACACCCTGCGGGATCCGCTGTTCATCCGGGAACGCTACGGCATAAAGCCGACGCAGCTCGCCGAGGAGATCGCGCCGACGATCGAGGCGGCGCTGGCGCAACTGGACGATCTCATCCTGAACCAGCAGGAGTTCCAGCCGGCAACCACCGAACGACTGTTCACCCTTGCCCCCAACAGCTACGTGGAGATCGTGCTGATGCCGGCGCTGGTGGCGAGGGCGCGCGAACGAGCGCCGGGGATCAAGCTGCGCATGACGGCCTTCGGCAACGATCTGGCCGAGACCGGGGTCATTTCCGGCACCACGGCCATGGTGCTCGGCCGGATCGTCGATCCGCCGGACAACCTCGTCGTCCAGCATCTCATGGACGATGGGCTGGCCTGCGTGGTGCGCAAGGACCATCCCGGCGTGCGGGACCGGATTTCCCGAGAACAGTACGAAATGCTCAAGCATGTGAACGTGCTGCCGCCGGGCCGGCTGCGCGCGGGTGTCTTCCAGGCATTGGGGCAGCAAAACCTCAAGCGCGAGGTTGCGGTTTCCGTCACGCATTTCCTTGCCGTGCCGGAGATGCTTGCCGTCACCGACTATTGCGCAACGCTGCCGAAGCTTATCTGCCGCAGTCTGGAGCGCGATCCCCGGCTGAAGGGGCTGCCGACGCCGGTCGACCTCGGCACCTTTCCGGTGGAGATGGCCTGGCACGTTCGCTACCGCCACGACCCCGCCCACAGGTGGTTGCGCTCGCTGATCGGCGAGCTGGCAAAGGAAATGACGGCGCAAGTCCCCTGAGAGCGCCTTTCTGGTTCGGCGCGTGTTGCTCGAGCCTGTCCCCCACAAGGTGGGGGCCGCGTAGCGGTCGGAGAGGGGGATGGCGCTGCCCAGACCCCCCCTCACGCCCCCAGCGTCGGCTCCGTATTCACCTCCAGCGCCTCTTCCGCTTCGTCCTCCTCGCCGAGCACCTCCTCATGCACCCCCAGCGCCTGCCCGATCCACACCGGGTCGACCGTGTGGTCTCGCTTGGGGTTGGTGGTGTTGGGGTGGATGAGGATGCTCAAGCCGCCGTGGTTCAGCATCAGCCATGGCACCAGCGTGGCGAAAACCGCGTTGGCGAAGGAGACCTGGTACATGGCCTGCTGGTGCGGACCGACTGGCTCGTCGCGCCAGTTGCCCAGGCGCACGCGGAAGCGTTCCGCGATGCGCAGGCGCAGCCATTCGGCATGCTGCCGCTCAGGCTGCCCGGCGTAGTAGATATGGGCGTGATAGCTGGCGATCTCCGCAAGCTGCCTCGGACTGTTTTTCTCGTTCACCGCGATCCTCCCCTTCGATTGGTGTCGCGCCCGGCTCTCCCAGGCCCTCCAGGCAGCCTCGCGCGCTTGGCGGACTTGAGTCAATTCAAAGGCGAATGGCCGCCTTTTGCCAATCCTGCCAAAGTCGAAAGTCCGGCCCGCCGACATCTTGACGAAAACTGGTGCGCCTGATGAGACATGGTGCAATCGGTTCCAGGGGGAGATGGGCAAGCGGTGGGCAGGCTGTGAAGCGCGTTTTTCGTTTGCTTGCCGCTGTTATCATGGCGTCCGGGCTGACCGGTTGCACCAGCATCTCCTACTACGCGCAGTCGCTGCAGGGTCATGTCGAGATCATGGCCGCGCGGAAAGATGTCGGAACGCTCGTCCAGGATCCTTCGACGCCTCAGGCCTTGCGCGCCAGGCTGACGTCGGCGAGCGCCATCAGGCGGTTTGCGACGGATGAGCTGGCGCTGCCCGACAACAGCAGCTACCGCAGCTATGTCGACATCCATCGCGACGCCGTGACCTGGGCCGTTTTCGCCGCGCCGCAGTTCTCGCTTGCGCCGCGCACATGGTGCTTTCCAGTGTTCGGCTGCGTTCCATACCGGGGCTACTTTGCCCGCAAAGCCGCGACCGAAAGCGCGCTCGAACTGCACAGGCAGGGGCTGGACGTCTATGTCACCGGCATCACCGCCTATTCCACGCTGGGCTGGTCGAGCGACCCGCTGCTCAGCACCATGCTCGGTCAGGACGACACCTATCTCGCCAGCCTGATCTTTCATGAACTGGCGCATCAGCGCCTTTATGTCGACGGCGACTCCGCCTTCAACGAGGCCTTCGCGGTTGCCGTCGAAACCACCGGCGTCAGGAAATGGCTGCGCGCCGCTGGCGATCGCGCCGGATTGCGCCGCTACGAAGCCGATCGCAGGCGCAGGGCCGATTTTCTCGCACTGCTGGCGAAAACCCGCGACGAGCTGGGGCAGGTCTATGAAAGCTCCCGCAGCCCGGAGCAGATGGCGGCCGCCAAGGCTGCCGCGATCGACAGGCTGCGCATGCGCTATCGGCAGCTGCGCGACCGGCGCTGGGCGGGATATCGGGGCTACGACGCCTGGTTCTCGGCCCCGATCAACAACGCAAAGCTCGCCGCGACCGCCGTCTACGGCGAACAGGTTCCGGCCTTTCTTCGCCTGTTCGACCTGTGCGCCGGCGACTATCCGAGGTTCTACGCTTCCGTTCGACGCATCGCCGATCTGCCCCAACCTTCCCGTGCCGAAGCGCTCAAGACTGCCGCTACCTGTGATCGACCGGGCGCCGGGACCGCGGCCGCGCGGCCTAACGCTTTCTGAAGAAACCGGACAGGATGTTCGGACCCGCTTCGCCGGGCCGCAGCCTGATCCCGTCCTCGAACGAGTTCAGCGTCACGCACTCGAAGCCGTGGTGCGCGAGCAGCGCCACCAGCGAGCCGCGGTCGAAATGGTGCAGGTGCTCGTCGGGCAGGCGCATGCGCCAGGTCTGGAACCACGCATCGCCGTCGGCGCCGAGCTCGCGCCAGCGGCAATAGGGCACGGCGATGGCCAGGTGGCGGGCCTTGAGGCGGGCGAGGAAACTCAGGTCCGGTATATGCTCGAGCACGTCGAACATGGCGACGAGATCCCACGAGCTGGCGAGCGCCTCATCCCAATCGACGAAGCGGACGCCCTGCGGCAGCGGAAACCTGGCGATGTCGCAGCCGGCGCAGTCGGCGACGCCGGTTATCTTCGCCGCTTCGACGAACGTGCCGGTGCCGTAGCCGATCTCCAGCACCGACCGGGGAATCTCGCCGGTGACGCCCAGCACCCAGCCAAGCCGCTGATAGCCGAGCTTGATGGTCCGGTCGCTCAAATCCTCGTAATAGGAGATGTATTGCTTGTCGTACTTGATCGGGGTGAAGTCGATCTGGTGGATCACGCCGAACCCGTCCAGCTCGTAGTTGTCCAGCATTCGCGTGCGCCCTCCGCAGTGCGGATTCCTTACATGGCGGAGCTAAACGCAAGGTAACCGGCCGAGCCGGCCAAAGAATCGAACCAGCGGGCCTCACTCCACCTCACGCCGCGCTCCGCCCTTCGTACCGCTCCCCCACAGGGCGCGCTGGAACACGTTGCGCTTGCCCTTGCGCGGGACGAGCTCGATGTCGCTGACCAGCTTGGCGCCGCCCTTGCGCCGCTCCAGCGTGATCTTGCGGCTGTGAAAGGCTTCGAGTTCGGCGCGATGCGCCACGCTGATGATGGTCACCTTCGGCAGCTCGTGGACGATGGTCTTCATCATCTTCTCCTGGCTCTTCTCGTCCAGCGCCGAGGTCGCTTCGTCGAGCACGATGATGTCGGGGCTGTGCAGCAGGAGGCGCGCGAAGGCGAGGCGCTGCTTTTCGCCGCCCGACAGCGTCTGGTCCCATGGCGCCTCTTCCTCGAGCCTGGCCGCGAGATAGGCGAGGCCGACCTTGTCGAGGGCGGTGTTGATCTCTTCGGCCGTCCAGTTGTCGGCGGCGGCGGGATAGGCGACGGCGCGGCGCAGCGTGCCGGTGGGGATGTAGGGCCGCTGCGGCAGCATGAACAGCCGCCTGCCGGGGTGGAAATTGACGCTGCCGCCGCCCCATGGCCAGAGGCCGGCGACGGCGCGCACCAGCGTCGACTTGCCCGAGCCGGATTCGCCCGCCACCAGCACCCGTTCGCCGGGTTCGATCGCGACTCCGGTTTCCTTGACCACGGCGGTGCCGTCGTCGAGCGTCACCGAGAGATTGTCGAGGCTGAGCATGGCGCCGTCCTCGGTTTCGCCGCGGCTTATGCGTCCGAGCGCGTCACTCTGCTCGGCGCGCTCCAGCCCGTCGAGCGACATCATCAGCGACGCGATGCGCCGCGCCGAGGCGTTCCAGTCGGCAAGCCGCGGGTAGTTGTCGACCAGCCAGCCGAACGCGCCCTGCACGATGCCGAAGGCGGAAGCCGCCTGCATCACCTCGCCAAGCGACATGCCGCCTGCGAGGAATTTCGGCGCGCAGAGCAGGATCGGCACCACCGGCGCGAACAGCAACGACCCTTGCGATACCAGCGCGGTGCGCATGTGCTGGCCGGTCAGCAGCGCCCATTGCCTCAGCACATGGCCGAAATTCCTGTCGATGCCGCTGCGCTCCTCGTCCTCGCCGCCGAGCAGCGCGATGCTCTCGCCGTTCTCGCGCACGCGCGTCAGCGTGTAGCGCAGCTCGGCCTCGGCCTGGTTCTTCGTCTCGGAGATGCGCACGAAGTTGCGGCCGATGACCACCATCGAGGTCGAGGTGATGGCGGCATAGATCACCGCCGTGATCACCAGGAAGCCCGGAATGGTGACGCTTTCGCCGCCGATCGGCAGGGTCAGCGCGCCGCCGATCGTCCACAGCACGATGATGAAGGTCGAGGCCGACAGGAACGCGTTGAGGACGCCGGCGATGAAATCGACGGGCGATTCGGTGGCGATGCGCAAATCCTCGGTCATGCGCGCTTCGGGGTTCTGGTGGTCGCCGCCGACCAGGTTGAGCTGATAGTAGCGGCCGCTGGCCAGCCAGCGCGCGATGACCGCGGTGGTCAGCCAGGAACGCCAGCGGCGCTGGATCGTCATGCGCATATAGACCTGCGTGACGACAAGGCTGCCGCTGCACAGCACCAGCGGCACGAAGACGGCACTGAGGAAATAGACGCTGCGGGCGTTGCGCTGCTCGAGCGCGTCGAAGATCGAGCGGTTCCAGACATTGATGCCGTACTGGAAGCCGATATTGATGCAGATCAGCAAAAGCACGCCGATGGTGAGCGGCCAGGCGAGCCGGTCGCCGCGACGGCTCCAGTAGCCGCGCGCGCTGATCCAGAAACGCTTCAGCAGATATTTCCTGCGCGCCTGCTCGGCTTGCTCGGGCGCCAGCTGCGGATCGGGTTCGGCAGCCTCCGGCGGTGGCGCCGCCTCGCCATTGACCTCAGGCGCGGCTTCGACAACCAAATGCTTGTCTTCATTCGATTTCTCCCGGCCCGATTTCGCTTTGCCCGGCGTTCGGGCAGTACGCGATTTGGCGCCGCGGGCCGGTTTCGATTTGGATCTAGCTTCTGACATCAGGCCGACAACGGCCTAAAAATCAAAAGGTTTCACGACGTTCGCCCGGCCATGCGGCCGCCGGCGCGCCTTGGTTCCGGTGCTGGCGGCCATCCGCCGTGATTGCCGGGATAGCCGCGACAAGTGGAAACACGGAGCCGGAAGCTTGCCTATCGGACAAACCTCACGCGATTATTCCGGCCAACAATGCCTGCACCGGATCGACAGGCTCGATCCGGTGCCGGCCTGAAGGGGGTTCGATGCGGCGTGTACCGATCGTCATGCGACCGCTTGGCGGTATGGGCAACAGGATGTTTCAGTACATGTTCAGCCATGTGCTGGCCAGGCGCATTCCCGGCGGCTATGTCTGCAACGCCGACCTGCCGGAATGGTCCATCGCCACGGTGCGGCCGCCCCTCTTGTGGCGGTACCGGGCGCTTCGGCTCGAAGGCTCGCATCGCTACGATCTCGACGCGATCGCCGCCGCGTTCCGCCAGAAACGGGCGCGCAGCGTCCTGTTCAAGGGCTTCGCACAGAGACTGGGCTATTACGATCGAGCCGAGGTTTCCAGGATTTTCGACGGGCGCCCAGCCGAGGCGCCGACCTATGGCGACGACTTCCTCGTCATCCATGTGCGGGCCGGCGACATCCTCGACGGCTTCCACAAGAACTACTGCCCGATGCCGTTCGCCTTCTTCGAAACCTTGATCCGCGACAGCGGCCGCAAGCCGGTCTTCGTCGGCCAGACCCATGACGACAACGACTATTGCCGGCGCCTGCGCCAGCGCTTTCCGGATGCCGTCTTCGCGCCGCAGGCATCGCCATTGACCGATTTCGAGACGCTGCGCCGGGCAAGCCAAGTCGTCGCGTCGGTAGGCACCTTTTCCTGGCTGGCCAGCTGGCTGTCGTCGGCGCACACGATCCATCTGCCGGTGGCCGGCATCCTCGATCCGATAATCAGGCCGGACATCGACCTGCTTCCGGCGGGCGACGCGCGCTACCGCTTCCATCAACTGGACATCGGCGACTGGACGGCGTCCGCCGAGCAGCTCGCGGCCTTCTATGGCGATGCGATCGCGTTTCGGCAGGTCGAACTTGGGCAAATTGCGCGATGAAAGAATTGCGATGAGATTTCCGCTTTCCATCGACAGGCCTTTGATCTGCGCGATCATGAAGCTGGAGCAGCCCTATGTGATCGAGTGGATCGCGTGGCACAAGCTGCACGGCTTCGATCTGATGATCGCCGACAATTGTCTCGCCGGACCGCAGACGGCAGTGCTTTCGGCGTTGCGCGACGCCGGCTGGATCCAACTGGTCGACTGGCGGCACGATCGCTCGCAGCCGCAGCGGCGCGCCTATTCGCACCTTTATTGGCGGGCGCTGCTGCAGGGCTATCGCTATCTCGGCTTCCTCGACGCCGACGAATTTCTCGAGCCACTCGACGGACCGCCCTGGAGCGGCGCCGAGCTCGTCCGCTCGCTGCTCAGACGGCGCGGCGTGCGCAGCGTCGCCTTCCGCTGGGCGAATTTCGGCAGCGACGGCAAAGAGGCCTATGACGACGAGCTGGTCACCGTCCGGTTTCCGAGACGCGGCAGGCACGACGCCTCGACGGCGCGCTGGAAGAAGGCGTTTGCGCGCGTCGCCTCATGCCTGCCGAAGGCCCTGCGAAGCCCGACGCTGTTCATGGCGCATCCGCACGGTTTCCCGATCGGGCAGCGCAGGACGCTGGTCGACGGCATCACCCTCGACAGGCATCAAGCCGCCATGCCGATGGAATGGAAGCTCGGCTGGGTCCGCCACTATGCGGTGAAGTCGCGGCAGGAATTGCTGAGCAAGCACGCCCGCGGCGGAGGCTTCACGCCGGCGAGCGAGGCGCCCTCCCTGGAAGAATACATCGCGTCGCGGGATCAAAATGACATTCTCGAACCGCTCGACGACGCGGCGATCGAGGCCCTGCGGGCCAAGGTCGCGGAGATCGTCCGGTCGCTCGATCCGGCGATCCTCGAGCAGACGCGGCCGCTGTTCGAACAGCACAAGTAGGATCGGCGCCGTCGCGTGCCCCTAGGCAAGCACAAGCGGCGCGGTGCTCATCCCGTGGAACGACAGCGACGGGCGGCGCCCGGCGCCGGCGGCATCGAGCCACCAGCCAGGGGCGCGGGTGAACAGCGCCTCGATCATCGCCGCGATCTCGATGCGGGCGACATGCTGGCCGAGGCAAACATGCAGGCCGGTGCCGAAGGTCAATGACAAGGCCGGCGAGCGGGTGAGGTCCAGCCGGTCACCGTCCGCGAAGACCGCATCGTCGCGGTTGCCGCTGCCGAGCACCGCCACCACCGCCTCGCCGTTCGCGATCCTGGCTGTGCCGAGGTCGATGTCTTCGGCCGCAATGCGCGCGACCGCGTATTGCACGGAGGCGCCGTAGCGCAGGAGCTCGGCGGCGGCGCTGCTCCAGTCGACAGCCCGGCGCTCGAGCAGGTCGCGCTGTTCTGGAAAACGGTGCAGCGCGACCACCGCGTTGCCGAAAGCGTCGACGACGGTCTCCTGTCCGGCAAACAGCATGAACACGACGTTGGCCACCATGTCTTCGTGGGACCAGCGCCCTTCGGCGACTTCCCGCGCCATGCGGGCGACCATTCCGTCCGGCCGGAAGGCCTGTTGCGCCAGCCGTTCCTCGACAAAGGCCCGGCACTCGCCATAGGCCGCGGTGCTGGCAGCCGGCGGCTGGTCTGTTCGCAGGTCGAACGCACCAGCCATGCGGCTGGTCACCGATTTCAGCGCCCATGGATCCTCGATCTCGATGCCCATGATTTCCTGCAGGAGCCAGAAGGAGACCGGCACGGCGAGCCCGGCGACGGCATCGATGCGGCCGTCCGCCATCGCCCGGTCGACCAGCTCGCGGCTTAGCGCGCGCAGGCCCTGTGTCAGCGTCTCGACGGCGGATCTGGAGAGGGAGCCTGCAACCGGCCGGCGCAGCTCACCATGATGCGGCGGATCGGCGAGCATCACAGACCGGCTGAGCAGCGCCATCGGCGCCTGGTCGACAAGCTTGCGGCGGACCTCCTCATACCTGCCGGGCGGCGCCTGCAGCAGGGCCGGATGCTTGAGGACGCGGGACACCAGTTCATGGCTGAAGACGTAATGCGCGTCGGCAAGTTCCGGATAGGGCGCGGCGCCGCGCGCGATGCCGCCCGACGCGCGCATTCGGGCAAAATGCGCAAACGGATCGTCGCCGAGCGCGAACGGATCGAAGAACGGAGCCGTCATGCCGTGGCCGGCCCGCATGTCATTTCTTGAGGTCCTTGGCCGAGATGACCCGGAACCCACCGGACGCGGCGTCCTGAGGGAAGAAATCCGGCATGACGTAGAGGAATTCGCAGTCGTAGACGCGGTAGTGCAGCCGCAGCAGCGGATCGCGGATGATCTCTTCGAGCGGCGGCCTTATGCCGGTCTCGTTCCAGCGGTCTATGGTGGCGCGGAACCGCGGGTCGGACCTGACCTGGTCGTCGTCGTCCTCGTCGCCGGATGAGCCGGCATAGGCCGAGCAGCGGCCGTCGCCGATCAGCCAGCGCGCGCCGAGGCGGCGGCCGTGGTGCTCCATCTCCTTCAGCAGCCGGATTGCCGTGTTGCCGCCGCGGTGGCTGGGGCGGACGCAGAGATTGTAGGCATAAAGCGAGTGCACCGGCTCGCTGCGCGGCAGCGATGCAAAGGCATCGAAATTCGTGGGAAAATCGGCGCGCACCAGCGGGTCCTGGCTGGTTTCGGTGAAGCAGAGCGTGCCGGCCAGCGCGTCGCCGTCGATCGCGCCCAGCATGGTGTGGCCAAGCGCCAGCCGGCGGCGGATGGTCGCCTCGCTGGCTCGCAGCGGACCGGCCCAGGCGGCAGCCTCAAGCTCCATCAGCAGCGGCATGTCGTCCGCGTCCAGCTTCCGGATTGGAAGCGCATTGCTCTCGACGTTCATCTCTCGGCCACCCGACTTGCCCACGCGCTATAGGGCGTGCCGCAGCTTTTTGCTAGTCAGCAAGGCTGCCGTTTGCAATTGTGCAGGCCGGGGGACGCGATCACTTGATATTCTACGTCACGCATAGAAAGCACGCCTATACTCATGCGGTCGTGCTTCTCTATCACCGCCCAGACCTGCAAGCATCGTTCCGGCTGGTTCGCTATGAGGATGCCGGGTTGCTGCGCGGCGTTCGCGCGGGCGTGGTGGTCTGGTCGGACATGGACCGGCTGAGCGCCGAGGAGTTGCAGCGGGCAGCCGAGCTGAGCGCCGAGCTGGCGCAGCAAACGGGCTTGACGCAGCTCAACCATCCGACGGCCAGCCTGCAGCGCTTGGATCTGTTGCGCGTGCTGCGCGGCGACGACGGCAACTTTTTTCGCGCATTCAGGCCGGACGAGCTCGATGACACGATGTGCTATCCCGTCTTCATCCGCGACGAGGTGGGCGCGCTGTACGAGGAGCCGCCGCTTCTGCACGACCGGCCGGCGCTGGACGCGGCACTCGCAAGGCCGGACGGGCGCAAGCTGGTGCGGCCGATCGTGGTGGAGATGACCGGCACGCCAGGGCCTGACGGATACTACCGGAAATTCGCCGCCTACCGGGTCGGCGATACGATCTACGCCCAGCATATTGCGATGTCGAAATCGTGGTTCGTCAAGAATGCGGCCGATCGGCTCTTGCCGGCCCACATCGACGAGATCAGGGCCTACATTACCGAGAACCCGCATGCCGGGCGGGTGATGCAGGTCTTCGAAAAGGCCCGCATGCAGTACGGGCGCATCGACTACACGCTTGCCGAGGGCAAGCTCGTGGTGTTCGAGATCAACAGCAATCCGACCGTGCTGAGTGACCCGCCGACGCCGTTCGCCACCTACGACCCGCAGCCTTTCGCCGACCGCCACGCCGACGCGCTGCTCGCGCTGCCGCAGGCGGCAGCGCCGGACTCGCTGCCCGCGATCGACGCCGCCAACCGGGCGACGCTGGCCAAATTGCGGCGCCGCTACGAGTTCAAGCGGCTGAAGCTCGTGCTGCAGAAGATCTTTGGGCGAGGTGGGGCAAAATAGTCTGAAGCGCGACGCCTTGCCCAGCGACCCGCTCGAGCGAAACAACCGCAAAGCCGGGGCCGGCGGAAGTCTTGGCGGGCCGGCGCACTGCGCCGGCCCGTTCGCCTTTCGCCATCAGGCGGCCTTGACCTTCAGCTCTTCCTCGCCGCGCACCAGCTTGGTCACGCCGGCGAAGTCGAGCTTGCCGGAACCGAGCACCGGCACCTTCGGCACCACGCGCACCTCGGCCGGCACCATCAGGTCCATGGCGCCGTTGGCCTTGGCGAAGGCCAGGAATTCGGCCCGGGTGGCGTTCGCGGCCTCGGTGATGAGGATCAGCTTTTCGCCCTTGCGGGCATCCGGCACGCTGGCAACCGCCGACAGCGACCCTTTCCACAATTCGCCGGCCAGCGCCTCGACAGCGGCCAGCGAGATCATCTCGCCGCCGATCTTGGCGAAGCGCTTGGCGCGGCCGCGGATGGTGATGAAGCCGGCCTCGTCGACGGTGACGACGTCGCCGGTGTCATGCCAGCCGTCTGCCAGCGGCTCGAGCACGCCCGGCTTCTCGGCCCGCAGATAGCCCGACATGACATTGGGGCCGCGCACGTAGAGCCGCCCGCCGTCATCGACGCCGGGCACCGGATCCAGCCGATACTCCATGCCGGGCATGATTTTGCCGACGCTGCCGGACCGGTTGTACATCGGCGTGTTGATCGAGATCACCGGAGCCGCCTCGGTCACGCCGTAGCCTTCGAGGATACGCAGGCCGAACTTCTCCATATAGGTCATGCGCGTCGCCGGCTTGACCGGCTCGGCGCCGGCAAAGCAGTAGCGCACCGAGCGGAAGTCGTAAGGATGCGCCGTGCGCGCATAGCCGGAGAGGAACGTGTCGGTGCCGAAGATGATCGTCGCATTCGACGCGTAGACCAGTTCCGGCACGATGCGGTAGTGCAGCGGCGAGGGGTAGAAATAGACCGGCACGCCCGAGATCAGCGGCAGCACCGTGCCCGCCGTCATGCCGAAGGAGTGGAAGATCGGCAGGACGTTGAACACCTTGTCGCCCGAGTGGAAATCGATCCGCGAGGCAGCCTGGGCTGCGTTGGCCAGGATGTTGCGGTGGGTGAGCACCACGCCCTTCGGCGTGCCTTCCGAACCCGAGGTGAACAGGATCACCGCGGCGTCGTCGGGCTTGCGGGCGACGCGCGGCGTGGTCTTGCGCAGCAAGCCGAGCAGCTTGTCCTTGAGGCCGATGCCGGCCCGCAGCTCGTCGAGCCAGACGATCTCCACCGAGCGGCCGATTTCCTCGACCACGGCGCCGAGCTTTGCCTGTTCGACAAACGCGCGCGAGGTGAGCACAGTCTTCACCTCGGCGGCCTTGCAGGCGGAGAGGATGTTCGCCGCACCGGCGGTGAAGTTGATCATCGCCGGCACCTTGCCGGCCGACATGACGCCGAGCAGCGTCGCGCATGCGCCATTGGCGTTGGGCAGCATGATGCCGATCGTCTGCTGGCCGGCATAGAGGTGCTCGAACTTCTCGCCGAGCACGGCGGCGGCCGTCAGCAGCTTGCCATAGCTCAGCGAGCCGGTGACCGGGTCCTGCACGGCGAGCTCCTTCATGCCGCGCTCGCCCGCCGTCAGGATGATCTTCTCCAGCACGGTCCTATCGATGTCCTCGGTGCGGAAGACGAGATCCGACATCACCTGATAGAGGGCGGCGCCCGCCGCGGTGCGACGCTGGCGGCCCTTGAGCTCCTGCGGAACGTCGAGCTTCACCGGCTCCAGGATGGTCACCTTGACCTTCGGGAACAGCCGGCGGCGCACGTGCTGCGACGTTAGCCGCGAGAAGTAGCTCTTCTCCAGCCCGTCGATGCGCACAGGCACCACCATCGAGCCGGTCTTGTCGGCGACCATGGCCGCGCCGTCATAGACCTTCATCAGGCCTCCGGTGACGGTGATGCGGCCTTCCGGGAAGATGACCAGCGGGTCGCCGCCCTGCACGATCTTGATCAGCGTGCGGGTCGACATCGGCTTCGCCGGATTGAGCGGCAGGGCGCGGGCGAGTTTCAGGAACGGCTTCATCCACCAGGCCTGCGCGATGGTGTGGTCGATGGCGAAGACCGGCTCCTCGTCGGTCAGCGTCAGGGCCAGCGGACCGTCGAGGAAGCTGACATGGTTGAGCGCCAGGATCGGCGCCGGGCCGGCGGCCTTGAGGTTGTCCAGCCCCTCGACCTCCAGATGATGGAAGGCGCGGAACAGTATGGAGACGAAATCGCGGAAAGGATTCGTCGGCAGGTATTTCAGCATCAGCCAGGCGGCGACGGCATTGACCGCGGCAAGGCCGGCCAGCACGCCGGCGATCGAGACGCCGGCGCCCTGGATGACGGCGACGAGGCCGCCGCCAATGGTCATGAAACCGGCGCTGACGACATTCACCGCGGCGACGACACGGGCGCGGCGGTCCTCCGGCGCCCAGGCCTGCACGGCCGCGAAGGTCGGCACGACCAGGAAGGCGCCGGCGATCGCCAGGCCGGCGAGATCGATGGCGACGCGAATGGTGTTCTGGCCGGCGAAGAAGGCGCCGAGCGTCTCGGCCTGGACCGTGCTGTGCAGGCCCCACACGCTCCAGGCGAGGTCCAGCCCGAAAACAGCCATCAGCGCGGTGCCGACAGGAGCCGGCAACAGCACCATGCGGCCCTGCGACATCCATGCGGCGATGGCCGAGCCGACGGCGACGGCGACCGCGAAGACGGCCAGATAGGCGGTCACCGCGATCTCGGTGCCGCCGAGCGAATTCTTGACCAGGGGGGGCAGGATGGAAAGGACGATGGCCCCGACCAGCCAGAACCACGACGCCATCAGCGCCGCCCGCCAGATGCGCTGGTTGGTGCGCAACTCGCTGACCAGACGCCAGGTGGAGCGCAGGATGTTCTTGTCGATCGCGAGATCGGGTGCGGCCGAACCGGTGGCCGGGATGTAGCGGCTGACGAGCCAGCAGCCGACGGCAAGCGCCATCATGATCGGGCCGAACACCGCAACGCCGATGCCGTCGGCCGAGACGATGCCGCCGGCGATGGTGCCACCGAGGATCGCGGCGAAGGTGGCCGACTCGATCCAGGCGTTGGCGCGCGGCAGTTCCTTGCGCTCGAGGTGATCGGGCAGGATGCCGTACTTGATCGGGCCGAACAGCGCCGAAATGACGCCGAACAGGAACAGCGCCGTCAGCAGAACCGGAATGGAGGAGAGCGCGATGCCGATGACCGCGAGCAGTGCGGCGCCGATCTCGACGAACTTCAGCCTGCGCGCCACGAAAGCCTTGTCGAAGCGGTCGGCGATCTCGCCGCCAAGCGCGGACAAGAGCAGGAAAGGAGCCATGAAGATGGCGCCGGCCAAGGTCACCAGTGACGCCGCCTGGTCGGCGGCAAGGGTGAAGAGGATGAGGAACACCAGCGTGTTCTTCAGGAAATTGTCGTTGAAGGCGGACAGGAACTGCGTCCAGAAGAGAGGCGCGAAGCGCCGCGACATCATCAGATGGGTGTTCATGGCAGGTTCCAATGGGCAAGGCCATCGAGCAATCCGAGATGGATCGGTCAGCGGTTGCTTGCGCGGTTTGAGCCTCGTTTTAAGCGGGAAGCCGGTTAAACTTCGTTACTGCGGTTGATATCCATCATCAGCTTTTCGGTCTTAGCGCCTTGCAGCCTGTTGATGAACCGGCCCGTTTCCTCCGCGTCACGCAGCGTCTTGGTGATGGCGATGGACGTCTTCCAGGCACTCGAATGGTTGGAAACATAACTGTTGGTGGCCATCGATATGATCCTTTCGTTTCAGGGTTAAGCCGGGTCGGCGCTGGCTGGTTTCAGGGCCGGATACAATCAGCCGGCTTCGTCATCCTCTTCGCCGCTCATTTTCCATGAACGATGTTCATAAACGCAACATAGCACATTGTGAACGGCGTTCAAGAGAAAAGTGAACACCGTTCAAAGATTCAAATGAAGGCGGCGACCGCGACCTTGGGCGAGGCCGCGCATACGGCGAGTTCCGCCTCGCCGATGCGGGATGTCACGCCTCGCCGGTCAGCCGTGCCGCAATCAGGCGCGCCGCCTTGACCGCCGCAGCACCCTGGTTGGCCGCGACCGCATCGTCGACGCGGGATATGGGGGACGCCACCGCCAGCGCGCCGATCGGTTGGCCGTCGGCGCCGAGGATCGCGGCGCCGATGCTGTGCACGCCTTCCTCATAGCCCTGCGAGCTGCGCGAATAGCCGCTCGCGGCGGCAAAAGCGATGGCTTTGGCCAGCGTGTCCGGTCCTGTCACCGTATGCGCGGTGAAGGCCTGCAAGGGCTTCTCCAGATAGGCGCTGACCACTTGCAGCCGCGAGGCGGCGAGGAAGGCGATGCCGGAGGCCGTGCCGTGCAGTGGCAGGATCTGGCCGACATCGACATTGACGCGGTTGGCCTTCGCCGACAGTTCGACATGCACGGTGAGCAGCGCGCCGGCGCTGAACTCCGACAGATGCACGGTCTCGCCGGTTTCGAGCGACAGCTCCCGCGCCACCGGCGCCGCCACGCGCACGAAAGGGAAATGCGCGTCGCGGATGCGGGCCAGCCGCGACAGGCCGGCGCCCAGCCGGTAGCGGCGGCTTTGCGGCTCCTGCTCGATCAGCCGATGGTTGGCGAGCGCCATCAGCAGGCGCCGGGCTGTCGCCTTGTCGAGGCCGGCCTTGCGGGCGAGGTCGGACAGCCCGATCTCCGGCTCGTCGAGCGTGAACAGCTCCAGCAGCGAGACCGCCTTGCCCACCGTGCTCATGATGCATTCTCCAAGATAGTTCGCATGTGAATTAACTTGACAGCAGCCGAGGTAGCCTGCAGTTTGTCTATAACATACAAAACGATGGTTCAAATAGTGAACCGACAAGAAAATCATCTTGTGCCCAACTGACGGCACACAAGGGAGGCTTCGCCCCGTGACGGCTGCCAAAAACGCTTTCCATTCAAAGACAACCGGCGATCTGCTCGACAGCGAGCAGCAGCGCTTCCTCGAAAACCACCCGCGCTCGGCGGCAGCATGGGAAGAGGGCAAGAGGCACTTCCTCTATGGCGGTCCCTCGCACTGGATGCGACGCTGGGCCGGCGGCTTCCCGGTCTATGCGGCGTCGGCCAGCGGCGCCCATATCCGTGACATCGACGGTCACGACTATGTCGACTTCGCCCTTGGCGACACCGGAGGCATGTGCGGCCATGCGCCGGAAGCGGTCACCCGCGCCGCGCTTCGCCAGTTGCAGAACGGCACCACGATGATGCTGCCGACCGAGGACAGCCTCTGGGTCGGCGCAGAGCTTACGCGCCGCTTCGGCCTGCCTTACTGGACGCTGACCACCTCGGCCACCGACGCCAATCGCGGCGCCATCCGCATCGCCCGCATGATCACCGGCCGCGACAAGGTGCTGGTCTTCTCCGGCTGCTATCACGGCGGCGTCGAGGAAGCGCATGTCGAGATCCGCGACGGCCGCGTCGGTATGCGCAACATGATCCATCCCAACGGCGTCGACCATTCCGCCGTCTCCAGGGTGGTCGAGTTCAACGACATCGCGGCGCTGGAGGAGGCGCTCTCGGCCGGCGACGTCGCCTGCGTGCTGACCGAGCCGCTGATGACCAATTTCGGCATGATCCCTGTCGCCGACGGTTTTCACGCCGCGCTTCGCGAAATCACGCGCCGCACCGGCACGGTGCTGATCATCGACGAGACGCACACCATCTCCAGCGGGCCGGGCGGCTATACTGCGCAGCACGGTCTGGAGCCGGACATGCTGGTCGCCGGCAAGGCAATCGCCGGCGGCATCCCGGCCGGCGTCTTCGGTGTCTCGCGGGAGATCGCCGAGCGGCTGTGGGCGATCGTGCCGATGGTCAATCCGCGTGTGCGTCAGTCGGCGCATCTCGGCATCGGTGGCACGCTGGCCGGCAACGCGCTGACCGTCGCCACCATGCGCGCGGTGCTGGAGGAGGTGCTGACGCCGGCCAATTTCGAAAAGATGATCGCCAACGCTTCGCGGCTGGCCGAGGCGGCGCGGGGCATCATCAGCGCCAACAAATTGCCCTGGCATGTGACGCAGATCGGCGCCCGCGCCGAGATCATGTTCATGCCCGCGCCGCCGCGCAACGGCGCCGACGTCATTGCCGGCCGGCGCGGCGATCTCGAGACGCTGCTGCATGCCTTCTACATGAACGAGGGCATATTGGTGACGCCGTTCCACACCATGTTCCTAATGTGCCCGGCGACCTCGCCGTCCGACGTCGACCGCCACACGGATGTCTTTACCCGCTTCGTCGATCTGGTTCGCAGCGCGGGCGTCGTCTAAGCGATGGCAAATCCATTCGACCTCAAGGGCCGGGTGGCGCTGGTGACCGGCGGGGGGCGCGGTATCGGTGCCGCGATCGTCACGCGCTTCGCCGAGGCTGGCGCTTCGTTGGTCATCGCCAACCGCACGCTCGACGTTGCCGAAACCCTCGCGGCCGATCTCTCGGCGCGGGGCCTCTCCGTCCGCGCCGTTACGCTTGCCGGACTCGACCGCGCCGCCTTGCACGGGCTCGTCGGCGACGTCATCCGCGAAGCCGGCCGCCTCGACATCGTCGTCCACAATGCCGGCGGCTGCCCCTGGGCCTCGATCGAGGACCTCGACGAGGACAAGCTCGAAGAGGCATTGGCGCTCAATCTCAAACCCTGCTTCTGGCTGGCGCAGGCGGCGGCGCCGGCAATGCGCGCCAACGGTTTCGGCCGCATCCTCGTCACCTCGTCAGTGTCGGCGCGCGTGGCCATGGCCGGCGGCGCGCACTATTCGGCGGCCAAGGCCGGCGTCAACGCCTTCATCCGGGGCGCCGCCTTCGAGTTCGCGCGCGACGGCATCACCATCAACGGCGTCGAGCCGGGCTTCATCGCCAAGGGCAGGGGCACAATGAGCGCGCCGGAAGTCGCCGACAGGCTCGGCCGGTTCATCCCCGCCGGCCGTCTCGGCGAGGCAGACGACATCGCCTATGCCATGCTCTACCTCGCCTCCGAGCAGGCGAGGTACTTGACCGGCCAGACCATCGTCGTCGACGGCGGCTCGACCTTGGCGGAGACCGGCTATGCCGTCGAGCGGCATTGGGGGCTGGCATGAGCCGGCGCCTTGAAGGCCGCAAGGCGCTGATCACCGGTGCCGCCACCGGCATGGGCCGCGCCACCGCCGAGCTGTTCGGCCGGCATGGCGCCGAGGTCATCGCCTTCGGCCATGGCGACGAAGTGCTGGACGAGGCCGCGAGGGCAAGCGGCGGCATCGCCGTGCGCGGCGACATCACGGTTCCCGGTGACATAGCCTTCGCCATCGACGCCTGCGAGGGTCGCCTCGACATCGTCGTCAACGCCGCCGGCGTGATGATCCTCGACGAGCCGGAGACGCTGAGCGACGAGACCTGGGCCAAGAGTTTCGCCGTCAACGTCACCGGCTCGATGATGGTCTGCCGCGCGGCGCTGCCGCTGCTGAAGCAGCGCGGCGGCGCGATCGTCAACATCGCTTCCGTCGGCGCGTTCAACGCCAGCGGCCAGAACGCCGCCTATTCGGCAAGCAAGGCAGCGCTCGTCTCCTATACGCGCTCGCTCGCCTTCGCACACGGCCCCGACGGCATCCGCGCCAATGCCGTGGCGCCCGGCTGGGTGCGCACGCCGATGAGCGTGTACGAGATGGAAGTGGCGGCGGCCGCCAACGGCTCGACGCCGGAGAAGGAGTTCGCGGCGCTGACCGGCCGCATCGCGCTGCGCCGTGTCGCCGAGCCCGAAGAGATCGCCTCCTGCTGCCTGTTCCTCGCCTCCGACGAAGCGTCCTTCGTCACCGGCGCGGTGCTGGTCGCCGACGGCGGCGGCCGCGCGCCGACGCAGAACAGGGCGGTGTGACGTGATCTGAAATTTCCCGTTCACCACGTTGGTCGCGGGTAAAACTTTGCGGCAGTTGGAGCTACACCAGCGCGCCGCAAACGGCTATCTATCGTCGCGGTATCATGCTTCGGGGTCATGAGAGGCGCGGGCTTGCAACTGGACCTGAAAACCATTGAAGCGCTTGCCCCTGACCAGGCCTCGCTCAGCGCCGCCTCCAAGCTGACCAAGCGCTCGAACTGGCCGCGCCTGGAGATGAATGAGCAACTGGGGCTCATCTGGGGGGAATGCCAGGGCTCGGGATCGAATCCCTATCGTGTCGCGTTCGACACCGGCGACCATGGCTACAAATGCACCTGTCCATCGCGAAAATTCCCGTGCAAGCACATATTGGGGCTGATGTGGATCGGCGCCACCGCGCCGGCCAGCTTCGATCGCGTCGATCAGACGCCGGAATGGGTGAATGACTGGCTCGGACGCCGCCGCAAGACCGGGCAGCAGCCAGCACAATCGGCGGCCAGCGCCGAAGGCAAAAGCATCGACGAGGCATCGCGGCCGGACGAGAGCGCCCCGGTCGAGGATGCCGCGGCCGCCGAACGCCGCGAGGCGGCACAGCGCAAGCGGGCAGAGGATACGCGAAGCGCGGTCTCGGCGGCGTTGGACGAGCTCGATCAATGGATAGCCGACCAGCTCCGGCTCGGCCTTGCCGGGTTCGTCGATGCCTGCAGCGAGCGCTGCCGCCGCATTGCAGCCCGGCTTGTCGACCTCAAGGCGACCGCGCTTGCCGGCCGCATCGACGAGTTGCCGGCGCGGCTGATGGCGCTGCGCGGCGAGGAGAAGCCGGATGCCGCGATCCGCGAGCTGGGCAAGCTGGTGCTGCTCGCCAAGGCCTGGCGCGCCACGCCCGATGATCCCGAGCTGAAACGACTTGTGTCGACATCTGAGACGCGCGAGCAGGTCCTCGCCAACCCCGATGCCGTCCAGGTCGCGAGCGACTGGGAGGTGCTGGGAGAAAAGATCGAGACCCGCCGCGACGGCCTCGTCAGCCATGCGACCTGGCTGCTCGATCTGCAGAGCCCGGCGCCGCGCTTTGCCGTCCTGCTCGACTTCTTCCCGGCCTCGGCCGGGCGGCGCTCAGGCGCCTTCGCGCCGGGCGATCGCTTCAAGGCCAGGCTGGTATTCTATCCATCGCGCACTCCGCTGCGGGCGCTGGTCGCGGAGCGGCTCGGCGATGCGGCGCCCGGTGCATGGCCAGCTTTCGCCTCGGACGCCGGCGATCCGCTTGCCGCCTATGCCGCTTTCCAGGACGGTGCGCCATGGCTGTCGGATTGCCCGGTCATCCTGCCGGCCGGCGCGATCGCGCTGGACGAGAAGGACGGCGCGTGGTGGCAGGCGGCGAACGATCCGCACGGCATTGCCCTGCCTGTCGAGGGCTCGGTCAACCGGACCTTGCTGGGCCTCGATCTCGCGGCCACGGCCGCGCTCTGGAACGGCGCCAGGCTGGAGCTGCTGGCGTCGCAGAGCAATATGGGGAGGCTCGATCTGTCGTGAACGAGCCCGAGCAGGCAGGGCTGGCGAGATTGCGCGACGGCTGGATTTCCGGCGGCGCCGCTTTCGAACTTGCCCCTGCAGAATGGAAGGAAGTGGCGGCAGCGGCCAACCCGGACGAGCAGGAGCGGCGGCTGTTGGCGATTGCCGCGCAGGCGCTCGATGTCGCGCTTCGCCCGGCAGCGCCGAAAACCCTGAAGCGGCGCCCGCCGTTGCCGGCGCTGGCCATGCCGATGATCCCGGAACGGCTGCGGCCGTTGCTGCGCGCCGCATTGAAATATGCGGCCGATGCGAGGCTCAAGGCCCGCGTGGCCACGCTCGTCGCCAGCCGAGGCTTCGTGCTGCATCCGATGGATTGGATGCCCGCTGCCTCGGATCAGGAAAGTCCCGAGGTCTATGCCCCCTGGGTCGACTGGCAGGCAGGCGCGGATGGCGAGAAACAGTCCCGGCGCGAGCAGCTGACAGCGGAGACCTGGGATGACTTCTATCCAGCGGCGCGCCGTACCGCGCTGGTCGATTTGCGGCGCACCACGCCTGCTCTGGCGCGGACGCTGATCGAGACCAAGGGGGCAAGCGAGTCGGCGGAGGTCAGGCTTGCGCTGGTTGAACTCATGCGCTTCGGCCTGGGTGCCGACGACGTTCCGTTCCTTAAGAGCCTGTCCGCCGATCGCTCCGGCAAGGTGCGCGAACTGGCCGGCCGGCTGCTGGCAAGGCTGGGGGAGCATGGCAATCAGGCTGATGGCGGGTCGGAAGATCCGACAGCCGAGCTCGCCGCCTTCATCGAGGAAGGCAAATCCGGCTTCATTCGCCGCCGCACCACCTACGCACCGATGAAACTCAAATCGCCTGCGCAACAGGCCCGTCGCGCCGACTTGTTCGCTTCCTGCTACTTCGGCGATCTTGTTGCTCGCTTCGGCAAGACAGAGCCTGATTTCATCGGCGCATGGCAGTTCGGCGTCGATGACAATGCCGATCGTTTTCTCGTTCTAATGGTCTCGGTGTCCGGCAGCGATGCGGCGGTGGCCTGTTTGGCGGATAGGCTTGTCGCCGAAGGCGGCAAGCTTCCGCTTCTCGCCCTCCAGCTCATGTTGCGTTTGGACAGCGGCAGGAAGCGTCTTTTGATCAGTCAGATCCTGAATGACGCACAAAATCTGCACGCGCTAAACCTGGTCGAAGGCGTAGAAGCAGGCTGGCTGGATTGGGGCGACCTCGCCAAAGGCAAGACGCTTTCGGCGCTGCGCTCCGCCGTCTCGGGTGACAACTCCGTCATGAAGCGAAGCGCTGAGCAGTATCTCGAGGCCATAGGCTTTCTCGCCACGGCGGCGACGGCGGAGAAACTGATCGGCGAGGTCGTCACCGCCGGCCTGCCGCCGGCATCGCCATCGCTCGGCCTGCTGCGGCTCAACGCGGCGCTGGCCGAAAATCGTTCCCAATCCGAAAGATGATCAACCCGGAGATGATCGCATGAACGCAGCCATCCGCCTTCCGGCCGAGCAGGTCTATGCCTCCGAACTGCAGGCGCTCGCGCGCGGCGACGATCGCCAGAAGCCAGCCGGCTGGAGCTTGTCGCCGAAAGCCGTGCTCACCTACCTGATGGGCGGCAAGGCTAGCGACGGCACCGTGATTTCGCCGAAATATGTCGGCCGCCGGCAGCTGATGGAGACCGCGATCGCGACGCTTGCCACCGACCGGGCGCTGCTGCTGCTCGGCGTGCCGGGCACGGCGAAATCCTGGGTCTCGGAACATCTCGCCGGCGCCATCATGGGAAACTCGACGCTGATCGTGCAGTGCACTGCCGGCACCGACGAGAACCAGATCCGCTATGGCTGGAACTATGCCCAGCTGCTGGCCAAGGGCCCGAGCCAGGAGGCGCTGGTGCCGACGCCGCTCTACCGCGCCATGCAGGAGGGCAAGCTCTGCCGGCTGGAAGAGCTGACGCGCATGGGTTCCGACGTGCAGGACACGCTGATCACCGTGCTGTCGGAAAAGATGATGCCGGTGCCGGAATTGAACACCTCGATCTACGCCCAGCGCGGCTTCAACATCATCGCCACCGCCAACAATCGCGACAAGGGCGTCAACGAGCTCTCATCGGCGCTGAAGCGTCGCTTCAACGTCGTGGTGCTGCCTCTGCCCGAGGACATGGCGGAAGAGGTCTCGATCGTCTCCCGACGCGTCGGCGAGATGGCCGGCGGGCTGGACCTGCCGGTGCCCAAGAATGTCGGCGAGGAGATCGCGCGGGTGCTCACCATCTTCCGCGAGTTGCGCTCCGGCGCGACCGCCGACGGCAAGGTGACGCTGAAGACGCCGTCGGGCTCGCTCTCCACCGCCGAGGCGATCGCCACGATGGTCAGCGGCCTCAGCCAGGCGGCTTGGTTCGACGGCGGCAAGCTCCACGCTGAAGGCCTGGCGCCAAGCCTGGTCGGCGCGATCGTCAAGGATCCTGTGCAGGACAAGGTGGTGCTGGAGGAATATTTGGAGACGGTGCTGAAGAAGCGGCCGGACTATGCCGGCTACTACGCGGCGCTCAACGCGGCCATCTGAGCCATGACTGAGGACGGCATCAGCTATTTCGGCATACGCCACCACGGTCCGGGCTCCGCCGAGAGCCTGGTCAAGGCGTTGCAGGAATTGCAGCCGGTCGCGGTGCTGATCGAAGGGCCGGTCGATGCCTCGCCACTGCTGCCGCTGCTCGCCAGTCCCGAGATGAAGCCGCCGGTGGCGCTGCTCTGCTATCCCGAGGACGATCCGGCCGCGACCAGCTTCTGGCCCTTCGCCGAATTCTCGCCCGAATATCAGGCGGCGCTGTGGGCCGTCGCCAACAAGGCGGCGCTGCGCTTCGTCGACCTGCCGTCCGCGGCGCGGCTGGCCGAGAAGGCGCCCGAAGGATCGACCGACGCCGAGCCCGCCGAAGCGGAACCCGTCGAAGAGCAAGGCGAGGAAGCGACGCGCATCCAGGATCCGATCGGCACGCTGGCGCGCGCCGCCGGCTACGAGGATGGCGAAAGCTGGTGGTCCGACATCATCGAGCAGAATCCCGAACCCGGCCCAATCTTCGCGGCCATCGCCGACGCGATGACGACGTTGCGCGACGGCGAGGGGGCGATCGGCAAATTCGAGGCGATGCGCGAGGCGCACATGCGGCTGGAAATCGCCGCCGCGCGAAAGGAGTTCGCTGGGCCGCTGGCGGTCGTCTGCGGCGCCTGGCATGTGCCAGCCCTGCAGGCGGCACATACGCAAAAGAGTGACCAGGCGCTGCTCAAGGGAATGGCTCGCCGCAAGACGATGATGACCTTCGCGCCATGGACGGGACCGCGCCTGGCGCTGGGCTATGGCTACGGCGCCGGCGTCGTCGCGCCCGGCTGGTGCAAGCATCTGTGGCAGACGCGCGGGCAGGGCGACTCTTCCATCCTGTGGCTGGCACGGATCGCATCGGTTCTCAGGGCCAAAGGCCACATGATCTCGACCGCATCGCTGATCGAGGCTGAGCGGCTGGCGCGGGCGCTCGCCGCCATCCGCGAACGCCCGAAGCCGGGTTTCGAGGAACTGCGCGACGCTTCGATTTCGGCCCTGTTCAACGGCGAGGCCCTGCTGTGGAAGATGGTCGAGGCCGAACTGCTGCTCGGCGCCGATGTCGGTGAGATTCCGCCGGACACACCGCTGGCGCCGCTGATCGACGACCTTCAGCGCAACCAGAAAGCGGCGCGGCTGAAGCCCGAGGCCTTGGAGCGGGAGCTCTCCATCGACCTGCGCAGCGAGAGCGGGCTGTTTCGGTCGACGCTGCTGCACCGGCTGAACGTGCTTGGCGTGAGCTGGGGCAAGCTGACCGACACCGGGCGCAGCCGCGGCACCTTCCGCGAGCGGTGGGTGCTGGCCTGGCAGCCGGAATATGCCGTTCGCCTGGTCGAGAACCTGGTCTATGGCCCGACCATTGAAAAGGCCGCCAACGGCCGCCTGGTCCAGATGATCGGTGCCGCCGCGACGCTCGACACCCTTGCCACGCTGGTCCAGAGCGCCATCACGGCGGCACTGAGCGAAGCCTCCGCCGCCGGCCTCGTCGCGCTGGAGGAAAAGGCGGCGCACAGCAGCGAGTGCCTGGAACTGCTGGCCTCGGTGCCGCCGCTGGCCGACATCATCCGCTATGGCGAGGCGCGCAAGACCGAGACCGAACGTCTTGCCGGCCTCTTGGAACGGCTGATCGTCGAGGGCTCGATCGCGCTACCCTACGCCGCGCGCGATCTTGATGCGCAGGCGGCCGCGGCGCTGATGGGCGCGCTGCGCAAGGCCGACGAGGCGATCAGGCTGGTGGAGCCGGGCGCGGATGTCGTGGATGCCTGGCGCAACGGCCTCGCGGCCGTGCTCGAGTCGTCGCGATCGACGGCGCTCGTCGCCGGTTGCGCGGCGCATCTGCTCTACGAGGCCGGGCGGCTTTCCGCCGAGGACGCGGCCGACCTTTTGGCAAAGCGCCTGTCGCCGGGGACGCCGGTCATCGAAGCGGCCGCCTTCTTCGAGGGTTTCTTCAGCGGCGCTGGTCAAAGACTGATCTATGACGAGGGTCTGCGCGGCGCCGTCGATGCATGGCTTGCCTCACTCGACGAAGAGGCCTTCGTCGCCCATCTGCCCTTGCTGCGCCGGGTCTTCTCCAACCTCGACAGCATGGAGCGCCGGCGTTTGATCGAGGCCGTGCTCGGCCGCAGGGCCAGCCTGCCCACCGGGCTGACGCCGGCGCCCGATGGCGGCGAAGCCTGGCGCCGGCATTTTGGTCTCCTCGGCAGGCTGCTCGCGGGGGAGCCCAGCCATGGATGATGACGCGATCGTGCCGGACCCAAGCGAAGATCAGCGCGAGCGCCGCTGGCGGCTGGCGATCGGCGCCGACGATGAAACGTCGTCGGCACTGTCGGCGGAAGACCGGCGGCTTTCGGCGGCGCTCGATGCGCTTTATGGCGACGGCAGCGGCGAGACGGCCGGCGATCCGCGCAAGCGGCGCGGCGGGCTCGGCCGCTCGGCGCCGCGCGTCGCGCAATGGATGGGGGATATCCGCTCGTTCTTCCCCGAGCAGGTCGTCCAGGTCGTGCAGAAGGACGCCTTCGAGCGGCTGAACCTGAAACAAATGCTGATGGAGCCGGAGTTCCTCAAGGCGATCGAGGCGGACGTCAATCTCGTCGCCGACCTGGTCTCGCTGCGTTCGGCGATGCCGGACAAGACCAAGGACATCGCCCGTTCGATCATCTCCGACATCGTCGCCAAGCTGATGCAGCGCCTCGAGCAGAAGACCACCGAGGCGATCCGCGGCGCGCTCGACCGGTCGCGGCGCACCAACCGGCCGCGGCAGCGCGACATCGACTGGCCGCGCACCATTACGGCGAACCTCCGCCACTACCAGCCGGACCACAAGACCGTCGTGCCGGAAAGACTGGTCGGCTTCATGCGGCGCCAGCGCCGGCTGGTCGACCTCGACGAGGTGACGCTCTGCGTCGACCAGTCGGGCTCGATGGCAAGCTCGGTCATCTACGCCTCGATCTTCGCCGCGGTGATGGCCTCGTTGCCGGTGGTGCGCACCAAGGTCGTCTGCTTCGACACCGCGATCGTCGACCTGACGGAGGAACTCAGCGATCCGGTCGAAGTGCTGTTCGGCGTCCAGCTCGGCGGCGGCACCGACATCAACCAGGCCGTCGCCTATTGCGCCGAGCGGATCGAGCGGCCGACCAAGGCGCATTTCATCTTGATCACCGACCTCTACGAGGGCGGCAACGGCCAGGAGCTTCTGCAGCGGTTGGCTGCGCTGGTCCGGTCGGGCGTCAATGTCGTCGTGCTGCTGGCGCTGACCGATCAGGGCCGTCCCGGCTATGATCCCGCAATGGCGGGATCGGTCGCATCGCTCGGCATCCCGGTTTTCGCCTGCACCCCTGACCATTTCCCGGACATGATGGCGGCGGCGCTGCGTCGGGAAGACATCGGCGCCTGGGCGGCAGGGGCGGACATCAAGCTGATCCGGGCCGACACCGAAGCAGCCAAGACAGCCGAGTAAGCCTGCCGCCGCCTTCAACGATGATCAGCCTGCTTTCTCGCTGATCAGCTCGAAGCGCTCGACTTCGCAGTGCTGGCCGACCGCGGCCAGGATTTCCATCGACGGTTCGACCGCATCGGGCTGCTTCCATCCGAGATTGAAGGTGTGGACGAAGCGGTCACGGCCGGCGTCATGTTCCATGCCGACAAAGCGCGCGTCATAGCCGAGTGGACGAACCATTTCCCGCAGATCCGGCGGCGAGCCTTTCGGCCACGAGACCGCCAGGATCGCATGGTGGTCGCGCGGGATCCTGAGATCGACCCATTTCAGCGCCTGCAGCGTCACCAGCGTCAGCACCGTCGCGATCGCGCCAAGGCCGAACTGGCCGCCGCCGAAGGCCAGCCCGATCATGGTCATGATCCACATCGTGGCGGCGGTGGTCACGCCTGTCACGAGATCGCCGCGCCGCAGGATGGCGCCGCCGCCGATGAAGCCGACACCGGTGAGCACGCCCAGCGGAAAACGCAGCACGTCCATGCGCACGAAAGAGTCCGTGCCCTTGCCGGCGACATCGAGCAGCATGTTGGCCTGGATCATGGCGATGGCGGCGGCAAGGCCGACCAGGATCGTCGTGCGAAGCCCGGCGGTGTGGCCGCGTGCCTCCCTGTTCAGACCGATCAGGAACCCCGCCAGCAGCGTCAGCAGAAGCCTCGCCAGCAGGTCTGGCCAGCCCGGATGAAGCGGCATGTCGCAGCAAAGCGGCTCGAACATCGTTCCACGAGGCGCGGGCGAGCCGCGCTCCTTGTTCCCAACGACTTCAACCTCGTTGGCGGGCTGAAGGTTCCTTGGCGGGCCAGGAGCACTGGCGCCGTCTGTCACACCCCGCGCACGATTTTGAGACACGCGCCGCTTGACTCCGGCGAAGCCTTGTGAAAAATTTTGCAGCAACTGATAAAAATATCAAAAGGGCGGAAATGGTTGGGTTCGGCAATGGCCTCCTGCGCGACGACGAGACCAGCATGGCCGCCCGCGCCGCCTGGCTTCACTATGCCGGCGGTCTGACCCAGGCCGAGGTCGCCAAGCGGCTCGGCCTCACCAGCCTCAAGGCGCATCGCCTCATCACCAAGGCCAACCAGGAAGGGCTGGTTAAGGTCTATATCGACGGCGAGATCTCCGAATGCGTGGCGCTCGAGGACGAGCTGTCCGGCCGCTACGGGCTCGACTATTGCGAAGTGGTGCCGGACTTCGATCCGGAAGACCTGCCGCTCAAGGCGCTTGGCATTGCCGGCGCGCAATTCCTCAAGCGCGAGATCGAGCGCGGCGAGGACAAGCTGATCGGCGTCGGCCACGGCCGCACGCTCGCCGCTTGCGTGGAGTACCTGCCGCGCATTTCGGCCGACGGCATCCGCTTCGTCTCGCTGCTCGGCGGCCTGACGCGCAAGTTCTCGGCCAACCCGCACGACGTGATCCATCGCCTCGCCGAGCGCACCGGCGCCGAAGCCTATGTCATGCCGGTGCCGATGTTCGCCAACACGGTGGAGGATCGTGCCGTGCTGCTCGGCCAGAAGGGCATTAGCGAGGTCTTCGATCTGGCGAAATCCGCCGACCTGCTGCTGGCCGGCATAGGCACCGCCGAGCAGGAGGCCTCGCTGGTCGCCACCGGCATGATCGACAAGGCCGAGATGGAGGAGACTCGCCGCAACGGCGCCGTCGGCGAACTGCTCGGCCATTTCTTCGACGAGGCCGGCAAGCCGGTGGCGACCACGGTTTCCAGCCGTGCCCTGGCGTTGGCGCGGGAGGACATCGCCAACCGCAGGATCGTCGCCGTCGCCGGCGGCAAGGTGAAGGTTCGCGCCATCAAGTCAGTGCTGGAGGGCCGTTATCTCAAGGGCCTGATAACCGACGAGCGGACGGCGCGATCGCTCGTGGAACAGACGCCGGTCGGGTAGCCGGCACCGCTTTGGTTGAAACTACCCTGTGGAGGAGAAGAGGACATGCATGAGAAAGAAAAAGACCTGATCGACGCGTTCCTGCGTGGACAAGTCGACCGCCGTGGACTGATCAGGGGGCTGGGCGCCATGGGCCTCGCCGCCAGCACCGCCGGCGTCCTGCTCAATATGGGCCAGACCCGCGCGCTCGCCGCCGATTTCGACTGGCAGGCGCACAAGGGCAAGACCATCAAGCTCTTGCTCAACAAGCACCCCTATGCCGACGCGATGATCGCCGACCTCGACAATTTCAAGCAGCTGACCGGCATGAACGTCGTCTATGACGTGTTCCCGGAGGACGTCTATTTCGACAAGGTCACCGCCGCGCTCTCGGCGAGCTCCTCCGAATACGACGCCTTCATGACCGGCGCCTACATGACCTGGACCTATGGTCCGGCCGGCTGGATCACCGACCTCAACGAATGGATCAAGGACCCGGCCAAGACCAATCCGAAATATGCCTGGGACGACTTCCTGCCCGGCGTCAAGAACTCCTGCGCCTGGAACGGCAAGCCGGGCGGTGCGCTGGGTTCGGAAGACGCCAAGCAGTGGTGCATTCCATGGGGCTTCGAGCAGAACAACATCACCTACAACAAGGCGATGTTCGACAAGGCCGGCGTCAAGGTTCCCGGCAGCATGGACGAGATGGTGGCGGCCGCCGCCAAGCTCACCAAGGATGTCGGTGGCGGCGTCTACGGCATCGGCGTGCGCGGCTCGCGCTCCTGGGCGACGATCCATCCGGGGTTCCTGTCGGCTTACGCCAATTTCGACCAGAAGGACCTCAACGTATCGGCCGACGGCAAGCTGTCCGCCGCCATGAACACCGCCGAATCCAAGGCCTTCCACAAGCAATGGGTGCAGATGATCCAGGAGAGCGGTCCGAAGGACTGGTCGACCTACACCTGGTACCAGGTCGGCACCGATCTCGGCGCCGGCGCCTCGGCGATGATCTTCGACGCCGACATCCTCGGCTACTTCATGAATGGCGGCACCAACAAGATGGCCGGCCAGCTCGCCTTCGCCGGCTTCAAGGCCAATCCGGCCGCCAAGGCGCCGACGCCCAACATCTGGATCTGGTCGCTGTCGATGTCAAACTTCTCCAAGGACAAGGACGCCACCTGGTACTTCATGCAGTGGGCTTCCGGGCTCGATCACTGCCTGTTCGGCGCCACCAAGATGGACTTCGTCAATCCGGTCCGGCAGTCGGTCTGGAAGGACGAGGTGTTCCGTGAGAAGCTGAACAAGAGCTATCCGGGCTATGTCGAGATGTTCGACGCCTCGGCACCCGGCGCCAGCATCAAGTTCACGGCGCAACCGCTGTTCTTCGACCTCACCACCGAATGGGCCGCGACGCTGCAGAAGATGGTGGCCAAGGAAGTGCCGATCGACGAGGGCCTCGACAAGCTGGCCGAGAGCATCAACGGCCAGCTCAAGGAGGCCGGCCTCGGCTGATATCGGGCAGCGGCTGGCGCGCAAGCGCGGGCCAGCCGCGACCCTCAACGACACTCGCGAGGCGAAGCGGTATGCTTCGCCAACGCCCGACCGGCCGCCTTGCTCCCTTGGGCGGCCGGCAGGGCGGAGCAACCGGGATAACGGAAGAGCGCGATGACCGCGGCGACGACAGTCCACAGACCCTCCGGCTTCAGGATCAGCAAGCGGGTTCTGCCCTATCTCCTCAGCCTGCCGGCGCTCCTGGTCTGCATCGGCATCCTGATCCCGTTCCTGACCTCGGTGGTCTATTCCTTCCAGCGCTACAGGCTGAGCCAGCCATGGGCCAGGCAGTTCAACTGGGGCGACAACTACATTTCCTTCTTCACCGACCCGAAGTTCTGGAACACGCTCGAGGTGTCGCTGCTCTATGCCGGCATCACCGTGGTGCTCGAACTGCTGCTCGGCCTCGGCATCGCCATGCTCCTGCAGAAGCGCTCGACGCTGAACAACTTCATCTCGATCATGCTGTTGATGCCGCTGATGACGGCGCCGGCGCTGGCCGCGCTGATGTGGAAGCTGATGACCAATCCCGGCTTCGGCGTGCTGAGCTATCTTGCCAGCCTCATAGGCCTGCAGGACTTCCGTTGGGCGTCCTCGCCGTCGACCGCGCTGCTCACCGTCGTGCTGGTCGACATCTGGGTCTACACGCCCTTCATCATGATCCTGCTGCTCGCCGGCCTGCGCAGCCTGCCGACTCAGCCCTTCGAGGCGGCCGCGCTCGACGGCGTGCCGAGGAGCTTCGTGTTCTTCCGCATCACCCTGCCGATGCTGACGCCCTATATCCTGACGGCGACGCTGTTTCGCCTGCTCGATTCCATCCAGCAGTTCGACATCATCTACGCGATGACTCAAGGCGGCCCCGGCGACACGCTGACCGTGTTCCAGGTCGAGGCCTATCTCAACTTCTTCCAGTCGACCAATGTCGGGCGCTCGGCGGCGCTGATGATCATCCTGTGGGCGATCACCTATTTCCTCTCCAACATCTTCATCAAGAACTGGCTCCGGCTGCGCGAACGCGCCCGCGGCCAGGCATAGGAGGCAGGGATGGAACACACCTCGCTTCTCGAACGCATCCTGCGCGGCGCAGCGCTCACGCTGGTGGTGATCTTCTTCATGTTCCCGATCGCCTGGATCTTCATGATGTCGTTCCAGACCAACGAGACCATCCTGCGCATCCCGCCGCAGCTGATCTTCGAGCCGACGCTCGCCAACTACACGGCGCTGATCACCGGCAAGCTGGTGACCGCGGCCGGCACGCTCGACATCGCCTTCATGCGCAATCTCTGGAACTCGGTGTTCCTGTCGGTGACCTCGGTTGCCGTCTCGCTGCTGCTCGGCGTGCCCGCCGCCTATGCCTTCGCCCGCCACAAATTCCGCGGCTCGGAGGACATCGCCTTCACGCTCTTGTCGTTCCGCTTCGCGCCGGCGCTGCTGGTGCTGCTGCCGCTCACGCTCTATTTCCAGAAGCTCGGCCTCGCCAACACCTATATCGGCCTGATCTGGGTCTACCAGCTGATCTGCCTGCCGCTGATCCTGTGGATCGTGCGCGGCTATTTCGAGGACATCCCGGCCGACATCGAATACGCCTACCGCATCGGCGGCCATTCCTGGTTCGCCACCTTCCGCAAGATCGCGCTGCCGCTTGCCGGGCCGGGCATCGCCGCCGCCGGCCTGCTCGCCTTCATCTTCGCCTGGAACAATTTCGTCTTCGCGCTGGTGCTCGCCTCCGCCGACAAGCAGCCGGTGACGGTCGGCGCGCTCGCCTTCATCACCTCGTCCGGCATTCAGTATGGCCAGATCTCGGCCGCGATTGTGCTGTCGATCACGCCGACGCTGGCGCTGGCGCTATACGCGCAGCGCTATCTCGTCGAAGGCCTGTCGCTCGGCGCCGTGAAAGGGTAGTTCCGATGGCCAGCCTCGAACTCAAAAATGTCGTCAAGCGCTACAAGAGCCAGACGGTCCTCGACAATCTGTCGCTGAGCGTCGCCGACGGCGAGACGCTGGTGCTGTTCGGCCCGTCCGGCGCCGGCAAGACGGTGCTGCTGCGCATGGTTGCCGGCGTCATCGATCCCGACGAGGGCAAGATCCTGATCGGCGGCGAGGACATGACCGATGTCGACGCCGAGTTCCGCGGCGTCGGCATGGCGTTCCAGAACTTCGCGCTGTTCCCGCATATGAGCGCCTTCGACAACATCGCGACGCCGCTGCAGGCCAGGCACTCCTCGCAAGGCGCGATCAAGGCCGGCGTCGAGAGCGTCGCCAAGCTGCTCAAGATCGACCATGTGCTGAGCCACAAGCCGCGCGCGCTGTCCAACGGCCAGAAGCAGCGCACCGCGCTTGCTCGCGCGTTGGTCGGCTCGCCGCCGATTCTCCTGCTCGACGATCCCTTGCGCAATGTCGACGCCAAACTCCGCTTCGAGATGCGGCTTGAACTGCCGCGGCTCCTGCATGATCGCGGCGCGACCGTCGTCTACGTCACCCAGGACTACAAGGAGGCGATGGCGCTCGGCAACCGCATCGCGGTGATGTCGCAAGGCGTCATCCGCCAGCTCGGCACGCCCGAGCAGATCTATCGCGAGCCGGCCAATGTCGAGATCGCCAGGCTGTTCGGCGACCCGACCATCAATTTGCTCGACGTCAAGCCGGCGCGCGACGCCAAGGGCATCTATGTCGGCCTGTCGAACGTACAGGTCCATCTCGCCGGCGCCTATGAGGCGGCGGTCGGGCGCGACTGCGTTATCGGCCTGCGGCCCGAGGCGCTGAGTTTCGTCGGTGAGGCCACGCCCGGCGCCGTTCCTGTGACCGTCGAGGCCGAGACGCCGCTCAACGAAAAGATCGTCACCTTGGTGCGCACCGTGCGCGGCCGTGAAATCCTGGTTTCGCGCCCTGCTGGAACGCCGGGCCAGACCGAGGGCAAGGCGCATGTCGCCGTCGACGGCAAAAGCGCGCTGCTGTTCGATCATGCCAGCGGCGAGCGCATCGGCGCCAACAAGGTCGTCACTTTGCGCAGCGGAGAAGCGGCATGAGCGCCAGCGCCCTCACCATTTCCGGCGTCGACAAGTTCTACGGCCCGATCGACCGCGGCGTGCATGCGGTGAAGCAGCTGACGATGGAGATCGCCAGGGGCGAGATCGTGGCGCTGCTCGGCTCGTCGGGCTGCGGCAAGACCTCGACGCTGCGCATGATCGCCGGCTTCGAGGAGGTTTCGCGTGGCGAGATCGCCGTCGCCGGCCGCAAGGTGCACACGCTGGCGCCGGTCAAGCGCAACGTGGCGATGGCCTTCGAGGGCTATTCGCTCTATCCGCCGCTCACCGTGCGCGAGAACATGGCCTTCGCTCTCAAGGCGGCAAGGCTTTCGAAGAGCGACGTCGACGCCAAGGTCGCCAGCATCGCCAAGCTGCTCGAGATCGAGGACATCCTCGAGCGCTATCCGAGCTCGATCTCCGGCGGCCAGCAGCAGCGCGCCAGCCTCGGCCGCGCCTTGATCCGCGAGGCGGACCTGCATCTGCTCGACGAGCCGATGGGGCAGCTCGAGCCGCAGTTGCGCGCCGTGCTGCGTGGCCGCATCAAGCACTTCATTAAGGAGCGCGGCCTGACCGCGATCCTGGTCACCCACGACCAGACCGAGGCCAACGCGCTCGCCGACCGCATCGCGGTGATGGAAGGCGGCGTGCTGCAGCAGTTCGACACGCCCGACATGATCAAGCGGCGGCCGGCGAACCTGTTCACCGGCACCTTCGTCGGCGAGCCGCCGATGAATGTCTTCGAGGCCTTTGTCGGCACGACTGCCGGCAAGATCAGCCTGAAGCTCCCCGACGGGCTCTCGCTCGACTACGACAAGGATGCCTTCAGCGGCCCGGTGCGCGACCAGCTGCTCGCCCGCGAGCGTGTCGTCATCGGCGTCAGGCCCTACGCGGTGCGCCGCTCGAAGGACGGCGTGCCGGCCACCGTCTCGGCCAATCAATGGCTCGGCGACCAGACCCACATCGCCGCCGATTTTGCCGGCGGCTCGCTGGTGCTGGTCGAGCACGACCGCACCCGCCTCGAGCTCGGGGCGCCGATCAAAGTCAGCATCGATCCGAAGAACCTGCACGTCTTCGACCAGGCCGACGGCAAGGCGATTTCGCACGGGATGGAGCTTGCCTGATGCGGGATGTGCTGATCGGCATCGACGCCGGCACGTCTGTCATCAAGTCCGTCGCCTTCGACAGGGCGGGCCGGCAGATCGCGGCCACCGCGCTGGCGAATCGCTACGAAACGCTGCCGGGCGGTGGCGCCGAGCAGGACCTGGCGCGCACCTGGGCCGATACGGCGACCACCTTGCGCCAGTTGGCCGACAAGGTGCCGGACCTCGCCAGCCGGGTGATCGCCATCGCGGTGACCGGGCAGGGCGACGGCACCTGGCTGATCGACAAGGCCGGCGAACCGGTGGCCAAGGGCTGGCTGTGGCTCGATGCGCGCGCCGCCAGGATCGTCGAGGAGATCCGGGCACGGCCGGAGGACCGGCTGCGCTTCGAAAAGACCGGCAGCGGGCTTGCCGCCTGCCAGCAGGGATCGCAGTTCGTCTTCATGAAGCGAAACATGCCGGCCATGCTCGAGAGGGCCGCGACGGCGTTCCACTGCAAGGACTGGCTCTATTTCAAGCTGACCGGCGAGCGCGCCACCGACCCTTCGGAAGGGACCTTCACCTTCGGCGATTTCCGCACCCGCGACTACAGCGACGAGGTGCTCGACGTGCTCGGCGTCGCCGACCTCAGGCACCTTCTGCCGCCGATCGTCGACGGCACCAGGCACAGCGCCGGCCTGTCAAAGGCCGCGGCCGACGCGACCGGGCTCACCGCCGGCACGCCGGTCGTGCTGACCTATGTCGACGTGGTCTGTACCGCGCTCGGCGCCGGCCTGTTCGACCGCAAGCACAAGCCCGGCTGCACCATCATCGGCTCAACCGGCATGCATATGCGACTTGCCGAGACACCGGACGAGGTGCAGCTCAACGAAGCGAAGACCGGCTACACCATGACCATGCCGGCGCCGGGCGTGTTTGCCCAGCTGCAGTCGAACATGGCGGCGACGCTCAACATCGACTGGGTGCTTGGCCTCGCTTCCGGCATCCTCGCCTCGCAAGGCATTTCGCGCTCGAACGGTGAGATGATCGCGCTGGTCGATGACTGGATTTCGTCGTCCAAGCCGGCCTCGCTGATCTACCAGCCCTATGTGTCCGAGGCCGGCGAGCGCGGTCCGTTCGTCGATGCCAATGCGAGGGCCGGCTTCGTCGGCATCTCCTCCCGCCACGGCTATGCCGACATGGTGCGCGCCGTCTTCGAAGGGCTCGCCTTCGCTTCGCGCGATTGCTACGCCGCTATGGGCCCGCTGCCGCGGGAAATCCGCCTTACCGGCGGCGCGGCGCGCAGCCCGGCGCTGCGCAAGATCCTTGGCGCCGCCGTCGGCGCCGCCACCCGCACCAGCGAACGCGAGGAGGCGGGTGCCGCCGGTGCCGCCATGATCGCAGCGGTCTGCGTCGGCCTCTACCGGTCAATGGACGATTGCGTCGCCGAATGGGTCACCCCCCTGCTTGGCGAGGCCGAGCCGAGCGACCCGGAACTCGCCGCCATCTACGACAGGATGGCGCCATCCTACACATTGGCGCACGAGGCGCTGCGTCCGGTCTGGCGGTCGATGGCCGCGACCAAGGCAGATTGAGAAGTCGAGCATGCACAGGAAAATTGCGATCATCGGCGACCGTTTCATGCTTCCGGAGGTCTTTCGGACTGAGATCGAGAAGGCCTGCGGCAACAGCCTCGACATCCGCACGCTGGAAACCGCGTGGCCCGACGAGCCGATGGAGTTCGGCAACACCGCGCTCGGCCTCGACAAAGTCAAGGAGTATTTCGGCCATCCGGACGAGGTGGTCGATTTTGTCGGCGATGCCGAGATCCTGGTCACCCAGCTCGCTCCGCTCTCGGATGGAATGATGCGGCGCCTTCCGGCGCTGAAATTGGTCGCTGTGTCGCGCGGCGGACCGATCAACATCGACATGGCGGCCGCCAAGGCTCACGACATCCGCGTCGTCAACGTTCCAGGCCGCAATGCGAGCGCGGTGGCCGAATTCACCATCGGCGCCATCCTCGCCGAGACGCGGCTGATCCGCGTCGGCCACGAGGCCTTGCGCAAGGGCGAATGGCGCGGCGATCTCTATCGCGCCGACCGCACCGGCCGCGAGCTCAGCGAGATGACCGTCGGTGTCGTCGGCTACGGCAATATCGGCACCAAAGTGGTGCGCCTGCTGCGCGCCTTCGGCTGCCGCGTCCTGGTCTGCGATCCCTACGTGCAGCTGAGCGCGGACGACCGCAATGCCGGCGTCGAGCTGGTCTCGCTCGACGAACTTCTGTCGCGCTCCGACGTGGTCACCCTGCATTCGCGGGTGACCGCGGAAACCCGCGGCCTGATCAACAAGGACACCATCGCCGGCATGAAGCCCGGCGTGATCTTCATCAACACCGCGCGCGGGCCGCTGGTCGACTATGACGCGCTTTACGAGGCGCTGGTCGCCGGCCATATCGCCAGCGCCATGCTGGAAACCTTCGCGATCGAGCCGGTGCCTTCGGACTGGCCGCTGCTGCAGCTGCCGAATGTGACGCTGACCCCGCACATCGCCGGCGCCTCGGTGCGCACCGTTACCTACGCGGCAGAGCAGGTGGCCGAGGAAGTGCGCCGCTACATCGCCGGCCTGCCGCCGGTCAATCCGTGCTGACCGCCATGAAGCGTTGTGCAGAGGGTTCGGCGAGATGAGCGGCGACGGCGACATTGTCGACCTTTTCGTCATCGGCGGCGGCGTCAACGGCGCCGGCATCGCGCGCGACGCCGCCGGCCGTGGCCTGTCCGTCATCTTGTGCGAGAAGGACGATCTCGCCGAAGGCACCAGCTCGCGTTCGGGCAAGCTGGTTCATGGCGGCCTGCGCTATCTCGAATATTACGAGTTCCGCCTGGTGCGCGAGGCGTTGATCGAGCGCGAGGTGCTCCTGGAATCCGCGCCCCACATCATCTGGCCGATGCGCTTCGTGCTGCCGCACAGCCCCGACGATCGCCCGGCCTGGCTGGTCCGCATCGGCCTCTTCCTCTACGACCATCTCGGCGGCCGCAAGCGGCTGCCGCCCACCCGCACGCTGAACTTGCGCACGGCGCCGGAGGGCGCGCCGATCAAGGACGCTTTCAGACGCGGCTTCGAATATTCCGACTGCTGGGTCGACGATGCCCGCCTCGTCGTCATCAACGCGCTGGACGCGGCGGAGCGCGGGGCGAAAGTCTTCACCCGCACCGCTTGCACCGCCGCCCGCCGCGACAAAGGCCTGTGGTCGGTCGAGATGCGCGACGGCAGGACCGGCGTGAGGACCGCGGTGCGGGCGCGCGCGCTGATCAACGCCGCCGGTCCCTGGGTCAACGACGTCGTCAACCGCGTCGCCGGGCAGAACTCCAAGCGCAACGTCCGCCTGGTCAAGGGCAGCCACATCGTCGTGCCGAAATTCTGGGAAGGGCGGCAGGCTTATCTCGTCCAGAACAACGACAAGCGCGTCATCTTCATCAATCCCTATCAGAACGACCTGACGCTGATCGGCACCACCGACATTCCCTATGAAGGGCGGCCGGAAGACGTGGCGGCGGAGGAGAGCGAGATCGACTACCTGATCAAGGTCGTCAATCGCTACTTCAAGCGCGGGCTGACGCGCGGCGACGTCGTCTATTCCTTCTCCGGCGTCAGGCCGCTCTACGACGACAATGCCGACAATCCGAGCGCGGTGACGCGCGACTACATCTTCGAGCTCGATGCGCCGACCGGGCAGGCGCCGCTGCTCTCCGTCTTCGGCGGCAAGATCACCACCTTCCGCAAGCTCGCCGAGCACGCGCTCGACCGCATCGAGCCGTTCTTTCCGAAGATGGGCAAGGCGTGGACGTCCGGTGCGCATCTGCCGGGCGGCGACATCGCAAATGCCGATTTCGAGCAGTTCCTCGGCGATCTCGGCCGCGACTACCCCTGGATGCCGGCGTCGCTGCTCAAGCACTATGGCCGGCTCTACGGCACGCGCACCCGTTCAATCGTCGGCAATGCCGGATCGCTCGAACAGCTCGGGCGGCGCTTCGGCAAGGATTTCTTCGAGCGCGAGGCGAGCTACCTGTTCGAGCATGAGTGGGCGTCGACTGCTGCCGACATCCTGGACCGCCGCACCAAGCACGGCCTGCATCTCTCGGCCGCCGAGAGAGGGGCCTTCGAGGACTGGTGCGCCAACCGTTTGGCAAAGGCCGGCTGATGGCAGCTCGCATTGATCACGATGCCGTCGAATTGCAGGCGTTGCGTGTCCTGTCGGCCAGTGTTGGCGCCGATCCTCTGCTGGTCCAGGGCGCCGGTGGCAACACCTCGCTCAAGCAAGCCGGTGTGCTGTGGATCAAGGCGTCCGGCACCTGGCTGATGAATGCGGCGACAGCCGACATCATGGTGCCCGTGGAGCTGTCGCCCTTGCTCGATGCCGTCGCGCGCAAGGACCCGGCGGCCGAGAAGACCGCCGCATTCACGCTTGCCGAGCTCAACCCGCACCAGTTGCGGCCGTCCATCGAGACGACGGTGCATGCATTGCTGCCGCAAAAGGTCGTCGTCCATGTCCACTGCGTCGAGACCATCGCCATCGCCGTGCAGACCAATGCCGAGGCGCTGCTGGAGGAGCGTCTGCGCGGCCTCGACTGGGCCTTCGTGCCCTATCGCCGCCCGGGCCTGCCGCTGGCGCAGGGCATTGCCGAACGGCTGAAGCCGCGCACCGACGTCCTCGTCCTCGGCAATCATGGGCTGGTCGTGGCCGCCGACACAGTCGCCGAAGCAAACCTGCTGCTGCGGCGCGTTACCGGCCTGCTTGCCCGCGCGCCGCGCAAAGCGCCGGCGCCCGACCTCGACGCGCTGCTCAGGCTGGCCATGGGCAGCGATTACCGCCTTCCGGTCGCGGTCGAGGCCCATGCCGCCGCCACCGATCTCGCCAGTTGCCGGATCGTCGCGTCGGGCAGCCTTTACCCGGACCACGTCATCTTCCTCGGCATAGGCTCGGTGATCGCCGGTCCGAACGAGAATGCCGCTGCCGTGGTGGCGCGGACAACGGCCGGCGGGCAGCCGGCACCCGCCTCCATCCTTTTCCCGGGCAAGGGCATATTGATGCGCCGGGATGCCAATGCCGGCGCCGAGGCGATGGCGCGCTGCCTTGCCGATGTCGCCATCCGCGTCGATCCGACGGCGCGCGTCAACTATCTCAGCATCGAGGAGAATGCCGAGCTCCTGAACTGGGACGCCGAGAAATACCGCCAGGAGCTCAACCGGCGCGCCGGCAGCGTGCTGCAATGATTGCGCTTCATGCCGGCAGTTCGGGTGCGTGCGCCATCGATCGCCACGCCGTCGGGCAGGCCTGAACAGGAGACTGGAATTTGGCCTTCACGCTCTCCCTCAACACCAATCCGCTGGTCAACCGCTTTGCCGATCCGGACGACCTGATCGACGCCATCGCCTATGACATCGGCATAAGGGACGTCCAGCTCACACATGAATTCGTCAATCCCGGCTGGCCGGCGGCGACGATCGCCAAGTTCGTCCGGCTGTTCCAGGCAGCACTTGCCCGCACCGGCGTGCGCATCACGTCCGGCATGACCGGCCCCTATGGTCGGCTCAACCATTTCGGCCATCCCGATGCCGACGTGCGCCGCTACTATGTCGACTGGTTCAAGACCTTCGCCGCCATCTCGGCCGAGCTCGGCGCCAGCGGCATCGGCACGCAATTCGCGATCTTCACCCACAGGGACTACGACGATCCCGAACGCCGCGCCCGGCTGCTCGACATCGCGATGGAATGCTGGCGCGAGGTCGCCGATCATGCCAAGGCGGCTGGCCTCACCTACCTGTTCTGGGAGCCGATGTCGGTCGGCCGTGAATTCGGCCATACCATCGACAGCTGCCGCGCGCTGCACCGGGAGATCGAGGCAGCGGGCTTGGCCATCCCGCTGCAGATGATGGTCGACATCGACCATGGCGACGTCACCTCCAGCAACCCCGCCGACATCGACCCTTACGCCTGGGCCGAGGCCTTCCCGAAAGAGTCGCCGATCATCCACATCAAGCAGTCGTCGATGAACAAGGGTGGCCACTGGCCATTCACCGCCGCCTACAACAGGGATGGCCGCATTACTCCGGAGAAATTCCTGGAGACGGTGCGGCGCGGCGGCGGCACCGACAACGAGATCTGCCTGGAGCTGTCATTCCGCGAGCGCGAGCCGGTCGATCACCAGGTCGTCGCCATGATCCGTGAATCGGTCGACTACTGGACGCCGTTCATCGACGCCGGCAGGGCGGACCTGAGGCCGCGACCAAAATGAAAAAGGGCGGGAGCCGCTATGGCTCCCGCCCTTGAACTCTCGATCAGATGTAACTCAGCCGAACTTCGGATCGAGGCTGCCCGCCTTGTAGCGCTTGGCCATGTCCGACAGCGGGATCGGCTTGATCTTCGGCGCATTGCCGGCGGTGCCGAACTGCTCGAAGCGCTCCTTGCAGAGCTTCTTCATCGCCGCCATGGCCGGCGTCAGGTATTTGCGCGGGTCGAACTCGCTCGGGTTCTCGGTCAGCACCTTGCGGATGGCGCCGGTCAGCGCCATGCGGTTGTCGGTGTCGATGTTGATCTTGCGCACGCCGTGCTTGATGCCGCGCTGGATCTCCTCGACCGGAACGCCCCAGGTTGGCTTCATCTGGCCGCCGTACTTGTTGATGGTCTCCTGCAGATCCTCCGGCACCGACGACGAGCCGTGCATGACCAGGTGCATGTTCGGCAGGCGGCGGTGGATCTCCTCGATCACGTTCATCGCCAGCACCGCGCCGTCCGGCTTGCGCGAGAATTTGTAGGCGCCGTGGCTGGTGCCCATGGCAACCGCCAGCGCGTCGACATGCGTGTCCTTGACGAACTCCACCGCCTGTTCCGGATCGGTCAGAAGCTGGTCGTGGCTGATCGCGCCTTCGACGCCATGGCCGTCTTCCTGCTCGCCGCCGCCGCTCTCAAGCGAGCCGAGCACGCCGATCTCGCCTTCGACCGAGACGCCGCCCCAATGCGCCATGTCGACGACGCGGCGCGTGATGCCTGAATTGTAGGCGTAGTCGGCCGGCGACTTGCCGTCTTCCTTGAGCGAGCCGTCCATCATCACCGAGGTGAAGCCGTACTGGATCGCGGTGACGCAGGTGGCTTCGTTGTTGCCGTGGTCGAGATGCATGCAGACCGGGATGTCGGGGTGGATTTCGACCAGCGCGTCGATCAGCTTGGCAAGCACCACGTCATTGGCATAGGCGCGCGCGCCGCGGCTGGCCTGCAGGATGACCGGCGACTTGGTCTCCTCGGCCGCCTCCATGATGGCGAGGCCCTGTTCCATGTTGTTCATGTTGAAGGCCGGCACGCCATAGCCGTGTTCGGCGGCATGGTCGAGCAATTGTCTCAGTGTGATGCGAGCCACCCAATAGTCTCCCGTAACTGGTTTCGAATTCGGTTGCTGGCTGTTCGACCGTCGTCCAGCCCGCCGATGCTTCTGGCCGGAATCCCGGCGGACCGCAACCGTCCGGCACGTCGCAGGGAGCAATTCTTGTTACAGGTCGGCAATCTCCGGCAAAGGAAAATCCCACGCCATTGTCACATTATCACAGATATTATGATATGAATGCGATATCCGTTGTTATATATGGAAGAGCGACCAAAGCGCCCGGACGCTCGGAGGAACCGCGGAATGAAGAGCGACAGCCGCCGGCAAGGCGTCATGGATTTCCTAATGGAGGCCGGCACGGCCTCCGTCGAGGATCTCGCCGCGCGCTTCGGCGTCTCGAAGATGACCGTTCATCGCGACCTCGACGAGCTTGAGGAGAGCGGATTCCTGCGCAAGGTGCGAGGCGGCGCCTCGATCCAGCCGAGCGGCCTGTTCGAGAGCGATTTCCGCTACCGGCAAAAGCAGGCGGTCGGTGAGAAGCAGCGCCTTGCCGCCGCCGCCGTCGCCATGATCGAGCCGGGGCAGACGGTGATCATCGACGACGGCTCGACGGCGGGCGGCATTGCAGGGCACCTCGCCGATCTTCGCCCGCTGACCGTGATCTCCAACAATCTGGCCGTCATCCAGGACCTCGCCGGTGTTGGCGGCATCACGCTCATCGCGCTTGGCGGCCAGTACAGCAAGAAGTTCCACGGCTTCTTCGGCCTGCTCGCCGAGGAGACGCTGAAATCGCTGCGCGCGGACGTCGCCTTCCTCTCGTCCTCAGCCATCCACGGCGCCTCGGCCTTTCACCAGGACGAGGAGGTGGTGCAGACCAAGCGCCTCATGATGGCGGCCGCGGGGCGGAAATATCTGCTGGTCGATCACGGCAAGTTCGGCCGCACGGCGCTGCATTTTCTCACCGACCTCAAGGCGTTCGACGCGGTCTTCACCGGCAGCGAACTCGGCCAGCCCGTGCGGGACGAGCTGGAAGCCACAGGGGTTTCACTGACGGTTGTCGATGGCAAGGAATAGGGGAGCGGTACGCGTGGTCTACTGGGTCGGTACAAGCTGGAAGATGAACAAGACGCTCGCCGAGGCGCTCGCTTTCGCCAGGGCGCTGGCCGGCTTCGCGCCGGGGTTCGACCAGCGCATCCAGCCCTTCGTCATTCCGCCCTTCACGGCGGTGCGCGAGGTCAAGCAGGCGCTGGCCCCGACGCGCATCAAGGTTGGCGCCCAGAACATGCACTGGGCCGATGCCGGCGCCTGGACCGGTGAGATCTCGCCGCTGATGCTTGGGGATTGCGGCCTCGACCTGGTCGAGCTCGGCCACAGCGAACGGCGCGAGCATTTCGGCGAGACCGACCACACGGTCGGCCTGAAGACGGCGGCGGCGGCCAAGCACGGCCTGATCCCGCTGATCTGCGTCGGCGAAACGCTGGCCGAGCGCGAGAGCGGCAAGGCCGATGCGGTGCTGACCGCGCAGGTCGAGGGCGCGCTGCAATTCCTCGAAGGCGAGGCGAGGGGCGCAAAGATCCTGTTCGCCTATGAGCCGGTCTGGGCGATCGGCGACAAGGGCATTCCGGCCAGCTCCGACTATGCCGACAGGCAGCAGGCGCTGATCAAGACGGTTGCCGGCGGCCTGCTGCCTGCCGTGCCGCCGGTGCTCTATGGCGGCAGCGTCAACCCCGGCAATGCCGCCGAACTGATCGGCCAGCCAAACATCGACGGCCTCTTCATCGGCCGCTCCGCCTGGCAGGCGGAGGGCTACATCGACATCCTCCAGCGCGCCTCAGCCGCGATCTGACATCATCCGACCAGGAAAGGACACGACCATGAGAATAGCCATCGGAGCCGACAGCGCCGGCAAGCCGCTGCTCGACGTCATCGCCGCCCACCTCGCCACCAAGCCCGGCCTGACCGTCAGCGACCTCAGCCAGGCCGGCTTCTATGCCGACCTGTCGCAGAAACTCGCCCAGACCATCGTCGACGGCGAGAACGATCGCGGCATCCTGTTCTGCGGCACCGGCATCGGCGTCTCGATCTCGGCCAACAAGGTGCCGGGCATCCGCGCCGCACTCACCCACGACACCTATTCGGCCGAGCGCGCGGCGAAATCCAACAATGCCCAGATTATCACCATGGGCGCCCGCGTCATCGGTCCGGAGCTCGCCAAGGCGATCGTCGATACCTGGCTCGCCTCGGAATTCGACGAGAAGGGGCCGTCGGCCGGCAATGTTCAGGCGATCAACCGTTTGGATGCAGCAAAGGCCTAATTGAGACTGCTTCGCATCGCGCCGATGACGGTGACGGCCGAGGCAGCACCCGGGTCGATATGGCCGAGCGAACGCTCGCCAAGCCGCGAGGATCGGCCCTTGGCCGCGATCATGTCCTTGGTCGCTTCGGCGCCGCGTTCGGCGGCGGTCAGCGCGGCCTGCAGGCTCTCGGCCAGGCTTTTGCCCGCGGCATGCGCGGCGGCGGCCGCCTCGGCCGCCGGCTGCCAGGCGTCGATCATCGTCTTTTCGCCGATTTCGGCCTTGCCGCGATCCTTGATGCCTTGCGCCATCGCCTGGACCATGGCGATCACATCGTCTGCCGCCAGCGTCGCCTTGCCTTTGACGGCGGCGGCGGCGCGCATCAAGGCGGTCGCGTAAAGAGGTCCCGATGAGGCGCCGACGGCGTTGAGGAAGGATTTCGCCGCAGTGTTGAGCAGCGCCGTCGGCTCGATCGCCACAAGGTCGAGCGCGGCGAGCGCATCGCGCGCGGCATTGAAGCCGAGCGCCATCGCGATGCCGTGGTCGGCGTCGCCGATGACGCCGTCGAGCTGGCAGAGCCGGTCCTTGTCGGCCTCGATCGCCGCGGCGATGGCGACGAACATTGTCTTCAGCTCTGCCGTTCCGATGGCGGTCATGGACAGTCCCCTCAGCCGGCGCGGAACATGGCGCAGTCGCACGGATGGTCGAGCAGGGTCTGCAACTCGCCGTCGAGATGCTCCAGTGTCAGCGAGGCGCCAGCCATTTCGAGCGAGGTGCAGTAATTGCCGACCCAGGTCGCATGCACCGAGACGCCGATGTCGTCGAGCCGCTGCTTGACGCGCCGGTTCATGATGTAGAGCTCCATCAACGGCGTCGAGCCGAGCGAGTTGACCAACACCGCGACCTTGTCGCCACGCGACGGCGCCATCTCGGCAATGATCCTGTCCAGCATCTCGTCGGTGATCTCGTCAGCGGTCCTGAGCTTGCCGCGCGCGATGCCGGGCTCGCCATGGATGCCCATGCCGATCTCCATCTCGTCGGCGCCGATCTCGAAGTTCGGCCGCCGCGTCTGCGGCAGCGAGCAGGGCGACAGCGCCACGCCCATGGTGAAGGTGTGGTCGTTGGCCTTCCTGGCGATGCGCTCGACCTCGTCGAAGGAGAGCATGCGCTCGCAGGCAGCGCCCGCCGCCTTGAAGATGAAGAAATTGCCGGCGACGCCGCGCCGCTTCTGCCGCTGGTCGCGCGGCGCCGAGGCGACGTCGTCGGTGGTCAGCACCGTGCGCACCTCGATGTCGTCCATCGCCGCCATCTCGGCCGCCATGTCGAAATTCATCACGTCGCCGGCATAGTTGCCGTACATGAACAGGACGCCCGCGCCGCCGCTCACCGCCTTGGCGCATTCGAGGATCGGGTCCGGCGGCGGCGAGGCAAAGACATTGCCGATCGCCGCGGCATCCGCCAGCCCCTTGCCGACGAAGCCGAGAAAGGTCGGCTCGTGGCCCGAGCCGCCACCGATGACCAGCCCGACCTTGCCTGGCCGCGGCCCGTCGCGGGCGATGATCGAGCGCGGGCTGCCGTCCACGCTCCTGAGGTGGCGAGGATGCGCGGCCAGTATTCCTTCCAGCATCTCGTCGACGGAACGGTTGCCGTCGTTGATGATCTTCTTGGTCTGCACCGGCATCCTCCCGATCTCGGTTTTTTCGCGATATTAGAGGCTGTTACCGGGATTGCCACCCCGGCAACCGCGCCTCACGCCGCGATCTTTTCACGCGCCGCACTTATCTCAACGCAGGCCTTGGCCGCTTCCTTGCCCTTGACCTGGAAGTGCTCGAAGAAGAAGCGGTGGTGCTCGGCGCTGTCGTGATAATTGTGCGGCGTCAGCACCGCTGAAAGCACCGGCACGCCGGTCGCAAGCTGCACGGTCATCATGCCGCCGAGGACGGCGCCGGCGACGAAATCGTGCCGGTAGATGCCGCCATCGACGACGAAGGCGGTGCCGAGGATCGCGGCATAGCGGCCGGTCTCGGCGAGGGTCTTGGCATGCAATGGGATCTCGTAGGCGCCGGGCACGTCGAAGACGTCGACGGTGAAGCGGCCGCCGCCGAGAACGGCAAGCTCCGCCTCGAACGCCGTCACGCACTGGTCGACGATGTCGGCGTGCCAGCGCGCCCGTATGACGGCAACGCGGCGGATTTCATAGTCTTTTGGGGAATGCTGATTCATGGGTCCATCCTTCCGTTTCGAACCAGAATCAGGACGCACGATACGAAAACCCGGCCCGCGCGAGCGGCCCGTCCTTCCGTTCGTTCTCTTTCATCCGGACTGTGACCGTCGGCTCCGGAATCACACCGGATCTGCTGACCTTCCCTTCCGGGAAGCGCTCGCGGGCTTGAGCCGAGGCTCTTACCGCCGGTGGGGACTTTCACCCCGCCCTGAGAACTTTAACGGTGAAGCTATGGAGGGGGAGGGCGGCGCTGTCAATTAGCGCCGTCGCCGCAGCTGCCAATCTCCCTCCTTGTGGCTAACCACGCTCCGGGAACATCGCCTTCAGCCCTTCGCGCGAGGCCTTGGCGACGCCGCGCTCGGTAATCAGGCCGGTGACAAGCCGCGCCGGGGTCACGTCGAAGGCCGGGTTTGCCGCCGGCGTCGCTTCCGGCGAGACGCGCACCTGGGCGATCTCGCCCTTGGCGTTCTTGCCCCAGACCAGCGACACCTCGTCGCCGGAGCGTTCCTCGATCGGGATTTCCGCGAGCCCGTCGCCCACCGTCCAGTCTATGGTCGGCGAGGGCAGCGCGACATAGAAGGGCACATCATTGTCGGAGGCGGCCAGCGCCTTGAGATAGGTGCCGATCTTGTTGCAGACGTCGCCGTCGGCGGTCGTGCGGTCGGTGCCGACGATGACCATGTCGATCTGGCCACGCTGCATCAGGTGGCCGCCGGCATTGTCGACGATCAGCGTGTGCGGCACCCCGTGCCCGGCCATTTCCCAGGCGGTCAGCTGGGCGCCCTGGTTGCGCGGCCTGGTCTCGTCGACATAGACGTGGACCGGAATGCCGGCTTCGGTCGCCAGATAGATCGGCGCGGTGGCGGTGCCGTAGTCGACGGTCGCCAGCCAGCCGGCATTGCAGTGGGTCAGGATGTTGACTGTCTCGCCCGGAGCTTTTCGCGCCGCGATTTGCTTGATGATGGCAAGCCCGTTCTCGCCGATGGCGCGGTTCAGCCCGACATCCTCGTCGGCGATCTCCGCTGCGCGCTTGTAAGCGGCCTCGGCGCGCTCGGCCGGCGGCAGCGGCTTGAGAACGCGCCGCATCTCGTCCAGCGCCCAGCGCAAATTGATCGCCGTCGGCCGCGTCGCGTGCAATGTCTCCCAGACGGCGTCGAGCGCCGCATCCGACGGGTCGCCTTCCATCTGGATGGCTACGCCATAGGCGGCAGTGACGCCGATCAGCGGCGCGCCGCGCACCCACATGTCTCGGATCGCAGTGGCGATGCCGGCAACGGTGCCGATCTTCTCGATGCGGAACTCATGCGGCAGCCAGCGCTGGTCGATGATCTCGACCGAGCGGCCGTCGCCGCTCAGCCAGATGGTGCGGTAGTGGCGCTCGCCGACGTTCAAAGGCTGCTCTCCTGTTCGATCCGCGCGGCCAGATTGTTGACCTCGTCGATGCCATGGATCTGGCGCCGGTTGACGGCGATGTGGCGGCCGAACTTCAGCGCCTTCGCCTCGCATGTGGCGCGCAGATTCTCATCGGCAATGGCCTCGAAGTCGGCATTGTGGGCGAGGCCGAGGATACGCCGGTGCACCTCGATGCCGGCAAAGCCGAGCAGGTCGGTCCAGATCGAATGGAGCATATGGTCGAGCGCCTGCTCGGCGCCGAGCCGGTCGCCCTGATCCTCGAACAGGCTTCTGTGGTAGAGCATGCCGGTGCGCTCGGTCCGCCACAGATGCGAGAACTCGGCGCGGAACACAGCCCAGGTCTCGGCGGTGACCCCAAGCAGATAGGCGCGCATGGCGTCGCGTTTTTCCGTCTGCTCATGGCCGCGCTGCGAGAAGAACGACATCCAGAAATTGGCGAGCAGCATGCCGACGTCGAAGGCGATCGGTCCGTAGAAGGCGAACTCCGGATCGATCATCCGGGTTTCTGTGTCGGTCACCATGATCGAGCCGGAATGCAGGTCGCCATGCAAGAGCGTCTCGGCATTGGCGGCGAAAAGATGCTTCAGCCGCTGCGCCTCGACCTTGAGATCGCGGTCGGCGCGCAGCTCGGCGACCAGGCCGTCTAGCTGCGGCGACGTATGCCGGTTCAGCTTGGCGTCGAAATAGGGATCGGTGAACACCAGGTCCTCGGTGATGCCGCAGAGCTCGACATTGTCGACGAACAGCGCCAGATCGGCTTTGCGGTCCCTGGTCGGCATATGCAGGTCGGAGCCGCGGAACAGGGTGCGGGCCATGAACAGGCCGATGTCGCGGGCGATGTTCGGCAGTTGCCGGCCTTCGATCAGCGCACGCCGCAGGATGATGTGCGGCGGCGCCAGGTATTCCATGACGATCAGCGCCTGGGCCTCGTCGAAATGGTGGATTGCGGGCACCGAGCCGGGCGCTCGGCGCTCCTGCCTGGTCAGCGCGTGATACTCGAAGAAGGAGCGCTTCAGCGGCAGCGGCCAGCTGTCGCCGACCAGCCGCACATAGGGCAGGGCCTGCTTGACGACGACCGCGCCTTCGGCGCCCTCGACGATGAACACCAGGTTGAGATTGCCGTCGCCGACCTCACGCACCTTCCAGCGCCGGGCATCCTTGCCGATCTGCGCGGTGACGGCCTCGTTGGCGCCGAGGCGCGCCGGCAGCGTTTCGACCGATAGTGCTTCGAACGGCAGTTTCTGCGTCATCATCATCCTCTCGCTTATGCGCTCCGAACATAACGGAGGCATGGCGGCGGGGCCAAGCTAGGAAGCAAGCTGGCAATTGTCAATCGTGTTGACAATTGCCGATATAGCCCATAGCGTCTGTGTCAGGGAGGAATGAATGGGCACTGGTGCCGTGTTCCGCGTGGACGGCCTGAGGAAGTCCTTTGGCCATATCGAGGTGCTTGGCGGCATCTCGCTCGACTTGCATGCGGGCGAAGTCACCGTGCTGATGGGCGCCAACGGCGCCGGCAAATCCACCCTGGTCAAGATCGTCAGCGGCGTTTACGAGCGCGGCGTCGGCATGATGCATCTCGCCGGCGAGGACTTCGCGCCGAACACGCCGGCCGAGGCGATCCGCGCCGGCGTCGTCACCGTGCATCAGAACATCAATGACGGTGTCGTCGCCGACCTCGACGTCGCCACCAACCTGACACTCGACAGGCTGACCGGCAGCGGCGCGCCGACTTTCTTCAATCCGGGCCGGGTGCGCCGCGAGGCCAGGGCCGTCGCCGATCGCATGGGGCTCGCCATCGACCTCAAGGCCCGCGTCAGCGACCTGTCGCTGGCAGACCGCCAGATGGTGGCGATCGCGCGGGCCATGGCGCACCGGCCGAAGGTGCTGATCCTCGACGAGCCGACCTCGTCGCTGTCCAGCGCCGAAGCCGACCGGCTGTTCCAGCTGATCGACCGGCTGCGCGAGCAGAGCGTGGCGATCCTCTACATCTCGCACCGCATGTCCGACATCCGCCGCCTTGCCGACCGCATCGTCTCGATGCGCGACGGCGTGGTGAGCGGCGTGTTCGACAACAAGCCGCTCGACTATGAGGGCGCCGTCAACGCCATGCTCGGCCGCAAGATCCATCTCGACCGGGTGGTCGCGAGAAGCTCGGCGCGTGCCGTCTTCACCGCGGAAGGCCTGCGGATCGCGCAAGGGTCGAAGCCGATCTCGATGACGCTCGGCGCCGGCGAGGTGGTGGCGATCACCGGCTTGGTCGGCGTTGGCAAGACGGCCTTGGCCGAAACGCTGTTCGGCGTGCGCCGGCCGCTCGCCGGCGTCATGACCATGGACGGCAAGCCCTATGCGCCGGCCTCGGCCGGCGAAGCGATCGCCGCCGGCGTCTTCCTCGTCGCCAAGGACCGCGCCACCAGCGGCATCGTCGGCGGCTTCAACATCGAGCGCAACATCAGCCTGCCCTTCCTCAAGCGCCTGTCAGGCTTCGGCATCATGAAGCGCCGCGCCGAACGCGGCATCGCACGCCGGCAGATCGACGAACTCGCCATCGTCTGCCGTTCGGAGCGGGACGAGCTTTCCACACTTTCGGGCGGCAACCAGCAGAAGGTGATGGTCGGCCGCTGGATGTCGCAGGATGCAAGACTGTTCATCCTCGACGAGCCGTTTCAGGGCGTCGACATCTCGGCCAGGCGCGACATCGCCGCCAAGCTGCGAGCCAGCGCCGACGGCCGCGCCACGCTGCTCTTCGTCACCGAGCTCGACGAGGCGCTGGAGACGGCCGACCGCATCCTGGTCATGTCGGAGCAGACGATCGTCGGCGAACACAGGAACGAAGACGTCGATCTCGAGCGGCTGCTTGCCGAAGTGGCGGGCGGCCCGCTGCACAGCGCGGCGTGAGAGCATGGACAGGAATGGAGCAGGCATGCGTTGGACTGACACGGCAACGGCGCCGGAGAGCGCTGCATGACGGTGCGTGACCACGCCATCCGCTACGGCTTCATCGTCCTTCTGTTCGGCCTGATCGCCTATTTCGCGGTCGCCGCCGACGGCTTCGTCTCGCCGCAAAGCGCGGTCTTCATCTTCCAGTCCGTCGCCATCACCGGCGTGCTGGCGCTCGGCGTCACCGCCACCTTGGTGGTCGGCGGCTTCGACCTGTCGATCGGCTCGGTCGCCACCAGCGCCATGATGGCGGCCGCCTATGTCATGGTGGTGCTGGAACAGAACGCCGTCGTCGCGGTCGTCGTCTGCCTGCTGATCGGCGCCGCCGTCGGCCTGATCAACGGCTGGCTGATCGTCTATATGCGGGTGCCCGACCTGCTGGCCACGCTCGGCATGATGTTCCTGCTCGTGGGCCTGCAGCGCATCCCGACGGAAGGCCGCTCGATCGCCACCGGCATGACCATGCCCGACGGCTCGGTCGCCAACGGCAAGTTCGGCGAAGCCTTCCTGGCGCTCGGCCGCCATCGCTTCGATTTCTTCGTGCCAAACCTCGTTCCCGTGTCGGTCGTGGTGCTGATCGTGCTGGCGCTGCTGATCTGGTTCTTCCTCGAATACACGCGCTTCGGCCGCATGATGTATGCCGTCGGCAGCAACGAGCGCGCGGCCGAGCTCGCCGGTGCGCCGGTCAAGGCCTACAAGATCTGGGCCTACGTCATTTCGGGCGTCTTTGCCTCGATCGGCGGCATCCTGCTCGCCGCCCGGCTCGGTCGCGGCGACATCGCCTCCGGCAACAATCTGCTGCTCGACGCGGTGGCCGCCGCGCTCATCGGCTACGCGGTGCTTGGCGCGGCCAAGCCCAACGCCTTCGGCACCGCCGTCGGCGCGGTCTTCGTCGGCGTGCTGCTGCAGGGCCTGACGATGATGAACGCGCCTTACTACACGCAGGATTTCGTCAAGGGCGGGGTTCTCGTCGTCGCCCTTGTCTTCACCTTCGCCCTTTCCGGCAGGGGCAGGAGATAGGTTCGACCGGGGCATATTTTCGAGTTCAACAAAGTGGAGGAAACAAAGTGAGCATCACAAGAAGACTTTTGGGGAAGGCGGCGCTCGGGTTGGCTGGCGCCGCGCTGCTGATGCAGGGGACTGCGATGGCCGCTGACATGCCTGTGCCTTTCGACAAGCCGGGCGTCAAGATCGCGCTGGTTCGCTATCTCTCGACCGGCGACTTCTTCCAGGCCTATCTCTCCGGCGTCGAGGCGCAGGCCAAGGCGCTCGGCGTTGACCTGCGCGTGCTCGACAGCCGCCAGGACGCCGCCCTCCAGGCCGACATGGTCGACCAGGCCATCGCGCTCGGCGTGCAGGGTATCATCATCCAGCACGGCCTGACGGAATCGATGAAGGATGCCGCCCAGCGCGCGGTCGATGCCGGCATCAAGGTCGTCGCCTTCGACGTCAATGTCGAGAACCCGAAGATCCCGCAGATCGAGCAGTCCGACCGCGACCTTGCCCGCCTCGCGCTGGAGCAGGCGGTCACCGACAATGGCGACAGCTGGAAGGCCGGCTATGTCTACGTCGCCGGCATCGCGCCGCTCGACCGCCGCAACGAGACCTGGGTCGACGTCAAGAAGAAGCATGCCGGCATCGACGAGGTCGCCATGTTCGGCACGCTCGACAATCCGATTGCCAACTCGGTCGCCAACCAGGCGCGTTCGGTGCTGTCGGCGCATCCCGACATCAAGGTGATGTTCGCCCCCTATGACGAATTCGCCAAGGGCGTGAAGATCGCCGTCGACGAGGCAGGCATGAACAAGGCCATCAAGATCTATTCGGCCGACATCTCGACCTCGGATATTTCGGCGATGCGCGAGCCTGACAGCGCCTGGGCCGCCACCGCCGCCACCAACCCGGCCGTCGTCGGCCAGGTCTCGGTCCGGGCGCTGGCGCAGCTGCTTGCCGGCGAGGATCCCGGCCACAACGTCATCGTGCCGCCGACGCTGATCACCCAGAAGGAACTCATCGACAAGGACATCAAGAACATGGAGGACCTGTCGGCCAAGCTGCCGCAATTCGCCCATGCCGATGTCGCCATGCCCGCCTGGATGCCCAACCCGAACGCCAAGTAGTTCTGGTCTAGGCGAAAGGGGAGCCGTCGACCCCCACTCCGTCGAGCTTCGCTCGACACCTCTCCCCCGATCGACGGGGGAGAGGAAAGGCGCGACCTCAATCAGATGGCACCTTCCTCTCCCTCCGGAGGGGGGAGAGGTGGCGCCGCGAAGCGGCGACGGAGTGGGGGACGGCGCTTCTGAAATGCGCACTCGCCGAAAAACAGGCACAACCCAGCAAGCACGAAGACTCAGGTCGGCAGCTAAACCCAACCCTCAGCCCACTCTTCCGGCGCGCGCCAGCCCGTGCGCCACCAGCCGGTCGATGACCTCCGGGTAGCTGACGCCGCTTGCCGCCATCGCCTTGGCGTACATGCTGATATCGGTGAAGCCGGGAATGGTGTTGAGCTCGTTGATCAGGAACGTCATGTCCGGCATCAGGAAGAAGTCGATACGTGCCATGCCGTCGCAACCGACGGCCCTGAAGGCCCTTGCGGCCATGTCGCGCATCGCCTGCTCGACTTCCCGCGGCAGTTCGGCCGGCACGATCAATGCCGCGCCGTTCTCGTCGATATACTTGGCATTGTAGTTGTAGAAGCCGTGGCTTTCCGCCGGCACGATCTCGCCCGGCCGCGAGACGAAGAGCTTGCCCGCGGAGTCTTCCAGCACGCTGAATTCGATCTCGCGGCCACGGACGAATTCCTCCGCCAAGAGCTTGCGATCGTGCTGGAAGGCTTCCGCAAGCGCTCGATCGAATTCCTGGCTGGCATTGACCTTTGCGACGCCGACAGACGAGCCCTGCCGCGCCGGTTTGACGAAGAGCGGCAGGCCGAGCTGGTCTACCAGCACGGCAAGCGATGGCGCCGAACCTTCCTCAATAGTCACCGACCGCGCGACTGGCAGGCCGGCAGCTTTCAGCAGCCGCTTGGCGATGTCCTTGTCGAGCGCCGTTGCCGAGCCGAGAATGCCGCAACCGGCAAGCGGCACCTGCGCCACTTCCGCCAGCCCCTGCACCGCGCCGTCCTCGCCATGCAGCCCGTGCAGGACGGGAAACAGGATGTCGATATCTGGCAGCGCGTAGGGCGCGCCCTCGGCCGGGACCGCCAGCATGCGCCCGTGTCCGCCCGGCACCAGGCAAACCTCCGTGCCACTTGAAGGCGTCGCCAGCGCGCCACCCTCGAAACGGCTGAGCAGCCATTTTCCTTCGCGGGTGACGAAGATCGGAACGGCATCGTACTTCGCCGGCTCCAACGCCCGCATGACATTGGTTGCCGAGAGCACCGAAACTTCATGCTCGGCCGAACGCCCGCCAAAGAGGACGGCAATACGCAGCCTGTTCGCGGTCACGACTATCTCCACCTTGCGAAGCCGTTCAAGGCATAGATTGAAGCGGAATTTCGGCAACCGCTTCAGACCGGCGACAGTTTCCAGCTCGTGGCGGCGAGGTCGCTGATTGTCGAAGTCGCCGCCGGCCCTCTGAACCCCTGCATGACGGCAGGGGTTCATGGCAGGGGTTGTCGCTAGCGCAGCGCCGCCGCGATGTTGCCGCCGTCGACGGTCGTCACGTCGGCGGTGGTCCGGTCGGCCAGCGCCTGGTGCAGGAAGGCCTGCGCCACGTCCTCGGCCGTTACTTCCTGGCCGAGCAGATTGCCGGACATGTATTCCTTCTCCGACACGCCGCGCGCGCCCGAGCGGCTGGCGATCATGGCGTCGGTCAGAAGACCCGAGCGGATGCGGTCGGCGTTGACCGCGTTCGAGCGGATGCCCTGCGCGCCGTAGTCCAGCGCATATTGCCTGGACAAGAACAGCGTCGCCGCCTTCGGGATGCCATAGGCGCCGAACTTCGGCCCCGGGTTGATCGCCTGCTTGGACGTGTTGAACAGGAGCACGCCGCCGGTGCCCTGTTCCAGCATGATGCGCACGGCATTCTGCGCCGCCGACTGGTGGGCGAAGAAATTGAGCTCGAAGCTCTTGCGCAGCGTGGTGTCATCGAGCTCGCCGATGCGGCCTTCCCAGGCCGCGCCCGCATTGGAGACCAGGATGTCGAGGCCGCCATAGACCGCGACCGCCCGGTCGAATGCGGCGCGCAGTTCGACGGGATTGGTGATGTCGGCGCCGACGCCGATCGAGCCGTTTCCGGCCTTCTTCGCCGCTTCCGCGGCCTTGGCCGGATCGAGGTCGACGATGACGGCATGCGCGCCATTGTCGGCGAACAGCTTCGCCGTCGCCGCGCCGATCGCGCCGGCGCCGCCGGTCACCAGCACCACCTGGCCGGTCAGCGGCTTCGGCTTGTTGGAGGCGAGCTTGGCCTGTTCCAGCGACCAGTATTCGAGCGGGAAGAGATCGGCCTTGGACAGCGGGTGGAAATGGCCGACGGCCTCGGCGCCGCGCACCGCCTCGATCCACATCTCGCCGACATCGGAGGCGATTTTTGCGTCCTTCAGCGTGCGGCCGTGGCCGAACATGCCGAGGCCCGGCACCAGCGTCAGGCGCGGCATCGGATCGAGCATGGTGCGCTTGACGTCGTCCAACGCGTCATTGGTCTGGAAATAGGCGCGGTAGTCCTTGGCGAAGGTCTCGACATGGTTGCGGATGACGGCTTTGTAGTCGCCGATCTTGTCGGCGTCCGGCGCCGGCACGGCCATCGGCCCGGTCTTGATGCGGATCGAGAGATCCGGCGTCGAGACACCGCGCCCGGCATAGTCGGCGATGCTGGCCGAGTTGATGAAATCGACGATCGCATCCGAAGTGCGGAAGTCGCTGATCATGCGGTCGAAGCGGCCCTCGCCGCGCGCCACCGCGACGGCGCCGCGCAGCGCGGGCGCGATATCGGACGGTCTGGCGAGCTTCGCCGGCAGCGCCGCCTTGACCGTCTTCGGCTTGCCGTTTTTGGCGACATAGTCCTCGGCGACCGTCACATGGTGGATCATCCGGTCATAGGCCTGCCTGGCGTCGTCGCCGAAGGTGAAGATGCCGTGCTTGTCGAGGATCAGGCCTTCGACGCTTGGATCGGCATCGAAGACGTCGCCCGCCGCCTTCGCCAGGTCGAAGCCTGGCATGATGTAGGGCACGTAGCCCATCTTCTCGCCGAACACTTTCCTAACCAGCGCCTTGCTGTCTTCCTGGTCGACAATGGCGAGGACGGCGGTCGAATGCGTGTGGTCGACGAATTTGTGCGGCAGGAAGGCGTGCAGCAGCGTTTCGACCGACGGATTGGGCGAGGCGGGATCGATGAGGTTGGCGCGTTGCAGCGCCACCATGTCTTCGTCGGAAAGCCTCTCCAGCGCGCGCGCCTTGAGCAGCGCGCCCATCTTCACCGCCGGCAGGCCCTGCGGCTCGATGACGGCCATGTCCCAGCCGCTGCCCTTGACGCAGAGCACGTCCCACTCGTCGCCGACAAGATCGGTGGCCTTGATCTTGCACGACGTGTTGCCGCCGCCATGGAGCACCAGCCGCGGCTCGCCGCCGAGCAGCCGGGTCGTGTAGACGCGCAGCGCGAGGTCGCGGCCGACGCCCTTCTTGGCATAGTCGGCAACCATCTTTTCCGCGTCGCCGTCATTCCACAGGTTCTTCATGTCGCTTCGTCCGCTTTCATGTCTTTGATTGCTGTGAACAGGAATGCCGCGACGCTTTGATGACAAGGCGCCGGCGGCGAGGGTTGTTTGTCTAGGAGGCCTTCTTGGTCACCGCTCCGGCATGGTCCAGCAGCCGCTGCGCCACGCGCGCGCCGACAACCAGATGCGTGCAGAGCCCGCCGGCGAGCGCGGCAAGCAGCGGCTCGAACTTGCTGTCCTCCTGCACCACCATCAGCCGCTTTTCGATGGCGCCGAGCGAGCCGAGTTCGGCGGAGATGACCCGGCGGTTGTAGCTGCAATCGAGCGCCTCGCCGGCGGCATCGATGATCTGTCCCGCGATCACGCCGGCGGCGCCGGCGTTGCGAAGCACTTCCATTTCGCTCACCGTCAGCGCGCCGCATTTGACGACATGGCTGTCGGCGTCGACGGTGCCGACTGAAAACAGCGCGAGGTTGCAATCGCTGATGCCTGCCAGTTGCTCGCGGATCACCGGCTCGGCGCGCAGGGCCCGCGCCAGCTCTTCCGTCGACAGCACCAGCGGCGCGTAGAAGTTCAGCCCCTTGGCGTTGAGCCGCCGGGCTATTTCCATCGTGCACTGGTCGGGCCGGTAGGAATAGGGCGCCCCGAGGTTGCCGCAGAGCTGTACCACCGTCACGTCCTGCAGGTCTGCGAAGGACATGATGTCCGCGATGGTGTAGACGGTGCGGCCCCAGGCGACGCCGATGCGGTCGCCCTTCTTGACCAGCTCGAGAAAGACGCTGGCCGCGAGCACCGCGATGTCGGTCGACGGATCGACGACATAGGCGTTTTCGGGCGCGATCCAGACGGCGTCGAGCTTCAGCGCGTCTTCCAGTCGGCGCGCCAAGACGTCGTCGGTGAAAAGCTGGGTCGAGGTTGAGATGTTGACGATGCCGGTCTCGCGGGCCTTGCGCAGATACATGGCGACCGAAGCGCGCGAAATCTTGAGCTGGTTCGCCACTTCGTCCTGGCGCAGGCCATGGGCGTAGTAGAGCCAGGCGGCCTTGTGGATAAGCTGTTCTGCCGGTCGGATCGCCATGCCATCTCCTCGGCTGACATTATTCACGGCTCTCGACAAAAGTCAAACCGAGCGGAGGTATGCATTTCCGTTTCACCGGCTGAATCTAGATCACCATTGTGCCAAATGCCCCCTGTCGTGGCATCGTTGGTGGTGACGCGGAGCGGAGCCTGTGATTAGAAGTCGATAAACATATTGGGGAGGATGGGATGGGCAATCCCTACGAACAGGATCTCGACAGGAATGCCGCCAACCACCAGCCGCTGACGCCGCTGACCTATCTGGAGAGGGCGGCAAAAACCTATCCCGACCATGTCGCCATCATCCATGGCAACCAGCGCATCACCTATCGCGATTTCTGGCGTCGCTCGCTGCGGCTCGCCTCGGCGCTGGCCAAGCGCGGCATCGGCAAGGGCGATACGGTGACGGTGATGCTGTCGAACACGCCGCCGATTCTGGAGGCGCATTTCGGCGTGCCGATGACCAGGGCGGTGCTGCATTCGCTGAACACAAGGCTCGACGCCGCCGTCATCGCTTTCCAGCTCGACCACGCCGATACAAAGGTGCTGATCGTCGACCGTGAATTCTCCGGCGCGGTCAGGGAGGCGTTGTCATTGGCCAAGGCCAAGCCCTTGGTCATCGACTATGACGATCCCGACTATGCCCCCGATGCCCCCTATCCGAAGGGCGAGCGGATCGGCTCATCAGACTATGAGGAGTTCGTCGCAGGCGGCGATGAGGCTTTCGCCTGGTCGATGCCCGACGACGAGTGGGACGCCATCTCGCTCAACTACACCTCCGGCACCACCGGCAACCCCAAGGGCGTCGTCTATCACCATCGTGGCGCGGCGCTGATGGCCTATACCAACACCATTCATGCCGGCATGGCCAAGCACGCGGTCTATCTCTGGACGCTGCCGATGTTCCACTGCAACGGCTGGTGCTTTCCCTGGACGCTGGCCGTGCAGGCCGGCACCCATGTCTGCCTGCGCTGGGTGCGGGCAAAGCCGATGTATGACGCGATCGCCGATCATGGCGTCACCCATCTCTGCGGTGCGCCGATCGTCATGTCGGTTCTGATCAACGCCAAGGCCGAGGACAAGCGTGAGTTCGCGCAAACCGTCACCTTCAACACGGCGGCCGCGCCGCCGCCGGAGGCAGTGCTGTCAGGCATGGCCGATGCCGGCTTCGCCGTCACCCATCTCTACGGCCTGACCGAGACCTACGGGCCGGCTGTCGTCAACGAATGGCACAATGAGTGGGACGAGCTGGAGAAGGGACCGCGCACGGCGAAGAAGGCGCGCCAAGGCGTGCGCTATGCTTCGCTCGAGGGCCTGACGGTGATGGATCCCGAGACGATGACGGAAACGCCGGCGGACGGCGAGACCATCGGCGAGGTCATGTTCCGCGGCAACATCGTCATGAAGGGCTATTTGAAGAACAGGAAGGCGACTGACGAGGCCTTCGCCGGCGGCTGGTTCCACTCAGGCGATCTCGGCGTCATGCATCCGGACGGCTACATCCAGCTCAAGGATCGCTCCAAGGACATCATCATTTCCGGCGGTGAGAACATCTCCTCGATCGAGGTCGAGGATGCGCTCTACAAGCATGCAGCCGTCGCCTCCTGCGGCGTCGTTGCGAAGTCCGATGACAAATGGGGCGAGGTGCCTGTCGCCTATGTAGAGCTGAAGCCAGGCAAGAGCGCGACCGAGGCCGAGATCATCGACCACTGCCGCACTTTGCTCGCCCGCTTCAAGGTGCCGAAGGCAGTGGTGTTTGCGGAGATCCCGAAGACCTCGACCGGGAAGATCCAGAAGTTCCGGCTGAGGGAAATGGCGAAGGGTCTCTGAGTTCGTCATCCGAGGGTGAGAGCAGTCGCGGAGCGACGTCGCGGAAACCCTGGGATCCATGCCGTGACCTTGCGGCCGTGCTCCGGCGGTCGAGAATAGCCTGCACGAATCGCGGCGCTGGCAAGCTAACTGCTTGATCCGACTTTATTCTTTGGCCGACGTCACGGCATGGATCCTAGGGTCTGCGCTGCGTCGCTTCGCTCCTTGCTTCACCCTAGGATGACGAACTCGTCGTGGGTTTCACGCTTCCTCGCTGTCACCATCTGTCACCAATTGTACGCGTACGTCGATTCCGCGTTGACATGCCGCTCGTTTCGATTTACGACTGACGAAAATTGAAATTCGTCACTCGTTATTTGACAGAGAGCTAATGTCCGAAGCCGCCCACATCGTGGCCGACCCCGCCCGCCAGGAAAACGTGACGCGCATCCTCGATTGCGCCGAGCGTCTGTTCCGGCATTACGGTTACGGCAAGACCAACGTCGCCGACATCGCCCGCGAGCTCGGCATGTCGCCGGCCAATATCTATCGCTTCTTCGCCTCCAAGGTCGAAATCCACCAGGCCGTCTGCGGCCGCATGCTCGGCGCCAGCTACAAGATGGCCTACGAGATTTCGCGTCTGCCGCTCAGCGCCGAGGAGCGGCTGCGCCGCTATGTGCATGCCCAGTACAAGATGACCACGGAAGTCATGCTCGACGACCAGAAGGTGCATGAGATGGTCATCGTCGCGCTCGAGCGCGACTGGGCCGTCATCGACAAGCATGTCGACAGCATCCACGATCTGTTCGCCGAGGTGATCCGCCAGGGCATCGAAGCCGGCGAGTTCAGGGACCAGGATCCGGTGATCGCGTCGCGCTGCTTCGGTGCCGCCACCGTCATCCTGTGCCACCCGCAGATGGTGGCGCAGTGCCTTGCCAAGACCAACCGGGCGATGCCCGACGATCTCATCGATTACGCGATCAAAGCCTTGAAATAGCCGCCGCCCGCCGGGCGCGCGGTGTCGAAAAGTTGATCTCCAGTCAGGAGTGCTAAGGTGTCTTTGTCCAATTCCATCATCCGCAGGCTGCCGGTCGCCGGCCTGATCGTCGCCGCTCTCGGGCTTGCCGGCTGCAGCCAGGAGAAGGCCGAAATCAAGGAAATCATCCGGCCGGTCAAGGTGGTCGAGATCGGTGAGGCCCAGACCACCCGCGAGCTCGACTATTCCGGCTCGGTGCGCGCTCGCACCGAGATGAACCTTGGCTTTCGCGTCGCCGGCAAGGTCACCGAGCGCCTCGTCGATATCGGCCAGCATGTGAATTCGGGCGATGTGCTCGCTCGCATCGATGCCTCCGACTACGATTTGTCGGTCAGGAGCGCGGCGGCGAGCCTTGACGCCGCCGAGCGGCAGGTCGAAACGGTGGATCTGGCAAAGAAGCGCGCCGAGCAGCTCTACGCCAAGAGCTTCGCGTCGAAGTCGCAGCTCGATCAGGCGACGCTGACCTATGCTCAGGCCGTGGCGACGCGCGACGCCGCCCGCTCGACGCTTGCCCAGGCGAAGAACCAGGTCGGCTATACCGATCTCAAGGCGAGCGAGGACGGTATCGTTACCGCCATCAGCGCCGATATCGGCCAGGTGGTCGGCGCCGGAACGCCGGTGATGACCGTTGCCGTCGACGGCGAGAAGGAAGTGCTGATCGCCGTTCCCGAGATGGACATCGCCGAGTTTCGGCCGGGTAAGGACGTCAAGGCGGGCTTCTGGTCCGACGATGCGCTGACGCTGGCCGGCAAGGTGCGTGAGGTTTCCGGCAGCGCCGATCCGCAGTCGCGCACCTTCGCTGTCCGCGTCTCGCTGCCCAACGATCCGCGCGTGCTGCTCGGCATGACCGCCAACATCGAAGCCTCGGTGGCGAGCCGGAAGCAGATGGTGTCGATCCCCCTCAGCGCGCTCGCCGAGAAGGACGGCCGGAAGATTGTCTGGACCGTCGACCGCACCAGCGAGACGGTTCATCCGCGCCCGGTCAAGGTCGGCGACTTCACGGTCGACGGCGTCAATGTCGCCGACGGGTTGAAGCAGGGCGACGTCGTGGTTGCCGCCGGCACGCAGTTCATGACCGAGAACCTCAAGGTCAAGCTCTCCGGCGACGCGGCGCAGCAGTCGGCGTCGGCCGAAGGCAAGGCCGACATCACCAGCAGCCTGCGCTGAAGCCGGGCGAATGAAAACGCCGCTCGCTCGGCGAGTGGACCATGGTTTCCGGGCGGCGAGCGCCCGGCTGTCGAGACGTCAGGTTGATGTAACCCCCACATCGATCCTCGCGTCCCACCGCGACGAGTGTCTCTCCGCCTCGGAAAGCCTCGCCGCCCGGAAGCCAGCATCGGAAATATCGTGAGCACGCGCAGTTGCGTGCCTTGCCGATCAATCGGAATGGACTGACGCCGATGACCACCGACAGCACTGAGAAGCGGCCCTTCAATCTTTCGCGCTGGGCGATCGGCCACCCCAGCATCGCGCGCTTCCTGTTCGGCCTGATCATCCTTGCCGGCGCGCTCGGCCTGATGCGCATGGGCCAGAAGGAAGATCCTGACTTCACCTTCCGCGTCATGGTCGTCCAGGCCGTCTGGCCGGGCGCCTCGATCCAGGAGATGGAGGACCAGGTCGTCAACAAGATCGAGCGCAAGCTGCAGGAAACGCCGCATCTCGATTTCGTGCGCTCCTATACGCGCGCCGGCAGCGCCATCATCACCTTGCAGGTGAAAGGCGACACCAATGCCGAGCAGGTGAAGGACGCCTTCTACCAGGTGCGCAAGAAGGTCGGCGACATCGCCAGCGACCTGCCGCAGGGGCTGCTCGGCCCGTATTTCAACGACGAGTTCGGCGACACCTTCATCACGCTGCATTCGATCAGCGGCAACGGCTACAGCTATCCGGAGCTGAAGAAGTTCGCCATCCAGGCGCGCGATATGCTGTTGACGACGCCGGGCGTCGAGAAGGCCGTAATCATCGGCGACCAGCCCGAGAAGATCTATATCGACGTTTCGTCGAAGGCGCTGGCCGAGCGCGGCCTGACGCTGACCGACCTGCAGAACGCGATCAAGGGCCAGAACAATGTCGATCCGGCGGGCTCGGTCGACACCGGACAGCGCTCGGTGCGCATCTCGGTCGAGGGCGACGTCACCAGGGCCGCCGACATCAGGGAACTGCGCCTGCGCGCCGGCGGCCAGGTGACGCGGCTCGGCGACATCGCCACAGTCTCTTCGGGGCTGGAGGATCCGTTCCAGCGCAAGTACCGCTTCAACGGCCATGAGAGCGTTCAGCTCGGCGTCGTCATGGCCAAGGGCTTCAACGTCACCGACGTCGGCAAGGATGTCGAGGCGACCTACCAGCGCTTCGAGGAAGGCCTGCCCTACGGCGTCGCCGTCGACCAGATCTCCGACCAGCCGGAGGTCGTCCGCGATGCCGTCAAGGAGTTCATGGAGGCGCTCGGCGAGGCGCTGCTGATCGTGCTGGCCGTCTCGCTGCTGTCGATCGGCTGGCGTTCCGGCCTGGTCATCGCCATCGCCATTCCGCTGGTGCTCGCCGCCACTTTCGCCATCATGTACGAGCTCGGCATCGACCTGCAGCGCATTTCGCTCGGCGCGCTGATCATCGCGCTCGGCCTGCTCGTCGACGATGCGATGATCGTCGTCGAGATGATGGAACGCAAGCTGGAGGAGGGGCTGGTCAAGATCGAGGCGGCGAGCTTCGCCTATTCCTCGACCGCCTTCCCGATGCTGACCGGGACGCTCATCACCACCGCCGGCTTCATCCCGGTCGGCTTCGCCGCCTCGACCGCCGGCGAATATGTGCGCACCCTGTTCTACGTCGTCGGCATCGCGCTGGTCGTATCCTGGTTCGTGGCGGTCTATTTCACGCCGTGGCTCGGCCACATGATCCTGAAGCAGCGCAAGCATGCCGGCAGCCATCACGATGTCTTCGACACGCGCTTCTACCGCCGCCTGCGCGCGACCGTCGGCTGGGCCGTGCGCCATCGCATCATCGTGCTGGTGATGACGCTGGTCACCTTCGCCACCAGCCTGTGGGCGTTCCAGTTCATTCCGCAGAACTTCTTCCCGCAGTCCTCCCGGCCCGAAATCCTCGTCGACCTCTGGCTGCCGGAAGGCACCTCGATCAAGGAGGTCGAGACGCAGGCCAAGGCGCTCGAAGGCAAGATGATGGACGATCCGGACAAGCGCTTCATCGCCACCTATATCGGCGAGGGCGCGCCGCGCTTCTTCCTGCCGCTCGACCAGCAGCTCAGGAATCCGAACTTCGCCCAGCTCCTGGTGATGGCCAAGGACGAACCGGCGCGCGAGCGGCTGATCGTCAAGCTGCGCACCATCCTGGCCGAGGATTTCCCATCGATCCGGTCCAAGGTCGACCGCCTGTTCCTCGGTCCGCCGACCGGCTGGCCGGTGCAAATGCGCGTCATGGGCCCGGACCGCCAGGAGGTGCGCCGCATCGCCGACGAGGTGAAGGCGAAGTTCCACGCCAACCCGCTGCTCGGCGCCGTGCATGACGACTGGCTGGAGCCGGTGCCGGCGATGAAGCTTGTCATCGACCAGGATCGCGCCCGCGCGCTCGGCGTCACCTCGCAGCGCATCCGCCAGATGCTGCAGGCCACCATGTCCGGCGCGCCGCTCGACGATTTCCGCGACGGCGAGGAGACGGTCTCGATCGTCGCTCGCGAACCGGAGGCGAGCCGCAAGCTGCTGTCCTCGGTCGATTCGGTCTACATCCCGACCGATTTCGGCGGTTTCGTGCCGCTGTCGCAGGTGGCCAAGGTCGTTCCGGTGCTGGAGCAAGGCATCGAGTGGCGGCGCGACCGCCTGCCGACCATAACGGTGCGCGGCACCCTGCCGGACGGCGTGCAGTCGAACGACGTCGTCACCAAGATGTACAACGACATGAAGGACCTGCGTGCCGGCTTGGCGCCCGGCTACAAGGTCGAGATCCAGGGCGGCGCGGAGGATTCGGCCGAAAGCCAGGCCTCGATCGCCGCCAAGGCGCCGATCATGCTGGCCATCATCGTCGTGCTCTTGATGATCCAGCTGCAGCATTTCGGCAAGGCGATGCTGGTGCTGGCCACCGGTCCGCTCGGCATCATCGGCGCCGCCGCGGCGCTGCTGATCAGCGGCGCGCCCTTCGGCTTCGTCGCCATCCTCGGCGTGATCGCGCTGCTCGGCATCATCATGCGCAACTCGATCATCCTGGTCGACCAGATCGATCAGGACATCGCCGCCGGCATGGAGCGATCCGAGGCGATCATCGGCGCCGCCGTGCGCCGCTTCCGGCCGATCATGCTGACGGCGCTCACCGCCGTGCTGGCGCTGATCCCGATCTCGCGCGCCGTGTTCTGGGGGCCGCTGGCCTACGCCATGATGGGCGGCATCCTCGTCGCTACCGTGCTCACCATCCTGGTGCTGCCGGCAGGCTACGCGCTGTTCTTCGGCCGCGAGCGCAAGAAGGCCGGGGTCGAGGACAAGGGGCCGGAGTCCGAACTGACGCAGAACAACGAAAAGCCGGAGCTGGCGCTGGCCGCGGAATAAGGTGGTGGCAACCTCGGATCGTCCGCCATCGCCACGAGTCGATGGCGGACGATCTGCGTCGCGGGCCGGCGCGCTAGAGCAATTCCAGGAAAAGTGTGAAGCGAATTGCAGGGGCGCGGCATCTTCAGGCGCGAGTATGAGGGATCGACGCTGCGCGAGAATCTCGGCCTGAAGCGGCCGCCGAACCGGTTCTTCGAGGAGACGACGATCCGCAGGGCTGGCTGACGAGAGGCCGTTGGACAAAAGAGATCGGGCGCGCCGAGGCGCGCCCGATCTTGTTCTCAGGTCGCTGCGTCAGATGACGAACAGCCAGTTGGCGATCAGCATCACCGCCACGCCGGCGATCAGCGTCAGATAGGGCAGGGCGCCCGCCTTCTTGACCTTGAGGTCGGCCGACGTCATGCCGAGATCGGCCAGCATATGGTCGGGGAACTTGCCGCCGTCCTGGATGTAGTGACGGAAGCAGAACACCGGGATGATCAGCGCCGCAGTGATCAGGCCAGCCCACAGCGCCATCGGGTTCCACACCTTGGCGCCGGCGCCCATGAAGACGGCGTTGACATAGGCGAAGATCGCGCCGATGCCGAGCAGCCAGGTCGGCGCCCGCCACGGCCGCGCGATGTGGCCGTTGTCGATGCGGTGGATCCAGCCGGCATTGAGGTTGAGGAAGTTGAAGATGATGTAGCCGCAGTTCGACACGGCGAGGATGAAGAAGAAGCTCGTCGCGTCGGCCGAGGCGATGGCCAGCACGGCCAGGTTGAAGACGAGGTCGGTCCACATCGCCCGCGTCGGCGCGCCATGCTCGTTGACATGGCTGAGATAGCGCGGCAGCCAGCCGTCGACCGAGCCCTGGTAGAGCGTGCGCGAGGAGCCGGCCATCGCCGTCATGATGCAGAGCACAAGCGCCAGGATCATCAGCATGACCAGCAGGCTGTGGATGATCTTGCCGCCGCCGACCATGCCGGCCAGCGCATCGGCGACGCCGGAGCCGTCGACGATCGGCGTCGCCAGCATGCCGTTGAGGCCGAGCACGCCCTGGAAGGTGAACGGCACCAGGATGAACAGCAGCATGCAGAGCAGGCCCGAATAGAAGATCGCCTTGAACGTGTCGGTGCCGGGGTTCTTGAACTCGGACGTGTAGCAGACGGCGGTCTCGAAGCCGTAGGTCGACCAGGCGGCGATGAACATGCCGCCCAGCACCAGTGTCCAGCCGGCGATGTTCCAGGCTCCCGGGTCGGGCGCGTAGGCGGCCGCCAGCGGCACCAGCGGCGAGAAGTTCGCCCAGTTGATCTGGCCGGTGAAGATCGGCACCACGCCGACGATCAGCATCGGGATGATGACCAGCAGGCCGATATATTTCTGCACACTGGCCGTGCCGAGGATGCCGCGATGCTGGATCGAGAAGATCATCAGCATCAGCACCGCGCCGATGAAGAAGGTGGCGTTGAAGGTAAAAGACACCGGACCCAGCGTATGGCCCCACAGCGACCAGGTGCGGATCGCCGGCGTCGCGGCTGCGGCCACCGCCGCGATGGCATCGGCGGGCGCCGTGCCGGCATGGGCGGCGATATAGGCGACCACTTCCGGCGAGGTCTCGCTGAAGACCGGGATCGGCGCCAGCGCGTTGAGGATATAGGCGGCGGCGATCGAGCAGCCGAGCGACAGCACCGGCGACCAGGCGAACCAGTTGCACCACACCGACAGCGGCGCGATGAATTTCGAGTAACGCAGCCAGGCGGTGGCGCCGTAGATCGAGGCGCCGCCGGACTTGTTCGGGAACAAGCCGGCGATTTCGGCATAGGTGAACGACTGCAGGAAGCCCATGATCATGGACACCGTCCAGATCACGAAAGCCAGGGTTCCGGTCGTGCCGGCAATGCCGCCGATGGAGAACAGGACGAGGGCGGGAACGCCGCTTGCCACCCAGAAGGCGCCACGCCAGTCGATATGCCTGAGCAGCTTGCCTTCCGCAGGCTGCTCAAGGACCGTGCTCATTGTGCTCATATGTATGAATTCCCCTTTTTTGCTGTTCCCCGCCGGTGTGCCTCGGCTGCGCGAAGCTTCCCCCCGGCCTCATTTCGAACGGCTGTAGTGTTTCCACTCAGTCGCATTTTTTTCTTAACAGTGAAGATTGATCCGACGCGCTTTCACGTCAAGCGTTTTGTGGCGCCGTGCACATCACGCTTGCGAAACATGGCACGGACGCCACTGCGGCCGCCATCAAGACGGTCGGATGAGGCCTTGGAGGCGGCCGTCAGGAGCGCGGTTTCGTCTTTTGCGGGTCGTAATGCGCGAAGGCCACGACTCGCGCCGGCAGCCGCTTGGCATGGCCGTCGAGCTTGCCGACCTCGACCTGAGTGCCGATGTCGGCATGGGTGACGTCGAGCCGCGCCAGGGCGATGGTCTTGCCGAGCAGCGGAGAGCGCATGCCGGAGGTGACGACGCCGATCTGGGCGCGGCCGACATGGACGCAGTCGCCGTGGCCGACAGGGATGTTCGCATCGATGTCGAGGCCGACCAGTTTCGTCTGCGGATGTTCCTTGCGCCTTATCAGCGCGTCGCGGCCGATGAAGTCGTCGGTCTTGGTCTTCAGCGGCACGGTGAAGCCGATGCCGGCCTCGAACGGATCGGTCTGGTCGGAGAACTCGTAGCCGGCGAAGATCAGCCCGGCCTCGATGCGCACCATGTCGAGCGCCTGCAGGCCCATCGGCTTCAGCCCATGCGGCTGGCCGGCCTCCCAGATGGCGTCGAACACCTTTTCGGCGTCGCGCGGATGGCACCAGATCTCGTAGCCGAGCTCGCCCGTATAGCCGGTGCGCGAGACGACCACCGGAACGCCGTTGCCGCCGCCGATGCGGGCGACCGCGAAGCGGAACCATTCGAGCTCGCCGATCGAGGGCTGCAGCGGCGAGGTCCAGACGACCTCCTTCAAGATGTCACGGCTCTTCGGGCCCTGCACGGCGATGTTGTGCATCTGGTCGGTGGACGAGCGCACCAGCGCATTGAGGCCGAGTTCCCTGGCCGTCTCGCGCAGCCATTCGCCGGACAGGTCGTCGCCGCCGACCCAGCGGAAATTGTCCTTGCCGAGCCTCAGCAGGGTGCCATCGTCGATCATGCCGCCATGCTCGTAGCACATCGCCGAATAGACGACCTGGCCGACGCCGAGCTTCTTGACGTCGCGGGTCAGCGTGTATTGCAGCAGCGCTTCTGAATCCGGCCCTGTCACCTCGAACTTGCGCAGCGGCGACAGGTCCATGATCACCGCCGCCTGCCGGCAGGCCCAGTATTCGGCGATGGCGCCCTCTTTGGCGAAGGAGTTGGCCAGCCAGTACCCCCTGTACTCGGCGAAGTCGCGCGTGTGCATGGCAAAGCTCGAATGAAAGGCTGTCTCTCGGGTCATCTTCGGTTCCGAATCGGGCGTCATGCGTCTGGCGATCGCGCGCGAGAATTTGTGCTGGCCGGAATAGGTGCGCACATGGATGTCGGTGAGGTTCCAGCCATTGGCGGGCGTGGTGTCGTCGGGGCAGGCGGAGGAGACGCAGACGATGTCGGTCAGTGCGCGCAACAGCACATAGTCGCCCGGCCGCGACCACGGCTCGTCCGACACCATTATGCCATGCGCGTCGATTGCCGTGTTGAAGAAGAAGTTGATCGCCATCCAGCCGGCGCGGGGCGTGACGCCCTTGTCCGAAAGCGCCTTGTTGAAATTCTCCGAGCAGTTGGTGTGCCCGGGATAACCAATGTCGTCGTAATATTTGGCGGCACAGGCGAGCGCGAAGGCGTCGTGCCGCCCGCAAGTGTCCTGCACCACCTCGACCAGCGGCTCCATGTCCTGGTCGTAATATTTCGAGTGCAGGCCGGGCATCGGATAGGCGGCGCCCATCAGCGTGCGCGTCGTCGTCACGTCGAGCGGCAGGTCGCGGCCCTTGTCCAGCTTGCGTGCCGAGAAGCACTGGAAGTCGGTGCACTGGCGGCCGTCGACATCGATGATCTGCAGATAGTCGCCGGCCTTGACGAAATAGGCTTCGGCAGTCGCCGAATGGACCCTGAGATCGAGCACCGGATCGGCGAGCGGATCGGCAAGCCCGGACTTCGCCTTCAGCCGGATCGTCGCGCGGCGCACGATGACGCTGAGCGGCGTCGCGGTGTCGTGGCCGTCGACCAGCATCGGCCCGCCGGGCGCCGCGACCAGCAGCGCGCCATCGCGCTGCACGGCGAAGCCTTGCTCGGTGCCGGCGGGCGTCGCGCCGCCGAAGACGCGCACGGCCTTCGGTTGCTCAAGCTGAACTTGGCGGCGTTGCAGGCCGAGACGCAGCGCCGACAAGCTGTCGTCGCCATCCGCCAGCAGCGCCTTGATGCCTGCGGCGTTGCTGTTTGCGGCCTCGCCGAAAATGCCGGGATCGGTGACGCCGTCCTTGCCCCAGGCCAACAGCTCGCAGGCCTGTCCGCCTTCGATATTGCGCACGCTCACCGTATCGCCGGCCTCGACGTCGAGCAGCACCGCGCCGTTGCCCTGCACGGTGTAGCGCTCGATGCCGGGCGGCAACGCGATCTGGCCTGGCCTGAGGATCAGGCTCGGCCGGGGCGGCCCGGAGGCGACGGCGGGGTAGGGCGACTGGCTCACATCTCGACCCTATGTTTCGAGCAACAAGTTTGCCTGTGTGTGAAATTAGTTTAGCAGCAAGAATAGCAGCGGGGTTGGATTTGGCAAGGTGGAGATGGCGCCGGCTCCTCCTTCTCCCCTTGTGGGAGAAGGTGTCGCCGAAGGCGACGGGTGAGGGGTGCGCGAAGGAACGCCAGGGTCTCACTCCGTCGCGCACCCCGCATCCGTCTGGGCGCCAACGCGCCGATCCACCTTCTCCCCCAGGGGGAGAAGGAGGGGTGCGCGCACATGCGCTACGCCAGTTCCTCGGAATGGCCGATCGTAACGCCATACTCCGCGGCCGAATCGAGAATGGTGTGCCAGAGACTTTCGGCGAAGGTCGAAAACACCAGCAGGTTGAACACCGCCTGTCCGCCGCGATCACCGCCCCGCCACAGCGTGACGCTGGTGTGATCCATCGAGGTTGCAGCAGCGGAGCCCACCGCAAACACATCGGGATGCAGATCGATCGACGACAGCTTGGCGAGCATCGCGCGCACTCTCTGCCCGGATACGCTGATCAACGCCCGCGCATGCGACTGGTCCGAAAGCGATGCCGATCCGGCAAAGACCGAGGCAAGCGCCTCAATCCCGTGCCTGCCGCCTTTCGACAGCACGAAAAACTGATCCGGTCCGGACCAGATCAGCGTCGCGTCGGCGTTGCCGACCGCCTTCGGCGTTTCCGGCGCGGCGACACCGAAGCGGGCCTTCGCGGCCGCGGCCATCTCGGCCGCCTTGCCGCGGCGCGCCATCGCCTGGACGAGGTCGAAATTGCGGATCTCGGTCAGCGACAAGCCGGCTTCACCCCGCGCGCCATACGGCCCGGTGACGAGGGTGCGGTCGAGCGGGCTGCGGATATCCCAGGAAAACTCAGCCACGCTGGCGCCCTCCTTCCGGATCGTAGAAGACGGGATTGCAGAGCTCGACATCGTACGCCTCACCACGCAGCGGGTCGTGCGCGCGCACGATCTCGCCGATGCGCTCGCGGCCGCGTTCGACCAGCCCGAGCCCGATCCATTGGTCGAGCGTCGGCGAGAAGCAGACCGAGGTGACATAGCCCTGGTCGTTGCCGGGGCCGGGGATCTCGCCCTTCGGAATGACATGCGCGCCGGAGCGCAGCCGCCGCGCCTTGTCGGTGGGCTTGACGCCGACGACCACCTGCCGGTCCGGCGCAACCAGCGCCTCGCGGCCGGCCATGACGCGGCCGATAAAATCCTTCTTGGTCGACATCATCTTGCCGAGGCCGAGATCGGCGGCGGTCGTGGTGCCGTTGAGCTCCGGTCCGGCGACATGGCCCTTCTCGACGCGCATCACGCCGAGCGCCTCGGTGCCATAAGGTGTCACGCCTAACGATTTTCCCGCAATCATCAGATTGCGCACCAGCGCCTCGCCGTAACGCGCCGGCACCGAAATCTCGAACGCCATTTCGCCGGAGAAGGAAATGCGGAACAGCCTGGCCTTGATGCCGCCGCGCAAGGCGACTTCGCGCGCGCCCATGAACGGAAAGCCTTCGTTCGACAGGTCTTCCGAGGGATCGACAATTTCGCGAAGCAGCTCACGGGTCTTCGGCCCGGCGATGGAGAACTGCGCCCACTGGTCGGAGACCGAGGTCAGCTGCACGTCGAGTTCGGGGAACAGCACCTGGCGGCAGAATTCGAGATGCTGCATCACCAGCCCGGCTTTGGCGGTCGTGGTGGTGAGGAAATAGTGATGCTCGGCCAGCCGCGAGGTCGTGCCGTCGTCGTAGACGATGCCGTCTTCGCGCAGCATCAACCCGTAGCGCGCCTTGCCGACGGCGAGGTTGGAGAACGAGTTGATGTAGACGCGGTCGAGGAAGACGCCGGCGTCGGGACCGTGCACGTCGATCTTGCCCAGCGTCGAGACATCGCAGAAGCCGACGCCGCCGCGCACCGCCTTGACCTCGCGGGTCACCGATTCCAGCCAGTCCTTTTCGCCCGCGCGGGGATACCACTGCGCCCGTTTCCATAAACCGGTGTCGACGAACACCGCGCCCTGTTCCGCCGCCCAGTGATGTGACGGCGTCAGCCGCGTCGCATGGAAGGTCTCGTCGCGATGGTGGCCGGCGAAGGCGCCAATGGCGACCGGCACATAGGGCGGCCGGTAGATCGTCGTGCCGGTTTCCGGGATCGACTTGCCGGTGACGGCGGCCATGATGGCGAGGCCGGCAATGTTGGAGGTCTTGCCCTGGTCGGTCGCCATGCCGAGCGTGGTGTAGCGCTTGAGGTGCTCGACCGATTCGAAACCTTCGCGCTGCGCCAGTTCGACGTCGGAAGCGGTGACGTCGTGCTGCTGGTCGACGAAGGCCTTGCCCTTGCCGGCGACGTGCCAGAGCGGGGTGAGCGAGAAGGCCTCGTCGTCGGCGACCGGCGCTGAACCTGCGGTGCCGCCGCGCCCGCAATCGCTTGCGGCAGCGGCGCCGGCCTCAAACCCTTGGCGCAGGCAAGCGCCGAGGCCGAAGGCGCCGTTGGCGGCGCCTACAGCGACCATGCCGGGCGGCGCGCCATCCGGCACGAAGGCGGCGATGTCGTCGCGCCATTTCGGCCGGCCGCGATGATAGGAGGTCAGCCCGACCGAAGGATTCCAGCCGCCGGAAACGGCAAGCCCGTCGGCGTCGACCTCGGCGCGCGCGCCGCCGGTCAGCGAGACGGCGATCTTGCGCACACCGTCCTTGCCGCCGTCGACGCCGGCAACTGAGCCGTTGAGCACCGGGAAGCCGTTCTTCGAAGCAAGCGTGCGATGCGCCGGCGAGACATCCGGCCGCGCATCGATCACCGCCGCGACCTGCAGCCCGGCGCCAATCGCCGTCTGGACCGTGCGCCAGCCGTCCTCGTTGTTGGTGAACAGCGCGACGCGTTTTGCGGGCGTTGCCGCGTAGCGGCCGACATAGCTGCGCATGGCGGAAGCCATCATCACGCCGGGCGTGTCGTTGCCCGCAAAGACGATCGGCCGCTCGATGGCGCCTGCCGCGACAATGCTGCGCTTCGCCACGATCCGCCACAGCCGCTGCCGCACCTGGTGCTCCGGCGGAACTGGCAGATGGTCGTTGACGCGCTCGATCGCGCCATAGGTGCCGCCGTCATAGACGCCGAACAGCGTCGTGCGCGTCATGATGCGGACATCGGGCATCGAGCCAAGCTCGGCCAGCGTGCGGGCAATCCATTCGGCGGCCGGCAGGCCGTCGATCGTTCCGCCGTCAGCAAGCAAGCGGCCGCCCGGGACAAAATCCTCTTCGCACAGGATGACGCGCGCCCCGCTGCGGCCTGCCGCCAAAGCCGCCGCCAGTCCCGCCGGACCGGAGCCGGCGATCAGCACGTCGCAATGCGCCCAGGCCTTGTCGTAGTGGTCGGGATCGGCAATGCCAGCGGCGCGGCCGAGACCGGCGGCGCGGCGGATCGCCGGCTCGTAGACCGCTTCCCAGAACTTCGCCGGCCACATGAAGGTCTTGTAGTAGAAGCCGGCGACGAAGATCGGCGCGAACAGCTGGTTGACCGACAGGAAATCGTGGCGCAGCGACGGCCAGCGGTTCTGGCTGGCGGCCTCGAGACCGTCATAGAGCTCGGCCGTCGTCGCCTTGGTGTTGGGCTCGCGCCTTGCGCCGCTGCGCAATTCGACCAGCGCATTCGGCTCTTCCGATCCCGCCGTCAGGATGCCGCGCGGGCGGTGGTACTTGAACGAGCGCCCGACCAGCTTGACGCCATTGGCGACCAGCGCCGAGGCCAGCGTGTCGCCCTGGAAGCCAAGCAGCGTCTTGCCGTCGAAGCGGAAGCTCAGCGGCACCGAGCGGTCGATGAGGCCGCCGTCTGCCAGCCGGTGTGTTTGCGCGCCGCCCACCATCACGCGTCAACCTTTGCCGCACCGGCGCCAGCAGCGGGCACGACAGCCGAAATCTCATGCGTCAGCGTGTTGCGGGTGACCTTCAGCCAGGCCCTGCAGCCGCCGCCATGATACCAGTGCTCGCTCATCGGGCCGGCGATGTTGTCGCGCAGGTAGACATAGTCGTAGACGGCCTCTTCGCCCGCGTCCGCCGCCGGCCGTCGCGGCTTGGCGTCGCCGAGATAGGTGAACTCGCCGAGTTCGCGTTCGCCGCAGAAGGGACAGACAATACGCATGATTTCCTGGCCGCCTTCAGTGCAGGTTCGGTTGGGCGCCCTGGCCCTTTTCGTCGATCATCGCGCCGCGCTGGAAGCGATCGAGGCGGAAGCGCGCGGCTTCTTTGTGCGCTTCGTCGCGAGCGATGAGATGGGCAAAGACCAGGCCGGAGCCGGGCGTCGCCTTGAAGCCGCCATAGCACCAGCCGGCATTGAGATAGAGGCCTTCGACAGGGCTCTTGTCGATGATCGGCGTGCCGTCCATCGACATGTCCATGATGCCGCCCCACTGGCGCAGCAGCCTGACGCGGCCGATCATAGGGATCAGCGCCATGCCGCCCTCGCAGACATCCTCCATGACCGGAAGGTTGCCGCGCTGGGCGTAGGAATTGTAGCCGTCGATGTCGCCGCCGAAGACCAGGCCGCCCTTGTCCGACTGGCTGACATAGAAGTGGCCGGCGCCGAAGGTCATGACATTGGGCAGCAGCGGCTTGATCGCCTCGGAGACGAAGGCCTGCAGCACGTGGCTTTCGATCGGCAGGCGCAGGCCCGCCATCGCGGCGACGCGCGATGAGAAGCCGGCAACCGCCATGCCGACCTTGCCGGCGCCGATGCGGCCGCGCGAGGTGTCGACGCCGGTCACCTTGCCGTTGGTGTCGCGCGTGAAGCCGGTGACCTCGCAGTTCTGGATGATGTCGACGCCAAGCGCGCTGGCCGCATGTGCATAGCCCCACACGACGGCGTCGTGTCGCGCCGTACCGCCGCGCCGCTGCAGCAGCCCGCCCTGCACGGGGAAGCGCGCATTGTCGAAGTTCAGGAACGGCATCATTTTCCTGACCGCCGCGAGGTCGAGCAATTCGGCGTCGATACCGTTGATGCGCATGGTGTTGCCGCGCCGCGCATAGGCGTCGCGCTGGGCGTCGGAATGGTAGAGGTTGATGACGCCGCGCTGGCTGACCATCGAATTGTAGTTGAGGTCTTGCTCCATCCGCTCCCACAGCTTCATCGACAGCTCGTAGAAGCCGGTATTGCCGGGCAGGCCGTAGTTGGAGCGGATGATCGTGGTGTTGCGGCCGGCATTGCCGGAGCCGATCCAGCCCTTTTCGAGGACGGCGACGTTGCGGATGCCGAACTCGCTGGCGAGGAACCACGCCGTCGCCAGCCCATGGCCGCCGCCGCCGATGATCACCACATCGTAGCGGTCCTTCGGGCTGGCGTCGCGCCAGGTGCGCTGCCAGTTCTTGTGGCCGGAGAGGGCGGCGCGGGCGAGCGAGAAGATCGAATATTTCATAAGGTCATTCCGAGATCGCTCGCGTCGCGCTGGTGGTCTTCCTCAACGCATCGGATTCGTCCGAAAACCGCTTCGCACTTTTCGGTCCGATGCTTCAGATATCCAGCGTGTGGTCGCGCTCCCACTGCGTGAAGTGCGAAGCATAGGAATTCCATTCCTGCTGCTTCAGCTTTAGATAAGCCGACGAGAATTCCTCACCCAGCGCCGCCTTCAGCGATTTGTCATTGTCGAACTCGCGCAGCGCGTCGAGCAGGTTGAGGGGCAATTTCGGCGCGTCCGTCACGGTATGGCCGAACTGGTACATGTCGATGTCGTAGCGTTTGCCCGGGTCGGCCTTCGAGCGGATGCCATCGAGACCAGCGGCGATGATGACGGCTTGCAGCAAATACGGGTTGGCTGCACCGTCGGGCAGGCGCAGCTCAAAACGGCCCGGGCCTGGCACGCGCACCATGTGGGTGCGGTTGTTGCCGGTCCAGGTCACCGTGTTCGGTGCCCAGGTCGCGCCAGAAATCGTGCGCGGCGCATTGATGCGCTTGTAGGAATTGACCGTCGGGTTGGTGATGGCCGCAAGCGCCGAGGCATGCTTCATGATGCCGCCAAGGAAATTCTTGCCCTTGGCCGAGAGGCCGAGCTCCATCGCATTGTCGGCGAAGACATTGGTCTTGCCGGTCTCGTCCCACACCGAGATATGCGCATGGCAGCCATTGCCGGTCAGGCCCTGGAAGGGCTTGGGCATGAAGGTCGCGCGCAGGCCGTGCTTTTCGGCAATCGACTTCACCATGAATTTGAAGAACGAGTGCTTGTCGGCGGTCGCCAGCGCATGGTCGAAGGTCCAGTTCATCTCGAACTGGCCGTTGGCGTCCTCATGGTCGTTCTGGTACGGGCCCCAGCCCAGCGCCAGCATGTGGTCGCAGATCTCGGCGATGACGTCGTAGCGGCGCATCACCGCCTGCTGGTCGTAGCATGGTTTTGAGGCGGTATCGTATTCGTCGGAGATCGCCTTGCCGTCCGGCGAGATCAGGAAGAACTCGGCCTCGACGCCGGTCTTGACATGCATGCCGTCGCGGGCGGCCTCTTCGATCACCCGCTTCAGCGTGTTGCGCGGCGCCTGGCCGACCTCCTTGTCGTCCATGACGCAATTGGCGGCGACCCAGGCGACCTCCGGCTTCCACGGCAACTGTATGACCGAGGCTGGATCCGGCACCGCCAGCATGTCCGGATGCGCCGGGGTGAGATCGAGCCATGTGGCGAAGCCGGCAAATCCCGCGCCGTCCTTCTGCATGTCGGCGATCGCCTGTGCCGGCACCAGCTTCGCACGCTGCCCGCTGAACAGGTCGGTGTAGGAGATCATGAAATATTTGACGTTTTTCGCCCTTGCGAATTCTGCAAGATCAGTAGTCACACCAGTTCCCCATTTTTTGTCGGCCATGGCCCAAGGCATTTGGGTCTTGGCCCTTCAATTGATTAGAAGCCGTTCTTCCCCGGTATCCAGTTGGTGCCGGCAAGCGGCACGCCCGCCATGGCAGCCGCCTCGATGGTGAGCGCGACGAGATCCTCGGGCTCGAGGTTGTGCAGGCTGTTCTTGCCGCAGGCGCGAGCGATCGTCTGCGCCTCCAGCGTCATCACTTTCAGGTAATTCGCCAGCCGCCGTCCTGCCGCGATCGGGTCGACCCGCTTCATCAACTCGGGGTCCTGGGTGGTGATGCCGGCCGGGTCGCGGCCTTCGTGCCAGTCGTCATAGGCGCCAGCGGTGGAGCCGAGCGCATTGTACTCCGCCTCCCAGCGGGGATCGTTGTCGCCCAGCGCAACCAGCGCCGCCGTGCCGATCGACACAGCGTCGACGCCGAGCGCCAGCGCCTTGGCGACGTCGGCGCCGTTGCGGATGCCGCCGGAAACGATCAGCTGCACCTTGCGGTGCATGCCGAGGTCCTGCAGCGCCTGCACCGCCGGCCTGATGCAGGCAAGCGTCGGCTGGCCGACATTTTCGATGAACACTTCCTGCGTCGCGGCGGTGCCGCCCTGCATGCCGTCGACCACGACGACGTCGGCGCCGGCCTTCACCGCGAGCGCGGTGTCGTAGTAGGGGCGGGCGCCGCCGACCTTGACGTAGATCGGCTTTTCCCAGTCGGTGATCTCGCGCAGCTCGAGGATCTTGATCTCGAGGTCGTCGGGCCCGGTCCAGTCGGGATGGCGCGACGCCGAGCGCTGGTCGATGCCCTTTGGCAGCGTGCGCATCTCGGCGACGCGGTCGGAGATCTTCTGGCCGAGCAGCATGCCGCCGCCGCCGGGCTTGGCGCCCTGGCCGACGACCACTTCGATCGCGTCGGCGCGGCGCAGGTCGCGCGGGTTCATGCCGTAGCGTGACGGCAGGTACTGGTAGACCAACTGCTTGGAATGGCCGCGCTCTTCCTCGGTCATGCCGCCGTCGCCGGTGGTGGTCGAGGTGCCGGACAGCGTCGCGCCGCGTCCCAGCGCCTCCTTGGCGGGGCCGGACAGCGAGCCGAAGCTCATGCCGGCGATGGTGATCGGGATCTTCAGCTCGATCGGCTTCTTGGCGTGGCGCGTGCCGAGCACCACGCTGGTGTCACAGCGCTCGCGATAGCCTTCCAGCGGATAGCGCGAGATCGAGGCGCCGAGGAACAAGAGGTCGTCGAAATGCGGCAGCTTGCGCTTGGCGCCGGCGCCGCGGATGTCATAGATGCCGGTCGCCGCGGCGCGGCGGATTTCGGAGAGCGTGTAATCGTCGAAGGTCGCGGATTTGCGCGGCGTCGTCGGCGGGTTGCGATAGGTCATCTTGCCTCAATACGCGTCGGCGTTGTCGATATTGAAATTGTAGAGCTTGCGCGCCGAGCCGTAGCGCTTGAACTCCGAAGCTTTGACGCCGGTCACGCCGGCGCGGTCGAGCAGGCCTTGCAGGAATTCCAGATGCTCGGGCCGCATCTCCTTGGCGATGCAGTCGGCGCCCAGGCTCTCGACCTTGCCGCGCACGAACAGCCGCGCCTCGTAGATGGAATCGCCCAGCGCATCGCCGGCATCGCCCAGCACCACGAGGTTGCCGGACTGTGCCATGAAGGCCGACATGTGGCCGATATTGCCGTGCACGACGATGTCGATGCCCTTCATCGAGATGCCGCAGCGCGACGACGCGTTGCCTTCGATGACCAGCAGGCCGCCGCGGCCGGTGGCGCCGGCATACTGGCTGGCGTCGCCTTTGATCACGATCGAGCCCGACATCATGTTCTCGCCGACGCCGGGGCCGGCCGAGCCATGCACGGTGATGGCGCCGCCGGCATTCATGCCGCCGCAATAGTAGCCGACGCTGCCGCGCACATCGATGGCGACCGGCTGGTCGACGCCGACGGCGACCGAATGGCTGCCCTTGGGGTTGAGCACCTCCCAGGCCGTCTCGTTGGAGCCCGGGGTCAGCTGATGCAGCGCCTGGTTCAGCTCGCGCAGCGACAGTGCGGCAAGGTCGAACACCCTGGCGTGGCTCTGGTCGCGCTGAGCGGTGGATACGTTGGTTGCCGGCATGAACTCAGTGCTCCCAGAAATAGACGGTTGCGGGCTCCGGTTCCCAGACCCTCGCATTGTCTATGCCGGGCAGTTTGGTGAGCGCGCGATATTCCGAACCGAACGCGACATACTGGTCGGTCTCGGCCATGACGGCGGGCTTGCAGGCGATCGGGTCGCGCACCACGCCAAAGCCGTTCTTGGTGCCGACGACGAAGGTGAAGAAGCCGTCGAGATCGGAGAGTGTGCCCTCCAGCGCCTCGCCGAGGTTCTTCCCATGCGCGATCTTGGAGGAGAGATAGGCGGCTGCCACCTCGGTGTCGTTTTCGGTCTCGAATTTCATGCCCTCGCGGACCAGCTCGCGCCGCACATTGTTGTGGTTGGACAGCGAGCCATTGTGCACCAGGCATTGGTCGGCTCCGGTCGAGAAGGGGTGCGCGCCCATCGTGGTGACCGCCGATTCCGTCGCCATGCGGGTGTGGCCGATGCCGTGCGTGCCGGTCATCGAGCGCACGTCGAAACGCTCGACGACGGCTTCCGGCAGGCCGACCTCCTTGTAGATCTCGACCGCTTCGCCGGCGCCCATGATGCGGATATCGGGCCGAAGCGATTGCAGTGCCTCACGCGCGGTGTCGACCTTGTCCGGAGCCGTCCTGATCACCGCATGCGTCGATTTGACCGCGACGCTCACCGGCGCGCCGATCGCCTTGGCGAGCTCCGCGTCGAGGCCGCGGAAGTCGTGTTCCGGTTTCGCCGACTGGATGGTGATCTTGGCCTCGTTGCCGGCCGGTGCGCCATAGATGGCGATGCCGGCACTGTCCGGACCCCGGTCGGTGAGGCAGATCAGCATCTCCGACAGCATCGCGCCCAGCTTGGGCTCCAGCGACCTGTCCTTGAGGAAAAGTCCGACGATTCCGCACATGTCAGCCTCCGACGTTTATGGCTCTCAAATGATGTACCGAATGAGGAATTAGAATTCAACCATATGAAAAAAATTTTCCTCTAGTTACGTGTGCGGCTCTACGCCGCCGGCCGCGCCGTCATCGCTTCGGCGGTCACTATGAGCCCATTGCGTGTAGCGGATGCGTGCCATCTTGTAGGCATCGAGAATCGACAGTGCATAAATCAGGAAGCCGCCGGCATGACGGCCGACGAAGCTGGCGTCCGGTGCCGCCACCTTGGTGGTCACCCAGCCAAGGATCACCATGAAGAACAGGAATTGCAGCCCGCGCGTCGGCACGCCGAGCATGACATGTCCGCTCCCCGGCAGCACGATCGCCGCACCGAGCACGAGATACGGATTCGCCGAGGCGGGGGAACTGGCTTTGTCGGTCATGCGGCCTGCCGTTTGCGCTCGTTGATGGCATCGCGAAGCGTCGAGGCCGATTGCAGCAGCCTTTCGATCAGCGCCGGATCCAGTTTCGTGTCGCCAAACGCAGCCTGCCGGAACACGCCGTAGCGCGCCCGCTCTGCCTCGGCCAGCAGCCAGACGATGCGCACGCCCTTCGGTGTGACCAGCAGCTCCTTGGCCCGGCCCTCGGCAAAGATGTCGAGATGGCCGGCGATCACGTCCTGCGGGAAGGCGACTCCCTTGCGGTCCGTGCGCAGTACCGCCTCGACGGGAAAGCCGGCGGTCTTCGGCAGCGTGTGGCCAAGGTGATCGAAATTGGAAAACGTGGTCGCCGAGCCCGGCCGCATCATCATGTCGAAAGTTCCCGGAACGTCGACAGGCTCGGTGACCGTGACGGTGAGCCAGCGCGCCGGCAGTTTTCGGGTCGCCAGCGTGTCGACGATGGTGCGGACCTGCACACGAAGCCCGTTCCAGGTGCCCGCCCAGATGGCGACACCAGCCGTGCCGTCGGAGATATCGACGGCGTCGGCAACAACGGTGCGAATGCCGGCGGTGTCGGCGGCAAGCGCCGCCTCGGCCCGGTTGCGGCTTTTGCGCGCGAGCCAGGCAAGGTGGACGACGACGGCAAGCGCAATCGCCCCGGCAAACAAGACTGACGTCAACTCAGACATCTCGACACGCCAGAGCCCGCCGTCAGCCGGCGGGCTTTCTTTCCACTCAATAGCCCTGCGGCTTCGGCCACGGCATGGTGAACTGGTCGCCGCGGCGCACGAATTTGTAACGGTAGAAGTGGAACCACAGCGAGATCAGGAAATAGAAGATGGTCATCGCGATCAGCTGCGAGCCGAAGCCGAGAAAGATGGCGAAGAAGGTGACCACGCACAGGCAGAACAGCACGATTGCCGGCAGCGGATGGAAGGGGTGCGTGTAGCCGCGGCGGATGGAACCCAGTGGCCACTTCTTGCGGAACATCATGATGTTGATGCTCATAAAGGTGTATTGCAGCACGCCCGACAGGATCGAGAAAGTGATCGCCTGGTTGAGGTCGGCGATGAAGGCGAAGGCGAGCGCGATCGGCAGCAGGAACAAGATCGAGCGGTAGGGCGTGCGGTATCTCGGATGCACCGCCGAGAACCAGCTCGGCAGGTAGCGGTCACGGCCGAGCGAGAACCATGCACGGGCGGCATCGTTGATGCAGCCATTGGCCGAGGCAAGTGCTGCCAGCAGCGTCGCGATGAACAGCAGGTTCTCGAGCAGCGGGCTGCCCGTCAGCTTGCCGGCGTCCCAAAGCGGATAATAGGTGATGCCGAGATACTCCCACGGCATCATCGAGGCGCAGACATACCAGGTCATGGCAGCGGCGATCAGAAGCGTGATCATGCCGGCCATGGTGCCGTAGGGCAGCGAGCGCGCCGGTGAGCGCACTTCTTCGGCCGCCTGCGTGGTGCCCTCGATGCCGAGATAGTACCAGATGCCGAACTGGAAGGCGGCGATGACGCCGATCCAGCCATAGGGCAGCGCATTGCTGGGCGTCACCAGTTCGTTGAGCTTCAGCACCGCGCCTTGCGTCCACGGGCTCACCGAGAAGAACAGGATGACGATCGAGATGTAGGCAATCGCGGTGATGACGAAGTTGACGTTGAGCGTCATCAGCACGCCGCGATAGTTCAGCCAGGCCAGCACCACGATGGTGGCGGCGATGAAGGAATTGTGCGTTAGGCCCTCGACGCCGGCCTTGGCGACGATCGTGTCGCCGAGCAGGATGGCGTCCGACACTTCCAGCATCGTGTAGGCGAAGACCAGGAACAGCGCGACGTTGAAGGCCATCAGCGGCCCGACGATGTGCTTGGCCTGCGCATACTGGCCGCCGGCGGCGGCGACGGTCGATGTCACCTCGGAATCGATCATGGCGACCGAGGTGTAGAGCAGCCCGACGAGCCAGCAGACGATCAGCGCCGCCAGCGCGCCGCCCTTGTCGGCGGCGAAATTCCAGCCGGTGAATTCGCCGACCAGCACGATGCCGACGCCGAGCGCCCAGACATGTGCGGGGCCGAGCACCCGGAGCAGCGAGACCCTGTCGCCGTGGATGGTGGTGGTGTTGTCAAGCGCGACCGTCATCGATCAGTCCCCACTCAGATCCGGTGCTTTTCGGAAACGGCTTCAAGCTCGCCTTCGCGCGAGGAGGTCAGCACCTCCTCGGAATAGGTCGTATCGACCTTGAACCAGTCGTAGAGCATCCACAGCGCGAGCACGATCGAGATGCCCCAGCAGGCGTAAGACAGCGGTATCCACATGATCGTGTCCCCGGGTTACTTGTCGTCGAACTTTTCGTTGATGACTTCGCGATATTCCCGGTCCGATGCGCGGAACAGGAACACGAAATAGCCGATCAGAACCGCCGCCATGATGATCAGCGTCGGCCAGTCGATCACATAGTGGAAGCGGTTCTGGATGATGTCGTGCGCGGTCTCGGGCGTGTAGCCGAGCTTCTCCCAGATCGACGCCATGGTCGCATTCTGGCCAAGCGCGTCCCAAGTCTTGGCGTCGAGCGGATCGATGGACTTCGCGGCTCCGGCGAGGCCGAGCTTCAACGGCAGCCAAAGCGCCACGAAAATGGCGACCACGACCACAGCGATATCGAGGATCTGGCCGGCCTTGCTCTGTTCCGGCGGCTTGTAGCGGGACATGCTGTCTACCCCTTGCGGTTGCGGAACGCGTCGGCGTTCTTGATGTCGAGCCCGTAGATGAAGTCCTTGTCTTCCTTGTAGTGGTTGACCATCGCCAGGATGGCGGCCGTGTTGAAGATCAGCACGGCGCCGGCGGCGACCGCGACGACCAGCTTGATGCCGGCGTGCGGAATGTATGGCCATGTCATGATGAGGACGAAGAGGATCGTCGCCCACAGGCAAATGATCAGGAGCGCGGATCCGCGCACGTCGGAACGGTACAGCGCTTCGATGCGCTGCTGCAGGTCGGACATCGGTTTTCCCCTTCTCTCGACGTCCGGTCCCGAATCGGCCGGGCGTCTCACTCTTTCAACAGAGTGAAATTTTTTTCATAAATTCCGACCGAATTCCGGAATTGTCAAGCCGCATTTCGGCGTTGTGAACCGTTCGTTCCATGTCAAGAAATTTGCCTGACAATGAAATTATTTGCTTCAAGGGGATTGCAGCGCTTCGTCGTTTGCGGTCAATATTCGATCAAAGCTCCGGCCATCGAGCCAAGGAGCAGGGAACAGCAATGACTTTCTGACGGAGGACGATCGGATGACGGCATCCTGGAGATTTTCGACCTTGGCGGACCGCCATCGCGCGCTCGGCTCGAAGCTCGAGGACTGGAGCGGCATGGGCACCGCCTGGACCTACGACAAGGATGCCGACGAGGAATATGTCGCCATCCGCACCAAGGCCGGCCTGATGGACGTCTCCGGCCTGAAGAAGGTTCACATCACCGGGCCGCACGCCGCGCACCTCATCGACCTCGCCACCACCCGCGACGTCGAGAAGATCTATCCCGGCAAGTCGGCCTATGCCTGCATGCTGAACGAGGCCGGCAAGTTCACCGACGACTGCATCATCTACCGCATCAGCCCCAACAGCTGGATGGTCGTGCACGGCTCCGGCACCGGCCATGAGGAGTTGCAGCGCGCAGCGGCGGGCCGCGACGTCTCGCTACGCTTCGACGACAATCTGCACGACCTCTCGCTGCAGGGCCCGACCGCCGTCGACTACCTGGCCAAGCACGTGCCGGGCATCCGCGACCTCAACTACTTCCATCACATGCAGACGCAGCTCTTCGGCTTTCCCGTCATGATCTCGCGCACCGGTTACACTGGCGAGCGCGGCTACGAGATCTTCTGCCGAGGCCAGGATGCCGGCACGATCTGGGACAGGATCCTCGACGAGGGGAAGGGCGTCGGCATCATCCCGTGCCGCTTCACCACGCTCGATATGCTGCGCGTCGAGAGCTACCTGCTGTTCTATCCCTATGACAATTCCCAAAAGTATCCGTTCGAGAGCGAAGGCCCCGGCGACACGCTGTGGGAACTCGGCCTCGACTTCACCGTCAGCCCCGGCAAGACCGGCTTCCGCGGCGCCGAGGAGCACTATCGCCTGAAGGGCAAGGAGCGCTTCAAGATCTACGGCGTCCTGCTCGACGGCAGGGAGCCGGCCGACGAGGGCGCGCCGGTCTATCGCGACGGCAAGAAGGTCGGCGTCGTCACCTGCGCCATGTATTCGCCGCTGGTCGAGAAGTCGATGGGCATCGCCCGCCTCGACGTCGACTGCGCCGTCAGGGACACCAGGCTCGAGATTCGCAACAGGAGCGGCTCGATCAGGGCGACGGCGCAGCCATTGCCGTTCGATGATCCCAAAAAGACCAAGCGCACCGCCAAGGGCTGAGGCATTATCAACGGGGAGGGGTTGAGAGCAATTCCAGGAAAAGTGTGAACGGTTTTCCGTCCGGAATTGCGTCAAAACAAGGAGATTGAGCGGTTCGCCGTTTCCGTGAAACGGTGAAACGCTCCAGGGCACGAAGGAAGAATGGCAGCCAAGACGATCATCAGCCGGCCCGTTTACGGAACCCTGTCTCCGCAGCCCGGCAAGCACCACCTTTTCGTGGCGGATGCCGAAGGCGCGCTCGCGATCATCGACATGGCCGGCAAGGCGCCGGCCGGTTTCTTCGACGGCGCCGAGATCGTCTTCATTGCGGCTCCAGACGGCAAGCACATCGCCGCTCTCGAAGCGCTGAAGCCGGCACAGCTCCATCTGCCGCCGTCCTTCGCCAGCCTGCTGCCGCGATTGAGGCAGACGCTGACCAACGCCCATATGGGCCTGCGCCTCTATCTTAGCGGCACCGAAGGGCTGATCGGCCAGGCCATGCAGGTGGCGCTCGAGGCCGGCATCGACCACACCTCCATGCAGACCGAGCATCGCGGCTCGCTGGCGCGCCGCATGCAGTGCGTGCACTGCAAGGGCATCACCGAGAACGTGACGACGCAGCCGGCAACCTGCGCGCATTGCGGCCTGCTGCTTCTGGTGCGCGACCACTATTCGCGGCGCCTCGCCGCCTTCCAGGGCGTCTGCATCAATGCCGAGGATCGCTCAGAGATTCCTCCGATGGAGGAGGTCTTCCGATGAGCACCGGCACCACCAAGCTCGACGTCGTCGTCAGCGATGTCGTCCCCGTCAACGACCTGGTCACCCGCTTCCATTTCCGCCGCCGCGACGGTGAACTCCTGCCGACCTTTTCAGGCGGCGCTCATGTCGTGGTCGAGATGCGCGACGGCGACCGCACCAGGCTCAACCCTTATTCGCTGATGGGCTCGCCGCTCAATACCAGCGAATACACGATCTCGGTGCGCCGCGACGATGTCGGCCGCGGCGGCTCGCTGTTCATGCACAGGTCGGTCAAGCCCGGCCTGGAGATGGTGATCAGCTATCCGGTCAACCTGTTCTCGCTCGACCTGAGAGCCAGGAAGCACCTGATGCTGGCCGGCGGCATCGGCATCACGCCGTTCATGGCGCAGACCGCGCAACTGGCGGGGTCCGGGGGCAATTTCGAACTGCACTACACCTGCCGCACCGCTTCGCTCGGCACCTATGCCGATATACTGCAGCAGCGCTACGACCGCCGGGTGAAACTCTACCATGACGATCGCGACGAGCGCATCGATCTCGACCGTCTGCTTTCGACGCAGCCGCTCGGCACGCATCTCTATGTCTGCGGCCCGGCGGGCATGATCAACTGGGTGCGCGACCGCGCCGCCGCTCTCGGCTGGCCGTCGGAAACGGTGCATTTCGAGCATTTCGCGGCGCCGCAGCCCGGCGCGCCTTTCGATGTGGCGCTGGCCGTCAGCGGCAAGACGATCCGCGTCGGCTCGCAGCAGAGCCTGCTCGAGGCGATCGAGGCCGCCGGCGTCGATCCGCCCTATCTCTGCCGCGGCGGCGTCTGCGGCCAGTGCGAGACCAATGTCATCTCTTCCGACGGCAAGTTCATCCACAACGACCACTGGCTGAGCGAGGAAGACCATCGCTCCGGCTGCAAGATCATGCCTTGCGTCTCGCGCTTCGAGGGCAAGTCGCTGGTCCTGGAAAGATAGGAGGCGAGCTTGGGCATCACCTTTCGCAAGGAAACCTTTCGGGACGACTACACGTTCAGGAACAGCCCGGAGCACATCAGGCGCTTTCCGTTCCCGTTCAACGAAGACAGCTACATGTATGCCGTCAACATCGAGCCGCACGTCGTCGGCCCGAAGGGCAGCGTTCTGGAAAACCTGATCGACGTCGATGAGCACTATGTCGCCGAGATGCAGGATCGCGCTTTGGTTCTGGCCGAGGATCCGCTGCGCTGCCAGTCGCTGCCGCATATGACGCTGGCCGGCTGGGACCTGCTCGAGCTGCTGATGGAGCAGCAGGCGCTCGGCTATCCCGAGCATTTCACGCTGACCCGCGACGGTGACCGCTGGCGCTGGATCAACCGGCCGCTCGGCATCGACGACACCTTCACCTTCGGCGACACCTCGACGCTGCCCTATGGCCCGATGGAATACATCACCCGCCAGAGCCAGGGCGATTTCTGCATCCTCGACCAGCGCGACGGCAATCTGTGGATGGATGCCGGCATGGTCACCACCCAGGCCGACTGGTCGCTCGATTTCGACATCGGCATGAACTTCTTCGAATGGCACGCGCCGGTGCCGCTGGCGCACGAGAAGGGCATCTTCATCCGTGCGCTGAAATTCCTCACCAACATCCAGCAGGGCAAGCCGGCGCGACGGCTCAACTGGACGATGACCATCAATCCGCGCCTCGACACCAGCCCGGAGAACTACCACAAATGGGGTCCCGACCGGGCGACGGTGACGCCTGAGAATGTCGGCGATAAGGTGCATCTGCGCGTCGAGTTGCAGAGCTTCTGGCGGCTGCCGCGCTCGAACGGCATCGTCTTCCCGATCCGCTGCTACCTGATCAAGATGGACGAGCTGGTGACGCAGCCCAAATGGGCGCGTCGCCTGCATCGCGTCATCCGCGACCTGCCCGAGGAGCTTGCCACCTACAAGGGCCTGACCCGCTACCGCCCGACGCTGGTCGAGTGGCTGTCGAAGCTGGACGATGGCAGCCCGACGAGCCCGGGATTTGGACCGGACTGAAGCTGTCGATCTCCCCCACGAGGGGGGAGATTGGCCATTCACCCAGCGCTGCTCTGCGGATAGCAGATGATCGACAGGTACCGCATCGGCAGCCGGGTTAGCTGTTCGGGCCCATGCGGCGCGTCGGCGTCGAAGAACAGGCTGTCGCCGGGCTTCATCGGATAGAGGTTGTTGCCGTGCCGGTACACCACCTCGCCCTCCAGCATATAGAGGAATTCCATGCCCGCATGCTGGAAGGTCGGGAACACGTCCGAGTCCTCGGTCAGCGTGATCAGGTAGGGCTCGACGACGACGCCGCTGGTGTTGGAGCCGATATGGCCGAGCAGATTGTACTGGTGGCCGGCGCGCGTGCCGCGCCGTTCGACATCGAGGCCTTCGCCGGCCTTGACGAAGACCGCGGCATGCTCTTCCTCGAAGCGGCGGAAGAAGGCGGTGACCGGCACGCCGAGGGCCCTCGACAGCGCCTGCAGCGTGGTCAGCGACGGCGAGGTGATGCCGTTCTCGATCTTCGACAGCATGCCAAGCGAAATGTCGGTGGCGACGGCGAGATCGGCGACCGTGATGCCGAGCTTCTTGCGGAATGCCCGCACCTCGCGCCCGATCGCCACTTCAAGCACCTTCTCGCGCGTGTCGCGAATGGCGTGCGGGTTCTGGGTCAGCGGCGTGCGGATCGTGCGCCCGTCGGCCGACACGGCCTTCGGCGAAGGCTTGCTCTTGGCGGCGCCGGCGCCGTGCTTGAGATCGGAAGCCTTCTTGGCCATGTCGCCCCCTGCATTCTACGGAATTATTTCACTCAAGGTGAACATATTCGTTGCCGGTACACGAGCGCAATCGTCGCAACAAGCCATCCACGGCCGATTTCTGCCTTTCCCGCTCACAGCCCGCCGGCGGTTTTTCACCGGAAGTTGCCGACGCGGAACGCGCTTTCGCCAGAAGGACCGTTGACAGCACGAGAGGTGCGATTACTGTTACTGACAGTGAAATTTGTTTCGCTGGGGAAATGAGAACGGGAGACCCGCCATGAACAGTCGCGTTGCCGTCATCGGAGCCGGGCCGTCCGGTCTGGCACAGCTTCGAGCCTTCAAGTCAGCCGCCGACAAGGGCGCCGGGATTCCGGAAGTCGTCTGCTTCGAGAAGCAGTCCGACTGGGGCGGGCTGTGGAACTACACCTGGCGCACCGGCCTCGACGAGCATGGCGACCCGGTGCACGGCTCGATGTACCGCTATCTCTGGTCGAACGGGCCGAAGGAGTGCCTCGAATTCGCCGACTACACATTCGAGGAACATTTCGGCCGGCCGATCGCCTCCTATCCGCCGCGCGCCGTTTTGTGGGACTACATCAAGGGCCGCGTCGAAAAATCAGGCGTGCGCAAATGGGTACGTTTCAACACGCCGGTGCGCATGGTCACCTATTCCGACGCAACGAAGAAATTCACCGTCACCGCGCATGACCGCAGCAACGACGTCACCTACTCGGAAGAGTTCGACAATGTCGTCGTCGCCTCCGGCCATTTCTCCGTGCCCAACGTGCCGTTCTTCGAGGGCTTCGCCACCTTCAACGGCCGCATCCTGCACAGCCACGACTTCCGCGACGCCATGGAATTCAAGGGCAAGGACATATTGATCATCGGCCGTTCCTATTCGGCCGAGGACATCGGCTCGCAGTGCTACAAATACGGCGCCAAATCGATCACCTCCAGCTACCGCTCGAAGCCGATGGGCTTCAAATGGCCGGAGAACTGGAAGGAGGTGCCGCTGCTGCAGAAGGTCGTCGGCAAGACGGCGCATTTCAAGGACGGCACCACCAAGGATGTCGATGCCATCATCCTGTGCACCGGCTATTTGCATTCCTTCCCCTTCCTCACCGACGACCTCAAGCTCAAGACCGCCAACCGCATGTGGCCGCTCGACCTCTACGAGGGCGTGGTGTGGGAAAAGAACCCGAAGCTGTTCTATGTCGGCATGCAGGACCAGTTCTATACTTTCAACATGTTCGACGCGCAGGCCTGGTATGCGCGCGACGTCATCATGGGCCGCATCAAGCTGCCTTCGGCCGAGGCAATGGCCGAGCACGGCGCCAAGTGGCGCGCACGCGAGGAGACACTGGAAGACGCCGAGCAGATGATCTGGTTCCAGGGCGACTACACCAAGGAACTGATGGACCAGACCGACTATCCGGGCTTCGACGTCGAGGCGGTCAACCACACCTTCATGGAGTGGGAGCATCACAAGGTGGAGGACATCATGGGCTTCCGCGACCACGCCTATCGCTCGCTGATGACCGGCACCATGGCGCCGCTGCACCATACGCCCTGGCTGCAGGCGCTGGACGACTCGATGGAGAGCTATCTCGAGGTGAAGGGCGTCGCGGCGGAGTAACGCTTTCGCGACCAGGCGCGCTTGCCGTCAGGCCGGCACGGCGACCCAGCCGTGCCGGCGCTTGTCGAAAACCGATCGAGTCGGCGCCGGAAAGGATGGGTCGGCGAAACAGCCGACGGCAACGGCGACCGCGGCCGGCCGTCGCGACGGATACCAGAACACCGTCGAACCGCAGCTTCCGCAGAAGTGAAAGGCGATCGAAAATCCGCTATCGGAATTGCGCTCGAATGTCCGCGACAATCCGGTGACATCGGTCGCGGCGGCATCGAAGAAGGCCGCGATCCCGAACGGGCTGCCGGTCCGCCGCTGACAGTCCAGGCAATGGCAAAGCGAAACGATGTCGGGTTCCTGCGGGCAGCGGATCTGCAATTGGCCGCAGGCGCAGCTGGCCGTCCGGCTGGTCATGGTCCTGTCTCCTTTGGGTGGTTTCGGCGCTTGGGGCTTTACCCGAGCCTCGCCCTGGCTTTCGCTGTCCAGGCATTGAACAGCCGGTCGGCGACGATGCCGATGAAGGCGATGGCCAGCCCCGCGACGATGCCGCGGCCGGAATCGGCCTTGGACAGCGCGATGAACACTTCCTGGCCGAGATCGCGGGTACCGACCATGGCGCAGATGATGATCATCGCCAAGGCCATCAGGATCGTCTGGTTGACGCCGAGCATGATCTCGGGCAGCGCCAGCGGCAGCTGCACGCGGAAGAAGGTCTGGCGCGGCGTGCAGCCCGAAACCTTCGCCGCCTCGATCAGCGCCGGCGGCACCTGGCGGATGCCGTGATTGGTGTAGCGGATCGCCGGCACCACCGCGAAGGCGATCGTCGCGATCATCGCGGTGACGTCGCCGACGCGGAACAGCATCACCACCGGGATGATGAAGCAGAAGGACGGCAGCACCTGCAGCGTGTCGATGATCGGCGTGACGATCTTCTCGAAGCGGTCGCTGCGCGAGGCGGCAAAGCCGATCGGAATGCCGATCAGGCATGAGATGAAGGCCGAGATGCCGCAGAGATAGACCGTCGCCATGGTCTTTTCCCACAAGCCCGTCACCGCGCAGAAGGCGGTCAGTGCCGCGACCAGCGCGGCAAGCCGCGCGCCGCCGAGCTGGTAGCCGGCAAGGCCGAGCAGGAACACGGCGCCGAGCCACGGGAAGCCCTCGCAGAAGGCGCGCACCGGATTGAGCACGTTGAGGATCAGCGCCACGCGGAAGGCCTCGATGATGTCGAAGAAATTGATCGTCACCCAGTTCACAGCCGCCTTCCACAAAGGCGCCGTGGTCAGCGTCATCGCTTTCGGCACCGCCGCGAAGCCGGGCACGAACAGGCTGAGCAGCGTGGTGACGACAAGGACGGCGACAGCCAGTGTCAGGTTGGGATAGCGCCGCCAGAAATGGAGGCCCGCCGCCCGATGCGTCTGGCCCATCGCGTGGTTGTGGGCGATCGCCTGGCTCAGCCGGTCGAGCGCGATGGCCAAGGCGACGATGGCGAGGCCGGCCTCCATCGCTTCGCCGACCTTCAGCGCCCTGAGCGCCAGGAGCACGTCATAGCCGAGGCCGCCGGCGCCGATCATCGAGGCGATGATCACCATGTTCAGCGCCAGCATGATGACCTGGTTGACGCCGACCATCAGCGTCGGCCGCGCCGAGGGCAAAAGCACACGCCACAGTTTCTGCCTGGCCGTGCAGCCGGCCATCTCGCTGAACTCGTCGATCTCGGACGGCACCCGCTGCAGGCCGAGCATCGTCGCCCTGACCATCGGCGGCGTGGCGAAGATGGCGGTGGCGATCATCGCCGACACCGGGCTGTTGCCGAACAGGAGCAGCATCGGGATCAGATAGGCGAAGGTCGGGATGGTCTGCATCAGATCGAGCGCAGGGGAGACGATGAGCCTTTCGGCCCATGGCTTGCGCCAGCCCCAGATGCCGACGAACAGGCCGGTGACGATGCAGAACGGCACCGCGATCGAGATCAGCGCCAGCGTCAGCATGGCGCTGGTCCATTGCCCGAACAGCGCGACATAGGCAAAGCAGCCGCCGACCAGCACACCCAACTTCCAGCCGCCGGCGGCGCGGCCGGCGAGGAACGCCGCAACGCAGACGCCGAGCCAGGACAGGCGCGGCAGCGTGAAGGCATCCGCGCCATGGCCGACCTTGAAGTTCTTGGCCAGAAGATCGAGCGCGAAGTCGAGCGGCACGCCAAGCACCGCCGTGATCGAGCGGGTCAGCCAGGAGAAGTTCGTCTTTATCCACTTCATCAGCCCGCCTATCCAGTCGGCGACCGGAATGACGGCGTCGGCCGGATAATTGACCGCCCAGGGCACTTTGTCCTCGAGCAGGAACACGACCAGCACTGCGGCAAGCGCCAGCGCCCAGATCGCCAGCCAGCGCTGGACCGGCGGTCTGGCTTCGCTGGCGCTCGCCGTTACCGTCATGCGCCGGCTCCGCTGCGCTCGATGCCGGCGAGCAGGTCGATCACCGCTTGCGGCGTCACTTCGCCGATCGGCTTGCCGCTGCCGTTGACGACGGCGAACGGCTTGCCGGCGGCGACGATACCGGCCGAGAAGCTGGCGATCTTCGCCTCCGGCGAGACCGTGCCGCCATGCTCGGCGCCGCCGCAAGCGCGCATCAGGCTCCTCGCCGAGATCACCTTGGCGCGGTCGACGTCGCGGGTGAACTCGGCGACATAGTCGGTCGCCGGATTGACCACCAGTTCTTCCGGTGTGCCGGTCTGGATGACCTCGCCATCCTTCATGATGGCGATGCGGTCGGCGAGCCGGATCGCCTCGTCGAAATCATGGGTGATGAAGACGATGGTCTTGTGCAGCATTGTCTGCAGCCGCATCAATTCGTCCTGCATCTCGCGGCGGATCAGCGGATCGAGCGCCGAGAACGGCTCGTCGAGGAACCAGATCTCCGGCTTGGTGGCGAGGCTGCGCGCGATGCCGACGCGCTGCTGCTGGCCGCCGGAAAGTTCGCGCGGATAGAAATGCTCGCGCCCGCGCAGGCCGACGAGATCGATCACCTCGCGGGCGCGGGCCTCTCGCGTCGCCCGGTCCTGTCCCTGGATGCTCAAGGGAAAGGCGATATTGTCGAGCACGTTGAGATGCGGCAGCAGCGCGAAATTCTGGAACACCATGCCCATGCGGTGGCGTCTGAGCTCGATCAGCGCCGCATCGGAAATCTTGAGCAGGTCCTTGCCTTCGAATTCGACCTTGCCATGGCTCGGCTCGACCAGCCGCGACATGCAGCGCACCAGCGTCGACTTGCCTGAGCCGGACAGCCCCATGATGATGAAGATCTCGCCCTGGCGGATCTCGAGGTCGACGGCGCGTACCGCGCCGACCAGTCCCGCCGCCGCGATGTCGGCGGGGCTCGCCTTGCCGGCGCGCTCGCGGATGAAGCTCGCGGCATTGGCGCCGAACAGCTTCCAGACATTGCGGCAGGCAAGCTTTATCGGGCGCGCATCCCTGGGCGCGCCGGCGGCCTGCGGTTCAGTCGCGTCGCTCATGCATTCGTCCTTCTGGAACGGGCAGTAGAGACCCGGCCATGCCCGGCCGGGTCTCGCAATTTCCAGTCGGAATGGTCACTGCGCCCAGGCCTTCCAGTCGGCCTCGTGGGCGGCGATCCAGGCGGCGGCGACCTCTTCCGGCGTCTTGCCGTTGAGGTCGATGTCGCCGCTCATCTTGTTGAGCTCGTCGGTGTCGATCGTATAGGCCTTGGCCACCTTGTAGGCGACCGGCCATTTCTCCTTCATGCCGCCCCACGCATATTTCCAGATTTCGCCATGCGGCTTGCCGCAGTCATATTTGGCGTCGGGGTTGGTGCCCCATTTGGGGTCGGTGTAGCACTCCGGCGTGTATTCGGGGAATTCGACCCACTCGCCCTTGTACTTGGCCGGCGCCCAGTGCGGCGAATAGATCCACAGCATGATCGGCGCCTTGCGCTGATAGGCGGAGTCGAGCTCGGCGAACATCGCCGCGTCGGTGCCGGCATGGATGACGGTGAAGGGCAGTTTCAGTGCCTCGACGCGCTCGTCGTCAAAGCCTTCCCAGGTCACCGGGCCGCCGAGGTAGCGGCCCTTCGGCGTTGTCTCGGCCGTCGAGAAGGCCTCGGCGCATTTCGGGTCCTTCAGCGCTTCCCAGTTGGGCAGGCCGGGGCATTTCTCCTTCATGTATTCGGGGAACCACCATTCTTCCTTGGCCTTCGGGCCGAGCTTGCCCAGCCGCTCCGTCTGTCCGGTAGCGTCGGAGGCCTTCATGGCTTCGCCGGCCGTCGTGTCCCAGAATTCGAGGCCGACATCGAGGTCGCCATTGGTGAGGCCGGTCGTCAGGCTGGAGAGGTAGTCTGCGGTCGGGTATTCGACCGTGTAGCCGAGCTTTTCGAGGATGCCGCCAAGAATCTTGGCGTTGAGGTTGACGCTGGTCCAGTCGAACAGGGCGATCTTGATTGGATCGCTGGATTCAGGCCCGGCGGCTTGCGCTGCCGGCGTCAGTGCGCTTGCCAGGGCAAGCGTTAGGGCTCCCATTGATGCTGTCGAAATCATGCTCCGAAGTGACATGCTTGTTCTCCTGTCAAGCTCTAGAGGATTATCGGTCGTTCCCTTCTTCTGGTCTTTTTATGATTGTGTTGGAAAAGCCGGTCGCTGCGCAAGCGCCCATCCGGCACTGAAGCCGGCGCGAAAGGGTGAAATGATGCCAGGATGAAGGTGCCGTGCGGAGCGAGGCCGCGTCATGGCCGCCCGTCGATGGCTGCCGGGGCAGTCATCCGCGCTTCGATCGCCGCCAGCGCGGCGCTCTTGAGCATGCGAGCCATCAGGGTCCCATGATCGAGGCCCGGCGCGCCATGCGGCGAGCCGAGGCCGTTTCACAGGATGAAATTATATATACCAAGGTTCATGTCGCGCAACGCACAAACGCACTGAGCGATGCGCAATCCGACAGCCTCAGGACATGATCAGGCCGCCATCGACATTGATGGTCTGGCCGGTGATGTAGGCCGCATCGTTGCTGGCGAGGAAGCTGACCAACCCGGAGACGTCCTCGCCGCTGCCGGCACGGCCCATCGGGATGTTCTTCACCCACTCCGCCATCAGCTCGCCCGGCTTGTAGTCGCCGAGCAGCTTGCCCCAGGCGGTGTCGTTATAGGCCCACATGTCGGTGTCGATGATGCCGGGGCAGATGGCGTTGACGGTGATCTTCTCCTTGGCCACTTCCTTGGCAAGGCTCTGGGTGATGCCGACGACGCCGAATTTCGAGGCCGCATAGTGCGGCGTGTAGATGAAACCCTGCCGCGCCTGGCCCGAAGCGGTGTTGATCAGCCGGCCGCCCTCGCCATGCTTGCGCATGCGCCCGATCGCTTCCTGGCAGCACAGGAACACGCCCTTGGTGTTCACCGCCAGCACCTTGTCCCACTCGGCCTCGGTCATCGCTTCGATCCTGGCGATGGTGATGACGCCGGCGTTCTGCACCGAGATGTCGACGCGGCCGAATTCCTTTTCGGCGAGGTCGTAGAGCGCCGCGACCTCGTCCCTCCTGGTGACGTCCATGCGCATCGAGGCAACCTTCGCGCCCGCCGCCTTGAGGCCTGCCGCGACCTCGTCCACGCGCGGATCGATGGCGCTGACCACGACCGCGGCGCCCTCCGCCGCGAAGCGTTTCGCCATCGCCGCGCCGATGCCGCCGCTGGCGCCCGTGACGACCGCCGTCTTTCCTTCAAAGCGCTTCTGCATCTTCTCTCCTACCAGCAGACGAAGCCGCCATCGACGATGAGGTCGATGCCGGTGACGAAACTCGAGGCGCGGGCCGCCAGGAACACGGTCGGTCCGACCATCTCTTCCGGCGTCGCCATTCGGCCCATCGGCGTGTCGCGCTTGAAGATTTTTATCTGCTCGGCCACCTCCGGCCGCTTGTTCATCGGCGTCAGCGTGTAGCCGGGGCTGACGACGTTGACGCGCAGGCCGCGGTCGGCCCACTCCATGGCGAGGCTTTTCGACATGTGGATCACGGCCGCCTTAGAGGAATTGTAGTGCGCCTGCGTCAGCCCGCGATTGACGATCGAGCCCGACATCGAGGCGACGTTGATGATCGAGCCCCTGCGGCGCGGCAGCATGACGCGCGCCTCGGCCTGGCAAGATAGGAACACGCCGCTGACATTGACGTCGTAGATCTTCTGCCATTTCTCCAGCGGCAGCGTCTCGGCGGGCTCGGCGCCGGCGATGCCGGCATTGTTGACGGCGATGGTCAGCGCGCCGAGTTCTTTCTCCAGGCGCTCGATCGCCGCCGACAGGTCGCTTTCGGAGGTCACCGAGCCAGTCAGCACCAGCGCCTTGCGACCGAGCGCGGATATCTTCTGCGCGGTCTCTTCCAGCCCGCCCTTCGAGCTGTGGCCGAAGCAGGCGATATCGGCGCCGGCTTCCGCGAGGCCGATGGCGATCGCCTGGCCGATGCCGCTGCCGGCGCCCGTCACCAGCGCAACGTCGCCGCTGAGATCGAATAGTTTGGTCATTGGTTCCCTCCTGCCGGCTTTCGCGAAATCAAAGGGCGCCAACACTTTGTTGGCGCCCCGCGCGGTCCGGTGCCTGGGAGGCTATCACCTGCTGCGCCAAGTTTCGATTCCCCGGGTTCCTCACGTCGATCTCAGCTTGTCGCTAGCTCCATCACCGCGACATTGCTGGCTTCGCCGCGCTCGAGGATGCCGCGCTGGCGGCCGCGGCTCAGCACCAGCACGCGGTGAGAGAGCCCCAGCACCTCCTCGAGATCCGAGCTCACCACCACCACCGCCATGCCGGAGCGGGCGAGGTCGGCGATGACGTCGTAGATCGCGGCACGGGCTCCGACGTCGATGCCGCGCGTCGGCTCGTCGAGGATGAACACCTTGGGTGGCCGTGACACCCATTTGGCGATGATCACCTTCTGCTGGTTGCCACCGGAAAGTTTCGAGACCGCCTGGTTGGGCTTGCCCTTGACGCCGAGCCGGGAGATGCCGGCCTCGGCGAATTTCTGCACTGCCTTGGGAAACACCCAGCCCTTCGGCGCGACATGGTCGAAATTGCCGAATGCCAGGTTCTCGCCGATCGTCTGCTCCAGCACCACGCCTTGCGCCTTGCGGTCTTCCGGCACCAGCACGACGCCGGCCCTGATCGCGGCGGCCGGGCCGTTGAGATGCACCGGCTTGCCGGCGACGTGCACCGCACCGGAAGAGATCGGGTCGGCGCCGGCGATCGCCCGCACCAGCTCCGTGCGCCCGGCGCCGATCAGCCCGGCGATGCCGAGGATCTCGCCTGATTTCACCGAGAAGCTGACGGCGTTGAAGCTCTTGTCCGGCGACGACAGGTTCTCGACCTCGAGCAGCGTTTCGTCGCGCGGCGGCGACAGCTTGGGGAACATGCGCTCGACGCTGCGCCCGACCATCTGCTCGACCACGGTGCGCACCGGGATGTCGGCACGCTCGTGCCGGGCGACGATGCGGCCGTCGCGCATCACCACCACGCGGTCGGCGATCTGCGCGATCTCGTCGAGGCGATGGCTGATATAGATGAAGGACATGCCCTCGGCCTTGAGCTTGCGGATCTGCTGGAAGAGCAGCTCCGTCTCCTCGCCGCCGAGCGCCGCGGTCGGCTCGTCGAGGATCAGGAGCTCGGCGTTCAGCGTCAGCGCCTTGGCGATCTCGACCTGCTGCTGGGCGGCAATGCGCAACGTGCGCACCTTGCGCTCCGGCGAGACGTCGAGGCCGAGGCGCTTCAACTGCGCCGAGGCCTTGGCATTCATGGTCGCGCGATCGATGCGGCCGCCGCGCATCGGCAGGCGCCCGACATAGACGTTCTCTGCCACCGACAGGTCCGGCAGCAGCTTCAATTCCTGATGGATCATGCCGACGCCGGCCTCGATGGCCGCGGCCGGATTGGCGGGAGAATAGGGCTTCCCCCGCCAGATGATGGTGCCGGCATCCGGCTTGGTCGAGCCGGCGATGATGTTGGAGACGGTCGACTTGCCGGCGCCGTTCTCGCCGAGCAGCGCCACGACCTCGCCCGGCCGCACCTCGAAGCTCGCATCGGCTAGGACCTGCACCGGTCCGTAGCTCTTGCAGAGCCCGTTGACGAAGAGCCCGTGATGCGGGCTTTCGCTGTGGCGAGGGTCGGAGGACATCGCGGCGCTGTCTCGGGTGCCTTACGGATGCTTTTCGATGAACTGCGCGACATTGTCCTTGGTGGTCAGCGTCGCTTCCTGCAGCTGCTCGGCAGGGATCTTCTCGCTGGCCACCAGCTTGATCGCCGCGTCGACGGCGAGCCGGCCCATGCCCTGGGTCTGCTGCGTGGCGGTGACGTCGAACACGCCGTCCTTCAAGGCCTTCAGCGCTGCGACGTCGCCGTCGAAGCCGGCAACCCAGACCTTGTGGCCGGGATTGGCGACCTTGACCGCCTGTGCCGCGCCCAGCGCCAGCGCGTCGGCCTGGCCGAAGATGATCGACACGTCGGGATGCGACTGCAGCAGGTCCTGCGTCAGCTTGAAGCCTTCGTCTTGGTGCCAGCCTTCGCTCCACAGCTCGCCGACCACCTTGATGTCGGGATAGGCCTTGAGCGCCTCGCCGCAGCCCTTCGAGCGGTCGACTTCCGGTGTCGTCCCCTTCTGGCCATGGATGATGATCATCTCGCCCTTGCCGCCGGCCTGCTTGGCGATGTAGTCGCACACGCCCTGAGCCGAGGCGACGCTGTTGGTGGCAATGAAGGTGTCGCCCGGCGCGCCGTCGGCGTTGCGGTCGACATTGACCACTGGGATGCCGGCGGCCTTCGCCGTCTTGGTCGGAACGGTGGCGGCGGTGGCGCCGGCCGGGATGTAGATCAGCGCGTCGATGTTCTGCGTGATCAGGTCCTGCACCTGGCTGACCTGGGTCGCCGAATCGCCCTTGGCGTCGACGGTGACCACATCGATGCCCTTCTCCTTGGCGTAGGCTTCGACCGACTGCTTGATCTGGTTGAAGAAGTCGGCCTGCAGGTTGGCGACGGCCAGCCCGAGCTTCTTGGCGTCCTTGGCCGAGGCCGCGTCGGACAGGCCAAGCAGCGGGACGATGGCCGCGGCGGCGAGCAAGAGTGAACGTTTGGTCAGCATGTTTTTCCTCCGTTGATATTCAGTATGTTCCGCCCGCGCACCACGGCGCCCCTTGGCCGAACGTTCCCAGTCTCGGATCGACCGATCCGTCCATCGCCCGGAGATCCGGGCGAATTCTCATTGCGCCCGGCTCCTCACTGCGATCTGCGGCGCCAGGTGTCGGTGGCGACGGCAAGCGCGATCACCACGCCGATCACCACCTGCTGGATGAAGGGAGAGACGCCGAGCAGGTTGAGGCCGTTGCGCAGCACGCCGATGATCAGCACGCCGACCGCGGTGCCGCCGATCGAACCGACGCCGCCCGAAAGGCTGGCGCCGCCGATGACCACCGCCGCGATCGTGTCGAGCTCGTAGCCCAGGCCGGAACTCGGCTGCACGGAATCGAGACGGGCGGCGAGCACGATGCCGGCGAGACCGGCAAGCACGCCGCAGATCGCGTAGACCCAGTTGGTCAGCGATTTGACCGGAATGCCGGACAGCCGCGCGACCTCGGCGCTGCCGCCGATCGCATAGAGGCTGCGGCCGGTGGCGCGGTAGTTGAGGAAGATGGCGAAGACGATCGCCAGCACGATCATCAGCCCGACGGTGACCGACAGGAAGCCGAAATGGCGGACGATCGACAGGTTGGTGAACCAGTCGGGGAAGCCGACGATCTGCGAGCCGTCGGTGATCATGTTGGCGAGGCCGCGCGCCACCGACATCATGGCGAGCGTCGCGATGAAGGGCGGCAGCTTGGTCATCGTCACCAGCAGCCCCGAGACGAGCCCGCAGAGGCCGGCGACGACGAGCGCCGCCACGACGCCCGCCGGCACGCCGAGATTGAGATAGTCGGGGTGGGCGATATAGCCCATCACCATGGCGGCCAGCGCCAGCACCGAGCCGACCGAAAGGTCGATGCCGCCGATCAGGATGACCAGCGTCATGCCGATCGCCATGATGCCGAGCACGGTGATCTGGTCGAGCACGTTGAGGATGTTGCGCACCGTCAGGAAGGTGTCGGTTGTCAGCGTCAGCGCCAGGCACAGAAGCGCGAGCCCGATCAGCGGCCCCATGGTTCCGGCGAACAGCGCCGAAAACTTCGTGCCCGTCGCGCCCTGCGCGCCGGCCGCGGCCTTCAGCTCGCTTGCATCATTGCTCACAGCCACCTTGTCTCCTCCGTCCGCGAACCGGCGATGCGCTGCCGTCCGCTCTTGTTCACCAGGCATCCTCCCTTGTGAACAATTTATCTTTGATATGCAATTTTGTTCAGCTAATCTGTTCATCAGAAAATTGTCAAGTGCCGCGGACGCATTCGGCGGCGGTTTGCGCCACCCGGCGGATTGGCCTAGGGAAGGCCAAGGGAGATGCGGAGGGGCACGAGGATGGCGGTGATCGAGAACGAGAAGGCCTCGCGCTTCCCGGATGCCGAGCTCAAGGCCCGCGCCGCCTGGCACTATTATGTCGAGGGCCTGACCCAGGAGCGCATCTCCGAGATCCTCGGCATCGGCCGCATCAAGGTGCATCGCATCCTCTCTGCCGCCCGTGAGGAAGGCGTGGTCCAGTTCCGTATCCGCGACAGCGTCGTCGAATGCGTGCAGCTCGAGGAAAGCCTGAAGCAGCGTTTTGGCTTGAGCCAGGCGGTGGTCGTGCCTTCAGCCGCCGACAGGACCAACGCGCCGCTGATGATCGGCCATGCCGCGGCAACCTATCTGGCCGACAACGTCAATCCCGGCGATGTCATCGCGCTGGGCTGGGGCCGAACGCTGAAGTTCGCCATCAACGAACTGCCCCGACGGCCAATCGCCAGGACCACGGTGGTTTCGATGCTCGGCGGTCTTACCCATGCGCAGCCGCTCAACCCGACCGAGAGCGCCTGGGAGTTCGCCGAGAAGATCGGCGCCGAATGCTATCTGCTGCCGGTGCCGGTCTATGCCGACAGGCCGGAGCAGCGCGATGCCTTCATGAGCCAGCGCAGCGTCCAGGACGTTGTCTTCCGCGCCCGGCGCGCCAACATCGCCGTGCTCAGCGTCGGCGCCTTCTCGGGCAATAGCCCGATCGCCAATTACGGCTTCATCAAGCCGAGCGAGCTCGAGGAATTGCAGGCGGCCGGCGCCGTCGGCGACATCCTCTGCTACTTCATCGACGCCGAGGGACGCCCCGTCGACCATGAGGTCAACCGCCGCGTCTGCGCCTATCCGCTGCAGGATCTCTCCGATATTCCGTCGATCATCCTGGTTTCGGGAGGACAGGACAAGGTGGCCGTCATGCGCGCCGCGCTTGCCAACACCAGGGTCTCGGTGCTGATCACCGACGAGGACGCGGCCAAGGGCCTGCTCAGTCGCTAGTCCAGCCGGCTAGAAAGTCACAGACCTTGGGGCGCCTCTCGTAAGACCAGTCTTTCAGCAGCACGGGCTTGAAATTTCCCTTGATCGGCCTGCTTTCTTCCAGGTCCTTGGAGACGGTGCCCTTGCCGGTGAGGTAGTTGATGTCGCAGTCGCCCTGGATCGTATCGACGGTGTCATCGGACGTCCGGTTCCCCCAGTCCCAGCTGCGGCTGTAGCCGCCGACCATGAATTGGCCGTGGCGATAGACGACGGTCAGCGTCTCTTCGGTCGATTTGCTGGCGCCGCAGCCGAAGCAGGAGGTGATCGCCAGCGATCCCTTGCCCTTGGCTTCGAGATCGATGATGCGGTCCTCGGTCAGCGCTTTCCTGACGAAGTCGGGTTTTCGCGAAGGACCGGGCTTTTCCGCTCCTGTCCCCAGATAGACGTAGAGCTCGGCTGGACCATCGTCCTGCATCACCACGGCCCGGTCCATCGTGCCGTCCTGGTCGATGTCGAGCGAAAGCTCGAACGCGGGTTTGTCGCCGGCAAGCGCCGGCACGGGCATTGCCGCCAGCGCAACAAGCCAGGCCGCATGATGAAGGGCTGTCGTCATGAGCAATCGTCCGCCGCGCGCCGGGAGCGTATCACCAGCAGGGCAAGACGCAATATGCGTCGGTTCACACAGATTTCATGCCGCGCCCAGCCGCGCGTGGATGTCGCGCGTCGCATGATAGAGGTCGCGGTAGATTGCCTTGCGCGCGCGATAGACCGGCACCAGCGCCTCGACCGGATCGACCTGTCTTGCCGGTGGCGCGGCCATCGCCTTGGCGGCGTCCTCCGGCGAACCGAACCATCCGATCGCCGAGGCCGCCAGCATGGCGGCACCGAGTGCGGCCGCCTCGTTGACCGGCGAAATGGAGAGCGGCCGTTCCAGCACGCTCGCCATGATCCGCATCAGCAACGTCGAATTGGTGCCGCCGCCGGCAGCGATCATCGCCTCTGCCTTGCCGGTCTGCGCCTCCATCGCATCGGTGGCGATCGCCTGCTCGAAGGCGATGCCTTCCAGCACCGCGCGGAAGAGATGTCTTGGCTCATGGTCGAGCGACAGGCCGACAATGGCGCCGCGCGCAGCACCATCCCAGTACGGGCTCATGACCCCGGCCCAGTACGGCATGACCAGCAGGCCGTCGCTGCCTGCGGGCACCTCCATCGCGGCCTTCTCCAGGATGGCGGCGGAGGGTGCACCGGTGGTGCGCACGATCCAGTCGACCAGCTGCATGCCCGAGCGCAGCACCGTCTCCAGCATGAAGCCGGAGCCGGTCGGTGAGACCAGCGTGCGGAACGCGTCCGATGTCGTGACCGTGCCGGAATAACTGCCGCTGACGACGCCCGAGCCCAGCGAGAGATAGCTCTTGCCGGGACCATGGACGCCCATGCCGAGGCCCATCGCCTGGCCGTCGCCGGCGCCGGCGATGATGGGCGTGCCGGCCTTCAGCCCCGTTGCCGATGCGATGATTTCGGAAAGCCCGCCGCAGGTTTCTCCCGGCCCGACCAGCTCCGGCAGATGCTCCGGCCGCAACCCGGCGGCCTCGACCAGGCGGGGCTGCCAGGTACCGGTCTTGATGTCGAGAAGGCCGAGGGGATCGGCGCTCGCGGTGCTGGTGACCAGCCGCCCGGTCAGCCGATGGACGAAGAAGCCATGCACGTCGACGAGTGCCGCTGCCTGGCCAAGCGCCTGCGGCCGATGTTCTGCAAGCCAGGCGAGCGCATAGAGCGCCGGCGTCGGATCCGGCGGCTTGCCGCTCCAGTCTCGGATCGCCTCGCGGCCGAGCTCGGCCGAAAGCCGCGCCACTTGCGGACGGGCGCGCTCGTCCAGCCACAGGATCGCCGGGATGAGCGGCTTGCCGGCAGCGTCGATCAGGGTGAATGTCTCGCGCTGGTGGGCGATGGAAATCGCCGCCACGCGCGAACCGCCGACCTTGCCTGCGACCTGCTTCAGCGCGGCAAGCAGCGCCGTCCACCAATGCTCGGCGTCCTGTTCGAAATGGCCGGGCGCAGGGTTGGACAGCGGGTAGGTTTCGCGCGCCTGGAACAGTTCCGCCCCGTTCCGCGCGAAAGCGATCGCCTTCACGGCCGTCGTCGAGGCGTCGATCCCGATTACGACATCGTCCATCAGGCGGAGATCCGGGATGTCAGGCGGCGTTGGTGACGAACCGTCCGTCCGACTGGTCGAGACGACGGCGGATCTGGGTTATCACCATCGAATCGTCGGGTACACAGTTTTCATAGGTGAGGAAGTCGCCGGCCTTCACTGGCTTCACCACCTTGGCGCGTTCGGCAAGCCCGAGCGGCAGTGCGCCCCTGGCACGCGCGTCCTCCCAGGTCATGGCGAAGCCGCGATAGTCGTTCTCGCCGATCATGCCGAGCGACTGGCCGGCGCCGAGGTTGCTCTTGGCGACCGCCACGGCTTCCGCCACCGGATGGTCGAGCGGCTCCATGTCGGCGCGCTTGTAGACCACGGCGCGCGCCGCCGACAGCGGCACTTCCAGGCTGGTCAGGTGATAGGGGCGGAAGATCGTGAAATAGGGGCCCTTGCCGACCTTGAGGTCGATCATGCGCTCCAGCACGCGCGGATGCCTGGTCTCGATGATGCAGAACACGCCGGGCGCCACGCCCTTGCCGATCGAATAGTCGACCACGCCCTTGCGATGCAGCACGCCGCCATCCTCGCGCGGACAGAGCACGTTGGCGAGTTCGTCAAGCGTCGCGGTCGGGCCGTGCATGCCCGGCACGTCAGGCACCAGGCCGGTGGCGTTGGCGATCGCCACCATCTCGATCGCCGTCTTCGAGCCGTCGACGAACTCGACCAGCATGCGCGCGTTCATGTTGCGCTCGCTGGCCTCCTTCTCGTAGTCGGCCGGCACGGCGTCGAACTTCAGCGGATTGTTCTTGCCCTTGCCGGCGGCGACTATTGTGAAACCAAGGCTCTTGGCAAAGCCGATGATCTCCAGCGTGCAGGCAGGCTCGTCGCCGGCGGCGCCCGTGTAGACGACCCCGGCCTTGCGCGCTTCTTCCTTCAGGAAACGGCCGATGGTGATGTCGGCCTCGACATTGAGCATGACGATATGCTTGCCGTTCTTCATCACTTCGAGCGCGAACAGCGTGCCGATGTTGGGGTTCCCGGTGGCGTCGATGATGACGTCGATGCGGCCGGCGGCAGCAAGCGCATGCAGATCCTCGGTGACGGCGATCTTGCCGGCCTCGATGGCACGGTCGATGGCAGAGGCGTTGGGCGCCTGGACGATGTCGGAGAGGTCATGGCCGGCAAGCAGGGCCGCGTCGATCGCCGCTTGCGGACGCACCTCGGAAATGGCGCCGATGCGCATGCCCGGCATAAGTGCTACCTGAACGACGATGTCAGTGCCCATCTGCCCGGCGCCGGCGAGACCGATGATGATCGGCCCCTGCTTTTCAGCGCGCTGCAGGAGTTCCGCTGCGAATTGCGGATGGGACATGTAGCTTCCTCCGGTCCTTGGCGCGCCGCTGCGCCGGGATGATTATCATGAACATTCCTATTTCCAATTGAAAAATATTTCAACCGGCATTTGGGCAGATGCTGCGGGAATCCGATTTGCAGGCGCCGGTGCAGCGGCAATGCCGGACCTTCGATGTCGGCAGGGCGCTTTCGTGAGGGATTTTGTCGGGCGTTTTGGCCAAAATCGACGCCTTCAGCACGAATAGTGCTGAGTGTCTGAACAAGCGCTCAACCTGGAACCGGCGTCGCCGATATGCGGCGGATCTTCATCTTCAGCCGCCGATCTCGAAGAACGGTTTGCCGAGCAGGTCCGGCACCACGTCGATCCCGAGGCCAGGCCCGTCGGGGATGCCCATGCGGCTGCCGGTCACCGGCGGTTTGTTCGAGGCGGTGCGCACCGTCACCCATTCGTGGAAGGCGATGGCGTGCAGCCGCCGCTCCTCCGGCGTCGACAGCGACAGATGCGCCATGGCGGCCGTGTCGATCTCTGCGCCGCCGGTGTCCTCGACCGTGATCATGAAGCCGAGGTCGACTGCGACGTCGCGGATCTGCCGCGTCCTGGTGACGCCGCCCAGCCGCGAGATCTTCAGCGTCAGCCCGTCGGCCGCGCCCCGGCGGTGAATTTCCAGCATCTCCTCCAGCGAGGTGACGGATTCGTCGAGCACCATCGGCTTGTCGAGCATGCGGCGCACCGACATGTTCTCGTCGAGCGTCGTGCAGGGCTGCTCGAACGTGTAGTCGATGGCGCGCGTCGCATCGGCGAACTGGCGCGCCTGGTAGGGTGTCCAGCCGGCATTGGCGTCGCAGAAGATCACCGTGCCCTTTGGTACGGCGGCGGCGACCGTCGTCACGCGCTCGATGTCGTCGCGGACATTGCCGCCGACCTTGACCTGCAGCCGTTGGTAGCCCTCGGCGACGATGCGCCTGGCGAGCGCGGCCATCTGGTCGAGCGTGCCGTGCGTGACGACCCTGTAGAGCTCCGCCGTCTCGCTCTCGCGGCCACCGAGCATCGTCACCAGCGGCACGTCCGCGGCGCGTGCCGCGAGGTCCCAGCAGGCCATGTCGAACGCCGACTTGATGTAGGGATGACCCTTGAACACCGTGTCCATCAGCCGGCCGATGCCGGCAAGGCCGCGCGGATCCTGGCCGATCAGATGCGGCGCGATTTCCGGCACGCCCGCGCGCGTTCCCGCCGGAAACGCGGCCGAGTAGAAATTGCCGAGCGGCGCCATCTCGCCCCAGCCCGTCACGCCGCTGTCGGAGGTGATGGCGACGATCACCGCGTCGAAGCAGTCGGCGACGCGCCCCTTCGACATCCGGTAGGGCCCGTCCACGAAGGGCTGCACGACATGGTAGGCCTTGATGCTCTTGATCTTCACGTTGTCGTCCACTGTCTGCGGGATTGGTCAGGCGCCTTTCGAGGCGCGCTTTTCGAGGCTGCGCGCATAGGCGAGAAGCTCTTCGAAATCGAGGTCGATATGCTCGCGCGCGTGGCGTTGGGCGGCGCGCATGTCGTTGCCCTTGAGCAGCGCCACATAGGTCTCGTGTACATCCTCCGCGGGCACCGGCTCGGCGCGCGCCTGCTGGTGCAGCGCGAAATACATCTGCAGCCGGCTGGTCAGGCGCTGCCAGGTTTCCAAAAGCACGGAATTGTCGGCCCATTCGTAGATCAGGCCATGCAATTGCAGCGCCGTCTCGATCTGGCGCGTGGTGTCGAGCGCACGCGTCGCCTGCTTGACCGTCGCGTGGCGGCGGTCGAGCTCGTCGAAGAAGCGCTGGTCGCGCAGCGGCCAGGTGCACTCGATGGCGAATTCATCGAGCACCTTGTTGAGCGAATAGGCGTCGATGATGTCCTTGGCGGTGACATCGATGACGAAGGTGCCGGCGTAGGGAATGCTGGTCAGGATGCCGTCCTGGACCAGCTCACGCATCGCTTCGCGCAGCGGCGCGCGGCTTACCCGCATCTGTTCGGATATCCTGAGCTCGTTGAGCTTCTGCCCCGGCTCCAGCTGGCCGGTCAGGATGGCGCGCCGCAACAGCGCAACGATCTCCGCCCTGCGCGTCGTATCCGCGATCGGACTGAAATCCAGCTTCGCCATGCGCCCACTCCGGATGAACCATCGGAAGACAAACAGATTGTCGACAATCTAACAAGAGGGCAATTTGCGAATTCCGAAATTTCTGTCGATGGCTCAGGCCGCGCGGCAATCATGGCCGGGGCCGATCTCGAAGCGGGCCGCCTGATCGCGCTGTCGTCGGTCTCGGTGCGCCTCGGCCAGCCCTATTGCGCCTTCATGCTGCCGGCAAAGGCCGAGCGTGCCGACATCGCCGGGCTGGTCGCCTTGCTCAACAAAACGGCGCCCTCGACGTGGGAGTCGAGGGCGCCGCGGGACCGGGACTGATGGGGGTTATCAGCTGGCCGGTTTTTGTTGCGGCAGCGGCGAGACGGGCATGCCGGGGCCGATCTTCTGCAGGTTGCCGGTAATCACCTGGTCGCCCTCGGCGACGCCGCTCAGGATGGCCACCTGGTCGCCATTGACCGGGCCGAGCGACACCATGCGCTGGTCGACAGTATTGCCCTTGCCGACGACGTAGAGGTACTTGCCGAGCTGGCTGGAGCCGAGCGCCACCTGCGGGACCATCAGCGTGTCGGGCTGCTCCTTCACATGCAGCCGGACGCGAACATACTGGCCGGGCAGCAACGAGAACTTCGCATTGCCGATCGTCGCCCGCGCCGTGATGGTGCCGGTCGAATGATCGATCGTGTTGTCGATGAAGGTGAGCTCGCCCTTCTGGCTGGGTTCCGTCTGACCCGGCAACAGAACATCGACGGCGATCGGGCCGGCCGCCTTGGCCGCCTCGATCTCAACCAGATCCGTCTCGCTCGGATTGAAGGTGACGTAGATCGGATCGAGCTGCACCAGCGTGTTGAGCACCGTGCCGGCGACGCTGACCAGCGTGCCGACCGAAGCCTGGTTGCGGCCGATGCGCCCCGGGAACGGCGCCTTGATCTCCGCATAGCCGAGGTTGAGCTCGGCGGTGCGGAGCGCCGCCCTGTCGACCGCAAGCGCCGCCTCGGCCGCGCGCAAGGTGCTGGTGCGCTGGTCGAAGCTGTCCTTGGCGAGGTAGCCGCTCTTGGCGAGCTCGGTGCCGCGACCGAGATTGGAGCGCGCGTAGTCGAGCGTCGCCGTGTCACGCTCGATCTCGGCCTGCGCCTGGTCGAGTGCGGCCTGATAGTCCTGCGGCGCGATCCGGTAGAGCAGGTCGCCCTGCTTGACGTCGCTGCCGTCGGCGGCAGCCTGCTCCTGCAGGTAGCCGGGCACGCGGGCCTGCAGCGTGATGCTGCGGATCGACTCGACGCGCGCGGCATAGTCGAGATAGATCGGGATGGTCTTCTTGACGACGTTCACCACCGGCACCGGCATCACGAAGGCCGCCGGCGCGGGCGCTGCGCCCGCCGTGCCGGCATTGAGGCTCAAGCTGCCCATGTCGAGCAGATGGACGCTGGCCATCGAAATTGCGCCGAGCGCCACGGCCGTTCCCAAAGCGATTTTCCATTTACGCATTTTGGTCTCCAATCCTATTCGGCCGCTTCAGCCAGGCGCAGGGGCGCCGGCTCGGCAGTCGGTTCAATATGCTCTTGTTCATGTTCCGCGGCGGGTTCGCTCCGCTCACGGCGCTCGCGCAACTGCTCGATCACCGCGTAGAAGACCGGCACGAACACCAGCGACAGCACCGTCGCCGCCACCATGCCGCCGAAGACGGTGGTGCCGATCGACTGGCGGCTGGCGGCACCCGCGCCGGTGGCGTACATCAGCGGCAGCACGCCGAGGATGAAGGCGAAGGCCGTCATCAGGATCGGCCTGAGCCTCAGCCGCGCGGCTTCCATCGCCGCCTCGACGATGCTGAGGCCTTCCTCGCGCCGTCGCCTTGCGAACTCGACGATCAGGATCGCGTTCTTCGCCGCCAGGCCGATCAGCATGACGAAGCCGATCTGCGAGTAGACGTCGATCTGCATGCCGCGCAGCAACAGCACCGCGAAAGCGCCGAACAAGGCGAGCGGCACGGCGAGCAGCACCATGAACGGCATTGCCCAGCTTTCATACTGCGCCGCCAGGATCAGGAAGACGAAGACGATTGCCAGGCCGAACACGATCGAGGCGATCGAGCCTGCCTTGAGCTCCTGATAGGTGATGCCGGTCCACTCATAGCCGAAATCCCTGGGCAGGACATTTGCCGCGGCGCGTTCCATCGCCGCCACCGCCTGTCCGGACGAGAAGCCGGGGGCGGCGCCGCCATTGATCAAGGCCGACGCATTGTTGTTGTAGTGGGGCACCGTCTCGGGCCCGACGATCGGCACCAGTTTGCCCAGCGTGCTCAGCGGCACCATGCCGCCCGACGAATTGCGCACATAGAGCCGTGAAATGTCGGTCGCATCGGCGCGCGCATCCTTGTCGGCCTGGATCGTCACCCGGAAGGTGCGGCCGAACAGGTTGAAGTCGTTGACGTAGAGCGAGCCGAGATAGATCTGCAGCGTGTTGAACACGTCGGGCAGGTTGAGGCCGAGGAGCTTCGCCTTGCTGCGGTCGAGGTCGTAGTTGAACTGCGGCGTCGAGGTCGAGAAGGACGAGAACAGCTGCTGCGGATTGAGCTCGGGCTGCTTGCGCGCCTCGGCGAGCAAAGCCTGGGTGACGTCGTTCAGCGCAGCACTTCCGCGCCCGGACAGGTCCTCGACCTGGAACTCGAAGCCGCCGGTGGTGCCGAGGCCCGGGATCGAAGGCGGGTCGAAGGAGAGTGCGAAGGCTTCCGGCATTTGCAGCAGCTTGCCGCGCACCTGCTCGACGAGCTTGGAGGCGCTCTGGTCGGGCCCGCGCTCGTCCCATGGCTTCAGGATGGCGAACTCCACCGCCGAGTTCGACTGCGCGGCGCTGGTCAGGAAGTTGAGGCCGCTGATCGATCCGACGATGTCGACGCCGGGCGTGTTCTGCAGGATGTCGCGCGCCTTCTCGGCCACCGCATCGGTGCGCTCCAGCGAGGCGCCGTCGGGCAGCTGGATGACGACGAAGAAATAGCCCTGATCCTCGACGGGGAGGAAGGTTGAGGGCAATTTCTGCCAGACGAAATAGGTCGCGACGAGACCGGCCGCGAACAGGCCGAGCATGATCCAGCGCAGCCTGATCAGGATGCGCACGCCGTGCGCATAGGCATGCGACAGCCAGTCGAAGCCGGCATTGAACCAGCGGAACAAGAAGAACTGCGTCTCGCCGCGATGGCGCAGGAATGCCGCACTCAGCGCCGGGCTCAGCGTCAGCGAGTTGAAAGCCGAGATGCCGACAGAGATCGCCACGGTGAGCGCAAACTGGTTGTAGAGCTTGCCCGAGACGCCGGGGATGAAGGCGACCGGAATGAACACCGCCATCAGCACCGCGGTGGTGGCGATGATCGGTCCCGTCACTTCCGCCATCGCCGCGCGCGTGGCTGCCAGCGGTTTGAGGCCGGCCTCGAGCTGTCGCTCGACATTTTCCACCACCACGATCGCGTCGTCGACGACGAGGCCGATCGCCAGCACCATGCCGAGCAGCGACAGCATGTTGAGCGAGAAGCCCAGCATGTACATCACCGCCAGCGTCGCGATCAGCGACACCGGGATGGCGATGGTCGGGATGATGGTGGTGCGCCAGCTTTGCAGGAAGATGAACACCACCGCCACGACCAGCACCAGCGCTTCGCCGAGCGTGATCAGCACGTCATGCATCGAGGCCGACACGAAGCGCGTCGTATCGTAGTGCATTCCGTATTTGACGCCTTTCGGGAAGCGCGCCGACAGCTCCTGCATCTTGTCCTTGACCCGCTGCTGCAGGTCGAGCGCGTTGGAGCCCGGCATCTGGTAGACGGCGAGCACCACCGTCGGGTCCTTGCCGAAGAAGGCGGAGGAGGAATATTGCAATGCGCCGAGCTCGATGCGCGCGACGTCGCGCAAGCGCACCAGCGAGCCGTTCGCCGGGTCGGCGCGCACGACGATTTCGCCGAATTCCTTCGGGTCGCTCAGGCGGCCGACGGCGTTGACCTGCATCTCGAAAGCGGTGCCGGCAGGCGCCGGCGACTGGCCGATCTTGCCGGCCGCCACCTGCACGTTCTGTTCGGCGATCGCGTTCTGCACGTCGACGGCGGTGATGCCGAGATTGGCCAGCTTGTCGGGATCGAGCCAGACGCGCATCGAATAGCGCCGCTCGCCGAAGATCTGCACGTCGCCGACGCCGGGCAGGCGCTTCAGCGGATCGACCACCTGCAGATAAGCGAGGTTGCTCAGCGCCACCGGATCGATCGAGCCGTCCGGCGAGGTGAGGTCGACGATGAGCACGAAATTGGGGTTCTGCTTCTTGATCGTCACGCCGCTTTGATTGACGATCGCCGGCAGCGAGGATGCGGCCTGCGAGACGCGGTTCTGGACGTCGACGGCGGCGGTGCTCAGCGGATAGCCGACATCGAAGGTGATGGTGATGGTCGAGGAGCCGTCGTTCGAGCTCGTCGACGACATGTAGGTCATGCCCTGCACGCCGTTGATCTGCTGCTCGAGCGGCGTGGTCACGGTGTCGGCCACGACCTGCGCGCTGGCGCCAGGATAGTGGGCGCTGACCACCACCTGCGGCGGCGTGATGTCGGGGAACTGCGAGACCGGCAGCAGGAAATACGCGATCGCACCGGCGAGCATCATGATGATGGCGATCGCCGATGCGAAGATCGGGCGCTGGACGAAGAAGTTCACCATGACACGCAGGCCTCGTTGAATGCTTTTGCTTCGCCAAACGCGTTGGCGATCCTGGACAGCTGCCGGCTGCGCGCCGCGCCTGAATCTTCCAGGAAACGCGGCGCCGCCTTGCGGTCCGGCGCCTGCGTGGCCGCCTTCGAACGCAGCATCGCCTCGAAGCTGCGCGGATCGACCCGGTCCGCCATCATCACCAGCCGGATCATCGGATCCCGGATGGCCTCGTCGATCGTCAGGTCTTTGCGCTTCTGCATAGGAGCGGCTCCTTGCTTGCGGTCCGCATCCAAATGATCGCGAACCGTTTTCTCGTCTTCACCGGCCGAAGCCGCATGACAGGCAGGTTTCTGGCCCTATCTCACTCTGGCAGGACCGATCGGCGGGTCTTGTCGTTGACGCGGAGAGACATAGGTGTTACCAGTAAGTAACATTCTGGAAGTTACAGACCGGTAACACCCTAGTCAAGAGGTGGCCGAGGGTTTTTTGGAAACGAAAGGAGATCATGATGGCAGACGGCGTCGTGGAGCGCTCTCGCCCCCGGGATCGGATCCTGGAGACGGCGCAGGACATGTTCCACAAGCACGGCATCAAGGGTGTTGGCGTCGACGCCATCACCGAGGCAGCCGGCACCAACAAGATGACGCTCTACCGTCACTTCGAATCCAAGGACGACCTGATCATCGAATGCCTGCGCGCCACGGCGGCCAAGGCCGCCGCGATATGGGACGCATTCGAGGCCGAGCACCCGGGCGACAAGCTGGCGCAGCTGCACGCCTGGGTCCGCAAGGTCTCCGAGATGCTCACTGCCGACAGCCGCGGCTGCGACATGGCCAATGCCGCCGTCGAGCTCAGCGAGACCGATCATCCGGCCAGGCGCGTCATCAAGGAGCTGAAGGAAGCCCAGCGCGAACGCCTGGTCAGCCTTTGCCGCGATGCCGGCGTCGGCCAGGCCGAGCTGCTTGCCGATACGCTGTCGCTGCTGCTCGAAGGCGCGCGCGTCTCGATGCAGAGCGTCGGCGCCGAGGGTCCGAGCGCGCAGTTCGTGCGCATGGCGGAAGGGCTGATCGCGTCCTTCAGAGCGCGCTGACGGCGGCGCCCGTCTCCAGACCGCAACGGCAGGAACAAAAAAAGCCCGCTGCCGGGAGGAGGAGGCAGCGGGCTCGATTTCGAATGCGGCACGGGAGGAGGTGTACCGCATTCACCGTCGGCATCACATCTGGGAGGAGGAGACGGCCGACACCCGGATATCTACTGATTGCTTAACGATTCGGCAACCATGAAACTTGCATAGCTGATGTGCAGAATTGCCGCACCGTTTGCCAATCATCCGACAAATCTGGATAAAGCAGCCTTGTTGCGGCGCGCTAACCTATTGAACCGGAACGTTTTCCTTGAAGATCAATCGCGGCCCAGTTTGGGCGAGGTAAGGTAGTCGAGCGAGGCTCAGCCGCGGCCCGTTCTGCCTGCGTTCCGCGCGCCGGCCGCGCTAGATCCTGCCCAGCCAGTCGACCAGTACGACGAAGCCGCCCAAGCGTTTGGCGACGTTGCGCAGGGAGATCAGCGGCGAATCGGACATGTCGGCGGCCCCCCGACCGCGCCGCGATCTTGGAACGGATCGCGCCGGCAGTCACCGGGCCCCAACATAAAATTGTGTTGATGATGGCCGGTTCTTGCAGGGTTGTCAGATCAGGCCGGCCCTGGCGAGGTCGCGCATCAGGTGGCTGGCGCCATAGGTCCAGTGCGGGCAATCCGGTGACAGGCGCACCCGGTTGACCAGCGCGCCGAGCTTCTCCGACGAGATGGTGACGATGTCGCCGACCTTGTGGGTGAAGCCCTTGCCCTTCTCGCCGCGATCCTTCGACGGTACGAACATGGTGCCGAGATAGAGCGCCAGCCCGTCCGGATACTGGTGATGCGGCCCCATCGCTGCCTTGACCAGCTCCTCCGGCGAGCGGCTGATCTCGGCCATCGAGCTTGCGCCCTCCAGCGCGAACCCGTCCTCGCCCTCGACGCTGAGCCGCACCGTGGCGCGCTTCACGTCGGCGATGGAAAACGTCTCGTCGAACAGCCGGATGAAGGGACCGAGCGCTGCGGACGCGTTGTTGTCCTTGGCCTTGCCCAGCAGCAGCGCCGAGCGCCCCTCGACGTCGCGCAGATTGACGTCGTTACCGAGCGTGGCGCCGACAATGCGGCCGGTGCTGTCGGCGATCATGGCGATCTCCGGCTCCGGATTGTTCCAGGTGGAGACCGGGTGCAGGCCGACATCGGCGCCGAAGCCGACAGATGCCATCGGCTGGCATTTGGTGAAGATTTCGGCGTCCGGACCAATGCCCACCTCCAGATATTGCGACCAGGCGCCGCGCGAAATCAGCTTGGCCTTGATCTCCATCGCTTCCGGCGAGCCGGGCTTCAGCTTCGACAGATCGTGGCCGATCAGGCCGGCGATGTCGGCGCGGATGGCGTCGGCCTTCTCCGCCGAGCCGCGCGCCTGTTCTTCGATGACGCGCTCGAGCAGGCTGACGACGAAGGTGACGCCGGAAGCCTTCACCGCCTGCAGGTCGGCGGGGGAGAGCAGGAACGGCTTCTTCGCGTCGCGCTCTGCCTCGAAACTGTTGGCGGCGATGTCTTCAAGCGCGCCGATCGGCTTGCCCTTGGCGGAGCGGACATAGCCGGCCGGGTCCGGCAACTCGCAGAGGTCGCGCACGGTTGGAGCGGCGCTCGACGTGATGTCGAAGACCGTGCCGTCGCGCACCGCGACCACCAGCGGATGGGCCGCCTCGCTGGTTCTCGCTCGCCCGATGAAAATTCCGTCGGCGGGCAGGCGGGTCGGGTCGGTCATGGCATCGGTCCTTTCGTTGGCGGCGGGCACTTTCCCCGGATTTTGTCCAGACGTCCATCCCGCCGATGGGATCATTTGGTGGGTCATGGGCGCGCTGTCCGCAGCCACGGGCCGGCTGGCACAATCGAAACGCACTTTCAAATCCATGAAATCGGCAATACGATTTTCACGAGCCCATTGCATTTCCAGGTGTTCCTTGCCCAAGCCGTTTTCCGATCCGATCTGGCAGAGGCCCAAAAAGGTGTCCGCGTTCCAGCCGCAACCGGCGGTCGGCGCAGTTGACGTCGTCATCGTCGGTGGCGGGATCATGGGTCTCTCCACCGCGCTCCATGCCGCGCGGCAGGGCCTTGCCGTCCAGGTGCTGGACGCCGGAGCGATCGGCGAGGGTGCCTCGGGTCTCAATGGCGGTCAGGTCATCCCCGGACTGAAATACGATCCGGAATGGCTGGTCGAGCATTTCGGCAAGGAGCGTGGCGAGGCGCTGGTCAATTTTGCCGCCTCGACCGCGGATGCGGTGTTCGACCTGATCCGCGACGAGAAGCTGGCGGTGCCGCTCACCCGCAACGGCTGGATCCAGGCCGTGCACACCGAGACCGCTTTGACTGCGGCAGCAAACCGGGATCGCCAGTGGCGGGCGCGCGGCGCCGACGTCGAACTGCTAAACCAGGCCGAGATCGCGGCCATGACCGGCGCCAAGGGCTATCTCGGCGGCTGGCTCGACCGCCGCGCCGGCGTCGTCGATCCGCTGGCCTATACGCTGGAGCTGGCGCGGGTCACCGCTGCCGCTGGCGCAGGGATCGCACAAGGGCAGAAGGTGGTGAAGCTGCGCAAGGACGCCGGTCTCTGGCAGGTCTTGACCGAAAGCGGCCTGGAGGTGCGGGCGAAGGCTGTCGTGCTTGCCACCAACGCCTACACCGATGGCCTTCTGCCTGGCCTCGCGCGGACCATCGTGCCGCTGCATTCCTTCCAGATTGCCACTGCGCCGCTGCCGGCTGACATTGGCGCCGGCATCCTGCCGGGCGGGCAGGCCGTGTCGGATTCGCGCCGCATCCTCGTCTACTACCGCAGAAGCGCGGACGGCCGGCTTGTGCTGGGCGGCCGCGGCCGCATGGCGCTGCCCTCCAGCGCCGCGGACTGGGCGCATCTGGAACGCGCTCTGATCCGTCTCTATCCGGCGCTTGCCGGCATCGCGATCGAGAAACGCTGGTTCGGCCGGGTGGCGATGACGCCGGATCATCTGCCGCATATCCACGAGCCCGAAAAGGGCCTGCTTGCCGTTGCCGGCTGCCAGGGCAGGGGCGTCGGCCTGATGAGCGCGCTCGGCAAGCGCATGGCAAGCTACCTGGCGAGCGGCGATGCGCGGCAACTGCCGTTTCCGTTGTCGCCGATCCGGCCGATCCCGTTCCATGCCTTCCGGCAGGTCGGCGTTGCCGCGACGATCGCCTGGTACCGGATGCTCGACGCGTTGGAGCGCTGATTTCGCCGAGCACATTCCGTCATTCTCGCGATTCAGCTTGACAGTTTCACAAATCTGAAAAAATCTAAGTCGATTTCATAATTCCGACGGGCAGATCGATGTCGGCCATTGCAGCAAGTCAGCCATTGCCGGAAACCCGCGCTTCGCCGGCGTTCCGCTTCGCCATGCTGCTGCCGGGTGGGCTGGTCACCTTCTTCCTGATCCTGTTCGCTCTCGGACTGGTGATCTTCCTTGCCTTCCGCGGCAATGACGGCTCGCTGCTCGGCGTCGGCCTGACCGCCGCGAACTTCGTCACCGTGGCCACCGATCCGCTTTACTGGACGGTGACGCTGCGCTCGCTGGTCATCGCCGGTCTGGTGACGCTGGCGACGGTGGTCACCGCCTATCCGGTCGCCTACTATCTCGCCTTCCATGCCGGCCGGCGCCGCGGCCTCCTGCTCTTCCTGGTCACGCTGCCATTCTGGACCAGCTATCTTTTGCGCGTCTTCGCCTGGAAGATCGTGCTTGCCTATAATGGCGTGCTCAACTCGGCCTTCATCGAAAGTGGCATCTGGTCGGAGCCGACGCTGGCCTTCCTCAACACGCCGGCGGCGGTCGTGGTCACGCTTGCCCACGCCTACGCGCCCTTTGCCATCCTTCCGATCTATGTCGCGCTGGACACGATCCCAAAATCGCTGCTCGAAGCCGCTTCCGATCTCGGCGCCCGTCCGTTCACGGCGTTCCGCCGCGTCGTGCTGCCGAATTCGATGCCGGGCGTGCTGGCGGCGGCCCTCGTCGTCTTCGTGCCGACGGTCGGCGACTACGTCACGCCGGCCATGGTCGGCGGCCCGGCCAGCACCATGATCGGCACGCTGATCCAGTCCCAGTTCGGCAAGGCCAATGACTGGCCGTTCGGCGCCGCACTTTCGGTTTGCGTCATGCTGGTCATCCTGTGCGTGGTGCTGGTCGCGCGCGGCGCCGACCGCAGATTTGGCAGCCGCACATGAGCGCGACGCGCACCGACATCAACACGGGCGGCCGCTGGCTCGGCCTCTATGTGCTTGGCTATCTGGTCTTCCTCTATCTGCCGGTGCTGCTGATCCCGCTGTTTTCCTTCAACAATTCCATCCAAGCTGCGTTTCCGCTGCAGGGCTTCACGCTTGAATGGTACGAGACGCTCTATGGCAATCCGGTGCTGTCGGGCGCGCTCGCCAACAGCCTCGTCATCGCCACGGTTGCAGCCACCGGCGCCACGCTCTGCGGCATCACCGTGTCCTATATGGATCTCTACGGCCGCTCGCCGCTCGCCGCCACGATCAGCGCCATCGCCCGTCTGCCGATCCTGATCCCCGGCGTCATCGTCGGCATATCGCTGCTGATCCTGGTCAATCTCATCGGCCTCGGCCCGTCGCGCGTTTCGATCGTGCTTGGGCACATCCTTGTCGCGCTGCCGACGACGGTGGTGGTGATGCGCAGCCGCTTCGCCGCTATTCCCAAAACCATCCGCGAGGCGGCGCTCGACCTCGGCGCCTCCGACTGGACGACGTTCCGGCGCGTCATGCTGCCGCTGAGTGCGCCGGCCGTGCTGTCGGCCTTCATGCTTGCCTTCCTTATCTCCTTCGACGAGTTCATCGTCGTCTTCTTCCTCGCCGGCACCGAGCCGACGCTGCCGCTCTACATCTGGAGCCAGCTGCGCTTCCCGCGCTCGCTGCCGACTGTCATGGCGCTGGGCACAGTGATCCTGGCTGTGTCCTTCATCATCGCCGGCTCAGCCGAAATCCTGCGCCACCGCGGCCTTGGCGCTGCGCGTCGGCCAGCCGCCGCCAAACCAGCCTGAACCACAACAAAGAAAGAGAGGAGAACGAAAATGACATTCCAGCTGAAATCGATCACCGGACACAAGACCCGCGCCGGCCTTGCGGCCCTGGCGCTCGCGCTGTCGTCGACCGTCGCCTTTGCCGCCGACAAGCTGCAGTATTTCACCTGGTCGGGCTACGAACTGCCCGACTTCAACAAGAGCTTCCTCGCGGCCCATCCGGACGGCGTCGAGGCCTCGATCTTCGGCGACGACGACGACGCCTTCACCAAGGTCAAGGCCGGCTTCCGGCCGGACATCGCGCACCCCTGCTACGACAAGGTGGCGCGCTGGAACAAGGAAGGCCTGCTGCAGCCGATCGACACCAAGCGCATCAAGAACTGGGATTCGATCTTCCCGGTGTTCAAGAACCTGCCCGACATCCAGGCCGGCGACGGCAAGGTCTGGATGGTGCCGTGGGACTGGGGCAACACCTCGATCCTCTACCGCACCGATCTGGTGAAGAACCCCGAGGCGAGCTGGAACCTTCTGTGGGACAAGCAGTATGCCGGTCGCATGGCGACCATCGACGCCGTGCATGACACGCCGATCGTCGCCGCACTGCTCGCCGGCGTGAACCCCTTCGACATGACTCCGGAGCAGATGGACAAGGTGGCGGAGAAGCTGCGCGAGCAGCGGCCGCTGCTGTCCAGCTACACCACCGACATGACCTCGGTCGAACAGGCGCTGGCAAGCGGCCAACTGGTCGCCGCCATGACCTGGAACGCGTCGGCCACATCGCTGAAGAAGCAGGGAGTGCCCGTCGAGTTCATGAAGCCGAAGGAGGGCATGCTGACCTGGTCCTGCGGCTTCGTCATGCTGAAGGACGCCAAGAACGTCGATCTCGCCTATGACTTCATCAACAGCCGGCTCGACGCCGACTCCGGTAAGTATCTGATCCAGTCCTATGGCTACGGCAGTTCGCTGAGCACCGCTTTCGCCGGCGTGGCGAAGGACGAGCTGGAAAAGCTGCAACTGCCGTCGGATCCGGACGTGATGCTGAAGACCACCATCTTTACTGGGCCGATGAAGCAGAACGACGACGTCGCCAAGATGTTCGAGAAGGTGAAGGCCGGGGGTTGAGCGCCATTGCCAAAGCCGGTGCTGCCCCTCACCTGCCTGCCGGCATCCTCTCCCCGTATAGTGACGGGGAGAGGGGCGCTGTCGTCGCCGCTTTCGCAAATCGCCGCTGTTGCTGCAGGGAGAGGGGCGACGCTGCGGTCAGCCCCTTCTCCCCGTCACTATACGGGGAGAAGTGCCCGGCAGGGCGATGAGGGGCGGCGCCAACGCCGGTAAGACCAGAACCGGCTTTGTTGGCTGGCCAAAGTACTGCAACGAGGACGAACGCATGGACGTTTTTGACGAAGCCGCCGAAAGGTCGAAGGACGATGCCGATGTGCGCGTCGGCCGGCGCGTGCGGGCGCTGAGGCTGGAGCGCAAGCTGTCGCTGGCCGAGCTTGCGGCAAAGGCCGGCATTTCGATCGGCGCGCTCAGCCAGATCGAGCGAGGCATGTCCTCGCTGCGTGTCAAGGTGATCTGGCCGCTGGCCGCCGCGCTCGACATCGAACCGTCTGCGCTGATCGCCGACGGCAATGACGCCGTCAACGACCTCTATTGCGTGCGCGCCGACAAGCGGCGGCAGATACCGGTCAAGTCGGAAGGCATCGCCAAGGCATTGCTCTCGCCGCCAGCGGCCACGCTCACCGGCATGCTGGTTACGGTCGAGGCCGGCGGCGGCACGGCGGAAGCCTACGCCCATGCCGGCCACGAATTCGGCTTCGTGATGACGGGCGAGGTCGAACTGGTGGTCGATTCGACCACCTACGGATTGAAGGCCGGCGACAGCTTTGCCTTCAAGAGCACGCTTCTGCATGCCTTCCGCAACCCCGGCGCCGAGTGCTGCCAGATCCTCTGGGTCAACACGACAAAACCCTCCGAGGTGCGCGATGGCGCCTGATGCGACAGAGCAATTCCAGGCAAAGCGCGACACGGCTTTCCGTCCGGAATTGCGAGATGCATTAGTTCGACTGCAGAAAGTCTCGAAGGTCTTTCCGGGTGGTGTGGTTGGTCTCGACGCCGTCGACCTGGATATCGCTCCGGGTGAGTTCCTCACTTTGTTAGGGCCGTCCGGTTGCGGCAAGACCACCAGCCTGCGCGTCATCGCCGGTTTCGAGAGCCCGACCAGCGGCAATGTTCTGCTCGAGGGCCGCGACATAACGGGCCTGAGGCCCTTCGATCGTCCGGTCAACACCGTGTTCCAGGACTATGCGCTGTTCCCGCACATGGATGTCGCCGAGAATGTCGGCTTCGGCCTGTCGCTGCGCAAACTGTCCGGCGCCGAGCAGGCGAAACGCGTCGGCGCGGCGCTCGACATGGTCGGCCTCGCCGACAAGCTCGGCGCCCGCGTCCTGGAGCTTTCGGGCGGCCAGCGCCAGCGTGTCGCGCTCGCCCGCGCCATCGTCTGCGAGCCGCGCGTGCTGCTGCTCGACGAGCCGCTGTCGGCGCTCGACGCACATCTGCGCGAGCAGATGCAGGTTGAGCTGAAGCGGCTGCAGTCGCGGCTCGGCACCACCTTCGTCATGGTCACCCACGACCAGACCGAAGCGCTGTCGATCTCCGATCGCATCGTCGTCATGAACAAGGGCCGCATCGAGCAGATCGCGCCGCCGGCGACCCTCTACGACCGCCCTGCGACGAAATTCGTCGCCTCTTTCATCGGCACCATGAACCTCCTGCCGTCGCGCTTCGTCGGCCGCGACGGCGAGCGCCTGCGCTTTGCCGCCGGCGAGCTGCCGCTGGAAGCTATATCCGAAACCGGCGAGATGCCGGCCGCCGGCGAGATGCGCACCATCGGCGTGCGTCCCGAGGACCTGTTGGCGACCACCGAAGCCGCCGACGGCACCGCGCCGGCACGGGTGAGCGGCGTCGTCTTTCACGGCCGCACGCTGCGCCTCCACGCCGAGCTGGGGCAGGGGATGCGGGTGGTGATCGATGCGCCGCGACGCGCCGACGGTTTTCAGTTCAGCGTCGGCGACGTGGCGCATATCAGCCTGCGCCGGGGCGCCAGCTGCCCTATGCTTTCCAGTTGACCGCTTGCCTCAGGACGCCTTGGCGAAAAAACCCTGATAGTCGGATTTGGCCTGCAGCAGGCGCAGAATGTTCTCGCGTGAGCCTCGCACATGCGCGCGGGCGCGCTCGCCGGCAAGCGCCACATCACCGGCGCAGATCGCGTCGACGATGCCGGTGTGCTCCTCGCGGGTGAGCTTCCACTCGTCCAGCCACAGAAGCTCCGTCCAGACATATTGCTGGCACTTGTCGAGTATGCCGCAGAGCATGCCGGAGAGCATCTCGTTGCCGCCGATTTCGGCGATCACGCGATGCAGGTCGATACCGACCTGCAGTTCCTCGAACTGCTCCCTGGTGCTGCGGTCGGGGATCGCGGCCAGACGCTCGCATTCGGCAAGAACTGCGCGCAGCCGCGTCTTGTCGGCGGCGGTGGCGTTGGCCGCCGCCAGCTCGGTCGCGCGTCCGTCGAGCAGCTCGCGGATGTCGAAGGCCTCGCGGAACATGGTGAGATTGAACTCGGCGACCAGATAGCCCTGGCGCGGACGGCCGATGACCAGGCCGTCGCGCTCCAGCCGGTTGAAGGCCTCGCGCACCGGTGTGCGGCTGACCTTCAGGCGCTCGGCCATGTCGGCTTCCGTGACACGCGAGCCAGGCGGAATCTGGCCGGTGATGATCAGCGCCTTCAGCTTCTCGAACACCGAATCGCGCAGCGTGTTCTTTCTCTCCTTGCTCAAGCGTCCCGCCTCCAACGGTCTGTCATGGATTCGCAGTCTAGAGCCTTTTGGCGCTTGCTTGAAACAGGACCGTTTCGAGCAGAGTAGCGCTCCGGCCTTGGCCTCCATCTTTCGTCACCAAAAACGCATGGCGCGTGTTGACATCGGCTTCCGACGAATTACACTCAAAATTGTATACAAATTCGCATACCAAATCAACGATAATGGGAACACCGGTTGGAGAAGCGAAAATGACGAAGCTGCTTTGCATCAAAAGTCTTGCGGTCGCGGGGCTGCTGGCCTCGGTCGCCGTCCCGGCATCGGCCGCCGACACCATCACCGCCGCCTCCTGGGGCGGCACCTATCAGGAGGCGGAGACCAAGGCCTTCTTCGATCCGACGGCCAAGGAACTCGGCATCACCATCAAGCAGGACACCACCAACGGCCTCGACGACGTGCGCCTGCAGGTCACCGGCAATGCCGTCAAATGGGACATCACCGAGCTCGGCGCCGACGAATGCGCGCGCGGCTCCAAGGAAGGCCTGTTCGAGAAGCTCGACTACAGCGTCATCGACAAGAGCGGCATCAATCCCAAGCTCGTCCATGACGACTGGGTCGGCATCTCCTACACCTCCGTGGTGCTGATCTACCGGACCGACGTTTTCGGCGACAAGGGGCCGAAGACCTGGGCCGATTTCTGGGATGTCGAGAAATTCCCCGGCCGCCGCGCGCTCTCCGGCAGCCAGGCGACGGAAACGCTGAGTGTCGCCGCGCTCGCCAAGGGCATTCCGATCGACAAGGTCTATCCGGTCGACATCGACGGCGCGCTGCAATCCGTCGACAAGGTCAAGGGCCATATCGACGCCTGGTGGACCTCGGGCGCCCAGGCCATGCAGCTCGTCAAGGACGGCGAGGTCGACATGGCGAGCATCTGGAACGGCCGCGCCGGCACCTTGCGCAAGGAAGGCGCGCCGGTCAGCTTCTCCTTCGACCAAGGCGTTCTCACCGCCGACTGCATGGTCATCCCCAAAGGCTCGAAGAACAAGGACCTCGCCATGAAGGCGCTGGCCAAGTTCGTCAGCCCCGACCTTCAGGCCAATTTGCCGCTCTATGTCGACAACGGCCCGGCCAACGAAAAGGCCTTCGAGACCGGCAAGATCCCGCCGGAGCGGATCAAGGACATCAATTCCGCGCCGGACAACGTCAAGAAGCAGGTGCTGCAGGATCCCGAATTCTGGCGCGACACCCTCGTCGAGGCGACCGAGAAGTTCAACAACCTGATCCAGCAATAGACAGAGCAATTCCAGGAAAAGTGTGCAGCGGTTTTCCGTCCGGAATTGCGTCACGACAAACTGCCGGGGCAGCGTCCAGGCGCTGCCCCAGCTCCGTCCCGCCATGAATGATCCGGAGTCCAGGGAGATGCTTTTGTCCATCGCGCCGACCGCGCTTCCCATCGGCATCAGCGGCATCGAAAAGAGATTCGGCGGCGTCTCGGTGCTGCGCGATCTTTCGCTCGATGTCGCGGCGGGTGAATTCCTGACGCTGCTTGGCCCGTCGGGCTCGGGAAAGACGACGCTGCTGATGATCCTGGCGGGCTTCGTCAGGGCGAATGCCGGCAGCATCAAGGTCGGCGGCGAGGAGATCATCGCCATGCCGCCGCACCGGCGCAACATCGGCATGGTGTTCCAGAACTATGCGCTGTTCCCGCATATGAATGTCTTCCACAACATCGCCTTTCCGTTGAAGCAGCGCCGCGTCTCGACGGCGGAGACGGCCGAGCGCGTCGAAAAGGCGCTGGACCTCGTGCAGTTGAAAGGGCTCGGCGAGCGCCGCGTCGACCAGCTTTCCGGCGGCCAGCGGCAGCGCGTGGCGCTGGCCCGCGCCATCGTCTTCGAGCCGCGCATCGTGCTGATGGACGAGCCGCTTTCGGCCCTGGACAAGAGCCTGCGCGAGCACATGCAGATCGAATTGCGCAATCTGCATCGCCGGCTGGGCATGACGACCGTCTACGTCACCCACGACCAGCGCGAGGCGATCACCATGTCGGATCGCATCGCCGTCATGAACGCCGGCTGCATCGAGCAGATCGACAGGCCGGAAGTGCTCTACGCCGCGCCCAAAACGCGCTTCGTCGCCGGCTTCATCGGCGATTCCAACTTCATCCCGGTCGAAAGCCGCAACGGCAGCGTCTGGTATGAGGACAGGAAGATCCGCATGACCTCTGCGGTGCCGGCCGCCGGCTGCCATCTGATGGTGGTGCGGCCGGAAAAGCTGCGCCTCGTCGCCGACGCTCAGCCGGCGGGCAGCGTCAATGTGATCCCGGCGACCGTCGGCGACGTCATCTACCAGGGCGACAGTTTCGCCTGCTATGCCACCCTGCGCGACGGCCGCCAGGTGACGCTGCGCGACTATTGCCGCAGTGACGTGCTGGCCAGGCTGCCAGGGCCCGGCGAGCCGGTCAATCTCGGTATCGATGCCGAGGACGTGGTGCTGGTGGCGGCGGACTGATGAGCATGCAATCCGCCATACTGCCCCATGCCGGTGCCCGGACGCTCAACGCCGATGCGTTGCATGCCGATGCGCGCCGCGAAACCTTCGGGCTGCTGGCGCTGCTGTCGCCCGGCCTGCTGCTCGTCTTCGCCGTCATCATCGTGCCGATCGGCTGGCTGTTCTGGCTGTCGCTGTTCGACGAGACCGGCTCGCTGAGCGCTTCGAACTACGCGCGCTTCTTCCAGCAGCCCTCCTACATCAAGACCTTCCTCACCACCTTCAAGGTTGCCTTCGCCGTCACCGGCGCCTGCGTCGTGCTCGGCTATCCGCTGGCCTACATGCTGTCGCAACTGCCGCGCCGCGCGGCCTCGATCTGCCTGATCCTGGTCATCCTGCCGTTCTGGACCTCGGTGCTGGTGCGCACCTATGCCTGGCTGGTCATCCTGCAGCGCAAGGGCCTGATCAACAGCTGGCTGATCGACCTCGGCGTCATTAGCCAGCCGCTGCCGCTCGCCAACAATTTCGCCGGCGTCATTATCGGCATGACCCACATCATGCTGCCGTTCCTGGTGCTGCCGCTCTACGCCTCGATGAAGACGATCGACATCGATTGCCTGCGCGCCGGCATGAATCTCGGCGCCAGCCCGGCCGCCACCTTCCGGCAGATATTCTTCCCGCTGTCGCTGCCCGGCCTCGCCTCCGGCGTGGTCATCGTCTTCGTGCTCTGCCTCGGATTTTTCGTCACGCCGGCATTGATGGGCGGCGGCAAGGTCATCATGTGGGCGATGCGCATCGAGCAGACCACCAGCCTCTATTCCAACTGGGGCGCGGGGGCCGCGCTCGGCGTCGTGCTGCTTGCCGTCACGCTCGCCCTGCTCGGCCTGTTCCAATGGCTGCTCGGCGCGCGCGCCACCGGCGTCTGGAGCTCGCGATGAGCATGGAAAATGCCCTGCCCATATCGCACCGGCAACGGCTCTGGCTCTATGCGCTCGGAGCGCTGGTCCTGCTGTTCCTGATCGCGCCGTCGGTCATCATCGTCATCATGTCCTTTTCCGGCTCGACGCTGCTGCAGTTCCCGCCCGAGCAATGGTCGCTGCGCTGGTACGAGAGCTATTTCGGTTCGGTCGAATGGCGCGATGCCACCATCGTCTCGGTGAAGGTCGCTGTAATGACGATGATCGTGGCGACGCCGCTCGGCACCGCTGCCGCCTATGCCATCAATGCCGGCACGCTTCGGCTGACCGGCGCCATCAACGCGCTGCTCACCGCCTCGCTGATCATCCCGGTCATCCTGATCGGCATCGGCACCTTCTTCCTCTACGCCCGCATCGGCCTCAACAACACGCTGACCGGCCTCGTCATCGCGCATACCGTGCAGGCCCTGCCGCTGGTGGTGCTGACCGTTGTTTCCGGCCTGCGGTCCTACGACATGAACCAGGAGAAGGTGGCGCGCAGCCTCGGCGCCAACCGCTTCTCCGCCTTCCTTCAGGTGACGATGCCGCAGATCCGCTTCTCGATCGTCTCGGGCGCGCTGTTTGCCTTCATCACCTCCTTCGACGAGGTGGTGGTTTCGCTGTTCATCTCCGGCGGGGAAACCACGACGCTGACGCGCCGCATGTTTAATGCGCTACGCGACCAGATCGATCCGACCATTGCCGCCATTTCGACTTGCCTGATCGTGCTATCGATCGTCTTGTTGTCCGCCGCTCAGCTTTTCGGCCGCGGACGTTGAATGCAGGGATACCGTAACAGCATGCGTGATTTTCAGTTTCCCGGCCGCTCGCCGGTCCGCGCCACCGAAGCCATGGCCGCGACCTCGCATCCGCTCTCGACCCTCGCCGCGATCGAGATGCTGCGCTCCGGCGGCAATGCGATGGACGCCGCCGTCTGCGCCGCCGCCGTGCAGGCCGTGGTCGAGCCGCAGTCGACCGGCATCGGTGGCGATTGTTTCGTGCTTTATTGCCCTAAGGGCGAGGGGAATGTGCTCGCCTTCAACGGCTCGGGCAGGGCGCCGGCGGCGGCGACCGTCGACTGGTATCTGGAGAAGGGCTTCAGCGAATTGCCAAAGCAGGGCCCGCATGCGGTCACCATTCCGGGGGCCGTCGACGCCTGGTGCAGGCTGCTGGAGGATCATGGCCGCAAGGGCATCGCCGACGCGCTGGCGCCGGCGATCCACTATGCCGAAAACGGCTATGTCGTGCACGACCGCGTCGCCTTCGACTGGAAAGATCCCGAGACCGATCTGTCGGCCGACGAGGTCGCGGCGCGCATCTTCCTGCCCGGCGGCAAACCACCCAGGGCCGGCGACGTCCATCGCCAGCCGGAGCTCGCCGAAACGCTGCGCATCATCGCCAGGAAAGGCCGTGCCGGCTTCTACGAGGGTGCGGTGGCCGAGGACATCGTCGGTCGCTTGCGCCAGCTCGGCGGGCTGCACACGCTCGACGATTTCGCTTCGACCAAGGGCGACTACAAGGCCCCGGTCGGCATCTCCTACAAGGGCTACGGCATCCATCAGATGCCGCCGAACAATCAGGGCCTGACCGCGCTTTTGATGTTGAACGTGCTCTCCGGTTTTGAGCTTGGCGGGCTCGACCCCAATGGCGCCGAGCGCCTGCATCTGGAGATCGAGGCCGGGCGGCTCGCCTACCGCGACCGCGATACATTTCTCGGCGACCAGGATCATGTCGCCGTCCCGGTGAAAGAGCTTTTGTCCGCCGTCTATGCCGACCGGCTGCGCGCCGCCATCGATCGCGAACGCGCCATGACCGATTTGCCGCGCCTCGATCTGCCGGGCAGCGACACGGTCTACATCTCCGTCGTCGACCGTGACTTGAACGCGGTCAGCTTCATCAACTCGACCTACTATTCCTTCGGCAGCGGCGTCGTCAGCCCAAAGACCGGCGTCGTGCTGCAGAACAGGGGCACCAGCTTCCGGCTCGATCCGAAACATCCGAACGCGATAGCCCCCGGCAAGCGGCCGATGCACACCATCATGCCGGGCATGATGACGAAGGACGGCCGCGCGGTGATGCCGTTCGGCGTCATGGGCGGCGGCTACCAGCCTTTCGGCCATGTCCATCTTTTGACCAATATGATCGACTTCGGCATGGACCCGCAGCAGGCGCTGGACGCGCCGCGCGTCTTCTACAATCACGACGTCGTCGAGGCGGAGCGAAACGTCCGCCCCGACACAGTTGAAGGCCTGCACCGGCGCGGCCATCAGGTGGTGGAGCCGGATCACCCGCTGGGCGGCGGGCAGGCCGTGCTGATCGACTGGGAGAAGGGAACGCTGACCGGCGCTTCCGATCCGCGCAAGGATGGAATGGCGCTCGGATACTGATGCCCGCGGTTTCACGATTGAATGCTGCCGCTCGGCTGGATTTTTGCAGGCTGGAAAGATAGTCGGTGACCATGACCAATACCGCTGACACCGTGTACCTTGCGCACCGCCTCGCCTCCGGCGCCGCTGACGCGCCGGCTGTTTCGGCCCCTGACAGGCCGACGCTCACCCATGGCGGGCTGCGCCGGCTGATCCGCGAGACGGTCGCGAAGCTGAATGCGCTCGGCCTCGGCCGTGGCGACCGCGTGGCCATCGTGCTGCCGAACGGACCGGAGATGGCGACCGCCTTCCTCGCCGTGGCGGCGGCCGCCTCGACTGCTCCGCTCAATCCGGCCTATCGGGCCGACGAGCTCGATTTCTATCTCTCGGACATCGGCGCCAGGGCGATTCTGGTTGCCAGGGATGAGCACGGGCCGGCGGTCGAAGTCGCCGAGCGTCTCGGCATCCGCGTGCTGCGGTTGCTGCCGCCGGATGACGCGCCCGCCGGCAGCTTCGCCATCGAAGGCGATCCGGTCGGCCCGCCCGTCGCGTCGGGATTGGCAGCGGACGGCGACATCGCGCTGCTTCTCCACACTTCCGGCACCACCTCGCGCCCGAAGCTGGTGCCATTAAGCCATGCCAATCTTGCCGCCTCGGCCGCGCATATCGGCGCGACGCTCGGCCTGACCTCGGCCGATCGCTGCCTCAACATCATGCCGCTCTTCCACATTCACGGGCTGATCGCGGCTGTGCTGTCCTCGCTCGCCGCCGGTGGCAGCGTCTTCTGCACGCCGGGCTTCAATGCGCTACGCTTCTTCCACTGGCTGGGCGAGGCAAAGCCGAGCTGGTACACGGCGGTGCCGACCATGCATCAGGCGATCCTGCCGCGCGCCGCGCGCAATGCGGAAGCGCTTGCGGCGGCACCGCTGCGCTTCATCCGCTCGTCCTCCGCGTCCTTGCCGGCGCAGGTGATGGCCGAGCTGGAGGCGACCTTCGGCTGCCCGGTGATCGAATCCTACGGCATGACCGAGGCCGCGCATCAGATGGCGTCCAACCGCCTGCCGCCAGGCCAGCGCAAGCCGGGCAGCGTCGGCGCCGCGGCCGGACCGGACGTAGCTGTCATGGCGCCGGACGGACGGCTGCTTGACGCCGGCGAGACCGGCGAGATCGTCATTAGCGGCCCCAACGTCACCGCAGGCTACGAGAAGAATCCCGACGCCAACGCCAGCGCCTTCGCCCACGGCTGGTTCCATACCGGCGACCAGGGCGTGCTCGACGAGGATGGCTATCTGCGCGTCACCGGCCGGCTGAAGGAGATCATCAATCGCGGCGGCGAAAAAATCTCGCCGCTCGAGGTCGACGGCGTACTGATGGACCATCCGGCGGTGGCGCAGGTCGTCACCTTCGCCATGCCGCACGACAAGCTCGGCGAAGAGGTCGCGGCCGCTGTCGTGCTGCGCGAAGGCCAGAGCGCCAGCGAGTCCGACATACGCGGCTTTGCGTCGACTCGGCTCGCCGATTTCAAGGTGCCGCGCAAGGTGCTGATCCTGGACGAGATCCCGAAGGGCGCGACGGGAAAATTGCAGCGCATCGGTCTCGCGGCAAAACTCGGGCTCGGCTGATGCGCGTCACCGTGTTCGGCGCCGGCGCCATCGGCGGCTATCTCGCCGCCAAGCTGGCAGCCGCAGGCACAGTCGATCTGTCGGTCGTGGCGCGCGGCGCGCATCTCGAGGCGATCAAGGCCGATGGCCTCAGGCTGATCGAGGGCGAGAGCGAGATTGCCGCGCCAGTGAGGGCGCCGCCCGCGCGGAAGAGCTCGGCGTGCAGGACTATGTCGTGCTGGCGCTGAAGGCCCATTCGCTGGCGCCGGCGCTCGACCAGATCGCACCGCTGCTTGGGCCGGAGACAGCGGTGGTTACCATGCAGAACGGCGTGCCCTGGTGGTACTTCTACAAGGCCGGCGGCGCGCTCGAAGGCACGCGCATCCAGGCGGTCGATCCCGGCGGCACGATCTGGCAGCGCATCGGCCCGCAGCGCGTCATCGGCTCCGTCGTCTATCCCGCCGCGGAGGTCGATGCCCCCGGCCTGATCCGCCATGTCGAGGGTACGCGGTTCTCGCTTGGCGAGCCGTCCGGCGAAAAGAGCGAGCGCGTAACCGCGCTGGCGCGCGAGATGGTCAAAGCCGGACTGCAGGCGCCGGTGCGCGAGGACATCCGCTCGGAGATCTGGATAAAACTCTGGGGCAATCTGTCCTTCAATCCGATCTCGGCGCTGACCGGCAGCACGCTCGCGGCCATCGTCGCCGACGAGGGAACGCGAACGCTTGCCCGCGCCATGATGCTGGAGGCGCAAGCGATCGGCGAAAGCCTCGGCGTCCGCTTTCCGATCCCCGTCGACAAGCGCATCAAGGGCGCCGGCGACGTCGGCGAGCACAAGACTTCGATGCTGCAGGATCTGGAGCGCGGCCGCCCCATGGAGATCGACGCGCTGGTGAGCGCGGTGCAGGAACTCGGCCGCCTGACCGGCAAGCCGACGCCGGCCATCGACAGCGTGCTGGCGCTGGTGCGGCGGCTGGCCATCAAGCGCGGTTGTTATGCCCCGTTGTAAGGACGACGCATTGGTCGCCATGCGAGCATTTCAAATCGCTGCAAGCTGGACCTGTCTCTCCTGACACGAATTGTCACCTGTGGGACAGGCCGGCGGTAGTAGCCGAGCAGTCGACCCCCTACCTGCGACTGGTCTGAACAGGAGGAAGTCATGACCACTGCTGAAATTGCCAAGGATTTCACGGAACTCCTCAAGCAGGGCGACAGCCACAGTGCTGCCGCGAGGTACAATGCCGACGACATCGTCAGCTATGAGGCCATGGAAGGGCCGATGGCTGTTTGCAGCGGCAAGGAAGCCGTCAAGCAGAAGGGCGAGTGGTGGGAAGCGAACCATGAGGTTCACGGCGGCTCGGTCGACGGCCCCTATGTCAATGGCGACCAGTTCGCGCTGCGCTTCAAGTTCGACATAACGCCCAAATCCACCGGCGAGCGCGTCACCATGGATGAGGTCGGCCTCTATACGGTCAAGAACGGCAAGATCAGCGAAGAGCGTTTTTACTATTGAAGCGTGAAATTCCAGCAGCCTCCAGGGCTCGCATCGCGCACGGTTAAAGTCAGGCATGGCGGCTGGGATGACATGCTGGCCGCCATGTGATGTCTCAAATCGTCCTCGCATGGTCCGCATCGGCAACCGTGCCCCAGCCGTCAAGGAAGCTCGGCCTAAGTCGCTGGCAAAGCGGGCAGGGCGGGCCTAGCTTGTCGTCAGATTCGCGAACCCATCTGCCCGAGGTCTGTTTTGACGATCACCATGTACGGCATCACCAACTGCGACACGATCAAGAAGGCGCGCGTCTGGTTGGAGAGCCGCGACGTCGCCTACCGCTTCCACGACTACCGGGCCGAGGGCATCGAGGCGGAGAGGCTGAACGGCTGGGTCGGAAAGGTCGGCTGGGAAAAGCTGCTCAACAAGGGGAGCACGACTTTTCGCGAACTGCCCGACGAGGAGAAGGGTGCGCTCGACGAGAAGAAGGCAAAGAAGCTGATGCTGGCCAAGCCGACGATGATCAAGCGACCGGTGCTGGAGGTGGGCGACCGCATCCTGGTTGGGTTCAAGCCGGAGGTCTATGAGGAGGCGGTTGGCGGGAAGTAGGCTCGACTGCTTACGCCGCGTTCCTTCGCCCCCTCTCTGTCCTGCCGGACATCTCCCCCTGAGGGGGAGATAGGCAGCTTTGGCGCGTCGCTCATTCCTGCGGCGTTGGCGATTTGGCGAAAGCCGGCGCGACAGCTGATCTCCCCCCTTGAGGGGGAGATGTCCGGCAGGACAGAGAGGGGGCGAAGGAACTCGACGTCTCAGCATTTATGCTTGGGCGCGCAAATACCTCGCCAGCGCCACCGCGTTGTTGTGCACCTCATCATGCGCACCATAGAGCAGCGTCACCTTGCCTTTGCCGAGCAATGCGCGCAGCTGGGCCACCGCCTCGCCATTCCCATCCAGTTCCGCCGAATACCGCTTCCGAAACTCCGCCCAGCGCTCCGGCTCGTGCCCGAACCATTTGCGCAGTTCGTCGCTCGGCGCGATCTCCTTCAGCCATAGCGTCAGCGCGGCATCCTTCTTGGCAATGCCGCGCGGCCAGATGCGGTCGACCAGCACCCGCTGGCCGTCCGCTTTCGCCGGCGCCTCATAGACGCGCTTTACGGCAATATCGAAGGCCATCGCACCTCCGAGTTCGGAAACCTCAGGCCCACTCGCCCTTGCGCATCACCGGCACGCGGCTGCCGTCCTTGCCGAGGCCGTCGATGTCGATCTTGTCCGAGCCGATCATCCAGTCGATGTGAATAAAACTCTTGTTGCCGCCGCGCGCAGCGATCTCGTCCTGGCTGAGCGAGGCGCCGTCCACGAAGCACTTCGAATAGCACTGGCCGAGCGCGATGTGGCAGGCGGCGTTCTCGTCGAACAGCGTGTTGAAGAACAGCAATCCGCTCTTCGAGATCGGCGAGGAATGCGGCACCAGCGCCACCTCGCCGAGGCGGCGCGCGCCTTCGTCGGTGTCGAGCACCTTCTTCAGCACGTCCTCGCCCTTGGAGGCCTTGGCCTCGACGATCCGGCCTTCCTCGAAGCGTACCGAGATCTCGTCGATCAGCGTGCCCTGGTAGGAGAGCGGCTTGGTCGAGGAGACGTGGCCGGAGACCCGCCTTGCATGCGGTGTGGTGAACACCTCCTCGGTCGGGATGTTCGGGTTGCAGGTGACGCCGTTTTTGGCCGTCGAGGCGCCGCCCATCCATTCATGGCCTTCGGCCAGCCCGACGGTCAGGTCGGTGCCCGGCCCGGTGAAATGCAGCGCATGGAAATTGTGCTCGTTCAACCATTTCGTGCGCTCGGCCAACGCGGCGTTGTGCGCCTTCCAATTGCCGATCGGATCCTCGACGTCGACGCGCGAGGCCGAGAAGATCGCATCGGCGAGCTTGGCCACCGCGACGTCGTCGGCATCGCCGGGGAACACCTGCTTGGCCCAGGCAAGGTCGGGATAGGCGACAATGTTCCAGTTGATGTCGAAGCCGGTGATCTTCTCCAGTGCCGGCTGGTAGGCCATCGAGTTCGCTTTGTTGGCGCGCGCCACCTTGGCCGGATCCTGCGCCGACAGGAGCGAGGGGTCCTCGCCGCGCACGGCAAGCCGCGCCGCATTGTTGGAGAAGGCCTTCGCCATGCCTTCATAGAGCCAGCCGGCGGCACGGTCGAAGCCGGCGTCCGCGCCGTAGCGGAAGCGCGCCAGGGTGATCTCGTCATCATTGAAGATCGGCGTCACCAGCCCCGCGCCGGCCTTGTAGGCGTGCTCGACGATGCGCCGCGTCAAGGGCAGGGCCGCGATCGACGACGTCACCACAAGGTCTTGTCCCGGCTGCAACTGCAGCCCGACCTTGATGGCGACTTCGGCCAGCCTGTCGAGCTTCACCGGGTCGATGGTTGCTGCAACGCCGCGCGAATGTGTGGTCATGATCCTGCCTGCCGTGATGTTGGGGTCTGGCCCATACATAGACCGGCAGGGCTAGCCTTTCCACAAGGATCGACTGGCTCAGGCGGCGCTGTCCAGCGACCGGAACTGCGCCATGGTCGCCGCGATTTCCTCGCGGATCCAGGCTTTGAAGTCGCGCACCTTGCGACTCTCGCTTTTTGTCGCCGAGGTCACCATCCAGTAGCCAAGCCCGCTCTCGGCGCGTACGCCGAACGGCGCGGCCAGCCGGCCGTCTGCCAGCGCGTCGGCGGTCAGCAACTGCCAGGCAAGCATGACGCCATGGCCGGCGATCGCCGATTCCAGGCACAGCATTGGATCGGTGAAGCGTGCCCCCTTGAGAAAGGTGACCGGCTCGACGCCGGCCGCCGCGAACCAGCTGTCCCAGCTGATCATCGACCGCTCGTCGGTGATGGCGCAGGTCTGCGCCAGGTCCTCGATCGAGCGCAGTCTGGCTGCGATCGACGGCGCGCAGACCGGGAACACTTCCTGCGCCAGAAGCAGTTCCGCTTGCACGCCTGGCCATTTGCCGTCGCCCATCCGGATGCCGATATCGATGTCGGAATGGTCGAGATCGGCGACCCGGCCCGAGGCGTCGATGCGCAACAGCACGTTCGGATACCGGGCGAAATGCCGCGACAGCCTCGGCAGCAGCCATTTCGACGCGAAGGCCGGGGCCACCGAAACCACCAGCGTGCATTGGCTGGCCTCGTCGGCCAGCGCCACCGCCTGCGCCAGTTCGCGGAAGCCCGCGCCAAGCCTTGCCGTGAACACCGCGCCGAACTCCGTCGGAACAAGGCCGCCCGGCGTGCGTTCGAACAGCGCCTGGCCGAGCTGCTTTTCCGTGCGCTTGATCTGCTGGCTGACGGCGCTGGCCGAGACGTTGAGCTCGCCGGCCGCCGCCGCGAGCGAGCCCAGCCGGGCGACGGTTTCGACGGCGCGCAGGCCGTTCAGATGGACGCGGTTCAGCACAGTCATGTAGATTTTCTAAAACGGCAATCGGGAAATCTCAATTGAAACCCGGCACGAAAAGGCTGATTTTTGGGGCTGAAGCCCGACCATTGGAGGCAATTCGATGAAGATTTTATCATTGCTCAAGGTCTTTTCCGCCGATGACGCACGGCGAAACCGCCATGATGGCGAGATTACCCGCTGGATCGTCGACCCGTTGTCGCATCCTGTATTCGACACCATGTCGGAGCGCGAACTGGGCGATGTCCCCTTCCGGCTGACGGCCCGGCGCACAGATCATGAGACGGCGCGCCCAGCCTGTCGGTAAGACAATCGAACTGTTTCCGGCTGGCGGGCACGCGCCCATCGGCATTCCGAACTGGCCCAACACAAGCGCATTGTCTTTCTGCTCGGCACACTTATTGTGCGCCGCAATGAAAACCGCCTCGCCATCGCCCTTGCGGCTTGCCTTGGCCGGCATGCTCGCCATGGCTGTCGCCATGGGCATCGGCCGTTTCGTCTACACGCCGATCCTGCCCGGCATGATGGAGGAACTGCATCTGTCGCCGGCCGATGCCGGCTGGATCGCCTCCGCCAACTATCTCGGCTATCTCGTCGGCGCCTTCGCTGGGGGCATGGGCGCGAGCGCATGCTGATGTTCGCGGGCCTTGCCGCCAGCGCCTTGCTCGCCGCCCTGATGGGCCTCGGCGACACGATCGCGGTCTTTCTCGCCATCCGCTTTCTTGCCGGTCTCGCCAGCGCCTTCGTCATGGTCTTCATGGCCTCGATCGTCTTCAGCCATCTTGCGGTGGCCGGCCGTAGTGATCTGCAGGCGCTGCATTTCGGCGGCGTCGGGCTCGGCATCGCGGCTTCCTCGGCATTGATGTCAATTCTCGTCACCGGCCATGCCGGCTGGCCGGCGGGCTGGCTGTGGGCGGCGGCGATCTCCGCTTTGGGTCTCGTCGCGGTCGCCCTGCTTGCCGGCACCACATCGACCATCAACGGCGCCGAAGGCCGCGAGCCCGCACTGCCGAAGCACCGCTCGCTGCTCAAGATGATCGTCGCCTACGGCCTGTTCGGCTTCGGCTATGTGGTGACGGCGACCTTCCTCGTCGCCATCGTGCGCCAGGGCGGCGGCGGGCGCGTCTTCGAGGCCATGGTCTGGATGGTCACCGGCCTTGCCGGCGTTCCGTCCGTCTGGATGTGGCAGAAGGTCGCCGAAAGGTTCGGTCTTTACCCAGCCTACGTGCTCGCTTGCCTGATCGAGGTGGTCGGTGTCGCCGCGAGCGTCGTTGTCGGCGGCTATGCCGGGCCGCTGCTGGCCGGCGTTCTGCTGGGCGGCACATTCATCGCCATCACCGCGCTCGGCCTGCAGGCGGCAAGGCAGCTTGCACCGCAAGCGCCGCGCCGCATCTTTGCGCTGATGACCGCCGCCTTCGGCCTTGGCCAGATCATCGGCCCGATCGCCGCCGGACTGCTCGCGCAAGCCTCCGGCAACTATGTCTCGGCCTCGATCATGGCCGCCATCGTCCTGCTCGTCTCCGGCATCATCGGCTGGTCGGCTGCGCCAAAATCGCCATGATTTGTGGTCTTGCTCGGTGCCGGGCATCGGGCACGGGCATTTTCTTTCCACCTAATGTGTGACCTTATGCCCGCCGAGCAGCAATACCGCCGATCAGCGATTCGACCGAGGAACCCGCCACAGTGTTCGTATCCTTCTTCCCGCAGCCGAAGCTCTTCTTCACCTCGGCCGCCGTCTGGAGCCTTGCCGCGATCCTGTTCTGGTTCTTCGGTGGTGAGCAACTGGGCGCCTTGATCGGCCTGCCGCCTGCAGCCGCCGGCGCGCCGCCGATCATCGGCATCGCCGTGCTGTGGTCGAAGCCGTTCCTGTGGTTCTATCTCTATTTCGTTTTCTGCGTGGCCGCCTTCTACGCATTCTGGGCCTGGTATTCGCCGCATCCCTGGCAGAACTGGTCGATCCTGATGACGGCCGTCATCCTGTTCTTCATCTATTTCAACGTGCAGGTCAGCGTCGCCGTCAACGCCTGGTACGGTCCGTTCTTCGACTATGTGCAGGGCCTGATGTCGGGCACGGGAAAGTCGACCGACAGCGAGTTCTACCTAGGATTGGCCGACTTCTCGTGGCTGGCGCTGGTCGGCATGAATGTGCAGGTCGTCAACGCCTTCATCGTCAGTCACTGGATCTTCCGCTGGCGCACGGCGATGAACGACTACTTCGTGGCGAACTGGGGCCGGCTGCGGCATATCGAAGGTGCCTCGCAGCGTATCCAGGAAGACACGATGCGCTTCTCGCAGATCATGGAGGATCTGGGTTCCAGCTTCGTCCAGTCGATCATGACGCTGATCGCCTTCCTGCCGGTCATGATCCAGCTGCAGGCCCATATCACCGAGTTGCCGATTGTCGGAGCAGTCCCTCAGCCGCTGGTTGTCGCAGCACTTGCCTGGTGTCTGTTCGGCACGATTTCGGTGATGGTCGCGGGCCTGAAGCTGCCGGGATTGCAGTTCCGCAACCAGCGCGTCGAGGCCGCCTATCGCAAGGAACTGGTCTACGGTGAGGATCATGCCGACAGGGCACAGCCGGCGACCACCGCCGAGCTCTTCGCCAATGTCCGTCAAAATTACTTCAGGCTCTATTTCCACTACATCTATTTCAATGTCGTCCGTTACACCTATCTGCAGGCCGACAACATCTTCTCGCTGCTGATCCTCGGCCCCTCGTTGGTGGCGCACAAGATCACCTTCGGGGCGCTGAACCAGATCTCGAACGCCTTCGGCAAGGTCACGGGATCGCTGCAGTTCCTGCTCACCTCATGGTCGACCATCGTCGAACTGCAGTCGGTGCATAAGCGCCTGCGCGCCTTCGAAGCGACGCTGCAGGGTGAGCCGCTGCCGGATATCGACCAGCGCTATCTGGCAAGGCAAAGCGCCGAGGATCCGGCCTGAGAGTCTGGCAAGGCGTGGGCGGCTCAGCCGCCGACCGTTGCCTGCCGCTCGCCGGCGCGCTGGCGCCCGACATAATCGCGAAAACTGATGCATTCGACCTGCCGCATGACGCAGACTTCGCCGGCAAAGCGCTCCAGCGCGTCCCAGTAGGCGCCGCCGTTCATCTGAGTGAAATGGAAGCCGAGCTCCAGCGGGATGCGCTTGCCCTGGTACTGCTTGTCGAAGGCGGCGCGGAAGGCGCGGTAGCTCCGCTCCGTGAAGTCCGCCGCCATGCCCGGCTTCTCGAAGCCACCGGAATGGCGGATATAGAGATTGTAGTCCATCGCTATTACCGACCTCGACTTCGGCCCTTCCGGAATCTGCGGCAGCGAAAAGCGCGTGATGCCGCCTCTCTCCGGCGGCAGGGCAGGGCCTTTCGAGACGCCGCTGGCGTCATACTCAAAGCCCGCCTGCGGCAGCGCCTCGTAAAGCGCCTTGTTCGCCGACAGGTACGGTGCGCGAAAACCTGTCACGGCATGTCGTGCTAAATCATGCCAGCCGGCCGGTTCGGGCGCGATGCCGTTGATCGAATAGGCATTCTCGAGGATGCGCTGGAACGAGGCGAATTCGGCGAGCCAGTCGGCCTTGCTCCAGTCCTTGCCGTCGAAATGGCCGCAGCCATGGCTGGCGATGTCATGGCCTTCCGAGGCGGCCAGGTTGATCTGCGCCAGCCGCTCCGCCACCTCCTGTTTCGAGGCGGCAAAGCCGATGTTCGATTTGCCGGCGCTCTTTCCCGGCCCCGTGTAGTCCTTGCGCGTTTCCGGCGACAGCAGGAAGACGCAGGAGACAAAATAGGTGAAATGCGCGCCGGTGCGTTCGGCCAAGGCGCGGCTGCGCCGCCATTGCGAGATTTCGCGGGCGCTGTCGAAGGAGATGATGACGATCTGCTTCGGCTTGGCCGGCGGCGCCGGCGGGTCGGCGAGCGCCGGGCCGGCGAGGGCGAGGGCGACAAGACTGGACGCAGCAACGGGGAATGGACGGGGCATCGGCAAGGGTCTGGGCATTGGGACGGTCGGCGACCGGCTAGCGGCGAAATGTGGCGTGGGTGCGGTCGGCGGGCGGGGCGCTCCTTGCGGGGTCCGATCCTCTATCCGCCGATTTTCCGGGCGGCCCCCTTCCATGCCGACAAAATTTCGCTAAAACGCGGGCTCAAGAAGCGCCCCGTGCGGGGCAGCAATGGTTTTGATTGATGTCCGACGACAGTTTTATCCGCGAAGTCAACGAAGAGATTCGTCGCGAACAGGCGCAGGCGCTGTGGGACCGTTTTGGTCCGGCGCTGCTTGGCCTTGCCATCCTGATCGTGCTCGGCACCGCCGCCGTCGTCGGCTACCGCTATTGGGACGAGAGCCGCGCCAACCGCTCGGGCGACGCTTTCTCGCAGGCGCTGAAGCTTGCCAATGACGGCAAGAGCGACGAGGCGCTCACCGCCCTCGATCAGCTCCAGAAGGACGGCTACGGCGCCTATCCGCTGCTCGCCCGCATGCGTGCCGCGACGGTCAAGGCCGACAAGGGCGACGTCGCCGCCGCCGTCAAGGATTTCGACGACGTCGCGGCCGACAACGCCATCCCGCAGGGCATCCGCGACATGGCGCGGCTGAGGGCAGCGCTGCTGCTCGTCGACAGCGGCTCCTTCGCAGACGTGTCCAGCCGTGTCGAGGCGCTCACCGCCGACACCAACACGCTGCGCCACACCGCGCGCGAGGCACTCGGCCTTGCCGCCTGGAAGGAAGGCAAGACGGCGGACGCGCTCAAACTGTTCGACCAGATCGCTTCGGATGACGGCGCCCCGCGCAATGCGCGCCAGCGGGCGACCTTGATGTCCGAACTGATCCGCGGGTCGGGCAACGCGTCGTGACCCCGGATGGGCTTCAAAGTCGCCATCATCGGCCGGCCTAACGTCGGCAAATCGACTCTTTTCAATCGGCTGGTCGGAAAGAAGCTGGCTCTCGTCGACGACACGCCGGGCGTCACCCGCGACCGCCGCGTCCACGCCGCCAAGCTCTACGATCTTTTCTTCGACGTCATCGACACCGCCGGCTTCGAGGACGCGGCTGCCTCGACGCTGCCCGGTCGCATGCGCCAGCAGACCGAGATCGCTATCCGCGAGGCCGACCTGATCTTCTTCACCATCGACGCCAAGTCCGGCCTGCTGCCCGACGACCGCACCTTTGCCGAGGTCGTGCGCAAGTCCGGCAAGCCGGTGGTGCTGGTCGCCAACAAGGCCGAGGCGCGCGGCGCGCAAGGCGGCATGCTGGAGGCCTGGGAGCTCGGCCTCGGCGAGCCGATCCCGGTCTCGGCCGAACACGGCCAGGGCATGCCCGACCTGCGCGACGCGGTGATCGCGGCGCTCGGCGAGGAACGTGCCTTCGGCGAGGACGAGGAGGACGATGCGGAGATCGCCGCCAGCGAGGTGCTGATCGGCGAGGACATCACTGATCCCGATGCCGAGCCCGCCTATGACGACACCAAGCCGATGCGCATCGCCGTCGTCGGCCGTCCGAACGCCGGCAAGTCGACGCTGATCAACGCGCTGATCGGCGAGGAGCGGCTGCTGACCGGACCGGAAGCCGGCATCACCCGCGATTCGATCTCGGTCGACTGGGACTGGCGCGGTCGCCGCATGAAGCTGTTCGACACCGCCGGCATGCGGCGCAAGGCCAAGGTCCAGGAGAAGCTCGAGAAGCTCTCGGTGCAGGACGGCCTGCGCGCCATCCGCTTTGCCGAGATCGTCATCATCGTGCTCGATGCCACCATCCCGTTCGAGAAGCAGGACCTGCAGATCGCCGACCTGATCATCCGCGAGGGTCGCGCGCCGGTCATTGCCTTCAACAAGTGGGACCTGATCGACAATCCGCAGGAACTGCTGGCGGAACTTCGCGAGAAGACCGAGCGGCTCTTGCCGCAGGTGCGCGGCATCCAGGCGGTGACGGTGTCGGCCGAGACCGGGCGCGGCCTCGACAAATTGATGGATAGCGTCATCAAGACGCACAAGGTCTGGAACAGCCGCGTCTCGACCGGCAAGCTCAACCGCTGGCTGGAAGGCATCCTCGCGCATCACCCGCCGCCCGCCGTCGCCGGCCGCCGGCTGAAGATCAAATATGTCACCCAGGCCAAGACGCGCCCGCCGGGCTTCGTCGTCTCCTGCTCGCGGCCGGACGCGATGCCGCAATCCTACGTCCGCTATCTCTCGAACAGCCTGCGCGAGGCCTTCGACATGCCCGGCGTGCCGATCCGCATGGCGCTGCGCACCTCGGACAACCCGTTTGCGGGCAGGGCGAAGAAGCGCTGAGGTTTTGGAGTCGGCGGCGCGTCCCAGCGCGTCCCTCCGGTCGTCATCCACGGGCGGAGCAAGGAGCGAAGTGACGCGCGCAGACCCGAGGCTCCATGCCGTAACTTCCAGGCGCTGCTCACGGTGCAGAATTCTACGCCGTTGCACACAATCGGTCGATGGAACGGCCTGGATCCCAGGGTCTACGCTTCGCGTGGCTGCGCCTTAGGATGACGAAGTCGATAGGCTTCGGCCAGAAAGTAAGCGACTTTCGGCAGGTTCTCTTTCGTCTCGGCGCTTTCGGGCAGCGCCTCCACTGCCGCCTGCAGCAATATCTCCGCCAGCCGCGCCGCGACCGGGTCGAGCTCAGCGTCCTTTTGGTGCAGCACCAGCGCCATCTTCGGCAGGGCAGGGAGCCCGAGCGTCCCGGACGCCATCGCCCTGACATTGGCGGGCAGGCCGATATCGGTGCGGATCGTCAGCCCGAGACCGGCGCCGACCGCCGCCCAGATGCCGCCGAGGCTGGGGCTGGAGAAGGCCATCCGCCAGGACAGGCCGGCGCGGTCGAGCGTTTCGGTCGCCACCGTGCGCAGCAGGCAGGGCGCCTCCAGCGCCACCAGCGGCAGGGGCTCGCCGCCGGGCGCGCCAAGCTCGATCGGCTTTGCCGGCCCGATCCAGCGCATCTGCACATCGGCGACCTGCCGGCTGTAGGGCAGGCTCGCGCCATTGTGCCAGGCAAGCGCGATGTCGAGGCTGCCCTGGGTGATCCGGTCGGCGAGTTCGTGGCTGCGCGCGATCCGCGCCTCGATCCTGACCTTGGGATGGGCGCGGGCGAAGCGGCCGAGCACCTCCGGCAGCACCGCCTCGCCGAAATCCTCCTGCAGTCCGAGCCGCACCCAGCCTTCCAGCTCGACGTCATGAATGGCGGCGGCCGCCTCGTCGTTGAGTTCGAGCAGCCGGCGTGCATAGCCGAGCATGGTCTCGCCGGCCTCGGTCAGCGCCAGCCCGCGCCCGGACTTGCGGAAGATCGGCGTCGCCGCCTGTTCTTCCAGCTTTTTCAGCTGTGCGCTGACGGCCGAGGTCGAGCGGCCGAGCCTCTCGGCCGCCTTGGCGAAGCTGCCCAGCTCCATGCCGGTGACGAAGGTCCTGAGAACGTCGAGGTCGAATGTGACGCGTCGCATGAGTATTGTCCCGAATTTCAGGATCGTTTGTCAAAAACTTCCTGATTTTATGGACGAAGCTACGGCGCTACATCACGCTCGTCAAGCCGGTCAGCCGGCCGCCACGGGAATGGAACCATGTCCGTCATCGTCACACGCACCGATTGTCCGCCGCCTGCCAAAGCCGTTTCCGGCACCGCCAGCCAAACCTTCGGACCCAACCATCGCTGGAAGGTGCTGGGCATCGGCGTCGCCGCCAATGCCGGGTTCTCGGCGACCTTCTCAGGCGTGCCGGCCACCGCGGTGGTGATGCGCCAGGGATATCAGCTCGACGATGCCTCGCTCGGCCTCGCGCTCGGGCTTCTTGGCCTCGGCGTGGCGCTCAGCGAACTGCCCTGGGGCGTGGTCACCGATCGCTGGGGCGATCGCCGCGTTCTGTTGACCGGGCTCGGCGCGACGGCGGCATGGCTGTTCGTCATGGCGATGCTCGTCGTACCGACAAAGGGTGCCATCCCCGGCGTCACTCTGCTATCGGCAAGTCTGCTCGTCGCCGGCCTGCTCGGCGGCAGCGTCAACGGCTCCAGCGGCCGCGCCATCATGGGATGGTTCCGCGAGGGCGAGCGCGGTTTCGCCATGAGCATCAGGCAGACGGCGGTGCCGCTCGGCGGCGGCATCGGCGCGCTCGTCCTGCCCTCGCTTGCCCTGGGCTTCGGCTTTGCCGCCGTCTTCGGCCTGCTGGCAGCCGTTTCCGCTCTCTCGGCCGTCTTTGCCTGGCGCTGGCTGCACGAACCGCCGGCGGAAGGGGGCGGTCATGTCGCCGCGACGGCCGGTCCGGCGCCGCTGCACAATCTCGAGGTCTGGCGCATCTCGAGCGCCATCGGCCTGCTTTGCTTCCCGCAGGTGGCGGTGCTCACCTTCGCCTCGGTGTTCCTGCACGATTTCGTAGGGCTGGGGACATTGGCGACCAGCGCGAGCCTCGCCGCCGTGCAGACCGGCGCCATGGTCATGCGCGTCTGGAGCGGTCGCTACACCGACCGTCACGGCAACCGCCGCCCGTTCCTCAGGCTGTGCAGCGCGCTGAGCGCGCTGGCCTTCGCCGTGCTCTGGCTGCTGGTCCTCACGGCCGCAGGCCGGCCGGCCCTGATGGCGGCGCTTCCAGTCGTGCTGGTCGTCGCAGGCATCGCGGTCTCCACCTGGCACGGCGTCGCCTACACCGAGCTTGCCACGCTTGCCGGCCCCGGCCATGTCGGAACCGCGCTCAGCCTCGCCAACAGCTTCGTCTTCGTCGGCTTCTGCCTGGTGCCGATCGCCATTCCCGGGCTCCTGCACCTCTGGGCATGGCCCGGCGTCTGGCTGGCGGCGGCCGGCTGCGCGCTGATCGCCTGGCCGATCTTCCTGCGGCCAGCTTGATTCCGGCGCCGTCCCGATTCAGGCCAACATCAAAAAAACACGATCGATGGCGTTAACGCCCCATCAAGGTTAATGCATCATTTTGGCTCTCCAGAGGGTCAGTTGCGTTTCTGGAGAGTTCCGTGCATCGACGTGTCTTGAAGCGGCTGGTCGCCGCCGCCGGTGAGAGAAAACGTTCCTTCCTGTCTCCATTCGTTATTGGCCTTGGCATCTGGGTCGGCTTTCCGTCGGTCGTCGCCTATCAGGACATGACCAGCCTCGTTTCCGGCCTTGAGACGTCGAACGCCCGCTGGAACGCCTATGTCGAAAAGTCCGTCGCGGGCTCGGTCCACAACGCCGAGATGCCGTTCGTCGATTCCACCTCCACCGGCTCGATCTCCGGCTCCGGCGTGCAACTGCCGGGCGTCGGCACGGTCGCCTTTCGCGGCAAGGGCAATGTGGCGGGAACGACGCCGGACGAGGACCGCATCGTGCGCGCCGACAAGAAGGGCCGCATCGTCCAGGTCTCGCCGGTGGCGCCACCAAAGGCCTTCAACGCCGGCTCAATCTTCGAACGCACATCCTCGCTGCTTCGCCCGAGCATGGACAGCGGCCTGAAGCTCGCCTTCGCCAAGCCCGGCATCAAAGGCAAGGAGATCCAGATCGCCCAGGCCTTCCACATCCGCGAGGACAAGAAGCCGGATCCCGGCGTGCCGGCCATGCTGGCGGCGCTCGTCAACAACGACAAGCCGGACGTGCTGGCCACCGCCTATGCCCAGGCCGAGCCCGACTATGCCAAGGCCTCGCCCTTCGAGGCGCTGCTGCAGGACGAGGAGCCGAACAGCGGCCGCTTCATCCCGCCGATGGCCAAGGGCGATCACTGGTGGATCCAGAACCCGCTACCGGCCAGCGTCTTCTCCAAGCCGGAGCAGGCCTGCCTTGCCAACGGCATCTATTTCGAGGCGCGCAGCGAATCCGTGCGCGGCCAGGCCGCCGTCGCCCAGGTGATCCTCAACCGCGTGCGCAACCCGGCCTATCCGAAGTCGATCTGCGGCGTCGTCTACCAGAACGACAACTGGCTGAACCGCTGCCAGTTCTCCTTCGCCTGCGACGGCCGCAAGAAGCGCGTCACCGATCCCGCCGCCTACAAGACCGCGCAGGACGTCGCCATGGCGGTGACAGCCGGCAAGATCTTCATTCCGGAAGTCGGCTCGTCGACCCACTACTATGCCAATTACGTGCATCCGGGCTGGGCGCGCACGATGAAGCGAATGACCAAGATCGGCCTGCATATCTTCTACCGCACCTATGGTGGCGGCTGGAGCTGAGGCTGTTTCGCCGGGACCTTCCGGGTGGTCCGGATGGCTCCGGACGCCGGCAGCCGGGGAGCCTTGGTTGCAAGGATTCGCCGGGCGCTTGCCCCGAACCGCGACGGGCACGATGTCGCACCTCTTTAAGCTGTTGATTTCAAAATAAAAAATACATGGGTTTGAAGTTCGGCCCGTGGCTTGACGGGCGCGGACCCTCTAACTATGTTGCCGGCGACTTTAGAAGCGGACGGACGCTAGCGGTCTGACCGGGCAGGGGGGTTGCGATGGCCGACACGAACGGGCCAGACGGAACCGGAGAAACCGGCCGCGGCAGGCAGCGCGAAGCCGACATCCGCGACGACGATCTTGAGCGCCGCCGGCGTGATCTTGAAGCATCGCTTGCGACAAGACGGCCGGACCGGCTCGAGGGGAAAGACGACGCGAAAGCAGTGACCGGATACGGTCAGGCACTCAAGCTGTCCAGCGAGTTCATCGCAGGCATAGTGGTCGGTGTCGCGATCGGCTGGATCATCGACCGGCTGGCGGGAATATCGCCATGGGGTCTGATCGTCGGCCTGCTGCTGGGATTTGGCGCCGGCGTCCTCAATGTCCTGCGTTCGGCGGGGCTGGTGGCGCAATTCGGACAGGGCGGCACGCCGCGCGATCCGGAGGAATGAAGTGGCGCCGTCCTGGCGCTGGGTAAGACACTGAGGCCGCTCGCGGCTTTGACGGGGATGTAAAGTGGCTGCTGACAAGGTCGATCCGATCCACCAGTTCCATATCGTCAAGCTGATTCCGATCAACATCGGCGGCTACGACCTGTCCTTCACCAATTCCGCCTTGTTCATGGTCGCGACCGTCGCCGTCGCATCGGCCTTCCTCTACCTCACCACTGCCAGCCGCAGCCTCGTTCCCGGCCGCCTGCAGTCGGTCTCGGAAATGGCCTACGAGTTCGTCTCCAACATGCTGCGGGACTCGGCGGGAACGCAGGGGCTGAAGTTCTTCCCCTTCGTCTTTTCGCTGTTCATGTTCGTGCTGGTCGCCAACCTGCTCGGCCTGTTCCCCTATTTCTTCACCGTCACCAGCCACATCATCGTCACCTTCGGCCTCGCCGCGCTGGTCATCGGAACCGTCGTCGTCTACGGCTTCGGCAAGCATGGCCTCGGCTTCCTCAAGCTGTTCGTGCCGCATGGCGTGCCGGTCTTCCTGCTGCCGCTGGTGGTGCTGATCGAGGTGATCTCCTTCGTGTCGCGCCCGGTCAGCCTCTCGGTTCGTCTGTTCGCCAACATGCTGGCCGGCCACATCACGCTGAAAGTGTTCTCCGGCTTCGTCGTCAGCCTGAGCGCGCTGGGCGCCGTCGGCATCGCCGGCTCGGTGCTGCCGCTTGCCATGGCCGTCGCGCTGACGGCGCTGGAACTGCTGGTCGCCTTCCTGCAGGCCTACGTGTTTGCCGTGCTCACCTGCATGTATCTGAACGACGCCCTGCATCCCGGGCACTGATTACGAGTTTCCGGCATTCGTCGCCGGATGGAATTGCAACGGAATTACAGATCCAAAGGAGTTTGAAATGGACGCAGAAGCAGCAAAGTACATCGGCGCCGGCATCGCTTGCCTGGGCATGGGTGGCGCGGGCATCGGCCTCGGCAACATCTTCGGCAGCTACCTGGCGGGCGCGCTGCGCAACCCGTCGGCTGCTGATGGCCAGTTCGGCCGCCTGATCTTCGGCTTCGCCGTGACCGAAGCTCTGGGCATCTTCTCCCTTCTCATCGCGCTTCTGGCCCTGTTCGGCTGAGCACTGGGAAGATTGGACAGGCAGGCCGCGATCAGCGGCTGGCCTGATATCAGGGGATAGTCCATGTTCGTGACATCTGCCTTTGCAGAAGAGTCAGCGCCGGCCGCCGAAGGCGCCGCCGGTGCGGGAGCCGAAACGCATGCCGGCACCGAGGTGCCCGGCGAGGCGCACGGCACCTTCCCGCCATTCGATCCGGCGACGTTCCCGTCGCAGTTGCTGTGGCTGGCGATCACCTTCGGGCTGTTCTACCTGTTCCTGAAGCGGGTGGTGATGCCGCGCCTTGGTGGCATCATCGACGTCCGCAACGACCGCATCACGCAGGACCTCGACCATGCCGCCCGGCTGAAGGGCGAGGCTGACGCCGCCGTTGCTGCTTACGAGCAGGAACTGGCCGAAGCCAAGTCGAGAGCCAATGCGATCGGCCAGCAGGCCGGCGATGCCGCCAAGGCCGAGGCCGAGGCCGTCCGCAAGAAGGTCGAGGCGGAGCTCGACAAGAAGCTCGGCGCGGCCGAGGCCAGCATCGCGTCGATCAAGGCTAACGCCATGAAGGAAGTCGGCACCATCGCCGAGGACACCGCTTCGGCCATCGTCGAGGCGCTTGTCGGCGGCAAGGCCAGCAAGGCCGAGATCGCGGCCGCGGTCAAATCCGTGGCCCGGTGAGGAGCGCATCATGGACGCCACATCTCTCGCAACGCTCTGGGCCACGGTCGCCCTGATCATCTTCCTCGGCGTTGCCGTCTACATCAAGGTGCCCGGCCTGATCGCCAAGGGCCTGGACGCCCGCGCCGCCAAGATCAGCAACGAGCTTGAAGAAGCCCGCCGGCTGCGCGAAGAGGCCCAGCAGCTGCTCGGCCAGTACCAGAAGAAGCGCAAGGAAGCCGAGCAGGAGGCCGCCGACATCGTCGCCGCCGCCAAGCGCGAGGCCGAACTGCTCGCCGCCGAGGCGCACAAGAAGACCGAGGACTATGTGACGCGCCGCACCGCGCTCGCCGAGCAGAAGATCGGCCAGGCCGAGCGCGAGGCAGTTGCGGAAGTGCGTGCCAGCGCCGTCGACGTCGCCGTCGAGGCCGCCCGCGCGCTGCTTGCCGCCAAGGTCGACGCCAAGGCCGGCGCGGACTTCTTCAAGTCGGCGCTGCAGGAAGTGAAGGCCAAGCTGAACTGAGCGCTTCGCCGTTAGAAATCAAAAAGCCGCCTGGGCAACCCGGCGGCTCTTTTGTTTGAGCGAGATATTCTCCCCCCTTGAGGGGGAGATGTCGCCAAAGGCGACAGAGGGGGTCGGTTCGACTGGGCGCGACTTTCTTGCGGACGACAGATGGCGTTGGAGCTTCACGCGAAGCGACCCCCTCTGCCTGCCGGCCATCTCCCCCTCAAGGGGGGAGATTATTCCAATCCCACCAAGCTCTCTTCTTCCACCACCTCGACGCCGCCCAGCCTGAACGGCGCAAACGACGCCCGGTGCAACCTTGCCACAGGGCCGTGCGCTTCGATCGCGGTGCGGTGGCGGGCCGTTGCATAGCCCATATGCACCTCGAAGCCGTAGCGCTCGTGGTGACCGCCGCAGCCGCACATCATGCGGTCGCGCATCACCTTGGCGACGATCGAGGCGGCGGCGATCGACTGCGAGCGCTGGTCGCCCTTGATCAGCGCGCGTCCTTCGCAAGCAAGACCGGGCGGCACGTCGCGGCCGTCGGCCAGCGCCAGCTTCGGCCGCAGCGACAGGCCGGCGACGGCACGGCGCATCGCTTCGAGGCTGGCTTTCAATATGTTGCTGCCATCGATGCCTTCGGCGCTGATCGAGGCCATCGACACGCCGAGCGCCGAGCCCAGAATCCTGGCGAACAGCGCTTCACGCTGCAGATGGGTGAGGCGCTTGGAATCGTCGAGCCCCTCGGGAATGTTGGCGGGGTTGAGCACCACCGCCGCCGCGACGACCGGACCGGCGAGCGGTCCGCGCCCGGCCTCGTCCATTCCCGCCACCGGCCACAATCCGTCGGCCATCGCCTTCGTCTCGATGGAGAAATCGGGTTTCTCGACGATTTCGAAGAGAAGCGGAGAATCGGAACGCGCGCGAGCCATGGTGCGGCGAGGTTCGCATCGGCTCCGATTCTCCGCAAGTCCCTCCGGGTCGGGTGGGGCGCGGACCGGGAGGGCACCGTCTCAAGGCCGGGGGACAGGCCGGACGGGATTCTTCTCGCGCCAGCCGGCGAGTGCCGGCGCGAGACCTTCAAAGCAGCATCAACTGCTCGGTGGCGTTGGCTGCGGCGACGAACTGGTCGGTCCTGAGCTGCCGCCGCTCGGCGTTGAGCCCGAGCCGCTTGGCGGTGATCTCGAAACGGCGGCCGATCTGCCAGGCATAGGGTCCGGCGCCCTTCATGCGCTTGCCCCATTCCGAATCGTAGTCCTTGCCGTCGCGCATCGAACGGATCAGCGACATCACGTGCCGGTAGCGGTCCGGATAATGGCGCAGCAGCCAGTCCTTGAAGATCGGCGCCACCTCCAGCGGTAGCCGCAGCACGACATAGCCTGCCTCGCGCGCGCCGGCGGCGCGTGCCGAATCGAGGATGCGCTCCATCTCCGGATCGGTCAGGCCGGGGATGATCGGCGCGACCATGACGGAGGCGGGAATGCCGGCGTCGGAGAGCTGCCGGATCGCCTCCAGCCGCTTGGTCGGCGTCGACGCGCGCGGCTCCATGGTTCTCGCCAGCATGCGGTCAAGCGTCGTCACCGACAACGCCACCTTGGCAAGTCCGCGTTCGGCCATGCGCGACAGGATGTCGATGTCGCGCGTCACCAGCGCCGACTTGGTGACGATGCCGACCGGATGGCCGCGCGCCTCCAGCACTTCGAGGATCTCGCGCATGATCCGGTACTGCTTCTCGATCGGCTGGTAGGGATCGGTGTTGGTGCCGATGGCGATGGTGCGCGGCTGGTAGCCGGGCTTCGACAGTTCCTTGTCGAGCATGCGCGCCGCATCAGGCTTGGCGAACAGCTTCGATTCGAAATCGAGTCCCGGCGACAGGCCCATGAAGGAATGCGTCGGCCTGGCGAAGCAGTAGACGCAGCCATGCTCGCAGCCGCGATAGGGGTTGATCGAGCGATCGAACGAGATGTCGGGCGACTCGTTGCGCGTGATGATGGTGCGCGGCCTCTCCACCTGCACCTCGGTCTTGAATGGCGGCAGTTCCTCCAGAGAATTCCAGCCATCGTCGAACACATGCCGGCTGACCGGCTCGAAGCGGCCGGACGGATTGATGCCGGCGGAGCGGCCGCGATTGCGGTCGGGCCGCACGCGCATGCCGCTCTGCTCGATCATCGCATTCGCCATCTCGGCTCTCCCGGCTCCGAAGGCTGCAATGTCGGCACGCACGATCTGTTCCATTTTCGCCCTCTCCCAAGGACTGTCAGCAGGCTGTCGAATCGCTCTGTTCATGAAACTATTCCTATTTTCTTGAGGAGAACAAAGCAAGAACTTTTTGTGCCGCGATGCAAAAACTGGCGCATGGCGCGGCTTTCCGCTATTCGGCTGGCAATGCTCAGCGTTCTCATCGAAACCCTGAATGACGAAGAGGGCCTTGCCCGCACGCTCGCCTCGCTGATCGGCGGCGCGGTCGAAGGCGTGGTGCGCGACGTCGTCGTCTGTGACACCGGCTCGACCGACCAGACGCACCGCGTTGCCGACCATGCCGGCTGCCACTATGTCGCAGGCGGCATCGCCGCCGGTATCCGGCAGGCAAAGGGCGACTGGCTGCTGTTGCTGGAGCCCGGCGCGCGGCTGTCGGACGGCTGGATCGACGAGGTCGTGGCCCATACGGCGAGGGCCACCATGCCGGCGCGTTTTTCGCGCGCGCGCGGAAGCCGTGCGCCGTTCCTGGCCAGGGTCTTTTCCGGCAACCGGGCGCTGGCCGAGGGGCTGGTCATCAGCAAGCGTCAGGCCACTGCGCTCGCGAAAAGCGCCCGCAGCGCCGAAGCCATCGCGCGCGGCCTGGCAACGAAAAGGCTCGATGCGGAAATCTGGGTCGCGCCGCCGAAGTGAGTCTTCCCTCGCTTTTGGGGGAGAAGGAGCGCCGACAAGAACCTTGCCTCGCTCGGCAAGTACCATTTCGATCTCGACGACTGGCGGATGCTGAAATTCTTCTTCTACCTGAAGCCCTGCGATGCCGGCACCGGCCCGCATGTCTATGTGCGCGGCAGCCACAAACGCCGCAGCCTAAAGCACCAGCTGACGCTGCTTGTCGGCCATCCGGCGGATGAGGTGCTGAAGGTCTATGGCGACGACAGCCCGGTCACGCTCACGGGTGAAGCAGGGCTCGGCTTCGTCGAGGATCCGTTCGGCTTCGACATGGGCACGGTGCCTTCGCGCACGCCGCGGCTGATGATGGAAGTCGGCTTCGGCGTCTCGCGCCCCTCGCGCCGGCGCTTCCACGGCGAGCCGGTCATCCGCTGAAGCGGCGACGCCGTCAGGCGATCACCCGGCCTTGCCGCGTTTCAGGTGTTCGTCCAGGCGCGGCATGATCTCGACGAAGTTGCAGGGCATGTGACGGTAGTCGAGCTGCGCCTTGATGATGCCGTCCCAGGCGTCCTTGCAGGCGCCGGGCGAGCCGGGCAGCACGAAGACGAAGGTGGCGTTGACGACGCCGCCGGTCGCCCGGCTCTGGATCGTTGAGGTGCCGATCTTGTCGTAGGAGATGCGGTGGAACACTTCGGAAAAGCCGTCCATGCGCTTTTCGAAGATCGGTTCCAGCGCTTCCGGCGTCACGTCGCGGCCGGTGAAGCCGGTGCCGCCCGTGGTGATGACGACATCGACGCCTTCGTCCTTCGACCAGCCGAGCACCTTGTCGCGGATATTCTCCCGGTCGTCGGTGACGATGTCGCGCACGGCGAGGATGTGGCCGGCCTCCGCGATGCGGTCGGCCAGCGTCTGCCCGGATTTGTCGTCGGCGAGGCTGCGCGTGTCCGAAACCGTCAGCACCGCGATGCGCACGGGGATGAAGGGGCGGCTCTCGTCAATCTTGGCCATGGGCGTCGGCCTCCATGCTTCGCGTCGCGGCGACGAACCAGTCGGGATGGCGGCGCCTTATATCGAGCGCCGCGCGCTTGGCGACATTGCCGGTCTCGAACAGGCCGAAGCAGGTGGCGCCGGAACCCGACATGCGGGCAAAGCCGGCGTCGGCCTTCCTCAGCGCCTTGAGCGCTTCGCCGATCGCCGGCTCGATGGCGCGGGCGGCGGGCTCGAGGTCGTTGCGCGTCGCCTCCAGCCAGTTGCGGATGGTATGAAAGTCGAACTTGCCGGGCAGCGGCGGCAGCGCCTCGTTATCGCGGCTGGCCAGCGCCCTGAAAACCTCCGGCGTGGAAACCGCGATGCCCGGATTGACCAGCACCAGGGCGAGCGCGGGAAAGCCTTCGACCGTGGAAATCTCGTCGCCGACGCCGCGCGCGATCAGCGGCCTTGCCGCCAGGCACATCGGCACATCTGCTCCAAGCGACAGGCCGATCCGCGCCAGCTCGGCATCGTCGATGTCGAGCCGCCATGTCTGGACCAGCCCGCGCAGCACGGCGGCGGCATCGCTGGAGCCGCCGCCGACGCCGGAGGCGACCGGCAGGTTCTTTTCCAGATTGATGGCAACAGGCGGCGTGGCAAGCAATCCCGCTTCGCGGCGCAATGCCTCGCGCGCCTTCACCACCAGATTGCTGTCGTCCGCTGGAACCGCAGGGGCGTATTTGCCTGAGATGGATAACCGGTCGGTCTCGGCCGGCTCGATCTCGACCCGGTCGCCGAAGCGGGTGAAGACGGCGAGGCTTTCGAGCAGATGATAGCCGTCGGCGCGCCTGTCGGTGACATGCAGCGCAAGGTTGATCTTGGCAGGGGCAAGCCACGTGCCGGCTTGCGTCCCGGCATCCAACGCTTCGGTTGCTGACGAGATGGCGTTCAGTCCTTGGCCAGCCGGTATTCGCCGGTCTTCGGGTCCTTGACCAGCGTCCCCATGGTGCCGTTTGCCGCCTGTTTCTCGGTACGCCGGATCTTGGCCGTCACGCGCTCGGCTTCGCGGATGAAGGCGCGATAGCCGAAATAGGCGGCGGCGCCGATAACGACGAAGAAAATGATCTGCGGCATCCCAAAACTCCTCCCTCGAATAGGCGGCGAATGCGGCCGGTCGGGTCGGTCAAGCGGATATGCTAGACGCTTTCACCGTTTTTTCAAAGCCCGAAGCGCGCCCACAGCGCGCGCTCTTCCGCCGCATCGACGACGCCGCTGGCTGCGGCGGCCGCGATGTCGGGCGCCGAAAAGCGCGAGCCGAACAGGCCGAAGCGGCCGAACAGGCCGCGCGGCGCGGTGATCAGCTTCAGCTGGGTCTTCGCCCCGAAGCGGGTCTTCAGAACGCCCCGCATGTCGCCCAGCGCGTCGACGAGGCCGAGCTCGAGACCCTTCTTGGCGGTCCAGAACAGGCCGGTGAACAGGTCAGGATCGTCCTTCAGCCTGGTGCCGCGCCGCTCCTTGACGAGGTCGATGAAGGTCTCGTGCACTTCAAGCTGCAGCGCCTTCAGCCGCTCGACATCTTCCTTCTTCTCCGGCTTGAACGGGTCGAGCACCGCCTTGTTCTGGCCGGCGGTGTGGACACGCCGCTCGATGCCGATCTTTTTCATCAGCTCGGGAAAACCGAACGAGGCGGAGACGACGCCGATAGAGCCGACGATCGAGGACGGATCGGCGAAGATCTCGTCGCCGGCGACCGCGATCATGTAGCCGCCGGAGGCCGCCACGTCCTCGACGAACACCAGCACCTTCTTGTTCTTCTCCAGCGCGAGGTCGCGGATACGCTTGAAGATCAGCCGCGACTGCACCGGCGAGCCGCCCGGCGAATTGATGGAGATGGCGACGACGGGCGCATCGAAGGAGAACGCCTTCTCGATGAGGCCGGCGGTGGACGCCAGCGACAGGCTCGGCCGGAACTGGCCGCCGCCGGCCATGATCGTGCCGTGCAGCCGGATGACCGGAACCACGACGACGGTGGAGCGCCAGGACTTCGGCAGCAGGCGGTTCAAGAGGCGTTTCACGAGGTCGGGGTCTCCGGTCACTGAAAAAGCAGCAAGATGAGGCCTCATCTTGCTGTGGGCATGTAGGAATTCGCCGGCCAACGGCAATGCCGCATGGCCGGCCGATGATCAATCGCCGAAAAGCGACGCCAGTCCGTTGTTGATCATCTCGGTCCGCTCGGCTGGCCCGTTGCCTGTCTCGGCGTGCAGCATCAGCGGCGGGCGGATCGATAGTTTTCCGCGCGCGCCGAGCGTCGCCCTGACGACGATCCGGATTGCCGCCGCCTCGGGACGGGGGTGGACGGCGAGCATCTCGGTATCGCCGAAGCGGCCGTCGATCGCATCGAGCAGGGCACCGAGCTGCTCGGGCCTGGCGATGACGGCGAGCCCGCCGCGTGGCTTCGCCACCGCGGCAGCGCTTCTGATCCAGCTTTCGAACAGCCCGTCCTCCATAACATGCGCCTGCTTGCGCAACTGATCCGGCGTGGCGCGGTCCTCAGCGGCGTTGAAGGGCGGGTTCATGATGACGAAGTCGAAACTGTTGTCGGCAAGGCCGGCCTCGCCGCGCGCCTTGCCCGTCAGCATGACATCGGCCGTCAGCACCGACGCGCGGTCGCCGAGATGCGCGTTGCCGGGATGGGCGAGCGTGGCATGCGCGAATCCGGCCATTTCCGGCGAGCGTTCGACCAGCACGACCCGCGCCGCCGGACAGCGCGACAGCACCGCGAGCCCCGCGGCGCCCGCGCCGGCGCCGAAATCGGCCAGCCGTCCGCCAAAGGGCGAGGGCACGGCGGCGGCCAGCATCATTGCGTCCATGCCGGCGCGGTGGCCGGCGGCCCGAGGCTGCACCAGCCAGAAACGCCCGCGATGGAAGGCATCGACCGTATGGGCCGGTGTGTCCGGGACAAGGGCTGCGGGCGACGCGGACGTCATTTCCGGCGGATCTCGTTGGCGATGCCGGCATCGGTCAATATGCGCCGCGCCGCGTCCGCCTTGTCGGCGTCGACCATGACGCGCCGCGGCAGGATGCCGATCGAGCCGTCGAGCACGCTCATGTTCTCATCGGCGACGAAACAGGCGATGCCGGCGTCGCGCATCAGCGATTCGACGAAGGAGATGATCACGGCGTCGTTGGTACGGATGAGCTCTATCATGAAATGAAAATCGCAGGTTGCGCCGTTCCTGTAAACGTGGGCGTTCCCGCCGCCGGCCGCAACCGCGCCAATTCGCCTCTTGCCGTGCCGGTGGATGCCGCCCTAGAGTCTGCTTCGGGAACTAGGTGCCGTCGTGCGCTTGGAATAGACGGGAGTGTCTGTGGTGGGTGTCGTTCTCAACATCGAAAACGGGAAGCGGGAACCCGCCTCCATCAAGGATCTGATCGATCTGACGGCCGCCGACATGGGGCGCGTCAACAAGCTGATCCTGTCCAAGGCCGGCTCAGACGTCGAGATGATCCCCGAGGTTGCCAACCATCTGATCTCGTCCGGCGGCAAGCGATTGCGGCCGATGCTGACGCTCGCCGCCGCCCAGATGTTCGGCTATTCCGGCGACGGTCATGTCAAGCTCGCCACCTCGGTCGAGTTCATGCACACGGCAACGCTGCTGCACGACGATGTCGTCGACGAGAGCGGCATGCGCCGCGGCAAGAAGACGGCGCGCATGATCTGGGGCAACCAGGCCAGCGTGCTGGTCGGCGACTTCCTGCTCGGCCAGGCCTTCCGCATGATGGTCGATGTCGGCTCGCTGGAAGCCCTCGACATCCTGTCCAGCGCTGCTTCCATCATCGCCGAGGGCGAGGTGATGCAGCTCGCCGCCGCCAAGAACCTGGAGACCACCGAGGACGAGCATTTCGCCGTCATCAAGGCCAAGACCGCCGCGCTGTTTTCGGCCGCCGCCGAGGTCGGCCCGGTCATCGCCCAGGCAACCCGCAACGACCGCGCCGCGCTGCGCTCCTACGGCATGAATCTCGGCCTTGCCTTCCAGCTCATCGACGACGCGCTCGACTATGGCGGCTCCAGCAAGGACCTCGGCAAGAATGTCGGCGACGATTTCCGCGAGGGCAAGGTGACGCTGCCGGTGATCCTCGCCTACAGGCGCGGCACCAAGGCCGAGCGCACCTTCTGGAAGCGCGCCATCGAGGACAACGTCACCGACGACGCCGGGCTCGAAAAGGCGATCGGCCTGATGACCCGCCACGGGGCGATTGCCGACACGATCGGCCGCGCCCGTCATTTCGGCGAGATCGCCAGGGATGCGCTGGCGCCGCTGGAGGCGACGCCGCAGAAATCGGCGCTGATCGACGTCATCGATTTCTGCATCGCCAGGGTGAACTGACAAGCGGCCGGCCGCAGAGCGCCGGAGCCCTCGGGCATCCCCCGAGAAACTGCCAGAGCCCGCGAATGGGCCGGGCTGTGCAGCGAGGTCCCCGCGAGTATCGTGGCGTCAGGGCATAGATCATGATGTCAGGGTGTAGTTGGCCGCGCGATCTGCTATTATCGTCTGCGGCCATTGTTCGTTAATCGGGTGACCCGATTGTGAATTCGGCCCGGATTGAAGCCTGACCCCAAAAAGGCCATGCTTTGTCGGGAAAAGACCGAGTCTGTGGCGGTCCCATCGACTTGGGGATTGCGTCTGGCTGAAAGGGATACGATGCGGCAAGGACGTGCGCGCTGGCTCGCGGGGCTGGCAATTGTGACGGGCATGGCGATCTCGGCTCTGCCGGCCTACGCCAAGCAAACCAGCGAGCCGGTCAAGATCACCTCCTTCTCCGGCGCCTATCTTGCCGCGCGCATTGCCGAAGGCGATAACGATCTCGACAGCGCCATCGCCTACTACAAGCAGGCGCTCGCCTTTGCGCCCGGCGACACGGCGCTGCAGCAGAGTCTGATGCTGTCGCTGATCGCGCAGGGCCGCTTCGAGGAGTCGCTCGTTTATGCCGACAAGCTCAGGGAAGTACCCGATGTCGAGCGCTTCTCACGCCTGGCGCTGGCCGTCGATTCCTTCCACAAGAAGGATTTCTCCAAGGCCGAGTACTGGCTGAAACTGTCGCTCGAATCCGATCTCGACCGGCTGCTGTCCGGCGTCATGAGCGGCTGGGCCAAGGAAGGCGCCGGCGAGCCCGCCGATGCCATGGCCGCCATCGACAAATTGCAGGGCCCCGACTGGTTCGGCCTGTTCAAGTCCTTCCACCGCGCGCTGATCGCCGATGCCGCCGGCATGTCCGAAAAGGCCGATCAGCTCTACGCGGCGACGCTGCAGGACACCGCCGCCGGCGGTGCCGCGCCGGAGACATGGATGCGCAACGCGCAGGCCTACGCCTCCTTCCTCGCCCGCAAGGGCGACAAGGCCAAGGCGCTTTCGGTGCTCGACCAGGCCGAGGCGTTCGCGCCCGGCAAGCTGGAAATCACCACACTGCGCGACAAGATCAACAAGGGCGACAAGATCGAGCCCTTCATCACCGGCCCGTCCGACGGCGCCTCCGAGATCCTGCTCGATCTCGCCACCGCGCTCAATCGCGGCGGCGGCGAGCCGTTCGTGCGCCTCTATCTGCAATATGCGCTGGCGCTGAAGCCCGACAGCGATGCCGCCCTGGTGCAGCTCGCCGCCGTCGCCGAGCAGCTGAAGGACGGCGAGGGGGCAATCGCGCTCTATCGGCGCATTCCCGATTCCTCGCCGCTGAAGGAGCTTTCCGACCTGCAGCTCGGCCTCAACCTCGCCGATCTCGACCGCCACGACGAGGCGATCGCCCATCTCAAGGCCTTCGTCGACAAGCATCCGGACGATATGCGCGCCTATCTGGCGCTGGGTGGCGTCTACTCCTCCAAGGAGGACTTCCGCTCGGCCGCCAATCTCTACGACAAGGCCGTCGAGGTGCTGAAGACGCCGACCAATGCCAACTGGAACATCTTCTACCAGCGGGGCATCGCCTATGAGCGGCTGAAGGAATGGCCGAAGGCCGAACCGAACTTCCGCAAGGCGCTGGAGCTGTTCCCCGACCAGCCGCAGGTTCTGAACTATCTCGGCTATTCCTGGGTCGACATGAACTTGAACCTCAAGGAAGGCCTGGCGATGATCCAGAAGGCCGTCGACCTCAGGCCAAGCGACGGCTACATCGTCGATTCGCTGGGCTGGGCCTATTTCCGCATGGGCCGTTTCGAGGATGCGGTCCGCGAAATGGAGCGCGCGGTGTCGCTGAAGCCGGAAGACCCGGTGCTGAACGACCATCTCGGCGACGCCTACTGGCGCGTCGGCCGCAAGCTGGAAGCCACCTATCAGTGGAACCAGGCCCGCGACCTGAAGCCGGATCCCGACGTGCTTGCGACCTTGCAGCAGAAGCTGATCAAGGGTCTTCCGCCGATCGAATCCAACACGGCGCAGGAAACCCCGAAGGTCAAGCCGACCACGCCCGCGCCGAAGGGCTGAGCGGCACCGAAGCATGCTTTGAGCGGGGCTCTTCGGAGCCCCGCTTCTTTTGAGCTTAGCTTCTCGTCTCACGCAAGCTATCCCAATCGCCGGGCGCTTGGGCGACATTGGAAACGTCGGCGCCGCCCCTCATCCGCCTGCCGGCGCCTTCTCCCCGTATAGTGACGGGGAGAAGGGGGTGGCCGCGACGTCGGCACTCATTCTGCAACGTTGGCGGTTGGCGAAACCCGGCCGCGGTGGCGTCTTTCTCCCCGTCACTATACGGGGAGAAATGCCCGGTAGGGCAATGAGGGGCGGCGCGGACGGACGAGATATGATCAAAGCGTCTCGCATGAGGCGCGGGGGAACAGCCTGCGATAGACGAACCACCCAAAGTTCGCTTGCCTTGACGCTTGCCGGCCGTGCCTCTAGAGCGTGGTCCCCATCCAGCCGCTCCATCGAGGCCGCCGTGACCGTCGACATTCCCGCCCACATGCATCCCAGCCGCTCCTTCCAGGGGCTGATCCTGACCTTGCACAATTACTGGGCGAACTATGGCTGCGTCATCCTGCAGCCCTACGACATGGAGGTCGGCGCCGGCACCTTCCATCCGGCGACCACCTTGCGCGCGCTGGGTCCGAAGCGCTGGAACGCCGCCTATGTGCAGCCGTCGCGCCGGCCGAAGGACGGGCGCTATGGCGAGAACCCCAACCGGCTGCAGCACTATTACCAGTACCAGGTGATCCTGAAGCCGAACCCGCCCAACCTGCAGGAGCTCTATCTCGGCTCGCTGGAAGCCATCGGCGTCGATCCGCTGCTGCACGACATCCGCTTCGTCGAGGACGACTGGGAGAGCCCGACGCTGGGCGCCTGGGGGCTCGGCTGGGAGTGCTGGTGCGATGGAATGGAAGTGTCGCAGTTCACCTATTTCCAGCAGGTCTGCGGCATCGAATGCGCGCCGGTGGCGGGCGAGCTCACCTACGGACTGGAACGGCTCGCCATGTATGTGCAGGGCGTCGACAATGTCTACGACTTGAACTTAAACGGCCGCGACGGCGCCGACAAGGTCACCTATGGCGACGTCTTCCTGCAGGCCGAGCAGGAATATTCGCGCCATAATTTCGAATTCGCCAACACCGCGATGCTTCTAAAGCATTTCGAGGACGCCGAGGCCGAGTGCAAGGCGCTGCTCGCGGCCGGCGCGCCCGGATCGAATGACGCGCCGGCGCGGCACCGCATGGTCCTGCCTGCCTATGACCAGTGCATCAAGGCCAGTCACGTCTTCAACCTGCTCGACGCGCGCGGCGTGATTTCGGTCACCGAGCGGCAGAGCTACATCCTCAAGGTGCGCAACCTTGCCAAGGCCTGCGGCGAGGCCTTCCTGCAGACCGAGGCGGGTGGGCTGGCGGCCTAAGGTGTCGATATTCAGGTGATGCCTGCCTGACCTGAATCTCAAGACACCTTAGTTCAAGGTGCTTTCACCGATTGTGAGCGAAGCGATCGGCAACGAACTCTGGCTGCTTGCGCCATCGATCGTCCGCAGCGCCTGCCGCACGCCCGGCATTGTGAACGTGCCATGCATCTGGGCGGCGAAGCAGGCGCTCAGTGCCAGGATCTGCAGGGTTCTCGATACCGTTTTCATGGTCGTTCAGCCAATAGGTCTCTGCCTGAGCGTTGGTCGCTTCAGCGCCGCGTTCGGTTCATTGGATTTCTGTTCTTAGGACGGGCGCGCCCGCCTGGTCCCGACAAAGACCTGATAATTTCCTGAAATCGGCCGCCCTGGCGGTCGGCGGGCAGGGGTGACAGCGGCGAGCCGAGTTGCTATGCCCGCCCGGACCGTTCGCCCGCATGAGTTGATCCCTATGCCCGACCTGCTTCTCGAACTTCGCTCCGAGGAAATCCCCGCGCGCATGCAGCGCAAGGCCGCGGGCGATCTCAGGAAGATGCTGACCGACGGCCTGGTCGAGGCCGGTCTGACCTATGAGGCGGCGCGCGAGTACTGGACGCCGCGGCGCCTGGCGCTCGACATTCGCGGCCTGACGGCGCGCTCCAAGGACATTCGCGAGGAAATCAAGGGCCCCGCCACCTCGGCGCCGGAACAGGCGGTGCAAGGCTTCCTGCGCAAGGCGGGCCTCGCCTCGATCGCCGAGGCGCATGTCCATTCCGACCCGAAGAAGGGCGACTTCTATGTCGCCCATATCTCCAAGCCGGGCAGGGCGGCGGAGGACATCATCGCCGAACTGGTGCCGGGCATCATCCGCAGCTTCCCCTGGCCGAAATCGATGCGCTGGGGGCCGGCCTCGGCCAGGCCGGGCTCGCTTCGCTGGGTGCGGCCGCTGCAATCGATCGTCTGCACCTTCGGCCCCGAGACCGAGGAGCCCGTGGTGGTCGATTTCGATATCGACGGCATCCGCTCCGGCAACGTCACCTATGGCCATCGCTTCCACGCCCCGGGCGAATTCACCGTGCGTCGCTTCGACGACTACGTGTCGAAGCTGGAGGCCGCCAAGGTCGTGCTCGATGCCGAGCGGCGCAAGGAGATCATCCTGGCCGACGCCCGCAACCTCGCCTTCGCCAACGGTCTCGACCTGGTCGAGGACGAAGGGCTGCTGGAGGAAGTTTCCGGCCTCGTCGAATGGCCTGTCGTGCTGATGGGCGAATTCGAGCAGGATTTCCTCGCCATTCCGCCCGAGGTCATCCGGCTGACCATCCGCGCCAACCAGAAGTGTTTCGTGACCCGGCCGCAAGGGGCGGGCGAGGACCTCTCCAACCGCTTCATCCTCGTCGCCAACATCGAGGCCAAGGATGGCGGCAAGGAGATCGCGCATGGTAACGGCAAGGTGGTGCGCGCCCGCCTCTCCGACGCGCTCTATTTCTGGAAGACCGACCAGGGCGATCTGCCAGATTTCGGCGAGCTCAAGGCGTCGGCGGAAAAGTTCGGGCTCGATCTGAAGAAGCCGCTCGACCAGCGCATGGCACGTCTCGACCATCTCAACGTGACCTTCCACGCCAAGCTCGGCACGCAGGGAGCTCGTGTCGAGCGGATCAAGCGGCTGGCCGAGGAACTGGCGCCGGTCGTCGGCGCCGATCCGGCGCTGGCGCGCCGCGCAGCCCTGCTCGCCAAGGCCGATTTGCAGACCGAAGTGGTCGGCGAGTTCCCTGAATTGCAGGGCGCCATGGGCCGCAAATATGCGCTGCTGGAGGGCGAGCATCCGTCCGTCGCAGCGGCTGCCGAGGAACACTACAAGCCGCAGGGCCCGTCCGACCGCGTGCCGACCGATCCGGTCTCGGTGGCGGTGGCGCTCGCCGACAAGCTCGACACGCTGACCGGCTTCTGGGCCATCGATGAGAAACCAACCGGCAGCAAGGATCCATTTGCGCTGCGGCGTGCTGCGCTCGGCGTGGTCAGGATCCTGATCGAGAACCGCGTTCGGTTGGCACTGACATCGATCTTCGCCAAGGCCTTTGCAAACTTTGCAGGCGGTGCGAACCAGCAGTCCGACCTCCTCGCCTTCTTCCACGACCGGCTGAAAGTCTATCTCCGCGATCAGGGCGCCAGGCATGATCTGATCGATGCCGTCATCACGCCGCAGTCGGACGACCTCTTGCAGATCGTGCGTCGCGTCGAGGCGCTCGGCTCCTTACTCGACGGCGACGACGGCAGGAATTTGCTCGCCGGCACCAAGCGCGCGGCCAACATCCTTGCCGCCGAGGAGAAGAAGAAAACGCTGGTCGCCGAGACTGTTGAGCCGGCGCTGTTTCGCGAGGATGCCGAGAAATCGCTGTTTGCCGCGGTGAATCAGGCCGAGAAGGAAGCCGGCCAAGCGATTCAAAACGAAGATTTTTCCGCCGCCATGCTGGCGCTTAGCGTTTTGCGTGAACCGGTTGATTCATTTTTTGAACGGGTTCTCGTCAATGATGAGGACCAGGCCGTGCGCGCCAATCGGCTGGCGCTGCTTGCCCGCATCCGCGCCGCCACCGACCAGGTCGCGGATTTCTCCAAGATCGCCGGCTGACGGCTGAGAAAAGGCGGTCCTGAAGTTGCCTGCGCCTATCAGGGCGCGGGCAGCGCGCCCCTGCCTTCAGGCGTCAAAATTAGTACGCTGGCGCCGGCTTACAGTCATATGACGATGACCTCCGCATGGGAGAACCAATGCGTGTCGCCCAGAAGTGTGCAGCGGTTCTGGGACAACGACATGCATCAAACAAAAGACGTTCCCCCCAACGATGGAGGCTTGCCATGCATTCCGATCACGACATCGAAGTGACTGAAGAAACCACGGCCGCCGAGGCGAGCGACTCCGCCTCCGACACCATCCTCGACCATGCCGCCGCCGCCGCGATCGAAGCCGCCGATCTGTCTGACGACGAGGATGGCGACGACGAAGACGCCGAAGATACCGACGAGGAAGCCACCCTCTCGGGTGACGATGAGGACGAGGACGGCGAAGAAGAAGACGGCGTGAAGGCCGAAGGCGAGGACGACGAAGACGAGTCCGACGAGGACAAGGAAGAAGCCGCCTGAGCATCCGCGACCGGCTGGCCCAACAGGTTAAGAAAAGGGCGGCGCCCGCGCGCCGCCCTTTTTGCCGTCAGTCCTCGAGGATGCTGACGTAAACGCTGTTCGAATAGACATCGACCTGGATCAGCGGCTCGCCATTGATGATGGCGCGCCGCGTCGCGCCGCTCATAGCGCCGCCACGCTTCAGCATCCGCTCAAGATCGGCGCGGTCCTCGTTGCTGCGGAACCAGGCGTCGCCCTCGTCGTCGCGGTCGCGCCGATGGAACTTGTGCCAGTTGGCGCGGTCCTGCCTCACCATCTGCGCGGCGCTGTCCAGCGGATAGCCGTCGCTGGCTTGGTGATCCCGCTCGGAAATGCGCGCGACATAGGAGCCGAGCATGTAGTCGGCCCGCGCCGTGCTCGTGCCCAGCACTGTCGCCAGCAGCAATGCGGCGACGGCAAATCGTCTCGTCTCGTTCATGATGAACCCCCTTTGAAACCCAAATCCTCGTCTAGCGAAGCCGCCCGAGCGGTTCGGGCAGCGGCGATGGAATCAGGGACGAATAATGCCATCCGCACATGTGTGCCGGATGACGGATCCGACTCCGCCGAAAGCTTACATGGCTTTTCCGATAGGGGATATCGGTGCCGGCTGCGCCGCTGCCGGTTGCGGCTGCTGCGCCTCCGGCTGCGATTTCGGCTCGCCGTTTGACGCGGTCGCCTCGCCGGCCGGCTTGCCGTCTTCGGCGGGCTTCGTCTCGGTCGCCGGCGCAGTGGCGGCGGTGGCCTTGGCCGGCGCGGCGGCGGGCGTTGCAAAGGCGCCGCCGACGACGCCGCCGCGGATGATCATCGGGCTCTGCATGGAGCCATGATGCGTGGGCTTCTCGGGGATCGCCGCCACTTTCTCGTCGGTGACGTCGGGTGCCGGCTCGCCAAGCGCCACCACCGACGGCGTCGAGCCGATCTTCATCGGGTCCGCCGCGCCGAGCCTGATGATGGACGGCGTCGCGGTCGACGCGCCGAGCACGACAATGGACGAGGCCTGCGCGCTGCCGGTGATCGCCGACAGGCCGACGCCAAGCGCTGCAAGGATACGCATCGACACCATGATAATTCCCCTGGCCCAACAGACGGGCACCATATTCCCGCGGGATTGATGCCTGCTTGCGCGGAAACATAGCATTTTAGGGATTGATAATTCGCCAACGCCCGCACTTGCCCCCCAGGCGTCGCCGTATTACGCAGCCCCGCATCTTATAGAGGTGACGACAAGTGGCTGAGATACTTGCCGCCGGCAAGGCGATGGAGCGGGCGCTGGCGCTGCTCGAAGGCGGCGACGTCGTCGCCATTCCGACCGAGACCGTCTATGGGCTGGCCGGCGACGCCACCAATGGCATCGGTGTTGCCCGGATCTTCGAGGCCAAGGGCCGGCCGCGCTTCAACCCGCTCATCGCCCATGTCGCTGATCTCGCCATGGCCGAGCGCATTGCGCATTTCGATCCGCTGTCGAGGAAGCTGGCCGGGGCCTTCTGGCCGGGGCCGTTGACACTGGTGCTGCCGCAGCGCCCCGGCAACGACATTCACCCGCTGGTCACGGCCGGGCTCGACACCATTGCGCTGCGCATGCCGAAGGGCTTCGGCGGCGAGTTGATCGCCAGGCTCGGTCATCCGCTGGCCGCGCCAAGCGCCAATTCGTCCGGCAGGATCAGCGCCACCACCGCCGAGGCCGTGGCGGCCGATCTCGGCGATAGGATCAGGCTGGTGGTCGATGGCGGCGCGACGCCGGTCGGCCTGGAATCGACCATCGTCAAGGTCGAGGGGGGGAGCGTGCGGCTGCTGCGGCCCGGCGGTATCGCCGCGGCCGAGATCGAGGCCGTCGCCGGCAAGCCGCTGCTGCGCGGCGCGGCCGCCGGCATCGAGGCGCCCGGCATGCTCGCCTCGCATTACGCGCCAGGTGCCGCGATGCGCCTCAATGCCCGACAGATCGCCAGCGGCGAGGCGCTGCTCGCCTTCGGCGGCAGTCGCGCCGAAGGCTGGCAGGATGCCGCCGCGCTGCGCAACCTCTCCGAGACCGGCGACCTGCGCGAGGCGGCGGCGAACCTCTTCGCATACATGCAGGACCTCGACCGCAGCGGCGCTACGACCATCGCCGTCGAGCCGATCCCCTTCGACGGACTGGGCGAGGCGATCAACGACCGGCTGTCGCGCGCCGCAGCGCCGCGTGACAAGACCGGCTGAGCGCCATAGGTTCTGGCCCCATGAACGATCAGACCGACGACCAGCCCTTCGAACTCGACGCCGCGATCATCGACCGTTTCGCGGCCATCGTCGGCGAGCAATACGCGCTGCGCGGCGAGGCGGAGATCGCGCCCTACATCACCGAAAGGCGCGGCCTGTGGCACGGCAGGACGTCGCTGGTGCTGAGGCCGGGCAGCGTCGAGGAGGTGAGCCGCATCATGCGGCTGGCGACCGAGACCAAAACGCCTGTCGTGCCGCAGAGCGGCAACACCGGACTGGTCGGCGCCCAGGTGCCGGACAAGTCCGGCCACGACATCGTGCTTTCACTGTCGCGGCTGAACCGCATCCGCGAGATCGACGTGCTCTCCGACACCATCACCGTCGAGGCCGGCGTCATCCTGCAGACCTTGCAGGAAGCGGCCGACGCCGCCGGCCGGCTGTTTCCGCTGTCGCTTGCCGCGCAGGGCTCCTGCCAGATCGGCGGCAACCTCTCCTCCAATGCCGGCGGCACCGGCGTGCTCGCCTATGGCAATGCGCGCGAGCTTTGCCTCGGCGTCGAAGTCGTGTTGCCGACCGGCGAGGTGTTCGACGATCTGCGCAAGCTGAAGAAGGACAACACCGGCTACGATCTGAAGAACCTGTTCGTCGGTGCCGAAGGCACGCTCGGCGTCATCACCGCCGCCGTGCTGAAATTGTTCCCGAAGCCGAAGGGCAGGGAGGTCGCTTTTGCCGGCCTTCCGTCGTCCCCGAAAGACGCGCTTTCGCTGTTCACACTGGCGATGGACCGGGCCGGCGCCTCGCTCACCGCTTTCGAACTGATCGGCAAAAGGCCCTACGACTTCACGCTGAAGCACGGACAGGGCATCTCGCGACCGCTGGCCGACGACTGGCCCTGGTATGTGCTGATGCAGGTCTCTTCCGGCCGTTCCGAGGAGGACGGCAAGGCGCTGATCGAGGAGATACTGTCGGCCGGGCTCGAGCAGGGCATCGTCGGTGACGCGGTGGTCGCCGCAAGCCTTGCCCAGGGCGATGCCTTCTGGAACTTCCGCGAGACTTTGCCCGAGTGCCAGAAGCCCGAGGGCGCCTCGATCAAGCACGACATTTCGGTGCCGATCGCCGCGATCCCCGAATTCATCGACAAGGCGGCCGGCGTGGTGGAGACCGTGTGTCCGGGCGCGCGCGTGGTCTGCTTCGGCCATATGGGCGACGGCAATCTCCACTACAACATCTCCCGCCCGGTGGACTGGCAGGACGCCGCCTTCCTCGACCTCTACCATCCCATGAACAAGGCCGTGCACGATGTCGTGCGCTCCTTCCACGGCTCGATCTCGGCCGAGCACGGCATCGGCCAGCTGAAGCGGGAGGAACTGATCGCCACCGCGCCGCCGATGGCGATCGATCTGATGCGCCGGGTGAAGGCGGCCATCGACCCCGCCGGCATCATGAATCCCGGTAAGGTTATCTGATCCTTCCAACATGTTGTGGATGGTTGCATTCCGATAACCATCGGCTCAGATCAGCAAAATTTAACCGACTTTCTTAAGCGCGGCGGTAAGAAGCCAGCGCTAATGTTTCGCCATAAGCGAGGCCGGAAAAAACTGGCCCGGAGAGAACCGGTAAACGGCCCTCAGGAGAGACAGGAAGGCACTCGATGAACACTGGACTGAAGCCAGTCTGGGCAGGGCGCAACATGCGCCTCGACCCATTCCGCCTGCCGCAGATGGTGAGCTATGCGACTCGCGACGACTATGGCGATGTTACCTTCACCATCGACCAGCGTGGCGCAGTCATTCGCCGCATGCTGGAGATGAGCGGCGTGCCTGCGATCATCGCACTGCCTGCCAAGGCGTTTCGCGGCGTCGCCGCCCGCGCCATGGAGGATCCCGAAGGCAACGTCACGGTGACGCTCGAACTCCTGCACAATGATCCGATGCTGTCGGTGCCGCTGCTGGTGGCGGACGACCTCGACGACGTCGCCGCCGACTGGCGCGCCTGGGCCGACGCCTATCGCCTGCCGATGCTCCTGATCGAGGCCGACGGCGTTGCCCGCACGCTGGAGGAATCGCTCGGCGCCGCCATCAAGGCGCTGCCGCCGCAGGAGCGCCGCAAGGGCCGTGTCTCGACCATGCGCCGTCCGCGCTTCCTTGCCCGCCGCCGGGCCGGCGATCTTGGCCTCAGACTCGTCGTCGACGGCGAGGAGATCATTTCGCACGAGTAGTCTGCTCATCCCGCTGGCGATTGGCGAAACCGCCGATGACAGCCTTCTTCTCCCCGTCACTATACGGGGAGAAGTGCCCGGCAGGGCGATGAGGGGCGGCGCCGACCTCAGGGTTTGGCCACATCAAAAGCCGATCAGAGGCCGTATAACCGCTGTACACTTCTCCTTGCCTGCAAGGCTGGCGCTGCCCCTCATCCGGCTGCCGCCACCTTCTCCCCGTTGAACGGGGAGAAGGGAGAACTACACCAGCGGCTTCAGCGCCACCCAGAGCGAGCCACCGATCAGGCCGAGGAATATCAGCCAGCCGACCTGGTTGTTCGACTTGAACAACTTGAGGCACTGATCCGGATTGTTGATGTCCAGCCTCGCGATCTGCCGCGCCATATGCGCGCCGGCGGCGATCAGCCCGGCCAGCGCCGGCATCGGCGCCTGCGCCGAGGCGAAGGCGATGGCGAAGCAGACAAGCGCGCCGCCATAGAGGCCGACCAGCCAGGTCTTGGTGTTGTCGCCGAACAAGCGCGCCGTCGAGCGCACGCCGACGATGGCGTCGTCTTCCTTGTCCTGATGCGCGTAGATCGTGTCATAGCCGATCACCCACAGGATCGAGCCGATATAGAGCATGATGGCCGGGCCATCGAGATCGCCGAACTCGACCGCCCATCCCATCAGCGCGCCCCAGGAGAAGGCAAGGCCGAGCACGAATTGCGGCCAGTCGGTGATGCGCTTCATGAACGGGTAGACGGCGACGATGACGAGCGAGGCGATGCCGAGCGGAATGGCGAAGCTGTTGAACTGCAACAGCACGACTAGCCCCACCAGCGACTGGATGACCAGGAACACCCAGGCCTGCCGGCGAGTCACCTTGCCAGCCGGCAGCGGCCGCGAGCGCGTGCGCTCCACCTGGTTGTCGATGTCCTCGTCGGCCAGGTCGTTGTAGGTGCAGCCGGCGCCGCGCATGGCAACCGCCCCAACCAGGAACAGCAAAAGGTACCAGGCTGACGGCAGCAGGGTCAGCAAGGGATCCGTCGGGCGCGGATAGGCGCTTGCCGCGAGCGCGGCCGACCACCAGCACGGCCAGAGCAGCAATTGCCAGCCGATCGGGCGATCCCAGCGCGCGAGCTGCGCATAGGGCCAGAGCCCGCGCGGCAGCGCGCGGTAGACCCAGTGACCGCTCGGCGCATCGGCGACGCGGCCCTGGGCCGCTTTCGACTGGATGGTTTCCATCGTGCTGGAGTGGCAGCAGCGGTGAGCGCCGTCAAGCGGCCGCGTTGTCGCTCAGCCTGTGAAAACATCGTGGCTGGCGAACCACGCTTTCGCCACCTCGATGAAGGCCAGCGCCGCCTTCGACAGGCGCTGGCGCGTGTCATGGGCGAGGATGATGCGCTGCATCGGCAGCGGATCGGCGAGCGGCTTGCAGACCAGCGGCAGGCCGTCATAGCTCAAATCGCCATGCGGCCTGGTGTAGCTGACGGCGACGCCGAAGCCATTGGCGACCATGCTGCGCTGCAGCTCGAACGAGCTCGTCGTCGATTGGGCAACAGGCGTCAGGCCACGGCTGAGGAAGAGGTCGAGCATGTGCTGCCAGCTGTGCGGCTGGTCGGTCATGATCAGCGGATGCGCCGCGAGCTCGGCCAGGCTGACGGTCCGCTGGTCCGCCAGCGCATGGCCGGCCGGCAGCAGCGCATGCGGCCGCAGTTCGTGCAGGAGGATGCGGGCGAAATGCGCCGGCAGGCCGAGATCGTAGGTGAGACCGAGATCGACGGCCGAATCGGCAAGCCGCCGCCCCAGCGTCTCGAAGGTTTCGTCTCGTATGACGACTGTGACGGCCGGGCAGCGCTCGGCGAAGGCGCGCATCAGCGCCGGCGCGAAATAGGCTGCCAGATCCTCGAAACAGCCGAGCACCAGCTCGCCGCCGACTTCGGCTTCGCGCGATCCGAGCGCGGCCAGCTCGTCCGCCTCGGCCAGCACTTGCCTGGCCTTGGCGACGGCCTTGCGACCGAACGAAGTCAGCGCGACGCCGCTTCCCCGCTGGCGCACGAACAGTTTTTGGCCGAACGCGTCCTCCACATGGTCGATCGCCACCGAAATCGAAGGCTGCGACACATTCAGCGCCTGGGCCGCCATGGTCACGCTGCCATAGCGGGCCACGGCAACGACATAGCGCAATTGGGCGAGCGTAAACTTCATAGGTCAAAACTATAAGCGAGATGACAAGTTATTATTTTACGTGATGTGACGCTCTTGCGATAGTCGATCATCGAACAGCAGGAGAGCACGATGGCCAGCCCGAAAATCGACGCCGCGACAATTGCCGACTACCAGCGCGATGGCGCGGTCTGCATCCGCGGCGCCTTCAAGGCTTGGGTCGATGTCATCGCGGATGGCATCGAGCGCAACATAGAGAACCGCAGCGCCGCCGCTTCCGACATCGCCAATGGCAAGGGCAGCTTCTTCGACGACTACTGCAACTGGGAGCGCATCCCTGAATTCGTCAGGATCGTCAGGGAATCGCCGGCGGCCGAGCTGGCGGCCGCCGTCATGGAGTCGCGCAGCGCGCAGTTCTTCCACGACCATGTTCTGGTCAAGGAGCCCGGCACGCAGAAGCCGACGCCCTGGCATCAGGACATTCCCTATTATTTCGTAGAAGGCAGCCAGACGGTGAGCTTCTGGATCCCGATCGATCCGGTGAAGGAAGCGACGCTCAGGTTGATCGCCGGCTCGCACAAATGGGAAAAGATGGTGCTGCCGGTGCGCTGGCTGAACGACAGCAATTTCTATGCGGACGACGGCGACTACCTGCCGGTGCCCGATCCAGACAACGACCCGTCGATGAAAGTGCTCGAATGGGAGATGGAGCCGGGCGACGCCATCCTGTTCGACTTCCGGACGGCGCATGGCGCGCGCGGCAACCTGACCTCGGCCCGGCGGCGTGCGCTGTCGCTGCGCTGGGTCGGCGACGACGCTCACTATGTCGAGCGGCCGGGCCGCACCTCGCCGCCCTATCCCGGCCACGGCATGCAGCCCGGCCAGAAATTGCGCGAGGACTGGTTCCCGGTGGTTTTCCAGAGCTGACCGCGCCGGGGTGAGCCGCCCATGGGCGTGAAGCGTCGCATCCTCCGCGCGACGTTCCCGTGCGCAACCGGCATCGAGCAAGCCAAAAGCCTTGACCCGCCGGCCCTGGGGCAATAGCGGGAGGTCCTGTCGTGGATGACTGGGGATATCGGCATGCGCGTTTTGGTGATTGGCTCCGGCGGCCGCGAACATGCCCTGGCCTGGAAGATCGCGGCCTCGCCGCTTCTGACCAGACTCTATGCCGCGCCCGGCAATCCGGGCATTGGCCGCGACGCCGAACTGGTCAAGCTCGACATCGCCGACCACGCCGCCGTTGCCGCCTTCTGCAAGGACAACGCGATCGACCTCGTCGTCGTCGGACCTGAAGGCCCGCTGGTCGCCGGCATCGCCGACGATCTGCGCGGCGAGGGCATCCGCGTCTTCGGCCCGTCGAAGCGGGCGGCGCGGCTCGAAGGCTCGAAAGGCTTCACCAAGGACCTCTGCGCCAAATACGATATTCCGACCGCCGCCTACGGCCGCTTCGCCGACCTCGCCTCGGCGAAGGCCTATGTCGAGAAGGTCGGCGCGCCGATCGTCATCAAGGCCGATGGGCTCGCCGCCGGCAAGGGTGTCACCATCGCCATGACCTTGGACGAGGCGATCGCCGCGCTCGATGCCTGTTTCGACGGCGCCTTTGGCGCCGCAGGCGCCGAGGTGGTGGTCGAGGAATTTCTGACCGGCGAGGAGGCAAGCTTCTTCTGCCTGTGCGATGGCACGACGGCACTGCCCTTCGGCACCGCGCAGGACCACAAGCGCGTCGGCGACGGCGACGTCGGCCCCAACACCGGCGGCATGGGCGCCTATTCGCCGGCGCCGGTGATGACGCCGGAAATGGTCGAGCGCACTATGCGCGAGATCATCGAGCCGACCATGCGCGGCATGGCCGAACTCGGCGCGCCGTTCGCCGGCATCCTCTTCGCCGGATTGATGATCACCGATAAGGGGCCGAAGCTGATCGAATACAACACCCGCTTCGGCGATCCCGAATGCCAGGTGCTGATGATGCGGTTGAAGGACGATCTCCTGGTGCTGCTCAACGCCGCCGTCGACGGCCAGCTCGCGCATACCTCGATCCGCTGGCGCGACGAGGCGGCGCTGACCGTGGTGATGGCGGCGAGGGGCTATCCCGGCACCCCGGAAAAGGGTTCGGTCATTCGCGGTCTCGAGGAGGCCGCCAGCGACGGCGCCGAGATCTTCCATGCCGGCACCGCCATCAACGGCGGCGCGCTGGTCGCCAATGGCGGCCGCGTGCTCAATGTCACGGCGACCGGCGCCACCGTCGGCGAGGCGCAGCAACGCGCTTATGCCGCGCTCGATCGCATCGACTGGCCGCAGGGCTTTTGCCGCCGCGATATCGGCTGGCAGGCCGTGGCGCGCGAAAAGGCCGGCGCCTGATCCTAATCCCTGCCGCCAGCGCGATCAGGCGGCCTGTGTCTTGCGATCCGCACGCGCCCAGGCCGGCAGCCAGTCGCCGTGAGCGGCAAGCAGATCGTCGACAAGCGACCAGATCTGGTCGAGGTCGAGTTCGGCCGCGGTGTGCGGATCCATCATCGCCGCGTGGTAGATGTGCTCGCGGTTTTCCGTCATCAGCGCCCGCACCGTCAGCTCCTGCACGTTGATGTTGGTGCGGATCAGTGCAGTCAGCTGCGGCGGCAGGTCGCCGATATAGGTCGGCTGGATGCCGGAGGCGTCGACCAGGCATGGCACTTCGGCGGCGCAATCGAAGGGCAGCGAGGTGATGCAGCCATTGTTGCGGACATTGCCGTAGATCACCGAGGGCTCGCCGGTCCAGACCGAGTTCATGATCGAGGAGGCGTACTCCTTCGACTGCTCGACCTCGATCCGGTCGGCCGAGCGGTAGGCTTCGGCCTGCCCCTTCCAGCGCTCGATCTGTTCGATGCAGCGCTTCGGATACTCGTCGAGCGGGATGCCGAACTTCTCGATCAGGTCGGGGCGGCCATCCTTGATGAAATAGGGCGTGTATTCGGCGAAATGCTCCGAGCTTTCGGTGACGAAGTAGCCTAGCCGCGTCAGCATCTCGTAGCGCACCTTGTTCGGGCAGCGCGGGTTCCAGCCGGGCTTCGGCGCGCGGCCTTCGCGATAGGCGCGCACGAGATCGGGATAGAGGTCGCGGTAGGAACCGTCCGGCTGGCGATGCTCGAACTTCAGATAGAAGGCCATGTGGTTGATGCCGGCCGAGCGATAGCGGATCTCCTCGTAGGGAAGGTCGAGGTCGTGCGCCAGCTCCATCGCCGTGCCCTGCACCGAGTGGCAGAGGCCGACCTGCCTGATGGCGGGATATTTCTCCGATATCGCCCAGGTGTTGATCGCCATCGGGTTGACGTATTGCAGCATGATCGCCTCGGGGCAGACCGCGAGCATGTCCTCGCAGATCTGCCACAGATGCGGCACGGTCCGCAGGCCCCGCATGATGCCGCCAACGCCCAGCGTGTCGGCGATGGTCTGGCGCAGGCCGTATTTCCTTGGCACCTCGAAGTCGGTGACGGTGCAGGGTTCGTAGCCGCCGATCTGGAAGGCGACGACGACGAAATCGGCCCCGGCAAGCGCCTTGCGCTGGTCGGAATAGGTCTCGGCCTTCGCCTTGACGCCGAGCGTCGCGATCAGCTTGTTGACGACGACGGCGCTTTCTTCCAGCCGCTGCGGGTTGATGTCCATCAGCGCGATCGTCGCGCCGGACAGCGCCGGGCGCTGCAGCACGTCGCCGACGATGTTCTTCATGAACACTGTCGAACCGGCACCTATGAACGTGATCTTGGGATGTCTTGCCACTGAAACCTCCGGCACTTTGTCTAGGCCACCTCGAAAGCGGCCCGGACGAGCCGTTCGGTGTAGGCGGTCTTGGGATTGGTGAGGACCTCGTCGACAGGTCCCTGCTCGACGACCTTGCCGTGCTGCATGACGATGACGCGGTGGCACAGCGCGCGCACCACCTTGAGGTCGTGCGAGATGAAGAGGTAGCTCAGGCCGCGCTCGTCCTGCAGCTTCCGCAACAGGTCGATGATCTGCGCCTGGACGGAGAGGTCGAGCGCCGATGTCGGTTCGTCGAGCAGGATGAATTCGGGCTCCAGCGCGATCGCCCGGGCGATCGCGATGCGCTGCCGCTGGCCGCCGGAGAATTCATGCGGGAACCGCGAAAGGATGTCGCCCGGCATGCCGGCGCTGACCAGCGCCTCGCGCACCCGTTCGACCCGCTCGGGCCGTGTCGCCCCGATGCTGTTGACGACCAGCCCTTCCTCGATGATCTGCCCGATCGTCATGCGAGGATTGAGCGAGGAAAAAGGATCCTGGAAGACGATCTGCATGCGTGAGCGCAGCGGCCGCATTTCGTTGCGCGACAGGCCATGGATCGGCCGGCCGTCGAAACGAATCTCGCCGCGTTTCGGATCGAGCAATCTGAGCAGAGCCTGGCCGAAGGTGGTCTTGCCGGAGCCGGATTCGCCAACCAGCCCCAGCGTCTCGTGGCGGCAAAGCTTGAGGTCGAGGTCGTCGACGGCGACCAGTTCGCGCCAGTCCGGTTTCAGGAAGCTGCCATGGCGCAGCATGAAGCAGACGCGTACGCCGTTCGCTTCGAGAATGGTGCCGCAGCCCTCCGGCAGCGGTTGCGGTCGCCCGCGCGGCTCGGAGGCGAGCAGGCGCTGCGTATACGGGTGCTGCGGATCGGCGAAGAGCCGTTCGGTGACGTTGTGCTCGCGCATCTCGCCATGCTGCATCACATAGACGTAGTCGGAGAACTTGCGCACCACCGTGAGGTCGTGGGTGATCAGGATCACCGCCATCCGCAGTTCTTTCTGCAGATTGCGGATCAGGTTGAGGATTTGCGCCTGGACCGTGACGTCGAGTGCCGTCGTCGGCTCGTCTGCGATCAGCACGTCGGGATCGTTGGCCAAAGCCATGGCGATCATCACACGCTGGCGCTGCCCGCCGGAGAGCTGGTGCGGGTACTGCTTCAGCCGCGCCTCCGGCTCAGGAATCTGGACATGCCGCAACAATTCGAGCGCTCGCGCCCAGGCCTCCCTGCGGCCCACCTTGCGATGCACCCTGATTGCCTCGACGATCTGGCTGCCGACCGTGTAGATCGGGTTGAGCGAGCTCATCGGCTCTTGGAAGATCATCGAGATGCGGTTGCCGCGCAGCTTGCGCCGGGCGTGCTCGGGGAGTTTCAGGATGTTCTGCCCATCGTAAGAAACGCTCGACCTCGGCGACACCGTGGCCCGCCGCGACAGCAGCCCCATGACGGTGCGCGCCGTCACCGACTTGCCGGAGCCGGATTCCCCGACGATGGCGATCGTTTCGCCGCGATAGAGCTGGAACGAGACGTCCTTGACGGCTTCGACGACGCCGTGTTCGACCTTGAAGGCCACCTCGATGTTGCGGGCGTCGATGATTGGCTGGTCCGCGCGTCCGTCATGGTCGTGGCGGAAGGCTGGCGCGAAGGGCTCGGCGAGTGCGAGGGTCATCCCGGCCACCTCAATAGGGGTCTACGGCATCGCGCAGGCCGTCGCCCAGCGCGTTGAAGGCAAAGACGGTGATCAGCACGAAGCCGACCGGCGACAGGATCCATGGATAGGTGCCGATGACCGAATAGGTCGCCGTGTCCTGCAGCATCAGGCCCCATGAGATCAGCGGCGGCTTCACTGCGAAGCCCAGGAAGCCGAGGAAGGATTCCAAGAGCACCACTGTCGGGATCGCCAGCGTCACGGCGACGATCACATGGCTCATCACGTTGGGGAGGATGTGCTGCATGATGATGCGCCGGTCTGTGGCGCCGACTGCCATGGCGGCGCGCACATAGTCGACCCGCGCCAGCGCCAGGGTCTTGCCGCGCACCTCGCGCGACATCTGCGCCCAGCCGAGCGCCGACATGACGATGATGACAAAGGCGAGGAAAACGTTGGTCGGCGCGGTGACCGGGATCAGCGTCGTCAGCGCCAGGTACAGCGGCAGTTGCGGGAAAGCGAGCACCAGTTCGACGAAACGTTGCACCCACACGTCGAACCTGCCGCCGAAATAGCCGGAGACCATGCCGACCGTGGTGCCGATCATGGTGATGATGAAGACGACCGTCAGCGCGATCATCAGCGAGACGCGCGAGCCGTGGATGGCCCGCGAGAGCACGTCGCGACCGAACTTGTCGGTGCCGAGGAAATGCACCGGCTGGCCATCCATCGAGCCGAAGAAATGCCGGTCTGCCGGAAGGAGCCCGAAGAGCCTATAGGGCGAGCCCTCGACGAGGAACCCAAGCAGCCTTGGGTGTTCGTAGTCGGGGCCGACGATAGGCTGGAAGGTGATCGGATCGAGATCGGCCGAATCGGCCAGCGCATACACCCTCGGCCGCGCGACGAAGTTGCCGTCCTTGTCGTGGAAGCTTGGCAGTTGGGGCGGCGCGAAGGCGATATCGGTTGCCTTCGGGTCCATCGGCGCCAGGAATTCCGCGAACACGGCCATCAGGAGCAGCAGCACGACGAGCCAGAGCCCGGCCATCCCGGTCCACGAACGCTTGAGCCGCCGCCAGACCAGCGCGATGTAGCTCTCATTGCCGCGCGCGGGCTTCTCGATGGTTCCCTCGGCGGGCGGCGGTGGCAGTGATGTGTCGCGCGCCAGCATCTAGTTCTCTCCGAACTGGCGGATGCGCGGGTCGAGCAGGACGAGCAGCATGTCGGCGATGATGTTGCCGACGATCAGCGTCGCCGACAGCACCATCATGAAGGTGGCGGTAACATAGACATCGCCTACCGCCATCGAGCCGACGATCGCCGGTCCGACGGTCGGCAGCGCGAAGATGATCGCCGTCTCGATCTCGCCGGTCAGCATGTAGGGCAGCACCACGCCCTGGTACATGACCAGCGGGTGCAGTGCGTTGGGCACGGCATGACGCAGGACCACGGCGCCGCCGGTCAGCCCCTTGGCCTTGGCCGTCTCGACATATTGGGCGTTCAGCGTGTCGAGCAGATTGCCGCGCATGACGCGCATGTTGTAGGCGAGCCCGCCGAAGGTCGCGATCGCCACCACCGGCCAGACATGCTTGACGAGGTCGACGAATTTTGCCCACGACCATGGCGCGCCGCCATATTGCGGCGAGAAGAAGCTGCCGATCTCCGACACGTTGAACTGGAAGACCAGCAGGTAGACGATGATCAGCGCCATCAGGAAGCGCGGCACCGTCATGCCGAGGAAGGAGATGGCCGAAAGTGTGGAGTCGATCCAGGAATACTGCCGGGTCGCCGCCCATATGCCGAACGTGATGCCGAGGACGGAAGCGAGCAGGTGGCAGACCAGTGCCAGAAGCAGCGTGCGCGGCAGGCGCTCGCCCACCACATCGGCAACCGGCTTGTTGTAGTAGAGGCTGTAGCCGAAATCGCCGCGCGTGACGATGCCGCCGATCCAGTTGAGATACTGGACGGGCAGCGGCTTATCCAGGCCGTGCTCGATCCGATAGGCCTTGGCCTGCGCGTCGGCCTGGGCGAAAGACGCGCCGCCCTGGTTGATCAGCTGCGAACGGATGTAGTCGGCATAGTCACCCGACGGCGCCTGGATGATGGCAAAGGTGACCAGGCTCAAGATGGCGAGGACCGGGATCGCCGACGCTATGCGCGTGAGCAGGAATCGCAACATCGAACGGCCCGTTTCCTTGTCTCGCCGGTTGCGCCCGCTCAGGGCCTGTCCGGAGGGTTTGCTTTGTCCGGCCGCGCCAGCGGCGCGGCCGGAGTTCTCTTCGTCAGGGAGGGTAAACCTTAGTTCATCGGCCCCTTGTCTCCGGGTTTGCCGGGAAGCTCGTCGGGGAACAATTCGTACTTGGCTTGTTTGTCGGCCGCGACAAACACCCGTTCGCGGACGATCGAATCCTCGGCCCAGTTGAACATGAAGATCGGCGTGCCTTGCGGAATGTTGGAGAAGCGCTTGTTGATGATCAGCGCGCCGGGATATTCCGTCAGGCCGACATTGTAGACGTGCTCCGTCGAGATCTTCTGGAAGTCTCTCATCAGGCCGGCGCGCTGGTCGTTGTCCTGCGTCGAGACGAACTTGTTGACGATGTCGACGAGATCCTTCTCGAACGGCATCAGATCGACTTCGCCGCTTTCCGGTGCACGGTGGTTCCAACTGGTCTTGGGGCCAACCGGCGCAAGCTGCTCGGTGTTCTGCACGACGGAGGTCAGTTCCTGGTCGTTGCGCCTGATCAGCCAGTCGAAGCGGCCGGAATATTGCGAGGCGTCGCGCTGGGTACCGTTGAGGCCGTTGAGCACGACCCTGAGCCCCAGCTTTTCCATCTGGGCGACGACGCCTTCGGCAAGGCTCTTGTCCGTGGTGTAGTCATTGTTGACCAGCATCACGATCTCGACGTCCTTGCCGCCGGCGGTGCCGGCTGGGAAGTTCACGATGCCATCGCCGTCGGTGTCCTTGAGGCCAGCCTTGGCGAGCTCGGCCTTGGCGCCCTCGAGGTCGAAGGGATAATAGACGGTCGACTTGCGGTCGTAGAAGCTGGTGCCGGATGAGAAACCGCCGGCGTAGATGGCGGTGAACGGCCCCTTGACCAGGGAGTCGCCGAGCGCCTTGCGGTCGAACGCCATGGTGACGGCCTTGCGGAAGTCCTCGTTGCGGTTCAGCTCGCGGATGGCCTGGCCGCGCTCGTCGGGATTGCCCCAGCCATTGGCGGAAAAGTTCATGCGCAGATTGTAGCCGATGAGCCGGGGTCCGAAGGCAAGCCTGGCGGGCGCGTCCTTTTCCGCCGCGCGTTTCAGCGAGGCGACGAAGTTTTCCGGCTGTTCCAGGTTCGAGAAGTCGCCCGAGCCCGCCACCGCCTGGACGTCGCGGTCGGCCCAGGTCGAGAGCTTGTATTGCAGTTCGTTGAGGTAAGGCAGCTGGTTGCCCTTCTCGTCGACCTTCCAATAGTAAGGGTTGCGGCGCATGACGATGATGTCGTCAGGCCGGTACTCGACCGGCACCCAGGCGCCCATCACCGGCATGTTCATGTATTCCGGCGGAAAGGCGTTCTTGAACTGGTCGTAGGTGTTCTTCGAATATTTCGGATGCTGCGGCTTCAGAATGTGCGACGGGCCGGGGCAGAACGTGCCGTAGGCCATGGCGTAGAGATACTGTCTCGGGAAGGCTTCCTTGAAGGTCCATTCGACGGTGTAATCGTCGATTTTCTTCAGCGTCGTGCCGACGCCGAAGGTTTCCGGCGTCGCGCCATTGAGCGGCGAAACGTTCGGATCGACGACTTCGTCGTCCCAGTAGAACATGACGTCGTCGGCGTTGAAGGGCGCGCCGTCCGACCATTTGGCGCCTTCGACCAGGTGCATGGTCAGCTTGTGGCCGTCCTTCGACCACTCCCAGCCCTTGGCGAGGTTGGGCAGCGGCTCGGTGTCCTTGGCCTCGACCTGGAACAGCGGCGCGGTACGCGTCAGGCATTCTGAAAGGCCGATATCGATGCCGCCCCAGCCTTGCGTCTGGCCGGCGCCGTAGTTCCAGCCCTCCGGCCTGCCGCCGATGACATGGCGCATGGTGTCGCCGTAGACGCCGATGCCATCAGGCATGTTGCCCGTCTTGAAGACCAGTGGCTCCTTCGGCAGCCTGTCTTTCAGCGGCGGCAGCTTGCCAGTCTTGACGAATTTCTCGGTGACCCAGTCAGGCTCGTGATATTCCGGCAGCGCCTTGAACTCCAGGATGGAGTCGCGCGCCACATACTTGATCTTGCCCTCGGCCGGGAACGTTGCCGGCTCCGGTGGGATCGTCGGTTCGGAAGCGAAAGCATTGAGCGCGGGGATTGAAACGCTCAGCGCCAGTCCCGCCGCTATGCCAAGTCTGTGTAAGTTCCTCATAGTCTCCTCCCAGGTGTTGGACGTCTGCTGCCCGCCTTCTATGCAGTGCGGCTGAATTGGCGGACCGCCGTGCGGCGGATCCGCGTTGGTGCCTGACTGTCTCAGCCGGCCTGTTTCAGTGCCGCCTTCTCGGCGCGCAATTCCTCGATCGAGCGCACACTGCGGCGCGCGGCACCGGCCCATTCGCGGGTCTTGACCTTGGATTTCGAAAGCCGCTCCTTTGCTGCCGGAACCGCATGGGCATATTGCGGCAGCCAGGCGGCCTGGGCGACGACCATCTCGTCCACCATCTGCCAGACCTCCTCCGGCGTCGAAACCGCGCCGACCAGCGGGTCATGCAGTACGGCGAGCTTCAAGAGGTCGATGTCGCCTGATATCGCGGCATGCACCGACATGCGCTGGACGTTGATCGAGGAGATGCAGGTGGCGGCGCAGGCCTCCGGCAACGTGATGCCGGCGGCCATGTTGATGCCGAACCGATCGACGAAGCCGGGCGACTCGATGATGGCGTCCTGCGGCAGATTGGTGATCACGCCGTTGTTCTTGACGTTGAAATGGCCGCGATAGACGCGGTTCGTCTCCAGCGCCTCGAGGATGTGGCTGGCGTGCTCGTTGGAGCGCTTGGCCGGGTCGATCGGCTTCGACGCCGCTTCAAGGAATTGCGGATATTCCGTTTCGAACCAGTTGCGGGTCTCGGTCGAGTAGCGCAGGTAGCCGCCAGTCTCGCCGTGGATCCAGTCGGACATGTCGATCCAGCGCGTGATCTCGTCGGGGCGCTTGCGGTACCAGGGCAGATACTCGGAAAGATGCCCGTTGCTTTCGGTCGAATAGACGCCGAAGCGCTTCAGCACGTCGATGCGCAGCTTTTCCTGCTTCGAATAGACCGGGTGCGCCTCGAAGGCGGCGACCAGTTCGTCCTTGCCGATCGGGCGGCCGTTGAGGCGCAATTCGATGAACCAGGTCTGGTGGTTGATGCCAGAACAGACATAGTCGAGTTCCCCGGGCGATTTCGCTCCCAGCACCTCGGCAATCTGCTCGGCGCCGTGCTGCACGCCGTGGCAGAGCCCGACCGTGTCGACCTTGCCATACTCGATCGCGGCCCAGGTGTTCATCGCCATCGGATTGGCATAGTTGAGGAATTTGGCGTTCGTGTCGGCCACCTCGCTTATGTCCTTACAGAAATCGAGGATCACCGGGATGTTGCGCTGGCCGTAGAGGATGCCGCCGGCGCAGATCGTGTCGCCGACGCACTGGTCGATGCCATATTTAAGCGGAATGCGGATGTCGTCGGCATAGGCCTCCAGGCCGCCGACGCGCACGCAGCTGATAATGTAGCGCGCGCCCTCGATCGCCTTGCGCCGGTCGGTCGTTGCCGTCACCTTGGTCGGCAACCTGTTCGCTTCCACGATCCTGTCGAGGATAGCCTTGATCATGCCGAGATTGTGCTCGCTGACGTCGGTCAGCGCGAATTCGATGTCGCTGAATTCGGGGACACACAGAATGTCGGTGAACAGCTTCTTGGTGAATCCGACGCTGCCGGCGCCAATAATAGCGATTTTGAAGCTCATCACCTTCACCTTGGTCCAATCGAATGCTAGGCAAGGAGCAGCAAGGGAGGGTATGGCCGCACGCCATGGCGTGCATGCCACTCAGGCCGGAAATCCGGCCTTTTCTCCTCCCGCCCGCTCCTCGACCGCGGGTCATTCCCGTTCTCTGGAGCTGGATTATGCGCTTATTCGTAGGCACGAACAGAGAAGGATTATGCTTTCGAGGGTAATTTTGTGCTGCAGGACCTGATCGCCAACGGGCCATCGATGCGGACGGTCTCGCTGCCGCGTGGCCGCCAGCGCCTCCATGCCATGCCGACCAGCACCGGCTATGAGGTGCGCGAGGACGAAACCTATGACTGGGACGGGCGAAAGCGCGGCCAGACCCCGTTCACCGTCCTCCAGCACACGATCGGCGGCACCGGGCAATTGCGCTACGAGAGCCGCAACTACCGCCTGCAGGCGAACGACACGCTGCTGGTGCTGGTGCCGCACAACCATCGCTACTGGCTGGCCAAGGGTGATCGCTGGGAATATTTCTGGATCTCGATGAACGGCGAGGAGGCGCTGCGCATCCACAAATCGATCCTAAGCGTCTCGGGCCCTGTGTTTCGGCTGCAGCCAACGACGATCGACCATCTTGCCGACTGCAGCCTGCGCCTCATCACGGGGGCCGGTTCGCCGGGTGCCGCTTCCGCCGTCGCCTACGAAGCTGCCATGGCCCTTTACGACGATGTTTTCGGGTCGCACGCCTTCGCGGAAAAACAAAGCGCCATGCAGCCGGTGATCGACCACATCAACGCCAATCTCGACAAGCCGCTGCCGGTGGCGGACCTCGTCCACATCAGTGGCCTCAGCCGCGCGCACTTCTCGCGCTGCTTCGCCGAGAGCGAAGGCATCCCGCCCGCCGAATTCGTCTTGCAGCAGCGGTTGCAGCGCGCGGCAAAACTGCTGACCAAAGCGGATTTCCTGCCGGTCAAGGAGGTCGCCGTCCTGTGCGGCTTCGAGGACGCGAATTACTTCTCCAAGGTTTTTCGCCGTTCCTACGGCACGACCCCGACGCAATTTCGCACCACTGGCATGTATGCCAGCCTGGGAAATCATCGCTGACCCGGTTGCCGGTTGCTCAGCGCCGCCTGCGGTCGATCGCGGTCGAAGCGGTGCTCACGGGATCGGCCGCCGCGAAGGCGGCCTCGAGCTGCAAGGGCGAGCGCTGCTCGGTGCGCTTCCAGGCAACATATTCGGCAATGCCGAAGCGCGGCCGCCGTGGCACCGTCTTCACCACCGGCATGCTGAAGCCGTCGCGGAATTTCTCCCAGCGCTGGCCGAGCACCGAGACCATTTCCTCGAAGGTCGGCGGCGTCGCGACATCGGCATAGGTGATGGTGAATTTGCCGGCGAGCCCGGCCTCGCGCGAGACCGGCACCGGGATCGAGGCGAGATAGTCGGACGGCACGTCGATCAGGCCGCCAAAGGCCCATTGCTGGCGCAACCGGTCGGCATTCATCGGTGCGACGGAGACGTCGATGTCGTTGGGCGTGCCCGGCACGCGGTAGGGGCATTTGAAGCGGCCGCAATTGGTGTGTGCCGAAAACTGCCAGAGTGCGTAGCCCTGCCAGTTGCCCATCGGAAAATGCACCTCGATGTCGGGCTTGTAGCGCGCATACCAGAGCGGCAGCCGCGACAGGAGCCGGTACTGATAGCGGTTGTCGGCGATAAATTGCGCAGTCCTGCCGTTGGTGTAGAGCACCGGGAAGCGGCCAAGGCGCCGATGCACCTGGCGCACGAACTCCTCGGCATCCTCCAGCGACATCCACTGCGTCGGATCGTTGCCTTCGATATCGAGGGCAACGAGGTCGTCCGGCGCCGGTTCGGCGAAATCGATGAAGTTATTGGCCTGCTCGACCGGGTTGCCGGGGCGGGCAAGGTGATAGGCGCCCCATTTCAGGCCGAGCGCCTTGGCCACCACCTTGCGCGTCTGAAACAGTTCGCGCGTCACCGCGAAGCGCTTCCACAACGCCTTGCAGAGCCGGACCTCGGTCTCGTCGCCCGAACAGAAATAGGCCGGCGGCAGCCCGTCGGAGGCCTTGTTGATGAAACCGACGATGCGCTTGTCGGTGGCAAGCTCGGCCCAGTCGATGGAATTGTATTCGTAGGCGTCGATGACCAGCGCGCGGTCAGCGTTCTTCCACGGCTCGGAGAAATCCGAGGCCTGTGCCGCCGTGCCGAGCACCATCGCAGCCGCGAGAAGTGCCAGGCGGCGAAGAGGGCGCGCCGGCTCTTTCAATCAGGGTTGTCCCCACTGACCAGGCATCGATCCTGAACCGCTATGGTTAAGGAAGTGCTTTCAAAACCAATGAGACTCTTTGCGGCAAAAGAGCGACGAAACATCGAACCCATCGGGCCGCTGGGCTGCTGCGGGGTGTCGTTGCGATTGCAAAATCCACGTGACAAAGTTTGACGTTTACGTAAAAAGAAGATTGGAGGCCGCCCAAAGGCGGATGGTTTTGCATCGGCCAGAGTCCTACGATCAAGCGGCTGAGGCAGCGGAGGAGCAAGCGGCATGTATAAGGCACCCGTCAAGGACATTTCGTTCACGCTGAAGCATGTCGCCGGTCTCAAGCCTGCGCTGGACGCCGGCACGTTCGGCGATCTCGGCGAGGATATTGTCGACGCCATCCTGGCCGAAGCCGGCCGCTTCGCCAGCGAGGAGGTGGCGCCGCTCTACAAGATCGGCGACGAGCATGGCGCGGTGCTGCGGGACGCGGCCGTCACCATGCCCCCCGGCTGGAAGGAACTCTACCGGCGCTGGATCGACGGCGGCTGGAACGCGCTGTCAGGGCCGGAGGAATTCGGCGGCCAGGGCCTGCCGACCATGCTGGCCGTCGCCGCGCTCGAAATGTGGAACTCCGCCGCCATGGCTTTCGGCATCGGCCCGACGCTGAGCATGGGCGCGGTCGAGGCGCTCGACAAGCACGCCTCCGAGGCACTGAAGGAAAAATATCTGGCCAAGCTCGTTTCCGGCGAGTGGATGGGCACGATGAACCTGACCGAGCCGCAGGCGGGTTCCGACCTCGCCGCGCTGCGCACGCGCGCCGAACCTGCCGGTGACGGCACCTACCGCATCTTCGGCCAGAAGATCTTCATCACCTATGGCGAGCACGACTTCACCGACAACATCGTCCATCTGGTGCTGGCGCGGCTGTCCGACGCGCCGGCCGGCACGCGCGGCATTTCGCTGTTCCTGGTGCCGAAATTCCTGGTCGGCGACGATGGCGCTCTCGGCGCCCGCAACGACGTTTTCTGCTCCGGCCTCGAGCACAAGCTCGGCATCCACGCCTCGCCGACCTGCACCATGATCTATGGCGACGGTTTTCAGGGCACGACTCCCGGTGCCATCGGCTGGCTGATCGGCGAGGAGAACAAGGGCCTGGCCTGCATGTTCACCATGATGAACAATGCGAGGCTTGCCGTCGGCATGCAAGGCGTTGCGGTGGCCGAGACAGCGACGCAGAAAGCGATCGCCTACGCCAACGAGCGTCGCCAGGGCAAGGCGTCGGACTATTCAGGCTCCGGCATGGCGCCGATCGTCCATCACCCCGACGTGCAGCGCAATCTGCTCACCATGAAGGCGCTGACCCAGATCGCGCGCGCCATCAGCTATTCTTGCGCCCATGCCCTCGACCGCGCTCGCGTCGGCGAAGGTGAGCCCGCCGCCAATTGGCGCGATCGCGCCAATCTTTTGACGCCGCTGGCAAAAGCCTTTTCGACCGATGTCGGCGTCGAGGTCGCCTCCTTGGGCGTCCAGGTGCATGGCGGCATGGGCTTCATCGAGGAGACAGGCGCGGCCGCGCTCTACCGTGACGCTCGCATCGCGCCGATCTACGAAGGTACCAATGGCATCCAGGCGATCGACCTGGTGGCGCGCAAGCTGCCGCTCGGCGGCGGCGAACATGTGCATCAGTACATTGGCGAGTTGAAAGCGATGGCGGACGCGGTGCGTACGTCCAACATCGAAGGCTTCGGCCGCACCGCGGACAATCTCGATAGGGCGCTTACCGATCTCGACGAGGCGACACGCTTCCTGCAGACGCTGATGGCCGATGGCAAGGCTGATGCCGCCATGGCCGGGGCCACGCCTTATCTGCGTCTGATCTCGCTTGCCGCCGGCGGCGCCTATCTGGCGCAGGGTGGGCTTGCCGATCGCGGCCGCATCGCGCTCTGCCGCTTCTTTGCCGAAAACCTGCTCGGCGAGACGCGCGCCTTGAAGGAACGCGTCATCGACGGGTCCGAAAGCCTCGCCGCCGCAGGCAAGGCACTGATTTCCGCCTAGAGCATCCTGACATGCGAAGGAACTGACCGTGACAGACCACATCCTCGTCGAGCGCCAGAGCGCCGTGCAGATCATCCGCATGAACCGGCCTGACAAGAAGAACGCGCTGACCCGCGCCATGTATGCGAAGATGTCGGCAGCCCTGGCCGAGGGCGACGCCGATCCGGCGGTGCGCGTGCATGTCTTCCTCGGCGTCCCCGGCGCCTTTTCTTCCGGCAACGACCTTGCCGACTTCCTGGTCATCGCCACCGGCGGCGAAGGCGGCACCGAGGTCTGGGATTTCCTGATGGCGCTGGCCAAGGTTGAAAAGCCGATGGTGTCGGGCGTCGACGGCATCGCGGTCGGCATCGGCACGACGCTCAATCTTCATTGCGACCTGACCTTCGCCACACCGCGCACCATCTTCCGCACGCCTTTCGTCGACCTCGGCCTGGTGCCTGAGGCGGGCTCCAGCCTGCTCGCGCCGCGGATCCTCGGCCAGCAGGGCGCCTTCGCCCTGCTCGGTCTCGGCGAAGCTTTCTCAGCCGAGCGTGCGAAAGCCGCCGGCCTGATCTACGACGTCGTCGAGGAAGGCGCGCTGGAAGCCGCGGTTCTGGCCGCTGCCAACGAGATCGCCGCCAAGCCGCCGCAGGCGCTGAAGATCGCGCGCGACCTGATGCGCGGCTCGCGCGACGATCTCGTCGCCCGCATCAAGGTCGAAAGCGAGCATTTCCGCGAGCGCCTGAAATCCGAGGAAGCGCGCGCCGCGCTCACCGCCTTCATGACGCGCAAGAAAGCGAGCTGATCCACGACACTGTCAGGTTGTGGCGGCTTCACGCGAAACTCGCGTCAAACGCGATTTTTGATCTGTACACCGCGGTTCTCGCGTCCTATCCCACGAACCGACGGGGCGGGGGCCTGGTCGGTGGAGAGGACATGGCCCGCAACATCGCTGCCAAGACGCAACCTTCCGAAACGATCTGGGGCATGCATTTGACGGATTGAGCGTCCGACATGTTTGCCGATGCCGCAAAGCCGCTGGCGCTGACCCTAAAACTCTGGTGGCGCTTCTGGCCGCAACTGGTCGCCATGGTGCTGCTGGGCATCGTGTTCGGTGACCTGTTCATGCAGATCGCCGCCCGCGCCGCCTTCCTCAACCACATGGCGGGGCTTGCGCTGCTGACGTTGGTCGCCCTGACGCAGCTCACCGTCACCGTCGCCATGTTCCAGACGCTGCTGCCTGCCCTGCCGGCGACACGTGCCGCGCAGCAGGCGGCACGCAGCGAAGCTTCCGGCGAGGTGCCCAGCGGAGGCGCGCGGCTGGCGCGCATGGTCACCGTCGCGCTGCTGCCGTTCTTCGCCTACTACGCGGCCTGGGGGTTCCTGGGCGACACGGTGCGGCAATATTCGCGCGTCACGCTCGACATGGCGCCGTTCGGCGAAAGCGCGGGGAACGTGCTCGATGTGCTGGATTCGCGATGGCTTGTCCTGTCCGTCGCGATCTCATGGTTGATCCGGCGCTTCGCCAACGCAATGCAGAAGCGCGGCGAGGCGCGCTCCTTCTGGCAGATCGTCGTGGTGATCTGCGAGACAAACTGGATTTTCATCGGACTCTACGTCATCTCGCGCTGGAAGGACGACGTCGTCGGCTGGTTGATGAGCCGCAACATCTTTTCCGTCCTGCAGGCCGCGGCGGACGGCATGGCCGCTCCCATCGCAAGCGCCTTCGCCGATCCCATGGTTCCCGTCGAGGTCACGTCCGTCGACACGACGGCCAGGCTGGTGAACCTGTTCTTCTATATGCTGCTGCCGGTGATCTGGCTGGTGCTGGCCGCGCTCATCTACGGCTACGACGTGCGTGACGACAAGGAACTGATGCGCGCGCATCAGCGCGTCGAACGCCTGGGCGCGCGCTACAGCACCATTCCGAAATTCCTTCGCGATTTCGTCGAACACTTCATCAGCGGCTATCGCTCGCGCTATCTGCCGATCGCCAACGGTGTGCGCATCACGCTGAGCTCGGGCGTTGTGCTGGTCGTCACGCTGATCGTCGGCTACCGGCTGGTCGACTGGCTTGCCGCCTGGGCGTGGCTGGGCACGACGCGCCTCATCGGCCCGCATGAGCTCGACACCTGGCAGGTTCTCTCGCATGGCGTTTCCTTGCTGTTCGGCAGTCCGTTCCAGGACTCATCGACCGGCATCCTCGTCGAGCCGCTGCGCATCTGCTTCCTCGCCGCGATCCTCGAAACCGCATTCGCGTTGCCGAAGCGCCAGACCAGTGGAGGCGCGCAGCCCACCGGTCCGAAAGGCGCGGCGGAAGTCGAGGCGCAAAATGCTTGAGGCCGCCCGCTCGCGTCTGAAAGCCGGGATCGTTGCCGGTATCGGCACCGCGGCGGCGATTGCCGTTGCCGGTGTCCTGGGCGCCTTCGGCGCAAGGCACGAGCCGATGCCCGTTCTGGCGCAAACCAGTCGGATCGAAACCGGCCAGTGGCTGCTGCAACCATTGAAGGCCTACGTCACCGACGGGAAGCATGCTTATGGCGCGCCGCTCAAGCCTGGCGGGAAAGCGCTCGTCCTCGAAGTCGAAATGACCAACCGCACGGCAAAGTCCTCGAAGGATTATTTCGAGATCCTGCGAGCGAGCCAAACAGCGGTCGATGCCGCGACAAAGCCTTTCATCGTGCTGATGCGCGACTCGACGCTGTCGCCGGAACTGCATCCCGGCATGCCGGAGCGCATGGCCTACATCTGGGAAATGCAGCCTGGCGTGGTGTCGCCGACGAGCTTCGACCTGATGGTCATCGGCAAGACCTATAAGCAGCGTGACAACCTCTACGGGTTGCCCGGCTGGTTCAATCCGACGCCGATCGGCACGCTGACGCTTGCGGTCGGTGCCGGGCCGGACAAGGCGCAGGTCCAGCCATGATGCGGAAGATGGCCAACGTCATCCTGCTGCTCCTCGCGACCGCCCTCTGTTACGGCCTGCAAGTGTCGAAGCCGCACTATGCCGAACTGATCGGACCGATCCCGGCCTACGGCAAGCTGGGCGATGCGGTTGTCGGGCGCGGCTTCGAGGCGCGCGCCGCAAAGGTGGCCTTCTCGCGCAACCTGAAGGTCGACAGATATGGCCAGACCAAAGTGTTCACGACTGGCGGCATCTGGGCGGTGGTGACGGTCGAGTTTGCGGCAAGTGCGCAATCGACGACGGTAGCGGTCGCTTCCTGGCGCGGTCCTACGGGCCTCGCCTATGACCAGACCGAACGGCTGTCCTTTGCCGATGGCCTGCTTCCCGTGGCCATCGATCCCGGCCTGCCGAAAAAGGCGAGGCTGATCTTCGAAGTACGGCCGGACGAGGTGAGCAATGCCACATTGCTGATCTCCGAGAAACTGATGTCGGCGCTCGACTCGCAGGCCGAGATCTCGCTCGGGCCGGTTGCTGCCGGAGCTGACGGCTTGCCCGCCGAGACTGTCGACACGCTCGATCTGACGCAGCCGATCTGAAGGGGATGGCGCCAAATGACGGCAAGGAGTCTGGATTGGGAGAGCGGGCAGGGCGAACGGAAATGGCGTCGCCGCAGCCTTTGGGCTCTCCTCCTGCTCGTTCCGCTGGCACTGGCCGGGCAGGCCTATGACAGCGTCAAGACGCTGCTGGGCGGCGAGGATCTGTTTCCGCGCCAGGTCGCCTGGGGACAGAGCGCGCATTTCGGTGGCAGCGACTGGAAACTGACCGATCTGCGCGGCGCCTTCGGCATGTCGAGCCTGCCGCCGGATTCGGTGCCGGTGCTGGCCGACTTCTCCGTAAAGGTTGGCGATCCCGATCTCCAGAAACTCTGGCTTGGGTGCAAGGTGATGCTGATCGATGCCGAAGGCCGGCGCTGGTCGCCGACATCGGCGGTGTCGCTGAAAGCGCCGGGCGATGTCCACACCTGCGTGTCGGCGATCTTCTCCGGCGCCAGACGCGGCGATACGTTGAATTTGCGTGAGACGTTCCTGGTGCCGAGGCAGGCGACCAAGACGATACGCCCGGCGGTCGGCCTCGCCAGCGAGAGGCCGCATTTCCTGTTCTTCCAACTAGAGAAGGATTGATCTCCGGCGCATCCAGCTAGGGATAGAGCCGCGCCTTGTCCCAGCCGCCTTCCGCGTTGCGCGAGAAGACCAGCCGGTCATGCAGGCGGAACGGCCGGTCGTGCCAGAACTCGATCGACTGCGGCACGATGCGGAAGCCCGACCAGTGTTTTGGCCGAGGGATCTCGCCGATCGGGTAACGCGCGGTGTATTCGGCCACCGCCTTCTCCAGCGCGAAGCGGCTTTCCAGCGGCCGTGACTGTTTCGAGGCCCAGGCGCCGATGCGGCTGCCGCGCGGCCGCGTCGCGTAATAGGCGTCGGCCTCGGCGTCGCTGACGATCTCCACCGGGCCGCGCACGCGCACCTGCCGGCGCAGCGACTTCCAGTGGAAGCACATCGCCGCCTTCATGCTGCCAAGAATCTCGCGGCCCTTGGCGCTTTCGAAATTCGTGTAGAAGACGAAACCGCCTTCATCGAACCCTTTCAGCAGCACCATCCGCACGTCAGGCATGCCATCGGCATCGACGGTCGCCAGCGCCACGCCGTTGGGGTCGTTGGGCTCGCTCCTGGTCGCGTCCTCCAACCAGGCGGCAAACAGCCGGAACGGCTCGGCTGCTTCGGTAAAGTCACTCGTTGTTAACTCAGTTTCGCTCATAGTTTTCCAAATTCTTACCGTAGCCGGAGGACATTGCCTGTTGTCGCGCATCATGCAAGCTTTTGACAGCAGGCAAAGGGGCGTTATCGCTTCGGCCAGCGTCAGGCTGATGGTCGCGGCCATGGCCCTGCCGCTAGCCGCTTGCGGCGCCGGCGGCTTCAGTCTGGAGAAGGCGGAAATCGACCGCTCGATCGTCACCGCCAGCGCGCCTTCCTCGCCCGCCGCGCCGGCGAGCGGCGATGAGGACTCGGATCAGACCACCATCGGCAATGCCGTCTCATCGGCCGACATCCGGGAACTTGGCGGCCAGGGGGTGCCATGGGCGAATGTCGGCACCGGGTCGCGCGGCTCGATCACTGAAATGGTCGAACTGAAGGACGCCGGCCTGACCTGCCGCCGCTTCACCGCCTCGCGCGAGAGTTTCGACGGCGTGTCGCTGTTCAAGGGCCAGCTCTGCATGGCCGCCGCCGGCGGCTGGCACATGCAGGAATTCAAGGCGCTCTGAATTCAGTCGCCGATCGCGTCTTGCGCCACTGGAATTTCTTCCTATGCGAGCGCATATAGGAAGCGACCATGAACTCATTTTCTCTTGCAGGCAGGATTAATGCGCGACCCCTATGAGGTGCTGGGCGTTGCCAAAAACGCATCGGCGAAGGACATAAAATCGGCGTACCGCAAGCTCGCCAAGAAGCATCATCCGGACCAGAATCCGAATGATCCCAAGGCGAAGGACCGTTTTGCCGCCGCCAACCAGGCCTACGAGATCGTCGGCGACGAGAAAAACCGCGCCGCATTCGATCGCGGTGAGATCGACGCCGACGGCAAGCCGAAATTCCAGGGTTTCGAGGGCGCTGCCGGCGGTGGCGACCCGTTCGCAGGCTTTCGCCGACAGCAAGGCCCGGGCGGCGCGCATTTCGAATTCCGCTCGGGCAGGCCGGGCGGCGATCCGTTCGATGGCAACAGCGACATCTTCAGCCAAATCTTCGGCGACGCCTTCTCCGGCGCCCGCGGCGCCGGCAGGAGCGGCGACCGCCGTCAGCCGGTCCAGGCCGCCGACCTCAACGTCACGCTCGACGTCACCATCGAGGAGGCCGCCACCGCCGACAAGGTGACGGCGATGTTCCCCGACGGTCGCAAGATGGCGGTGAAGCTGCCGGCCTATGTCGAGGACGGCCAGACCATCCGTCTGAAGGGCCAGGGCGAGCAGGGACCGGGCCAGCCGGGCGACGCGCTGGTCAAGATCCATATCCGCCGCCATCCGCGCTACCGTGTCGAGGGTCGCGACCTGCATGCCGATCTGCCGGTGGCGCTGGCCGACGCGGTGCTGGGCGCCAAGGTGGCGGTCGAGACACCAACCGGCCGCCTCGCGGTCAATGTCCCGGCATGGTCGAGCTCCGACAAGGTGCTGCGGCTGAAAGGCAGGGGTTTGCCGGAGAAAACCGGCGGCCATGGCGATCTCTATGTCCATGTCAGGCTGATGCTGCCCGAGGGCGGCGACAGCGAGCTGGAAGCGCTGATGCGTCGCCAAAAGGGCTGAGCTTTGGAGTTTTCTCCCCCGGACAGTCCGCTTTGAGCGCTTGAAGGGGCTCTGTGCCTGTGCGATAGGCTCTCCACAAAGCAGACATTCTTGCGGAGAACGCTCACATGGCGGGTGGACAGGGCCTGATGGCCGGCAAGCGCGGGCTGATCCTCGGCGTTGCGAACAATCGGTCGATCGCCTTCGGCATCGCCAAGGCGTGCGTCGATCATGGCGCCGAGATCGCGCTGACCTATCAGGGCGAAGCCTTCAAGAAGCGCGTCGAGCCGCTGGCGGCGGAGCTCAACGCCCATGTCGCCGGTCATTGCGACGTCACCGACCCGGCAAGCCTTGATGCCGTCTTCGCAGACATCGCCAAACATTGGGGCAAGCTCGACTTCCTCGTCCACGCCATCGCGTTTTCCGACAAGGACGAATTGACCGGCCGTTATGTCGAGACGACGCGCGACAATTTCCTGCGCACCATGGACATCTCGGTGTTCTCTTTCACCACCATCGCCAAGCGCGCCGAGCCGCTGATGACCGATGGCGGCTCGCTGTTGACGCTGACCTATTACGGCGCCGAAAAGGTGATGCCGCACTACAACGTCATGGGTGTGGCAAAGGCGGCGCTGGAAGCGAGCGTGCGTTATCTCGCCGTCGATCTCGGCGCCAAGAAGATCCGCGTCAACGCCATCTCCGCCGGCCCGATCAAGACGCTTGCCGCCTCCGGCATCGGCGACTTCCGCTACATCCTGAAGTGGAACGAGTACAACGCGCCGCTGAAGCAGACGGTCACCCAGGAAGAGGTCGGCGATTCCGGCGTCTATTTCCTGTCGGATCTGTCGCGCGGCGTTACCGGCGAGGTCCATCACGTCGATTCTGGCTACCACGTCGTCGGCATGAAGGCGGTCGACGCGCCCGACATCTCGACCGTCAAGGAATAGTTCTCTCCGCCGGCCCTCCGCCCAGACCCTGGCCCGACCTCCGGAAGACCTGATGTATCCGCTCGTCTATCTCGTGCGCCACGGCCAGACGCAATGGAACACCGAGCGTCGCCTGCAGGGTCAGGCCGATACCGACATCAATGCACTTGGACGCCAGCAGGCGACTGGCAATGGCCGGCGCTTGGCCGCGATGATCGGCAAGGGTGAGGATTTCGACTTTGTCGCCAGCCCGATGCGGCGCACGTGCGAAACGATGGAACTGCTGCGGGCGGCAATGGGGCTCGACCCGCTCGCTTACCGGACAGAACCGCGTCTGGTGGAATTGAGCTTCGGCGACTGGCAGGGTTTTACGTTTCGTGAGCTCGAAGCCCGGCTTCCGGGATCGACCCGCGGGCGCCGCTCGGCCAAATGGGATTTCCAGCCGCCCGGAGAGGGCGCGGAAAGCTATGAGATGCTGCTCGAGCGGATCAAGCCATGGTTCGACGCGCTCGACCGGCAGACGGTCTGCGTCACCCATGGCGGCGTGATGCGCTGCCTTTTCCGCTTCGTCATGGGCGTGTCAAAACAGGAGGCGGCGGGCCTGGAAATCCCTCAGGACCGCCTGCTCCGGCTGCAAGGGCGGAGCCTGGAGTGGCTGTGAAGGCTGCAGCCTGTCGAATTCAGATCAGGCCGGCCTCATCTTAGATTTAGTTGGCGTCGCTATCCGGCAGCTGCATGTCGGTGACCACATTCTCGCCATTGGTCACGTCAAAGGCGATGACGATGTCCATGCCCGGCTGCAGCGCGTCGAGATCGGTTTCGGCGTTGAGCTTGTAGGACTTGCCGTCGTCCAGCGTCAGCGTCAGCGTGTCCTTGTCGACCTTCTTGATCAGGCCCTCGGTCTGGCCGGCGAACGCGGCGGCGGTGGAAATCATCAGCATGGCGGCAACAGCGCCAATCAGGGTACGCATCGTCGTCCTCATTATCATTGCGCCGGCATGGCTAGCGGCGGGTCCTCAACGGCGGATGGAAGAAAGCAGAAACCAAGCGAATGTGTCAAAAGTAAAACTGGCTTCGTCACGACCTATTTCGCTCAAGGTGCGATCGCGAGTTCCAACGACGGTTCCTTTCACGAGAAATGAGTGGCAGCCACTCGCGCGGCGTGCTCTTGATCATTGCGGCAGGGTGGGGCAGCAGCCCTGGCCGTTCGTGGCAGCGCAGGTCTCCCCGCACACACAGTTTGACCGCTTTGCAAAACGCCAATAGAAGGCAGCGTGCAGCGCTGCGCGTGTTTTTTGACGCGCAAGGGACGCCGCACCACTTTGGACTTCCGGCTCCGCCGCCGGGCAGGGCGTTTTCCATGTCTCACAACACTTTCGGCCACCTGTTCCGCGTCACCACATGGGGTGAGAGCCATGGGCCGGCGCTCGGCTGCGTCGTCGACGGCTGCCCGCCCGGCATCCGTTTCAAGCGTGAGGACATCCAGACCGAACTCGACAAGCGTCGCCCCGGCCAGTCGCGTTTCGTGACGCAGCGCCGCGAGCCGGACGAGGTCAAGATACTCTCCGGCTTCATCCTCGACGAGGACGGCGAGACGATGATCACCACCGGCACGCCGGTGTCGATGCTGATCGAGAATGTCGACCAGCGTTCCAAGGATTATGGCGAGATCGCCCGCCAGTACCGGCCGGGCCATGCCGACTACACCTATGAGGTCAAATACGGCCTGCGCGACTACCGCGGCGGCGGCCGTTCCTCGGCCCGCGAGACGGCAGCTAGAGTGGCGGCAGGCGCCTTGGCCCGCAAGGTAGTGCCCGGCATGGTGGTGCGCGGCGCGCTGGTCTCGATGGGCGAGAAATCCATCGATCGCGCCAATTGGAACTGGAACTTCATCGGCGATGCCGACAATCCGTTCTTCACGCCGGACCCGGCATCGGTCCCCGTCTTCACCCAATATCTCGACGCCATCCGCAAGGCGGGCTCGTCGGTCGGCGCCATCATCGAGATCGCCGCCGAAGGCGTGCCGGCCGGCCTCGGCGCGCCGATATATGCCAAGCTCGACCAGGACATCGCGTCCGGCCTGATGTCGATCAATGCCGTCAAGGGGGTCGAGATCGGCAACGGTTTCGAGGCAGCCCGCATCACCGGCGAACAGAATGCCGACGAGATGCGCATGGGCAATGACGGCAAGCCGGTGTTTTTGTCCAACCACGCCGGCGGCATCCTGGGCGGCATCTCGACCGGGCAGGCGATCGTCGCCCGTTTCGCCGTCAAGCCGACATCGTCGATCCTGACCCCGCGCAAATCGATCGACAAGGACGGCAACGACGTCGAGGTGATGACCAAGGGCCGCCACGACCCCTGCGTCGGCATCCGCGCCGTGCCGATCGGCGAGGCCATGGTTGCCTGCGCCATCGCCGATCACTATCTGCGGCACAGAGGACAGACGGGGAAGGGAATAGGGGAGTAAGGCAATAGGGGAATATGTTACGTCGCGTTTCGCCACGCCAAACATTTTCCTTTTCCATACTCCCTTACTGCCCTATCCCCTACTCCCTGGCGAGCGAAGCGAGCATTTCCATGCCATACGACCAGAAGAAGATCGTCGAAGCCATCCGCGCCTTCGAGCGCGGCGAGATCGTCGTCGTGATGGACGATGACGGGCGCGAGAACGAGGGCGACCTGATCGTCGCCGCCGTCCACTGCACGCCGGAGAAGATGGCCTTCATCGTCCGCAATACCTCCGGCATCGTCTGCACGCCGATGCCGCGCGAGGAGGCAAAGCGCCTCAACCTTGCGCCGATGGTGGCCGACAACGATTCCGCCCACACCACCGCCTTCACCGTCAGCGTCGATTTCAAGCACGGCACCACGACCGGCATCTCCGCCGACGATCGCACGCTCACCGTGCGCAACCTTGCCAACGGCAATGTCGGCGCCTCCGATTTCGTCCGTCCCGGACATATCTTCCCGCTGGTCGCCCGCGAGGGCGGGGTGCTGATGCGCTCCGGCCATACCGAAGCGGCCGTCGACCTCTGCAAGCTTGCCGGCCTGCCGCCGATCGGCGTCATTTCCGAACTGGTCAACGACGACGGCACCGTCAAGCGCGGGCCGGAGGTTCAGGCCTTTGCCGAGCAGCATGGCCTGAAACAGGTCTCGGTCGCCGATCTCATCGCCTACCGGCAGCGCAAGGAAACGCTGGTCGAGCGCGTCGCCTGTTCCGACATCGACACGCTTGGCGGCAAGGCGCAGGTCTTCACCTACACGCTGCCCTGGGATTCGATGCATCACGTCGCGATCGTCTTCGGCGATATCCGCGACGGCGAGGAGGTGCCGGTGCGCCTGCATTCGGAGGATGTCGTCACCGACGTGTTCGGCACCAGCCACCGGCTCGACGCCATCATGAAGGCGATGGGCGAGCGAAAGCGCGGCGTCATCGTCTATCTGCGCGAGGGTTCGGTCGGCGTCGCCCATCAGGAGCGCAAGCGGCCGGTGAGCGGCGAGCGCGAGGATCATGAGGAAGCCCGCCGGCGCGAAAGCGAATGGCGCGAAATTGGCCTCGGCGCGCAGATCCTGAAAGATTTGGGCATTTCGTCGATCAACCTGATCGCCTCGCGCGAGCGCCACTATGTCGGCCTCGAAGGTTTCGGCATCCATATCGCCAAGACCGAGATCCTCTAAGGCGCCCGGCCCCTTGCAGGACCGGACGCGCACGACATCACTCCGCGGGAACCGCCTCCGCCTCACATCCGGCAAGATCGCAATCCGGACCGGCCAGGCTGCGCTGGCCGATAAGAACCGTCGCCAGCGCGATCGCGCCCGCCGCCACCGACACAAGAAAGCCGTTCTGCGCGCCGAACGCGTCCACCACCGCGCCGGCGGCGAAGGAGCCGAGCGCCATGCCGATGCCGATTCCGGTCGTCACCCAGGTGATGCCCTCGGTCAGCATCGCTTCGGGCACGCGCCGCTCGATCAGGCCGAAGGCGGTGATGAAGGTCGGCGAGATCGCCACGCCGCTGACGAACACGGCAAGCGCCAGCAGCGGTACCGTGCCGGCGGCCAGCAGCGGCAGCGTGGTGAGCGCGATGACGGCGACGGCGACAGCCAGCTGGCGTTGCAGCGGCATTTTCAGGTTGAGCGCGCCGATGATGATGCCGAGCACGAACGAGCCGAGCGCGTAGACGCCGATGACCAGGCTTGCCGCTTCCGGTTGGCCGAGCTCCTTGGTGATCGCCACGGTGCTGACTTCCGTGGTGGCGAAAGTGGCGCCGATGAAGATCAGGGCGAACGTTATGACCTGAACCGGCCGCAGGCGGATCGCCGAGCCGCGTGAACCATGTTCCTGTGGCCGCACGTTGGGTTCGGTCGCGCGCTGCAGGATGAAGGCCGCCGAGCCGAATGCGAGGAACAGAGTGCTGGCAAGCATGCCCGCTTCCGGGAACAGCGCGGTGCTCAACCCGACCGACAGCGATGCGCCGGCGATATAGACCAGTTCATCCGCTGCAGACTCGAAGGCGAAAGCGGTATTCAGCTCCGGGCGGTCACGGAAGATCTCCGTCCAGCGGGCGCGCACCATCGCAGGTATGCTGGGCATGGCAGCGGCAAGCAGCGCCGAGGCGAACAGCGTCCATATCGGCCAGTCCTGGTTGGCCGCCGCGATCAGCACTGCGAAGGCGAGCACGGCGATCACCGTGGTCGGCACGACGATGCGCGTCTGACCGAGGCGATCCACCAGCCGCGATATTTGCGGCGCAATAAACGCGTTCACCAGCGCGAAACTCGCCGAAACGGCGCCGGCCAGCCAGTATTCGCCATGCGTCTGCGACAGCATGGCGACGATCCCGATCGGCGCCATGGCGATCGGCAGCCTGGCAACGAAGCCGGCCGCCGCGAAACCCTTGGTGCCGGGGGCTCGAAATATTTCCGTATAGGGATTTTGCATGCTCTGGCTCCTCGACAAGGGACGGATCGGCAATTACATACGTTGCGTATGAAATCAGATAGATCATACGCCGCGTATGTCAATTGGCATACGATGCGTATGTAAGTTGGGCCAGACCGTATGCACCGACCTCGCAAGGAGATGATTGCCGAGACGCGCGCCAAGCTGATCGCGGCCGCCCGCCACGCTTTCGGCACCATCGGCTATGCGGACGCCTCGATGGATGATTTCACCGCCTCGGCCGGGCTGACGCGCGGCGCGCTCTATCACCACTTCGGCGACAAGAGGGGATTGCTGCAGGCGGTCATCGCCGAGATCGACGGCGAGATGGCTGCCCGGGTGAACGAGGTGGCGGCGAGGGCGCCGACCCGCTGGCAGCATTTCGTCGACGAATGCACCACTTACATCGAACTGGCGCTGGAGCCGGAGATCCAGCGCATCATGTTCCGCGATGCTCCGGCGGTACTGGGTGATCCCGCGCAGTGGCCGAACGCCAGCGCATGCACGGCGTCGATGACCGATCACCTGACCAGGCTGCAGGAGGAGGGGGTGGTCGTGGCCGACCTCGATCCCGAGACCACGGCGCGGCTGATCAACGGCGCGAGCAGCCAGGCTGCGCAGCGGATCGCCAATTCGCAGGATCCGGAAGCGACGTCGAAAAAGGCGGTGGCTGCGTTCAAGCAACTGCTCGAGGGGCTGCGCAAGCAGCCCTGAGCACACGGTCAGCTAACCATGACGCGCGGTTTGTGCACCGGTTTTAGGTCGGCGCGGCGTCGCCAAGATTGACAATCGCCGGGGCGAGCGCATCCTCCTCAACCATCTCTGAGGCGGGAGAGTCGGGCCATGTGGGACTTCAGCATCGGCCGGTCGGTGTCCATCATGATCAGGACATGGCCTTTCATCGTCTTTCGCATGGTTGTCTATTTCGGCATCACGCTGGCCTACATCATGGCGACCGGGACCGGGGCCAGCGTCGGCTATGGCGTCGGCCACATCTCCACCGATCCCGATGGGCCGCTCTCCTTCGCGCTATGGGGTGGCGTGGTCGGCTTCGGCATCGTCTCGGTAGCCGTCTACTGGATCCGCGAATACATCCTCTACGTCCTCAAGGCCGGGCATATCGCCGTCATGGTCCATCTGATCGACGGCCAGGACGTTCCCGACGGCCAGAACCAGATCTCCTATGCCAGGGCCGTGGTGACCGAGCGTTTCGCCGAGGCCAATGTGCTGTTCGTGATCGACCAGCTGGTCAAGGGCGCCATCCGAGCCATCACCGGCCTCATCGGCGGCATCGCCGCCTTCCTGCCCATTCCCGGTCTCAACGGCCTTGTCAGCTTCATCAACACGGTGATCCGCATGTCGCTGACCTATGTCGACGAGATCATCCTCGGCTACAACATCCGCATCAATTCCACCTCGCCCTTCGAGACCGCCCGGCAAGGCGTTGTGCTCTATGCGCAGAACGGCAAGACCATGGTCAAGAACGCGGTCTGGCTGGCGGTGATCATGTGGGGCGTGTCCTTCGTCATCTTCCTGTTGATGCTGGCGCCGGCCGGCGCCATCCTCTGGGTCATGCCAGGCCAGCTTGCCGGCTGGGCCTTCGTCCTGGCCATCGTTTTTGCCTGGGCCTTCAAGGCCGCCTTCATCGAGCCCTTCGCCATCGCCTCGCTGATGCAGGTCTATTTCGCCACCATCGAGGGCCAGGCGCCCAATCCGGACTGGGACCGCCGGCTGGCGGAAGCCTCCTCGAAATTCCGCGAACTGAAGGACAAGGCGCTGGCCTCGTTCGGAGGCTCGCGCTGGACGCAGCCCGCACCCCAATAGCCGGGAAACCAGCCTAATCCCTGTTGAACGTTCCTCTTTGGCGGCGCGAAAACATGGCCAAACCGGTCTTGCGCGCCTATATCGGGGCATGGTCACCAGACTTTACACCCACCCGGTCTTCCTCGAACACCTGACCCCGCCCGGCCACCCCGAGCGGCCCGATCGCCTGCGCGCCATCGAGCGCGTGCTGGACGACGAGGCATTTTCGGCGCTCGACCGGGTCAAGGCGCCGGAAGGCGACCAGGCGACCATCCTCTATGCGCATCCCGAGAATCACGTCGCACGCGTGCGCGCCGCCATTCCGGAAACCGGCATCGCTTCGATCGATGCCGACACCAGCGCCAGCCCGAAGAGCTGGCAGGCGGCGGTGACGGCGATCGGCGCCGCCAATGCCGCTGTCGACGACGTTTTCGACGGCCGCGCCGCCAATGTCTTCGTCGCCGCCCGGCCGCCCGGCCACCATGCCGAGAAGACCACGGCCATGGGCTTTTGCCTGTTCAACACCGCGGCGATCGCCGCTCGCTACGCGCAGAAGAGGCACCAGGCCGAGCGCGTCGCCATCGTCGACTGGGACGTCCATCACGGCAACGGCACGCAGGATATCTTCTGGGATGACCCTTCGGTGCTCTATTGCTCGACGCACCAGATGCCGCTTTATCCGGGCACCGGCGCCAAGAGCGAGACCGGCGCCGGCAACATTGTCAACGCGCCGCTGGCGCCGCGCACCGGCAGCGAGACGTTCCGTGACGCCTTCCTGTCGCGCGTGCTGCCGTCGATCGACAATTTCGCGCCCGACCTGATCATCATTTCCGCCGGATTCGACGCGCACCATCGCGACCCGCTGGCCGAGATCAACCTGACCGAGGAGGATTTCGACTGGGCGACCGGCCAGCTGATGGAGCGCGCCGCGCGCCACAGCGGCAACCGGCTCGTCAGCCTGCTCGAGGGTGGCTACGATCTGCAGGGACTGGCATTTTCGGTCGCCGCCCATGTCGGGCGGCTGATGAAGGGATGAACTATGGCTGGTGAAGCTAACGAGGACGTCAAGGCGATGAGCTTCGAGCAGGCGCTCGACGCGCTGGAGAAGATCGTCGACGATCTTGAACGCGGTGACGTGCCGCTCGACCAGTCAATCAAGATCTATGAGCGCGGCGAGGCGCTGAAAGTCCATTGCGACCGGTTGCTGAAGGCGGCCGAGGACAAGGTCGAGAAGATCAGGCTGTCGCGCGACGGCAAGCCGGTTGGCACGGAGCCGCTCGACGCCGAGTAAGGTGTATTGATATTCAGCCGGCCTGCAAATGGCGGCTTCCTGAGCTTCCGGTGGTGCACAATCCGGGCAGGAGGGGATCGGGCAGCAGGTAAGGAGTTTAAGCTATGTGCCGCAACATCAAGACCCTGGCCAATTTCGAACCGCCGGCAACCAATGACGAAGTGCATGACGCGGCACTTCAGTTCGTGCGCAAGCTGAGCGGATCGACCAAACCCTCAAAGCGCAATGAGCACGCCTTCCATCACGCCGTCGAGGCGATCGCCGCCATCGCGCGTGAATTGATCGACTCGCTCGAGACCAACCAGGAGCCACGCAATCGCGAGGAAGAGGCGGCCAAGGCGAAGGCCAGGTCCGCCCTCCGTTTCGCCTGAGGTCGAGATGAGCTTCTTTCCGGGAAACGATCCTGAGCCTGGCGATGCGTTCGCCTGCGACCAGATCGAGCTGATGGTCGTACCCAACGCCAAGGACATTGGTGGCTTCGAGGTTCGCCGCGCGCTGCCCACCGCGAAGCGTCGTCTGGTCGGCCCGTTCATCTTCTTCGATCGCATGGGCCCGGCCATCCTGCGCGCCGGCCACGCGCTCGATGTGCGCCCGCATCCCCATATCGGCTTGTCGACGGTGACCTACCTTTTCGATGGCAAGATCAGGCATCGCGATTCGCTCGGCACCGAAATGGTGATCGCGCCGGGCGATGTGAACCTGATGACCGCCGGCCGCGGCATCGTCCATTCCGAGCGGACGCCGGAGGAACTGCGCGGCGCGCCGATGTCGATCTCCGGCCTGCAGACCTGGCTGGCGCTGCCGGACGGTAAGGAGGAGGTTGCTCCGGTCTTCGAGAACACGGCCGTGATCCGCTTGCCCGAGATCGATGCCGAGGGCATCAGCGGCCGCGTCATCATCGGCGCTTTTTCCGGTCTGCGCTCACCGGTAACCGCAGCCTCGGACACCCTTTATGCCGATCTGAGGCTGGCGCCCGGCGCCAGCGTCAAGATCCCGCCCGATGCCGAGGAGCGCGCCATCTACACGCTGGAAGGCGAGGTCTCGATTGCGGGCGACCGTTTCCCGGCCGAGCGGCTGCTGGTGTTCAAACCGGGCGACGAAATCGTCGTTTCGTCCGAGCGCGGCGCCCATTTCATGCTATTCGGCGGCGCCTCGCTCGGCTCCAGGCGCTACATCTGGTGGAACTTCGTTTCGTCGTCGAAGGAACGCATCGAACAGGCGAAAGAGGAATGGAAGACCGGCCGCTTCGATATCGTTCCTGGAGACGAGGAAGAGTTCATTCCGTTACCGGACAATTAACGCCAGAAGCATCCGCGTCATTGACACGCATTTACATTCGCCGGGCGGCGGCATATTTCGCCCATGATCAACGTGCATGAACGTCAGGTTTGACCAGGCCCTTAGCCGTGAACGCAAAGCCCGATACGCCGCTCCTCGACAAGGTCCGCATCCCCGCGGATCTGAGGACGCTTGACGAAAGCGAGCTGCCGCAGCTCGCTTCGGAGCTGCGCGCAGAGCTGATCGACGCCGTCTCGCACACCGGCGGCCATCTTGGCGCCGGGCTCGGCGTGGTCGAGCTGACCGTTGCGCTCCACTATGTCTTCAACACCCCGGACGACCGGCTGATCTGGGATGTCGGCCACCAGGCCTATCCGCACAAGATCCTGACCGGCCGGCGCGACCGCATCCGCACCCTGCGGCAGGAGGGCGGCCTTTCCGGCTTCACCCGGCGTGCCGAGAGCGAATACGACCCGTTCGGCGCCGCCCATTCCTCGACCTCGATTTCCGCCGGTCTCGGCATGGCGATGGGCCGCGACCTCTCCGGCGGCCGCAACAACGTCATTGCCGTCATCGGCGACGGCGCCATGTCGGCCGGCATGGCCTATGAGGCGATGAACAATGCCGGCGCGCTCGATGCCCGGCTGATCGTCATCCTCAACGACAACGACATGTCCATCGCGCCGCCGACCGGGGCGATGAGCGCCTATCTGGCGCGGCTCGCCTCCGGCAAGGCCTATCTCGGCCTGCGTGATTTCGGCAAGAAGCTGACCTCTTATCTCGGCAAGCGCGCCGATCGCGCCATCACACGAGCCGTCGAGCATGCGCGCGGCTACGTCACCGGCGGCACGCTGTTCGAGGAGCTCGGCTTCTATCACATCGGCCCGATCGACGGGCACAATCTCGAGCACCTGATCCCGGTGCTGAAGAACGTCCGCGACAATGGTGACGGCCCGGTGCTGATCCATGTCGTGACCCAGAAGGGCAAGGGCTACGCGCCGGCCGAAGCCGCCGCCGACAAATATCACGGCGTCAACAAGTTCGACGTCATCACCGGCGCGCAGGCCAAGGCGCCTGCCAACGCGCCGAGCTACACCAAGGTCTTCGCCGAAAGCCTGGTCCAGGAGGCGCGCGAGGACGACCGCATCGTCGCCATCACCGCCGCCATGCCGAGCGGCACCGGCCTCGATCTCTTCGGCGAGGCCTTCCCGGCCCGGACCTTCGATGTCGGCATCGCCGAGCAGCATGCCGTGACCTTCGCCGCCGGCCTCGCCACGGAAGGCTACAAGCCTTTCTGCGCCATCTATTCGACCTTCCTGCAGCGCGCTTACGACCAGGTCGTCCACGACGTGGCGATCCAGAAGCTGCCGGTGCGCTTCCCGATCGACCGCGCCGGCTTTGTCGGCGCCGACGGCGCCACCCATTGCGGCGCCTTCGACACCACCTTCCTCGCCTCGCTGCCGGGCTTCGTCGTCATGGCCGCCGCCGACGAGGCGGAACTTCGCCACATGGTGCGCACCGCCGCTCACTATGACGAGGGTCCGATCGCTTTCCGCTACCCGCGCGGCAACGGCGTCGGCGTCGACATGCCGGAGCGCGGCTCGGTGCTCGACATCGGCAAGGGCCGCATTCTCAAGGAAGGCACCAAGGTGGCGCTGCTTTCCTTCGGCACCCGCCTGCAGGATTGCCTGATCGCTGCCGAGGAACTCGGCGCCGCCGGGCTTTCCGCCACCGTCGCCGACGCCCGCTTCGCCAAGCCGCTGGACGAGGATCTCGTGCGCCGGCTCGCCCGCTCGCATGAAGTGCTGGTGACGGTGGAAGAGGGCGCGGTCGGCGGCTTTGCCAGCCAGGTGCTACAGTTCCTCGCTCATCAAGGCCTTCTGGAAGGCGGCCTCAAGGTGCGCCCGCTCGTGCTGCCGGACGCGTTCACCGATCACGCCAAGCCCGAGAAGATGTACGCCGATGCGGGCCTGGACGCGGCCGGCATCGTGCGCACGGTGTTCGCCGCCCTCGGCCACGCGGCCAGCGCCAGAAGCGCCTGACTCAAGATATCAGCATCCTGAATCGCTTTGCCGGCTTGCTGTCGTAATCGATTGTTTACGCTGCCATTTGGCGCTTTGCTTACCCTGTCTCTTGGCCGTTTCTCAACGGCGGCCTGCTAGAAGCCTGCCGAGGGATAGGGGCAACGACAATGAACAGGTTTCTGTGCGGCATCGCCTTTTTGGCGCTCGCCGCTGGACCGGCGAAGGCCGAGACGCGCTACGACCGCAATCTCGAAAAAGCGGCGATGGACATAGTCGCCGGCAAGATCGGCGACATCCGCGGCGGCTTCTCCTACAAGCAGGTTCCGCAGCTCGTCGTGCTGCCCGAGAACGCGCCGGCGGTGCCGGTCGAGCCGCAGCGCCGGCAAGCTTCCGGCGACGGGAATGACGGTCTGGCGCCCGCCGTCGAACGGCCGGATTCGCGGACCATCTTCTAATCCCCTTCTTGCCTTCGCGACCGGCTTTCGCCAAGGAAGGCCGATGAACTCCACTTTGCTAGCCAGCGCGCGCCTCAGGCTCGACGAACTGCTCGTCCAGCGCGGCCTGTTCGCCAGCCGCTCGCGCGCCCGCGACGCCGTCGAGCGCGGCACAGTGACGGTTGACGGCACCATCGGCCGCAAGCCCGGCCAGAGCGTCCAGGCCGATTGCCACCTCGCAATCGACGACCCAGCGCAGGCTTATGTCTCGCGCGCGGCGCTGAAGCTGATCGCCGGCCTTGACCGGTTCGGCCTCGACCCCACCGGCAGCGAAGCGCTCGACATCGGCGCCTCGACCGGCGGCTTCACCCAGGTGCTGCTCGAGCGCGGCGCCGCGCACGTCACCGCGATCGATGTCGGCCACGGCCAGATGCATCCGGGGATCTCAGGCGATCCGCGCGTGACAGTCATCGAGGGCCGCAATGCCCGCGATCTCTCGTCCGCCGACCTGGGCGGCGTTGTCCCCGATTTCATCGTCTGCGATGTCAGCTTCATCTCGCTGAAGCTGGCGCTGCCGCCGGCGCTTGCCATCGCCGGGGATGGCGCCAGGGCGCTGCTTCTGGTCAAGCCGCAATTCGAGGCCGGCCGCGAGGCGATCGGCAAGGGTGGCCTGATCAGGGATCAGGCTGACGCCGAACGCATCGCCGGCCTGCTCGGCGACTGGCTTGGCGGCATTCCCGGTTGGCGCGTGCTGGGGCGGCATCCTTCGCCGATCGAGGGCGGCGACGGCAACCGCGAGTTCCTGCTCGCCGCCATCAAGGATGAAAAATGAGCGCGCGTTTCACCATCGCCAGGCTTGGCTCGCAGGGCGACGGCATCGCCGAGGCCGACGGCGGCGAGGTCTTTGTCCCTTTCACGCTGCCGGGCGAGACGGTCACCGCCGCCCGCGAAAAGCACCGCGCCACGCTGATGTCGGTGCTGGAGGCATCGCCGCTCAGGATCGATCCGGCCTGCCGGCATTTCACCGAATGCGGCGGCTGCGCGCTGCAGCATTTCGAGGCTGAGGCCTACCGCCAGTGGAAGCGCGAAAAGGTTGAGCAGGCGTTGAAGGTCAAGGGTATCGCTTGCGATGTTGCCGCGCTGGTGCCATGCGCGCCCGAGACGCGTCGCCGGGTCGTCTTCAGCGCCCGGCGCACCGAGGCCGGCATGCTGCTCGGCTTCGTGCGCGCGCTTTCCTCGGAGATCATTCCGATCGAGGAATGCCCGATCTCGCTGCCGACGATCGTTGCCGCGCTGGGTCGCCTGCGGGCGTTGGCCGACCTGGTCTGCGCCACTTCGAAAGCCTTCCACATGACCGTCACCGTGACCGCATCCGGTCTGGATGTCGCGGTCCAGGACGGAGGCAAGCTGGGCGATCATCAGCGCCGCATCGCGTCGAATTTCGTCACCGCCGAGGGGTTGGCCAGACTATCGGTCGATGGTGAGATCGTCGTCGAGCCGAAGAAGCCTGTGGTGCAGTTTGGATCGGTCGCCGTAGCCGTGCCGCCCGGCGCTTTCATCCAGGCGACCGAAGCCGCCGAGCGGACCATGGCCGAGCTGGTCGGCCAGCACCTGTCGCGCGCAAAAAAGGTCGCCGACCTGTTCGCCGGCTGCGGCAGCTTCGCGCTGCGGCTTGCGGCGAAGTCGGAGGTTCATGCCGTCGAAGGCGACGCGCCGGCCCTTGCAGCGCTCGACCGCGCCTTCCGTTTTGCCAGCGGACTGAAGCGGGTGACGAGCGAGCGCCGCGACCTGTTCCGGCGGCCGCTGACGTTCAAGGAATTGAACGCCTTCGACGGCCTGGTCTTCGATCCGCCGCGCGCCGGAGCCGAGGACCAGTCGAAGCAGATCGCCCGCTCGGACGTGCCGCTGGTGGCCGCAGTGTCCTGCAACCCGGTGACGCTGGCGCGGGATCTGCGCATCCTGATCGATGGCGGTTACGCGCTGAAAAGTGTCGCTCCGATCGACCAGTTCCTGTGGTCGCCGCATGTCGAGGCCGTCGCACTGCTGGAGAAGCCGAAGCGAAGGCGGTAATCGCTCAAACCCTGGTGCCGCCGACCGTCATCTGGTTCATCCTCAGGTGCGGCTGGCCGACGCCCACCGGCACGCCCTGTCCGGCCTTGCCGCACATGCCGATGCCGTTGTCGAGCTTCATATCGTTGCCGACCATGGTGACGCGGTGCATGGCGTCCGGCCCGTTGCCGATCAGCATCGCGCCCTTGATCGGCTGCGTCACCTTGCCGTCCTCGATCATGTAGGCCTCGGTGCAGCCGAAGACGAATTTGCCCGACGTGATGTCGACCTGGCCACCGCCGAAGGAGACCGCGTAGATGCCGTTCTTGACCGAGGCGATGATCTCTTCCGGCTGCATGTCGCCGGCGGTCATGTAGGTGTTGGTCATGCGCGGCATCGGCTGGTGCGCATAGCCTTCGCGCCGTCCGTTGCCGGTCGCCTTCATGCCCATCAGCCTCGCGTTCTGGCGATCCTGCATGTAGCCGACCAGCTTGCCGTCCTCGATCAGCACGTTGCGCGCCGAGGGCGTGCCCTCGTCGTCGACGGTCAGCGAGCCGCGCCGTTCGGGTAGCGTGCCGTCGTCGACGACGGTGACGCCTTTCGCCGCCACCTGCTGGCCCATCAGCCCGGCGAAGGCCGAGGTCTTCTTGCGGTTGAAGTCGCCCTCCAGCCCGTGGCCGACGGCCTCGTGCAGCATGACGCCCGGCCAGCCACTGGAGAGCACGATGTCGAATGTGCCGGCCGGCGCCGGCACGGCCTCGAGATTGACCAGCGCCTGCCTCAGCGCCTCCTTGGCTGCGTGCTTCCAGCTCTCCTCGACCAGGAACTCGCCGAAGCTCTTGCGGCCGCCCATGCCGTAGGAGCCGTTTTCCTGGCGGTCGCCGCTGCCGACCACGACCGACACGTTGATCCTGACCATCGGGCGGATGTCGCGCACCATCTGGCCGTCGGCGCGCACGATCTCGACATGCTGCCAGGAAGCCGCCAGCGAAGCCGTCACCTGACGCACGCGCGGATCCTCCGCGCGCAGCCAGGCGTCGATCTCCTGCAGCAGCTTCGCCTTGGTCTCGAAGGAAGGCGAGGGGATCGGGTTTTCCTCGCCATAGAGATGGCGGTTGGTGCGGGCGGGCGGCGCGGCAAGCGTGCCGGAATAGCCGCCCTTGACAGCCGAGACGGCGTCGGCCGCGCGCAGCAGCGAGGCTTCGGAAAGATCGCTCGAATGCGCATAGCCGCTGGCCTCGCCGGCCACCGCGCGCAGTCCGAAACCCTGGTCTGTGTTGAAGTTGGCGGTCTTCAGCCGGCCATTGTCGAACATCAGCGCCTCGCTCTCGCTGTATTCGAGGAAAAGCTCGCCGTCGTCGGCGCCGCTGATGGTCTCGGCGACGATCTTCTTGATGCGATCGTCGGAAATGTCGAATTGGCCGATCAGGCTGTTCATGGCAGGTCCGTCCGCAGGATTGGTCGTTTCCCCCGATGTAGGGGCGAAGGCGCGCCGAGACAATCGGCAACAGCGCCGATCACCGGCGGTGTCAGGCCCCCGACGTCGTCGAAGCCTTGCCGGCCAGGATCAGGGGAGGGCGGCAAAACCGTCGGCGAAACCCTTGAGGTCGACGGGAATGCCGATGCCTTCTTCCGGCGTCTGGAAGACGATGAAGGTGGCCGAGGTGCCGGTCTTCAGCGTATCGAGCAGCGGCTTTTCGAGGATCACCTCGGCATAGCAGCCGTCCTGGAAGCAGCGCACGAAATAGGCCCGCCCGATGTCCTTGCCGTCGACGTTGAGGCCAAGCCCGTTGGGCAGGAGAACGCCGAGCGGCGCCAGCACGCGCAGGATCTCGGCCTTGTTGTCGGCGGTGCGCAGCACGACCACCGACAGCCCCATCTCCGGACGGTCCTCGGCGACGACGTTCTGCATCATCACGCATTGCTCGGAGGTCGCGCCGGCCGGCGTGTCGCAGATGATCGACCACGCGCCATGCGTCGAGCGCACCGTGCCGCTCGGTTGCTGCGCGGCATTGGCCTGGGCAGCATTCGACGCGCCAGTTCCGGACAGGCCGGCGCCAAGCACGGCGGCGAGAAAGATGACCTTCGCCAAGGTTCTCGAAAGCCAGGGTCTCATGACGGCTCCATTGCGAATCACGGCACTTTGAAGCCGCGCGACTGCCAAGTAAAGGACGGGACCGGGGCCGGCCCGCCCGGATATGGGCAATCAAGCGCTTTTCCAAGCCAATTTCGCCCGAATTGCGACCGTCCGGCGGACTGCCCCGGGGTGTTCGTCGCCGATCACGCGGCGGTGATCGGCAGAGGCCGCTTTGCCCTCTTCAAGGCGCGGCTGCACTTGCGCGCAAAAATGCCGCACGGTTTCCTCCGCTCCTTTCTTGCGGAGGCAATTAGAGTATGGTTTGAACCACCCTTGGGACTGTCCGGGATTCCCGTCCCGGCGCTATTCGATATTCTTGCGCGCACGGCCGCGAGGAAATGGGAGATGATGAGGGCGATGAGAAAATTCCTAGCAAGCGCCGCTGCCGCCGCCGCAGTCTTTGCCGGCGCATCCGCCCATGCGGCCCAGCCGCAGCCGTGGGAGATGACCTTCCAGCCCGCCGCCACCGACATCATGCGGCAGGTCACCTGGTTCGAGCACTACACGCTGTGGTTCATCGTGCCGATCACGCTGTTCGTGCTGTTTTTGCTCGCCTATTGCATCGTGAAGTTCCGCGCCAGCGTCAATCCGGTGCCCTCGCGCACCAGCCACAACACGCTGATCGAGGTGATCTGGACGGTCGGGCCGGTCGTCATCCTGCTTTGCCTTGCCATCCCTTCCTTCCAGCTGCTGACCGCGCAATACACGCCGCCGGAAGAAGCCAAGCTGACCCTGAAGGCGACCGCAAACCAGTGGAACTGGGACTATGAGTACCAGGTCGACAAGACGCTCACCTTCAACTCCGCGATCCTCCAGGACGCCGACCGCGCCGCCGCCGGCAAGGAAGACCGCAAGCTTTATCCGCGCCTGCTGGCCGTCGACAATGAGATGGTCGTGCCGGTCAACACCATGACCCGCGTCCTGGTGACGGCGACCGACGTGATCCACGCCTTCGCCATGCCGTCCTTCGGCGTCAAGACCGACGCCGTGCCCGGCCGCATTAACGAGATCTGGTTCAAGGCCGAGAAGGAAGGCCTCTACTACGGCCAGTGCTCGGAACTGTGCGGCAAGGATCACGCCTTCATGCCGATCGCCATCCGCGTCGTCTCCGACGCGCAATACAACACCTGGCTGGCCGCAGCCAGGACCGACCTGCCCGGCGCCAACAAGGCGCTGATGGCCGAGGTCGATGCTCAAGACAAGGTAGCGGCCGCCGGCAACTGATGCCGCGGCCAGGAAAGATCAGGGAACGGAGCGGAACATGGCAGAGGCTGCAGCTCACGACGATCACGACCACAAGCCCTATCATGGCTGGGTCCGCTGGGTCTATTCGACCAACCACAAGGACATCGGCACGCTCTATCTGATCTTCGCGATCTGCGCGGGCATCATCGGCGGCGCGCTCTCGGTCGTCATGCGCATGGAGCTGCAGGAGCCGGGCATCCAGATCTTCACCGGTCTGGCGCAGATGGTCTACGGCATGAGCGGTGACGCCGCCATCGACGGCGGCAAGAGCATGTACAATGCCTTCACCACCGCGCATGCGCTGATCATGATCTTCTTCATGGTCATGCCGGCGCTGATCGGCGGCTTCGCCAACTGGATGGTGCCGATCATGATCGGCGCGCCGGACATGGCCTTCCCGCGCATGAACAACATCTCCTTCTGGCTTCTTCCGCCGGCCCTGATCCTGCTGCTCACCTCGATGTTCGTGCCGAGCGCGCCGGGCGCCTTCGGTGTCGGTGGCGGCTGGACGATCTATCCGCCGCTGTCGACATCCGGTCAGCCTGGGCCCGCCATGGACCTGGCGATCCTGTCGCTGCACATCGCCGGCGCTTCGTCGATCCTCGGCGCCATCAACTTCATCACCACCATCTTCAACATGCGCGCGCCGGGCATGACGCTGCACAAGATGCCGCTGTTTGCCTGGTCGGTGCTGATCACCGCCTTCCTGTTGCTGTTGTCGCTCCCGGTCCTGGCCGGCGGCATCACCATGCTGCTCACCGACCGCAATTTCGGCACCACCTTCTTCACGCCGGATGGCGGCGGTGACCCGATCCTGTTCCAGCACCTGTTCTGGTTCTTCGGTCACCCGGAAGTCTACATCCTGATCCTGCCGGGCTTCGGCATCGTCAGCCACATCGTCTCGACCTTCTCGAAGAAGCCGGTGTTCGGCTACCTCGGCATGGCTTACGCCATGGTCGCGATCGGCGCCGTCGGCTTCATCGTGTGGGCGCACCACATGTACACGACCGGCCTGTCGCTCGACACGCAGCGCTACTTCGTCTTCGCCACCATGGTCATCGCGGTGCCGACGGGCGTGAAGATCTTCTCCTGGGTCGCCACCATGTGGGGCGGGTCGATCTCGCTCAAGACCCCGATGCTGTGGGCGATCGGCTTCATCTTCCTGTTTACGCTGGGCGGCGTCACCGGCGTCCAGCTCGCCAATGCCGGCCTCGACCGGCCGCTGCATGACACCTATTACGTCGTCGCGCACTTCCACTACGTGCTGTCGCTCGGCGCCGTCTTCGCCATCTTCGCCGGCTGGTACTACTGGTTCCCGAAGATGACCGGCTACATGTACTCGCCCGTCATCGCCAACACCCATTTCTGGGTCACCTTCGTCGGCGTCAACCTGATCTTCTTCCCGCAGCACTTCCTCGGCCTGTCGGGCATGCCGCGCCGCTACATCGACTATCCGGATGCCTTCGCCGGCTGGAACATGGTCTCGTCCTACGGCTCCTACATCTCGGCTGTCGGCGTCGTGATCTTCCTCTACGGCGTGTTCGAAGCCTTCCAGAAGAAGCGGGTGGCCGGCGCCAATCCGTGGGGCGAGGGTGCGACCACGCTGGAATGGCAGCTGCCGTCGCCGCCGCCGTTCCACCAGTGGGAACAGCTGCCGAAGATCAAGTAGGCGGCAGCCTTGCTTGAATACGAGACCGCCGGCTCGTCCGGCGGTCTTGGCCAACGGAAATAGTGGACTTTAAGTACGCATGGCCCTTGTCGACGAGAGATTGATTGACGAAGCGGGCTTTCGCATGTCGGAAGCGACGGCGGGTGATTTCTTCGCCCTCCTGAAGCCGCGCGTCATGTCGCTGGTGGTGTTCACCGCCTTTGTCGGCCTGGTTGCGGCGCCCGTCACCATCAATCCGCTGCTGGCGGTGATCGCCATCCTGTCGATCGCTATCGGAGCGGGCGCCTCCGGCGCGCTCAACATGTGGTACGACGCCGACATCGATCGGGTGATGACCAGGACCAAGAGCCGTCCGGTTCCGGCTGGCCGCGTCACGCCCGGCGAGGCGCTGAGCTTCGGCCTGGTGCTGTCGGTGCTGTCGGTGATGACGCTGGGCGTGCTGGTCAACTGGCTATCGGCGTCGCTTCTTGCCTTCACCATTGTCTTCTACGCAGTCATCTACACGATGTGGCTGAAGCGCTGGACGCCGCAGAACATCGTCATCGGCGGTGCCGCCGGCGCCATCCCGCCCGTCATCGGCTGGGCGGCGGTGACCGGCAATGTCAGCCTGGAAAGCCTGATCCTGTTCCTGATCATCTTCCTGTGGACGCCGCCGCATTTCTGGGCGCTCGCGCTGTTCAAGTCCGAGGACTATCAGCGCGCCGGCATCCCGATGATGCCGAACGTCGCCGGGCAGGCCTCGACCCGCCGCCAGATCTTCGCCTATTCGGTCATCCTGGCGCCGGTTGGCGTGCTGCCCTGGGCGCTTGGTTTCACCACGGCAGCCTATGGCGCCGTTGCCGCCGTGCTTGGCGCCGGCTTCGTCTGGTACGCCTGGAAAGTGCTTGGCATGGCCGATGACGACAAGGAGATGAAGCCGGCCAAGGCGCTGTTCGGTTATTCGCTGCTCTATCTCTTCGCCATCTTCGCCGTCTACCTCGCCGACTGCGTGGTCGGGCGCGCGCTCGCCATGGGGGGGATGTGATCGTGGCCGACAAGAACCTCGAGCTCGTAACGCTGACCGAACGCCAGCAGAAGGCGCGGCGCAGCCGCTCGGTCGCCATCGGCGTGGCGCTGGCGGTGCTGGTCATCATCTTCTACATCGCGACCATCGTTAAGTTCGGCCACAATCTCTCCGGGACGATGTGAGGTCGATCATGGCGCGCGAAACGGTCACCGATCCCACCAAGAAGAACACCAACCGCGTCGTCGCCGGCGTCTGCATCGCCTTCTTCGGCGGCATGATCGGCATGGCCTATGCCGCTGTGCCGCTCTACACCATGTTCTGCCAGGCCACCGGCTATGGCGGCACGGTCAAGCGCGCCACCCAGCAATATGCCGACCGGGTGCTCGACCGCGACATCACCGTCCGCTTCGACGCCAACACCGCCGGGGTTCCTTGGGAGTTCCAGCCGGTCGCCCGCTCGGTCACCATCAAGATCGGCGAGACGGTGCAGGCGCATTTCAGCGCCACCAACAAGTTCGACCGCCCCTTCACCGGCCGCGCCACCTTCAACGTGCAGCCTGAACTGGCCGGTCCCTACTTCAACAAGGTGGAGTGCTTCTGCTTCACCGACACGACGCTGAAGCCCGGTGAATCGCTGGACATGCCGGTCGTGTTCTATGTAGATCCCGACATCGTCAACGTGCCGGAACTGAAGGACTTGAAGACCATCACCCTGTCCTACACCATGTTCCCGGTCGACAAGAACAAGCCCGTCGCATCGTCGGCGCCGGCCCAAAGCACCAACAAAGTTCCGAATACCGAAGCAAGCCTCGGGGGTTGATATGGCAGACGCACACGCAAAACCACAGCACGACTACCATCTCGTCGACCCCAGCCCGTGGCCGTTCCTGGGCTCCGTCGGCGCCCTGGTGACCGCCATCGGCGGCGTCTGCCTGATGCAGTATCTGAAGGCCGGCAGCTTCCCGATCTTCGGCCACAACATCGCCAATCCGTGGCTGTTCTTCATCGGCCTCCTGATCGTGATCTACACCATGTTCGCCTGGTGGTCCGACACCATCAAGGAAGCGCATGAGGGCCATCACACCCGCGTCGTGTCGCTGCATCTGCGCTACGGCATGATCATGTTCATCGCTTCCGAGGTGATGTTCTTCGTCGCCTGGTTCTGGGCCTTCTTCGACGCCAGCCTGTTTCCGGGCGAGACGCAGCAATATGCCCGCACCGCCTTTACCGGCGGCGTCTGGCCGCCGAAGGGCATGGAGGTCCTCGACCCCTTCCACCTGCCGCTCTACAACACCATCATCCTGCTTTTGTCGGGCACGACGGTGACCTGGGCGCACCATTCGCTCATCCATGGCGACCGCAAGGGCCTGATCAACGGCCTCGTGCTGACCGTCGGCCTCGGCATGCTGTTCACCATGGTGCAGGCCTACGAGTACATGCACGCGCCGTTCGGCTTCAAGGATTCCATCTACGGCGCCACCTTCTTCATGGCCACCGGGTTCCACGGCTTCCACGTCATCATCGGCACCATCTTCCTGCTGGTCTGCCTGGTGCGCGCGATGAAGGGCGACTTCACCCCGAAGCAGCATTTCGGCTTCGAGGCGGCTGCCTGGTACTGGCACTTCGTCGACGTGGTCTGGCTGTTCCTGTTCAGCGCCATCTACGTCTGGGCCTCGAACGGCGCGATGATCGAAGCCCACTGACAGCAGTCCGAGGAATGTGACGAGGCGGCTGCGGCGACGTGGCCGCCTTATCTTTTGCTCGTAATGATCTAGGATGCCTGCAATGAGCGAGGACAAGGCCATCTGGCCACCGATCGAGCCGATCTCGGCCGGCCTGCGCGGCCGCTGCCCGCGCTGCGGCGAGGGCCGGCTGTTTTCGGGCTTCCTCAGCGTTGGCAAGCGCTGCGTCAATTGCGGCCTCGACTATTCCTTCGCCGATGCCGGCGACGGGCCTGCCGTGTTCGTCATCCTGATCATCGGATTCATTGTCGTCGGCCTGGCGCTGTGGATGGAGGTGACGCTCGGGCCGCCGCTCTGGGTGCACCTGCTGCTTTGGATACCGCTGGCCCTGGCGCTGTGCCTGACGGCGCTCAGGCTGATCAAGGGCGTGCTCGTGACGCTGCAATACCGCAACAAGGCCGCCGAGGGCAGGCTGGACACCGACCAATGAGCGAGGCATCCGGCGTGGCGGCGGGCCGCTCGCGGCCGAAGCGGGCGTTGCTGCTCATCCTCGGCATGGCGCTGTTCGCCGTCCTGATCGGCCTTGGCACCTGGCAGGTCCAGCGCCTGCACTGGAAGGAAGGCCTGCTCCAGACCATCGAGCAGCGCACGCATTCGGCGCCACGCCCTCTGGCCGAGCTCGAAAAGCAGTTCGCAGCCACAGGCGACGTCGACTACACGCCGGTCACGGTGACCGGCACCTTCCTGCACCTGGGCGAGCGCCATTTCTTCGCCACCTGGGAAGGCGCCTCCGGCTTCGACGTCTTCACGCCCCTGCAGCTCGACGATGGCCGCTTCGTGCTCGTCAACCGCGGCTTCGTCCCCTACGACCTGAAGGATGCTGCCAAGCGGCCGCAAGGCGAGGTCGCCGGCAAGGTCACGATTACCGGGCTCGCCCGCAATCCGCTGGCGGGCAAGCCCTCGATGATGCTTCCCGACAATGATGTGCAAAAGAACATCTTCTACTGGAAGGACCGCGATGCGATGGCTGCGAGCGCCGGCCTGCCCGCCGGGGCCGGACTGGTGCCGTTCTTCATCGATGCCGACAAGACGCCGAATCCCGGCGGTCTGCCGGTCGGTGGCGTCACCATCATCGATCTGCCGAACAGCCACCTGCAATACGCCGTCACCTGGTACGGCCTTGCCGCCGCGCTTGCCGGCGTCCTGCTGTTCAGGCTTCGCCGCCCGGCGAAAGCAGGGTGATGGAGACGCTGCCCTTGACAGGGCAGGGGTGCGCGCCTCATTTCGCGCCCTAGGTATTCGCGCTTGAGTTAGTTCCGATCAACCGGTCCGCAATCATGCTTCAGACAAAGCCACCGCTGACGATCAGGCTCTGCCAGCCGCGCGGCTTCTGCGCCGGCGTCGACCGCGCGATCCAGATCGTCGTGCTGGCGCTGAAGAAGTATGGCGCGCCGGTCTATGTCCGCCACGAGATCGTGCACAACCGCTATGTCGTCGAGGGGCTGCAGAGCCTGGGCGCGGTGTTCATCGAGGAACTGTCCGAGATACCTGCGGAGCATCGCCAGAGCCCGGTCGTTTTTTCCGCGCATGGCGTGCCGAAATCGGTGCCGGCCGATGCCCAGGCGCGCAACCTCTTCTACCTCGACGCCACCTGCCCGCTGGTGTCCAAGGTGCACAAGCAGGCAATGCGTCACCAGCGCCTTGGCCGCCACGTGCTCCTGATCGGTCACGCCGGCCACCCGGAGGTGATCGGCACGATGGGCCAATTGTCGGACGGCGCCGTCACGCTGATCGAGACCGAGGCCGATGCCGCCGTCTTCGAGCCGGCCGACCCCGCAGCCCTCGGCTTCGTCACCCAGACGACGCTCTCGGTCGAGGACACCGCCGGCATCATCCGGGCGCTCGAGCAGCGCTTTCCAGAGCTGCACGCGCCGGCCGCCGAATCGATCTGCTACGCCACCACCAATCGCCAGGAAGCGGTGAAGGAGACCGCCGCCGGCGCCGATCTCTATCTCATCGTCGGCGCCCCCAACTCCTCCAACTCGCGGCGTCTTGTCGAGGTCGCCGAACGCGCCGGCGCCAAGATGTCGCTTCTCGTGCAGCGTGCCGCAGAGATTCCGTGGAATGACATCGCCAGTATCTCGACGCTCGGCCTGTCGGCGGGCGCCTCGGCGCCCGAGATCATCGTCGACGAGATCATCGATGCCTTCCGGCAGCGCTTCGACGTGACGATCGAACTGGCGGTGACGGCGACCGAAACGGAGGACTTTCCGGTGATGCGGGTTCTGCGCGATGTCGAACTGACGGCGGCCGACATGGCCTTCGTCAACGGAGCCGCGTGAACAGCCCATGGCCGTCTATACCGATGTCAACGAGGGCGAGCTCGGCGCGTTCCTGAAGGCCTATCCGGTCGGCGAATTGCTGTCCTATAAGGGCATCGCCGAAGGCACCGAGAATTCCAACTTCCTGCTGCACGCCACCAGCGGTTCCTACATCCTGACGCTCTACGAAAAGCGCGTCGACAAGGCCGACCTGCCGTTCTTCCTCGGCCTGATGGGCCATCTCGCAAGGAAAGGTATTTCCTGCCCGCTGCCGGTCACCGCGCATGACGGCACCGTCATCGGCCAGCTCGCCGGCCGGCCCGCCGTCATCATCACCTTTCTCGAAGGTCTGTCGCTGCGGCGGCCGACAGCGGCGCATTGCGGCGAGGTCGGCAAGGCGCTGGCCGAACTCCATCTTGCCGGCCGGGATTTTGCGATGCGGCGACCGAATGCGCTCGCCATCGATGGCTGGCGCAAATTGTGGGACGCTTCTCGCGACCGTGCCGACGAGGTTGAGCCGGGCTTGGCGGCCGAGGTCGATGCCGATTTCGCCGATTTTGAGCGCAACTGGCCGAAGGACCTGCCGCAAGGCATCATCCATGCCGACCTTTTCCCGGACAATGTCTTCTTTCTCGGCGAGAAACTGTCCGGCCTGATCGATTTCTATTTCGCCTGCGACGACCTCTACGCCTATGACGTTGCCACCTGCCTCAACGCCTGGTGCTTCGAGAAGGATTTTTCCTTCAATCTGACCAAGGGCACGGCGCTGCTCGCCGGTTACCAGAGCGTGCGGCAGCTTTCCGGCGACGAGAAGGCGGCGCTGCCGATGCTGGCGCGCGGCTCGGCGCTGCGCTTCATGTTGACCCGGCTCTACGACTGGCTGACCATTCCCAATGGCGGGCTGGTGATGAAGCGCGACCCGACCGAATACATCCGCCGCATGCGCTTCCATCGGGCGATCAGATCTCCTTCCGAATACGGATTGCTATGACCAAGCATGTTGAAATCTTCACCGACGGCGCCTGCTCGGGCAATCCGGGCCCTGGCGGCTGGGGCGCCATCCTTCGCTTCAACGGCAAGACCAAGGAACTGTCGGGCGGCGAGGCCGAGACCACCAACAACCGCATGGAACTGCTGGCCGCCATCTCCGCGCTTGAAGCGCTGAAGGAGCCCTGCGCGGTCGAGCTTCACACCGACAGCAAATACGTCATGGACGGCATTTCCAAGTGGATCCACGGCTGGAAGAAGAACGGCTGGAAGACCGCCGACAAGAAGCCGGTCAAGAACGGCGAGCTCTGGCAGGCCCTCGATGCTGCAAATAGACGCCATCAGGTGACCTGGAACTGGGTCAAGGGTCATGCCGGCCATGTCGAGAACGAGCGCGCCGACGAGCTCGCTCGCGAAGGCATGGCGCCATTCAAGAAGGGCCCGATCAGGCCTGCTGCCGCGCCGCAGCCGGCGGCACAGCCAACACGACCGACGGTCGCAAAAGCACGGCGCTCGACGCAGAGCTATTGATTGCGGGAGCGGTCCGCTCGCCGGCAGGAAGAACCTCTATCGTGCCGATCGCATACTACATCACGCATCCCCAGGTTCAGGTCGATGCCAACGTTCCGGTGCCGGAATGGGGGCTGTCCGACATCGGAAAGGCAAGGGCGGTCGCAATGCTCGATCAGCCCTGGATCGGGTCGATCCGGCGTATCGTGTCGTCGGCTGAACGCAAGGCGATAGAGACCGCCGAAATCCTCGCGACGCGTCTGCGCCTCGCGGTCGAGGTAAGGGAGCGGATGCATGAGAACGACCGGTCGGCGACGGGTTTCCTGCCGCCGCCGGAGTTCGAAGCCGTCGCCGACCAGTTCTTCGCCAATCCAAACGACAGCATTCGCGGATGGGAGCGGGCCATCGATGCCCAGCGCCGCATCGTGAGCGAGGTCGACGCGGTGCTCGGCAACGACGATCCCGGCGATACCGCTTTCGTCGGCCATGGAGGCGTGGGGACGCTCCTGCTGCTTTCTCTGACCGGGCGGGCAATCAGCCGCGAGGCGGATCAGCCGGCGGGCGGCGGCAACTATTTCGCCTACGATATCGGCGCTCACAGCCTCATCCACGGATGGCGGCCGATCGACAGGGCCTCACCGCGCCTCGATGATTGAGTTGGCCGGACCGGGACAAATCGAGGCTTCGGATTAAATTCAATTTTACGCGTGACGCGATAGACTGCCGCGATCGACCTGGCACGAGGTATTGCGAAGATGTTCGGGCGCAGGACCTTCGGCAAGCAAAAGCACAGCTTTGCCGACCTCAAGAAGATGATGCGTCCGACGCCCGATTCCGATGGCGTGACGCGCGTCTTCTCCAAGGAACTCTGGAACGATCCGAAAATCGGCTCGATGCTGCGCGAACTCGGCTTCGCGCCGGACGACCAGCGCAACATCATGCGCACGGCCGACGACTACATCGCCCTTTTTGCAGCTGCCCGGTACCGGCTTCAGCAGCGCACCGAAACCTTCAACAGCGAGATGACGGCACGCCACGGCTATTGCCGTGCCGCTCCCTTCCTGGTCATCGGCGACACGATCTGGGACGGCGAGCACGGGGCGTTCCTCTATGCCCAGATGGATCTGATCGGCTTCGACGACTGGAATGTCGTCATGCTGGCTGCGGATGCGCGGACCACGCAATTGTGCGGCCTGCCGGCGCATCCGGGCTCGGTGCCGGCGCACACCCAGGCGATGACCGGGCATGTGATCAGATGGAAGACGCGCTACGAATTCGCGCTGGAGGAATTCGGCGTCACCGCCACCGGCGGTCAGGGCGTCACGCGAGAGCAGTTCGAGGCGCAGAAGGGCGCGCTGCGCCAGGAAATCATCGACACTGTCGCCTCGATGAAGCCACGCGCCGCCAGCGGATCGTGACCATTCGCGCCGTCCCTCAGCGGATCAGCAGGGCGGTGCCGTAGAGCCCCAGCGCGAACACCGTGTGCGCGACGAGGTTGAGGGCGCGGATCTGCATTGGATTTGGCCGCTTCGAGGCGGCCCAGCCGGCGCCCATGCCAGGCGCAAGCAGGAACCAGCCGGCGCCGACGGTGACGATCCCCAGGATGAAGGCCGGCAGGAAAGTCGGCTGGGTGAGCCAGGCCGTTCCGGCCAGCACGACCAGGATGATGCCGTAGACGATGCCAACGAAATAATGGAAAGCCCAGCCCAACGCCGCTTCATGCCGGTAGGGCACGGCATCGCCGATGTCGTCGTGGAAGATTTTGCTCCTGAGGTGCCAGACCCAGCGGCCGACCGGCCCCCAGTTCGGCCGCGGCTGGGCAAAGGCCTTGTGGAGGAAAATGGCCCAGACATCCATCAACGCCGTGGCGCCAATGCCGATCGCCACGCTGCGCCAGATCACGTCGAGCATCGGTCAGGTCCCCCAATAGGCAAGAAACGCCAAGCGCTGTCGGGCGCGATCCTTGGCGGTGTGTGGCTCGTCCCGGCTGCGGGCTAGAGCTGTTCCAGGATGTGAGCAGCGCCCGACGTGTCGACACCGGGCTTGGTCTCGACGTTGAGAGCGGTGACCTTGCCGTCTTCGACGATCATCGAAAAGCGCTTCGAGCGCAGCCCCATGCCGCTTGCCGAAAGGTCGTTGTCGAGACCGACCGACTTGGCGAAGTCGCCACTGCCGTCGGCCAGATAGAGGATCTTGTCTTCGCCGCCGGTGAAGCGCGCCCAGGCGCCCATGACATGCGCGTCGTTGACAGAGACGACGGCGATCGTGTCGACGCCGCGCGCCAGAATGGCGTCACGGTTTTCCAGATAGCCGGGCAAATGGTTGTTGCTGCAGGTCGGCGTGAAGGCGCCGGGCACGCCGAACAGCACCACCTTCTTTCCTGCGAAGATCTCGGCCGCCGTGATCGGCTTGGCGCCGTCGGCGGTCATCGTCTTGAAGGTCGCTTCGGGCAGTTTGTCGCCAACGGAGATCATGGAATACCTCGTTCGATGATTGGGAGAGATGGAGGGCAGGACGTGCCCCTGCGATAGCGAAGTCGGATGCTGCCCGCAACTGCCGGGCCGCCTGGAGCAAGAGATGTTGCGATCTGCGTCACGGGAAAGGTAGCAGACCCTCGACCGCGCCGTCGGCGCTGGTCAGCGTGTAGTGCAGCCCGCCATCGGTTGGCGTCGTCGACGGCCGGTCGAGGATCGGCACCGTGAACACCAGCTTGCCGTCCTTCTGGCTGCGCAACGGGGCGCCGAACATATAGTCCCGCTCGCCGGCGACGAAGAAGTCGGCCGCTTCCGGATCGCCCGGGAAGCTCGCTTCGACGACCAGCGTCTCATGGTCGCCCGGCAGCACGTTGACGCCGAAATCGGGCCGTGGCGGCGCCGGCAGCGCCGCGAATGCCGCCTTCACCTGCGCCGCATCCTTGGCGTTGTCCGCGTCGGAAGCCGGGTCGATGGTCAGTCGCGTCTGCACAGGAATGCAGATCGTCTCGCAGATGCCGAGGAAGACATCGGCCACGATGATGGCCGGCTGGTCGGCGGCCGACAGCGTGAAGGTCACCGGCAGCGACACCGGATGGTCGTAGCCGGCCCATTTGCCGTAGCCGTCGTCATGGCGCTGCGGTGGCGGAAACGAGAAGGCGGCGCTCGCCACGTTGGTGCTCGGCGAAATGTCGATCTGCGGCGGCACGCCAGCATCGCCAGGGTCGCGCCAATAGGTTTTCCAGCCGGGCTTCAGCGCAATGTCGAGCACGCCCTGGACGCGCCCGGCCTCGTCGGGCTTGCCGCTGGTGACGAGCCGCACCTGGCCGCCTTCGCTGTTGTACCAGATCGAGGAGGAGGCCGAGGCGGGAATGCTCGTTCCCAATCCAAAGGCGGAGCAGAGCAGCAGGATCTTCAAGCTTTGCATGGCGGTGATTTGATCGTCAGTTCATGGCTGCGCAATGATTTCATCAGCCATTCGGTATCATATTTGCGTGACATCGTGCGCGTGCCAAAAAGCGCGCGGCGCAATCGGCAGCGGCACGCCGGCCGCAAATCGCGCGCGGCGCATCTTTCCGACGCCCGGGAAACGCGTTACCCTCCCATCCATGGACTTGTTGCGCCACAAGAAGACGGCCGCCGGACGCGGCTTTCTCGACGATCAGTTCCTGATTGCCATGCCCGGCATGAAGGACGACCGCTTCACGCGCTCCGTCATCTACATCTGCGCCCACAGCGACGAGGGCGCGATGGGCCTGATCATCAACCAGACGCAGCAGATGCTGTTTCCGGACCTCCTGGTGCAGCTCGGCATCATGAACGAGCAGGAGGCGATCCGCCTGCCGGCGCATGCGCGCGATTTCGTCGTGCGCAACGGCGGGCCGGTGGACCGCAGCCGCGGCTTCGTCCTGCATTCCGGCGACTACCGGGTGGAATCCTCGCTCAGCGTTTCCGACGACATCTGCCTGACCGCCACCGTCGACATATTGCGCGCCATCTCGTCCGGCCGCGGTCCCCGCCATGCGCTGATGGCGCTCGGCTATTCCGGCTGGGGCGCAGGCCAGCTCGAAAGCGAGATCGCCGAGAATGGCTGGCTGACCTGCCCGGCGACGCCGGAACTTCTGTTCGACGCCGACATCGAGCGCAAATACGACCGCATCCTCGCCTCGATCGGCATCGATCTCGCGCATCTCAGCCTGGCCGCCGGCCACGCCTGATCAGGCCTGCGTCAGCGGATACTGTTCCTTCAGCGTCTTCAGCACCTGGTCGCCGGGCATCGGCGCGCCGAACATGAAGCTCTGCACATATTCGCAGCCCATCTGGCGCAACTCCAGCGCATCGCTTTCGTCCGAGATGCCTTCCGCCACGACGGACAGGCCAAGCTCGTGCGCCATATTGACCATGGACTTGAGCAGCACGGCGCGTTTCGGCGTCGCGTCGTCGACGAAGCTCTTGTCGATCTTGATCGTGTCGAAGGGGAAGCGCGTCAGATAGGACAGCGACGAATAGCCGGTGCCGAAATCGTCGAGCGACAGCCCGATGCCGAGCTGCTTCAGCTTGGTCAGCACATGCGAGGTCTGCTCGGGGTTGTCCATCACCAGCGATTCGGTGAGCTCGAGGCGGAAGCAGCGCGGCTTCAGATTGGCGCGCGCGATGACCGAGCGCACGTCGCTGACCAGGTCGCGGCGGATCAGCTGGCGGCTGGAGAGGTTGACCGAAACCGACAGCGGCGCGTCGCCGATCTGCTTCTGCCAGGTCGCCAGGTCCTCGGCCGCCTGCTGCATGGCGAACAGGCCGAGCTGCACGATCAGCCCGCAATTCTCGGCGACGGGAATGAAATCCGCCGGCGGGATCATGCCGCGGCGCGGATGGTCCCACCTGAGCAGCGCCTCGAAGCCGGCGACGCTGCCGTCCTCCAGCCGCACGATCGGCTGGTAGGCGAGGGTGAACTCACGCCGTTCGATGGCGCGGCGCAGGTCGGATTCGAACTGCAGCCGGTCGGTGCCGACGGTGCGGAAGGCCGGCCGGAACGGTTCGATCCTGTCGCCGCCGAAGCGCTTGGCCTGGTGCATGGCAAGCTCGGCGTCCTTGACCATGTCCTCGGACGAGGTCTGCGCCGTCGTCCAGGTGATCAGCCCGATCGAGGCGGTCAGCACGATCTCGCGCTTGGCGAAGGTGATCGGGTTGTTGATTGCATGCTTGATGGCGTCCGCCACCGCGGCGATGCGGGCCGGATCCTGTTCCGACAGCAGCATCAGCGCGAACTGGTCGCCGGCAAAGCGCGACAGCGAATCCTTCGGCTTCAAGAGCCGGTGCAGACGGCGCGCGATGGTGAGCAGGATGGTGTCGCCGGCCGAGATGCCGAGGCCGTCATTGACCTGCTTGAAGCGGTCGATGTCGATGACGAAGACGGTCGGGCGCACCTTGTCTTCGGTGCGGGCGATCGAGATGATCGCCTCCAGCCGGTTCATGAACAGTTCGCGGTTCGGCAGGCCGGTCAGATTGTCGTGCACGGCATCGTGCAGCAGCCGTTCCTCGGATTTCTTCTGCTCGGTGACGTCGACCATGGTGCCGACGCAGCGGATCACCTCGCCGTCCGAGCCGATCACCGGGCGGGCGCGCAGCGCGAACCAGTGATAGTGGCCGTCGGCGCCGCGCAGGCGGAAATTCTGCGCCACCCGGCCGCGACGGTGCTCCAGCACAACGTCGAGCGTGGTGCGGAAGGTGTCGCGGTCGTCGGCGTGCAGTACCGGCAGCCAGTTGCGGGCCGCCCCGCCTAGGCTGTTGGGGGCAAGGCCAAGCTGCAGGCTGACATCCGGCTTGGTGACGACGCGGTCGCGCAGCACGTCCCAGTCCCAGACGATGTCGCCCGATCCGGCGACGGCGAGCGCCTGCCGTTCGAGATCGGAGAACAGGCCCTGATGGGCGCCACCGCCGGCGAAGGCGTGCTGCATGACGGTGAAGCCGATCAGAAGGATGATCAGGATCAGGCCGCCGCCCAGCGCTGGCTGGGCGATATCGTTGTCGAGCATGCCGGTGATCGCCATCCACGACCCGCATAGCCACAGCAAGACCATAACCCAACTCGGCACCAGCATGATCGCACGGTCATAGCCACGAATGCCGAGGAAGATGATCAGGCCGAGCCCGGTCAGCGCGGTTGCCGCGAACGAGATGCGGGCAATGCCGGCCGCCACCGCAGGATCGATGATGGCGACGCCGGCGATCAAGAGCAGGCCGAGGATCCAGACCAGCGCGCCGTAGCTGAAATGGCCGTGCCAGCGGTTGAGGTTGAGATAGGCGAACAGGAACACAACGAAGGTCGCCGCCAGCGCCACCTCCGTTCCGGCGCGCCACATCTGTTCATTGCCGGGCGATATCTCGATGATCTTGTTGAGGAAGCCGAAATCGACGCAGATATAGGCAAGCACCGCCCAGGCAAGCGCGGCCGTCGCCGGGAACATCGAGGTGCCCTTGACGACGAACAGGATGGTCAGGAACAGCGCCAGCAGGCCGGCGATGCCGATGACGATGCCGCGGAACAGCGTGTAGGAATTGACCGAGTCCTTGTAGGATTCCGGATCCCAGAGGTAGACCTGCGGCAGTTTCGGCGAGGCAAGCTCGGCGACAAAGGTGACCACAGTGCCGGGGTTCAGCGTCACCCGGAAGACGTCGGCATCGGGGCTGGTCTGGCGGTCGAGCGCGAAGCCTTCGCTGGGCGTGATCGCGGCGATACGTGTCGCGCCGAGATCGGGCCAGAAGATGCCGGAATTCACCAGCCGGAAATGCGGCGCCACGATCAGCCGGTCGAGTTGCTGGTCGGTGGTGTTGGCGAGCGCGAACACGGCCCAGTCGCCACTCGATCGCGAATCCTTCGCTTCCACCTCGATGCGCCTTACGATGCCGTCGGGGCCGGGGGCTGTCGAGACCTGGAAATTCTCGCCCTGATTCGGGTACAGATCGAAGGCGCGCGAGAGATCGAGCGCCACGTCGTCGCGGGCGATCTTGATCGGCTCGACGGCGAACGCCGGCGAGGCTGCGCAGAGCGCAACGACCATCGCCAGGACAAGGGCGAGCAGCGACGCGAATCGCAAAAAATTCGTCAACTATCAGCCCTTCGTTCCAGCGCCCGGCGGATCGTCCGCGATCCGGGCGTAGAGGTAATGATCCTGCCAGATACCATTGATCCTGAGGTAGGATCGCAGAAGTCCTTCGCGCCGGAATCCGGCTTTTTCAAGCACGCGGATCGACCGGGCGTTGTCGGGAATACAGGCCGCTTCGATCCGGTGCAACCTCAGCGTATCGAAGGCGAAGCGCGACACCAGCTTGACCGCCTCAGTCATCAGACCGCGGCCGCCATAGCGCTCGCCGATCCAGTAGCCGATATGGCCGCTTTGCGCGACGCCATGGCGGATGTTGCCGAGGGTGATGCCGCCGGCGAGCTTGCCGCTCGACTTCTCGAAGATGAAGAAGGCGATCGCGGTGCCTTGCGCGTAATCCTCGCGATAGCGGCTGATGCGCAGCCGCCATGCCGTGCGGTCGAGCTCATCCGGCGTCCAGCGCGGCTCCCACGGCTCCAGGAACGCGCGGCTTTCACCGCGCAGCGTCGACCAATCGCGATAGTCGTTGGTCAGCGGCACGCGCAGCGTGACCTTGTCGCCCTTCAGTGCCGGCAGGTCGCGGCGAAAGAAAGGGAGCGCGAACATGGCGCTTGAGCAGGACTAGACGGCGAGCTTGCGGGCCGTCGTCTGCGGACCCGAAAGCGAATCGAGAATCGCCTCATAGGGCGCCAGCGTCCCCACGGGTCCGACGGCGGTGAGCGTCGGCTTGGTCGAAAACAACCGCGACGAGAGATCGGTGAGCCGCTCGGTGGTGAGCGCCGCCAGCCGTTCCATCAGCTCTTCCTTGGCGATCGGCCGGCCGAACAGAAGCAACTGCCTGGCGATCTGCGAGGCGCGGCTGGCCGGGCTTTCGGCCGACATGATCAAACCGGCGCGGTATTGCGCGCGCGCCCGGTCGAGCTCCTCCTGCAGGATGTTCTCGCCGGCCTTCTGCAATTCGTCAATGATGACCGGCACCAGCTTGGCGATATCGCTCTGCCCGGTCGCGGCGTGCACGCCGAATATGCCGGTGTCGGAAAAGCCCCAGTGGAACGCGTAGACCGAGTAGCACAGGCCGCGTTTCTCGCGCACCTCCTGGAACAGCCTCGACGACATGCCGCCGCCAAGGATCATCGACAGCACCTGCGAGGCGTAGAAATCGCGCACATGATAGGCGCGGCCCTCGAAGCCGAGCACGATCTGCGCGTCCATCAGGTCGCGATCCTCGCGGAAGTCGCCGCCGACATATTGCGCGTATTGCGGAATGCTGCTCTCGGCCTTGGCGCGGAAGCCGCCGAGCCGCTTCTCCACCTCGCGCACGAAATTGTCGTGCTTGATGTCGCCGGCGGCCACGACCACCATGCGCTCGGCGCCGTACTGGCGCTCGATGAAATTGTGCAGCTGCTTGGAGGTGAAGGATTTGACCGTTTCCGGGGTGCCGAGGATCGAGCGGCCGATCGTCTGGTGGCGGAAGGCGGTTTCGGTGAAGCGATCGAAGACGATATCGTCGGGCGTGTCGTGCGCGGCGCCGATTTCCTGCAGGATCACATGCTGTTCGCGCTCGAGTTCTTCAGGGTCGAATTCGGACTCCTGCAGGATGTCTGCCAGGATGTCGACCGCCAGCGGCACGTCGTCGGAGAGCACCCTGGCGTAATAGGAGGTGGTCTCGACGCTGGTGGCGGCGTTGATCTCGCCGCCGACATTCTCGATTTCCGAGGCGATCTCGAAGGCGGTGCGCCTTTTCGTGCCCTTGAAGGCCATATGCTCGAGCAAATGGGCCATTCCGTGCTCTTCCTCACGCTCATTGCGTGCGCCCGACTTGACCCAGGCACCGAGGGCAACGGATTCGAGGCTTGGAAGGGTTTCGGTTGCGACTGTCAGGCCGTTCGACAGACGGCTTACCTCAACACCCATATGGCAAGTACTCCTTAACGCGCCGCCCGCGTGTGGCGTCCGACGTAATCTTCCACCATTTTCAGGTCGGAGGGAAGTACCGTGTATTTTTCGTCGGCTGTCATCAATGCGCCCAGCCATGCCGGCAGGGCCGGCGTGATGCCGCTGGCGGCCTCGACCGCGGCCGGGAACTTGGCTGGATGCGCGGTGCCCAGCACCACCATGGGGACTGCGCCATCGACCTTGCCGGCGGCAACGTGCACGGCCGCCGCCGTGTGCGGGTCGAGCAGATAGTTGCTCGCCGCGAGCGTCGAACGGATGGTGGCGGCGACCTCGTCGACGCTTGAGCGGCCGGCGTCGAATTCGGCGCGGATCTTCGCGATTTCGCCCGCCTCGATGGTGAAGGCGCCGGACTGCTTCAGCCCGTTCATGTAGCGCCGCACGGTCTCGGCATCGCGGTCGGCCGCCTCGAACAGCAGGCGCTCGAAGTTCGACGACACCTGGATGTCCATCGACGGCGAGGTCGTGGCGAACACGCCCTTGGTGTGGTATTCGCCGCTCGCCAGCGTGCGCGCCAATATGTCGTTGTCATTGGTGGCGATGATCAGCCGATCGATCGGCAATCCCATTCTTTTCGCGGCATAACCGGCGAAGATATCGCCGAAATTGCCGGTCGGCACGGTGAACGACACCGGCCGGTCGGGCGCGCCGAGCGACAGCGCCGAGGAGAAATAATAGACGATCTGGGCCATGATGCGTGCCCAGTTGATCGAATTGACGCCCGACAACGAAACCCGGTCGCGAAAACCGTGGTCGTTGAACATGTCCTTCACCAGGCCCTGGCAATCGTCGAAATTGCCTTCGATCGAGAGTGCATGCACGTTCGCCGCGCTTGACGTCGTCATCTGCCGCTGCTGCACCGGCGAGACCTTGCCGTGCGGGAAAAGGATGAAGATGTCGGTGCGGTCGCGGCCGGCGAAAGCATCGATCGCGGCGCCGCCGGTGTCGCCGGAGGTGGCGCCGACGATTGTGGCGCGCTGACCGCGCTCGGCCAGCACATGGTCCATCAGTCGCGCCAGCAGTTGCATGGCGACGTCCTTGAAGGCGAGCGTCGGGCCGTGGAAGAGTTCGAGCACGAAAGTGTTCGCCCCGGTCTGCACCAGCGGGCAGACGGCCTCGTGGCGGAAGGTGGCATAGGCCTCGCGCACCAGCCGCTCGAAGACGGGCGCCGCGATCTCGCCGCCCAGGAACGGCGTCAGCACGCGAATGGCAAGGTCGGGATAGGCGAGTCCGCGCATGGCGCGGATGTCGGCGGCGGAAAACTGCGGCCATTCGCGCGGCACATAGAGCCCGCCGTCGCGGGCCAGCCCGGCCAGCACCGCGTCGGAAAATCCAAGCACGGGCGCGTCCCCGCGGGTACTCACATATTGCATCGTCACAAGTCCATTGCAGCCGGCGGGTTCATCCACCGCCAATTGGTTAATTTTCCGAGCCGGCTCAGTCGCATTTTCGCCGCGCCGTTGATATACGTCACCAGCTTTGCGAGAGGGAAGTGGAGTTCATGGCGTTTCATTCGGTCAACCGTCGTTTTGTCGCGGGTCTGGCGCTTGCCGGCTTTATGCTTGCCGCCGCCGGCTGCCAATCGAGCGACAATGGCATACTGAGCTTTGGTCTGGGCAAGAAGGACACCCAGGCGCCGCCGCCGCCGCAGGACCCCAAGGTGCTTGCCAGCCAGTTGGAGGCCTATTGCCCGAAAGTAACGCTGCGCGACGGCACCGCCTACTTCAACACCTATGCCAAGGGCGGCGCCAAGCCCAGGAAGAAGGCCGACGCCGCGCAGGACGCCGAGGCCGCCGCCGCCCAGACCGCGCCTGATGGCACCATTGTCGATCCCGATCGCGATCCCGCCAAGGTCATCTATCAGGCCTCGATCACCGACGTGACCCGCGATTGCATGCGCGCCAACGGCCAGCTGTCGATGAAGATAGCGGTGGCCGGCAAGGTCGTGCCTGGGCCGATGTTCGCGCCCGGCACCATCACCATGCCGATTCGCGTCGCGGTGATGCACGGCACCGATGTGCTCTACTCGCAGATCCACCAGTACCAGGTCCAGGTCTCCGACCCGTCGGCCGCGACGCAGTTCGTCTTCACCGACCAGAACGTCCTGGTGCCGGAACCGACCGCCAAGGACTACCAGGCCTTTGCCGGATATGACGAAAACACGCCGAAAGCCGCGACCGACAAGGGCAAGCGGAAGAAAAAGGCCGCTCCGGCGACAAACTGAGGTGGGCTGGGGCGGACGCTTCAAGCGTCCGCCGACCATTCCGACAGCGCGGCAATCACGCTTTTCAACTCGGCCCAGCGGCGGATGACCGTCTCCGCGCCGGCTTCGGTCAGCGCGTCGGCGTGGCCGGGATAGCTGTGCGCGGCGCCGGTGAAGCCGATGACGCGCATGCCGGCCGTCCTGGCGCCGGTGACGCCATGCACCGAGTCCTCGATGACGAAGGTATTTTTCGGATCGGCGTTGAGCCTTTCGGCGGCGTAAAGGAACACGTCCGGAGCCGGCTTGGTCTTTTTGCTGGGGATGTCGAGCCCCGAAAAGATGCGGCCGGCGAAGAACGGCAGTAGCCCCACCTTCTCCAGCATGAACTCGACCCGCTCCGTGCGCGAATTCGAGCAGACGCAGCGCCGCACCGTCACCGCCGCGACCGCCTCGCGCGCGCCGTCGATGGCGCGCACGTCGCTGCGCAGCTTGCGGTCGACCAGCTCTTCGGCGCGGCCGATCAGCGAGGCCTGGAACGGGATGGCCGATTTCTCCTCGACCCGCATCATGATGTCCTTGAAGGTCAGTCCGGCATAGGTCTCGGCCAGTTCCTCGGCCGAGATCTCATACCCGGCCGAGGTCAGGAGCTCGGCCTCGATGCGCGCGGCGATGATTTCGGAATCGACGAGCACGCCGTCGCAATCGAAGATGACAAGGTCTGGCTGGGGCATGGCAATCCGGAACGCGGGAGAAAGCTGGCCTGATACGGCTCAGGCGGCGCGGCATACACCAAGCGGCCGGGCTTCGCAAATTCACGGCAGGTCTCGACCGGGGCAGTCCCGCCCTTCACCGAATATTTACGCTGATCGGTAACCATAACGGACAGTAAACAGTAACGCGTGCCTTGGGTGTAAAAATGTCAGCCGTGCGTCTTCTCGACGAGCTCTCCCGCGCTCCCCAGCAATCCGAATGGCTGAACACCATCCTCAAGGGCGACTGCATCGCGGCCCTCGAGCGGCTGCCCGAAAAGTCCATCGACGTCATTTTCGCCGATCCGCCCTATAACCTGCAGCTCGATGGCGACCTGCACCGGCCCGACCAGTCCAAGGTCGATGCCGTCGACGACGACTGGGACCAGTTCGAGAGTTTCGAGGCCTATGACGCCTTCACCCGCGCCTGGCTGCTGGCGGCGCGGCGCGTGCTAAAGCCGAACGGCACCATCTGGGTCATCGGCTCCTATCACAACATCTTCAGGGTCGGCGCCAAGATGCAGGATCTCGGCTTCTGGATCCTCAATGACGTCGTCTGGCGCAAGACCAACCCGATGCCGAACTTCCGCGGCCGCCGCTTCCAGAACGCGCATGAGACGATGATCTGGGCCTCGCGCGACCAGAAGGCCAAGGGCTACACCTTCAACTACGAGGCGCTGAAAGCCTCGAACGACGACGTCCAGATGCGCTCCGACTGGCTGTTCCCGATATGCACCGGCCAGGAGCGGCTGAAGAACGACAATGGCGACAAGCTGCATCCAACGCAGAAGCCGGAAGCATTGCTCGCCCGCATCATGATGGCCTCGACCAAGCCGGGTGACGTCGTGCTCGATCCCTTCTTCGGATCCGGCACCACCGGCGCGGTGGCAAAGCGCCTCGGCCGCCACTTCGTCGGCATCGAGCGCGAGCAGGCCTATATCGACGCCGCCAATGAGCGCATCGACGCGGTGCGGCCGCTGGAAGGCGCCGACCTGACCGTATTGTCCGGCAAGCGCGCCGAGCCGCGCGTCGCCTTCATCAGCCTGATCGACACCGGACTGATGCAGCCCGGCGCCACCCTCTACGACGCCAAGAAGCGCTGGGCGGCCAAGGTGCGCGCCGACGGCACGGTGGCGATCGGTGACAGCGCCGGCTCGATCCACAAGATCGGCGCCGAGGTGCAGGGGCTGGACGCCTGCAACGGCTGGACCTTCTGGCATTATGAGCGTAGCGGCGGCCTCACCCCGATCGACGAGCTGCGCCGCATCGCCCGCCTCGGCATGGAGCGGGCAGGGGCCTGAGATCCCGCTGTTAAAGTTGAATCAGAACTTCAGCGGATCGTCCGAAGCGATTCAAATCAGGCCCTGATCCCGTAACGCTCGAGGTCCGCCTTGAGCGTTACGGCGTCGGTGAACAGCACCGACTGCCAGCCGGCCGCCCTGGCGCCGTCGACATTCTTCTGGCTGTCATCGATGAACAGCGTCGCGGACGGTTCGAGGCCGAACGCGGCGACATGATGATCGTAGATGGCGCGATCCGGCTTGATCTGCCGGATGTCGGCCGAAACGGTCACGCCGCGCGGACGGTTGAGGAAGCCGAAACGCTGCCGGGCTTCGGCAAGCGTATCCGAGGCAAAGTTGGTCAGCATGGTGACATCGTGGCCGGCCTCGATCAGGCCGATCATGATGGCGACGCTGTCGTCATAGGCATGCGGCACCATCTCGTGCCAATGCCGGCGGAAATTGCGAATATTCTCCGCATGGCCCGGGTATTCGCCGATCAGCAGCGCTTCGGCCTCTGCCCATGTCCGGCCGCGGTCCTGCTCGAGGTTCCAGTCATGCGTGCAGACATTGTCGAAGAACCATTTCCGCTCCTCGGCATCGGGGATCAGGCGGCTGAAGGGAAGGTCCGGATCGTAGTGGATCAGCACCCTGCCGATGTCGAACACGATGTGGCGGATTTCGGTCATGCCTGTCCTTTCAATGCGGGCGCTGCCTTAGCGCATGTCACCCAAAAGTGCAGCGGTTTGGGATAGCGTGTCGCGCGTGACCCGGTCACACGCGACGCGCTTTGGTCGCGCCCGGTATCGCTGCCTCGATTACCTTTTTCATGACGGTGGGCAGCGCCTCCCCGGAAATCTCATGGGCCAGCGACCAGAAATGCCCTTCCGGCGCATCACCTTTCATGTGGGCATGAAAGACTTCGAGTTCGAGCGCGAAATGGGTGAAGACATGCGCGATCCGGCCGGCGCGTCGCCAGTCAGCCGCAAACGGCGCCCCAGCCTCCGTGGTCGCGCCGTCCACCCTTGCGCTCCACGCCGTCGTCGGCACTTCGGTCATGCCGCCGAGCAGGCCCTTTTCCGGGCGCTTGCGAAGCAGGATGGCGCCATCCCTGCGCTGGGCCACGAAGGCCGCACCCCGCCTGAGCGGCTTGTCGTCCTTGGGCCGGCGGACGGGGAAACGCTCGGGATCGCCCGAGACAATGGCGCTGCAATCCGCGCGCAGCGGGCACAGCATGCAGCGCGGCCGCCGCGGCGTGCAGATCGTGGCGCCGAGATCCATCATCGCCTGGGCGAAATCGCCCGGCCGCCTTGCCGGAACCATCCGCTCGACCAGCGCGCGGATTTCTGGCTTGGCCTCCGTGAGCGGCGTCGCGATCGAATTCAGCCTGGACACGACCCGCTCGACATTGCCGTCGACGACGGCCGCCGGCCGGTCGAAGGCGATGGCCGAGATCGCCGCCGCCGTGTAGGTGCCGATCCCCGGCAACTCCCTGAGGCCGGCCTCCGTGTCCGGAAAGCGGCCGCCGCGCTGAGCGACAAGATCGGCGCAGGCCTTGAGGTTGCGCGCCCGCGAATAGTAGCCGAGCCCGGCCCAGGCTTTCATGACGTCCTCGGCGGGCGCCGCCGCCAGCGCCCGGACGTCAGGCCATTTTTCGAGGAAGGCGCGAAAATAGGCTTTGACCGCTTCGACCGTGGTCTGCTGCAGCATCACTTCCGACAGCCAAACCCGGTAGGGATCGGGGTTGGCTCCCTCCGCCAGCGCCTTGGGCGCGACGCGCCACGGCAGGTCGCGGTGATGCGCGTCGTACCAGTCAAGCAGGCGGGAGGCGACTGAAACGGCTTCGCTGCTTTCGCCGGATGCGGCCTTGCGGGTCTGGTCGTGCGATGCCATTGATCGGGTGAGCTCGGGGATTGGAGAACGCACATGGCAGGGAAAAGGCCCTACGGCAATCCCGTCCCGGTGAGCGATCTCGCAACCGAGATCCTCGATCCGGTGCTGAAGAAGCGGGCCGGCATCTCGATCGGGCTGGTGCAGTCCTGGGAGGAGATCGCCGGGCCCCGGCTAGCCGGCCGCTCGCGCCCGGAAAAGATCCAGTGGCCGCGCCGCCTGCATGAGGACGATCCGTTCGAGCCGGCGCTGCTGATCATCGCGTGCGAGGGCATGGCGGCGCTCCACCTGCAGCACGAGGCAGGCGAAATCATCAATCGCGTCAATGCTTTCCTCGGCTTCAACGCCATTGGCCGCATCAAGATCGTGCAGAAGCCGGTGCTGTCCGAAAAGGCCCGGCCGAAACCGGCGCCGAGACCGCTCAACGACGCCGAGAAGGCGAAGCTTTCGCGAACCGTGGGCAAGATCGAGGACGATGGCCTGCGCGCCTCGCTGGAGCGCCTCGGCGCGACAATTCTGGGGCAGAAAAGACCATAGGATTGTCGCTAATCTCGCGTATTCGTGAACGCACGCCAAAATTTGGCGATTGGAATGGGGACGGCGATGCCTTAATTCGCGCCAACTCTCGCCTTTTCTAGCCTTTGCATTGCAAAATCCAACCGATATCAGGTGATTCGCATGAACCGTCCTTTGTCTCGCAGAAACCTTCTGACCTCGCTGGCCGCCATTCCGGCGGTGGCTCTCATCGCCGCATGCAGCGACTCGGGCGAGGACGCAAAGGCCGCCGATGTGAAGCCCGCCAACCCGTCGACGCCCGCCAAGCCGGCAACGCCGGCGGCCGCAAAGGTGCCGGAAGCGCAGGGCACGGTCGACATGGCGCAGCTGCTGAAGCCGGGCGCGCTGCCCGAAAAGCAGCTTGGCAAGGACGACGCCAAGGTCACCATCGTCGAATATGCCTCGATGACTTGCCCGCATTGCGCGCACTTCAACGAAACCACCTTCCCTGAGTTGAAGACCAAATACATCGACAGCGGCAAGGTGCGCTACATCCTGCGTGAATTTCCCTTCGACCCGAGCGCCGAGGCCGGCTTCATGCTGGCGCGTTGCGCCAAGGATAACTATTTCCCGATGGTCGACGTGCTGTTCAAGCAGCAGCCCAGCTGGGTCGGCGTCAACAACACCAAGGAAGCACTGCTGCAGATCTCCAAGCTCGCTGGTTTTACACAGGAGTCCTTTGAGGCCTGCTTGACGGACCAGAAACTTCTGGACGATGTGAGAGCAGTCCAGAAACGCGGCGCGGACGAGTTCAAGGTCGACTCGACGCCGACCTTCTTCATCAATGGAAAGACCTACAAAGGGGCGATGTCGATTGAGGAAATGTCGGCCATCATCGACCCTCTGCTCTGACGTCCAGGCCGCGCCGAAGCGGCCCGGCTTCGGCGCGCGCGCCTGTAGTGTGGGGCGGCGCGAATGAAATTTTCGCGCCTTCGCCTCCTCGGTTTCAAGTCCTTCGTCGAGCCCGGCGAGTTCGTCATCGAACGCGGGCTTACCGGCATTGTCGGGCCGAACGGCTGCGGCAAGTCGAACCTTGTCGAGGCGCTGCGCTGGGTGATGGGCGAAAGCTCCTACAAGAACATGCGCGCGTCCGGCATGGACGACGTCATCTTTTCCGGCTCGGGCACGCGGCCGGCCCGCAATACCGCCGAAGTCACGCTTTTCCTCGACAACACCGACCGTACCGCGCCTGCAGCCTTCAACGACGCCGATGAATTGCAGGTGTCGCGCCGCATCGAGCGCGAGGCGGGCTCGCTCTATCGCATCAACGGCAAGGAAGCCCGCGCCAAGGACGTGCAGCTTCTGTTCGCCGACCAGTCGACCGGCGCGCGCTCGCCCTCGATGGTCGGGCAAGGCCGCATCGGCGAACTGATCCAGGCCAAGCCCCAGGCGCGTCGGGCGCTGCTCGAAGAGGCGGCCGGCATTTCCGGCCTGCACACGCGCCGCCACGAGGCCGAGCTCAGGTTGAAGGCCGCCGAGCAGAACCTCGAACGGCTGGATGACGTCGTCGGCGAGCTGGAGAGCCAGATCGACAGCCTGAAGCGCCAGGCGCGCCAGGCCTCGCGCTTCAAGAACCTGTCGGCCGATATCCGCAAGGCCGAGGCGACGCTTCTGCATCTGCGCTGGACGCTGGCCAAGACCCAGGAAGGCGAGGCGCGTTCCGCGCTGGCCGCCGCGACGACGCTGGTCGGCGATCGCGCCGCCGCGCAGATGGCCGCCGCGAGAGAGCAAGGCATCGGCGCCCACCGGCTGCCGGACCTGCGCGACGCCGAGGCTGCCGCGGCCGCCGCCTTCCAGCGCCTGTCGATCGCCAAGACACAGATCGAGGAAGAGGCCGGCCGCATCCGCTCCCGCCAGGCCGAGCTTGAGCGCCGGCTGCAGCAGCTCGACGGCGACATCGCCCGCGAGGAGCGCATGGTGCGCGACAATGCGGACATCCTCGAGCGCCTTCGCACCGAGGAAGCCTCGCTCAACTCCGAGAACGCCGGTGCCGCCGAGCGCGAGGCCACCACCCGGGCCGCCTTCGAACAGGCCGGCGCGACGCTCGCGCAGAGCGAGGCAAAGCTAGCCGCGCTGACCGCGGAGCGAGCCGAAGCCGCCGCCTCGCGCCATCAGATCGAGCGCACTTTGCGCGAGACCGCCGAACGTCGCGACCGCTTCGCCCGCCAGCTCGCAGAGGTCGACCGCGAGCTGTCCGACATCGTCGCCCGCATTTCCGGCCTGCCCGATCCGGCCGAGAAGCGGCTGCTGGTCGAGGATGCCGCGGCGCGGCTGGAAGAGAGCGAGGCCGGCGCCATTGCGGCCGAGCAGGCGGTCGCCGAGGCGCGTGGCGCCGAAAGCGCCGCCCGTCCGCCGCTACAGGACGCCAAGGCTGAGTTGCAGCGCATCGAGACCGAAGCCCGCACCCTTTCCAAGATTCTGAATGCCGCCAGTGGCGATCTTTTCCCCTCCGTGCTGGAGCAGCTCAGCGTCGAGCGCGGCTACGAGACGGCCCTTGGCGCCGCTCTCGGTGAAGATCTCGACGTGCCGCTCGACCGCAGCGCCCCCGTGCATTGGGGCGAGAGCGCCGTCCAGCCGGGCGACGCCGCGCTGCCCGAAGGCGTGAAGAGCCTTGCCAGCGTGGTGCGAGCGCCCTCCCAGCTTGCCCGCCGGCTGGCGCAGATCGGCATTGTCGAGGCCGCCGACGGCCGTCGTCTGCAGGCGCTGCTCGCGCCAGGCCAGCGGCTGGTCAGCCGCGACGGCGCGCTGTGGCGCTGGGACGGCTTGACCGCCAGCGCCGACGCGCCGACCGCCGCCGCGCAGCGGCTGGCGCAGAAGAACCGGCTGGCCGAGCTCGACGCCGAGGCGGTGCAGGCCACCCGCGTCCTGCGCGAGGCCGAGGCAGCCCTTGCCCAGGCCGAACAGGCGCTGCGCCAGGCAAGCGAAGAAGAGCGCAATGCCCGCCAGGCCGGCCGCGACGCCCAGCATGGGTTGGATGCCGCCCGCAACGCGCTTGCCGAGGCCGAGAAGGCCGGCGGCGAGCTGGTAAGCCGGCGTGCCGCGCTCGACGAAGCCCGCGCCCGCGTCGTCGACAGCCATGAGGAAACCCAGGCGGCTTTCGTGGAAGCCGAGATGCTGCTGCAGGACGCGCCCGATCTCGGCGACCTGCAGCTGCAGCTCGAACAGTCCTCGGCCAATGTCTCGCGCGATCGCGCCACCCTCGCCGACGCGCGCGCCGTCCATGAGGGCTTGCGGCGCGAGGCCGAGGCCCGCACCCGCCGCCTCGAAGCGATCGGCGCCGAGCGCCGCAACTGGCTGGAGCGGGCCGAGAACGCCTCGACGCAGATCGCCGCTCTTGGCGAGCGCAGGGCGGAAGCCGAGGCCGAGCGCGAGCGGCTGGCCGACGCTCCGGACGAGATCGACGCCAAGCGCCGCGCGCTGCTGTCGCAATTGACCGAGGCGGAGACTCTGCGCCAGGCGGCGGCCGACCGTTTGCAGGAAGCGGAGAACCGGCAGGCCGAGCTCGACAAGGCCGCGACCGCGGCGATTCAGTCGCTGGCCGAGGCGCGCGAAACCCGTGTCCGCGCCGAGGAGCGGCTGACGGCCGCCGATGAGCGGCGGCTGGAGGTCGAGGCGCGTATCCAGGAGACGCTGAACACGCCGCCGCACCTGGTCATCCGCCACACCGGTCTGGAAGCCGATGACCCGATGCCCGAAATGGCCGAGGTCGAGCGCCAACTCGACCGGTTGAAGGTCGAGCGCGAGCGGCTCGGCGCCGTCAACCTGCGCGCCGAGGAAGAGCAAAAGGAGCTGTCCGACCGGCTGGAGACCATCGTTTCCGAGCGCGAGGACATCATCGAGGCGATCCGCAAATTGCGGCAGGCGATCCAGAGCCTCAACCGGGAAGGGCGCGAGCGGCTGCTGTCGGCCTTCGAGGTGGTCAACGGCCATTTCCAGCGCCTGTTCTCGCATCTGTTCGGCGGCGGCACCGCCGAATTGCAGCTGATCGAATCCGAGGATCCGCTGGAAGCCGGGCTCGAAATCCTTGCCCGCCCGCCGGGCAAGAAGCCGCAGACCATGACGCTGCTCTCCGGCGGCGAGCAGGCGCTGACGGCGATGTCGCTGATCTTCGCCGTGTTCCTCACCAATCCGGCGCCGATCTGCGTGCTCGACGAGGTCGACGCGCCGCTCGACGACCATAATGTCGAGCGCTTCTGCAATCTCATGGACGAGATGTCCCGCACCACAGAGACGCGCTTCGTCATCATCACCCACAACCCGATCACCATGGCCCGCATGGACCGGCTGTTCGGCGTCACCATGGCTGAGCAGGGCGTCAGCCAGTTGGTCTCGGTCGACCTGCAGGCGGCCGAAGCCATGCGCGAGGCGAGCTGAATCGCGCCAGCAACGCGCGGGCTTGCTCCGGGGTGTTGGCGAGGTCCTTAGTGGCCCGCTTGGCTGACTGTCGAGGTGCTTGTAATTGGGCTGTGCATCAGCGCGCCCTTGGTCCCAGAATACGCGCGACATGCTCCGCGATCGCCAGGCTGGACGTCAGTCCGGGGCTTTCGATGCCGAACAGATTGACCAGGCCTTCGATGCGATGGGTTGCCGGATCCTGGATGACGAAGTCGCTGTTGGCCTCGCCGGGTCCGGAGAGCTTTGGGCGAATGCCGCTATAGGCCGCCTGCAGGCTGCCGTCGGCGAGCTCCGGCCAGTATTTGCGGATGGCATCATAGAAGCGCTCGCCGCGCGCAGGGTCGACGCGGTAGTCGAGCCTGTCCGTCCATTCGACATCCGGCCCGAAGCGCGCCGTGCCGGCGAGGTCGAGCGTCAGATGGACGCCGAGCCCGCCGGGTTCGGGCACGGGATAGACAAGCCGCGAGAACGGCGCGCGCCCGGCCACCGAAAAATAATTGCCCTTGGCGTAGCGAAGCGTGGGCAGGAACTGCCGGTCGAACCCGTCGAGCGAGGCGGCAAGCGCCACCGCGCCGAGACCGGCTGCGTTGATCAGGTGTGAGGCGGCGATCTCGAAACGCTCGCCGCTTGCGCTGTCCATCGTCTCGAGGACGATGCCGCCGCCGGCGCCGATCCGACCGGAAACGATGCGCGTGTTGAGCGACAGCATGGCGCCGTTCTCTTCGGCCTCGCCGAGCAGGGCGAGCATCAAAGCGTGGCTGTCGATGATGCCAGTGGAGGGCGACAGCAATGCCTTGGTGCAATGCAGCGCCGGCTCCAGCGTTTGCGCCTCGGCTGCGGAGAGAAACCGCAGGTCGTCAACGCCGCAAGCGGCGGCATTGGCGCGAATGGAGGCAAGCACCGGCTCCTGTGCCTCGTCGGTTGCGACGATGAGCTTGCCGCAGCGCCGGTGCGGGATCGACCGCTCCGCGCAGTAGCGGTACAGAAGCTCGCGCCCGTCAACGCAGTACCGCGCCTTCAGTGACCCCCTTGGGTAGTATATGCCGGCGTGGATGACCTCCGAATTTCGCGAGCTCGTCTCGGTGCCGATGGCGTCGGCGGCTTCGAGGATCAGCGTGTCGAGGCCTTGTGCGGCCATGGTGCGCGCAACCGCCAGGCCGATGACGCCGGCGCCGGCGACGATGCAATCGACCTGTTCCATGCCCCCGTCCATTTTGGTTGCGCAAGCGGCGCCTCACAGCCTTCAAGGATCATAGGCTTGTTGTCCAGTGCCGGCGATCATGCGCCTGGCCGCGGCATTGGGGTGGTGCGAAGCAGCGTTGGGAACTGCATGGCGCTATCGATCATGACAGAGCGGCTCTTGCGGCCGCCTGCCGCCATGATGCATCAAGCCTCTCAAATGCGAGGCGGAACCTTGGACTTCTCATCACAGAGACGGTCTGTTTGGCCCGCACGCCTGCAGACAGGAGCCAGCATGGACGCCCAACCCAATTCCCCTGAAGCCCGCGACATCCGCTACCACCTGCATGCCTACACCAATGCCCGCAAGCATCAGGAAACGGGTCCGCTGGTCATCGAAAAGGGCGACGGCATCTATGTCGAGGACATTGCCGGCAACCGCTATATCGAGGCGATGGCAGGGCTGTGGAGCGTTGCGGTCGGCTTCTCGGAAAAGCGCCTGGTCGAGGCCGCGACCCGGCAGATGTCGAAGCTGCCTTTCTATCATGACTTCGGATCGAAAGCGCATTCGCCGCTGATCGACCTGGCCGAGAAGCTGGTGCAGATGGCGCCGGTGCCGATGAGCAAGGCCTATTTCACCAATTCCGGCTCCGAGGCCAACGATACGGCGCTCAAGATGATCTGGTACCGCTCGAACGCGCTCGGTCAGCCGGCGCGCAAGAAGATCATCAGCCGCAAGCGCGGCTACCACGGCGTCACCATAGCCGCGGCAAGCCTGACCGGGCTGCCGAACAACCATCTCTCCTTCGACCTGCCGATCGCCAATGTGCTGCACATATCGACGCCGCACCATTGGCGCGACGCCAGGCCGGGCGAGAGCGAGGAGCAGTTCTCGAGCCGTCTTGCCGACGAGTTGGAGAGCCTGATCCTTGCCGAGGGACCGGAGACCATTGCCGCCTTCTTCGGCGAGCCAATCATGGGCGCCGGCGGCGTCGTCGTACCGCCTGCCTTCTATTGGGAGAAGGTCCAGGCCGTGCTGTCGAAATACGACATCCTGCTCGTTGCCGACGAGGTCATCTGCGGCTTCGGCCGGACCGGCGAGATGTTCGGCTCGCAGGCCTTCGGCATCAAGCCCGACATCATGGTCCTGTCGAAGCAGATTTCGTCCTCATACCTGCCGATCTCGGCCCTGCTCATCAACGACAAGGTGTTCGAGCCGATAGCCGACGAAAGCAATCGCATCGGCACCTTCGGTCACGGCTTCACCGGTGGCGGCCATCCGGTCGCGGCAGCGGTCGCGCTTGAGAATGTGAAGCTGATCGAGGAGCGCGACCTTGTCGGCAATGCGCGCAGGGTCGGCGCGCATTTGCAGGCGCGGCTGCGCAAGCTCGCCTCGCATCCGCTGGTCGGCGAGGTGCGCGGCGTTGGTCTGATCGCCGCCGTCGAGCTGGTCGCCGACAAGGCGAGCAAGGCGCCATGGGGCAAGCCTGCCGCTCTCGGTGCGCTGGTCAACGGGTTGCTGCAGCAGAATGGCGTCATCTCGCGCAACATGGGCGACGCCATCGCCTTTTGCCCGCCGCTGATCATCACCGAGCCTCAGGTCGATACGCTGGTCGATGCGTTCGAGCGGTCGCTCGATGCCGCCCTGCCGCAAGTTCATGCGCAAGGCTGAAAACGGGCCGCTCAAAGCGACAAGTCGCTGATGTCTCGTGCTGTTGGTTTGGCTGGGGCGCCAGGATTCGAACCTGGGAATGTCGGTACCAAAAACCGATGCCTTACCACTTGGCGACGCCCCAACAGCCGCAACGTGCCGTTGCGCGCGGCCTTATAGGACGAGCCGGCGCAAAGCTCAATGCTCGGACAGGTCTCATCCAAGGTAATCTTGCCGCATGTTTCGCCGTCGACTGACCGGCGCGCCTGTCCGAGGGGCGGCCCGAGGACCGGTCAGTTTGCGTCTATTCGCCCCAGACGGCCAGCTCGTTGCCGGCCGGATCGGTGAAATGGAAGCGTCGTCCGCCTGGAAACGAGAAGATCGGCTTGACGATGGCGCCGCCGGCATTCTCGACCGCCGCAAGCGTTTCCTCCAGCGCCTCCGAATAGAGCACCGGCAGCGGCTTCGCGGCGGCTTCGCCGGCATCGGCCTGGAAACCACCGTCCAGCCCCTCGGCAAAGGCCGAATAGGTCGGCCCGTAGTCGGTGAAGGACCAGCCGAGCGCGGCGCTGTAGAAGGCTTTCACGCTATCCAGCGTGCCGCCGGTCGCCGGCAGTTCCAGATAGTCGAGCTTCCCGGTCAGTTTCATGGCGCAACTCCTTGCTATGTTCTTGTTATGTTCTATAACGCCGAGCTTCGTCCCGCAAGTCCGTCCGGGCAGTCGACGATCCTGACGTCTTTCTCGATGCCAAGCCATTTCAGGCGCGTCGTGTTGACGTCGGCCGTGCTCGATCGCCGCGCAAGTCCGTGGACCTAATACCCCTTTGCCAGCAGGAGTTCCGCCAGATAGGCGCCGTCCTGTCCGGTGATGCCGGTTATCAATGCTGTCTTTGTCATCAATGCTCTCGGTGTGTCTGATGTTTGCCCCGTCCCAGCCCCTGTGTGTGTAGTTTTTGCCCGCCAACCCTGCGAGCCAATGAATTGTCAGGTGCGACCGCATACGTCGTCGAACCGCACGATGTCATCCTCGCCGAGATAATCGCCGCTCTGGACTTCGATGATCACCAGGTCGATCTTGCCCGGGTTCTCGAGCCGATGCTTGTGGCCGCACGGGATGTAGGTCGACTGGTTGGTCGCCAGGAACAGCTCCTCGTCGCCATTGAAGATCTTTGCCGAGCCGCTGACCACGACCCAGTGCTCCGAGCGATGGTGGTGCATCTGCAGGCTCAACCGCCGGCCAGGCTTCACCTCGATGCGTTTTATCTTGAAGCGCTCGCCTTCCTCCAGAACCGTGTAGGTGCCCCACGGCCGGTGCACGGTGCTGTGAAGCAAATGCGCTTCATGTCCGGAAGCCTTGAGGGATTCGAACAGTTTCTTGACGTCCTGGACGCGGTCGCGGGCTGCCACCAGCAATGCGTCCGGGGAATCGACGATCACCAGGTCGCTGACGCCGACCGTGCCGATAAGGCGTTTGTCGGAGCTGACGTAGCTGCCCGCGGTGTCGACCATGCGAACGTCGCCGCGAATTCGATTGCCGCTCTGGTCGGGGGCGACCAGTTCGGCCATCGCGTTCCACGATCCGATGTCGTTCCATTCCATGTCGCAGGGAACGACGGCCAGGTTTTGCGCCTTTTCCATCACCGCATGGTCGAGTGAAATGCGCGGCGCCACGGCGAAATGCTCCGCCGAGAGTTCGATGTTCGCAAAGCCTTCGCCCCGGCTGATCCGCTGTCCTCATAGCTGGCGAGAACGGCCTCGATCACCGCGGGACAATGCTTGGCCATTTCTTCGAGCATGACCCGTGCTTGGAAACAGAAGATGCCGGCGTTCCAGGAAAAGCGCCCGGACGCGACATAGGCCCTGGCGGTCTCCAGATCCGGCTTCTCGACGAAGCGGGCGACCTTTTCGCCGTCCGCCTCGATATAGCCGAAGGCCGTGTCCGGTCTGGTTGGGTTTATCCCCAGCGTCGCGATGCGTCCTTGCCCGGCATGTTCGATGGCCCTGGCCATGGCCGCCACGTTTCCAATCATGTGGTCCGCAGGGAAAATGCACAGAATGGCCTCGGGGCCTTGCGTTGTCCTGACGTGGATCGCGGCCGCGACCACCGCGGCGGCGGTATCGCGCCCCTTCGGCTCGAGCAGGAAGGTGCGCTGCGCAACGACGGGGTCGAGTTCGTCGAAATCGTCCGTCGTCAGGAAGAGGTGCTCCCGCGACGTCACGGTGACAAGCTCGACGACGTCCTTGATCGAGGCGGCGCGCAAGGCGGTGTGCTGGATCAGCGAATGCCCGTCCGCCACCTTGAGGAAGGGTTTGGGGTGCGACTGCCGCGAGGCGGGCCACAGGCGCGAGCCGGCTCCGCCGCTGATGATGACCGGAACGACTTTCATGAGGCGACCTCTGGGCCGGTGGATGCGAATGCCCGCGCCTTCTCCAGCGTCAGCGCCACGATCGCAGTCGCCCTGTGATAGGTCGCGGCCTCCGAATAGCAGCGCAATTCCGGCGCATTTCCGGACGGCCGCAAATGGATGATCTCACCGCTATCCATCCGCGCCCTGAGGCCGTCGGTTTCATCGATTTCGGCGACGGTACCGAACGGGGCCAGGAACTGCTGCAGCGCATCCGGGCCAGCGAGCTCGGTCATCAATTTGCGCGAGCTCTCGAGCGGGAAGTTCTCGAGGCGCTCGCTGGCGCAGAATGGAAGGTGCCAAAGCTCGCGCAAGCGCGACAGTGGTCTTTTCGTAGATGCGACGGTGCCAAGCACGGCCAGGATCGGGAGGAGCGAGTCCCGCGTCGGCAACGCGGGCAACGTCTTTCCATTCAACTGGCAATTCGACCCCAGGAGAACGCCGCCATTGGCCTCGAAGCCGATGACGACCGTGCCATCGCGGTACGCCGCTTCCATGCCGGCGATGACGAAGGGGGACCCGACCTTCGTTCTCCTCACCTCGAAACCCAGGGCATCTGAAATGCCCGAATTGGAGGTCACGGGCGTCACCACCGTATCCGCCGCGACGAAAAGAGCCGTAACCAGCCCGATCAGGTCGCCCCGGAACAGATCACCGTTCCCGTCGGCGACAAGCGGGCGGTCGGCGTCGGCGTCCGTCGACACGATGGCGTCGAGCGCGAATTCGCGGGCCCAGCCCTTCAGCTTCGCAAGCGTGCCTGCATCCACGGCTTCGGTATCGACGGGCACGAAGGTTTGGCTCTTTCCGACAGGAACTGCCTCGGCGCCGAAAGACCGAAGGACCTGCACCAGCAATTCCGCCGCGACCGAACTGTGCTGGTAGACGCCGATTCTCATTCCGGATAGCGAATCCGGCCCCAAAATGCCGTTGGCGCGCTCTAGGTAGCCGGCAACGGCTTCATCGTGATGCGATGGCCAGGCCGTTTCGGCAGGCGCCGGCGGATCGTACACGTTTGACCTTTCGGCGACATACTGCGTTATCGCAGCCTCGTCCGCTTTGTCGATCTCGCCATTCGGGCGATAGAATTTGATGCCGTTGCGGTCGGCGGGAATATGGGAGCCGGTCACCATCAGGGCGGCCGCGCCATGCTTTTGGGCATAAAGGGCAAGGGCCGGGGTGGGGATGACGCCGCAATCGATCGGTTGGAATCCGCTCGCGGCCAGTGCCGCCATGCAATTGTCGGCAATCGCGGGGCTGCTGTCGCGCTTGTCGCGGCCGACAAAGACCGGGCCGCTCGACTGCAAGCCGCTTGAAGCCAGGCGCCAGGCGAACGCCGCGGTATAGAGTCCGCTGGGCTTCCCAACCAATTCCGAGGCCAAACCTCGGACGCCGCTCGACCCGAATTTCATCATTCGCTTTTTCTGTTTGGAAAGTTAGGCCGGTAATATTGGAGTGGGGTTCGCTGTCAACAAAAAATCATACGGGCACGTCTGCTGACGTGGTTGACCGAAATCCTGGCCGCTCGATTTCGGCAGCGCCTGGATCTATCGCGCGGAATTTTAGCGGCTCTGCATTTTGCAATGTATTCCTGATGATGAGACCTATGACAGGTTGCATGGCGCTCTCCGGATACTCTCGTTGCATCCATTCTGGTGGCCTCGGAATCATTCGGTCTTTTTGACGCAGCTTTTAGTTAATCGATTTTAGCGGTTTTCCTTAATCGATTGTAGCGGCCGGCCGGCTTTGCCGACGCCTTGCCTTTCGCAGTGCAGCATCATATCGCTCGATTCGGACAGGGCGGAGCCAAGGCCACAGGCTTCGCCAACCTGCAATCTGCGACCGTTGGAGGGCGAGCATGACCAAGTGGGTTTATACCTTCGGCGATGGCGCTGCAGAAGGCCGTGCCGGCGACCGCAATCTCCTCGGCGGCAAGGGTGCCAACCTGGCCGAGATGTGCAGCCTCGGGCTGCCGGTGCCGCCGGGCTTCACCATCACCACCGAGGTCTGCAACGCCTATTACGCCAACGGCCGCACCTATCCGTCCGAGCTCGAGGCGGATGTCGCGGTAGCGCTCGATCATATCGGCCGGCTGACCGGCCGCCGTTTCGGCGATCCGGCGAAGCTGCTCCTGGTGTCGGTCCGCTCAGGCGCCCGCGCTTCCATGCCGGGCATGATGGACACCGTTCTCAATCTCGGTCTCAACGACGAGACGGTCGAGGCGCTGGCCACCGATTCCGGCGATGCCCGCTTTGCCTATGACAGCTACCGCCGCTTCATCCAGATGTATTCCGACGTCGTCATGGGTCTCGACCATGAGGTTTTCGAGGAGATCCTGGAGGACGAGAAGGCGAACCTCGGCCATGAGCTCGACACCGAGGTGACGGCACTCGAATGGCAGGGCGTGATCACGCTTTACAAGGCCAAGGTCGAGGAGGAACTGGGCAAGCCGTTTCCGCAGGATCCGAAAGAACAGCTCTGGGGCGCGATCGGAGCGGTGTTCTCTTCCTGGATGAACAACCGCGCCATCACCTATCGGCGCCTGCACGACATCCCCGAGAGCTGGGGCACGGCGGTCAATGTCCAGGCCATGGTGTTCGGCAACATGGGCGACACGTCCGCCACCGGCGTCGCCTTCACCCGCAACCCGTCGACCGGCGAAAAACAACTCTATGGCGAGTTCCTGGTCAACGCCCAGGGCGAGGACGTCGTCGCCGGCATCCGCACGCCGCAGAACATCACCGAGGCGGCGCGCATCGCCGCCGGCTCCGACAAGCCGTCGCTGCAGAAGCTGATGCCGGAAGCCTTCCAGGCTTTCGTCGACATTTCCGACAGCCTGGAAAAGCACTACCGCGACATGCAGGATCTCGAATTCACCATCGAGCGCGGCAAGCTTTGGATGCTGCAGACCAGGTCCGGCAAGCGCACCGCCAAGGCGGCGCTGAAGATCGCCGTCGAGATGGCGAGGGACGGGCTGATCACCAGGGAGGAAGCGGTCGCCCGCATCGATCCCGCCTCGCTCGTCCAGCTCTTGCACCCGACCATCGACCCCAAGGCCGCCCGCGACGTCATCGGCGTCGGCCTGCCTGCCTCGCCGGGCGCCGCCACCGGCGAGATCGTCTTTTCCTCGGGCGATGCCGAGGACGCCAAGGCGCAAGGCCGCAAGGTGATCCTGGTGCGCATCGAGACCAGCCCCGAGGACATCCACGGCATGCACGCCGCCGAAGGCATCCTCACCACGCGCGGCGGCATGACCAGCCATGCCGCGGTGGTGGCGCGCGGCATGGGCAAGCCCTGCGTGTCCGGCGCCGGCTCGCTGCGCGTCGACTACAAGGCCGGGACGCTGATCTCGATGGGGCAGACCTTCCGCAAGGGCGACGTCATCACCATCGACGGCGCCAACGGCCAGGTGCTGAAGGGCGCGGTGGCCATGCTGCAGCCGGAATTGTCGGGCGATTTCGCCGCCATCATGGAATGGGCCGACGCCGCTCGCCGCATGAAGGTGCGCACCAATGCCGAAACGCCGCTCGATGCGCGCATGGCGCGCTCCTTCGGCGCCGAGGGCATCGGGCTTTGCCGCACTGAGCACATGTTCTTCGATGGCGACCGCATCGTCGCCATGCGCGAGATGATCCTGGCCGATACCGAAAAGGACCGGCGCGCCGCGCTTGCCAAGCTCCTGCCGATGCAGCGTTCGGATTTTCTCGAACTGTTCGAGATCATGGCCGGCCTGCCAGTGACGATCCGGCTGCTCGATCCGCCGCTGCACGAATTCCTGCCCAAGACCGAGGCGGAGATCGCCGAGGTCGCCGCCGCCATGAATGTGTCGCCCGACAAGCTCCGGCAGCGCACCGAGGCCCTGCACGAATTCAATCCGATGCTCGGCCATCGCGGCTGCCGTCTTGCGGTTTCCTATCCCGAGATCGCCGAGATGCAGGCGCGCGCCATTTTCGAGGCGGCCGTCGAGGCCGGCCACAAGGCCGGCGCGCTGGTGGTGCCGGAGATCATGGTGCCGCTGGTCGGCATCGTGAAGGAGCTCGACTACGTCAAGGCGCGCATCGACGCGGTCGCCGCCAGCGTCATGCAGGAAACCGGCACGAAGATCGACTACCTGACGGGTACGATGATCGAGCTCCCCCGCGCGGCCATCCGCGCCCATGTCATCGCCGAGGCGGCCGAGTTCTTCTCCTTCGGCACCAACGATCTTACCCAGACCACTTTCGGCATTTCGCGCGACGATGCGGCCTCCTTTCTGGAGACCTACCGGCAGAAGGGCATCATCGAGCAGGATCCGTTCGTGTCGCTCGACATAGAGGGCGTCGGCGAATTGGTGCGCATCGCGGCCGAAAAGGGCAGGGCGACGCGGCCCGGGATCAAGCTCGGCATTTGCGGTGAGCATGGCGGCGATCCGTCGTCGATCCGCTTCTGCGAGGAGGTCGGCCTCGACTATGTGTCGTGCTCGCCCTACCGCGTGCCGATCGCCAGACTGGCCGCGGCGCAGGCCGCGGTGAAGGTGGCAAAGACATCAGCAAAACGCGACTGATCTTTTCGGTCGCGGTGTCGCACGGATTTCCGACCGGAATCCGCGACAAAACCACAATCCCGGGCGGAGCATTCCCTGGCTTGCCAGGGAATGCTCCGGCTAGCCGATCGGCATGCCGGTGGGCTCGCCGCCTTACGGTTTTGTAAGCAAAGTCACGCGAACGTGCGCGTGGCGGCCCCCATTCTCGACATCGTTTCCGCCCAGTCTCCAGGGTCTCCGATCCCCCCGGCGCCCGAGACAGATGTTGCAGATTTCCCCCGCTCCCTTCCGCTCGATCCTCATTTTACAGACGAAGTTCATCGGCGATCTCGTTCTCGCCTCGGCGCTGGCCAGGAACCTCCAGCTCGGCTATCCCGGCGTCGGGATCGTGTTCCTTTGCGAGGCACGTTTCGCCAGCTTCCTCACCGCCCACGGCATCGCTTCCGATGTCGTCACGTTCCGCCGCGCCATGATGCGCGGATCGCCGCTGCAGCGAGGGCGCGAGCTGTATTCGATGGTGCGCAGGCTGCGCCGGCACCGCTTCGACATGACGATCGACCTGACCGATTCGAAGACCTCACGCATCATCAGCAGCCTCGTCAACGCCCCGGCCAGGGTCGGCTACCATCCGTCCGAAAGGCCCTTGCGCTGGCACGAGCGTCAGCCGGCCAACGTCCGGGCCAGGCCGTTCGGCTTCGGTGAGCGGCACTATCTCTACCGATACCTTTCGCCGCTCGAGGCGCTTGGCGTCGACCTGCGCGCGAGAGCGCCGTCGATCCGCCCATTGGCTGTGGAAATGGCGCGGGCGCTCGCCTTGCTGGACAAATACCATCTCAGGCGAAGCGGTTTTGTCGCGGTGCATGCCGGGGCGAGTTTTCTCGGTCGGCGCTGGCAGCCGGAGCGCTTCGCCGCCGTCATCGACGAGATTGCGCGCGAGACCGGGCTGGATTTCGTGCTCGTCGGTGGCCCGGACGAGCACAAAGCGGCCGACGAGATTGCCGCGAGGACAGCCTCGCCGGTCGTCAACTTTGTCGGTGCGCTTTCGCTCGAAACGCTGTTGGCGCTGCTGAAGGAGGCGCGGCTTTTCCTCGGCAATGAGAGCGGTCCGATGCATATGGCGGCGGCAGCGGGCACCCCTGTCGTCGGCCTCTACGGGCTGACCAATCCGATCCGCTGGGGGCCGGTCGGCGTGGCGAGCATCGCGCTGCAGCCCTCCATGCCTTGCGAATGCGTGGCAAGCGACTTCTGCAAGCCGACCGACCCGAGCAAGGCGTGCTGCGTCTGGCGCCTGGAAGTCGGACCTGTAACCGACGCCGTGCGCGAGATCCTTGCGCGCACCGAAAAGCAAACGGCAAACGCGCTCTCGCGCTACGCCTGAAGCAAATTCTCGTGACTGCGTTCTTCGCACGGGCGCCGTCCCGATTTTCGCCTTGATGCGGGTCTTTTGGCTGGATATTGCAACCATCCTGCTTCGACCACCGGCCCGGAAATCGATCATGCGTCTCTTGCGGAAACATCTTTGCGCGATTGCGCTGTCGGTTTGCGCCGTGTCCACGGCCGGCGCCGCGCCGCTTGTCGAGCCGACGCTGCATCTGAAACCGCAGGCAGGCGGCAGCGGCCGCGTCGCGCTGACGCTCGACGCCTGCGGCGGCCAGACCGACACCCGCATCCTCTCGGCGCTCGTCGACAACCGCATCCCGGCCACCATTTTCGTCACCGGCATCTGGCTGAAGCGCAACGCCGCCGCCGTCGAGATCATGCGCGCCCATCCGGATCTATTCGAGCTGGAGAATCATGGCGGCCGCCATATCCCGGCGGTCGACACGCCGCGCAAGATCTATGGCATCCGCAGTGCCGGCAGCCCGGAAGCGGTGCTGACCGAGGTCGAATCGGGTGCCGCGGCACTCACAGGCACCGGCGAGCCGGCGCCGAGATGGTTTCGTGGCGCCACCGCCGAATACAGCCCGTCGGCCATCGCCACGATCCGCAAGCTCGGCTTCAAGGTCGCGGGCTTCTCGATCAACGGCGATGGCGGCTCGCTTCTGGGGGCCAGGGAAACCGCCCGCCGCATCGCCGCCGCCAAGGATGGCGACGTCATCATCGCCCACATCAACCAGCCGACCCATGCCGCCGGCGAAGGCGTGGTCCAGGGCCTGCTGGCGCTGAAGGCAAAAGGTCTGACCTTGGTGCGGCTCGACGATGCCGACGGCGTTGGCAACGACGGCACCACCGACTGATCGGTCAGGCCACGCTTTGGCCTCGTCCCGTCCGGCAAGGCAGCATGTCAGTCCGGCGTGGCCTCGATCGTCACCTTGCTCGGATAGAAGGCGCCGTGATTGCGGATCTCCGTCATCTCGTCGAAGGGCCGCTCATAGGCCCACATCGCATCCTTGCCGGTCTCGCCGGCCGGCAGCGCGCTCCAATAGCTGGCATCGCCCTTATAAGGGCAGTGCGTCGAGTGACCGGTCTTGGCCAACTGGCTGAAATCGATGTCGTCGAAAGGAATGTAGAAGACCGCAGGATAGGGCGGCTCCGACAGGAGCTTTGCCCTTGTCGAGGAAGCGATGACCGTTTCGCCGGCGCGCACGGTGACGGTGCCGCTAAAGGACTCGACAGTGATGACTTTGCCGGGATTGCGCTGGAAGCCGGGGGCGGGGTTGGCGATCTGGTCCATTGGCGGGCTGTCCTTGTCCGATTGAGAGGTCGCCCGCAATAGGTGTGTCGTGCAGGCAGCCGGCGCAAGCCCAAACGAAATCACGCCGGGGCGGCGTTCAGGGCGAGCCGTCGAGAAAATCGTCAGGCAGCCGTCTGGAACACGTCCATCAGCCCGGCATAGGCGGCGGCGATGCCGGCCACCGGATTGGTGCTCCTCGATGCGGTCTCGACCTTCAGCGCGCCGCCGACGGCCGGCAGGGTGAGCAGCAGGAATTGTCGATTGCCGCCGTCTCCGACACAGGCAGCCGCAACGTGCTGGTCTTCGCCGTCGTTCTGGACGCACATCTTGAACAGCAGCGTGCCGCCGACCGCCTCCAGGGCGCCGCCCACAACCTCGACGAATTCATCTTCGGAGACCGTCCTGGTGTCCGGCGCCAGATTGGCCAGACTTTCGGCAAGCGAGTTTTCGAGTTCCAGGTCTTCCGGCGCCTTGTCGTCGAGCTGCGTGTCCATGCGAACCTCTTTCATTCGCCAATCGCGCACCCAGCCCATTAACGAAACTTAACGCGGACGATGGCCGGATTGTGGCGGTTTGCGCAGGGTCTTCAAGGAATGCAACGCTTTCAGCGCTTACGGCTGGACAATCCGCCGGTTCGTCCCACAATGCCGCAAAAAGGATCGCCAAAGCGCAGGGGAGGAACAAATGCTTGGACTGATGCAGGAATGGCCGCTGCTTTGCCACAAGCTGATCGACAATGCCGAGCGGCAGCATGGCGGACGCGAGATCGTATCGCGCTCGATCGAGGGACCGATCGTGCGCACCACCTATGCCGAGGTCCATCATCGGGCGTTGAAGGTCGCGCAGCGGCTGGAGCGCGACGGCTTCAGGCTCGGCGACCGCATCGCCACGCTTGCCTGGAACACGGCGCGCCACATCGAGGCCTGGTACGGCATCATGGGCATCGGCGCGGTCTATCACACGCTCAATCCGCGCCTCTTTCCCGAACAGATCGCCTGGATCATGAGCAACGCCGAGGACAAGGCGATCTTCGTCGACCTGACCTTCGTGCCGGTCCTGGAAAAGATCGCCGGCGCGGTCAAATCGCTGAACAAGATCATCGTGCTGACCGACCAGGCGCATATGCCTCAGACGGCGCTGCCGAACGCGGTTGCCTACGAGGAGTGGCTCGCCGAAGCCGATGGCGCCTTCGCCTGGAAGACGTTCGACGAGAACACTGCCGCCGGCATGTGCTACACCTCGGGCACGACGGGCGATCCCAAGGGCGTGCTCTACAGCCACCGTTCCAACGTGCTGCACGCCATGATCGCGGCCATGCCCGACGCCATGGGCATTTCGGCCCGCGACGTCATCCTTCCGGTCGTGCCGATGTTCCATGCCAATGCCTGGGGCCTTGGCCAGAGCGCGCCGATGATCGGCGCCAAGCTGGTGATGCCGGGCTGCAAGATGGACGGCGCCTCGATCTATGAGCTGCTCGATACCGAGAAGGTCACCTTCAGCGCCGCCGTGCCGACGGTGTGGATGATGCTGCTGCAATATCTGGAGGAGACCGGCAGCAAACTTCCCCATCTGCAGAAGGTGGTCATCGGCGGCTCGTCCTGTCCGCGCGCCATAACCCAGAAATTCCAGGACAACTACGACGTCCATGTCATCCATGCCTGGGGCATGACCGAAATGTCGCCGCTCGGCACGCTTTGCACCATGAAGCCGGAATATGCCGTGCTGGAGGGCGAGGCGCGGCTCGATATCCAGGGCAAGCAGGGCTATCCGCCCTTCGGCGTCGAGATGAAGGTGACCGACGACGAGAACAATGCGATGCCCTGGGACGGCAAGACCTTCGGGCGGCTGAAGGTGCGCGGCCCGGCCATCGCGCGCGCCTATTATGGCGGTGTTGGTTCCGAACAGTTCGACGCCGAGGGCTGGTTCGACACCGGCGACGTCGCCCATATCGATCCCGGTGGCTACATGCAGATCACCGACCGCGCCAAGGACGTCATCAAGTCGGGCGGCGAATGGATCTCGACCATCGACCTTGAGAACCTCGCCGTCGGGCACCCCGATGTCGCCGAGGCGGCGGCAATAGGCGTTCCGCATTCGAAATGGGGCGAGCGGCCGCTGCTGGTCGTCGTGCGCAAGCCGGGCAAGGAGCCGAGCAAGGCCGACATCCTGACCTTCATGAGCGGCAAGGTGGCCAAATGGTGGATGCCCGACGACGTCGCCTTCGTCGGCGAAATTCCCCACACCGCCACCGGCAAGATCCAGAAAATCACCTTGCGTGAGCAGTTCAGGGATTATCGCTTGCCAACGGATTGACGGGATGGGCGTTTTTGAGGCTTCTGGCAGCCGTCAGAGGCTCTGAAGATCGTTCGGGTTGGTGCGGCGGATATGGTTGTTGTTGCTGAACGGCAGACGTCGAGCGCCGCCGGCTGGTCGCGGCGGACAGCGGCCTTTTCGCTGGTCCTGCTCTTGACAGTGCTTGTCGGCCATCAGCTCGACCTCGTCGAAACGCCTGTATTCCTCTGGGTGCTGGCGATCGTCGCGCTGCTTGCCGCCTTCGCCCTGCTGTTTGCCGGCTTCGCCCTGTCGAGGCTGTGGAATTTCGGCGATCGCGGTGGACGCGACCTGTCGGTCGGCGCGCTGCTGGCGCTTCTGGTGCTTGCCCCCTTCGGCGTCGCCGCCTACTGGGCGACGACCTCGCCGCCGCTGAGGGACATTTCGACCGATCTCGACGATCCGCCGGTGCTCGACACATCGGACCGGACGGCGGACATGAACGTGCTGTCGCCACCCACGCCCGGCGAGCAGCGGCTGCAGGGCGATGCCTATCCGCTGGTCACCGGCCGCAGCTACAACCTGCCGTTCGAGACCGTCGTCGACGCGGTCGAAACCGTGCTCGACCGCCGCGACTGGCAGCTTCAGGGGCCGTATCCCGAAACCGACGGGCAAAGCGAGGTGACGATCAACGCGCTGGCCAGGAGTTTCGTGCTCGGCTTGCCCGCCGATGTCGCGATCCGCATCGCCGATGACGGCGATACGGTCGTGGTCGACATGCGCTCGGCCTCTCGCTATGGCCGCTACGACCTCGGCGACAATGCCGGCCGCATCGTCGATTTCCTTGGCGAACTCGACCAGGAGGTCGCCGGCCAGGTCGGGCCCGCGCCGGCCGAATGATGGTCATGCCGCCGGCGTGAAAATGCCGTCGATGGCCGCGTCGCCGTCGGTGGCGACGAGGCCGCGCGCTACCAGGTCCTCCAGATGCGCAAGCACCGACAGGCCGGCGGCGCCGTGCAGGCGCGGGTCGGTGTCGCGATAGATCGTCGCCACCATCTCTTTGATTGTCCGGTCGCCGCCGCGGATGCGTTCCAGGATCGCCCGTTCGCGCATCTTGCGATGCGTCTTCAGCCCGCGCATGAAGCTGCGCGGCTTGGTCACCGGCCCGCCATGGCCGGGCAACAGCAGCCGGTCGTCGCGCTCGATCAGCCTGTCGAGCGAACTCATGTAGTCGGCCATGGCGCCGTCCGGCGGCGCGACGATCGAGGTCGCCCAGGCCATGACATGGTCGGCGGAAAAAAGGATGCCCGTCCCTTCGAGCGCGAACGCGGCGTGGTTGGCGGCATGGCCGGGCGTCAGCACCGTCCTGATCGTCCATCCGTCGCCATGGACCAGCGCGCCGTCGGCGAGCGCGACGTCCGGGATGAAAGCCATGTCCGCGCTGGCGTCGAGCGGATTGACCTCGCCGATTCGCAGCGGCCGGGCCGGGCGGTGCGGGCCTTCGGCAAGCACGGTCGCGCCGGTGCGCTCCTTCAGCCGCGCCGCCAGCGGGGAATGGTCGCGATGGGTATGGCTGACGAGGATATGGCTGACCGGCCTGCCGCCGATAGTTTCGATCAGGGCCTGCAGATGCGCGTCATCGTCCGGACCCGGATCGATCACCGCCAGCGTTTCGCGGCCTATCACGTAGCTGTTGGTCCCGTGGAAGGTGAAAGGACCGGGATTCCCGGCGGTGACGCGTTGCACGTCCGGGGCGACCGTCACCGCCTGGCCGTAGGCGGGATCGAAGCGTGTGTCGAATTTGAGGGCCATGAGGCGACGCGAAGCTCCGTTCAGTGAGACGGCAAAAGCGATTGCCGCATAACACGGAAGCCAATATAGGAAAAAGCGAAGCCGCATTTCGGCGGCCGTCCGGAATGAGGAATACCATGGCACTTGCAGCAACGATGCGTCCGCTTGTTTCTCTGGCACTGCCCGAAAAGGGCGCGGCGCGGCTGGCGACGCAGCTTTTTCTGGCGATCGTCGGGACGCTGCTGCTCATCTTGTCGGCCAAGACCAAGGTTGTGCTCGGCCCGGTCGACATCTCGCTGCAGACGCTGGCCGTGCTGCTGATCGCGTCGGCGTTCGGCCTGCGCCTCGGCGTCGCCACGCTGCTTCTCTACATGGCCGAGGGCGCCATGGGCTTTCCGGTCTTCCAGGGCACGCCGGAAAAGGGCATCGGCGTCGCCTATATGCTCGGCTCCACCGGCGGCTATCTGGCCGGCTTCGTCGTCATGGCTGCGATCGTCGGCTGGGCCGCCGACCGTGGTTGGGAGCGTCATCCGGTCAAGCTCTTCAATGCCATGCTGGTCGGCGAAGTCGTCATGATGGCCATGGGCTTTGCCTGGCTGGCAATGCTGATCGGCGCCGAAAAATCCTGGCAGTTCGGTGTCGTGCCCTTCATCGTCGGCGACCTGATAAAGGTGGCATTGGCCGCGGCCCTGGTGCCGGCCGTCTGGTCGCTGCTGCCGAAGCGACCCTGACATATCCAGCCTCGACCCTACCGACATGATAGCTAGCCGGCGGAGATCCCGCCGGCTTTTTTCCACCGAAATTTATGTGATTTAAAGAGTGTTAAACCGGGGTGCGGCTGTTTACGGAGACTATGGCTATCATATTGAAAATAAAAGGACAATATGACTTATGCGCGCTTTTTTGAAGTGACCACCGACAAGTTTTTAGTCTGGTGTCGGACTAGGGCCAAAAGCGATTGCTGTGAGCTGAAAAACGTCTCTCGATCGACAGCGTCGGCTCGCCTATGCAAGATCAAGATCATCACTGAATCAGACTATATGGCGAGAGAGATATCGCGCCAAAGTTTTCCGACTTCGACATCGACGCGCCCTTGCGACTAGACTCTGCTGCCAAGCTTGCTTTTCCGGATGACGGTCAAAGGGCTCCGCAAAGAGCGCGGCCGTGGTCGCCTTACCACAGAAATAATCGCCAACAAGGAATATACGACCGTGGCGGCGATCGAGGAAATGCGACGCCTATGTCGCGCCCTAGCAAAGGAGCTCGCCTTGTCTGGCGGGACGAATACCGGAAAAAAAGACGGGTCGCTCATGCAGCGGGCCGCTGGTACATCGAAGATGGCGGAAGGCGATATAGCACTGGCTGCGCTCGATCTGACTTTGCAGAGGCTGAAAAGCAACTCGCGGCCCATATTGCTGCGAAGCACGCGCCAACGCGCCAGCGCCACCGTGACCCGGATCAAGTGATGGCTGTGCTTCCGGGAAGCAGAAATGTCCGGCCCAAGGTGTCGGCGTTCGATCGCGAAATCCTACGAGCCACCTTCCACAAATCGGTCATTGAAGACGGAATGCCCTGAAGTTCGATGGCGGAAATTGCGGCGCAAATGGTCAGCGACTTCACCGGCGCACAGACGATCGGTCCAGACTTGCTGGATTGGATCGTGCGGAAGTAGGCGCACTCAGCGCCACGAGAACAGCGTGTCAGCTCGGTTCCTGTGCGACAGCGCGGATACGCGGACCATCGCCATCGGCAATTTGAGGATGACTGAGCTGAAGACGCGTCGGCGACCATTGTAAAAGCCAGCGCCGAAACCAAGCGTTGGCCCAAACTTCGAAGCCGTAGTGGACGACTAGTCCGCAGGAGGCAGCGAACGAGACCATGAGCACAAGCCCGAGATGCGGCTCGATGATTTCGTCCCAACGCCAGTACCAGATCGGCCATTTTAACAAGCTCCCCTGGAGGACGAGATGCACAAGGTAGATCGCATAGCTCGCGGTACCTAGCATTTGAAACGCGCGGCCACGCATGAAGACCCGACCTTCGACCTCTGCGGCGGCAAGCCCAAACACGAGGCAGAAGGCCCCGGCTCCCCACATGGAAAAAATGACGTTTCGCGACTCACCGACGAAGGCTGTAGTCGAAAGGAATAGTATCGCCAGGGCGACAACGAGATAGGGCAGCCATAGCCGCGTCACGGCGCGGTTCTGGATGGTCGATGCGATGATTAAGCCGCCACAGAACTCCAAGATAACCGGAGCTCCGGAAAAGCCGAAGACCGCCGCATCGGTCGATAAGTTCACGTAAACCATCAGCGCGAAGACAGAGATCAGAATGGCCGCGCCCCTTGCCCTGGTACCAACTATGCCGGAAACCACCGCGACCGCGAATGCCATGTAAAAGAACATTTCGTATTCAAGAGTCCAGCCGACCCCCAGCGCAGGAAGCTCGCCTGTGACAGGCCTCTCGACGAACAGCAGTGAGCGGCCTAATTGCGGCCATGTCCACAATTGTGAAGCCCAACAAACATAGGCGAGGGTCATCACCCAGTAGAGGGGAGCAATGCGTGCCAACCGCTTAGCCATGAAGTCATATATGCCCGCAGCTCCCGTTTCAAACCGCTGCAAACCAATGACCAATCCAGAGATCACAAAGAAAATCGGCACGCCAACGGCGCCGAAAACCGCCAAGTTTCCATATGAGAGAAGCCACGGCAGATCGCCGCCGGCCAGTTTGTGGATCGAACCATAGGTGGCGTAGTAGTGATGCACGACGACGAGCAGCGCAGCAATTCCGCGCAGCCCCTGTATCGACAAAAATACTTTCGGCACAACTCCCCCCGAGAAGCTTCTTTTCGTCTTTTGAGAAGTTTTTCGCATCCTTTGTGGGCAACAGCAATCGAGAGCCAACTCCTATGCACTGTTTCGTGCAAGCGCGCCCGCCAGGACGCGCGGCGCGTTTCTCCGCTCTGAGAGACAGCGGTCAACTGAAATGCGCGTTGGCGGGCTGCATGCTTCTCTTGACAATACATTTCTTCGAATGTGTGCTGGCCTTCACGGCCGGCTGTGGCATCAAGTCCTTCGCCAATCGATGCCGGCGTCATGGTGTCGGGCCGTTCCCGATCCGGGCGAGAAAAGGCCCGATATTTTTGCCGATCCGCGCTTGGCCGAGCGGGTCCTGCCGCCGCCGACGCCGGAGGGCACTGAGAAGTTTGAGGGCCGACGACTGGACCCGGCGCAACAATCCTTGCGGTGTCATCCTCTCCAACGCGAGGCCGCCAAGGATGCACAGGCCGAGGATCCAGCAATAGTGGTATCCATCGCCAGCCCGAACTTCCAGAACACGAGGACATCGCGCCTGAACCGAGCAGTCACTGGCGAACCAGTCTCCGTTTGATATTCCAGACAACAGGCAAAAAAGCGGGAATTCCCGCGAGGTGCCTGATGCGTGGAACGAGGCAGCGATATTATCGTGCAATTTTAGATAATTTAGGGGAAATTTCCCTGCTTCAGATCAGGGAAATTCGACCAAGTATCCGGCAAAGTCAGAGGTCGGCGGCGATCTAACAGGGAAATCCGTTGTGCATTGCGCGGGATCCGATTGTCGTTTCGCGGGATCGAATTGTCCAGGAATGCGCTGCCGTTTGATGGGAATCCGATGCCCTATTGCGGTTGCGCAGTGAAGAAAGGTAGGAGCGGTTTGCTCCTTCCCGAAACGGAATGTGATGAGCCAGGATGTGATTGTCGGATGCGGAGGCTGCGACAGAAACAGCAAGGCGTGGAGGCGCCATAAGGGGCCGTTTTGCCTGTTTCCGAACGCGCTGTTCCTGAGACTTGCGATCGCGACGGGGACCGCTATGAGCGCGCGTTGCACTTCAGGTGAGAGAGTGATAGCGCCTTGGCATGGCCGCTGTGAGTCTTTAGACCGTTATTCCGGCCAAGTTCATTGCGCCCTATCAGTTGATCGGCCAGAATGACATCCGGAAGCATACGACAAAGGATTGAGGGATTTGGTCGATCTCAACACTCACATTGCGAATGCTGCGCGTGATAGGAATTCCCCGCGAGTCGTCGCGGTCCTTACAACACGGAACGAAGAACGGTTCATCGCCGAATGTCTTGAGAACCTCTTTCGTCAAGGCGTGCAGGTCTACGTCTGCGACAATCAGTCGACGGACCGAACGCTTGAGATTGCCCAGCGCTACTGCGGGGCTGGATTGATAGGATTCGAAAGTATCCCGCATAACGGCTGGTATTGCTGGGAGCACCTTCTTCGTCGCAAAGAGGAACTATTTCAGTCGCTCGAAGCAGACTGGTTCATGCATGTTGACGCTGACGAGATCCACCTTCCGCCGACTTCGTACTCATCGTTGGTCTCCGCCATTGCGGCAGCCGACGCACTCGGCTGCAACGCGATCGAGTCTTCCGAGTTCACGTTCATTCCTACCAGGGAAGCCCCCAATCACGACAATCCCAATTATCAATACACGCTGCGGACCTACTACCCGTTCCGGCCGACCTCCCCACACTGCGTCCGTGCGTACAAGAAACAGGACGGCCCCATGGAGATTGCGTGGTCAGGCGGCCATCGCGTACGCTTCGGGGGGCCGGTGACGCTCTACCCCGAGCGTTTTCGCATGAAGCATTATCTGTTCCTGAGTGCAGAGCACGCCGCGCGCAAGTATGCTGGCCGCCGGTACCTGAGCGAGGAGGTCAATGGTCTTGGTTGGCACGGATGGCGACCTCGCTTGCGATCAGAGGATATCCGGCTGCCGGACGCCAGCCAGATGCGCGCCACTGCGACGGACGACGATCTGAACGAGGCCAATCCATGGTCGGCGCACTGGCTTGAGCGGTACGCCCCGTGAGCGATGTACACCTCCCCCGCATCCTGGCGATCGCGGACCGACCCGGCTGGGCGATCGATCGCAAGACCCAAAATCTCCGGCGCGTGCTGGAAAGAAGGTTCGAGATCGTCGAACGATTTCAGCATGATGTGACTGAGTCCGACGTGAACGCGGCGGACATCGTGCTCATCTTCTATTGGCTCCAAATCTCGAAACTGCCCCTGCCGGAATCGGCCCTCGCCCGGCGGTCTGACAGGCTGCTCATCGGGATCTGCAGCCACAGAGAGCTCGAGGGCGAATTCCGCGAGCCGGGGCTCGCCACCCTGCACCGGCTGGCGCGCGCTGTGTTTGTCAATAATCGGCAGCTCGAGCACGAATACGGTCCTCTACTGCGTGTTCCGGTCCACTACACGCCCAATGGGGTCGACACGACATTCTTTTGTCCCCCACAAGAGCAACCCCGGGCTGGCGAGCTCCGCGTTGGATGGGCGGGAAGTCTGAGCAACCATGGTCCGGCGCATCGGGGCTTCCACGACGTCATCGAGCCCGCGGTCGCTGCCGTGCCGGGCGTGCGACTACTGACTGCGGTTCGGGAGCAACGCTGGCGCAGCCATGACGAAATGCTCGACTTCTATCGGGGTCTCGACGTTTATGTCTGCGCCAGTCGCAGCGAAGGCACTCCCAATCCTTGCTTGGAGGCGGCGGCGTGCGGTGTCCCCTTGGTAACGACCCGTGTGGGAAACATGCCCGAGCTGATTCGGGATGGCGACAACGGGCTGTTCTTCGATGGAACTGCGGAGGGGCTCGCGAACAAGCTCGCCCTGTTGCGGGACACGCCGTCGCTGGGGTCGCAGATGGCCGCCCGCATGATCGAGACGATCCGAGAGTGGGATTGGGGAGAGCTGGCCGAAAACTATGCGCACATGTTTGCCTCGTTGCTTGCTGCAAGCGAGCGGTCGGGCCGGTGAGATGTTGCTTCAGATGTGCTCTGCCAAACCTGACCTTTGTAGCGCCATTCGAGATTTCCCGGATCTTCCATACCTCGCTCAGCAGAGATGACGCTGTGCAAGGCAATCGAGGCCTGGTATGGGCGCCCTTCGCTATTCGATGGCGGCGACTATCATTGTTCCCGCGCAGACGCTCGTCCTTCAGAGGTGTTGCCGGGCGGCGGGTTTGGAGGCACGGTTTTCGCCCCCCAGCTCAATAGACATCGTTCGCAGCGAATGGCCGCTTTGGGGCGGCGGGTTCAACCGATCGCTGCAACACACTCAGCGAACTTCTCCGCTGGGGTCTAATAGAGCAAGGTCTTTCTGGGGCGTCCGTTGAGCTGCCGCGCGATGGCGCTGAGCTTTGCCTGGCTGTGCAGGGATAGGTCGGTGCCACGTGGCAGATATTGGCGCAGCAGTCGGTCGGTGTTTTCATTCGAGCCGCGCTGCCAAGGCGATCGAGGATCGCAGAAGTAGACCTCGACGTCCGTGGCCATTGTCAGCCGCTGGTGGTCGGCAAGCTCTTTGCCTCGGTCCCATGTCAGCGATTGATAGAGCTCTCCGGCAATTTCTGCGACTGCTTGATTAGGACTGAGACGACGCTTTCGGTATCTTTATTGGCGACCTTGATCAGCGTCACACAGCGCGAGTGACGCTCGACCAGCGTCGCCACGTTGCTGTTCTTGGACCCGGAGATGAGGTCGTCCTCCCAGTGGCCGGGAACTGCTCGATCTTCGACGGTGGCGGGCCGTTCGCTGATGGAGATTGCATCCTTGATCTGGCCCAGCCGACTCCGCTTCATGCTGGCGTGCGGGGAACGGCGGATCGTGCGCCTGGCTCTAAGATGCTCCAGCGGTTCCTTTTTCAGCACTCCACGTGCCCGAATGGACAGGCTGCGATAGATCGTTTCGTGCGACACCTGATTATGCGGCTCCCCTGGGTAGGTGCGCTTGAGCCAGCCGGCAATCTGCTCTGGCGACCATTTCCGCTGCAGCTTGACCGATACTGTCCACTAACCGATCAGGACAAACGGGGATGATCCTGGACGCTGCCCGAGCGGGAAGATTGACAAGCCATTGCTTGAAACCTAAGCACGGGCAACTTGTTGTCAGGGCGGGGGCCTCGGTTTTCAAGGGAGAGCTTGTTGAAAGGAATTATCCTTGCAGGAGGCAGCGGCACTCGTCTCTATCCGCTAACATTAGCCGTCTCTAAGCAAATACTCCCGATTTACGACAAGCCGATGATCTATTACCCGCTGAGCGTGCTGATGCTTTCGGGAATTCGCCAGATTCTGATCATTTCAACTCCGCGCGACTTGCCGGTGTTCCGGGAGTTGCTGGGCGACGGCTCGGAATTCGGGCTGGAGCTGTCCTACGCCGAACAGCCCCACCCCAATGGTCTTGCCGAGGCGTTCATCATCGGCCGCGAGTTCATCGGCAAGGACAGCGTGTCGATGATCCTCGGCGACAACATCTATTTCGGCGAAGGCTTGTCGCAGCTTTGCCGCACGGCGGCGGCGCGCGAAAGCGGTGCGTCCGTGTTCGCCTATCATGTCGACGATCCTGAGCGCTACGGCGTGGTATCCTTTGACAGGGTCAGCGGCACTGCCTTGACGATCGAAGAGAAGCCGCAGAAGCCGAAGTCCAACTGGGCCGTCACCGGCCTTTATTTCTATGATAACGAGGTCATCGACATCGCCTCGACGATCAGGCCCTCCGCGCGCGGCGAGCTCGAGATCACGGCGGTCAACAATGTCTATCTTGGGCGCGGGCAACTGCAGGTCCATCAGCTCGGCCGCGGCTATGCCTGGCTCGATACCGGCACGCATGACAGCCTGCATGAAGCCGCATCCTTCGTGCGTACCATCGAACACCGCCAGGGCATAAAGGTCGCCTGCCCGGAAGAGATCGCCTTCGAGCAGGGCTGGCTTGCCGCCGACAAGGTTCTGGAGCGCGCCATGCGCCTCGGAAAGAACGAATATGCCGCCTATCTTCGCAAGCGGGTCATGGATCTGACGGAGGACCAGGGTGCTTGAAATCAGGCCGCTCGGCCTCGACGACGTTGTGGAGATCGTGCCGAAGCGGCACGGCGACGCACGCGGCTTCTTCATCGAAACCTACAATGCCGAGCGCTTTGCGGAGGCCGGCATCGACCTGCGCTTCGTGCAGGATAATCACTCCTATTCCGCCGCAGCGGGCGTGGTGAGGGGGCTGCACTACCAGCTACCGCCGCGTGCCCAGGACAAGCTGCTGCGCGTGGTCCGCGGCAGCATCCTCGACGTTGCGGTCGATATCCGTCGCGGCTCCAAGAGCTTCGGGCAATGGGTCGCCCTCGAAATATCGGCCGAGAAGGGCAACCAGATCCTGGTGCCGAAAGGCTTCGCGCACGGCTTCGTCACGCTCGAGCCCGACACCGAGGTTCTGTACAAGGTCACCGACACCTATTCGCCCGAGCACGACCGGTCGATCCGTTACGACGACCCGGCCATCGGCATCGAATGGCCTGCGATATCAGGCGGGTTCCAGCTTTCGGAAAAGGATCTCAGCGCGCCGGTCCTTGGCATGGCGGAGGTGTTCGCATGAGAGGGTTTCGTGAGGAGGGCCGCGTGAATTTCCTGGTGACTGGCGGTGCCGGCTTCATCGGCTCGGCCGTATGCCGGCATTTGTGCGCCAATCCGGCCTATCGCGTGACCAATCTCGACAAGCTGACCTATGCCGGCAACCTCGCCTCGCTGCGGCCGATCGAGAATGCACACAACTACAGGTTCGAGCAGGCTGACATTTGCGACGAGAAGGCGGTGCTCGACATATTGCGTCGCGACGACATCGACATCGTCATGAACCTGGCAGCCGAGAGCCATGTCGACCGCTCGATCGACGGGCCGGGCACCTTCATCGAGACCAACATCGTCGGCACCTACCGAATGCTGAATACGACCTTGGAATACTGGCGCGGCCTGCCGGAGGACCGCAAGACCCGCTTCCGCTTCCATCATGTCTCGACCGACGAGGTGTTCGGTGATCTTCCCTTCGACGGTGGCATGTTCATTGAGGAGACGCCCTATGCGCCGTCCTCGCCATACTCCGCCTCCAAGGCGGCCTCGGACCATCTGGTGCGCGCCTGGCACGAGACCTATGGCCTGCCGGTCGTGCTTTCCAACTGCTCGAACAATTACGGGCCCTATCACTTTCCCGAAAAGCTCATTCCGCTGGTCATCCTGAACGCGCTCGACGAAAAGCCGCTGCCGGTCTACGGCGCCGGCGCCAATGTGCGCGACTGGCTGTTCGTCGAGGATCACGCACGCGCGCTCGAGCTTGTCGCGACAAAGGGGCAACCGGGCCAGAGCTACAATGTTGGTGGCAATTCCGAGCGCACCAATCTGAGCGTCGTCGAGACCATTTGCGATCTTCTCGACCTGCGAAGGCCGCGCGCTGGCGGCAAGCGCTACCGCGACCTGATCTCCTTCGTCACCGACCGCCCCGGCCACGACCGCCGCTATGCCATCGACGCCTCCAAGATCGGCCGCGATCTTGGCTGGTCGCCAAAGGAGAATTTCGACAGCGGCCTGGCAAGGACTGTCGACTGGTTCCTCGACAACAAATGGTGGTGGGGGCCGATTCGCGAGCAGCGCTATGCCGGTGAGCGGCTGGGCCAGGCCGCGGTGGAAGACAGGAAGGGCGCGTCGTGAGGATCGCTGTCACCGGACGCGAGGGCCAGATCGCCGCGAGCCTGCTGGAGGCGGCGCAAGGACGGAGCGACATGGAAGTCGTTGCCGTTGGCCGGCCGCAACTCGACCTTGCGCGGCCCGACACGGTGTTCAAGGCGCTCGAAGCATCGCGGCCCGATATCATCGTTTCTGCAGCTGCCTACACCGCCGTCGACCAGGCCGAGGACGAGCCCGACCTGGCTTTTGCTGTGAATGCCGAAGGCGCCGGCACGGTCGCAGAGGCGGCAGCGCGGCTTGGCGTTCCGGTTATCCACCTTTCGACCGACTATGTCTTCGACGGCACCAAGGACGGCGCCTATGTGGAGACCGATGCGCCAGCGCCGCTCGGCGTCTACGGCGCCTCCAAGCTCGCCGGAGAAGTAGCGGTGGCGGCAGCCAATCCACGCCACCTGATCCTGCGCACGGCCTGGGTCTACAGCCCCTTCGGCAGGAACTTCGTCAAGACGATGCTGAGGCTGGCTGGCGACCGCGACGAGATCGCGGTGGTGGCCGACCAGTGGGGAACCCCGACGTCTGCGCTCGATATCGCTGATGCGATCTTGCATGTGGCGGCAGTTCTGCACGGCGACAAGGACTTTGTTTCGTTCGGCATCTACCATCTGGCGGGAACCGGCGAGACCACCTGGAGCGGCTTCGCCCGTCATATCCTGGAAATAAGCAAGGCGTTGGGTGGCCCGCATGCTGGGGTGCGCGAAATCGCGACCAGAGACTATCCGACAAAGGCGCGCCGCCCAGCCAATTCGCGGCTATCGACGGCAAAATTCGCGGTCGCGTTCGGGTGGACGGCGCCGAAGTGGAGGGCGTCGGCGGAGATAGTGGTTGCCCACCTCGTAGGGAATAGTCGGAACTTAGGGCGTCGATCGAGAGACAGTGCTACGGATCGCTTGTCGGGGCTACCTCGAAGCGGTTCGGCGCCAATCAAGGACAGCCTTCAACGATGAACGAACCAACGACCCCAGCGAAGAACAGCGTTCCGAAAGCGGAAGCTACCAATACCCGTACACGGTCGCTTCGCCGGCTCTATGATACCCATGACGGCAAGGTGTCGGACAAATGGTCGATCTACCTGAGTGAATATGACCGTTTTTTTTCGAAATATCGAAGCAAGCCGGTTCGGATCCTCGAAATCGGTATCCAGAATGGCGGCTCACTTGAGATATGGGGAAAGTATTTTCCAAAGGCGGAAATTATTCTCGGCTGCGATATCAACCAGAATTGCGGTCTGCTGCGTTTCGACGACAAGAGGATAGACGTTGTCGTCGGGGATGCTAACTCGGAAGAGATCCAGAGTAGTATTGTTGCACGATCCGAGACATTCGACGTGATCATAGACGATGGGTCGCATATATCTTCCGACGTCATACGGACATTCGCGCGTTATTTTCCTCACCTCTTAGACGGTGGGATATTCGTTATCGAGGATTTGCATACCAGCTACTGGCAGGATTTCGAAGGTGGCCTCTACGATCCGCTTTCCTCGATATCGTTTTTCAAGCGATTGCTGGACTTGGTAAATCACGAGCATTGGGGACTGGATCACCGTCGAACGGATGCACTTGCAGCATTCGCCAATCGGTACGGGATCGCATTCGATGAGCCTTCGCTTGCGTCCATCCATTCCATAGAGTTCCTGAACTCTCTTTGCATCATAACTAAACGGCCGTCCCAGGAGAACGTCCTGGGGCGGCGCCATGTAGCCGGGGAGGTCGCGGCCGTCGAGCAAAGCATCCTTCGACTTGATGGTACGGTGCTGAACGCTGCCAGCCAAGCTGGAAATCCGTGGTCGTTACAGTCGATGACGATGGAAGAGGAGATCGCGGGCCACAGGGAACAGGGCGAGCATCGCGAAATGCAGACGCAGGCGCTCCTCGAAGAAGTCGCCAAGTCGCGCAGAGAGGTCGAGAGCCGCTCCGGCGAAATCGCACGCGCAAGAGCCCAACTCGCTGCGAGGGCAGAAGAGATACACGCTTTGCAAGCGGAACTGTCGACGGTGCATGTGGACGCCAGCACGCTCCTTGCCGATCGCGACAATGCGCGCTCCGAGGAAATCCGGTTGCATGGTATTCTTGATGCCGTCTACGCCAGCACGTCATGGCGACTGACCAGGCCTTTGCGCGCAATTGGGAGCCGTGTTCGCGCGATCGGCAATTCACCCATCAAGTTTTGCCGTTTCGCGGCTCGCGCCGCTTACGCCTGTTGGCACAATCTGCCGCTGCCGATCAACGCCAAGCGGAAGCTGAAGAGAGCGGCGTTTTCAACCTTCCCTTCGCTGTTTGGCGTTACGAATGCCTACCGTGCCTGGAGAAGCTTGGAGGCGCCCAACGCACCCTTGGGCGACAACGGAGCGGCATCGTATAGGTCGGCCACCTCTGGCCCGGGCTTTGCTCCTGAACCTGTCTATGTGCCGCGTCTCGAAGCGCCGCCGCTGCTTCAGAAGCCGGTGCGCGTCGTCGCGTTCTACCTGCCGCAGTTCCACCCGATCCCCGAAAACGATGAATGGTGGGGGCATGGCTTCACAGAATGGACCAATGTCAGGTCCGCCCAGCCGCAATTTGTCGGCCACCACCAGCCGCATGTACCGGATGCGCTTGGCTACTATGATCTGCGCGACACCGCCGTGCAGCGCCGCCAAATCGAGCTGGCAAAACTCTATGGAGTGGAGGCCTTCTGCTTCTATTTTTATTGGTTCGGCGGCAAGAGGCTATTGGAAAAGCCGCTCGAAAACTGGCTCGAGGACAAGAGCCTCGACATGCCGTTCTGCCTCTGCTGGGCCAACGAGAACTGGTCGCGTCGCTGGGATGGGATGGACCAGGAGATACTCATTGCCCAGGACCACTCACCCCGGGACGACCTAGCCTTCATAGCCGAGGTTGCGCCTTATCTTCGCGACCCTCGCTACATCCGAATCGACGGCAAGCCGCTGCTGCTTGTCTACCGCCCAAGCCTGCTTCCGGCGGCAGCCAAGACAGCGCGCCGTTGGCGGACATGGTGCCGGGCGAACGGTATTGGCGAGATTTTTCTCGCCTACACCCAATCCTTCGAATCGGTGCCACCCAAACGTTACGGGTTCGATGCCGCCGTGGAATTTCCGCCAAACAATTCCGCGCCGCCAAACGTCACGCACACTGTGGCGCCGCTGCGCCAGGATTTTGCCACGACTGTCTATGATTGGTCGGTTTTTCTGCAGCGCAGCGAGAACTATCCGCCCCGCAAGTACAAGCTCTTCCGCTCGGTTTGCCCCGGCTGGGACAACTCGGCACGCCGTAAGGGCGGCGGCACTGTGTTCATCAACAACACCCCCGCGCTCTACCGCAGATGGCTGGATAACGCCATTGAGGACGCGCTGACCCATGTCGACGAACCATCCGAGCGGCTGGTCTTCGTCAATGCCTGGAACGAGTGGGCGGAAGGCGCTCATCTGGAGCCCGATAGCGCAAACGGCCATGCTTACCTGCAAGCGACCCGCGACTCCTTGGAGGCGGCGAACGGAAAGCCCAAGCCCCGGATAGCAATCGTGTCCCACGATGCCCATCCCCATGGTGCACAATTGCTCGCTCTGGCGATGGCCCGGGAATTTGGGGAGCTGCAATATGATGTAGATATGATCGTCCTCGGCGATGGCCCTATGCTTTCGCGCTTTGCCGAGGTTGCGTCGCTGCACCGCGTGGCTCTCGACAGCGAGCCAGTGGAATTGGTGCGCCGAAAATTGGAGGCGATACGGAATGCTGGTGCCGAGGTCGCTATTGTAAACACCACGGTATCTGGCTTGATGGTTCCGGTCTTAAAGGAAGCTGGCTTCCGCACGGTTTCTCTAGTTCACGAACTGCCTGGAGTCTTGGAGTCCTACAGTCTGAACAGGCACGCCCTCGCCATCGCCGAACACGCCGACAAAATCGTTTTTGCAGCGTCTATCGTTCAATCCGGATTCGAGAGCTTCCTCGGCGAACCGCTCAGGCAAGCATTGATCCGTCCTCAGGGCCTCGTGCGGAGAAACCCGTTCAAAGGCCAGTCCGAGGAAGCACGTCGTCTTATTTGTGATCAGCATGGCTTTGCGCCGGGCACCCGCTATGTTCTTGCCGTAGCCTTCGTGGATCACCGAAAGGGGCCGGACCTTTTCATCGAAGTGGCAGAAAAAGTTCTTAGCTCGCATCCCGGTACAGCGTTCATTTGGATTGGTCATTTCGACCAGGGGATGAAGGAAACGATTGAAACGCTTCTTGCTCAGAAGAAGCTGAAGGATAGCGTCAAGTTCGTCGGATTTGTCCAAGACCCAATGGCATACTACGCCGGAGCGTCTGCATACGCATTGACGTCACGCGAGGATCCGTTTCCGAATGTCGTTCTAGAAGCCGCGGAAGTCGGCGTTCCGGTCGTGGCCTTTCAGGATGCAACCGGCGCAGCCGATTTCATCCTTGATAGTGGAGGTAGGCTCGCGAAGAAGCTCGACGTTGAAGATTTTGCCATTCAGCTAAGCGGGATTTTGGACGGTCCTGTCCAACACGACCTCGTTACGGTTGGATCAATGCGGCAATATCTGATGGACCTTCTTCATCACGCTACAGGGTTCCAGCGCATATCGGTGGTCGTTCCGAACTACAACTACGCGAACCACCTGTTGCAACGGCTAAGGAGTATCGCGACCCAAAGTTATCCGATCTATGAACTTATCGTGCTGGACGACGCCTCGACGGATAGAAGTGTTGAAATTATCAACAGCTTCCGCGCTGAGCACAGTGAATTGGATGTGGAACTGTCCATCAGCAGCCGGAATTCGGGATCGGTCTTTCGTCAATGGGCGAAGGGCGTCGGTCGTAGCCGTGGCGATCTGGTCTGGATCGCGGAAGCCGATGATTTCGCCGAGCCTGGCTTTCTCGAAGAGCTGGTGCCCGCCTTCGCTGATCCGTCCCTTGTGCTTGCGTATAGCCAATCTGGGCAGTTGGACGGTAAAGGCCGCGTGCTCGCAGAAAGCTATATCGACTACACCCGTGACATCTCTGACGATTGGTTGTCCGATTATACCAAGAATGGCCAAGCCGAGATCAGCGAGGCGATGAGCATAAAAAACACGATTCCGAACGTCAGTGCAGCTGTTTTCCGTCGAGTTGCGATCAGCAAAGCGATTGCCGAAATCGGCGACGAGTTGTTCAGCTTTCGCGTAGCAGGAGATTGGCTCGTTTATCTCAGAGTATTGATACAGGGAAAGATGCGATTCAGCGCGAAGCAGCTCAACTGGCACCGACGACACGCGCAGAGCGTCACACAGTCCGAAATGGCGGAGACGCATCTGAGCGAGGTACGGCGGGCGCAGGAAGTGGCACGCTCACTTGCGTTAGTTTCCGCCGAAACGCGCAGGAAGGCTGATGCCTGGCTAGAGCACGTTCGCACCTATCTCGGCGTCAAAGGTTCGGATGCGGCATGACACAGGAGCGCCCGCAGCACGCCAGCGTGCGTAGGAAGGCGGTTATCCTAGGAGCTTCAGGCTTTATCGGGATCAACCTCGCACGCACCATGGCGGAGCAAGGCTTTGAGCTTGTTTGCTTTGCCCGTTATGCGTCCGAGCATTGGCCTAGGGGGAGCATCATTATTCTTGGCGATCTAGCCACCCCGCCCCGCCAACTTCTCGCCGCGATGGAGGGCTCCATAGTCTTTCACTTGGCCAGTTCCGCACGCCCGACGGCAGCAACCGACATGGCCGTCGCTGAGATCGAGGCCAATCTGATGGCCACCGTAGGTTTGTTGGAGGCGACCAAGGGCGTGGACTGTCGATGGGTTTTTTCCTCGTCAGGAGGCACCGTCTATGGTCAGACCGACGCGGCACAAATATCTGAGGAGCACGCGAATGTGCCAATCTCATCCTACGGAACGGTCAAACTCGCAATCGAGCGATATTTCAATCTCTATCGATCCCTGCACGGGGTCGACAGTGTAATCGCGCGGATTTCGAACCCATTTGGCCCATATCAGTCGGCGGCGAAAGGCCAAGGGCTGATTGCGGCCCTGTTCGACAGGATAGCCAGCCGAACGCCGGTGGAGATCTGGGGCGATGGCCAAAATATCCGCGACTACGTCTATATCGACGACGTCACGCAGGCATTGATCTTGCTCGGCCTTCGTGGAAGCGCTGGGGAAGTCTACAATGTTGGCTCCGGCGTGGGCACAAGCGTAATCGAACTGGCGACCAAAATATCCGCCATTCTTCGCATTCCGGCGGAACTTGTCTACGCGCCGGCCCGTGGAGTCGATGTCCGCCGAAACGTTCTCGATATACAGAAGATCCAACGCGATCTCGGCTGGCGCCCGGTTCATACGCTTGATGAGGGCGTCGCCCTCACGTATCGCTGGCGGCAGAGCCAAAGCCCAATTCCGGGGCAGTTCGCGACAGCGGGCAATGGCTGAGCCACACGCCTCCGCGCGGCTTCCTATGTCGGGCCTGAGCACCCAAGGGATATCACTTGCGATAAGTCAAGGTTTAATTGGGCGACTTGGGTCCCGCGTCTAGCAGCGAACTCATCAAGGCTGTGCCCGCGCCGCCACAGGGGCTTCTTATGTAGGGGTTAAGCGGCTAAGAGGGGCCCGTAGGCGTCGTACTGAACCTGGTTGAACTCGATGGCGATCCGCGCTTCCTCTGAAAGACACATGAACATGAAATTAGTGATCCATGCCGGCTTTGGAAAGACTGGAAGTAGCGCCATTCAAGAAGCATTGCATGTTTATTCGGCGGCGCTTGAACAGGATGGAATTCGCAAGATTGGCGGTGATCTGACGTTCGATCAGCCTGGGATCCCGCAATGGTTGGTCGAAGAGGCCTGCGAGAGAGACGAGGTATTGACCGAGCGGCTCGGTCGGGAAATCAAAAGAGTTGCGCCGTCTGTCGCAGTACTTTCTGCAGAAAATCTTGAATCTCCGAAGAAACCGCGACTCTTATCGGGAATTGATTGCGAGATCGATACGATCGTCGTCATTTACATGCGCCCGCAATTCCAATGGATACCAAGCGCGTGGAAGCAGTGGTACATGAAGGATGCCACCAGCCTTCGAGCTTTCGTTGAGCGTTGCTTGACAACCGGAATGCCGAATTGTCTGGAATCGCTAAACGCGTGGCGCGCAGCACTACCACGAGCTCGGGTCATTGTGAGGCCGCTCGGCCCGACTCTTGTCGGAGGTGGTGTCGTCCCGGACTTCTTTGGTTTGATCGGGAGCAGCATCTCCCCTCTAGATTTGAGGGCGAACGAAGGGATCGATTATTCTCTCCTCCACCTGATGGCCAAGCGCGCGCGGGATCTCTTCTCGGGGTATCACGACGTCGAACTTGAAAGATGGTTGCTGACAGTGCTACCCGACGAGTACAAACGCGCCAACGTTCCCATGCTCGACCTCCTGACGGCCCGGAGTATCGCAAAACGGTTTCGGGAAGAGAATGTACAGATTCTCTCCGACTTCTCTGATATCCCTGAGCCGGCACAGTTTTTGGATCGACATTGGTGCCCGGAAGTAAACCAGATATCATATCTTGAGATGACGGATGCCGAGCTGACCTCACGCGGATTGGCTATTCTTAGCCAGATAGGGCCTGATGTTTTGGAACGTTTCGCTAGATGGTCTGAAAAATGACTCCATCTGGAATGCCCCGGCGGTCCAAGTCTCCCGCATTTCGCCGCTGGCCACCGCCGGCAGGAGATGCGACAAGCCGGGATAGTCCTTGTTCGGCAAGGAAATCATATAGAGGCCGAAGTCGTCCGAGCCGAGCCGGCGTAGGAAAACGAGCGCCTCTTCAAGGGCATCCGTCGGCAGCCCCGCGCCCTGCGGCCCTCAAGTGTGGGGCGGCTACGGAAAACATGCGGTTCTAGCTCTTCCTGGGCTTTCTGACCCACGCGTTCGTTGGTTTAGTTTCCCCAAGGCACCGCACTTTGGGCATGCGAATCGTCATTTGGCCCTTCGATCGTCACGAGGGGAATTAATGGCCTTCTCTCCGGATGATGACTTGATGATGCCGGATCATCTTGCCCTCATGCGCGACCAATTCGTCGATCCGTCGGTGGCTCTTGTTTGTGGCCAAGTCGGTGGACCGGCCAAGGGCAGACAGGTGCCTCTGCCGACCATTTACGGGGCGAGGAAGACTTGCGCCATGCCTCGCTGCAGGATTTTCGCGAGGTGAACTAATCGCTCATCTCGGCCATAGCGTCGAAGTGGCCGATCTGAATCCCGTCTTTGTCTTTTGTTTCGCCCATCTCTTCGCCTCGCTCGGGTCTGACTCTCTAAGCGAGAGCACAGCGATCCTTAAGCGGCGACGTCCGGCAAATGGGCAACGCTCGTTTCCGATGGCAACTAGGCGGCCTGCAGTATCACGGACGTCTGGAAAACATCGAATATCGACCGCTCATAGCCGAGCATCTTCCACCCATCCTTCCTGAAAAAATCGAAGGTGAGGGACGTGTCGCCGTATGTCTCGCCTTCAATGCCGTTGTGAGGCAGGTAGGCGATCCCGGTGGTTTGGTGCTCCTTCACCAGTTTTGCTTGGACGTTTGTTTTCCGAACTTGATCAATGAACGGCCAGAATTCGACTGGGCGAATCGTCAGAATAAACAAAGCTCCGTCCCGCAGATGACCTCTCATGGCCAGCAGGCAGGCGTCGGCGGCGCTCGGGGCAAGATGGGTGAACACAGAGAAAGCAAAGGCGAGATCAAATTTAGTATCGCCGACCGGCAGCCTTTCGGGCACTCGCTCGGACTGCACAAAATGACCAAGCATGCCGGCCTCTTTGCAGGTCATGAGCGAATTTTCCCATGCGTCGACGCCCCAGAGGCGATCCGGATCTGAGAAGAAGTACATCATCCGCATGATGCGCCCGTAGCCGCATCCGAAGTCGAGGATCGTGGAGCCGTGAAGCGGCTTTTGAGTATGGCGAACGGCGCAGCTCTCAACGATCCGCGTGAAGGCAAGGGTCTGCTTCAGGAGTTCAACGCCACTTGCACCCGTCCAGGTGGTCTGTATTTCTGGGCTGGCCATGCGCGGCAGTATCTTCGAGAGCGCTGGGTATTCTTTGTTCGGCAAGGAAATTACGAACAGCCCGAAGTCGTCGAGGCTTAGCTTTCTGAGCGCGGCGAGGGCCTGTTCAGGGCTCCCAGTTTTGGCCGCGATATGCTCCGCCTCTGCCAGGTACGGCAATGTGTGTTGCATACTTCCTCCGGATCGCCGAGGCCTTGTTAGCAACGGTCGATCAACTAGACTAGGTATGGGCCGGTGTCACCAGGCCCGCCAGTGTTTTTTCACAGTGGCCAAGTCGCCTTCAGTCAGTAGCGCGTGCGATCTGACGTTGCCCCCAGTTTTTATCCAGTTTTGAGTTCGTTTCCGGCGTGGGTTTTGCCCTGCTGGGCGGGTGAAGCGACGGGCGCTGGCGCGGAGCCTTTGGCATAGCGCAGCGCGAGCGACCGTCGCGGATTGAAGGTGCTGGCGAACTCGGCCGGTGTCTGCCAGGCGATTTGGGAGTGCGTCCGCGCGGTGTTGTAGTCGGCGCGCCACAGGGCGATGGCTACGCGCGCCTGAGCCTGCGAGGTAAACAGCGTCTCGTTGAGTAGTTCATCGCGCAGTCGGCCATTGAAGCTCTCGATGAAGCCGTTCTGCATCGGCTTGCCGGGCGCAATGTAATGCCATTCGACGCGGTTCTGATCCGCCCAGGCGAGGATGGCGTTCGAGGTGAACTCGCTGCCATTGTCGCTGACGATCATCCTCGGCCGGCCACGCTCGGTGATGAGCCGGTCCAGTTCGCGGGCAACCCGCATGCCCGAGAGAGATGTATCAACGATGAGTACCAGGCACTCTCTCGTGCAATCGTCGACGACGGCCAGGATGCGCAAGCGACGGCCGTCGGTGAGCTGGTCCGATACGAAGTCGAGCGACCAGCGCTCGTCGGGCCTCAGCGGCACAAGCATCGGCGCCCTGGTCCCGATCGCCCGCTTGCGGCCGCCACGTCGGCGAACGGCGAGCTTCTCCTCCCGATAGAGGCGGAACAGCTTCTTGTGGTTCACGACCAGGCCCTCCCGCCTCAGCATCACGAGCAGGCGCCGGTAGCCGAACCGGCGACGCTCCTGCGCGATCGCCTTCATCCGTGCGCGAAGCTCGCGGTCGTCGGGCCTGCTGGTCTCGTAGCGAACCGTCATGCGGCAACCGCCGATGGCTTTACACGCCCGCCGTTCGCTCATCCCGAAGCCTTCCTTCAGGCGAGCGACAGCTTTCCGCTTGGCCGCGGGCGTCACCATTTCTTTCCCACGAGATCCTTCAACGCGGCATTGTCGAGCATGGCGTCGGCCAGAAGCCGCTTCAACCGCGTGTTCTCGTCCTCCAGCGCCTTCAGTCGCCGAGCCTCGGAAACATCCATCCCGCCGAAGCGGGCCTTCCAGTTGTAGATCGAAGCATCACTGACGCCGTGCTTCCGACACAGATCGACGACCGAGACCCCGGCCTCATGCTCCTTCAGAATTCCGATGATCTGCTCTTCAGAAAAGCGGCTGCGCTTCATGTCCTGGTCCTCTTCGATGGGCCAGAACGAACTTCAAACCGGATTAGACTACAGGGGCAAGGTCAGATCAGCCAAGGGTAGCCAACCGATCATTCTTGTTGATCACCAAGACATCGTGATTGTTTGCCCATCCGCGCTCGATGTACGAGGCGCGCACGCCGGGAATTGTGTCGGCGATGTCGAGAACAGCGGACGGCTTCGACAGCGATAGGCCATAGTCCTCCACGCCGGCAAGGGTGGTGTATCGCGAATAGCCGAAGCCGGTTGTCTCGAACTCTCGGCGAACTCGCGCCTCATCCACGCCGCCGTGAAACTTGGTATTTTTCCCAGTGAAATAGCCATGGAAGGTGGCGACAAGAACGCCGTGATCGCTCAGATGGTCGGCAAGGTAGTGCAGCCATGCATCCGTTCGCCGCTTGTCGACGTGAGTGAAGAGCGACCCGACCCAGATCATGTCGAGTTTTTTTGGCAGATCAACCTGCAGCAGGTCAGCCTTTGAGTGTATGGCTTTCCCGCCAAACGCTCGGGCGCAAAAGTCAGCCCCTTCGGCATCAATGTCGCAATAGAAAAGCTCGGCATTGGGAAAGAGCTGCCTAAGGTGCCGGCCAACGCGGCCGTGGCCGCAAGGCAAGTCGAGAACCGTCATCACCTGGCTGCGCCACGAAAGCGAGAGGCCTGTGAGAATGGCCTGCACGCCCGACTTCCCGACGTTGAAGTAATGTGACGGACCAGTGTTGTACATTACATCGTTTGGGTGAAGTTCGGTGCTGACCGCTCTATTAGCGTAGTCTGAATAAAGGGTTGCAATTTGCTCGAAAGTCATTTTGGTTGCCACCTGCTGCTGTTCACAGAGCGCCTTGTAAACATAAATTGCATGCCTTGCATTCAACATGTCGTGCTCGACGTGGCGGCGCTTCCGGCGCCTGGGCGTAGACGATGGCTGCATGCACTGGGATCTGATCAAGGTGCTCTATTGCCAGCCATGCCGGGATGCCGGCCGCCCTGATCGCAACCTTCAGTTCACAAACCGCGCCGTGACGCCGGACAAGCGCTGCTAGATGTTTGATCCCGGGCTTTGATGGAGCATCATTGTCTTCCGAATCAAAAGATGCGCTATGGGCAAGTTCTGCATGGGAGCGCCACAACGACAGAGGCGGTCCGTCGAGCGATACAGCATAGTCAAGAGAGGCTGAGGACGCTGGCCAAGCGCCATCGGGATCAACTAGAAGACGGTTGCGAAGTGGAAGAGGCCAGCTTCGGTCGCCGATCTACCGACGGTCCGAAGGAACCGAGTTCGACGGTGCTCTCGATTGAGGAAGAGGCGGTCATTGTTGCTTTCCGCCGCTACACGCTGCTGCCGCTCGACGACTGCCTCTATGCGCTTCAAGCGCCCATCCCGCACCTGACGCGATCTTCATTGCATCGCTGCCTGCAGCGCCATGGCATCGGCCGGCTCCCGGATGTCGAGGGCGACAAACCGGCGAAGAGGAAATTCAAGAGCTACCCGATCGGCTACTTCCACATCGACATTGCCTAGGTCAGGACCGAGCAGGGCAAGCCGCAGATGTTCGTCGCTATCGACCGCACCCTCGAGTTCGCCTTCGTCGAGTTGCACGAGAAGGCCCCCACAGCCGTATCAAGAGACTTTCTAGTGCGGTTAATCGCGGCCGTGCCCTACAAGATCCATACCGTGCTTACCGACAATGGCATCCAGTTCACCACCCCCTATGCCGGTGGCTCGGCGGTGCCGCTGATCAAAGAGGCAATCGCAAGTGGCGAGATATTCCGCGCTCACGCCTTCGAATACGCCTGCGCCAGGAACGACATCGAGCACCGCACGACCAAGGCCAGGCATCCGTGGACTAACGGCCAGGTCGAGAGAATGAACCGGACTATCAAGGACGCCACCGTCAAGCGCTTCTACTACGAAGCCACGACCAACTCCGCACCCATCTCGCCGACTTCGTCGCCGCCTACAACTTCGCCCGCAGGCTCAAGACCCTCAAGGGTCTCACGCCCTACGAGTTCATTGCAAGGCGTGGGCGTCACAACCGGAACCTTCAAACTCAATCCGCTTCAGCAAATGCCGGGACTAAACATCTGGCGAAAGCTAAAGCTAATGAAATGCGTTAGTTCTTTGAACCGGCGAGGCGAGGAGAAGCTGCGCCATCCCTCGCTGAAGGACTTCCGTGAGGGAACCAGTTGCGGTGGCTTCAACGGTTAGCCGCCCTTTCGAGGGCTTGCTGATTTGGGTAGCTAGGTGTCTCGCCGAGCCTTATCAGCGCGATGTCGTCCTTGATTTCCACACTGCCGGGAGCAGGCCAAACCGGCATCGTTGAAAGACGGATAATTGTTCGGTCGACTTGATCCGGCGTTGCGCCGTTCAAATTGGAATAACCCAGCAGTTTCATGTAGTAGGCAATCCGCCAGGAATTGCCGCCGTCCCATTCGAAGAAGGAGTATCCCACCGTTGAGCCGGGCGTTCTTGGATATGTGGTCGCAAATGGCTGCGAGCCGAAAACGCTGATGGCATATGTGCGTTTTGCGTCATACCCCGGTGTCGTCGACAATCGGTTGTAGATCGAGACGGCAAGAAGAGTATCGTGCTTGTCGAGTAGGTAGTTGGATGCCTGGCGAGAATTCTGGATGACCTGGATCTGGAAAAGCGCCACCGCCAGCAATATCGCCGACGGGACCTGAATCCTGGGATTTTTGCTCGTCACAGCTACATAGGCAAAAAGCCACACCGCGATCGGCGCTCCAGCCAGACTTCGGGTGGGCATGTTTCCGGCGGCGAGGAAATGAAAACCGAAGGGAACGAGTAACGAAGCGAAGGCTGCTGCCGTCAACAGCAGTCTTGGACGGGCGGTGTCCTTAAAAACGGCCAAGCCACCCAGCGCGAGCAGTGGCGGAATCGCCCATAGCGCAGCACCATAGGTGGCAAAGTCGAGGCCGTACACGCCTTTTACAGCGTTCAACACGCGCCCAATGACAGTCGCCGGATGTTGAAACAGAAAGCTCAGTTGGAAAAGAGATTCGAAATACTCGTTTCTCCCGGTGACAAATGACCTAAAGATAACGTCGCCGAGTTTGTAGAGCAGCGTAGCGCCGACCAGGAGGACTCCCATCCGAAACAGGTCCGTAGGAAATGATTTGCTGGCGTCAGATCGCGCCCGAAGAACGGAAACCGCGATGCCCAGTACAAGTATTCCAGGCGCAAAACTCTGATAAGTCGAAACCGCGAAGCTGCCGGCGACTATTGCGCATAAGAAACGCAGGCTGAGGACCGAATTGTCCCCTTTGCTAACGAGCCAAACCGAAAGAGCCATCGCGAAAAGACCGATCCCGATCGTGGCAATATTCGAGTAAAACTCGACCATGAAGAACCATGTCGGGAAGCCGCAGAAAAGCGCAAAACATGCGTACTCCGCCGCGGAGAGCTCGTGCTTGTCGATGATGTCCATGACAAGGAGGTAGGCACCAACACAGCCCAGGCCAAAGATGCCTGGTGTGAGGAAAGGTATGATGGGATTAGGAAGGATAAATGTCTCGATGAGGTAGGCGCCCCAGCGCCCTTGGATAATCCAGATCGAGGCCTCCGTTCTGAAGGCTGCGACCTCCTCATCAATCGATAGTTGGAAGGAAGTCAGTTCAGAGAAATACATCACGGCAAAGATCGCGAAGAGATTAATTGCCGGTCGGATGGTGCTTGTTCGCGTCAGCATGGTCTGCGGAGTATCCATCGAGAAATCAGGAAGTTGAGGACGGTCGTCGTGGCAAGGGTCATGAAGAACGCGACAACGGTGTTTTGCAGAATGCCTTCGAGAAACTGAAGGGTAGTCAATCCGATCACAAACACGACAGCGATCGAGCCGCCGATGGCCAGCCTGTCGGCAATGCCGGTACGACCGCCGGGAAATACGCGGTCGGGATAGAACACCATCGCAAACGCTAGGCCCGCCAGCCAGGCAATCGCGTAGGAAAGGGCCGATGGGAGTACGGTGAGGCCGGCGAAATAGACAAGGCTGGTCAGCGCGGTGTTCAGGCCGCCGGCGACAAGAAAGCGGATGGCATCCGCGCCGATGCGATCAGCTGCCATCCCGCCCGACCACAGCGAGGAAATCCGAATAGTCTCTGATGTAGTCGGCTGCATCATACGGATGTGAAGCCATGACCAACAGGACAGTATCGGGCTGGAACTTGTACTGAATGCCCCAAATTCCCGGGGGTAGATGAAGGCCGATCGACGGATCAGACAACGACACCTCTTTTCTGTCATGACCGTCATCGACGACCACCGAAAGCCGGCCATGGGCCGCGATCAAGAACTGATGACACTGGCGATGCGCATGTTCCCCCCTGACCTTGTCGGAAGGGACCCCATAGACCAGGAACGTGCGCGCCGGCCTGAAGGGCAGGTTCGAGCCGAACTCGAGCGGAGCAAGCTCGCCGCGCAGGTCGCTGAAATGCGGCAGCCGCCAGAGCTCGCAATCGCCAACGCCAAGTGGCATTCTGTCGCCAGCTGCATTGGGGATCGCTTGTGTCACCACCGGTTCCACTTGCGGGCCGGTCTGATAGCCGATGATGATGGCTGGATTTCCAACCACCACGGCATTGGCGGGGACGTTCTTGGTCACCACCGCGCCGGCGCCGATCATAGCCTGACGGCCGATGGTTATGCCCGGCAGAATCGTCGCGTTGGCGCCGATCGACGCGCCATCCTCGACGGTCGTCAGCAGAAACGTTTCGGGGTATTCCTTCGAACGGGGGAAGCGATCGTTGGTGAACGTCGCATTCGGGCCGACAAAGACGCGATTGCCCAAGCGAAGGCCGTCCCACAATTGGACACCGCACTTTATGGTCACTTCATCGCCGATGATCACATCATTCTCGATGAAAACATGGTCGCAAATGTTGCAATTCGAGCCGACCACGGCGCCGGGTAGGACGTGGGCAAACGCCCAGATGCGGGTTCCTTCGCCGACGTGCGAAGTCTCGCAAATGCCACGGTCATGAACAAAGAACGGTCTGTCCGTCATTTGGATGTTCCATCGACGACGCGGCTTATGATTCTGAGCGGGCGCGATTTGGTGTTTTCAACAGCGCGCCAAAGGTAGCAGCCAAGAATGCCCTGCACCGCAAGGCTGGCCGATCCGAAACCGGTGATCAGCAGCACCAGCGTCGTGTAGCCGGCAGGGTCGATCTTGCCAAGCAATCGGGCAACCACGGTGACGAATGCGAATATCAAGCTTAGTGCGCAACCGACAATGCCCGCCCAGAGCGTCAGAACGATCGGAAAGTCGGAAAACGAGAATATGCTGTCCATCATGTAGCGGAACCTGCGTGCCATGCTCCAGGCGCTCTTTCCATGTTCTCGCTCGCGGCGGCGATAGGCTACGAATTCTCGCCTGAATCCCACCCAGAACAGCTGCACAACAAGCGAACTGTTCGGCTCTTCAATCGACAGGATCGATTCCAGCACCTGGCGATTGCAGGCGAAAATATCGACCCCGCCACTCGGCATGCTGGGCAGGACCAGCTTGCGGTAGGCAGCCCAGAAGGCCTTGGACAGAAAACGGGTCAGGGGCGGATCATCGCGCCCGACCCTGCGGCCAAAGACGACATCCGCCCCGTCTTTCTCCAGTATCGAAAAGAACTCGACGATGAGTTCCGGCGGTTCCTGCAGATCGGCGGCCATCGCGGCAACCTGATTGCCTGAAGCATGTTCGAGGCCGGTTCTAATGGCGGTGAAGGAGCCGAAATTGCGGCTGTGGAAGATGATCTTGTAGACATAGGCGGAGTTCTTCAACTCGGTGACCAGCAGGGCGCCCGATTCATCCGGCGACCCGTCGACGACGAAGACAAACTCGATGTCGCCTTGATACATGGAATGGAAATTAGCGATCGCTTGCAGAAGGGAGGGGATGTTCGCCTGATTTCGATAAATCGGGAAAACGATCGAGCGTGTTGTCACATTGCCTCCCATTCGCCGAGGGCCAGGCACACCTGCTCTATCTCGTTATTCGTCATGTCGGGATAGCAAGGGACGGAACAGAGTCGGCCCACGCTGGCTCTTGATACAGGGAGGTTCTCAATTCCTTTCATCGGCAAGTCCGCCCAGCCGACCTGGTCGCAATCCAGCACAGGGTAGTGAATTTCGGTATCCACGCCACGCTCTTTCATGAACGCTCTGAATGCATCCCGATCGTCACAGAGGGCCACGGCGAGGTGGGCGACAGCGCCGTCGCCTCCGTTCAAGAATTTCACCCGGCGCCTGGCGACGGACTTGTATCGGTCCAGGATGGCGCGGCGTTGTTCATTGCGATTGTCCACATCAGGGAGCAATACATCCAGTATCGCGGCCTGGACCTCGTCCATGCGGGAATTTCGCCCTCCCGGGATGCCGACATGATACTTTGAAGTCCAGCCATACTGTTGCAACTGTCGCACTTGTCCGGCGAGTGCAGGATCAGAGGTGAGGACCGCGCCGCCGTCACCCATCGCGCCGAGATTCTTGGTCGGGTAAAAGCTGAAAGTAGCGATATCTCCAAGTGACCCGGCCATATTGCCGCCGATACGGGCCCCGTGCGCCTGAGCGCAATCCTCGACGATCGGAATGTGTGAGAGGCCAGCCAGTGCAAGTCCAGCTCTGATGGCCCGGACATCGACGACACCGCCATAAAGGTGTGTAACGACGATTGCAGCGGTATCTGCGCAGACTGCTTCCTGCACTGACTGAACACTTACGAGCTGGCTGGCCGGTTCGATGTCAACATAATGCGGAATGAGATCGTTGTGCCAGCAGGCGCAGCTGGCATATCCCCCAGCGTTGGCCGTCATGATCACTTCGCGGCCGCGTGTATCGCCGAGTCTGGCGACTGAGGCCAGGGCGAGCTCAAGGGCGTCCGTTCCGTTGGCCACAAGGACACAGTCCGACACCCCTACAAACTCCGCAAAGTTCGCGGCGAATCTTCTTCCCGTGCTTCCGTTGAGCCACCACCCGGAACGCAGCGTGCTGGCTACTTCGCGGTCGATTTTGACCTCGTAGCGCTGATATAGGCGCTTCAGATCATTCATCGGAACGGCATTTGGCTTCGTCATCAACAACTCAAGAGTCTAGCGTAATTCATCTGGCACGTTCGCGAGTCTGTAAGTTCAGCAGCCGCTAACGTAGCGAAAATCTTGCATTGTGGGCGTAACAGAGTACTGGAAAGAAGTGGCACAAATATTGGGATTCTACCGTCACCGCAACAGGCCCTGCGCGCCGTTGCTCACGAAGAGCGCCATGAGCCTAGGGTCTTGCGACTGTCCCAGCACGCTTGGCCGGCTCCATCGTTAGGGATTCCACCCGACCACTTCTTAGCGTCAGTCTCTTGGTGCATACGCTTTGGATAAGGCCTTCGCTATGACTCGCCAGAACGATAATGCCGGCCCTTTCCGCAAGTTCGTCCATGCGCCTCTTGGCCTTCTCCTGGAAAGAGGCATCGCCGGCGCCTATCCACTCGTCCATCAACAGAATCTCGGGATCGAGCGCGGTCGCCGCCGAAAAGGCCAGTCGCGCGGCCATCCCTTGGCTGTAAGCCTTGAATGGCAAATCGATGAAATCCCCGAGCTCGCTGAAAGCAATGATGTCCTCCATCTTCTCTTCGATCTCGGCTTCCGTCCACCCGCTGATCAGTCCACGCAAAACGATGTTCCTGCGACCGGTGGCCTCGCGACGAAAGCCTATGTTGATGTTGAACAGAGCGTCGACTTTTCCTTCTATCGCCACGTTTCCGGCGGATGGCTCGTAGATGCCGTAGAGCACCTTGAGAAGGGTAGTCTTGCCGGCACCGTTCGGGCCAACCAGCCCCAGCCGGTCGCCGGCCTTCAATTCGAAACTGACGCCGTCGAGCGCCTGCACGAACTGCTTTCTGCCCGAGCCTTCGATTCTACCGCCTGGCCTGCCCACACGCCGATCCGGCGCGGAAAGCGTCAGCTTTTCGTGCAGTTTGTAAACAAGGCCTACGTTGTCCAGCTTGATAGAAACCATCGAAAACTCAGATGATGAAGATGATTTGCCTGCGATAACGACCAAGCAGCAACAATGCAATCATCCATGTAGCCAAAGACATGACGATCGTTACAGTGAACGCATGAGCTGGAAATTCTCCCTTCATGATCGGCAAACGGACGATCTCCAGAAAATAAGTGAACGGATTCCAGTGGTAGGCGTATTTCTGGACACCCTCTTGGCCGTTATACACCCAGAAAACGGGTGTGAAGAACATGCCGACCCGCAATAAATTGCCAACAATGAACTGGCTGTCGGGAAAGAAAGCTCCGAGAAACGCGAATACGGTGATCATTGCGGGCGTGACCAGCAGTATCAGGAGCAGTCCTGCAACTGACCATAGCCACGGAGAGGCGATCGAAGGGCCGCTCAAAAGCAAAATGGCAACGCATCCCGCGATCGCATAGCCCGCCCTTATCGAGGATTGCAATGCCAATCGCATCACATACACAAACAAAGGCAGCGTCGTGCCTTCGATGAAGCTCTCTTCGCGCTGAAAGAGCGACACGCTCAAGGACATGACTTCCATCAGGTAGAACCATACCAGGAGGCCTATGGCGACATAGGCAGCATAACCCGCTGCATCCTTGCCGGCGGGCTGGAACACGAAAACGAATGTGCCTACGAACGCGACGTAGTTGACCAGGAGCCAAAGAGGGCCGAGCGTCGTGCGTCTGTGCTGGTCGCCGATGTCCTCGTGGGCAAGCGCGATCCACACCCGGTGCAATCTCATAGCCTTGCTGATGTCGTCGACGGCGCCGTTAAATACTGCAATCATCGCTGATGGTGTCGCATTTTGTTTCTGGGATTCATAGCTGTGATGGAGCCGCCGGAGACCTCTTCACATCGATTGCGACACGCATATGGCAAGGCGCTGCGTCGTAGTGAAGCTGCCAGCGATTCGCAAAGCGCACATCGGGATATGCAGTACGATCTCCCGTTCCTTGCCAACCAGACGAAGTTCGCCGCCGATCCAAAGCACATCACGACGTCGGATCTGCGGTCGGTCATCCGACGAGACGCGCAGACCGCGGCGGCAGGGCGACGAGCTGGTTGATGACACATGCTTGAGGCCCACCGTTGCCGAAAACCAGGCGCTGGTCAGAGCACTGCGCGTGCCTGTCAGGTGTTTTTGGCGTGCAATGATGGATGACAGGCGCGATGCTGTTCGCCTCATGCGACCGGCGTTTCCTGGCTGCCGTTCCAGCAGTGTGCAAGGGGCCCGACTGCATCCACACCAGCGGCGGCGGTATACCTGACATGTCGGGCGCCCGGGAGCTGGGGTAGGGGCGGAAGGGCTGCTTGTGACCTGTCCTGACTTTTCCGGCTTGGCGATCCATCGTCCGCAGTGGGCTGGATCGGAGCGGTACGTGCGGCGTTTCAATAAATTTCGTCCATGACACACCCCGGCAACTTGCTTCATCGTCGGCTCCAACTGCGCTCATCGCGACTTTAACTTGCGAAGCGACGTTTGATGCGATCGACCATCGCTCGTACTGGGGCGGATGCGCGCCAGGTCGTGCTGGAGGTCATGGCGGCCACGCGGGCCTCCGCGTCCAGGCTTGCCTTCCGCATGCGTTCAATCTCGTCGACCAACTGCGAATTGTCAGAGCGCAGGCGCTCCAGTTCGGCATGGATTTTGGGCGAGTGCACGCTGGCTATATGAGACCATAGCTGTCGTTGTGATCGGTCCAGGTAAGTCTCCCGGTCCAATGCGTGGGGCTGGAGCTGATCCCGGACTGCAGACGCAAGCCTGCCGAGGCCCATCACGGCTACGGTGTCTGGAAGGAATACAGTCGCGTGAGTGGTGCCGAGATGATCAAGAAAGCGCTCCGCATTGACAATCGCGTCGGCGATCAGGTTGGCGTCGTGCAAGCAAACGATGCAATTCGGTTCCATGAGTGGCAAAACGCCGACAAAGTCCGAAAAACAGGCCTTATCGGTATGCTCTCCGTCAATTAGCGCAAGCGTGGCCTTGGGGTCGATCGCCTCGGGACGCACATCGGAGACGTCACTATCTATCGTGGTCAGTTTGGCCATTGCAGCGGGCGGAAGCAAATCCGAGAGCATGGCGACCATTCGGGCCGCCGAGTTTTCTGGGTAGTGAAAGACCTGGGCGCGCTCGTCTGGCTGGGCCGCAGGCCGCGGATCGACTGATACCGCGACTTCGCAGGCCGGATCGATCAGGTGCGGGAACAGGCTGCCGCCGAGATGTGAGCCAACCTCAAGGTAAACATAACGGCCGAACACCGATCGAGCGAAGTTCTGCACCCGCAGGAAACTCGTGCGGTCACTGAGGGTGGTCTCAGTCTTGACCTGGAAAACGGCAATGTCGAGCGTTTCGATCATGCCCATCGCTTGATCGGCGGTTGGCATTGGGGTGGCTCCGTTTAGCAATGGGTTGCGGCTGGCTTGCACAGCGCTGTTGGTTGGCCGTCGCAAAGTGATTGTTCAGTTGCACTTCGGCTGGATATCCGCAACAGCATATTCCGATTCGAAACCGAAGTGGCTTGAAAGGTCGATTGTGAACCGTCTCTATACAGATCTCCTCATCAAGATCATTGCCAATACCATCTACAGCTCCGGTTCGCAGGTGATTGACCCCTCGAAGGTGGGAGAGTCGACCCCCTTTAATCGCGAGGATCGCCTCCTGGGTCGCGATTGGCCGACAATTGCTCATTCTATGGCGGGTGTGAAACGTTTGACGAACGTGCGTGACCTCGTCCAGCGAGCCATTAATGAGAACGTGCCTGGGGATTTCATTGAGACCGGCGTTTGGCGCGGTGGCTGCAGCATCCTCATGAGGGGAGTACTGGCCGCCAATGAGGTAAAAGACAGGAAGGTTTATGTCGCCGACTCATTCGACGGTCTGCCGCCGCCGGACGCCGAGAATTTTCCTGCCGACCAGGGAGACAGACTACACGAATATCGCCAGTTGGCGATTGATCAGGCTCAGGTTGAATCCAACTTTGCTGCCTATGACCTTTTGGACGATCAGGTGATCTTCGTCAAAGGCTTGTTCGGGGATACCTTGCCTGACTTGAAAGCCGGTCCATTCGCCCTCATCCGGCTGGACGGCGATATGTATGAGTCGACGATGGACAGCCTTGAAGCGCTTTATCCAAGGCTGTCGCCCGGCGGCTTTGCGATCATCGACGATCTTGCGCATCTGCCATGCCTGCAGGCGGTCGAGGATTACCGCGCACGTAACCGCATCAAAGCTAAGATACACGAGATAGACTGGACCGGCGGTTGGTGGCAAAAGCCGATTGCCCACAGCTGACCCATGGAATCGCGATGAAACCGAATCACGTGTCCATCGTTGTTGTCGCTTACAACATCGCCCGAGAACTGCCCCGGACCCTGCTTTCGCTGGCAACGCCCTATCAGCAAGGCGTGACGACGGACGACTACGAGATCATTGTCGTCGACAACGGATCATCACCAGCCGTTCGCGGGAGTCTGGTCGCGGAATATGGGCCGAATTTTCGCCTGCTGCGCATCGATGACGCATCACCCTCGCCTGTGGCTGCCGTCAACCGCGGGATACAGGAGGCCAAAGGCGACAAGATCGGGGTGATGATCGACGGCGCGCGGATCGTGACGCCCGGTTTGGTGCATTTCGCGCGCATCGGCCTGGACATGGCACCGATGGCAGTAGTGGCTGCGCCTGGCTGGTATCTTGGAAGCGATATCCAAGCCAATGCGCCTGCGAATGGTTATACAAAGGCCATCGAGGATTCGCTTTTGCAATCCATCCTATGGCCGGAAGATGGGTATCGGTTGTTCGAGATCGGGACGATGGATGAGTCGTCGGTCGATCCGTGGTTCTCACCGATACACGAAGCGAATGTCCTCTTCATGAGCCGGGAGGGTTGGCAGGCGATCGACGGCATGGACGAGCGCTTCAGCTGTCCGGGCGGCGGCCTGGTCAACCTCGACACGCTCGAACGTGCGATGAAGCTGTCGCAAGCACAGCTCATCCTCACTCTGGGAGAGGCTACATTTCACCAACTGCATGGCGGGGTGTCCACCAACGCAAGCGTCGAGCGGCAGCGCAAGAACTGGATCGTCTGGAAGGCTGAAAGGGATGCATTGAGGGGGACAGGCGAGTTTACTTTTCACACCCCCTCGGCATTCGTGGGCTCGCTGCCTTCATCGCTTCTGCCGCACCTTGCCCGGGCGACAATTGCAAACCCATTCAGGGTCGCTCCAGCCACCGCCGCGGGCTTTAGGGCGCAGTTGAAGCCCCCAGAAGAACGCGTGCCGACGAACCGGACAGCGGCGACGCTGGTTGAGTTGGCCAAGGGTCAGTTTCAGTCGGGGCATTACCAGACGGCGGCAGACATCCTTCGCATGGCAAGCACGCATGCACCAGCCGAGCTTGCGGCGTCGCGACTTCTTTCTTCTGCCGGCATTCTTGCCCGACACAATCCAGTTCGAAACGCCGCCTATTTTACTGGGATCGGTGATGCGTACTTTGCCATCGGCGACAACGAAACGGCAGAAGTCCAATACCGCAAAGCATTAGACCTCAACCCTGATACTGTGGGGGCCCATGTCGGCCTGGCCAACACACGGATGTCCGGGCCTTTCTACTACGACTGGCTGGAGCGTCTTTACTCGGAGCTAGAACCCGCGGTCGTGGTGGAGATAGGCGTCTGTGACGGCGTATCGCTCTCCAAGATCAAGGCTCCGGCTCTTGCAATCGGGATCGATCCCAATCCACGCGCCACGGTAGCACTCAGCACAGAAACGCACATTTTTCCTGAGACGAGTGACGCCTTTTTTGATCGCGGCGGAGCGGATGTCTTGCTAGCCGGCCGCCCGGTGGGTGTAGGGTTCATTGACGGTCTTCACACTTTCGACCAGGCATTGCGCGATTTTGCGAACCTCGAACACTACTGCGACATTGGCTCGGTTTTGCTCGTGCACGACACTGTTCCCCTGGACGACACGACGCAAAAGGTTCCGCCGACAACGCAATTCCACACCGGCGATGTCTGGAAAATGGTTCCGGCACTCAAGGCGCTTCGCACTGATCTCGACGTGTTTACCATTGCAACGCCTTGGACTGGGCTCACCGTCGTATCCGGCTTTGGCAAGCGTAGATACGATCCTTCGTGGATTGTCCAAGCGGAAGAACGCTTTGCAAACATGGAATTTACCGAGATCGCGGCAAATCTTGGGGAAGCGCTTTGCCTGGTTGCAAACGAATGGGAGCCGGTTTTTGCGCGGCTCAGGACCAACCTCGTTGATAAGGGGAGGAGACAGCCACAATCAGAGCAACTGGCGGTGGCAAAGTCCGACGCCAAGGAGGCTACGATGGGCGGGTTCTTGCATCAGTACTTTTTGAACAACAACGGCAAAGAGATCTACAAATGGCTGCACTATTTCGAGGTTTATGAACGTCACTTCGAAAGGTTCAGAGATCGAAGGCCGGTCGTCGTTGAAGTCGGCGTCTACAAGGGAGGATCGCTTGAGATGTGGCGAGCCTATTTCGGCGAGGGCGCGCGAATTATTGGAATCGATATCGATCCTGCATGCAAGGCGCACGAGTCGCAAGGGGTGGAGGTCTTCGTTGGAAGCCAGGATGACACTCAACTCCTCGATCGGATCGTCGAGAAGTATGGTCCCATCGACATCGTCATCGATGACGGCAGTCACATGATGGACCATGTCATCGCGACATTTGAGCATCTCTACCATCATGTGCAGCCGAACGGCGTTTACTTCGTCGAGGACACGCATACGAGCTATTGGGAGGACTATGGCGGCGGGCTCCGCAAGCCGGGGTCGTTCATGGAATTTGCCAAGGGAAAGCTCGACGAAATCAACGCTCATCACGCTCGTGGCGCGTTGCCGGCGAACGCCTTCACCCATGCAACAGACTCAATCTGTGTCTATGACAGTATTGTCGTCTTTGAAAAGCGGCCGCAGGGCAAACGTCAGTCTCTCATGACAGGACAGGGGTAGATCGAGTTCCGGCCATGCTGGTGTTCCCTCGGTTCTCACACCGCCAAGCCAATTTATCGGTTCTGGCTTCGGGTTTTCGAGAGTCACTTCCCGAGAGCGCGAGGTTAGGACTTCTCATACCGCCGCCGAAGCCGCCCGTCCTCTGCCGATCGCCCAGATGAAGCCGACGATTCGCGCGCGACCAATTTCAATCTCTCCTGCGAGCCCAAAGAAGGATCTTTCGGTTGAGGTCACAAAAGTTGCAAGGACTGAAACTTCTTTGTCAATTGCGCGCAGCATGGTTTGGCTGCTTTCAGCAGCGGCAGCGTGCGAATTGGATTCACCGAGCGCGATCTGGCGACTCTTGGCAATTTCAAGTTCGATCGAGCCGACCTGCTCGCCCAGTTTCGTCAAAGAGGCGGCATTGCCCCCTAGAATTTCGGTATTTGATTGCAACATCATCAGAAGCGCCGTTGGTTCTGGCGAATCTGCCGTCCATGCAGCTCCTTTACGATGTGAAACCATCTCCGGCGCGAATGCGAGAGACCAATCTCTAGGAGGCGCTCGCGGGCCGTGCGGGCAGTTGCGGGCGTTGTTTGAAGCGAATGAGATCAACCGCGTTGTAGATGAGGCTTAGTTGATCTTCCGGTATCCCCCTCGAAGGCACTTAAGCCTACACGCTTCGCCTAAAGTACCTTTGCTCCGCAGCGGTTCCAAACGTGGCGGGACCTATTGAACTGGAAATTCAACTCGACCACGCCGCCCGAGCGAGAAAAATGGCCGCCGTCGAAAGCTATTCCCCGCTCGCCGATGAGGCCCATCGGACACTCGATCGGGACCCGCAATGTCTCGACAGAGAACGCCTCATTGCCAGCATTTTGATTGGGAGGGCTTATGGGGACCAGAATGGGAACTGATTGGACAATGCACAGCCCATTGCCAGGCGCCTGAAGTTGGAAGGTACTCGCGTCTTGCGCGCGGGACGATCAAGCCGGAAGTGGCGCCTTAACCACACGCACATCTAAAAAACCTCTGGCGATGCCCCCGACTCCGCGCTATGCGATAGGGGGCGGCGGGATTGAAGATTTGGCACTCTAACAGTAAGCGATGTCCCGACGGCACCTTTCGGTGATCGGCGTGAAGGACGATGTTCGGAGCCTTTGAGGGCTTCGACACATGACGATTTCAGAGCTTACGCTTAAATCCAGCGATCACGAGCCCGCGCGC
>NZ_SRUO01000298.1 GCF_004791025.1 Mesorhizobium sp. M4B.F.Ca.ET.203.01.1.1
CGAAGCTCGGCGCGCCCGGTGACAGCAGCACGACCCCGCCCTGCTCGCCCAGCGCGGTACGTGCCAGCGCCATCGCCTCGGCAAGATCGCCCGCCGCGTGCAGGCCGAAGCGACCGGCATCGGCCAGCGGCTGCAGCATCGCGTGGATGCGCGGGCCGTTGCTGCCCATGGTCACGATCTCCACCGGCGGCACATCGTGCGCCATGTGCTGCATGAAATCGGTCCAGTCCAGGCCACGGTCATGCCCGCCCACCAGCAGCGCGATGCGCTGGCCGGCGAAG
>NZ_SRUO01000299.1 GCF_004791025.1 Mesorhizobium sp. M4B.F.Ca.ET.203.01.1.1
GTGCGCAGCATGCTGAGCGTGGTCTCATACATAGCGTTTCGACTTGCTCGGGACAGCGCCAGATGGAACCCGAAATCGGCATCGCCGAAGGTCTCCTCGTTCGACTGTTTCCTGACGACGGCGGAGGCAATGCGAATTTCCTCCAACTCCTCGTCGGTCCGCCTCAGCGCCGCGAAAGCAGCCACATCGCATTCCAGGGAGAATCGAAATTCAAACGCCTGGATGAGGTCGGCTATGTTCTCGATTGGCCTATAGCCACCCGAGTCCAGGCCATTTTTGCC
>NZ_SRUO01000300.1 GCF_004791025.1 Mesorhizobium sp. M4B.F.Ca.ET.203.01.1.1
TTCGCTGACCAAGGAGCCGGTGGTGCTGATGTTCGAGCCGGCGACGACCTTGAACACCGGCAACGCCAAGAGCGATCTGACCGTCACCGACCTCAAGCGGCTCTGAGCCATGAACGCCTTCTCCTCTCTTTCGGACGGTCACCAACGCCTGCAGGCGCTGGTCGGCGCGTGGCGTGGCGAGGAAGACGTTGCGGCGACACAATGGACCGATGCCGGCACGGCAACGTCGGAAGTGCTGGCTGAAGCGCAGTTCGGCGGCCTGTTCGTGGTGCAGCGCTATC
>NZ_SRUO01000301.1 GCF_004791025.1 Mesorhizobium sp. M4B.F.Ca.ET.203.01.1.1
ATCGGCGCCCGTCGACGTCGAAACCGATGCCCTGTCGCTGTCGCCTGCCGAACCGGCACCGGAGCGCGACGCGCCTACCGATGCTGGGGCTACCGCAGTTGCCGACGCGGCGATCGAGGCCGGGCTGGAGGTGGGCGAGTTGACTGCCAGCGACGACCTGTCGCGCTATTTCGATGCGGAATGGCCGTCCGCGCCGGGCGAGGGCGAGCTGGGCCTGCCGGAGGGTGAATGGATCCAGGCCGCGGAGGTGGCACAGGAAGCCGCGGCGGATGAGGTCGAGG
>NZ_SRUO01000302.1 GCF_004791025.1 Mesorhizobium sp. M4B.F.Ca.ET.203.01.1.1
GCCAGCCCCCAGGGCCCGTGCAGGTAGAGGCTCAGCGTGGCCCGCACCCAGTCCAGGTCGGTGCGGACGAACTGGGTCCACAGCGCGGTCGCCAGGAACAGCAGCAGCGCCGCCGTCGCCAGCAGCGCCGCCGGACGCGCGCGGCTCATGGGGACGCCTCCGGGTGCCGTGCCTGCCACTCGGCCAACGCCTTTCGATAACGCTGCAGCTCGTCGGCATACAGATCCAGCACGCACAGCGGGCAGCCGCTGCCGCAGCATTCGTTGGGACCGGGCTCTTC
>NZ_SRUO01000303.1 GCF_004791025.1 Mesorhizobium sp. M4B.F.Ca.ET.203.01.1.1
GCCACCACACGCTGGCCATCTCGCCGGTGGCGCCGACCTGCTGAGCAGCCAGCGCCAGCGGCACGAACGACAGCGCGGCAATCACCAGGCCCCAGGCCGACTTGACCGGCTTGCCCGGTTCCCAGCCGCGGCGGTCCATCCAGGTCCACAGCGCGGCGAAGGCCGGTGCCAGCAGCACCAGGAACAGGCCGCCGAGATAGGTGAGCGAACCGGCGGTCTGCGGAATCACCAGGCAGTCGCGCACCAGCAGCACCAGCATCAGCACGACAATGGCGGCAAA
>NZ_SRUO01000304.1 GCF_004791025.1 Mesorhizobium sp. M4B.F.Ca.ET.203.01.1.1
GTTCGCCCATCTGCACCATGCCCGCAGCGATCAGGCCGTAGTCGGCCAGCATGCCCAGCACGCGGCGGGGATCGGAACGCGCCGGCCGCCACAGCAGCCAGCCGAACAGCAGCAGCGACAGGCTCAGGCCGGTCAGCACGATCGCCAGCACACCGACGTACTGGGTGTGCGGCAGATCGTGGCGCGGCGCCGGCAACAGCACGTAGGCCAGGATCAGGCTGATCAGCACGATGCGGACGATCTGCTGGCCGTGCTCGCTGTCCTGGCGCTGGGACAGGCG
>NZ_SRUO01000305.1 GCF_004791025.1 Mesorhizobium sp. M4B.F.Ca.ET.203.01.1.1
GGCCGGCTTCAGCGAATCGGGGCTGCGCCGCTCGATCTCGGCCTCGCTCAGCGGTGCGCGGAAGCGGTCGAAATCGCGTACCACCTCATCGGCGAAGCTGTTGAGTGGCGGTAGCGGCCCGTCCGGCACCAGCGCGAAGAAATTGTCGATCTGGCTGACGACGAGACGCGGGATCGTCACAGCAGGCGTCGCTTCGGCGAAAGTGTCGAGCGCGGCGCGCAATGAGGTCTCCGTTTCGTCGGCGGCCAGGCGGAAGGGCGCCCTCAGAGTTGCATGGAAG
>NZ_SRUO01000306.1 GCF_004791025.1 Mesorhizobium sp. M4B.F.Ca.ET.203.01.1.1
CTTCAACCCCGAGCGCAGCCGCGCCCGCGGCAGCCTGACCTGGACCAAGGGCGACTGGGCCACCACCGTGTTCGGCACCCGCTACGGCTCGGCCTTCAGCTATGCCGAAGCTGATGGCACCAACAGCGCGGGCGGTGCCTACTCGCGTCGCCTGGCGCCGTACTTCCTGTGGAACCTGAGCGTCGGCAAGAAGTTCGGCGAGAACGTGCTGGCCACCTTCCAGGTCGTCAATGTGTTCGACAACCAGTATCGCAAGGACAACAGCAACACGACGTACCCG
>NZ_SRUO01000307.1 GCF_004791025.1 Mesorhizobium sp. M4B.F.Ca.ET.203.01.1.1
GATGTGGTCCAGGTAAGGCGTGTTTCCACCCTGCGGCAGGAACACCGGCTCACCGCCGCCGGAGGTGACACGCGGATGGTCCAGGTCGACGTGCATCACCGCGTCCTGGGTGAGCAGGCCGTCCACGTAGTGCTCCTGGAAGCCGATCAGGAACGGCCCTTTTGCGGCCGCGCCGGGCAGGTAGGAGGCATTCCAGCGTCCGTCCTGCAGGTACAGGTTCTCGTGCTGCTCGAAGCCCAGCAGGGCGACGGACTGCCAAGCCCCGGTCCCGGTCTCCCGG
>NZ_SRUO01000030.1 GCF_004791025.1 Mesorhizobium sp. M4B.F.Ca.ET.203.01.1.1
CGCGCGTCGATAGCACCGACGGCAAGATAACCGTTCGGATTGACGGCGGTGGCTTGGTCACAGTCGACCTCGATTCCATCGCAGACTGCTCGCCGACTTCGCGCGTTGCCGTGAGGGGATAGGAGGATCGAGTGGGCAAATATCAGGTCAGCAGCGACCCAGTCTCCGACAACTGCCCGACGAGCTCGATCTGTTCATGGAAAAGCACGGCCTCTCCAGGCGCGCAGCGCAAGTGATCCTGCACTCAAATGGTCCATCGCGGATCCAATGTGATGCCGCAGCAGAAGCCTTTGTTCGCTTCAAGCAGTGGCGCGAGGATGCGAGAATGAAGCCGCCTTCTCCGAGCATTAAGTCGAGCATTGGAGCGCCGAGCCCTTTACCGCAAAGGCCAGCCGAAAAAGCCCGCCGGATTGTTTGACGGCCGCGGGAACCGCAGCAGCCAACCAGGTGTTGAGCTGCAAAGGAGATTCAGAAACGAGTGCGCAACCCGCAGGAACGCCCTCCGGATCCAGGGGCAATATCCAGGCAGGAGCAACGCAGGATAAGACGCCGGGCTTCGACCCTGCAGCCGTACCTCAAGAGACGGATGCTGAAGCGGCGGCCACGCCGACTTCTCCCAATTCCTCAGCGCAGCACCCGGCGAATTTTACAAACCAGGCAAGCTTTGCCAACGCGATGCGGCCTATGGATAGCGAGCCAGGCCTGCGGCCTGGCAATAACTGGCCGGTGTTGGTGATTGCTGCGGTCGTGGTCCTGGCTGCGGTCGTATTCGTGATCGCTGCAATGCTATCGCCCTGAGATCAAGGAGATCGGTCACATTTCGGAACAGGCTCGCGGCTACTCAGTTCGGCGTCAGGTCGGAGGTTGCAAATGATGGCAAATCTGAGAGAGGTCCTTGATCTTCTATGGCGATGGAACCGCGAGCCGGTGCCCGAACCGCCGTCGCCGGTCGACGCGATCGTGCGCATACTACGTGAAACCAACAAGGCCGAAAAAGTGAATGATCCGCGTCAGAGCTCCCGCGATTAGTCTGCGCAGGACAGGAGCAGCCGGATCACGTACGGCGCTCTGAGTGGCTTTGCGTGCAACGGCCAATCAGAAGGCTGCGGGGTTTCCATTCTTACAAATTGGAGATTGGTTCCAGGATTGCCGACCCATCGCGGAAACAATCGAATTGGCAGCCGATGTCGCCAGCTCCGAGACGGTCGCGACAGATACCTCCCCCGGCTGGAACGCCGGCTCCACTTTCTCGTTGGGAGAAATGCGCAGATCCGCTGGAAAATGGTACGAGGTGGCAATAGTTGGTTGCGGGCCGGCCGGACTTGCGGCAGCCGTATATCTCGCAAGATTTCTGCGATCCTGCATCGTGTTCGACACAGGCGATGCGCGCGCGAAGCTAATTCCGAAGACCCGCAATTGTCCCGGCTTTCCACAGGGCATAAGCGGCAAGAGCCTATTGAAACGACTCAAGCAGCAGGCAGTCAATTATGGTTCTCAAATAGTCCAAGGTTCCGTTGAACGGCTAGACAAGGAACAGGGCAAATTTGTCCTTCAGACTTCTTTAGGACCAGTCAATGCCCGGTTTGTGATCTTGGCAACGGGTGTGGTTGACCGTGCGCCGACGATCCCGAATATCAAAACGGCTATAGAAAGGGGTTCGATTCGACTGTGTCCGGTCTGCGATGCGTACGAGGTTCGGGGACGTCGGGTAGGGGTCATAGGTCCCGAGGAGGATGCGCTTCGAGAGTCTATCTTCTTGAAAGACTTCACCCCGCATGTCTCGATCCTGTGCAATTTCCAATCCGATATCTCGACTGGGGGCCGGCGCCGGGCGAGACAAGCAGGAGTAGAGATCTGGGACGCAGTAGACGACGTGCTGCCTCATCCCTGTGGTTTTGAACTCTCCATGGTGGGCGGCGGCCTGGTCCCGATAGACGTTATCTATCCTTGCATGGGCTGTGACGTAAGAAGTGAGTTGGCTCTTGCTATCGGGGCGGAATGTGATGACGAAGGCTATATCCTGGTCGGCAACCATCTCGAAACGACGATACCCAGGCTCTACGCAATCGGAGATGTCGCCAAGGCCCTCAACCAGATTGCGGTGGGCTTCGGTCATGCCGCGCTAGCAGCTACCCACATTCACAACGAGTTACGTAAGCGCGATCGAAGCTGACCGCATACCTTGATCCTTCAGTCGATGATGCGCGCAATCAGCCGAAGATCGAGCGCCTCCTGCGCCGTTAGATAGCAATTCTCCTTCGCCCGCTCGACAAGGTCCTCGGCGGACATGCCACTTCCCCTCACGAAGTGTTCAAAATCCTCTCGTTCGACGCGCTCGGCCGTCTCCAGAGCCGCAAGCTCCTCGCGAATGACTTGCCGACACGACTTTATGGGTCCTTGAAGCGTAATCGTCTTTTCGATGTGACGTTCGTGGATCAGCAACGTGGTGTCCGGGCTGAGGAAGCGGTCCGCACATTCAAAAGCCGAAAAGATCGTAACACCGGCTGACATGACTGCGGTCTTGCCCACGACGTAGGCGCTTTTGCCGCTGTATCGCTGGAAAACCCGTATCTCCAGAGCCATGCGCTTCGCCGTATCCGCATCTCCGCCCTGTGTCATCAGTTCAAGGATCAGGTCTTCGTCGCTGGCCCTAACAGCACCGAGCTGCTTCATGAAAGCCAGGAACAGCTGATCATTTATCATGCCATTGACTTGAACATTTGAGCCGACCAAAAGCCTTTCGTCTCCCGGAGGTTCCTTTCGGCCGTTCGACCTCTGGCGTCTTGCTAGGTCCATAGGGGCCGTAGAAGCAGGACCGCCCGGCGCCGCCGAGCCTTCGGTCCTGGCAGTGGGGGAGTGGAAGCTGGGAGATTGGACCATGGACGTTTCCTTTGCGTGGAAGCCTCGAAGGCGGCTACAATGCGACTTAACAAACGATAGCGCCTGGAAAGGCCAAAAAATTTGGAAATGCTCCGAGCCGCCAACTAGCGAGCGTCGTTATCGCTTGGCCTGGTCGCTCTCTAAGTCGACGCGCCTCACAAACTTGTCGGCTGCTCGCAGGCCCGCGCCACTCCGGTCTCACCCAATTGCGAAAGAAGGCTCTCAAAACGTCTCCTGGTCAGTTACTGGTTCCCGTCTGCCACATCGCTCACATCGCGGCAGCACTGGCTTGGCGTGCCAATTCAGCGTCGGAAACGTCGATGCTGCAGAGCAAGGTGCCGTGTTCATCTCGCACCCGCACCAGCCAGCCAGAGAGATCGTCCGTGCCAGGCTGAAGGTCGATCAGAAGGTCGATCGCACATCGGATTGCTTCCTCGCGAGCAGCCTGGAAGCTCGCCACGCCGGCTTGCGGAACCAGCCGGCCGCCATCTCCGTCCCGATACTCAAAGATATATAACCCGGCACCGCTCTGGGTTTGCGCAGAAGTGACTGCCACTTCGTCGAAATTGCCGTTGCTCTGGGCATCATAGTCGTTGGCAGCCGCGTCAAACGTGGCGGTCTGCACGAGCAACGCTTTGGCCCGATCGATTGCGCGGCTCTCGCCACCGCCCGCAAGAGGCTCCGCGTTTGCCATATCGACGCTAACGCGCTCGCCGCCCTCGCCACAGAACGAAACGCGCAGGACCGGCTGCCCATTGTGCCCGATGGCTTCGCCGACTTCAGTCCGAACCAGTTGCATAGGATGAACTCCGCTTGTTCAGTTATCCGCCGGCGCGCCTCCGAGCCGATGCGCACGCCTGCAGCTCAATGTGCATCCGAAGATGAAGTTCCAGCGCCTCCCTGGCGCGACGGCCCCAAACGCGGAGAAGAACTGCGCGTCAGCCTTCTTCGAAACGCGCAGTGTACACATCTCGTGGCCTTTCCTTCGCCCGGGCGCACGCTGCGCGGAACTCTTCGACCTCTTGCTCCGTCAGATGCTCGATGCCGATAAAGTCGTTCTTGCCCTGGCCGGAGCGGATCAACTCATCGAGCTTTGCCTGGATGGCAGCGCCATCGCGGTTCTGTGTGTTCTGAATCAAGAACACCATCAGAAAGGTGACGATGGTGGTTCCGGTGTTGATGACTAATTGCCAGGTCTCGGAGTATTGAAACACAGGGCCAGTTGCCGCCCAGGTCAAAACCGATCCCAAGCAAAGCGCAAAGGCCCACGGCCTACCTGTTGCGTGAGCGACTGCTTCCGCCATTCGATTGAACGTCTTTTCCATGAGACAAACCTTGGATTATGGTGCGAAACCAACGTTGGTTTGAAGCACCGGTTCCCGCCGATCAGGATCGCGATTTTCCGGCAACTGTTGCGCGCTTGCCGAGTTCGTAGGAGCGGCCGGTACTTTGCCGTCCAGTCGAAACCATTCTTGGTGAAGAAACGCGTATCCCGTCGGCGTCCTTGATCACCTGGGTGCGGTAGCCGTCGAATTTCACCTCGTGTGACCAGCCCTCACCCTTGGGCGGTTGCTCAACCAGCTCGGGCTCCATCGGACGGATGAAGGACAACCGGACCTTGCCGGCGGGCTAACCTACGAACTCCAACGCAAAACTCGAATTTGATTCAATATCGCGCGCTCGTAAGCGTTCCGTTAGCGTTTGCTGAAGGTCATCGGAACATTCCGGCACGGTTGCTGTTCTCTTTCAACTAGGAGGAACAGCCATGGCAGACGACAAGAGCAAGACCGATTTTCGAGACCGCGACCGGGTGTCGGGAGACGAGGAATATGAAGTTGGCTATCTTGCGAGCAAGTTCCAACTCACGATCCCAGAGGTCCGCGAGTTGATTGCCAAACACGGCAATGACCGCGAGACGCTTGAGCGGGAGGCAAAGAAGCTGGGTGAACGAAATTGACCAACTTGCCGGCCAATCAGGGTCAAGCGATAGCCCGGTCTGCTTAAATCGAGGTGACACAGGATTCCGCAGGCCGGGCCATGCACCGACATCGAGGAGGTGCCGAGCCGGGACAGTGTCTTGTCTAGGCAGGCCGCATGGCGAAATTCAAACTAGAGACACAAGCTGCATTAGATCGCTTGACCCAGCAGCGGACGCCGCGGCCTCGCTCCGGAGAGCCATCCGATTTCGACTCCTTGTCAGGATCGTCTGTGATCGTGCACTCCTCGCCTACCTTGCGGCGCTGCAGGCTGTGCGGGCTGCATGGCCTGCTGATCGCCGCCGGTGTGGACTTTGCCCCTCGGGTCTTTGTCCACCTGCCGATTTTGATCAACCGCCTGACCGTTGGCCGAGCTTGTCTCTGATTCATCGACACGTGAGTTGCTGCACGCCCCGATGAGCGCCAACCGTTTGACACCGCACCTGTCTGGACAAGTCGCATGCGAGGAGAGATGTAGCCGCGCTCGGATTGGGCTGGCAATGCCGGAACCGGGCCGTAGGCAACGCGTTGATTCGCAGTTGTATGGGTCGAGTGATGAGTGACCTTGTGAGAGTTATCTGGGAAGAGTTGGCGGAACTGGTCCCTGCGCTGACCAATCGGAAAAGAAGCGAAGCCGATGCCCTGCCGGTCGATGCGCCAGACTTCCCAAATGACCTCGAGCCGGTGATACGGTCGCCATAAGCGCGGGACCAACCCAATAAGTGGCCGGGCTGTCGTGGGTCAGTCATTTCGATACCAAGCAGCTCGTTTTCGCCAGTTCTAAAAGGCCTTCGTTTTTCAGCCACGCGCTCGAGGTGGAATGGTGCGGGCGCAAGGGCGGCCCAGGCTGATTCCAAATCACGAAATATTTCCGCCGGAACAGAGCGCGATGGCCGCAGTTGATGAGGGTAAGAAAAAACTTACCAAGAAAGGGAGAAGAGCATGGCCAACCAAGGCGGAAGTCGCGAACAGCATGGGAAGGCTGGACAGCAGAGCGATAAAGATAAGCGCCGCGGCAGCGGCGAGCAGCGCGGCGATGACAAGCGGGATCAGCAGCAGGCCGACGACAGGCAACGCGGTGGCCAGCAGCGGGGCGGGAGCGGCAACTTTGCCGACGACCGCGAAAAGGCTTCGGAGGCCGGACGCAAAGGCGGTCAATCCTGATCAGAAGCGGCGCTTTCGGGCGCCGCTTTTTTTAGCCAATTTGAAAAGGAGAAACGCAATGCCGATGAAATCGGAAAAGGGATTGGAAACGCTGTTCGTGGAGGGCCTGAAGGATCTCTACTACGCGGAAAAGAAGATCCTGAAGACATTGCCGAAGCTGGCGAAGGCCGCGCAATCCGAACAGGTAGGCGCTGCATTCGAGAAACATCGGATGGAAACAGAACGCCAGGTAGAACGGCTCGAACAGGTTTTCGAGCAACTTGGCAAACCTGCCAGGGGCAAGACGTGCCCCGCCATCGACGGTATTCTCGAAGAGGGCTCGGAGGTGCTCGAAGAGTATAAGGGGGCGCCCGCCCTCGATGCGGGCCTTGTAGGCGCCGCACAGGCGGTTGAGCATTATGAGATTGCCCGCTATGGGACGCTCATCGCCTGGGCGGAGCAACTCGGCATGAAGGATGCCCTCCCGCTGTTGCGCGAAACCCTCAAGGAAGAGACGGCGACCGACGAAGCGCTCAGCGCGTTGGGCCAGAGCGACGCCAACAAGCGCGCGCTGCAAGCGGCCTGATCAGCTCTCAACAAGCGGCTCCGGTGCTTGTCCGGAGCCGCATGGTGCTACGATGACTATACCGATGCCATCCAACTTCCATGTAGAACAACCAGCCGATGCGATGGTACCAGTCGCATCGGTGACCGAGGCCGTCGCTGAACGTCGACGATGTATAATGATCCTGCAGCAACGAGCGCGCGCCTTTGAACGGCTAAACCTGTTCAATGTTTCACGGGCTCTGTCGTCAGTTGCTGAAGAGATCCGGGGGAGCGAGGATGATGGAAGCGTTCGCGAATGGGACGAACGACGGCAGACCCCCGACTTCGTAAAATGACCAAGCTTTCCGATCTTGAGCGTCGGTTGCCGGCGCGCGACTTGAGCGACGGCGATCATTTCCACAAATGTCCCGTCTGGGGTCAAGCAGTGGACTGGCGCGACTTGCGACAGGTTGTCTGGCATGAGCAGCCCTGACACCGGCGGATGGACCTCGATTCCTAAAGCTAGTCGGCCGTCTTTGGGTTTTCCTCACAGTGGCTTGTTTTGCTTCGCGCAAATCCTTCAACCTCCTGGCGCTCTCGGCGCGCGCGGCTGCTTCCATTTGGATAATTTCATGCGTTGCCCTACTCGTTCGCTCTATTCGTTGGCCTAGTTCTGGATGGGTCTCCGCTGTCATCGCCATCTCAATCGGCCCCCCGCCGAGTCATATTGAACAAATGAAGCCCGCACCGGGAGGGGACCGGAGCGGGCTCCATTTCGGGCTAGCCCGAGGCGGCGCCACGGAGTTGTGATCTGGAATGCACCGCCGCCAACCATGAGAACTGCGAGGTGCTCGCATTGTTCCAGCGGCATGAAAAAGCCCGCGCTACGGAGGACCGATAACGCGGGCCGCGGCTGATGTTTTTGCCCCACCAGCCTACGCCGAACTCCAAGCAGCCTCATCCGACGCAAGGACCTAACTAATTCAAAGCCGCTAATGTTCCGGCCGCGCCCCGGAATCTTCGGAACAAGACCTCAAGCCCCACTTGGGATGCGGTGCAGCGGCCGGGAACCAGCCCTTGTGAAGGCACGTTGCTCAGAGATGATTCTACTGAGGTTCGCATCCAATGGCAAAACACCTGTCTCGAGCCCCGGAGCAACGCGGCACCGGAAATATCCTGATGTGGGGTGCCATGATAGCCGCGATGCTTTTTGTCGCCCTCTTGATTATTCTCACTTTCGGGCCGTCCGCGGCGGGATCGTAGGGCACGGGCACATCTGCAGCGCGAACAGCAATGTGGCCTTCTTGGCCGCCTGCCTCGGTCACTTGGAACAAAGAGCCGGGATCCAAAGGCCCGGCGGTTGATCCTGGTCCTGGTGATCCCTCTTCTTCGTTCCAGCCTAAGGCACATCGGACATCGCCTGCACGACCACCTAACACGATCGGTGGCGGATGAATGTCAGGATCGATGGCTCGTGGCCGGGCCAGGCACCTAGCACTGCGCCCCGCTTCCCGGCTCCCTAGCCCGTCATTGCCCGAAGCACCACACATTGCGTTAAGCCACCGAAACCATTCGCAAATCCTCATCGCAGCAAGGTGCAGCGAATATTCAAACATTGTGAAATGCCCACCCAACTCGTTGAAAACAAACAACCGATGGCCAGAAAACATTGCGGCCTTTTATCTAGCCATCTTAATCGGTTGTGCTTCCGGTGGTCTTTTCGACATCGTCGCTCCTCTCCTTTTGTGCGATAATATACGAATTTATTCTCTATGCTGCGATACCACCGGCGCGGCCGCAGGCAATGTATGGCCCGCCCCGTCTGCAAGCGGAATGTTTTGAGAGGCACTCTCGGCCTGCACCAATGTATCCAGCCTCGGCGCTTTAGGCGCCCTGCCAAGATGGAGATTCGCGCGCCCGGCTCCAACATGCTGACAGGTTTGCCGAACGCCGATCAACCGTTGGGCCATCTCTATGTACATCCTCCCGCAGACTTCATGCGGCCGAGCAGTTGCCGGGGCGCACCCGCTCGACCAACTCGTTACCCCTCGTTACGGCTTCATAGGGGCGTTGCTTGACATCGCAGCCCAGGCGATCCGGGCCAGCTTGTTGGCAAGCGCAACGACCACCACGTTGCGCTTGGCGCGCTGTAGCAGTGCCTGCAGCCAGGCGCCGAGTTGGGTGTCCATTCGCGCCAGGTGCGGCAGTGCGGCTCGCGCACCGTGGATCAACAGCACGCGCATGTAGGTGCTCCCGCGCTGGCTGATCCCCGTCAGGTGCGGCTTGCCGCCGGTCGTGATCTGACGTGGAACAAGCCCCAGCCAGGCAGCGAAGTCACGCCCCTTCGCAAACGCCGACACGTCGCCGACCGCTGCTGCCAGCGCCGTTGCGCTGAGCGCGCCAATGCCTGGCACGCTGCGCAGGAGACGGGCTCGTTCATCGCTTTTGGCAAGCGCTTCGAACTCCTGGTCGAGTTGCTTGATCCGATGATCGAGCGCCTCTTTGAAGCGCGTCATCAAGCCCGACGCCGCCTCGTAGAGCGACCGGCGCACGTCCGCATCGCCGGCCTTTGATATGCAACCCTGAATGTCGATCGAGGTGCCCGACTGCCATCGCCGCGACGTCAGGCTAGGCCGCGACGTCGCGTGAGTGGCGGAAGCGCGACGGATCGTCGATCGCCGTCATGAACGAAAGTGCTGTGACGGGGGCCGACGCCGGGGATCGCCATGAAGCGTCGGCACAGTTCGCTGTGGGCCACCATTTTGACGACGAGATCGTGCAGCCGGCAATACTGCCTGCTGCGCGTGCCGACAGCAGCATGGCGTCCATCAGCTCGGACGACAGCGGATCTCCGCCACCGCGGCGCTCACCGCCTGCTCGAAAGCCCCTCGCCCGACCTTGCTCAGGCGGATGCCGAATGCCTTCAGCGAATGGCGGATGGCGTTCTCCAGGTCGAGGAACTTGGCCCTTCAGATTGCGGCGGTGTGTCAGCAGAAGCTCGGTTCGGTAGCAGCTTTCAGACTTGTTATGAGCCTGTCGGAACCACCCGGTGCGCATGATGTGGGCGATGCCGAGCGCATCGGCCTTGTCGGTTTTGTTGCACTGAGCCGACATCGCGGCGCACATATTGGTTTCCGGGCACATCGCCGCCCGAACTTCAACAGTTCCGGGTGCGGCGAGGACAACAGCGAGCCGGCGTCGGGGCCGACGCGGGAGGGATGGCCGAGCGGTTTAAGGCACCGGTCTTGAAATTCGCTTGCTAACGTACCTCCCCTTCCCTAGCTGTTCCGATACGTCGTGCTTTGTCAAAGCGTTAAAGGGTCTTCCTGTGGCTTCCGTCACGGCTCGTCCCGTTACGTCCCGTAGCATTTAGTTGCAAAAAGCGTAGCAGCATGTTCTTGCCCCGTTCCCCTGACAGGCGCTGACAGAAAGCAGGCCCGGAAGCCTCTCCCACATAGAAGCCAAACAGAACAGGGGGAACACCCGAAAGCCCGAGCCGAAACCGCCGGGCCAATTGGGGGAACTCTCAGCTCAGCTTTTCACGCGCGGCCATGCCGCTACGGCAACAAGTCGGTGTCTGTTCGACATGAAAAAGCCCGGTCACATTGCTACCGGGCCTAATTGCGTGCCAACTCTTTCCAGCAAGCGGCTCTCAATTTCGGGGCAACGAATTATGGATATGCTCGACAACTGGTCATTGACTTGGAGGAAGCCGCCAAAGCCTGCCAGGCGTCCTGCGAAATGGTGGTCCAGCAGCAGGCGGTGATCTTTTCCGAATCCCGATATGTTGAAGTCGGCGATCAGCCAACTTTACCGGCAACAGGTGGTGATCGGTCGCAACATTTCGACCTTGGGCACAATGCTGCAGGCGATCCGCGATGGCGTGACGATCCCGCCAGTTCCCAATTGAAAATCCGGGCACCTAGCAAGCCGCAGACCCCTCAACAATCAACCGTAATGGAATTTCGGCTTGGGCTCGGTACCCTCGAATTCAACGCCTACGCGATCATTCTTGCGCCATCTAACAACAGTCCTGTACGCGATCCCGTCGACAGGGACGTACAGCACGAAGCGTTCTGGAATCTGAATGTCTGCGGCCAGCTTCAGTTCGGCGCCTTTGGCGTGCTGATTGCGTAGTGAGCAGGTGATTTCCGAGTTTTGGAAACCAGTGATGATCGTTGCGCCCTTCAGGACGCGCGGGCGATGTTCTCGGCGGGGGACCGTCTGGAGGTAGCGATTCCATAGGCTTATAACGCAAACGGGCTTCAAGCGCTCCGTCACAAATATATAGTTATGCAAGTCCTTGAGGCCGAGGGCATCGAGTTTCTGAATCACGGAAGCCCAGGCTTTCGTTTGAAGGCTGGACAAAAGTGAGACGCACGCGCGAAGATTTGTTGGATGACGATCCAATCACTCTCCAGGAAGCTTCCGACCTTTTGCTGCGCGGCGTGGTGTCCGTGGCTGCGCTTCGTTCCGAAATTAAGCGAGGCAACCTGGTTGTGGAGCGAATTGGGAAAAACCTCTACACACCTCTCCAGCACACATCCGAGAGATGCGCAGGCGATGTCTCGTGCCCCAGAAACGGGTCGGTTCCGATTAATGCTTGGCGTGACTGCTTATGGCATGCTGTCGTAAAATGAGGCTACATCATATCGAGACCCCTCTCCATTTCAGCCCGACAGATCACGGCAATATGCAAAGGCGCCGCGCGGGCAGGCTTTGTCGCGGAGATCACTATCAACGGCGTGGTGGTTCGGCTGGTGCCGGAGGGGCAAGCTACGAAGCCCGCTGGAGGGGCATCCGATTATGCATTGGATGCCGAGTTAGAAGGTTGGGATGGCAATCGGAACCGCAGCCAAACCGCAAAGGGACTTGGCGGCTATCCGCCGGGGTCGGGGCGCAAAAGAGATCCGCTCCAAGACTACTACGATCGGCTGGGATTCGATCCGCTTACCATGGGCCAAAGGGAAATGATGGAGCTGCAGAAGGCCGCCGAGGAAAAATGGAAAGCCTCGATCCCAGGCACTCCGCTCGGGAAACGGGAGCGAAATGCCCTAAAGCAGCTAAGCTCTTATGGCCCGAACATCGCGGTTCACTCGAGTAAGATTAAGGGCTGCGGGGACGAGACGGCAGAACGCCTCAAGGCTCGAGGCTTTCTGGAAACCACCGCCCATCCCAAACATGCCAACAGCTTCGAGTCCTTGATCCTTACCGACGCGGGCCATACGGCGTTCCGTGCGCTCCAGGCTGAGCAATCATGAAAAAGCCCTCGCCATCAGCCAGCGCCAGATCACAGCCGTTTGCAAGGGTGCCACGGCGGCCGGCTACATCGCAGACGTAACGATCAATGGAGTTACGATTAGGCTGATGCCGGCTGAGATGGCCTCGCCTACCAGTTCCGCCCCAAGCCGGGAAGATCCGACACTCGAAGAATGTAGTCAAGCTCTATATCGCCGCCATCACGGCCTCAATGCTTGCCGGCGCGATCTGGCGCTACCGGCAGCGCGACACGATCGGCAGGGCTGCCTGCCTGCTAATGGCCGGCATGGGCGCCTACATGCTGTTGCGCTAATGGTAAACCCGCTGCCGAGGGGACAGCAGCGGGCTTGGCTCTCAAGGCAATGGCCGGATGCGGGGTTGGGACACAAGGGCATCCGGCCAGCCCTTTCAACGAGGGTGGCGATCGTTAGTTCCTATGCCGTTCGCATATATTAGCAATCTCTTGCTAAACCCGCGTTCGCCCCAGGCTAGCTGCCCTTGGCCTTGCCGTAGGCGTTAGGGCTGGTATCGGGCGTGTAGATCGTCCCCACCTTCCTGCCGCCGCACTTGGCACACTTCAGCTTCGGAATGATGTCGTCCGCCATTGCCGGCGCATCTGGACCGAACCGATCGCGGAGCTTGGCGAGATCGAGCTTCTGGCCATGGTTGCAGGGCGACCAGTGGCAAAACGCCGTCACCGTCATCTTCGCATCGATCAGGGAGTGAAACGTCCAGCCCTTGCCCGCCATGAGGCCGATATAGCGCGCCACAGGGAGGTCCGCCAGCGCGCGTTTCTGCGCACGCTAGTTCCGAGTGGGCAGCACCCTAAAGTCTGCCGAGCGCCCGCCTCCCCTCTCTGCATCGTCATCCGCCGCGGTGAGCCCACGACGAAACAACTCCCGAACGGCGTCAGATCGAGTCGGCATTCTTCTCTCAAACCGCCAGGCGTCCAGCACGGCCAGTTCCTCGGCATTGAGCATGATCTGTAGACGGTATGTTCGTTTGTTGGGCACGTTCTGCTCTCTCATCAATCTGCAATACCGGCGTCGTGATGGACGATTGCGTCGAGGATGACCTCATAGACGCTGCCGGTGTCTTCCTCAATCTCGGTGCTGCTGATGCCTGCCGACTTCGCGTCGGCGAACAGCTTTTGGCTCAACTCGGCAACCGAGATGATATCGGCACCCACCGTCTCGGGAACGTTGGCGACTATCCATTTGTACAAAAAGTCAGTCCCACGGGTGCTCATGGCCGACTAAGTCAAAGTCGGGCATTAGGTTCCACAAAGCCTCGCCAGCGCACGTTCATAGCCGCCCTCCCTGTGCGAGCAGGCGGGCGGCCAGCATTCGCGTCTCCGCGGCTATGCAGATCCCCGCTTAGGAACCGACATTCGATGCGGCCGTTCTCCTGTGCGATCTGGAGGTGCGAATGTTCAACCCGTGGTTCGATCTTTATTTGTCGGCGCTGGAAGCGCATCAGGTAATCTGGCTTCGTACATTTCGAATTGCTCAGGGAGGTAAATTGGCAGAGCGGGAAGCGAAGCCAATGATCACTGAGAAAGTCGAGGCGGCCGCGCTCGCCGGCACCCTCTTCGCTACCGGCTCGGTGGGCAAGGTCGCAGCGGTCTATCGGAGGAAAATCAGAGCCAACAAAAAACGGCTCTCCATCTAGTTCTGAAGCTGGCCTAGCTAGTCACGCGCGTCAAGGACACGGCGTCCAGACCTCCGCCTAGCCGACGGTCAATGCTTTGCGGGGCCTGACGCCGCGGGCGAGAATGCTGATTTCGGCTTCGGTCAACGTGATCTGATAGCGCTGTGTGGAATTCTTCGAGTAGATGTCGTCGGCAATAATCGACACCGTCACATCGCCATTCTCGTCGATCTGCACATCCTCGATCTGCAGCGGCGCTGAGTATATGTACTTCGGTGATCCTGGCCTTCGCGCAGGCTGAGCAGACAGTCGCAATGCGAAAAATCCTTTGCTGTACCAGCAATTCGTCTGACGCAAAATTGATGCCAGCATTCGGTCTCGAGATGAAACACTGAAACGTTGGGCTACTCCCACGTTCGTCCTTATGGATATGTGCCTGCTATTTCGGCAAGAGCGTATTGTTTCACCAGCGGCGCCGCGTTCGACCCGAACCCAGCGCCGGTTAGGCCCGGCGTTTGCGGCCCACCCACGCCAGCCTGCCGGGCCGCTCTACTCGTCCCTCCAAACGACACGCCGCTCCCATCGGATCTCGACCAGGCGCCGAAAGCGGATGGTCTCAAGTTCCTGCCCGACTGGGTGGAACAGCTCGGCCCTCATTGACTCTTTGCGCCCACATCTCTCGCAGCGGGGCCCCGACATCTTCTATGGTAGCGTTGCCGATTACCTCCCTCAGTTCGATCGGCTTATAGAAGCGGCGAATGTTGCGATAGCCGCAGCGGATCCTAGCCACCTGGCCGGCATTGTGCGCATGCATCAACGTCCATTTCGCGCCTTTCGGCCATTTTTCCGGTTGTTCGGGCATGCCCTGAAATGGAGAACATATTCCTGTCCGGTCAAGAGGTGCTTGACAGATTTGTTCTCATTTCGTTCACTACTTCTGATGAGCGACGAAATCCGCCTGCCCAAGCCTGAATATGGCACCCCGCCCGGTGTCCACCATCATGTCTGCGAGCACGAAGGCTGCGGCAAAGATGCCGGCTGGGGCTTTGCCAGGCCGAAGCAGGCACCGCACTGGTTCTGCTTTGAGCATCGGGCCGAGGGCGAGGATTACCTGTAGATAGACGGCCGCAGAGCGTCAGGTTCCAGTAACTTCGCCAACACGTCCAGGAGGCGCCGCTCGGGGGTGGGTTTCCCAACGTTGGGCGCGCCCGCTAGAACGGCCCCGCCGACAAGCTCCGGCCGGTCATAAGCACTCGCCACGGCAAATGGTACATTGAGGCTGCTCAACTTTTCCGCCAATGGCGTGACCAGTTCATGGCCTAGATTTACGTCGAGCAATGCGACAGACGGCAGTTCGCTTTCCAGTATGCGAGATGCTGCGGCCACGGTCGAAACAGGCCCCAGGACACGCCATCCTCGCCGTTCGAGCATGGATTTGAGGTCCATCGCGATCAGAAATTCATCTTCCACGATTAGGACCGTCTTTTGCACCTGCCTTCAATCTTGTTGGCTCGCCCTCGTGAGCGGAATGACCATCTGCACCTTTAAACCCGTCGCCGCATAGGTAGGTTCCACCTTGCCCCCCGGATCGTACGCTATTGCGAACTGGATCAACGTCGTCCCAAAGCCCGTAGAAACCGGCGGGGTCACTTTGGGGCCACCGCTTTCGGTCCAAGTCAGCCGGAGCAGTCGGGTCTCCGCCTCCTCAACCTCCCAGCGCACATGAACCTGTCCGCCCGCTTTCGACAGCGCCCCGTATTTGAGAGCGTTCGTCGCCAGCTCATGTAGCGCAAGCGCCAGAGACATCAATCTCTTGCTATCCAGTTTCACAGGCGGCCCGTTGTCGATCTTTACGGCGTTGGGGCTTGCTACGAACGGTTCCAGGGCATGTGCTACCAGCGCGGCGAGGTCGCCATCCCCGCCGCCGACAAACCCTTGGTCATTCGCGTCCACGACGGCCGCCAGCCGGCCAAGAAACGCGTCTCGATATGCCTCCCCAGAGACGCCTTCAGCCTTGGTCTGGTTAGCCAGTGCCCGAACCAGTCCGAGCAGGTTCTTCATCCGATGCCGAAGTTCGCCGAAGAGAACTTCAAATTCGGCCTCTCTGTGGGTCGTGTCCGTGGCATCGACGAGCGACAGCAACATGGTGGTGCCGTCGTCGTCCCGATTGATGGTGCGCGCCGTAATCAGCATGGTCCGCTTCCCGACGCCGGGAAAATCGTGCTCCACCTTATAGTCGATAACGGCAGTGCTCTTCGGGATCACGTCCGCGAGCAAGCGACGCAGCTCGGGAATATCCCACTGGCCGTCTCCGAGGTCGTAGATATGCTTCCCAATGGTGTCGTCGCGCTGGACTTTGAACGTTCGGAAGAACGCGCGATTGGCGCTCTGGATGCAGAGGGCACTGTCCAACACCAGCAAAGGAACAGGGACCGTATCCACGACCCCCTGCGCTTGCACATGGCCTGTCCGCAGTATCCGGTAGAGGTCTTCCAAGTTCACCATGGGTATGCCCCCGACAAGATCGGCCTACGGTATTAGTCAATGGGTCAAGCCACAACCCTTGACGCTGGCAAAGCGATGGCCTTCCGACCGCCTCTGTGGCGCGGCGCTGCCTTTAGGGCTCATCCCAAAAGTCTTTCAGCGAAGCATGTCGTAGGTCTTCCTCGCCGCGCAGGTGCTTCACGCGGCCGATCAGCCCCGGCTTCACCCATTGCGTCGCCGGCCGCTTCATACCCTTCGGTGGGCTTCCTGGAGCCTCCTGGACGCGCTGCCAGAGCCGTTCGCGCATTTCCCGGTTCAAGCTGATAAAGGCGCTCCCAACGTAGCGCCCGGTGCCGCGCTCGGCCATCAGGGCGAAAGCTGGTTTGCCGGCCTCCCGCTCGACGCCGAGCAGCTCATATTCGCCGATCGTGTAAGCCTTGGTCTTCAGCCAGGCCGTCGAGTTGCCAGAGCGGTATTTGCTCTCTTTGCGCTTGGATACCATCCCCTCGAGGCCGGCTTGGTCGATCAGGTGGAAGATCGATTTCGCATCACCCGGCAACGGCTGGCTGAACTGGATGCGTCCGCCGTCCGGGATCATCTCGGACAGGATCTCCCGGCGATCCTCTAGCGGCATGTCGCGAAGGTCGTGGCCATTGAGGTGGAGCAGATCGAAGGCAACGAAATAGAGGTCCCGTTGCCGACTGGTGATGGCCTTGCGCAGGGCCTTGAAGTCGGACAGCCCGGTATCGTTCAGGACGATGATCTCGCCGTCTATGATTGCGGTCGCGACCTCCAGCTCGCCAGCAGCCTTTGCGAGGTCGCGATACTTGGCAGTCCAGTCGAGCCCGCGCCGGGTGAAGATGCGCACACCATCGGCATCCCTCACGATCTGGGAGCGGTAGCCGTCGAATTTCACCTCATGTATCCAGCCGTCCCCCTCTGGCGGCTTCTCGACCAGGGTCGGCATCAAAGGCTCAATGAACTTCAGACGCATCAACGCAACTCGACAGGACCGCGATTCAAGGCACCAAACCCCGATCCGGTTCCGGAACATTTTAGCTAACTTGAATGTTTAAATAACTACCCGGCTCAAAGCGTGGAGACGATGGCGCGAAGTCCGCGAGTTG
>NZ_SRUO01000308.1 GCF_004791025.1 Mesorhizobium sp. M4B.F.Ca.ET.203.01.1.1
ACGAAAGAAGGGAGACGCGGCTTCTGAGTCGCTTGCCAATTGTGGACAACGTGGGGCAACGGATTGCAAGGTTGTGCTGGCGTTCAATAATCAATGCGCTGCATTCGTATCACCCAGTGACTCAAGGTTTGGTGGCTCTACGTTTGCGCGTGCGGCTTCTGTCGATGCTGCGAGCAAGATGGCTGTGGATGCTTGCGTGAGACAGGGAAGTAACGGTTGCAAGGTCATTTATTCCGGGTGCACCGAGCCAGAGTTTGAGAAATTCTGATTTAGGTTTCCG
>NZ_SRUO01000309.1 GCF_004791025.1 Mesorhizobium sp. M4B.F.Ca.ET.203.01.1.1
ATCCACCAGCTGGTACTCGGCATTGCTGCCCGGGCGATCGATGACGCCGGCGTAGTAGACCGCGTCACCGGGCTGGAACAGGGTCACCTCGCTGCCCACCGCGTCGACGATGCCGACCGCATCCCAGCCCAGCACGCGCGGGCCGTCGGTGGCCACGCCGCGGCGGACCTTGGTGTCGACCGGGTTCACCGCCACCGCGCGCACCGCCACCCGCAGGTCGCGCGGGCCGGGCTGCGGCAGGTCCAGTTCAATATCGATCAGGGCCTGCGGATCATCGAT
>NZ_SRUO01000310.1 GCF_004791025.1 Mesorhizobium sp. M4B.F.Ca.ET.203.01.1.1
CGCGCGATGGGGGTGCCTCGGTCTTCGCCTACTATGTAGATGATCCCGAGCGTTATGGCGTGGTCTCTTTCGACAAGGCCACCGGCAGGGCTTTGACGATCGACGAGAAGCCGCAAAAGCCGAAGTCCAACTGGGCCGTGACCGGCCTTTATTTCTACGACAACAACGTGGTCGACATCGCCTCGAACATCCGTCCTTCGGCGCGCGGCGAGCTTGAGATCACCGCAGTCAACAATGTTTATCTCGAACGCGGCGAACTGCATGTCCACCGCCTCGGCC
>NZ_SRUO01000311.1 GCF_004791025.1 Mesorhizobium sp. M4B.F.Ca.ET.203.01.1.1
TGCATCGCCAGTTCGAACGAACGCAGGCGCGCGCGGTGGTCATACAGGTTGGCGGTGAGCATCAGCTCGTCCGGCGAGTGCCGCTCAACGAACGCGGCGATGCCATCGGCCACCTGCTGCGGATCGCCGAGCACGGTGCAGGCCAGGGCCCGCTCCACGCCGAGCTTTTCGTGCGGCTCCCAGAACGCTTCGATGTCGTCTATCGGCGCCGGAATCTTGCCCGGCCGGCCGCGGCGCAGGTTGACGAAACTCTGCTGCTGGCTGGTGAACAGGCGGCGC
>NZ_SRUO01000312.1 GCF_004791025.1 Mesorhizobium sp. M4B.F.Ca.ET.203.01.1.1
ACTCCGATCATCCCGCCCTCGATCTGTACGCGCATGCGAGCCAGACGTTTTGCCGGTTCGTAAGCGAGAAGTAGTGCAGTGATGAACGCCATTAGATCACCTGGCGAGCCGCCTTTCTCAAGAACTGTGTATCCAGAGACGGCGATAACCACCGCGATCGCAAGGCCTGACAAAGTTTCCATGATGGGACTTGTCGCTGCTTCGAGCTTCGCAATGCCGTTGGCGCGCTGCTCGACATCTGAGACCGCCTTATTCATACGCTGGCGCATAAGCTTCTCC
>NZ_SRUO01000313.1 GCF_004791025.1 Mesorhizobium sp. M4B.F.Ca.ET.203.01.1.1
GTTCGGTGACCAGCGCCATCAGCTTGCGCTTGCTCATCACCGTGTAGTTGATGTTCAGGCGCGAGAACTCGATCTGGCGCGGCTTGGCGGCTTCGCGCGGTAGGCCGGCATCGACCAGCGGCTGGGTCAGCGCGTCGTCATGGGCGAAATCGACGTTGTCCACGCACCAGTCGTACAGCGGGCGGTGGTCTTCGAATTCCAGCGTGCACAGCGAGTGGGTGATGCCCTCGATCGAATCACCCAGCGCGTGGGCGAAGTCGTACATCGGGTAGATCGGCC
>NZ_SRUO01000314.1 GCF_004791025.1 Mesorhizobium sp. M4B.F.Ca.ET.203.01.1.1
ACCAGGTCCGCATCAAGGCTGCACTGTATCGCTTCCAGTTTCCGGATCCCTCGACGATGACCAGATCGCCTTTTTCGATGCATCGGCCAGCCCAGGTAGCGTGCGGAAGTGCCGTTCGCGGGCCGGAAGCGATATAAGGGGCACTGCCCATATATTCACTACCAGCCGAGATGGCAGCATGATGGAAAGCTGCGGCCACATCGTTCTCAGTACGCCCCGGACGCGCAGCTTCATGTGCGGCCTTGAACCCTGCGGACAACGTCTCAGCTGCGCGGCGAA
>NZ_SRUO01000315.1 GCF_004791025.1 Mesorhizobium sp. M4B.F.Ca.ET.203.01.1.1
CTGGCTGCTGCGCCCTAGCGTTGAGCCGGCGAACAAATTCGCGTGATACGCGATCACCGTTCAGTGAGCTTCAACTCGATGCGGCGGTTCTTGGTGCGCGCTTCGTCGGTGTCGGGGGGGTCGAGCGGCTGGAACTCGCCGAAGCCGGCAGCGACCAGCCGATTGGCCGGCACGCCGTTCTCGATCAGGAACTTCACCACCGAGGTCGAGCGCGACAAGATCGAGCGCGAGATCGACGACGTGCTGGCGCGCGAGCCCGATCCGCCGAAATGGCTGGA
>NZ_SRUO01000316.1 GCF_004791025.1 Mesorhizobium sp. M4B.F.Ca.ET.203.01.1.1
GCTGTACCAGGCGGCGCAGATCGCAGTGACCGAAACACTGGCTTGGCAGCGCAGCCACGCGCAACCGATGCGGATCGTGCTGGTGGCGTTCAACACCGCCACCGCCAAGGCCTACCAGCAGGCGCTGAACGCCGCCGGGCAAGGTGCGGACAGCGAACCGCGCGGGTCGATGCTGCCGCCCTTGGGCGATGCGGGCTTTGCCGCCGCGCACTGACCGCCGGTACGCGACGCATGAAGAAAAGGCCGGGCAATGCCCGGCCTTTTCCTTGGCAGCGTTG
>NZ_SRUO01000317.1 GCF_004791025.1 Mesorhizobium sp. M4B.F.Ca.ET.203.01.1.1
CGCCGCGAGAGCCATTTATTTCGCATTTTCCGTGACTTGTTCAGGCTTTGATAACCATCTTCTGTAACCATAAGCCTCAGTAGAGAATAAGCGTATGAAGCGAGTCCCAATGGCAGCAGTTTTTCCGCTGGCCGATTTTCGGCATGCCGGTTTTGATCGTGCAGGTGAGAGTGACGCCTGGAAAGACAGCATCATAAAGGGTGATTGCGTCGCTGCCTTGGATGCCCTCCCGAGCCAGTCGGTGGACGCGATTTTCGCCGATCCGCCGTATAACCTCC
>NZ_SRUO01000031.1 GCF_004791025.1 Mesorhizobium sp. M4B.F.Ca.ET.203.01.1.1
GACGCAGGCATTCCCTCACCGCTCTCCGACTCGGCGCGTTTCTTGATCAGGGCAATGACGTCCGTTGCGAATTGATCGGCCATTCTGTTTCCTGTCTTTCTTTCCCGCGTTTCGACCCGGACCCGCGACTCAGTTCCTGAGGCGCGCCGCGTCGCGAAAGCCATCACGCTTGGGCAACTGACAAAGCCCAATGCTCATAAAGCCGGATCAGGTCCGGCCGGTGTGTGGCGTAGGTGCAGTATGACGATGTGAGCCGCTACACCGTGCGCGTCTCCCAGTCTGTCCATAGGCTCGGAAGAAGTTGGACAGTTGACATGGCCGGTCAGTTGCAACTCCCTTTCCCAGCACTCCACTGCCCGGTAGAGCGCATGAAAGTTCTCCTTTCGGGCGGTTTCTTAAGACGCTCGCGACGCTATGAGGCAGTGGGGCATCGGTGTCCGTCAGGTGCTTCTGCCCATGCAGGATTCCAGAACATTGATGAAATCGTTTGTTTCGATGAAAGGCATCCACACTTTGGATAGTTGACCACGCGTTTCAAAGGTCGTGAACTACATCTCCTCGTTGTGCTCGACGCACTCCCGACAGAGCGCAACCTCATGGGCGCGGCATGCAGGATTAACCGAGCCCAGCCGGTCATGAGTGCGGCCGGCGCTCGGCTGCTCGATTATTTGCGCGATGAGCTCGCGACCATGTCCGCGGAGGTATTCAAACTTAACGCTGCGTCCGGGAGCTCTTGCCCTCCAGTTCGCGACGCTCTCCTGCCCATCCAGTGCTCGTTTATTCCGTCGGATAGTTTGACCCGGCTCTACCGAATCGCCGCTTCAGGATCATTCTTTCCGATTTCGTCACGCTCGTATTTCTGCCGCGTCCTACACCGATTAGGCGCGAACAAACTGAGCGCCTTGGAACCCGAACCCGTGCGTCGTGACCGGGAGCATCCGGGGCGAACTCATGCGCTCGGGGGCATCGCATCACCGGACGGCGACAGGCACGGTCGACCGGCATCTCGGCATCGGCTGGGAATTCGTCCATGGTCTGCATTGACGACGCTTCCTGAGGCCACGTAGCTCTTATGCCAAGCTGGGCGCCCGGGTCGAGCGCGTAATGACGACAATTGCTTCGCTACAGGTCAAACGCTTTCCGGGCCACCTGCAAAGTCTTCACCCGGCCGTACAGCGCCCAAGACCACTGATGTGATCGACAAGAGCCTTGTTGATAAATCTGCGCTATTCTCCTGTCGCGCACGGACGACCGCGTGGCGAAGAGCAGGGTCCGAGATGAGAGCCCTGCCGCGCAGCTTCTATCGTCGCGCCTCGTTTGCGGCATCCGTGCCTACCCTCTTCGGACCTCGTGGGTTCCAACCGGCGGCGAGGCGTGCATAGGCGCCCTCGGCCTGCTCCACCCAGCGGCGCTCTTCTTCCCGGTGGCTCTTTATGTTGTAGGCGTGCGCGGCTCCCTTTTGGCCGCGCACAGCCTTGCTCCCGGCCTTGAGTTCCACATCGCGCAAGCTTCTTGGCATGCAGGGAGGGTCGAGCCCACGCGTAACTCTCGCCCTTCATCAACAGATGCCAGATCACGACAGAGAGTTTGCGTGCGGTTGCCACGGCCGCGACATGCTGTCCGCGCCGGGCTCGCACGCCGCAGGGAGAAGGCTCGCAACGGTCCGGGAGCACGAGCGGCCGCCCAGGCCGCCTCGACGAGCATGCCGCGCGCATGACCACGGCCCTGCTTGGTGATCCGCCCATGGTAGGCCGGACCTGGCCGGACTGTCGGACGCTTGGGTTCAACCCGAGATAGGTCACGAGCTTCTGCGGATCGTCGAAGCGCGACACGTCGCCGATCGCCGCCTTCATCGCCAGCGCGACGGTGATGTCGACGCCGGGAATGGTCATCAGCCGCTTCACGCCTTCATCCTCGAGAGCCGAGCGGGCAAGATCGCGTTCGATGACCTGGAGGTCTTCGCCCAATCGGTCGAACTCGCGCAGATGCCGATCGATCGCGAGGCGCTCGTCCTGCGGTACGACCTGCTCGATTAACCAGGTCCGACCCTTGGCGCCGCACAGGTCGGCATGCGGGCAGGACGGGATCAGGTGGCTATGAAGGATCGACTGGAGACGGTCTTCGATCGAGATCTCTGTCGGACAATCTGATTGCGCCGTGTCACCTGTCGACGCAGAGCCTGCGTCGGCTCGTCCGCAATCCAGACTTCTGGCAAGAAGCCGCTGGCATAGAGCTGCGCAAGAACGTCGGCGTCGATCGTCGTTTTGATCTTGGCATAGGCAATGATACGCACCTGTTTCGGGTTGGCGATCCCCACCTTCTTCACATGCGGCGCAACCACAGCTGCAGCGGACGTTGCGTTGCCGGTGGCCTCGATCATCCCGACATCGCTCGGCGACAGCTTCGCGGCGAACGCCGCCAGCAGATCGCGCCGCATGTCGACGCGGCCGAGTCGCCTGAGCCTGCCATCCTCCCATGCCACTGCTTCGGCGAAGGCGCGGTGAATATCCAGTCCGATGATGCGCATGCCCGTTCCTCCTTCTTGGCTCGGTCAAAGACGGGAGCTGGCGGGCAACACGACATCTACTGATCCGCGCTCGCAGCGCCTCCGGGAAAGTCGCGAGGGGCGGCCATGTAACGAGCTCGGGCTCTCAGCCCACGGTCTATTGACGGCCTGCCTGCACCTTCGTGCTCCCGGTGCCCCACGTCCCGGATGGGCTCACCATAATGGCGTTCCAAAACAAGAACAGCAGGACGAAAAGGCACCACAGATCACCACCGGATAACAGCAAGGCCAAGCGCTTCGTTCAGACAGGCTTGCGCCAATGGGCTTAGGCCGAGCCTACAACAGCTCTCAAAAACGCTGCCGAACTGCTGCATTGGCTTCGCCGATACAACACAGGCCTCACGGCAGCTTAGGATCAAACCGCCCATCAGTCGCCTCGGACTGGAAGGGTGCACCCTATTAGGTTCCACGCCTAGCTAGGTCGGGGCCGCCGAAGACGCTGGTTGATAGCCCGGCGCCATCGGCCCGGCATTTCAAACCGCCAATCTCTGACCTGCACAGTACGTACGATTGCTCGCTTCGGCAGATCACGCGGCTCATATGTCGGACCTTAACGTCATCCATCATAAACTTTTTGCGACAAAAGATTGCAAGAATGCTAAATTGTTAAAGTCGTTTGTTTCGGTTAAAGGCATCCATCCCATGGATGGCTGATGACATGCGTTTCAAAGGACTTGATCTAAATCTCCTCGTTGTGCTCGACGCACTCCTGACGGAGCGTAATCTCTCGGCGGCGGCACGCAGGATCAACCTGAGTCAGCCCGCCATGAGTGCGGCCGTCGCCCGACTGCGCGATTATTTCCGCGATGAACTGTTTACGATAAGAGGTCGCGAACGATTTCTAACCCCGCGTGCGGCAGCATTTGCCCCCGCAGTTCGCGACGCTCTCCAGCACATCCAGTGCTCGATTATTTCTTCGGATCCGTTTGACCCAGCTCGAGCCGATCGCCTCTTCAGGATCATTCTTTCCGATTTCGTCACGCTCGTGTTTTTCGAAAAGCTTGTGGAGCGTATTGCACGGGAAGCCCCCGCCGTCAGCTTCGAACTGCTGCCTGTCGACGATAGCCCCGATGAGCTTCTCCGGCGCGGTGACGTCGATTTTCTAATTCTACCGGATATGTTCACGTCGAGTGTGCATTCAAGCGTTCCGCTGTTTGACGAGAAGCTCGTGTGCGTAGGCTGTCCCACAAACAAGCAGCTGCCACAGCAGCTTACATTCGAGAGATACATGTCGATGAGGCACGTCGCGGTCAGGTTCGGGCGTACGATGAAGCCGTCTATCGAGGAATGGTTTTTGCTTGAGCATGGCCTTAAGAGACGTGTCGAGGTCGCCGTGCAGGGCTTCAGCATGATTCCACCTATGGTGTCCGGCACAGCTCGTATAGCGACCATGCCCTTGCGGCTGGTCAGGCATTTCGAAAACACGTTCCCCCTGCGGGTTATCGAACTTCCGCTGCCATTTCCCACATTCACCGAGACCCTCCAATGGCCGGCCCTCCACAATAGCGATCCGGCAAGCATCTGGATGCGGGAGATAATGATGCAAGAGGCATCTCGGATGGCTGTCCCGCTGTGAACCCACGGAAAATTCAGGCGCACCTATAGTCACTACTCCTGTCACCATCTACTCTGACGACAATAGCCCTCGCCGGATAAAGTCGATGCTGGCGGCAAGTGCGCCTGCGAGATCGTCCAGAGAATGGACTTCCTCGACCAGCTCGAACGAGAAAGGTCCCGCGTAGCCGCCATCCAGCAGCGCCTGAATCTGGCTGCCATTGTCGGAACCTGCAAGAAAGCGATCGGGGTAAATCCAGAAGGTCGGGTCGTTTACGCTTGAAATGTGCACCAGGCCGGTAAGCTCGCAGAACAGGCATGTCTCCCCGGCCAGGGTGTGGTGGAACGTGTCGTGCACGAGGCGAAAGACGGACTGGCCATCAACCGCGGCAACGGCCTCGGCCGCTTCCTTCTTTGATCGAAGCGAGCAGGTTCGGAAACCCAGCGGCTCGATAAGACCGATCAGACCCCGCGACTGGAGGATTGGCTTGATCTCGTTTAGAGCGAAACGAAGATTGTCCTGGCGCTCGCTATTGGTGGGCCACGAGCTGCGGTTGGCCGGCACCAAAACGAGCGTCTCCGCCCCGCACGCCGTCGCATAATCGGCGAGGTTGCTTGCCTCGGCCTGACGCGTTGGAGTCCAGTCGTTGAACCGCTGCAAGGCGTTGACAGAGATGATCGTGATGCCCGCTTCGGTAGCGGCAAACCGGACGTCCGCAGCCGGAATGCCGCGTGCGACAGGATTGCTGAAATGAGGGTAACGGATTTGGACGTCGGTCAGGCCTTGGTCACGGGCAAGCGCGAAAAGCGCACTGACGTCAAGGCGGGGCGCCGCCATGTGATCGAGTGCAAAGCGGGGCGATACCTGGCGCATTGCTTGACTTTCCTTCCATGAAGCGCGGCTGCCATTTCGGCATCCGGCTTCTTTCAAGACGGAACCACGCCGGTTCACAGATCGGACAGAGACGGCCGAGTCAATCGAGCTTTCCTTTCATCGGTGAAAGGAAAATGGGCGCTCATGATAGAAATCCATCAAGCTCAAATATTTTCCGGAAGATAAATGTCGAACGGCAGAAATGTCTGCCCCGGGCTCTCCGCGACGCCGGCTTTGATGGCCCGCTCCATTGCCATTATCAGCTCCTGGCAAAGTCGGCGCATTGGCGTGCCGACCGCCATCGTCAAGATGTCATCCGCAAGCGCCCCACGTGACTGCGGCGTCATTTCACTCACGATCGCGACGAGATCCTGACCGCTCCCCTCTTCTCGGAGCGCGGAAATTGCCCCCTCTATCCCCCCGCCGGCCATATAGAAGCCGACGAGCTCTGGTTCCCGCTGCATAAGATCCAGCAATTTTTCGTAAGTGAGCTGCCGTTCATCAAGGTTCACGAGCGCATCAAGCACCTCGAATTTTGGCGCGTTCTCACGAAAATACGCACGAAAGGCCGTTTCCCGCGTCGCATGCGCCTGGAAGCGATGGCTTCCGACAAACACCGCCACCTTGCCGGGCCGTTTTGCGGCCTTGGAAAACACCCAAGCGGCAGTCCGTCCGACCTTGCTGTTGTTGAGGCCGATGTAGCCCTCGCGCACGCCATCGGCGAAGTCGGATAGCAGCGAAAATACCGGGATACCTTTCGCCTTGAGCTCCTCGACTGATGCTGTGATTTTCGGGTGATCGGCCGCCACCATGGCGATCGCCTGGCAGCGGCTCCCAAGGTCCTTAAGAAGCGGGAGCAGGTCACGCGGCAAATGTGACTGCGCGAACTCGATGATCGGAAGGCCGTGGAAGGATTTAGCCATACTGACCGACTCTTCGATCTTGCGAGCGAAATCTTGGTAGAAATCGTGGGTAGGTTTCCTCAAGATGAAGCCCAGCTTGTAGTGCGGCAGGTGCTGCTGCAAGCGCTGTTTGATGAGACCGGCAGCATGATAGCCGATCGCGTGCGCGGCCGCATGGACCCGCTGGGCGGTCTCCTCTCGCACCGGAAGGCGGACGTTCAGAACCCGATCGACTGTTGCTACGCTGACTCCGGCTTCGCGGGCGAGATCGGCTATTGTGACGCGCTTTCCCCTAGCGATTCTGATCGGCCGGTCCTCCATCATCCGGTGCGCTCCCGCGACGGCTTGGGGCGGCAAGCTGGAATAGTTCCCACACCCCGCGGATAGCGCATTCGACGAACAGCGCTCCATGCGCACCCAGATGAGTTTCCGTGAACCGTTCGTTTGCTTAGGGGCTTCATGGTGTTGTATTACTCACTGCGTTAGTACTCTATTTCCAGCGCTCTTTGGAGGCTGGCAATTCGACTGTTGAGTCAAGGCCGCGACTTACACGTCGCGCTGTTGCGATCTTGCTTGCGGGGAGCCAGTTTGATGTAACCCTAACCGCGGAAAGCGGCTTCCATCCGTGACTGGTCCAATTCGCCTTCCCAGCGAGCGACAACGAGCGATGCCACCGCATTACCGACTAAATTCGTCAGCGCGCGGCATTCCGACATGAAGCGGTCCACGCCAAGAATTAGAGCCATTCCGGCAACGGGAACACTCGGCACGACAGAGAGAGTAGCGGCCAATGTGATGAAGCCGGCGCCGGTGACGCCTGCCGCACCCTTCGAGGAAAGCATCGCAATTAGCAGCAGGAGGATCTGATCGGCAATTGACAAATCTGTGTTCGTCGCCTGCGCGATGAAGAGGGCGGCGATCGTCATGTAGATATTGGTACCGTCCAGATTGAATGAGTATCCAGTAGGGATGACGAGACTTACGACCGAACGCGCGGCGCCGGCCTTCTCCATCTTCTCCATGAGCGAGGGCAGCGCGGCCTCCGAGGAGGACGTTGCCAGGACAAGCAGCAGTTCGTCCTTGATGTAGCGGACGAGAGAAAAGATCGAGAAGCCGTTGTAGCGGCAGACCGCGCCGAGAACCCCGAACACGAAGAGGAAGGCGGTAAGATAGAACGTCGCGACCAGTATCGCGAGGTTGGCCACCGAACCGATTCCGTATTTGCCGATCGTAAAGGCCATTGCGCCGAAGGCGCCGATGGGTGCAGCCTTCATCAGAATGCCGACGAGCTTAAAAATGGGGGCGGTAAGCGCCTGGAGAAAGGTAACGACCGGCCTGCTCGTCTCTCCGGTCATCGCCAAAGCAATGCCGAACAGGACCGAGAAGAACAAGACTTGCAGGATGTCGCCTTCCGCGAAGGCACTGGCAATCGTTGACGGGATGATGTTCATCAGGAAGCTGGTCACGGACTGCTCGTGAGCCGTGGCCACATAGCCCTTAACGGCTTGGACATCGAGCGAGGCCGGATCGATGTTGAGGCCGGCGCCAGGCTGAACGATATTCGCGACAATCAGTCCGACAACGAGTGCAAGCGTCGAGAAGGTGAGGAAATAAACCATCGCCTTGGCGGCAACTCGGCCGACCTTCTGCAGATCGCTCATGCCGGCAATGCCGGTCGCAATTGTCAGGAAGATGACAGGTGCGATAATCATCTTGACGACTTTGATGAAGGCATCGCCGAGCGGCTTCAGGCTCTGGCCGGTTTCCGGATAGAGATAGCCAATTGCGGCACCCAGAACTATGGCGGCAAGCACCTGCACGTAGGTCCGGGCAAAATGGCGCTTGCGGGGCGCTGCGATCGCGCGGGGGACTTTTGGAACCAACACCGTTTCTCTCTCCCTGACCGGATCGGGGTGGGGGCTCCTCCTTCTCCCATGCTGCGCTCCGGTCGAGCGCTGCTGTCATCTCGGAGCAAGCGCCGTGCCAACTGGAGGCCTGTCCCGTCCAGCGAGATTGGTGCGGGTTGCGCACTGGAACCCTCCACCTTTGCCGGAATTTGCACTCAAGGCTCGCCAAAGATCGCGTGAAGAAGTGCTTCGCCAGAGAGGGAATTGACCAGGTCGCCTTGCGGCCGCGCCTTTGATGTTCGCCGCAGATCGAATGCCGGCCGATATCTGTCGTCTTGGTGACTTTGGTTGGTCAGTTTTGCGACGGAATGCGCGCAAACTGTAGGATATCCTACACGCCCATCAGAGCACGCGGGACAAGCGATTAAGCGTTGGAGCGCATCGAATCTCCGAGGTCAAAAAATCTTGAATAAGGTCCGCGTGCGAAGTGAATCCGCAACTCGTCAAAGTTCTCCACCGTTTGATCCAGCGGTCGCGTTTCCTGGCGCTGCAGGATGGCGTTATCTGATGGCTCAAGCGCTGGAACGCCCAGGAAATCCCAAACCGCTCCCAAGCATTGGGCAGGTTCATGAAGAAGGCTCTCGTATTCCATTACAAGCAGGTTGGTCGACGTGAAGGAGTCCATAACGCGAGCGTGAAAATCGTCGGCGGCTTTGAAATAAGCCTCACAGTCAGCGATTGACAACCTGACGCTCGGTGGCCGAGCGGTATCGTTGTCCGAGCTGAACTTCAGCCACTGACCGCTTTCCCTGGCCTGCACAAAGGATCGGAGCGATTCCAATACGTTTCGGCGAACAACGAGGATGACCTTGAGTGCTGGCCAACGAGCTAATTCCGCAAAGAATGCTGGACGCTCGCGAAACTGAGGTTCATTGATCTTGCAGCCAAGATGCGTCACATTCTTGTAGTCGCGCATAGGGCAGCGCACATAGGCAAGCTCAAGAAGCTCGCGATCCGTGCCTAGCAGGCGATCCGTGCTGGGCCAATTGGGATCATATTCGTTTAGCAACTCACCGTTACTCAAAACGGTCGGATGCTCGTTTAGCAATTCTTCTAAATAGTGTGTTCCGGTCCTTGGCATAGCAAGGATCACAAAAGGCTCAGGAGTTGGTTCGTTGTGGGTCATTGCATGTGTATCCAACTAAATAATGGCCGCGACGGTCTGGGGACGCGCACAAGAAGCTTGGCTGCTATCGCTTGAACGCTCCGGGTGGGTCCGCGCCTCACCACCCAGCCTGTACTCCGAGGTGTGGTCGCGAAGATGGGCGCGTGCCTGCAGCGGCTGGGTGGCGCCCGGCTTCGGCGTTGTTGTACCACTCGCGATTCCTGGCACACGCATGCCTCCGGGCCGCTGTGGGCAGTTTGCAATCCGGCATTGCGGACCTCCTTCTCGTTGATGGGCGTAGGTAAGCGTCAACGCATTAGTCGTCGATGAAACAGTCCAGCCGACAGAAAAAAAGGCAATACAGCGAACATGCAAAGTGCGCCTATATGCAGCCCTACATTGTCGCCCAGGCGGCCGAGCATCACCGGACGGATTAGATCGATAGAATTCGCCAGCGGCGAGAAGGCCGCAATCTGCTGAAACACTCCTGGCAATTGGCCGACTGGAAAAACCGCGCCCGAAAGGAACAGCATGGGTGTGATGACAAGCGTCTGATAGAAAATAAAATAGTGATAACTGGGCGCGAGCGCGATGACGAGCATGGCCAGGCTCGCAAAGGCGAACCCGGTGAGAGCGATGACCGGCAGCACGTAGAGAACCGACGTCCACGCGGCATAACCTAGCGCGGCGGCAACAATCGCAATTGTCGTACCGGCCAGAAAGGCCTTTGTGGCTGCCCAGGTCAATTCACCGAGAACGATGTCGCCGAGGGTAAGTTGTGTGTGCAAGATTGCTTCCCAAGTGCCCTGATCGCGCATTCGACCGAAAACCGCGTAAATTGTTTCGAAGGTCGATGCTGTCATCGCGCTTGTCGCAACCATGCCGGCTGCCAGAAAAGCGATGTAGGATGCACCTTCGATGCGGCCTACCAACAGTCCAAGGCCAGTGCCGAGCCCGAAAAGGTAAATCATCGGATCAGCAAGGGTGCCGAGCATTGAAGCAAATGCCACCTTCTTCCATGCCAAATGATTGCGGCGCCACACCGCGATCCAGTTCCAGGCGTTAGCGGGTAGAGCGGCCGCAAGACGTTCATCCATTGCTCACTTCTCCATCTCACGTCCGGTTAGCCGCAAGAAAACGTCCTCCAGACTGGGTGGACGCTCCAGAATACGCAGACCCGCTCGACCGCGAAGCTGGATGCGCACATCCTCCGGATCAGGCGCATAGCAAAAGAGCGTCTCGCCGCTTACCTCGATACGCTGAACGTACGGCCTGATCAGCGAAATCAGCTCCTGTGGATTGCCGCCGAAGATCTCGATCACGTTGCACCCAATGTACTCGTCGATCAGCGCATGAGGACTGCCCTCGGCGATCTTGCGTCCCCGCTCGAGAACACACAGCCGATCACAAAGCCGCTCAGCCTCTTCCATGAAATGGGTGGTCAAAATGATCGTTTTTCCGCTCGCCAGCAGGAAACGAAGTCGCTCCCAGATCAGATGGCGGGCATGCGGGTCGAGGCCGGTCGTGGGCTCATCCATCACAAGCAACTGGGGGTCGTTGATCAGAGCACGTGCCAGCGTCAGGCGCCGCTTCATCCCGCCGGATAGCAGGCCGACACGTGAATCCGCCTTGCTCTCAAGGCGAGCGAACTCGAGGAGCCGTGGGATGACGGCGTTGATCTCTCTTGTACTCATGCCGAAGTAGCGCCCGAACACCAACAGGTTCTCACGTACCGTAAATTCCAGGTCGAGATTGTCGAACTGCGGGACCACGCCTATACCCTTGCGGGCCAAGCGGCTGCGTGCCGGCACTGGTAGACCGAGGACTGTTATATCACCCGCGTCAGGCCGGGTCATACCGAGGAGCATACGCGCAATCGTGCTCTTGCCTGCGCCGTTCGGCCCCAGCAGACCGAAGCACTCTCCCGATGCAACGGTGAAGGACAGCCCGTCCACAACGAGCTTGTTTCCGAATAATTTGGTTACGCCGGTAAGGTCGATTGCTACATTGGACATGCGTCTATCTCAAGCGGAATGAGTCCGATTGGCCACCGGCAGCTTACTTACGAATTCTGGTTCAGAGCAGGCCACCGCCTTGAGATGGCACCTTTGGAAAGTCGCGGCCGGAGCGACGCGTGTATCGCTTCCGCCAAAGAATTAACGTCAAGATGCCACGTGTCGCTTCCAGATAGTTCCCGTTCTGACCATAGGTAACTCGACAAGCTTCACCACGTGTCGACTGACACAACTTACTCGGTCACTCGGCGCTGCAAGGCCGTCAGACTTCACCAGCTGTGAGCGAAAGATCTGCAGTATGAAGTGACTCCGCAATTCCAGAATTGCCCGCAGCATTTGCTCCGGCAAGCGGCATCGCGCTTGTGATTTCCTTTGTGCTCCTGTTGGGCAGGGGAACACTTTTACGCGACAGCCAATCGCTATTGCTCAATGTACACAGGGCGTAAGCCTTCAAGGGGATCAACAGGAATATCCTGATTAACGCGTGCATTGAATAGCCGATGAATCGAAGCTGCCGAGTGCGGAAAGATAACACCGTAGATCTGATTATGGTCATGGTGACAATAGCCAGCACCGTCCACCAATTAACTGTATGTGAAACTAGTAGCTCACCGAGCGCCGTTACTACCGCGATGCCGAGCAACAATGGGCCGAGATTCTCTCCCATCACATCCAAAGTTAGATAGCGATCCAGGCCACGCAGTAGACCTCGCGCAAGCATCGTGTCCCGGAAAGTGCTCCGTGCCCAGCGGAGTTGTTGGCGCAAATAAGGTCCCATCTTGTCCGGAACGACTGTCGCCGCGACGGCACCTGGAACGTACTCGGTTCGAAAGCCTGCTTTCAGCATGAGGATCGTAAGATGACGGTCTTCACCGAAGTCGCTTGGTTTCCCCCTGAACAGTTGCGTCTCGTATTGATCCAGCAGAGAAAGGAGACAAGACCGGCGGTACATTGCACATGGGCCGCAGCAGCACATGACCGCACCAAAGCGACCTTGCGCCGCGCGCTCCTCATTGCAAGCCAGCCAGTATTCCATATCGATCAATCGGGTCAACCAAGTGTCGCTGCGGTTGTATGCCGTCAGCTGGCCCATGGCCGCTCCGACCATGGGATCCCGCATTTTTACTGCAAGCTTCGTGATGACGTCGGACGCAAGTGTCGTGTCAGAGTCGACGCTGAGCACGAAATCTCCAGATGAGCGGCGGATGGCGGCGATCTGCGCCTTGCGTTTGCCAACATTCTCGCGGAGCAGAATGAAATTGAATCTCGGGTCGCCCTCGTAGGCGTGATGTACCGGGATGACGGCATTACGATTTCCAGAACCGTCGTCAACCAGATAGACCTGAAATGTTCCGGCGTAATCTTGATTTGCAATGGAAGCTAAACACGCCGCGAGTGTGCGCGGGTCCTCATTGTAGCAGGGGATAATGACATCCACGCTCGGCCAACGGTCGGATCCGAACAAGCTTTCCGACGGCGGCGTAACATTTTCCGGCTGGGAGTAGACCGCTTGCATGCCTCTGTAAACAGTCGAGAGCACCGCATAAGACGAAACGGCAACAGTACTGGCTGTGGTGAGAAGGTCCATAGGATCTCTGTTTGTTCAGGGATGTTGAGGAAGTGAGCGGATTACAAATCCGCGGCCGTGCAATTCTGGAATTAGGCGTGACAACGCTGTCACCGTCTGGTCGCGCAGACTGGCTTGATTGCCTGGTTGCAATTCGTCGGGAGCGCACCCGTCGTGCAACAGCACGATTGCGCCCGGCCGGATATCGGCGAGCACTCTGTCGACGATGGCGTCAACGCCGGGGCGAGACCAGTCGCGTGGATCAATGGACCAATGGACGGGCGCCAATGCCGCACCCGCTGATGCAGCGATTACTTCTTCGGTCCAGATGCCATACGGTGCACGAAAGTACCGAACCATGGCCTGCGGGCAAGCCATCCCTATGACTCTGTTTGCCTCAACTATCTCGCGGTCGACTTCGACGGGCCCGCATTTAGCCAGGTCCGGATGAGTCATCGTGTGGTTGGCTATACCGTGCCCGTCTGTAATAATTCGGCGAACGAGTTCCGGCTCGTCGGCCGCGTGGGCCCCAACAACGAAGAAGGTCGCCGGCACCTGATGTTGCGCCAGCACATTGAGTATCTGCGGTGTGAAAAATGAATTGGGACCGTCGTCAAACGTCAGATAGACGCTGCGCTCTGCAATACCATCGGCGTCACTCTGCCCTTCGCATATGTAGTCCAGAGGCTTCATAGTTCCGGACCGTTCCGGTCGATCAGGGTACCGGACGGCCACTCGTCCATCGAGCGTCCGATCGGCGAAACCAACACGAGTACGTCTTCCAGGCGTGTGGGCGGCAGGTCGGGATGCACGTCTGGACGGGTCGACCGTACGCGAACGCCCGACACAATGTTCGCGAGGCCGGCTCTGCAAAATCTTTCGACATGGTTTCGCAGCGCGTGCCGAACCGTGCCGAAAGCGAATGGAACACCCAACTGATGGAGCACTGGGTACGCCACGCGCATCGAAAAACTGATTCCGAGCCCTTCAAGATCCGGACGAACCGCGTACAGGCCCAATTCAGCGACGACCAAATCGACCTCGCCAACCCTGATGAAGCGCCGCAGCATGCCGATGTGAGCCGCTACCCCTTGCGCGTCGTAGCCGATTGCGCGGAATTCCGGCCTCGCGCCGGCCCAACTGCGGCCGCCTTCGAATGGCTCTGCGTTGAAGGCGCCAGTCCGTCCATAGGTCTTTCGGAAAAAGTCGGAGAGTTCGACATGGTCGGCCAGTTGCAACTCATTTTCCCAGCACAACTTCCACTCGACATTCGGGCGCATGGAAGACCTTACCTTGTAGCTGTCTGGTTGAGATAAATGTCCAAGCATGGGTTAAGTAATTGGCGTCGTGCCAACGGGGCGTAACTTGTGGAGACCGCCGAAAGACCAAGCCGCAATGCAGATGCGACTGACTTTGTACGCCCCGCACACCAGATGATGCTCCTCGGATCCAACGCAACCATCGGAACTACCTATCTTTCCAACTTGAAGCGCTTCTATGGGACCTGCAGCAAAAACGGTAAAATCCTTTGTTTAGATGAAAGGTATCCACGCTTTGGATAACTGGGCGAATGCGTTCCATATGGCTGGTCAATTATCGTCGTCACGCTCGAGGCACTTCTGACGAAGCGCAAAGCTCACGCCCGCGGCACGCGCGGCCGTTGCCGGGCCGCTCGATTATCTCCGTAAGAGCCGAGCGGAGCTCAGACACGACGATTGATCAGAATCCGATTCGCGGGTTCAGTATCTTTTTCGTGTATCCAGCTCTGGGCTGTCCTTTGGCGGGAGTTAGGTTCGCCCAGGTTCTGAGCCTGGGGCGTCGGCCCGTTCGCCGCACAGGCTCCTTCGCACATCGTCGAGGCCGAGAAAGAGGTGGCCACACAGCTCCCCCTGTACTTTCCACCACCCGACACCAGAGCTCACCCAGGGCGCCGGCCTTGCTCACCTCAACGGATAGCGCACTCGCGCCGCTTCACGATTAAAAGAATTCTACAAGCAGATGCCTGTTTGATCGTGAGACGTCCGCTGCCAATTCCCGCATCGCAGAGGCAGCCAATAGCGCTCGCTTCACATAGTGGTCCGGCAAGCAGCTAGATACGACAGGTGACCTCAAATGAGGCGTCTTGCATGGCTTCTACACCTGCCTGAATGCCAGAACTGCGTTCGTGCCGCCCATGGCGAAGGCGTTGCTCATGGCGACGCGCACCTTG
>NZ_SRUO01000318.1 GCF_004791025.1 Mesorhizobium sp. M4B.F.Ca.ET.203.01.1.1
CTGATCCAGCACGTAGCGCACATCGGCGATGTCGGCGCTACCGGCAATCGGCGGCTCGCGCAGGGCCAGGGTTTCACCTTGCCAGCGCGCCGGAGTGCCGTTGCCGGCCGCATCGACCGCGCTCAGGCGCACGTCCACACCGGCGCGCGGCGGCTGATCCTTGCCACCGGTCAGCGCGTGCGGAAGGCCGCCCGGCGCGCAAGCGCTCAGGGCCAGTGCCACCCCCAGCAACAACGATGGCACCGCCCTCATTTCAGCTTCCGCAGCTTGAAGGCCAC
>NZ_SRUO01000319.1 GCF_004791025.1 Mesorhizobium sp. M4B.F.Ca.ET.203.01.1.1
AAGGGGATCAGGCCGCGACCCGTGAGCGCCACGAGATAGCTCGCCTCCTCAGGTGTATAGAGGATGATCTGCGGCGTGACTTTTTCCACGCGCAGCGTTTCGAGAAACGAGGCGAAAGCCGCCTCATGCGTTTGGTCGGGCACGAGCTCGCGCAAGGCAAGCGAAACCGCCTCCGGCTGCGTTTCCAGAACCACGCGCATCTGCTCTTCGGGCCGATAGAGGCCCAGCGCCTCGCTGGTGATCTGGAGAACAAGCCTGTCGCCGACGCTGGCCCTGAT
>NZ_SRUO01000320.1 GCF_004791025.1 Mesorhizobium sp. M4B.F.Ca.ET.203.01.1.1
CCGCATTCCGCGCCGACGCCACCCCACCATTCTTCTGTTGGAGCAACTTGATGCGCCCGTCGCTATCAGCCAGTCGTCGAACGATCGATGCTGTTCCGTCGGTCGAACCATCGTCAACGACTATAATTTCGATATTCCTATGCGTTTGGGAGAGCACGGACGCCAAGGTACGCTCGATGAATGGTTCCGCGTTGTATGCAGGGATGACAACCGCCACGAGCGCGTTGGTAGAGTGCTGTGAATTGCCCGGCAAATCCGCCATCCTCTCATATCTCGAC
>NZ_SRUO01000321.1 GCF_004791025.1 Mesorhizobium sp. M4B.F.Ca.ET.203.01.1.1
GGGCGCTGCTGGCGCAGCCACTGCGCCAGATCACGTGGGCTGAGCGGGCGCGAGTACAGGTAGCCCTGGATCTCGTCGCAGCCCTGGCGGCGCAGCATGTCTTCTTCCTGGTGGGTTTCCACGCCTTCGGCCACCACCTTCATGCCCAGCGCGTGGCCCAGGTGGACGATGGCCTGGGTGACTTCGGCCGTACCCGAGTCATGCAGCATCCCCTGCACGAAACTGCGGTCGATCTTCAGGCGCCCCACCGGGAAGCGATTGAGATAATTGAGGTTGGA
>NZ_SRUO01000322.1 GCF_004791025.1 Mesorhizobium sp. M4B.F.Ca.ET.203.01.1.1
GCGCGACAAGGCCAGCCACTGAGGCCTGCGGGGTGCCTGCCATGGGTAGCGTCGACTGTCAGTCGACTTTCGCGCGGAGCGCGGGCTTTGCTACATGTGGCGGAAGAGCAGCCGACTGACAGTCGGCTCTACCCAGTCGGCTCTACCACGCGCCTCCGGCGCTGCAGGCAGGACCTTCGTCCCATGCCACGGGCGGTGGGGGGTGCCATCATCGGGGCCTGCCTTCCCGGGAACCTGTGCTCGTGAAAACCCGTCTTGCCGTCGCCCTGCTGCTCGCC
>NZ_SRUO01000323.1 GCF_004791025.1 Mesorhizobium sp. M4B.F.Ca.ET.203.01.1.1
CTGCAGGCGCGTTGGCAACAGGCACGGGACAACGGCCGCGTGCTGCGTTTCGTGGGCCGTGTTGACGGCCAGGGTGCACAGGTCGGCCTGCGCGAACTGCCGTCCGATCACCCCTTAGCGCAAGGCGCAGGCACCGACAACCGCGTGGCGATCCACAGTGATCGCTATCAGCGCCAGCCGCTGTTGATCCAGGGACCGGGTGCCGGTGCGGAAGTCACCGCTGCCGCGCTGCTGGATGACGTGCTGCGGATCGTGGGTTGATCGCAGGGTGCCTGTAG
>NZ_SRUO01000324.1 GCF_004791025.1 Mesorhizobium sp. M4B.F.Ca.ET.203.01.1.1
AGGTGCCGTTGGCGTTGAGCACCAGCGTGCCGTACTGGCCCGCGATCCCGGCGCCGCCGAGATTGCCGCTCACCGGGTTGGAGACGTTCGAGCCGGTGGCCACGCCGGTCACCGCGCCGCCGGGCGCTGCGCCATCGGCGCCGAGCACGTCAGGCGTTCCGTCGCTCAGCACATTGCCCGAGACCTGCGCGCCTTCAGAGACGCTGTTGGTGTTGGCATAGGCCGTCGGCACGTCGTCGACGATGTCGACCAGGATGGTGC
>NZ_SRUO01000325.1 GCF_004791025.1 Mesorhizobium sp. M4B.F.Ca.ET.203.01.1.1
GCACCATCCTGGTCGACATCGTCGACGACGTGCCGACGGCCTATGCCAACACCAACAGCGTCTCGGAAGGCGCGCAGGTCTCGGGCAATGTGCTGAGCGACGGAACGCCTGACGTGCTCGGCGCCGACGGCGCGGCGCCCGGCGGCGCGGTGACCGGCGTGGCCACCGGCTCGAACGTCTCCAACCCGGTGAGCGGCAATCTCGGCGGCGCCGGGATCGCGGGCCAGTACGGCACGCTGGTGCTCAACGCCAACG
>NZ_SRUO01000326.1 GCF_004791025.1 Mesorhizobium sp. M4B.F.Ca.ET.203.01.1.1
TCGCCGGTCAGGTCCTCGTACTTGGTGCCACTGATCGAGAAGTCGAGGAAGTTGGTGAAGTCGTTGCCGCTGTCGGTGCCGCCGCTGCCGGGGTTGCCGACGGTCTGCACCAGGGTGCCGGTCTGCTGCGAGCCGTCCGGCACGACCTCGTAGATGTTCTTGCCGACATCGGCCAGCGTCAGTCCGCCGATCGACCAGGCGCCGCCGGCCCCCGTCGTCGTCGAGCGGTCGCCGGCGCTGAGAT
>NZ_SRUO01000032.1 GCF_004791025.1 Mesorhizobium sp. M4B.F.Ca.ET.203.01.1.1
CCCATTCAAGATGGCAAAGCACATGCGACCAGTCATAGGAATCGTCAGCAATTTCGACGTGGAAAAGGATGGTTACTTCTGTCTCGTCCACTATGTAAGCGCAATCGAGAAAGCCGGCGCTGTTCCGCAGGAGCCAACATGAAATACGACAAATCGATTTTTCAGACTAAGCTCCGGGCTCGCGCGTTCTGGGCCACGAGGCGAACACCATCGAGGTGCTCGTCCATCGCGGCCACAATCGACTCCGTGGCCCAGATGCTCAACCCATCGATGAAGAAGCTACTGCTTCAACAACACACTCACAAACGTCGTTCGAAGGGGCTCTCGTCTGGACATTCCTCCGACCTGCCAGCATCCCGAATCGCCAGTCCCCACGAGTGGTAATCTGGAGGCTTCTGTGGGGACCGCAATGCGTCGAGAGCTAAGAGCGCTGGCCAAGCGCTGTGCCATCAATCAGGAGGGCGGGGCGATGCGCTCGGGCCCGCGCGGTTCTGCAGGCGGGAGAACATGATCAGACTAGCCATCAACGTGCAACTCGGTCTGGACGCGCCGAGCAAGATGTAGGAAGTGGGCAGACAGGGCGCTCTCGCTTGCAAATAGCCGGCAAGAGCTGGACCGATGGGGCGAGTCCATAGTGCCGGAGGTGCGTGGCCATTGCCGCGGCGATCGGGGCCAGCACAGCTCTCTGGCGCCGCTCGGAGGAGGCAAGGGGCTGCAGATTCTAGTCGCCAGCAGGGGTCGGAAAAGGCGTGATCGACCAATGGATCAAGTCAACGGCACGCTGAAGTATCGCCTCGGTCTCACCACGGCTGGGGGAAACGGCCATGACATATCCGATAGAGTCTCGGTAATCTCCCTTCCTTATGATCGACGTCTTGGGTTTTGCGTACAACTTAACCTCGGTGACACCTGGTATAGCACCCGCGCGACCGTCTCCGTCGATCCAATCGAGGATGCCATCGCGATCAGGAAGTAGAGCCCGCCATGCTGCGACATTCGAATGCCGTCTGCGCAAATTCCATTCGTCGCCGATGACAAGCTTGATGTGCTCGCTGATGAGATCGATGCCGTAAGCCAGCTGAACCGAGAGAGTGCCGCCAGCCATACGGGGATTGACTTCAATGACGACTGGGCCACGCCTCGTCCACCGGAGCTCAATGTTCGTTGGCCCCCAGCCAAGGTCGAGAGCCCGCAAACAGCGCAACGAAAGATCGGCGATACGTCTATGCTCGTCATCACTCAGCGGGGCTGGGCAGATGCCGCGATAGAAGACGAAATGCGGTGGCGGGCCGAAATCAGAGGCGGCAATCCCAATGACCTCATTTCCCATTATATCAGCGCCATAATAGGGACCTTGTGCGAATTCTTCGACCAGGATCGGGGAAGACTGCGTGGGGTCCCCGCCCAACAGGTGGTTCGTGTGTTCGGCCACCTCTTCGACATTGCGGCACAAGCGGACACCGATGCTGCCGCTGCCGATGGCTGGCTTAAGAACTACCGGCAGCCCGATCTCCGCTGCAAAGCTTTGAACCTCCGTCGCATTCGCTGCCAAGCGATAAGCAGGCATTGGAACATCGGCCTTCGCGAGGAGCTGACGTTGAGTGTACTTGTCGCAGCATCTTTCAATGGATATGGGGTCCGGCCCCGGCAGATCGAAATGCTGGCAGAGCTTGCCAACTGTCGCAGAGACCGACTCGTCATTGCCCGCAAAGCCCGTAATGCCAGCAATGTCATACCTCACGTTTAACCGGGAACATTCGCGGATCAGCGCATCAAGATTGCCTGAATCGACTTGGATTGCCTCAAGCTTTTCGGCCGCAAGATAATCGTATTGAGTTGGGTCGGCCGACAGGGTAATTGGACAAAGGCCAAGACGCTGAGCCGCTCGGACGTAGAGCGGACCATTGGCCCTATGACCTTCAATCAGGATGAGCGCTCTCTGTTCCATTGGCGATGACCTCCATTGCGTGCTGTGCGGCGGTCTCAGCGTAAACAGGATTTAGCTTTGTAGCCGTGCGACCCCGGACACGTACTAAGTACCAGCGTCAGCGACCTGCAGTCGCAAAGGTTCTGTAAATTTGTTTGAAGGATCTGTTATAGCCGTTCGACTTGCCGGCGGTGTGGCACGGGGACCCTCAACGAAGTTCGGGGGCTTGCGATGTTCAAGGGCGTCGGTTTCAATTAGTGGGTCTTGCTTAGTGTGCGCTGGCCCCCAATCTGTAGTTTGAACCTGCGTGGTCGGGAAATGGCCGCGAGGCACCGCTACCGACCAAACGACCATCCAGCCTTGAGCCGCTGGGCTCTTTGCTGGAACTTTCAATCGACGCAAGCGCAACCTGAGCGACAAATGGCATATTGATAACACCTTCAATGCCTATGCCGGGTCAGCCAACAGCGTCGGGTGACCCGGTCGAGTTCTTCAATAACATCGAGATCATTTCCACGCTTGCAATCGCCACCGGCTGACTGAGTCAGTGGTGCGGTTGAGCATCGTTATCCAGCTACAGCAGTTCGCGGGTGTCTAATGGCCGCGGCCATCAGCAGCCGACAGACACCCCGCGCAGTCTGTAAAGCCGACTTTTCGAGACCACTTGCGCAGCAAGGAAGTCCTCTGATCCGGGTGAACGACGTCCTGGAATGAAGCGGCGGGAATGGAAGGCGAATGGAGGAGCGCGTTGGCATCCGCGCTTGTCGGGCTCGACCGGCGGCTTAGCGATGCAGCAGCATCCGGGATGCTCGCGAGGCACTCCGCGACAAAGTTCTCATGTCCGGAGGTCGCAGCCGCCGCAATTGCGCCGGCACGCGCAAAGCGTCGCTTCTCGAAGCCAAAACAGACAGCTTCCGTTCCGCCGACGACCTACGACCTGCAACATGACACGTACATGGTTCAGAGACCGTTGGGCCGTATGACTGAAGGGCGATCCGTTCGATCTGTGCTTCTGTGGCATTGTCAATTCACGAAAAACTTCGGCTTCGACCGCGAACTCTCCATGGGCACGTCATCCGTGAGCAGCTGCGGGTGTATGAAACCGCGGCGGCAGCCCAGTAGGCAGCGGCTCGCGGCTATCAAGGTGCACTACTTGCGATGTAATCAGAGTAGCGGCCGAGAAGATCAAAACGAGTGCTGGATTCTCGGCCGGCTCGCACCGGCTCAAGCCAGGCGAGCAGCGCCTGCTTCCATCTGGCATGACTTTCGCGGTCGATGGAGGCAGACCTCACCGAGGTAACCTTCGGGGGCCGTATCGGTGATTCCATCGAACGAAACCGGGTTCGAGGACCTAGCTGCTATCCCGCCCTGACCGTTGTGAGAGAGAGGACATGATGCTCAAGCCGCGTCTTGAAACGCTGAAATCCATTAACGCCGAGTTTCTCGGCGGCCGATGGGCCGATGACGATCTTCAGCAGTTGATCAGGCCCGCCTTCGGGGTTGTCTCAAGTTTAGCGAGCGTGCTCGCGGATCTGCGCGGGATTGTCGCCAAGGACCTGGGCGATGTCGCACCCCACGCCCGAGCGGCAGCGCCCAACTTCGACGATGACTGAGTTGAGGTCAATCAGGACCACGGTGGCTGCGTTCGAGGACGGCAGCCGATCCGCAGTCGACATCGCCCATGAAAGTATCGCAGCGGCCGAACGGAGCAATCCGTCGCTGCGCAGCTTCATCACTGTGACCGCTGAACATGCTCTGACGCAGGCCAGACAAGCCGATGCACGCCGCACGACCGGGTGCATCCTTGGGCCCCTTGATGGCGTTCCCTATGCAGCGAAGGACATGTTCGAGACGAGCGGTATTCGGACAACCTGCGGCAGCAGGCTGCTGCAGACCAACGTGCCAGAAACGACGGCAGTGGCTATCCGCAAGCTTGATGCAGCCGGGGCGTGCCTGATCGGCAAGACCAATCTCCACGAATTCGCCTATGGCGCAACGGGGGAGAATGGCTGGGCCGGAACGGTCGTTAACCCACATGATGAGACTAGGCTCGCCGGCGGGTCGAGCAGCGGTTCCGCCGCGGCCGTGGCGGCAGGCATCGTGCCGTTCGCGCTCGGCACGGACACTGGCGGCTCTGTGCGGGTTCCGGCCGCGCTCTGCGGTATCACCGGGTACAAGCCGAGCTTCGGCCTGATTAGCCTCGACGGCGTCTTCCCGTATTGCTGGTCACTGGACCATGCGGGGGTGCTGACAACATGCGTCGAGGACCTAACGACGGTCGCAAGGCACATTGCGATGATCCCACCTGCGCTGCCACCTAAGGGCCTGAGGGTCGGGTTAGTTCAGGGCTGGGAACATAAATGCGAAGCGTCCGTGCGCGGCGCATTCCTCGCCGCTAAGTCGCATCTGCTACGGTCGGGCGCCACCTTCGCCGTCGCCCACCTGCCGGATCAAGCCGAGGCCCGCACGGTATCGCTGACCATCCAACTGGCCGAGACTCTGACATATCATGGGCCCAATCTCGCCCGCGCCCGCGATCATTTCGGCGCCGATATGCGCAGCGGCATGGTGCTGGCGCAGTTCATCTCGGCGGAAAGCTATATTCAATGCAAGCGCATGCTGGAGACCTACAGACGGGCGTTTGTAAATACGATGAAAGCGTTCGACGTCCTTCTAACGCCGGCCTGCCCCATCACGGCTCCGAAGATCGGCACAGTCGAGGTTAGGGTAGCCGGACAGACCATGCCAATCGGCAACGCGCTGACACTGTTCACGTCATTCTTCAACCTAGTAGGCGCCCCGGCACTGGTGTTGCCGGTCTCTTTGCAAAGCCGCGGCCTGCCCGTTGCGGTACAGTTGGTTGGTGCGCCGGGCTCCGACGCCGAGCTCTTCGAGATTGCCCTGATGCTCGAGAGAATGCTTGGATAGAACCAGATCCAGACCGCAGCCAAGCTGTCCGTTTGAAGCAATCCGGAACGGTCCGTTCGGTGGTCTGGGGTGCGTGTAGCGTTCCAGGCCGAGCGCAGAACCTCTTGCAGCCTTGACGCGAGCATCTGCGAACCTCAGTCTTGTTCCAAAGACTGATTGAGGCCATTTCCCTCGTGCTTTCGGCAAGTTCCTCGAGATAGGGTCGCGCCACACGGACCACGTCAAGTTCATGTGTGGATGCCAGCCGTTTTGCAAGCTAGAACCTGAAGCATCGGGCATGGATCGAGCGGTCACGTGTCAGGCCTTGATAGCGGCCGTTCCATATGCCGCGGGCCGGTATGGTGATGCGCGGATCTTCGTCCCGTTGGACTAATCCATTGTGCTCAAGCGTGGACAGCGTCCTCGAAACCGCGCTTGCATGCTGTTCTCGCCGCCGCGCGATCTCATTCACTCCGATCGGCCTTTCACTCGCGCCGAGTATCCTCAGCAGATTTAAGGCGCGTGGCAAGGTTGTAACCTCCCCGCGGGGCTCGGTCACGGTCGCTCGAGGCATGTTTGTCAGAATTCATCGATGACTCCTCAGCTCAGCTTGACAAGCGTTCACACCCCTGTCAGGTTTCAACGTAATTGCAACACCGTTGCATTATTTGCAACGACTAAGAGGTCTCGATGCCCCGAGGTGAACCGCTGCGACTAGAGCGACTCTGTAAGCAATATGGCAGCGTACGAGCCGTTCATGACATGTCGGTCCAGATCGAGGCTGGCGAGTTTGTCTCGTTTCTTGGGCCAAGCGGATCCGGGAAAACGACAACGTTGATGATGGTCGCGGGGTTTGAAGCGCCAAACACTGGCCAAATTTCTGTCGGTGCTCGACCAATAACGAGGCTACCAGTCCACAGGCGCAACATCGGAGTTGTATTCCAGAACTACGCGCTGTTTCCTCATCTCTCCGTTTTCCAGAACGTGGCGTTTGCGTTGAAGATGCGCGGAATATCCGGCTACGACATTCAAGCCGGTGTCGCCGCGGCACTCGATCTTGTTCAGCTCGGTGAATATGGGGGCCGCATGCCTCACGAGCTGTCCGGCGGTCAACAGCAGCGGGTTGCACTGGCGCGTGCGCTTGTGTTCCGCCCAAGTGTAATTCTAATGGATGAACCGCTTGGTGCGCTTGATAAGCAACTTCGAGAGCACATGCAGCTCGAACTGAAGCGCCTACAAAAATCTCTTGGAACAACAATGGTCTTCGTCACCCACGACCAGAGTGAAGCGCTCACAATGTCCGACCGAATCGTGGTGATGAATGAGGGCAAGGTCGAACAGATTGGTACGCCGGAAGACATATATGAGACGCCAGAAACCCGCTTTGTTGCGAGCTTCATTGGCGAATCGAACTTCCTCGACGCTCGTCTTGTTGGAAAGACAGATCACGGTCCGCTCCTCGATGTCGCTGGCCTGCAGGTTCGAGCGACGTGGCAGGGAGCCGAGCACCAGGTGATGGGGCCCGTGAGCCTCATGGTCCGACCCGAGAAGATCATCCCTCTCGCAACAGGCGCGTGCGCTGACAACGAATTCGAGGGTGTGATCCAAGAGGCTATTTACCGCGGAAACATCGTCAAGTGCCAAGTACGCTTGCGTGGGGCCCCTTCCGTAGTTCTCACTGTAGCCGTAGCTTATCGCGCCTCCTCTCCACGGTTCAAACTCGGTGAGAAAGTGCGAATTGGCTGGGACGCGCGGGATGGACGCCTTCTTTCTGTGAAGGCGAACGGCCCGAGACAAGGTGTACCCGACCATCTCGAAGCTGAGGCGGCTTCGTTGCAGGTGACCTCGGCCGCAGATCGCATCCGATATGGTCTTCATAAGGGAGAGAGCTCATGAGGTGCTACAGCAACTCCAGTCGGCCGACGCGACGTCAGGCCCTAATAGGACTCAGCGGAGCGGCGCTGGTGCTTGGCGCCCCAAGCATTTTGCGAGCGCAAGAGTCGACCCTGGTGGTCGTTTCCGGTGGCGGATCGTATGAGGAGGCGTTCCGCAAAGCCGTAGTTGATCCCTTCCAGAGTGAGACAGGCATCAAGGTGACTTATGTGTCTCCGGCTGACGCGGCGAAGCTTAAGGCGCAAGTCGATAGCAGCAATGTGCAATGGGATGTGGTGGAGATATCCGGCCCTGCGTTTAGATCAGATGCAGACAAGTATGTCGAAGAAATCGATTATGCGGCATTCGATAAGGAAACGCTAGATAATCTTGTTCCTGAGGCAAAGACAAAATATGCCGTGGGCTCGTACGTGTTCAGCACCGTGATGGCATTCTCCACGGCCGATTACCCGGCCGACAAGCCGCGCCCCCGCTCATGGACTGAGTTCTGGGACGTCAGCGCGTTTCCGGGGCCTCGCTCCCTCAGAGAACGGACGGTCGAATTTGCGTTGCTGGCAGCCGGGATTCCGAAGGACAAGCTGTACCCAATCGACTTCGACCAGGCATTCGCGTCTCTCGATCGCATCAAACCGCATATAACGAAATTCTGGAGCGTGGGCGCCGAACCAGGTCAGCTCCTGTCGGATCGTCAGGTTGCGATGTCCTCGGCATGGAATGGCCGAATGCAAATCCTTCAGGAGCAGGGCGCTGGCGTTGATTACCAGTGGAACGAAGGGATGCTTAGCCCGCTGCATTGGGTCGTTCCGAAGGGCACGAAAAACCGGGCCGCGGCCATGCGGTTTGTCGCCTACCAGGCTACCGCGCAGGCGCAAGCTCGTCTCAACAATCTCATCTTTTATGGTCCGCTCAATCGGGCTGCCTTTAATTACATTGAGCCCAGTGTGGCCGCCAAACTGCCGACTGCGCCTGAGAACATTGACAAGCAATTCTTCTACGATCCGGCCTACTGGGAAGCCCAATCCTCCTCGGGCAAAACTAATACCGAAGTGCTCGTGGAGCGCTGGACCCAATGGGTGGCCAGCTAATGGCCACTTTATACCAGACCGTCAGAGCGGCCATCGCGTGGCCCCTACACAATCGCGAAACCTCGCTCTTGCTTGCTCCGATGGCACTTCTGCTCGGGATCTTCTTTTTCGTCCCGCTCGCTGGTCTCCTCTCTCTCAGCCTGTTCGATCCTGGACCGACGCTCGCACACTTCCAAGAGTTCTTGGGTGATCGAACGAACTGGATCATCCTCAGTCACACCTTCGAGCTGGCAATAACAGTTACGCTGCTTTGCCTCCTAATGGGGTATCCACTCGCCTTCTGGATCGTTGCGGCCCGCACCTGGGTCGCTAGAGCGCTATTGCTTGCAGTAGTGTTGCCGTTCTTTACGAGCTACCTCGTGCGTACCTATGCATGGATGGTGATCCTTGGGCGCTTTGGCGTTATTAACCAACTTCTAATGGACTTCGGCATCACCGAACGACCTATCGACCTGATCTACAATAAGTTCAGTGTGCTCATAGCGATGGTCTACATCCTCATGCCGTTTATGGTTTTGGTGCTCATCAGCGTAATGAGAGGGATTCCATCCAGTCTGACTCGCGCTGCCGCCTCCCTCGGAGCCTCTGCGCCCCAGAATTTTTGGCGCGTGTTCTTTCCTTTGAGCTTACCGGGCGTGATCGCGGCCGGGCTGCTGGTCTTTGTGTTCGCTCTCGGGTTCTACATCACTCCCGCGCTGCTCGGCGGCCCGAACACAATCCTATTGCCGATGCAAATCGACATTTATGCAAACGTGACGCTGAATTGGCCACTCGCAGCCGCTGCCGCTACCGTGCTGCTCTCGATCACGCTGGTGGTCTATACAATTTCCAATCATTTCGTCGGTATCGATAGCTTGCTCGGATCTCAGCACGGGGCTGCCCAATCGGCTGGCACACCCGTTCGTCGTTCAACCACCGCTTACGTCCAACTTGTTGACCTCGCTACGGCCCTGGTGCGGGCGGTCGCTCGCAGCCTTCGGGTTCCGGCCGGCTTCGCCATAGGTTGTGAGCGTTGGGCTCTTGGTGGCAAGCTGCTACGCGGCTTCAGTCTGCTCGTTGCTGTGTTTCTGGTCAGTCCCATCCTGATCATTGTTCCGATCTCATTTAGTTCCTCGCGCTTCCTCGATTTCCCGCCCCCCGGCCTGTCGCTGCAATGGTATGAGGCATATTTTACAAGCCGCGCGTGGGTCTCCGCCACGCTGCAAAGTTTGGGCATTGCAACAGCTACCGCATTTGTAAGCCTTGCCATCGGGTCAGCGGCTGCGATGGCGCTCGTGCGCGGCAGTCCGCGGATGCGCCGTGTCGGATACCAGCTCTTGCTTGCACCGATGATCGTGCCGGTAATCGTCAGTGCGGTTGCCCTCTACTTCCTGTTTGCACGGTTGCAGCTCGTCAACACGAATCTCGCTCTGGTGATCGCACATACGATCGGCGCCGTTCCCTTAGTCGTGCTGATTGTCGCCGCAAGCCTACAGGCCCTGAACGTCCGCCTAGAGCACGCCGCCGCGAGTTTGGGGGCTTCGCGGATGGTCACGATTTGGAAAATCGTACTCCCGCTCATGCGTCCTGCGTTAATCGTCGCCGGATTCTTTGCCTTCCTGCATTCCTTCGACGAGTTGGTGCTGTCACTTTTCGTGAGCGGGCCGGACACCACCACCTTGCCGATCAAGATGTGGTCGGGAATTCGGGAAGAGATCACGCCGACGATCGCTGCCGTTTCAAGTCTGCTGATCGC
>NZ_SRUO01000327.1 GCF_004791025.1 Mesorhizobium sp. M4B.F.Ca.ET.203.01.1.1
TCGGCGCCGAGCACGTCAGGCGTTCCGTCGCTCAGCACATTGCCCGAGACCTGCGCGCCTTCAGAGACGCTGTTGGTGTTGGCATAGGCCGTCGGCACGTCGTCGACGATGTCGACCAGGATGGTGCCGGTGGTTGTGTTGCCGTGTGCGTCGGTCACCGTATAGGTGAAGCTGTCCTTGTCCTGTTCGGTGGTGATGCCGTTGTTGAGGGTCGCGCCGTCA
>NZ_SRUO01000033.1 GCF_004791025.1 Mesorhizobium sp. M4B.F.Ca.ET.203.01.1.1
CATCGCCAGAAACGTCCTCCAGGCAGCCGATGCCGACAAAGTCCCCATCAGCCACCGCATCAAGAAATGCGCCTGGAACGACGACTATCTCATCCAGGCGCTAACCCATATGCGATAGCCCTGCCCTCGTGGGGGAGATGCCCGGCAGGGCAGAGGGGGGCGCGAAGGATCACGACGCGTCGACGGGGCGCGTCTCGCCGAGGCCGGATTCCACCAGCACGCGGCGGAACTCGGCGACGCCGACCGCCGGCTCGCTGGCATAGAGGACGCGGGATGGTTCGGTCATGGGCGCCAGACTGCACCAAGGGGCCAGGATTTCGAAGTCTTTTCTGACCGCCGATCCGCGCACGAACAGTTGCCTTTCATTTGCCGCCGGCTTTGTGTAAACCGTGCGCCAGCAAATCCCCCGCAACGAAAAACGGGCAAAAGCCAATGGACAAATTCACCAAGCTGACCGGCGTCGCCGCGCCGATGCCGATCGTCAACATCGACACCGACATGATCATCCCCAAGGATTATCTGAAGACGATCAAGCGCACCGGGCTCGGCACCGGCCTGTTCGCCGAGATGCGCTACAAGGAGGACGGCTCGGAGAACCCCGACTTCGTGCTCAACAAGCCGGCCTATCGCAAGGCGCAGATCCTGGTCGCCGGCGACAATTTCGGCTGCGGCTCGAGCCGCGAGCACGCGCCGTGGGCGCTGCTCGATTTCGGCATTCGCTGCGTCATCTCGACCTCGTTCGCCGACATCTTCTACAACAACTGCTTCAAGAACGGCATCCTGCCGATCACCGTCAGCCCGGAAGACCTGGACAAGCTGATGGACGACGCCTCGCGCGGCTCCAACGCCACGCTGTCGGTCGATCTCGAGGCCAAGGAGATCCGCGGCCCCGACGGCGGCGTGGTCACGTTCGACCTCGACGACTTCAAGCGTCACTGCCTGCTCAACGGGCTGGACGACATCGGCCTGACCATGGAGAAGGCCGGCGCCATCGCCTCGTTCGAACAGAAGAACGCCGCGCAGCGCCCCTGGGCCTGATCGTCTGTATCTGAATGGTTAAGCCCGGCCACGACAGGCCGGGTTCGTGCTGCGGCTGAACGGAGGGACAGTCATGACACGCTCGCTTCTGGCCGGCGCCTGCGCGCTGGCGGTGAACCTGCTGCCGATGGCGGGCGCGCATGCCCAGACCGACCCGGTGCTGGTGCCGGCCGACGATGCGTCCGGCGGCGCCGCCGACCAGGGCGCGTCGAGCACCACCGATGCGGCGCCGGCCGACGAGGACAAGCAGGCGCCGATCCCGTTCGAGGGAGGCCAGTTCACCATCACCCAGCAGGAGGAGTATGGCGAGAAGGTGCTCGCCTATGACGGCAAGCAGCTCGCCGACAATTACGACGTCTTCTTCGACAAGATTGTCGAGGTCGGCGGCGTCAAGGTCGCACTGTTCGATGTCGGCGATGGCGGCAATCAATGCGGGCCGGCGAGCGTCATCGCCTGGAAGCCGGAAGGCGGCGAGATCCAGACCGCCACCGTCGAGCAGGACGAATGCGGCGCGCCGCCGCCCGCGGTTTCCGACAGCGCCATCTACTATGTGCCCTTCCTGCTGCCGGGAGAGACGAGAGCGGCGCTGCAATGGTCGCCGACCGAAGGGCTGACCACCTCCGGCAACCTCACCTACACGCCGGAATCCGGCACCGACTGGAAGGATGTCGACCCGTCGAAATACGACAACATCATCGACGCCTTCCACAACGAGGCCGTCTACAAGGCGGCGCAGGCGGTGCTCGGCGACACCATGCCGGACATGGCGACCAGCCTGCTGGTCGGCGGCGGCACCGAAAGGACCGCATCCGGCGCCTTCTACGCCACCGGCTGCGTGCCGCACGATTGCGGCGGCAATGACGGCTTCATGGCGGTCGACCCGGTCAAGCACATGGTCTATTTCGCCCGCCGCGGCGACAATGGCGAGCCCGATGCTCGGCCGCCGCTGAAGGATTGGCCAGCGGATATCAAGAAAGCATATGACGACGCGCAGGGGGCGGCGAATTAGGTTCTTGCCGGGCGGCGCGTGAGCGCCTTCTGCTTCGCCGCGTTCCTTCGCGCCCCCCTCTGTCCTGCCGGCCATCTCCCCCACTTGGGGGGAGATTGGCTGTTTCGGCGCCCCGCCCGCCTTGCAACGTTGGTGGTTGGCGAAAGCCAAGGCGACATCTGATCTCCCCCCAAGTGGGGAAGATGGCCGGCAGGCCAGAGGGGGGCGCTGGCCCGCCAGCATCAAAGTTTTGCACCGACAATCGATGCTCCCTGGCTCACGACCGGATCGCCCGTCTGCTTCAGGATAACCGCAACAACTGCGAGGTTTCCATGCGCACACTCATCTCCACCGGCTCGCCCTTCGAGAAAACCGCCGGCTATTCGCGCGCGGTGGTGCAGGGCGACTCGTGCTTCGTCTCGGGAACCACCGGCTATGACTATGCCACCATGACCATGCCCGACACGGTCGAGGCGCAGACGCGCAATTGCCTCGCCACCATTGCAAAGGCCCTGGCCGACGGAGGCTTCGAGATGGCCGATGTGGTGCGGGTGCATTACTACATCACCGACCAGGCCTATGTTGACGTGGTGTTCCCGATCCTCGGCGAGGCGTTCGGCGATATCCGGCCGGCGGCGACGATGATCGTCTGCCAGCTCAACAAGCCGGAGATGAAGATCGAGATCGAAGTGACCGCGCTCAAGCGCACGGCCTGATGCAGGTCGCGCAAGACCGGGGCGCTTGCACAAAGCGAGGATCAGCCGATGGTGAAGGTCAAGCGCATCGTCGCCAACATCGCCACGCAGGACACCGCCGCTGCGCAGCATTTCTATCAGGACGTGCTCGGGCTCGATGTTTTGATGGACCGAGGCTGGATCGTCACCAGCGGCTCGGCCGAGACGATGACGGTGCAGATCAGCTTCATGACCGAGGGCGGCTCCGGCACGCCGGTGCCTGATCTGTCGATCGAGGTCGACGACGTCGACGAGGCGCTTGCGGCCATGCGCAAGGCCGGCTTCGCCATCGAATACGGCCCGGCCGACGAGCCCTGGGGCGTGCGGCGCTTCTTTGTGCGCGACCCGTTCGGCCGGCTGGTGAATGTCCTTTCGCACCGGTAGGCGCGCCGCTATTCCAGCTTGGGTTTCTCGCCCACACAGTGGGCTATGGCATGCACGCATTTCCAAGCGGCTGGTTTTTGCGATAGCGTGCATGGCAGCTTGGCGCATGGATTGTCTAATGTAGCGCTGGTCGACCCCCACTCCGTCTCGGCTTCGCCGAGCCACCTCTCCCCCGATCGACGGGGTAGAGGAAAGACGCCAGGCCTTTTGCCGTCAACGCTCGTCCACCAATGCTCCCTTCCTTTCCCTCCGGAGGGGGGAAAGGTGGCGCTGCGAAGCAGCGACGGATTGGGGGAACCACGGGGCAATCAAGGCTCGGCCGATCAGTCACGCCACTCACAGAAGATGCGTGCATTCCCTAGACGTGGGGAGAGGTGGCTCGGCGAAGCCGAGACGGAGCTGGGGCAGCACCCTACGAAGACCCCCTCTCCGTCCGCTTCTCGGCCACCTCTCCCCCGCCTCTGGCGGGGGCGAGGACCCAGTTCCTGCAGGGCCGGCAGGTGCAAGGGGCGTCGCGGCCTTCTGCATCCCCTTGCGTACGGACCACTTGGCGTTTAGCAAGGCCGCGGTTTCTCCAAACACTATCGGGATGGTTCTCCATGGCTTCGAAAAATCTCCTCCTGCTCGCCGGCGACGGCATCGGCCCCGAAGCGATGGCCGAGGTGAAGAAGCTGATCGCGGCCATGAACGAAGAACTCGGCAGCGGTTTTGCCACCGATGAGGGGCTGGTCGGCGGCTGCGCCTACGACGCGCATGGCGCGGCGATCTCGGATGCCGACATGGCAAAGGCGATGGCAGCGGATGCCGTGCTGTTCGGCGCCGTCGGCGGGCCGAAATGGGACAAGGTGCCTTACGAAGTGCGCCCCGAGGCCGGACTCTTGCGCCTGCGCAAGGACATGGAGCTGTTCGCCAATCTGCGTCCGGCGATCTGCTACCCGGCGCTTGCCGCGTCCTCCTCGCTGAAGCAGGAGGTGGTCGAGGGCCTCGACATCCTGATCGTGCGCGAGCTCACCGGCGGCGTCTATTTCGGCGAGCCGAAGCAGATCATCGATCTCGGCAACGGCCAGAAGCGCGGCATCGACACGCAGGTCTACGACACGTTCGAGATCGAGCGCATCTCCGGCGTCGCCTTCGAGCTGGCCCGCACGCGCAAGAACCACGTCACCTCGATGGAAAAGCGCAACGTCATGAAATCCGGCGTGCTGTGGAACGAGGTGGTCAGCCAGACGCACGCGGCGAAATATTCGGACGTCAAGCTCGACCATATGCTGGCCGACGCCGGCGGCATGCAGCTGGTGCGCTGGCCGAAGCAGTTCGACGTCATCGTCACCGACAATCTGTTCGGCGACATGCTTTCCGACATCGCCGCCATGCTCACCGGCTCGATCGGCATGCTGCCGTCGGCCTCGCTCGGCGCGCCTGACGTCAAGACTAAGAAGCGCAAGGCGCTCTACGAGCCGGTGCACGGCTCGGCGCCCGACATCGCCGGCAAGGGCATCGCCAACCCGATCGCCATGATCGCATCCTTCGCCATGTGCCTGCGCTATTCCTTCGGCATGGTGGCCGAAGCCGACAAGCTCGAAGCGGCGATTGCCGCCGTGCTCGACGACGGCCTGCGCACCAAGGACGTCATGTCCGAAGGCATGACCGAGGTCGGCACGGTGCAAATGGGCGACGCCATCATCGCCAAGTTCCTGGGCTGATCCCATGGCGGTCGACGTCCGCTGGGCGACGACTGAAGACGCGGCGGCGCTCGCCACCATCCTTTGCGAGATGGCGGCGCATTACCGGCAGACGCAGCTCGATCACGACCGGGTGCTGGCTGCGGCGCGGCAGTGGCTCACCGATGAAAGCCCGGCCTACCCGCATTTCGCGCTCGCTTTCGCCGGCGGCGAGGTTGCCGGCCTGGCTTCGGTGGCCATCGCGCATCCCGGCATCGATCTCGAACGGCTGATGTTCCTGAAGGATCTTTTCGTGCGCGAAGGCGCCCGCAACCAGGGCGCCGGCCGCGCGCTGATCGCGTTTCTCGCCGGTCATTGCCTGAGCCACGGCATCGGCCGCATCGACCTGACCACCGAGGACTGGAACGACGGCGCGCGGCGCTTCTACACGCAGCTTGGTGCCGAGCGCTTGACGCCCTGCGGCACCGGGCCCCACTGGTTCTCGCGGGTTTGCGTCGGGATCAGCGCGAAGACCAGCGTCGCGAGGCCGCCAATCGTCGGGATGAAGCAGAGGATGGCGAGCCAGCCGGTCAGGCCGATGTCGTGCAGGCGGCGCACGATCAGGCCGATCCAGGGCGGGATCGACGCCAGGATGAACAGGCCGCAAAGGCCGACCGTCATCGCCGGCATTTCCTGGCCGGGCTCGAGATCGCCGATCGCCGCGTCGGCGGCGAGGCCGATGGCGACGACCGCGATGACGCTGATGGTCCAGAACAGGCAGAAGGCCCAGAATTCCTTGCGGCGGGCGCGGTCGGCGAAGTTGAAATAGTTTCGCGTCACCGCCCGCCAGAAATAGTCCCACAGACCGGTGGACTGAGCTGGGCCTGCGTCGGCCGCGCGGCCGAAGTGCTGTGCGGCCGCCGGCCTAAGGGCGGCTTGCTGCGGCGGCGCGGCGGTTGGGGCGGTGGCGCCTGGGGAGGCCGAGGCCTGTGGACGGACCGAGTAGACGTTGCGCGCCTGGCCGCGATCCGGCTGGAACTCGACCACAGCGCCCTTGGTCAGCGAGGTCTCGCGGCGCATGTCCTCGCGCGCGAAGCTGTAGCGGTTGCCGTCGGCTCCGGTGAGGAAACCAAAACCCTGGTCCTCGTCATAGTGCAGAATTTCGCCGCGCATGGCCTTGCCCCCAAAGTTGCGCCTTGCCCAGACTGTTCAAAGTCGACGCGGATCGCAAGAGGCATGCCGGACATGGTGAGCAATCGTTTCAGGTCTGCCTCCCGTTCCTTTGCCTATCCGAGGTGGGCGCCGCCCCTCACCTGCCTGCCGGCATCCTCTCCCCGTATAGTGACGGGGAGAGGGGCGCTGCCATCGCCGATTTCACCAATCGCCATCGCAGGATGGGTGCCAAGATCGCGGCCAGCCTCTTCTCCCCGTCACTATACGGGGAGAAGTGCCCGGCAGGGCGATGAGGGGCGGCGGCGCCTTCGGCAATTGGTGCGATTGCATCAACGAATCGCTGGATGGGCCCACGGACCGCTGAATCCGATGAGACGCTCAGCCCGGCCGGTTCTTCGGCTTCTTGTGCTTTGCCGGCCCGTCGGACCTTGGTTTGTCGAATTTCGGCTTGCCGGGCTTTTTCGCCCAGGGCTTGGTCTCCGTCGCGCCGGTGCGTTCGGGCTGCCCGCGCTTTTCGAATTTCGGCTTGTGAGCACCTTGGGGCGCGTTCGCCTCGAAGGGCCGCTTGCCGCGATGCGGCTTCTTGTCGGGCTTCGGCGGCTGGTAGCCGGCCCGCGACAGGTCGGGCGTGCCGTCGAGCCGCTTGACCGCGATGTTGTTCTGCAATTTGCGGTCGGGGCCAATTGCCGCCAGGAAGCGGTCGGCCCAGTCGGCGGCGATCTGCACGAAGGTCTCTTCCGGCTGCATCTTGATGGCGCCGATCTCGCGCTTCGAGATATTGCCGGTGCGGCACAGCATCGGGATCAGCCAGCGCGGCTCGGCATTCTGCCGGCGGCCGACCGACAGCGAGAACCAGACGCTGTCGCCGAAATCGTCGCGGCGGCTGGGCTGCTCGTCGCGCCGCGCCGGCCTGTCGCCCGTTGGCGTGAACGGCGCGACGTCGAGCAGGTCTTCCGGTGCCGAGCGGCTGCCGCGGCAGAGCCGCACGAAGGCGGCGGCGACCCGTTCGGCGCCGTGGCGCTCGAGCAGGGTTTCGACGAAACCGCGTTCGTCGTCGCTCACCGGCTCGCCGAAGGCCGGGTCGGCGAGGATGCGCTCGTCGTCGCGGCGCAGCACCTCGTCGGCCGAGGGCGGGCTCGCCCAGGTCGCGGTCAGGCCGGCATTGTTGAGCAGGCGCTCGGTGTGCCTGCGGGCGTTGTTCGGCACGATCAACGCGCTGACGCCTTTCCGCCCGGCCCGCCCGGTGCGGCCGCTGCGGTGCAGCAGCGTTTCAGGGTTGGTCGGCAGGTCGGCATGGATGACCAGGTCGAGATTGGGCAGGTCGATGCCGCGCGCCGCCACGTCGGTGGCGATGCAGACTTTTGCGCGGCCGTCGCGCATCGCCTGCAGCGCGTGGCTGCGCTCGTTCTGGCTGAGCTCGCCGGACAATGCCACGACGGCGAAATTGCGGTTGTTGAAGCGCGCGGTGAGATGGTTGACGGCGGCGCGGGTGTTGCAGAACACCATGGCGTTGGTCGCCTCGTAATAGCGCAGCACGTTGATGATGGCGTTCTCGCGGTCGGCGGGTGCCACGGAGAGCGCCCGGTATTCGATGTCGAGATGCTGCTTTGCCTCGCCGCCGGCGGAAATGCGCACGGCATCGCGCTGGTAGCTCTTCGCCAGCGTCGCGATCGAGCGCGGCACGGTGGCCGAAAACATCAGCGTGCGGCGCTCGGCGGGCGCGGCGTCGAGGATGAATTCGAGGTCCTCGCGAAAACCGAGATCGAGCATCTCGTCGGCCTCGTCCAGCACCACGGCCCTGAGCGCCGACATGTCGAGCGCGCCGCGGGTGATGTGGTCGCGCAGTCGGCCCGGCGTACCGACGACGATGTCGGCGCCGCGCTCCAGCGCCCGCCGCTCGCTGCGCATGTCCATGCCGCCGACGCAGGAGGCTATCTGCGCCCCGGTCAGCTCATAAAGCCATTCGAGCTCGCGCCGCACCTGCAGCGCCAGCTCCCGCGTCGGCGCCACCACCAGGCCGAGCGGCGCGCCGGCATCGGTGAAACGCTCCGCGCCGCCGAGCAGGGTCGGCGCCAAGGCAAGGCCGAAGGCGACGGTCTTGCCGGAGCCGGTCTGGGCCGAGACCAGCGCGTCGGCCGCGCCGAGCTCGGTCGCCAGCACCGCCTGCTGCACCGGCGTCAGCGCGGTATAGCCGCGTTTTTCCAGCGCCTCTGCAAGCGCAGGCACGATCGTTTCGAAACTGGACATTTTTCTCTTTCGGAATTCGGGGTTTTGTGCCCGTCGTGGAGCACAAGGCCGGTATGCGCCGGGCAAACGGTATTTGGGCGTTCCTACTTCCTGCGGCCGCCATTGTACAGGGCAGTGCGCAGCGCGGCGATTGGCGAAACCGCTGGCGAGAGCGCCCCTCTCCCCGTCATTATACGGGGAGAGCGACTGTCTTGGCTGTCAAGCTGTTTGCCATGGTTTTTGGTCGCGGATGATGGCGTTGAGAATGGTCAGCAGCTTTCGCATGACGGCCACGACGGCGACGATCTTCGGCTTGCCGAC
>NZ_SRUO01000034.1 GCF_004791025.1 Mesorhizobium sp. M4B.F.Ca.ET.203.01.1.1
CTTGAATTTCTCACAAGGGCAGATTTAGAAGCGAACTTCTTCGTCGCCAGCGGCGAGCCGCCCTCGTTGGTGAGGCGTATATAGTCGCCACCTCTTCATACTGTCAACAGCCTTCTCAGATGTTTTTTCGATTTCTCGTGGGCATGTCCACAAGGTCGAAATTTGTGAGTTGGCTTGGCTGAATCTCGACCGGCGATCGGCTGCAAAACCGTTCCTGCCTGGGCTCACGACCAGCCCGGCACCGGATACCCGGCATCGGCCCAAAAATCGCCTGCCCTGCCATGGTGGATGCTAATCGCCACGCCGGCCTGGGCATGGCTTCAGAGCCGCTCTTCCAGCAATTCCGTCGTGATACTCCGGCCACCGTAGAAGATGCCCAAAATCAGCACTCGCTCACCCTCGACGGCAAAAGCAATGCTGACGGCGCGCCGATAGCCGACAATCCGCAGCCCCGGCATGATCTCGATCCGCTCGGTGCCGCGCTGTGGAAAAGTCGATAGGCCCAGGCAATGGTCGCGGATTCCGACAACGAAATTCCACGCAATCGCGGGCGACGCGCGCTCGGCTATGTCATCATAGAGCTGTCCGAGTTCAGCTTCCGCCATAGGATGGAAGACAATTCGATACTCCATCCCCTACTTGGCTTTCCCCTGCTTCGCGCGATGACGCGCCTCAAGCCGGGAAAAAACCGTTTCGGCGGGAACTCCCTTCGCCGGATCTTGCCGAAGCTCGGCCAGGCGCCCCGGGACCTCCTCGCGCAGCCATTTCTCCCGCTCCGCCTCGAAGTCTTCGAGCATGCGTAGACCGGCGCGGACGACCTCGCTGGCATTGTTGTAGCGGCCTGATTCGAGCTGCTTCCTGATGAAGCTCTCATAGTGGTCGTTCAGAGCATAGTTGGGCATGGCAACCTCTGGAAAAAATGTCTGGTTATAGGAACATAGCAATAGATGTCATCTATTGCCAGCATCGGCTGATTCGGTCGATCTCCGCCTCTGATTCGGATCATCCCCGCCGGGCTTGATTCGCCGATTCGGCAGAACCGAGATATCGCCTCGGCCCCGATGACGCCGGCGCGATCGAGCAATCTGGAGCAATCGACAGCTCCCGACGGTCCACTCCCGCCATTCAGGCAGGACGAGGGCACTGAAGCCGGCTGAGAAAGAGGCCCGCCGGCTAAATTCATTTAGCATCTAGTTGTGGTCGCTGCTCCGATTCGGCTTTCGCTGCACGCTTCGGCTCTGGACGAGGCGGAACTCGCCAGCGTCAGCCGAGACCTCGTCTCAGATCCAGGGGGCGAATTGATTGCGACCATCGTTGGCTGCCAAAGCAAAAGGCCCGCTGGCGAGGAGCCAAGCGGGCCTTTTGATTTGGTTGCGGGGACCCGCAACCCCTTTTGTCATGACATCGTCAGACTTTTCATTTTGGTCAGATTTGGCGAACTCGAGGATGCCGAACAACTCGCCGCGTAGTTCGGCATGGACCTCGCCTCGCTTGTCCCCGGGCGTGAGCACGATCTCTCCGATCAGCGAGCGCAACGCGTCGGCGGCCGGACGTCCGTCCTCGTGATCGACGAGCGCTTGCGTGAGTTGCTCGACCCGCTTGCGGTAGAGAGTGGCGATGTTGGGATGCAGGTCGGGCAGGTCAGTGGGCGTCATCTCCAGACGCGCGGTGATCTCAGCCTTCTGCCTCTCCAGGTCTTCCATCCTTGCTTTCATCGAAGGCTGGTACAGGCCATCCTCGATCGCGGCCATGATGCCGGCGATGGCGCGCTCGATCTTGTTGAGTGCCTTGCGCTCCTGTTCGCCCTGCGCGCGACGCTCCTGGTTGAGGCGGTTGGTCTCCTCAGCATAGGCTCTGATCGCCTCGGCCACGGTATCAGGCGAGACGAGCCGTTCCCGCAGACCCGCGAGGACCCGCTCCTCGATCTTCTCGCGGGTGATGGTGCGCCCATTGTCGCAAATGCCCCGGCGCTGGTGGTTGAGGCAGGCATAGCGGTCTCGCGTAAACAGGCCATAGCGGCCCCCGCAGCAGCCGCAGGTGAGCAGGCCGGAAAGGAGGGAGACCGGTCGCCTCATGGTGTGCAGCTTCCTGGCTCGGGCCTTTCGCGTGGCGGTCGCCACCGCCGCGAACTGGCTGGCAATGGATTTCTGTCTCTCCTTCACGGCGAGCCACAATTCCTCCTCGACGATTCTGAGATGCGGCACCTCGGTGCGGATCCATTTGATTGGCGAATTAGCCCGAGAGACGCGCTTGCCGGTGGCGGGATCCTTGATGAAGCGCAGGCGGTTCCAGACCAGCACACCGGTATAGAGCTCGTTGTTGATGATGCCGGTGCCCCGGATGACATGCCCGCGCACGCTGGTATCGCCCCAGTGTCGGCCGAGCGGACCAGGAACGCCCTCCTTGTTGAGGTCGACTGCGATCGCCTTCGGGCTCTTGCCAGCAGCGAACTCGCGAAAGATGCGGCGCACGATGGTCGCTTCCTCCGGCACGATTTCTCGGTCGCCGCGGACGGGCTCGCCTTCGCTATCCAGTTTTTTCACCACCCGGTAGCCGTAGCACAGCCCGCCCCCGGCCTTGCCCTTCTCCACCCTCCCCCGCAGACCGCGATGGGTCTTGAGGGCAAGGTCCTTGAGGAACAGCGCATTCATCGTACCCTTGAGGCCGACATGCAGCTCACTGATCTCACCCTCGGCCAAGGTGACGATGGCAACGCCGGCGAATTTGAGATGCTTGAAGAGGGTCGCGACATCGGCCTGGTCGCGGCTGATGCGATCGAGCGCCTCGGCCAGCACCACCTCGAAGCGGCCGCGCTGGGCGTCGCGTACCAGATGCTGGATGCCCGGCCGCAGCACAGTGCTGGCGCCGGAGATCGCCGCATCCTCAAAGGTTCCCACCACGCTCCAGCCCTCCCGCGCCGCCTGCTCGCGGCACAGCCTCAACTGGTCCTCGATTGACGCATCCCGCTGGCTGTCCGAGGAATACCGGGCATAGAGTGCAACACGGGTCATGGCGGCATATCCTCTCTCTTGTTCCCAAGGGACTTACAATCCGGCTCCCCGCCCTCTTCCCTTTGGCGGCTCGGCCGATTGTCGTTGGCCACCTGCCCCGCCTCGATTGCCTCCCGCGCCAGCTGCCGGCCGATCAGCCGGGCGATATCCAGCACCACCAGATCCAGCTTGGCCGCCACCGTGAGTGCGGGACGCCCCGCGGGGCTGGCGGGGTCGCCGTTGTCGTTCGCCGGAACCAAAGCCTGTGGGCCAGTTCTGGTTTCCTCATCCATCGCGGTCGCTCTCTCAATGGTGATCGACCCGCTATCAGAGTCCTCCGGAAGGCGAAGGAAAGCACCAAGTTCATATCGTAGGGCCATAGCGTGCAATGACTTGCGCTCTGCGGTTTCGTCTCCCAGCTAATCGCCAAGAGAGGCGATAGCGCTCAGTTGAAGGGACACCGGTTGGCCGGGTCTATCGTGCGTTCCAACTGGTTTCGGTGAGAGCACTCGCAGACACTCGAACACCAACCTAAACCGGGGGATTCCTATGTCGTCTCCGCAATGGGCCGCCAGAGCACATCCACGCCATCGCCGTCACGGCGAAATCCCGATACGCCAGCGCTTCCTTCGCATTCCTGATGCCTTCCTTGCGCGCATGAAGCGACGATGGTTGTCGGATCAATGTGATGGTAGCGGGCAAGGTCATCGAGCACCGACCGGATATGACGCCAGGGGAAATCGTCTGTATCTGCCAATGTTCACCGTAGCGCAGGATAACCAAGAGCTTAGCCAATACACCTTCAACGGAGCACGCCGGAGTCAGCGGCAGGTCATCCAGAAGCGCCTGTTCCGCCGCTTCCGATCGCTGTATTAGTTCGTCAGTTCGCGAAAACCCGATCTCGGCATCAGTAGCGTCCCAGCGCGCCTGATGTGCGGCCAGCTCCGAATACGTTCTGACCCATTCCACTTCGTTTTCGTGAGAATAGAGTTCGTCGAGACTCTCGACGGAATGGACCGTCTTTTCCCCGCCGCCGGGAAGCTGCATCTTAGCAGAGGGAAAACCTATCGCTTTAACGAGATATGTCTCCAACTGCTGCTGTTGCCGGCATAGCACCAAGGTCGAGCGGTGAACCCCATGCCAACTGTCACACAACCGAAGAGCTGGATCGTCCTGCCGGCCCTCGCGCGCCCGAGCGCCAAATGGCCACATTCCGGCCACCGCAACAATCTGCGTCATCAGCAGCCGCCGAGTGACGGAAGATAAAGTCGTGCTATGGTCGGAATCAGCCATGATCCGAGCTCCCTGAAGCCTAGGTTGTGGTTAGGCTGCTGGAGGTGGTCTCAGCACCATCAGCAGCCACAGCACGCAGTTTATAATCGTATCAGGGATACGATAGCTCAGCCAGGGCTGTGGATCAACCAAAATCGTATCGGTGTTATGAAATGAATGCAGTCCAATGTAAAATGGCGCGTGTGGCACTTGGCTGGGGAACGAGAGATTTGGCTCGGAATACAGGCGTCTCACCGGATACTGTCGCCCGCTTTGAACGAGGCGAACAACTTAAAGATTCTACTGTGGCAGCACTCCGAATAACTTTTGAAGCTGCGGGGATCGAATTCATCCCAGAGAATGGAGGCGGCCCTGGTGTGCGCTTGGCCAAGCGACCCTAACGACACACCAATCACGCGTGCATTGTTTCGAACCTAGCTAAGTTCGAAGGCTCCTTATGGATACGTGCCTGCTATTTCGGCAAGAGCGTAGTGTTTCGCCAGCCGGCGCCGTGTTCGCCCCCGACACCCAGCGCCGGTTAGGCCCGGCGTTTGCTGGCCTACCCACGCCAGCCTGCCGGGCCGCTCCGTTTCATGGACTCCAGCCCTTGCGCTTGTCCGGTGTGGCCGCGTGGTTGGTGAATTGTAGGTTCCGGTCTTCTCGGCCGGCGCCGCGGCGCTCGTGGCAGAAGATCACCTTGACCAGATCCCAGTGCATCCATGATCCGGGCCTAAGCGCTTGACCAGCTCGGCCACGTTCAGGACGCATTCCGGCGGCATGTCAGGCAGTCCACGGAAGGTCTGTGCCGGCCTCCAGCTTCTTGCCGAGTGTGTCTTCAACGAAGGGGAAATTTCATTGTCATTGGCGATCCGAAAAGGGAGTCGCCGCACCGGGAGGATTAATTCCTCATCGCGGACAGGTTGCCAATAGCGATTTTGGGACCGCCACAGCCCGACTCGCTTATCGAGGTGACTCAGGATTCGTGGCCGGGTGTGTCCCAGAAGCTGGGCTCAAGGGCAAGGTAAGAATGCAGTCTTTTGTTAGCCAGATGCGCGTCGGTGGCCGGTGAACTAGATCAGCTCGATCAAATGCCTGATGAGGTCATCGGGCACGACGGGTTTCACGAGACGCTGAACGCCCGAAAATTCGCTTGGGACAATGGTCCGGTCATACCCGGTGACGAATATGAACGGGATGCCGTGCGCCTTCAATTCGGCCGCGACCGCGAAAGTCGCGGCAGCACCAAGCTTTATGTCAACCGTGGCGCATTCCACGTCCTCGCTGGCGATTTTCCTCGATGCATCTTCAGGATTGCCCACAGGGCCAATTACCCTGCCGCCAGCTTCGGTGATCGCCTCTTCGAGTTCGATCGCGATCAGATTCTCGTCCTCGACGACAAGCACTCGGCGTCCTTGCAGTGGCGCTGCCGGCTTGAACTGGCCTGAATTAATGGGAACGACAGAACACAACATCGACGCCCCCCTTTGGGTTGTCGGGTCCTAAAGAAAGCTTACACCTGTTGGGCGGATTTGCGAGTCAATTTGACGAGAACCGAATAGCCCGGCTGCTCAGCAGCATGGCAGAGCGACACGATCGGGCGCCGGGGTATTCAGTAGGCCCGCTATGCCACTAGGCCGGGCCATCCGCAAGCTCACCTTATCGAGTAGGAATGTCCTCCAAATGTTCCCAAGGTGACGTTCGACCTGATCCGGTGCATGCTGAAATGGTGCCGCCGCCGCTAATCGCCAGGCCTCTGCCCCTGCCCCTGCGAGGTGCCCGACCTGCTAGGGATTTTGGGGGGACTTGGCACAGGCCGGGCTCTTACCCGCATCTTGGGGCAGACAAGCATTATGCGCCCTTTTTGCTGCGACTGACATTAACATTTTCTAAGACTTAGCTAATAAAAAGCCCGCCACCGCGAGGACGCTGGTGACGAGCTGATTTTGCCATTTAGCGGCTACACTCCTGAGAGATCGACCGCTTATTTGAATAGCCCTCAACTGCCAAATCGTTCCCAACAGCAAACCAGGATCCCTCGCCTCCGACCCCGCTTTATGCGATAGTGCGCAAGCCGCTTAGAGGGCGGCTGCAATGCCACCCGCAGAACTGGATTTACTCCAGCGGGTGTTTGCTATGTGGCGAGCGGCGGCTAGCTCTAAAGAAAGGGAACAGCGAAACGCCGGCACGGTCGAAGCCGATTTGTTGCGGGCCATCTCTAAGCGAAGAACAGTCTGAAGCGGCCCGTCGTCGTCTTCCACAAACCGACGGGCCGCTCTGGTTCGTGGCCACGGACCTGGGATGTGAGGGGTTGCCACTGTCCTATAAGCGCGACGCGGCAATTTCGGTTCCGAATAATTTTCCGACAAGTCGAAATATATTAGCAGCCGCTTTACCAAGCCGCCGACTGCACCAGAGTCAGCGTTTGGCGCTGTCGCGATCGGTCGCTGCCCGCGCTAGGAACATTTCCGTAACTTGTGACAGGTTGCTCTTCAGCCACTCAGCCATGGCTTCCTCTTCCCGCAGATTCTGCTCGCAGACGCGGACGATCTGGGCTTCGCCCTCTGCGTTCGCAGCAGCGATGAGAATGGTGTAAGAAGCGATTTCCATGTGCTCGAACGTGTAGCTGGCCAAGGACCCCTTCATGACCTCGTCGCCGGCGAACACGCCGCTGAGCGACTGCGCCATCGCGGTCAGCTTCCCGCCCGCGTCCTTGAGCATGGAAGACCCCTCTTCAAGACCGTCAAGGCAGGTCCTCAACCGCTTGGCCTGCTCCCTGGTCTCTTCCAGGTGGATGCGGATTCTATCGCTGAGGTCGGGGTAGCTCTCGATGCGGCTCAATTGGCCCGATAGCATGGTCTCAGCTTGTTCTTCCATGGCGTGAGCATCCCTCAGCCATTGGATCAGCCATTCGCGCGATTCGGACATTGTTTGTCTCCATGATTTGATCGGAGCCAAACGTCTCCTGATGCGGTTTGTTCCTCGAAGGCCGCTGCCGAAGCGAGCCTAGTTCGCTTCCCAAAAATCCTTCAGCGAGGCGTGGCGAAGTTTGTCCAGGAATTTAACTCGGCCGACCAGCCCCGGTTTCAGCCACTCAGCCTTTTCCTTGGCGAGGCCCTTCGGTGAGGGAGCGCCGGTCTTGGCGGCGACCCGGTCCCACAGGGCCTGCCGCTTGTCGGCTTTGAAGGTGACGAAGGCGCCGCCCATGTAGCGGCCCTTGTCCGCCATCAGCACCATCGCCGGCTTTCCGGCCTCCCGCTGTACACCGATAATGTCCATCTCCTTCTCGACGTAGCATTTGGCCTTTAGCCAGTTGGTCGACGGGCCAGGGCGTTACTTACTATCCTTCCGCTTCGAAACGACCCCTTCAAGGTCTGCCTGATCCACAAGGAGAAAGACGGCCGCGCCGCTTCCCGGAAGTGCCTCGCTGAACTGGATCCGCTTGTCTGTGGGGATCATAGCCTGCAGCACTTCACGTCGGTCTATCAGTGGCATGTCCCGCAGGTCGTGGCCGTTGACATGCAAGAGATCGAAGGCGACGAAATAGAGGTCGTGCTGGCGCCCGGTGATGGCTTTGCGCAGTTCTCCGAAATCGGAGACGCCTGCGTCGTTCAGCACGATGATTTCTCCATCTATGATCGCGCTCCGGACGTTCAACCCTCTCGCGGTTTCGACCAAGTCCCGATATTTGGCTGTCCAATCAAGGCCGCGTCGGGTGAAGATGCGCACTTCGGCATCATCGATGATGATTTGCGACCGGTAGCCGTCGAATTTCACTTCATGAATCCAGCCGTCGCCCTCGGGTGGCTTGTCTACCAGCGTCGGCATCAAAGGCTCGATGAACTTCAAACGCATCAACGAAACTCGACAGGACCGCGATTCAAGGCACCAAACCCCGATCCGGTTCCGGAACATTTTAGCTAACTTGAATGTTTAAATAACTACCCGGCTCAAAGCGTGGAGACGATGGCGCGAAGTCCGCGAGTTG
>NZ_SRUO01000035.1 GCF_004791025.1 Mesorhizobium sp. M4B.F.Ca.ET.203.01.1.1
GAGCCGCTACTTGCTGGCGCTCGAAGCGACCGGCTCGACGGCGGATGCCGAGGCCTGGCCGATATTCGAGCGGCTGTTTGAGGAGCATGGCCTGCCGGACCGGTTCCGAAGCGACAATGGCCCGCCCTTCGCGTCGGCCGGTGTCACCGGGCTGACACCGCTTGCGGTGCGCTTCATCAAACTCGGCATCGCCCTGGAGCGGATCGCGCCCGGCAAACCCCAGCAGAACGGGCGCCACGAGCGCTTTCATCTGACCCTGTTGCCGCTGGCCGAGGCACCGGAGGCCGACAGAACGGCCCAGGGCCAGGCCTTCGAGGCCTTCCGGCACAGCTACAATGAAGAACGTCCCCATGAGGCGCTCGGCATGGACACTCCAGCCCAGCATTACAGATCCTCCCGGCGCGCCATGCCGACGATGCTGCCCGAGCCTGATTATCCAGCCGAGGCCGCGGTCCGTCATGTACGCCACAATGGCGAGATCAGGTGGAACGGCGGCTTCGTCTATGTCTCGCAGGCATTGGCTGGTGAAGCTGTCGCGGCCGCCCAGACCGAGGATGGTCAATGGGCTCTTTCGTTCCATGCCCACCAGCTCGGCATCATCGACACAAGGCGTATGACGCTTGTCCGCTGCAGCGCCGCGCCAACCAATCCGCTTGGCGCTGCAGCGGACTCATAGGGGGAGAACTGTTACCTATGTATCCGGTCCATTCTGTTACCCATCTATCGGCTGGACATGCCAGCTGAAATTCCGCGTCTACCAATCGCTCAGCTTGGTGTCGGGCGTGTAGTCGTGGCCCTCGACATCCTTCACCACGGCCTGACCGCAGCGCATCGACTTGGTCTTCTTGTCATAGGCGTAGGTCGGCGAGCCGAACAGGTGCCAGCCCTTGTTCAGCGCCGCCGTCACCTTGTGGCAGAAGCTGGAATCGTCGGGAGCGGACAGGAAGCGGTAGAGTTTCATGGTTCGTCTCTGTGGTGGGTGATTTCGTTTAGGACCATCATGCGCCGATGGCGGCGGCCTTCGCCAGCAGTTTCTCGGCCTGGGCGAGATGCAGCCGCTCGACCATCTTGCCATCGAGCGCGATGACGCCCTTGCCGGCATTTTCGGGAAGCCCGAAGGCCGCCTTCACCGCGCGCGCCTGCGCAAGAGCCTCGGGCGCCGGCGCGAAGGCGCGGTTCGCCGCCTCGATCTGCGCCGGATGGATCAGCGACTTGCCGTCGAAGCCCATGGCGGCTGCTTCCACGCATTCACGGGCAAAGCCATCGGCATCGCGAAAATCATTGAAGACGCCGTCGAGCACATCGAGACCGCCGGCACGCGCGGCCAGCACCAGCTGCATCAGCCAGGGCATGAGATAGCGCCGGTCCGGCGTTGCCAGGACGCCGGTCTCCTTGACCAGATCGTTCGTTCCGGCAACGAAACAAGTAAACCGCGAGGCCGGGTCGCGGCCGAGTTCGGCAAGCGCGCCGATGTTGAGCAGGGCCTTCGGCGTCTCCACCATCGCCCATAGTTTCACCGTGTCCGGCGCGAAATTATCGTCGAGCAGGTCGCCGGCCTCCAGCACCTCGCGCGGCGTGACGACCTTGGACAAAAGGATGCCGTCGGCCTCGCCTTTCGCCGCCGCCAGCACGTCGTCGATGCCCCATTCGGTTCCCAGCGCGTTGACGCGCACGATCATCTCGCAGCGCCGGTTTGGACGTTCGGTCAGGATGCCCGCCAGTTTTTCGCGGACCGCGACCTTATCGGCGGGCGGCACGGCGTCTTCCAGGTCGATGATCACGGCATCGCAGGCAAGCGTCGCGAGCTTGGCCAGCGCCCTGTCATTGGAGGCCGGGATGTAGAGCACCGAACGGCGCGGGCGGTAGGTTTGCATCCGGGATCTATGCCGCCTGTGGACAATGGAGGCAAGCCGTGCAGCGCAGCCAATCGTCGGAAGTCGGCGCCGCCCCTCATCGCCCTGCCGGGCACTTCTCCCCGTATAGTGACGGGGAGAAGGGGCTGGCCGCGGCCCCAGCACGCTTCCTGCGACGCGGGTGATTGGCGAAGATCCGCGTGACGACGTCCTTCTCCCCGTGAACGGGGAGAAGATGGCGGCAGGCAGGTGAGGGGCGGCGCCAACGTTCTGAAAGGGCGCGGGGCCAGCGCAATTTGAAGTGATTGGCCTGCACGAAACCTGCACGCAATTGCGGAAAACCTCCTCCAATCCGCCCCGCTCTCTCCTCGCCTGCTTGCGAGACAGGCCGCATGCAGACACGCGAAAATCCCCGTTGGTCCCTGCCTTACCGGCTGCGCAGCGATGGCTGGTGGCTCGCCCCGAAGTCGCGGCCGACCGCGACGCTGTTGCCATTCGTCCCTAGATCGCCGCCGCGCCACGCCCCGGCCAAAGCGAGGAAAACCCGCTCATGACACATCTCCTCGCGCCGGCGCCGAGCTACTGCCGGCGCTTCGGCGTCGCCGTCCTGCTGGTCGCGCTGGCGGACTTTTTCTTCTATGGCCAGCCGGCCGGCATCACGTGGTTCCTGTTCGGCATCGCGCTCGCCGCCGCGGTTGCGGCCCTCAATCCCCTGTCCCTCGCCTCCAACGACCGCTGGCTCTGGATCAGGCCGGCCGCCCTGCTCTGCGCGCTGCTGCCGCTGGTCGAGAATGTCAGTCCGCTCTCGGTCTCGGTCGCGCTGGCGGCAATGGCGGTGTTCGCGCTTTCGCTCGCCGGGCGGCTGCGCTCCAGCGTTGCCCGCATCGCCAGGCAGCTCTTGGCCTTCGTCATCGCCGCGCCGTTCCGCTTCGTGGGCGACTTCCTGCGCTGGCGCAAGGCGGCGCGGCGCCATGGCCGGCGGCGCATCCGGCTGGCGGCGATCGCCGTATGGGCGATGCCGCTCGGCCTCGGCCTCGTCTTCCTCGCCTTGTTCGGCGCCGCCAATCCGGTCATCGAATACTGGTTCTCGCTGATCGACCTTTTTGCACTCCTCAACCTGATCCAGCTGCCGCGGCTGATCTTCTGGCTCGCCGTGCTCGCCGGCGTCTGGGCCTTCCTGCGCCCGCGCCTGCCGCGCTTCCTCCGCCGTCTGCCTCGGCCGGCGCGGCCTGTTCGCGTCGAACCGGCGGCGCCGGCAAGGACGGCAATCGAGGACGTTCTCTTCGGCAAGGCGGCGATCCTGCGCGCGCTGGTCGTGTTCAACCTCCTGTTCGCGATGCAGACCGGGCTCGACGCCACCTATCTGTGGGGCGGAGTGGCGCTGCCGGACGGGCTGACCTACGCGGCTTACGCGCATCGCGGCGCCTATCCGCTGATCGTCACCGCGCTGCTTGCCGCCGGCTTCGTGCTGGCGGCGCTGAGGCCGGGCAGCGAAACCTCCGGGGATCCGCTGATCCGCCGGCTGGTCTACGCCTGGGTGGCGCAGAACATCATGCTGGTCATCTCCTCGATGCTGAGGCTCGACCTCTATATCGGCATCTATGCGCTGACCTATCTGCGCATTGCCGCCTTCGTCTGGATGGGGCTGGTGGCGGCGGGGCTGGCGCTGATCATCGCCCGCATCGCGCTCGGAAAATCCAGCGAATGGCTGCTCTCCGCCAATCTTCTGACGTTATCGGCGACGCTTTATGCGTGCTGCTACGTCAACTTCGCAGCAACGATCGCCAACTACAATGTCGACCATTCCTACGAGATGACCGGGCAAGGCGTTCCGCTGGACACGCAGTATCTGCGCTCGCTCGGCCCGGGCGCGTTGCCAGCGCTCGACCGGTTCCTCGCGCACCAGGCGAACGGGCCCGCTACCGATGAGCCCTGCCGGCGCGACCTCGCCATCGCGCACGCCGGGGACGAGGCCGCTTACCGCGCCGAACAGAAAAACTGGCGCGCCTGGAGCTTTCGCGACTGGCGGCTCATCCGCACTCTCGACAAAAGAGGCCCGCTCGTGGTTCCTCAGCCTTCGCAACCTTCCGTGCCGGGCCGCTGATCGATGCCGCATCAAATCCTCGTCGCCGATGACGATCCGCATATCCGCGAGATCATCTGCTTCGCGCTGGAAAAGGCCGGCATGAAGACGCAAGGCGTCGCCGACGGCGCGGCCGCCCTGCAGGCGGTCGAGCGCCGCGCGCCCGACCTCGTCGTGCTCGACATCGGCATGCCGGAGATGGACGGGCTGGAAGTGTGCCGGCGGCTGAGGCAGACATCCGATGTGCCGGTGCTGTTCCTGTCGGCGCGGGATGAAGAGATCGACCGCATCCTCGGGCTGGAAATGGGCGGCGACGACTATGTGACAAAGCCGTTCAGCCCGCGCGAACTGGTCGCCCGCGTCAACGTCATCCTGCGCCGCGCCCGCCCGGTTGCGGCCGAGACCGACGAGCGGCAGTTCGCGCATGGTCGGCTGGTGCTGACGCCGTCCAGCCACGGCGCCAGCTTCGACGGCCAGCCGCTGGCGCTGACCTCGATCGAATTCTCGATCCTGAAAGGATTCCTCGCGCGCCCCGCGCATGTGCTTGCCCGCGAGGCGGTGATGGCCAATGCCTATGCCGCCAACATCCATGTCTCGGAGCGCACCGTCGACAGCCATATCCGCAACATCCGCGCCAAGCTGGCGGCGGCCGGCTGCACGGACGCGATCGAGACGGTACACGGCGTCGGCTTCCGGCTCGGCCGATGCGGCGGCTGAATTCCCAGGACTGGACAGGCAAGAAATGGCGGCCGCGCCTGGCCACGGTGGTGGTCGCCATCCTGATCGTGGTGATGGCGCTGCCGCTGGTCGGCCTGTTCTTCTTCCGCCTCTATGAGAACCAGCTGATCCGCCAGACCGAGGCGGAACTGATCGCGCAAGGCGCGGTGCTGGCCGCCATCTATGCCGAGGATGTGCGCGCGGCGGGGATCGCGCCGGACAAGCTTGGCGCGCCGGTGGCAATCGACGCCCAGCGGAGCGCCAGCACGAACGAGCCGTACCAGCCGCTCGAGCCGCGCCTCGACCTTGCCTCCGACACTGTGCTGCCGACGCGGCCCGCCCCGGTCGCGGCAATCGCCGATCCGGCCTTCGCGGCAATCGGCGCGGGGCTTTCCGGCATCCTCGCGGAAACGCAGAAGACGACGCTGGCCGGCTTCCGGCTGCTCGATCCAAGAGGCGTGGTCATCGCCGGGCGCGAGGAGATCGGGCAGTCGCTGGCCGATGTCGCGGAGGTGCGCGCAGCACTTGCCGGCCGCTATGCCAGCGCGCTCCGGCTGAGGATCCCCAACCAGCCGGCGCCGCCGCTCTATTCGGTCAGCCGCGGCACCAGGGTGCGGGTCTTCGTCGCCATGCCGGTCGCGGTCGAAGGCCGGATCGCCGGCGTGGTCTACCTGTCGCGGACGCCGAACAACATCGTCAAGCATCTCTATGGCGAGCGCGGCAAGGTGACGCTCGCGGCGATCGCGATTGTCGGCGGCACGCTGCTGATCGGGCTGGTCTTCCTGCGCACGGTCAGCCGGCCGATCTACGGGCTGATCGAGCGCACCCAGCGCATCGCCGCCGGCGACCGCGAAGCGATGAAACCGCTCGACCATCACGGCACGCGCGAGATGGCCGAGCTGTCCGCCGCCTTCCTCGACATGGCGCAAAAACTGCAGGCGCGGTCCGACAGCATCCAGACTTTCGCCACCCATGTCTCGCACGAGCTCAAATCGCCGCTGACGGCGATCCAGGGCGCGGCGGAACTGCTGCGCGATTCCGGCGAGGCGATGGACGAGGCCGAGCGGAAGCGGTTTTCCAACAATATCGTCACCGACGCCGGGCGGCTCAATCTGCTGGTGCGCCGCCTGCTCGAGCTGGCGCGCGTCGAAAACCTCGCGCCCAGCGGCGAAAGCACGTCGCTCGATGCGGCGCTGGCGCTGCTGCCCGCGGACATCCGGCTGACGGTCCGCGTCGAGGCCGGCGGCGGGACCGGCCTGCGCATCTCGGCCGAGAACGCGGCGATCGTGCTGGCCAATCTGATCGACAATTCGGCGCGGCATGGCGCCAGCCTGGTCTCGATCTCCGCCACGAGCGCGGCGGAACGGGCGACCATCCTGGTCAGCGATGACGGCGCCGGCATTTCGCCGAGCAACCGCGGCAAGGTGTTCGAGCCGTTCTTCACCACGCGGCGTGAGACCGGCGGCACCGGCATGGGCCTGGGCATCGTGCTGGCCCTCCTGAAAGCGCATGATGGCACGATCAGGCTGGTTGACAGCGAGCGCGGCACGCGCTTCGAGATCAGCCTGCCGGTGGCGTGAAGGATGCCACTGGGCGGATCGGAGAAGAAAGTGCGCTACGACATCGTCATCATCGGCGGGGCCATCGTCGGGTCCTCGGTCGCTTACTATCTGCGCGAGGAAGGGTTTTCCGGCTCGATCGCGCTGGTCGAGCGCGACCCGCAATTTTCCCATGCGGCGACGACGCTTTCCATGGCCTCGATCCGCCAGCAGTTCTCCATTCCCGAAAACATCCGCCTGTCGCAATTCACGCTGAAACTGTTCCGGCGGCTGAAGGAGACTTTTGGCGCCGATGCCGATATCGGTTTCCGCGAGGGCGGCTATCTCATCCTGGCCGGCGAGGCCGGGCTGCCGATCCTGAAGGCCAATCATGCGGCGCAGATCGCCGAGGGCGCCGACATTCTGCTGGAGGACGCCGAGCAGCTGACGCGCCGCTTCCCCTGGATGTCGGCCGAAGGCATTTCCGCCGGCGCCTATGGCCGCAGCGGCGAGGGCTGGTTCGACGCGCATGCGATGCTGATGCTGTTCCGCAAGGCGCTGCGCGACAAGAAGATCGACTTCATCACCGCCGATGTCACCGGCATCGCGCGGCAGGGCGACCGCGTCACCGGCGTGAGCTTCGACAATGGCGAGACGCTGGAAGCGGGCATCGTCGTCAACGCTGCCGGCCCGAATGCCGGAAAGGTCGCGGCTTTTGCCGGGCTCGTGCTGCCGGTCGAGCCGCGCAAGCGCAACGTCTTCGTCTTCGAGGCGCGCGAGAAATATGCCGACATGCCGCTGCTGGTCGATCCCAGCGGCATCTATGTGCGGCCCGAAGGCTCGGTCTACCTCACCGGCGGCGCCGAACCGGAGGAAGGCGATCATGCTCCCGATCCTGCGGATTTCGACGTCAACTGGCCGCTGTTCGAGGAGGTGATCTGGCCGACGCTGGCGACCCGCATCCCCGCCTTCGAGGCGATCAAGCCGACGCGCGCCTGGGTCGGTCATTACGACTACAACACGCTCGACCAGAACGCGGTGATCGGGCCGCATCCGGAGGTCGAGAACTTCCTCTTCGCCAACGGTTTTTCCGGCCACGGCTTGCAGCAGGCGCCGGCCGTCGGCAAGGCGCTCTCCGAGCTGATCGTGCATGGCGGCTACCGAACGGTGGATTGCTCTGCGTTCGGGTACAGCCGGGTGGCCGAAGGGCGGGCGTTCCGGGAGTTGAATGTGATTTAGTGTTGAAGTTTCTCTTCGACGCTGGCGGGACAGCGCCCCCCTCTGTCCTGCCGGACATCTCCCCCACATGGGGGGAGATTAGATGTCATGCCGCCTTTCGCTAGTTTCCAACGTTGCACGATGAGCGAGGCGCTGGAGCTGCCAATCTCCCCCCCTCGTGGGCAGGGGAATCGCATATGGCTTTTTGGGACTTGAAGTTGGGCTGAGAAGGGATTCTGTGAGCAGGCAGTCTTAACGAGGGAGAGACTGCCATTTCGAGCCTTGAAAGCTATTTCGGCGCCGTG
>NZ_SRUO01000036.1 GCF_004791025.1 Mesorhizobium sp. M4B.F.Ca.ET.203.01.1.1
CGCGCGTCGATAGCACCGACGGCAAGATAACCGTTCGGATTGACGGCGGTGGCTTGGTCACAGTCGACCTCGATTCCATCGCAGACTGCTCGCCGACTTCGCGCGTTGCCGTGAGGGGATAGGAGGAACGAGTGGGCAAATATCAGGTCAGCAGCGACCCAGTCTCCGACAACTGCCCGTACGAGCTCGATCTGTTCATGGAAAAGCACGGCCTCTCCAGGCGCGCAGCGCAAGTGATTCTGCACTCAAATGGTCCATCGCGTATCCAATGCGATGCCGCAGCAGAAGCCTTTGTTCGCTTCAAGCAGTGGCGGGAGGATGCGAGAATGAAGCCGCCTTCTCCAAGCATTAAGTCGAGCATCATTGGAGCGCCGAGCCCTTTATCGCAAAAGGCCAGCCGAGCAAAAAGCTCGGCGGCCGAAGCCAGCGGGCCCGTCCCCCGCACCTGATGTGTCAGGTCGCGGGAATCTCTGGCGGTGGAAGCGGCCCGGACGCGCTGAATGCGACCACGGTCGACAGCTTCGCTTTCTTCGCTAGTGAAGGCTTCACATATGGTTTCTTTGTCATGCAGCTCCCCGTGTTTGAATCGATGCTGTCATCGCCATGCGGCCTTCCGTTGTCAGTACGAAGAAAGGCCAGCCATCCGCCCCTGGAAAGAGCCACGGAAAGACCGATGACGCGGGCTAAGGGTTAGTGGCAGTGATATTCACCGGTCTTGTGATTGGTGTGGCACCCGTTGGCATCAGTGCCACCACCGTGTGCATGGGCCGTGACCGCAAAGGCCAGAATAGCCAAACAAGCAAGTATTGATCTCATTTTCGTAACCCCCGCTTAAAGAACGCGCTGAGGTAATCAGGAATCGAAACAAGTTGCAACGTGCCGTTGCCCCTGGCCTTGTCGGAGCCGAACAAGGTCTAGAGGCGAGCACGATTCCAGTCCCCCCTTGATCAGGCGCTGAAGCGCGACGCGGTCATTCGCGTTGGTGCCTACAATGCGCTCACGGTGGCGCCGTCGTCTTCAGTCATGCGGAGAATTAGGAAGGCCCGCCGGACCTAAAGGCGATCATCATCCGCCCTTGGCCCTGCCGTAGCTGTTGGGACTACTGTCGGGCGTATAGATCAGCCCCACATCCGTGCCGCCGCACCTGTGGCATTTGAGCTTTGGAACGAGGTCATCGGCCATTGCCGGCGCGTCAGGGCCGTAGCGGTCCCGGAGCTGGGCGAGATCGAGCTTTTGGCTATGATTGCAGGGCGACCAGTGGCAAAACGCCGTCACCGTCATCTTCGCATCGATCAAGCTTTGGAACGTCCAGCCCTTGCCCATGCACCCGACATAACGGGTCCCTGGGAAGTCTACCAGTGCGCGATTGTCTCTGCCGCTCTCCTGGCCTCCGAAAGGAAAGGCTAGCTCCCCTGCTGGGAAGCCCACGACCAGTCGTGTAGCCCGATCCATGCTGTCGCCACGATCAACGTAGCGAGGATGGCGTACTCTACAATGGTTTGACGTGAAGGCATCTATGCTTAGTACGGTCCAAGCATGAGTTTTCGCTTAATTCACGGGCTGTCCCAATGAAAAGCCCGCCACGATGGAGGGGCCACGGGCGGGCTTTCAATGAGGGCGGCTACATTCCTGAGAAATCGACCGCTAGAGGAACAATATACCATGGGGTGGGATGGTTCCAGACAATTTTAAAGATCGGTGTTCTCGCCCACATACGTGCCGATGGCACCATCACATTGACGACATCACGGCGCCGACCGAAACCAATGATGGCCGACTTCGTTCTATGTGATCCCAGGCACCCACGGAGGATCATTTTTGGGCAAGCAATTGAACAGCAGCGACCCGGACTCGGACCAGTTTCCCTATGAGGTCGATTTTTTTGCAGCGAAGCACGACATTCCAAGACGCATGGCCGAAGTCATCCTGCACTCTAATGGCCCATCTCGCCATCAATGCGACGCAGCAGCGGCCGCCTATTTGCAGGTCATGCAATGGCGTCAACGGCCACGGCCAGTTACGGGTTGATCTGTTAGTTCTCTATCCTGCTGCAACCATACATTAGGAATCGCTTTCGAACCTATTTGCCGTGTCGGAGTTGTATCGGCATGGCGAAGGGCAGCATCTAACTCCGCGACGAGGTCGCAATCACAGCGACCGTGCGCAAGCGCGTGACTGAGGATCGGGTCGCCGTGTTGATCCCTTCCTACCACCAGCCGCATTCGCATCTCTCAGCTCGGCTTTTCGATCTCCTGAAAGCCATTTCGAATGGCATCAATTAAAGTCGCTATCGAATATGGCTTCTGCACCCAGCCCAGCGGCTTGGCCGCTTCCGCTCGAAGCCTCAGGTCGCGATCGCCATGCGCCGTTGTAAAGATGCACCTTATGCCCAACTCGCGATACAACTCCAGGGCCGCATCGACGCCGTCCCGCTTCCCAAGCAAACGGATGTCCATCAGAACCAGCACCGGCTTGATCGAAAGCGCAAGATTAATTGCTTCGTCCGCTGTAGTCGCCGGGCCGGCCACTTGGAAGCCAGCGGCATGGAGCCCAGCCTCCAAATCAAGCGCAATCAGGTAATCGTCTTCGACGATCAGGATCAATTGGTCGCGAGACTTGCCGGATCCTCCTCCCCTCGTATCATCTCGAGAGAGAACCACCTGCGGCCTGAAGGATCGAGCAATATCCCCGCCCCGGCTTAGCTCAGGTATCGATGCTTTTGGGCGCAAGGCCGCTCTCCTCGGACTGCTGAGAAAAAGTCACGGTGCATCTGGATGGGTGCCGGCTGACTTCGAAGGCCCCGCCGATCTGCCGCACTAAGCCTTCGACAAGTCGCAAACCCGACGAGGACGATCGCACCGAACTGAGTTCGAAGCCCGGGCCCTCGTCCTCGACGGCCAAACTAATATCTCCGCGGCTTCGTTTGATCGAAACGCGGATGATTCCTTGCCCATTTCCGGGCAATCCATACTTCACGGCGTTGATCAAAAGCTCGTTGATAATGAGCGCCAGCGGCATTGCAATGTCATTTGGCAACTGAATTGCATCTGCCTCGCAGACCAATTCAACGGCTGGCGGGAACATCTGTTTTGCCGTCTCGCAAACAGCCCCTAGGAACGGCTCGGCTCCGAAGTTGACGGCGTCAGGCGTGTCATAGAGGACACGCTGAGCGGCAGCCATGGCAGCCACCCGTTTGCTGGCCTCGTCCAGAACCGTCCGAGCCTCCGGACTCTTGCTGGTCCTTGCCGCGACCGAAAGCAGGGACTTCAGCATCATCATGTTGTTCTTCACACGATGATTGAGCTCATCGAGCAAGATCCGCTGCTGGGTTTCGGCGTGCTTACGCTCGCTCACATCGACCAGCATGTTGATGGCGCCGGTGACGTTTCCAGCAGCATCGCGCATCGGCGTGGGATAGGGAATGAAGGGAACCCGAGTGCCATCAGGCCGCTCGGCCACCGCTTCGTACCCCCGGATGGGCCGCCCTTCACGAAGGGAAATAGCCATCGGACACTGGTCATGAGGAAGCGGCGTTCCATCCGGCCAGAAGAGCTTCCATGTCACGCACCATTCGTCGGTGCCGATCTCGGGCGTCCGGCCGGCGAGTTGCACAGCCGCTTCATTGAAATAGGTGATCTTGCCATCCCGATCGGTGGTGTAGATCGCGGCAGGAATGGCGGCGAGCAGGTCTTTAAGCCGGCGCTCGCTGTCCTGTATCTGCTCTTCCGTGGCCTTTTTGTCGCTTATATCTCGGGCGATCTTGGAAGCTCCGACGATGCGCCCTGATGCATCCCGCACGGGCGATATCGTGAGAGAGATATCCACCAGTGTTCCATCTTTGCGGCGGCGAACCGTCTCGAAGTGATCCACGAGTTCGCCGTTGCCGATACGACCTAATATCAGCGGCTCCTCGCCCACGCGATCCTCGGGAATGATGGTGGTGATGGGCCTGCCGACCATCTCCGCGGCCGTATAGCCGAACAAGCGCTCGGCACCGCCGTTCCAGGTCGAGACGATGCCCTTGAGATCCTTGCTCACGATGGCGTCGTGGGAGGACTCCACGATTGCCGCCAGCCGCTGGGCCGCTTTCTGAGCCCGGACACGCTCAAGTCCAAACCCGAGCTGGCGTGCGATTGTCCGGGCGACTTCTATCTCTTCTCCCGAGCAATCGTGCGGCTCGTCGAAATAGGCCATGAATTTGCCCAGCAGACGCCCACCTTCGTTTATCGGGATGAAGCAGGCCGCGCCGATCCCTTCTGTTCGGATTGCCTGTTTCAAGCTGTTGGAGAGCTCGGCCTGTTCCACGTCGCTCACAGAAATAGGTTGGGGATCGCGGTCTTCCACGGACCAGGGCGAATGGCCTTCCACGGCGGCTCGGTACGGATCCGACAGGCCCCGCCAGGCGACAAACTTCATGATGCCGCCTTCCAACAGCAGAATAGAAGCACGCTGGCATCTCAGCCCGCGCTGAATTGCTTCGAGCGCAGCCTCATAGACGTCTTCGCGGGTTAGGGAGTGCTGGAGCATTTCCGTCAGCTGATGCAGCGCGGCCTGCTCTTCGGCCCTTCGGGCGAGCGCCGCCTCGATCTCTTTTCGTTCGGAGACGTCGTGCTGCACCCGAACTGCGTAGCGAAACTGCCCGCTCTCGTCGAGAACGCTGGAAGACGTTACAACAGCCCAGAAAAGCGATCCGTCCTTGCGCACGAACCGCTTTTCGATTGTGTAGCTTTTGATCTCGCCGGCGACCTGCTGACGATATTTCGCACGATCCGCCTCGACGTCGGCAGGGTAGGTCCAGTCGAAAACCGGTCGCCCAATCAACTCCTCCTTCGTACGGCCCAAAAGATAGCACAGATGCCCGTTCACCCGCAGCAGCCGGCCTTCCGCATCAGCTTCCACTATCCCCACGCCGGCGCTGTCATAGGTGAGAGCGACCCTCTGCTCTTGTTCGCGCAATAGGTCTTCCGCTTTGACCTTTTCAGTCACATCGATGGTGATGCAGCGCGTGTTGATCATCCGTCCGCCAGCGGAACGCGCATTGGATGTTATCTCCACCCAACGGATGGAGCCGTCCCTGGCACGCAACCTGGCGCGATAATTCTGAAGGTGCTCACGCCGAGAAAGGCGGTCCAAAATCTCGTCAATCGTGGCGGGATCTGCGTGAAATTCACGAATGTTGCGGCCGATGTATTCCTCCGGGGCATAGCCGAGTAGGTCCAGTTCGGCTCGATTGGCGCGCAAAATGGTGCCATCGTTCGAGACTAGGTGGAGAGACACGGCTGCATTCTCGAAGAAATCTTCTACCTCGCTGCCGGGAAGCAGGATCGCACCGTTCCCGTCGTCGTCCCCGTTGCTTCCGAAGGATCGCGCGCCAGAAATGCTGGAGGGCAAAGCTCGTTGTTCCATGAAGTGCTGAAAACCCCTTAACCCATCTCAACACCCGATTTCCCAATAGGTTCCAATCGGAAGGCACCCTTCCCCGCTACGGGCTCTCGACCGCCGGATCGTGGGTCGGCAAAACTACATAGTTCGAGAGATCGTAAGGCCCCGCGTGCCGATCTCCGCGCCCCGCTTACATGCCGTGAGCTACTTTAGGCCAGCAGCCGCGAGCGCCCGGTAGACTGACCCCCGCCCGATGCCGAGCGACGCGGCGATCTCTGATACTGATTTCTGCTGCTGAAACAAGGAGTCCGCTTCGCCGGCCTTTGCTCGCGCCGTCGGCTTGCGCCCTTTGTATTTCTTCTCTGCCTTCGCCTTCGCGATGCCCTCCTTCTGTCGCTCTCTCATCAGGTCCCGCTCGAACTCGGCGAAGGCGGCGAACATGTTCAGCATCAGCCGACCGTAGGCTCCCGTTGTGTCCAGCGTGTCTTTGCCGAATTGCAACACTTTCAGACCGACTCCCCGTCCATGCAGACCATCGACAAGGTCGCCCAGGGTGCGCGTATTGCGCGCGAGGCGATCGATCTTCGTAATCACAAGCGTATCGCCTTTGCGGAGGAACTTCAGAGCGCGGTCAAGTTCCTTTCGATCCCCTAGAGCCGAAACCTGCTCCGAATAGACCTCCTCACAGCCAGCGGCTTTGAGGTCAATCTCGGTCGACGGCGCCGTCAGCGAAACCGTTGGTCAGAGGACACGCGCAGGAACCTCGTGGGTACAAGGCAATTTCTTGTGCAACGCCTTTCCCAGAGAACTGACAAGCTGTGGGGCGATTTTTCGCAATTCATTTAGAACGCCTGGGGGTCAGGACGAATACAAGGCCGTATACCGTTGGGAACAGTTCGAATTTTCGGTCGTCGAGTGAGCTCTAAAAATGCCGCAAGGCTGAAAGTCGGCTTGCGCACTATGCATGCGACCTGGTTCGCCAGAACCGCAAACGACCGGAATTGGCGCAAAGATGCATGGATCCGGTGCATTGGCGATGTCCGCTTTTGGTGAACCGACAGGACAGTAGGAATGACTGCCAAGAGGCGCAAAGCGGTCTTTCCAACATCGGCCCTGGTGCCCTATCTGTCCCAACACCAGCAGCCTTAAAGACGGGGTACACCGCGCCTTGGCGCGCTAACTTGCCCGCGTTCCCGTTTCGCGCGATTCTCGGGGCGGTGATGCGTCGCCGCGGCGATTGCGCGCCCTTCAAACGCAAAAACCGCCTCGATTGTTCAGATCGGGGCGGTTATAGATTTATGATAAAATTGGTTGCGGGGACAGGATTTGAACCTGTGACCTTCAGGTTATGAGCCTGACGAGCTACCGGGCTGCTCCACCCCGCGTCAACTACGAGCAAGCGTTTGCTTGCGACCACGAGCAAGCGTTTGCTTG
>NZ_SRUO01000037.1:0-2500 GCF_004791025.1 Mesorhizobium sp. M4B.F.Ca.ET.203.01.1.1
TTGGTTGCGGGGACAGGATTTGAACCTGTGACCTTCAGGTTATGAGCCTGACGAGCTACCGGGCTGCTCCACCCCGCGTCAACTACGAGCAAGCGTTTGCTTGCGACCACGAGCAAGCGTTTGCTTGCGACCACGAGCAAGCGTTGGCTTGCGTCCTTAGAGGTAAGTTTTAGCTTACCGGAATCAAGAGGTCTGCCAAATGAAAGGGCCGCTTGCGCGGCCCGGGCTCCCGTTTGGCGGGCCTCATGCATGTCGCTCAAAAGTGTTAGCGGTTTTGAGGCAACGCCATGCATCACAACAATCGTAATGAGAAGATGAACGTGCGTTTGGCAGACCTGGCAGCGACCTACTCTCCCGCGTCTTGAGACGAAGTACCATCAGCGCTGGAGCGTTTCACGGCCGAGTTCGGAATGGGATCGGGTGCAGCCGCTCCGCCATAACCACCAGGTCGGCAAAACGCACGTTGTTCGAGAAGCTTTTTGAGCGAATAGCCGATGGTGAGCAGCCGATAGGGAACCCTATTTGCTGCTTTTCCAAGCTGTTCGCTGGTCTTTGTTGTGCTCTCACATCCTCCCTTTTGGGAGCGATGGATATTAGGAATGAGAACGATCAAGCCGATCGAACTATTAGTACCGGTAAGCTTCAAGCGTTGCCGCTCTTCCACACCCGGCCTATCAACGTGGTCGTCTTCCACGGTTCTCAGGGAATACTCGTTTTAAGGTGGGTTTCCCGCTTAGATGCCTTCAGCGGTTATCCCGTCCGGATATAGCTACCCTGCTATGCGGCTGGCGCCACAACAGGTCCACCAGAGATCCGTCCATCCCGGTCCTCTCGTACTAGGGACAGATCCTTTCAATATTCCTACACCCACGGCAGATAGGGACCGAACTGTCTCACGACGTTCTGAACCCAACTCACGTACCGCTTTAAATGGCGAACAGCCATACCCTTGGGACCTGCTCCAGCCCCAGGATGCGATGAGTCGACATCGAGGTGCCAAACAACCCCGTCGATATGGACTCTTGGGGGTCATCAGCCTGTTATCCCCGGCGTACCTTTTATCCGTTGAGCGATGGCCCTTCCACGCGGGACCACCGGATCACTATGACCGACTTTCGTCTCTGCTCGACTTGTCAGTCTCGCAGTCAGGCAGGCTTATGCCATTGCACTCAGCGAACGATTTCCGACCGTTCTGAGCCCACCATCGCGCGCCTCCGTTACTCTTTAGGAGGCGACCGCCCCAGTCAAACTACCCACCATACATTGTCCCGGACCCGGATAACGGGCCGCGGTTAGACATCCATAGAGATAAGGGTGGTATTTCAAGGGTGGCTCCACCAAGGCTGGCGCCCTGGCTTCAAAGCCTACCACCTATCCTACACATGCCACTACGAATGCCAATGTAAAGCTATAGTAAAGGTGCACGGGGTCTTTCCGTCTAACCGCAGGAACCCCGCATCTTCACGGGGAATTCAATTTCACTGAGTCTATGCTGGAGACAGCGGGGAAGTCGTTACGCCATTCGTGCAGGTCGGAACTTACCCGACAAGGAATTTCGCTACCTTAGGACCGTTATAGTTACGGCCGCCGTTTACTGGGGCTTCGATTCAGAGCTTGCACCCCTCCTCTTAACCTTCCAGCACCGGGCAGGCGTCAGACCCTATACGTCGCCTTGCGGCTTCGCAGAGCCCTGTGTTTTTGATAAACAGTCGCTACCCCCTGGTCTGTGCCACCCTCCTCTGCTTGCGCAGAAAAGGGTCACGCTTCTTCCGAAGTTACGCGTGCAATTTGCCGAGTTCCTTCAGCATAGTTCTCTCAAGCGCCTTGGTATACTCTACCAGACCACCAGTGTCGGTTTCGGGTACGGTCTATAAGGAGGAGCTATTTCCTGGAACCGCTCCGCTGCCCAACCAATCCGATAAGGTTGAACAACTTGTGCGATCCGTCACTACCTCCAGGCCCACGAATATTAACGTGGTTCCCATCGACTACGCGTTTCCGCCTCGTCTTAGGGGCCGGCTAACCCTGCTCAGATTAACTTTAAGCAGGAACCCTTGGTCTTTCGGCGGGGGAGTCTCTCACTCCCCTTACGTTACTCATGTCAGCATTCGCACTTCTGATACCTCCACCGCCCCTCACGGGTACGGCTTCATCAGCTTACAGAACGCTCCGCTACCGCTCGTGATTGCTCACGAACCCTAAGCTTCGGTGTATGGCTTTAGCCCCGTTACATTTTCGGCGCAAAGACCCTTATTTAGACCAGTGAGCTGTTACGCTTTCTTTAAATGATGGCTGCTTCTAAGCCAACATCCTGGTTGTTTTGGGATCCTCACATCCTTTCCCACTTAGCCATAACTTGGGGACCTTAGCTGTAGGTCAGGGTTGTTTCCCTTTTCACGACGGACGTTAGCACCCGCCGTGTGTCTGCCGACTAGTACTCCCAGGTATTCGGAGTTTGGTTAGGTTTGGTAATCCGGTGAGGACCCCTAGCCCATCCAGT
>NZ_SRUO01000038.1 GCF_004791025.1 Mesorhizobium sp. M4B.F.Ca.ET.203.01.1.1
AGGCGTATGACGCTTGTCCGCTGCAGCGCCGCGCCAACCAATCCGCTTGGCGCTGCAGCGGACTCATAGGGGGAGAACTGTTACCTATGTATCCGGTCCATTCTGTTACCCATCTATCGGCTGGACAGCTGGCCGCAGCGGCGGCGCCCTCCTGCAGCGTTGCTGATTGGCGAAAGGGGAGGATGAGAGCGCCCCTCTCCCCGTCACTATACGGGGAGAGGATGCCGGCAGGCAGGTGAGGGGCAGCGCCAGCGTTGGAAAGGGTGCGGTAGCGCTACAAACGGGCCGCCCCTATTGCCTTTTATACTCCCTGACCGGCGACTTGGTGCCGTCCGTATACGTGACCTGCACCGACATCGACTTCACGCTGTCGGCGACCTTGAAATAGGGCTGGTAGTCGTAGGGGATGGCGTAGGGATCCTTCTTGTCGCAGGGCGGCATCTTGATCTCCTTGTCGGGCGCAGCGCCGTCGAGGCCGTAATGAACCTCCTTGATGGCGCAGCGGTAGGACAGCATCTGCGTGAAATAGACCAGGCCGTGGTTGCCGCCGGAATCGAAGGCGATCCACGAGGTCCAGAACTGGTCGAGGATCTGCTTGTCGCCCTGCTGAAGGGCCGAGTCCGGATCGAAACGGATGTCGAACGGACCGGTCTCGCGGCCCCTGATGTCGAGATATTTGATGCCGATCGTGGTGGCGGCGGTGCTGTCCGGCAGTTCGAAGCTCGGATTGGGCATCGGCTTGCCGGTCCGCTGGTCGTTCATCGCCATCAGGCCAGTGTCGGTGAACGGGCCGCTCTCGCCGAGTCGCCAGGAGATGCCGGTCGCCGCCTCGGGCAGCGAGATGGTGATCGTCCAGCCGGCATTGGAGCGCATCGGCGTCAATGTCGGGGCGAAGCGCTGCGGATCGAGCACGTCGCCGACCGCGGCCAGCCGGCTGCGGCTGCGCTCCAGCCAGTCGGCTAGTTGGGTCTGGTCGACGAAATATTTGAGCAGCCCGCCTTCCTTCTCGTAGGAGACGAACTTGGTCAGCGCCTCGGCCTCGCTGCGCTTGTCGGACAGCGACTGGCTGCCGAGGCGATCCTCGGAAAACTCCTGCGCCAACAGGAAATAGGCCGGGGCGTAGTCGGGATGGGCCGCTATGAAGGCGTTGAGCTTGTCGAGGCGCTGGGCATCGTCGAACTGTTCGAGATGGACGAGCTTGATCGCCGGCGCCTTGGCCTTGTCGGCAAGCTGGCCGAACACCTCGCGGGCGCCGGCCTTGCCGTCCTGGACCCGAAGCAAGGTGGCGAAGCGCGTGTAGGGATCGACGGCGTCGACATCGAAGTTGGCGAAGGCGAGATAGGATCGCCGCGCGTTCAGCATGTCGCCCGACAATTCGTAGACACGGGCATTGTGGTAGTACTCGTCGGGACGCTTGGGATCGGCGATCGCGCCGCCCTGCGCGGCGAGCGCGGCAAAGCCCTTGGCGATGGTGTCGATGGAAGCTGCGATCTGCTCGGTCGTCGCCTGCAGCTTCTCGGCCTGCGCGGCCGCCTGCTGCTGGCCGGCGGCCAGCGTGTCGGTGGTCTGCTTGACCGCCTCGACGGCTTTCTGCGTCTGCGTGCCTTGTTCGGTCTGCTGTTTCTGGGCCGAGGCAATCTCCTCGGCCTTCTGCGCAACGGTGTCGGTCGACTGCTTGACCGCCTCGACCGTCTTCTGGGTCTGAGCGCCCTGCTCGGTCTGCTGCTTTTCGGCGGCGGCGATCTCCTCGGTCTTCTGCGCCACCGTGTCGGTCGACTTCTTGACCTCCTCGACCGTCTTTTGCGTCTCGGTGACGGTCTTTTCGATCTTGGCGACCTTTTCGGAGACGATGCCCAGCGACTGCTGCAGTCCGGCCACCGCCGGCACCAGGGTGGCGATGATGCCGTTCTGCGAATTCGTCTCCTGCTGGACCGCGTAGACGCCGCTGGCGATCGCCGCCGCACTGGTGGCGAAGATCAGCGCCGGCATCGCTTTGGTCGCCAGCACCAGCCTGAGCACGATGGCGACGGCGATGATCGCGGCGGCGATCGCGGCAACCAGTGCGATATAGGCGGCGAACGGCCCCAGCGGGTTGAGCACGTCCGATACCGCGCCGCTGACGAACGCGACGCTGCCCGCCCATTTGCCGGTGCGGCTGAGCGATGCCCGGATAAGAGAAGGCGCGGCCGCGCCGATGTCACCTGTCATGTCGATCCCCCAAACCAATGCCGCACGCATGGTAGCAGCGCGGCCCCGCCGGGAAAACAGGCCAGGAAACGGGCGTTTTCGGGGCGGTGGGGTGTGGGAGGTGTCGCCCGACGAAGCGATAGCGACGAGCTGCAAGGTATGGCGCCGCTCGCGCAGGAATCGCCAATTTGCCGAAGTCGGCGCCGCCCCTCATTGCCCTGCCGGGCATTTCTCCCCGTATAGTGACGGGGAGAAATGGGGCTGGCCGCAGCGTTGGCGCCTTTCTTGCAACGTTGGTGATTGGCGAAAGCGGCGATGAGAGCGCCCCTCGCCCCGTCACTATACGGGGAGAGGGTGCCGGCAGGCAGGTGAGGGGCAGCGCCGGCGTTGATGTCGTTCAGAGCCTGTCGCCCGCCTAAGCTGTTGAGACACCTTGATACCCCCGTTAACCAGTTGGACGCAGCAATCGGCTTAGGCTAGGGTCCGGCCCTCTCAGCAACAGCCGGATCCGACTTGCGCCTGTCCGACACTTTCCCGCTCCTCCAGAAAATGATGATGGCGTTCGCGCTGCTGGCGATGGTCGCCGGGTGCACCACCGTCGCGCCGCCCGACAGTGTATTGGCGGTGCCGGCGCAGCCGCAGCGCTATGCGGCGATCGTCGTCGATGCCCGCAGCGGCAAGCAGCTGTTCGAGGTCAATTCGACGGCACAGCGCTATCCGGCCTCGCTGACCAAGATGATGACGCTCTATCTCCTGTTCGAGGCGCTGGAGAGCGGCCGCATAGCCAAGGAGACGCAGATCCCGGTTTCGGACAATGCCGCCCGGCAGCCGCCGACCAAGCTGCGCTTTAGGCGCGGCGAGACGATCGACGTCGATTCCGCCATCCGGGCGATCGTGGTCAAGTCGGCCAATGACGTGGCGGTGGCGGTCGGCGAATATCTCGGCGGCTCGCAAGACCAGTTCGCCGCCATGATGACCGCCAAGGCGCGAAGCCTCGGCATGACCAGCACCAGCTTCCGCAACGCGTCCGGCTTGCCTGACGACAGCCAGATGACGACGGCGCGCGACATGGCGGTGCTGGGCATGGCGCTGGAGCACCGCTTCCCGCAGCATTTCCACTATTTCTCCGAGAGCGACTTCATGTTCCGCGGCCGGCTGGTGCGCGGCCACAACGACATGCTCGGCCGGGTGCGCGGCGTCGACGGCATCAAGACCGGCTATATCAGGGCCTCCGGCTACAACATTGTCACCTCCTACAATGCCGACGGCCGCCAGCTGATCGTGGTGGTGATGGGCGCCGAGAGCGCGCGCCAGCGCAACGACCATGTCGAGGCGCTGATCCAGCGCAGCCTGTCGCCGATGGCGGCGGAGGCGAAAACGCGGCTGATGTACGCGGGGCAGCAGCCGACGGGGTCGGCGCTTCCGGGGTTGCCGGAACCGTAGAAGTTTTGCAACGCCGGCCCGAGGCGCCCCCCTCTGGCCTGCCGGCCATCTCCCCCACGAGGGCAGGGCTATCGCATATGGGTTAGCGCCTGGATGAGATAGTCGTCGTTCCAGGCGCATTTCTTGATGCGGTGGCTGATGGGGACTTTGTCGGCATCGGCTGCCTGGAGGACGTTTCTGGCGATG
>NZ_SRUO01000039.1 GCF_004791025.1 Mesorhizobium sp. M4B.F.Ca.ET.203.01.1.1
GTAAGCGATGTCCCGACGGCACCTTTCGGTGATCGGCGTGAAGGACGATGTTCGGAGCCTTTGAGGGCTTCGACACATGACGATTTCAGAGCTTACGCTTAAATCCAGCGATCACGAGCCCGCGCGCCGGTTCGAGGTGTTCACGGGCTCCGGTCGGCGGCGCGAATGGCTGCCGGAGGAGAAGGCGCGGATCGTGGCGGAAAGCTACGAAGCCGGCGCGACCGTGAGCGCGGTGGCGCGGCGATACGCTTTGTCCCCGCAGCAGCTGTTCGCCTGGCGTCGGGCCGCTCGTCAGCCGTTGGCGGAAGCGCCGGCACCGGAATCGTTGTTTGTTCCGGCGGTGATTGCAGCGCCGAGGCCTGAACCGGCGGCAAGGCGGCGGCGGAAGCAGAAAGCCGCCCGAGACGGTGTGATCGAGCTGGAGATAGACGGCGTCGCTATGCGGGTCGGCCGTGGCGCCGACACCAGGACGGTGGCCGCTGTAATCCGAGCGCTGAAGGCGACGACGTGATCGGGCCGACGGGTGCGGTCAAGGTCATGGTGGCGACGAAGCCGGTGGACTTCCGCAAGGGTGCGGAGGGCCTCGCGGCGCTTGTGCGCGAGACGATGGGCGCCGATCCGTTCAGCGGCGCGGTCTATGTCTTCCGGGCGAAGCGGACGGATCGGATCAAGCTGATCTTCTGGGATGGCACCGGCGTCTGCCTTTACGCCAAACGTCTGGAGGACGGCGAGTTCCGCTGGCCGAAAGTGCATGACGGCATGATGCGGCTGACGGCCGCGCAGTTGTCGGCGCTGCTCGAAGGTCTCGACTGGCGGCGGGTCCACGAGGCGCGCAGGACCCGCGTTCCGGTTCAGGCGGGCTGACCCGCGACGAAGTGAATCAGCCTGGATTCCGCTGTCGCGGGATGTCGGCGAATATGGTCTGATCCGGTCATGGCGATGGCGGCTGACCAGCTTCCCGACGATCCGGACGCGCTGAAGGCGATGGTCCTGGCGCGCGACGTCGAGAACGCCCGCCTGATCCAGATCATCAAGGAATTGCAGCGTCACCGCTTCGGCCGAAGAGCTGAGACGCTTCCCGAGGATCAGTTGCTGCTGGGGCTCGAAGAGGCCGAGCAGATCGAGGCCGCCGACGAGGAAGAGAATGAACAAGCATCTCCCGCAGAGCGTCTGGAGCGCGCCAGGAAGCGCCGGACGAACCGCGGCGCGTTGCCACCCCATCTGCCGCGGGTGGAAATGGTCGTCGACATCGAGGACCATGCCTGTCCGGGCTGCCGCAATGGCTTGCATCGGATAGGTGAGGACGTGGGCGAGCGGCTCGACATCGTTCCGGCGCAGCTGCGTGTGATCGTCGTGCGCCGGCCCAAATATGCCTGCCGCGCCTGCGAGGATGTGGTCGTTCAGGCTCCGGCGCCCGCCCGGCTGATCGAGAGCGGTTTGCCAACCGAGGCGACGGTCGCTCAGGTGCTGGTGTCCAAATATGCTGACCACCTGCCGCTCTATCGTCAGGCGCAGATCTATGCCCGGCAGGGCATCAATCTCGACCGGTCCACGCTCGCCGACTGGGTCGGCCGCGCCGCCTGGCACCTTCGTCCGGTGCATGAGCGGCTGCTTGGCAAGCTGAAGACTTCACCGAAGCTCTTTGCTGACGAAACCACGGCGCCGGTGCTCGATCCGGGCCGCGGCAAGACGAAGACTGGGCAGCTGTGGGCCTATGCCCGCGATGACCGCCCATGGAATGGAAGCGACCCGCCGGGCGTCGCCTATGTCTATGCGCCGGACCGAAAGGCCGAGCGTCCGATCGCTCATCTCGCAGGCTTCACCGGAATCCTTCAGGTCGACGGCTATGGCGGCTATCGCGTGCTGGCCGAGAAAAGCGGCGTGACGCTCGCCTTCTGCTGGGCACACGTGCGCCGGCGCTTCTATGAACTGGCGGCAGCCGGTCCCGCGCCGATTGCCAGCGAGGCGCTGAGACGGATCGCCGAGCTCTACAAGATCGAAGACGTCATCCGCGGCCGGTCGGCTGACGAACGCCGCGCGATGCGTCAGGAAAATAGCCGCGCTATCATTGCCGATCTCGAACCTTGGCTGCGCGAAAAGCTCGGCCTGATTAGCCAGAAGACCAAGCTCGCCGAGGCAATCCGCTACACGCTCTCGCGCTGGGAAGGCCTGACCCGCTTCCTCGACGACGGCCGCATCGAGATCGACTCCAATACAGTCGAGCGCTCCATTCGTCCGATCGCGCTCAATCGGAAGAACGCCCTCTTTGCAGGCTCCGATGGCGGCGCCGAACACTGGGCAGTCGTCGCCTCGCTGATCGAAACCTGCAAACTCAACGGCGTCGAGCCCCTCGGCTATCTCGCCGATGTCCTCACCAGGATCGTCAATGGCCACCCGAACAGCCAGATCGACGACCTGCTGCCCTGGGCCTACATCCCGGCTCCCGAACTCAGGGCCGTGGCCTGAGAACAGCGCTTAC
>NZ_SRUO01000003.1 GCF_004791025.1 Mesorhizobium sp. M4B.F.Ca.ET.203.01.1.1
CCCCAGCTCATCCACGGTTTAGGCTACCTGAGGGGTGACGGGCTCTCGACCGCCGCCACGGATCAGGCAAGCACCTGGTCCGTGGCACCCCTCAACAATGCACGATTCCAGACACACAAGGGGTGTTCCAGCGGGGTGAGAGGTTGGTGTTTTCTGGAGCACCCCTCATCCGTCGCCTTCGGCGACACCTTCTCCCACAGGGGGAGAAGGGGAGTCCTTCCCCGCCTGGCCCCTTGCCATCCGCCCCTCCTCCGGTGTACCCAATCTCCCTACTCGAACGTCCAGAAAGGAGGGCTGCGTGTTTATCGATCACCATCGTCAGCGTGGCCCGATTTCCGCCCTGCGAGCTTGCTTGCAGGGCTGACCGGACGGTCCGGGTTTTCCCGTTTCGATTTTTGGTCTGCCCTTTCGTGGTGCCGCTAAGCTGATCCGTTGATCAGCCAGCGCACCGTCAAGGTGCATCAGCCGGTTCCCGGCAAGACCAGAGAAATCGTTATGGCCCTGATCAGCCTCAAATCCCTCGGCGTCACCATGAGTGCGCCGCTGTTTTCCAATCTCGACCTCACCATCGCCGCCGGCGACCGGCTCGGCATCGTCGCCGCCAACGGCCGCGGCAAATCCACCTTGCTCAAATGCCTGACCGGCGAGTTGGAAGCCACCAGCGGCGACATCACCCGGTCGCGCGGCCTGCGCGTCGGCCATGTCGAGCAATCAGTCCCCGACGCGCTTCTCGATCGGACCTTCCATCAAGTGGTGGCCGATGCCTTGCCGCCCGACCAGGCCGATAGTGAGCTGTGGCGGGTCGATGTAGTTCTCGACTCCCTCGACGTGCCGGAGCCGATGCGCGAAAGGGCGATGCGCGCTTTGAGCGGCGGCTGGCAGCGATTGGCGCTGATCGCCCGCGCATGGGTCGCCGAACCCGATGTGCTGCTGCTCGACGAGCCGACCAACCATCTCGACCTGGCGAAAATCGGCCAGCTGGAAAACTGGCTGAACGCGCTGCCGCGCGAGGTGCCGGTCATCATCGCCAGCCACGATCGCGCTTTCCTCGACGCCACCACCAACCGCACGCTGTTCCTGCGCCCGGAGCAGTCGCCGGTGTTCTCGCTTCCCTATTCGCGGGCGCGCGAGGCGCTCGATGACGTCGATGCCTCGACGGCGCGCAAGTTCGAGCGCGACATGAAGGTCGCCCAGCAACTCCGCCGCCAGGCGGCCAAGCTCAACAACATCGGCATCAATTCGGGCAGCGACCTGCTGACCGTCAAGACCAAGCAGCTCAACCAGCGGGCGGAGAAGCTGGAAGACGCGGCCATGCCGGCGCACCGCGAGCGTTCGGCAGGCGCCATCAGGCTCGCCAACAGCGGCACCCACGCCAAGGTCATGATCACGCTCGACGACGCGGCAGTGGAAACACCTGACGGCACGCTGCTGTTCCGGACCGGCAAGCGCCACATCTGCCAGGGCGACCGCATCGTGCTGCTCGGCCGCAACGGGGTCGGCAAGTCGCGCTTCGTCACCCTGCTCCGCAACGCCGTCGCCGAGCCGGAAAGCGTACGGAACGTGAAGGTGACGCCGTCGACGATGCTCGGCTACAGCGATCAGGCTCTGTCGGGCATGAGCGGCGGCGACACGCCGCTGGCGATGGTGACACGCAGATTCGACATTGGCGAACAACGCGCCCGCTCGCTGCTCGCCGGCGCCGGCGTTGCCATCGACATGCAGGCGCGCCGGATCGGGCTTTTGTCGGGCGGTCAGAAGGCCCGGCTGGTGATGCTGGCGCTCAGGCTTGCCAATCCCAATTTCTACCTGCTCGACGAGCCGACCAACCATCTCGACATCGACGGCCAGGAAGCGCTGGAGGCGGAACTGCTGGCGCAGCAGGCGAGCTGCGTTCTCGCCTCGCACGACCGCGCCTTCATCCGCGCCGTCGGCAACCGCTTCTGGCTGATCGAGAAACGCCGCCTGACCGAGGTCGACGACCCCGAGGATTTCTTCCGCGCGGTGGCCGAGTGGGGTAACTGAAAAATCTCCGGTCGAAAAAATCCCGGCGATCTGTCGGATAGCCGGGACGCGCCACGTCCTTGGGATGCCGACACGATGATGCCGGCATCAACCAGGGAGAATTCATCATGTCGGTCCTGTCATCCATCGGTCGCATCGCAACCCGGTACGCGGCGACGCGCGCCCGCTACCGCAGCGAGCGTATCCTGCTTTCGCTCCCTGCCGAACTGCGCAAGGACATCGGCGTTCCGGAAATCTTCGACGTGCAGTACAGCCCTCGCGCCGGCGCGGTAACCTGCTCGGCCAGGGTGATTTGACAGGCGACCAGCCCGGCGCGGTTTCGGCGGTTCGAAAAGAATCCGAGGCCCGTGTAGGATCGCGGCCGTCTCGTTCGTCCTGTGGTTCGCAAGGTCAGACCAAAACGCAAAGAGGAGCAGAAAATGACCGACCAGACCCCCGTTCAGCCGGCCGCCAAAGTGCTCGGTGGATTGACCCCCTATCTGCAGCTCGACGGCGCCTTCAAGGCCGCCGAATTCTACAAGAAGGCCTTCGGCGCCGAGCAGGTATTCTTCTATCCGCCGGATGAGCAGGGCCGCACCATGCACATCCATCTCCACATCAACGGCTCGACGCTGATGATCTCCGACTTCTATCCCGAGCACGGCATGTCGCCCGTGAAGCCGCAGGGCTACACGATGCAGCTCCATCTCGGCAGCGACGACATCGAGGCCTGGTGGAAGCGCGCCGTCGACGCCGGCTGCGAGGTCGTCATGCCGCTGCAGGTGATGTTCTGGGGCGACCAGTGGGGCAACATGCGCGATCCGTTCGGTGTCGAATGGGCGATGAACGCGCCTGTCAAGAAGGCATAGGAGAAACACGATGTCCTATGTCGATGGTTTCGTTCTCGCCGTCCCCAAGGCAAATCTCGACGCCTATAAGAAGATGGCTGGGCAAGCAGGCACCATCTGGATGGAGTACGGCGCGCTTTCCTATGTCGAATGCATCGGCGACGACGTGCCCTATGGCGAGCTCACCTCGTTCCCGCGCGCCGTGCAGGCCAAGGACGACGAGGTCGTCGTCTTTGCATGGGTTGTCTACGAGTCGCGAACACGGCGCGACGAAGTGATGGCGAAGATAATGGTCGACGAGCGGCTGAAGGCCGATTGGCCGACAATGCCGTTCGACGGGAAGCGCATGATCTTTGGCGGCTTCCAGACGTTCATCGAGCTTTGAGGAGCTCGGCCCCAAGCTGGGTTGAGATTGAGGTCAGGCCGAGTCGAGAATGGCGGTTCCCGAGAACCGGAGCGGAGCGTACTTAACGTACGTGAGCACCGGAAGCGCAGGGAGCCGCCGTTCGCAGGCCGGCCTCACCTCAATATCAGCCAAGCTTGTCCAGCAGCGGCTTCAGCCTGTCCCCATAACGCTTCCAAAGGTCGACCGAGCCCTGGTACATCGGCTGGCGCACCTGGGCGGCCGAGGCCGTGCGCACGGGACGGTCGGTCTCGTGGAAGGACAGCACCTTGTCGTCCCAGGGCAGGCCGAGATGCGCCATCAGCGCCCGCGTCTGCCCTTCCTGGTCGGCAACGAAATCCTCGTAGCGCACATCGTGAACGACGCCGGGCAGCACGTTGCGCCAATGCGCCATGATGTCGGCATAGAGATTGTGGAAGTCGGCGAGCTCACCGAGATCGTAGCCGTAACGGTGGCTGTCGCCGCGGAAATGCACCTTGTAGATCGACAGGCAGGTGGCCGCCGCATCGCGCGCGCAATGGATGATCTTCGCCTGCGGCAGCATCAGATGGATGAAGCCGACCAGCAGGAAGTTGCCGGGCATCTTGTCGGTGACATGGCGGAAGCCCGGATAGCGGGCATGCAGCATATCGAGATAGGCCTCGCCCGCTTCGCCGAAGGCCTTGTCGGGCATGTCGGCGATGCCTTGCGGAAAGCCGCCCTTCATGGTGAGCGGAAACTGCTTGCCGACCGCCGTCTTCAGGATGCTGAGCTCGCCCGCGCCATAGACCTGCGGATGGCTGGCGATGATCTGCTCGACCAGCGTGGTGCCGGAACGCGGCATACCGACGACGAAGATCGGGGTGTCGTCGGCGATCGAACTTGGCTTGTGCTTTTCGTAGAACGCCCTATCGAACGTCGCCTTCATCGCCTCGAATTCATCGCGCGTCCTCGCCGGATCGTAGTCGATGCCGGTGCGGCGGATGGCATTGCCCTCGGCGAAATAGTCGAAGGCGCGGGGATAATCCTTAAGGTCGTCATTGGCCTTGCCGAGGCCGAAGGAAAGCTGCATGCGCGCCAGGCTTCCCTGCGGCGCCTTGGCGTGTTGCGCCTCCATGCCGACGAGTTCGGCGTCGCGCTCGGTCTGGCGCTTGACCTGCGTCAGCAGCAGCCATGCCCTTGCCATGGCGGGAGCGATCGCCAGCGCCTGCCGGGCGAGGTCGGCCGCCTCGTCCAGCTTGCCCTTCTCCATCATGCCGACGCCCAGTCCGTACAGCAGGTCGGCGTCCTTCGGCCGGATCGCCAGCGCCTCGCGGAACACCGCGATCGCCTCGTCCAGCCGCCCCGCCTCCTGCAGCGTCTCGGCCAGCCCGATGCGGGCGCGCACATGGAACGGATTGCGGCCGATCGTGCCGCGATAGATGTCTTCGGCGCCCTCGAACTGGCCGAGTTGCTTCAGCGCCGAGCCGAGATTGTCGCGCACCGCCAGCTGGTCCGGCCGCAACGTCACCGCCTTGCGGAACCAATCGACCGCAGCCGCGACGCGGCCGAGGTCGCGCAGCACGGTACCCAGATTGTTGAGGAAATCGGGATTGCCGGGCTGCAGGCGCACCGACTGCTCGATCAGCGCCAGCCCCTCTTCGCCGCGCCCGGTCTGGTGCAGCAGAAGCCCGAGGAAATGCGCGGCCGCGGCATGGTTCGCCTTTTGCGCCAGCACCTGGCGGTAGAGAATCTCCGCCTCTTGCCGACGGCCGGCCTGATGCAGTTGCAGCGCCTGCTGCACGCGCTGATCGAGCCCCAGCGTCTGCCCGCCAGGGCCGGAACCCGCGCCTCGTCTTGGATCTCTGGTGATGGGAAACCTGCCGTGTTTGTCCGCTTGCCGGACCTAAGCCATGCGGCCGGCAGTTTCAAGACGCAACGGCTTCGCCGGTCGCAGATGGAGATGGCCATCTCCTCGGCAAAAAGGAGATGGGATCTGCCGCCGCAAGGCCTCGCCGCTCGCGACGACGAGGCCTTGCTTGCTCAGCACGGGCCGTCACCGATGATGCGATAGTCCGCGGCGCGGGCCTCGCATCCATTCGGGAAGGTGCGCAATTGCCCGCCGCGGCGGGCGCAGACCGGAGCGTATTCGCGGGTGCAGAAGGTCGGCTCGTCGCCACCGCCGCCCCCACCGCCGTCGCGGCATGGGCCATCGCGCACGATGCGATACCCGGCCCGGTCGGCAAGGCAGGCATTGGCGAAGGTCTGGCGGTCGCCGCCGCGGCGGGCGCAGACCGGCTCATACTCCCTGGTGCAGAATTGCGGCTCCGGCCTTGGCGGGCGCGGTCCAGGACCTTCGTCAACCACCACCGTGCAGGCTGCTAGAAGTGCCGACAGGAACAGGAGAGCAAAGCCCTGTCGCGAGAAAAGCGTCGCAATAAATCTCATGAATACCTCCCGGCGCATGGGTCCGAAGAGCATGCGCAAACCAAAGTGCAATGACCCCCGCTCCGGCGCAAAACACGCCTGCCGATCCTCGCCATTCCTCTGACAAATGCAACCCCCGTTTGCGGACGAAATGGCGCCGCCGCTGGCGCCGTCCGGCCACCCGCGAGGGGCCGCTGGCCCATGCGTGGCCGGGCTCTGGCCGATGACCGGGGCATGGGGCCGGGTCTATCGAAGCGCTGCGTCGGGGGCGCCCATCGGGCCCACCCGCGGCGCTGTCTTGCAACCATCACGTTTCCGTGCGATAAATTCCGTGTTCGGGCATTTGCGACCCGGAGAGCGGAACGTTTTGGACGACCTTTCCCCGATACTGTGAATCTCTGACGGCCCCGTTTTTCGGCGGGGGGTTTGACCATGCGCCAATGCATGACTGCCGAAGCAACCACCGGGACATGCCCAAGGCGCCAGCGGCGGGCAAACCATATGACTGACACGGGTGAGAGGAGTTTCCCCCAATGGCCCAGACCGGCACCGTAAAGTTTTTCAACGCCACCAAAGGCTTCGGCTTCATCACGCCTGACGGCGGCGCCAAGGATGTGTTCGTCCATATCTCGGCGATCGAGGCTTCGGGCCTGCGCACCCTGGTCGACGGCCAGAAGGTCACCTTCGACGTCGAGCCCGACCGCATGGGCAAGGGTCCGAAGGCGGTCAATCTCCGCGCTGCCTGATCGATCGATCTGGGGCATCGCCCGCGCGGAGGAGCGATGGCGCGCTGCAAGGTCGTGAACCGGCTTCCGAGCCGGGCTGAATTCTCGAAGGCGCGACGGTCACCGTCGCGCCTTTTCCATGCCCGGTGGAAGGCTCGCCGAACGGTACCGGGCATTCGGCTAACGGCGTGCACCAAAACGACAATTTGGATCACGGCACGCGAAGCGCGGCGGACGCAAAGCGCTGCCAAAATGCCTGCCGGGCGGGGCAAAAACTTTCTCTTGCCGATAGCGCTAAAATAAAGGACAAATTTCCACTCGGGCATTTGCCGGCCCGAAACTGGACTTTATGGGATCATAAGGAGCTTCCCATGCCGCAGACCGGCACCGTCAAGTTCTTCAATCATGCCAAAGGCTTCGGCTTCATCACGCCGGACGATGGCGCGAAGGATGTCTTCGTCCATATTTCGGCCGTGCAGGCGTCGGGTCTTCCCGGTCTTGAGGATGGGCAGAAAGTGACATTCGACACCGAGCCGGACAAGCGCGGCAAGGGTCCGAAGGCCGTCAACCTGTCGATCGGCTGAGCCGGTTCAGGACAGACCTGGCGGAGACTGATGAGGCGGGTCCGCTCTCGCCGGGTCTATGGTTTTGCGCAAGCAATCGAAATGTCAGGCCGGATTTCGTTCAGCCTCCGTTCAGCCACGGTCTCTTATTAACCTTTGCTAAAGCCGGTCCGCATCCCCCCGAAAGTACACGGGCCGGCGCGAAGGAGACCGAAATGAATCGAATTCTCAAGACCGCCATTCTGTCCACCGGCATCGCCGCGACCATATTGGCCACCTTGCCGGCGGCCAATGCCGATGACTGGCGCTGGCGCCGTCACCATCACAACCACAACGACGCCCTCGCCGCCGGCGTTGTCGGCCTTGCTGCCGGCGCCCTGATCGCCGGCGCGTTGAGCAACCCGCAGCCTCGCTACAACAGCTATTACGAGCCGGGCTACGACGACTATGACTACCGCTATGTGCGGCCGGCTCCGGTTCGCCGCTATTATGCGCAGCCGCGCGTCGTCTATGCCGACCGCTATGCGGAACCGTGGACCCGTGCCTGGTACGAATACTGCTCGGACCGCTATCGCACCTTCAATTCCCGCACCGGTACCTTCACCGGCAATGATGGCGAGCAGCACTTCTGCGTCGCCAACTGAGGCTTCCCTGCCCCAAACAGGAAAGCGCTGACCGCAAGGCCAGCGCTTTTTTGTTTGGGGTCCTTTAGGCGCTCACCCAGGGGGTGTTGAGATTCAGGTCAGGAACGGATTGGTGCGGCGCTCCTCGCCGAAGCGGCCGCCGGGGCCGTGGCCGCAGATGAAGCCGATGTCGTCGCCGAGCGGCAGAAGCTTGTCCTTGATCGAAGCAATCAGCGCGGCGTGGTCGCCGCCGGGCAGGTCGGTGCGCCCGATCGAGCCGCGAAACAGCACGTCGCCGACATGGGCGAACTTGGCCGCGCGGTTGAAGTAGACGACGTGGCCCGGCGCATGGCCAGGGCAATGCAGGACCTCGAAGACATGCTCCCCGAACGAGACCGCCTCGCCCTCGGCGAGGAAGCGGTCCGGCACGCAGTTGCGCACCGCGTCGGTGATGCCGAAGCGCTTGGCCTGGTTTTCGAGGTTGGCGAGCAGCGGCCTGTCGGCCTCGTGCGGGCCAATGATATCGACGCCGAGCGCCTCCTTCAGTTCCATCGCGCCTCCGGCATGGTCGACATGGCCATGGGTGATCCAGATAGCGCCAGCCCTGATGTCATTGTCCTTCAGCACCGCCAGCACCTTGTCGACATCGCCGCCGGGGTCGACCACGACTCCCTGTCTGTCGTCCATGTCGAAGAGGATCGTGCAGTTCTGCTGGAAGGGCGTGACCGGCACGATGCCGGCGTTGAGCTGACCCATGATTGTCCTTTCGCTGTGTCTGCCCCGATGTAGAGACACATGCGAACGGCGTCCACCGGCAGTGACGATCTCGATGAGCCGAAAACAAATGGGCGGCCGAAGCCGCCCATGCGAAAAGCCCGAACCTGGCAGGCCTATTTCTTCATCGCATTCAGGACCGCGCCGATGATGCCGGTCAGGATGGCGCCGCCGCCCGCGCCGCCAACGATGTTTGGAATGTTCAACGCGCTGCCCAATCCGCCTGCCGCCGCGGCAGCCGCCGCCGGATCGATCGTGCCACCGCCGAGCAGGCTGCCGAGGATCGCCGCGCCGCCGACGCCACCGATGGCACCGCCCAGGATTTTGGGAAGCTGACCCAGCGCCGCTTGCTTCAGCGCCGCGCCCACTGCCTGACCACCAATGATACCCGTAATCACCTGAACAACGATCGCAACGAGCGTGTTCGTATCCATGTTAACAGTCCCTCCATGACTGCCAGCCTCCTCGGGCCGACGTCATCATGAGACGCTGAATTGGCCGAAAGTCAAATGCACTGGGGCTTAAATAAAAGGGGCGGCCTGAAAACCGCCCCTGTAAGACAAAAAAGCTGTGACTTATCGCTATTCTGCGGCGATCGCATGCTTTGGTTGCACTGCAGCAGAATAGTCATTCATCAGCGACTTGGCGATCTCGCCAACCTCGAATCGGTATGGACCGATCTCCGAAACCGGCGTCACTTCGGCTGCCGTGCCGGTGAGGAAGCACTGCTCGAAGCCCTCGAGTTCTTCCGGCATGATTGCGCGCTCGATCACCTCCAGGCCGCGTTCCTTGGCCAGCCCGATCACGGTGCGACGGGTAATGCCGTCGAGGAAGCAGTCGGGCTTCGGCGTATGGATCTTGCCGTCCTTGACGAAGAAGATGTTGGCGCCGGTCGCCTCGGCGACCTGGCCGCGCCAGTCCAGCATCATGGCGTCGGCATAGCCCTTGGCCTCGGCGGCATGCTTGGACAGCGTGCAGATCATGTAGAGGCCGGCGGCCTTCGACTTCGACGGCGCGGTGCGCGGATCGGGCCGGCGCCATTCGGCGAGGTCGAGGCGAATGCCCTTCAGTTTCTGCGCCGGGTCGAAATAGCTCGGCCACTGCCAGATGGCGATGGCGCAGTTGATGCGGTTGTTCTGCGCCGAAACGCCCATCTGCTCGCTGCCGCGCCAGGCGATCGGGCGCACATAGGCGTCCTGGAAGCCCTGCTTCTTCAACAGCGTGCGGCAGGCGTCGTCGAGTTCGGCGACCGTGTAGGGGATCTTGAAGCCGAGCAGGCGCGCCGATTCATGCAGGCGCTCGGTATGCTCGGTGAGCTTGAAGATCTCGCCGCCATAGGCGCGCTCGCCCTCGAAGACGGCGCTGGCATAGTGCAGGCCATGGGTCAGCACATGAATCTTGGCGTCGGCCCACGCGACGAACTCGCCGTTCATCCAGATGAAGCCGTCCAGTTGGTCGAAAGGAACGGATGCCATGGAAACCTCCCGCGGGCGAAAGCCCGCACATCGTTGTATCGTGTGTTTCGTGTCGGCCGCGGCACGCGGCCGGGGTCCGAAAGCGTAGGCGGATATCAAAGGTATGGCAAACTCAGGAAGTTCCGGAAAAACGGCTCCCCCTTGCCTTTTCGTTCGCAATCCGCCGAAAAGCTTGTCAAAAATTACCATTGCCGGGAAATTACGTCAATAGTACTGACATAATTCCCCTTCGCATGGAGACAAGATGACGGATCAGAGCAATGCCGCCGGCAAACCGATCAGGACGGCGATCACCGACGAGGACGGCATCGACTTCGCCATCATCGAGCTGCTTTTCTTTGCCTATCGCGACTTCACTTCCGATCCGGACCAGATTCTGGCCGACTACGGCTTCGGCCGCGCCCATCACCGTGTCCTGCATTTCGTCAACCGCAGGCCTGGCCTGACCGTCGCCGAATTGCTCGACGTGCTCAAGATCACCAAGCAGAGCCTGGCGCGCGTGCTCAAGCAGCTCATCGACACCGACCATATCGTCCAGTTGCAAGGACCGCGCGACCGCCGCCAGCGCGAACTTTACCCGACCGCCAAGGGCCGCGCCCTGGCCCTGGCGCTGGCGCGGCCACAGTCACGCCGCATCCATGCTGCATTGGAGGATTCCGGTGCCGCCGACCGCGCCTCGATCGAACGTTTCCTGGAAGCGATGGTCAATCCGGAACTAAGAGCGCAGATCGACATTGTGCCTGCGAAAATATCGGGGAAGAGCCATGGAGACCATTGAGAGGGTTGATCATCCGACAGTGCCGGACGATGACGCGCCGCATCTGCTTGTCGTCGATGACGACACCCGTATCCGCAACCTGCTCAAGCAGTACCTGTCCGAAAACGGCTTCCGCGTCACCGTCGCCGGCAATTCTGGCGAGGCCCGGCGCAAGCTCGCCGGCCTCGATTTCGACCTGCTCGTGCTCGACGTGATGATGCCGGGCGAAACCGGCGTCGACCTCACCAAGGCGCTCAGGGCCGAAAAGAACGTGCCGATCCTGATGCTGACCGCGCTGTCCGAAACCGACAGCCGCATCACCGGATTGGAGGCCGGCGCGGACGACTATCTGCCGAAGCCGTTCGACCCGCGCGAGCTGATCCTGCGCATCAACAACATCCTGCGCCGCGGCGGCCCGGTGGCGACGCCCAAGGTCGAGCAGCTGGTGTTCGGCCCCTACACCTTCCAGATCGCCAGGCGCGAGCTGAAGCGTGGCGGCGAGGCGCTGAAGCTGACCGACCGCGAGCAGGAGATCCTGGCGATCTTTGCCGCGCGCGCCGGCGAGACGATACCGCGCCATGAACTGGTCGGCGACGAGTCGGACGTCGGCGAGCGCACCATCGATGTCCAGATCAACCGGCTGCGCCGCAAGATCGAGCGCGACCCGTCCAACCCGGTCTGGCTGCAGACGGTGCGCGGTATTGGGTATCGGCTCAGCGTGGAATAGATTATCTGTAAGGCCCTTTGCTGAACGGCCGTTGACGAGCGGAAGGGCGGATGGCGACCACGCAACTGGAAAGGCCGGGAAATGACGGCTTGAGCGATCGCGCGATGCGAGTGCTGAAAGCCATGTCGCGCGCCTGGAACCGGTTCTGGCGCCTGGTCGCGCTATACATGCCGAAGCGGCTCTACGCCCGCTCCCTGATCATCGTCATCGCTCCAATGATCCTGCTGCAGTCGGTCGTCGCCTTCGTCTTCATGGAACGCCACTGGCAGACCGTGACGCAGCGCCTGTCACAGGCGACCGTGCGCGACATCGCCGCCATCATCGACATGATGGAAACCTATCCGCACGATGCCGACTACGCCAACATCATCCGCATCGCCCAGGATCGCATGCAGCTCAAGGTCGACCTTTTGCCGCCCGATCCGCTGCCGCCGCCCGGACCGAAACCGTTCTTCTCGATCCTCGACGAGATCCTCTCGGCCGAGATCACCCGCCAGATCAACCGGCCGTTCTGGATCGACACCGTCGGCAATTCCAACATCGTCGAGGTCCGCGTCCAGCTCGAAGGCAAGGTGCTGCGCGTCTTCGTGCGCCGCAGCCAGGCCTATGCCTCCAACACCCACATCTTCCTGATCTGGATGGTCGGCACCTCGCTGGTGCTGCTGATGATCGCCATTCCTTTCCTGCGCAACCAGATCCGGCCGATCCTGACGCTTGCCGAGGCCGCCGAGAGCTTCGGCAAAGGACGGCCGATGCCGCGGGATTTCCGCCCGCGCGGCGCCGAGGAGGTTCGCCGCGCCGGCTTTGCCTTCATCCAGATGCGCGAGCGCATCGAACGCCAGATCGAGCAGCGCACCGCCATGCTGACCGGCGTCAGTCATGACCTCAGGACCATCCTCACCCGCTTCAAGCTGCAGCTGGCGCTGGCGCCCGGCAAGGCCGAGACCAAGGCGGCGCTCGACCAGGACATCGACGACATGCAGTCGATGCTCGAGGGCTATCTCGCCTTCGCCCGCGGCGAGGCATCGGAGGACCCCGGCCGTTTCGACCTCGACGCCTATTTCCAGAAACTCGGCGAGGAGGCGGCGCTGCGCAAATGCAAGCTGTCGACCACGCTTGTCGGCGATCCGCACGTGCATGTGCGTCCGAACGCCTTCGCCCGGCTCTTGTCCAACGTCATCGGCAACGCCTTCCGCTATGCGAGGACCGTGGAGATCAACGCCGATCACAGAGGCGGTTCGCTTCAAGTCACCGTCGATGACAACGGGCCGGGCATTCCGCGCGAAAAGCGCGAGGAAGTGTTCAAGCCCTTCCTGCGGCTCGACGAGGCGCGCAATCTCGACGCCAGCGGGACCGGCCTTGGCCTCTCCATCGCCCGCGATATCGCCCGCAGTCATGGCGGCGACATCATGCTGGAAGACAGCCCGCTTGGCGGCCTGCGCGCGGTAATCAAGGTTCCGGCCTAGCCCGGGGTTTCCAAGCAAGAATTGCCGGCTTCATCCGCTCGTCATGAAACCATGGTGAAGAGCGCGCATGAAACGTGTGACTTTAGTTGATTCGGCCCTGCCGCCCCGGTTCGAGCCCGCGCCTTCAAGGGTGCGCTGGAGCGAAGCGCGGGCTGCCGCCTGGTCTCCGTTCCGGCATCGTATCAAGGCAAAAGACGACCTTTCCAGCAAAGGGCCGCCATGCGCATCGGGATCGCCATGCGTATCCTGATGGTCACCGACGCCTGGCGTCCGCAAGTCAACGGCGTCGTCCATACGCTGGAGCGGCTCACCGAAACGCTGAAATCCTTCGACGTCGAACTGGATTTCCTGACCCCGAACATCTTCCGCACCTTGCCGCTGCCGACCTATCCCGACATCCGCCTCGCGCTGACTACGCCCGGCCACGTCGCGCGCCTGATCGATCGGCGCAAGGCCGACCACATCCATATCGTCACCGAAGGTCCGCTGGGCATCATGGCCAGGCGCTATTGCCGCAATGCCGGCCGTCCCTTCACCACCAGCTACCACACCCGCTTTCCCGAATATCTGAGCGCCCGGCTGCCGGTGCCCGAGAGCTGGGCCTATCGCTGGCTGCGCGATTTCCACAATTCCGGTCAGGGCACGCTGGTCGCCACCCAGTCGCTGGCGGACGATCTTGCCGCGCGCGGCTTCAACAAGCTGAAGCCCTGGACGCGCGGCGTCGATACCGACCATTTCCGGCCGGACAAGCGCAAGGACATGGGATTTCCCGGTCCGGTCTTCCTCTGCGTCGGCCGCGTCGCGATCGAGAAGAACCTGGGCGCCTTCCTCGACCTCGATTTGCCTGGCAGCAAGGTCGTCGTCGGCGAAGGGCCGGAGCTGGCGAAGCTCAAGGCACGCTATCCCAACGCCCATTTCCTTGGCCATCGCCCGAATGACGAACTGGCCGAGATCTATGCCTCGGCCGACGTCTTCGTCTTCCCCAGCCGCACCGACACCTTCGGCAACGTCATCATCGAGGCGCTGGCCAGCGGTACGCCGGTCGCCGCCTATCCGGTCACCGGACCGATCGACATTGTCGGCGACGGCGTCGGCGGCGCGGTCTCCGAAGATTTGCGTGAGGCCGCCCTTGCCGCGCTCCACGTCGACCGCAACGAGGCGCGCCAGCGCGCCATGCGCTACAGCTGGACGGCTTGCGCGGAAATGTTCCTCGACACGGTCGAGGAAGCGCTGGGAACGACGCGCAAGCTGGCGGCCTGACCGTTGGCAGTTGTGTGGCCTCTTCAATCCCGCCCTCTCGTGCATTTCTCGCAGAAGATCCCGAACATCGACAATTCGCCAAAGTCTTCCGCGTGAAGTTTTTGAGATGCGCCGAGAGACCGAGCGCCGGCGAGCTTAAATCCCGCGAGCGTGTTCCTTTCGAGACCTTGCGCGACAGTTGATCGCAGTGCATTATTCTGCATGTGTAGTTCGCTGCGGGAGCGACGCCGATTTCAACGCTGGACGAATTGCCTGCCGTATCGCCCAAACGTCGCCTCCTGCGCGTCGGCAAGACCGTTGCGAGGGTGTTAGGCTATTGCCGGGCGAATGCCTGGCCACTCTTCCTGGCCGCCTGGTTTCCCTGCTTTCTGATGACGCTCTGTCTGGCGGCGCTTGTCCTTATTCTCTTTGCCGATCCGGAGCAGGTGCCTGCCTGGCTCCTATCGCAAGGCTTTGCCCACGGGACATGGCTTTCCGCGATTGTTGCCGCGCCGTTCTCGGCGATGGTCTTTGCATTCGTCCTGGATCGCATGGCAAACGCGCCCGAGCGCGGCCATATCGTTGTTCGACGCGGCATTGACCGAGTCAAACGCTTCGCTATCCCGGGCGTGCGCTTTGAGCTCGGCCAACGGATTCTTCTGGCTGCGTTGCTTCTCGCGGCCGTCCAGCTTCTCTGCGGCTTTGCGGTCGCCGGCGAGCACAGACTGTTTGTTGCCGGCCTACTGGCCACACATGACCTGCCGCTCAGCCCCGAGGACGTCGCTTCCTGGGCGATGGCGAGGGGAATCTTCAACATGCTTGTGGGCGGCTTCATACTTGCTTGGGAATATCTCCTTGTCGGCGATTTTCTCTGGACGGGCTCGTTTGATCCAGTCGGGTGCTGGCGTGCGCTCGACGGCAATCGTCTGCGTTTCGTCGCCATAATGTTCATCGTTTTCGCAATGGTTGCCATACTCAAATATGGGCTGGGCCTCGCCGTAGGCTTGATCCTGATTCCCGCGGACGGCGCGTCGCCTTCCTTGCTGAACCGTATGCTGATGCATTTCGGACTGGCCTGGCCGTTCGACGGCCTCCATCTCGTGCTTTCAGCCGCAACAGTAGGGACCATTCTCGGCGCGTTTCGGCCAAAAGCGAACGCTTCAGTCCGGCCGGCCGCAGCACCGTGATGGCGCTCGCCGGGGCTCCCTGGCGGCGCTGTGTGGATTGACTGCAGCCTGCTCGCTAGATCTCAGAATAGCCGTCCGCCGTCCGGCACCTTGCGCTCAATGGCGCCGAGCACCACGGCGCCCTCTTCGTCGGGAAAGCCGAGCGTCAGCACCTCCGACATGAACTTTCCGATCTGGCGCGGCGGGAAATTGACCACGGCGAACACCTGCCGGCCGACAAGCGTCTCCGGCGCATAGTATTTGGTGATCTGCGCCGATGATTTCTTCACCCCGATCGCAGGGCCGAAATCGATCTTCAGCTTGAATGCCGGCTTGCGCGCCTCGGGGAAAGGCTCGGCCTCGATGATGGTGCCGGCGCGAATGTCGACTCGGTCGAAATCGGCGAAACTGATCTCGGGCTTGCGCGCGCCACTCGCACTCATCTTGGATCCTGATCCGGCTCAGGCGGTGCCGTAGGTCTCGAACAGCACGCCGGCAAGCGCGTCCTTGGCCGAGGTCCCCGACCAGACGACGAACTGGAAGGCCTGGAAATAGCATTCGCAGGCCTCGAGAGCCGACGACAGCAGCACCTCGACCTGCTGGCTCGACGGCTCGACCCCGCCGGCAAGCAGTAGCGACTGGCGGAACATGATCGCGCCTTCCTGCTCCCACAGGTCGAAATGGCCGAACAGCATCTGTTCGTTGATCAGCGACAAGAGCCGCATCACCTCCAGCGCGCGCGTCTCGGGCACCTTGATGTCGAAGGCGCAGGCCAGATGCAGCGCCTCGAAATCCTCCATCCAGGAGAAGGAGACATGATAGTCGGTCCAACTGCCCGCCACCGAAATCGAAATCTCATCGTCGCCGGCACGCTCGAACGACCAGTCATTGTTGTGGGCCACCTGCTCGATGACATCCACCGGGTGGATTTCGCGGGAGAATTCGAGTTCGAGAAGTTCCATGGATGCTTCCTGTGTTCAGGGGAGCGCCACACGCTCCGCGGGGCACACACGACGAACAATCTTGTCTAGAACTCGGACGGCCAGGAACTTCGTCAAACGCAAAGACCCCAGACCGGACCCCACCGCCCGGCGCATGACCCTGCTTCGAATCATGCAACAAATTCAGTCTATTGATCGGGAGTCGCGTGACCAGCCCAATTTTTCGCAGTGCGTCATTCGCATGTGGAAAGGCGCTGTCACGATGATTCATGCAATGCCGGTAAGCGATTCACGGCAAAGCGCTTTTTCGGATTGTGCTTTGTGGAAAAGTTTAACGATTATTTTTTCGTTTTGGCCTTCGTCGCCGCCGCTGGTGCGGCCTGCCCGGTGAGTTCGGCAAGCTTCGCCTCGAGCGCCTCGATGCGGGCGGCGAGCAGGACGTTGTCTTCACGGGCTTTCACCGCCATCTCGCGTGCGGCCTCGAACTCCTCGCGCTGCACCACGTCCATGGTATTCAGGATGCGCTCGGCCTGGCCCTTGAAGGCCGTCTCCACTTCGCGCCGCACGCCTTGCGCGGCGCCGGCGGCATCCGTCATCAGCTTGGCGAATTCATCGAGAATGCGGTTCGGTCCGGTCGACATGGCAAATCCTCGCTTGCTCGATTTGACGTAGTGGCGCGCGGCGCGGAATGCAAGAACGTTGCGGCGGCTGCGGCATCGCACCTCGCCGGCCGAGCCTGTACGTGATGGCGCCTCGTGGCCTATTGTAGTGCTTTCAAGTCGACCTGCGTCAAGCACGAGTCGCTCTCAGTCAGGGTCAACCAATGACAACGCCCCCGCGCCGACCGACAAATCCGATGGCAGCCGCGGAGGCCGCCTTCAAGCCGACCAAGAAACCGGCGATCCCAATTCGCGAACCCTCAGCCGCGCCGAACGTCAGAGAGCTTGTTTCGATCAGAATCGATCGTGCCGTGCTGGACCACTTCCAGGAAGACGGTCCCGGCTGGCAGGACAGGATCAATGACGCTCTAAGGCGGATGGTCGGCGGCAAGCCTCAGGATTGACCCCGCCATCTGCGGCGGCCAAGGCAACCACCACCTTGCCTTGACCCTGCCAAAACCCTGCCGCATCGTCCGCGCCCGAAACCAGAACGCACCCGGGAGACCCTGTTGAGCGAATATTTCCTGTTGCCGCTGGCCTCCCTGCCCTTCCCCAACATCGACCCGGTCATCGTCCAGATCGGCCCGCTGGCGGTGCACTGGTACGGCGTCGGCTACATCGTCGGCATCCTCTTTGCCTGGTGGTACGCCAAGCGCCTCGTCACCAATGCCAGGCTGTGGCCGGACGGCGCCTTGCCGATGAAACCGGAGGATCTCGACGACTTCATTGTCTGGGCAGCGATCGGCGTCGTGGTCGGCGGGCGCGCCGGCTATGTGCTGTTCTACGACCTGGCGCGCTACATCGCGCATCCACTCGACATCGTCGCCGTCTGGCAGGGCGGCATGTCGTTCCATGGCGGCCTGCTGGGCGTCATCCTCGCCATGACGCTGTTCTCCTTCAAGCGCGGCATCCGCACATGGACGCTGTTCGACGTGGTGTCAGCGGGCGTGCCGGTCGGGCTTGGCCTTGTGCGCGTCGCCAACTTCATCAATTCCGAGCTCTGGGGGCGGCCGACCGACGTGCCATGGGCGGTGGAGTTCCCCAATGGCGGTCCGTTCTCGCGCCATCCGAGCCAGCTTTACGAAGCCCTCCTCGAAGGCCTGGTGCTGTTCCTCGTGCTGCGCTTCCTCACCCATTCCAGGCTGAAGCTGAAGACGCCCCGCTTCGTCGGCGGCGCCTTCATCTGCGGCTACGGCCTGTCGCGCATCTTTGTCGAATTCTTCCGCGAACCGGACCAGCAGCTCGGCTACCTGCTCGGCACCAACTGGCTGACCATGGGCATGATCCTGTCGACGCCCATGGTGCTGGCCGGCATCTGGGCGATGGCCACGGCCAGGCCGGTGACGCAGACGCAACCGGCATGACGCGGCTGAAGACCCGCATCATCGATCTCATCGGTGCGGTGGGGCCGATCCCGGTCAGTGAATACATGGCGCTTTGCCTGTTCGATCCCGAGGACGGCTATTACACCACCCGCGAGCCTTTCGGCGCGGCGGGCGATTTCGTCACCGCGCCGGAGATCAGCCAGATGTTCGGCGAGCTGGTCGCCGTCTGGCTCTACCAGGCCTGGCAGGCTTCTGGCCGGCCGCTGCCCGCAACCATCGCCGAGATCGGCCCCGGCCGCGGCACGCTGACGAAGGACATGCTGCGCGCCGTCCTGCGGCTCGATCCCGCCTTCGCCGCCGGCGTCTCGTTCGCCATGATCGAGACCAGCCCGCGCCTGACCGAAGTCCAGAAGGAGACGCTCGCCGGCCAGCCGGTGAGACTTGACTGGCACCAAACCATCGAGACGCTGCCGAAAAAGCCGCTCTTCATCGTCGGCAACGAACTGTTCGACGCCGTGCCCATCCGCCAGTTCGTTCGGACCAGCTCCGGCTGGCGTGAACGCATGGTCGGCCTCGACGACGAGGATGGCCTGCGCTTCTTCGCCGGCGCCGGCTCGGTCGATCCCTCCCTGCTGCCAGCGGGCGCCGCCGACGCCCCGGAAGGGGCTGTGGTCGAAGTGGCGCCTGCCCGCGCCGCGCTGATGGCGGCCATTGCCGAACGGATAGCCCGACATGGCGGCGCCGGCCTGTTCATCGACTACGGCCATCTTCAGCCCGGCATCGGCGACACGCTGCAGGCCTTGCGCAAGCACGATCACGACAAAGTGCTGGCCAATCCCGGCGAGGCCGATCTGACCGCGCATGTCGATTTCGCCGCCCTCGCCGCCGTGGTCCGGGCCCACGGGCTCGATGTCCAGATGACGACGCAAGGCGACTTTCTGCTCGGCCTGGGCCTGCTCGCGCGCGCCGGCCAGCTTGGCGCCAAGGCCGACGACAGCGTGCGGCAGGCCATTTCCGATGCGGTCGAGCGTTTGGCCGGACCGGATGCGATGGGCGAGCTCTTCAAGGTATTGAAAATCCAGCCAAAAGTGGGCACGTCCTGATCCGCCGACGAGGCCCGATCGGCATCGGACGCACGCCGCCTGTTCGAGCCTCGTTCCGAACTTCGCCTTGACGAAATCCTCGGCGCGGACAACAAACCCATCCATGCTTGATCAGACCAAACCGGATCCTGTTCGCTCGCCGCTGCTCGACGCCGCCAGGACGCACGGCATCCGCCACGGCTATTTCACCCGCGTTGGCGGGGTCTCCGCCGGCATCTATCGCGGCCTCAATATCGGCACCGGCTCGAATGACGACCAGGAGCGCGTTGCCGAGAACCGCCGCCGCGTCGCCGACTGGATGGGCGTGCCGGCCAGCCATTTGCTGACCGCTCATCAGGTCCATTCGCCCGATGTCGTCATCGCCAGGGAACCCTTTGCCGGCCCGCGCCCCCAGGCCGACGCCATCGTCACCGACCGGCCGGGCATTGCCGTCGGCGCCTCGACGGCCGATTGCGGGCCGGTACTGTTCGCCGACGCCGAGGCGCGCGTCGTTGGCGCCGCGCATGCCGGCTGGAAAGGCGCCTTCGCCGGCGTGCTTGAAAACACCGTTGCGGCGATGGAAAGCCTCGGCGCCCGCCGCGAGCGGATCGTGGCGGTTCTCGGACCGTCGATCGGGCCGGAGAATTACGAGGTCGGCCCGGAATTCGTCGCTCGTTTCGTCGACGCCGATGCCGGCAATGTCGGTTATTTCGCGCCTTCGGCAAAGCCCGGCCACGCCATGTTCGACCTCAACCTCTATACGGTCGACCGGCTGAGAAAGGCGGGGGTCACCGCCGAGGGACTCGGCCGCTGCACTTACACTGAAGAAGACCTTTTCTATTCCTACCGGCGCACCACCCATCGCAAGGAAGCGGATTACGGGCGCCAGGTTTCGGCAATTGTTTTGGAGAAAGAATAATGGCGTTGCACTTCGAACGATCGGAATTCGACGCGCGGCGCGACCGGCTGATCATCGAGATGACGGAGAAGAAGCTCGACGCCGTGCTCCTGTTCGCACAGGAGAGCATGTACTGGCTGACCGGCTACGACACGTTCGGCTTCTGCTTCTTCCAGTGCCTTGTGGTGAAGGCCGACGGCTCGATGGTGCTGCTGACCCGCTCCGCCGATCTCAGGCAGGCGCGCCAGACCTCGATCATCGACAACATCGTTCTGTGGACCGACCGCGACGGCGCCAATCCGGCGATCGACCTGCGCAACCTGCTCAACGAACTCGACCTGCTCGGCGCCCGCATCGGCGTCGAATACGACACTCACGGCCTGACGGCGTACAACGGCCGCCGCCTCGACGAGCAGTTGCAGACCTTCGGCCAGATCGCCGATGCCTCCGGCATCGTCGGCCGGCTGCGCCTGTTCAAGAGCCCGGCCGAGATCGCCAAGGCCGAAAAGGCCGCCAGCCTCTCCGACGACGCGCTCGACGCGGCCCTGCCGCTGATCAAGCAGGGCGGCGACGAAGCGCTGATCCTCGCCGCCATGCAGGGCGCGGTCTTTGCCGGCGGCGGCGACTACCCGGCCAATGAGTTCATCATCGGCTCCGGCGCCGACGCGCTGCTTTGCCGCTACAAGGCCGGTCGCCGCAAGCTGACCAAGAGCGACCAGCTGACGCTCGAATGGGCCGGCGTCTTCCACCACTATCACGCGCCGATGATGCGCACGGTGCTGACCGGCAAGGTTTCGAAGCGCCATCAGGAGCTGTTCGATGCCGCCCGCGCCGCGCTTCTGGCGGTGGAGAAGGCGATGACGCCGGGCAACACCTTCGGCGACGTCTTCGACGCGCACGCCCGCACGCTCGAAGCCCACAATCTGACCAAGCACCGGCTGAACGCATGCGGCTATTCGGTTGGGGCCCGCTTCACCCCATCCTGGATGGACATGCCGATGTTCTATCAGGGCAATCCCGAGCCGATCGCGCCCAACATGACGCTGTTCGCCCACATGATCATTATGGACTCCGAAACCGAGACTGCGATGACCCTGGGCCGCACCTACCTGACCACCGAATCGCAGCCGAGGCCGCTGTCCCGCCATGATCTCGACTTGATCGTACAGTGAATCCATAATGGCAGGTTCGCGAGGGGCGTTCTTCGCCAGGGAGTTTTCAGGCAGATGAGACGATCGCAGGTGACGACCGTGTCATTGCTTGCCGCGTTGGCGTTGGCCGCCTGCACCAATGCCAAGGACGTTCTGGAACCCTCGGCCATCACGCCGCCGGCGGCCTCGGCGCAGACCCTGCCTGCCACTCAGAGCAATACGGCAACCACGACCGTTCCAGCGCCGTCGACGACTGCCCCGGCTGTTTCGTCGCCGGCTCCCGCTTCACCGGGCCAGAGCACCGCCGCCCTCGCCAGGACAAGGCTGCAGGTGGCGCCGATCGTCGGCGCCTCGGTGGAATCCGCGGCACCGCTGACGGCCGAGCTGCAGACGCGCGCCAGGCAGCGCGGCATCACGCTTGCCGGCAGCACCGACCAGACCGCCACGCATGTGCTGAAGGGATATTTCTCGGCGATCTCGGAAGGCAGCGACACCACCGTGATCTACGTCTGGGACATTTACGATCCCTCGGGCAACCGGCTGCACCGCATCAACGGCCAGCAGAAGGCGCCTTCGGTCAAGGGCGGCGACGGCTGGACGGCGGTCGCGCCGGCGACCATGCAAGGCATCGCCGACCAGACGATCGACCAGTTCGCCGCCTGGCTCGGCGGACAGGCCGGCTAAGCTGTTGCCGGCTTTCATCGCCTGCGACGTTTTTGACCTTGGCCGACGGAATCCCGATCACGAGGCTTGCAATACCGGCGCGGGCCGCTAAAAGCCCGCATCAAAGGCTCATGAGAGTCTGTCCGGTCTCTCCATCCTTCACCAGGAACGGTGCATGAAGCTTTTCGCGGGCAATTCCAACAGGGTGCTGGCCGAGGCGGTCGCTCGCTATCTGAACATCCCGCTGGGGAAGGCCAGCGTCCGGCGCTTCGCCGATCAGGAGATCTTCGTCGAGATCCAGGAGAACGTGCGCGGCGAGGATGTCTTCATCCTGCAGTCCACCTCCTTTCCGACCAACGATCATCTGATGGAACTGCTCATCATGATCGACGCCTTCATGCGCTCCTCGGCGAAGCGCATCACGGCGGTCATCCCCTATTTCGGCTATGCCAGACAGGATCGGCGCGCTTCCGGCCGCACGCCGATCTCGGCCAAGCTGGTCGCCAACATGATCACGCGCGCCGGCGTCGACCGCGTGCTGACGCTCGATCTCCATGCCGGCCAGATCCAGGGCTTCTTCGATATCCCGACCGACAACCTCTTCTCGGTGCCGGTGATGGCCCGCGACGTTAAGGCGAAATACAAGCAGCTCGCCAACGTCGTCGTCGTCTCTCCCGACATTGGCGGCGTGGTGCGGGCGCGGGCGCTGGCCAAGCGCTTCGATGCGCAACTCGCCATCGTCGACAAGCGCCGCGAACGTCCGGGCGAATCGGAAGTGATGAACATCATCGGCGCTGTCGCCGGCAAGGATTGCCTGCTGATCGACGACATCGTCGATTCCGGCGGCACGCTGTGCAACGCGGCCGACGCGCTGCTGGCCAACGGCGCCACCAGCGTCACCGCCTACATCACCCATGGCGTGCTCTCGGGCGGCGCGGTCGCCCGCATCAGCGGCTCGAAGCTGCAGGAACTGGTGATCACCGATTCCATCCAGCCGACCCAGGGCGTGCTCGACGCGCCCAACATCCGCGTCATCTCGATCGCCGACCTGATGGGCGAGGCGATCTCGCGCACCGCGACCGAGGAATCGGTGTCGAGCCTGTTCGACTAGACCCCTGTTCGACTAGACCATTGCGTTTTCCGGTCTGGCCGGGCCGCTCAGCCGCCGCACGCCCTCCCCGGCATCGCGCGCGCCGCGCATATAGCCGCGCGGCGAGGCGCCCAGCATGCGCTTGAACATGGTGATGAAGGCCGGCACGCTGTCATAGCCGAGGTCGAGCGCTACCCTGGTGATCGGCTCGCCGTCGGCAAGCCTGGGCAGCGCCGCGAACAGGCACGCCTGCTGGCGCCATGTCGACAGCGACAGCCCGGTCTGGCGATGGAAGGCGCGGGTGAAGGTACGGCGGCTCATGCCGGCGGCGTCGGCCCATTCGTCGATCGTCGCATGCGGCGAGGGTTCGGCGACGAAGCGCCGGCAAAGCGCCGCCAGTTTCGGATCCGACGGGAACGGCAGGCCGAGCGGCCGCTCCGGCAGGTTCGGGATCTCATGCAGCAGAAGCCCCATGATCAGCCCGCCGCGCCCTTCGAGCTCCGCGCCCTGCGGCAGCTTTTCCGATTCCACGATCAGGCTGTGCATCAGCTCGGTGATGCCGACGACGCGCAGTCCCTCCGGCAGGCCGGCAATCGCGTTCGGCATCACATAGACCGAACGCATCGAGACATCGCCCAGCATTTCGACGGAATGCTCGATCCCGGCGGGGATCCACATGGCGTGGTCGGGCGGCACCATCCAGCGCCCGTGTTTCGTCGTCACCAGCACGACGCCGACCAGCGCATGCAGCAACTGGCTGCGGCTGTGGCGATGCAGTGGCACGTGATAGCCGTCGGGATATTCGGTCGGCAGCGCCACCGCTGGGCCGACAGCCTCCTCCAGCCACTGCCAGCGGCTCTGGTGCAGCCGGCCGAGTTCGGCGGCATCGCCCTTGAAGACTTCCCTGCCATGCGGCATTGGCGATGGCCCACTTGCGAAACTATTGGACCAAACCACGAAAGAAGTCGCTTTGCAACCATCCTATAAGGCTGCCTGCGGATCGTTGCCTAGAAGTCCACGGAGCATGCCTTGACCGACACCACAGCCACCGCCGTCGCCACTCCGGCGCCGGCCAGCCACACTTCGGCGCAAGCGACGGCCTTCACCGTCATTCTTGCGGTGAGCTTCTGCCACTGCGTCAACGACATCATGCAGTCGCTGCTGTCGGCCATTTATCCGCTTCTGAAAGACAATTACGGTCTCGATTTCTGGCAGATCGGGCTTTTGACCTTCACATTCCAGGTGACGGCGTCGCTGCTGCAGCCGCTGATCGGCGCTATCACCGACAAGCGGCCGATGCCCTATTCGCTGCCTTGGGGCATGGCCTCCTCGCTGATCGGGCTGGTCGTGCTCGCACATGCCGGCCACTACTGGCTGCTGCTGATCGGCGCCTCGCTGATCGGCATCGGCTCGGCGATCTTCCATCCGGAATCTTCGCGCATCGCCCGCTTCGCGTCGGGCGGCCGCTACGGTCTTGCCCAGTCGCTGTTCCAGGTCGGCGGCAATTTCGGCCAGGCGATGGGGCCGCTGCTCGCTGCCTTTATCGTCGTGCCCTTCGGCCAGACCAGCATCTCCTGGTTCGCCGTCGGTTCGCTGATCGGCATTGTCGTCCTGTGGCAGGTCGGCGGCTGGTACAGCCGGCTGCGCGCCTCGCTCGCCAGCCGCAAGCAGGCCAGCTTCGTCTCGCCCTTCCCGCGCCGCAAGGTCATGTGGGCACTGGCGGTGCTGACGCTGCTGGTGCTGACCAAGAACGCCTACATCGCCTCGATCTCTAGCTACTACACCTTCTACGCCATCCATAAGTTCGGCGTTTCGGTGCAGATGAGCCAAGTCATGCTGTTCCTGTTCCTCGGCGCCTCGGCGCTGGGCATCCTGCTCGGCGGCCCGTTCGGCGACCGCTATGGCCAGAAGGCGATGATCTGGTTCTCGATCGTCGGCGTGCTGCCGTTCACGCTGGCGCTCCCCTACGCCAACCTCGAATGGACGATGGTGCTGACGGTGCTGATCGGGCTCATCCTGTCGTCAGCCTTCTCCAACATCGTCGTCTTCGCGCAGGAACTGGTGCCTGGTCGCGTCGGCATGATTGCCGGCATCTTCTTCGGCTTCGCCTTCGGCATGGGCGGCATCGCCGCCGCCGTGCTCGGCGTCCTGGCCGACATGAAGGGCATCGACTTCGTCTACCAGGTCTGCTCGTATTTGCCGCTGCTCGGCCTGCTGACGGTGTTCTTGCCGAACATGAAGGAAGCGCGGAAGGCGGAAGCGGTGACCCGTTAAGGAACCGCCGATCTTCGGGACTCGACGTGAGCTCGTGGCAGTTGCCACGCGCTCATGGATTCTCTCCCACACGCCAGGCGAAAGCCTGTTAGTGTTTGAAACGTGTGCGCGACATCACGAGACGTAGCGCGAACGCCTTCAACTTGACCTGAAGTGCCGGGCTCAGCGCCCGATCGGTGCGCTGCGCTACGAGCGAGATGAGGCAATCTGTAGTGTCCAGACTTAAAGACAAGGTCGCGCTGATTACCGGCGGCACCAGCGGCATCGGTCTGGCGACGGCGCGGCGCTTCATTGAGGAAGGCGCTCGTGTCGCCATCACTGGCACCAACACGGGCCGTCTCGAGGAGGTCCGCAAGATTCTTGGCGGCGATACGTTTGTCATCGCCGCCGACGCCGGCGATGTTACGACGCAGAACGATATCGCGCGACAGATCGGAGAAACCTTCGGCAGGCTCGACGCCGTCTTCCTCAACGCCGGCATCGCCAACCTGCGCCCGCTCGATGACTGGACCGAGGCGGCGTTCGACAGGAGCATCGATATCGACCTCAAAGGCCCGTATTTCCTGATCAAGGCCCTGGTGCCGCTGCTTTCGAACCCATCCTCGATCATCCTCAGCGGCTCGGTCAACGCGCATATGGGAATGGCCGGGACACACGTCTATTCGCTCGCCAAGGCCGGCATGATCTCGCTCGCCAGAACGCTCTCCGGCGAACTGATAGGGCGCGGCATCCGCGCCAATGTGATCAGCCCGGGTCCGATCGACACGCCGCTCAACGACAAGCTCGGGCTGGATGCCGAAGCGGCGAAGGCGCGCGCCGAGGCAGTGGTCGGCCTGGTGCCTGCCGGTCGTTTCGGGACCGCCGAGGAAATTGCCAACGCAGTGGTTTTTCTCGCTTCGGACGAATGCCCGTTCATCGTCGGTGCGGAAATTCTGATCGACGGCGGCTTGAGCATCGCCTGATATCGGCACGGCCTGACCCAAGAACACCCGCCAGATGGCGGGTGTGTTTTGTTATGTTCCGAAAGGCCTTACGCCTTGAAGAAGGCCAGAAGGTCGGCGTTGATGATGTCGGCATGGGTCGTGGCCATGCCATGCGGAAGACCCTTGTAGACCTTGAGCTCACCCTTCTTGAGCAGCTTGATGGCGAGCAGCGCGGAGTCCGCGATCGGCACGATCTGGTCGTCGTCGCCATGCATCACCAGCACCGGCACGTCGATTGCCCTAAGGTCCTCGGTGAAGTCGGTTTCCGAGAATGCCTTGATGCAGTCGTAGTGCGCCTTGGTGCCGCCCATCATGCCCTGGCGCCACCAATTGTCGATGACGCCTTGCGAGACTTCGGCGCCGGGACGGTTGAAGCCGTAGAACGGGCCGGCCGGAACATCGCGGAAGAACTGGGCGCGGTTGGCGGCCTGGGCGGAGCGGAAGCCGTCGAACACCTCGATCGGCAGGCCGCCGGGATTGGCCGCGGTCTTGAGCATGATCGGCGGCACCGCGCCGATCAGCACCGCCTTGGCGACGCGGCCGCCAGCGCCGTACTTGGCAACGTAGCGGGCCACCTCGCCGCCGCCGGTGGAATGACCGACATGGATGGCGTTCTTGAGGTCGAGATGCGCAGCGAGTTCGGCGACATCGGCGGCGTAGGTGTCCATCTCGTTGCCGGTATCCGTCTGGGTGGAACGGCCATGGCCGCGCCGGTCATGAGCGATGACGCGATAGCCCTTCGACAGGAAGAACAGCATCTGGGCGTCCCAGTCGTCGCTGCTCAACGGCCAGCCGTGATGGAAGACGATAGGCTGGCCAGCTCCCCAGTCCTTGTAGAAAATCTCGGTTCCGTCCTTGGTGGTGATCGTGCTGCTGCCCGGCTTGGTCATCTCAATCTCCATTGATTATTTTCGCGATAATCAATATCGCGACAACGATATCGTTAGCGCAGATCGAAACCCCTGTCCACAAGAAATATGTATCGCGATATCATTTTCCGTGGTAAACATTGCAAAATGCTCAGTCGGCAAAGGGAATTCGCCGTGCCTCTCCCGTTGGACAATCAGCTCTGTTTCGCCCTCTACGCCACGAGCATGGCGATCAACCGCACCTACAAGCCCATGCTCGACGAGATGGGGATCACCTACCCGCAATATCTCGTGCTCAACGCGCTGGGAGAGGCGGATGGCATGTCGGTCGGCGCGATCGCGCGCAGGCTGGCGCTGGAATCGAGCACCGTCACGCCTCTGGTCAAGCGCATGGAGCAGGCCGGTCTTGTGAGCCGCCAGCGCAGCCATGCCGACGAGCGCCAGGTGCAGGTTGATCTCACCGTGGCCGGCCGGGCGCTGCTCACGCAATGCAACTGTCTGGGTGAAACGCTCATCGAGCGCTCCGGGATGACATTGGCCGAGATCGATTCCCTCACCCAAAAGGTCTGGGCCTTGCGCGAGGCGCTCGCTGCCGATCAGACCGCTGTTCCGGGCCGACCGTTGGAAATGTAACTCTTCACGCGCGGCAATGGCGGCGCCTCGAGACCCGCGAAAGGGTCGCGCCATGCATCGATCGCCTCGAGTTGGTCATACCAGCGGCGTATCGACGGATAGTCGTCGAGCGGCAGCCCGGCAGCATCGTTGAAGGGCAGAAACGTCGCCATGCGAAAGTCGGCGTACGAGACGGAATTTCCGACCAGCCACTCCCTTTGCGCGAGCACCGGGGCGAGGATGGCGGCAGCCGCGTGGAAAACCCTGAACCCTTCCTCGACCAGGGCCTGGTCGATAGGACCCAGCCCCCAGCGCTGCTTGGTGCCGCGCTCGAAATGCACCATGTCGCAGCCTCTGGCGAAATTCTCCTTGCCCCAGCTTATCCAGCGGATCATGTCCGGCTCATCGTCCCCGCCGCGCCAAAAATTCGAGCCCACCTCGCGGGAGAGCCGACAGGCGATGGCGTCGGCCTCCCACAGGCTCCATCCGGAGCCGACCAGTATCGGCAAGGTCAGATTTGGGTTGAGCACGCGATAGCGCTCGGCCTGCCCCGATGCCATGGGTGAGGCGAATTCGAACGTAACGTCCGCTTTGAGATGGCGCGCCGTCGCGACTCCGAGGCGAGGATTGGGATTGCGGCTGAACAGGAGTTTCATATCGAATGCTCGCGGGTTGGTTGAGACAACTGCCGCAGGACGATTGAAGCCTGCCCGATCCTACATCCGGACGGACGGGGAATCTTGACTGTGTGCTTTCGACATTGGAAACGTCGCGAAAGCCTTCCAGACCAACCGCTTGCGCCTGCGCCCGCCTTCCGCTATAGAGCCGCCACCCGCGTAGACACCCTTGGAGGCAACGCGGCGGAAGGCTGCCTTCCCTTGTGATCCCCGAACAAAGGTCCGCTTCTGGCGGCCACCGGCGTTCGGACATCCAGGCCTGGCGGCTTTCGACGTTTCGGCTGGGCATATTGCCTGCCGCAAACGCTCCACAACACGCGAAAGGAAATGCCATGAGCCACGATACTTACGAGCTCAAGGCCGAAGCGCGCGAACAGGTCGGTAAGGGGTCCGCCCGTGCAGTTCGCCGTAACGGTAAAGTGCCTGCAGTGATTTACGGCGACAAGCAGCCTCCCCTGGCGATCGCCCTCAACTACAAGGACGTCTACTACAAGATCCACGGCGGCGGGTTCCTGACCACGGTCGCCACGATCGATGTCGGCGGCAGCAAGATCCAGGTTCTGCCCAAGGACTTCCAGCTCGACCCGGTCAAGGATTTCCCGGTCCATGTCGACTTCCTGCGCATCGGCAAGGACACCGAGGTCAATGTCGACGTGCCTGTCCACTTCATCAATGAGGACAAGTCGCCCGGCATCAAGCGCGGCGGCGTGCTCAACATCGTGCGTCACGAGGTCGAGTTCCACTGCCCGGCCAACGCGATCCCGGAGTTCATCACCGTCGATCTCGCCGGCACGGATATCGGCGACTCGATCCACATCTCGGCGGTTACGCTCCCGGCCGGCGTCAAGCCGGTCATCGCCGACCGCGACTTCACCATCGCCACCATTGCCGGCTCGTCGGCGATGAAGCCCGAGGTCGAAGAGACGGTCGAGGCGGCAGCGCCCGAAGCGGCTCCGGCCGCCGAAGAGAAGTAATTTTCCCGCCCGGAGACGACGATGCTTGTGTTCGCAGGCCTCGGCAATCCGGGCGCGAAATATGCCAACAACCGGCACAATGTCGGTTTCATGGCGGTGGACGCGATCGCCCGCCGCCATTCTTTTTCGCCCTGGTCGAAGAAATTCCAGGGCCTGATCGCCGAAGGTACGCTCGCCGGCGAAAAGATCCTCCTGGTCAAGCCGCAGACCTTCATGAACCTGTCCGGCCAGGCGGTCGGCGAGGCGCTGCGCTTCTACAAGCTCGAGCCTGCCGCGCTCACCGTTTTCTATGACGAGATCGACCTTGCCGCCGGCAAGGTTCGGGTCAAGGTCGGTGGCGGCTCCGGCGGCCACAACGGCATTCGCTCGCTGGACGACCATATCGGCAAGGCCTATCGCCGCGTGCGTGTCGGCGTCGGCCATCCGGGCGTCAAGGAAATGGTGCACGGCCACGTGCTTGGCGACTTCGCCAAGGCGGACCGCGAATGGCTCGAGGTTCTGCTCGACACCATCGCCGAGGACGCCGGCCTGCTGGCCAAGGGCGACGACAATTCCTTCATGAACCGCATCACGCTCGCCCTGCGTGAAAAACTGACGCCAACCGGCGACGACGACCGCCCGCCGCCCAAGGCGGCGAAGGCGCAGAGCCACATTCGCCAGGCACGGCCGCAGCAGGCGCCGGCAAAGCTGCCCGAAACCGGCCCGATGGCCGCCATGCTGAAGAAGCTGTTCGGCGGCAAGGGCTGAACGTCGCCGGGGATGGCGGCCGAGGGCTTGACGTTCGTCACCCCTTTCGCCCATAGCCCTGATCAAATTTCGATTTCCCGATAGGACCGGACAAAATGGGTTTCAAATGCGGCATCGTCGGCTTGCCTAATGTCGGCAAGTCGACGCTCTTCAACGCGCTGACCAGGACGGCGGCGGCGCAGGCCGCCAACTATCCGTTCTGCACCATCGAGCCCAACACCGGCGAGGTCGCGGTGCCGGACTCCCGCCTGCAGAAGATCGCCTCGATCGCCAAGTCGAAGGAGATCATCCCGACACGCATCTCCTTCGTCGACATCGCCGGCCTGGTGCGCGGCGCCTCCAAAGGCGAAGGGCTGGGCAACCAGTTCCTCGCCAACATCCGCGAGGTCGACGCCATCGTCCATGTGTTGCGCTGCTTCGAGGACGATGACATCACCCATGTCGAGGGCCGCATCGACCCCGTCGCCGATGCCGAGACGGTCGAGACCGAGCTGATGCTCGCCGACCTCGAAAGCCTCGAGCGCCGCATGGTCCAGTTCCGCAAGCGCGCCGCCGGCAAGGACAAGGAAGCGATGACCGTGCTGCCGATGATGGAGGCGGCGCTCGAACTGCTGCAGGCCGGCAAGCCGACCCGCATCCTGTTGAAGGGCATAGCGGCGGAGGATCTGCGCATCCTGCAGGGGCTGAACCTGCTCACCTCACACCCGGTTCTCTACGTCTGCAACGTCGCGGAAGCCGATGCCGCGACCGGCAACGAGCACTCCAGGGCCGTGGAAAAGATGGCCGCCGCGCAGGGCGCCGGCACTGTCGTCATCTCGGCGGCGATCGAAGCCGAGGTTGCCCAGCTTTCCGACGAGGAGGAGATGGAGTTCCTTGCCTCTCTCGGGCTCGACGAGCCGGGTCTCAACAAGGTGATCCGCGCCGGCTACGACCTGTTGCATCTCATCACCTATTTCACCGCCGGGCCGAAGGAGACGCGCGCCTGGACCATTCACAAGGGCGACAAGGCCCCTCAGGCGGCCGGCGTCATCCATACCGATTTCGAGCGCGGCTTTATCCGCGCCCAGACCATCGCCTTCAACGACTTCGTCACCCTCGGCGGCGAAGTTGCGGCCAAGGAGGCCGGCAAGGCCCGCGATGAAGGCAAGGAATATGTCGTCCAGGACGGCGACGTCATGCTGTTCAAGTTCAACACCTGACGGTCTGGGCTACGCGCGGCTGGCTCACCAGAAATGACTTGACCAAACGCCTGTTGGCCGGCATCCGGGGTGCCGATCCTAACGGGATCGCGCGTTCGTCAACCGGATCCGGACCATGACCGCAAAGACCTGGGCCTATGAGGATTTCGTCGAGGGCGCCTCGCTCGACCTCGGTGTGAAGCACGTATACGCCGCCGAGATCATCGCGTTCGCCAGCGAGTTCGACGCCCAGCCGATGCACCTCGACAAGGCGGCCGGCAAGGCCAGCATCCTCGGCGGCCTGTCGGCTTCGGGCTGGCACACCTGCGCGATGTTCATGCGCATGCTGTGCGATGCCTTCCTGCTCGACTCGACTTCGCAGGGATCGCCCGGCATCGAACACGTCAAATGGAAGAAGCCGGTGCTCGCCGGCGATACGCTCAGCGGGACGGTGACCGTGCTTGCCAAGCGCCAGTCCAAATCGCGGCCTCAGCTCGGCCTCGTCACCATGCGCAGCGAACTGTTCAACCAGCGCGGCGAGAGCGTCTTCGAGCTCGAGAACACCGGCATGTTCCTGACCCGGGAGGCCGCGGCGTGACCCTCGACGAGTTCTTCCTGATCGGCCACACCGTCACGCTGGGCGCGCACAAATTCGAGCCCGACGAGATCAAGGCCTTCGCCCGCAAATACGACCCCCAGGTCTTTCATGTCGATGAGGAGGCTGCGAAGAAGAGCGTGCTCGGTGGCTTGTGCGCCTCCGGCTGGCACACCGCCGCCACCTGGATGAAGTACAATCTCGAAAAGCGCATGGAGACCGAGGGGGTGCGCTGGACCGGCCCAGGCCCGCAGCCCGAATTCGGCCCCTCGCCCGGTTTCCGCAACCTGAAATGGCTGAAGCCGGTCTATGCCGGCGAGACCGTGACCTTCACGCGCACCGCGCTCGCCCACCGCCCGCTTGCCGCGCGCCCCGGCTGGAACCTGCTCACGCTGCGCTGCGAAGCCTTCGATTCGACCGGCGACAAGGTCATCGAGTTCGACAGCGCGGTGCTGGTGAAGGTGGAGTAGCCTCTTCCTTCTCCCCGTTCACGGGGAGAAGGTGCCCGAAGGGCGGATGAGGGGCGGCACCGGCGCAAGTGTCTGAAACTCGACGGCCGCGCTTACCCCTCACCCTGGCTCCGCTCGCGTTGCTCGCTCCGCGTCCCTCTCCCCGTAAACGGGGCGAGGGATAAGGCGCTCAATGCCCCTCGAAGCCGATCAGCGTCCGCACCGGCACGCCGAGCGCTTCGAGCTTCTGGCGCCCGCCGAGATCCGGCAGGTCGATGACGAAGCAGGCGGCGACGATGTCGGCACCGATCTGGCGCAACAGCTTGACCGCCGCCTCCGCCGTGCCGCCGGTGGCGATCAGGTCGTCGACCAGGATCACTTTCTCACCGGGCGAAACGCCGTCCTTGTGCATCTCCATCTCGTCCAGCCCGTATTCCAGGCTGTAGGCGACGCGCACCGTCTCATAGGGCAGCTTGCCCTTCTTGCGGATCGGCACGAAGCCGGCCGAGAGCTGGTGCGCGACGGCGCCGCCGAGGATGAAGCCGCGCGCCTCGATGCCGGCGATCTTGTCGACCTTCAGCCCGACATAGGGATGTACCAGCTCGTCGATGGCGCGGCGGAAAGCACGCGCATTGCCGAGCAGGGTGGTGATATCGCGGAACAAGATGCCCGGCTTCGGATAGTCCGGAATGGTGCGGATGGCCGCGAGCAGCGTTTCTTCGAGAGAGGATTTCATGGGCGGTTGATCCGTTGCCGTACAGTTTTGCCGGCTAGCGGCCCAAAAGAAAAGGGCGCCCATCGGCGCCCTCGCATTTTTCCGGTCGCAGCCGCTCAGTGGGCGACGTCGGCCCACACCTTGCGCTTGGTGAGATAGACCAGCGCGCCGAACAGGAGCAGGAACACCAGCACGCGGAAGCCGGTCTTCTTGCGGTCCTCCAGATGCGGCTCGGCGGCCCACATCAGGAAGGCCGAGACGTCGCGGGAATACTGGTCCACCGTCTGCGGCGAACCGTCGTCATAGGTCACCTGGCCGTCGGAGAGCGGCTTCGGCATCTTCAGCGACACGCCGGACAGGAAGTACGGGTTGTAGTGCGTGCCCTCGGGGATCACCATGCCGGCCGGCGGCGTCTGGTCGTAGCCGGTCAGCAGCGAGTGGATGTAGTCGGGGCCGCCCTGGGCGTACTGGGTGAAGATGTCGAAGACGAAGCGCGGGAAGCCGCGCTCGACGCCGCGCGCCTTGGCGAGCAGCGACATGTCGGGCGGTGCGGCGCCGCCATTGGCCGATGCGGCGGCCTGCTCGTTCGCGAACGGCGCCGGGAAGTGATCGGACGGCTTGCCCGGGCGGTCGAACATGTCGCCGGCATCGTTCGGGCCGTCGTGGATCGTGTATTCGGCGGCCAGCGCCTTCACCTGCCCGTCCGAATAGCCGAGCCCTTCCAGCGTGCGGAAGGCAACCAGGTTCATCGAATGGCAGGCCGAGCAGACTTCCTTGTAGACCTTCAGGCCGCGCTGCAGCTGGGCCTTGTCATAGGTGCCGAACGGTCCGGCGAAGCTCCAGCTCATTTCCTTCGGCTCGTCGATGGGGAAATGCGTCGGTGCCGCCGCGTTATGTGCCTCTTCGGCGATGGCGCCTGCACCTGTCATCCAGGTGCCCGCGGCCACCAGGCCAAGCAGAGCCAGCGAGGTGAGAATCTTTTTCATACCCAAATCCCCTTAGATTCTCAGCCCTTGGTTTCCGGCGCGGCGTTCGCGCCGGCCGGATGTCCGCCGCCGCCCTTGTTCTTTTCCAGCACCGCCTCGGTGATCGAATTCGGCAGCCTGCGCGGCGTCTCGATCAGCCCGAGCACCGGCAGCGCGACCAGGAAGAAGGCGAAGTAGAACAGTGTCGCCATCTGCGCCATGAACACATAGCTGCCTTCGGCCGGCTGCGAGCCCAGCCATCCGAGCAGGATGGCGTCGGCCACGAACAGCCAGAAGAACAGCTTGTACCAGGGGCGGTAGACCGCCGAGCGCACCTTGGACGTGTCGAGCCACGGCACCAGGAACAGCATGGCGATGGCGCCGAACATGCACAGCACGCCGCCGAGCTTGGAGTTGATCGGCCCGATGTTGAAGGTGATGGCGCGCAGGATCGCGTAGAACGGCAGGAAGTACCATTCCGGCACGATATGGGCAGGCGTCTTCAGCGGGTTGGCGACCGTGTAGTTGTCCGGGTGGCCAAGGAAGTTCGGCAGGTAGAAGACGAAATAGGCGAAGACGAACAGGAACACGATCATGCCGAACGCGTCCTTGATGGTGGCGTAAGGCGTGAAGGCAACGGTATCGGTCTTCGACTTGACCTCGATGCCGGTCGGGTTCGACTGCCCGACGACATGCAGCGCCCAGATATGCAGCACGACGACGCCGGCGATCATGAACGGCAACAGGTAATGCAGCGCGAAGAAGCGGTTCAGCGTCGGGTTGTCGACGGCAAAGCCGCCGAGCAGCAGTTCCTGGATCCAGTTGCCGACCAACGGAATGGCGCTGAAGAAGCCGGTGATGACGGTGGCGCCCCAGAAGCTCATCTGTCCCCAGGGCAGCACATAGCCCATGAAGCCGGTCGCCATCATCAGCAGGTAGATGATGCAGCCGAGGATCCACAGCAGCTCGCGCGGCGCCTTGTAGGAGCCGTAATAGAGGCCGCGGAAAATGTGGATGTAGACGGCGACGAAGAAGAACGAGGCGCCGTTGGAATGGAGATAGCGCAGCAGCCAGCCCGAATTCACGTCGCGCATGATCTTCTCGACCGAATCGAAGGCGAGCGTGGTGTCCGACGTGTAGTGCATGGCCAGCACGATGCCGGTCAGGATCTGCGACGCCAGCATGATCGACAGGATGCCGCCGAACGTCCACATGTAGTTGAGGTTGCGCGGCACCGGATAGGCGACGAAGCTATCATAGACCAGCCTGGGCAGCGGCATGCGGGCGTCGAACCAGCGTCCGAGACCGGTCTTGGGCGTATAGGTCGAGTGTCCCTCGCTCATCGAAATATCCCCTGCCTCAACCGATAAGGATCTTGGTATCGGAAATGAACTTGAATACCGGCACCGCCATGTTCTCGGGCGCCGGGCCTTTGCGGATGCGGCCGGCGGTGTCGTACACCGAGCCGTGGCACGGGCAGAACCAGCCGCCGAAATCGCCTTCCTGGCCAAGCGGGATGCAGCCGAGGTGGGTGCAGACCTGGACCATGACCATCCAGGCTTCCTTGCCGGGCGTCGTGCGGTTGGCGTCGGTCGCCGGAGCGTCGGCCGGCAAATTGGCGTTGCGGGCGATCGGGTCCTTGAGGTCGGCGAGATTGACGGCCTCGCCGTCCTTCATCTCCTTCTCGGTGCGATTGCGCACCACGACCGGCTTGCCGCGCCACTTCACGATCAGCGACGTTCCCGGCGTCAGCGACGAGACGTCCACTTCGACCGAGGCCAGCGCCAGCGTCGAGGCGTCGGGGCGCATCTGGTCGATGAACGGCCATGCGACGGCCCCCGCGCCGACCACGGCGGCCGTGCCGGTGGCGACATAAAGGAAATCACGACGGTTGGGATCGTGGGTATCGGTTGCGCTCACGGGTGCCTGATCCTTTCGCCTCTTCCGTGCCGGCGGCCGAGCCTTGTCCCCGCTCAATCGCGCCGGCCCGACAGCGCATGGCGAACAGGCTAGCGAATTCCTCCGGCATTTGGAGTTCGGTTTATGCGTGAAGCCCGTTTTTGTCCAGTCGGGTGAAGGCACAAGGTCAGATTGTCGCGGGGGTAAAATCCGATGCCGGACGGCGCTGCGCCGAAGGGTCGCCAAACAGCCCGAAACGACCGCAAAAACAACGGCGATCATTGCCACGCCTTTGCCTCGACAGTCGGCGCCGGCTCGGTCTATTCTGCCCTCATGGCGCACGTCATCGACCGCGACAAATGGGCCAGGATGCCCGACCGTTGGCAAGGCGAGCTCGAATGCGGCGCCTGGGGCTCCAACTCCTGCCTGATCTTCAATTATCTGCCCGGAACCGGCGGCGGTCCGCGCCTGCACCGGCATCCCTACGCGGAGATCTTCATCGTCCGCCAGGGCAGCGGCCTGTTCACGGTCGGCGACCGGGAGATCGAGGCATTCGCCGGCCAGATCGTGATCGTGCCGCCCAACACGGCGCACAAATTCACCAATCTCGGCCCCGGCCCGCTGGAGACCATCGATATTCACGAGAACGGCAGCTTCGTCACCGAGTGGCTGGAGTAGATCCCCGGTACGGCAAGAGACCCGAAGGCAGCGCCTATTTCGCGCCGAGCCTGACCAGGACTGCCCTCGGTATGTCGTATTCGCGGATCACCGCATCGTGCTTGCGCAACCCGCAGAGCTCGCGCTGGATGAAATAGGCATGCACGGCCTCGGCGGCGTCCTTGAGCAGTCGCGGCCGCCGCTCCTCGTCGTCGCCGTTCTCGCGCAGTCTGGCCAACGTCGCCTCGACGCGCTGGCCGGCGCGGCCGAGAGCCGCCGCCTTTTCGGCGAGGATCTCGTGGCCGAGCAGGTCGAGTGCGCTCTCCTGCGCGCCCGCGCGTCCGAAATTGGAGGGCATGCGAACCGACATTGCTCTTCCTACTCCGCCGGCCGCGTCTCTTCCAGCACGCTTTCCTCGTTGAACAGGAAGCCGCCCGACTGCCGCTTCCACAGCCGCGCGTAAAGCCCGTCCAGCGCCACCAGCTCGTCATGCGTGCCCTGTTCGATGATCCGCCCGCCGTCGAGCACCACCAGCCGGTCGAGTGCCGCGATCGTCGACAGCCGGTGCGCGATGGCAATCACGGTCTTGTTCTCCATCAGCCGCGTCAGATTCTCCTGGATCGCCGCCTCGATGTCGGAATCGAGCGCCGAGGTCGCCTCGTCGAGGATCAGGATCGGCGCATCCTTGAGGAAGACGCGAGCGATTGCCACACGCTGGCGCTGGCCGCCAGACAGCTTCACGCCGCGTTCGCCGACATAGGCTTCGTAGCCGCTGCGCTCGCGGTTGTCGCGCAGGCCCATGATGAACTCGTGTGCCTCGGCCCTCCGCGCCGCCGCGATCACTTGCGTCTCGGTCGCGCCCGGCATGCCGAGCTTGATGTTGTCGCGCAGCGAGCGGTGGAACAGGGCCGTGTCCTGGCTGACCACGCCGATATTGGCGCGCAGCGAATTCTGCGTCACCTGCGCGATATCCTGGCCGTCGATCAGGATCTTGCCGCCCTCGAGGTCGTAGAGGCGCAGGATCAGATTGGCCAGCGTCGTCTTGCCGGCTCCCGATGGGCCGACCAGCCCGACCTTCTCGCCGGGCCTGACGACGAGGTCGATGCCGTCGAGCACGCCCGCCCCCTTGCCGTAATGGAAAGTCACGTTCTTCACATCGATGCGGCCGCCGGCCACGATCAATTCCTTGGCGTCCGGCGCGTCGGTGAGGCCGAGCGGCTGCGAGATCAACGCCTTGGAGTTCTCCAGCACGCCGAGGTTCCTCAGGATGCCGTTGAGCTGCATCATCACCCGGCCGAGCAGCATGTTGAGCCGCAGGACGAGCGAAAGCGTGAAGGCAACGGCGCCGACGGTGATCGAGCCTTCGAGCCATAGATAGATGGCAAAGCTGGCGATGGCGGTGATCATGACGCCCGACAGCGTCGTCAGCGCCATGCGCACGCCGGTCAGCCGGCGGGTGAACGGGCGCAGGGCGTCCAGATAGATGTCGAAACCGCTCCGGATGTAGCGATCGTCGCCATCGGCCGAAAACAGCTTCAGCGTCTGCACGTTGGAGTAGGAATCGACGATTCGGCCATTGATCATCGAGCCGGCCTCGGCGGTCGCCTCGGCGTGCCTGCGGATCGCCGGCAGATAGCGCTTGGCCAGAAAGCCGAAGGCGGCGATCCAGAGCACCACAAGCACCGCCAGCCTGAGATCGAGGCCGGCGACCAGCGCCAGCGTCGTCACCGTATAGACGATCATGAACCAGATGACCTCGATGAAGCTCTCCATCAGGTCGCCGGTGGCCTGCCCCGCCTGCCAGACCTTGGTGGCGATGCGGCCGGCGAAGTCGTTCTGGAAGAAGGCGTAGGACTGGCGCGAGACATGGCGATGCGCCTGCCAGCGCACCAGATTGTAGAAGCCGGGCGTGATCGTCTGCTCGTCGACCAGTGCCGAGAGCCCGACGACCAGCGTGCGGATGATCAGCACCACCGCGCCCATGAACAGGAGCTCGGGACCGGCGGCGATCCACAGCGCATGCCAACTGCGCTCGCCGGGCAGCTGGTCGAGGATGTCGACCAGCCGCCCGACGAAATAGAACAGCCCGGCCTCGACCAGCGGTGCAATGCCGCCAATGACCAGCATTGTGAAGAAGGCGAGCTTCGCCTGTCCGACATAGTGCCAGAGGAAGCCGCCGACACCGGTCGGTGGCCGAAGGTTCGCCGGCTCGCGGAACGGATAGACCCAACGCTCGAACCAGCGATAGACGGCTGTCATCATGCGGTGGCCATCATTCTGCAGCTTGACCCTTGGCCCCGATGTCGTTGGCGGCCTCGGCCGGCGCCTCGTCGAGCAAGAAGCCGCCCGACTGGCGTTGCCAGAGCTGCGCATAGAGTCCGCCCTTGCCGACGAGGTCGTCATGCGAACCTTGCTCGATGACGCGGCCTTTATCCATGACGACGAGCCTGTCCATCGCGGCGATGGTCGACAGCCGATGCGCGATGGCGATGACGGTCTTGCCCTGCATCAGCCTGTAGAGGTTCTCCTGGATCGCCGCCTCGGCCTCGGAATCGAGCGCCGACGTCGCCTCGTCGAGGATGAGGATCGGCGCGTCCTTCAGCATGACGCGGGCAATGGCGATGCGCTGCCGCTGTCCGCCCGACAGTTTGACGCCGCGGTCGCCGACATGGGCATCGAACCCGGTGCGGCCGTTGGCGTCGATCAGCCCGCCTATGAAATCCAGCGCCTCTGCCCGCCCCGCCGCCTCGAGCAGCATCTCATCGGTGGCATCCGGCCGGCCATAGAGGATGTTCTCGCGCACCGAGCGGTGCAGCAGCGAGGTGTCCTGCGTCACCATGCCGATCTGCGCACGCAGCGAGTCCTGCCTCACCGACGCGATCTCCTGGCCGTCGATCAGGATCTGGCCGGCTTCGAGGTCGTAAAAGCGCAGCAGCAGATTGACCAGCGTCGACTTGCCGGCGCCTGAGCGGCCGACGATGCCGACCTTCTCGCCCGGCTTCACCGTCAGCGACAGGTTCTCGATGACGCCCTTCTGCTTGCCGTAGTGGAAGCGGATGTCGTCGAAGCGGATTTCGCCGCGTGTGACGGCGATGTCCTTTGCGCCGGGCCGGTCCTCGACCAGGCGCGGCAGCGAGATCGATTGGATCCCGTCCTGCACCGTGCCGATGTTCTCGAACAGGCCGGACATCTCCCACATGATCCACTGCGACATGCCCCACATCCTGAGCACCAGGCCGATGACCACGGCGACGGCGCCGATCGTCACCGCCTGGCCGAGCCACAGCCACAGCGACAGCGCGGTGACGGAAAACAGCAGCAGCGCGTTGAGGATATAGAGCAGGCCGTAGAGCACCGTCACCAGCCGCATCGAGCGGTAGACCGTCTCGAGGAAGCCTGACATGCCCTCCTTCGCGAAGCTGGCCTCGCGGCGCGCATGGGAAAACAGCTTGACCGTCTGGATGTTGCTGTAGCTGTCGACGACGCGGCCGGTCATGGTCGAGCGCGCATTGGCCTGCTCCTCGCCGACTTTGCCGAGCCGCGGAATGAAGTAGCGTAGCAGCCCGATATAGCCGACCAGCCAGATCGCGAGCGGCGCCGCCAGGCGCCAGTCGGCCGAACCGACGATGAACAGCATGCCGAGGAAGTAGACGATGACGTAGTTGAGCACGTCGATGAGCTTGATGACGCATTCGCGCACGGCGAGCGCCGTCTGCATCAGCTTGGTGGCGATGCGGCCGGCGAACTCGTCCTGATAGAAGGCCATCGACTGCTTCAAGAGGTAGCGATGCACCTGCCAGCGGATGCGCATGGGGTAGTTGCCCATCAGCGTCTGCTGGTTGAGAAGCGAGTGGAACCACACGGTGCCCGGCAGCGCGAACAGCACGACGAAAGCCATGCCAGCGAGCTTCCAGCTCTCGGTCTGCAGGAAAGTCTCGCGATTCTGCCCCGAGAGCCAGTCGACGATGCGGCCCATAAAGCCGAACATCCACACTTCGGCGACGGCAATCGCCGTCACCAGGAGCGCGTCGAGGATGATGTAGGGCCAGGCGCCGCGCGTGTAATGCACGCAGAAGGCGACCAGCGTCTTCGGCGGTTCGACCGGCTCCGCGGCCGGGAACGGATCGAGCTTGTTTTCAAACCAGCGGAACATTGCAGGCACTCGACTGTCTATGCGCTCACGCGGCGCGGGATTGATGGACAAGCTTGCTCGACCGCGCAGCGCCGCGGGCCGGCGATGCAGAATCATCTGCATCGCCGGCCCTGCTTCGCGCAATATAGGGTGTCGCGGGCTTTTCGCCGACAGGCTCAGCCGACGATCCTGACGCCCCGGAGTTTCCGGGCGAAAAACTGGCGCCTGCCCGGCCTTTCGCGCCGGGCCGGATCAGCCTGATGATGCGGCGCACCAGCGAAGGCCGGCTGTGGTCAGGCACGGCGCGCGAGAAGTCGACGTCCGGCAGCATGCCGCGATGCGGACGCCGGCGCGTCTCGGCGTGGACTGCCGACGAGTAGGTCTCGCCGACCAGCAGCGCCCAGGTCGCCATCCTGCGCTCGTGCAGGCTTCTGGAGCCGGGTATATTGTAGGGATCGAACATCGGTCCATCCTCCATGTGCAAATGCGATAAAAAGGGTGACGCAACATCGACTTCCGGCATTCGGCCGAAGCGGCCGAGTACTTCGGTGCGCGCAGCGTCGGTCCGGACATGACGGCAGGCGTCAGTCAGGACACGGTCAGGTGGGGCGTCGGGCCCCTTTGGGCGTTTGAAGAACATCGCAGGATTCCTTCGAGAACCGAAAACTGGGTTCGGCGGGAATCGGTGCGATCAAGTCTTAGAGAGTCAGGAGAATCGTCGTACCGAAACCGCCGCGGAGCGCATAAGGCGCCAGGAGGGGCGCTGGTTGTGCATGGTCATCATGAATTCCCCCTCCATCGGTTCGGGTTGACAATGAGAGGCGTATACTCGACTTCGCAGAAAATGACCACCCGCCAGTCCAGCAATCTGCGAAACCTGGAAATCTCTGTGGCCGATCTGCCACTTATTAGAAAGACGCGGAAATGAACGACCGTCTCCGCATCGCGCTCTACCAGCCTGACATCGCCGGCAACACCGGAACGATCCTGCGCTTCGCCGCCTGTCTCGGCCTTGGCGTCGACATCATCGAGCCGGCCGGCTTCCCGCTCTCCGACCGGGCGCTGAAACGGGCCGGCATGGACTACCTCGAAATGGCCGATCTGACCCGGCATGTCGACTGGAACGCCTTCGCGCAATGGCGCGCGGGCGACGCGCGTCGGCTGGTGCTGCTCACCACCAAAGCCGCTGCCGCCTATACGGACTTTGCCTTTGCCGATGGAGACATTCTGCTTTTCGGTCGCGAATCCGCAGGCGTGCCGGATCCGGTCCATGACGCTGCGGATGCGCGCCTGACCATCCCGATGCGGCCGGGCGCGCGCAGCATCAATGTCGCGCTGTCCGTCGCCATGGTCGCTGGCGAAGCGATCCGCCAGCTCGCATAGGATCCGCGATCCGCCGTCCCTGCCGTCACCGAGGGCCGTGGTTTCTCCAGTCAGTCTCGTCCAGGCGCACATCGCCTTCTCCTGCATTTGCCCGATCAGGATTTCTTCGCTACAAGCTCAACTTAACTTGAGGTCAAGCGGAAAGTAGCAGATGGCTCCAGCAACGGAATTGACGGTCGGCCAGGTGGCCATGCGCAGCGGCGTCGCCGTATCGGCGCTGCACTTCTACGAGACGCGCGGGCTGATCCGCAGCCACCGCACGGCCGGCAACCAGCGGCGCTACAGCCGCGACGTGCTGCGGCGCGTGGCGATCATCCGGGTCGCCCAGGAGGTCGGCATCTCGCTCTCCGAGATCGCCGCGGCGCTTCAATCCCTGCCCGAGGGCCGCACCCCGACGCGCGAGGATTGGAATCTGCTTTCAACGGCTTGGCGCGACGGGCTCGACCACAAGATCGCCCAGTTGAAGAAGCTGCGCGACGGCCTGAGCGACTGCATCGGCTGCGGCTGCATGTCGATCGACAAATGCCCGCTCAGGAACAAGGAAGACCGGCTGGCGCGAGAGGGCACTGGCGCGAGGCGCCTGATAGCCTCCTGAGCGGAAGCGATGCGAATTAATGACAGGTACGGAAGGAATCCGCTGTGCTGGGACATCTAGTTCAAGCTGAGGAAGAGACACAGTTGATCGCGATCTATCGGATCGATTCCGGCGGCACACCAACGCTCTATACCTCCTTGAGTTTCGATGAGGCGCGGAAAATGGGCCCGGAAAAATTCGGCAAACTGCTTGGCGAAAACCTGATTCTGGATTCGCCGAAATTGCGCGATCTGTTCTCGTTGTGACGCCGCTCAATCCGCCGCCGGCAGCCGCCTTATCGTGAATTCGATGACGTCGCCCGGCCGTTCGAACCAGCTTTCGATCTCGGTCCAGTAGGCCTGCTTGGGAAAGCGCTCGAACCATTCCTTGGCCTTGAGGCGGGCGTCCGAGCGCGGCAGGACGAAGGTCTCGCGCAGGAAGCCGTCGCGCGGCATGCGCTCGCGCTCGGCGCGCGAACGGTCGAGCCTCTTCTTCAAGCCATCCAGCGGCGGTCTTGCCGGGGTGCGCACGAAGGAACTCCTTGCACCGTGGTCAGACGGGACTTGACCCTTGCCCCTAAGAGATTAGGGATCGCGCCCGGAAAAGACGAGTCCTTTATCGTCCGCGACTGGAGACCTGATTTTGGAACGACCTGAAATACCGGTGGGCCTGCCGGCCGACATCGAAGAGAAGAAGGTGAAGGCGCGCCTGTGGTTCGAAGCATTGCGCGAGCGCATCTGCGCCGCCTTCGAGCAGATCGAGCAGGATCTGGAGGGGCCTCTGGCCTCGTGGTCGCCCGGCCGCTTCGAGAAGACGCCCTGGCAGCGAGACGAAGGCAAGGGCGGCGGCGGCACCATGTCGATGATGCACGGCCGTGTCTTCGAGAAGGTCGGCGTCCACACCTCGACCGTCTATGGCGAGTTCTCGCCCGAATTCAGGAAGCAGATGCCGGGCGCCGAGGAGGATCCGCGCTTCTGGGCAAGCGGCATCTCGCTGATCGCGCATCCGTGGAACCCCAACGTGCCAACCGTGCACATGAACACGCGCATGGTCGTCACCTCGCGCCAGTGGTTCGGCGGCGGCGCCGACCTGACGCCGGTGCTCGACCGACGCCGCGTCCAGGACGATCCCGATACGCTCTCCTTCCACCGCGCCATGCGGTTTGCCTGCGAGAAGAACGCCGGCGTCGCCGACTACGCCAAATTCAAGGACTGGTGCGACGAGTATTTCTACCTGCCGCACCGCAGCGAGCCACGCGGCATCGGCGGCATCTTCTTCGACTGGCTGCATTCTGGCGAGGACGCGGGCGGCTGGGACGCCGATTTCAACTTCGTCCAGGATGTCGGCCGCTCTTTTCTCGTCGTCTACGGGCACCTGGTCCGGTCCAATTTCAACGACAACTGGACCGACGGCGACCGTGACGAACAGCTCGTCCGGCGCGGCCGCTACGCCGAATTCAACTTGCTTCACGATCGCGGCACCATCTTCGGGCTGAAGACCGGGGGCAATGTCGTCTCGATCCTCTCCAGCCTGCCGCCTGAGGTAAGATGGCCGTAAAATATCGGTGAGCGGGACGTGAGCCGCAATGGCGTCCCATTCGCCGAATCTGGGCGCGCAATGTGGCGACCGGATTATCTTTTTCGTCTAATAGGCATTTGAAAAATCAGGGCTATTTGTCGTTTCCGGGCCGGGAAACGCCGGCGGCTCTTCTCTCCCGTGAGCCGCGACCCGACGTGACCGGACGGCCCAGATTGAGTGAGGTGCCTTCCCCGGAGCGAGATTTCATCTCGCTCCGGGGTGCCCGCATTTTCCAGGAGAACATGCCATGCGCAAGCTTATTGTGACGGCAGCAACCGCTGCTCTTCTCGCCTCTGGTGGCGCCGCGTTCGCGGCGGTCAAGCACACCACGGGCACAGTGAAGAGCTTCGATGGAACGGCCATGAGCCTCGTTCTGGATGATGGATCCACCTTTACGCTGTCCAAGGCCTTCAAGGATCCTGGCCTGCAGGCTGGCGAGAAGGTCCGCGTTTCCTGGGACATGAGCGGCAAGAACAAGATTGCCGAGGCAGTCAAGATCATGAAGTGACGGCCTGCTCGCAGGAGCAAGACAGGGTTATGTCCGGTCTTGCTCCGAGATAGCGTAAGAAGGCGGAGCAGCGATGCTCCGCCTTTTTCGGCTCTGGCGGCAACCAAAGCCATCGAACCGTGTTATGGTTGCTCGCCAGTGCGCGACCCGGAAGCTTCTCGGTTTTCGATAAAGGATCGTGCACGCATCGAGAGTGCGGACGTCCGTCGGCGCTCCAAGGAGGAAAGGAAAATCCGATGAAGGAATTCCACTGCGGATCGCTCGTGCCCGGCTGTGAGTGGCATACACGCGCCGAAGAAGAGGCCGAGGTGATGCGCCGTGCCGTCGAGCATATGCGTGAGACGCATGGCGAAACAACCATTCGCGAGACGATGATCGAGGCGATCCGCTCGCGTATCCAGAAGGTGCGTGACGCGGCGTAACGGCTTCCGGCCGGATCGGATCACGGAACTTGCGCAATCATTCAGCGGCAGCGGGGTGCCGAACCCGCCAGCATCCCGCTCCGCCTGTCGGCCACGGCTGCCGAGAGCGCAAATATTTTCAATCAAATACTTATATTCGCACCTGCTTGGATAACCAGGCGGTAACGGTAGGCGTGCCACCATCGGGGAGATAATCCGGAAACAGGGGCAGCCAGAGAAGCCCGTCGCCACCAGGCGCTGATCCGGAAACGGTGGGGCGAGGTGTTTTCGCGCATGCGCGAAAGGTCCGGCAATCGAGGCAGTTTCCGTTGGACAGCGCTGCTGCTGTCCGCCTTCCTTGGCGCGCCTCCGGCGGCCGGGCAGGAGATGACGACGTCGCTTGTCGACATGCACCAGGGCTCACAGCTCAGTGACCGGGCCAGAGGCCTCGGCGACGGCGGCTATGAGTTGCAGAGCGGATCGTGGGTATCGTTCAACCGGTGGTATCACGCCACCTGGGTCGACCTCCACGTCGACTTTCTCACCCAGCTGACTGAAGACACCGGCATCCTGTGGGGTTTCGGCACCGGAGAAAGCGCCGAGAAGTACAGCATCGAGCCCAGCTTCAAGCTCGGCTTCCTCACTCAGATGCACCCGAGTGCGAGCAGCACCCTGTCCTTCTCGCTGACCTCGACGATCGGCGGCAACCTCACCGAAAAGCCGTGCGTGGCCGACTATGGGGACCTGGGCACCTACAGCGTCAACTGCCGGCTCGCGGCCACCGAGATGGCACCTGAGCAAACCCTGAAATATCTGGTTAACGCTAAACCGGAGACCATGCGTCTCTGGCTGAATTACCGTGTTACTTTCTGACCTTGGAGGCTGACATGAGCAGGTTGACCCGCCTCGAAGTTCACATTCGTCCGTCCTGGTTCCTGTTCGACTGGAGTAAGAGCATGTCAGCCAACCACTGGAAATTCGGTCTCGCCGCCGCGCTTGCCATCTTCTCGGCGCCGATCGCGTCGGCGCAGGAAGCTCTCGACGCCGACCAGACCGCCGCGCTCTGCCACGGCGCAGGGTCGATTTGCGTGAGCGCCACGATCCCGGCCACGCCGACGACGCAAGCGACGGTGCAGAGCTGGATGAGCCCCGAGGTCGGCGCCGCATGGGCAGCCGGCTACAAGGGCAGTGGCGTCACCATCACCATCGTCGACGATTTCAGCAGCACGTCGCGCTTCTCCGGCAATTTCGGCCTCGGCACGCAAAACCAGCGGCACGGCGAATGGACCCGCCAGGAAGCCAGCATGGTTGCGCCCCTGGCAGCCATCCGGTCGAAGGACTTCTCGACGGGCTCGTCGGTTGCGCTGGCGGCGGGCCTGAACGTGCTCAATCTGAGCTACGGCATGTACGCCAGGGCGGGTTACAGCACCAGCCAGATCGGCTGGGCGCCGGAGGAAGCCTCGATCATCTCTTATGCCACCAAGGGGTCGGCCGTCGTCTCGAAGGCCGCCGGCAACGATGCGGTCGCCGTCGGCGGCATCAAGAACGGCCAGCAGGATTACCTCAACCTCGCGCTGGTCGGCAAAGCCTCGGCGATCTTCGTCGGCGCGCTCTCCACCAACGGCACGACGACCAGCAAGGCCCAGCTTGCCTCCTACTCCAACTACGCCGGCTCCAACCCGCTCGTGCAGAGCCATTTCCTTGTCGTGGGTGTCACCGGCAGCAAGACCGGCCTTTACGGCACCTCCTTCGCGGCGCCGATCATTTCCGGCTACGCGGCGATCGTTGGCAGCAAATTCACCACGGCAACGCCGACACAGATCACCAACCAGTTGCTGAACACGGCTCGTACCGACACGCTGCTCAACTACAACGCCTCCGTCTACGGCAAGGGCGAAGCCAGCCTTTCACGCGCACTGGCTCCCGCTTCGATCAGGTAAGTTGCGATCTAGAGCGGTTCAGCGTTTCATGGAATCGCCGAACCGCTCTAACTATTTGTTTTTACGCAATTCCGGACGGAAAACCGTTACACACTTTTCCTGGAATTGCTCTAAGCTTCAAGCGCTTTTACGGCGCGCTCGATGAGCGCGCCGCGGTCAAGGGTGAAACCGGACGCGATCCATTCCTTCTCGAGACTTTTCAGGATCGCGCCGAGCCTGGGGCCGGGCGCCGCGCCAAGCTCGGCGAGATCGGCGCCCTTGATCGGGAATACCGGCTTCTCCCATTTCAACGCGAAGGCAAGCAGGCGCGAGAAGCCGCCAGCATCGATCAGCGCCTGATTGTCCTCGGCGGCCCGTGCCCGCGCGGAAGCCAGCGAAAGCCGCAGCCGGTCGGCGATGCCGTTTCGATCGCCGAGATAGAGTTTCTTGGCCAGTTCGCCTTCGCTCGTCCTCGGCTCGATCGCCGCCGCCAGCGCCCAGTGCCTCAGCCGCCCCGCCTCGGCGGCGGAAAATTTCAGCCTCTCGGCAAGCGTCTTCATCCGCGCGGCATCGGGCGGCACCATGGCTTCCAGCCTCAGCAGCGGATCGGCCGCCCAGCCCAGGTCCTTCTCGGTCCGGATCAGCCCATGGATGGCGTCGATGCCCCATTTCTCGCTTTCCGGCAGAACGCTGGTAAGCACGCCGGCCTGACGCATCCACAAAAGCGCGCGTGACGGATCCGGCGCCGACAGGAGCTTCTTCAGTTCGGACCAGATGCGCTCCGCCGAGAGCTGGCCGAGCCCGTCCTTCAGCCGCGCGCAGGCCTTCAACCCTTCGGCGTCGGGTCGTCCGTCGCCATACCAGGCGAAGAAACGGAAAAACCGCAGGATGCGCAGGTAATCCTCGCGGATGCGCGCTTCCGCATCGCCGATGAAGCGCAGCCGGCGCGCCGCGATGTCGGCGATGCCGCCGACCAGGTCGACGACGTTTCCGTCAGCTTCGGCATAGAGCGCGTTGATGGTGAAATCGCGCCGCTCGGCGTCGAGCTTCCAGTCGCGCCCGAACGACACCTTTGCCCGCCGCCCATCGGTCTCGATATCGGCGCGCAGCGTGGTGACCTCATAGGTCTTGCCGCCGGCGATCGCCGTGACGGTGCCATGCTCGATACCGGTCGGCACCGTCTTGAAGCCGGCCGCCTCGGCGCGGCGGAGGGTTTCCTGCGGCAGCGTCGTGGTTGCGACGTCGATATCGGCGACCGGCTGGCCGAGCAGCGTGTTGCGGACGGCGCCGCCCGCGACGCGCGCCTGCTCATCGCCGTCCGAAAGCGCTGCCAGCAGACGCTGCAGGTGCTTCTCGTTCAGCCAGTCCGCCCTGCCGGCGAGCGATACGGGAGCACTCAAGCATAGAGCCTTTCGTAGAGGGTGCGGATGATGCCGGCGGTGACGCCCCAGATGCGCTGGCCGCCATAGGGCATGTCATAGAAGAACCATTCGAGGTCGTCCCACATGCGGCTGTCCCTGGCGTGGTTGGCCGGGTCCATCAGGAACCGCAGCGGCACCTCGAAGGCGGCGTCGACCTCGTCGGCGTTGAGCGTCAAGGAGAAGCCTGGCCGAACCACCGCCAACACCGGCGCGATGCGGTAGCCGCTGCCGGAAACATAGTCGGGCATGCGGCCGATGATCTCGACATGATCGCGCTCGAGGCCGATTTCCTCAAAAGTTTCGCGCAACGCCGCCGCTTCCGGGCTGGGATCGGTCGGGTCGATCGTGCCGCCCGGAAAGGCCACCTGGCCGGAATGGCTGCGCAGCTTCTCGGCGCGCTTTGTCAAAAGCATCGTCGCATCAGCGCCATGGTCGACCACCGGGATCAGCACGGCGGCGTCGCGCAGCGGCTTTACGTGCTTCAGCCTGGGATGGCCGGGATTGAAGCGATGATCGCCATAGTCGTCGCCGGCATGGGCGTCTGCCTGGGCGGCGACGCGCTGGCGAAAATCCACGGTCGAGAACGGCGCCGGCGTCACCTGGTCCATCACGCGCTCAGCCGTTTCAGCTTCTCGGCGGGCATGATCGGATAGACCTCGCCCCTGGAGCGCACGGCAAACATCGTCCTGCCGTCGATGTCGATCTCCTCGCCATGCTCGACCAGCTCGTACATCACCGGCCGCGCCACCAGCGCCTCCAACCGGCCGCGCACCAGCACATAGGGTTTCAGCCCGCCGGTCGCCTCCTCGTCGACGAAGCGCAGGGCGTGGCCCGGCCCGGCCTCGACGACATCGCCGACATTGGTGCGGAAGGTGATGACCTGGTCGTCGCCGGCGCCGGACACATCCATCTCGACCGCGACAAAGGGGGCGTCGACGACGCGTATCCCCACCCTCTCCACCGGGGTCACCAGATAGGTCTTACCGTCCGCGTCCTTGCGCAGCACGGTGGAGAAAAGCTGCACCAGCGGCATGCGCCCGATCGGCGTGCCCAGATAGAACCAGGTGCCGTCGGCCCTGATCTCCATGTCGAGGTCGCCGCAGAAGTCCGGATTCCAGCGCTCCACCGGCGCCGGCCCCTTGCCGGCGCGGGTCGCGCGCGAGATCAGCGCCTCCAGCCCGCGCGCCTCGGTGGCGCTGGTGAGGCTCTGTTCACGATGTTCTGTGAGCTCCGTCATGGTCACGAAATAGTCACTGTTGTTCCGCTTGTCAGCCTAAGTCTGTGATTTAAGTTCAAATGCAGGCGCCAGGCGAGGCCGAATCGCGGCATTCTGCGGCACAGACAGTGCAAGCCGGTATTTCCAGCACAAGGATCGAAACGGCATGAGCGTGATGATCAAGGAAAGCCCGATCAGCGAAAAGGACATGATTGCCGAGGCCGAAAAGGCACTGGCGGACATCTCGAAAGTCCGCGACGGCGTCGGCCGTGTCATCTTCGGCCAGGATGCCGTCGTCGAGCGCACGCTGGTGGCGCTGCTTGCCGGTGGCCATGCGCTGCTGGTCGGCGTGCCGGGCCTCGCCAAGACCAAGCTGGTCGAGACGCTGGGCGTCGTGCTCGGTCTCGATTCCCGCCGCATCCAGTTCACCCCCGACCTGATGCCGTCCGATATTCTGGGCTCCGAGGTGATGGAGCAGGACGAGTTCGGCAAGCGCTCCTTCCGCTTCATCTCCGGGCCGATCTTCGCGCAATTGCTGATGGCCGACGAGATCAACCGCGCCTCGCCGCGCACCCAGTCGGCGCTGCTGCAGGCGATGCAGGAATACCACGTCACCATCGCCGGGGCGCGCCACGACCTGCCCTCGCCCTTCCATGTGCTGGCGACGCAGAACCCGCTGGAGCAGGAAGGCACCTATCCGCTCCCGGAGGCGCAGCTCGACCGCTTCCTGATGCAGGTCGACATCCTCTATCCGGAAATCGAAGCCGAACGGCGCATCCTGCTGGAGACCACCGGCGTCGAGGACGCCAAGGCGCAGAATGTGCTGCAGCCGGCCCGGCTGAAGGAGATCCAGACGCTGATCCGCCGCATGCCGGTGCCGGAAAGCGTGGTCGACGCGATCCTCAAGCTGGTGCGTTCGGCCCGCCCCGGCCAGGGGCACGCCGAAACCGACAAGCTCGTCGCCTGGGGTCCCGGGCCGCGCGCCAGCCAGGCGCTGACACTGTGCGCGCGAGCGCGGGCGCTGTATGATGGGAGGCTGGCGCCGTCGGTTGACGACATCCGTGCCCTGGCCGAGCCGGTGCTGCAGCATCGCATGGCGCTGACTTTCGCCGCCCGCGCCGAAGGCACCTCGGTGCGCGACGTGGTGGCGAAACTGGCAAAAGGCATCTGATGGCACGAATAGGCGAGGTCCAGGCACCGGTTGCGACGCGTGACGCGCTCGCCCGTGGCCGGTTGCGGGCCTCGCTGGTGCCGGACCTGCTGGTCGAGGCGCGCCGCATCGTCAACACCGTGATCGCCGGCTGGCATGGCCGCCGCAAGCGCGGCATAGGCGAGAATTTCTGGCAGTTCCGGCCCTATGTCGAAGGCGATTCCTCGCGCATCGACTGGCGCCGCTCGGCCCGCGACGATCACACCTATGTGCGCGACCGCGAATGGGAGGCCGCTCATACGGTGTGGCTGTGGGCCGACCCCTCTCCTTCGATGCTCTACAAATCGGCCGGCGCCGGCGTTTCCAAGGAATCGCGCGCGCTCGTCCTGGCGCTGGCCATGGCCGAGCTGCTGTCGCGCAGCGGCGAGCGCATCGCCTGGCCGGGCCTCACCGACCCGTTCACGGCCCGCAACGGCGCCGAGCGCATCGCGGCCCAGCTCGGCCATGCCGGCGCGCTGCCGGCAAAGCCCGATCTTTCCGGCATCCGCCGCTTTTCCGACGTCGTCCTCGTCAGCGACTTCCTCGACCCGGTCGAAGAGACCATGGCCTGGCTCGACGTGCTCGCCCGCCACGGCGTGCGCGCCCATCTGATCGAGGTCGCCGACCCGGCCGAGGAAACCTTTCCCTATGCCGGCCGCACCGAGTTCACCGATCCCGAAACCGGCGACAAGCTGACCGCCGGCCGCGCCGAGATGCTCGGCGACGAATACCGCCTGCTCTACGGCGCCCGCCGCCAGGAACTGGCCGGCTGGTGCAAGCGGCTGGGCTGGAGCTTCACCGTCAACCATACCGACCGCCTCGCCTCCGAAGCGCTGGTGCGCATCCACATGGCTTTGACCGCCGAAGGCAGTCATTCAGGGTTGACCATAGGTCATACCGGGTTGACCACAGGTCATACCGGGTTGACCGCCGGTCCTGCCGGAAAGATCGGCGCATGAGCTGGCTGCCGCTTTCCTTCGGTGCGCCCATGGTGCTGTGGGGCCTGCTGGCGCTGCCGGTGATCTGGTGGCTGTTGCGGCTCACCCCGCCGAAGCCACAGATGGAAGTGTTTCCGCCGCTGAAGATCCTGGCCCGCGTCCTGAAGCGCGAGGAGACGCCGCAGCAAAGCCCATGGTGGCTGACGCTGCTGAGGTTGCTGATGGCCGCCCTGATCGTCGTCGCACTTGCCGAACCGGTCTTCAATCCGCGTGAAAAACTGCCGGCCGAAGGCTCGGCCCTGGCATTGGTCATCGACAATGACTGGGCAAGTGCCGCCGACTGGGGCAAGCGCGTCGCCACGGCCGAAAGGCTGATCGCCGACGCCGGCTCGAACGGCGTGCCCGTCATCATCGCCTTCACCGCCGAAAAGCCCAACGCCGAGATCGGCCCCTTCGATGCCGCGACGGCGCTCGACAGGCTGCGCGCCGCCAAGCCGCGGCCGATCCCGACCGACCGCCCCGCCGTCTATGCCCGCGTCGCGGCAAGCCTGGAGAGCCATCCCGGCGCAAGCGTCGCCGTGCTCGCCGACGGGCTCGCCGCGCAAGGCGACGAAGCCGCCTTCGACACGCTCCTGTCGAAGAATGCGGCGCGGCTGGTCTGGGCCACGTCCGACCGGATAACGCTGGCCGGCCTGACCGCTGCCGACAACCAGGTCGATGGCTTTGCATTGACCGCGATCCGTCCGCCCGGCGATCCGGCGCCCGCCCAGGTCATCGCCGGCGCCTTCGACGACAAGGGCCGCCGCATCGCCGATGCGACGCTGACCTTCTCGCCCGGCGAAACCACGGCCACCGGCACGATGGCGGTGCCGTTCGAACTGCGCAACGACTTTGCCTCGATCGCGCTCGACGGTGAGCATCAGGCCGGCGCCGTGCGCGTGCTCGACGAGAGCTCCAAACGCCGCCGCGTCGGGCTGTTGTCGCAGTCCGAGGCCGACCAGGCGCAGCCGCTCTTGTCGCCGCTCTACTATATCCGCCGCGCGCTGCAGCCCTTCGCCGATCTGGTCGAGCCGTCGAGCGTCGACCTTGCCGACGCCATCCCGCAATTGCTCGATCAGAAGCCGGCGATGATTGTCATGGCCGATGTCGGCACCATCCCCGAGCAGGTGCGGCCAAAGCTCGCCGACTGGGTCGACAAGGGCGGCACGCTGGTCCGCTTTGCCGGCTCGCGGCTGGCCGCCGCCGGCAATGACGACGACCTCCTGCCGGTCAGGCTGCGCAGCGGCGAGCGCGCGCTGGGCGGCGCGCTGTCCTGGACGACGCCGCAGCCGGTCACCGAATTCCCGAAGACCGGGCCCTTCGCCGATCTTGCCCCGCCGGCCGAGGTCACCGTCACCCGGCAGGTGCTGGCCGAGCCGACGCCCGACATCGTCGAGCGCACCTGGGCGACGCTGGCCGACGGCACGCCGCTGGTCACCGGGCTGAAGAAGGGAAAGGGCACGCTGGTGCTGTTCCACGTCACGCCCGAGGCGACATGGTCGAACCTGCCGATCTCCGGCAGCTTCGTCGAGATGCTGAGGCGCATCGTGCAATTGTCGCGCAACCAGGGAGCCGCCGTCGCCAATGCCGAAGCCGCCGCCACCTCGCTGGCGCCCTACCGCATGATCGCCGCCGACGGCACGCTGGTGCCGCCGACGCCGGACGCAAGGCCGCTGGTGCCGGGCGCCGGTCCGCTGCCGGTGACGATCGAAAACCCGCCGGGCCTCTACGGCTCAGAGACCGGTGTGTTCGCCCACAATCTGCTCGACGCCGCGAGCACCTTCGCGCCGCTGGCCCGGCCCAACCTTTCGCTGCCAGTGACCAGCATCCAGTACGCCTTCGACGAATCGCGCAATCTGAAGGGCTCGCTGGTCGCGGCGGCGCTGGTACTGATGGTGCTCGACACGCTGGCGGTGTTCTGGATGGGCGGCCTGCTCTCGCGCCGACCCCGGCGCGCCGCAGCGACCACCGCGGCTGCCCTGCTGATCGCGCTTGGCGCGCTTGTCGGCCATGCCGACCTCGCCCGCGCCGATGACGCGAAGCCGGGCGACACGCAGGCGATCGAGGACATCTCGAAGACCCGCATCGCCTATGTGCTGACCGGCGAGCCCGGCGTCGATTCAATCAGCCGCGCCGGACTGGAAGGCCTGACCCGCTTCCTGATCGAGAAGACCGCGCTGGAGCCCGGTGATCCGGCCGGCGTCGACATCGCCAAGGATGAATTGTCCTTCTACCCGCTGATCTACTGGCCGATCGACCCCACCGCCCCGATGCCGAGCGAAACCTCGATCGCCCGCATCGACGCCTATATGCAGCAGGGCGGCACGGTGCTGTTCGATACCCGCGACCAGTTCGCCAACGGCATCGGCGCGAACTCGACCAGCCCGGCAACGGAACGGCTGCGCGACATCCTCGGCAATCTCAACGTGCCGCCGCTGGAGCCGGTGCCTTCGGACCACGTGCTGACCAAATCCTTCTTCATCCTTCCGGAGTTTCCCGGGCGGTTCAACGGCAGCCCGCTCTGGGTCGAGGCCTCGCTCGACGCCAGCAACGCCGAGAACCGTCCGGTGCGCGTCGGCGACGGCGTTTCGCCGATCCTGATCACCGCCAATGATTTCGCCGGCGCCTGGGCGGTGGACGAGAATGGCGACCCGTTGCTGCCGACCGTGCCGGCGGACCCGATGCAGCGGATCTATGCGCTGCGCGCCGGCGTCAACATCATGATGTACATGCTGACCGGCAACTACAAATCCGATCAGGTGCATGTACCTGTCCTGCTCGAACGGCTGGGGCAGTAAGCGATGAACTGGTCGATCTCCTTCGAACCGCTTCTGTCCTGGCCCTGGCTTGCCGCCGTGCTGGCGCCGCTGGCGTTGCTGGCGCTGGTCGGCCTGTGGTTCCGCCAGCGCGGCTCGGTGCTGCGCTTCACAGCCTTGCTGGCGCTCGGCGCCGCGCTGCTCAACCCGGTGTTCCTCGACGAGGAGCGCGACGCGTTGAAGAGCGTCGTCGCCGTCGTCGTCGATCGCAGCCAGAGCCAGGACATCGGCGAGCGTACCAGGCAGACCGACGAAGCGCTCGCCGGGCTGCAGCAGCGGCTTGCCCGCTTCAAGCAGTTCGACGTGCGCGTCATCGAGGCCGGCAAGTCCGATGCCGCCGAGGAACGCACCGACACCAGGCTGTTCAGCGCGCTGGAAGGCGCCTTCCGCGACGTGCCGCCGTCGCGCATCGGCGGCGCAATCATGATCACCGACGGCGAGGTGCACGACGCACCTGCCGGCGCGCCCGATTTCAATGCGCCGCTGCACGCGCTGATCACCGGCAACGACCACGAGAAGGACCGCCGCATCCGGTTCGAGAACGCGCCGCGCTTCGGCCTCGTCGGCAAGCCGCTCGATATGACCTACCGGGTCATCGCCACCGGCGATCAGGCCGGTCAGGTCGATGTCCGCGTCTCGATCAATGGCGAGCAGGTCTCGGTCGAGCGCGCCACGATCGGCCAGACGATGCCGCTGCAGGTCACCGTTCCCAACGCCGGCCGCAACATCATCGAGCTCGCCATCGATCACGAGCCGGGCGAGCTGACCGATGCCAACAACCGCGCCATCGCCCTGGTCGACGGCATCCGTGAGAATCTGCGCGTGCTGCTCGTCTCGGGCGAGCCGCATGCGGGCGAGCGCACCTGGCGCAACCTTTTGAAGTCAGACGCCTCGGTAGACCTCGTCCACTTCACCATTTTGCGGCCGCCGGAAAAGCAGGACGGCACGCCGATCAACGAGCTGTCGCTGATCGCCTTTCCGACGCGCGAATTGTTCGTCGAGAAGATCAAGGATTTCGACCTGATCATCTTCGACCGCTACCAGCACCGCGACGTGCTGCCGATCCTCTATTACGACTACATCTCCGAATATGTCGAAAAGGGCGGCGCGCTGCTGATCGCCGCCGGTCCCGAATATGCCGGCGAGAGCTCGATCGCCCGCACGCCGCTGATGTCGGCACTGCCGGCGATGCCGAGCGGCGAGGTCGTCGACAAGGCCTTTTACCCACGCCTCACCGACCTCGGCCAGCGCCATCCGGTGACGCGTGGCCTCGACGGCTCCAACACCGAACCGCCGCACTGGAGCCGCTGGTTCCGCACCATCGGTGTCAAGAACCCCGAAGGCGAAGTGGTGATGAAGGGCGCCGACAATTTGCCGCTGCTCCTGCTCGACCGCAAGGGCGAAGGCCGCGTCGGCATGCTCTTGTCCGATCAGGGCTGGCTGTGGGCGCGCGGCTTCGAAGGCGGCGGCCCGCATGTCCAGCTCTACCGCCGCATCGCCCACTGGCTGATGAAGGAGCCGGAGCTCGAGGAGGAGCGGCTGACTGCCGACGGACGCGGCATGGTGCTGGAGATCCGCCGCCAGACGATGAGCGACGACCCTGGTCCCGCGCAAGTCATCACGCCGTCCGGCAAGGCGCTGATCGTCAGGCTCGAGAAGTCCGAACCCGGCATCTTCCTCGGCAGCGTCGAGACCAAGGAGATCGGCCTCTACCAGGTCGGCAATGGCGACCTCACCGCGCTGGCCCATGTCGGCCCGATCAACGCGCCGGAGTTCACCGATGTCATCTCGACCGAAGACCGGCTGAAGGCGCCGGTCGAGGCGACCGGTGGCAGCGTGCGCCGGCTGGCCGCCACCTCCGCGCTCGGCGGCATCACCGACGGCGTGACGCTGCCTTCGGTCGTTCCGGTCCGCTCTTCCGGTGTGGCATCCGGCGCCGACTGGATCGGCCTGCGCACAACCGACGACAGCCTGCTCAAGGCCGTCTCGCGCGTGCCGCTGTTCGGCGGCTTCCTCGGCCTCGGCCTGCTGCTTCTGGCAATGGGCTCGATGTGGTACCGCGAAGGCCGGTAGCGCCTCCTTCCCTTCGCCCCGTTCACGGGGAGAAGGTGCCCGAAGGGCGGATGAGGGGCGGCGCCAACTGAAGTGATTGGCGATCGTCACGGATTATCCAGGGGAAACTCTTCTAGCGCCAGCGCCGCCCCTCATTGTCCTGCCGGACATTTCTCCCCGTATAGTGACGGGGAGAAAAAGGCTGTCGCGACCCTACTCCTCCGGTTCCGTGGTGAACAGCAGCGGATAACCCTTGGCCTTGCCGGCGTCCGTCGCCCGCGTCGCCTTGGTTTCTGCGATATCCTTGGTGAAGACGGCGACGACGCAGACGCCGCGCCGGTGCGCGGTGATCATCACCCGCTGCGCCTGGTCCTCGCTCAGCCTGAACTCGGCCTTCAGAACGGTCACCACGAATTCGCGCGGCGTGAAGTCGTCGTTGATCAGGATGACCTTGTAAAGTTTCGGCCGCTCGGTCTGCGGCTTCGTCCTGGTGCGTGGCTTGGTGACGGTTTCAGGCATCGGAACCCGGCGACGGCAAGGAAGGCTCACATTTTGTCATGCGCGACCGCGACCGTCCATTTCCGCCGACGGCGCGGCCGTTCACGAATCTATGTGGGATCTATCGTCTGCCGTTCAACGGCCGTGGCGGCCGGCGATGCGGTCGATGGGCGGCCCGTCCGCCCTGCGTTCCATCAAGGCCGTGAGCGCCCAGGCCGCGAAGGCGATCAGGGTCGTGGCCATCAGCACGATCAGCAGCCAGGTCTGCAGCGGGGTGATGTAGTCCCAGTTGGTTGAGATCCTGGGCGCGAACAGCGAAGGCTCGGTCCGTCCGCTGGCAGGGTCAGGCACGGGACTGGCGGTCAAAAGGATCAGCATCTTGGCCAGACCTGTGACGACCAGGCCGCCAAGCGCCATCGAACGCATAAGGGACGAAAACCGCTTCTTCATGCGGATTGTCCTACAGGATCGGCATTGCGACCGGGTTAAGGATCGCCGGCCGTGGGACCGGTTTCAGCGTGACCCGGTTGGCGCCTCAGTTCGGAGGTCGGCACCAGTCGAGCCAAGGCCGCCCCAGCCGATGTGCGGCTGAAGCGGCCTCGATTGCAAGAACAGGCTTGCGGATCAGGACTTCTTCGCCGGAGCCTTCTTGGCCTTCTTGACCGGGCACTTGTGCGTCTTGGTCACCTTGCAGACCTTCTTGGCGGCAACCTTCTTCGGAGCAGCCTTGGCCGGCGCGGCGGTCGCCGGAGCGGTCGTCGTCGAAGCAGCCGGAGCAGCGGTCGTGGTCGCGGCCGCATTGCCGAGAGCCGGCATCGAGAAAGCGAGAGCAATGCCGAGGCCGAGGGCGGAGAGGAGGGACTTTTTCATGGCTTCATTTCCTTTTCTTGTGCGGGTCGGGGTTTGAGCGTCACTGAACCGGGTCGATCGGTGTCACTCCAAGCAGCTTCAAAGCGTTCGCGAGCATCCGGATTCCCTGTGCCTGCTTCTTGTTGGCGCAGAACCGGTTTCCCTTTCTCTGAAGTGCCTTCGCCGCGGTGACCTGCGTTGCCGCGGCGTGGGTTTCGAGGGCTTCGTCAACCTGGCGGTTGAGATCGCTGCAGCGCTCGGCCCGGGTGATCGGCGTCACCTTTGCGTTGGAGGCCGCGACCGCTGCCGTGACGAGCGAAATGCTGAGCAACGCACCCATCAAGCTGATCGTGAACCTCTGCATTGGTCTTGTCCGTTACTCCGGAGACTAGCGTCGCAGCCGATGACCTGACCGCCACGACACCAGTTATGCCCTTGAAATTTTTCAGGAGTTTTTCCCGACTGTAGAATTTTGTTTCTGGATTGTTTCTGGTGAATCCAGCCTCGCGAAGCATCGTCGCCACTGGCCAAGATATGGCCGGAATTCTATCGTGTGGGTGATATCAGAACGACCACAGCCACCAGAATGACAGGGTTCCCGTGAAATCCGACGCACACATACTGATCGTCGACGACGACAAGGGCATACGCGACCTGCTTCAGGAGTTCTTCCAGAAGCGCGGGCTGCGCACCACGGTTGCCGCCGACGGCACCGAGATGGAGGCGATCCTGCGGCGCGCGCAGGTCGACCTCATCGTGCTTGACGTGATGCTGCCGGGAAAGAGCGGGCTGGAGCTCTGCCGCGAGCTCCGCGCCAACTACACCACCCCGATCATCATGCTGACGGCCGTCACCGAGACCACCGACCGGGTCGTCGGGCTGGAGATGGGCGCCGACGACTATGTGCCGAAACCCTTCGATCCGCGCGAGCTGCTGGCCCGCATCCGCGCCGTGCTGAGACGCAACGGCGCCGCCGAGCCGCGCCGGCCGGCCGCCAAGCAGATCTACCATTTCGCCGGCTGGACGATGGACTGCTCGCGCCGCCGGCTGACGGCGGCCGGCGATGTCAGGGTCGAGCTGACCATGGCCGAATTCAACCTCCTGCAGACCTTCGTCAAAAGCGCCCAGCGTGTGCTGACCCGCGACCAGCTGATCGAGCTGTCCGGCGGCGACACCGGCTACAGTTTCGACCGCAGCGTCGACATCCTGGTCAGCCGGCTGCGGCGCAAGATGGAGGACGACCCCAAGACGCCGAAGCTGATCCTCACCGTGCGCAGCGGCGGCTACCAGTTCTTGCCCGAGACGACCACCGAATGAGACGCTTCCTGCCGCAGACCCTGCCCGTCTGGGTGCTGCTCATCGTCATTGCCGGCCTGCTGATCAGCCAGGTCGCGACGCTCTACATCGTCTCGCGCGACCGCGCCGCCGCCAACGACGTGGTCGATCTCTACCGGCTGAACGACCGCGCCTTCTCGCTGGTGCAGCTGATGCATGATGCGACGCCGGAGGAGCGCAAGGCGACGGCGTCAGGCCTGTTCAACGCCACCTATGCGCTGACCGTTTCCGATACGCCCGCCGTCTCCTCCTCGATTGCCGGCGACGACGAGCTTGCCGAACTGGAGGACATCCTCGTTGGCCGTCTGTCGAAATTCGGCATCACCGACGCGCGCGTGCGGCGCGATCCTGCAACGCAGGAGGCCGATGCTCCCGGCGGCGTCATTCCCAACAAGGATGTCGGCCAGGTCGAGCGCGACCTCCTGGTGCTGGCGGCGGATTTCGCCCAGAGCGACAAGCTGACGGCCTCGCTGCGCTTTGCCGATGGCCAATGGCTGAACTTCACCGAGCCGATCACCCCGGTGGGGCCGATCCTGAGTTTCGACAGCCTGCCGCTTTATTCGCTGATCGCCGGGCTGGTGGTGGTGATGTCGATCTGGTCGTTGCGCCGGCTGACCGCGCCCTACCGGATGATGGAAACCGCCGTGAACCGGATCGGCAACGACCTGAAGTTCCCGCCGATCGCCGAGACCGGCAGCCGCGAGATCCGCGCCGCCGCCAAGGCGGTCAATGCCATGCAGGTCAGGCTGCGCGCCTATGTCGAGGACCGCGAGCACCTTGCGGCGGCCCTTGCCCACGATCTGCGCACGCCGCTGACCAGGATGCGGCTGCGCCTGGAATTGCTGCGCAAATCGCCGGCGCGCGAAGCGCTCGCCCATGACCTCGCCGACATCGAGAGCATCGCCAGCTCCGTCATCGACTTCGCCAAGTTCGAGGTGACCGAGGAAAAGGCCGAACGCATCGATTTCTGGTCGCTGGTGGAATCGATCGCCGACGGTTTCGAGGAGGTTTCGTTCGACCATGACGGCACCCGGCCGCGCGGCCTGATCTGCATCGCCCGGCCGGTGGCGCTGAAACGCTGCGTCACCAACCTTGTCCAAAACGCCGTGACCTATGGCAAGAAGGCGCATCTCAGCCTGGAGCGGTCAGAACACACGGTCACGCTGGCGATCCGCGACGAAGGTCCGGGCATCCCCCAGGCCCAGCTCGACGCGGTGTTCGGCTCGTTCGTCCGCATCGAGCAGTCGCGCAACCGCCAGACCGGCGGCCTTGGCCTTGGCCTGACCATTGCCCGCAACATCGCGCGCGCCGCCGGCGGCGAAATCAGCCTCTCCAACAACCCTGGCGGCGGCCTGCTGACGGAGCTGCGCCTGCCGCTGGCAGCTTGAGTCAGGAGGCGGAGGGCCGCTTGCCGTGGGGACTGGATCAGCCATGCCATCCTTGGGATAGTGCGGCCCGCTCCGGCTTGAGGAAAATCGCACCCATGTTCTACGCCATCCTGGCCTACCACGTCGAACAAACCGTCCAGTCCTGGACGCCCGAGGAGGATGCCGCGCTGATGGTCGACCTGCTCGAGGTCAACGACAGGCTGACCCGCGCAGGCAAGCTTGGGCCGGCGGCGAGGCTGGGCGAGACGGCGAAAGCCGTCACGCTGCGCGGCCCAGGCGACGGCATGGTGATCGACGGACCCTTTGCCGAGACCAAGGAACAGTTGCTGGGCCTCTATGTCCTCGACTGCGCCGACCAGGACGAGGCGATTGCCACGGCGCGCGACCTCAAGCGCGTCAATCCGAGCGCGGTCTACGAAATCCGGCCGATCATGCTTTACCTGCCCGGCGCGCCGCTGGCTGCCGGCAAGGGATGAGAAGCGCCTGCAGGGCAATTCAGGCAGTGCGCGTCGGCAAGGATCACCGCAGAGGACTGCGCCCGGCGATGCGGCCGCGGGCCGCGACATCGGCGGGAGCTTCATCGACGGGATAGCCGAAGTCCTTCAGGTCAGATATCGACAGTCCGGCCAGAGCCCTGCGCTGCATGGCATCCTGATACCAGCGCCGAAGCCCGGCGAAGGCGGTCGCGACATGGGCAGCGAGAGTGCCGGCAAAACGGGAGGTCGGCCGGAAGCTGCTGAGGCTGATGTAGGTCATTGCAATTCTCCCTCTTTCGAACTCACGAGGGCAATGTCCCACCGGCGCGCTTTGCCGATGTTCATGCAGGCGTGAAAACGCGGGGAAAAACCGCGAACAGCAGCGTTAAATCGTCGTTAAGTCGGCGACGGGACGTGATATTCTATCTGAGGCTGTTTCTCGGGGGTCGGGGTGCATATCCGATTGCTTGGCGACATCGAGGTTGCCTCCGCAGGCGGGCAACCTTTGCATTTCGCGACGCGCAAGACGGCGTTGCTCTTTGCCGCGCTCGTTTTGGCTGGCCCCAAGGGCCTTCGCCGCGAGAGGGTGGCGGCGATGCTGTGGGCTGGCAGCGGCGAGCAGCAGGCGCGAAACAGCCTGCGCCAGGCCCTGGTCGACATCAGGCGGCTGTTTCCGTCCACAGGCGACGAGACCATTCGCATCGAAGGCAATGCCGACACCATCTGGCTGGCGGCGAATGCCGATGAAGCCGACATCTGGATTTTTGACCAGAAGTGCCAGGCCGATGATGGTGCAAGCCTCGCGGCAGCGGCCGACTTCTACCGGGGCGACCTGCTCGACGGGCTGGCATTCCCACACGAGATCGACGAATGGCTTGCGCCGTTTCGGGCGACCTACACTCGCAAGGCGCTGGACCTGGTCGAGCGACTGAGCCTCTTGCCGGAATTGGGTTCGCACCAGGAACAGGCGTGTGAAAGACTGGCCGAGCGGCTGGTGGCTCTCGACCCATGCGCCGAGCAGGCCCACCGCGCCCTGATCCGGATCTTCCGAAGCCGCGGCAAGACCAACGATGCCTTCCGCCAGTTCCTGGCCTGCAAGGAAGCCCTGAAGCGCGAGCTCGGAGTCGAGCCCGAAGAGGCGACGCGGGCACTGCTCGAACGCATCGAAGCGCCGGGGCATCTGACGGAACCGATGGCCGAGGGCGGACCGCCTGAGGTCGAACCGTCCCGCCCGGAAGCGAAGGCGGAGCCGCCGCGCCCTGCCGTTTCAGTGCCGGAAAAGCCGTCGATTGCTGTTCTGCCGTTCCAGAATATGAGCGGCGACGCCGAGCAGGAATATTTCACCGACGGCGTCGTCGAGGAGATCACGACGGCGCTGTCGCATGTGAACTGGCTGTTCGTGATCGCGCGGAATTCCGCCTTTGCCTACAAGGGCCAGGCGGTCGACGTCACGCGCGTGGCACGGGAACTCGGTGTGCGCTACGTGCTGGAGGGCAGCGTCCGCAGGGCCGGCAGCCGGCTGCGCGTGGCGGGCCAGCTCATCGAAGCGACGGCGGGGGTGACTCTCTGGGCTGATCGCTTCGAAGGCGACATCGCGGAGGTGTTCGAACTGCAGGACCTCGTCGCATCCAGCGTCATCGGCGCGATTTCGCCCAGGCTCGAGCAGGCCGAGATAGCGCGCGCCAAACGCAAGCCCACCGAGAGTCTCGACGCCTACGACCACTATCTGCGCGGCATGGCGAGCCTTTACCGCTGGACGAGGGAGGGGCTGGAAGAGGCACTGCCGCAGTTCTACAAGGCTATCCAGCTCGACCCCGATTTTGCCGCCGCGCAAGGCGCTGCCGCCTGGTGCTATTTCTGGCGGATGGCGAATGGCTGGATGACAGACCGGCAGAAGGAGACCACCGAGGTCTCGCGGCTGGTCGGCAACGTCGCCATCGCCGGCCACGACGACGCGGTGGCGCTGGCCTTCAGTGGTCTGGCGCTGGGCTATGTCATGGGCGACTACGAGGCCGGTTCGGCACTGGCCGACCGCGCGCTCGTGCTGAATCCGAACTGCGCCGCCGCCTGGAGCGCCAGCGGCTGCCTCAAGGCCTGCCACGACGACCCGGACATCGCCATCGAGCACCTGTCGCGGGCAAGGCGGCTAAGCCCGCTCGATCCGCTGACCTTTTTCATGCAGTCATTCACCGCTTTCGCGCATTTCGTGGCCGGCCGCCACGATGATGCGTGGCCAATTGCCGAGGCGGCTTCCCGCGCGCAGCCATACTATCTCACCGGCCTGCGCGTCGCGGCCGCCAGCAATGCAATGGCCGGCAGGTTGGATGCCGCGAGCAAGCATATCGCGCGCTCGCTGCGGCTCGATCCCGAACTGACGCTTTCCAACCTCAAATACAGGGTGGGGCTGATCAAGCCGGACTATTTCGCCAGATATGTCGAAGCGCTGCGGCTGGCCGGCTTGCCCGAATGAGTGCTCCTTTCAATCCGGCGACCTGCCTCAGCCGCTAAACCACCATCGCGAGCTCCGGCAGCGCCGCGTCCGCAACCGTCAGGAATCGCGTCAGCAGCGCGGCGCATTTTTGCGCATGGGTCGCAATGAGGAAGTGGCCGGCGCCGTCGACGACCGCGCGACGCGCATTCGGCAAAGCCCGTGCCAGCACGTCGGTCATGGCCACCATCGCCGGATTGGCGAACTCGCCCCTGACGAGGAGAACCGGAATGTCCGGGCGGCGGTAGTCCTCGACCCCAGCCTCGAACCCGAAGTCCGTCAGCCAGTCGATCGCATTGGTCGCCGCAGTCTTGCGGCAGTAGTCGCGGACGGCCTCGGGCATCGCCGCAAATGTTCCCGGACTGCCCCAGAAGTCGATGATCATGGCCGCCGCATCGGCTTCGCCGGCATCGACGGCGGCGCTAAATTCGCGGCTGAGTTCCAGAACTTCTTGATGGATATTCCGCCTCGGCGGCCGAGCAAGGAGGGCCAGCGGATTTGCCTCGAACAGCGTCAGGCTCGCCACCTCGACGGAGTTTGCCAGGGCAGCGGCAAGGGCGACCGTACCGCCGAAGGAATGCCCGACCAGATGCACGGGTTCGCCGGCGCGGCGTGCCGCATGCTCGATGATGCGAAGCTCGTGCCGCATGCCGAAATCATCGCGCCTGCGGGTCTCCGCCGTCGCCCCGTAGCCGCAGAGACTGGTGCCGATCATGCGATAGCCGGGCGCAAGCCATTTCTGCATCGGCCGCCAGGCCGCATGGGTGCTGAACGACCCCGGAACGAACAGCACCGGCGGCCCCGAGCCTTCTTCCACATAGTCTATCAAGGGCATGTTTGCTCTCCCGCCGGCGACATCCGCGCCGCAAGTTCCGCGCCGATACGCAAGGTTTCCGCGACCAGCAGTTCGAGGTCCTCGCGTCGCGTCCGGTGGTTGGTGATCGCCACTCTCAGGCAGTGCTGCCCATGCACCGTAGTGTCGGAGAGGGCGGCGATGCCCTCTTCCTGCAGCCGCAGCATGATCTCGGTGTTGAGCGCCTTCAGCTGCTCGCCGGACAGGCCGCCTCCCCGATGGCGGAAACAGACGATGTTGATGGTGACAGGCGCCGTCAGTTCGAGCGCCGGCTCGGCCGCGATGAGGCCGGCCAGATAGCGGCCTTGGGCGATGTTCTGGTCGATCAGGCGGCCGAACTTCTCGACGCCATGCTCCTTCAGCGCCATCCACACCTTGAGCGCGCGAAAGCCGCGTGACGTCTGCAGGCCGTAGTCATGCAGCCATTGCCCGGAGGCGAGGCCGCGCGGCGCCGATTCCAGATATTCCGGCGTGACCGCGAAAGTGCCGCGGTGCGCCACGGCATCGCGAACCAGCGCGCAACCGGCCTCGAATGGCGCATGCAGCCATTTGTGCGGATCGAGCGCGATCGAATGCGCCTGCTCGATCCCGGCGACCAGCGATGCGTTCCCCGGCGCGATCGCGATCAAAGCGCCGATGCAGCCATCGACATGGAACCAGAGGTCCTCTTCCGCCGCCAGCACCGCCAACGCCCGCAGATCGTCGATCGCGCCGGTGTTGACGGTGCCGGCCGTGCCGATGACGCAGGCCGGCTTGAAGCCGGCGGCGCGATCCTCGGATATCGCCGCACGCAGCGCCGCGAGATCGATGCGCAGCCCGGCATCCGTCGGGATGCGGCGCAGCGCGTGATTGCCGAGGCCGAGTGCTTCCATCGCCTTGCGATGGCAGGAATGGACCTGGTCCGAGGCGTAGAAGCGCAGCGGCATCGGAATGGCGGCAACGCCATGCTCGCGCACGTCGATGCCGGCCTTGATGTTGCGCGCCACGGTGAGCCCGATGATGTTGGCCATCGAGCCGCCGCTGACAAGCGTGCCGCTGGCCGAGGCCGGAAAGCCCACCATCTCCTTGCACCAGTCGACCACCTGGCTGTCCATCAGCCCGGCGGCATGGTTGCCGCCGCCGAGATTGGAGCCCTGGATCGCCGCCAGGAAATCGCCGAGCGCGCCGGTGAAGTTGCTGGACCCCATGTACCAGGCCCAGAACCGCGGATGGATGTTGCCCATCGGATAGGCCATGACGTTGCGGGCGACATCGCCATAGACGTCGGCAAGCGGCGATGGCGTGCGCGGCAAGGGCGCCGTGAAGAAGGTCCGCACCTCGGCCGGCATCTCCTGCCATACCGGGCGCTCGCGGACATCACGCAGATAGCCCATGGCATCGTCCATGATGCGGTGCGAAAGGGCCTTCACATCGGCCCAGTCCGGCGGATCGAGAGTCTCGTCCGCGGCCATGCTTGTTGACGCTTCCCCCAAACTGTCCATTTGCCCCTCTCTCACATCTTGTGGCGCCGCCATCGAGGGCGGCGGCGCCACGAGTCTGTCGTCAGGCGTCGAACTGGCAGCTTGGCGTCGAACGCGAGAGCGCCATCTCCTCGGCATCCATCTCGGTCTCGATGCCGTCGAACAGCGGCGTCGACATATAGCGCTCGCCGGTGTCGGGCAGCATGCACAGGATCACCGAGCCGGCGGCAGCAGTGCCCGCGATCTGGCGCGCCACGGCAAAGGTGGCGCCTCCGGAAATGCCGGTGAAGATGCCCTCCTGCTGCGCCAGCGCCTTCGCCCATTTGATGCCTTCCGGACCGGGGATCGGCACCACCTGGTCATAGAAGCGCTTGTCGATCGCTTCCTGCAGCACATTCGGGATGAAGTCCGGCGTCCAGCCCTGGATCGGATGCGGCTCAAAGGCCGGATGGCTGGCATCCGGCGCCCCGCCGGCGCCGCGCTGCTGCGCCTTGCCGCTGCCGACCAGCTGGGCGTTGGCAGGCTCGGCGAGCACTATTTTGACATCCGGCCGCTCCCGGCGGAGCACCCGGCCGACGCCGGTCACCGTGCCGCCGGTGCCGTAGCCGGTCACCAGATAGTCGAGCCGCGAGCCCGCGAAGTCGTTGATGATCTCGCGCGCCGTGGTCGCCTCGTGGATGGCGGCGTTGGCTTCGGTCTCGAACTGGCGGGCGAGGAACCAGCCATTGGCCTCGGCCAGCTCGGCCGCCTTCTTGTACATGCCAAAGCCCTTCTGGGCGCGCGGCGTCAGCACCACCTTGGCGCCCAGCATGCGCATCAGCTTGCGGCGTTCGACGGAAAAGCTGTCGGCCATCGTCACCACCAGCGGGTAGCCCTTTTGCGCGCAGACCATGGCGAGCCCGATGCCGGTGTTGCCGCTGGTCGCCTCGACCACGGTCTGGCCCGGCTTCAGCGCGCCGCTGCGCTCGCCTTCCTCGATGATGTTGAGCGCCAGCCGGTCCTTGACCGATGCGGCCGGATTGAAGAATTCGGCCTTCGCATAGATCGTCGCATGGCCCGGGCCGAGATTGTTGATGCGGATGACCGGCGTATCGCCGACCGTGTCGAGAATGCTGTCGAACAACCGGCCGCGCCCGGCCGTGGTTCTGATCTTCAACTGCTGCAACATGTCTGGTCTCCTCTTGGTCCTCACGATCCGGTTACAAACCGGAGGGCTTGGCGGCGAGGTTTCGAGACCTTGCCGCGTTAGGTTGCTCGACGTGCCTTCATTTCGGCAACGGCTGCATCCGGCCGGAATGTCCGCTGCCGGTGCGCCTTGTCGGGTTTGGTGATAGAACATGGAGCAACTGGTCAGCGTGGGAGCGAGCGTGGAAACGCACGTGGAATCCGCCCGAGCGAGCCTGGAAAGCACTGCCGCCGGCCTTTCCGTGCGGCTGCTCGGACAGCTGGCTATTTCGCGCGACGACATGTCAGTGGCGCTGCCGGCGTCGCGCAAGCTGCGTGCATTGCTTGCCTATCTGGCGCTTGCGCCGCACCCGGTCGGACGCAGCCGCCTGTGCGAGCTCTTGTGGGATGTGCCGAACGATCCGCGCGGCGAGCTACGCTGGTGCCTCAGCAAGCTGCGCGGCGCGCTCGACGAGCCGGGCCGGCGCCGGATCGAGACCGAAGGCGACACCGTCGCGCTTCGTCTTGCCGGACTTGGCATCGATGCCGTGGAAGCCGCTGCCGCGGTCGCCGAAGGCATCGAGAGCCTCGGCCTCGAGCGGCTGAGGACGCTTTCCCACCTTTTCACCGGCGATTTCCTCGACGGGCTGGAACTCGACCGCAGCCCGCATTTCAACAGCTGGCTGACGGCGCAGCGCCGTCGTTTCAGGTCATGCCATGTCGCCATACTGGAGCACCTGATCGGGCTGCTTCCGGCCGAATCCGACGAGGCAGGCGCCTATATCGACAAATGGCTGGAACTCGCCCCTTTCGACAGCCGCGCGCATCTTGCGCTGCTGGAAAACAATGCGCGGCGTGGCCAGATCGGCGCGTGCGAGGAGCATCTGGCTGCCGCCGCGCGGCTATTCGAGTCGGAGGAGCTGGATTTCGCCCCCCTGCGCGAGGCATGGCAAGAAATAAGATCCCGTCAGTCCAGCGCGACGCCACCCGTGCGATCCGTGCCGGCGTTTGCAGTGCCCCAGGCACCGGTCGCTCCGGCCGAGCCCGAGACATCGGCGACACGCCGCGCCTCGCTCGCAGTCATGCCGTTCGTCGAGCGCGCCGGCACCGCGGATTTTCGTGGTGGGCTGGCCGACGGCTTGACCCATGACATCATCACCCGCCTGGCCAAGCTCAGGGATTTCTTCGTCATCGCCCGCGGCTCGGTTTTCGCGCTGGCGGAGAAGGACATCTCGCCCGAGGATGCCGGGCGCAGGCTGAATGTCGACTACGTCGCGACCGGCTCCGTCCGCAGCCTGTCGGGCAGGGTCATCGTCGCCGTCGAACTGGTCGAAGTGCGGACCGCACGCATTGTCTGGGCCGAGACGTTCGAGCACCGGCCGGACGATATCTTTGTCGTGCTGGACGATATCGGCAACAGCATCGTGTCCTCCATCGCGGCGGAGGTCACCACTGTCGAGCGCAACCGCGCGATGCTGAAGGCGCCCAATTCGCTCAACGCCTGGGAGGCCTACCATCGCGGCCTCTGGCACATGTACCGCTTCACCCGGACCGAAAACGAGCTGGCCCACCAGTTCTTCGACATGGCGCTGAAGCAGGACCCGACCTTCGCCCGCGCCTATGCCGGCCTCTCCTTCACCCACTGGCAGAACGCCTTCCAGCGCTGGGGCGACCGCGACCACGAAGCTGCGCTTGCCTTCGAAACCGCCGGACAAAGTCTTCTGGTCGACGAACACAATCCGGCGGCGCATTGGGCCATGGGCCGGGCGCTGTGGCTGCGCGGCGAGCGCGACGGCTCGCTGCTCGAGCTGGAACGGGCCGTTGATCTCAGCCCGAATTTCGCGCTCGGCCACTACGCGCTGTCCTTTGTGCACTCCCAGTCGGGTGATCCGCGCTCAGCGATCGGCTCGTCCGATCATTCGCGCCATCTCAGCCCCTTCGACCCGCTGCTGTTCGGCATGATGGGCGCCCGCGCCATGGCCCATGCCCGCCTTGGAGAGTTCGCCGAGGCCTCGGAATGGGCGCTGAAGGCGGCGGCCCGCCCCAACGCCCACATCATCATCCTGGCGATCGCCGCGCATTGCCTGGCGCTGGCCGGTCGGCAGGACGAGGCGCGCACTTTCGCCGCCGCCATCCGCAAGACCCTGCCGGACTATCGTGCCGACGACTTCATCGCCACCTTCCGTTTCGACCGGGACGCCGAAGCCATGTTCCGGCACGGCGCCAGGCGCATCGGCCTGAATTGATATTCTGAAATCCGGCCCGCGCGGCGCCGCCACGGCCTACCGCAAAAGCGGCCCGCCCGCCTTCCGCCACGCGTCGATGCCGCCCTGGATATGGCGGGCGTTGGCGATGCCGACGTCCTGTGCCGCCTGCACCGCCATCGCCGAGCGTTCGCCGAAGGCGCAGTAGAACAAAAGCTGCTTGCTGGTCGATCGAGCCAACTCATTGAGCATGCCGCCGGCGGCGATGTTCTCCTGCAGCCTGGGATAGGGCAGATGGATGGCGCCCGGGATGACGCCATGCCGCTCCCGCTCGGCGCTCTCGCGCAGATCGATCAAAGCCACGTCCGGCCTGCCGACAATCGCCAGCGCCTCGTCCGCCGTGACAGACCAGCCGCGCCCGGCGATCTCGTCCTGATGCAGCCCGACCTTCATGTTGGCCGGCACGGCGACGTCCATCATCTTCGGGTTGGCGAGCTTGAGGTTGTTCATGATCTCGACATACTCGTCCACCGACTTCACCTGCAGGCGCGGGTTGAAGGCTTTCTCCTCTGCGATGGTCGAGACCGTCTCGCCCTTGTAGTCATGCGCCGGGAAGATCAGCGTCTCGTCGGGAAGCTTGAGCAGGCGGCCGAAGATCGATTCGTACTGCTGGCGCGGATCGCCGTTCTGGAAGTCGGTGCGGCCGGTGCCGCGGATGAGCAGCGTGTCACCGGTGAACACCCGGTCCGGCAGGATGAAGCTGTAGGAATCGTCGGTATGCCCGGGCGTGTAGATGACATCGAGCGCCAGCCCCTCGATGGCCAGCTTGTCGCCGTCGGCGAGCCGCATCGACACCACGTCGGCCTTGGTCTGCTCGCCCATCACCGTGACGCAATGCGTCCGGTCGCGCAGCGCGCCGAGGCCGGTGATGTGGTCGGCATGCAGATGCGTGTCCACCGCCTTGACCAGCTTGAGGTCGAGCTCGTTGACGAGCTGCAGATAGCGCTCGACCTTCTCCAGCACCGGATCGATGATCAGCGCCTCGCCGCCCCGGCGACTGGCCAGCAGGTAGGAGTAGGTCCCCGATACGGAATCGAAGAGCTGTCGGAAAATCATCCCTGCACCTCCCGTCCGCGGCGCGATCCGCCGCCGCAGGGATCATACTAGGGCACGGTGGCGGTGCCTGCCAGCCGTACCAAGGTGCGGCCTCGCACCTTGGGTCGCGCCTGCAATCTCGTACCCGCGGCTATCGCCGCAGCACGGCGCTCAGCACGTCGCGGATGCCGATCGCGCCGACGAAGCGCGACTGCTCGTCGAACAGCGCCACCGGCGCCGTTTGCGAGCGGTGCATGGCCAGCATCACCGTCTTCAGCGACGTGCCAGGTGTCGCCCAGAAGACCTGCGACGTCTCCTCCGGCTGCCGCTCGACATCGGCACAGGAGACCCACACCGCAGGCTTGCCGTCGCGCTCGGCGGCCGACACCAGCCCGTGATCGTCGATCTTGAAGCGCGTCGTCTTGCGCCGGTCGAGCCACACCCAGCCGTCCTCGCCGTGGTCGAGGTCGCGGCGGTCGCGCATGACGTTCCAGGCGGTCAGCACCGACAGCGGATTCACGTTGGCGATGAAGTCGCGGACATAGTCGTTGGCAGGCCTGAGCACGATGTCTTCCGGCGCGCCGGTCTGCACGATGCGCCCGCCTTCCATGATGGTGATGTGGCTGCCGATCTTCAGCGCCTCCTCGAGGTCGTGGCTGACGAAGATGATGGTCTTCTTCAGCTCCGCCTGCAGCTGCAGCAACTCGTCCTGCAGCTTGGTGCGGATCAGCGGATCGAGCGCCGAGAACGGCTCGTCCATCAACAGGATCGGCGCCTCGGTGGCGAAGGCCCGCGCCAGGCCGACGCGCTGCTGCATGCCGCCGGAGAGCTCATGCGCGTATTTCTTCGACCACTGGTCGAGATGGACGAGCTCGAGCTGCTTCTTCACGCGCGCCTTGCGTTCGGCTTCCGGCACGCCGGCAAGCTCGAGGCCGAAGCCGACATTCTCTTCCACCGTGCGCCAGGGCAAGAGACCGAATTGCTGGAACACCATCGCCACTTGCTTCTGGCGCAGGCGCCTGAGCGTCGCCTCGTCGCAGGTGACGACATCGACCGTGCGGTCGCCGTCCTTGACCAGGACCTGGCCGCGCGAGACCACGTTGAGCCGGTTGACGGCTCTGAGCAGGGTCGACTTGCCGGAGCCCGACAGGCCCATCAGCACGGAAATCTCGCCCTCGTGCACGGTCAGGCTGGCGCCTGCGCAGCCCAGCACGTTGCCGGTCTTCTCGAGGATCTCCGCGCGGCTCGCGCCGCTGTCGATCAACGCCAACGAACCGGCCTGATCGGCGCCGAAGACGATATCGACATCCTTGAAATCAACGGCGACGGTCATTTCTTGCCTCCAACGCCGATACGCGTCATCCGGTCGAGCACGATGGCCAGCACGACGATGGCGAGGCCGGCTTCAAGCCCGAGATCGATGCGGCGCGAGCCGAGCGCGCGGTTGATTTCCGTGCCGAGGCCGCCGGCGCCGATCAGCGCGGCGAACACCACCATCGACAGCGACAGCATGATCGACTGCGTCAGTCCCGCCATGATGGTGGGCAGCGCCGAGGGCAGCTCGACCTTCCACAGAAGCTGGCTCTTGGTGGCGCCGAACGCCTCGCCGGCCTCGATGATCGCCTTTGGCACCGAGACGACGCCGAGATGGGTGAGCCGCACCGCGGTCGGGATGACGAAGATGATTGTGACGATGAGGCCAGGCGCATTGCCGAGGCCGAACAGGGTCAGCACCGGGATCAGGTAAACGAAGGTCGGCAGCGTCTGCATCAGGTCCAGCACCGGCAGCATGATGCGATAGACCTTCGGCTTGTGCGCCGCCCAGATGCCGAGCGGCACGCCGATGGCCATCGCCATGGCGGCGGCCGCAACCACCAGCACCAGCGTCTGCACCGTCTGCTTCCACAGGTTCTGGTTGATGATGAAGATGAGGCCGATGAAGACGGCGATGGCCAGCGGCCGCGAGCGCTGCAGGAACCAGGCGATGACGGCGATGACCAGTGCCAGCAGCACCGGAGGCACCACCAGCAAGATGTCGACCAGACCGTCGAGCAGGAAATTGAGGCCGTTGGAGAAGGCCCTGAAGATGGTGTCGAAATTGTCGGTGAGAAAGCCGAAGAAGGCCTTCCCCCACGGTCCTATGGGGATCTTGTAGGCGACCAGGAATTTCGAAATCGGATCCATCTTGCCCCTCTCTGGCTGCGCCGTCCTTGCCGGACAGTCATCTTGTCACAGGATATGAAAAAGGGCAGCCTTTTCCATGGTGGCTGCCCTTGCTCCGGTCATGCCGGATTCATGGTCGGCTCAGCCTCCGAGCGCGGTCTTGACTGCCGCGGCGGCATCGCCGCCGTCGAAGGTGGTGACGCCGGCGATCCAGGGCGCGACGGCGTCCGGATGCTTCTTCAGCCAGTCGGTCGCGACCGTGTTGGCATCGCCGCCCTTGAGGATGGCGTCCATCATCTCGCCTTCCATGTCCAGGTTGAACTTCAGGTTGGCGATGAACTTGCCGGCATTCGGGCATTCGGTGGTGTAGCCCTTGCGCACGTTGGTGAAGACGGTGGCGGCGCCGAAGCCGCTGTCGCCCATACCGTCGAGATAGGTGATCTTCATGGCGCCCATCACCGGATGCGGCGTCCAGCCGAGGAAGGCGATCCACTCATTGCTCTTCATCGACTGCTCGGCCTGCGTCAGCATGCCGGCCTCCGAGGATTCGACCAATTCGAAGCCTTCGAGATTGTCCTTCGGGTTCTTGATCATGTCGAGGATGATGCGGTTGCCGTCATTGCCGGCCTCGATGCCATAGATCTTGCCGTTGAACTTGTCCTTGAACTTGCCGAGGTCGGTCAGCGTCTTGACGCCGGCGTCCGCCACATAGGTCGGCACGACGATGCCGTAGCCGGCACCGGTCAGGTTGGTGCTGATCGTCTCGACCGAGCCGTCGGCGGTGTAGTCCTTGATGTCGTTGGTCATCGACGGCATCCAGTTGCCTAGGAAGACGTCGAGGTCCTTGTTCTTCAGCGAGGCCATGGTGACCGGGACCGACAGCTGGATCACCTGCGGCTCGTAGCCGAGCGCGGTGAGCAGCACCGAGGCGACGCCGGTCGTGGCCTGGATGTCGGTCCAGCCGACATCGGAGAGGCGCACCGCCTTGCAGCTTTCGGGGTCGCCGGCGAAAGCAGCGCTGGTGGACAGGAAAGCCGCCAGGCCGAGCCCGGCGACGAAGGAATTCATGCGCGACATAGATATTCTCCCATTGCGATTCTTTTTGGCGCGGCGAAGTTACGGTTTGTGTCCCCGCCTTGTTTCGTCAGCCAAACACCATTCTGGAGCGGTTTCAAGCACTAAGACAATCACGATCAACGGCGCGCACTGGCCGATCAGCGACACGGCTGCCGCTTTTTTGATGGCCGGCAGCTTTTTCAGGGGAATGCGCCGACGCCCCCTCCCCGCCTCGCCGCAACTCGGCATAAGGTGTGCCGAGATTCAGGTCAGGGTCCGTGAGCACCGGAAGCGCAGGAAGCCGCCGTTTGCAGGCCGGCATCACCTGAAACTCGACACACCTCAAGGGCGGCATGGCCAAGCTTTACTTCAACTACGCGACGATGAATGCCGGCAAGACGACGATGCTGCTGCAGGCGTCCTACAACTATCGTGAGCGCGGCATGACCACGATGCTGTTCGTCGCCGGCCATTACCGCAAGGGCGACAGCGGGCAGATCTCGTCGCGCATTGGCCTCGAGGCAGAGGCCGAGATGTTCCGCGACGGCGATGACCTCTACGCCCGGGTCGCCGAGCACCACGAGCACACCACGGTGCATTGCATTTTCGTCGACGAGGCGCAGTTCCTCGAGGAGGACCAGGTCTGGCAACTGGCGCGGATCGCCGACCGGCTGAACATACCGGTCATGTGCTACGGCCTGCGCACCGATTTCCAGGGCAAGCTGTTTTCCGGCTCGCGCGCCCTGCTGGCGATTGCCGACGATCTGCGCGAGGTGCGCACCATCTGCCGCTGCGGTCGCAAGGCGACGATGGTCGTGCGGCTGGGACCCGACGGCAAGGTGGCGAGGCAGGGCGAGCAGGTGGCGATCGGCAAGGACGTCTATGTCTCGCTTTGCCGCCGCCACTGGGAAGAGGAGATGGGTCGCGCCGCGCCTGACGATTTCATCGGCTTCACCAAGGCCTGACCGGAAGCGGGTCGCCATTTGCGCCATCGCGAGGCGCGCCGCCCGGATGAGCGCTCCTTCCGCAATCCCGCCATCATGTGCGGCGTTTGTTAAGGCATGGGCCCTATCCAGGTGCCCTCAGCCAGGAGTCCCGCCATGCTTCGAGCCATTTCGTCCGCCGCTATCCTTCTGCTCGCCCCCATCGCTGCCGCCCATGCCGATGGCGACGCGGCCCTTGGCAAGAAGGTCTTCAACCGGTGCATGGCCTGCCATGAGGCGACGACCGATCACGACAAGGTCGGACCGCACCTTCTGGGCGTCGTCGGCCGCACCGCCGGCAAGGCCCAGAATTTCAACTATTCGCAGGCCATGAAGGACGCCGGCGCCGCCGGCCTGGTCTGGGACGAGGCGAACCTGTCCTTGTACCTGCGCGCGCCCAAGCTGAAGGTCCCCGGCAACAAAATGGCCTTCAGCGGACTGACGAACGACGCCGACATCGCCAATGTCATTGCCTATCTCAAGGCCGACCCCAAGCCCTGAGCTGCCGCGGCTGCGATTTGCCCGGCAGGCGCCGGTTCACCGGCAATTGTTTGCCGAATATCCAGACGATGCGCCGGCGGGAAGCGAAATGCATCGCCCGCGGCCCGGCGGCGCGACAGTCGAATTGCAAAAGAAATGCGCCGGCGGACGGCTAGTCAGGCCATGCGCATGGTTCGTTTGTCTTTCAAGGGAGAAACGAAACCTTTTGTTTTCGCAGCACCTCTTGTCTTGCGTCTTTCAATCCCCGGATGCTCCACATATATTCGCGCCGACACGAAACCGATGCCGATGCGGGAGGCCCCTATGGCGACATTGCAGAATTTCGATGCCGAAATTGCCAAGACCAAGCAGGTCGTCCAGGACATGCGCTCGAAGATCGAGCAGTCCGGCACCGTGCTCGACACGCTCGCCCGGGCCGACAAGAAGATCGGCGATGCCAATTTCGACATCGAGAACGCCCGCATCGAGGATGTGCTGAAACAGCAGAAGATCATGGAAGGCAACATCGCCGACCTGATCATCGGCCTCGAAGACGCGACCAACGTCTTCGGCGCCGAATTCGAGAGCATGAAGAACTACACCGGCTGGGAAAACTTCGTCGGCGTCTTCTCGGCGCAGCGCAAGCAGCGCATGCGCACCGATCGCGTGCGCAACATGTCGCTGGCCGGCAACCTGCAGGAGCTGCTGGCTAAGTCCGATACCATCGTCGGCATCCTGAAAGCGCAGAAGGAAGTGCTCGACCAGCGCTACAAGACCTCGGAAAGCAGCCTGTCGCAGGTCATCGAGCGCCGCAAGACGACGATGTCCAACCTCGAGGCGGTGCAGAAGCGCATCGAGGAGCTCAACCCGATGCTGCTCGACATCGAGAACAAGATCGCCGCCTCGACCAGCCAGAAGGAGCGCACGCAGCTCGAGGGCGAGCGCTCGAAAATGGCCACGGAATACAACGAGAAGCAGGCCAAGGAGCAGGAATTGCTGGCCGAGAGCCAGACGCTCGAGCGCTACACCTCGATGTTCCAGACCTTCGTCGATTCGCTCAACAACCAGATCGCCGCGCAGTCGACGCTGATCAACAAGCTGACCATCGACACCGAGCAGCGCATCGTCCTGTACAAGGCGCTGGAGGATTCGCTGAAGACCGCCGCGCAGCAGGATGTCGCTCACAAGATCAACACGCTGGGCAGCCAGGTCGACAACACCGCGGAGGAGACCATGGCCGGCATCGGCGCCGCCTCGCAGAAGCACATCGGCGACCTGCTCGAAATGCACGAGAAGAACATGGTGGCCTCGGCCGACATCCAGCGCCGCAAGAAGCTGGCCGACGATGCCTTCGCCCGCCGCTTCGACGAGGTGATGAAGAAGCACAATTCCGCCAACTACGTGCAGCAGTGATTGGCGGCTGGCGTTCGTCTCCAAGGCAGACCCATGACTCCCGAAAATGAAGCGGCGGCGCGCTATTTTTCCGCCATCACGGCGGCGCTGAGCGGGCTGGAAGTGTTCATGCGCGACGATCGCTCGCCGCTCTACCGGCACGGCATCGTCGCCAAGATCGTCGCCGAATACATTGCGCGGCTGGACAAGTCGTTTTCCTGCTGGCGCAACCGCCTCGGCTTCATGGAGACGTTCCGCATCTCGCGCGCCGACAGCGGCTATCCGGTGTTCCAGAACCTGCTAGAACTGGAGAACGACCGTCGTCAGGCGGAGAGCCGGCTGGCCAACATCCCGCAGGCCGGCGAGCTGCGCGAGGAGATGGCCGACTTCATCCTGCGCCACAAGGAGTTTCCCGAGGCGCTGCAGAAGTCGATGGCCGAGCGGCTCTACCTGGAGGACGTCAGGAGCGAGCAGACCTTCGGCCCGTTCACGCTGGCGCAGACGGCGAAAGTCTCGGTCAATCCGAAGACCTTTCGACCCTATTACCTTGTGCACTGGGCCTGCTTCGACGGCAGCGCCAACCTGCCGCTGATCTATATGGTGACGGTCGAGGACTCTTCCGAAAGCATGGTGCGCCAGCTCGTCGACAGCAACGGCAAGCTCAATGAGAGGGTCGACATCCCGCTGCCGGTCGACGGCCTGCTCAACCCCGAGCTTGCCCATCGCTTCGACGATTTCACCGAGAAGAATTCCGCCTACACGCTGTCCCCGGCAACGATCGCGGTCAATCTCGACAAGGATTTCGAGCCGCTGCACCCAAAGCAGCTCCGCCGCGTCGTGCTCGGCCCCTTCTATTCGGCGGGCATCACCGACAACAATTCGACAGTGACCGAGGTTCTGGCCAAGGTGCGCAAGCCGGAAAACGCATGGCTGCTCACCTGGACCATCCAGGAGGTCTTTTCCAAATCCGAGAAACCCGGCCGCAAGGGCCTGTTTTCGAGCGAGAAGACGACGCAGGAATTCTTCATCAACACCGACGATCTGGAGGCCGCGCGCCAGGGCGTGTCGAGCTACGAGAACCATGCGCTGATCCCGCACGAGGCCTATCAGGCGCTCTATGCCGCCGGCGAGGCGCAGAAGATCTTTTCCGGCTACAAGGTCCACATCCTGTCCAATGGACAGGTCATCTCAGACGTCTGACCGTCACACCACGGAGCACCCTTCATGGACACCGGCCTGACCACGATTTCGGAAGCCGCGATCGAAAAGCACCGCGCCACGGCGCAGAGTTTCATCACCCGCATTGCCGTGCTGGAGGATCCGGCGCGCGAATCCGGCACGGCGCTAGCCGGCACCAATCGCCGCTTCGTCTCGACCGTCTCGGTCGGTTCGGTGCGCCGTACGCGCGAGGTCGAGCTGTCGAAGACGGTCGCCGCCGTCCATCCCGACGACCAGCTGCTGACCATTCCGCAGCACACGCTCCTGTACCGCGCCCGACGCGGCCTGGCGATCGCGCTCGCCATTTCCGATGTCTTCGCCGAGGGCTCCGACCTGGAAAGCCTGCAGGCCAAAAACGCCCGCGCGCCGCTCGAGGGCGACGAGGCGGCGACCTTCAAGAAGCTTCTGTCGGCCTCGGCCTACATCTCCGCCTTCAGCCTCGCCTCGTACCTCTTCCAGCTGATCGACAGCGACGGCGAGGCGCCCAACGACATCGCCGAGCCCGACTTCCTGTTCGACACCCAGCAGGACGCGGTGAAGTCGATCATTGCCGGCCTCGACAAGGCGATTGCCGGATCGAAGGACGATGCGGACCTGATGACGCGCGCGCGCGCCTTTGCCCGCGTCGCCATCGACGGGCTGCTGGCGCGAAAAGGCCGCTTCGACGGCATCGGGCCATTCGAGAATGCCCATATCCGCATCGATGTCGACGATTTCACCCTCGACGGCTTCGACGTCGCGCCCGGCAAGCGCTCGAAGCCGCTGGTGATGACCTTCAAGAAGCCGGAAGAGGTCGTCGGCAACCACATCGCCAAATACCAGTCGGTGAAGCTCGCCAAGATGCTGATGGCCTATGATTTCGAGCGCGAGCTGAACCCGTTCGTCGAGCTTGGCGGCTTCCTGTTCACCTTCATCGGCGATGGCGCGCCGGGCACCGGCAAGACGACGCTGATCCAGATGATCGCCGGCCTCGTCAACGACTACTGCCAGGTCGCCGGCTATCCCTTCGCCTACGAGAATTTCGGCGTCGACCAGATCTCGTCCTACCAGGGCAAGTCCGGCCAGAACTGCCGCCAGTTCATCAACAACGTGCTCAATCCGCGCGTCATCGGCTTCGGCACCATCGACGACATCGACCAGGTGGCGGCACGGCGCTCCGACGATCGCGCCTCGGCCGGCCAGCAGGAGATCACCGGCGTCCTGATGGACGCCTTTGCCGGCGCCGGCACGGTGGTGCGCGGCAACTGCGCCTTCGGCATGTTTTCAAACTATCCCGAGAATGTCGACGACGCGCTGCGCCAGCGCGCCGGCGCCCGCTGGCTGGTCGACGGGCCGCAGACCCGCGACGACTATATCGACATCTTCGTCCTGCTCGCCGGCAAGAACCACAAGATCCCGCTCGGCGACCACAAGCTCTATGCCGCTCAGGAAATCCAGCGCGCCGTGGCGGAAGCCTACGAGGAGCATGAAAAGCCGCAGGAAGACGGGCTGATCAAGGTCTACGAGCGCTATATGAAGGACAACGGCGCGCCCAAGTCGATGACCGATATCGGCACCTACCTGCACATGATCAAGGATGCCGAGCCGCGCTTCACCGGCCGCGCCATCAAGAACGTCACCGACGCCATCAAGATGCGCGCCATGGACATCGAGCTGCCCGACGAGTGGTTCGAGAAGCCGGAAGCCTTCATGCACAAGAGCTACGACGACAAGAAGGCGATGATCGAGGAACTGCGCGGACCGTTCTCGATGGACATGGTCATGCAGGAGATCAACCGCTACGCCGACTCGGAATTCCGCTATTCCGACAAGTCCGACGACGCCGCCGTGACCAAGATGATCCGCGACACCAGGCTGCGCGACCGCGCCGTGCGCGAAATCGAGGAGATGAAGAAGAAGGGGCTATGGAATGCATGATCTTCCTTCTCCCCGTTCACGGGGAGAAGGTGCCCGAAGGGCGGATGAGGGGCAGCGCCATGCGTGGAGGAAATGAGCCGAAGGTCACGAGAGCCCGTGAGCTATCGGAAGGTTGAAAACGATGCCGAGGAAAGACTGTGGCATGAACTGCGCGGACGGCGATTGAACGGCCACAAGTTTGTTCGCCAACTACCGATTGGGCCCTTTTTCGCAGACTTCGCCTGTCGTGAAGCTAATCTGGTCGTGGAAGTCGACGGCAGCCAGCACGCGGGTCGGTCTCGGGATCGATACAGAGATGAAACGATGAATGAAAATGGTTGGTCGGTATTGAGGGTTTGGCACGCGGATGTCTTGAACAGCCGCGCGAGTGTACTTGATACGATCATCGCAGCCCTTGATGGCCGGCTGGATCGCAAAATGATTGGTGTCGATGTGAGATTTCTGCCGGTCACCACGTCGGAGCAAAGATGATGAGCGCCTGCGCCGCCCCTCATCCGCCCTTCGGGCACCTTCTCCCCGTGAACGGGGAGAAGGCATAAATGACCCACCCCGCCAAGAAACCCGACCTTCTGCGCGACAATGAGCTGATCTACGGCAGGCTGCTGACCGTCGACGAGCCGCATCTCATCCAGCGCTACAACAAGGCGCTCGTCGCCTTTGGCCTCAATCCCACCAGGCTGAACAGCTTCCAGATCGACCGCACCGGCTTCTCGCCCGAGGTCGCCGACGAATGCGGCGACTACGACTATCTCGATCCCAACGAGGTCAACCGCCGCTTCATCATCCTGACGCCGTCGCAGATCGACCTGCCGGTGGTCCACACCGCCTTCTCAAACACCTCGCAGCTGATGTTCGAGTTCATGTCCAAGAACCAGCGCGCCATCGACGCGCTGACCATCAAGGACGTCATCTACGGCGAGATCGAGGACTCGGTGCCCAAGGTGGACGACATCGAGGACCTGCTGTCGATCAATCAGGTCGAGTTCAGGGTGCTGTCGGCAGAGGATGTGCTCGGCAAGGCCGCCGAGCTCGGCAAGCTGGTCGACAGGTTGAAGCAGGAGCCCGACGCCTGGCGCTACAACGCCATGCTGGAGCGCATGGTCGAGTTGGCCAAGGTCTGCGGCGACATCCGCGAGAACGCGCTGGTGCCCGACCAGGTGATCTTCCGCCACAACGCCTACTGGACCAGCCATTTCGGCGGCCTCTACGTCTTCGTCGATCCCGACATGACCACCGTCATCAGCGATCCGGCCGCGCCCGGTTTCCGCCGCTCGCGGCCGTGGCAGGTGAGCTATCTGTCGATCAAGGACGCCGACAAGGTGTTCAAATTCCTCGCCGCGACCGGCCGCATAGAGCTGCCGCGCGCCTCCTGGATCGAAGCCTCCGGCTATCTCGAGCATCGCGCCGAAATGGTGGTGCGGGCGCTGATCCGCGACACCGAGCCGAACCGCAATCTGACCGACGTCGACAAGGTCTGGCTGCAGACCTGGATCCATGGCCATACCGACCTGATCACCAGGGACGGCAATTTCCCCTTCCTCAACGCCGCCAAGCGCGAGATCGCCCAGTATGGCCATCTCAAGATCGAGGAAGTGTTCCCGCAGCAGCGCTTCCTGGTGATCCGCGCCAAGCCCGACCATCCCGATGCCTGGCTGACCAACCAGCTGATCTCCGACTTCGTGCCGCAGGACTTCGTCTCGCGCTACGTCTTCAACAAGCCCGGCTTCTACAGGGACTATGACGGCTTCAGCGACGCCTGGCGCTCGCATGTTGTGGACGTTCTGAAAACCACATATTTGAAAGACAAGGCGGCGTTCCGCACGCGCCTTTACGGCTTGACTGATTGAGGGGTGACGAGAGCCATGCTTGACCCGATTGTGAGTTTCTTCACCCAGATCTTCCAGTGGATCGGCCGCGGCATCGGTCTTCTCGTCGGCGTCGTCCTGTGGCCGTTCATGTGGGCCGGCCGCTGGTATGGGCAGCGCGGCTGGATCCTGAAGGCGGTGGTTGGCCTGGCCTTGCTGGTGCTCATCGGCCTCTACGCCAATTTCTTCTACGCCACCCAGTGGTGGAACAATTTCAACCCGAACTATCCCGACACCTACACGTTCGAGAAGCGCAACGTGTCGGCCGGCGAGCAGGTCTCGGCCGGCGCGGGCACCGATACGGCCAAGACCTGCGGCAACTCGGCGATCGCCCAGGTGGCGGCCGATCTGACCGACTTCAACGTCAACCAGAATGCCTGGATCTCGTCGATGATCCTCTACAAGCTCGGCCTGTTCGGCATCGACTGGGATCATACGCCGTGGATGGACAACAAGGCTTCCTTCCAGCGCGGCATCAACCAGGCGGTTCGGCGCACGGCGACGGAGCTTGCCGACAATCTCGGCCGCGTGCGCACGACCTCGCAGATCGACGCCGATCTCCAGGATGCGCGCGGCAATCTGCAGTTCGACGAGGAAACCTGGTATTTCGGACTCAATCCGTTCGGTCCGAAGACGCCGACCCCGAGCTACTATCGCGACGCCGTGCGCAAGCTGCGCTCCTTCAACGCAAGGCTGGCCAGCTGCCAGGCGACGTTCGACGCCCGCGCCGACAATCTCAAGCAATATATCGACCGCATCTCGTCCGACATCGGCTCGACCTCGGCAATCCTCAAGGAGCGCGCCGAGAACCACAATGACGGCTGGTTCGATTTCCGCGCCGACGACCGCTTCTGGTTCGCCTACGGCCAGCTCTATGGCTATTACGGCCTGATGAAGGCCGCCCAGGCCGACTTCGAGGACGTCATCAAGGAAAAGCACCTGCAGAACCTGTGGGACACGATGGATTCGCAATTCGTCTCGGCGCTGCGCATCCAGCCCTTCATCATCGCCAACGGCCGCGAGGACGGCTGGCTGCTGCCGACCCACCTGACCACGATGGGTTTCTACGTGCTGAGGGTGCGCTCCAACATGGTCGAGATCAGCAACGTGCTGACGCAGTAGCCGCATCCCTCCGCCAAGGGCGCTTGCGGATTTGCGCCGTCGCCCCTGTCGCATTCGGTGCATTGCGCGGCTGTTTTGAGACGGCGGCGCGGCATCCGCTCTGGCTTCTATACGGCGCAACGACCGGGCTCGAGACAGCCGACCCAAAGCGGCCCGGCAGCAGGAACACTCTTTCTTCGCAGGAAACATAGTTGCATGAAAGTTGACGCCGCGGCAGCGACAGGGTTAGAACATGCCCTCACGCCCGCACGGCGTCTCGAACATGCACAGATCATCAAACCCGTCCCCTCCACCGACCAATCCAGAGGAAAGCCGTCATGGCCGAAGTGAAGTCCGACATCGAGATCGCGCGCGCCGCCAGGAAGAAACAGATCCAGGAGATCGGCGCCAAGATCGGCATTCCGACCGAGCATCTCCTGCCCTACGGCCATGACAAGGCCAAGGTCTCGGCCGAGTTCATCAAGTCGGTGAAAGGCAACAAGGACGGCAAGCTGATCCTCGTCACCGCCATCAACCCGACGCCTGCCGGCGAAGGCAAGACGACGACGACGGTCGGTCTCGGCGACGGTCTCAACCGCATCGGCAAGAAGGCCATCGTCTGCATCCGCGAAGCCTCGCTCGGCCCGAACTTCGGCGTCAAGGGCGGTGCCGCCGGCGGCGGCTACGCGCAGGTCGTGCCGATGGAGGACATGAACCTCCACTTCACCGGCGACTTCCACGCCATCACCACGGCGCACAATCTGCTTTCGGCGCTGATCGACAACCACATCTACTGGGGCAACGAACTCGGCATCGACACCCGCCGCGTGGCCTGGCGCCGCGTCATGGACATGAACGACCGGGCGCTGCGCGAGATCATCTGCTCGCTCGGCGGCGTCGCCAACGGCTATCCGCGCGAAGGCGGCTTCGACATCACCGTCGCCTCGGAAGTGATGGCGATCCTGTGCCTTGCCACCGACCTCAAGGACCTCGAGAAGCGCCTCGGCGACATCATCGTCGCCTACCGCCGCGACAAGTCGCCGGTCTATGCCCGCGACCTCAAGGCCGACGGCGCCATGGCGGTGCTGTTGAAGGACGCCATGCAGCCCAACCTGGTGCAGACGCTCGAGAACAACCCGGCCTTCGTCCATGGCGGTCCGTTCGCCAACATCGCCCATGGCTGCAACTCGGTCGTCGCCACGACGACGGCGCTGAAGCTCGCCGACTATGTCGTCACTGAAGCCGGCTTCGGCGCCGACCTCGGTGCCGAGAAATTCTTCGACATCAAGTGCCGCAAGGCCGGCCTCAAGCCGGCGGCCGCAGTCATCGTCGCCACCGTGCGCGCCATGAAGATGAATGGCGGCGTCAAGAAGGAAGACCTCGGCAAGGAGAACATCGAGGCGGTCAAGAAGGGCTGTCTCAACCTCGGCCGCCACATCGAGAACGTGAAGCAGTTCGGCGTGCCGGCGGTGGTGGCGATCAACCACTTCACCACCGACACCGAGACCGAAATCCAGGCGATGAAGGACTTCGTCAAGGCGCAGGGCGCCGAGGCGATCCTGTGCAAGCACTGGGCGCAAGGCTCCGCCGGCATCGAGGATCTGGCGAAGAAAGTCGTCGAGATCGCCGAATCCGGCGCCTCGCAGTTCTCGCCGCTCTATCCCGACGAGATGCCGCTGTTCGAGAAGGTCAACACCATCGTCAAGCGCATCTACCGCGGCGACGAGGCGATCGCCGACAAGTCGATCCGCGACCAGCTGCACGCCTGGGAGCAGGCCGGCTACGGCAACCTGCCGGTCTGCATGGCCAAGACCCAGTATTCGTTCTCGACCGATCCGAACCTGCGCGGTGCGCCGACCGGCCACACCGTGCCGGTGCGCGAGGTCCGGCTCTCGGCCGGCGCCGGCTTCGTCGTCATCATCTGCGGCGAGGTCATGACCATGCCCGGCCTGCCCAAGGCGCCCTCCTCCGAAAAGATCTTCCTCAACGAGGTCGGCCAGATCGAAGGCCTGTTCTAGGCTTCCTTTCGGCTGCGAAAACAAAGGGCGCCGCTTTCGCGGCGCCCTTTTCATTTGCGGATTTGAGCGCGGCTACGCTGCATTGCGCGCCAGCGCGCGCTGGTTGGAGGCAAAGATCGTGTCGCGCTCCGGCAAGGCGCCGGTCTTCAGGCAGTCGACCCACTCGGCGGTCTTGAGCACCGCCGCGAAACGCGACTGCAGGATGATGGTGACCACGCGGTGGATGTCCTCGGCCGAGGCATAGCCGGCGCTGTTGGCGTATGGCACCGAGCCGCTGGCGTCGGACAGGAACTCGACCGCAAAGCCCATATGCACGGCATGGATGATGGTCGACAGGTCGCAATTGTGCGTCATGTAGCCGACGACCGCGATCGTATCGATGGCATTGGCGCGCAGCCACGCCTCGAGATCGGTGCCGGTGAAGGCTGAGGGCAGCGTCTTCTCGACATAATGGTCGCGACTTCGCCCGGCGATCTCGGGATGCAGCTCGCCGCCATGACTGCCCTTGGCGAAGATCGGCGAGGTCTCCGGCGCCATCTGCTTGATGACCACTACCTTGACGCCGGCTTCCGCCGCCGCGTCCATGGCGCGCGCCACATTGACGACGCTGTCGCGGAACGGCGGATGCTGGATGGCGAGGTTGCCGCCATCATAGTCGTTCTGGACGTCGACGACGACGAGGGCGCGGCGCGGCTGGGCGGCATTGGCTGGTGCGGACATGGCGATCTCCTTTCGACCGGGTTGATGGGCAGAAGCTAGGCCCGGCGCCAACGCGGCAAAAGTGTCCCGATTGACATCATGCGAAAGAATTGGGACAATCTTGCCTGTTTCTCCCGGAGCTCCCATGGCCGACCCGATCGTCACCGTCATCGCCTTCGACGGCATCAGCCCCTTCCACCTCTCCGTGCCTTGCCTGGTGTTCGGCACGGACCGCACTAGGCTCGGCCTGCCGCGCTTCGATTTCCGCGTCTGCGCTATGGAGGAGGGACCGATCCACACCGACGCCGGGCTGACCATCGCCGTCCCGCATGGGCTTGCGGCACTCGACGATGCCGACATCGTCATCATTCCAAGCTGGAAGGATCTCGAAGACCCGCTTCCGGCGGTGCTAGCCGAGGCGCTCGGCCGCGCCCACCGGCGCGGCGCGCTGATCGTGGGGCTGTGCCTCGGCACGTTCGCAATCGCCGCCGCGGGACTGCTCGGCGGACGCAAGGCGGCGACGCACTGGGCCTATACCGACAGGCTGCAGGCGCTCCATCCCGACATCGCCGTCGACGCCGACGTGCTCTACGTCGACGATGGCGACATCGTAACCTCGGCCGGCGTCGCCGCCGGGCTCGACTGCTGTCTGCATATCGTGCGCGCCCGCTACGGCGCGGAAGTGGCGTTGCGGCTTGCCCGGCATGTCGTGCTGTCACCACACCGGCAAGGCGGCCAGGCGCAATTCATCGAGCGCCCGCTGGCGCCGACCCCGACCGCCGACCGGTTCGCGCAGGCCCTCGACAAGGTGCGGGCGACGCTCGGCGAGGCGCACAGCCTCGACAGCGTCGCCGAGGCGGCCGGCCTCACCCGCCGCACCTTCACGCGCCGCTTCCAGAAGTCGATCGGCACCAGCTTCGGCGACTGGCTGGCCGACCAGCGGATCGCGCTGGCGCAGAGGCTGCTGGAGGCGACGGAGAAATCGATGGATACGGTGGCCTTCGAAGCCGGCTTCGGCAGCGCCACCTCGCTGCGCCAGCATTTTTCCGCGCGGCTCAAGACCTCGCCGATGCAATATCGGCGCGAGTTCTCCAGGAGTGCCGGCGCCAAAAGGCCGACACACGCCGCAGTGCTTTGACCCGAACCGGCAAGCCGCTCAACGCTGCCTGACCGGACGCGCCGGATTGCCGACCACCGTGGTGTTCGCTGCGACGTCGCGGGTAACCACGGCGCCAGCGCCGACGATGGCACCATCGCCGATCGTGACGCCGCCGAGGATGATGGCGCTGCCGCCGATCCAGGCATCGGCGCCGATCGTCACCGGTTTGGCGATCTCCAGGCCCGCCTGCCTTCCTGCAGCCTCCCGGTGATGCTCGGCGCAGTAGATCTGCACGTTGGGCCCAAGCAGCGTCCGCTTGCCGATGCGTACCGGCGCCGTATCGAGGACTGTGCAGCCGGCATTGAGGAAGACACCATCGCCTAGAAAGAGGTTGAACCCGTAGGCGCAGTGGAACTGCCCCTCGATGCGCGCCCCCTCGCCCGTGCTTCCCAACAATGACCGCAAGGCCGGGCCGATGTCGCCGCGCTGCCGGGGCGGCAGGCCGTTGTGCTCGAACACCGCATCGCGCGCGGCGACGCGCAGCGCTTCCAGTTCCTGATCGAGGCAAGTGTACCACTCGCCCGCCGCCATCTTCATGCGCTCACTTGTCGTCATGGCCGCGTCTCCATCGAATTACTGCCAAAGCACAATCCTTTGCTGGGCGAAAGCCTGCTGGCCAAATGTCCGGCCTATGCTAGCTTGCTCGCGCCGGACTGCGAGGTCCTGACATCGAGGGGGTCAATCATGCTCTATCTGCTTGCATTGCTGATCGGGGTCGTTGCCGGGCTCCGCGCCGGAACGGCACTTGCCGTCACCGCCTGGGGCGCCTGGCTCGGTTGGCTGCCGGTCGCCGGCACCTGGGCGAGTTTCATGGGGCACTGGATCGCCGTCGGCATCTCCACCATCCTCGGGGTCGCCGAGCTGGTCACCGACCAGCTGCCGTCGACGCCGAGCCGCAAGGTGCCGCAGCAGTTCGGCGCCCGCGTCATCATCGGCGCCTTTTGCGGCGCCGTGCTCGGCGCGACCGGCGGCGCCACCATCGGCGGCCTGATCGCCGGCGCCATCGGCGCCGTGATCGGCACGCTCGGCGGCGCCGAGTTCCGCGGCCGGCTGGCGGCTGCTTTCGGCAAGGACCCGCCCGCCGCCTTCATCGAGGACGCCGTCGCGATCATCGGCGGCCTGCTGATCGTGGCGGCCGTGGCATGACGGCAAAAACCTTCGACGCCATCATCATCGGCGCCGGCCAGGCCGGCACGCCGCTCGCCGGCCGGCTGAACGCGGCCGGCATGAGCGTGGCGCTGGTCGAGCGCAAGCTCGTCGGCGGCACCTGCGTCAACACCGGCTGCATCCCGACCAAGACGATGGTGGCGAGCGCCTACGCCGCCCATCTCGCCCGCCGCGCCGCCGACTATGGCGTGACCTTATCCGGCCCGGTGGGCGTCGACTACAAAGCGATCAAGGCGCGCAAGGACAAGGTGTCGGGCGCTTCCCGCACGGGACTGGAAACCTGGATCGCGGGCATGGAGAAATGCACGCTCTACCGCGGCCATGCGCGTTTCGAGTCCGCCAACACCGTGCGCGTCGGCGACGAGCTGCTGACCGCGCCGAAGATCTTCCTCAACACCGGCGGCCGCGCCGCCGTTCCCGACCTGCCCGGCGTCGAGGAGGTGCCTTACCTCACCAATTCCTCGATGATGGATCTCGACGTGCTGCCCCGCCACCTCGTCGTCGTCGGCGGCAGCTACATCTCGCTCGAATTCGCGCAGATGTTCCGCCGCTTCGGCTCCGAGGTGACGGTGATCGAAAAGAGCCCGCGGCTGACCGGCCGCGAGGACGAGGACGTCTCGGCCGCCATCCTGTCGATCCTCCAGAACGAAGGCATCACGGTGCATCTCGGCGCCGACGACATCAGTTTTGCCAAGCAGGGCAGCGATGTCGCCGTCACCTTCGCCGCCGGCAAGCCGCCCGCCGTCGGTTCGCATGTGCTGCTGGCGCTCGGCCGCAACCCCAACACCGACGATCTCGGTCTCGACAAGGCCGGCGTCGAGGTCGACAGGCGCGGCTTCGTCGTCGTCGACGACCAGTTGCGCACCACCGTGCCCGGCATCTGGGCGATGGGCGACTGCAACGGCAAGGGCGCCTTCACCCACACCTCCTACAACGACTTCGAGATCGTCGCCGCCAACCTGCTCGACAACGATCCGCGCAAGGTCAGCGACCGCATCGAGGCCTATGCGCTCTACATCGATCCGCCGCTCGGCCGCTGCGGTATGACCGAGGCCGCGGTGAGGAAATCCGGCCGCCGCGCGCTGGTCGGCCAGCGGCCGATGACCCGCGTCGGCCGCGCCGTCGAAAAGGGCGAGACGCAGGGCTTCATGAAGATCCTGGCCGACGCCGACACCGGCGAGATCCTCGGCTGCTCGGTGCTTGGTCCGGGCGGCGACGAGGTGATCCACTCGGTGCTCGACCTGATGTATGCCAAGGCGCCGATATCGACGCTGGCGCGTGCCATGCACATCCACCCCAACGTCTCCGAGCTTCTGCCGACCATAGCCCAGGAGCTGAAGCCGCTGGCCTAGTGTCGCCATCGGCGTGGTTTGCGCCCATAGCGCCTCGGCCTGGACCAATCGACAGCGCAATCGCAAAAGTGCATGGGTTCGCCTCTTTCCCGGAGGCCTCCATGCACAGATCGATCGAACGCATAGCCGGCGACAGCGAGGGTGTTTCCTACGAATTCCCGGTCCTCCGCTTCGAGGGAACGGACAAGGCGGCGCCTTCGGCCTATCTGCAGGCGGCACTCCACGCCGGCGAGCTGCCGGGCGTGGTCGCCATCGACGCGCTGATGCCGATGCTCGCCAGGGCCGAAGCCGAGGGCCGCATCATGGGCGCCATCACCATCGTGCCTTGGGCCAACCCGATCGGCCGCGCCCAGTACCATTTCGGCGAGCATCAGGGCCGCTTCCATCTTGGCACGCGCACCAATTTCAACCGCGGCTTCCCGCTGCTTGCCGCCCCCGACACCGCGCTTTTGCCCGATACGACTCTTGCCACACCCGACCAGCGACTGAAGTCGCGACTGCTGCAACTCTCGCTCGGCCACGACATCGTGCTCGACCTGCATTGCGACGACGAGGGCCTGCCTTACCTCTACATCCACACCAGCCTGTGGCCGGCGATGGCCGATTGCGCGGCGGCCATGGGCGTCGATGCGGTGCTGTTGTGGAACGAGGACACTGACGGCACCTTCGAGGGCGCCTCGATCATGCCCTATCAGAACGTTCCTGCCGAAGTCGCGCGTTTTGACCGGCGGGTCGCCACCACGGTCGAGTATCGCGGCATACTCGACGTAGACGGCGAATTGGCCGCTTCCGATGCCGAGGGGCTCTATCGGCTGCTGGTCGCGCGCGGCGTTGTCGCCGATCCCGCCTTGGCCACGCCCGGCGCCTTCACCGGCACCGTGGCGCCGCTGGAAAACATCGACATGATGCCGGCGCCGAAGGGTGGCGCGGTCGTCTATGACGTGAAGCCCGGCGACCGCGTCGCCAAGGGAGCGCGGCTCGCCAAAATCGTCCACGCCCCGGGCGAAACGGGCGGCAGCATGGAAGTGTTCGCGCCCCAGGCCGGCCTTATCCTGACCAGGCGTTCGCGGCGCATCATCCGCGCCGGCGAAGACCTTCTGAAGCTGGTCGGCGACAAAAGGAGCGACGACGCAAGGTCGGGAACGCTGGAGGACTGAGAGAGGCAGGCCCTTTACCAGCTTCGTGGAATCCAGTTGCGCGGCCGTCCATTCGCCGCTATGGGAATCCCATGAACATGCGCTCGAATAAGACTGTTTGGTGGTGGGCTCGCTGACAGCGGCCTGTTCGAACGCGTGCGCGTGAATAGAGAGGGTGGCCGCAACGGAATGTCCGGGCGGCCATTTGTTTTTTAAGCCATTCCCGGGTCCGTTGCCCAAAACGCTGATGGAGACGGCAATGACGACAAAAGTTCTGGACAACGGGGCCGAGCGCTTCGTCACCGCCGGCGGCGTGACGATAACGCGCGAGCGCCACGACCGGCCCTATGACGGGGCGATCGACGCCTATGTCGATGGCCTCAATTCGCGGCGCGGCGCGGTGTTCTCCTCGAATTACGAATATCCGGGCCGCTACACGCGCTGGGACACCGCCATCATCGACCCGCCGCTGGTGATCTCGGCGCGCGGCCGCGCCATGCGCATCGAGGCGCTGAACGGCCGTGGCGAGGCGCTGCTGCCGGTGATCGGCAAGACGCTCGCCGGATTAAGCGAGGTAACGATCGCCGAGTCCACGAGGAAGCTCATTCGCCTCGATGTGGCAAAGCCCGGCCGTGTCTTCACCGAGGAAGAGCGCAGCCGCGTGCCTTCGGTGTTCACGGTGCTGCGCGCCATCACCGCCCTGTTCAAGACCGAGGAAGACGCCAATCTCGGGCTTTATGGCGCCTTCGGCTACGACCTCGCCTTCCAGTTCGACCCGGTCGACTACAAGCTCGAGCGCAAGGACAGCCAGCGCGACCTGGTGCTGTTCCTGCCCGATGAGATCCTGGTCGTCGACCATTATTCGACCAAGGCCTGGACCGACCGCTACGACTATTCCGGCGAGGGATTTTCGACCGAAGGCCTGGACCGCGACGCCGCCGTCGAGCCGTTCAGGACCGCCGACCGCATCCCGCCGCGCGGCGATCACGAGCCCGGCGAATACGCCAATTTGGTGCGGAGGGCGATGGAGAGCTTCAAGCGCGGCGATCTGTTCGAGGTGGTGCCCGGCCAGATGTTCTACGAGCGCTGCGAGACCGAGCCTTCCGAGATCTCCCGTAAGCTGAAATCGATCAACCCGTCGCCCTATTCCTTCTTCATCAATCTCGGCGAGGGCGAATATCTGATCGGCGCCTCGCCGGAGATGTTCGTGCGCGTCAATGGCCGCCGCGTCGAGACCTGCCCGATCTCGGGCACGATCAAGCGCGGCGACGACGCCATTTCGGACTCCGAGCAGATCCTGAAGCTGCTCAACTCCAAGAAGGACGAGTCCGAGCTCACCATGTGCTCGGACGTCGACCGCAACGACAAATCTCGCGTCTGCGATCCGGGCTCGGTGCGTGTCATCGGCCGCCGCCAGATCGAGATGTATTCGCGCCTGATCCACACCGTCGACCATATCGAGGGGCGGCTGCGCGAGGGCATGGATGCCTTCGACGCCTTCCTGTCGCACGCCTGGGCGGTCACCGTCACCGGCGCGCCGAAACTCTGGGCCATGCGCTTCATCGAACAGAACGAGAAGAGCCCGCGCGCCTGGTATGGCGGGGCGATCGGCATGGTCAACTTCAACGGCGACATGAACACCGGGCTGACGCTGCGCACCATCCGCATCAAGGACGGCATCGCCGAGGTGCGCGCCGGCGCCACGCTGCTCTTCGACAGCATTCCCGAGGAAGAAGAAGCCGAAACCGAACTGAAGGCATCCGCCATGCTCTCCGCCATCCGCGACGCCAAGACCGGCAATGCGGCCGGTGCCGAACGCGCCACCGCGCACGTCGGCGACGGCGTCAACATCCTGCTGGTCGACCACGAGGACTCCTTCGTCCATACGCTCGCCAACTACTTCCGCCAGACCGGCGCCAATGTCTCCACCGTGCGCACGCCGGTGCCGGAAGAGGTTTTCGAACGGCTGAAGCCCGACCTCGTCGTGCTGTCGCCCGGACCCGGCACGCCGAAGGATTTCGACTGTGCCGCCACGATCAAGAAGGCGCGCGCCCGCGACCTGCCGATCTTCGGCGTCTGCCTCGGACTGCAGGCGCTGGCCGAGGCCTATGGCGGCGAACTCAGGCAGTTGCACATTCCGATGCACGGCAAGCCGTCGCGCATCCGCGTCTCCAAGCCGGGCATCATCTTCTCCGGCCTGCCCAAGGAAGTGACCGTCGGCCGCTACCACTCGATCTTCGCCGATCCGGTGCGCCTGCCCGACGATTTCCTGGTCACCGCCGAGACCGAGGATGGCGTCATCATGGCCTTCGAGCACCGCAAGGAGCCGATCGCCGCCGTGCAGTTCCATCCGGAATCGATCATGACGCTCGGCCACAATGCCGGCATGCGCATCATCGAGAACATCGTTGCGCATCTGCCGCGCAAGGCCAAGGAAAAGGCAGCCTAGCAGCGATGGCCGCAACGGAAGACATGGCGGCGGCCGCGGCAAAAGCCGCAGCCAAGCGCAAGGTTGCCAGCCTTGCCTTCTGGTCGATCGTCATCGCCTTCCTGGTGATGGGGCTGAAGTTTGTCGCCTGGCAGATGACCGGCTCCGTCGCCCTCTATTCCGACGCGCTGGAATCGATCGTCAACGTCATCACGGCGACCGCCGCTCTCTGGGCCATCCGCATCAGCCACAAACCAGCCGACAGCGACCATCCTTTCGGTCATCACAAGGCTGAATATTTTTCGGCGGTGCTCGAGGGCGTGCTGATCGTCGTGGCGGCGATGCTGATCATAGCCAAGGTGTGGCAGTCGCTGCAGAACCCGGCATTGATCGAACAGCCCTGGGAGGGCTTGATGATCAACGGCGGCGCCGCTGTGGTCAACGCCGCCTGGGCCTTGGTGCTGATCCGCAACGGCCGCGCCGAACGATCGCCGGCATTGGTCGCCGACGGTCAGCATATCATGACCGACGTGCTGACTTCGGTCGGCGTCATCGTCGGCCTTGTTGCCGCGGTGATGACCGGCTGGCGGATCCTCGACCCGCTGCTTGCGCTGCTCGTGGCGCTGAACATCCTCTACCAGGGCTGGAAGCTTACCGGAGAATCGCTGAGCGGCCTCATGGACCGCGCGGTGGATACGCAGGAGCATATGCGCATCCGCGACATCATCTCGGCCAATTCGAAGGGCGCGCTTGAGGTGCACGACCTCAAGACGCGCATCGCCGGCCGCGCCACCTTCATCGAATTTCACATGGTCGTCGACGCCGGTATGACGGTGGGCGACAGCCATGTCATCTGCGACCGCATCGAGGACGCGCTGAAGGCCGAAATCCCCTCGGTCCGCGTCACCATCCATGTCGAGCCGGACGATGAGGCGAAGCTGCCCAAGGGCACGACGGCGGTGCCGTTCGCTTGATCTCGAGCAAGGTCTGTTGATGCGAGAACCGGAGCGGAGCGTACTTGAAGTACGTGAGCACCGGAAGCGCAGGAAGTTGCCGTTCGCAGGCCGGCATCACCTGAAACGACAGACCTTACGGTGCGCAGGCCGACTGCGGCATTGGGTTCAGCCGATAGACCTTGTCGTCGGACTTCGTCTTGCCATCCGCCGCCTTCGAGCAGAGATCGACGATGGCAAGCGCGCTGTTGGGGTTGGCCAGCATCATCGTGCCGTTGGCGCCGCGCTTGAGGAAAATCTCCTTCTGCGAGACGTCGCAGGCAAAATCGCTCATCTTCGAGCTTGCCGCGCAGCGCCACTGGTCGGCCTCGCCCCGGCAGGAATAGGTCTGCGTGACCTTGCCCGACTTCAGCCTGGTCGTCACCGAAACGGCGATGTCGGCGCCGTCCGGCCAGTTGGCCACATCGCCGCCTGAAGCGTAGGAGGCGAGTTCGACCGGCCCGCGGAAAACCCGGATCGACTGCGTCACCTGGTCGGGGTGCGACTTCAGATGCGCGGCATCGTAATCGCGGCCATAGCAGAACGCCTGGTCGGGCTTCAGCCGCTCCCGCAATGGCGCCCCGAGCGCCGGATCGATCGGATCGATGCGCGCGAATTCCGCCTTGCAGGTCGCGGCCGGCATCGGGTCGAGGCGGAAATTGTCGTCCTCGCTGCCCAGCGCCTGCTTGTTGTACTGCGCCGTGCCGAGTTCCTCCTCCGCGCCGGCGTCCAGATAGACATCGGGCTGTACGTTGGAGACGATCAGCCGGCCTTTGTCGTCGACCTTGAGTGAAGCGAGCGTGCGGTCGCATTCCATGCCGCAATGGATCGGGCCGCTCTTGCCGTCCTCGGATTGACGATTGCACCAGCCAGCTGCCCATTCCGGCTTCTTGGTGCCGCGCACCGTGGTGGTGAGAAAGCCATCATAGGCGGCGCCGCCAAACGTGCTCGGCTCCTCGTTCGGCCGGCTGACCGGATCGTGGCCATAGTAAAAGAAGATGCGCGCCACCTTCTGCTTTGGATGCGCCTTGAGGTGCGCCGCGTCGTAGACGCGTCCGAAACAGGCATCGGCGCCGTTGGGGCTGAGTTCCGTCAGCTTGGGAGTGTCGTCGGCAAGAGCCGCGCCGACAACGAACAATGCAGCGCCAAGCGCCGCGCCCACCGCTATCCTCGACGTCATGTGACCCTCCTCCCACCGACAGGACGTGACTGCGATTCATGCTAGTCTAGGAGCAGTTCCGGGAAAAGCGTGTAACTGTTTTCCATAGGGAATTGCGTAGAAACAAATGGTTAGCGAGGCCGGGGCCACGCAAGGCCATAGTGCCCGGCTGGTGGAGGAAGAGCGATGCTGCGCCGAGATATTTTCCGTGTCGGTCTTGCCGGGGCCGCCGGCCTTTTCGGACTGCGCCAGGTCAAGGCGGCTGCCGCGGAGGAGGAAAGGCTGAAGGTCGCCTATCACCTCAGCGACGTCGACAAGGCCAATTTCGTCCTCGGCAACATCAAGAACCACTACGAAGGCACCGGCGGCAATGTCGACATCGTGCTTGTCGTGCATGGCCCGGCCCTTGCGGCCTTTAAGACCAAGGCCGCATCCGGCGCCACGTCCAGCCGGTTTGCCGGGCTGGTCCAGCAGGGGCTGGTTCCGCAAGCCTGCGGCAACACCATGCATGGCATGGACATCACGCTTGCCGACCTGCTCGCCGGCTTCCAGGTTGCCGACAAGGGCGGCGTCGTCAAGCTCGCCGAACTGCAGCGCCAGGGCTATGTCTATCTCAGGCCCTAGAGTCCCGGGGTTACGACCGGGGGCTTGAATACCGGGGCGGCGAGGTCCTACGAAGGACGGGCGAAAATTCGGAGGATCGAAATGCCGGCGACCGCTAGCTCTGCCCTTGTCATCCCGGATCTCGCAGATAGAGCGGTGCTGGTCACCGGGGCTTCGACCGGCATCGGCGCCGCCCTTGCACTGGCCTATGCGAAGCAGAAATGCCGCGTCGCGCTCCACTACAATGCGAGCCGCGAGGCCGCCGAGAGGCTCGCCGGCATCATCCGCGACCGCGGCGGCGAGGTCTTCCTCACCCAGGGTGATTTCTCGGTGTCCGCCGATGTCGAGCGTGTCGTCGAGGAGAGTGCCAGCCATTTCGGCCGCCTCGACGGGCTGGTCAACAATGCCGGCGGCATGCTCGGCCGGATTGCCTATGCCGAGCAGACCGAGGCGCATTACGACGCGGTGATGGATCTCAACGCGCGGTCCGTGCTCACCGCCTCGCGCAAGGCGATACCCTGGCTGAAGCGCCAGGGTGGCTTCATCGTCAACACCTCCTCGATCGCCGCCCGCAATGGCGCCGGCGGTGGTGCCGGTCTCTACGGCTCGGCCAAGGCCTTCGTCTCCAACGTGACCCGCGGCATGGCCAAGGAACTGATCGGCTTCGGCATCCGCGTCAACGCCGTGGCGCCGGGCACCATCGCCACGCCCTTCCACGAACGCTATTCGACCGATCAACAGATGAAGGGCATGGTCGCCACCATTCCGCAGGGGCGCGCCGGCACCGCCGAGGATTGCGTCGGCGCCTATCTCTTCCTGTCGTCCGACCTGTTGAGCGGCTATATCACCGGCCAGGTGATCGAGGTGAACGGTGGCCAGTTGATGCCGTGAGGCGCCGACTGCATACTCTTGTCGCGCAACCGTAAGGAGACATGGGCAAATGTACGGACTGATCGGCAAGATGCGGGCGGCGCGCGGTCAGCGCGATGCGGTCATGGACGTGCTGCGCGAAAGCACCGGCGCCTTGCCCGGTTGCCTGAGCTACATCATCGCCACCGACCCCGCCGATGCCGACGCGATCTGGGTCACCGAGGTGTGGACCGACCAGGCGAGCCACAAGACGTCCTTGCAATTGCCGGAAGTCCAGGCGGCGATCGCCAAGGCGCGGCCCTTCATCGCCGGTTTTGAATTCCAGGTGGAGACCCATCCCGTCGGCGGCTTCGGCTTGCCCGCCGGCAACACCGGCTGACGCCCTGGAGCAACGCAAATCAGGACTTTTGCGCGGGAAATGGGTTCGCATTTGTCCCCGCCCGGTCTAAGAGCCGGGTATGGACTCCTCGCCGGAACAACCGCCCGTTGAACGCATGGCGCGACTCCGTCCGCCCCGGCAGTGGCTGGTGCTGCTGGCGCTCTCGCTGCTGTTCGCCGGCGCGCTGGAAGTCGCTGCTCTGCCGGCGGCGCTGCTGATCGGACCGATGCTGGCGGCGATCCTCGCCGGAACCAACGGCGCCACGGTGCGCGTGCCTCGCCCCTTGTTCGGCTCGGCGCAAGCCGTCGTCGGCTGCCTCGTCGCCGCTTCGATCTCCGCCGACATCTTCCCCGTCTTCTACAAGGAATGGCCGCTCTTCCTTGGCGCCGTGATTGCGACCGTCGCCGCCTCCAGCCTGCTTGGCTGGCTGATCAGCCGCTGGCGCATACTGCCCGGCACCACGGCCGTCTGGGGCTCGTCGCCGGGAGCGGCCACGGCCATGGTGCTGATGGCGGGCGCCTTCGGCGCCGACCAGCGGCTCGTCGCCTTCATGCAGTATCTGCGCGTCATCTTCGTCTCGATGACCGCGGCGCTGATCGCCCGCATGTGGGTCGACACATCGGGCATCGAAGCCCCGGCCATCGTCTGGTTCCCGCCGATCGAATGGAAGGCTTTTGCCGCGATGCTCGCTGTCGCGCTTGTCGGCGGCCTGCTCGGTCGGCTTTGCCGGCTGCCGTCGCCGTTCTTCCTCGGCACCTTCATCTTCGGCACCATCGTCCATCTCGGCTTCGGCGTGGAGATGCAATTGCCGCAATGGCTGCTCGCCGTCAGCTACGCCCTGATCGGCTGGTCGATCGGCCTGAACTTCACCCGGCCGATCCTGCGCGACGCGACCCGCGCATTGCCGCAGATCATCGGCTCGATCGTGGCGCTGATCGCCTTTTGCGGCGGCATGGCATTCGTCATCAGCCGCGTGCTCGGCATCGATCCGCTCACTGCCTATCTGGCGACCAGCCCCGGCGGCATGGACAGCGTCGCCATCATCGCCGCCGCGGCGCAGAACGTCGACATTTCCTTCGTCATGGCGCTGCAGTCGGCCCGCTTCCTCGTCGTGCTGCTCGTCGGCCCGAGCGTGGCGCGGCTGGTGGCGAGAAGCATCAAGGAATAAGGCAAAGCGCCCGAACCTGCCTGGAAAGGCCCTTGGGCCGCCGGCATCGGCAAGCTTCGCAAAACCGCGGACCGGGTCGGTTGCGGTTCAATCCAGCCGCTTCATCAGGTCCTCGTCCAGCCAGCGGCCGAAGAAATAGACCAGCTGCTTGTGCCACCATGGCCAGTCATGGCTGACATCGCCGCCCCAATAGTCGACCCAGGCGGGGATGGACTTGTCGCGCAGCACCTGTTCCAGTTCGCGCGTTTCGATCAGCATGCGCTCTTCCCAGGCGCCCTGCCCGCAGCAGAAGATCAGCCTCAGCGCCCGCAGCCGGCCGAGCAGCTTCTGGTCCACGATGCCCGGCAAATAGTCGAGCGGCGAGTTGAAGAAGATGCTGCCCTCGAGCGACCGGCCGAAGAAATCGCGGGTCGAATAGACGCCGGACAGCGCAATGACGCCGCTGGCCAGTTCCGGAAAGCGGAAGACGAAGTTCGACGAATGATAGCCGCCCATCGAACAGCCAGAGAACAGCGGCTTCAGATTGCGCCCGCCATTGGCCTTGGCGGCAATCGACTGCAGTTCCGGCAGTGCTTCCTCGCGCACATAGCGGAAATAGGCTTCATGACGCGCGATACGCTGCGCAGGATCGCCATGTTTGTCGAAGAAGGATTCGGAATCGATGCCGTCGAGCGTGAACAGCTGGATGCGGCCTGTATCGATGAACTCGGCCAGCGCCCCCACCCCGCCGGAATCCTCGAACTGGTAGAAGCGCCCTTGCGAGGTCGGGAACACCACGACCGGCCGGCCGGCGTGGCCGTATCGCTTGTACTCCATGTCGCGGCCGAGATTTTTGGCAAACCCCTTGTGGTAGGACACGTCCATCGCTCACGCCTTTTCCGCGTGGATGTAGTCGACCGCCTGGCGCAGCGCCGTCTGGTCCTTCGAACGCATCTGGTAGGCGTAATTCCCCATGGCGCGGCTGAAAACCTCTTCGATGGCCTGGTGATGGACGATCTTGTCGCCATGGGCGGCTAGCACGTCCGCATGGCTGTGCAAATAGTGGAGGTGGCGTTTGCGGCTGGCGTAGGCGGTGAAATACTTGCCTTCGTAGGGTCCGCCGGCGGCGTCCTTGACCACCATGTCGGCCCATGCCGCATAGACGTCGACGTCGAACGTGTAGTTGATGGCATCCGTCATCCAGGCGCCCGGCGGGCGCATGTTGACCTCGAGCGCGATGACGCGCTTGTCCTTGGTCTCGAACAGCTCGATGTGGAAGAACCGCTCGCGGACGTCGAACGCCTTGAGGATTTTGCGGCCCGCCTCTTCCACCGCCGGGCTGATTTCGGGAAAGCAGGTGTAGCTCATGTGGCGGTCGCGGTTGACCACCTCCATGACGCTCTGGTCGTAGCGGTGGCTGGCCGCCAGCACCACCTCGCCGTCGCGGTTGACCAGACCGTCGAACGTCACCACCAGCCCCTCGATGAATTGCTCCATGACGAAGGTCACGCCCTCCGGTTTGTCCCGGAAGAACTGGTCGAGCTCCTTCGCATTGGAAATCTTGAACGTGTTCGAGGCGCCCGAGCCGGAATCAGGCTTCACCACCACCGGATAGCCGACGCGGCGGATGAAGGTCATGGCGCCCGCCCGATCGGAGCATTTGCGCTGCGGAATGGTCTCGACGCCGCTCTTGCGGAAGAAGGCGCGCATGCGGCTCTTTCGCTTCAGGTTCTTCACGAAATCGAGCTTGGTGCCGAAGATATTGAAGTCGGTCCGGATGTTGGCTTCCAACTCCAGCCAATGCTCGTTGAGCGACTCGAAACGGTCGATGCGCCCCCATTTGTGGATGAAATGGCCCATTGCCCGGAACACCGGCTCGTAGTCCTCCATGTCGGCGACGCGGTAATATTCCGACAGCGCCGCCTTCAGTTTTCCGCTCAGCGCCTCATAAGGCGCATCGCCGATGCCAAGCACGGTGGCGCCGGCCTTCTTCAGCCGATCGCAGAAGTCGGCGCCATTGGCCGGAAAATGCGGCGAGAAGAACACAAAATTCATGGATGGGCCTCCCCCGGCGTCGCTGCCTCGTCCTGCGAGTTTGGCGCATTTGCCGGACGTGGGGAAGAGCCTGCCCGCGCCGGCACTTGCCTCTCGAATGCCGCTCCTGTATGAGAACCGCCATGAACACGCGCGCTTCCTCCGTCGCTTCCCGTCCGACCGGCTTTGCCGGCGAGACCGTGCGCGCGCTTGCTTCCACTCTGCTTCTTCTCGGCCTTATCGGCGATCGCCGGGTTCGCTGAAGGAGCGCCCGGCGGTCGAAATCGCCGCTTACGCGCACGCTCCTTGGCCAGTTGGCAAGTCACATCAAGCGAACGAAACTTTGGTAAAGGCGCCGCTCGGCACCAATCCGTCTGAAGGCGGATCCGCGAGCCGCCGGGAGAGATGACGATGAACGCACGAGAAGACATCCAGGCCGACCATGCCGAGAAGGGCATGACACGGTCAGCCCAGGGCATGACGGACGCCGCTCGCAAATACCAGCCCTACCCGACCGTCGGCCTCACCGATCGCACCTGGCCGTCGAAGGTCATCGACAAGGCGCCGATCTGGTGCTCGGTCGACCTGCGCGACGGCAACCAGGCGCTGATCGACCCGATGGGCCATGAGCGCAAGGCGCGCATGTTCGCGCTGCTGCTCGACATGGGCTTCAAGGAGATCGAGATCGGTTTCCCTTCGGCCTCGCAGACCGATTTCGATTTCGCCCGCTGGTGCATCGAGGAAGGCAACGTGCCGGCCGATGTCTCGCTGCAGGTGCTGGTGCAATGCCGCCCGGAGCTGATCACCCGCACCTTCGAGGCGCTGAAGGATGCCAGCAACCCGATCGTGCACTTCTACAACTCCACCAGCGAATTGCAGCGCCGCGTCGTCTTCGAAAAGGACGTTGCCGGCATCAAGCGCATCGCCACCGACGCCGCCAAGATGATCACCGACATGGCGGCAAAGGCCGGCGGCGGCTATCGCTTTGAATACTCGCCGGAGAGCTTCACCGGCACCGAGCTCGAAGTCGCGCTGGAGATCTGCAACGCGGTAACCGAGATCGTGAAGCCGACGGCTGAAAACAAGCTGATCATCAATCTGCCTTCGACGGTCGAGATGTCGACGCCCAACATCTACGCCGACCGTATCGAGTGGATGTGCCGCAATCTCGACAATCGCGAGAACCTGATCGTCTCGCTGCATCCGCACAACGACCGCGGCACCGGCATCGCCACCACCGAGCTCGGCCTGATGGCCGGCGCCGACCGCGTTGAGGGCACGCTGTTCGGCAATGGCGAGCGCACCGGCAATGTCGACATCGTCACGCTGGCGCTCAACATGTACACGCAGGGCGTCGATCCTGAGCTGGATTGTTCCGACATCAACCGGATGAAGGACGTCTATGAATATTCGAACCAGCTGAAAATCCCGGAGCGCCATCCATATGTCGGCGAGCTGGTCTACACCGCCTTCTCCGGCTCGCACCAGGATGCCATCAACAAGGGCATGAAGGCGCTGAAGAAGGCCAACACGCCGCTCTGGGAAGTGCCCTATCTGCCGATCGACCCTGCCGATGTCGGCCGCACCTATGAGGCGATCATCCGCATCAACTCGCAGTCCGGCAAGGGAGGCATCGCCTATGTGCTGCAGGCCGACTACGGCCTCAATCTGCCGCGCAACCTGCAGATCGAGTTCAGCCAGGCCATCCAGGCGATCACCGACGCCGAAGGCAAGGAAGTGCCGGCCAAGCGCATCCATGAGCGCTTCCTCGATACCTATGTCGACCAGCCCCGCGCCCGGCTGAAATTCATCGACCACCAAACCTATCCCGACACCGAGGTGAAGGGCCGGCGCGTGATCGAGGCGGTGATCCTCGACAAGGGCAAGGAGGTGACCATCACCGGCACCGGCACCGGCCCGATCGATGGTTTCGTCGATGCGCTGTCGCGGCATGTCGGCGTCGAGATGTCGGTGCTCGACTATTCCGAACATTCGCTGCAGCGCGGCTCGAATGCCTCCGCCATCTCCTATGTCGAGATGGAGCACCCCGGCGGCAAGCTGTTCGGCGCCGGCATCAACACCAACATCGTCGCCGCTTCGCTGGAGGCTGTGGTCTCGGCCGCCAACCGCATCGTCGGCCGCAAGGCGGGCTGATCAATGCCTACCCGGAGCGTCGCACGTCCGCGGCGCTCCGCACGCATTGCGATACCGGCCCCGTTAACCATGGGCAATTATCCGGTGGCTTACGCGATAGCATAATACAAGTATGCTTGTGCGGCAGTCCCATCACTATATGATCGCGCCCTAACCTGTGCCGACTTCGAGAGGTTCGACACTTGCAGCATGCCACGCCTGCCGCCCCCGCAGTGCGCGAGACACTTGAGCGACTGCTTGCCAGCGAAACATTCGGACGCTCGGAGCGTGCCCGAAAGCTGCTGCGCTATCTGGTCGAGCGCGAGCAGGCCGGCGAGGCCGACCGACTCAAGGGCTTCTCCATCGCCATGGATGTTTTCGGCCGGGACGGCGATTTCGATCCGTCGACCGATGCCGTGGTGCGCGTGCAGGCGGGCAGGCTGCGCGAGCTTCTGCAGCACTATTTCGCCAATGAAGGCATTGCCGAACCGGTGCGTATCGCCATCCCGCGCGGCGGCTATGTTCCCTCCTATGAGCTGAATGCCATTCGCCTGCCGGCCGAGCAAAGGCAGGCGGAGGGCGCGGCACCGGCCAGCGTCCCGTCGGGATTGCCCGAAGGGCCGGGTCTTGCCGAGGCCGCGCCGCTGATGTCGCCCGCGGCTTCGGCGCCTGCTCCATCGCTCACCCGCCACCTGCGCTTTTTCTGGGGCGCGATCGCCCTCGTCATCGCCATGCTGGGCGTGCTCATCCTTCGCCAGGGCGGCGATGCCTTGCTTGGCGGCGGGGATACCGCCTCGACGGTCGAGACGACGGCGACCAGCAGCGTCGCTTCGCCGCCGGCGGAGAACCTGCCTTTGATCTACATCGCCGTGAAGGCGAGCAGTCCGGAAGCTGCACGCGTCGCAGCTTCGCTGCGCTCCGGCCTTGCCGGTTTCGACACCATAGACTTCATCGGACGCGACGCCGACGGCACCCACGATCCGGCCGCCGACGCCACCAGCTTCGTATTCGACATCGTGCCTGGACCCACGCCGAGCGACGTAACGATCGAACTGCAGAACGTCGCCACCGGCAGGGTGCTTCTGTCGCGCAACCTGACGGCCGAGGACAATGCGCCGGACGCCGTCGAGGACAGCGTCGCCAACATACTGACCTCGACCATTCCTGCCTCCGGGCCCATCTACGGCTATATCGATCAAGGCGGTCTCGGCACCGGCCTGACGCAATGCCTGGTGCTCAACGACAGATACTATCTCGACCAAAGCGCCACGACGCATGAGGCCGCCTACCGTTGCCTCGAGGATCTGGCCCGCCAGGGTGCGCGATCGTCACTCGTCTATTCAGAGCTTGCCTCCCTGCATCTCGAGGCCGTCACCGATCACTACGCCTATCCCTCCGGCGCCACGATCGAGCAGGCGATGTCGTTTGCCCATCGTGCCGTGCAGATCGGCCCGACCAGCCCCTATGCGCATCGCGCCTATGGCTATCTCAATTCGCGCCTCGGCAATACGGATGAAGCAATACGCTGGATGCGCAAGGCCCACGAGCTGAACCCTTACGATCTCGGCATGGCCGCGGCCTACGGCTACGGCCTGGTCTTCGCCGGCAGGTACAGCGAAGGCACCCCTATCATGGCGCACGCCGTCGAGACCTTCAGCGGCCATCCGACATGGTGGGACTACGGACTTTTTGTCGGCGCATTCATGCTGGGCGATACGAGGCAGGCTGCCATCGCCAGTGAATCGTTGCGGACGACCGCAACCAAGTCGCATTATCTGGCCGCGCGCCTGATCGGCGCCAAGCTTGCCGGCCGCGACCAGTTGGCCGGCCAGTTGGTCGACGAACTCGTCGCCAAATTCCCGAAATTCGCCGCCGATCCGCGCGCGACCTTCGTCGACCGGAAATACCCCGCCGATCTCACCGACAGGTTGGTCCAAGCTTTGCAGGCAGCAGGCCTTGGTAACCCCAGCTAAATTGTATTAGACCGGCGCGGCTGATCGCAGAAAATTTACTGACTGTTGCTCTGGACAAGGAGCAATCGAGCCACAATTTGACTACCGGGCGGCCGTTCGGTCGCTTGGGCTTGGACAAACTCATATATTTTCATGGATTCTTCCGTTTATGCCGCCGAACGGGGCGCCGGCTCGAAGGTTGTCGTTTTCCTGCACGGCTTTGGCGGGTGCCATGATGTCTGGCGCCGGGTGATCTCGACGCTGTCTCCCGGCCTGCGGACGCTTGCCTACGACCTGCCCGGCCACGGCCTTTCACTCGGTGTCCCAGGCACATCGGCGCGCTCCGCCGCCAAGGCCATTCTCGCCGACCTGGCGACACGCGGAAGGAAGAAAGTGCATCTCGTCGGCCATTCGATGGGCGGCGCGGTCGCGACCCTGATGGCGTTGAGCGAGCCCGAAAGGGTAGCCTCGCTGACGCTTCTGGCGCCGGGTGGATTTGGCACGGAGATCAACGGGCCGCTGTTGCGCCGCTATGCGGCTGCCGCCGGCAGAAATGAGGTCCGTACCTGTTTGGCCGCCATGTCCGGACCGGGGGACCTGCCCCCGGAAGACATCGTGGATACGCTTGCCGAGATGCGCGAACGCCCCGGTCAGGTACAGAAGCTTGTCGAGATCGCCGCCGTCATGACCAGGGACGATCGGCAAGGCGCCATTCCGCGCGAACAGTTGGGCACGCTCGCCATGCCGGTGATGGTGGTCTGGGGCACGGACGACGCCATGCTGCCGGTTGCCCAGGCCAACGACTTGCCGGCGCATTTTCACCTGCATCATGTGCTGGAAGCCGGCCATATGCTGGTCGAGGAAGCATCCGATCTGGTCGCTTCCGCCGTGCGTCGCAACACAAGTCGGCGCCCCAGGCGCTCGGCCATGGCGTAAGGGCGGCAGGGCTGAACCGCCATCTCGGCAGTGCATTTTGCCGGCGACTGTGTTAACCCCCTGTTAACCAACCGCGAGGCAGCCGCCGATGAAGGACGCAGGCGAGAAGACCACCCCGATCGAGGCGTCGCACAAGCTGTCCGACGCCATCCGCGACGTGAAGAACGCTTTCGCCGATCGCGACGATATCGTCGTCGACATGCGCGATGCGCACCGCATGCGGCTCGATCTGCTTGCCGCCGAGCTCGCCCCTGTCTTTGCCGAGGTGCCCACCGACATGGACAATTTCGACTTCGCGGTCTCGTCCGGTCTGCAGCCGCGCTTGTGGATCGATGCCGTCAGCCACGTCGCCATGGGCCGCGACCGTCGCACCTATCGCTTCCTCAGGGACACGCGCATCGGCCGCGTGGTCCTCGCTGAATCGAGCGAGATGAAGGTCGTCGCCGATCAGGTGACACGCTATGTGGCAGAGCGCGTCGTCGAGCGACAGCGGATGATGGAAGGCGGTGCCGAACATGCCATCCCGAGGCTGCAGCGCGCCTTGGTGACGGAAGCCGAACCGCCTTTGCGGGCGGCCCGGCGCGGCAGGGCCTGGTCGGCTGTCCTGTCCGGTCTCGGCCTGATTGCGGCCGGCGCACTGGTCGGGCTTGCCGTATCGCTCGTGCTGTTCTGGGATCGTCTCGCGGCGATGAAAATCAGCTTTTGACCAATGGGCGCGATGCCTCGGCATCGGCTCCCAGTTCGATCACTTGCAGGTCCGACGGCGGCATTGCCGGTCCAGTCAGCCCGCGCCGGGTCAGGCGGACCTGCCAGTCGCCCTTTTCGCCTTCGATGTCGACCAGATTGTACTGCGCCGCCGGGTGCCTGCCGCCGAGCCCCTGCCCGGCCGCGGCGACACCGACGACCGGGATCCTGACACCGCGAGTGCCGATGAAGAACAGGCTCGGATCGTGCGAATGGCCGTGCAGGACAAGCTCGGCGCCATGCCGATTTACCGTCCGCTGGAAGAGCTCTATGCCGAACAGGCGCTTGTATTGGGAAACGGCGCCGCGCACCGGCGGATGGTGGATCATGACCACCCGAAACAGGCCGCTGCCGGCCGTTGCGTCCAGTATCTTGCCGAGCCTTCGCGCCTGGCCTGCCCTGAAGAAGCCATTGGCCATGAACGGCGCGGTGGCGCGCGCCGTCGAAACGCCGATCAGCGCGACATTGCCACGCACGCGCAGATAGGGAAAGGCATTGCGGTCGACCGGCCCGCCGGTGCCGTCGCCGCTCATCCACGCCGCCCATGACCGGCAGACCTTGTCGAAGGCGCCCGGCACGTAGGCATCGTGATTTCCGGGCACGACCGAAACGTCGTCGGGCGAGCCCAGCGTCTCCAGCCAGTGCCTGGCCATCTCGATCTCGCCGTCGAGCGCCAGGTTGACCAGGTCGCCGGTGACGGCGAGGTGGTCCGGCTGGCTGGCCTTGAGGTCGGCGACGATCGTGTCGATCACCGCGTCATGCATGTGGCGGCGGCGGTTGCGCTGCCAGTTGACGTAGCCGACCACGCGCTTGGAGGCGAGTTCGCGATAGGTTACACCGGGAAGCGGCCCCAGATGGACATCGGAAATATGCGCGAGCCTGAACATAGCTTCTTCATAAGCGAGCCGCTGCCTGCTTTCCACTCATGGTTTTGCGCCGGCTCGCGGTTCTCCCGGTGACGGAACCCCTCGATCCGGAACAGGCCATGCGTCAGACCGGCTGGCCGGGCCTCAGGGCAAGACTGTTCCATCTGTTGTTCCTGCTCAGGCGGCCGATGACGCTCGGTGTGCGCGGCCTGGTCCACGATCGCGCCTCGAACAGCGTCTTCCTGATCCGCCACACCTATGTGCCCGGCTGGCAGCTGCCGGGCGGCGGCGTCGAGGTCGGCGAAACGCTTCTGGAGGCCCTGGCGCGCGAGCTGGCCGAGGAGGGCAACATCACGATTACGGCCGCGCCTGTGCTGAAGTCGGTGCATTTCAACCGTCGCTCCAGCAAGCGCGACCATGTTGGCTTCTATCTGATCGAGAGCTTCAAACAGACCGCGCCGAAACTGCCCGACCACGAAATCGCCGAGGCGGGTTTCTTCCCGCTCGACCGTTTGCCGGAAGCGACGACGCCTGCAACGCTGCGGCGGATCGCCGAGATTTTCGCGAAGGCCGAGATCTCGCCTTATTGGTAACTCTAGGCAGCCTTCCCGAACCGCGCCCGGTCATGCGGCGCGGCATAGCCGAGCTCCGGCCCGACCGGTACGATGCCCGTCGGGTTGATCGTCTTGTGGCTGCCGTAGTAGTGCGCCTTGATGTGATGCAGATTGACCGTCTTCGAGACGCCGGGTACCTGGTAGAGGTCGCGCAGATAGTTCGACAGGTTCGGATAGTCGGCGATGCGGCGCAGGTTGCACTTGAAGTGCCCGACATAGACCGGATCGAAGCGCACCAGCGTGGTGAACAGCCGCCAGTCCGCCTCGGTGATGCGGCCGCCAACGAGATAGCGCTGCTTTGACAGCCTCCCCTCCAGGCTGTCGAGGGCCGAAAACAGCTCTTCGAACGCCTCCTCATAGGCGGCCTGCGTGGTGGCGAAGCCGGCGCGATAGACGCCGTTGTTGATGGCCGGGTAGACCAGTGCGTTGACGCGGTCGATCTCCCCGCGCAGCGCCTCGGGATAGAAATCGACGCTCTTGTCGGCCCATTCGTCGAAAGCCGAATTGAGCATGCGGATGATCTCGGAAGATTCGTTCGAGACGATCGTTTCTTCCTTTTTGTCCCACAGCACCGGCACCGTCACCCGGCCCGAATAGGCCGGATCGGCCTTGCTGTAGACCTGGTGCAGGAAATCGAGACCATGCAGCGTGTCGCCGGTGGCGCCGTCTTCGGCAAGGAAGGTCCATCCGTGCGCACCCATGAAATGGTGCACGATGGAGACCGAGATTGCGTCTTCCAGGCCCTTCAGGGCGCGGAAGATCAGCGTCCTGTGCGCCCACGGACAGGCGAGCGAGACATAAAGATGGTAGCGGCCGGGCTCGGCCTTGAAGCCGCGCGTACGGCCTTCGGCCGGCGCGCCGTCGGGCGTGACCCAGTCGCGCCATTGCGACTGCGCCCGCACGAACCTGCCGCCATTGTCGGCCGTCTCGTACCAGCGATCCTGCCACCTGCCTTCGACCAGCAATCCCATGCAAATCTCCTTGACGCTTGAGGTGCATGTAGGCGTACGGCGGCGATCCCGAAGACGCGATCTGCTGAACAGACCGTCACTTTGCCGGAATCGGCGAACGAAAACGGCGGATTGCAGCGGCCGGAAATTGATGCTAGCGGAAAACCCGCATGTTGGACTTTGCCACAATCCGGTTCGACCGACGACGAAAGGGCGCCCGCGCTTGATGAAGCGCTGACTGGCGAACGCTGCCGCTTGCAGCAAACCTTTCCTCGCATACCGGAACGCGAAGACCATGAGCCTTGCCGACGTCGAATACCTGCCGGAAACCCCGGCGCATGACCCCGAGGTCGAAGCCATTAACGACGAGGCCTTCGGGCCGGGCCGTTTCGTGCTTGCCGCCTACAAGATCCGCGAGGCCGGAGGGCATGATCGCGCGATGTCCTTCGTCGCCGTCGATGGCGACACCGTCGTCGCCTCGGTGCGGATGACGCGTATCGCCGCCGGCGCCGGGCGCGCGCTGATGCTCGGACCGCTTGCGGTGCGCCCCGCCTTCAAGAATCTCGGCATCGGCCGCCGGCTTGTGGCGATCGCGCTGGAAGCCGCCGCCAAGGCCGGCGCACCGGCCGTGATCCTGGTCGGCGACGAGCCCTATTATGGCCCGCTCGGCTTCAAACGCTTCCCGCGCGGTCAGATTTCCATGCCGCGCCCCGTCGATCTCGACAGGCTGCTTCACCACGAAATCAAGCCGGGCGCCGTGGCCAAACTGACGGGCGAGGTCGGCCATGCGGATCAGGCGCGTTTGCCCGAACAAATTCCGGCAATAGCCTGATCCACGGGTCAATCGGCACGATTGATCCCGGTCAATCGGTACGATTGATCCACGGGTCGATTGGCGCATGCCAATCGATCCCCGGGTCAAACGGCGCATGCCGATTGATCTCGATTGAAACTTCGATTGACCCCGTCTGCCGTTGCGCCTTCGCGGCGTCCTTCGTAGCATGACCGGAAAAGCGTGAAGGATGCCGGCATGAACCCGAATGGCCAGATAGCGATCGTCACCGGCGGCGGCTCCGGCCTCGGCGAGGCGACGGCGCGTGCCCTCGCCGCCAAGGGCGCCAGCGTCGCCATCCTCGATGTCGGCATCGACCGCGCCAGGAAGGTCGCCGACGATATTGGCGGCATCGCCGTCCAGTGCGACGTCAGCAGCGGCGACAGCGCCGCCGCCGCGATCGCGGACGTGTCGCAAAAACTCGGCGAGCCGCGCATCCTCGTCAATTGCGCCGGCATCGCCATCGGCGTGAAGACGATCGGCAAGGACGGCCCGCACCCGCTCGACCAGTACCGCAAGGTGATCGAGATCAACCTGATCGGCACCTTCAACATGATCCGCCTCGTTGCCGACCGCGCCGCCAAGCTCGATGCGCTGGATGGCGGCGAGCGCGGCGTCATCGTCAACACGGCATCGGTCGCCGCCTATGACGGCCAGATCGGCCAGGCTGCCTATTCGGCCTCCAAGGGCGGCGTGGTCGGCATGACGCTGCCGGTCGCCCGCGATCTCGCCCGTTCCGGCATCCGCGTCTGCACCATCGCGCCCGGCATCTTCCGGACGCCGATGATGGCCGGCATGCCGCAGGAGGTGCAGGATTCGCTGGGCGCGGCGGTGCCGTTCCCGTCCCGCCTCGGCGAGCCTTCAGAATATGCAGCACTTGCGCTGCACATCGTCGAGAACCAGATGCTGAACGGCGAAACCATCCGCCTCGACGGCGCCATCCGCATGGCCCCCAAATAGCCGCGATGGACACCGGCATTTCCGCTGCCGGAAAGACCGGTCCGCTGGCCGGTCTGACGGTGATCGAGATGGCCGGTCTCGGTCCGGTGCCGCTGGCGGGGCTGATACTGTCGGAAATGGGCGCCGAGGTGCTGCGCATCGAGCGCATCGGCGCAAGTCCGCCTTTGCTGGATCTGCCGGCCGAATACGATCTCGACCGCCACGGCCGCTCCATCCTGCGCATCGATCTCAAGCGCGGCGAAGGCAGAGAACTGCTGCTCGGTCTTGTCGCAAAGACCGACATGCTGATCGAGGGCTATCGGCCCGGCGTCATGGAGCGGCTTGGCCTTGGACCTGATGCGGCGCTGGCGCGCAATCCCGCGCTGATCTACGGCCGCATGACCGGTTTCGGTCAAGACGGGCCGCTTTCGGACCGCGCCGGCCACGACATCACCTATCTGGCCGATTCCGGCCTGCTGCACGCCATCGGCAGGCAGGCAAGCCCGCCGGTCCCGCCGCTCAACCTCGTCGCCGATTATGGCGGCGGCGCCATGATGCTGATCGCCGGCGTGCTCGCCGCCTTGTTCCAGCGCTCGCGTTCCGGCAAGGGCCAGGTGATCGACGCCGCCATGGTCGAAGGCGCTTCCATGCTGGCAACGCCGGTGCACGCCTTCATGGCCGCCGGCCTGTGGAGGGACGAACGCGGCGTCAACCTGCTCGATTCCGGCGCGCCCTTCTACGACACCTACGAGACGGCGGACGCGCGCCATGTCGCGGTCGGCTGCCTCGAGCCCCGCTTCTTCGCCGAATTCGCCAGGCTGCTGCCGCTCGACCAGCGTTTCGCGCATGGCCAGTACGACAGGGCCATTTGGCCGGCGATGCGCGCCGAAATCGCCGCGCGCATGAGGCAGAAGACGCGCGACGACTGGGAGACGGTCTTCGCCGCGACTGATGCCTGCGTCGCGCCGGTGCTGTCCTTGCGGGAAGCCAGAGACCATCCGCACAATCGCGCCCGTGGCGCCTTTGTCAGATCGGGCGACCTCGATCGCCCCGCTCCGGCGCCACGCTTCTCGCAAGCGCCGTCGACGATCGGCGCCGCGCCGACCGATCGTGATCTCAAGCCGGAGACGGTTCTTGCGCGTTTCGGCGTCGCCGGAAGCGAGATTGCGGCCCTTGTCAAATCCGGCGTGATCGGATGATAAGCGGAGCAGAAAAATCAGCTTAAACGGTGAGCGCTCTTGGTTGATCGTAAAAAGGACGTCATCCGCGAGACCGATGCCGAAGCGGTGAGGCTGGCGAAGACGCTGATCCGTAGCGCTCGCTTCGGCGCGCTGGCGGTGATCGAGCCCGGCACCGGGGCGCCGCTGGCGAGCCGGGTCGGCGTTGCCACCGACAGTGACGGCGCGCCGCTGATCCTGGTCTCGATGCTGTCGGCGCATACCGGCGCGCTGCTTGCCGACCCGCGCTGTTCGCTGCTGGTCGGCGAACCCGGCAAGGGCGATCCGCTGGCGCATCCGCGCATAACGCTGGTCTGCCGGGCGAGGCGGCTGGAGCATGGGGCGGAAGAGCACCAGCGCGCCGAGCGGCGCTATCTCAACCGCAATCCCAAGGCAAGGCTCTACGCCGGGCTTGGCGACTTCTCCATTTTCCGGCTCGAACCCGAGCGTGCCAGCCTCAATGGCGGCTTCGGCAAGGCCTATCTGCTCGATCGTGCCGACCTCATCATCGCCGGACCGATTGTCGAGGACCTGGCCGCAGGCGAGCAATCGGCACTCGACCACATGAATGCCGACCATCTCGACGCGATCGCCGTCTATGCGCTTCATTTCGCCAGGGCCGAGGGTGACGGCTGGGTCGCCACCGGCTTCGACGCCGAAGGCATGGACCTTGCGGCTGGCGATAGCCTATGCCGGGTGTTCTTTCCTGAACCGCTGAAGGCCGCGCGGGATCTGCGAACGGTGCTGGTCGACATGGCAAAGACCGGTCGCGCCGCCGGCTATTCACAAGGGCGATAGTTAATCGCCTAGAATCAAAAGCAAGTCTTGAGATTTGGAAGAAATGTTCTACCCTTTTGGTGTGACGCTGATTCACGAGCGCGCACCCACACGTGAGTTTATGGAATCAGACGCTATTGCCCCCATAGCGTCTGGATGAGCTGAAAAGCATGGGGCATCGATGATCTCGAGCAAGCTAATCGCAAACGCCGAATCGGCAGCCACGTTTCTGACGCTCATGGGCAACGAGAAACGGCTGTTGATCATGAGCTATCTGGTCGACGGCGAAATGTCGGTCGGCGCCATCGCCGAAAAGGTCCAGCTGAGCCAGTCCGCCCTGTCTCAGCATCTGGCGAAGCTGCGCGGACTCGACCTCGTCGAGACCCGTCGCGACCGGCAGATGATCTACTATTCCTGCAAGTCGGAAGCCGCGCGCGAGTTGCTCCGCATGCTGGACGGCATTTTCGGCGACGGCGATCTATCGCGGATGGCCCATCGCCTGCGTCGCGCCGGGGCTTGACCGGCGCGTCCGATCACCCCTTACCTCGCTGACGAATTTTCGCCGGTCGAGGCACGCATGGACATTATCCGCATCGACGATCCGCGGGACCCGCGTGTCGCTGCCTATCTCGATATCCGCGAGCGCGATCTCGTTGGCCGTCACGGCCGTTTCGTCGCCGAAGGCAAGGTGGTGCTCGACGTGCTCTTCTCGGCGGGCCGCTTCGCCGTCGAATCGGTGCTGGTCCTGGAAAACCGGCTGGCTGGTCTCGAGAGCACCTTGCGCAAGGCTGCTCCTGCTCTCCCCGTCTATGTCGCCAGCGGCGAGATCATTGACAGGATCGCCGGATTCCACATGCATCGCGGCATTCTGGCGATCGGCAGCAGGGGCGCCGAACAACCCGCCGAGAGTTTGCTGGCTACCCTGCCCGCCGGCGCGCTGGTCGTCGTCCTCGTCGGCATCGCCAATCACGACAATATGGGCTCGATCTTCCGCAACGCCGCCGCCTTCGGCGCCGATGCGGTCTTGATGGACGCGACCTGTTGCGATCCTCTGTACCGCAAGGCGATCCGCGTCTCGGTCGGCGCCGCGCTGAAGGTCCCCTTCGCATCCTTCGGCGACGCCGGCCACATCACCGCCCTGCTCGACCGGCTGGGCTTTGGCCAGTTCGCCCTGTCGCCGCGCGGCGAGACCGACATTCGCGATGCGCAGAGGACGGACCGGCTGGCGCTCTATCTCGGCACCGAAGGCGAAGGCCTGCCCGAGGCTCTGCTCTCCCGCTTGCGCACGGTGCGGATTGCCATGGCGCAAGGCTTCGACAGCCTCAACGTCGCAGCCGCCTCGGCCATCGCGCTGCATCATTTTTCGCGCGGCGGCTGACGAATGTCGCCCATGAGGGACAGTGTGGTCGAAGGCTGACCTGGTTTCGGAACGATGCGTGTCGTGCCGATCTCAGTTGGCGCGGCCTCGATCCTGAAGACTTCCATGTCGTCTGCGCGCGGCACTGGAGCGCCGGTTGCCCTCGATCGCGCATCGTGGGCTATTTCGGTGATATCCCACAGCGACGTCGCGACATCCAACAGCGCGGAAAGCAGCGGACAAAAGAGCCAGAGAGCGAGCAGGAATATCGCGGCGACCGCACGGAGGATCATCGCATCGGACATGGTGATGCCCAGCCCTGAGTGCAAGCAGGTTGCGGCGTGCGCTACTTTCCGTTCGGCGAATGCGCCTTTTGCAGCGCCCGCACGCGATCGGCAAGGCTGGTGACGCCTTCTCCATTGGCCGGGCGCCCTTCGCGGGGCGGAGAGGCCAGCGCCTTGGCGATGGGCGAATCCGGTCCGTCCAGCTTCATCGTCAGGCTGACGACTTCCGCCGCCAGTTCGTTCATCTGGTCGCGCAGCGCAGCGCTTGCGCCACGGGCATCGCTGCTGGCCCCGGACCTCGACGTCTCGTGGGCGGCAAGGTCGGTCTTGAGGCGCTTGTTCTCGCGCGCCAGCGCCGTCAGCCGCGCCTCCAGTCGCTCGCGCTCGCCGTCCAGTCTGGCGATCGCCTTGTCGATGTCGTTGCTGCTGACGCCGGCCGTCGGGGCCACGGGAGCGGGCGCCGTGGTCTCGCCCTTCGCCCGCTCGCGAAGCCGCGCCAGTTCCTTCTCACGGCGGTCGAGCTTCTCCTCGCGATCGGCAAGCGTGGCGAGCAGGCGCTCGACCCTCTTGTCCAGTTCGCCGGTTCTCTTCTTCTCCGACTTCAGCGCCTCGCGAGCGGCCTTGCTTTCGGCCGTCATCTCCTGGTTGCGCCTGTCCGCTTCCTTGCGCTGGGCGCGCAGCACGGCAATGTCGTTGGCGAGCTTGTCCAGCTCGGACTCGCGCGCCACCAGCTCGATCTGGCGGTTGCTCGAGGCGAAGCTGGCATCGTCATACATATGCTCCAGCTTTTCCAGCTCGAGCGCGCGCTTCTCCAGCATGCGTTCCATATGCGCCAGTTTCTCGGACAGCTGGTGCAACTGCTCCTCGCGCTGGTGCAGTTCCCCGGTCCTCACCTCGAGGTCGGAAAGCGCCTGGTTCTTGTCCTTCCGCTCGACCGCCAACCCCTTGAGCGCCTCGTGGCCGCGCCCGATCTCGACCAGCTGCTCGGCTGCTTTCTCCTGCAGGGTCTTGACGCTCATCTCCAGGCGTCGCGTCGACATTGCGAACTCGGCTCTGACCTGATCCTTGTTCGCCTGGATTTCGGCCAGCGTCAGCGGCATCGAAGCCTCGACCCGCCTGCGCGTCAGCGCGACGGCCCGGCGCCAGATGGCCGGAGCGATCAGCAATGCCAAAAACGCTGCGCAAAGAAAGCCGAGGGCGAAGAACAGGATCGACTGGACCAAGGTGACTATCCGCTATGGATGGCGGCTACCGCCAAAGCTCGACTTTGCCATCTTGGCATGACGGAAATCCAGTGCCGCGGCAAGAGCATGCCGCGGCAAGACCTGCAACAAGCAGTTCTGATGTTGGATTGGCACCGTCATGACCTTGTCAGAACGGATTCCAGGTCGGCCGCTGCGTGAGTTTCAGATAGCCGAGATTGACGCCCAGCCTGGCGCCGACGCCGGTCCGGATCGGGACGAGCAGCACCCTGTTGTTCTGCAGCACGTTGAAGCCGACGCCCGCAACGACATAGGCGGAGCCGGCGACACCGCCGAACCGGTTATAGAGATTGCCTATGTCGTCGAGGTTATAGACGAGCATCATGACGCGCGATCCCTCGCCGCCGAAGTCCCAGCCGAGCGAAGGACCCTGCCAGAACACCTTATGGTCGCCGGCATTCTTGGTGTAGAGGGTGCCCTCGCCATAGGTCAGGCCGCCGATCAGCGCGCCCGACCCTTCCTCACCGAGCAGGTAGCCGTTGGGCAGGCCGTAGGAGGCGAAGATCTTCTCGACGACCGTGGCCAGGCCGCCGGAGGTCGCGCCGAAGAACTTGTGGCCGGAATCGATGATCTCCTGGGCGGTATATTCCTGTGCCCGCAGCGCGGAGGTTGAGAAGACGAGAGCGCCCATGAGGGCAATCGCCATGGAAATGACACGGAAAAGATTCCGGTCGTAGAATCGGGAAAACATGCTTCCAATCTCCGTCAGGGAGCACTTTCGCCGACGCCTCGCACCCCCCACGGCTCTTGGCGGCCGCTCGAGGTGACTATCACTGGCAAACTATGCCGTAATCCTTTTTCAACCATTAAGCTCTCACATGAAGATGGCGGTTCGAAGGCCGGGGAACCCAGCTCTGGCCCCGAAACGCTGCGCGGGGCCCGGCATTTCCGCGCGAATCCACCATTTTCGCCGACGACAATTTTGGATTTGTTGCTGCACGCTCGGGCGCTGTGTATTCAGGGTGCCCAGGGAGAGCGCGTGATTCGTGCGGGCGGGGCGCGACGACTGATCGCTCGGCCGTGAATAACTTTAGCAGGGACTTCGCCTATGGCCGAGCTTTTCACCCTTTCCGCACCCGACCTTGCCGCGCTGCTCTGCAGCCGGGTCTGCCACGACATCATCTCGCCGGTCGGCGCCATCAACAACGGCCTTGAATTGCTCGACGAGGGCGGCGCCGACGAAGACGCCATGAAGCTGATCCGCCAGAGCGCCAGGAATGCCTCGGCCCGGCTGCAATTCGCCCGCATCGCCTTCGGCGCCGCCGGCTCGGCCGGCATGATGATCGACACCGGCGACGCCGAGGCGGTCGCCATCGCCTTCCTCAAGAACGAGAAGCCGGAACTGGTGTGGAACGGGGCCCGCGCGCTGCTGCCCAAGAACAAGGTCAAGCTGCTGCTCAACCTCATTCTCGTCGCCAACGCCGCCATTCCGCGCGGCGGCAAGCTTGTCGTCACCCTGGAGAATCTCGACACCGAGCCGCGTTTTGCGCTGTCGGCCGCCGGTCCGATGCTGCGCGTGCCGCCGAAATTCCTCGAACTGCATTCCGGCCACAAGCCCGAGGAACCGATCGACGCCCATTCGGTCCAGCCCTATTACACGCTGCTCTTGGCGCGCGAGGCCAGCATGACGATTTCGATCCACGCGACGGCCGAGGAAATCGTGCTGTCGGCCGCTTGAGCGGCCTGTTCTGTCGGCAAGAACAGATCAAGTATCTATTTCAAATAATATTTGCGGTTGGGCCCGCATTTCAGGCGTAGCAAGTTTTGTTGGCCTGACCAAAACCGAGTTCGCGACGAACGGGGCGAACAAGGCGCATCTTTGCAAAAACTTTACCTAACGGCTTTTCCGCTTCTTTACCAGATTGAACTATGGTGGCTGCGGTTGCCCAGAGGTTGCCGGTTCGCCAGATGGCAAAGAGGACCCGGAAATGAAACGCTGCCTGTTCGTCGACGATTCGAGCGTCATCAGGAAGGTCGCAAAACGCATCCTCGGTGGCTCCGACTTCACCGTGATCGAAGCCGCCAGCGGCCTTGATGCCGTCGAGGTGTGCGCCGCCGAGATGCCTGACGTCATCGTCGTCGATGGCGGCCTGCCGGACATGCAGGCGGTCGACTTCATTCGCCGGGTTCGCGCCATGGAGAGCGCGGTCAAGCCGCAGATCCTGATCTCGCTGGTCGAAGTCGATGTCGCCTCGATCATGCGGGCAAAGCGGGCCGGCGCCCAGGGCTATCTCTTGAAGCCGTTCAATCGGCCGCAATTGCTGGAACGCTTTCGCGTCCTGAAAATCGCCGCCTGACGGCCGGCCCGGATCGGCAACAAAAAACCCGGCTGAAGCCGGGTTTTTTGTGTTCAAAAACAATCGACAGGGCGTGTTAGGCGCTGACGCGGATGTCTTCCGGCTCGCGCAGCACGTAACCGCGGCCCCAGACCGTCTCGATGTAGTTCTGACCACCCGACGCCGCATCCAGCTTCTTGCGCAGCTTGCAGATGAAGACGTCGATGATCTTCAGTTCCGGCTCGTCCATGCCACCATAGAGGTGGTTGAGGAACATTTCCTTGGTCAGCGTGGTGCCCTTGCGCAGCGAGAGCAGCTCCAGCATCTGGTATTCCTTGCCGGTCAGGTGCACGCGCTGGCCGCCGACTTCGACGGTCTTGGCGTCGAGGTTGACCACCAGGTCGCCGGTGGTGATGACCGACTGAGCATGGCCCTTGGAGCGCCGCACGATGGCGTGGATGCGCGCCACCAGCTCGTCCTTGTGGAATGGCTTGGTCATGTAGTCGTCGGCGCCGAAGCCGAGGCCGCGCACCTTGTCCTCGATGCCGGCCATGCCGGACAGGATCAGGATGGGCGTCTTCACCTTGGACAGGCGAAGCGTTCTCAAGACTTCATAGCCCGACATGTCGGGGAGATTGAGATCGAGAAGGATGATATCGTAGTCGTAGAGCTTGCCGAGGTCGACACCTTCTTCGCCGAGATCGGTCGTATAGACGTTGAAGCTTTCCGATTTCAGCATCAATTCGATGCTTTGTGCGGTTGCACTGTCATCTTCTATCAGCAGAACACGCATTTCATTCCCCTTTTCTGCTGCCGGACCATGTCACGACCCGTCCGGGACCCGGAGCAGTGATTGCCTGAACAGAAGGTGCCATTGAATGGTTAACAAAACCTAATTTCGTGCCGAGGACGATACCAGATTTTTTAACCCCTTTCTACACCCTCTTGAATCTAATAATGAATCACAGACCAAAACCGCTAATGCACCACATTAATAAGTCAGCCTAAGTGACTCCAGGGACTCGCTGGTCGGCTTCCCGTCGAAAGCCGGAATTTTTACCCGGCCTTAAGTCCTCGGCCGTATGATTAACAATGCCCGTAAACGAATGGTTACCAACGGCAAAAAACTTTAGGAGTTTGTTTCCCATAGTGGGGGGAAAGCCAGGGGATACGGGCAGCGCTTGGGCCTTTCCGGGCGGATTGGACGATATGTGCGGGTGTGCGTTTCCGGGAGTACCGAATCATGAAGTCACGTGAAAACCTCGTTCGGCTGAAACAGTTTCAGGTGAATGAGAAGCGGCGGCAGCTGCTGCAGCTCGACATGATGATCGCCGAGTTCGAACGCATGGCCGTCGAACTGGAGGTGCAGATCGCCGCCGAGGAGAAGAAGGCCGGCATCACCGACATCAACCATTTTGCCTATCCGACCTTCGCCAAGGCGGCGCGCCTGCGCCGCGACAACCTTAGAAATTCGCAAAGCGACCTCGCCCAACAGCGAAGCGCTGCCGAATCATTACTCGGCGAAGCTGAAGCGGAGCTTTCCAAGGCAGAGATGCTGGAATCGCGCGACACCAAGATTCGCGACGCCGAACTCGGCGGCCGCAGCGCAATGATCGGGTAAAGCCGCCGCCGAGCGCTACCTCCGCGATGCAAGCCGGCGAACCGCCGGCCAGGAGCCTGGCGACCGCTCAGCCCAGCGTCGCATGATCCTCTTGAGGATCCATCGATGCCCGGGTGCGGGCCGCCTTGATGTCGGGCGCGTGCTCTTCCGACCAGGACCGTATCTGATTGAGCAGTCCCGCCAGGTTCCGGCCGAGATCGGTCAGCTCATATTCGACCCTTGGCGGGATCACCGGAAAGATCTCCCGCCGCACCAGCCCGTCGCGCTCGAGCACACGCAGCGTCTGCGTCAGCATTTTCGGCGTGATGCCTTCGAGCTTGCGGGCCAGCTCGCCATTGCGCATCCGCCCGCGGCGCAGCGCGCAGACGGTCAGGTAGACCCATTTGCTGGCCAGCATTTCGAGCACGGTGTGCGAAGGGCACGTCCGCCGGTACGCGTCATAGCCGAAAGGGGAGTCGTTATCGCTATCCATGAGGTGCCTATATATAGAAAAGGTACATACTGGACAAGGGAATATTACTATCCAAATGATAGCGGCACACCAACATACGAGGAGCCTCTCATGCGTGCCGTTACCCAGAATACCGTCGGCGGTCCCGACGTCCTTGTCATCGCCGACCGGCCGGACCCGGCGCCGAAGGCCGGCGAAGTGCTGGTCCGCGTCAGCGCGGCCGGCATCAACCCTGTCGACGGCGCGGTGCGCGGCGGCCACTACCCGCTGCTCGGCGAGCCGCCCTTCATCCTCGGCTGGGACATTTCCGGAACCATCGAGGCGCTTGGCCCCGATGTGAGCGGCCTCAAGGTTGGCGATCAGGTGTTCGGCATGCCGCACTTTCCGAAGCAGGCGGCGGCCTACGCCGAACTCGCCGTGGCCCCCGCCGACGAGATTGCGCCAAAGCCCGACAGCATCGATCACATCCACGCCGCGGCGCTGCCGCTGGCCGGCCTGACGGCCTGGCAAGGCCTCGTCCGCCACGGCGGCCTGAGAAAGGGTCAGCGCGTGCTGGTGCACGCGGCGGCCGGCGGGGTCGGCCATCTGGCGGTGCAGATCGCCAAGGCGCTCGGCGCCCATGTCATCGCCACCGCCAGTCCCGACAAGCTCGACTTCGTGCGATCGATCGGCGCCGACGAGGTCGTCGACTACACCGCAGGCGATTTCACCGAAAAGGTCGGCGATGTCGATCTGGTGCTGGACGCAATCGGTGGCGATCATGCCGATCAGTCGCTGAAAGTCGTGCGTGACGGCGGCGTGCTGGTTTCGCTGCTCAACGTTCACGACGCCACCAGGGCAACGGCCGGCGCCCGCGGCATCCGCGTCGAGCGCATGTCGGTGGTGCCGGATCGCGACGGTCTCATTGAACTCGGCAAACTGATCGACGCGAAGAAGCTTGCCGTGCATGTGGCGGAAAGCTTTCCGCTGGCGCAAGCCGGCGACGCCCATGCCTTCCTCGCCGCCAGGCCGATCGGCAAGGTGGTGCTGGCAGTCTGAGCGCGGGACGATCCGACAAAAACACGAAGGGCGCGGTTACCGCGCCCTTCGTTTAGCCTGGAGAGGCCTCAATGCCGGTATTGCTGGATGCGCGTCGTGCGCAGCCCGGCAAGGCCGTATTCGTCGATCGACGCTTGCCAGGAGAGGAATTCCTCGGTGGTGAGCTTGTAGCGCTGGCAAGCCTCTTCGAGGCTGAGCAGTCCGCCACGCACCGCGGCCACAACTTCCGCCTTGCGCCGGATAACCCAGCGCCTCGTATTGGTCGGCGGCAGATCGGCAATCGTAAGAGGGCTGCCGTCAGGCCCGATAACATACTTGACTCGCGGTCTAACCAGATCGGTCATCGTACTCTCTACAAAAAACTCAAAGACCCAATCCCCGCCACAGTACCGCCACAGCTTTAAAAATTGCCTAAGCGAACCCTAATGACTAGGTAAGGATCGTGAACGTCGCGTTAGCGTTTTCCTCGGCATTTGAGAGATGCGCCGCCGGGCATTGATTTTGCAGGCAAAAAATCGACCCGTCCGGGAGACGCTGGCGCCACGCGGGTGCTTGACCTATATTCCGGCCATTGGCATTCAGACGCCACGCAGAACGAAAGAACCATGAACAGCCTCGACCTTCCCGGACGCCCCGAAAACACCCGCGTCGTCGTCGCCATGTCGGGCGGCGTCGATTCCTCCGTCGTCGCCGGCATCCTGAAGCGCGAAGGCTATGACGTCGTCGGCGTCACGTTGCAGCTCTATGACCATGGCGCGGCGACGCATCGCGCCGGCTCGTGCTGCGCCGGCCAGGACATCGACGATGCCCGCCGTGTCTCCGAGACGCTCGGCATCCCGCATTATGTGCTCGACTATGAGGAGCGCTTCCGCAAGGCGGTCATCGATCCCTTCGCCGATTCCTATGTCGCGGGCGAGACGCCGATTCCCTGCGTTTCGTGCAACCAGACGGTGAAGTTCGCCGACCTCCTGGCGACCGCGCAGGACCTTGGCGCCGATGCTCTGGCCACCGGCCACTACATCCGCTCCGGCGCCAACGGCGCCCATCGCGCGCTCTACCGCCCGGTCGATGCCGACCGCGACCAGAGCTATTTCCTGTTCGCCACCACGCAGGCGCAGATCGACTATCTGCGCTTTCCGCTGGGTGGCCTGTCGAAGCCGCAGGTTCGCGCCATCGCCGAGGAGATGGGACTGACGGTCGCCGCCAAGCAGGACAGCCAGGACATCTGCTTCGTGCCGCAGGGCAAATATTCAGACATCATCGCCAAGCTGAAGCCTGCCGCCGCCAATCCCGGCGACATCGTCCACATCGACGGCCGTGTGCTCGGCCGCCATGAAGGCATCCTGCGCTACACGATCGGCCAGCGCCGCGGCATCGGCATCGCCTCCGGCGAGCCGCTCTATGTCGTCCATCTCGACGCCGACCGTGCCCGCGTCATCGTCGGCCCGCGCGAGGCGCTGGAGACGCACAAGATCTATCTGCGCAACATGAACTGGCTTGGCGACGGGCCGCTCGCCGACGTTCCGGCCGGCGGGCTGGAACTGTTCGCCAAGGTCCGCTCGACGCGCCCGCCGCGTCCGGCGGTGCTGCATCACCGCGACGGCGTCACCTCGGTGGAACTGGTCGACGGCGAGTCGGGCATCGCGCCCGGCCAGGCCTGCGTGCTCTATTCCGACGACGGCAACGAGGCGCGCGTGTTCGGCGGCGGCTTCATCGAACGCTCGGAGCGCGGCGCCGAGGCCGAGGCCATGCTGACGCGGCTTGCCGCCCGCCCGGCGCAGATCCCCGCCGAATAGCGACGCGCTTCGCCGCGATTTCCGGACGTCAAAGGCGTTTTAGCCCGGGCTCAGGATGAAGGGCCGGAGTGGGTGACGGTGCCCGCAGTCAGGATGCGCAGCACCCTGATCGCTTCCTCGCCGCTGGTGCGCGGTTCGGCCCGCGTTTCGATGCATCGCATGAAATGCGCCAGCTCGCGCGTCAGCGGCATGCCTTCGCCGACCGCCACATAGGACGGCTCGTTGGCGGTGAAGGCCCACTGGCCGCTGTCCTGCCACACCGCATGGCGGTACACGGCGAGCTTGCGCTCCCACGGCTCGACATCGTCGAACACCGCCATAGCTTTGGTGCCGACCACCGTCAGCCGCCGCTCGCGATAGGGATTGAGCCGCGAGGCGAAGAGATGGCCGCGCAGCCCGTTGGGAAAGCGCATGTGCAGATGCGCGAAGTCGCTGAGATTGTCGAGCAGCGCGGCGCCCTCGCCCCTCACCTCGATCGGCTCGGTGCCGGTGATCGCCAGGATCATCGACAGGTCGTGCGGCGCAAGGTCCCACAGCGCGTCGTTCTCGGTGTGGAACTTGCCGAGGCCGAGGCGATGCGAATGGATGTAGCGCACCTCGCCGAGCTCGCCATTGTCGATCAGGCCCTTGAGCGTCTCGAAAGCGGGGTGGAAGCGCAGCACATGGCCGACCATGAAGACGCGGCCGTGGTCCCTTGCCGCCTGCACCGAGCGCTCGGCGTCGGCGACCGTCAGCGCGATCGGCTTCTCCACCAGCACGTCCTTGCCGCCCTCGATGGCGCGCACCGCCATGTCGGCGTGGAACTGCGGCGGCAGCGCCATGACGATGCCGTCGACGTCGTCGCGCTTGAACAACTGCTCAGGTTCGATCGCCAGACAGTCCTGCTCGCTGGCAAAGCCTTCCGCGCGCGCGCGATTGAGGTCCGAAACCGCGTGCAAGGCGCCGAGCGCCTTGAGAGTGCGGATATGGTTGCTGCCCCAGTATCCGCAACCGAGGACTGCAATGCGCGGCTTCATTCGCTCAAACTCTAGAATTTCGTGGCCGAGACATAGCGACGTGCCCCGTCGAACTCAACCCCGCGCCCCAGATCAAATGCCTGTCCGGCAAAGCTTTTGCTGCAGCGCAAATAAGCCGGGCGGGCGGCCGCATCGAAGCTTGACAGGCTTGCCCTCGCAACCTTATATCCGCGCCGACCTTGGTGAACGCTCCGACATGCCTTTAGATTTAGGTGGATTTCGGGCTTTTCGCCGCCCTGGCGGGGTAGCTCAGTTGGTTAGAGCACGGGAATCATAATCCTGGGGTCGGGGGTTCAAGTCCCTCTCCCGCTACCAAATCATCATAAGCCATTGAAATCATAGCGAAAACGGGTAGTTGTGGTGGCGCCCCGTCCAAGAATCTTGAATGATTTCAAGGGTTGAGGCGTCCGCCTGGGTGCCGCACATTGCCTAACGTTTGTTTCTGCATGCCGCTTAGTCCGACTTGGCAAGTGCTTTCAGGATAAAGCCAATCTGCTCTCGCAAGCTCGCCTCGGTGTCTTCGCCGTGTTGGACGCAGTGCTCGATCAGAACCGGATGGAAGAACGGCATGAACGCGGTCTTGACCGCGCGCGCCGCCTCTGCCGGGTCGCTGACCTTGAATTCGCCCGCTCCAATGCCCTCGCGGATGATCGCCTCGAAGATCGTGACCATCCACTCAATATGACCTTTGACGATCTCCCGGTCCTCCCGCATGACCGCGACAATCATGTCGTGCATGTGCTTCTGCTCGATCAGTGTCGCCTTGCCATGATTGTGAATTGCGATCAAAAGCCGACTGATTTTTTCCGACGCCGTGGCGTTCGTACGTGCGATCGCAAAGGCGATATCGGCAGCCTCGTCCAGGATCCGCTTGCAGATGAACCCGTTGATCGCATCCCTAGAGGGAAAGAAACGGTAGACATTTGCCCGGCTCATGCCGAGGTCTGAGGCGATGTCGTACATCGACGTCCTATGGGAGCCGATGCGGCGAAAGTGCTTCTCCGCTACCTCAAGAATGCGCGCGCGCACCGAGTCGAGATCAGTTCGCACTCGGATCGGGTGATTCATTGATCTCTCCGGGACTGATCAATCGGATCTGCAAGACTTGCCCGTCGAGCATCTGGAAGCGGGCACGATCGTCCCGCCCGCAAGGCAAGTCCTTTGGGCGGGCCTCGACCCCATTTCATCCGGCACGAGTCCTATTCCGCGGCCATTGCCAGCCGCAGTTGCGGTTCTGGCTCTTGCGTTGGGGCGGCCTCATGGTTCTCGTCCGCGGTCGGCTTGATCCGGAACCACGCGGTATAGAGCGCGGGAAGGAAGAGTAGGATCAATACCGTGCCAACCGCCGTGCCCCCGATCAGCGTATAGGCCATCGATCCCCAGAAGACGGAGTGCGTGAGGGGTATGAAGGCCAGCACTGCGGCAAGCGCGGTTAGGATCACGGGCCGCGCGCGCTGCACTGTGGCCTCGATGACGGCGTGATAGGCGTCGAGGCCTGCGGCGCGGTTTTCCTTGATCTGTTCGGTCAGGATCAGCGTGTTGCGCATCAGGATGCCGGCCAATCCTATCAGGCCCAGAATGGCGTTGAAGCCAAAGGGCTGGTGGAAGACGAGCAACATCGGCACGACGCCGACGAGGCCAAGCGGCCCCGTTAGCACGACCATGAACATCGTCGAGAAGGATCGCACTTGGAGCATGATGACGATCAGCATGGCGGCGATCATGGCCGGGAAGATCTTGCCCAACGCGGTGTTGGCTTTTTCAGCCTCCTCGATCGATCCGCCCATTTCGATGCTATAGCCAGCCGGAAGGGATGCGATCAGCGGCTGAAGGGCTTTCACGACCTGTTTTGAGACCTCCGGAGGCTGGGTCGCTTCGTTGATGTCGGAGCGGATTGTGATAACGGGCGTGCGGTCGCGGCGCTTCAGGATCGGCTCTTCAGGACGGATTTCGGAATGGCCGATCTGGTCGAGCGGAATCTGCCGGCCGTCGCGGCTCATCAATGAGAAATCCGCCAGGCGCGCCGGATCCAGCCGCTCGCCGCCGGCGCTGCGCGCCACGATAGGGACATTGCGGATGTCCTCGCGGACCTGCGTGACCGGGATGCCGGTAAGGAGGAATTGCAGCTGCTGAGCCACCTCGGTCGGCGACAGGCCGATGAGGCTCAATCTATCCTGGTCCGGGACGAAGCGAAGCACGGGCGTGCGATTGCCCCAGTCGCGGTTGGCCTGCCGCACGTCCGGGACGCCCCGCATGATGCCGAGGGCCTTCTCGGAGATACTGTAGAGTTGCGCAGGATCAGGTCCCATGACCCGGAACTCGACTGGGAACGGCGTGTAGGGGCCGAACACGAGCTGCGTGACGCGCACATTGGCTTCCGGCGCGAGGCCCTGTGCCACCGCCTCTCGAAGCCGGTGCTTCAATTCCTCGCGCGCCTCGGCATTCGGGGTCAGAACGACGATCTTGGCAAAGGCGGGATCGGGCAGCTCAGGCGCCATCGCGAAGAAGAAGCGCGGGGCGCCCTGACCGACATAGCTCGTGACGATCTTGGCTTCGGGCTGTCCGTCCAGCCAGTGCTCGAGCTTCTCGACCGTGGCGGTCGTCGTCTCGATGCTGGTGCCTTCCGGCAGGCGAACCTCCACCAGCACTTCCGGGCGGTCGGATGTGGGGAAGAACTGCTGCTTGATGGCACCCATGCCGACAACGGAGAGCGTGAAAGCGATGCCGACAATACCGGAGGTCACGAACTTGTGGCGCACGGCAAAAGTGATGAGCCGCCTCAGGCGCCGATAGTTAGGCGTGTCGTAGATCGCGTGGTGACCGCCTTCGATCGGTTTGATGGCGGGCAGCATCTTGACGCCGAGATAGGGCGTGAAGACCACGGCGACGATCCAGGAGACGATGAGGGCGAAACCCACAACCCAGAAGATGTTGCCAGCGTATTCGCCGGCCGTCGAGCGAGCGAAGCCCACCGGCAGGAAGCCGGCTATCGTGACCAGCGTTCCCGACAGCATCGGCGCCGCCGTGTGGCTCCAGGCATAGGCCGCCGCCTTGATACGGTCCATGCCCTCTTCCATCTTCACCACCATCACCTCGATCGCGATGATGGCGTCGTCGACGAGAAGACCGAGCGCCAGGATGAGCGCGCCGAGCGTGATGCGATCGAAGAACCGTCCCGTCTCCAGCATAATGAGGAACACGGCGGCAAGCGTCAGGGGGACGGCGGCCGCCACGACGATGCCGACCCGCCAGCCCATGCTCAGCAGGCTGATCAGCAGCACGACGCCCAGCGCCATCGCGAACTTCATCATGAACTCGTCGACGGCCGAGGTAATGTTGACCGCTTGGTCTGACACCTTGTCGAGCGTCATCCCGAGCGGCAATGTCCGTACGATGGCCGCCGTCCTGTCCTCCAGCGCCTTGCCGAGTGCGCGACCATCCCAGCCCTCCTGCATAACGGCCGCGAGCATGATCGTGGGCTCACCCTGGCGCCGGATGAGATACGTGGGAGGATCTTCATAGCCGCGGCGGACCTCGGCGATGTCGGAAAGTTTGAGCGTCCGCCCGGAGGCAACGATCGGCGTGTCGGCGATCGTCTGGACACTGTCATAGGCGCCATTGACCCTGATGAAGACCTGCGGCCCGTCAGTGTCGATCGAGCCCGCCGGGGTGACAGTGTTCTGCCGCTGCAAGGCGGCAATGATATCCTGGGCCGACACGCCGAGCGTAGCCAGCCTGGCGTAGGAGAACTCGACGAAAATCTGCTCGGGACGTTCACCGAGGATGTTGATCTTCTTGACGCCGGGCACGTGCAAGAGGTCCTGGCGGATCGCCTCGGCCTGCCTGGCCAGCTCACGCATCGGCATGCCTTTGGCCTTGAGCGCATAAAGAGCGAAGCTGACATCCGAGTACTCATCGTTGATGAAGGGCCCGTAGACGCCGGGCGGCAGGTTGCGGGCTTCATCCCCGAGCTTCTTGCGGGCCTGGTAGAACTCTTCCTGCACGGCGGATGGCGGCGTGCTGTCCTTCAGCGTGACCGTCATATACGCATAGCCCGGCCGCGTAGTCGTCTCCACCCGGTCGTACCAGGTCAGCTCCTGAAGCCGCTTCTCCAAGGGTTCGGCGACGAGGTCCTGCATCTCGCGCGCTGTCGCGCCTGGCCATGTCGTCGTGACGGTCAGGGTCTTGATGGTAAAGTTGGGGTCCTCCGCTCGGCCGAGCATAAGGAAGGCGTAGGCGCCGGCAGCCACCAGCAGGAGGATGAAGAACAGAGTGACGGCCCGTTCGCGAACGGCGAGCGCTGAAAGATTGAGGGTCATCCTCAGTTGCTCCCGATTTCAGAGGCAGTCCTCACGCGAGCACCCTCTTGCAGGAGATGAGCGCCGAGCGACACGATGGGAACACTGGAGCTTAGTCCGGAGATCACAGCGGTTTCGCTGGCTACACGAACAAGCTGGACGGGTTGAAAGTGCACGGTCGACGTGCCCTTGTCCAAGACCCAAACGCCAGTCTTCCGGCCGTCGTCGAGCACGGCTCCCAACGGCACCTGGACCTCAGGCTGACTCGCCTGGGTTGCAACCCGAATGGTCACCGTCGCGCCAAGCGGTGCCGCCGCAGCCTCACCGTCAAGCACGTAGCGGGCCTCATAGGTGCGGGTCTGGGTATCGGCGGAGTTGGATAATTGTCGCAGATGTGCCGCATGGCGGTGCTCATCGCCACCATACACGCTGGCCTCGGCCGCCGAGCCGATCGCCGGCCTGATCGTTTCGGGAAGTGATACCACCGCTTCGCGGGGGCCGGCCTGGGCGATCCGGACCACTGTCTGGCCGGCGGAGACGACCTGACCCGGCTCACCGAGCGTATCGACCACCGTTCCATCGGCGTCCGCCACCAGGACTGCGTATGTCGCTTCGTTCTCCGCGACCTTCGCTTCCGCTTCGGCGGCGGCGAGCTGGGCCGTAGCGGTATCCAGCGCGGTCTTGGCCTGTTCGTATCGCTGCGGAGTTGCAGCCAATCCGTCTTTCACCAAAGCCGCATAGCGTTTCTCGTCTGCTGCCGCCTGGATTAGGACAGCGTGTGCCGCGGCGACTGCGTTGCGCTTTGCCGTGAGCGCAAGTTGTAGATCGGTCTCGTCGATCCGCATGAGCGGCTGTCCAGCCTTGACCTGATCGCCAGCATCCACGAGGCGCTGGACAATCTTGCCGGGCACGCGAAAACCAAGGTTGCTCTGCACTCGCGCCGCGACAATGCCGGTAAAACTGCGCGCAGAGCCGGTGACTTGCTCTCCCGTCACCAGTCTGACGATCGGAGGTTCCTGCCTCGGGTCGGCAGCGACGGCGGCTGCCTGCGTGCGGTCAGAAAGTGTCACGAATGCCAGTGCCGCTGATCCTGCGATCAGGATACTGCCCAGCACAATTAGGGATCTCTTTTTCATGCCCATCGCCTCACGTCAAAATAGATTGCATTCACACTCTATAACTGGTATAGATTACGAATGAAATCTAAAAAAGGAGATCGATGATGCGCGTGAGTCGCACTCAGGCCGCGGAAAACCGCGAGACGGTGATCGATGTGGCAAGCCGCCTTTTCCGGAAGCATGGCTTTGACGGCATCGGCCTTAAGGATCTGATGAAGGGCGCCGGGCTGACCCAAGGCGCCTTTTACAAGCAATTCGCATCAAAGGAGGACTTGGAGGCGCTGGCGTCCAGGCGGGCACTGGAGCACGCATCGCGTCGATGGTCGGACGCGGCCGCGAAAAATCCCAAGGACCCGCTTGGTGCAGTGATCGAGTTCTACCTCAGCGCCGGACATCGCGAAGAAAGGATGGACGGCTGCCCGGTCGTGGCGCTGGGCTCGGATGCAGCCAGGCAGGGCAGCGACGTAAAAGCATCCTTCGAAGCCGGGATCAGGGAATATCTCGAACTGCTCGATGGATGGGTTGGCGATGCCCACGGCGAGGATCCCGATGGAAAGGCCATGGCCGTCCTCTCGACGATGGTCGGTGCGGTCGTCCTTTCACGGGCCGTCAACGACAAGCAACTGTCGAAGCAGTTTCTGCAAGCCGCAGCCGAGAGCGTGCTGCAGCGATCATCGTCCAGCAATGCTCAGGAAGAGCCGCCCCTATGACGGTGGTTTCTCCAAGCGGGATGCACAGCGCCACAGCTTCTATCCACCTCTTTAGGCAGATGGGTAAGCGGCAATCCAACGTCCGTCAGGATTGTGCCAGCGCGTGGGGCAGAGCCTCGCGGCGCAAGCGATTTGATAGGTGAGTATATGCGACGCATAGTCGTTACAGGCATGGGAGCGGTCACGCCGCTTGCTGCAAACGTCGAGGCAACCTGGACGCGGCTCGTGAGCGGTCGCTCGGGCATCGCGAGGCTTGCGGACGAGGTCGTGGGAGAGTTGCCCGCAAAGGTCGGCGGCGTGGTTCCCTCCCTGGAAGACGATCCCGAGGCCGGCCTCGATGCCAATGCCTTCGTGGCTCCGAAGGACCAGCGCAGAATCGACCGATTCATTCTTTTCGCGTTGGCCGCGGCGGAAGAGGCGCTTGCCCAGGCGAGATGGGAGCCGAGTTCGGAGAGCGATCGGGTTCGCACCGCAACGATCATCGCTTCAGGTGTCGGAGGTTTTCCGGCCATCACGGAGGCGGTGCGGACAGTCGACCAGCGCGGAGTACGGCGTCTTTCACCATTCACGGTCCCATCCTTTCTGGTCAACATGGCGGCCGGCCACATCTCGATTCGCTACGGATTCAAGGGGGCGCTCGGCGCGCCTGTGACGGCCTGTGCGGCAGGTATCCAAGCAATCGGCGATGCCGCCCGCCTCATCCGGGCCGATGACGCGGATGTCGCCGTGTGCGGTGGCACCGAAGCTTGCATGAACGTGGTCAGTCTGGGCGGCTTTGCGGCGGCACGCTCGCTTTCGACCTCCTACAATCATCGCCCCGACCAGGCCTCTCGTCCGTTCGACATGTCACGGGACGGCTTCGTCATGGGCGAAGGCGCTGGCATCCTGGTCATCGAGGAGTTGAGCCATGCACTGGCGCGCGGCGCGGAACCGCTCGCCGAGGTCGTCGGCTACGGCACGACGGCGGATGCGTATCACGTCACTTCAGGTCCCGAGGACGGCGATGGCGCGCGCCGAGCTATGGAGATTGCAATCGCTCAGGCAGGGATTTCGGCGCGCGAGGTCCGTCATCTCAATGCCCATGCAACCTCCACGCCGGTGGGCGACCTTGGTGAGATCGAAGCGATCAAGAGCGTGTTCGGGCACGATTTCGGGATAGCCGTCAGCGGAACGAAGTCGGCGACAGGCCACCTGCTCGGCGCCGCCGGCGGGCTTGGCGCGATCTTCACGATCCTTGCGCTCAGGGATCAGGTGGCACCGCCCACCCTCAATTTGAACGCGCCTGATCCAGCGGGCGAAGGGATCGACTTCGTCGCGAACCGGGCCAGGTCAATGGAGATGGAGTACGCGATCTCCAACGGTTTTGGCTTCGGAGGGGTCAACGCCAGCGCTCTATTCCGGCGCTGGGAAGGTGCCCGGCGTGACCGCCGAAGCCCTCGATGATCGACGCCTTTGCTTCGGTCTTTCTGCCTCTTCTCACTCTAATCCAACTCAAAGAAAGTGATTTCCATGAACAAGATCAATCCCGGCGTTGCCATCGTCACAGGGGCATCCTCGGGCATCGGACATGCAACGGCCAATGCCCTGCAGAGCGCTGGTTTTCGTGTGTTCGGCACCAGCCGTCGCGCGATCGCTGGAAAAAGCGACGGCGTGACGATGCTGACCTGCGACGTGACCGATGACACATCCGTGTCACAGCTGGTCGACGATGTGCTGGCCGAAACCGGGCGCATCGACCTGCTCGTCAACAATGCCGGTATGGGCCTGTTTGGCGCGGCCGAGGAATCCTCGACTGTTCAAGCTCAGGCGCTGTTCGACGTGAACGTCTTTGGCGTTTTCCGCATGACAAACGCAGTCCTGCCGACGATGCGACGTCAGAACGAGGGCCGGATCGTCAATGTGAGTTCGGTGCAGGGGTTCATCCCCGCTCCCTATTTCGCGCTTTACGCCTCGACCAAACACGCAATTGAGGGCTACTCCGAATCGCTCGACCACGAAGTGCGCCCGTTCGGAATTCGAGTGGCATTGGTCGAGCCCGCCTATACCCGCACGTCATTCGAAGAAAGCCTCGCCACCCCGGATCAATTGCTCGATATCTACAACTCATCGCGGGCCGGCATGAAAGCGGCGGTTCGGAAAGCGATGGAAAAGGGTGATACGCCCGAGGTGGTGGCCAAGACAGTTCTGGCGGCTGCGACCGACCCAGACCCGAAGCGGCGCTACACGGCGGGAAAAACGGCTCGCCAGGTCAGCTTCCTGCGCCGTTTCGTTCCCGCCTCAGCGTTCGACAAAAGCCTTCGAAAGCAACTTGGCCTGCCGGTCTGATTCGACGGAGCAGGAACCGTCGATCTGATAGGTGGGGGGAAAAGCGGTAGCGCTCTCCCGCTACCAGTCCACCGACAGATGGGCCGGTGCCGAATGTTGAAGCGGAGAGAACGGTCCTCCGCCACCACCGCTAACAACACCTAGGCTTCCGAAGCCTCTCGCTGCTACCCACCAGTTGCCGCGGATCGAGCGCCTCACAGACGCCACCGGAAACCAATGCGCCTTGCGACGCTGTAAAAACGAGCGGCACGGGATACAATTGCCGGAGCGAATGCGTCCTCGGGATGGCTCAAATGTCCTCCGTCGATTCTCTCGCCGCGAGACTATTGTCGGCGACATTGATGTTCGATCGTGCGTCGTTGCTGGCGCTCGAGGCTTTGGCCGCCGAATCCGACCGTCTAGTCCTAAGGCGCGGTGAGGTCCTGGTTCGCGAAGGCGATCCATCGGACAGGTTCTTCGTCGTGCTGTCCGGTCGCTTTACGGTACACAAAGGAGATCGGATTGGCTCGGTCGCCGAGATCGCACAGGGCGAACTGGTCGGCGAAATTGGTTTCTTTGCAGGCCTGCCCCGTACGGCCACTGTCCTTGCAGCGCGCGATTCGATCGTCCTTGAAATCAGTCGCAATCATTTCGAGAAGGCGGCCGAGGCTCTGCCGAACCTGAGAGAGGCGGTCACAACATCTCTGGCGCGCCGGTTCGCCACGCAATCTCCGATTTTGTCACGTCAGAAACCTGCCAAGATCCGAACGCTTGCCATCATCGCAGCCGGCGGAAGCCGCATCTCACCGGTTTTCATCGGGCACCTACAGCAAGAGTTCGGTGCGCTCACGCACGCTCAGTTCGTTTCCCGGCATGACGTCCACGCGAGGTTCGCGGGTCGTCCGATCGACGACCAGCCGGTCCTTAACTGGTTGAACGAACTCGAGGCGCAAGCTGAATTCGTTGTCTACGTCGCCGATGAAGAACCTAATGAATGGACACGAGTCTGCATTCGCCAGGCCGATACCGTCCTGCTTGTAGCGAACGCATCCTCCTCGCCTCGCTTGAACACGGCCGAGGAATTGGCGCTATCGGTCCATCCACCATCGACCGGTCGGCTTGTCCTAATTCACGACAATCGCTCGGCTGCGGTCTACGGGACCTCTGCGTGGCTCGATGAGCGTCCCCATGTCGGCCAGCATCATCATGTTGCGCTGGAGGACGCGTCTGATATCCAGCGCCTGGTCCGATTTATTTCCTGCAAGGCCCGTGGCTTCGTGGCGGCGGGGGGTGGGTCCCTGGGCAGCGCCCATCTGGGCGTCTACAAGGCCTTCGTCGAGGCGGGCGCGCGCTTCGACTATCTCGGCGGGACGAGTTCCGGAGCCGCGATGATGGCCGGCTTCGCAAGAGGGTTGGACGCGGAGCAGATCGACCGCGGCACGCACAACGTATTTGTTAAGAGCAGGGCGTTTCGGCGCCCCACCTTGCCGCGTTTCGCGCTTCTAGATCACAAAGCCTTCGATCGAGCCCTTCGGGAAGAATACGGCGACGTCCTGATCGAAGATCTTTGGCTTCCGTTCTTTGCGCTTTCGACCAATCTGAGCAGCCGTCAGCCCCATGTCCACCGTCGTGGGAAACTCTGGCAAGCCGTTCGGGCATCCGGCTCGCTCCCGGGTGTCCTGCCGCCGTTCTTTACGGCTGACGGCGATATGCTGGTGGACGGCGCCATCATGAACAATTTGCCGCTGGAACAGATGAGGGAACTCAAGACCGGCCCCAATGTGATCGTGAGCTTTGGGTCCAATGGACCGCAAAAATACCACGTCGACTATGACCGCATCCCCGGAAGATCGGAACTGGCGGTCGCCCTGCTGAACCCTTTCGGCCGTGCCCGCCTGCCGCAGGTTCCGAGCATGCTTCAGGTTATTGCCGCGAGTATGCTGGCACACGGGCCGCAGGACATTGCCGTCGGCGACGAGGATGTCTTGGTCTGTCCGCAGGTCTCGAGCACCTTCATGGATTGGAGTCGGCATTCCGAGCTGTTTTCGGACGCCCACGGCCGCACGGCGCAATGGATCGAGGAACGTCTCCGCCAGAACGACTCAGGCCTCCGGGCGATGCTAGGTAACGCACATACTTAGCGCATCACCACTAGACTTTGCGCCTTCCGTTGCTGCCCTGCATCGCGGTCCCCATTGCCGAACTTACCGGCCCGGCGACTGAGCGATCATGTTGCAGTCGGCTGTGCGGTCGGAACGCGTCGTGTAGGCGGCGTGGATCACCTGACCCATGTTCATGGAAATTTCACGCACCAGCTTTAGCCGGACCGCGGTAGCGAACATGGCGGCCTCGGTGACGCCGATCGCAAATGCGTCTGGTCCGCCAATGACGCAGCGTTCGAAATAGGATTGCAGATAGGAACGGTCGTAGATCGCAAACCCGCCGGCCCAGCCGATGCGGGGCAGTGCGATCGGCAACCCGTTGATCGTCACGCCTTCCGCCAGAAGGACCTGCCGGATGGGATCAAGCGGCGCTCCGGCATTGTTGGGTCCATCGCCGGATACGTCAACAACCCTGCGCGGGCTTCGCAAGCCACTCTTCGCGAACAGATCATGCGCCGCCCACAATGCGCCGGAGATCGACGTTCCGCGACCTACGGTCAACGGCAGCGCCGCGAGCCTGTCTGCCAAGATCAGGGCGTCCTCGCGGCCTTCAACAATTGTCCACGGCATGATGACTGTTTGCTGGTCTGGCCCTGCCCACTCCAGATAAAGCACTGCAATTCTGCCCCGCTCTCCCGACTTGATGGCGGTCGCGATGTCTGCGTGGCGGAAGGCGCTGACGTAGCCGTCGCGTTGCACTCGTTGCTCAACGTTGCTCATCGAGGGCGAAACGTCCACGGCCAGGATCAATTGCAGATCGACTTCGGCCAGGTGGTCAGCGGGACGGTCGGTCGCGAGAGCCTGCGACGCCATAGCGAAGAGCAGAAAGCAGACGGCCGTGAGCCGCAGCACCGGTCTTGCACCCGCACATCGAGCAATCCGCACAAGGTCGTCCATGGCGAGCCTCTCGCTGACATGCAATTGTCGGTCCGAGGCGTCCTGCGCGTCACGAACAGCTTCCGATCATTCGCCGAAATCTGCGCTCCGCGCCCGTCGGATGGTGATGACGCTTCGCAGTCCGTGCTAATATCGAAGCATTGGACTGCGGCTTCGTGCGTGAGGAAACCGGCTTGGATAGCTCGCCGCCCACGACGTTCGTACTCAACGGCATTACCGCCGACGTGAGCAGCGAGACCTTGCGCGACAAGTCCAACAGGACCATCGCACTTCGCCAGCAGACCTTTGCGGTGCTTCGTCACCTTCTGGCGAACGCGGATCGCGTCGTCACCAAAGACGACCTGATGAGGGCGGTCTGGAACGGGATAGCCGTCACCGACGACAGCCTGGTGCAATGCATTCACGAGATCCGTGCGGCGCTCAACGACAGCCGGCAGACCGTCGTGCAGACAGTGCCGAGGCGCGGCTACAGGCTGGTCCTTCCCGCAAATGCCGGACCGAGGATGGCGACCATCCTGGCAGCCGAATTGGCCTCCGAGAGCCGGCCGACAGTCAAGTGGATTTCCGCCGCATCTCTCCGGGAGTACCGGCAGATCATCGATCGGCTGCTGGTCCAACATGCGGGTCGCGCGTTCTGGAACGGCGAAGGGAGCCTGGTCGCCGAGTTTGCCGGCCCTGTCGAGGCGATGCGGTGTGCGAGCGAGATCCAGCATGAGGTCGACAGGCGGGACTGCGAAGTTCCCGAGACAAAGCGCCTGCGCTTCCGCATCGGCGTCCACCTGGGTTATGTCGTCGCCGAGGGGGACCACCTCGCGGGCGAGGCCGTCGATGTCGCCGCGCATCTGCAAATTCTGTCCCGACCGGGTGGGATTTGCGTCACCGAAGCGGTCCACGCCCAGGCGCAAGACCGGCTCTCGCTGGAATTCGTCGATCTCGGCGAGCACAAGCTGAAGAGTGTCGCGCGCGCCTTGCGCATCTACCGCGTACCCCTTGCTTCGGAGGAACCGGTCAAGTCGCCATTTCGCGGCCTCGATGCCTTCGAATTCGAAGATGCCGACCTGTTCTTCGGCCGGGCGCGGGCGATTGCTGCCTGCACCGCAAGATTGGAGCAGCAGGCAGCCAGCGGCACGGCATTCCTGCTCATTTACGGGATGAGCGGTTGCGGCAAGTCTTCCCTGCTGCGCGCCGGCCTGATGCCGTCTTTGACGCGGCCTGGGGCCGTGGCGGGCATATCCCTGTGGCGCCGCTGCCTGATCCGCCTCTCAGAAGGGCCGGATGCGTTCGCTGTGCTGGCTGCGGCACTGCTTGGCGAAGCTGCTGTGCCGGAACTGTCCCGCGAAGTAACAGCCGCGGAGCTGGCGCTGCTCTGCAGGAACGCTCCGGATCGGGCGCTGGCGATGATCCGGCAGGCACTTGGCAGGGCTGGCGGATCGGCCCGCTCGCAGATCAGATTGCTGGTTGCCATCGATCAGCTCGAGGAGCTGTTCACCACGCAGAAGCAACCGGCGACGCGCGAGGCCCTTGTGCGGTTCATGGCGGTGCTGGCCGCGAGCGGACTGGTCTGGGTGATCGCGGCGATCCGTTCGGACTTCTTTCACCGCTGCGGCGAGGTGCCGGGCTTCTCGGCGCTCAAGGACGGTCTCGCCAGCTACGAACTCCTGCCGCCGACCGGCCCGGAGATCGCGCAGATCATCCGCGAGCCCGCGGGCGTTGCCGGGCTCCGCTTCGAGCAGAATGCCGAGTTGGGGCGGCTCGATGATGTGCTGCAGGAGGCAGCCGCTGCCGATCCCGGATCATTGCCGCTTCTCGAGTTTGTGCTCGACGCGTTGTACGAGGCCGGTCGCGAGCGCCGGCTCCTCACCTTTGCGCATTATCGCGCGCTCGGCGGGCTCGAAGGCGCAATCGCGCGCCGCGCCGATGAAGTCGTAGACCTGCTGGCGCCCAAGATCCAGGAGGCCTTGCCCGCGGTGCTGGGCGCCCTCACCACGGCAAATCCGGGCGATGAAACGGTGACGGCGCGTCCTGCCCTGCTCACCGAAGTTGCAGGCACTCCCGCGCGATCGGCCCTCGTCAGGGCCCTGATCGACGCACGGCTTCTCGTCAGCGATGAGGACGCCGCAGGCCATGTCGTCGTCCGCGTAGCACATGAAGCACTGCTGAGCCGTTGGCCGCGCGCCGGTGACATTGTGAACGCAAACCGGAACTTCCTCGAGACACGCGACCGCCTCAGGGCCGACGCTCACCGTTGGCACCTGGAGAACAGGAATCGAGAGCTTCTCCTTCCGTCCGGCAAACGTCTCGCGGAGGGCGAAGAGCTAATGCTGTCAAGACGCGAGGAGGTCGACGATGCCGTCCTCGAATACATCGAGGCGTCCTTGCGTGCCCATCGGCAGAAAGAGGAGAAGGATCGGCACGCGGAGCTGGCGCTGATCGAGGCCGCCGAAGAGGCAAAACGCGAGCGCCTGGAGCGCGAGGCCGAGCGCCGGAGCCTCGCGGCTGTCGCAGCAAACCGGCTCGCCCGACGGACGCGCAATGCCGCGATCGTGGCGATCGCGCTCGCTCTCATGGCGGGCGCAGGCGCGCTGGTCGCCTTCAAAGCGCGGGAAGAGGCAAGGGGCCAACGCGATCAGGCGCTGCGCAATCAGTCTCTTTCGCTCTCGTTTCTTTCGGAGCAGTCCGCGTCGAGAGGCAACACCGAGGCTGCGATCCTGTTGGCGCTCGAAGCACTGTCCTCGAAAGACCAGCCCAAGCGGCCCTATCTCTTCGAGGCTGAGACAGCCCTCTACAAGGCTCTGCTGGCGCACCGACAGATCAAAATCTTCCGGCATGGGGCCGGCGTGACGGATGCGGCATTCAATCCGGCCGGCGATCGCATCGTCACCGCATCCCACGACAAGACTGCAGCCGTCTGGGACATCTCCAGCGGCGCCGAAACCGCAGTTCTAAAAGGACATGAAGAGGCCCTGGAGAGGGCTGAATTCAGCCCGGATGGGAGCCGTATCCTGACGGCCGCGAGGGATGGCACTGCACGCCTTTGGGAGGCCACATCGGGAGAACAGCTCTTCATCCTGCGGCCTGTAAGCAACTATCCGACGGCAATCTTCAGCCCGGATGGCACCCGGGTGCTGACGGCGGGGGAGAACAGCGATGCAACGCTCTGGGATGCTCGGACCGGAAAGAAAGTCCTAGGTGTAAGGAGCGACGCATATACGCGTGCTGCTTTCAGTTCAGACGGCCGCAGCTTCGCGACGGCAGGCAGGCATTTTGTTTCGATCTGGAATAGCGCAGACGGCGCGCTGACGCGGTCAATCCGAGTGACCTCCTGGCCCTACAGCCTGGCGTTCAGCCCGGACGGAAGCCGGATGCTGGCCGGCCCGTGGGGTTGGCATTCACACCGCGACACTTCCAGCCTTTTCGATGTGTCGAAAGGAACGGAGATCGCAAAGTTGGCCGGCAGCAAGAGCGACACGCAATTGAACGGCGTGATTTTCAGTCACGGGGGTCAGCGAATCGCCACTGTATCCCTCGATGGCACTGCCCGGATTTGGGATGGAGTGTTGGGAACGCTGGATGATGTGCTCGGCCAGGAGGTTTCGGGATTGAAGGCAGACATCGACACGGATGAACGTGATGTGGAGATGACCGGTGCTTTCACCCCGGACGACCGCTTCCTGGCGACCGCCTCGGTCAATGGGCCGATCCGCATCTGGGACGTTGAACGCGCCTCGTTGGTGACGACGATCGCCGGCCATGAATCTTTGGTCGAGCATCTGGAATTCAGCCCGGTTGACAGCAACATTCTTCTCACTGCTTCACATGATGGCACCGCTCGGCTGTGGGATGTCGACGGCGCCCTCACGACCGCGCTCTCGCATGAATACCGGCCGACTTTCGCGGTCTTCAGTCCCGACAATGTCCACCTGCTGACCGGCGGCGGCGACAGCGCGGCGCACCTGTGGGATGTCGTGAGCGGGCGCGAGACAATCCGGCTCGATACACATGAGATCGTTCAAAGCGCGACGTTCAGCCTAGATGGAAGGCGCGTCGCGACGGCATCGCTTGAGGGCCAGGTCCGAATTTGGGATGTGGCCACGGGTTCGGAGACCGCCCAGTTCCGATCACATGGCGGCCTGATCCAGATCCAGTTTGGTCGCGATGGCAAATCGCTTCTCTGCGCATCGATGAACGGCACCGCGCAGCTGTGGGACGCGGCGAACGGCACTAAGCTGGCCGTCATCAATACAAGCAGCAATCTGCCGCAGGCCATTCTTAGTCCCGACGGAAATCTGATCCTCTCGGCCAGGGAAGACAATGCGGGCCACCTGCTGACGACGGGCGGAGCCGAGCTCAGGGTTCTTGTGGGGCATCAGGATCGCATCACGGCAGCGGCCTTCAGCCCGGACGGTCAACTCGTCGCCACAGGCTCACTCGACCACACGGCTCGCATTTGGTCGACCGCGGACGGAGCAAACGTCGGAACGCTAGTGGGACACACCGGCGCGCTAACGGTCCTCGCCTTCAGCCCCGACGGTCAGTCGCTGCTGACCGGCTCGCGCGATGGAACCGTCCGCATCTGGGGGGTCGCTGGCGGACTGGAAAGGGCCGTTCTAAGGGGCCACAGCGGCGCCGTCGACAGCGCCCAGTTCAGTCCCAACGGTTTGTATGTCGTGACCGCGTCCTCGAAAGATCGCACGGTGCGGCTATGGGCGACGCAATCGGGGCGCCAAATTGCCGTCCTTGGCAGCCACGACGAAGCAACCGTTCTACTGGGCTTTACACGCGCAGCTTTCAGTTCCGACGGCACCCGCGTCGCAATTGTTGCCGGCGAAAAAAGTGTCCCTATCGTTCGTGTCTTCCAGGCGCCCAAGGACCTCATCGACTTCGCCCGGCGCACCGTGCCTCGCGAGCTCACCGCTTGCGAGCGGCGAAGCTTCTTCCTGCCTGCGGACCCTGCAACCGGCACCTGTCCGGGCTGATGTCGGCAACGGGCCAGATGTTGCCGCTTGAGTCGAGAGTAGCTGCCTACAGATTGCCGATGCAGAGATATTTGATTTCCAGATAGTCGTCCGCGCCGTGGCGGGAGCCTTCGCGGCCGAGGCCGGACTGCTTGATGCCGCCGAACGGCGCCGCTTCGCTGGATATCAGGCCGGTGTTGATCCCGACCATGCCGTATTCCAGCGCCTCGGCCACCCGCCAGACCTTCTTCAGGTCGCCTGCGAAGAAATACGCCGCAAGTCCGAATTCGGTGTCGTTCGCCTGCGCGATCACGTCCTCGACTGTGTCGAAACGGAAGAGCGGCGCGACCGGACCGAAGGTCTCCTCGCGCGCCACCTGCATGCCGCTTGTGACGCCCGTCAGCACAGTCGGCGAGAAGAACGTGCCGGCGCCTTTGATGCGCTTGCCGCCGGTCAGCACCTTGGCACCCTTCGATACCGCGTCCTCGACATGGCTCTCGACCTTCGCCAAGCCCTTGTCGTCGATCAGCGGGCCGACCATCACGCCTGCCTCGAAGCCGTCGCCGACCGGCATCGCCGCCACCTTTGCCGCGAGCCTGGCGGCGAAGGCGTCATAGACGCCGGACTGGACGTAGAGGCGGTTGGCGCAGACGCAGGTCTGGCCGGCATTGCGGTACTTGGAGGCGAGCGCGCCTTCGACCGCGGCGTCGAGATCGGCATCGTCGAAGACGATGAACGGCGCATTGCCGCCGAGCTCGAGGCTGACCTTCTTGATCTGGTCGGCGCACTGGCGCATCAGGATGCGGCCGACCTCGGTCGAGCCGGTGAAGCTGATCTTGCGCACCTTGTCGTTACCGCACAATTCCTTGCCGATGGCCGGACCGTCTTCGCCGACGATGACGTTGAAGATGCCCGCCGGCACGCCGGCCTGCTCGGCAAGGACGGCCAGCGCCAGCGCCGAAAGCGGCGTCTGCTCGGCGGGCTTCGAGACGACCGTGCAGCCGACGGCGAGCGCCGGCGCGACCTTGCGGGCGATCATCGCGGCGGGAAAGTTCCACGGCGTGATCGTGCCGACGACGCCGACGGGCTGCTTGATGACCATCATGCGCTTGTCATTCGACGGCGCCGGGATCGTCTCGCCATAGATGCGCTTGGCTTCTTCGGCATACCACTCGACATAGGCGGCGGCGTAGAGGATCTCGCCGCGCGCCTCGGCGAAGGGCTTGCCCATTTCGGCGGTCAGGATGGCCGCTAGCTCATCGGCGTTGGCGACCATCAGCTCGTGCCATTTGCGCAGGATCGCGGCGCGCTCCTTGGCCGGCCGCGCCGCCCAGGCCGGCTGCGCGGCATGGGCGGCGGTGATCGCATCCCGCGTCTCGGCGGCACCCATGTCGGGCAGTGACGCCAGCACTTCGCCGGTTGCCGGGTTCAGCACGTCGAAGGTCCTGCTCGCGTCTCCCGCGGTCCAGACGCCGTCGATGTAGCCGGTGTCGCGCAGGAAGCGCGACGAGAAGGAAACATGCTTGGTCAACGCGGTCGTGAAGGCCATGTGATCTGCTCCGGAAAATGGACGGGGGCTCCGGCTAGTTGCCGGCGCTTGCTTCGAGGATCGCGCTCTCCAGAATGTCGAGCGCCTCGCCGAAGACGCTGTCCTGGATGGTGATCGGGGCGAGGAAGCGGATGACGTTGCCATGCACGCCGCAGGTCAGCAGGATCAGGCCCTTATCGAGCGCGATCAGCCGCACCTTGTTGGCGAACTCGGCGCTCGGCAGCTTCGTCGTCCTGTCGTTGAACTCGACCGCGTTCATGAAGCCCGGACCGCGGATATCGACGATCTGCGGCGCCTTCTCGCGCAGCGATTCCAGGCGCTGCTTGAGCCGGTTGCCGAGCTGGTTGGCGCGGCCGCAGAGATCCTCGTCCTCGATGACGTCGAGCACGGCATGGGCGGCCGCGACGCCGATCGGGCTGCCGCCATAGGTGCCGCCCAGCCCGCCCGGTCCCGGTGCGTCCATGATTTCCGCTCGGCCGGTGACGGCGGCGAGTGGGAAACCGCCGGCGAGGCTCTTGGCCATCGTCACCAGGTCGGGCGCCACGGCATGATGATCCATCGCAAACATCTTGCCGGTGCGGGCAAAGCCAGTCTGCACCTCATCGGCAATCAGCAGGATGCCGTGCTGGTCGCACAGTTCGCGCAGCGCTTTCATCAGCGACGCCGGCGCCGGATAGAAGCCACCCTCGCCCTGCACCGGCTCGATGATGATCGCGGCGACGCGCTGCGGATCGACATCGGCGGCAAACAGCTTCTTCAGCGCCGCCAGCGACTGTTCGGAGGTCACGCCATGGAGATCGATCGGAAACGGCACGTGGAAGACATCGCCCGGCATCGCGCCGAAGCCGACCTTGTAGGGCACGACCTTGCCGGTCAGCGCCATGCCCATGAAGGTGCGGCCATGGAAGCCGCCGCCGAAGGCGATGACAGCGGAGCGGCCGGTCGCGGCGCGGGCGATCTTGACGGCGTTCTCGACAGCTTCGGCGCCGGTCGTGACGAAGATCGTCTTCTTGGCGAAATCGCCCGGCGTCAGCGCGTTGAGCCGCTCGGCCAGGCGCACATAGCTCTCATAGGGAACGACCTGGTGGCAGGTGTGGGTGAAATGATCGAGCTGATCCTTCACCGCCGCGATCACGCGCGGATGGCGATGGCCGGTGTTGAGCACGGCGATGCCCGCGGCGAAATCGATGTAGCGGCGGCCCTCCTTGTCCCAGATTTCAGCGTTCTCGGCACGCTCGGCATAGATCTGCGTGGTCATGCCGACGCCGCGGGAAATCGCTGCATTCTTGCGGTCAGTGAGGGTGGTCGCGGCCATCATGCGCTCCTGCGCTCTGGGGTGGGATTTTGATATCTTGCATAATTTCTGCAAGGCATGTACAAACTTCCTACATTTTTTCTGCAAGAATGCAAGCGGTGTTTTCGGCTTCAAACCGCCGCCGTTTTCGGCGATGGTCCTGAACAGGGCTGAGAGACAACCAACCGGGAATATTCGGCTCATGAGCAATGCCACGCCGGTACGCTACAAGGTGGCGGAGGCGGCGAAATCGGCCGGCGTCTCTGCCTCGACGCTGCGCCTCTGGGAAAGCCAGGGGCTCGTGGTGCCGGGACGGTCGGAGACCGGCCACCGGCAATACAGCGCCGAGGATGTGGCGCGGCTGCAGAAGATCGCCTGGTATCGGACCGAGCGCGGCCTCAACCCGGCGGCCATCCGCGAGGCGCTGGAAAGCGAGGCGCCGTCCGACAGTCCCGACGCCACGGATGCGTCCGACCTCGGCCGCAGGCTCCGCAGCCTTCGCCACGGCGCCGGCAAGACGCTGGACCAGATTGCCGCCGATATCGGCATTGCCGCCTCCACGCTCTCCACGCTGGAGCGGACATCCCAGGGCGTCAGCTTCAAGACCCTGCACGACCTGGCGCAGTATTACGGCACCACCGTTTCACGCCTTTCCGGCGAGGAGCGGGACGACGTGCCGGCGCTCGTGCGCGCCGGCGCCTGGCGCACATGGCCGGAAACCACGCCGGGCGTGACGGTGCAGCTTCTCGCCGAGGGCCGCACGATGATGGACTGCCACCGTTTCGTCCTGGCGCCGGGCGCCGCCAGCGAAGGCGCCTACCGCCACGAAGGCGAGGAATTCATGCACGTGCTGTCCGGACGCCTGGAACTGGTGCTCGATGCCGACCAGTTCTTCGATCTCGGCCCGGGCGATTCCTTGTATTTCGAGAGCCGCCGCTACCACTCCTGGCGCAATCGCCACGACGGCGAAACCGTCCTGCTCTGGATCAACACCCCGCCGACCTTCTGACCGTGACGGGTGGTCCCATCGGCCGCCCGGACTCCTGAAAAACGGCAGGACTTTGGGCACCGCCACCTCTTCCCGGAGATCGACTCGGCGGCGAGTTTCATACCACCTCGATACACGCCTTGGATGAAACAAAGAATCCGGTCGTTGCAGATAGTTTTAGTAAAAATTGACGAGTTAACTAACGATTAACGAATTGCTTAACTTTCTGCGGGTTTTACCTAGAATATTCGAAGGTGGAATACTTCTCGAATGCGCAGGGCAATGGAACAGTCACAGGGAGATTTTGAGGGGTCTGCGTCCGGTGCGGGTGGCGCGGCCGCCGCGCGGCGGGAAGCAGCATCCCTTCCGGAAGGCCTTTCGACCTTTCCGACCGTTTTGATCGGCGGGCTGCCGATCACTGTGATCGACAGGCAGGACGCGGCCCATCTGATGGTCGCGGCGGCGCGGGGACACCTTTCCGGCAGCCGCCCCTATTATTTCACCTCTGCCAATGGGGACGTCATCGCCCAGACGCGCGTCAATGCGGAAACCGCCGGACTCTTTCGCGAAGCCGACCAGATCTTCGCCGACGGTCAGCCGCTTGTTTTCGCCTCGCGCCTGTTGTGCAGGGTGCAATTGCCGGAACGCGTCGCCACGACCGACCTTTTTCACGATGTGGCCAGGCTCGCCGAGCGCGAGGGCACTACATTCTACCTGCTCGGCTCGACGGAGGCCGAGAACCGCAGCGCCGTCGCCGGAATGAGGGCCAGATATCCCGGCCTGCGCATCGTCGGCAATTGCCACGGCTACCTCGCCGGCGAAGCGCTTGAGAAGAAGCTCGACGAGATCAACGCGCTCGCGCCCGACATATTGTGGCTCGGCCTCGGCGTTCCGCGCGAGCAGATCTTCGTGCGCGACTTTGCCTCGCGGCTTTCGAATGTCGGCGTCATCAAGACGTCGGGCGGGCTTTTCGACCATCTTGCCGGCAAAGTGCGGCGGGCGCCGCACTGGGTGCAGAAGGCCGGCTTCGAATGGCTGTGGCGCGTACTGATGGAGCCGCGCCGGCTTTTCTGGCGCTATTTCACAACCAGCCCCCAGGCCATCTACGCCATCTTGAGGTATTCCAAATGACCGCCGATCAGTCCCGCCCTCCGCTGCCGGCGGGCATCGATACGGAGATCGTCATCGTCGGCGGCGGGCTGTCCGGCACGCTTGCGGCCAACGTGCTCGGCCGCGCCGGCTATCAGGTCACGCTGATCGATCGCTATGCCGTCTTCCCCCGGGAATTCCGCGTCGAGAAGATCGCCGGCGACCAGATCGAAAAGTTGCGCCGGATCGGCTTGCTCGACAGGCTCGCCGGCGCTGCCGTCGCATTCGATGAGATCGTCAACATCCGCAAGGGGCGCCTTCTCGACCGCACGCACGCGCGCCACTACGGCATCTTCTACGACGATCTTGTCAACGCCATGCGGGCGGCATTGCCCGAAAACGTCCGCTTCATCGCCGGCCGGGTCAACGCTCTGGAGGCAGGCGCCGAGCGCCAGCGCGTGTCGATCCTGGGCCAGGGCGACGTCACCGCCAGGCTGCTCGTGCTGGCCACCGGTATGGGCGACATCCTGAAGCGCGACCTCGGCATCGAACGCAGGTTCGTCCACCAGCGGCAGTCGCTGACCTTCGGCTTCAACCTTCGCCCGGCGGGAGCGGGCGCCTTCCGGCATTCCGCGCTCACCTACTATGGCGAGCGGACCTCGGACGGCATCGACTATCTCAACCTGTTCCCGGCCGCCGACGTCACGCGCGCCAATCTGTTTGTCTTCAGGGATCATCGCGACCCCTGGGTGAAGGCGCTGCGCGAACAGCCGAAGGAAACGCTGATCGACACGCTGCCGGGGCTGGTCAAGGCATTCGGCGATTTCGAGGTGATGGATAAGGTCGAGAGTTGGCTGACCGACATCACCGTCGCCGAGAATTGCGTGAAGGACGGCGTCGTCCTGATCGGCGATGCCTATCAGACATCCTGTCCGGCCGCGGGAACGGGCGTCAGCCGTCTGCTCACCGACGTCGAGCGCCTGTGCAAGGCGCATGTGCCGCAATGGCTGGCCTCCCCCGGCATGGCGGCCGCGAAAATCGCGGCTTTCTACGGCGATCCCGCCAAGCTGGCGATGGATGCGCACGGATTGCAGCTGGCGGATTTCCGCCGCCGCCTGACCATCGAGAACGATCTGCGCTGGCGCGCGCGCCGGCATCTCCACTTCAGCCGCCGCCGCATCATGCATGGGATCAACAGGCTGAGCCCCGGTTTCGCCGCAAGGCTGCGCGGCCTCAAGAGGCCGAGGCTCGAAGCGGCGACCTAGAGCGGCTGATCTCCACAGCGGAAGCCGCTCCAACATCCATCTCGTTTGTACCGCTGGTCGACCAGGCGCGACGCGCTTCAGGTTTTTCGAACCTCAGGGCTGAACTCCTCGTCCACGGGAACCGGCGCCGCGATCGCGCGATCGGGCGCGGCCTTCTTGCCGTGCAGCACGCGCCGCGCCAGCGCCTTCGCCGCCGGCAGTTTCTCCACCGTCAAATGCGCCGCGTAGCCGAGCGGGCTTCCCGCCCGGAAGATCTGCCACATCGGCGACGGGCGGCCGCCGAAGATGCGCTTGTAGGGCTCGTCGCCGATGGTGAAGTCGAGGGAGTGGTCGCCGCGCTCGATGCAATCGCGCGCGATCTGTTCGAACAGCAGGCTGCCGATCGACTGCTTCCTGTAGCTGGCTTCGTCGAAGCCGCCGAGGATGACGAGAAGCGAGCCATTATGCGCAAGCCCAAGCGCGCCGGCGATCGCCCTGTCGTTCATCCAGAACGTGTAGGTGCGCGCGAAACCGCCACATCCTTCCGCCGCGACGGCAAGATAGAAGTCGAAATAGGACGGCTGCTGCAGCAGGTCGGCGGGGCCGTTGCTGCCGTCGAAGCGCTTGCCGCGATAGACCTTGAGCGCGTCGAATGTGGTACGGATGGCGTCGATGCTCTCGGCGCACTTGAAGCGCGCCTCCCCCAACCGGCCGAGCTGCCGGGATTTCTTGTCGAGTTCCTTGCGGTAGGACTGGTCGAGCTGATGCTCGCGCCAGGCGGAAAATGTCGGCTCCAGCTTGCTGGAATAGGCGCTCATGCCCATGCTTTCGCGCTTCTCAATGCCGAACAGGCGCTCGATGGCGAGCGAGCGATCCGCCAGCTTGCCGATGCGCAGCAGATCATAGGGCCGCAGGAGCCTGCGGATCGAGGCGACGACGCGGCTGTCCGCCAGGATGCGCGACAAGGTCTCCTCGTCGGTGACCGGGGACACATAGTCGGAAACGCGCATGTCGGCGAATTCCACGACTTTGAGCAGCGTGTACCGGCGCCTGACCAGCGGCAGGACCATGGCGAGCTTGCCGCCCTGCCGGCTGCGCACGACGATGATCAGCGGTGTGGCGGAGCTTTGCCGGACGATCCGCTCATAGAGCTGCGCCAGCCATATCGGGTGCTGAAAGGCCGTCGCCGCCGAGCTGGCGAACAGCTCGGCATATTCCGTCGAGCGGAAGTCGAAGGAATCCTCGGCAGTGACTTCAAACATATGTATCCGAACCGGCAGACTGCGGCCCGATCTATCGACGACGTCTTGCGTTCCGCGTCAAGGCAAATCGCAGGAAAGTTAGAAACTTGGTATATGCAAGAGTTGGGACGCCGGTTGCAAATCTGTCATGCATTCGGCGCTCGGCAGGATCGGGCCGAGGCAGTCGAGATTTATTTTTCCGCAAATCACGCATTCGGATTTCAAGTGTAACCGCAAGGTAAGCTTTTTCGGCCAAGTGATTTCTTTTCGAGTGTCTGCGGCCCGAGCACCAATACAACCGCGAACGGGAATGACATGGTCTCGATCGACGTGATTGTTCCGCAAATTGCCCCTCGCCGATGGCAAGAGCTCGTCATCGAGCGGCTTCGGGCCGACGGTCATGACGTGGCCGTGCTGCATCAGGCCGAAGCGGCCGCCTGGCCGGCTGCGGCAAAGCTCGCCTTTGCCTTCGAGCAGCGCCTGTTTCGACGGAAAGGGCCCGGCCTCGGCGCTCCGCTGGACAGGATCGAGGCACGATCCGGCGGCCTGCCCGCAACGTTGAGACTGGACCTCGCCGGCAACGCGGCGCCGTCGGATGTCCCGACGATTGGCCTGCTGTTTGACGGGTCGGCCTCCGACCTCTCGGCGGCGACGGCGGTCGCGGCCGGCAGGCTGCCGGTCATCGAGGCCGTCCTCGACGGAAAGATGGTGGTGGGCCGGGCTCGGCCGATGGTGGAGAAGCGGGAATCGGCGGCGCTCGGCACCGAGGATGTGCTGGTCCGCGCCGTCACGCTGGTCGTCTCGATCGCCCGTGCCTTCGCCGAAGGCCGGCCTTTTCAGGCAGAAGGAACGCCTGACGCCCAGGGCCGAAAGGGCGCGACGGCGTTTGGCTTCGCCACCGCCTATCTGGGCTCCGCGCTGCCGCGGCTCGGCCGGGAGGCCATAAGGCGCGTCGGTTATCGCCATGCGCATTGGCGCGTCGGCTACCGCTTCACCGATGCGCCCGGCGTGGCGGACACAGGCCGGCTCGGAACCGGCTGGTCGGTCCTGCCGGATCCGGGCGACCATTTCTACGCCGACCCTTTTCCGTTCGAGTGGCAAGGGCAGTCATTCCTCTTTGTCGAGGATTACCCTCATGCGACCGGCAAGGCCGTCATCTCCGTCGTGCCGTTCGATGCGAGCGGCACACCCGAAACGCCGAGGGTCGTGCTGGAGGAGCCGCACCACCTCTCCTACCCGCAGGTGTTCGAGCGTGACGGCGCGGTCTGGATGCTTCCCGAGGCCAGCGCCGGCGGCAGGCTCACCCTTTATCGCGCCACGGGCTTCCCGGAACGCTGGACCGCCGAGACGGTGCTGGTCGAAGGCGAGATCTCCGACGCGACGCTGCTCGAGCATGGCGGACAACTTTGGCTGTTCGCGACCGATCGCGACGGTTACGGCAGCACGTCCGACACGCTGGTGGTTTTCAGCGCTCCGGCGCTCTCCGGCCCGTGGACCCCGCATCCCATGAACCCTGTCCTGATCGACCTTCGTATGGCACGCCCAGGCGGAGCTTTCGTTCGCAACCGGGAGGGCCGTATCCTGCTTCCGGTTCAGGACGGAACGCTCGGCTACGGCGGCGGGCTTGGCCTGTCGGAATTGCTGGACCTCGACCGGCGGACGGTGCGGCTTTCGCAGCCTCGGCCGATAGACCCGGAAGGCGATTGGCCATACCCGAAGATCCACACCCTCAACCGCGCGGGCCGGCTGGAAGTGATCGACGGGATCGCGGCGGCGCGAAAGCGTTCAGGGAAGCAGTAGCGCCTCGTAGCCCGCGCACATCCTCGCCGGCGAGTACTTGTCCCTCAGTCGCCGTCCCGCCGCGGAGAGCCTGGCCATCAGTTCCGGCCTGGCGAGCATCTCCGCAAGCCCCCCGGCCATGCCGTCGGCATCGGCGTTGACGAAGATCGCCGCCGCTTCGCCGTCCTCGGCCGTCAGCACCTCGCGCATCACTTCAAGGTCGTTCGATACCACCGGCAGACCGGAAATCGCCGCTTCGACGCAGGCAAGGCCAAAGGTCTCGGTCGTCGATGGAAACGCATAGGCATCGCCCGCAGCGAGGAATTCGAAAATGCGCGCCGTAGGAACCTCGCCGACCAGATGCAGCCGGTCCGCCAGGCCCCTGCTTCCGGCAAAGTCGACGAGCGCGTCCCGCTCCGGTCCGACGCCGGCAAGCGCCACATGGACATCGGGAAGCCGCTCGAGCACCCCAACCAGCGCGATCTGGTTCTTCATCTGCGTCAGGCGCCCGGACGAGACGGCGAGCCAGGCATCGCGGGGCAAGCCGAAGGCGGCGCGTGCCGCCGCCTTGTCGAAATCATCAGCTGGTGCGGGAACGCCGTGATCGATGCGCCGGATCCGCCGCCGATAGGCTTGCGGATAGCGATCGAACTGCGCTTGCGTCCAGGCCGAGTTGACGACATTCGCCTGGTAGAGGCCGAGCACCCCCATCAGTCTGTCGATCCGCGAGAGCAGGCCCATCACCCCTTTGGTCTGCGGCGCACCGCTCTGGTTGGCGACGATGTGCCGGACACCGGCCAGCCGGGCGCCGATCGTGCCGAAGATGTTGCCGTAGTGCTGGTAGGAGATGACCGCATCCGGCCGCGCCGCGCGCAGATAGGCAGCAAGGCCGATGGCCGCGCGGACCTGTCCCGGCAATCCTTTCGGGGGTTCGGCAAGGACGAAATCCGCGTGCGGATCGCCATCGAAGGCGTCCGTCTTCCTGTACATGAAAACGGTGCGCACATCGTGCCCGCGAGCCCGCAAGCCTTCACCCACCATGTCGGAAATGCGTTGCGCGCCGGCCGCTTCGGCCTGGGTCTGGACCTGGATGATCCTCACATACGCCCCTTCAGCGCCACGCGGGCGGCGAGCGCCGGCCTTCCCATAGTGAAGCCGAAGACCGATGGATCGATGCCTATTCTACGCTTGGCGATCGACACGGCAATGGCGGTCCAGGCGATGACCGTGCCGGCGATGCTGACAGCCGCGCCGATGGGGCCGAAGAAGTAGGTCGTCACGGCGGTGGCGCCGAGGCCGAGCGCGTTGACGACGACCAGTACCTTGAACAGCGCATGCTGCAGGCCGGTCAGTTGCAGCAGCACCTCGATCGGGCCACAAGCCGTGCCGAACGTCGCGCCGATGCCGAAGATGACGAGCGTCGCCCGCATGGTCGGCGTGGCGTAGGCCGGATTGAACATCGACAGGATGAAGCCGCCCAGGATCCAGAATGCCGCGAGCACGCACAGCGCGATCGCGAAGCTGCCGAGCGCGGCGAGGCTGGTGATGCGCTGAACATGCGCCCTGTCGCCGCTGTAGAAGGCGCTGGAAATCTGCGGCGCAAGCGCCTGGTTGATACCGTTGAGCGCAAGCGCCACGAAACGCGTCGTTCGGTCGGCGACGAAGATCGCGCCAGCGGCCTCGGGTCCGAGGATCATGGCCACAAGCAGGGTGCTCACCTGCCCGAGCGCCGGCGGCAGCGAGGTGACGCCCCACAGGCCAAGCGTCACCGTCTTGAATTCCTGCTTCTGCCCTTCGCTCAGCGGGCCGCGTTCCGCGCGCGCCGTGTCGCGCACCAGTCGCACTGTCTGCGGAACGACCGACAGGATGAGCAGCAGGGCGGTCAGCCAGGTCGCCTCGACCGCGCTCATCTCCACGCGCATGAAATGGCAGACGAAAAGGATGCCGATCGTCGCCGCGCGCCAGATGATATCGCGCGGCAAAAGGCCGGATATCAGCGCGTTCTTGGCCCGGAAGGCGCCGGACGTGAACTCCGACCAGCCGAGCGAGAAGGACAGCACTGCGGCCGCCAGGCACAGCGAGAACCATTCCGGCGTGCCCTTGCCGATGAACGGCAGGAATCCGACCAGCAGGATCAACAGGCTGGAGCCTATGAGCCCCGCCAGCGCCACCAGAATGGCGCGCGCCATCATGCCATGGGCGGAGTTGAGATCGCCAAGCCCGGCATATTGCGGCCAGAACCTGAGCACGGTGCTCTGCTGGCCGACCGAGGCAAAGAAAGACACCAGGCTGGCGCCGGCATAGGTCGCGCTGTAGAGGCCGAACTGCCGTCCGTCCATCACCATCGCGACGGCGACGAACATCAGGAAGGACAGGCCGGCGCTGGCAAGCTTGATGACGCCGGCCACCGCGCCGCTCTTGGCGAGCGCCACGATGGGCATGCGCATGCCGGCCGCGGGGCTGGCGCTCCCGGCCACGGCGTCGCGATCGGCTTGATTCTCACTCAACGTCGGCCCCTGCAGCAATCAACTTGCCTAACCCCCGCGGCAGGCGAGCCGACGCTGAAACCTGCCCCCTGAATAGAGCAAAAGCCCGCAATCGCGCCAGCGCGAACGCTGCTCATGGTTACCGTTAGCGCGAAATGAATCGCGTAAGCACCTCGGTAACCTTAACGAAAGGCTAACGTTAATCCTGAATACTGGACCGTGTAGAGTGGTGTCGGGACGCCGCGCCTCTGCAGGGGAAAGGTAATGAAGCCAGCCAGGATCGACGATCGCGCTCTTCCGCCATTGTTCGATATCGGACCGTTGTGGGCCATCCTTTGGGGGCGCCGCCTGCTGGTCTTTGCCATCACCGGCGCGGCTCTGCTTTTGGCGCTGCTCTACCTTGCCGTGACGAGCCCCAGCTACACCGCGACCGCCTCGATCCTGATCGATCCGCGCGACGCGCGCGCGACCAATTTCAACAACGTCCTACCGGGCATCGGGGCCGACAGCGCCGCCATCGCGAGCCAGGTCTTCGTCATCGAATCGCAGGACCTGCTGGGCACCGTCTTCGACAGCCAGAAGCTCCAGAATGATCCCGAATTTTCGTCCCGCGGGCCGATATCGCGCCTCATGTCCCTGTTCGGAGGGACCTCCTCGCAGGATGCGGCATTCAAGCGTTTCCAGAAGGCGGTATCGGTCGAGCGCGAGGGGCTGACCTATGTCATCAATGTCTCCTTCACCTCGCCGTCGCCGGAGAAGGCGGCCCGCCTCGCCAACGCCATCGTCGACCGCTACAAGGCGAGCCTCGCCGGCGAGCGCGAAACCGCCAATGACGATGTGAACTCCCTTCTCAACGACAGGATCAAGGGCCTGCAGAAGGACGTCAGCGACGCCGAGCGCGCCGTCGAGGACTTCAAATCGCAGCACAGGATCGTTGATCCGACCGACGGCGGCACGCTGCAATCGCAGCTCGACCAGCTGACGACGCAGCTGATCGCCGCGCAAGGTGACGCCGACAAGGCGAAGGACAGGTACAATCAGGCGCTGGCGGCGGGCACTTCCGCGGCAGGCCTCGCCAAGCTCTCGGAGATACTCTCCTCCAACGCGGCCGCCAATCTGCGCGACGATTACAATCAGCGCGCCACCGAGCTCGCCAACCTCGAAACCATGTACGGGCCGCGCCATCCGGCGATCGGACGCCTGAGGTCCGAACTCGATCGCATCAACCGGCTCATGGCCGGAGAGGCGATGCGCATCAGGCAGCAGCTGAAGGCCAACTACGATCTCGCCGTCCAGAATGCCGCAAAGCTGCAGGACAAGCTCGAAGCCCTGCGCCAGCAGTCGCAGGACTCCAGCCTGGCGCAGGTGCAGTTGCGGCAACTGGACTCCAGGGCCCAGGCCGCCCGCACCGTGCTCGACGACTTCCTCAAGCGCGCCCAGGAAACATCACAGCTGCAGGGTGTCCAGACATCCGAGGCGCGCACCATAAGCGCCGCCGCGCCGCCGCTGCAGCCGACCTGGCCAAAGCCGGCCCTGCTGCTGCCGGTGAGCGTCTTTCTCGGCCTCATGGCCGGATGCGGCCTCGCTTTGACGCTAGGCCCGGTCGGCCGGCCGCAGGATGATCCGTCGAGCCAACGGCGGGACGCTCCGCAGGCGGTCGATCCAGCCAAGGATGGCCCGCGGGCCAAGCCCCGATCGCTGCCCGTGCCGGCCGATTTCGGCGCATACCGCTTGCCCGGGGTCGCCGGGGGCGCGGCGCTTGCAAACATCAAGGCGATGAGGAAGTCGCTGTTCGAGACCGGCAACGAAACGCTTTCGCTGGCCGTGCTGAGACTGATGCGGCAGATCCTCGAGCGCCTGAGCGACCACCCCAAACCCTTTGTGTTGCTGGTGTCTTCGATGCAAAGCAGCGCCGAGGCACGGCTCGCCGGCGCGATGGTCGGGATCGGCCTGCAGCGAGCCGAACAGAATGTGCTCGTGGTTGAAGTCGGAGACCTGCCGCATCGCTCAGGATACGGCTCCGGCCTGTTCATCGACGGCGCCAGCGGCCTGCGCACGGTTGCAGCCGGTGTTGCGGCCGGGCAGGGTCAGCAATCGCGCGATCGCAACAGCTTGCGCAGCATTCTTGCCGAAGCCGGCAACGCCTTCGATTTCGTGCTCGTGGTCGCCCCATCGCTTGGCGAAGAAGGTTGGGACCCGGAGCTTTCTGCCAAGGCCGATCTCACGCTGTTCGCGTTGAACCGGTCCGAAAGGGCATCCGACGCCGCCGATCTGATCGAGCGGCATCTCGGCGCTGGCCAAGTCGAACGCAGCGCCACGCTGGTGATCGCGCAGGACAGCGCCCAGCCCGGCAAGACCCTGCACGACGTCCCGTCGAAGGCCGGCGACTGGCGCCGCGGCGCTATCGCGAGGACCTGATCCATGCGGGCGCTGGGGCAGGCATTGCCGGCGCTGTCGCGGCGGCGAGCGCTTGCCCTGACCGGCGGCGCCCTGCTTGCAGCCTTGCCTTTTTCCGTCTCCGCCACGCTGCCGGCGAACAAGCGCGCCGTTCCCTCGCATGGCTTCAACCTTCCGGGATGGTTCGAACGAGAAGGCGGGAGCGCCCCTGCCCCGGCCGTTCTGGAGAAGCTTCGTCAAACGGGGTTCGAAACGATCCGCTTGCCGGTGAACGGCGATCTCGTCGCGGACGGCAACCGGGCGGCATTGCGCGGCATTCAGCGTGGCGTGGCCGAGCTTGTCGGGCTCGGCTTCGCGGTGCTGGTGGACATGCACCCTTCGGGTGATCTTCGCGCCGCGTTCGAGCGCGATCCGACAGCCGCCGCCAGGCAGGTGGTTCAAGCCTGGACGGCGCTGCGCGTCGTCATTGCCGACCTGCCGGAGGATTTGGTCTATCCGGAGCTGTTGAACGAACCGCCGATGGAGCGGAGCGACTGGCTCGGGCTGCGCGATGAGCTTGCCAGGACCGTGCGCGCCAAATGTCCGCTGCACACGCTGGTCTGGGGACCGGCGCGCTTCCAGGGTATCTGGGAGATCGGCGACACCCCGCCGCTCGCCGATAACAGGCAGATCGCTGCCATCCATTACTACGCGCCCATGGCTTTCACGCATCAATGCGAGACCTGGGATCGATCGCCGCTCGCCCGTCTCGCCAACCTGCCCTTTCCTGCGACGAAGGACTCGCCGCCGGTCCGCGCGCTTGTCTCCAAACTCCAGGCGGCGGGCGACGAAGAAGCTGCTTCCCTTCTGGAGCAGGAACTGTCGAGCCCCTGGACCGAGGCGCGGATCGCCTCGGATTTCGCTGGGCTCGGGCACTGGTCGGCGGCCCAGCACTGCCCGGTCATGCTGAACGAGTTCGGCGTGCTCAATTTCTGCGTCGATGCCGAAAGCCGCGCGCGCTGGGTTCGCGCCGTGCGCAGGGCGGCCGAGGCCAACCAGATCGGCTGGGCCCATTGGGAGCTCGACCAGGGGTTCGGTTTCATCGCCAGTAGGCAGAGCGCGGAAGGGTTCGACCGCTCGATGATCGCCGCCCTCCTCGGCGGCGACGGCGAGGACTGACATGGACAAGGCTCAGCACATCCGGGCGCCGATGCCTGCGACGGTCAGGGCTGACCGGCAATGAGCGTCACCGGGACATATCCACCGGTCGGCCTGGACGCGTCGAGGCTGGAGGCGTCGCGCGATGACGCGCTGCTGCATGTCATCGTGTCGCTCTCCGTCGTTGCCTTGACGGTCTCGGCCTTCGCCGTCTGGACACCGTTCGGCATCGCGGCGACATTCCTGCTGACGCTGATCGTGGCCAACGCCATCCCAGCGGGCGTCCCGGTCCTGATCATCTGCGCCTTCCTCTACCAGAACCTCATAGTGACCTGGTACACCCCTTACATCCCCGACAACGACACGTTCGACGCGCTGCGCGGCACCAACTTCGTCATCCTGATGACCGCCTTCTGCATCTTCCTTGCCGCGTCGTTCCAGCAGCGCGTGCGCGCCCTAACCGAATTGCGCTTCTGGCTGCTGCTGAGCATCGTTCTGTGCGGGACGATCTGTTTCTATCTTGCCCTGGGGATCGTGCACGGCCAGCCCAAGGATGCGGTCGTCTATTTCCGCAACACGATCACGCCGCTCGCCTGCTTCCACATCGCGGTGCTTGCCGCCAGCCTCTATCCGGTCGACCTGCGCAAGAGCATGTTCTGGCTCGGTGCCGGTGCCATCATCTACGGCTACGTGGAGCTGACCTTCACGATGGATTTCCTCAGCCTGTTCCACGGCGACCTTTACATCCAGCGCAACATCGCGCGGCAGATCGAGACCGGCGTCTGGGAGAAGTCGCTCAAGGAAACGGGCTTCGTTTTCCGCGGCCTGCAGGACGTGATGACGACGACCTTCTTCAACACGCCGTTCTTCAACGACATCCTGCCAAGCGTCTTCCGCATCGGCGGCCCGAATTTCCATTCGATCAGCTACGCCTACGCGCTCAGCATCATCTCGGCCTGGCTCCTGTTCAGAGGCCGCTGGCTGCTGCCCATCGCCGCCCTGCCGCTGCTTCTGGTCATCGGCTCCAAGGGCGCAACGTTCCTTTTGCTCATCGCGCTCGCCATGCGCATCATCTACCGCCCTTCCCGCGCCCGCCTGACGCTCGCCGCCGTCCTGGCCCTGGCAGCGATCTGGACGACCGCCGCCATCGCCTATGGCGCCACGCATGGCGACTATCACGTGCTTGGCCTGATGGCCGGCCTGCGCGATTTCATGGCCAACCCGCTTGGGCAAGGATTGGGATTCGGCGGCAATCTGTCGAGCACCAGCCTCAATCTCAGCTGGGCGACCGCCCAGGCCGAGGGCGTCGCGTCCGTCCCCGTCGAAAGCGCGGTCGGCGTCATGCTCTACCAGATGGGGATTGGCAGCTTCGTCTTCTTCGGCTTCCTCGCAGCGCTCGCCGTGGCGGCACGGCGGCGGCTGATCGACACCGGCGACCCGGATTTCCTGTTTGCCTTTGTCGGCATCGTCACCATCTCGGCCAATGCCGTGCTGCAGGAAGAGGCGTTCTACTCGCCGCTCGCGCTCAGCTTCTGCCTGCTGCTCGTCGGTGTCTCGCTCGGAACGCACTGGCGCGAGGTAGCGACGGCGAGGGCCAGTCAGCAAACCTGATCTTAAGGGCCGAATATCACCAGTTCGGTGAATGTCAGATCCCCGGGCGAAGGCGGTTTCGGCCCTTTGAAATATTTCAGCCCCTTGTTCGCGAAGTAGCGGCCGAACAGGCCTGCGATCGGCCCATTCGCATCGACGAGGCAAAGCAGGATTCCGCGCCGCAGGAGAATGCGTCCCACGGCGCCGGCGCAGCGGCCCAAATCCGCAAGCGAACGGCAATAGACGATTTGGGCGCACGGAATCAGGCCGTGCAGGATGCGGCGCGGCATCAGCACCAGCGGATACGCCGCCCCGTCGCGAACACAGATGAAGGAGAGGCAGCCCAGCGCGGCATGGTCCTCGAGAATGGATCTCTCGCTGTCCGACAGCATCGCCATCTCGGCGAGATCGGAGCGGACCTCGAGCACCCGGCATGACGGCTGCGCCGAACTCAAGGCGGGCAGGAACGCGAACTGGCCGCTGGCGAAGAGGCGAAAGCCGAGCGCCTTGTTGGCGTTCAATGTCGAGGGTGCCGGCGAAATGTTGGTGTAGGTCACATCCCTTCGCCTGAGCACCGGCCAGATCAATTTCATGGCGTAGGGACGGAATGCCTTGTCCACGGACCAACTTGAGATATTGCAACGGATTTCGTCGCCCTCTCGCCCCGGGTAACGGGCATAGAGGGTCAGCACGACCCCGACGATCCGGCCGGAACTTTCCAGCGCAAAGCCATATCGCGGACAACCCTCGATCGCGGGCCGCTCCGCCAGACGGATCAGCGCATGCATCCAGTATTTGCGGCGGCGCATCGGAAAGCCTCTGCGCAGGCAATCGAGCACGCCTTCCCAATCGTCTTCGCGAATTGGTCGACAGCTGAGATCGGAGGGAGGAGCGCCAGGAACGGCCATCGTCGACTCGGGAGTACTACCAAACCAACTGGATAGCTTCACGTTCGTACTTATGCTACTTCGCAAAAATTAACAAACTCTGCGCCGTGGCAGGCGTTTCTGTAGTCATTCCTGAAATACAACCTTGTACAACCATCGCCACTTGGCCGCGGTGCGTTCGCCGGAGAAGTCACCGCTCGCCAGCCTGAAGTGCAGTCAGGCCCACTCGCGGCGCAGGCGCCTTATTGCGCGGCGCTTTGCTTCGGGTATTCGAGCTGCATGGCGACAAAATCGGTCGTGTCCGTGCCATAGCGGTCGGCGATGTTTCGAAGCGCCTGGTCCAGCGCCACGGCCGGCGGCTGATGCTCGAAGCCGGCGATCCGCGCTTCCGAAGGCCAGTTGGCGATGACCTGGTCGGGCAGGATGCGCATGCCGTTGCGGCTCGTGACGGCTTCAGTCGTCGCGGAAATCGTCACGGCGCGCGAGCGGTAGGTGCGCGACCATGCATCGGCGACAAGGGCGAGCGACACCTCGTCCATGCCCAGCGTCAGTTCCAGCCCTAGCTGTTCGCGATCCCAGAATGCGAGCGTGTTGCTGATCGCCGTCAGCGCGAAGGGACGCGTGAACTTGAAGGCGCCGCTGGCATGGCGCGCATCCCAGCCGGTGAGCCCAAGCTCGTGCGCGACGGCTTCGGCCTTCCGCCTGCCGGCTATCGCCTCGATCAGGGTCAGCATCATCGGCATCGACGCCGTGATGCCCGTCGTTGTCGCCACATCCTGGTCAACCACGAAGCGCCGGTCGGCGACATAGTGGATCGAGGGATGCCGGTCGCGAAGCTCGCCCACCGAATACCAGTGCGTGGTCGCCCGCTTGCCGTCGAGCAACCCGCTGGCGCCGACCACCTTGGCGCCGGCGCAGATGCCAATGACGATGGCGCCCTTGGCCGACTGGCGCTTTAGCCATTCAAGCACCGCAGGATCGTCGTCGCGGCTCATCGCCGGAACGATGACGTAGTCGGCGCCTTGCGGATGCCGCGCATCGAACTCCGCCACTGTCGCATCCGGTTCCACCTTGAGCACCGGGAACAGCGTCACCGGCCCCGGCTGTGTCGCCAGCATCATCACATCGGCGACATCGGCGCGCCTCAGGATGCCGTAGGGCATGAGATAGTCGGTGGTTTCGGTGGCGTCGTTGATGCCGATGATGGCGACCAGCGGCCGCTGCCGCTTTCGCGGCCGCAGCGCCGCTACCGTGGCGTCCGCCTCCTGCCTGTCGATCGCCGGCGCGGCGAAGGCGTCTGATGCCGGCGGCAGCGACAGCACCCATCCCGCCCCAGCCACAAGGACAAGCAGGACGGCGGCGACTCCGCTCCACAAGATGGTCCGCAAGCGCATAGTTCACTCCCATCAGGTCGAAGGATTGACCCGAAGTGTAAAGACGCTAGGCTTTGTCCGAAATGACATAAATCGTGCAAAAACTGCCATGAAACGGACAGTCGCGATCATTATCCATCCGGGTTTCCAGCTGCTGGATGCCGCGGGCCCGACGGCGGCCTTCGAGATCGCCGGTCGTTTTTGCCCCGGCAGCTATGAGCTGGCGATGCTGGCGCCAGGCGGCGGTGCGATCGAAAGCTCCTCGGGCATCAGCCTCGCCACCGAGCCTCTGCGCGACGAGCGCTTCGACACGGTCATCATTTCCGGCGGCGAGATCGTGCGCTCGCTGGCGGCGGCCGAACAGATCGCCGCCTGGCTGAAACGCGGCCGCGCGCGGCGGATCGCCAGCGTCTGCTCGGGCGCTTATCTGCTGGCGGAAGCCGGGCTGCTCGACGGGCGCCGCGCCACCACGCACTGGGCGAGCACGGACGATTTCGCTCGCCGCTATCCGAGGATCAGCGTCGATGCGGACCGCATCTTCGTTCACGATGGCGATGTCTGGACCTCGGCCGGTATTTCCGCCGGCATCGACCTCGCGCTCGCCCTCATCGAGGACGATCTCGGCCAGGATGTCGCGCGCCGCACGGCGCAGCAGCTTGTCGTTCACCAGCGCAGGTCCGGCCAGTCGCAGTTTTCCTCGCTGGTGGAGCTCGGCGGCCGCACCGGCCGCTTCGCCGATTTGATTGAGTGGATGCGGGACCATCTCGCCGAGCCGCTGACGGTCGAGATTCTCGCCGACCGCGCAGCCATGAGCCCGCGCCACTTCGCCCGTGCCTTCACTGGAGAAACGGGAACCACGCCTGCCAAGGCCGTGGAGCGGCTGCGCCTGGAAACCGCCCGAACCGCGGTGGAGACCAGCTCCGCCTCTCTCGATCGTATCGCCGCCGCCACCGGTTTCGGCGATCCCGGCCGCATGCGCCGCGCCTTCATGCGCGGCTTCGGCCAGCCGCCCCAGGCGCTGCGGCGCTCGGCGCGGCGATAGCGGCCGCTCCGCGTCAGCCCAGCTCGAGCGTGGTCATGCCGAACACCCTGGCTTGCGCGTTTGCCGGCACGCCTCCCCGATACATCCGGGTCGTGCTGAAGCCGGGCGACAGGCCGGCGGCCCCAAGCGCTGCGGTGAAATCCGCATTGGCCACCGGCACGTCGATGTGCAGCGTGCCCCTCATCATGTCGGTCAGCGCGGCCAGCAGCCGCAGCGCGGTCTCGGTATCGTCGGCGAACAGCGGCCCGACCTTGAACCCTTCCCGACACTGCCGCGCCACGCCATAGCCGCAAATCCGGCCGGCTTTCATGGCCAGCAAGGCAACGCGCGGCGGCTGCAGCCATCCTTCGAGGAAAGCCGGCCGTGGCGCCGGGAAACAGCCGCGGTCATAGGCGAGGACGTCGGCAAACCGATCGGGCGTCAGCGGCCGGATGTCGCCGCTACCGGCGAGACCTGCGGCATGGCCGCTGTAGCGGAGCGTCTCGTAGGCGGGCTGAAATCCCATGCGCCGATAATTGGGCTGCTGCTCGACGACACCGTCGAGGCCGATCGTGCGATTGCCGAGCCGCGCCATGCCGGCGTCCCACACCGCCTTGCCATGCCCCTCGCCGCGCCGGTCGGGTCGGCAGATATAGAGGCCGATGAAGCCGAAGCGGTCGCCATAGGCGACGGCCGAGATGCCGGCCACCATCTGGCCGTCGACGAAGGCGCCGATGAAGCCTTCGGGGTCGGCCGCCTGGAACACGGCGGCATCGCCAAAGCCCGGATTCCAGCCTTCGCCCGCGGCCCAGTCGACAAGCATTTCCACCTCCTGCGAGGCGAGCACGCGGATTGTTCTCGGCATCGTATCACTCGGCGGCGACGGCACCCGGGGCGAAGGATTTCAGAACGCCACGATAGGGCTTTGCCAGCGGGTTTGCATAGGCGCCGCGTTTGGATGTCGACAGGCCAAGCGCAATCAGCGCCTCGGCCTGCTTCACCGCAGCGCCGACGCCGTCGATGACCGGCAGGCGGAAATCCCGTTGCAGTTCGGCGGCAAGATCGGCCATGCCGGCGCAGCCGAGCACGATCGCCTCGGCGCGATCCTGCTCGATGGCGCGCGCGATCTCGTCGCGCAGCTTGACGATGGCGCCCGACGACGGGTCCTCCAGCGCCAGGACCGGAATGTCGGCGGCGCGCACGCGGGCCCGCGCGGCCATGCCGTAGCGCCGCACCAGCTCTTCGACCGGCACGCGCGAACGTTCGGTGGTGGTCACCACGCTGAAGCGCTGGGCAATGAAGGAGGCGACGCTGAGCGCCGCTTCGCAAATGCCGATGACCGGGATGGCCGCCATGGCGCGCGCCGCGTCCAACCCGGTGTCGTCGAAGCAGGCAATGATCGCCGCCTGCGCGCCGGCACGCTCGCCGGCGGCGATCTCGACCAGCAGGCCGGGCACGGCAAGTGCCTCGTCGTAGTAGCCCTCGATCGACACCGGCCCCATCGACGAGGTGACTGCGAAGATCTCCGTCGAGACGCTGGCAACCGAGCGGGCGGCCGCCGCGACGGTTTCGGTCATGCTGGCGGTCGTGTTCGGGTTCACCACAAGAATCTGCACGTTGGCTCCGTTCAGGCTCGCGCCCGGCGGCGGCCGACATAGACGATCGCGCCGAGCGTCAGCAGGATCACCAGGGAAGAGAACACGGTGGTCACCGTGCCAAGCGCATAGAGCACCGGCGTCGTTACATTCGTCGTCATGCCGTAGATCTCGAGCGGCAGCGTGTTGAAACTGCCCGACGTCATCAGCGTGCGGGCGAACTCGTCATAGGAAAGCGTAAAGCCGAACAGGCCGACGCCGATCAGGCTGGGCGCGATCATCGGCAGCACCACATGCGCGAAGGTCTGCCAGGACGACGCCCCGAGATCGCGCGCGGCTTCCTCATAGGCCGGCGAGAAGCGGTTGAAGACGGCGAACATGATCAGCACGCCGAACGGCAAGGTCCAGGTCAGATGCGCGCCGAAAGCCGACGTGTACCAGGCGGGACGAAAGCCGATCTGCTGGAAGACGACGCCGATGCCGAGGCTGATGACGATCGACGGCACGACCAAGCTGGCGACGGCGAGATAGAACAAGGCCGCGGCGCCGCGAAACTTGCGACGGAAGGCGAGCCCGGCGAGCAGCGACACCGTGACCGTTACCGCCATCACCATCAGGCCGAGCGCCAGCGAGCGCCTGAAGCTGCCGCCGAAATCGCCTACCGCCTGCTTCTCGAACAGATTGGCGAACCAGTGCAGCGAGACTCCGTTGAGCGGGAAGGTCAGCCCGCCATTCTCGCCCTGGAAGGACAGGATCAGGATCGCCGACAGCGGCCCGTAGAGAAACAGCACGAACAGGGCGAAGAACGCCGCCAGCAGGTAGAATTGGAGAGTTCGCTTCTCGCGGTGCATCGCCTCAGAGCTCCTTGCGGATGTCGACGATGCGCAGGATGCCGGCGACCATCAAAAGCACCAGCACCAGAAGCACCACCGCGTTGGCGGCGGCGGCCGGATACTGCAGCAGCGACATCTGGTTCTTCATCATCAGCGCGACCGAGGCGCTCTGCCCGCCCGACATCACCTGGACGGTGGAGAAGTCGGCCATCACCAGCGTGACGACGAAGATGGTGCCGATCGCCATGCCTGGCTTGGCCAGCGGGATGACGACGTTCCACAAAATTTGCCAGCCGGAGGCGCCGGCGTCGCGCGCGGCCTCGAACAGCGAGCGGTCGATGCGCATCAGCGTGTTGAAGATCGGCGTCACCATGAACAGCGTGTAGAGATGCACCATGGCGAGCACCACGGCGAATTCGGAATAGAGCAGCCATTCGACCGGCTTCGGCACCAGCCCCAGCTGCACCAGCGTCGAGTTGACCAGCCCGTTGCGGCCAAGTACCGGGATCCACGAGATCATGCGGATGATGTTGGAGGTCAGGAACGGCACGGTGCAGACCAGGAACAGCACCATCTGCATGGCCGTGGTGCGGATGTGGAAGGCTAGGAAATAGGCGACCCAGAAGCCGATGAAGAGCGTCAGCGCCCAGACGATGGCCGCGTATTTCAGCGTGTTGAGATAGGTCTTCCAGGTGACCCAGGAACCGAGCACATCCGCATAATTGGTGGTCAGAAAATCCGGATACATCGCCGCGAAATCGTAGTCCCAGAAGCTGACGACAACGATCATCAGGATCGGCAGCAGCAGGAACGCGCCGAGGATCAGGGCAAGCGGCGTCGCCTGCAGATAGGGGGCGATGGCGCCAATCGAGAAACGACGGCGCCTTACGGGCCTGGCCGCGGCCATTGCAGGGCGTTCGAGCGCGACTGTCATGCTGGATATCCGACGAGTGGTTGTGTTTGCGGATGACGACGGCGTCGCCGCCGTCATCCGCCATCAGTGCATCACGCCGCGATGAACTCGTTCCAGCGCTTCACCATGTAGCGGTCCTCGTCCATGACCGAGTTCCAGCAGGCGACCTTGCCCATGCGCTGTTCGAACGAGCCGCCGTCGCGCACCGCGCCCGCCTTCTCCATGACCTTGCCGTCCGGCGACAGGATATCGCCCTTGGCCGCCTTGCCTTCGATCCAGTAGCCCCACTCGTCCTCGGACATGAACTTCTTGGCCGACACCATGTTGGCCGAGTAGTAGCCCTGGCGGTTGAGATAGCCGCCGACCCAGCCGGACGTGTACCAGTTGATGTATTCGTAGGCGGCGTCGAGCTCGGCGCCCTTGAGATGCGCGGCAAGGCCGAGGCCGCCGCCCCAGGAGCGATAGCCTTCCTTGAGCGGCTGGAACCGGCAGGCGATGCCCTTCGAGCGGACCGCGGCCACGGCCGGCGACCACATCGACTGGATCACCACTTCGCCCGACGCCATCAGATTGACGCTCTCGTCGAAAGACTTCCAGAAGGCGCGGAACTGCCCGGCCTGCTTGGCCTTGATCAGGAAGTCGATCGTCTTGTCGATCTCCTCCTTGGTCATGTTGCCCTTGTCGGCGTATTTGATGTTGCCGGTGGCCTCCATGATCATCGCCGCGTCCATGATGCCGATCGACGGAATGTTGAGGATCGCGGTCTTGCCCTTAAAGGCCGGGTCCATGATGTCGGCCCAGGTGGTGATGTCGCGGCCGACGAGGTCGGGACGGATGCCCAGCGTGTCGGCATTGTAGATCGTCGGCACCATGGTGAACCAGTCGGTCGGCGCCTTGGCGAAGACCTTGCTGTCCTGCGCCTCGACATAGCCGACCGTGTGCGGCGCGGTACCCTGGGCGATGACGCTGTCCGGCGTCAGCTTGCCGGTTTTGAACAGCGGCACCAGTTCGTCGTAATATTTCAGCTTGCTGACATCCATCGGCTGCAGCACGCCGGTGGGAAACACCTTCTTGCAGATCCAGTATTCGATGTCGGCGATGTCGTAGCTGTCAGGTTGCGTCACCGCGCGCTGCGCGGCGGCGTCGGAATCGGTCGCCGTCATCTCCAGCGTGATGCCGAGGTCCGCCTTGCACTTCTCGGCGATGGCATTGAGGTTCGACACGCCGGTGCCGAACTGGCGCAGCGTGATGTTCGATTTCGCCCAGATCGTCGGGAAGCCGGTGATGATGCCTGAGCCGGCGGCAAGGCCGACCGCCGCGGCACCCGTCTTGAGCAGCGAGCGGCGGGAAATGCCTGTCTTCTTGTCGGTGGTGTTGGTCATTGTCAGTTCCCCTTTTTGGTTGTGATGGTTCAGGAATTGAGGCGGCCGAGGATTATCGTGTCCTCGACATCCCAGGCGATCGGCACCGCGTCGCCGACGGCGACCGGCCTGGCGAAGAAGCTCTCGTCATCGAGGATGACGGTGAAATCCTCGATGCCGGCGCCATTGACCGAGAGCTTCACGGTCGCGCCGCGATATTCGATGTTGGAAACGATGCCGCTGAAGCCGAGCCCCGCCGCCGGCGCTTCGCCGACGCGCACACGATCGGTGCGGATGGCGATGTCGATCGGCGCGCCGGGTTCGCGGGCCTGCCCGCTCGCGGCCAGTGAGGCGCCACCCGGCACATCGAAGAACGCCAAGCCGTCGCGCTCGCCGCTGACACGCCCGGAGACGACATTGTGGTCGCCCATGAAGCGGGCGACGAACGCGGTCGCCGGCCGTTCGAACACCGTGCGCGGCGGCGCCGCCTGCTCGATGCGGCCATCGTTCATCACCACGATCAGGTCGGCCAGCGCCATCGCCTCCTCCTGGCTGTGGGTGACGTGGACGAAGGTGATGCCGAGCGAGGCCTGCAGTTTCTTCAGCTCCGCCCGCATACGGATCTTCAGGAATGGATCGAGCGCCGAAAGCGGCTCGTCGAGCAGCAGCGCTTCGGGGTCGGTGATCAGCGCGCGCGCCAGCGCCACACGCTGCTGCTGCCCGCCCGAAAGCTGCGCCGGACGGCGGCTGGCATAGCCGTCCATCTGCATCAGCTTCAGCATGTCGAGCGCCTTGGCGTGGCGCTCCGCCTTGCCGACGCCCTTCATCTTCAGGCTGAAGGCGACGTTGTCGACAAGGTCGAGATGCGGAAACAGCGCGTAGGACTGGAACATCATGGCGGTGCCGCGCCTGGCCGGCGGCAGGTCGGTAACGACAACGTTGCCGAGACGGACGTCGCCGCTGGAGATGCTTTCGTGCCCGGCGATCATGCGCAGCGTCGAGGTCTTGCCGCAGCCGGACGGACCGAGCAGGCAGCAATAGGTGCCGGCCGGGATCTTGAGGCTGATGTCCTCGACAGCGGTGGTTGCGCCGTAGACTTTCGAAACGGACACGATGTCGATCTCGGCGGCTTTGGACATCCGGGCTCCTCTTTGCTCGGATTAACCAAAGCATCATGCGTGCCAGTTGCCCGCCGCTGCCCTCAAGCGGTTGAATCCTCGAGAAAATCGGCGACCGCGCTCACCGCCTGACAAAGCGGCATTCTTGTGCGATGCACAAATTATGGGCGATTGTTGGCGATGTAAGCAGAAATCGTATGCAATCTTTTCTGCGATTGCGTTCACTTTGGCTCTCGTGCAGGCGGCCCGATTCAGGCTAGAAGTGCTGAGGGACCTTACCGCCATGAACATCGCCGACCAGACCTTTCCTGCCGTCGACAATGCCAACGAGGATCGCGCCCAGGCGATCCGCGACCAGCTGCGCGACGCCATCGTCGACCGCCGGCTGGCGCCCGGAACAAAGCTGTCGGAAGGCGAGGTCGGCACCCTTTTCGATGTCAGCCGTACCGTCGCGCGCGCGGCGCTGCAGATGCTTTCCTTCGAAGGCCTGGTGCGCACCGAGCGCAATCGTGGCGCCTTCGTCGCCAATCCCTCGCCGGAAGAGGCGCGCCAGGTCTTTGCCTCGCGCCGGCTGATCGAGCCCGGCATCGCGATTGCCGCTGCCGGGCGCATCACACCGGCTGACGTTGCCGCCTTCAAGGCACAGCTCGAAGAAGAGGGCCGCTTCATCGCCGAGCGCGGGCCGAGCGCGAGGCGCTCCGAGATCAAGGCTTCCGGCGATTTCCATCTGCTGCTGGCATCGGTGGCCGGCAACGTCATCCTGCAGCGATTCATGGAAGAACTGGTCGCGCGCTCCTCTCTGGTGATCGCGCTCTATGGCCGCTCCGGCATTTCGAGCTGCGGCCACAACGAGCATCTGCAGATCCTGCAGGCGCTGGAGAACGGCAACGCCGAACGCGCCAGCGCGCTGATGCTGCACCACATCGACCATATCGAGGCCGATCTCGACCTGCGCGTCAGGAGCGGTCCGGCACTGCGGCAGGCGCTCGAGTCCTGACAATCATCGCCGGCCGGATGGCGCGAAACCTATGCCCGCCCTTTGCGTGCATCAATGCAACCGGGGCTGTCGGCCTGACTATTGTTGGGAGTGGTTTTTGCGAACGGTTGCAAAGAGTTAACGGGGGAAAACGGCCTTGGCCCGAATGCAACCTGACCTACTTTGGTACGGTGATCGCGCCACTGGACACCAACGATGAAGGCTGGAAATGTGCGCCCTGTTTTCACGGTTCGGAGGGCTGAATCGGAGCAGGAGCAGGATGGCGCTTAAAGCCGAAGATATTGCCGGCCATCCGGCTGTACACCGCGGTGTCCAGGAACAGTCGCGGGCACTTATCCAGATCTTTGAGACGAGCCCGCGGCTGGCTGCGATCTTCGCCACGCAGCAGCGCTGGCTGATGGGCCATGTCGGCCTCGCGCTGCATTTCAGGCGCGACCCGAACGACCACCACACGGCGCTGACCCTGGCGCGCTTCCTCAAGGTCATACGCCAGAATTCGGTGGCCAGCCGCAACACGGCGGAAGCCTTCATCAAGGAGATGCTGCATTACAACATCGCAGAATATCTGCCGACCAGCGGAGATGCGCGCGCTCACCCTATGCAGCCGACAGCGGCCACCATCAAGACATTCACCGGCTGGGTCCTCGCTCATCTGAGGACGCTGGACAGCCTTGACGGCGGCAACCGGCTGGCGACCTTCCTGGAGCGGCCCGAAATGCTGGCCAGATTGCAGCCGCTGATCGCCGACGGCCTGCTGTCCTCGACGCCGGTACGCGAGCCCGAGCAGACCTTCTCCCTGTTCATCTGGCTCAACAATGGCGGCATCGTCATGGACTGGCTGATGTCCGGCATCGATCCGCAGAATGCCGGGTTGGACCGCATCCCGACCAGCATCGTTTCAATCGCGGAGTTTGCCAAATGGCTTAAGCTGTCGCGCACCCATCTCGCGCGCAAGCTGCACGACGCCGAGGAACTCGGCAGCATCGGCTGGACCGGCCAGCGCGGCCATTCCCTGATGTGGGTTTCGAAAGAATTCTACCACGAATACATGGCCGTCCAGGCGGCCAAGCTCGCCGTTGTCGACGCGGCCTTCGAGGCCTGTTTTCCAGCGCCGGATAGCGGCTGAGCAACCGCCTTCTTCACAACCTGCGTGATGCCCTGCCGACCGTCTGGCGGCGGCTGGTTGAAACTGCTATCGGCTATAGTCGTCGAGACGTAAGCGGGTCTGGGGGGATGACGCTGAACGCCGAAGAGATTGCCGACCATCCGGCGCTGCACCGCTGCGTGCGGATGCAGGCGCTTGCGATGAACCAGGCCTACCAGGCAAACCCGCGCCTTTCGTCCGTCTTTGCCACGCAGCAGCGCTGGCTGATGGCCCATATCGGCCTGGCCCTGCATTTCAGGCGCGACCCCGGCGACTACCGGAAGGAAGCGACGGCGGCCCGTATCATCGACGCCATCCGTCAGCATCAGGTGGCCAGCCGCAACACCGCCGACGCCTTCATCAAGGAGATGCTTCACTACAACTTCATCGAGGTCGTGCCGGCCGACGAGGACGCGCGCATTCGCCCCGTGCAGCCGACGCGGTCGAGCCTGGAGGAGGTGCTGGGCTGGATGCTTGCCCATTTGCAGACGCTGGACGGTCTCGACGGCGCGAACCGGCTGTCCCTCTTTCTTGCGCGATCCGACGCGCTGGCCAGGCTGCAGCCGCTGGTGGCCGACGGCTTGCTTTCGTCCCACCCGGTGCGCGAGCCCAAACAGACCTTTTCGCTGTTCACCTGGCTGAACAACGGCGGCGCCGTCATGGACTGGCTGATTTCGGGCATCGATCCCGATCATGCCGGCCAGGACCGCATCCCGACCGTCGTGGTCTCGATCGGCGACTTCGTCGGATGGCTGAAGCTCTCGCGCACCCACCTTGCGCGCAAGCTGCGCGACGCCGAGGAGATGGGCAGCATCGGCTGGCTTGGCCAACGCGGCCAATCGGTGATGTGGGTGTCGCGCGATTTCTACAACGAGTACATGACCGCCCAGGCCGTGAAGCTGGCCATCATCGACGCCGCATTCGCTGAGGCCTTCGGCACGCAGCCGACAGCTGATCGCTGCGGCATCCCCGTACGGGAGATGCCGCAAATCATGGTCATCAACCCATCGAGTTGCGATGGCCTCAGTCGATGTCGAAGGACACGCCCTGGGCCAACGGCAGCGCCTTGGAATAGTTCACCGTGTTGGTGGCGCGCCGCATATAGGCCTTCCAGGCATCCGAGCCGCTCTCGCGGCCGCCGCCGGTTTCCTTCTCGCCGCCGAACGCGCCACCGATCTCGGCGCCCGAGGTGCCGATGTTGACATTGGCGATGCCGCAGTCCGAGCCGTCGACGCCGAGGAAGCGCTCGGATTCCTGCAAGTCGCGGGTGAAGATCGACGACGACAGGCCGGCGCCGACCGCATTGTGCTCGTCGAGCACGGCGTCGAAATCGGTGTATTTCATTACATAGAGGATCGGCGCGAAAGTCTCCTCCGTAACCGGCGCGACCTGCTTCGGCATTTCGACCAGCGCAGGGTGCACGTAGTAGGCGTCCGGATGGCCGTTCTCGACCCGCGAACCGCCGGTCACCTTGCCGCCATGGGCGGTGGCTTCCTGCAGCGCCTTCTGCATGTTGTCGAAGGCGGCCTTGTCGATCAGCGGACCGACCAGCGAAGACGTCTCCAGCGGATTGCCGACCGAGACGCTCTGGTAGGCCTTCTTGAGGCGCGGCAGCAGCGCGTCGTAGACGCTTTCGTGCACGAACAGGCGCCGCAGCGTCGTGCAGCGCTGGCCGGCCGTGCCCATGGCGCCAAAGGCGATGGCGCGCAGCGCCATGTCGAGATCGGCGGTCGGGCAGACGATGCCGGCATTGTTGCCGCCGAGCTCCAGCACCGCGCGCGCGAAGCGCTTGGCCAGCCGCGGACCGACATCCCTGCCCATGCGGGTCGAGCCGGTAGCCGAGACCAGCGGCACCTTCGGATGGTCGACCAGGATCTCGCCGACGGCGCGGTCGCCGATCAGCACCGGCGCCAGTCCTGCCGGCGCGTCACTGCCGAAGCGCTTGACCGCGCGCTTGAAGATCGCCTCGCAGGCAAGCGCTGTCAGCGGCGTCTTTTCCGACGGCTTCCACACCACGGCGTCGCCGCACACCAGCGCAAGGGCAGCATTCCACGACCATACCGCGACCGGAAAATTGAACGCCGAGATGACGCCGACGACGCCCAGCGGATGCCAGGTCTCCATCATGCGGTGGCCGGGGCGTTCGGTGGCGATGGTCAGGCCGTACAACTGCCTGGAGAGGCCGACGGCGAAATCGCAGATGTCGATCATCTCCTGCACCTCACCAAGGCCTTCGGACGGGATCTTGCCGACCTCGATCGACACCAGCCGGCCGAGCTCGGCCTTGTGTGCGCGCAGTTCCTCGCCAAGCAGGCGCACCAGCTCGCCGCGCTTCGGTCCCGGCACCAGCCGCCAGGCCTGGAACGCCTTGTGGGCGGCGTCGATGGTCCTGGCCGCATCCGCCGGCGAGATCGTCGTCAGCGCCGCGATCTGCTCTCCCGTCACCGGGCTGCGCACGATCAGGTCGCCGCCGGAGAGTGCGTCCTTGGCGACGCCGAGTTTCTCCAGAAGTGCGGCCGTTTCCTTCGCTATCGTCATTTTTGTCCCTTTCAGATCCCGTCGCAAGGCAACAGGACAAAGCCATACGCCACCCTATCCGTGCCGTCGGGCACGTCGGAGCGCGTTCATGGCGTGGCATTACTCGTTTCGGGGAAAAACCGCCACCCCGGCATGGTCTAAGCCCGGCGCCCAAGGTTGGGCCAGACTTTCGAGACGAGAGCTCAGCGCGCCTTTTGCGCGGCCCGCTCGGCGCCTTCCTTCATCAGCCGGTCGATATGCATGCGGATATGGGCCGCCTCGGCGGCGGTGTTGGCAAGCGCGATCGCCCGGTCGAAGGCAACGCGCGCCTCATCGCCGCGGTCGAGCTGCATCAGCAGCCCGCCCTTGAGGCCAAAGAAGTGGAAATAGCCGGACAGCCTGTCAGCAAGCGGCTCGATCATGGCGAGCGCCGCCTCGGGCCCGCGCACCTTGGCCACCGCGACGGCGCGATTGAGCGTCACCACCGGCGACGGCTGCATGCGCTCGAGCAGGCTGTAGAGCAGGTCGATCTCGGTCCAGTCGGTATCCTCGGGCTTCACCGCCCGTGCATGCAGCGCGGCGATCGCCGCTTGCACCTGGTAGGGGCCGGGCTGCTGGTGGCGCAGCGCCTTGTCGACAAGCGCCAGGCCCTCGTCGATCATCTTGCGGCTCCAGAGCGACCGATCCTGGTCCTCGAGCAGCACGATCTCGCCACTGGCGTCGAAGCGTGCCGGCGCTCGCGCATGCTGCAGCAGCAGCAGCGCCGTCAGCCCCATGATCTCCGGCTCGGTCTGGAACAGCCTGAGCAGGAGCCGCGCCAGCCGGATCGCCTCCTCGCAGAGCGGCGCGCGCGCCGGCGCCTCGCCGCTGTTGGTCGAATAGCCCTCGTTGAAGATCAGGTAGACCATCGCGGCCACCGCTGCGAGCCGCTCCGAGCGCTCGACGGCGCCCGGCGTCTCGAACGGCACGCCGGCATCCGCGATGCGCGCCTTGGCGCGGGTGATGCGCTGCTCCATGGCGCTTTCGCCGACCAGGAAGGCGCGCGCGATCTGTTTGACGGTAAGGCCGGATACGATGCGCAAGGCCACCGCGATCTGCTGCGTCGCCGGCAGGTCCGGGTGGCAGCAGATGAACAGGAGCCGCAGGATATCGTCGCGGTAGTGGGCGCCGTCGAGACGCTCGGCGATATCGCTCTCGGCATCCTCCAGGTCGGAGATCTGGTCCTCTTCCGGCAGCGGCGCCTGCTTGGACCGCTTGCGCACTGCATCGATGCCGCTGTTGCGGCCGACGAAGATCAGCCAGGCGGCGGGATCGCGCGGCGGGCCGTTTTTCGGCCAGTTCTTCAGCGCCCTGAGGCATGCGTCCTGGAAAGCCTCCTCCGCGGCGTCGAGGTCGCGGAAGTAGCGCAGCAGCGCGCCCATCGCCTGCGGACGGGCGGTGCTGATCGCGGTGCTTATCCAGGCAAGCTCGGTCATGCGGGCACTCTGGCGGGATTGAAGATGGAAACCGGGCGTATCTCGTAGGAGCCGCCGCTCGGATTGACCTCGGAAAGCTCGCGCGCGAAGTCGACGGCCTCGTCGAGATCGGCGCATTCGAGCGTGTAGAAGCCGAGGAACTGTTCCTTGGTCTCGGCGAACGGGCCGTCGATGACGACCGGCTCGCCCTTGACCCTGCGCAGCGTCGTCGCCGCGGTTGTCGGCAGCAGGCGCGCGACCGGCCCAAGCCGCCCGGCCTGGGCGTATTTTTCCTGCACGTTGAGGAGCTTGGCCATCACCTCGTCGTCCTGTTCCTTGCTCCAAGAGCAGACGACGTCTTCGGAGGCATAGCAGAGGATGGCATAGAGCATGGCAAGTCCTTTCCGTATCAAAGGACGCGACAGTAGGGCCCTTCCCGACACAACGTCGATAAAAAAATTGCCGAGCGATCACACGGGCTTGGCTGCCCTCCCCGCGCCATCGGTCAGGCGCAGCGCGCCTCAAGCCATCTCAGCACAAGCGTCTCCTCTTCGTCGAGGCCGGGTATCCGGCGTTTTCGCTTGCTGGCCTCAGCCATCTCGCTAAGCAGCCGCCCCTCCGACCAGGCTTCGAAGACCAGCGGGTGGATATAGCATTTGCGGCAGACCGCGCGCGTGTTGCCGAGGCGCTCGGCGACCCTGTCGATGATGCCGTTCATGACCCGCTTCATCTGCGCCTGGCTTTCCGGACGCCCGGTTTGCGCAAACAGCGATGCGGCGTGGATGGTGCCGCCCCAGGTGCGGAAATGCTTCGAGCTGAAATCCGCGCCGGCCGCGTCGCGGATGTAGCCGTTGACGTCGCCGGAGCCGACAGGATGCCGGTTGCCGTCCTCGCCAAGATACTGAAGCAGCTTCTGGCCCGGAAGCTCCTGCGCGCCGCGCACGATCCTGGCGATCCGGCGGTCGACCAGTTTCAGCTTCCATTCCTTGCCTGACTTGCCCTTGAAGGCAAACCGCAGGCTCGATCCCTCGATGTCGACATGGCGGTCGCGCAACGTCGTCAGCCCGAAACTCTTGTTGTCGCGGGCGTAGGCGGCATTGCCGACGCGGATCATCGTGTTGTCGAGCAGCCAGACGGTGGCCGCCACGACACGCTCCGCCGGCAGGCCGTGGCGGCGCAGATCGGCATCGATGCGGCGGCGCAGTTCGGGCAGGCTTCTGGCAAAGGCGATCAGGCTCGAATATTTGGCGCCGTCGCGCTCGGCCGCCCACAGCGGATGGTAGCGGTATTGCTTGCGTCCGCGCTGGTCCCGACCGGTCGCCTGGATATGGCCGCAGGCATCGGGCGAAATCCACACGTCGGTCCACGCCGGTGGAATTGCGAGCGCCCGGATGCGCGCAAGCGTCGCCGTGGAGACCGGGCGGCCATGGCGCCCGAGATAGACGAAGCCCTTGCCCTTTCGCAGCCGACGAATGCCGGGATCGGCATCGCTGACATAGGTGAGCGATGCACGCTCGGCCGATTTCTGCGCGCCGTTCTTTTGAGTTTCGTCCTCGCCTGCCGGGCGTTCAGGGGCGGATTGCGGTCGTTGCAGCATGACGGATCCACGGAACTGGTCCGTAGATAAGCCGGCAACCGGCCGCTGGTTCCGCGATGCCATTGGGGTTCACGCCGGCCGGACATCCGACACATCCGCCATCCACAGCCCGCCGTCGTCGCTATGGACCGGAAAGTAGCCTCGCCCGGGCGGTATGGTTTCGAAAACCGCTCCGGAGTCATCCGCCAGATAGTCATAGCCGATGTCCTGCAGCCTGCGATCCGGATCGAGATGATTGTAGAGGTCGCGCCGTGCCGCGCGCCGCTTCGGCTCGATCATCTTCAGATGATAAAGGTTGAGACCGCTGTCCCTGAGTTTGAGGCGGAGGTCTTCGGGGAACCAGGCGCCATGCAAATCCGTCGACCGATAGCGATCCGGATGGTAGGCGCTGAACAGCCTGTGCTGCATCTTCTGCCCCCAGGGCCCGTCGACGCGGTAGCTGTCCGGCGTGTACATTTCCAGCGTCCGGAATCCCCAGGCGATGCGCCGCGACCGGCTGGTCAGTTGGCCAATTTGATCGGCGACCGCGTTTTCCAACCTCTCGTCGGGGTCCATTGCCAGGATCCAATCGGCGCCGGCCTCGAGGGCCGCAGCCAGCAGGGCACGCCGCCTCGTCGGCTCGCTGCTGAACATCTCGTCCGAACCACGATCGTCATATGCAATCCAGCCGTCAACGATCGGGTCGATGTTCGCGATCAGGCCCGGCACCAGATGCGCATCGTAACGATAGCTGAACACCGCGACGACCTTCCGTCGCGACCCGAACCATCGACCGCGCCGTCGGCGTGGCGGCCTTATCTCGACCGTGATCATTGGCGCCGGCCCTTCTCGCCATATCTGGCGCCGATGGCAGACCCCAGCGATTTGGCGAACAGCGCCAGCCACACGATTGGCAGCGAAAGCATCGCAAAAGTCCTGTCCCTTCCGGACAGCCCTTCCTTGGCCAGCTTGCTCACGTTGCGGCGGTCCCGGAAAATCCTTCGAAATGGCCTCAGGGGCTTCTCGCCTTCGACGGTCCTCAAATAGCCGCCAAGGCGGCGGCCGCGGCGGTACTGGTCGGCAAGCAGGCGGAACAGGCTTGTCTCGTTGCGATGGATGGTGAGGACCTGCGGATCCCAGACCGGCTGCATCGCCTCGGGCAGCCTGGCCATGAAATCGGTGTCTTCCCCCAACGCCATGCGCTCGTCGAACAGCCCGTACAGATCGAACAGCTTTCGGTCGAAGGAGACGCCGTAGCGCAGTGCCTTCTCGGCGGGGAGGCCGGGCAAACGCCGCATGTACGTCACGAGGTGCGCCGCGCACGCCACCAGATTGCGCGGATGGCTGTTGAGGATGGCGCTTGCCACGGTCGCGGCCCCTTGCCGGTGATGGTGCAGGCGCACTTCAGCCCAGCGCGGGCAGGCCAGACAATCACCGGCGAGGAAGGCGACGAACGGGGCCTGCGTCGCCGCGATGCCTAGATTTCGCGCGCCGCCGGCAAACAGTCGCTGCTCGACCTCGACGACCCTCACGTTGAGACCGGCATTGTCGACAAGTGCCTGGGCATTGCCACCGCCCGAATTCACGATGACGATCTCGAGCGGGATGTTCTGATCGAGCACCGACCGCACCGCGGCGACCAGTTCGGCGGGCGCCCGCAAACCAATCACCACGACTGCGAGTTCCGGTCTCCCGGCCATCAAGCGCTTTGCAACTGGATGCGCGGCACGGAAAAGCGGCGCCGCGCCGCAAGCTTGAACTGGTAGCGCATGCAACGCCAGGTGTCCGACGGCACCTTCGGCGCCGCCCTGGCCACGGCCAGGAACCGGGCCGCCGTATCCAGATCACCGCGCGCATAGTGGACACGCGCAATCTTCAGGGCGACGAGGCCTTCCCTGACCTTCAGCGCCGACTTCGCGATCCCGCAATCGGCGAGCCCGTGCAACGCCTGCCGCCATTCGAGGAAGCGCTTCGCCGGCTTGACGGTGAAGCGATCGTCGGAGCGTTCCGCCGAAACGAAATAGGTCATGACGGGTTGCGTGATGACGGCAAGCCGGGCGGTGCTGAGCACCTTGGCCCAGAACAACGTGTCCTCGTCATAGGCGAGCCCGGTCGGGAATCGCGTCTCATCGATCGCGCGCCGGGACACCAGCGCGCTTCCGACGGCAATCGAGCGTACATGCCCCTGGATATAGGCCGAGGCATTGGCGGTGCTGGCGGCCGTATAACCTACAGGCAACTTGATCTGCCGGTCGACGCCGTCGGTTCGTCTGCGAAAGGCGCCGACCACCATATCGGCCCTCGTCTGCATATCGGTCCGGGAAAGCAATGACCGCAGCCCGCCGTCCAGATGCAGATCGTCGGCATCGATCATGTAGATCCAGGGGTAGTTCGCCTGCGCCAAAGCGAGATTGCGGGCTCCGCCCGCGTCCCTGCAATTGGACTGGATCACGCGCAACGGCAACGCGCACCGCGAAGCGGCATGCTCGGCAACGCTTGCTGTGTCGTCCGACGAAGAATCATCGACCAGCAGCACTTCACCGATGACGTCAGCCTCTGGACGCAGCGATGCCAGCGTCCTCGCTATGGTCGCCGCCGCATTGTGTGCCGGAATGATGACGCTGACCGCTCTCAAATGGAAACTCCGCCGGTGCATGTTGCGCATCCGGCCCTACCGCCCCGAAGCGCAAGATAACGGCAGCGTCCGGATTTGAGAAGCAGTCTTTACGCCCCGGGAACCCCGGAAAGGCTTGCATCTCAAACCTTCTCGAGCATGACCGGGATGACGTCGACCGCTTGCTCGGCCGCCTGGCCGCCCGTTGTTTTCAGGACGCCGACGATCGGCGCCACGTCGGAATAGTCGCGCCCGTAGCCGACGGTGATGTGGTCATTGCTCGCCCGCATGCCGTTCGTCGGGTCGAATTCCTGCCAGCCGGCGTCGCGCCCGCACCACGCCTTGACCCAGGCATGCATGGCATCGGCGCCCTCGAGCCGGGGCTTGCCCTTCGGCGGTATGGTGCGCAGGAAGCCGCTGACATAGCCGGCGGGAATGCCGAGGCCGCGCAGGCCGGCGATCATGATGTGCGAGAAATCCTGGCAGACGCCGCGTTTCAGGCCGAAAGCGTCGCTGGCGCGGGTCTGCACGGTGGTTGCCTTGCCGTCATAGGTGAAGTCGCGCTGGATGCGGTTGCACAGATCCATGACCGTGGCGACCGTCGACCCTGCGACGCTGTCTTTCGCATAGGCGGTGATCGCGGCATCGATGCCGGCATGATCGCTGGCGGCGAGGAAGTGATGCGGCGAATCCGGCGCCAGCGACCGCACGCTGCCGAGTTCCTCCCGCAGCCGCTGCAGGTTGGGCGAAACGTCGAGCCCGGGCTCGGGGCGCGAAACCGACACGCGCGCGCTCATCCTGATGTCGAGCGCGTCATGGGCGTCGCGAAAGGCTAACGAAGTGACGTTGTTGCCGAAGAAGTCGGTGAAATCAGAGCGCTCGCCCGGCGCTGGCGTGAAGGACAGCGAGGCGGCGACCACCCGCTGCACGCCCGCGATCGTCGGCGGCAGCACGCGCACCTGATGCCGGCCGCCACCGGCCGCGGCGTCATAGTCGTAGCTCAGATGAAGCCTGATGTCGTAGAGCATGCCCTATCCGAAATAGGCCTTGGCGAGGCTGTTGTAGAGGCCGCCGATCTCGTTGGCGAGATCGTCGATGACTTGCGCCGTCATGTCCGACGGCTCCATGACGGCGATCGCCGTGTTGAGCTGCAGGATTTCCTTAGCCGCCGGCGACATATGTCCTTCGGCGCCAACGGAAGGCAGCATGCCGATCTCCGCCTTCAATCGTTCGAGCTGGAACAGGATCGAGCGCGGGTTGAGCGGGTCGAGCGCCAGCAGATCGATCACCGTGCGCCGCCCGGCCTGCACCGGATATTGCCGGCGATGGGTCATGACGCTGTCGCCGATCTCCAGCATCATGTCGAGCGCGCCGTCCGGCGCGCCTTTCCTGGTCAGCCGGGCGAGCATGCGGGCGATCTGGATGCCGCGCTCGAGCCGCCGGCCGATTTCGAGGAAGCGCCAGCCGGTGAAGCGGTACATGTTCTCATGCAGCAGGCCGGAGAACCCGGCAAGCTTGCGCAGGATCACCGTCATCGCCCGCGTCGCGTCGTCGCCCGGCGCGACGGTTTTGGCGAATTGATGGATGGTCTTCGACAGATCCTTCAGCGCCAGCCAGCCGTCGGGCGAGAAACGGTCGCGGATCTGCCCGGCGCTATAGACGGCGCTGTCCAGCGTGCTGATCAGCCCGAGCGGGATCGCCGTTTCGACGTCGATGCCGAACGGTTCGAGATAGTCCCTGATGTCGGCGAGCAGCGGCGTTTCGGGGTCGGAGGTCTCCGCCAGCCGCACATGATAGGCGCGCAGCACCCGCGCCGTGTCTTCCGAGCGCTCGATGTAGCGGCCGAGCCAAGTCAGGTTCTCCGCGGCGCGGCTGGGCAGGCTGCCAGGCATCGAGCGGGTGAAGCTGTCGTGCTCCTGCGGCAGCAGCGTCTCGCGCTCCACCGGCCGGTCGCTGACCACCCACACATCCGCCGCTTGGCCGCCGCGCTGCATGGCGATGGCCGTCGCGTCTTGCGAGAAGCCGACCCGTGCAAAACCGCCGGGCATCACCGTCCAGCCATCCGGCGTGCGCGCCAGATAGACGCGCAGGCTTGCCGGCCGCGGCTCCAGCCAGCCACCGATATAGACGGGCGTGGTCGAAAGCGTCACCGCTTCCTGGCCGACGAAGTCGCCGCCGCCGTCCTTGATCCGCGCCACCAGTTCGGCCCGTTCGGCATCGGACAGCGTCGAGCCGAGCCTGGTCGCATCGTCGTCCTCGAAGGCAAGCCGTGTCGACAGCGCCGGACCGACAACCATGCGGTCGAGGTTGGCAAGCACGTGCTCGCGCTCGCTGTCCTGCCCGCACCACCAGGTGGCGACGCTCGGCAACAGCAATTCCTCGCCCCGCAATTCCCGCGAGATCCTCGGCAAGAAGGAAAGCAGCGCCCGCGTTTCCATCAGCCCCGAGCCGAGCGCATTGACGGCCGAGACCGTGCCCCGGCGGATAGCCTCGACCAGGCCGGGCGTGCCGATCTGCGAATCCGGCCTCAGCTCCAGCGGATCGGCGAAGGCGGCATCCAGCCGCCGCCACAGCACGCCGACAGGCTTCAGCCCCGAAACGGTGCGCACCATCAGCTTGCCGCCCGAGACGGTCAGGTCCTCGCCTTCGAGCAGCATGATGCCGAGATAGCGCGCGATATAGGCGTGCTCGTAATAGGTCTCGTTGAGCGGCCCCGGCGTCAGGATGGCGACGCGGCCGCCAGTGTCGTTGGCCATGCCGATCAGCGCGTCGCGGAAGCGGCGGAAGAAGCCGGCCAGCCGATGCACATGCATTTCGCCATAGATGTCGGACAGCGCGCGCGTGGTGGCGACGCGGTTCTCCAGGGCGAAGCCTGCGCCTGACGGCGCCTGCGTGCGGTCGCCCAGCACCCACCAGCGGCCGTCGGGCCCGCGGCCGAGCTCGAAGGCGAGCATGTGGAGGAAATGGCCGCTGGCCGGTTTCGTGCCGACGACGGGCCGCAAATATTCTGGGCTGGCGGCGATCAGGCCGGCCGGCAGGATGCCCTTCTCGATCAGCCGGTTCGGTCCGTAAATGTCGGCCAGCGTCTCCTCGAACAGGTCGGCTCGCTGCACGAGGCCGGCGCTGATCGCCGCCCATTCCTGTTCCTCGATCAGCAGCGGGACATGCGCCAGCGGCCATTCGCGCTCATTGGCGCCGGCCTTGTCGTAGACCCGGTAGTAGACGCCGGCGTCGCGCAGATACTGGTCGGCGCGGGCAAAGCGCCGGGCCAGCTTTTCAGGACCGAGATCCTCCAGCGCCTCGAGGAAGGCGCGCCAGGCCGGGCGCGGATTGCCCGAGGCGTCGACCATCTCGTCGACGACACCGTCGATCGGCTGGTAGTGCTCCAGCAGACTGTGCGTCAGCGGCTTGCCGCCTATCTTCTTCTGATTCCCCTTCGCCATCGCCGATCAGAGTCTCGGGGGCCGCCTGAGGTCAAGGGTCATCGGGAAATCTTCAGAGGCTTCTTCATTGTGCAGCACATAGCCGGACGGTGTATGGCCGCGCGGCTCGAAGCGGGCAAGCCGCCGCGCCTCCGCCTCGTTGCCATTGACCGGAAAGGTGTCGTAGTTGCGCCCGCCGGGATGGGCGACATGGTAGACGCAGCCGCCCACCGCCCGGCCCGACCAGCGGTCGTAGATGTCGAAGACCAGAGGTGTGTTGACCGGCAGCGCCGGATGCAGGCCGGAAGCCGGCTGCCAGGCCTTGAAGCGCACGCCCGCGACCGCGACCTCGCGGTTGTCCGTCACCTTCATCGGCACGACGCGACCGTTGCAGACGATGGCGTGACGCTCCGGATTGAGGCCCTCGGTCTTCACCTGCAGCCGCTCGACGGAGGAATCGACGAAGCGCACGGTGCCGCCGATCGCGCCCTGCTCGCCCATCACATGCCACGGCTCCAGCGCCTGCCTGAGTTCCAGCTTGACCCCCGCATGCTCGACCTCGCCGCAATAAGGGAAACGGAATTCGAGCTGCGCGGCGAACCATTCGGGACGGAATTCGAAGCCGTTGAGCTTGAGGTCCTCCAGCACGTCGAGGAAATCCGCCCAGACATGGTGCGGCAGCATGAAGCGGTCATGCAGCGAGGTGCCCCAGCGCACGAAGCGGCCGTCGAGCGGGTTCTTCCATGCACGGGCGATGATGGCGCGCACGAGCAATTGCTGCGCCAGGCTCATGCGCGCATTGGGCGGCATCTCGAAGCCGCGGAACTCGACCAGGCCGAGCCGGCCGGTGGGGCCGTCGGGCGAGAACAATTTGTCGATGCAGATTTCCGAACGGTGGGTGTTGCCGGTCACGTCGGTGAGCAGGTTGCGGAACAGCCGGTCGACAAGCCACGGCAAGGGCGCCTCGCCCTTGTCCGGATGCGGCACCTGCGCCATCGCGATCTCGAGCTCATAGAGCGAATCGTGGCGTGCCTCGTCGAAGCGCGGCGCCTGGCTGGTCGGTCCGATGAACAGGCCGGAGAACAGATAGGACAGCGACGGGTGCCGCTGCCATTGCAGGACCAGGCTTTTCAAAAGATCCGGCCGGCGCAGGAACGGACTGTCGTTGGGCGTGGCGCCGCCGACCACGACATGGTTGCCGCCGCCGGTGCCTGTGTGGCGGCCGTCGATCATGAACTTGTCGGTGCCGAGCCGCGACTGCCGCGCCTCCTCGTAGATCGCCGTCGTCGTCGCGACGCATTCCTGCCAGTTGGCGGCGGGATGGATATTGACCTCGATGACGCCGGGATCGGGCGCGACGCGGATGACGTTAAGGCGCGGATCGTGCGGCGGGCCGTAGCCCTCGATATGCACCGGCAGGCCGATGGTCTTTGCCGCATTTTCGGCCGCCGCCACCAGTTCGAGATAGTCTTCCAGCGCCTCGACCGGCGGCATGAACACGCAAAGCCTGCCGTCGCGCGGCTCGACGGTGAGCGCGGTGCGCACCGCACCGCCGATCTCGGTGATCTCCTGCTCGACACGGTCCTGCTGGCCGGCTACCGCGGTGAAGGACACCGCCTGCTGGCGGCGCGCCATTTCGTCGGCGCCTTCAAGCTCCGCCGGAGCGGCTCCCGGCAGGATGGCCTCGCGCGCCGGCAGCGGGCCGCGCGGCAGCGACGGATCGACCGGGACAATGTAGGGGAATTGCGCCGGCGGCACATAGGGCAGAGTGCCGAGCGGCAACCGATAGCCGACCGGTGAATCGCCGGGAACCAGGAACAGCCGGCCGCGCCTGGTCTTCCATTTCTCCGAGCGCCAGCGCTGGCCGGCAGCCTGGCTGTTCCAGCGCTGGACCGGCAGCACATAACCCGACGGCTTGGTCAGCCCGCGCTCGAACACGCGCGCCATGCGGCTGCGCTCTTCCGGATCCTCGAGCTTGGAATTGGAGGGATCGACATTGTCCGGCAGCTTGCCTTCCTTGAGCAGCCACTCGGCCGGGTCCTCATAGGCCTCGCTGACCATCGCCTCGTCGATGCCGAGCTCGCCGGCGATCGCCGTCAGCAGGCTTTCCGCCTGTTCGGGACCCACCGCGACGCTGCTCTTTTCGCGCGCGATCAGCGACGGGTCGCTCCACACCGGCTGGCCATCGGTGCGCCAATACAGCGAGAAGGTCCAGCGCGGCAGGCTCTCGCCCGGATACCATTTGCCTTGGCCATAATGGAGAAAACCGCCCGGAGCGAAACGCTCGCGCAGGCGGCGGATCAACTCGTCCGCCTTGCCGCGTTTGGTCGGACCTACGGCGGCGGTGTTCCACTCGGCGGATTCGAAATCGTCGATCGACACGAAGGTCGGCTCGCCGCCCATGGTGAGCCGCACGTCGCCTTCCTTCAGCGCCGCGTCCACCTTGTTTCCCAGCGCGTCGAGCGCCTGCCAGCTTTCGTCGGAGAACGGCTTGGTGATGCGCGGATGCTCGGCGATGCGGTCGACCCGCATGTCGAAGCCGAAATCGACATTGGCGAAGCTCGCCATGCCGGAAATCGGCGCGGCATTGCGGAAATGCGGGGTGGCGGCGAGCGGCACGTGGCTTTCGCCGGTGAGCAGGCCCGAGGTCGGATCGAAACCGATCCAGCCGGCGCCGGGAATATAGACCTCGCACCAGGCGTGCAGGTCGGTGAAGTCGACCGCGGTGCCGGGTGGCCCGTCGAGCGAGACCAGATCGGGCTTGAGCTGGATCAGGTAGCCGGAGACGAAGCGCGCGGCGATGCCGAGATTGCGCAGGATCTGCACCAGCAGCCAGCTCGAATCCCGGCACGACCCCTTGGCGGCGGCGAGCGTCTCCTCCGGCGAGAAGACGCCCGTCTCCATGCGCACGATATAGGCGATCTCGCGCTGCAGCCGCGCATTGATGTCGACGAGGAAATTGACGGTGTTCCTGGAGCCGCGGTCGATGGTCTCCAGGAAAGCCGAGAGCAGCGGTCCGGCCGGCTCCGGCGTCCGGTAGATGGCGAGGTCTTCCCTGATCTCTTCCGGATACTCGAACGGGAAAGTCTCGGCCGATTCCTCGACGAAGAAATCGAATGGATTGTAGACCGTCATGTCGGCGACGAGATCGACCTCGATCTTGAGTTCGGTCACCGGCTCCGGGAAGACGAAGCGCGCAAGGAAGTTGCCGTAGGGGTCCTGCTGCAGGTTGACGAAATGGTTCTTCGGCTCGACCTTCAGCGAGTGGCTGAGCACCTTGGTGCGCGAATGCGGCGCCGGCTGCAGCCGGATGACCTGGGGCCCGAGAACCACCGGACGGTCGTATCTGTAGTGGGTCAGGTGGTGGACGGCTGCCAGAATTGCCATGGGGCCCCTGAGTTCGGCGTTTCAATTCGCCGAACCCTGACACAAATGCAGGCCATTCTCCAAGCAGAGATGTTGCGCTGCACCTAATTTAAGCAGCGTTGCCGGCTAAGGTGTGTCGAGATTCAGGTTAGGCCGAGCCGAAAATGGCGACTTCCGAGAACCGGAGCGGAGCGTACTTGAAGTACGCGAGCACCGGAAGCGCAGGAAATCGGCGTTTGCAGGCCGGCATCACCTGAATATCGACACACCTTAGAAAAACGCCTGGATGCTTGTCTGCGCCCGTCCGAGGATCAGCGCATGCACGTCATGCGTGCCCTCATAGGTATTGACCGTCTCCAGGTTCTGCGCATGGCGCATGACGTGGTAGCCGATCTGGATGCCGTTGCCGCCATGCATGTCGCGGGCCTGGCGGGCGATGTCGAGGGCCTTGCCGCAATTGTTGCGCTTGACGATCGAGATCATCTCCGGCGCCATCTTGCCCTCGTCCATCAGCCGCCCGACGCGCAATGAGCCCTGCAGGCCGAGCGCGATCTCGGTCTGCATGTCGGCGAGCTTCTTCTGGAAGAGCTGCGTGCCGGCGAGCGGCTTGCCGAACTGCTTGCGGTCGAGGCCGTACTGCCGCGCCCGGTGCCAGCAATCCTCGGCCGCGCCCATCGCGCCCCAGGAGATGCCGTAGCGCGCCCGGTTGAGACAGCCGAACGGCCCCTTCAGGCCAGAAACATTGGGCAGCAGCGCCTCCTCGCCGACCTCGACGCCTTCCATCACCACCTCGCCGGTGATCGACGCGCGCAGCGACAGCTTGCCGCCGATCTTCGGCGCCGACAGGCCCTTCATGCCCTTTTCCAGCACGAAGCCGCGGATCTGGTTGTCGTGCGCCGCCGATTTCGCCCAGACGACGAAGACATCGGCGATCGGGGCGTTGGAGATCCACATCTTGGAGCCGGAAAGCCTGTAGCCGTTCGCCGTTTTCTCGGCGCGCGTCTTCATGCCGCCGGGGTCGGAGCCGGCATCCGGTTCGGTGAGGCCGAAGCAGCCGATCCATTCGCCGGAGGCCAGTTTCGGCAGGTACTTCTTGCGCTGTTCTTCCGAGCCATAGGCGTGGATCGGATACATCACCAGTGACGACTGCACGCTCATCATCGAGCGGTAGCCGGAATCGATGCGCTCCACCTCGCGCGCCACCAAGCCGTAGGTCACGTAATTGGCGCCGAGACCGCCATACTCCTCGGGAATGGTGATGCCGAGCAGGCCCGCCTCGCCCATCTCACGGAAGATCGAGGGATCGGTCTGCTCGTCGAGATAGGCCTCCTCGATGCGCGGCGCGAGCTTGTCGGCCGCGAAGGCCGCCGCGCCGTCGCGCACCATGCGCTCATCCTCGGAAAGCTGGCCCTCGATCAGGAAGGGATCGTTCCAGACGAAGGAATTCTTCTCGGCGGCCATGGCCTCACTCTCCCGGCAAAATCTTGAATTGCCCGGCTTATCGACCTCCGCACGGAAAAAATCAAACAAAATTGCATCACAGATCAATGAGCGTTAGTAATGGATTATGAACGTCCAGCGCCGCCTCCTGCCCACCACAGCCGCCCTCGCCGCCTTCGAGGCGGTGGCGCGGCTAGGCTCGTTCACCGCCGCCGCCCGCGAACTCGACCTCACGCAAGGCGCCGTCAGCCGGCAAATCAGCCTCTTGGAAGAGCAGTTCGGACGCCGGCTGTTCGAGCGCGACAGCCGCAATGTCCGGCTGTCGACGGCGGGCGATATCTATGCCGAAGCGGTGCGCTCAGCACTTGGTCAATTGCGCGACGCCGCTCTCGGATTGATGAGCAATCGACATAGCGGCGCGCTGAACCTGGCAATCCTGCCAACCTTCGGCACACGCTGGCTGATGCCACTGATCCCGGATTTCGTCGCCCGCCACCCCGACATCACCATCAACTTCGCCACCCGCATCGGCCGCTTCGACTTCGCCCGCGAGAGGCTGGATGCCGCAATCCATCACGGCATGCCCGACTGGCCGGATGCCGACTGCACGCTGCTGATGCGCGAAACCGTGATGCCGGTGGTTTCGCCCGAATTCCTGGCCAGCCGCGACGTCGCCACGCCGGCCGATATCAGCCGCCTGCCGCTGCTGCACATGGCGACGCGTCCTGGCGCCTGGAGCGAATGGTTCGAGGAGCAGGGTCTCAGCGCACCGACTGGGCCGGGCATGCAGTTCGAGCAGTTCGGCACAGTCGCCCAGGCCTGCATGGCGGGGCTCGGCGTGGCGCTGCTGCCGGAAATCCTGATTGCCGGAGAACTGCAGCGCGGCCAGTTGCTGCCGGCCCCCGGCCAGCCGATGCAGAGCCGCAGCGCCTACTATCTGGTCGTGCCCCACGACAAGCGCGGCCATCCACCGGTTGCCAGTTTTCGCGACTGGCTGCTGGGCCAGGTTGAAAAGGAGCCGGCTTTCCTGGCCTGGTAACTACTTGCGCTTCATCGCCTCGGCGAGCGCCGCGCCGAACGCACCCTGAGATGGCCGCTCCGGCTGGCGTTGCGGTGCTGGCGAGCGCGGCGCCGGCTTGCCGCCATCGTCACGCTGGCCGCTGCGCGCCGCTCCACCTTCGCCGCCATCCTTGCGCATCGACAGGCCGATACGCTTGCGCTTGATGTCGACGTCGACGACGCGCACCTTCACCACGTCGCCCGCCTTCACCACCTCATGCGCATCCTTGATGAAGCGGTCGGCCAGCTGCGAGACGTGGACCAGCCCGTCCTGATGCACGCCGATGTCGACGAAGGCGCCGAAAGCAGCGACATTGGTGACGGTGCCTTCGAGCTGCATGCCCGGCTTCAGGTCCTTGATGTCGTCAACCCCCTCGGCAAAGGTCGCCGTCTTGAAACCAGGACGCGGATCGCGGCCGGGCTTTTCCAGCTCCGCCAGGATGTCGCGCACCGTCGGCAGGCCGAAGCGCTCGTCGACGAAGACACGCGGATCGAGCGCCTTGAGCGCGGCACTGTCGCCCATCAACGCGCGCACGTCGCGGCCGCAGGCGGCGACGATCTTCTTCGCCACGCCATAGGCTTCGGGATGCACCGAGGAAGCATCGAGCGGCTCGGCGCCATTGGCAATGCGCAAAAAGCCGGCGGACTGTTCGAAGGCACGCGGTCCGAGCCGCGCCACTTTGAGCAGGTCCTTGCGGCTGGCAAACGGCCCGGTCGCATCGCGATGCGCAACGATTGCTTCGGCAAGCGACGGCCCAAGCCCCGAAACCCGCGCCAAGAGCGGCGCCGACGCCGTGTTGAGATCGACGCCGACGGCGTTGACAGCATCCTCGACCACTGCTTCCAGAGAACGGCCAAGACGGTACTGATCGACATCGTGCTGGTACTGGCCGACGCCGATCGACTTCGGCTCGATCTTGACCAGTTCGGCAAGCGGATCCTGCAAGCGGCGAGCGATCGACACGGCGCCGCGCAGTGACACGTCGAGGCCGGGGAATTCCGCCGCTGCCGTCGCCGAGGCCGAATAGACCGAAGCGCCCGCCTCGCTGACGATCACCTTGAGCGGCTTCGGGCCGGAACCGGCTGGCAGGTCCGACAGCATGTCAGCGACCAGTTTCTCGGTCTCACGGCTGCCGGTGCCGTTGCCGATCGAGATCAGCTCGACCTTGTGCTGGCGGATGAGCGCGGCGAGCTCGGCCTGCGCCCCGCGCACGTCGTTCCTGGGCGGGAACGGATAGACCGTCGTCGTCGCCACCAGCTTGCCGGTGCCATCGACCACCGCCACCTTGACGCCGGTGCGGATGCCCGGATCGAGCCCCATCGTCGGCCGCGAGCCGGCGGGCGCGGCGAGCAGCAGGTCCTTCAAGTTGCGCGCGAAGACGTGGATCGCCTCCTCCTCCGCCCGCTCGCGCAGGTCGCGCATCAGGTCGAGCGTCAGATGCAAGGACAGCTTGATGCGCCAGGTCCAGCCGGCGACCTCCATCAGCCAACGGTCGCCCGGCAAGCTGCCGCCGATCGCATAGGCATTGGCAATCATGCGCTCGACCGGCTTCACCGGCGATTGATCGTCGGCATCGACCTCGATGTCGAGCGACAGCACCTCCTCGTTGCGACCGCGCAGCATGGCCAGCGCCCGGTGGCTGGGTGCGTTCGCCCAGCGTTCGACATGGTCGAAATAGTCGGAGAATTTCGCGCCCGCCTCCTGCTTGCCATCGACGACCCTGGCGCGCAGGAAGGCACGCTCCTTCATATAGGCGCGCAGCTTGCCGACCAGATCGGCATTCTCGGCGAACTGTTCCGACAGAATGTCGCGCGCGCCCTCGAGCGCGGCCTTTGCGTCTGCCACTTCTTCGGTGATGTAGGCGAGCGCGAGATCGGCGGGCACCGCCGCGCGGTCGGCAAGGATCGCCTCGGCCAGCGGCCCGAGCCCACGTTCCCTGGCGATCTCCGCCTTGGTGCGCCGCTTCGGCTTGTAGGGCAGGTAGATGTCTTCCAGCTCGGCCTTGGTGGCGGCAGCAATGATCTTGGCCTCCAATTCCTCGGTCAGCTTGCCCTGCTCACGGATGGAACCGAGGATCGTCTCGCGGCGCGCGTCGAGCTCGCGCAGATAGGCGAGCCGCTCGGCCAAATCGCGCAATTGCGTGTCGTCGAGCCCGCCGGTGACCTCCTTGCGGTAGCGGGCCACGAAGGGCACCGTCGCGCCCTCGTCCAGGAGGCCGATCGCCGCCGCCGCCTGCTCGGGCCGCGCGCCGATCTCGGCCGCGATGATTGCTGCAATGCGTTTGATGTCGGATGCCATGCCGGTCCCTGTCGAAAAGAGCGGCGACCATAGGCCTGGATGCCGTCCTCGCCAACCGCGCTGTTCGGGCCCCGTAGCGAGGTTCCACAGAAAAACGGCTGCGAAACCGCCCCGCCGAGGCGGCTCAGACCATGCGGCTCAGCGCCTCGAAGAAGGCGACCAGCTCGACATCGAGCCGGTCATCGACCGGCTCCGGCTGCGACGACATCTTGGCGATCACCACTTCGGCCTTCGGGTTGACGTAGAGCCATTGGCCGTGGATGCCGATGCCGCAGAAGGCGCCGCTGTCGGCGCCGGTCTGATACCATTTGTTGCGGTAGCGGCCCTTGGGAAAGAGAAAGGCCATCGTGCCGCGCTGCCAGGCCTCGAAGCTGCCGCCGGTTGAAACCGTGTCGCGCACCCAGGCATCCGGCACGATGCGGCGGCCATTGGCCATGCCGCCCTGCCGCATCATCTCGCCGACCCGCGCCAGGTCGCGCGGCGTCACCGAAATGCCGCCGGCCGTGCGCGCCGTGCCTTCCATGTCGACGGCGATCGAACCCTCGCCCATCGCGCCGAGCGGCTGCCACAATTTCGCGCGCAGGAGATCGCCGATGCGATGTCCGGACGCCCGCTCCAGCAGCATGCCGAGCAGATCGGAATTGGGCGAGCGGTAGCGATAGGTGCGCCCGTGCGGCTCGCCGAGACGCTGCAACGTCAGGATGAACGCCTTGAGGCTTTCGGACCCGCCACCCGGATTCCACAGCGTGGCGCGGCGGTAGCGGGCAAACGCGCTTTCGGGATCGAGATAGGCCTCCTCGAAATCGAGGCTGACGCTCATGTCGAGCACATGCCGGCAGCTCGCATCGCCATAGGCCGAACCCTCGGCTTCGGGGATATAGCTGACGACCGGCGCGTCCGGGTCGAATACCCTCTCGCCTTCCAGTATGCCGGCAAGGATGGCGGTGAAGGACTTGCTGATCGAGAAGATGATGTGGCGCGCGCCGAACTCCATATGCGGCGCGAACCAGTCGCCGACCAGCCTGCCGCCCTTCAGGACCGTCAGCGCATCGGTGTCAGAGCGCTTGAGAAAAGCCGCGACCGTTTCCGGCTCGGCCGCCAGGGCGACCTTTTCGTCGAGCAGCCCGCCAAGCGCCTGCGCCGGCGCCTCTGCGCCGCCCGACGCCGCGAAGGGCGTGCTCGGCACCAGTTCGCCGACATTCTGGAACGACCAGCGATTGAATGGGCTTTCGCGCCAGTTGGAGAGCAGCACCGCATTGCGGGCAAAGCCATACTGTGTCTCGAACGCGGTCCTGCCGGTCATGACGATCTCTTCTGCTTGTTGTGGGTCAGCCCAGCGCCGCGGCAATGGCGTGCACGGCCTTCAGCGTCGCCACCGAATAGGCAATGTTGGCGAAATCCGGGTAGGTCGACAGCTTCACCACGACCATCCGGTTGTCCCAGCCGATATGGATCAGCTGCCCGAACACGCCCCGGCACATCAGCGCGCGCGAGCGCGGATCCTCGATCCAGAACTGGTTGCGATAGCTACCTTCCGGCAGGCTGGGATTGAAGCCGGGACCGTGCCTGCCATTGCGTGTCGCTTCGATCCAGTCGGCCGGCACCACGCCACCGCCATTGTCGAGGATCAGCTGGCCGAAGCGGCCATAATCGCGCAGCGTCGCATTGAAGCCGCCCTCGGCCAGCGCATAGCCGGCGCTGTCGACGCTGAAGCAGGCGCTCTCATCGGCGCCAAGCTTTTGCCAGAGTTCCTCGGAAACCAGTTGCGCCAGGCGCTTGCCGGTCACCCGCTCCATGATGAAGGCGAGCACGTCGGTCTCGATCGAGCGGTATTCGAACGCCTCGCCATGCGGCCGGACCTTGTCCTTCAGCCGCAGGATCAGCTCGAACATGTGCGCCGGCCACTGGAAGGCGGGGTCGCTGCTAGGCGGCACCGGTTTCCAGCCGCTGGCGACGTCGACCTGGCCGATCTCCGAATAGGGGTTGGTGTACTCCTCGGAGAAGCGTACGCCCGTCGTCATATCGAGCACCTGCTGCACGCTGGCGCCTGCCCAGGCGGTCTCGCCGAGTTCCGGAAGGTAGCTGGTCACCGGCTTTGCCGGATCGATCAGGCCGCGCCCGGCGAGGATGCCGAACACCGAGCCGGTGACCGACTTCGCCATCGACTGCGACAGATGCAGCGAGCGCTCGTCCATACCGTTGAAATAGCGCTCATAGGCTATCTTGCCGTCCTTGAGCACGAGAAAGCCGTCCGTGTAAGTCTCGTCGAGCAGCCCGGCGAGCGTCGTCGCAGATCCCGTGCTGTCCACCACCGGCAGGTCGTCGAGATCGACCTCGACGCGCTCGAAACGGCGGCGATGACCATTGCCACGCCAGACCTCGACGGTCGGCAGGACCTCACGGATATTCTGGAATGCCCAGCGGTTCCATGGCCCTCTGTCCCAATCGAGCTTCGGTGGGACCAGCTTCGGCGGCGAGCCCTGCATGATCGGCGGCCGCGGATCAGAGTTGCGGTAGGAGTCCATGATCAATGTCCCGACGACATGAAAACGGACCCGGCGGCGCCTGCCGCCGGGTCCGTCGCTATGCGGCTACTTCTGCAGTTCGGTCCAGATCTTGGTGTAGAGTTCCTGGACCTCGGGCGGGCACATCACCTGCAGTTCGGCATGCGCCTTGTCTGCCTCGGGAATGACCACTTCGGGCGCGTCCTTCATGTCGGCCGGCATGTATTTGTCCGAACCGGTGATGGCATTGGCGTAGCGGTGGAATGCCGACAGCCCGGCGGCATTTTCCGGGTCCATGATGAAGTTCTGGAACAGCTTGGCGTTCTCGACGTTCTTCGCTTCCTTGAGAACGGCGACATTGTCGCTCCACAGTCCAAAGCCTTCCTTCGGATAGTTGTAGTGGATGGCGGGATTCGCCAGCCGCTGGCGCAGCGCCGAGCCGTTCCAGTCACTGGTCGCCTTGAAGTCGCCGGCGCCCATCTTCTCGATGGTGTTGTATTCCATGGCGATCCAGTTGGGCTTGGCGGCAACGAGCAGGTCGCGCACCTTCTTCAGCACCGCCTTGTCGTCCGTGCACTGCTGGCCCCCGACATATTTGGTGGCCGCGAACATGACGTCGCCCATCTCGGGGACGACGTTGACCTTGCCCTTCAATTCGTCCGGCGTATTGAAGACGATCCCCCAAGTGTTGGCCGGCCCCTTGTAGGCATCGGTGTTGACGACCACACCGATCGTGCCCCAGGCCCATGGCACAGTGTATTTGCGGCCTGGATCGAAATCGGGATTGGCCCATTCCGGTGCCACATTCTTGAAGTTCTCCATCTTTCCAGGATCGGTCTCGAGCAGAAGACCTTCCTTGATCCAGATCGGAACGTAGGTCTGCGAGGGCACCGCGATGTCGAAGCCGGTGCCGCCCTGGCGCACCTTGGCCAGCGCCGTGTCGTTCGAATCGTAGTCGGTGATCGTCACCTTGACGTTGTATTTCTGTTCGAACTTCTTGATGACGTCGGGGCTGGTATAGTTGCCCCAATTGTAGATGTTCAACTCGCCATCGGCGAAGGCCGCGCCTGTCGACGCGAGCAGCGCCAACCCGATGGCGGTCGCCGTGATCTTCCAGTTCATGGTTGTGCTCCCATTTCTGTTGTCTAATCGCGTTTCCTGCTGATGAAGAAAAACAACGTCACGATGGCGACCGACAAGAGCAGGAATACGGTCGATATCGCGTTTATCTCGGGTGTTATCCCCCGACGGATCTGGCCGAGCATGTAGGTCGGCAGCGTGTCCTGGCCGCCCGACTTGACGAACTCGGTAATGACGACGTCGTCGAGCGAGATGACGAAGGCCAGCATCAGCCCGGCCAGGATGCCGGGCCACAGCAGCGGCAGCGTGATGCGGCGGAACGTCCGCCACGGCGTCGCGTAAAGATCGGCGGCGGCACGTTCCAGCGTCAGGTCCATGTTCTCCAGCCGCGCCCGGATCGGCAGGTAGGCGAAGGGGATGCAGAACGCCGTATGCGCGGCGATCAGATAGCCGAGGCCGGAATAGCCGGTGAAAATCTTGATGCGCGAGAAGAAGATGAGCAGCGCCACGCCGGTGACGATCTCCGGCACCATTAGCGGCTGGTTGATCGCCGCGTATTTGAAGGTCAGCCCGGGATAGGCCGCTGTCCGGGTCGTCGCCAGCGCCGCCATGGTTGCGGCGATGGTCGCCAGCACCGCGGCAACCGAGCCGATCTGGAACGATCGCACGGTGGCATCGATGACCTGCGTGTTCTGCCATGCCGACTGGAACCATTTCAGCGAGAAGCCGCCCCATTCCGAGGTCGATGTCGCGGCGTTGAAGGCGTAGAACACCAGGACGATGATCGGCAGATAGAGGACGACGAAGCAGGTCGCCGCGATCGCGGTGAAGCCCGGCTGGTGCTTGATCGAGAAATTAGCCATGGCGCACCTCCGCCCGTCCGGCATTGCGCACATAGGCCAGCAGCGCCACCATAACGATGATCATCACCGTGATCGACAGCGCCGAGCCGAGCGGCCAGTTGCGGCCCTGCCCGAACTGCAGCTCGATCAGGTTGGACAGCATCATGTTCTTGCCGCCGCCGAGCACGCTGGGCGTGACATAGGCGCCGATCGCCGGAATGAAGACCAGGATCGAGCCGGCGATGACGCCCGGCCTGACCAGCGGGAAGATGATGCGCCGCAGCACCTGGAACCGGCTGGCGTAGAGATCGTAGCCGGCCTCGACCAGCCGGAAGTCGAGCTTCTCCATGCTGGCATAGATCGGCAGCACCATCAGCGGCAGGTAGACATAGGCCATGCCGATCAGGATCGCCGTATCGGTGAACAGGATTTGGACCGGCGCCGAGACGATGCCGAGCTTGATCAGGATGGTGTTGATGATGCCCTCGTTGCGGATGATCTGCAGCACCGCGAAGGTGCGGATGAGCAGGTTCGTCCAGAACGGTATGGTGATCAGGAACAGCCAGATGTCGCGCGTCTTTTCACTGCGCGTCGCCATGAAATAGGCGGTCGGGAAACCCAGCGCCAGGGTGGCGATCGTCGTCACGATCGCCAGCTTGATGGAGCGCCAGAAGATGGTGACGTGAGCGGCGGCAAGCGAAAGCGTGTCGTCGAAAATGTCACGCTCCATGAACACCGACAGCCAGGCCTCCGGCGAGAATTGCCATTTCACGTCGCCGTACGCGCCGGGCGTCAGCAGCGAATAGACCAGCACGATCAGCAGCGGGCCGGTCGCCGCCAGAAAGATGATGATGAGCGCCGGCGCCGACAGCAGCCAGCGCGTGCGGACGTCGCGCCGTTCCGCTTCCTTGGCGACTTGTTCCGCGGTGGCCATCAGTCCCTCAGCACTTGCGCGGCGTCGTTGCCGATCTGGATGCCGACCTTGTCGCCGCGCTCGAAGCCGCAGCCGGCGCTGCGCGTGTTCTGCTGACGCACGGTGAAGGCCTCGCCGCTGTCCAGCTGGACATGGATATGCGTGTCGGTGCCGAAATAGACGATGTTCTCGACCGTGCCCGACAGATCGCCCTTGCCGCTGGTCAGCTTGGCATGCTCCGGCCGCACCACCACGGTGGCGTTGTCCTTCGGCTGGAAGCCTTCGGCCACCGTCGCCTCGATGGTCGCGCCGGATTTGAGCGTCGCCCGCGCCTTGCCGCCGCCCATGCCCGATATGGCGGCGGTGAGGAAGTTGGTCTCGCCGATGAAGTCGGCGACGAAGCGTTCCGCCGGCTTGTCGTAGATGTCCCAGGGCGTGCCGACCTGCAGGATCTTGCCCGACGACATCACCGCGATGCGGTCCGACATCGTCAGCGCCTCTTCCTGGTCGTGGGTGACGAAGATGAAGGTGATGCCGGTCTCGTGCTGCAGCCGCTTCAGCTCGATCTGCATCTCCTTGCGCAGCTTGTAGTCGAGCGCCGACAGCGGCTCGTCGAGCAGCAGCACCTTCGGCTGCGGCGCCAGGGCCCGGGCGAGCGCCACGCGCTGCTGCTGGCCGCCTGAGATCTGGCTGGTGCGGCGGCCTGCAAGCGCCTCCATCTTGACCAGCTTCAGCATCTCGCCGACGCGCGCCTTGATCTCGGCCTTGGACTTGCCGAGCATTTCCAGCCCGAAGCCGATGTTCTCGGCCACCGTCATGTGCGGAAACAGCGCGTAGGACTGGAACACGGTGTTGACCGGCCGCTTGAACGGCGGCAGCGGCGCGATGTCCTGGCCGTACAGCAGGATCTCGCCGGCGGTTGGAAAGTCGAAGCCGGCGATCAGCCTCAGAAGCGTTGTCTTGCCGCAGCCGGAAGGGCCCAGCAGCGTGAAGAACTCGTTTTCGCGGATCGACACGGAAACCGTGTCGAGAGCGGCAACCTGGTTTTCACCGCTGCCAAATACCTTGCGGACGCCACGAACCTCGATCGCATTCTTATCCGGTTGTTCCGGCACGATTACCCCATTGAGATGGCCTGCTCTTGGCGGCAGGTTTTGTTCCTGTTTGATTGTCACCATAAGCCAATCGGCTTGGCAACTGCGGAGCTTGGACTGGACTAAAAAGCAATTCCCGTGCCACCGTCAGGCTTGATAGGTGACCTTTCCGCCGCAAACCGTGGTGACCGGCCGCACCTTGTGCAGGTCTTCCGGCGCGGTCGCCTCGATATCGGCCGAGAGCACCACCAGGTCGGCCAGATAGCCCGGCTTCAGGCGGCCCTTGCGGTTCTCCATGAACTCGGCATAGGCCCCTTCCACCGTATAGCCGGCAATCGCCTCGTGCAGCGAGAATCTCTGATCGGGGTCGGTGCTTGCCCATGGTTTGCGCAACACTGCCGCCTGGATGCCCAGGATCGGATCGATCGGCGCTACCGGCCAGTCGGAGGCGAAGACGACGCGCGCGCCGGCATTCTTCAGGGTCCGCCATGCATAGCTTAGCGGCCAGCGGGCCTGCCCGATGCGCGACACCGTCGGTTCCAGCGGAAAATCCATCGCGCCGGGTGGATGCGGCGGCTGCATGGAGGCGATGACGCCAAGCTTTTCGAAGCGCGGCACATCGTCGTCGGTGATGACCTCGATATGCTCGACACGATGCCGGCTGTCGCGCTTGCCGTTGGCCTTGGCGGCCGCCTCGTAGCCGTCGAGCACGGCGCGCACCGCCCCGTCGCCGATCGAATGCACCGCCATCTGCAGCCCGAGCTTGTCGACGACGACCGCAAGCTCGGCGAACTGCGGCGGCGTGAACAGCGGCTCGCCCACCCAGTCCGGCCGGTCGGCATAAGGCTCGACCATCACCGCCGTCCAGGAATCGAGCACACCGTCGTAGAAGACCTTCACCATCCCCGACGACAACCACTCGCCCTTGTAGCGTTCGGCCATGACGGACGCCTTGTCGAGCATGTCGAGCGTCATGAAATTCTTGTAGTGAAACGGTATCTGCGCGCGGCAGGGCAAGCCCTCCTCGGCCTCGATCTCGGCCAGCAGCTCGAGTTGGTAGAGATTGCCGTCCATGTTGTGGATCGAGGTGATGCCGTGGCGCGCGCACCAGGCGAGCCCACGCCGCATGATGTCGCGGTCGGCGGCGCGCTCGGCAGCGGTCGGCGTCGGATCCGGCTCGCCGCCGGTCGCCAACCCGAGCCGCACCCGGCCTTCGCCGGCAAGATCGAGCACCGGACCGAACGCTTCGCCCTCGCGCAGCTCGCCCGCGGCCAGGCCATCCTCGCCCATGACGATTTCGTTGCCCGGACCAAGCGTGCGTCCGTGCAGGATGCCTGCCAGTTCAAGCGCCTTGGTGTTGGCCCACATCGTGTGGTGGTCGGGAGCGGCCATGACGAAAGGCCGGTCCGGCAGGATCGCGTCGAGATGGTGGCGCGTCACCCGCTCGTCGCCAAGCACGGTATAGTCGACGCCTTGCGCGACCAGCATCTTGGCGTCGGGCCATGCCGATGCATAATCGCGGATCGCTGCTTGCAGCGCCTCGAAGCCGTGGACGCCCGACAGTTGCAGATGCGCAAGCTCGGCTGCGCCCGAAAACAGATGCATGTGGGCTTCGATGAAGCCGGGGATCACCGAGCCGCCCCCGGCGTCGACGATCCTGGTGGCTGCTCCCGTGTAGCCTTCTATCGAGGCACGGCTGCCGATGGCGATGATGGCGCCGTCCTTGACGGCAATGGCTTCGGCGGCGGGATTGTCGGCATCCATGGTCAGCACACGACCGTTGACGACGATCAGATCCGCATTGTGATCCGCACCCGTGACAGACATCGCGACTCCGCGCTTTTGACGACTGGCCGTGACCGGCAACCCTTGACCAACGGCGTTCCACTCCGCCGGAGCGGCGCGCCATGGGACAAGAATGATGCCAGCGCGCTGTCTTCGAAATTCCCCTTGTTATCCCGGCAGACAGCGTGGATAAAGAATGCGACTAATTATTCGCGTTTGTCAACGCTCCGAATTTCGAATGAATTGTGGACAGCACCCAGCGCCTGTCTTGAGACCGGGCGGGGAACGGGGACCTAGAGCCGTGAAGCGCAGCCTCAGCCGCGAAACCAGGATAGCGCTCGAACCGCGCAAGCAGCCGCGCCAGCAACGTTCGAGCAAGGTGGTCGACAGGATTCTCGACGCGGCGCTGACCTTGACACGGGAGCAAGGAACCAAGGCGCCGACGACGCTCGCCATCGCCCAGCATGCCGGCCTGTCGGTCGGTTCGGTCTACCAGTATTTTCCAAACAAGGAGGCCATTCTTCTCGACCTCGCCCGGCGCTGGCTGTCGTCGTTTCCGGAGGTGATCGCAAGGCGCATCGAGGTCGCCCCGCCCACCAACCGCGAAGAGTTTCGCCAGGAAGTGCGCAAGCTCTTCATCGACACCTCGAAGCTCTATCTCGACAACGCCAGCCTGATGCCGGTGATCGAGGCCATATCGGGAAATGCCGACCTGAGGCCGATCCAGAACGAATATGACGACCAGATCGTCGCCCTCTACGCCGCATGGCTGCAGCATGTGAACCCGGCTCTTGAAGACAAGGTCGCGAGCCGCCTCGGCTTGCTGATGATGGAGGTCGGGCACGCATGCCGGCTTGTGGGGCTGAAAAGGGATCGCAAGACATACGACCTTATCGAGGACGATGTGGAAGTGATGTGGCTCGCCTTGGTGAACCCCTATCTCAATCTTGACTGATTTCGCACTTCGAGAGGAATTTCATGAAGACTGTCTATTCGCCGCTTCACGCCGGCCATGCAGGCCAGATGGAACTGGTCACGTCGGCGATCGTGCCGGGTTTCGAAAAGCCGTCGCGGGCGGAATTCATCAGGGCGCGCGTCGAGAGCGAGAAGTTGGGGCCGATCATCGGGCCGGTCGAGCATGATCTCGCCGCCGCCAAGCGCGTGCACAGTGCCGACTACATCGACTTCCTGCCGACCGTCTGGCCGCGATGGACGGCTGAGGGGCACAAGGGCTCGGCCATGGCGTTCACCTGGCCGACGCGCGGTTTGCGCGGCGACATGCCGCCGCAGCGCATCGACGGCCTGCTCGGCTATTATTCCTTCGACGCCGGCGCCACCTTCGTCGAAGGCACCTGGACGGCGATCAAGTCGTCCTATGAAGTGGCGCTGACGGCGGCGGAACTGGTCAAGGCCGGCGAGCCGGCCGCCTTCGCGCTCTGCCGCCCGCCCGGCCATCATGCGGGCGCCGCCTTCATGGGCGGCTATTGCTTCATCAACAACGCCGCCGTCGCCGCGCAGTGGTTCCTCGACCAGGGCGCCAGGCGCGTCTCGATCCTCGATGTCGACTACCATCACGGCAACGGGACGCAGGAGATCTTCTACGGCCGCGGCGACGTCCAGGTGATCAACCTGCACGGCGATCCGATGACCGAATATCCGTTCTTCCTCGGCCATGCCGACGAGCACGGGATCGGCGAAGGCGAAGGCTTCAACCTCAACTACCCGATGCCGTTCGGCACCGACTGGGACGGCTGGAACGCCTCCCTGGAGGATGCCTGCGCCAAGCTTGCCGCTTACGCCCCCGATGTCGTCGTGGTGTCGCTCGGCGTCGACACGTTCGAGAAGGACCCGATCAGCCAGTTCAAGCTGAAGAGCGCCGACTATCCCAAGATCGGCCGCCGCATCGCCAGGCTCGGCCTGCCGACGCTGTTCGTCATGGAAGGCGGCTATGCTGTGGAAGAGATCGGCATCAACGCCGTCGGCGTGCTGACCAGCTTCGAGGACAGGTAGGAAGCCAAAGGGCGCCCGCAGCCGCCCTTTGGAACTCTACGCTAGGCGGCAGCGCCGGGGCTCGGCGCCGCGGACGGCACGGCCGGTTTGCGGGAACGGCCAAGCATGTACACCGCCACCGCAGCAATGACGCCCGCGGCCAGGATGGCGGCCGCCAGCACCGGCCGATACCAGAACCAGGCGATGGCGATCGTCGTCGTCCCGACCAGGATCGCCAGGACGAAGGCGATGATGCCGGTGCCCAAACGAGCCAGGCTGCCGAGGAAGGGTATGACGTCGAAGATCACCCCGATCGGGCCGAGCAGCAGCGCAAAGCCTATCGTCAGCAGGATCAGGCCGCCGGCGCGCAGCAGCCAGGTTATCAGCGTGTTCGCGCTGACCGCCTCGGCGAACATCCTGTCGGCCGGCACGTCGTCCGTATCCACCATCAGCAACGCATCGCCGGCCGCCGTCTGGTAGGGCTCGAACCGGTCGCCGCCCTGGCGCGCGACGATGCTGACGGTGCCGAGCGGCGCCAGCTCGTAGTCGATGCGATAGTCGCCCAGCGCCGGCGACGTCGTATCGGCGCCGAGATAGATCCTGCCGTCGACGATGTTGATCGGCTTTGCACCGGTATAGGCAGCCTCGATCGCAGCCGACTGGCTGGACGAGAGCGAAAATTCCTTGTCGCCCCCGATGCGGTCGAGCACCGGCCTGTCGAGCGTGAAGGCGCCGAGTTTGCCCTCCGCAATCTGGAAGCTCCTGCTGTGGATCGCCATCGGCGGATTCTGGTGGCCATCGGGCTTCTTGAAGTCGGATGAGTCGATCTGGCTGTCGTCCCACACCTTCGAATAGCTGTAGGTCGTCACCGTCTCCTCGCCGCCGCCCAGCTTCTTCGTCGTCTCCGACTTGGAGTCTTCCTTCCACTGGTACATCTCGACGCTGCGCGACAGGCGCAGCCCCTCGGCCTGAATGCCGAAATCCGGATCGGCAAGACCGTTATCGGCCGTCACCGGTCCAGTCACATGCACCAGCCTGCCGTCATTGCCGGCGTCGACGCTGTCGACGCCGACCGAGACGACGGCGCCGGCGCCTTCCGCCAGCGAGCGCGCCGTCTGCACCGCGCGGCCTTCGTTCCAGAACAGACCGATCACCATCAGCACGATCAGGATCAGGCCGAAGACCACCCCGCCGACCGCGCGCTTGATCCGTCCGAACCACGAGACGGACGTCACTTCCTGGAATGAATCGCTCATCGTTTCCCCCGCAAGACCACCGGCAACGGACGCCCATCCATTGCCGCCATACGAATCCTAGCCGAATCGGCCGCGCCCCGATATGGCGGCCCGGCACCGCCCTCGCTTTTCCATCGAAGAGACCTGTTGAAAGCAGCGCGAAACGGCCCCTGAGTCGCGATCCGAGTCCACCGGATTCGATTTTGTCAAATCGCGTTTGATGTCGGATTCATCTACGGGTAGATTAGACCCGAATCAGCCGGTCCTCGGGGGGCGCGGCGACCACCCAAAGTCTCAAGTTCCGGCACTCGGCCGGCACCAGACGCGGACGGCTTCGCGTTCCCTGTAGGGATTCCGACCTGGTTGGGCGCTGACCGCGCCTTGAGTGTGTCTTCGTGACAGTGACGCGTATTTCGGGTTCGGCCGCTGGCGACACCAGCACCGGGCACATGGATCGATTCCGGCCAAAGCATAAGATGAGCAGTCCCGCCGCGCTTCTCCAATCCGAACCATCGCGCCTGGCGTCTCGCGGCGACCTCACCAGCTTTTTCATGCAGCTTGCCGCCGAGATCGGCGCCGACAGCTACATGCTTGTCGCCATCATCCACGACCAGGATCGCAGCGATGCCCGCATCGTGTCCTCCAACTGGATATTCGACGCCATCGAACTCATCGGCAAACGGCTGATAGCCGGCCTCGCCCAGGGACCGCTGACCGCGTCGCCCGGCAACCGCCCGAGGCCGCTGGTGGCCGCCCAGGCGCCCGATGCCGGCGCGCTGCTGAGCGGCGAGGAGGCCCGCCTGCTCGATGTGCTCGGCCATGCCGAAATCTACTCGCTGCGGCTGAATGTCGGCCGCCAGCGCCTGTTCGTGCTGTTCTCGGCCGCCCAGGCCGGCAAGATCGACCAGCCGGGGCTGATGAAGGCCCAGCTGAAGTGTTGCTACGCGCTGTCCAACATCCCGCAGCTGATCGCCGCCGCTGCCATGCAGGACCCGCTGTCCGACCGCGAGCGCGAATGCCTGTTCTGGGTGTCGGAGGGCAAGACCACCGACGAGGTCACGCTGATCCTCGGCGTCTCGTCGAACACCGTCAACAGCTACATCACCCACGCGATCCAGAAATTCGCGGCCAGCAACCGCGCGATGGCCATCGCGACGGCGATCAGGAGCGGCATCATTTGAAACAGGCACATGTCAAGGAGGCAGCCGAGGCCCTCTTCAACGAGCAGCGCAGCCCCTTCGGCGCCTTCTCGCTCGGCTCCGAAACGCACCACGCCGTCACCATTCCGGACGCCGTGCGCCGCTGCCGCTGGATCGCCGTCGACATCAATGCCGGGGCTTTCGGCCTGTTCTTCGTCAGCCCTTCGCTGGAACGGGCCCGCCTCGTGCCAAGCTTCGATTCGGACTACCCCGGCACCTCCGTGGCCACCAAATTCATCTCCGGCGCCAATGGCGAGGAAATGGTGCGCCACACCCGCATCTCCACGGCGCCGCGCTGGTGGGCGGACGACGGCATCGCCAGCTCCCAGCAGGCCTTCCAGGACCTTGCCTGGGCCGAAAGAACCGCGCCGCTCGCGCCCGGCACCAACGGCATCGCCTTTCCCGTCCATGCCGACCGCGGCCAATGCGGCCTGGTCATTTTCCTCGGATCGGAAATCGCCTTGCCGCAGGACGTGCTCTACGAGATCCACGCCCGCTGCTTCTCGCTCTTTGCCGCGGTTGCCCGCATCCGTCCGACCGACACCAGCCGGATGCGCTCGATCTCCAAGCGCGAGCTCGAATGCCTGAAGCTGACCGCCAACGGCAACACCAGCGAGGAGATCGCCAAGCTGCTGAAATTGTCGGTGCACACCGCCAACCAGTACCTGACCCAGTCGACGCAGAAGCTCAACGCCGTCAACCGCAACCAGGCGGTGGCCAAGGCGCTTCGGCTCGGCCTCATCGAATAGATCGACCCGCGAACTCTCTACACTCGGACCGGGCCAAAAGCGCGCGCCGGTTCGAGGCAACGGCATGCCAGGCGCGGTGGTCGATCGACCGCCGCGCCTTGCTTTCATCAAAGGCGGATTTTCAGTAGGCGAGCGGCTCGGTCCTGCGGATGCGGGCCTGCTCGATCACCGCTTCCAGCAAAGCGGTGTTGTGCTCCGGATTCTCGCCCGGCTTTTCGAACGAGACGTAGTTGACCACGACATGGTCCTTGTCTTCGCTCAGCGTCAGCTGGAAATAGACGGTGACGCCGGGCGGCCTGAGCTCGAGGTCGAGCACGATGCGCGGGCTGCCGCTCCAGTCGACATGGGCTTCGCCGCCGTGACCGAGCCTGAGCGTACCCGGCATGAAGAACAGTTCGGCCGCCGAATCCACCAGGTCCGACAGGCAAGCGAAATGCTCCAGCCGTATGAAAGCGATATAGTCGGCGACATCGATCAGCCTGAGTTCGGCGATCACCTGCTCGATGGCGCTGGCGACGATGATTTCGCGGGATTTTGCATAAGCTTGCCGGTTCATGAGGTCAGTCTGCGCTCAGCCTTTTTCGAGTAGACGATCCGCACCAGCTCGGCGACGGCCTGATAGAATTGCGACGGGATCACGCTATCAACCGAAACTTGCGTGTACATGGAGCGCGCAAGCGCCACGTCTTCGAAGATCGGGATGTTGTGCTCCCTGGCGATCTCGCGGATCTTCAGCGCCACCAGATCCTGACCCTTGGCCAGCACCAGGGGCGCGGAATCCTCCTCGCGGACATATTTGAGCGCAATGGAAAAGTGCGTCGGATTGGCAATGATCAGGGTGGCGCGCGGCACCGCCGTCATCATGCGGCGGCGCGCCCGGTCGCGCGCCAGCGACCGCAGCCGCGACTTGACGATCGGGTCGCCTTCCGACTGCTTCATCTCGTCCTTGACTTCCTGCTTGCTCATGCGCAGGTCGCGCCGCCAGTTGAAGCGGGACCAGACGAGGTCGACCGCCGCGATCAGCCCCATGACGAAGACGATCGCAACCAGTATGTCGACGGCGATGCTGCGGATGACAAGGCCGAAGGCGACCGGATTGGTGATCATGCCGGCAAGCAGCCTGCGGTGATCCTCTGACAGCGTGAAGCCAAGCACGACGACGGCAAAGCCGAGCTTGCCCAGTGATTTCAGGAACTCGACGAAGCCCTGCACGCCGAACATCCGGCTCCAGCCCTTGGTGATGGAAATGCGCGACAGCTGCGGCCTGATCCGGTCGCCGACGAATTGCGGCATGTTCTGGAACACCGACGCGCCGACGCCGGCCACCACCAGCAGCACCAGCAGGCTGACGACGGCGCGGCCGATCTCGAAAATGACGGACTGGTAGAGCGCGATGACGTCGTTTTCGGTGTCCATCGGCCAGGCTTCCGGCTTTTCCAGGAACATCGACAGGAACATGCCGAGATCGACGATGGCGTCCTTGGCATAAAACACCGTGAACACCAGTATGGCGACGAAGGAGGTGAAGATCGCCGCTTCACGCGAATGGGGCAGCTTGCCCTGTTCGACGGTGTCGCGGATCTTCTTTTCTGTTGCTTCCTCGGTTTTGGAGTCCTTGTCGACCGCTTCAGCCATGGCGCGTCAACCGAGCCGTCGCCATCATGCCGCTTCGCTCTGTGCCGATGAGGGGAGTTCGAACGCCCCATCGCGCGACAGCCGGATCGTGGCCACCGCGATCGTCTTGCGGGCTCCCAGGATGTCGGCCAGCGCGACGCCTTCGGATCCCTGGCCGAGCTCGGATTCGATCATGCGTCGCGACCTTGCGCCGATCGCCGACAGCACCGATTCGGTGAGCGCCGGCGGCGCGCCGCGCAGCGCCAGCGTGACCAGTTCTGTCGACAGCCCGTCGAACAGCAGCACCCGCGCCTTCTGGGTCAGCAGCGGCAAATCGTCGAAGGCGAACAGCCGCGACCTGACGCCGTCGAGATCAGGCGTGCCGGCCTCCTCCAGGTCGTGCATCACCTCTTCGAGCTGAGGCTTGTCCATTTCGTTGAGCACGCTGGCGACACGCGCCTGTCCGACCGAGATGTCCTTCGCCGCCGCCTGTGACAGCAGACTGCTGCGCAATTGGCTTTCGACGATCTTGGCCGCCGCGTCAGGGACCGCGGCCAATGTGACCATGCGTTTGATGATCTGGCTGCGGATGGGCTTTTCCATCGTCAGCAGCACATTGGCCGCCGTCTGCGAGGAAAGTTTCGACAGCACCAAGGCCGAGGTCTGCGGATGCTCGCCGGACAGGAAGGCGCCGAGGCGGCCGGCCTCCAGCTTTTCGAGGTCGGGCCAGATCGGCGGCGGCCCCTCGGGCGCCACCTCGAACCTCTTGTCGCCCATGATGGCGCTCATTTCCTCGGGCGACAGCGATTCGTTGAGGATGGTGTCCATCCGGTCAGCGGAATCGAGCAGTCCCGCCCCCTCGGTGAATTCGGCTTCGAACTCGGCGACGATGCGCTCGAGATCGTTCTGCGGGATGGTGCGCAGCAGGCGCGCCCCTTCGATCAGTGCCTTCAGCTCCTCCTGCTTGAAAAATTTCAAGAGCCGGCTGGCCGAGGGCTTGCCCATCGCCACCAGGATGGCGGCTGCCTTCTGCGGGCGCGTCAGCGTGGTCAGCGTCGTCATGCTGTCTGTCCTTGCAGGCGATCGATGGGCGCGCCGGCCATTGCCTATGCGCTCTTGGTGGCGGCGATGATTTCGGTCAGCCTGATGCCGAAGCGCGACGGATCGCTTTCAAGCACGGTGATCTCGCCGCGGGCGATCTTGCGGCCATTGACCACGACGTCGACAGGTTCGCCGATGCGCCGGTTGAGCGCCACCGTCGAGCCCTTCTGCAGCGCCATCAGGTCGGACACCGCCATCTCGGTGCTGCCGAGGATGATCTGCACGTCGACCGGAATGGCCATGATGATGCTGGAATTGGCGCCTGATGCCGCCCGCAGGGCCGCGTCCGGCCGCCGCTCCTCTTCCTTGAGGACGCCGCGCAGTTCCTCGATGGCGCGGTCGAGTTGCTCGTCCGGCTGGTCGGGGTCGGCTTCCACCTTGGTCTTTGCCATACGTCGTCTCCAAAAAATCGGGCCAGCCCGGCGTCAGCCCGGCATCAGCCCGTCGATGAAATCCTGCCCGGCATCGTAGGGTTGCCGGACGCGGACGGTGTAGTTCTGGCCGAGCTTGCCGAAATCGCAGACGAACAACGTCTTGTCGCGCGCGCTGAGCCGCGCTTGCGATTGCGCCGTCTCCTCGAATTCGATGATCTGCCCGACTTCGAGGCTGGCGAGGTCGCCGAGCGTCAGCCGCGCAAGCGGCATCGTCGCTTCCAGCATCACCGCCGAGCGCATTACTTCTTCGGAGAAGCGCGCGCGCCAGTCGGAGCCGGCCGCGTGATCGTCCTCGTGGGCGCCGGCAGCGCCGCCGCGAGTAGCCAGCAGGACGCGCTGCGGGATCATCACCGTGACAGTGCCGCTGTCGGTCGGCGTCGAGATGCCGAACACCATGCGGACCGACGCCCCGTCACGCAGCACGCGCCGCTTCGCCTCCATGCCGGACATCGCCCTCTGCACCGGCAGCCGCAATTCGAGCGAGCGTTTGCCCGATCCATTGAGCGCCTGCGCGACCAGCTGGAACACCGTCGTCGCCACGTCGGTTTCGATCTGCGACAGCTCGCGCTCGATCGGCGAGACCGGCACGTCCGGGTCGCCGCCGAACAACGCGCAAACCATCACCGCGATGCCCGGCGCGTCGAGCACCAGGGTCATGGCATCGGAGGAGGTCGGCGAGGCGACGATGGTCATGGCGAATGTGTCGCCGGCATCGCTGCGCGCCTCGGGAACACGGCTGACCGCGACCGCGCGCAGATCGACGGTGACCGGTGCGCCGAGTTCGCCGATAAGGCTCTTCTGCAGCAGCGGCACGGCGCGTTCGGCCATCCCCCGGCCGGCGCCGATGACATGATCGGCCTCGCCGCTGTCGCCGACGAGACGTTCGATGATCAGGGAACGGGTCTGCGACGGACTGCCCGGACTGGTCATGATGGCGAGCGGCCTTGTCTGTCTTCACGCATGCTCAGGCCGCTTTCTTTTCGCCCGAGCCGGTGTTCATCGTGCTTTGCTCGACCGCATCGATGGTCGGCCGCTCGTAGGACGAGATGGTCTTGCGGCCGAATTCGATCGCGACCTGCGGCAGCGCGCCGTTCATGTAGGCGAGCAGCGTCTGCTTGACGATGATGTAGAGGCGGTTCTTCTTCTCGCGCACGGTCTTGATCTTGGTGGCGACCGGGCCGACGACGGCATAGGACAGGAAGATGCCGAGGAAGGTGCCGACGAGTGCGGCGCCGATCAGGCCGCCGAGGATTTCCGGTGACTGGTCGAGCGCGCCCATCGCCTTGACCACGCCGAGCACCGCGGCGACGATGCCGAGCGCCGGCAGGCCGTCGCCCACCGCCACCATCGCGTGGTAGGCCTTCAACTTGTCGGTCCTGATGGTCTGGATCTCCTCGTCCATCAGCGCCTCGATCTCATGCGAGCGCGCATTGCCGATGATGATGATGCGGCAGTAGTCGCAGATGAAATGCGTCAGGTCGTGGTTCTTCAGTACCGTCGGGAAGGCCTGGAAGATCGCCGACTCTTCCGGATTGTCGATATGCGCCTCGACCTCGCTGCGCGACTTGGAGCGCAATTCGCGCATCAGGCTGTGCAGCACGCCGAGCGTCTCCAGATAATCCCGTTCCTTCGGCACCGCCTGCTTAAACGCTTCGAGAATGCCCTTGCCGGTGTCCTTGACGGTCTTCATCGGGTTGGCGACGAGGAAGGTGCCGAGCGCCGCGCCGCAGATGACCACCGCTTCCCAGGGCTGCATCAGCACGTGCAGATGGCCGCCCATGGCCATGAAGCCGCCGAGGACGCAGCCGAGCGTCACCACCAGTCCGATCAGAATGCCCACGCAAGATCCTTCCGCATGTCACCGCAGGTCCCAACCGATAATCCCCGTGCCTTGTGTGAGGCTTGAATCGACGAGGCTTCAACCCCGCGAGGTCCGGATCGCGGGTTGCGGGGCCGATTCAGCTTCGCGCAAGGAAGTGACTGTATTTTCCTGGGATAGCTTCGGCCGGAGGCGCACAGCGTGTTGAACACTTATACGAGCTACCAACTTATCGCCAAGGACATACCCAAGGCGATCGACCAGGTTGAGGCGCAGCCCGTCGTCAAGCGCGATACCGACTACTATCTCGCCAATATCGGCAACATCAAAACCATCGACGACTTCGTCAAGGACACCCGCCTGTTCACCTATGCCATGAAGGCATACGGCCTGGGCGACATGGCCTATGCCAAGGCTTTCATGGTCAAGGCGCTCAAGGAAGGCGTCTCGGATTCGGACAGCTTCGCCAACAAGTTGAGCGACAAGCGCTATGCCGCCTTCGTCAAGGCGTTCAACTTTGCCGCCTACGGCTCGACCGCCACGCTCTTTCCCTCCGCCCAGCAAGGCGCGGTCGACAAATACATGCGCCAGACCCTGGAGGAGAACGCCGGCGAGACCAATCAAGGCGTGCGGCTTGCGCTCTACTTCCAGCGCAAGGCGCCCGACATCACCAACTGGTACGACGTGCTGGCCGACACTGCGCTTGCCAGCGTGGTGCGCACCGCCCTCGGCCTGCCCGATTCCTTCGCCTCGGCCGACATCGACAAGCAGGCGCAGCTGTTCGAGCAGAAGCTCGACATCGCCGACTTCAAGGACACCGACAAGCTGAACAAGTTCCTGACCCGCTTCACCAGCCTGTGGGAGATCAACAACCCGACCTCGACGGCAACGACATCGGTCAGCGTGCTCTTTTCCCAGCCGACCACGGTCGGCATCTCGACCGATCTGATGATGGCCATGCAGAAACTGAAATTCTGAGAACACCATGCAGGACAGCCTTTACGTCGCCCTCTCCTCGCAGATCGCGCTCGAGCGCCGGCTCGACACCATCGCCGACAATGTCGCCAATGCCTCGACCATCGGCTTTCGCGCCACCGGCGTGAAATTCGAGGATGTCGTCTCCGGCACCGGGCCGAAGTCGGTCTCCTTCGCCTCCTCGGGCAACACCTATCTTTCGACGGCGCACGGCTCGATGACCGAGACCGGCAATCCTTTCGACTTCGCCATCCAGGGCGATGCCTGGTTCGCCATCGAGACGCCGGGCGGCACGGTGATGACCCGCGACGGCCGCTTCTCGATGAACGAGAACGGCGAGCTTATGTCGATCGAAGGCTATCCGGTGCTCGACGGCGGCGGCGCGCCGATCCAGCTCGACCCTCGCAACGGACCGCCCAAGGCCGGCGCCGACGGCTCGCTCAGGCAGAACGACCAGCTGGTCGGCGCCATCGGCCTCTACAATTTCGACCCAGGGCAGAATTTCGTCCGCTACGGCAATTCCGGCATCGTGCCCGCGCGGACGCCTGAACCTGTGACCGATCGCTCCGACGTCGGCGTGGCGCAGGGTTTCCTCGAGGAATCCAACGTCAATCCGGTGCAGGAAATGACCCGGCTGATCATGGTCCAGCGCGCCTTCGAGAACACGGCGGCGCTGATGCGCCAGACCGATTCGACGACCGACGACGCGATCAAGACGCTCGGCTCCAAGTAAAGGCATGTCGACCAGCCCACCCTCGCTGCGCGCTCTGGAAAAGCAGCCGGAAGCAGCACCTGCCGACCGGCTTGCCGCCCTGGAACGCGTCCTGCGCCGCTTCGACCGCGCCGAGTCCCTTCTCCGGCGCGGCGGTCGCGTCGCCGAGATCTCGCCGACCCACTACAAGGTGCGCGGCCTTTCCGACATCGCCAGGCTGGGCGATATCGTCGAGCAGCGCGGCCTTGCCGGCACGCGTCGCGGCGAAATCGTCAGGATCGGCCGCGACGAGGTGGTTGTGGCCCCCTTCGAGCGCAGTGCCGACGCCGGCATGGGCGACGCCGTGTTTCGCCGCGGACCGCTGGCCGTGACGCCGCATGCCTCGTGGCGCGGGCGCGCCATCGACGCGCTGACACGCGCCATCGACGGCGGCCCGCCGCTGGTCAGGCCCGCATCCACGCCGGGCGAGGATGCCACGACCCCGGGCGCCATGGCGCGGCAGCGCGTCGGCACCGCCTTCATGACCGGGGTCAGGGTCATCGACATCTTCACGCCGCTCTGTTTCGGCCAGCGTCTCGGCATCTTTGCCGGCTCCGGCGTCGGCAAGTCGACGCTGCTCGCCATGCTGGCCGGCGCCGATGCCTTCGATACGGTCGTCGTCGCCCTGATCGGCGAGCGCGGCCGCGAGGTGCGCGAGTTCCTCGAGGACACGATCGGCGCCGAAAGCATGGCCAAGACCGTGGCCGTGATTGCGACCAGCGACGAAAGCGCCATGATGCGTCGGCGCGCGCCGGACACCGCCATGCGCGTCGCCGAGCATTTCCGCGACCAGGGCCACCGCGTGCTCCTGGTGCTCGATTCGATCACGCGCTTTGCCCACGCGCTGCGCGAGGTGGCGACCGGAACCGGCGAGCCGCCGGTCGCGCGCGGCTATCCGGCTTCCGTGTTCACCGACCTGCCCAAGCTGCTCGAGCGCGCCGGACCTGGCGCCGAGGGCCCCGGAGTCAAAGGCAAGGGGTCGATCACGGCCATCATTTCGGTGCTGGTCGACGGCGACGACCACAACGATCCGGTCGCCGATTCCGTGCGCGGCATCCTCGATGGCCATGTCGTGCTCGATCGCGCGATCGCCGAACAGGGCCGCTATCCGCCGGTCAACCCGCTGTCGTCGATCTCGCGCCTGGCCGACAAGGCCTGGAGCGCCGAGCAGCGGATGCTGGTGACCAGGCTGAAGTCGATGATCTCGCGCTTCGAGGACACGCGCGACATCCGCTTGCTCGGCGCCTACCAGGGCGGCGCCGACGCCGAGCTCGACATCGCCGTGCGCCAGGTGCCGCTGATCTACGAGGCGCTGACGCAGTCGCCGAAGGACCGCGCGTCCGTCGATCCGTTCGCCGACCTCGCCCGCTACCTGAAGGGAAAGCAGAATGGCGATGCAGGAGAGTGAGCGCCAATATACCGAGCGCCTGCTGCGCGAGATGATCGACGACGCCAGGGCCAAGGAAGACGCCTTGGCCGAGGAAGCACGATCCGCCACAGCAAAGGCCGCGCGCGCCATGGCCGCCAAGGTCGCGGCCAAGACCGGGGCTGTCCTGGCCAAGGCGGCGAAGCCCGCCCTTCCGAGGACCGCCGGGCCTGCCAGGACCGCCGGGGATGATTTGCCCGCGGCTGCCCAGGTTGCGGCCGCCGAGACGATACAGGCCAGCCGCGATTCGCTGATCGATGACCTGTTCCCGCGCACGGAATGGCCCACGCCGCCGAAGGCGGAATTCCCGCGGCTGGGCAAGAAGCCCGACCGGCGCAGCGATTTCGTCGTCGCGGCGCTCGGCGTCACGCTCGGCCTGATCTGCGCGCTGTTTCCCTGGTACATCTTCTTCAACCAGGAACAGTTCGGCGTGCAGGCCATCAAGTTCGGCGGCAGCGGCAGCAATGCCGGACGCGTCAGCGGTGGCTCACAAATGGAAAATCCCGGCCAGCCGCTGACGGCCAAGGATGTTCCCGATGTCGACCTGTTCGCCACCGGCACGCTGCAGGACCCCGAGGATCCCGCTGAGGCGCCGGGCGTCGACCAGCAGCCCTTTCCGGCCGATCCCAAGTTCCGCATGGTGCATGTTGCCAACGGCCGCGCCATGATCGAGGACGACGCCGGCCTGTGGATCGTCCAGCGCGGCTCAAAGCTGCCGGATTCCAGCATCGTCTCGTCGATTGAGCAACGCGGCGGCAAATGGGTCATGGTCACCAGCACCGACCAGGTGATCGACCTCTCCAGATAGCGGCGCGCGGGCCGGTCGCGCGGCGCTGCGCCATGCCGGCCCCGCGCAAGGTCCGCGCAAGACTGGCGGCCTAGTCTCTGGGAACCCCGTCCGGAGATTCCCATGGAGCCCGTCAACCTTTTCGATCTCGCCACGAAGCAGTCGCAGTGGCTGGCCGTGCGCCAGTCGGCCATTGCGTCCAACATCGCCAACGCCAACACGCCGGGCTACACGGCGGGCGATGTCGAGCCGTTCGAGAAGGTCCTCGACCGCACCGCGGTGTCGCTGCAGGCCACCCAGGCCGGGCATCTCGGCGGCGAGGCGACGAATGCTGGTTTCAGCATCAAGCCGGAGGAAAGCACCGGCTCGATCATGCCGTCGAAGAACAGCGTGGTGGTGGAAGACGAGTTGATGAAGGCCGGTGAGGTCCGCCGCTCCTTCGAGCTCAACACCGCGATCGTCAAAGCCTTCCACTCCATGATGATGATGGCGGTGAAGAGCTGACCATGGACGCGCTGACCGCAGCTCTCAAAGTCGCCGCGTCCGGCCTGGGCGCCCAGTCCGAGCGCCTGCGCGTGGTGTCGGAAAACCTTGCCAACGCGCAATCGACCGGCACGGCGCCGGGCGCAGACCCCTATCGCCGCAAAACCATCAGCTTCGCTTCCGAACTCGACCGCTCGACCGGCGGCCAGCTCGTGGAGGTCAGCTCGGTGGCGCGCGATCCCTCCGATTTTCCCATCGAGTTCCAGCCCGGCAACGAAGCCGCCGACGAGAAGGGCTACGTCAAGATGCCCAACGTCAACGTGCTGATCGAAATGGCCGACATGACCGAGGCCAACCGCTCCTATGAGGCCAATCTGCAGGTCATCAAGCAGGCGCGCGACCTGATTTCCATGACCATCGACCTGATGAGGAACCAGCAATGATCAGCGGCATCGGCAACATTGGCGCGCTCCAGCTCAAGCCGGCAACCGACGGCGCCGACGCGGCGACCGGCGCCTTGCAGGGCATCGTTTCGCCGCAGGCCGCGACCGACACCGTCGGCACCTCCTTCGCAGAGGCGCTGAGCCAGGCGGCGTCGAAGACCGTCAACACCTTGCAGAATGCCGAACAGGTATCGATCCAGGCGCTGCGGGGCGACGCCGACACACGCCAGGTGGTCGACGCGGTGATGAGCGCCCAGCAGGCCCTGCAGACGACCATCGCCATCCGCGACAAGGTCGTCTCCGCCTACCTCGAAATCAGCCGCATGAGTATCTAGGACCGCGTCATGAAAGCACTCGCTATCGCCGCCACCGGCATGAACGCCCAGCAGACCAACCTGGAAGTCATCGCCAACAACATCGCCAACATCAACACCACCGGCTACAAGCGCGCCCGCGCCGAATTCTCCGACCTGCTCTATCAGGTCGACCGCACGCAGGGCGTGCCCAACCGTTCCAACACCTCGCTGGTGCCGGAAGGCGTCTCGATCGGCCTCGGCGTCAAGACGACGGCCGTGCGCAACGTCCATACCCAGGGCGAGCTGACCAGCACCGGCAACAGCTTCGACCTCGCGCTGACCGGCCGGGGCTGGTTCCAGATCGAAGGCGCCGACGGCGGCACGCTCTACAGCCGCGCCGGCGCCTTCAACACCAACGCCACGGGGCAGCTGGTGACGGTCGATGGCGCCAATGTCGTCCCTGCCATTACCGTGCCGACGGACGCGGTCGAGGTCATCGTCAACAAGACCGGCCAGGTCTTCGCCCGCATCGAAGGCCAGACCGATCTCCAGCTTCTCGGCCAGCTGCAGCTCGCCAATTTCGCCAACGAGGCGGGCCTGGCGCCGCTCGGCGACAACCTGTTCCAGGAGACGGCGGCTTCCGGCCCGGCCAATGTCGGCGTGCCCGGCGACCCCGGCTTCGCCACGATCGAACAGGGCTATCTGGAATCGTCCAACGTCGATCCCGTCAAGGAGATCACCGAACTGATCTCGGCGCAGCGCGCCTATGAGATGAACTCGAAGGTCATCCAGGCCGCCGACGACATGGCCTCGGTCGTGTCCAAGAACATCAGGTAGCGGATCATGATTGCGCCGGCCCACCGCTCCCTGCTCCGCCGCGCCGCGCTGGCCTTCGCGCTGGTGGCCGGCGGCGTGCCGGCGTTTGCCCAGGACGCCGGCGACAATCAGGCCGGCAACCAGAGCGCCAATCAGCTCGCCGCCCAGAATGCCAGGCAGAGCGGCGAGGTCGTGCTGATCCCCAACCGGGTCATCTATCCTGGCGAGACGATCGAGCTTGCCGCGCTGAAGCAGGTGACGCTCGTTCCCGGCAAGCACAAGCCCGACGCCGTCGCCACCCTCGCGCAGGAACTCCAGGGCAAGGTTGCCAAGCGCACGCTGCTGCCCGGCCGCTATATCCCGACCGCCGCCATCCGCGACGCCTGGCTGGTCGAACAGGGCGCGGCGGTGCAGATCTATTTCACCGCCGGCGCCCTGACCATTTCGGCTTCCGGCGTCACCTTGCAGCCGGGCGCCGCCGGCGACCTGGTCAAGGTCCGCAATGTCGACAGCGGCAAGATCATATCCGGCACGGTGATGGGCGACGGCACCATCATGGTCGGCGCCTCATGATGCGCGGACTTGCCTTGCTTCTGGCGGCTGCGCTTGGGCTGCAGCCGGCACTGGCCGACGGGCTGACCCCGAAGGCGAAGCGCGAGCTTGCCGCGAAGAATGGCGGCGCCTTCAACGACCCGGAATACGATCCCGCCACCACCACGCGGATGTTCCGTGTTTCGACCGGGCCAAGCACGCTGCCGCCCGGCCAGGTCGCGGCGCGCATCAAGGACATCGCCCAGCTGCAGAGCGCGCGCGACAACCAGCTCGTCGGCTACGGCCTGGTCATCGGCCTGGCGGGAACCGGCGACAGCCTGCGCAATTCGCCTTTTACCGAACAGTCGATCCGCGCCATGCTGGAGAATCTCGGCATCGCCACCGAAGGCGGCAGCGCGCGCGCCAAGAACGTCGCAGCCGTCATCGTCACCGCCAACATGCCGCCCTTCGTGCAGTCGGGAGCCCGCATCGACATCGACGTTTCCTCGATGGGCGACGCCACCTCGCTTGCCGGCGGCACGCTGATGATGACGCCGCTGAAGGCGGCCGATGGCGAAATCTATGCCGTCGGCCAGGGCTCGGTGATCGTCGGCGGCTTCACCGCCCAGGGCCAGGCCGAGCAATTGACGCAAGGCGTGCCGACGGCGGGCCGCGTCCCCAACGGTGCCATCGTCGAGCGCGCGGTGCCGGCCGAATTCGACGATCAGGGCGTGCTGACGCTGCAATTGCGCAACCCCGACTTCTCGACCGCCATTCGCATCGCCGATGCCATCAACGATTACACCGCGCAGCGTTTCGGCATGCGCGTCGCGGCCGAGCGCGATGCCCGCACCGTCCAGATCAGGCGGCCGAAGAACGTCTCGGCGGCTCGCTTCTATGCCGAGATCGAGAATCTGGTCGTGGAATCGGACACGCCGGCCCGCGTCGTCATCGACGAGCGCACCGGCACCATCGTCATCGGCAACAACGTCAAGATCGCGCGCGTGGCGATCAGCCATGGCACGCTCACGGTGCGCATCACGGAGGCGCCGAAAGTCGTCCAGCCCGAGCCCTTTTCCAAGGGCGTGACCGCCGTCGAGCCCTTCACCGCCATCGAGGCCACGCGGCCCGACGCGCGCGTCGCCGTGCTCGACGGACCAAATCTCGAAACGCTGGTTTCCGGCCTCAACCGTCTCGGCGTCAAGCCGGACGGCATCATCGCCATCCTGCAGGGCATCAAATCGGCCGGCGCCCTGCAGGCCGATCTGGTCCTCCAATAGGCCATGCCGATGATCGCTCCCCGCCAACCCATCCGCAACGCCAGGCCGGCGATGGTCGCCTCGACCCTTGCCGTGATCCTGCTTCTCGCCGGCGGCCAGGCCCGCACCGAGGAAGCGGTGCGCCAGGTGCTGCCCGGCGGGCAGGCGCCGGCGACGCCGCAGCAGCTGAAGCGGGAGAAGGCGCCGGACGAAAGCGAGATCCAGCGCTTCTGCTCCAACATCGCCGACGCCGCCCGCGACCGTCGCTATGCCTTGCAGGCGCAGGAGCTGAAGGAGCTGCAGGCCGGCATCGACCAGCGCATGAAGGCGCTGGAGGACAAACGCGCCGAATACGAGCAATGGCTGAAGCGGCGCGAAGTGTTCCTGGCGCGCGCCGAGGACAGCGTCGTCAAGATTTATGCCGGCATGAAGCCCGACGCCGCGGCCGAACGCCTGGCGATGGTCAATGTCGAATTGGCCGCCGCCATCCTGATGAAGCTGGATTCGCGCAAGGCCGGCGTCATCCTCAACGAAATGGACCAGAAGGCGGCGGCAGCGCTCACCGGCATCATGGCCAGCGCGGCGCGAAGGGTTGATCCGTCATGAAGTGCAAGATGCTCATCCTGGTCGCGGTCGCGGCGCTGTCCGGCTGCGGCACCGATCTCAAGGAGGTCGGCAGGGAGCCTTCACTGTCTCCGGTCGGCTCCGGCATCACAGGCAGCGTCAACGCCCCCTACAGCTACCCCGAGCCGCCGGCAGCACCGGTCAAGAAATTCTCGCTGTGGGACGATCGCCAGAGCCGGCTGTTCACCGACCCCAGGGCGTTGCGCGAAGGCGACATCCTGACCGTCAACATCAAGCTCAACGACAAGGCCAACTTCAAGAACCAGAACGACAGGAGCCGCACCGCGGCGCGCAAGCTCGGCTATGACATCACCCTCGGATGGGAGGGCAACAGCACCAGCGGCAAGGGCGATGCCGGCCTGAGCTCCAGCACCGAAACCAATGCCGACGGCGAGATCAAGCGTTCCGAAAACCTCGAGCTCAACGTCGCCGCCGTCGTCACCGAAGTGCTGCCCAACGGCAATCTGATGATCAGGGGCTCGCAGGAAGTGCGCGTCAACTACGAGCTCAGGGTGCTGACCATCGCCGGCATGGTGCGTCCGTCCGACATCGGCGCCGAGAACACCATCCCCTACGAGCGCATCGCCGAGGCGCGTATCTCCTATGGCGGCCGCGGCCGCGTCAGCGAGGTTCAGCAGCCGGCCTATGGCCAGCAGATCCTCGATCAGGTTCTCCCCTTCTAGGACGGACTGGCTCGGAAAATCACACCATGGCCAATGTCGAGCAAGTCGAGCAGAAGAAGGGACCATCGCTGGTCGTCCAATTCGCCATGCTCCTGGCGGTGACGGTCGCCGCCGTCGGCATGGGCTGGCTGTCCGGCGGCTATCTGAAGGGCACCGATGCCCCGGCCTCGGTGCCGGTCGCTCCGGAAAACGAAGGCAGCAGCGAGAAGCCCGCCGAGCCCGGCAAGGAGGTTGCAGGACCGACGCTTGTCCAGCTAGCGCCGATAACCACAAACCTGGCGTCGCCGGCCGAGGTCTGGATAAGGCTTGAGGCATCGGTGTTCTACGACACGCCGCAACCCGCGGAAATGACCGAGCAGATCCACCAGGACCTGCTGGCGCTGGTGCGCACGCTGAAGATGCATCAGATCGAGGGCGCCAGCGGCTACCAGCATCTGAAGGCCGACCTCGAGGACCGCGCCGCCATCCGCAGCGGCGGCCATGCCAAACAGATTCTGATCAGGACATTGCTGCTCGAATGAGAAAATACCTTCTCGCCGCCACGCTCCTGGTCCTTGCCACCTCCGTCGCCGCGGCCCAGCAGCTGGATCTCGGTGCCATCGGCAAGGCCGACGGCACGACCGTCGGCTATCTGATCCAGATGTTCGGCCTGCTCACCGTGCTGTCGGTGGCGCCGGGGCTTTTGATCATGGTGACGAGCTTCACCCGGTTCGTCATCGCCTTCTCGATCCTGCGCGCCGGCATCGGCCTGCAGTCGACGCCGGCCAACCTGATCCTGATCTCGCTGTCGCTGTTCATGACTTTCTACGTCATGGCGCCGACCTTCGATCAGGCCTGGAACACCGGCGTCAAGCCGCTGATGGACAACCAGATCACGCAGGCGGAAGCGTTCGAGAAGATCTCGGACCCGTTCCGCACCTTCATGTTGCACAATGTGCGCGACAAGGATTTCGACCTCTTCGCCGACCTTGCCCGCGAACGCGGCCAGACCGTCTCGCGCGACACCGTCGACCTGCGCATCCTGGTGCCCGCCTTCATGATCTCCGAAATCCGGCGCGGTTTCGAGATCGGCTTCCTGATCGTGCTGCCGTTCCTGGTCATCGACCTGATCGTCGCCACGATCACCATGGCCATGGGCATGATGATGCTGCCGCCGACCGTGGTGTCGCTGCCGTTCAAGATCCTGTTCTTCGTGCTGATCGACGGCTGGAACCTGCTTGTCGGCAGCCTGGTGCGGTCCTTCACCTGACCTGTCGATATTGATCGCCAGCCTTGCGTGACTTCGCCGCGCCGCCGCGCCGCCGGGCCGAGATTTCCTGCAATATATTTTCGGTTAACCGTCGCGTTTAGGCCTTTGGTAGGGACTTGCCAGCATAGTCCCCCCAGATGGCGGGTGATCTCAATCAACGATCATTGGCATGATGCCGCACCGTCATACCGGAAAAGCCGGTATGTCAAAAAAACACGTGTAAAATCAAGGTACGAGTAGCCATGTCCAGTATCATGACCAATTCCTCGGCGCTGACCGCGCTGCAGAGCTTGAACAACACCAACAAGCAGCTCGAGACCACCCAGTCGCGTATTTCGACTGGTTACCGCGTCGCCACCGCCTCCGACAACGCCGCCTACTGGTCGATCGCCACCTCGATGAAGTCGGACAACAAGGCGCTCTCGGCCGTGCAGGACTCGCTCGGCCTCGGCGCCGGCAAGGTCGACACCGCCTATACCGCCATCAACGACGTCAAGGACCAGGTCGACCTGATCAAGTCCAAGCTGGTCACCGCCCGCGGCGCCAGCCAGGAAGACCAGCAGAAGATCGCGACCGAAATCAACGCCATCCAGGCGCAGATCAAGTCGTCGGTCACCAACGCCAACTTCGCCGGCTCGAACCTGCTGCAGAACGACGGCCTCGCCGCGTCCGACCTTAAGATCGTCGCTTCCTACAACCGCACCGGCGCGACCGTCACCATCGACACCATCGACGTCAAGGCTGCCGACACGCAGGTCCTCGACGTCGCCGGCACGGGCGGCATCGTCGGCGGCCTGCTCGCCACGGCCTTCTTCGATCCGAGCTCTGCCGCTGTCGCCGACACTGCCATCGACACCGCGCTCGGCAGCGTTGAAACGGCGCTTGGCAAGCTGTCCACCGGTGCCGCTTCGCTCGGCGCCGCCAAGTCGCGCATCGACACCCAGAAGAGCTTCCTGTCGAACCTCTCGGACTCGATCGACAAGGGCGTCGGCTCGCTGGTCGATGCCGACATGAACAAGGAATCGACCCGCCTGCAGGCCCTCCAGGTCCAGCAGCAGCTCGGCATCCAGGCGCTGTCGATCGCCAACGGCAATTCGCAGTCGATCCTGTCGCTCTTCCGCGGCTGATCGCCTCCTGAACTCCAGTCATCTGCATCGGGCCGCGCCATCAGCGCGGCCCGATTTTCATTTGTGAAACCCTTGTCATTTTCCCTCGCCAAAGCATGGCTTTAACGCGCCATTAACGATGTCGCGCTAGTTATGGTTAACCATTCACTTATGACGGGCAGACCAGTTGGTCGACAGGCATGACGCCCCCGCCAAACGGGTTGACCGGCATGCGTAAGGCATGCCTGCTTTGAGAAGGGGTGTACCTTGGCAAGTATCATGACGAACGCCGCGGCGCTGACCGCGCTGCAGAGCCTCAACGCCACCAACAAGGCGCTTGAAACGACGCAGGCCCGCATCTCGACTGGCTACCGCGTCGCCACCGCTTCCGACAACGCCGCCTACTGGTCGATCGCCACCAGCATGCGTTCCGACAACAAGGCGCTGTCGGCGGTGCAGGACGCGCTCGGCCTCGGCGCCGGCAAGGTCGACACCGCCTACACCGCCATCACCGACATCAAGGACCAGGTCGACGCGATCAAGGCCAAGCTGGTCACCGCCCGCGGCGCCAGCCAGGATAACCAGCAGAAGATCGCGACCGAAATCAAGGCCATCCAGGAGCAGATCAAGTCGTCGGTCACCAATGCCAGCTATGCCGGCTCGAACCTGCTGCAGAACGACGGCCTCGTCGCCTCCGACCTGCAGATCGTTGCTTCCTACAACCGCACCGGCACCACCGTCGCCATCGACACCATCAATGTCGCGGCCGCCGACACGCAGGTTCTCGATATTGCCGGCACGGGCGGCATCGTCGGCGGCCTGCTCGCCACGACCTTCTTCGACCCAAGCGCCGCTGCCGTCACCGACACCGCCATCGACACGGCGCTGGGCAGCGTTGAAACGGCGCTTGCCAAGCTCTCGACGGGCGCGGCCTATCTCGGTGCCGCCAAGTCGCGCATCGACACCCAGAAGAGCTTCCTGTCGAACCTCTCGGACTCGATCGACAAGGGCGTTGGCGCCCTGGTCGACGCCGACATGAACAAGGAATCGACCCGCCTGCAGGCGCTGCAGGTGCAGCAGCAGCTCGGCATCCAGTCGCTGTCGATCGCCAACGGCAACTCGCAGTCGATCCTGGCCCTGTTCAAGAGCTGACATCCCGGCTGATCTTTCCACTGCATCGAAGGCCGCGCCGCAAGCGCGGCCTTTTGCATTCCGCCTATCATCCTCGCACAAGCTTCGCGGTCTAGTGTTCCGACGGACAGTCGTGCTGGGAGCCGTTGGAACGTGCCGGAACAGATCCAGAGCATCATCTCGAATCTCAGGGCATTTGGCGTCAAGCGCCTCGTCATGCTGGGCGGCATCGCGGCGCTCGTCATGACCGTCATCGGCGTCGCCTCGATCTATCTCAACCGTCCCGCCTACGAGACGCTCTATGTCGGGCTCGAGCGCTCCGACGTGAACCAGATCGGCCTGGTGCTGGGCGAGGCCGGCATCGGCTTCGACGTCGGCGCCGACGGCACCTCCGTGCTGGTGCCCGCCGGCACCACCGCGCAGGCTCGCATGATGCTCGCCGAGAAGGGCCTGCCGACCAGCGCCAATGCCGGCTACGAGCTGTTCGACAATGTCGGCTCGCTCGGCCTGACATCCTTCATGCAGCAGATCACAAGGGTGCGGGCGCTGGAGGGCGAGATCGCGCGCACCATCCAGTCGATCGCCGGCATCAAGGCGGCGCGCGTCCACATCGTCATGTCCGAGCGTGCCAATTTCCGCCGCGACGAGCAGCAGCCCTCGGCCTCGGTGGTCATCCGCTATGCCGGCATCGATGCCGAAAAGAGCGCCATGTCGATCCGCCACCTGGTTGCCGCCGCCGTCCCCGGCCTGGCGGCCGACAAGGTGACGGTGCTCGATTCCAACGGCAACCTTTTGGCCGCCGGCGACGACCCGTCCAACACCAGCGCTGCCCGCACGCTGGGCGTCGAGCAGACGGTCGAGGCGCAGATCGGCGACAACATCCGCCGCGCGCTCACCCCCTATCTCGGCCCCGACAATTTCCGCGCCAGCGTCAAGGCCGACGTCAACACCGATACCCGCCAGACCGAAGAGACGATCTTCGATCCGGAGTCCCGCGTCGAGCGCTCCGTGCAGTCGGTGCGCACCAACGAGAACAGCAATCAGAAGCAGGCCTCGACCCCGACCAGCGTCGAGCAGAACCTGCCCGAGACCCAGGCGGCCAGCACCGAGGGACCGCAATCCACCTCGCAGAACGACCGCAAGGAGGAGATCACCAACTACGAAATCAACTCCAAGAAGATCGCTACCGTCTCCAACGGCTATTCGGTCACCAAGATGTCGGTCGCCGTGGTCGTCAACCAGCAGCGCCTGGCCACCATTCTCGGCAAGGACGCCACGCCGGAGCAGATCGCCAAGCGCGTCGCCGACATCCAGAAGATGGTGGCCTCCGCCACCGGCTTCGACGAGAAGCGCGGCGACGTCATCGACGTCTCGGCGGTCGAGTTCATCGACGGGCTCGACGGCGAGCCGATCGAGCAGCCGGGCATCCTGGCCTCGATCGGGACCTATACCGGCACGTTGATCAATGCCGGCGCCTTCATCGTCGTGGTGTTCCTGGTCGCCTTCTTCGGCCTGAGACCGATGGCGGCGGCGCTGACGGCTCCGGCCAAGCCGGCCATCGCCGGCCCGAGCTTCGACGATGTCCAGCGCTCGCTGCCGACGCCCGAGCCCGCGGTGGCGGCGATCGGTTCCGACGCGACGGCCGCTCCCGTCGGCGCCTTGCCGGGCGCGCGCCCCGGCTCCACGCCGCTCGACGACCTTCGCCAGAAGATCCGGCCGGCGCCGCAGGAACGGCTTGCCCGCATGGTCGACCTCAACGAGGAACGCACCGCGCAAATCCTGCGCAAATGGGCCGCCCAGGAAGTCGCCGGATAGACCATGCCCTCAGTCGCCCTCTTCGACCTTCTCCCGGATTTCGGAACGCGCAGCCCGCGTGCCGGCCAGCCGCAGGCCGCCGCCGAGCCCGAACGCAAGCCCGACGAAGCACCGCCGCAGGCCGACATCGGCACTTTGATCGCCGAAGCCGTCGCCGATGCGGAAACGGCGCTCGAGGCGCGCCTTGCGGTCGCCCATCAGGCCGCGCTCGACGCCGAGCGCCAGGCCAATGCCGACGAGGCAAAAGCTTTCCTTGAAAGCTTCGGCGGCGATGTCGGCCAGGCCGTCGCCAGGCACATCGATGCCATGGAGCTGCGCGTGACCGACCTCGTCGGCGCCACCCTTGCCCGCATCATTGGCGGCATGGTCAGCGACGACCTGCAGAAGCGCTCGCTGGACGCGCTCGCGCGCACGCTCGGCGAGGCCATCGCCGACTCCGAGGCGGTGCGCATCGCCGTGCGCGGCCCGCTGTCGCTGTTCGAAACGTTGGCGGCCTCGCTCGGTCCGCGCGCCGCCCAGCTCGACTTCGTCGAGGCCCAGGGCCTCGACCTCACCGTCGTCATCGACGAGGCGGTGTTCGAGACGCGCATCGCCGAATGGTCGGCCTCGCTGTCCGAGGTTCTGTCATGAGCGCGGTGGACGCCGGAGAGGACAGGCACGAGATCATCATCGTCAAGCGCAACCATGACGGCCACGACGACGGTCATCATGGCGGCGTCTGGAAGATCGCCTTCGCCGACTTCATGACCGCCATGATGTGCTTCTTCCTGGTGATGTGGCTGATCAACGCCGCCAACGAGCAGACCAAGGCGGCCGTCGCCAGCTACTTCAACCCGGTCGAGCTGATCGATCGCAATTCCAGCCGCAAGGGCCTGGAGGATCTCGGCGACGGTCCGAGCAAGGTCGGGCTGACGGCCGACAATCCGCAGGACGGCGCCAGCAAGGCCGGTGAGGACGGCAAGGGCGGCGCCGGCTCCTCTGACCGCAGGCAGACCAAGGAAGCCTCGCAGAACTCCGACCTTTCCGACGAGCATCTGTTTGCCGATCCCTATGCGGTGCTGTCGGAGATCGCGACCGACACCGGGGTGATGCAGAATGTCAGCGCAAAGGGCGAAGGCGGCGCGCAGAATGCCGGCCCGGCTACCGGCGCCTCCGGCGGCGAGTCCTACCGCGATCCCTTCGCGCCGGATTTCTGGTCGCAGCAGGTGGCCGCGCCCGGCGCCGAGGAAAGCGCCGAGCGCGCCAAGATCGAGGGCGATCCGGCAAAGCCCGGCGAGAAAGTCGCCGAGACCCAGGTGCCGAAGGTCAAGGCCGTGCCGCCGGCGCCGCCGGTCATCGACGCGCCGCTCGAGCCCCTGGCGAAGACGGCGCCCGACAAGGCGGATGCCAAGCCGGAGACGGCAAAGGCCGAAACCGCGAAAGTCGAAGCCGCCAAGGGCGAGGCTGCAAAAGGCGAAGCCGCCAAGGCTGAGGCCGCCAAGCGCGAAGCTGCAAAAAGCGAAACCGCGACAAGCGAAACCGCCAACGGCGAGAAGGCCGAGACCGCAACGCCGGAAGCCGCGAAGGCCGAAGCGGCGGCAAAACCCGATGTCGGCGAAAAGGCGCCGAGCGCCGCCACGGTCAAGGCCGCGGCCGAGGTCAAGCAGCAGCTGGCCGAAGCTTTCAAGCCGGGCGACAAGCTGCATGACGGCGTCTCGGTCGAGGCGACCGACAAGGGCGTCGTCATCTCGATCACCGACCAGTTGGATTTCGGCATGTTCGAGATCGGCTCGGCCTTGCCGCGCCGCGAGCTGGTGCTGGCGATGGAGAAGATCGGCCATATCGTCAACAGCCAGAAGGGCACGATCAGCATCAACGGCCATACTGATTCACGGCCGTTCCGAAGCGACACCTACGACAATTGGCGCCTGTCCACCGCGCGCGCCCATTCGGCCTACTACATGCTGGTGCGCGGCGGCGTCGACGAGCGCCGCATCACCGAGGTCGCGGGCTTCGCCGACCGGCAGCCGAAGGATCCTGCCGATCCGCTGGCGGCCGCCAACCGGCGCATCGAGATTCTGATGGCGACGGGCGGATGAAAGCTGCGACCGTCATCGGCCGCGCCGTCGGCCTGCTGCTGAGCGCCGCAGCGCCGTCGGCGAGCTTTGCCGACGAGGCGCTGCAGCCCTATCAGCTGGTGCGCTCGCTGCAGCTCGTGCAGGACCGCATCGCCGCCGGCGACCACGCGGCGCTGCCGATGCAGGCCAAGCTGCTCGAAATGACCGATGCGCGCCTGCGCGCCGCCGATGCCGGGGATTTCAAGGAACCGAGGAACTTTCGCGCCCTGCTCGTCTACGGCATGAGCGGCGGCAATCCCGTGACCGTCGAGGCAGCCGCCTCGCGCGCCGAGACCGACCCGCGGAGCCTGGCCGTCGCCAAGGGCATCATCAGCTACCTGAACGGCCGCCCGGCCGAGGCGATCGAAACGCTGAGGCCGATCGACCCGATGGCGCTGCCCGCCGACCTCGGCGCCTTCCTGGCGCTGGTCAAGGGCTCGCTGCTCGCCACCGACCAGCCGGCCGCGGCCCTCGCTTTGCTCGACGACGCCCGGCTGCTCAGCCCAGGCACGCTGGTCGAGGAAGCAGCGCTTCGCCGCTCGGTCGGCATCGCCGCGCAGCAAGGCGACGCGGCCCGCTTCGCGCTGGCTTCCACCCAATATGTGTCGAACTACCTCCACTCGCCCTATGCCAGCCAATTCGCGGATTCCTTCGTCTCCGGCGTCATTTCGCTGCACATGGCGATCAGTCACGACAAGCTCGCCGACATCACCTCGATGATGGATCCCGAGCGCGAGAAGGTGATCTATCTGCGCATCGCCCGCCGGGCGGCGATCGACGGCCTGACCGAGCTTTCCAGCTTCGCCTCGGCCAGGGCTGAGCAAGGCCGCGACGGCAACGGCAATGAGGACGACCCGCGCGCTCAGCTCTATTCCAGCCTGTCGACGGTGACGTCGAGCACCATCGAGGATGTGCGCGCCAAGCTGGAGAAGATCGACCGCGCCAAGCTCTCCGAAAGCGACCGGGCCTTGCTCGATGCCGCGCAGGCCGTCGCCGGCGAAGTGGTCGCGCGACCGGCAGTCCCCGCCGTGGAAAAGCATGACGCGGACGCCGAGAAGTCCGCAGCCGGGAAGCCCGCAGCCGAGATCGCGGCGGCTGAGAGACAGGAAGACGCCGACCTGCCGCCGGTCGAAGGCGCGATGTCCGAGCAGCCGGCGGTCGAGACATCCGGCCCGGTCGCGAAGCCGGCGGAGAGGCAAGCCCTGGCATCGCCATCCCCGGATGCGCCGGCTTCTATCCCGGCAGTGGCCGCGCCGACTGCGCAGGCTCCGGCTCCAACCGATGCGCCGGCGGTGGCTTCGGCATCGGCCGAGGCGGCGGCGGTTCAGCCCGCATCGACGCCGGAACCTTCCCCCGGTCCCGATCCGTCCGACGCCACCGACGCCGCGATGATGCAGACGCGCCGCCAACTCAACAAGATCGACCAACTGCTTGGAGCCGCCCCGAAATGACCACCAGCCTCGGCCAGGCCCTCCCGGGACTTGTCCCCACGCACGCCGCGTCCAGGTCGGCCGCGCCGGCCGCGAAGGGCGAGGACACGAGCTTCGGCGATCTGCTGCGCGGCGCCGAAAAACAGCCCGCGCAGGAAAACGGGCAACCGGCTGAAACCGCATCCGCCGATGCGCGATGGAACAGACGCGCACTGGCCAGTCCCGGCAAGACGCAGCCCGAAGGCGATGCTCCGGCCAGAGCCGCCGCGCCAAAGTCAGCGCTCGGCAAGGCCGTGAAGGACGAGGCCGATACCGATGCGGACAAGGCCTCGGCGGATGCCGACCCGGCCGCGCAGACCGCGAACGCCGGCCCGCTCAAGGACAGCCTGCCATTGCTGATGGCGTTGAGCGACATCGGCCGTTTCCAGCCATCGGCCAGAGCGGACGGCGACGATGCCGCGCCCAGCGGGCCGGAGCCGGCGCTGGACGGCCAGCCGCAATCGTCGCGGCGATTGCTTTCTACCCTGAAAGAACCCGATCAGACCTCGGATCCCGACTCCAAAGATGCCGGTGCCTTCTCCCGGTCCGAACGTGCCTCGAACGCCGAGGCCTTTCCCGGTAAGCTCCGGCAGCCGGAAGCCATCAGCGCCGTCTTCAAGGACCTGCCGCGCCGGGATGGCGGCGCCACGGCGCCGCCTGAGGATCAGACGCCTGCGGACGTATCGGCAGCGCCGGCTAAGCGACCGGCATCGCCATCGAAAACCCTTGAAGCAATACGGTCGGCGACGCCGTCGGAGCAAGGAAAACAGGCGTCGTCGGCTGCGCGCATCGACATCGTCGCCGAGCAGAGCTTCCCGGCCCCGGCGCAGAACCCGCTAAACCAGACGGCTCCGGCGCTGGTCGACGCGCTGGCGTCGGACAATGGCTTGCCGCAGGCCTTTTCGACCCCCTCCGCGGGTTCCCAACCGCCCGGTTCTGTTGCCGTTCCGACACATATATTGAAGATCGAGCTTCACCCGGCCGAGCTTGGCATGGTCACGGCCAGCTTGCGGCTTTCCGGAGAGCAACTTTCGATCGAGCTGAAGCCCGAAACCCATGACGCGCATCGTCGTCTCGCGGCCGACAGCGAGGCGATCGTCAAGTCCCTGCGCGGGCTCGGCTTCGACGTCGACAAGGTCACGGTACTGCAACCTTCGATAGCAACGCCAGCAGCCGCGCGCGTCGACGCCAACAGCTCGCTGCCGATGTCGCCAGGCCGCGAGCAATCCGCCTTTCAGCCCGGCAACTCGAGCGGCAACAATGCCGGCTCCGGCGGTCAGCAGCCGGGAAGGAACAACAGCAATGACACACCGGACAGCGGCCGCGCTGCTTCGCCTGCTCGCGAGCGCACTGGCGACGGCATGTTTATCTAGCGCCGCCATCAGCGCCGCGAGCGCCGCCACCAACCCTTGCGAACCCGAGATCCTGCGCGCCGCCGACCGCTACGGCGTGCCGGCCGGCATCCTCTATGCCGTTGGCCTGACGGAGACCGGCAAGAAGGGCAGCCTTCAACCTAACGCCATGAATATAGAGGGAAAAGCAATCTTCCCGCGAAGCCGGGCCGAGGCCCTGGCGACGTTCGAGGGCGCCCGGCGCGAGGGCAAGACGCTGATCGATCTTGGCTGCATGCAGATCAATCATCATTACCACGCGTCGCACTTTCGCAGTGTCGAAGACATGCTCGACCCGCGCCAGAATGTCGACTACGCGGCGCGCTTCCTGGTCAGCCTGCATGCCCGTCACATGACCTGGTCGATGGCGGTGGCCCGCTATCATGCCGGCCCCGGCAACGACCCCGCGCAGAAGGTCTATGTCTGTCGCGTCATCGCCAACATGGTCGCTACCGGCTTCGGCAAATGGACGCCCAACGCTCGCTCATTCTGCAACCCATAGATGCACCCATGTTCCAAGGCGCACAGGGGCTTTCCGGCCTCTCCGGCGCCTGCCGCATCGTTCTGCGCGGCGCGCGCCAATGCACTCCGGTACACCCCATGCGACTGCGCTTATTTTCGGGTCCCCAAAAAACTCCCAAGAAAATAGCTACAAGAAATGACGGTTGTTCAGGATTCTCGCCACCGGTTACGCCTCCTTCCACGGGGCAAATGAGATGATTCGGAGGGCGGGCCGATGATCGTGATCGTTGACGAGCGTGAGCTCGTAACTGAAGGCTACAGCTCACTTTTCGATCGCGAGGGAGTGGCCAGCGCGGGCTTCGCGCCCAGCGAGTTCGGCGAATGGGTGAGCTCCGCGGCCGACACCGATCTGCGCTCTGTCAGGGCCTTCCTCATCGGCGACTGCCGCGAGGGCGCGATCTCGCCGCGCCAGATCCGCGACCGCACCGGCGCGCCGGTCATCGCGCTCAGCGAACAGCACTCGCTGGAAAACACGCTGCGGCTGTTCGAGAGCGGCGTCGACGACGTCATCCGCAAGCCGGTTCACATCCGCGAGATCCTGGCGCGCATCACCGCCATCCGCCGCCGCGCGCATGAGGACGTGACCTATACCGAAGTCGGTTCGATGCGCATCTTCATGGACGGCCGCGATCCCGAGATCGACGGCGAGCCGCTGCCTCTGCCGCGCCGCGAGCGCCGCATCCTCGAATATCTGGCCAGCAACCGCGGCCGACGGGTCACCAAGACCCAGGTCTTCAACGCCATCTACGGCATCTTCGACGAGGAGGTCGAGGAGAACGTGGTGGAAAGCCACATCAGCAAGCTGCGCAAGAAGCTGCGCGAAAAGCTCGGCCATGATCCGATCGATTCCAAGCGCTTCCTCGGCTACCGGCTGGTGTTCTGATGGCCGAAATCCGCGCCAGCCTCGCGCAAGACAAGCGGCATAGGCTCGCGGCCACTGTCATGGGCCCCACCGTCGTGGGTATTGAGGAGACGTTTCGATGAGCCTCTACGGAATGATGCGGACCGGCGTCTCCGGCATGAACGCGCAGGCCAATCGCCTGTCCACGGTCGCCGACAACATCGCCAACTCCGACACCACGGGCTACAAGCGCTCCTCCGCCGAATTCTCGACGCTGATCATGCCGGGCACCGGCGGCGCCTACAATTCGGGCGGCGTCACGACGACGATCCGCTCCGCCATCAGCTCGCAAGGCGTGCTGCAATACACCACCTCGGTATCCGACCTTGCCGTAAACGGCGATGGCTTCTTTGTCGTGCAGGATCCGAGCGGCACGCCCTATCTGACCCGCGCCGGCGCCTTCGTCGCCGACGCCCAGGGCAGGTTGGTCAATGCCGCCGGCTATCAGCTGATGGCCTACAGCTACGCCAATGGCGATCCGGCGGCGACGGCCAACGGTTTCGAGGGCCTGGAGCCGGTGCAGATCTCCGACCAGGAAATGACCGCGACGCCGAGCACCGAAGGCGTCTTCAGTGGCAATCTGCCGGCGGGTGCCACCCCGCCTGCGGGCGCCTTGCCGTCCAGCAACAGCGCGACCGCTGAATACACCTCGAAGTCGTCGCTGGTCGCCTACGACAATCTCGGCAACAAGGTGCTGCTCGACGTCTATTTCACCAACACCGGCTCAGGCGCCTGGGAGGTCTCGGTCTTCGATCAGTCCAAGGCCACGGCCGGCACGTCCTTCCCCTATACCGGCGGCGCCCTGGCCTCGGCCAACCTGACTTTCGACACCACCACCGGCAAGCTCACCGGCGCCACCACCGGCATCTCCTTCACCGTGCCGAACGGCTCCACCCTCGCCCTCGACATGTCGAAGCTGACCCAGCTCGGCACCGGCTTCACGGTTTCCGAGGCCGAAGTCAACGGCAACGCGCCGAGCACGATCGAGAAGATCCAGATCGGCCAGGACGGCATCATCTACGCGCAATATGAGGACGGCTCCACCAAGCCGCTCTACAAGATCCCGCTGGCCGACGTGACGAGCCCGGACCGGCTCACCGCGCTGCCCGGCAACGTCTACGCGCAGAGCACCGATTCCGGCGCGGTGCGCATCGGCTTCGCCAATGAAGGCAAGCTCGGCTCGATCGTCTCCGGCGCGCTGGAAAATTCCAACGTCGATATCGCCGAGGAACTGACCAACATGATCGCGGCGCAGCGCAGCTACACCGCCAATTCGAAAGTCTTCCAGACCGGTTCCGACCTGATGGATGTCCTTGTCAACCTGAAGAGATAACTGTCGGGCCTCGGCCCGTGAAAGACCCGCATGTCGCTGACCTCCGCCTTGAGCATCGCACAGTCGGCGCTCCTGACCACCTCGAAGCAGACCAGCATCGTCTCGCGCAACGTCGCCGATGCTTCCAATAGCGACTATGCCCGCCGCACGGCTGTCGTCACCAGCACGGCGCCGGGCGCCCGCTCGGTGGTGATCCAGCGGGCGGCCAGCGACCTCCTGTTCCGGCAGAATTTGAGCGCCCTCTCCGCATGGAGCGGCCAGAGCGCGCTTTACAGCGGCATGGACCAGCTGGAGCTGGCCGTCAACGGCGTCGACAACGCGTCCTCGCCCTCGACCGCGATCGCCAATCTGCAGCAGGCGCTGCAGCTCTATGCGACGACCCCGTCCAACCAGAATCTGGGCGCCAGCGTCATCGACGCGGCCAGGGACGTCGTGCGCTCGCTGAATGACGGCACCCAGGCGATCCAGGATTTCCGCACCCAGACCGACGGTCAGATCGCCACCGCGGTCGATGACCTCAACAAGCTGCTCAGCCAGTTCCAGGACGCCAACAAGGCCGTCATTTCCGGAACCCGTTCGGGCACCGACGTTTCCGACGCGCTCGACCAGCGCGACGCGATCCTGAAGAAGATCGCCGAATATGTTCCCGTCTCGACCTTCACGCGCGGCGACAACGACATGGTCATCACCACCACGGACGGCACGACGCTGTTCGAGACGGTGCCGCGCTCGGTGACCTTCACGCCCTCGTCCGGCTACACCGCCGGCATTCCCGGCAACACCATCTCCATCGACAACGTTCCGCTCTCGGCTGGCAGCGGCGGCAATACCAGCGCCGTCGGCAAGCTCGCCGGCCTGATCACCTTGCGCGACGGCGTCGCCGCCACCATGCAGAGCCAGCTCGACGAGACCGCCCGCGGGCTTATCACCGCCTTTGCCGAGACCTCCTCGTCGCAGCCCGATGCCGCCGGCCTGTTCACTTGGTCCGGCGCGCCCGCCATTCCCGCCGCCGGCACGCTGGTCGACGGCCTTGCCGGCTCGATCAGCGTCAACGCCGCCATGACCCCGGCGCTGCTGCGCGACGGCGGCGCCAATGGCGCTGCCTATGTGCTCAACACTTCCGGCTCGTCCTACGCCAACCTCCTGATCGCCTATGGCGACCGGCTCGACCAGCCGATGGCTTTCGATGCCGCCGCCGGTATCACGGCGACATCCAGCGTCGCCGACTACGCCGCCAACTCGATCGGCTGGTTCGAAGGCGTGCGCCAGCAGGCCTCGACCACCGCCGACGCCAAGGAGGCGCTGGCCACGCGCACGGCCGAGGCGCTGTCCAACGACACCGGCGTCAATGTCGATCAGGAAATGTCGCTGCTGCTCGACCTCGAACACACCTACCAGGCCTCCGCCCGCATGATGAAGACCGTCGACGACATGCTGGACGCCCTGATGAATGCCGTGGGATAATCGATGAAAGCGACAGCCGTCTCCTCAGCCGCAATATCCAACGCCATGCGCTACCAGCAGATGCGCATGCAGTCCGATCTGGTCAAGGCGACGAAGGAGTCAACGACCGGCAAGGTCGCCGATGTCGGCCTGGCGCTCGGCGGGCGCACGACCCAGGCCGTGACCTTCCAGCGCGATCTCGACCGGCTGAACGGCATCATCGATTCCAACGCGCTGGTCGCCGCCCGGCTGACGTCGACGCAGGATGCGCTCGGCCAGCTCTCCGACGTCGCGCAGAACTTTCTTTCGGCCTTGACCAGCGCCGTGTCCGGCGATTCCTCGACCAGCATCACCCAGCAGGCCGGCGCGTCGGCGCTGCAGCAGATGACCGGCATCCTCAACACCAGCGTGAATGGCGAGTATCTGTTCGCCGGCACCAACACCGACGTCAAGCCGGTCGACGATTTCACCGCCGCCGGCTCGCCCGCCAAAGCCGCTTTCGACGCCTCCTTCGTCGCCTATTTCGGCTTCACCCAGAGCGATCCGGCCGCAGCAAACATCACTGCCGCCCAGATGGACGACTTCATCACCACCAGCGTCGAGCCGCAATTCCTCGGCTCGGGCTGGCAAGGCACCTGGTCGAACGCCACCGACGAGCAGATCACCAGCCGCATCGCGCTGAACGAGACCACGCAGACCTCGGTCAGCGCCAATGAGGACGGCATCCGCAAGCTCGCCATGGCGGCGGCGATGGTCGCCAACCTGTTCTCCGGCAACATCAGCGATGCCGCCAAGAACACCGTCGTCAGCCGCGCCCAGACATTGGTCGGCGAGGCCATCGGCGGCATCGTCCAGGTGCGCTCGGAGGTCGGCCTAACCCAGAAACGTGTCTCCGACGCCAGCGACCGCATGAAGACCCAGGTCGACCTGTTCGAGAAGCACATCATCGATCTCGAGGGCGTCGATCCCGCCGAAGCCGCGACCCGCATCGCCGACCTGACGCAGCATATCGAGACCTCATTCGCGTTGACCGCGCGCCTGCAGCAGCTCAGCCTGCTGAATTACCTGACCTGAAAACTTCCACCGGAACGGCAGAGCCCCGACGATGTATCAATTCTCCTACGCCGACATCCAGACCGACTCCGTCTCCGACGCCAAGGACCGCGAGCGGGAATTGCTCACCCGCTCGATCGACATGCTGTCGGCCGCGGCCGCAGTCGGGCAGGATTCCATGGAAGCGATCGAGGCGCTGCACTTCACCAACCGCATCTGGACCACCTTCGTCGAGGATCTCGGCTCCAGCGACAACGCCTTGCCCAAGGAGCTGCGCGCCAACCTGATCTCCATCGGCCTGTGGCTGCTGCGCGAGGCCGAGGACATCCGCCAGGGCCGCACCAACAATTTCGAAGGCCTGATCGAGGTCTCCCAGATCATCCGGGACGGCATCCAATGACCAACACGCTGAAGATATCGCTGAAGCCGAACGAGAAGATCTACATCAACGGCGCCGTCATCCGCGTCGACCGCAAGGTCACAATCGAGCTGATGAACGACGTCCAGTTCCTGCTCGAAAGCCACGTCATCCAGGCCGATCAGGCGTCGACCCCGCTCAGGCAGCTCTATTTCATCCTGCAGGTCATGCTGATGAACCCGGCGAGCGCCTCCGAGGCGCGCGACATGTTCCGCCGCTCGCTGCCCATGCTGCTGGCGAGCTTCGAGGACGGTGAGATTTGCAGCGCGCTGAAGCAGATCGACCGCATGGTCGGCGAGGACCATGTCTATGAGGCACTGAAGGCGATCCGCGCGCTCTATCCGCTCGAACGCCGCGCGCTTGGCGGCAATGACGATATTCCGGGCGCGGCGCGCCCGCTGGCCGTAGGAGCTTGATGCCGATGACCGTGGACATGACGACCACCATACCGACCGGTGCCAACTCGACCACCACGTCGACCTCGAAGACCGCGGTCGACTACCAGTCGTTCCTGAAGCTCCTCATCGCCGAGATGAAGAACCAGGATCCGACCAAGCCGATGGACTCGACACAGTACGTCGCCCAGCTCGCCACCTTCTCGCAGGTCGAGCAATCGGTGCAGACCAACACCAAGCTCGACCAGATCATGCAGTCCTCGGCCCTGTCGCAGGCCGATGCCCTGATCGGCCGCTCGATCACCTCCGCCGACGGCAAGACGACGGGCACGGTGGCCTCCGTGCGCCTGGCCAGCAGCGGCCTCATCGCGGTGCTGCAGAACGGCACCGAAGTTCCCGTCACCTCGGGCGTTTCGGTCAAGGCGGCGAGCTAGGCGACAGGCTCGGTCACGACCCATGAACGAGGCCGACGCCCTCGATATCGTCCAATACGCGGTGTGGACGGTGCTGACCGCTTCCGCGCCGGTGGTGCTGGTGGCGATGGCGGTCGGCATCGGCATCGCGCTGATCCAGGCGCTGACCCAGATCCAGGAAATCACGCTGACCTTCGTGCCGAAGATCGTCGCCATCATGCTGGTGGTGGCGCTGACCGGCCCATTCATCGGCGGTCAGATATCGGCCTTCACCAACGTCATCTTCGAGCGCATCGAGCACGGCTTCTGACGCGGAACGCGGAGTGCCTGTTCCTTGCGCTCTCCTGACGGCTTGCGGGCAGCCCGGTAGCGGCTAGATTGTGAATTGCGCGGCGTGGGCGCCACTGGTCTCAGGCGGTGTTCGAAAAATCATGGGGCAGACTAAACCGGCCGGCAGGCCATGTGCGGAATAGCCGGCGTCTGGCGAAAGCGGGACCCGATCGGCGCCGGCGACCTGTCGGACATCGCCCGCATGATGCAGGCGCTGGCGCATCGCGGGTCGGACGACCATGACAGCTGGAGCAGCAGCCGGCTCGCCCTGGGTCACCGCCGGCTTGCCATCATCGATCCCTCTCCCGCCGCCCGCGAGCCGATGCTGACCGCATGCGGCAAGGGCGTGCTCGCCTACAATGGCGAGGTCTACAACTACCGCTCGCTGCGCCAGACGCTCGAGGCGGAAGGCTGTATTTTCCGCAGCGTCTCCGACACCGAAGTGGTTCTGCAGGCCTTGCATCATTGGGGTCCTGAAAAGGCGGTGCCGCTGTTCGACGGCATGTTTTCCTTTGCCTACTTCGACGCGCGCGACAACGCCCTGTGGCTCGCCCGCGACCGCCTCGGCATCAAGCCTATGGCGGTGGCCGAGACGGCCGAGCGGATCCTGTTCGCTTCCGAGGACAAGGGGATCCTCGCCAGCGACGGTTTTGGCCGCCGCATCGACGCGCGCGAGATCACCTTGCGGCTTGCCTGGCAGCACCGCGATTCGAGCTTCAGCCTGTTCGACGGCATCGAACGCCTGCCGCCGGCGGGCCTCTGGAAGATCACCGACGCCGGCATCGAGAAGCGCTGTTTCTGGCACGTCCTCGATGTGCTGGAGGCGGCGCGCATCACCGGCGACCGCATCTCCGACGACGAGCATATGGCGAAGCTCGAAGCGCTGATCGAAGACAGCATCGATATCCATTGCATCGCCGACGCCAGCATCGCCACGGCCTGCAGCAGCGGCGTCGATTCCGGTCTGATTACAGCGCTGTCGAAGCGCTTCAGGCCGGAAATCCACGGCTATGTCGTCGACCCCCGGCTTGGCCGCAGCGAGGCGGAGAACGCCGAACGGACCGGCCGCCGCGCCGGCGTCCCGCTGCGCCGGGTGCCGGTCGACAGGGACCGGTTCTTCGAGCTCTGGCCGAAAGCGGTCTGGCACCTTGAGAGCGACGGCTGGCACGCAAGCCATGTCGGGCTTCTGGCGCTGGCCGAGCAATGCCGGGCCGACGGCGTCAAGGTGCTGCTGACCGGCGAAGGTGCCGACGAACTCTTCGGCGGTTACAAATGGCAGGCCGAAAGCATGCGGGCCTGGCAGGCATGGTCTTGGCCGGGACGGCTGTTCCGCTCGAAGCGCTGGCTCGATCGCAAGTTCGGGCGCCTGCGCCATGCGCCATTCAAGACATCGACCGGCAACAGCTCGGCCTCGGAGCGCAATCTCGTGCTGAGGTCGCTATCGCCAGAGCTCAATTTCCTGCAGACCAGGATCTTCGACCGGCTCGAACCGGTGACGCCGCTCGGCGATCGCGCCTTCCTTGGATGCTGTCTCTACGATCTCTATTCGCATTTGCAGGACCTGCTTAACCGGCATGACCGGCTGAGCATGGCGGCATCGGTCGAGCTCAGGGTTCCCTTCATCGAAAACCGGCTGATCGACTTCGCGATCCATCTGCCGAGGCGTCAGAAATTGCGCGGCAAGACCGGCAAGTGGCTATTGAAGAAGGTCGCCGAAAAGCACCTGCCGCGCGAGAACGTCTACGCACCGAAGAAGGGTTTCGAAATCTCGTCCGGCTTCACCCAGGGCAGCCAGGGCCTGCTGCGCGGCGGCTATCTGCGCGACGCGCTGAAATGGCCCGCCGCCGCCGTCGAGGACCTTGTCGACCTGGCGAGGCGCGACGAAGCCTCGCGACTACGCCTCGTCGGCATGGAACTGTTCCTGCGCCTTCATGCCGGCGGCGAAACGGCGGGCAACCTCACCCATGCGCTGCATGCCGCGGCCGCAGAAGCGTCTGGTTAAGCGGTTCGGCCCAACCGTACGCCCGGCGGGCGGTTGGTCCAAGGCGGCCAGACCATTGGCTTAGCCGCGTAACGACGCATTTTTGCCTCGCTATCCTGTTGTTGGAGCATAATCTTTTTCAAGCAACGGTCCGCCCCGCGTCGCCATGCTCCATCTCCGGAGAGGACAGCCGCGGCGGCAGGCCAACGGCGTGTGAAGCGGGACAGCGCGGATGATCGATGACGAGCCGGACAGCGAACGCGTCTCGGCGCTGGCGCCGTTCAGCCACGGCATCTTCCGGGCCGTTTGGTCGGCCAGCCTGGTGTCGAATTTCGGCGGTCTCATCCAGGGCGTCGGCGCCGCCTGGATGATGACCACGATCGCCACCTCGTCCTACCAGGTGGCGCTGGTCCAGGCCTCGACCACGCTGCCGATCATGCTGTTCGCGCTGGTCGCCGGCGCCATCGCCGACAGCTTCAACCGGCGCAAGGTGATGCTGGTGGCGCAGACCTTCATGCTGGTCGTCTCGGCGCTGCTGACGCTGTTCACCTGGTTCGGCCTGATCACGCCGTGGACGCTGCTCGCCTTCACCTTCCTGATCGACAGCGGCACGGCGCTGAACAGCCCGTCATGGCAAGCCTCGGTCGGCGACATGGTGCCGCGTTCCAAGGTGCCGGCGGCCGTCGCGCTGAACTCGATGGGCTTCAACCTGACGCGCAGCGTCGGCCCGGCGATCGGCGGCGTCATCGTCGCCGCAGCGGGCGCCGCCGCGGCCTTCGCCGCCAATGCGCTGAGCTATATCGGCCTGATCATCGTGCTGTTTCGCTGGAAGCCGGAGATACCGGCGCAGACCTTGCCGCGCGAGACGCTTGGCGCGGCGATGGGCGCCGGCCTGCGCTATGTCGCAATGTCGCCCAACATCGGCAAGGTGCTGGTCCGGGGCTCGGCCTTCGGCTTCAGCGCCGGCGCGGTGCTGGCGCTTCTTCCGCTGGTGGCGCGCGATGTCGTCAAGGGCGATGCCTTGACTTACGGCATCATGCTCGGCGCCTTCGGCATCGGCGCCGTCGGCGGCGCGCTGATCAGCGTGCGGCTGAGGCAGTTGCTGTCCTCGGAGACGATGGTGCGCATGGCCTTTGGCGGCTTCGCCGTCTGCGCCCTCAACGCCGCCGTCAGCCTTCACGCCTGGCAGACCGCTCTCGGCCTGCTCATCGGCGGCGCCTGCTGGGTGCTCGCGCTGTCGCATTTCAACGTCACGGTGCAGATGTCGACACCGCGCTGGGTGGTCGGCCGGGTGCTCTCGGTCTACCAGACGGCGACCTTCGGCGGCATCGCGCTGGGCAGCTGGGTCTGGGGCGTCGTCGCCGACTCGCATGGCGCCGAGACCGCGCTGATCGCGGCCAGCATCACCATGCTGGCGGGTGGCGCCATCGGCCTCGTCCTGCCCTTGCCGCAGCATGCGGTGCTCAACCTCGATCCGCTCAACCGCTTCAAGGAGCCGCATCTGGGGCTCGACCTCAAGCCGCGCAGCGGCCCGATCGCCATCATGATCGAGTACATCATTCGCGACGAGGACGTGCCGGAGTTCCTCGCCACCATGGCCGAGCGCGGCCGCATCCGCCGCCGTGACGGCGCCCGCAACTGGACACTGGCGCGCGACCTGGAAAATCCATCCGTGTGGATCGAGCATTACCACACGCCGACCTGGCTGGAGTATATCCGCCACAACAGGCGGGCGACCCATGCCGACGCCGTCGTCGGCGAACGCATCCGGGCATTGCACAGCGGCGGGGAACCGCCGCATGTGCGCCGCATGATCGAGCGGCCGACCACCGCCGGCACCGCCTTGGTCTCACCGAGGGGGCCGATCGAGCACTGACCCGGTTCGGGATCGGTCGTCGCCTGCGATCAGGGGGCGCTCTGGATCATATAGAGCTTGCGTGTGGTCTCCCTGATCAGCCATTCGCCCTTCCAGCCTTGCGGCAGGACGAGCAGATCGCCCGGACCGAGTTCACGCCTTTCGCCATCGGCGCGCGCTACTTCGACCCGGCGCGAGATGATGTGGCAAATCTCCGACGAGCCTGAACGATCGGCGGTGAAGCGGCCCGGCGTGCATTCCCAGATGCCGATATCGACGGTCCCGTCCGGCGATTGGAAGAACGAGCGCACCGCCTCGACCTGGTCGCCTTCGATGGAGGTCGGCTTCGGCGAGAACGCCCCGATATCGGCCGTGGCGAGGTCGTGGAAAGTCGAAAGATCGATCAAATTGGGCTCCATGAAATGCTGATCCGCAATAGAGCAATTCCAGGAAAAGTGTGAACGGTTTTCCGTCCGGAATTGCGTCAAAACAATGAGTTAGAGCAGGCCGCCGTTTCCGTGAAACGGGGAACTGCTCTAGTGGCCGGTGATGGCGTCGGCCAGGGCGGCAAGCTTCGAGGTGTGCGAAAGCCCGGCGGCTTCGCGGCGATCGGCGAGATGGTAGAGCTGGTACATCGAATGGACGCCGAGCCAGCGGAAGGGCTCCGGCTCCCAGCGCCGCACCTTGCGGTTGACCCAGGGCAGGCGCGTCAGTTCCGTGTCCTGGCCGAGGATCAGGTCGGCGAGCGTGCGCCCCGAAAGATTGGAGCTGGAGACACCCAGCCCGACATAGCCGCCGGCCCAGCCGATGCGGGTCGTCGGGTCGAGGCCAACCGTCGTGCACCAATCGCGCGGCACGCCGAGCACGCCGCACCAGGCATGCTCGATGCGGCAGCCCGCCGTCTGCGGCAGCAGCGTCGTCAGGATCTGATGCAGCTGGTCGATCGTCGCCTGCTGCGTCTGGCCGTTGACGTCGGTGCGCGAGCCGTAGCGATAGGGCACGCCGCGCCCGCCCATGGTGATGCGCCCCTCGCGCGTGCGCTGGGCATAGCAATAGGCATGGGCGGCGCTGCCGAGCAGCTCATGCCCTTCCCAGCCGATCGCGCGCCACAGTTCAGGCGACAGCGGCTCGGTCACGATCTGCGCGCTGTTGAGCGCCAGCCAGGTCCGTTCCTCGCCGGGAATGCCGGCGGTAAAACCCTCGGTGGCGCGGATGATGGTTTCCGCTCGCACCGTGCCGCGGTTGGTCGTCACGCAGCCCTTGGCGGTGGCGGTCACCGTCGTCTGCTCGTAGATCGGCACACCCAGCCGCTCGACGGCGGCGGCAAGGCCGCGCACCAGCTTGGCCGGCTGCACCCGCGCCTGGCCATGGACGACGAAGCCGCCAAGGACGTCGCGGACATTGATGCGCGCCCGCGTCGCCGCTTGATCGAGCATCTCGACGCGGTTCGGATCGACGTCCCAAGCGCGGATCGTCTCGCACTCCTCGCGGGCGCGTTCGAGCTGCGCCGGGTTGGTGGCCACCGTCAGATTGTCGACGCGGCGAATGTCGGCATCGATCCCTTCGGCGGCCGCCACCCGGATCACCTCGTCGACGCAGCCGACCATCGCCGCCTGCATGGCGCTGACACCTTGCCGGGTCGAGGTCTTGAGATATTTCTCGCGCGACCAGGTGAAGCCGCCCGACAGCCAGCCGCCATTGCGGCCCGACGCGCCGAAGCCGGCGAATTCGCGCTCGATCAGCGCGATGCGCAGCGACGGTCTCGCCTTCTTCAAATAGTAGGCGGTCCACAGGCCGGTGTAGCCTGCGCCAACGATGGCGACATCGGCCTCGATATCGCCGGGCAAGGGCGGCCGCGGCGCGGGAACCCCGCCGATATCCGCATACCAGAACGATATGTCGCCGTTGCGCTTGGCTTGCATGGGAGAATTTCCGGAGGGAGGGTGAAGGGATCAGGTGGGCGTCGTGTCTGCTGTGCTGTCGTCAGCCTGATCATTGCAGGCGCCGGCGAAAGCCGCTAGCCTTCGCCGGAGAGGTCCCGTCGCGCTTTGTCGAGTTCCTCGGCATAGCGCCGCATCAGATGGCTTTCGGTCAAAAGGCCAAGCACGACGCGATCGGCGAAATCCTCGACCACGGCCAGTTCCTCGGCACCGGCGCGCTGGAAGGTTTCGGCCGCCGTCTGGACGTTCATGGAAGGCACCAGCACGGCGTCCTTGAACCGGGCGAGTGCGCGCACCGGCGTCTCGCCATCCGAAACCTCGCTGTGCAGTTCCGCCACGATCAGCACGCCGACATAGTGCTGGCCCTCATCCACCGCGATGACGCGCTGCGCCGAGCCCAGCGGCACCGCCTTGCGGAAGGCGCCGAGCGTCGTCGCAGCATCGATGGTGCGGACATCCTTGCGCATCATCGAGCCGGCCGTGAGGCTGCGCATCCAGCCGACGTCGTGGGCGCTGCGGATGGTCTCGCCGCGCAGGTGGAAACGCCAGGTCGAGAACGAATAGCCGAAGGTCTCGCGCACCAGCATCGCCGCCATGAGCGACGCCGCCAGCACGACGCCGGTGAGCGTCAGGTCGCGCGTCGATTCCAGCGCCAGGAAGGTCATCGTCAGCGGCGCGCCGACGACGCCGACGGCGAGCGAGGTCATGCCAACGACGGCGGCGACCGCCGGATCGATGCCGGTCGCCGGCGAGGCGAATGCCATCACGCCGGCGAAGACCTTGCCGAGCAGCGCGCCGAGGAACAGCGAGGCGAAGAACAGGCCGCCGCGAAACCCCGAGCCGAGCGAGATCGCCGAGGCCGCCAGCTTCAGCACGAAGACGCTGGCAACGACGCCAAGCCCATAGTTCATCGCGAACTCGCGATGCAGCGCGCCATGGCCGCTGGACAGCACCTGCGGCGTCACCAGCCCGAGCAGCCCGACAAGGATGCCGCCGATGAAGGGCCGCAGCGACGCATCGACCGACAGCCGGGCAAAGCCGTGCTCGATCAGGCTGACCAGGTGCATGATGGCGATCGAGGCCGCACCGCCGAGCAGGCCGAGCAGCAGGAATGGGATGTACTGGCTGGCGGTCAGCGCGGGCAGGCCGGACAGTTCCAGCGGAAACGGCACGACGCCAAACACTTCCGCCGTCAGCGAGGCGCAGATGGCCGCCGTCATCACCGGCGCGACATTGGCGACCGAATAGATGCCGATGATCAGCTCGAAGCCGTAGAAAGCGCCGGTCAGCGGCGCGTCGAAGGCGGCGGCGATGGCACCGGCGGCGCCGCAGCCGACGAGGATGCGCACGTCGTTGCGGCGCAGCCTGAAGGCGCGCGCCAGCCGCGACGCCAGACCAGAGCCGACCTGCGTATAGCCGGCCTCCAGCCCGACCGAGGCGCCGAAGCCGCTGGACAGCACCGTCTGCCCGACGATGATGAACGTGTCGGTGAGCGACATACGCCCGCCATAGAGCGCGTTGGCCTCGATCGGATCGACCGGAGTGCGGAACTTGCGCTTCCTGAGCCAGATCACGCTCAGCCCAAGCAGGATGCCGCCGATCGCCGGGATCATCGCCTGCACCGGGCTTGCCAGCGAAAACATCGCCGACAGCCGGCCGCCCGGCTGCACGCCGTAAAGCAGCCAGTGCATGCCCTGCACCAGTTCGCTCATGCCGGTGACCAGCGCGCCCGACATCACCCCGACGACACCCGCAAGCACGACGATGACGATGCCGCGGGCCTCGAGCAGCGGGATCGATCGGATCAGCACCGCGCGCAGCCGGCGGGCATAGACTTGGCTGTGGTTTGTGGCAGTCATCGGAGCGGTTGGCCGATATCCGAAGGGAATGGAGAGCTGCCGGCCTGATACGCCCGGCGGCATTGCGTGGCAATTGCAATGCCGACTGCATGTGGCGCCATTTTGGCGCTGCGGCAATCGCGACGATATCGATGCAGGCTGCTCTGTCAGGTCGGCCTGGCGTCGCCGGCTTCGTAGAGCACGAGCTTGCGGTCGCCGATGCCGAGCGCCGCCCAGCTCGATCGCCAGTCGGCGATGTGCGGCGAGCGGAAATGCGCCTCGAGCGCGGCCCTGTCGCTCCACACCTCCGTGACGCGGATCAGCCCGGCGTCGAGGACATCCTGCGCGTAGGAATATTCGAGGCAGCCCGGCTCGGCGCGGCTCGCCGAAACCATCGTCTGCATGGCCGGCCTTGCCTCGTCCAGCCTGTGCGCCGGCAAGCGGATGGTGCCGATGATCACGAGCATGCCGGTCCCCTTCTGAAGGTTGCCCGCGGCTGAGGATGCCGCGCCATCGGCAGTAGCCAGTCTCCCACCTTCGCGCAAGCTTGGCCGGTTAGGCTCGAAAGGCTGCCGCGCGTTCGGCGGGCTGGAGACTTGAGGACGATATGGCGATCAGCGAAACAATCCCGGCGGGCCTGGCGGCCAAGAACGGCCGCGACGTCTTCTTCGCGCTGGGCATCGTCATCATCCTGGCCGTGCTGTTCCTGCCGATCCCGGCCTTCCTCATCGACATCGGCCTCGCCTTCTCGATCGCGCTGTCGGTGCTGATCCTGATGGTGGCGCTGTGGATCCAGCGGCCGCTCGACTTCTCCTCCTTCCCGACCGTGCTGCTGATCGCCACCATGCTCAGGCTGTCGCTCAACATCGCCACCACGCGCATGATCCTGTCGCACGGCAATGAAGGCACGCACGCGGCCGGCTATGTCATTTCGGGCTTCTCGAAGCTGGTGATGTCGAGCGACTTCGTCATCGGCCTGATTGTCTTCCTGATCCTGATCGTGGTGAACTTCATCGTCATCACCAAGGGCGCCACCCGTATCGCCGAGGTCGGCGCCCGCTTCACCCTCGATGCCATTCCCGGCAAGCAGATGTCGATCGACGCCGACCTTTCCGCCGGCATGATCGACGAGAAGACGGCGCAGTTGCGCCGCCGCGAGCTGGAAGAGGAATCCTCCTTCTTCGGCTCGATGGACGGCGCCTCGAAATTCGTGCGCGGCGACGCCATCGCCGGCCTCATCATCACCGCCATCAACATCGTCGGCGGCATCGCCATCGGCTACATCCGCCACGGCATGGGCATGGGCGAAGCCGCCGACGTGTTCATCAAGCTGTCGGTCGGCGATGGTCTCGTCACCCAGATTCCGGCGCTGATCGTCTCGCTCGCCGCCGGCATGCTGGTCTCCAAGGGCGGCACCCGCGGCTCGGCCAACCAGGCCGTGTTCGGCCAGCTTGGCGCACACCCGCGCGCGCTCTATGTCGCCGCCTTCCTGCTGGTCATCCTCTGCCTCATGCCCGGCCTGCCGCTGTTCCCGTTCTTTGCCCTTGCCGGCGGCATGGCTGGTCTCGGCTACGTCATCCCGTTGCGCCACAACCGCGCCATGGCCGCCGCCGCGGCGTTGAAGGACGAGGAGAAGGCGAAAAAGGCCGAGGAGGAGAAGAACTCGGTCAAGGCCTCGCTTGCCACCGCCGAGATCGAGCTCTTGATCGGCAAGCAGCTGTCGACGCGCCTGCTGGTGTCGCATCAGGAGCTGGTCTTCCGCATGGCCAAGATGCGCAAGAAATTCGCCCAGCAATACGGCTTCGTCGTGCCCGAAGTGCGCGTCGCCGACGACTTCGCCATCCCGCCGAAGAGTTACCAGATCAAGGTCCACGGCACTGTCGTCGCCGAGTACCAGATGCGCGTCGGCGAGATCATGGTGCTGCTCGGCACCCGCGACGTGCCGGACCTGCCCGGCGAGGAGATCCGCGAGCCGGCCTTCGGCATGCGCGCCTTCTCGGTGCTGGAGACCTTCGCCGAGGACCTCAAGCGCGAGAGCTACACCTATGCCGACAACATGTCGGTGCTGCTCACCCACCTCTCCGAGGTGATCCGCAACAACCTGCCGCAGTTGCTCTCTTACAAGGACATGAAGGCGCTGCTCGAAAGACAGGACCCGGAGTACCGCAAGCTCGCCGACGAGATCTGCACCTCGCACATCTCCTATCCCGGCCTGCAGGCAGTGTTGAAGCTTCTGCTCGCCGAGCGCGTCTCGATCCGCAACCTGCATCTGATCATCGAGGCCATCGCCGAGATCGCGCCGCATGTGCGGCGCACCGAGCAGATCGTCGAGCACGTCCGCATCCGCATGGCGCAGCAGATCTGCGGCGATCTTTCCGAGGGCGGCATGCTCAAGGTGCTGCGCCTCGGCAACCGCTGGGACCTAGCCTTCCACCAGAGCCTCAAGCGCGACGCCAAGGGCGAGGTGCGCGAGTTCGACATCGACCCGCGCCAGCTCGAGGAATTCGGCCAGGATGCGACCAAGGCGATCCGCAAGCATCTCGAAGCTGGCGAGCGCTTTGTCCTCGTCACCGCGCCCGACGCGCGGCCCTATGTGCGCATGATCATCGAGCGCCTGTTCACGACGCTCCCCGTTCTCTCCCATGTCGAGATCGCCAAAGGCGTCGAGATCAAGGTGCTCGGGACGATCTCGTGAGCGCGCTCTCGCAAGGCGTCGTCATCGCCGCCTTCCTCGCCTTCTGCCGCATCGGCGCCTGCTTCATGCTGATGCCGGGCCTGTCGAGCGCCCGCGTGCCGATCCAGGTGCGGCTGTTCGTGTCGGTCGCCGCCACCGGCGGCCTGCTCGCCTTCCTCTGGGACCGGATCTACCCCTATGTCGATCCGCGTCCGCAGATCCTGGCGCCGATGATCGTCTCCGAGCTTTTGGTCGGCGGGCTGATCGGCGCCATGACAAGGCTCTACATGGAGGCGTTGCGCTTCATCGGCTCGGCCATCGCCATGCTGATCGGCTATGGCGGCTCGGGCGGGCCGGCGATCGAGGAGCCGGAACCGCAGGCGGCGCTTGCCGCCATCATCTCGTTCTCGGCGCTGCTGCTGCTCTTCGTCTTCGATTTCGACCACGAGATCGTACGCGCCCTGGTCGCCTCCTATGCGGTCGCGCCGGTCAATGTCTTCTTCAACCCGCAGGCAGCGCTGGTCGATGTCACCGACACGGTGTCGGACGCCTTCTTCCTGGTCATCCGCCTCGGCAGCCCCTTCGTGGCCTATGCCATCCTCGTCAACCTGACCATCGGCTTCGTCAACAAGCTGACGCCGCAGATCCCGGTCTATTTCATCTCGCTGCCCTTCGTCATCGCCGGCGGGCTGATCATCTTCTATTTCGCCATCGGCACCTTGCTGTCGCTGTTCGTCGATGGCTTTGTCGACCTGACGCTCGCCCGGTGAAGCGATGACCACGCGCAAGGAGCGATTGCGGAAACTGGTCAAGGTGCAGGAGCAGCTGAAGGCTCTGCACGAGACGCGCCATGCGACATTCGTGGCGGCGGCGGGAACCGCCGAGGCCGAGGCAAGGGAACTGGTCGAGCATTTCGACGCGGACCAGTCGCTGGCCGGCCTGTTCCCCGACCTCTACCATCGCCGCATCGCCAACGCCCTGGTGCGCCAGGAGGCCAGCCTGGAAAGTGCCAGGCAGGAAGCGGGCCTCATCGCCACGGCGACTGCACGCACCAACATGGTCGAGCGCGCCTACAAGGACGTGCGCCGCCGCGACGAGCGCGAACGCTCCGACCGCGAGCGGCTTGATCTGATCGCCCAGAAACGGGAACAGGAATAGCGGTGGCTTCCGCCTTGGCGCTGGACGGCGCCCTGAGAAGCGTCAGCCGCCCGTCGCGGTGGCCTTGACCGGCCTGGCTGCACCGATCCGTTCCCAGCGCTTGCCATTGCCCTGCGCCTGCCGGGCGAAATAGCTGTATGGGGTGCTGGACCAGTCGCGGACGGAGTTGGTGAGATTGTCGAGCACCAGGTCGCCCTCGCTGGTGCGCACCGTCAGCACCGTATGCCCTTCGCCGTGATAGCTTGCCACGGTCAGCAGCAGCGCCGAAGCCGGCCAGCCGCGCTTCATCAGTTCGAGCTTCTTCAGGATCGCGATGTCCTCGCAATCGCCGGAGACGGTCGGCACGCGCCAGTCGTCTTCCTTGCCGACGGTGGCCTGGTCGCTGAGCTCTGTTATGCGCGAATTGACCGAGCGGTTCACCTGCTTCAATTCGGAACTCAGTCCCGGCTGCAGGGCAACGACCTTCCTTCCCCCGGCGGTGCTGCACAGGCTGGGTTGGCGACTGCAGAACGAAAAGAAGGCAGGCGGCGCGAACGCCTTGCCGCTGGTTTCCATGATCGTCCCGGCCTGCGAGGCGAACGGGCAGGCAAGCGACAGCAAGAATGCGATCAGCGCGACATCGCGTTTCACGATCAACGTCTCCAGTGCGTGGACTTGAGGATGAGGGGAGCGGGTTAATGAGCGGTTTCTAAACTGCCCAATTTGGCCGTTAGCGAGGCAGCGCCGTTAACGTATTAATACTTCGAAAAATAAGACTTGAAGCCGTGTCGCGGCGTTGGCCGGCAGAGGGATTCTCGCCGACCGCGTATCGGTCCGGCGCCGATCGCGTCGCCTCGCTCTCCGCAAGCCTGCCGCAAGCTTGTTGCGCCATTGTCCGTGCCACGAAAATCGGCAAGAGGCGGACTTTTTTGGCAATCTCTCCACCCAGCGACATCGTTCTGGACGTTGCCCGCGCCGCCGAGCCGACGGATGTCGAGGCCGCGCGGGCCGCACTGGCGAAACGCACCGACGGCGCCTCCGACGCGTTTTCGGTCGCCACGACCGGCACCATGCTTTCCCGCGCCACGGCGGACAAGGCCGAGGCGGCAAATCCGGAGAAGAAGTTCCAGCGCTTCGAGGCGATGGTGCTGCAGACCTTCATCCAGAACATGATGCCCAAGGACACCGAGGGCGTTTACGGCAAGGGCCTCGCCGGCGACATGTGGAAATCGCAGATGGCCGAGCAGATGGCCAATGCGATGGCCGCGCGCGGCGGCATCGGCATCGCCAGGTCGCTGCTTGCCGACCACTACATGGACGGCAAGCGCACCGTGCCTGTCGGCCCGGTTTCGGGTGGGCCGGAAAAGACCGAGATCGACCAGCAGACCCGGCTGTCGACCTCGATGGTGCAGGAGCTGCAGCGCCAGGCCGCGCGGTCGATGACCGGCGACGACACGACCATAGAAACCGAGACGAAAATTTAGGATCCTCATGGCCGACCAATCCGAACTCTCCAACCTGCCGGCGCGGACCTCGGAAGCGCCCGTCCAGTTCGCGCGACCTGGAAACCTCGCCGCCATCATCGGCCGCATCGAGGAAGCGGTCGACGAGGAGACAGCGGGCATCCGCGCCAGCACAGGTTACGACCTCAAGGCCTCCAACGCCCGCAAGAGCCGCTACCTCTATGAGTTGACCCGCGCCATGAAGGGCGCCAACGAGATCGAATTCCTGGAGCAGCATCGCGAGGGGCTGGCGCGGCTGCGCCAGAAGCTGGCCAAGAACGAGGCGGCGATCCTTGCCCATCTCAACGCCGTCAACGAGGTCGCCAATCTCTTGAAGAACGCCATCCAGCGCGCCGAGGCCGACGGCACCTATTCGGCCCGCGAATTCGGCTGGGCCCGGGCATGACTTCGGCCGCGAGGCCCATGCGAGGGAACGACCGGTGATCAAGTTCATCGCCGCCGCGATCTGGATCTGCGCAGCGACGCTCGGCGCCGTGTTCTATTCGTTCCAGGCGGCCGGCAAGGCCGGCGTCGGCGAGACGCCGAAGCCGATGCTGGGCGGCCTCGACTACGTCAAGACCGACATCATCTCGGTGCCCTTGATCCGCGACGGCAGGATCGACGGCTATTTTCTCACCAAGCTCGTCTACACGGTCGAGCCCGAGCAGATAAAGAAACTGTCGATCCCGGCGCAGGCGCTGATCACCGACCAGGTCTATTCCTATCTCTATTCCAACCCGCAGATCGATTTCACCAAGAAGGACACGATCGATCTCGATACTTTCCGCAAGGCGATCCACGACACCATCAACGCCCGCGTCGGGGTCGAGCTGGTGCACGACGTCCTGGTCGACCAGGTCAACTTCCTGTCCAAGGACGAGATCCGCGACAACGCGCTGCGCCGCCGCAAGAATGCCGGCGAGACCGCGCAAGCAATGACCAAGCCTTTCCAGGCGGAGCATTGATCGCCCGCCGAGGCACGGCGGCCTACCGCTCTGCCGAGGTGATGCGAGATGACGCATCGCCACCACGTTGACGTAAACGTCAATGCGAAGCTATATGCGTCAGCGACCGTGATCGCGACATGCGCCGGGCAAAGCGCCGCCGCGCATCAAACGCAACGAGATGAGGAGAACCGCCGTGAGCGTTCAGGAGATTGCCGACAGGATCAAGTCGCGCGTGGCAAGCGCGGGCTTCGAGCATTCGGTGAAGTTCGATACCGGCAGCGACGGCGTCATCGTCATCGACGGCGCCAGCGTTTCGACCACCGACGCGCCGACCGACTGCACCGTCAAGCTTTCGCTCGACGATCTGGATTCGCTGATCGCCGGCGACCTCAACCCGACCATGGCCTTCATGTCCGGCAAGATAAAGATCGAGGGCGACATGACCGTCGCCATGGCGCTCAGCCAGTTGCTCGGCTGACCTTCTCGAAAAACCAAGCAAAACGCCGCCCCGTGGGCGGCGTTTCTGTCTCAGGCCACCAGTGGCAGCGACTTGAGCTTGCGCCCGGCAGCCTTCAGCGTGCCGCGCGCGCCGTCGAGCACGCCTTCCACCAGCTCCAGCGCCAGCAGCCGGTGCCGCTCATAGGGGCCGGGCATCGCCAGCGCGCCGGTCTTCGCCGCCGAGAAGCCGAAGCGCCCATAGTAGGGCGCATCGCCGACGAGCAGGATCGCGCCATGGCCGAGGCGCGCCGCCTCGGCGACAGCATGGCGCATCAGCGCCGAGCCGATACCGGCGCCCTTGAGCGCGGGATCGACGGCCAGCGGGCCAAGCAGCAGTGCCGCCGCACCGCCCTCGCTCAAGCTCACATCCCAGAGCCGCACGGTGGCGAGCACCGCGCCCGAGGCATCGCGCGCGACGAAGGCCAGGCCTTCCGACGGCCGGCGGCCGCGCCGCAACTTCTCCGACGACTTCCTGCGCCGCCCAGGCCCCATGGCACGGTCGAGCAGGTCCTCGCGCGCTTCGATATCGCCGGCGCTTTCGGCCACGATGGCGAATGCCGGAGCCTGTGAGGCCCCCTCACCCGGCTCGCCGCGCGAGCCAGCCTGTGCCCATTGGGCAAGGGAGGGCGCAAGCGCTGCCATCGGGCTCCTCTCCCCCGCGAAGAAGAGCTGATCCGAAGGGCCGGATGAGGGGGCAATGTCGGTGTCCGCAATGGCCGATTTGATCAGGTAGTCCATGTCCGCGATCCTTCACGAGCGGAGATCTGTTCCACAAGCGAGCCCGGGTGGGCGACAGGCGCCCACCTGGGATGATCTGAACGGTCCTTGCGAACCGGTCAGATCACGTAGGATCGGAGCGGCTCGAAGCCGTTGAAGGCGACCGAGGAGTAGGTCGTCGTGTAGGCGCCGGTGCCTTCGATCAGCACCTCGTCGCCGATGGTCAGCGACAGGGGCAGCGGATAGGGCGTCTTCTCGTACATCACGTCGGCCGAATCGCAGGTCGGGCCGGCGAGCACGCAAGGCGCGGTCTCGCTGCCGTCATGCGCGGTGACGATCGGGTAGCGGATCGCCTCGTCCATGGTCTCGGCGAGACCGCCGAACTTGCCGATGTCGAGGAACACCCAGCGCACATTGTCATTGTCGGCCTTCTTCGAGATCAGCACGACTTCCGACTTGATGACGCCGGCATTGCCGACCATGCCGCGGCCCGGCTCGATGATCGTCTCGGGCAGCGCGTTGCCGAAATGCTTGCGCAGCGCCGAGAAGATCGCCTGGCCGTAGGCCTGCGCCACCGGCACGTCCTTCAGGTAGCGGGTCGGAAAGCCGCCGCCCATGTTGACCATCTTGAGCACGATGCCCTCGTCGGCGAGCGTCGCGAACACCTTCTTGGCATCGCCCAGCGCGCGGTCCCAGGCCGTGAGATCGGTCTGCTGCGAGCCGACATGGAACGACACGCCATAGGCGTCGAGGCCGAGCGCCTTGGCGTGGCGCAGCACGTCGACCGCCATCGCCGGGACGCAGCCGAACTTGCGCGACAGCGGCCATTCGGCGCCCTCGCCGTCGGTCAGCACGCGGCAGAACACGCGCGCGCCGGGTGCGACGCGGGCGATCTTCTCGACCTCCTCGACGCAGTCGACCGCGAACAGGCGGATGCCGAGATGGAAGGCGCGCGCGATGTCACGCTCCTTCTTGATGGTGTTGCCGAAGGAAATGCGGTCCGCGGGCGCACCCGCGTCCATCGCCATCTCGACTTCGGCAACCGATGCGGTGTCGAAGGACGAGCCCATCGCAGCAAGCAGGCGCAGGATCTCCGGCGCCGGGTTTGCCTTCACCGCATAGTAGATCTTGGAATCGGGCAACGCCTTCTCGAAGGCGCGGAAATTGTCGCGCACGACATCGAGGTCGACGACGAGGCATGGGCCGTTCGGACGTCGGGTGGCGAGGAAGTCAAGGATGCGCTGGGTGGCCATCGGGGTCTCTCCATAACGCCTTTCGGCGCGCAATAAGGCTGCGGGACGCGGGCTGTCGGCCTCGCGAACACGCGGTGGACAAAGGCGGGACGGAATATCCATGGAACCAGCCGGTGGAGACCCCGGAACCATGAAATGCCGTCTCGCGGCGGTGAACCTTGGCCTTGCCCGGCCTCGGTTCGCTTTGTCTGCCTTGGCTTGGATGGGAGACCCGTCCGCACTGCCGGCAATGAAGGTGTGCCTCTTTAGTAACCCCGGTCTTTGGACAACCGGAAGAGAACCAGAAAGGCCCGCACCGTCGTTGCTTCAAGGTGTCCTCGATCTTGTGGTTGGCCACTGACCGACTGGAGTGGTTGGCTCCAGTTACCTTACCGATTGCCCTCACCATTCGAGGATCGGCGGACACCCACAGGCACGTGCGACTTTGGGCAAGCGCGATATAAGAGCGTAGGATTTCACAATCAATAAAAATCGTAAGCTGCGGTTGTAAAATTTCCGGCATCGAACAATCTACGGATTACCGTATCCGGATATCGAACGATGACAGGCACGCACGGACCGCTCAACGCCTTCCTGAACCTTCGCCAAATGCCTGTCGCGCATGCGCAATTGGGCACGCTGGCTGGTCTCAGGCTGGCGGTGAAGGACATCTACGACGTCGCCGGCTATCGCACCGGCTGCGGCAATCCAGGCAAGTTCGCAGCGGCTCACGCGGCGTCGCGGACCGCTCCCGCGGTGCAGATGATTCTCGATGCCGGCGCGCGATTCGTCGGCAAGACCCAGACCGACGAGCTCGCATTCTCGCTGATGGGCCAGAACGCGCACTTTCCGTTTCCGGTGAACCCGGCCGCGCCCGAGCGCGTCACCGGCGGCTCATCATCGGGATCGGCGGCGGCGGTGGCGGGCAAGCTCGCCGACATCGCCACCGGCTCCGACACCGGCGGCTCGATCCGCGCGCCGGCGAGTTTTTGCGGCCTGATCGGGCTGCGCGCCACGCATGGCCGCATATCGCTCGACGGCGCCATGAAGCTCGCCCCGAGCTTCGACACCTTCGGCTGGTTCGCCGACGACATCGAAACCTATGAGGCGGTCGGCAAGCTGCTGCTCGGCCGCGACCCGCATCAGCATGCGCTCAACCTGCCACTGTCGATCGGCTGGCTGGACGCCTTGGTGTCGGGTCCGGCCGAGGCCGCCGAATATGCCAGGATGAAGGCGCTCGCCGCTTCCGTCATCGGCGAGCATGCGCAGGTGGAGTACAGTTTCACCTCCTTCCCCGACGAGCTCTATTGGTGCTTTCGCCGCCTGCAGGCCTTCGAGGCATGGCAGGAGCATGGCGACTGGATCAGCAGCGGCGAGCGCGGTCTCGGGCCGGGCGTCGACGAGCGTTTTGCTTTTGGCCGTGCCGTCGATGCCAGGACGGTCGAAACCGAGACGACCCGCCGGCTGGCCTTCCGTGCCGAGCTCGCCGCCCTGCTCGGCAGCCATGGCTTTCTCGTCCTGCCGACCGTTCCGGGCGCGGCGCCGCTCGTCAACAGCGCGCCGGAACAGCTGCAGACCTACCGCGAAAGGGCGCTGCATCTATTGTGCCTCTCCGGCCTCTCCGGCTTCCCGCAGATCACGCTGCCGCTCGGATCGGTCGACGGCGCGCCGTTCGGCCTGTCGCTGCTCGGCCCTTCCGGGAGCGATGTCGCCCTGATACGGCTCGGCCGAAAACTCCTCGACGCCGCACGAAAGGCCTGAGCCATGGACACGTTGACCCGCATGCGCGCCTTCATCGACGTCGTCGAGGCCGAAGGCTTTTCGGCCGCCGCGCGCAAGATCGGCCGCTCCAAGGCGCTGCTGTCGAAATATGTGCGCGAGCTGGAGGACGAGCTCGGCGCCTTGCTCCTGAACCGCACTACCAGGCAGTTCTCGATGACCGAGGCCGGCCATACCTATTACAGGCGCGCCTCCGAGATCGTGCGCGAGGTCGACAGCCTGGCCGATGCGGTGCGCGAATCCTCCGGCGATGTGCGCGGCCGCATCAAGCTTTCGGCGGCGCGTACCTTCGCCGACGCGCCGATCGGCCAGTCGCTGATCGACTTCGCCAAGGAGCATCCCGACATCGTGCTCGACATCCATCTCGATGACCGTTTCGTCGACCTGGTCGAGGAGGGCTTCGACCTCGCCGTGCGCATCTCCAGGCTGGAGAACTCCTCGCTGATCGCGAGGCGCCTTGCGCCCTTTTCGGTCAGGCTGTGCGCATCTCCGGACCTAATCGCCAAGCACGGCATGCCGATGCGTCCGCAGGACCTCGCCCGCATCCCCTGCATCATCGACACCAATGGCCGCTGGCTGACCAACTGGCCGTTCAAGGGCGACGCCGGCGAGACGATGAGCGTGTCGGTATCCGGCCCGATCGAGGTCAACAGCCCGATGACCGCGCGGGCTGCCGCCGTTGCCGGCCTTGGCTTCACCATGCTGCCCGATTTCATCGCCATCCCCGAGATCGAGAGCGGCCGTCTGGTGACGGCATTGGACGACCGCCTGCTCTCCGGCAGCGGCATCTTCGCCGTCTATCCGCACCGGCGCTATCTGCCGGCAAAGGTGCGCGTCTTCGTCGATTTCCTGGTGCAGTGGTTCAAGACGCGAGAAAGCGCCTGACACGCCGGCAGCCGACGCGGTCCCAATTTCGCCCCCTTTTTGGTAACTCTCGGGCAACCATCCAAAGCCACGGAATCGCCATCCGCAAATGCACCTGAAACGGCAAGCAATCATGCTGTCTTCCGCCTTGGCGGCGACGTTCGCGGCGGTCGGACCGGCCGAGGTGCATCCCCACGTCTTCGCCGAAGCGCGACTCGACGTCATCCTCAGCGAGGATCACCAAAGTGTGAAGGCGTTGCGCCATCTCTGGCGTTTCGACGACCTGTTTTCGAGTACGGTGATGATGGAGTTCGACAAGAACTCCGACCTGAAGCTTGACGACAAGGAGCTGAAGGAAGTGGCCGACACCGTCCATTCCTCGCTGGCGGAGTTCAACTATTTCCAGCTCGTCACCCAGGACGGCAAGGATGTGGCGATGACCCCGCCGCCGCACCTGATGGCCAATTTCGACAATGACCAGCTGATCATCCTGTTCGAATCCGAACCGAAGGCCCCGATCAAGCTCACCGGCAAGATCGACATCGGCGTCTATGACCCGACCTTCTACACCGCGATCGACTTCACCGACGATTCGAACCTGACCGTCGAGGGCCTGCCCTCGACCTGCACCAGGAAGGTCGTCCGCCCCGACCCGGATGAGGCGATCGCCCAGAACCAGAAGACCCTGACGGAAGCCTTCTTCAACGATCCGACAGGCACCGACATGAGCAAGATCTTCGCCACCAAGCTCGAACTGAACTGCCCGCCGGAAGGATAGATCGGTGATGAAACCGTCGCTGCGCGCAAGCAGGTTCCGCAAAAGTGTCCTGCGGTTTTGCGATCGGAACCTGCGGCAAACAAGGGAATCTAGGCGGATATTCGTGGGGTATCCCACGAATATCCGTTTAGCACTCGGCCTCCTGGCCGCCGCCCTGGTGATGACGCATCTGCCGGGCGTCGCCCATGCGCAGAGCTCGCTCGGCATCGGCACCAATGACGGCATGGCGCCCTCCGCCAGCGGTCCGTTCGCCCATATCCTGATGTGGATCAACCTGCGCCAGCAGGAATTCTACCATGCGCTGGCTAGCGCGATGAAGGCGATGCGCCAGGACGGCAGCAAGCTGTGGCTGCTGATCGGCCTCTCCTTCGCCTATGGCATCTTCCATGCCGCCGGCCCCGGACACGGCAAGGCGGTGATCTCGTCCTACATGGTGGCCAATGAGGTGGCGCTGAAGCGCGGCATCATGCTGTCCTTCGTCTCGGCGCTGCTGCAGGGGCTGACGGCGGTCGTGGTCATGATGCTCGCCTATTTCGTGCTGCGCGGCACCGCGGTGTCGATGACCGACGCGGCATGGTTCCTGGAAATCTCGAGCTATGTGCTGGTCACCCTGTTCGGCGCCTGGCTGCTCTGGCGCAAGGCGGGTCCCGCCATCCGCCGCCTGTTCGGCGCCGGCACGGCCTACAGCCTCTCGGCGGCCCATGCCGGGCACTCGCATGCAGGACACTCGGATGCCGGCCATTCGCACGCAGGGCATTCACATGCGGGTCATTCGCACGCCGCGCATGCCCACGCGCTTCACACGCACGACCAGGACGACCACGCGGCCCACCATTCGCACGCGCATGGCCACGGCGCGCATGATCACCATCGCCACGACCACGGCGCGCACGATCACCACCATCATGACCACGCCGCCGGCGAAGTCTGCGAGACCTGCGGCCATTCGCACGCGCCCGATCCGGCGCTGCTGTCGGGCGACCATTTCGACTGGCGCACGGCGTGGTCGGCGGTGGCCGCCGTCGGCATCCGCCCCTGCTCCGGTGCGCTGATCGTGCTGAGCTTTGCCCTGCTCAACGGGCTTTGGCTGGGCGGCCTGCTGTCGGTGCTCGCCATGTCGATCGGCACAGCGATCACCGTATCTGCCCTGGCGACGCTTGCGGTGACCGCCAAGAACTGGGCCGTCTATTTCGCCGGCGACGGCCGCATGGGCAACCGCATCCATTCCTTCGTCGAGATCGGCGGCGCGGCGTTCATCTTCGTGGTGGGGCTGCTGCTGCTGTCGGCCAGCCTGACCGGCGGCGTCTGACGGCGGATCAACCCGCCAATTTGTTACCCAGTTCGTCCTCGATATGGGCGCGGATAATTTCGTCGAAACTCGTCTCGGCGGCGAACCCAAGTTCCCTTGAGCGCTTCGCCTCGAACCGTGTCGGCCAGCCTTTGACGATCGCCCAGATGGTGTCGTCGGGCTGCTCGCGGATCAGCTTCGCCACATTCGATCCGGCGACCCGTTCCAGCGCCTCGATCTGCTCTCCGACGGTGACGGCGACGCCAGGCATTGTAAGGTTGCGGCGCGGCCCGACGGCGGCGCCGTCGATCTCCGCCGCATGGATCAGGAAGTTCACCGCCGAGCGCGGGCTGGCGTGGGTGTGCAGCACCGAGCGCGGCACTGGCAGGATCGCCTCCTGGCCGGCGAGCGGTTCCCGGATGATGCTGGAGAAGAACCCCGAGGCCGCCTTGTTCGGCTTGCCTGGCCGCACGCAGATGGTCGGCAGCCTGATGCCGATGCCGTCGAAGAAGCCGCGCCGCGTATAGTCGGCGAGCAGCGCCTCGCTCATCTGCTTCTGCGTGCCGTATGAGGTCAGCGGCGTCGGGTGGAACTCGTCCGGGATGACATCCGGGAACGGCGCGCCGAACACCGCGATCGACGAGGTGAAGACGAGGCGCGGCGCAAACCCCGCCAGACGCACGGCGTCGAACAGCGCGCGCGTGCCGTCGAGATTGACCCGGTAGCCGAGGTCGAAATTGGCTTCCGCCTCGCCCGACACGATGCCGGCCAGATGGAAGATCACGTCCGGCTGCGCCGCGAGCAGGCTTGCCGTGGCGCCCGGCGCGGCAAGGTCGCCGGTGTGGAGGGAGACATCGACCCCCGGCATGGCGGGCGCTTCAGGCGCCACGATATCGTGCAGCTCGAGCGCACTGATCTTGCGGCCGCGCAGCTGCCCGTCCTTGGCCAGCCGGGCAATCAGCTTGCGGCCGGCCATGCCGGCGGCGCCCGTAATCAACACGCGCATCTCAAGGATCCTTCTTGCGCTGGCTGCGGCCACGCAGCCAGAAGACCACGAAAATCGCCACCATGAAGACGGCCGCGATGGCGGCGGCCAGGATGGTCGAGACGCTGCCGGCCGCCAGCATCACCCGCGGCAGGAAATAGGCGGCGATGCCGAACAGGAGCAGCACCCAGAACGCGCCAAGCGCGGCATTGCGTGTATCGCGATCCATCAGTGATAGTGACCGCGATGCGGCGCCGCATGATGCGCGTGATCATGGTCGTGATCGTGATCGTCATCATCGTCGGCGCAATGCCCGAATTCCGGTTCGACGGTGGCATGGCTTATGCCGTGCTCGGCGGCGAGCCGCTTCTTGATGGCGCTGACCGCGCTGTGCGCGTCGACCCCGTCGTTCAGGCAGGCGTGCAGCGTCGCCATGTTGCTCGAACCGTCGAGCGACCAGACATGCATGTGGTGCACCTCGCGCACGCCCTTGACCGCGACTTCCAAATCCTTGGCGATCACGTCGCGGTCGAGGCTCGCCGGCACGCCTTCGAGCAGCACATGAGCGGCCTCGCGCATCAGCGACCACGCCGTCCACAGGATCAGCAGCGAGACCAGAACCGACAGGATCGGATCGATCGGCGTCCAGCCCGTCGCCAGGATGACCAGGGCCGCCGCGATGGCCGCGGCCGAGCCGAGCAGGTCGCCCAGCACATGCAGGATGGCGCCGCGCATGTTGAGGCTTTCGCGGTCGCCGCCATGCAGCACGAAGAAAGAGGCGATGTTGACCAGCAGGCCGGCGGTCGCGACCACCAGCATCGGCCCGCCGAGCACCGGCGCCGGCGCCATCAGGCGGCCCCAGGCTTCGTAGACGATCCACAGCGCGATGGCGAAGATGGCGATGCCGTTGGTGTAGGCGACCAGCGTCTTGACCCGGCCGAACCCGTAGGTCAGGCGAACCGTGGCCGGGCGGCCGGCGAGATGGAAGGCATACCACGCGAGCCCGAGCGCGATCGCATCGGCAAGCATGTGGCCGGCATCGGCAAGCAGCGCCAGCGATCCCGTCAGCAGGCCGCCGAGAGCCTCCGCGACCATGAAGCCGGCGGTCAGGCAGGCGGCGATCAGCACCCGCTTCTTGTCGGTCGAGCCATGCACATGGCCCGCGCCATGGCTGTGGCCATGCCCTCCAGGCCCATGATCGTGGCTGTGCGCCATCGCGGAACTCCTGCTACGCGCCGGACGCGGCGCGGAAATCCTCGAGCCGCCGCTTCTGGCGGCCTTCATCGTCGAAATTGGCCGGATCGAGCCATGCCTCGTAGGCTTCGCGCAGCGCCGGCCATTCCTTGTCGATGATCGAGTACCACGCGGTATCGCGGTTTTCTCCCTTGACCACAAGGTGCTGGCGGAAAATGCCCTCGAACTTGAAGCCGAAACGCTCGGCGGCGCGCTTCGACGGCTCGTTGCGGTTGTTGCATTTCCATTCGTAGCGGCGATAGCCGAGATCGTCGAAGATGTATTTCATGAACAGGAACTGCGCCTCGGTCGCCGCCGGCTTGCGCGAGATCAGCGGCCCCCAATAGATGTTGCCGATCTCGATCACGCCATAGGCAGGGTCGATGCGCATCAGCGTCTGCCGCCCGGCGACCTTGCCGCTCGCCTTGTCGATGACGGCGAAGAACAGCGGATCCTCGCTGGCCTCGACCTTGTCCAGCCACGGCTGGAAAGCGTCGCGGGTTTCCGGCGGATAGTCGGGCAGCCAGGCGAAGCGGCCACCGATATCGGACACCGAAGAGGCCTCGTAGAGGCCGTCGCCGTGCTTTGCGGCGCTCAGCGGTTCGAGCCTGGCATGGCGCCCTTCCAGCACCTTGCGCTCGGGGCGCGGGCGCGGCTGCCAATCCTTGAGATTTTCCGACACCGAAAACTCCAATCCGTTTGACTTTTGCCGAAGGACGCTCACAAAAACGCTCGCCCACAGTAAGAACCACAGGAACGGGAAAAATGCTCCACACGATCGCGGCTTTCGACCGGCTCGGCGAGGAAAATGCCTTCGCGGTGCTGGCGCGCGCCACCGCACTTGCCCATCAGGGCCGCGACATCGTCAATCTCGGCATCGGCCAGCCGGACTTCAAGACGCCGCAGCACATCGTCGAGGCGGCGATCAAGGCGCTGCGCGACGGCCACCATGGCTATACGCCGGCCAACGGCCTGCTGGCGACGCGCGAGGCGGTCGTGCGCCGCACGCTGACCACCACTGGTGTCGAGGTCTCACCGGAGAACGTGATGATCCTGCCCGGCGGCAAGCCGACCATGTTCGCGGCGATCCTGATGTTCGGCGAGCCGGGCGCCGAGATCCTGTATCCGGATCCCGGCTTTCCGATCTATCGCTCGATGATCGAGTTCACCGGCGCCGCCCCGGTGCCGGTGCCGATCCGCGAGGAAAACGGCTTCGCCTTCTCTGCCGACGAGACGCTGGCGCTGATCACCCCGAAGACCAGGCTGCTGATCCTCAACTCGCCCGCCAACCCAACCGGTGGCGTCACCCCGCGCGCCGAAATCGAGAAGCTGGTCAAGGGGCTGGAGGCGCATCCGCATGTCGCCATCCTCTCCGACGAGATCTACGACGTCATGACCTATGACGGCGAGACGCATTTTTCGCTGCTCAACTTCCCGCAGATCCGCGACCGGCTGATCGTGCTCAATGGCTGGTCGAAGACCTGGGCGATGACCGGCTGGCGCATGGGCTGGTCGATCTGGCCGAACGGCGACGAGGGCGCGCATCTCTACGACAAAGTGCGCAAGCTGGCGGTCAATTGCTGGTCCTGCGTCAACGCGCCGAGCCAGTATGCCGGCATCGCCGCGATCGACGGCCCGCAGGACGATGTCGAAAAGATGATGCGCGCCTTCGACAACCGCAGAAAGATCGTGGTCGAGGGGCTGAACGCGCTGCCGGGCATCTCCTGCATCACGCCGAAGGGCGCCTTCTATGCCTTCCCCAATGTCTCGAAGACCGGCTGGAAGGCCAAGAAGCTCGCCTCGGCACTGCTCGAGGACGCCGGCGTGGCGCTGATCGGCGGTCCCGATTTCGGCACTCTCGGCGAAGGCTATATCAGGCTCTCCTACGCCAATTCCGAGGAGAACATCTTGCGCGCGCTGGAGCGGATCGAGACCTTCTTGAAGAAGTGACCTCGCTTCCCTCGCGGGAAGGTCGGGCGCTACCCGCGCCCGACGAACGGCATCTTCGTCGCCATCACCGTCATGAACAGCACGTTGGCGTCGAGCGGCAGGCTGGCCATGTGGACGACGGCGTCGGCGACGCGCTCGACATCCATCACCGCCTCGGCGGCGATCGAACCGTTGGCCTGCGGCACGCCGACCGTCATTGGCTGCGCCATCTCGGTCAGCGCATTGCCGATGTCGATCTGGCCGCAAGCGATGTCGTAGGGCCGGCCGTCGAGCGCCAGCGTCTTGGTCAGCCCGGTGATGGCGTGCTTGGTCGCCGTGTAGGGCACCGAGCCAGGACGCGGCGCATAGGCCGACACCGAGCCGTTGTTGATGATGCGGCCGCCCATAGGCTTTTGCCGGCGCATGGCGCCGAAGGCGGCGCGGGCGCACAGGAACGAGCCGGTGAGGTTGACGCCGACGATATCGTTCCAGACCTCGACCGGGATCTCGTCGATCGGCGTCGACTTGTAGCCCATGCCGGCATTGTTGAAGAGCAGGTCGACGCGGCCGAAGGCTTCGACCACCGTTTCGAACAGATCGTCGACCTGATCGGCCTTGCTGATGTCGCAGGCAACCGCCAGCGCCTTGGCCTCGGTCTTGCCGGCCTCGGCGATCGCTTCCTCCAACACCGCTTTGCGGCGTCCGCAGAACACCGTGTTCCAGCCGTTCCTGAGCAGCGCCGTGGCGACGCTCTTGCCGATGCCTGTGCCGGCGCCGGTAACGATGGCGGTTTTCTCTGTCATGGCAGTCATCGGTGTCCTCCGGTCATCGCTGCAACTTGGCATCGCAAATGACGCAAGCGATGGCAAGCCAACTGTCAGCCATCAGGCCCGACAAAAAGGGCGGTCATTGGCGACCGCCCTGATCTGAACCGGGCTTGGGAGGAGGAAAAGCCGGTCCGACTGCTTAGAATGATGCGCTTCCTCGGTTAACGAGACGTTACCGTGCGCGGCGTCGGCTGTTCCGCCTCCGCCTCACCAGCGTGGATTGGGCGAGGTTCCGGGCTTGTCGGAAACCGGCACCTTGGCCGCCGACACCGTCGCCTCGACGTGGTCGACCAGCGCGTCCGGCAGGCCGAGACGGCCAGCAAGCAGGTCGAGATAGCCGCGTTCGGCGCGCGTGTCGGGATCGATGGTAAGGCGCGAGGCCGTATAGAGTTCGAGCTTCTGCGCGTCGGTCTGGGCGCCGGCGACCAGCGTATCCAGGTCGAGCGGGCTCTCCAGCTCCGCCATCAGGAATTGTTCCGCCTCGGTGCCGATGCCGGCGAGCTGCAGCTTGCCGGCGATCTTCTGGCGCTCCTCGTCATCGACATGGCCGTCGGCCTTCGCCGCCGAGATCATCGCCCGCACCAGCGTCAGCGTGAACTCCTCCTCGCCTTGCGGGGCCTGCGAGGGGTGGAAGGCGGTATCCTTGGGCGGCGGCAAGAGTTCGGGCTCGCCGGCAGCCGGCGTCTCGGCCGGCGCGTTGCCGGCCTTGTAGTTCTGGTAGGCCTTGTAGGCGAGGCCGCCGATCGCGGCCAGCCCGCCGAGCTTGATGGCGGTGCCCGTCACCTGCCGGCCGGTTCCCGTTCCAAGCAGCACCGCGGCCAGCGCGCCGGCGGCCAGCGGATTGTCCTTGGCCATCTGCACGGCCTGGCCGGCCTTGTCGCGGACGGTGCCGCTGGTGCCGGGAACCTGCGAGCCGAGCAGATCGTCGAGAAGCTTCTTGGGATCGAACATCAATGCCTCCAGAATTGGGCCCGCGCCGAAACATGGACGAGCAGGTTTGGACGTCGCAGACGTAGGTCCCGCATGCTGACATTACAATGACGGGCAGGCGCTTTGCGACAAATGCGGGCGCGCCTCGAAGTTGGAACCGATGTGTCGAAACCGGCCTCGGTCTGGCCTAGTCTGGGTTCTGTCGAGGAGAGGAGCCTTGCAATGGCCAATGAGCAGGACCGCCAGCCGGCGCGTGATCCGCAGGACCTGGAACGTCTTTTGATCGCCCGGCAATGGGCCGGCGACATCGACGGCATGGTGGCGCTGTTCGCGCCCGACGCCGTCATCGACAGCGGCGAGAAGGATCTAACGCGTGGCCGCGAGGCCATCCGCGCGCTGTTCGCCGAGATCATCGCGACGGGGCGAAAATTCCAGCGCGGCGAACAGCGGCCCGCGGCGATCAATGGCGACCTGGCGCTCACCTCGACCCGGCTTCCCGACGGCACCATCACCACCGAGGTCGCCCGCCGGCAAGCGGATGGCACGTGGCTGTGGGTCATCGACCGCTACTCCGTCGCGTGGTGATGCGACGAAGGTCGGCAGCGGTGCTAGCTGCCGATATGCGGGCCTTTGCCTCGCGCGGTGGCCAGTTCGACCTGTCGCTGGCGTTCGGTGTAGCGGGCGCGATCCTCGTCGGAGCGGACCTCGTGGCAATGCGGGCAGGACACGCCGGCCGCATAGCGCGGCGACAGCCGGTCCTCGACCGTCAGCGGATGCCGGCAAGCGCGGCAGAGTTCGGCCTCGCCTTCGGCAAGGCCATGCGACACCGACACACGTTCGTCGAAGACGAAGCATTCGCCTTGCCACAGGCTCTCTTCGGCGGGCACCTGTTCCAGATATTTGAGGATGCCGCCCTTCAGATGGAACACATCCTCGAAGCCGAGCGACTTCACATAGGCCGTCGCCTTCTCGCAGCGTATGCCGCCGGTGCAGAACATCGCCACCTTGCGGCCTTCGAGTTGGTCGCGATGCCGCTCGACCCAGGCCGGGAATTCGCGGAAGCTTGCGGTCGCCGGATCGACCGCGCCCCTGAAGGTGCCGATCGACACTTCATAGGCATTGCGGGTGTCGATGACGATGGTGTTCTCGTCCGAGATCAGTGCATTCCAGTCGGCGGGCGCGACATAGGTGCCGGCGCTGGTCGCCGGATCGAGATCCTCGACGCCCATGGTGACGATCTCGCGCTTCAGCCGAACCTTCATGCGGTGGAACGGCATGTCGGCGGCGGCGCTGTATTTGACCTCGAGGCCGGCGAGGCCTTCGATGGAGTTCAGATGGTCGACCAGCGCGGCGATGTCGGCCTCGCTGCCGGCAACCGTGCCGTTGATGCCCTCATGCGCAAGCAGCAGCGTGCCCTTGATGCCGCGCCCGCAGCAGAACGCCGCGAGCGGCGCGCGCAGCGCCTCGAAGCCGTCGAGCCGGGCAAATTTGTACAGCGCGGCGACGCGCACAGAATTGGTTCGGGTGGAAATTGTCATCGCCATGCCACTAAACCGTGGTGAAAGCCGATTCAAGGCGGAGCCGGCCAGCCGCCATCCGGGGAAGCGGCGCCGCCGGTACGTGACATCGCGACACGCCTCGTTTCGTGGACTCGGGATACCCCTTCTGCTAATCGGTTGAAATCGATCGATACCGGAGAGACCAAGCGAATGCCCAGCAAGACCGAGAAGCTCCTGTCGCTCCTCAATGGCCAGCCGGTCATACCGGTGCTCAAGATCGCCAATGTCGCCGATGCGGTGCCGCTAGCCCGCGCGCTCGCCCGTGGCGGCCTGCCGGCGATCGAGATCACGCTGCGCACCTCCGATGCGCTGGAAGCGATCCGGCGCGTCGCCGGCGAGGTCGAGGACGCCATCGTCGGCGCCGGCACCATTCTCGACGCCGGGCAGTTCGACCAGGCAGCACGCGCCGGCTCGAAATTCATCGTCAGCCCCGGCATCACCAGCCAGCTCCTGGCGGCGGCGAAGGACAGCGAGGTGCCGCTTTTGCCGGGCGCCATCACGCCCGGCGAGATCATGGCTGCCCGCGAGGCCGGCTTGCGCTTCCTGAAATTCTTCCCGGCCGAGCAATCTGGGGGCATTGCCTCGCTGAAGGCCTTCGCCTCGCCGCTCGCCGACGTGAAGTTCTGCCCGACCGGCGGCATCAGCGCCAAGAACGCCGCCGACTATCTCGCCCTGCCCAACGTCGTCTGCGTCGGCGGATCCTGGGTAGCGCCGGACGACATGGTCAAGGCCGGCAAGTGGGACGAGATCGAGGCCCTGGCCCGCGCGGCGAGCCAGCTCAAGAAGTAGCGTCCGGGACACGAAAGACCCGGCCGGCTACCGACCGGGCCAGTTGCCTGGAATGCAATCAGCGCGCGATGCGCAGGCCCGAGCCGGTTGCTGACGGGTCGGCAGCCGCTGGTTCCCGCTCATGGATTCGAACCACGATTCACGCCTTCAAAGGGCGCTGTCCTACCGTTAGACGAAGCGGGAAAGCAGGCGTCACGTCGTTAGCATCCCGGCCCCGCCGAAGCCAGCGCCGACCCGAACGGCGCCGCGGATTGCCTGCCTCAAAAGCAAAAGCCGCGCGGGTCGCCCGGCGCGGCTTTGCGATTGTCTGGCCTGTCGCCTACTTGGTCTGGAAACGGGCGACCGAGAGGAACTTCACGGCATTGCCGGTGAACCGGTTGGCATCCGCCATCTGGTTGTCGGCCTGGAAGCCCGCCGTATAGACCTCGCTCGGCGGCGTATGCACGATGTTGTAGGCATAGCGCGGCGCCGTCGTGGCGCCGGAGACCGTGGCGACGTATTCGCCGCTGTTCAGTGCCCAGCGCGCGGCCTGCGGCGCGGCGGCAACCACCATTGCCTTCGGCCCAGGCTTCAGGTCGCGGGCGCTGGCCCTGGCTTCCTTGCGCGTCGTCTTCACGCCGGCACCGATTGCCAGCGCCGGATCGGAACCGGCCGGGCGGCTGGCGATGGCGTCGCGCGGCGAGGCCGCATCGACGCCGGACGGATCGTTGAATGCCGAGCGCGGCTCGAGCGAGGCGACCTGATAGTCGCCACTCGCGACACTGGCCTCGCTCGTGGCGTTGGCCTCGTCTAGAACGGCCTTGACTTCATCCGGCTTGACCTCGTCCGCCTTGGCCTCATCCGGACGCGCGCTGGGCAGGACCGAGAACGCATCGGTCGCGGTCTTGTTGTGCTGGGCGGTGTCGGCCAGCGCCAGCAGCACGCTCTTGTCCTGCGCTGCGAGATCGGCCGGCAACGAACGGTCAGGACGCCATGTCGGTAGCGGGATGTTGTTGACCGCGACCTGCGCTGGATCTGCGGCAGCAGTCGCGGCATCCGCAGCAGTCGGATTGGTCATGCCGAAAGGCACGCTGACCGGCGCATGCGCAGTCGCCACCCCCTGCTCGGTCGTCGTCGAGGCGTCGGCCACGCCGAACGGCACGTTCTCAGGCGCCTGCTGGCCGACATCGGTCTTCGGACGCGGCGCGAAGTCCGGCAGCGGGACCTCCTTTGGCGGCAGCGCCGCGATGATCGTCTCCGGCGTGTCCTGCTCAGGTTCCGAATCGGCCGAATTGTCGTCGGCGATCTGTGGAATGTTGGCGCGCTGCGCGTCCTTGGGTGACACGATCGCGATGCCAGGCAGGTTGCTGCTTTTGGCGACCGCGGCCGGCTTCGCGCTCTTCGGCTTGGGCGCAGGCGCGGCAGTCGCGACATCGGCGCTGTCGTCCGCTTCGTCATCGCCGCCGCCAAACCAGGCAGCAAGCAGCCCGCCGGACCGCTTGGTCGAACCGCCGGCGCTGGCCAGTTCGATGTTGGGGGTGCCGGCGCCCTTACGGGCTTTGTAGGCGGCCAAAGCCTGTTCGTAGCCCGGCAGCGGCCTGCCGTCGCTCGGCACGTGCAGCGTCTTGCCGTTCGGGAAGACCCCGACCAGTTCCTGGCGGCTGATGCCCGGCCAGTGGCGCACATTGCCGACATCCATATGCACGAACGGAGAGCCCGACGACGGATAGTAGCCGACGCCGCCGCCCTGCATCTTGAGACCGATGTTGCGCAGCTTCTTCAGCGGCACGCCGGGGATATAGAAATCCATCGCCTTGCCGAGCATGTGCTGGCTCTTCTCGGCGACACCCCGGCTGCGGCTGCGCAGCATCGAGTTCGTCGCCGGCGAGCGATAGCCGCAGACGACCTGGATGTAGTCGGTGGCGCCGCTCTGCCGATAGGCTTCCCAGACCAGGTCGAGCAGCCGCGGATCCATCTTGGTCGGTTCGTTGCGGCGCCAGTCACGCAGGATGATGTTGATCTTGCGCAGGCCCTCGGGATCGTAGCGCCCATTGCGCTTGTAGACGATCTCGGCCTTTTCGTGCGTGTGCAGGTGATAGAGCTTCAGCGAACGAACTTCGGCGCTGGCGCCGGTCACGGCCGCGGCGAGGAAACCAAGCGCAACAATCACAGCAGCCAGCCATCTCGGCCAGACGCTCATGTGATAATGCCGCCCGTCTGTGTGTCGTTCGACTTGGTTCAAATCAAATGGCCTTGCAGGCTGCCGTTTGTCCCCGGATTTGCCCAAACGGATGTGTTGTTCTCACATCCGAATATCGATCCTAATGGTTAATCATCGCTTATTGAAGCCGAAATGCGGTAACACCGTGGCGATATCCCGTCAAAAATGTTGCACTGCGTTTCTTGGTAAATTGCTGGTTTAGATCATTTTTCCGCCTTTGGCCGAAACACAATCTGTTACCGCGGGCCTCAATTGCGTGATCGCAGCCATAATCGAGTCGCTGCGGCGCCGCCGGCGCCGCGATCAATGCCGAGCGGGCCCGCACCAGGGGACGGAACTGGTCCGGAGCTTGCGAACAGGGCTCGGCGGGTCAGGATGCAAGGCGCTCGATGCGGCCGCTTTCCGGGTCGATGCCGTATTCCTTGAGCTTCCTGTAGAGGGTCGAACGGCCGATGCCGAGACGGCGCGCGACCTCGCTCATCTGGCCATTGTAATGGTCGATGGCGAGCTTGATCATTTCCAGTTCGACTTCGGCCAGAGCGCGTACATTGCCGCGCTCGTCCAGTGCCCGCAGCGTCCCGAAGCGCGGCTGCAGCCTTGCCGGCGGATCGGGCTCGGCCACGACCACCCCCGGCTCGCCGGCCACGTCGTCGTCACCGTTCAGCTCAGGCGCTGGCGCGGCAAATTCGACATCGAGCTTGACCGTGCCTTCCAGTTGCGCGCGGATCTGCGGAAACTCCTCTTCCGTCAGCAGCTCGCTTTCGGCCAGCACGGAGGCCCTGAAGACGGCGTTCTCCAGCTGCCTGATGTTGCCCGGCCAGTCATAGGCCTGCAGCATGGCGAGCGCCCTGGCCGAGATGCCTTGCGGACGGTGACGCGGATCGGCAGGCGCCACCTTCTCCATGAAATGCCTGACCAGATAGGGAATGTCGTCGCGGCGGTCGCGCAGCGGCGGCACGAAGATCGGATAGACGTTGAGCCGGTAGAACAGATCCTCGCGGAAACGGCCGTCCTTGACCTGCTGCAGGAGATTGCGGTGCGTCGCCGAGATCAGCCTGATGTCGACCTTGACCGTCGAACGACCGCCGACCGGATCGACCTCGCCCTCTTGCACCGCGCGCAACAGCTTGACCTGGACGTCGAGCGGCAGGTCGCCGATCTCGTCGAGGAACAGCGTGCCCGAATGCGCCTCGACGAATTTGCCGGTGTGCTTGTCGGTGGCGCCGGTGAACGAGCCCTTTTCGTGGCCGAACAGGATCGATTCGACGAGGTTGTCGGGGATGGCGCCGCAATTGACGGTGACGAACGGTTTCGAGCGGCGGTCGCCGCTGCCCTGGATGGCGCGCGCCACCAGCTCCTTGCCGACGCCCGATTCGCCCTCGATCAGGATCGGGATGTTGGACGCCGCCGCCTTCTGGCCGAGCCGGATCACCCGGTCCATCGCCGGGCTGTGCGTGATCAGGTCCTTGAAGGTCAGGTGGCCGCCGCGCCGCCTGGACGTGCGCTTCATCTCGTCTTCGACCGCCTCGACCTTCAGCGCGTTGGAGATCGCCGTCTGCAGCCTGTCGGGGGAGGCCGGCTTGACGACGAAATCGAAGGCGCCGTGGCGCATCGCCGATACGACGGTCTCGATGCCGCCCTGCGCGGTCTGCACGATGACCGGAACGTGGATGCCGCGCTCGCGCATCGCCTTCAGGACGCCGATGCCGTCGAGGCCGGGCATGACGAGGTCGAGAATGACCACCGACACATCGCGCGCGCCGGGTCCGTCGAGAGCCCCGAGGCCGGCCTCGCCGCCGTCGGTGACGATCGCGCCGTGGCCGAATTTCGTCACTGCCGCCTCGAGCAGCCTGCGCTGCACGGGATCGTCATCGACTATGAGTATGGAACCTGTCATGACTGTGTTGATGCCTGGCCCGAGAAATCCCCATGGATCATCTTGGCACAGGGTTCTAAATAAGGTTTCAAAAAACCCGGTGAACGAATTCCTTAGGATTTGACCGGCTTCTCTCTTTCCCCAGCTTCTGGAAGGTATTTGATGCGCATGGTTTCTGATGGGCAGCTCGCGGCGGTAGCGTCCGGTCACGGCGCGGCGGAGCTCGGCGACCTGCCGGAATGGAACCTCGCCGACCTCTATTCCGGCATGCAAGCGGCCGAGCTGAAGCGCGACATCGCCAAGGCGGCGCAGGATGCGATCAGCTTCGAGACGCGCTGGAAAGGCACGCTTGCCGCCGAGGCCGAGCGCGGCGCCGCCGGCCGCCTGGGCGAAGCGTTGCGCGCCTATGAGTCGCTGGAGGAACTGATCGGCCGCATCGTCTCCTATGCCGGGCTGGTCTATGCCGGCAACACCGCCGACCCGCAGCGCGCCAAGCTCTATGGCGATATCCAGGAGAAGATGACCGACGCCAGCGCGCATCTTCTGTTTTTTGCACTCGAACTCAATCTGATCGACGACGCGGTGATCGAGGGCGCGCTCGCCGCCGACGCGGGCTTTGCCCACTATCGGCCTTGGGTGCTCGACCTCAGGAAGGACAAGCCCTACCAGCTCGAGGATCGGGTCGAGCAGCTTTTCCATGAAAAGTCGATCACCGGACGCGGCGCCTGGAACCGGCTGTTCGACGAGACGATGACCGATCTGCGCTTCGACGTCGGCGGCGAGGAGCTGGCGCTGGAACCGGCGCTGAACCGCTTGCAGGACGCCGACGGCGAAGTCCGCCGCCAGGCGTCAGAGGCGCTGGCCGCGACCTTCCGCAAGAATCTGCGCACCTTCACGCTGATCACCAACACGCTGGCCAAGGACAAGGAGATTTCCGACCGCTGGCGCGGCTTCGAGGACATCGCCGATTCACGCCACCTCGCCAATCGCGTCGAGCGCAGCGTGGTCGACGCCCTGGCAGCCGCCGTGCGCGAGGCCTATCCGCGCCTGTCGCATCGCTACTATGCGATGAAGGCGCGCTGGCTCGGCATGCAAGTGATGAACCACTGGGATCGCAACGCGCCCTTGCCCGAGACCCCGCAGGCTGTCATCCGCTGGGACGATGCCCGGGACACGGTGCTGTCGGCCTATCAGCGCTTCTCGCCCGACATGGCCGAAATCGCCCGCACCTTCTTCGACCGCAACTGGATCGACGCGCCGGTGCGGCCCGGCAAGTCGCCCGGCGCCTTCGCCCATCCGACCGTGCCGTCGGCGCATCCCTATGTGCTGCTCAACTACATGGGCAAGCCGCGCGACGTGATGACGCTCGCGCATGAGCTCGGCCATGGCGTGCATCAGGTGCTGGCGGGCGGCCAGGGCGCGCTGATGGCCTCGACGCCGCTGACGCTGGCCGAAACGGCCTCCGTCTTCGGCGAGATGCTGACCTTCCGCTCGCTGCTCGACCAGACCACCGACCGGCGCGAGCGCAAGGCCATGCTCGCCCAGAAGGTCGAGGACATGATCAACACCGTGGTGCGCCAGATCGCTTTCTACGAATTCGAGCGCAAGGTGCATGCCGAGCGCAAGAACGGCGAGCTGACCTCCGACCGGCTCGGCCAGTTCTGGCTGGAGGTGCAGGCCGAGAGCCTCGGCCCGGCGATCAAGCTGCGCGACGGCTACGAAGTGTTCTGGACCTATATCCCGCACTTCATCCATTCACCCTTCTATGTCTACGCCTATGCCTTCGGCGATTGCCTGGTGAACTCGCTCTACGCGGTCTACCAGAATGCCGAGCGCGGCTTTCAGGAGAAGTATTTCGAGATGCTGCGCGCCGGCGGCACCAAGCATCATTCCGAGCTGCTGGCGCCCTTCGGTCTCGACGCCACCAACCCCGCCTTCTGGCAGATCGGGCTCGGTGTGATCGGCGGCCTGATCGACGAGCTGGAAGCGCTGGACAAGTGAAGGGTGGCCCTGCCCCTGAGCGTCGCCAGAATAGTTTAGACGGAACGCGTGTTGGGAGTGGCCTATTCTTGGCATAAATATTTGTTCTTCAATGACTCTCCGGGAATTTTTTCCGTTAGCTTTCCACAAGCCGTATGATAGCGTCCGGCCTCAAGCTCAGCCGGAGCTCAGGCAAGGGACAATCTCGGCCGGTGGCGACCTTCGGCGAATGCGATGCGGCCGTTGGCCATGGCGAAGAGCCGATCGCCGACAGCTCGATTGAAGCCGGCTGTTCCGCCTAGCGGAACCATCGAACGGTCTTGCGCCAAGGTCGTCACTCCAGGCCACGGCAGACGGATCGGACTGGAGAGAGAGAATGAGCACTTTTTTCTACATGCTCCTGGCGTTCATCGTGGGTGTGGTGGCCGGCTGGTTCATCTGGGGTCGCCTGGGCGGCGAGCTCGACGGCCTGCGCGGAGATCTCGAGCGCACGCGCAGCGAGCGCGACAAGGTGCGTGCCGATGCCGACCGGCTGACCGGTGAGCTCGATGCTTGCGGTCGTGCCCGCGCCGATCTCGAGCGCCGGCTGCGCGAAGCGCCGGCTGGATCCGGCGCGGCGAAGGCCTCCGCTCCAGCGCCCGCGGCGCTGATCTCGACGCCAGCAGCGGCCAAGCCTGCTGCCGCCAAGCCTGCTCCGGCCAAACCGGCTTCGGCCAAGCCCGCAGCCGCCAAGCCGGCCGCTGCCAAATCTGCCGCTGCAAAGCCGGCGGCAACCAAACCTGCCGCCGCAAAGCCTGCGGCATCAAGGACGGCCGCCGCGCCCAAGGCCGCGGCCCCCAACGCGGTGGCAAAGACAGCCGCGCCTGCACCGGCCCAGTCAGCGCCGGCAGCAGACAAGCCGGCGACAGGGACGGCCGACAATTTGCGCCGGCTGATCGGTATCGGCCCGGTCAACGAAAAGCTGCTCAAAGGCCTTGGGGTTACAAGTTACGCCCAGATCGCCGCCTGGACGGCCGACGACGTCAAGCGCATCGAGGAGGTGCTGAATTTCGACGGACGCATCGCGCGCGAGCAATGGATCGAGCAGGCGAAGCTGCTCGCCGCCGGCGACGAAACGGAATTCGCCCGCCGCTTCCCGACCGCGGGAACCGCCAGCAACACCTGATCGGCTTGCGCTTCCGGCGCATGACAAAGCGGCGGTGCGCATGGACACCGCCGCTTTCCTTTGGTCCAGCCGCCTTTGCGGCCCTCGACGCCGCTCCCTCGATTGCGCGCCGGCGCACCCCCATATAGAGCGATCGCTGCACCACCGACCGAACACTCGAGCCATGTCCCTGCCGTCCGCCATTTTCCGCAACGACGAGAGCGGCCGCCAGCTGGTCTTCGACCGGCCGGCCGAGATCATCGTCGCGCACGACGCGGACGATTTCCCCGCGGCGCTTGAAGCCGCGCAGGCGGCCTCCGATGCGGGCAAATGGCTGGCCGGCTACTTCTCGTATGAAGCGGGATATCTGCTCGAGCCGAAGCTGGTGCCATTGCTTCCCGAGGGCCGGCGCGCGCCGCTGGTCTGCCTCGGCATCTTCGACGCTCCTGCCGAACAGGCGGTGCCGCGCCGTCCCGGTCCCGCGACCAACGGCCCGATCTTCGACGCCCGCGCCGCCTGGTCGGCGCAAGACTATGCGAAGCGCTTCGCGCGGCTGCACGACCACATCCGCAAGGGCGACTGCTACCAGGGCAATCTGACCTTTCCGGTGCGGGCGCAATGGTCCGGCGACCCGCTCGCCGCCTTCGACGCGCTGACCGAGCGCCAGCCGGTGAAATACGGCGCGCTGATTGCGCTCGGCGATCCGATCGTGCTGTCACGCTCGCCGGAGCTGTTCTTCGAGATCGACGCCGAAGGCATGATCGAGACGCATCCGATGAAGGGCACGGCGCCGCGCGGCGCGACCAGGGCCGAGGACGCGCGCCTGAAATCGTTCCTGCGCAAGGACGAGAAGAACCAGGCCGAGAACCGCATGATCGTCGACCTCTTGCGCAACGACATCTCGCTGATCAGCGAGGTCGGCACGCTCGAGGTGCCGGAACTGTTCCGCATCGAGACCTATCCGACCGTGCACCAGATGGTCAGCCGCGTGCGGGCGAGACTGCTGCCCGATGTCGGCATCCGCCAGGTTCTTGCGGCGCTGTTTCCCTGCGGCTCGATCACCGGCGCGCCGAAGATCCGCGCCATGGAGATCCTGCACGATCTCGAAGCCGTGCCGCGCGACGTCTATTGCGGCGCCATCGGCTGGATCGCGCCCGGCGGCACGATGCGTTTTTCCGTGGCGATCCGCACCATCTCGCTCTTTTCCAGCGGCGAGGCCGTCTACAATGTCGGCGGCGGCGTCGTCTTCGATTCCACCGCCGAGGAGGAGTACCTGGAGTGTCTCTTGAAAGCGCGCTTCGCGACGGGAACCGTGCCGATTTCGAGCTGATCGAGACCATGCGCTGGGAGCCGGGCTCCGGCTTCCTGCGCTTCGAGCGTCACCTCGCGCGGCTCTACGCATCTGCGGCGGAACTCGGCTTCGCCTGCGATCCGCAACAGGTCGGCGAAGTGCTGATGGACACGGTTGGCCGGCAAACCGTCCCCTTGCGCACCCGCCTCGTCCTTGCGCGCAACGGCGAGGTGACGGCCGCCGCGCAGCCCTATGAGCCGCTCGCCGCCGACAAGGTCTGGCGGCTGCAATTGGCGCGCGTCCGCCTCGATTCCGGCGATACGCTGCTTCGCCATAAGACCAGCCGCCGCGATGCCTACCAGCACGCGCGCGCCGAATATCTCGCCAGCCGCGCCGACGAGGTGCTGCTCGCCAACGAGCGCGGCGAGCTCTGCGAGGGCACGATCACCAATCTCTTCGCCGATTTCGGCGACGGCGTGCTGGCAACGCCCCGGCTCGACTGCGGCCTCTTGCCTGGCGTATTGCGCGGCGAGCTTCTGGATGAAGGCCGCGCCGCCGAAGCGATCTACACCCTTGACGATCTGAAGGCCGCCCGTGCGGTCTACGTCGGCAATTCGCTGCGCGGCCTGATCCCCGCAAAACTGTCCTGACGCAGGCTGGGAGAATGCGATGTTCGTCGTTTCGCTGAACTACAAGGTGCCGCTGACCGAGATTGACCGGCTGGGGCCCGCGCATGTCGAATGGCTGAAAGCCTGCTACGCCGAAGGCATCTTCGTCGCCTCCGGGCCGAAGCGGCCAAGGACCGGCGGCATCATCATCGCGCGTGGTCCGCGTGACGTGCTCGATGCCAGGCTGGCGGACGATCCTTTCGCCAGGGCAGGCGCTGCCGATTACGATGTCACCGAATTCACGGCGAAAATGACCGTTGCCCAGCTGGACGCGTTCAAGGAATTATGAGCAGGCCCGCCCATACGCCCTATGACGGCTCGTCAAAGCCCTTCACCATCGGGCTGAAACCGCTCGGCCTCGACCAATGGCTCGATGTCGACGAGAACTTGCCTGCCCACCTCGCCGAGAAGCGCCGGCTCTACGCGGAAATCCCCGAGAAGGTCTTTGTCGAGGAAGACGGCACGCGCGAGGCGCAGCAAGAGGTGCTCGACCTCGTCGTCGCCTATCTCGCGGCGAAGCACCCCGGTACCCACCGCGGCATCAGCGCCGGCGTCGAGGTCATCGGCGCCGAGAGCGGCGGCGGTCCGACCGCGGCCTTGCGCGAGGCGCCGCTCGTCAGGGCATCCCTGCTCGTCCAGGAGGATCTGATCCTGATGCGCCGGGACGAAAGCGGCTGGCGGCTGGCCGCCGGCTCGCTCTGCTTTCCCTCATCCTGGTCGCTCACCGAAAAATTCGGCAAGCCGCTACAGCGGATCCATGCGCCGGTGCCCGGCTTCGGACCAGGCACGCGTCCGGCCGACTTGATCAACCGCATGTTCGACGGTCTCCAGGGCCAGGCGGTCGAGCGCTACAACTGGTCGATCCAGGCCGGCGACGCGCTCTATCATCCGCTTTCCAACCTGCAGCGCATCGACCGCGCCACCAATCGGCCCTCGCGCTTCCATGATGGCGACGTCGACGCCCACGCCTTCATCCGCGTCGAGCGCCAGACGTCGCGTAAGCTGCCGGTCTCGCGCGACATCCTGTTCACCATCCGCATCCATCTCGACCCGCTCAAGGTGCTGGCCCGCCATCCCGACAGGGCAACGCTCGCGGCATCCTTCGCCGCGCAGCTTGAGGCGCTCGACCAGGCACAGCTCGACTACAAGGGCCTGACATCCGACCGCAACCGCCTGGTCGCCTTCCTCGCCGATATGGCCAGGGCGGCTTAACCACGCCGCCGGGCTGGCCTGGCCGGTGGTTGGCGCTTTTCGCTGGTTTGTGACAATGATCTGTGGTGTAGCGCTTGACCGTCCGGCGCAATTGCCCTGCTTTTCCCTATGTTTGAAGGAGTGTCTGAAAAAATGGCGAATGAAAACTGGCCCGTTTACGGTGAAATCACCGGTCCCGTCGTGATGATCGGCTTCGGCTCGATCGGACGGGGAACGCTGCCGCTGATCGAACGTCATTTCAAGTTCGACAAGTCGCGCATGACGGTCATCGACCCGCGCGACACCGACCGCAAGCTCCTCGACGAGCGCGGCATCACCTTCGTGCAGGATGCGGTGACCAAGAAGAACTACAAGAAGCTGCTGACGCCGCTTCTGACCAATGGCGGCGGCCAGGGTTTCTGCGTCAACCTGTCGGTCGACACCTCCTCGCTCGAACTGATGAAGCTCTGCCGCAAGCTCGGCGTGCTCTATGTCGACACGGTGGTCGAGCCCTGGCTCGGCTTCTATTTCGACGACAAGGCCGACAATGCCGCGCGTACCAACTACGCGCTGCGCGAGAGCGTGCGCGAGGAAATCGCCAGCAACCCCGGCGGCACCACGGCGATCTCCTGCTGCGGCGCCAATCCGGGCATGGTCTCGTGGTTCGTCAAGCAGGCGCTGGTCAACCTCGCCACCGATCTCGGCCTGGAGTTCGCCGAGTCGGCGCAGAATGATCGCGAAGGCTGGGCCAAGCTGATGAAGAAGGCCGGCGTCAAGGGCATCCACATCGCCGAGCGCGACACCCAGCGCACCAAGAAGCCGAAGCCGATGGACGTGTTCTGGAACACCTGGTCGGTCGAAGGCTTCGTCTCGGAGGGTCTGCAACCGGCCGAGCTCGGCTGGGGCACGCATGAGACCTGGATGCCGAAGAACGCCAAAAAGCACAAGCACGGCTCGCAGGCGGCGATCTATCTGGAGCAGCCCGGCGCCAACACCCGCGTGCGCTCGTGGTGCCCGACACCCGGCGCGCAATATGGCTTCCTGGTGACGCACAACGAGGCAATCTCGATCTCCGACTTCTTCACCTTGCGCGGCAAGAAGGGCAAGGTCCACTACCGCCCGACCTGTCACTATGCCTATCACCCTTGCAACGACGCGGTGCTGTCGCTGCATGAGATGTTCGGCGCTGCCGGCAAGGCGCAGCCTGTCCATCACGTGCTTGACGAGAACGAGCTGGTCGACGGCATCGACGAGCTCGGCGTGCTGCTCTACGGCCATGACAGGAACGCCTATTGGTATGGCTCGCAGCTGTCGCTCGCCGAGGCCCGCAAGCTCGCCCCCTACCAGAACGCCACCGGCCTGCAGGTCACCTCGGCGGTGCTGGCCGGCATGGTCTGGGCGCTGGAAAATCCCGAAGCCGGCATCGTCGAGGCGGACGAGATGGATTACAGGCGCTGTCTTGAAGTGCAATCGCCCTATCTCGGACCGGTCAAGGGCTATTACACCGACTGGACGCCGCTCGATCACCGTCCGGGTCTTTTCCCCGAGGATCTCGACAAGAACGACCCGTGGCAATTCCGCAACATCCTGGTGCGATAGCAGCGCCGTCAGCCTATCCGACTGCCTTGCAATCGCCCGGAAATCGGGCGATTGAAGGGGCGCGGCCTGGAGCGACGTGCGTCCGTTTGGAGAGTACGCTCTAGCACTATGAATGTCCGCGCCGTGCTTCGAACCGACTTCGGGCCGACGCGAGAGGAGAGGATTTTGATCATGACCATTGCACGCAAATTGCTTTCGGCGGGCGCGGCGGCAAGCCTGCTGGCCGCTTCCGCCTGCTCCACCGTCGGCCCTTCCGAGCCGCCGATGTCGGCCGGACCGAAAGGCGTCGAAGGCTCCTGGATCGACGCCAAGGGCACCGGTCTGTCGAGCTTCACCGCCGGCGCCTTCACCACCGTCGCCACCGATACCGGCCAGAAGCTCGCCGAAGGCAGCTACACCATGACGGGCGCGACCTCGGTCGAGATCCACGGCACCTCGCTGATCCGCCAGACGCCGGTCAGCTTCAACTGCCTGATGATCTCCACCAGCCAGCTCAACTGCACCAGCGCCAGCGGGCAGAACTTCGTGCTGACGCGTCGCGTCTGAGCCGGTAAGACATCTATCCTGATAGCGGACGGCGGCGCGAGCCGCCGTCTTTTTTGTGCCGGCAACCTCGTCCTGATTTCCCCTTGCATCGACCGAAACGCGATGTGAACATGCCTCGAAGCTGGCTGTCGTGCTGCAGTCAAGCGATGGCGCTAGACACCTCTGATGAGGTTCATCCGGGAGAGGAAGATGAAGAAATTTGCCGCTCTTGCAGCCCTGTCCGCGTCAGCGCTTGGCCTGTCGGCCGGAGCATCTTTTGCCGACTACACATTGAACATCCTGCATTTCAACGATTGGCACAGCCGCATCGAAGGCAACAACAAATACGAGTCGACGTGCTCCGCCGAGGAGGAGACAAAGGGCGAATGCGTCGGTGGCGCCGGCCGGCTGGTCACCGCGATCGCCCAGGAGCGCAAGAAGCTCGAGGGTCAGAACGTGCTGCTGCTCAATGCGGGCGACAGCTTCCAGGGCTCGCTGTTCTACATCACCTACAAGGGTGCCGCGGAGGAGGAATTCCTCAACCAGATCAAGCCGGACGCGGTGACGCTCGGCAACCATGAATTCGACGACGGCGAGACAGCACTTGTGCCCTATCTCGACAAGGCGAAGTTCCCGGTCGTCAGCGCCAATGTGGTGGCCAACGACAAGTCCGGCGCCGCCGGCAAGATCAAGCCATCGATCGTGCTTGAGGTCGGCGGCCAGAAGATCGGCATTGTCGGCGCGGTGACCAACGACACGCCGGAACTCGCTTCGCCCGGCCCGAACATCGCCATCGAGGACGACGTCAAGTCGATCACGGCCGAGGTCGAGAAACTGAAGGCGCAAGGCGTCAACAAGATCATCGCCGTTACCCATATCGGCTACAACCGCGAGCGCGATGTCATCGCCAAGATCCCGGGCATCGATGTCGTGGTCGGCGGCCACAGCCACACGCTTCTGTCCAACACCGATCCGAAGGCGGCCGGCCCCTACCCGACGATGGTCGACAACCCCGACGGCTCCAAGGTGCCGGTGGTGCAGGCGGCCTCCTATTCGAAATATCTCGGCGAGTTCAAGGTCGTGTTCGACGACAACGGCGTCGTCAAGGAAGCGAGCGGCGACCCGATCTTTCTCGACAAGTCGATCACGCCCGATCCGGCCGTGCTCACCCGCATCAAGGAGCTCGGCGCGCCGATCGAGGAATTGAAGAACAAGGAAGTGGCCGAGACCACCAAGCCGATCGACGGCAGCCGCGACAACTGCCGCGCCCGCGAATGCGAGATGGGCAACCTCGTCTCCGACGCCATTCTCGACCGCGTCAAGGGCCAGGGCGTCGAGATCGTGATCTCGAATGGCGGCGGCCTGCGCGCCTCGATCGACCAGGGCACCGTCACCATGGGCGAGGTGTTGACCGTGCTGCCCTTCCAGAACACGCTGGCGACCTTCCAGATCTCGGGCAAGGACCTCGTCGCCGGGCTGGAAAGCGGCCTCAGCCAGATCGAGGACGGCGCCGGGCGCTTCCCGCAGGTCGCCGGTCTGAAATATTCCTTCGACAAATCGGTCGCGCCCAATGCCGGACGCGTCAAGTCGGTCGAGGTGATGGAAGGCGGCGCCTGGGCGCCGATCAATCCCGACAAGGACTATATGGTCGCCACCAACAACTATGTCCGCCAAGGCGGCGACGGCTACAAGGTCTTCGCCGAGAAGGCCAAGAACGCCTATGACTACGGCCCGGGCCTGGAGCAGGTGGTCGCCGACTATCTCGGCGCGCACCGGCCGTATACACCCAAGCTCGACGGCCGCATTACCGAGATCGCGGCGACCGTCGCGGCGGCGCCCGCCGCCGAACCGGCGAAGCCGGCCGAGGCTGCACCGGCAACGCCAGCTCCAGCAGAACCGGCCAAGCCGGCTGAGGCGGCACCTGCGGCGGCGCCGGCCCCTGCTCCCGCGGCCGAACCGGCCAAGCCCGCCGAAGCTGCACCGGCACCGGCAGCGGAACCGGCAAAGCCGGCCGAGGCAGCGCCAGCCGAGGCCAGCCACGTCATCGTCGCCGGCGACACCTTCTGGGATCTGGCCAAGAAGGCCTATAACGATGGCACCAAGTGGAAGCTGATCTCCGGCGCCAACAAGGGTTTCGAGGCGCACCGGCTGCCGATCGGCGGGACGCTGGCCATCCCGCCCGCCGCCAAATAACTCCTGCCGCAGCAAATCGACGAACCCGTCCGGGCAACCGGGCGGGTTTCTGCTTTCCGGCATGCGTATTAAGGTGCGGCCAGACGCGGCATTGAAAACCGACGGCGTATCGCTAATTTGGCCCCGCCATCGCTGGTTTCGCGATGCCCGGAGACCCCTTGATGACGTTGACCAGCCCGATCGATCCCAAAGCCGCGCAGGCCGCAGGCGCGCTGCTGGCTGGTCCCGCGCCGGCCAAGGCGGGCAAGGTCGGCGTGATGCTGATCAATCTCGGCACGCCCGACGGCACCGACTTCAAGCCGATGTGGCGCTATCTCAGGGAGTTCCTCTCCGATCCGCGCGTCATCGAGCTCAACAAGGCGATCTGGTACCCGATCCTCTACGGGCTCGTTCTGACCACCCGTCCGAAGAAGTCGGGCGCCAACTACGCCAGGATCTGGAACCGGGAGAAGAACGAGTCGCCGCTGCGCACCTTTACCCGCGCCCAGGCCGAGAAGCTTACCCAAGCGTTTGGTGACCTGCCCGATGTCGTCGTCGACTGGGCGATGCGCTACGGCAATCCATCGACCGCGAGCGTGGCCCAAAAACTGGTCGAGCAGGGCTGCGACCGCATTCTTTCCTTTCCGCTCTATCCGCAATATTCGGCGACGACCACGGCGACCGCCAACGACCAACTGTTTCGCGCGCTGATGAAGATCAGGCGCGCGCCGGCGATCCGCAGCGTGCCGCCCTACTATGACGAGCCTGTCTACATCGAGGCGCTTGCCCGCTCGATCGAACGCCATCTGGCCAGCCTCGACTTCGCGCCGGAGGTGGTCATCACTTCCTACCACGGCATCCCAAAACCCTATTCCGACAAGGGCGACCCCTATCAGGCCCATTGCCTGGAGACGACGAGGCTGCTGCGCCAGAAGCTCGGCTGGGACGAGAAGAAGCTGATCACCACCTTCCAGTCGCGCTTCGGCGCCCAGGAATGGCTGCAGCCCTACACCGACGTCACGGTCGAGAAGCTCGCCAAGGACGGCGTCAAATCGATCGCCATCGTCAATCCCGGCTTTTCCGTCGACTGCATCGAAACGCTGGACGAGATCGGCCGCGAGGCGGCCGAGACCTTCCATCATGCCGGAGGCGAGAACTTCGCCCATATCCCTTGCCTCAACGACAGCGCCGAAGGCATGGCGGTGATCGAGGCGCTGGCGCGGCGCGAGCTGTCCGGCTGGGTGTGAGCCCGCTGCGTTGAGGCGATCGATCGCCCCTGTCGCGCTCTTCCATCCACTAATAATGAGCGATCACCTGATTGTAACACTATTGAAACACACCTAAGTGTTTGGTGAAGTCGGCTGCCTGGAATCAACGCCATGGCCGGCATCTGAGGGAGATTCAAATGGACTTCAGTGGTTTCGGTATTGCGATTGGTGCACTTGCCTTTCTGGTGTTGGTGCTTCTTATCAAAGGCATCAGGACAATCCCGCAAGGTTATAATTATACCGTGGAGCGGTTTGGCCGTTACACCAAAACACTGAGCCCGGGCCTCAACCTCATCGTGCCGTTCGTCGACCGTATCGGCGCCAAGATGAACATGATGGAGCAGGTGCTCGATGTTCCGAGCCAGGAAATCATCACCCGCGACAACGCCATTGTGGGTGTCGACGGCATCGCCTTCTTCCAGATCCTCAATGCGGCGCAAGCGGCCTACCAGGTCTCCGGCCTGCAGAACGCAATTCTCAACCTGACGATGACCAACATCCGTACTGTCATGGGTTCGATGGACCTCGACGAACTCCTGTCGAACCGCGACGCCATCAACGAGCGCCTGCTGCGCGTCGTCGACGAGGCGGCACACCCGTGGGGCATCAAGATCACCCGCGTCGAGATCAAGGACATCAATCCGCCGGCCAATCTGATCGAATCGATGGGCCGCCAGATGACCGCCGAGCGCAACAAGCGAGCGCAGATTCTGGCCGCCGAAGGCCTGAAGCAGTCGCAGATCCTCGAGGCCGAAGGCCGCAGGGAAGCCGCCTTCCGCGACGCCGAGGCGCGCGAGCGCTCGGCCGAGGCCGAAGCCAAGGCGACGCAAGTGGTTTCGGAGGCGATCTCCAAGGGCGACGTCCAGGCGCTCAACTACTTCATCGCGCAGAAATACACCGAAGCGCTGACCAGGATTGGTTCGGCCACCAACAGCAAGATCGTGCTGATGCCGCTTGAGGCTTCGTCGCTGATCGGCACGCTGGGCGGCATTGGCGAGATCGCCAAGGAAGTCTTCAAAGATGGCGGACCGGCTGCCGCGACGCGGCAGGGTTCGCGCCCGCCGGTCGTCAAGTCCGGCGACAACTGAGATCATAGGAGGCTGCTCCCATGTTCGACCGTATCATTTCCGAACTTGGTCCGTGGAACTGGATGGTACTGGGCCTCGTCCTCCTGGTTATGGAGGTCATAGCACCCGGCATCTTCATGCTGTGGATCGGCATCGCCGCATTGGTGATCGGCCTGATTTCGCTGCTCATCTGGGACGCAAGCTTCTGGACCTGGGAAGTCCAGGTCCTTGCCTTCCTGGCGCTGTCGCTGGTCTCGGCCTTCGCCGGCAAGAAGCTGGTTGGCGGGCGTCATGACGCGACCGACCAGCCGCTGCTCAACCGGCGCGGCGCGCAGCAGGTCGGCAAGATGGCCACCCTTGCCGAACCGATCAAGGACGGCCGCGGCCGCATCAAGCTCGGCGACACGTTGTGGCGCGTGTCGGGTCCCGACCTGCCGGCCGGCACGCAAGTGCGCGTCGTCAGTTCGGCCGATACCGACCTGGAACTGACTGTCGAAGCTGTCTGATTGCCCGAAAGCGCGCAGCGCTTTCGAAACAGAAAATCAGGGCGTGTCGCGTAGGGCTTCCCGAGCGTGACGCGCCTTTTTCAGGCCGCGCCGATCCGCAGCAGATCATGCAGGTGGACGAGCCCCACAGGACGTCCGTCCTCGACCACCATCAGGCTGGTGATGGCGGAGGTGTTGATGGTCTGCAGGGCCGTCGCCACCAGCGTGTCCGGCGTCGCCGTCTTTGGTTTCCTGGTCATCACCTGATCGACGCTCATCGCCAGAAGGTCGTTGGCGATATGGCGGCGGATATCGCCGTCGGTGATGATGCCGATCAGCGCCCCATCGGCGCCGCTGATCGCCACGCAGCCGAAGCCCTTGCGCGAGAGTTCGATGATCGCCTCGCGCATGCCGGTGCCCGACGGCACCAGCGGCAGACGCTCGCCGACATGCATGATCTCGCGCAGTTGCGTGAGATTGGCGCCGAGCTGTCCGCCTGGATGGAAGGTGCGGAAATGGTCGGGCGTGAAGCCCCGCGCCTCGAGCAACGCAATGGCCAGCGCGTCGCCCATGACCAGTTGCAGCAGCGCCGATGTCGTCGGTGCCAGGCCGTGCGGACAGGCCTCCGGCGCGGGCGGCAGGAGCAGCACCACGTCGGCGGCGCGCGCCAGTGCCGAGGTCTCGCCGGACGTGATGGCGATCAGCGGGATCGAGAAACGCTTGGAATAGGCGACGATGCCCATCAATTCCTTGCTTTCGCCCGACCACGACATGGCGACGATGGCATCGTCCTTGGCGATCATGCCGAGATCGCCGTGATTGGCTTCCGCCGGATGGACGAAGAAGGCGGGCGTGCCGGTCGAGGCCAGCGTTGCGGCGATCTTGGAGCCGATATGGCCGCTCTTGCCGACGCCGGTGACGATGACGCGGCCCTCGATGCCCGAAATCAGCTCGACGGCGCGTGCGAATGGCTCGGCCAACCCGTTCTCGAGCGCGGCGGCAAATGCAGCCATGCCGGCCTGCTCGGTCGCCACGGTTCTCAGCGCCGAATCGATCGAAGCCTGCCTGTCCGGGCGCTTCTTTTCTGGGGACCCTGCATGCATGGCTGATGCGCTTAGCGCTTCGCCGCCCGCCTGTCCAACAGAAATGCCACCTGCGGTCGATGGCGGCCCTCTCCTGACGCACCATTTTGGCTTCGACATGCGGGACACCGAATGCGCGAGAGAACCGCCCGCCTCAACCCTCCGTTAACCATCCCCATTTACGGTTCGGTAAGTATGGCGCGCCCGCGCCGCGCAAGCAGTGGTGACGATGACCGGGGCCCAGCCTGAAACGAAAAGAGGTCGAACGGGCAAGGCCGTCAGCACGCTGTTGCTGGCGGCGAGCGTCCTCGCTTTGCTGCGGCCGATGCCGCTCCATGCCCAGGAAACCGAGTTGCGCGGCGAGGTTTCGGAATCGGCGATCCTGTCGGACCAGCAGCGCAAGGTCAGGCAGATGAGCAGGGCTCGTGCCCAGGATCTGAACGGGCCCGCGACCGCGACCGCCGACGCTCCGGCCGACACCTATTCGCCGGCCAGCCCCGGCGCAGTGCCTGACGAGACCGATGGAACGGCCGCGAACGACAGCATCTTCGACCAGCCTGCCGCCACCGACGATCCGTTCGTCGAGAACCCTTCTCCGCCCAAGCCGCGCCGGACCTCAACCGCCAAACAGCGCGCCGACGATGCGGACAAGAAGGCGGACAACGACACCGCCGGGAAGAAAAAGACAAAGGCCGCCGACAAGAAGAAGACCAAGCAGCAGACCGACCCAACGGCGACCGGGACCACCACTACCGCAGACACTGGAACCGCCGGAGAGGACCAGGACGGCGCCAATCGTCGCGCCGTGACCATCGACAGCGTCGACAGGCAGAAGCTTGACCCCGGCGCCGAGCGCACCGCCTCGATCGAAGGCCAGAAGATCAAGCCCGAGGATGACCCCTTCGCCGCAACCGGTATCAAGGTCGGCAGCTTCGTCTTCCGGCCGACGCTGGAGCAGGGCTTCACCGCGACGTCCAATGCCGATGCCAGCAGCGGCGGCACGTCGGCGGTGCTGTCGGAGACGGCGCTGCGTTTTTCCGCGACCTCCGACTGGCGCGAGAACTCGGCCACGATCGACGGCTACGGCATTTTCCGCAACACGGTTTCGGGCCAGAAGATCAACGACGCGCAAGGCCGCATCGAAGGCCAGCTCAACGTCGACCTCGACAACGAGCTGCGCGCCATCGCCAAGCTCGGCTACGAGGCGGTGCCGGAATCGGCCTCCTCGCCGGACGCCATCGCCGGCGTCACTTCGCAGCCGCTGCGGCAGACCGTGGACGGCAGCCTCGGCATCGAGAAGGACGTCGGCAAGATGCGCTACGCGCTGACCGGCGCGATCACGCATGACTTCTATGGCGACGCCGATCTTTCGGACGGCACCACACTGTCGCAGAAGGACCGCGACTCCACGCTCTATTCCGCGACCTTGCGCACCGGCTATCAGGTTTCGCCGGCCATAACGCCTTTTGTCGAGGTGGAGGCAGGGCGACGGGTCTATGATCTGCGCCTCGACAGCAACTTGTACGAACGTTCCTCGACCAGGCTCGGGGCGCGCGCCGGCCTCGAACTCGACATGGACGACAAACTGTCGGGCGAATTCTCCGTCGGCTGGCTGCGCGAAGCGATCGACGACGACCGCCTGCCGGCCAATGCGGGGCCCTACGTCAACGCCGATCTCAAATGGTCGCCCGAGCGCGGCACCATCGTCGGGCTCACAGGAAGGACCACCATCGAGAGCACCACCACGGCCGGGGAAAGTGGCGATGTGCTCTACTCGGGCAGGCTTACCGGCGAACGCCAGGTCCGCGCCAATCTGACGGCGAATTCCGCGCTTGGCCTCGACTGGCGCGACTATACCGGCTCCGACGGCCATGACCTGATCCTGAGCGCCGAGGCCGGCCTGACGTGGTGGCTGAACCGCTATGCCGGCCTCACCACAAGGGTCAGGACCGAGAAGCTGAACAGCAACCTGCCCGGCCGCGACTATGTCGCCAACAGCATCTTCCTGGGGCTGAAGGTGCAGCGCTGAGGAGGCCGGCGCCTGGAGCGTTTCACCGTTTCAACGAAACGGCGAACCGCTCTATCCTTTTGTTTTGATGCAATTCCGGACGGAAAACCGCTCGCACTTTTCCTGGAATTGCTCTACAGCGCCGCGCCCCGCCGCTCGGACGGCTTCATCTCGTCGAGCAGCGTGCGGATGACGCCGGCCATGCTCTCATTCATGTCTCTGCGCCACAAAGCGAAGGCGACATTGGCCTCGACAAAGCCTTCCGGCGAGCCGCAGTCGAAGGTGCGGCCCTGGTAGTGGTAGCCGTAGAAGGGCTGCTGCTTCTCCAGCTTCAGCATCGCATCGGTGAGCTGGATCTCGTTGCCGGCGCCGCGCTCCTGGCCTTCGAGGATGCCGAAGATCTCCGGCTGCAGGATATAGCGGCCGTTGATGAACAGGTTCGAGGGCGCGGTGCCTGCCTTCGGCTTCTCGACCATGCCGGTGATGCGGAAGCCGTGATGGGTATCCTCGCCGCGGCCGACAATGCCGTATTTATGCGCCTCGGCCGGATCGCACTCCTGCACCGCGATGATGTTGTTGCCGGTCTCGGCATAGAGCTCGACCATGTCCTTCATGCAGCTCTTTTCCGACTGCATGATCATGTCGGGCAACAGCAGCGCGAAGGGCTCGTCACCGACCAGTTCGCGGGCGCACCAGACGGCATGGCCGAGCCCCATCGGCACCTGCTGGCGGGTGAAGCTGGTCTGGCCCGGCGCCGGCTGCAGCCGCTGCAGGCGGGCGAGCTGGTCGTCCTTGCCGCGCTGGGCAAGCGTGTCGTAGAGCTCGAACTGGACGTCGAAATGGTCTTCGATGACCGCCTTGTTGCGGCCGGTGACGAAGATGAAATGCTCGATGCCGGCGTCGCGCGCCTCGTCGACCACATACTGGATGACCGGTCGGTCGACGACGGTCAGCATTTCCTTGGGAATTGCCTTGGTGGCGGGAAGGAACCGCGTACCGAGACCAGCGACCGGGAAGACTGCTTTGCGAACTCTCTTCATGCTGCCAATTATCCGCTTGATTACGCGCTCCGCAATCCCGTTCTGAGACATTTTCGCGCCGGAATCGAGATGTAAGGAACGCCGAGTTTACAAAACTTGCAGTGCGTAAAGCATCGTCGCGTCTTTTCGTTCCCGCCCCCACCTATGGTAAACTAAATACTAACCGGGTTCGGCGATGAATGATCTTCCTGATACGAAAAAGGAGGAACAGATGTCCGTTCGCAGCACCGCAAAGCGCCTTGCAAGCGTCGTGACGGCGGCCAGCCTGTCGCTTGCCCTGCTGATGCCCGCGGGACCTGCTTTCGCCGATGCCGGATTCCGGCAATGGGTCGCCAGCTTCCGCGCCACGGCGGTGCAGAGCGGCGTCTCCGGTGCGATCTACGACCAGGCCTTCAGGAACATCACCGATGTCGATCCGGTCGTGCTGGAAAAGGCCCGCACCCAGCCCGAGTTCACGGCACCCGCCTGGGACTATTTCGACAACCGCGTGCACGACCAGTCGGTCGCCGTCGGCCAGCAGATGGCGAGGAAATGGAAGCCGTGGCTGGACAGGATCGAGGCGCGGTTCGGCGTCGACCGCAACATCCTGCTCGCCATCTGGTCGATGGAATCGAACTATGGCGAGATCCTCAAGCGCAACGACATCATGCGCAATGTCATCCGCTCGCTGGCGACGCTTGGCTATGCCGACCCGCGGCGTTCGAAATTCGCCCGCACCCAGCTGATCGCGGCGCTGAAGATCCTGCAGAGCGGCGATATCGACGAAAGCCATCTCAGCGGCTCGTGGGCCGGCGCCATGGGCCACACCCAGTTCATCCCGACCAGCTACCAGCATTATGCCGTCGACATGGACGGCAACGGCAAGCGCGACATCTGGAACTCGATCCCCGATGCGCTGGCGACGGCCGCCAATCTGCTGCGGAAGAACGGCTGGCAGGCCGGCAAGACCTGGGGCTACGAGGTCGTCCTGCCGGCCGGCAAGCTCCCCGCCGGCTCGAAGACGCTGGCGCAATGGCAGGCGCTAGGCGTCGTCAGGGCCAACGGCAAGCCGTTCAAGAACGGCTCCGACAAGGCGACGCTGAAAGTGCCCGACGGCCGCGGTGGGCCGGCCTTCCTGATGATCAAGAACTTCTCGGTCATCAAGGCCTACAACAACGCCGACAAATACGCGCTCGCCGTCGGCCTTCTTGCCGACGAGATCGCTGGTGGCAGCGGCCTGGTGCAGGACTGGAAACGGCCCTTCACCAAGCTGAGCTTCGAGGAGCGGCAGGAACTGCAGCAGCGGCTTTCCGAGCACGGCTACTATGACGGCAAGTTCGACGGCAAGATCGGCGAGGGATCGAAGGCCGCCATCATGGCCTTCCAGGCGAAGGCCGGCTTGACCCAGGATGGCTATCCGAGCATGGAAGTGCTCAAATGGCTCCGCAAGAAATAGGACCGCTTCAGGGACGGAGGAAGTGATTGGTTTCGGCTGGGCGCATACGGGCGATCGTTCGCCGCACGCCGATCCTGATCCTGGCCCTCGCCGTCCTGGCGGTGGCTGCGGCCAGCGCCTTCCACACGCCCGCCATGGCGCAGGAGGAGCAGAGCCGCGGCTGGTCGCTGCGTGACTTGCTGTTCCCGCGCCGCAGCGAGCGCTTCGAGCCGCCGCTCGACATCCAGAAGGCAAGGCCGAAGGCAAAGACCAGGAAATCCAAGCCGCGCCTGCCGGCAGAGCCACAGACGCCGATCGTCGAGAAGACGCCGGATGCCCGCGCCGTGCTGGTGGTCGGCGATTTCATGGCGAGCGGTCTCGGCGAAGGCCTGGACACCGCCTTCGCCGAAAACGCCGGCGTCAGGATCGCGGTGCGCAGCAACGGTTCTTCCGGCTTCGTGCGCGATGATTTCTACAACTGGCCAGAACAGATCAAAACGCTGATCGAGACCGAGAAACCATCGGTCGTCGTCGTCATGCTCGGCTCCAACGACCGCCAGCAGATGAAGGTCGGCGACGTGCGCGAACAGCCGCGATCCGAGAACTGGACCAAGGAATATGAGCGCCGCACCGATGCGCTGGGCAAGGCCATCGCGGAGGCCAAGGTGCCGTTCCTGTGGGTCGGCATGCCGGCTTTCCGGTTGCCGAAGATGACTTCGGACATGCTGGCCTTCAACGACATCTACCGCTCGGCCGCCGAAAAGCATGGCGGCGAGTTCGTCGATGTCTGGGACGGTTTCGTCGACGAGAACGGCGCCTTCGTCATCACCGGCCCCGACATCAACGGCCAGGCGGTGCGGCTGCGCTCGGACGACGGCATCAATGTCTCCAAGGCCGGCAAGCGCAAGCTTGCCTTCTACACCGAAAAGCCGCTGGCCAAGATCCTCGGGCTGGCAGCGCCCGGAAGCGTGACGACAGTCTCCGCGCCGGCGGGCGCCCCGGTCGAAGCGCCGGCGCCCAATGCCGCTCCGATCGTGATCGACCGCACCGTGCCGATGCTGCTTGGCGATCCGGCGCTGGACGGCGGCTCCGAGCTTCTCGGGGCGGCGGCCCCCGCGAAGCCAAATCCGAACCTGCCCGGCGAAAAACTCGTCATCGAGGGCAAGGCGCCCGCTGCCTCGCCCGGCCGCGCCGACGATTTCTCCTGGCCGCCGAAAACCCAGCCCGCAACGTCAGCCGCGACACCGGATACGACGACGGCTATCAACCCTTAACGAGGCAACACGCTCGATCCCATCAGCGCTTCGTCGATCGAGCGCGCCGCCTGACGGCCCTCGCGGATCGCCCAGACCACCAGCGACTGGCCACGGCGCACGTCGCCCGCCGCGTAAAGCCTGTCGACGCTGGTCTTGTAGTCGCGGTCATTGGCCTCGACGTTCTTCGAGCGCCGGCTGTCGGTGACGATCTTCATCTGCCCATCCAGCTCGCTCGCCACACCGGTGGCGGCCGGCCCGGCAAAGCCGATGGCGATGAAGGCGAGATCGGCGCGGATGACGAATTCGGTGCCGGCGATCGGCTTGCGCTTCTCGTCGACCTCGCAGCAGCGGACGCCGGTCAGCTGGCCGTCCTCGCCGATGAATTCAAGCGTTGCCACCTGGAACTCGCGCTCGGCGCCCTCGGCCTGCGAGGACGAGGTGCGCATCTTGGTCGCCCAGTAGGGCCAGACGGCGAGCTTGTCTTCCTTCTCCGGCGGCTGCGGGCGGATATCGAGCTGGGTGACGCGCACCGCGCCCTGGCGGAAGGCGGTGCCGACGCAGTCGGAAGCGGTGTCGCCGCCACCGACGACGACGACATGCTGGCCGCTGGCGATGATCGGATGCGACGGCCACGCCACCGACTGGATCGGCTCGCCGCCGACACGGCGGTTCTGCTGCACCAGATAGGGCATGGCGTCATGCACGCCGCCGAGGTCGTCGCCCGGGATGTTGGCGGCGCGCGGCATTTCCGAGCCGCCGCAATAGAGCACCGCGTCATGTTCGGCGAGCAGTTCGGCCACAGGCTTGTCGACGCCGACATTGACGCCGCAATGGAAGGTCACGCCCTCGCCCTGCATCTGCTCGATGCGGCGGTCGATATAGTGCTTCTCGATCTTGAAGTCCGGGATGCCGTAACGCATCAGCCCGCCCGGACGGCTCTCGCGCTCATAGACATGCACGTCATGGCCGGCGCGGCCGAGCTGCTGGGCCGCCGCCATGCCGGCCGGGCCGGAACCGATGACGGCGACGCGCTTGCCGGTCTTCTTCTCCGGCGGATAGGGCCGTATATGGCCGGTCTCGTAGGCCTTGTCGGCGATCGCCTGCTCGACGGTCTTGATGGCGACCGGAATGTCCTCGAGGTTCAGCGTGCAAGCTTCCTCGCACGGCGCCGGGCAGATGCGGCCGGTGAATTCCGGGAAGTTGTTGGTCGAATGCAGGTTGCGGATCGCATTGTCCCAGTCGCCATTGTAGACGAGGTCGTTCCAGTCGGGAATCTGGTTGTGGATCGGGCAGCCGGTCGGCCCGTGGCAGAACGGAATACCGCAATCCATGCAGCGTGCGGCCTGCTTCTCGACCTCCTTGTCCGACATCGGCAAGGTGAATTCGCGGAAATGCCGGATGCGGTCGGAGGCCGGCTGGTACTTGTGCACCTGCCGGTCGATCTCGAGAAACCCTGTTACCTTGCCCATAGTCCAGTCCCTGCTGTCCGAAGGCACGCACTTGTCGGCGCACCCGTTAACCCCATAAGGCCGCCATGGCAACCGCAGTCCGGGGTCAGGATTGTTGGTGAGGATGGCAGCCGGAGATCCATCTCTCCGGCCCGTCCAATGCTTATTCGGCCGCCACGCTCATGCGCATGCGCTCCATCTCGATCAGCGCGCGGCGATACTCGACCGGCATGATTTTCCGGAATTTCGGCCGGAACGCCGTCCAGTTGTCGAGGATCTCGCGGCCGCGCACCGAGCCCGTGAAATGCACGTGGTTCGAGATCAGCTGATAGAGCCGCTCCTCGTCATGGCTGGTCATGTCGCCGGAGACGTCGACGCGACCCTTATGGTCGAGATCGCCGCCGTGATGCAGCAGCTTCTCCATGAGGTCGTCTTCCTCGGGGACCGGCTCCAGCTCGACCATCGCCATGTTGCAGCGCTCGGCGAAATCGCCCTTCTCGTCCAGCACATAGGCGACGCCGCCCGACATGCCGGCAGCGAAGTTGCGCCCCGTTTTGCCGAGCACGACGACGATGCCGCCGGTCATGTATTCGCAGCCATGGTCGCCGACGCCTTCGACGACTGCCGCGACGCCCGAATTGCGCACCGCGAAGCGCTCGCCGGCGACGCCGGCGAAATAGGCTTCGCCCTCGGTCGCGCCGTAAAGCACAGTATTGCCGACGATGATGGAGTCAGCCGCGACGATCTTGGCCTCTTCCGGCGGGCGGATGACGATACGGCCGCCCGACAGGCCCTTGCCGACATAGTCATTGCCGGCGCCGACCAGCTCGAACGAGACGCCGCGCGCCAGGAAGGCGCCGAAGGACTGGCCGGCGGTGCCGGTAAGCTTGACCTGGATCGTGTCCTCGCGCAGGCCCTTGTGCTTGAAGCGTTTGGCCACTTCGCCCGACAGCATCGCGCCCGCCGAACGGTCGACGTTGCGGATCGGCAGCTCGATGGACACGGCCTGCTTGGCTTCCAGCGCCGGCTTGGCCAGCTCGATCAGCTTGCGGTCGAGCACGTCGTCGATCGGGTGCTTCTGGCGCTCGGTCCAGTGCACCGCCTCGTGCGGCGCATCGGGCTTGAAGAACATCTTGCCGAAATCGAGCCCGCGCGCCTTCCAGTGCTGGATCACGTCGCGCTTCTCCAGAAGATCGGTGTCGCCGATGATCTGGTCGAGATGGGTGAAGCCCATTTCGGCGAGCAGCGCGCGCACCTCTTCCGCCACATAGAAGAAGAAGTTGATGACGTGCTCGGGCGTGCCCTTGAAGCGCTTGCGCAGCACCGGATCCTGCGTCGCCACGCCGACCGGGCAGGTATTGAGGTGGCACTTGCGCATCATGATGCAGCCGGCCGCGATCAGCGGCGCGGTCGAGAAGCCGAACTCGTCGGCGCCGAGCAGCGCGCCGATGATGACGTCGCGCCCGGTGCGCAGGCCACCGTCGACCTGCAGCGCCACGCGCGACCTCAGGCCGTTGAGCACCAGCGTCTGATGCGTCTCGGCGAGGCCCATTTCCCACGGGCTGCCGGCATGCTTGAGCGAGGTCAGCGGCGAAGCGCCGGTGCCGCCGTCATAGCCCGAGATGGTGATGTGGTCGGCGCGCGCCTTGGCAACGCCGGCCGCGACCGTGCCGACGCCGACCTCCGACACCAGCTTGACCGAGACGTCGGCCGCCGGGTTGACGTTCTTCAGGTCGTAGATGAGCTGCGCCAGATCCTCGATCGAATAGATGTCGTGATGCGGCGGCGGCGAGATCAGGCCGACGCCGGGCGTCGAATGCCTGACCTTGGCGATGGTCGCGTCGACCTTGTGTCCGGGCAGCTGTCCGCCCTCGCCGGGCTTGGCGCCCTGCGCGACCTTGATCTGCATGACGTCCGAGTTGACGAGATATTCCGCCGTCACGCCGAACCGCCCTGACGCGACCTGCTTGATCGCCGAGCGCTCGGGATTCTTGCCGCCGCCGGGCAGCGGCAGATAGCGGTCCGACTCTTCGCCGCCCTCGCCGGTGTTCGACTTGCCGCCGATGGCGTTCATGGCGCGCGCCAGCGTCGTGTGCGCTTCCCTGGAGATCGAGCCGAACGACATCGCACCGGTCGAGAAGCGCTTGACGATCTCTGCCGCCGGCATGACCTCGTTGAGCGCGACCTTGTTGCGGCCGGTCTCTTCGGCGAGCCTGATCTTGAACAGGCCGCGAATGGTCTGGGCGCGGGCCGTCTCGCTGTCGATCTGCGCCGAATAGTCCTTGAACGTGTCCCACGAGCCCTGGCGCACGGCGTGCTGCAACGTGGCGACCGCGTCTGGCGACCACATATGCGCCTCGCCGCGCATGCGGTACATGTACTCGCCGCCGACCTCGAGGCCGTTGCGCAGCACCGGATCGTTGCCGAAGCCGTCGGTGTGGCGGCTGAGCGTCTCGGCCGCGATCTCGTCCAGCCCGACGCCCTCGATCAGCGTCGCGGTGCCGGTGAAGTACTTCTCGACGAAGTCCGACTTCAGGCCGATGGCGTCGAAAATCTGCGCGCCGCAATAGGACTGGTAGGTCGAGATGCCCATCTTGGACATCACCTTGAGGATGCCCTTGCCGATCGACTTGATGTAGCGCGAGACCACTTCGTAGGCGTCGACCTCCTCCGGCAGCTCGCCGCGCTTGTGCATGTCGAGCAGCGTGTCGAAGGCGAGATAGGGGTTGATCGCTTCCGCGCCGTAGCCGGCGAGGCAGCAGAAATGATGCACCTCGCGTGGCTCGCCGGATTCGACCACCAGGCCAACCGAGGTGCGCAAGCCCTTGCGGATCAGATGGTGGTGCACCGCGGCCGTCGCCAGCAGCGCCGGGATGGCGATGCGGTCCGGCCCGAGCTGGCGGTCGGACAGGATGATGATGTTGTAGCCGCCGGCAACCGCCGCCTCGGCGCGCTCGCAGAGCCGGTCGATGGCGCCTTGCATGCCCGCAGCGCCTTCGTTCGAGCCATAGGTGATGTCGATCGTCTTGGTGTCGAAACGATCCTCGGTGTGGCCGATGGAGCGGATCTTCTCCAGATCGCCATTGGTCAGGATCGGCTGGCGCACCTCGAGCCGCTTGCGGCGCGAATTGCCGACCAGGTCGAAGATGTTCGGCCGCGGCCCGATGAACGACACCAGGCTCATCACCAGCTCCTCGCGGATCGGGTCGATCGGCGGATTGGTGACCTGTGCGAAGTTCTGCTTGAAATAGGTGTAGAGCAGCTTCGACTTGTCCGACATCGCCGAGATCGGCGTGTCGGTGCCCATCGAGCCGACCGCTTCCTGGCCGGTGGTGGCCATCGGCGACATCAACAGCTTGGTGTCTTCCTGGCTGTAGCCGAACGCCTGCTGCCGATCGAGCAGGCTGACGTCCTTGCGCAAAGCGCGCGGCTCGACCGGCTTCAAATCTTCCAGGATGAGCTGCGTGTTGGCGAGCCAATTCTTGTAGGGGTGCCTGGTCGCGATCTCCGACTTGATCTCCTCGTCGGAGATGATGCGGCCCTTCTCCAGGTCGATCAGCAGCATGCGGCCGGGCTGCAGCCGCCACTTCTGGACGATCTTTTCCTCCGGCACCGGTAGCACGCCGGCCTCGGAGGCCATGATGACCCGGTCGTCATCGGTGACGATATAGCGCGCCGGGCGCAGGCCGTTGCGGTCGAGCGTGGCGCCGATCTGGCGTCCGTCGGTGAAGACGACCGCCGCCGGGCCGTCCCACGGCTCCATCAGCGCCGCATGGTATTCGTAGAAGGCCTTGCGGTCTTGATCCATGAGCTTGTTGCCGGCCCAGGCTTCCGGGATCAGCATCATCATGGCGTGGCTCAGGCTGTAGCCGCCCTGGAACAGGAATTCGAGCGCGTTGTCGAAGCACGCCGTATCCGACTGGCCCTCATAGGAGATCGGCCACAGCTTCGAGATGTTGTTGCCGAACAACTCGGAATCGACCGAGGCCTGGCGAGCGGCCATCCAGTTGTTGTTGCCGCGCACGGTGTTGATTTCGCCGTTGTGCGCGACCATGCGGTACGGGTGCGCCAGCTTCCACGACGGGAAGGTGTTGGTCGAGAAGCGCTGGTGGACCAGGATCAGCGCCGTTTCGAAGCGCGGATCGCTGAGATCCCTGTAGTAGGCGCCGACCTGGTAGGCCAGGAACATGCCCTTGTAGACGATGGTGCGCGCCGACAGCGACACGCAATAGGCGCCGATGTCCTTGTTGTCGTTCTCGGCATAGATGCGGCCGGATATGACCTTGCGCAGCAGATAGAGCCTGGCCTCGTACTCTTCGTCGTCGGGTATGTCGGCCGTGCGGCCGATGAAGACCTGCCGGTGGAACGGCTCGGATGCCGCGATGTCCGGAGCCTTCGACAAAGACGAATTGTCGACCGGAACGTCACGAAAGCCGATCAGCGGCAGCCCCTCGGACTGCGCCGATTCGGTGATGATGTCCTCGATATGGGCGCGCAGCGCCGCGTCCTGCGGCATGAACCAGTGTCCGACGCCGTATTGGCCCGCCGGCGGCAGGTCGATGCCCTTGGCTGCCATCTCCTCGCGGAAGAAGCTGTCGGGAAGCTGCACCAGAACGCCGGCGCCGTCGCCGACCAGCGGATCGGCGCCGACGGCGCCGCGATGCGTGAGGTTCTCCAGCATCGCCAGACCATCCTTGACGATCTGGTTCGACTTCACGCCCTTCATGTTGACGATGAAGCCGACGCCGCAGGCGTCGTGCTCATTGCGCGGATCGTAAAGGCCCTGGGCGGCGAAACCGTTGGCGGCGCGCCCGGCATTGGTCAGGGAGGTATTTTTGACGGTTGCCGCTTTCGTCTGCGCGGCCCGGCCGTTGATCGCAGATGGCGTCAATTCCGTCATCGTCCTATCCTCCGTTCCCAGCCCTTCGGGCGCTGGTTTGCCTCGGGAAGCGCGTTGCTTCCCCTTCATCCTTGCTGCACGTCTTGCGAAATCCTTGCCGAACCATGCGGCTGGCCGCCTGGGTCGTATCCGGTATCGTACAGGCCAGAGCCGAGCCGTCTACCCGTCGCGCGCGGCAACGGCCGGAATGGCCCATATGATACGCCAGTCCGGCCTGTTTTGCGCGACAAAATAAGACAGCACTACTGTCCTAAATTTTTTATGGCAGAAATCAGACGCCCGCACAAGACCGATTCACAAAAATCTTGGCCGGGATGCGACACAAAATTTCGTGAGATGGAGGCGCAACGCAAAGTTCAGTCGTCCGCCGATCTCAGCTTCGGCTGGCATCACCGCTTTCCCGGCAGTTGGCCCCTTGCACTTGCAAGACCAAAACGGTCAAGTCGCGCCGGCTTCTGCAAATCAGCTACGGACCTCTCGATGTTCTTTGCATCCGACAACTGGGCGGGCGTCCATCCCGACATCTCTGCCAACCTTTCGCGGCACGCCGCCGGCATCGCCACCGCCTATGGCGACGGAGACCTGGACCGCGCCGTCTACCGCCGCTTCAACGAGATCTTCGAGCGCGACGTTCAGGTGTTCTTCGTCGCCACCGGCACGGCGGCGAACGCGTTGTCGATGGCGGCGTTGAACCGTATCGGCGGCATCGCGCTTTGCCATTCCGAAGCACACGTGAATGTCGATGAATTCGGCGCGATGGGTTTCTACACGGGCGGCGCGCGCGTGATGCCGGTGCCCGGGCCTCTGGGTCGCATTAACCCGCAGGCGCTGGACAAGGCCATCCAGCGCTATTCGCGGGACCTCGCGCCCGGCGGCCAGCCGATGGCCGTGACCATCACCCAGGCGACCGAAGTCGGCACGGTCTACGCTGTCGACGACGTCAAGGCGATCGCCGAGGTCAGCCGTCGCCACGGCCTGCCGCTCCACATGGACGGTGCCCGTTTCGCCAACGCCATCGCCGCGACCGGTGTCACGCCGGCCGAGATGACCTGGAAGAGCGGCGTCGACATCATCTCCTTCGGCGCCACCAAGAACGGCTGCTGGATGGCCGACGCTGTCGTGATCTTCAATCCGGAGGTCGGCAAGGACCTGCGCCTGCTTCGCCAGCGCGCCGGCCAGACCTTCTCCAAGGCCCGCTTCATCTCGGCCCAGTTCGAAGCCTATCTCACCGATGACCTCTGGCTGCGGATGGCAGGCCATGCCAATGCCATGGCCGCGCATTTGGCCGAGACGATTGAGGACGCGCCGACGGGCAGGCTGGCATGGCTGCCGCAAGCCAACGAGGTTTTCGCCATCCTCGACCGCGCTATCGCCGAAAGGCTGCAGGCGGCTGGCGCCAAATTCTACGAATGGGGCGTGCCGCAAGGTTTTGACGGCCATCTCGGCGACAACGAGGCGATCTACCGTTTCGTCGCCAGCTTCGCCACCGCGACGGAAGAGATCGATCGCCTCGGGCAACTGCTCGCCCCTTAAGCGTTGCAGCGATCGGGAGTAACCGGATGACCAGGCCCTCTCTCGGCTCGACCATGCGGCTGGTTCGTCCGGCGCCAAACGTTGTCGGCTTCTATGATGGCCGCCTCGATGGCGTTCGCATCTGGTCGGAGGAGCCGAACTGGCTCGACGACGGCGCTTATACGCTGGGCATTTGCACCTATGCGATCGTCGATGGATCGCAAGCGCTTGTCTATGACACGCATATATCCCTGCCCCACGCCCGCCTTGTCCGGCGGACACTCGAAGAGATGGGCGTGACCTCGATCCGCGTCGTGCTCAGCCACTGGCATGACGATCATATTGCCGGCAACGAGGTGTTCCATGATTGCGAGATCATCGCCAACCGCCTCACAGCCTCGGCCCTTGAACGCGGCCGGGCCGAGATCGAAGGCGGCAACCCGCCGATCAGGCCGCTCGTGCTCCCCAACAGGATATTCGATAACAACCTCCATCTGACCGTCGGAGCGATCCCCGTCGAACTCCGCCAGGTCGAAATCCACAGCCATGACGGGACGGTCCTGCTGATGCCCGATGCCGGCCTGTTGCTGGCGGGCGACACGCTGGAGGACTCGATCACCTATGTCTCCGAACCGGAGCGTCTCGCCGAACATCTGATCGACCTCGAGCGCATGGCCGGCTGGCGGTTCGATCGCATCCTGCCCAACCACGGTTCCTGCGAAACAATTGCAGCGGGTGGCTATGACAGAAGCCTTATCGCCGCGACCCAGGCCTATGTTCGAAAACTCCTTGCCTGCCGGCAAGAGCCTGACCTGGCCAAGCAGGATCTGAGAACCTTCGGCGCGGACATGTTTGCCTCGACGGCCGTCGAGTATTTCGCGCCATACGAAGCCGTTCACCGACAAAATGTCGAGGCTGTGCTGGCGGCAAAGGGCTAATGGCTAGCCCAGGAACGGCCGCGCCAGCAGCTCCAGGCCAAGCACGATCAGGAAGATCAGAAACCAGCGCCGGAAGGTCGCCGGGCTGATGCGCTGCCTGAGCAGCTGGCCGAGCCACATGCCGAGCAGGGCCGGCAGCACCGCCAGCGACGACATCGCGAGATGCTCCACCTCGAACGCTCCGTGCGAGGCGAGGCCAAGCGCCAGCGCGATGGTGGACACGGTGAAGGAAAGGCCGAGCGCCTGGATCAGGTCGTCCCTGCCGAGCCCCAGTGCCTGGATGTAGGGCACGGCCGGCACCACGAAGACGCCGGTGCCGCCGGTGACGAGGCCGGTGAGGACGCCGATGATGGGCGACAGCCAGCGCTCTGCCCGGGCCGGAATGCCGGGCTGGCGCGCCAGGAGTGTGTAGGCGGCGTAGAGGACAAGGGCGGCGCCGAGGCCGGCGGTCGTCCATTTGACATTGTCGCTGGCGAGCAGCCGCGCGCCGGCAATCGTGCCGACCATGATGCCGGCCATCATCAGCCACAGCCGGCGCAGGATCGACGCGAAGCTCGACCCGGCGAACAGCTGCCAGACATTGGTGACGAAGGACGGCACGATCAGCAGCGAGGCCGCGGTGACAGGCGGCATGACCGTGCCCAGAAGCCCCATCGCCAGCGTCGGCAAGCCCATGCCGGTCACGCCCTTGACCATGCCGGCCAGCAGGAAGGTGATGGCGATGGTTGCCGTCAGCGCCAGGGAAAAATCGGACATCGCCCTTCATGCTGGGCCGGCGCCTGCTTCAAAAGGGCCAGAAGCCTTTGTTGCGGATGGCACAGAAATCCGCGCAAACAAAAAGCGGCGCCTTTCGGCGCCGCTTTCGTCTCGGGAGGAGACGGACTTTTGAGGCTGGAGCCCGCGCTTAGGCGGCCGCCTTGGCCTCGATCTGCCTGGCCTTGTCCGAGGACTGGGTGATCGCGATCTTGCGCGGCTTCAGCTCCTCGGGGATGTTGCGCTTGAGGTCGACGAAGAGCAGGCCGTTCTTCAGCGTGGCGCCCTCGACCTCGACATGGTCGGCGAGCTGGAAACGCCGCTCGAAAGCCCTGGACGCAATGCCGCGATAGAGCAGCTCGGAGCCCTCGCCATTGCCCTCTTCCTTGCGCTCACCCTTGACAGTCAGCACGTTGCGGTGGGCCTCGATCGAGATCTCGTCTTCCGAGAAGCCGGCAACCGCCATCGAGATACGGTAGGCGTTCTCGCCGGTGCGCTCGATGTTGTAGGGCGGATAGGTCTGCGCGCCGTCGGGCTGGCCGAGCGAATCGAGCATGGTGAAGAGCCGGTCGAAACCGACGGTCGAACGATAAAGCGGGGAAAAATCTACGTGACGCATGAGGTGTTCTCCTACTGAGCAACAGAGTTTGCGTTTGGCCGCTGCGAAACCCGGAATGGCGTTTCGGATGGGCCAGCGGTCCCGACATCGGCGACCGCACCAGACATTTGGGAAGCGCAAAAGGGCATTTCAAGACTTTTTGCGGACACGACATCTCCGCCTCGATGAACGGCAGATGAACCGCGGCTTCGGCCTGCGTTCAGCCAGGCGGCGTTAGGGTGTGGCCAGGATCAAGGATCAGGCGGCGCGCCCAACAGACGCCGCGACGAGGCCGAGCCGGGTGTTAACGTCCCTTCCTCCCGGATCGACAGAGGCCGGAGGCCGCCAACGCTGCTTCCGGCCTCGTTCGTTGTCTCCACCTCGCCTTCGCGACGCCTTTGCTTTTGCCGCATGGCCGTCTATCACCATGCGACGCCTCGCCAGCTCGGGCGACGGAGCAAAGAACGAAACGCCGAATGACGGATCTCTTTTATCAGACGCCGGACAATCCGCCGCCGGAGAACGCCGCCGGCGGCTTCTTCACCACGCGTGACCGCAAGAAGATCCGCTACGGCGTCTTTGCCGCCACCACCCGCCCGCTCAAGGGCACCGTGGTCCTGCTCACCGGGCGCAACGAGTGCGTTGAGAAATATTTCGAGACCATCCGCGATCTTTGCGGCCGCGGCTTCGGCGTCGCCACGCTCGACTGGCGCGGCCAGGGCGGCTCCGACCGGCTGATCGGCGACCGGCAGCGAGGCTACGTCCGCAGCTTCCGCGACTACGCCAGCGATCTCGAGCAGTTCTTCGAGGAGGTGGTGCTGCCTGACTGTCGCGGGCCCTACTACATCCTGGCCCATTCCGCCGGGGCGGTGGTCGCGCTGCTCGCCTCGCCTTCGATGGTCAATCGGGTGCGGCGCATGGTGCTGATCGCGCCTTTCCTGACCTTGCCCGATCTGCCGGTGTCGATAAGCACCGTCCGCCGCGTCTGCGCGGTGTTCTGCGCGATCGGCCTTGGCCGGCTCTATGCCGCCATGGGACCGCGGCCGAAGGAGACGACGCCGTTCGAGATCAACAAGGTGACGTCGGATCCCGCGCGCTACCGGCGCAACACCGGCATCTACGAAGCCTGGCCGCAACTGGCGCTCGGCGGGCCGACGATCCGCTGGCTGAAGGCGGCGGCCGAGGCCTCCGTCAAGATAAGCGATCCGGATTTCATGGGCGCGATCCAGGTTCCGATGCTGGTGATCGCCGCCGGTGCCGACCAGGTCGTCTCGACCAAGGCGGTGGAAGCCTATGCCAGGCGCCTGCGCCTCGGCTCGCTGCTGATGATCGACGGCGCCCGCCACGAGATCCTGCAGGAGAAGGACCTCTATCGCGAGCAGCTTCTCGCCGCCTTCGACGCCTTCATTCCCGGAACCGGCGACGCGCCCTGATCAGCGCCCGGGCACTGTCATGGCGTCCATGACCGAGGACAGCTGACAGCCTGCTCTCAGGACCAACGGCCGTCAGTCGCGCCCGGGGATCGACCGCGGGCTCTCAGCCGCGCAGAGCAGCCATCGCCGCCGCGTGCAGCTCCGGCGTCGCCGCCGCGAGGATGTCCCCGCCCTTCTCCGCCGGTCCGCCCTCAAACGTGGTGACGACGCCGCCCGCCTTCTCGATGATCGGGATCAGCGCCACGATGTCATAGGGTTTCAGCCCGGGGTCGGCGACGATGTCGACGCTTCCCGCGGCGACCATGGCGAAGGCATAGCAATCGGTGCCGTAGCGGGCGAGCTGGACCTGCTTTTCGAACTGGTCGTAGCGCGTGCGCGCCTCGCCCTTGAACAGCGCCGGCGTCGTCGTGAACAGCGTCGCCTTGGCGAGGTCGGTCGTCTTGCGCGTCGCAAGCTTGCGCGGCCCGCCCGGACCCTCATAGTGGGAACCGGACGCGTTGGCATAGAACAGCTCGCCGGTGAAAGGCTGCGACATCAGCCCGGCGACGGCGTCGCCCTCGACGGTCAGTCCGACCAGCGTTCCCCAGACCGGCAGGCCGGAGATGAAGGCACGCGTGCCGTCGATCGGATCGATCACCCAGACATGCCGGCTGGAGATGTTCTCGCTGCCGTGCTCCTCGCCGAGAATGCCGTGATCGGGATACTCGGCCGATATCAGTGCGCGGATCGCCCGCTCGGCCTCGCGATCGGCTTCGGTGACCGGATCGAAGCTGCCAGCCTCCTTGTTGGTTACCGCGCCCTGGCTGCGGAAGCGCGGCAAGGTCTCGGCGGCGGCGGCATGCGCGATGCGCCGGATAAAGTCGATGCTGATGTCCAACTGATTCTCCCGCTTTGCAGCATGCCGTCCTTTGCCGATGATTTCCTGCCGGAACAAGGGGAGGGATCACTTTAGCGCCGCGGCAACTGTTGCCTGAATGTCACGCAAACGCCACCGAAACGCAATTTCCCATTCACTGTGAATTAAAAAAGCCTGAAGTCGATTGACATTTGTGCATCGCACAATAGATTTGTTCTCGGACAGGTTTTCCTGTCCATGCCCTCCTTGGGCGTTTCCTCCCTAGACTTCGACCGTGTCGTGAAAACGATGCGGTCTTTTTTTCACCGGCTCGCGGCGCGGGCGGGGAGCGCCTGGCTTTATTCGGCGGCCAGCGGCAGATCGACGAAATGATGGTCCGGCATCGCCATCAGATCGGCCGAGAAGCGGGTGAGGTCGTCGGCAAGCGCGTCGAAGCCGGCGGATTTCTGGAACGTCCGCTCGTTCATGTAGAGCCCGCGATTGACCTCGATCTGCAGCGCATGCAGATGGCGCGCCGGACGGCCATAATGCTCCGTGATGAAGCCGCCGGCATAGGGCTTGTTGTGGGCCACCGTGTAGCCCATGCCGGTGAGCAGGGCGATCGCCGTCTCGGTCAGCGCCGCCGTCGCGGAAATCCCGAAACGGTCGCCGATGATGAAATCCGGTCGCACGCCGTTGTCGCCGACCCTGATGCTTGCCGGCATCGAATGGCAGTCGATCAGCACCGCGTAGCCGAACCTGGCATGCGTGCGGGTCAAAAGCCGCTTGAGCGTCTCGTGATAGGGCTTGTACACGGTCTCGATGCGCGCCACAGCCTCGGCCAGCGGCAAGCGGCCGGAATAGATGTCGAGCCCCTCCCCGACGAGCTTGGGCACGGTGCCGAGCCCGCCGGCAACCCGCGCCGAGCGGATGTTGCAGAAGGACGGCACCGGCTCGGCGAACATGCGCGGGTCGAGCTCCCAGGGTTCCCGGTTCACGTCGAGATAGGCGCGCGGGAAATTCGCCGCCAGCAGCGGCGCGCCGAGAGCGACAGCGCCGCCGAACAATTCGTCGACGTAGCAATCCTCGGACCGGCGGATGGCGTTGCGGTCGAGCCTGGCCATGGCCAGGAAGCGTTCGGGATAGTGGCGGCCGCTATGCGGCGAGTTGAACAGGAAGGGGACGCGCTGCTCGGCGCCCGATCGGATTTCGAAGGGTGGAACGACCGAAAAATCCTCGGCTGCCGTCTTCAATGTGAATGAACCGGGAAACAGCACTGCATCATGAGTCAAAACTGCCATTTCGACAGCCGCATGTCCAGCTTTTAGGCGCCCCGAACCCCTGCCCGAACTGAGTATAATACGGCCTTCGTTCACTTGATGTTTACCGTCACCTCCTCATATACAGGATGGTTAACGGGCTAGCCCGGCGCCAAGGTTGGGCGGGTGATTCGGACGGGATATGATGGCACGCATTCTGCTGGCGGAAGACGATGACGATATGCGCCGGTTCCTCGTCAAGGCACTGGAGCGCGCCGGCTATCAGGTGAGCGATTTCGACAATGGCGCCAGCGCCTACGAGCGCTTGCGCGAGGAGCCGTTCTCGCTGCTTCTGACCGATATCGTCATGCCGGAGATGGACGGCATCGAGCTTGCGCGCCGCGCCACCGAGATCGACCCCGACCTCAAGGTGATGTTCATCACCGGCTTCGCCGCCGTCGCGCTCAATCCCGATTCCAAGGCACCGAAGGACGCCAAGGTACTGTCGAAGCCGTTCCACCTGCGCGACCTCGTCAACGAGGTCGAAAAGATGCTGCAGGCGGCCTGAGGCGTTTCCGGCTCGATCGCGGCGCGCCTTCGGGGCGCGACAAAACGAGCCCTTCTTTCGTTTTTCCACCTATTGACGCGCTGGATCAAAAATGGTGTATGCGCGGCATCGGATGGGCGTGTAGCTCAGCGGGAGAGCACTGCATTGACATTGCAGGGGTCACAAGTTCAATCCTTGTCACGCCCACCATCCTTTCAATAGCTTGGCGACCGGCCTCCGTCGTGGGGCACGCAAAAAACCGCTCGTTCTCGGCCGCCTCCTTTTACAAATCGCGCTGATGACCGTGCGCCTTGTCGACCGTCTTGGCGGACATGCCAAGCGTGCGCCCGCTTCCGAGATGTCGATCTAGCATGCTCGACGCAGCAGCCGAAGACGCTGACTGGCGCGGCGATAGCTGCTTTGGATGATTGCAGCTGCGACCTCCTGTTGGGCAAATCGCCCCGCCGAGGTCTTGTAAGAGGACCGATGCACCGGAAGCGCCCGCAGAGGAAGGAGCGGCCCGGCATCTGTGGCGGGGAGGCCAGCAGATGCCGAGCCTGACCGGCGTGGTCATCGAAGGGCGGGCGCCGGCTATCAAACATATACGTGCCAGCCAATATGACTGGAACACAACCAATTGAACGAAGGATGCAACTAAAAGGTGGAGTACGACCCGACCTACTCCCTGCGGCCTTGATCCCCCGCCTTCACTGCGGCCGGGGATCGGGCCTGTGGTCGTGATTGCCGTTCTTGCCTTCGCGGCACGGCGCATCGCCAATGCCGCAGCATTTGCCGTGATAGGTGACGTTCGGCTTGAGGTTGTCGCAATCCCGGGGGGTGGTCGCCTTGCAGCCCGCGACCACCGAAGCGGCGACGACGGCAAGCAAGACGTTTCTTGAAACAGTAAACATGGGCGTTCTCCTTGATGACCGCGTTTGTTACGCGGCGCTGGGTCGCGCCCCTCGATGGATTGGTTCAAACGAATCGGAAAAAATCGGCGAACGATGCCCCGGGCGATCGCGCCTCCTGGTTCGGCGCGGAGCGTTAGAACCGCGCCAGTCCGGCGAGCCGCCACCTTAATTTCGCCAGCCGCCCCGCTTTCGGTTTTCGACCCTGCCTTATTCGCCGTTCGATTTTCCTGAACATGCGATTTGCCGGCTCCGCTGTCACCGACTGCCGCGCCATCGCCAGCGCCGCCTTCCTCTCGGCCGACACCTGCTGGCGGATCCAGGCCGAGCACGCAGCAGCACAAGGATAGCCAGCCCTGGCCGCCGCGAGGAAGAATTCGAAGTCTCTCATCAAGACAAAGCCGCCCGAAGCCTCGTCCCCGAGGACTTTCATCATCGGCAATGGGATTTGCGGGCGGGCCTGGAATTGCGCTGCCATCAGCGACCGCAAGACAGCCTCTCCCGACGGATAGTCGTGCTCGCGAAAATAGGCCGAGGCCATTTTCAGGGCATAGACGTCGTTTTGCGGATCCAGCCCGTGAGCCCTCTCGAGGATGTCACGCGCCTGCGCGGGACCGATCCGGTCTTCCAGGTTGAGAAAGGCCGCTTGATAGCCGAAGGCAGCCTCGAGCGGATGATAGTCGGCGTGGCGATCCTTCAATTCGTCCAGGATGATTTCCGCGGCTCGGGATTTATCGAACAGGGTGTTCGTCTCGATCAGGGGAATGCCGCCCATCAGCGACGCAATCGAGGCAAAGATGCTGCTGCCTGCATGGATCCGCTGGCATTGCGCCATCAACGCCATTTCGAAGAATGCCCGCTGCGTCCGGTCCTCGAACGCGCCGGCTCCGAAGTCCTCCGCCAGCGACGCCCCGGTTTCAGCCTTCAGATAGTCGAGCGTGGCGCGGTCCTCTCCGATCAGCAGCGTCGCCAGGCCCATCGAGGACAACTCCCTCACGATCGCCTTGGCCAGCGTCGCGGGGATGACCTTGCGACCGAAGACCAGCCGCGTCCGGTATTTGCCACGGACAATGTCGCCGCTGCGCAAATGCAGCGCGGCCATGGGGCGTGGAAATCGATTGCGGGCGGCTGCGTCGGTCGCCTGCCGCACGCTGTCCGAGAAGCCGAAGCTGCGCAGCGCCCGGGATGCGTCGAAGAGCCCGGCTTCTTCGCCGCGAAAAGGATCCAGGACGCGAAAGTCGTCGCAGATCCAACCGCTCGGATTGCCTGGTCGCTTGCCAGCTTCAAGACTGAGCCGCTTGAGGGTGGCCGCATCGAGAACGTCGAAATCGGATTCTCTGATCCGTGCCCCCAGCCAATGCCGTTCGATGAATTTGGCGGAGAAGATCCTGTCTACGACATCGACGACGTGGAAGGTCTTGTCCGCAACGGACGTCCGGTTCCAGGTGAAGCCGAAGCGGTAGTCGAACGCGTCCGCGACCGACTTTGCATTGGCCATTGCCAGAAGGCGGCTGCCCAGCCCGTCCCTTCGCGTTGCGGCAATCAGCGGCGATTGCGGTTCAGCCCGCGCCGAGGCGGACGTCGCCTTTCTCGGCATGCCGGAGAAACCACGCATAGGTCTGTTCCAATCCATCGCGCAGCGAGTAGCGCGGATGCCAGCCCGTGGCAAACAGGCGCGACACGTCCATCAGCTTGCGCGGCGTGCCGTCCGGCTTGGTCGCGTCGAAGGTCACCGTGGCTTCGACGCCGACCACGGACAGGATCGTGCGGGCAAGCTCCCCAATGCTGATGTCTTCTCCCGAGCCGACATTGACGTGGCCATCGCCGGAATAGTTTTTCAACAGCCAGACCAGCGCGTCGGCGGCATCGTCGACATGCAGGAACTCGCGCATCGGCCTGCCCGATCCCCAGACCTGAAGGGTCCGCTCGCCGGCGCGCTTGACCTCATGGGCCTTGCGCATCAGGGCCGGCACGACATGGCTGCTGGTCAGGTCGAAATTGTCGCCCGGACCATAGAGGTTGGTCGGCATCGCCGAGATGTAGTCGACGCCATATTGCCGCCGGTAGGCCTGGCAGAGTTTCAGCCCGGCGATCTTGGCGACCGCATACCATTCATTGGTGGGCTCGAGCGGCCCGGTCAGCAGCGCGTCTTCCGGGATCGGCTGCGGCGCGTGTTTTGGATAGATGCAGGACGAGCCCAGGAACAGCAGCTTTTGCACCTCGCTGCGAAACGCGCTCTCCATGACATTGGTCTGCACGACAAGGTTCTCGTGCAGGAAGTCGACCGGAAGCGTGTCGTTGGCCAGGATGCCGCCGACCTTGGCGGCCGCCATGACCACCGCGTCCGGCTTGTGCTCGGCCATCCAGCGCCGCACGCCGGCCTGGTCGAGCAGGTCGAGCTCGCTGCGCGCGACCGTCAGGATCTCGCAGTCCTCGCCCGCCAGCCGGCGCACGATCGCCGAGCCGACCATGCCGCGATGCCCGGCGACGAACACCCGTTTTCCCCTGAGATCGAAAATCATGAACTCGCCCCCGAGCCACGTTCACCGGCCGCTATGGCGCCGGCCGAACGCTTGAGATCGGCCTGCACCATTTCCGCCACCAGCTCCCTGAACCCGGTCCTGTGCGACCAGCCCAGCTTCTCCCTGGCCTTGGACGCGTCGCCGACCAGGTGGTCGACCTCCGTCGGCCGGAAATAGCGCGGGTCGATGCGCACCACAATCGCACCTGAGCCGGCGTCGATGCCGACCTCGTCGGCGCCCTGGCCCTGCCATTGGATGGTGCGTCCCGTCTCGGCGAAAGCCAGCTCGACGAATTCGCGCACCGAATGCGTCTCGCCGGTCGCCAGCACGAAGTCGTCGGCCTCATCGTGCTGGAGAATGCGCCACATGCCTTCGACATAGTCGCGCGCATGGCCCCAGTCGCGCCTGGCGTCGATATTGCCGAGATAGAGCGTATCCTGCCGCCGGTGATGGATCGCGGCCACGGCGCGCGTGATCTTGCGGGTGACGAAGGTCTCGCCACGGCGCGGGCTCTCATGGTTGAACAGGATGCCGTTGGCCGCGAACATGCCATAGGCCTCGCGATAGTTGACCGTCGTCCAGTAGGCGTAGAGCTTGGCTGCCGCATAGGGCGAGCGCGGACGGAAGGGCGTGGTCTCGTTCTGCGGCGCTTCCGAGGCCTGGCCGTAGAGCTCGGAGGTCGAGGCCTGATAGAAGCGCACCGACTTTTCAAGGCCGAGGATACGGATCGCCTCCAGCAGCCTGAGCGTCCCCAGCGCATTGGCGTTGCCGGTGTATTCCGGTTCCTCGAAACTCACCTGGACGTGGCTCTGGGCGCCGAGATTGTAGATTTCGTCGGGCCGCGTCTCCTGCACGAGGCGGATCAGGTTGGCCGCGTCGGTCAGATCGCCATAGTGCAGGAAGAGGCGCGCGTCGCGCTCATGCGGATCGACATAGATGTCGTCGATGCGCCCGGTGTTGAACGAGGACGAACGGCGTTTGACGCCGTGGACGACGTAGCCCTTCTCAAGCAGCAATTGCGCCAGATAGGCTCCGTCCTGCCCGGTCACGCCGGTGATGAGCGCCACTTTGCCCGTCATTGTCCGTCTTCGCCCGCCCCTCGGGACGGATAGGGAAAACAGATTTGTCCGGCCAAGGCAAATTTGTGGTCTTCGATCGGAACCGATCGGGCGTCGCGGTCAAATACCCGCGACGGCGCAGAGGCTCTTCATTCTGGCCACCGCAAGCTCGGGATCGGCCAGCAATCCCGCCTGGTCGGCCAGCCGGAACACATCGGCATAATGCAGGATGCCGCGCGCCGACTGCATGCCGCCGACCATCGCGAAATGCTCCTGGTGGCCGTTGAGCCAGGCCATGAAGACGATGCCGGCCTTGTAGTACTCGGTCGGCGCCTCGAAGATCTTGCGCGACAGCGGCACCGTCGGCGCCATCAGCGCGTCATAGCCGGCGCGGTCGCCATCGGCTAGCCTGGCCAGCGCCGCGTTGGCGACCGGCGCGATGGCGTCGAAAATCCCGAGCAAGGCATGCGAGTGCTTGCTGCCGTCGCCGGCGATCATCTCGGGGTAGTTGAAGTCGTCGCCGGTGAACATGACGACGCCGTCCGGCAACCGGTCCCGCAGCGCCACCTCCTTGCCGGCATCGAGCAGCGATATCTTTATGCCCTCGACCTTGCCGGCATGCCGCTCGATGACGGCCACGACCGTATCGAGCGCCGTCTCGAAATCACCACTGCCCCAGTATCCCTTCAGGGCCGGGTCGAACATGTCGCCCAGCCAGTGCAGGATCACCTTGCCGGACGCCTGCGACAGAATCCGGTCGTAGACGCGGGCATAGTCGTCGGGACCTTTGGCGACCACCGCCAGCGCCCGGCTCGCCATCATGATCGCCTTGCCGCCCTGCCCCTCGATGAAGCCGAACTGCTCCTCATAGGCGGCAATCACATCGTCGAGCGTGCTCGCCGCGGAAGGCGCCAGATGATCGGTGCCCGCCCCGGAAGCGAGATCGGCCCCTTCGACGGTCCGCGCCTCTGCGATCGAGCGGCGGATCAATTCCTTCGCGCTTGCCCAGTCGAAACCCATGCCGCGCTGCGAGGTGTCCATCGCCTCAGCGATGCGGAAGCCGAGGCGCCACAGGTGATGGCGGAACGCCATCGTCCTGTCCCAGTCGACGACGGGCAGCGACCACGGGTCGGTCATCGCAAGCGGGTCGGCGACGACATGGGCGGCGGCATAGGCGATGCGCGAAAAGCGCGCCCCGGCAACCGGCTGCGCAGGCCGGCCGAGAAGCCGGTAGCTGGCGCGGCGGCCACCCTCGCCTGGCAAGGTGATGTCCATGAAACTCTCCCTTTGGCATGCCTATAGATGGAACGTTCCAATAAATCAAGAAGCTTTATGATTTTGGCGCTCGGTTCGCCGGAATGCTGCAACGCAACACAACTTCCCTTACCGAATAAGGCGTTGACGTAAGAGAATTGTCGATTTTTCCGTTTTCCAGAAAACCGGATTGACTCTCGCTGCATCCCATGATTAGAACGTTCCAATAAATTTGACCAATTGGGAGGAACGATCTGGATGGCCAGCCGGGCCAAGGCGACGATACTCGACATCGCCCGCGAGGCGGGCGTGTCCAAGTCGACGGTATCGCTCGTGCTGCAGGGCAGCGGGCTGATCCGGCCCGAGACGGCGGTCAAGGTGCGCAAGGCGATCGAGGATGTCGGCTACGTTTACAACCGCGGCGCCGCCAATTTGCGCAAGGCTCACTCCAACGTCATCGGCATGGTCATCAACGACCTCACCAATCCCTTCTTCACCGAGCTGGCGGTCGGCATGGAGCGCGTCTTCCAGTCGGCCGGCATCGTGCCCTTCATCGCCAACACGGCCGAGAACCCGGTGCGCCAGGAAGAAGTGCTGAAGTCGCTGATGGAGCAGGGCGTCGCCGGGCTGATCGTGTCGCCGGCGCGCGGCACCACGCCGGGCGCTTTCCGCCGCATCGAGACAGCCGGCGTTCCGGTTGTCTTCGCCATGCGCCGGCTGCCCGAGAGCCGCATCCCGGTGATCGCGCCCGACAATCATCGCGGCGCCTTTCTCGCCACCGCCCACCTGATCGGCAAGGGCCATCGCCGGCTGGCCTTCTTCGGCGGTTCTTCCGACCTCGTCGTCTATCACGAGCGGCTCGGCGGTTTCCGCGAGGCCTGCGCGACGCTGGGCATTGCCGCCGCCGACACGCTGGTCTTCGAAGGTGAGACCAGCCGCAAGGGCGGCATCGCTTGCCTGGATACCGCCATTGCCATGGCCGAGCCGCCGACGGCCGCGCTTTGCTTCAACGACGCGGTCGCCTTCGGCGCCATGCTGGCGCTGCGCAAGCACGGACTGGAGCCCGGCGCGGATTTCGCCGTCGTCGGCTTCGACGACGTGACCGAGGCCGAACACTACATGCCCGCGCTGACCAGCGTCGCGGTCGACGCGGCCGGCCTCGGCGAGCGCGCCGCCCATGCCATGCTGAAGATGATCCAGTCGCGCACCACCCGCGCCGAGGACCACATCGGCGCGGTCAACCTGGTGGTCAGGGAAAGCTGCGGGCCGGCCCGCCCGCGCCGTCCGGGAATGGGAGACGCGGCATGACCGTCAGGTGGGGACTGATCGGCGCCAGCACGATCGCCAGACAGTTCGTGATCAACGCTATCCGCGCGCAGGGCGATGGCGAGGTCGTTGCGGTGATGAGCTCCAGCCCCGAGCGCGCCAACACCTATGCCGGCGAGAACGGCATTCCGCGCGGCGTCTCGGCACTCGCCGATCTGCTCGGCGCCGGCGTCGACGCCGTCTACATCTCGACCACCAACGAGCTGCATCTCGAACAAGCGCTTGCCGCGATCGAGGCGGGCAAGCATGTGCTGTGCGAAAAGCCGCTGGCGCTGACCAGCGCCGATGCCAGGAAGATGGTCGCCGCCGCCAACGCTGCCGGCGTCGTGCTCGGCACCAACCATCATCTGCGCAATGCCGGCGCGCATCGCGCCATGCGCGAGGCGATCGCCGCCGGCAGGATCGGCAAGCCAATCGCCGCGCGCGTCTTCCATTCCGTCTTTCTGCCGGAAAACCTGCAGGGCTGGCGCATCAGCAGGCCCGAGGCTGGCGGCGGCGTGGTGCTCGACATCACAGTGCACGATGCCGACACGCTGCGCTTCGTGCTCGGCGACGATCCGGTCGAGATTTCCGCCTTCACGCAAAGCGTCGGCATGGCCGGCAGCGGGCTGGAGGACGGCGCCATGTGCATCTGGCGCTTCAAATCGGGCGTCATTGCCCAGTCGCATGAGGGCTTCACGACGAAATTCGCCGGCACCGGCTTCGAGGTGCACGGCTCGGAAGGTTCGCTGTTCGCCACCAATGTCATGACCCAGAAGCCGGTCGGCTCGGTGCTGTTACGCACGGGCGCCGGCGAGGAAGAGCTGAGCTTCGACCGCGAGGACCTCTACGCGCGCTCGCTGCGCCAGTTCCATGCCGCGATCCGCGGCGAAGGCCGGCCTTCCGCCACCGGCGAGGACGGTGTCTGGTCGCTGGCGGCGGCTGAAGCCGCGCTGCAATCGGCCAAATCGGGCAAGGCCGTCACCATCGATCCGAAACTCGGGAGCGCGGCGTGAGCAAGGTCATTTCCGCGGCGCAGGCTGCCAGCCTGATCAAGGACGGCATGGTCGTGTCGGTGTCGTCATCGAGCGGCCTCGGCTGCCCGGATGCCGTGCTTGCCGCGATCGGCGAGCGCTTCGATGCCGAAGCCCACCCGAAGGCCATCACCACGCTGCACCCGATCGCCGCAGGCGACATGTACGGCATCAAGGGCATCGATCATCTGGCGAAACCCGGCCTGTTGAAGCGCACGCTTTGCGGCTCCTACCCTTCCGGCCCGTCATCCGCCGAGCCGCCGCAGATCTGGAAGATGATCGGCGACAATTCGGTCGCGGCCTACAATGTGCCGTCCGGCATCCTGTTCGACATGCACCGCGAGGCCGCCGCCAAGCGGCCGGGGGTGCTGACCAAGGTCGGTCTCGACACCTTCGCCGACCCCCGCCACCAGGGCTGCGCCATGAACGCGGCGGCCAGCGAGCCGATCGTATCGGTGCAGCAGTTCGACGGCGAGGAATGGCTCTATTTCCGCGCCATCGTTCCCAACGTCTCGATCATCCGCGCCACCACCGCCGACGAGCGCGGCAACCTCACCTATGAGCACGAAGGCGCCTATCTCGGCGGGCTGGAGCAGGCTCTCGCCGCCCGCAACAATGGCGGTGTCGTCATCGCCCAGGTCAAACGCGTCGTCGAGAACGGCACGCTGAAGCCGCACGACGTTCGTGTGCCTGGGGTGCTCGTCGACCACATCGTCGTCGCGCCCGACCAGTTGCAGACGACGCTGACCCCTTACGATCCGGCGATCTCCGGCGAGATCTTCCGGCCGCTGTCGACCTTCCGCAACGCGGAGATGAACGTCCAGAAGGTGATCGCGCGCCGCGTCGCCATGGAGTTGCGCGACGGCATGGCCGTCAACATCGGCTTCGGCATCTCCGCCAACGTGCCGCGCATCCTTCTGGAGGAAGGCCAGCACGGCAAGGTCACCTGGGTGATCGAGCAGGGCGCTGTAGGCGGCGTGCCGCTGCTCGACTTCAAGTTCGGCTGCGCCTCCAATGCCGAGGCGATCATGCCCTCGCCGCACCAGTTCATCTACTTCCAGGCCGGCGGCTTCGACGCCTCGCTCTTGTCCTTCCTGCAGATCGACCGCCATGGCTCGGTCAATGTCTCGAAACTTTCGGCGCGGCCGCATGTCACCGCCGGCGCCGGCGGCTTCGTCGACATCACCTCGCGGGCGAAGAAGATCGTCTTCTCCGGCTTCTTCAACGCCGGCGCCAAGCTGTCGCTGGCCGACGGCGGCATCCGCATCGACCAGGAAGGCAAGGTCAAGAAGGTCGTCGAAGAGGTCGAGCACATCTCCTTCTCCGGCAAGCGCGCGGTCGCGCAAGGGCAGGACATCACCTATGTCACCGAGCGCTGCGTGATGAAGCTGACGCCCGACGGGTTGATGGTGACCGAGCTTGCGCCCGGCATCGACCTGGAACGCGATGTCTTGGCGCAGGCCGACATTCCGCTCGGTATTGCCAATGACCTCAAGGTGACGCCGGAGTCGCTCTACCAGGATCGGCCGATCGGCCTATTGCTGAATGGCGGCGCTTCGCTCGGAGGCGCGCATGGCTGAACGTCTCGTCAGCTTCGAACAGGACGGCGCCATCGGCATCGTCACGCTGCGCCGGCCGGAAAAGTTCAACGCGCTGGACATTCCGATGCTGCGCGCGCTCGAAGCGGCGCTTGACGAGGCGGAGCTGGCTGAGGGCGTGCGTGTCGTGCTCGTCCGTGGCGAAGGCAAGGGCTTTTGCGCCGGCGGCGACGTCGAGGCCTGGGCGCGATTGAGCGCCGCCGATTTCCAGGTGCAATGGGTCCGCTATGGCCACCGTGTCTTCGACCGGCTGGCACGGCTCCGGCAGCCGACCATCGCGGTGCTGTCCGGCCATGCCCTGGGCGGCGGCCTGGAGCTGGCGGTGGCCTGCGATTTCCGCGTCGCGGAGACGCAGGTGAAGCTCGGCTTTCCCGAAACCTCGATCGGCGTCGTCCCCGGCTGGTCTGGCACGCAGCGCGCCGTGCGCCGCTTCGGCGCGCAGACGGTGCGGCGCATGACCATTGGAGGCGAAGTCCTGCTGGCGAGCGAAGCGCTTGCGCTCGGCGTTGTCGACCGCGTCGTCGAGACCGGCAAGGCGCTCGCCGAGGCCAGGACATGGGGAGAAAAAATCGCCGAGCGCGGGCCGCTGGCGACCGAAGCCGCCAAGCTGATGATCGCGGTCGCCGAAGGCGAGGAGAGTGCTGCAGCCACGGAAGCGCTGGCCAGCGGCTTCATCGCGCTGACCGGCGACCTCAAGGCCGGCGTCGATGCCTTCAAGGCCAAGCAGAAGCCGGCCTTTTCGAGGTCCTAGAGGAATCCGATGAACGCACCCCTCAAGATTTCCATGCCGGCCGAGGCGTCCGCGGCGCCGAAGACCTACAAGCTGCTGATCGACGGCAAGCATGTCGAGGCCCGCGACGGCCGCGTGCTGGAGCGCAGAAGCCCCGGCCACGGCTTTACCGTCTCGCACTATGCGCAGGCCGGCGAAGCGGAAGTCGAGGCCGCGGTGGCCGCCGCGCACAAGGCCTTCGAGACCGGCCCATGGCCGCGCATGAAGGCGTCCGAGCGCGCTGCCATCCTGCTCAAGGCGGCCGACCTGATCGAGGTCCGACTGGAAGAGATCGCCAGGCTCGACGCGCTGGAGTCCGGCAAGCCGATCGCCCAGGCGCGCGGCGAGATCGGCGGCGCCGTCGACATCTGGCGCTATGCCGCCTCGCTCTCCCGCGCGCTGCATGGCGAGAGCTATGCCAATCTCGGAGACGCGATGCTCGGCGTCGTGCTGCGCGAGCCGATCGGCGTCGTCTCGATCATCACGCCGTGGAATTTCCCCTTCCTGATCGTCAGCCAGAAACTGCCCTTCGCGCTGGCCGCCGGCTGCACGGCGGTGGTCAAGCCGAGCGAGATGACCTCGGCCTCGACCTTCGTGCTCGGCGACATCCTGCTCGAAGCAGGCCTCCCCGCCGGCGTAGTCAACATCCTCGCCGGCTTGGGCGGCGATGTCGGCGCGCCGATGGTCAGCCATCCGCTGGTCGAGATGGTGTCCTTCACCGGCTCGACCCGGGTCGGCAAGATGACCATGGCTGCCGCCTCGAATTCCCTGAAAAAGGTGTCGATGGAACTCGGCGGCAAGAATGGCCAGATCGTCTTCCCCGACGCCGATCTCGAAGCCGCCGCCGACGCCGCGGTGTTCGGCGGCTTCTTCAATGCCGGCGAATGCTGCAATGCCGGCAGCCGGCTGATCGTGCATGAAGCGATCGCCGACGACTTCCTCGCCGCCGTCAAGGCGCTGACCGCAAGGGTGACGGTCGGCGATCCGCTCGACGATCGCACCAAGGTCGGCGCCATGATCTCCACCGACCATCTGGCCAAGGTAGCCGGCTATGTGACGGCTGCGGCCGGCGACGGCGGCGCCGTCTATGCCGGCGGCCGCCAGCTCGCGTCAAACGCCGGCCAGTATCTCGATCCGACCATCATCCGCGGCGTCACCGAGGATATGGCCGTCGCGCGCGAAGAAGTGTTCGGCCCGGTGCTTTCCGTGCTGACTTTTGAATCGATTGAAAGGGCATTGCACATCGCCAACAACACGCCCTATGGTCTGTCTGCGGGTGTGTGGAGCGCCAGCATCGACACCTGCATGTCGGTGGCGCGGAGTGTGCGTTCGGGGACGGTTTGGGTGAACACGTTCATGGAAGGTTACCCCGAGCTGCCGTTCGGAGGCTACAAACAGTCCGGTCTCGGACGTGAACTCGGCAAGCGCGCTGTCGAGGACTATACAGAGGAAAAGACAATCCAGTTTCATCGCGGCCAGCGCACCGGTTGGTGGGTCGGCTGAGTTGGGAGACCCCGGCGGACATCCGTCGGTTATGTGCATGCAACAAGGGAGGAACTACATGTTGCGCAAACTGCTTATCGGAACGGCTCTTGCGTCGACCTTTGCGTTTTCGGCGCATGCCGCCGACGTCAAGGAAGTGCAGATGCTGCATTGGTGGACGTCGGGCGGCGAAGCGGCTGCTCTGAACGTCCTCAAGGAGGATCTGTCCAAGGAAGGCTATGCCTGGAAGGACGTGCCGGTGGCTGGCGGCGGCGGCGACGCCGCGATGACGGCGCTGAAGGCGATGGTCGCGGCCGGCAACTACCCGACCGCCTCTCAGATGCTCGGCTACACCGTGCTCGACTATGCCGCCGCCGGCGTCATGGGCGACCTGACCGAGACGGCGAAGAAGGAAGGCTGGGACAAGTCGGTTCCGGCGGCCCTGCAGAAGTTCTCGGTCTATGACGGCAAGTGGGTCGCGGCTCCGGTCAACGTCCACTCGGTCAACTGGCTGTGGATCAACAAGGCGGTGATGGACAAGATCGGCGGCGCCGAGCCGAAGACCTTCGACGACTTCGTCGCCTTGCTCGACAAGGCCAAGGCCGCGGGCGTCATCCCGCTCGCGCTCGGCGGTCAGAACTGGCAGGAAGCTACGATGTTCGACTCCGTCGTGCTGTCGACCGGCGGCCCGGAATTCTACAAGAAGGCCTTCAACGACCTCGACGAGGAATCGCTGAAGTCCGACACGATGAAGAAGTCGTTCGACAACCTCGCCAAGCTGGTCACCTATGTCGACCCGAACTTCTCGGGCCGCGACTGGAACCTCGCCACTGCCATGGTCATCAAGGGCGACGCGCTGGTTCAGGTCATGGGCGACTGGGCCAAGGGCGAGTTCCACGCCGCCAAGAAGACCCCGGGCACCGACTTCCTGTGCTATCGCTTCCCGGGCACCGACGGCTCGGTGATCTACAACTCCGACATGTTCGGCATGTTCAACGTTCCGGACGACCGCAAGGCCGCCCAGGCAGCGCTTGCCACCGCCACGCTGTCGAAGAGCTTCCAGTCGGCCTTCAACGTCGTCAAGGGTTCGGTTCCGGCCCGCACCGACGTGCCTGACACCGACTTCGACGCTTGCGGCAAGAAGGGCATCGCCGACCTGAAGGCCGCCAACGAAGGCGGCACGCTGTTCGGCTCGCTGGCTCAGGGCTATGGCGCCCCGCCGGCCGTCGCCAACGCCTACAAGGACGTCGTCTCGAAGTTCGTCCATGGCCAGATCAAGACCTCGGACGAGGCCGTGACCGAGCTTGTCAAGGCGATCGACGACGCCAAGTAAGCGGCGCTCAAAACAAATCTCCCCCGCCATGGGCGGGGGAGACTTTCACCGAGGCAAGGTCCGGGATTGCCCGGGCTGGCGCGTCGCGCCGGCCGGCCCCCGACGAACCGGTACTGGATGAGCCGATGAGCACAGTAGCCGAAACCACTGCGAAGCTGACACCGGAGCACGACGCCCGCCCAGGTGCGTCCGTTCGCTCGCGGCTGCAGGATCTGCTGCCGAAGATCGTGCTGGCGCCGAGCTTCGCGGCGACGATCGTCTTCGTCTATGGCTTCATCCTGTGGACGATCTATTTGTCGTTCACCAACTCCAAGACCTTCCCGTCCTATGCCATCACCGGTGCCCGCGCCTATCAGCGGCTGTGGCGCTGGACTTTCGAGAGCGATCCGCCCTCGAGCTGGTACACTTCGATCACCAACATGGGCATTTTCGGCTTCCTCTACATCTTCATCTGCCTGGCGCTCGGCCTGTTCCTGGCCATCCTGCTCGACCAGAAGATCCGCGGCGAAGGCATGCTCAGACCAATCTACCTCTACCCGATGGCGCTCTCCTTCATCGTCACCGGCGTCGCCTGGAAATGGTTCCTCGATCCCGGCCTCGGCCTCGAGCAGACGCTGCACCAGTGGGGCTGGACGAGCTTCCATTTCGACTGGATCAAGAACAAGGATTTCGTCATCTACACGGTGGTGATTGCCGGTGTCTGGCAGGCCTCCGGCTTCATCATGGCGATGTTTCTGGCCGGCTTGCGCGGCATCGACGGTGAGATCATGAAGGCGGCGCAGATCGACGGCGCCACCACCTTCCAGCTCTACCGTCGCATCGTCATTCCGCTCTTGCGGCCGGTCTTCCTCTCGGCGTTCATCGTCCTCGCCCACCTCGCCATCAAGTCCTATGACCTTGTGGTGGCGCTGACCAGCGGCGGACCGGGCGGCTCGGCCTGGCTGCCGTCCAACTTCATGTACGAGTTCACCTTCAAGCGCAATGAGATGGCCGTCGGCTCGGCGAGCGCCGTGATCATGCTGATGACGCTGACCGCGATCATCGTGCCATACCTCTATTCCGAGCTCAGGGAGAAGCCGCGATGAGCACTGTTGCCTCACCCGCCCGCCCGACCTCGAGCGGCATCAGCGGCAGGACGATCAACCGCATCGTCATCTACGGGCTGCTCGCGCTGTTCGCGATCTTCTACCTGATGCCGCTCTTCGTCATGCTGGTCACCTCGTTCAAGACAATGGACGAGATCCAGAACGGCAACATGCTGGCGCTGCCGCAGGCGCCGACCTTCGACCCCTGGTGGAAGGCCTGGGGCGAGGCCTGCGTCGGTCTCACCTGCGCCGGCATCAAGGGCTACTTCTGGAACTCCATCAAGATGGTGGTGCCGGCGGTGCTGATCTCGACGCTGCTCGGCGCGCTCAACGGCTATGTGCTGACCAAATGGCGCTTCCGCGGCCACACGCTGGTCTTCGCGATGATGCTGTTTGCCTGCTTCATCCCGTTCCAGTCGGTGCTGCTGCCGATGGCGACGATCCTCGGCAGCATCGGCCGCTTCGGCGTCACCCTGCAGAACGCGACCGGGTTCAATTTCGGCCTCGGCAATTCGACGGTCAACCTCGTCTTCGTCCATGTCGTCTACGGTCTCGGCTTCACCACGCTGTTCTTCCGCAATTACTACGAGGCCTTCCCGACCGAACTGATCAAGGCGGCGCAGGTCGACGGCGCGTCCTTCTTCCAGATCTTCCGCCGCATCATGCTGCCGAATTCGATGCCGATCTTCGTCGTCACCGTGATCTACCAGTTCACCAACATCTGGAACGACTTCCTGTTCGCTTCCGCCTATGCCGGCACCGGCGACGTGATGCCGATGACGGTGGCGCTGAACAACGTCGTCAACACCTCGACCGGCGTCGTCGAATACAACGTCAACATGGCGGCGGCGATGATCGCCGCCCTCCCCACCCTTCTCGTCTACGTCGTCGCCGGCCGCTATTTCGTGCGCGGGCTGATGGCGGGCGCGGTCAAGGGCTGACCCTCTTTTTGCTTAAGGAACGACCATGGCTTTTCTGGAAATTGATGGGCTGAAGAAGCGCTTCGGGAATGTCGAGATCCTGAAGGGCATCAATGTCGAGCTGGAGAAGGGCGGCTTCCTTGTGCTGGTCGGTCCGTCCGGCTGCGGCAAGTCCACGCTGCTCAACACCATCGCCGGGCTGGAAAACATCACCGAGGGCGAGATCCGCGTCGATGGGCGCGCGATCAACGATCTCCACCCGTCCAAGCGCGACATCGCCATGGTGTTCCAGAGCTACGCGCTCTATCCGAACATGACGGTCGCCGGGAACATCTCATTCGGCATGGAGATGCGCGGCGTGCCGGCCGAAGAGCGCCAGAAGGCGATCGACAAGGTGGCCAAGGTGCTGCAGATCGGCCACCTGCTGCAGCGCAAGCCGAGCCAGCTTTCCGGCGGCCAGCGCCAGCGTGTCGCCATGGGCCGGGCGCTGGTGCGCGACCCGAAACTGTTCTTGTTCGACGAGCCGCTCTCCAACCTCGACGCCAAGCTGCGCGTCGACATGCGCATCGAGATCAAGCGCCTGCACGCCAACACCGGCACGACGATCGTCTACGTCACCCATGACCAGATCGAGGCGATGACGCTGGCCACCAAAATCGCCGTGATGCGCGATGGCGAGGTGCAGCAGTTCGGCACGCCGGCCGAGATCTACAACAACCCGACCAACATCTTCGTCGCCGATTTCATGGGCTCGCCGGCCATGAACCTGGTGCCGGCGACGATCGGCGGCAATGGCAGTGGGCTGTCTGTGGTGCTGCAGCGCGACGGGCGCGAGCCGATCTCGCTGCCGCTCGCCGGGGCTACGCCCGGCTTGTCGGCCTTCCAGGGCAAGCCGGTCATCTTCGGCGTCCGTCCGGAGGCGCTGACGGATCCGGAAGGCGCCGAACGCAACGCCTCCAGCATCGCCACTGCCGACTGCCACATCGAGGTGATCGAGCCGGCCGGTTCCGACACCTTCGCCGTCACCAATCTTGGCGGCAAGGCGGTGGTGGCGCGGCTGCGCGCCGATGCCAAGATCCAGCCAGGTACGGTGACGCCGCTCGCCTTCAACCTGACCAAGGCTGTGTTCTTCGATCCGGCGACCGAGAAGCGCATTCTCTGACCGCCATGGCAAGCCCCGATATCGTCATCATCGGCTCCGGCATCGGCGGCGCCACGATCGCCTCCGGCTTAGCCGGCAGTGGCGCCTCGATCCTGATCCTGGAACGCGGCGAGCCGCTGCCGGCGACGCCGGAGACGCGTGACACCCGCGCCATCTTCGTCAACGGCCACTACCGGCCGAAGGAGATGTGGCGCGAGGCCGGCGGCGCAGCCTTCAATCCCGGCAACTACTACTATGTCGGCGGCAATTCGAAATTCTATGGCGCGGTGCTGATCCGCTACCGCAAGGAAGACTTTTCCGCCATGGAGCATTTCGGCGGCGTCTCGCCGGCCTGGCCGTTCTCCTATGAGGAGTTCGAGCCGTGGTATTCGAAGGCCGAACAGCTTTTTCGCGTGCGCGGCACACTGGGCGAAGACCCGACCGAGCCCTTCCATTCGATTCCTTACGCTTTCAAACCCGTGCCCGACGAGGCGCCGATCGCGCGCGCCCGTGCCGAATTGAAGGGGCTCGGCCTGCATCCTGCATCGCTGCCGCTCGGCGTCGACATCGACGCCTGGCTGAAGGACGGCAGCACAGGCTGGGATGCCTTTCCCAACACCGGCCAGGGCAAAGTCGATGCGCAGACCGGACCGCTGGCGGCGGCCCTTGCCGACCCGAACATCCGGCTCGAGACCGGTGCCCATGTCGACTATCTGGAGGCATCGCCGGATGGCAGGTCGATTGCCGCCATCCACTACACGCAGAAGGGCGCGCAAAAAACGCTCTCGCCGAAGCTGGTCATCCTCTCGGCCGGCGCCGTCAACTCCGCCGTGATCCTGCTGCGCTCGCCTTCCTCCGATGGAAAGGGTCTCGCCAACAGCTCAGACCAGGTCGGCCGCAACTTCATGAACCACAATTCGAGCGCCATGCTGGCGATCGACCCGCGCCGCCGCAACGACGCCGTCTACCAGAAGACCTTGATGCTCAACGATTACTATCTGTCGGACGGCAACGGCGGCAAGCCGCTCGGCAATGTGCAGCTGCTCGGCAAGATCGACGGCAACATGCTGAGGGCCAATGTGAAGACGGTCCCAAAATTCGCGCTCGACTTCATGGCCGGCCACGCCGTCGACTGGTACCTGATGTGCGAGGACCTGCCCGATCCGGAGAGCCGCATCATGGTCGACGGCAAGGACATCGTCATGCAGTGGCGGCGCTCCAACATGCAATCGCTGGAAGGCCTGACCAAGGTGATGCGCGAGAATTTCCGCGCCTGCGGCTATCCGATCGTGCTGTCGCGTCCCTTCGACAAGCGCACGCCCTCGCACCAGTGCGGCACGGTGAGGATGGGCGACGATCCGGGCAGCTCGCCGCTCGACCCGTTCTGCCGCGCCTACGACCACCAGAACCTGTTTGTCGTCGACGGCGGCTTCCTGCCGACCTCGGCCGCGGTCAACCCGGCGCTGTCGATCGCGGCGCAGGCGCTGCGCGTGGCCGAGCACATCCGCAAGACGGAGCATGCCGCATGACCCGCCCGGCGGCCATCATCACGGGCGGCGCGCGGGGCATCGGACTGGCCTGCGCCGAGGCATTGGCCGATGCCGGCTTCGACATCCTGGTCGCCGACTTGGCCGACAAGCCTGCGGACGGACTTGCCAGGAATATCACCGCGCGCGGCGCGAAGTTCGCCTATGCAAGCTGCGACATCGCCGATCTCGTCGCCCACGCGGCGCTGGTTGATACTGCGATGGGCGCCTTCAGCCGCATCGATTGCCTGGTCAACAATGCCGGCGTCGGCGCTGTCGTGCGCGGCGATCTGCTGGAGCTGAAGCCGGAGAATTTCGACCGCGCCCTCGGCATCAATCTGCGCGGCACCGTGTTCCTCAGCCAGGCCGTCGCCAAGGCCATGCTGGCGAAACCAAGCGATCAGGCGAAATCGATTATCACCATCACCTCGATCAGCGCCGAAGCGGCCTCGCCGGAACGCGCCGACTACTGCGTCTCGAAAGCCGGCCTGTCGATGTGGGTGAAAACCCTGGCGCTGCGACTCGCTGCCGAAGGGATCGGCGTGTTCGAGGTGCGGCCTGGCATCATCCGCACCGACATGACATCAGGCGTTGCCGCCAAATATGACGCGCTGATCGACGGCGGTCTGGTGCCAGCCAAACGCTGGGGCGAGGCATCGGATATCGGCGCCGTGGTGGCCGCGCTTGCCAGCGGCAAGTTCGGCTTTTCGACCGGCTCGATCATCAATGTCGACGGTGCGCTCTCCATACCGCGGCTCTGAACGGATGAGACAATGACCGATTACATCATCGTTGGCGCCGGTCCCGCCGGCTGCGTTCTGGCCAACCGGCTGAGCGAGGATCCTTCGAATTCGGTGCTGCTGCTGGAAGCCGGCGGCAAGGACTGGCATCCGCTGATCCACATGCCGGCGGGCTTCGCCAAGATGACCAAGGGCATCGCCTCCTGGGGCTGGTCGACTGTGCCGCAGAAGCACATGAAGGACCGCGTCTTCTGGTACACGCAGGCCAAGGTGGTCGGCGGCGGCTCGTCGATCAACGCCCAGATTTACACGCGCGGCAATGCCCGCGACTACGACGCGTGGGAGAAGGAAGAGGGCCTCGCCGGATGGGCCTATCGCGACGTGCTGCCCTATTTCAAGCGCGCCGAGAACAACCAGCGCTACGCCAACGACTTCCATGGCGACCAGGGGCCGCTCGGCGTCTCCAACCCGATCTCGCCGCTGCCGATCTGCGAAGCCTATTTCCGCGCCGGCCAGGAGATGGGCATCCCCTTCAACCCGGACTTCAACGGCGCCAGCCAGGAGGGCGTCGGCTACTACCAGCTGACCCAGAAGGACGCGCGGCGCTCGTCCGCATCGGTCGCCTATCTGAAGCCGATCCGCGCCCGCAGGAACCTGAGCGTCAGGACAGACGTGCTGGTCACCCGCATCGTCGTCGAGAAGGGCCGCGCCGTTGGTGTCGAGGTCGTCGACAGGCCGGGCGGCGAAAAGACGATCCTGCGCGCCGGGCGCGAGGTGATCGTCTCCTCTGGCGCCATCGGTTCGCCCAAGCTTTTGATGCAGTCCGGCATCGGCCCGGCCGACCATCTGAGATCGGTCGGCGTGACGCCAGTCCACGACCTGCCGGGCGTCGGCTCCAACATGCAGGACCATCTCGACCTGTTCGTCATCGCCGAATGCACCGGCGATCACACCTACGACAACTACGCCAAGCTGCACCGCACGATGTGGGCCGGCCTGCAGTATCTGCTTTTGAAGAAAGGGCCGGTGGCCTCCAGCCTGTTCGAGACCGGCGGCTTCTGGTACGCCGACCCGACCGCCGCTTCGCCCGACATCCAATTCCACCTCGGCCTCGGCTCCGGCATCGAAGCCGGCGTCGAGAAGCTTAAGAACCCCGGCGTCACCCTGAACTCCGCCTTCCTGCGCCCACGCTCGCGCGGCACGGTGCGGCTGAAGAGCGCCGACCCGGCCGACCATCCGCTGATCGACCCGAACTACTGGTCCGATCCCTATGACCGCGACATGTCGATCAAGGGCCTCAGACTGGCGCGCGACATCATGCGGCAGAAGGCGCTTGCCCCTTACGTGCTGCGCGAGGTCCTGCCGGGCCCTGCCCTGCAGAGCGATGACGAACTGTTCGACTATGCCTGCCGCAGTTCCAAGACCGACCATCATCCGGTCGGCACCTGCCGCATGGGCCATGACGACATGGCCGTGGTGACGCCTGAACTCAAGCTGCGCGGCATCGAGGGACTGCGGGTCTGCGATGCATCGGTGATGCCGCGCGTCCCCTCCTCCAACACCAACGCGCCGACCATCATGGTCGGCGAAAAGGGCGCCGACCTGATCCTCGGCCGCGAGCCTTTGCCGCCGGCCGTTTTCTCCGGCAACCGCGCCGCTTGAGGAGAGAGCCATGATCAGGCACTGCGTCTTCGTCAAATTCCGCAGCGACGTCAGCCCGGCTGAACGCGCGGCGATCCACGCCGATCTGGAAGCTTTGCGCTGGGCGATCGAAGGCATGGACAAGGTCCATTTCAGCGCCAATGTCAGTCCGGAACCCTTTGCGCGCGGCTTCAGCCACGGCTTCACCATCGACTTCCGCGATGCCGCCGCCCGCGACGCCTATCTGGTGCACGAGGCGCATCAGCGTGCCGGCGCCAGGCTGGTCGCCGCCCTCGAAGGCGGCACCGACGGGCTGATGGTTGTCGATCTGGAGATTCTCGACTGACCGGCCGAGAAATTACCCCAGACGCAATGCGACGACGCCGGCGACGATGCTGAGCGCGGCGGCGCCGCGCCAGCGCGTCATCTTCTCGCCCAGTGCGAAGACCGAGATCATCATGGCGAACAGGATCGAGGTCTCGCGCAGCGATGCCACCGAGGCGATCGGCGCCTTGGTCATCGCCCACATGACGATCCAGTAGGCGGCGCCGCTGAGCACACCGGTGAACAGCCCCGCCTTCCAGTCGCGCGCCAACACTGGCAGCGATTGTGGTCCCCGGAAGATGAGACACAGCACCAACGCCCAGAGAGCATCGCAGACGAACAGCCAGGCGGCATAGCTTGTCGCGGTCGCCGCCAGCCGCGCGCCGCTGCCGTCGGACAGCGTGTAGCTGGCGATGAAGATCGAGGTGCCCAGCGCGAAGCAGACAGCGCGCAGGTTGAAGCGCTCCAGATGCACGCCGCCGCGAAACGACATCACCAGCGTGCCGGCCGACAACAGCAGGATACCGAGAATGGCCAGCGGCGCGGGGACCTCCCGCACGACCACCATGCCGCCGAGTGCCGCGAGCAGCGGCGCCGTGCCGCGCGCCAGCGGATAGGTCTGGGCGAAATCGCCGGCCTTGTAGGCGCCTATCAGGAAGGTCCGGTAGCCCATGTGGAAGAAGACCGAGGCGAGGATGAATGGCCATACCTCGGCTTTCGGCACCTTGACGAAGGGCAGCACGAGCAGCGCGGCGAAACCCATGCCGAGCGTCATCAGCGTGATCGACAGGAAGCGGTCGAGATGCACCTTGACCAGCGCGTTCCAGATCGCGTGCATGGCGGCGGCGGCAAGCACCGCGAAGAAGACGAAAAGCGTCATGCCTTGGTCATCCGCCTCCGGAAGTCGTGGCGAGGCCTGGCGTCTCGAGGTCGATATCGATCCTCAGCGGAAAATGGTCGGACGCGATCTCGCCGATGTCGGCGCCGACCGAGCGCACGCGCGTGGCAAGCATGCCGCCGACGAAGCAATGGTCGAGCCGGCGCTTTGCCAGCCTGCCGTCGATGATCTTTTCATGGGTGTGGAAATCGGCCACCGGCTCGCTGGCGACGGCGGCGGCATCGACGAAACCGTCGCGATAGGCCGCCCCCCGGTGGTACGGTGTGCCGCCGACGATGCGCCGGTACTCGGCGCTATCAGGCTCCATGTTGAAGTCGCCCAGCCAGATTGCCGCCAGCGGGTTCTCCGGCTCCGGCCCGCCATTGCTCCAGTTGCGCTGCGGTTCGTCGTCGGCGCCGCTCCACGGGCCGCCGTCCGACGGCGCCCGGCGATGCTCGGCCAGCAGATAATCGATCTGCTCCAGCCGCTCCTCGGCGGCGATGTGCGCGAGATGCAACGACAGCACCCTGAGCGAACCAGCCGGCGCGCGGATCATGCATTCGAGCGCGGCGTTGCGCGTGTTGAGCGGGCGCACGGTGCGGCGCAGCGGCAGCGTATGCAACCTGGACCAGACGATCGGCAGCTTCGACAGCACCATGGTCCCGAACTGCCGGCGGCGGTTGACGAAGCGGCCGTCGCGCCGCTCGCTGGCATCCATGTCGAAAGCTGGGCCGTAGACCCAGTGGTAATCGGGCAGCAGTCGCGACAGAATTTCCGGCTGGTCGTCCTCGTTGGTTCGCTGCCAGTGCCGCTCGACCTCCTGCAAGGCGATGATGTCGGCGCCGTCGACGACGCGCGCGGCGCGCGCCAGATCGTAGCGGCCGTCGCTGCCGAACCCGTACTGGATGTTGTAGCTGACGAGCTTCATTGATTACCCGGCTCAACTTTCGGCGATGGCACTAGCGGTTCCGTGATGGTGTTGCAATGGACCGCAATGGCGACGGGGCTAGGCCAGGAGGAGTAAACCGCCTAGGTCGTCAGCGGCTGGAACCGCCCCGCCGGCGACGCCGCCAGTTCCGACCAGTCGATTTCCTCCTCCAGCCGGTGATAGGCCTCGTCGCCGATCGTGCCGCTGCGGCGCAATTCCTCCAGCGCGTCGCGCTGGCGCTTGATGGCATAGAGGCGCAGCCGGTCGTATTCGGTCGCCGCCTGGGCGTCCTCGGGGTTCTCGGCGACCCGGCGCTGCGCCTCATACTGCTCGCGCACCACTGCCGCCGCGGCCGAAGTCTTGTGGTTCAGGACGTCGAGCGCGGCCTGCATGACGGCGACGCGCGCCTCGGCCACCTCGCGGTCTATCGTCGTATCCGGTTCGAAGTCGAGTATCCTGAGCAGAGGCTTCAGGCTCATGCCTTGCAGCACCAGCGTGCCGAGAACGACCGCGAAGGCGGCAAGCACGATCGGGTCACGCCCCGGGAAGCCAGCCGGCAGCGCAATCGCCACCACCAGCGTCACCAGTCCCCGCATGCCGCACCAACCGACGAGCACGGCGCCGCGAAATGTCGGCGCATCGCGCTTTTTGTCTTCACCGTCGACGCGGGCAACCCATCGCATGACCGCAACGTAGCTCGCGACCCAGACGAGGCGCGCCGCGATGACGACGGCCAGCACCGTCGCGGCGAAGAGAAAGGCATCGCCTTGCCCGTCGCCGGAGAGCCGGCCGACGATCGACCGTGCCTGCAGGCCCATCAGCACGAAAGCCAGCACGTTCAGCACGAACACCGCCGATTCCCAGACCGAATAGGTGCTGACGCGCCTGCGCGCCGACATCAGGCGCGGCGCGGTGCGCGCAATCGTCATGGCATAGACGACGATGGTGATGATAGCCGACAGCCCGAGCCTGTCGGCAACTATCCAGACACCGAATGTACCGGCGAACTGCACTACGGTGCTGCTTGCCGCATCCTCGATGCGCGTCAGTGTCAGCAGCGAGAAGCGGCCGAACAGATAGCCGGCGACGACGCTGCCAACCGTCGACAATAGGATCACCGGCACCGCGTCCTTCAGCATGACCGAGCCGATGGCGGCCGAAACCGCGATCCTGTAGATCAGCAGCGCGGTCGCATCGTTGAGCAGGCTCTCGCCCTGCAGGATGGCGGTGATGCGGTGCGGCACCTTGAACTGACCGAGCACAGCGCTCGCCGCCACCGCATCCGGCGGCGCGACGATGGCGCCGAGCGCGATCGCCGCCGCGATCGGCAGGCCGGCCATCTTCCAGCCGACGAAGGCAACGACCACGGTGGTGAAGACGACGGCGCCAAGCGCCAGCAGCGCCAGCGACAGCCGGTAGCGCTTCAGGTCGCGCAGCGAGGTGTCATAGGCAGCGTCGAGGAGCACCGGCGCGATGAACAGCGCAAGCGCCAGTTCCGGATCGATCTCGATGGTCGGTGCGCCGGGCACGAAGGCGATCCCCACCCCGGCCAAGGCTAGCAGCGAAGGATAAGGTACCTCCAGCCGCCGCGACAGCGCCGCCAGCGCGACGGCGATCAAAAGCAGGACAAGGGTCAGTTCGAACAGGGCCATGTCTTATCGTAGCGACGAAGCAAGGAGCTTGGCAGTGGCAAAGCGGCAAGATGCTGTTGATTGTCGGAGCCTTGGCCTGCCTGGAAAGAGGCAGGCCAAGGCTTCGACGGGATTTTCAACGCTAGCCGCTCAGGTCGGCGCTGCCCCTCATTGCCCTGCCGGGCATTTCTCCCCGTATGGTGACGGGGAGAAAGACGCCGGCACCGATGATTTCGCTAACTATCGCCGTTGAGGAATGAGGCGCCGGCGTCGCGGCCAGCCCCTTCTCCCCGTCACTATACGGGGAGAAGGTGCCGGCAGGCGGATGAGGGGCGGCGCCGACGGTTGGTCATTGCGGACACATCGGCTCCTGATGGTTTGCAACGGTCGACGACGTGCGAAACCACGACGTTGTTCCTAATGCAAAACCAGCATGTCGCCGGACGAGAACGAGATGTCCGCCTTCTCGCCGACCACGGGCGGTGGCGCCGTCGAGTTGTTGAACGTGTCGAGCGACACCGTGTTGCCGCCAATGCCGACGCGCACCCGGATGACCGAGCCGAGGAAGTGCACTTCGGCGATCTCGCCGGAAAGGCTGGTGTCATGGCCGGGTTGCCACCCCAGCGAAATCGCCTCGGGCCTGAGCGCCAGCGACAGCGTGTCGCCGGACTTCGAGCCATTGAGCTTGCCCTGGAGCGCGACCTCCTGCGCATTGACACGCACCTTGCCGGCGGCGGCGTCGGTGACCGTGCCTTCCAGCACGTTGAGTGTGCCGACGAAATTGGCGACGAACTTCGTCGCCGGCCGGTTGTAGATCTCGAACGGCGTGCCGACCTGCTCGGCCTTGCCGCCATACATGACGGCGATGCGGTCGGAGATCGACAGCGCTTCTTCCTGGTCGTGGGTGACGAAAATGGTGGTTATGCCGAGCTTCTTCTGGATCGAACGGATCTCCTCGCGCAGCGACACGCGCACCTTGGCGTCGAGCGCCGACAGCGGCTCGTCGAGCAGCAAGAGCTTCGGCTTCGGCGCGATCGCGCGCGCCAGCGCGATGCGCTGCTGCTGGCCGCCGGAAAGCTGGTAGGGATAGCGGTCGGCCATCTGCGGCAGCTTGATGATGTCGAGCATCTCGGCGACGCGCGAATCGATGGCGGCCTTGGCCATGCCCGCCACCTTCAGCCCGAAGCCGATGTTCTGCGCCACCGTCAGATTGGGAAACAGCGCGTAGGCCTGGAACACCATGCCGACATTGCGCTGGTTGGGCTTCAGCCGCGTGATGTCCTTGCCAGCCACCACGATCTTGCCGGCGCTCGGCTCCTCGAAACCGGCGACCATGCGCAGCACCGTCGTCTTGCCGCAGCCCGATGGGCCAAGGAAGGACACGAACTCGCCCGGCGCAACGTCGAGGTTGAAATCCTCGACCACAGTCGTGGCACCGAAGGACTTTCGCACATGCTGGATGGAGAGGAACGGCTCGGCCATGGCTTTGACTTTCAGTTCGGGCGGTTCGCCGATTTCGGCGCGAAGCGGGAAAGGATCTGGATCAGCGACATGCAGCCCCAGGTGATGGCGAAGGCGATGATGGCAAGCGCCGCCGGCTCATAGGCGCGGTTGGCGCCGATATTCTGCAGATACGGTCCGAAGGCCGGCCGATTGAGCAGGCTCGCCATGGTGAATTCGCCGATGACGATGGCGAAGGTCAGGAAGGCGCCCGACAACACCGCGATCAGCACATTGGGCAGGATGACACGGGTGATGATCGTCCCCCAGCCGGCGCCGAGGATCTGCGCCGCTTCCGTCAGCGTCCTGACATCGATGGTGCGCAGCCCGGTATCGACCGCCCGGTACATGTAGGGCAGCGCCAGCGTCGCATAGCCGATGACCAGCAGGGCGTTGGTGCCCGTGTCGCTGGCGAGGAACGGCAGCGGCGAGTTGGAGCCGTACATCCGGATGTAGCCGAAGACGATGACGATGGCCGGAATGACCAGTGGCAACAGCGTGATGAACTCGACCACCGGCCTGATCTGCGGCAGACGCAGCCGGATCCAGTAGGCCGCGGGCACCACGATCAGCACGCCGAGGATGATGGTGAAGATCGCCGCGACTACCGAATACATGAATGTGGCCTGGAAGCGCTCGTCCCCCAGCACGATCTGATAGGCGTCGAACGAATAGGCGCCGCGCCGCATGCGCATCGAGAATTCGACGGTCGCGATCAGCGGAATGAAGAAATAGGCCGCGCCCAGCGCGAAGACGACCCAGGCCCAGAATCTACCGGACTTCATTTGAGCCACCTCTCCGAGCGGGTCCGGAACCAGATGTAGAAGACATTGGCGAGACCGGTGATGACGATCATGCCGAAGGCGATCGCATAGCCGAGATGCGCGTTGTGCAATACGTCGCCACGGATCTGCGCGTAGAGCAGGATCGGCACGATGTTGAGCGAGGAACCAGTCAGCGCATAGGCGGTGGCGATCGCCCCGAAGGCGTTGGCGAAGAGCAGGATCACGGTGCCGAGGAAGCTCGGCCAGATCACCGGAATGACCACCATGCGCCAATACTGCGCCGTGGTCGCGCCGAGCGTCGCGGCGGCTTCACCCCATTCCTTCTTCAGCCCGTCGATAGCCGGCGTGATGATGACCACCATCAGCGGGATCTGGAAGTAGACATAAGTCAGCGTCAGGCCCCAGAAGGACAGGATGTTGAAGCCGTGCGCGTAAATGTTCAGCCCAAACACGGTGTTCAGGATGACGGTGGCGAGCCCGAGCCGGCCCAGCGTGGCAAGGAAGGCGAAGGCCAGCGGCACGCCGGCGAAATTGGAAGCGACACCGGAAAATGTCAGCGTCGCCGAGCGTATCCAGTCCGGCAGGCCGCCACGCACGATGGCAATGGCGATGGCGAGCCCGGCGAAGGCGCCGATCAGAGCCGAGGCAAGGCTGACCTTGATGGAAATCCAGTAGGCGGCAACGATCGACGGCTGCGCCAGGGCCGCGATGTTTTCGAACGTGAACTCGCCTGCGTCGTTCTGGAAGGCGCCCAGCATCAGGTAGAGCGTGGGCAGGATCAGGAACATGATCGCGAAGACGAAGAACGGCGTGACGCCGAGCCACTGCGTCGGCAGCCGCAGCCTTCGCGCCTCGGCGGGCGGCGCGGTCTTCCCCGCAATGGCTTGATTGGAGAGGGAGAGATCGGTCATGCGCCGGCTACCGTCTTGGAGAGGAGCCGGGCGGCCAAAGCCGCCCGGCCCTTACATTGTGTTACTTCACGTTGGCGCCGACAACGGCATCCCAGTTCTTGGTGATGGCTTCCTTGGCCTTGCCCTGTTCATCGAGGGTCGGGAAGACAGCTGATGCATAGGCCTCGGCCGGCGGCAGCTTGGCCATCACGTCGGCCGGGAGCTTGCCGTTCTTGGCGAGGTCGTTGAAGCGGATCGGGTGGCAATAGCCCTTCAGCCAGCCGATCTGGCCTTCGTCGGAGTAGAGATACTCGAGCCACAGCTTGGCAGCATTCGGGTGCGGCGCGTAGGCGCTGATCGCCTGCACGTAGACGCCGGCGACGACGCCGGTCTTCGGCACGACGACATCGACGGGCGGGTTGCCCTTCAGCGTGTCGCGGCCGGCAAGCGCGTTGTAATCCCAGGTGACCAGGATCGGCGTCTGGCCCTGGGCGAGCGTCGCCGGCTTGCCGATGACCGGCACGAAATTGCCGGCGGCGTTGAGCTTCTTGAAGAAGTCGAGACCGGCGGTGCCGGCGGCTTCGCCAGCGGCCGCGCCACCGGAAAGGCCGGCGGCGTAGACGGCCTGGATGGCCTGGTTCGAGGCGCGCGGGTCACCGGCGAGCGCAACCGTGTTGGCATAGTCTGCCTTCAAGAGGTCGGCCCAGTCAGCCGGCGCTTCCTTGACCAGATCCTTGTTCACCAGGAAGGACAGCACGCCGTAATAGTCGCCGGTCCAGAAGCCATCCGCATCCTTGGCGCTGTCCGGGATCGAGTCCCAGGTCGACACCTTGTAGGGTTGGATCAGGCCGTCGGCCTTTGCCGACGGGCCGAAGGACAGGCCGACGTCGATGACGTCAGGCGCCTGCGGGCCCTTGTTGTCCTTGTTGGCCTTGATCGCCTCGATCTCGTCGCCCGAGCCGGCATCCGGGTTGAGTTCGTTGATCTTGATCTCCGGATACTTCGCCTTGAAGCCATCGATGACGGCGCCGTAACCGCACCAGTCATGCGGCAGCGCGATCGTGGTGAGCTCGCCCTCCGCCTTGGCCGCCTTGACGAGTTCATCCAGCGAAGCCGCGGACGAAATCACCGACGACACCATCAGGGTCGCGGCCGAAAGGGAAAGCACTTTCCCCGTGAATTTGAACATGTGTTCTCTCCGTTGAACTGACGCCGTTGGACGCCTGCGATGCGGTATCGTTTTCGTGTGACAGCCAGATGAAAGCTTTGTGAAACCGGCACCCCGCAGTACGAAAAAGTAAACTCTTTTTAACCGGGTGTAGCAATCGCCTCGCGATTATTTTTCCGGCTAATTATTTCCCGCCTTGTCTTTCGCCCTCTCCCCTTTCCTTTCCCCTCGTTTTCCGGATCAATTCCGACGCCTGAAATCGATCTCAGACGGCGCCGGCGATGGCGTTTTCCAGCAGCGTGAGTGCCGCCTTCTTGGTCAGCTTGACCGGGTTGCCGCCGGCGGTCGGATCGACCACCGCCATGTCGGCGATCAGCCCCTTGCGCTTCTTGTCCATGTCGAGACCTTTGATCAGGCCAGGCAGCGCATGCGGCACCTTGAGCTCCTTGCGCAGCTTGATGATCGCCTTGGCGAAACCGTCGAAGCCGCCCTTGATGCCGCAATAGGCGGCGAGCCGGGCGATGCGCTCGTCGATGGCGTCGCGGTTGAAGGCCAGCACATAGGGCATGAACACGGCGTTGGTCATGCCGTGATGGGTGTCGTAGAGCGCGCCGATCGGATGCGACAGCGAGTGGATGGCGCCCAGCCCCTTCTGGAAGGCCGCCGCGCCCATCGCCGCGGCGCTCATCATATGGGCGCGGGCGACCAGGTCCTTGCCGTTGGCGAAGGCCCTGGGCAGGTTCTCGAACACCAGCCGAATGCCTTCCACCGCGATGCCGTCAGCCATCGGATGATAGCCCGGCGCGCAATAGGCTTCGAGGCAGTGCGCCAGCGCGTCCATGCCGGTGCCGGCGGTGATGAAGCCCGGCATGCCGACCGACAGCTCCGGATCGGCGATCACGATCGCCGGCAGGAGCTTCGGATGGAAGATGACCTTCTTGGTGTGCGTCGCCTCATTGGTGATGACGCCGGCGCGGCCGACTTCCGAACCGGTGCCGGCGGTGGTCGGCACCGCGATGATCGGCGCAATCGCGTCGGAATCGGCTCTCGTCCACCAGTCGCCGACATCCTCGAAGTCCCACACCGGCCGCGTCTGCCCGGCCTGGAAGGCGATCAGCTTACCGAGGTCGAGCGCCGAGCCGCCGCCGAAGGCGATAACGCCGTCATGCTTGCCCTTCTTGAACACCGCGATGCCGGCGGTCAGGTTGGAATCGACCGGGTTCGGCTTGACCTCGGAAAACACGCCATACGGAACTTTGGCGTCGTCGAGGATCTTCAGCGTCGAGGCGACGACCGGCAGTTTCGCCAGCCCAGGATCGGTGACGAAGAGCGGCCGCTTGATGCCTGTGGCTGCCAGCACGTCTGGCAGTTCCTTGATGCGGCCGGCGCCGAAGCGGACGGTGGTCGGGTAGTTCCATTTGGAGATGAGCTTGGACATTGCTTGTCTTTCGAAAAAAATCAGATCGCTTCACGCAGGTGGAATGATTTCGGCCGGGTCAGATTGTCGTAGCCGATCGCCGAAAGTGCTGCGCCCTTGCCGGTGTCCTTGACGCCGGTCCACACGAGCGCCGGATCGAGATAGTCGCAACGGTTCATGAACACGGTGCCGGTCTCGACGCGGTCGCCGATCGCCGCCGCATGCTCGGTGTCGCGCGTCCAGATAGATGCCGTCAGCCCGTAGGGACTGTCATTCATCAAAGCGATCGCCTCCTCGTCGTTGCGCACCTTCATGATGCCGACGATCGGACCAAAACTCTCCTCGCGCATGACGCTCATCTGGTGGTCGACATTGGTGAGCACTTCAGGCGCCAGATAGGGCGAGCCAGGCTTGTCACTGGCGACCTTCATGTTGACATGCGCGGTGGCACCCTTGCGCAGCGCCTCGGCCTTCTGCTCGCGGATCAGGTCGGCGAAGCGTGCCTGCGCCATCGGCCCCAGCGTCGTCGCCTGCTCCAGCGGATTGCCGACGACATAGTTCCTGGTCTCGGCGATGAAGCCCTCGACAAACTCGTCATAGACCTTCTCGTGAACATAGACGCGCTCGATACCGCAGCAGCACTGGCCGGAATTGAAGAAGGCGCCGTCGACCAGATTGGCGACCGCATGGTCCATCTTGGCGTCGGGCAGCACATAGGCCGGGTCCTTGCCGCCGAGCTCGAGGCCGAGGCTCATGAAGGTGCCGGCCGCGGCTTTCTCGATTGCGCGGCCGCCGGCGACCGAGCCGGTAAAGTTGACATGGTCGATCTTGCCGGAGCCGAGCAGCCTCTCGGTCTGGCCGTGGTTCAGGACGAGGTTCTGGAACAGGCCCTTGGGCAGGCCGGCCTTGTCGAAAGCCTGCTGGAAGCGTTCGCCGACCAGAAGCGTCTGCGCCGCGTGCTTGAGGATGACCGCGCTGCCGGCCATCAGCGCCGGCACGATGGTGTTGACGGCGGTGAGATAGGGGTAGTTCCACGGCGCGATAACCATGACCACGCCGAGCGGCACCTTCTTCACATAGCGGCGGAAGCCGTCCTTCGGGTTGGAGGCCAGGACCGGCTTCAACGCCTGTTCGGCGATCTCGACCATGTAGTTGACGCGTTCCTTGACGCCGCCGAACTCGCCGCCATAGCGCACCGGGCGGCCCATCTGCCAGGCGATCTCCGGCACGATCTCGTCGGTCATGGCGACCAGCGCTTCGAGCATCGCCAGCATGTACTTGCCACGCTCGACGACCGGCGTCTCCGCCCACTTCTCCTGCGCCGCCTTGGCGCGCTCGACCGCGGCATTGATCGCCTGATCGGTGGCGACCGGCCGCTCGGCGTAAATCGAGCCGTCGATGGGTGATTTGAGTTTGACCGTCTCGGTCATGTCTTCCTCGCAGTTTTACAACAATCGAAAATCATGTGGCGTGGCGCCGCCCCTCATCCGCCTGCCGCCACCTTCCCCCATACGGGGAGAAGGGCGAAACTCCTGCGCTGACGCCCCCTCCCCGTTCTTCACCGATAGAGCGTAGGGGCGAGGGCAGCGCCGGCGCTAACCCGGCACCCTAGTACCGCTCGAACCCCCTGTGCAGTTCCCAATCGGTGATCCGGCGGTCGTATTCGAACTGCTCCCAGCGGGCCGTATGCACATAATGCTCGACAACATCCTCGCCGAAGGCCTGCTTCAGCATCTTCGACTTCGACAGCGTCTCGGTGGCGTCGCGCAGCGTCTTCGGGATCTCGGGCAGGCGCGAGGCCTGGTAGGCATCGCCGACGAACGGCTTCTGCAGTTCCAGCTTCTCGTCGATGCCGGCAAGGCCGGACGCGATCAGCGCCGCGAAGGCGAGGTAGGGGTTCAAGTCAGCGCCGCCGATCCGGCATTCCATGCGGATGCCCTTGGTGCCCTCGCCGCACAGGCGGAAACCGGCGGTGCGGTTGTCCTCGCTCCACATGATCTTGGTCGGCGCGAAGGTGCCGGCCTGGAAGCGCTTGTAGGAGTTGATGTAGGGCGCCAGGAACCAGGTGAATTCCTTGGCGTATTTGAGCTGACCGGCCGCCCATTGCTGGCCGAGCGTCGACAGCGTCCATTCGGCGTTTTTGTCGAAGAACAGCGGCGTCTTGCCGTCGGCGCTCCACAGCGAATTGTGGATGTGGCTGGAGTTGCCGGCGAGCCCGTAATTGTACTTGGCCATGAAGGAGATCGACTTGCCTTCGGAATCGGCGATCTCCTTGGCGCCGTTCTTCAGGATGACGTGGCGGTCGGCCATGTCGAGCGCTTCGGCGTAGCGCACGTTGATCTCTTCCTGGCCCGGGCCCCATTCGCCCTTGGAGTTCTCGATCGGAATGCCGGCAGCTTCCATCTCGTTGCGAAGCCGGCGCATGACGCCTTCTTCCTTGGTGGTGATGCCGATCTGGTAGTCGCCGATGTAGGGCGAGGCCGAGTCGAGGCCGTGCCAGTGCTTCTTGCGGGCGGAATCGTAGGTCTCGTTGAAGAGGTAGAATTCGAGCTCGGAGGCGAAGTAGCCGATATAGCCGCGATCCTTCAGGCGCTTGACCTGCTTCTTCAGGATCGCGCGCGGCGAATGCGCGAGGTCTTCATGGTCGTGGTGGTCGAGCACGTCGCAAATCACAAGCGCCGTCTTTTCGAGCCACGGCAGCCGCCGCAGCGTCGCAAGGTCCGGCTTCATGACGAAGTCGCCATAACCCTTCGACCAGCTCGCCGCCTTGTAGCCCGGCACCGGCTCCATATCGATGTCGCAGGCAAGCAGATAGTTGCAGCCATGCGTTTCGCCATGCGCGGAATCGACGAAATACTGGGCAAGGAACCGCTTTCCGACGAGCCGGCCCTGCATGTCGACGATGCAAGCCAACACCGTGTCGATCTCGCCATTGGAGACCGCTTTCTTCAACTGATCGAACGAGAAATTTCCGGCCATTCTTTTGGCACTCCAGCGCTTGGTCGTTGAGAGGGATAAACGCAGCCATGGCCGGCGCGAGGCCGGCCATGGCCATGGTTATGGAAGTCAGTGGCCGGTTTCGCCGACCGCCTGTTCGGCCGCCTGGATCGCCGCCTGGCGCGCCGCGATGATGTCGCCGAGCGGCGGGCCCTGGAAGCGGTTGCGTTCGAACGCGAACCACACGATCGCCGTCAGGATGAAGAAGCCGACGGTGATGTAGAGCGCCCAGTCGTTCGGCGGCTGGATGCCGATGACGAAGATCAGGATCATCGACAGAATGGAGAGGACGCCGAACAGCATGAAGATCGCACGCCCCATGTTCCACGGGCCCATCTTGTCCCACTTCGGCGTGCCCCAGGCCAGCATGCCGAGCACGATCGGCACGGTGAAGGACAGGAACAGGAAGATGACCGTGCAGGACACCACGATGGTGTAGGCCGAGGTACCGGCGACCGAAACCAGGGTCGAACCCCAGACGAACAGCACCGACAGGATCGACGCCGTCCAGATCGCCGCCACCGGCGTGCGATAGGTCGGGCTGACCTTGGCGAGCGCTGCCGAACCCGGCAGGCCGCCGTCACGCGAGAAGGCGAAGATCATGCGCGAGGCCGAAGTCACCGTCGCCAGGCCGCACAGCAGCTGGGCAACCAACACGACGAGGTAGACGAACTCCTTGATGCCGGGGCTGACACGCTGGTCGAAGGCCCAGAAGAACACGTTCCAGCCCTGCTTGGCGGCATCGTCCATGTTCGGGATCATCAGGATGAAGGCGGCCAGGAACAGGTAGCCGAAGACGGCCGACCAGATGACCGACATGACCATGGCGCGCGGCACGGAACTGGCCGCCTTGATGGTTTCCTCGGAGGTGTGTGCCGAGGCGTCGTAGCCGGTGATGGTGTAGATCGGCAGCAGCAGGCCGAGCGCGAACACCCAGGCATTCGACACCGACGGCCAAACATTGGCGCCGGCCTCGCCCGAGTAGTTGTGGAACGTGAAGAGACGGCTGAAATCCCAGGTCTCGGCGGCGGCAAGGCAGACGATCGCGATCAGGATCGAGCCTAAGAAGATGAGATAGCCCGAGAAGTCGGTGAGCTTCGCCGTCAGCTTGATGCCGAGATGGTTGATCAGCGCCTGGGCGCCGGTGATGATGATCAGGAAGATCATCTGGTTGGTCAGATTGCCCTCGATGCCGAGCGCCGGTCCGAAGGCGCCGACGAAGAAGGTCCAGGTGCCGACATTGATGGCGCCGAGCACGGTGATCAGGCCGAGCAGGTTGAGCCAGGCCGTCACCCAGCCGGTGCCGCGATTGCCGAGGATCGAACCCCAGTGATAGAGGCCGCCGGCCGTCGGATAGGCCGAACTGATCTGCGACATGGCGACCGCGAAGGTCAGCGAGACGAAGCAGCCGACCAGCCAGCCGATGCCGATGCCGATGCCGCCGGCGCCGGAGGTGGCCTGCGCCAGCGAATTGATGCCGCCGGACAGGATGCAGATGATGGAGAACGAAACCGCGAAATTCGAAAAGCGGCTGAGGCGCCGCTCCAGTTCCTGGGCGTAGCCCATGCTGTGGAGGTGCTTTACGTCCTCCGCCTTATCAACTTCGGTATAACCCGGTGCTGCCATTTGAAGTCCCCTTTAGTTCTTAGCTGGCCGATTGTACTGACTATCCCACTGCGCGTTGTCGGGAGCCGCTGGCCTCCTCGGGCTCCAGATCAGAAAAAATGCCGGTGAGCAGATCCGCCCATCTCCGCTGCCCGGCCTCGCCGGAGATTTCATCGTTGCGGATTTCGATCATCGCGCAGGCAAGGCCGCGCGAGCGCGCATGGCGTTCCAGCGTGAAATAGACGCGGTCGGCCGGCGAATAGGGTTCGTTGACGCCGACAGTGACGCCGGCGAGCCGCTTGAGCGCTGCGATCAGGGGCGCTGCCAGCCGGCGGTCCTCGTCATGGATGATGCCGATGTGCCAGGGCCGGCTCTTGCCCTTGTAGACCGGCGTGAAGGAATGCACCGACACCAGCCGCGTTTCCTGTCCGCGCGCCAGCCGCTCGTCGATGATGCCTGCGATCGAGTCATGGAACGGCCGCCACGACAGATCGATACGCGCGGCGCGCTGATTGTCCGACAGACCGGCATTGCCGGGAATGACCGTGGTCTCGCTGACCGGAGGCACGAGGTCCGGCGCATCGAGCGGCCGGTTGCAGTCGATGACGAGGCGCGAGATGCGGGTTTCGACCAGCGTGGCATCGAGCGCGGCGGCCATGCGATGGGCGACGGGCAGTGCGCCGGGATCCCAGGCGATGTGGCGGGAGAGGTCCTCCGTCGGCAGGCCGAGCGTGCCGAATTCAGGCGGCAGGAAGTTGGAGGCGTGGTCGCAAGTCAGAACAAATGGGCTCGCCCCGCCGGGGTTGGTCACCCTTACGGTTTCAGGCGATGCAGGGCTGGCGGGCCGTGCTGTCTCCATAGTCAGTCGTCCCCTCGGGAGCGCTGTATCGTATGTTACGTATTTTGTCTCATTGCGTCCCTGCGGATGATTTCATACAGTTTGTCCGGCTTTGTCAAACGCGATTTCGGGGAACGGCGTCGACCGGGCCAATAGGTGGGGGAAAAACCATGATCTCCAGCATCGCCGAACTGATTTCCGACCGCATCGGCGCCATGCCGGCCGGCGAGCGGCGCGCGGCGCAGACGCTGATCGCCAACTATCCGTTGATCGGGCTTAAGACCGTCGCCGAATTTTCGGCCGCCGCCGGCGTGTCCTCGCCGACGATCCTGCGTTTCGTTGCCCGTCTCGGCTTCCAGAACTATCCGGAATTCCAGTCGGCGCTTCAGGACGAGCTGGCGGCGCAATTGCAGTCGCCGGCATCGCGCACGCTCAACCCGGCCTCGCCCGGCGGCGGCGCGGTGTCGCCGATGCTCGAGGCGACGCTCGAGAACATGCGCGAGACCTTCAGGCACCTGTCCGACAAGCAACTGGCCGACATCGCCGCGAAACTTGCCGAGCGGCGCGGCAAGACCTTCCTGATCGGCGGCCGCTTCACCGATCCGCTGGCGCGCTACATGGCCGCCCACCTCGCCATCGTCCAGCCGGACGTCTACCACCTCGCCGGACAGGAGAGCATCTGGCGCGACCGGCTGATTGACATGGGCAAGCGCGACGTGCTGGTGATCTTCGACATCAGGCGCTACCAGGACAGCCTGGTGCGCTTTGCCGAGACGGCGCATCAGCGCGGCGTCCAGATCGTGCTGTTCACCGACCAGTGGCTGTCGCCGATCGCCCGTTTCGCCCGCCATGTCATCGCCGGGCGCACCGCCGTGCCCTCGGCCTGGGATTCCTCGGCCGCCCTCTTCGTCGTCGCCGAGACGCTGATCGGCGCCGTCACGAGGCAGCTCGAGGCCGACGGCGCCAAGCGCATCCGTGAGCTGGAAGGGCTGCGCTAGGCAACCTTTGGTCCGGCGGCCGGCCAACGTTACGCAGATTTAATGTGCACGGCAGCGGCAGAATTGCCATAAAGCCATGATATCGCGTGGCTTCGCACATTGCCGGGGTGCGTCGCTGCGTTTTTTGCTTGGGGAAACTGTAGGCGTTTTGCCGACCGGAGTGCCGATGGCCGCCTGGAAACAGATCGTTTTTGCGCTTGTGATCCTGGTGGCCGCCGCGGCCGCCTGGGTACGCTTTTTCCCCGGCGCGCATGAGGTGCTGGCACGCTGGGGCATCGAATGGGCCGATGCCGCGACATCGGCGCAGACGACCGGCGCCGTCGACCCGGCAAGGCAGGCGAGCGGTCGCGACAGCACCCGGCGACCGGCCAATGTCGTCGCCCTGCCGGCGAGCACCGCCACCATCAACGACCGCCTGCAAGCGATCGGCACCGGCCGAGCCAACGCCTCGGTGACGGTCAACCCTTACAGTTCCGGACGTCTCGTGCAATTCCTGGTCGCCTCCGGAACCCATGTCGACAAGGGCCAGGTCATCGCCACGCTCGATTCCGACACCGAGGTGATTGCCGAGGACCGCGCCAAGGTCGGCCTGCAGGACGCGCAGGACAAGCTCGACCGGGTCAAGTCGCTGCGGGCCTCGAACGCCGCGACGCCGGTCGCCGTCGCCGATGCCGAGGTGGCGCTGGCCAACGCCAAGCTGTCGTTGCGCGACGCCGAGCTAGCCCTGCAGCGCCGTTCGATCGTGGCGCCCATAGCGGGTACGGTCGGCATGCTGCCGATCTCCGCCGGCAATTACGTGACCAGCCAGTCGGCCATCGCCACGCTCGACGACCGCTCCTCGATACTGGTCGACTTCCTGGTGCCCGAGCGCTTCGCCGCCGCCGTCAAGGTCGGCGCGCAACTGTCGGCGACGCCGATCGCCAACCCCAGCCAGGTCTATACCGGCACGGTCTCGGCAATCGACAACCATATCGACGAGGTCAGCCGCACGCTGCTGGTCAAGGCGACGATCGCCAACCCGGCGGACTCGCTGCGCGCCGGCATGTCGTTCCAGATCAGCATGAAATTCCCGGGCGACTCCTATCCGGCGGTCAGTCCGCTGGCCATCCTGTGGGGGTCCGACGGCGCCTATGTCTGGGCGGTCGCCGACGGCAAGGCCAAACGCGTTCCGGTGCGCATCATCCAGCGCAACACCGAGACAGTGCTGATCGACGCGCCGATCGTCAGCGGCGACATGGTGGTGACCGAAGGCACCCAGAGCGTCAGCGAGGGCGGCGAGGTCCGCATCGCCGGCGAGGAGCAGCGCGCCGCCGAAGCCGGCAACCCATGAGCGGCGGCGCCAACATCGCCAGCGAGAGCGGCTTCACCGCGCTGTTCATCCGCCGGCCGGTCATGGCCCTGGTGCTGAACACGCTGATCGCGGTCGCCGGCCTTGCCGCCTTCTATGGCGTCGAGATCCGCGAACTGCCGGATGTCGACCGCCCCGTCATCACCGTCAGCACCACCTTCGAGGGCGCGGCAGCCGAGACCGTCGATCGCGAGCTTACCGACACGATCGAGGGTGCGGTCGCGCGCGTCTCCGGCGTCAAGTCGATCTCGTCGACCTCCTCCTTCGGCAACAGCCGCGTCACCATCGAGTTCAACGACGGTGTCGATCTCGACGTCGCCGCCTCCGATGTGCGCGACGCCGTCAGCCGCATCTCCAACCAGATACCGGACACGGCCGACACGCCGCGCATCGTCAAGGCCGATGCCAATTCCGAGCCGGTGATGCGACTGGCGGTCACCTCCGACACCATGTCGGTGCAGGACATGACGGTGATCGTCCAGGACCAGATCGAGGACGAGCTCGCCGCCGTCCCGGGCGTCGCCGACGTCCAGGTCTCCGGTGACCGCGACAAGATCTTCCGCATCGACGTCGACCAGAACAAGCTCGCCAGCCACGGCTTCACCGTCGCCGATCTCCGCACGGCCCTTGCCTCGGTCGCCTTCGATTCGCCGGCCGGCTCGATCACCACCACCAACCAGGACCTGATCGTGCGCACGACGGCGGACGTGACGACGCCGGAGGAGTTCGAGAACATCACCGTCGGCGGCAAGACGCGCATCCGCGATGTCGCCACCGTCACGCTCGGCCCCGACGTCGGCCAGACGGCGCTGCGTTCGGACGGCAAGACCGGCATCGGCCTCGGCATCATCCGCCAGGCGGAATCGAACACGCTGGACATCTCGACCGGCGTCAGGGCGGCGGTCGCCAAGCTGCAGGAGAACCTGCCCAAGGGCATGTCGATCAAGGTCACCAGCGACGACGCGGTCTTTGTCAACGGCGCCGTGCACGAGGTCGAGATCGCGCTGGCGCTCTCGGTCTCGATCGTGCTGATCGTCATCTACGCCTTCCTGCTCGACTGGCGCGCGACGCTGATCCCCGGCCTGTCGATGCCGGTCGCCATGATCGGCACCATCGCCGCGATCTATCTCGCCGGCTTCTCGGTCAACATCCTGACGCTGCTGGCGCTGGTGCTGGCGACCGGCCTCGTCGTCGACGACGCCATCGTCGTGCTCGAAAACATCGTGCGCCGGCGCAACGAAGGCATGGGGCCCCGCGCCGCCGCCGTGCTCGGCGCGCAGGAAGTGTTCTTCGCCGTCATCGCCACCACGCTGACGCTGGTCGCCGTCTTCGTGCCGATCTCCTTCCTGCCCGGCCAGACCGGCGGCCTGTTTCGCGAATTCGGCTTCGTGCTGGCGATGTCGGTGCTTCTGTCCTGCGTGGTCGCGCTCACCCTTTGCCCGATGCTCGCCTCGCGCATGCTGTCCAGCGCCTCGCTCCACCATGAAGGCGGCAAGGGCGTCGGCGCCCGCATCGGCGGCGCGCTGAACGCGACCTACCGGCGCTGCCTGCACGCCTGCCTCGACGCGCCGTGGCTGGTGGTGCTGGTGGCCGTGCTCTTTGCCGGCATCGCCTTCACGCTTTTCGGCACCATCCGCCAGGAGCTGACGCCGAGCGAGGACCGCGCCGTCGTCTTGTTGCGCATCAGCGCGCCGCAAGGCGTCAGCCTCGACTACACGACCGAGCAGATGCAGAAGATCGAGAGGTTGATCCAGCCGCTACGCGATTCCGGCGATATCCGCAGCACCTTCGAAAACGCCGGCCAGAACGGCGCCTACAACTCAGGCTTCATGGTGATGACGCTGGCGCCGTGGAGCGAGCGCGCGCGCAGCCAGCAGCAGATCGTGGCCGAGATCAGCCGATTGACGAGGCAGGTGCCGAGCGTGCGCGTCTTCCCCGTACAGCCCAACAGCCTTGGCATTCGCGGCGCCGGCAACGGCCTGCAGTTCGCGCTGGTCGGCAACGACCGCAAGGCGCTCGGCGAGGCGGCCGGCAAGGTCATTGCCGAGATGCAGAAGGATCAGCGCTTCCAGACGCCACGGCTCACCGTCGACCCGACCCAGCCCCAGCTTGCCGTCGCCATCGACCGCGAACGCGCCTCCGACCTCGGCATCGACATCACCGGGCTGGCCGACACGCTGCAGGCCATGCTCGACGGCAACGACGTCGTCGACGTCTATATCGCCGACCGCAGCTATGGCGTGAAGCTGGTGTCGACGACCAACCCGATCAACGACCCGACCGACCTCGAGAACATCTTCCTGAAGACCGGCGACGGTCGCTTCCTGCCGATGTCGACCATCGCCACGCTGACCGAACGCGCCGTGCCGCCGTCGCTGACGCGCGAGCAGCAGCAGCCGTCGGTCGCTATCACCTCGAACCTGTCAGGCGACTTCGCGCTCGGCGACGCGCTGAGCCGCGCCGAGGAGATCGCCACGCCGCTCTTGCCGCCGGGCAGCCGCATCCTGCCGCTCGCCGAGGCGGCGACGCTGGGCGAGACCAACAGCGCCATGATCACCATCTTCGGCTTCGCTCTGGTCATCATCCTGCTGGTGCTTGCCGCGCAGTTCGAAAGCTTCGTCAGCGCCATCATCATCATGGCGACGGTGCCATTGGGTTTGGCATGCGCGATCTTCGCGCTCCTGCTCTCAGGGACCAGCCTCAATGCCTACAGCCAGATCGGCCTGGTGCTGCTCGTCGGCGTCATGGCCAAGAACGGCATCCTCATCGTCGAGTTCGCCAACCAGCTGCGCGACCGCGGGCTCGGGGTGCGCGAGGCGATCGAGCAGGCCTCCATCATCCGCCTGCGCCCGGTGATGATGACGATGATCTGCACCGTGCTCGGCGGCGTGCCGCTGGTGCTGGCCGTCGGCGCCGGCGCCGAGGCGCGCATTGCGCTCGGCTGGGTGATCGTCGGCGGGCTTGGCCTCGCCACCGTCTCGACCCTGTTCCTGACCCCGGTCGCCTATCTGCTGCTCGGCCGTTTCGTTACGCCGAAGACGCACGAGGAAGCACGGCTGAAGCGCGAGCTCGAGGAAGCCGCCTACACCAACGTCGAGCCGGCGGAGTAGGTCTAGCTCTCCTCTCCCCGTCACTATACGGGGAGAGGATGCCGGCAGGCAGGTGAGGGGCAGCACCAAGCTTGCGAGATTGCCGCCTGGTATCGATGACGACGAACGCCAGCAGCACGGCCAATCACGGCCGTCAGCGCCGCCCCTCATCCGCCCTTCGGGCACCTTCTCCCCGTGAACGGGGTGAAGGGAAAACCTACGGCTTGATGAACACCTTGCCGTTCGGTTTGGCGAGCTCCCCCGCCGCGCGGCCGATCGCCTCTTCCAGCGGCACCACCGCCGTCACATCCGTCGACCAGCGGCCGTCGGAAAAGCGCTTCTGCGCCTCCATGACCGCCGGACCCATCCGGTCGCGGTGCTCGCGCATCCATTCAGCGAGCCAGAAGCCTTCGATATGCTTGTGCTGGAAGATCAGCTGGCCCGGCTCGCGGATGACCGTCGGCTCCGCGTCGAGCCGGCCATAGACGATCCAGCGCGAGCGCTTCGGCATGGCGTTAAAGATGGCCGAGGCCAGCGGCCCGGTGACCGCGTCGAGGAAGATGCGCGGCTGCTCTGCCTTTATCACTTCGCGCAGCCTGGCCTCGAAATCCGGCGCCTTCTCGTTGAGCACATGGGCGGCGCCGACTTCCTTGAGCAGCGCGATCTGCTCGTCGCGGCGCACGGTGACGATCGGCTTGTAGCCCTCTTCCTTGGCGAGGCCCGCTATCAGCTTGCAGAGCTGGCTGGCGCCGGCTGTCATGACAAAGGCCTTCTCGCTGTCCTGCTTGACGATGTCGAACATGGCGAGCGCGGTGAGCGGGTTGACGATCATCGCCGCCGCATCCTCGTCGCGCACCGTGTCGAGCAGCGGGATGCAGGACGCCGCTTCCGCGACCGCATAGTCGGCCCAGGCGCCCCAGTTCGACAGGCCGGTGGCGAAGGCGACGCGCTTGCCGGCCAGACCCGTTGCGTAGGGCTCGCCGCCGGTCGCGGCCACGATGCCGACGCCCTCGAAGCCGGCCGGCCGACCCTTGACCCGCGGCTGGCCGTACTGGCCCTTGATGAAGGCGACGTCGGACGGGTTGATCGAGGCCAGGCTGACCTTGATCAGCACCTGGCTCGGTCCGGGTGTCGGCACCGCGATCGTGCCTTGCTCGAGATAGGGGTCCATCGTCTCAAGCGCGCTGCCCGATGGCGTCTTGGTGTAGCCGTCGCCGGTCAGCAGCAGCGCCTTCATTTCGGATGGGAGGGTCATCGGGGATACTCCTTGCTTGTCGCAGAGCAGTGACTGGCCAAGCCTCGCGCTCAGACCTTCTCCTGCGTGTATTTCTTCAGCTCGGTTCGCGCCACCTGCCGGCGGTGCACGGCGTCGGGCCCGTCGGCGAGGCGCAGCGTGCGCAGATGCGTCCACGAGCGCGCCAGCGGCGTGTCCTGGCTGATGCCTTGCGCGCCGAACATCTGCACCGCCTCGTCGGTGACCTTGAGCGCGACGCGCGGCGCCACGACCTTGATCTGGCTGATCCAGGGCGCGGCGGCGCGGGCGTCGCCCTGGTCGATCATCCATGCCGCCTTGAGGCAGAGCAGTCTCGCCATCTCGATCTCCATGCGGCATTCGGCGATGGTGTCGAAATTGGCGCCGAGTTTCGCCAGGGGCTGGCCGAAGGCCTCGCGGCGCACCGAGCGCTGGCACAGCATCTCCAGCGCCATCTCGGCCTGGCCGATGGCGCGCATGCAGTGATGGATGCGGCCCGGTCCCAGCCGCCCCTGCGCGATCTCGAAGCCCCTGCCCTCGCCGAGGATCAGGTTCGACGCCGGCACGACCACATTGTCGAACCTGAGATGCATGTGGCCGTGCGGCGCATCGTCGTCGCCATAGACCTGCATGGCCCTGAGCTTGGTCACGCCCTTCGCATCGGAAGGCACCAGGATCATCGAATGCTGGCGATGACGCGGATCGTCGCCGGAGCCTGTCCTGACCATCACGATGTAGATGGCGCAGCGCGGATCGCCGGCGCCGGACGCCCACCATTTCTCGCCGTTGAGCACATAATCGTCGCCGCGCCGCTCGCAGCGCATCGAAATGTTGGTGGCGTCGGAGGAGGCGACGTCCGGCTCGGTCATCAGATAGGCCGAGCGGATCCTGCCGTCGAGCAGCGGCTCCAGCCATTGTTGCTTGTGCTCCGCCGAGCCGTAGCGCTCCAGCACCTCCATATTGCCGGTGTCGGGCGCCGAGCAGTTGAAGGTCTCGGCTCCCAGATGCGCCTTGCCCATCTCCTCCGCCAGATAGGCGTATTCGACCGTGGAGAGGCCATAGCCGCGCTCGGAACCGGTCAGCCAGAAGTTCCACAGCCCGCGTTCCCGGGCGGTCTTCTTGAGGCCCTCGAGGATTTCGGTCTGCCGCGCCGTGTAGACCCAGCGGTCGCCGCCCTTGCCGATCTCGGCCAGGAACTCCTCGCCGAGCGGCGCGATCTCGTCGCGCACCATCGCCGCGACGCGCGCGTGGATCGGCTTCAGTCGCTCGGTCATGCCGAGATTCATATCCGCCATCGCTTCCGGTCCTTTCGGAGATGCCTCTTTACCCGTGGCAAGGATGACCGTACTTCGGCTAGCCTTGTCAACGCGAGTCCCCAGGCGAGTCCCCTGGCCTCGGCCTGCGGCGAGATTGCGGAGGAGCGCCATGAGCTATCTGGACGAGCTGTTCTCGGTCGCCGGCAAGACCGCGCTGGTCACGGGTGCCGCGACCGGCATCGGCCGCATGGCGGCGACCGCCCTGGTCAGGGCCGGCGCCAGCGTCATGATCGCCTCCCGCAAGGGCGAGGACTGCATCAAGGTCGCGGACGAACTCAACGCCCTCGGCGGCCCGGGGCATGCCGAGGGCTTTGCCGGCGACGTCTCCAGCGAGGCCGGCATCGCCGCGCTCGTCGCCGAGGTAAAGGCGCGGACGGAGCGGCTGCACATTCTGGTCAACAATGCCGGCATCTCCTGGGGCGCGCCGCTGGAAGAGTTCCCCTACCACGCGTGGGCCAAGGTGTTCGGCGTCAACGTCACCGCCGTCTTCCATCTGACGCGCGAGCTGCTGCCACTGCTCGACGCCGCCGCCAGCGAGGCGGATCCGGCCCGGGTGATCAATCTGGGTTCGGTGATGGGCACGCAGCCGCTTGCCGATGATGCCTATTCATACACCGCCTCCAAGGCCGCGGTTCATCACCTGACGCGCACGCTGGCGATCGAGTTCGCCGCCCGCCGCATCACCGTCAACGCCTTCGCCCCCGGTCCCTTCCAGAGCCGGATGACTGCCTTTGCGACCGGAACCGAGGAACAGGCGAAACATGTCGGCGGCCATGTTCCGATCGGCCGCATCGGCATGCCGGATGACATTGCCGGCGCAACGCTCTATTTGTGCAGCCGTGCGGGCAGCTACGTCACCGGCGCCATCCTGCCGATCGACGGCGGCCAGTCGGTGCAGCATGGGCTGACCCTGTTCAAGGAATGAATGTCCGACCGGAACGCCGGCGGGGGTGAAGTGGAGGACATCAGCGTGGAACCGATCAGTCTCGATGTGCTTCTGGCCAGCGTCGGCAAGGAAGTCGGCGTGTCGCCCTGGCGTGTGGTCACGCAGCGCATGATCGACCAGTTCGCCGACGCCACCGACGACCACCAGTTCATCCACTGCGACCCAGACCGCGCCAGCCGCGAGACGCCGTTCGGCGGCACCATCGCGCATGGCTTCCTGTCGCTGTCGCTGCTCTCGGCGATGACCTTCGAGACCATGCCGCCGCTCGAAAACAGCAAGATGGGCGTCAACCACGGCTTCGATTCGCTGCGCTTTTTGGCGCCGGTAAAGACCGGCGCGCGCATCCGCACCCGTTTCGTGCTCGCCGACGTCAAGGTCAGGCCCTCGGGCTGGGTGCAGACGGCGCATGACGTGACCATCGAGATCGAGGGCTCGAAGAAGCCGGCGCTGACCGCGCGCTGGCTGACCCTGACGCTAATCGAGCGCCAGCCCGAGACCGCATGAACGACCTGAACGCGCTCGATCAGGCGGCGCTTGCGCCCTATCTCGAGGCGCATATCCCGGGTTTTGGCGGGCTTTCCGCCATCGAGAAGTTCAAATCCGGACAATCGAACCCGACCTATCTTCTGACCGCGGCAAGCGGCCGCTACGTACTGCGCGCCAAGCCGCCGGGCCAGTTGCTGAAATCAGCGCACCAGGTCGATCGCGAGTTCCGGGTGATGAAGGCGCTTGCCGCCACCGCCGTGCCGGTGCCGCGCATGCTGCATCTGTCAGGCGAGGAATCGCCCATCGGCCGCATGTTCTACCTCATGGAGTTCCTCGACGGCCGCATCTTCTGGGACCCGTCGCTGCCGGATGCATCCGGGAACGAGGATCGCGCCGCCATCTACGACGCCATGAACGCAACGCTGGCCGCCTTGCACGATGTCGACGTCGAAGCTGTCGGGCTTGTGGATTTCGGCAAGTCCGGCAGCTATTTCGAACGCCAGTTCGGCCGCTGGACCAGCCAGTACCGCGCCTCCGAAACCGGCATGGTGGCGGACATGGATCGGCTGATCGCCTGGCTGGAGACGCACATGCCGGCCGATGATGGCCGGGTCTCGCTGGTGCATGGCGACTACCGGCTGGACAACATGATCTTCGCAGCCAGCGAGCCGCAAGTGATTGCGGTGCTCGACTGGGAGCTGTCGACGCTCGGCCACCCCTTCGCCGACATCGCCTATCAATGCATGCAATGGCGCCTGCCGCATGCATCGGGCTTTCGCGGCCTCGGCGGGGTCGACCGCGCAGCCCTCGGCCTGCCCTCGGAAGAAGCCTATGTCAACGCCTATTGCCGCCGCCGCGGCCTTGCCGGCATCGGCAACTGGAGCTTTTTCCTCGCCTTCTCCTTCTTCCGGCTGGCGGCGATCTGCCAGGGCGTCTACCGCCGCGCGCTGGACGGCAACGCCTCCAATCCGGAAAAGGCCAGGACCTATGGCGAGGCGGTAAAACTGCTTGCCGCGCTCGCCGTGGACCTGATCGACAACAAGATTTGACAATGGGAGAACTGAGCGATGGGCCGTTTCGATGGAGCGACGGTGCTGATCACCGGTGCGACCGGCGGCCTCGGCCGCGGCGCGGCAAACGCCTTCGCCGCCGAAGGTGCGCGGCTGGTTCTTTCCGATCTCGACGAGGCTGCGCTACGCGATTTCGCCGCGACGCTTGATGTCGAGTCGACAATCCTCCCCGGCAACATCGCCGACGAGAAACTCTCCGAGGATCTCGTCGCGCTGGCGGTGGAGAAGTACGGCCGGCTCGATATTGCCGTCAACAATGCCGGCATCGTCCATTCCTTCGTGCGCCTGCCGCAGGTGGCGTCGGACGAGGCGCGCCGGGTGCTGGAGGTCGACCTGCTCGGCGTCTTCTACGCCATGAAGCACCAGATCCCGCAGATGGAACGGCAGTTCAAGGCAAGCGGCAAGGGCGGCGTCATCGTCAACGTCGCCTCTGTCGCCGGCCTGTCCGGCGCGCCCAAGCTGTCGGTCTATGCCGCCGCCAAGCATGGCGTTGTCGGGCTGACGCGCTCGGCCGCTGCCGAATATGCCACCAAGGGCGTGCGCATCAACGCAGTCTGTCCCGCGCATACCAGGACCGCGATGGTGGACGGCTTCGTCCGCGCCAGCGGCTCCCCGGAAGCCGAGGCGATTGCCGAACTCACGCGCGGCGTGCCGATGAAGCGGGTCGGCGAGGTTGACGAGATCACGACGGGGATCCTGTTTCTTGCCGATCCCGCCAACTCCTTCATGACCGGCCATGCGCTGGCGCTCGACGGCGGCATCGGCGCCATCTAGGAATTGCGTTGGAACAAAGGGTTAGGGCGGACGTTGGGGAACCTGCCACGCACTTGTTCGTTTCCGTACAGCGTATATAATTTAACAAGGCAACCAACCAACGAAGGCAGGCAAACCTTGCCGTTGAGCGTCCAGACACGCCGCGAAAAACAGAAAGCAGAGCTGCGCTCCGAACTGGTCGAAGCGGCCCACAAGCTCGTTCAGGAAGAAGGCTATGAGGGCCTGACCATCCGCAAGCTGGCCAAGCGGGTCGGCTACGCGCCGATGTCGGTCTATTCCTACTTCGCCGACAAGCAGGACATCCTGTTCGCGCTGGCCGAGGACGCCTTCGAGACGCTGGCGCGGCGGATCGAGGCGCACCCCGCCGACGATCCGATCGAGGCCCTGCAGGCGGTGATGACCGAGTACGCCGCCTTCGGCCTGGGCAATCCCAACGAATACCGCACCGTTTTCATGACCGAAAAGACCCGGCTGCCGGAAGGCCGCAGTTACGAGGACATGGAAGAGGGCAATCCGGCGATGAAGGTGCTGATCAGCAGGGTCGAGGCCTGCGTCGCCGCCGGCAAGCTCAAGGGCGACCCGCGCGCCATCGCCACCATGCTGTGGGCGGTCGGCCACGGCACGATCTCGCTCTTGATCACCTTTCCGTTCTATCCGTTCGGTGACCCGCAGGCCTTCGTGAAGCGGATGTGCGATTTCACGCTTGCCTCGCTTTCGACGCAGGACGTGCCGCCGCTGACCGAGACGCCAGTCAACTGCTGACTGGAGCAATTCCGCCCAGCGGTTTTGGGCCGGAATTGCGCAGGAGCGAACCCCCGGCTTTTACCGTCCGATCTGGCCGAGCGTCGCGCAGTGCGACATTTTCGTATTTTCAGAAAATTTGACCGTACATGTACAATTTCTCACTTGAACTCCCACTCCTCCGGACGTATATGTACGCCATATCGTACATGTACGAACAAGATTGACCGGAGAAAGATGATGAAAAAGACAATCCTCGCTCTCGCTACCGTCCTGGCTTTCTCGGGCGCCGCTTTCGCCGGCACCAGCCATCAGGCCAAGCAGGCTCCTGCCGCGGCTTGCGTCCAGACCAACGCCAATGTGAAGCTCGATTGCGGCACGACCGGCTCGGTCGAAAAGACCGGCGCGACGACCAAGACCGACGCCGCCAAGGGCCAGCGTCTGGGCATCGAAATCGATCCGTGGATCGTGCCCAGCACGTTCTAAGGCGGTTCGAACGCCACGAAATACTCAAAGGGCGGCAGGATATCCTGACCGCCCTTTTTGCTGGCCTTCTTACCTGCGTGGCTTGCGCCCCGGCACCGTCTTGGCCTTGCCAGGTCTTGCGGGGCCGCCCGGAATGGAGGTCGAGGTGATCGACACCGGATCGCTGGCCGGGAACGTGTCCTCGAGACCTTCCTCGAGTTCCTCTTCCTCGACCTCGTGTGTTCGTTCGTGCTCGAGCGAGCGGACGGCCGCCGTCTTCCTTGGCGGTGGCTTCGGCGCGGATTTCGACGGCATCGGCATTCTCCCTCGACACGCTGCCGCAAAACGGCGTGGCGTGGCGATGGTTCCTGTCCTCACGCCGCCGCGTCGCTCGCCGCTTCCGACAGCAGAGTAAAGACATAGTCCGAGAACGAACGCCAGCATTCGACCCGGAAGGCATCCGCCGCCGTGCGCAGCAGCACGATCTCGGCCTTGCCGAGGATGGTGCGCGAAGCCGCCCCGACCGGGAACGCGTCAAGAGAGAGATCCTGCGGGCAGCCGGAGTTGACGGTCACGGCGGCCGCCGGGCCGGTGACGGAAAACGCGACGTTGCGGTGCGAGATGTCAACCGCCGAATGCAGCGCCGTCACCTTGGCGCAGTCGGCGAGCGGATCCTTGCCCGCCTCGTCGATCACCAGCCATTCGTCCGGTCCGAGCCAGAGCGCCGTGCGCCCGGCCTTGGCCGCCGAGGTCTTCGGCTTTGTCGGCAAGCTCACGCCGAGCGCCTTCGAAAGCGCGGTCAGCGAAGCCTCCGGCGCGCGTACCGAAATGCGCTCGGCCGGCGCCAGCACGGCGAGCGTGACGCCCTTCGCCTCTATCGTGCGCCCGGCCAGCGCCGGACGGCGCTCGGCCGACGAGCCGGCAGCGGTTGTCTTTGCGGCAGCCTTAGCCATTGAGGCGCTCCCCCTTCTCGTCGAAGAACACCATGCCGGTGACTTCCACCTCGATCGTCCCGTTCGGCATCGGCACATAGAGCGTCTTGCCCATGCGGTCGCGTCCGCCGGCGACCAGCGCCAGCGCGATCGAACGGCCGCAATTCTCCGACCAGTAGCTGGAGGTGACGTGGCCGATCATCTTCATCGGGATCGCTTGGCCAGGATCCTCGACGATCTGCGCGCCCTCTTCCAGCACCACCTTGGGGTCCTTAGTCTTGAGGCCGACAAGCTGCTTGCGACCCTTGGCGACCAAATCCGGCCGGGCCATGCCACGGATGCCGACGAAGTCGGGCTTCTTCTTGCCGACCGCCCAGTCGAGGGCTGCATCGTTCGGCGTCACCGTGCCGTCGGTATCCTGGCCGACGATGATGTAGCCCTTCTCGGCGCGCAGCACGTGCATGGACTCGGTGCCGTAGGCGCAGGCGCCATGCTTCTGGCCCTCGGCCCACAGCGCCTCCCAGACGGCCTGGCCGTAGTCGGCCGGCACGTTGACCTCGAAGCCGCGCTCGCCGGTGAACGACATGCGGAACAGCCGCGTCGGCACGCCGCAGATCTTGCCTTCGCGCACCGACATATGCGGCAGCGCCTCGTCCGACATGTCGATGCCTTCGACCAGCGGCGCGATAATGTCGCGCGACTTCGGCCCTTGCACGGCGATGACCGCCCACTGCTCGGTGATCGAGGTCAGCCAGACATTGAGATGCGGGAACTCGGTCTGGAGATAGTCCTCCATATGGTGCATGACGCGCGGAGCGCCGCCCGTCGTCGTCGTCACATGGAAGCGGTCCGGCGCCAGCCTGCCGACGACGCCGTCATCATAGATGAAGCCGTCCTCGCGCAGCATGATGCCATAGCGGCAGCGGCCGGGCTCCAGCTTCTCCCACGGATTGGTGTAGAGCAGTTCCATGAACTTGGCCGCGTCCGGCCCGACCACCTCGATCTTGCCCAGCGTCGAGGCGTCGAACAGGCCGGCCGTCTTGCGCACGGTGACGCATTCGCGGTCCACGGCTGCGTGCATGTCCTCGGCTCCCCGGGGGAAATACCAGGCGCGCTTCCACTGGCCGACATCCTCGAACACCGCCCCTTGCGCCGCGGCCCAGGGATGGATCGCCGTCCGACGCGTCGGGTCGAACAACGCACCGCGCGCATGGCCGACGATCGATCCAAAGGTGACCGGCGTATAGGGCGCGCGGAAGGTGGTGAGGCCGACCTGCGGGATCGGCTTGCCGAGCGTCTCGGCGGCGATCGCCAGGCCGTGCATGTTGGACGTCTTGCCCTGGTCGGTCGCCATGCCGTTGGTGGTGAAGCGCTTGACATGCTCGATCGAGTGCATGCCTTCGTGCACCGCCTGGCGGATGTCCTTGGCGGTGACGTCGTTCTGGAAATCGACGAAGGCCTTGACCGTCGTGCCCTGTCCGGCGCCGGGCGCGGCGCCCAGCATGCCGCGCGACCAGCTCTCGCTGGCATCGACCTTCGGCTTGGCGCCTTTACCCGCCTTGCCGCCGGCCTCCTTCGCCGCCTTGGCGCCCGCCGCATAGGCCTCGTCGACCGTCGCGTCGAGGCCATCCGTGCCGTTGCAGGCGCCGACCGAAACGCAGTCCTGCGCGTAGGTTCCCGGCACGAAGCGCCGCGTCTCCTCGTTGAAGGCGACCTTGCCGCGCGACTGCGAGAACAGATGCACCGACGGCGTCCAGCCGGCCGACATCAGGATCGCGTCGACCGGGATGGTGCGCTCGCCGCCGCCATTCTTCGGCTGCACCGTCATCGACGACACGCGCAGCTTGCCGCCGGCGCGAACAACGGCGCGGCCGAAATTGATCTCGATGCCCAGTCCTCTCGCCTCGTCGATCACCGGTCCGGTCGGGTTGTCGCGCAGGTCGACGATTGCCGCGATGTTGACGCCGGCCTTCTTCAGGTCGATCGCCGCCGCATAGGCGGAATCGTTTGCCGTGTAGACGCCGACATTCCTGCCGACGGCGACGCCGTAATGGTTGAGATAGGTGCGCGCGGCCGAGGCCAGCATGACGCCCGGACGGTCGTTGTCGGCGAACACCATGTGCCGTTCGATGGCGCCGGTCGCCAGCACGACTCGGCTGGCGCGGACTTGCCAGAGGCGCTCGCGCGCCAGTTCGCGGCCGGGGTTCTGCAAATGGTCGCTGACGCGCTCGACCAGGCCGACGAAATTCTGCGCGTAATAGCCGAAAGCAGTCGTGCGCGTCAGCAACCGGACGTTGTCCATTGCCTTGAGCCTGGCGATCGCAGCTTGCGCCCAGGCAAAGCCGTCCTCGCCGTCGATCCTGGCGCCGGCCTCGAAGCGCAGGCTGCCGCCGAATTCGGCCTGCTCGTCGGCGAGGATCACCCTGACGCCGGTCTCGGCCGCGGCGAGCGCCGCGGCGATGCCGGCAGCGCCGCCGCCCAGCACCAGCACCTCGCAATGGGCATAGCGCGCGCCGTAGTGGTCGGGATCAGGCTTGTCCGGCGACACGCCGAGGCCTGCCGCGGCGCGGATCTTCGGTTCGTAGAGGCTCTTCCAGGCCGCCTTCGGCCACATGAAGGTCTTGTAGTAGAAGCCGGCCGAGAACAGCGGCGAGGCAATGTCGTTGACCGCGCCGACGTCGAAGGCGAGCGACGGCCAGCGATTCTGCGAGTTGGCGGTGAGCCCGTCATAGAGCTCCTGCACGGTCGCCCGCACATTCGGCGTCTTACGTGCATCGTCGCGCACGATCTGCACCAGCGCGTTGGGCTCCTCCGCGCCGGCCGACAGGAAGCCGCGCGGCCGATGGTACTTGAACGAACGGCCGACGAGATGGACGCCGTTGGCGAGCAGCGCCGAGGCCAGCGTGTCGCCCTCGACGCCGGTATAGGCCTGGCCGTCGAAGCTGAAGCGGGCGGTCTTCGCCTGCTTGAGGCGGCCGGCGCCGGAAATGCGGAAAGAGATGCTCATTTCGAGGCTCCCGGCAGCTTCGCAGGCTTCGGCTCGCCGGCCTTGTAGGTCATGATGAACTTGTCGGTGACGGTGTCGCGCACGGCGTTGAAGAAGCGCGCGCAGCCATGCATGTGGCGCCAGCGCTCATAGATCACCCCCTTGGGGTTCGAGCGGATGAAGAAGAACTTCTCGAAATCGTCGTCGCTCTCGCCGGCAATGTTGGTCGAGCGCGCGATATGCGCCTCGCCGGCGTTGCGGAACTCGAGTTCCGGGCGCTCTTCCTCGCAATAGGGGCAGCGGATGAGAAGCATTTGTTGGTTCCTACAATTCGCCGTGGCCGGTGGCCGGTTGGTCGCAAAGCCTTTCGGCAGCCATCAATGCGCCACCGCCGCCGCTGCCGCCTCGTCGATCAGGCGGCCGGTGCGGAAGCGCTCGATGGTGAAGGGCGCGTTGATCGGGTGCGGATCGTCCTTGGCGATGGTGTGGGCAAAGACGTGGCCCGAGCCCGGTGTGGCCTTGAAGCCGCCGGTGCCCCAGCCGCAATTGACATAGAGGCCCTTGACCGGCGTCTTGGCCAGGATCGGCGAGCGGTCGGGCGTGACGTCGACGATGCCGCCCCAGGAGCGCAGCATCTTCATGCGCGTGAAGATCGGGAACATCTCGCAGATGGCGTCGAGCGTGTGCTGCAATATGTGCAGGCCGCCGGTCTGCGAATAGGAGACGTACTGGTCGGTGCCGGCGCCGATGACCAGCTCGCCCTTGTCGGACTGCGAGATATAGGCGTGCACCGTGTTCGACATGATCACGCAAGGCACCACCGGCTTGACCGGCTCCGACACCAGCGCCTGCAGCGGGTAGCTCTCCAGCGGCATGCGCACGCCGGCCATGTTCATGATCACCGAGGAATGGCCGGCGGCGACCACGCCGACCTTCTTGGCGCCGATGAAGCCGCGCGTCGTGTCGACGCCCGTGACCGCGCCATTGGCCGCACGCTTGACGCCGGTCACCTCGCAGTTCTGGATGATGTGGACGCCGCGCGCCGAGGCGCCACGGGCATAGCCCCAGGCGACCGCGTCGTGGCGCGCCGTGCCGCCGCGCCGCTGCAAGGCCGCACCCACGACGGGGTAGCGCGCATCCTTGGAGATGTTGAGCGGCGGGCAGAATTCCTTCGCCTGCTCCGGCGTCAGCCATTCATTGTCGATGCCGTTGAGACGGTTGGCGTGCACGTGGCGCTTCAGCACCTGGATGTCGTGCACATTGTGGGCGAGCATCATGACGCCGCGCGCCGAGTACATGACGTTGTAGTTGAGCTCCTGCGAGAGCCCATCCCACAGCTTCAGCGCATGGTCATAGATGCCGGCGCTCTCGTCATAGAGATAGTTGGAGCGGATGATGGTGGTGTTGCGGCCGGTGTTGCCGCCGCCGAGCCAGCCCTTCTCCAGCACCGCGACATTGGTGATACCGTGCACGGTGGCCAGATAGTAGGCGGTCGCCAAGCCATGGCCGCCGGCGCCGACGATGATGACGTCGTATTCCTTCTTCGGCTCCGGCGAAGACCATTGCTCTTCCCAGCCCTTGTGGCCGCGCATGGCCTCGCGGGCGATGGCGAATACCGAATATTTCTTCACGTTCCAGGCCTCGCGCCAGTAGCTTTCGCGGAATTTTGCGGCCGGGCATCCCCGCCTCGGCACGCGAGGAGTATCACTAGCGAAACCGCGCAGCCATCCTTGCGCTGTTTGCGACGGCGCTTGCCGTTTTGCGCCGTGGCATCCACAGGCGAGCAACCAAGCCACGCGGCACAAACCTCAATGCAGCTTTCGGGTGGCCCGGACCGCCGCCATTTGCGACCAAGCGTCCAATCGCTGGCAAGGCCGGCACGAAAGAAGGATGCTCAGAAGATGTTCGCACTGACAGACAAGGTCGCCATCGTCACCGGCGCCAGTTCCGGCATCGGCCGCGCCACGGCAAAGCTGTTCGCCGCAGAGGGCGCCAGTCTGGTCATCGCAGCCCGGCGCAAGGCAGAGCTCGACCTCTTGGCCGACGAGATCGAGGAGGCCGGCGGAAGCGCAGTCGCGCTTGCCGGCGACGTCCGCGACGAGGCCTATGCCAAGGCCCTTGTCGATCTCGCGGTCGAAACGTTCGGTGGCCTCGACATCGCCTTCAACAATGTCGGCGCCGTCGGGCAGATGGGATCGATTTCCGAGCTGTCGCTCGATGGCTGGCGCGAGACGCTCGATACCAACCTGACCAGCGCGTTTCTCGGCGCGAAATACCAGGTACCGGCGATGATCAAGCGCGGCGGCGGCTCGCTGATCTTCACCTCCACCTTTGTCGGCCACACCGTCGGCATGCCCGGCATGACGAGCTACGCGGCAAGCAAGGCCGGGTTGATCGGTTTGACACAGGTGCTTGCGGCCGAATACGGACCGCAGGGCTTGCGCGTCAACGCTTTGTTGCCGGGCGGCACCGACACGCCGGCGGCGACATTCAAGACCCCAGAATCGCGGACGTTCGTCGAAAATCTTCATGCGTTGAAGCGTGTGGCGCAGCCGGAAGAGATCGCCCGCTCGGCGCTTTATCTCGCCTCGGACGCATCGAGCTTCACCACCGGCACCGCACTGTTTGCCGATGGCGGCGTCTCGATCAACCGGACGTGAAGGGATAGGCGGCCACAGCACTGCCCGCCAGCCGAAAATCTCACGAAGCGGCCTTGCATTTCGCTCCGATTTGACGATTCCGTTTCCCGTCGATAACGGACGGTAAGAGATGCTGCTGATCAGGACCTACGTCGCCCAGAGCGCCATCGAAGGTGTCGGCGTTTTCGCCGCCGAGCCGATCCGCAAGGGCGCCTCGATCTGGCGCCTCGATCCGGATTTCGACCGGCTGATCCCGATGGAGAAATACGAGGCGGCGCCGCCGCATCTGAAGGAGCTGCTCGACCGCTACGCCTATCCGAGCCCCGACCGGCCGGGCTTCATGGTCTACGAGGTCGACAATGGCCGCTTCATGAACCATGCCGAGCGGCCGAACACGGATTTCTCGCAGTATGGCGGGGCGACCGCGACCCGCGACATCGCGGCGGGCGAGGAGATCACCTGCGACTACGGCGAATTCTTCGAGGATTTCGCCCGCCTGCACCTGGCGACCGCGTAGCGGGACGTCCGACCGGCAGCGGCGGGTTGCGATTTCGCCGCTCGATTGCATTCGGCAGTGGACAGGACGGCCTGATTCTGCTATCAGCCGCCACAATTCGCGGTGCAACCTGCCGCGGAGGCATAGTGGCTATGGCCGCTTGCCTGTTGATTTCAAACCCGAAAGACAGGATTGCACGTGCAGGTACTCGTCCGCGACAACAATGTTGACCAGGCGCTCCGCGCGCTGAAGAAAAAGATGCAGCGCGAAGGCATTTTCCGCGAAATGAAGATGCGCGGTCACTACGAGAAGCCTTCCGAGAAGCGCGCCCGCGAAAAGGCCGAGGCCGTGCGCCGCGCCCGCAAGCTGGCCCGCAAGCGCGCCCAGCGCGAAGGCCTGCTGCCGATGACGCCGCGTCCGGCTCCGGCTGGCGCTGCGGGTGCTGCGCGTTCGCCGCGCTGATACCGCCAATTTTTCGTCCTTTTCGAAGGATACCCAAGGGTGGCGCGATGCGGAATCGCCGCCACCCTTTTGCTTAGAGCGACGTGCGCCTGCTTGGACGCACAACGGATGCTCTGACACTTTGTGATGAAGTTTGACCCGGTTCGGAGAGGGAACGGACCTGACGGCGCGGCGGGCAGTGAGGACAAAGCAGAGATGAATTCAATTTCCGTGGAGCGCAGAACCGCAATGCGCGGCTTCGCCCTGACGGCGGCCCTGCTCTCGGGCCTGGCGCTTGCCGCATGCCAGACGGCCCCGACCGGCGAATTCAACAACATCGACAAGGCGCAGGGCTCGACCGAGAACATCTCCTCGCTGTCGGCGGTGATCCAGCGCAATCCGCAGGATCCGGAAGGCTACAATGTGCGCGGTTCGGCCTATGGCCGCGGCGGCCAGTACCAGGCGGCGCTGAAGGACTTCGACACCGCCATCCAGCTCAACCCGAATTTCTACCAGGCCTATTCGAACCGCGCGCTCATCCAGCGCTTCCTCGGCAACCAGGAGGCCGCGCTCGCCGACTACAACCGTTCGATCCAGATCAACGCCAATTACGACGCCGCCTTTATCGGCCGCGGCAATCTCTACCGCAAGGCGGGCCGCACCCAGGACGCCTTCAACGATTTCCAGAAGGCGATCCAGCTCGATACGACCGATGCCCGCGCCTACCACAATCGCGGCCTGATCTATCAGAGCCAGGGTCAGCACAAATTCGCCATCGAGGATTTCTCGACCGCCATCTCGCTGGCGCCGGACGCCGCCGAGCCCTACAACGGCCGCGGCCTCTCCTATCTGGCGACGGGCGACGAGGACAACGCCTTCTCCGACTTCAACATGGCCATCAAGCTCGACGGCAAGAACGCCGAGGCCTGGGCCAACCAGGCGCTGATCTACGAGCGGCGCGGCGACAAGGCGCGGGCGGCGAAGTCCTACCGCGAGGCGGTTCATCTCGATCCGAACTACCAGCCGGCCAAGGACGGCCTGTCGCGCACCAACACCGCCAGCGCCAGCTGATACAGCCGGCGCGCCGCGCGACGCCCTGTCGATAGGGTCGATCCCGCATGGCTGGAAGGCCTGGTCGCCAACGAGGCCTTCCGCCCAAAAGAACCGATCCTCAGTCGCAGATGCTTGGAAAATCCGCCGGCCGTGTCCGACGACGAACCACTGTCACCCATGCTGACAGCGAGGGCAAAGCGTTAACCCTTGCCATGTTCGCGCCAAGTTTTCGGCGGAACGCTCCACGCACCTCGACCGTTAACCGGGGCCAAATTTGCGAAAGGACCTTTCCAATGATCAAGACACTTGCCTATGCCGCCGCGCTCGCCACCACGGTCCTCGCGTTCCCCGTCAACGCCGGCACGCTCCGGCTTGGCACGCTTGATTGCACCATCGACGGCGGCGTCGGCTATGTCATCACCTCGAACAAGGGCGTGTCCTGCACCTTCCGCCCGTATCATCATGGGCCGGCCGAGCAGTACACGGGAATGATCTCCAAGCTCGGCATCGATGTCGGCCAGACGCATCAGGGCCAGCTGGCATGGGCGGTTCTGGCCGCCACCCGAAGCCATGACGAGGGCGACCTTGCCGGCAGCTATTATGGCGTCAACGCCGAGGCGAGTGTCGTGACCGGCGGCGGCGCCAATCTCCTGGTCGGCGGGCTGGGTGGCGCCTTCATGCTCGAGCCGCTCAGCGTTCAGGCGCAGACTGGCGTCAACCTGGCGGTGGCGGTCACCTCGCTGGAGCTGATCCACTCCTTCAAATAAGGCGCATTTGCTCCCTTACGCGCGGCGCGGAACAGGTTACTGTTTCGCGCCGCATGCTTTTGGGGGGACCGCCATGCCAAGAACCATCATTGCCGCTGCTCTGATCGCTACCGCCTGCGCGGGACAGGCCGATGCGCAGAGCGGCGGCGTCGAGCTTGGCGTGCTCGATTGCGCCATCGGCGGCGGCACCGGCTTTGTCTTCGGCTCGAGCAAGGACCTGAGCTGCACCTTCACGCCCGCCGACAAGACTTTCGCGCCGGAGGCCTATTTCGGCGCCGTCAACAAATACGGGCTGGACATCGGCACCACCAAACAGAGTGTCATGCAGTGGCTGGTGCTGACGCCGCTGAAGAACATCTATGCGCCGGGCGCCCTTGCCGGCGACTATGTCGGCGCCAGCGCCGAGTTGACGGCGGCGGTCGGCGCCGGCGCCAATCTACTCGTCGGCGGCTCCGAACAGGCCTTCACGCTGCAGCCTCTCAGCTTGCAGACGCAGACCGGCATCAACATCGCCATCGGCGTCAGCCAGTTCCAGCTGCGCAGCACCGCCAACTGACAGCTCATCAAAAGCCGGTCTTCAAGCGTCGCGGCGTTCGCCATACATTCCTGAAAAGGCCTCTTGAGCTCAACCGCGCTTGAGGTTCTACAAGCTCAGCCGAACTGGATCTGGCGCCCTTTCGCGTTGCGGATGAGGCTGCGAATGGCAAGCAGGAGATCGACGTGACGGCGGCAAGCGGCAACAAGGCGGGCGGCAAGGTGGACTGGCGGGCATTGTGGGCGAGCGGCGACCTGGCGCGCTTTTGCTTCATCAGCCTCGGCATTCTGTTGCACGCCACCAACGAGACGATGGTGGCGACGGTGATGCCGGCGATGGTCGGCGAGCTGGCCGGCGTGCAATTGGTCGGCTGGTCGCTGGCGATCTACGAGCTTGGCGCCATCGTCGCCGGTGCTGCCGCCGGAAGGCTGGTGAGTTATGTGGCGCTGCGCACCAACATGATGGTTGCCGCCTTGCTCTATGCGGCCGGCGCGCTGATCTGCGCCACCGCACCCTCAATGCCGCTCTTCCTTGCCGGACGGCTGGTCGAGGGGCTGGGCGGCGGTGCGCTGGTGTCGCTGGCCTTCGTCTCGGTCGAGCGGCTGTTCCCGCGCAACATTTGGCCGCAGCTTTTCGGCATCATGTCGGCGATCTGGGGTGTTGCCGCCTTCAGCGGCCCGATGCTTGGCGCCATCATGGCCGAGCTTCTGTCGTGGCGCTGGGCCTTCGGCATCTTCACCGTCGGCGGCACCGCCATGGCGCTGGCAAGCTTCATCGTGCTCGACACGCCGCAGGCGACCAGGCCGCAGGTGGACAAGGGCACGGCGCCGCCCTTCCCTTATGCAGCGCTCGGCTGCCTTGCCGTCAGCGTCGTGCTGATCGCCAGCGCCGGCGTCGATGTCGCCCTGCTGCGCTCCTCGCTGCTGCTTGGGCTGGGGTTGATCGGCCTCGTGCTATTCTTCCGCATCGATGCGCTGAAGCCGGACTCGCGGCTGTTTCCGTCGCGGCTGTTTTCCTGGCGCTCGCCGGTCGGCAGCGGCATGACCATGGTGGCCGCCTTCTCGGTGGCAACCTGTTCCTTCGCCATCTATGGGCCGCTGCTTTTGACCACGCTGCACGGCATCCCGATCCTGACCACCGGCTACATCATCGCTGCCGAATCGATTGCCTGGTCGATCCTTGCGATCCTCGTCGCCAATGCGCCGCTGGAGCGCGAGCGACTTATCATCGTGGTGGGCGCGCTGATGATCGCGGCCGGCCTCGCCGGGCTTGCCTATGCAATCCCGAGCGGCTCGATTCCGTTGATCCTGCTCTGCGCTCTGCTGCAGGGCGGCGGCTTCGGCGTGTCCTGGCCGTTCCTCACCCGCGTCATCGTCGCCTCGGCCCGTGACGGCGAGCAGACCATCGCCTCCGCCGCGGTGCCGACCATGCAGCGCATCGGCTATGCGGTGGGGGCGGCGCTCGCCGGCATCATCGCCAATGCCAGCGGCTTTTCCGAAGGCCTGAACCGCGACGCGGCGGCGAACGTCGCCGGCTGGCTGTTCCTCGCTTTCGTGCCGCTCGGCATTCTCGGCTGCCTGGCGGCCATCAGGATCGCTATGCCAACCGCGCATCCACAGGAAGCGACGGGCTGACCTCGGGAGACAATCGGAGAGCGGAAGTTCTCACAGGGACGGCAGAACGGCTCGGATGTGATCGGCGAAGGCCTCGACCGCGGGTGATCGCTCGGTGTCGGCAAAGGCGACCAGAATGCCAAGCTGGGGCAAGCGAGGAAGCGGCGCGCCCAGAATATGGAGGTCCGACGGCACCGCATCCTCGGTCATCACGCTGATTGCCAGGCCCGACCGCGCCACGGCGATCAGCCCGGCAAGGCTGTTGCTGGCATAGGATATTTTGTAGCGCAGTCCGGCGCGCGCCATGGCCTCGCAAGCCGCCTTATGGTCGACGGCATTCGACGCCGACAACGCCAGCGGCACGATGTCGCCAAAATCGTAGAGGTCCAGCGCCGGCTTGCTGCCCACCCATACGAGCGCTTCGGTGCGCACATGCGCGTCGCTTGCGTTCGGACTGGAGACAAGCGCCAGGTCGATCTGGCGCGCGTTGAGAAGCGTCCGCAATTCGACGGTGGGCGCCGAAACCACCTTGATTTCGACATCGGGATACATGGTTCCGAAGCCCTTCAGGAGCGCGGGAAAGAACGCGCTCAGATAGTCCTCGGGACTGCCGAAAATAATCGAACCGTGCAGGCCTTTGTCGGACAGCGCCGAGTTTTGAGGATGCGCTCGGCATAGGCCAGGAAGCGCTCGCCGCTGCCGGTGAGCCGCACCCCGCTGCCGCTGCGATGAAACAGGCTCTGGCCGAGGGCTTCCTCGAGCCGCTGCACCTGCATTGTCACGGCCGACTGCGTGCGTCCGACCTGTACCGCCACCGCACTGAGGGTTCCCGAATGCGCCGCGCGCACGAATGTCGCCAGCAGCTTGAGATCGAGCATATCAAATCCATTGATATCAGAATCCGACAACTATCAATTTTACTGCATCCGCGCCAGCCGCTAGATTGTTGGCGCAACGCTTGCTGGAGTTGAGAGATGTCGAAAAACTTGGAGCCTGGGTTTTGGGATTCGGCGCGCAAGCACCTGATCCGCTATGGCGGCAGCTTCGAGCCCGCCATCATCGAGCGCGCCGCTGGCTCCTTCGTCTACGATGCCGACGACAGGCCCATCCTCGACTTCACCTCCGGACAGATGAGCGCCCTGCTCGGGCATGCTCACCCCAGGATCGTCTCGACGGTCAGCCGCCAGGTGGAAAGGGCCGCGCATCTTTTCAGCGGCATGCTGTCCCGCCCGGTGGTCGAGCTTGCCGAACGTCTCGCCGCGCTGGCGCCCGGCCTCGACAGGGTGCTGCTGCTCTCGACCGGCGCCGAGTCCAACGAAGCAGCCATCCGGATGGCCAAGCTGGTGACCGGCAAGCACGAGATCGTCGCCTTCTCGAAGAGTTGGCACGGGATGACCGGTGCCGCCGCGTCGGCGACCTACAGCGCCGGCCGCAAGGGATATGGGCCCGCGGCGGTTGGATCTCTTGCGATTCCCGCGCCCAACAGCTTCCGGCCGCGCTTCAGGAATGCCGACGGTTCATTGGACTGGCTGACCGAGCTGAACGATGCGTTCGATATGATCGACAGCCAGTCGACCGGGAGCCTGGCGGCCTTTGTCGCCGAGCCGATCCTGTCGAGCGGCGGCATTCTGGAATTGCCGCAAGGCTATCTGGCGGCACTCCATCAGAAATGCCGCGAGCGCGGAATGCTGCTGATCCTCGATGAAGCGCAGACCGGCATCGGCCGCACGGGAGACATGTTCGCTTTCCAAAAAGATGGCGTCACCCCGGACATCCTCACGCTGTCCAAGACCATCGGCGCCGGGCTTCCTCTGTCGGCGGTGATGACGACGGCTGAAATCGAGGAAGCGGCGCACGACAAGGGCTTCCTGTTCTATACCACGCATGTCTCCGACCCGCTGCCGGCGGCCGTCGGCGTTGCGGTGCTCGATGTGGTGGAAGAGGAAAAGCTCGTCGACCGGGCCCAGCGCCTCGGAGCGAAACTGTTCGAAGGGCTGTCGCGGCTGAAGCAGCGATATGAATGTGTCGGCGACGTGCGCGGTCGCGGCCTGCTGCTCGGGGTCGAGATCGTCAAGGACGGCAAGGTGCCCAATCACGAGTTGGGTGCCGCAATCGCGGCGGAAGCGTTCCGGCGCGGCCTGAGCATGAACATCGTCAAGCTTCCCGGGATGGGCGGCGTCTTCCGCATAGCCCCTCCTTTGACCATCTCCGAGGAGGACCTGGGTCTCGGCCTGAGGATCATTTCGGAGTCCATCGAAGCCGGACTAGCCGCCAACGCGAGCCTTACAGGCATCGCCGCCGAGTGAAATTAGCCGGGCCGGCCGTCTTCGGCGGCGGGGCGTTCAGACAACGATGGTCTTCAGCCGCTCGGCAATGAGTGCGGCGAGCCGTGCCGCCACCTCGTCCTTGCCCATCTCGGGCCATTCCTCGACGCCTGCCTTCGAGACGATCCGCACCTTGTTGCGGTCGCCGCCCATCACGCCGGACGGGCCGATGCCGCTTTCATGCGAGACGTCGTTGGCGACGATGAAATCGGCGCCCTTCTTCTTCAGCTTGGCCTCGGCGTTGCTGATCAGATCCTGCGTCTCGGCGGCAAAGCCGACAACCAGCCCCGGCCGCTGTTTGTGATGACCGACGCCGGCCAGAATGTCCGGGTTCTCGACCATCTGCAGCGAAGGCGGTCCCTCGCCGGCCATCTTCTTGATCTTCTCGCCGGCGGCGTTCGCCGTGCGCCAGTCGGCGACGGCGGCGACGAACACCGCCGCATCCGCCGGCAAAAGGCTTTCGACTGCGCCCTTCATCTCGGCTGCGGTCTCGACATGGGTAGTGATGACGCCGGCCGGATCGGCGATGGTGACCGGACCGGAGACCAGCCGCACATCGGCGCCGAGCTTCGCCAACGCCGCCGCAATGGCGTGACCCTGCTTGCCGGACGAGCGGTTGGCGATGTAGCGCACCGGGTCGATCGGCTCATGCGTCGGCCCCGAGGTGACGATGATCCTGCGGCCCGCCAGCGGCTTCGGCCTCTCGTCGAGCAGCGCCTCGATCGCGGCTGCGATCTCCAGCGGTTCGGCCATGCGGCCCTCGCCCGCCTCGTTGCTCTCGGCCATCTCGCCTTTGGCCGGGCCGACGAAGACAACGCCGTCTTTTTGCAGGGTCGCCCGGTTGCGGCGGGTCGCCGGATGCGACCACATTTTCGGGTTCATCGCCGGCGCCATCAGCACCTTCTTGTCGGTGGCGAGAAGCACCGTCGAGGCGAGATCATTGGCATGGCCGTTGGCAAGCTTCGCCATCAGATCGGCGGTGGCCGGCGCCACCACCAGCAGGTCGGCCTCGCGCGACAGGCGGATATGGCCGACATCATGCTCGTCATTGCGGTCGAACAGTTCGGTGAAGACATGGTCGGCCGAAAGCGCGCCGGCCGAAAGCGTGGTGACGAACTCCTGCGCCGCCGCCGTCATCACCACCCGCACCGCCGCACCGCGCTCGCGCAGGCGGCGGATCAGGTCGAGCGCCTTGTAGGCGGCAATGCCGCCGCCGATGATGAGCAGGATGCGCTTGCCGGAGAGGCTGCCTCGCAGGGCAGCCTTGCCTGATGCGGCGACAATGGGCGTCGCCTGCTGGCGCGAGCCTGCCAGTTCGTGCAGCGTCTTCTCGATCTGGTCGAGGCGACCGGCGGATCCGACTTGACCTTCGACCGAGGCCCGAAGCATCACCCGCGCCTGCTCCTCCATCGAGCGGTCGTTTTCGGCCGCCAGCCGGCGCAGCAGGTCCTTGATTTCGTCGTCAAGATTGCGAATGGTGATGCTGGCCATGTGATTGCACTCTGCTTGGCATCTCTGGTTGCAATGATAGCAATGCAATCAAGAGAGGGCAACCAGACCGCTAGGCGAGCTTCCACACGATGTAGAGCAGCGTCAGCGCGATCACCCACAGGGCCACGCGGCCTGAGCGGGTATGGCGTGCCTCGGCCTTGCCGATGGCGCGTGCCGTCGCCTCGTCGAAGCGCAGCCCGTGCTCGGCCATCAGGTCGATCTCGCGCGACAGCCGCTCGGTGCGGGCGGCGATGTCGGGCGCCTGGCGGGCCAGCGCCAGCAGCGCCCTGGTGCCGTCGCGCGCATCGACAAGAAGGCCGCGCGGGCCGAGATTGCCGGCGATCCAGTCGCCCACCACCGGCTCGGATGTCTTCCACATGTTGAAGGCCGGATCGAGCGTGCGGGCGACGCCCTCGACCACCACCATGGTCTTCTGCAGCAGGATCAGCTCGGGCCGGGTCGCCATGTCGAACAGTTCGGTGACCTCGAACAGCAGCGTCAACAGCTTGGCCATCGAGATGGTTTCCGCCGGCTGGCCGTGGATCGGCTCGCCGATGGCGCGGATCGCTTGCGCGAAGGCCGAGACATTGTGCTGGCGCGGCACATAACCGGCCTCGAAATGCACCTCGGCGACGCGCTGGTAGTCGCGCACGATGAAGCCGTAGAGTATCTCGGCGAGGAAGCGGCGCTCCTTCTTGCCGAGCCGGCCGGCAATGCCGAGATCGACGGCGACGATGGTACCGTTGGCCTCGACGAACAGATTGCCCGGATGCATGTCGGCATGGAAGAAGCCGTCGCGCAGCGTATGGCGCAGGAACGACTGGATGAGGTTGGTGGCGATCGCCTTGAGATCGTGACCTGCCTCCACGAGGCCGGCAATGTCGTTCATCTTGACGCCGTCGACCCACTCCATGGTCAAGACGTCGCGGCCGGTCCGCTCCCAGTCGACCGAGGGCACGCGGAAGCCCGGATCGTCCTTGGTGTTCTCGCCGAGCTCGGACAGCGCCGCCGCCTCGAGCCTGAGATCCATCTCGATCTTGGTGGTCTGCGCCAGCGTCTCGGTTACCTCGACCGGCCGCAGGCGGCGCGACGAGGGGATGTATTTTTCCTGCAGGCGGGCGGCGAGGAAATAGCTTTCGAGATCGTGGAAGAAGCGCCGCCGCACGCCAGGCCGGATGACCTTCACCGCCACCCGGGTAGCAACCCCTTCCTTCACCGTCTCGGCGTTGTGCACCTGGGCGATCGAGGCGGCGGCGACGGCGCCGTCGAAGCTGGCGTAGAGATCGCCGATCTTGCGCCCGAGCGAGGACTCGATGGCGGCGATCGCCTCGGCCTGCGGGAACGTATGCATCTTGTCCTGGAGAAGCGCGAGGTCGAGCGCCATGTCGTTGCCGACGACGTCGGGCCGTGTCGCCAGGAACTGGCCGAGCTTGACGTAGGATGGCCCCAGCCGCACCACCGCCTTGGCCAGCCGGTCGCCGCGCTTGTAGGCAAGCGCGCTGCGGCGGGTGAACAGCCGCGCCATGCGCCAGCCGAATTTCGGCAGGCCGGAAAGCTCCTCGCCCGGCAGCGCCGAGACGACGCCCTCGCGGACCAGCACCCAGCCGGCCCTTGCGAGCCGAAAGGCGGCGCCGACGCTGCTCATCGGACGCTGCTCATCGTCTGGCCTGCCTCAAGGTTTCCTGCCTCAAAGCTTCCAGCCCGAATGCAGTGCGGCGATGCCGCCGGAATAGTTGCGGAAGGAGACGCGGTCGAAGCCCGCCCGGGTGATCATGGAAGCGAAATTCGCCTGGTTCGGAAATTTGCGGATCGATTCGACCAGGTAGGAATAGGGTTCGCCGTCGCCGGTGACCGCCTGGCCGATCTTCGGGATGGCGTTGAACGACCAGGCTTCGTAGGCCTTGTCGAGCAACGGCATCTCGACCTCGGAAAATTCGAGACACAGCAAACGCCCGCCTCGTTTCAGCACGCGGAAGGCCTCGGAGAGCGCCACGTCGATACGCGGCACGTTGCGGATGCCGAAGGCGATCGTATAGGCGTCGAAAACATTGTCGGCGAAGGGCAGTTCCTCGGCATTGGCCTCGACGAAATCGGCGTTTTCGCTGAGGCCTTTCGTCTCGGCGCGGTCGCGGCCGACGTCGAGCATCGAGCCGTTGATGTCGAGCACCGTGGCGTGCGCGTGGCGATCGCTCGCCTCGATGATGCGGAAGGCGATGTCGCCGGTGCCGCCGGCGACATCGAGCACTTTCCAGCCCGGCCGTTTCGGCGGGTTGAGCCATGTCACCATGGCGTCCTTCCACAACCGGTGCAGCCCGCCCGACATCAGGTCGTTCATCAGGTCATAGCGATTGGCGACCTTGTGGAAAACGTCGTTGACCAGGGACTGCTTGTCACCGGCCCCTACCCGCTTGAAACCATAGGAGGTTTCCATGCCGCCCGCGGCCGTGGTTCTCTCACCTGACATTATTTTGATCCGTCATAAAACCGGCGGGACCATAGCCGATCACTGGTGCGGGCGCTATTGTTTAAGGCGCGGTGTTCGGCCGCGCTTCCAGGTGGTGGGCTTATTGACCTGGACCGAACTTGACGGGATGACTGTATGCCTCTGAAAGCGGAACTGCACTGCCACATCGAAGGGGCAGCAGCGCCCGAGCTCGTCATCAGCCAGGCGCGCAAATACGGCAAGGACACGTCGCCCTACATCAAGGACGGCGCCTTCGTCTGGCATGATTTCACCTCCTTCCTCGCGGCTTACGATTTCGCCTCCGACCTGTTCCGCACCGAGGAGGACTATGCGCGGCTGGCAGACCACTATCTCACCAGCCTCGCCCGCGACGGCGCCATCTATTCCGAGGTCTTCACCTCGCCGGATCACGCAAAAAAGGCCGGCCTGTCGCCCAAGGCCTATACCGACGCGCTCGGCGAAGGCATGGCGCGCGCCAAGGCCAAGACCGGGATCGAGGGCCGCATGATCGTCACCGGCGCGCGCCATGTCGGCGTCGAGTCGATCGAGCAGGCGGCGCGCTTCGCCGCCCGCTGCGGCCACCCGCTGGTGACCGGCTTCGGCGTCGCCGGCGACGAGCGCATCGGCGATTTCGAGGACTATGTCCGCGCCTTCGAGATCGCCCGCGAGGCCGGCCTCGGCATCACCATCCATGCAGGCGAACTGATGGGCTGGGAGAGTGTCAAGGCCGCGCTCGACCACATCCGGCCGTCCCGCATCGGCCATGGCGTGCGCGCCATCGAGAATCCCGACCTCGTCCGGCGCATCGCCGACGAAGGCGTGGTGCTCGAATGCTGCCCGGGCTCCAACATCGCGCTCAAGGTGTTCGACAGTTTCGCCGACCATCCGTTCCCGGCGCTGCTGGCGGCGGGTTGCAAGGTGACGCTCAACTCCGACGATCCGCCCTATTTCTGGACCTCGCTGCAGCGCGAATACGACATCGCCACCGAGCATTTCGGGATCAAGGACAAGGCGCTTGTCGCCATCACCAGGACGGCGATCGAGGCCGCCTTCGTCGACCGCAAGACGAAAGCAGCGCTTCTCGCCCGGCTGAACGGCGCCGGGCGCTGACTGCTTTACAGGCAAATTTCCGGCAAAAACGGTGATCGGTGACGGCCAAGCGGTTCCTTGGCCGCCGCATTGTCGCTAGGGTCTTTCGGATTGCCGGAATTCCAGGAGAGCACCATGCAGGGCGTCACCGTCGTCGACCACCCGCTTGTCCAGCACAAGCTGACCATCATGCGCAAGAAGGAGACGTCGACCGCCGGCTTCCGCAGGCTGCTGCGCGAGATCTCGCTGCTTCTGGGCTACGAGGTCACACGCAATCTCGAGCTGACGACGACCGAGATCGAGACGCCCATCGAGACGATGGAGGCGCCGACACTGGAGGGCAAGAAGCTGGTCTTCGCCTCGGTGCTGCGCGCCGGCAACGGCCTGCTCGAAGGCCTGCTAGATCTGGTGCCGGCGGCGCGTGTCGCCCATATCGGGCTCTACCGCGACCATGACACGCTGGAGGCGGTCGAATATTTCTTCAAGGCGCCGAGCGACCTCGCCGACCGGCTGGTGATCGTCGTCGATCCGATGCTCGCCACCGCCAATTCGGCGATCGCGGCGATCGACAAGCTGAAGGGGCGCGGCGCCACCAACATCCGCTTCCTGTGCCTGCTGGCGGCGCCCGAGGGCATCGAGCGCTTCACCAAGGCGCATCCCGACGTGCCCGTCTTCACCGCCTCGATCGACCGCCAGTTGAACGACAAGGGCTATATCATGCCCGGCCTTGGCGACGCCGGCGACCGCATGTACGGCACCAAATAGGCCCGCTGTTTACCACCCGTTTACGCAAAGCCGCGGTTTCGGCCGACGTTAAAGTCGAAAACACCATGTCGGGGTTAAGGATCGGCCTTCACACAGGCCGGTCCCATGCTGCGCAAGCTCCTCTTCCTTGGCGTCTTTGCCGGAACATCGGCATCGATCCCGATCATCTATCAGTCGAACCCGCAGATGCTCGATGGGCTGTTCAAACCGACGGCAGCCTCCAGGCCGGCGACCGAGCCGCAGCCGGCCCTGAACCTCGCCGCGGTTCCGGACAAGCCTGCCGCGCCGCTGCCGCTCGGCCGCAAGGTGGTGGTCAACGCCGACGCGCGCGGACACTTCAGCTCTGCGTTCAAGGTCAACGGCCGCCAGGTCGACGGCATGATCGACACCGGCGCGACGCTGGTCGCCATCAACACGTCCACGGCGCGCCGCGTCGGCATCTCGCTCAGCCCGTCGGATTTCATCCACGAGGTCAACACTGCCAATGGCTCGATCAAGGCCGCCGTGGTGACGGTCGACCGCTTGCAGATCGGCAAGATCTCGGTCGACAATATCCAGGCGGTGGTGCTCGACGACCGGGCGCTGCAGACCAACCTGATCGGCATGAGCTTCCTGCAGCGGCTGCAGAAATATCAGGTCGAGAACGGGGCGCTGTTGCTGGTCCAGTAGGGGTGCCGGACCGGATGGTCAGCGCGGCAGCACGCGCCGGATGACGGTCTTTTCCGCCGCCGGCTTCGACGTCCCGATCGTGTAGGCCGCAAGCACGGCCGCAGCCGCTGTCTCGGCATCCGCGTCGGTGCGCGCATGGACCAGCGCCAGCGGCTCACCCGCCCGCACTTCCGCGCCGACCGGCGACAGCCTGGTAATGCCGACCGCGTGATCGATCCTGTCTTCAGGCCGCGTCCGCCCGCCGCCGAGGCCGACCACCGCAAGTCCGATCTCGCGCGTCGCGATGCCGCTGACGAAGCCGTTTCCAGACGCCTTCACGGCGAGTTCTACCGGCGCTTTCGGCAGATATTTTTCCGGCCTGTCGATGAAATCGGCGGGGCCGCCGAGCGCTGCCACCATGCGCTGGAAGACGGCAGCCGCGCGGCCGCCGGCAAGCGTCTCGGTGGCGCGCCTTATACCGTCCTGGTTGGACGCGGCCAGCCCGGCCGACTGCAGCATCTCGGCGGCGAGCGCCAGCGTCACATCCTCCAGCCGCTTGTCGCGGAAACGACCGGTGAGGAAATCGACCGCGTTGCGCACCTCGACGGCGTTGCCGGCGGCCGATGCCAGCGGCTCGTTCATGCCGGTGACCAGCGCCGAGGTCTTCAGCCCGGCGCCGTTGGCGACCTCGACCAGGCTGCTGGCAAGCGCCGTCGCATCGCGCGACTTCTCCATGAAGGCGCCGTTGCCGACCTTGACGTCGAGCACCAGCGAGCCAAGTCCGGCGGCGAGCTTCTTCGACAGGATCGAGGCGGTGATCAGCGGCACCGATTCCACCGTGCCGGTGACGTCGCGGATGGCGTAGAAGCGGCGGTCGGCGGGCGCCAGGTCGGCGGTCTGGCCGATAATGGCGCAGCCGGTCTCGAGCACCGTCTTGCGCAGGCGCGCCACGTCCGGCTGGCTGATGTAGCCGGGGATGGCGTCCATCTTGTCCAGCGTGCCGCCGGTATGGCCGAGGCCGCGGCCGGAGATCATCGGCACATAGGCGCCGCAGGCGGAGACGATCGGCGCCAGCATCAGCGAGACATTGTCGCCGACGCCGCCCGTCGAATGCTTGTCGGTGACCGGGCCGGGCAGGTCGGACCAGTCGAGCACGTCGCCGGAATCGCGCATGGCGACGGTCAGCGCCACCGCTTCCTCGCGGCTCATGCCGTTGAAGAACACCGCCATGGCGAAGGCGCCGACCTGGCCTTCCGTGACGGTACCAGCGGTCAGCCCTTCGATGAAGGCCGCGATCTCAGGTGCCGAAAGCCGGTGGCCGTCACGCTTGCGGCGGATGATTTCCTGCGGAAGCATCAGCTCTCCGGCAGCCCGTCGCGGAACACGCGTTCGAGGATCGCCGCCAGCCGCGCCCCGCCGATGGGCGCCATGTCCTTGGTCTCCTGATGCGAGAGCTCCGCACCTGTCATGCCGGCGGCGAGGTTGGTGACGACCGAGCAGGCGGCGACGCGCAAGCCCAGGAAGCGGGCGAGGATGACCTCCGGCACCGTCGACATGCCGACCGCATTGGCGCCCATGATGCGCGCCATGCGGATCTCCGCCGGCGTCTCGAAGCAAGGGCCGGAGAACCACATATAGACGCCCTGATGCAGCTTGGTGCCGGTCGCCTTGGCCGCCTTCTCGATCGCCTTGCGCAGGCCCGCATTATAAGCCTCGGTGAGGCCGACGAAGCGGCGATCGCTGGGCTCTCCGATCAGCGGATTGGAGCCCGAGAAATTGATGTGGTCGGTGATCAGCATCACCGAACCCGGCCCCATCTCCGGATCGACCGAGCCGGCGGCATTGGTCAGGATGAGCTGCGAGATGCCGATGCCGGCCAGCACCTCCAGCGCCGGGCGCATCGCCGCGGCAACGCCGTGCTCGTAATAATGCGCGCGGCCGGACAGCATCAGCACCGGCGTGCCGGCGAAATGCCCCGCCACCACCTCACCCGCATGGCCGCTGACGCCGCTTCTCGGGAAGCCCGGCAGTTCGGCATAGGAAATGCGCCTGGCGTCCTCGACCTTGTCGACGAGGCCGCCAAGGCCCGAACCCAGCACCAGCGCGACCGTGGGCGCCAGCCCGTCCAGCCGTTCGACGAGATGATCGAGCGCCTTTTCCATCATTTCAGTATGTCGCCCCTGAAGCCGTAAGGCAGCATATCGCCCATGGTCACCGTCTCGACCACGCCGCCATTGTCGCAAAGATAGAGTTTCGTCTCCGGCCGGCAGAACTCCGCCAGCCGCTGCCGGCAACCGCCGCAGGGCGAGCATTTGGCCATGCGCTCGGCAAGGACCGCGATCTCGGTGATCCTGCCGCCGCCGCCCATGATGTAGTGGCCGAGCGCCGTTGTTTCGGCGCACCAGCCCTCGGGATAGGAGGCCACCTCGATGTTGGCGCCGGCAAAGATACGCCCGTCCTCGGTGCGCAATGCGGCGCCCACCGGAAATTTCGAATAGGGCGCATAGGCCTTGGCCATCGCAGCCTTGGCCGCCTCGAACAGATCATGCGACATTCAGTTCTTCTCTCCCACGATCTTGTCCAAAAGCCGGTTCGCTTCCGCGTTTGCCTCAGCGTTCCTTGACATAGGGCACGCCGCCGGCGCGCGGCGGGATCGCCTTGCCGATGAAGCCGGCAAGCAGGATCACGGTGAGCACATAGGGCAGCGCCTGCATGAATTGCACCGGCACCTTGCCGATGACCGGCAGCGGCGTCCCTTGCAGGCGGATCGACAGCGCATCGAGGAAGCCGAACAAAAGGCAGGCGAACATGGCGTTGACCGGCTTCCATTTGGCGAAGATCAATGCCGCCAGCGCGATGTAGCCCTTGCCGGCGGTCATGTCCTTCACGAAGCCGCCATTCTGCACCATCGACAGATAGGCGCCGGCAACCCCGGTGAGGATGCCGGTGCAGATCAGCGCCCGGTAGCGCAGCCAGGCGACCGAGATGCCGGCCGTGTCGACGGCGGCCGGGTTCTCGCCGACGGCGCGCAGCCTGAGGCCGAAGCGGGTGCGGTAGAGCACCCACCAGGCGAACGGCACCATCAGGAACGCGAAATAGACCAGTATCGAGTGGCCGGAGATCAGTTCCGAATAGATCGGCCCGATGATCGGCACGTCACGCAGCGCGTCGGCGCCGGGCCAGGTGATCGCCTCGAACCGCTCGCCCGGCGCCAGCGCCGGCGTCCGCCCGCCCTGCTGGAACCAGTGCTGGCCGAGCATGATGGTGGAGCCGGCGGCGATGAAATTGATCGCCACGCCGGACACGATCTGGTTGCCGCGATGGGTGATCGAGGCAAAGCCGTGCACCATGGCGAAGGCGACCGAGATCAGGATGGCCGTGCCGAGACCGAGCAGGGCCGAATGCAGCACCGAGGCGGCGGCAGCACCAGCGAAGGCGCCGACCAGCATCTTGCCCTCGAGCCCGATATCGAAGACGCCGGCGCGCTCCGAATAGAGGCCGGCGAGGCAGGCCAGCAACAGCGGCACCGACAGGCGGATGGTCGAGTCGAGTATCTGCACAATGGCGATGAAGAAATCCATCTCAGGCGCCCTTCCCCTTGACCGCTTCGATGCCGACCGTCTTCGGACTGATCGACGCGAACAGCGCCTGGATGTAGGGCCGGAACATGTGTTCGAGCGCGCCGGCGAACAGGATGACCAGGCCCTGGATGATGACGATCATGTCGCGGGAAATCGCCGGCATCTCGAAGGCAAGTTCGGCGCCGCCCTGGTAGAGCATGCCGAACAGGATCGCCGCCAGCACGATGCCGACCGGATGCAGGCGCCCCATCAGCGCCACCGCGATGCCGACGAAACCGGCGCCGGAGACGAAATCGAGCGCGACATTGTGCTGGTCGCCCATCGTCGGGTTGAGCGCCATCATGCCGGCCAGCGCGCCCGAGATCATCATCGCGATGATGACGATGCGCGTTTCCGAGATGCCGGCATAGCGTGCCGCCTTGGCGCTGTGGCCATAGGTGCGCATCTCGTAGCCGAGCCTGGTGCGCCAGATCAGCAGCCAGACCAGGAATGCCATCAGCAGCGCCAGGAGGAAGCAGACGTTGAGCGGCGCCGAGCGGATCTTGGCGCCGAACAGCTCGATCACCCAGTTGAGCTTCGGCAATTGCGCGCCGTCGAGGAAGGTGCGCGTCTGCGGCGCCATCGAGCCGAGCGGCTTAAGGAAGCCGACCAGGGCATAGACCATGACGCTGGCGGCGATGAAGTTGAACATGATGGTGGTGATGACGATGTGCGAGCCGCGCCTGGCCTGCAGATAGGCCGGGATCAGCGCCCACAGCGCCCCCATCGCCGCGGCGGCAACGATCGCCAGCGGAAAGGTCAGCCACCATGGCAGCACGCTGTCGAAGGCGAGGCACACGACGCCGATGCCGAGCCCGGCAATGTAGCCCTGGCCCTCGCCGCCGATGTTGAACAGGCCGCAATGCGCCGCGACCGCCACCGACAGCCCGCTGAAGATGAAGGTGGTGGCGTAGAACAGCGTGAACGCGATACCCGTCCCCTTGCCGAAGGCGCCTTGCACCAGGATGACCGCGGCGCGGAACGGATTCTCCCCAACCAGGACCACCACGAAGCCGGCGACGACGAAGGCAACGAACAGGTTGATCACCGGGATCAGGCCGTAGTCGGCCCAGGCCGGAAGTTTTGCGTAAGGCGTGCTCATTGCGCGGCCTCCCGCTGCTCGACGCCGGCCATCAGCAGGCCGAGTTCCCCTTCTGTCGCTTCCGGACCGCGCTCGCCGACGATGCGGCCGGCGAACATCACCAGGATGCGGTCGGACAGCGAACGGATCTCGTCGAGCTCGACCGACACCACCAGCACCGCCTTGCCCTGGTCGCGCATGGCGATCAGCCGCTTGTGGATGAATTCGATGGCGCCGACATCGACGCCGCGCGTCGGCTGGCCGACGATCAGCACGCCCGGATCCTGCTCCATCTCCCTGGCCAGCACGATCTTCTGCTGGTTGCCGCCGGAGAAATTGGCCGTCTTCAGCCGGCAGTCGGCGGGACGGATGTCGTATTTGGCGATCTTGTCCTTGGCGTCGTTGCGGATGGCGTCGATGTCGAGCAGCGGCCCCTTCAGATAGCGTTCGTCGTCGTGGTAGCCGAGGATCGAGTTCTCGTTCTCCTCGAAGGCGAGCACCAGCCCGACATGGTGGCGGTCCTCCGGCACGTGGGCGAGGCCGCGGTCGCGCAGTTCGCCGGGATCCGCCTTGCCGGTCAGGTCGATCGGCTTGCCGTCGAGCATGACCGAGCCGGAGACGGCGTGGCGGATGCCGGAAATCGCCTCGAGCAGTTCGGATTGTCCGTTGCCGGCCACGCCGGCGATGCCGACGATCTCGCCGGCGCGCAGGTCGAAGGAAATGTCGTCGACCATGGTGACGCCGCGCTGGTCCTTCACCGTCAGGTTCTTGACCGCGAGCTTCACGGCGCCGGCTTCCGCCTCGCCCTTCTCGACCCTGAGCAGCACGCGGCGTCCGACCATCAGTTCGGCGAGTTCGCCGACCGTAGTCTCCTTCGTCACCCTGGTCGCCACCATCGTGCCCTGGCGCATCACCGAGACGGTGTCGGTGATGGCCATGATCTCGCGCAGCTTGTGGGTGATCAGCACCACCGTCTTGCCCTGCTCCTTCAGCTGCTTGAGGATGCGGAACAGGTGGTCGGCCTCCGCCGGCGTCAAGACGCCGGTCGGCTCGTCGAGGATCAGGATCTCGGCGCCGCGATAGAGCGCCTTGAGGATTTCGACGCGCTGCTGCAGGCCGACGGGCAGTTCTTCGATGATCGCATCGGGATCGACCTCCAGCCCGTATTCGCGCTCCAGCCGTTCCAGCTCGGAACGCGCCTTGGCGATGCTGCGCTTCAAGAGCGCATCGCTCTCGGCGCCGAGGATGACGTTCTCCAGCACCGAGAAATTGTCGACCAGCATGAAATGCTGGTGCACCATGCCGATGCCGAGCGCGATGGCGTCGTTCGGCGTCTTGATCGACGCCGGCTGGCCGCCGACGCGGATCTCGCCGCTGTCGGCCTGGTAGAAACCGTAGAGGATCGACATCAGCGTCGACTTGCCGGCGCCGTTCTCGCCGACGATGCCGTGGATGGTGCCGCGCGCGACCTCCAGATTGATGTCGCGGTTGGCGCGCACGGCGCCAAAACTCTTGTTGATGCCGATCAGTTCGATTGCGGCTTGCGCCATGCAGCCTGTCCCACTCTTATTTTTTATCGCTTGGTCAAAACGCCTAGCATGCTGCCCCGCCCGTGCCAATCGGCCGGGGGGTTGTCCACTCTCGACAAATCCCCGCGTGCTTGTCAATTTCGAAGGTGGCCGGGACCTTCACATTCGCTAATGTGGGGAACGCGACGGACGCATCGCCTGTGAGCGCAACAGACCGGGGTTTTGAAATGATCATGCCTGCCGACCGGCTGACGACGCTGGAAATCCGCGCCGCCGAGCAGGAAAAGACCATCGAGGAACTGTCAGGCCAGATCGCCGAGCAGTGGAAGGTGATCGAGCGGATGGAACGCAAGCTCAGCGCGCTTACCGACCGCTTCCTGGCCCTGGAGGAGCAGGCCGCGTCCGACGTGCCGGTCACCAAGCCGCCGCATTGGTGAGGGAGGGACAGCCGCATGGCCAGTGAAAGCGACCGCATCGCCCGCGCCGGCGACTATGTCTTCGGCCTGATGAACGACGTCGAGCGCCGGCGCGCCGAACGCGATTTGGAAATCGACCCCGCCTTCCGCGACGCGGTGCTGCGCCTGGCCGAGCGCATGCGCGCCTTCGACCCCGCCGCGCCGGCAGACGGCGCGACCGACAAGCGCTGGGACCTGGTCACCCGGCGCATCGCCGAATTGCCGCAGATGCGGCTTGCCGGCGTTGGTGGCGGCGACAGCGGCGAGGAAGCGGGGCCAACGATGATCCGCAGGCTGGAGCGCCCGCCCTACGGCGTCGGCCTGCACGCCCTTGGCGGCCGGCGCGGATTTGCCATCGCCTTGGCGCTGGTGGCCGCCTTCGCGCTCGGCTATCTCACCGGTGCATGGTCGGCCGACGGCATGCTTGTGCCCTAGAGCAACTCCAGGAAAAGTGTGAAACGGTTTTCCGTCCGGAATTTAGTCAAAACAATCACTTAGGACGCCGACGGCGGCAAAAAAGAAACCGCCGGGTTTTCACCCGGCGGTTCACTCTACTGAATACCGCTGCCGATCAATACGGGCAGGCGTTGTCCGACATGTAGTCGTGCACCTTGACGGTGCCGGCGATGATGTCGGCCTTGGCCTTTTCGACCGCCGTCTTCATGGCATCGTCGACGAGCGCCTTGTTGTTATCGTCCATGGCGTAGTCGACGCCGCCTTCCTTGAGGCCGAGGTCGTTGATGCCGGCGGTGAACTTGTCGTTCTTGGCATCCATGAAGGTGTTATAGACGGCGACGTCGACGCGCTTGACCATCGAGGTCAGCACCTTGCCGGGCTGCAGCCCGTTCTGGTTGGAATCGACGCCGATGCCGAGCTTTCCGGAATCGGCCGCCGCCTGCAGCACGCCGACGCCGGTGCCGCCGGCCGCGGCGTAGATCACATCGGCGCCCTGGTCGATCTGCGTCTTGGCGATCTCGCCGCCCTTGGCCGGATCGTTCCAGGCGGCGGGCGTGTCGCCGGTCATGTTCTGGATGACATCGGTCGCGCCGGCCGACTTGGCGCCGCCCACATAGCCGCAGCCGAACTTGCGGATCAGCGGGATGTCCATGCCGCCGATGAAGCCGACCTTCTTGGACTTCGAGGCCATCGCCGCCATCACGCCGACGAGGTAGGAGCCTTCCTGCTCCTTGTAGACGACGGAGCGGACGTTGGGCTTGTCGACGACCATGTCGATGATGGCAAACTTGGTGTCGGGGAATTCGGTGGCGATCTTGTCCAGCGCGTCCGCCCAGGAGAAGCCGGCCATGACGATCGGATTGCGGCCGTCCTCGGCGAAGCGGCGCAGTGCCTGCTCGCGCTGGGTGGCGTTCGAGACCTCGAATTCCACATAGGCGATGCCGGTCTCGGTCTTGAACTTCTCGGCGCCGTTAAAGGATGCCTCGTTGAACGACTTGTCGAACTTGCCGCCGAGATCGTAGAGGATCGCCGGCTGGATATCCGCGGCGAAAGCCGGAAGAACCATTGCGGTTGCGGCCAGAAGGCCAAGAACGATACGTTTCATGTGATCCACACCCTGTCGGTTATTTTTCCGTTACGCACCGCCTGACAGCCCGGTTCTCCGGCGGGCAGACGGCGTCTGGCAGGAAGTATGCCCCTCCCGCTCGCGGCCAATCTGGCACGGCCCGAAACAAAATTCACGCGGAATTTTGACCTTTTGGAAAAGCATGCCGCCGGCATGCGGCGCGGCGCATCATCCGTTCTTCGGCTGCCCTTGGGGCCGGCGCGGACGACGTCAGGTGGCGGCGAACTCGCCGCCCCGCCGCTGCCGCCGGTAGCCGATGGCGTAGAACAGGAAGGCCACGACAGCGAACACCGCGAAACCGGGCTGGGCGAGCACCCAGGCGATGACGCCATCCCACAGCAGCGGGCTGGCCTTGTCGCGCACGTAGGTCTCGAAGGCCGCGCGGGTGTCTGGCGATACCGCCAGCCAGCTCGTGTTGAGCGGCGTCATGACCAGCGCCGAGGCCGCCACCGAGCGCGTCGCGTCGACCACTGCCATGATCACCGAAACCGAAAGCGCGACCATCGCCGCGAGACGAAAGATGAAGCGTAGCATCGAGACCATCCTCCCTCGGGACGAGGTGCCAAGCCCATCGCGAGAGCCTCGGGCATCGTCCCTTCCCCGTCGCAGAGATAGAGCGTGCGCGCCTTGCCGGCAATCGCGACACGCGAATTTGAGCTATGCCGCCGGCTTGCGTTTGCGGTTGACGCGCCAGACCGCGAACAGCCCGCCGGCGATGGCGCCGGCGATCAGGCCGGCCAGCCCGATGAACACGGCGAAATAGCCGCAGGCGCCCTCGAAGCAGCTCATATCGGTGGCATCCGCGATCAGCGAGCCGGCGGCAAAGCCGGCGCAGGCGCCGATCGCCGCGCCAAGGACGATGCCGAGCAAGGCCGCGACCACGGAAACCAGCACCGACGGCCTTTCGGTTTCCGCATTGGCATAGACCGCATCGGCGCCGGCCCCGCGCCGCAGCAGATAGAGGCAAAGCGCGCCGATGGCGATCTCGCCCGCGGTGAAGACGAGGCTCCTCGCCGAGAAGACGAAGTCGGGCGTGAGCAGCACATAGGCCTGCCGCGCCAAGAGCCATAGGATGGTCGCGACCTGCCAGATGGCGAAATGGCGCGGGAAGCGCGCCGAGCGGTTGAAGGCGAGGCCGAGCAGGTAAAGGCCCCACAATATGGTGACGATGCCCGCGATCAGGCCGCCATAGATGAGGAAGAAGACGCTTTCCGGCAGGCTGGGTTCGCCGATCAGCCGCCATGTCGACATCAGGCCGTAGACCGACATGGCCATGACGATGACGAGCCACGCCACGGGCACGTAGGACAGCCCGCTATCCGGCCGCGCCGCCGGCTCCTGGTTGGTCGAAGTCATCTCCGGACTGAGCCCCCGCAAAGCCTTGTATCGACAAGGACAGCGGACGGATGGCGAAGTCAAGCAACGACAGGCTGTGACACCCGGCCTGTGCACATCATTCGGCCCGCCGGGAGCCTAGCGAAGCCGCGGCCGGGGCCTCGCGAGCGATCCCTTATGCGGCAAAGCCGACAAAGCGCCATTATGGCTTGGCATTCGCTCCGGGATCGACTAGATGAGCCCCGCGCCTGCTGCTTCGACGCTGCAGGTGCGGGGAAAGAGTGCCCGCCGGTTGACGGCGCTCGAGGTGCGGAAATACCGCCCGAAAAATTCCCAAGGGACCGCATATCCCCAACCCGCGCGGCAAAACCGGCCGGCGCGCCATGCAAGGACGGAGAGGTGGCCGAGTGGTTGAAGGCGCACGCCTGGAAAGTGTGTTTACGGGAAACCGTAACGCGGGTTCGAATCCCGCTCTCTCCGCCATTCCTCACAATGAGGCGATTTAGTAAGCAAAATCAGCATCTTAGGTGAATGATCGCCTGAGACTTAGACCAATCACTTAGACCAATCTGGCATCATTCCTCATACGCCCCGATTAGCGCGCTTCGCTGCGCGCCATGCTCCCACATCTTCAATACACCGTTGGCGCCTGCCATGGGTATCGCAACGGATCGACCCATTGCCCTCATTTTCAACTTCCAGCATGCTGCGCCAAACCGGGAGGGATGAATGCGGTCCATGTTCATAGCCGCGCTCGGCTTGGCGCTCGTCGGGTGCAACAACACGACGTCGTCGGGGCAGTGGCGTGAGGTTAAGGCCACAACAAAAGACAGCCGCTTCGAAAGGGCCAAGGCGATTTGCAATGGTCGCGCAAGCGAAACGCAGGTGATGGCTGGACGGCTCTGGATTGCCGGAGCGATGGCGTCGAGCAGCACCTTCAAGGGCTGCATGGCGGAACAGGGGTTCGTGCAATAGGGACGGATGCCACAAAGACCCCACCCCCGACACACCTCTTGGGGCGATGCATCGGGGGCAGGAAGGTCGTCAATCGGCGAAAGCTGTGCCGTCCTTACGGGCCGCTGCTATGGCTTGAGCATGCCTGTGGAAGACGTGCCATTCACCCTTGACCGCAGCCTTGCGCAGCGCTGGGTAGTCGGCCTCGTCGACATGCTCGAAGTAGGTCGCCAGCGTCAGCCCATGCTGCCGCAGAACGTTGCGGTCGAGGTGCTGAGTGAATGCAGTCTCGACCACAGCCGCTTCCACCTCCTCGATCCCGAAGGCTTCCCCGGTTGGTATCTCTCCCGTCTCCACGAAGGCGTCCACAATGAATTGCTGCTGGGGTTCGCTATGAGTGTCCCTGAAGCGGTCAAGGCTCTGGTCCGCCATGCGCACAAACTCGGCATGCTGCTTGTCTTCCTTCTCGTCGTCGGTCTGTTCCTCCTCTTCGGTCTTGTCGTCCACGGCAGGCAACTCAGGGGCCGAAGCCCCCTCGTCACTCTCGGCCTCCGTGGTCAGGCGAAAGACTTCGGTGCTGCGTAGCCCCGAACAGCCAGACCATCGACCACGGCCTTGTTGAACTCGGCCTGCGTAATCTGCCCCGTCTCGGCCATGTCCTTCGCTTGACTAAAGCTGACCTCGATACCGCCAAGAACCTTGACCGTGGTCTTCTCGACCTCTGCCATGGGTGGCACAACCCCGACATCCTGAGACCGGATCGCTCCTTGGGTCTTCACACCCATGCGCTGGGCCTGAAGCTGCTGGTTCATGCGGGACATCGAGAGTTCGACCGCACGGTCAATTTCGTCCTGCTTCGCCCGCTCTGCGGCCTCGGCAGCCAGCGCACCTTGCTTTGCCCTGTCGGCTTCGGCTTGTGCTTCCCGCGCCCTCATCATGGCCTGCGCCACGGGCGTGTTGTCGGTCTGGTACTTGTTCGGGTTGTCGATGTAGTCGGTCATTTCGTTTGATCCTTCAACGTTGATGTGATCCCCGGAGCGGAATTGCCCCGAGGCTTGGTCTGCTTGTGATGGCGGTGGTGGTTGACGCAGTCAGCGCCGAGGCTGGAACCCGTAGGTCAACGCCTCAGGGCTCTCAGAACGCGCGCAAGGGGCGGCTGGGGTGGCTGGACGGGAAAGGCTGGTGCTGCCTCCGGTGACCCCTTCCTGTGGCGCTGAGCGGGTGGGCCGCATCCACACCTCGGCAACTCTCCGGGCAACCGCTACAGCACCCAATTCAGGGAAGCCATAGACCTCAAAGCACCGCTCGGCTGCCACGGAAAAACTGCTCGTCCAGTCGATGCCGATGCCCGGCAGCCTCCGGTCAAGCTCCGATGAGATTTCCCAGTCATCGGCGTTCAACCACTCGATCAGGGCAAGGGCTGCGGCCCTCGCCGGATAAGTCGCGACCCAGTCACGCCGCCTGATTTCGTCAAGGGTCAAAGCGGGCATTCCGGTCGTTGCGCCACCTCAGCGGCCCATGCCTCACGATGAGCGGCAGATGGTCATGGAAAGTCTCACCATGCTCGCTGCCCGCTGTCGACGCCTCCAGCATGTCCAACACCGTGGGGACCTCGCGCGACGGGTGCCGATCCGGCAGGCTGTCGAGCCAGTCCAGAACCGCTTGGCTGACGTGCCCAACAAGGCCCGCCTTCATCGCACCGTTGCCAACAAGGCGTTTAAGTTCGCCGTTCAGCATCGTCCGACTGGTGAGGTATGCGCGGTCGGTCCATTCGCCGGTCGACTGAGCGCCGCGCCTACGGGTTCGTTTCGTCTCGACCGCCTGGACAATCCATTCGCGGTCGGTCTCGATCACACGGATTGTGGGGATGATCTCGATGTAACGGTCAGTCATTGACCGGCATCACCTTCAACGACTGCCGCCACTCCGCGAACAGCTTCCGCACCTCCTTGCGCTTCCGGTTGATGGTCTCGCGGTTTCGGTGATAGGCCCGGCTGTCGAGTTCCCTGTTGCGCTCCGGGTTCTCCGCGCGCCACTTGCTCTTGTACTCACGCCATTTCCGGCGCGTCGCTTCGTCCTGCATCTCAAATTCCTCTGCTTCTCTGCTGTTGCGTTGATGTTGTCGCCGGGCCTCTTTGGGTCCCAGCCTGTACAATTCGTACACCGTAGTGGTTGTACACCTGAGGGTCCTCAGAACTCCTCGTCGGCCACCTCGGGCAGGAAGCCTTGAAGTTCCCCGACCACCTCGGGAAGCCGCCTGCCGAAGTACGCCGCAAGGGCCATAGCGGCAATCTCAGGGTCGTCGGACAGCCGCCCCGAGAAGGTTCTCGCAAGCGTATCCGCAAACCGATCTGCTACCTGTTGCTTCCACTCTTCAGGGTCAAATTCGTCCGCCCCGTCCATGTCCTTTCCTTCAGCTGCTTTCCTTGCCTTGAACCACGTCTCGAAGTTCCCGGCGTCCACCCCCAGTACCCTCTTGGCCTTCCTCATGGTGGCCACCTGTGACGTCGACGTTCCCGACGCGTCTGCCACCTTCGCCTTGCTGTACCGATCCAGCACGACAAGCCGCCACGCGAAGTCTTGCCGCTCACGGGAGGACATCGGTAGCTTGGCTTTGGCGTTCGCCTTCCCGGCCTCCAGCACGGCCTCCTCAGGGGTCCCCTCGAAATAGACCGTGGGGATGCTGTCGTTGCCCGTCCGCTGGTACGCTTCGTGCCGGTGGTGCCCGTCGATCAAGACGTAGCTGTCCCCGACAACCATCACGGTCACGGGGTCGAGGTCCTTCCGGCTCCTGAGGAGCTTCACAAGGTCGGATAGGTGCCGCTCATCCATCCCGCCGCGTGGCTGGAATAGGTCTGGCAGCACCCTCACGCTCACAAGCGGCAATCTGTCGGGCCTGCTGAGGTTGTCCTGGCGGGACGCTGATAGTTCTATAAGGCCGGCCAATGCCTCAGCCGCTCCTGTGATCATGTTCACCTTTCAGATTGTTGTTGTATGAGGGAACCCGCGACCCTGAACCGTCCAGTCCAAAAGGGGAGGACAGATAGGGGCACACACGGCCTCACATCTACCGACCGGCCACAGCCACCGCGCGCCACGGCCCCCGGAATGGAACAGGGCAGGCAGCGGGAGAACGCCGGACAGATCGGTAGGTGAGAAGCCGTGAGGAGAGGGTGTTGTCGTCCGAACAGGTGGGCCTTATCCGACCAAGTAACCTCTACCGGCCCCTCGGAGCATCCCTCAAGATGGCCTGAAGTTCATCGAAGAGTTCCTTCTCGCTCTTCCGAACGCGCTCTCCATCATCTGGCCTTTCCACTGGTTTGAAATGGTCCTCTATTTGTTCAATGCTATCGGCCATCCCCGGCTGTCTTCCGTCCCACTTCTGGTATTCGGAGGTCCCAACCACGAAGCTCCGTGCCGTCACTCGCTCCATCACCATGGCCTGGACGGCTCCCACCGACCGTCTGGCCTTCACCATCGCGTCAATCTCGGCCACCATCGGTTTGTAGACTTCCCAGTCAGCGGTCCAAGCCCGAAGCTGCCCGCGCGCCCAGTATCGGAGCGCCTTCCGTATCCGCTCGCGTCTCACCGCGCGACTTTCCTCTCCCGTCTTCGGGAACTTGACCTTGACCACTTCCGCGAAGCTCAGGCCGTCATGCTCCCAGCCCCCTTGATACCGCTTCGGTCCAGCGCCCTCATAGCGCCCGGTCTTGCCACCAAGGAACTTCCTACCCTTCTTCATCCTGTTGTCTCATCTCCTTTGAGAACGCTTTGCACGGTAGCGGTGGAGTACCCAACAGCAGCCGCAATGGCCCTCAGGGACGCCCCAACGGCCCGCATGTCGCGCACCTTCTGTTCAACCTCGGAAGTCACCGTCTTTGGCCTCCCGAGGTGGTCACCCCGAGCCTTCGCCTTGGCGATGCCTTCCATCTGCCGCTCCTTCCTGAGGGCGGTCTCAAACTCTGCAATGCTGGCGAGGATGCCAAACATCAGCTTGCCGTGCGGCTTGGTCGTGTCCAGCGACGGGTCGTTCAGAACCCGGAACCCAACACCTCGCTTGTCGAGGTCGTCCACGATCTGGTGCAGATGTGCCGCCGACCGTGCCAGCCGGTCAACCTTCGTCACCACCACCGTGTCACCCTTGCGGGCGTGCCGCAGCATCTCAGCGAGCTTAGGTCTCTTGTCGTCAAGTCCCGACAGCCGGTCTTCAAAGAGGTGGTCGTCGGTCACCCCTGCCGCCTTCAACTGGTCGATCTGGACTGCCGTGTTCTGGTCGGTCGTGCTGACGCGGGCGTATCCGATGATTGCCATGGTGTGAACTATCTCCTTAGAGCCAATGTTCACACGACTTACCTCACACGAAGTTCACATGTCAACCGCGATGTGAGGTAAGGATTACCTTTGTTCACGCGAAATGATGGGCTGCGCCGCCGCGTCTGTTTTCAACGCCTAGAATAAATATGCAAAGCCATAAAACACATCGCAACTAACGATGCAAAAACGCTCCACGCGAGCCGTCTTTGTTCTTTTGGATCAGATGGATAGTTCCACAATCCTCCTTTCCACGGCTTGAACATGCTGACGACAGGTACAGCAAAGCCAATAGCGAATGCGATTATAAGGAAAATGTTGTCACGAATTTCCATGAGTATGCTGCTCTGCATCTTACGATCCCTTCGGTGATGGCAGACAGAAACGTAGCCCATTGGCAATGTCGGCAAAAGCACGATTGGGAGACAAGCGAGTGCTTGAAGCGCTATGCGTGGCGACGGAGAGGGGGGGCACGGGGGTCCTCGCGCGAGCCAGTTATCTGATCACCCACGCGGATTTTTCCGCCCAACATTTCGGCCCCGTCTGGCGGGCTTCACGCCCTCGCCCGGCTTCTTCAGCGCAACCAAGGGGACTGTCATGATCACGCAATCGTCCCCTTCATCTGCACCTTCACGAATGAACAATTCATCCGTCTCACCGTCACGAGGCCCTATCGGAACGCCCTTTCCCATCCAGCCACAGTCACCGCATACGGGGCGTTCCCACGCGATCTCCGGCAAATCCTCCCGCCACCCTTCCTGCGGAGATAGATGAGGCGAGCCGCATTCGGGACACTGTTCAGGCACCTCCCTTGCGTGGCGGAGTACCAACGAGGACGCCAGACCCAGAGCATGCTCGACCGCCGCAATCGCCGCTTCTGCGTCGTGCCATGTGGCCGAGTGGGCGTGGGTCAGCCAGTTCGAGAACACCCATGCCTCTGTCAGCATCGCCTTAAATAGGTGTCGGCGTTCCTGCTGCGCACTTCCGCCTAATGCTGTATTGCAGATTAAGTCAGTCCAAGCGCGAAAGTCGGCGCGTTTCGGGGCCGGCTCCATGGTCCACTCTGTAATGTCTTGAGCGGCGCGGATGAACGCGAGAAGAGCCTCGCGCGCTCGCATCCCTATGGCTTGATAGTCAGGCACATTCTGGGCCTGCCCCAGTGCATCTGTGGCCTCAACCAGATGTGTGAAGACACTCCCAAACGGGATGATGCGTCTATCGGACTTGCGCTGTTGTTGGGTGCGCGGGATACGCAAGCAGAGGCCCATGTGAAATGTCACCGCAAGGTCCATGTTTGGGAACTGTTCTTGCGAATAAAGATTTGTCGGATTGGTAATCACCCACCAACGGCCCTTGCCCGTATGAACATCCCACACATCGTGCCGGTGGCCGATCAGCGCCTCGGAATAAACCTTCTGAAGGAATGTCACCTTCGTGCGGGCTGGCGATTGTGACAGTAAGTACCTGACGACGTCGGCTTTCTCCTCCTCGGTTGCGGGCAACATCAGCGCGTTTGTTCCTCGTTTGCTGCCACAAGTCTGCTCAGGTTTGGCGTCAACCCGCAAGTGGCGGCTGCGGCAACTTCACGGCCTTCACACATGCCACCTTCTGCGCATCACTCGGTCCTCCAGAGTAAACCCCGAAGGTGATCGACTTGCGCCCCTCGACGTGCCCGACAACAGCCGCCACGGTCGTCTCAGGTATGCCCGCCTGTTCCGCCTGAGAGACGAACCAGCGCCGGAACGAATGGAAGTTGACCAAGCTCCTGCGCCTACCGTCCCGCTTGTCGTCAACACCACAAGCCACCCGGTAGCGCGTGAACCGTTTGGTCGTCACCGCCGCCGCGTCCCGTTCGTTGGCCAATTCATGGAACAGCCAGTCACCGGGCTTCTTGCCCTTAGTCCGTCGCCCTACCAGCTTGACCAGCCCCGAGTGTATCGGCACCCGCCGTATGCCAGCCTGTGTCTTCGCGTCCCGTATGTCGAACCAACCGCCTGCGCATTGCCCTACCCGAAGCGTCACGATCTCCTCCAGGCGCATTCCAGACAGCGCCCCGACCAATGCCGCGTCCTGTAGCTGGTGGTCGAACTGCCCCGCCTCTATCCTGTCGCCGCTGTCGAGCTGCTGCCCATACAGCACCGCGTTCAATTCCCTCGGGATGAATGGTCGTTCCCCCTGCGTGGCCTCGGCAGAGCCCTTCTTGCGCCGCTGGGGCTGTAGCTGGCGGTCCCATGGGTTGCCGCTCTGCTCGGTGTCAACGAGGCCCCGCCGCGCCAGATAGTCCCAATAACCCCGCACCGCCGAAAGGTGCTTCTTGGCGGTCTTCGGGTGCATCTCTGCGATTTCCTCCGAGACGTACTTGCCTGCGTTCCTACGGTCGATGTCGGCCAGCCTGAGGGTCTTCTCGGCGCACCATCGGGCAAACCGCTTGACCAGTCCCCGCCACTCAGCGGTCGTCTTGTCGGCGAGCTTTGCCTCTTTCAGATACGCCTCAAGGTGCTGATCGACGGGCACCTTCCCAGACACCGCAGTGTCAAACAGCTTCCGTTCCTTGCCTCGGTAATGGTCACGCTCGTCCTCGGCGGCGCTTACAGCGTCGTGCAGCGCGTCGGTATCGCCTGCATCTTGAAGGGCTTTGATCGCTTCCCGAACGATGGCACCCCGCGAGGTCGCGTCGATCTGCTCCGGTGTCACCGCTTCCCCGGCCTTGATGGCCTTGAATAGGTCGAGGGCTGTCCGCTCTCTCGCGTCTCGCCTTTCCATTGCAACCCGGATGTCCCCGGTTTCGAGGCTTTCCACGATGGCCGTGCGGCGCTTGAACTCATGGCGAGCCGCCTCCGGTATCGCCATCTTGAACCACCACGTTCGCCCCCTCAGCGAGAGGTGCCGCCGCGCTCTGCCCTTGAAACCTGCCATGCTTAGACCATCCACTTAGACCAACTCCAAGGGGCGATTACCAAGCACAATCAACGATTTCAAGGGCATAGGGCCCTTTGGCGTCTAATCCCGCTCTCTCCGCCATCACTGCCGTAGGCCACTAAAGACCTGAAAAACAAACATTTTGGGGAAAGCCGCCAAAAGCCGGCGCCCCCACAAACCCGGCCCGTGGCGAGCAATGGTTCTGTTCGCGACCGGAAGCGGGATCGGCCGGCTGGCGCACGGCGAAAGTGTGAAACCACCGCCTTGGACCGGCGGCGTCATTTCTCCACCACCGAAATTGCCACTTCCCTCGTGGGCCGCTGCCACCTCGATCATCACCTCTTTGGCCGCCTCGCAAAGCCTGGCTGTCAGATGGCACCGCGGGCCGGTCACGCCCCCAAAAAGGATGACGGCCACCCGCACTTAGCCTTAATTGAGGAACTCCTGATGCGGCTGTAACTTCGCTGGCGCGGGACCTCCAGCACTGGCTGGTTCAAGCTTTAGGTCCGGCACCCGACTGCGGGTGTACCAGCGACGGCGGGAGCAGCGCACGCGCGCAGACCCCTGCTCTTCCCGGAGAGGCTTGAAGTCCCAGGCGATGATCATCCCTTCAAAAATGCTTCGCTCCCTCGTCGGCGTGTGGTTGGCGCTGGCTGTGGTGCCGGTATCGCCCCACCATTCGCTTGCAGCGCCCAAGACCGCCGTTGCGACGAACGACTTTCTCAATAGCATCGGCGTCGTCAGCACATTCCCCGATCGAGGCCAGCCGTTGGCCAGGACTATCGAAATGGTCCGCTATTGCGGCTTTCGGTGGGTCAGGGCGGGAATAGAAGGTTTGAGCGACGAGGGTCCCACAACCATCCAGACCTTTCTTGATCTGCATCGCGAAACCGGCGCGCGTCTGAATTGGGGATTGGTCAGTGGTGGGACCGATGTGAAGAAGCTGGTCGAAACAGGCAGAGTGCTTGCCGAAGCCGGCGCGCTGCTCGCGTTCGAGGGCAACAACGAGCCGAACAACTGGGGCGTCACCTATCAGGGAGAGAACGGCGGCGGTACTGAGGCTTCGTGGATGGCCGTAGCAAAGCTTCAGCGCGATCTTTACCAGGCCGTCAAAAGTGATCCGATGCTCGCGAAATATCCCGTCTGGTCGATATCGGAACCCGGCGCGCAGCGAGACAATGTCGGCCTTCAGTTCCTTACGATCCCGCCCGACGCCCAAACCCGGATGCCAGACGGCACGAAGTATGCCGACTACGCCAATTTGCACAACTACATCTATCACTCGCATTCGCCATATCCGGCGGACAACAAGACGTGGCACGCTGCGGATCCAACCGCCGCATCCAGAGTGGACGGGCTATTCGGCAATTTCGGCGTCACCTGGGGCAGAGGATTTCAGGGCTACACCCAGGAGCAACTCAATACGCTGCCGCGTGTCACGACCGAGACCGGGGTTGCGATCGGAGGTAGCGTCACCGAACAAATGCATGGCTTGAATTTGATGAGCATGTACCTCGCGCAGTTCAAGCGCGGCTACGCCTATACATCGGTCTATCTGTTGCGGGACCGTACCGACGAAGAGGGCAACCAATCCTTCGGCTTCTTCAAACCCGATTATTCACCCCGCAAGGCCGCGATCTACCTTCACAACCTTACGACGATTTTGGCGGACAAAGGTACCCTCGCCAAACCCGGCCAGCTCGACTTCACGATCGCGGACCAACCCGAGACCGTGCACGAGCTGCTCCTGCAACACAGCGACGGCACATTCCAACTTATCGTGTGGGACGAACGATTGAGCGGTCAGGACTATGTGACGCTCCAGTTTGGCGACACACGCGCGTCGGTGACGACCTACGATCCAACAATTGGCGTTGAGCCTGTCCAAACACTGAGCAACGTGCGTTCGCTCGAAATTACGCTCAGCGACCATCCGATTGTCATCGCGCTTTCACCCAGCATGCAATGATGGGGCCGTCTGTGCGAGCGTCACGCGCTTGCGAATGAACCAGCGGCCACCTTGCGGCGATACCGCGTGAAACCCTATATGCGATTGCTCCCGCCCAATCCTCCACCCGCATCCGGTAATCCCATGAAGAAAATTGGCTTTCTGTCGTTCGGGCATTGGTCGCCGTCGCCGCAGTCGGGGACGCGCTCGGCGGCCGATGCGCTGCTGCAGTCGATCGACCTTGCGGTCGCCGCCGAGGAGCTGGGCGCCGATGGCGCCTATTTCCGCGTCCACCATTTTGCCCGCCAGCTCGCCTCGCCCTTCCCGCTGCTGGCCGCTGCCGGCGCCAAAACCAGCCGTATCGAGCTCGGCACTGCGGTCATCGACATGCGCTACGAGAACCCGCTCTACATGGTCGAGGACGCGGGTGCCGCCGATCTGATCGCCGGCGGCCGGCTGCAGCTCGGCATCAGCCGCGGCTCGCCGGAGCAGGTGATCGATGGCTGGCGCTATTTCGGCTACGTGCCCGAGGAGGGCAAGAGCGACGCCGACATGGCCCGCCGCCACGCCGAGGTCTTCCTCGAGGTGCTGCGCGGCCACGGCTTCGCCCAGCCCAATCCGCGGCCGATGTTCCCCAACCCGCCCGGCCTGCTGCGCCTGGAACCTTTGTCCGAGGGCCTGCGCGACAGGATCTGGTGGGGTGCGGCCACCAACGCTACGGCGGAATGGGCGGCCAAGCTTGGCATGAACCTGCAGAGCTCGACGCTGAAGTTCGACGAGGGCGGCCAGCCGCTGCATATCCAGCAGGCCGAGCAGATCCGTGCCTTCCGCAAGGCATGGGCCGAGGCCGGCCATAGCCGCGAGCCGCGCGTCTCGGTCAGCCGCAGCATCTTCGCGCTGGTCAACGACATGGACCGCGCCTATTTCGGCAACAGCGAGGGCGAGGATCATTTCGGCTATATCGAGCCCGAAAAGCGCGCCGTCTTCGGCCGCACCTATGCCGCCGAGCCGGACGTGCTCATCGAACAACTAAAGGCGGACGAGGCGATCGCCGAGGCCGACACGCTGCTTCTCACCGTGCCCAACCAGCTCGGCGTCGCCTACAATGCGCATGTGATCGAGGCGATCCTCAAATTCGTCGCGCCAGCCCTCGGCTGGCGCTGAGGGCTCGCTGGACGCGCTGGCGTGATCCGTCAGTGCGCGGTCTGTGAATGCTCGCCGCCTGGCTGCGAAATGCCGCCAAGCGCCTCGCCGGCCCATGCCGCGTTGCTGTTGGTGGCGAGGTCGCCGAGCGAAATGATGCCGACCAGCCGGTGCTCGCGGCTGAGGACCGGCATCCGCCGCAGCTTCAGGTCACCCATGTTGCGCAGGATGTCGTCCACTTCCTGGTCGTCGAAGCAATATTTCACCTCCGCGCTCATCACCTCACTGATCTTCGTATCCGGGCCTTTGCCTTCCGCGACGCCGCGTACGGCAATGTCGCGATCGGTGATCATCCCGACCAGCCGGTCGTTCTCGCCGACGGGCAACACACCGGCGTCGAGATCGGCCATGGCCCGAGCCGCGTCCCGCAAGGTCTGGTCGGGACTGGCGACCCGAACGGCCTGCGTCATGCAATCCCTGATTTTCATGGTTCTCTCCTCACGTTGCAGCGCCCCTCGCCGATGGGGTGATCTGGAAAAATGAACGCCTGTCCGAAACGTTCCATCGCGGCTTGATGACGCCGCCGGGTGGCGGCCCCGCTCTGGTGCCGTGCTCATTCGGGAACCATCGGTCCGCGGATTGGTTGTGTCGCAAGGACACCACCCCAAAAGAACGGAAGGAAAGACGATGCGGATGTTGACGGCGATCGTCGCGCTCTCTGCGCTCGCCCTGTCCCAGCCGGCCTCGGCGCAACTTGCCGACCCGCAGCTTCCCCAGAACCTGCCCCCGGCCCAGCAGCCGCTGCCGGATCAGCCGGCGCCCGACCAGAACCTCTCCGGACAGGATTTCACCAACATCGCCCTCGTCGCGGTGGAGGACCTGCCGGCGGAACTCAAGCAGCAGGCGGAAGCCGTGATCACCGAGACCAGCGCCGACGAGCTGCTGGAGCTGCAGCGTTCCGTCGATGCCTCGCCGCAGGCATTGTCCGTGTTGCAGGCCAACGGGCTCAACTCCTCGCAAGTCGTCGCGGCCAACATCGACGGCGACGGCACGCTGACGCTGATCATCCAGACAACGACGTGACCGGCGCGCCGGGCGACGGACCCGATCGTCACTCGCTTGGCTGCAAGGGCGCCCGGCCGCGCAGGACCCTTTCGGTCTGAACCTCGCTCCATCCACGATGAAAGCGGTCCGGTTCGAGGTCGAACCGGAGCCGCTTCAAGTCGGCGGCCTCACCACCCTGTCAGTGGATGAACAAGGCTCTCAGCCAGGCGAAGACGCCCGATCCGGGAGAGATTGCCGCGCGCACGCGGGAGGCAGTCCATCTGGCCGGCAACGACGCGCCGACATGGCAATGGCAGACGATCTCGTGCAGCTGCCAGTCGCTCAGCTCGAAGAAGCGCCTGGCTTCGCCGTAAGTGTCATCGGCCAGGCCTTGCGCGCGAAAGATCGGATCCTCGAAGGCGACATCGATCGGAGATCCGGCGCAGCGCATTTTGTCACGCAGGTCGGGCGCCGTGTACTCGGTGCCCGTGAGCGCCACGAGGCGCCGATCGAGATTTTGTTCCAGTAGTTTCGCCCAGCGTTCGAGGCGTTGGGCTCGGGTTGCGAAGAGAGACGTTGCTTCGGCATGAACGTCGGCAACGGCATTGAGTTGGTCCACGGTTTGGTGTTTCACGGCCGCCTCCTGTTTCAGCAGATGACCCAACCCCTGAAGTGGAATTATGGCGCCGCCGATGGTCGGCAAGACCCGGAACGGGCCGCGTCGTGAATCATTTTCGGGGGCGGCGTGACCGCATGCCGCGGCCGGCGCGCAGAGGTCAGTCGGAACCATGCGCGGGGCGCAGCCGTTCTGCCCGCATCACCCGAACGTCGAGCCTGAACGAACGCGCCTGAGACACCGAGCGCAGGGACAACACACGATGGCAATTCTTCCCAATCCCGATCCCACGCCCACTCCGATGCCAACGCCGCCGCCGCTTCCCGAACCGGAGCCGATGCGTGAGCCGGAACCGGAGCGGCTTCCGGACGAAGACCCGGTTCCCAACCCGGACGAAAACGACGCGCCGCCCAAGCACACCATCGGTTGCTCGTGACAGCGGCGTAGTCGCGGATCATCGAGGACAGGGTAGGCAATGGCGGCAGGCTGTCGCCAGTGACACTGGTCGGACCACCATTTCGCTGGCGCCGGCCGGCCTTTGGCGTATCATTGTCCGTGTGAGGGTTCATGGCAGGAGGAGGCCAATGACCATCGTGCCAAAAGTGGCAGCCATCGACCCGACGGCAGAAGAACTTGTTTCCTCTGCGCTTTCGAGATTCCGCGCCGGCGATACCGTATCGACCCGGGCGGCGATCGACGCCATCCGTCGCATCGGTCCGGCTTGCGACGACAGCGACGACCATCTGGTCGAGCTGATCGTGATGGCGGCAATTGGTAAGACCATGGGCGTGGTTTTCGACCACCGGACACATTAAGGCCCGAGCCTGCTTGCTCCTTGCGCATCCGTGCGCTCGCGTTGAATCCCAGGGTCCGGGAACCCCACCCGACCCTCTTCGTTATCTCGTGTTGAACGAGGAACGCAGTCATGGCCGACGACAAGACGAAGACCGACAACCGCGACCGTTCGCAAGTGGCCGGCGACGAGGACTACGAGGTCAGGCATTTCGCCGAGGAAGCCGGCATCACGCCGGAACAGGCCCGCACGCTCATCAAGCGGCACGGCACTGACCGCAAGGTGCTGCACGAAATCGCCGAGAGCATCAAAGGGCAGTAGGCCGAAGGCTTCAGCTGAAGCCTAGCTTCCCAGCGGATGCGGCATGTAGCCGACAAAACCCGTTATCTTCCAGCGGCCGCCCGCCTTCGAGCAGAAATAGAGCGTCTGCCATTTCAGCCTGTCGACGCTGCCGTCCGCCTTGGTGACCGAACCGTTGAACTTCTTGTGCAGCACCGCGCGATCGCCGTCGACGTCGATGTCGCGCATGTTGGTGACGCGGAACAGCGCCTCGCGCAGCGGCTCGGCGAATGCCGTCGCCGCGGTCTCCTTCGCCTGGCGCAGCCATTCGTCGCGATAGGCGACAAGCGTCGGAAACTGCAGCCGCCAGGCGTCCGCGTCGTTGAGGAAATGCGCATGCATGCCGAAGAAACTTTCGGCGACGAAATCGTCCTCGACCATCGACCAGTCCTGCGAGAGAAAGGCATCGATATCGCGCCGCACCAGCATTTCCCACAGCGCGTGGCGATCGGCGTCGCCGGCCGGAAACGGGTTCTTGTCGAAGGTCATTTTTCTCTCTCCTGGGTCGCGGCCGGCATGGCGGCGCAAGATGCTGGCCTGCCTGTAAGAAAGCAACATCCATCGCTAAGAATGTTGCTTTCCAACAGCGGGCACTAGGAGGATCGCGTCGATAGGGGTAGAGGGTCGGCAGCGGCGGGACCAGCAACCGTCCTGCCATGTCTGAACAGGAGGCTATTCCTTGCCCAAGCAGTGTTTCGGAACGTCCCATGTGCCGCTTTCGCCAGCCGTCCGCGCCGGCGATTTCGTCTATGTCTCGGGCCAGGTGCCGGTCGGCAGCGACGGCATGGTGGTCAAGGGTGGCATCGTCGAGCAGACCGAGCAGGTGCTTCAGAACATCAAGGCGGCCCTGGCGCTTGCCGGCTGCACCATGGACGATGTCGTCAAGACGACCGTGTGGCTGGAGGACGCGCGCGACTTCGGCACCTTCAACACCGTCTATGCCAGGCATTTCCCCAAGGATCCGCCGGCCCGCACCACGGTCGAGTCGCGACTGATGATCGACATCAAGATCGAGGTCGAGGCGGTCGCCTACCGACCGCTCTGATAGACAAGCAAGAGGCCAGCCGATGCAATTCGATCTCCTGATTAAGGGCGGCCGTGTCATCGATCCCGCTTCCGGGCTCGATGCGCCGCGCGACCTTGCCATCGCCGATGGCCATGTCGCCGCGATCGAGGCCGCCATCGATGCCGAGCACGCAACGCAGGTCATCGATGCGCGGGATTGCCTCGTCACGCCGGGACTGATCGACCTGCACAGCCACGTCTATTGGGGCGGCACCTCGCTCGGTGTCGACGCCGACCGGCTGGCGGCGAAGAGCGGCACCACCACCTTCATCGACGCCGGCAGCGCCGGCGCCGGCAATTTCCTCGGCTTCCGCCGTCACGTCATCGAGCGCTCGAGGGTCCGCATCCTCGCCTACGTCAACATCTCCTTCGCCGGCATCTTCGGCTTCGCGCAGACGGTCTCCGTCGGCGAGTGCAGCGATCTGCGGCTCTGCGAGCCACGCGAGACGGTGGCCGCGGTGCGCGAGCACGCCGATGTCGTCGTCGGCGTCAAGGTCCGCTCCGGCAAGCATGCCGGAGGCACCAGCGGCATCGCTCCGGTCGACCTGGCGCTGGAAGCGGCCGATCAGGCCGGCCTGCCGTTGATGGCGCATATTGACGAGCCGCCGCCCGGCCGCTCCGAAGTGCTGCCGCGGCTGCGCCGGGGCGACATCCTCACCCACTGCTTCCGCCCATTTCCCAACGCGCCGGTGTTCGCCTCGGGCGCGGTGCGCCCGGACATGCGGCTGGCGCGCGAGCGCGGCGTCATCTTCGACATCGGCCACGGAATGGGCTCCTTCGACTTCGAAGTCGCGAAGGCGATGCTCGGCGAGGGACTTGCGCCTGACGTCATCTCGAGCGACGTGCATCTCTACTGCGTCGACGGCCCCGCCTTCGACATCGTCGTCTGCATGTCGAAGCTGATGGCGCTCGGCATGCCGCTGGTCGAGGTTCTGCGCGCAGCGACGCAGCGGCCGGCCGAGGCGATCGCCAGGCCGGAGCTTGGCACGCTCAAGGTCGGCGGCATCGGCGACGTCGCGGTTCTGCGACAGCAAGCGGGCCGCTTCACCTTCGTCGACGCGGTCGGCGCCGCGCTGGTCGCCGATCAGCGGCTGGTCTCAGAAGGCATCGTCATCGGCGGCACATGGTGGCCGAACGACGCCGGCGACCAAAATGAGACCGAACGCTTCGAGCCGCATGCGGGTCACACGCATGTGGAAGTAGCGGCCAGGCATTTTGGAAAGTGATTGGCCAATCTCCCCCCCACGTGAGGGGAGATGCCCGGGTTGCGGTGGCGGCACGTTTGGCGAATGGCTTCCCCCACTCCGTCGCTGCTTCGCAGCGCCACCTCTCCCCCCTCCGGAGGGAGAGGAAGGGCGCGCCAGGGTTGGCGAATTCGCGCCTTTCCCCTCCCCCGTCGATCGGGGGAGAGGTGGCGAGCGAAGATCGACGGAGTGGGGGTCGACCTTACCCGGCGTTGCTCGGCTCGCCATAAACCGGCGTCGCAATCCCCTCCATCCGCGCCTTGATCTGCATCGCCACGAACTTCGAATAAAACCGCGACAGCGCGAGATTGCCGCCGTGGAACCATAGCGCCTCCTGCGCCGTCGGCTTCCACATGTTGCGCAACTCGCCTTGCCACGGTCCGGGGTCGCCCTTGACACCGGAGCCCAGGCCCCAGCACGGACCGACCTTGTCGGCGACCTCGCGCGAAACGATCTGCGCCACCGTCTCGTTCATCGATTGGAAGCCGGTGCTGCAGACGATTGCATCGACGGCAAGCTCGCTGCCGTCCTCGAACAGAATGCCGCTCGGTGTCAGCGACTTGATGCCGACGCCGCTCTTGACCGCGATCTCGCCGTTCAGGATCAACTCGCAGGCGCCGACATCGATGTAGAAGCCCGAGCCGGTGCGATAGGCCTTCATCAGCAGGCCGGTCTCGTCCTCGCCGAAGTCGATGGCGAAGCCCGAGGCTTGAAGGCGGTCGTAAAAGTCCGCGTCGCGTTTCCGGATGACGTCGTACAGCGCCCGCTGGCCCTTGGGCACCAGCGCGAACGGCGTCGAGGCGACGATCATGTCGGCCTTGTCGGTGGTGATGCCGCGCGCCAGTGCCTTCTCGGAAAAAATCTCGAAGCCGACCTCCATCAGCGTGTCGGACTTCACCACCGTGGTCGGCGAGCGCTGGACCATGGTCACCTTGGCGCCGCTCTCCCAGAGGTCGACGCTGACATCATGGCCCGAGCTTGCGGCGCCGATGACCGCGACCCGCTTGCCGCGGAACTTCTCGCCGCTGGCATACTGGCTGGAATGCAGGACCTCGCCCTTGAAGGCCTCGGCGCCCGGCAGGTCGATCCGCCGCGGCGGCCCGTAGGCGCCGGTGGCGAAGACGATGTGCTTGGGCTTCAGCGTGATGCGCTGGCCGACGCGGTCGACGACGACCGTCCAGACCTGTTCGGCCTCGTCATAGGCGGCGCTGACGCATTTGGTGGCGACCCAGTAGTTGAGCTCCATCACCCGGGCATACATTTCCAGCCAGTCGCCCATCTTGTCCTTGGGCGTGAACACCGGCCAGTTCTCCGGGAACGGAATGTAGGGCAGATGGTCGTACCAGACCGGATCGTGCAGCACGAGCGAGCGATAGCGGTTGCGCCAGGAATCGCCGGCGCGCGCATTCCTCTCGATGATGAGCGCGGGAACGCCGAGCTGCCTCAGCCTGGCGCCCAGCATGATGCCGCCCTGGCCGCCGCCGATGACAAGGCAATAGGGCTGCTCCCTGACACCGAGGTCGCGTGCCTCGCGTGCCCGCGCCTCCGCCCAGGTCTCGCGATCGGGATCGGCCTTGTGGCGGATGCCGAGCGGCCGCGCCGGACCCCTTTGCTCCTCGAACCCCTTGAGTTCGCTCATCGCCGTGAACAGGCTCCGGCAGCGACCATCCTTGAGGCGCAGGATGCCCTCGCCCCTGGCAACGACCGTCTCGAAGCTGAACCAGGCCTCGATGATGCCATCGTCGACGCTCGCGTCGCCGGTGAGGCTCCATCGCGACGGCCGTGCCGTCGCGAGCGTCGCCTCCAGCATGTCGCGGATCGCCGCCCGGCCCTCCATGGTCTTGATGTTCCATGTGAAGGTGAGCAGGTCGCGCCAGTAGCAGTCCTCGACGAACAGATTGGCCACCGCCTCGATGTCGCCGGCTTCGAGCGTGCGGGCGAAGGAACCGAGCCAGGTGGCCGCCTGCTGCGATGGTGCGATGTCGAGCATTTCTTGTCCTTCCTCGGAATATCGACCGCGCGCCGCCAAGCCTGGGGCCACGCAGAATGTGCCTCGAGACTATTGATAATCCGGCGGGGCCAGCCTGCAAGTGCCCCGCGGGACAGTGAGAGGCAGTGCCGCCTGTCGGTCCGAAATCTTTATGGGATTCCTATTTCTTTCCTGTCCGCCCCGTCTCGAACCTTTATGGCCTTCCGATCCATATTCCCGGGGGCAAGCACCCCGTAGCGGCTTCCGCATTGCAGTCGCGGCGGTGTCTTGTGCCGCTCTGACCCTGCCGACCGCGGGCAGGCCGAAGCCAACCGGAAATAAGGACCACGCGCGATGGACGTCATCGTTATCGGGATAGGCGTTTTGTTCTTCGCCCTATCCTTCGCCTACATCAAAGCCTGCGACATTCTCTGAGCGAAAGGTCCGAAAATGCTTCTCGACTATTTCCTCGGGGGTGGCGTGACCTTGTTCCTGCTCGTCTACCTGACATACGCCCTCGTTCGCCCGGAACGCTTCTGACCGCATCTGGCGCAAGGCACGGAAAGCTATTCTCATGACTCTCAACGGTTGGATACAGATCCTCGTCTATTGCGGGATCGTCGTTTTGCTGGTGAAGCCGCTCGGCGGCTACATGTACCGGGTCTTCAATGGCGAGCGCACCTTGCTATCGCCGGTCTTCGGCCCGGTCGAACGCGGGCTCTATCGCATTTCGGGAACCAGCGAGCGCGAGGAGCGGCACTGGACCACCTATGCGGCCGGCATCATGGTCTTCAGCCTGGCGAGCTTCCTGCTGCTTTATGCCCTTCAGCGGCTGCAGGGCGTGCTGCCCTACAACCCCGCCGGCATGACGGCCGTCGAGCAAAACCTCGCCTTCAACACCGCCGCCAGCTTCGTCACCAACACCAACTGGCAGAACTATGGCGGCGAAAGCACCATGTCCTACCTGGTGCAGATGGTCGGCCTTACCGTGCAGAACTTCGTCTCGGCGGCCGTCGGCATCGCGATCGCGGTGGCGCTGATGCGCGGCTTCGCCCGCGCCTCGTCAAAGTCGATCGGCAGTTTCTGGGTCGATGTGACCCGCTGCACGCTCTACATCCTGCTGCCGCTCTGCGTCCCGCTCACCCTCGTCTATGTCTGGCTGGGCATGCCGCAGACGCTTGGCCCCTATGTCGACGCCACCACGCTCGAGGGCGCCAGGCAGACGCTCGCCCTCGGCCCCGTCGCCTCGCAAGTCGCCATCAAGATGCTCGGCACCAATGGCGGCGGCTTCTTCAACGCCAACGCCGCGCATCCTTTCGAGAACCCCGACGCGATCTCCAACCTGATCCAGATGGTGACCATCTTCGCGTTGGGCGCGGCGCTGACCAACGTCTTCGGCCGCATGGTCGGCAACCAGCGCCAGGGCTGGGCGATCCTCGCCGCCATGGGCGCGCTGTTCGTCGCCGGAGTCGCCGTCTGCTACTGGGCGGAAGCATCGGGCAATCCGCTGGTCCATGCGCTCGGCATCGACGGCGGCAATATGGAAGGCAAGGAGACGCGCTTCGGCATCGCGGCGTCGGCGCTGTTTGCCGTCATCACCACGGCCGCCTCCTGCGGCGCGGTCAACGCCATGCATGACTCCTTCACCGCCATCGGCGGCCTGATCCCGATCCTCAACATGCAGCTCGGCGAGGTCATCGTCGGCGGCGTCGGCGCCGGCTTCTACGGCATCCTGATGTTCATCGTCGTCACCGTCTTCGTCGCCGGCCTGATGGTCGGCCGCACGCCTGAATATCTCGGCAAGAAGATCGAGGCCAAGGAGGTCAAGATGGCGATGCTCGCCATCCTCTGCCTGCCGCTGGCGATGCTGATCTTCACGGCCATCGCAGTCGTGCTGCCGAGCGCCGTCGCCTCGATGGGCAATGGCGGTCCGCACGGCTTCTCCGAGGTCCTCTACGCCTACACGTCCGCCGCTGCCAACAACGGCTCGGCCTTTGGCGGCCTCACCGGCAACACGCCCTGGTACAACATCACGCTCGGCATCGGCATGCTGATGGGCCGCTTCCTGGTCATCATCCCGGCGCTGGCCATCGCCGGCTCGCTGGTGGCAAAGAAGACGGTGCCCGCGTCGGCCGGCACCTTCCCCACCGACGGCCCGCTGTTCGTCGGCCTGCTGGTCGGCGTCATCCTGATCGTCGTCGGCCTCACCTTCTTCCCGGCGCTGGCGATCGGACCGATCGTCGAGCACCTGGCCATGATCCATGGGCAGACCTTCTGAAACCACCATGTCCTGGTTCACCTACATGCGTCGCAAGGTCAGGCCCCGAGCTGAAAATGAGGGGGAGGCAACTCCCCGTCCCTTCCCGACCATATCCACCTTCCTCGGCCTGGCAGTGGTCATGATCGTGATCTGGCTGCTGGTCTACGGGCCGCCCTTTTCGGCATCCGACCGCTCGGCGTCGTCCAACACCATCGATACTGGAGCCTCAAAATGAGCCAGTCCAAATCCGCCAGCATCATCGATGCCCGCATCCTGTGGCCCGCCATGGGCGGCGCCTTCCGGAAGCTCGACCCGCGCACGCTGGTCAGGAACCCGGTGATGTTCGTCGTCGCCGTCGTCTCGCTGCTCACCACCGTGCTGTTCGTCAGGGACCTGCTCACCGGCGGCGGCGATCGCGGCTTCACACTGCAGATCATCATCTGGCTGTGGTTCACCGTGCTGTTCGCCAACTTCGCCGAAGCCGTCGCCGAAGGCCGCGGCAAGGCGCAGGCCGACTCGCTACGCAAGGCGCGCACCGAGACCCAGGCCAAGCTGCTCGCCGGCGAGGACCGCGCCAAGTTCAAGCTGGTGCCCGGCACCAGCCTCAAGGTCGGCGACATCGTGCTGGTCGAGGCCGGCGACATCATCCCCTCCGACGGCGAGGTGATCGAAGGCGTCGCCTCCGTAAACGAAGCGGCGATCACCGGCGAATCCGCACCGGTCATCCGCGAATCCGGCGGCGACCGCTCGGCCGTCACCGGCGGCACGCAGGTGCTGTCGGACTGGATCCGCGTGCGCATCACCGCAGCCTCCGGCCATACCTTCCTCGACCGCATGATCTCGCTGGTCGAGGGCGCAGAACGCCAGAAGACGCCGAACGAGATCGCACTCAACATCCTGCTCGTCGGCATGACGCTGATCTTCGTGCTGGCCACCGCCACCATTCCGAGCTTCGCCTCCTATTCGGGTGGCTACATACCGGTGACGGTGCTGGTCGCGCTCTTCGTGACGCTGATCCCGACGACGATCGGCGCGCTGCTCTCAGCCATCGGCATCGCCGGCATGGACCGCCTGGTGCGCTTCAACGTGCTGGCCATGTCCGGCCGCGCCGTCGAGGCCGCCGGCGACGTCGACACGCTGCTCCTCGACAAGACCGGCACGATCACGCTGGGCAACCGCCAGGCGACGGAGTTCCGTCCGGTCAAGGGCGTCACCGAGCAGGAGCTGGCCGACGCCGCGCAGCTCGCCTCGCTGGCCGACGAGACGCCGGAGGGCCGCTCGATCGTCGTGCTGGCCAAGGAGAAATACGCCATCCGCGCCCGCGACATGGCGACATTGCATGCAACTTTCGTGCCCTTCACCGCGCAGACCCGCATGAGCGGCGTCGACATAGACGGTTCGTCGGTGCGCAAGGGCGCGGTCGATTCCGTGCTCGCCCATGTCAACCAGCTGACATCAGCCAGCCATGCAACGCGGCCGGGCACTGAAACGATCAGGGATCTGCAGGCGATCGCCGACGAGGTCGCCAAGTCCGGCGGCACGCCGCTGGCGGTCGAGCGCGACGGACGCCTGCTCGGCATCGTCCACCTGAAGGACATCGTCAAGGGCGGCATCCGCGAGCGTTTCGCCGAATTGCGCAAGATGGGCATCCGCACCGTGATGATCACCGGCGACAACCCGATGACGGCGGCGGCGATCGCGGCGGAGGCAGGCGTCGACGACTTCCTCGCCCAGGCGACGCCCGAGGACAAGCTGAAGCTGATCCGCGACGAGCAGGGCAAGGGCAAGCTGGTCGCCATGTGCGGCGACGGCACCAACGACGCGCCGGCACTCGCCCAGGCCGATGTCGGCGTCGCCATGAACACCGGCACGGTGGCCGCGCGCGAAGCGGGCAACATGGTGGACCTGGATTCCGACCCGACCAAGCTGATCGAGATCGTCGAGATCGGCAAGGCGCTGCTGATGACGCGCGGCTCGCTGACCACCTTCTCGATCGCCAACGACGTCGCAAAATACTTCGCCATCATCCCGGCGATGTTCGCCGTCTTCTACGTCGCGCCGGGCCAGACCGCCGGCCCGCTGCAGGCGCTCAACATCATGCATCTGGCGACGCCGCAGAGCGCCATCCTGTCGGCCATCATCTTCAACGCGCTGATCATCATCGCCCTGATCCCGCTGTCGTTGAGGGGCGTCAAATACCGCGCCATCGGCGCCGGCGCGCTGCTCAGCCGCAATCTCCTCGTCTACGGCCTTGGCGGCGTCATCGTCCCCTTCGTCGGCATCAAGGCGATCGACATGGCCGTCACCGCGCTCGGCCTCGCATAAGGACCATCCCCATGCTCAAGCAAATCAGACCCGCGATCGTCATGGTCGTCTTCTTCACCATCCTCACCGGCCTGGTCTACCCGATCGGCATGACCGGGATCGCCCAGGCGCTGTTTCCGCGCCAGGCCAATGGCAGCCTGGTCGCGAAGGACGGCAAGGTCATCGGCTCCGAACTGATCGGCCAGGCCTTTGCCAGCGACCGCTATTTCCACGGCCGCCCCTCCGCCGCCGGCGACGGCTACAACGCCACCGCCTCCGGCGGCTCCAACCTCGGCCCGACCAACCCCAAGCTGGTCGACCGCATCAAGGGCGATGCCGACAAGCTGAAGGCGGAAAACCCGGGCCAGCCGGTGCCGATGGATCTGGTGACGACCTCGGGCAGCGGGCTCGATCCGCACATCAGCCCCGAGGCCGCCTATTTCCAGGTTGCCCGCGTCGCCAAGGCAAGGGAGATCAGCGAAGCCAAGCTCAAGGCGCTTGTCGAAAGTCACGTCGAGGACCGCGAGCTCGGCGTGCTGGGCGAGCCGGTGGTCAACGTGCTGGCGCTCAACCTCGCGCTGGACGACGCCACGAATCCGTGAATGGTGGCGCCGGGGATCGACAGCCTACCCGGCGCCACCCATGTTTAGGATCGGTGCCAGACCCAGGATCAGATGCCGGACGCCAGAAGCAACGAGACCAGACCCTCTCCCGACGCGCTGCTCGAGCAGGCGGAGCGGGAGGAGCGCGGCCGCCTGCGGATTTTCCTCGGCGCCGCGCCCGGCGTCGGCAAGACCTACGAGATGCTGATGGCCGGCCGCGCCCGGCTGGCCGACGGCGTGGACGTGGTGATCGGCATCGTCGAGACGCACGGCCGCAAGGAAACCCTGGCGCTGGTCGAAGGCTATGAGCTGATCCCGCGCCGCCAGGTCGACTACAAGGGGCGCGTCCTCGACGAGATGGACCTCGACGCCATCCTTGTCCGCCGCCCGGCCCTGGTACTCGTCGACGAGCTCGCCCACACCAACGCTCCCGGCAGCCGCCATCCCAAGCGCTATCTCGACGTCCAGGAGATCCTGACGCACGGCATCGACGTCTACACCACGCTCAACATCCAGCATGTCGAAAGCCTGAACGATGTCGTGGCGCAGATCACCCGCGTCAGGGTCCGCGAGACGGTCCCCGATTCCGTCATCGACCAGGCCGACGACATCGAGATCATCGATCTCACGCCGGACGACCTGATCAAGCGGCTGGAGGAAGGCAAGGTCTATTTCCCCAACACCGCCCAGCGCGCCATCGAGAACTATTTCTCGCCGGGCAATCTGACGGCGCTGCGCGAGCTGGCGCTGCGCCGCACCGCCCAGCGCGTCGACGAGCAATTGCTGAACCACATGCAGTCGCACGCCATCCCGGGGCCGTGGGCGGCGGGCGAAAGGGTGCTCGTCTGCGTCGATGCGCGCCCTGGCGGCGCTGCCCGCATCCGCTATGCGCGCCGGCTGGCCGACCGGCTGCGCGCCCCCTGGACGGCGCTGCATGTCGACACGCCGCGCTCGGCCGGCATGAGCGAAGACCACAAGGACCGGCTGGCGGCGAACCTGCGCCTCGCCGAGCAGCTCGGCGCCGAGGTCACCACCATTCCGGGCCAGTACATCGCGCAGGACATTGTTCGCCATGCCAAGGCGAACAACTTCACCCATATCGTCATCGGCAGGCCGACCCGCTCGCGCTGGCGGGAATTGATCGAAGGCTCGCTCACCTACGATCTCATCCGCGATGCTGGCGACATCAGCGTCCACGTCATTTCGGGAACGGAGCAGGCCAGCGAGGCGGTGGCGAAGACTGTCGGCACGGCAGCCGAGCAGAAGCCCTTCGAGATCTGGCCCTATCTGTTTGCCACGGCCTATGTCGCCGGCTCGCTCGCCTTCGGCGCGGTCCTCGACCAGTTTCTCGACGTCCGCAATCTCGCCATCGTCTTTCTCGTGGCGGTGCTTGCATCGGCCGTGACCGGCGGGCTCTGGCCGGCACTCTACGCCTGCCTGGTTAGCGCGCTCGCCTTCAACTATTTCTTCCTCGAACCGCGCTACACGCTGACGATCCGCGACCCGGAGAGCATTGTCGCGCTTGCCGTTTTTCTCGTCGTCGCCGTCATCGCCAGCAATCTGACCGCGCGCGTGCAGCGCCAGGCGATCGCCGCCCGCTCGCGGGCGCGCGCCACGGAGGACCTCTATCAGTTTTCACGGAAGCTCGCCGGCGCCGGCACGCTGGACGACGTGTTGTGGGCGACCGCCTTCCAGATCGCGCTGATGCTGAAGCTGCGCGTCGTCCTGCTCCTCCCCGAGAACGGCACCATCACCGTCAAGGCTGGCTATCCGCCCGACGACACGCTGGCCGAGGCCGACATCGCGGCCGCCCGCTGGGCCTGGGAGCATAACCGCGCCGCCGGCCGTGGCGCCGACACGCTGCCCGGCGCGAAACGCCTCTACCTTCCTCTGAGAACTGGCCGCACGGCGATCGGCGTCGTCGGCCTCGACGACGACAGGCAGGGACCGCTGCTGACGCCCGAGCAGCAGCGCCTGCTCGATGCGCTTGCCGACCAGGCGGCGGTCGCCATCGAGCGCATCCAGCTCGCCGCCGACGTCGACCGTGCCAAGCTCGCCGCCGAGGCCGACCGCTTGCGCTCGGCGCTGCTCACCTCGATCTCGCATGATCTGAAGACCCCGCTCGCCGCCATCATGGGCGCGGCCGGCACGCTGAGGGAATTCGCGGCGGCGCTGCCCGAAACGGACCGTGCCGAGCTGTTGTCGACGGTGCTCGACGAATCGGAGCGGCTGAACCGCTTCATCGCCAACCTGCTCGACATGACCAAGATCGAATCCGGCGCAATGGAGCCGAACCACGCACTGCACTTTGTCGGCGATAGTGTCGGCTCCGCCCTGCTCCGCGCACGCAAGATCACCGAGGAGCACAAGACCGAGATCGACATCCCCGCCGACTTGCCGATGCTCAGGCTCGATCCGGTGCTGTTCGAGCAGGCGCTGTTCAATCTCCTCGACAACGCCGCGAAATATGCCCCGCCCGGCTCCACCATCCGGCTGCAGGGCTGGGTCGACAACGGCTCCGTCATCCTGCAGATCATGGACGAAGGACCGGGCATCCCGCCCGATGATCTTGAACGGATCTTCGACACCTTCTACCGGGTGCGCAAGCGCGATCAGGTGCGCGCCGGCACCGGGCTCGGCCTGTCGATCAGCCGCGGCTTCATCGAGGCGATGGGAGGCACGATCACCGCGGCAAACCGCACCGACCGCGCCGGCGCGATCTTCACCATCCGCATGCCGGTGCCGGCCGATGTGCCCGGCATGCGCCGCGCCAGTACGGACGATCAGAGCAACGGTGATCCGGCATGACCAATCAGAACGTCACCATACTGGTCGTCGATGACGAGCCGCCGATCCGCAAATTGCTGCGCGTCGGTCTGGGCAGCCAGGGCTATGCCGTCTCCGAAGCACCCAACGCGAAGGCAGCCATCGAGCTGGTGGCGACGGAGAAGCCGGACCTGATCCTGCTCGATCTCGGCCTGCCCGGCATGACCGGTCATGAATTGCTCGGCAAATGGCGGGGCGAGGGTCTCGACATTCCCGTCGTCATCCTCTCCAGCCGTACCGACGAGGCCGGCATCGTCTCGGCGCTGGAGCTCGGCGCCGACGACTACGTCACCAAGCCGTTCGGCATGAACGAGCTCGTCGCCCGCATCCGCGTGGCGCTGCGCCACAAGTTCCAGCAGCAGGGCGAGAAGCCGGTGTTCCACACCGGCGACCTGACCGTCGACCTGGTCAAGCGCATCGTCACGGTCGAGGGCAAGGAGGTAAAACTCTCGCCCAAGGAATACGACATCTTCCGCATCCTGGTGCAGCACGCCGGCAAGGTGCTCACCCATCATTTCCTGCTGAAGCAGGTCTGGGGCGACTCCACCGACGTGCAATATCTCAGGGTCTACGTTCGCCAGCTCCGGCAGAAGATCGAGAAGACCCCCGATCAGCCGCGCTACATCACCACCGAGACCGGCGTCGGCTACCGCCTGCGCGAGGTGGACTGATACGGGCGATCGGCACTGCCGATCGTCCCGGTCGGCCAAAGAAGGCACTCAGTCCGCCGACAGCTCCGCCATCAAGGGCAATGCCAGGTTGGTGGGCAGATTCGTGGCGGATGAACCAATCAAATTCGGCGTGGCCGCCCATCGACCATGGCACCGCCTGTCAAATGCCCTATATGGATGGTAGATTTTAACGCGGGAGCGGATCGATGCCGCAGCTTCGTCCAACGACGGTTCTGATGTCGGCAATGCTGGCGACGGCGATCGTGCCGGCGGTGGCTCCCCATGCCTTGGCGCAGGTGATTATCCCAACAAATCGCAATGTTCTGGTCCAGCAGAACGAACTGCTGCAGCTGCAGAACAGGATGCTGCGGCAGCAGTTCCAGCAACAGCAGCAGCTAAATCGCGAGCTGGACCGCCAGATTGTGCCGCAGCCTCGTCCGCAGGTGCCGGTCGTCAAGCCGGGCTGTCAGGTGCTGGGCAATGCAATTTTGACGTCGTGCCGCTGACAAGCCGGCATTTTCGATTTATTTAGCCGACTTACCTGCCGGAAAATGCCACGTTGCATTGCCGGCGGTTTTGAGGTTTTGCGGCATGGCGCCCTCCCTTCTGGGCAGGGGCGCGATCCGGCCGGATTCTGGGAATGGCAGCGACCAAGAAGACAGCGGTACGCAAGGCAAAGAAGGGGGAACGGATCCGCCAGGTGGCGGCCATCCCCTTTCGGCTGGACGCCGGCGGCGACATCGAGGTGATGCTGGTGACGTCGCGCACGACCAGGCGCTTCATCGTGCCAAAAGGCTGGCCAATGAAAGGCAAGAGCGGGCGCAAGGCGGCCATGATCGAGGCGCGGGAAGAAGCCGGCGTCCTCGGTGACATCCTGAAACAGCCGGCCGGCACCTATTCCTACTGGAAACGCCTGGCAAGCCGCTTCGTCCGCGTCGACGTCGTCGTCTACCTGCTGAACGTGACGGAGGAGTTGCCCCGCTGGATGGAAGCGGGCACGCGGCAGCGGGCATGGCTTGCCCCAGCCGATGCGGCGCTGCTTATCGACGAGCCGGATCTGTCGACGCTGCTGAGGGATTTGACTGTCCCCCAGACCGAGCCTCCCGACGCGATTTGAGATCAGCTGCTCTCATCCTCGCGCCCGGGAAACGGTCGTACCGGAGTACCCGTATAGGCCCACAGCCATTCCCGCGGCAGCGGCCCCTTGTTGCGCTCGGTTTCCTGCGACTGCTCCCAGGCATGCGCCAGGACGCCGACCGAGCGCGACAGCACGAAAAGGCCGCGCGTCAGCGGTGGCGGGAAGCCGAGCTCGCCATAGATCACCGCCGTCGCGCCGTCGATGTTGAGCGGGATGCGCTTGCCCTTGCGCCGCGCCACCTCGGCCTCGATGGCCTCTGCGATGTCGGCGAAGCGACCGCCGACCACGCCGCGCGCCGCGAAATCGCGGGTCAGTTCGATGAGCCGCGGCGCGCGCGGATCAACCGGATGGAAGCGATGGCCGAGACCCGGCACATAGCCCCTGTCTTCGGCGAAAAACCGATCGAGCCGCGCCGCCACCGCATCGGCCAGCGTCGTGCCCTGGTCCATCGCCGCGGCGACGTCGCCGTAGAAGGAAAGCGCCTGCTCGCCGGCGCCGCCATGCACGTCGCCCAGCACGTTGATGGCCGAAGCCATCGCATTGTTGATGCCGACGCCGCAGGTCGCCGCCATGCGGGCGATGGCGATCGACGGCGCCTGCGGCCCGTGGTCGACGGCGGCACCCAGCGCGATGCCAAGCAGCGCCGCCTGGTCCTCGCTGGGCAATTCGCCGCGCAGCATCAGCCAGATCATGGCTGGAAAGCTGACGCGACCGATAAGGTCCTGGATCTCGTAGCCGCGCAGCCGGATCACGCCGGGGCTCATCTCGATGATGCCGGTCCGCCACCAATCCTCGCCGCGCGCGCGGCCGGTCTTTTTGTCCTCGCTCATGCCGGCGCTCTTGTCTTGTCGCGCGCCGGCAGCGTCGCAAACACCTCGTCCATATGCTCGCCCAGCGCCGGCGGCGGCCCGGCCGGCAGCGGTGCCGCGCCGTCGACCATGAAGCCGCCGCGCACCACCGTCAGCGGCCGGTCCATGCCGGGCACGCCTTCGAAGCGGGTCGTCATGCCGCGCTCGGTCACCTGGCGCTCGTCGAGCACCTGCGGGATCGTCAGCACCCGCCCGGCCGGCACGCCGGCGCGGTTGAGCTTTTCCTCCCAGGCGGCGGCCGAGGCGCCCGCCAGCGCATCCTCGATCAGCGCCTTCAGCGCGGCGCGGTTCTGCTTGCGCGCCTCGCGCTCGGCAAAGCGCGGATCCGATGCCAGTTCGGGCCGTCTGATCAGTTGGGAAAGCGTGACGAACTGCTCCTGCTTGTTGGCGGCGATGTTGAGCAGCCCCTCGCCGGTGCGGAACGCGCCCGACGGTGCGGCCGTCATGTTCTCATTGCCCATCGGCCGCGGCTCGACGCCGGCGGTCAGATAGTTGGACACCGGCCAGCCGAGCGCCGAAAGCGTGCATTCTAACATCGACACGTCGAGGAATGCCCCCTCGCCGCTCGTCTTCTGCTTGACCAGGGCCGCAGCAATGGCGAAGGCGCCGACCAGCCCGCCGAGGGTGTCGGCGACCGGATAGCCGACACGCAGCGGCGCCGTTTCCGGCGTGCCGGTGATGCTCATGATGCCCGACAGGCCCTGGATGATCTGGTCATAGGCGGGATTGTCGCGCATCGGTCCGCTCTGGCCGAAGCCCGATATGGCGCAGTAGACGAGACCCGGGCGGATAGCCTTCAGGCTGGCATAGCCGAGCCCAAGCCTGTCCATCACGCCCGGCCGGAAGTTTTCCACCAGCGCGTCGGCGGACGCGACCAGGTCGAGGAAGCGGTCGCGATCGGCCTCCTGCTTGAGATCGAGCACGACCGATCGTTTGCCGGCGTTCTGCGCCAGGAAAGAGGCGCCCATGCCGGCCTGGTTGAGCGTTGCCGAAGCGCCGAGCTGGCGCGCCAGATCCCCGCCATTCGGCGCCTCGACCTTAATGACGTCGGCGCCGAGCAGCGCCAGCTGGTAGGCGCAATAAGGGCCGGCCAGCACATTGGTCAGATCGAGGACGCGGATGCCGGAAAGCAGGTCGGTCATGATGCTCCAGATCGATCAGGCATCGCCGGGCACGTGCTCCGGTCCGCGCCTGCGCCGGTGCTCGACCCAGGCCCAGATATGCGGCCCGACGAGACCGATGAAGGCGAGCGTCAGCAGCGTCAGCGACAGCGGATGCCGGTAGAATACCGTCCAGTCGCCGTTGGCGATCGTCATCGCGCGGCGGAACTGCGTCTCGGCCAGCGGCCCGAGGATCATGCCGATGATGACCGGCGCGGTCGGGAAATCGAAGCGCCGCATCAGGAAGCCGGCCGCCCCCAGAAGATAGAGGATGACGAGATCGACCGGCGACTGCGAGATGCCATAGGTGCCGACGGTGGCGAACACCAGGATGCCGGCATAGAGCTGCGGCGCCGGGATCTTCAAGAGCCGCACCCACAGGCCGATCAGCGGCAGGTTGAGGATGACGAGGATGACGTTGGCGATGAACAGGCTGGCGATCAGGCCCCAGACGAGATTGGCCTGTGTCGTCAAGAGCAGCGGCCCGGGGTTGATGCCGTAGCTTTGGAAGGCCGACAGCATGATCGCGGCGGTGGCCGAGGTCGGCAGTCCAAGCGTGAGCATCGGCACCAGCACGCCGGCGGCGGAGGCGTTGTTGGCGGCTTCCGGGCCGGCGACGCCCTCGATGGCGCCGACCGTGCCGAACTCCTCCTTGTGCTTCGACAGCTTCTTCTCGATCGCATAGGAGAGGAAGGTCGGGATCTCGGCGCCGCCGGCCGGCATGGCGCCGATCGGGAAGCCGATCAGGGCCCCGCGCAGCCATGCCTTCCACGAGCGTCCCCATTCGGCCGCGGTCATGTAGAGCGAGCCCTTGAGCGGCACGATCTCGTCCTTGCCGGCATAGCGGCGCGAGGCCATGTAGAGCGTCTCGCCGACCGCGAACAGGCCGACCGCGACGATGATGACGTCGACGCCGTCGAGCAGTTCGCCCATGCCGAAGGTGAAGCGCGGCTGCCCGGTTTGCAGGTCGACGCCGATCATGCCGATGACGAAGCCGGCGAACAGGCTGGTGAGACCGCGCACCGAGGACGAGCCCAGCACCGCCGAGACGGTGATGAAGGCGAGCACCATCAGCGAGAAATACTCGGCCGGGCCGAAGGCCAATGCGAACTTGACCACGATCGGGGCCAGGAAGGCGACGCCCAGCGTGCCGATCGTGCCGGCGACGAACGAGCCGATCGCCGAGGTGGCGAGAGCGGCGCCGCCGCGGCCCGAACGCGCCATCCGGTTGCCTTCCAGGGCGGTGACGATGGTGGCGCTTTCGCCCGGCGTGTTGAGCAGGATCGACGTCGTCGAGCCGCCATACATGGCGCCGTAATAGATGCCGGCGAACAGGATGAAGGAGGCTTCCGGCGCCACCTGGTAGGTGATCGGCAAAAGCAGCGCGATGGTCAGCGCCGGCCCGAGGCCGGGCAGCACGCCGATCGCCGTTCCGAGCGTCGTGCCGACCAGGCACCACAAAAGATTGGCCGGCGTGAAGGCTACCGAGAAGCCGTGTGCGAGTTGGTTGAGCGTGTCCATCGCGTCAGCCCCTGACCATGGCGATGACGGCGTTGATCACCGTGTTCAGCTGGTTTTCGACGAAGCCGGCGCCGATGTTGACGCCAAGCGCCTTAGCGAAGCCGAAATAGGCCGCGAGCGCCAGGATCAGCCCGAGCAGCACGTCGCGCAGCGGGCGGCGGCTGCCGAAGCCGTAGCAGACCAGCACGAACATGATCACCGATGCGGCGGTGAAGCCGAGCGGATGGATGAGCGTAAGGTTGGCGACGAGGCCGGCCACCACGAAGCCCATCGACTTCCAGTCGGTCGGCGTCTCCTTCTCCTCGTCCGGCTGCCAGCCGCCCCGGAGCGCCGCGACGATGAGCAGCAACGACAGCACCACCATGCCGGCCATGGTGATATAAGGGAACACCCTGGGACCGACTTTGGAATAGAGCGGCGACACCGGGATCGCCAGTGTCTGCCAGGCCACGGCCGCGGCGCAGGCCAAGAGCCCGACGCCGATCAACAATTCGGGTATGGCGAAGCGCGGCGGCGCCTGCTGGTCGCTGGTGCTCATGAATGTCCTCCCTGGATGACCGGCATCCCACGGCCGGTCCTGACCGCAGTCTCACCCGCGACGGAGTTCATGTCCATGCGCTTGGCGAGCGTCGAGGCGGGGCGGCGCGGGCCGCCCCGCTCCGGGAAGGCATCAGGCGAGGCCGAGATCCTTGAGGATGGCGCCGATGCGGGCGGTGTCCTCGGTGACGAACTTGGCATAGTCGTCGCCGGTGAGCAGGATCGGCGTCCAGTTGCGGTTCTTGCACTCGGTCGCCCAGGCCTCGCTCTTGGCCATGGTCTCGACCAGCTTGATGAGCGCTGCCTTGTCGGCATCGGACACGCCGGGCGGGGCGAAGACGCCACGCCAGTTGAACAATTCGACATCGATGCCGGCCTCCTTCAGCGTCGGCGCGTCGATGCCCTCCTGGCGTTTGTCGGCGGAGATGGCGAGCAGCCTGAGCGCTCCCGCCTTGATCTGCTCGGAGAACTCGCCATAGCCGGAAATGCCGGCCGCCACCTGGTTGCCGAGCAGCGCCGACAGCGCCTCGCCGCCGCCGGCGAACGGCACATAGGAGAGATTGGTCGCCGGCACGCCGGCCGACTTGGCGATCAGCCCGAACAAAATATGGTCCGAACCGCCGGCCGAGCCTCCGGCCACCGGAACCTGGGTCGGATCGGCCTTGAGCGCGGCGACGAAGTCGGCGGCGGTCTTGAACGGCGACGCCGCCGGCACCACCAGCGCTTCGAACTCGCCGGTGAGGCGGGCGATCGGGATCACCTCTGTCAGGTTGTTGGCCGACTTGTTGGCGATGATGGCGCCGACCATGACCATGCCGGCCACCATCAGCGAATTGGCCTTGCCATTCCACTGGTTGACGAATTGCGGCAGGCCGACCGTGCCGCCGGCACCGCCGACATTGGTGATCTGCGAGCCCGAGATCAGCTTTTCAGAGCGCAGCACCTGGTCGATCGTGCGTGCCGTCTGGTCCCAGCCGCCGCCGGGCGCGGCCGGCACGAAGATCTGGAGCTGCGGCGCGTCCTGCGCGAAGGCGGGCGTGAAGTGCAGTGCCGCGAAGCCGGCCGCGGTGCTCGTCAAGAATCTGCGTCTGTTCAGCATGGGATTCCTCCAAATCACGACACCTCCTCCGGTGCCTGCCAAGACGTGGCCTGAATTCAGACCCGCCTTCGAGTTCAAGCATTTGTGACTGCGTTCTGTCAACGGGAATGGCATTCTACTGGACAGAACGATTTTGCCACGACAAAATCGCCTCATCCGGGCTTGGCCTGGACGGGGCGACCAACATGAAATCATCATCGGGATGAAAAATACACCTGCCAGCCCGGCGTCGGCCGAAGGCGTTGCCGCGCTCGACCGCGCCATCGCCATCCTCGACGCATTCACCCCCGCTGACCGCTCGCTCGGCCTGGCCGAGATCGCGACCCGCACCGGCCTCTACAAGAGCACCATACTGAGGCTCGCCAACTCGCTGATGCGCGGGCAATTGCTGGAACGCCTGGACGACGGGCGCTATCGCATCGGGCCGGCCACCTTCAGGCTTGGCGCGATCTACCAGCGCTCGGTGGTGGCGATGGATGTCCTGCTGCCGATCATGCGCGACCTGTCCGAGCGGAGTTGGGAAAGCGTCGCCTTCTATGTCCGCTCCGGCGACGTCCGTACCTGCCTCTACCGCGTCGAGTCCAAGCATCCGATCCGCTACACGATCCGCGAGGGCGACGTGCTGCCCTTGCTGGCCGGCTCCGGCGGCCGCGTGCTCGCGGCATTTTCGGGCGAGCCGGGCGAGCCCTATGAGACCATCCGCGAAGACTATCATCACTTGTCGGTGGGCGATCGCGATCCCGAGACGGCTGGCGTCTCGGCGCCTGTCTTCGGCCCCGGACGGACCCTTCTCGGCGCGCTCACCCTGGCCGGGCCGAGAACGCGCGTGGACGCGGCCTTTCTGCGGCGCATGACCGCGCCCCTGCTCGAGGCCGCCGCCCGCGCCACCCGCGCCTTCGGCGAAGACGCCTCGATGCTCGAACGGGCAAGCGTGAAAGCGGCCAGCGCCGGCAAAGCACTGGAATCTATCTGAATTATGTTCACAGGCTTCGGCCGCGACTTGCCGGACATTGGCATTCGGGCAAATTGGAAGCAGTCGAGCCCCAATAATATTTTCCTAAAATCCGATCCTATACCCCGGCGTAAGCTCGCCGCGGAAGAAGACGCCTTGTGTCGAGCTAAAATACTGGACAAGTTTATTGGCTGTTAAGGCCGACATGCTAGTCGAGCTGTTGTCGCATAACGAGCTGCGACATGAGGGCGAGAGGTTTCGTCCGACCCATGACTGATCGGTCGGACCGGCGGATTCACGGGGAGCCATGGCAATTTCCATGGAAGCTTGATGAGGCTGTCAGCGACGCTTGCCAGTCCGCGTCTTGTCGGACTGGTCTGGCCATTCATACTCGTGGTCCTGATCCAGGCTCTCGTCGCCAGCGGCAGCCTCTATACGCTTTCGGCCGTTCGCGCCTACGTTGGCGGCGAAAGCCATTGGTCGAAGGGACAGAAAGAGGCCATCTATTTCCTCAGCCTCTATGTCGATACCGGCAAAACGGGCTTCTTCAACGAATATCGCGACGCGATCGCCGTTCCGCTGGCCGACCACGCGGCGCGGCTGGCGCTCGAGCAAGCCGAGCCTGACACCGACGCGGCGCGCGCCGGTTTCCTGCAAGGCGGAAATCACGCCGACGATGTCACCGGGATGATCTGGCTGTTCCGCAACTTCCGCGATGTCAGCTACCTCGATGTGGCCATCCAGCGCTGGGCGGCGGCAGACGTCATGATCCTGGCGCTCGACGAGCTCGGCAACGCCATCCACCGCAAGATCGAGGAAGGACCGGCATCGGCGGCGCAGATCGGCGCCTGGAAGGCAGAGATCCACCGGCTCAACGATGAGATCGGCCCCCTTTCCAAGGCATTCTCCGACAGCCTGGGTGAAGGTTCGCGTTTCATCAAGCTGGCATTGACGCTGGCCAACCTGGCCACGGCGGCCTTGCTGATCCTGCTTGCCGTGTGGCGCACGCGCAAGCTGCTGGCGCAGCGTCAGGCCTTTCAGAACGCGCTCAACGCCGAACGCGAACGGGCCCAAATCACGCTCGCCTCGATCGGCCAGGCCGTCATCAGCACGACTGCCGACGGGCGGCTGGACTATATGAACGCCGTTGCCGAGCGTCTGTTGGCGCGCCAGTTCGATGCGGAAAAGGGCAAGCCGATCGCATCGCTGTTCAGGCTCATCGACAAGGAAACGGGCGTCGAGGAGACACGGTGGATGGAGCGCCTGCTGGCCGGCGAGCCGCAGCCCGCCAACGCCCGACCATGGCTGCTCAAGCGCGCTGACGGCTCGGTCGTTCCCGTCGCCTTGACCGGCGCGCCGCTGTCGGTCGCGGGCAGGCTGGTCGGCGCCGTGCTCGCGGTCCACGACATGACGCGCGAACAGGACTATATCGAGCGGCTCTCATGGCAGGCATCGCACGACGCGCTGACTGGGCTTGCCAACCGCCGCGACTTCGAGAACCGCCTGCAAAGAACGGCGGCGGACTTGCACAGCCGGCCAGGCCAGCACGCGCTGATGTATCTCGATCTCGATCAGTTCAAGCTCGTCAACGATACATGCGGCCACGCCGCCGGCGACCAGTTGCTGCGCCAGGTTTCGGTCCTGCTCGGCAATGAGCTGCGCGCGGGCGACATCCTGGCCAGGCTCGGCGGCGACGAGTTCGGCGTGCTGCTCTTCGACTGCAGCGCGGATGTCGCCGCCGATATCGCCGAACGGCTGCGGGCGACCGTGCAGGATCTGCATTTCTCCTGGAATGGGCGGCCCTTCGTCATCACTGTCAGCATCGGCGTGGTGCAGATCACCGATGCCGAAGTCACGCTCGAGGAGACCCTGCAGGCCGCCGACGTCGCCTGTTACATGGCCAAAGAGAAGGGCCGCAACCGGGTTCAGCTGCACAGCGACAGCGACACCGCCCTGCGCGAACGCTTCACCGAGATGGCCTGGGTCCAGCGCCTGCACGCTGCCCTGGAGGAAAATCGCTTCAGGCTCCATTGCCAGGAGATCTGGCCGCTCAATGATGCCGTGGCCGAAGCCGGCGCACATATCGAAATCCTGCTGCGGCTGACGGATGAGGACGGCTCCATCGTCTCGCCGGCCAGCTTCATCCCGGCGGCCGAGCGCTATGGGCTGATGCCGGCGATCGACCGCTGGGTCGTGCGCGGCGCATTCGCCGTTCTGGCCGCGCGCCTTGCCAACCCAACGGCCGCTCCGATCGCCACCTGTGCCATCAATCTCTCGGGGGCGAGCTTCGGCGACGAGACGTTCCTCGACTTCCTGCGCGAACAGTTCGGCGTCTTCGGCATTCCGCCGAACATGGTCTGCCTGGAGATCACCGAGACCAGCGCCATTGCCGATCTCGCCAACGCGATGCGCTTCATTGCCCAGTTGCGCGAGTTGGGATGCCGCTTCGCCCTCGACGACTTCGGCTCCGGCATGTCGTCCTTCGCCTATCTGAAACACCTGCCTGTCGACTATCTGAAAATCGACGGCAGCTTCGTCAAGGACATGCTGGAGGACCGCATCGACCGGGCCATGGTCGAGATGATCCATCATATCGGCAAGGTGATGGGCAAGCGCACGATTGCCGAGTTCGTTGAAAGCGAGAGCATCATCGAGGCCCTGAAGTCGATCGGCGTCGACTATGGCCAGGGCTATGCGATCGCCCGGCCGCAACCCTTCAACGCAACGACGAAGCTGCTGAGTCCGGGCTCGCGCGCTGCCCCCGACGACGGTCCGGACAGCGCTCTCGCGCGCAAGCTGCGCATGGCCGGCTGAGGATGGCTGGGCTGGCTCAGGGATGCCGTTCCAGCAGGATCGTCGCGTTGTCGTGATAGGTGGTACGCAGGATTTCCGTGTAGCCGCATTTGGCCGCGACATTGAGCGAGGCGGTGTTTTCCGGATCGATGATGCAGACTGTTCTGGCCGGCGAGAACGTCACGTCGCCCCAGGCGAGAGCCCGCTGTACCACTTCGCTGGCCAGTCCCCGGCCCTGCGCTTCCGGAGCCAGCGCCCAGCCAGCTTCCGGCACGCCCTCGATCGAGGGCTCGATGGCGCGCTTCAGATCGTGAAAGCCGGCCTCGCCGATGAAGCGGCCGGTCGCCTTCTCCTCGATCGCCCAGAAACCGTAGCCGAGCAGCGACCACAGGCCGGCATGACGCAGGAAGCGCATCCAGCTTTCCTCGCGCGTCCGCGGCTTGCCGCCGATGAAGCGGGTGACGGCGGGATCGGCCCACATGGCGACGTAGGCGTCGAAATCGTCCAGCCGGTGCGCCCGCAGGATGGTCCGCGCCGTTTCGATGACCGGGACGCCGGTTGCCTTTGGACTGCCCATAAAACTTGCCTCGCTTGAACGTCAAGCAGGCGCCTAGCAAACCTCCCGCACCGAACAAGGGCCACGGCGGTCCGGATCATCCTCCAGACCAGAACGTCCCATCACACCAGAGCAGCTAGCTGCCGGCCATGTCTGGGAATTCTGTCCGGCGATGCTAGTCTTCGCGGGAATCTGATTCAGCCCACGCATCATCCAACCAGAGGAAAAGCATGGATACCACCGACCTCGTGCTGGCCATCATCCATCATCTGCTGGTGTTTTCGCTGGCCGGCATCATCGGCGCCGAATTCGTGCTGATCCGCGGCGACTTGCCCGCCGCGACGCTGAAGCGCCTTGTCGGCATCGACCGCCATTACGGCATCATCGCCGCGCTGATCGTCATCGTCGGCGCCGGCCGTGTCTTCTATGGCCTCAAGGGCTGGGAGTTCTACATCTACAACTGGATGTTCTGGGCAAAGATGACGGCCTTCGTCATCGTCGGCCTTTTGTCGATCGTCCCGACCATCCGCTTCATCTCCTGGAACCGGCAGGCCGGCGCCACTCCCGGCTTTCAGGTGCCGGCGGCCGAGCTCGCCTCGGTGAAGACCTATGTCCGCGCCGAAGCCTTCATCTTCCTGCTGATCCCGGTCTTCGCCGCGGCGATGGCGCGCGGCTACTGAGCCTCCACGGCGACGCTCTCCGCCAGCGGCGCGATCGGCACCAGCGGCGCTGGTATCTCGGACGTTTTCTCGGCCGCTTTGCACAGATCGGCGATGACGCAGGCCGGGCAGTCCGGCTTGCGCGCCTTGCAGACATAGCGGCCGTGCAGGATCAGCCAGTGATGCGCATGGCGCATATATTCTTCCGGAATGATCTTCAGCAGCCCCTGCTCGACCTGCTCAGGCGTCTTGCCGGGCGCCAGCCCCAACCGGTTGCCGATGCGCAAGATATGCGTGTCGACCGCCATCGTGTGCTGGCCGAAGGCCATGTTGAGCACGACATTGGCGGTCTTGCGCCCGACCCCCGGCAGCCTGACCAGCTGGTCGCGGTCGTCTGGCACTTCGCCGCCATGCTCGTCGATCAGCGCCTTGGACAGCGCGATCACGTTCTTGGCCTTGTTGCGCCAGAGTCCGATGGTGCGGATGTAGTCGCCGACCTTTGCCTCGCCCAGCGCCAGCATCTTCTGCGGCGTGTCGGCGACCTTGAACAGCGCCCGCGTCGCCTTGTTGACGCCGGCATCGGTCGCTTGCGCCGAAAGCACCACGGCGACCAGCAAGGTGAAGGCGTTGACATGCTCGAGTTCGCCCTTCGGCTCCGGCCGCTGCACCGAAAACCGCCGGAAGATCTCATGCACCTCGGCCGGGCTGTAGAGCGGCCGTGATCGTGCCGGCCGCGGCCGCGGCTTGGCGTTCGAGCCGTCGCGCCGGCCGGGCGGCAGTGCATTTTTGGCCATCGGGGATTTTTTCGTCTTGGGGCTTGCCATTCCCTTCCTATAATATCCAGCCATGAGCGACACAAACGCCTCTTTCCAGGCCGACGAACCCTTCTTCCATGCCTTGCTGACACCGCACCGCTCGCTCGGCCGCACCGGCTTCTTCGTCCTGATGGCCGCGTTGTCGTTCGGCTGGCTGGTCACCGGCGCGTTCTTCCTGTCGCGCGGCGCCTGGCCGGTGTTCGGCTTCTTCGGGCTCGACGTGATCGCCGTCTACATCGCCTTCCGCGTCAACTACCGCGCCGCCCGCGCCCGCGAGGAGGTGTCGGTGTCGCGCACCACCCTCGACATCCGCAAGACCGCGCCCTCCGGCAAATCGGAAGCGCACCGCTTCAATCCATTCTGGGCCCGCTTCTCGATCGCCCGCCATGCCGAGATCGGCATTACCAGGATGGCAGTGGAAGCGCAGGGGCAGATCGTGTCGATCGGGTCCTTCCTCGACCCCGCTTCCCGCGAAAGTTTTGCCGCCGCCTTTTCGCGCGCGCTCGCCACCGCCAGGGCGCGCTGATCGTCAAATTGGAACCGCAGCAACCGGCCCACCTTGCGAAGGGCCGGGATGTGGCTCCAAAGGCGGAAGATCAGGCCCGCGAACCAGCTCACGCGCGCGGCATGTTCGGGTTTGTAGGCGGAGGTTTCCTCCACCAACCGCAGGCCAGGCGCAGCCTGCTCCAGCTCGCGCGGGTCGTTGATCGCCCAGTGAAGCTCGGCCCCGGTAGCTCGGAACGTCGGGCTGGAACGCACGAATTTCAGACCGAGATCGCTGTAGGCGTCGCAGACAAGCTCGCCACCGGCCAGATGCGACACAAGCCGCGCAAACAATTTTGGACCCTCGTCGGCGGCGAGATAGGGCGTGAGCCCCTCCGCAACGATCATTGCCGGCCGATTGCCCGGCACAGCATCGAGCCAGCCGGGCTCGGTAACCGACGAAGCGATCAAATGGGTGTGGTCGCGCGGCGGAAAAAGCTTGCGCCTGAGCTCGATGACCTTGGGATAGTCTACGTCGAACCAGTCGACGCCTGGCGGCGGATCGATGCGGAACACCCGTGTGTCGAGCCCGCAGCCGAGATGCAGCACGATGGCGTTGGGGTGCATGGCCAGGAAGGCCGACGTCCAGTCGTCCAGCGCCTTCGCCCGGATTGCCAGGCTGACGGCGAGATTGTCGTCGACCTTAAGCCTCGCGAAGTCATAGTCGATTCGGCGAACGGCCTCATCCGCGAAGCGATCTTGCAACAGCGAATCCGGCCTCCGGCTTTCCAGCGCCTTGCCGTAGACGGTGATGAGCAGGGTTTCCTTTTCCCGGGTGAGATGGACTTTCTCGCCGGCCATGGGCTTTCCTTTCACTGAGCCAGTTCTATCTGGGCGCCGGTTGCTGGAAGGCAAGTTTCGGGTGGTGGCAGAGGGCGGGAACAACGATATTCGCGCTCAAGGAGATATTGCCATGAACGCCCAGATGACCATGAATGCGCAGATGAAACCGACCGCGATCCTTCAGAACGACATCACCCCCGAAGGCAGCGATTACGAGGTCGTGCGCCGCGCCATCGAGAAGATCAGCCTCGACTATCGCGACCAGCCCTCGCTCGAGGTTCTGGCCGAGGAGGTCGGCGAGACGCCGACCGGGTTGCAGAAGCTGTTCACCCGCTGGGCCGGCCTGTCGCCCAAGGCCTTCCTGCAGGCGGTCACGCTCGACCACGCGCGCCGGCTGCTTGATTCCGGCATGCCGCTGCTCGAGACGTCGTTCGAGCTCGGCATGTCCGGCCCCGGCCGGCTGCACGACCTCTTCGTTACCCATGAGGCGATGTCGCCGGGCGACTATAAGACGCGCGGCGCCGGCCTCACCATCCGCTACGGCTATCACATCTCGCCCTTCGGCATCGCGCTGATCATGGTCACCGACCGCGGCCTTGCCGGCCTTGCCTTCAATGATGCCGGCGGCGAGCGGGCGGCCTTCGCCGACATGTCGGGGCGCTGGCCGAACGCGACTTATGTCGAGGACATGAGCGCCACCGCGCCCTATGCCGCGCGCATCTTCGATCCGAGGCTGTGGCGCGCCGACCAGCCGCTGCGCGTGGTGATGATCGGCACCGACTTCCAGCTGCGTGTCTGGGAAGCCCTGCTGCGCATTCCGATGGGCAAGGCCTGCACCTACTCCTCGATCGCCGCCAGCATCGGCGCGCCGAGCGCGAGCCGCGCGGTTGGCGCGGCTGTCGGCGCCAATCCGATGTCCTTCGTCGTGCCCTGCCATCGCGCGCTCGGCAAATCCGGGGCGTTGACTGGCTATCACTGGGGCCTGACGCGCAAGCGCGCCATCCTCGGCTGGGAGGCGGGACAGGTCGGGTCTTGAAACATCGATTTTTTCGGTGATTGTTGCACAAAACCGCAGATCGAAGTATAAGCAAGTATTCTTACACTTATTGTCCTGCAACAGTAAGCGATACAACCGGCGACAACCTGTGGTTTCGCCGGTTTTTCTCTTTGCAGGCAAGTCACGCCCCTTAAGTTTACCCTAAATTAACCACGACAAAGCGAAGATACCTTTGCATTAAGTCGGACCAGCCGGCTTGATAGGAGGGTCTCGATGAAGTTCTTTCGCGCCGTCATCGGTGCGGCACTGCTGGTCGCCTGTATCGACCAGACCGCATCGGCCGCCACCGGAAACGTGTTGTTCAACGGCACGATCACCGCGACCTGCACGATCACGATCAATTCCAACGGCACGATGACCGTCAGCACCAACCTTCAGTCGCTGAGCTCCCACAATGCCGGCGGTTCAGCCGGCAGCGCCCAGGTCGACACCACGGGCGGCGTCACGCTCAGCGTCGACCCGGTTACGACCACCACCGTGCCGGCCTCGGATGTCACGGCCACCACATGGACCCCGACCTTCGCCACCTCCGGCGCGCAGACGATTGCCGAAACCGGAACGGCGACCGCGCTGACGGTACCCGGCACATCGACGGTCGCCGTCAACCTTGCTGGCACCAAGGGCGGCTCAAACCGCTTCTCCGCCGGCAACTACCAGGCGACCGTGACATTGCGCTGCGAATAGCCTCTCGCGAAAGGAGCGATCTTTGAGAAAGATTGGAACTCTGGCGGCGGCGTTGGCCGCCGTGCTGTCTCCCATCGCCGCGACGGGCCAGTCGATGACGCCGATGCGCGGCGAGGTGAGGTCGTTCACCGATGCCTTCGCCGTCCGGGTCTTCCCGGGCAACCCGTATGACCAGCGCATTCGCGTCGAGGTTCATGTCTACGACCAGGATTTCCAGCCGGTCGCCGCCAGGATCACGCCGAGCGCCTTCCTTTTGGCCGGCCAGGCATCGCGTCCGGTCCTGGTGGTCGTGCCGTTCGACGGCGCAACCGAGCGTAAAGTGCGTATCTGTACCGAGAGTATCCCCTTTCCAAGCGAGCAGACGCAGATAAGGGCACAGATATGCGGAAAGTTCTTCGGACATCGCAGGTCCTGACCCTTGCCTTGCTGCCCGCCTTGGCGGTCGTGAGTCAGGGGTTTGCCGAGGACATACTGAACCTGAACCAGAACCAGACGGGCTTCACCCTGCCCGGCGTCACTCTGCCCCAGGGCCAGGACGAGGTTCACGCTTCCGACGGCACCACCTGCCGCTCTTCGGTTTCCGGCAGCGGCGCCTATCTCGATGTCGGCGTCATCAGAGGCAACAACAGCAGCCAGTCGAACAGCGACCTCGCCACCTATGGCCGCGTGGTGGTGCCGATCGGGCGGACGCCGAAGCGCGTCGATTGTAGCCGCCTCTACGAGCTCGAGGTCGAGCGCCTGCAACTGGAGCTTAAGCTGCTCAAGATGGGCCTCGGCACCGACGGCCAGACGACGGCAAGCGTGCCTGCCGCCCCTCCGACGGCCGCTCGCGCTCCCGCGGCCGCATCGGCCGGATGGGCCAACGAAGGCTGGAGCATCAGAGGGACAAACGGCGATGGCAGGAAAAGGAAGAAGAAATAGCCGCGCCCTGCTGGCGATGGCAGCACTTGCCGGCCTCTGCCTTCCGACCCAGGCGGCGGTCGTTGGCACCTGCACGATTGTGATCGGCGCCTCCGGAACGATGAAGCCGAATCCCGCCATCAACATCTTCGGCTCCAAGCAGGCGGGCGGGTCGAGCGCCGGCGCCACCATCACCGCAAGCTCGCTGCTGTGCACGATCCTCAACCTGATCGACTGCTTTTCTGTTTCGGCGCCGGCGCCGATCGCCTTCACCTCCGCTCCAAGCGGTGGCGACACCAACGTCACTTTCGCCACGGTCTTCCGTCTCGACGGCTCGGGCACGGATATTCCCGGCAGTTCGCCGCAGCGTGTAATCAACGGCACCCACACCATGCAGGTCGACCTCACCGCCACCAAATCGCCGGGCATCTTTCCCGCCGGCAGCTACCAGGGCACGGTCACCGTGCGCTGCGAATGAAAGCGTGGCGGCTCGCGCGGAACTGCTCAATGGGCTGGCAACCGGCACTCTTACGGGCTAGCTTCCCGCCCATTAAGCAGGAGGCACTTCTTGATTATCGTAGTCGGCTCGATCAACCTCGACCTCATCGCCAATGTCGACCGCTTGCCAGCGCCTGGCGAGACGGTGCGCGGTTCCGCTTTCGCCACCGCGCCCGGCGGCAAGGGTGCCAACCAGGCGCTGGCCGCCGCGCGCGCCGGCGCCAAGGTGAGGATGGTCGGCGCCGTCGGCAAGGATAGCTTCGCCGCCGAGGCGCTGGCTTTGCTCACTGGCAAGGTCGATCTCTCCGGCATAGGCGAGAGCTTCGCCTCGACCGGCACGGCGCTGATCCTGGTCGGCGCCGACGGCGAAAACGTCATCGCCGTGGTCCCGGGCGCCAATGATTCGGTGCTGCCAGGCGATATCGCCAAGGCACAGCTCAAGAAGGGCGACGTCGTGCTGCTGCAGCACGAGATCCCCTTGCAGACCGTTGACGCCGCGCTGGAGGCGGCGCGGGCGGCCGGCGCCGTCAGCGTGCTCAACACCGCGCCGTTCCGCCCCGAGGCGTCCGAGCTTCTGGGCAAGGCCGACTATGCCGTCGCCAACGAGACCGAATTCGATCTCTACGGCGAGGCGCTGTCGCTCAGCGGCCGCGACCGCCCGGCGCGGATGCGCGACTATGCCGGCAAGACCGGACGCGCCATTGTCGTCACCCTCGGTGGCGACGGCGTGCTCGCCGCGACGCCCGACACCTTCCTGACCGTGCCGGCGTTGAAGATCACTCCGGTCGATACGGTCGGCGCCGGCGACACGTTTTGCGGCTATTTCGGTGCCGGCCTGTCGTCGGGCCTGCCACTCGAACAGGCGCTCGTCCGCGCCGCCGCCGCCGGCTCGCTCGCTTGCCTGAAGCCCGGCGCCCAGCCGGCGATACCGCTGGCGAAGGACGTCGACGCCGCCTTGTCGGCCGCCGGGTGACGGCCATGCGTCCGGCGACCAGACATGCCGTCCCGCCCGCGGGCGATATCTGCCGGCTGTCCGCCGTGGAGCTGGCCGGCGCAGTCCGTGAGCGCCGCCTGTCGGTGCGCGAGGTGGTCACCGCCTTCCTCGACCGCATCGAGGCGGTGAACCCGCTGGTCAATGCCATCGTGTCGCTGCGCGACCGCGCCGATATCCTCGCCGATGCCGACAGGGCCGACGCCCATCTGGCCCTCGCCGGCAAGGCGGGATCGCTGTTCGGTCTGCCCATTGCTATCAAGGACCTGGCGCTGACCAAGGGCCTGAGGACCACTTTCGGCTCGCCGATCTTCGCCGACTTTGTCCCCGGCGAGGACGATTTCTTCGTCGAGCGCGTCCGCAAGGCGGGCGCCATCATCATCGGCAAGACCAACGTTCCCGAATTCGGACTTGGCTCCAACACCTACAACAGCGTGTTCGGCCCGACGCTCAACGCCTTCGATCCGCTTCTCACCGCCGGCGGCTCGAGCGGCGGCGCTGCGGTGGCGCTGGCGCTCGACATGCTGCCGGTCGCCGACGGCAGCGACTTCGGCGGCTCGTTGCGCAACCCTGCCGCCTACAACAACGTCTACGGCTTCCGCCCTTCGCAGGGACTGGTCCCGGCCGGGCCGGACATCGATGTCTTCCATGCCCAGATGGGCGTCGAAGGGCCAATGGGCCGCAGCGTCCGCGACATCGCCCTGCTGCTCGACGAACAGGCCGGCCATCATCCGCGCGCCCCACTGTCGCACGACAAGCCGGGTTCCTTCCTCGACGGATTGTCGACGAAGGCGACTGGCGGCCGCATTGCCTGGCTCGGCGATCTCGGCGACCATCTGCCGATGGAGCCTGGCATCCTCGACCTTTGCCAGGCCGCGCTCGTCCGCTTCGCCGACGCGTCGTTCCACAGCGAAGCGCTGGTGCCGGATGTCGATTTCGAGGCGCTGTGGCAGGCCTTCGTCACGCTGCGCCAGGCGAGCAGCGGCTGCGCGCTCAAGGTCCACTACGACGATCCGGCCAGGCGCAAACTGCTGAAGCCGGAGGCCGTGTGGGAAGTGGAGCAGGCGATGCGCCTCACCGCGCCCGAGATCCATGCCGCCACGGTACGGCGCTCGTCCTGGCACCGGACGCTGCTGTCGATCTTCGATCGCTTCGACCTCGTCGCGCTGCCCACCGCGCAGGTCTTTCCCTTCGAGGTCGCCACCCGCTGGCCGCGCGAAGTGGCCGGGCACGCCATGGACAGCTACCATCGCTGGATGCAGGTCTCCGCCTTCGCCACGCTCGGCGGCTGTCCGGCGCTCAACGTACCCGTTGGCTTCGACGGCAAGGGCCGGCCGATGGGCATGCAACTGATCGGGACGCCACGCTGTGACCTCGCTGTGCTACGGGCCGGCGCGGCCTACGAGGCGACCTTGCCCTGGCAGGCAGGGGCAAGCTGAGGACCGCCTGTGGCGGCAGGCTGGCGCTTGCGCCGGCCTCGGCGCCGTGCATTGATCGCGTTCGGCCGCCGCCGGATCGGCGCCATCCTGCTTGAGGGAAGACCATGTCGCTGGAACTCTACGCCACCTACGTCGTCGCCTGCATCGTCATCGTCCTGGTGCCCGGCCCGACCGTCACGCTGATCATCGCCAACAGCATCCGCCACGGCTCGCGTGCCGGCCTTGCCAATGTCGCCGGCACCCAGGCCGGCCTCGCCATCATGATCGCCATCGTCGGCATCGGCCTCAACACGCTGATCGCCGGCATGGGGCACTGGTTCGAATGGGTCAGGCTGATCGGCGCCGCCTATCTGATCTGGATGGGCGTGCAGATGTTCCGTTCGAAAGGCACGCTGAACCCCGACGGCTCGGCCAGGAAGCCGCGCGGCGGCTTCTTCCTACAGGGTTTCCTGGTGGCGATCAGCAATCCGAAGACGCTGGTGTTCTTCGGCGCCTTCTTCCCGCAGTTCATCGCGCCCCAGGGCAACTACACGCTGCAGATCGTGGTGATGGGTCTCACCGCGATGGTCTTCGCCGCGATGTCGGATTCCACCTACGCGCTTGCCGCCGGCCGCGCCGGCCGGCTGCTGTCGGCCAGCCGCATCAAGCTGATGTCCCGCATCAGCGGCAGCTTCCTGGTCGGCGGCGGCCTCTGGCTGGCGTTCTCGAAGGCGAAGTAGCGCCTACCTTCCCTCGCCCCGTTTACGGGGAGAGGGTGGTCGCCAAGCGATCGGGTGAAGGGCAGCGCCAGGATTGCTGGCAAAACACCGACATTCGCGCCGCCCCTCATCCACCTAAACGGGGAGAAGGAAGCTTTCAGAGCCGCCCCAGCCTCTCGACCAGCAGCGCGAAAAACGCGTCATGGTCGATGTCGCGCATCACCATGGCGTTCGTTTCCCGCTTGGTCACGCCCCACCAGTCGATCACCGTCATGCCCATGGTGAGCTCGGAAGAGGTCTCGACGCTGACATTGCAATTGCGGCCCTTGAACAGCTCGGGCTTGATGAGATAGGCGATCACGCACGGATCGTGCAGCGGCCCGCCATCGGTGCCGTACTTCTCCTCGTCGAAACGCTCGAAGAACTCCAGCATCTCCGACGTGGCGATGCCCACCCTGGTGCCGAGGTCGCGGAAAGCCTGCGTGCGCTTGGCCGTGGTCAATGCCTTGTGGGTGACGTCGAGCGGCATCATCACGATCGGAACGCCGGATTTGAAGACGACGTCGGCGGCGTGCGGGTCGACATAGATGTTGAATTCGGCGGTCGGGGTGACGTTGCCGCCCTCGAAGAAACCGCCGCCCATCAGCACGATTTCCTTGATGCGCGGCGCGATCCGCGGCTCGCGGATCAGCGCCAGCGCGATGTTGGTGAGCGGTCCGAGCGGGCAGAGCGTGATCGTGCCGCTGTCTTCGCTCATCAGCGTCTCGACGATGAAATCGACGGCGTACTGATCCTGCAGCGGCATCGTCGGATCGGGCAGTTGCGGGCCGTTGAGGCCGGTCTTGCCATGCACTTCCTCGGCGGTGACGAGCTGGCGCGCCAGCGGCCGGATGGCGCCGGCATAGACCTTGATATCGGGCCGGCCGGCCAGCTCGCAGATCTTGCGGGCGTTCTTCTCGGTCAGATTCAGCGGCACGTTGCCGGCAACGGCGGTGATGCCGACGATCTCCAGCTCGGCGCTGCCGAGCGCCAGCAAAATGGCGACGGCATCGTCCTGGCCGGGATCCGTGTCGATGATGATCTTGCGTGACTGCGGCATTTCAATTCCTTCTGGGAGTCTTTTTGGGCGGGGTTTTGGGGCGGGGTTTGTGATGGCTTGAACTTGTCCGCGCGGCGGACCATATCAAGACAATCGGGAAAAATGCCATCCGGGTTTTTCCAGTTTATGTCGCTCTCCAGAGGACACTGTAACATGAGCCGAATGACGCCCTTTTCGAGCCCGCTTCTCCTGGGCTTCGACACCATGGAAAAGACGCTCGAGCGTCTGGCGAAGTCCGGTGACAGCTATCCTCCTTACAACATCGAGCGCCTCAGCGGCGCCGACGGCATGGCCGAAAGGCTGCGCATCACGCTCGCCGTCGCCGGCTTCGCCGAAAGCGACCTCGATGTCACGACGGAGGAGAACCAGTTGATCGTGCGCGGCCGTCAGACCGACGATACCGAGCGCGAATTCCTTCACCGCGGCATTGCCGCGCGCCAGTTCCAGCGCTGTTTCGTGCTGGCCGACGGCATGCGGGTGATCGCGGCGGAGCTGAAGAACGGCCTGTTGTCGATCGATCTCGATCGGCCGGAGGTCGAGCGGCTGGTACGGAAAATAAACATATCGGTGAAAGACTGATCTTTACCGCTGCATCGGCCGGAAAATCGGAATCGATTTTCCGAAAGCACGATGCAGCAGACTTGAAGTTAGAGCGTCCTTTGTGCGTCCAACTGGACGCACGGCGCTCTAATGGCTCTCATGCGGGGCGGCCTTGGACGGCGTCCTCGCGTCAAGGAGGCTTGAAATGACCAGAACCGACGAAACCTCGACCATGACCAGCGGCGAATTCGCCCATCTCGGCGAAGGCTCGGTCGCCTATCTCCGGAAAGTCTCGAGCGACGATTTGCGCGGCCGCTTCCCCGGCCTCGACGAAATCGCGCCCGGCATGGAGCTGTGGGCGCTGTTTGCGGCCAATGGCCAGCCGATCCTGCTGTCCGACGCCCGCGACCGGGCGCTGGCTGGCGCGCTGGAGAACGACCTGACCACCGTCGCCATTCACTGACGGCGGTCTGTCAGGGTCCAAATGGAAAGGGTCGCTTTTGGCGGCCCTCCGAAGGTTTTAATCCCGAAAAGAGCTTCAGGCCGCGTGCGAGGCCTGCGTGTCCGACAACAGCGCGTGGATCGCCACCGCATCGCGCGTACCCCTGATCTTGGCCACGGTGTCGGCGTCGCGCAGCACGCGCGCGATGCGCGACAACGCCTTGAGATGGTCGGCGCCAGCACCCTCCGGTGCAAGCAGCAGGAACACCAGGTCGACCGGCTGGTCGTCCAGCGCCTCGAAATCGACCGGCGTTTCCAGCCGGGCGAAGACGCCGGCGATCCGCTTCACCCCGGCGAGCTTGCCATGCGGAATGGCGATGCCGTTGCCGACTCCGGTCGAACCCAGCCGCTCGCGCTGCAGGATGGTGTCGAACACCTCCCGCTCCGGAATGCCCGAAATCGCCGCCGCCCTCTCAGACAGCAATTGCAGCAGCTGTTTCTTGGAGTTCGCCTTCAACGCCGGCATGATCGCCGGAACGTTGATCAGATCGCTAAGATCCATGCCTGAAAAATCCCTTGTTCGCCCGCCGCAGCCAGTCCTCGCCCCCTCGCGCGGCTGGCTGCTATCCCTGTGCGACTTTGGTCGTGGACGGGTCGATCCAGCCGATGTTCCCATCCGGCCGGCGGTAGACGATGTTGAGATGCTCGTTCCCGGCGTTGCGGAACACGAAGACCGGGCTGTCCTTGGTGTCGAGTTCGATGACGGCGGACGCCACCGACATGGTGCGCAGCGTCATGGTCGACTCGGCGACGACCGCCGGAGCGAAATTCTCCGGAATCTCCTCGTCGTCGTCGGCGAGAGGCGCCATCACCGTATAGGCGATGTCGGTTGGCTCGCCATTGCCGTTGCCGGAGTTGTGCGATTTCAGGCGGCGCTTGTAGCGCCGCAGGCGGGTTTCGAGGCGATCAGCCGCCGCCTCGAAGGCAAGCGTGGGGTCCTGTGCGTCGCCCGTCGCCTGCAATGAGGCGCCGGAATCGAGCCGGATCATGCAGTCGGCCGAAAAGCGCGACCCCGATTTGATGACCGTGACATGCCCTGAAAAACCGCGATCGAAATATTTCCCGATCGCCTCGCCGACACGGTCGTTGATGCGCGTACGGAACGCATCGCCGATGTCCATGTGTTTTCCCGAAATGCGCAGTTTCATCTGAAAACTGACCTTCCCTACTCAGGCTTCAAACTGTCCCGAGTTTATACTCGTGGTCCGCGCGCACAAGCTTTGCGGCGGCGCTCGCGCCGATTTTAAATCCGAACTTTCCGGTTGATCACAAGTTGCCTTCTGGCCGTCGCGAGGCCTTCGCTGTGACGGACCCATCCGCTTGCGGGTTTCAGGCCCGCCTCATGCGGGCGGGCTTCTAGACACTTCATTGCGGCTTGTCAATGAAGCTCGAAAACTGTGGAAATCCGCGCCGCGGCCGTTTGACGGTGCGGTCAGCGCCCGGCGCTGGCGATAGCGCGCTTTTCACGCCGCCGCTGCACCGAGGAGGGAATATTCATGCCTTCCCGGTATTTGGCGACTGTACGGCGGGCGATGTCGACGCCGCTTTCCCGCAGCATGTCGACGATGGCGTCGTCGGAGAGCACGTCGACAGGCTTTTCCTCATCGATCAATTGCTTGATGCGGTCGCGCACCGCTTCCGAGGAATGCGCCTCGCCGCCGCCCGCCGAGGCGATGGAAGCGGTGAAGAAATAGCGCAGTTCGAACACGCCGCGCGGCGTCAGCATGTATTTGTTGGCCGTGACCCGGCTCACCGTCGATTCGTGCATGCCGATGGCATCGGCCACCGTACGCAGATTGAGCGGCTTGAGGTGGCGCACGCCATGGACCAGGAAGGCGTCCTGCTGGCGAACGATCTCCGAAGCGACCTTGAGGATGGTCTTGGCCCGCTGGTCGAGGCTGCGCGTCAGCCAGTTGGCGCTCTGCAGGCACTCGGCCAGGAAGTCCTTCTCCGCCTGGTCCTTCGCGTGGCCCGAAACCCTGGCGAAATAGACATTGTCGACCAGGACGCGCGGCAGCGTCTCGGCATTGAGCTCGACTGCCCAGCTGCCGTCGTTGGCGGCACGCACCTCGACATCGGCGACGATGGCGTCGCTGGCGCCGCCCGAAAACGCCATTCCGGGCCGCGGATCGAGGGCCCGGATCTCGGCCAGCATGTCGAGCAGATCCTCCTCGTCGACCCCGCAGATCCGCTTCAGCGTCTGGAAATCGCGCCGCGCCAGCAGCTCGAGGTTGGCGACCAGCGCCCGCATCGCCGGATCGAGCCGGTCGCGCACGGCAAGCTGCAGCGACAGGCATTCGGCGAGGTCGCGGGCAAACAGGCCGGCGGGTTCGAACGTCTGGCAGATCACCAGCACCTTGGCCACCGCCGCTTCGCTGGCGCCGAGGCGAGCCGCGATCTCGGCCATGTCGGCGCGCAGATAGCCGGCTTCATCGAGGCCATCGGCAAGCTCCCCGGCAATCAGCCGCGCCGCCGGGTCGGCGAAGGCGAGCGCGATCTGCTCGCCGACATGTTCGCGCAGCGTGATCGCGCTGGCGGCCATGTCGCCGACATCGAAACCTTCGGGCGAGGACGCGCCCATGCCGCTGCCGGAAGCCGATTTCCATTGCGCGCTGAGATCCGGACCGAGCCGCTCGCTGGTGCCGGGATCGTCGGGAAAGAGATTCTCCAGCGAGGAATCGAGCTTGTCCGAGATCGCTTCGGCGCTCCATTCGGTCTCGGCTTCGAACCAGTCGCCGTCGGCGGCGGTTTCCGGCGCGGCATCGCTCTTCTGCGCCAGGTCGCTCGCCGCGTCGTCCTGCGGCTCGGCGCGCTCCAGCAGCGGGTTGCGCTCGATCTCGTCATCAATGAAGCGCTCGAGCTCGACATGGGTGAGCTGCAGCAGCCGGATCGACTGCATCAGTTGCGGCGTCATCACCAGCGACTGGGACTGCCGTAGCTGTAATTTCGCCGCCAGCGCCATGGTTGGTTTTCAAACGCCTCTACGCACAGGACATGCCGGAACGAGTTTTTCCGACCGGGACAAACAAACTGGCCCGGCTTTTGCTTGTCAAGGGAAACGGTAGCAAAACGCGCTTACCGGAGCGTTATTTCAGGCAAAAATCGGACAAGAATCCCAAAAATCGCCGAAAAATTGCGTCGGGAGCTGGATTTCCTGTTTAGAGGGTAAAACCCTCGCCGAGATAAAGCCGCCGCACATCGGCATTGGCGACGATCTCGTCGGCGCGGCCATGCGTCAGCACCTGGCCGGCGTGGATGATGTAGGCGCGGTCGATCAGGCCGAGCGTCTCGCGCACATTGTGATCGGTGATCAGCACGCCGATGCCGCGCGCGGTCAGGTGCCGCACCAGCTGCTGGATATCGGCCACCGCGATCGGGTCGATGCCGGCGAAAGGCTCGTCGAGCAGCATATAGGCCGGGCGCGTGGCGAGCGCGCGCGCGATCTCGAGACGCCGCCTCTCGCCACCGGACAGCGACAGCGAGGGCGCCTTGCGCAGATGGCTGATGTGGAATTCCTCGAGCAGCTCGTCGAGGCTGCGCTCGCGTGCCTTGCGGCTCTTCTCGACCACTTCGAGCACGGCGCGGATGTTCTGCTCGACGCTCAAGCCCCGGAAGATCGAGGCCTCCTGCGGCAGGTAGCCGATGCCGAGCCGGGCGCGGCGGTACATCGGCATCGAGGTGACGTCGAAGCCGTCGATCTCGATCGTGCCTTCGTCCACCGGCACCAGGCCGGTCACCATATAGAAACAGGTCGTCTTGCCGGCGCCGTTGGGGCCGAGCAGCCCGACCGCCTCGCCGGCGCGCACGCCAAGCGTCACGCCGCTGACGACCTTGCGGCCCTTGTAGCTCTTGGTCAGGCCCTTGGCGATCAAGGTGCCCTTGAACTTGGCGGAATCGGCGGAAACCGTAGCCGGCGCCGCTGGTTTGCCGGCGGCCCGCCCCGGAAGGCGAGCCAGCAGCGACGATACGCCGGCCATTATTGCTTCGGCGCTCCCGACTTCGGCGGCGGGGTCATCGACATGATGACGCGCCCGCCACAGCCGTCGACCTGAGCGAGGCCGCTCTTCATCTGCACGGTGAGCTTGCAGCCCTTGAGCACGTTGGGCCCCTGCGACAGCACCACTTCCTTGCCGGAAAGCACGAGCACCTGGCTCTTCATGTCGAACGTGCCATTGTCGCCGGTGGCGATCTGGTCGTTCGACTTGATGTAGACCTTGTTGTCGACCACAAGGTGGTCGATGTTGGCCGAGCCGGTCATCGCCGACGCGCCGGCGGCGGCGCCCTTGGCGGCATTGGGATCCTTGACATAGTAGACCGTCATCTTGCCGGCCTTGAGCGTGGTCGGCCCTTGCGTCACGGTGACATTGCCGCTGAACACGGCGACGCTGTCGGCCTGGCGAACCTCGAGCTTGTCGCTCTCGATCTGGATCGGCTGATCGCCGGAAAGCTTGAGGCCCGAGACCTGGCTGGTCGTGCCGGACTGGGCAAGCGACGGCGACGCGCCGAGCAGCAGCAGCACCGAAGCCGCGCTCAAAAGCCGTGCCATACTATTGCGACGCATTCGATTCTCCGCCCTGTTGCTCTGCCGCCTTCAAGCTGGCGGGATCGATGTTGACGCGCACCTTGCTCTCGAAGACCAGGACCTTGCCGTTGTCCTGGACCGCCATCGAATCCGCCGTGATCCGCGAGCCGCCTCGGCTGACATCGACCGGATCATCCGTCTTCATAGTGCCTTTGCCCATGTCGAGGAAGACCGATTTGAGCTTGGCCTCGATGCCGTCGGTCGTCGTCACCGTAATGTCGCTGGTCAGGCTCATCGTGTTGCCGTCGCGGTTGTAGACGCCGCGCGTGGCGTTGACGGTCGCCACATTGTCCGATGTCAACGGCAATTTGGCGTTGATCCCTTCAAGATCGATGATCCCTTGCTTGCCGACGTCCTGGATGGCGCGCAGCGCCGTCAGCGAATAGGGCAGCTTTTGCTTGGTGAAGCCGTTGAGCTTGGGGTTGGCCATCACCAGCTTGCCGTCGGCAAAGGCGCTGCCTTCGGCCTGCACCGAGATCGACACCGGGGCGGCAAGATAGGAATAGACCGGAAAGGCGATGGCGATGCCAGCCGCAAGCAGCGGCACAGCGAATTTCAGCACGCGCACCCGGCGCGAATGCCGCTGCGCGCGGTCGAACGCATCACCGCGCGTGCCGGCTGGCGCCGCTGGCGCCAAAGCCGTCTCGGCATTGGTCGTTTCGTTCGATCGCGCTAGCATGACTAAATTCTAATAAACCCTTGCCCCGCCAAATCACCGCCTATAGGTGGGATGTCGGCCCCCGTAAGCAAGCACAAGCGGAGGAAAACCGCAAAAATGTGACGGCTGCCGTTGTACAAACGGAAGTGAAGTCGACGCAATTTCCGCACTTCATAGCAGATACGGACGAGCGGCGTTAATTTTTCATGAAGCACCGCCTCGCGTCGCGCGGACGCTTTGACGCAACCCCGCCAGGAAACGGTAGCCGGGCGCGGACGCTTGCTTTAAAAGCAACTCTTCCCACCGACCGAGAGGCTGACCATGGCAATGAGAGCCGATGACCTGATCGACCGCCGCCGTTTGCGCCGCAAGGTGACGTTCTGGCGTGTTGCCGCGCTCATCGTCGCGGCCATCGCGCTGATCGCCCTGTCGACCTGGGTCTATCGCGACGACTTCAGCGGCTCGGCCGTCGACCATATCGCCAAGGTCCGGATCGAAGGCACCATCACCGAGGATGAGGAGCTCATCAAGCGGCTGGAGACCATCCGCGAATCCCCGAGGGTGAAGGGCGTCATCCTGTCGATCGACTCGCCCGGCGGCACCACGGTCGGAGGTGAATCGATCTTCGAGGAAGTGCGCAAGCTCGCCGGCGACAAGCCCGTCGTGGCGGAAGTCGGCACGCTCGCCGCGTCCGCCGGCTACATGATTGCGAGCGCCGCCGACCATATCGTCGCGCGCAAATCCTCGATCGTCGGCTCGATCGGCGTGCTTATCCAGTATCCGGACGTCAGCGGCCTGATGGACAAGCTCGGCATCAAGCTCGAGGAGGTGAAATCCTCGCCGCTGAAGGCCTCGCCCTCGCCCTTCAAGCCGACCAATGAGGACGAGCGCGCCATGGTCCGCAAGCTCATCCTCGACAGCTATGACTGGTTCGTCGGCATCGTCGCCGACCGCCGCAAGATGACCCACGAGCAGGCGCTGGCGCTTGCCGACGGCTCGATCTTCACCGGCAGGCAGGCGCTCGCCAACCATCTGATCGACGCCGTCGGCGGCGAGACCGAGGCGATCGGCTGGCTGGCGACCAAGGGCGTCGACGCCAAGCTCAAGGTTGTGGAGTGGAAGGACACCGAACGGCACGGCGGCTTCCTGTTCTCAAAGACAATGGCGAAAACCATCGCTGGCGCGCTCGGCCTGCCCGACGCCGGCGGCGACGTCATTCACGAAATTGGAGCGGACCGCTTGTTTCTTGACGGTCTCGTTTCGGTCTGGCACCCTTGACGAGCCGTTTGGGACGAGCGAAAAAGCAAATAAAATCATCCTCATAATTTGACTGAAGTGCTTTCAGGGGAGCCGTTCTCATGATCAAATCCGAGCTTGTGCAAATTATTGCCACACGCAATCCGCATCTTTTCCTGCGCGACGTCGAAAACATCGTCGGCGCCATCTTCGACGAGATCACCGACGCCCTTGCCGAAGGCAATCGGGTCGAGCTGCGCGGTTTCGGCGCCTTTTCGGTGAAAAACCGTCCCGCCCGCACCGGCCGCAACCCGCGCACCGGCGAATCCGTCGAGGTCGAGGAGAAGTGGGTGCCGTTCTTCAAGACCGGCAAGGAATTGCGCGAAAGGCTTAACGGCGGCAAATAGGCGCGAATTCGTGCGCCGGCCTTCCGACAGGCCTGCTTTCGACAGGAAATCAGATGTTTAACCGCTTCATGCTCGTCGTTGTCTTCGTGCCGCTGGCCATCATCCTGATCGCGCTGGCCGTCGCCAACCGCGAGCCGGTCGCCTTCACGCTCGACCCGTTCAATCCCGGCAATCCGGCGCTGACGCTGAAGCTGCCGCTTTTCATCTTCCTGTTCCTGGCTCTCGCCGTCGGCATGATCGTCGGCAGCGTGGCGACCTGGGTCAAGCAGGGCCGTTATCGCAAGCTGGCGCGCCAGCGCGGCGTCGAGGCCGAGAACCTGCGCCAGGCGGTCAGCCGCGCGCCGCAGGCGCCGCAGGGCCCGGCCCTGCCGAAGCCGACGGCCTGAAGCATTGCAACGCCGCGTGACCCTTCAGGGCGCGCGCCAGGGATGCCGCAAGAGTTTCCGTTTCGCGGGCGCCCTCACTGCACGGAGTCTTTCATGCTGACCATTTCGGCCGCCGAGGTCGACCAGGCGCTGACCTTTCCCGGGCTGGTCGAGACGCTGCGCACTGCTTTCCGTGACGGCGCCGTGCAGCCGGTCCGCCATCATCACACCGTCGAACGTCCCGACGGCGAGGCCTCGACGTTGCTGTTGATGCCGGCCTGGACCGACTTCAACGCCGCCGGCACCTCGGCGGGTGGCCATATCGGCGTCAAGATCGTCACCGTCTCGCCCGACAACAACGCCATCGGCAAGCCGGCCGTGATGGGTCTCTACCTGCTGCTCGACGGAACGACCGGTGAGCCGGAAGCGCTGATCGACGGCCAGCGGCTGACGCAATGGCGCACCGCTTGCGCCTCGGCGCTTGCCGCCTCCTACCTCGCCCGCAAGGACGCCTCGCGGCTGCTGATCGTCGGCGCCGGGGCGCTTTCGACCTTCCTTGCCAAGGCGCATTCGGCGGTGCGGCCGATCACTGCCATTCGCATCTGGAACCGGACCCCGGCCAATGCCGAAAAGGTCGCCGCCGGCTTGCGCGCCGAGGGGCTGCCGGCCAGCGTCGCCGAAGACCTCGACGCCGAGCTTGCGGAGGCTGATATCGTCTCCTCGGCGACGATAACCACCCAGCCGCTGGTCAGGGGCGCGTTGTTGAAGCCGGGCGCTCATGTCGACCTGGTAGGCGGCTTCACGCCGACGATGCGCGAGAGCGACGACGACGCCATCCGGCGCGCCCGCGTCTATGTCGACACTCGCGCCGGCGCCACCAAGGAAGCGGGCGACATTGTCCAGCCGCTCGCCGCCGGCGTGCTGAAGCCGGATGCCATCATTGCCGACCTGCATGAGCTGGCGCGCGGCGAGAAGGCCGGGCGGCAAAGCGACGGCGAGATCACCCTGTTCAAGTCGGTCGGCGCCGCGCTCGAGGACCTTGCCGCCGGCATTGCCGTCTACAAGGCGCTCAAGCGATAGCGTCTGCCGGCGCCACAGCCTTGCGATCGAACTTCCTGATCGCTTCGGCGCTGACCGGAGTGAACAAATTCACCAGATTGCCATCGGGATCGCGCAGCAGCAGCGATCGGTTTCCCCATGGCATCGTCGTCGGCGTCTGCACGAAGGCGCCGATGGTCTCCGCCAGCCTGCGATATTGCGCGTCGACGTCGGCAACGCGAAACTCGATGATTGCCGAACGATTGGCGGCCGGCTCCGCCACATCCGCTCCGAACAACGCCAGGGTGCGCGTGCTGCCGATCGCCAGCGTGCAGGAGGCGGTTGCCAGTTCGGCGAAATCCGGAGTGAACCAGGTCGCCGTCAAGCCGGTGATCGCCTCGTAAAATGCCACCAGAGGCTTGATCTGGTCGGTGATGATGCGGATCGAGACGAAGTCCATAATGTTCTCCTTGGGGCAAGCGCGGCGGATCAGGTGATGATGCGCTTGTTGCACGAGGCTGATGACAGCCTGGTGTCAGCAGCCTGCCGCTGACTCAGGCTGCCTCGGAGGCCTTGGCACCCATGGCCTCGGCAATCAGCCGAAAATCGTGTTCGTCGATTTCGAACAGGCCAAAGCGCAGCTGATAGCCCCAGTTCGTCTTGCCCGCTGTGAAGTCCAGCCTGTCGAGCAGCGGCTTGATCGCCGCTTCCTCCGCCTTCGCCCAGGCGACATCGCGCCGGAATGGCGTGAAGCCGCCGCCCATCTCGCCCTGGTAGGGATCGCCTTCACGCACGGTGCCTATTGCCGTGAACGACTGCAGGCCGTCCCTTTCGCCGAGCACCGTGTTCGGCGAATAGTAGGCGATGCCGTCGCCGGGTCTGATGCGGCGCAACGGCGCCAGTCTGCCGTGGTTGACCTGCATGAAGCCGCCCGCGCGGCCGACCCGGACATGCGCGGCCGAGGCGACGGCGATCCAATGCGCGCTCATGCCTGGTCCCCGTCGTTCAGCCAATAGACGCGCAGCCGATGATTGTCGGGATCGAGCGCGACGAAGGTGCGGCCGAAATCCATGTCGGTCGGCGCCTGCAGGATGTTCAGGCCGCGACCCGCCCAGTCCCGGTGGGCGGCGTCGACCGCCGCCGGCGTGTCCTGCGCGAAGACGATCTCGGCGCCGCCGCCCGCGGCCGCCGCCGCCGGCTCCACCGTATGGCGCGACCACAGGCCGAGCTTGAAGCCGCCGTCGAGCACGAACAGCACGAAGGTCGGCGATGCCTCGACCGGCTGCCGCCCGAGCAGCGCGGCGTAGAAGGCGCCGCTCCGCTCCGGGCTGTCGACATAGAGGATGACGAAATTGGGGGTGTCCATTGCTGTTCTCCAACGTGTCTTCGATTGGAGGACCTTACGCACCACCACTGTCAGATTCTGGCAGCAGCCATCAGCGGCCGGTGCCTTTCGACGCATCCCGACCCGCTTGCGTCGTGTCGAGCGTTGCCCGCCACTCCTTGAGCAGCGACTGGCGCCGGCGCGGATAGCGCACATCGGTGGCGTTGAGGCCGGACATGCGATCGGCGCGGAAATGGCGAAAATCCTGCCGCGTCTCGCACCAGGCGACCAACACCCGCACCTTGTCGAAGAAGCCGATCGCGAAGGGCCAGACCATGCGCTGGGACTGGGCGCCTGCGCCATCCCGATAGAGGAACCCGAGCTTGCGTTCGTTGCGGATGGCCAGGCGCACCAGGCCAAGGTCGATGCCTTCGGTGGCCTCGGCGCCCGGCCCGACGAGCAGCGCGGTGGCGTCGAGATCCTCGCGCAGGTCATCCGGCAGCACCGCCGCGATCTTGGCCAGCGCATCGGTGGCGGCGGCCGAAAGCCGCTTGTCCGGCTGCTTGGCGACCCACCGCGACCCGAGCACGACGGCCTCGATCTCCTCGTCGGTGAACATCAGCGGCGGCAGCATGAAGCCAGGCTTCAGCACATAGCCCAGCCCCGCCTCGCCCTCGATCGGCGCGCCCTGCCCCTGCAGCGTTGCGATGTCGCGGTAGAGCGTGCGGATCGAGACGCCCATTTCGCCCGCGAGCGTGCGCCCGCTCACCGGCCGGCGGTGGCGGCGCAGGATCTGGATCAGGTCGAGCAGGCGTTCGGAGCGGGACATGGCCCAGATTTGCCCGTTTCCCCCGCTGAGGTCCATCACGGACGTCGGACCATTTTGTTGCGCCGCCGATGGCCCTATGTCAAAAGCGGCCTGCCGTTCCGGAGAGTGTTCTTGAAATCCTTTCGCGATCGAAACCGCGACAACCGTCCGCGCCAGCCCGCCAAAGCCAATGCCGCCCAATCGCATCCCCGCGAGGCCGGCGCGGCAACGAGGCAGGAGCCACAGGGCCGCCCCGAACCCAAATCCGCGCCGCGCGTCCTTGCGCGCCGCGAGGGCGCGCTGCCGACCGAGCGGCTGCCACTGATCCTCGAAGTGGCGCCCAATGCCGACTACGCTCTGCTGGATAGCGGCGCCGGCCAAAAACTCGAGCAGTACGGCCCCTATCGCATCGTGCGGCCGGAGGGCCAGGCGATCTGGCAGCGGGCGCTGCCGGCCAGGGACTGGGAGCGCGCCGACGCCATCTTCACCGGCGACACCGACGAGGAGGGTATCGGCCGCTGGCGCTTCCCGAAAACGCCGCTCGGCGAAACCTGGCCGATGAAGCATGACGGCATCGACTATCTTGGCCGCTTCACCTCGTTTCGCCATGTCGGCGTCTTTCCCGAACAGGCCTCCCACTGGGATCACATGGCCGGGCTGATCATGGCCGCCAAACGGCCGGTCAAGGTACTGAACTTGTTCGGTTATACCGGCCTTGCCTCGCTGGTGGCAGCCCGCGCCGGCGCCGAGGTCACCCATGTCGATGCGTCCAAGAAGGCCATCGGCTGGGCCCGGGAAAACCAGGAGATGGCCGGGCTCGCCAGCAAGCCGATCCGCTGGATCGTCGAGGACGCCGTGAAGTTCGCCGAGCGCGAGGAGCGCCGCGGCAGCCGCTACGATATCGTCCTGTTCGACCCGCCCGCCTATGGCCGCGGCCCGAAGGGCGAGGTCTGGCAATTGTTCGACGACCTGCCCGGATTGACCGACCTCTGCCGCTCAATCCTGACGCCGAAGCCGCTCGCCGTTGTGCTGACCGCCTATTCGATCCGCGCTTCATTCTTCGCCATCCATGCCCTGATGCGCGACACCTTCGCCGGCATGGGCGGCACGGTCGAATCGGGCGAGCTGATCATCCGCGAGAAATCCGCCGGCCGCGCGCTGTCGACCTCGCTGTTCTCGCGCTGGGTGGCCTGAATGAACGCTTATGAGAGCTCCCGCGCCGTCGGCCAGGTGAAGGAGGTCACCAGCCTCGCCAACCCGCTGGTCAAGGACATCAAGGCGCTGGCGCTGAAGAAATTCCGCGACCAGCAGAACGCCTTCATGGCCGAAGGCTTGAAGCTGGTCATCGACGCGGTCGATCTCGGCTGGCATATCCGCACGCTGGTCTTCGCCAAGGCCGGACGCGGCAATGCGGCGGTGGAGAAGGTCGCGGCGCGCACCGTCGCCGCCGGCGGCACCGTGCTCGAAGTCTCCGAAAAGGTGCTGGCGGCGATCACCCGCCGCGACAACCCGCAAATGGTGGTCGGCGTCTTTGCCCAGAAGGTGCTGCCACTGAGGGACATTCGCGCCACGGATGGCGACGTCTGGGTGGCGCTCGACCGGGTGCGCGATCCCGGCAATCTCGGCACCGTCATCCGCACCGTCGATGCCGTCGGCGCCAAGGGCGTCATCCTGGTCGGCGAGACCACCGATCCCTTTTCCGTCGAGACCGTGCGCGCCACCATGGGCTCGATCTTCGCCGTGCCCGTCGCCAGGGCGACGCCGGAGGCTTTTCTGGCCTGGCGCAAGGGCTTTCCGGGCCTCGTCGCCGGCACCCATCTGAAGGGCGCGGTCGATTACCGTTCGGTCGATTTTACCAGGGGGCCGGTGCTGCTCTTGATGGGCAACGAGCAGCAGGGCCTGCCCGACAGCCTGGCCGAGAGCTGCGACCGTCTGCTCAGGATTCCGCAAGCCGGCCGCGCCGATTCACTCAATCTGGCGGTCGCCACCGGCATCATGCTGTTCGAGATCCGGCGCGCCGCGCTGAAGCTGGGCCCGGACTAGACCATGATGCCAAGAAATGGCGTCCGGTATTCGGACAGGGTCATGGTCAAACAAGAGGGCATCAAACCGTGAAGTCGTGGTCCCCCTACGCCCTGCTGGTCGTCGTCGCCATCGCGCTCGACCAGTGGATCAAGCACCTGGTGAAAAGCGGCCTCACCTTCCAGGAGAAGGTCGATCTCCTGCCCTTCCTGGCGCTGTTCCGCACCTACAACACCGGCATCGCCTTCTCGATGTTCCAGTCCTTCGGCGATACCGGCCTGGTGGTGATTGCCGTCCTCGTCGTCGCCTTCGTGCTCTACCTCGCAACCCGCACGCCGGCGGGCCACGCGGTTGCCCGGACCGGCTTCGCGCTGATCATCGGCGGCGCGGTGGGCAATGTCATCGACCGCGTCGCCTACGGCCATGTCATCGACTACATTTTGTTCCACACGCCGGTCTGGTCCTTCGCCGTCTTCAATTTGGCGGATGCCTTCATCTCGGTCGGCGCCGCGCTGGTCCTCTTCGATGAATTGATCGGCTGGCGGCGCCAGCCCAAGACCTCGCAAGATTGACCTCGCGCGGCCGTCGCCGCACAGTCCGAGCACCGCACAGCCGGGAGAAGAACGTGTCCGATACCTTCAAAGCCATCCTCGTTTCGCGCGACGCCGACAAGAAGCAGTCGGTCGCCGTCACCGACCTCACCGAAGCCGACCTGATGGAGGGCGACGTCACCGTCGCGGTCGAGGCGACGACCGTGAACTACAAGGATGGGCTGGCCATCACCGGCAAGGCGCCGGTCATCCGCCGCTGGCCGCTGGTGCCGGGCATCGATTTCGCCGGCACCGTCATCTCCTCCTCGCATGCCGACTGGCGCAAGGGTGACAAGGTCATCCTCAACGGCTGGGGCGTCGGCGAGACGCATTTCGGCGCCTTTGCCGGCCGCGCCCGTGTCAACGGCGACTGGCTGGTGCCGCTGCCGGAGGGCATGAGCCCGCATGATGCGATGGCGGTCGGCACCGCCGGCTACACCGCCATGCTCAGCGTCATGGCGCTCGAGCGGCATGGCATCGTGCCGGATCGCGGCCCGGTCGTGGTGACCGGTGCGGCCGGCGGCGTCGGCTCGGTCGCGGTCTCGATCCTCTCCAGCCTCGGCTACCATGTCATCGCTTCGACCGGCCGCAATGCCGAAAGCCCCTATCTGATCGACCTCGGCGCCGCCGAGGTGATCTCGCGCGACGAGCTCACGCAGCCGGCAAAGCCGCTCGCCAAGGAACGCTGGGCCGGCGGCGTCGATGCGGTCGGCAGCCACACGCTCGCCAATGTACTGTCGATGACCGCCTATGGCGGAGCTGTGGCCGCCTGCGGGCTTGCCGGCGGCATGGACCTGCCGGCGAGCGTCGCTCCCTTCATCCTGCGCGGCGTCTCGCTGCTCGGCATCGATTCGGTGATGGCGCCGAAGGCGGTGCGTCTCGAGGCGTGGCGCCGCATCGGCACCGATCTCGACCACAGGAAACTCGCGACGCTGTCCAGGACCATCGGTTTTGACGGCATAATCGACGCCGCGCGCGACATCGTCGACGGCAGGATCAGGGGCCGCGTCGTGGTCGATATGTGAGCCGCGGATAGGGCGAAAACCGCGCGACTGTTAAAATTCGAACGATCCGCCGCAGCCTTCCATAATCTCTCTGTGGCAAGGCTTTCCGCATGATCGCGGAATCCGGCATCAAGGCGGCGCAGACTGCCGAAGGCGTGGGCGGGCAAGGCCCCGACGCGCCGAAGCGGCAGCTTGTCGCCCCGCCGCCGCTGGCGCCCGTGCTCCCCCCGGCCAATCCCGAAGGCCTGCCTTTCCTGACCGTCGTCGCCATCGCGGTGTTGGCCGGGCTGGCTCACCTGACCGGCGCGCCGACCTTCGTCACCCTCGGTTTGCTGGTGACGGGCCTTGCCGGCCTCGGCATGCATCTGCGCAGCAAGCGCAACGAACGCCGCGCCGCGGCCCTGCTCGACGAGACCGCCGCCCGCAACCGCGCCGAGATCGAGACGCTCGCTGACCGCATGTGGGAGATGCAGGAAAGCGAGGAGCGGTTTCGCGGGCTGATCGACGCGCTCGGCGACCTCGTCGTCCATCGCGATCGCGACGGCCATATCGTCTACGCCAACAAGGTTTTCGCCGACCTTGTCGACATCGATCAGCGCGACCTCGCCGGCAAGAGCTTGTCGGAGCTTGGCATCGATGTCGGCATCGTTCCCGACGCCGCCTTCTCGGATCATGAGTGTCTGAGCTCCACCGACGTCGCCATCCGCACGCCGAGCGGTCCGCGCTGGTTTTCCTGGATCGAGCTGTCGGTGCGCGACAAGGACAACGGCGCCGTCTCGCACCGGGCGATCGCGCGCGACATCACCGCCCGCAAGCGCGCCGAATCCTCGCTGATCACCGCCCGCGAGCGCGCCGAATATGCCAGCCAGGCCAAGTCGCGCTTCCTCGCCACCGTCAGCCATGAGATCCGCACGCCGATGAACGGCATCATGGGCATGGCCAAGCTCCTGGTCGACACCGATCTGTCGCCCGAGCAGCGCACCTATGTGGGCGCGGTCTCGACCTCGGCCAGCGCGCTGCTCGCCCTGATCGAGGACCTGCTCGACTACTCCAAGATCGAGGCCGGCCGCTTCGACCCCGAGCCGCAGCCGACATCTGTGCGCGAGATCGCCGACAACATCATCGAACTGATGGCGTCACGTGCCTTCACCAAAAGCATCGGCCTTGGTTGCCATGTCGAGCCCGACGTTCCGCAGATGATCACCGCCGATCCGGGTCGGGTGCGCCAGGTGCTGCTCAACCTGATAGGCAACGCCATCAAGTTCACCGACACCGGCGGCGTGCTGCTCAGCGTCGCGCGGGCGCGCACCGAAACCACCGACCGCATCTGCTTCAACGTCGCCGACACCGGTCCGGGACTGCGCGAAGAGGACATGGAACGCATCTTCGAGGAGTTCGAGCAATCCGACGGCACCTCGACCCGGGTGCATGGCGGCGCCGGCCTCGGCCTTGCCATCTCCAGGCGCCTGGTGACCGCCATGGGCGGCTCGATCTCCGTGTCGAGCCGGCTCGGCGAGGGATCCGAATTCGTCTTCGAGCTTCCGGCGGTGGCGGCGACCGAGCCGCCGCAAAACCGGCAGGACATACTGTCCGGCCGGCGTGCCGTGATCGTGTCGAAGAACGCGGTCGAGGCCGACGCCATCGCGCGCACCATCCGCGCCCATGGCGGCGCCGTCGAACTGGCGACGACCCTCGCCCAGGCAACGCCTTTCGCGGCGGGTTGCGATGCGCTTCTGGTCGACGCCGCGATGGAGAACGGCGACGGGCGCCTGCTCAAGCGCTTGCGCCAGGGCGGCTTTGCCGATTGCGAGGCGATCACGCTGATCGCGCCGACCGACCGCGGCATGCTCGGCGAATTCCGCGCCAATGGCTATGCCACCTTCCTGGCGCGGCCGGTGCGCGGCGAGACGCTGCTGCGCGTGCTTTTGACCAGCCATGCGCCCGCCGTCGCGCTGCCGCAGACGGACAGGCAGGGCGCACCGCCCGCGCGCGCCGGCGGCCGCCGCGGCGAGCACGGCCTGTCGGTGCTTATCGCCGAGGACAACGACATCAACGCCATGCTCGCCCGCGCCACACTTCTGAAGGCCGGGCACCGCGTCAAGGTCGTCGGCAACGGCAAGGCCGCCGTCGAGGCCGTCACCGATGCCGGCCTGAAGCATCGCTTCGATGTTGTGCTGATGGACCTGCACATGCCGGTCATGGACGGGCTGGATGCCATCGCCGCCATCCGCCGCCACGAGGAGGCGCTGGCGGTGCCGCCGGTTCCGATCATGGTGCTGTCGGCGGACAGCCAGGAAAAGACCCGCCATACGGTGCTGGCGCACGGCGCCAGCGGCTTCGTTACCAAGCCGCTCGATCCGGATGCTCTGGTAAGCGCCGTCGAGGCGCAGGTCGCTGCCTGATTTTTTTGCCCCGCCAATCGCCCTTGGATCGCTTGGCTTTGCTTCGTTAAGGTAGCCGGTTGAGGGCATTCGCCAGCCGACGAAGTATTGCCCGCCGCGCCGTATCACGGTACTGTCACAATCCTGTTGCACCTACACCGTATCCCCGTGCCAAGAGGGATGGCTCGAAGGAGAATCACTCGTGCATACAGTTATGCCGGAATGTGACACTCGGCCGAACGCTGGCGGCGCCCTGCTCGCCACGCGGACGGCTGATGCCGTCGCAACAGGCGCCCCTCTCGGCCGCATCGGCAATCTCGAAGTCCGGCTTGCCCGCAACGAAGCCGAGATCGCTGCCGCGCAGGAGGTCCGCTACCGGGTGTTCTATGACGAGCTTGGCGCCAGGAAGGACCTGTTCCAGGCGCAGGACCGGCGCGACGCCGATCGTTTCGATCCGCTCTGCGATCACCTTTTGGTGTTCGATACGTCGCTTCCCGGCCCTGAGCACCGCCGCATCGTCGGCACCTACCGGCTGCTGCGGCAGGAGATCGCGGCGACGGCTGGCGGCTTCTATTCCGAGGGCGAATTCGAGCTGACCAATCTGATCGCCCGTCATCCCGGCCAGCGTTTTCTCGAGCTCGGCCGCTCCTGCGTGCTTAAGGAATACCGCTCCAAGCGCACCATCGAGGCGCTGTGGCAAGGCATCTGGGCCTATATCAACCACTACGGCATTGGCGTGATGACCGGCTGCGCTTCCTTCCACGGCATCGTGCCGGCGGCGCATGCCGAGGCGCTAACCTACCTCGCCCATCACTGCCGCACCAATTCGGCGTGGGACGTCAAGGCGGTTGCCGGCCGCTACTGCTCCATGGACCTGATGCCGATCGAAGCGGTCAACGCCAAGGCGGCCATCGCGTCCATGCCGCCGCTGGTCAAGGGTTACCTGCGCGTCGGCGCCCGCATCGGCGACGGCTGCGTCATCGATCACGAATTCTCGACCGTCGACGTCTTCGTCGTCATGCCGGTCAAGGAGATCGGCGCGCGCTACGTCAACTATTATGGCGGGGAAGGCCAGCGCTTCGCGGCCTGACGCGAGTAGGCAGTAGGCAGTAGGCAGTAGGCAGTAGGGGAAGACATCACGTTCACGCTCCCCTGACTACTGACTATTCCCTAATCCCTCCATCACGGAATATCCTCCGGCCGCCGCCCGGGCCTGCTCTTGTAGGCCGGGAAGGCCCAGCCGAATTTGAGCGCGCCGCCGCGCACCGCGAATGCCGCGGCGAAACCCACCAGACCGGCCGCCAATGGCGGCAGGCCGGCAAGATCGCCGACGGTGAAAAGCGCCGCACCCGCAAGCGCAGCCGTGACGTAGATCTCGGGCCGCAGAAGCACCGATGGCTCGCCCGCCAGAAGATCGCGCAGGATACCGCCGAAGGTTGCGGTCAGCACGCCCGTAATGGTGGCGACGACCGGGGACCCGGTGATGGCGAGGCCCTTGGCGGCGCCCATCACCGAGAAGGCGGCGAGACCGATGGCGTCGAGCCAGAGCAGCAATTTGTAGCGGGATTCGACCAGATGGGCGCTGAAGAAGACTAGCACCGCGACCACCACGCAGATCAGCACATAATCGCGGTTGCCGACCCAGAACACCGGCAGGTTGAGGATGACGTCGCGCAGCGTGCCGCCGCCGATACCGGTGACGCAGGCCAGGAACAGAAAGCCGATGATGTCGAGTTGCTTGCGCGAAGCGGCAAGCGCCCCTGTCGCCGCGAAGACGGCGACGCCGGCATAGTCGAGAAGCTCGATGAGGTTCATGGGAATAAGGGAATAGGGCAGTAAGGGAGTAGGGGAATAGGGACCTCTAGATAGCACAAGCCGCGTGAATAGTCCCGCCGCTGTCCCTACTCCCTTACTGCCCTACTCCCTTAACTACGCATCCTTCTCGGCCTGCTCGTTCACCGGGCCGGGCTCGACCGGCGCCTCGGTGGCCGCGGCCTTCGGGCCGCCCTTGGCGACGCCGACCATGGCCGGCCTCAGCACGCGGTCGCCGATCGAATAGCCCGGCTGCACGACCTGGACGACGGTGCCGGCGGCAACGTCGGGATTGGGCACCTCGAACATCGCCTGATGGAAGTTCGGATCGAACTTCTCGCCCTCCGGCGCAAGCTTCTTCACCCCATGCCGTTCCAGCGCCGAAAGCATGGCGCGCTCGGTGAGATCGACGCCCTCGATCAGCGCCTTGAAGCCGGCATCTCCGCCAGCCTTTGCCTCGGCCGGAATGGCGTCCAGCGCGCGGCGCAGATTGTCGGACACCGACAGCATGTCGCGGGCGAAATTGGCGACCGCATAGGTGCGCGCGTCATGCACGTCGCGCGCGGTGCGGCGGCGCAGGTTCTCCATCTCGGCCGCCACGCGCAGCGCGCGGTCCTTCAGTTCCTCGTTTTCCTTCAGCAGCCGCACCAGCGCCTCATAGTCGCCGTCGACGCTGCCCTGCGGACGCTCGCCACTGGCCTCGGCAGGCTCGATATCCTCGGGCGCGCGTTCGTCTTTTGCCTGGTCGCTCATCGCCGTTTCCCGTCATTCCGAATGGTTTGGATTTGCGCCCGATATCGAGGTTTGAGGGCCAAAAATCAAGGGGCAAGCGACCCAGCGCAGTTTCACGGCGTCTCCAGGGAACGTTCGACATTAAATCAAATTTTACCTTAATCGCCGGCTTCGCTTGCGAGAAAGCGACGGCGAGGGAACCATTGCCGGGTTGAGGGAGTTTCGAAGCCGACACAGGATTTGGGACAATGAGCGGCAACAAAGGCGAACGGCGCGCGGAACTCGCCGCCGATATCAGACGACAGCTTGGCAGCGAAGCGACGAAGCGCTTCCTGCGCACGCTGCCGTCATTCCGCCTGGAAACGAACACGCCCGAGCATTTCCGCAACCTGCTCGACCAGCTCGATGACATCGAGACCAGGGCCGCCAACGGCGAACGTCGCCAGTAGGCCGCACGAACCGCGGGCATCGCGCGACAATTACGCGCAGTAATTTCGCGTGATCGCCGTCTTGCTGGGGCGGGATGCGCTGCCTATGCTCCCTGATGAACATGATTTCCCCCGAGACGGCGGCAAACAGCAAGCGCGCCTGGTTGAAGATCCTGGCGCGCTACAAGAAGCCTGACCGGCGGCGCAGCGCCATCGAACTAGCCATAACCCTCATCCCTTTCGTCGCACTCTGGGCTCTATCTTCTGCCGCCTATTCCTACGGCCATTGGTGGGGGCTGACCCTCGTCGTTCCGGCGGCCGGCTTTCTGGTGCGGATATTCATGATCCAGCACGATTGCGGCCACGGCTCCTTTTTCGCCAATCGTTATGCGGACGACTGGATCGGCCGCGCCCTCGGCGTGCTCACGCTGACGCCTTATGATTGCTGGCGGCGCGCCCATGCCACCCATCACGCCAGCGCCGGCAATCTCGACGAGCGCGGCATGGGCGACATCAGGACACTGACCGTCGCCGAATACCGGCAGCTATCCTGGCCTGGCCGCCTTGCCTATCGCCTCTATCGCCATCCGCTGGTGATGTTTGGTCTCGGCCCGATATGGCTTTTCATCTTCGAGCAGAGGCTGCCGGTCGGCATGATGCGCGGCGGCCTGACGCCGTGGGTGTCATCCATGGCGACCAATCTCGGCATCGCGCTCGCCGCGGTGACGCTCATCGGGCTTGTCGGGCCGGGCGCGTTCCTGGTCGTCCACCTGCCGATCGTGATCCTCGCGGGCTCGGCCGGCGTCTGGCTGTTCTATGTCCAGCATCAGTTCGAGGAGACCGAATGGGCGAAGGATCCCGATTGGGAATTCCAGCGCGCCGCGCTGCATGGATCGTCCTACTACGACCTGCCGCCGGTGCTGAACTGGTTCACCGGCAATATCGGCGTCCATCACGTCCACCACCTCTCCGCCAAGGTGCCGTGCTACCGGCTTCCGGAAGTGCTGCGGGATTATCCGGAGCTGCGGCGGATCGGCCGCGTCACGCTTCTCGACAGCCTGCGCTGCGTGAAGCTGGCGCTATGGGACGAAAACCGCGGCAAGCTGGTGTCGTTCCGCGAAGCGCGCTTGCCGCTTGAGGCATGCCGCTCAAGGGCGTTTCGGCGCGCCTTAAGAGCGGCTCAATATCCATTGCCCGCCGCACCGGGATGCGGCGGGTTTCTTCAAACCTTGCTCAGGCCGCCTTGCGTTCGTCGCGCATCAGCGCCTTGCCGTCGCGGATCTCGGTGCCGAGCACCTTCAGGCATTCGCGCATGAACGCTGCAAGGCCAGGCCAGCCCTTGGCCGATACCAGATTGCCATCGACATGGGCGCCGGTCGGCGCGACATCGATGTAGATGCCGCCGGCCAGCGTCACCTCCGGCTCGCAATATTGCAGCGCCGCGACCTGGCGGCCGCGCACCACGCCATCGACGGCGATCAGGATCTGTACGCCGTGGCAAATGGTGAAGATCGGCTTGCCGGTCTCGTGGAAATGCCTGACCAGCGCCTGCACCCGCTTGTCGATGCGGATGTATTCCGGCCCGCGCCCACCGGCCGCATAGACGGCGTCGTAATCGGCCGGGTTCACCTCGGCGAAGCTCTTGTTGAGGATGTAGTCGTGGCCGAGCTTTTCGGTGTAGGTCTGGTGGCCTTCGAAATCGTGCAGCGAGGTCTTCAAGATGTCGCCGGCCTTCTTGTCGGGGCAGACGACATGCACCGTATGGCCAACCGCATGCATGGCCTGTTCGAAGACGAAAATCTCATACTCCTCGCTGAACTCGCCAACGAGCATCAAAATCTTTTTGCCTGCCATGCCGGTTCCTCCCTTAGCTGGCTATTTATTTCGAGGCACGAAATATAGCCCTATCGTAAGGGCAAGCAGGCCGGAGGGGAAGCGCAAATCGCACGATTGGTCCTACCAGATTGATTCCGTGGCGCCCGGCGAGCGATAAAGGCAGGGCTTCCGGAGCAAAACCGGGCAGGCTGGTCTGACCAAGATGGCGTCAGGCTGCCGCCCGGATCATATCCGCCGCCTTCTCGGCGATCATGATCGTCGGCGCATTGGTGTTGCCGCCGACGAGTGTCGGCATCACCGAGGCGTCGACGACGCGCAGCCCTTGCAAGCCGCGCACCTTTAACTGCGGATCGACGACCGCCATCTCGTCGATGCCCATCTTGCAGGTGCCGGCCGGGTGATAGATCGTGTCGGCGCGGGCCCTGATATGCGCCATCAGCTCGGCGTCGCTGGCAGCGCCGGCGGTGTAGATTTCCTTCTGGCGATATTTGGCCAGCGCCGGCGCCTCCAATATGCCGCGCGTCATCCGCACGCCCCGGAGCAGAAGCTCGGCGTCGCGCTCGTCCTCGAGGAAGCGCGGGTCGATGCGCGGCGGCGCCAGCGGGTTCGCGCTCGTAAGCCCGACCTCGCCGCGCGAATGCGGCCTCAGCACGCAGACATGGCAGGAGAAGCCATAACCCATATGCAGCTTGCGGCCGTGATCGTCGACGATGGCGATGCAGAAATGCAGTTGCAGGTCGGGCCGCTCGGCCGCCGCGTCGGATTTGAGGAAGGCGCCGGCCTCCGCATAGGGCGTGGCAATCATGCCGGTGCCGTCCTTGCGCCAGCGCAGCATGTGCCTGAGCAGTCCGGGCAGACCGCGGAGGCCGATGCCCATCAGCTCGGTCTCGCGCGACTTCCAGGCCAGGATGAAATCGAGATGGTCCTGCAGGTTCTTGCCGACACCGGGCAGTTCATGGACGAGCGGAATGCCGTGCACTGCCAGCTCCACCGCCGGACCGATGCCGGAAAGCAGCAGCATTTGCGGCGAGCCGAAGGCGCCACCGCACAGGATGACCTCGCGCCTGGCTTCCGCCACGGCTTCGCTCTTGCCGGCACGATAGCGCACCCCCGTCGCGCGCTTGCCGTCGAGCACCACCCCGGTCGCCTGCGCGCCGGTGATGACGGTGAGGTTCGGCCGGCCCATCGCCGGATGCAGATAGGCTGCCGCGGCCGAGCAGCGCTCGCCATTGCGTTGCTCGCCCCAGAATTGCGTGACCTGGTAGAGCCCCGCCCCTTCCTGCTCGGGCCCGTTGAAATCGTCGTTGCGGCGGATTTGGTTTTCGGCACAGGCCTCGACGAAGGCTTTCGAGATCGAACGCGGTTCCTGCTGCTCGGCCACCCTGAGCGGTCCGTCGCCGCCGTGCAGCGCGTCGGTGCCGCGCTGGTTGCCTTCGGCGCGCCGGAAATAGGGCAGCACCTCGCTCCACGACCAGCCGTCGCAGCCGAGATCGGCCCATTCGTCATAGTCGCAAGGATGGCCGCGCGTGTAGAGCATGGCGTTGATGGCGCTTGAGCCGCCCAGCGCCTTGCCGCGCGGCTGGTAGCCCTTGCGGCCGCCAAGCCCTTCCTGCGGCACCGTCTCAAAGCCCCAGTTGTTGATCTTCGGCCTGCCCGGCAGCAGCGCGATGATGCCCGCCGGCGCGCGGATCAGGAGATCCTTGCCTTCGCCGCCCGCTTCGATCAGGCAGACCGTCTTCGATGCATCCTCGGAAAGCCTGGCGGCAAGCGTGCAGCCGGCGGAACCGCCGCCGGCGATGACATAGTCGTAGCGCATGGTCTCCTCCCGGCGGATGTTTCCGTCCGTGCGGTCAGAGAAAGCCTGCTTGCGCGCGTTGTAAAGACGTCGACGAGTTACCTCTGGGTCAGCCGGCGCGTTTGCGCCGCCAGGAATATTTCGGCCCCTTGGCCTCCGACTCGGCGGTCGGCTGGTAGTAGAGCCCCAGCCCGCCGGTGCGGCCTTCCTCCAGCCGCTTCAAAAGCACCGGGTTCGAGATTTCGAACTCGTCGAAGCCGACCCGCAGCATATGTGGCAGCTGGTCGACCAGCACCTGGCCGGTGGCGCGGACGGCGCCCTCGAAATGATGGCGGCTGCGCAGCAATTCGCCCTTGGAGAAGGAGCGGCCGTCATTGAACGCCGGGAAGGCCAGCGCCACCAGCGACAGCTGGTCGAGCAGGCCGACGATTTTGTCGAGCTCGTCGCCGGGCTGCAGCAGCACCCCGATGCGTTCCCTGGCCGACTTGCGCACCTCAAGGTCGAGCCCCAGGAACGCCTGCAGCGGCAGGATGAAGCGGCCGTTGCCGGCGAGCGCCTCGGCGCTCTCAGCCTGGATCCACTCGTCCTCGCGGAAACCGTTCGGGGTCCAGAGGCGGGTTTCCGATTTGGTCGGTTCAGTCATCAAAAATTCCCAAGTCCAAAAATCCAAGGATGTATCGCGTTTCAGGTCAGGCCGAGCCGGAGCGGAGCGTCCCCTGGTGCATGAGCACCGGAAACGCAGGAAACCGGCGATTGCGGGCCGGCCTCACCTGAATATCAACATAGCCTAAAGGGATGCGTCGGTCAGCGACTTCTCCAAACCGGAAAGGTGGATGCCGCACTCTGTCTTGGCGTGCCCGGCCCAGCGGCCGCTGCGCGCGTCCTCGCCCGGCTGTACCGGCTGCGTGCACGGGAAGCACCCGATCGACAGATAGCCATAGGCGACGAGCGGATTTTCGCGCAGCGCGTGCGCGCGCATGTAGTCGGCTTGGTCCGCCGTCGTCCAGTGCGCCAGCGGATTGATGCGGATGCGCGAGCCGACCGCCTCGAAGACCGGAAGCGCCGCGCGCGTCGAGGCCTGGAAGCGCTTGCGCCCGGTGAACCAGGCGCGGAACGGCTCGACGCCGCGTGCCATCGGCTCGACCTTGCGCACGTTGCAGCAGGCGTCGGTGTTGGTCTCGTGCAGCCTGCCGGTCGGATCGACCCGCTCGAGCGCGGCCTCTTCCGGCTTGATCACCCTGACGTCGGTGAAGCCGAAATCGGCGACCAGCGCATCGCGATAGCCGAGCGTTTCTTCGAAATGCTTGCCGGTGTCGAGGAAGATCACCGGCAGCGCGCGGTCGACCTTGGCGATCATGTGCAGCAGCACGGCGGAATCGGCGCCGAAGGAGGAAACCGCGGCGATGCCGCCGCGAAACAGCTCGTTCGCCGAGCGCTCGATGACCTCGATCGGGCTCAGGTGACCGTAAAGCGCGTCCAGCCCCGCCGCCTCGGCGGCGACACCGGCCTCGACATCAACGACCCGGTCAAGCGGCCTTGGTTTCGCCAGCATAGAGCGCCTCCTTGAACGGCGCGGGACCGACTCTGCGGTAGGCGTCGATAAAACGTTCCGAGGGACTGAGCCGAAGGCCGAGATAGGTATCGACGATCTGCTCGATGGCGTCGGTGATCTCTTCCGACGAGAAGCCGCGGCCGATGATCTCGCCGACGGAGGTGTTCTCGTCGGCCGAGCCGCCGAGGGTGACCTGGTAAAGCTCGGAGCCCTTCTTCTCGACGCCGAGAATGCCGATGTGGCCGACATGATGATGGCCGCAGGCATTGATGCAGCCGGAGATCTTCAGCTTTAATTCGCCGATCTCGCGCTGCCGTTCCAGCGAAGCGAAGCGCTGCGAGATCTCCTGCGCCACCGGAATGGAACGAGCCGTGGCCAGCGCGCAATAGTCGAGGCCGGGGCAGGAAATGATGTCGCTGATCAGATTGGAGTTGGCCGTGGCGAGGCCGATGTCGACCAGCGCGTCGTAGACGGCCTTCAGATCGGCGCGCGCCACATGCGGCAGGATCAGGTTCTGCTCATGGCTGACGCGCAGTTCGTCGAAGGCGTATTTCTCGGCGATGTCGGCGACCGCCTCCATCTGGCTGTCGGTGGCGTCGCCCGGCACCTCGCCGATGCCCTTCAGCGAGATCGTCACCGCCGCATAGTCGGGATGGCGATGCGTCACCACATTCTGGTCGAGCCATTCCGAGAAATTCTTGGAATCGAGCCGCGCCAGCTTCACTGCCGCGTCGCCTTCCGGCCGCTCGGCCAGACCCGGCGGCGTGAAATAGGCGTTGATGGCCTGGATGTCGGCTTCCGGCAGCTTCAGCTCGGCGTCCTTCAGCTCCTGCCACTCGGCCTCGACCTGGCGCGTGATCTCCTCGACGCCGGTCTCGTGGACGAGGATCTTGATGCGCGCCTTGTACTTGTTGTCGCGGCGGCCATAGAGGTTGTAAACGCGCAGGATCGCCGTGCAGTAGGAGAGAAGATCGGCTTCCGGCAGGAAGTCGCGGATCTTCCGCGCCACCATCGGCGTGCGGCCCTGGCCGCCGCCGACATAGACGGCGAAGCCGAGCTCGCCGGCCGCGTTCTTCTTCAGGTGCAGGCCGATGTCGTGCGTCTGGATGGCGGCGCGGTCGCGCTCGGCGCCCGTCACCGCGATCTTGAACTTGCGCGGCAGGAACGAAAACTCCGGATGCACCGACGACCATTGCCGCAGGATCTCGGCATAGGGCCGCGGATCGGCGACCTCGTCGGCCGCAGCGCCGGCGAAATGGTCCGCGGTGACATTGCGAATGCAGTTGCCAGAGGTCTGGATCGCATGCATCTCGACGCTGGCGAGATCGGCCAGGATCGCGGGAATGTCGGACAGCGCCGGCCAGTTGAACTGGATGTTCTGGCGCGTGGTGAAATGGCCGTAGCCCTTGTCGTATTTGCGCGCGATGTGGCCCAGCATGCGCATCTGCTTGCTGTTCAGCGTCCCATAGGGCACGGCGATGCGCAGCATATAGGCATGCAGCTGCAGATAGACGCCGTTCATCAGCCTCAGCGGCCGGAACTGGTCCTCGGTGATCTCGCCGGCGAGCCGGCGCTGCACCTGGTCGCTGAACTCGGCGACGCGGGCCTGAACGAAATCGTGGTCGAACTCATCGTAACGGTACATGCTTCGTCTTTCAGGGCGCGTCCGCCCGCATTGCCTGTTTGGTCTATGCCGCCCGCACGGGTTGCGGGCTTGCCTGCTTGCCGAGATCTTCGCGGATGGTCGGCCCGGCGGCGCGGATCTTTTCGCGCAGCCGCACCGGCTCGACCAACCCGTCGACCACCGTGACGTCGATCAAGTTGACGTCGACCACCTCGTTGTTGGCGTAGGCCGCCGCGCCGATCGCTTCCAGCCGGTCCTCCGCCGCCTTGTCGTGGGCGAGGTCGGCGCCGCCGACCGTTTCCGCCCAGCCGCCATCGGCGTACCAGACGGCGATGCCGTCGGTGAGCCTGTTCGCGGTCAGAACCTTCATTGTTCAACTCCTTCGGCCGTTGCGCTGGCCGTATCTTCATGCCTGTGTGCCGCGAGCGGCTCGGAACGTTCGAAATTGGCGCCGGCGACCGCGTCGCCGATGATGGTCATCACCGGGCCGGAGAGATCGGCGCGGGCCTCCAGCGAAGGCAGATCGGCGAGCGTGCCGTGGAAGCGGCGGCGGTTGCCGAGGCTGGCGTTCTCGACCACGGCGACCGCGGTGTCGGGCGACAGGCCCGCCTCGATCAGTCGGCCGGCGACTTCGGCCGCGACCGAGCGGCCCATATAGACGGCGACGGTGGCGCCGGAGATGGCGAGCTTGGCCCAGTCGGGCAGCGAATTGCCCTTCAGGTCATGGCCGGTCGTGAACACCAGCGAGGACGACACGCCGCGCAGCGTCAGCGGCAGTTCGAAATCGGCGGCGGCGGCAAAGGCCGCGGTGACGCCGGGAACCACCTCATAGGCGATGCCGGCATCGCGAAGTGCCGCCATTTCCTCGCCGGCGCGGCCGAACACCAGCGGGTCGCCCGACTTCAGCCGCACGACGCGCTTGCCCTCGCGGCCAAGCTCGACGAGCAGCACGTTGATCTCTTCCTGGCTCTTGGAATGGCAGCCCTTGCGCTTGCCGACCGGCAGGCGCTCGGCATCGCGGCGGCCCATGGCGACGATCGCTTCCGGCACCAGCGCGTCATGGACGATGACGTCGGCTTCCATCAGCAGGCGATGCGCCCTGAGCGTCAGCAGATCCTCGGCGCCCGGACCGGCGCCGACCAGCGCGATGTGGCCCGAGGCCGGCGCGTCGGAGACAAGCAGCTCGACGGCGGCATCATGCGCCCTCGCAAACTCGCCCGCCTCGACGGCTCGCGCCGGCGCGCCGGCGAAGAAATCGCGCCAGAAGCGGCGGCGGCCGGTGCCCTTCGGCAGCCGCTCGGCGGCGCCCCGGAAGGACGCGGCAAGCGTGGCCAGCGCGCCGAGCGACGGCGACAGCATGCGATCGATGCGGCCGCGCAGCATCTGCGCAAGCACCGGGCCGGCGCCTTCGGTGCCGATGGCGATGGCGACCGGCGCGCGGTTGACCAGCGCTGGCGTGAAGAAATCGCAAAGCTCTGGCCGGTCGACCGCGTTGACCGGAATGCTCAAGCGGCGCGCATCCTCGGCAACGCGGCGGTCGAGCGCCTCGTCGCCGCTGGCGGCGAACACCATGGCCGCGCCTTCGAGATGCGCAGCCTCATAGGCGGCGGCGACATGGACAGCACCGGTCGCGGCAATGAAAGACAGCAGCTCGGCTTCGGCGGTTTGCGCTATGATGCGCAGCACCGCGCTCGACTGGCCGACGAGCCGCGCCTTGGCCAGCGCCGCCTCGCCGCCGCCGACAATGGCCACGGCTTCGCCCTCGACCCGCATGAAGACGGGGAAAGCGTTGAGCTTGGCATTGGCCTGCGGCATGGCGAGCAGATTCCTGAGCAATTTGGCAGTTTTACGCGCGGGCGTGAAAAACCAGAAGCAAAGCACTCGCGCATCCCGCGATGGCAGGCAATCGCTTTTTCGCAAGCGCGAAGAGCAGGAGAAAAAAATTCCACATCCGGGAGAGGATCGGATTGAAGCCGCTGTTGCGGGCCCTGATCTCAGGCGTTTTTAGCTGCAAATACTCCACGCTGCAAAACAGATTTTTCTAAATTCTACCAATTTAGTAGATTAAGGCCGCAAAGATCGTCGCGGGCTTGCACGCTACGTTGGATGAGCGCCACAACGATATCGGAACATTCCTGCTTGAGCGGGCGTTTGCCATACGGACCCGCCCCGGCCTGCCGGCCGCGAACGGTTCGCAACACAGCAAAAGCAGGAGGAGCCCGTATGAGCAATGTCACGCTGAAACATGGCCTTTGGATCGTGGTCGCCGATGGCGAAAAAGCGCTGTTCCTGCGCAATGAAGGCAACACCCGCAATCCGGACCTGCAGGTCGTGCAGGAGATGGAGCAGGAGAACCCCGCCACGCGCGAGCAGGGCAGCGACCGCCCCGGCCGCTACAATGACGGGCCGTCCATCCATCGCAGTGCGGTCGAGGACACCGACTGGCATCGTATCGGCAAGGAGCGCTTCGCCGACGACATTGCCGAACGGCTCTATGGGCTCGCCAATCGCGGCGCCTTCAAGGAGATCGTGCTGATCGCGCCGCCGCTGGTGCTGGGCGAAATGCGCCGGAAGCTCCACAAGCTTGTCGGCGACAGGGTGACGGTGGAAATTCCAAAGACGCTGACCAACCACACCATCCCTGAGATCGAAAGCCTGCTCCAGGCAGCCTGACGGCGCCCGCAAGCGCAATCCGCCCTTCGCCCGGCATTCGTGCGCCTTTGCCTTTCGATTTCACGGCTTTACGGGTTGCCTCGCGGCCATGCCTCCCCCCATATTGCAACGGGCGGCGGCCGCGGGGCGGCCCTATCGTGATTTTTTCGAAAGGCGCTCCATAGACAATGCCGCATGACACGCCCCTTATCGCCACCATCGTCGCCGGTCTGGGGCTGGCTTTCATCTTCGGCGCGCTCGCCAACCGTTTCCGCATCCCGCCGCTGGTCGGCTATCTCGTGGCCGGCGTCCTGGTCGGGCCGAACACGCCGGGCTTCGTCGCCGACGCAAGCCTGGCCACCGAGCTTGCCGAGATCGGCGTCATCCTGCTGATGTTCGGCGTCGGCCTGCATTTCTCGCTGAAGGACCTTCTCTCCGTCCGCGCCATCGCCGTGCCCGGCGCCATCGTCCAGATCGGCTTTGCCACGCTGCTCGGCGTCGGCCTTGCCTGGCTGCTCGGCTGGTCGGTGGGCGCCGGGCTGGTCTTCGGCCTGGCATTGTCCGTCGCCTCGACGGTGGTGCTGCTGCGCGCTTTGCAGGAACGGCGGCTGATCGAGACCGAACGCGGCCGTATCGCCGTCGGCTGGCTGATCGTCGAGGACCTTGCCATGGTGCTGGCGCTGGTGCTCTTGCCGGCGCTGGCCGGCGTGCTCGGCGGCGTGCCGCAGGCCGACGACCATGCCAGCCTGCTGGCGCTGCCGGCCAGCTACGGCATCTGGGGCGTCGTCGGCGTCACGCTGGCGAAGGTGGTGGCTTTCGTCGTCGTCATGCTGGTGGTCGGCCGCCGCGTCATCCCCTGGATCCTGCATTATGTCGCCCATACCGGGTCGCGCGAGCTGTTCCGGCTGGCGGTGCTGGCGATTGCGTTGGGCGTCGCCTTCGGGGCAGCGAAACTGTTCGGCGTATCGCTGGCGCTGGGCGCCTTCTTCGCCGGCATGATCATGAGCGAATCCGAGCTAAGCCATCGGGCAGCCGAGGAATCGCTGCCGCTGCGCGATGCCTTCTCGGTGCTGTTCTTCGTCTCGGTCGGCATGCTGTTCGACCCGTTCAGCCTGGTCAGCAATGGCTGGCCGATCCTGGCGACGCTGGCCATCATCGTCATCGGCAAGTCGCTGGCCGCCTTCGTCATCGTCCTCGCCTTCCGCTATCCGGTAGCGACAGCGCTGATGATCTCGGCCAGCCTTGCCCAGATCGGCGAATTTTCCTTCATCCTCGCCGAGCTCGGCGTCGGCCTGAAACTCCTGCCCGAACAGGGGCGCGACCTGATCCTCGCCGGCGCCATCCTGTCGATCCTGCTCAATCCGCTGATGTTCCTGGCCATCGACTGGATGACACCGTGGCTGGAGGCGCGCTCGGCCAAGGCATCGCCGCCGGAAGAGGCAAGGCCGATCGGCCCGGCGACCGAGCCCGGCCAGGTGGCTTCGGTGACGGCTTCACGGCAAAAGCAAGACGGCCCGCCGCCAAGAACCGCGCTTACCGGCCATTCCATCCTGATCGGCTACGGCCGTGTCGGCAGCCTCGTCGGCGCGGCGCTGAAACAGGCCGCCCTGCCCTTTCTGGTCATCGAGGACGCTGACAAGGCGCTGGCCAGGCTCAAGGCCGAAGGCATCGAGACCGTGTCGGGCAACGCCGCCAATGGCGAGGTCTTCGCCGCAGCCAATCCGGAGGCGGCAAAACGGCTGATCCTGGCCATCCCCAACGCTTTCGAGGCCGGCCAGGTCGTGCAGCGCGCCCGCGCCGCCAACCCCGGCATCAACGTCATAGCCCGCGCCCATTCCGATGCCGAGGTCGAGCATCTCAGGGGGCTCGGCGCCGACACCGTGATCATGGGCGAGCGCGAGATCGCGCGCGGCATCGTCGAGGTGGTGACGGGTACGGCATCCGCTGGGTTGGAAGAGGTCGCCCTCGCCCCGGAGATCAAACCGCAAGCCGTTTGAGTTGCGCGTCCACGCACCAGCCGGGTTGATCAAGCGACAAATGCGGAGCCTCCGTTTTGCGCGATATCGCTGAGATATTTTGCCGGCGGCTTGCCCAGCGCCTTCTTGAACATGGTGATAAACGCCGTGACGGATTCATAGCCGAGATCGCCCGAGACCTGCTGCACGCTGGCGCCTGAGGCGAGTTCGCGCAGCGCCACGATCAGGTGCAGCTGCTGGCGCCAACGCCCGAAGGTCAGCCCTGTTTCCTTCACGACGAGGCGCGCCAGGCTGCTTTCGCTGAGCGCCACGCGGCTTGCCCATTCCGCAAGCGTGCTGCGGTCGGCGGGATCATCCGCCAACGCCTCGGCGATCCGCCGCAAGCGCGGCTCGGCCGAAATCGGCAGGTGCAATTGCTGGACAGGCATGCGCGGCAGTTCGGCAAGCAGAATCCCTCCCAGGAAACCGCATCGTGCGTCCTCCGGCGCGCATTCCGACAGGTCGATGATCAGCTCGCGCAGCAGCGGCGAGATCGAAAGCGTGCAGCACCGGTCCGGCAGGTCGGCGGCGCCCGGCTCGAGATAAACGAAGAAAATCCGCGCATTGGCGGTCGCGATGTTGCTGTGCTGCATGCCACCGGGGAGCCACACGGCGCAATGCGGCGGCACCATCCAAAGGCCGCTGGCAACCCGACAGGTGACGCCGCCGCCCAGCGCGAAGACGAGTTGGCCCTTGCGGTGCCAGTGGTCGGCCACCTCCGCCCTGGTCTCCGGTACATCGACGCGCACGGCGATTGCCGGCGCGAGAACGTCGTCGACATCGAAATCGAGCCATGGGTAGCGTAGTGGCTGTCTCATGATTGACTGCTTTTAGCGATCAAGTGCTGTTATAGCTAAATTCTTTGATCTTGGGAGTCGATTAGGTTCCGGTCTGCGCATGGCGATCGCGTTGACGCCGCGCGCCCAACGCCGGCTTGGTCCAGGAAGGTAAGAACCCCATGCTCGCCCTCGTCATGTCTCCCGACAGTACCGCCGGACTGAGGCTCGCCAAGGTCGAGGACCCTCGGCCCTTGGCGAACGAGGCGCTTGTCGCGGTCCACGCAACCTCGCTGAACCGCGGTGAGCTGCGCCTCCTCGCCATACGTCCGAATGGCTGGATACCCGGCCAGGACATCGTCGGGGTCGTCGAACGGGCAGCAGCCGATGGTTCGGGGCCTGCCGTGGGCACCCGGGTCGTGGCTTTGGTCGACGAGCACGGCTGGGCCGAACGTGTCGCCGTGCCGACCGACCGTCTCGCCGTCCTGCCGGATGGCGTCAATTTCGGTTCCGCGGCCACGCTGCCGGTCGCCGGCACGACGGCGCTGAGAACGTTGCGCCATGGCGGTGACCTCGCCGGCCAGCAGGTTCTGATCACCGGCGCAAGCGGTGCGGTCGGTCGTTTCCAGATCCAGATCGCCCTGCGCCTCGGTGACGGCGATAGCCGCCGCCCGGCATGAAGAAGACCTGAGTGGGCTGGGAGCCGGGCGGGTCGTCGACTCGATCGCGCGGGCCGAGGGGCCGTTCTCGCTGATCACCGAGTCGGTCGGCGGCACAAGCCTTGCGCACGCGATCGAACGCGTCGCGCCTGGCGGCACGATCGTCATGTTCGGTTCAAGCAGCGGCGAACTGACGCCCGTCGGATTTCGCCAGTTCGTTCCAGGCCATGAAGGGGCGAGGCTTCAGACCTTCGCCTACTATACGTCCGGTCCAGCCATCGGCACCGACATCGCCACGCTGCTCGCTTTGGTCGCGGCTGGCCGGTTGGAAACCCGCGTCGCCTTGACTGTGCCGTGGACAGACATCGGCCAGGCGCTGGACGCCCTGCGACAGCGCAGTTTCAGCGGCAAGGCCGTTCTCACCATGACCGGATGAGCAGTCCTGAGTCAGCCGTTCAGACGTGCTGACCGCCATTGATGTGGATCTCCGAGCCGGTGACGTAGGACGCCTGCCCGGAGCACAGGAAGAAGATGATGTCGGCCACCTCCGCCGTGGCGCCGAGGCGTCTGAGCGGGATCGTCTCGACGATCTTGTCGGTGCCCGGCGACAGGATAGCGGTGTCGATCTCGCCCGGCGCGATGGCGTTGACGCGGATGCCGTGCGGGCCGAAATCATGCGCCATCTCGCGCGTCAGCGAACCCAGTGCCGCCTTCGATGTTGCGTAAGCCGTGCCGGCGAAGGGATGCACACGGGTGCCGGCGATCGAGGTGACGTTGACGATCGAGCCCTTCGCCTGGGCCAGTTCCTTGAACAGGCCCCTGGCCAGCATGATCGGCGCGAAGAAATTGACCTGGAACACGTCACGCCAGACATGCATCGGCGTGTCGATCGAGTTCATCCGGCTGCCGTCCTTCAGCTTCGGCGAGATGCCGGCATTGTTGACCAGCGCGTTGAGCTGGCCGCCATGCGCCTCCAGCCGGTGGCGGATCTCAGAGACGGCGATGCCGACATCCTCCTGGTCGGCGAGATCGACCTTGATGTGGTCCTCCGGCCCCGCCGGCCAGGGACAGTCCTCGGCAAAAGCCTGGCGCGAGCAGGTGATGACGCGCCAGCCCTCACGCGAGAAGCGCTTCACCGTCGCATGGCCGATGCCCCGGCTGGCACCGGTCAGCACGATGGTTTTTCTTGTATCGGTCTCGGCCATATCGCGGTCTCCGGCCGGACATGTAGCCGAAGGCGCAAGCCATGGCGAGAGGCGATGTTGCCGCTCAACCGCCGGTGAGGATGTCGAGGATCGAGGTCTGCCGCTTTTTCGTCGGGCCGCCGACATTGCCAGGCGGCACCGGATGGCCGACCGAGGCTGTCGTCCCGCCGTCGCCCGGCATGTCGAACCCGTCGGCATCGACCGTCTCGGCCGGCCTGGACGGTCGCGCCGGGCGTGCGGGCGCCTGGGCGGACTGGGATTGACCGACCGCCGCCTGCGGCATCGGCGCCGGCTGGCCGGCATCGGCCGAGGGTATCTCGTCGGGCACGACGGTGTCGGACGGCGTCGACTTCCAGGTTCCGGGCAGCGGCCGGACCGGCACGCCCTCATGCGCGGCGACCATGAATTCATGCCAGGCCTGCGCCGGCAGCGCGCCGCCGGTGACCTTCTTCATCGCGCTGCCGTCGTCATTGCCGAACCACACGCCGGTGGTGAGGTTGGCGGTGTAGCCGACGAACCAGGCGTCGCGCGAATTCTGGCTGGTGCCGGTCTTGCCGGCCGAGGGCCAGGCGAAGGCCGCCTTCTTGGCGGTGCCGATCTCGACCGTGCCGGTCATCATCGAGTTCATCATGCCGACGATCTCTTGCTTGACGACACGCGGCGCGCTGCCGCCATTGTTGTCGTAGAGCACCTTGCCATCGGTCGTCGTCACGCGGCGGATGAAATGGATGTCCGGCTTGAAGCCGCCATTGGCGAACGGCACATAGGCCGAGGTCAGCTCCAGCGGCGTCACTTCCGACGTGCCGAGCGCGATCGAGGTGTTCGACTGCAGGTCGGACTGGATGCCCATGCGGTGCGCGGCTTCCACCACCGCGTCCGGCCCGACCTCCATGGTGAGCTGGGCGGCGACCGAGTTAAGCGATTTCGCCAGCGCCGTCGCCAGCGTCACCTTGCCGTAGTACTTGCCGCCGTAATTGTCGGGCGTCCATTTGCCGATCTTGATCGGCGCGTCGTTGCGCACGCTGTCCGGCGTGCGGCCGGCCTCGAGCGCTGCCATGTAGACAAAGGGCTTGAAGGCCGAGCCCGGCTGGCGGCGCGCTTCCGAGGCGCGGTCGAACTGGCTGGTCGAATAGTCGTAGCCGCCGACCATGGCGCGCACGGCGCCGGAATCGTCGATCGACACCAGCGCGCCCTGCGTGACGTTGAGCTTCTTGCCGCTCTCGTCGATCAGCCGCCGGATCGACTGTTCGGCGAGCTTCTGCAGGGTGAGATCGACCGTGGTGTCGACGACGATATCGCCGCGCACGTCGCCGATCAGGTCGGGCAGTTCGCCCATGACGGTGTCCGCGACATAGTTTTCCGAACCGGTCCAGTAGGACGGCGCGCGCGTCGCCGGCGCGCTCATCGCGCTCGTCAGTTCCTTGGCGCCGATCTTGCCGGAATCGCGCATGGCGGCGAGCACCAGTTGCGCGCGCTCCTCGGCCGCCTTCGGGTCGCGCGCCGGCGACAGCCGCGACGGCGCCTTGAGCAGGCCGGCCAGGAGCGCTGCCTCGGAGAGCGTCACGTCGCGCGCGCTCTTGCCGAAATAGCGCCGCGAGGCCGCTTCGACGCCATAGGCGCCGGAGCCGAAATAGACCCGGTTGAGGTACATTTCGAGGATCTGGTCCTTGGTATGCTTATGCTCGAGCCACAGCGCCAGGAGCACTTCCTGCACCTTGCGCTCCAGCGTGCGGTCGGGCGTCAGGAACAGGTTCTTGGCCAGCTGCTGCGTCAGCGTCGAGCCGCCCTGCGAGAAGTGCCCGCCAAGCACATTGGTGACCATGGCGCGCGTCAGCCCGATCGGATCGATGCCGAAATGCGAATAGAAGCGACGGTCCTCGATGGCGACGACGGCCTCGGGGATGTAGGGCGACATCTCATGCAGGCCGACGGCCTCGCCGCCGCTCATGCCGCGATTGGCGATAAGCTGTCCATCGACCGAGACGATCTTGATGTTGGGCGCGCGGTCGGGGATCGACCATGTAGTCGCCGCCGGCATCTTGGCGCCGTAATAGACGACGATGCCGGCCACCGCGATGCCGCCCCAGATGGCCAGCACGAAGCACCAGTAGGCCAGCCGGGCGAGAATGCCGAACAGGCCGCGCCGGCTGCGGTCGCGCCCGCGCCGCGACGACTTCCTGGCCGGTTTGCGTCTGGCGGCGGATTTGCGACTGCCCGGCACGACGCGATCCTCCTCGCTCACCGAGAACCCGGCCGGGGATTTCGCCTGGGGCGGCCCGTCGAAGCTCGGTTCGATGCGACTGTCTCTGCGGTTCGCCATGCGCTTCGCTTAATGTCCCGGTGCTAATGGCGCTCGGGTGCAGACTAGATGCGGCGATTTAAGGGCGCGTTAAAGCAGGGTTTATGCACCCTTTTGAAATTCCTTACGATTTTCTAAATCCGCTACCGGCTTCTTGTGCCAGAGATCAACTCGTCAAGATGAGCGGACTCCATGTTGCTCAGCCCGGCGAGTACGAACCGCGCACCGTCTCGCGCCAGCTTCTTGGGATCTCGATCAGGCCGTTCGTCCGCGTACTGGATGTGTGCGATCGTCACGTTTGCGATCAGGATGCGTATGAGCACCGGATCCGTGGCAACGAACTCGCCCGCCTCTATGCCCTGGCGGACAAGTTTCTCCAACGCGAGGTAGAGGGATTCGAGCTTGGCGGCCCAGTGCGCCAATTCCGGCGCACGCAATATATCGCTGCTGTAGAGTTCGGATAGCGAGAGCGGCAGGCTCAGCAGCGTCTCGAGATCCCAGACCAGATAGTCATGAAGTCTCGCTGCCGCCGATCCAGATGCGTTCGCTGTCCTTTCCGCGACGACCACCGCATTGTCGAGGCTGAGAGAAAACAGCGCCTCGAGTATCGCCTGCTTGTTTGCGAAATGGTGAAACAGCGATGGCTGCCTGATGCCTACCGCAGCCGCGATCTGTCGTGTCGAGGTGGCCTGATATCCGTGGCGGCGGAAGAGCGCGCTGGCTTCCATGAGGATTCGTCGCCGGGTGTCGTTTGGCGCGAACTGATCCCAGTTTTGATCACTTGCTCCGATAGTCCGGTCTGCCTTGCTCGCCATACCTCGTTCCCGGCCGATCGACGCCCCAATGCAGGATATCGGATCGGCTGTAGTGACCCGTTACGTCGAGATCGTGCTTGAACGCTATGGTCTGCGCAAGGTCAAGGTCACAGATGACGGGCGCGTCGCCGAAGACCGGACCGACCAGGTATTCGCCGTCGGGCCCGATGACCCCCGATCCTCCGGGAAACGAAGCGTCTCCCCCCGTCCCCTTTTCATAGGCCGCCCGCAGGTCCGGCGGCACGGCCTCCACAGGAAGATACGTCGCGGCGCTTGCGACGAAGCAGCGCCCCTCGAAAGCGTAGTGCCGGGAAGCAAGCTGGTGCGCCGACGGCATGTCCGGCCAAAGCGCAACATGAATCTGCTCGTCCTCGGCGTGCAGGGCCTGCCGGATGATGGGATGGAAATGCTCCCAGCACACCATCGCGCCGACCCGCCCGGCCGCCGTTTCGTTCACGCGCAGGCCGTCCGCATCGCCCGGCGTCCAGACCAGGCGTTCGGTGTGGGTTGGAGTGAGCTTGCGGTGAACGGACACGATCGATCCATCCGCGTCGATCGTAAGCGCGCTGTTGTAAAGCAGCGCGGCGCTCGGCCGAGCGCGCTCATTGAGGCCGATCACCACGCACACCCCATTGTCACGCGCGGCGTCGCAGAGGGCCTGCACGTGAGGGCCGGGAACGGTGGCGCTTGCGGCCACCAGCTTCTGGAACCAGTGCCGCGCCTCCGGATCGTTCCAGCCGGCTAACCCGAAAACCCAGGCTGGATAGCCGCCGAGCCAGGTCTCGGGAAACACAACGAGATCGGCGCCTTGTGCCGCTGCGGCCTCGATCTCCGCTTTCGCAGTGGCGATGCCCGCGTCGAGATCGAGAAGGTGCGGGGGCTTCTGGCTGATGTAAATGCGCGTCATGTCTCTTCTACCACCCCGTCAGCACGCGGACCGTGACCCAGACCCAGGCAAGAGCGAAAGTCGACAAGGCGGCGAAGTCGCCGACGCCTGCAACCTTGTATCGCTGCGGAAAATCCGGCCACCAGCCCATCGCACCCGTCGAGATGACGGTATAGAAGCCGGTGATCAGCAACACCAAAGACGCATAAGGGTCGACGACGCCTGTCGCCTCCGCGGCGAGGAAGATGCCGCCGAGCACCAAAGCGTCGACGTGGCCTTGCCGCAGCCGCGCGAAGTTTCTGATGTATGCCCACCCTGCCGGGCGCTCGAGCGACAGATACATGAGGATGCCGGAGCAGCCCCCCATCGACAGCAGCAGCAGGCCGCCTTTGCCCAGAATGCTCATTTCTATTCCGCACCCAGGTTCTTGCGACGCCACGCGCCGATGTAGATGACAGCCAGCGCGGCAACGACCGCGAAGACCCAGATCGCCGCCCAAACCTGCCAAACCGGAGCATTTGGCGGCGCCAGTTCGACGCGCGGCCATGCTATGTTGATGGTCTCGAACAGCAGCCAGACCAAGGCGGCGACGTTGACCGGCGTGCCGAGCGCGCCGAGACGCAACGAGCCCTCGGGGCGCCACTTGCCGCTGAGGCGGGCGTAGAGCGCCGCCGCCACGACCAGCAGGAACGTTATATAGAGGCCTGCGGTGCCGAAGCTGATCATCGTTCCGACAGCCCCTTCGTTGAAGCCGAGAAGCAGGCAGGCCGAGGCGATGAGCGTCATGGTCGTCATGGCGACCAGCGGAACCTTTCTGCCTTCGCTGACCGAAGCCAACTTGCGGGAGAACGGAAGCACGCCATCCCGGGCGAGACTGAAGATGACGCGGCCAAGATAGGCTTGCATGGAAATGCAGCAGGCGAAAAAGGTGATCGCCACCACCGCCAGAAACGGCATTCGCGACCAATCACCCAGCGAGGCGACCACCGTCGCCGTGACCGGATCCATTTCAGAGCCCGAGATCACCGCCTGGAGGTCACCGGTCGCCAGGATGACGGCAACGGCGACCAAAACCACTGCGATGCCAACGACCACCGTGGCGGCAAGGATGGCACGCGGAACGTTCGCGCCCGCGCCGGTGGTCTCTTCGGCGACCGACGCGCTCGCATCGAAGCCGACGAAGGCCCAACCGCAGACGGCGAGCGTGGCAAGCGCTGCTCCGAGCGAGGTCGGAGCCCCCATCGAACTGAAGAGGACGGTGGCATCGTGGGTTCGGAAGAACACCAGCAGCATCGAGCCGATGAGCATCGAAGCGATTATCTCGGCTGCGATGCCGAAGTTTACCGCCACGCGAACGACCTGGACGCCGCCGGCATTGACCAGCAGGGAAGCGAGCAGAACGCAGAACGAAAGCAGCATGTGCCCGCCCGGCGAGGGCTGAAGACCGAGCAGCTGCGCGAACCACGGCGCCGCAAGGAACGCCACGGTGGCGAGCGCCGCCGACACGGCAACGAGGTATATGAGGCCTGTGAAGATGCCCGCGTCCGGCCCGATCAGCCGGCGCACCCACTGATAGGGCCCTCCTGCAATCGGGAACTCGGATGCGAGTTCCGAATAGACCACTGCCACCAGCACCTGGCCGACCAGGGACAGTACCAGCAGCCACACCCACACCGGCCCGGACAGGTTCATCCCGAGCCCGAAGATCGCATAGAGACCGACCACCGGTGCGACGGTGGCAACGCCGATAGAAAATGTCGAAAAGACGCCGAGTCCGCGCCGGAGCTGCTGTCGATAACCCAGCTCCTGCAACCGTGAAGCGTCCGAGCTCACTCGATCCAAAATCCCCTCCCTATCAATCGATAGTCTACCTATCATATGATAGGCTTGGATTGTTTTGTCAATCGGCTCACGACTCGCGAGGTCGCGATGCTTGCTTGCAGCAGCTCTTCTCAAGTCCGGTGAGGTACAGGGGCGCTTTCGCGGCTGGCCATCGACGCACTACGCCCAATGGATCCGGAGGACCTGTTGCGGCGGCCTTGATCTTAGGGGCGGGTCAAGTGGGATAAATTTGAAAACGATTGATAATCAAATAGTTGCTGAGGGTCCGGCTTGGCGCTCGTCGCGGGCCGCGGTTGCCCATGCTTTCCGGCGCCGCGTCCTGTTATCCGCCGCGCGTTGGCGGCGCGTTGCACGTTCAAACCGGCGAACGACGCCCTGCCCCGGCTGGGCAAACCGGCCGGAGCAGGAGCACGCCGCTAGCCCCTAAAGCCTGAACCAGATCCAGACGCGCCGGCGATGGCAGCGTCTGCGCAGCCGGCCATGCCGCCAGTAGGTGCGGCAGTAACGTCTCCAGGCACGCCGCCTTCTCCGCCGATGCCACCGATGCCAATGGCGATGCGAGACGGTCTGCACCTCCGCTTCGCTGCCATCGTCCTCCCAGGCCTGCTTGTCCTGCGCCTCGAGCTCATCGAGGATACCGCTTCTGGCGTCCGGAATGCCGGCCACGGCGCTGATGGGCCGAACCGCGCTGACAATTGCGGCCGCCCCCGCCACGCCCAGCATTCCCGTCAAGAATAATCGGCGATCCATGAAAACCTCCCAATCTGCCAATCAGTGAACCGAGGTCCACAAAAGGGAAGTAGCGCGGCGGTTGCAAAAGCCCAGGGGGTTCGCGCTGCGCCCAGAGAAGCGCCGCGACAGCCGAGGGGTGACAATGGAAATGGGGACCGGGGCCGCCTCGCCGGAAACCCGAGAGGCGGCCCGACGAAAGCCGATGCGGCCGGTCAATCCGTCGGCGCCGGCTGCGCCGATCCGATCAATTCTGCTGGATCGAAATGCCCTTGTCGTCGATCTTGAGCTCGACGCCCTTCGGCCGCGTTTGCTCGCGGTAGACATAGACGCCGAGCGCGATGACCACGACCAGCAGCGCGCCGATGATCAGATAGAGTGTGTTCTGCTTCATGGCGCGCCCCTGGTGCCCACGCCAGGCATCAAGCCCGCTTCACCAGCTTGAGCAGCACCAGCAGGATCACCGCGCCGATGGTGGCGTGGATGATCGCGGCAAGCACGCCGCCGCCTACGGCGAACCCCAGCCTCGGGAACAGCCAGCCGGCGATCAGGGCGCCGACGATGCCGACGACGATGTTGCCGATCAGACCGAAGCCGAAGCCCTTGACGATGAGGCCGGCGAGCCAGCCGGCGATGGCGCCGATGATGATGAAGACGAGAAGGCTTTCGATACCCATTGAGCTTTCCTCTGAGCAGGAGGGCGACAGCGGAGCGCAAGTCCCCGAATCGGCCTCGATATCAACGGGTTCAGGCTAAGCCAAAGCAATCCCGGCCGCCAGCGACCGACCTCAAGCCCTTTCTTTGAGCAATTGCGGACGGAAAACCGCCTCACACTTTTCCTGGAATTGCTTTAGTCGTCATCGTCGCTTGCGGCAGGCCGCCAGCTGCTCGGCTCGACCTTCTTCTGCGTGGTGCTGTCGATATAGGTCCACCAGCCGCCGTCGCGATACTGCGCGACCGACTCGTTGATCACCCCATTGCCGTCCTTCCAGTAGACGGTGACCTTGGAGCCATCGGTCGGCGCGGTTGATATCGGCTGTCTCTCCGCCATGTCGTCCTCCCACGGCCGTCAGCTATGGGCGAAGATATCCTCCTCGCCCCAGCCCATCAGGTCGAGTTTGGCACGCGTCGGCAGGAAGCGGAAGCAGGCGTCGGCCTCCTTCGTGCGGCCCTCGCGCGCCAGCCGGCCGGCCAGCACCTCGCGCAGCCGGTGCAGATAGAGCACGTCGGAGGCGGCATATTCGAGCTGTTCCGGCGACAGGGTCTCCGCTGCCCAGTCCGACGACTGCTGCACCTTCGACAGGGTCACTCCGAGAAGCTCGCCGCAAAGGTCCTTCAGCCCATGCCGGTCGGTATAGGTGCGGGTCAGCCGCGAGGCGATCTTGGTGCAGAAAACCGGTTCCGCCATGACGCCGAAGGCGTTGTAGAGCACGGCGATGTCGAAGCGGCCGTAATGGAACAGTTTGGTGACGCTGCGGTTGCGCAGCAGGCTGACCAGGTTCGGCGCCTTCTTCTGGCCGGGCGCGATCTGGATCACGTCGGCGCTGCCGTCGCCGGGCGAGATCTGCACCACGCACAGCCTGTCGCGGTGCGGATTGAGGCCGAGCGTCTCGGTGTCGATCGCCACCGCCCCGACATTGTAATGGGACAGGTCGGGCAAGTCGTTCTTGTGGAAGCGGATGTCGCTCATCATTGTCTCCGGATCGCGGCCTGCGCTGTTGGTTCGTCCTCGCCGCGATCCATCCAAAAATCAACAGAAAGTTGTCCTTCGCGCCGCCTCAGCGTGTCAGCGCGTCAAGAATGCGGGCCCAGGAGCGCTGCCCCTTGTGGAAGGAGGTGAGCTCGTATTTCTCGTTGGGCGAGTGGATCCGGTCGTCGTCGAGGCCGAAACCGACCAGCAGGGATTCGATGCCGAGATAGGTCTGGAAATCGCCGACCACAGGGATCGAGCCGCCGCTGCCCGTGGTCACCGCCGGCTTCGGCCATTCATCCGACAGCGCCTCCTTGGCCTTGGCCAGGAATGGCGAGTCATAGGAAAGCTGGATCGCCGGCGAGCCGCCATGCGGGTGGAATTCGACCGAGCAATCGGCCGGAATGCGCTCCCTGACGAAAGCCTGGAATGCGGCGCGGATCTTCTCCGGGTCCTGCTTGTGGACGAGGCGGAACGACACCTTGGCCGAGGCCTCCGCCGCGATCACCGTCTTGAAGCCCTTGCCGGTATAGCCGCCGATAATGCCGTTGAACTCCGCCGTCGGCCGCGCCCAGGTCAGTTCGAGCACCGAACGCCCCTTTTCGCCCGACGGGATCGACAGGCCGATGGGCTCGAGGAAGCTCTCGGCGGTCTCGCCGAGCGTTTCCCACGACTTCAGCACCTGCGACGGCGTCTCCTCGACACCGTCATAGAAGCCCGGGATGGTGATGCGCCCGTCCTTGTCGTGGATATCGGCCAGGATCCCGGCCAGGATGCGGATCGGATTGGCGGCAGCCCCGCCATAGAGCCCCGAATGCAGGTCGCGATCGGCCGCCTTCACGGTGACCTCTTCGCCGACCATGCCGCGCAGCGACACGCAGATGGAGGGCGTCTCGCGATCCCACATGCCGGTGTCGCAGACCAATGCGAAATCGGTCTTGAGCTCGGCGGCGTTGGCCGCCAGGAACGGCTTCAGCGACGGCGAGCCGGACTCCTCCTCGCCCTCGAACAGGATGGTGATGCGGCAAGGCAGGCCGCCATGCACCTGCTTCCAGGCGCGGCAGGCCTCGACGAAGGTCATCAGCTGGCCCTTGTCGTCGGCCGAGCCGCGGCCGGTGATTACCTTGCGGCCGGGCTCGATCTCCTTGATCGCCGGCGCGAACGGATCGCTTTCCCACAAGTCGATCGGATCGACCGGCTGCACGTCGTAATGGCCGTAGAACAGCACATGCGGCGCGCCCGCCGGCCCGTCGTGATGCGCCACCACCATCGGATGGCCGGGCGTGTCGCGCACGCTGGCGTCGAAGCCGATCAGCTTCAGCTCGGCCACCAGCCACGCCGCCGCCTTGCGGCAGTCGCCGGCATAGGCCGGATCGGTGGAGATCGACTTGATGCCGAGCAGCCCGAACAGCCGTTCCAGGCTCTGGTCGAGATTCTGGTCGAGACGATCGAGGACGGGGGAGATTCTGGACATTTTCTGGCCTTTCGATTTTGCGCCGACCCTAAAGGGGCGAGCCGAAAACGAAAAGCCGGGAACGTTGGACCAAGCGCGTTTGGCTGCGGAAAAACATCCAGACCGGTATGTCGGACCTCAAGGCGAAAAAAAGCCGCCGTGGTGGAGGGGGAACCACGGCGGCCTTACTCGAAACGTTGCGGCAGCCCGGAGAGGGGGGATAGGCTGCCGCAGTTGTCCGGGATAGGCGGGGGACGGGCCTTGCTCCGGACTTCGGCGAAAACTGCCGATGACCCATATTTGGGTCTGTGAACGTGGCGATTCAAGGGCACCAGTATTACACTTTTGTAACATGCCCGTGAGTGGCCGGATCATTCGGCGGCAGCCTCTGTCAGGGTGTTGCCGGAACCGGTGGTTTTCAGCCGCCTTTGGCATGGACCGCGCCGTCTGGCCGCGCTATCCCTGCCGGCATGAAAAAAGGCGATCATCTCTTCCTCGTCGACGGCTCCGGCTACATTTTCCGCGCCTATCACGCGCTGCCGCCGCTCAATCGCAAATCCGACGGCTTGCCCACCAATGCCGTGCTCGGCTTCTGCAACATGGTGTGGAAGCTGATGCAGGATGCCCGCAACACCGATGTCGGCGTGGTGCCGACGCATTTCGCCGTCATCTTCGACTATTCCTCGAAGACCTTCCGCAACGATCTCTACCCCGAATACAAGGCCAACCGCTCGGCGCCGCCAGAGGACCTGATCCCGCAGTTCGGCCTGATCCGCCAGGCGACCACGGCTTTCAATCTTCCCTGCATCGAGATGGAGGGCTTCGAGGCCGACGACCTCATCGCCACTTATTGCCGGCTTGCCTGCGAGGCTGGCGGCGACACCACCATCATCTCCTCCGACAAGGATCTGATGCAGCTGGTCGGTCCCACGGTCGGCATGTACGACCCGATGAAGGACCGCCAGATCGGCATCCCCGAAGTGATCGAGAAATGGGGCGTGCCGCCGGAGAAGATGATCGACCTGCAGGCGCTCACCGGCGACTCGGTCGACAATGTGCCGGGCGTGCCCGGCATCGGGCCGAAGACGGCGGCGCAGCTTCTGGAGCAGTTCGGCGACCTCGACGCGCTGCTGGCGCGCGCCGCCGAAATCAAGCAGGAGAAGCGGCGGGAATCGATCATCGCCAATGCCGACAAGGCGCGCATCTCGCGCCAGCTGGTGACGCTGAAGAACGACGTGCCGGTCGCCGACGGGCTCGGCGACTTCGAGCTGCATGCGCCGGATGGGCCGAAGCTGATCGGCTTCCTCAAGACCATGGAATTCACCACGCTGACCCGCCGCGTCGCCGAAGCGACCGGAACCGAGATCGGTGACGTCCAGGCCGCCGCCGTCACCATCGAGCGCGCCGATACCGCGCACGGACCCGATGTCGGAGCCGGCGCGCCGCCGGCAGCACGGGCCACGCCCGCCGGCAACGACGCCGACAAGCCAGCGCCGGCCATCCGGGGAGAAGACGCGCCGCCGCAGGGCGACACCCCTTCCCTGCTCTCGGCGCTTCGCCTGGAGCAGGCGGCGGCGCGCAAGATCGACACATCGGCCTATGTCGCCATTCGCGATGCAGCGGCGCTGACGGCCTGGATCGCCGAGGCACGGGAAGCCGGTGTCCTCGCCTTCGACACCGAGGCCAGCTCGCCCGACCCGATGCAGGCCGAGTTGATCGGCCTGTCCATGGCGGTCGCGCCCGGCCGCGCCGCCTATCTGCCGCTCCTCCACAAGAGCGGCACCGGCGACTTGCTGGGCGGCGGCATGCTGGGGAACCAGATCCCCGTCCGCGAGGCGTTGGCGCTGCTGAAGCCTCTCTTGCAGGACAGGTCCGTTCTCAAGATCGTGCAGGACCTGAAATACGACATCGTCGTGATGAGCCGCCACGGCATCGAGATCGGCCCATTCGACGACACGATGCTGATCTCCTATGTGCTTGACGCCGGCACGTCCGGCGGCCACGACCTGGCCGGCCTCTCGGAAAAATGGCTGGGCCATGCCCCGGCCTCCAAGAAGGAGCTTGCCGGATCGGGGAAAAGCGCCGTCGGCTTCGATCAGGTCGATATCGAGCGCGCGACCGCCTACGCCGCCGGGCAGGCCGATATCACGCTGAGGCTCTGGCAGGTGCTGAAGCCCAGGCTTGCCGCCAAGGGCCTGGTTTCCGTCTACGAGCGGCTGGAGCGGCCGCTGGTGCCGGTGCTGGCCCGGATGGAGCAGCGCGGCATCTCCGTCGACCGGCAGATCCTCTCCAGGCTGTCGGGAGAGCTGGCGCAGGGTGCGGCCCGCGTCGAGGAGGAGATCTACGGCATCGTCGGCGAGCGCATCAACATCGGCTCGCCCAAGCAGCTCGGCGACATTTTGTTCGGCAAGATGGGCCTGCCGGGCGGCTCGAAGACCAAGACCGGGCAATGGTCGACCTCGGCGCAGCTCCTGGAGGACCTTGCGGCCGAAGGCCATGAACTGCCGCGCAAGATCGTCGACTGGCGCCAGCTGACGAAACTGAAATCGACCTATACCGACGCGCTGCCTGGCTTCATCCATCCCGACACAAAACGCGTCCACACCTCCTATGCGCTGGCCGCGACGACAACGGGACGTCTCTCGTCCTCCGACCCCAATCTGCAGAATATCCCGGTGCGCACCGCCGAGGGGCGCAAGATCAGGACTGCCTTCATCGCCGAAAAGGGCCACAAGCTGGTCTCGGCCGACTACAGCCAGATCGAATTGCGGGTGCTCGCCCACGTCGCCGAGATCCCGCAACTCAAGCAGGCTTTCGCCGATGGCGCCGACATCCACGCCATCACCGCATCCGAGATGTTCAATGTGCCGGTCGAAGGCATGCCTTCCGAAGTGCGCCGCCGCGCCAAGGCGATCAATTTCGGCATCATCTACGGCATCTCGGCCTTCGGCCTCGCCAACCAGCTGTCGATCCCGCGCGAGGAGGCCGGCGCCTACATCAAGAAATATTTCGAGCGCTTCCCGGGCATCCGCGACTATATCGAGGCGACCAAGGCCTACGCCCGCGAGCACGGCTTTGTCGAAACCATATTCGGCCGCCGTATCCACTATCCGGAGATACGCTCGTCCAACCCGTCGATCCGCGCCTTCAACGAGCGCGCCTCGATCAACGCCAGGCTGCAGGGCACGGCAGCCGATATCATCCGCCGCGCCATGGTGCATATGGAGGAGGCGCTGGAGAAGGCCGGCCTGTCGGCCCGCATGCTGTTGCAGGTGCATGACGAGCTGATCTTCGAGACCGTGGAGTCCGAGGTCGAGGCGACGCTTCCCGTCGTGCGCCGGGTGATGGAGAACGCGCCGATGCCGGCGGTGTCGATGTCGGTGCCGCTGCATGTCGATGCGCGGGCCGCCAACAACTGGGACGAGGCGCATTGATGTGAACGCGTTGCTGCCGTCCTCGACAGCCCCGGTCCTCTCCTTTTCGCTTGCATGCCTGCTGATCGAACTCACGCCGGGTCCGAACATGACCTATCTGGCGCTGATTTCCGCCAGCCAGGGACGCCGCGCCGGCTTTGCCACGGTGGCGGGTATCGCCTCGGGACTGGCGACCGTCGGCGCGGTCGCGGCCTTCGGCGTCGCCGAACTGATCCAGGCATCTCGGCCGCTCTACGAGGGACTTCGCTGGGCCGGGGTGCTGTTCCTTCTCTACCTCGCCTGGGAAGGCTGGACCGCGGGAACGGACGTCGTATCGAGCGCCGGCGGCGCGCACGGCAAGCATTTCATGCGCGGGCTCGTCACCAATCTCCTGAACCCCAAGGCGGCGGTCTTTTACGTCGCGGTGCTGCCGACCTTCGTCGACGCCTCACGGCCGGTCCTTTCCCAGACAGTCATGCTCACCGCGGTCTATGTGGCGATCGCGACTGCTGTTCACGGCGTCATCGTTGTGCTGGCGGGGACGCTGGAACCGTTCCTCAACGATCCAAGACGGGAGCGATTTGCCCGACGGCTGCTTTCCGCCCTGCTGGCGCTGGTCGCGTTCTGGTTCGCCTGGTCGACCGCGCGCTGATGCGATTCGCTCCGGGGTCTGTTGAGATTCAGGTCAGGCCGAGCCGAGAAGGGTGGGTTCCGAGAACCGGAGCGGAGCGTACTTGAGGTACGCGAGCACGGGAAACGCTGGAGCCCGCCATTTGCAGGCCGGCCTCACCTGAATATCAATAGACCCTAGGCCGCCTCGGCCCGGCACTTGGCGCATACACCGCGAAACTCGATTACCGCCTTCTTGGCGGCAAAGCCCGTCGAGCGCACCCATTCGTCCAGACGGTGGTCGACATCATGGTCGGACATCTCGGTCACCTGGCCGCATGTGTCGCAAATGGCGAAGGCGGTCATCGAATGGCTGTGGTCGTGCGGCTCGGCGCAGGCGACGAAGGAGTTGAGGCTCTCCAGCCGGTGCACGAAACCCGACTTCACCAGCGTATCGAGGGCGCGATAGACCTGCAGCGGCGCGCGAAAGCCGCGTTCGCGCAGCTGGTCGAGCAACATATAGGCGCTGAGCGGTCCGCTGGCGGCCTCGAGCTTTTCGAGCACGCACAACTGGTTCTTCGTCAGCACATCCCTTGCCGCCATGGTCCTGCTTCCAGTCTGCTTGCGCCGTCCGCGCGCCATTTGCGCATGCAAGTGGCCTGAATTCCACTGAGATAGCGACGAACCGCCTCTTTTGCCACTGTTTCCGTCGCCATCGACGGCACCGCTTCGGTGATTGGTCATCGCCATCGCGCAACCAGCCTTCAAAATACTGACAAAATCATCGACGAGGGTTACCACTGCTTGCGAATTCGATCGGGCTTGGGGGGCATCCATGATCAGATTGACACGCCGGACGCTGCTTGTCGGCGCCTCCGCGCTGACGGCTGCGGGGACGTTGTCGTTCCGTGCGCTTGCCGCCCAGCGCACCTATCACGCGCTGCTGGTCGCTTGCACCGACTATCCGAACCTGCCGAAGAAGAACTGGCTGATCGGGCCGAAGAACGATGCCGGCCTGGTGCGCGACTACCTGCTGAGGAACACCCCGGCCCCGGTGAAGTTCGCGCCCGGGAACGTCACCCTGCTTGCCAAGGATGTCGACGGCGCCGCCGGCCTGCCGACGCACGCGGCGATCAAGGCGGCGCTGGCCAACCTCGCTGCCAGGGTCAAGCGCGACGACTTCGTCTATCTGCATCTGTCCGGCCATGGCGCCCAGCAGCCCCAGGCGACCAAGGGCGACGAGACCGACGGCCTCGACGAGATCTTCCTTCCCGTCGACATCGAAAAATGGGTCAACCGCGAGGCGGGCGTGCCCAACGCGCTCGTCGACAATGAGGTCGGCGCCGCGCTCGACGCCATCCGCGACAAGGGCGCCTTCGTCTGGGTGGTGTTCGACTGCTGCCATTCCGGCACGGCGACACGCGCCGCCAAGGTCGACGACGAGATGGAGCGCAAGGTCGAGTTTGCCGATCTGGTCGGCGGCGGCGAGGCCGAACGGGCAGCTGCCGTGAAGCTCTATGCGGACATCGCGGCGACCGCGACGCGCGGCTTCGACGAGAACGGCCAGCGCAAGCCCGCCTTCCACCTGACGCCGACTGGCGCCGAATCGACCGCCAAGGGCAAGCTGGTCGCCTTCTATGCCGCGCAGACCGTCGAAACGACGCCGGAGATGCCGCTGCCCAAGGGCACCGCCGATGCGCCGCGCTTCGGCCTGTTCACCTTCACCATCCTGTCCAAGCTGGCCGAGAACCCCGCAGTCACCTACCGCCAGCTCGGCCAGGCGGTACTGCAGCAATATTCGGCCGACAGCCGCACGCGGCCGACGCCGCTCTTCGAAGGCGAGCTCGATGCGCGCGTCTTCGGCACCGACAGGGCCGATGCGGTCATGCAATGGCCGCTGGTCGTCAAGGACGGTGCGGCGACGATTGGCGCCGGGCTGCTGCAGCGACTCACCCCCGGAAGCAAGCTCGCCATCCTGCCTTCGGCCCTGTCGCAACTGTCTGAAGCGCTCGGCTATGTCGAGGTGCAGTCGGCCAGGAACCTGGAGAGCTGGGTGAAGCCGGTGGAGCTCGACGGCAAGCCGGCGCTGACGCTGGCTGATATCCCGGCCAATGCCTATGCGCGCGTCGCCGAGCTCGCGGTCGACTACAAGCTCGTGGTGGCGCGGCCGGCGGCGACCGACGGCCTCGACAAGGAGACCGCGCTGGTGAATTCGGTTCTGGACGAACTGGCGGCCAGGGAGAAATCCGGCTTCCACGTCGAGCTGGTCGAGCCCGGCAAGAGCGCCGATCTGCGACTGGCGGTGCTGCGCGAGAACGCGATCGCCGGCGCCGCGGCCGCTGCCACCGACAAGCCGGCGCTGTGGTTCCTGCCGGCCTCCGGCGATGTGAAGGACGGCGGCAGGCCGCCGCTGATAATCATTCACCCGGATGATCGCGCCAAGCTAGTCGAGGCGACGGCGAAGAACCTGACCACCATCTTCCGCGCCACCGGCCTCTCCAGGCTGGCCGCCGCGTCCGACTACCGGCCGGAAGAGGTCAGCGTCGAGTTCGAGATCAGGCGCCAGGGCGGCGACGCACTGGAGCCGCTGCAGGCCTCGACCGTGCCGCGCGTCTCGCCGGGCGACGAGGTGCATATCAGGGCCAGGAACGATTCCGACAAATATGTCGACATCAACGTGCTCTATGTCGGCAGCGACTATTCCATCACCCATATCGTCGCCGAGCGGCTGGCGCCCGCCAACGGCTCGCCGGATGCCGGCTTGCGGGAGGGGCTGCTGGCCTTCACCGACACCAGCTTCGGCATGGAGCGGATGATCGCCGTGCTGACCGAGGCACCGCCGCAGAGCGAGAAGGAGGACCTGAGCTTCCTGGCGCAGGACGGCGTGCCTTCGGCCACCCGCACGGTCGGCGGCTCCGGCTTCTCCGACATGCTCGCCGATATCGGCATGGCACCTTCGACACGCTCGGTGATGAAGCTTGCCGACAGGAGCGGCCCGAAGGGCGCGGTGATGATTTTTCCGATGGAGACAGTGCCGCGCGCCTGAGCGCAGGCCGCCGCAAAAGCCTGTCGCAACCGCTGCATCGGCTCTTGCGCGACCGGCCTTGTGCGTGGACATTCTGGCGCGGCACGGAAAGGATGAGGACGCTTGTGAGAACCAACCTGCATTACTGGCTCGGAGCGGGCCTTCTTTTCGCGGCGCTGCCGCTCGCCCCTGCCTGGGCGGAGGAGAGCTGCGGCCTCTGCGCCAAGCAGATCGTCACCAATTCCGAACTGGCGGGCTGCTTTCTCGACCAGTACGACCAGATCGCCAAGACCGGCAACGAAGCCGTCGTGGTCGATCTCAGCGACTGCGCCTCGCGTGGCGTGGTCGAGGCCCTGCCCTCGCCGAACAAGGCACCCGCCGAACCGGACGTGCAGTTCATGGTCTCGCGCCCTCAGCTCGACTGCCTGAAAAGGAAGCTTGAGGCGCCGGGCATCGTGCTCGACCCGACCGCCACCATCGATCTGGACAGCTGCCGATGAAGAAGCCGGGGGGCAAGGTGACAGAACAAGTAGTGCCTGCGACGGCGCTGACGACGGCCGAGCCTTCGCCGGCCAAGAAGGCCGAGGCGCTGCCGGAAACCACCGAGGGTTTCCCGTGGCCGAGCAGCCACGAGATCAAGAAGGAATCGAACCCCTTCACCGATCGCGACTGGCGCATGCTGGCCTACGCCTGGTCGGGCCTTTTGGTGCGGCTTGTGATCATCTTCACGCTTCTGTTCTCCGTCTTCCAGTTCCTGGCCAACCAGGAGCAGAAGCGCGTCGAGCAGACCATGGCGCTGGTCGAGCTCTGGGAGAGCAAGGACTTGCAGCAGGCGCAACGCGCGCTCAAGGAGCGGCTGGCGGCGCTGAACACCAAATACGACAATCTGCTTAGCGCCAATCCGACGCCGACCGAGGAACAGGTGTTCAGGCAGCGCATCGGCATCGAGGCGATGACCGGCGATGGCGGGAGTATGCCGCTTGCCGATTTCAGCGATCACTTCGACCGCATCGTCTATTTCCTCAACCGCCTTTCCATCTGCGTCGAGAGCGACCTCTGTTCGCGCAAGGTGGCGGACGCCTATTTCCGCGACTATGCCGTTTCCTTCTGGAGTTATTTCGCCGGCTATATAGACAAGCAGCGCAAGGCCGGCTCCGCCAACTTCGCCTCGGCGATCGAGACCTATGTGCGCCAGGAGCAGCCCGAGGCGACGTCCAAATAAGGGCGAAGCGATCGGTGGCCCGGATGTGAAAAACCGGCAGTGGGATCAACCCTACCGCCGGTTGTTCGATCGCTCCTATCAGCGGGTCGGAACAAGCCTCATTTGTAGAGGCTGTTGATCCACTCGATATTGGCGGCGTGGAGCCTGACCGCGGTGTTGGCGTCCGGACTTTCGGCGACGTTCACGCCGGTGATGACACGCTGCTTGGCGGCGTTGTCATAGGCGTAGACCGAGCTGCCGCTCGAACCCGGGAACGTATCGCAATCGTACTGGAAATAGTCCGTGCCGATGTTTTCGGCATGCACTTCGCAACTTGCCTTCCACATCGTGCCCATCGGCTTGTCGCCGGGATAGCCGACGATATTGGCGGTGAAGTCGCCCAGATCCTCGTAGTTGGCATAGCCCAGCCAGCCGAGATTGGTGCCGACATCCTGCTTCAGCGTGACGATGCCGAGATCCCACGGCACGACCGAGCCGTAGAAACCCTGGTAGTTGTCGATGAAGCCCTGCAGGACATAGGCGCTTTCATAGGTGAAGGCGCCGAACGGCGCATCGTCGGCGGTGCTGCCGTTGAGGCCCGGCACGAACAGATATTCGTCGAGCCAGGCGCCATCCTCATGGCTGTAGAGGCAGTGCGCCGCGGTAAGCACGGTGCGCGGACCGATCAGCGTCGCCGAGCAGCTGCCGAACTTGCCGGTCTTGGGCGACTTGGCCTCGAGATAGCCGATGGCCGAGAACGGATAGGTCTTGGTGTTCTTGACCTGCTCGCGGTCGTCTGTGCCGAACACCTGGCGGCCTGCTTCGCCTTCCGTCAGCCCGGGGTCTCCGGTGTTCTGCGGACCTGAAGCGTCGGCCCCCCCGTCGGCCGGTTTGTTCAGTTCCTCGATGATCAGTTCCTTCAGCGCCTCGTTCGCCTCGATCTTGATCTCCTTGCCGTCGGCGGAACGTCCGACGATGCCATAGGACTTGACCGCCGCGTCCTCGTCGGCGAGCGGTGCGGCGCGGCTGGCCTCGTCCTCGGTCAGTTTCGGCGGCGCGATCGGCTTTGCCCGGCCCGGTTTGTAGTCGCCCGATCCCGCATCGCGCATGCTTTCGCCATTGCCGGCATTGGCAGTGCCGGGATTGGCGGCGAAGGCGGGCACCAGCCACATCGCGGTGGAAAGAAACGCGGACGCAATGATGGTGTTCGTCAGTTTTGTCACGGTGAGACTCTCCCAAAAGTCAGCAAGGACTGGATCAAGATACAGAAATATTGTCGAGATCGTGGTGGCGCCAAAACCGAGTTTTGGTAACGCCGACCAGATCATTGCCCCGCGCGGTCAGTTGAGGCCCCCGCCAAAAACTCCCCTTCGATATACTGCCTAAAATATTCCAACATTGGCAATGACAAATCGCTTCCACGTAGCCCGTGGGGGGCTATAGGTTTGAGCGGGTTCTGCTCGCGGGCACGATTAGCAGAAGTGGCATTCGGTTTTATGACCGGTTTGCGCGCCGATCCGGGCTGCGCGTGGCCGGTCGTTCAAAACCGGTGCCTCGGGCAGCGGATCATGCGCCGGGCCGGCCTGTTCGGGAACGTTCGTCTCAGGAGGTCATGGTGAACATCATCCATCGGTTCAGGCCGCTCGCCACAGCACTGCTGGCCGGCATCGCGGCGCTCGCGACGCTCAACGCCATCCACGCGGCCGATGGGCCCGCACGGCCGGAAGCAGCAGTCTCGCCAATGAAGCGCGTCGCGGAAGCAAGGGCGAAGGCCAAGGCCGAGAACCCCGACGGCGCCGATCGCGTCTATGGCGGCAAGGAGGCCGAGAAGGGCGCTTTTCCTTTCCAGGTGGCGCTGCTGACAAGCGACAGGCTGGACGCCAGCCCGGCCTCGCAGCCGGACGCCCAGTTCTGCGGCGGCAGCCTGATCGCGCCACAATGGGTGCTGACGGCCGCGCACTGCCTCGTAGACAACGGCCGGCCGATCCCGGCGGGCGCGGTCACCGTGCTGACCGGCGCCACCGATCTCGGCGAAGGCAAGCGCTACAAGGCGGCGGAGGTGATCGTCAACGAAGGCTATAGTGAGCAGACGATGGACAACGACCTCGGCCTGATCCGGCTGGCCGAGCCGGCGGACGCGCCGACGATCAAGGTCGCCCGTGAGGCAACGCCAGACAGCGGCAAGACCACGGTCACCGGCTGGGGCAAGATGCAGGACGGCACCTTCCCGACGGCACTGATGGTCGCCGACCTCGACCTGCAGCCGAACGCGACCTGCAACAGCGGCATCAAGGACATCTACGCGCGCGACCTGAAGACAGCACTTGGCGACCTTTCCCATCGCATGCGCTATTCGGAAAAGGGCATCGACGCGGCGGCCAGCGCCATTGCCGCCGACATGTCGGATCCGCTGACCGGCAACATGATCTGCGCCGGCACCGCCAGCGGCGAGCGCGATGCCTGCAATGGCGACAGCGGCGGCCCGCTGTTCATGACCGGTGCCGACGGCCCGGTCCAGATTGGCGTCGTTTCCTGGGGCGAAGGGCCGAATGACGGCAGTGCGGCCTGCGGCCACAAGAACGCCTACGGCATCTATACGCGGCTGGCCAATTACAGCGGCTGGATCGAGGAGAAGATGAAGACCACGCCGGCGCCCGCAAAGCCCAAGGCCGGTGTCGGTACCGCGCAGAAGCCGGCCAAGCCTTGAGCCTCCCGCCTCTCTCAAAACAAAAACGGCGGGCAAGGCCCGCCGTTTCTTTTCACGCCATGCCGACGCCATCTACTTGCGCGGCGGACCCTTGCGCTCCGCCGAGGCCGCCCACAGATTGATGTCGGCCTCGCGCGCGTAGCTGTCGATCTCGGCCAGTTCCGCATCGCTGAAGTCGAGTGTCTTCAGCGCGCCGACGCAATCCTCGACCTGCTCCGGCCGGCTGGCGCCGATCAGCGCCGAGGTGACCCGGCCCCTGCGCAGCACCCAGGCCAGCGCCATCTGCGCCAGCGTCTGGCCGCGGCGGCCGGCAATGGCGTTCAGCGCCTTGATGTTGGTGATCGTCTTGTCGTTGATGAAGGCGGGCCTGAGCGACTTGCTTTGCGAGGCGCGGCTGCCCTCCGGGATGCCACCCAGATATTTGTTGGTCAGCATGCCTTGCGCCAGCGGCGAGAACACGATCGAGCCGACGCCGAGCCCTTCCAGCGTGTCGAGCAGCCCGTCCTCCTCGACCCAGCGGTTGAGCATCGAATAGCTTGGCTGGTGAATGATGCAAGGCGTGCCGAGCTGCTTCAATATGTCGGCCGCCTCACGCGTACGCTGCGAATTGTAGGACGAGATGCCGGCATAAAGCGCCTTGCCCGAGCGCACCGCATGGTCGAGCGCGCTCATCGTCTCTTCCAGCGGCGTGTCGGGGTCGAAACGGTGCGAATAGAAGATGTCGACATAGTCGAGCCCCATCCGCTTCAGGCTCTGGTCGAGGCTGGCCAGCACATATTTGCGCCCGCCCCACTCGCCATACGGCCCCGGCCACATCTCGTAGCCGGCTTTGGTCGAGATGATCAGCTCGTCGCGATAGGCGGCGAAATCGGTGCGCAGGATTTCACCGAAAGCGGTCTCCGCCGAGCCCGGCGGCGGACCATAGTTGTTGGCGAGGTCGAAATGGGTGATGCCGAGGTCGAACGCCTTGCGCACGATCGCCTGCTTGGTCTTGTGCGGCGTGTCATTGCCGAAATTGTGCCACAGCCCGAGCGAGATCGCGGGCAGCTTCAGCCCAGACCGCCCACAGCGGTTGTAGAGCATTTTCTCGTAGCGGTTTTCGGCGGCGACATAGGGCATGGGAAATCCTCGGATCTGAACGGATCGGCATGGTTCACCGCAACGCGCTGACCATGCCCTGCGGCCCACCCTTTACCCTCTCCCCGAGAGAAGGGGGAGAGGGCCAGTCAAAATTATCGATAATCTCAGCGGTCTATTTCCTCTTCGCCAGCAGGTCCTTGGCTTCCGTGACGCCGAGTGCGGCCGGCCGCTCGCAGGTCGTCTGCATGGCGACGAACTTGCCCGTTTCGCCCGAGCGCAACAGGCCTGTCATCACGTCGACGGCGTGCAGCGCCAGCTCCATCGAGCAGCGGTGCGGCCGCCCCTCCGCGATCGCCAGCGCCATGTCGGCAAGGCCGGCGGTGCGGTAGTTGGCCATCATGCCTTGCGAATGCATTTCGTTCGGCACGCCGAACGGATGCTTCCATTTCGGCAGCTTCTTGACCGGTTTCGCCGCCTCGGTGAAGCGCACGTCGCCGCCGAAGAAATTCGGATCCGGCACGTACACCGTTCCCGCCTCGCCATAGAGTTCCATCGGCGCATGGCCGTGGCTCCAGACATCCCAGCTGGTGTTGAGCGTCACCACCGCGCCGTTCTCGAACTCCAGCAGGCCGTGGATGGTGGTCGGCGTGTTGACCGGGATTTTCTCGCCCGCGCGCGGTTTCGACGAAATCGTCCGTTCCTTGGCCGGCGTCGAGGCGAAGGCCGCGACCTGCTTCACCGGCCCGACCAGCTGGATCAGGTTGGTGATGTAGTACGGCCCGATGTCGAGCACCGGGCCGGCGCCCGGCTGGAAAAAGAAATCCGGATTGGGATGCCAGTGCTCCATGCCGTGACCCATCACATGGCAGGTGCCGCTGGTGATCTTGCCGAGCGCGCCGGTGTCGATCAGGTTGCGCACCAGCTGATGCGCGCCGCCGAGGAAGGTGTCCGGCGCCGAGCCGATGCGCAGTCCCTTCTTCTCGGCCCGGCCTTTCAGGTCGAGCCCCTCCTTGATCGATAGCACGAACGGCTTTTCCGAATAGACGTGCTTGCCGGCGTCGAGGATCTCCTTCGACACCTCATAGTGCACGGCCGGAATCGTCAGGTTGACGATGATGTCGATGTCGTCCGCCTTGAGCAGGTCATTGACCGTCTCGGCGCGCAGCTTGAACTCCTTCGCCCGCGCCTTCGCAGCGTCCATGTTGATGTCGGCGCAGGCACGCATCTCAATGCCGCGGAACAGCGGCGCCAGCGAGAAATACGCTTTCGAGATGTTGCCGCAGCCGATAACGCCGATACCCAGTTTCTTTGCCATGTCGATTGTTCCTAGTAAGCCTTGACGGATGCGATGGAGCGGCGGGCGAAGCGCTCGATGTCGTTGGGGTTGTCCTGCTCCATGACAAAGTACTTGGCGGCGCTCTTGGCGCGCAACGTCTTGATCAGGCCGGCCCAGTCCATCGTGCCATGACCGACATCCGACCAGCCATCCTCGTCGAGGCCCTCGCCCGGCTTGGCGATGTCCTTGACGTGGACGGCGCTGATGCGCTTGCCGTGCTTCTCGATCCAGGGCAGCGGATCCGCGCCGCCGCGCACCACCCAGGCGACGTCCATCTCCCAGCTGATATCGGGTGCGGCGGCAAAGATGTGGTCCTGCGGCACCGAGCCGTCGGCAAGTGCCTTGAACTCGAAATCATGATTGTGCCAGGCAAAGCCATAGCCGGCCTTCTTTGCCGTCTCGCCGACCTTGGCCAGTCGCTCGCCGAAACCGCGCCAGCCGGCAGCGTCCGCCGGCCTCTGCTCGGGGAGCAGATAGGGGCAGATCAAAAGCGTGACGCCGAGCGCGTCGGCGATCTTGCGCACGCCGTCGAAGTCGTTCTCGAGCGCGTCGATCGAGAAATGCCCGGTCGGCATGGCCAGCCCGTTCTTGTCGAGCTCGGCGCGGAAGGATTTCGGATCGTCATAGACGCCGCCAAACCCTTCGACTTCCTTGTAGCCGAGCTTGCCGAGCGTCTGCAGCACCCCTTCCCAAGGTTGGAAATTGCGGGCGCTGTAAAGTTGGAATGACCAGTTCATCGTCTCTGTCCGTTTCTTGGGGGATGGCTGCTTGGGAGGTTAAAGGCGGTTGCCGGTTTGCGCGTCGAAGAGCGAGGCGCGCATTGGATCGAAACCAATACTGACCGCGTCCGCATTGCTTGGCGTGCGCTCCGACGTCACCCTGACGGTGAAATTCTGCCCGCCGAGCTTCAGCCAGACCAGCGTGTCGGAGCCCATCGGCTCGACGACCTCGACATTCGCCGTCGCCGAAAACGGCCAGCCCGAGCCGCTGTTGAAGGCGACATGCTCGGGGCGCATGCCGAACACGGCCAGTCCCGGCGTCGGCTCCTTCTCGAAGGCATAGGTGCCAAGCGGAATGCGCACATCCTCGACGACGAAGTGCCAGTCGCCTTTGTCCTTCTCCAGACTGCCGTCGATGAAGTTCATCGCCGGCGAACCGAGGAAGCCGGCGACGAAGCGGTTGACCGGGCGGTTGTAGATCGTCTGCGGAGCGTCGAGCTGCTGGATGACGCCGCCCTTCATCACCGCGATGCGGTCGGCGAGCGTCATAGCCTCGATCTGGTCATGGGTGACGTAGATCATCGTGTTCTCGAGCTTGCGGTGCAGCAGCTTGATCTCGACGCGCAGTTCCGCCCGCAGCTTGGCGTCGAGATTGGAAAGCGGCTCGTCGAACAGGAAGACGTCGACGTCGCGCACCAGCGCGCGCCCGATCGCCACGCGCTGGCGCTGGCCGCCGGAGAGCGCCGACGGCTTGCGTTGCAGGAGCGGCTCGATCTGCAGGATCTCGGCGGCGCGCGCGATGCGCCTGGCGATCTCGTCCTTGGGCACGCCGGCGACGCGCAGGCCGAAGGACAGGTTCTTCTCCACCGTCATCTGCGGATAGAGAGCGTAGGACTGGAACACCATGCCGATGCCGCGGTCCTTGGGCTCTTCCCAGGTGACGTTCTTGCCCTTGATGAAGATGCGGCCGTGCGAAATGTCGAGCAGACCGGCGATGCAGTTGAGCAAGGTCGACTTGCCGCAGCCCGACGGCCCGAGCAGCACGATGAACTCGCCCTCGGCGACGTCGAGGTTGAGCGTCTGCAGCACCGACACGGCGCCGAAATTCAGCGACAGATCCTCGATCGACACGCTGGTACCGTTCTGCGTCATATCCACTAGCCTTTCACCGCGCCGGCGGCGATGCCGCGCACGAACCATCTTCCGGAGATGAAGTAGATGAGCAGGGGCACCGCCGCCGTCAGGATGGTGGCCGCCATGTTGACATTGTACTCCCTCACCCCGGTGGTGGTGTTGACGATATTATTGAGCTGCACCGTCATCGGCCAATTGGGCCGCCCGGCAAACACGATGCCGAACAGGAAATCGTTCCAGATGCCGGTGACTTGCAGGATGACGGCGACGACGGTGATCGGCACCGACATAGGCAGCATGATGTAAAAGAAGATGCGCCAGAAACCTGCGCCGTCGACACGCGCCGCCTTGAACAGCTCGACCGGTATCGCCGCGTAGAAATTGCGGAACAGCAGCGTCAGGATGGGCATTCCGAAGATCGTGTGCACGATGATGATGCCGGGCAGCGACGCGAACAGCCCGACCGAACTCAGTCCGATGATCAATGGATAGATCACGACCTGATAGGGCACGAAGGCGCCGAACACGAGCAAGCCAAAGAGCAGGTTGGCGCCCTTGTACGGCCAGAAGGTCAGCGCGTAACCGTTGATCGACGCGCAGATGATCGAGATGACCACGCTCGGAACGGTGATCTTCACCGAATTGTAGAAGCCTGGACTGAGGCCGTTGCAGTCGCGGCCGGTGCAGGCATGCAGCCAGGCGTCGATCCAGGGCTGAAAGGTCGGCTCGCCCGGAAGGTTGAAGAGATGTCCCAGCCTGATCTCGGGCATCCCCTTCAGGGAGGTGACGATCATGATGTAGACCGGGATCAGGAAGAAGAGGGCCGCAACGATCAGGAAAGCGTAAAGGCCGATGCGGCCGGCAGATACCCGTCGCGGTTTCGGCCCGAACGGACCCACGCCGGCCTGATCCGGCGCTTCCTGGACGAGCTGGGTGGCGGTGATCTGGCCAGCGGTCATACGCCCACCTCCCGATTGCGCCGCCACAGCAGAATTCCGCTGAAAGCTAGCACGACCAAAACCGGCAGCAGCATCATCGTTGCCGCGGCCATGCCCTGGCCGACGTTCTGACGCACGGTGATGAGCTGGATGACGTAGACTGCCGGCATGGACGTGGCGATGCCGGGACCGCCGCCGGTCATGGCGATCACCAGGTCGTAGACGCGCACCACGCTGACGCACTGGAGAACGAAGGCGGTGGCGAAGGCGCCCTTCATCATCGGCGCCACGATGGAAAGGTGCGTGCGCCACGTCGGGATGCCGTCGACCTTCGCCGCTTTCCAGATATCCTCGTCGATGCCGCGCAGGCCTGCAAGCAGGATCGCCATCGTCACGCCCGAGCCCTGCCAGATACCCGCCACGACCAGCGCGTATATCGCCGTCTCGGCGTCGACCAGCGGGGCGAAGCTGAAGCTCGACCAGCCCAGATTGCGCAGCGCCGCCTGCAGACCGAGATTGGGGTCGAGCACCCACTGCCACACCAAGCCAGTGACGATCAGTGACATGGCGAAGGGATACAGGAAGATCGATCGGAACAGGTCCTCCTGGCGGATACGCTGGTCCATGAAAACGGCGAGCAGGTAGCCGAACACCATGTTGCAGGTGATGGACATCAGGCCGAAGAACCAGATGTTGTTGACCGAGACGAGCCAGCGGCTATCGGCCCACAGGCGCCTGTATTGCGCCAGGCCGACGAAATCGTAGGTGGGGAACAGCTTCGAGCTGGTGAAGGACCAAAGCACCGAAAAGCCGATGCCGATCACGAACACGCCGACGGCGACGAGAATCATCGGTATCGTCCCGATGACGGCGGGGAGGTGAAATCTGCGCCTCCAACTCCTCTGCATCGTCCGTCTATCTCCGCTTCCACCGACACGCTGGGTGGTTTGCCGACGTGAACGCCGTTGTCAGAACCACCGGGTTGCGTACCGCTGCTGCTTCCCGTCCTGCTGCTATGAACCCGTCGCCGAGGGAACGGCTCTTTCCCGTCGAGACGCGACAGAGGCGCCGCCGCAACAGCGGCGCCTCTGGGTGCTGATCGGTTCCTAGTCGGAATTGCCTATGATGGTAGAGAACTTCGCAGTGGCGTCGTCAGCAGTCATGGAGTCATCCGCGAAGAACTGCGCGACGAGCTCATTGATCTGCTGATTGGTGTTCTCGGTGATGAACCGGTTCGTCGCCGTGACGATGTTGGCCGGGTCTTCCACCGCTTTCAGCGACTTCTGCATGCACGGGTCGGCCGTCGACATGTCGACATCGCCACGCACGGGCATCGAACCCTTGGCGTTGTTGAAGGCGACCTGAACCTCCGGGCTGATCAGCAACGCCGCAAGGCGTTTCTGCGCTGCTTCGACATCCGGATTGTTCTGCTTGAAGAACAGGATAATGTCGCCGTCGGTGCTGACCACCGGCTTCTCCTCGTTCAGGCCGATCATGCAGCCGAAATCCTTGACGCCGGTCATGCCGGCGGCCGCGAACTCGCCGCGCGCCCAGTCGCCCATCACCTGAAGTCCGGCCTTGCCGGTGATCACCAGGTTGGTGGTGTCGTTCCAGTTGCGGTTGGCGTAGCCGTTGTCGGTGAACTGCTTCAGCGACCTCAGCTGCGTGAAGACGCCTTTCATCTCGGCGCCGCCGGCAATTTCGGCGCTCTTCTTGGTATACATCTCGTCACGCTTGGCGACACCGAGGGCCTCGGTGACCATGTCCTGGAAGAGCAACTGGATCTGCCAGCCGTTTCCGTCGCCGCCGATGGCGAAGGGAATGGCGCCTGATTCCTTGATCTTCGGCGCGGCCGCGATGAAATCGGCCAGGTTCTTCGGCTCCGGCACTCCCGCTTTCTCGAAGACCGGCTTGGAATACCAGGCCCAGTAGTTCGAATGGATGTTAACCGGAACGCACCACCAATGGCCGTCGACGAGGCAGGCGCTGCCGATCGCCTTCGGGCGAATGACCTCATCCCACTTGCCAGCGGTCGCGACGTCCGTCAGGTCGAGCAGCTTGCCGCCCGAGATCAGTTCCTCGTATTGTCGGCCGGGATTGAACTGGGCCGCCCCGGGTGGGTCACCGCCGAGCACGCGCTGCATGACGGTAGAGCGGGCGGTCTCGCCGAGAGCGATGGCGCTGTCCACCCACTTGTCGCCGTGGCCGTCATTGTCAAAGGCCTTTGCGAACTGCGAGACCGCCGCCGACTCGCCCTTCGACGTCCACCAGTGAATCACTTCCAGGTCGGTTGCGGCCGCCGGACCGGCGAACTGCAGCGCGGCCGTCGCCGCCAGCGCAGGAGTCAGGATTTTGTATCGCATTTCGGTTCCTCCCAAGAATCTGAAACGTTACAGATTTTCGATACGGCAATTGCACGACATGCGCAACCCCTCACGCAAACCCCGCTTCGATATTTTTCGGAGCGCGAACAAAATAGTTCCGCCAGCCACGAGTTTGTGCACCGCAACACGCAAAGCTGCGCTGCAAAACGCTAGAAGCTGGCAAAAAACTTGCCCGAAACGCCTTCCGCGCTGATTCCCAACGACTTTCCGAGCCGGGAGAGCACGCCAGGAAAAGGCAGACCTGGCCCAGAACAGACAACGGTCGTGACAATCTGTAACGTTTCAGTGTATGGGGATTTTGTCGGACGGGGACTGCCCGCCTGACGATAGCGGCGATTGCCGGCCGGCCCGGCGACTGCTATGCGCCTGACGGGCGGGACGATATGGACAGGGACCAGACGGACAGGGATGGCGAAACGCCGGCCAGGCCGACGCTGAAGACGCTTGCCTTCATGACGGGGCTGGGCGTCACCACCGTGTCGCGCGCCTTGAAGGACGCCCCCGAGATCGGCGCCGAGACCAGGCGGCGCGTGCAACTCGTCGCCAGGCAGATAGGCTACCGGCCGAACCGCGCCGGCGTGCGCCTCAGGACCGGCAAGACCAATGTCATCAGCCTCGTGCTCAACACCGAGCGCGAGATCATGAGCTTTGTTTCGGACATCATCTACGGTGTCTCGGAGGTGATCGCCGACACGCCCTATCACCTGATCGTCACGCCCTATTCGCGCTCGCAGGATCCGCTGGATCCGATACGCTATCTGGTCGAGACGGGCTCGGCCGACGGCATCATCATTTCGCGCACCCAGCCGGACGATCCGCGCGCCCGCTACATGCTGGAGCGCGGCATTCCCTTTGCCACGCACGGCCGCACCGACATGGGGCTCGTGCACCCCTATCATGATTTCGACAACTACGCCTTCGCAGGCGAGGCGGTGCGCTATCTCGCCAGCATCGGCCGCAGCCGGCTCGCCCTTGTGACGCCACCGGTCGGCCTCACCTACTATGGCCATACGCTGAACGGCTTTGCCGACGCGCTGAGTGACGTCGGCGCCAGCGAGGTGCCGTTCAACACCGTGTCCATCGACCAGTCGATCGAGCAGATCAGGATGCGGACGGCGCAGTTGATGCAGCGCCGGGACCGGCCGGACGGGTTCGTCAGCAGCGCCGCCGCGGCGACGCTCGCCGTCGTCGCCGGCATCGAGGATGCCGGCCTGAAGCTCGGCCGCGACGTCGACGTGGTGTCGAAGCAGTCGTCGGAACTGCTGCATCTGTTCCGGCGGGAACTGCTGGTCGTCAACGAGAACTTCCGCCTTGCCGGCTCCGAGCTGGCCCGCTCGGTGCTCGGCTGGATCGGCGGCTCCGAACCCGGCTCGCTGCAATCGCTGAGCAAGCCGAGCGAGGTTCTGCCCTATCGCGGCTGATTGGCGCGACTTGAGAGACAGGTCAGGCCGAGTCGGAGTCGAAGACGGGCGCGAAGCGACCAAACTGGGTGGCTTCCGAGAACCGGAGTAGAAGCGCAGGAGGCCGCCATTTGCAGGCCGGCCTTACCTGCCCTTAGGCCGCGCCGCTGCCCCAGGGTCCATGGCACGCGCCCTGCTCGCCGATGCGCTCGAAGCCGTGCGCGCCGAAGAAATCGCGTTGCGCCTGGATCAGATTCGAGGTGCCGCGCCCCTGGCGGTAGCTGTCGAAGTAAGCGAGCGCCGACGACAGCGCCGGCACCGGCGAGCCGGCTTCCGACGCCCGCGCCACGATCCTGCGCAGTGAAGGATGCGCCTCCTGCATCATGGCGATGAAGGCCGGCGCCATCAGAAGATTGGTTGACGCGCTGCCAGAGCCGAACGCCTCGGCCATCGTGTCCAGCATCTGCGAGCGGATGATGCAGCCGGCGCGCCATATCTTGGCGATGGTCGGCATCGGCAGGTTCCAGTTGAATTCCTTCGAGGCGCCGCTCATCACCGCGAAACCCTGCGCGTAGGCGGCGATCTTGCCGGCGAACAGCGCCAGCTCCAGATCCTTGAGCAGGGCGGCCTTGTCGCCGGCGATCTTGGCGACGCCGATATTGCCATAGGCCTTTTCCGCTGCCTGCCGCTCATCCTTGATCGACGACAGCACGCGCGCCGCAACCGCCGCTTCGATCGCGGTCGCCGGAATGCCGAGTTGCTGCGCCTCGATGACCGACCATTTGCCGGTGCCCTTCTGGCCCGCGCGGTCGAGGATGATGTCGACCACCGGCTTGCCGGTCTTCGGATCGTCGGCGGCCAGCACCTTGGCGGTGATTTCGATCAGATACGAATTGAGCCGGCCCTTGTTCCAGTCGGCGAAGACGGCGCCGATTTCTTTCGGGCCCAGGCCGAGGCCGTCGCGCAATATGCCGTAGATCTCGGCGATCATCTGCATGTCGGCATATTCGATGCCGTTGTGGATCGTCTTGACGAAATGGCCGGCGCCGTCGGTGCCGAGCCAGGCGGCGCAGGGCTCGTCCTTGAACTTGGCGGAGATGGCCGTCAGCACCTTCTCGACGCGCTTCCAGGAGTCTTCCGTGCCGCCGACCATGATCGACGGGCCATGCCGCGCGCCCTCCTCGCCGCCGGACACGCCCATGCCGATGAAGGTCAGGCCCGAGCCGGAGAGCTCGGAGAAGCGCCGCATCGTGTCGCGGAAATTGGCGTTGCCGGCATCGATGACGATGTCGTTGTCGGACAGCACGCCGCGCAGCGCCGCGATCTGCTCGTCGACCGGCTTGCCGGCCAGCACCATGATGATGATCGGCCGCGGCGGCCGGATCGCGGCGGCGAGTTCCTCCAGGCTGTAGCAGGGCACAACCATGTCCTTCAGCGGCCCGGCGCCCGCGACGAAGGCGTCGGTGCGCGACGCGGTGCGGTTGAAGACGGCGATGCGGTGTCCATGCTCGGCGATGTTGAGCGCCAGGTTGGAGCCCATCGTGCCAAGGCCGATCAGGCCGATTTCGGCTTTTTCCATCGTTTCTTCCCTGCTTTCCGAATTTCGTTTGGTCGCGTTTTGCCGGGATGATTGACGGGCCTTTGCGATGGCGTCAACCGCCTCGAGCAATTTGTCACTCGGCGCGGATGTCGATCGGCGCCTCTATCTTCACCACCTCGAAATCCGAAACCAGAATATCGAGCCGCACCGTCCAGCGGCCGGGAACCGGAATGATCAGGTTGTCGACGCGCCAGGTGCCATCGCCGGGCTTCGTCGCCGGTCGCTTGATCGGCTCGATGCCGGAATCGGGTTTCGACAGAACCAGCGTCACCTGCTTGGCGTCCAACGGACCGAAATCGCCAGTCATGATCACCATCGAGGCCGCGACTTGGCCGGCATGGCCGGGCACGATGCTGAGATCGGCCATCGCTTTCAGCGTGTGGATGTGGATCGACACCGGCTGCGCGGCGGCGATCGCCAGCGCGCGCGGCGGTGGCGTGAAACGCCAGCCGGCGGCGACGGCGAAGATGGCGGCCACGATCAGGACCTCAGCGCCGATCGAGCGCGCCAGCCGCCGCTGCACCTCGGTGGCGCCGGCTTCGGCCGGAGCCGTCAGCGTCCAGCGGTTGACCGTGGCGAGCGTGAACAGGAACAGGAGCAGCACCAGCTTGACCAGCAGCAGCCTGCCATAGGCGGTGTTGACCAGCGCCGCCGGCGTCTGCACCTGGATGACGGCAAGCACGATGCCGGCGGCGGCAAGCACGGCGACGACCGGCAGGATCGCGCGCGAAAACCGATGCAGGAAAGCCCCGGCATCCTTCGACTGCTGCCTCACCGAAAGCCCGAGCGGCACCAGCGCGCCGGCCCAGAAGGCGATGCCCGCGCCGTGTAGGAACACCATCGGCCGCGTCAGCCATTGTGGTTCCGCCGCGCTGGCATGGCCGCTGGCGGCGAGCGCGGCGCCGACGCCGGCCAGTCCGGCAAGGGCAAGCGGCTTGCGGCCGCCGCGCGGCCCGGCCAGCGACAGCAGGCCGAGACCGAGCGCTATCAGCGCGATCAGAACGGTCCAGCCGAAGCTGGTGGCGAACGCTGTCTGCCAGACCACCGGCTGCGCCAGCCGGGCAAGCGGCGCGCCCAGCGCATCGAGCCCCTGCAGCCCGAGCGACATTGGCGCGGCAACCAGGCCGCACAGGATCGCGCCGATGACGAAGCGCCGGCCGCAGCGTTGGTCCTCGGCCAGCCAGGCAAGCGCGAAGGCGCCGCCGACACCGAAAAACAGGCCGATATAGAGCAGGACCTTGCCGGTCCAGATGGCTGACCGCAGGTCCCAGTCGACCGCCTCCCCAGCCACCGGCGGAGCGCTCGGCGCGCCGATGGAGAAGAGCACGGAGCCGCCGACCGGATGGCCGTCCTCCGAAATCACCCGCCAGCTCAGCACATGCGTGCCGGCTTTCAGCGTCTCGGGATTGTCGATCTCGATGGTCTGATCGTCGAGCCGGTAGGAGGTCAGGACAAGCCGAGTGCCGTCCGGCCGCACCAGGTTGAGCACCAGCGGCGACACCGGCTCGCTGAAGCTCAGCGAGAACCTTGCCGGGCTTTGCGCCAGCACCGCGCCGTCCACGGGATCGGCGTTGATCAGCGCCGCATGCGCGAAGGCGCGGTCCGGCAGCGCCATAGCCGCAAACAGCAAGATGACGGCCAGAAGCCGGGCAAAAAGCCGGGCAGCTCGCCAGTCGTCGATGCAGGTCCTTGTGGAAGCGCTCATGCCACCATCTCGAAGCAGGCGGCGCGCGCCCTGGAACGGAGCGCGCCGCCAGGAGATCATTTCTTCGGCAGCAGCTTGATGCCGGGCGCCGGATTTTCCAGCTCGTCCTCCTCCTGCCCCGCGGCCGGTATCTCGATCCAGCGCGCCGCGGCGCCGCCCTCGCATTCCTGTACGACGGGGAAGTAGAGCATCTGGCCGACAGGCAGATCCGCCGTCAGATTGGCTCTGAAGACGAACTCGTCATAGAATTCGTCCGGCAGATTGCCGCCGCTCCAGTCGACCTCCTTGACGCCGGTGGTCAGCGTCTCGCCATAGAGCTGGTAGGACTTCTCGTACTTGCCTTTCTTGGTCTGCAGCGTCCAGCCGGGTTTCGGCATCGGCTTCACCGAGATCACCCCTTCCGGAATCTGCACGCGCACGGCGGTCGTCGCCTTGCCCTCGCAGCCATGTGGCAGTCGAAGCACCGCCTTGTAGGTAGAACCGACAGGCGCTTCCTGGGTTTCCAGCGTAACATGGGCCAGCGCCACATTTGTCCCGAGCGCGAAAAGCACGCCGGCCGTCAAAAGATACTTGTTCATGATTGTCCCTCGAAGTTTGTGTGATTGCCGGGTCACTCGGCGTGGTCCATGTCGGTGTCGCCGGTTTCACCCATGCCTTCGACTTCGAACTCGACGGTGACGCTGCCGGCCTTCTCGAAGGTTAGCGTCGCCGGGAATTTTTCGCCCTGCTTGGGCTGCCGCTTCAGCCCAACGAACATCAGGTGATAGGCGCCCGGCTTGAGCGCCACCTTGCCGCCGGGCGGGATTTCGAGGCCGCCGCTGACCGGGCGCATGGTCATGACGCCGTCCTTGACGCCCATCTCATGCAGTTCGGCCTTCTCCGAAATGTCGGAGGCAATCGCCAGCAGCCGGTCCGGCGAGCTGCCTTTGTTGATGATGGTGAAATAGCCGCCGGCGACCTTGGCGCCGGCAGGCGTGGCCCGCGACCAGGGATGCTCGATTTCGAGATCGCCGGCCTTGAATTCATGCGCGAAGGCGGCGCGAGCGCCGACCAACAGCATGGCGAGGGTGGAAAGGACGATGCCGAGGCGCTGCCAGCGCCGGGATCGGTTGCTGCGGCCAGACGCGCTGGCCTGCGTTGCGATAAAGGAAAACATGGTTGCTCCATGATGCGGTGATCGCACCGCCGCGATGCCGCGGACGGTCCGATAGTTGGATGAATGCGCCCGCGAAAGGTTCCGCGAGACGAGCCGGGACGGATCAGGCCGTCGCTGGCGGCGCGCGCGGGTTCGATGGAGAGCGATCGCGGGCGAAATCGACATGGGTGAAGGCCGGCGGCGCGAACACCACGGCCTCGAGCACGAGGCTGCGGGCGGGAACGCTAGCATCGGGCGGCGGCGCGTGGGCCGCGGAAACCATGCTGCAGCCCAGCACGCAGCAGGCCGGCATGTGCTGCCGGTGCGGATCGCTGCCGGGAAGCTGGGCAGCGCCCTCATGCGTGCAGATGACATTGCCGAAGGCGTCGAGCTGCGCGGCGGCGGGCCCGGCCGCGAAGGCGCCAAGTGCCGACTGGAGCAAAAGCATCAAGGCCGCGACGAACGCGACCCTCATGCTCCATCGACCCCGCCGGATGTCCAAGTTTTGCCTCTCCACGCAGCAACGGCAGATACCTAGCATGCGGCCAACGGAGCGAAAATCGCCAAATCATGGCTGCGGCAACGCGGCGCGACCAATGCGTATCGCCGGGACCCCGGCGCGACTCAGGCGTGTTGCGGCTGCCGCCCTTCGGGGATCGAGGTCAGCAACGTCTGGCGCGCCGACTTCAGATGTTTGCGGCAAGCGGCGTCGACCCTGCCGAGATCGCGCGATTTCAGCGCCGCGATATAGGCCAGATGTTCCTGGACGGCGACCTCGTTGCGCTCGCGCTCCTGCGCCTTGTTCCACTGGTAGTGATAGTGGAAGATCATGGCGATGACGTCGTAGAAATCGACGATGAAGCGGTTGTGCGAGGCGCGGTGGATCAGCCGATGGAAGCGCTCGTCCAGCTCGGAAAACGCGGTGAAGCGCGTGGCGATCTCGCGCGCCAGCTGGTGGTGCTCATCCTCCAGCCGGTCGAGATCGGCCCAGACCGGGCTCTCCTCGGGCAGGGCGGCAAAAGCGGCCGCCGAGCGCAGCTCGAACATCTCGCGGATCTCGGTCAGCTCGATCGCGAAAGCACGGGTAAAACCCTTCAGCACCCAGTGGCTGTTGCGTCGCTTCTCGATCAGGCCGAAGCGCGAGAAGCGGATCAGGAATTCGCGCACGCTGGTGGTGCCGACGCCGATCTCGCGCGCCAGCTCCAGCTCGTTGATCTGCATGCCGGCCTCGGCGCCGCCGGCAAGCAGCCGGCGCATGAAGGAGCGCTCGATGATCTCGGCCAGCGTGTCGGTCTCCTCCTCGGGGAAGAAGTCGTCCGGCCGCGGCGCCCTGAGCACGGTCTTGCTGCGCTTGTTCCACGCGATGAGCCCGGTTTCTTCCATGCGCGCCAGGATGCTGCGCACCGTGGTGCGGCTGACGCCGAGCAGCGTGCCGAGCTCCGGTTCCGACGGCAGGCTCTGCGTCTCGTCGAGCAGCCTGAGGCAGCGGTTGTAGGCGTCCTTGTAGACGTTGTTGCTTTTCGACATCCCCCGCCCCGTTGCGCGCCGGCGCTTGCAGCGGTCGGCCTGAAGCGCGATATGGTCCTAACGCATGCTGCCGTAAAGCGGAATCGCTTTCAGATGCCGGCCGGCTGGCCCTCGCATCCGCAAGCGCGCGGCGCTCTCGCGAAAAAACAATTGACGCAAAAATGTTTTTTCACGATAAAAGACATTATCCATTAACTCACGCGTGTCAATCCGCCCACGCACCCAGGAACATCCCAGGAACCCGCCCGTGAACGCCGCAAACAGCATCCTCCTGTCTCCCGCCGACAATGTCGCGGTCGCCAATGGCCGCATCGAGATCGGCGCGGCGCTGCCGGGCGGCGCTGTCGCCGTCGCGGTGATAGAGCCTGGCCACAAGGTGGCGATCAAGCCGATCGCAACCGGCGAGGCGGTCGTGAAATACGCCCAGGCGATCGGCCGCGCCACGCAGGACATCGGACCCGGCGAACATGTCCACTCGCACAATCTGATCTTCGAGAGCGGCCGCCTGCCGGTGGTGCCGCCGAGCGAAGCCGAGCACGCGACCGAGGCCGACCGCGCCCGCACCTTCATGGGCTATCGCCGCGCCGACGGCCGCGCCGGCACCCGCAACTTCATTGGCATCATCGCCAGCGTCAATTGCTCGGCCACCGTCTGCCACGCCATCGCCGACGAGGCCAATCGCACGCTCTTGCCGAAATACCCGGGGATCGACGGCTTCGTGCCGATCGTGCATGGCCAGGGCTGCGGCATGAGCGGCACCGGCGACGGCATGATGGTGCTTCACCGGACACTCGCCGGCTATGCCCGGCATCCGAATTTCGGCGGCGTGATGATGGTCGGGCTGGGTTGCGAGGTCAATCAGTTGACCCTCTACGGCCAGAAGGGCGTCGCCGCCGGCAAGCGGCACTTCAACATCCAGGACGCCGGCGGCTCGCGCAAATCGGTCGAGAAGGCGATGGGCGTGCTCGCCGAGATCGCCGAGGAGGTCGGTCGCCTCGAGCGCGAGCCGATCCCGGTCAGCGAGATCGTCGTCGGCCTGCAATGCGGCGGTTCCGACGGCATGTCCGGCATCACCGCCAACCCGGCGCTGGGCGCGGCCGTGGACATCCTCGCCGGCGTCGGCGGCATCGGCATCCTGTCGGAGACGACGGAGATCTACGGCGCCGAGCATCTGCTCGCCTATCGCGCGGCAAGCCCGGAGATCGCGGCCAAGCTCGACGGCTATGTGAAATGGTGGGAAGACCACGTCGCCAAGCACGGCGCCTCGATCGACAACAACCCTTCGCCCGGCAACAAGCGCGGCGGCCTGACCACCATCCTTGAGAAGTCGCTGGGCGCGGTCGCCAAGGGCGGCCAGACGCCGCTCAACGGCGTCTTCGGCTATGCCGAGAAGGTCACCGGCCACGGCCTGGTGTTCATGGATACGCCCGGCTACGACCCGGTCTCCGCCACCGGCCAGGTGGCGGGCGGCGCCAACGTCATCGTCTTCACCACCGGCCGCGGCTCCTGCTTCGGCTGCCGGCCGACACCGTCGATCAAGGTCGCCACCAACTCGACCATGTACCACCAGATGGAAGAGGACATGGACGTCAATTGCGGCGTCATCGCTTCCGGCGAGAAGACCATCGCCGGCATGGGCCGCGAGATCTTCGAGCTCATCGTCGAGACGGCGTCCGGCCGCAAGACAAAGAGCGAGGCCTTCGGCTACGGCGACAACGAGTTCGTGCCCTGGCACCTCGGCGCGACGCTCTAGACATCAACTCGAGCAATTCCAGGAAAAGGCGTGAAGCGGTTTTCCGTCCGGGATTGCGTCAAAACAAACAAGACATCGGCCGGCTGACGGATAGCCGGCGCGGGAGGCTTTGCATGAACAAGCGCCGGATCGGCACCACTGCGCTCGAAGTCAGCGAGATCAGCTTCGGCGGCGCCGCGATCGGCGGGCTCTACCGGGCCTGTCCGCGCGAAGCGGCGATGGAAACGCTGCAGACGGCCTGGGACGGTGGCCTGCGCTATTTCGACACCGCGCCCTTCTACGGCTTCGGCCTGTCGGAGCGCCGGACCGGCGATTTCCTGCGCCAGAAGCCGCGCTCGTCCTACGTGCTGTCGACCAAGGTCGGACGCCTGTTCCGCCCCGTTCCGGCCGACCAGGTCCCCGACCATTCCTACGTCGATCCGCTGCCCTTCGCGCTCGACTACGACTATTCCTATGACGGCATCATGCGCTCGGTCGAGTTCAGCTATGCGCGGCTTGGGCTGAACAGGATAGACATCCTGTTTGTCCACGACATCGGCACCTACACGCATGGCGTCGAGCAGACGAAGCTGCATTTCCGCCAGTTCATGGATGGCGGGTTGAAGGCGCTGGAGGAGCTGAAGTCGTCCGGCACGATTTCCGCCTACGGGCTTGGCGTCAACGAGGTGCGCATCTGCCTCGATGTGCTGAGCCGGGCACCGCTCGACTGCATCCTGCTCGCCAGCCGCTATTCGCTGCTCGACCGCAGCGCCGAGGCCGAACTGCTGCCGCTCTGTCGGCGGCGCCAGACGTCCCTGATCATCGGCGGTGTCTTCAACTCCGGCATATTGGCGACCGGTCCGGTGCATGGCGCGCATTTCGACTACCAGCCGGCGAGCAAGGATATCCTCGACCGCGTCGGCGCCATGGAGCGGATCGCGGCCGATGGCGGCTATCCGCTGGCGGCCGCCGCCTTCCAGTTTCCGCTGCATGAACCGGTCGTGGCCTCGGTCCTGACCGGCACGGCCAAGCCGGCCAACCTGACGCGCAATCTGGAACTGCTCGACGTCGAGGTGGCGCCGGCGGAATACGCCAAATACGATCCCTATACGGTGGTCCAGGAACTCGGCTGATAGGCGGAGCTCCTGCCCGGCTCCGTGCGCTACATGGGCCGGGGGAGTTCACGATCGAGAGAGAACATATATTCCATATTGACACATGAGTGGAATTAATATTCCATCTCAAATTCGGGAGGATCGGAAGCGTTCGAACGCAGCGACGGCAAACGCAAAGGCCGTCGCGCAGACGTGACGAAACAGCACTTGCGTCGACGGGGTCGATGCACTATCAACAAATGGCAAATGTTTTTTATTGATAAAGTTCTGTTTGGGCCGCGCCTATCCGAACGGAGCTTCCGTAACCTTCACCGGGCGATCTAGGGAGGAACCCTCATGAAATTCGTGACCAGCATTCTCAACCGCCGCGCTTTCGTCGCGCTCGCCGCCGCCTCGATGCTCGCTGGCGCGCTGCACACGGCGCCGGCCTCGGCGGCGGACGTGACCATTCCGATCATCGTCAAGGACACCACGTCCTTCTACTGGCAGATCGTGCTCGCCGGCGCCCGCAAGGCCGGCAAGGACCTCGGCATCAACGTGCCGGAGCTTGGCGCCCAGGCCGAGACCGACGTCAACGGCCAGATCTCGATCCTCGAGAATGCCGTCGCCGGCAATCCGGCCGCCGTCGTCATCGCGCCGACCGAAGCCAAGGCGCTCGGCAAGCCGATCGACGAGGCCGCCACCAAGGTCAAGGTCATCGGCATCGACTCCGGCGCCGACTCCAAGGCCTTCACCTCGTTCCTGACCACCGACAACGTCCAGGGCGGCCGCGTCGCCGCTGACGGACTTGCCGCGGCCATCGGCGAGGCTAATGGCGGCAAGGTAGAAGGCAAGGTTGCGCTGATCACCGCACTGCCGGGCGCCGGCTCGCTCGAGCAGCGCGCGCAGGGCTTCAAGGAACAGCTCAAGGCGAAATATCCCGGCCTTGAGCTGATCGCCGACAAGTATGCTGACGGCCAGGCCACCACCGGCCTCAACATCGCCACCGACCTGATCACCGCCAACCCGGACCTGAAGGGCATCTTCGCTTCCAACCTGATCATGGCGCAGGGCGTCGGTCAGGCGATTGCCGAGAACAACCTGGCTGGCAAGGTCGGGCTGATCGGCTTCGACAGCGACGAGAAGCTGATCAAGTTCCTCAACGACGGTGTCATTTCCGGCCTCGTCGTCCAGGATCCGTACCGGATGGGCTATGACGGCATCAAGACCGCGCTCGCCGCCTCGAAGGGCGAGAAGGTCGAGGCCAATGTCGACACCGGCGCCAACCTGGTCACCAAGGCCAACATGAAAGAGCCGAAGATCGACGCGCTGCTCAATCCGAAGCTCGACTAAGCATCGCGATAGGCGCACTGTTTCCGGGGCCTCGCAGCCCCGGAAACACCAGCACATCCGGGATCCGCTGGCTTGAACTATCTTGACGATACGGCTGCGCCGCATCGTTGCGTGCCAATCTTGAGGCCAATCTGGGAGGATTGTCATGACGTCGACGGCGCAGGACCTGCACCCCGCCCCCACGCTGGAGCCCGGCAGGACGATCCTCGAACTGCATGGGCTTGAAAAGCGATATCCCGGCACGCACGCGCTGAAGCCGGTCAACCTCGCCTTCAAGTCCGGCGAGATCCACGCCATCGTCGGCGAGAACGGCGCCGGCAAATCCACCCTCATCAAGCTTCTCACCGGTGTCATGCCGCGCACCTCCGGCGACGTCATCTGGGAGGGCAAGCCAGCGGCGCTGGCGACCCCGCACGAGGCGATGGCGCTCGGCATCAATGCCGTGCACCAGGAGGTCGTGCTCTGCCGCCACCTCACCGTCGCCGCCAACATGTTCCTCGGCGAAGAGGATTCCCGCTTCGGCATCCTGCAGCAGCGGGCCATGGTCAAGGAAGCGCAGAAGATCATCGACGGTCTTGGCTTCGACCTGCCGGCGCATGTCGTGCTCGGCGATCTCACCATCGGCCAGCAGCAGCTGATCGCCGCCGCCCGCGCCACCGTGCGCGGCACCAAGTTCCTGATCTTCGACGAGCCGACCGCCTACCTCACCCGCAAGGAGGCCGACCAGCTTTTCAAGCTGATCCGCCGGCTGAAGGGCGAAGGCGTCACCATCATTTACATCAGCCACCGCATGGAGGAGGTGTTCGAGCTCGCCGACCGTGTCTCGGTGCTTCGCGACGGCACCCTGGTCGGCACCCGCAACATCGCCGAGACCAGCGAGCCGGAGCTGGTCAAGCTGATGATCAACCGCTCGATCGAGCAGATCTACCACAAGGAACATTTTACGCCGGGCGCGACCATCGTCGAGACACGCAACCTCTCCGGCAAGGGCTTTGAGAATGTCTCGTTGACCGTCCGCGCCGGCGAGATCGTCGGTCTCTACGGCCTGATCGGCGCCGGTCGCAGCGAGTTCGTCACCACCCTTTACGGCCGCCACCGGAAGTCAGCAGGCCAGATCCTGTGGGAAGGCAAGGAGGTGCAGGTCAACTCCGAGCACGATGCGATCCGGCTCGGCATGGCGCTGGCCCCGGAAAGCCGCCGCGACCAGGGCCTCTGCCTCAACCTGCCGGTCGGCCTCAACCTCAACCTGCCGATCTACAAGCGCATCTCGAACAATCTCCTGATCTCCAACACGCAGGAGAAGGTCGAGGCCGATCGCCAGATCGCCGGCCTGAGGATCAAGACGCCGACGCGCAACGCGCTCGCCTCCAGCCTGTCGGGCGGCAACCAGCAGAAGATCGTCATCGGCAAATGGCTGGCGCATGGCGCCAAGCTGTTCATCTTCGACGAGCCGACGGTCGGCGTCGATGTGGGCACCAAGGCCGAGATCTACCGCCTGTTCTCGACGCTGTTGTCCAACGGCGCCGGCATCATCCTGATCTCCTCCTATCTGCCGGAGGTCTATGAGCTCGCCGACACGCTGCATGTGTTCCGGCGCGGCAAGCTTGTCGCCACGCACGGCTTCCGCACCGCCGACCACGAAGACATTCTCTCTCAGGCGCTCGCCGAGAAACAAGAAAAACAGGGAGGACAGAAATGAGCACCGAGGCGATCGCGGCCGAAAAGCCGAAGCGCAACTACAACGCCCTGTTCGGGCTGACGCTGCTGGCGCTGCTGGTTCTGTTGTGGGTCATCCTGTCGGTGTCGACGCAGAGCTTCGCCTCGGCCAACAACATCTCCAACCTGCTGCGCCAGGGCTCGATGATCGCCATCCTGGCGGTCGGCCAGACCTTCGTCATCATCACCGGCGGCATCGATCTTTCGGTCGGTGCCGTGGTCGGCTTCGCCACCGTCATCACGGCGATGCTGATCAATGCCGGCGTGCCGGTCTTCGCCGCCATCCTGATCACCTTGCTGGTCGGTGTCGCCATCGGCCTGTTCCACGGTTTCGGCATCGTCAGGATGGGCCTGCCGCCCTTCATCATCACGCTGGCGACGCTGACCTCGCTGCGCGGCATCGGCCTGTTGATGACCAACGGCAATTCGATCTCGATCAACAACGACGCCTTCCAGGAATTCTCCCGCAATTCCTTCGTCGGCATCCCCAACCTGTTCTGGATGGTGATCCTGGTTGGCATCCCTGCCTACATCTTCCTCCACCACAGCCGCTGGGGCCGCTACCTGTTCTCGGTCGGCTCCAACGCCGAGGCCTCGCGCCTGTCCGGCGTCAATGTCCAGCGCACCATCTACATGGCCTATACGCTGTCCGGCCTGTGCGCCGCCTTTGTCGGCGTGTTGCTCGCTTCGCGCATCGGCATCGGCAATCCGACCCAGGCCGAGGGCTGGGAACTGCAGGCGATCGCCTCGTCGGTGATCGGCGGCACCTCGCTGTTCGGCGCGGTCGGCTCCGTGCACGGCCCGCTGCTTGGCGCCTTCATCCTCGCCACCATCAACAACGGCGCCAATCTTTTGAACGTCAACGCCTTCTGGCAGCGCATCATCACCGGCGTGCTGATCATCGTCATCGTCTATTTCGACGGGCTGCGCCGCCGCGGCAAGTAAGTTCCCTCCCAGTGCCTCTGGCCCCGCGAAAGCGAGGGCCGGCGGCATAAACAATTGGATTGAAGCATGAAAGCAGTCGTCTGCCGATCGCCCGGCGAGCTTGTCCTCGAAGACCGCGCCGAGCCCGGCGCGCCGCCCGCCGGCTGGGTGCGGGTGGCGGTCAGCCATGTCGGCATCTGCGGCACCGACTACCACATCTTCGAGGGCAAGCACCCGTTCCTCGCCTACCCGCGCATCATGGGCCACGAGGTCTCCGGCACGGTTGCCGAAACCGGCGAGGGCGTCGCCCTGAGCGTCGGCGAGGCCGTCATCATCAACCCCTATCTGGCTTGCGGCAAATGCATCGCCTGCCGGAAAGGCAAGCCGAATTGCTGCGTCAGGATCGAGGTGCTCGGCGTCCATCGCGACGGCGCCATGTGCGAGGAGATCCTGGTGCCGGCGCAGAATCTTTACCCGGCAAACGGCCTGTCGCTGGCCGATGCCGCCGCCGTCGAATTCCTGGCGATCGGCGCGCATGCGGTGCGCCGCGCGCTGACCGAACCCGGCGCCCGCGCGCTGGTCATCGGCGCCGGCCCGATCGGACTTGGCACGGCGCTGTTTGCCCGCATCGCCGGCCTCGACGTCAGCCTGCTCGACATGAGCAGCGAGCGCCTTGGCTTTGCCGAAAGCGAGCTTGGTTTCGCCGCGCTCGACGGCTCGCGGCAGGCGGCGGCCGATCTGGTGCGGAACGCGACCGATGGCGAGGGCTTCGACGTGGTCTTCGACGCCACCGGCAACACGCAGTCGGTGCAATCGGCCTTCGCCCATGTCGCGCATGGCGGCGGCCTCGTCCTGGTCAGTGTCGTCAAGGACGACATCACCTTCTCCGACCCGGAATTCCACAAGCGCGAGATGACGCTGATCGGCAGCCGCAATGCGCTCCGCGCCGATTTCGACCATGTCGCCGCCTCGATCCGCAACGGTGCGGTGCCCATGGCAAAGCTCGTCACCCACCGCACGAGCCTTGCGGGCACGCCGCGTGATCTCGCAAGATGGGCGCATGAGAAATCCGGTCTGATCAAGGCCGTCATCGAGATCGGGTAGGACGATGCAGAGGATCGACGCGCACCAGCATTATTGGCAGATCGCGCGCGGCGACTATTTCTGGATGGGGCCGCACGTCGCGCCGATCATGCGCGACGTCTTCCCGGCCGACCTGGCGCCGCACCTCCAGGCCGCAGGCATCGCCCGCACCGTCGTCGTCCAGGCGGCGGCGACCGTCGCCGAAACCGAATTCATGCTCGACCTCGCCGACAGGGACGACAGCATCGCGGCCGTGGTCGGCTGGGTCGATCTCGAAGCCGACGATGTCGAGGCGACGCTGCGACGGCTGGCGGCGCGGCCGAAGTTCCGCGGCATAAGGCCGATGCTGCAGGATATCGACGACACTTTCGACATTTTGAAGCCGAAGCAGCTCGCCGCGCTGAAGCTTTTGCCGAAACTCGGCCTGCGTTTCGACGCTCTGGCGCAGCCGCGCCATTTGCCGGTGGTCGCCGCACTCGCCGACCACATGCCTGACCTGCCGATCGTCGTTGACCACGCGGCAAAACCCTTCATCGCCAAGGGCATCCTAGAGCCCTGGGCGAGCGACATGGCGGCGCTGGCGAAGCGGCCATCGGTCGTCTGCAAATTCTCCGGCCTGGTCACTGAGGCCGGGCCGAACTGGTCGGTCGCCGGCCTCAAACCCTATGCCGATCATCTCGTCGCCTGCTTCGGGCCGGACCGGCTGATGTTCGGCAGCGACTGGCCGGTGTGCGAGCTCGCCGCCACCTACGAGAATTGGCTGGCCGCCGCGAAGGAGCTTTTGGCAGGCCTTTCGCCGGCGGAGCATGACGCCGTCTTCGGCGGCACCGCCGCACGCTTCTACGGCATCGGCTAGTCATTGGCCGACAGTTTGAGCTCCACCCGCTCCGCCGGAAACCGCGACTCGGAGAACTGGATCGGCTGACCGTCGAGCGTGACGTTGACCGCGACCGTCACCAGCACGATGGCGCCGGGCTGCAGGTCGAGATCGGCAAGATCGGCGGCATCGCCATGGCGCGCCGACAGCACCGTCGATTGCCTGAGATAATCGTTTATGCCGAAGCGCCTGAGCGATGCGGTGACCGATCCCGTCTCCGCCATGGCGGCATCGATGCCGGCGAAGCGCCTGGCGTCGAACCAGGCGGTGGCGCGCGACACCGGATGGCCATCGGCTTCGCCGCGCGTCTCCAGGCGGAGCACGGCGGCTCCCCTGGCGAGCTTCAAGGCATCGGCGATGCGCCGGCTGGCCGGCTCGACCGATGAGGCGAGCAGCGCGATATGCCGCTCGCTCGTCTGCCCCTGCAGGCCCGTCGAAAAGCGCGTGCGGGCGCCGATCGGGTAGGAGAGCCGCTTGCGCGACAAGACGAAGGTGCCGCGCCCCTGCTCGGCCCTCAGCACGCCCTCCTGAACCAGCGCTGCGATTGCGCTGCGCACCGTATGGCGATTGACGCCATAACGTTCGGCAAGCGCCATTTCCGGCGGCAGGGCCGCGTTCTCGGCAAAGTCGCCGGCCGCGATCCCCTGCAGGATCCGGTCGGCGATCTGCCGCCACAGCGAAACGCCGCTGCGCCGCTCGATGCTGGCTGCCTGCTGCCCACTCATGTCAGCCCCCGGTTCACCGCCCAGACTTTTCGCCGATGTCATCCAGCTGTCATGGACTCGCGCTAGCTAATGCGTATAATTTGTATAGTTGTCTATATCAATAGACAAATTTACGCAATCGACGGAGTGCTGCCATGCGAGGACAGGAAGCGCGCGAGCAGGCCGGGCGCAAGGCGGCGATGGCGACGCTGGCGCAGTCCGGCGGCGACGAGCTCGCCCGGCTTTGGAACGAGGCCGGCCTGCCCCTGGAGGCCGAACTCTTGCGCGGCCCCGAAACCGGCCTGGTGACGGTGCGCGGCCGCATCGGCGGCGGCGGCGCGCCCTTCAATGTCGGCGAGGCGACGGTCACCCGCGCCACGGTGCGCCTGCCCTCCGGCCAGGTCGGCCATAGCTATGCGCTCGGACGCGACAGGCAGAAGGCGAAGCTGGCCGCGATCGCCGACGCGCTCTGGCAGGACCCGGCCCATCGCGACGTTGTCGAGACCAGGGTGATCGCGCCGCTGCGTACGGTGCTTGCCGAGGCGCACGAAAAACGTCGCGCCGAGACAGCGGCTACGAAAGTGGATTTCTTCACCATGGTGCGCGGAGAGGACTGATGGAGACGCAAGCGATCGAGGGCGGCTTCGCCGATCCGGTCTTCAATGCCCAGACCGTGTTTCGCGCCGTCATGGACGCCATGGCGCGGCCGGGCAGCGTGCAGCCGCTGCCGGCCCTCGCCCGCCCGCCGGCGCCGCTGTCGGCGACATCGGGCGCCGTGGCGCTGGCGCTCTGCGACAACGACACGCCGCTCTGGCTCGATCCAGCCCTGCAGGCCGAGGCGCCGGTCAGATCCTGGCTCGGCTTCCACACCGGCGCGCCGCTCGCCAACACGCCGGCCGACGCGCATTTCGCCATTATAGCCAGGCCGGCCGAGATGATGGCGCTGGATGGCTTTTCGCAAGGCACGCAGGAATATCCCGACCGCTCGACGACGCTGATCCTCGTCGTCAGCGATCTCGCCTCGGGCGTTCCCCTGCTGCTCGAAGGCCCGGGCATCGAGAAGATGGCGATGCTCGCGCCGGCCGAGATGCCGCGCCACTTCATCGAGCAGTGGAAGCAGAACAGCCAGCGCTTTCCGCGCGGCGTCGACATCATCCTGGCAGCACCGGACGGGGTCGCCTGCCTGCCGCGCACCACGCGCATCAAGACGATGGAGGCCTGACATGTATGTCGCGGTGAAAGGCGGCGAGGCCGCGATTGCCAATGCGCACCGCCTGCTCGCCGATCGCCGTCGCGGCGACCGCACGGTGCCGGCGCTGCGCCTCGACCAGGTCGTCGAGCAGCTGGCGCTCGGCGTCGACAGGGTGATGAGCGAGGGTTCGCTCTACGACCGCGAGCTGGCAGCACTTGCCATCGTCCAGGCGCGCGGCGACATGATCGAGGCGATCTTTCTCATCCGCGCCTATCGCACCACGCTGCCGCGCTTCGGCTACACCAGGCCGGCCGATACCGCCGCTATGCTGATCGAGCGGCGCGTGTCGGCAACCTACAAGGACCTGCCCGGCGGCCAGCTGCTCGGCCCGACCTTCGACTACACCCACCGGCTGCTCGATCCCGAGCTTGCCGCCGGCGGCGACGTCGCCGAGCCCATGCAACGTGCCACCGAGGCCGAGCCCATGCCGCGCGTCTCGGCGATCCTCGCCCGCGAGGGCCTGATCGAGGCCGATGGCGACATGCCCGGCGAGCATGTTCCCGGCGACATCACCCGCGAGCCGCTGCAGTTCCCGATGGCGCGTGACGTCCGCTTGCAGGCGCTGTCGCGCGGCGACGAGGGTTTTCTGCTGGCGCTCGGCTATTCCACCCAGCGCGGCTATGCCCGCAACCACCCCTTTGTCGGCGAGGTCCGTGTCGGCGAGGTCGAGCTGGAGCTCGACGTGCCGGAACTGCCTTTCGCCGTGCCGCTCGGCGCGATCCGCGTCACCGAATGCCAGATGGTCAACCAGTTCAAGGGCTCGGCCAAGGCGCCGCCGCAATTCACCCGCGGCTACGGCCTGGTCTTCGGCCAGAGCGAGCGCAAGGCGATGGCGATGGCGCTCTGCGACCGTGCCTTGCGGGCCAGCGAACTCGGCGAGGACGTCGTCGCCGCCGCGCAGGACGAGGAGTTCATCATCTCGCATTCCGACAATGTCCAGGCGACCGGCTTCGTCGAGCATCTGAAGCTGCCGCACTATGTCGACTTCCAGGCCGAACTCGATCTGGTGCGCCGCATGCGCGCCGAGCACGACGCGCGTGAAAATCACCGCACTGGCGATGAGAAGCGCGAGGCCGCCGAATGATCGAGGGCCTCTCCCACATGACCTTCGTCGTGCGCGACCTCGACCGCATGGGCGAGATCCTGACCGGCGTCTTCGGCGCGCGCGAGGTCTATGACAGCGGCGCCCGGCAGTTCTCGCTATCGCGCGAGAAATTCTTCCTGATCGGCGATCTCTGGATCGCCATCATGCAAGGCGAGCCACTCAACGATCGGAGCTACAACCACGTCGGCTTCAAGATCGACGAGAGCGATTTCGACCGCTACGTCGACCGTGTCAGAAAGCTCGGGCTCGACATGCGCCCGCCGCGCCCGCGTGTCGAGGGCGAAGGCCGCTCGATCTATTTCCACGACCATGACAACCATCTGTTCGAGCTGCACACCGGCACGCTGGCCGAGCGGCTGACGCGCTACGCCAGGGAATTGGAGGTCGTGCAATGAGCTCAGCTGTCTCCGCCACCGTGACCGGCGTGCCCACCGCCATCGTGTCCACTGTGGCCCTCGTAGCCACCACCGCCGCCGTACCAACCTTCGGAATTGTTGGAACCTTCCCTTGGCGCCGGAAAAATCGTGCGCCGAAGAAAAAAGACGACCGCGCCGGCGAACGCCAGCAACACGATCCCGAGGTGCATCCAGCCGGCAGAGTTCATGTCGATCCAGTCCGGTTTCCACGCCTTGCAAGTCAATTCGGTAGCACGGAGCGGATGGTATAGCCATGACCGACATCGCCACCTACAACTTCGCCTATCTCGACGAACAGACAAAGCGGATGATCCGCCGCGCCATCCTCAAGGGCATCGCCATCCCCGGCTACCAGGTGCCCTTCGCCTCGCGCGAGATGCCGATGCCCTATGGCTGGGGCACCGGCGGCGTTCAGGTCACCGCTTCGATCATCGGCCCGGACGACGTGCTGAAGGTCATCGACCAGGGCGCCGACGACACCACCAATGCCGTCTCGATCCGCGCCTTCTTCAAGAAGGTCGCCAATGTCGCGGTGACTACCGACACCGCCAGCGCCACCATCATCCAGACCCGACATCGCATCCCCGAGCATCCGCTCAACGCAGGCCAAATTCTGGTCTATCAGGTGCCGATCCCCGAGCCGCTGCGCTTCCTGGAGCCGCGCGAGACCGAAACGCGCAAGATGCATGCGCTTGAGGAATACGGCCTGATGCATGTCAAACTCTACGAGGACATCGCCAGGCACGGCCGCATCGCCACCACCTACGCCTATCCGGTCAAGGTCGAGGGCCGTTATGTGATGGACCCGTCGCCGACGCCGAAATTCGACAATCCGAAAATGCATCGGTCGCCGGCTTTGCAGTTGTTCGGCGCCGGCCGCGAAAAGCGCATCTATGCCGTGCCGCCATTCACCGACGTGGTCAGCCTCGACTTCGAGGACCATCCGTTCGAGGTGCAGACCTTCGACCAGCCCTGCGCGCTCTGCGCGGCGGAGAATGTCTATCTCGACGAGGTCATCCTCGACGACCGTGGCGGCCACATGTTCGTCTGCTCCGACACCGACCACTGCGAGAAGCGGCGTGAGGAAGGCCATCGCGGCCACCTAGCGCCTGACGCCCAACTTGCTCTCGAAAGAACGGAGCCGGCCGAATGACCGACGAACCGCTGCTGCGCGTCTCGGCGCTGTCCAAATTCTACGGCTCGCGCGTCGGCTGCGAGACTGTCAGTTTCGACCTCTGGCCGGGCGAGGTGCTGGCGGTGGTCGGTGAATCCGGCTCCGGCAAAACGACGCTGCTCAACTGCCTGTCGACCCGGCTGCTGCCCTCTTCCGGCACCGCCAGCTACCGCATGCGTGACGGCCAATGGCGCGAGCTTTACCGCATGAGCGAGGCCGAGCGTCGTTTCCTGATGCGCACCGACTGGGGTTTTGTCCACCAGAACCCGGCCGATGGGCTGCGCATGACGGTGTCTGCCGGCGCCAATGTCGGCGAGCGGCTGATGGCCGTCGGCGACCGCCACTACGGAAAAATCCGCGCCACTGCCGTCGACTGGCTGTCGCGCGTCGAGATCGACGAGGACCGCATCGACGACGAGCCGCGCGCCTTTTCCGGCGGCATGCGCCAGCGCCTGCAGATCGCCCGCAACTTAGTGACTGGGCCGCGCCTGGTGTTCATGGACGAGCCGACCGGTGGCCTCGACGTCTCGGTGCAGGCGCGCCTGCTCGACCTGCTGCGCGGGCTGGTTACCGACCTTGGCCTGGCGGCCATCGTCGTCACCCACGACCTCGCCGTGGCGCGACTTCTGTCGCAGCGCATGATGGTGATGAAGGACGGCCATGTCGTCGAAAGCGGCCTCACCGACCGCGTGCTGGACGACCCGCGTGCGCCCTATACGCAGTTGCTTGTTTCTTCGATTTTGCAGGTGTGATGATGGCGCCAAGCCACCCCCCTCTGTCACGGGCTATCTGCAACGTTGGAGATTGGCGAAACCGCACGAGGCCGCCCCTTCTCCCCGTCACTATACGGGGAGAAGTGCCATATTCTCCCGCCGATCGGCGACAATAGGAGAATCTTCTGATGCCCACCCCTCTCGTTGTCTCCGACGTCGCCAAAAGCTTCACCATGCATCTGCGCGATGGCATCCGCTTGCCTGTCGTCGCCGGCGTGTCGTTCTCGATCCGCGCCGGCGAATGCGCCGTGCTCGGCGGCCCGTCCGGCGCGGGAAAAAGCTCGATCCTGAAGATGCTCTACGGCAACTACGCCGCCGACGAAGGCCAGATCATCGTCCAGCACGAGGACGGCCTGATCGATCTCGCCAGCGCCAGCCCGCGCACGGTGCTTGCCGTGCGCCGGCAAACGATCGGCTATGTCAGCCAGTTCCTGCGCACCGTGCCGCGCGTCTCGGCCCTCGACGTCGTCGCCGAGCCGCTGGTCGAGCGCGGTGAGGAACGCGAGGCAGCACGAGACAAGGCACGCACCTTGCTTACCCACCTCAACCTGCCCGAAAAGCTCTGGACCTTGCCGCCGGCGACCTTCTCCGGCGGCGAACAGCAGCGAGTCAACATCGCGCGCGGCTTCATCACCGAGCATCCGATCCTGCTGCTCGACGAGCCGACCGCCTCGCTCGATGCCAGGAACCGCGACGTGGTGGTCGAGTTGATCGCCGCCAAGAAGGCGGCCGGCGTCGCCCTGCTCGGCATCTTCCACGATCAAGACGTGCGCGAGGCGGTCGCCGACCGCGTCATCGACGTCACCGCTTTCGCCGCAGGCAGGATTGCCGCATGACAAGGAAATTGTCGGAGACGCCGCTGGTTCACCCGACCGCGCAGGTCGAGAACTCGACGCTCGGCCGCTGGACCGAGATCGCCGACCGCAGCCGGGTTTCGGAAAGCGAGCTCGGCGACTATTCCTATATGATGCAGGACTGCGCCGTCTGGTGCGCGACCATAGGCAAGTTTTCCAACATCGCGGCCAGCGTGCGCATCAACGCCACCAACCATCCGACCTGGCGGCCGACGCTGCACCACTTCACCTACCGCGCCTCCGACTACTGGGACGATGCCGAGCACGAGAACGAGTTTTTCGCGCAGCGCCGCGCCAAGCGCGTCACCATCGGCCATGACACCTGGCTCGGGCATGGCTCCACAATCCTGCCCGGCGTCACCGTCGGCGACGGCGCGGCGGTCGGCGCGGGCGCCGTGGTGTCGAAGGATGTCGCGCCCTACACCATCGTCGGCGGCGTGCCGGCGAAGCCGATCCGCGAGCGCTTCGACCGTCGCACCGCCGAGCGCTACCAGGCGCTCGCCTGGTGGGACTGGGACCATGCCCGGTTGCGCGCGTCGCTCGACGATTTTCGCGCGCTTTCGGCAGAGGCTTTCCTGGAGAGGTATGGTTGACATTCACGGGAACGTGGTGTGGTCGTACAGTAATTTAATCTCGCTATATCAAACATCTCCTAGGCCAGTCGTGTGGAAGGAGATCATTTCGTGGCTATACTGTTTATACCGGCGTGCATTGGGTTGGCGCTGGTTGTATTGGGGATTTGGGTCGTTCGGAGCCAGGTAAACCGCTGGAGTCGGTCCGACCGAGTCTCGTCCATTGTCTTGACCATCTTGGGCTTGGGCCTGGCAGCGGTAGGGGTGCTAATTCTCTTCGTGTTGGCGCCCATCTCCCGGTAGAACTGCCTCAACTGCTAGTGAGACCGCTAGCTTCGATACCTATGCCCAGGACGACGCCCCTAGATTCACATCTTTGACATACGAGTCGGACAAGAGGCGATCTCGCCAGGGAGATCGCCATGCTCGACAAAGCCAGACCCTCGCTCGCCGGCTTCTTCGAAGGCACCAACCCCGCGCCGCCGGTGCATCTCGGCACCCGCTACGACACGGCGGGCAATTCCTGTTCGAGCCTGGCAACACCGTTGTCTCCCATCTCGTAGCCGGCTCACCCTCCGAAGCCGCTGTAGTCGCAGTGCGCGAGCGCATGCGCGCCATGCCCGACGCCGACCGGCTTGTCTTCACCCCGGTCTCCAGCCTGCATATGACGCTGTTCCAGGGCATCATCGAGCGCCGCCGCCGGCTCCCCTATTGGCCTCGGGATGTGCCGCTCGACACCAGCATCGACGACATGACCCGCCTTTATCTGGAGCGCCTGAAGGGCTTCGCGGGGAGCGGCGCGTTCAGGGTCAAGGCCATCGGTATCACCCCGAACGGCCTCACCGTCGCCGGCGCCTCGGAGGAAGACCGGCGCATCCTCCAGGCCTGGCGCGACGCGCTGTCGGTGCCCTTCGGCTATCGCCATCCCGACCATGACACCTACGTCTTCCACATCACCTTCGCCTACCAGATCCGCCGCCTTGCCGACGAGCGGGCGGCGGCGTGGCAGGATCTGTTCGATGACTGCCTGTCCTTCCTCGACCGCGAGGCGCCGGTCATCGAACTCCACCCGGCGGCCTTTTGCAGCTTCCGTGACATGGAGCATTTCGAGGAGCTCCTGGTCCTCGGCTGATGACTGCTACCGCGCAGCTGTGGGCGGTAACAAAACTGACATCAATCCGACACCGCAGGTTCATGGGGCTGCGCTAGCCAAGGTTAACAGACCCTGTAACCGACTGGACTGGAGCCTAGCCCCATGTCAGCAGCCTCTGCCACGCTCGAAATCCGCGGTGTCAGCCGACGATTCGGCAAGAACACCGCCGTCAGCGCCGTCGACCTGTCGATCCCGCAGGGCCAGATGGTCGGCATCATCGGCCGTTCCGGCGCCGGCAAGTCGACGCTTCTGCGCATGATCAACCGTCTCATCGACCCCAGCCAGGGGTCGATTTTTTTTGACGGCGCCGAAGTCTCGGCGCTGCAGGGCTCGCCGCTTAGGCGCTGGCAGCGCGACTGCGCCATGATCTTCCAGCAGTTCAACCTGGTGCCGCGCCTCGACGTGCTGACCAACGTGCTGCTTGGCCGGCTAAACCACCGCTCGACGCTGTCCAATCTGTTCGGCATTTTCTCGCGCACCGAATGCGCCGAGGCGGTTGCGGCGCTTGAACGCCTCGACATCGCCCGCACCGCGCTGCAGCCGGCTGGCACGCTGTCCGGCGGCCAGCAGCAGCGCGTGGCGATCGCGCGCGCCATGATGCAACAGCCGAGGGTGCTGCTCGCCGACGAGCCGATCGCCTCGCTCGACCCGCTCAACGCCAAGGTGGTGATGGACTCGCTGCAGGACATCAACCTACGCGAAGGCATCACCGTCATCACCAATCTGCACACGCTGGACACGGCGCGGGCCTATTGCAACCGCATCATCGGGATGGCCGCCGGCAAGGTCGTGTTCGATGGCGCGCCCGAGGACCTCGACCGCGACGCCGTGCGCCTCGTCTATGGCGCGGATGCGAATGGCGCCGATATCTCCGAGGCCATCACGTCGACCAGCGTCACCTTCAAGCCGAAGATCACCGCATCCGCCGGACCGCTCGAGCCCGCATTCCCCGGCTACTAGTCGATGCTTTCGAACCGTCCACGCTGACGAAGAGCGGCAACCGGTTCGGCAAGGATCATGGCCAAGCAAACGAGCAACCCGGATCGCCCGCCCGCGTCAAAGGCAGCTGTCAAAATTCGAACGTCGCCGGCGCGAGGCCGGAACAACAGGAGAGAGATCCAAATGTTTAGGAAGATGGTTTTTGGCGCCGTATCACTGCTCGCCATCGCGACGAGCGCCGCTCATGCCGCCGACGTCAAGGAATTCCGCGTCGGCATCCTCGGTGGCGAGAACGAGACGGACCGGCTGCGCAACTACCAGTGCCTGGCCGACCATTTGAAGGCCGAATTCGGCTTCGAGAAGGTCTCGCTGTTCCCGGCCGCCGACTATGACGGCGTCATCCAGGGCCTGCTCGGCGGCACGCTCGACTTCGCCGAGCTCGGCGCTTCCGGCTATGCCAGCGTCTACATCAAGGACCCGAAGGCGGTCACCCCGATCCTCACCACCCAGCAGACCGACGGCGCCACCGGCTATTATTCGATCGGCCTGGCGTTGAAGTCGTCGGGGATCACCGACATCAAGTCGGCCAAGGGCAAGAAGCTCGGCTATGCCGATCCGGACTCGACCTCCGGCTACCTGATCCCGCTGACCCAGATCCCTAAGGACACCGGCCAGTCGAACGAAGCCTTCTTCGCCTCGACCCAGTTCAATGGCGGCCACGAGAACAACGTTCTCGCCGTCCGCGACGGCAAGGTCGACGTCGCGGTGGACGATTCCTCCGGCATCGGCGATTTCAAGAACGGCTACACCTCCGGCACCTTCCACAAGGAAGTCGCCAAGGGCGCCGTCGACCCGAACGACTTCGTCGAGGTCTGGCGCTCCGGCCTGATCCCGAACGGCCCGCTGGTCGTGCGCACCGCGCTCGGCGACGACATGAAGGCCAAGCTGACCGCGTTCTTCACCGCGCTGCCGACGAAGGACAAGCCCTGCTTCGAGGGCGTCGAGGGCGGCGACTTCACCGGCTACGTTCCGGTCAAGCCGGACTTCTACAACGTCATCGTCGAAGCCCGCAAAGCCGCCATCGGCGGCTGACGGCATCAGGAAAAGGGGCGGCGCCAAAAAACGCCGCCCCTTTTGCATCTCCCGATCATGACCTCAGCGACAATCCACTCTGACGCGACGCGCCTGGCGGCCGATGCCTGGCGGCGCCAGACGTCCTTGCGCCGGCTTTACACCGGCCTCGGTGTCGGCCTGCTTTTTGTCGCCATGTGCGCGACCATGTGGTTCGCCGACGAGGCCAATGCCGGCCATTTCCTCGACCGGCTGCCGCACATACTGGACTTCCTGAGCTGGCTGATTCCCAAGGACTGGAACGACGTCTGGCGCGCCCTGTTCGACGTCGCCTCGCCGCATGACACCGGCACCCAGGAATTCAACTTCCCGCTCGGCCGCGTCCCTGTCTGGGGCGGATTCTACATCCCCGAATATTTCGAGCTGATGCTGACCACGGTCAACGTGGCGCTGGTCTCGACCTTCGTCGGCTTCGTCTTCGCCGTGCCCTTCTCCTTCATCGCCGCGCGCAACCTGACGCCGAGCCCGGCGCTCAGGCTCGTCGTCAAGCGCTTCATGGAACTGCTGCGCGCCTTCCCCGAGATCGTCATTGCCGGCCTGTTCGCGGCCATCGTCTCGATCGGCCCGGTCGCCGCCATCATCGCCATCGGCCTGCATTCGATCGGCGCGCTGGGCAAGCTGTTCTACGAGATCAACGAGAACATCGACATGCGCGCCGAGGAGGGCTTGCGGGCGGTCGGCGCCAACTGGTTCGAGCGCATCCGCTTCGCCGCCCTGCCGCAGGTGCTGCCCAATTTCATGTCCTACACGCTGCTCAGGATCGAGATCAACGTGCGCATCTCGACGATCATGGGCGCGGTCGGCGGCGGCGGCATCGGCGAGGAGCTGAAGCTCTCCATCTCGCGCGGCTTCGGCGCCAAAACGCTGGCGCTAGTGCTGCTCTTGTTCACCACCATCTTCATCGTCGACCAGTTCTCCGCCTGGCTGCGCCGCAAGCTCGTCGGCGAGCAGGCCTTCCTGATGAGCGCCTGATATGGCCATAACCGCCGACGACATTCTGTCGATCGAGGCGCGCTACCCGCACGTCTTCCGCCGGCCGCTTTACCAGCGTTTCGGCCCGCTGTTCCTGGTCGCTGGAACTGTCCTGTATCTCGCTTACGCCCTGTGGTTCTTCAGCATGCCGCAGGTGCTGCGCGAGTCGCACTGGGAGCGCCTGCCGCTCTTTCTGGCGCAATGGATCAGCTACGACCTGCAGCCGGAGTTTCGCCTCGACCAGCCGGAGATCACGCCGAAATATCCGCGCTTCTCAGCGCTTGGCGAGAACCCCAATCCTGACTGGGTGATCAGGAACCCGGACGGCACCTTCACCGTGCTGATCGACGGACCGGCCAAATCCGTCACCTTCGACAAGACCAAAGCCGTGATTGTCGCCAACGGCCAGACGGTGCCCGTGTCGCTGACCGGCGGCAAGCCGGTGATCTCGGGCCCGGTGCCCGACTGGATCACCGCGCATGACGACGAAATTGTCGCCAGGATGGGCTTCGTCGGCGAGGTGCGCGTCACCGTCGACCGCGTCAAGGTGCGCAAGCGCTTCCTCGGCTGGGCGAATTTCGTCTTCGACACGCGCTCGCCCTTCTTCGGCAAGCCGGCCGGCGAAGTGGCTTCGCTGCTGGTTTCCGGCCCGGAGCTCAAGCCCGGAACATCGAACATCGCGCTTGCCGCCGACAACATCTGGAACAACGCCCAATGGCAGCATGGCGATGTCTGGACGAAACTGCTGCAGACCATCGTCATGGCCTTCCTCGGCACGCTGCTCGGCGGCATCGTCGCCTTCCCGCTCGCCTTCTTCGCCGCCCGCAACATCACGCCGAGCGGGCTGCTCAGCCAGGTCTTGGAACGCTTCTTCGATTTCATGCGCTCGGTCGACATGCTGATCTGGGCGCTGTTCTTCACCCGCGCCTTCGGACCCGGCCCGTTGGCGGGAAGTGCCGCGATCTTCTTCACCGAGATCGGCACGCTCGGCAAAACCTATTCCGAGGCGCTGGAGAACATCGACGACAAGCCGCGCGAAGGCGTGCAGTCGACCGGCGCCAATGGCTTGCTGGTGCAGCGCTACGGCGTGCTGCCGGAAGTGCTGCCGGTCTTCATCAGCCAGACGCTCTACCAGTGGGAATCCAACACCAGAGGCGCCACCATCATCGGCGCCGTCGGCGCCGGCGGCATCGGCCTGAAGCTCTGGGAAGCGATGCGCACCAATTCCAACTGGGCCAACGTCTTCTACATGGTGCTGCTGACGCTGGCCGTCGTCTTCGTCTTCGACAACATCTCGAACTTCCTGCGTCGCCGGCTCAGCCGCACGCTGCATGATTATAATAGGCTGCAGGCTGAGCGGGGTTAGTCCTCGCTAGCAGAATCTTGCGAGAGGTCGACGGGACAGCGCCCCCCTCTGCCCTACCGGGCATCTCCCCCACTTGGGGGGAGATCAGCCACGACCACGGCTTTCGCCAATCTCCTACGTTGCCGAATTGAGCTAAGCGCCGCAGCCGCCAATCTCCCCCCTTGTGGGGGAGATGTCCGGCAGGACAGAGGGGGGCGCGAAGGATCGCGGCGCTCGTCGGACGGCCATTCTAAGCCGCCTTCTTCCACCCATCCCTGATATGCTGGTACCCCTCCCGATACACAGCCTCCGGCGTCTCGGCAAAATCCCGCCAAACCTTGGTCGCCGCAGCCAGGTCCTTCAGCGAACGCCCGAAGGATTCGATGGTCAGCCAGTCGTCGTAACCGCTCTTGCGGATGGCCGAGAACGTCTCCTTCCAGGGAATATTGCCCCGGCCCGGCACGCCGCGATCATTCTCTGAAATGTGGATGTGGACGACCTTCCGGCGATTGCGCGTATAGGCGCCGATCGGATCGGCCTCCTCGATGTTGGCGTGGAACGTGTCGTACATCGCCTTGATGTGCGGCCGGTCGATCGCGTCGATATGCTCGGACAGATCGTCCATCGTGTTGAACAGATAGCATTCGAAGCGGTTGAGCGCCTCTAACCCGATGGTCACCCCCGTCTTGCCGGCATGGTCGCCGATGGCGCGCTGGGAAGCGACGGAGCGCTTCTTCTCTGCGGCCGTCGGCCCGCTGCCGGAAAAGGCGCCGAGCGTCGAATGAAGCGGCCCGCTCAGCCTGTCGGCGCCAAGGGCGGCGCTGCAGTCGATCGCCCATTTCATGTAGTCGATGCCGGCCTTGCGCGTCGCGGCGTCCGTCGAGATCAGGTTCATCGCCGGATCGCCCATTGCCGAGACCGCGGTGCGCTCCAGGCCGATGCGATCGAGCAGGTCGCCAAGTTTCTTGTAGTCGTCGGGCGCGCCGGAAAACACCGGGATCTCGACGCCGTCGAAGCCGGTCGACTTGATGTCTCTCAGCAGCGCCTCATGCTTCTTCGAGACGCTGGTCGTCCATAGGAACATGCACATGCCGATTTTCATCGACCCCTCCCCATCACCTTCGATCAAGGGGGGATGAGATTCAGGTCAGGCCGAGTCGAGAACGGTGGCTTCCGAGAACCGGAGCGGAGCGCACTTAAGTACGCGAGCACCGGAAGCGCAGGAAGCCGCCGTTCGCAGACCGGCCTCACCTGAATATCGACACCCCTAGAGCTTCGTCCACGCCCCATTCTTCTTCGACGACTTCACGCAGGCCTCGATGAAGGCCATGCCTTCGACGCCGTCGGCAATCGTCGGGAAGACGACATCCTTTGCCGGCTTGCCGCCCTTCCTGCGCGCCGCGCGGATGGCGCGGGCCGCTTCCTGGTAGATGTTGGCGAAGCCTTCGAGATAGCCCTCCGGATGGCCCGAGGGAACACGGGTGACACGCCCGGCGGACGGCAGCGCGCCGGCGCCGGCGCGGGTCAGCAGCTGCTTCGGCTGGCCGAACGGCGTATACCACAGATAGTTCGGATCGGCCTGCACCCATTCCAGCCCGCCCTTCGACCCGTAGATGCGCAGTTTCAGCCCGTTCTCATGGCCGGGCGCCACCTGGCTTGCCCAGATCATGCCCTTGGCCGGATGCGTCTTGCCGACCGGCTTGAAGCGCAGCATGACGTTGACGTTGTCGTCGAGCTGCCGCCCCGGCACGAAGGCGTCGAGATCGGCCGACAGCGTATCGAGCTCCAGCCCGGAGACGAAGCGCGCCAGGTTGTAGGCATGGGTGCCGATGTCGCCGAGCGCGCCGCCGGCGCCGGCCTGCTTCGGGTCGGAGCGCCACGCAGCCTGCTTCTGGCCGGTGGCGGCGAGATCCTCGGTCAGCCAGTCCTGCGGATATTCCGACTGCACGATGCGGATGTCGCCGAGCTGGCCCTTGGCCACCATCTCGCGCGCCTGCCTGATCATCGGATAGGCGGTGTAGTTGTGGGTGAGCACGAACACCTTGCCGGTCTTCTCGACCAGGGCGGCAAGCTTCTTCGCCTCGGCCAGCGTGGTCGCCAGCGGCTTGTCGCAGATGACGTGGATGCCGGCCTCGAGAAACGCCTTGGCCGCCGGCACATGCACGTTGTTGGGGGTGACGATCGCCACCGCCTCGATGCCGTCGGGCCGCTTCGCCTCGGCCTTGGCCATTTCGGCGTAGGAGCCGTAGCTGCGCGCCGGATCGAGCCCGAGCTCGGCGGCCGATGCCTTTGCGCGTTCCGGGTTGGCAGACAGCGCGCCGGCCACCAGGACGAAGTCGTTGTCCAGCCTGGCCGCGATCCGGTGCACCGCGCCGATGAAGGCGCCTTGCCCGCCGCCGACCATGCCATAGCGGATCGGGCCGCCTCCCGTTTCCGACTTCGATGCGCCGACCATTCCTGTCTCCTCGTTGGTGCTTGCCTCCCCTCGAGGGGAGGTCGATCCGGGCAGCGGATCGGGTGGGGTTGCCGAGCGTGAAGCTCGGCATGAGCCGACCCCGCCCGGCCCTTTGGGCCACCCTCCCCTCGAGGGGAGGGAAAAGCGGTATTAGATTCCCATCATCGCGCGCAGCGCCTTCTTGTCGGTCGCGCCACCGGCGAAGTCGTCGAACGCCTTCTCCGTCACCCGGATGATGTGATGCTGGATGAAGGGCGCGCCTTCGGCGGCGCCATCCTCCGGATGCTTCAGGCAGCATTCCCATTCCAGCACCGCCCAGGAATCGTAGCCGTACTGGGTGAGCTTGGAAAAGATGCCGCCGAAATCGACCTGCCCGTCGCCGAGCGAACGGAACCGCCCGGCCCGGTTGGTCCAGCCCTGATAGCCGGAATAGACGCCTTGCCGCCCCGTCGGATTGAACTCCGCGTCCTTGGCGTGAAACGCCTTAATGCGCTCGTGGTAAATGTCGATGAATTCGAGATAGTCGAGCTGCTGCAAGAGGAAGTGCGACGGGTCGTAGTTGATGTTGCAGCGCTTGTGGCCGCCCACCGCGTCGAGGAACATCTCGAAGGTGGCGCCGTCGAACACGTCCTCGCCCGGATGGATCTCGTAACCGATATCGACGCCGTTCTCGTCATAGACGTCGAGGATCGGCTTCCAGCGTTTGCCGAGTTCGGCGAAAGCCTCCTCGATCAGCCCGGCCGGGCGCTGCGGCCATGGGTAGAGGTAGGGGAAGGCCAGCGCTCCGGAGAATGAGACCGAGGCCTTCAGCCCCAGGTTCTTCGACGCCTTGGCACCGAACTTCATCTGCTCCACCGCCCATTGTTGCCTGGCCTTCGGATTGTTGTGCACCGAAGCAGGCGCGAAGCCGTCGAACTGCGCGTCATAGGCCGGATGCACCGCCACCAGTTGCCCTTGCAGATGCGTCGACAGTTCGGTGATCTCGACGCCGGCATCGGCGCAGATGCCTTTCACCTCGTCGCAATAGGCCTTGGAGGTCGCCGCCTTTTCCAGGTCGAACAGCCGTGCGTCCCAGGTCGGGATCTGCACGCCCTTGTAGCCCAGACCGGCGGCCCATTTGGTGATCGACGGCAACGAATTGAACGGCGCGGCATCGCCCGCGAACTGCGCCAGAAACAGACCGGGACCCTTCATCGTCGACGGCATCGGCATCCTCCCTCTTTTTTCATCGCGACCGAGCATAGCGCCGATTGCGGACGGGGCCAGTCTCTTTGGTCTTTCATGTCGGCGATTTGAACACGCCGCAATTCTGGTATTACCAAATAATGTTGTTTGGTCAAGCGGCCGAGCATGGCAAAACGGCGCCGCCGGCAATCCGTCGCGGTGGGAAAATTACATATTATTCAATATGGTAACTTCGTAAACGGGCGGCGTTGGTCGACTTCTTGCCGTCCATCCGAAATTGCTGTAGACCATCAAAAAGGCCCAATTGGTCGAACCAGTTTGCCAAAAAATGCTGGAACGCCTTGGGGAGGAAACTGGCGGCGGGCTCCGCGGGAGAGCGCCGCGGGAGAACGTGACAGGCGAATTCTGGGAAGGATAGACCATGCATCTTTCGACGCACAACTGGATGCGGGCGGAGCCGCTGGAGGTGACGCTGAAGCGCATCAAGAAATTCGGCTATGAGTCGATCGAGATTTCCGGCGAGCCCGAGCAGTACAAGACCAAGGAGACGCGCGCGCTCTTGAAGGAGCACGGCATCCGCTGCTGGGGCTCGGTGACGCTGATGCTGGGCGAACGCAACCTCGCCGCCAAGGACCAGGGCCAGCGCGAGCGCTCGGTGCGATACGTCAAGGACGTGCTGACCATGGTGAGCGAGCTCGAGGGCGAGATCATCACGCTGGTTCCCGCCACCGTCGGCAAGGTGGTGCCCGACGGCACCGAGGCGGAGGAATGGGGCTGGGTGGTCGACGCCACCCGCGAGTGCTTCGCGCACGCCAAGAAAGTCGGCGTCAAGGTCGCGGTCGAGCCGCTCAACCGCTTCGAGACCTATCTATTCAACCGCGGCGCGCAGGCGCTCGCGCTTGCCGACGCGGTCAGCCCGGAATGCGGCGTCTGCCTCGACGCCTATCACATCCACATGGAGGAATTTAACGTCTATGACGCCATCCGCCAGGTTGGCAAACGCCTGTTCGACTTCCACGTCGCCGACAACAACCGCTTCGCCGCCGGCCTCGGCCAGATCGACTGGCCGCGGATCGTGCGCACGCTGAAGGAGATCGGCTACGACGGCGCGCTGACCAACGAGTTCGTGGCCCCCGTCGACCGCACGCCGGCCGCGCCCTATCCCGACATGGTCGAGCGCCATCCGGTCGACATCTCGCCCGAGCAGCTGAAGTTCATCCAGGATCACGGCTCCAGCGTGCTGACGGAGAAGTTCTACACCGACCAGATGCGCATCACCGCCGAAACGCTGCTGCCGCTGATCAAATAGCCGGTCGAAAGGAAGACGCCCTTCCGCCCGAACGGGCGGCGGGGCCGGGGATGGCCATGCGCATCAAGACGGTCCAAGCCTGGTGGGTTCGCATACCGATCGCAGCGGCGAAGCAGCACCGCAGCGATTTCGGTCAGGTGACGACGTTCGACGCCGCCATCCTGCGCGTCGAAACCGATGACGGCCTGGTCGGCTGGGGCGAGGGTAAGAACGCCGCCGGCAGCGCCGGCAGCTATGGCGCACTGGTCCATATGCTGAACCACGAGGTCGGGCCGCAGCTCGTCGGCCGCGACCCGGCCGACATCGGCGTCATCTGGGAAATGCTCTACAACGGCGTGCGCCACCACACCGCGGCCCATGCCGGACACGCCATGCCGCAGCTGGCGCGGCGCGGCATGAGCGTTGCCGCCATCAGCGCCGTCGACATCGCGCTCTGGGACATCCTCGGCAAGTCGCTTGGCCAGCCTGTCTGGCGACTGCTCGGCGGCCGCAAGGTCGAGCGCATGCAGGCCTACGCTTCCGGCGGCTGGGCGCCGGCCGAGACCATCGGCGAGCAGCTCCAATCCTACATCGCCAAGGGCGGCTTCAAGGCGCTGAAGATGCGCATCGGCGCCATGGATGGCGCCCCGCATACTTCCGCCGCCCGCGTCCGCGCGGCAAGGGAGGCGCTTGGCCCCGAGGTCGAGCTGATGGTCGACGCGCATGGCACCTATACGGTGGCCGAGGCAAAGCGCTTCATCCAGCTCGCCGGCGACCTCGACCTCGCCTGGTTCGAGGAGCCGGTGATCGCCGACGACAAGCCGGGCTTGGCCGAAGTCCGAGCCTCGTCCACCATCCCGATCGCTACCGGCGAGAGCGAGGCGACCCGCTACGCCTTCCGCGATCTCGCCGTTCTGAAGTCGGCCGACATTTTCCAGCCGGACCCCGCATTCTGCGGCGGCATCAGCGAGGCGATGAAGATCGGCACCATCGCCAGCGCCTTCAACCTGCGTTTTGCGCCGCATCTGTGGGCCGGCGCGCCCTGCTTCTTTGCCGGTCTGCATGTCTGCGCGGCGTCGCCGGCGAGCTTCACCGTCGAATATTCGCTCGGCGCCAACCCCATGATCCACGATCTTGTCGAAGAGACTGTCGAAGCGAAGGACGGTATGATAGCGATCCCTGAAAAGCCCGGATTGGGATTCACAATTTCGGAACGGTTCCTGGAGGCGCACGCGCAACGCTGCTGACGATGAAAGAAAAGAACCTTCTCGCGGAACTCGCCGCCTTTCTGTTCTCCAGCTCGGACAAGGAGACGGGCCGCACGCCGTCGGAGCGTGAACTGGCCGAGCATTTCTCGGTCAGCCGCGGCCAGATCCGCGAGGCGCTGGCCATTCTCGAGGCCATGCGCATCGTCGAGCGCCGCGCCAAATCCGGCATCTATGTCGACACCAAGCAGGCGAGCGTCGAAGCCTTGGCTCTGTTCGCCCGCGCCGGCCTGCCGCTCGATCCGATCCAGATCTACGAAACGGTCGAGCTGCGCAAGATCCACGAGATCAAGGCCGCCGAGCTTGCCTGCTCGCGCGCCACCGAGGAGAATTTCGAGCGGCTGCGCGAGATCCTGAAAGCCTCGGAGGAGCGCATCGCCGCCGGCGAGGGCCTGGCCAAGGAAGACCGCGAGTTCCACCTCGAGATCGTGCGCGCCACCAAGAACGGCATCTTCCACAACATCTGCAGCGTCTACTACCTGATGGGCGAGCAGCGCCTGCCGATCTATTTCAACGACCCCGAACGCAGCGTGCGCTCGCATGCCGAGCACATCCAGATCTACGAGGCGCTGCTGCGCCGCGACGGCAACCTCGCTCAGGCGCTGATGAACGCCCATCTGCAGGGCGCCGAAAGCTATTGGAAAGGCCTGATCGAGGGCCACGGGACGGAGCCGACGAGCCCGGCGCTCGAAAAGGCCTAGAGCATTTTGCAGCCAGGCGGCATCGCCTGGCGTCGCGGAAATGCGGCAAACAAACGGGAGCCACATGCCCAGAATCCTGTCGACGCATCCGCTGCATCCGCGCGCCTCCGCCATGCTGGCCGGGGCGGGCAGGCTGGTCGTCGCTTCCGCCCTCGATGGCAGGACGCTTGCCGCCGAAGCGAAGGATGCCGATATCGTCATCGTCCGTGCGCCGCTGCCGGCAGAGCTTTTCGATGGCGCCGCGAAGCTGCGCGCCGCGATCCGGCATGGCGCCGGGCTGGACATGATCCCGGTCGAGGCGGCGACCGCGGCCGGCGTGCTTGTGGCGAACGTGCCGGCGGTCAATGCGCGCTCGGTCGCCGAGCACGTGATGTTCGTGACGCTGGCCTTGCTTCGGCGTTTTCGCATGGTCGACCGCGACCTGCGCGCCAAGGGTTGGCTCGCCGGCCGCGACCACGCCAACGCCAACACCGAGCTCGCCGGCAAGACCATCGGCATTGTCGGCCTCGGCGCGGTCGGCCAGGCGGTCGGCCATATCGCCGCCCACGGCTTCGACCTCAATGTGGTGGCGACGACGCGCAGCATGCGCCCGGCGCCCGACAAGGTCGGCTTCCTATCGATCGACGCCCTGGTCGAGCAGAGCGACATCGTCGTGCTTTGCTGCCCGCTGACACCGGAGACACGCGGCCTGATCAGCCGCGAGCGCATTTCGCGCATGAAGCCCAACGCGCTGCTGATCAATGTCTCGCGCGGGCCCGTGGTCGACGACGACGCGCTGATCGAGGCCTTGCGCAAGGGCAGCATCGGCGGTGCCGCGCTCGATGTCTTTGCAACGCATCCGCTGCCGCCGAACCATCCCTATTTCGGCTTCGACAATGTCATCGTCACCCCGCACATGGCGGGGATCACCGAGGAATCGATGATGCGCATGGGCGTCGGCGCCGCCGGCGAAGCGCTGCAGGTGCTCGCCAACAAATTGCCTGTCAATCTGCGCAACCCGGAAGTGACCGCTCACTACCGGCGGCGCTTCCCGGTCGACCTGTAGCTCGTCACCGGCGGCGCCTCAATTTTCACGGATTCGACGGGGACATTGCCGCCATGTTCATCGCCCGCCTTTCCCTTCTAGCCGCGAGCCTCTGCGCCACGGCCGTACAGGCCTTGGCTGACGGGCAGGACGGCTATGTGTTCTGCGACAACGGCCTGCGCTGCATCGCGGCGCCCTGCCCTTCCAACAGTGCGCTCGAGCTCGCCACCGGCGAGATCATCAGGGGCGTCGTGATTGACATCGACGGCCTGCCGCAGGAAGACAAGGCGCTCGATCTCCAGGACAAGCTCTACGCCGGCACGATCGTGATTGCCGGCTCGATCGAGACCAGGACCCAGACCATCAACGGCAAGCGGCAGATCGTGCGGACGCTGGTCGCGACCGGCATCGAACGGACCGCGAGGCCAAGCGAGCGCCGGCACTGTTCGTCGCGCTGACACGGCGCGCCGGTCATCAACCGAGCAGCCGCTCCACTTCTGCCGCGATGCGCAGCAGATGCCGGTCTTGGCCGTTGCGCGCCACCAGCATCAGCCCGGCCGGGCGTGCCGTTCCAGGCATCGGCAGCGAGATCGCGCAGAGATCGAACTGGTTGGCGACCTGGGTGTTGCGCAGCAGCAGGCCTTCGATCCGGTCACGCAACGCCACGTCGCTTGCCATCGAAGCGATGGTCGGCGCGGTCACCGGCGTCGTCGGCAGGCCCAGCACGTCGACGCTGGCCAGGCGCTCGTCCATCGCGGCGGCCAGCGCCGCGCGGCGGCGTAGTGTCCGGATATAGACCGATGCGGGGATAGCCAGGGCGCGCGATAACGGCCCGCTGACATGCGGATCGACCGGCACGGATGCGCCCGTCGCCAGCCAGTCGGCATGGACCTCGGCGCCCTCCATCGACGCGATCGTGGCGCGCCTGGTCGCCGCGCGCATGTCGGCAAGCAGGTCCTCGACCGACAGGTCCGCGATCCGCGCGCCGGCCTGCTCGACCTTGCCCAGGCATCGATCGAACGCGGTCGCCACCTCGCTTTCGGTGTCGTCGAAAAGAACACCGCGCGGGATCCCGACACGAAGACCGGCAAGCGGCAACGGCAGGTGCAGGGGCGGCATCTCCTCGCCGGCCATCGCGGCGTCGGCGACGGCGCATGCGGCGACACTCAGCGCCAGTGGCCCGATCGAATCCAGCGTCGCGGATAGTGGATAGGCACCGGCCAATGGTATGCGCCGCGCCGTGGGCTTGAAACCGACCACGCCATTCAGCGATGCCGGGATGCGGACCGAGCCGCCGGTGTCGGAGCCGATGGCGACGTCGCAGGTTCCTTCACCCACCGACACCCCGGCGCCCGATGACGAGCCGCCCGGTATCAGGCTGGCGTCGGTAGCATTGCCGGGCGTGCCGTAGTGCTGGTTGTCGCCGATCGCGGTGAAGGCGAATTCGGTCATGTTGGTCTTGCCGAGGATGACCGCGCCGGCTTGGCGCAGCCGGCCGACGATCGCGGCATCGCGCAAGGCGGGGGCCGCTGTCCTGAGCATCAGCGAGCCGGCCGTGGTCGGCTCGCCGGCGACGTCGAACAGATCCTTGATCGAGACGATCGTGCCATCGAGCGGCCCGAGCGTCACGCCGGCCTTACGCCGCGCATCACTGGCGTCGGCGGCGGCTCGCGCTGCTTCCGGGTAGAGCCGCACGAACACGCTCTCGTTGCTCGCGCGGGCCGCCAGACGCGACAGCAGAATTTCGAGATGATCGCGGACTGGGTGCATGTTCGGTGTCGGACTCCGCAAGGCTGCAACGTCTTTAGAGCATGATCCCGAAAAGCGGGAACCGGTTTTCGGAAAGATCATGCTCCAACAAGTTGGATCAGGCATATTTGCACTGCCGGGCCGAAGGGAGAGAAGCAACGATGCTCTACAAAGGCGGCTGCCACTGCGGCAAGGTGGCGTACGAGGTCGAGGGCGAGATCGGCGGGGTCGTGCGCTGCAACTGCTCGATCTGCGCCCGCAAGGCTGCATTGCTCTGGGCGGTGCCGCATCGGAACCTGCGGCTGCTCGCCTGGGGCGACGACCTCGGCCGCTACACCTTTGGCAAGGGCGCCATCGCCCATCGCTTCTGCCGCTCCTGCGGCATCCATCCCTTCGCCGAGGACGTCGGCGACGGCAGCGAACGCAGCGCCTATGTCAACATCAATTGCCTCGACGGCATCGACCTTGCCGCGGTCCAGATCTTCGACTTCGACGGTCGCTCGGCCTAGCGCAATTCTAGCGATACCCGGTCGCATCGGCCGGCTTGCCGGCATCCTGGACCTCCGGGACATAGCGCCAGGCATCCGGGCGCGAACCATCGAGATCGGTGAAGCCATAGACCTGCGCCAGCCCGCCGCTGGACAGCGACTGCCCGTTCCAGCGCGACCGCTCCGGATCCGCGGCCAGCGCCGCGATGGCGCGGCCGACGAAGCGCGGCGTCTCGGAAATGACGAAATGCGGTACCTTGGCGGTCGCGTCGCGCCAGTTCGCCTCGCTGACGCCGAAGGCCTCCAGCATCATTTCGGAACGCAGCCAGCCGGGCGTCAGCGAGACCGACGTGGCGCCATGTGGCGCGAGGTCCTTGGCGTGCGCCCATGCCATGCGCGTCGCCGCCACCTTGGCGAGGTCGTAGAACGGCGACAGCCGGTAGTGGTCGGCATTGTATTCGGCCGTGCCGTCGGTGACTTCGACATGCAGCCCGCCCGGCCGCTCGATCATCAGCGGCAGCGCGTGGTGCGCGGTGATCAGATGCGTGTCGATGGCGAGGCGCAGCAGGCGCAAGCCGTTCTCGAGATCATGGTCCCAGACCGGCTTGTTCCATTCGAACAGCCTTTCGCCGCCCCACAGGTCGTTGACCAGGACATCGAGACGGCCCTGCTCGGCACGGATACGCTCGACCAGTGCGCGCACATCGTCGGCAATCAGATGATCGACCTGGACGGCAATGCCCTTGCCGCCTTGCGCCGTGACCAGCTCAGCCGTTTCCTCGATCGTCTCCGGACGGCCATAGGGCGACTGCTGCGTCCGCGTCGTGCGCCCGGTGACATAGACGGTGGCGCCGGCGGCGCCGAGCTCGACCGCGATGCCACGGCCGGCACCGCGCGTGGCGCCGGCGACAAGGGCGACCTTTCCTTCAAGCATCATCGCAACCTCCCGAACCAAAACACCACAACGAGGGCTGGCGCTTGCCACGCTCCTCGTTTATAAATGATCATTCGTTTATAAATGGATGTCAAGATGACCCGGCCGAAAACGCAGCCCGACGAGCAGGTGCTGGAGGTCGCCTACCGGCTGATGCACGCCGAAGGCCCGGAGGCGCTGACCTTCGAGCGGCTGGCGCGGGCATGCGGCCTATCGGGGTCGACGCTGGTGCAGCGCTTCGGGAGCAAGGCGCAGCTGAAGCAACGCACGCTGCTTTATGCCTGGGATGGGCTCGACCGGAAAACCAAAGCGCTGTCCGCCTCGACGCCGAGGACCCCGGCCGGGGCGATCCAGTTGTTGGGTGGTCTATCCAGCGGCTATGGCGACATCGAATCCTATGCCGAAGGTTTGCTGGTGCTGCGCGAGGACCTGCGCGATCCCGTGCTGCGGGCGCGCGGCGGCGCCTGGAAAGCGGCGCTGAGCAAGGTGCTCGTCGACTGTTTCGCAGGTATGCCGGGCATGCCCCAGGACATCGGCCTGCTGATGGCGTCGCACTGGCAGGGCTCGCTGCTGTGGTGGAGCTTCGATCCCGAAATGGAGCTGACCGCCTATGTCGAGCACAGCCTGAAGCGCTTCGTGGCGGCGATCACGGCGACATCGGCCCGGACGGCTGCCGGGCCGATGTAGGATGATCGCGCGGGGGCCGGCTAGCCCGCGCGCTTCGGCCCCATTAGCACCGCCGCCAGGGCCGCCAGCAGCGTTGCGATGCCGCAATAGGCGAAGGCGCTGGCGCCGCCGGCATGGTCGACCAGCAGGCCGCCGAAGACGGCGCCGAGCGCGATCGCCACCTGGAACGTGGCGACCATCAGCCCGCCGGCGCTTTCGGCCTCGTCTGGCGCCGCGCGCACCAGCCAGGTCTGCAGCCCGACCGGCACCGCGCCGAAGGCGAAGCCCCAGGCGGCGACGGCGATCGCCGCCGTCACCGGCGATGCGCCAAGCGTCAGCAGCACCAGCGCCGACAGGGCAATCAGCAGCGGCGCCAGGGCGACCGCGGCCTTCAGGTTGCGCTCGGCCATGAAGCCGCCGGCGAAGTTGCCGAAGAAGCCGCCGATGCCATAGCCGAGCAGCACCAGCGAGATCGTCTCGATCGGCAGCACCGGAACCACTTCCAGATACGGGCGCACATAGGTGAAGCCGGCAAAGTGACCCGAGGCGACCAGCAGCACGACCAGCAGCGCCGCCCTGATCATCGGCCGCTTCAAGACCTCCAGCAAGGTGCGCACGCTGGCCACGCCGGCCGGCGGCAGCCGCGGGATGGTGGCAAGCTGCACCAAGAGCGCCAGTGCGCCGACGACGGCCGCGATCATGAAGGCGGTGCGCCAGCCCCAGACGTCGCCGACATAGGCGCCGACCGGCGCGGCGGTGACGGTGGCGACCGAAACGCCGGTGAGGATGATCGACATGGCGCGCGGCATCAGCCGCATCGGCACGAGCCTGAGCGCCATCGCCGCCGACATCGACCAGAAGCCGCCGAGCGCGACGCCGAGAACCACCCGGGCCAGAAGCAGCATGGTCAGCGAGGAAGCAAAGGCTGCGAGCAGATTGGAGACGATGAGCAGAACCGTCAGCATCCACATCACCAGCCGGCGGTCCAGCCGCTTGGTGACGATGGCCATGGTCGGCGCCGCGATCGCGCCGACCACCGCCGTCGCCGTCACCGCTTGCCCGGCAGCGCCCTCGCTGACGCCGAGGTCCTGCGCCAGCCGCGTCAGCAGGCTGGCCGGCAGGAATTCCGCCGTCACCAGGCCGAACACGCCCAGCGCCAGCGACACCACCGCGCCCCAGGCAGGCTCAGATCGTTCTTGAGAGTCGGGGCTGTCCAGAACAGCGGCGTCGATGACGCCCGTGGCGGGTTCGGTCATGGCAAGATCTCCGATCTGTTTGCGCGCCACTTAGGAAATGACCGGCTCGGCCTCCACCCGCTACATGCTTCGCGGGCGCGCTCCGTCAGTCCGATTTGTTTGCGGCGCAACATTTGGCTGCAATGCAACATAGGAAGTGACCAGATGGAGTTTCCATGCTAGAAACGCCGAAATGAATTACAATTCGTCCAAAACCGCACTGCCGGCTTCCGGCGATCCCTTGACCGACATGCTGCGCGGACTGCGCCTCGATGGCGTCGACTATGGCCGCTGCGTGCTGGGGGAACCCTGGGCGGTGTCCTTTCCCGCGCAGAAGGCGGCGCGCTTCCACTTCATCGGCCAGCAGGGATGCTGGCTGTTCTCGCCGGCGAAGGAATGGATCGAGCTGTCGGTCGGCGACGCGCTATTGATCCCGCGCGGCGACGAGCACGTTCTGGCCAGCGCGCCGGGCGTGCCTGCTGTGCCGATCGGCCGCTACAGCATCGAGCCGGTTTGCGAGAACATCTACGACGTCTCCAATGGCTGCGATGGCTGCAAGACCCTGCTGTTCTGCGGCAGCATGCATTTCAACCTCGACGGCTCGCATCCGCTGCTCGACATGATGCCGGACCTGATGCAGGCGCATAAGCTGATGGCGAACGCGCCGGGCATCCAGCACCTGCTCGATGCGATGGCCGGCGAGGTGACGATGGACCGGGTCGGTTCCGGCGGCATCCTGGCGCGCCTCGCCGATGTGCTGGCCGCCACCATCATCCGCTCGTGGGTGGAGAACGGCTGCGGCGACGCCACCGGCTGGATCGCCGCCGTCCGCAATCCCGATGTCGGCAAGGTGCTTGCCGCCATCCACCTGAACCCGGACCGCGACTGGACGGTCGAGTCGCTGGCGCGGATGATGGGAGCCTCGCGTTCCGCCTTCGCCCAGCGCTTCGCCACCGTGGTCGGCGAGACGCCGGCCAAATATGTGCTCAGCGTTCGCATGCACCAGGCGCGGCAATGGCTGGCCCGCGACGGCATGCGGGTTTCGGTGGCCGCGAGCAGGCTGGGCTATGATTCCGAGGCGTCCTTCAGCCGCGCCTTCAAGCGCGTCATGGGCGTGGCGCCGAGCCATCTGCGCAACACCGGCGACGGCGACGACAGCCCGGTCGCCTGAACGCGGGTCGGCTCCTGTCGCCTGGAGGAATTGCCAAGTGTTTTGGACGCAGCGTCATTCCCTGCCGGCGGGGGCGGCTTAAGCTGGCCGGCGGAGGAACCCGCCATGGCCAATCACCCAGCCTTGCTTGCGCTCGCCGCGCTCACCGTCTTTCCGGGGCGGGCATTCGCCCTCGAAGACAGCTACCTGCCGGCGAACAAGATCCCTTACGCTGTCGAAGCGCCGGACCAGCCGCAGCGCCTCGGCCCGCTAGGCGAGCGTGCAAAGGGCCCGGCGGGAACCTTGCTCAAAGTTCCCGGCAACTGGCGCGCGCCTGTCCACGCGCATACCGCGGACTATCGCGCCGTGGTCATTGAGGGGCTGTGGGCGCACTGGCAGATGGATGGCGGCGAGGCGAACAGGGTCGAGTTGCCGCCAGGGTCCTACTGGACCCAGAAGGCCAATGAGATGCATGACGATGCCTGCCTGTCGGACACGGAGTGCGTGATCCTGCTGATCAACGACACGCCCTACGAGACCTATCTGCCGAAGTAGCCAGACGATGCGCCTGCCAGCCCCGGTTGCTTGAAAATCGTCAGGCTAGCTGGCGTGCCGCAGGCTGACCCCGCTGCCCTTGTCGAACAGCACCACCTTGTCCGGGTTCCAGGCGAAGCGGACCGGCTGCTCGATCTCGACATCGGTTCTCGCCGGCACCGTGGCGCGCAGCATGGTGTCGCCGACCCTGAGCGTCAGGATCTTCTCGACGCCGTGGTTTTCGACATCGTGGACGTGGGCCTCCACCGGCGCGCCGCTCTCCAGATAGACATCCTCCGGACGAATGCCGAAGACGAGCGGACGACCGTCGGCCGCATTGCCGGCTCCTGAAAGCGGCAGTTCGAAATTCATCGGCGCCATCACCGCGCGATTGTCGACGAGCTTGCCGTCGATGAGGTTCATCGGCGGCGAGCCGACGAAGCTCGCCACATAGGTGTCGCGCGGGTTGTTGTAGATCTCCTGCGGCGTGCCGGTCTGGACGATGCGGCCATGATTGAGCACGCCGACCTTGTCGCCCATCGACATCGCCTCGATCTGGTCGTGGGTGACGAACAGGAAGGTGGCGCCGAGCTGCATCTGCAGGTTCTTCAGTTCCGTGCGCAGCGCCTCGCGCAGCTTTGCGTCGAGCGCCGACAGCGGCTCGTCCATCAGGAACACGCGCGGCTTGCGCACGATGGCCCGGCCGATCGAGACGCGCTGCATCTCGCCGCCGGACAGCCGGTCGGTCTTGCGGTCGAGCAGATGCTCGATCCGGAGCGTGCGGGCGGCGCGGGCGACGCGATCCTTGATCTCGGCGTCCGGCAGCCGGCGGATCTTCGGCTTCAACGGGAATTCGAGGTTCTCGCGCACCGTGTAGCGCGGGTAGAGCGAATATTGCTGCAGCACCAGCGCCACGTCGCGCTCGGCCGCGCCCCAGTCGGCGACATCGACGCCGTCGATGAAAACCTGGCCTTCGGTAGGCTTCTCGAGCCCGGCAATGAGCCGCAGCGTCGTCGTCTTGCCGGCGCCGGTCTCGCCGAGCAGCACGAAGAACTCGCCGTCGGCGATTTCGAGGTTGAGGCTCGTCAGCGCGGTGTGGCCACCGAACTTCTTGGTGATGTTCTTCAGTTCGATATGGGCCATTACAGCCTCACCCCCAATGACTTGCCGCTTGCCGTATCGAAGAAATGCGCCTGCTCGGGATCGATGCGGACATGCACCTTCTCGCCGGGGCCGGCGACGTAGCCGGCCTTGGTGCGGGCGCGCAGCATCTTGGAGCCGACCTTGAGGTCGACAATGTCGAAGGAGCCGAGCGGTTCGATGATATGCGCCTCCACCGGCAAGTAGCCCGGCGCGGCCTCGCGCCGGACGAGCACGCCTTCGGGCCGGATACCCAGCGTCAGGCCGCCATTGGCAGCGTGGCCATTGAGCTTCGACAAGAGCGCGCTCGGGAACTCGAACCCCGCGGGCGCATCGCCGACCGTGACGGTGGCGAGGCTGGCCGCTTCGGCAACGCTGGCCTCGGTGATGTTCATCACCGGACTGCCAACGAATTGGGCGACGAACAAATTGGCCGGGTGCGAATAAACTTCGTCCGGCGTGCCGACCTGCTGGATGAAGCCCTCATGCATGATGACGATACGGTCGGCGAGGCTCATCGCCTCGATCTGGTCGTGGGTGACATAGATCGTGGTCGAACCCTGCTTGATGTGCAGCCGTTTGATCTCGGCCCGCATCTCCTCGCGCAGCTTGGCGTCGAGCGCGCCGATCGGCTCGTCCATCAGCATCGCCTTTGGACGCCGCACCAGCGCGCGGCCGATCGCCACGCGCTGCATGTCGCCGCCGGACAGCGCCGACGGCTTCTTGCCGAGCAGTTCGGTGATGCGCAGGACCCGGGCGACCTCGCGAACCGATTTGTCGACCTCGCCGCTGTCCATGCGCGTCGCGCGCAACGGAAAGGCGATGTTCTCGAACACCGTCATATGCGGGTAGAGCGAAAACGACTGGAACACCATGGCGATGTCGCGGTCCGCCGCCTTCAGGTGCTGCACCGCCTTGCCGTCGATCAGGATGTCGCCCTGGTCGATCGTCTCGAGCCCCGCTATCGCACGCAGCGTCGTCGTCTTGCCGCAGCCCGACTGGCCGAGCAGCACGATGAACTCGTTGTCGGCGATGGCGAGGTTCAGATTGTGGATGACCTGGACGGCACCGAAGAATTTCTCGATGCCGCGAAGTTCGATCTGCGTCACTGCCGGGCCCCCTCGTGCATTGCGGCGCCGGTTTCCTCCGGGCGCTCCGGCGCTATCTTCGACGTGATGTTGAAGCCGATCAGCCCGATCAGGATGATCGTCACGCCATAGGAATGCAGGCTGAGGCTCCATGGCTGGCAGAGCGCGATGATGCCCAGCACCATGAGGATCTGCGAGGCCGGCAAAAGGTACTTCTCGTTGACCGCGCGAAAGCTCATTTGCGGATCGCTCCGAAAGTCACGCCGCGAAGCAGGTGGTTGCGCAGCAGGAAGGTGAAGATCGCGACCGGCAGCAGGAACAGGAACGTGCCCGCCGCGATCGTCGTCCAGTCCGGCAGGCCGGAGCCGATCTGGCTGGGAATGAACGGCGGCGCGGTCTGGGCGCGCCGGTTGGTCATGATCAGCGCGAAGGCGTACTCGTTCCAGGCGGTGATGAAGCAGAACACCGCGGTGGCGGCAATGCCGGTCGCCGCTTCCGGCAGCACGATCTTGAAGAAAGCCTGCATGCGCGTGTAGCCGTCGACCAGCGCAGCCTCCTCGTACTCCTTCGGGATCTCGTCCATGAAGCCCTTCATCAGCCAGACCGAGAAGGACAGGTTGAAGGCGACGTAGAGGATGATCAGGCCGATATGCGAGTCGTTGAGGCCGACCATCCGGTACATCAGGAACATCGGGATCGCCACGACCACCGGCGGCAGCATGCGCGTCGACAGGATGAAGAAGAGAAGGTCAGCCTCGCCCGCGACCTTGAAGCGCGAGAAGCCGTAGGCGGTGAAGGTTCCCATGCCGACGGCGAGCACCGTGCTGATGACCGCCACGATCAGGCTGTTCATGAAGCGGTTGGGATACTGCGAAAGCTGCACGTCCTTGCCGACCTTCAGCACCCGCTCGCCGCCGTCATAGATGCGCTTCTCCCACCAGGGCGCGGCTTCGTAGACTTGCGGGTCGACCGGCTTCTGCATCTGCACGCGCTTGGTGAACAGACGGATGAAGGGCGTGACTTCCGGCTGGAAAAGGACGGTGGGCGGCACGCTGACCGCCAGTTCCTTCGGCTTGAACGCCGTGGAGGCGATCCAGTAGATCGGCGCGAGGAAGATCAGCGTCGCGACCAGCACCGCGACGATTGCCGCGCGGTTGAGGGCGACCTCGGAAGAAGTGCGGACGGCGGCCATCTCAGCGCTCCTTCACCTTGTTGAGGTACTTCACGTAGAGGTTGGTGATAGCCAGCACCATGATCAGCACGATGTAGGCCAGCGCGCAGGACTTGCCGGTATCCCACTGCTGGAACGCCTGCTTGTAGAGCCGGATCGCAATCAGTTCGGCGGTCGGCTGGGTCGTCATCGTGTAGGCGATGTCGAAGGTCTTGAAGGCTTCCATGGTGCGGAAGATCAGCGCGATCAAAAGGATCGGCGAGACCAGCGGCAAGGTGATGCGGGTGAAGGTGTACCACCAGCCGGCGCGGTCGATCGCCGCGGCCTCGTAGAGATGCTGCGGCACGGCCGACAGGCCGGCGAGCGAAAGCAGCATGACGAAGGGCGACCACATCCAGATATCGGTGATCGCGACGGCGTAGAGCGCGCTGTCCGGGTTGGACAGCCAGGCGAAATCGCCGAGGCCGAAGACGTAGTTGATCGGGCCCCAGGACGGGCTGTAGAGCAGCTGCCAGAACAGGCCGACGACCGCGGCCGACATCATCATCGGCAACAGCAGCAGCGTGGTGATCAGGCCCTTCATCGGAAAGCTGCGGTTGAGCAGCAGCGCAAGGCCGAAGCCAACGATCATCTGGCCGGCCACCGAAACGATGACGTATTTCGCCGTGATGATGAAGTTCGACCAGATGTGATCGTCGCTGAGCAGCTCACGGTAATTCTGCAGGCCGACGAATTGCCAGGGCTCGCTCCGGTTGGCCGCGAAGTTGGTGAAGGAATAGCCCAGCGAATAGATCAGCGGGAAGATGTTGAAGATGATCAGGAACACCAGCGTCGGGATGATGAACAGATTGCGGATGGTCAGATCCGACCAGCCGCGCGCCGCGGCCCTTGAGGCAGGATCGAGATGTGTGAGGGCTACCGAAGCCAACGAGCGTCTCCCTGAAACAGGAATGCCGGAGGGGAAAACCCTCCTCCGGCATTCTGAATGTGATGCTTACTTGTAGCGATTGTACTTGGTGAACGTCGCCTTCCATTCGGCGGCGGTCTTGTCGAGCGCTTCCTGGGCGGTGCCTTTGCCGCCGACCACGAACGGATAGATGTTCTGGTTCAGCTGATCGAGCACCTCGGCGTATTCCGGTGTCGCCCAGAAATCCTTGACCATGAACATCGTGTCATAGAACGCCTTGTTGTAAGGCGTGGCGTTCTGGAACGCTTCCGATTTCAGCACGGCCTGGCTGCAGGTGTAGCCACCGAGGTCGGCCCACTTCTTCTGGGTCTCGTCCTTGATGAACCACTCCAGGAACTTCGTCGCCTCTTCCTGGTTCTTCGAGTACGAGACGATTGAAATTCCCTGGCCACCGAGAGCGGCGAAGCGCTTGCCGTCCGGGCCGGCCGGATTGGCGAAGAAGCCGGTCGCGTCGGCGAATGGGTTGGTGGCCTTGTTTACCAGCGGCGGGAAGAAGGCGAAGAAGTTCATGCTCATCGCGGCGAGGCCGCCGGTGATCGCCTGGTTGTCTTCCACGAAGAAGGTCTTGCCCCAACCCGGAGGCGTGAACTTGTAGAGTTCCTTGTACATGTCGAGGCCGGCGGCGGCCTCCTTCGAATTGGTGATGCCGTCGACCTTGTAGGTTGCGTAGTCGCCGAGGTCGCCGCCATAGCTGAAGATTGCGCTTTCGACGCCCATCGCCATCGCGTCATAGGAATTGTCGGTGTAGATGGCGACGCCGTACCGCTTCTGGTCCGGACGGTGGAAGAACTCGGCGATGTCGCGCAGCTGCGCATACGTCTTCGGCACGTCGAGGTCGTAATTGTACTTCGCCTTGAAGGCTTCCTTCTCCTTCGGATCCTCGAACCAGTCCTTGCGATAGGACCAGCCGATCGCATCGCCTTCGAGCGGGATCGCCCAGTATTTGCCGGAACCGCCAGGGTATTCGGCATAGTACTTGACTGTGGCGGGCGCCATCACGTCGCCAAGCTTGTGCTTGTTGAAGAAGTCGGTGAGGTCGACATAGTGGCCTTGCGTCGAACCGGCGCCGAGCCATTGCGAGTCGCCGACCACCATGTCGTAGGCGTCGCCGTGCGCGTTGAACTCGGTGAAAGCCTTGGTCTGGAAATCCGGCCATGGCGTCGTCTGCACCGTGACCTTCACGCCGGTCTCGGCTGTGTAGTCGTTGACGAGTTCCTGCAGATAGTTGGCCGGATCCCATTCCGCCCAGAAGATGGTGAGTTCCTTTTCCTGCGCGTAGACGGACGTTCCGCAGGCAAGCGTCAGGCCGATACCAGCAAGCACGCTGGTCACTAACTTGCGCATAATGTTTCCTCCCTTGTGCGCATTCTACCGTGTCATGCGAGCCGCCAACGAGGCCGGCCCTGGTAGTTCCTCCCGTGATGGCACTTTCCGGTTTGGGCCTCCTCGCCCGGCCGAAAATGGATCGCCACCTTCACTTTCGATCCGCTTCGACTATTCTGATCTGGTATTACCAATTTCGGACGGACGTCAAGCCCTTTCTTGAGCGATCAAGAATCGCCGGACAGGCCATTTGCAGCGGTATCTGCCTGTTTTCCCTTAATTTTCCTACTCCTTGATACGTATGCACCTTGTTCCGGTCACCTCATCGGGCCTATTATGCACAACTGGTCACGCCATCTGGTCCAACCAGATTTGCTTTATTTGGCCATTACCGCCGACGCGCCGCCACCTTCCGATTCCGCCAGGGCAGCCCGCACCAGCGCGCCCGCCGCCCATTGCGCGACCGTCATCATCCGGCGGCTGTCCAGCCCCCATATGTCCTTCAGCACGATCAGCACCTCGACGCCGAACATCAGCGACAGCGCCTGCGCCAGACGCTTGAATTCGCGCGGCGGCAACTGACCCTTGAGCGGCGCGATCGCGTCCTTCAGCAGGTCGACGCGATGGCCGCGCGTGAAGGCGGGCTCGCTGCCCAGCGTGCCGGCCTGCCGCCTGGCCCATTGATCGAGCGACAGTTTCAGCGCCGCCTTGAACGTCGCCTCGAAGGCCTCGATGCGCGGCATGGCGTCGGCGAAGAGTTCGGCGACCCGACGCTCCGCATCGTCGGAAGTCGATTTCCAGGTGAGGATCGGGCCAAGCCCCTCGTCGACCACCGCCTGCACCAGTGCCGCCTGGCTTGGGAAATAGCGATAGGCGGTCGCTCGCGACACTTCGGCCGCCTCCGCCACCTCGCTGACGGAAGGCGTCGCGCCGGCCTGCATCAGCCTGGTTGCCGTCTCCAGCATAAGCCGCCTGGTGCGGGCGCGCGCGCCGCGCTCGGCCGCGCGACCTGCCCCCTGTCCGGTGTCGTCGTTCGGCGCGGCTTGTTGACGTGAGACATCCATGTCAATACGATACGCGCGTCTCAAAAAATTGCAATGGTCTTGACGGCCGGCAAGGAGCGGCGGGCGACAACGCCAGGGAGCGGGGAAACGCGATGAAGCGCATCTATGTGGTCGGCACCGCCGACACCAAGGGCGAGGAACTCGCCTTCCTGGCGGACGCGATCGTCGCCACGGGCGCCGCCGTGACCCGCGTCGACGTCGGAACGCGCGCCGCCGCCGTCCCGATCGATGTCACGGCCGAGGAGATCGCCGACCACCATCCCCAAGGCCGCAACGCCGTGCTCGGCATCGACGACCGCGGCAGGTCGGTCGCCGCGATGGCCGCCGCCTTCACCCGCTTCGTCCAGTCGCGCAGCGACATATCCGCAATGATCGGCATTGGCGGCGGCGGCGGCACCTCGATCGTCACCTCTGGCATGCGCGCGCTGCCGCTCGGCCTGCCCAAGATCATGGTCTCGACGCTTGCCTCCGGCGACACCGCGCCTTACGTCGACGTCTCCGACATCGTCATGATGCCGTCGGTGACCGACATGGCTGGTCTCAACCGGCTGTCGCGCGTCGTGCTGCACAATGCCGCCCAGGCGATCTCGGGCATGGCTGCAAAACCCGCACCCGCCTCCGACGGCAAGCCGTCCCTGGGGCTCACCATGTTCGGCGTGACCACGCCTTGCGTGACCGCGATCGCCGACCAGCTGCGCGCCAGCTATGACTGCATGGTCTTCCACGCCACCGGCACAGGCGGCCGCACCATGGAGAAGCTCGCCGATTCGAGGCTGCTCGCCGGCCTCCTCGACATCACCACGACGGAGGTTTGCGATCTACTGTTCGGCGGCGTGCTGCCGGCGACGGAGGATCGCTTCGGCGCCGTCGCTCGCACGAAGCTGCCCTATGTCGGCTCGGTCGGCGCGCTCGACATGGTCAACTTCTGGGCGCCGCCGACCATTCCGGAGCGCTATCGCGGGCGCCTGTTCTATGAGCACAATTCCAACGTGACGCTGATGCGCACGACGCCGGCCGAATGCCGCGCGATCGGCGCATGGATCGGCGAAAGGCTGAGCCGCTGCGAGGGTCCGCTCCACTTCCTGATTCCGGAAAAGGGCGTCTCGGCGCTCGACATCGAAGGCGGCGCCTTCTTCGACCCGGAAGCCGACGCGGCGCTGTTCGATGCCGTCGAGCGTTCGATCCGCCCCAACGCGACGCGGCACGTGACGCGCCTGCCGCTGCACATCAACGATCCCGAATTCGCCAGGGCCGCGACAGCGGCCTTCCTCGATATCGCCAAGAAGTGAGACCCGGACGCATGGCCGCCATTCCGCGCAAGAAAATCCTGGAGAAATTCCGCAAGATGATCGCCGACGGCGTGCCGATCGTCGGCGGCGGCGCCGGCACCGGCCTGTCGGCCAAGGCCGAGGAAGCCGGCGGCATCGACCTCATCATCATCTACAATTCCGGCCGCTATCGCATGGCCGGGCGCGGTTCGGCCGCCGGCCTGCTCGCCTATGGCAATGCCAACGAGATCGTCAAGGAGATGGCCTATGAGGTGCTGCCGGTGGTCAAGAAGACGCCGGTGCTGGCCGGCGTCAACGGCACCGATCCGTTCGTCATCATGCCGCTGTTCCTGGCCGAACTGAAGACGATGGGCTTTTCCGGCGTACAGAACTTCCCCACCATCGGCCTGTTCGACGGCACCATGCGGCAAAGCTTCGAGGAAACCGGCATGGGCTTTGGGCTCGAGGTCGACATGATCGCCGAAGCGCACAAGCTCGACCTCCTGACCACGCCCTACGTCTTCAACCCGGACGAGGCGCGCGCCATGACCAAAGCCGGCGCCGACATCGTCGTCGCCCATATGGGCGTGACGACGGGCGGCTCGATCGGCGCCACTTCGGCGAAGTCGCTCGACGACTGTGTGAAGGAGATCGATGCCATCTCGGCGGCCGCGCGCTCGGTGCGCAAGGACGTCATCCTGCTTTGCCACGGCGGGCCGATCTCGATGCCGGACGATGCCCGCTACATCCTCGAGCGCTGCGAAGGGCTGCATGGCTTCTATGGCGCGAGTTCGATGGAACGGCTGCCGGCGGAGGCCGCAATCGCCAAACAGACGGCTGACTTCAAGGCTGTCGCGGTCGGCGGCGGCAAGGCGACCATCAAGAAAAAGAAGGGATGAGACGATGACCGACAAGAGCAAGGTGTTCGTGTATCCGAAGGACGTCAGCGCCTTCGGCTTCGACTGGGGCAGGCTGGCCCTAACGGTCGCGCCCGAAGTGAATGGCGCGGAGCGTTTTTCCGGCGGCGTCGTCGACCTGCCCTCCGGCAAGGGCCACACCCGCCACAATCATCCCGGCGCCGAAGAAATCATCTTCGTCATCTCCGGTCATGGCGAGCAGATGGTCGAAGACGAAGAAGGCAATCCGGTGGTGGCCAAGGTCGGCCCCGGCTGCACCATCTACGTGCCTGAAAGCCGCTTCCACTCGACGCTCAACACCGGCGACCAGCCGATGCAGCTTTTTGTCGTCTATTCGCCGGCCGGACCGGAGCTTGTGCTGCGCGACCTGCCGGATTTCAGGCTGGTTCCGGCAGGGGAGTGAACCTTCGAGGCTGGCGCCGCCCCTCATTGTCCTGCCGGACATTTCTCCCAGTAGAACGGGGAGAAAGATGCCTTCGTCAACGATTTCGCAAATGGCCGAAGCTGCCTTCTTCTCCCCGTTTTACGGGGAGAAGGTGCCGGCAGGCGGATGAGGGGCGGCGCCGACTTTCAGCCTTATGAAACCCCGCCCCTGTTCCACCCCCGCGCCCGGTCGCCGAACATCACATAGCCGGTGTCCGTCACCGCGACCGTATCCTCCAGCTTGATGAAGCCGCGCGTCGGGTGGAGCATCGTCGTCTCGACCGACAGCACCATGTTCTGTTCCAGCGGCTTCCCGGCGTAGGTGCCTTCATAGGTGACCGGATGGTTGGTCATAAGGAATGGCGCCTCATGCGTGATCAGCCCCATGCCGTGGGCGAAGAAATCCGTGTAAGGCGCGACCTTAGAGGCTTTCAGCACGCCCTCGGCATGGGCGATCATATCGCCGCCGAGCGCGCCAGCCCTGACCTTCGAAAACGCCGCCTGCTGGACGGCTTCGACCTCGGCCAGCAGATCCTCCAGCTCGGCGTCCGGCTCGCCGAGGATGCCCATTCGGCAGAGATCGCCGATATAGCCGTGATAATTGCCGCCGGAATCGATCGACAGCACCTCGCCCTGCTTCCACGCTTGCGGCGAGGCCGCGCGGTTGTGGCTTGAGCCCAGCGTCAGCAGGCAATATTCGAAATGCGCGCCGCGATTGGTCTCCTCGCGCCGCAACTGCTCGATGATCTCGGTCTTGGTCGTGCCTTCACGCGCCCACTGGATGGTCGCCAGCATGGAATCGGTGATCAGCTCCGAGGCGATGCGCAGCTTTTCGAGCTCGGCGTCTGTCTTGATGGCGCGCATGCGCTCCAGCATGCCGGTCGCATCGATGAGCTTCGCGTCCGGCAGCGCCTTGCGGATCAGCGTGTAGGCATCCGACGGCAGGAAGGCCGGCTCGATGCCGATGCGGGCACCGCCCTTGCCGATCTTCTGCACATGCTCGACGGCAAGATTGGCGGCGTCCAGCGTGCCCCAGCAGGCAGCGTGCAGGGTCGGTGTCCAGAACGGGTTGTTCTGGTGCTCGGCGCCCTCCATGCGGTTGCCGATATAGGCGGCACGGTCCGGTCCGCCCTTCTCGTAGACGACGATCGGCAGATAGCGGCTGTGGCCGATCGCATCCATGGCGGCGAAGAAGATGAACTTGTAGCCGCCGAGCAGATATTGCGTGTTGTGCTTGGAAGTGGCGAGCAGCACGTCGATGCCCGCTTCCTCCATCAGCCCGTCCAACCTGGCTTGGTCGAATGGAATGGCGACCGCATTCTTGCCCGGGGCGATGTTCATTTTTTCTCTCCCTGAATGTGCCCGCCGATCGGGCCGGCTCGCCGGCTGGTCTTGTGGCTGATCGTCTGGCTGTCGGCCAAATCTGCACCAGCTCACCACTCTGGTCCAGCCAGAAATAGGAGCCCCTGGCCTGCAGAGACTTCTCAAAGCCAAATCTCGCAGCCAATCGCCATATCTGGTCCTACCAGTCTGGTTGATTGGGCCGCTTCCTGGCTACTGGTCCAGCGGACGAAAATTTCAAAGCCACGCCACCATGCGCCAATTCCGTCTCTGGCGAAACCCTCGGCAAGGGCCATAATCGCCGCCGCAAGGACGTTCGCGGACCCGCTGGCGTCGAGGGGAATTGGCGCCCGCCGGGTGGCGCGGAGGACGGAGGTCGATCATGTCAGCTTTCACCATTTCCAGGCGCACCGTGCTTGCCGGCTCGGCGGCGCTGCTCGCCTCCACCGCCATGCCGGTGATCGGTCGCGCGCAGACGCCGAAGAGGGGTGGCCGTCTGGTCGTTGCCGCCGATTCCGAGCCGCGCAACCTCAACCCGGCGATCGTCGCCTCCAACGGCGTATTCTTCATCTCCAGCAAGGTCGTGGAGACGCTGGCCGAGGCTTCCTTCGACGGCAAGGACGGGCTCCAGCCACGCCTGGCGCTGTCCTGGGAAGGTGCTGCCGACGGCCTCTCGGTGACGTTCAAGCTGCGCGACGGCGTCAAGTGGCATGACGGCAAGCCGTTCAGCTCCGCCGACGTCGCCTTCTCGGCGCTGCAGCTGTGGAAGCCGCTGCAGAATCTCGGCCGCACCGTGTTCAAGGATCTCAGCACGGTCGAAACGCCGGACGAGCTGACCGCCGTGTTCAAATTCGCCAAGCCGACGCCGTTCCAGCTGATCCGCAATGCGCTGCCGGCGCTGTCGAGCGTCGTGCCGAAGCATGTCTATGAGAACGGCAAGATCGAGGAGAACCCGGCCAACAACGCGCCCGTCGGCACCGGCCCGTACAGATTCGCCGAATACAAGGCCGGCCAGTACTACCGGCTGGCGAAGAACGCCGACTACTGGGGCAAGGACGAGCCCTATCTCGACGAGATCGTCTACCAGGTGCTCCCCGATCGCACCTCGGCGGCCGCGGCGCTCGAGGCGGAAGAGATCCAGCTTGCCGCTTTCTCCGCCGTGCCGCTCGCCGATCTCGACCGCATCTCCAAGGTGCCGGGCCTGAAGGTGATCACCAAGGGCTATGAGGGGCTGACCTACCAGCTCGTGGTCGAGATCAATCATCGGCGCAAGGAACTCGCCGACCTCAAGGTGCGCCAGGCGATCGCCCATGCCATCGACAAGGACTTCGTCGTCAAGACGATCTTCCTCGGCTATGCCGCCACCGCGACCGGCCCGGTGCCGAAGAACGACCCGCAGTTCTACACCGCCGACGTGCCGACCTATGCCTTCGATGTCGCCAAGGCCAATGCTCTTCTCGATGAGGCCGGCTACAAGAAAGGCCCCGACGGCAATCGCTTCTCGCTGAAGCTCCTGCCGGCGCCCTATTTCAACGAGACCAAGCAGTTCGGCGACTATTTGCGCCAGGCGCTCGCCGCCGTCGGCATCGACGCCGAACTGGTCAACAACGACTCTCCCGCGCATATCAAGGCCGTCTACACAGACCATGCCTTCGACCTCGCCGTCGGCCCGCCGGTGTTCCGCGGCGACCCGGCGATCTCGACCACCATCCTGGTGCAGAGCGGCATCCCGGACGGCGTGCCCTTCTCCAACCAGGGCGGCTACAAGAACGCGGAGCTCGACGCGCTCATCGCCAAGGCATCGGAGACGCTCGACACCACCGCCCGCACCGAGCTCTACAAGGAATTTCAGAAAAAGGTCGCCGCCGACCTGCCGCTGATCAACGTCGCCGAATGGAGCTTCATCAGCGTCGCGCGCGATACGGTCGGCAACATCGCCAACAACCCGCGCTGGGCGGTATCGAACTGGGCGGACACCTATTTGGCGGGCTGATCCCATACTTGCGCATCGACAGCTCGGGTGCTCAGCTTCGAGAATGAGAGCTCCTTCGCGCCCCCCTCTGTCCTGCCGGACATCTCCCCCACAAGGGGGGAGATTGGCGGCTTTGGCGCCTCGCACTTTCCTGCAGCGTTGCAGGTTGGCGAAAGCCGCGGTGCCAGCTGATCTCCCCCCAAGTGGGGGAGATGTCCGGCAGGACAGAGGGGGGCGCCGTAGAACTCGGCGTTCATGGCTTGGCCTTGGAGCGGCTTCGCCATGACCCGCGCCCTCGCCCTCATCCGCCGCCGTCTCGTCGGCAGCGTCTTTGTGCTTTCGATCGTCATCATCGGCACATTCCTCCTGCTCGAAGCTGCCCCTGGCGACGCGGTCGACGCCTACATCGTCTCGACCGGCGGCGACGCCGGCCTGATCGAGGTGCTGCGCCACCGCTGGGGCCTCGACCAGTCGGAACTGACGCGGCTCGCCAACTATCTTTGGGCGCTCTGCCATCTCGATCTCGGCCAGTCCGTCACCTTCTCGCGACCTATCCGCGACATCATCCTCGAACGCCTGCCCACCACGCTGATCCTGATGGGCAGCGCCACCGCGCTCTCCTTCGGCCTCGGCTCGGCGCTCGGCATCTATGCCGGTGCAAAGCCCGGAAGCTTTCGCGACCGCTTCCTGTCGATCGGCTCGCTGGCACTCTATGCCGTGCCTGGCTTCTGGCTCGGCCTGGTGCTGATCGTCGTCTTCGCCGTCGACCTGCGCTGGCTGCCGATCGGCGGCATCGAGACCATCGCCTCCGCCAAGACCGGCCTTTCGCGGGCCGCCGACATCGCCACCCATCTCGTGCTGCCGGTTTCGGCGCTCGGCTTCATCTACCTCGCGCTTTACCTGCGCATGATGCGTGCCGGCATGGCCGAGGCCTGGCGGCAGGACTTTGTCCTCGCCGCCCGCGCCAGGGGGCTGTCGCGCCGACGCATCGTGCTTGCCCATGTCGCCCGCAACGCGTTGCTGCCGCTCATCACCATGCTCGGCCTGCAGTCGGCGCAGACGCTGGGCGGCAGCGTCGTCATAGAAAGCGTCTTTGCCGTACCCGGCCTCGGCCGTTTGGCGCAGGAAGCCGTCGCCGGACGCGACACGCCGCTGCTGCTCGGCATCATTCTCACCAGCGCCGTGCTCGTCATCGTGATCAACCTCCTGGTCGACCTTGCCTACGCCCTGCTCGATCCGCGCGTCGGCGCCAGTGAGGCCGGCGCATGAGCCGGCTGCATCGTTTCCTTCGCAGCCCGGAAGCGATCGCCGGAACTGCGATCCTCGCCTTGCTATTCGCCATGGCGCTTACCGCGCCGCTGCTCTTTCCCGGCGACCCGCAGGCCATCGCAGGCCCGGCATTGCTGCCGCCATTCCAAGACTGGTCGCTGCCGCTCGGTACCGACCGGCTCGGCCGCGACGTGCTGGCCGAACTGTTCCACGGTGCCCGCACCTCGCTGGCCGTCGGGCTGTCGGCGGCGGGCGCAGCACTCCTGATCGGCGCGGTGGTCGGCACGCTGGCCGGTTTTGCCGGCGGCCTGATCGACGAGGTGCTGATGCGCATCACCGATGCCTTCCAGACCGTGCCCGGCTTCCTGCTGGCGCTGGCCTTCGTCAGCATCGTCGGCCCTTCGCTTGGCGTGGTCGTTGCCGCCATCGCGCTCGGTGCCTGGACCGGACCGGCGCGCGTCGCACGCGCCGAGGTGCTGTCGATCCGCGAGCGCGACTATGTCGCCGGCGCCCGCGTCATCGGCATGCATCCGCTCGAGATCGCCTTTCGCGAAGTGCTGCCCAACGCGCTGCCGCCGGTGCTGGCGCTGTCCTCGGTGATCGTCGCGGCGGCGATCCTGACGGAAGCCGCCCTGTCCTTTCTCGGCCTGGGCGACCCCAACCGCGTCACCTGGGGCGCCATGATCGCCGAAGGCCGCGCCGTCTTGCGCACCACGCCCTTCCTGTCGATCATTCCCGGCATCGCCCTGGTGCTGACCGTGCTCGGCGTCTACCTCGCCGGCGAAGGCGTCGTCGAGACGACGGCGGTGCGGAGAAGCCTGTCGTGACGGCGCTGCTTTCGATCCGCGATTTGACGGTGAGCTATCGCGGCGATGGCCGCGAGGTGCCGGCGCTGAGGGGCGTGAGCCTTGAGATCGAGGCCGGTGAGCGCCTGGCGATCATCGGCGAGAGCGGCTCGGGCAAGAGCACCCTGGCGCTGGCGATTGCGGGGTTGTTGGCGAGGGGTGCCAGGATTGGAGGTGCGATCGAATGGGCGATGCCGAATTTGCAAATGCCTCATTCCTTCGCGCCCCCCTCTGTCCTGCCGGACATCTCCCCCACAAGGGGGGAGATCAGCAGTTCCGTCGCCGGCACTTCTTTTTCAACGTCGATGATCGGCGAAAGCGGTAATGAGAAGGCAATCTCCCCCCTTGTGGGGGAGATGTCCGGCAGGACAGAGGGGGGCGCCGTAGAGCGCCGACCTCTTCATCTTGGCAGCGCAGTACCCCGCCTCGGCCGCGACATCGGCTTCGTCTTCCAGGACCCCTCCTCCAGCCTCGACCCGGTCATGCCCGTCGGCAAGCAGATCGCTGAAGTCGCCCTGACCCATCTCGGCCTCTCCTGGCCGCAAGCCTACGCCCATGCCAAAACCCTGCTCGAACGCGTCCGTCTGCCCGATCCCGACGCCTCCATGCGCGCCTATCCGCATCAACTCTCGGGTGGCCAGAAGCAGCGCGTCGCCATCGCCGCCGCCATCGCTGCCGGACCAAAACTGCTAATCGCCGACGAGGCGACCAGCGCGCTCGACACCATCGTGCAGGCCGAGATCGTGTCGCTCATCCGGCGGCTGGTCGCCGAGGACGGCATGACGCTGCTGTTCATCAGTCATGACATCGCGCTCGCCGCCGAGCTTGCCGAGCGCATCGCCGTGTTCCGCTATGGCGAACTGCTCGAGCTCGGCACGACGGCGCAGATCGTCAACGCCCCGCGCCACGCCTACACGCGCGCGCTGCTCGACGCTCATCTCGGCCTCGACGCCGGACCGCTGCGGCAGGCCGGAGCGCCGGCATGAGCCTGCTCGCCGTCTCCGGTCTCACCAAGCGCTATCGTCGCGGCGGCGGAACCGTCGCCGCCGTCGATGGCGTTGCGTTTGCGATCGAGCCCGGCGAGACGCTGGCGCTTGCCGGCCCGTCCGGCAGCGGCAAGTCGACCATCGCGCGGCTGGTACTCAGGCTGACCGAGCCGGACGCCGGCACCATCCAGTTCGAGGGCGCAGACTTCCGCTCGCTGGGCGGATCTGCCCTGCGTGCGAGGCGCGCGCGCCTGCAGATGGTGTTCCAGGATCCGCTCGCCGCCTTCAATCCGCGCGCCACCGTGGCGCGTGTCTTGGACGACCCCTTGCGCATTCACGGCATTGCCTCGCGCACAGAGCGCCCGCGCCGCATCGCCGCCCTGCTGGAGCGCGTTGGCCTTGGCGCCGATCTCGCGCCGCGCGCCATCCACGAGATCTCCGGCGGCCAGCGCCAGCGCGTCGCCATTGCCCGCGCCATCGCCACCAAACCGTCGCTGATCGTGCTCGATGAGGCCGTGTCGGCGCTCGACGTATCGGTGCGCGGCCGGATCCTGGACTTGTTGCTCGACCTTCAGGCCACGGAACGGATCGCCTACCTTTTCATTTCGCACGATCTCGGCGTCGTCCGCGCCGTCGCCCACCGCCTCGTCATCCTCGATGCCGGCCGGGTCGCCGAAAGCGGCGATGCCCGTGCCGTCATCGGCAATCCGCAATCGGCGATCGGCAGGGCGCTGGTGGCGGCGGCACCGAGATTGAACAGGACCACCGCACCATGACCGACCCCGACGTCAGAGCCGAAAAACTGTCCCGCGAGCTCGATTCCGCTTTCCGCAACCGGGCCGATCTCTACCGTCTCTTCCTCGACGAACTGACGGCCGAACTCGGCGCCGAGAGAGCCGAGGCTGTCATGATCCGCACCATCGAGCAGCGCGGCAAGGAAGTCGCAGCCGCGGCTTTCGCCGATTTCGGCCCCAACGATGCGCCGGCGATCGGCGAGGCGTTTCTGGCCGTCAGCCCGGATGGCGGCCGCATGTACCCGACCGATGTCGAGCGCAACGCGACCCACATCGCCTTCAAGGTGAAGCGCTGTCCGCTGAAGGACGCCTGGGTCGAGGCCGGCGTCGGCGAGGAGAAGCTCGCCACGCTCTGCCGCATCGCCGGCGCCTTCGACCGCGGCCTGTTCGAGGCGACCGGCGTGCGCTTCGCCAACGTCACTTGGACGCCAGGCCACGGCTCCGGCTGCTGCCACATCGCGCTGACCAACAGGGATGCCGGTTAGCCAGCTTGCCGTCGTCCCGCGCGCTCAGTGCTTGATGCGGTCGCGCATCGCATACCAAAGCATGCCGAGCACATAGAGCGGACCGCGCAGCGCCGTGCCGCCGGGGAACGGCAGCGGGCTAAGCGTCGAGAACAGGTCGAGCCGCGAGGCGTCTCCCGTGATCGCCTCGGCCAGCAGCTTGCCCGACAGCGTCGACAGGATGACGCCCTTGCCGGAATAGCCATGCGCGAAATAGACCTCGCCATAGTGCCCGACATGCGGCAGGCGCGACGTCGTCACGGACACCAGCCCGCCCCAGGCATGGTCGATGCGGCAGCCCTTCAGTTGCGGGAAGGTCTGTTCCATATGCGGCCGCACGAAGCCGGCAATGTCGGCCGGCGGCGACGGCGTGTAGCGCTCGCCGCCGCCGAACAGCAGCCGCCCATCCGCCGACATCCGGTAGTAGTTGACCACGAAGCGCGTGTCGGACACCGCGACGTTGGCCGGGATCACATTGCGCTTGCCCTCCAGCGGCTCGGTGGCGACGATGTAGTTGCCGACCGGCATGATGCGGCTGTTGACGCGCGGCTCCAGTCCTTGCAGCAGCGCGTCGCCCGCCAGTACGACATGCTTCGCCCGCACCGATCCTGTCGCCGTCGAGACCCTGATCGAAGGCTCCCGCTCCAGCCGCGCGGCGACCGAATTCTCGTGGATGGTGACACCGGCCGCGACGGCCGCGCGCGCAAGCCCAAGCGTGTAGTTCAGCGGATGCATATGGCCGCCGAGCGGCTCGTACATGGCGCCGTGATAGGGCGTGTCGACTTTGCCGCGCGCTTCCGCCGCCGACAGGATCTCGACGTCGCGGAAATTCATCACGCGGGCCAGGCACTCGGCCTCATCTTCCAGGTCCTTGAGGTCGGAACTGTTCACCGCGCCGACCAGATGGCCGCTGAGCCTGAGGTCGCAGTCGATGGCGTGCCGCTCGATGATGTCGAGCACCAGCCCGCGCGCCTCGAAGGCGAGGTCGAACAGCGCCTTCGCCCGTTCCGGTCCGAAGGCCTTGACCAGGCCCTTGGCGCCCTTGCGCAGGCCGGGGATCATCTGGCCGCCATTGCGGCCCGATGCGCCCCAGCCGATCTTGCCGCCTTCGAGCAGCACCACCTTCAGCCCGCGCTGCGCGGCGTGGAGCGCCGCCGACAGCCCGGTGCAGCCGCCGCCGACCACCACAAGGTCGGCCTCGATATCGCCGATGAGCGCCGGATGATCCGGCGCCGGATTGGCGGTGGCGACATAGTAGGATTTGCCGATATCGAGACCGGAATTGAAACCTGTCGAACTGGAAACCATGGTCACACCTTGAGCAAAAGGTGGTCGCGTTCCCAGGACGTCACCACGCTCTGGAACAGGTCGAGCTCGACGCTCTTGACGCGCAGATAGGTCTGGAAGAAATCCTCGCCGAGCAGCGCCCGCACCGGCGCGCAGGCGGTGAAACGGTCGAGCGCCTCCTCCATGGTCTTCGGCAGCGTGCTCTTGATCTTGTAGGCATTGCCCGACGCTTCCGCCGAGCGCGCGATCTTCTCCTCCACGCCGAGATAGCCCGCGAGCAGCGAGCCGGCGATCGCCAGATAGGGATTGGCATCGGCCCCCGGCAGCCGGTTCTCCACCCGCCGCGCGGCGCGGCCGCCCGCCGGCACGCGCAGGCCGCAGGAGCGGTTGTCGTGCGACCATTCGATATTGGCCGGCGCGCTGTGGTTCGGACGAATGCGCCGGTACGAATTCACGTTCGGCGCAAACAGCGGCATGATTTCCGGAACATATCTCTGCAAGCCGCCGATGAAGTGGCCGAACATCGCGGTGTCGGCATCGTCGCCGCCGGCAAACAGCGTGTTGCCAGCCTCGTCGACAATGGACATGTGCAGATGCATCGAGGAGCCGGCCTGCGCCGCGATCGGCTTGGCCATGAAGGTGGCGTGCATGCCGCTCGCCTGAGCCGCCTGCCTGGTCAGGCGCTTGAACAACAGCACCTTGTCGGCCAGCGCCAGCGCATCGCCATGCAGGAAGTTGATTTCCAGTTGCGCCGTGCCCGACTCATGGATCAGCGTATCGAGCGGCAGCTCCGCGGCCGCCGCATGCGCGTAGATGCGCTGGATCACCGGCTCGAACTCCTCCAGCGCCGCCATGTCGTAGGGATGCTGCACGCTTTCGGCGCGGCCGTTGCGCCCGGCCGGGGCGGTCAGCGGCTGGTCCGGATCGGGATTTGGCGCGGTGAGATAGAATTCGAGCTCCGGCGCCACCACCGCCCGCCAGCCGCGCTGGCGATAGAGATCGAGCACCGCCCGCAGGACGTGACGCGGCGAGGCCATCCACGGGCGGTCGTCCATGTGGAAGGCATCGGCAAAGACATAGGCCTTGCCAGGCCCGCCGCCGGGCGCCAGGCAAAGTGTCGAGACATCCGGCACCATGCGCATGTCCGGGTCCGAATAGGCGAAGCCTTCGTCGATCGAGCCGGAATAGCGGCCGTCAATGCTGACCAGGAAGGCGCTGCTCGGCAGATAGAGCGCGCGGTCTTCCAGCGCCTTCAGGAATTTCGCCGCCGGCAGCGCCTTGCCGCGCAGCACGCCGTTCATGTCGGGCACCAGGCATTCGACTTCGCTGATCGCGTGCGCGGCCAGCCAGCTTTTCGGATCGTTGGCGCCGCTCGTCGGCGGCAGGGTCGTCAGGTGGTTTTCAGGCATTTGGTCATGTCCGTATCAAAGAGAGGATCGCTTCGGCGGCCACATCCGTTCCGGGCTTCAGCGCCATCTGCGCTGCACTGTCCTTCAGGCGGGCGCGCATCGCATCGTCGGCCAGCAGGCCGAGGATCGCTCGCTCCAGTACTCCTTCGGTCCAGCCATCGCGGCCGATATGGTTGCCGACGCCGGTCTCCTCGGCGCGCCGCGCATTGTCGTGTCCGTCCCAGCAATAGGGCATGATCAGCGACGGCACGCCGAAGCGAAGCGCCTCGCAGAAACTATTGTTGCCGCCGTGATGGATGAAGAGGTCCGATTTCGCCACCACCGAGGGCTGTGGGAACCAGGCGCCGAGATAGACATTGTCGGGCACCGCGCGATAGGCATCGCGCAGGCCGCCGACATTGACGATGAAGCGTGCCGGCAGCCGGTCGAAGACGGCAAGCATGCGCTGGATCAGCCCGACATCCATGGCGCCCAGGCTGCCGAAGCTGAGATAGACCAGCGGCCCGCCGTTGCGCGGAAAGACCGGCACCTCGAACGGCCCCTCGGAGCGGACGCAGCCCTCGAGATAGGTGAAGCGCGCGGGGTCGAGCGGCTCGGCGCGTTCGCGGCGCACGATGGCCGGCGTCAGCAGCAGGTTGAGATCGGGCGATGCCTCCAGGAACAGGCCCCTCGGCAGCGGCGCGAGGCCTGAATCGGCGCGCAGCCGGTTGAACCGTTCATGCGCCGGGGCGACCGCCGCGAGATAGCGCGCCTCGAAGGCGGCGCGCCCGGGGTCGTCGGCCGCAAGGCCGGAAAGATAGGGCGGCACCTCGGCGTCGGGCAATTCCGTCTCGGCGCAGGAGACGACGCGCACCCACGGGCAGCTTGCGCCGGCGATCGCCGGAAACATGATGACATTGTCGAGCACGACGGCGTCGGGCTTCAGCCGCGCCAGCAATTGCCTGAGCGGCGCCTCGGCCTGGGCCGCCGTGTCGACGATCGCCTGCCATGTCGGCGCGACATAGGTTTCGAGCTGGTCGACCGGGCTCAGCCGGAAATGCGGCAGGTGTCGGCGCACGAAAGCCTGCCAGTAGCTCTGCCGCTCGCTGTCGCTCAGCGGGTCGTTGGTCGGCAGCTGGTATTCCTGAAAGCCGTAATCGGCAAAGACGCCGGAGAAGCCGGCATGGCAGATGAAGACCGGCCGGGCGCCCCTGGCTCGCAAGGCCTGCGCGATGCCGACGCAATTGAGCGCCGCGCCGAAGCTCGCTTCGGGAAACAGCGCTATGGTCGGGCTGGCTTTGCGCGTCACGATGGTCCTCGGTCAATCCGGCCGGCTGATCATGCCGAACAGCGCCGGCGCGCCGCGGCTCGCCGCCCGTGGCCGCTGGCTGCGCGACAGCCTGAGATGCACACGCAACAGATCGGCGGCAACCTCATACTGCCAGCTTTCCAGATGGTCGAGTATGGTGAGGTGCTCGCGCAGCGACTGCTTGAGCCGGAACACGTTGACGCCCGCATAGATGCCGGGCAGCCGGCGTAACCGGAGATGATCGGACAGCGCGTCGGTGATGAACCGGTTGGCCGAGCCGTCGGCGATCATGCCGTGGAACTCGATGTCCAGCCGTTGGAATTCCCTGGTGTCGAAGGCCGCATCGGGCTGCGCCATCAGCGCCTCCATGCCCTGCCGAAGCGCCGCCGCCCGCGCGCCGTCGAGGCTGAAGCCCGGCGTCAATATGGCGGCGGGTTCCAGCAGCAGCCGGAAGTCGTAGCTCTCGCCCTGCGCCTCGGGATCGTCGGGCGCCCGGCGAAACAGCCAGGACTGGCCCGGCGCGCGGTCGACGAGATTCTCTTCAGTCAGTCTCTGAAGCGCTTTTAGTACCGTCTTGCGTTCCGCATCGTAGCGCCGCATCAGCCCGCTGACGGTTACCGTCTGGTCCAGCCGCCGCGCCGAGCGGTCGCGCAGGATCGCCTCGGCCAGTTCGTCTTCCTCCGCATTCGGCAATTCGGTGGCGACAGCCCTTTGCGCCGCGAGGTCGATGGCGAGGCGGTAGCCTGTGGCTGCTTCCCAGCGCACCACGCCCTGTTCGGTGAGCAGGCGCAGCGCCGCCCGCACCGGAGTCCGCGAAACGCTGCAGAGCGAGGCGATCTGTTGCTCGGGAAGGTGGGCGCCGGGCGCGAAGCCGCGCTGCCTGGCAACGTCCAGGATGCGCTGCGCGAGATCGAGATGGTTGGTGCGAGGTCGCCTGGCTGCCGCTTGCATGACTTGTTCTCGTGGATCGGTGCGACCCCGGTTTGGCCGATCGTCCCCGCCGAGGCAATCGGCCAGACTCCGGAGCCGCCTGCCAAATTATGGATTGACGTACTTTTTTCTGCAATAGTACTGTCACTGCAATCGGCAACAAAAGACCGGGGAACAGGATCGAGCCGCGGCGGGAACCGCGAATGCCGGTCCGCCAACGAATTTGACCAACCGGAATGGGAGACTGTCATGACCACCGCCCTGCGGCATCGTTCGTTCAGAACGTCTTCAATCGCGCTCGGCTTCGCTCTGGCGCTTTCGGCGCCGGCGGCCGCCGCCGACCTCGTCATCTCCAACTGGGACGGCTACATGGCGCCCGACGCCATGGCCGCCTTCAAGAGCGCGACCGGTGTTGCCGGCGAGGTCGTGGTCCACGCCACCAATGAGGAGATCATGGGCAAGCTCGTTGCCTCCGGCGGCAAGGGCTATGACGTGGTCTTCGTCTCCTCGCCCTTCGCCGAGGTGCTGAACAAGCTCGGCCTGACCGAGCCGATCGACCATGCCCAGGTCCCCAACCTCGCCAATCTCTATCCAGAAGCGACCAAGCTGCCGCACGATGTCGGCAACGCCTTCTCGGTGCCCTACACCTGGGGCACGACCGGCCTCTGCTATCGTTCGGACCTGGTCAAGGCCGCGCCGACCAGCTGGAGCGACCTGCTGGCGCCTTCCGACGACCTCAAGGGCAAGACCACCATGCTGGCGACCGACCGCTGGCTGCTCGCCGCCGGCCAGCTCGACAAGGGTTTCTCCGTCAACGAGACCGATCCGGCCAAGATGGCCGAGGTCAAGGACCTGCTGATCTCGGCCAAGAAGACCCTGCTCGCCTATGACGACACCACCTTCTATTCGAAGCTGGTGTCCGGCGAGGCGCTGCTGGTGCAGGCCTGGGACGGCTGGTGCAACTACGGCATCGCCGAGAAACCCGAGATCAAATACGTCATCCCGAAGGAAGGCTCGGACCTCTGGGTCGACACGATGGTGGTGATGAAGGCTTCCGAGCACAAGGACGCCGCCTTCAAGTTCATCAACTTCATGCTCGACGCCAAGAACCACGCATGGGCGGCCCAGAACATCGACTACAAGGTGCCGAACAAGCCGGCGATGGAGAGCCTGCCGGCCGACTTCCTGGCCAAATTCCCCAACATGGCGATGCCGGTGGCCGACCTCGTCAAGTTCGAGCAGTTGCGCGACGTCGGTGACGCCCAGCGCGACTATTCCAAGATCGTCAGCGAGATCAAGGCCGCGCAGTAGGCGCTTGCAGCCCAGAGACAATGGCCGATGGCGGGCTGTCGCCGTCGGCCGCTGAGCGGTATCGAAAATTGTCCCAGACCAGACTTCGCTCCAACCTGCTGATGGCGCCGGCTTTGGCCTGGCTGACCGCGCTCATGGTGGTGCCATGCGCGCTGGTGCTGGCGCTCGCCTTCTTCCGGCGCGGCATCTATGGCGGCATCGAATACACTTTCACGCTGGAGAATTTCAGCCAGGTCCTCGACCCGCTCTATGCCGGCATCTTCCTCAATTCGGCGCGCATCGCCGGCACCGCAACGCTGATCGCGGTCATCATCGGCTACGCCGCTGCCTATGCGATATCAGCAGCGCCCCGCCGGCTGCAGCCGGTCTTCCTGTTCTTCGCCGTGCTGCCGTTCTGGTCGAACTATCTGATCCGCACCTATGCCTGGATCGTGCTGCTCAACCGCGAAGGCCTCGTCACCCAGTTGCTGCGCTGGATCGGCTACACCGGCGAGCCGCCGTCGATGCTCTACACCGAGGGCGCCGTCATCGCCGGCCTGGTCTACAACTACCTGCCCTTCGTCATCCTCGCCTGCTACGCGCCGCTGTCGCGCCTCAACCCGGAGCTGGCGGAGGCCTCGCGCGACCTCGGCGCTTCGGCGCTGACCACCTTTCGCCGCGTCATCCTGCCCCTGACGGTGCCGGGCATCGCCGCCGGCGCGGTCTTCGTCTTCGTGCTGTCGATCGGCAATTTCGTCACCCCCGCTCTGCTCGGCGGCGGCCGCTTCCAGATGATCGGCAACCTGGTCTACGACCAGTTCCTGACCGCAAATGACTGGCCGTTCGGCGCCGCTCTCGCAATGGCGCTGATCGCCATCATGCTCGCGGTGCTGATGGCGCAGGCTTTGCTTGCCGACCGCGCCGCCGGCCGAACCAGGGAAGCCGAGGGAGGCGCCGATGGCTGAGCGCTGCCTTGCTTCTGTCTCCCCGTTCACGGGGAGAAGGTGCCCCGAAGGGGCGGATGAGGGGCGGCGCCAGCCTTTGCGACGCTCAGCGCTGCCCCTCATCGGCCTGCCGGCATCTTCTCCTCGTAAACGGGGGGAAGGAGGCTGTCCGGCCACTCGCCTCCTGACCGTCGGAGGGCAGCCATGACGTCATCGCCTGCCCGCCTTCTCGGCCTGCGGACGATCCTCGTCCTCGTCTTCGCCTTCCTCTACATCCCGATCGCCGTCCTGGTGGCGCTCTCCTTCAATGCGGGCGGACTGCCGACGGCATGGTCCGGGTTTTCGCTGAAATGGTACGCCTCGCTCGCCGGCAATACGGCGATCCTGCAGGCAGCGCTGAACACCCTGATCGTGGCGCTGGTTTCGACCGCCATCGCCACGCTGCTCGGCACGCTGCTGGCGATCGGCATCGAGATGCGCCGGCAGTACGGCAAGGGTCTCGAGGCACTGATCTTCGCGCCGATGATCATCCCCGACATCGTGCTCGCCATCGCGCTGCTGTCGTTCTTCTCCATGCTTGATGTCACCATGGGCCTGCACACCATCATTCTCGCCCATGTCGTCTTCAACCTCGCCTTCGTCTGCTCGGTGGTACGCGCGCGGCTGAAGAGCTTCGACTGGTCGATCGTCGAGGCCTCCGCCGATCTCGGAGCCTCCGCGCTCACCACCTTCCGGCGGGTGACCTTGCCGGTGATCCTGCCGGCGGTGGTCGCCGGCGCGCTGCTCGCCTTCACGCTCTCGGTCGACGAGTTCATCATCGCCTTCTTCACCGCCGGGGCCGGGCGCGCCTCGACCACGCTGCCAATGCAGATCTATTCGATGATCCGCTTCGGCATCACGCCGGAGATCAACGCACTGGCGACCATCGTCATGGCGGTCTCGATCACCGCGCTCACCCTTTCGCAGCGGCTCAATCGTGGGGTCATCGGCCAATGAGCGAACCGCGCACGCTGCTCCGGATCGATCGCGTGTCGAAGAATTTCGGCCGCGTGAGGGCCGTCGACGGCATTTCGCTCGACATCCGCGAGAATGAGTTCTTCGCCCTGCTCGGTCCCTCCGGCTGCGGCAAGACAACGCTGCTGCGCATGCTGGCCGGCTTCGAGACGCCGAGCGACGGCCAGATTCTGCTCGACGGCCGCGACATCGCCCGCACGCCGCCCAACAAGCGGCCGGTCAACCTGATGTTCCAGTCCTATGCGCTGTTTCCGCATATGAGCGTCAGGGCCAACGTCTCCTACGGCCTCGAAATGGAGCGCCTGCCGGCGGCCGAGATCCGCAGCCGCGTCGACGCCATCCTGGCGACGACCGAGCTCGTGCCTTTCGCCGACCGCAAGCCGGAGCAATTGTCTGGCGGCCAGAAGCAGCGCGTCGCGCTCGCCCGCGCTCTGGTCAAGCGGCCGCGCCTGCTGTTGCTCGACGAGCCGCTCGGCGCGCTCGACAAGAAACTGCGCGGCGCCATGCAGCTCGAACTGAAGCGCCTGCAGCACGAGGTCGGCATCACCTTTGTCATCGTCACCCACGACCAGGAGGAATCGCTGGTCATGGCCGACCGCATGGCGGTGCTGAAGGATGGCAGGCTGCTGCAATGCGACACGCCGCACGCGATCTACGAGCATCCTTCCGACCGCTTCGTCGCCGACTTCATCGGCGTGATGAATTTTGTCCCCGGCCGTGCTGACGCCAACGGCGTCCAGGCGACGAATGGCACGAAGATCACCGGTAAGGTTCCGGCGACACTTTCGTCGGGCGCCTCGGCTGTCGCCGCTGTGCGGCCCGAACGCATCCGGCTGTTTCCGTCGCCCGACACCGCCAACCGCGTTGCCGGCACGGTCGAGGCGCTCGCCTATCAGGGCCTCGACCTGCAGGTGCATGTCCGCACCGCTCTTTCGCAAAAGCCGTTCCTGGTGCGCGTCACCGCCGATGCCGCCGACCGCCGGCCGGTTGCCGCCGGCGACCGGATCGAGCTCGGCTGGGACGCCGCCGATGTCAGAATTTTCGCAGATTGATGGAGATTGAAACCATGGGGCAGAAGACCATCGCGTTTTTCCCGGAAGCGGCCTTTGGACCGGCGCTCAATTCCGTCGGCATCGCCCAGGCGGTCGAGGCGCGCGGCCACAGGGCGGTGTTCCTGTCCGATCCGGGCTTCGTCGACGTCTACAAGGGCTACGGCTTCGAGGCGCATCCGGTGAACCTCTCCGAGCCGATGCCGCCGGAGCAGATGGCCAAATTCTGGGAGGACTTCATCAACGGCCACATCCCGAACTTCCGCAAGTCGCCCTACGACCAGGTCGACAACTACGTGAAGGATTGCTGGACGGCGATCGTCGACAGCGCCAAATGGGCGCAGAAGGATCTGCCCGGCGTGCTCGACAAGATCAAGCCCGACGTCATATCGGTCGACAACGTCATCCTGTTTCCGGCGATCAAACAATACGGCAAGCCCTGGGTGCGGGTCATCTCCTGCTCGGAAAACGAGATCGAGGACGAAGACATCCCGCCGCATCTTTCCGGCTGCGCCGAGAACGACCATGCCGGCCACAAGCGCTACCGCGACCATTTCAACGCGGTGATCAAGCCGATCCATGACGACTTCAACGCCTTCCTCGCCGCCAATGGCGAGGCGCCCTACCCGATCGGCCAGTTCTTTGAGGCCTCGCCCTATCTCAACCTGCTGCTCTATCCGCAAGCGGCGAAGTTCAAACGCCGGCACCCGCTCGACCCGGCGAAATTCCAGTATCTCGAGGGCTGCGTGCGGCAAGAAAAGCCCTACGCAATACCGACCTTCGCCAGGAACAATGACGGACCACTGCTCTACGTCTCGTTCGGCAGCCTGGGGGCCGGCGACGTCGACCTCCTGAAGCGCATCATCGCTGCGCTCGGCAAGACGCGCTACCGGGCGCTGGTCAATGTCGGCGGCTACAAGGACCAATACACCGATGTGCCCGGCAACGTCATCGTCGACGGCTGGTTCCCGCAACCTTCGGTGATCCCGCAGGTCGACGCGGTGATCCACCATGGCGGCAACAACTCCTTCACCGAGTGCCTCTATTTCGGCAAGCCGGCGATCATCATGCCCTATGTCTGGGACGGTCACGACAATGCCACCCGCGTCGGCGAGATCGGCTGCGGCTTCGGCATCCCGCGCTACGACTGGAGCGATGCCGAGCTGATCGCGAAGATCGAGGCCTGCCTCACCGATCCGGCGATCAAGGCCACGCTCGCCAAGGCATCGGCGCAGATGCAGTCGCAGAACGGCCCCGAGAAGGCTGCCGGGCTGCTGGAGCAGTTGCTGTGACCTCCTCCGCCCCGCACCTCCACCAGGCCTCGACCCGCGCCGATCTCGTCGACTGGGGCGCGCAGCCTGACGCGCTCGAAGGCGCTTCGCACTCGACCGGCAGGCTGGTGCACAAGGGTCCGAACAACCAGCCGGAATCCGGCATCTGGGTCTGCACGCCGGGACGCTGGCGGCTCAAGATCCCGCGCGACGAGCTCTGCCACTTCGTTTCAGGTCGCGCCACCTACAAATCCGACGACAGCGAGGTGCTAGAGGTGACAGCCGGGACGGTGGTGCTGTTCCCGGCCTGCTGGAGCGGCGAATGCACCGTGCATGAGACCATGCGCAACGTCTACATGCTGGCCTGAGCGAGGAACTTGACATGCCGACACCGCACTGGCCGAAGGCCTCGACCGTGGAACTGGACGACTGGGGCGCCGGCGCCAACTCAATCGCCGGCTCACCGCGTGCGTCGGGCAAGGTCCTGTTCCAGCATGCGGACGGATCGAGCGAATGCGGGCTGTGGTCCTGCACGCCCGGCACGCGCCACATCACCTTCGCCGTCGACGAGTTCTGTCATTTCCTGTCCGGGCGCGGCAGCTACATCCACGAGAATGGCGAGGCGATCCCGGTCGCGGCCGGGACACTGGTCTTCTTCCCAGCCGGCTGGACCGGCACTTCCGAAATCACCGAAACGCTGACCAAGGCCTTCATGTGCCGGTAAGCAGCCAACGAAATCCAGGATAAGATCGATGACCACGCCGACCATGCAATCGCCGCTCACTATTGTCGACCTCGTCGACTGGGGCGTCATCCCGACGATGATCGAGGGCCAGTCCCACACCTCCGGCAAGCTGCTCTACAAGGGGCCGGAAGGCCGCTCGGAATGCGGCCTATGGGTCTGCACGCCGGGCAAATGGCACTGCCACGTCACCCGCGACGAGTTCTGCCATTTCCTCGAGGGGCGCTGCACCTATGTGCATGAGTCCGGCGAGGTGATCGAGATCGAGCCTGACACGGCGGCGTTCTTCCCGCAGGACTGGAAAGGCGTCTGCACCGTCCACGAGACGATCAAGAAGGTCTACATGATCCGCTGAGCGGACCCGGAGGATTGTTTCATGGAATTCTCGCCCGACCGTCCGGTATACTTCGTCAATCCGGACTACCGGCCGACCACCGGTGCGCAAAAACCGGTGATCGATCCGGCAACGCTGGAGACGGTCGGCGCCATCGCTTCGGCCAGCGACGGCGAGATCGATGCCGCACTGACCGCCGCGACAACGGCGCAGGCGGCGTGGAAAAGACTCGACGCCAAGAGCCGCGCAAAACATTTGCACGCGGTGGCCAATGCCATCGAGGCGGCGGACTTCACCCGCTGCGCCGAGCTGATGGTGCGCGAGATGGGCAAGCCCTATCCGGAAGCGATCGGCGAGATCGCCAATTGCGCGCCGATCTTCCGCTATTATGCCGAGATGGCGCGAGACGAGGCCGGCAAGGTCGCCGGCACGACGCAGGCGGGTTCGTTCCAGTATGCGCGCTACGAGCCCTACGGCGTCTCGGTCCACATCATGCCCTACAACTTCCCGATCCTGCTGATGTGCTGGACGGTTGCGGCCTCGCTCGCCGCCGGCAATGCCTGCGTGATCAAGCCGGCCGAGGCGACGACGCTGTCGACGCTCGACTACATGACGGTGTTCCGTTCGCTGCCAGAAGGCCTCGTCTCCTGCCTGCCCGGCGGAGCCGCCACCGCGCAGGCGCTGATCGCCTCCGACCGCACCCATGCGGTCGCCTTCACCGGCTCGGTTGCCGCCGGCAAGGCCGTCGCGGTGGCGTGCGCCGAGCGCATGAAGCCTTGCGTCATCGAGGCCGGCGGCAGCGATCCGCTGATCATCTCGGAACACGCCCCGCTCGACGTCGCGGCGGCCGGCTCCGTCACCGCAGCCTTCCACCTCACCGGCCAGGTCTGCACCTCGGCCGAGCGCTTCTTCGTCGTCGATGCCGTGCACGACCGCTTCGTCGATCTGTTCGCCGCAAAGACCCGGGCGCTGAGGATCGGTAACGGCCTGGACAGGACCGAGATCGGCCCGCTGGTCAGCGAAGCCGCACGCGCCAAGGTCATGCGCCTGGTCGACGACGCGGTTCGCAACGGCGCCAGGGCGGTGACGGGCGGGCGCATCCCGCCGGCGCACAACACCGGCTGGTTCTACGAGCCGACGATCCTGAGCGGCGTCACCCCGGACATGGCGATCGTGCGCGAGGAATGTTTCGGGCCGGTCGCCGCGATCTGCCGCGTGAAGGATTTCGACGAGGCGATCAGGCTTGCCAATGACAGCCCCTTCGGTCTCGGCGCCTCGGTGTTCACCACCGATCTCGCCGAAGCGCACGAGGCGGCCGAACGGCTCGAGGCCGGCATGGTCTGGGTCAACAACCCGCTGATCGACAACGACGCGCTGCCTTTCGGCGGCTGGAAGGCTTCCGGCCTCGGCCGCGAGCTCGGCCGCCAGGGGCTCGACGCCTTCCGCCGCTCGAAGATGGTGATCATCGACCACAAACCCGAGATCCAGGGCTGGTGGTACCCTTACCCGGACAGCTGGTTTCGCGACACCGGCGGCCGCAAGCACGTGTAAGGCGAGCCGGGGGACCCCCTGGCTCAGCCGATGCTTTCGCCGCCGTCGACCACCAGCGCCTGCCCGGTCATGAAGGACGAGCGGTCGGAGACGAGGAACAGGATCGCTTCGGCGATCTCGTCGGCGCTTGCCCAGCGCCCCATCGGGATCTTGGTCCGGACATAGTTTTCGATCGCTTCGCGCCCGCCCATCTGGGCGATGAACGGCTCGTTGAACGGCGTGTCGACCCAGCCAGGGCAAAGCGCGTTGATGCGGACATTGTGCCTGGCATAGTCGAGCGACATCTGCCTGGTCATCGCCACCACCGCATGCTTAGACGTCGCATAGGCGATCATCTCGCGGTCGTAGAAGACCCCCGAATTCGAGGCGGTGTTGAGGATGACGCCGCCGCCCTGCGCGATCATCGTCGGCATGACCGTCTTGGCCGCGAGGAATTGCGCCCGCACGTTGATGCGCCACGAGGCATCCATGCCGTCGACGCCGACTTCGATGAGCGAGCCGCCGACCTGGATGCCGGCATGGCTGTGCAGGATGTCGATCCGGCCATGCCTGCCGAGCGTGCCGGAGATCAGTGCCTCGACCGCGGCATCGTCGCCGACATCGGTCGCGACCGCTTCGGCGCGGCCGCCGGCTTGGCGGATGTCGGAGGCGACGGCCTCGCCGGCGGCCCGATCGCGGTCGGCGATCACCACTGTCGCCCCTTCCCTGCCCATGATCGTGGCGCCGGCGCGCCCGATGCCGGACCCGGCTCCGGTCACGACGGCAATGCGGTCTTTCAGGATCATGATCGGTCTTTCACTGTTTTCTTCGGCGCAGCTGCCACTGGGCAAGCACCACGAGCAGGACCGATGCGACGAGCACGATGGTCGCGACGGCGTTGATTTCCGGCGTCACGCCGCGGCGTATCGAGGCGAAGACATAGATCGGCAGCGTCGTCTGCGCGCCGGCGACGAAGAAGGCGATGATGAAGTCGTCGAACGAGAAGGTGAAGGCGAGCAGGAAGCCGGCGATCACCGCAGGCATGATCTGCGGCAGCACGATCGAGCGGAACGTCGTCAGCGGCGTGGCGTAGAGATCGCTCGACGCCTCGACCAGGTTGCGGTCGAGACTGCCAAGGCGCGTGCCGACGATCATCGCCACCAGCGCCATCGAGAACAGGCCATGCGCGGCGATGATCGAGCCGTAACCGAGCGCCAGGCGCGGCGGCTGGTCGCCCGGCCACAACTCGGCGAGGAACGGATTGACGACGCCGAACAGCTGCACGAGCGCCACCAGCGTCGAGATGCCGATGACGACGCCGGGAACGACGATTGCGGCGCCCAATAGCCCGTCGAAGACAGCCCGCGTCCGCGCCCCGACGCGCTGCAGGCCGAGCGCGGCGGCGGTGCCCGCGACCGCCGCCAAAAGCGCGCTGGTGGTGGCGATGAACAGGCTGTTCTTCAGCGCCTCGACCAGGAACGGGTTGGACAGCGCCTTGCCGTACCATTGCGTCGAGAAGCCGGTGAACTCGCTGGCATGGTGGCCGGCGTTGAAGGAGAACAGCACCACCAGCGCGATCGGCAGGTAGAGGAAGGCAAAAACGGCAACGACGAAGGCGCGCATCAGATCAGGTCCACCCGGCGCGCGCCCGACAGACGGGCCGAGATGCGGTTGGCGGCGATCAGCACCACGACCGAAACCAGCACCAGCGTGATGGCGATGGCCGAACCGAACGGCCAGTTGCGCGACTGCAGGAACAGGTCGACCAGCGCGTTGCCGATGAAGAACACCTTGCCGCCGCCGAGCAGGGTCGGGATCAGATATTCGCCGAGCAGGAGGATCATCACCAGCGAGAAGCCGGTCATCACGCCCGGCAGCGAAAGCCGGAGCGTGACACCGAGGAAGGTCGACAGCGGCGTCGCGCCGAGATCGGCAGAGGCTTCCAGCAGCCTGCGGTCGAGCCGCTCCAGGCTGACATAGATCGGCAGGATCATCAGCGGCAGATAGCCGTAGACGATGCCGAGCAGCACCGCGCCCGGCGTGTTGATCAGCCTGACGTCCTCGATGCCGACATAGGCGAGCAGGGCCGGAATGCCGCGTCCGCCCAGCACATACATCCAGGCATAGGTGCGCATCAAAAGGCTGGTCCAGAACGGGATGACGACGAGCGCAAGCAGGATCAGCCGCCAGCGCTCCGGCGCGCGCAGCGCCAGGTAGTAGGCCACCGGATAGGCGACGAGCAGGCAGGCGAAGGCGCCGACCGGCGCCAGTACCATCGTGTTCCAGAACGCGGTCGCCCGCGCCGGCAGGTTGGCGTATTGCGCAAGCGTGAAAGCTGCCTGGTAGCCTCCCTCGGGCGCCCGCTCGCCGACGCTGAAGATAGCGATGGCGACGAACGGCAGGACCAGGAATACCACCAGCCACAGCGTCGCCGGCGCGAGCAGCAGCGCCGTCATGAGGTTTTTGCGAAGGAGGGTGCCGCGCATCGAAAAAGCCGCTTCGGTGCCGGCGGGCCATTGCCCGCCGGTCGCGTTGCCTGGATCGGGTTTGTGGCCGGCTCCGCTCAAGCCGACTTGAAGCGCGCCATCAGCTCGGCGCGCCCCGGATCGGTGAGCGTCGCGGCGGCGCCGAACTCCAGCGGCTTCAACAGGTCCGCCGCTGGGTAGAGGATCGGATTGTCCATCACCTCCTTCGGCAGCAGCGCGTTGACGCGCGCATCGATCGAGGGCGCGCCATTGGCCAAGTGCTCCTTCACCGCGACCTTCGGGTTCATCAGGTAGTTGAGCAGCGCGTAGCCGGCCGGCTTGTTCGGCGCGTCCTTCGGGATGGCGTAGAAGTCGGTCCAGATCTCGCCGCCTTCCTTGCCGAGCACATAGGCGATTTCCGGGATGTCGCGATGGAGCTGCGCCCCGTCATTGGTCCAGCACATCGTCATCCAAGCATCGCCGGCGCGCATCGACGGCTGATAGTCGCTCGACACCGCGAACAGATGCGGCTTGACCTTGAGCAGCAGTTCCTCGGCCTTGGCGAGCTCGTCCTGCTTCAGCGAGTTGAACGAGTAGCCGTAATATTTCAGCGCATTGCCGATCGTGGTGAGCTGATAGTCATGCACCATGGTGCGGCCGTCGCCTTCCGCCATGGCGGTGTCCCAGAACTCCTTCCAGCTCGTCATCGGCTTGGTCAGCTTCTTGGTGTTGATCGCGATACCGGTCGTGCCCCAGTTCTTCGGCACGGCGTAGATCGTCCCGTCGATCGTGCCTTCCGAGGTAAAGCGCGGATCCTCCTGCGAACCGTCGAAATTCCCGAGCTTGGCCATGTCGAGCGCTTCGATGATGTCGAGCTTCTTGTAGGTCGAGATCGTGTAGTTGGTCGGCACGAACAGGCTCCAGCCCGAGCCTCCGGCCTGCAGCTTGGCCAGCATCTCCTCGTTCGAGCCGAAGACGTTGACCTCGACGGCAACGCCGGTCTCGGCTTTGAAGCTCTCGAATGTCGCCGGGTCGTGATAGTTCGGCCAGGTGGCGATCGACATGCGGTCGCCGAGGTTTTCGGCGGCGTAGGCCGGCGTCGGCATGATGCCGAGCTCGCGCGCCATCACCGCGGTGGCGACGCCGAGGCCGGTGAGGCCAAGGAATTCGCGCCGGCCGATCGAGCCGCGCTTCAGGCGCATCAGCTGGTCGACGAATTTCTCGGGGCTTATCGGCAGTCCGTCACGATAGGATTTCGACATGGTGGTTTTCCCTCTGGTTGGTCCCGTTGTTCTTGGGTTGCGGAAACGCCAGCGGCGCCCCGGCGGCAAAGCCGATGGCGACGGGTTCGCCCGGCTTGAAGAGGTTGTCGCGGCCGATCTGGTGATCGGCCTTGGCGAGCAGTGATCCGATGCCCTCGACCTCGATCGCATATTCGGCGGTCGAGCCCAGGAAGATGCGGTTACGCACGATGCCCTTCAGGCTGCCGCTTCCGGCCGCGCCGAGACTGAGCGTCTCGGGCCGCAGCGACAACGACACCGCCTCGCCTCGGCTGAGCGGCGCCCGCTTGCGCGCGGAAATCACCGAGCCGTCGGCCAGCGCGACATCGACGAGGTCGCCCGACAGGCCCGCCACCGTGCCGCTCAACAGATTGGTCTTGCCGACGAAATCGGCGACGAAGAGGTCGGCAGGCTCGTCGTAGATCTCGTTCGGCTGTCCGAGCTGGACGATGCGCCCGCCATTCATGACGCAGACGAGGTCGCTCATCGACAGCGCTTCCTCCTGGTCGTGCGTGACCAGAACGAAAGTGATGCCGATCTCGCGCTGCAGGTTCTGCAGCTCGATCTGCATGTCGGTGCGCAGCTTCTTGTCGAGCGCGGCCAGAGGCTCGTCGAGCAAGAGCACCGCCGGCTTGTTGACCAGCGCACGCGCCAGCGCCACGCGCTGCTGCTGGCCGCCGGAAAGCTCGTGGATCTTGCGGCGGCCATAGCCCGCGAGCCGCACCATGGCGAGCGCCTCGCCCGCCCTCTGGCTGATCTCGCGCGATGACAGCCTGGGCCTCGCCTGGCGCAGTCCGTAGGCGATGTTGTCCTCGACATCGAGATGCGGGAACAGCGCGTATTGCTGGAACACCATGTTGACCGGGCGCCGGTAGGGCGGCGTGCCGGCCATGTCGCGGCCGCGGATCAGCACCTGGCCTTCGCTCGGCTGCTCGAAGCCGCCGATCATGCGCAGGCACGTCGTCTTGCCGCATCCGGACGGCCCGAGCAAGGCGACAAAGGCCGATGGCGGGACGGCAAGGTCGATGCCGCTGACCGCCGTAACCGCGCCATAGCGCTTGGTGACCGCGCGAAACTCGATATCGGGCACTGCAGTCAAAGGCGGGCTCCAGGGCGAGTTGATTTCGAAACGCTACCAGAGCCAATGCCGGCTAGTATATACCTCGCAGGTGGTATATTTGATCTATTTTATCGTTTAGAGGGGTATGAATGGCCGTTTCCCGCAGCGATGACTACAATGGGCTCGGCGCCGTCATCGCCGCGACGCGCGAGGCCGGCGGCGATCATTTCGGCCGCGCCATGGTCGGCTGGCTGCGCGGCCATGTCGGCTTCGATCACTGTGTCGTCTTCGGCTATCGCGGGGCTGCCCGCCCGCCGCTGCTGTTCGAGACGTTCTCCCCGGCCGAGAGCCACGTCTTCGTCGCGCTCTATCAGGAGGGCCCCTATCTGCTCGACCCGTTCCATCACGCGGCGGTCGAGCGCAAGGAAGGCTTCTGGCGCATGCGAGAGCTCGCGCCGGACCGCTTCTATGCCAGCGAATACTACCGCTCCTACTACAGCCAGACCAAGCTCGCCGAGGAGGTCGGCTTCTTCGTCCCGCTGCAGGGCAAGGACGCGCTGGTGCTCTCGCTGATGCGGCTCCGGGCCTCGGGTCCGTTCGGCACCGCCGACGCCAGGCTGCTGCGCGACATGGCCCCGGCGGTGATCAGCCTCGTCAGGCTGCGCTGGCCTGGCCTGCCGGCCGACGAGCCGGCGGCCTCGCCACGCGGCGAGGCGGCGGCTGTTCCCAGCGAGTTCGACCGCGCGCATATCTGGAAGAGCCTGTCGCTCACTTCACGCGAAAAGCAGGTGGTCGACCTCGTGCTTCAGGGCCACTCGACGGAATCGATCGCGCGGGCGCTGAGGATCGTGCCGGGAACCGTCAAGGTCCACCGCCGCAACATCTACCGCAAGCTCAAGATCAAATCGCAGGCCGGCCTCTTCGCGCGCTTCGTCGAGATCATTGACGCGCAGATCGGCTGAGCACGGAGGTCACCGGCTCTACGGCCGCGAACACCGCGCTCGCCTCGCTGACGATCGAGACATGATCCCTGGCCGCCTTGCCCGCCGCCGCCCCGTCGCCGCGCATGATCGCGGTGACGATCAGATCGTGTTCCTGCCAGGATTTGGCCAACCGGCCGGGCAGCATGAACTGCGCGCGGCGGAACGGCGCCAGCCGGCTGCGGGTCGTCACCGTCAGATCCTGGATATGCGCGTTGTGGGCGCCGCGATAAAGCCGGCTGTGGAACTCGGTGTTGAAGTATTCGTAATCCTCTTCCGCGCCGAGCTGCACCAGGCGCGCCGACGCCTGGTGCTCCATCTCGAGCGCCCGGCGCTCGCCGCCAGTCATGCGCTCGGCCGAGAAGCGCGCGCAGATCGCCTCCAGTTCGGCCATGCTCTCGAACATCGAGGCGAGATGTTCCTGCGTCACCACAGCGACGATGGCGCCGCGGTTGGGCCGCCTCTCGACAAGCCCCATGGCGCTCAGATGGCCGAGCGCCTCGCGGACGGGCGTGCGGGAGACCTCGAATCGGGCGGCGAGCGAGACCTCGTCGAGCCTCTCGCCGGGGCGCAGATAGCCGGTGACGATGCGGTCGGCGATCGCCCTCACCATCTGATCCACGGTCGTGCCCGACCTGACCAAGCTGCGCTTTCCCGGCACGTCTCCTCCGTCCAGTCTATGCAGGCAACCCGCAGGTTGGACGGCCGGCGGGTGAATTTCGACTCAAGGCTTCACCTTGTATGCCTAGATTTTGAACTTGATGTCAAACTGATCATTTATCGGGCAAAAAGTGCATGCACTTGCCGCGCCTTTATGCAGTGCGTCTAAAGCCGTGCATTGATTTTATTGCAAAAAACCAAGCTTTGAAACTGGCACGGTGATTGCATGCACTTTTCCAGAAGACATCAACCGACCCGGAGATGGGGTCCAAAAAGGGGAGCATTCGATATGACCGAGAGATTCATGCTTAGCCGCCGCGATCTGCTCAGGACCTCTGCCGCCGGAGCGGCGCTCGGTCTGGCCTCGGCGGCCTTTCCAATCCGCAGGGCGTTCGCCGCCTCGGCGACTGTCGGTTTCATCTATGTCGGCCCCAAGGACGACTACGGCTACAACCAGGCGCATGCCGAAGGCGCCGCCACGCTGAAGAGCATCGAGGGCATTTCCGTTGTCGAGGAGGAGAACGTTCCCGAGACGGTCGACGTCCAGAAGACCATGGAATCGATGATCAACCTCGACGGCGCCTCGCTGATCTTCCCGACCTCCTTCGGCTATTTCGATCCGCATATGCTCGCCATGTGCGCGAAGTTCCCCGACGTGCAGTTCCGCCATTGCGGCGGCATGTGGAACAAGGACAAGCACCCGATGAACGCCGGTTCCTATTTCGGCTATATCGGCATGGGCCAGTACCTCAACGGCGTCGTCGCCGGTCACACCTCCAAGTCGAAGAAGCTCGGCTTCGTCGCCGCCAAGCCGATCCCGCAGGTCCTCCTCAACATCAATTCCTTCCTGCTCGGCGCCCGCTCGGTCGATCCGACGATCACCTGCCAGGTGATCTTCACCGGCGAATGGTCGCTGGCGGTCAAGGAGGCCGAGGCCACCAACGCGCTGGTCGACCAGGGCGCCGACGTCATCACCTGCCATGTCGACAGTCCCAAGGTGGTGGTCGAGACGGCCGCCGGCCGCGGCGCCTTCGTCTGCGGCTATCACGCCAACCAGAGCCCGCTTGCGCCGGAGAAATACCTGACCGGAGTGGAGTGGAACTGGGCCAAGGTCTACAAGATGTTCGTCGACGACCTCATCGCCGGCACCCCGCTGCCCAATTTCACCCGCGGCGGCCTGGCCGACGGCTTCGTCAAGATGAGCCCGCTCGGCCCAGCCGTCAGCGAAGCGGCCCGCAAGCAGTTCGACGGCACGCTGGCCGAAATGATGAAGGGCGGCTTCTCCGTCATCAAGGGTCCGCTGAAGAGCAACAAGGGCGTCGTCGTCGCCACCGAAGGCCAGGCTTTCGTCGAGACCGCCATCGAGCTCGAAAGCATAAACTATCTCGTCGAGGGCGTCGTCGGCTCGACCGCCTGAGCCGGCGGCGTGTCGCCCAAAAGTGCGCAGCGGTTTTGGGCGACACGCATGGAACAACGACGAGTGGAGACGGGACGATGACGGACACCGTGAGCAGCGCCGGCGTGCCGGCCCTTCTCGGCGCCAGGGGATATCGGGCGGCGCTCGAATGGATTGCCAGGCGGGCGGAGGCCTTCGTCATCCCGCTGGCGGCGCTGGTCGTCGGCATGGTGCTGTTCAGCGTGTTCGTCGCGCTGGTCGGCAAGTCGCCGCTCCAGCTCTACGAGACGATGTGGCGAGGCGGCTTCGGCTCCTGGTTCTCGATCCAGAACTCGCTGTCGCGCGGCGCGCCGCTCTTGCTCGCGGCGCTCTGCGTGGCGCTGCCGGCGCGCCTCGGGCTGGTCGTCATCGGCGGCGAGGGCGCGATCGTGCTCGGCGGCGTCGCGGCCGCCGCCATCGGCGTGGCGCTGAACGGCGCGCCGTCTTTTCTCGTCATCCTCCTCATGGGCGTGGGGGGTGTGGTCGCCGGCGGCATCTGGATTGGTGCCGTCGGTGCGCTTCGCCATTACCGCGCCGTCAACGAGACCATCTCCAGCCTGCTGATGGCCTATATTGCCATCGCCCTGATGAACCACCTGGTGGAAGGACCGCTGCGCGATCCGGCCTCGCTCAACAAGCCGTCGACCCAGCCGCTCGCCGACATCTACCGCATCGGCAACATTCCGGGCATGGAGGTGCATTGGGGGCTCGGCGTCGGCATCCTCGCCTGCGTGCTATCCTGGCTGCTGATCGAGAAGACCCGCTGGGGCTTTGCCGCCCGCATCGCCGGCGGCAATGTCAGGGCAGCGCAGGTGCAGGGGCTTGCGGTCGGGCCGCTGATCGTCGGCTTCACCGCGCTTGCCGGCGGCTTCGCCGGCCTTGCCGGCATGCTGGAGGTCGCAGCCGTGCAAGGCAGCGCGAATGGCTCGCTTGCCGCCGGCTACGGCTACACCGGCATCCTCGTCGCCTTCCTTGCCCGCCACAATCCGCTCGCCATCATCCCGGTCGCCATCCTGCTTGGCGGCATCGACGCCTCCGGCGGCCTGATCCAGCGCCGCATGGACCTGCCCGACGCGACCGTGCTGGTGCTGCAGGGCATGCTCTTCATCGTCATCCTGTTCAGCGAGACCTTCTACGGCCGCTTCAAGCTCTTCAACCCCGACCTGTGGCAGAGGAGCACCTGATGGAGACGACCGACATCGGGCTGTGGGGCGTGCCGCTCGCCATGCTGGGCGGCGCCATCCGCGTGTCCACGCCCTTCATCTTCGTCTCACTGGGCGAAGCCATCACCGAGCGTTCCGGCCGCATCAATCTCGGCCTCGAAGGCACGCTGGTGTTCGGCGCCATGAGCGCCTACGCAGTGGCGGTAGTGACCGGTTCGCCCTGGCTCGGCCTTTTGGCCGCTGCCTTCGCCGGCCTCTGCTTCGGCCTCTTCCACGGCTGGATCTGCAAGTTCCCGAAGGTCAACGACATCGCCATCGGCATCGCCCTGATGCTGTTCGGCTCCGGGCTAGCCTTCTTCTTCGGCAAGCCTTTCATCCAGCCCTCGGCGCCCGACCTGCCGGCGATCCCGTTCGGCGCCTGGTCGAGCATTCCGCAGGTGCAGGCGGCGCTCAACGTCAACGTGCTGTTCCTGATCGGCGCGGCGCTTGCCGTCTTCCTCTGGTGGGCCTTCCGCAACACCCGTGTCGGCCTGATCGTGCGTGTCGTCGGCGACAGCGCCGATGCCGCGCGCGCCATGGGCCTCAACCCGAACACGGTGCGCCTGCTGGCCACCGGCGCCGGCGGCGCGCTGGCCGGCATCGGCGGCGCCTATCTGTCGCTCTACTATCCCGGCAGCTGGACCGAGCGCATCTCGTCGGGCCAGGGGCTGATGGCGGTGGCGCTGGTCATCTTCGCGCGCTGGAACCCGCTCGGCTGCTTTGCCGCCGCGCTGCTGTTCGGCGGCGCCGGCGCCCTCGGGCCGGCGCTGCAGTCGGTGGGCGTCACGCAAGGCTACTACCTGTTCTACGCCGCGCCCTACATCCTCACCCTTGTCATCATGATCGCCACCTCGTCACCGAGCCGCACACTCGCCGGCGCGCCCGGCGAACTGTCGATCACCAAGTGACCGCATCCCAGGAACCGCTCGCGAGACCGGAGTTTTTGCCATGAACGCCAGAGCCGAGATCACCCAGCGCTACATCGACGCCGATCCCTATCCCTGGCCCTACAATGGCGACCTGAGGCCGGACAACACGGCGTTGATCATCATCGACATGCAGACCGATTTCTGCGGGCCGGGCGGCTATGTCGACCACATGGGCTATGACCTGTCGCTGGTCAGGGCGCCGATCGAGCCGATCAAGGCGGTGCTCTCGGCGATGCGGGCCAAGGGCTACACCATCATCCACACGCGCGAGGGCCATCGTCCCGACCTCGCCGACCTGCCCGCCAACAAGCGCTGGCGCTCGCGCCGCATCAATGCCGGCATCGGCGACCCCGGTCCTTGCGGACGCATCCTGGTGCGCGGCGAGCCGGGCTGGGACATCATCCCCGACCTCTATCCGGCCGAGGGCGAGCCGATCATCGACAAGCCGGGCAAGGGCTCGTTCTGCGCAACCGATCTCGAGCTGATCCTCAACCAGCGCGGCATCGCCAACATCGTGCTTACCGGCATCACCACCGACGTCTGCGTTCACACCACCATGCGCGAGGCCAACGATCGCGGCTTCGAATGCGTGATGCTGGAGGATTGCTGCGGAGCCACCGACCACGGCAACCATCTGGCGGCGATCAAGATGATCAAGATGCAGGGCGGTGTGTTCGGCGCGGTGTCGAATTCCGCCGCGCTCGTCGCCCAGCTGCCGTGAGGAACCGGCGATGAGCGGAACTCACAGAAAGGCGATCGGCGTCGAGACCATCGGCATGACCATGCGTTTCGGCGCCTTCACTGCACTCGACGACGTCTCGATCAAGGTGCCGGCAGGTTCCTTCCATGCTCTGCTCGGCGAGAACGGCGCCGGCAAGTCGACGCTGGTCAAATGCATGATGGGTTTCTACCGCCCGACGTCGGGCGACATGCTGGTCGACGGCCGGGAGGTCGCGATCGCCAGCCCCAGGGATGCTTCGGCGCTGGGCCTCGGCATGGTCTACCAGCATTTCACGCTGGTGCCTTCGCTGACCGGCGCCGAGAACCTGGTCATCTCGCGAGAAAAGGTGCCCGGCGTCATTGACTGGCGCAAGGAGCGCGGCGCGCTCGCCGCCTTCATGGAGCGCATGCCGTTCAAACTGCCGCTCGACGTCAAGGTGGCCGAGCTTGCCGCCGGCGAGAAACAGAAGCTGGAGATCATCAAGCAGCTTTACCTCGGCCGCAATTTCCTGGTGCTGGACGAGCCGACATCCGTGCTCACCCCGGGCGAGGCGCAGGAAGTGCTTGGCCTGGTGCGCGGCATGACGAAGGCCGGCGATCTCACCGTGCTGATGATCTCCCACAAATTCCACGAGGTCACTGCATTCGCCGACGACATCACAGTGCTGCGCAAGGGCAGGCTCACCGGGACCGGCAAAGTGTCAGACCTTTCCCACAGGGAGATGGCGGCGATGATGATCGGCGACCAGCCGATCGCTGCACTCGACAGCCGTCTCGAGCCCAGGGCGGACGCCGAGATTGTGCTCAAGGTGAAAGCGCTGAAAGCACTGGACCGCACCGGTCTCAAATCGATCGACATCGCCGACCTCGGCGTGCGCTCCGGCGAGATCGTCGGCATCGCCGGCATCTCCGGCAACGGCCAGAAGGAGTTCCTGGAGGTGCTGGCGGGCCAGCGTGCCCGCGACCAGGGCGAAGTCATGGTTCGAGGAACGGCCTATGCGGCGACGCGCGCCGAGGCGCGCGCGCTCAATGTGCGCCTGATCCCGGAGGAACCGCTGAAGAATGCCTGCGCGCCAAGGATGACGGTCGCCGAGAACATCGCCTTCCGCACCTTCGACGTCGACGGCAGCGGCAGGCCGGTGAGCTGGATCAGCGCTGGCGCCATCAAATCCTTCAGCGCCCGCCTGGTCGAGCAGTTCAAGGTCAAGACCGCATCGCTCTCCTCGCCGATCGCCTCGCTGTCGGGCGGCAACGTGCAGCGCGCGGTGCTCGCCCGCGAACTGACGGGCGAGGTCGATCTGCTGATCGTCTCCAACCCCTGCTTCGGGCTCGACTTCTCCGCCGTCGCCGAGATCCGCGCCCGCATCATGAAGGCACGCAACGCGGGCGCCGCGGTGCTGCTGATGTCGGAGGACCTCGACGAGTTGCTGGAGCTTTCCGACCGCATCCTCGTCATGTCCGACGGCGCGCTCGTCTACGAGACGCCGATCGCGCAGGCGAGCGTGCAGACGATCGGCGAGCACATGGCGGGGCATCACTGATGGCGGAAATCGCGGCGCAGCCTTTCGCCTTTGCCTTCAGGCCCGAGACGACGGCGCTCATCGTCATCGACATGCAGCGCGACTTCGCCGAGTCGGGCGGCTTCGGCGCCAGCCTCGGCAATGACGTCGGCCGGGTGGTGGCGATCGTGCCGACCGTGAAGAAGCTGATCGAGGGCTTTCGCGCCGCCGGCCTGCCGGTGATTCACACCATGGAGTGCCACAGGCCCGACTTGTCGGACCTGCCGCCCGCCAAGCGCGACCGCGGCAAGCCGACGATCCGCATCGGCGATGTCGGACCGATGGGACGCGTGCTGATCGCCGGCGAGCCCGGCACGGCGATCCTCGACGAACTCGCGCCATTGCCCGGCGAGATCGTCATCGAGAAGCCCGGCAAGGGCGCCTTCTACGCGACCGGCCTCGGCGACGACCTGAAGCGGCTAGGCGCCCGCCAACTGGTCTTTGCCGGCGTCACCACCGAGGTTTGCGTGCAGACGACGATGCGCGAGGCCAACGACCGCGGCTATGAATGCCTGGTCGCGGAGGATGCGACGGAAAGCTATTTTCCCGAGTTCAAGGCGGCCGCGCTCGCCATGATCAGGGCGCAAGGCGCGATCATCGGCTGGACGGCGACGACCGATCAGGTGCTCGAGGGGATTGCGAATGCCTAATCTCAGTTTTGCCGGCCTGCTTGACGGCGGCTGGCGCGATCTGGCGTTCGAGCCTTTCCGCGACGGCATCGGCGTGCACTGGCTGCTCAAGGGCGGGCCGGTCGAGCCGTCGGTCGCGGTCCTCAAATACCAGCCGGGCGCCGGCGTGCCACGCCACCGTCATGTCGGGCTGGAAACCATCGTCGTGCTGGAAGGCACCCAGAGCGACGAGAACGGCGACTATCCGGCGGGCAGCGTGATCCTCAATCCGGTCGGCACCGAGCATTCGGTGTGGACGAAGGACGGTTGCGTCGTCCTGATCCAGTGGGACCTGCCGGTGATCATTCTGGGGGAGACGAGATGAGCGACATCCATTTCGATATCGGCAGCCTGCACGCGGCCTACCAAGCCGGCATCGGCATCGCCGAGGTGATCGATACGGTGCTGGCCCGCATCGCGGCGGCCGCCGACCCCGGCATCTTCATCCACCTTGCGACGAGAGCCGAGATGCTGGCTGAGGCCGAAGCGCTCTGCCCGTTCGACCCCGTGGCCATGCCGCTCTGGGGCATCCCCTTCGCCGTCAAGGACAATATCGATGTCGCCGGCATGCCGACCACGGCCGCCTGCGCCGAATTTGCCTACACGCCCGCAAGCGACGCAACCGTGGTGGCGAGGCTCAAGGCTGCGGGCGCCCTGGTCGTGGGCAAGACCAATCTCGACCAGTTCGCCACCGGCCTCGTCGGCGTGCGCACGCCATGGCCGATCCCGAGGAATGCGATCGATCTGAAGCTGGTGCCGGGCGGCTCCTCCTCCGGCTCGGCGGTGGCGACGGCGCGCGGCATCGTCTCCTTCGCACTCGGCACCGATACCGCCGGCTCGGGCCGCATTCCGGCCGGCCTCAACAGCATCGTCGGACTGAAGCCGACCGTCGGCGCACTGTCGACGGCCGGCGTCGTGCCGGCCTGCCGGACGCTCGACTGCGTGTCGGTCTTCGCGCTGACCGTCGACGACGCCTACGCGGTATTCTCCATCGCCGCCGCGCGCGACGCAACCGATCCGTATTCGCGTGACGTCGCCGTCCACCCGCTCGTGGCGCACGCCCCGGTGCTGAACGTCGGCATCCCGGTAAAAGCCGACCTGAAATTCTTCGGCGATACGGCGATGCAGGCCGGCTTCGAGGCCTCGCTTGCCATGCTGTCGCGGCTCGGTTGCCGGCTTGTCGAGATCCCGTTCGGCGACTTCTACGCCACCGCCGATCTGCTCTACGAAGGCGCCTGGGTGACGGAGCGCTATGCAGCGATCCGCGATTTCTTCGAGGTGAATGAAGCAGCGCTCCATCCGGTGACGCGCAAGATCATCGGCGGCGCCCGAAACCTGTCGGCGGCCGACGCCTTCCGCGGCTTCTATGCCTTGCAGGCCTACAAGGCCCGGCTCGCCCCGGTGATCGCCTCCGTAGACCTGTTCTGCGTGCCGACCGCGCCGACCCACTACACCGTCGATGCCGTGCTTGCCGATCCGATCGCCACCAACAGCCGGCTCGGCACCTACACCAATTTCGTCAATCTGCTCGACATGTGCGGCATCGCCGTGCCCACCGGCACGCGCGACGACGGTCTGCCGATGAGCGTGACCCTGCTGGCGACTGCCGGACGAGACGGCCTTGCGGCATCCGTCGCGCGCGACCTCCACTCGGCGAGCGGCCTCGCCCTCGGCGCGACCGGTTGGCGGCAGTCGAGCGCACAGCCTGTCGGCGCATCGGCCGAGGACGGCACGATCGAGTTGGTGGTGGTTGGCGCGCATCTTTCGGGAATGCCGCTCAACGGCCAGCTGAAGGAGGCCGGCGCGCGCTTCTGCAGGGCGGCGCGGACCAGCTCTTCTTACAAGCTCTATGAGCTTGCCGGCCAGACCACACCCAAACCGGGGCTCATCCGGGTCGGCAGCGGCGGCGCCGCGATCGAGGTCGAGGTCTGGCGGCTTTGCGCCGATGCCTTCGGCCGTTTCGTCGCCGCCATTCCGCCGCCGCTCGGCATCGGCACCATCGAGCTCAACGACGGCACATCGGCGAAAGGATTCCTGGCCGAAACCGCCGGCCTGCTGGCTGCGACGGACATCTCCGCCTATGGCGGCTGGCGCAATTTCGTCGCCAGGACCCACGAGGCGCGGCGGCAACTGGAAAGCGTTCCCTCCAGATGAACGGAGGGGCCAGCCGGATCGGCAGGGTTCAAGGCCCGCCTCGCTGAAGGGTTCGGGGGAGCAGCCTCAGGCCAGTTCGAACCGCTCCACCGCCCGCATGATGCCGCGCAATTCGGCAAGGCCCTTGAGCCGCCCGATCAGCGAATAGCCGGGGTTGATCCTGGTCTTGCCGATGTCGTCGGCAAGCAGGTGGCCATGATCCGGACGCATCGGGATGCGCCAGTCGGACCGGCCTTCCTTGCGCCGCCGCGCCCCCTCCTTCATCAGCGCCAGGATGACCGCCGCCATGTCGGTCGAGCCCTCCAGATGCTCGGCCTCGTAGAAGGAGCCGTCCGCCTCGCGCGTCACGTTGCGCAGATGCGCAAAATGGATCCTTGGCGCGAATTCCCCGATCATCGCGACAAGATCGTTGTCGGCGCGCACGCCGTAGGAGCCGGTGCAGAAGGTCAGGCCGTTGGCCGGGCTGTCGACCGTCTCCAGGATGAAGCGCGCGTCGGCGGCGGTGGAGACGACCCGCGGCAGCCCGAACAGCGAGAAGGGCGGATCGTCCGGGTGGATGCACATGCGCGCCCCGACCTCCTCGGCGACCGGGATGATCTCCTTCAGGAACCAGGCCAGGTTGGCGCGCAGTTCAGCCGGGCCGATCGCGTCGTAATCGGCGAGCGCCTCGCGCATCGTCTCGCGATTGTACTTGCGCTCGGTGGCCGGCAGGCCGGCGATCAGGTTGCGCTCGACCTTTTCGATCTGCTCGTCGCTGAGCGATTTCAGCCGCGCTTCCGCTTCCTCGAGACGCGCCGGGCTGTAGCTCGCCTCGGCATTCTTGCGCTTAAGCACGAAGACGTCATAGGCGGCGAAGTCGATCGCATCGAAACGCAACGCGTAGCCGGTGGTCGCCAGCCGGTACATGAGATCGGTGCGGGTCCAGTCGACCACCGGCATGAAATTGTAGCAGATGGTGGAGATGCCGGCCTTGGCCAGCGCCCTAATCGTGTCCTTGTACCAGCCGGCATAGCGCTGCCGCTCCGCAGAACCGATCTTGATCGAGTTGTGGACGGGAATGCTTTCCACCACCGACCAGGTGAGCCCGGCCGCCTCGACGATGCGCTTGCGCTCGAGGATGGCATCGAGCGGCCAGGCGCTGCCGTCATAGATGTTGTGCAAGGCCGTCACGATGCCGGTCGCTCCGGCCTGCTTGATATGGTCGAGCGTGACCGGATCGTCCGGCCCGTACCAGCGCCAGCATTGTTCCATGAGTGCCTCTTTCCTGATTCCGGCGGACCTTATTGTCGGCCTTGACGGCGAGTCAAATCGGGCAGCCAAAGTCGACGGGACGCGCGTTCTTGTCGCCCGTCATCCAGCGCATTATGAGGATCGGCAACGGCGCCGCGCGCCAGAAAATCCCGGCGGACAATCACGGAGTTTGGCAATGAAGGATTTCGACGGCAAGGTCGCCCTGGTGACGGGGACGACCGGGATCGGCCTGGCAAGCGCCAGGCGCCTGGCGGCGGGCGGGGCGGCGATCATCGCGCTCGGCATCGACGAGCACGCCAATGCGGCGATGCAGGCCGAATTCGACCGCAACGGCGCCGCCGCGCTGGTGGCGACTGTCGATGTGTCCGTGCCGGACCAGGTCGCCCAGGCGATCGCCGACGGTGTCGGCCGCTTCGGCGGGCTGGACGTCATCGTCAACTCCGCAGCCGTCCATCCCTACGGCACCGCCACCGGCACCGATTTCGAGACCTGGAACCGGGCGATGTCCGTCAATGTCGGTTCCATCTACCTCACCGCCCACTACGGCATCCCCGAGATGATCAAGCGCGGCGGCGGCGCCATCGTCAACGTCGCCTCGGTGCAAGGCACTGCCTGCCAGCAGAACGTCGCCGCCTATGCCACCACCAAGGGCGCCATCCACACGCTGACGCGCTCGCTGGCGCTCGACTATGCCCGCCAGGGCATCCGCGTGAATTCGGTCAGCCCGGGGTCGGTCCGCACGCCGATCCTCGAGAGGGCCGCGCGCGGCGACGACCCGAACGCCGACATCGAGGCCGCCTTCAAGCGCTTCGGCGAGGCGCACCCGCTCGGCCGCATCGGCGAGCCGGAGGAAGTGGCCGAACTCATCGCCTTCCTGTGCTCGTCCAAGGCAAGCTTCTGCACCGGCGCCGACTACAGGATCGACGGCGGCCTGCTGGCCGGCATTGGCGTCAGATGAGGGCATCGACGGCAGCGGGACGGATGGCCGCCGCCCGCACTTGCGGCGGCGCGCTTTAACCGTCTATCGTGGTTCGAAAGCCCGTAACGCATCCGGCCCGCCGACAGAGCGACTGGGCAGTTTTCAGGACGAGTGAAGCAACGCATCGCCAATGGCCGACAAATCGCAATTCGGGCTGACCGCTGTCGATACCGTTCCGTTGCATGAGAAAGTCTATCTGGAGCTCGTGCGCGCACTGATGTCGGGCCAGCTGCAGCCCGGCCAGAAGCTGACCTCGCGCAAGCTCGCCAAGGAGCTCGGCACCAGCGACATGCCGGTGCGCAGCGCCTTCACCCGGCTGCAGGCGCTGCGGGCGCTGAGCCCGATGCCGAACGGCAGCGTCGAGGTGCCGCTGATCTCCGCCGAGCGCTTCCAGCAACTGACCGCCGTGCGCACGATCCTGGAAGGTACGGCCACCGGGCTCGCCACCAACCGCATCAACGGCAACAACCTGCGCGCCATCCGCCGCCATTGCACCGAGCTCACCCAAGCCGCCCGCAGCGGTGACATCGACGACTATCTGCGAAAGAACCACGACTTCAAATTCTCGATCTACCGCCACTGCGGCAACGAGCAGATGATCTTCCTGATCGAGACGGTGTGGATGCAGGTCGGCCCGTTTCTCAGGAACCTGGCGATCGGCTTCGAGGACGGCCTCGCCGGCATTCTCGGCATCGACTATCACGAGGAAGTCGTCGCGGCGATCGAGGCCGGCGACGGCGAACGGGCCCGCGCGGCCATCGTACGCGACATCGACGAGGGGGCGACACACATCCTCGGCCAGGTGAAGTTTCCGGAACTGCGCCACTAGGCAGACCGCAGGGCCATTCGAGCGCGCATCGAAGGCCTCGCCAAATCCCGGCTTGGCTTTCCTGCGTCATCCAGCTATGTTGCGATCGCAGATCGCACAATATGGACCTGAAATGCCCCCCGATATCCAGCTAGTAAATTGAAAAAATGAAGGAAAATTGCCTGGAAGCATCCATGGCGACCTTCATGAACTCACAAGCTGAAAAATGGATATCGTAGCCGCGATGGCTACAGAAAGAACCAAGGGGTTGGAAATTGAGCGATGCAATTGCGGACGTTTTGAACTGGCTGGAAAGCAGGGAGGACATCCAGAGCCTGAGGGCCGCGGTATGCGATCTCAACGGCATCATGCGCGGGAAGCGCATTCCCGTCGAGCAGGCGCGCAAGGCGCTCGAAGGCAAGCTGCGCATGCCCTACTCGCTGATCGGGCTCGACATCTGGGGCGAGGATATCGAAGGCAATGCGCAGGTCTTCTCGACCGGCGACGCCGATGGCCTTTGCCAGTGGACCGGGCGCGGCATCCTGCCCGTCAACTGGACGGCGCATCCGACGGCGCTTCTGCCGCTGTGGCTCGCCGATGAAAACGGCGCGCCCTATCTCGGCGACCCGCGCCGCGCGCTCGCCCGCATCCTCGACCGCTACGCCGCGCTCGGCCTGACGCCGGTCACCGCGACCGAGCTCGAATTCTACCTCGTCGACCCGACATCGCAGCGGCCCGTAGGGCCTGTCTCGCCGATCACCGGCCGGCGCCTCGATTCCGATGCCGCGCTCTCGATCGACGAGATCGACGATTTCGAGGCCTTCATCCATGACGTCTACGAGGCCTGCCGCATGCAGGGCATCCCCGTCGACACCGCGATCGCCGAGAACGGCGTCGGCCAGTTCGAGATCAACCTCAACCATGTGCCGGATGCCTTGCGCGCCGCCGACGACGCCGTGCTCTTCAAGCGCACCGTCAAGGGCATCGCCCGCAAGCACGGCTTTGCCGCTTGCTTCATGGCCAAGCCTTATGGCGAGCGCGCCGGCAACGGGTTCCACGTCCATTTCAGCGTCATCGATCGCGACGGCCGCAACATTTTCGACGACGGCAGCGACCAGGGCTCCGACACCATGCGCCACGCGGTGGGCGGCCTGCTCGCGGCGATGGCCGAGAGCACGCTGGTGTTCGCGCCGCATTTCAATTCCTACCGCCGGCTGCGCCCGCGCTCCTACGCGCCGACCGCGGTGGCGTGGGGCTACGAGAACCGCATGGTGGCGATCCGCATTCCCGGCGGCCCCGCCGCGGCGCGCCGCATCGAGCACCGCGTGTCCGGCGCCGACGCCAATCCCTACCTGGTGCTGGCCGCTATCCTTGGCGCGGCGCTCGTCGGGATCGAAAAGGAACTGTCGCCCGGCGAGCCGACCGGCGGCGAGGGACAAGGACTCACGCTGGCGAAGCTGCCGCCGGACTGGGCCTCGGCCATCGCCAGCTTCGAAAGCGGGCCGCTCGTCGCCGAGATCTTCCCGGCCACGCTGCGCCAGTCCTTCGTCGCCTGCAAGCGCCAGGAATTGAACACCTTCGCGCTCAATGTCAGCGACTTCGAGATCGAGACCTATCTGGAGAGCGTCTAGAGCAATTCCAGGAAAAGTGTGAAACGGTTGGGCTCGGCGACTTCGCCGTAGCCTTCCGTCCGGAATTGCGTCAAAACAAAGAGTTAGAGCAGGCCGCCGTTTCCGTGAAACGGTGAATTGCTCTGGTCAGCTCACTCTCCGGTCCGCGCCCGCTGGCGTTCCTGGACGATGACCGCCAGGATCAGCAGCGCGCCCTTGGCGAGCAGCTGATAGAAGGTCGGCACGCTGGTCAGGATCATGCCGTTGTTGAGCACGCCGATGATCAGCACGCCCAGCATGGCGCCGACGATCGTGCCCTTGCCGCCCTGCAGCGCGCAGCCGCCGAGGATCGCGGCGGTGATCGCTTCCAGCTCCAGCCCCTGGCTGCCGGAGGCAGGCTGGCCGGACATGGTGCGGCTGGCAAGCACCAGGCCGGCCACTGCCGCCGCGAACCCGCTCATCGCATAGATGGAGATCTGGTAGCGGCGGATCGGGATCCCGGCCAGCCGCGCCACCGTCGGATTGCCGCCGAGCGCGTAGATGTTGCGGCCGACGACCGTCTCGCGGGTGAAGACGATGAACGCCGCCATCGCCGCGATCAGCAGCCAGATGGCGAAGGGCAGGCCGAAGAGCGTGCCGATGCCCAGCGCCCGCAGACTGTCGCCGGTGATCGGGATCGAGTTGCCGTTGTTCATCAGATAGGCGAGGCCGCGGAAGGCCGACATCGTTCCGAGCGTGGCGATCACCGCGTTGACCGGGCCGTAGACGATGATCAACCCGTTGATCGCGCCCGCCAGCAGGCCGGCAAGTAGGCCGGCCAGAATGCTGATCGGTATGGAACCGGTTTCCTGCGCGGCGACGGCAAGCACCATGGTGCTCAGGCCGACGATCGATCCGACCGATATGTCGAGCCCGCCGGAGACGATGACGACGGTCTGCGCCATGGCGAGGATGCCGAGGAGGGTGACCGCAAGGCCGATGTTGATCAGGTTGCGCGGGGTGAAGAAGACGTCCGGCCTCAGCGCGCCAAAAATCGCCAGCAGCACCACCAGCGCGATCAGCAGGCTGATGTTCTGCGCGCCGATGCGGCCAAGCAGGGTTGCCGGCGCGCGCTCGCGGCCGGTCGTCGCGGTATCGGTCACGATACCCTCCTTTCGATTGTCTCTTTCCCCGAGCGCATGGCCAGCGCCAGCACCGCTTCCTCGCTCGCCACCTGCCAAGGCAGCTCGCCGCTGATGCGTCCGCCCTGCATGACCAGCACGCGGTCGGCGAGGCCGAGCAGCTCCGGCATTTCGGAGGAGATGAGCAGGATGGCGAGACCCCGGTCGGCCAGGCTTTCGATCAGCCTGTATATCTCCGCCTTGGCGCCGACATCGATGCCGCGCGTCGGCTCGTCGAGGATGAGCACCGCCGGCCCGCGCGCCTGCCAGCGGGCGAACACGACCTTCTGCTGGTTGCCGCCGGAAAGTTTTCCCACTGCCTGTTCGATCGACGGCGTCTTGACCCTGAGCTCGGCGACGTGATGGGCGACCAGCGCGCGCTCGCGGCGGCGGCTGAAGAAGCCGTAGCGCGACACCTTGTCGGGCACCACGAGGCTGACATTGTCGCGCACCGCCTGCATCAGAAGCAGCGCTTCCTGCTTCCGGTCTTCCGGCACCAGCCCGATACCGGTGGCCACGGCATCCGAAGGCTCGCGCGGCCGGTAGGGCTTGCCGCCGGCCGCCATTTGCCCCGACAGCAGCGGGTCGAGGCCGACGATGGCGCGCGCGACCTCCGTGCGCCCGGCGCCGACCAGCCCGCCCAGCCCGACGATCTCGCCCGCCCTCACCTCGAAGCTGATCCCCTGGACACGCCGTGTCGTGACATCCTCGAGCGCCAGCCGCACCGGTCCGAGCGTGCGCTCCTTGCGGTTGAACAGGTCGCTCACCGGCCTGCCCACCATCAGCCGCACCATGCGCTGCTCGTCGAGCGCTGCAATCGGCTCGTCAGCGACGCGGCTGCCGTCGCGCATCACCACGCAACGGTCGGCAAGCTCGATGATCTCGCGCAACCGGTGCGAGATGTAGATCACCGCGACGCCATCGGCCTTCAGCCGCCGGATGACCCGGAACAGCCGCTGCGCCTCATCCTCCGTGAGCGACGAGGTCGGCTCGTCGAAGGCGAGCAGCCGCGCCCCTGGGCGCAGCGCGCGCATGATCTCGATCAGCTGCCTGAGCGCCGGGCTCAGGCCATGGCAGCGTTGCCCGGGTGACAGCACGTCGACCACGCCGAAGGTGTTGAGCAGCTCGAGGCTGCGCCGCTCCAGATCCGCGCGGTCGAGAAAAATCCCGCCCCGCGCCTTGATGTCGCCGATGAATATGTTTTCCGCCACCGTCAGCTCCGGGATGATCTCCGGCTCCTGGTGGATGACCCGGATGCCCGAGCCGTGTGCTGCGCGTGGCGAGTTGAGCTGGACCGGCTGACCATCGACCAGAACGCGACCGCTGTCCGGGCGATGCTCGCCCTCCAGCACGCGCATCAGCGTGGACTTGCCGGCGCCGTTCTCGCCGATCAAAGCGGTGATCTCGCCGGCATGGAAGGCAACGGAGACGTCGCGCAGCGCCTGCACCGCGCCGAAGCGCTTGCTGACGCCCTCGACGGAAACGACGGGCACGGTCATCGGCGCGCGGCTCCTTGTGAGGCCGCGCGCCCCGAGGCCGACAATGAGGCCAAAAGGAAGCCTAGGACTTGCAACCGAGCGTGTCCTTGAACTTGGCGAAGTTCTCGCCGCTGATCAGCGTCGCGTCCTGGAAATAGTCCTTCTGCATTTCCTTGCCAGTGGCTTGGTCGTAGAGCGCCTGGATCGCCGCGGCGCCATGCTTGGCGCTGTCCAGCCACATCGTGCCGCGGAAGCCGGTGGGCTTGCCGGAGCCAAAGGCCTCGCAGGAGCGCGAGCCGTCGATGCCGATGCCGATGACGTTCTCCGGCTTCATGCCGGCGTTCTCGGTGGCGCGCACGCCGCCGAGCACGCCGTCATCGTTGCAGGAGTAGAATATCCACTTCTCGGCGTCGGGATTGGCCGTCAGCGTCGTCGACACCACATCGATCGAATTGACCATGGTGTTGTCGTAGGGGATCGACAGGATGCGCGACTTGATCTCCGGGATCGCCGCGACGAGCGCTTCCTCGGCGCCCTTGTTGCGGCGCATGCAGGTATCGGCCTTCTGGTCCTCGATCGAGCCGACGCGCACCTTGGAAAGGTCCTTGTCCCAGCCCTCGGCCTTGACGATGCGGGCGATCTCACCGCCGACCTGCTTGCCGATGTTGAGCGCGTTCATGCCGACATAGGCGACCGGGCTGCCGTCGGCGAAGGCGATGTCGTCGTCCACCGCGATCAGGCCGATCTTGGCGGCCTTGGCCTTGTCGGCGACGACCGGGCCGAGCGAGCGGTCGGGCACCACCACGGCAATGCCTTTCACACCGTCGCCGACATAGGTGTCGAAGGTGGTGACGGCGAGGTTTGCGTCGAACTGGACATCCTGCACCAGGAGATCGACGCCGAGCTCTTTGGCCTTGTCCTTGGCGCCCTGCACCTCGCGGACGAACCACGGGTGATCGCCCATCTTGTTGATGTAGCCGAATTTCATCTTGTCCTGCGCGCCCGCGCCGTGGACCGTCAGAGCGACGGCTGCGGTCGCGGCCACCGCAAGGCATGCCTTGATCATTGGTTTCATGGTTTCCTCCCTCTGGATCCCGGCCGGCGGGATCCCATTTTGCTTGAAGACGTTCCCGGCGACCGGCCGCCGGCGCGAAACCTCATTCGTGGTAGAGAACCGAGCGACCGCCATCGATGACGATGCAGGCCGCGTTGATGAACGGCGCCTCGTCGGAGCCGAGGAAGACGGCGGTCATGGCCACCTCCTCCGGCCGGCCGATGCGGCGCGGCGGATGCAAATCGTAGGTGCGCTGGCGCTCGGCCTGCGGGTCTGGGAACGTGTTCCAGTAGTCGACCGCGATCTGCGTCTCGATGTAGCCCGGTGCAATCGCGTTCACGCGGATGCCTTCGGCCGCGTATTGGATGCCGAGCGACCGCACCAGGCCGAGCAGCCCGTGCTTGGCGACCGGATAGGGAAAGGTCGACGGGATGATCGCGAAGGAATGACAGGAAGCGATCGCGACGATCGAACCCTGTTTCTGGTCGCGCATCGCCGGCAGCACCGCGCGCGCCGAATACCAGACGCCGTCGAGATCGACGGCAAAGCAGCGCCGCCATTCCACTTCGGTGGTTTCCAGCGGCTCGTGGAACACGTTGATGCCGGCATTGGCGACCAGCACGTCGATGCGGCCGAAGGCGTCGAGAACCTGCTTGGCCATCGCTTCGCAGGAGCCGGCGTCCGCGACATCGGTTTCAACGAACAGCGCCTTCACGCCGTTGTCGGCAAGCGACGCTGCGACGCTCTTTCCGGTCGCCGCGTCCTTTTCCGCGACGACGATCACCGCCCCCTCGGCGGCCATGGCGCGCGCCGTCGCCTCGCCGATGCCACGCCCGGCGCCGGTGATGATCACCACCTTGTCTTTGAGACGCCCGGCCATGGTCACCAGTCCACGATGGTGCCGTCGGAGAGCACGGCATTGGTGGTGTGCATCACCTCAGGCTTGTAGGGATGCCGGGCAGCGACCGCCTCGTCGACTTCGATGCCGAGCCCCGGCGCTTCCGGGACCTGCCAGCAGCCATCGACCATGCGGATCGGCCCTTTCACCACCTCGAAATACCAGGGCACCGCGCCGACCATCTCTTCCTGGATCAGATGGTTGGGGGTGGAGACGGCAAAATGCAGCGCCGCCGCACCGGCGATCGGGCCGAGCGGATTGTGCGGCGCCACGCCGACCGACACCGCCTCGGCCATCGCCGCGATCTTCTTCGCCTCGAGCAGGCCGCCGCAATGGCAGATGTCTGGCTGCACGATGTCGACCGCCCTTGCCCGGAACAGATCGTCGAATTCGGCACGGTCGATGAGCCGCTCGCCGGTGGCGATCGGCACGCGCGACTTGGCGGCGAGCTGCGTCAGTGCGCCGGTCTCGCCGGGCGGCAGCGGCTCCTCGATGAACATCGGCCGGTAGGGCGCAAGCACGTCGATATACGCGAGCGCGGTCGAGGTCGAGGCGGGGCGGCCGTGGAAATCGACCATGATCTCGACCTCGGGACCGACCGTCTTACGCAGCGCCTCCATCAGCCGGCCGACCTTTTCGACCTCGGTGAGCGGCGCGTGGTAGTGGCTGTAGGGGATGAAGACGGCCTTCAGCGCGCGATAGCCCTTGGCCACCACTTCGGAGGCGCGCTTCACCAGCGGCTCGGCGTCGAGCGTCTCGTACACGGCGCGCATGTCGCCGAGGCCGAGATGGGTGTAGACCTTGACCCGGTCGCGCACCTTGCCGCCGAGCAGCCGCCAGACCGGCTGGCCAAGCCACTTGCCGAAAATATCCCACAGCGCCAGCTCGATGCCGGAGACGGCCGACATGCCGATCACGCCGAGCCGCCAGAACGAATGCTTCTTGAGGATGCGCACCGCCTGCTCGATGTCGCGCGGATCGCGCCCGATCAGAAGCGGCGCCAGGTCGTTGACGGCGCCGACCACGGCCTGGGTCTTCCACTCCAGCGTCGCCTCGCCCCAGCCGTAGAGGCCGGGCTGGTCGGTCTCGATGCGCACGAACACCCAGTTGCGCATGTCCGCGTTCACGACGCGCGTGGTGATCGCCACGATTCTCAAGCGCTACTCCTCCCAGGCGACACTTAGATCATATGAAATTGAGTTATCATATGATCTAAAATGGCGTCAAGGCGGAAATCTTAGCCCTTGGCGTGAAGATCGTCGGCGGCGATGTCGAGCAGTCGGTTCATGGCGGCGCGGGCGCCGGCCGTGTCGCGGATGCGGATCGCTTCCAGCACCGCGACATGCGCCGAGAGCGCGCGCGACTGCGCTTCCATCAGCGGATTGGTGACGAGGAAGGTGGCGCGCAAGGCGGCCTCCAGCATGCCGACCAGCCCCTTCAGCACAACATTGTGGCTGGCGGCGATCACGCCCTTGTGGAAGGCCAGGTCCGCTTGGCATACTGCATTGAGATCATTCGGGATGTTGTCGCGCATGCCGACCACGGCGCGCTCGATTTCGGCGAGGTCGGCCGCCGTGGCGCGCCTGGCCGCGAGCTCCGCCGCGGCGGGCTCGAAGATCCTGCGCGCCTCGAGCAGGCCGGAAACCAGTTCTTCGTCGTCCTGGATGGACGGGTGCCAGCCGAGCACGACCGGATCGAGCAGCCGCCAATTGTCGCGCGCCAGCACACGTACGCCGGCGCGGCGCCTCGCTTCGACAAGGCCCTTCGCCGACAGGACCTTGACCGCCTCCCGGACCGAAGTGCGGCTGACGCCCAGCATGGCGCACAGTTCCTCTTCGCGCGGCAGGGCGTCTCCCGGCGCGTATTCTCCGCCCAGGATGCGGCTGCCGAGCACGCTGACCACGGCGTTGTGCACGCTGGCGCCGGTCTGGTCGACCGATGGCATCCAGCCGAGTGCATCTGAAGGAGCTATGGTTTCCACGCAGATCCTCTCCCGATAGAGCGCCGTTGCAAGCTGTTGTATGAGAGGCTAGGTCTTATGTAAATCTTTCATTCATACGATCTATAACGGGCTCCACAATGGGCATGCTGCAGATCTCCAATGACACGGTGGCGCTTTCGGTCGATCTTGCCGGCGGCGCGATCCATCGCTTCGACCGCCACGCGGCGAGCGGTCCGGTTCCCGTTTTCCACCGTGGAGCGGTGGAAGCGGATGTGTGTTTTCCGCTGATCCCGTTCGGCAACCGGCTGCGCGGCAACGCCTTTGTCTTCGATGGAGGAACCCATCGTCTGCAACCGAACACTGCGAGCGACCCGCACTACATTCACGGCGACGCCTGGCTTGGCCATTGGCGGACCATCGCTCACGACCATCACGAGCTGACCATCGCCTACGATCATGCCGGCAAGGATGGACCCTACGCCTACCGCGCCGAGCAGCGTTTCGCCCTCTCCGACAACATGCTGTCCGTCAGCCTTTCGGTGACCAACCGCGCGCGCCGGCGCCTGCCCTACGGGCTCGGCCTGCATCCGTTCCTGCCGATGACGCCGGCCACCATCGTCGACTTCACCGCCGAGCGCTACTGGGAGCAGGACGCGGCTTTCCTGCCGCTGAAGAGCCATCCTGCGCGCGGCGGCATGGATTTTTCCGGCGGCCGCCGGCTGCCCGGGACCTGGATGAACACCGAGTTCGAAGGCTGGAACGGCGCGGCGACCATAATGTGGCCGGAGACCGGATCGCGTCTGCGGATCGAGGCCGATGCGCAATTCTCGCGGTGCATGATCTTCGTTTCGCATGCAGCCTTCGACGCGCTCTATCGCCATGACTGGTTCTGCTTCGAGCCGATGACCCACAGCGTCGACGCGCATCATCGAGCCGATCTCGGCGGACTGGTCGCGCTCGAGCCGGACGAGACGTTGGCCGGCTCGTGCCGGTTCATCGTGGAGTGACACGCGCCGGCTCCTCGACAAGCGAAGCGGTGGCGTTCATCTTAGCTCTGTCTAACGAATGTCTACAAACTTTATAGACATTTATTCCCGAGCAGGTCATACTGCCCATCCAAGTGCCTGACTTTTTCGCCATTCGTGTTCGTATGATCAGGAGATGACGATGACGCAGACATTTCCGGAGATCGTTCCAGATCCCACCACCGTCAGGCCGGTGTAGAAGACCAATCAACTCATCATGGGCGCGGGGGCGTTGGACGGCAGGCATTGCTGCCGCGATCGAGGAGGAGACCGATGACCACACGCCTGCTGCCCGCACTGCACGAGGGCCATGCCCCAATCCAGTTGCATGGCGCCTTCGACGAGGCTCTGGAAGCCTACCAGGCCTGGACTCCGGGCACGGACGAACCGCAAGTCGAGTTCGAAGGCCATTTGATCCCGATCAGCTCGGTCTTCGGCCGCATGCGGACTTGCACCGACATCCTGCCTTGGCGCATCGAGGCCGATGTCCTGGACACCGTCGGCGGCATGTTGCCCGCCGGCGGCGAAAGGTCGATCACCTATGCAGACGCCGCGCTCGTCCTTCGCGCCCTGTGCGTGGATCGCCTTCGCGACGACGGCGGTGTCCGATTTGCAGCAAGATGAAGCCTTTGCGTGCAGCGTGAGGCTGTCAACAACCTGACGCGCCTGCGGCGGCACAGGGGCTGCAAGACAAAGAAAGCGGGACCGGTCGTACCATACCGGCCCCGCTGCCTCTCATGGGTCTCAGCGCGCTGCCCAAGCCAGCCCACGGCGCAGGATGGTCCGCATCTGCGGCACCTCGAACTCCTTGGCCACATGCCCCAGCGACGAGTAGAACACGCGGCCCTTGCCGTGCCGGCGCTTCCAGACCACCGGCATGACGACGCCGTCGATCCAAGGGGCGTGCGCGCCCGTGAACGTGGTGGTCGCCAGCACCTCGTTCGACGGGTCGACATGCATGTAGTACTGCTCGGAGCGGTAGGGGAAATCGTCGATGCCGCTCATGATCGGATCGTCGCGGCGGACGATGTCGACCTGGTAGTCGATGATGTTGCCGGGATGGGCGACCCACTGGCCGCCGCACATGAATTGGTAATCGGTCGATTCGCGGAACGCATCGCCCATGCCGCCATGGTAACCGCCAAGACCGACGCCTCCCGCGATTGCGCTGACGAGGTTGGACTCCTCGGCCTTGCTCAGCTTGGACATGGTGTAGATTGGCACGATCAGGCTGAGGTCGGCGATTGCGGGATCGGCGAATGCCGCGATCGAGGTCTCGACGCGAACGGCAAATCCCTCTTCCTCCAGCATCGCCTTGACGGCGCGCGCGCCGAGTTCCGGCTCGTGGCCTTCCCAGCCGCCCCAAACGATCAGTGCCTGCCGCATCCTTCACTCCTGTCTTCGCAATTCGCCCGGGTGTCCCCGGATCCGGCCAATATGACCGCACAGTGATCCGCAGGCCACATGCGCACGGCAGAGCCCGCGGGTGAGCGACGACCATAGGCGCATTTGTCTTGCGGCCAAGCCCACGCTCTGATTCCATTTGCCGGAGCGATAGAACCTGATTCTTGAACTTTGGCGCGCTCGAATGTCGCGCCGACTGGAAGATTTTTCGTCGATCCAAGCGCCAGGTGCATTTCAAGGAGATACGGCGATGAACACCGCGACAAGGCCAGCAATCTCGGAAATGAGGCCGAAGATAACGGTCGTCGGTGTTGGCGGCGGCGGCGGAAACGCGATCAACAACATGATTGCCGAGAACCTGCAGGGCGCCGAGTTCATCGTCGCCAATACCGATGCGCAGGCGCTCACCATGTCCAAGGCACCGAGGCTGATCCAATTGGGAGCCCGTATCACCGAGGGCCTGGGCGCTGGTTCGCTGCCCGAAGTCGGCCGTGCAGCCGCTGAAGAATCGATCGACGAAATCATGGATCACCTTGCGGGAACGCATATGTGCTTTGTGACCGCGGGCATGGGAGGCGGAACCGGTACCGGCGCGGCTCCCGTCATCGCGAATGCCGCGCGCGCGGCCGGCATCCTGACGGTGGCGGTCGTCACCAAACCGTTCAGCTTCGAGGGCAAGCGACGGATGCAATCGGCCCAGGAAGGCATCGAGCGGCTTCGCGAGTGCGCCGATACGGTAATCGTCATCCCGAACCAGAACCTGTTCAGGGTCGCCGACGCCAAGACGACGTTCGCCGACGCCTTTGCCATGGCGGATCGGGTCCTTTACTCGGGCGTCGGCTGCATCACCGACCTCATCGTCAAGGAGGGCCTGATCAATCTCGACTTCGCCGATGTGAAGTCGGTGATGCGCGACATGGGCCGCGCAATGATGGGAACCGGGGAAGCTACCGGTGAAGGGCGGGCCAAGAACGCCGCGGAGGCGGCGATTGCAAACCCGCTGCTCGATGAAGCGTCCATGATCGGTGCCAGGGGCGTCCTTGTCTCGATTTCGGGCGGCACGGACATGACGCTGTTCGAGGTCGACGAGGCCGCCACCCGCATCCGCGAAGAGGTCGACGCTGATGCCGACATCATCGTCGGCGCCATATTCGACCGGGCGCTCGCCGGGAAATTCAGGGTCTCGGTCGTCGCAACGGGATTGCGACAGGGACCTGAGCTGCCGATGTAGCGGCTTCAATAACAAACGACTGTTTTTATTACCTTTTTTTGGCTGTCGCGACCGACTCTTGTCAAAACAGGCCTGTTGCCCGGCTCGCCCCAAGCGATACGTGCGGCGGCGTTTGCCGGAACAGGAAAGCCCTCTTCGAGTTGATACTCTGATCAACAGTCGGCGTTGCGGGATGCACCGCAGCGCAAACAGGAGAGGAAACTCCCATGGGTCTCGGCACAATTCTTATCATTCTACTGATTCTCATCTTGCTCGGCGGCTTCAGTGGCCTTGGCGGCGGACCGTTTTACGGCACCGGCTACTACGGCGGCGGCGGCCTTGGGCTGGTCTTGCTGATCGTCATCATCCTGGTTGTCCTCGGCCGCCTGTAGCGACGCCGGCAGACCTGGCATTGCCCGCTGATCGAGCAGCGATCGGCGGGCTTTTGTCTGTGGCGAACCGCCGTCGGATAGCGCGGAGGGAGCATTGGTCCGCAAACTCGACCTCAGAAGCGGCCGGCCGGTCTGGTTCGCCTATCGCGCGCCGCCGGTGCCCACAGGAAAGTTGACACGAGATATAAGGGCCGAGGTGCTGGTCGTCGGCATGGGCATCAGCGGCGCCATGATGGCGGACGCACTGGCGCGCGCGGGCCATGGCGTGGTCTGCATCGATCGGCGCGGCCCGCTTCTGGGATCGACCTCGGCGACGACGGCGCTGGTGCAATTTGAACTTGATCAACCGCTGATCAAACTTGCCGCGATCAAGGGCAAGATCGACGCCGTGCGCGCGTGGCGGCGCTCGCGCCTGGCCGTGGTCAATCTTCGCGGGCGGATTGCCGAACTCGGCATAACCTGCAACCTGGCACGCTTGCCGTCACTCTATCTTGCCGGCAATCTGCTCGCGCCGGCGCAGCTGCGCGACGAAAGCGATGCACGCCGGCAGGCCGGGATCGCCGCGACCTATCTTACCCGCAGGGCTCTGTCGGATAGTTTCGGCATCGATCGCGCGGCTGCCATCCTCAGCCACGACAACATTGCGCTCGACCCGCGCAAGCTAACCGCCGGGCTCCTGCTCAGCGCGGTGGGGCGCAAGGCGCGCCTTTATGCCCCTGTGGAGGCGGACGAGATCAGGAGCGATCGCGACGAGGTCGTTGTCAAAACCGGCGGTGGTCCGACGATCACCGCGCGACATCTGGTGCTCGCCACCGGCTATGAGTTGACCGACATCATCCCGGCCACCGCGCACAGCATCGTTTCGACCTGGGCAATCGCCACAGCGCGCCAGCCAAAAGACATATGGCCAGGCGCCGCTTTGCTTTGGGAGGCGTCGGAGCCTTACCTTTACATCCGCACGACGGCGGATGGCCGCGTCATCTGCGGCGGCGAGGACGAGGATTTCACCGACGAGGAGCATCGCGATGCGTTGATCGCCAAAAAGTCCAAGCGCCTGGCAGCAAAGCTGGGCCGCTTGTTGCCGAAGCTGGACACCAGGCCGGAATTCTCGTGGACCGGCTCCTTCGGAACCACAACCTCCGGCCTGCCCTATATCGGCGCCCTGCCCCGCCACCCGCGCATTCACGCTGTGATGGGCTATGGCGGCAATGGCATCACCTTCTCGCAGATCGCTTCCGAGTTGGTTTCATCGGCGATTGACGGCCTCGAGGACGTCGATTCAGATCTGTTTGCATTCCCGGCGCACTGATAGGCCCCATCGGACCGTCTGGAGATTATCCGGGGATGCGCGGCGTATGCCGTACGTCCTCTGCCGGGTCGGCATCGATGCGCGCCTTGTCCGGGTCGAAGGCGCCGTGACGGGCGATGGCCAAAGCGGCTGTTTCGGGCGTCTCATAGGCCCACATGAAATCATCGGCCGATCCGCCGACGGCATGGACGCGCCAGTAACTTGCCGTGCCCAAGGGCGAGCTTGTGGTGGTGTTCGTCTTCTCGAAAAGCTCGAAATAGATATCTTCGAACGGTATGTAGAAGACCGGATCGCCTCCGTCTTCATGGAGCACCTTCGCCCGCTCGCTGGACGCCACCACGGCGTCCGAGAACCTGACTGTCACCGTGCCGTCAAAGGGCACGATGGCAAGGGCGGCGGCAGGATAGGTTGGACTGGCGACTGGGGTTTGCATTGTCGAACTCCTTGACCCGATGTGCGTTGGAAACGTCGCTCAGCCACGGCAGTTCCGGCTCGGCGCGCAATTGGCGCAAAACCTTTTCGTCCCACAGGCGTTGTTCCTTCTTCAGGCTAACAGACAGCCATCCACGTCGAGCAATGGAGGCTCAGAGGATGTATTTCATTGCCCTGGCGACGGACTATGACGGCACACTGGCGCACGATGGCATCGTCACCAAAAAGACGCTGTCGGCGCTTGAGCAACTGAAGAAGACCGGCCGCAAGCTGATCCTGGTGACGGGACGCGAGTTGCCCGACCTCAAGCGGGTATTTCCGGAACTTGCATTGTTCGACAAGGTCGTCGCCGAAAACGGAGCGCTGGTCTACACGCCCGCCAGCGAGGAGGAGCGCACGATATCGCCATCGCCGTCGGCCGATCTCGTCGCCGGGCTGAAGAAGCGCGGCGTGAAACCGCTTTCCGTCGGGCGCTCCATCGTCGCCACCTGGGAGCCGCACCAGGCCACGGTGCTCGACGTCATCAAGGAACTCGGGCTGGAACTGGAGATCATCTTCAACAAGGGCGCGGTGATGATCCTGCCGAGCGGCATCAACAAGGCGACCGGGCTCGCCGCCGCGCTTGGCGATCTTCGCCTGTCGCCGCGCAACGCGGTGGGGGTCGGCGACGCGGAAAACGATCATGCCTTCCTGCAGGCCTGTGGCTGCAGCGTTGCTGTCGACAATGCGCTGCCGGCGGTCAAGAACACCGCCGATCTCGTCACGCGCGGCGCACGCGGCAAGGGCGTGGAGGAACTGATCGGCAAATTGATCAAGCACGATCGCGGGCTCGTCAAAAGGCCCCGCGACGGCATCCTGCTTGGTACGTCCGGCGGCAAGGACGTCTATCTGTCGCCGACCGACACTGTCCTGATCGCCGGCAGTTCCGGCATCGGCAAATCCACGCTGGCCACCGCCCTGACCGAGCGCTTCGTCGAGACCGGCTATCAGTTCTGCATCTTCGACCCGGAAGGCGACTATGACGGCCTGCAAGGTGCGGTCAAGCTCGGCGACGGGTCGAGTGTGCCGACGAAGGAACAGCTGCTCGACCTGATCGAGAAGCCGGACACCAATGTGGTGGTCAATGGGCTGGCGTTGCGGGTCAACGAACGGCCCGACTTCTTCGCCGACCTGCTGCCAGGCCTCGGCAGCTTCCGCTACCGCACGGCGAGGCCGCACTGGCTGGTCATCGACGAAGCCCATCATCTCCTGCCGAAACGCCGCGACGACACGCGCGCCGTGCTGTCGCTGGAATTGCCGGGCACGGTGCTCATCACCGTCCATCCGGAAGCGATCTCGACCGATGCCTTGCGCCTGGTGACAGCGGTCATCGCGCTTGGCCCAAAGGCGAAGAGCGTCGTGCGGACATTCTGTCACGAGACCGGCGTTGAAGAGCCGGGCGCGATGTCGTCGCAAAAGGGTGACCGCGTGCTGTTCTGGCGGCCGCGCAATGGCAAGAAGCCGATGTCGGTCAAGGCGATCGAGCCGCGCCAGTCGCTCAAACGGCACAGCCGCAAATATGCCGAGGGGCAACTCGACGAGGCCGGCAGCTTCTATTTCAGGGGCCCGGACGATGCCATGAACCTCAGGGCGCACAATCTGATTATCTTCGCCCAGATGGCCGAGGGCATCGACGACAAGACCTGGGAGCATCATCTGCGCGCCGGCGACTACTCGGAATGGTTCCGCCATCAGATCAGGGACAAGGACCTCGCCCGCGAAACCGAGACCGCGGAGAAGGACAAGACGCTGTCGGCGCAGGAAAGCCGCAAGCGCGTGCTCGACGCGGTGCGCCGGCGCTACACGGCCCCCGCCACCGCTCCGGTACAGTAGCGCGGGGGCGCGACCGCCGAGTTGCCGCCAACGGTCATACACGGTCGACCAACAGAAAAAGAAAGCCGCCAGGAGGCTCAGGATGAAATCCCAACTCGTTGCCGAAAGTGCCGAACAAAGGACCTTCATTGTGGTCCTAGACATGGGTGAAGAGGCCTTCTCGGCACTGACGGCGTTTGCCGCCGATCACGATATCGGCAGCGCCTCGCTGACCGCCATCGGCGCCTTCGAAAGGGCGACCGTCGGATGGTTCGACTTTGAAAAGACCGAATACCGCAGGATTCCGGTGCTGGAACAGTGCGAAGTGCTGAGCGCAATCGGCGATATCGCCACGGGCGACGACGGCAAGCCGAGCCTCCATGTCCACGCCGTGCTCGGCCTGGCGGACGGCACGACGCGCGGCGGACATCTGCTCAACGGGCACGTGCGGCCGACGCTGGAGGTCACGCTGGTCGAAACGCCAGGCCACTTGCGGCGCAGGACACGCCCCGAACTTGGCATCGCCCTCATCGACCTTGACGCATGAGGACTTTCAGCCCTGTTCTTCCTTGGCGGGCTTGCCGGTCGTCGCCTCTGGCGGCTTCTCCCAGCCGAACACGCTGCGGCCGCCAAGCAGGTGCGACTGGTCGAACTCGCCGGCGACGATCTCTTTCAAACTGGGACCGGTGACGTAGCGTTCGACCTGACGGGACTGGTCGTCCAGCCGCTTCAGGGCGCCGATCTCCTCCTCCCGACCCAGCCTCGCCTTTTGCATCGCCGACTTCAGCACGCCGATCGTTTCATCATAGACCTTGAGCGGCACCGGGAACGGGTGCCGGTCCTTGCCGCCATGCGCCAGGGAAAAGCGTCCGGGATCGGAAAACCGGCATGGCGCGCCGTGCAGAACCTCGGCTACCAGCGCAAGGGCCCGCACCGTGCGGGCGCCGACGCCGGGCACCAGCAGCAGCCCGGCAAAATCCTTCGGACCGCGATCGGCCGCCGCCGCGATGTTGCCGTGCAGGCGGCGCATGACGACATCGCTTTCGCGCACATCATGGTGCGCCGGCATCACCAGATGCGGCAGCAGCGGCTGCGCCGGCGGCGGCGGCGTGCCACGCTCCAGCGCCGAAAGCTCGCTCACGATCCGGTCCGGTCCGAGATTGTGCAGAAGCTCCAGTTGCCGCTGTCGCGAGGCATCGGCGCGCCGGTCGGTCAGGTTGACGATCTCCCCTTGGTTGGCGCCCTCGATCGCGGCATGCGGCTGGTCGACGAAGCTTTTCAGGCCTTCCGCCAGCCAGTGATAGCGGCGCGCCACCCGGCTATCGCCGTTCATGCCCTGTTGCACGACGACCCAGTTGCCGTCATCGGTGACGATGAAGCCGTGCAGGTAGAGATCGAATCCGTCCTGCACCGCGGCGCTGTCGACCTTGGCGACCAGCCGGCTGGCGGTCGCCAGCCTGTCGCCATCGAAGCCGACGCGCTCGCCGATGGTGGCAAGCTCCTGCGGAGTCTTGCGCGAGTGCGCGCCACGGCCGCCACAGACGTGGACGCCGAGCTCGCCGGAAAGCGGCGACAGACCGCGCTTCAGGGCGCCGACAACGCTGGTGGTGATCCCGGACGAATGCCAGTCCATGCCCATGACGGCTCCGAAGGACTGGAACCAGAACGGATGCGCCAGGCGGCGCAGCAATTCGTCGCGGCCGTAGTGATGGACGATCGCCTCGCACATGACGGCGCCAAGCCGGGTCATGCGATCGCCGAGCCATTTCGGCACGCGCCCGCCGTGCAGCGGAAGATCCGCACTTCCCGATCGCTGTGCCACCAAGTTTCTCCAGATACGCGGCAGGCTTCTGCGCCTTCGCTCCGGTCAGGAATGCATAGCCGCCGGTTCGATCATCACGCAAGGGACGGCAAAACTGGCGACGGCGCGTAGCCCAAAAGGGCTTTCTGAAGATCGGTACGGTACCCCGCGGCGTCAAGATCATCGGCGCCGTTCAGCGCTCGACTTTCTTGGCGCCGCAGTTCACCGGGTTGGCGGGTAGGGCGACCATCGTTGGCTGCCAAAGCAAAAGGCCCGCTGGCGAGGAGCCAAGCGGGCCTTTTGATTTGGTTGCGGGGACAGGATTTGAACCTGTGACCTTCAGGTTATGAGCCTGACGAGCTACCGGGCTGCTCCACCCCGCGTCAACTACGAGCAAGCGTTTGCTTGCGACCACGAGCAAGCGTTTGCTTG
>NZ_SRUO01000040.1 GCF_004791025.1 Mesorhizobium sp. M4B.F.Ca.ET.203.01.1.1
TCGACGAGTTGGTGCTGTCACTTTTCGTGAGCGGGCCGGACACCACCACCTTGCCGATCAAGATGTGGTCGGGAATTCGGGAAGAGATCACGCCGACGATCGCTGCCGTTTCAAGTCTGCTGATCGCGTTCACAGTCATTATGTATGCCGGCGTAGAGGGGGTTCGCCAAGCTGGTGAATGGCGAACCAAATCCAGTGGGCTAGTCAACAATGAAGGAGCTTAAGACGGTGAGTGAGCCTGCGAATAATGGAATGGATTTCCCGGCTGAGGAATATCGGGAGCGGCTACGGCGTACTCAAGAAGAAATGGCTAAGTATGATCTTCCCGTCTTACTGCTGCACCAACCAGAAAACATTAATTATCTGAGCGGTATAGATCAAATTGGTTATTTCTCCTATCACGCCTTAGCAGTGCCCAGCCGCGGCGACCCGGTGCTGATCGTGCGCGACATGGAAGTCCCCACGGCGCACAGCACCTCATGGGTCAAAAACCACGTGGTCTATGCAGATGCGGCTGATCCGCTCCCCGTTTGGCTCGACACGGCGCGAAGAGCCCTTGAAGGTCTTGGGTTGGCAGGCGGGCGCGTCGGTGTGGATGAGCACTCATGGTTCTTGACGGTGGAGCGCTGGAAGATGCTGCAGGCGCTGCTGCCGAATGCAACTCTGGTTGGAGAGCCCCGTATTGTCGACCACCTGCGCCTGATCAAATCGCCGCGGGAAATAGAACACCTGCGCGGCGCTGCCCGCCTGGTTGAAGTGGGCCTGCGGGCCGGCATCGAGGCTATCGGGCCTGGCGTCGCGGAGCGAGAACTCGCCGAGGCTGTGTCTAGCGCATTGGTGAAGGCGGGGGCAGCGTCGCTCGGCGGTATCATCACCTCCGGCGATCGAACAAGTCTCATACATGGAGGACTTTCGGACCGGCGCCTGGAACGTGGCGATCCTGTCTACTTTGAACAAAACGGGGTCCACAAGAATTACTGGGCACGCTTGATGCGCACCGCTGTTGTCGGTCCGGCGAGCGCTGCGCAACAGCGTATCGCCGACACGATCATCCGCATCCAAGACGAGGCCATCGCATTGATGCGGCCGGGCACACCGGCCAGCGTGGTCGACCGAGCTTGCCGCGAGCCGCTCCTGGCGTCTGGACTGCGCGAGACCTATACGAATCGTGCCGGCTATTCGCTTGGTCTTAATCATCGCCCGTCCGCAGGCGAATTTATCCGCGAATTCGTGCCTGGCGTCGAATGGGTCTTAGAGCCGGGAATGGTGTTTCATATGCTGATGATGGCAGCGGGGATGGGCTTCAGCGAGACGGTGCTGGTGACGGAAAAAGGCCCGGAACGCCTGACCACCATGGAGCGCAAGCTCTTCTCGCGTACCTAAGCACCCCATTCAAGATGGCAAAGCACATGCGACCAGTCATAGGAATCGTCAGCAATTTCGACGTGGAAAAGGATGGTTACTTCTGTCTCGTCCACTATGTAAGCGCAATCGAGAAAGCCGGCGCTGTTCCG
>NZ_SRUO01000041.1 GCF_004791025.1 Mesorhizobium sp. M4B.F.Ca.ET.203.01.1.1
GAGAGGGCATCCAGAAGGGGCCCAAGGCCTGCCGTTTCGAGGTTGCCTATTGCCGAGAGGATCTCGTCCTGCCACCGCGGGTGAACGTTCTCTCTGCTGAGGCCCTTGAATTTCTCCCAGATCTGATCGGTCGATAAAGGGCGTAGGACATCTCCAAGGGGGTGTCGTACAATCATTTCTTCCTGCCCTTTTCCTTGATCCATGACAACGCGGGCTGGCGTTTCGGCTGGAAACGCCGAAGCGAAATCGGAGGACGCTTCAAGCTCAATACGTCCGGCCAACTCAATGACGCGTACGTCAGTGAGACGTTCAGGTTGAACAGGCTGTAGGGCTTCCCGCCCGTACAAAGCGGCCAGTGCGCAACTAAAATAGAAGCTGTATTGAGCCCCCTCCAAGGTGCTGGGGGCGCGCTCGTTTGCAAGGCGCATCGCTTGTGGGAAAGTTTCGATCCGCAGCTTGCGGATATCTTGCCCATCGCGACGCATCGCAAGTATCGCATCGATAGCTGCGTGGATGTAGCGGCAGCATGCATATGGCTTAAGATAGCATTTTTCAACTTCCCACGACGACCCAAGATTGCTTGTCAGGACATGGCGGGTGAAACGGTCGTCGTCATCGAGAAGGTCAAGAGGTCCGGTTGCGGCTGCCCGTGCGCGATAGGCGGCGGTGATACCTGCAACCACGGCAGGGGGAATCCCTTCCTTGATCGTGCTGCCCTCGAATTTGGAGTTTGCGGTTAAGAAGACGATTGGTCCTTCGGATCCGGCAATACCTAACGCATGAGCGGTTTCCGTGGCACTCAAACCCAAGAGACGGCTAGCTGCAGCCGCAGCCCCGTAGCCGACCCAGCGTCCAGTCGCATACGTATCGATTGCCGCAACCGGACGAGAGCTCGCGATTCGCAGACCGATTTCGTATCCGAGCGCAATTGCAACCATCGTCTCGGCCACAGACGAATCAACAGCCTGAGCCACTGCCAAGGCGGCGGGAATAACGCCGGCACCAGCGTGGCCTGCTGCGCCGCGATGACCGTCATCGATGTCCAGCGCGCTTGCCGCAGCGCTGTTGGCCATCGCGGCGCCGACCACACTAGAAGGATTTTCAGTCAACCAAATGCTGATCGGGCCTTCGCCATAGGCTTCCAGTGCCGATTTTCTGGCAGCATCAGCTAATGGCGATCGCAGGCCCGCAGCCGTGGCACCGATAAGGTCTAATATGAGCAACGAGATTGTACGCCGTGTCGCCGCAGGCAGTGCACTTCCTGGGTAGCTGCTAACGAACTCGGCGAGTTCAGATATGGCCCGCACTGAGATACTCCAATATATCCGCTTGTTTCGCGA
>NZ_SRUO01000042.1 GCF_004791025.1 Mesorhizobium sp. M4B.F.Ca.ET.203.01.1.1
GTGGGCAGGGGAATCGCATATGGCTTTTTGGGACTTGAAGTTGGGCTGAGAAGGGATTCTGTGAGCAGGCAGTCTTAACGAGGGAGAGACTGCCATTTCGAGCCTTGAAAGCTATTTCGGCGCCGTGCCTGACCCCCGCGCTGGTAACGCCACGCATCGGCTTGGCGATCTGATCGTGATGATGATCGCGGCAAGCCTGTGCGGGGCAAACAACGCGACAGAGTTCTCGTTGTTTGCTCAAGAGCGCAGGCAGGCACTGTCGCGGTTGATTGAGTATGAGGTGGCGCCCAGTCACGACACCTTCTCGCGGCTGTTGCGGCTGCTGGATCCGGAGGCTTTCGGGCGTGCCTTCGCAGCCTTTGCCGCAGGCTTTGCACGGGCATGCCAGGAGGTGGTCGCCCTCGACGGTAAGGCGCTGCGGCGGGCCTATGAGAAGGGCCTTGCCGCCAGTCCGCCTCTGACGGTGTCGGCCTTCGCCACCGAGACACGGTTATGCCTGGCAGCGGTATCGCCCGGCACTGCCGAGAATGAGGTCGAGGCTGCCCTCAAAGTCGTCGAACTCATTGATCTTACTGGTAGAATGGTCACCGCCGATGCGCTCCACTGTCACACGCGCATGGCTGAGGCCATCACCGAGCGGGGAGGCGACTACCTGCTCGCTCTTAAGGGCAACCGTCGGCATTGGGTTGTTCATGCCAAGCAACATCTGGCCGGGAGCACCCCCGCTGTCGCGGAGCGGACCGAGACCAGCCATGGCCGCGACGAGTGGCGGCAGGCAGAGGTCGTGGCCACTGCCGAGCCGCTGATGCCTGGCCATAAAGCCTTCATCCGCATCTCCAGCCGGCGCGATCAGGCCGAACCGCTGACGCGCCTGTTCATGGCCTCGACACTGCTGTCGCCACAGCAAGCCCTCGACCTCTCAAGGGCGCATTGGCAGATCGAGAACGGGCTGCATTGGATGCTCGACGTTCATCTGGGCGAAGATCAATCCCGAGCCCGCAAGGACAATGCTCCGGCAAACACCGCAATCCTCACCCGCATCGCCAGAAACGTCCTCCAGGCAGCCGATGCCGACAAAGTCCCCATCAGCCACCGCATCAAGAAATGCGCCTGGAACGACGACTATCTCATCCAGGCGCTAACCCATATGCGATAGCCCTGCCCT
>NZ_SRUO01000043.1 GCF_004791025.1 Mesorhizobium sp. M4B.F.Ca.ET.203.01.1.1
AACACCCCTTGTGTGTCTGGAATCGTGCATTGTTGAGGGGTGCCACGGACCAGGTGCTTGCCTGATCCGTGGCGGCGGTCGAGAGCCCGTCACCCCTCAGGTAGCCTAAACCGTGGATGAGCTGGGGCCCGACCGCCTTCTTTTGTGAACCCGAACAGTTGCAAGGGGCAAGCCCCCGCACACAAGGAAGGGACCGAGAAGATGGCTGCAGGAACGGTTCAGGATGTCGGCATCGACGTTGCCAAGCGATGGCTCGACGTGGCCGTGTTCCAGACGCAGGAACAAGCGCGTTTCGACAACGACAAGGACGGATGGGCCAAGCTGAGCAAGTGGCTGAAAGGCCGCAACGTGCGCGCCATCGGCATGGAGCCGAGTGGAGGCTATGAGCGCGGCGTGGCCAAGGCGCTGCGCAAGGCGGGTTTACCGGCCAGGAACGTCAATCCGCACAAGCTGCGCCACTATGCCCGCGCGCTTGGCCGACTGGCCAAGAACGACCGCATCGATGCCCTGCTGATTGCACGCTATACCGCCGAACTGCCGACCCGGCCGGTGCAGTGCGACCCAATCGCCGAGCAACTGGCCGATCTGGTCGTGGCCCGCAGGCAGCTCAGCGACGACAAGGTCAGCCTGGCCAATCAGCTCGAGCAGGTCCGCGAGCCGACGGTCAAGCGCATCTTCACCCAGCGTCTGCGCCGCATTGAGTTCGATATCGCACTGCTGGCCAAGCGCATGGCCGATCTTGTCGCCAGCCAGCCGGCGTTCGCGGCCAGGGACCGCCTGATCCAGTCCTTCCACGGTGCCGGTCCGGTGTTCAGCCATACCGTGCTGGCCTTGGCGCCGGAGATAGGGCAGGCCTCGCGGCGCGAAATCGCAGCCCTTGCTGGCCTGGCCCCATACGACTTCGACAGCGGCACCTTCAAAGGCCGCCGCATTATCTGGGGCGGTCGTCACGCCGTGCGCAGGGTGGTCTATATGGCTGCCCTCACCGCCAGTCGCTCAAATCCCGTCCTCAAGGCCTTCCACCAGCGTCTCATCGCCAAGGGCAAGGAGCC
>NZ_SRUO01000044.1 GCF_004791025.1 Mesorhizobium sp. M4B.F.Ca.ET.203.01.1.1
ATATGAGCAACGAGATTGTACGCCGTGTCGCCGCAGGCAGTGCACTTCCTGGGTAGCTGCTAACGAACTCGGCGAGTTCAGATATGGCCCGCACTGAGATACTCCAATATATCCGCTTGTTTCGCGATAAAATGCCTGCCAAAATGGAGGCTGACGTTGTGCAGGGGGACGGCTATTAGCGCCGCAGCCGGTCAACGCCTCAAGGGATTTGTTGCGTCTGAGACAGCACGCGCGTGCTGGTGGCGCACGTCATGCAGGTTCTCTTGCAATCGAACTGCAGGCTCTTGCGAAGTTATCGATCAAATTGCGACAGGCGGGCTCACTGTCGTACATCCACTCAGGGTGCCACTGTACGCCGACCATGAATGGCCGGCCGGGGGCCTCGATCGCCTCGACGACACCATCGTCAGCTCGCGCCGAAACGACGAATTCAGGAGCCAACTGTTTAACGGCCTGGTGGTGATAGCTGTTTACTCGGAAAGACGATGATTGCGCTCCACAGAGCCGCCACAGCTGCGTGTCGCGTTCCAGCTGAACCTCGTGAACCGTCTTATCCAACGGGGTGCCATCGCGATGATCGATTACGTTTTGTAGTTCATCTAAGGTATGAGGATAGATCGTACCCCCGCCTACAACATTCAACATCTGCATCCCTCGGCAGATGCCGAGAACGGGCATGGGCCGATCGAACGCTGAACGGGCGAGCGCGAATTCGAAGTCGTCGCGCTCGGGGATCATCCGTTGAACAGCGGGGTGCGGAGGCGCGCCGTAAAGTTCGGTTGGAAAATCGCCACCTCCAGTAAGAACGAGACCAGAAACGAGGTCTAATAACGCGCTCACGTCATCTTCTTTGAGATAAGGCAAGATGATCGGAACAGCGCCGGCTTTCTCGATTGCGCTTACATAGTGGACGAGACAGAAGTAACCATCCTTTTCCACGTCGAAATTGCTGACGATTCCTATGACTGGTCGCATGTGCTTTGCCATCTTGAATGGG
>NZ_SRUO01000045.1 GCF_004791025.1 Mesorhizobium sp. M4B.F.Ca.ET.203.01.1.1
CAAGCAGCTAGATACGACAGGTGACCTCAAATGAGGCGTCTTGCATGGCTTCTACACCTGCCTGAATGCCAGAACTGCGTTCGTGCCGCCCATGGCGAAGGCGTTGCTCATGGCGACGCGCACCTTGCGCTCGCGCGGCACATTGGGCGTGATGTCGAGGTCGCAAGCGGGATCTGGCTCGCGATAGTTGGCGGTCGGCGGCACGACGTCCTCTTGGATTGCCATCACGCAGGCGATCATTTCAAGCGCGCTCGCTGCGCCGAGGCAATGCGCGTGCGTGGACTTGGTGGAAGAGATGGACATCGAATAAGCGTGGTTTCCAAACACACGCTTGATCGCCGCCGTTTCAGTCTGATCATTGCTCTTGGTACCGGTGCCGTGCGCGTTGAGGTAGTCGACGTCCTCGGCATTCAGCCCGGCATCGGCAAGGCAGGCGCGCATCGCCGACGCTGGCCCCTCGACAGATGGCGCGGCGATGTGGAAGGCATCGGCGGAAAGGCCGACGCCGGCGATCTCGGCAAGAATTGTGGCACCACGCCTCGTGGCATGCTCGTAGCTTTCCAGCACGGCCATGCCCGCACCCTCGCCCAGCACCAGGCCCTTCCTATCGGCGGAGAAGGGCCGGCAGGTATCGGGTGAAAGCACGCGCATTGCTTCCCATGCTTTCAGCACGCCCCATGCGAAGGGTGCGTCGCTGCCCCCGGAAACCATTACGTCGGCCCGGCCCAGCTTGATCTGATCCACCGCCGAGGCGATCGCATGGTTGGCCGAGGCACATGCGGAGGTCACCCCGAACACCGGCCCGCGCAAGCCGAGGC
>NZ_SRUO01000046.1 GCF_004791025.1 Mesorhizobium sp. M4B.F.Ca.ET.203.01.1.1
AGAATGGACCGATTGCATAGGTGACAGTTTTCTCCCTCGCCGGAGGACCCGGCGATGGTTTGGCGAGAGACTGGCATCATGGACGAGCGGCTTCGTTTTGTAGTGGATTGCCTTTCTGGCGAAGAGACGATGAGCGAGCTTTGTGCGGCCTACGGCATTTCGCGCAAGATCGGCTATAAATGGCTGGGTCGCTACCGGGAGTTTGGCCCGGAGGGTTTGCACGATCGGCCGCGAGCGCCGCTCAATCATGGCCGTGCGACAGCCCTTGATCTTGTCGAGCGGATCGTGGCGGCGAAGGAGACGTATCCGCTGTGGGGGCCCAAGAAGATCGTGGCGCGGCTCAAGCGCGCGGCTCCCGAACTGATCTGGCCGTCGGCCTCGACGGCAGGCGCTATCCTTGCGCGGCATGGGCTTGTCGGCGCCCGCAAGCGGACCCGGCTGCGGGCCTGCGGCAATGGACCTTGGCCGGAGCCGCAAGGGCCGAACGCGGTGTGGACTGGCGATCACAAGGGCTGGTTCCGGACCCGTGACGGGTGGCGTTGCGAACCGTTGACGGTGATGGATGCGTCGAGCCGCTACTTGCTGGCGCTCGAAGCGACCGGCTCGACGGCGGATGCCGAGGCCTGGCCGGTATTCGAGCGGCTGTTTGAGGAGCATGGCCTGCCGGACCGGTTCCGAAGCGACAATGGCCCGCCC
>NZ_SRUO01000047.1 GCF_004791025.1 Mesorhizobium sp. M4B.F.Ca.ET.203.01.1.1
TCGCTGCCCCCGGAAACCATTACGTCGGCCCGGCCCAGCTTGATCTGATCCACCGCCGAGGCGATCGCATGGTTGGCCGAGGCACATGCGGAGGTCACCCCGAACACCGGCCCGCGCAAGCCGAGGCGCAAGCTCACCTGGCCGGCGGCGGCGCTTGGCATCGTTTTGGGTACAGCGAGGATGCCAACTCGCCTCGCGCCGTCCAAAAGGAGGGCCCGGTAAGTTTCCTCCATTACATCCCAGCCCAAGCCGCCGACGCCCACTGTAGCGCCGAAGCGATGGGCATTCCCTTCGTCGCAGGAAAGTCCGGCCTGCCGCATGGCTTCGCGCGCTGCAAGCACGGCGAGCAAGCTGAAGCGGGCCATGGAGACGAGCTGCTTGCGATCGATGTCGTGCTCGGGCAGCGCCTTGATCTCAGCGCCGGTCATGCCCTCCAGGTCATGAAGCTCGGAATTGGCGAGCGGGCCGATGGCGGAGCGGCCTTCGCGGATCTCTTTCCACATAGAGGCGGCGTCAGTGCCCAGTCCGCACAGGCCGCCCACTCCGGTGATGACGACGCGCCTGTCCATTCAAGCCTCCTTCGCAAGCAAGCCGCGGACGGCTTCCACGACGTCGC
>NZ_SRUO01000048.1 GCF_004791025.1 Mesorhizobium sp. M4B.F.Ca.ET.203.01.1.1
TCGCTGCCCCCGGAAACCATTACGTCGGCCCGGCCCAGCTTGATCTGATCCACCGCCGAGGCGATCGCATGGTTGGCCGAGGCACATGCGGAGGTCACCCCGAACACCGGCCCGCGCAAGCCGAGGCTCAAGCTAAGATGGACGGAAGCGGCGCTGGGCATCACCTTTACTCCAGTGAAGAGTTCAGCACGGATTGCGCTACCCAAAAGCAGTGAGCGGTAAGTTTGTTCTGTTGCGTATGAACCGGTAAATCCGACGCCCACTGTCGCGCCGAAGCGATGGGCATTCCCTTCGTCGCAGGAAAGTCCGGCCTGCCGCATGGCTTCGCGCGCTGCAAGCACGGCGAGCAAGCTGAAGCGGTCCATGGAGATGAGATGCCCCCGGTTGATGTCGTGCTCGGGCAGCGCCTTGATCTCAGCGCCGGTCATGCCCTCCAGGTCATGAAGCTCGGAATTGGCGAGCGGGCCGATGGCGGAGCGGCCTTCGCGCATCTCTTTCCACATAGAGGCGGCGTCAGTGCCCAGTCCGCACAGGCCGCCCACTCCGGTGATAACGACGCGCCTGTCCATTCAAGCCTCCTTCGCAAGCAAGCCGCGGACGGCGTCCACGACGTCGC
>NZ_SRUO01000049.1 GCF_004791025.1 Mesorhizobium sp. M4B.F.Ca.ET.203.01.1.1
CGAAAACATCCACTGGTCCTCGTCGCGGTAAAGCAGCGGGTTCGGCCAGAAGCGCGGCGTGCGGTCCGCATAGGCTGCATAGACGGCGCCGAACTTGCCGGCAAGAAACTCCGCCTCCTTGCGCGCCGTGAAGCGGAAGACGAGGAAGCTTGCCGCGCCGAGTAAGGCCGCCGCCAGTACCGAGCCGAACATCAGCCCGATGCCGGCCGCGCCGACGGTCGAGAAGAAGTAAAGCGGGTTCTGGGTCATCGAGAACGGCCCCGTCGAAACCAGCTCCTCGTTCTTCCTGCCGCCGACATAGAGGATGCTCCAGAGCCGCCCGGCAACGCAGGCGACCACCAGGCAGAGGCCGAAGAACGCAAGCGTCTCGTGCCCGTTCGAGCCCTCGTTCAGCGCCGGCTTGGTCAGAAACAGAAGCAGCACCGCGATAACGGCAGCCAGCCGCACGAAGATCAGTCGCTTGCGCTGCATGAAGGCCTCTGAAACCGGCTTGAGGGAGGCATAGGTCATTCGTGTTATCCTGGGGCGAGGCCTATGGGCACTGGGACACGATATTGATGGCGGATACAAGGCGATAGAACTCTATCGGCACACCATCGC
>NZ_SRUO01000004.1 GCF_004791025.1 Mesorhizobium sp. M4B.F.Ca.ET.203.01.1.1
GTCGGCAAGCCGAAGATCGTCGCCGTCGTGGCCGTCATGCGAAAGCTGCTGACCATTCTCAACGCCATCATCCGCGACCAAAAACCATGGCAAACAGCTTGACAGCCAAGACAGTCGCTCTCCCCGTTAACGGGGAGAAGAGGGCTGGCCGTGACGCCGGCGCGTTTCCTGCAGCGCTGGCGATGAGCGAAACCGGAGGCGACAGCGCCCTTCTCCCCGTTCACGGGGAGAAGATGGCGGCAGCCAGATGAGGGGCGGCGCAGACGCCAAAGAATGTCCAATCAGGGTCGAAGCGACCGCCCTAAAGCCCCTCTGCCCAAGCCTTTATCGTCTCCGCCATCGTCCTCAAATGATCCGCCGTCGAAAACCCCGAGATCGCCTTGCGCGGCTTCAGATCGTGGTCACCATCCTCCAGCCAGATCATCTCGATTGCGTCGGAGAGACCGTAGGTCGCCACCTCGTCCTTTGTGCCGAACTCGTCGCGCGTGCCCTGGAAGATCAGCGTCGGCGTCTTGAGGCCGAGGAGATGTTTTGTCCTCAGTTGCTCGGGCTTGGCCGGCGGATGGAACGGATAGCCAAGGCAGACCAGCCCGGCGATCTCGCCTTTTTCAAACATCTCGTCGGCGACCATAGACGCCACCCGTCCGCCCATCGACTTGCCGCCGATGATAAGCTTGCCCGTGACACCCTTGGCGCGCAGGTCGGCGATCGCCTTGATGTATTCAGGATTCACCGTCTCGGCGCGCGGCGGCGGCTTGCGATGGCCGTAGCGGCGGGCGGCCATGTAGTGGAACTCGAAGCGCGCGACCTGAAAACCGGCTGTGGCCAGAGCCTTGGCGGTGGCGGTCATCGAGGGCGAATCCATCGCGGCGCCGGCGCCGTGGGCGAGCAGGATGCTGACGGGAGCGGTGTCGAAGCCGTCGAAGAGGAAGTGGGTCATGGGGCTGTGCTCGGCGCGACGGCGAAGCTGCTGATCTCCCCCCTTGTGGGGGAGATGGCCGGCAGGACAGAGGGGGGCGCGAAGGAACGCCGACTTCGGCACTTACAAACCGAAAATCTTAGAGGTCGCCGCCGCGAGCCGTTGAGAGGCTGGCGGGACAGCGCCCCCCTCTGTCCTGCCGGACATCTCCCCCACAAGGGGGGAGATTGGCTGTCGCGACGGCCTTCGCCAATCATTGTCACCCCGCTGTCCGCGCCATGTGCAGATCCACGAACTGTATGCCCTTCCGCGCCAGCCTCGCCCATTCGGAGTCGGTATCCAATTCCAGATAGCGCGCCCAAAGCCGGCGGGCTTCGGGAAAATTCCCCGCGTCGAACTCCAACCGCGCCAAATTGAACACCGGGTCGGCATAAGCCTTGTCGAGCGTGATCGCCTTCTGAAGATGGCGGCGGGCCGAGGCCACCTTGCCCTCGTCGCTCATCAGGCCGGCGAGGTTGAACCAGGCCTCGACGAAGCCGGGATCGAGCTTGATCGCCCGCGCATAGTCGTGCGCGGCTTCCGCCACGCGGCTGGCGCCGCGCAGGCAGTTGGCGCGATTGAAGGCGGCGATGGCATCGCTGGGGTCGATCGCCAGGCAGCGCTGGTAGAGCGTGGCCGCGTCATCATGGCGCTCCTCCTCTTCCGCGGTCTCCGCCTCGGCGAAGAGTTCCTCCAGGGTATCGTCTTCAGGACTGCCCAGATCGAACAGCAGCTGGCCGTCGAGTTCGCTCAGACCCTCGTCGAGGTAGATCGCATCGGGACGACCATGCTGCGACCCGACATTGAGCGACTTGGCGGTGAGCGAGGCGACCGGGCCGGAGCGGTGGACGGAGCGCGCGATGGCGCCCCAGGTGGCGCCGCTGGCGATCAGCCCGGCATATTTGCGGGCCAGGATCAGATCGCGGAAGGAATAGGGCTCGCCGTCGTGCTCGAAGGCGTCGAACAGCGACAGCATGTCGAGATCGTCGCCGGCAAGCCGCGACTGGTCGATGAGCGACTGCCTGGACAGCGACGAGGCTTCCGGCGCCTTCATCAGGCCGAGCAGGCGCAGGAACCCGTTCTCGCTGATCAGCGCGCGGCCGGCTTCGCGCTCCGCATTCGTTCGGCGCACGATCTCGGCATCGCCTGTCCTGCCCGTCGCGGCTTTTGCCAGCAGCGTGCGGCCAAAGACGACATGCGTCGTGCGCCGCGTGACGCCGCGCCTCAGCTCGGCATGGCGGCGCTCGACCTCGCGCGCGGCGAGCCGGAGCGGAAAGGCGGCCAGCGCGCCGACGGCGCCGAAGACGGCGCCGGGAACGATGACTGGCCCTGCCGTCACTTCTTGCTCTTGCCGACGGCCTTCAACAGGTTCGCCTTCAGCGGGTTTTCAGGCGCGCCGCCGGCGGCGGCCTTCTTGGCGGCGGGTTTTGCCGGCGCCTCCTCGGCCTTGCTCTTCGACTTGGCCGGCGGCTTGGCGGACTGCGACAGGCTCGCCTTCAGCGCATCCATCAGGTTGATGACGTTGCCGCGCTCGGGCGCCGCCGCGATGATCGGCTTGTGGCCCTTCAGCTTCTCGCGGATCATTGCCATCAGCGCCACCTCGTAGCGATCCTCGTAGTTCTTCGGATCGAAGGTGGTCTCCTTCTGCTTGATCAGCGCCTCGGCCAGCTGCAACATTTCGGGGTCCGGCTTGCCGGCCGGGATGTTGCCGAAATATTCAGCCGTGCCGCGCACTTCGTTGGGATTCCTCAAGGTGCAGACGAACATGCCGTTCTCGCGCGCGCCGATCGTCACCACGCGCTCACGGCTGGACAGCACGAGGCGCGCGATCGCCAGCTTGCCGGATTGGCGCATCGCCTCGCGCAGCACGGCGAAGGTCTCTTCGGCCATGGCTCCGTCGGGAGCCAGGTAATAGGGCGAGTCCTGATAGATGACATCGACCTCGCCTTCGTCGACGAAGGCCTCGATGTTCATCGTGTGGTTGGATTCGATCCTGACCGCATCGAGGTCGGCATCATCGATGATGATGTATTGCTTGTCCTCGTATTCGTAACCCTTGACCAGATCCGAGCGCTCGACCAGCCCTAGCTCGGGATCGACCGGCTTCATGTTGATGCGGTTGTGGGTCTTCTTATGCAGCTGGTTGAACGCAATGCGTTCGCTCGCGCTGGTGGCCGGATAGAGCCGGACCGGACAGCTGACGAGGCTGAGCTTGAGGTAACCTTTCCAACTTGCCCTGGGCGCCATGATGAACTCCTACGCGGCCATGCACTGACTTTATCTTGGAGCATGGTCTTGTCCAAAAACCGGTTCCCACTTTTTGGAACCATGCTCGTTGCAGCGCTCCCGCTCAAGGACGGTTGGCGCCGTGGAAATCCTACACCGACCCCTGAGTGTACTGCCGAATTCCTGACGAAATGTTTTCTGGGACGGGTTGGCGCGGAGAATAGTTCAAATTGTAGGAAGCGTCGATGGAGATGAAACTTAGACGCTGACGAGTTGCCGAAAGCCTTTAATGCTTCGTCATCCTAGGGCGGAGCAAGGAGCGAAGCGACGCGCGCAGACCCTAGGATGACGAAAGACGCGAGGGCTTCGCCTCATGCATGGCCTACCTCCCCTCCATCACCGGCAAATCCCTTGCCGCCTCGTCGATCTCCGCCCAGGGATCGCCCGACGTCTCCAAGAGCCCCGGCAGCGAGGCGTAGTTGAGGTCCTCTGGCGCGTCGATCGTCTCGAGATCCGCCCAGCTTACCGGGGTCGAGGCCGGCAGGTTGGTGCGGGCGCGCAGCGAATAAGGCGCAGCGGAGGTGTGGCCGCGGGCGTTGCGGTGGAAGTCGATGAAGATGCGGCGCTTGCGGTTTTCCTTGCCCATGGTGGTGGTGAAGGTGTCGGGCGCGCTTGCCGCCAGATAGGTCGAGATGGCGCTCGAGGCCTGGTGCAGCTTCTTCCAGTTCTGCTTTCTGGTCACCGGCACGGTGATGTGGATGCCCTTGCCGCCGGAGGTTTTCGCGAAGGGCACCAGCCCCAGGCCCTCCAGCCCGCCCTTGATGTGGACGGCGGCCTCGACCACCTCGCGCCAGGTGATCCCCTCGCCCGGATCGAGGTCGAAAACGATCTGGTCGGGCTTGTCGAGGCTGGTGCGATGCGTGCCCCAGGTGTGGAACTCCACCACGCCGAACTGGGCCAGCGCCAGATAGCCCTTTGCCCCTTCGACCGAGAGATAGGACTTGGTCTCGCCTTCGGAGTTGGTGGCCCCGAAGGTGACGACCGAGGGCGGCATGCCGGTGAAGGCATGACGCTGGAAGAAGCAGTCCTGCGGCTTTCCGGTCGGGCAGCGCACCAGCGACACCGGGCGGCCGATGATGTGCGGCAGCATGAAATCGCCGACCAGCGCGTAGTAGACGGCAATGTCGAGCTTGGTTGGCCCGGTCTTGCCGAACAGCCGGCGCTCCGGATTGGTGACCCAGATGGTGGCGAGGTCGGATTCGGCGATCAGCCGCTTGCGCTTGACCGGCGCCGGCGTCGTCAGTCCGCCGACATCGCGCAATCCGCGAAAGACGCCGTGGCGGATCGCATTGTCGGCGGTGCGGTTGGAATAGCGGATGCGTGCCGACAGCAGCGGCTTCACCCAATGCATCTCGCGCATGATCTCGCGCGGCGCCCCCTCGGGCGGCGTGGCGCCGGCGGTCAGCCGCTCCAGCCGGGCAAGCAGGTCGGTCGCCATATCGCGGTCGAAGCCAGTGCCGACCTTGCCGCGATAGTGCAATTCGCCGTTTTCGAACTCGGCCATGCCCAGCGCCGCCAGACCTTCCGCCCGGTCGGACACGGTATAGCCGGCGATGACGAAATCATCCGTCTTTTGCGCCTTCACCTTGGTCCAGCTCTTGGTGCGGCCACTCTGGTAACTGGCGTCGGCGCGCTTGGAGACGACGCCTTCCAGCCCAAGGTCCGAGGCCTGTTCGTAGAGACCCTGCCCGTCGCCCTCGACATGGTCGCTGAACTGGATGGCGGCGTTGGCAGCCTGGCCGGCGAGCAGTTCGGCAAGCAGCGCCTTACGCTTCTGCAGCGGAGCCTTGCGCAGGTCCCAGCCGTCGAGGTGGAGGAGGTCGAAGGCGTAGAAATGCAATTTGCTGCCGGCGCCGGCCGAGAGCGCGTCCTGCAGCAGCGCGAAACGGGAAATGCCCTTCTCGTCGAGAACCATGATCTCGCCGTCGATGATTGCCTGGCTGACCGGCAGCCTGGCGAAGGCTTGCGGCAGGTCGCCATAGCGCTTCGTCCAGTCGATGCCACCGCGGGTGATCAGCCTGACCTCGCCATCCACGACATGGGCCATGGTGCGGTAACCGTCGAACTTGATTTCGTGCAGCCAGAGCTCGCTGGTGTTTTCCGCCGGCCCCTCGCCGCCCGGCGGCTTCGGCACCTGGGTGGCGAGCTGCGGCTCGATGCGGGAAGGCGGTGCGGCCTTGACGGCGCCGGGCAGCGCGCCGGGCTTCAGCGAGCCGGCTTTCGGCGGCAGACGCTCGGCCTTCCTCGGCGGCGCCGCCAGTTCCTCGATGCGGCGGCCGGACTTCACGCTTTCCGGCCGCGCTTCGAGGATGTCGAGCTTGGTATCGGAAGCGAGGTCGCGCTCCTTGAACAAGAGCCAGTTCTTCTTCGCTTCGTTCTCGCCGGGTTTTGGCTTCAGCCTGGTCAGCATCCAGCCGCCGTTCAGCTTCTCGCCGGCCAGGCGGAACTTGAAGGCGCCGGTGCGAAGCGACTTCTCGACATCCTCCATCGGCGCCCAGGTGCCGGTGTCCCAGACGATCATCGGCCCGCCGCCGTATTCGCCCTCGGGGATGACGCCCTCGAAGTCGATGTATTCGAGCGGATGGTCCTCGGTCTCGACGGCGAGGCGCTTGTCGGCCGGGTTGAGCGAGGGCCCGCGCGGCACCGCCCAGCTCTTCAGCACGCCGCCGACCTCGAGGCGCAGATCGTAGTGGTCGGCGGTGGCATGGTGCTTGTGGACGACGAAGCGGTTGCCCGCATCGAAGACAAGCCCGCCCACCGGCTCCGGTGTGCGGGAGAATTCGCGCTTGGCGCGGTAGGGTTTGAGGTTAGAGGGCATCAGCAACCGGCGCCCGCCAAAGGCAAAAGCCGAGCTCCTTCGCGCCCCCCTCTGGCCTGCCGGCCATCTCCCCCACTTGGGGGGAGATCAGACGTCGCGCCGGCTTTCGCCAATCGCCAACGTTGAACAATGAGGGCCGGCGCCGGAACAGCCAATCTCCCCCCTTGCGGGGGAGATGTCCGGCAGGACAGAGGGGGGCGCTGTCCCGCCAGCCTTGCCATGATCATCCGTGAAAACTCAATCGTCGGCGGCCGGCGTGAGCTCGAGCTCAGCCGGGGTCAGCCCTTGCCTGAGCTGGCTCAGCCGGAACTCATCGACCCAATAGGCCTCGCCGTCGACCAGCACGCGCGCGCTGTATGTGCCACCGGAGAAGCTTTGCGCGGTGACATACACCTTGTGGCGGTCGAGCGCCTTCTTCACCGCGGCGCGGCGGGAGTTTTCTCTGGCGACGGAACTGGCCATGGGCTCACACATCTATGCAGCCTAGGAGCGGCGGCTGGCTATAAGGATGGCGGAGAGCGGCGGGGGAGTCAATTTGGCGGGTGCGATGAGGCGCTGATCTCCCCCCTCGAGGGGGAGATGGCCGGCAGGCCAGAGGGGGTAGTCTAACATAGATCTCCCCCCTGTCTTCGTCGCACAGAGGCGTCGGCGCTTCACGCGCGGCGACCCCCTCTGTCGCCTTCGGCGACATCTCCCCCTCAAGGGGGGAGACTGGCTCTGGCCGGCCCGCCGCTATATCTTCTTGGGCTGAACGAGGAGAGGAACATGACCCACATCCGGGCGATGACGAAAAACGACCTCGCCGAGGTGTCGCGGCTGCTCGGCCAGTCCTGGCGGCGGACCTATTCGCCGATCATGGGCGCCGACACCGCGGCGCGGCTCTCCGACGACAAGCACGCGCCGGAGAAGTTGGCGGTGGAACTCGAGGATAACGACAAGATGTCCTTCGTCGCCGAGCGGCCCAACGGCTCGATCGCCGGTTATGCGATGGCCGCGATGGACGATGGCGGCGACGTCATGCTCGACCGGCTGCACATCGAACCGAACGAGTTCGGCACCGGTCTGGCGACCGATCTGCTGCACGCCGTGCTGGCCGCCCATGCGGGAATTCCCAGCATCGCGCTGGAAGTGATCGAGGGTAACGACCGGGCGATCGCCTTCTACCAAAAGCACGGCTTCGAGGCGGTCGAGCGCAGGCCGGCGGCCCACGGCGTCAGCGGTCACGCCTCGCTGATCATGCGCCGGCTGCTGCCACGGGCCTGAGGCCCTGCCGCTGGACGCCTCGCCTTCGGACCCTATAGTTTAGCCGGGTTGCAAATTCGACCGGAGCAAGACGATGAGCCTGGGCAAGCAGAAACTCGGCAACCAGGGGCTCGTCGTCTCGGCGGTCGGCCTCGGCTGCATGGGCATGAGCCAGTCCTACGGACCGGCCGACGAGGCGGAATCGATCGCGACGCTGCACAGGGCGATCGAGCTCGGCTGCACCTTCCTCGACACGGCCGAGGTCTACGGGCCGTTCATCAACGAGGAGCTGCTCGGCCGCGCGTTGAAGGGCCGGCGTCATAAGGTCACCATCGCCACCAAGTTCGGGTTTCGCATCGTGGACGGCAAGCAGGACGGCACCGGTCGCGACAGCCGGCCCGAGCACATTCGCGAGGTGGTGGAGGCGTCGCTGAAGCGGCTCGACACCGACCATATCGATCTCCTCTACCAGCACCGCGTCGATCCCGGCGTGCCGATGGAGGATGTCGCGGGCACGGTCGGCGAGCTGGTGGCCGAGGGCAAGGTGCGCTTCTTCGGCCTGTCGGAGGCTGGCATCGCCAACATCCGCCGCGCCCATGCGGCGCATCCGGTTTCGGCGCTGCAGAGCGAATATTCGCTGTGGGAGCGCAATCTCGAGCCCGAGATCATTCCGCAGCTGAAGGACCTCGGTATCGGCCTGGTGCCGTTCGCGCCGCTCGGACGCGGCTTCCTCGCCGGCGACGTCAAGCGCGCCGAAGACTATCCGGAGGGCGATTTCCGCCGCGGGGACCCGCGCTACCAGGGCGAGAATTTCGACGCCAATGTCGCGGCGGCCAGCGCGGTGCGCGACGTGGCCGCCGCCAGGGGCGTGAAGCCTGGCCAAATCGCGATTGCCTGGCTGCTCGCCAAGGGCCCGGAATTCGGCATCGACCTCGTGCCGATCCCCGGCACCAAGCGCCGGACATACCTGGAGGAGAATGTCGCCGCTGCCGACATCGGGCTCGACGCCACCGAGATGCTGCTGCTCGACATGGCGCTGACCCCCGACAGGATTTCCGGGCCGCGCTACAACGAGCGAACCATGTCGATGGTGGATCGGTAGCCCAACTTCACGCCGAACTGCGCAGCATCAGTTCGGCGTTGAGCAGGATGCGGGCGTCGCCGCGCTTGGCCGAGGATTTTTCGTCCAGCCGCTCGAGCAGCAGTTCGATGGCGAGACGGCCAATCTCGTTGTAGTTCTGCGCCACCGTCGTGATCGGCGGGCAGGCGTAGCGCGACAGCGGGTGGTCGTCGTGCCCGGCGACCCGCAGGTCGCAATCAGCGCCATGTCCCACCTTGAGGCCGAGCTGAAAGGCGGCGCCGAGTACGCCGAAGGCGACGCGGTCGTTGGCGCACAGCACCGTTTTGGTCGGGAAACCGCCGGCCTTCAGGATGCGCGTCGCCTCGTCATAGCCGAACTTCTCGAAATCCCACGAGCGGGCGTCCTCGACCGGCACGATGCGCGGCGCCATCTTGAACTGGTGCATGGCCTCGACATAGGCCTCCTGCCTGGCGGAGGCGTTGTTGTTGACCAGCGGCATGGCGAAGTAGCAGGGCGGCTCGCCGGACCGGCAGAGGTAGTCCACGATCAGCCTGAAACTCTGCCGGTTGTCGGTGCCGACGAAGGAGGAGGTCTGGTCGAGCGGCGAGTCGACATAGATCAGCGGGATCGAAGCGCCGAGCTCGGCCAGGATGCGGTGGTGCGACTGCACGCCGAGCGGCGCGATGATGGCGCCGGCGATGTTCATCGAGCGGAACGTCTGGATCGCCTGGTCTTCCATCTCGGCGCGCCCGTCTGAGGACAGCACGAAGGCGAGGAAGCCGGCCTCGTTGGCGATCAGCTCGATGCGGCGCGTCAGCGCCATGTAGAACGGGTCGGTTGAATTCGGGATGATGACGCCCAGGATGTTGCTGCGGCGGCGATTGAGGTTGACCGCGAACATGCTCGGTCGGAAATCGGATTTCTTCAGCGCCGCCTCGATGGCGCTGCGCGTGTTCTTCCTGACCGAGTTGGGATCGTTGAAATATTTGGAAACGGTCGTGCGAGACAAGCCGACGAAGTCCGAGAAATCCTCCATCGTCCTGATCGTCTTTGCCATTCACAGGCCCCCTGTTCGACCCTTCCCGTCACTCTCTACGTGAGTCACCATCTCGCGCAAAGCTGCAACGCTTCGACCGCGCCAGGCCAGTTTACGAGTCGATGGGAGTGGCCGCGCGTTTTCACTCACATGTCCGCCGAAAACTGCACTTTCATCGTCGCCGGATCGCCGCCGCTCTTGGCGAAGAAGGGCAAAAGCTCGGCAAGCGGCAATCGGTGGCTGACCAGCCGCGCCATGGTGCCGTCGTCGCGCTTGAGGATGTCGAGCGCCTGCGGAATGTTGCGGTTCAGCGAATGCGAGCCGGCCAGCCTGATCTGGCGGCGGAAGATCTCGAAAGGCGCGACCGAGATCCTGGCGTCGGGCGCGCAGACGCCGAAGACGAGCGCCGTGCCGCCATCGGCTGTGAAGCCGACCATGCCTTCGACCACGCCGGCGACGCCGGTGGCGTCGGCGACGAAGTCGAAGCCTTTCGCCCTTGCCGCCAGCGCCTGCGATCCGGACACCAGCGGCTCCAGCCCGAGCGCCTCGGCGAAGGCAAGCCGGGGCTCGCTGATGTCGGCGACCGCGACGCTCACCACCCCCCTCGCCTTCAGCGACAGCGCCAGCAGCAGGCCGATCGGGCCGGCGCCGAAGACCAGCGCGGTGCCGGGCACGCGCGCGCCTGGCTCGATGCCGGCGGCGCCGAGACCGTTCAGCACGCAGGCGAGCGGCTCGGCCAGCGCGGCGGTGGCGAAGCCGAGATCGCCGATGTCATGCAGGTGACCGACGGCGACGAGGCTGAATTCGGCGAAGCCGCCGTTGGCGGTCACGCCGTAGGCTTTCAGCGAGGTGCACAGATTGGTGAGTCCCTTCCGGCAGGCAGCGCAGTGGCCACAGGGAATGTTGGGATCGACGGCGACGCGGTCGCCAGGCTTCACGGAGGTGACGTCGGCGGCGACCGCCTCGACGGTTCCGGCATATTCATGGCCGGGAACCAGCGGGAACGCGCCTTCGCCGTAGCGGCCGTGCAGACCTCGATGTCGGTGTGGCAAAGCCCGGCGGCGCGGACCCTGACCAGAGCATGTCCCGGCGCGATCTCCGGCATGTCCAGCTCCGCCATGCCGGCGACGCCTGCGGCGGCAAATCGGATGGCTTTCATGTCATTCTCCCAGATGGCAACGCCTCAGCTCATCCAGTTGCCGCCGTCCACATTGTAGGTCTGGGCGAGGATGTAATCACTGTCGGACGAGGCGAGGAAGACGGCGAGCCCGGCAATGTCCTCCGGCCGCGCGAAGCGCCCGATCGGCACGGACTTCGCCACTGCCGCTTTCTTCTCGCCCGGCTTCAGGCCCTCCCAGCGGGCGAAGTGGGCGTCGACGACGTCCCAATGCTCGCCGTCGACGACACCGGGCGCGATCGCGTTGACGTTGATGCCGTGCTTGACCAGCGCCAGTGCCGCCGACTGCGTGGCCGAGATGATCGCCGCCTTGGAGGCGCAGTAGAGCGTCACCAGCGCCTCGCCGCGGCGACCGGCCTGGCTCGCCATGTTGATGATCTTGCCGCCACGGCCGCGCGCTATCATCAGATTGGCGACGGCCTTCATCATGAACAGCGGCCCCTTGAGGTTGATGCCGAAGACCTTCTCGTAGCTCGCCTCGGTAATGTCGGTGATCGGCGCCATGTCAAAGATGGCGGCGTTGTTGACGAGGATGTCGATGCCGCCGAACTCGCGGTCGACCTCGGCGGCAACGCTCTCGATCGCGGCGAGATCGGTTACGTCGAGCTTCTTCGCGCTGGCCGCCGGACCGATCGCGGCGGCGGCAGCGGTCGCACGTCCGATATCGATATCGGCGATCACCACCCTGGCACCCTCGCGGGCGTAGGCTTGCGCAAAGCCAAGGCCGATGCCGCGCGCGCCGCCGGTGATGAGGGCAGTCTTGTTGTTCAGCTTCATGTCCAACTTTCCAAAATTTCGAAAACGATATCCGGGCGGCCCAGAAAGTTGCCTGTCAGCCGGCGCGGAACGCACGGACCCGCTTTGCTCTTGCGGGATCCGTGCATCCTCCGGGCCCGCTTGCAACGGGAGGTCTGGGCGGGCCGGATCGCCAGGGGCGGCACGCTTTGCGCCCCTGGCTAGTTTAGGGCGCTATTTGATGTAGCCCGCTTCCGTCATCGTGCGCTCCACCTCGGCCTGTACGCCATTCAGCGCGTCATCGACCGACTGCTCGCCTGTGACCGCGGCGGCAACCGCCTGGCCGACCTGCGTGCCAATGCCCTGGAATTCAGGGATGGCGACGAACTGGATGCCGGTATAGGGCACCGGATCCTTGGTCTGCTTGGTCGGATCGGCGGATTCGATCGCCGAAAGCACCGTCGCGGCGAAGGGCGCCGCCTTCTGGTAATCGGCGCTGGCATAGGTGGACTTGCGCGTTCCCGGCGGCGCCGCCACCCAGCCTTCGGTCTCGCCGACGCGCTGGACATAGGCCTTCGAGGTCGCCCATTTGACAAAGGACTTCGCCGCGTCCGCCTTCTTGGTCGAGGCCGGGATGGCGAGGCTCCAGGCCCAGCCCCAGGCCGAACCGTTGGGGGTGACCGCGACCGGCGCCTTGGCGAAGGCGACCTTGTCGGCGACCTTGCTCTGCTTCGGGTCATAGACGCGGCCCGCCGCGGACGTGGCGTCGATCCACATGGCGCAATGACCGGAGGCGAACAGCGTCTGGTTCTCGTTGAAGCCGTTGGAGCTGATGCCGGGAGGTCCATCCTTCTTCATGGTGTCGACATACCAGCCGATCGCCTTCTTCCACGCGTCGGAATTGATCTGCGGCTTCCAGTCCATGTCGAACCACTGGCCGCCGAAGGTGTTCACCAGCGTGCCGACGAAGGCCATGTTCTCGCCCCAGCCCGGCTTGCCGCGTAGGCAGAGCCCGTACTGCTCCTTCGACTTGTCGGTGAGCTTGTCGGCAAATTCCGTGATCTGATCGTAGGTCGGCTGCTCCGGCATCTTCAGGCCGGCGGCGTCGAACAGGTCCTTGCGGTAGAGCGTGAACGAGCTTTCGGCATAGAACGGCACCGCATAGAGCTTGCCGTCGACGGTCAGGCCGTTGCGAACCGGCGCGATCAGGTCGTCATAGTCATAGTCGTCGCCGAGATCGTTGAGCGACGTCAGCCAGCCGGCCTTGCCCCAGATCGGCGTCTCGTAGCCGCCGATGGTGAGCACGTCGAACTGGCCGCCCTTGGTGGCGATGTCGGTGGTGACGCGCTCGCGCAGCACGTTCTCTTCGAGCGTGACCCAGTTGACCTTGTTGCCGGTCGCCTTCTCCCACTCCGGCGATAGCTTCTGCATGATGATCATGTCGCCATTGTTGACCGTGGCGACGGTGATTTCCGTGGCGGGCGCGGCGCCTGCCGCCAGCGCCGAGGCTGCGGCCGATACGGCGAGAATCCCGATAAGCTTACGCGTTGGCATTTCGTCTCCTCCTTTACGAATGCGCATGTGTAAGTGAACATGCGTATATATTCTATTGCGCCACAGGAATTTTTGAGTCAAGCCGCTTGCGCGTTGATTTTCGACGCCCCGCCCTCGCCTGACGGTAAAATTTTCATCGAAATGCGTTACACATAAGGCTTCGCGCGCATTAAAATAAATGAACATGCGTGTAGTTTCTGTTGACTTCGCCTTCGCCGCGATTTACCCCGGCTACAGCCTGGCGCTATCGTGCAGCCGGGGCGCGGCGTGGTCAGCGCCCGGCAAGGCTGAGGGAGAGAAGGAAATTGCAGGAATGAGCCGCCGAAGCGAGATCGCCGCCGAAGCCGCGGGGCCGACAATTGTCGCCGGCGAGATCCTGGTCGAGATCATGGCGACCGAGCAGGGCCTCGGCTTCCTCGAGCCGCTGGCGCTGATGGGTCCCTATCCGAGCGGCGCGCCGGCTATCTTCATCGACCAGGTGGCGAAGCTCGGCGGCGGCGCCGGCATCGTCGCCTGCGTCGGCCGCGACGATTTCGGCACCATCAATCTGGAACGGCTGAAGCGTGACGGCGTCGACATTTCGGCCGTGTCGGTCAGCGACCGCTTCCCGACCGGAAGCGCCTTCGTCCGCTACAGGCCGGACGGCGGCAGGGACTTCGTCTACAACATCGCCGAATCCGCCGCCGGGCAGATCCGCCTCACACCGGAGGCGCGACGACTGGCGGACGATGCCGGCCATCTGCACGTGATGGGCTCGACGCTGTCGGTAGCGGGGCTGAAGGAGATCGTCGCCTATGCCGCGAAGGCGGTGCGCGGCCGCGGCGGCTCGACCTCCTTCGACCCGAATGTGCGCAAGGAGCTGATCGACGGGGCCGACGGGGCGCTGCTTTCCGCCCTTGTCGACGACGCCGATCTTCTGCTGCCTTCCGGCGACGAGCTGCTTGCCGCGGCCGGCGTCAACGACGAGAAAGAGGCCGTGGCGGCGCTGATCGCCAGAGGCGTCGGCGAGATCGTGCTGAAGCGCGGCGCCGCCGGCTCAACCCGTTTCGGCGCCGACGGCAGCCGGATCGACTGCGCCGGCTTCCTGGTCGAGGAAGTCGACCCGACCGGGGCCGGCGACTGTTTCGGCGCCACCTACCTCACCTGCCGGCGCAAGGGGATGGAGCCGGCCAAGGCGCTGTTCTATGCCAATGCCGCGGGCGCCCGCAACGTGACGCGGCGCGGGCCGATGGAAGGCCTGGCCGGCTTCGACGTGCTTGACGACTTCATCGCCGGGACGGCGCGAGCGACATGATGACCAATCCGCTGACAGGCCTCGCCACCGCGCGCCGGGGAGGATCGCCCTACGGCATCACCTCGATCTGCTCGGCGCATCCGCTGGTGATCCAGTCGGCGATCCGGCGCGCCGTCGCCGACACGGATTCGATGCTGCTGATCGAGGCGACCTGCAACCAGGTCAACCAGTTCGGCGGCTATACCGGGATGACGCCCGACCTGTTCGTCGCCTTCGTCCAGGAGATCGCCAGCCGCGAGGGGCTCCAGCCCTCGCGCATCATCTTCGGCGGCGACCATCTCGGGCCGAACCCCTGGCGCTCCGAGCCGGCGGCGCAGGCGATGGCCAAGGCCGAAGCCATGGTCACGGCCTATGTCTGGGCCGGCTTCAGCAAGATCCATCTCGACGCCTCGATGGGCTGCGCCGGCGAGCCCGCCGCCCTCGACGACGAGACCATCGCGGCGCGGGCTGCCCGGCTCGCCAAGGCAGCAGAGAAGGCTGCTCGGGCCAAGGGCGGCGCGCTGCCGCTCTACATCATCGGCACCGAGGTTCCCGTCCCCGGCGGCGCCGATCACGCGCTCAGCGACCTGAAGCCAACCGAAGCGGCGGCAGCGCGGCGCACGATCGAAATCCATCGCGAGATTTTTGCGCGCGAAGGCCTCGGTGAAGCGTTCGGCCGCGTCATCGCTTTGGTCGTGCAGCCGGGCGTCGAGTTCGGCAGCGAGAACGTCATCGCCTACAAGCCGGAAGCATCGAAAGCGCTGACCGCACTGCTCGATGAACAGCCGTCGCTCGTCTACGAGGCGCACTCCACCGACTACCAGAGCCGCGCGGCACTGGCGGCGCTGGTCGCCAACGGCTTTCCGATCCTCAAGGTCGGCCCGGGCCTGACCTTCGCCTTGCGCGAGGCGCTCTACGGGCTCGACCTGATCGCCGCTGAAATGGTCCCCGGCTATGGCGACCGCTCGCTTGCCCGCACGATGGAGCGGGTGATGCTGGCGGCGCCCGGCCATTGGCGCAGCCATTATCATGGCGGCGAGACCAGCCTCTATCTGCAGCGTCACTACAGCTACAGCGATCGCATCCGCTACTATTGGAGCAATCCCGCGGCCAGCGTCGCCGTCGGCCGCCTGCGCGAGGTGCTTACCGGCGTCGACATCCCAGAAACGCTGATGCGGCAGTTCCTGCCGACGCTGCCGGCGGGCCTGGGGCCGGCGAGCGATCCCGAAGCCATCCTGCTCGCGGCGGTCGATGCGGTGCTGGCGGATTACGAGGCGGCGTGCCGGGGCGGGTGAGCTAAACCGGAGATGCCGGCGGGACAGCCCCTACTCAAACCCCGCCGCCGGCGCCCGCGGCCCGTCGTCCTCCTCCGGCGGCTCGAGGATCTCGATCAGCCGCGCCACCCGCGCGCCCGGCAAATGGCGACCCTCATTGACCAGCGCCTCGTCGGCGCCGATCCAGGCGAAGGCCTCGCGCAGTTCTCCAAGGCTGGCGCCGGTCAGCGCGATGTCGGCGAGGACGGCCTCGTCCACCGGACCCAGCACTGAAATGATGTCGTCGCGTGTCATTGTCACCTCCGCGCCGGCCCGGCGCCGAAGGGCCCGGCCCTGGCGACGGAATCTGGGGCGCGAAATCGGATAGGCAATGGCAGAGCCGGGTTTGGCGCGGATTCGAAACGCGATCCTCGGCGAGCGGGCGTCAGGCGCCGGAATGTGGATCGATGCTGTAAGGATGGACGGGATAGTCGGGACCGATCGCGTCCCGCACCCGGCCGATCCACGCCGTCACGAACGGATAGTCCGCGAGCTTAAAGCCGCAATCCTCGGCGCGGTGGCTGTAGGCATAGACGGCGATGTCGGCAATGGTGAGAGTGTCACCGACAAGGAACGCTCCGTCGACGAGGCTGCGCTCCAGCGCCGCCAGCGTACGGGCGCCGGCTTCGCGCTTGCCCGAAACCATCGCCTGGTTGCGCTCGAGCCGCCCGGTCAGGATCCAGTAGCGCAGCGAGCCAATCACCGGCTCGACATAGTACTGCTCGAAGAACAGCCATTGCATCACCTTGGCGCGGAGAAGCCGGTCTGCCGGCAGATAGGATGTGCCCTCCGCGACGCAGACGAGGATCGCGTTGGACTCGGCGATCGCCTGCCCGTTCTCAACGGCGAGCACCGGCACGGCGCCGGCCGGGTTGAGCTTGAGGAAAGCCTCCGTGTGGCTCTCGCCCTCGAAAATCGAGACGACGCGGGTTTCGTAGGCGATGCCGAGCAAGCCGAGCAGAACCCTCACCTTCCAGCCATTCTGCGACGGCAGATAATCGTAGAGCGTGAGCATGGTGGTCCTTTCGTGCAATCGGGACCGGCTTCGCATAGCGCAGGGGTATGGTCCACCCGATCTATGCTAGGCCCCGAAGCGGCTCTGAACGGCCGCCGGCGATGTCTACGTGCGGACCGAAGAACTCAAAGAGCTCCTGCATCTGAGGCAGCATGTCCCATCCTCTGGTCGGCATGAGTGTCGTTTGTCCCCTCGTCGTCGGAAGCCGCCCTCATCCCCGCTTCTCGATATCGGCGGCCACGGCCATAGCTTCCAGGCCGATTTCGCGCAGCAGGCCGGTGACGGGATTGTGGAAGCCGACGAGGTAGAGGCCGAGTTCCGAGGAGCGGGCATTGACGCCGCTCTTCTGCGGCCTGAGCTCCGCCGGCAGGAAGTTGTCGTAGGCCGGGCGGTAGCCGGTGGCGAGGATGACGGCGTCGAATTCCTCCTGCCCGCCGTCGACGAAGGTGGCGCCGCGCTCGCCGAAGTGCTTGACGTCGGGTGCCACCTTGATCCGGCCGGCCTTGATCGCCGCCACGGTGCCGACATCGATGACCGGAATGCGGCCGGCGTCGATCTGCTTCAGGATGCCTTCCTTCGGCCTGACGATGCCGTATTTCTCGAGCTTGCCCAGCGCCAGGTCGAGGATGATTGGGAACATGCGGTCGTTGAGGCCCTGCGGCATCGGCCGGGTGGCGATGCCCACCATCTGGATCGGCACGCCGAACAGCTGGCGCGGCACGATGTGCACGCCCTTGCGCACCGAGAGCGTCGGGTGGGCGCCACTCTCGGCAAGGTCGAGCGCGATCTCGGCGCCGGTGTTGCCCATGCCGATGACCAGCACCGTCCTGCCGAAAAAAGGGGCCGCCTCGGTATAGTCGGCGCTGTGCAGCACCTTGCCCTTGAAGGTCTCGATCCCGGGAAAGCTGGGGACGATGGGCTCGGCATTGTTGCCGCTGGCGACGACGACATGGCGCGCCGTCAGCGCGTCGGATCCCGTCTCGACGCGGAAACCGTCCTTGTCGCGGCGGATGCTGTCGACCGTCACGCCGAAGCGCGGCCTGAGCTCGAAACGTTCGGCATAGGCGTCGAGATAGGCCACCACCTTCTCGCGCGGCACATAGCGCGGATGGTCGCTGGGGAACGGCACGAAGGGCAGCGAGGAGAAGGACTTCACCGTATGCAGATGCAGCCGCCGGTAGTGCCGCCGCCAGGCCGGCGCCACCTCCGAGGCCTTTTCAAGCATAAGGAAATCCACCCCCGCCCGGCGCAGGCAAGCGCCGACGGCAAGCCCGGCCGGCCCGGCGCCGACGATCACGACATTGGTATCCAAGCGGTTTCCTCCCCTCCCAGGTCATGGCAGGCTATGCCGGGAGGTGCAGGCTGGACAAGTGGGGTGCGGCGCTTCCCTTCTCCCCCTCAGCCCAGCCCCGCCAGCTTCGCCGCGTCGCGAATGGCGTTGACGGCGCCCGGGTTGGTCACGGGATAGCCCGAGATGAAACCCTCGACGGAAAAGTCGGGGAACTCGGCCGCGAGCCGCGCCACGAATCCGGCCGCCTCGGTGCTGTCGCCCGAAGCCGCATGGGAGAGCGCCAGGAACATCAGCACATTGGGCGAGTCCGGCGTGGTTCGGCGCAAGGCCGCGATGGCTTCCCGGTGCCGGCCGGCGCAGAACAGGACGCGGCCGTGCATGCCGAAATACCAGGGCGGAGCGAGCGGATTGAGGCGCATGGCGCGCTCGATGAGCGGGATCGCCTCGGCCGGATCGCCTGCGACCAGCGCCTTGCTGCCGGCAAGCAGCGCCAGCGTGTCGGCATGGTTGGGGCCGCATTCGAAGGCCCTTTTGTAGGCACGCTCCGCGGCATCGAGGTCGCCGAGGCATCCCATGAGATCGCCGAAGCAGTTGCAGGCGCTGCTGTCGAAGGGATCGAGCCGGATCGCATTTTCGACCGCCGCGCGCCATTTCTCGATCGATGCCTGCGGATCGCGGCCAAAGCAGTTGCCGGCTTCGATCGAATAGGCGTAGGCGAGCTCGGTCCAGGCCCTGACCAGCGTCGGGTCGAGTTCCAGCGCACGTGAAAACAGCCGGATCGCTTCCGCATTGCCGGCGCGGCTGAAGGTGTTGTGCTGCTCGACGCCAAGCAGATAGAGATCATAGGCGCGCAGGCTGGCCGGCGGCTTGCGGCGAACCGCGTTGCGCCCGATCGTGGCGATCGCTCCGAAACAGCCGGCGAGCACATTGATGACGCTTTCGGTCAGGCTGTCCTGCAGCGCGAAGATGTCCTCGACCGGACGGTCGTAGCGCTCGCTCCAAAGGCTGACGCCGTTCCTCGCATCGGCGAGCTCGATGGTCAGCCGAATGCGGGTGTCGTCGGCGCGCAGTTGGCCCGACAAGATATAGGCGGCGCCCAGCGCCTTGCCGTCGGCCACGAAATCGGCCGGCTTGCTGCCCAGCGATTTCATGGTGTGGAAGGCAATGACCGGCAGGTCCGCATAGCGCGCAAGGTCGACGGTGATGTCCGACGACAGGCCGTTGGCGAAGCGGCGCCAGCGCTCTTCGTCGCTCAGGCACTCGATCGGGAATATCGCCAGCACCGGCGAAGCGCCGGGCAAGGCCGACGGCTTGTCCGGCGGCAAGCTGGCAATGCCATTGAGGTGCGCGGCAAGCGCCACCTTGTTGCGCACGCCGAGCTTCTCGTAGATCGCGGCAAGATGGGTGCGCACGGTCGACGGCGCGATGAACAGCGCCTCGCCGATCTGGCGATAGGTCAGCCCGGCCGCGAATTTTTCCGCCACGGCGCGCTCGCGCTCGGATAGAGCCGGCGAGGACGGTGAAGACGTGGCCGCTGTCGCGTTGTGGTTCATGCAGATCCCTTGCCCGCGGGCGCACGCGCCATCAACGCCTGCCGTGGCAAAATACTACAAATGCAGGACCTAAAACACCGCATCTGGCCGATCCCCTCGCGGGCACAGGAGGTGCAAGCTTCCTTGCAGCAACAGGCTGTAACCATGGGAGGTTTTCATGCGAGGTGTTTCGATCGGACTGGCATGCGCAATCGTGGGTTTTTCTTCCCCGTCGCAGTCATTCGCAAGCGGGTGCAGGCAAATGCTGGAATCGGACGTCAAGATTGCCAGCATGCGGCTTTATGCCGACATACTGGCCAATGCCGCCCGCAATGGCTGGGACTACGCGCCGGAGGCGATCGTCAGCGGCTCGAAGCGGCATTTCGATGAGATGAAGCTGCAATTGATCGCCGCCGGCTATGAGATCGTCTCCGTCGGCGCCCGCCCGCACTGTCCCCGCTTCGACACGCTGGCGAGCGAATAGCAACGAAAAGCCGGGATCGCAGGCCGCGGCGCTGAAAGCCGATTTCAGCAAAATATCAGCAGCCGTTCAGGACGGCGAGCGCGCGTTGGGGCAATGTTGAAGCAATACAGGCCTAGCGACTGCGAACCACTGACCCTGGAGATCGATCATGCGTGAGAAGGCTGAAAGAGCGCTTTGGTCCTCGATGCTGGCGCAGGAGGAAACGCAGCGCATCCTGTCGATGGGCGTCGCCGGGCTCATCTGTGGGGAAGCCAATGAGATGCTGGCCTATTTCGAACGGCAGGCGCCTTGCGAGACGCCAGCCCCGTCCGCCAAACGGCCGGGCCTATGGCCTCGAATTCGCCACGTCCTGCCGCACAGTGTTTTTCCGGGGAGCTTCTTTCGGGCTTGACCTTGCCGGCATTCTGCCTCTCCGATAGTCGCCGCGCGAATGGGCGCGGCGATGGGGCAAGGGCTTGTCGCAACAGTTCGGCAATGCGGTTATCGATCTTGAACTGGGCACGCTCAGGCGTGACGGCGAGATCGTGCCGGTGCGGCCGAAGACCTTCGACCTTCTTGCGTTCCTGATACGCAATTCCGGCCGGGTGCTGGGCAAGGACGAATTGTTGCAGGCTGTCTGGCCAGGCATCATCGCCACCGAGGATTCGCTCACCCAGTGCATTCGCGACGCGCGCAAATCGATCGGCGACGAAGCGCAGGCGCTGATCCGTACCGTTCCCCGGCGCGGCTATCTGTTCCAGGTCGCGGAAACCCGGGCCAACGATCAGCCTGGGCAGATGGCGCCCCAAGCCGGACGCGCGGCCGAACCGATGGTCGCCATCCTGCCGTTCAGCGTCGAGGCCGGCGACACCACCGGCAGGGTGTTGTTCGACGGCGCGGTCGAGGAAATCACCAACGCGCTGTCGTGCTTCAAGACCGTCGCGGTGCTGGCTCGCCATTCGGCCTTCGTGCTGGCTGAGCATTGGACGGAGGATATCAACGCGACCGCCTTGCGGCTTGGCGCCGACTACATCGCGGAAGGCAGCGTGGAATCCGCCGGGGATGGCTACAGCGCTCGCGTCGTGCTCACCGAGACGATATCCGGACGTCGCGTCTGGATACAGAATTTCACATTCGCCAAAGGCGAGATCTTCGCCTTCCAGAAAACGGTCGCACAACGGATCGCGATGGCGCTGGTCGCCAATATTGAAAGCGCCGTCATGCGCCGCAGCCAGCCCGCATCCGCGTCAAATGTCGAGGCCTATCTCCACCTGCTGCGCGGCATGGCCCTGCTGCGCAGCTATGGCGAAGGCGTGAACGAGGAGGCGCGCAGGCATCTCCTCATGGCGCTCGAACGGGACCCGAATTCGGGCCTTGCGCATGCCTACCTGGCGCTCGCCGATTTGATCATAGGAGGCTATTCCGGCGCGCCGCGCGCCGTGCTCGACCAGGCGCGCGACCGGGCGCTGCATGCTATCGCGCTCAGCCCCGACGAGGGGCGATGCCACAGGATCCTGGCGCTTACCCTGCTCTACCGGGGTTGCGACGAGTACGACGCCGCCGAAAAGCATCTTGCCCGTGCGCTGGACCTCAACCCCTACGATGCCGACACGCTCGCACAGACCGGCTACTTCAAGGCGCTGCGCGGCGATGGCGAAGCCGGGCTGGCTCTGCTCGACCAGGCCATTCAGCTCAACCCGATGCATCCGAGCTGGTATTATTTCGACCGCGGCGTAGCCTTGTTCGTTGCTGGACGCTACCGCGAGGCCGCAACCTCCTTTTCCTCCCTGCCGCGCAAAAGTGTCTGGCAATGGGCGCGGCTGGCGGCTTGCCACGCGCTCGACGGCGACACCGAGAAAGCCAGGGCTTGCGTCAGGGAAGGCCGCGCGCTGGATTCGGGCCTGACCATGGCGGAAATCCTTGCAGACCTGCGCTTGGAGTGCGCCGAGGATTGTGAACGGTTGCGGATCGGTCTCGAACGGGCCGGCTGGGACAACACGCCGGCATAGCCAGTCCGCCACGCAACGGGCATGATGGAAGGCGATCGCCCGCCGACTCGGGCTCCAAGTCCGCGGGGGCGCATGAAACCAGCCATCCTTTTGCTTTTGCTCGCGGCCATGCTGCCCTCCGCACCGGCGCGGGCCGGCGACTGGAAGCCGGTGGAAAAGGTCGAGACCTACGCCATCTCCGGCCAGACCGCGCCCGAGCTCTATGCTTCGGTCGGTGAAAACGGCCCGCTCATTGGCGAGAGCAAGAAGCGCGTCATCGCGCATACCAATTTCAAGCTGACCTGGCAGCGCGACTACGACGACAAGGCCGGGGGCGGCGCCTGCGTGCTAAAATCGGCGCGGCCAAAGCTCATCATCACCTACACGCTGCCGAAGCCGACCGGTCCGCTGCCGGCGGGCTTGCAGAAGCGCTGGGACGGCTTCGCCGCAGGCCTCGCCGCGCATGAGAAGGTGCATGGCGGTCAGATCATCGACATGGTGCAAAAGATCGAAGCGCTCAGCGTCGGACTGACCGTCGCCCACGACCCCGGCTGCAAGAAGATCAGGACCGAGCTCACCCAGCGCCTGGCCGAACTCTCGCAGACGCAGCGCCAGGCCAGCCGCGACTTCGACCGCGTCGAATTCGGGTCGGGCGGCAATCTGCAGAGGCTGGTGCTGGCGTTTGTGAATGGGGAATGAGCCCAGCTCGGGCAAGGACATCCGAACATTTGCGATGACGATCTCCACCCTGGCGAGAAAATTGGTAGATTCGTGATTCGAGGAATGCGGCGCCATTCAAGCATTGGCTTATATAACCCCGGCGAGCTTACCAGTAGATCGATACACGCTGGAATAGCACAGCTATGCGTGGACCTCCGTCTAAGGCCTATCTACGTTCATTTACCCTGAGCGCTTAGGCAGATCTGCTTCCCACCGCCGCTTTACACGCAGGGTTGGTAGCGCTACCGTTTGCCCAGTCGCGTGACCAAGGGGGGAGCCTTGGTAGCTGTCGCCGGCTGGTGTGGTGGATTGAGGTTCCCGCCGTTTTGACGGGATCCGCTTCAGCACCATGTCAGAAAGAACATGGAGTCTTGCGGACGTCGCAGGACCCAGCCGGGAGGATTTCGATGGCGTCTGTCGCGATTGCCGATGTCTACAAGTCATTCGGAAGCGTCGAGATCCTTCACGGCGTCAGCGTGGACATAGAGGACGGTGAATTCGTCACCCTGGTGGGGCCATCCGGCTGCGGAAAATCCACCCTTCTCAGGATGATCGCCGGCCTGGAAAAGATCTCGCGCGGCGAGATCGCGATCGGCGAGCGTGTCGTCAACAACGTCGCGCCAAAGGAGCGCGACGTCGCCATGGTGTTCCAGAACTACGCGCTCTACCCACATATGACGGTTGCCGAGAACATGGCGTTCTCGCTGATGCTAAAAGGTGTCTCCAAGGCAGAAAGCGAAGCCGGCGTCCGGCGCGCGGCCGAGATCCTTGGGCTGGTGCCCTTGCTGTCGCGCTATCCGCGCCAGCTTTCAGGCGGCCAGCGCCAGCGCGTCGCCATGGGCCGGGCGATCGTGCGCAATCCGGCCGTCTTCCTGTTCGACGAACCGCTCTCAAACCTCGACGCCAAGCTCCGGGTGCAGATGCGTGCCGAGATCAAGGAGCTGCACCAGCGGCTAAAGACCACGACGGTCTATGTCACACACGACCAGATCGAGGCGATGACCATGGCCGACAAGATCGTCGTCATGCATGACGGCCTCGTCGAGCAGATCGGGCCACCGCTGGAACTCTACGACCGGCCAAACAATCTCTTCGTCGCCTCCTTCATCGGCTCGCCCGCCATGAACCTGCTCAAGGGCGGGATTGCGACCGATGGCTCGCCATCCTTTCGCGGCGCAGGCGAGATTTCCGTGCCTTTGGCGGCGACGCCGTCGATCAGCAATGGCGAACCGGTGGTGCTGGGAATACGGCCCGAGCACCTGAGGCTGTCCGAGGCGGGGATTCCGGTCACTGTCGCGGTGGTCGAGCCGACCGGCTCGGAGGTGCAGCTCATCGGCCGGACAGAAGGCGGCGAGGAGATCGTCGCGAACTTCCGGGAGCGCCATTCCTTTACGCCAGGTGAAACCATCCGGCTCTCGGCCGAGCCCGGCCTCATCCATCTCTTTCACGGCGAAACCGGAAAGCGGTTCGAGATGGGCACCAGGCCGTAAGAACGACTGAGCGAGGAAACTGACAGGAGGAGACCACCATGAAATTCACCAGACGTGACGTGATCCGCACGACCGCCGGCGTGGCGGCGGGAGCCTTGGGAAGCCGGTTCGTCGGCTCTCCCGCCCTGGCCCAGGAAGGCCTGAAATACAAGCCGGAGGACGGCGCGAAGCTCAGGCTGCTGCGCTGGTCGCCCTTCGTGCAGGGCGATGAGGACCAGTGGCTGGCCAACACCAAGCGGTTCACCGAGGCGACGGGCGTCGAGGTTCGCGTCGACAAGGAAAGCTGGGAAGACATCCGTCCCAAGGCGGCGGTCGCCGCCAATGTCGGTTCCGGTCCCGACCTGATGTTCGTCTGGTTCGACGACCCGCATCAATACCCCGACAAGCTGCACGACGTGACCGAGCTGGGTGAGTATCTGGGCTCGAAATATGGCGGCTGGTATGACGGACCGAAGCAGTACGCGACCCGGGAAGGCAAATTCCTCGGTCTGCCGCTCGCCACCATCGGCAATGCCATCGTCTACCGCGAAAGCTGGGTGAAGGAGGCCGGATTCGCGGAATTTCCCAAGGACACGGCGGGCTTCCTCGAGCTTTGCAAGGCCCTACAGGCGAAGGGACATCCGGCCGGCTTCACGCACGGCCACGGCGTCGGCGACGGCAACAACTACGCGCACTGGCTGCTCTGGAGCCATGGTGGCCAGATGGTCGACGAGAGCGGCAAGGTCGCGATCAACAGCCCGGAGACGCTGAAGGCGATCGACTACGCGCAGCAGCTCTACAAGACCTTCATTCCGGGGACCGAGAGCTGGCTCGACGTCAACAACAATCGTGCCTTCCTGGCCGGCGAAGTGAGCGTCATCGCCAACGGCATTTCCGCCTACAACACTGCCAAGATCAACAAGGACAAGGATCCCAAACTGGACGAAATCGCCAAGGACATCCGCACGACCAACCTGCCGATCGGCCCGGTCGGAAAGTCGGTCGAGCTGTTCCAGGTGACCACGGCCGTCATCTTCGACTACACGCCCTACCCCAACGCAGCCAAAGCCTATCTGCAGTTCATGTTCGAGGATCCGCAGATGTCGGACTGGATCACCTCCTCCGCGGGCTACTGCTGCCAGACGCTGAAAGCCTTCGACAACAATCCCGTGTGGAAGGCCGATCCGAACAACGCCGCCTACGCGAAGGCCTCGGCGACGCTGCGTCCCAACGGCTATGCCGGGCCGCTCGGCTACGCCTCGGCCGCGACCATGGCAGACTACGTGCTGGTCGACATGTTCGCCAAGGCGGTGACCGGCCAGGCCACGCCGCAGGAGGCGATGGAAGAGGCGGAGAAGCGCGCCAACCGCTACTACCGGGTTTGATCATCGCCCGGCCGGGCAGCTGCGCTGCCCGGTGAGGGTGCGCAACCGCGCGGCGGCCGCCCTGGCCGCCACGCAATCATATCTGATGAGGAGCCACCGCATGGCCGTGCCGTCCGTTGCCGTTGAGCAGCGTTCTTCGATCCTGTCGCGCCTGAGCGAAAGCCGCAACGCGCTTGGCTTCGGCTTCATGTTGCCGGCGGCGGTGCTGCTGTTGGTGTTTCTGACCTATCCGCTCGGGCTGGGCGTCTGGCTCGGCTTCACCGATGCCCGTATCGGCCGCCCCGGCATCTTCATCGGCATCGAGAACTATCAATACCTTTGGAGCGACAGCGTCTTCTGGCTCTCCGTCTTCAACACCCTGCTCTACACGATCAGCGCTTCGATCCTGAAGTTCATGCTCGGCCTCTGGCTGGCGCTCATCCTAAACGAGAACCTTCCCTTCAAATCGTTCTTCCGCGCCGTGGTGCTGCTGCCCTGGGTGGTGCCGACGGTGCTGTCGGCGATCGCCTTCTGGTGGATCTACGATTCGCAGTTCTCGATCCTGTCCTGGGCGCTGCAGCAGATGGGCCTGATCGACCATCGCATCAACTTCCTCGGCGACCCGACAAACGCGCGCGCCTCGGTCATCGCCGCCAATGTCTGGCGCGGCATTCCTTTCGTCGCCATCACCCTGCTTGCCGGCCTGCAGACGATCCCCCAATCGCTTTACGAGGCCGCCACGCTCGACGGCGCCAGCCGCTGGCAATTGTTCCGCCATGTGACACTGCCGCTGCTGACGCCGATCATTGCCATCACCATGACCTTTTCAGTACTGTTCACCTTCACCGATTTCCAGCTGATCTATGTGTTGACCCGCGGCGGACCGGTCAACGCCACCCACCTGATGGCGACGCTGTCCTTCCAGCGCGGCATTTCAGGTGGCCAGCTTGGCGAGGGCGCCGCTATCGCGGTTGCCATGATCCCCTTCCTGCTGGCGGCGATCCTGTTCAGCTATTTCGGCCTGCAACGCCGCAAGTGGCAGCAAGGCGGCGGAGACTGAAATGGCCGCGATCAAGAGACCGAAACGTCCGGAAACCGATGAAGGCGGCATGGGCTACCTGCAAAGCCTGCCGCGCCGCGTGGTGACGGTCTATCTGCCATTGCTGGTGTTCATCATCGTGCTGCTGTTTCCGTTCTACTGGATGACGATCACGGCGGTTAAGCCCAATGTCGAGATGACCGATTACGCCAACTTCAATCCGTTCTGGGTCGTGCATCCAACGTTGCAGCACATCCGCTATCTTCTCTTCGAGACGTCCTATCCCGGTTGGCTGCTCAACACGGTCATCATCTCCACCGCCGCCACGTTCCTGTCGCTGCTGGCGGCGGTGCTGGCAGCCTATGCGATCGAACGGCTGAGGTTTTCGGGAGCGCGGCAGGTCGGTCTCGCCGTCTTCCTCGCCTATTTGGTGCCGCCCTCGATCCTGTTCATTCCGCTGTCGGTGATGGTGTTCAACCTCGGGCTCTACGACACGCCGTTCGCGCTGATCCTCACCTACCCGACGTTCCTGATCCCGTTCTGCACCTGGCTGCTGATGGGCTATTTCCGCTCCATCCCCTTCGAGTTGGAGGAATGCGCGCTCATAGACGGAGCGACCCGGCTGCAGATCCTCACCAAGATCGTGCTGCCGCTGTCGGTGCCGGGCCTGATTTCCGCCGGCATATTCGCATTCACCCTGTCATGGAACGAGTTCATCTACGCCCTGACGTTCATCCAATCGTCGGAGAACAAGACCGTGCCGGTCGGCGTGCTGACCGAGCTTGTGCGCTCTGACGTCTACGAATGGGGGGCGCTGATGGCGGGCGCGCTGATCGGCTCGCTGCCGGTCGTGGTGCTCTACTCGTTCTTTGTCGAGCACTACGTTTCCTCGATGACCGGGGCGGTGAAGGAATGACGCCGACCGCGAGCGGCTTGCCGCCAAATGCACGGCGGCAAGCCGGCCGCATGGCCGCGGCCGACAGGCGTCAGATCGCCCGTATGATGCCGCCGTCGACGCGGATGTTCTGGCCGGTGATGTAGCCGGCGCCATCGGAGGCGAGGAAGGCGATGGTGGCTGCGATCTCGTCGCTGGTGCCGTAGCGCTGCATCGGCACGCTGTCGCGCCGCTCCTCGGTGGCGGGCAGGCTGTCGATCCAGCCCGGCAGCACGTTGTTCATGCGCACATTGTCGGCGGCATAGGTGTTGGCAAAGATCTTGGTGTAGGCGGCAAGGCCGGCCCTGAACACCGCCGAGGTCGGGAACATAGGGCTCGGCTCGACCACCCATGCCGTCGAGATGTTGATGATGGCCCCGGCCTTCTGCCTGACCATGTGGGGCGTCACGATGCGCACCGGCCGGATGACGTTCATCAGGTAGACGTCGAGGCCGGTGTGCCACTGCTCGTCGGTGATCTCGAGGATCGGCGCGCGCGGCCCGTGGCCGCCGCTGTTGACCAAAACGTCGATGCGGCCGAAGCGCTCGAGCGTCAGGTCGGCGAGACGCTGCAGATCCTCATTCGACTGGTTGGATCCGGTGACGCCGAGACCGCCGAGCTCGCTGGCCAGCGCCTCACCCTTGCCGGACGACGACAGGATCGCAACCTTGAAGCCGTCGGCGGCCAGGCGCTTTGCCGCCGCCGCGCCCATGCCGCTGCCGCCGGCAACGACGACTGCCACTTTTTCTACACTCATCGCATCTTCCTTTCCGGATTGGTTTTCGGCCCGTACCACCATTGATCACAACGTGTTATATTCGACTTTCGCTGCTGGTTCGAACCAGAAAGCCTTAAATCGGACTGTAGAAAAACTACTCGATGCCCGAAGCCTTCCTGCGCTTGCCACCGCTCAATGCGCTGCGCGCCTTCGAGGCGTCGGCGCGGCATCTCAACTTCCGCCTCGCCGCGCATGAGCTCAACGTGACGCAGGGCGCGGTGGCGCAGCACATCCGAGGGCTGGAGGCCAGCCTCGGCGCGAAACTGTTCGAGCGGCTGCCGCGCGGCCTGGCGCTCACCGACGAGGGCCGCACCTATGTGCCCAACATCCGCCGCGCCTTCGAGCTGATCTCGGAGGCGACGGTGCTGCTACGGCCGGAACCGGCGCGCCTGACGATCAGCGTGACGCCGAGCTTCGCCACCAAATGGCTGATCCCGAAGCTGCCGGAGTTCGTCGCGCACAATCCGCTGGTAGACCTGCGCATCCTCGCCACCGAAAGCCTGTCGAGCTTCCAGGCCGACGGCGTCGACATCGCGGTGCGGCAGGGCCGTCCTCCCTTCGGCCCAGGCCTCGTCGTCGACCTCCTGTTCCCGCAGCAAATCATCGCCGTCTGCAGCCCTGCCCTTTTGCCGCCCGGCGCCGGCGAAATCGCCGCGGCGGACATCCAGCAGCATGTCCTGCTGCATGACGGGCACAATCTGTGGCCGGAATTCATGGAAAAGGCGCTCGGCCTGAAGATGGCGAAGGAGGTCAAGCGCATGCGCTTCAACCAGACGGCGCTGGCGATCGACGCGGCGATCGCCGGCCAGGGCATCGCGCTTGCCAGCCGCTTCCTGGTCGCCGCCGACCTTGCCGCCGGACGGCTGGCGCAGCCGGTCCAGGGAGACATGCGCGGCACCCAGGATTTCCACGTCGTCATGCCGCGCAGGCAGCGGCATCCCGAACCGACGCAAGCCGTCCGGCAATGGCTGCTGGATGCGAGCGACGCGGGCTGAAGCTCCGTGCCCTAAAAGCTGATCTCCACCGCCGCCGCACTCCGCTTCGCCTCGCCATGGAACACCGCCTCGATGTTGTTGCCGTCGGGGTCGAGCAGGAAGGCAGCGTAGTAGCCGGGGTGGTAAGGGCGCTCGCCGGGCGCGCCGTTGTCCTCGCCGCCGGCCGCAAGTCCCGCCTTGTACCAGGCGACGACCATGGCGCGGTCCTTGGCCTGGAAGGCGAGATGATGGCGGCCGGTGAGCACGCCCTGGGCGGCGCGGCTGTCAACGCTGGAGACGAATAGTTCATCGGCCCAGAAGTAATCCTCGGCCTCGCCGCCGACCGGGATGCCCAGCACGTCGAACGCCGCGCCGTAGAAGCGCCGGCTGGCCTTCAGGTCGCGCACCACAAGCTGGATGTGGTCGATGAGCCGGCCGCGATAGAGTTCCATGGAGAGCCTCCTGTTTTGACTGGTCAATCATCTAGAAGGGACCAACCTCCGGTCAATGTCGGGTATTGCATGCTACTGACACTAGAGAAGACGATGGGGCGGAGGAGGTGTGAAGCAACGCAGCTTTTCAGGCGGCAGCAAAAATCACCCGTGCCAAAAATCTGATTAAAAAATGCAACCGGATTGTCGGATTGCTGCCAGTGCCAACGTCCTTCGGACGCAAGCGGCGTGACGAAGCTCGAAAAAGGCGCGCCGTGTCGACAAACTCTAGCTTCCGGCATGGGAGAAGAACATGAAGCTTTCCTATCGTTGGGTCATCGTCGCGGCTGGCGCGCTGATGACTTGCGTCGCCATCGGCGCGATGTTTTCGCTGGCGATCTTTCTCGAGCCGATGTCGCTCGACACCGGCTGGTCGCGCGCCGGCATATCGAGCGCAATGACGCTGAATTTTCTGGTGATGGGTCTCGGCGGCTTCGCCTGGGGCGCCATCTACGATCGCGTCGGCGCCCGCCCCGTCGTCTTCGCCGGTGCGCTGCTTCTGGGGCTGGCGCTGGTGCTGGCCAGCCGCACCGGCTCGCTCACCGTCTTCCAGCTCACCTATGGCGTCCTCGTCGGGCTCGCGGCCAGTGCCTTCTTCGCGCCGATGATCGCGCTCACCACCGCCTGGTTCGACACCAACCGCAGCCTCGCCGTGTCGCTGGTATCGGCCGGCATGGGCGTGGCGCCGATGACCATCTCGCCCTTCGCGCGCTGGCTGATCACCGCCTATGACTGGCGTGCGGCCATGTTCGACATCGGTGTCATGGCTTGGGTGCTGCTGCTGCCCGTCGCCTTTCTGGTGCGACAGCCGCCGGCGGCGGTCGCGGCAACCGATGGCGCGCCGGCACCCGCCACCGACGATCCCGGCATGAGCGTCGGCCAGGCGCTGCGTTCGCCGCAATTCCTGGTGCTCGGCATGACCTTCTTCGCCTGCTGCGCGGCGCATTCCGGCCCCATCTTCCACATGGTGAGCTATGCCATGGCCTGCGGCGTGGCGCCGATGGCCGCCGTCTCGATCTACAGCGTCGAGGGCCTCGCCGGCCTCGGCGGGCGCCTGCTCTACGGCGTGCTCGGCGACCGGCTCGGCGTCAAGCCGGTGCTGATCACCGGGCTCCTCATCCAGGCCGCGGTGATCTCGGCCTATCTCGCGGTCAGCCGGCTCGAACAGTTCTATGTGCTGGCCGTCATCTTCGGCGCCACCTATGGCGGCGTCATGCCTCTCTACGCGGTGCTGGCGCGCGAATATTTCGGGCCGCGCATCATCGGCACCGTGTTCGGCGCCGCCACCATGCTGTCCAGCCTCGGCATGGCGTTCGGGCCTCTGGCCGGCGGCATGATCTATGACGCCTATGCCAGCTATTCCTGGCTGTTCATCGGCTCGGCGCTGGTCGGGCTGGGCGCCGCAGGCATCGCGATTGCCTTCCCGCCGCAACCGAGCCGGCAGCGGCTGCAAATGGCGTAAGCATCAAAAGACAGTCGGCGGTTCCATTCTTCACGGAACCGCCGACCGGTGGCGCGAAATCCATTTGCCGGACGCCTGCGAGTGTGAAAGGCTCCGCAAGAGACGCCGCATCCGATGAATGTCGGCACGATCCCATGGTCCGGGAGACATTGCAGTGACCGCAAGCTTGGAAGCCGAAGACGCCAGGAGTTGGTCCACCCTGCTGGTCGCGGCGGAAAAAGGCGACGCGGAGGCCGTGCGCGCGGAGCTTTCCGCCGGTGCGGACATCAACCAGAGCGACGAAGGCGGCTGGTCGGCGCTGCACCTTGCCGCCCACAATGCCCGCCTCGCAGTGCTCGAAGCCTTGATCGCGCAGCCGGAAATCGACGTCAATTCCCGGAACAAGTGGAAGAGCACGCCGCTCAGCCTGGCCGCAGCCAAGGGTCACTACGACTGCATCCTGGCGCTGGCGGGACATCCTCGGATCGATATCAATGCCCGCGCCGACTACTATGGCAGGACGGCGCTGATCGAGGCGGCAAGGAACGGGCATCTCGATGTCGTCAAGCTGCTCGTGGGGCATGGCGCGGACGTCAATCTGGCCGACAAGACGGGGCGAAACAGCGCGCTCATCGAGGCCATCAAGGGACGCCACTACGAGGTCGCCGAGTATCTGCTGGAATCCAGGAAAGTGAACTTCCTCAACAAGGACATGCGGCTCAACGCATTGATCTGGGCCGGCAGCACCCGCAACGCCCAACTCATCGAGACATTGGACGCCGCGATCCACACCTTCTTCGAGGGCAAGTGAGCGCAGGACCGACCGCGATCCACATGTCCTGACGCAGGACGAACCCGCCGTGCACTGTTCGGTGGCAGGCGTCAGGCCGGCGGCACGCCCTCGGTCGCGATGATGCGCGTGTTGGCGCAGCGGAAGCGGATCTGCTTCAGCCGCTCGTACTCAGGCGAGTCGTACCAGGCGGTCAGCGCCGCCATGTCGGGGAATTCGATGATGACCAGACGGTGCGGCTCCCAGTCGCCCTCCAGCACCCGGGTCAAGCCGCCGCGCGCCAGATACCGCCCGCCATGACGCGCTTCCGTCGCCGGAACCTCGCGCCGGTATTCATCGAACATGGCGGCGTCGGTGACGTCGACATCGGCAATGAGATAGGCAGCCATTCCAGTCCCTCCTTCTCAAATCGTCTTCCACATCATCAGGATCGGCACCGGCGCGCCGCCGCGATCGTCGTGGATCGTCTCGCCCGGCTGGTAGCCGCAGGCCCGGTAGAGCGGCTCCCCGGCCATCGTCGCGCCGAGCTCGACACGGCGAAAGCCCTCTGCCCTCGCCGCATTTTCGCAGAGCGAAAGGATGAGGCGGCCGACGCCGCGCCGCACGAAATCGGGATGCGTGTACATCGCCCTGACTCGCGCCGCGTCGGTGGCGGGATCGAGCAATGCCGCGCTGCGCCCCGGCGTCCTGTCGCCGCCATAAAGCGTGGCGCGCCGGCTCCAGCCGCCGCAGCCCGCCAGCGCTCCTCCGCATGTGACGACAAAATAGGTTCCGTCGTCGATAAGCTGCGTGTCCAGGCCCATGATGGCGCGGCTGGATTCGATCTGGGCATCATTCAGGAAGGGTTTTTGCAGCTCGCCGATCGCCAGCGCCATCAGCGCCGAAATCGCCGCGATGTCGTCGCGCGTGGCTGTCCGGTACTGTAACTCCTGGCCAGACATTTGCGGGAATGCCAAAGTGTCATTGAGGGGTCGTAATTTATATTAGTGCATACTCATATCAAAGGGCCGGCATCCAAGGCTTTCAAGCGCCTGGCGCCACCGTTGTCGCCACCACCCAGCGGTGCTTGCCGATCTGACGAGCGCGGCGAAAGCCCTTCTTCTCGAACATCGCCAGCGTGCCGTTGTGCAGGAAGGCGCCGGCGACCTTCCGGCCTTGCGCGTCCTCGGGATAGCTTTCCACCGTTCCGCCGCCGAGGCGGGCGATTTCGCCGAGCGCACCTGCCAGCGCGGCGGCGGCCACGCCTTCGCCGCGACGCGCCTTGTCGATGAAGAAGCAGGTGATGCGCCAGTCGGGAAGGACCTTCAGCCCTTCCTCATAGGCGCGCCGGTGCTTGATGCGCGGCAATTCGTCGGTCGGCCCGAACTGGCACCAGCCGACGCAGGCCGCGCCGTCGAAAACAAGCGCGGCATGCGTGCTTCCGTCCCGGACCCTTGCCTGCTTGGCGGCGCGGTTGCCGCCGGCGCCGTTGCCCTTGGCATGGAAGGCCATGCACCAGCAGCCGCCCCAAACGCCATTGTGGCGCTCGACCAGCGCGGCGAACTCCGGCCAGGTTGTTTCGTCGAGGGGTTTTACGCTGAAGCTCATCGTGGTTCCTCAAAGCCAGCGATAGCCGTTTTGAAGGTTCGCGCCTCAGTTCCGGAACAGGCGGCAAATCCCGACATCATCAGCGTCGTCCCTTCGAATGGGTAAGGCGAATGAAGGCGTCGACAATCGGGACGCGGGCTGGGCCTGTCAACCGCTGATGGAGCGCCCCGCCTCCCTCCCCTCGTCGTCGCGGCGCAGCCGCGCGTCGGAGATCAGCATCACCGGGCACGGGCAGCGCTGCAGCACGTCGCTCGTCGTCTCGCCGAAGATGAGTTCGTCGCCCGGCCGCCGCGCCACGCCCATGACGATCAACGCCACCCTCCTGCCAGCCTGGCGGGCAATGGCATCGGCGGCGGCGGCCCTGCTGCGGATGGCGGTCTCGATCTCGACGCCATAGCGGTCGGCAAGCTCGACAATGTCCTTAAGCACAGCCTCCCTACGGCGATGCGAGACGGTGTCACGCGGTTCGTCGCGGCCGACCCGCGCAACATAGAGCATCTTGACCGGCGCCCCGGTGACAGCGGCAATGGCAAGCGCGAGCTCGGCGCCACGGCGGGCGACCGAAGTGCCATTGACCGGCACCAGGATCTTGCCTGATCCCGGGCCGAGCCTCGGCATCTGCCGGCCGGCGCCGGCGGGCTTCAGCACCAGACAGAGCGGGCCGTCGAAGGCGCCGGCGATGTCGTTCAAGCGATGCGAGAAGCTGCCCTTTGAAGTCACCGCACGGCCGAGCCCGATGAGCAGCACGCCGTAGCCTTTGCGGGCTTCCTTCGCCACCGCCTCGGCCGACAGCGGCGCTTCGTGCCGGCGACGGGTGACGGGGGCCTCGCGGGCCGGCTCCTGGTCGGCCTGGAGTGCCGCCTCGCGGCCTTCCTCGGCGCCCCGCTCGATCTCGTCCAGATGCGCCGCCTCGTCGGGCTCGGCTTCGCTCTCGCCGCTGGCATGCAGCACCGTCATCGGCTTGCCGGCCCCGACCACGCCGGCAAGGTAGGCGGCGAAGCGGCCGACCACGCCCTCGTCGACGACCACAAGCAGCCGCTCCAGATTGGCGATGAAGCCGCGCTGGTCGACCTCCTCGCGCTCCAACCGCTTCTTCTCCGCCTCGCCGATCGACAGGCGCCCCAGCGCCCAGCGTAGCGTCGGCGGCATCGCCAAAGTGGTGATGACGGCCATGGTCACGATCATGGTGAAGAGGTTGTGCGAGAGCACGCCTATCGACAGGCCGATCGAGGCGACGATGACTTCGGTCGAGCCGCGCGCGTTCATGCCGCAGCCGACGGCGATGCCCTCGGCACGGCTCATGCCGGCGAGTTCCGCGCCGATGAAGGCGCCGGCAAACTTGCCGATGCTGGCAATAGCGACCAGCGCCACTGTAAGCAGTGCCAGCTGCGGATCGACGAGCACGGTAAGATCCGTCGACAGACCGGCGACGCCGAAGAACACCGGCATGAATAGCGCAGTGATGACGCCGCGCAACTGGCCCTCGATGTGGCGCGACAGGATCGGCGACTCGCCGACCAGTATGCCGGCGACAAAGGCGCCGAGCACGGTGTGGACGCCGATCAGGTCGGTGATCAGCGCCATGGCGCCCATGATGGCGAGGATGATGGTGACGACGGCATATTCGCTGTGGAAATTGTCATTGGTCCAGCGGATGGCGTCGAAGACGATGCGGCGGCCGAGCGTGAATGAAAACGCCATGAAGGCGGCGACGCCTAATATCGTGAAGGCAAGGCTGCTCACCTCGACGCGGCCATGGGTAGCGATGCCGATGGTAATCGCGATGATCACCCAACCGATCGTGTCCTCGATGATTGCCGACGAGACGATGGTCTGGCCGAGGTCGCGGCGCATGAAGTTCATCTCGCGCACCACCATGGCGACGATCTTAACCGAGGAGATCGACAGCGCGGTGCCGAGGAACAGGCCTGCGACGATGCGCTCGCCGCCTGGGGCGAGCAGCGTCGCAGGCATGAACTGCGCCGCAGCGAAGCCGATCACGAAGGGCACCGCCACGCCGGCTGCGGAGATGGAGAAGCAGGCGCGGCCGACCCTGCGCACCAGCTTGAGGTCGGTTTCCATGCCGGTGAGCAAAAGCAGCATCAGCACGCCGAGCTGGGCCACGGCATTGATCATGCTTTTCTGGCTGGCATCGCCGGAAAAGACCACCCGTTCCCCCTCCGGCCACAGCCAGCCGAGCAGCGAGGGGCCGAGCAGGATGCCGGCGATGAGCTGGCCCATCACGGCAGGCTGGCCGAAGCGTTCGAGCAGTTCGCCGAGACCGCGTCCGACGAGAAGCAAAAGGATGATCTCGAGAACGAAGACCCCCTCGCTCGACATGCCGGTCTTCTCGGCGCCCCAAGCCATGGCCGGCGTGACCAACAGCGTCATTGCCGCAATAGCGACCGACCGGTGCCTGTTTGGCAGGAAGGACAAGACTCGCACCCCTCGATTATTGCGAACGACAACGGTTTGGCGCGCCTATCGGTTGCACCGCCGCGTGGCGCGGAAACGACTGGCGGCAACGCGGACAATTCGATTCAAATGCGGCTGTGGATGTTTGCTTTCGGGTAAAGCGACTCAAGCATCTTCGCGGCACGGCGGGCAATAAGGAGAAGCTAATGAAAAGCGACTTTGCCGCCGCTCGTCTGCACCTCGAGCGGGCCGGCCACTATCTGCGCGGCGATGACGAAGCCAGCCACACGACGCTTGCGGCGCTCGATCTCATGATAGAAGCAATCACGGTGGCCCAGTACAGCCGCCATTCGGCCGATGTGGTGGAATTTCCGGGACCGGCCGCGAGGAAAATCTCCTACCAGGGCTGAAGCCGGCCTTCCGACATCCACGCGCGGGAACGTTTCAGTGTGCCGCGCGTTGTTGTCATCGGGGTGATGGCCGGCCATTTCCGCCGGCCATTGCATTTGGATGGCAAGGGGATGTCCAAGATCGAGACCGTCAAGCCCGTCGAGGCGGCGGCAGCGCCGCGGGCCTCTGATGCGTTCGCGCTGAAACTCACCTCCTCCGAACTGGCGACGACGATGTCGCATTTCCACCGCGCAGAGATCGCCCGCATGGCCGGATGGCGCGACAGGCTCGACCGCACCAGCAACTGGGCGATCACCGTCGCCGCCGCGATGCTCTCGGTGTCGCTGTCGACGCCGAGTTCGCATCACGGCGTGCTGCTGTTCGCCATGCTGCTGATCACGCTGCTGCTCTGGATCGAGGCGCGGCGCTACCGCTTCTTCGACGTCTACCGTGCCCGGGTGCGCCAGTTCGAGCGCTACTATTTCGCGCAGATCTTCTCGCCGCAGCCCGACTTCGCCTCCAACTGGCTGGCGATCGTCGGCGAAGGCCTGCGCTCGCCGCGCTTCCTGATCTCGCAGCGCGCGGCGCTGGTGCGCCGGCTGCGCCGCAACTACATCTTCATGTACACGATCCTGATGCTCGCCTGGGTGTTGAAGATCACGACCCCCAGCCTGCAGCGCGAAGGCTCGCCGATCGGCTTCGGCGCCTCGTTCCTCGACGCGATGCGCGTTGCCGCGCTCGGGCCGGTCCCCGGCATCGTCGTCGCGTCCATCGTGGGACTGTTCTATGTCGGCCTGCTCGCCGCCGCCTTCCTCGTCAGTAGCGACGAGGGCGAGCTGTCACACGGCACCGTGCATGTCTGAGCGGACGAAGGCTGCAACCTGATCCTAAATCCAGCTGCTGCTTTCGAAGAAAGCAGGCGCGGCCGATGCCTCGCCGGGACAACCTCCGGGCCCGGCCGCCGTTAGCACGTTGATAAGCAATTGGTAATAAAAGCTCATGGATGAGAGACTTGCCTCAATCCGCCAGCACAATGGCGCCATCGCCGGCAGGGCCCTGCCGTGCGCATTAGGAGCCTGATCATCCTCAGCATGGTCGGCGCCGCGGCGCTGATCGGAACGGTCGGCGGCGTCGCGGTCTTCACGCAGATGGCGGCGACCAAATATCTGGGGCTGACCGAGGCCACCAACGTCGCGCGCGAGCTCGCCGACACGATCGTCTTCAAGCCGTCCGACGGGACGCCTTCGCTGCTCGAGCGGCCCGAGGCGCTCAACCAGTTCCTGGAGCTGCAACACGGGCGCTCGCAGCGGGATTTCGTCGTCGTCGACCGCAACAAGGTCATCGTCGCCCACGCCGCCGACGAGGAGCACAAGGCCGGCGACAAATTCGAGCACGACCCCGGCAACGAGGTCGGCCAGACGCTGGAAGACGGCATCCCGCGCAAGTTCGTCGATCCGGAGGAAGTGAACGCCATACTGGCCGTTCCGATCGAACAAGGCGGGAAGACGATCGTCGGCGCGGTGCTGCTGGAATACGATGCGGTGCTGAACGCGGCCGAGCAGCGCACCAACAGCATGCTGTGGCTGATTGGCCTCAGCGCGGTTGCCGCCATGCTGGTGGCGGCTCTCTTCGCCTGGGTGCTGCTCAGCCGTTTCGGCTCCGGCCTCAGGGATATGATGCGCGGCATGCAGGCGCTGGCGCAGGGCAATCAAATGATGCGCATCAGCCATGGCCGCAAGGATGAGTTCGGGCAGCTGGCCGACGGCTTCAACACCATGGCGGACCAGCTCGCGTCGGCGCGGGCGCACATCGAGGACATCGTCGAGACGGTGGCCGAAGGCATCGCGGTGCTCGACGCCCATGGCCGCATCGCCAGCGCCAATCCCGCGGCGGCAACGATGGTCGGCCGGCGCGCCGACAAGATCGTCGGCCTGCAATGGGACGCGGCGCTGAAACTCCACGACGCAAGAGGCGGCGACTTCGCCGGCGGGACGTCTCCCGTCGAGATGGCTTTGGCCACCGGACGCCAGCACCAGGGCGAAGTGCGCCTGACCAGATCGGATGGATCGCAAGTGCCCGTCATCGCCAGCTGCAGCCCGCTGAGCCGGTCCGAGGGCGGGCTGGTGCTGACGCTGAACGACATCAGCGAGCTGCGCCGCGCCGAAGGCGTCGTCAACGAGCGCGCCGACCAGCTCGCCGTCCTCAATCGCGAGCTGCACGAGAAGTCGGAAACCACGACCCGGCTGGTCAAGCTCGGCGAGTTGCTGCAGGCCTGCGTGACCTTCCCCGAAGCCTTCTCGGTGGTCGGGACGGCGATGACCGAGTTCCTCGGCGGCCTGAGCGGCAGCGTGCATCTGACCAGCGCCTCGCGCAACCTGGTGGAAGAGATGGCGCACTGGGGCGACGTACGCTCGAGCGTCAACCAGTTCGCGCCGGAGGACTGCTGGGCGCTGCGGCGCGGCCAGGAGCACGTCGCCGGCCCGGGCATGCTGACGCCGCGCTGCGCGCATATCACCGAGAACGGCAAGAAGGGCTATGTCTGCATGCCGCTGGCGGCGCAGGGCGAGACGCTGGGCATCCTGCATTTGTGCGAGCCCAACGCGGCCGAGAAACCGCAATGGCTTGCCGAGCGGCAGCAGATCCTGCGCGGCGTCGTCGACACGCTGGCGCTGGCACTGGCCAATCTGCGCCTGCGCGAGACGCTCAGGCAGCAATCGATCCGCGATCCGAACACCGGCCTGTTCAACCGCCGCTATCTCGAGGAAACCAGCAGCCGCGAACTCAGGCGCATGGAGCGCTCGGCCCAGCCGCTGGCGATCATCATGCTCGACGTCGACCACTTCAAGCAGTTCAACGATACGTTCGGCCACGAAGCCGGCGACCTCGTGCTGAAGCAGGTCGCGGCAACCCTGATCGAGCATGCCCGCGACAGCGATGTCGTGTCGCGCTATGGCGGCGAGGAATTCGCGCTGGTCATGCCGGGGGCATCGCTCGAAGAGGGCGCCCAGCGCGCGGAAACGCTGCGCCAGGCGATCAAGCAGCTGCATCTGGCGCATCGCGGCCGCACGCTCGGCACCGTCACCGCCTCATTCGGCGTCGCCGCCTATCCCGAGCATGGCGCCGGCTGGGCCGAGCTGACCAACGCCGCCGACCACGCCCAATACGACGCCAAGGCGGAAGGCCGTGACCGCGTCGTCGTCGCCAGGAACAATGCGCCCGGCGAGCGCCCGGCGATCCAGCTTGTGCCGCCGGCGAAGGCGGGCGCCGAGGCCAAGGGCTGATATGTTTTCACCGTCGGCCATCCGCGATCCTCAATTTGCCGCACCAAGCACGAACCAGCGCTGATCCGATTGGATGAAATGCGCGTACTGCGCATTCGAAAACTGTGAATTGACAAGCGAGCCGCTTCCTCGCCTGCTAACTGGGCAAACTAGGGAGGCGTAGATATGGCCTATTCATATCGGTGCAAGGACTACCCTGGAATGGAAGCCTGTCCGGGATCGTTCACGGCTGAGACCGAAACTGAACTGTGGAAACACATCGAGCTTCACGCCGCCATCGCTCATCAGGAGAACCCCGAGCAGTGGTCGCCGGAAGACCGGCAACAGGTGAAAAAGATCATTCAGGCCAGCTAACCCTTGGCGGTATCGCGCATCGCGACGGCGACAATCGCGCCCGAGAAAAACGTCAGTGCGGCGATCGACGTGATCGCCCATGAGAGCCCGAAGCGATCGGCGATGAGGCCCGCGGAGAGCGCGCCGATCGCGTAGCCGAGGTCGCGCCAGAACCGATAGACGCTAAGCGAGCGGGCGCGCCAGCTTGGATGCGAGGCGTCTGAAACCGCAGCGATCAGGCTTGGATAGACCATCGCCGTTCCAAGGCCGAGAAGAAGGCTGCCGACGAGCCACCACTCGAACCGGCTGGTGGCCGCGGTGAGAAACAGGCCGCCGGCCTGAACCCACATTCCGGCCACGATCAGGCCTTTGCGACCCCAGCGATCGCTCAAGGGGCCGGTGACGACCTGCAGGATTCCCCAGGTCGCGGGATAGATCGCCTTCAGGATGCCGATGCGCTCGACGCCAAGCCCGAAGGAGGCGAAGAACAACGGGAAAATACCCCAGCTCATGCCGTCATTGAGGTTGTTGACGAGACCCGCTTGCGATGCCGCGAACAGATTGCGATCCCTGAACGAGGTCAGCGCAAACACCTCCCGGAAGCTGATCGGCGCCGTCTGCTGTTTGTGGGCGGACGCCTCCAGCCTGAGGTGGTCGCGCGTGTCACGAACGAGCAGGATCGACAGCACGGCGCCGATCACGGCGTAGCCCATGCCGAGATAGATCGGCGCGGGACGCAGACCATACCGCGAGGCGAGATAGCCGGTGAGGAACGCCGTCACGCCGACGGCGAGGTAGCCGGCAAATTCGTTGAGGCCGACGGCGAGGCCGCGCGATTTCGGGCCAACGAGATCGACCTTCATGATGACCGTCATCGACCAGGCGAGCCCCTGGTTGATGCCGAGCAGGGCATTGGCCGCAATCACCCATCCCCAGCTCGGCGCCCAGATGATCATGAACGGGACCGGCAGGCCGACAAGCCAGCCGAGGACGAGAACGCGCTTGCGGTCCCAGGCGTCCGCGAGTTGGCCCGAGACCAGATTGGCAAGCGCCTTGACCACGCCGAAGCTGACGATGAAGGAGACGACGAGTGTCGTCGAGGTGATGCCGAACTCTTCCGACCCGATGAGCGGCACGACCGTTCGCTCGACCCCGACCATGCCGCCGACAAAGGCATTCACCAGCATGAGCAGCGCAAACTGCCGCCAGTTTTCCTTGAGCCCAAGCCTGACAGTGGAGCCTGGCGAAACTGATGCCCCCTCGTTCATTGCTCAGGCCGAGGCGGCGGCGAGACCCGCGTTGGCGGCACGGTTGCGCGCCGCCTCCGGCGGCGGGGGCGGTATGTCCGCGATCATCGTGGCGACGAAAGCGTCCTCGTCATCAATGCGGAACGCCTTGTTGAAGCGCTTCTCGAAGCCAATCGTCGATGTCGGCTTGCCGCTGAGCGAGCGCCCGCAGACCGAGCCGGAGTAGGCGCCAGGCAGCACTTCGACGTGATCCGGCAGTTGCTTGAGGCGGCGCACGCTCGAAAACAGCGTCCGCGCGCCGTCCTCGGCACTGGTTGCAAGTTCGGTTCGTCCGAGATCGCCAACCATGAGAGTGTGGCCCGTCAGCACGAACCATGGCTCGGCCGCGCGTGTCCTGTCCGTGACCAGGAGCGAGATGTGCTCCGGCGTGTGCCCGGGCGTGTGCATGACGGTCATGGTCACGTTGCCGAGCTCGACTACCTCGCCGTCCTTGGCGCGTCGAAATGGGAAACCGGCTTCCGCGCCCTCGAACAGCATGTATTCCGCGCCGGAGGCTGCGGCGAGCGTCCGCCCGGCGGAAATGTGGTCGGCGTGGATGTGCGTATCGACCACATAGAGAATGCGCATGCCGGTCGCCTCGGCAACTCGAAGATAGGGCGCGATATCGCCTACCGGATCGACGACGGCGGCTGCCGACTTGCCTCCGCATCCGAACAGGTAGGATGCAGCGACGGGATCGGAATGGAGGAACTGACGGAGGATCATGACTCTTGCACTCCCTGCCTCGCCCGAGATAACATTCAATTATTCTGCTGAATGTTCCATCGAGAAGAAGGCATGTCAAGCATCGGACCAAAACAGGTGGTTTTCGCCAGCCTTGCCGAACTGGCTCAAGCTCTCGGGCATGCGCACCGGCTGGAGTTGCTGGAGCACCTCGCCCAGGGTGAAAGGAATGTCGAGGGGCTTGCGGCACGGGCGGGCCTCAGCTTTGCCAACGCCTCGCGCCACCTTCAGATCCTCCGGCGCGCGCACCTTGTCGAGGCGCGGCGGCACGGCAAGCATGTGCTTTACCGTCTTGCCGGAGATACCCAGGTGGTTGAGTTGATGAAGGCCTTGGGGCGCGTGGGCGAGCGGAACGTCGCCGATGTCAATCGCGTCATGGCCGACTACTTCCACGCACGCGACGCGCTGGAGGCTGTGTCGCGCGAAGACCTTGTCTCAAGACTGCATGACGGTCTTGTCACGGTTCTCGACGTCCGGTCGGAGGACGAATTTGCGCTTGGACATCTTCCGGGGGCGCTCAACATTCCGCTCGCTGACCTTGAACGCCGGCTGGCGGAGCTTCCCGCCAACCGGGAGGTCATCGCCTATTGCCGCGGTCCTTATTGCGTTCTGTCCTTCGAGGCTGTCGCGTCATTGCGGGCGCGAGGGTATGTCGTTCATCGGCTCGAGGACGGCTACCCCGAATGGAAGGCTGCGGGCCTTCCGGTTGAGGCGGCGGCCTAAAGTGGCCTCGCACCCTTGGGCCTTGCCCGGGACGGCTACGCCTGGGTGGGCGTGCAATACCTGGCCTTCAGCCATGTGTTCGACGGTCCGCTGCTGTAGCGGCTGTCGGCGCGCTTCGAGATGATGCCTTCGAGCCCCATCTTCTCGGTGGCGCGGATGATGCCCAGCGCACTGCCCTCGAAATGCTCGCTGTATTGGATCCTGCCGAGGCCGGGCTCGACCAGTTGCCACAGCGCCTGCTTGCGCTGCAGCAGGGGCAAGGAGGCCAGATCGCGACCGTCAAGATGGAGGATGTCGAACGCGACGAAGACCAGCCGGCTCGGCTCGTGCCAGATCGCGGTTTCCAGCGCGGGGCGGTCGGGAGAGCCCTGCTCGCCCGGCACAATGACCTCGCCGTCGAGAATGGCGGACCGGCACGGCAGCTCTACTTCCAGCGCGATGGGCCAGTATTTCGTGGTCCAGTCACGGCCGTTCTTGCTGTAGAGGCGCACCCCGCCCTTATCGATGATGATCTGCGTCCGGTAGCCGTCAAGATGGACTTCGTGAACCCATCCCTCATCTTCGGGCGGCTGCTCGACCCGAGTCGGGATCTGCGGCGGGATGAACTCCAGCCGGCCGCTGTTGACCTTGGCTCGCTTACTCAATGACGCCACCTTTGACCACGCGGCGGCGGCTTGTCGGCACAGGCGGCCCGACATCCCCCCAACCTGGATGCCTGCCGCCTGTGCCGAGCCCCCGCCGAGTCATTGCAATCATCTACGCACGGGGCCGATTTGTCGTTAGCCCCGCATCCAAATACTTATCCTGGGGTACATATCTCGCTCAGTGCGGCGCTCTCTGACGCCAAATGTTATCCGGGATTGTCGCGAGCCACTTGGGCCTTGGCCAGTTCACGGCGACCTGGTCAGTCCATCAAAAGCACCAGGGCCGGATGCAGCTTCTTCAGATTCGGCAATGATTTCGATTGCCAGGGTATGTCGGGCGTTCCACGCACGACCAACCGAACATCAGGATGCTTGCGCACCTCGATGGTAAATTTCGCCAGCAGGTTGATGCCGGAAGAGTTGAGAAAGTGAAGGTCCTTCAAATTGAGCGTAATGGAAGCGGGATTTGACGCAAGCACACTGGTCGCCAAGGCCGTGATGGGCGCACCGGCTTGTGAACTGGCCAGCCGCATTGAACCGTCGAAAAATATATCGCTTCCCTCAATCCACACACGGTAATCGTCTGTCTTGATTTCCATAGCCTGGTTTCGTTTCTTCTAGTTTTGAGTTTGCGAGATCGGAATGGAGGCGTATGTCTCCAGGCAAACCCGATCGCTTTCGTCCGCTGAGCTGAATATCCAGGCCAGGCGTGCGCCATAGTCGCTCATCAACGTCAGCAGTCCGAGCCCGGAGCCCGATATGTCGGGGTTCGCGGCATTCGCTTCTATTCGCTGTATCAGCAGGTCCTTGGGGTCGCCAACCGTGATGTCGGCCAGGAGAGTTTGGAACTCGGACGCGTCTTGACCATCGATGTCGTTCGACACCTTGAGCTTGAAGCACTCCGAATCCATCGACGCCTCGATCACGATCTCACCCGGCGCGCGAAACTTGACGGCATTTTCGATGAGCTCGTTGACCAGATATCCGATGCTATGCCGCACTTCCAAGTAGTCATTGCGAGACGACTGAAAGCGCAATGCGAAAAGATCGGCGATGAAGTCCGAGGTCGTAGCGCAATGACGCCAACTCAGGTCGAGAGGGCCGTCGAACAGCCGCACGCGACTGACGTTCTCCCTCATCCCGATTGCAATGTCAGGGGTGCCGAACAGCGCGGTCATTGCCTAGGTGTGCCTTATGATCACAAGGGTGATGTCGTCGTGGATCTTCTGGATTCCGATATGGGCCATCAGATCGTCGACGATCCCGGTTTTGATTTCCTCGGCGCTCCGGCCGTGACGTCTTTGCACGCTCTGGGAGAGACGCTCGAACCCGAACAGTCTCTTGTTCTGGTCTTCCGCCTCGGTCACACCGTCAGTGTGCAGGACGATGACGTCGCCGCTGCCGAACCGGATGTCACGCGTGTCAATGAACTGCGAGATGTCGCTCTCCAGACCGACCGGCAGACCCAGATCAAGCGTATCGATGCGTTCGACTTCCCCATCCGCGCGCACGACGAGAACGTCCTCATGCTGGCCGGATAGCGTGACCCGCTCATCCTCAAAGTCGAGGAAAGCCAGCGAGAGATGCTTGTCGGTGTTGGTCCGCTCGATGTTCTTGTAGATCGCGCTGTTCAGCCTATTCAGAAACTGGTGCGGATTCGCTTCGTTGGCCTCCTGCAGCGCGCGTGCAACGGATTGGACCATCAGCATCAGCACACCGCTCTCGAGGCCGTGACCGGTCACGTCGCCGATGCCGACCTTGACACGCGATCCGTTCTGCAGAACGTCGTAATAGTCGCCGCCGACCTCGTCGGCCGGCCGCATGTAGGCTGCGATCTCCAGCCCGGGAATCGCTTCGAGTTCGAATGGTTTCGGCAAGACCATCATCTGGATCTGCCGGGCAACCGCGAGTTCGGCGCCGAGGCGGACGTTCTCGTCCCGCAGCTTTTCGTTGAGCGCGGAAATCTCCAGGTTTGCGTCCCCGAGTTCCCTGGTTCGGTCGTCGACGAGCTGCTCGAGGTTTTCGGTGTGAAAGCTGATCTCCTCGGCCATGCGGTTGAAGGCGATGCCTGCCGCTCCTACCTCGTCGCGCGTTGGAATGCTCACGCGGACTGAATAGTCCTTGGACTGGAGCCGCTGGGCGGCACTGGCAAGCGACCTGAGGCCAGCGGTGATGCGCTTCGAAATTCCGAGCACCGCCGCAAAGACAATCAGGAGCGAAACGACGATCGCGCCGATCTGGAAGAGCAGGATACGATTGGTTGCGCGGGAGATGCTCTGCTGCGCGGCGAACAGCGATGCATAGATCTCCCGTTCGGGCACGACGATGCCGACCGACATCGTCTCGGGCTTGATCGGTCCCGAACTCCACAGATTGGTCGGCTTCAATCTCTTCAGGACGACAATGTAGGGTACGCGTTCGCCCTTGTTGTCGAGCATGATATGCTGAATGACACCGTCATTGTTCTGGTCGAGAGGCAGCGACGCGATGGCGGGCTGCGTGCTTCCGCGCAGGGACCTCTCCAGGCCGGTGACGCCCTGCGCGCCCGCATCGCTCGATGACGTCAGGCCGATGATCGCCTGGCCCGACGCATTGATCGCCACCACGTTGCCGCTCGACATCGTCAGGAAACCAAACCCGGTTTCGGCGATCTTCACACGTTCGACGACTTCCGCAAGCTGATCGAGCGTGATGTCTGCCCCCGCCGTGCCGGCGATACCGGTGCGATCGCGCGTCCACAGCGGGTGGAAAAAGCTGACGATCAGCTTTCCCGTGATTGCGTCGGTGTAGGGCGCTGTCTGGGTGATGTCGTCAGGGACCGGACGCGAGGCCGGATCCTTGGCCCATTGCTGCCACGACCCATAGATCCCAGGAAAGAAGAACTCCCAGAACTCCGCCTTGTTGTGGCCTGGATAGAGCCGGTCGAAGGTCTGTGCCTGGTCCGTATACGGCACCGTCCTGAAGATCGGCCGCTCTTTTGGACCGATATAGTACATCTGCAGTTTGGACGACCCGCTGGCCATGAGCGTCGGCGCGACGAGATCCAGCACGGTACTGTCTTCTATTTCCTGCTGGACGCTCGGCAACGGATTGTGGTCGGCCCCCAGCAGGTAGCCCCAGACGCTTATCACGGACGGCGCGCCCGGCAGGTTCTGCGCCCAATCGCCTTGCGCGTCGTAGACGACCTTCACGGAGCCCGGCGCTTCATGCGAAAGCGTCGCTCCGACCTGTTGCTGCCGCGTAGGATCATCGATTTGGCCCTGCAGCACGCCGGCCAGCGCCTTGACGTCGCCATGGACCCGATCGAGCAGCAGGTCGACACTCAACGCCGTCGACTCGGCATAGGAGCGAATGTACTCCTGGTTTGCGGTCGTCAGGCCCTCACCGACTTCCGATGTGGCATCGCTCGACAGCTTCTGAACGTTCCAAAGCGCCAGACCGCCGCTCAGCAGGAGGTCGAACAGCACGGCGCCGCCAACGACCAACACGAACTTCGCTCGAAAGGAGCGCAGGCCGAAACGCGGGGCAGGTTCGTTGTCGGCTTTCATTGCGGTCGCCGCCCCGATGCGACCCAGATCGGCCAACCCGCATAACCCTTGGGATGTAGCGCCGCGAAAATGTGGTCCTGAAACCCCTGCCGGAACCGTGCGACGAACTCGGGTCCGTCGCCGCGTCTCACCGCCATCTCGCCCGCATAGACATCCGCCCAGGCTACGATGACATCGGCGAAGTCCTGCGGATCGCCGTCCAGGTTGGTGACCATGAAGGTCTCGACACGGATGTCTTCGAATCCGGTTTCGATCAGGTATCGCCTACTCTTGGGTCCAAGCTCGACGTCCATCTCGAAATGCCCGAACAGCTTCGCCACCTCGTTGTAGGTCCAACGAATGCTTTCTGCGCGCGGCTCGCCGAGGCAATGCGAATTCTTCTCGTTGGTGATGTAGACCCGCCCGCCTGGCTTACATATGCGGTAGAGTTCCTTAAGGATGAGTTCCGGTCGATTGAAGATTTGAAGGGAATGCCGGCAGGTGACCAAGTCGAATTGCGCTTCATCGAGCAGCATTTCCGACGCATCGCCATAGGTGTATTCGATGCCCCGGATATCGAACTCCCGCATCACCTGTCGAGCATAGTTCAGGCTGGACATGGAGTGGTCGAGGGCGACGATCCGCGATGGCTGGAACTCCTTCTGCACGAGCACGGCGAAATCACCGATCCCGCAACAGATGTCGGCCATGACGATCCCTGGCCTCATGCCGTGTCGCGGTAAGATTGCGCGCTCGTGGCGCCAGGTCATCTTTGTCTGCGTGCGCAGGATTGGAACGAACCCGCCTTCCTCGAGGAAGCCCTGCCCCGGATAGAATTCGCTGTCATACTCCTCGACCGTGATGTTCGGTTCGATTCCGCTCAGGCGACTGAATTTTCGCGAGGTCCAGCCGACGACGCTCGACGTGATGACGACAAATTTGAGATCGGGTCGAGCGCGACAAGCGTCGATGATGATCCTCGAAAAGGCGTGAAACGCGGCGTTGTTCATCTGCGTCAGGCGTCTGACATTGACGTAGAGAACGCCGCGCACACGGGCGATCGCGTCACGCAGCAATGCCAGGCTGGGCGCAAGCTCGTCGATCGCCTGAGGCCGGACCACCCCGGATAAGGAGAATTCCTGGCTGTTCGCGTCGTATTGCGCCTTGAAGCGTGGGAGAAGGCTGTAAGGGCTCAATGTTCAAAGCCCTCGAGCGGAAGATCCACGACCAACTTGATCGCATCGCCGTCGGCTTCCTCGACCCTCAGTGTCGCGTTGTAGTCGACAGCCAGTTCCAGGAGTACGATCTCCCGGCTGGGCGCGATATCCCCAGACACGGAACTGACGTATCGCTCCCTGGCTTCCAATCCCGCGACCTGGCTTACGGCTTCCTTGTAGAATTGGCGCTCCTCCGCCACGCAAGGAAATGTCAGCTCGATCCTGTCCGTCGCTCCATGGCGCGACACCCTGCATGCCAGTTCGCCGTCGCCATGGCGCGTGCGAAAGGCAACCTCCAGCAATTCGTTGAAGGCGGAGGAAAAGAGATTTGAATGCCGGACCGAGTCTGACCTCGTCTGGCTGATCATCCGGGCCACGTATGTCGAGACATAATCGCAGTGCCTCCAGGCGGAGACAAAATTTCTGATTTCCATGTCGATCTGGATCATCGGCTCAAAAGTCGGCTCGCCAGCCAGGTCATGATGAACAGCTCCCATCGGCATCCTCCCTATTCCATCCGTATTGAGCCATGGCGGCGCGATGACCTCCGAGACGGAATTTCCGCCGCCTCGTGATGAGCCAGTCCCGCATGACAAGGGTTGCGCGGTATCTGTCTCTATCGCTTTTACAACTCTCCACTTTACAAAGGGTGCAAGGGGCTAGAGCGCCCGATTCGATTCCTCCATCGCCCGCACCGCCTTGGGCGAGGATCGCCCGATGAAATCGCTGGTCGCCTCGGCTCCGAGCGGCCGTCCCAGGAAATTACCCTGCAGGCAATCGCAATTCTCCTTGGTCAGCCACCGTGCCTGTGCCGACGTCTCAACCCCTTCGGCGGTGACGCTTATTCCCAAGCCGTGCGCCAGATTGATGATCGATCGCACGATCGTCTGGCTTTTGAGATCCGTTTCCAGGTCCGCGATGAAGTATTGGTCTATCTTCAAAGTGTCGAAGGGAAAGTTCTTAAGGTAGCTCAATGACGAATAGTACGTCCCAAAATCGTCAAGCGAAATGCGTATTCCCAATACGTTCAACGTGTTCAACGTGTCGATATTGTCGATCGTCTTCTCGAGAAGAACCGTTTCGGTTATTTCCAGCTCTAGTCTGTCGGCGCGGATTCCTACTTCGTCGATGATCTGGGCGACCGTGTCCGTCAGCGAACCGCTAAGGAACTGAGCCGGCGACAGGTTGACCGCGACTGTCAGCGCAGAGGGCCACGTCAGTGCCTGGCGACAGGCTTGCTCGAGCACCCACCGCCCGATCTCATCCATCAAACCATCGGCTTCGGCGATCGGGATGAACACGCCGGGCGGAATGATCCCGATCTCGGGGTGCCGCCACCGCAACAGCGCTTCGAAACCGACCACCGACGAACGGGCCCGAATGAGCGGCTGATACTCCAGATAAAGCTCGTTCCGCTCCAGCGCGGTTCGAAGGCTGCGCCTCAGGTTTTCGCGTTGCTCGAGCAGGAGCAGCATCGAACGGTTGAACGTTCGAGCGCAGCCGCGTCCATCCGTCTTGGCTGCGTAAAGAGCAATGTCGGCGGCTTTCATCAGTTGCTCGCCATCGGCCCCGTGCTCCGGCCCGAAAGCAATTCCGATACTCGAGCCGACGAAGACAGAAATGCCGTTGATGACGAACGGGTCCTTGAACGCATTGACCAGCAATCCGGCGAGGCGCTCGGCTTCGGCCGGCTGCTCCTTGCCCAATTGGATGACAGCGAACTCATCGCCGGCATAGCGGTAGGCGGATTCGCCGTCCTGCAGCGCGTCGCGGATGCGACCTGCCGCGAGTTGAAGAAGCGTGTCGCCGGCTCCATGGCCGAGCGTGTCGTTGACCGCTTTGAAATCGTCCAGGTCGATCTGCAGCAGGGCGGCTTTCGGCTTTGGTCCGCCAACGGTCGTCAGCGCCTGCTGCAGGCGCTCGCCGAATCGCCGCCGATTTTGCAGTCCGGTCAGCACGTCGTGCGTCGCCTGGTGGAGCAGAATCACATGCTCCTGCTCGTCCGCTGCGCTGCGCCCACCGCGCTCTCGTGATTCGACGATTCCCACACCATTTGCGGTGCCGAAGACGAAAACGGATCGGGGTGCTTCGCCCGACGATCGCGGCAGGTCGATGCTTGCCGCAGAGCCGCCCTGGAACACCCGAAGAAATTCGTCGCGACACCTGGAATCGAGGAAGCCCGGGTAGATCTCCCAAATGGCGGCGCCCAGCGCCACCGCGCCGCCATACAGGCCTTTGAGGCTGGTGGCGTAGTGCGTCAGGCGGAAGTCGCGATCATAGAACGACAGCAGCTCGGTCGTGTTCGCCAAAAGGTCAGCGAGAAGCGGTTCGCCGGCACGTGGAACATCGCTCGAGGAAGGGCCCTCGCTCTGCGTGCCGACGCCTGATGCCTCTGGGCGCAAGAGCCACCTCCATAGGCGGTGCGAGTTCGCGTCCCCCAGTTTAGAAATAGCATAACTATCAAACTTGGCAAACTTTCAGCGCGCCGTATCAACAAGCGTCGCGTGCGGCGCAATTGCGATGAATGCTCGGTTGTGAAGGGTAGCAAGTTATCGATAACGATGAACAGTCACAGTTCGTTAATAAATCGAAATTGGCGGGAATTCAGCTATATGACTGATGCCGTGGTGGAAGCGATTCGAAATATTGTATCCCATGAGGCGGAGCAGCTCCCTGCCCAGGCAAGCCGGTTTTGAGCCCGGAGTCAGCTTCCAAGCGCCTTCAGCCACCCTTCAAAGGACGAGACCCTGTCGTGCTCGGCAAGCGGGACAGAGTGGGCGGGGCGCGGCGGCACCGCGGAACTTCGGACTTCGCGGGGGCTGTAACCGAATTCCTTGCTGAATGCCCGGCTGAAATTGGCCGCTGAACTGAACCCGACGGCTTCCGCAATATCGACAATGCGCCGGCGGTCCGCCGGATCGCCAAGCGCGACATGGGCTGCCAGGAGCCGGCGACTTTGTATGTAGTGGAGGACACCACCGCTCGGTTCGAACAGCTGATAGAGACGGGAGCGCGAGACGCCGAGCGCACGGCACATTGAATCCGGTGTCAGATGGGCCGCATCCAGATTGTTTTGGACGTATCGGCGGGCGCGCTCCATCAACGCCACGCTGACCAATTGTTCGGCAGCCGCGGCATGTTCCGCCGGGGGCGAAAGGCAAGCAATGATCATGCTGCGCGTCGCATGCACGATGCGGGGCAGATCGTCAGCCGTGAGACTGTGCAACCTTGCTTCGATGCTGTTGAGATAATCGAGCAAGAGGTCGGCAAAGTTGCCAGACAGGACTGAATTGTTCTTCGCATCCAGGGTTGCCCTTGCGTCGGCGAACAAGTCACGCGGCAGATAGACGAAGAGACTTTCGGATTCCGTTGTCCTGCCGCGAAACGGGTAGCCAAGCGATCTGATCTCCAACTTGCCCGGCTGGTTTTCCGCAACACGGCGATCGACCTCGGTCCACGATCGGCCAGTACGTGGCAAGGCGATATACCAGTGATCGATCGAACTGGACCGGAGCTTCGCGGCGGAGCGCATGTAGCTATACGCCGGCGTGCGCTGTTGAACGATCAGCATGCGGCCGAAGTTCCAAGCCGTATGGTCGGCAGGAAAGCCATCGTCGGCCGATTTGTCGTCCGGCAGCTTGACCTCGACAAGCGGTGCCATATGCGCCTGCCAGGCGGCGAACTGCTGCTCCGGCGCCAGTTCGCGCGTTGAAAATGGCAAAGGGTCGAGCGCCGGCGCAAGTGACGGTGCAACCTCGTTGTGAGGTTGCGCTTCGCGCGGCCACCGACGTCGATCACGCTCCGGCGCTTGCCTCGCGCGCGCCTCGCCGTGCTTCTTAGCATCCATCGCAGGGTACCTATCCGAATCCGGTATACCCATGCGCCCACGTCAATCATGTGGTGTACCACAGGCACTTGGCAAGACTGGCGGAACTGAAGTCCACAGAAGCGGCCATCATCACGCTGGATGTCAGCAAGAAATGCATTCCGAGATAAGTTTATGGATGTGACGATAACGACACTCCTCACCCCGGTGCGTATAAAATCTGGCATCGTGAAAGCGTAGTTGAGGAGACCACGAGATGAACGCAAAGCTCAAAGCGGAGGCTCGCCGCAAAATCATTCTTGATGGGTACTTTAACAATGAACCCTTGAAAGATATTGCTGCCAGGATCGGATGCTCACTGGCGAGTTTGAAGGTCAGCGCCAGCAAACTCGGCTGCACCAGGACTCCAAAGGAGGCCGCCGCATTTCGGCGCGGCTTTCGTGTCCCCGAAGAAAAACGGCGAGATTACTATCAGCTGATGATCGCCGGGCAGTACAAGGCTCGCGAATGCGCGCAGATCTTGGGCCTGTTGACGATGCAGCTGCCGGGCCCTGAGTAGTCGAATGGCAATACTGTCGACGATATTGTTACTCGGGCGTTCCATCGCCTCGGCGGTTCCCCGGTAAAAAGCCCGCTGCAACCACGTGCGGCGGGCCCTGAAAGGTTCGCAAAATGCCGCGCCGGCGTTTCAATGGCACCTGCTTCAGCCCCCACGATCTGGCAATCTGCGAGCGCGTGTTCGATCAGATCTGCGCGGATGAGCATCTCGACCCCTTGGGGCCGGACGCCGAAATTCTGGCTGAGATGGTTGTGGCCATTTTTCGAAATGCTCACACCAGCGAGCGCGACCTGCTGGAGGCAGTCAGGTCTCGACGGAACAAAGTCGCGGGAACCGCGCATTAGGGAGGAAGAAGGCAGTAGGGAGTAGGCAGTAGGCAGTAGGGAGTACGGCGAGAGCGTTCAGGACTATCTTCTCACTGCCCTATTCCCTGTTCCCTGTTCCCTATTCCCTATTCCCCATTCCCTATTCCTTACTGCCTCACCAGCGCCGCGCGGAATTCCTTCGTACTGTTGCGATTGGGATAGGCCTCGTCAGGCACGGCAACGCCGAGATGGGCGCAGAGCGGCTCCCAGCCGTCGCCGAGGCGGTGGACCAGCAGGCGCTCGCGCGGCACCGTCGCCATGACGGCGGCGACATTGGCCTCATAGACGGCGATCGCATGCGCGCGGTCATGCGGCCTGCCGCCGAACACTCGGGCAGCGACCAAAGTGCGGCCGAGCGCATCCTGGTCCTGGGTCTGGCCGATGCCGACGAGGATGGTCTTCTCGAAACTCTCCCACCAGCTTTCCGGTGAACGCCAGGTGAGGATGACGCGGACGTCAGGATAGATGTTGATCAGCTCGGGCCAATAATGCGCCGATGGCCAGTCCACGCAGGAATTGTAGCCCGAGAACAGCGCGCTCCAGTCGGGCGCCGCTCCTTTTGCCAGCGCGCGCCACAGCCGCTTCTGCTCGCCGTCGGCCATCACTTCGGACATGTGATGGCAGGGGCCGAAGCCGAGGATTGTCAGCGCCTCGCGCATCGAATCCGTTCCCGTCCGGCCAAAGCCCGTGCCGATGACCTTGATCGACATGCCACCCTCCCCCATCGCCACTCAGGTGCCGGCGACCATCATGCGCAGCCGGTTGCCCTCGGGATCGGCGCAGTCCAGCGCGCCGCCCGCCTCGCCGAAGGGCACGCCCGCCTGGCCGAGCCGCTCCGCCACGGCGGCAAGCTCATCGGCTGCGTCGAGCACGACCGTGAAACGCTGCAGCCCCGCCGCGTCCGCTGGCGGTTCCCTCAATTCATCGCGGGCCCAGATGTTGAACGCAACCATGTGCGGGCGCCGGTCGGTGCCGCAGTCGAACAGGCCGAAGGCCCTCGACTGGATATGCGGCCGGAAGCCGAGCACGCCCACATAGAACGCCATCAGTGTTTCGGGAGAACGGGCGCGCATATGGATATGGCCGATGAAGGCATTCGCCGGCAACCTTGCCTCAACATGACCGGAATTGCCGAGATCGCGCAGCAGGGCGCCGACATTCAGCGGCTCGAGGCCGGAATGGGCGCTGCCGTCCGTGGCGATCAGGGTGACGCGGCCATCCGGCGCCTCCTGCCTGTCGGCGAGGCGCTCCGGTGTGTCGAAGCAGATCTCGATGCCGTTGCCGGAAGGATCGGAGACGTAAAGCGATTCCGAAATCAGATGATCCTGGGCGCTGTATCTGAGGCCGGAGGCCTTGAGCCTGGCGGCGGCATGCGCGAGGTCGCGGCGCGTCGTGACGTGGATGGCGACATGGAAGAGACCGCGCCCCTTTTGCGGCAGCGCGACCTCTGCGCCTTCATGCAGCACAATAAGCGCCTTGCCGTCGACCCCAAGCCCGGCCACCGCGTCATCCTCCCCAAGCAGCGACAGCCCGACCGCATCGCGCCAGACGGGCAAGGCCGCCGTAATGTCGATCACCCTGAGATGAACCGGCCCGAGATGGGTGGCGCCTGCCAGCAGTCCGTCGCTCATGCCGGAATATTAGCGGCGAATGATATGGCTGTCAGCAAAGCTGGCACGGGGACGCGGTGAGCTGCGGAAAGTTCGGTGGTCCATTCGATCCCCTGTGGCCTTCCGGCGGAAAACGAACAAGAATGGCATGCCGCCACGCCGCACGATGGCGGCCATAAATGCAGGAGGAGATGCGAATGGACGAGCCCGATCGCTGGCGCAACATGGCGAGCGCGCCGAGGGATGGCAGCCGGATCCTGGTCACGGTGCGGCCGACCGAACAGGGACCGGCCGAGGTCGACATGGCCTATTGGTCGCGCGCCGACCAGCATGGCGAAGAAGGCTGGCGCTCCTCCGACTCCCAGCCGGGCCGCGTGGTCGAATATGCCGAACCGGAATTGAAATGCTGGATGCCGCTGCCCACGGCAGGCCGGGGCTCGATGCCGAGCCCCTGGGAGGGGGAGGACGTGTCGCTGCTGGACGGCTCGGGGATTTAGCGCCAGTCTCCCCCCTTGAGGGGGAGATGTCGCCGAAGGCGACAGAGGGGGGTCGCCGCGCGTGGAGCGCCAGCCTGATCCGCCGCAGGAGGTAGAGCCCAGTCGAACCGACCCCCTCCGCCCTGCCGGGCATCTCCCCCGCAAGGGAGGAGATTGGCAGCTTCAACGCCCTACCCCACCTCCACCATTACCTCTCCCGCCTCGACCTTCGCCGGATAGGTCCTGAGATTTATGCAAGGCGGCAGGCGCTTGGCCGCGCCGGTGCGGTAGTCGAAGGCGCCGGCATGTTTCGGGCATTCCACCTCGTAGTCCATGACCAGGCCGTCGGCGATGTGCACCGCCTCGTGCGTGCACAGCCCGTCGGTGCAGAACACTTCGTTGTCGGGCGAGCGGAAGACGGCGTAGGTGCGGCCGCCATGGTCGAAGCGCCGCGCGCCTTCCTGTTCGATGTCGTCGAGGCCGCAGGCCCTGATCCAGCTGGTCATTCTTCTTTCCCTGTCGATTTCGGTCGAGCCTCCGGGACGGCCGTAACGACCGCCCGGAGGGCTTGGTCGTAGGATCAGTTCTTGTTGAGGTACTCGGCGGCGTTGGCCGGGGTGACCAGCTCGAACGGCACGTAGACGACGCGGTCGACCTTCTCGCCCTTGGCGAGCGCGAGCGCGGCATCGACACCGCCGCCGCCCTGCCCGTTGGCGTTCTGGAACACCGTCACCGCAAGGTCGCCCGCCTTCATCGCCTGGAGGCCGTCCTGCGTGGCGTCGATGCCGCCGACGACGACGTTCTTCATGTCGATGCCGTTGGCCTTCAGCGCCAGGATGGCGCCGATGGCGGATTCGTCATTGTTGGCGATGACGGCATCCGGCGCCTGGCCGGCGGTCAGCCAGTTGGTCATCAGGTTCTGCGCATTGTCGCGCGACCACTCGGAGGACTGCTTGTCGGTCACCTTGATGAAATTGCACATGTCGGTCGAAAAGACCTGCTCGACATCCTTGGTGCGCTGCAGCGCTGCCTGGTGCACCAGGCTGCCCATGACGATGTAGGCGGTGGCGCCCGATGACTTGCCCTTGGCGCGCAGCATCTTGCAGACTTCGAAGGCCTCCAGCGTGCCGGACTCGACCTCGTTCGAGCCGACATAGACCTGCTTCTCCGGGAGGTTCGCCATGTCGGTCGGTTCGAGGTTGACGAAGACCAGCGGAATGCCGGCCTTGGCGGCCTCCTCGCTCAGCGACTTCGAGGCGTTGGTGTCGACCAGGGTGACGATGATGGCGTCGACGCCGCTGGCGATGAAGTTCTTCACCTGATCGAGCTGCTTGGCGACGTCGTTCTGCGCGTCCTCGACCTGGATGTCGGCGCCCTTTTCCTTGGCGCGGGCCTGCATGCCGTTCTTCAGCAGCGTCTGGAAGTTGTTGTCGAAATTGACGATCGAGACGCCGATCTTGGCGGCGAAGGCGGTTGCCGGCATCGCCATCAGCGCGGCAAGCGCGGTCGAGATCAGAAGTTTCTTCACGGGTTTCCTCCCTTTGCAGATGGGTGCCGGTTCACCCGCTTTGTCTCCGGCCCTTTCGGGATAGGGTTCACTGGGCTGTCATTTGGCGGCGGCGTTGGCGCGCGCCTTCTTCTTCTCGTAGCGGGCCTGCATGCGGGCCTCGCCGTCCTTGCTGCCGTCGTGGAAGGTGCCGAGCCAGCGGTCGAACGGGATCAGGCCGTCGCCGTAGTTCACCTCGAAATATTTGTGGTGCAGGTAGTGGATGTAGGCGTGGCTATCGACGCTCGCGTCCTCGGTCAGTTCCACCTTGTCGAAGCCGACATGGCCGGGAATGGCGCCGAAGCCGGCATAGTGGAGCTGGTAGAGCGCGAGCAGCGGGTTGGACGGGATGATCAAGTGCCAGAAGGCGACGCCGAGATAGCCGAGCTGCTCCACCGGGTGCATCGACAGCGACGACCAGGGCGACGGGTTGACCGAATTGTGGTGCACCGAATGCACCCATTTGTAGAGCGGCCCCCAGTGGATCGTCCGGTGCAGCAGGAAGAAATGCGTCTCGTGGATGATCGGCACCACCAGCGCCAGCAGGAACAGGTAGAGCGGGTGCTCGGCGAAGCTCAGCCACGGCACGTAGCCATTGGCGTAGGCATGGAGGATGGCGACCTCGATCGCCGTCCAGATCGGCATGCCGGTGCCGAAGGTGCGCAGCATGTTGTCGAGGTTCTGGTTCTCGAAGAAAAAGGCCTTGCTCTTCTGCTCCGACGGCCATTTGCCGTTGTATTTGAAGCGGTTGCCCTGGGCTCTCAAAATGTAGAGTCGAAGTTCGAAGACGCCGAAGAAGACGAGCAGCGCTGCGCAGTTGACGACGAACAGCCAAAGGATCCAGCCGACGGAAAACGTCTTCATCACCTCGACGTCGGGCAGCACGAAGCGCCACCACGCCACCGCCGACAGCGCGAACAGCACATTGTAGGGCAGAAAGTAACTCGGCAGCCATTTCAGCACCGCCAGCGGCCGCGGGGGGTAGGCGAAGAGCGGCGCGGTGCCGGCCGGCTCGTTCGGCGCCCAGTCGCCTCGCTTGTTGCGCGTGCCGTATTGCAAGTCGTCCATGGCTGACCTCACAGGGCCCCGGTTTCACAAAGATTGAGAGAGGGTGAGGAAGCGGTCGTAGGCGGCATCGTCCATGTCGACCTGGTGCTTCGCCTCGGGATAGGCGCCGGCCGCCACGTCGCGGCCGAAGGCGCGGAAGGCAGCAATACGCTTTTCCTGCAGCTCGGCCTCCAGCGTGACGAAGTCGGCGTAGCGCTTGGCGTGGCGCGGATAGTGGCCAGCATGGGTGCCGAGCACATCGCAGGAGAACAGATATTGCGTGTCGCAGGCCGTACCGCAGCCCATGCCCATGGTGGTCAGCGGGGTGGCGCGCGTGATGTGGTCGGCGAGCCTGACCGGCACCACCTCGACCTCGACGCAGGCCGCGCCCGCATTCTCGATGTCCTTTACCGCGCGCAGCACTTTGAAGGCTTCGTCCGCGGTGCGCCCGACAGCGCGGAAATTCGTCCAGGTGGCGCGGTTCGGCACCAGGCCGACATGGCCGGTGACCGGGATGCCCTCCGCCGCCATGGCCTCGATGAAGCGCGGCGAATGCGAGCAATAGACCGCATCGGCGCCGCGCTTCATCATGGCGAAGCCCAGCCGCACCGCCTCATCGGGCGAGGCGACCGCGCCGTGCGGCATGCCGACGGAGAGGAAGGCGAAGGGTGCCGCCTGGCGGATCAATTCCAGATTGTGGTCGGGCTCACAGGACAGGATGACGATGTCGCAGGCTACCGCGGCGGCCGCCTCGGCCGGCGTGTCGACATGCAGTTGCAGCCATTTGCGGCCGCCCTTCTGGCTTTGCAGGTCGCTGACTGTCAGCCGTCTCGTCACAAATGCATCCTCCCGTTCGCGGGCGGACGATCGCAGGTAGGAAAGAGCCCCCTCACCCGGATTGCCTGCCGATCTGTGAAGGACAGATCGTAGCCATCCGACCTCTTCCCGAAGGAAGAGGGAGATCCTCGGTGCCGCCGCCCGCCTCTTCTCCGAAACGGCAAAAGGTGCAGGTGAAGCGGCCGGATGAGGGGGCGAACTTCACATGCCATCGCCCTTCCGTTCACGGGCGAGTTAGCACCGCGACGGCGGCGAAAGCTCCCGGTTCCTTGATCAAATCAGATCAAAGGTTCTCGGCGGTGAAGGTGACGAAGCGGATCGGCGGATTGTCGACCGGCAGGTCGTGCAGGTTCAGCGCCGCGAGCACAAGGTCTATGGCGCGGCGCGCCTGAGCTTCGGGCGACTGGTCGAGCACGACGTCCATCGTGCCCTCGCGCAAGGCGCGCGTGCTGCGCTCGGTCAGTTCGTGACCGACGAAGAAGATGTCGCGGCCCCTCGAGTGGCGGCGCAGCACCTCGTTCAGCGCCGTGTTGGCGCCGCCGGCATTGTAGAGGCCGGCAAGGTCCGGCCAGCGCTTCAGTGCCTCGTGCAATTGTTCGGCGTTGCGGTCGCCATCGTCATGGCCGAACAGCGCCGCGACCGGCTCGAACTCAACGCCAGCCTCGATCAGATAGTCGAAGAAGCCGCGCACGCGGTCGCGGTGGACGCGGTAGATCTGGCTGTGGCAGATGGCGACGACCTTGCCCGGCCGGCGCTGCATGCGTGCCATCAGCAGGCCGGCCATGCGGCCGGCGGCGTAATTGTCGATGCCGACATAGGTGCTTTTGGTGCCGGATATCTGGGTGACGATCTGCACCGTCGGGATCCTTTCGCCCTCGAGCTGGCGAAGCGCGGCGCTGACCAGCGGATGGTCCGGCACGGCGAGGATCAGACCGGCGCGGCGCATCTCCGGATCGAGGATGCGCGCGGCGATCTCGGCCGGGTTGGCCTCGTCGAGGAAGGTGCGGTGGACGGCAATGGTGCGGTCGAGCGTGGCGGCGATGCGCTCGAAGGCGCGCGAGAGCCTGGCGAAGAAAGTCGCGTCCGGCCTGACCAGGATCACCTCGATGCGGATGACGCCGCGATGCGCCTCGGGCAGACGGCGCGGATAGTCGAGCGAGCGCGCCGCCGCCACCACCTTCTCGACGGTCTCAGGGCGCACCCCGCCTCTGCCGTTCAGCACGCGCTCGACGGTCGCCGTGCCGACGCCGGCACGGCGGGCGATCTCGAGGAAGGTAGGCTTTGGAATGGGCGGACTCCTGGATGTGTAACGACGGAACCTAGTCCTTCTCCCCGTGCCGGAGAAGGTGCCTCCCCATCAGCGAATGCTAATTGACAGCCAAGTGGAAACGGCGCTGATTGGTGCTCGCATAGATCGCACCAGACGGGCGATTTCGACCCGCCGGGCGCCACCTTGGGAGGGTCCGCAATGCCAACGATCATCGGCCATCACAACATCACGAAAGGCGCCAAGCACTGGCTCACGTCGCCGAAGCGCAAGGAGATTTTCGGCGCGCTCGGAATCACCAACATCCGCACCTTCGTCGATCCGCAGAACCCGAACCGGGTGGCGCTGATGATGGACGTTCCGGACATGGACAAGCTGGCGGCCCTGATGCAGAGCAAGGCAGCCGCCGATGCCATGGAATTCGACGGCGTGGTACCGGAATCGCTGGTGATCCTGGTGGAAGAAAAGGGATAGCCGGCTCGCGTCCTGGGTTCGGGCGGCTCAACCAACCAGGCTGGATAAGCGAGATAGGTCCGGCGTAGCCGCATATGGCGCCGGACGCCTTTCGGTCGAAAACGAGCCGAAACAAGCAATCATATGCTAGCCTTGCCAGCCATCAAACGGACGGGGGAATAGAAATGCTGGAAACCGACAAGGTGTTCGCCGGCTCTGTTCCGGAAAACTACGACCGCCATATGGTGCCGTTGATCTTCGAGCCCTACGCAGTGGATCTCGCGCGACGGGCGGCGGCGCTGTCGCCCGGCGCCGTCCTGGAGACCGCAGCCGGCACCGGGGTCGTCACCCGCGCGCTGGCGCCAAAACTGCCGGTCGGCGCAAGCTATGTCGTGACCGACCTCAACCAGCCGATGCTCGACTATGCCGCCGCGCGGCAAGGCCCCGACAGCCGCATCCAATGGCGCCAGGCGGATGCGCTGGCGCTGCCGTTCGAGGACGCGGCCTTCGATCTCGTCTGTTGTCAGTTCGGCGCGATGTTCTTTCCCGACCGCACGGCCGGCTATCGCGAAGCAAGGCGCGTCCTGAAGCCCGGAGGACGCTTTTTGTTCAACGTGTGGGATCGCATCGAGGAGAATGTCTTTGCGCATGACGTGACGAATGCGCTTGCCAAAATCTTTCCCAACGATCCGCCGCGCTTCCTGGCGCGCACGCCGCACGGCTACCACGACAAGGACCTGATCCGCAGAGACGTCGAGGCCGCGGGGTTCTCACATGTGGCGATCGAGACGATAGCCGAACAAAGCCGCGCATCCTCGCCGCGCGTTCCGGCCGTCGCCTATTGCCAGGGAACGCTGCTGCGCAACGAGATCGAGGCCAGAGACGCGGGAAAACTGCAAGCCGCGACCGACCATGCCGAAGCCGTGATCAAGGACAGACACGGAAGCGGCGCGGTCGCCGCCAAGATCCAGGCGCATGTGATCGTGGCGATGGCGTAGCGATAGGCCAATCGCCAACGGTGCAGAAAAGGCGCCTTCGGCGAAGCGCTAATCTCCCCACGATGGGGGAGATCAGCTGTTTCAACGCCTCAGAACAAAAACGCCGCCGTCGCCGGATCCGGCCCGGTGCGGCCGTCTTGTGAGTCCATGCCGCGGATGGTCTCAAGGTCCCTGCCATCGAGCGCGAAATCGAAGACGTCGAAATTGGCGGCGATGCGGTCCTGGTGGTTCGACTTCGGAATGACGATCAGCCCCTCCTGCAGGTGCCAGCGGATGATCACCTGCGCCACCGACTTGCCGTGCTTCTCGGCGATTGCCCCGAGCGTCGGATCGGCAAGCAGCCGGCCGCTGCCCAGCGGGCTCCAGCTCTCGATCTTGATGTCGTGCCTGGCGTGAAAATCACGCTTGTCGCGCTGCTGGAAGCGAGGGTGCAGCTCGATCTGGTTGACGGTCGGCGTAACGCCGGTCTCGCCGATGATGCGCTCCAGATGGTCCTGGTTGAAGTTCGACACGCCGACCGATTTTATCCGGCCGGCCTTCCGCAATTCGACCAGCGTCTTCCAGGCTTCGACATACTTGCCCTGGCTCGGCACTGGCCAGTGGATGAGGAAGAGATCGATCTGGTCGATGCCGAGCTTTTGCATCGTGTCGTCGAAAGCGCGCAGCGCGGCATCGCGCTGGTGCGCACCGTTGCGCAGCTTGGATGTGATGAACAACTCGGCCCTCGGCACGCCAGCCGCGCGGATCGCCTCGCCGACGCCTTCCTCGTTGCGGTAGCCCTCGGCGGTGTCGATCAGCCGGTAGCCGGCCTCGATCCCCCAGCGCACGACCTTGGCGGTGGTGCCCGGGTCGACCTGCCAGACGCCCAGACCGATTTGGGGGATGGCGGAGCCGTCGTTCAATGTCAGCCGTTCAGGCATGCGTATGTCCTTCTGCAATCATGTTTGCCCCGCGCCCTATCTAGGCTGCGCTCCCGGCAATGCGAGTCGATGACACGTTTGTGTATTTGCGGAACGGTCGGCGGCTAAGCGCACACGGCCCATTTCGACCGCACTGGAACTTTTTGCATGGCTAATGTTTTCTTAACCACGAACTCGCAGTCTCGATGGGGCGCGTTGCAATGGCCTTGCGAAAACGTCTGCGTGGGAGGCGTCATGCCAATTCGTCGAAAAGCTCAGGACGCTGGTATTTTCGATCCGTCCGAACTGGCTTTGCTGGCACGGATCTTCGAACGGCTGAAACATGAAAGCGATGCCGCCGATCGTCTCGAAGGTCTGGCGTCGCGCATCCTTGCCAATTACATGGCCGGCATCACCGACGAGGAAGAACTTCTCTCGCTGTCGAGGCAACCGCTGGGTCGATAGGCCGATCGCGGCGCGCCCGACTATCGGGGCACCTTCGACGCCTTCGTCGCCCCGAACCGCAACCCATCCATCAAGAGCTTGACCAGCCGCCCCGACCGGTCGCGCCAGTCGGGCGTGTTGGGGGCGGAGTAGATGCCGCCGAGCGCATGCAGCACGTCGGAGGCATCGACGTCGGCGCGGATCGTGCCGGCGGCGGCGGCCGCTTCGACCAACCGTTTGAGCGCCTGAGAGACGCGGCCGGAGGTGTCGGAGAACAGCGTCGAATTGGTGGTGAGCAGGATGCGCAGGCTGGTCGCCAGGCCGCGCTTGGTGGCGATGTAGTCGACGAAACGCTGCATCCAGAGCTCCAGCGCGACATCGGCCGGGTGATCGCGGGCCAGCTCTTCCGCCGCCAGGCAGAGCGCCTCCACCTCGCGGCGGTAGACGATTTCGACCAGATGCTCGCGGGTCGGGAAATGGCGGTAGAGCGTGCCGATGCCGACCTCTGCCTGGCGAGCGATCTCCTCCAGCGAAGCATCGACGCCGTCGGTCGCAAAAGCCTGCGCCGCCACCTCGACAAGCTTGTCGCGGTTGCGCTGGGCGTCAGCGCGCAGCGGTTTTGGCGCTGGCGTGGCGGGCTTCTCGTCGGCGGTAGCTAGCGGCCTTTCAGCCAATTTTGTCTCCACGGGTCGATTGGGGCTTGAACCGTGGCCGGTCAGCCCCCACGTAAATAAACGGAGGCGCCTCCGTTTTAGTGGAGCACCTTTATCATATAATCAGGGGGACCGGTATGTCACGTGTTCGAGAGGAGCAAAATTCGGTTGCCCGCTGGACGACGGAACTGCCGATCTCCCCCTCATCAGGGAGATGGCCGGCAGGCCAGAGGGGGGCGTTGTCCCGCCGACGTCGCAGCCCGCGACAAACGCGTTCGCATTTCAGGTTTCCTCTCAAGGACGTAGCCCCAATCGCCGCGTTCCTTCGCGCCCCCCTCTGCCCTGCCGGGCATCTCCCCCACAAGGTGGGAGATTAGCAGCTTCCACGCCTTGCCCCTCGCCTCCCAAGCCCCATTTCCATCCGCCTAGCGTCCAGCAATTGGAGCCCGACGCCCTCATGAATGACCAATCGACCATCAGCCCCACCACCCTCTCCATCCATCTCACCATCAACGGCCGCGACCACGCGCTCGACATCGAGCCGCGCGTCACCCTGCTCGACGCGCTGCGCGATCGTCTCCATCTCACCGGCACCAAGAAGGGGTGCGACCAGGGCCAGTGCGGCGCCTGCACCGTGCATGTCGACGGCGAGCGCGTGCTGGCCTGCCTGACGCTCGCCGCGCAAGTCGCGGGCCGTTCCGTCACCACCATCGAAGGACTGGCGGGCGAAGACGGCACGCTCAACGCCGTCCAGGCAGCCTTCCTCGAGCAGGACGCCTTCCAGTGCGGCTATTGCACGCCCGGCCAGATCATGTCGGCGGTGGCCTGCATCCGCGAAGGCCATGCCGGCTCCGACGAAGAAATCCGCGAATACATGGCCGGCAATCTCTGCCGCTGCGGCGCTTATCCGCACATCGTCGCCGCCGTTCGCCATGCAGCAGAGGGGCTCCGCTCATGAGAGACTTTTCCTACCTTCGCGCCGACAGCGTGGAAGCTGCACGCAACGCCGCCGCCCTTCCCGGCGCCATGCTGCTCGCCGGCGGCACGACGCTGGTCGACCTCGCCAAATGCGGCGTCGCCGAACCTTCCGCTGTCATCGACATCAGCCATATCAAGGGGCTCGACGCCATCGATGTCAGCGCCGGCCGCGCCGTGATCGGCGCGCTGGCGAAAATGAGCCATGTCGCCGACCATGCCGAGATCAAGGGCCGCTTCCCGGCCGTCTCGGAAGCGCTGTGGCAGGCAGCCTCGGCGCAGCTGCGCAACATGGCGAGCATCGGCGGCAATCTGATGCAGCGCACGCGCTGCCCCTATTTCCGCGATCCCGCCAACTTCCCGGCCTGCAACAAGCGCGCGCCCGGCAGCGGCTGCTCGGCGATCGGCGGGGTGACGCGCGGCCATGCCGTGCTCGGCACCAGCGAGGCCTGCATAGCCACCTATCCGGGCGATCTCGCCATCGCGCTCGTTGCCTTCGACGCCGAGGTTCATCTCGGCGAGAGGCGGCTCAAGGTCGAGGACTTCTTCCTGGCGCCGGGCGCCACGGCCGAACGTGAGCACGACATCCGCCCCGGCGAGGTGATCACGGCCATCGAGATCCCCGGCTCGGCCGCAGCCAGGCGCTCGACCTATCTCAAGGTCCGCGACCGCCAGTCCTATGAGTTCGCGGCGGCGAGTGCCGCCGTCGGGCTGGAACTCGAAGGCGACGGCCGCACCATCCGCGACATCCGCATCGCGCTCGGCGGCGTCGCCACGAAACCGTGGCGTGCGCGTGCAGTCGAAGACGCGCTCAAAGGCAAGACGTTCGACGAGGCCACAGTCCGCAAGGCCAGCGAACTCACCATGGAGGGCGCCGTCGACCATGGCGCCAACCACTACAAGATCGAGCTCGCGCCGCGCGTCGTCGCCAGAGCCATCCTCAAATTGGGAGAGACGGCATGACCGTTCATGAGATGAAACATGCCGCGTCCGACGGCGCGCGCCTCGAAGCGGTCGGCGGGCGGCTGTCGCGCGTCGACGGCCCGGCCAAGATCACCGGCGCGGCCCACTACGCCGTCGAGCAGCAACTCGAAGGGCTGGCGCATGCGGTGATGGTGGAAAGCACCGTCGCCGCCGGCACGGTCCTTTCGATCGACACGCGCGCGGCCGAGACCGCGCCCGGCGTGCTGCTAGTGCTGACGCCGGACACCATCATACCGCTAAGGACGGCGTCGGACTGGTTCGGCACGCCACCGCCCAACGTCCCCTATTGCCCGCTCGCCCGCGTGGTCACCTATTCCGGCCAGCATGTCGCTGCGGTGGTGGCCGAGACCTTCGAGCAGGCAGTCGCGGCCGCCGCCCTTGTCAAGGTGACCTATGACGAGACGCCGGCCATCGTCGACCTTAGCGACCCCAAGGCGGGCGACGGCATCCCGATCGAGGCGATGACCAAGGAGTGGGGCGACGCCCAAGCCGCCTTTGCCGCTTCGCCGGTGCGCGTCTGCGCCGCCTACAACACGCCGCGCGAGTTCCAGGCGGCGATGGAACCTCATGGGCTGATCGCGCGCTGGCAGGGCGAGGCGCTCACCATCTGGGAGCCCAGCCAGTGGCTCGACGGCATGGCGCGCACCTATGCCGAATGGTTCGCGATCCCGTTCGAGAACGTGCGGCTGGTCTCGCCCTATATTGGCGGCGGCTTCGGCTCGAAGGCGCTCGCCTTGGCGCACAGCGCGGTAGCGGCGGCCTCGGCAAAGATGTTGGGACGGCCGGTCAAGCTGATGCTGACCCGGCCGCAGAATTTTACCTCCTATGGCGGCCGCGCCGCGACAAGGCAGACCGTGGCGATCGGCGCCGATCGCGATGGCAAGATCCAGTCGATCGTGCATCGCGGCGTCAACGAGACGGCGGTCGACGGCATGTGGGTCGAGCCACTCGGCTCCGTTACCTCGATCATGTACGCCACGCCCAATTTCTCCTCGAAGCAGAATGTCGTGCGGGTCAACACCGTGGTGCCGGGCGCCAAACGGGCGCCGGGCGAAAACCCCAGTGCCTTCGGCATCGAAAGCGCGATCGACGAGCTCGCCTATGAGCTCGGTATCGATCCGCTGGAGATCCGGCTGCGCAATTACGCCGAGGAAGACCCGCACGCCAGGAAGGCATGGTCGACACGCCAGTTGCGCGAGGCCTTCGCGGCCGGCGCGGAAGCCTTCGGCTGGGCGAAGCGTTCGCCCGCGCCGCGCTCGATGCGCGACGGCCATCACCTGATCGGCTGGGGCGTCGCGGCCGGCACCTATCCGGTGCGGCGCGCCCATGGCGAGGCGGTGGTGAACATCCTCGCCGACGGTTCGGTCGAGGTCGAAAGCTCCTCCATCGACATGGGCCAGGGCACCTATACTATCCTGGCGCAGACGGCGGCCGAGACGCTAGGCGTGCCGGTGGAACAGGTGTCGGTGAAGCTGGGAGATTCCCACTTCGCTCGCGCCGGCGTTGCAGGTGGCTCCAGGCTTGCCGGTGTCATGACCGGCGCCGTCTACAAGGCGGCCAGCCAGGCGCTCGACGAGCTGATCGGGCTGGCGATCGCCGATCCGCGCTCGCCCTTCCATGCGCTGCAGGCGAACACGCTGGTGGTCAGGGACGGCCGCATCGCCTCGCCGCGCGGCGAAGGGCCGGAGCTGTCGATCGCCGAGCTATTGTCCGCCGTCGGTCGCGAGAAGATCGAGGCCAAGGGCGACACCATGCCGGCGACCACGACAGCGGAGGAGCGCTACAAGAACTACACCACCATCGCCATGTCGATCCCACACACCGAGGGCGACTATTCGCGCCATTCCTGGTGCGCGCATTTCGTCGAGGTCCGCGTCGACGAGGATTTCGGCACGGTGCGGGTGTCGCGCGTGGTGTCGGCGCTGGATTCAGGCCGGCTCTACAACCCGAAGCTGGCGGAAAGCCAGTGGAAGGGCGGCATCATCATGGGCATCGGCCAGGCGCTGCTGGAAGAAGGCTTGGTCGACCGCCGCCACGGCCGCATCGTCAACGGCAACCTCGCCGACTACATGATCCCGACCAATGCCGACATTCCGGATATCCAGACGATCTCGGTCGGCATTCCCGACCCGCATTCGTCAGCGCTCGGCGGCAAGGGCGTCGGCGAGCTCGGCATCGTCGGCGTCGCGCCGGCGATCGCCAACGCGGTGTTCCATGCGACGGGGAAGCGGGTAAGGGATTTGCCGATCACGCTGGAAAAATTGATCTGAGGCTGGCGCGAGCCCCTGCCCTGCCGGGCATCTCCCCCTCAAGGGGGGAGATTGGCGGTTTCAGCGCCGGCGCGCACCCTCGCAGCGTTCGAAATTGGCGAAGGCGGCGGAGCGAATAAACTCCCCCCTTGAGGGGGAGATGGCCGGCAGGCCAGAGGGGGGTGCTGTCCCGCCAGCGTTTCAGCAAATCACAGCTTCACATAGCGAGATCAGGCACTCGCCAGCAAGTTCGCATCCCGCGCTAGCCGCCAGCGTCCGTCGCCTTCCTTGCGCAGTAGCGTGAGCGTGTAGCCGGAGCGCCGCACCGGCTCGCCGCCCGGTGGCGGCGCCGTCATGTCGATGCGGTTGCGGATATAGGCCCAGTCGCCGAGCAGCTTGAGTTCGACGATCTCGCTCGAGCCATCGATCTTCTCGCCCATGCCTTTGAAGGCAGGCAGCGAAGGCTGCCTTGCCGAACGGTTCCTTGGCGGGAACCATGAAGATGACGTCGTCGGTCATCAGCGAGAGCACGGTCTCCAGATCGCCTTGCGGCTTGCCGCCATCCAGGTCTCGACCACCTGCCGGATCGCGCTTTCGTCGTCGGTCATTGGGTTGTCTCCCTAATGCATCCGTGAGTAGGTGGTGCACCTGTTGCCAATGGCAATGAGCGCCTGCGGGGGGTGATGGCCGCGAGGCCGGAGGGGGCGCGAAGGATCGCGGCAATATTCCAGCTTGTGTTCGTCGCCCCAGGCTGATGCCGGGGCGCTTCAAGTTCGAGCGCTCCCCCGCGGCGGAAACGCCCGGCGCGGGGGGGTGTTCGGCGGATCAGAACTTGTAGCTGAGTCCGACCCGAATATCGTGAGTCTGGAGATCGACGTGCGTTTCGGTGGTAAAGCCATTCACCGCCGAGAGAGCCTTGCTGCCGAAGTCGGAGTAGCGATATTCGACCCGAGCGATCCACCTGTCGGAGAGGGCGTGCTCAACGCCGCCTCCAACCGTCCAGCCAACATGCGTCTCTTCACGATATGGCTGGTCACCGCCGAAGCCGCCGGTGGTCACGAGCACTTGATACCTGGCCGCGGCCACGCCGGCAGTGATGTAGGGCAAGGTCCGGTCGTAGGCGTAACCAGCCCGCAGCCGCGCAGAGCCTGACCATTTGACCTCGCCCTTGACCAAGGCGCCACCGCCGCTGCCGAAGGCCGTCTGTCCATCCACGGCAGTGTACATCAGGTCGGCTTCGGCGCCGAGTACGAAGCGGCTGGCCATTTCACGATTGAGGCCGATATGGATGCCCCCTATGAAGCCGTTCGGATCGATAGGACTGTTGAGATCGCCGCCGCCGCTGGTAACCAGGTGGTCAGAGCTTCCGACTGCGTAACCGACGTCGACGCCGGCATAGGAGCCAGACCAGTCGTAGGCAGCCTGCCCCTCATTGGTGTCCGCCGCTGATGCCAGGCCGGCAGGCGCGAGGATGAAGGCTGTCGCGAGAAGAATCGGTTTCATCGTGTCTGCTGCCTCATAATGTTGCGCCCTCCGTTTCGGAAAGGCCGCAGAGGGGCTCCGTTCGGTTCTGCAGATCAGAACTTGTAGCTGAGGCCGACCCGTAAATTGTGCGTCTTGAGATCGACGTTCGAAACCGTGCCAGGACCAAAAAGCGGCACCGAGAGATCCTTTTTACCGAAGTCGGCGTAGCGATATTCGACGCTGGCGATCCACTTGTCAGTGAAGGCGTGGTCAACGCCAGCTCCAACCGTCCAGCCAAGATGGGTTTCGTCGTGGACTGGTATTGTACCGCCGGGGCCGTTGGTGATCACGCTCACTTCATACTTGGCGGCGGCCACGCCGGCAGTGATGTAGGGCAAGGTCCGATCGAAAGCATAGCCAGCCCGCAGCCGCGCCGAACCCGACCACTTGAGTTCGGTGTTGAGCAGCGCGCCGGCGCCTGCGAAGGTGCTCACCCTATCTACATTGCTGTATGCGAGGTCGGCCTCGGCGCCGAGCACGAAGCGGTTCGCCATTTCCTGGTTGACGCCGATATGGACGCCGCCAACAAAGCCGGTCGGATCGAGGGGCGCGTTGACGTCGGTGCCCCCAAGGCCAGCGCCGGCAATGAAGAGATTGGATTTTCCGGCTGCATAACCGACGTCGACGCCGGCATAGAGGCCGGACCAGTCGTAGGCGGCGGCAACGGGCGAGGTTTCATTGATGTCCGCCGCGCATGCCATGCCGACAGGCGCGAGGATGAAGGCTGCCGCGAGAAGAATGGTTTTCATTGTCAGTCTGATGCCCCAGAAATGCTACGTTCCCCGCCGCCGAAATGCTTCGCGGGGATTCAGCTGTTGTCGACGTCCCGGTGTTGCATTGTCGGGCGGCGCGCGTCTTGGGCTGGGCCGCACTGGAATTGTCCTGGAACGCACCCCGTCACTTTCCGAACCAGTGTGGCAGATCAGCCGCAGCCGGCCGGCTACGTCGATTCGGGACCTGCGAGAGGGGCGCCCATGTCCGAAATGAGTTTGACGAGATCGGCCTGGCGCCGCGTGCCGGTCTTGGCAAAGATCCGGTTGAGGTGGGTCTTCAGGGTATTCTCGCCGATGCCGAGCGCAACCGCGCTCCTGGGGGCGGACAAACCGCTGCCGATCCTGAGCAGGACCCGCGCCTCCGCTGGCGTCAGGTCGAACAGCGTGGTGAGAACGGCTTCCGGCAATGGCGAGGCGGACGTCGTCGTCGACACGAAGACGGCGGCACAGGCGGGCCGGAAAGCCGCGCGCGCGGTGCCTTCGGTCAACGGCAACACATAAGCAACGGCGGGCGGCTGTCCCGGCGCCGAAATGGGCAGGCCGATGCCGCGCGAACCAAGCGAGGCATCCGCGCGCGCGGCACTGGCGATCGCTTCCTGCAGGGCAAGAGCCACCGCCGGATTCTGCGCCTGCAGGAGGCCATTCCTCGAACGAATGGGACCTTCCACCGAAAGCATCTGCTGGGCAGCCTCATTGGCATGCAGGATTGCCCCACTGGCGCCAGTAAGCACGACAGGCACGGCCAGATGGTCGAGCGCCTGACGATAGAGACTGGCAGTCACGCGGGCCTGATCGAGCAGGTCGCCAATCAGGGACGCACGGCGCAGATGCGGCGACAGCAAGGCCATGAAACGCTGCTCCTCGACGGATATGATCCCCCTGCCGGCCCGCGTGGTGCAACCCATGAGGCCGATCCGGTCCGGTGTGTGAACGAATTTGATGATGCAGCCTTCGCGCAATCCCTGCGGCTTGGCCCAATTCTGATAAAACGGCGTCTGCTGGAGTTCGGCTTCGCTGATATGCGATAGCGTCGCGACGGGCGTGTCGATATCGCCGACGACCGCCGCCTTCAGCCCTGGAATTGCGTCAAAGTCATAATCCTCCTGCAGCACGCGCATCCGCTCGGGATCCCAGGGCGACCGAGCGGCGAAGCGACCGTGATTGTCGGCAGTGCTGGCAAGCGCGATGGTGCTGTACGCCGCATCCATGGTTTCGGTGATCCGGATCATGACCCCGGTCCAGCCGTCCGGATTCAGCACGCAATCGTAGATATCGCCGACAATCGAACCCAGAATTTCGCTGCTCAGCCTTTCCACCGTTTCTCCTGCACCCCAGCATGCCCGCCATGATGGACGGCGGGCAAAGAATGAAACCAGCAACATTTTGACGGCGGCTCGGCGCAAGGACGCCGATCCGCCTGGAGGATTTTGCTGGCGTCATACTTTCGGGTGACGCCAAGCGTAATTGGGCTCGATTAAGGGGTTCAGTCGGCTGAACGCCAAGCCATCAATGTTGCTGGTTATTCCTGGATTGGAAAGCGTCGCGTTCGATTTTTTGAGACTGCGGGTTTAGCGGGGGCGCTTCCTTTGTCACGAAAGACGGTGTTTTCATCGGCTGGTTTGCCGGAGCATCTTGGCGCCTATGAGGGATTGCACAGGATTACCTACAATTCCAGCGACCTGATCGGCGGCGAACAAATCCAGAAGGAGCAATGGATCTCATCGCTGACATCCGGTTACGCCCGTCTGCGTGCCGATCCGGCCATCGGCAGATCGTTCGAAGGGGAGCTCAGGATTGTTCGAGCTAGCGACGTTTCGGTGGGCACGATCCACGGCACTGTCAAATCGATATCGAGAACCACTGAAGACATTGCTGCTCAGAGCACCAACAATGTCGTGTTGCTTCTCAATGCCGGACACTCCCCGCTCAGCGTCGACCAGGCGGGAAGGAGCGTCGATCTGAGTCCAGGCGCGTCCGTTCTTGTCGAGCAGAGCGCTCCCTCAATCATCCGAGTGAGCGACGGGCAATGCGGCCTGATCGCCGTGCAGACCGATCGCGAACGCGTGCGTCAGCGATATGCAGGGTTTGAGGATCGCCTGATGACCGTCGTGTCGAGCTCCATGATGATCAACGCCCTTCTTCGTGCCTATGTCGGCGTTCTGGCCGATGAGAAAGAAGCCGAGTCTCAACTGACCATGCAGTTCGTGGCCGATCATATTGCCGACCTGATCGCCGCCACCGCTTCCATTGCCACACCGGTGACGGCGCACGACAACGCGGACGCGCGAGGTCTACGTGCGGTACGGACGCAAGCGATTCTGACTAAAATTCGCGGTGGCTTCACCGATCCGGAAATCTCCGCGCAAGGTATCGCAAAAGAGCTCGGCCTGTCGGCGCGCTATGTCCAGGATCTGCTCCAGGAAACAGGCATCAGCTTCTCCGAGCGTGTTCTCGAACTACGCCTGCAGAGAGCGCACAAGATGCTCTCGCAACGGCACAACGACGCCATGCGCGTCAGCGAAATCGCGCTGATAAATGGCTTCAGCGATGTGTCCTACTTCAATCGCTGTTTCCGCCGCCGCTTCGGCTACACGCCATCGAGCGCGAGATAGATCCGGACATCGGCCGGCACGGCCCCCCTCACTTCCCCTGCCCCTTCAAAAATTGCCCGAGCAGATCAACCGGCAGCGGGAAGACCACCGTCGACGAGCGCTCGCCGGCGATGTCGTGCAGGGCCTCGAAATAGCGCAGCTGCATGGCTTGCGGCTCGGCCGCCAGCATGCGGCCGGCTTCGACCAGTTTCGCCGCCGCCTGCTGCTCGCCGTCGGCGTTGATCACCTTGGCGCGGCGCAGGCGTTCGGCTTCGGCTTGCTTGGCGATGGCGCGGACCATGCTCTCGTTCAAATCGACATGCTTGATCTCGACATTGGAGACCTTGATGCCCCAGGCATCGGTGCGCTGGTCGAGGATCTCCTGGATGTCGTTGTTAAGCTTGTCGCGCTCGGCCAGCATCTCGTCGAGTTCGTGCTTGCCGAGCACCGAGCGCAGCGTGGTCTGCGCCAACTGGTTGGTGGCGGCCATGAAATCCTCGACCTGGATGATCGCCCGCTCGGCGTCGACGATGCGGAAATAGAGCACGGCGTTGACCTTCACCGAGACATTGTCGCGCGAGATCACGTCCTGCGGCGGCACGTCCTGCACCACAACGCGCAGGTCTACCCGCACCATTTGCTGGATGAAGGGGACGAGGATGATGAGGCCGGGACCCTTGACCGCCGTGAAGCGGCCGAGCGTAAAGACCACGCCGCGCTCATATTCCCTCAGGATGCGGATGGCGGCCGCAAGGAACATGATCACGGCCACCGCAACGACCAGATAGGCCACGTAACCGACCATCATCTTATTGCTCCGTTGTTGTTCGCGTCGCGGCGGCGCACCGTCAGCACGAGGTCGCCGACATCAGTCACCTCGACGCTGTCGCCGGGCGCGACGGGCTCGTCGGCCCTCGCCCGCCAGCGCTCGCCTAAGGCCAACACATGGCCCTCGCCGCCCTGCCAGTCGAGGATCTCGACGGGCAGGCCGCGCATGGCCTCGCCGCCGACGCGCGGCGGACTTTTGCGCGCCGCCCAGACATAGGTTCCGGTGAGCAGCGCCAACCCCAGCGTCAGCGCGGCAGCGGGGCCGATGACGGCCCACGACATGGCAAAGCCCGGACCCTCGACCTTGAGCAGCAGGGCGGAGCCCAGCAGGAAGGCGGCGACGCCGCCCAGCCCGAGCACCACGGTGGGATTGAACGCCTCGATGGCAAGGAACGCGATGCCGAGCAGCATCAGCGCCAGGCCCGCATAGTTGATCGGCAACAGGTTGAGCGCATAGAGGCCGAGCACCAGGCAGATGGTGCCGATGACGCCGGGGGCTACCGCGCCCGGGCTGGTGAACTCGAAGATGATGCCATAGACGCCGACCAGCATCAGGATCACGGCGACGTTCGGATCGGTGATGACGGCGAGCAGCCGGATGAACCAGCCCGGCTCCAACGTCTCGACCGGCAGGCCGTCGGTCGCCAGCACCTGCTTTTTACCGGCCACGTCGACGGTGCGCCCATCGGCAAGCTTTAACAGCTCGGCGGTGTCGCGGGCGATGAAGTCGATGACATGTTCCTGCAGCGCGGCGCTGGCCGAAAGGCTCGCCGCCTCGCGCACCGCCTTCTCGCCCCAGTCGCCATTGCGGCCGCGCAGTTCGGCCAGCGAGCGGATCAGCGCAACCGCGTCATTGGTCACCTTGGCCATCATCGCGTCGCCCGGAGGTCGCCCGGTGGCGTCCTTCTGGTCCTTGTCCTTCTCGCCGCCCGGAAGCGACGGCAGCCCGCCGAGTTCGACCGGCGTCGCTGCGCCGAGATTGGTGCCGGGCGCCATCGCCGCGACATGGGTGGCGTAGAGGATGTAGGTGCCGGCGCTGGCCGCGTGGCCGCCGGCCGGCGCGACATAGCCGATGACCGGCACCGGCGAGGCCAGGATGTCGGCGATCATCTCGCGCATCGAGGTGACCAGCCCCCCCGGCGTGTTCAGTTGCAGGATGAGGACCGCTGCGTCGCGCTTGGCGGCGGTGTCGAGCGCCTCCTCGAGCTGCCTGGTGCTGGCCGGCCCGATGGCGCCGTCTATGGCGACGCTCAGCGCCACCTTCCCGCTCCCGGTCGAGGAGAAGGGAGAAACGACAGCCGCGGCCAAAAGAGCAGCGGCAAGAAGGGCCACCCGCGCGAAGATCACGCTCAAAGCTCCATGGTGAAGATATGGGTTGTATCTTGGTGAAGTCCAATGAGGGCATGTGGCGGGGGAGATCGGCTGTCACTGCCCTTAGCCAATCTCGGTGCTGCCACTCCATCAATTGCCCTGTATGATCCTGCCGCTACGAGTGTCTCGATGGGGGGAAATCATGCGAAGCGTATTGGCGGCATTCATCGTCTTGGGCGCACTGCAAGCCACGCAGCCGGCCAATGCCGCATCCTGCGGCTGGAGCGCGAAGATGGAGGAGGACGAAGGCGGCAGCGTGCTGACGGCCTCGGTGTGCGGCGGGCCGAATGGCGGCGCGCATCTGATGCTGACCTGTTTCGGCAAGCCGACGCTGAGCTACGATCTCGGCGAGGCCGGTCCGCAGCTCGAGCCCGGCATAAAGGCCTCGTTCGCGTTCAAGGCCGGCGGCAAGACGGTGACGAAGACGCTCGTGCTCGAGGCGATGTACAATTACTTCACAGCGCAATTCGGCAGCGCCGACCCGCTGCTCGCATTGCTGCGCGGCAAGGGCGAGGTCATTGTCACGTCCGACAAATATGGCGAGAACAGTTTTTCGCTTAACGGATCGAGCGCGGCGATCGGCAAGGTGCTGGCCGAATGCGGCAAGGCTTCCGGGGACGCGGACTGAAGGCGGCGAGAGGCCGAGAACAAGCCTCAGGCCGCGCGGCAGCGAAGCTGCCATCTCCCCGTCGAGGCCCGTGAGGGGGGATTGCGCCAAGGAGCGCGGACGCAACCGATCGACGCTCGCCGCACCCCGAACCGACTTGCGGTTTTCGTCGCAATTTCCCTGAAGTTTCGCCGGGGCATCACGATCTCCAGTCTGGCGCCAACTATCCTCGGCCTTGCTGTCACAGTGACAGTTCGAGACGGAGATCAAGGCCATGACCACGATCGTTTCCTTCTTCATCGGCGCCACCGCCGACAACCGGCGCCAGGCCTCCCCTTCCCGGCTCTACCGGCTCGCTTGCGCCGCGACATCGGCGCTGTTGTGGCTGCCGCGTTTCTGGAAGACGCGCGGCGAGCTGGCAGTGCTCGCCGCCATGAGCGAATGCGAACGCCGCGATATCGGCCTCACAGCCTTCGACGTCGAGAACGCGCTGACACTGCCGGTCGACCGCGACCCGACCGAGGTGCTTGCGAAGGTCGTGGAGGACCGCCGCCAACGCCGCGAATTCTGAGCGCGATGCTTTAGGGCCGGGCGCCGGCGATCCGATCACTCTGGCAGGCCGGCCTCGCGCAGGCCGGCGGCGATGCGTTCAGTCGTGCCCGCGTCGAAGGGCGAAGCGTCGCCAACCCTGGCAATGGTGAGGCCCGGGCAGGTTTCCATGAGCCTGCGGCAAGCGTGCCGTGCCTCGTCCTTGCGACCGGCATGAACCAGCGCGGTGACCAGCAGGCGCAGTCCCCACCAGGTGCCCGGCTGCTGGCTAAGGCCGCGCTGCGTCAGCGCCACCGCCTCGTCATAGCGCGCGGCGACGAAATGCGCGGCGCCGATGCCGATCTCGGCCATGTAACCCATCGGGTCGCGCGGGCTCAGCCGTTCGAAATGCTCGAACTTCTCGATCGCCGCCTCGGGCCGTTCGCGATAGACGTCCAGCCAGGCGCTGCGCAGCCAGGCCCAGGCGGAATTCGGATCGAGCGCACGCGCCCGCGCCAGATGCATGTCGGCGACATCGTAGTCGCGGGCAAAGGAATGCGCCGCCCCGAGCACGGCAAGGACCATCGGATCGTCGCCGGAGAGCGCCGCCCCCTTCTGCGCCAGGCGCAGGCCCTCTTCCCGAGAAGCGGCGGGCGTTTCGGTCCAGCGGTAGCCGGCGCGCTGCAGATGGCACCAGGCAAGCAGCGAAAGCGCCAGCGGATAGTCCGGCTCGATCGCGATCGCACGTTCAAGCAGCGTGCCGGCCCCCTCGTTCTGCGCGCGCTCGAGCGACCAGGTGAGCGGAAAGGCGCGCAACACGTAGTCGTAGGCGGCGAGGCTTTCCGGCCGCTTGCGCCGCGAACGCTCGATCTCGGCCGACAGGATGGAGGGCTGGATGGCGCCGACGACACTCTCCGCAAGCCGGTCCTGCAGGTCGAACACATCGGCCATGGTGCCGTCGTAGCGGTCGGCCCAGATCGTCTTGCCGGAACCGGAGTCGATGAGTTGTCCGGTGAGGCGGATATGATCGCCGGCCTTGCGGACGCTGCCAGTCAGGACGTAGCGCACGCCGAGTTCGGCTCCGGCCCGTTTCACGCCGTCGGCCTCGCCCTTGTAGGCGAAGCTCGAATTGCGGGCGATGACGAACAGCCAGCGCATGCGCGACAGCGCCGTGGTGATCTCGTCGACCATGCCGTCGGCAAAATAGTCTTGCGCCGGGTCGCCGCTGAGGTTCTCGAAGGGCAGCACCGCGATCGACGGCCTGTCGTCGGCGGTCCCCTCCCCGGTCGCGGTGGCGACCCGATCCTCGAGGCGGCGCACGCGCTCTTCGTCGATCACATAGCCGCGCCGCAGCACGGTGCGGATCAAGCCATCGGCCTCGGCGCCGAGCGCCTTGCGGATGTCCTTCATGCATTGGGTGAGCGAATCGTCGGAAACGGCGACGTTCGGCCAGACCGCATTGACCAGCTCGTCCTTGCCGATGACGCGGCCGGCATTTTCCAGCAGGCAGGTAAGCAGCGAAAGCGACTTGGCGCGCAGGTCGACGTCGAGCCCGCCCCTCTGCAGCCTGCCCCTGTGCAGATCGAGCCTGTGGCCGGAGAATTCGAACGTCGTCATGTCGCCCCTCGAGGAGACGTCAACCAATTCGATCCGCGCGACGGCTAGCGATCGATCAAAGCCCTCGCATGCTCGAAGACATCATGCCTGTCCCCCGACATCAAGGCTTTCGCCCACTGAAGATGGCGTGGCCGGCGAAGAGCCAGGCGCAGTCGACTTCGGTGAAGCCCGCTTGCGCAAGCCAGGAAAGCTGCTCGGCCAGCGAGGACGGTTTGTCGATCGGCTCGCCGTCCGGGTTACGGAAATAGTTCCAGCCCAGGCGATTGAATTCGGCGAAGGCGGCGAGATCGCCGTCGATCGCCAGCGCCCGCGTGCGCACCGCCTCGTCCCATTGCCGTGCGGCGATGTCGAGCCCGCTTGCGGTTGGCGGGCGCACGATGTCGGCCACCACCAGCACGCCGCCGGGCTTGAGCGCCGCCGCCAGATCGGCAAACAGCTCCTGCTTCTGCCGGCCGTCGAGATGATGGATTGCGAGCGAGGAGACGACCGCATGCGGGGGCTCGGCAAAGCGCCGCCAGTCGCGCTGCGCCAGCTCGAACGCGGCGGTGGTCAGGCGCCCGGCTTGGTCGCGGCAGGTGGCCCGCGTCTGCTCCAGCATTTGCGCCGAGCCATCGAGCGCCAGAACATGGCAGTCGGGAAAGCGCTCCAGCAGCGCGCGGCTGAGCAGCCCCTCGCCTGGGCACAGCTCGACCAGCAGGTTGCCCGGTGCGGGTTGCGGAATGAGGTCCGCGATGATCCCGATCTGGCGTTCGCGTTCCGGCACGAAATAACGCCCGTTGTCCAAAAAGCCGCGAGAATGGTTCTCGTCCCAATGTGCCGTGCCTTGCGCCTGCGCCATGTTGCACCCTTTCCTCTTCGACCCAGTCTGCACGGCACCCGCCCGGCCGTCGTGATGGCAGGCTGAAATTCGGCTGAGATTGGCGGGACGGAAGCTGCATGGCGGCCGAAGCGCGACGGCGGCGATACGCAATACCCAAGGCGAGGCGGCAAGCGATGCAAGCCGCCCGGCCATCGCGCCCCCGGGCTTCGGTTGCGTTGCTGTGCATCGTCTTGCCCTGGCGCGCCATGACGCAATTCACACAGGCGAACCGGCAAAATCGCCGCCCGCCCAAATACACCCAAAAAAAGTCAGGTTGATAATGCTGGGCGGAAAAAGTCCAGCCGGCGAAAGGCAAGCCGATTCAAGCGCATAGGCGGGGGCTGCCGCATCGGCAACAGGGGCGGTCGAAAAGCCCGAAAAACCGGCTTTTGCTGGCCTTCAAGGACAGCAAGGACGCGATCGCGCGGGTCTGCGGCAACGGTCCGCCAGGGTCAAAAACCGGCGTTCGGGCGCCCGGCTGGCGGCGTTGACAGGCGACGCCGCCGCTGGATATGCCGAAGCCACTGGTCACGCCATAACCGGGGGCTGTTGGGGACGGACGGGGTTTCAACAGCTTGGCGGGGGCGCCGGACGGGCTGGTACACGCATGGTGTACCGCCCGCTCCTGGCCGGTCTTCCAAAACGCAGATTTTAACCGCGTCGCAAGCGCGCGCACTCCGCCCTTGCGTCTTGGCCGCCGATTGACCATCCTCATTGCGTGCAGCGTCTCCAGCCGGAGGCGTGGCAGGGTGTTTGGCGCATGGGGGTCATGCGTGGGGTTATGACGCGGTTGGGGGATCGCATATGCCAACGCTTTACGCGTTGAAGCCGGCCTTCCAGGCGAGGTTGCGGCCGCTGGCCGACCGGCTCGCCGGAGCCGGCGTCACCGCCAACCAGATCACGCTTCTCGCCGCCGGCATTTCGGTCGCGACCGGGGTGGTGACGGCCGTCTTCGCCGCCCATCCCGTCGTGTTCCTGCTGATGCCGCTGGTGCTGTTCGCGCGCATGGCGCTCAATGCCATCGACGGCATGCTGGCACGGGAGCATGGGCAAGCATCAAAACTCGGCATGTATCTCAACGAACTCTGCGACGTCGTCTCTGACCTGGCGCTGATCCTCGCCTTCGCCGCCCTCTTCCCGGCTTCGGGCGTGATCGCCTTCGGGATCGTGGCGGTCATCGTCGAATTCACTGGTGTGCTCGGCATCGCCGCGGGGGCGGCGCGCGACTATGCCGGGCCTTTCGGCAAGAGCGACCGGGCGCTGGCGCTCGGGGTCATCGGTTTCCTCGTCGCCTTCGGCCTGTGGCCGGCGGCGCTCACGCCTTTCATGTTTCCGGCGTTCGCAACACTGTCGCTGGCGACCGCCATCAACCGGATACGCAGCGGCCTTAGAGGAGCAGTCGAGCATTGACCGACCTCGGGGGCAACACCATGATCCATCAGCAGAATATCGCCGCGGCAGCACCCACGAGCGTCGAACGGGTGGTCGAGGAGCGGACCTTCAGGACCCATGACGGCACCGAGATCTTCTATCGCTACTGGCCGGCGGTGGGTGACAAGCCCAAGGGCGCCGTCCTTCTCTTCCATCGCGGCCACGAGCATGGCGGCCGCATGGCGCATCTGGTCGACGAGCTCGCCATGCCGGGCTACGCCTTCTATGCCTGGGACGCGCGCGGCAACGGGCGCTCGGCAGGCGAGCGCGGCTACGCGCCGTCCTTCGCCGCCCTTGTGCGCGACATCGACTGCTTCGTGCGCGAGATCGCGCGTGACGGTTTCGGCCAGCGCGATCTGGCACTCATCGCGCAGTCCTTCGGGGCGGTGCTCGCCGCTGCCTGGGTGCATGACTACGCGCCCGACATCCGCGCGCTGGTGCTCGCCTCGCCGGCCTTCTCGGTCAAGCTCTACGTGCCCTTCGCCAAGGAGGGCATCGCGCTCTGGCAGAAGCTCAAAGGCCGCTTCTTCGTCAATTCCTACGTCAAGGCGAAATTCCTCACCCATGATCCGGAGCGCATCGCCTCCTTCGACGCCGATCCGCTGATCACCCGCCCGATCGCCTCCAACATACTGGTCGAGCTCTACGCGCATGCCGCCCGCATCGTTGCGGACGCGCGCGCGATCACCGTGCCGACACAGCTGCTGATCTCGGGCGCCGACTGGGTGGTGCGGCACGGCCCGCAGCACGAATTCTTCGTCAATCTGGCGAGCCCGGCCAAGGAGCGGCACGTGCTGCCCGGGTTCTTCCACGACACGCTCGGCGAACGCGAGCGCAAATACGCACTCGACCTGATCCGGCCATTCCTCGAGAAACAGTACACGACGCCCGAGAAGCCCGCCGATCTGACTGTCGCCGACCGCGCCGGCTACACGCGCGACGAGGCCGACAAGCTTGCCTCGCCGCTGCCGCTGTTGTCGCCCAGGGGCCTCTACTGGGCGATGAGCCGCGCCTTCATCCGCATGGGCTCCTGGTTCTCGACCGGGCTCAAGACCGGGATTGCCACCGGCTTCGATTCCGGCTCCACGCTCGACTATGTCTATGAAAACGAGGCGCGCGGCGTCAGCCATGTCGGCCGCATGGTCGACCGCACCTTCCTCGATGCCATCGGCTGGCGCGGCATCCGCCAGCGCAAGCTTCATCTGGAAGAGCTGATCGCCAGCGCCACGGAGCAGCTGAATGCTGCCGGCCGGCCCGTGCACATCCTCGACATCGCCGCCGGCCATGGTCGCTACGTGCTCGATGCCGTCGCCAAATGCGCCGTGCCCCCGGCAAGTGTCAGGCTGCAGGACTATTCCCAGCTGAATGTCGGGCTCGGCACCAGGCTGATCGCCGAGCGGAACCTGCCGACCAGCGTCACGTTCCGCCAGGCCGACGCCTTCGATACCGGAATGCTGGCCGGGCTGAAGCCGGCGCCGGACCTCGCCATCGTCTCCGGGCTCTATGAGCTGTTCGCGGACAATGCACTGATTTCCCGCTCGCTCGGCGGATTGGCCGGCGCCATGCAGCCCGGCGCGCTGCTGATCTACACCAACCAACCCTGGCACCCGCAGCTGGAGATGATCGCGCGCAGCCTGACCTCGCATCGCGGCGGCCAGGCCTGGGTGATGCGGCGGCGCACGCAAAGAGAGATGGACCAGCTGGTGAAGGCCGCCGGCTTCGAGAAGATCGACCAGCGCATCGACCAGTGGGGCATCTTCACCGTCTCGGTCGCCCGGCGCGTCTGAGGAAGCCGTGCCCGCCGCCGACCCTGCCCCAGTCCCCATCGCGACCGAGCGGCCGAAGGATAAATTCGGCGCCATCCTGCTGCGCGCGGCGCTCTGGCTGGCGCTGCTCGCGCCGCTGTTCTACTCGACCTACGGCTTCGCCAACTGGCTGGCGTCGCGCCGCGACGACGTCGGCAGCATCGTCTTTGGCTGGGAACGCGACATTCCGTTCATGGCCTGGACGATCGTGCCCTACTGGTCGATCAACCTGTTCTACGGACTGTCGCTGCTCCTCAACGACAGCAAGCGCGGCGTCGACCGCCTTGCCGGCCGCTATCTGACGGCGCAGGCCGTCGCGGTGATCTGCTTCATCCTGTTCCCGCTCAAGGCCACCTTCGTGCGGCCGGAGACATCGGGCCTGCCGGGATTCCTGTTCGCGGTGCTCGGCGGTTTCGACAAACCGTTCAACCAGGCGCCGTCGCTGCACATAGCGCTGCTGGTGATAATCTGGGATCACTGGCGGCACAGGCTGACCGGAATCGCGGGAATTATCTGGCATGTCTGGTGCTTGCTGATCGGAGCCTCGGTGTTGACGACATGGCAGCACCACTTCATCGACATTCCGACCGGCGCGCTTCTCGGCCTGTTCGCTGTGTGGCTCTTCCCGCGCGAGGGCGAGCTGCCGTTCGCCGGCTTCCGGCTGACCGCCGACAGGAGAGCGCGGCGGCTGGCGCTCTTCTATGGGCTGGGGGCGGCGCTGCTGCTCGCCAGCGCGGCCGGCGGCGCACTTGTGTCGCCGATAGCCCTCGTGCTGCTGTGGCCGGCGCTGGCGCTTGCCATCGTCGCCTTTGCCTATGCCGGGGCCGGGGTGAAAGTGTTCCAGAAATCGGCCGACGGCAGTGTGCCGCTCGCCAGCCGCCTGCTGCTCTGGCCCTACCGTGTCGGCGCGAAAATCAATCTCTGGGCCTGGACGCGCACGCTGCCGCCCCGCGTGCCGGTCGCCGACGGCGTCTTCCTCGGCCGCTTCCCGACGACGGCCGAAGCTAATGGCTTCGGCACGGTGGTCGACCTTGCCGCCGAGTTGGAGCGGCCGGCTCGCGCGTCATGCCGATGGATCAGCCTTGCCGTACTCGACCTGATGCCGCCAGCCGAGAAGGAACTCTCCGAAGCGGTGCAGGCGATCGAGGCGGCGCGCCGGCAGGGCACGGTGCTGATCTGCTGCGCGCTCGGCTTCCAACGCAGCGCTACCGTCGCCGCCGCATGGCTGGTCGGCACCGGCCGCTCGCACACTGCAGCGCAGGCGCGCAAACTGCTCGCCGCCTCCGGCCGACCGGTGCACATTCAGGCCGGGGAAGCTGCATGAGCAGCAACCCCTATCAGGACAAAGCCGGCGCGTTCGCCGCCGGACTTATACTGCAGGCGGCATGGCCACTGCTGGCGGTCGCTGCTTGCCTGCTCGCCGCGCCGGTGATCGGGCTGGCGGCCGCGCCGCAGGTGACACCGCTATCGGCGGCGGCGTGGCTGGTGGCTGCGGCGGCGGCTCTAGCTACCCTCGCCTTCATCGCGCTTATCCTGTTCGATGCGCTGTTGTTCCGGCTGATGGCGAGCCATGACAGCGAGGTTTCGGGCGGCGGCGCGGTCGACGATTTGCTCGCCCGCATGCGGCTGAAGCCGACGCCGGCCCAGACGCGATCGCTCGACCAGCGCATAGCGGGCACGCGCCGGCTGCTGACAAAACAGCGCATAGCCTTTGCGGTGTTCGCGGCAGCGTCACTGATGGCGGCATTGCTTTGAGACTTCGATGACAAAACTCCACATCCGCGCCAACACCTTCACCCTCCTGCAGACCATCACCTCGGTCGGCCTGTCGGCGATGGCCTGGGTGGTGACTGGGGTCAGGCCGATCTGGAACGGCAGCCAGCCGTCGGAGCGGCAGCGCATCTATTTCGCCAACCATGCCAGCCATGGCGACTTCATCCTGCTCTCGGCCTGCCTCAGCGAGAAGGTGCGCGCCCGCACCCATGCGGTTGCCGCGGCCGAATATTGGGGCAAGTCGCGGCTGCGCCGCTACATCGCCGAGGACATGCTGTCCTCCGTATTGATCCATCGCCAGTGGACCGACGAGGCCGAGAACCCGATCAACATCATGCTGTCGGTGCTTGACCAGGGTCATTCGCTGATCCTGTTCCCCGAGGGCACCCGCAACACCACCGACGAGCCGCTGCTGCCGTTCCGCTCCGGCCTCTACAATCTCTCGATGGCGCGGCCGGAAGTCGAGCTCATCCCGTGCTGGATCGAGAACATGTCTCGGGTTCTGCCCAAGGGCCAGTTCCTGCCGGTGCCGCTTTTGTGCCGCGTCGTCTTCGGCCCGGCTGTCACCATCGCGCCCGGCGAAGAGCGCCGCGCCTTCCTCGAACGCGCCCGCCAGACGCTGCTGGCCCTCGACCCCCGTCCGGACCGGGACGACTAGACCATGATCCCAAAAAGTGGCTCCCGGTTTTTGGAAAAGACTATGGTCAAACAAAAAGACAGGGCCGGAGGCCCGAAATAATGCCGCTGCCGCCGATACATGAAACCATGATCCTGATCGCCGGCCTGGTCGCCGTGCTGTCGACGGCCAGCGTCACCGCCGGCATATTGTCGTGGCGGGCGCCGAAGCCGCTGTCGCCGACGCTCACCAACCTCACCCAGCGCATCAACGCCTGGTGGGTGATGGTGGTGGCGATCACGGTCGCCTTCTTCTTCGGCCATGCCGGCATGACCATCCTGTTCGCGCTGATCTCGTTCGCGGCACTGCGCGAATTCGTGACGCTGACGCACAGCCGGCGCAGCGACCACTGGGTGCTGCTCGGCATGTTCGCCATCATCATTCCGTTCCAGTACTGGCTGGTGTGGACGGCCTGGTACGGGCTCTTCACCATCTTCATCCCTGTCTACTGCTTCCTGCTGATGCCGGCCATGACCGCGCTCAACGGCGACACCGAGCGCTTCCTGGAGCGCGTCTCGGCGCAGCAATGGGCGATCATGATCTCGGTCTACTTCGTCAGCCACGTGCCGGCGCTGCTGACGCTGAACGTGCCCGGCTTCGAGGGCCGCAACCTGCTGCTCATCGCCTTCCTGATCATCACCGTGCAGGGCAGCGACGTGCTGCAATACATCTTCGGCAAGCTGTTCGGAAAACATCTGCTGTCGCCGAAGGTGTCGCCTTCGAAAACCTGGGAAGGGCTGGTCGGCGGGCTTGCGGCGTCGAGCCTGCTCGGCGCGCTCTTGTCCTTCCTGACGCCGTTCTCGCCGCTGCAGGCCGCCGTCGTCGCCCTCGTCGCCTGCCTGATGGGCTTCCTCGGCGGCCTGGTCGCCTCGGCCATCAAGCGCGACCAGGGCGTGAAGGACTGGGGCCATCTGATCGAGGGCCATGGCGGCATGATGGACCGCGCCGACAGCCTGGTCTTCGCCGCCCCGGTGTTCTTCCACACGGTGCGGTATTTCTGGTCGGTGTGAGGAGCCGCAAAGCCCGGCCGATACGCGCCCGCGCCCCTAGGCTAGCCGGGGCGCGGGCCGATCGGGTGTCCCCGATTACAGCACCGTAGAGGCCGGTGCTGCTGTGCGACCAGGCAATAGACGGACCGCCGGGTCTATTAAATAAGTTATAGTTCGGAGAGATCGTTCATCGGGCAGCGACGCGATGGCCCCCATCCCCCCAGGATTGGCAGGGTCGGCACCGGCCTTCACCCGCCGCCGCCGGCGAGGAGCCCTATCCCGAATGCCTTAGCCAATGCCGGTCGAAGATATCGAGGATGGCACGGAACTCGGCCGGCGGGACCTGGTTGGCAACGTCACTGTCGCCGATCAGGAATTGCGCGAGCTGCCGGTCGACGAGCCCGGGCTGATCGATCGACATGCCGAGCGCGGCCAGATCCTCCGCGATCGACTGGTCCGGCAGGAGGTAGCCGCCCCAGGCCGCTGCGTCGGGCGCCGGGTCGCGCAGGCGGATGATGAGGATCCTGGTGATCGAGGGCTGCGGCTCCGGGCCGATGATCGAGCTGCCGCACATGTAACCGCCGAGCACGCTGCCCGGCTGCGACTGCGGGAACAGGCAGAGGAAGAACTGGGCATCGCCGCCGCTTTCCTTCAGATGCGCATAGAGGCCGCGCTTTGCCGGCGTGACCGGCCCGCCAAGCAAGAGCTGGCCCGTCGGCAAGGATTCGCGATAGGCAGCGCTCAGGCTGTGCGCGCCAGGCCCCGGCTCGATCGACAGGTTGCCCCTGATCAGCTGGCCGCGATAGTAGGGCGAGAGCGCGCGCGAATAGCATGCATAGGTTCCGGCGAGCGCCAGGCCGACGCTTTTCTCGTCATGCGCGGTGGCCTCGAACTGTGCGGCGGCGCGGCGTTCGAGCTCGGCTCTGTCGACGCCGTGGCGGGAGGCGATGGCAGCGGCGAACTGCGGCAGGTCGCTGTCGGCGATCCAGGCCCCCGGCTGCTCCAGGCGAAGCAGCTTCGCCCAGTCGTCATAGACGGCGTACTCGCGCGGCTGGGCGCGGCCCTGCAGCCATTTGTCGGCGCGGCCGAGATCGAACGCGGTCTTCGGATTGACGGCCCGGAACGCCGCCGCCAGCTCCTTGCGGGTGACGGTGCCGAGCAGGGCCGAGGTCAGCCGGAGTTTTTGCGCGATATGCTGTGCCATGCGGCCGCCGTCCCTGGGCCTGTTCCATCCCGGTCGACCGGAATGGCTCGCCCCTTTTCGAGCACGGCCCCGGTCCGGGATCGTGCTCCCATGCCAGCTGCTAGCCATAGCATGCGCCGGCACGTCCTCCCATTGTACTTTTCCACAAGCTAATATTCCAGGAATTCCAAAGAATTCCACGGCGTTCCGCACGCGATCCCTTTCCGGTCCGGCGCCTGGCGCTAAGCTCGCCGGCGCTAGGGGAAGGCCACGAGGAAAAGCGGAATTGGCTCGGGCAGACCGCCCAACGCCTCCGCATTCAGGCAGGGAGGAACCGACATGAAGCTCGTTCTGTCAGCGCTGCTCGTCGTGCTTGCGCTGGCGCAGGCCGCGGAAGCCAAGAAGAAAGTCCCGGTGGCGAAGGACGACGCGAAGGTCGAGGCGACCCGGCCGCCGCTGGACAACACGGCCACAGGCGGGATCACGCCTGCCGGCGCCAAGCCGGCGACGACCAACCAGGATGGCTACAATTCGATCTATCCGCCAGCAATCTACCTGCATTTCTAGCCCTTGGCGGGGCGGCAGTGGCGCGGGGATCAACGATCCTCGCGCCACTGCGGACGCAAACTCCCGAGGGCTCGCTTTCGCCGACCCGAGGCAACCGCGCCCTCAGCCGGCGACCGCGGCCGACGCCTTCTTGCGCGCCGGCTGACGGCGGGGCGGGCGGCGCTTGGCGGCGAGCTTGAGGACCACCGGCGGTTCGCCGGACAGCGCGCCGTTGACGGCATCGACCATGCCATAGGCGACGAAGTCGGCATTGAGGTCACGGGCCTCGGCGCTGGCGGCCTGCCGGTCGCCATTGCCGGTTTCCGACCAGAAGACGATGCCAACCCTGAGCTTTGGCCGGCGGCGCTTCAGCCGCCGCACCAGGAAGCGGGCATGCTTGACGGAATCACGGTCGAGGAAGCCGATGACGACCGCGTCGAGCGCATCGAGCTCGAGGCGGCGCACGCCGCCGGGCTCGAGATCGGCGAAGCCCGCCTTCGTCGCCTCGGCGCCCTGCACTTCTAGCACCTGCGCCAGCATGGCGGCGGCGGCATCATCGAGCTCGCCGCGGCCGCCGGCGCACAGAACCGCAATGCCGGTTCCATCCGGGAGATTGACCTCTTCGGCCTCGTCGACCTCCTTGTCCTCGCCAGGCTTGCGCTCCGACGCCTTGCGTTCGCCGGCCTTGTCATCGCCTGAGGCGGCGGCTTCCGGCTCGTCCTCTTCCTCCTCGGCTTCCTGCTGGGCACTGTCGTCGAGGTTCGCCACCAGGGTCTCGGCGCTGCCGGCCAGCAGCCGCCGCTGCTCGTCGTCGAGAACGCCGCGCATGCGGTCATGCTCGCCGAGCAGCAAAGCGGGGATCGCGACCTTGTCGTAGAACTCGAACAGATATTTGTCCTCCAGGAACTCCTCGGCATGGTCGGTCGCCTCGTCCGGATCGCCGGCCAGCAGCCGCTGGTAGAGCCGGGCGTGCGGCTCCAGCACCGGCTCGTTGCCGAACAGCACGTCGAGGAATTCGAATTGCGGCACATGGCGGCCGAGCACGACCAGGCAGACGGTGAGCGGGGTGGACAGCACCAGGCCGAGCGGACCCCAGAGCCATGTCCAGAAGATCGCGGCGACGATGATGGCGAGCGGCGACAGCCCGGTGCGCGAGCCGTAGAGCCAAGGTTCGATCACGTTGCCGGTTATCAGTTCCATGACGATGAACAGGGCCGCCGTCCACAAGAGCAGAGCCCAGCCGGGCGCCACGGCCAGCGCCAGGAACAGCGGCAAGAGCGCGCCGATGATCGGGCCGATATAGGGCACGAAGCGCAGCGCCAGCGCCAGCATGCCCCACAAAAGCGCATTGGGGATGCCCAGCACCCAGAGCCCGATGGTGATCGGCACGGCGTAGACGATATTGACCACCAGCTGCATCAAAAGATACTGGCCGACACGCTTGCCGGCATCCTGCAGCGCCTGCGTGGTGCGGTGCAGGTCGCCATAGCCGACGAGACGGATGAAGCGGTCGCGCAGATCCTCGCGCTCCATCAGCATGAAGATGACCACGACGATGACCAGGCCGGCCGAGGCGAGCGGGCTGAGCAGCGGCGCTACCAGGTTCTGCAGCACCTCGAGCGGCTTTTCGTGCGCGACGATCTCGACCGGGATCGGATCGCGTTTGGGCGTCTCGGTCGCCGAGGGCAGTTGCGGCTCCTGGCGCTCGATCTCCTGGCCGACGCGCTCGATCACTCCGCTCAGCCTGGCGATGATGCCGCCGCCGAGGCCGGTTTCCTTCAGCGCGCGGATCTTGGTCAGGATGTTGATCTGGTAGACGGGAATGTTCTGGGCGAGATCGCTGACCTGCGTGGCGACGACAAAGGAGAACATGGCAAGCGCCGCGAAGGCGCCGAGCACGCTGGCGATGACGGCCGGAAGGCGCGGAATGCCAACGCGCTTCAGCGCGGAGACCAGGGGCGCCAGGGCGAAGGTCAAAAGCAGGGCGACGGCGATCGGCAGGAACACCTCGCGGCCGAAGTAGAGCGCCGCCACTGTCGTGACCACCGTCGCGACCGTGGGCAGCGCTGTGCGCGGATGCGCCCTCGACGCAGCCAGAAGACCAACCAGCCCGGATCCCGACGGGCGCGTGCCGTTTTGCCGATTCACCTGATGCCTCCGCCCAACGAGGAGCATGATCAGCGATATTTCGCCGGCGTGCAACGCACGGCGCGGCCACCCTGATGACTGCCTCTCTGTGGATTAGCAAACGCGCAGATTGCGCTTATGTTGCAGGGCGTTGTCGCAATAGCCGTAGGCGGCGCCGAAGTTGCGGCGGCGGCCGAGATGCCAACGCTCACGGCCTCTACAGTTGGCGGTTCGGATGGCGGGCGGAGATACCCGCCATTGTTGTGAGGACGGAGCGCCCGTGCGCTCTCGTTCCAGCTACTTAACCGGGATCATGAGATGGGCGTAGGGTGTGCCCGGCCACATGACATAGGGCTTGGACGTGTCGGGCTTTGCGTCCGTCGGATAGCCCGCCATCATGTCCATGGCGTTGACGATCATCACATGCGGACCGGTCTCTACCCAGTTGTTGCCTTCCGTGGGCGCTGTCGCATAGGGATCGGTGTTGCTGCCGTCGGTGCCGCCGGACAGCATGTACATGAAGCCGACCTTGCCCTTGGGCGGATCCTTCTTTTGCAGCCAGGCCATCGCCCATTCCATCGAGTTGGCGTCGCCGCACATCGGGTCCGGGCCAGGCGAGGCCGGGTTGTCCGGCATGCACCAGAAGCCGCCTTTGCCCTCGCGCAGGGTACGCATGTTGCCCTTCTCGTCCATGGCGTAGACCGCGGCGCCGCTGGCCACTGCAGCCGGCGCGGCTGACTCGGCGCTCTTGATCAGCGCAGCGTCATCGGCGGCTGCGCCTTGCATCTCAATCAAACTGGCTGCTGCCAAAAGCGCAGCGACCGTCAGAAGCCGTTTCATGGCCGTTCTCCGGTTCGAGTTGATCTGTTGTGCATGATGTCGGACGCACGGCACTTCGGGGCCGTTTGTCGGTGGTCAAATGCTAGCAGATCGCACGTTTCCGGACAACGTTACTTAGCGCAGCCTAACGTACAGAGCGCTGTGCGCCGGCTCGACGCTGGCCGACCCGCCGCCACTCTCGCATGACTGGCGACGCGCCCGCATCAGCCGACCCGAACGACGAAATGCTTGGTCACCGGCTCGATGATCTTCCAGGTTCCCTTGAAGTCGGCCTCGACGACGAAGGCATCGCCCGGCCCGACCTCCACAGGTGCGCCGCCGTCGGGAGTGATGATGATGCGGCCGGCGATCATGTGCACGAATTCATAGTCGGTGTAGGTGGCATGGTAGGTGCCTGGCGAGGCGCGCCAGGTGCCCGAGATCACCTTGCCGTCGGCGGTGGTGTGCTGCACGGCGGTCTGCATGGTCGGCCTGCCCTCGACGACGACCCAGCCCGGCAGGTCGCCGGCCTCGGCATGCTCGATGGCGCCGAATTTGAGGATGGTTTGGTCGGTCATGATGGGCTCCGTTCCAGCCGGCATTGGCTGAGGGTGCATAGACGATGCGCGAAGCATGGGCAACGCGCAGGCCGACCGCGCGTGTCGGATTTGGCGAAGGTCCAGGTGAGAGCGTCCTTCTCCCCGTGAGCGGGAGAAGGACGCTGATCTCCACTTATGTTGCACCGCGTTAAATATGTTGCATTGCGATATCCGCGCTCAGGGTCGAGTCTCGCCCGTGGGTGGGCTGCCAACGACCAGCACGAGGCGTCGTCTTGACAGCACAATTCCCGGGCTCGGCATCGTTCCGGCCCGACATCGAGGGCTTGCGCGCGCTGGCAGTGGCCGGCGTCATCGCTTATCATTTCGGGCTCACCGCGCTCCCCGGCGGCTTCACCGGTGTCGACATCTTCTTCGTCATTTCGGGCTACCTGATCACGCGTCATCTCGTCACCGAGATCAACGAGACCGGGCGGCTCGACCTCTGGCGCTTCTACGCCCGGCGCGCGCGCAGGCTGCTGCCGGCTTCGCTGTTCGTCATCCTCGCGACGCTGGTGGCCGGCGCCTTCATCCTGTCGCCGGAGGAGCAGTCGCTCTATTCCAAGGGCGCCATGTTCGCGTCGGCCTACATGATCAATCTGTGGCTGATCCGCTGGTCGTTCGACTATTTCGCGTCCGACGCCGCCAACAACCCGTTCATCCATTTCTGGTCGCTGTCGGTCGAGGAGCAGTTCTATCTGGCCTGGCCGGCGCTGCTGGTGCTTGCCGCGTGGCTGAAGCCCGGCAAGCGGGCGGTGATCCTGGTGATCGGGTTTGCCGGTCTGGTGTCGTTTGCTGTCTGCGCCTGGCTGACCACGGTCGCCCAGCCCTGGGCCTTCTATTTCTCGCCGCTCAGGGCCTGGGAGTTCGCCGCCGGCGGGCTGGCCACGCTAGCCCCGGCGACATTGTGGCGCGAGCGCCGCGGCCTGAGCGCCACCATGGCCTGGCTCGGGCTGGCGCTGATTGCGATCTCCTATCTTTCTTTCAGCGAGGATGCCCCCTTCCCCGGTCTGCTGGCTTTGGTGCCGGTGACCGGCGCCGTCCTCATGCTGCTGGCGGGAGCGGCCGGCGCGAGCAATGGCCCCAGCGCCGTGCTCGCGCTGCCGCCCTTGCAGTGGGGCGGCAAGCTTTCCTATTCGCTCTATCTCTGGCACTGGCCGGTCATCGTCTATGCCGGCATGCTCACCGCGGAACTTTCTACCGTGCAGCGCCTTGTCTGCCTGGCGCTGACGCTGGTGCTGTCGGCCTTCACCTATCACGTCATCGAGAACCCTATACGCCGCAATGGCTGGCTTATGGCCAATGCGGCGCGCGCGCTGGTGCCGGCCGTCCTCCTGACCGGCACCGGCGTTGCGGCGGCCTACGCCAATGCGCGGCTGGCCGTGCATGATCTCGACCCCGAACAGCGCGTCATCGCCGAAAGCGCGGCGCGCCCTTCGACCGCGCGCGCCAAGGGCGGCTGCGTGCTCGATTTCGAGACCGTCAAGCCCAAGCCCTGCGTGTTCGGTGCCAAGGATGCCGAGGGTTCGGTCGTGCTGTTCGGCGACTCGCATGCCGACCATTGGTCGACGCCGCTGATCGAGGCGGCAAGCAAGAACAACTACCGCGTCGTCACCTATCTCAAATCCTCCTGCCGAGCCTCACGGGTCACGACCTGGAACTGGCGGCTGAAGCGCGACTACACCGAATGCGACCGGTGGCGGGAGCAATCGGTCAAGGACATCATCGCGCTGCATCCGCGCATGGTGGTGATCTCGGAATTCTCGATCGGCAACGTGATGAAGGAATCGCCCGAGGAACTGAGGCACGCCGATTGGAACGAGGAATGGAGGGCCGGCCTGCACTGGACGCTCGCGGCATTCAGCCGGGCCGGGATCAAGGTCGCGGTGATCAGGGACGTGCCCTATAATGGAAACTATGTCGACAAATGCGTGGCACGGGCCTTGTGGCGCGGGCAGGCACCTGAGGTCTGCGATACGCCTAGGAACATGGCGGCGAACGACGACATCGCCGCGGCGGAGCGCGATGTCGTGCGCAGCGTGCCCGGCGCCACCTATGTCGACCTGACCAGCCAGTTCTGCGACAGCACCACCTGTCACGTCTTCATCAACGGCAAGCTCGCCTACCGCGATCGCCATCACCTGGCGACGCCGTTCGCGGAATCGCTGGAACCGGTGATGGAGAAGACGGTGCTACGGGTGATCGGGAGCTAGGACGGGTGGCGAAGGTCATCCAATGACCCAGGCAGGACCAGGGGCGCTCCAGACGTCCGTTTCATCGAGACTTGGCACACCCGCCAAATCCAACAAGCCTATTTCACCGCGACGACCCTGCCCGCCGGGTCGAGGCGGCATCCTACCCGCGCTTGCCGGACCTCGATGCCACCTTGTCTTGCATAGTCTATGCGCACCTCAATCGGTGCGGTGAGCGCGCCGAGACGATGCCGGCGCAAGGGACCTGCGCTGGCTGCGTGCACGCGCACGGCACCAAGCGGCACCGCAGCCGATTTGATCGCCTGGCGGCAGACGCGAACCACGGCCGGCGGGGTGCCGGGTATCACCTTCAGCGGCGCCAGAGGCTGCAGTACGGGATAGCCTTTTTTGCTTTGCCCGAGCGTGTCGCGACCACCTCTGGAGGGCCAAAGGCTGTGTGGCAGGACGATTGCGTATCGCGCGCCCCTGGGCACGACAATGGCAGCCTTCTTCTTGCCGGCAACGGCACCCGCCGTCCCTGTGGTACTCCCCAAAGCAGTGCTCGCTCCGGCGGTGCCCGCTGGGCCATCAACTGATTGGTCTCCCGCGTCGACGCCAGCCGAAACGCCGCCGCTTACGCCGCCGAGGCTGGCGCCCGCCCCAACGTCGGCGCCGAGCGATCCGTTGCTTGTGCCGAGCGACCCTCCAACATCTGCTCCTCCCAGCCCGTCGACGCTGGTGCCAACTCCAACGGAGGCGCCGTCCGAGCCAGCGCCCACACCAACACCGACCCCGATACCGCCGACCGTGCCTCCAACGCCCACGTCAACAGCCGAAGCAGGCCCGATCGCAACTGCGATCGCCAATGCGGTAGCCAGATACCGGCGCATCACCATAATCCTGACGCCGAGCGCAACGGCGCCCGCGTCGGCAGCAACGCGGCGGGAAGCGGAATCGTCGCCACCGGAACCGGTTGCCGTGACTTGCGGGCGGCCACTTTTCGGATCTCGTGCTCGTCGGGCGCACGGACTGAACGAGCCCGCTTCCCTGCAAGGCGTGGACCAGCTCCATCAGCGTCGCGTGCTTTGGGAGCGGGCTCGACGCGCTGGGCGCGAGGCGCATCGGGAGCTTTCAGGACGTCGATCTTGTTGCGCGCCGCGGTGAGGTTGCGGGCCAGGCCAACGGCCCTTTCGCGTTGTTGCTCCAACGCCGCGGAAAGCCGGGCCACTTCCTCCTTTGCCGCATCGCGATCCTGATTTGCAGCGCTGAGATCGAGGGCGAGGGCATCTGCTCTTTCGCGTTCCAGTGCGAGCGCTTGCTCGGTTCGCTTTGCAGCGGCCTCGGCAACTTGCCGGCCCTGGATGTCGACGGCTTGCGCAGCCGCCGCCAGTTTTCCCCTTGCCGTCACAGCATCGAGAGATTGATGCGCCGCGGCGAGATCGCCTTCCAACCGCTCGACCTTCTGCCGCTCCTCGTCAAGCGCGCGCCTGGCTGCTGCCAGCGAGGCTTCCGCAGCCTGCTGCGCTCCGAGTGCGGCGGCTCTTTCGCGGTTCGCGAGAACGGCTTTCTCCTGCAGGCTTTCTACTTCGCTCTGCGCCAGTTCCAGATCCCCCGCCAGCCGTTCGGCTCGTTTCTGCTGCTCTTCAAAGGCCCGCCCTTGAAGAACCGGGGCGTCTGCGACCACACGCGCCGGCAAGCCGGTGTCAGCACGTGCGACCAACGCATGCTGCTCGCCAGCAAAGGCTTGCGCCGCTTGACCGGTTCGCGCGGGTGCATTGGTTTCCTGAAGCGATCGATTCTTCGCCGCTTCGAGATCGACCGGCGCCGCTGCTCGCGATCGTCGGCGCTGGACGGTCGTGACGGGACGCACGTCGAAGCCACTTCTGGCCTGCAGCCGATCGTCAATCAGTTTTGCCAGGTCATTCTCACGCAGACCCGCAGCCACTACCTGCCCAATGACCGGAAGATGCAGCGTCCCGGCCGCATCGATCGTAAAGGCACCGTTGAGCTCCGCGCCCGCGACGCCCGCGCGGAAGACGCCCCACCCCGCAACATTCACCTCAACAGTGTCTTGAGGGCCGAGCCTGTCGTCAGTCCCTGACTGACCTCTTGCCGGGGCGCTGCATAGCAGGATGAGACAGAGGGGGATGAGGCTCATCGCGGCGCCGCGCGACCTTTTGCGGGAGCCATGAGACGAGGTCGCCATGGTTGAGACTTGTCGGTCACCCTCGGGAAATGCTGGACCGTGGTCCGCTTTGGGCCTCTGGATAGGATCCATGGCTGGATCTCCATGCCTCACTGGCCGCGCGCGACCCGCGCACCGCGCTTACGGATACCGCAACCACCACGTGAGCCTAACAAAGTCGATCCAGCATGGTGAGTACCAAATAGAGCGTAGTCAGCCCCACTCAATTGAGTAAATTGGCGTCATGTCTACTGATCGATATTGACGCGACAGCCTCATAGGAAACGGACTTGTGCCACCTGTACTTTTCCCACCTGCCGGGTGAGAACCGGACATTGGCGAACGGCGGTTTCTGACCCGAAGCGCATCTTGGCGACGACCGGTGCGCGGCTGTCCTTCTTCCAGATCAGTTCAGCCGGTGTGTGCTGGCCGCGCCAATTGTGAGACCTCAGACGGTTTCGAGCCGGCTGAACCGAACCGGGATGAGTTTCCGGGTCTTGATCTGCCCTGCCGCGTCCTTGTCGATGACGGTCAGAAACTGTCCTTCCTCTGACTCCAAAGGCAGGACCAGACGACCCGCCGGCGTGAGCTGGCTCAGCAAAGCCGGCGGCGCCCGCTCAGCCGCCACGCTAACCAGGATCTTGTCGAATGGGGCGTGCTCGGGCCAGCCGCGAGACCCGTCTCCGACACGAATGGCGACATTGGAGAAGCCAAGGTCCTGCAGCAGAGCCTCGGCATGGCTTGCGAATTCCTCGATGATTTCAACACTCCAAACTTGTCCGGCGAGTTCAGCGAGGATTGCGGTCTGATAGCCAAGGCCGGTTCCGATCTCGAGCACTGACTCGTGCGGCTCGGGAGCGAGCAGATCGGTCATCAGCGCGACCATGAAGGGCTGCGAGACGGTCTTGCCGAATCCGATCGGCAGCGGCATGTCCTGATAGGCATAGGGCGCGACCGATGATGGCACGAAGAGATGTCGCGGCACCTGCCCCATCGATGCCAAGACCCGCTCGTCGAGCGTTGCTTTGCCGAGTTCTTCGCTTGTCAGGTCGGCATGGATCGCAATCATCTCGATCATGTGCCTGCGCAGAACCGCAAGATGCTCTTCGGTCATCGGTTTCATAGGGGTGGGCCTTCCTCGACCAGCCTGATAGCTATCCCGTTCCTCTTGGCACAGCGACGCTCGCCATCATTCCGGTGGGGCGAAACGGTCATTCGCAAACGTCCACCGCGCTCGGCATAGCTGGCTGACGCGCGTTTCGTTCGGGCCAGCAACGCCGGAACAGATCGAGCGGTTCCGGGAAAATGGCGTGTGCATACCGCCAGGCGGCAAGGCGGGGCTCAACGTGGACCGCGGTGTCGTCGTTGCTGCGCTTCAAGCGCGGACCGGTCGCGCCGCAAAGACGCAACTAATTCCTGTCGCCGCCGGTTTCCTTCGCCACCTTCACCTCAACGGTCATGTCGAGGAAACTCGAAGCGCTGCCGGAATAGCTTCCCGAAAGAGGGATGGCTTGCCGGGGGTGCCTGGCCACGGCAACCCTGATCAGATCCCGGTTGCCGACTATTCCGTTGGTCGGATCGAACTCGATCCAGCCGGCCCCGGGCAGGTAGACCTGGCACCAGGCATGCGTCGAGCCGCCGCCGCGCACCTCGGCGCTGTCGCGGCCCGGCACATAGACGTAGCCGGTCACGAAGCGGGCGGCAAAGCCGAGCGAGCGAACCGCTTCCATCATGAACAGCGCAAAGTCCCGGCATGTGCCCTTGCGCAGGTGCAGCGTCATCAGCGGCGGTTGCGTCCCGGTTTCGAAGCGACGGGAGTACACGAAGCTCTCGTGGATGGCGTAGCAGAGCGTCATCAACAGCTTACCGGTTTCGGTGTGGCCAGCGGCGCCGACGAACTGGCGGGCCCATTTGCCGACCTCGTCACCTTCGTCGGGATGATGGCGCTCAATCGTCTGCGCGAGGTCGGCCGCCTCGTCGGAATCGTAAGAGAACGGATAATTCAGCGCGGCTTCATCGATGCGGAAATCTGGCGCGTGCTGGGGCGTGTGATCGAGCCGAATGTCCGTCGAGAAATGGAGTTCATTGGCCGAACCCGTGAATTCGATCACCGCAACGCAGTTGCCAAAAACGTCATGGATCCAGCGTACCTCCTTCGGCTCGGGGTCGACCGACAAAGAGTGGTCGAGAAGCCGCTGATCGAAACTGTCGCGCGGCCTGAACATCAGCCGGTGCTCGCCAAAACTCACCGGCTGGCTATAGCGATAGACGGTCGTGTGCTTGACTGAAAAGATCGGCATCGGCGTCCGCGGCAAATTCACCCTGCGGCGCAATCATATAGCGTTTTGCGCATACATCCGATGGTCCCCGCTCGAAGCCTGCCCGGAACGCTGGAGCCGTCGGCGGGAAGATGGTGCCGCGGGAGGTAAGGAGTTACTTCGGACGCGGATCGACGAGGTCCGTCCCGATCGACGGCAGGAGACCCGTTCGCCGTTTCGCGACGGCCTCCGCCAGCGCGAGCGCGGCGGCGCGCACCTCGCTCTGCACGGCACGGTCGGCATCAAGATCACGGTGGCTGGTCGCATAGGGCTGCCAGTAGCCGATATAGCGGTCGAGCTCTGCCTTCTCGCCAGCCGGCTCCAGCTTCATCGAGCGCAACCAGTCGGCAAGTCCGCGGCGGGCGTTTTCGGCACCTTCGGTGTCGCCGTGGACGACGACCGAGAACAGACGCCCGGCCAGATGGCGCGGATAGTCCCACCCGGCGAGCTCGGCACGTTTCGCCAAAGCGGCGTCCTTGCCCTGCGTCAGCGAGGGATCGGGATTGCCGCCATCGGCGCAGACGAGGCGATCCATCATCAGCTTCACCGGCGACGACGTCTGGTACCAGTTGACCGGGGTGACGATCATGATGCCGTGGGCCTCGACCCAAAGCGGATAGATGTCGTTCATCCAGTCGTGAATCTGGCCGAGCGAGTGGTTCGGATAGCAGGAGCACGGCCAATGGCAAAGTGCCGCCGCGGTCGAGAAGCATGCCTTGCAGGGGTGGATCGCACGGCCAAATTCCGAGGCGATGCGCGAGAGGTCGAGAACGCCGACCGAGAAGCCGGGCTTTCCCTCTATGGCCCGGCGCGCGATCTCGACAAGGCGAAAACTCTTGGACATCTCGCCCGGACACGTATGCTCGCTGCGCGAGGAGCCGTTGATGAGCAGGATGCGCGCCGGCGACGACGCGTCCTCGTATCGCTGCTGCGCCGCCTTCAAGGCCTCGCTGGCGGCGATCCACTCCACCGACAGCTCATAGTCCGGATCGTGAAAGCCTTTGCCGGCCTTGCGGGTGATCGGGCTCTTGCGCTCGTCCTTGTAGGCCTGCCAGGCGATCTCGCACAGGGTATCGACCGCTTGCGCCGCCGAAGCGAATGCGGGGTCATAAAACTGTCCGCGATAGCGATTCTTGAATTCGGCCTTGCTCAGGCGCGGGCTGGGCATCCCTTTGCGTGGAACGGCGGTGTCGGGATTTGCGCGCTTCGCCATCGATTGCCCTTTGCCCGGAGCGGGCCGGGTGGGACAAGAGCTCGACTGCCATTTCGTTGGCCAGGGTAAGAAGCCGGAGAAACCACCCTGTTCTCTCTGCCACCAGGTCCGGCTGACGCGGCCCGCTGAGAAGGAACCCGGGCTGAGCGCGATGGTTCCGGAAAGCGCCCCTCATGAGGTGCACGCCTTGCCGCCATGAAGCGGTGCTCGCGGGTTTTGCGGCCCGGCGGGAGGGTGGCCCCTTTGCGGCCTGGCGTCAGGCCAACCGATTTTTATCGGAACAGCACCGCGCCTCAGGGGTTTTGTTAGATCAACCTGGAAAAGGAGGTAGTCATGAAAAAGCTCCTGCTCGCCTCCGTCATCGCGATTGCGTCGGCGGCGGCCATGATCGGTCCGGCCAGTGCCGACAGCCTGCGGCTGGGTATTGGCATCGGCCCAACTTATGACGACTATTACGGCGACTATGGCCCCTACTACGGCGATCCTTACGTCTATCGCCCTCACTACCGGTATGACGTCTACGACAATGGCTACAGGCCGCGCTACGCAATGCGCCACAACCGCCATTGCTGGACCGAGTACCGCAAGCACTGGCGCCACCACCACCGCGTGATCGAGAAGATCCGTATCTGCGAACGGTGACAGGGACATTCAGCCCGGCTTCTCCTTCTCCCTTGTGGGAGAGGGAGAAGCGGGTTTGCAATGGCTGAGCGAGCGCATGACGCAGCCGGCCGCGTTGTTGTGCAAGCCATCATCCACCCTACGGCCGCGAGTTGCTCAGGCGGCTTGCGCTGTCTTCCGGTTCCTCGGCGCCGTGGGGTTGCACTGGCATTCCTCTGGCATCACCACCTCGATCATCGGCGCGCTGAAGCGGCCTGAACCCGCTCTCGGGCGAGTTCGGCATCCATGTCTGCGGCGGGCGCGGAATCTCCTCCTCAGATCGACACCGGCGAACATTAGCGATCGGGAACATAGCCCGCCGGCGGTGCGTTTAGTTGATGATCAGCCTTCAGGAGGAGGTTGCCATGAAAAAACTGCTACTTGCTTCAGTGATCGCCGTTGCCTCCGCGGCAGCCTCGGTCGCGCCGTCGGATGCGCGCGGATTGGGATTTTTCGGTCCGTTCGGCCTCAGCCCGTTCTACGGCGGCCCGTTCGGTGGACCTTTCTATGGTGGACCGTTCTATGGCGGCGGACCGTTCTACGACTATGGCGGCCGCTATTACGGCCCGCGCTATTACCGTGACTACTATCCCGGCTACGTGGTCCGCTATCCGCACCGCTATCACTACCGGCACCATTACCGCCATTGCCACGTGAAGTGGGTGAGGCACTGGCATCATCACCGCCGGGTGCTGGAACGCGTGCGGATTTGCCGTTACTGACCTTCGTCATCCGCGGGCTGACCAGAGGATCGATGCCGTGATGCTCGTCGTTCATGCGGCGGATCAGAATTTCCGCATCGCCGCAACGCGCGAAAGTCACGGCATGGGACCCTGGAGGCGGCGCAGCTCCCAAATCCCACCCGTGCCATCTGCGGGGCGCGGCGCGCATTCGTGAAGACGGGCGAGCTGATCACGATCAAAGATGCCAGAGCCGGCATCGTTCGTTTGCTGCTATTCCAAACGAAGCCCTGCTTGCAGGCCGCCTATATCCATTGGCAAGTCCCCCTCACCCTGCTTTCCTCCCCATCATCCCATAGTGCACCGCCAGCAGGTCGAGCCCCACCTTCAGCAGTTTCACCACCACGTCACGGCCGTCGCCGGTGCGTTCGGCGATGGCCTTCACCGACTGGCCTTCGAGGCAGACCTTGCGTACCACATCGGCCACCTCCCAGTGGCCGAGCGCGGTGACGGCATGAGCATGAGCGCGGCCGGCCGAGAGCACGCGGTCGGGGATGCCGGCATTCACCCTGGTACCGTCGACGCGCTCGTTCCAGGACTGCGGCTGCAGGCCCTCGCGCTGGGTGCGCTCGAAATCGTCGCGAAGGCGCCCTCCTGCCTCGCGCTGCTGGCGTGAGAGCGAGGTGATGCCGACCAGCGGGTCGACATTGCGCAGGCGTACGATGCCGCCGGTGGAGGTGAAGCCGCCATTCGACACCTCGTAGACGCGGCGTGCTTCGGCCGTGCCATTGCTCAGCCGCTGGCGGCCGAAGGCGTCCTGGCGCAGCGCGAAATCATGGCCGATCTCGCGGCGGATGCGCACCTGACCGGCCTCGCCCTTCGGCAGTTTTGGCGGCTGCGGTTTCCTGGCGGTCTTGCGGGGCATGGGCGTTCCTCGGGCTTGGGATGGGTTCTGGATAAGATCGGCGCTCTGCGGCGCCACCATCGCATCGTCGATTTCTATGAGAGCGGCCTTCTGCGGCGCGCCCCTCACATCCCGCTGCCGCGATGGCCATGAAACCTTGCGTGATGGTGGCTGCAATAGCTTTGCGTCGGCCGCGTGCGCAGGCCGCAGCAGAGCATCTCCGGGCCGGGACGAGCGCCTGGAGCATCCTTCTCCGGCTCCTCCTGCAGCGCGAGGTCGAGCGGCGCGCGGCAGCGGCCGAACAGGCAGTCGATGAAGCGCATGGCGGCGACATGCGGCTGGCGGCCCGGGTTTACCGGCGGCGGTGGCGCAGGCAGCTTGTACAGCTGCGCCTCAGACTTTTCGCGCTGGCCCGGTGCCAGCCAAGCCGGCGGCAGCACGCGGGCGGGCTTTCGCGGCTTGGGTTTCTTGGGCCTGGGCGGGGTGCGGACGGCGGAGACGCGATCTGCTTGCGAGGCGACGTCAAAACTGGAGACGTCGGCGGGACAGCGCCCCCCTCTGCCCTGCCGGGCATCTCCCCCACTTGGGGGGAGATTGGCAGCTTCGGCGTCGGCGCTCTCGACTTGCCTGGCAAGCGCCGACGGTTCGGAAAGCGCGATGCTTCCGGCCGCCACCCTGCTCCGCCAGTCCGGTCGAGCATGCTTCCTCGGCCGGCCGCCGGAACGGCCGCCCTTGGGATTGGCGAAGCCGATGGCGCGCAGGCCGGTGTCGCGATGCACGATGCCGATGATGGCGTTGCGCGAGACCGGACTTCCGCGCAGCGTGCTGAAGCGGACGGCGATATGGGAGGCCGAAAGCCCCTCCTTGAGCCAGATCGCGATTTCAGTGAGTTCCTTCTCGGTATAGGCGGCAGGCATATCGGGGTCCATCGGTTGCGGCGCGCGGGCGAGCGCCAGGGTTCGGCCCGAGGGCCGTCGCTGAAATCGTTCGGGAATGGGCGGATCAGGCGGGGCCGCGGCCCTCCAGGCGCAGAAGCGCGGCCTCCGCCGCCTGCCTGGTCAGGCCGGACACCGCCCGGCCGGTTGCGCGATCAAAGAGGATGACGGTGCCATCCTCGGTGCGGATCACGGAGGCGGCACCGGCCGCGGGCGGACGAAGGAAGGTGGCCGGAGCCGGGGGAGGAGCGACTCCGGCCGTTCCGGCCGAGGGGGCGGCCGGACCCGGGGCGAAGACCCCGGTGTTCGTCCGGACCGGGGAGGAGGACAGCCCGGACGATAGGAATTCAGCAGACGAACGGAAATCAGGATGCAAGGTCATGCCGCCTCCCCTTGCGGCGCTATCGCGTCGGAGCTGATGCCGACGGCGGCGACCGCGCCGATGCCGTGCCAACGGTCGATCAGCGCCGAAATGTTCGTGGGCAATGCGGAAATGCTTGCGGGATGCTCGATCATGCGCTAATCGTACGATGTGTACGAAAGAGTCGCAAGCGAAATCGTACGTATTGGACGATATTTTTCAGGCGTTTTGTACGATGATGGACCCACGGCACAGATTGCAGCAGGCGCGGACCGCGGCGGGCTATGCCACGCCGAGCGATGCGGCGCGGGCCTTGCGCGACATCAACAAGAACACGCTGATCAGCCACGAGAACGGCAACCGGCCGCTGTCGCGCAAGGCGGCGGAGAAATATGGCCGGCTGTTTAACGTCGACCCCGGCTGGCTGTTGTTCAATGCCGATGGCGCAGAGGCCGGACCGGCAAGCTTTGCCGCCTCGCCGCTCACCGTCGACGTGCCGATCGTGTCATGGATCAGCGCCGGCGAGCTCGGCGGCCAGGAGGGCGTGGTCAACCTCTCCGACTACCCGACCATTCCCACCGCCGACCTCGAGGAAGGCGAATGGATCGCGCTGCGCGTCGATGGCCCGTCGATGAACAAGATCTCGCCGCCGGATTCGATCATCTTCGTCAATCTGCGCGACAAGCGGCTGGTGACCAATGGCTGCTACGTGATCGCCGACGAAACCGGCCGCGCCACCTACAAGCGCTACCGCCCGAACGACACCCCGCCCTTCCAGCCGGCGTCGTATCTGGACATCCCGCCACCGGAGCTGGAGGGCGCGATCACCATCATCGGGCGGGTGAGACGGTCGATAATCGATATGTGAGCAATCTCGCTCTCGCCGTCGGCCTCTGACTGCTCTTTCATGACACCGCAATTTCTGCTTGCATGGCAAGCAGCCGTCGGTGTCGGCCGAGATCAATGGTTTTCGAGGGAGAACCGGCGAAATGGTGAACCAGGAAGGCGTGGGCGAAAGCCGGCTGATATGGCTGGTACGAAAATGGCGCCCACCGCTGTTGCTGCTGCTGACCGGCCTCGTCGCGCTGGACGTCCGCGGCGCGATGGGGATCGCCGCCAATCTCACCTATGCGGCGTGCATCGGCAATGCGGCCGACGCCAGCCGGCGGATCGAAGCCTGCACGCAAATCATCGATAACCAGGCCAGCGCCCCTGACAAGCTCGCGACAGCCTACTTCAAGCGCGCCTACGCCTGGTCCATGGAAGGCGATTTCGACCGCGCCATCGCCGACAGCGACCAGGCGATAGGGCTCTATCCTGAATATGCATCCGCTTATTACAACAGAGGCTACGACTGGGCCGCGAAGGGCAATTACGACCGGGCCATTGCCGACTACGGTCAGGCGATCGCCTTCGACCCGAAAAGCAGCGCTGCTTACAACAACCGAGGCCTTGCCTGGTCGTACAAGGGCGACAATGACCGGGCCATCGCGGATTACAATTTGGCGATCATCGCTGATTCCAAGAACGCATCCGCATACCTCAACCGGGGCGGCGCATGGGCGGCGGAGGGCGCCTTCGATCACGCCATCGCCGACTACAACCAGGCCATTGCCTTCGATCCGACACTCATCGGGGTTTATGAAAATCGTGGCCTGAGCTGGGGCGGCAAAGGTGACTACAACCGCGCCATCGCCGATTTCAACGTGGCTATCGGCCTCAATCCGAAACGCGCCTACGCCTATTACGGCCGGGGTCTAGCCTGGTCCAACAAGGGCGACGACGACCGCGCCATCGCCGACTACGACAAGGCCGTGGACCTCGACCCCAAGTTGGCCGATGCCTACCACGCGCTGGGCCTCGCCTGGGCGCACAAGGGCGACCACGACCAGGCCATCGTCGACTACGACCAGGCAATCGCGCTCAATCAGAAATCCGCCGATTTCTACAGCGCCCGAAGCGCCTCCTGGAAGGCGAAGGGGAACCGCGAACGCGCCGAGGCCGACCAGAAGACGGCGGCTAGCCTTGGCGGGACGTAGGTTGCACCGCATTCTTATGACCGTCCCTCGTTCAATTTGTACGAAATCGGCTTGACCGGTATTCGTACGTAAAGTACGATATTTCCCTTCTTTCGAGGGGATATCCTTGAACACCGCAAACCACGCCGCCTTCGCCGACCTCTCTCGCCCGCTGCTGTCACCGCTGCCGCTCGAGCAGCGCGAACGCCTCGCCGGCGCCTGGCGAATGGCCAGCCAGGACATCGCCGAGGACATCCGCTTCATCCGCCAGTATCTGAAGGTGATCGCCGAGAAGGACGAGCGCCTGTCGACCGGCACGCTCGTCCACAGCCGCGCCTATGTCGAGGCCTGCGCCGGCTGGCTGCCTCAAACCGTGGCGCGCTATCTGCGCAACCTGCGCGCAGTCACCGAATGCGAGCTCGCCATGACCGCGGCCGGTATCCGCTTCGCTCTGTCCAGCGACGCGTGGGAGGCTTGAAGGGCGAGCGCTTCCCCTTCTCATCCCACAAGGTCCCACAAGGGAAGGAGGTCAGATGCCTCCTACCAGCTGAACTGCAGCCCCGCATTGCCGCCGACGGTGCCGCTGGAGAAGGCGATGCCCATCGTCCCGGTCAGCCGGCCGCCATGGACAAAGGCTTCGCTGAGCACCGCAGCACCGGTGAAGCCGAAGGCGTCGGCGCCGCCGGCATTGCCCCAGTTGACGCGCAGGCCGAAATGCTCGCCCTGGACGAGATCCGGCGCGGCAAGGGCAGCCGAGATCGAGGCGTTCTCGAAGGCGCGGGTGACGCGGTTGTCGATGTCGTCGGCATGGCTGGCCAGAGCGGTCTTGCCGGGGACGGTGGTGGTGCCGCCATTGCCGTCATCGATCTCCTTCCTGGTGTCGCCGGTCTGGGCGTTGATGCAGGTGTCGGTGCCGGGGCTGTAATAGTAGTTGGCACCGTAGGCATAGCACAGCTTGACGTATTCGACCGGCTTCGCCAGCGCCGGCGCCGACAGGCCGCAGAGCGCGCCGAGCATCGCCGGCGCAAGAAGATATCTGAGCATGATTGCCCCCGGCCTTACCAGGTGAGCTGCAGGCCGGCATTGCCGCCGACGGTCTTGCCCGAGAAGGCGACGCCCGCCGCGCCGGTCAGCCGGCCCGTGCCGCCTGGCAGGAAGCCCTCGCCCAGCACGGCCGCGCCGGTGACGCCCATGGCATTGGACTGGCCGGCATTGCCCCAGTTGACGCGCACGCCAAAATGCTCGCCTTGGACGAAATCCGGGCTGATCAGCGCCGAGGCCACCGAGGCGCTTTCGAAGGCGCGGGCGACGCGGCCGTCAATGTCGTCGACCTTGCTTGCCAGCGCAGTTTTTCCGACGACGACGCCGTCTTCGGTGACGCGGCGCGTCTCGCCGGTATCGGCGTTGATGCAGGTATCCGTGCCGGGGCTGTAGTAGTATCGCGCGCCATAGAGCGAGCACACACGGACATACTCCACCGGCGCCGCCAAGGCCGGCACCGACAGACCACCCGCCGCGGCCACAAACGCAAATGAAATGAAACGGTTGATGCCTTGCATTGCCCCTACCCCGAAGCTCGTTGCCGAAAAAACCCTGGCGCGAAAAGGCGCATGCAGGCGCGTGCAGTGTCAACGGCGCGATCGGGTCAATACCTGACTTTTACTGGTGTATTTTTGTTTGCACCGCGAATGTTGCGGCGATGCCGCGCGGATGTCTCGCTACACTGGCAAATCCCGCGCGCGCCCAATCAAGCCAATCGCATACATTCTAATATTCTTAAATTTGCCTTCAGATGACGCCGAAAGCTCGGCGCCGCCTGATCAATCCTATCTCTGCCCTACAAGCCCAAGACGGTGTTCACCCGTTGAACTTGTCCGGAAACTGTTTGGCGATGCCATCCGTCAGCATGTCGGCGAACTTCAGCATGTGGTCATGGCCTTCATCGTAGGACTTGATGTCTGCCGCCCAGTCCTTGTTCAGCCGGCCGACCACTTCGCCGGTCGTCAGTTCCAAATGCTTGTGCAGCATGTGGCGGAGATCCTTCTCGGGCCAGTTCGGATTGGCCTTGCCAAGGAACACGGCAATGTCGTCGGCATTGGCCGACCATTTATCCTGAGCGGCCGAGAGCTTGTCCTTGCTGCCTGATTTGGCCGCCTCGACCACTTCCGTTGCGATCTTGATATGGTCTTTGAGCAGCGCCGCCAGTTTCTTGCCGGCGGCATCACCGTAATAGGGCTTTACCGCGTCGCCTATTTCATCCTGGTTCTGGAGCAGGCGCTTCGCGACTTCGTCCGTGTCCTGGAGGCCCGCGAGGGCGCTGATGATGTAGTTCCGCGTATAGGTGATGTGGTCTTCCCAGAGTTTCCGCATTGCCGCTCGAACGTTCGCCGATTGCGGTTCGCCGGCGCGAGCAGGCAGGAGCGACAACGGTCCGGCAACCGCAAGAGACACCGCAGTGAGAGAGGAAAGCAGTACTAGACGCCTGTTCATGCCCCGATCTCCGAATGTGCCAACACTCGCGCGACAGATGGGCAGCAAAGCTGGGTCGATCGGCCGTTTCCGCTCCGATCGTCGGCACCCGAAGGCGAATGTCCGCTATCGGAAGATGAACATTAGCAACGACTAAAAAGTTCCGTTGCGGCGACAAAAAAGCGACTTTTGGAGATGGCGATCCTTACGAGGCTGTGGTTGGCGGATAGTGGAAAGAAAAGGCTCCGGCGCACCACGCCGGAGCCCCGTCCTTTTTCGATGCATCAGCCGCCACTGGGAGCCGGCGCCGGGGCCGGAGCCGCGGGCGCAGGTGCTGATGGCGCGGGGGCCGCAGGCGCCGGTTCGGATGGCGCTGGCGCGGCAGGCGCAGGCGCGGACGGCGCGGATGCCGCCGGCGCCTCGACATTGGGCGCATCGACCTTGACGTTGACGTCTTTGCTGCCGCCGCCGTTGAGGTTGATGACACCTGTGAAGAAGAGCAGAACCACGATCGCGAGTATCGCGAGAACGACCGCGACAACCGTACCACCTCCACCCGAGTTCACAACCGTTGGACCGTCAGCCATTTGCTTTTCTCCTCTCGATTGCACTGTCGAGAAAACGGGCGCGTTACGGCAACGTTCCGCACAGGGGACCTCAGTCCCGGCAGCCATGAGACTGAAGTCTCATTGCCGGGCGCAGAGGGCCGGGCCGGTTGTTTCAAGGCAACCGTGGCCCTGCCAACTCATTGGTAAGGGGACCACCGGGTACGTCCCTTCATCGGCGGTCTCCGGGTGCCCGCCATCATCGTTCCCGTGTCGGCGGGCACCCGCCCCAGGGGGAGCCGCCATGCGCTTAGGAAACATGATAGCGGATGCGTTCGCCTTCCTGCTGTTGGCGTGTCTTGTCGGCGGCATTTTCCTGGCGTTCGGAAAGCCCTTCTGGCGTGAGCATCAGGGCCAGATGGCCGTGCCTCCCCGGGTTGGCGCATTCACGACGGCCTCGGTCGGCAAGCCCCCGAGACCTGACCTGCCGCAAACCTTCGACCTTGGCCTGGCCCCCTCAAAGCCGGGACACTCGCCCGGTCCGAGGACTGGGGTGGAATGACGTCTGCCCGGCTCTGCCGCTGAAGGAACGGAACCTCTTCACCCGCGTATGTTAGTCGGGCCGTTGGCCCATCCGGCAATCTGGCCAGGTTTCCCGCAATGACCAAAGCATCGCTACATCTGCTGAAAGGCGCCGGTTACCTGGTCTCGACGGCGAGCGCGATCCTGCTCGCCATCGTAAGCTGGAAGAGCGCCGCGCAAAGCCCGCTGCTGGTCGCCTGCCTGCTTGGCGGTGCTGCCGCATCGATTTTCGGCATGCTCTGCCGCTGGCTTTCCTACGAAATCGAAAAGCGCCAGGAAGAAAAATAGCACGTGGCCCAGCGGAGTACCGTCGCGGCGGCCCGCTAAGAGCCCGCGCCACGGAGGGACCGATGACGCGGGCCGGCCGATGTTTGCCCACCAGCCTGCGTGGGACGCCAAGCAGCGACGCCACACACAGGACCTCAACCATTCGAAACGGCTAATGTTCCCGGCTGCTGAGATCCTCGGCCAGACCACCGGGCTTGAAATGAGCAGGTGCTTCGAGAAAGGCGTATCTGGCGCCCGCCCAGGCCCCGCCCAGGCCGATGCGGCGCGCGGTCTTCCTGGCGCTGCCGGCTAGGCTTCTATTCCTGCAACCACCAAGTCAGGACACCAGGGATGGAACGTTTCACGGCAATTCATGATTGGTGGACTCGCGCGCCCCGTCGAGCGTTTAATTCGTGACGGGCGAAGGAAGGGCAAATTCACGAAGGGAGGAATGTGGATCGATGAATTATGAATTCGAGACCAACCTATCCGACGACCAGCAGCCTTATGAAGTCACCGCTTTTGCCAAGAAGCACGGCCTGACAGTTCCGGCCGCGGATGCCGTTCTCTTCGCCAAGGGGCCATCCAGGGCGGCGTGCGACGCGGGCGCATTGGCATTCCTGTGCGCTGTCGCGCAATACGCCAGCAGACGATCTCCGCATTAGGCTCCGGATGAGCGTGGCGACAACCTCGCCACGCATGCCGGCGCAGGCCTATAGAGTCGCGCAGAGCTATCTCAAACCGAGAAAGCTAAGTATCGCGATGACGATGACCACGGCTCCGACCAGCCAGATGATGTTGTTCATGACGCGCTCCTTCGCCCGAAATGGGTGCTGGAGTGACAACATCAGCGACAGCTAAAGGTTCCGACCGCAAACGTGCCGCACCCATCGAGGATCAGGCGGTGGACTGGCGGGTCTTTGCAACAAAACGGCTTGGTGATCGTTTCTCATGCGCCAGAAATTCCTGGCTACTCCAGCCCTGCCGCCGGCAGAGCCGGCGGGTTCTTTTTGCTGCCTTCGCCTGGGAATGCCATGCCGCTGCGTTCCATGCTCTGACGTTGCAACTTCAGTCGCAAACAGCTTCGGACCATGGCCCTAAACGCGGAACGAACCCATCCAAGCGCCGTTGGTCAACACCGGCAGCTCCCGCTGGCAGCGGTTGAGCGCGGGCAAGGCTCCAGCGCACGGCGGGAGGTGCGTGGCGCTGGAGCCTTTTGAAGTCAGAGATAGGGCGCGCGTGCAATGGAGGATCGTCACGACAGCGCTATGGAAGCTCGGTGGCTTCTTGCCGTGCCTGCCGGTCTCTGGCTTACGTGACTGGCGATACACAGCGGCCCGACAGCCTGTTGGGGTAACTTCGACTGACCGCCGGGCCTGACCGGCTTGGGGGCTTCGGGGGCGGGCAAGCCGGCTAGGACGACACTAGTATTAGCCAGCTCGCAACATAATCCGATTGTCACTCTTTCCCCCGCTTTTGCTCCGCACGTGCCGAAGTTGGCTGCACCGACGTAGCGTGAAATCCCCGCCACATCGGGCCGGCCTTGATCGGCCTGACCAAGTCCGAGCCAGCCTGTTGCGGCCGCCTTCCAGCCCGCCAGCTCTCGATAGAGATCGCCGCGGGGCGCCGCGCTCAGTCGAGCCTTCTCGACCAGTCGTCGAGCTGCCGCTGCGCCTCTTCCTTGGCGATGCCGTAGCGCTCCTGGATCCGCCCCACGAACTGATCGCGATTGCCTTCGATGCGGTCGAGGTCATCGTCGGTCAAGTCGCCCCACTGCTCCTTGGCCTTGCCTTTGACCTGCATCCACTTTCCCTTGATCTGATCCCAGTTCATGCCTTGTCTCCTTTGTTGTCAAAGGAGAATGGACCCGGCGCGACAATGTTCCGAACGATCCGCCCCACGCATGCGGGCCTTCCTCGGCAACGCCATCAAATGTGATTGAAGGCAGCGCCGCGTTTGGCAATCCTGCCGGCAGCAAAGCGGAGGCGACATGCAAAGGAGGATCGGCAATGCCTCATCTTCACATGAAGGCGGTCGACGTGGTTGTCGATCTCCTTGACGCGGCCGAGTACGTCGACAAGCTCAGCGAGCAGGAACTGAGGGAACTCCTGCTCGAGGCCGCCACCGTGCTCGCCGAACTCTTGAAGCGGAATGTTCCGGCCAGCCTCGATGAGCTGGACGCAGTGGAAGGCGCTGAAGCGCCAGCCTTGGCGAGGGGCTGATCAGCCTTGCGACCACGCATGGCGGCCTGCCCTACCCTGGCAGGAAGCTGCAAAATTTGCCGGAAATCTGCCACGGCCGGCGCGCGTCCCGGCCCGGCCCATCTCTCCGACGGCGGGGCCGATCCGCCTTTCAGGCCTTGCCGGCTTTCGACTTGCTCGCCGCGGGCTTTGCGGCCTTGGTCGCGCTCTTGGTGGCAACAGTCTTGGTGGCAGCGGTCTTGGCGGGCTTCGCTGCGGCAGGCTTCTTCGGTGCAGCTTTCTTCTTCGGCTTGGCCTCGCCATCGATCTCGGCCGTCGCCTGGTCCCAGTGCTGAATATCCGCGCCCTCGGGCCGGCCGGCCTTTTCCCAGATAGCGTGTGCCCGCTGGCGAATGCGTTCCTGCCTGTCGTCCGTCACTTGTTGCCTCCGTGGTTGGGTTCCATTCCGGTGGTCCACGGTAAACACTAGCGGAAATTTGAGCCGGCGTCTTGAGCGCAGCGGAGGGGACTTGCGGCAATAACGCCCAACGAGAATCCCAGTGCGTCCCTCCCTCCCTCCTGCGAGGCTTGTCCTGCGCAGTGGCGCTGGCCTAGTGCGCCATGACGGCGACGCCCAGCAGGGCTGCCTTCTTGGTTATCAGCCCGGCGAGATCGGCGTCCGAGCGTTCGGTGCCGGTGCGGCGGCGCAGTTCGCCGATTGCCTCCGTCATGGAAAGCAATCCCGTTCCCCGCTCGGCCAACAGCTTGTCGCAACAGGCCGCCACATTCTCGGAGTTGGGGGTCTCGACATGCGGCAACATGGACGTGCTCCTTCCCTGCCCCAAAACCCCTCGCCCCGCCGCTTCGCGCGAAGCGGCGGGGCCGTCATGCATCAGCCGGGTGCCCCGGCCTTATTTACTCTATGACCTCAATGACCCTGCGGGTGCCGGGATCGACCAGCACCGTATGGTCGCCGACGACCGTGTATCTATACTGGGTGTCGGGCACCTCACGCAGTTCCACCGTGTCCGGCAAGGTCGAGCCGACATTGAGCTCGACGCCGAGAAGGTTGATCGAGGCCAGCGGATGTTTGTGGACGTATTCGCGGATGACGGTGCGCTGCTCGGGCGTCACGATCACCTGGTCCGCGGCGGCGGCGCCGATGCCGGCAATCATAGCCAGCCCGGCGACAGCAGTAATAAGGGCAATTTTCATCTCTGCCTCCTGTTGGTTGGTTGCGAGCTTCGCCCCGCCTCCACGGACCGGCGGAAGCGCGAGAGTTCGAATTGGCGGGCTCTCCGGGGCAAACGCCGGCACGGGGCTCTTGTTCCGCGAGCCGGCACTAATTGATCCGCCGTCGGCGTCGGAACCAGGCGGCCGTTCCAGCATTGAAGGCGAAGAGTCCAGCGGAGGTGCCTTATGATTGAAGATCTGCCTTTCGACCCGCCGATCGCCGTCGCCGTTGGCGCCGGCTTCAAACGGGACATTGCATCGCTGGCGGAGATGCAGAACTTCCTAAAAGAATGGCCGCCTGCCGAAGACACACGGCTGCAGAAGATCGCCATCAAGGCGTGCGAGGCGGCGCGGGCCGGACACGTGACCATCGAGCAGACGCGACGCGCCTTCATGGCTTTCGCCAAGGCCGCGGGCATCGTCTGGACCGGCGTCGATCCGGTCACGACGCTGCGCCGCGCCAAGGTGCGGACGATCCGCGCGGCGCGCGCGCCGCACGAGCGTCATACGCGCTGAGCCGAGCCTCCCAATCACTATTGCTTAGGCGGCTGCGGCGGCACTTCCCCGGGCTTGATCACCGGCATGTTGCCTTCCTCGGGCGCCGGCTGGGCCATACCCTGGTCGCCGGTCGGCGGCGGCTGCAATACACCGCCGCAAGGCTTGAGCTTGCCGGTCAGGCCATTGTCGCTGCCGCTGTCGGCGGCCGGTTTCTGCTCAGCGCTGCCCTGCCCCTGCGGCTCGGCCTGGCATGGGCCTGCCGGCGCTTTGGTCTGGTCGGGGTTGTCCTGCGCGGCCCCGGACCGGCCAGCGCCATCACCAGCAGCGCGCATGGCGCAAAGGCGAAAGGTTTCATGGTCTGGCTCCTTTCCTTGTCCGGGAAAGAACGCCGGGGCCGATTGGTTCCCTGGCGGACCGGGGCGCTTGCGCTGCAGCCGGTCGGGCGGGGAACCGGTGGCAAGGCGGCGAGTTCAACCTTCGGAACAGATTTCAGGTGCCAGCGCCAAGGAGGCCAGTCATGGAACCGCGCAAGAGACCGAACGACGAGGTCGAACCGTCAACGGCCGACGACCGGACGCCAAACGACGAGGTGGAGGCGCCTACGCCAAGACAGCAGGATTGGGATGCGGTGAAGGGCGCGAGCATCGTTCCTGACGAAAGCCTGCCGGAAGCGGATGTGCCGGAAAGCGCCGGCATCGAGAAGGAGGGCGAGTTACCGGAAGAGGACGACGACAACCCCTACCAGGAGAGCGACGAGGCATTGCCGGACGATGCCGAGGAAGCCGCCATCAAGCGCGACCCGGCAAGGCGTGGCGGCCCCTTCGACGAGGTATGAGGCTCGCGCCGACAGGCACGAGCGCACGCTCTCGCCCGCGAGGGCGGAACGGATAGGTCGGATGCTGACAGGGTGATGCTGGACCGGCCCGCGGCCGGCGGCGGTCAGTTCGGCGCGCTGTCGCCCACCGTCTCGGCGACAAAAGAAGCGGCGATCAGGTCGTCGGCATCGATGCTTAGGGAGCCGTCGGCGCCCCCCATGATGGCCGCAACCTTCTGGAAGGTCTTCATCTCATGTTCGGTGATGCTCGCACTTCGCATCCTGGCCCGCAGGTCGGCGACACGCATCCCCAATGCCGGGGATGTTCCGATTTCGCGCTTCGACATGGTAGCTGTGCTCCGTTCCCCGACCCGTTTCTGGTTGCCGCCGATTCGTTTGCCCGATCTGCCTCGCACAGCCTGCCTATTATTGAGGCAACACGAAGTCAGACGCGGCAACGCGTGGTGAGAGGGAAAGGTTCCTGCATGTATCGGCATATATTAGTCACGAAATAATACGAGCTGGCCCGCCCGCCGCTCTGGCAAGCGGCGGGCGCCATTTCAGGTCACTGGATGATCTTTACGATCTTGCGGGTGCCCGGATCGACAAGCACGGTCTGATTGTCGACGACCACATAGCGATATTTGACGTTGGGAACTTCGCGGAGTTCAACGGTGTCGGGAAGTGCGGTGCCGACATTGAGCTCCACGCCCGGAAGCTTGACCGAAGCCAGCGGCTGCTTGTGCACATACTCCCGGATGATGGTTTCCTGCTGCGGCTCGATGATGACGTCCTGAGCGGCCGCGGCGCCCATGCCGGCGAGCAGCAGCAGGCCTGCGGCAGCTGTCTTGAGATGCAGTCTCATGATCGTCTCCTGTCTTTACCGACGACCTCCTCCACCACGCGCACAATGCCGTCCGCAGCCGGGCCGCCTCGGTCGTTAACGCCACCGCACAGGCCTTGTTCCTGGATTTTTTTGACTGGGTGGCCGATCCGATTTGGTCATGGAATCCCGCCCAATTTGCTTCGGAACAAAGGCTCCGAGCCGAAGTTACCCCAACGAAGGGACGACACGTCGAGGAGAGTTCTCATGAAACATATTCTGATTACCAGCATGCTCGCGCTCGGTGTCGGCTGTGGCGCCGCGATGGCGCAGGCACAGGCGCCGGCCGAGGTCCAGCCAAGCGGTGACAACAATTGCGCCGCCGGCACCGCCGATTGCCAGAAGGGCGGCAAGGCAGGCGAGCAGGCCCAGGGCAAGGCCAAGATGAAGACCAACGAGCAGGCGCAGGGCAAGGCCAAGGCGAAGACCGACGAACAGGCGCAGGGCAAGGCCGGCGCCACCACAGACGAGCAGGCCCAGGGCAAGGCCAAGGTGAAGACCGACGAACAGGCGCAGGGCAAGGCCGGCGCCACCACAGACCAGCAGGCCCAGGGCAAGGCCACGGTGAAGACCGACGAACAGGCGCAGGGCAAGACATCGACGCAGCCCGATCAGGGCTCGACCGCGTCCATCACCAACGTGACGGTCGAACAGAAGACCGAGATCACCAACGTGATCCGCGAGACGAAGATCACGCCGGTTGACCGGGTTGATTTCGACATCTCCGTCGGCACCGAAGTGCCGCGGCACAAGGTGCGGCTGCATCGCCTGCCGCCGCGCATCGTCAAGATCGTTCCGGCCTACGAGACCTACGAGTATTTCGTGCTGGCCGACGGCAGGATCGTCATCGTCGATCCGGACACGCTGAAGATCGTCATCATCCTGACCTGACGTTCACGAGCGTCGCCAGGCCCGCCGCGCCGTATGGCATGGCGGGCCTCTCTCGTTCGCGATGCAGGAAACCGGCACGAGAGGGCCGCGACCGGCAGCGCGTTAATCCGGCGGCAATCCTTTCATATTAGCGTCACTGAATATTCCGGGGATTGCTGAGGGGGTCAGCGGCCGATGGCGATGGCATCACGTGGCGCGGTGGGCGCATTGGAAGCAAGCGTGCCGGCAAGGCTCGGCACGGCGGGCCTCGCCGAAGCGATCGGCCGGATGGCGCAGCTGGTCGAGCATTCGCGCGAACGGATCCGGTTGCTGGAGGCAGTGATCGAGAATTTCCCTGGCGGCGTCTCGCTGTTCGACCAGGACCTCAACATGGTCATCTGCAACCAACGGCAGCGGACCTTGCTCGACTATCCGGACGACCTCTTCGCCAACGGCTATCCGTCGATGGAGATGCTGTTTCGCTTCAACGCCGAGCGCGGTGAATACGGGCCGGGCGAAGTCGAGTTGCATGTCGCGCGCCGGCTGGCGCTGGTCAGGCAGCGCGAGGCGCATGTCTACGAGCGGACCCGCCCGAACGGGACCATCGTCGAGGTGCGCGGCATGCCGATCGATGGCGGCGGCTTCGTCACCACCTATTTCGACGTTACCGAGCAGCGCCGCGACCAGGCGACGATCGCCCACATGGCACATCACGACGCGCTGACCGACCTGCCCAACCGCATGCTGTTTTCCGACCGGCTGCACAGCGCGGTGGCGCTCGCCAGGCGCGGCGCGCTAATGGCCGTGCACTATCTCGACCTCGACAAGTTCAAGCCGGTCAATGACGGCTTCGGCCACAAGGCCGGCGACAGGCTTCTGATCGACGTCGCCGCACGGCTACGCGGCGCGGTGCGCGACCACGACACGGTGGCGCGGCTTGGCGGCGACGAGTTCGCCATCGTGCAGACAGGCATCGCTGAAAAGACGGATGCGGCCGCTCTTGCATCGCGCATCATCGACCGCTTCCGGGAACCGTTCACGGTCGCCGGCACCCCGTTCGTCCTCGGGCTCAGCGTCGGCATCGCGCTGGCGCCCGGCGATGGCGTGACGAGCGACGACCTGCTGCAGAAGGCGGACATGGCACTCTACCGCAGCAAGTCCGGCGGACGCGGAACATTCCATTTCTTCGAGGCCTAGACCCGCGGACTCCAGGGAAAACGGCTTTCCCAAATATTCGCCGGTGCTAATATGCCGCCGCGCGGGGAGAACACCCAATCTTCGCGTGGAGTGCCGGCAAAGTCTCCGTAAGCTGCCTCGGCCGGCACTCCTTCTCGCGTGCCGCCTGAACGGCACGATCTCGTCGGGAGAAACAACGGCCGCGGCGGAGACGCTTCCGCACGCCCCCCGACCGCGATGGGAGGAAATCATGTCGCATTACGTCATACTTGTGAACTTCACCGAGCAGGGCGCCAAATCCATCAAGGACACGGTGAAACGGGCCGAAGCATTCAAGTCGATGGCCGCCGATAGCGGAGTGAAGGTGAATTCGCTGCTGTGGACCCTTGGCCAGCACGACGTGGTCGCGGCCGTCGAGGCCAATGACGACATCGCGGCTACGGCCCTCAGCCTCTCCGTGGCATCGCTTGGCAATGTGCGCACGCAGACGTTGAAAGCCTTCGACGCCGCAGACATGTCCAAGATCATCGGCAAGATGGCGGTCTGACCGCAAGGGTGCCCGGCGATGCGTCACGCCGGGCACGCCAAAGGCGGCGCGCCTCAAATGCCGGTGCAGTAACCAAGACAACTCTTGCGCCGGGCGGCTCAAGGTCCTAAGTCCTAAGACATAGGTCGCATACAACTGGCCGAAAGGCAGAACAGAGCGCGGCACTGGTGCCAACTTGCGACCATGCGTGAAAGGTGCAACGCTCAAATAGGGTAGAGACATGGGCGGGCATTCCGGACCGCAACAAGATCCGGAGCGTTCGATCGGGCAAATGTATTTTCCGCAGTTTCTTGTGGGAATGTCGGCAACAATTCTCGTGGTCCTTGGCTGGACCTACGCGGACACGGGATCGTTGTGGCAAGCGCTGGGGTGGACATTTGTCGCCGCCCTGGTGCTGCAGGTGGGCTACTTCATCGCCGTGCTGCTGATCATCTACGGCCGCGCCTCGTCGGCGGCCAAGACCACCGACAGTTCGCTGCCGGCCAAGGTGCCCGGACCGTTCGAGCGCGACGGCATCATCCACACCTTCCTGTCGCGACTGCTGTAACCGGCGATTGGCGAAAGCCTGAGACAGGCTCTTCTCCCTTGGGGAGATGGTCGGCAGACCAGAGGGGCGCTGTCCCGCCGGCCTGTCAGCAACTGTCCAGATCATTGAAGCTGATTGTGCAGGGGGCGGATCACGCCGAAGCTGGTGATCGTTCGCCCCTCTGTCCTGCCGGACATCTCCCCCACAAGGGGGGAGATTGGCAGTTTCGCCCTCAGCGAGGCGCCGACTGCAGGCCGGAGGCCGACGGCACCGGCTCGGGCGAGAACACCACAACGGCGAAGAGCAGGATGGCCGCGGCGACGATCAACGAGCCGCCGGCGACGATCGGCTCCAGTGCCGGGTTGCCGTGCAGCAGCAGGTAGAGCGCAGGCAGCATGATCACTAGGCCGAGCGTATAGAGACCGTAGTGGATCATCGCGATGCGCCGCGCCGCCTTGGCTGGATTGAGCGCGTAGTAGCCGCCGAATATCGCCGAGGTGACCCAGCCCAGCAGATTGATGTGGGCATGCGCGGGGAACGCGCCATGGTCACCCGATATGGCCATTTCCAGGCCGGCGGCGACGCCCAGAATGAGAAACACGATGGCTGTCTTGAAGAAGAGCTCCGAAACCCGTGGCATGTTCTTGTCCTCCCAATGCCTTTGAACCCCTAGACGCAGGAGATTACATTGGGAAGCGAAGATTTGCCATGCCGAACATGGGGTTAGCGGTGGTTTTCCCCGTCGGGATGAACGGAAGCGGGTAGTGAATAGGGAATTGGGTAGCAAGCGGTATACGGACGGGGCTGGCGGCATGCCGCCAGCCCCTACTATTTGCTACTCACTCGTCCCTACTCACTCATTCCGCCGTCTCGGTTTCCGTTTCCTCATCGGCCGGGTCGGTGGTCGTGTCGTCGGTCGTCGCCGCGGCGGCGTCCTGCTCCGCCAGCTTGGCGGCTACCTGGTCGATCTTGTCGTCGAGCACGCCCGTGGCCCATTCTGTGACCTCGTCGTCGACCGGCTTGTTAGCCATCTCGGCAAGCGCATCGTCGAGCGATGGGACGTCGGCAACGGCTTCGTCGGCCTTGGCCTGGGCATCGATGACCGCCTGGTTGGCGTCGTCGAGCGCGGCCTGCGCTGCATCGAGTTCGTCCTGGGTCGGGACCTCGTCGGGCGGAGTGGTCGGGTCGGCCGCCTTTGCATTCAGCGCGTCGAGTGCGGCCTGGGCGTCGATGACTGCCTGATTGGCGGCTTCGACCGCGGCCTGGGCGTTCTGGGCATTCGCGGAGGCCATCACATAGGCCTGCACTGCGGCGAAGTTCTTGCTCTTGGAGTTCATGTAAGCGTTGCTGTTGCGCTGCAGAGAGTTGAGCCGGCCGAGCTTGGCGTGGAGGTTCTTCTCCTTGGGCGTGGCCGCGACTTCGACGTCATCGACGGTGACCGTCGCTGACTTCTTGCCCGACTTCGCCGACGCCGACTTGCCATGCGTGCTCTTGCCGGATTTGCTCTGGCCGGAATTGCCGTGCGTGCCGCTCTTGCCGGAATTGCCGCCGCCACTATTGCCATGGCTGCCGCCGCTATTGCCATGGCTGCCGCCATTGCCGTTGCCGCCGCCATTGCCGTTGCCGGCCAACGCGGGAGTGGCCAGGAGAGCGAACGCGGCCACCGCCGCCAACAGGGTTTTTCGGGTTGTCATAGTACCTCCTCGGGGATTCGCCACCTCGCCTACCCGCTATAACGCCGTCGTATGCAAATTTGCTAATTCGAAGAAGTAAACTTTAGACAAATATAGTAGCGATGCGCGACCGACGCGCCGGGTGACACAGATAAGATACTGAAATCAAAGACGATTATCGCGGACAGATGCCGGCTGAGCCCTTTGGGCCGCAGAAGCCCTATACTGATCAGACCTTAGTCCTAACTGATCGGGAGACGCAGTTACGCCAGCAACATCTTGCAGAACATCAAGTGAAACCTTTTGGCGGCAAGATGCTCAGCTTGCAACCAAGGGTACAGTGACTGTCGTTGCGTAACTGATCGGATACTGGTCGAAATACGGGAACTCGATGACGAAGGCATAGCTGGCGGTCAGATGCGCCATCTTGAAGCCGCCGCTGGCCGGATCGGTCGCTATCGTCACGACGACGTTCTTCAGGCCCAGCGCCAGCAGTTTCTGCGTGGCGATCGCCTGTATCTGGCTCTGCGTTAGCGTGTTGTTGAGCTGCAAGGCACGGGCCGAGGTTTCCAGCGTGTAGCGGACGGTCGAAGTGGCATTGAACGACCAGCCGAACGCGAAGATCCCGAACAGCAGCATCACCAGGAACGGCGCGATCAGCGCAAATTCCAGCCCGGCGCCGCCGGACCGGTCGCGGCGCCATCTGGCGATCCGTTCAGCGGACACGGATGACCTCCTGATGGGTCATCACGCGCGGATCCGGAAAGACGCCGAAATTGAACGGCGGCACCCAGGTGCCGGTGGCCGAGATCTGGACGAAGACATTCGGCAGCTTGGTACCGCCGCAGATCGTGGTCTCATCCACCACCGTGGTGCCGCATTTGTAGGATCTGACCAGCACGACCGCCGCATCTTCAGGCTTGTTGTTCCAGCTCGACAGCGCGACCGCCTGCGTTCCCGTGTCGTTGGTCGCGCCGGCCATCACCAGATTGGCCGCGGTTTTGACGCCAGCGCGCATCTGCAGGTAACTCGACACGTAGGACCAGCCGTCGGCGATGCCGAGGCAGACGAAGCACAGGATGGGCAGCACCATGGCAAATTCCACGGCGGCTATCCCGGCCTTGTCCCGGAAAATGCGCAGGGTCCGCCCAACCATGCGCGCTACTCGACGAGCTGAACGGACTGCGTCGCCGGAATGTCCTTCATCCCGAGACTGGTGCAGTCCTGCTTGATGGTCGTGCTGCCCGACCATTGGATGGTGTCGGCGACGACCTGGGTGCAGCCGCCGCTGCCGGAGAAGTTGCCGAGGTAGTTGACCTGCTGCTTGGGGAAATAGATGGCGCCGGTCAAGAGCGACGTCGCCGTGCCGTTGAAGGTGCTCTGCGCCGCGGTCCCCGTCCTGTCGCCATAGAACAGCATGCCGGAATAGGTACCTGAGGTCGGCGCGCTCAGCGTCACCGTGGCGGTGCCGTTCATGCTGACGGTGTTGCTGCCCGCCATGAAGATGGTTACCCCGCTGCCGGCGACGACTGCGTTTGCGTTGATCTTCATACCGCCCTGCACGACATAGACGCCGGGCTGCAGCGTTACGTTGCCCTTGAGATCCATGCCGCTGCAATAAGTGCCAGGCTGAAGCGTTTGCGACGTCTTGTTGCCGTTGACGTTCTTGCACGGGTTGCTCGCCGCGGGCGTCGGCAGGCTGGAGAACGGATCGGATGCGGGCAGGGCCTGGGTGAGGTTGGAACTGCAGGTCGTGGTCACCGGATTGTTCAGCACCATGCCGCCGACCGTGATCAGGCAGTCGGCCTTGAGCGTCGCCGATCCCTGCGTCCTGATGGCGTCCGCAGCAACCGAGTCCGACATGACGGAGCAGCCGGTGAGGTTGACGGTGGTGTTGCCGGAAAAGAGCGCAGCCTGGACCGCCGAAGGACTGAGCGCCAGCACGCAGGCCTTCGAGGCGTCGGTGATGCGCGCCACCGCCCTCGCCTGCTGCGGAACCGGGGTGCTGTTGAAAATGGCCGTGAAGTAGCGATCGAGGTTGTGCTTGACGATGACCTCAACCGCCTTCTTGGCGGTGTTCGGGCCGGACAATGGCGGCGTGTTGACCTCTATCGTGCCCGGCGCGACAAAGTCGTTCGAGGTCGCCGACTGCGTGGCGGCGGCGACGATGGTCGGGTTGTCGGAACCCGCGATCTTCTCGAGCGCGCCGGCATAGGCCGCGGCATCGGCCACCGCCTGCAGCTTCAGGCTGCTGTAGTACCAGAGCGAGGTCTCGACACCGAGGCCAGCGCCACCGACGACGACCGGTAAGGCGAATGCGAAGATGACGGCGACGTTGCCGCCCGCGCCGCTGGCTCCCAGCAGGCGGCGAAAGTTCCCCATGAAAAAACGGGTGCGCGATGCCATGCTTCCATATGAGCAAGCATGCATAAACGAATGGCTAAGATTTTCGCTCGACTTGTCACTTGCCGGGCCTGAAAGCCCAATTTTTCAATAAGTTGTGATGGACGCCACCCCCGAGCGGCGCCCAACATATAGCAGCGTATATCGGACTTACGGCGCCCTGAGGATGTCAGCGCCAGGCTGCTCGTCGAACAGCACAGCGCAACCGCGCTCGAGCGCCACGGCCGACAGTTCGTTCGCCGCCACCTCGTCCGGCGAGATGAAATCGCCGGTCAGCACACGCAGTTCCTCCACCGCCCGTGCCATCGACACGAGCCGCCCGGCGGCCCTTCCGGTGGCGCAAGCATCGACGATATAGACGAGGTCCGTGATCTCGAACTGGCCCATGTCAGGCCTCCCGCAAACGGCGTCCCTACCACGCAGTAACGCCGTCGGCCGGACGATGTTCCTGCCTCTCGGCATCGACCTTGGTCGATGCTGCACGTGCGCTCCCGACGCGTGCTCGACGTGGCAAAAAACGAGATTCCGGCTGGATCCCGCATCCTTGTGACAGGTCGCAGATCCCACCGTCGTCGGCGGTCCGATGCCGCTTGACAAGAGACCCCGTTTGTTCTCTTTTTGTTCGAGAACAATTCCTTCGAACAGATGTTGCTAATGCTGCAACGCCGCAAGGTGAATTGGCGCCACGGATGACGCAAAGTCAGGCGACAGCGGCCACCATCCTGCATGCCGATCTCGACGCCTTCTATGCCTCGGTCGAGCAGCTGCTCGACCCGTCGCTCAGGGGCAAGCCTATCGCCGTCGGCGGCGGCGTGGTGCTTGCGGCTTCCTATGAGGCCAAGGTTTTTGGCGTTCGCGGCGGCATGCCCGGCCGCAAGGCGCGCGAACTCTGCCCGCACCTGATCTTCGTCGGCGGCCGCTTCAGCGAGTACCAGCGGCTCGGCGACGCGGCGATCAAGGTGCTCGACGATTTCACGCCGCTGGTCGAACGCATCTCGATCGACGAGGCCTTCGCCGACGTCGCCGGCTGCACGCATCTGTTCGGACCGCCCGACGAGATCGCCCGCGCCATCCGGCGGCGGGTGAAGGCCGAGCTCGGCCTGCCAATCTCGATCGGCGTCGCGCGCACCAAGCACTTGGCCAAGATCGCCTCGCAGGTCGCAAAACCCGACGGGCTGGTGGTGGTCGAGCCCGGCACGGAGATCGCCTTCCTGCACGACCTGCCGGTATCGCTGATGTGGGGCGTCGGCCCGGCGACCCGGGCGCGGCTCGCCGAGATCGGCGTCGAGACCATCGGGCAATTGGCGCGCAGCCATGGCGGCGCGCTGAAACGCCTGCTTGGCCCGGCCGCCGGCGAGAAGCTCGCCGCCCTCGCCTGGAACCGCGACCCGCGCCGGCTGGAGACGCACCGGCGGGCACACTCGGCCGGCGCGCAGTCGGCGCTTGGCCGCAAGCCGGCGGAGGCGCGGGTGTTCGTGCCGACGCTGCTGCATCTCGCCGATCGTGTGGCGAGCCGCCTGCGCGCTAAGGCGCGGCCCGGCCGCACGGTTACGGTGCGAGTGCGCTTCGCCGACATGCGCGCCGTTACCCGCTCCGTGACGCTGGAGCAGCCGATCCAGGCAACAGCGATGCTGGCCGAGATCGCCGAAGAGCTGGTGCGCGGCGTGCTCGCCGCCAACCGGCATGAGCGGGAAATCTCCCTGCTCGCGATCTCCGTCTCGCATCTGGAGGAAAGTGCGGAGCTGCAGCTCGAACTGCCGCTCGGGCTTGCCGACGAGAGACTGAAGCCCGGCAGCCGCAAGGGCCTCGCCCGCTTCGGCGCCGACCGCGCGATAGACAGGATCCGCCAGCGTTTCGGCAAGGAGGCGGTCGGCTACGGCGCAGCGGCGCTGGAGGCGGCGCGCTCGGTGCCGGATGAGTTCCGCGAACTGGCGGAGAAGGAGCTGTAGTGGGTGAAGGCGCCAGGGCTCGCAGGCGACCGCGTCGTGGTCGGCGGCATGCGTCGATCAGTAGCCGAGTTGTCCGCGACCCGCCGGAGCACCGGCGAGTCGATCCGGATGACGACAAAGCCTTGGACGGCGATATACCCTACTGATTGATCTCGGGCTCGACGAGCTTTGCCAGGTTGCGGAGCGACTCCTGCCAGCCGAGATAGCAGGCCTCGACCGGGATGGCGTCCGGGATGCCGGCCTGCGTGATATCGAGATCGGTGCCGCACGATACCTTCTTCAGGATCACGGTGACCTGGATCTCGCCCGGAAGGTTGGGATCGTCGAACCTGTCGGTGTAGCGCAGGCGCTCGCCCGGAACGAGTTCGAGATACTCGCCGCCGAAAGAATGACTGTCGCCCGTCGTGAAGTTGCGGAAGGACATTTTGAACGTGCCGCCGACCTTTGCGTCGAAGCTGTGCACCGTGCAGGTGAAACCGTTCGGCGGAAGCCATTTCGCCAGCGCGTCCGCTTCCGTGAATGCGCGGTAGACCTTCTCCGGCTTGGTCGCCAGAACGCGGTGCAAACGTACGGTGCTCGGCATATCGAATGTCCTTTCTGATTGCTGTCCGATGCCCCAAGGACGGGCGGGGCCCGGCCAGTCCGACACAGGCTATCAGATTTTTTGAGGCGCGGGCCGCAGCCACCCTGCACGGGCGGGATCGGCTTGGTTTTGCGCGATTGCGACGGGAACCGTCTCACGCCTTTCCTGGAATTGCGCCGGTCTTGACCACGGTGGCGAGCACGATCCCGGCTACGATGAAGGCCGCGCCAACGAGATCGTAGTCATGCAGGCCCTCGCCGAGCAGCAGGTAGGCGAGTATGGCGACGAACACGGTTTGCAGGTAGAGCAGCATGCTTGCCCTGCTCGCGCCGAGCGTTTCCACGCTTCGGTTGTAGAGATAGTACATCAAGGCGCCGCCCGGGCCCGCCAGATAGGCAAGCGCCAGCAAGCCGTCGCCATTCATGGCGGAGCGTTCGTCGTTGAACAATTCCCACAAATGGAACGGCAAGGCGACCAGCGCGCCGGCCCCCAACAGGAGCACGACCAGCGGCAGGAGCTCGATGCCGAATTTGGCGCGCCGCACGAGCACGGTGTAGAGGGCCCAGCAGAACGCGCTGCCGACGATCCACAATTCGCCGGGGCTGAAGCTCAGGCGAAGCAACGCCGTCAGGTCGCCATGCGCGACGATGACCAGCATCCCGGCAAGGGCGGCCAGCGCGCCAAGCGACTTCCAAAGCCCGAGCGGCTCGCCAAGCACGAAACGCGCCAGCACCATCGTCATGACTGGCGACAGCGCCATGATGATGCCGGCGGTGCTGGCATCGGTCTCGTTGAGGCCGCGATAGATCATGCCCTGGCAGAGCGTGAGGCCGATGGCGCCGACGGCGACGATCTCCAGCGACCGCGCCCGCAGCAGCGCTATCATCGCGCCGTGGTGGCGATGCACGATCGGCAGCAGGATGGCGCAGGCGAGCGTCAGCCGCCAGAAGCATAGCCCCCAGGGCGGCATTTCCGGCGCCACCCATTTGGCCGCGATATAGACGCCAGCCGACAGAAGCCAGCACAGCACGGCGGCCGGATAGCCGGTAAAGGATGACAAGGTCGGCGAGGATCCGGTCAGGGAGGATATGGTCCCGACCGCAGGTTGCTCCCCCGGATGCAATATCGGCACTGCCTGCATGTCGTGCCCCCTTCCACGAACGTCCGACCAAGGACGCGGCAGCAATATATCTCAATCTTGGGATGTTACATATGTCCGAGCATCGACGGTGATCGCGGAGATGCTTCTCTCACATGATGTCCAGACTTCAAATGCGGGGAAGCACCTGGCGAATTTCCACGGGAACGCGAGGCTTGCCGGAGGCGTTGCACATCCTTGCGGGGTGCGGCGGTTACCGGAGAACACGACATGGAAGGGTTCAGGCCTGAAGACAGCTTTCGCGGCGACGTTGCGAAGCACTACGACGATGATCTGCGCGGCGACGAGGATGAGACTGTTCAATTCCTGAAGGAGATCGCGGGTGGACGCGACTGCCTGGAGCTTGCGGTCGGCACAGGACGGATCGCCCTGCCGCTGGCGGCCGTCGGCCTGCAGGTCGACGGCATCGAACTTTCGCCCGACATGATCGAGGTACTGCGGGAGAAGCCGGGCGGATCGGAGATCGAGGTCGTCAATGGCGACATGACGGCGGTCGACATGGGTCGCCGCTACGGCGTTGTATATCTGGTGTTCAATTCGATCGGCAACGTGATCACCCAGGACGGTCAGGTCAGGTGCTTCGAGAATGCGGCCCGGCACCTTGATGAGGATGGCGTTTTCCTGCTCGAATGCCGGGTCCCCACGGCGCCGAAGCGGGACGACGGCGGCTTCGTCGAAGTCTCACATCCCGGCACCGGATCGGTCCACATCGCGGCCTGCAGATATGATCCGGTCAGTCAGGTGCTCGACCTGTCACACATCGATATCGGCAATGATATGGTCCGCATGGTTCCGCTTAGGCTGCGGCTGGCCCATCCGCCCGAATTCGACCTGATGGCGAGATGCGCCGGGCTGAAGCTCGACCAGCGATATGGCGGCTGGAAGCGCGAACCGTTTGACGCCCGCAGCTGGCGCCACATCAGCGTCTACCGGAAGAGATAGTCCGCAGACTATAGAGCCGGCATCGACGCCGGCCTGGTCGAGATCAGTGCGATGCGCCGCTGGAAGGGTGCAAAAGTTCCCAGGTCAAACCAATCCGGCCATGGAACTGCGATGCAAATCGTTCGGCTTCGACGTTCTCCAGGCCATCGTCGACGAGAGCCTCGATGCTTCGCCGCATCAAGGCGAGCTGCATCGCCCGCGCGTGCGCGGCGTCCGTCTCCCGCATGATTTCCGTGACATGGTAGGCGACGACCGGCTGGCCGAGACAGGACAGAAGCGCGCTGGCGTCGGCTGTCGCTGCACTGACTGCTTCTTCGATCTGCATTTGGCGCTCCTCATCAACGCTGATGATGGCGCCTCCCCGGGAGACAACGGTGTTCCGCTGCTTTTCTAGTTCCTCATCTCGCGCACCGACAAAGTGACAGTCGCGCTTGAGGGGCAATCGCTCTCTTGTTCGCTACCAAAACAGTATGCTCCAACATCCAATTAAAGGCGACCGGATAGTTAATCGATGGTTAACAAGGGCGGTCACATCTTAAGCGTTTCTTAGACGAGACGGCGCGGACCAGCGCCGCGCCTTCCTGTCTGGGCCGGTGAGCCGTGGCCGACCGCTCGCAGCCAGATTTAGGCGGCGTGCCTGGAACCAATGAGGAGCGAGACTGTTCAGCAGTAACCTTGATACGACGCTGACGAGCCCGGTCCGGCCGGGCAAGCGGCGATCATGAGGAGTTCTCATCATGAACATTTCGTCCGGAATTCGTTCAGTCGCGGTTGCCGTCATCGCCGCCGGGGCAGTCAGCGTCGCCAGCGTCGCGCATGCCGACAACGGCACGATCCGCTTCGCCATCTACAAGGCGGCCTTCTTCATCGGCGGTGCCGGAGGCGAAGGCACCCTCACCTTCCATGGTCGCCGTTATCCGATCTCGGTCGGCGCTGTCTCGGGCGGCCTCGCCTTCGGGGCTTCCAAGACCTATTTCCACGGCACCGTGCGCCACATTCGCCGCGCCCGGGACGTGACCGGAGTCTACGGTGCGGCAGGCGGTGGCGGCGCGCTCGGCAAAGGCGCCCAGGTCATCGTCATGACCAATGACAGGGGCGCCCAACTCGAACTCTCGGGCAAGCAGGTCGGCCTGCAAATCAATGCCGATCTCAGCGGCATGAGCATCGCGCTGAAGTAAGGGCCGGCGGCGGCCGCCGTGGGTCTTGCCAGATCAGCGACGGCACGCCATGTGAGCCGCAGAACCGCCGGTGCATGATCTTGCCGCGCCGTTTCTGCCGCCCCCTACCCCATCGCCTGGCGGATGGTTTTCGCGAGGCGCGCCAGGAAGGCCGGCCTCGAGGCAGCGTCGAGCTTCCAGGACAGCACGGCGAGCGCCATCTTTCCGGGCAGCATGCCGACGGACAGGAACCAGGCGGCGAGCATGGCTCGGCGCCTGAGCGAGGCCGTCATTTCAAGGCTGGCGACGGCGCCGTGCGCGGCAAGCGCCAGTTTGGAATCATTGGCCACCGGGTGGCGGTCCCTGTCGGCGCAGAGCGAGGCCAGCCGCTCCTCCAGATGAAGCGTATCGTGCAGGACGGTCTCGGACGGCTCGACCGCCAGGCCGACGCCGGAGACCTGGCCGGACAGCGCCGCCATGCGGTGGAAATCATGCGCCACCCGCCAGCGCGCCCGCTCGGCAAGCTTGGCGCCGAAGACGGAATGGTTGGCGCCGTGGATGCGGTAGGCGCCGACGCATTCCTCGATCGACTGTACCTGGCCGTAGAGCGGGGCCAGCGTCGCCAGATAGCCATCGGCGCCCTGGCGGAAATCGGCTTCGGGAATCGGCATGATGGTCTCCAGCGTCGAGCGGTCGAAGGCGAGCCCGCTGGTCACCGTCGTCTGGTAGCGCCCCTTGTGCAGCAGCTTCGGCACCACGTCGCCGTCGTCGAAGGGAAGTTCCGGCGGCGGGAAGACATCCTTGACGTGCTGTTCTTCGTCGACGATGTGCAGCCGCGACTGCACCTGGGCGGTCGCCGGGTCCCAGGCGTCGACGATCCTGGAGACGGCGTCAGGGTAGAGATAGTCGTCGGCGTCGAGGAAAAGCACGATCCTGCCCGAGCTTGCCGCAAAGCCGGTGTTGAAGGCGGCGGCATGGCCGCCATTCCTTGGCCGCAGGCAGGCGCGAATGGAGTCGCCATAGGATTCTATGACCGCCGCCGAACCGTCGCTCGATCTGTCGTCGACGACGATGACTTCGACATCGTCATGGTCCTGGCCGAGCGCGCTGTCGACGCTGCGTTCCAGGAAGCGCGCGTAGTTGTAGTTTGGGATGATGATGGACACCGGAATCCGGCTGGGCATCGGATGCATCGCGTTTGACCTCGCGTCTTGCTTTGGTTTCAGCGGAACCCGCAGGAACAGGCCTCTAGCCCCACGAGTTTCCCGGGGGCAAAGCTTGCGCTTGCCTCGGGGAGACGGGTTGCGTTGCGACGTCAGCTGAGCGGCCGCGATTGCCTTCGAGGTCATCCGCCGCAGACATCGGCATGCGGCGCGAGGCGGTCGGAGATCCGGTCAGGCCGGCATGGCATGGCGGCCGGCCTCGACGGGAATTGTCCGTCATTCGATTTGAGACGGTCCGTCGCGCGCCCCGAAGGCATGGCCGGAGTGTGACCGCGAAATGCGGCCGCAACAAGCCCCGCGCGTCAATTGCGCCCGCCTTTCCGGCTGGAGCGGCGCGGCTCCAGTATTTGAATTACACAATTCCGGACAGAAAACCGCTACGCACTTTTTCCTGGAATTGCTTCTAGAACTGATAGATGGCCGTCAGTCGCACCGTCTGGTTGGACATGTCGACCTTCGTGCCGGGGCTGACGAAGGAGTTGGTGGTGATGTCGCCGAGGGTGCCGCCGAAGCCGGCGCCGCCGACGGCGATGTCCAGCGACTTGTACTTGTCGTAGAGATATTCGCCGCGCAGTCGCAGGTTCTCGCTCACCTTTTGCTCATCGTCATGTCCGCGTTCTGCTGATCGGCCCTTGACCGCTTCCGCACTTCAGCCGAGCGTGGACGAGCATCCCGCCCGAGCGAGCACCCAATGGATTCGAAGACACAGCTGACCCGCATGATCCGCGCCGGCTCCGGCGAGGTGCCCGCCGATCTGGTGGTCCGCAACGTGCGGCTGCTCGATGTCGTCACCGGCACGGTGAGCGAAACCGATATCGCCATCGTCGCCGACCGCATCGTCGGCACCCATGCGCGCTATCAGGCGGCCGAGGAGATCGACGGCCGCGGCCGTTTCGCCGTGCCGGGCTTCATCGACACGCATCTCCACATCGAATCCTCGCTGGTCAGCCCGCTCGAATTCGACCGCTGCGTGCTGCCGCATGGCGTCACCACCGTGCTTTGCGACCCGCATGAGATCGCCAATGTGCTGGGAGTCGAAGGCATCCGCTATTTCCTCGACTGCGCAGAGCGGACCATCCTCGACGTGCGCGTCAACCTGTCGTCCTGCGTGCCGTCGACGACGTTCGAGACCTCAGGCGCGCGGCTGGAGGCGGAGGACCTCGTACCCTTCCGTTCCCATCCCAAGGTGGTCGGCCTCGCCGAGGTGATGAATTTTCCCGGCGTGCTCGCCGGCGACGAAGGCATGATCGCCAAGCTCGACGCCTTTTCCGACGGCCACATCGACGGCCACGCGCCGCTGCTCAGGGGCCAGCGGCTCAACGGCTATCTGGCGGCGCGCATTCGCACCGACCACGAGACCACGACCGCCGCCGAGGCGCGTGAAAAACTCGCCAAGGGGATGGCGATCCTGATCCGCGAGGGCTCGGCCTCCAAGGACCTTGACGCGCTGGCCGAGATCCTCGACGCCGACACGTCGAGCTTCGTCGCGCTCTGCACCGACGACCGCAATCCGCTCGACATCGCCGAGGAGGGCCATCTCGATTCCTCGATCCGGCGGCTGATCGCCAAGGGCCGGCCGTTGCATCACGTCTACCGCGCCGCCAGCCATTCGGCTGCCCGCATCTTCGGCCTCACCGACCGCGGCCTGGTGGCGCCTGGCTGGCGGGCCGACATCGCGTTGCTCGACGACCTCGAGGACTGCCGCGTCAGCGACGTCATCGCGGGCGGCCGGCTGGTGAGCCCGGCGCTGTTCGAGACGCGGCGGACGGTGGGGCCGGTCGGCCTCGGCTCGGTGAAGGCGAGGCCGGTCACGGCGGACGCCTTCCGTGTCGAGGCCAGGGCCGGCCGCAACCAGACGCCGGTGATCGCGATCAAGCCCGGCCTCATCATCACCTTCCGCGAGGACGCCGCCCTGCCCGTCCTCGACCAGTGCCTGCAGGCCGATCCCGAAGCCGACATCCTCAAGGCCGCCGTGGTCGAGCGTCACGGCAGGAACGGCAATATCGGCAAGGGTTTTGTGCGGGGTATCGGCCTCAAGCGCGGCGCCATCGCCTCCTCGATCGGCCATGACTGCCACAACATCACGGTGGTCGGCGCCACCGACGCCGACATGGCGGTGGCGGTCAACCGGCTTATCGCGATGGGCGGCGGCATGGCGGTGGCCGACAATGGCGTCATCACCGCCGAGCTGGCGCTGCCGCTGGCCGGGCTTATGAGCCTCGACTCCTTCGAGACCGTCACCCATGCACTGCACCAGTTGCGCGAGGCCACACGCGCGATCGGCTGCACGATCCCTGAGCCATTCCTGCAGGTGGCGTTCCTGGCGCTGCCGGTCATCCCGCATCTCAAGCTGACCGACATGGGCCTGTTCGACGTCGACAGGTTCGGCTTCGTCGAGTGACATTTTGGCCGACTGGCGAACCTTACCTCAGTCGTTAACTTCGCCGGCCGCTGCGATGACCTCCGAGACGATTTCGAGCACATTGCCGTCCGTCGTGCGGTGGTTGACGAAGCACGCCCTGAGCGCGAACTGGTCGCGGACCGTCGCGTTCGACAGATAGACGCGACCGCGGGCATTCACGCGTCTCAGGATCGCCCTGTTATCCTTGGCGCGATGGCGAAAACAGACCGCGCTGAGCGGCACCGGCGCCAGAAGCTCCAGCTCCGGATGCGCCTCGACCGCCTCCGCCAGCAGCCTTGCATGGCGCAGGTCCTCGGCGATCGCGTCGCGAAAGGCGCGGCGCCCGTGATATTGCAGCGACAGCCAAAGCTTCAGTGCGCGGAAACGCCGCGACAGCTCGAACGATTCCTCGAAGAAGGCGAAACCTTCCGTCGGATCCTGACTCAGCAGGCCGACATAGTCGTCGCTGTGCGAAAACGTCTTGCGCGCGATGTCCGGGTGGCGATGCAGCAGGCAGCCGCAGTCCAGCGGCTGATAGAGCCATTTGTGCGCGTCGAGCGAAAGCGAATCCGCCAGCGCCAACGAATTGAGCTGTTGCGGCAGGGCCAGGGCGGCCAGTACGCCATATGCGCCGTCGACATGCAGCCATAGGCCCTCGCGCCCGGCGATGTCGGCGATCTCTGGCAGCGGATCGATGGCGCCGGAGACGATGGTGCCGACCGTGGCGACGATGGCGATGGGCATTCGTCCGGCCGCGCGATCGGCGGCGATGGCCGCCTGCAGGGCGTCCGGACGCATCCGGAACTGATCGTCGACGGCAACCAGCCGCAGGTTCGACCTGCCGATGCCGAGCAGCGCCACCGCCTTCGGAATGGACATGTGCACCTGCTCGGACGCATAGATGACACCGCCGCGCACTCCCGTTTCGTTGGCCGGCAGCTTTGCTTCACGCGCCATCGCCAGCGCCATCAGGTTTGCCGCCGAGCCGCCGCCGCAAAGGCTGCCTGTGAACCCGGCGCAGCCGACCGCCTGCGCCAGCCACCCGACGACGGCGTGCTCGATCGACGTCGCCGCCGGAGCCGATCGCCACGAGGTGACGTTCTGATTGAGCACCGCCGCCAGCAATTCCCCTACCGCGCCCACCGGCTCGCCCGAACCGAGCACGTAGGCGAAGAACCTGCCGGTCGATGGTCGCGCATGCGCAGCGATCAGCTTGAAGTCGTGCAGGACATCCCCGCCCCTGCCCTCCTCGGCCCAGGGCCGCGAGAAAAGCTCCGTCGTCTCTTTGCCGCTGGTCGACGGATAGGCCGGTCGATCGTCAAGCGAGGCCCAGTAGCTCCGGGCGAGGTCCATCGCCTCGTCCGCCAGCCGCGACAAGTCCTGATTGGAGATTTCGAGCGCCCTCATAGGCCTGCCCCCTGCATGCGAAACCACTGAGTTGATTAGCACGAAACCGGCATCGCTACCGGTAAGGGTTTTCGGTCAGACCGGCAGCGGCGGATCCGCCGGCTCCCCGGGATCATGGCCGGCAGCCGCACGTATTTCGGTCAGCGACCAGATTTGCCGCCCATCGCGGAAGTTCGCGGGATCGAGCCAGGCCTCGAGGGCGGCGCGGCGGGCCGGCCATTCGCTGGAGAGCATCGAGTACATGCAGATGTCGCGCGCCTTGCCCTTCAGGAACAGGCCCTCGCGCAGCATGCCTTCATAGACGAAGCCGAGACGGTCGGCTGCCTTGCGCGAGCGCTGGTTGGTCGAGGTGCAGGTCCATTCCAGACGCCGGTAGCCGAGATCGTCGAAGACGTGGCGCAGGATGAGATAGAGCGCCTCGGTGGCGAGCCGGGTGCGCTGCAGCGGCGGCGTGTAGAGTACGTAGCCAAGCTCGACGACATGATGCGCGGGCCTTGCCTCCATCAGGCAGAGCCAGCCCAGTGGCCCGCCGTCGGGACCGTCGACGGCGAAGAAGGCGCGCTTCGGATCCGCCACCAGGGCGGCGACATGCTCGGCGAAAACTCGTTCGGTGGCGAACGGCCCCACCTTCATGTCGATCCAGGTGGCCTGCGTGTGCTCGTCATGCGAGAGCGGATAGAGCCCTGCCGCGTCGCGCGCGGCGTCGAGCGGACGCAGCCGTCCCCAGCGGCCGACAAGCTCGATTGCCGAGGGAACCGGCGCATCACCCGGTTCAATGTCGTCCGGCTTCAGTTTGGATGCCATCATCGCGCCCTTGGTCAGTTCCAGTACCGGAACATCCTACCCATTCTGTTCGGCATCACGAATATTTCCTCCGCATGGGAAAAGCCGGCTTCGCGCCCCATGCCGAGCCATCTCGCTGCGGTTTCCGGGAAATCGGCCAGAAGCATGTGCCGTTCCATGGCGGCGAACTCCTCGTCGGAGACGGCCGACCATTCATCGCGCAGCAAGGAAAAGCGCGCGAGCCAGGCAGCGCGATCCTCTCCCTCGAACAAAGCGGGCTCCCAGATGACGAACAGGCCCATCCCTCCCAGGGCCCTGCGGACGTTGCGCATCAGCCGGGCCTTGCCCTCGCTCGACAAGTGGTGCAGCGACATGCCGATCCAGATCACGTCGACGGGTTCCGACCACTTCGCCATCGCATGCACGAAATCGCTGCAGCGCAGCTCAACGGGGCAAGGCAGGACATCGAGCTCTCGGGCCGCAAGCCGCAGCGATGCTTCCGACAAATCGATGCCGACATAGTTGCCGATCGTGGTCGTCCTCAGCGTCGCGGCCGAGGCGCCGGCGTCGCCGCAGGCAATGTCGAGAAACCGGAACGACGCGGGCGCAAGCTCCGTGAGCACGTCGCGCAGCAGGCGATAGACCTCGCGATGGAACATCAGGTTCGCGGCCACGATCCTGCGGTAGGTCTCGAGCTCCTGGTTGAACATATTTTGGGAGCCTGTTGCCTCGCTCCCTGTCGTCACCGGCATGCCTTCGCTCGATGTCATGACGCCCTCCATGGAAGGTCGATGGGATGCCGCTAGGGGACGGCACCGGCTGCGTGGAGATGCAAGGCGCGGAAGACCGCCGTGTGGCCAGGGGTCGCTATGCCGAACTTGATGCCCAGCTCGTGCATCCGCCCGGACAGCCAGGCGACCTCGATCGGTTTCCCTCTTTCGAGATCGTTGGCCATCGACGATTTCACATGCGGGGGGAATGCGGACCATCTGGTCGTGACGCGTCCTTCGAACCCCTCGGCCAGCGGATGGCCGGCCGCCGCGGCAATCGCTATTCCCTCATCGCGCAGCTGTTCGATGAAGATACGCGCCTCGGGGTCGTCGAGGATCGGACCGATGCCCGAGCGCATCAGCGACGTTCCGCCGGAGAAGGCCGCCAATGTCACGAACTTCTCCCACAGCACATTGTCGATGTCGGCAACCGGCTTCAGCTCCAGCCCGATAGCGCGATCGCATAGCGCCTGAAGATCCTTGATGAGAGGATCGCCATGCCCGCCGACGAGAATGTGAGGCAGCCCGCCGGCGTGGACGACTTCTCCGGGCTGCTTGATGAAGCCGGATAGATAGGTGGCGCCACCAATGACGCTGTCGCTGGGAATATGGCGGCGGAGAATGCCGACGCTGTCGATGCCGTTCTGCAGCGTCACGACGCGCGTTTTCCCGCTGACGAGCGGTCCGAGCGCGCCGGCGGCCTTTTCGCTGTCGTAGAGCTTGACGGCGAAGATCACGAGATCGACGGGACCGATATCGGCCGGCGAGTCGCTCGCGCACACATCGGCCAGAAAGACGTTGCCGATGTCGCTTTGAATCCGCAGGCCGCCCTCGCGCATTGCCTGCAAGTGGGCGCCGCGAGCAATGAAGCTGACGTCGCCTCCCGCCTCGGCGAGCCTGGCGCCGACATAGCCGCCGATGCCGCCCGCACCTATCATCGCGATCCGCATGCCGTCCCCTCGACGGCAACCGCCGCCACTGGCCGCGCGAAGCTGCAAATGCTTGCACCGGCGCGATCAATATTAGCATTTCCTTGAATATACACCAGCCGGGCCGGGCGGATGTCCGGCGGCAAGTCACACCGAGCCCTCCGGCTCGGCCAACAGTGAGTGATAGGCCCACGGGACGCAATTGCACCCAAAAGAAGTCAGGACATGCGCTTGAAAGCCCCAACTCGCGAGGCATATGAAAGATATAGAGAAGTATATGACTCGCTTCCGGGGGGTAGCGGTGGCGCGCAATCAGGTATCGGACAACAAGCGGCTTTCGGCCTTCGACCTCGACCTTCTGCGCGAGGCTTTCCAGAAATCGGCCCGTGAGCATGGCGTCACGGCGGCCGATTGGGCCGAACATGCCAAGCTGTTCATCGAGCGAACAGCACAAAGCGAACCCGGCAAGGAATTCACTGGGCGAAGCACCCCGCCATAATGGCCGGCGCAGCTTGGGGCTTGGGCTTCGGGGGGCAAGCCGCACCGGCCACTGCGGGTTCGGGTGTCGCACGCCCGCCGCGCCATGGACCCTACAAACATATTAGCAATCACTCAATTAAGCCTGAGTGCGTAGCCCACGAAGGGATGAGCCGGCATGCCAGCCATCGGCCCGTCTCGTCCATTTGACGGACGTCACCTCCCGGGGCTTCCCGAACCGTTTCGCCAGCGCCCGGTGCGGAAGCTGAAGCGGCCCGGAGTGACCGCATTGCGTCGCACCAAGAGACTGCACAATGCCAACGGTGGCTCCCAGTGGCCCACACCAAGGTCGATGTCGCAAACGCCGGACTAAGTCTATAGTCTTCGCAGCCAGGGGAGAGGTGTGCGATTGTTCGGGACTTTCTTGGGGGGATTTTTGCGGCGATGGGGCAGGTTGTCGCTGGCGCTGCAGTTCTTCATTGCCAGCGGCGTCGGGTTGCTGGCCGCGATGCTGCTGGTCGGGCTTTGGGTGACTTCGCAGATCCGGGACGGCGTCATGCGCAATTCCGCCGCCACCACGGCGCTCTATGTCGACAGCGTGATCGCGCCGCTCTTGCCCGACATGCGCAAGAGCCGCGAGCTCAGCGACACCGTCAAGCGGGCGCTGGACGAGACGCTGGGCCAGGGCGCGCTCGGCAAGCGGCTGGTCTCGTTCAAGCTTTGGCGGCGCGACGGCATGATCCTCTATGCCGACGACGCCGAGCTGATCGGCAAGACCTTCCCGCCCAACCACAACCTGATTTCGGCTTTCGCGGGCAATGTCATGGCCGAATACAACGACCTCGACGACGACCCGGAAGCCGGTGAGGAGAAAACGGTGAACGCGCCGCTGTTCGAGATCTACAATCCGGTGCGCGAACCCTGGTCGGGCGAAGTCGTCGCCGTGTCGGAGTTCTACGAGATCGCCGACGACTTCCAGGAAACGCTGAACGCGGCGCTGTGGTCGACCTGGCTGGTGGTGGCTGGCGCCACGGCGGCGGCATTGGCGCTATTGTCCGGAATCGTCTTTCGCGGCAGCCGCACCATCGAGACGCAACGCACGGCACTCGAGGCGAAGGTGACGGAATTGCAGTCGGCGCTGTCGCAGAACTCATCGCTGCGCCAGCGCGTGCAGCGGGCCTCGCGCCGCGCCACCGCCATCAATGAACGCTATCTCAGGCGCATCGGCGCCGACTTGCATGACGGGCCGGCGCAGCTTGTGGCGCTGGCCGCGCTCAGGATGGACAGCCCTCTGCTGCTCGATCCAGCCGCCTCGAGCGAATTGCGCGAGGCCGAGATATCGGGCATCCACAAGACGCTCGGCGAAGCGATGCGCGAGATACGCGGCATCTGCAACGGCCTGGTTCTGCCGCAGATCGAGACGCAGGCCGTAGTCGACATCCTGACGTTGGCGGTGAAGGAACACGAGCGGCGCACCAGCAGCAAGGTGGCGCTGACGCTTCCCGGCCGCCTGCCGGAACTCGGCACTTCCGAGAAGATCAGCATTTACCGTTTCGTACAGGAAGGGTTGAATAATGCGTGGCGGCATGGAAAGGGCAAGGATCAGGCGGTGCGGGCCGGCATGAAAGGCGGCAGGCTGACGGTGGAGGTGATGGACGGTGGTCCTGGCTTCGATCCCAGCAGGAGCGAGGGGCTCGGGCTCGCGGGCCTGAGGGAACGCATCGAAAGCATCGGCGGACAGTTCGAAACACTGTCCGGCCCGCAAGGCACGCGATTGGTGATCACACTATCTGTCGAGGAGCAGCCGTGACCGCATCCATCCGTATCGCCATTGTCGACGACCATCCGCTGTTTCGCGAGGGCGTGGCGCGCAGCCTCGGCGAGATCGGCGGGTTCGCGGTGGTCGGCGAAGGCGCCAGCGCCGACGACGCCGAAAGGCTGGTGCAGACGACCGCACCCGACATCCTGCTGCTCGACATCAGCATGCCGGGCGGCGGGCTCAACGCCGCGGCCCGGATCCTGTCCGGCCACCCCGGGCAGAAAATCGTCATGCTGACAGTGTCGGAAACCAATGCCGATGTCGCCCAGGCACTCAACACCGGCGTGCGCGGCTATGTGCTGAAGGGCGTCGGCTCCAAGACGCTGGCCGAAATCCTCGGCGAGGTCGCGGCTGGCCAGAGCTATGTCTCGCCGACGCTGTCGGCGAGGCTGCTGTCGGACCTTTTGCAGCCGGCGAGCCGCAAGCCCGACCCGCTCAGCCAGCTCACCGGCCGCGAGGCTGAGATCCTGCGGCTGGTGGCGGAGGGCCTCAGCAACAAGGAGGTCGCCGCCAGGCTGTCGTTGCAGGAAAAGACGGTCAAGCATCACATGACCAGGGTGCTGGCCAAGCTCAACGTGCGCAACCGCACGGAGGCGGCGCTACTGATGCATGAGGCGAAGGAGAAGAATTAGGTTGGTGAATGGTGAATGGATAGGCGCCAACACTATTCACCATTCACCCATTCACTATCTATTCACAAAAGTCACCCCCGCCCTCAGGACGGGGGTGCGTGAGGGACAGAAAGGGGTAGCTCCCTGCCCTCACAAGCCCAGCAGGCGCGCCAGATCCTCGGGCGTCGCCTGGCGCTCGACGATGGTTCGGCCAAGAGCATCCTCCATCTCGAAACGGCCGTTCCGGATTTCTTCCTTCATGCCGTCGGGATGGACGACCTTGATTGTGTCGCCATCGATTTCGACCTTGTCTCCGGTCGCCGCGTTGACGTGGCTGTTGTGGCTGGCGCTGTTGCCGCGGTTGCCGTTGTTGTTGCCTGAGTTGTTGTTACCGCTGTTATTGTTGCTGTTGCCGCCGCCGGAGCTTGAATTGCCGCCGCCGTTGCCGTTGCCGCCACCGTTCCCATTGCCGCCATTGCCGTTGCCGGCATCGGCATAGGCCAATGCAGGAACGATCCTGGCGGCGCCATAGAGCTTGACGTGGCAAGGCGCGATCGTCAGCGCCAGCACCGTCGAAGCCCCCAGGACAAGCCGGCTCAGCCGGTTCAAGGACAGTGTGAGCATCTCCTCTCCCTGCCGGTCTTCTCTCCGGTCTGGCAGACCGCGGCCGGCATGATTGAGAAGAGGAGAGCATCCATGCATGGGCACGCGCGCGAAAGCGGCCCACGACCCTTGCCCTGCCGGTTCGGACCTTTTTTACGCCTCTGCCGGACCTATGTCGCAATGCCGGCGCAATGCGACCCGCGCGACGAACGGCAACGCCAGGACGCGGCAAGGTTGCGGCGCGTTAACCAAACCTCTTGGAAAGCGCAACGCAATTCTCTAAGACTATAGCGCGCGTGAAAAATGCGGGGACCGCGCCAACGAGCCGCGATGCGCCAAGGGTTGCCCTGCGGGAATGCAAGGCGGACCCCAAAAAAATACCCCCGCCAGAAGGCGGGGGCAAGGTGAGCAACGAAAGTCCTGTCAACCGATGATCAAGGACTGAAGAGACGAAGCAAAAGGTGGCAACCTGATTTTGCAGCGCTGACCTTCGGTCCCGAAACGATCACTTCCAGATAGAACCTCGCTCTCACAAACCGTTCAAAAACTCTTCAGCCGCGCCACATCGGCAGCGGTTGCCCTTCTATCGACGATGGTGCGCCCGAGCGCGTCCTCCATCCTGAAGCGGCCGTTTTCGATTTCTTCCGTCATTCCGTTGGGGTGCGTGACCCTGATGCTCTTGCCGTCGACTTCGACCTTGTCGCCGGTTACGGCGTTGACATGATCGACAGTGGCATTCTCGCCGGTGCCTTTGCTGTTACCCTTGCCGTTGCCGCCGGCGTTGCTGTTGCCGCTGTTTCCGTTGCTGCTGCCGCCGCCGCTGTTACCGTTCCCGTTGCCGCCGCTATTGCCGCCGCCGTTGCCGTTGCCGCCGCCATTGCCATTGCCGCCCTTGCCGGCTTGGGCCTTGGAAGCGACGGGACCGTCGATCGAGAGATGAAAAGGTGCGATAGTCAACGCCAGCGCCGCCAGCGCCCGCAAGACCAGCCTGCAGCCCATGCGCGGTACGCGCATCCCATTCTCCCCATGCCGGTCAACCGGCCCGAACCCAGCCGAAACCCCAACGGCATTGTCGATGCGAAAAACATTCACAAATCGCAACGCCTTGCGGAAGTGGCCCACGACCCATGTCTTGGCGATTCGGACTTTTGCACAAACGACGTCAGACCAAAGTCCTAGTTCAACCTCGGGATGTAGTCCTGCGAAGGCTCCCGCAAGCCGCAACGCCGCACCAACCCGGGCCCGGCGATCGACGAGTCAGGGCACTCGTTCGGCAACCATCGACCGTTGCCGGCGCTAGCGACCACCGGGCATCCGGCAACGAATAAAGCCAGGCGACACCGACCTGGCCGAAATCGCCGGACAGCTAGCCGCCGACGGCGTGACCGCCCGAAAGCCATAGAGGCAAGGTTGCATGCCGAGCATTTCGGCCAGAGGCATATCCGCGGCCCGAGCCTTGAACACCCGCAACCTTGACGGCAAAAGTATACATAAAAACAATTGCTTAATTGCAACTGCTGAAGCAGCCTAGGCGCAAGGCTGACTTGGCCAGCCGGGCAAGGCGAGCCGGAAGTTGACAGGCTCGATTGGTCTGGCAAACTCGCTCGACAGTTTTTGGAGTGTGGGATGAGCAAGAAAACCTACGCAAAGCCCGAGCTCGTCAAGAAGGACAAGCTCTCGCAGGTCACCGCGGTCAATGGCGGTTCCGTGATCATCAACGGGGCCGGCTGACAAAGCCAGCAACAAGCCGATATCTAGGCTGGCGACGGCACCGGCGGCCTTGCCGTGATCGCCGTGCCGAAAGCGGCGAGGATTACAGCCGCTATGCCCGCGCATTGCAGTGCCGTCAGCCGTTCGTGCAGGAAAAGGAAGCCGATCAGCGCGCCCAGCGCCGGCTCCAGGCACGCCATCATGCCATAGACCCTGGCCGGTATCCTGGTCAGCGCCATCATCTCCAGCCAGAACGGCAGCGCGCAAGAGAGCAGACCGACGATGACGGCCAGCGCCAGCACATGCGGCTCGGCGATCTTGGGTACGATGTCGGTTAGGCCGAAGGGCAGCGACAGGGCGGCGGCGATCGCCATGCCCCAGGCCGTGGTGCGGCCGCCGAGCTCGGCGCCGGCCTTCTGCGCGAAGACGATGTAAAGCGCCCAGCACCCGCCGGCGGCAAGTGCCAGCAGCACGCCTATCGGATCGAGCGCCTGGCGCACATCGGCGAAGGGTGACAGAAGCACGACGCCGGCCAGCGCCAGCGCCACCCAGGCCAGATCCCTTGCTCGGTGCGACGTCAGCGTCGCGACCAGCAGCGGGCCGGTGAATTCGAGCGCCACGCAGATACCGAGGGGGATCCTGGTGAGCGCGGCATAGAAGAGAAGGTTCATGAAGCTGAGCGTGACGCCATAGGCGACGAGCCAGGGCAGCACCGCGCGCGAGGGCCTTACGCGCCAGGGCCTGAGCACCATCGCCAGCATCAGCGCGCCGGCGACGAGCCTCAGCGTCGTGGTGCCCTGGGCGCCGACGACCGGAAACAGGCCCTTGGCGAAGGCAGCGCCCACCTGAACCGACAGCATGGCCGCCAGCAGCCCGAGGACGGGCAAGGCGCCGGCTTCGGCTCGCGTTTTGGTGATTGGCGCCGACGTCACGGTTCTCCCCTGCCTCTTGAGCGATGTGCCGGAGATAGGGTCAAAAGGCCTGCCTGTCGTGAGGCACGGACGCATGGTTGATGGGGCAGTATGCCAATCCCCGCCAGCGCTGCTAGGCCGCGCCCGATCTGCTCTTGGCGGCGCCTGCTGCCCGTTGCTCGATGGCTTCAAGCTTGGCGGAGATCTCTTCCGGCGAACCGTGCTCGAGGCCGACGACGTCGTTTCTCGCGGCATCCAGCGCCACGATTATCTCGTTGAGCTTGGCCTGCATGGCCGAGGTGTCACGGTAGTTCTGGATCAGCACGACCCCGGTCAAGGCAATGGCCGAAATGGAGAGGATGTAGGTCCCGACCGTCGAACTCGCCACAAGGGCGCATGAAAGGGCGGCGGCGAGCATGACATAGAAGCCCGGCGGCTTCGAAAAGAACTCGGCAAGAAAATAGAGCGGCCGCTCCATGATTGTGTCTCCCATTGTTGCCTTCAATGCCGCAAAGGCAGTTCGGTTGCCTCGGGAACAAAATGGCAGACGGCAGATTGAGGATCAGGCCGGCTGCTTTGCCGGCGTGCCAGGGCGTTCATGTCGATGATCTGGGCTTTGCTGAAAGAGAGCGCGACCGGCTTCGTCAACGACAATGCCTTGAGCCGGGGAGCCGCGCTCGCCTTCTATGCCGCGACCTCGCTGGCGCCGATCCTGCTGATCGTGGTGGCAATCTCAGGGATCGCGATCGGGCACCAGGCGGCGGAACTCGCGCTGTCGGCGCAAATCTCCGGGCTGATGGGCTCACAGAGCGCGGAGCTTTTCCGCGCCACACTGGAGTCGGCGTCGAACCAGACAAGCGGAACATGGGCCGCACTGGCTGGATTGGTGACGCTGATCGCCACCGCATCCGGGGTTTTCGGCGAAATGCAGCTTGCGCTTAACACCATATGGAAAGTCCCGCCGACCGACACGTCCCTGTCGAGGATGGTAAGGGCGCGCGCCGCGAGCCTCGGGCTGGTTGGCGCGTTGGGCTTTCTTTTGCTGGTCTCCCTGATCGCCAGCGCGGCGATCTCGGCGTTGGCGGCGATGCTGAACGCGTATCTTCCATTTGGCGAGACGATAGCCAGCGTGCTCAACACGGTCCTGTCGTTCATTTTGACGGCGGTGCTGTTTGCGGCGATCTACAAGGTCTTGCCGGACAGGTCACTGGCGTGGCGCGATGTCGGCCTGGGCGCACTGGTGACGGCGGCGCTGTTCACGGTCGGCAAATCGGCGATCGGATGGTACCTGGGCGCCAGCACGATCGCCTCATCCTACGGCGCCGCCGGCGGCCTCATCGTCACGCTGCTGTGGGTCTATTATTCCTCGCAGATCTTCCTGTTCGGCGCCGAGCTGACGCGCGCCTATTCGATCCGCCGCGGGACGAGACCGGACCTGGGCCCGGTCGTAGCGCAGGCCGTGGCCGCTGAAAAGGCCGTTGCCGTCGCTGAACCCGAGCAGCCATCTCGCGGCATCACCTGGGTCTCAATCCTGATCTCCGTCTGCGCCGGCTCGATAGTCGCGCTCATGCTCGACCGGGACCGCCGGGCGGATCAATGACCGCGCCGCCAATTCTGTCTCATTGCGAAGGCCGTGCTGAAAGAGGCAAACGGCAGCGGCCGCCTCGCCTCCGGTCCGCGCGACAACATTTGTTATAGCTCGCTCGGCGGCACGCTCGTACCTTCGGTTCGCACCATATCTTGCTGCGTTGCACAACGTCGCACTGCCCTTGACTCATTCGCCAAGGCAACCATCCGGAAATTATGATCAAATATCAAACAAGCACTCGCACAAGTTGCGCGCAACTTACCCAGAACTCAACCTGATGAATACTTATAGACAAAACAGAACAAGCGTCGGATTTCTGCACGACTCCCGACGCACTGGCAGTCGCAATTGGCAAAGAAGGCGAAAAATGGGCGAATCTGTGCCTTTTGTCGGGTCCGAGATCACAGTTTTATTTCAACGCGGTAAACATTTTGTGTTGCGGCGCAGCATTCCGTGCTACATTCGTTAGCAGTTGCGAATGTGCCGTGGAGGAGCTGAGCAGTTGGGCCTTCTGCTGACCGGCATTGATTTCTATCCAGCCTTAGCGGATGACATCGGCGGAAGCCGCTGATGGCGAACGCGCGCGACATACAGCTCGATGCGCTGCGCGCCGTCGCCGTGACGATGGTGCTCTATGCGCATTTCCTGGCGCCCGGCGGGACGTCCTTCCTCGGCCATCTCGGCGTCCGGCTGTTCTTCGTTCTCTCCGGCTTCCTGATCACGCGGCTGCTGCTCGAAGCGCGCAATGACGCCGCGTTCGAGGCCGGGCCGGCGCTGCGGGCCTTCTACATCCGCCGCATGCTTAGAATCTTCCCGCCCTATTTCGCCGTGCTCGGCCTCGTCTGGCTAACCGACCTCGAACAGGCCAGCGGATCGCTCGCCTGGCATGCGCTCTATCTCTCCAATTTCTGGTACGCGCTGCGCAACGAGTGGACGCCCTGGCTGCTCTGCCATTTCTGGAGTCTCAGCATCGAGGAGCAATTCTACGTCGCCTGGCCGCTGATCGTGCTGCTGGCGCCGCGCCGCCGCGTCGAGGCGATCATCGGCGGCGTCATCGTGCTGTCGCTCGCCTACCGCTTCTACTGGCCGGTGACCGCCGTGCCGGCACTGGCGCGCGACCTGCTGCCGCCGGCCTCGATGGACGCGCTGGCCTGCGGCGCGCTGCTTGCGGCGCGGCGCGCCAGGGGCGCCGACGTGCCGCGCTGGATGCGGCTCGGCTGGCCGGGATTCGCGGGCCTGTTCCTGGTTATCCAGTGGTTCATCCCGGCACCGGCGAACCCGATGCTGGAATGGGCGCATTGGCTGCTGCTGCAAGTGCTGCCGCTGGTGCCGCTGATGGCCATCGTCGGCGCCTTCTCGCGCGGCGTCGGCGGCGCCATAGGCCGGTTCGCCGAACTGCCGCCACTGCTCTCGCTTGGCCGCATCAGCTACGGCGTCTATCTCTACCACCCGATCCTGCTGGCCTACGCCGTCAAGGCGCAGCCCTGGATTCCGCTCAACGTCTCCGAACAGGGGCCGGGGCGGTTCCTGGTCGCCGGCACCGCCACCATCGTCGCGGCTTCGATCTCCTGGATGGTTTTCGAAAAGCCGCTCAATGGCCTCAAGCGGCATTTTCCCTACGTCGCGCGCGGACGCAGCGCGGCGTGGTCCGGACGGCCGGCGGGCGGCCCCGTGCCGTCGCTGCAGCGAACGGATGCAAGACAATGACCGCCGCGCCGCTCGTTTCCGTGCTTTTGCCGGTCTACAATGCCGGGCCCTATCTCGCTGCCGCGATCGGCTCCATCCTGCGGCAGGACTATGTGCGCCTCGAAGTGATCGCGATCGACGACGGCTCGAGCGACAATTCGCTGGAAATCCTGGAGCGCCACCGCAAGGCCGACAGCCGTGTCACCCTGATCTCGCGCGAAAACCGCGGCCTCGTCGCCACCCTCAACGAGGGGCTGAAGCTCGCCCAGGGCGAGTTGGTGGCGCGCATGGACGCCGACGACATCGCCTATCCGTGGCGCCTGTCGCGCCAGGTGGCGCTGTTCGCCGACCGGCCGGAGCTCGGCTTCTGCGGCGCCGGCATAGACATGCTTCAGCACGGCCGCATCAAGAGCGGCGAGCTCGATCCGGTGTTCAAGATCGGCCGCATCCCGATCCTGTCGCAGTTCTTCACCATCTTCATGCATCCGACCGTGGTCTACAACCGCGAGGTCATCGGCGAAGACAGCCTGTACTACGACCCCGGCTACCGGCACGCCGAGGATTTCGACCTCTTCCGACGGCTGGCCGCCCGCTATCCGGCGGCGATGATGCCGGAGAACCTACTCGTCTACCGCATCCATCCGGGCAGCGTGACCAGCCGGCATGCCAAGGAGATGCGCCGCACGCATCTCAGGATCGTGGCCGAAAACCTCGAACGCGAAGGCCTGGCAGAAGCGACGCGGGACCTTCGCGACATCGGCGAGGATGTCTCGTTCGACACGGTCGCCGGCGCGGCCCGGTTCATCGTCGCGCTGGAGCAACGGATCGCCACGCTACCGGACGAGACGCGGCCAAGCTTCGCCGCTGGCGCGCTCAACCTGTTCTATTTCCTCTACCAGCTCGTCGGCGACGAGAATAAGCCGCCGCTGACGCATGAACTCTTGACGCGGACGGCGAAGTGGGACGCCATCCGCCGCCGCGAGAAATACGCGCTCAGCCCCGGGCACTGGGCTCCCTGGCTCAGCCTCGCCTCGATCACCGCCGGCAAGAAGGCCGACTGGCTGGCCTACTATCTCAAGACCAGGCCGGAAGCCGAAGTGCTCAAACCGTATCGGGTGGGGGCATGAGCGCGTCACTAAAACCGCCAATCTCTCCGGCGCTGGCGATTGGCGAAAGCCGGTGTGACGGCCAATCTCCCCCCTTGCGGGGGAGTTGCCCGGCAGGGCAGAGGGGGGTGCTGTCCCGCCGGCGTGTCAGCCATGGGCTTTCGCGGCGCAAGCCTGATCTTCGGTTGGAAAAAGCCAACGTCGAAGACCAGCGTTCCTTCCCACCCCCCTCTGGCCTGCCGGCCATCTCCCCCGCAAGGGGGGAGATCGGCGGCTTCGCCGTCGGCGCCCTCTTTACGATCGGCAACCATGACCACCCTGCGGGGGGCGCGGCATGAACGAACGACTGCCCCCGCCCTCACCCGCCCGCCATCGGCCGGAGGTTTCCTTCGTCGTCTGCACGCGCGACCGCGTCGACGTGCTGGAGGCCTGTATCGCCTCGATTCAGGCGGCCTGCCGGACTCATCCTGCCTTTCCGGCCGAGCTGGTGGTGGTCGACAATGGCTCGCGCGACGGCACGCCGGAACGCCTGGCCTCGATCGCCGAGAAATCGAAGGTGCCCATCACCGCCCTCTCCGAGCCACGGCCCGGGCTGGCGGCGGCGCGCAATTCCGGACTGGCGCGGGCGCGCGGCCGCGTGCTGGTGTTCGTCGACGACGACTGCAAGCTCGAGCGGACCTATCTGCGCGACCTGCAGCGGCATTATGCGAGCGGCGAGAAATGGCTGATCCGCGGCGGCCGTGTCGAGCTCGGCGACGCACGCGACCTGCCCTTCACCATCAAGCGCTGCGAGCAGCGCCAGCGGCTGACGCCGGCCGTCCATCCGGGCGGCTTCGTGCTCGGCTGCAACATGACCATGCACCGCGACGTCGCCGCCCGCATCGGGCCCTTCGACGAGCGCTTCGGCACCGGCGGCGCGCTGCGCTCGGCCGAGGACACCGACTATCTGGTGCGGGCAATGCTGCTCGGCATGCCGGTCGAATATGTGCCTGACATGACGATCTTCCACCATCACGGCCGGCGCGACCGCAAGGCGATCGACCGGCTGCACCGCGACTATCATTTCGGCAATGGCGCGCTCTGCCTGAAGCATATCCGCCGCGCGCCCTGGCTGCTCAGGCATTTCTACTGGGCGGTGCGCGCGGCACTGCGCGAGCTTGTCGGCGGCCCAAGGTTCGATCCCGAGCTCAGGCTGTCGCACTGGCCCGTCGTCGCCATGAACCTGGCGGGCGCGGCGAAATTCGCGCTGCTTGTCATCACCAGGCGGCCGGCCCCCGAACCGCTGCGGCGCGCCGAGCCCGGCGAAGCCGAGGCCAGGGCGCGATGATCCGGCCGCTGCCACCGGCGCTCTCGATCCTGCGGCGCGCGCTCGGCGGCGGGCTGCGGCGCCTGCTGCCGATCGTGGTGCTGCTCGGGCTTGCCGGCGCCGCGCTGGAGGGCCTCGGCATCGGCCTGATCATCCCGCTGCTCGGCATCATCATGGGTCATGGCGACGCTTCCGGCATGGGCGGTCTCTCCGCCCTGCTGCAGAAGGTCGGCGCCGGGCTCGGCGAGCGCGAGCGGCTGATCGCCATCTCGGCGGCGATCCTCGGCTCGATCCTGCTCAAGAACCTGCTCGGCTTCGCCAATACGGTGCTGACCGCCCACATCTACGGCAAGGCGAGTTTTTCCATCCGCAGCGCGCTGTCGGAACAGCTCTTGAGGGTCGGCTATCCCTTCTTCCTGCGCGAGAGCCCGGGCCGACTGCTCAACATCATCTCCAATGAATCCTGGCGCGCCTCCGACGCCATCCAGGCGCTGCTCGGCTCGATCGTCAGCGCCTCGGCGGCGATCATCCTGCTCGCCTTCCTGTTGCTTCTGTCCTGGAAGATGACGCTGCTGGTGACGCTGGGGCTGGCCCTTGTCCAGGTGGCGCATGCGATGCTGTCAGCCCATCTCAAGGCGCCGAGCCGCAGCGTTGCCTCGCGCAACAGCGCGCTCGCCTCGCGGATGCTGCATCTGGTGCATGCCGGGCGCCTCATCCGCATCTTCGGCCAGGAGGCGCGCGAGAAGGCGGCGTTCGACAGGGCCTCCGACGGGGTGCGCCATGCCGCCTTCGTGCTTTCGACCCGCCAGGGCGCGCTGCCGCCGCTGACCGAGGTTCTGCATGCCATGCTGTTCCTGGCGACGGTGATCGGCGCGTGGCTGGCCGATGTCAGCTTCCCGCTGACCGCCGCCTTCCTCATCCTGCTCTACCGGCTGCAGCCGCATATGCGGGCGCTGCAGATGTCTTGGAGCCAGCTGCAGGGGCTCTCCGGATCGCTGGAAGAGGTGACCTGGCTGCTCGACCCCACCGGCAAGCCGGCGCCGCCGCAGGGCAGCCTGCCGTTTCCGGGGCTTAAGGAACGCATCGCTTTCGAGGGCGTCAGTTTCACCTATGCCAGCGAGGAGCAGCGCGCGGCGGTGCTGCATGCCGCTACCTTCGACATCCGGGCGGGCCGTTCGACGGCGCTGATCGGCCGCTCCGGCGCCGGCAAGACGACGATCGTCAATCTTCTGTGCCGCTTCGTCGAGCCGGACGGCGGCGAAATCCTCATCGACGGCACGCCGCTTGGCGAGATCGATCCGTCCGACTGGCGGCGCCACATCGCTCTGGCCAGCCAGGAGCTGGAGCTGGTCGACGGCACGATCCTCGACAACATCACCTATGGCCATGACACCGCGTCAGTCGAAGACGCCGAGCGCGCCGCGCGGCTCGCCGAGGCGCATGAGTTCATCGAGCGCCTGCCGCAGGGCTACGCCACCGTCGCCGGCTATCGCGGCGTCAACCTGTCGGCCGGGCAGCGGCAGCGCATCGCGCTGGCGCGCGCGCTGGTGCGCGACCCCGACATACTAATCCTCGACGAGGCCACCAACGCGGTCGACGGGCTGTCGGAAGCGGCGATCGTCGAAACGCTGAAATCGCGCGCCGGACGGCGCACGACGCTGGTCATCAGCCACCATCACTCAACGATCTCGTTCTGCGACGACGTGGTGATCCTCGACCATGGCAGGGTGAAGAAGCAGGCGCCGTTCGCCACGCTGGCCGCGCTCAGCATGGACGAGCTTTACCAGCCGGAGTGAGGGGCGACGCTGAAACTGCCAATCTCTCCCCCGCGGGGAGATCGGCAGCTCTGCGGTTTTCGCCAATCCTAAGACGCGTGCAGCCGGCGGCGCGCGCGGCGGCGGTGGGTGGGGTGCGCGGGGTCGGCGACCACGCCGGCGATCTCGACGACATTGTCCTCGCGTGTCCTGGCGGTGGTCACCCGGTGCAGGCGCTCAAAGGGTAAGAGCTCCTTGATGCGGGCATTGAGCGTCGCGACCTCGGCGCGCAGGTCCTCGCATTCCTGCTTCTGGATATCGAGCTCGATCTGCTCGGAGGCCTGCTGCAGCGACAGCTGCGAGAGATTGGCGTTGACGGCCGAGAGGTTCATCTTGTCGCTTTCGCTCTCGCTCCTCAGCACGGCCAGCTTCTCGTCGGCGATCTGCTTTTCGGCGAGCGCGTCGCTGGCCTGCGCCTTGAGCCTGGCGATCTCGCTTGCCGCCTCGCCGTTCTCGTTCGCGGCACGCTCCAGCCGCGCCTGCAGGTCCTGGATCTCGGAACGCAGGCCGCGCATCTCGGCCTGGCCACGCGCAAGCTCGGCCTCGCGATCGGCCTCGGTGAGGCTGGTCGCCTCTGCCGATTCCTGGAGCCTCGCCTGGGCGCTCTCCAGCGCCTTCTGCAGCCGCGCCTCCTCCTTCTCGCTCCTGCCGAGCGCGGCGGCCAGATCGGTGATCCGCGCCATGTCGGTGGCGTGCATGGCCGCGACCTCGTCCATCTTGTGGCGCGCCTCGGCTTCGCGCTTCTGCGACTGGTCGAGGTCGACCGCCAGGCTGACCTGCTTTTCGCGCAGCATCTTGCTCTCGCTGGCGCTTCGGTTGGCCTCGACGGCTTTCGCCGAAAGCTGCTTGGCGATGTCGCCGAACTCGGCCTCGCGCCTGGCGCCGGCATTGGCCGCCTCGACGAGCTCGAGCCTCGCCGCGGCGAGCGCGGCGCGCAGCGCCTCGCGCTCCTGCACCAGGCTCGCCTCGCGCTGCTGCAGCGCCTCGAACGCGCCGTCGCGCTCGCGCTGCTTGCGCGCCGCCTCGACCAGTTGCTCCGACAGCGCCCGCTGCTCGCCGGAAAGCCCGGCATTGGTAAGTTCCATCTCGTTGGCGCGCAGGATGTCGCCATGCAGGATGCCGAGGAACTCGCGCGTCAAATGCTGCGAGGTGGCGATCTCCGAGAGCTTGCCGCTGATTTCCTCCAGGTGCCCCTGCGCATCGCGGAACAGCCCATCAAGGGCGCCAAGCGCGGCAAGCCTGGTCTGCGTGTGCGGGGTCAGGCGCTGTGGATTCTCGCCCGCTTGCACTTCGGCCTCCGGCCGTGGAGCGTCCTCTTCCGGCACGGAATCCGGCCCCGCGACGCTGACCTCCTCCGATGATTCTTCGTCGAGGCACGCATCGAATGCTTCCGCCAAATCCGTCTGGAGCTCCTCGAAAGCTCTGTCCACCTCATCGGCACGCTTGATAAGTTTCTTGAAGTTCATGACCGAACACCTCCAACTCAAACGCACTTCGGATAATTAACGATTAGCTAATATGGGCTTCTACATCCCTCGCTTCCGCTAGGGAAGTCCCCCGATAGGACTAGCGCGCACGGCAAGAACGGCGCGACAGCGCCCGCCCGTGGCCTGCCGGACATCGCCCTCGAGGGGGAATCCGGCTGTCTTGCCTGCCTGTAGCCAATTCATCGTTTGAGGAGTGAGTTTCTCGAAAAGCTTCGATCTAGGGCGCAGGGGCCGGCCGACCAGAGGGGGGTGCGAAGGATCGCAGGAACCGCCGGGGAGGCTCCGGTTCCTCGCCCCCACGAAGGCGGGGGAGAGGTGGCTCGGCGAAGCCGAGACGGAGAGGGGAGATGCGCCGGCCTTGAAATCGATCAGAGGGAACCCGCCGGCGTCGCAGGCCCCCTCTCCGGCCGCTGCGCGGCCACCTCTCCCCCGCCTCTGGCGGGGGAGAGGTAAAGCACCTGCTACCCCGCCAGCGCCAGCGGCGTGGCGCTCTTGTTGGGGATCTGGATATCGATTTCCAGCGTCGACATGGTCTTGCCGCGCTCCATCGAGACCTGGAGGTAATCCTGATCGATCTGCACATGCTTGGCGATCACCGCCATGATCTCCTCGCGCAGAATGGAGACCAGATCGGGCTGGCCGCGGCTCTGGCGCTCGTAGGCGAGCAGCAGCTGCAGCCGCTCGCGCGCCACCGGCGCGCTGGTGCGCCGCTTGAAGAGGTCGAGAATGTTCATGCCGCCCTCCTTCCGAGCAGACGGTTGAGCAGGCCCTTGCGCTCGAAGGGCACGACCACCGGCAGGTCCTCGCCTTCCAGTCGCCTTGCGGCGTCGATATAGGCCTTGGCGGCGACGTTGGCCGGATCGGCCAACGTCACCGGCGAGCCGAGGTTCGAGGCCCTCAGCACATCCTGGCTTTCGGGGATGATGCCAAGCAGCGGCGTCGACAGGATCTCCAGCACGTCGTTGATCGAGAGCATTTCACCGCGCGCAGCGCGCGCCGCGTCATAGCGCGTCACCAGCACGTGCTTGGCGATCGCCTCGCCCTGCTCGGCCTTCATGGTGCGGGCGTCGAGCAGGCCGATGATGCGGTCGGAATCGCGCACCGAGCTGACCTCCGGGTTGGTGACGATGACCGCCTCGTCGGCAAAGCGCATGGCGAGCTGGGCGCCGCGCTCGATGCCGGCCGGGCTGTCGCAGAAGACATAGTCGAATACCGAGCGCAGCCGCTCGATCACCTCGCCGACGCCTTCCTCGGTCAGCGCATCCTTGTCGCGCGTCTGCGAGGCCGGCAGCAGGAACAGCGTCTCGACCCGCTTGTCGCGGATCAGCGCCTGCGAGAGCTTCGCCGTGCCCTGGATGACGTTGACGAGGTCGAACACGACGCGCCGCTCGGCGCCCATGATCAGGTCGAGGTTTCTCAGGCCCACGTCGAAATCGACCAGCGCCACCTTCTTGCCGGTCTTGGCGACCGCGGCACCCAGCGCCGCTGTCGACGTCGTCTTGCCGACGCCTCCCTTGCCTGAGGTGACCACCACTACCTTGCCCATGAAATGCCTCCGTTTGGCGATTGTTGTTTCGGCCGTGCCAGGCACGGTGTTGCAGGACCATCGCACGCGAAACCGGTCCCAGGCTTACGATTGCGCCGCCCCAGATCGGCCGGGGTCAGCCGAGCGGCACCACACACAGCACGTCGTTCTCGAGGAAGGCCTGCACCGCCTTGCCGCGCGAAACCTTTTCCATCTCCTCGGCGGTGGTGTACCAGCCGTCGACCGAGATCAGCTCGGCCTCGTTCCTGCGGCAGAAGACGCGCGCGGCAATGTTGCCGAGCGCGCCGGCGGAAGCGCGGCCGCGCAGCGTGCCGTAGACATGGATGGAGCCGGCGGCGACGATCTCGGAGCCGGACGCGACCGAGCCGAGAACGATGACATCGCCATGCGCATGGAAGATCGACTGGCCGGAGCGGATCGGCGTGCGCACCATCAACGTGTCGCCGCCGGGCAGCGCGGGCTTCGCCGGCGCCTTGCCTTCCTCGGGCTTTTGCTCGTCAGCCTTGCCCTCTTCCGCCTTCTTGCGGCCGGGATGCAAGAGCAACCCGTCGCTGGTCGCCTCCTTGGCGCCGATCAGCTTCGGCGGCAGGTGCGAGCCAAGCTCGGCGCCGCCATCCATCTCGATGGCATAGACGCGAATGCCGCGCTGGCCGAGCACGCCGACCAGCGAATCGATCGCCGCAACATCGGGCTTCAAGGTGTTGAGATCGAGCACCACCGGCCGCCCGGCAAAATAGCCCGGCGAGTTGCCGATCCAGCGGTCCAGGCTCTCCAGCCAGACATCCAGGGGCGCTTCGGGGGTGAGCGTGAAAGCGACGAAAGAACGGGCGCGAAAACGGATGGATTTGGTCTCGACGGGGGCTGCGAAGGTCACGGGAAGCGATTCCTTACTGATAGGTAAACGCTAGGGGCCGAATGGTTAACGAATGGTTAATTTTGGGGGTAAGGACCGTTAAGAGCCGGCTTGGCTAACCTTTTGTGGCGGGGCGGCCACACGGGCGTCCGCGCGGCGGCGCCTGCTCAAAATCATAAGATCGACGGACGCAAAATTCGGCCCATATGCTGGGCGCCGCGCGAGGGCGCGCGGCCAGGCTCGGCTTGGACACGTCCTGGCAGCTTTCAGCATCTTTGACGCGGCCCGATGAACGGCTGCAGCATGTGAAGTTCCTAATATACGCAGGTATGCCGCACCGGGCACAGTCTGGCCCGGCTGATTTCCACCTTTTCGGAAGGAGACGGGGCATGCGCATCAATCAGGCAGGCAGCAGGCGCGAAGGCAGCAAGTGGGCAGGCAGAGCGAGCGCAACAATTGGCGCGCTGTTGCTGGCATCCCTTGCAGGATGCATGACGTACCGGACGAGCGGCAGAGATACATTCCAGACCAGCGGCATAGATGCATGGTTGACCGCGGCCAATGCCGACGCGGTCATCAATACGATGGCAGCGAAGGGGCTGATGCCGGCTACCATCGACTGCCGCTTCGACCACACCGTTCCGGGTCAGGTGGCTTACGTCTCGAAGTTCACCTGGCAGCGCGCTCCGACAAACACACGCTATCATTGGGAAGTCGGCGATCCGACCTACCTCGCCAGCAAGGAAGTCAAATCCAACCGTGTTGGCCTACACCGCATCGCCGCGAAAACCGTCCGCGACCCCGCCACCGGCCAAAAGGTTGCATGCTCGATCTGGACGAATTAGGCCACTACGAATGGCCGGCGGCTACCAGGCGCCGAGCCGGCGCGAGGCGCCGGCTCGGGTTGCCTCGAGCAATCAGGCCGCCTTGCGTTCCTTCAGGGCCTTCTCAAAGGCATCCTTGATCGGCTTGGATACGTCCTCGGTAGCCTTCAGCATCAATGCCTGGAGCGCCTTGGCCTGCTCGGCGGACTTTTCGATCTGCTTTTGCAGGAAAGCGGTCTGCAGTTCGAGGAACTCGGCCGGCGCCGCCATCACCTTGGCGCCCTGCTTGGTCATGTCGCGCTCCGGAAACAGCGCCCGGAGATCGCCGTCGATGGCGAACAGGCGTCGAGATCGCGCACGGTGGGCAGGATGGTCTCGGCGCGGTCCAGCCCGTGCACGACGAAACCCAGCCCATGTCAGGGACCAGATTTCCCAGGCGTGTTCGGCCTCCTCGCTGTGGTCGATAGTCGCTGGCGCCCAAGGCTCTTGATCGATCTGCACTTCGACCCGGTCGATGGGTGCCCCCCAGGCGGCCCCGATGATCGAGTAGTCCGAGCCTTTCCGGGTGACCTTCGCGGGCGCCGACTTCAGCAGCGCTCGGCCCACCGAGTTCTCGGTCCACACGGTCTCGCCATTGTGGTCTTCCTCCCGGATGGTGACATAGTCGCGGGCCATCAGAAGGCTCATGAACCTGGTGTCGCGAACCTCGATGCGCTTCAGCCACTTGACGTTGGCGATCCCATACCAGCCCGGAGCAATGAGCCGTAGCGGGAAACCGTTGGCCGCCGGCAGCGCGACGCCATTCATTTCATAGCAGAGCAGATTGTTGGGATTCATGGCGTCGGCGAGCGACATGCTGCGCGCGAAGTTCTGCTTCATCTTGACGTCGCGTATCGGGATCTCGCTTTCGTCAGTCCCGAAGAAGACGACCTCGATGCCCTTCTCCAGAACGCCGGCCTCCTCGAGGATCGGCGCGAGCGGCGTCCCTGCCCAGCGTGCATTGCCGATGCCGCCGGTGAAAAAAGGAAACCCGTGGTTGCCTGAGCATTCCACTGTGAACACGACCTCCTGGCGCGGTCGCGCCCTGATGTCGGCGAGCGTCAACTTTAACGGCTTCTTGACCAGCCCTCCGATCTCCATTGACCACGTCTTTTCATCGATCGTTGGTCGATTGAAATGCGAGATGCTGAAGAACTTGTCGTTTGGCGTTATCCAGCTATCCAGATCCTCCCAGACAAGCTGGCTTTGGATACCTACCGGATCGGGATTTTCGGTCGGCTGATCCAGCCACGGAATGGTTTCCTCGCCCGCCTGTGCTGGAAAAGCGTAAGCCCGACGCGAGGCATGGAGAGCAGCGATTGCGACAAGAGCCGCACTTCCTTGAACGAGAAGTTCTCTGCGTTGAAGGCTATGCATGTTGTTACCTCCCAGTTGATTCCGGAGCAGGCTGCAACGGCGTATCTGGTCGGGTGTCATCGGCGTACTCCTGGGATTGGTAAGCGATGACTTTCCCTCCGGGGCGTTTCGCAGGGATGCCGCCGCTGTCGGCGACGTGTTTCAGCGCTGTCTCAATCCGGTATCAGGCAGGCTGCCGCTTTTCGCGGCGGGATCAGATGCCGTTCATGCCCCGCTGCTCCCTGTCGCGTCGGTTGAGGAGGCCCACCAGATCGTCGGCCTCTTCGATGGGCATGTCGATCAGGGGGACGCCGTCCTCGACGACCGGCAAACCGGTGAAGACGTCGACGATGTCCCACGTGCCTTCAGGTGTCTCTTCTATGCCGTAGCGTTGGGGCATGGCGCGGGTATCTAGGGCAGGCGCGAAGGGCTGGCTAGGTGCCCTTTGCCGCCTCCTCGATCAATTCCGCGACCAGGTTGCGGAACTTTGCGTCAGACTTGTCGCCTATGTTTCCGACGTCTTTCGCTACCATCCCGGGGGCCGACACGGACACCGCTCCGCTCACCTCGACACTGACTGTGAACATCCTTCTGACCGCATTTTCCGATTGCCGCTTCCTGTAGATCTCGAACCGCATCGACGGTGTCGATGCTTTGACCAAGCGATCGGATGCGGTGTCTATGTCGAAAGCCACCTCGCCAGCGACCTCGGCATTGGCCGCTTGCAACGATGCAACCACGACGTCATCCAGCCAGGCCCTCGCTTGCGCTTCAAAGTCCGCCACAGGCACATTTCGCTCCGCAGCCCTCGCATTTTCGGCGCCTCTCCCCTTCTGATTACGGGCTTCCTTTCCGCGCTCAAGAGCTTCTTTGAACTTGGACATCCCGATGCCTCCGATCTTTCAGCGCATGAGGCCGGCCCGTCAGATCGGGCACGGTCCTCCCAATAGAACGCATGTGATCAGCGCACGTTGCGTCATCGTTTTTCCAACCCCGCGCCCACCGGCACCCATAAAGCCTTGGGATAGCTTGGGGTGAACGAGAAAGGCAGACTTCCCGTGATCCGTCGCCGGGCCGACTGGACGCATGAACCCAGGGCGGCCTGATGCCATCACGCCGACCGGGTGAGACTGCCGGATACAATGTCGCGATGCCGGCGATCGCCGCGCAATCGGAGCTGCGAAGCCAGCGGTGCGGTTGGTAGGCCGGGACCGTTTCGAGCCCCAACCGCGTCGGCATGGTCAAATGCCGCTTGCAAACATGCCCCTCGCCTTCGCGCTGCAGGTCCTTCGCCCAGCCGGCTCAAAAGGAACAAGTCGGGCGCGGCGCTCGTTAATGCCGCGGACCATGCCGGGTAAGGCAAAGTGGACATATCCGAAAATCAAATCATTGACGCCGCCAGACCAGGCCGCGGCTTGCTCTGGCTCAACGCGAAGGAAACCAGAGATGAAAACGGCTGTTTCGACCTCTCTCACAAGACGAAGCGTCGTCGCGCTGGCGGTCGCCGCCGCATCGACGACTGTAGTGGCCACCAACAACGCGCTCGCGCAGGAGCAGGCCAAGCCTGAGAAAAGCCTGTACGAGCGGCTGGGCGGCGTGTTCGCCATCGCGGCGGTGGTGGATCACTTCAGCGACGCCATCGTGAAGAACCCGATCGTCGGCCAGAAATCCAAGAATGCGCAGCTGCGGAAATGGCACACCAAGAACCTCGAACGGCTGCCCGGCCTCAAATTCATGCGCACGCTGTGGGTCTGCGACGTTTCCGGCGGCCCGCTCAAGTTCGTGGCCACCAAGCCCGGCACGACGCCGCTCGGCCTCGAGGAAGCCCATCGCGACCTGCGGATCTCGCCGGCGGAGTTCGATGAGGTCGCGGCCGAACTCGGGCGGACGCTCGATCACTTCAAGGTTCCGAAGGCCGAGAAGACCGAGATGCTTGAAGCCTTTGCCGCACACAAGGGCGAGGTTACCGCCGGCTACGACAAACAGGGCTGAAGCCCGGCCCGCAAGGCGATGCCCAATTATGTTGTCGCCGATGGCTTGCTGAGTGCGTCGCGCGCCGTCGCCAGTTCCGCTGCGGGAAATCGCGGCTGGCTCCGCCGCTCAAGGGGTGCCTGGCCGGCCACTGCCGGCCTACGCATGGAACCCGGGTCCGCGTGCCGGCTTATGTTAGCCAGAGCGCAGCAACGATATCTCGGGAGAAACCAATGGCCGACGACAAAAGCAACCGCGGCTTCCGCGACCAGAGTCTCGTCTCAGCCGACGAGGAGTACGAGGTCAGATATTTCGCCAAGCAGAACCGCATCACGCCTGACGAGGTCCGCGCGCTGATACGCGAGCACGGCAATGACCGGAAAAGGCTGGCGCGGGAGGCCAGGAAGCTGCGCGGATGACGAAACTTTCCGATCTCGGGCCGCCCATCGCCAGCACCCGGCGCGGAAACCCGCCCGGCGGATATCCGGCCTGTCATTTCTATCTCTGCCCCAGATGCGGCCAGCCGGTCGACATGCCTGACCTGCGCCAGGTGATCTGGCATCAGCGGACCGAACATGAGCGGCTGGACGTTGACCGATGACCAGGCGCGGGCCCGCGAGAGGCGTTGGTGTCGGCGATGAGGTTGCCATCCATGCCACCGTTCTGCGGCGGATCGACGAGGAGCGGGTAAGTGTCAGCATTCCGACCTATGGGCATCCGCATTCGATAGCCGACCGCACGGCCAGGAACGGCCAGAACATCGAGCTGATAGGGGAAGTCACGCGCATCGATGAGCAGGCCGGCAAGGTGACGGTGAACCTGCGGCCGGTCGTGACGGTCGATCTGGACCAGGTGAAGCTGGTGACGGGATACGAACCGCCCCGTCCCCCGGTGGCGCGTAACGACAAACCGGACTGAAGCCGGAGCCGCGGTCATTCGGGATCGGCGTTGCCGGCGGGCACGAGACGGTGGCTGAAGCGATTGCGGATGTGGTCGTTGAAATACCGGCCTTTGGCGAAGGCGGCCCGGAATGCCGCGAACGTCTCCGGCGGAACACCCTGAAACTCATAGTGCTTGCCGCTTGCCACGAACCATACCGAGAGGATGCGGCGTTCCGGATCGTAATCGGTCTTGCGAATCGAGGTTGACGGCATGCCTGCCAATTCCTGGTCTTACCCGCTCAATGCCGCTTGAAATACAGCACCTCGCGCTCGTGCTTCTCAGCCGCCTCGCGGCTGTCGAAGGTGCCGAGGTTACGGCGGCGGCCGGTCTTTTCGTCCTTCTTGCGCGAATAGAGCCGGTATTTTCCGGATTTGAGTTTTCGGATCATCGTGTACCTCCCGAAGAGGAAGGCCGGCCGTGCCGGGCCCCTCTTTCAGTCCTGGTGCTCGGGCATGTCCTCGAGCTGATCCTTCGTCCAGAAGGTGACGGCGTGGACGTCGCCGTCTTCGTCGCGCATGAAATCGAGCTGCATGGCGGGAACCGCGACGGGTTTGGCGCCGATGCCAAGGAAGCCGCCGACGTCGATGACGACCTGGCTGCCATGCATGTGGTCGACGGAGCCGATCTTCTCGTCGTCAGGGCCGTAGATGGTCGCGCCTTCGAGGATGGCCGGGGTCAGCTCGGCATTGGTGAGCCTTACGTGGTTGGTGTGATCCATGGCGTGGTCTCCTTCGGGGTTATGAAGGATGAACCTGCGAAGGCGCCAAGAGTTCCGACAGAACAGAGGACGTGGTCAGCACGGGCCAAGGCGGCCCCGCCGGCCACCGGCGAAAGGCGGCTAGCGGCGCGGTTGCGGTCTCGCCACCGTCTCCAAAGGGCTCTCCGAGAGCCGGGCCGAGCGCTGCTCACCAAGCCGGGACGACCTCTTCTTCGGTTTCGGCTCCGCTTTGGGGATCGGCGCCTTGGCGATCAGGTAGTCGGCCCGATTTGTCCGATAGTCTTCCTTGTGCACAGACGTTTTCGGCATAGACATTTTTGATCTCCTTGCAGAGATCAACGCACAGCGACGCCACCCTGTTCCCGGTTTCCTCAGCAACCCGGAGCTATTTGTTCGTGCGTAGTTGCGGGCGGAAGGCTGTCGCTCATTTTTCCTGAGTTGCAAGACGGAAAACCGCCCCGCATTTTCCTGGAATTGCTTTCGCCAAGCGCTACTCCGGACGAAAAACCGCCACGCATCTTTCCTGGAATTGCTTTAGAGCCGCCGTCTCGCCTTGAGGCTGCGGGCGGCGGCCTCGATCGCGGCGCGGTCGCTGCCCAGCCTGTCGATCAGCTCTTGCGCCTCGTCGCCGGTTATGCCGGTGCGCATGGCCAGTTCCTCGACCGTCAGTATGTCGGTGCTGGCGATCTTGCGGGTTTCCGGCAGGGCGTCATCGGCCGTCAGCGGCAAGGCCGCCTCGCGGTCGATTTCCGCCTCGGCCTGGCTCCAGTGCCGGTCGTGATTGCCGAACAAACGGCCCTCGCGTTCCCAGATTTCATAGGCACGCTGCCTGATCTTCTCCAGCCGATCGTCACCCATTGTCGGTTCCTCCATTTCAGCTTTTGCTCAAACGCCCGGCGCGGCCGAACGATCCCAGGAATCTACGCAATCATCGGTTGATGCCCGGATGATCCAGCATCCGAAAGCGGTAGCGCGGCGCATATGGGTATATACCTATGCGCCTGTTCTTTTCCCGGCGCGACACGCCTAGAGTCCGGCCACGGTGTGGCAACCCGGCGGAGCAACACGTGCCGCTGCATAAAGCACGTGACCTGGACTGACCCGATGAGGGCTGTGTTCGCATTCGTCACCCTGGGGCTGGCGGCGCTGGCCGCAAGCATGCTCTTCATGCTTCTTCTGCGGGCCTATCCGGCCCTCCATGTGACCGGGGCCGGCTGCCCGGCTCGCCGCTGCCGGGGACGGCGAGCAATCGAGTGGCGGGGGTCTCGTCACGGATCGGCGAGGAATACGAACTCACCACCAGGCAGATTTCGGCGTCGCGGGAAAAGCTGTTCTGGAACAATATCCAGATCCTCAGGCTCATAGCCGCCTATGGCATCGTCTACGTCCATCTCGAGCCTGTCTTCATCGCCATCGGCGCCGGGTCGACGATCGTCGATATGCTGCGCTTCGGAACCGACCTGTTCCTTGTCGTGTCGGGGTTCCTTTCGGCACATGTGCTCAGCCGTCCGGGCAGGACGGCGCCGGCCTATCTGCGCGACCGGGCCATTCGCATCCTGCCGCTCTACTGGCTGTTTACGCTGCTGGCCTTCTTCGCCAAGGACTGGGTGACGGGCTACGGCACGCCGACCGTGCGCGAGCTGGTGATGTCGATGCTGTTTATCCCGTATGGACCTTATCCGATCCTGCATCCGACGTGGACGCTGGTGATCATCGTCCAGTTCAGCCTGATCATGGCCGCCTGCCTGGCGGTGAGCCGTCGCAATGCCGCCTACCTGGCCTCGGCCTTCGTCGTCCTGCTCGTGCTGCTCGGCAGGATGTTCCAGCCGCAGAACCCGGCGCTGGCGGCCTACACCGATCCGATCCTGATCGACTTCGCCTTCGGCGTCCTGATCTACAAGGCGCTTGGAGGCGAGCAGCACTGGCCGGCGCAGGATCGCGCCGTCGGATGGGCGCTGCTGGCGCTCGGCATCGGCATGGCGGCGGTGGTGCTGAGGCCGATGTTCTGGGCGGACCTGCCCCGGCTCGTCGGGCTTGGCCTGCCGGCAGCGCTGCTGCTCTTCGGTACGGTGATCCTGGAGCGGTCGGGCCATGTCGTGCGGTCGGCGTCGGTCAATTTCGTCGCCAGATGCACCTTTGCCATCTATCTATGCCACCAGTTCGTCAATGGTGCGTCCGAGAAGATCGTGTCGCTCGACCCGACCTCGCGCATCGTTCATGTCCTCGTGCTGGTGGCCACCCCCCTGCTTGTCACCATCGTCGCCGTATTCATCTTCAGCTATGTCGAAGCGCCTGTGACACGCCATCTCAAAGGCCATTTGGGCTAGCCTCGGCCTCAGATGATGATTGTCGTCGGCATTCTACTTGGCTAAGCCACCGGTCAAGCGTGAGCGGCCAGCGCATCACAGCCCAGCGCGGTTGTGAATGTGAGGTCGTTTGCCGTCAGAGCGCCCAAACCCTGGAGCCTGCATGTCCTCCCTCCTGCCTTCCCTCCGCGCCGCCTGCCCCAACGCCACCGTCTGGGACTCCACCGAGCTCGCCTCCCGCGATCCTGGCTTCGATGCCCGCAATTTCGGCGCCACCGCGCTGGTGCGGCCGGCCGACACCGCAGGCGTCGCGGCGCTGGTCAAATTCTGCGCGGCGCGCGGTCTCAGCCTCGTTGCCCAGGGCGGGCGCACCGGCCTGACGGGGGCCGCTGCGACTGTGGAAGGCCAGATCATCTGCGACCTCGGCGGCCTGAACAGGGTGGAAGAGATCGACCCGTTCGGGCGTGTCGCCATCGTCGGAGCCGGCACGCCGCTCTCGGTGCTGCAGGAGGCGGCGGCCGCGCATGCGCTCGACCCCGGCATCGACCTTGCGGCGCGCGGCTCCTGCACCATCGGCGGCATGGTTTCCACCAATGCCGGCGGCATCATGGCCTTTCGCAACGGCACGATGCGCCATCGCGTGCTCGGCCTCGAAGCGGTGCTGCCCGACGGCAGCATATTTTCCGACCTGACGCGGGTGCTGAAGACCAGCGCCGGTTACGATCTTAAGCACCTGTTCATCGGCGCCGAGGGCACGCTCGGCATCGTCACCCGCGTAGCCTTGCGGCTCGATCCGGTGGCGGGCGCCAGCGCCACGGCGCTGGTCGGCGTGCCGGACGCGGCCAGCGCGCAGCGCATCGTGCGGCATTTCCTGGAGCGTACCCAGACGCGGCTCAACGCCGCCGAGATCCTGTGGCAGCGTTTCGCCGCCGCCATGAACCGCATGCTCGGCTTCACGCCCGGCCAGTTGCCGCTCGATGCCCCCTGCCTGCTGGTGCTCGAGCTCGGCGCCGACAGCGTCGAGGCCGCGCGAGAAGCGCTGGAGGATGGGCTGGCGGCGATCTGGGAGGAAGCCGGCATCGTCGACGGGCTGGTCGCCAGTTCGGTCGCGCAGGCGGAGGCGATCTGGCGGCTGCGCGAGGAGACCGAGATGATCGAGCGCATGCACCATCTGCCGCCTTCCTTCGACGTGTCGGTGCCGGCGGGCGGGCTCGATACCTATGTGGCGCGCATCGAGGCCGGGTTGAAGGCAATCGACGCGACTTACGCGCCCTATGTGTTCGGCCATCTCGCCGACGGCAATCTGCACATCTCGATCAACACAGACGGGCCGGTCCCGCACGCGCTGCACGAGGCGATCGAGGACGTGCTCTATGAAGGCTTGCAGGCAAGCGGCGGCTCGTTCTCGGCCGAGCACGGCGTCGGCCTCGACAAGCGCGACGCCTATGAGCGCCACGTCGACCCGGTCAAGCAGGCGCTGGCCAGGGCGATCAAGGAGATGATCGATCCGGCTAATGTGATGAATCCGGGGAAGATTATCGCCGGCTGAGGTGGTGGGCGTTGCTCTGAGGAGCCGGCGCGAGGCACCCCCTCTGGTCTGCCGACCATCTCCCCCTCAAGGGGGGAGATTACTCGCTCCATCGATTTCGCCAGTCGCCAAGGAACCTGCCGGCTGTCCCATCACCAGCCGCTTCGCGGCCTCCGCTGCCGCCGTGCAGTAGTCGCGGTCGCCGTGTACGAGGATCATCACCATGGCGCCCTCGACCAGCAGGAACAGCTCTCGCGCCCGCTCGCCGGGCGACGGCACCTTCGCCTCGGCAAGCAGGCTCGCCAGCTGCCGTTCCATCAGCGCCTTGTGCTCGCGCGCCATAGAGCGCGCGGGATGGCCGTTAAGGTCGGCGAGCTCGATCGCGAGGCGAGTGAAGCCCGATCCCGCCCAGCGCGGCTTGGCCGACCATGTGGCCAGTCCCTTGAACAGCTTGTCGATCAGCTGCTCGGCGCCGCCCGACAGGTCGATGCCGTAGGTCTGGAACTCGGCGAAGGCGCGCTCGTGCTGCGAGGCGAGCACCGCCGTCAGCAGCGCGTCCTTGCTGTCGAAATGGTAGTAGAGCGTCTTCTTGGTGACGCCGGCGGCGACCGCGATCTCGTCCATGCCGACGCGGAAGAACCCGCGGCGGCGAAACAGCTTGTAGGCCGCCTGCAGTATCGCTGGTCTGGTCTGGTCGGACGATCGGGGCACGGGGCGGGGAGCGCTCCAATGTATACTCGCTAGTGAGTTTACATCGCCGGCGACGGCGCATTCAATGGGCCTGCACTATCAGCAATGGCTAATATTCGTTGGGAGACGACGATGGACAGGCTGATCACCGCGGTACCCGAACTCCAACAATCGAGTGAAGCAGCAGTGGTTCGCGACCGGGCCAGGGCGTCACCCGCGCCGGCGCCGCTCAAGGGCATGACCTGCATCGAGGACCTCAGACAGGCTGCCCGCCGGCGCGTGCCAAAGGCCTTTTTCGACTATGTCGAGGCCGGCGCCTATTCCGAGCAGACGCTGCGCGCCAACCGCGCCGATCTCGAGCGGCTCACCTTCCGCCAACGGGTGCTGGTCGATGTCGCGCAACGCGACACCGCGACGACGATGTTGGGCGAAAAAGCCGCGCTGCCGATCGCGCTGGCGCCGATCGGCTTAGGCGGCATGCAGTGGGCCGATGGCGAAATTCTCGCCTGCCGCGCCGCGCAGACCGCCGGCGTGCCTTATACGCTCGGCACGATGTCGATCTGCTCGATCGAAGACGTCGCCGAGGCGGTCGCAAAACCATTCTGGTTCCAGCTCTATGTGATGAAGGATCGCGGCTTCGTGCGCTCGCTGGTCGAGCGCGCCATCGCCGCCCGCTGCGGCGCGCTGGTGCTCACCGTCGACCTGCAGGTGCTGGGCCAACGCCACGCCGACATCAGGAACGGGCTTGCGGTGCCGCCGTCGCTGAAGCTGCGCAACATCCTCGACATGGCGGCGAGGCCGGGCTGGGCCTGGCGCATGCTCAGCGCCAGGCGCTGGACCTTCGGCAATCTCGCCGGCCATGTGAAAGGCGAGCGGGGCGTCAAGGAACTGGCCGACTGGGTGTCGCACCAGTTCGACGCGACGCTCAACTGGAGCGACGTCGAATGGATCCGGAGCATCTGGCCGGGCAAGCTCATCATCAAGGGCATCCTCGACGCCGAGGACGCACGCACCGCCAGCAAGGCCGGCGCAAGCGCCATCGTGGTGTCCAACCATGGCGGCCGCCAGTTGGACGGCGCGCCGTCGACGATCTCCAAGCTGCCGCGGATCGTCGAGGCTGTCGGCTCAGAAACCGAGGTGCTGTTCGATGGCGGCGTGCGCTCGGGCCAGGACGTGATGCGGGCCCTCGCCCGCGGCGCCAGCGGCTGCCTGGTCGGACGGGCCTATATTTACGGCCTCGGCGCCGGCGGCGAGGCCGGTGTGGCGACGGCCATCGAGATCCTGCGCAAGGAGCTATCCGTCACCATGGCGCTGACCGGGACGAGAAGCGTCGACGAGATCGACGAGAGGGTTCTGGATTAGCGGGGCACCTACTCGCACTGCTGGCGCGGGCCGCCGTCGTAGGGCTGGTAGCTGTTGTCTTCCGGGCGGTAGGAGCGGTAGCGGCTGAAGCAATAGTCGATATGGTCGGCTGAAACCCCGGCTGACGCGCCGTCGCCCGACGTGTCGTCGCCCGGCCAGCCCTGATAGGTGGTGGCGAAGCGATCCATCGCGGCGGCCTTCATGGAAGTGTCCCGCAGCTTGACGTAACCCTGGTCGGCGGCGCCGGCGTCGAGGTAGGGCGAGACGCAGGGGCGCTGCTCGCCGCTGTAGGATCGGTAGCTATTGTCGTCGAGGCGATAGGAGCGGTAGCGGCTTTCGCACCATTCGACATGAGAGGCCGGCAGGTCCATCGTGGCCTCCGCGCCTTCCCCGGCGGCGGCCGGCGCCTCGCCCGCCTGCGGTTCGATCGAGGCGGTCACCTCGGGCCCGATCTCGGGCTTTGCGGCATCGGCGGGCTTGGGGTCGGCCGGAACCGGGCGGGCGGGAACGCGCTCGAGAGCCTGCTTGGCCGCGCCGACCGGCTCGGCGTTTCTGGTCCACAGCTCGGCCACGCTTTGGCTCGGCGCGACCACGCCTACCGGTTTGGCGGCCAGCAGCCAGGTGGCGAAGGCCAGGCCACTGGCGAAGATCGTGAGGGTCAGCACGAAGCCGCCCAGAATTCCCAACAGAGGTTTCACGCCACGCTTCCTTCAGCCCCCGCTCATAAAATGCGGAGCCGTAAGGCTGGTTCCAACGGAGGAGCCAGAGGCAAGCGCTTCTAGCGAACTTACTCCCTCACCACCTCCCTGTACGCCCTCGCCTTCCCATCCTGTCCGCGGATGCGCCAGGTCTCTCCGTCACACCCCTCGATGTGGCTCGGTCCCAGCGGCACCTTGCCGCCGCCTTCGGGCAGGTCGATGACATAGGTCGGGTTGCAGATGCCGGAGAGGCGCGCTCGCAGCGCGCTCACCAGCGCCTGGCCTTCGGCGATGGTCGTGCGGCGATGCGCCATGCCGCGCGCGAGGTCGCCGTGGTGGAGGTAGTAGGGCTTGACGCCGAGCCGGTATATCAGCTCGCGGCAGAGCTCCTCCAGCACCTCGACACTGTCGTTGACGCCTTTGAGCAGGACGCTCTGGTTGAGCAGCACGAAGCCGGCCTGCCTAAGCCGGCGGCAAGCGGCTTCGGTAGCGTCGGTGATCTCTCGCGGGTGATTGAAGTGCGTCACCACCGTCACCATCAGCCTGCCCTCCAGCGCCGCGACCAGCCCGGCGGTGATGCGCGAGGGCAGCGCGACGGGAACGCGGGTGTGGATGCGCAACAGCCGCACATTCGGGATCGCCTCGATGCGGGCGCGGATTTCGCCAAGCGCCTTGTCGGGCAGCGACAGCGGGTCGCCGCCGGTTAGGATCACCTCGCGGATCTCAGGGTGATCGGCAATATAGGCGAAGGCCTCTTCGAGTGCTTCTCGGGTGTAGCCGCGGCCGATCGAGGTCAGTGACTCCTTGCGGAAGCAGAAGCGGCAATAGACCGCGCATTGATAGGTCGGGAACAAAAGCACCCGGTCCGCATGGCGATGCGTCAGCCGCGGCACCGGGCTGTAGGCATGGTCGGCGATCGGATCGTCGAGCTCGCCTTCCGCCTCGGCCAGTTCGTCCGGCGACGGGATCACCTGCGCGCGGATCGGGTCGTTCGGGTCGTTCCAGTCGATAAGGTCGAGATAGGGTTTTGGGATGCGCACCTTGTGGTTCACCGCGGCTTCCTGCGCGGCCGCGCGCTCGGCGGGCGACAGCGGCAGCGCGGCGAGATCGCGCACATGGCGCACGCCGGCGCGGACATCGTCCTGCCAGGCGGGATCGGCGGCGCGCTGATCGCTTGCCTTCATGTCGTTGAATTTGGCGTCTGTCGTCATCGGGGAGTTGCTCGGCAGCGGTTCGCGCGCAGCTATCGAGCGTATGGCCGGCCGGGTCAACTGCCTGTCGCTGCCGTTGGTCGATCGCGGCGATCCTTCGCGCCTCTCTCCGCCCTGCGGGCATCTTCCGAGCTTGGGGTAGATTGACAGCCTGGCTGGTGTCTCCGACCCCTGGCCCATGGTGGCCGAGTCACTCCAGGCGGATGAAAATAGCCAAACCGAAACCGGCCTATCTTTTTGAGAAAAAGAATTATTTTCACACTACGCCTTGTTCGCGGACCCACAACGCTCTATGTTGCAAGTATCGATCTTGCTTGTTGAACCTTGTTCTGGCGCAATCCGCGCTCTCGGCGATCTTCCTCTCAAAATCGATCTGAAATCGTTTGCCGCGCAGGCTGTGCGGCGAGCAGTTTATCTATGGATGATTGAAAGGATATCGTCGTGAATACTGGAACCGTGAAGTTCTTCAATGCCACCAAGGGTTTTGGCTTCATCGAGGTCGGCAACGGCCAGCCCGATGTTTTCGTGCACATCTCGGCCGTCGAGCGCGCCGGCATGCGGTCCCTCGTCGAGGGACAGAAGGTCAGCTTCGAAATCGTGAAGGACAACCGCAACGGCAAGAGTTCGGCGGAGAACCTTCAGGCCGCGTAAGGAGATTGCGCTTCTGGTCGTTGACCACGGATGTACTGGCACCGATCATCGAGGCGCATAGGAGAGGCCGGGTTTCGCCCGGCCTTTTTTCTTTTCATCATTGGAGACCGTCATATGCGACAACAGCCGGTACCCGAAGGAATATTCAAGCCGAAGCCGACGGCCATCGAAACGAAGCAGGACGCCACGACCAGGGCGGCCCGCCAGATCATCGATGGTGAAGCGGCCGAACGCGAGCGAAAGACCGAACGCTTGAGGCAGGCCAGGCTTGCCATGCAAGCTGTCGAGGCAGCCAGCCCCGCGGCCAGGTCGCCGGCGAAGAAGCGAACGGGCAGGCGCAAACAGGCGTAGGCGGTACAAGTCGGGCGACGAAGCTGCCCTGCCCATAGGTATTTGAGCGAAATGGTATTAATCTGCGCAGGCTGGGCTTTCGGGGCAAGCCAATGGATTTCAGCGCAGGCCATGGCTACCTTCTCATCGGCGGCCTCATCCTGGTTGGCGCCGGGCTGCTGATCCTGTCGCTGATCGTCAATCTGCGCGTGGCGCACAGCGTGCGCGACGACGTGCGCCATCGTGAAAAGCTGCTGGAATATTACCGCAACATCTTTTCGCAGCTGGGTGTGATCCTGATCGGCATCGGCGTGTCGCTGTTCATCTTCTTCTTCCAGCAGAATTATCAGGACCAGCGCAGGCGCGAGACGGAACTGCAGCAGGTCATGGCAAAATTGGCGGCGCGCCTTGCGCGTGGCGCGCCCGTCGTCGAAACGCTTGGCGAATTCGACGAGGTGCTGGATGAAGGCGGCGCCTATGTCAGTCCCGAGCTCGGCGGCAAGAACGCCGCGATCAGCGCCGAAGGACCCGAGCTTGGCAAGCAGGTCGCCAAGATCCAGCTCGTCGAGCGCGACGTCGATGTCCGCGACTTCGACATCCTGAACCTGTCGCGCGACTTCGAGACGTCGTTCGTCGTCAACGAGCTCGATCCGACGCTGTGGTTCAACATCGTGCGCGACGAGAACGAGATCAAATACGCCACCACCCAGCTCGCCCTGGACTACAAGGACCTGCAGGATGCTATCGGCGGCGAGGCGATCGAGGCTGCCGTCGCCAATCCCGACAAGGAGCGCAAGATCAAGCATGAGATGCTCGATATCCTCTACGACGCCGACCTGCTGCGCCAGCGCAGCAGGCGATTTCTCGCCCGCGCCTGCTGGCTGTTCAGCAAGGGCAAGGGCTTTGTCGCCCTTGCCCCGGTCGAGGTTATCGAGGCCGATGCAAGGTCGCAGCAGGAATGGATCGAGCGCTCGAAACCGCTGCTGGCGCAGACGAAGTCGGGCAGCGGCGATTGCTTCAAACTGCTCCGCTACGGGCAGGCGTCGTGAGTGGACGACGGGCGGGAGCATGCTATTTTCAGTGAAGCGTCACCTGCACATGGACGCGCGAGCGAGCAGCGCCCGCCGAATGCGTGAGGAACGCCATGCGACGGCTCATCTTCTCGGCAATATGTATCGCCGCCACGACGGGCGCCAACGCGCATGACTGGTACGAAGACAAGATTGACCCGCTGACGAAATTCAAGTGCTGCGGTGGTCATGATTGCCGCGCCATACCTCAGTCCTCGGTTCAGTCAAGGACCGACGGCGGGTACACCTACCTGCCGCATGGCTTCACCATACCGCGCGAGCGTGTCCAGGAATCCCCGGACGGCCAATACCACATCTGCGAGAATACATACGTCATAACCAATCAGCCGTATCTGCGCTGTTTTTTCGCGCCTCGCATCAAGGTCTCCTCCTTGCTACTCCCACGTTGAAGCCAATACTGCGTGTCGCAGCAAGGATCGGCATCGGCAGGCAATTGGCAACCTTCCCGTCGCATCCTCTTCGTGAGGACTCAGGATCGATGAACACCTGCTGCGGTCAAGCCATCGGTGCCGCGCCGCGCCGCTCGAGCGCGGTCTTGCGGATGATCTCCGCGATCTCCGGGCTGCTGCTGCACAGCATCTGGAAATCCGCCGAGTGCAGCGACAGGAGCGAGACCGCCGTTGCGGCGCTGACGGTTGCCATACGCGGTTCGCCGCTGATCAGCGCCATCTCACCGAAGAAGGCGCCAGGGCCAAGCTCCACCGGGCTCGGCGTCGCGACGCTGACGCGCCCCTCCGCGACGAAGAACATCTGATCACCAGGCTCGCCAATGCGGCAGATCACGGCGCCCGCGGGCACCGTGCGCGGTCTTAACGCGCGCACGATCTCGATCAGCACGGCCGGGCCGAGCTTCTGAAACAACGGGACGGCGGCGACCAATCGCCAATTGCGGACGAAATCCTCGCGACGGACTTCCTGATAGAAGCCGGTGGCAAGAATGCCGGCCCAGAGCGCGAAGATACCGATGCCACTCATCATGACCAACCCGGCAAGGACGCGGCCGGCGAAGCTTTGCGGAATCTCGTCGCCGTAGCCGGTGGTGGACAGCGTAACCACCGCCCACCACATTGCCTGGGGGATGCTGCCGAACTTTTCCGGTTGGATGTCGCGCTCGATGACATAGGCCGCGAGCGCGACGCCGAACAGAACGACGCCGAAGAGCGTGGTGACGCCGATCAGATTGCGCGCTTCGTTGGCCAGCACCCTGCCCAGCACCGGGAAGAAAGTGGAGTCGCGCAGCGGTTTCAGCAGCCAAACAGCACAGTAGAGGCTGCGGTCGGGCGTACGGACGAGCAGAAATGCGGCGAGTGGAACCAAGACCGCGAGCACATCGATGGCGATTTCAGGCGTCCTGTTCCGCACGTCTCCCGCCCGGCGCTTGAGCAGCGTCCCAGCCAGTTGCAGAAGATAGGCGCCCCAAATGACAGCGAGGACGGCAGCCAGGGCCAGTCTGCTGCGTCCGGACATGTCGGGTATCGTGAGCGCAGCCACCGCCAGAAGCCCAGGCGCAGCCAGCACCGCGTTGAGCGGCGCGTAAATTCTCAGGAAAGGCAGTACCGACATTTTATGCCCACGAGCCGCTACCACCCTGCAAAATAGAATGCCTTCAAGGCAAGCGCAAAGGTGCCTGCTATCGCCGCGACGTGCATCAACACGGTGAACCAACAGTCCGCGATTGCTTCGCGACCCGGCGTGAACAGGCAGGCCGACGACCTATTTCGGCCAATCTAGTCGCCCACCCGCCGCAGCGTGCCGAGATGATTGTCGTCGAGAAACCCGATGGTGATCGCCAATGCCTTGCCATCGGGGCCGACGGCAAAGCTGACGCCCGTCGGCCTGTCCGGCATCTCGGCATCGGGGTAGGTCAGGAACAGGTCGCCGTCGAAATGCGTCAGGGAATAGGACCGGGCGCCGGCTGGCCCGACCTTGAGGACAAGGCTGTCTCCCGCGCTCGACACGTCCGCTTCGCCGATGAAGTCGTTGGCGTAGCGGCCGGCATAGGCGCTGGCCGGTCGGGCCGGCCTCGAGGGCGACGGTGCCGCGGCAAAGGTGGCCTTGGCCGCCTCGACAACCGGACCGAACATGCCGGAATAGATCGTGCCCCATGCCTTGACCCAGTCCCTGTCGACAGCACCGTCGAAGACGAGATCGGCGAAGCTGTCGGACAGCCCTTCGGGGACGCCGGTCGGAAAAGCGTTGGCGAGGATGACGATGCCAAGTTTCTCCTTCGGGAAGATCGTCACCAGGGTACGCGCCCCGACGCTGAAGGCGCCGGCATGGCCCCAGCTCAAACCGTGCCGGCCGAATTCGACGTTCCAGCCGAGGCCGTAGAAGGACTCGCCGCCGGACGCCGGGTTCTTGCCGCGCGTCATCAGCGGCACATGCGTCTGGTCCAGCGCATCGGCGGCAATCAGCGTCTTGCCGGCATAGACCCCGTCGCCCAGCAGCAGGCGCACCCATTGCGCGAGATCGCGCGCGGTGGAGCTGACGCCGCCGGCGGGCGCCTGCGCATCCGGATCGCGCCTGATCTTCGCGGCCCAGGCGCCATCGACCCTGACGTGGAGTGCGGCGCGGTTCGCGTGCTTGACGAAATCCGCATGACGCGAGCTGGTCGAGGCCATGCCGAGGGGACGGTAGAGTTTTTCCTCGGCGACCTCCTCCCAGGACTTGCCTGTCGGCATTGCGGCCGCGACGGCCCCCTCGGTCAGCCCGAAGTTGCTGTAGGAATAGCCGGCGCGAAAGCTCGACGACGGCGGCACGCAGCGCAGGCGGTGCAGGATCTCGGCGCGGTCGTAGCCGATGTCCTCGAGATCGTCGCCGGCGGTGCCCGGTAGGCCGCTGCGGTGTGAAAACAGGTCGCGGATGGTGAGCTCGCTGGTCGGATAGGGCTCGGCAAGGCGGAAAGCCGGATCGAGATCGGCGATCTTGGAGTTCCAGGACACGGCTCCATCGCTGACCAATGCCGCGACGATGGTGGCGGAGACCGGCTTGGACAGCGATGCGATCTGGAACACTGTGTCGGCGTCGACGGATTCGGGTTTGCCGGCCTCGCGATGACCGAACCCCTTGAGGAAGATCACCTCGTCGCCATGCACGACGGCGATGGCCAGACCGGGGACGGCACCGTCCGTCACGGCGGCCTCGGCCAGCGCTTCGAGCTTTGGCAAGGAAGCGGCGATGCGCTCGGGCGTGATGGGGTCGGCCGACGCTGCACAGGGCAAAAGCGCGATCACGGCGATGGCGGCCCATATCCTCAAATGACAGAGATTCCGATCAAGCCGCATCGCGCCCCTCCCTCCCTGCATTCACCGGGCCATGCTACAGGCCGGCGCTGGCGCGGCCAAGCCGCGATCGACTTTCGCCGCAATCGACCCCGGCGCGGATTTCGGGCAAGCTGCACCGAGCGACCTGCCATGGAAAGATGGCAAGCCGTTGAGGGAGGATTGCGATGACCAAGACGCCAGCGGCGCCCAGCCTGCCGCGCTACGAGGACGCCGTCGAGCGCTTCCGCATCGAGGATGAAGTCGCCCGGCTGCATGGCGATCCGGCGACTGGCATCAATGCCTATGTCGAGTGCTGCGGCCGCTACACCGGCGAAAACCGGCTGGCGCTGCGCGCCATCTCGGCGGGCGGGGAGTTGCGCGAGTTTACCTTCGACGATCTCGCCGACATGTCGGGGCGCGACGGCAATATGCTGAAGGCGCTTGGCGTCGGCCCCGGCGACGTCGTCGCTGGCATGCTGCCGCGCATTCCCGAGCTGGTGGCGCTGATCCTCGGCGCCTGGCGCATCGGCGCGGTCTACCAGCCGCTGTTCACCGCCTTCGGGCCGAAAGCGATCGAGCATCGCCTGAGCTACAGCAAGGCAAAGCTGGTGGTCACCAATCCGGCCAATCGCGGCAAACTCGACGAGGTGGAGAACCATCCGCGTATCGCCACCATCCTTGGCGCGGGCGAGGCCCTGCCCGCCGGCGACATCGATCTCCGCGCTGCCGTTGCCGCCGCCTCCCTCGATTGCCAACCAGTGATGCGCAAAGGCTCGGACCTGTTCATGATGATGTCGACCTCCGGTACGACCGGCCATCCAAAAGGCGTGCCGGTGCCGCTCGGCGCCCTGCTCGCCTTCGGCGCCTATATGCGCGACGCGATCGGGCTGCGGCCCGGGGATGTGTTCTGGAACATCGCCGATCCCGGCTGGGCCTACGGGCTCTACTACGCCATCACCGGCCCCTTGCAGCTCGGCATCGCCACCACCTTCTACGAAGGCGCCTTCAACGCCAAAAGCACCTACGACATCATCGAGCGGCTGGGCGTTACCAGCCTTGCCGGCTCGCCCACCGCCTATCGCCTGCTGATGGCGGAAGGCGCCGCGGCTGCCGCTCGCGTCAAGGGTAAGCTCCGCGTGGTGAGCAGCGCCGGCGAGCCGCTCAACCCGGAAGTGATCCGCTGGTTCGATGCCAACCTCGCCGCGCCGATCCACGACCACTACGGCCAGACCGAGAACGGCATGATGGTCAACAACCATCATGGGCTGGCGCACAGCGTGCGCGCTGGCTCGGCAGGTTTTGCCATGCCGGGCTATCGCATGGTGGTTCTGGACGAGGCGGGTAACGAGCTTGGCCCGAACCAGCCGGGCATCCTCGCCGTCGACATCGCCAAATCGCCGCTGCGCTGGTTCGAAGGCTACCACCAGGCGGAGACGCCGACGATCGCCGGCGGCTATTACCGCACCGGCGACACGGTGGAATACGAGCCGGACGGGTCGGTCTCCTTCATCGGCCGCGCTGACGACGTCATCACCTCGGCCGGCTACCGCATCGGGCCGTTCGACGTCGAGAGCGCGCTGATCGAGCACCCGGCGGTCAACGAGGCGGCGGTGGTCGGCGTGCCCGATCCGCAGCGCACCGAGATCGTCAAGGCCTTCGTCGTGCTGGCGTCGGCCTTCAAAGGCAGCGAGGCGCTGGCCGAGGAGCTTGCCCAGCATGTGAAGAAACGGCTCTCGGCGCATGCCTATCCGCGCGAGGTCGAGTTCGTGACCGAACTGCCGAAGACGCCGAGCGGCAAGATCCAGCGGTTCCTGCTCAGGAAGGCGGAAGTGGAGAAGCGGAAGGCCGGATAAAGATTTGGCGACCCGCTGATTTCCGCCACGCAAAAGCCGCCAAGTCGGGCGAAGGCTCGCAAGGGCTTTTGATCGCTAACTTGGGGGCTATGTCATGCGGTTGATCTGGACACTTCTCTTCATGCTTGCGGGCAGCGCGGCACTCGCTGCCTCGCCGGAGGACGACTATATCGCCGCGCGCGACAAGGCGATTGCCGACATCGCAGCACAGGAAAGCGCGAACGCTGCCGTGGAAACGCTCGATGCCCAGAATACGAAGGCGATGGCCGATCTCCAGACGCGTCTTTCGGCCCTGCTCGGCCCGCTGGCGGTAAAGGATTTTCCGGCAGCCGGCACGATCAATCTGCAGAGCCTCAGCGACTCCGATATCGGTTTCGGCATGCTCGACGGGCTGAGATACACTGCCAGCGACGACGGCCCGAGCCTTGTCGCGACGACGCGCGGGCTTGCCGAGCGGTGGCTCAAGTCCAGGGCCGACGAGACCGATGAGAACCTCAGGCTGCCGGCCGGCATCGACGCGGCGCTGAAGCTCGACGCCTTCTACACCCAGGCCATCGGCGCCGACGCCGCCTTCGTCAGCACGCTCGACTTTCCGCTGAAGAAACCGGAAGGCGCCGACATGGCGTTCGCGCGGCTTGGCGGCTGGACCCAGGATGTCGGGCCGATCTACGACCAGCAGGTGATCGTCACGCTGGTCAAGGGCGATCGCGTGCTGATCGCCGAGGCGCCAGCGGCACCGCCCGTCCCGAAGATCGCGGCCTGCGATGCCTTGTGGACCGCGGCCGACGCCGCCGCCCAGAAATTCCAGGAGGCCTACCAGGCTTCGGAGCTCAAGGACGAAAAGGCCTACGATGCCGCCAACGCCGCCTGGGAAAAAGGCGACGGCGACTACCGCGCCTGCATGGGCGAGCATCTGCCCGGCGACCCGGCCTTCCCTGCCCTGCTTGCCCACGCGCAGGAGCTCGCCGATCACATGGCGGGAAAGTAGGCGCGGCGCGGCTTCGGCGCCCCGCTTCCCCTTCAGCTCCTCCGGTTGCTGTGCCTGCAGCAATGGGACCAATACTGAAACTTCTGGCCCGCATGGAAGTCTAAATTTAAGCACTTTCTACTAAGTTCGACCGATGGGCCATTGTCCAGGAAAGGTATTCGGGTCGATTTGGCCGGAACGGGTTTCAGCATAGGCCGCGTCAGGCAGGCCGTTTTTTCCCTCGCCAACTTGCCGGCGGCGATAGCCTTCGTCGTGCTTTTGGTCTGCGCCGTCGTTGCCGACCAGCAGAACAGGAAGGTCTCCGATCAGCTGGCGCGCGCCGATGTCCTGGCCAAGGTCAACATCATCCGGGCCAAGCTCGAGGGCAACATCAACGGCAATCTTCAGCTCACCCAGGGCCTGGTATCGGCCATCGTCACCGAGCCCTATTTGGGCCAGCAGAGATTTGCCTCGCTTGCCGGCAATCTGTTCGAGCAGAAGTCGCAGTTGCGCAACATCGCCGGCGCGCCCGACCTCATCATCTCGCTGATGTACCCGATGAAGGGCAACGAGAAGGCGATCGGGCTCGATTACCGCAAGAACGAGGCGCAACGCACGGCAGCGCTGCGGGCGCGCGATCGGCGCGAGCTGGTGTTCGCCGGTCCAGTCGATCTGGCGCAAGGCGGGCGCGGCTTCATCGGCCGCATCCCGGTCTTCGTGCCGACGGCGGGCGGTGGCGACCGCTTCTGGGGCATCATTTCGGCGGTTGTCGATGTCGACCGGCTCTACGCGGCAAGCGGCCTTACCGACCCCGCCATAGACATCGATGTGGCGCTGACCGGCAAGGACGCGCTGGGTGGCAGCGGCGAACGTTTCTTCGGCGGCGACAATGTCGTCGCCGGCAATCCGGTGACAGCCGAAGTGGAGGTGCCGTCAGGCTCGTGGCGGATTTCGGCCATTCCCAAGGGCGGCTGGCCAGCGGCGCCGAAGAATGAGCGGACCCTGCTGGCCCTCATGGCGCTCGCCGGCGTGCTGGTGGTGCTGCCGATCCTGGTGGCCGGGCGGCTGTTCGGCGAAAGGCAGAAGAACTATGCCGAGTTGCGGCGCCTGTCCGGGCGGCTGGAGCTGGCGCTGGAGGCCTCAGGCATCGGCGTCTGGGAGCACGACCTCGCCACCAACGAACTGGTGTGGGACGAACGCGTCAACGAGATCTACGGCAAGGCCGCCGGCAGCGAGCCGCGCGGCTATGATGACTGGGCGGGAACGATCCACCCCGACGACATCGAGCGCGCTCGACGGGATTTCGACCTGGCTGCGGCGACCAGGGGCCTCTACTCCTCGCAATACCGCCTCATCCATCATGACGGCGACGTCCGCCACGTCCGCACGCGCGCCACGTTCTTCCAGGACACCGGCGGCACGCCGAAGATGATCGGCGCCGAATGGGACGTGACAAGCGACGTGCTGCTCAACGAAAATCTGGAGCGCGAGCGGCAGCTGTCGGAATCGAAGAACGCCGAGCTGGAGATCGCCAAGGCGCGCATCGAGCATGTCGCGCTTCACGACTCGCTGACCGGCCTGCCCAACCGCCGCTATCTCGACGAGATGCTGGTCGAAAGCGGTGAGAGCGGCCGGCGCACGGCGCTGCTGCATCTCGACCTCGACCGCTTCAAGCAGATCAACGACACGCTCGGCCACGCGGCTGGCGATGCCATGCTGATGCACGCCTCGAAAGTCATCAAGGCCAACGCCGGAACCGCCGATTTCGTGGCCCGCATCGGCGGTGACGAGTTTGTGGTGGTCGCCCATGGGGATGGCGACGACAAGCTTGCCGAACTGGCCAGCCGCATCATCGAGGAGATGCGCCAACCGGTCACCTACCAGGGCCACCACTGCCGGTTCGGCGTCAGCATCGGCATCGCCGCCAATGACGGCGTCGACGCCAGGCAGTTGCTCGTCAATGCCGATCTTGCGCTTTACAGGGCGAAAAGCCATGGCCGCAATCGCTACGAGTTCTTCAACGAGGAGCTGCAGAGCGAGATCGTCCGGACCAAGCAGATCGCCGACGAAATCCTCGGCGGGCTGGAGCGGAACGAGTTCGTCGCCTATTACCAGCCGCAGTTCGACGCCAGGACGCTGGAGATCGTCGGCGTCGAGGCGTTGTCGCGCTGGAAGCATCCGCGCCGCGGCATCCTGGCGCCCGCCGCCTATCTCAAGGTGGCCGAGGAGCTGAACGTGGTGGCGCTGATCGACCGCACCACGCTCAAGCAGGCACTGGAGAATTTCGAGCGCTGGTCGCATCTCAACATCCCGCGCGTTTCGGTCAACGTTTCGGCCAGGCGCCTCGAGGACAGGGACCTGATCAAGGGTTTGCGCAAGCTCGCCATCAAGCAAGGCACGGTGTCGTTCGAGCTGGTGGAGTCGATCTTCCTCGACGAGAACGACGACTTCGTTTCCTGGAACATCGAGCAGATCAAGGAACTCGGCATCGACATCGAGATCGACGATTTCGGCACCGGCTATGCCTCGATCGTCAGCCTGCTCAAGCTGCAGCCGCGCCGGCTGAAGATCGACCGCCAGCTGATCACGCCGATCACCGGGTCAAAGGCGCAACGGCGGCTGGTGTCGTCGATCATCGAGATCGGCAAGTCGCTCGGCATCGAAGTGGTGGCCGAAGGCGTCGAAACGATGGAACATGCGCGCATCCTGAAGGAATTGGGCTGCGACATCCTGCAGGGCTACGCCTTCGGCCGCCCGATGGACGCCAAGACCTTCAAGGCCTTCGCCCAGTCGCGCAAATGGCTGGCGGTCGGCTAGCGCCCCTCGTCCACGACGGCTACGCGCCATCTGAGCCCTTTACGGGCACCTCAGCCAGTCTCCAAGCAGGCCGATCCCGGCTATGGATATTTCGTCGGGGCCTGTGGGCTTGACTCGCCCTGCAACGCCCTCGGCAGTGGAAGGCTCGAGCATTGCAAGTGCACCTCGCGGGCGAACGCCTTTCGCTGCTTCTGCTCGTGCTCCTTGACGGCTGCTATGATCCCCAACCCGTACGGGCCGAGCACGACGAACCCCCAGCCCGGGTGGTTCTTTTCGCGAGCGTCGTAATCCGAAGCGTCCGCGCGGGCTTGCTGGCATTCCGGCGACGCCCATTTCTGATCCTGCTGCGAAAGCGACGCTTCATAATCGACCGGCGAGGTCGCGCATCCGGCCACTGTCGCGGCCAACGCGACCGACATTGCAATTCTCATCCCGAAGCCTCCCCTGAAGCATTGTGGAGGGTACACGGAATTCTTCTTCCGGCAATCGCGTGCCGGATGACTGTAGCGGGTCATGGCCGCCGTCTCCCTAGCTCCTCAGCCCCGGCGCTTCCTGCCCGGTGCGTTCGACATATTCGGTATAGCCGCCGCCGTAGGTGTGGATGCCGTCGGGCGTCAACTCCAGCACGCGGTTGGACAGCGCCGCGAGGAAATGGCGGTCGTGCGAGACGAACAGCATCGTGCCTTCATATTGCGAAAGCGCGTTGATCAGCATCTCCTTGGTCGCCATGTCCAAATGGTTGGTCGGCTCGTCGAGCACCAGCAGGTTGGGCGGGTCGAACAGCATCAGCGCCATCACCAGCCGCGCCTTCTCGCCGCCGGAGAGCACGCGACACTTCTTATCGATCTCGTCGCCGGAGAAGCCGAAACATCCGGCGAGCGCGCGCAGCGGCGCCTGGCCGGCCTGCGGGAAATTGTCTTCCAGCGTCTGGAACAAGGTGCGCTCGCCCTCGAGCAGCTCCATGGCGTGCTGGGCGAAATAGCCCATCTTGACGCTCGGACCGCGCGCCACCGTGCCCTGGTCAGGCTCGGAAGCACCGGCAACCAGCTTCAGAAGCGTCGACTTGCCAGCGCCGTTGATGCCCATCACGCACCAGCGCTCGCGCCGGCGCACCTGGAAGTCGAGGCCGGCATAGATGCTGCGGCTGCCATAGCTCTTGTGGATGCCCTTCAGCGTCGCCACGTCCTCGCCGCAGCGCGGCGCCGGCTGGAAGTCGAAGGTCACCGTCTGGCGCCGCTTCGGCGGCTCGACGCGATCGATCTTGTCGAGCTTCTTCACCCGGCTCTGCACCTGAGCGGCGTGCGAAGCGCGCGCCTTGAAGCGCTCGATGAAGGCGATCTCCTTGGCCAGCATCGCCTGCTGGCGCTCGAACTGCGCCTGCAACTGCTTGTCGGCCAGCGCCCGCTGCTCCTGGTAGAACTCGTAATTGCCGGAGTAGGAGGTGAGCGAGCCGGCGTCGATCTCGACGATCTTGGTGACGATGCGGTTCATGAACTCGCGGTCGTGCGAGGTCATCAGCAGCGCGCCGTCATAATTCTTCAGGAATTGCTCCAGCCAGATCAGGCTTTCGAGGTCGAGATGGTTGCTCGGCTCGTCGAGCAGCATCACGTCGGGCCGCATCAGCAGGATGCGGGCGAGCGCGACGCGCATCTTCCAGCCGCCGGAGAGTTTCGCGACGTCGCCGTCCATCATCTCCTGGCTGAAGCCGAGGCCGTCCAGGACCTCACGGGCGCGGCCGTCCAGCGCATAGCCGTCGAGCTCCTCGAAGCGGTGCTGCAACTCGCCGTAGCGCTCGATGATGGCGTCCATTTCGTCGGCGCGGTCGGGGTCGCCCATGGCATGCTCGAGTTCGCGCATCTCGGCGGCGACCGCGCTCACCGGCCCGGCGCCCTCCATCACCTCGGCAACGGCGCTCATGCCTTCCATGTCGCCGACATCCTGGCTGAAATAGCCGATAGTGACGCCGCGATCGACCTGGACCTGGCCTTCGTCCGGCAGTTCCTGCCCGGTGATCATGCGGAAGAGCGTCGTCTTGCCGGCGCCGTTCGGGCCGACGAGGCCAACCTTCTCGCCCTTCTGCAAGGCGGCCGAGGCTTCGATGAAGACGATCTGACGGCCGTTCTGCTTGCCGATGTTTTCGAGACGGATCATAGGACGGTCCGGATAAATGCGCTGATGTGGCGGGATTTGCCCGAGCGCTTACCCGAATGAAGGCGGCGAGGGAAGAGGCAGAAGCGCCGCAGATGAGACATTGGAGATTGGCGAAGGGCGGCGGCGACAGCCGATCTCCCCCCTCGTGGGGGGAGATCAGCAGCTTCGGCGCCCCGTCTTTATTTCGCGTCGTGGAAGATGATCCCGACCGTATGCCGTTGCCCCGAGCGCAAGCGGCTGACGCCGTGGCGCAGGTTCACGCGATAGTGCCCCTTCTTGCCTTGCACCGGCCGATTGTGGACGGCGAAGATCACCGCGTCGCCTCGCCTCAGTGGTACCACCTCGGCGCGGCTCTGCATGCGCGGGCGCTGTTCGGTGAGCACGAATTCGCCGCCTTTAAAATCCTCGCCTGGCTCGGACAACAGGACCGCAACCTGCAACGGAAAGGCGAGCGCGCCGTAGAGGTCCTGGTGCAGGCAGTTGAAGTCGCCAGGGCCGTATTGCAGCAGGAGCGGCGTCGGCTTCGTTTGGCCCTCGTCATGGCAGCGCTTCAGGAAGGCGGCGTGGTCGCCGGGATAGCGCAGCGCCACCCCCATCTTCTCGTGCCAGTCGTTGGCGACGGTGGCCAGCCGCGGATAGAGCGCGGTGCGCAGGCCTTCGATCAGATCGGGGAGCGGATATCGGAAATAGCGGTACTCGCCCATGCCGAAACCGTGGCGCGCCATCACCACATGGCTGCGGAAATGCTCTTCATGCGGATAGAGCGCGGCGATTTCGGCGCATTCGTCGGCGGCGAGAAGCGCGGGCATGACGGCACAGCCATGGGCGTTCAGTTCACCGGTCAGAGTGCGCCAGTCCTGGGCTGCGACGCGCGCTTCGGCAGAGCGGATTTTACGATGCGAGCTTATCGAATGGATGGTCACTGGTGCCTCCTTTGATGGGATCAAGGTGGGGCGGGTGAAAGGTGGCGGCCACCCGATTCCTGCGGAGGTGGGCTCTCCCTTCTCTCCTGTGGGAGATCGCGCTTTCACCGCTTGCGATACCCCTCCAGCTCCGGATCGAGATCCACCCGTACCGCATTGGTGAACAGGCAGGTCGCCACCATGATGCCGGCGAAGGCGACGAGGTTGACCAAGAGCGTGTCGTCGTAGCGCGCCTTGAGCGCGGCCCAGACTTCCTCCGGAACAGCATTGGCATCGGCTGCGACCGCCTTGCCGAACTTTATCAGCAACGCCTCGTCGGCGGTCGGCTCGATCGCCTCCGGATCGAAGCCGGAATCGATCAGCGCGCGGCGGAAGAAGGTGACGGGGATCTCGGCGCGGCAGGTCTCGGAGATCGCGTGCGACAACAACCAGATGGCGCGGTCGTCGAGCGCGGGCTTGAGCAGATCGCGCAGCGTGAACCATTCGGCATAGATGCGATGGGCGGCCGGCGAATGGAGCAGGATGCGCTTCATGTTGGTCATGCGGCCGCGCAGGCTGAGCTCCCTGTCGTGCTCGGCTCGGATTTCTTGCGACGCCGTCGAATAGTCGATGGGCGGGATCATGGCCATGGGAACGGTCGCCTCACCGAAGCGTCGTGTGCAATTCTGGCGTTGCGCGCAGCGTGTTGGAGACGGTGCATATCGCCTCTGCGTCCTCGACGATGCGCTGCTTGGTCGCCGTGTCGAGATCGCCTGAAATATCGAGCCTGATGTTGAAGCGGACGACGCGGGACGGCTCGTCCGCCGCCTTCTCGCCGCCGACCTCGGCGCGCACCTCGCCGAGCTGCGCAGCCACGCCGAGACGCATGGCAGCGATGCGGGCGCTGATCACCATGCAAGCGGCGAGCGAGGCATAGACCAGGTCGAGCGGGTTGAAGCCCGGCGCGCTGACGCCGGTGACGACATCGACCGTGCCGCCGGTCGGCGTGGTGACGACCGGCAGGCTGCCCGGCTGCAGGACAGCGGTTGCGCCGGTGACGCGGGTCCTCACCTTGAGCTCACTCATCGCGGTATCCCTTTCGGCCGGCGGCACGCCAAAAATCGAGGGCGCAGCCGCCGCGGCGCACGCCCTGCCCCGCTATATGGTACGCGAGGGGCCGACGTCGCAACATCGACTGATGTCTCTGGTTCCGCTAGGCTGCAACACCTTGTTGCATTGTCCTGATGCTGCACTGTCTCGAGGTTCGGCAATGAAGCGCGGTCTCGCTTTCGCTCTGATTGCAGGCATTGCCGGCGTTGGCCTGCTCGGCGGCGGCGCGCTTTTGACTGTCGGTCAATCCGCCGTCTCGCAGGACGCTATCCAGTCGTCGGTTATCCGCACCCCGGCATTGATCGACAGCGCCTGGAAGCTGCCGGTGGCCGCCTCGTTCAAGGCCGACCTCGACTGGCAATCGAACAGCTCGCGATGCGGGCCTGCAAGCGTCGCCAACACATTCCGCTCGATCGGCGAAGAAGAGACGACCGAGGCCGAAGTGCTTGAGGGCACCGGCAAATGCTGGACAGGTTTTTGCATCATCGGGCTCACGTTGGACGAGGTTGCCGAGGTCGCTCGAACGAAAACCAGCCGGAAAGTCTCGGTGCTGCGCAACCTGAGCGCCGAAGAGTTCCGCGAGCACTTGAAGCGCGCCAACGATCCGAACCGCCGCTACATCATTAACTTCACACGCGAGAAGATTTTCGGCGCCGGCAGCGGCCATTTTTCTCCGATCGGAGGGTATCTGGAAGCCGAGGACATGGTTTTCGTGCTCGATGTCAACGAGCGCTACAAGCCCTGGCTGGTCGAGCGTGAACGCCTGTTCTCGGCCATGGACACCGTCGACAGCGATGGCGACAAAAAGCGGGGCTTGCTACTGATCGAGTAGATCGGGTCGCGCGCTGCTCCGCCCGGAAGTCGAGGAGCTTTTGCCGGCTCGCGCTACATCCAACCGAGGTCGATCGACGAACGATGGCCTCAAAGATGCTGCCAAATAGCCTTCAGCTGCGAGCCGATTGCCTGCTCGATCCTCCGCAATTGGTTGGTTTCCAACGAGGTCTCGTCGGGATTGACGACCGTAAGCGCACAACTGCCGAATGCGGCTGGCCATACATAGCGCAGATCGTTGAGCGATGTGGGCCCGTGGCAGCAAGGCGTTACGGCCGCAAGGTCTTCAAAGCCCGATGACGCCGCCCGGTCCATCGCCTCGCCCCACCAGTCCTCGAGATCGCTGCCACACAGGGGGCAGTTGATGCTTTCCGTGTTCGCGCCGGCGTCGAAGAATGTCACCCCTTTTTCAAATTCGACCCCGATATGTTCGGCCCGCGGAAACAAATCTCGCAAGATCGTCACCGCCTCCCTGGCTGCCGCCTCGCCGGGGCGCCAGCGCGGATCGTACGAAACCAATCGCAGGTAATTGTCGGACATCCCTCTTCCTGGAGCAGGAGGGGTGTTCAAAGCAAGATGTTACGGGACCGGAATCCGGCCTATCTATTTCAGCGCCCGCAACAGATGCTTCTGGATCTTGCCCGATCCCGTGCGCGGCAGGACTTCCACGGAGAAAAATTCCTTGGGCACCTTGTAGCGGGCGATGCGTGCGACGCAGTGCCTGGCGAGGGCCGCCGGGTCGAGCATGCGGCCGGGTTTCAGCACCACAAAGGCGCGGCCGACCTCGCCCCAGCGCTCGTCGGCGACACCGATCACCGCCACCTCGGCGACATCGGTATGGGCAAGCAGCGCCATCTCGACCTCGGCCGGGAAGACGTTCTCGCCGCCGGAGATGAACATGTCCTTGCGGCGGTCGACCAAAGTGACGAAGCCGTCTTCGTCGCGCTTCGCCATGTCGCCGGTGCGGAACCAGCCGTCCGCGCTGAAGGCGCGCGCCGTCTCCTCCGGTCGGTTCCAGTAGCCCGGCGTGATGTTGGGGCCGGCGAGCCAGATCTCGCCTGCCTCCCCCGGCGCGACTTCGTTGCCGGCATCATCGACGATGCGCAGCGAGACCATTGGCGCCGGCAGGCCGGCCGAGCCCGCCTTGGCGGCGATACGCTCGGCCTCCAGCGGCATGCCGAGCACGGTGCCGGCCTCGGTCATGCCAAAACCGTCGACCATCGGCACGCCCTGCTTGAGCCACCACGCTATGTCGGCGGCAGGGTTCGGCGCACCGCCGGTGAAGAGCGCCACAAGCGATGTCCAGCGCGCAGGCTCAAAGCCGGCATGTTCGCGCAGCATCCTCGCCATTTGCGGCACGCAGAAATAATGGGTGACGCCGAGCGCCGGGTCGGCGAGCCGGCCGTTGGTGACGCCGGGCTCGAAGCCGGAGGAGACCAGCACGGTGCCCCCCTTGAGCAGCACCGGGCGCAGATTGGTGATCAGGCCGATGACATGGAACATCGGCGCGTCGCAGAGCACGACGCTGTCATGGCCGACGCGGCCGATGACGCCGAAATTGACCGCGGTGGCGAAGGCATTGGCCTCGGTGACGATGACGCCCTTCGGTTGGCCCGACGTGCCTGACGTGTAGAGGATGATCGACGGCCGGTCTGCTTCCGGCAAAGGGCGACGCGGCGCTGGCTCGGCCTCATCCACGGCCGCCTGGAAGCGCGCGACGTCGAGCGGCGCGCAGCCGGTCGGCGGCGCCACATCGAGCCCGGTGTCGTGGACCAGAAGCGCGGGATCGCAATCGGCCAGGATCGCCTGCCGCTCGGGTGCGGCAAGCCGCCAGTTGACCGGCACGAAGACGGCGCCGAGGCGCATCGAAGCCTGCTGCAGGATGACGAGGTCGGCGCTGTTGCGGGCCAGCGCGGCGACCCGCTGCCCCTGCCCTACGCCATGGTTTTCGAGCACCGCGACCGCGCGCTGGATAGCGTCGTCGAGCGCGGCGTAGGTCCAGCGGCGTCCGGACGCCAGGTCGACGCAAGCAAGGCGGTCCGGCTGCGCGCGGGCATGCAGGGCAATGGGGTCCGGTGTCGTCCATGCCGGCATTGCGATCTCCTCCCGTGTCACGCGCCGTATCGGTTGCCGGCCGGCAGCGATCGCCGGCCGGTGTCAGGTCACATCGACCGGATCATCTCGCCTTGTCGTAGGCGCCGAGGCCGGGCTTGTAACTCTTTTCGTCGATGAACTGGCGGATGCCTTCCTTGCGGCCTTCATTGTCGAAGGAATTCGCCGCCTCCTGCGCCCGCACCAGATAGTCCTCGGCATTGTCGTAGGTCATCTCGGCGACGCGGCGGATGGCGTCCTTGGTGGCCTTGAGCGCGACCGGGTTCTTCTTCAACAGGATCCCGGCCACCTCGGCGACACGCGCCTTGAGACCTTCCAGCGGGTGGCTTTCATTGACCAGCTTCCAGGCCGCCGCCTTCCTGCCGTCGATCAGTTCGCCGGTCAGTGCATGATACATAGCGTCGCGCATAGACAAGAGATCGACCACCACCTTGGTGGCGCCGCCGCCGGGCAGGATGCCCCAGTTGATCTCGGAGAGCGCAAACTGCGCCTCGTCGGCGGCGAAGGCGAGATCGCAGGCAAACAGCGGGCCATAGCCGCCGCCGAAGCACCAGCCATTGACCATGGCGATGGTCGGCACGCGATACCAGCGCAGCCGCCGCCACCAGCCATAGGCCTCGGCTTGAGCCTTACGCACGGCGCCCTGGCCCTTCGCCTCGGTCTCACGGAAATATTCCTTGAGGTCCATGCCGGCCGACCAGGCGGCGCCTTCGCCGGAGAGCACGAGAACGCCGACATCGTCGCGGAATTCAAGTTCGTCGAGCACCTGCATCATGCGCCGGTTGAGCGCCGGGCTCATCGAATTGCGCTTGGCCGGCCGGTTGAAGCGGACCCAGGCGATGCCGCCCTCGACATCGAAAGCGACGGTATCTTCGATTTCCTCTGCCATGGTCAACTCCTCCGATATCGCTATGCTACATAGCTTTTATCTTCGCTATGTCGCATAGTATTTTTGTCTTGACAAGGGGCCGGATCGCGGCAATCGATCGGACATGGACGAAACCGGCAACGACCTCGCCGAGGACGCGCTCGACGCGCAGATCGGCTACAATCTGCGGCGCGCCTCGGCGCTGGCGCTCAACGATTTCGCCATCGAGATGGCGGAAGCGGAATTGCGCCCCGTCACCTACGCCATGCTGGCGCTGATCGACGAACGGCCGGGCATCCGCGCCGCCGGGCTTTGCCGGCTGCTCGCCATGAAGAGCGCCAACATGGCGCCGCTGCTGGCCGAGCTCGAGGAGCGCGGCCTGATCGAGCGCGACGACCATGCCAAGGATCGGCGCGTGCAGGAGCTTCGGCTGACCGAGGCGGCCAAGGCCGCGATGCCGGCCTGGCGGCGTCAGGTGCGCCTGCACGAGGACCGCTTCCTGCATCGGCTGACCAGCAAGGAGCGCGCAACGCTGCTGCGGCTGCTGCGGCTGATCTGGGTGGATGAGGCGGAGTGAGCGCCGGCGCGCTCCCAACTCTAGGCAAAACAATCCGATAGCTGCGCATCCTGCCGGATTGATTCATCTGTTCTGCAGGGGAAGCGGCGTAACGGGCTTCCTTCCTTCACGCCCTCAGCGCGTCAGATCGAGCGCCACTGTCACTTTTGTGACATTCTCCCCGCGAACACGGTTGCTGAGCTTCGCGACCGGTCATCAATCCGTTGCACTGGGCACCTAGCCCCGGCGCAAACCGGACCATGCCTATGCCGACAAGACGATGGAAAGGCCTGACAATCGCGATCGCCACGGCGGCGATGTTCGGCTTCGCCTTACCGGCGACCACCGCGGGCAGCACCCATCCCGGCCCGCTGTCGCGCGCGGAGGCTTTCGCGCGAGCGCAGGCGCTGACGGCGCTCGGCCGGAAAATGTTCTTCGATCCGTCGCTGTCGGCCTCGGGCAAGCAGGCCTGCTCCTCCTGCCATGATCCCAACCACGCCTTCGGGCCGGCCTCGGCGGCACCGGTCGAGATGGGCGGGCCCAATCTCGACCGGCCGGGCCTGCGCGCGGTGCCATCGCTGCGCTACCTGCAGGCGGCGCCCGCCTTCACCGAGCACTTTTACGATTCCGAGGATGAGGGCGACGAGAGCGTCGACAACGGTCCGACCGGCGGACTGACCTGGGACGGCCGCGCCGATCGCGGCCAGGAGCAGGCGAAGATCCCCCTGCTCTCGCCCTTCGAGATGGCCAACAAGGATGAGGGCGCGGTTGTGGCGGCGTTGCGCAAGGCGGCCTATGCGCAGGAGTTCCAGGCGGCGTTCGGCGACGGCGTGTTCGAGCGGCCGGGCGACGCCTTCGATGCCGCCGCCGAAGCGCTCGGCACGTTCGAGCAGAGCAGCGCCGATTTCTACCCCTATTCCAGCCGCTACGACGCTTTCCTCGCCGGCAAGGCGACACTCTCGGCGCAGGAACTGCGCGGCCGTGCCGTGTTCGAGGACGAAGCCAAGGGCAATTGCGCCAGCTGTCATCTGAGCCGGCCCAGCAACAAAGGCGAGCCGCCGCAGTTCACCGATTACGGGCTGATCGCCATCGGCGTGCCGCGCAACGCAGCGATCCCGGCCAATGCCGATCCGGCCTATGTCGATCTCGGCCTGTGCGGCCCGCTGCGCACCGACCTCAAGGGACACGCTGAATATTGCGGCCTGTTCAAGACGCCGACCCTGCGCAACGTGGCGTTGCGAAAGAGCTTCTTCCACAACGGCTGTTTCCACACGTTGCGCGATGCCGTCGCCTTCTACGCCAGCCGCGACACGGATCCGGGCCGCTGGTATCCAAAGAGCGCCGACGGCACGATCAACCAATATGACGATCTGCCAAGGGCTTACCGGGGAAACCTCAACACGGATCCGCCTTTCAACGGCAGGAAACCAGGCGACAGGCCGGCGCTAACCGACGCCGAGATCGACGACATCGTCGCCTTCCTCGGCACGCTGACGGATGCCGATCAAGCCGGGCATTGAAGGCGGGCACAGTGCATGCCGCGGACCGGCGGATTTTCCTCCGGTCAGAAAAATATCGGTGAACAGTCTTGCCTGTGTGGCCTCCGTCACAGGGTCGCCGGAAAGTTCCTGCTATATTAGCATCTTCTTCTGAGAGCGGGGGCTCGAATGAGGTTTGTAGCGGTGCAGGAGCCGCCCCATCATAGCTGGGCGGTGTTTGATACAGTCAGGGACGAGCCCGCCGCCTATGCCGGGCGCGTGCTCATCGGCCTGACGTCGCACGAGGCCCGGTGCTTCACCGCCGCGGCCAACGACGATGCGGGAAAGTGGCGGGCGAACAAGCCGTTGCGACGGCGTGCTGCCGGCCTGATTCAGGTCGCGCGCCCGGTCGGCGCGTAGCGGTTCACCACCATGCCGCAGGCATAGGCCTTCGAGCCTATGAGCTTCAGCCTGGCGAAGCCGCCCTGATCGAATATGCGGCGGCCGCTGCCCAGCACCGCCGGGTTGATGAAGAACTGGAACTCGTCGACCAGCCTGGCGGCGATCAGCGCCGAGGCGAAGCCGGCGCCGCCGAAGACGGCGATGTTGCCACCCTCGCCCACCTTCAACGCATTGACCTCGCGCGGCAGGTCGCCGCTGGCGACCCGCGTGCGCTCCCATCGCGAAGTCCTCAGCCTGTCGCTCAACACCACTTTCTGCGCTTCGACGATGCGCTGGGCGAAGGCGTAGAAACGGTCCTTCGGGAATTTCCTCGCCGCATTGCCCCAGTGGGTGAGATAGCCCTCCTCGGCCATCTTGCGGCTGAGCAGGATGGTGTCGACGGTTTCGAACACAGCGTTGAAGTCCTGCTTCAGCGCATCGTCCCAGTCGCTGTCGTCGCCCCATTCCCAAAGCTGCCAGCGATGGTCCTCATCGGCGCCGACGAAGCCGTCGACCGACATCTGCATTTGCAGGATCAGCTTTTTCATTGCGCGGTCCTCTTCGCGTTGCTCACATACGGTTTACTTTTGGAACCAGTTGACGCGAAGGAACGAATGATGTCAATTGTAAAGTGATTTACAAATGGAAGCAAATCAATGTCGACCAGGGAAAGGTCCGGCTGTCCGATCAGCCTCTCGCTCGAACTGCTAGGCGACCGCTGGACGCTGCTCATCATCCGCGACCTGGTCTTCGCCGGGAAAAAGCATTTTCGCGAGTTCCTGCAATCTGACGAGGGCATCTCGTCGCGCACGCTCGCCGAGCGGCTGCAGACGTTGCAGGACGAAGGCATCCTCACCCGCAGCGAAGACCCGACGCACGGGCTGAAGGCGATCTACCGGCTGACGGAGGCCGGCATCGACCTGCTGCCGGTGCTGGCGACGCTCGGCGCCTGGGGCAGCAAATATCGCAAGGCGGACGAGAGCCTGGCTCGAATTGCCAGGGAATTCGCGGCGGATGGCGCGCCGGCGTTGGCGCGGATGAAGGAGAGGTTACGGAAGGAGCAGGTAAGGCTCGGCGGGGCTGGGGGCGCGAAAAGTCGCGGCGCCGCCGGGATCACCCTGTAGCGCTTTCATTACTGCCGTTCCCGCTGACCCCGCCCTGCGCTAGACTGGCATTGCAACCGGATTGCCAGCCATGATCGTCCAGGCCTGCATCAATGGCGCCCGTTCCGCCGATTTCCATCCCGCACTGCCGCTCGACGCCGACGCCATGGCGCGCGACGGCGCGGCTTCGGTTGCGGCGGGTGCTGCCGACCTGCATGTCCACGCGCGCGGCGCCGACCGACTGGAGAGCCTCGCGCCGGCAGCAATGGACCGCACCGTGCTGGCGCTGCGCCGCGCCTGTCCGGGCACGCTGATCGGCGTTTCCACCGGCGCCTGGATCGAGAAGGGCGACCTGCGCACGCTGGTCGCCATCGCCGGCTGGCATGAGCTGCCGGACTATGCCTCGGTCAATCTCAGCGAGACGGCGGCGCCTGTCGTGATGGAAAGCCTGCGCCAGCGCGGCATCGGCATCGAGGCGGGCCTGGCCTCTATCGCCGACGCCGAGCGGCTGATCAGTCTCGACCATGGCGGACGCGTGCTGCGCGTGTTGATCGAGATTTCCGAGCAGGCACTGGACGAGGCTTTCGCCGTCGCCGACGGCATCGAGAAGGTGCTGGAGCGCGCCGGCATCCGACGCTCGATCCTGCTGCATGGCGAGAATGCGACGGTGTGGCCGTTCGTCGAGCGGGCGGCAGCGCGGAAGCTTTCGACCCGCGTCGGGCTGGAGGACGGGAAGGAATTGCCGGACGGCGGCATCGCGGCCGGCAATGCGGCCCTGGTGGCGGCCGCGGTGACAATTTATCGGGCAGGGCAATAGCGGCGCGAAGAACGCTCGCCAGAAGTCAGCCGATTTTCGCCAGAGGCTCGGCGCTAATCTCCACCCACTCACAGCGCCGGCTGTCGTGATAGAAGGACTGGAACGGCGGCGGGAAGGACGGGTCGGCGAAGGCGCCCACCGGAATCGCGATCACGCCGGGCTGGGTGTCGATCCGGTAGTGGACGGTGGTGCCGCAATCAGGGCAAAAGCTGTAGCTGACGCGGCCGCCCTGCTCGCCGATGCGGGTAAAGTCCGCCGCCCGTCCTTGGATCGATACGTCACCTTCCTTGAAGCGGACATTGCAGCTGAAGGCGCTGCCGGTGCGCCGTTTGCAGTCCAGGCAGTGGCAAACGGAAATGCGAACGATCTCGCCCGAGCAGACGGCTGAAAGCTGGCCGCAGGAGCATTCCGCGCGACGAGTGATCATGACCGCTCCTTTCAGCTCCGCCCCTGCCTTGTCCGGGACAGCACAGATCGGCACCTTATTGAGTTCGGCGGCGCGGCGGAAGGACGCTTGCGCCTCACCTGCCACGGAGCGCGGCGGCCCTTGTGAGGCCTGTCGGGCCGCGGTTAGCTCTTGCCAATCGTGACCCTTAGCAGCAATCTCGACCCAACAGCCGCTCATCGGCTGGATGTCGGCATGATGGGGTATTGCCATGACCCGCGATCAAATGTTTGCCCATCTGCGATCCGCCGACGCCGTCGCGCGCGAGGCGGCGGCGCATGGGCATCATCCGTTCGGCTGCGTGCTCGTGGGGCCCGATGATCGCGTGCTGATGCGGCAGGGCAATCTCAACACGGTGCGCCATGCCGAGACCGAGCTCGCGCGCCGCGCTGCCGAGGCCTACGAGCCGGAGTTCCTCTGGCAATGCACGCTGGTCTCAACCGGCGAGCCCTGCGCGATGTGCACGGGCACGCTCTATTGGGCGAACATCGGCCGGCTGGTCTACGGCTTCGAGGAGGCCGAACTCCTGGCGCTCACCGGGGATCACGCGGAGAACCCGACGATGAGCCTTTCTTCGCGCACCGTGCTCGATTCCGGCCAGAAGAAGATCGAGGTCTTTGGCCCCTTCCCCGAAATCGCCGACGAATTGATCGCGCCGCACCGCGATTTCTGGAAACGCTGACCGGTCCTTGCGACAAGGGACGACGTCCTAGCGATCCCAGGCACGAATGTTTCGACTTTCCTGCCGGCGGTGACCGGCTGTTCGACCCTCACTGCGTGTCCGCGTGCGCTCTCAGTTCGGCGCGCTTCTCGTCGGATACCACCGAGAGATCCAGCACCTTCTGCAATTCGGCGGCGTGGCGGAAGGACGGCTCGGGCTGGACGCCGCTCTTCACCGCATCGACGAAGCGCTGGTAATTGGTCGGCACCGTGCCGGCGTCGAGCGCCTCCCATCTGGCGTTCTCGACATTGTCGCCAACGCAGGCCTTGAGCAGCGAGCCGTCGAGATTGTGCACCACCTCGATGCCGCCCTTGTCGCCGTAGATGCGCAGCCTCAACTCGTTCAGATGCCCGCTCGCCCAGCGGCTGGCGTGCACCACGCCGAAGGCGCCGTTGGAGAAATCCAGCGTCATGGCGAAGCTGTCATTGGCGTCGAGCCCGTATTCGCCGATGCGATTGCCCGGCGCCTTGTCGAAGGCGCGCAGGCGGCAGAAGACATGGTCGATGTCGAGCGCCGCGCCATAGCTGGCGAAATCGAGGATGTGGATGCCGACATCGCCCAGCACGCCGTTCGAGCCGTGGCCGCGCGACAGGCGCCACAGCCATTTCGGATCGGTGCGCCAGTCGCCCCAGAATTTCGACACCAGCCAGCTCTGCAGGTAGGACGCCTCGACATGGCGCACCGTGCCGATCTCGCCGGCCTGCACCATGGCGCGCGCCTTCTGCAAGGGGGCGACATTGCGGTAGGTGAGGTTCACCATGTTGACGATGCCGGCGGCTTCAGCCGCATCCGCCATCTCGCTTGCCTTGCCGAAGTTCTCGGCCAGCGGCTTCTCGCACAGCACCGGCTTGCCGGCGGCGATCAGCGCCATGGTGGTCGGGTGGTGGATGCGGTCCGGCGTGACATTGGCGACGGCATCGAATTCGCCCCATTTCAGCGCCTCCTCCAGCGAAGTGAAGCGGGTGGGGATCTTGAAGCTGTCGGCGAATTCGCCGACGCGGGCCGGATCGACATCGACGGCGCCGACGATGTCGACGCCATCGATGGCGCTGAAACGGCGGGCATGTTCCTGCGCCATCCAGCCGGTACCGAGTATCAAAAGCCGCATTTTTTGCTCCTCCGAGCGAATTGGTTCGATTCAATGATATGGGCGACTGTGGTCTAAGCGCGATTCTTACGCAATCCCAGAAGGAAAAAACGCCGCCTTTTCCGGAACGCTTTCTGTTGCGCGCGCAATTCCGGACGGAAACCCGCTGCGCACTTTTCCTGGAATTGCTTAGCGGAAGCCGGCTTCGCCCGCCGCGTGCAACTTGCCGCCGCGCTCGACGATCGGCTCAAGCGCCTTGTCGACCGGCACATTCGGCGCGTCGAGTATGGCGGGCTTTGCCCCTTGCGGGTTATGCGCCCACTTCACCGCATTGCGCAGCACCTTGTGAACGGTGGCGTCGTGATAGGTCGGATAGGTCTCGTGGCCCGGCCTGAAGTAGAAGATGCTGCCGGCGCCGCGCCGGTAGGTGAGCCCGGAACGGAACACCTCGCCGCCCTGGAACCAGGAGATGAACACCGTCTCCAGCGGCTCCGGCACGGCGAACTGCTCGCCATACATCTCCTCGTTCTCCAGTTCGAAGAATTCGCCGACGCCTTCGGCGATCGGGTGGCTGGGACTCGTCACCCAGAGCCGCTCGCGCTCGCCGGCCTCACGCCATTTCAGCGTGCAGGGCGTGCCCATCAGCCGCTTGAAGATCTTCGAGAAATGGCCGGAGTGGAGGACGATGAGCCCCATGCCCTCGAAGACGCGGCGCGCGACGCGCTCGACCACTTCGTCGGCGACGGCGCCATGGTCCTTGTGGCCCCACCAGACCAGTACGTCGGTCTCGGCCAGCCGCGTTTCGGGCAAACCGTGCTCGGGCTGCTCCAGCGTCGCGGTCGAAGCCTGTATGCCGGGGTCGGCCTTCAGCGCGTTGGCGATGGTGGTGTGCATCCCCTCGGGATAGATCGACGCGACCACCTCATTGGTGCGCTCATGGATATTCTCGCCCCAGACGACAGCGCGTATTGTCATGACATCCTCGTGGTGAAATCGGAACCGACCCGCCCCGGTCATACATAGTCCGCCCAGGCGCGAATGGAAACGTTTCGATGGTGATGTTCTGTCCCAAGGGCGCGAGGAGGCGCTGCGCGGAACGAGAACCGAGGCGAACCTTGCCGCCCCTCCAGCGTAAAGTTCCGGCCTCGAAAACCCTTCCAAACCAGCACAATAGGCGCCCCTCCTCCGACTCTGAATCAACCCGACCCGGCAACCCTTTGGCAAACGCCGCGTCTCGGTTACAATATCGGCCATGCGCGAAGCGTTGCTTGGGGTCGCGATTTTTGTCTGCCTGGCCGGAGCGTCGCTCACCAGCCTGCTGATCCATGGTCGCTTTCCGCCGCATCACCGCCAGGACGATACCAGCGCGATCGTGCGGCTCGCCGCCAACCTATTCGTGGTGATGACCTCGCTGGTGCTCGGCCTGATGATCAACTCGGCCAAGAACACATTCGAAGCCATCGACCACAATCTGCACGCCTATGCGACCGAGCTGATCCTGCTCGACCGGTCGCTGCGGCAATACGGCCCCGAGACGCAAGCCGCGCGCCAGCCGCTGATCGCCTATGTGCAGCGCGTCGTCGACGCCACCTCGCCAAGCCAGCAATCGCCGATCGTCGCCAACCGGCTGTCTGAGCTGCTGCTCAACAATGTGGGCGACCAGCTGAGCGTGCTGACGCCGCCCGACGACAGGCATGCAGACATGCTGCGGGATGCCCGCCAGCAGCTGCAAAAGGTGATCGAATTGCGCTGGGTGCTGGCCGAACAGTCGGAAGGCGCGATCCCTGGAGCGCTGATCGCGCTTCTTGTCGCCTGGCTGACGCTGATCTTCGCCAGCTTCGGCTTCAGGGCGCCATGCAACGCAACGGTCGTCGCCACCTTCGTCGTGTCGGCGGCCCTGGTCGCCGCCGCGCTCTATCTGATCATGGACATGGACATACCCTTCTCCGGCCCGATCCAGATCTCGCCAGCGCCGCTCGAAAGGGCGCTGGCGGAGCTGAAGCAATGAGGTCAGCTCCCGCCCCGGCCTAGGTCAGCGAGCAGCAGCCTGGCGGTCACCGCCGCTCCGTCGCCGCGGATCGAGCCGGCGAGCGCGACCGCCCGGGCGCGGGTTTCCGGCGCGAGCGCCGTCGCGAGGGCTGCCGACAATGTCGCCGTGGTCGGTATAGGGCCGTCATGCGCCGCCCCTATGCCAAGTTCGGCCACCCGCCGAGCCCAATAGGGCTGGTCGCCGATCTGCGGCACCACGAGCTGAGGCGCCCCTGCCCGGGCAGCGGCGACGGTCGTGCCGGCGCCGCCGTGATGGATGACGGCGGCCATCCGGCCAAACAGTGCCTGCTGGTTGACGTCGCCAACGGCGAAGCAGTCGTCGCGATCGTCGATCAGGCCGAGCTCGGCCCAGCCTTGCGCGAGCACAGTACGGCGACCGTGAGCCCGGACCGCCTCGATGGCCGCGCGGGCAGATTCGCTGGCGACCGCTATGGAGCCAAAGCCGACATAGACCGGCGGAGAGCCGGCTTCGAGGAACGCCTCCAGCCCGTCGGGCAGCGGCCGTTCGTCCGGCAGAATCAAGGCGCCGGTCTGCACGGCGTCGATCAGGTCCGACGGCTGCCACGGCCCCAACGTCGCGTCGCAGGCGAGCAGGACGGGATCGCCGTAGACATAGTCGCGGACATTCGCCACCGGCGGCAATCCGAGCGAGGCGCGGTGGCTGTTGATCGCACCGCCGAACAGTGCGTTCTTGGTCAGGATGTCCGTCTGCCACAGCAGCCGGTTGTCGGTTACCCCGGCTGGAAGAGGATGGCCCGGATATTCATGCGGCCGGTTGTGCGCCGAAGGCAGCCAGATGGGGCAGAACGTGCCAAGCATGTAGCGCATGCCCCGCTGCTCCGCGACCAACCGCGCGGCGGCGCAGGACGGAAACAGGCCGAAAGCCACCACCGCGTCGCAGCCTTCTGCGGCTGCCGCCAGCGCATCATACTGCCTGGCGACGATCTCGGCCGCCTGGCCGGAGACGAGCGCTGCCACGCCCTCGGGCGATGCCGATCTCCTGCGCCGGATCATCTCCTTGGCCCATTCGCGCACCGGCGAAAAGGCCGGCGCCAGTGGGACGCCGGCGCGGGCACACAGAGCGGCGAACTCCTCATCGCCGGGGGCACTTACCCGCACCCCGGCGCCGAGCTCCTGCAGCCGCGCGCCGAGCGCCACCACCGGTTCGACATCGCCACGCGAACCGTAAGTCGACAGTAAAATCCGCATGCAAACTCCCTTTCCTAAACTGAGGTCAAGGGCAGCGTAAATACGGCATTGCCGGGGGCTTGCCGCAAGCCCGGGCTGCGCCATATATGCTTTCTGGGAGAGGGAGTTCTCCCTTTCCTCATCCGCAATTCGATGGAACCGTCACTGCCGCTGTTGCAAGAGACGTGGCGAAGACATCAAGCGCGTGCGTCGACCGCGCCGCGCGTCAACGGCGGTGAAGACCGCAAACCGTTAAGAGATCAAAGGCAGCCTACCGGCAACTAGCTGCTGCCGGCATAGTGGCGGGCGGGTCAGCCCTGGCGGCCTTCCTGGGCGACCTGGGTGGGCGACCCGTTCAGGCGCGGCACAACGACCAGGCGCTTGATCTTCCCCTTCTTGAAGGCAGAGAGGAAGCGGCCATAATCCTTGAAGGCCACGCAGCCGCTGGATTGGGCTGGGGAGCCGCGCAGCAGATAGGTATGGGCGAGCAGACCGTTGCGGTTATATTTGTTCCTGCCGCTGGTCGGCGTCAGCCGGATCGCCTCGACGCCGTGGAAGCGCGATTCACGCATCGACAGATTGTAGGTGTCGGGCGGCGTCGGGCCGGAATTCTTGCGGTTGGCGAAGCGCGGCTGGTCGGCCATGGCGCCCTTCCCCGAATGCGCCTCCAGCTTGGAACCATCGGGCATGTAGACCGTCGCTGTCGAGATGTCATAGACGGCGACGCCGTTGCCCACGCTTGGCCTGTTGCTGAACAGGTTGCCGAACACGCCGCCCGCGCCGCGCTCCGGCATGTCGGGCTTGGCGTAGGCGAGCATCTCCGCGTCCTGGGCCTTCGACCGCTTGCCCGGCTTGGCCGGCTTGCCCTGGCTGGCCTGCACGCCCGGCAGGGTCGGCACGGCCGCCTGCTCCGAGCTGCGCGGCGACAGGATCGGCGCCTTCCCGGACGGCGGCACATCGGCGGCCTTGGCCGACTGGGCCTTGCCGGTCCTTGCCGCCTGTGGCGTCTCGGTCCCAGGCGCATCAGTCCTGCTGGCCTGGCCCTTGGGAGCCAAGGCCTTGGGGGCCGGCTGATCGATCTCGGCCTGCGGCCGGCCGGTTGGCAGCGGAACTGCGTCCGGCATCTCGTCTTGCGGCGGCAGCGAGGCGAGCTGAACTTCGGCCGGCTCCTGCCCAGCGTCAGGCCCGGCCATAGCCACCGATGGCGGCGGCGCCAGCATGTCGACCTCCGGCATTGCATTGGCGAGCGCCAGGGCCAGTCGCGACGAGCGTTCGATTTCCGCCACCTGCGGCCCGAAGCGCACCGATGCCGGGCCCTGCTGGTCGGGCAGGCGAACCGATTCGGCGAAGCGGGCATCGGCCGGCAGGCTGGCCAGCAGGGCCGGCTTGTCCTGCGCGCGGGCGAAGGCCTCCGCCAGCTTCTGCGGCGACAGCTTTGCCCTGGCGACGACGCTGTCGAAGCGGTCGGTCGAGGCTGTGCGCGCCACGGTTTCCGGCGCGGCCATCTTCGGCGTGATGCTGTCGGGGTGGGCGGATGCGAGGCGGGCCATCTTGCCGGCATTGCCGGCAGCGGCGAAGCTCGAGGCCTGGCGCACGCAGCCCGCATCGCAGCGCCCGAGCAGCGCCTGCCGATGCGGGGTGCCAACCGGAAGCTGCAGCATCCAGGAACTGGCAGTCGCGCGGCGCGGATCGGCGAGCGCGATGCTGCCCGGCGCAAGCAGGCTCGGCGGCAATCGGTTGGAGGCGGCGGTGAGCGAGGTGCCCACCGAATAGAGGCCAGCCATGGTCGCCACCGACCATAGAGCGAGCGCGGCGCCGACAGCAGGCACCGCAACCCAAAGGCCACCAGATTTCTTCGAAGTTACTCCCTCTTCAGGAGCATTACCCCGGCTTTTCAAACGCAAAGACGCCATACAACCACTCTCAATCGGCATGCCGGTTCGCGGACCTGGCACCCGTCACGATCACAGTTCGCCTGGTGCCCCCTGCACCTTCACGCGTCTGTTGCCGATTGATTCAAAAGATGGACAAAGATGGTTAACCAATCCCTCCAGCGACCGCCGATTGCACTGCGGTCGACACGAAAAAAGAGCCCTCCACAGTCTCCGCTATGGTAAAAATGCTCTCCCTCACTTGCCTTGCTGCCCGTTTTTCCGGCCTGTGTCAAGAAAACGTGAAGACCGGAACCGCAACGTCTTCAGCCGGCTAGAGGCGGATTAGGGTGAAAATGCGGCGTGGCGACAGGAAGCTCCGGCCGTCCGAAAAACTGGCCAGTCAGCCAAATCCGGGAACTCGCCTTGTCTTGCCGCTCAGATGCGCGCCCAATGTCAGCGCTTGCGGAAGATTCCGGACAGCCACCCTCATCAAGGCTGGACCGCCGGGGCAAAATGCAAGTCGGGCGATGCCCGCGGCTGCGTAGACCCGGGTCGAGAACAATCCTCTCCAGGCGGCCTCGTAGCGTCTGCCGGCCGCTTCGCGGCCCGCCTGGCCCGTTGGCGCCCCGCCGAGCTCCGAAGCCAGCAGCCAGCCGGACTGAAGCGCCATAGAGATGCCTTCGGCGATGATGGGATGCGATTCCCCGGCCGCATTGCCGACCCGGAAGATATCGTGCTCGTAGCAGGCGCGGATGCCGGGCCGGATCGGTCCGGCCGCAAGCCATGGACCGTCGAGGCGGGCTCCCTCCAGGACATCGCTCACGCCCCGGCAGGATGACATAAGGTGGCGGCAGACCGCATCGGCCGCAGGTAGGTGGCCATTCTCCTTGGGACCATCCTGTTCGGGGGGATGGTTGCCGCGCAGCCGCGCGAGCACGTCGCGCCTGATGCAGCAGGAGATCGACAGCCGGCCATGGTCGGCGAAGACCATGCCGCCATAGCCGCCGGGAAATACCAACAGCGGCATCAGATCAGTTGCGAGCGACGATCCGATAAAATGCGCTTTGAAGCCGAGCAGGTCCGACGGGCGGCTGGACTTTGCAAGTTGGCTTGGCAGGGGGCCCGGTTCCCAGGAACCGTGCGCCGCGACGATCACCGGCGCCCGCAACATCGTGTGTTCGTCGCTGACATTACTGGCCTGAATACGCACCGTCTGCATGTCGCCATCCCGGTCGATGGCGGCGGGCCAAAAGGGCTGGAAGATTTCGGCGCCCGCCGAGCACGCCGCCTGCAAGAGCAGAGTGTCGAGCACGTCCCGGCCCAGTGCCCGGCCGAAGCCGTCATCTGCACAGCGCCCTGCTCTTGCCCGAGGCATTGCCGCCTCGACGCGGGTATTGCCTGAGAAGAAGCCGACGCGGCGGATTTGCGGCCCTGCACTGGCGCGCCAGGCGTCGCCGATCTCCAGCCGGTCGAGAAGCGCGAGATTGCTTGCCGAGATGTATTCGCCGCAGACCTTGCGGCGCGGGAACAGCCGCTTTTCCACGATCGCTACCGCCCATCCGCGCCGGGCAAGCGTCAGCGCAACGGATGTACCCGCCGGCCCGGCGCCGATGATGATCGCATCATGTGTCGACAGACGTGTCATCGGTCCGGATCGGAAACGCTACCGGCGCCGACGAAGACGTGGGAAAACGGACCGGCACGCCGTTCCTCGAGCGGCATGCCGTTGACCTTAAGCCAGAGAGCGGAGAGCTCGTTGCCGCGAAAGCCGGCGCGTACGCTCTGGGCCGCATCGTGCCGGGTGACGTCGTTGACGCCGATCGCCGGCAGAAGGCCGGCAGCGACGAGCGCCGGCATCGATCTCAGCGGTTCGGTTGCCAGGAGCAAAGGCGCTTTGGGCGCCAGCAGTGAGAACAGACGCAGCAGCCCGGCGTCATCGAAATGATGCAGGAAGAGGTTGACGGTGATCGCGTCGTAGCGGCTGCCGCCGGCCCGTTCCGCCCAGTCGAAGACGTCGGCGGTGATGCCTGCAACTGTCCACCCCAGACGGTCGAAATCCACCGAGAGTTCGGCGGTGAGAACGTCGACACGGTCGAGCAGCGTCAGTTCTACCCGCGGCCACTGCTTGACCATGCGCCGGGCCACGGCCAGCATGAAGGTGCCGTCGCCGGCGCCGATCTCCAGGATGCGGCCCGGCGGCTTCGGCACGAATTTCCTCAGCAATGACGCCATGATCCGCGCCTGCAGCATCAGTGCGTTGATGCGGCGTAGGTCACGGCGTGAAGCGCGCGCCCGTGGATCGTCGGCGGCGAGCCCATCCAGGATTTCCGGGATAAGGCTGCGCTGCGCGAGCGCGGTCATGAGACGGTCCTGAACAGCATGGTCTCGGCCGTTAGGCCGGGTCCGAAAGACATGCCGCAGCCCAGCAGTCCGCCGGGCTTCTTCAGCATCTTCTCCATCACGAACATGACCGTCGCAGACGACATGTTGCCGTAGCCGCGCAGCACCTCGCGCGACGGCTCGAGCGCGGCCGGTTCGAGATCGAGCGCCCTTTCGACGGCGTCGAGAATGCTGCGCCCGCCGGGATGCACGGCCCAGAGGTCGATCGCCTCCGGCGGCCGGCCACCAAGGATGGCGTCCTGGCTGCTTCGCAACACTTCCTGGACCGCCCCCGGGACCTTGCCGGAAAGAAACATGTCGAAGCCGTGGTCGCGGATATCCCAGGTCATCAGGTCCCGCTGCTCGTCGGCGACGGCGCAACAGAAGGAGTCGAGCGCGATGCCGGGCGGCTCGGCGGTCACGAGCGTCGCCGCGCAGCCATCGCCCCAAAGGCAGAAAGAGAGCAGCTTTTCCAACTCGTCGGTCTCCCTGATGTGCAAGGTGCATATTTCGATATTGACCAGCAGGATCCTGGCTTGCGGGTTGGAGCGGACGATGTGGCGGGCAAGCTTGAGGCCGCTGACCGCCGCATAGCAGCCCATGAACCCGACTATCGTGCGCTCGATGCCATCCGGCAGGCCGCAGCGCTGAACCAGGTCGAGGTCGATGCCGGGCGCGGAGAAACCGGTGCAGGTAGTGACGATGAGGTGGGTGATGCGCGACGCCTCATCGCCAAGATGCAGCCCGTCGACGCCGCTTTGCGCCAGGACGGGGGCGGCTTCGCTGAACATCGCCATTCTCACGGCCGTTCCGGGAAACGCGCCGCGCCTGAAGGTCCCGGCGAAATCGGCCGACGGCCCTTCGGGTTCGAGGGCGGGCGCAAAGCATGAAAAGCGGTGCTCGATGCCGGCGAGGCCGGCCATGCGTTCGAATATTCTCCTGCGATCGGAGGCCAGCATCGAGGCTGCGTAGCGCAGGTAGAACTGGTGGACGTCGTGCTGCGGCACCGCCGTCGCGATCCGGTTGATATAGGCGTTGGCGGACACGTTTCTGCCTCCCTGGGCTCGGGCGCGATGCGCGCTGTGCCGGAGGGATTTCCGCTACTGACAGGCGCCAGGCGTTGAGCGTTGCCTATTCGATAAACGTTTCGAAAAACCAGTTTCTTCCTGGCGCGACCCAAAGATTCTGAAAGGATCACACGCAAAATCAAAGTGTTACGGTCTCAGCCGCGCGCGAAAGGCGCGCCGGCCACAAGCGCATCAAGCCGGGGTGAATCTTCGGTCAGGCAAAAGCTTCGGGCCGATTCACTCGCTGCCTTGCACCCCTCCGGGCACGATCAAGGCTCCCTGGTCGCGCTCCGAATATCTGAAGCGGATAAAGAACAAGGCGATGATGATGAGGCAGATCGCCAGCACGGTGGCGAGGATCCTTCCCGGGTGGTTTTCGGCAGGCTGTTTGTCGTCCATGGCGGTTCGCCTCGCCTATAAACCCGACCGGAGCGGAAAGGGTTCCAAGCTCCCGGGCGCAACGCCGGATTGAAGAAGCCGATCGCCGCGATCACGTGACGTCGATAACGACCATCAGCCCGCCGCCGCCCTTCCGTTGAATTTCCGACTTCAGCCCTCGATCCGGCTTGACCTTCCAGCAACTGGAACCCTTAGCGTAGAGAAATCCGGCGGCGGACTCCCTCGATATCCAGGAGCAAACGATGCATCGACGCGGTTTTCTGGCGGCAGGCCTGGCGACGGTTCTGGCGAGCCCACGCGCGCTGGCGCAGATGAAGATGGACGACATGTCCGGCATGGACATGAGCGGCCATGCCGGGCACGACATGGGCGCGATGGCCGAAGGCGCCGTCGCCCTGCCCGAGGGCGAGGTGTTGCGCGACCTGCCGCTGCTCGCCAACGCGGCCGGCCGGCCAGGCCTGTTCAAGGCACGGCTAACGGCGGAAGCGGCCGTCACGCGCTTCGCCGAAGGGCTGGACACGCCGATCCTCGCCTATAATGGCACGAGCCCCGGGCCGCTGATCGAGGCCTTCGAGGGCGACCGCGTCGAGATCACCTTCGCCAACCGGATCGAAGGCGAGGCCAGCACCATCCATTGGCACGGCATGCCGGTGCCGGCCGATCAGGACGGCAATCCGATGGACCCGGTGGAGGCGGGCACTGACCGCGTCTACGCCTTCGAGCTTCCGGAAGGGTCGGCCGGCTCCTACTGGTATCATCCGCACGCCCACGGCACGACCGCCGAGCAGGTCTATCGCGGCCTTGCCGGCGCCTTCGTCGTCAAGGCAAAGGCCGATCCGGTGCCGGCCGAATATGCTGATACGGTACTGGTGCTCACCGACCTCAGGCTCGCCGCCGACGGCTCGATGCCCGCCAACACCATGACCGACCTGATGAACGGCCGCGTCGGCGACCATGTGCTGGTCAACGGCCAGAAGAATCCCAGGCTTGCCGTAACGAAAGGCGCGGTGCGGCGCCTGCGTCTCTACAACGCCACCAATGCGCGCTTCCTGAAGCTCGCCTTCGACGGTGCGGCGATGACCGTCATCGGCACGGATGGCGGATTACTGGCGGCGCCGGTTGCGGCCGACGAGATCCTGCTCAGCCCGGGCGAGCGCATCGAACTGGTCGTCTCCTTCGGCCGGCCAGGCCTCGTCACCCTCGCCACGCTTGACTACGATCGCGGCTGGATGGGGCCCGGTCGCCCGGCAGACGGTGGGCTGACACTGCTGACCATCGACGTCTCCGAAGAGGCCGGAGGAGCGATGCCGCCGCCGCCGGCGAGCCTGCGGCCGATCGCGCCGCTGCCTGCCCCCGCCTTTAGCCGGCGCCTGGTCTTCAGCGAAACCATGGCGATGAACGCCACCGGCATGGAAATGGGCTTCCTGATCAACGGCAAGGCCTTCGACATGGCGCGCGTCGACATCGTCGGCAAGGCCGGCGAGACCGAGCTCTGGGAGATCGTCAACCAGGCCGACATGGACCATCCCTTCCATGTCCACGGCACGCAGTTCCAGGTGATCGAGCACGAGCGCGACGGCAAGATCTCCAGGCCGCCCTTCCTTGCCTGGAAAGACACCGTCAACGTGGCGCGCGGCGAGACGCTGCGGCTGCTGCTGCGCCAGGAGCAGCCTGGCCGGCGCATGTATCACTGCCACATCCTCGAGCATGAGCAACTCGGCATGATGGGCGTTCTCGACGTCACGGCATGAGGGCGGGCATCGCATCCCGGGTGGCGATGCTGGCGCTTACCGGCTCGCTCGTTATGTCCTCGCCGCTGGCCGTGGCCTCGGGCGACGCGGTCGTTGCTGCCCGCCAGGCTTCAATGAAGGCGATGGCGGCGGCGGCGAAAACCGTTGCCGAGATGTTCGACGGCAAGCGAGCCTATGACGCTGCAGACTTCCGGACGGCGGCCGATACGCTTCGTACCCGCACCGGCCCCGTCCTGATCGCCGAATTTCCGTCAGGCACGCTCGGCGCGCCCTCCGGCGCCAAGGCTGAGATCGATCAGGCGCGGCCTGAATTCGAGGCGCTCGCCCGCCATATCGGCGGGCTCGCCTCGGCGCTGGCCGCAAAGGCCGAAACGGCGCCGGCGCAAATCACCAGCGACATGCGCATGGGCGCGATGCTGCCGACGGATGGCGGCAGCCTGCTCGGCAAACGGCCGAACGCCGTGCATGTCGATCCTGCCAAGCTGCCGGCGGAGCATCTCCTGCATCTCATCCTGCAGGATTGTTCGAGCTGCCATTCGAAGTTCCGGCGGAAGGTGAAGTGACACAGGCGACCTATCTCTTCAATTCGACGTAACCTGCCAGATGGCAACGCCGGCCAGAACAAGGCCGGCAACGCCCTCGATGCCGCGCGAGAGGAGGTCGAACAGGCGCGGCCGGCTGTCGAAGAGATGCACGAGCCGCTCGCGAAACAAGATCGACAGCACGGCAACGCAGGACAGCGTCAACGCAACGCCGACCATCATGGTCAACGCAAAAAGGATGCCGGCGCCGGGGACGCCGCGCGATATGGCGAAAGTCATGACGAACAGCGTAAGCGGGCACGGGATCAGGCCGGCCATGAAACCCACGACCTCCCCTTCATGCTTGTGGCTATGCCCATGGCCAAGCGCGCGCCAGACCATCCACGCGCCGATCACGCCGAGCAGCGCGCGGCTGACATCTTCGAGCAGCGGCGCCCGACCGACGCTTCCCAATGCCAGCGACACAAGCGGCAGGGAGAGCACGGCGATCAGCACCGCTATCGTCACATGCGTGACGGAAAGCGCGATCGAGGCAAGCAGACCGCGCGACACCTTCGTATCCGAGCCGGCGAGATAGGTGGCGAGCACCGCCTTGCTGTGTCCCGGCGTCAGCGCGTGGGCGGCGCCAAAGACGACGCCCATCGGCAGGAAGGAGAAGAACGCCAGCCAACCGCCGCCTGCCGCCAGAAGCTTGATCTGGTCGGCGAGCGCCAGGTAGATCGTGCGCTGGAACTCGACAAGGGTCTGAAGCATCGGGCGAGACTATAGCCGCCGGACTCGGCGAGCGTCAGTGCCGATGTCCGGCATGGTCGCCATGGTCATGGTGGTGCTGATGCGAGTGATCGTGCCGCTCGAACCGCACATTGGCCGCTGCCAGCGCCGGCATGTGCTGGAAGAGTTCGTCCTCGAGCATAGCCGCGAGCCTGTTCGCCTCGGCAAGCGGCAGGGTCTCATCGGCGGCAATGGCGATGTCGGCATGCAGCCTGTGGCCGATCCAGCGCGCCCTGGCGTCGACGAGCCGCACTCCCGGCACATGCTCGGCCGCATGGTGAATTTCATCGACGATGCCGGGCTCGACACCGTCCAGCATGCGCGTCAGCACGGCTTTGGAAGACTGCCACACAATGGCGAAGATAGCGATCGTGATCAGCAGGCCGATGATCGGATCGGCGAGTGGAAAACCCGCCCAGACGCCGATGGCGCCGAGGACAACCGCCAGGCTGGTGAAGCCGTCGGTGCGGGCGTGGTAGCCGTCGGCGATCAGCGCCGCGCTGTTGATCTCGCGGCCGACGCGGACGCGGAACACGGCGACCGCTTCGTTGCCGATGAAGCCGATGATGCCGGCGATCGCCACCGAGCCGAGGAGTTCGATCGCCCTTGGATGGATCAACCTGTCGATCGCCTCGTAGCCGGCGACGATGGCGCTGAACAGGATGATGAGCACGATGATGATGCCGGCAAGGTCCTCGACCCGGCCGAGGCCATAGGTGAAGGTCTTCGACGGCTTGCGCCTTGCCAGCATGAACGCGATCCAGAGCGGGATGGCGGTGACCGCGTCGCCGACATTGTGGATGGTGTCGGCAAGCAGCGCCACGCTGCCCGACAGAAGGACGACGACCAGCTGCAGCGCGGCCGTGATTGCCAGCACCACGAAGGACCATTTGATCGCCCAGATGCCGCGCGTCGTGGTGGCGATGGTGGGGTCGACCACGCCATGCGTATGGCCGTGAGGGCCATGACCGTCATGATGGTGGCCATGTCCGGCGTGATCGTGCGAACCGAGGCGGAACCAGTCGAGAACGCGTGCGCCAAAACCGCTCATAGATACTTCGCCAATTGCTTGAGCTCGGCGAGCGCGTCATGCGAGCCCCCCTCGGCGCTGTCGTTCAGGCAGTGCTCGATATGATCGTGGATCAGCTCGCGCTTTGCGCTGCTGATCGCGCTCTCCACGGCGTGGAGCTGCTGGGCAAGGTCGACGCAGGGGCGTTGCGCCTCGAACATCGAGAGCACCGCGGCAAGGTGGCCCTGGGCGCGTTTCAAACGCTTGACGATGGCGGGGTGTGAGGTGTGGATGCCTTCTGACATGGGGCGGGGAATATCCCCCCGGGGAGGATAGAGTCAAGCAGGCTGGAGGGCTTTCGGAGGCTGGTGCCGCCGGGGTTTGCAAAATATTAATTTGTTCAGCCGACGCTAATATGATGACCAAGAACCTCCACAACGCCACGCGGAACTCTCCGATCCAGGAGATCAGGCCTTCGCTGCTTGGCAAGGTGGCGCCGGCGCTGTTTCCGTTGGTGGTTGTGGCGCTCGGCTATTTCGTCGGACGGCAGTTCTTCGGATTTTGAGGCCGGCGCGCCAGCCTTCCATCCCACCTTCCCAGGCCCGCCCCCTGCCCTAGCTTCTCCGTGGAAGGAGAAAGCGGCATGGCGATCTATGGTCTCAGGGTGGTGAGCTTCATCTTCGCGGCGCTGGCGTTCGTACCGGCCGGCGCGCATCTGTTCTCGATGCTCAACAAGCTGAAGCTCGACGGCACGAGCTATCTCGCCGCGCAGCGCGCCTATGACGGCTGGAGCCTGTTCGGCAGTCTCGTGCTGGGCGCCCTGCTGTCGAGCGCGGCACTTGCGGTCGTGCTCTACCGCTCGGGCGGCGCCTTCGGCCTGGTGGCGCTTGCCTTCATCGCCATCGGCGCCACGCAATTCGTGTTCTGGAGCTTCACCTTTCCGGCAAACCGGGCGACCCGCAACTGGACCATGCTGCCCGACAATTGGGAGATGCTCAGGCGGCAATGGGAATATTCGCACGCGGCCGCCGCCTGCCTCAACGCGCTGGCGCTGCTGTTGCTGTTCCTCGCGGCGCTGCGCCGCGACGCGGGGGTTTGACGGGCTCCGCCCGCGCCGCGAAGCCAAATTCCATCAGTCAGTGGTAAAACTGATTGCAATATGCAATTGGTCATGCATGCTGGCGAAGCGGAACGGAGACGCCGATGGCCAGGATCGTCTATTCCATGCTGACGTCGCTGGATGGCTGCATAGAAGGGCCGGACGGAAATATCGGCTTGCCGGTGCCGGAAGGCGAGCTGCACCGGCATTTCAACGACGAGATGAGACGTACTTCGACCGTTCTCTGCGGCCGCAGGATGTATGACGCGATGCGCTTCTGGGACAGTCCGGAGCGAGAGACCGCCGACGACGAGGTCGAGCGCGACTTTGCCCACGCCTGGCGGGAGACGCCGAAAATCGTGTTCTCGACGACGCTCGGCGAAGTCGGCCTCAACGCCCGGCTGATGCGCGGCGACGCCGAGGCCGTTGCAAGGTCGCTCAAGGCGGAGACGGGCGGCGAAATCAGCGTCGGCGGCGCCGATCTTGCCGCTCATCTGGCGCGCGCTGGCCTGATCGACGAATACCGGCTCTACATGCATCCGGTCGTGCTTGGCGGCGGCAAGCCGTACTTCCAGGTCGGGCTGTCGCTGGGGCTGGAGCCGCTCGGGACGGAAAGCCTGTCCCAGGGCGTGACGCTGCTGCGCTACGCGCCCATCAACCTCGCACCGGGCAAGGGAAGCGGCTACAAGTGAATCATCGATCTCCCGCCGACAGGCTCGCTCATGACTGACCCAGTCATCGAATGGCTCCTCGCTTCCGATCCGTCGATCCGCTGGCAGGTGATGCGCGACCTGCAGGACGCGCCGGAGCCGGTATGGATGGCGGAACGCGCCAAGGTGGAGAGCGAGGGCTGGGGCGCCCGGCTGCTTGCCTGCCAGGATGAGGACGGGCAATGGGCTGGCGGCGCCTTTGTGCCTGCCGGCTTCACCCCCGAAGAGTGGCGCGAGCACGGCCAGCCGTGGACGGCGACGTGCTTTTCGCTGTCGCAGTTGCGCGAGTTCGGCCTCGATCCCGCCTCGGACCGGGCCAGGCGCGCCGTCGATCTGGTCGGCGCCAATTCACGCTGGGACGAAGGCGGCCAGCCCTATTGGCAGGGCGAGGTCGAGGAGTGCATCAACGGCCGTACCGTTGCCGACGGCGCCTATTTCGGCGTCGACGTCTCCGCCATCGTCGAGAGGCTGGTCGGCGAGCGCCTCGACGACGGCGGCTGGAACTGCGAGCGGGCGAACGGCTCGCTCCGCTCCTCCTTCGCCAGCACGATCAATGTGCTGGAGGGCCTTCTGGAATTCGAGCGCGTCACGGGCGGCACGGACCAGTCGCGGCAGGCGCGACGGTCGGGCGAGGAATTCCTGCTCGAGCGCAAGCTGTTTCGCCGCCTCGCCACGGGCGAGCCGGCCGACGAACGGTTCCTGCGCTTCCTGCACCCGAACCGCTGGCGCTACGACATCTTGCGCGCGCTCGACCATTTCCGCTCCGCCGCGATACATGCCGGCACCGATCCCGATCCGCGGCTTGGCGAGGCCATCGGCCACCTTCGTTCGAGACGCCTGGACGACGGCACATGGCCCCTCGACTGGAGCCTGCCGGGGCGGGTGTGGTTCGAGGTCGACGAGGGCGAAGGCCAGCCCTCGCGGTGGGTAACGCTCAGGGCGATGCGGGTGCTGAAATGGTGGGAGCAGTAGCGCGGGTGGAAAGCGCCGCCAGCCTGCGCTTGCGGACCGGGGCGCCGGTACACGTTGGTCCTAGGCCCTAGGTCGCTATTGCCCAAGTATTAGCATGAGCGCATGTTCAAGCAGCCGGCGAGGTCGCAGAAGCCGGTCAGGCCCGGCGGCCAACCCATACATCACCCCCCCTCGGCGGCCGGGCCACCTAACTTCCCGAAAGTGATATGAGGTACGATCCAGGTCGCGGGAGAGTTGCGGCGGCGGAGGGATTGGCGGCGCAAATCTTCTGGCGCCGGGGGGCCAGCCGGGGGCGCGAAAGATCGATGCGGAGGCAACAAGTGCCTCAGCGCTTCGTCGAAGCAAAAGCCTTTGGCTCAGGGAGCCTTGGAAACGGTGGTCGCGGCGAGCGCCCCGAGCTTGCCCGCCTTGAGCAGTACCGGCCTGGCGTAGGTCTTCTTCACGGAATCTCTCCTTCAGCAGATGCCAAACTTTCTGCTGCTTCGCCGCTTCTGTCAACGCGGCGGGGTTTGCACGGCCGGCTCTGGCGCTTTGCCGAGAAATGCGCGAACAATTCCCTCCCTGTGAGACGGCTGGCTGCATCATGTGCAACCTCTACAACATCACCACCAGCCAGGAGGCGATCCGCCAGTGGACGCGCGCCCTGCGCGACGCCATCGGCAACCTTGAACCCTCGATCGACATCTATCCCAACCAGTTCGCCCCGGTGGTGCGCAACGCGGCGGACGGGGCGCGCCAACTTGCCAATCTGCGCTGGGGCATGCCGACGCCACCGGAGCGCATGCGCGGCAATGCGGACCCCGGCACCACCAACATCCGCAACCCGCAATACGCCCACTGGATGCCTTACCTCGGCGTCGAGAACCGATGCGTGGTGCCGGTGACGAGTTTCGCCGAGCCCTCGCCCCAGCCTGGCGACAAGGACCCCGAGACCGGGGTGCAGAAGAACTTCTGGTTTGCGCGCGGCGAGGAACGCCCGCTGTTCTTCTTCGCCGGCCTGTGGACGCCTTGGCACGGCGTGCGCAAGGTCAAGGAAGGTCCGGGCGACCATCAGCTCTACGGCTTCCTGACCACCAAGCCGAATGCGCTGATCGCGCCGATCCACGAGAAGGCGATGCCGGTGATCCTGACCACGCCGGAGGAGACCGAGACGTGGCTGACCGCGCCATGGCCGGAAGCGCGGAAGCTGCAGCGCCCGGCGCCGGACGACGCGCTGGTGATCGTCGACAAGCCGGCGACGCAGATCAAGTTTCCGGCGGAGCCACCGGCGCAGGGATCGTTGTTCTAAAAACCAAAGCTGGCAATGGCCGCCCGCCTTCTTATTGCTCATCCCGCCACACGACACGCCGCACCGTCCTTATTTCGGCAAGTCGCCTCACCCGGATGCCCTGCCTTTCCAGGGCCGACGGGCTTTGCGTCTCGGCATGCATGAATTCGTTCTTGCCGCAGCGCTCGCAGCGCATCTTGCTGCCCACGAGGCCAGGTTCAATGTCGCCGAAAATCGTCATGAGGTCGTCGGGCTGATACCAGCGCTTGACGTTGCACAACCCGCAGCGGACGAGCACGAGCTGCCCAATCTCATGGGCGTTGCTGAGCCGCCGTCCGCCGCCGCGCTTTCGTCTTCCGTCAGTATCAGGCATGCCTAATAATAGGAACGCATTCCTCTTCCGGTCAATTCGCCCTTGACAATTTTGTACCCTTTTTGTTCACTTCGCACACGATATACGAGGAGGTGTCGGGATGGACCGGATCGTGAGGCTGGACAGCCGCCAGGAAGCGGCGCTTCAGGCCGTAGCCCACAAGTTCATTGCGCTCCACAAGGGCGATGCGGTGAAGGCGCTGAAGGAGATGATCGTACTCAATGGGCATCTACAGGAGCGCCTCGATGGGCTGCAGGTTTCAAGGAGGCGGCAATGAGCATCTTGCATCTCGACGCCGAAGCGCAGGCTGAATTGCAGGCCGAGGCCGAGAAGCTGATCGCCCGCTACGCGAGCCCGCTAGAGACGGTGAAAGCGCTGATGGCCTACAATTGCGAATTGGAGACACAAATCCTCGCGCTCGCTCACCGCCACCCGGAACTGGTGACGGTGAGCTATGATGATACACCGGCGGTGATCGGCTAAGCCCCGTTGGCGCGACGACGCGGTTGCGCGCGCCGTCGCGTCGGCGGATGCCTGGCCGTCATGCCGCCCGCAGACCCTCCTTCGGACGCAGGTTCTGGTTCATGCGGAACAGGTTCTGCGGGTCGTAGCGCTGCTTGATCTCCAGCAGCCGGCGATAGTTGCCGCCATAGGCAGCTTCGACCCGGTCGATCTCGTCCTCCGGCATGAAGTTCACATAGGCCGTACCGACGGCATAGGGCCTTGTCGCCTCGTAGACACCGCGGGCCCAGTCGATGCAGGCCTTGTCCATTGCCGGTTCGCGCCAGCGGGCGTGGACGTTCATGACGAAATGCGAGCTGCGCTGCGGGAACGCCGTGGCGTCCGCCGCCACACGACCGGCCGCGCCACCGATATGGGCGAAGAACACCTCGCATTCGGGGCCTGGCAGCTTGGCTATCGCCGCCGTGGTGATCTCGATCGCGCTGTCGGAAAGCTCGGTGAAGTCATGGCTCTTCCAGTAATTGCGGGCGCCGGGCGCAAGCAGCGGGTCGAAGGCCTGCTGCCAGCCGGTGAGCGGATTGGGCCCGACGACATCGGCGATCGGCGAGCCGATGGCGCGCAGCTTCCGCGTCGCCTTTTCGCCGGCCTCGATGTCGCCGCAATAGCACATGGCCAGCACCAGCACCTCCTTGCCGTGCCATTCGGCCGGCAGGAAGGGCAGCGGCGGCGCCTGCCGCATGACGACCCAGCAGGTCAGTTCGTCGGGCGCGGTCTCCAGTGCCTCGCGATATTCGCGCAGCACTTTCTGGGCATCGGCGAAGGGATGGACGACGAGGCCCGACAGCACTTGCGGTCCGAATTGGTGAAGTTGGAACTCGAACGCCGTGACGATGCCGAAATTGCCGCCGCCGCCGCGCAGCGCCCAGAACAGCTCGGGATTTTCGCTCTGGCTGGCGCGCAGCAGCTTGCCGTCGGCGGTGACCACATCGGCGGAGACGAGATTGTCGATGGTCAGCCCGAATTTGCGGGTGGTCCAGCCAAAGCCGCCGCCCAGCGTCAGGCCGGCAATGCCTGTGGTCGAGTTGATGCCGACCGGCACCGTCAGTCCGAAGGCCTGTGTTTCCCTGTCGACATCGACGAGCGTGGCACCCGGCCCAACCCAGGCGCGGCGCGCCGCGACGTCGACTCGCACCGACTTCATCAGCGACAGATCGATCATCAGACCACCGTCGCAGACGGCGCTGCCGGCGATGTTGTGGCCGCCGCCACGCACGGAGACGAGGAGCTTGTTCTCGCGGGCGAAGTTCACGGCGGCAACGACATCGGAGGCGCCGACGCAGCACACGATCAGCGCCGGCCGCCGGTCGATCATGCTGTTCCAGATGCCGCGGGCGTCCTCGTAGGCGTCGTCGCCGTCCCGCAGCACCGTGCCGCGTATCCGTGCAGAAAGGGCTTCGAGGGCCGCAGCGTCGACGGTCGCCTTAGCGCCGTCAAGGGTGGTGAAGCTCATGGCATTCATGCTTTCCTCCCGATCTTGTTGGTGAGCCCCCCAGAATTTTAGTGTGCGCTTATGTTGGATTTCTCGCAAGTTTTCGTCGGCAACGAGCTTGCGCGGCAGAGCAATAATTCGAGCTAGATGAAGCCGGATAGCTCACGACCCGGCGACGCATCCCCTGTCCCACAGAACAAAGGATGCCAGGATTGAGCCAGCCGGCTCCTGTGACGCCGCCTCTTACGCTTTCTCGCGCTTCAGCGCCTGCGCCATGCAGTGGATGCCGCCGCCAGTCTTGGAGATCTCGCTCATGTCGATCGCCGCGACCTCGAAGCCGCGCGCCCTCAACTGGCCGATCAGCGTCTGGCTCGACGTCGGCGCGATCACCCTGTCCTTGCCGAGCGACATGAAGTTGCAGCCGAGCGCCATCGTGTCCTGGAAGGGCACGTCGATGATCTCGTGGCCCTTGCCCTTCAGCCAATCGACGATGCCGGGTTCGGTGCAGGCGAGGCACACCGCGGTGAGCTTTTCGGCGATCGGCACGACCATCAGGTCGATGTGGACATAGTACTCGTCGATGAAGGCAATGCGCGTCTCCCAGCCCTCCTTATCGAACCAGGCTTGCACCTGGCGCGCGCCCTCCTCCTGGGTGCGGGCGCCGCCGCAGCCGATCAGCACCACGCCGTCCTCGATGACGTTGAAGTCGCCGCCTTCGAAAGTGCCGGCGGTGACCATGTCGTAGATAGGGATGCCGAGCTTTTCATAGGTGCGGATCGCGGCGTAGTTCTCGCCGCGCCGCCACCAGTTGGCCATGGCGGTGATGAAGGCGCCGTAGGGAGTCATGACGCTGGAGTCGCGCGAATAGACCTGCATCGGCAGTTCCGGCGTCGGCTCGTGCCAGTGGATGTTGACGCCGAAATGCTCGTAGGCGGCGACCAGGTCCTTGTGCTGCGCCTGCGCGATCTGGACGTTGCAGGGCGCCTCGCGCAGATGTTTTCTGGACAGCGAGCTGGTCGACAGATGGCGCAGGAAGTTCGGCGAGCCGAGCAAGACGTCGGTCAGCACATCGGTCTCGTTGGCGAAGCCCCAGGCGGTCAGCGGCTTGGTGCCGCCGTTGGGGTTGCGGCGCTGCAGCGAGAACGGCTCGGCGACGATGCGGTCATGGACGGTCATGGTTGTTCTCCTCGAGGTGGTCTGCTTGAGATCATTGGCTGCTTGGTATCCACCAGTCGCGCCCACGCGCGGTGGTGACATATTCCGGCCAGCGGAAATTGATCGGCGGCTCGTAGTCGCAGAGCGGCGCGATCCAATTCGCGCCGCCGATGCCACCGCCGGTGCGGGCAACGAACTCGTCCATGGCGGCATCGCGCGCGGCCTTGTCCTCGAGCAGGCGCAGCGCCGTCAGCGCGACGGTCTTGGAAGCACAGGTCACCATCGGGTCGATCGTCGCGGCAATGCCGCCCAGCGCGTTCATCACCCAGCCTGGCCAGGCATGGCCGATTGCCGAGCGCAGCGCCGGGCGCGCGACATAGAAACGCGCCGTCGGCGTATGCCAGCTCATGTCGGTGTAATCGTCGGAGGTCGAGTTGACCTGCGAAGGCGGCAGATCGCGACGCAGGATCGCCTCGGCCTCCCGTGGCGAAATCAGCCGCTCCAGCTCGTCGATGAAAGGGTTTTCGGTCGCGACGCCGCCGGCATTGACCTGGATTTCCCGAGCGACGGCTCTCGCTTCTTCGTCCCAGCGCGGCGGACCGACCGTCGAAAGCGCCGCGTAGGTGATCTCGGCTATGGCATGGTTGGCGAGGCCTGGCCGCGACTTCGACACCCAATGGCGCTCGTGGCGACAGCCGCTCATCGTCGCCGCCGCTTCCGCGTTGCGGTCGAATACGGCGGTGACCTGCTCGGCCATGGCAATGGTCGGCACGCGGATCATGTACTGGATCTCGGCCAGTCCGGCCGGCAGATTGTCGGCGGTCGCCTGGCCGGCCGTCAGGATCGCCTCGCTGATCGACCAGCCGCCCTGGTGCGGCAGCATGGAATCACGCAGCGCCTTGGAAGCCATGTACATCAGCATCAGCGCGTCGTTGGCGCCCGGCGCCCTCACCGCCGAATGCGCCTGCGGGATGGGAGCGCCATCGCCTGCGCGAACCCAATTTTCCGGCTCGTCGCAGATGAAGCGATAGATCATCGCGTAGGCGGCGCCGCAATGGGTGTCCCAGCGCGCGGTGTTGCAGAGCGGCAGCATGTAGAAAGGATGGAAGGAGATCATGCCGGCAAGGCCGTCATAGTAGCCCTTGGCGGCATGGATCGGCTTCGAGCCCCTCACCTTCTCGGCCGGCTCGCCGGTGAAGCGCAAAGTGCCTGGAATGCCGTGGCGTTGCATCGCCGCCTTGGTGGCGAGCAGGCCGCCTAGGCTGGCGATGCCGAGCCCCGAATGCGGATCGGTGTGGCCGCCGGCCTCGACACCGAGGCCTGGGCGCGGTCGCTTCACCGGCTCCGCATCCTGGCAGTTGCCGGGCACGGCGTCGTACTCGGCATACATGCCGACGGTTGGGCCGGCGCCGTTGGTCCAGTGGGCGCAAAAGGCGGTCGGCATGCCGCCCGAGCCTTCCTCGACCGAAAAGCCTTCGCGCTTCAGGCGTTCGACATACCAGGCGGCCGACTGGTACTCGCGCCAGGCGGTCTCGCCGAAGTCGAAGATGGTGCGCGTCCATGCCGACAGTGACGGCTGGATGTCGTCGAGGCAGGCAAGCGCGGTCGCTTGCGCCGATGTCGTCGCCGGTTGCTCCATGGTGAGAAGAAAGCAGTGAAGCGGCTTTTCAAAAAGTGATATGTTTTCCCGGCTCGTGCAAATTCGGTTCACCTGAGGTCCCTTGCGCATACCTTCCACACAAGCCCTGCGTGCCCTCGACAGCTTCGCCCGTCACGGCAGCGTGTGGCGCGCCGCCGACGAACTGCACCTCACCCGCAGCGCCGTCTCGCACCAGCTCCGCCTGCTCGAACGCGACCTCGGCTTCGACCTTTTGGAGCGCATCGGCAAGGGAGTGGCGCTCACTCCGCGCGGCCAGCGCTACGCCAGCGACGTGCGCAAGGCGCTGACCGTTCTCGGCGACGCTGTGGGGCGCAACGCCGGCACCGGCGTCGGCGGCTCGTTCGCCGTCTCCTGCACGCCGGGCTTCGCCTCGCTGTTCCTCTGCACCCATATCGGCGAGTTCCGGCAGATGTACCCGGATGTCGCGCTGCACATCCTGACGCCGAGGCGGCTCGACGACGTCAGCAATCCCGACGCCGATGCCTTCATCGCCTTCGGTGTCGGCAACTGGCCGAACCGCGCGGCCGAGCTCCTGTGCGAGATCTCGTTCACGCCGCTCTGCAGCCCGACGCTGCTCAACAAGGTCGGCGGTTTTTCCAAGCCCGCCGACGTGCTGCGCGCCAACCTCCTGCATCTCGGCGATACCGAGGACTGGGCGCGCTGGCTGGCGCTGTCCAAGGTGGAGAACCCCGACACCGAAGGCGGCATCTTCTTTTCCGACATGAACCTCGTCTTCTCGGCGGCGATCGCCGGCCAGGGCATAGCCATGGGTGACGAATTGACCAGCCGCAAGGCGCTGAACGAGGGCCGGCTGGTGCGCCCTTTCGACATCGCGATCAAATCGCCGCGGTCGTATTTCCTGGTGTCGGAGCACGCCAAGGCCAACCATCCGGTGCTGCAGGCGTTCGGCGGATGGCTGCGATCGAAGCTGTCGGAGAACCGGGTCGGGCCGTATTGAGGCGGAGCGCCATTTCCGCCTAGTCGGCCCAGACGTGAATCAAATTTGCCGATCAGACGAAAACTATTCGATTGCGGTGAACGCGCGCCGTGCCTACGATTTCAACCGAGACTGAGGAAGAGGCAGGAATGCAGCAACCCGGCCGGGCAGCAGAAATCAAGGCGAACGGGATCGGCAAGAGCTTCGGCTCGTTCCGGGCGCTGGACAATCTGACGCTCGATATCGGCCGCGGCGAGTTCCTGACCCTGCTCGGGCCGTCGGGCTCCGGCAAGACCACCTTCCTGATGATCCTCGCCGGCTTCGTGCAGCCGAGCGAGGGCCGCCTGTTCAGCGACGGTGTCGACATCACTCAACGGCCGGCCGAGCAGCGCGCCGCCGGCATGGTGTTCCAGGGCTATGCGCTGTTCCCGCATATGAGCGTCGAACAGAACATCGCCTTCCCGCTCAAGGTGCGCAAGAAAACGGCCACCGAGATAAGGCAGCGCGTCGGCGAGATGGTCGAGCGCGTCGGGCTGAAGGGCCACGAGAAGAAATTGCCGGCGCAGCTTTCCGGCGGCCAGCAGCAGCGCGTGGCGCTCGCCCGCGCACTGGTGTTCGAGCCGGGCGTGCTCCTGCTCGACGAGCCGTTCTCGGCGCTGGACAAGAGCCTGCGCGGCCAGATGCAGGCCGAGATGAAGCGGCTGCACCAGGAGACCGGCACCACCTTCGTCTTCGTCACCCACGACCAGAGCGAGGCGCTGGCGCTGTCGTCGCGCGTCGCCATTTTCAACCATGGCAAGCTGTTGCAGGTCGGCGCGCCGGATGAGGTCTATGACCGGCCCGCAAACCGCTTCGTCGCCGAGTTCCTGGGCGAGATCAACATGCTGCCGGTGAAGGGCGTCAAGCCCGCCGACAATGGCGCCATCGGCCTGTGCGAAGACCGCGCGGTCAACATGCGCTGCAAGGCCGAGACGGTCAAAGGCGACGCCTTGCTGGCGATCCGACCGGAGCACATGTCGATCGCGCGCGAGGCGGCGGTGGGCGAGAACGGCATCGCGGCGACCGCGATCGCCTCCACCTATCTGGGCGCTGCGACCAGGCTTGATCTTACGACGCGCCAAGGTTCGAAAGTGACGGTGTCGGTGCCGAACGAGGTGGCCGCGGCGGCGCTAAGCAAGGGCAATTCCGTCTGGCTGACCTGGCCGGCCGAAAAAGGTTTCCTCCTTCCGGACGGAGGACAATGACCGCTGCTGCGGCCTGACCTCGCCGCACCGGCTTTCCGGATCAGATCAACGACAAAACAAGGGGAACTGACATGACCGATACCAAGAAACACGCCATCGAATCCCTTGCCGCCAGGGCAAGGAGCGGCGAGATCTCGCGCCGCCAGTTCGCGCAGCTCGCCGGCCTCGTGCTGGCCGGCACGCCGCTGCTCATGCGCTCGACCGGCGCCTTCGCCGCGGCGAAGGAACTGGTGCTGGTGAACTGGGGCGGCGACGCCATCACCGCCTATGACGCCGCCTATGGCCAGGCCTTCACCAAGGACACCGGCATCACCGTCAAGATGGACGGCTCGGGCCCGACCGAAGGCGCGATCGCGGCGCAGTTCAAGAGCGGCGCGCCGACCTGGGACCTCGTCGACGTCGATCCGTTCTCGGCGATCACGCTGGGCGCGCAAGGCATGCTGGAGCCGATCGACTACGCGGTCGTCGACAAGAAGAAGATGCGCGAGGGCTTCGGCTGGGAATACGCCGCCTCGACCTATTTCTTCTCCTATGTGATCGCCTACGATTCGGAGAAATACGGCAGCGAGGCGCCGACCGGCATGGCCGATTTCTTCGACGTGAAGAAATTCCCCGGCAAGCGCTCGCTCTACAAATGGGGCGTGTCGAGCTGGGAGGCAGCGCTTCTCGCCGACGGCATCGCACCCGCCTCGCTCTACCCGCTCGATTTGAAGCGTGCGCATGACAAGATCGCCGCCTTCAAGGAGAATGTCGTCGCCTATTGGGGTGGCGGCGCCGAAAGCCAGAGCGTGCTGCTCAACGGCGAGGCCTCGATGGCGATCGTGTGGTCGACGCGCGCCTCGCTAATCGAGCAGGACTCCGGTGGCAAGATCAAATTCATCTGGGACCAGGGCCTGATCTCGCCCGGCGCGCTGGCCGTGCTCAAGAACAACCCCGGCGGCAAGGACGCGGCGATGAAGTTCATCGCCAGCGCGCAGGATCCGCAAAAGCAGTTGGTCATGTTCGACAAGCTCGGACAGGGCCCGGCCAATCCGGCCGCCGACGCGCTGATCCCCGCCGACAAGAAGCGCATCAACCCGGTCGATCCCGAGAACATGAAGAAGCAGATCGCGCTCGATATGGAGTGGTACGCCAAGAATTACGGGCCGGCGCTCGACGAATACACCAAGATCATCTCCGCCTGAGCGGGCGCGGATTTTCTGGCTGACATGAGAGGCACCCTCTCCGACAGGACGGGCGCGGCGCTGTTGATGGCGCCGCTGCTCCTGTTCCTGATCCTTGCCTATGCCTGGCCGTTTCTCGGCGTGGTGAAGTGGAGCTTCACTCTGCCTACGCCGGGGCTCGGCCAATATGGCGCGCTCGCGACCGATCCGCTGGTGCAGTCGGTGTTTGTCCGCACGCTGCGCATCGCGCTCATCGTCACGCTGGTGTCGGTCACCGCCGCCTATGCCATCACCGTGGTGTGGGTGCGCGGCAGTCCGGCGCAGCGCGTGCTCGCCGAATTCTGCATCCTGGTGCCGTTCTGGATCTCGGTGCTGACGCGCGCCTTCGGCTGGGTGGCGCTGCTCTCCAACCGCGGCCTGATCAACACCTGGCTGCAGTCGGTGGGCTTCATTTCCGAGCCGCTCACGCTGGTGCGCAACGAATTCGGCGTCATTGTCGGCATGACGCATTTCCTCATCCCCTTCGCGGTGTTTCCGCTGGCGTCCGCCATGCGCAGCCTCGACGAGCGCGTGCTGCTCGCGGCGCGCGGGCTGGGCTCCAGCCGCATGCGTACCTTCTGGACGGTGTTCGTGCCGATGACGCGCTCCGGCATCATCGGCTCGGCGATCATCGTCTTCGTCTTCTCGCTGGGCTTCTTCGTCACGCCGGCGATCCTCGGCGGCGGCCGCAGCGTGATGATCGCCGAGCTGATTTATCTGCGCATCTTCCAGAGCCCGGACTGGGGACTGGGCGCGGCGATCAGCGTCGTGCTGGTGCTGTTCGTCGGCGCGCTGATGGCGCTCCTGTTCCGCTACGTCAAACCGAAGCAGCTGGTGTAGCGATGCCGACCTATCGTCCCGGTCCCGTCTCGCTCATCCTCGCCGTGCTGGTGGCGCTGTTCCTGCTGCTGCCGCTGCTTGCCGTCATCCCGGTGTCGCTGACGCCGAGCCGGATGCTGGCAATGCCGTCGGGCGAGCTGTCGCTGCGCCACTACCGATCGCTCTACGAGGATCCGCGCTGGATCGACGCCATCCTGCTGTCGATCCGGATCGGCGTGGTCAGCAGCGCCATCTCGACCGTGCTGGCGCTCTGTTTCAGCCTTGGGGTGTGGATGTTCCAGCCGCGCTTCACAGCCGCACTCGTCGGCTTCGTGCTGTTGCCGATGGTGGTGCCGCCGGTGGTGTCGGCGATCACGCTCTACTTCCTGCTGACCTCGATCTCGGGGGCGAGCTCGTTCTTCGGCTACGACACCTGGCTCGGCGTCGCGATGGCGCATTCGGTGATGACGGTGCCCTTCGCGACGGTGCTGATTCTGGTCTCGCTCAGCCAGCTCGACCGCCGCATCGACCTCGCCGCGCGCGGCCTCGGCGCCAGCGTGTGGGAGCGCGCGACGCGTATCATCATGCCCAACATCAAGTTCGGCATCGTCACCGCCGCGCTGCTCTCCTTCGTGCTGTCCTGGGAGGAGATCGGCGTGACGCTGTTCATCACCTCGGTCAACGCGATCACGCTGCCTCGCCTGATGTGGATGGGACTGCGCGACAACATCGATCCGGCGATCGCCGCGCTCTCGGTGATCCTGATCATCATCACCGTGCTGGTGCTTGCGGTGAGGAGCGTGGTGACCAGGCGCGCAGCGCCGTAGAGCGATTCACCGCTTCACGGAAACAGGGCAAAAGGCAGACACGACATCGGCACCGGCCTGGAAGGCCGGTGCCCTGTCACGGGATCGACAGGCTGCCGGGCGCGGCGGGAGCGCCAGGCGTGCCTATTCAGGCCGCCTGCGGCCGGCGCTGCCTTTCGGCCACGTACTGCCGGTGCTGGCCGGCGAGCGGTCGCTCGGTCGCCAGCAGGCCATCCAACAAGGCGAGCAGCTCGCGCGCCGCGGCCGACTTGCAGGAGTAATAGACCATCTGCCGGTCGCGGCGGGTTTCGACCAGGCCAAACCTGCGCAGCTTAGCAAGATGCTGCGACAGGGCAGACTGGCTGAGGTCGACCTTCTCGGCGAGAGTGCCGACCGAGAGTTCGCCCGCAGCCAGATAGTTCATGATCATAAGCCGCTTCCCGTTGCCCATCACGGTCAGAAATGCGGCCGCGGTTTCGGCGTTGGAAGTGAGTTCCTTCGAGACCATCGATTTCCCCATACTTCGTGCTCTTCCGAAGCCACGGGGGCAATGGCATCAGACATCCAGAGCGTTACCTGAGCGAACCATCCCGACGGTATCGGAACGGAGCTCTGCTTCTTGTTTGACCATGATCCTTCTCGAAGAATCGGTTGCCACCATTCGGGATCATGGCCGGGACGACCCACGCGCCTTGGAAAGCGGCGCAAGCCGGCGCAGATTCGCAAACTTCCGAACCCGCGCCGCCAAGAAGTACCAGCACGGCGCTCTTTCAGCAACAATATAACGATTTTTTGCGCGTGGTCGCAGCGCCCTCACCGCTCCGAGACGGTGAAGCAAGGGCCGGATGCATCGGCAATGGCGACCTCACGGGCTGTTGAGAAGGGCAATGAAACCTCGCGGCCGTTCCCGCGTTTTGGATGGTTGAAGGCAGTGAGGGTTCCAACATGACCCAGGGTTGGTTTTCGAGGCCGGTCACGGTTTCGGTGGGCGTCGCGGGCGCGATCAGGCACATTTCGAGCGCACAGCAGGCGGTCGAGCTGCTGGCGGGTCAGTGGCGGGACGCCGGCAGCGCGCTGCACGGCTCGGCGCTGCGCGCCTGCCGCAGGGCGATGAGTGGCGAGGTTCCGGCCGACGCCGCCCGGGACGCGTTCATCGGCGCCGCGCGCGAGGCGCATGTGCTGGTGGAGCACGCGTCGGAATGATGGTGCCCGGGCGGGATGGACAGGTCCATCCGTTCGGGCTTCAGATCCCGAACATCAGGGTCGCATAGACTATCGGGCCTGCGATCAGGCAGACAGCCATCGCGATCAGCACGGCTATAGCGAAGCGCTCCGCGCGTCTGACACGGTTCGCGACCTCATCGTCGTCGGTTGAGATGAGATCGAGGATCGAAAAAACTCGGGGGGCAGTATGGTTGTCGTTTGCGGGTCGGCCTGCTTCGTCATGCAGGTTCAGTCTGCTTGGGCTAGAGGTCACATTCGTCTCGCTATTCGAATACGCCACACCGCTTGCCGCTGGTGGCGATGCCAATCGGCGCCCGCTATGTCAAGAAGAACTTACGGACATCCGGTGACTACGACAGGCCTTGCCGCAGCCGCTCACCAACTCGCGACCGCGAAATTGGTTGCCGGTCGCGGCCCAATGCGCTCGGCGATCAGGCTTTGGTCCGACCCAGTCCGAGCGAGACTGTCACGGTGATGGAACCCTTGACGGCGGGAACCATATTCCGACGCCGGCCGTTGACCGACGCGAAGGAGAAAACCAATGGCCGAAACAGACGACCAATCCTCGACACCCAAAATGACCCAACGCGAGGCTCAGGAGGCACTCGAAAAGCAGGTCGCGCAGTTGAAGCGCGAGATCAACAAGATCAATCGAACATTGTCCGAGCGCGCCGAAGAGGCTCTGGAGGAGGCCAATGGCTGGTATGACAGCGCGACTGATCGTGCCAGCCGGACCGCTCAGGCACTTCGCAGCAGAGCGCAGTCGGTTTCCGGAGTGGTCCAGGAAAATCCGGGCACGGTCTCGACCGCCTTCGTTCTGGGCGGCATGATCGGCCTGATGCTTGGGCTCATCCTTACCGGTGCGGACGATCCCCGCCGCGGGCGCTGGCTCTAGGTCCGCCTGGATCGCGCTCGGCGCGTGGCCCTGCCGCGCATCATATTAGCAGGAAACGATATGTTAACGGCTGTCATGCAGCCTTTGCGCGTGGAGGAAGGGCAATGCCCTCCTCATCGACGTTCCAACGTGCGCCCTCGAGCGCCGGGACGTTCGACCAATGCGGAGCAAACGCATGAGTGTCGAAACAGCTCTGGAACAATTGCTGCGGTTGATTCATCGCCGGGCCATGAGACTAGCGGCTTTGCCGGATGACGAGAGGGATCTGCACTACGATCTCATCCGCCTGTCTTGTTGCAAGGCGGCCGAGCATATTGGGCAAAGTCCGGACGAGGCAGCCATCACCGCAAACGACATGGTCGAGTTCGTTCGCGCGCTGGTCGGGATCATCGAAGTGGGGCGCGGACATGACCGGCGCGAAGCGCCGATCGGTCGCCGGCCGGCACAGCAGTTCGCCGGCCTGGGGAACGGCGCCGCACGCACTTAGGCCGGCGCTTCAGCCTCGCCAGCCCCGCCAAACAGTCAACAAAATCGGAGATATTGGCGATCCCGGCAGGATTCGAACCTGCGACCATCGGCTTAGAAGGCCGGTGCTCTATCCAGCTGAGCTACGGGACCGCTGGCCGGCGATGCCGGCTTTCTGCTTCTCGGCCGGGCGCGCCGCCCGGCTTGCCGGTCAGTGCGTCCAGGGCGTCCTGCGGTCATAGCGGAAATTCTCCGCGTAGGAAATCTGCCGGCGCTTGGTCTCCTTCGGCTCCTCGACGCGGTAGGCGAGGCCTTCCTTTTCGGCATAGGCCACGGCTTCTTCCCTGGTGTCGAAGGTCAGCCTGACCTGGCTCAGCATGTCGCCCGAGGTGGTGTAGCCCATCAGCGGGTCGATCTTCTTGCGCTGCGCGGGATCGAATTCCAGAACCCAGTGACCGGTCTTGGCCTTGCCTGACTGCATCGCGGTTTTGGCTGGGCTGAAAATGCGCGCGGACATGTCCACCTCGTTGTTGCGGGCCGGCGGCAGCGCCACCTTTCGCCTGTCATTACTGTGCAACGGCGCCGACGGCAAGGCCAACGGCCGCCGGGCGGGGGCGTCAGCCGGCGCGTCGGAACCTCGCCGAGGCCTGGGCATTATCCAAAACATCAGGCGACCTGTCTCGCGAGCGGGACGAATTCCGCCGCCGGCGCCCCGCGCCGGCACCCAGGCAAACGCAGCCGTTCCAACAGCCCAGACACGCATCATGAACAATGCAGCCCAAACCCGCGCAATCCAGCTCGCCGTCATCGTCGGCAGCCTTCGCGCCCAGTCCTACAGCCGCAAGATCGCCAGGGCACTGGCCGCCCGCGCGCCTGACTCGATGCGCTGCCGCTTCATCGAGATCGGCGACCTGCCGCTCTACAACGAGGACCTCGAGGGCGAAGATCCGCCGCGCGCATGGTCGACATTCCGCGCGGAAATCCGCAGCGCCGATGCGGTGCTCTTCGTCACGCCGGAATATAACCGCTCGATCCCCGGCTGCCTGAAGAACGCGCTGGATGTGGGCTCGCGCCCGTCAGGCAAGAGCGTGTTCAAAGGCCTGCCGGCCGGGGTCGTCAGCGTCACACCGAACAAGCTTGGAGCGTTTGGCGCCAACCATGCGCTGCGCCAGACCTTCGTCTTTCTCGACATGCCGGTGATGCAGCAGCCGGAAGCCTATATCAGCACCGTCGCCGACCTGCTGGACGACAAGGGCGGGGTGAAGAGCAGCGAAACCGCTGGATCCCTGGAGAAATTCATGAGCGCCCTGGAGGACTGGATCCGAACCATCCGGCCAGACGATGCCTCCTTCGAAGCGTTCATGCGGCAGCGTGAGAAGATCGCCGAAGACTATGTCAACGGCGACGCGAAATCGCTCGAGGCGATCGTCACCCACGCGGAACCGGCGACTTTCTTCTCGCCGCGGGGCGATCATCTCCAGGGCGCCAACGCCGTCGCGAGCCGTTACGAGCGCGACGCGCGCAGCTTCCATGAAGGCGGCAGCACCGATCTCGAGGTGCTGCAATCTTCGGCGAGCGGCGGCCTGGCGTTCTGGACCGGCCTGCAGCACGCAGAGGCGCGCATGGGCAAGAATGGCGAGACCACGGCGATGACCTTGCGGGTGACCGAGGTGTTCCGCTTCGAGGACGGCGCGTTCAGGCTCGTGCACCGCCATGCCGACCCGGCGAAGGCCGGATAGACCCGCGACATAACGCCGGCGGCTTTGCAACCGCGGCATCTTCCCATTGCGCTGCAAGCGGCATATGTCGGATACAACGCCGTGTCAGACAGGGTGATGACGGCGACAAACAAGGACATGGACGCGGAAACCTTGCAGGCTCAGGCCGGCCGACCGGAGACCTTCGACGGCGCGATCGTGATCGGCGCCGGCGCGGCCGGGCTCAGCGTCGCCCTGGCGCTCATCGAGGCCGGCGTGGCAACGCAGGTGCTGGAGCGGGAGAGCCGGCTGGCCGAACCCTGGCACCGTCGGCACGAAAACCTGCACCTCAACACCCATCGCGATCTTTCTTCCCTGCCCGGCGTCGCCTACCCCGCCGGCACGCCCGCCTTTCCGCACCGCACCACGGTGATCAGCCATCTCAACGAATTCGCCGAGACGCACGGGCTGCCGGTCGAATTCGGCGTCGTCGTCGAGGAAGTGACCTTCAACGGCGATCACTGGACGGTCAGGACAACCGCCGGGCCGCGGCTTGCGCGCCATGTCGTGATCGCTACAGGTCGCGACCGGCATCCGTTCATTCCCGCCTGGAAAGGCATGAAGGACTTTGCCGGGCGCATCGTCCATTCGGCCGATTTCGGCGCGGCGAAGGACTATGAGGACAAGACGGTGCTGGTGGTGGGCGCCGGCAATTCGGGCTTCGACGCGCTCAATCACCTTTCCGGCGTCAAGGCCGGACAGATGTGGCTTGCCGCCCGCAACGGCCCCTCGCTCTTGCCCAAGCGCATCGGCCAGATCGCAGTGCACCGTTTTTCGCCTTTCATGGCGCGGCTGCCCGTGAGGCTGGCCGACTGGGCGATGGCGCTGACCCAACGCCTCGTCTTCGGTGACCTGCGCAAATTCGGCCTGCCGTCGTCACGCGTGGGCGGCGCCAGCCGACTGGGCTCCGACTACACCGCGATCGCCTCCGATGACGGCGCCGTCGATGCCATCAAGGCCGGCCGTGTCATCGTGGTTCCGCAGATCAGGGAATTCACCCGCGACGGCGTCATCCTCGACAACGGCCAGACGATCACCCCCGACATCGTCATCGCCGCAACCGGCTACCGCACCGGGCTGGAGCCGATGGTGGGCTCGCTCGGCGTGCTCGACGCCAAGGGCGTGCCGCTGTTCAACGGCGCCGACAGCGACCCGAGACTGCCGGGCCTTTGGTTCACCGGCATGCGGCCGAGCATCCGCGGCTGCTTTGCCAATGCCCGCATCCAGGGCGCCGCGATCGCCCGTGAGATCGCCAGGCGACGACGCTGAGCGCAAATCGCTCATTTCTGCATGAAGGCGGCGAAGTTCTCCCTCGTCGACGGCAGCCAGGCTTTCGTCATTCGTCAGCACTTCGTGCCCGATGAACGATACAGCGCTTCGTTTTTCTCGTTTCGTGGGTTGCCTTCGCGGGTCTGGAACCTTATACGCCGCAGGGCCTCGGAGTGTAGCGCAGCCTGGTAGCGCATCTGGTTTGGGACCAGAGGGTCGGGAGTTCGAATCTCTCCACTCCGACCATTTTTCTCCCCGTCCCTGAACACCCGAGTTCCGGCGAATGCGCGCACGGGGTGCCCCTGGCGTCTGTCACAGATACTTTTATCGGCTGCCCCGATGGACCACGTAATGATCCATATATGACGATGCAGACGATATCTCTGGAAGGCAAGCTCGCCGGGCGAGAACCCCAACCGCCTTACACCCGGCGAGCCCACAACCCGATCTGGAACGCGATCGGGGCCGGGATCAGCCGGCAAACTGGATGTTGCAAGATGGATGCCGGCGGCCTTGTCCCGAAATGGGACAGTTAAGTGGCGCTTTCCCATGGATTGACGACGGGTATGCCCGCCGCGTGAAAGGCCGACACGTCACGTGAAGCGACGCGGAAGCCTTTGGCGGCGGCGATAGCCGCTATGTAGCCGTCGGGTATAGGAAACCCCTTGCCCGCGGCTCTGGCCTTTGGGGCAAGGCCGGCATACTGCCTCGCTGCCTGCGCATCGAATGGCAGAACGCGCTGTTCGAACACCGCGCGTATGCCAGCAAAGGCCTCAGCCAGGGCATTCTTGCGGCGCCCCGCAGCCATCACCTCGATGCCGAACAGCACCTCAGCGAGAGTCACGCTGGAAATATACAATGTTTCAGCAGCCTGATCGTCCAGCCATGCCAGAACCGCCGGATGGGGCTGTGGCCTCATCACCTCCGAAACGACATTGGTGTCCAGGACGATCATTCGAATCTCAGAGGCTCGGCCGGGCTTTTATCGCGGACCTGCTCCAAGGCATCTACATCCTCACCTTTTACCCCGGCGCGGCGGGCGATGTCGGACAGCAAAGCGCCCAGCTTCACACGCCCTTCCGGCCGCACGGCGTTTTCGAGTATGGCTCGAATCTCCGCTTCCGTGCTTCGGCCGTGGACGGCGGCCTGCACGCGCAGAGCACGGTGGGTTTCTTCCGGAATATTTCTGATCGTCACAGATGGCATTGATATCATCCCGATGTCATTGACATCATATCACCAGATGTCTCTGATGTCACTGGCTCTGACGTCACCTGCTGGCTACCGGACAAGGCCTAAATCTCGAACTCGCCCTGCCCTTCGTCCATGGCGCTGACGGTTTCGGCGGCGAGCGCCCTGGTGATCGGCGTCTTGCGCTCCAGCGCTGCGCGGTCGAGGCGTTCCACCACGCGCATGGCGGTGGCCAGCGAGCGCTCGATGCGCCTGACCAGATATTGCACGACATGCGGCTCGACCTCGACCTGGCGGTCAGCGAAAAGCTTTGTGATGACGCCGGCGAGCAGCAGATCGTCGGGTTCGTGGATCTCCACGGTCGCTGCGGCCTTCAGCCGCGAGATGAGGTCGGGCAGCGCGACACCCCAGGCCGAGGGAAAGCGCCTGGCCGTCAGCAGTAGAGAGGAGCCGGCGCCACGGACGGCGTTGATGAGGTGGAACAGGCCAGTCTCGTCGACGGGGTGCTTGTCGATGTCGTCGATGAGGACGGGCATCTCCCCAAGATCGGCGATGCACTGTTCGATGCGTCCGGCATCGACCCTTAGCGCGCCGGCGCGGGCCAGCCAGATCGAGGCCAGATGCGTCTTGCCGGAGCCCGCCGGCCCGGCCAGCACCACGACCGGCGACGGCCAGTCGGGCCATCGGTCGACCAGCGCCACCGCCTGGGCGTTGGTCGAAGACACCACGAGCTCGTCGCGCGAGTAGCCGGTGCCGTGGCCGAGATCGAGCGGCAACTGGCGCGGCGGATCGGTTCTGTCAGCGGCCATGGCGTGTCAGCCGCGCGGCTTGGCGGCCCGGCGGCGGTTCGCCGGCAGCGGCGGTATGGGCTCGGTCGCGTGACCCTTGTAGAGCGGCGATTCGAGATAGCGGGCAATGGCGAAGCGCACCAGCACGGCGACCGCCGCCGAAGCTGGCACCGCGATCAGCAGGCCGACAAAGCCGAACAGCGCGCCGAAGGCGAACAGCGCGAACATCAGCCAGACCGGATGCAGGCCGACGCTTTTGCCCACCAGCCTCGGCTGCAGAATGTTGCCCTCGATGAATTGGCCGACGAAAAACACGCAAGCCACCGCAACGATCATCACCCAGTCCGGCCAGAACTGGACAAAGGCGACGCCGACCGCGAGCACCAGCCCGGTCAGCGAGCCGACATAGGGGATGAAGGAGATCAGCCCGGCGAAGAGGCCGATGAGGATCGCGAAGTTGAGGCCGGCCAAAGTCAGGCCCGTGGCGTACATGGCGCCGAGCACCAGGCAGAGCGTGCCCTGGCCGCGCACGAAGCCGGCGGTCGCGGTGTTGATGTCGCGGGCGATCGTCCGCACCGTCTCGACATAGTCGCGCGGCACCCAGCTGTCGACCTCGGCCACCATGCGGTCCCAGTCGAGCAGCATGTAGAAGGCGACGACCGGCGTCACCACGAACAGGCTGACCACCGAGACCAGCGCCACGCCGGAGCTCCAGATCGACGTGAAGACGGTGGTGAGCAGGCCAAAGCCGGAAGTGAGCAGCGAGTTCAGCCCGTCGCGCAAGCTGTTGGCGTTGACGCCAAATCTCTGCTCCAGCCATTTCGGGTCGAAGCTGGTGATCAATGCCTGCAGGCGGGTGAGATATTCCGGCAGCTTGCCGGCGAAATCGGCCATTTGCGTCGCCAGCACCGGCACCAGGATGACGAAGGCGAGCACAAGCACGACGATGAAGGCGATCAGGATGACCACCGTCGCCATCAGCCGGGAGAGGCCGAGGCGCTGCAGCCGGTCTGCGACCGGGTCGAGGAAATAGGCGAGCACCATGCCGGCGACGAAGGGCAGAAGGATGCTGGAGAAGACGTAGAGGAACAGGGCGAGCAGGACGGCGGTGCCCAGCCAGAAGAATATCTGGCGGCGGAACGCCGAGGACGCGGCTTCGCCGGCCGCCGCTGCCTCGGCGGCCGCCGCGATGGATCCTTGGTCAGGAGTCCGGTTTGGAGCCTTCGCCATAGCCGCTCATATGCCTCAACCAGGTCACGAGATAGGCCGCGGCCGAAGCCACGGTCAAGACCCCGGACAGCAATATGAGCGCCGGCCTCAGCGGGTCGAAGTGGATCGAAATAGCCAATTCGCCAAGCACCACCGCCGCCAGGATGATCTGGATGGCGGTGTTGGCCTTGGATATCAGGAGCGGTTTCATCTCGACCGGATGCGCCATTACCGTCGACAGAAGCACGGCGCAGACGATCAGCGCGTCGCGCGAGACCATGGTGACGACCAGCCACAGCGGCAACTCGCCGATGAAGCCCATGACCACGAACGCCGAGACCAGCAGCAGCTTGTCAGCCATCGGGTCGAGATAGGCGCCGAGTTTCGAAAACTGGTTGAAGCGGCGAGCGATGAAGCCGTCGACCCCATCGGAGATGCCGGCGACGAGGAAGCCGGCAAAAGCCCAGTCCCAGCGCGCCTGCAGCATGGCCAACACCACGGCGGGCACGAGAACCAGGCGCATGATCGTAATCATGTTGGGGATGGTCAAACGTCTGCCCCGTCGTGGCTTGTTGGGAGATAGATGATGGAGATGGGAGGTGGGCGCAAGGACCGAGCGCCTCATTCTCCCACACGGTCGATTGGCGAAAGCGGCGATGACGATCGAACTCCCCCCTTGCGGGGGAGATGCCTGGCAAGGCAGAGGGGGTGCTGTCCCGCCGACGTATCGGCCATTGCTCAACGGGCACCAACTGATCGTTCGAAGGTCGCGATCCTCCACACCCCCTCTGTCCTGCCGGACATCTCCGCAAGGAGGAGATCAGCTGTCGCCTCGGACTTGGCCAGTCGCCAGCGCTGTTGCAACCATTGCTGTCCACGGTTTTGTCGCCCGGGAGGGCCGTCATCCTTGCTCCCCGAAACCATTCATGCGAAGAGCCCGCAAGCACAGTGGAAACAGCGACGAGCCGGATATGACCAAGCGCGACACAGCCAAGCGCAAGAACGGGCTCACCTATGCCGAGGCGGGTGTCGATATCGATGCCGGCAATCTGATGGTGGAGAAGATCAAGCCGCTGGTGCGCGCCACGCGCCGGCCGGGCGCCGATGGCGAGATCGGCGGCTTCGGCGGGCTGTTCGACCTCAAAGCCGCCGGCTTCTCCGATCCGGTGCTGGTCGCCGCCAATGACGGCGTCGGCACCAAGCTCAAGATCGCCATCGACGCCGGCAAACACGACACGATCGGTATCGACCTCGTTGCCATGTGCGTCAACGACATCGTCGTGCAGGGCGCCGAGCCGCTGTTCTTCCTCGACTATTTCGCCACCGGCAAGCTCGACCCCGACCAGGGGGCGGCGATCGTCGGCGGCATCGCGCAAGGCTGCCGGCAGGCCGGCTGCGCCCTGATCGGCGGCGAGACGGCCGAGATGCCCGGCATGTATCACGGCAAGGATTACGACCTCGCCGGTTTCGCCGTCGGCGCCGCCGAGCGCGGCCAGCTGCTGCCCACCGACGACATCGTCGAGGGCGACGTGCTCCTGGGTCTCGCCTCGTCCGGCCTGCATTCCAACGGCTATTCCCTGGTTCGCCGTATCGTTGCCGCCAGCGGCCTCGCCTGGAGCGACCCGGCACCGTTCAACGACGAGGCGACGCTTGCCGAAGCACTGCTCGAGCCGACGCGCATCTATGTGAAGTCGATCCTGAAGGCGATCCGCAATACGCATGGCATCAAGGCGCTGGCCCATATCACCGGCGGCGGCTTTCCCGAGAACATTCCGCGCGTGCTGCCGAAGGACTTTTCCGCCGAGCTCGACCTCAACGCCATCGAGGTGCCGCCGGTGTTCGCGTGGCTGGCCAAGACCGGCGGCGTGGCGCCGGAAGAGATGATGCGCACCTTCAATTGCGGCATCGGCATGATCCTCGCCGTGGCCTCCGGCCAGGCGGCACAAGTGGCTGCTGTGCTGCAGGAGGCCGGCGAGACGGTGACGCCGATCGGCCGCATCGTGCCACGCCGCGACGCCGGCGTCATCTACCGGGGGTCGATCGGCCTATGAGCAGGAAACGCACCGTCGTTCTGATCTCCGGGCGCGGCTCCAACATGACGGCGCTGATCGCGGCGGCGAGCGACCCAGCCTATCCGGCCGAGATCGTCGGCGTCATCTCCGACCGGGCGAACGCTGCCGGCCTCGCCATCGCGGCCGCGCGCGGCATCGCCACCAAGGTGATCCAGCGCTCGGATTATGGCAGCAAGGAAGCGCATGACGGCGCGATCGATGCCGCCCTTGCCGGCTTCGGCGCCGAAATCGTCGCGCTGGCCGGCTACATGCGCATCCTGGGTGGCCGCTTCGTCGAGAAATGGCTGGGGCGGGTGGTCAACATCCACCCTGCCCTTTTGCCTGCCTTCAAGGGCCTGGATACGCATGCCCGCGCCCTGCGCGCCGGCGTTCGCATCCATGGCTGCTCGGTGCATTTCGTGACGCTCGACATGGATGACGGCCCGATCATCGCGCAGGCCGCCGTGCCGGTGATGGTCGGCGACAATGAGGATACGCTCGCCGCCCGCGTGCTCAAGGCCGAGCACCGGCTCTACCCGCTGGCGCTTGGGCTGGTCGCCGAAGGCAAGGCGCGCATGGAGAAGGGCCACACCGTGCTCGCCCATTTCGCCGACGATGCCGACAACGGCACCTCCGTGGTGATGGCGCCCGACCCGCTGCGCGAGGAAAGCGATCTCGAGCAGTTGGCGCGGATCACGCCGTAAGGGATTGAGGCCGGTAGCAAATATTGCCACTTTTCCGAGTCCGGACCGCGACGACCTGACGTTGGTGCCGACACCCGAGCGCCGAGCGTCGGCAACTATCTCATACTCTATCGCCTCGCCAAGGAACGGATTGAGATCGTGTGTATCGTGCATGGCGCACGCGACATCTCGACGTTATTTTGAAAGGCAGTGGCGACAGGGAATGGTGATATGGCGAAAGCAAGACAACTCCTCGTCCTGCGCCACGCCAAGTCGAGCTGGGACGATGCCAAGCTTGCCGATTTCGACCGGCCGCTCGGCCCGCGCGGGCTGAAGACGGCGCCGCTGATGGGACGGGAGCTTTCCCGGCGCGGCTGGTTGCCGGATCTGGCGCTGGTGTCTGCCGCGCTGCGCACGCGCGACACATGGCGGCTGGTCGCGGCCGAACTGCCAAGAAACGTGCCGGCGGAATTCACCGATGCGCTCTACGAGGCAGTGGCAGAGGATGTGTTGGCCGTGGTGCGCAAGGCCAGCGCGGCAAGTCTCTTGCTGCTCGGCCACAATCCCGGGCTGGAGGAGTTCGCGCGCCGGCTCGCCAGTTCGAGGTCAGATGCCCAGGCGCTGAGGAAGCTCAAGGAGAAATTCCCGACGGCGGCACTGGCCCGTTTTGTCCTCGATGGAGACTGGGCGGATCTCGGCTTCGGTGGCGCGCGGCTGACGCATTGCATCAGGCCGAAAGAGCTGAGCTAGCGGCCTCCACGGCAGCGCGACCCTTGGCGCGCGCGGAGCCCAAAGACAAAATCCGACCAAAGCGATAGCGCCGAACCTTGCCGATTTGATTCAGGCTTGCGCAAAGGCGAAGCGGGCACAAGCCCGCCGCCTCGGGGAACAATCTTGGCGAAAATCGTCGATGACGGCCAATCCCTCGACTGAGGCAGTTTCAACGCCGCAACACGTCGCGCATGTCGTATTCGCCGGGTGGCTGTCCGGCGACCCAGAGGGCGGCGGCGATGGCGCCGCGGGCGAACATCGAGCGATCGCCCGCCGAATGCGACAGCGTCAGCACCTCGCCGTCGGCGAGGAAGTTGACGCTGTGCTCGCCGACGATGCTGCCGCCGCGCATCACTGCGAAGCCGATCTCGCCGGGCGGACGCGGACCGGTGACACCGTCGCGGCCGTGTCGCGCGACGTCTTCCAGCGTAATGCCCCGCCCCTGTGCGGCCGCCTCGCCCAGCATCAGCGCCGTGCCCGAGGGCGCATCCACCTTCGCGCGATGATGCGCCTCGAAGATCTCGATGTCGCAGTCGTCGGGGCTGAGCGCGCGCGCCGCCTGCTCGACCAGCCCGGTCAGCACGTTGAGGCCAAGCGAGTAACTGCCGGAACGCACGATGGCGACCGTCTTCGCGGCGGCGGCAATGGCGGCAAGCTCGGTGGCGTCGAAGCCGGTCGAGCCGATCACCAGCGCCGGGCCGCCACGCACGGCGCAAGCCGCGGCAAGTTCAGCCGACGCAGCCGGCGTGGTGAAATCGACGATGACGTCGGCAAGCGCCAGCGCCTCGTCGCGCTCGACCAGCCCCTCCCCGGCGGAACCGGAGCGATGGAAGCGGGCCGCGAGTTCGAGGCGCGGATCGGCCGCCACGGTTTCCACCATCTGCCGGCCCATGCGGCCCAGCGCGCCGGCTATGGCGATCCTGAGCGGCTTCGGCATTGCGGCTCCAATGGGAAAGACGAGTCGGAACAAGCAGCTGGAACAACGTCTTGCAAGATTGATTTACCCAACGGGCGCGCCATTCGTCTGCAGCATCATGCCGGCGATCTCCTTCACCAGCTTGGCGGCGACCAGAGCGGTCTGGTTCGAGAGATCCTGGCTCGCATTGTATTCAACGACATCGGCGGCGACGATCGGCTGGTCTATTCCCTGGATCAGGCCGATCACCTGGCGGGTGGTGAAGCCGCCTGGTTCGCGATGGGAAATGCCGGGAGCGAAGGCCGGATCGAGAGCGTCGATATCCATCGAGACATAGACGGGCGTCTTGAGGTCAAGCCGCAGCCCTTCCTTGAAATGCCGCATCTCCACCACCTCGACATCGAAGCGCCTGAACTGGTCGCGGTGGTGGTCGTTGATGGTGCGCAGGCCGATCTGGATCAGCCGGTCGGCAAGCCGCTCCTCCATGATGCGCGCGAAGGGCGAGGTGTGCGAGCGCGGATTGTCGCCATAGGCATGGTAGATGTCGGGATGGGCATCGATATGCAGGATCGTCAGGCTGGGATGACGGCGCCGTACCGCGCGCAGCACCGGCCAGGAGATCGCATGGTCGCCGCCGAGCGAGATCAGCGGATGGCCGGCATCCAGCGCGCGGCCGACTTCGCTTTCGATCCGCTCCCACGGATCGCCGGGCTGCGTGAAATCGACGTCGCCGTGATCGATGAAGCGGTCGCTGAGGTCAAAGCCGGTTTCCGACCATGAACTGTAGGCATCGCTGGCGAGTTCGCGCCGGATCAGCGGCGGCGCTTCGGCCGCACCGCGCAGCCAGGACGAATTCCCGTCATGCGGAATGCCCAGAAGCGATATCTTGCTCACGACATCCTCCCTCGTCGCAACAGACAGGGCGTCTCTATAGACGCGGGAGCTGGCGGCCGCGACGGCAAGCGCTTGGTCCAGATCGCGGGATCAAACGCCAAGCTCTTGCGGCTTGCGCAGCCATACCTTGTTGTCGTGCAGCGCGGCACCGCCATAGGGCGCCGGCGCGTCGGCGCCGGTCAGCACGTTGATGCCCTCGCCGCGTTCATGCGCGCTGTTCGGCCAGATGCCCTCGGCGATCACCACACCGCGCCTGATGCCATCGAACAACTTGGCGTGCAGCACCAGCTCGCCGCGCTGGTTGCCGACCTCGACGCGGCTGCCATCGGCAAGCCCGAGTTCGGCGGCATCGTCGGGATGCAGCAGCAGCACCGGCCTGCCCTCCTTTTCCTTCGACACGGGCGTCTCGGCGAAGGTCGAATTGAGGAAATTGCGCGCCGGCGAAGTGGTCAGCCGGAACGGATGGGCTTCGTCCGCCACCTCGATCAGTTCGACATGGTCGGGGAATTCCGGCAGCTGTTCCACCGGTCCGAACAGCCCCATGCTCCTCGGCGGCCGGTTGGGCGCCGCCTGCCCGGACCAGTCGGGACGGAAGCGGAACTTTCCGTCCGGATGGCCAAAGCCGTCGATGAAATGCGCCGCCTCGAAATCCGGCTGCATATCGATCCACTTCTGTTCGCCCAGGCTGTCGAAGCTGCCCAGCCCGCGCTTGCCGAGGATGATGTCGATATGCTCCTTCTCGGTGAGGCCGAAGCCCGGCCTGTCGGAGACGCCGAGCCGCTTCGCCAGTTCCTCGATGACAAAATGGTTGGTGCGCGGCCCTTCCGGCGGATCGATCAGCTTCGGGCCGAGCGTGATGTGCTGGTTGCCGCCGCCCTTGTAGATGTCGTCATGCTCGAGGAACATCGTCGCCGGCAGGACGACATCGGCGAGCCTGGCGGTGTCGGTCATGAACTGCTCGTGCACGCAGGTGAACAGGTCGTCGCGCAAAAAGCCCTGCTTCACCAGCCGCTGCTCGGGCGCGACATTGACCGGATTGGTGTTCTGGATGAGCAGCGCCGTCACCAGCGGACCGCCATAGAGCGCGTCCGCGGCCCCTGTCAGCACCGGGCCGATGCGCGAATGGTCGAGATGGCGCACGTTCGGGTCGCGCAGCGCGGTGCCTTCGAGAAGATCCTGGTTCAGCTTGAAGATGCCTGAATTGGAATGGAAGGCGCCGCCGCCCTCATATTGCCAGGCGCCGGTGACGGCGGCGATCGAGGCCGCCGCGTGCATGTTGACCGAGCCGTTGCGCTGGCGCGAGAAGCCGTAGCCGAGACGGAAATAGGTCTTCTTCGTCGTGCCGACGAGATGCGCGAAGGTCTCGATCTCGGCAACGCTCAATCCTGTGATCGCGGCCGCCCAGTCCGGCGTGCGGGTGCGAAGGTGCTCCTCCAGCCCGCGCGGATCGTCGGTGTATTTGTCGAGATAGGCGTGGTCGGCGAAGCCGTCCCGGAACAGCACATGCATGACCGCGCAGGCCAGCGCGCCATCGGTGCCGGGCTTGAGCACCAGGCCGAGATCGGCCTGCTTCATCGTCGCGTTCTCATAGACGTCGATGACGACGATCTTGGCCTTGCGTTCCTTGCGGGCCTTGATCGCGTGGGTCATGACGTTGACCTGCGTCACCACGGCATTGGTGCCCCAGATCACGACGCAGTCGGACTTGGCCATCTCGCGCGGATCGGGACCGCGTAGCGCGCCTGCTCCAACCATCCAGCCGGTCCAGGCGAGGTTGGTGCAGATCGAGCCGAAGAAGCCGGAGTACTTCTTCGCGTGGCGCAGCCGGTGGATGCCGTCGCGCTGCACCAGCCCCATCGTGCCGGCATAATAGTAGGGCCAGACCGTCTCCGAGCTGTACGTCTCCTCGGCCTTGATGAACTTCTCGGCGACGAGGTCGAGCGCCGCTTCCCAGCTGGACTCCTTCCAGGTGCCGTCGCCCTTGGCGCCCGCCCTGACCAGTGGCTTCAGCAGGCGGTCGGGGTGGTGGACGCGGTCGGCATAGCGGGCGACCTTGGCGCAGATGACGCCCGCCGTGTAGCTGTTGGCCTTGGCGCCATAGACGCGGCCGATGCGGTTGCTATCGAGCAGCTCGACCTCGAGGGCGCAAGTGGACGGGCAGTCGTGCGGACAGACCGAATGGCCGATCCTGAGCTTGGCGTGCTGGTTCATGCGGGTTGTCTAGCGGGATTCAGGCTCGGCGTGTAGGTCCAGATCGGGCGCGAGTTGGCACTGTTCTGCCAAGATGTGCTGCGCAGTGAGGTTGCGGGAGTAGGTTTTTTTGCGCGGCATTGAAACCGCCAATCTCCCCCCTCGTGGGGGAGATGTCCGGCAGGACAAAGGGGGGCGTGAAGGATCGCCAACCTCTGAGTTCATTCGGTAGCGAAACACTATGGGACTTCGCTGTTTGGCTGAGAGGCCGGCGGGACAGCGCCCCCCTCTGCCCTACCGGGCATCTCCCCCACTTGGGGGGAGATTGGCCGTCGCTGCGGGTTTCGCCAATCGCCAACCTCGGGGATTGGCGCAACGCCTCCTCACATCCCGAACCAGCGCGCGCGGCGGCTGGAGCCGAAATGCTCCTTGTCGGCTCTGAGCGCCAGCGAGGCTTCGTGGTAGGTGCCTGTCGGTTTCGGACCGGAGAAGAAGTCCACCTCGACCTTGCCGATGCGGCCGCCACCGAATTCGATATAGCAGGTGCCGAAGCCATCATATTGCTTTGCCGTGCCGCTGTTGGAGAGCTTCACGATCAGGTCGCTGGCGACGGCGCGCGCCGCGCCTTCGGCGAAGACGCCGGCCTTCGGCGTGCCGGTGTTGGCGCCGTCGCCCACGGCGTAGACGCCGGCATAGTTGGTCTCCAGCGTCCTCGGATTGACCGTGATCCAGCCATTCTCGGTCATGCCGCTGGCAATGACCACGTCGGGCACGCGATGCTTGGGCACGCCGAGGAACAGGTCGAACTGCATCTCTACCCCGTCGTCAAGGATCGCGACCTTGCGCGCATTGTCGATCGACGCGACGCGGCGGCCTGGAATGAAGCCGATGTTTCGCTCGACGAAGGCGGAGACGAGGGCGCGCGAAGTCTCCGGCGACGGCGGCACCGGACTCGGCAAAGGCAGCACGAAATTGATCTCGCAGGCTTCGCGCACGCCGCGCTTGACCAGGTAGTCGTGCAGCATCAGCGCGCATTCGCTGGGCGCCGGCGGGCATTTGTAGGGCGCGCCGCAGACCCCGACCAGCGCCCTCCCCCTGGTGAAGGTGGGCAGCACGTCGCGCAGCCGTTCGGCGCCGGCGACGGTGTAGAATTCGTTGGCGCCGGCGAGCCCTGGCGTGGCGTCGAAATCGTAATCGGCGCCGAGCGCCACGACGAGGAAATCGGCCTCGTGGACGCCGGCATCGGTGGTGACGCGCCGCCGCTCGGGGTCGATCGCGGTGACCGTCTGCCTGAGCAGGCGCACGCCGGGCTTGGCATAGTTCGAGTAAGGCAGGCGCACCTGATCCGCCGTCTTGTGGCCGAACATGACGTCGAGCTTGGAAAAGCCAAAGACGAAGCCGTCGCTCTTGTCGATCAAGGTGACGTCGATGCCGGCGCCGAAGGTCTCGGACAGCAGGCTGGTGAGCTCGAGGCCGCCAAAGCCCGCCCCAAGGACGAGGACGCGCGGCTTGCTGGAAGTGTTCATGTTACCCTCTCATTTGTTGCTTGGAATGACGCGCGTCGTAGTCAAATTTCCCTAGGACCAGTGCCTCAACGTGGCGGTGTCCTCGGCGAAGATCACGCCGAAGAAGCCGTCGATCATCTTCAGCGTGTCGGCATCGCTCATGCCGGGCAGCGCCGGGAAATCGCCCTCCAGATCCACCTTGGTCCTGCCGCCCATCGGCGTGTAGCTGTGGGTGAACCGCGCGCCGTCGAAGGCGCCGCCGGTCAGCCTGGTCTCGATGCCGCGCGGCGGATCGAGCGTATGCTCGACCTGCATGGCGAAGGTGGTTCCGTCGGGATTATAGACCTCGGCGTCCAGGGTGACGACATTGCCGGCCACGCCGGCGAGCCGGTGGCTCTTGAAGGCCAGATGCCGGTGGTTGCCGGCGCTCATATATTGGAACAGCAGCTCCGGCGTGGCGTCGAAGACGGCGATGGCGGGCTTCACGTAATGCACGGTCATGGCGGTCTGCTCCTGCGATGGTTCCTTGGGCGCGCGGCCGGAAAGGGCATCGCCGCTCACCGGCCGCGGCTCACGCGGCCGCGGCTCAGGCGTGCGGCTGCGGGACGATGCGGATGTAGGGCTTGGGCGCCTTCCATCCGTTCGGGTAGATCTTGGCCGCCTCGTCGTTCGACACCGAGCCGGCGATGACGACGTCCTCGCCCTGGCGCCAGTTGACCGGCGTCGCGACCCGGTGTTTCGCGGTGAGCTGCAGGGAATCGATGACGCGAAGGATCTCGTCGAAGTTCCGGCCGGTGGTCATCGGATAGGAGATCAGCAGCTTGACCTTCTTGTCCGGCCCGATGACGTAGACGTTGCGCACCGTCTGGTTGTCGGCCGCGGTGCGGCCCTCCGAGGAGTCGCCGACAGTCGCCGGCAGCATGTCGTAGAGCTTGGAGATCGCAAGCGTCGGGTCGCCGATCATGGGGTAGTTCGGCGCATGGCCTTGCGTCTCCTCGATGTCCATGGCCCAGCTCTGGTGCCGGTCGACGGGATCGACGCTGAGTCCGATGATCTTGACGTTGCGCTTGTCGAATTCAGGCTTGAGCTTGGCCATGTAGCCGAGTTCCGTGGTGCAGATCGGCGTGAAATCCTTGGGGTGGGAGAAAAGGACGCCCCAGGACTCGCCGAGCCAGGAATGGAAGCTGATCTGGCCTTGCGTCGTCTCGGCTTCGAAATCCGGGGCGGTGTCGTTGATGCGGATGGACATGGTGAGTTCTCCTCTGTGAATGGGTTGACGCGGCCATACTGACCGGCCGGCGTTCCTCCACCGTTCCCCGAATGCGCCTTGCCTGTGCCGGCCCTTCCAATCGGCATCGATGCCGGACTATGGTTGGCCGGGGACTTGGGAGACGAAAATGCGCGTAGAGGTGGATTTGCTTGGCCAATTCCGCGTGTCCATCGATGGACGCGCGGCGTCCGCGGCGGCGTGGCGGCGCACGAGCAGCGTGACGCTGGTCAAATTGCTGGCGCTTGCCCGGCGCCATCGGCTGCACCGCGAGCAGGTAATGGACGCACTATGGCCCGACCTCGAACCGGAGGCCGCCGCCGCCAATCTGCGCAAGGCCGTCCACTTCACCCGGCGCGCGCTCGGCGCGCATGACATCATCGCGCTCGACGGCGAAGTCGTGGCGCTGGCGCCGGGCGCTGAGCTCGCCGTCGATGCTGCCTTGTTCGAGGCCGAGGCGACGGCGGCGCTGCAGGCAAACGATCGCGGGGCCACGGAACGGGCGGCCCGGCGCTACGCCGGCGACCTGCTGCCGGACGACCGCTACGCTGAATGGGCGGAAGAGCCGCGCCAACGGCTGCGCGAGCTCTATGTGCGCGTGCTGGAGGCGGCCGGTCTGTGGGAACGCTTGCTGGCGGTCGATCCCGCCGACGAGCGCGCCGCGCGGGCCCTGATGCAGGCGGCACTCGACGCCGGCAATCGCGGCGAGGTCGTGCGGCAGTTCGAGCGGCTGCGCGAAAGCCTGCGCGTCGATCTCGGCGTCGGCCCGCAAGCGGCGACGGTCGCCATCTACGAGAAGGCACTGGCGCTCGGCGGCGCGCAGCCGACCGGGATCGCCGAACGGGTGCGCGGGCTTTTGGCCTGGGGCATCATCCAGCTCAACAGCGGCGACTTCGGCGATGCCGGGCAGAAGGGCGCCGAGGCGCGCACACTGGCGATCGCCGCCGAGCTCGGGCGCGAGGTCGGCGAGGCCAGCGCGCTGATCGGGCTCGCCGCACACATGCAGGGGCAATGGCAGGAGCTTTTCCAGTCCGAATTCGTCGACTGGGTTCGCGGCGCGCCAAGCGTTGCCTCGAACGTCTTCGACGGCCATCTGTGCCTGGCGGAATTCTGCCTCTACCGGGCCGGCGGCCATGAACACATGGCCAAGGCGGCGCGCGAGCTTTTGGGCATCGCCGAGGCCGCCGGATCGGTTCCCGGCCGCGTGCTTGCCTCGCTGATCCTCGGCGAGGCAGAGCTGTTCTCGGGGCGGCTCACAGCGGCGGAGGAGCTGTTGACCAGCGCAGCCCAGCTCAGCGCTGCAGCGCGCGCCCCTTTCGGCGAGGCGCTGGCGCTGCATCGGCTCGGCGAAATCGCGCTGGCGCGCGGCCAGAAATGGCGCGCCGGCCGGCTCCTGCAGAAGGGCTTGCGCCTTGCCGAATCGACATGGCTCGCCCCGCATCTGCTGATCCGCTTCCAGGCGCTGGCGGTCGAGGCGGCGGCGACGCAATCGCAGGCGATGGAGGCGATCCGGCAGGGCGACCGCAGGCTGGCCGAAAAATGCACCTGCCAGCCCTGCTCGATGGGCTTTCGCGTCGCGTCCTCGATCGCGCTGGCCGAGGCCGGGGAACTCGACCAGGCGAGCCGGCGCATCGACGAGGCCGAGCGACTGGCCGGCATGTGGCAAGGCGGACCGTGGGTCGCCGCCGTCTGGGAAGCGCGCGGCGTGCACCGCCAGGCGCGCGGCGAAAGCGACCAGGCCTCCGCGCTGTTGCGCGAAGCGGCCGCGCGCTACGCCGAACTCGGCCGCCCGCGCGACCAGGAGCGCTGCCTGGCGCGGGCGCAAGCGGTTGAAGTGAGGCTGGCGGGGTAGAAGCTGCCAATCTCCCCCTTGTGGGGGGAGATTAGGCTTTCATCCCTACTCCGCGATCCCTTCCTCATATTCCGCCGACATGGTCAGCCACTTGTCCTCGTTCTGCGCCAGCGTCTGAGTGAGTTGCGAGCGCTCCTTGGCGAGGCGTGTCGCGGTCGAGGGGTCCTTCTCGTAGATCGCCGGATTGGCGAGCTCGTCCTCGATCAGGTCGATGCGCTTGCGGATGCGGTCCATCAGTGCCTCAGTGGCGCGGATTTCTTTCGCCAGCGGTTCGAGCGCGGCACGGCGCTGGGCCGCCTCGCGGCGACGGTCGGCCTTGGAGGCCTTGTCGGCTTCCTTCTGTTCGCGGCGATTGGAGGAAACGCCGGTGACCAGCGTCTTGTAATCCTCGAGGTCGCCGTCATAGGGATTGACCGCGCCGTCCTTGACCAGCCACAGGCGATCGGCCGTCGCCTCGAGCAGGTGACGGTCGTGCGAGATCAGGATCACGGCGCCGGGGAAATCGTTCAGCGCATGGATCAGCGATTCACGGCTGTCGATATCGAGGTGGTTGGTCGGCTCGTCGAGGATGAACAGGTTCGGTCCGTCGAAGGCCGACAGGCCCATCAAAAGGCGCGCCTTCTCGCCGCCGGAGAGATCCTTGGCGGCAGTGTTCATTTTCTCAGTCGTTAGACCGAACTGGGCGACGCGGGCACGCACCTTCGATTCCGGCGCCTCCGGCATCAGCCGGCGTACATGCTCATAGGCGTTTTCCTCGGGGCGCAGATCGTCGAGCTGATGCTGGGCGAAGATCGCTACTTTCAGGCCCGGCGCCACCGTCATGGTGCCGGTCTCGGCCTTGAGGCGGCCGGCGAGCATCTTGGCGAAGGTCGACTTGCCGTTGCCGTTGGCGCCGAGCAGCGCGATGCGGTCGTCGGCATCGATGCGCAGCGTCATCTTCTTCAGGATCGGCGCGCCCTCGGTGTAGCCGACATTGACGCCGTTGAGGGCAACGATCGGCGAGGCCACCGTCTTCACCGGCTCGGGGAAGGAGAACGGCCGCACCGTGTCGTTCACGATGGCCGCGATCGGCTTCATCTTCTCCAGCGCCTTCAGCCGCGACTGCGCCTGCCTCGCCTTGGAGGCCTTGGCGCGAAAACGCTCGACGAAGGACTCCATGTGCTTGCGCGCCGCTTCCTGCTTGACACGGCTCTTCTCCTGCAGTTCGCGCTGCTCGGTGAGCTGGCGCTCGAACTGATCGTAGCCGCCGCGCCAGAAGGTCAGCTTCTTCTGGTCGAGATGGACGATGGAGTTGACGGCGCGGTTGAGCAGGTCGCGGTCGTGCGAGATCAAAAGCACGGTGTGCGGATATTTGGAGACGTAGTTCTCCAGCCACAGCGTGCCTTCGAGGTCGAGATAGTTGGTCGGCTCGTCGAGCAGCAGAAGGTCTGGCTCGGAGAAGAGCACGGCCGCCAGCGCGACGCGCATGCGCCAGCCGCCGGAGAACGACGAGGCCGGACGCTTCTGCGCGGCGTCGTCGAAGCCGAGGCCGGCCAGGATGGTGGCGGCTCGGGACTCCGCCGAATGCGCGTCGATGTCGGCAAGCCGCGTGTGGATCTCGGCGATGCGGTGCGGATCCGTGGCCGTCCTTTCCTCTTCGAGCAGAGCCTGGCGCTCGGTATCGGCCTTGAGCACGATGTCGATCAGCGGCTCCTCGGTGCCCGGCGCTTCCTGCGCCACCTGGCCGATGCGGGTGTTTTTGGGCAGGCTGATCGAGCCGGTCTCGGCGGGGAAATCGCCGGTGATCGCCTTGAACAAGGTGGTCTTGCCGGTGCCGTTGCGGCCGACGAGACCGGCTTTGGTGCCGGCCGGCAAGGTCAGCGAGGCATGATCGAGAAGCAGGCGCCCCGCCATGCGCAGCGAGAGGTCGTTGATGATAAGCATGGCCGCGCTTTTGCACGGGACATGAGCGCTTCGCAAGAGCCAGGGCTTTGGGACGAAGGTCACCGGCGATGGGATGGCCGGCTGGTCGCGAAATGCTCGCCGGCTGGAACCAGATGGCGGCCGGAGCGTTTGGGGCCGATGATCCGCTATTTCGCCCTCGCCGTCATCTTCTTCCAGGTCGCCACCACGGCCGCCCTGGCGACGCAGGTGGTGCTGTTTGCTGACAACACGGATGCCGCGCCGCTGCTGGGGGCCGTTGACCTGGCAGGTCAGTGAGCGCTGCCAATCTCCCTTTGACGTAGCGGCGCCTGCAACTTCACGACATGCCATATCGCGCATCGACATTCGTTCGAACACGAATGTTATCGGTACACTGGCGCTTTTCGAGCATTAAGTTGATAAATCAGACAACTTGAAGTTCCGTTCCAACATATATTAGCGCATGGCGTGCGCTTCAGATGCGTGTGGCGCAGAAAAATCTCTTGCCGCACGCGGGATGCTTTGCGAAAATTCGATTTCATTTTCGCACCGATGCTGTGATCTTGGGATCGCGCCATGAGTCGCCGTGGGCGCCAACGATAATTGTATTGGTCAGGAGCCAGGATGGACGAGGCAGCGAAGGATCTGCGCGCACTCAGATTTGTCGCCGACATGACGCGCAAATTGGCAAAGATGCTTTCGCGCACGCGCTACCACATGCTCGTCTATTTTCTCGAAATGACGGCGGTCGAAGCTGAAACCCTGGCCGACGCGCAGGATCCCAAGCTGACACGCGCCCAGAAAGCGCCCGAGCCCAAAAACTGAGTGCGCACAGGCCCGGTCCATCCCGATGATGCCGGGATGGCGCCGGGCGAGGCCAGAAAATCAAACCTTCTTGCGCTTCGCCACCTTGGCCGGCTGAGCCGCCGGCTTGCGGCCGAGGCCGGAAGATTTGGCCAGCGCCGACCGGGTCGCCGAATAGCTGGGCGCCACCATCGGATAGTCGGGCGCAAGCCCCCATTTGGCGCGGTATTCGTCCGGCGTCAGGCCATGGTCGGTGGCGAGGTGACGCTTCAGCGACTTGAACTTCTTGCCGTCCTCGAGGCAGACGATGTGGTCCGGAAACACCGAGCGCTTCGGATTGACGGCCGGGTTGAGCACCGGCGCCTCCTTGGCGGCGGCAACCGAGCTCAGCTTGCGCACCGAGGCGCTGACGCTGGCGATCAGATCCGGCAGACCGGAAGCCGGAAGCGGATTGTTGCCGACATAGGCCGAAACAATGTCGGCGGTTAGTTCAATCGCGGTCTTGTCGTCGATATTGTGCAATTTTTTTCCCTCTGCCGATGATCAAGTCACCAGCTCTAGTTGTAGACTTTTGATGATGTATCGATTTTGACCGTGCTCCCCAACGGACCCATAGAGTCAATAAACCCTGCAGACTCAATACGGGGCGATATTTTCATGGGCGACGGCAGCCGCGCAATTTAGAAAATCTAATACTTGGAAGCAGCAGACTTGGATAGGCCGGTATCAGCCAAAATTTCGAGAATACGCTTCCAACGGGCACAACGACCGAAATCTTTCTGCTCAATCGCCTTTTCCGCCTTCATCGCGGCGTAAAGCGGCGCCTCGGCGCCGAATTCCTTCACCAGCCAATGCGCTTCCTGTCTGGCGCGGCGTTCGTCCTCGTCAAGCATGGTTCCCGGCCTCCGGACCTTCGATGCCCACCGCAATGCAACTGCCGATGACAAGGACGGCGCCGGCGATGGCCGTCATCGTCAGCGTTTCGCCCGACAGCGCCAGAAGGAGAGTCGAGGCGATCGGCGTGAGATAGGCGGCAACCGCAACCTTGCCGCCCCGGTCGAGCTTCAGCGCCCGCGACCAGAAGTAGTAACCGAGCCCCATCGGGCCGGCGCCGAGATAAAGCCCGGCAATGAGATAGGTTCCGGCCTGCCAGGCGACGCCGTCATGCAGGCACCAGGCAAAGGTGAGGACCACGCCGGCCACGGCCGACGGCAGCAGGAACCGGTCCGGCGGGGTGGCCACGCGACCGACGAAGATCGAATAGAAGGCCATGCACAGCGCCGAACCGAAGGCGGCGAGATAACCGACAAGATTGCCCTGGAACAAGGACTGCTCGCGGCCTCCGGAAATCACCAGGGCCACGCCGACAAAGCCGAGCGCGGCGGTGACGCCGAGCAGCGCGGGGCGACGCGGGCTGTCCAACACGATCAGCGCGGCCGCCACCATCAGCGGCCAAGTATAGGCGACAAGATTTGCCTCGATGACCGGCATCGAGGCGAAGGCGATGTATTGCAGGACCATGGTGCCGACGAGGCCGATGAAGCCGACGGCAAAGGCAGCGAGGTTGGTTGTCTCCCCCTTCTCCCCTTGTGGAAGAAGGTGGATTGGCGCGCGGCGCTTCAGCCTGATCAGCGCAAAGACCAAGGCGGCGCCGGTGAATTGCAGGAATTGCACCAGCGATACCGGATGATTTTCAAGCAGCGACTTGCCGACCAGCGCATTGGTCGACCACAGCGCCACCGCGCCGGCGGCGAAGGCCAGCGCGGCCGCGGGGGCCGCTCCATCCCGCAGGACCCGGGATGGGGTCCTGTCTTCCTGCCTGGCCATGACCTGTTCCGAATGCTGGATCAGCGAAGCAAGCCGGTTTCCGCCCATGGCTTCACTACCATGATTCCCTGGCGCCGCCGGCGACGGTTTCCGCGGCCGGCTGCGGGGCGGGATGCTCCTCGGCAAAACGGCGGTAGGCCGGCAGCTGGTTGTTCCAGACGTCGTCGGCAAGCTCATTCACCCATGCACGATCGTGGTCGTTGTCGGCGGCGAGGTAGAACATGCGGTTATCGTCGACATAGGGCTTTGCGACCGAGCGCTGGTTGAGCACCAGGGTGACGCGCGAGCCGAGCTGGATGGGCGCGGTGCGATGCAGCACGCCGAGGAACTGGCCGAGCGTGGCGTAGTTCATCTTGTGGTCGATGCGCATGATGCGGTTGCGCGGGATCTCGCGTCCGGATTCCAGGATCGCCCGTCCGGTCTCGGAATCATCGCAATAGATCTCCAGATGACCGCCGATCAGCGGATCGCTGATCGACAGCGGGATGAGCTCGGTGACCGGCACGCCGTCGCAATGCCATTCGACGGCGCCGTCCTTGGGATTCATGAAGGTGACCGTCGAGCCGACGATCGACAGCGGATAGGGCTCGAGCTTGGTGCCCATCATGTCGGAGAGCCGCTCCAGGCGCAGCTTGTCGTTCAGCAGTTCCTTGATCTCGGGAATGTAGCGGTCGGCGCCGGTGATGAAGGTGAGATCCAGATGCTTGTGCACGGCATGGCTGGACTTCAGCTTCAAGGCAGCCTCCTCGATCGCGGCAAGCAGCGCCGGGTCGTAGCCGTGCAGATACTGGGCGACGCCGAAACTCGACACTTTCCAGGCGGTGTCGTGGCCGATGATGGCTTCACGGCTCATCGCACAACGCAGTTCGGGGATGGTGTGGGCGTTCATTCTACTTCTCCAGCGTGGGGGCAACACTTGGTAAACAGTCGATTAATCCGCCCACCCCTGTAAATTTAGGAATGCTGGTGCTACCCTAAGCCCAGCTTAAGGTCGAAAACGGTGCGTCTGCTCAGTCAGGTCAACCTCAATTCGCTGAAAATCGTCGAGAGTGCTGCCCGGCACGGGAACTTCACGCGTGCCGGTGAAGAACAGTTCATCACCGCTTCCGCCGTCAGCCAGCGCGTCAAGAGCCTTGAGGACCAGCTGCGCTTCAAGATTTTCCAGCGCGGCGGCAACGCGGTGTCGCTGACGCCGGAAGGCGAGACCTATGTGTCGCGGGTGCGCGAAGCTCTGGAGCGGATCGTGGCGGCCAGCATGGAAGCGACCGGGCAATCACAGGCGCATGTGCTGAAGATCTCGGTGCTGCCGACCTTCGCTGCGCGCTGGCTCTTTCCGCGCCTGCCGCTGTTCCAGCGGCAATATCCCGATATCGAAATGCGGGTGTCGACCTCGTACGCCACGCATGAGTTCGCGACCTCGGAATACGACCTGGAGATCCGTTACGGCGACGGCAGCTTCCCCGGCCTGCAGGCGGACCTGCTGTTCAAGGAAGATTTGACGCCGGTGTGCAGTCGCAAACTCTTCCACGAGATCCTCGGCGACAAGCCGCTGTCGAAGGTCACGCCGGACGATCTCAGGCATTTCACGCTGCTCCACTCCGACACCTGCACCCAGAATTGGCAGTCGTGGCTGGGCTTTGCTGGGGCGAGCTTCGTGCTCGGCGAGACCAAAAGCATCTATTTCGATTCCTGCATGATGTCCTACGAAGCGGCCAATGCCGGCATGGGTTTTGCCGTCGCCAACCGCGCCTATATGGCCAGCGACATCCGCGCCGAGCGGCTGGTGGCCCCGTTCGCGGTCCACCACCCCAACACCGCTGGCTGGTACTTCGTCAGTCCCGACACCCAGCACGCGGCACGCAAGGTTGTGCTGTTCAAGCAATGGGTGATGGCCGAAGCGGCGATGACCCAGCGCCAGCTGGATCAGGAGATCGAAGGCGTGCCGGTGAAGCGCGTCGCGGCGATGGCTTGAGGCACTCGCACAGGCTTCTTCGATAAGCCATGTGCCCGATCAGGTACAAATGACGACCTCCCGCCGCAACTCTGGGTTTTTGTTGTAGATTTCACACAATAGGCGGAATTTCCGCCGGATTTCCCCCACTTCCAGCAGTCTTCCCCAACCTGCCCCCCTGACCTAGCGGCAAGACTCAGCTATGATCTTTCTTGCGGCGGGCCTGACTTTCCCGCTTGGCCGGCGCTTTTCAGCTTCCTCCCAAGCAGCGCCGGCCTTCTTCTGTGCAACAGCTGGCCAGATTTGCCTGAACTGCGCCGTGCCTCACTGTGCCGGCTGCGTTCCCTGCTGGTCACCGCCGGTGGTCGACTTCGGCACCGGGTTCTTGTCGACCTGCGGGTTCTGGTCGACGGGCGCCTTTGTCGGCTGGACGCTGTTGTCGCAGGCGGCGAGCGCGAGCCCCAAGGCCAGCAGCATCGGAAGCTTCATCATGACAACCTCCTCTCGTTCGCCCCTGAGGGCAAACGAGACGATGGCGGTTTGGTTGCACCGCGAGCCAGGTCGGATGAGGCGCCGGCGGAACAAAATGCCCCTCTCCCCGGTTGGTCCGCTGGAAGGAGCTTTTGATCATGATCCGTCTGCTGATTGTTGGCCTGTTCGCCTATGTGACCTATCGCTTCGCCAAGAAAGTCATCGACGAGGTGCCCGACGGCTTCGAGCCACTTCCATTGCAGGATGATGATGAACGCCGGTCGCTGCGACGTCAGTCGGTGGCGATGGGTGCCGAGCCACGGCGGTAGGCAAACTGCCACTTTTGGCGGAGATTGGCAGCGTCGCCACCATTGCGAACAAAGCGGAAACGATGCTTGATGGGCGATGAACCTCGCCCTCCGTGATTCGCCCTTGCGGCCAGCCTATCTCGACAAGCTCAATGCCGAACAGCGGCTGGCGGTCGAGCATGGCGACGGCCAGGTCGCGGCGCCGCTGCTGATCATCGCCGGCGCGGGGTCGGGAAAGACCAGCACGCTGGCGCATCGCGTGGCGCATCTGATCGTCAAAGGCGCCGATCCGCGCCGCATCCTGTTGATGACGTTCTCGCGCCGAGCCGCCTCTGAAATGGCCAAGCGCGTCGAGCGCATCGCCGGCGAGGTGCTGGGGCGCGACGCTTCCGTCATCGCTGACGCGCTCTCCTGGGCCGGTACCTTCCACGGCATTGGCGCCCGGCTGCTGCGCGACTATGCACTGGAGATCGGCCTCGATCCCGCCTTCACCATCCATGACCGCGAGGATTCCGCCGACCTGATGAACCTTGCCCGGCACGAGCTTGGCTTCTCCAAGACGGAGAGCCGTTTCCCGACCAAGGGCACCTGCCTGCAGATCTATTCGCGCGCCGTCAACGCGCAGGCGCCGCTCGGCGAGGTGCTGGGCGGTGTGTTCCCATGGTGCGCCGGCTGGGCAGAGCAGTTGAAGGACCTGTTCGCGGCCTATGTCGAGGCCAAGCAGGCGCAGAACGTACTCGATTACGACGACCTCCTGCTCTACTGGGCGCAGATGGCGGCCGAGCCGGAGATCGCGGCGCATCTCGGCGGCCGCTTCGACCATGTGCTGGTCGACGAATACCAGGACACCAACCGGCTGCAGGCCTCGATCCTGACGGCACTGAAACCCGACGGCGCCGGCCTGACGGTGGTGGGCGACGACGCGCAGTCGATCTATTCGTTCCGCGCCGCGGAAGTGCGCAACATCCTCGACTTCCCCACGCAGTTCGCCCGGGCAGCGGCAATCGTCACGCTGGAGCGCAACTACCGCTCGACCGAGACGATCCTGGCGGCGGCCAACGCGGTGATCGGGGAGGCCGCCGAGCGCTTCACCAAGAACCTCTGGAGCGAGCGCAGATCGTCCGAAAAGCCGCTTCTGGTCACCGTACGCGACGAGGCCGAGCAGGCAAGCTATGCCTGCCACGCGATCCTCGCCGAGCGCGAGGCCGGCACGGCGCTGAAGTCGCAGGCCGTGCTGTTCCGCGCCTCGCATCACAGCGGGCCGCTGGAGATCGAGTTGACCCGCCGCAACATCCCCTTCGTCAAGTTCGGCGGGCTGAAGTTCCTCGATGCCGCCCATGTCAAGGACATGCTGGCGGTGCTGCGCTTCGCCGAAAATCCGCGCGACCGCGTCGCCGGCTTCCGCGTGCTGCAGCTTATGCCGGGCATCGGGCCGTCGGCGGCCGCGCAGATCGTCGAGACGATGGCGACGTCGCTCGACGAGGCGATGGGGCTCGCCCGCTACCGGCCGCCGCAGCGAGCGGCCGAGGATTGGCCTTCCTTCCTGGCGCTCTACGAAGGCCTGCGCGCCGGCGCGAAATGGCCGGCCGACCTTGAGCGGATCCGGCTCTGGTACGAACCGCATCTCGAGCGCATGCACGAGGATGCAACGATGCGCCGGGCCGACCTCCTGCAGCTCGAGCAGATCGCGTCCGGCTACCCGTCGCGTGAGCGCTTCCTCACCGAACTGACGCTCGACCCGCCGGACGCCACCAGCGACGAGGCAGGCCCGCCGCACCGCGACGAAGACTATCTGATCCTGTCGACCATCCATTCCGCCAAGGGCCAGGAGTGGAAGAACGTCTTCGTGCTCAACACCGTCGACGGCTGCATCCCCATCGACCTCGGTGTCGGCAGCAAGGAAGACATCGAGGAGGAACGGCGCCTGCTCTATGTGGCGATGACGCGGGCCAAGGACAGGCTGCACCTGGTCATGCCGCAGCGCTTCTTCGTGCACGGCCAGGCGGCGCGCGGCGACCGCCATGTTTATGCCGCGCGCACCCGCTTCATCCCGGCCTCGTTGCTCTCCGCCTTCGAGCAGACGTCCTGGGCGAGCGTGCAGGCGAAGGACGATCCGCGCCGGCGGCCTGAGGTCAAGGTCGACCTCGGCGCGCGCATGCGCGGCATGTGGAAATAGGCCCGCCGCCCGCGGCCGTTTCCTTTGCCGGCAACCAAAGCCCGGACCTGGCGTTAACCCGCATTGACGTGGAGCGCGACGATGGACCCTGTAGCGGCGGCGGCAATGATCCTGCTTTCCTGCAGCCCGGACATGGCATCCTGCCATCCGGGAGAGGCACGGCCAGTCGTGTACCGGGACATGGCTCAGTGCTCCGCCGCTCTGCCCGACAGGCTACGCGGAAACGGCATGATAGGCAGGTGCCGGCCTATTGATGCGGCGACAGCCAGAAGCGGTGCCAACGGCAACCAGTTGGCGACCGTGCGCGTCACGCGAGGAACCGGCGCCAACGCCGTTTCGACGGACTACCTCGTCCTCCATGCCCCGGACTGACCAGCCTTCATCGTCGCTGGCCTCCTCACGAAACGTATCAGCACGCCCCTCCATCGCGATGGAACCATCAGCCAGCGGGCGGGTTTCCGTAAGCAAGACCTAATGCAAAGGAGACGGATATGAAGAACGTTGTTCTCGCCGCCATGCTTGGCATGGCCACGCTGGCGCCGGTGACGGCTCCGGTGCAAGCGGCAAGCCTGACCATCACCACCGACAACGGCACGCGCTATAGCGATGATTACTCCTGGCGCCGCCATCATCGCCACTATGCGATGCGCGATTATGACCGTGACAATCGGCGCCACTGGCGTCGCGACCGCGACCGCTGCCATGTCAGGGTGCACAAGCGCTGGCACCACCACCGCCTGGTGATCAAGCGGGTGTGGAGCTGCGGCTACCACCGAGGCTGGTAACGTCATGGGCGTGGCGCGAACCGTGGCTCCAGGGCGAGCTTCGGTGAGCGCCTGTCCGACGTTTTGTCGGACTCTGCTTTAGCGGGAGGGTGTAAATGCGTTTCGTTCCCGCCACCATGAGCCGGCGACAACGGCTTGGCCAGTTAGCCGGGCGGCTGTTCGTCAATGTCGTCGCAGCGCTTATCGCCGGCGTCGCCATTCTCTTGCTCTTGCTTTCGACCCACCATCCGGGGTCGCCTAGCGCGCCGCCCCAGATCCTCACGACCACGGCGCCGTAGCAGCGGCCCGGCTTGCGCCTATCGAAGGCAACGCCCTGGTGCCCCTGGTGCCCCGCCTTATTCTCCCTAACCCCCAAAATCATGGAACCTCCCGCCCCTTCCCGCGTTCTCTGGCGTTCGACCCCCGATCGGAAACCGGCGCCCGCCGACCTCCGCCCAACCCAAGAGGCCAGAATGCACGACAGGATGTTCTTCACCCCGGTCGCCCTTACCGTTGGCGCCGGCCACAAGCGCATGATCGCGTCGCTGTTCGACATGCATGAATTCCTGACCGAATTCCCGCCGTCGCGGCGGCGGCTGAGCTATGGCGCCGCGGTGAAGGCGTGCGAAGCGGCGCGAGCCGGCGAGATCTCGCCCGAGGCGGCGCGCGATGCGCTGATCACCTTCGCGGTGACGGCAGGCATCCTCTGGCCCGCCGCCCAGCCCGCCGTCTCGGTCAAGCCGGTGGCGCGCAGCTTCGGCGGCTATGCTGCGTAAAGTGAATAGCGAATAGGGAATAGCGAGTAGGGAAGGCAATGCATGCGCCAGCCGGCGCAACGCTATTTGCTACTCACTATTCGCTACTCGTCTCAATGGACCGTCGCGGCGTCATCGGTCAGCGGGCCAAGCAGCGCGACCGTTGCGAAGCTGACCTGGTCGCGGCCGTTCGACTTTGCCTTGTAAAGGTGACTGTCCGCCGTCCGGTACATGTCGGCAAATGTAGCGGGACCGTTGAAGGCGACGCCGCCGATGCTGACCGAAAGCGGGCAAGGCCGGCCGTCGGGGGAGAACTCCACCTCGCGGATGCGCCGCCTGATCCCTTCGGCGACCAGCCAGGACTGCGAGGCGTCGGCGCCGGGAAGAAAGACCGCGAATTCCTCGCCGCCGATGCGCCCGACAATGTCGGCGCCGCGCAACTGGCCCTGGATCGTCTTGGCGATCAGCTTCAGCGCCTGGTCACCGCAATCGTGTCCGAGGCGATCGTTGATGGTCTTGAAATGGTCGGCGTCGACGATGAGGAAGGCGCCGGCATCGACGACCGCCTGGCTGCGCGCCTGATCGAGGTAGGCCTCGACCAGCATCGAGAAGGCGCCGCGATTGAACACCGCCGTCAGGCTGTCGGTGGCCGCGACGATGCTCAGCTCCTTCTGGGCGACGGCAAGCTGGCGCATCTTGAACATCAGGAAGAAGAAGAACGACCCCGCCAGCACGAGCGGCAGCAAGAGGTCCGTCATCTGCGCGCGCCACAGGGCGTCCGGCGACAGCAAGGGGAAATTGTAGGAATCGACGAAGAAGGCCGCGGCGATGCAGACCGCCGTGCCGACCACCGTGACTGCAATGACCCTGCCCCAGCTCGTCGGGGACAAATCGATGCGCATTCTATTGCTCCCGCTGCGTCAGGCCATCCTGCGTCGGGAAGGCAAACGAAATCCTAATATTAGCTTCGCCTTTCTTGAACGTGGTTAACCGCCCTCGAAAGGTCCTCGGCGGTCGGCACCCAAAAGCCCGCCACCGGGATGGCAAGGGGTGGCGGGCTTCCGACTGCTGGCCGTCGTAAAGTCTCGCGGCCGGTTCAGGCGCCGGACTTGTCAGCGGCGGGCGATCAGCAGGCAGAGCTGGCGCAGGTCGCGGTCATAGGTGCCTTCGCTGCTCAGCACGTCGACGCAGCGCTTCTTCATCCGCGCAAGCTGGCCGCTCGACATGCTGGCGACGACGCTCGACAGGCCCAGCGTGCCGGCAGTCGCCGAAGTGCCGGGGATGCCAGGAACCCCTGACGTTCCAACCCCGATACCTGTGTTGGCGCTGGTACCGCCGAACGTCGTCCCTATGGCGGCGTCGACACCGTTGCCGGTGCCCAGGGACGCGTCAGCGCCCGCACCGCTGGTGCCGCCCAGGGACACCGTAGCCGCTCCGCCGCCTCCGCCGATCAAGGCATTGCCATTGGCGCCATTGGTGCCGCCGATCGAAGCGTTGGCGCTGGTGCTGCTGCCGCCAAAGGATGCATTGCCATTGGCCCCGCTGGGGCCGCCCGCATTGGCGCTGGCTGCATTGCCGCCGACCGAAACGCCGCCTAGGCCACCAAGGCCAACTTCGGCCGCACTCGCAGGAAAGGCGAGAATAACGACGATCGTTCCGCCCGCAAATGCTCTGGAGATTTTCCGAACGATACTGGACATGACACTCTCCCTTGTTGCCCTTCTGGTTCCTGCGCTGCAACGTTGTGGCAAAAATCGACAATGTTGCTCGCGCATCAAGGGCTACGCTTGGAGATGCATTCCAGTTTCAACGCTCGTTCTGCCGTCGCGAGTCTTAGTTTTTGAACATTTCACAAAAAGTAGCGCTTTATTCTAAATATTTAGACATTTCTAATATAGAAACCCCAGCCGCGGAATCAGGCATAGGCGCGGCCTTCCTCGCTGCGCTGGAACCGCACCAGATCGAGCGGCACGGAAGGTCGGCCAAGCACGGTCAGGATCATGTGCGCATGGCCGCGATGGTGGGTCTGGTGGTTGAAGAAGTGGCTGAGCGCCGGCGCCAGCCGCTGCGAGACGGTGCGCATGTCGGAAAGGGTCATGTAGGAGAAGCGGCCGGCGAGCGCCTTGTCGCTCATGCCTTCGATCCAGCCGATGATCCTCTTGTCCTCCGCCTCGCGCGCCAGCCAGAGCACAGGCAAGGCGCGGTGGAGGATCGCGTCGGTCCTCGAAGGAGCATCGCCCTCGCCGGTGAAGCGCTTCATCCAGATGCGGTCAGCGGCCAATAAATGGTTGAGCGTCCCCGCCATCGAGCCGAAGAAGGCGCCGACATCCCTTTCGAATTCTTCGTCCACGAGGTCGGCGGCAGCCTCGTAGATGCGGCCGTTGGCCCATTGGTTGTAGGCCGCAAACATCATGAAATGCTGTTTCATCTCTCCGGCCCCGCTGCGTTAGGTTCAGGCCTACCTAAACCCTCGAAGGATTCGATTCTAGGGGAGTAAGGCAGCATGGCAGTAAGGCAGTATGCTGGGCCGCTGAGGTCGCCCCCGGGAAACGCTGCCCTGCAGCCCTCCCCCGAAATGCGACAAAGTGGACCCGCCTGCGTCGTTTCGCGCGCCTCATGGCCGCCTTGATCGGGGCAAAGAAGAAGCAGCCGGCAGACCCGGCTAACACAATGAAGGCAGCACGGCGGCATGGTACCAGCCCCGGATTTTTCCGACGAATTTCGTCTCGGGCTTGTCAGCCTGATGCAGTGGCGCCGCGATGTCAGGCGCTTCAGGTCGACGCCGCTGCCCGACGGCACGCTGGAGCGGCTGCTGGCGCTGGCCGCTGTCGCGCCGTCCGTCGGCCTCAGCCAGCCCTGGCGCTTCGTCGTGGTCGACAGTTCCGAGCGGCGCGAAGCGGTGAGAGGCACGTTCGAGCGCTGCAACGCGGAAGCGCTGCGCTGCTTTTCCGGCGAGCGCGCCGCGCTCTACGCCCGCATGAAGCTCGCCGGGCTTGCCGAGGCGCCTTGTCAGTTCGCGGTCTTCGCCGACCGCACGACGGCGCAGGGCCATGGGCTCGGCCGCCTGACCATGCCCGCCACCATCGACTATTCGGCGGTCATGGCGGTGCATACGCTGTGGCTGGCGGCGCGGGCGGAAGGCATCGGCATGGGCTGGGTGTCGATTCTCGATCCGGCCGAAATCGCCGCCCTTCTCGACACGCCGCCGGAATGGACATTGATCGGCTATTTCTGTCTCGGCTATCCCAGCGAACAGGACTGCGTGCCGACGCTGGAGCGCGAGGGCTGGGAGCAGCGGCGCGCGCCGGTGGTCCTCAAGCGGTAATCACTTCGCTCCGTCCCTGTCGACGAGCTTGACGCAGATCGGGTCGCCCTGCTCCATGCGGGCGCATTGCCATTCCGGGCCGAAACCGAAATTCTCCCTTGGCCCCAGCCCAGGAAAGACCAGCAGGACAAAGAGGGCGACGCCGACAAACACCGCCACGAACAGGATGCCGGCGATATCCCCGCGTCTGAGGTAAGGCCAGTTCATCGTGTGCCGTGCCCGGCTCCTTCGCTCTTGACCGCACGCCGCCATTGTCGCGCAAAGCGCCGTCCTTGGCCAGAACGCCAGCGGGTGGGCGCCTCCCCTTGGCAAGGCGCCATGCGGCTTGTATAGAGCCCGCCACCTCCAATTCCATTCTCACCACAAGGACGACCCAATGGCGATCGAACGCACCTTTTCCATGATCAAGCCGGACGCGACCCGGCGCAACCTGACCGGCGCCATCACCCAGATGCTGGAAGATGCCGGCCTGCGCGTCGTCGCCTCCCGCCGGGTGTGGATGAGCCGCCGTGAGGCCGAGGGCTTCTACGCCGTGCACAAGGAACGCCCGTTCTTCGGCGAGCTGGTGGAATTCATGTCCTCGGCGCCGACCATCGTGCAGGTGCTGGAAGGCGAGAACGCGATCGCCAAGAACCGCGAAGTGATGGGCGCCACCAACCCGGCCAACGCCGCCGAGGGCACCATCCGCAAGGTGCATGCGCTGTCGATCGGCGAGAATTCGGTGCACGGCTCCGACGCGCCGGAAACCGCCGCGCAGGAAATCAAGTACTGGTTCTCGGACACCGAGATCGTCGGCTGAACCGTTCAGCACGACGCAGGAATGAAGGCGGCAGCCGGCCGGTCCGGCGCCGCCTTTTCGATTCCAAGGTAGACAGGCCCATCTGGAGCGCTAACTTGATGTCATCGGCGATAACTGACCAAGGGCATCGCCGGCTGTGAGCGAGTATCGCGCTTCCGCCCTTCCACCAGGAAGCGGGCGATGATCGATCCCAAGGTTTCCACGAGCGGCATTGCCTACCCTGACGACCTTGCCTTGCTGAAGCGGGTCTATGACCGCATCTGCCAGGAGCGGGGCATCGGCGCCGGCAGTGCCGAAGCCGCGGATCTGGCGGCGCAAGCGATGGCGCTGTTTGCTGCCGGCGTCTTCGACGAAGACGAGATCAACCGCAGCCTGTCCTAAGACGAGTAGCGCCCGCCTGGATGCCCCGCCGCCCCTCGCGGCGGGTTCCCGTCACTTCGGTTGGCGGTCCTTCAGATTCGCATGCTCGTTGGCCGCCTCCGTGTCCGCCGCAGGCGTCCGCGTGTCGGCGCCTACAAACGGACGGCCCTGCCCGGGGGCGAGGTCGCCGCCAGGATGGCGCAGAACCAAGCTGAAAAACCTGTGATGCTTCGCGCGCCCTCTGTCACCCCAGTCCCATACGAAACTGTCGAGGACTAACTCGCCGCGTTGAAGCGCAGTATGACGCGGTCGTCCTTGTCGGCGATGATGAGCTTGCCGGCGTCGATATGGTAGGAGGCGGCCTTGGCGAGCGCCTCGAACAGCGCCTTCTCCTGCGCCATCACCTCCGGGGCGCAGGCCATGTAGGTCGAGCCGATGTCGCTGATGGCGATCTTTTCGCCGTCCACCTTGGCGGTGGCGAAATAGGCGTTGCAAGGACCCTTGCCGCCGGCCTTGCCGGCCTCGCCGACGCGGAACGTCGCCTGCGGCTGCGAAATCACGCCGATGCCGTCGATATATTCGATCAGCCAGCTCTGGCCGAGCAGCGCGTCGGCCGGCGCATCGCTCGACGCCACCATCTTCAGCATGATGCTTTGCGGCCTGTCGCTCAGCGGATCGACCCGGTGGCGCGTGTCGGTGGTGAAGAGCAGCTTGTCGTCGACGGTGATGCGCGCCTGCAGCGCATAGGTCATGTTCGGCCGGATCACCTGCGGGTCGAAGCCGATCTCGAACCTGATCGGCACCTGACCGGCGGGCGCAACCTTGCGCTCGCCGATGATGGCTGCCGGCGCATCGGCCAGCGACACGTCCGCAAGCTGGACGGAGAGCACGGCATTGGGCGGCAGCGCGATGCGCTCGCGGTACGTCGCCTCGCCCTGCAGTGTCTTCTCGGCGGCATCGGGAAGTTCCGGCACTGCAAGCACGCCGACGACCAAGGGCACCAGGCCGAAGATGAAGAATTCCGCGATCCTGTCCAGCATGACCCAGCTCCCCTAGGTTGCGCCAGCAAGGGGAAGAATCCTTCAGGATTGCGGTCAATGCATGGCCACGGGGCGGATTTAATCGGCCGGCTTGGTCGTCCAGCGGCTGGCCGCCTCGTCGTCGGCCTCCTTGGCCTCGACCCAGCCGCCCTCGGAGCCGTCGGCATGATGCTCCTTCTTCCAGAAGGGAGCGCGCGACTTGAGGTAATCCATGAGGAAATTCGCCGCCTCGAATGCCGCATGGCGGTGGGCTGAGGCAGCCACCACCAGCACAATGTTCTCGCCGGGCGCGATCCTGCCGTGACGATGGATGACGGTCAGCCCCTGCAACGGCCAACGTTCGATCGCCTCGGCGGCGATGCGGCCGATCTCGGCCTCGGCCATGCCGGGATAGTGCTCGAGCTCGAGCGCCGAAAGCGCCCCCTGCTCGTCGCGGCAAAGGCCGGAGAAGGTGACCACGGCGCCGATGTCGGCACGCCCCTTGGTCAGTCCGGCAATCTCGGCGGCGACGTCGAAATCCTGCGCCTCGATGCGCACGGTCGGCCGCACGGCGCCGGGCACGGTTTCAGCCCCCGGTCATCGGCGGGAACAGCGCGATCTCGCGCGCGCCCGCGATCTTCTCGCGGTGGCCGACCTGTTCCTGGTTGATGGCGACGCGGATGACGTCGGGAAACTGCAGCGCGTTCTCGTACTCCTCGCCGCGCGACTTCAGCCAACGCAGCAGGTCGGCCACCGTCTCGATGCCGGCTGGAAGTTCGACATCCTCCTCCGGCTTGCCGATCCGTTCGCGCACCCAGGCGAAATAGATGAGCTTGGTGGCCATCTCACTCGTCCATGATGTGCTTGAGGCCGGCGCGGAAATAATCGTAACCGGTGTAGAGCGTCACCAGCGCCGCGATCCATAGCAGCACCAGCCCGGTCTGGGTGGTCAGCGGGAAGATCTTGTCGCCGGCGGGACCCGCGAGCAGGAAGGCGATGGCGACCATCTGGATGGTGGTCTTCCATTTGGCGAGCTGGGTGACGGGCACCGAGACCTTGAGGGCCGCCAGATATTCGCGCAGGCCCGAGACCAGGATCTCGCGGCACAGTATGATGATCGCCGCCCACAGCGACCAGCCGGCGATGCCGGCATGGCGGTCGGTATCGGCGGCAAGCAGCAGCAGGCAGGTCGAGACCAAAAGCTTGTCGGCAATCGGGTCGAGCATCTTGCCGATGTTGGAGGTCTGCTGCCAGGCACGCGCCAGATAGCCGTCGAAATAATCGGTGATGGAAGCGAGCAGGAAGATGGCCAGCGCCGACCAGCGGGCGAAGTCGGAAGACTTCAGATGGCCCTCGAGGAAAAAGCACAGCACCACCAGCGGCACCGCGATGATGCGGGCGTAGGTGAGGATATTCGGCAGGTTGAACGCGCGCTGGGCCATCTTCTCGGGAACTCTTTCTGCCTGCGTACTCAAATCAGAAGGGAATGTGGGGGGTCAACAGGGCAGATTCGATTGGTCAGCCGAAAATAGGCGCAAGAATGGTCAGCTGTCATGAAAATGGTTGTAAACCAGCTTCGCCATCTGCTCGGAGATGCCGTCGACCTTGACCAGATCCTCGACCGCGGCACGGCTGACCGCCTTGGCGGTGCCGAAATGCAAAAGCAGCGCTCGCTTGCGGCCGGGGCCGATGCCGGCGATCTCGTCGAGCGGGCTCTTGACCATCTCCTTCTTGCGGCGGGCGCGGTGGGAGCCGATGGCGAAGCGGTGCACCTCGTCGCGCAGGCGCTGGACGAAATAGAGCACGGGATCGCGCACCGGCAGGGTGAAGGAGTCCCTGCCCCGGACGAAGAAGCGCTCGCGGCCGGCGTCGCGATCCTGGCCCTTGGCGATGCCGATCGCGGCGACGCGGTCCTCGATGCCGAGATCGGCGAGGATCTTGCGCACCGCCGTCATCTGGCCCTGGCCGCCGTCGATCAGGATGACGTCGGGCCAGGCCGGGAAGGCTCCATTGCCGCCGACAAGATCGTCGGCCGTTTCGTCCTCGACTTCGGCAGCCGCCACCTCGCTTGAGGGCTGGACATCGCCATGCTCCTTCAGCAAGCGCGAAAAACGCCGCTCCATCACCTCGCGCATCATGCCGAAATCGTCGCCAGGCGTGATCTCGGTCGAGCGGATGTTGAATTTGCGGTATTGGTTCTTCACGAAACCTTCGGGCCCGGCAACGACCATGGCGCCGACGGCGTTGGTGCCCATGATGTGCGAGTTGTCGTAGACCTCGATGCGCACCGGCCGCTTGGCCAGGCCGAAGGTCTCGGCAAAACCGGTAAGCAGGCGCGCCTGCGTCGAGGTTTCGGCCAGCCGTCGGCCGAGCGCCTCGCGCGCGTTCTGCAGCGCGTTGTCGGTCAGGTCCTTCTTCTCGCCGCGCTGCGGCACCGAGATCGACACCTTGCGGCCGGCGCGGGTCGAGAGCGCCTCGGCGAGCAGATCCTGCTCCTCGACGGCAAGCGAGAGCAGGATGGCACGCGGCGTCGGCTTGTCGTCATAGAACTGCGCCAGGAACGAGCCCAGCACTTCCGATCCCTCCAGCGCCGGGTCGGCCTTGGGGAAATAGGCTCGGTTGCCCCAGTTCTGGCCGGTGCGGAAGAAGAACACCTGGATGCAGGTCTGGCCGCCCTCCTGGTGGATGGCGAAAACGTCGGCCTCCTCGACGGTTTGCGGGTTGATGCCCTGATGCGCCTGCACATGCGAGAGCGCGGCCAGCCGGTCGCGATAGATGGCGGCACGCTCGAAATCGAGCTCCTCGGACGCCTGCTGCATGGCGGTCGAGATCTCGGTCTTCACCTTGAGGCTGCGACCGGAGAGGAAATCCTTCGCCTCGGCGACCAGCCCGGCATAATCCTCATGCGAGATCTCGCCGGTGCACGGACCGGCGCAGCGCTTGATCTGGTAGAGCAGGCACGGCCGGGTGCGGTTCTCGTAGAAGGAATTGGTGCAGCTTCTCAAAAGAAAGGCGCGCTGCAGCGAGTTGATGGTGCGGCCGACCGCGCCGGCCGAGGCAAAGGGGCCGAAATAGTCGCCTTTGCGCGAGCGCGCGCCGCGATGCTTGTAGATGCCGGGCGAGACATGGTCGCCGGTCAAGAGGATGTAGGGGAACGATTTGTCGTCCCGCATCAGCACGTTGAAACGGGGTCGCAGCCGCTTGATGAGGTTCGCCTCGAGCAGCAGCGCCTCGATCTCGGTGCGGGTGACGACGAACTCCATCGTCGCCGTCTCGCGCACCATGCGGCCGATGCGCAGCGTGTGGAAGCGCCCTTGCGCGTAGTTGGTGACGCGCTTCTTCAGGCTGCGCGCCTTGCCGACATAGAGCACATCGCCGGCAGAGTTCATCATGCGATAGACGCCGGGCGCGTTAGGCAGCCGCTTGACCAGCGTCTGGATCACCTCGGCGCCGACCATGCCGTCGGCGTCTCCGGCATGCGGCGTCCAGTCTATGGCGGTGAAGGCGACGTCCGGTCCGGCCGGGACGGCTTCCGGCTCCACGATCTCCTCGGCCGCATCGTCCTCGAGATCGATCTCGGGGGGCAGGTCGTCGGCAGCGCCGCGCGTCTTGTGTTTTTGCTCTGCGGGACTCATTCCACCATGCCTGTCACATCGGGCGTCTGCCACGCAAGATGCTGGCCGCCGTCGAGCGCGATCATCTGGCCGGTGACCGAGCGCGCTTGCCAGAGATAGCGGATGGTAGCGCCGAATTCGGTCAAATCCGGGCCACGCTTGAGGATCAGCCCGTCGAGCTGCGCGGCGAAATCATCATCGTCCTGGCGGACGCTCTTCAGCGTCGGGCCGGGGCCGATGGCGTTGACGCGGATGCGAGGCCCGAGCGCCTGCGCCAGCATCTCGGTTTGCGTCCACAGCGCCGACTTCGACAGCGCATAGGAAAAATAGCGCGGCGTCGGGCGCCAGACGCGCTGGTCGATGATGTTGACGATCAGCCCCTCCTCGCCTTCCGGCAGGGCGCGGGCGAAATTCTGCGCCAGCAGCGCCGGCGTCTTCACATGGATGGCGAAGTGGCGGTCCCAAGCCTGCCAATCGAAATCCTCGACACTGTCGTCGACGAAAAGCGAGGCATTGTTGACGAGCAGCGTGACGGGGCCAAGCGCCGCCTCGGCGCGGCCGACGAGATCGCCGACCGCATCCATGTCGGTGAGGTCGGCGGCGACGACCGCGGCGCGGCCGCCCTTGCCCCTTATCTGTTCCGCCAGCGCCTCGGCCTCGGCGCCCGAACGGTTGGCGTGGATGGCGACCGCGAAGCCGTGTGCCGCCAGATCCTCGACGATCGCCTTGCCGATCCGTTTTGCGCCACCGGTCACCAGCGCCGTCGCGGTCTTGGTCATCTGTCAATCCTCAATCGGCGCCTCGATTCCACCAGCCGGCACATTATGACCGGCTGAGGGGTTAAACGCCGTTTCCACCTGGGGCGGGAATGTGGCGAAGCGGCCTCGCCGCAACCTTTGCGTGATCCGGATTCGCGCCGGCAGGATCGCAATATAGGATGCTCGACTCCTTGTACCAAGCCGCGTGCAGCGCAGCATGAAAGCGCTGCTGACATTTCGCTGTTGCGAAGATGCAACGTCACGGTTCAGCCTCATTCGCGCCGGGGAATGACCCAAGTTCAGGTTCGCTTCAGCCGCATTTCGACACGACATTCGGAACCGTTGAGCGCCGGGTCCGTTTATCCCCCCGGACGGGTCTTGGGGTGCTCATGAACAACAAGCCTACGTGTCCTGTGGCTTAAGGAGTAAAGAACAATGCAAGCCAATCTCAAATTCGCACGGCCGCTGGCTGTTGCCCTCGGGCTCTTCGCCCTCGGCGGTACCGCTTACGCAGCCGACGTCGTCTCTGAAGAGCCGCCGGCGCCCGCCCCGGTTGCCGAACTCCCCGTCGCTTCCTGGGCCGGTCCGTATCTCGGTCTGAGCGCCGGCTACGGCTTCAGCGGCCATGCCGACGTTTCCGGCGGCCCCGACATCAAGACCAAGGGCTTTGTCGGCGGCGTCTTCGGCGGCTACCAGTGGCAGCAGGAGAACTTCGTGTACGGTGCTGAAGCCGATCTCGGCTACAACGGCGTCAAGGGTTCCAGCGCCGGCGTCGAAGCCAAGGGCGGCCTGGACGGCTCGCTGCGCGCTCGCCTCGGTTATTCCGTGACTCCGGAAATCCTGCTCTACGGCACCGGCGGTCTTGCGGCCAAGAACCAGAAGATCGACGACGGCGTCTCCAGCGACAGCAAGGCGATGCTCGGCTGGACGGCCGGTGTCGGCACCGACATCAAGATCACGGACAACGTGTTCGGCCGTGTCGAGTACCGCTACACCGACTACGGCGACAAGGACTTCGACAATGTCGGCAACGTCAAGTCGAAGGACAACCGCGTCACCTTCGGCGTCGGTATGAAGTTCTAAGTCGTCGAAGCCACGACACGAAAAAGCCGGGCCTCGCGCCCGGCTTTTTTTGTGCCTGCACTTGAACGGATGCCCCCGCACCTATCAGCTTGTCAGGTGCCTGGTCGATCGGCTGGCTTTTCCTGGAAGCCGTCATGGGCGGGTATCGATGGCAGCCGATCGAGCCATTTCATCCGCGATCGCGTCAAGACCTGCGCATCGGGCTGGTAGTCGTCCGGATTGGTCATGGTGGCGGCGTGTACGTGGATCTCGCGAGGCCATGTGTCGGAGCGGAAATAGAGCCTCGTACCGCAGGCCGGACAGAACCCGCGAAAGGTGTTCGGGCTGCTTTCAAAGTGCCTGATCTCGCCGGTCCAACTCACCTGCTCCGGCCGCATGCCGAGGAAGGCCGTCAGCGGGGCGGACGTGGCGCGCCGACAATCGGCGCAATGACAGACCAGATTGCGGGTGATGTCCCCGGAATAGGTCCAGGTGACCGCTTCGCACATGCAACGTCCCGTCAGAAACGCCATCGCAATCCTCCCGCCGGCCGCGTTGCCGAGCCGGTTCACGACACCAGTCGATGCAGCCCAAGATAGGCTGCTCCATCAACTCACATTCGCTTCTTTGCGACCTTGGCTGGCTTCGATTTCGTCGGCAGCGTCTCGACGAAGGCCAGCGCGAGATCGAGCCAGCTGGCGAGATCGGCTGCGCTCGCGGTGCCTTCCGGCGCGACGTGGACGTAACCCTCCATCCCGCGCCCTCCCATTTCCATCGGGCGCGCATGCGGACGGGCGACCGCCGCTTCATGCGCCGCCTTGCCGACGCGAACCAGCAGCCCGCGTTTCGAGGTGCCAATCAGCATGTTGCCGTTGAGCATGAAGCAGGTGCCGCCGAACATCTTCTGTTCGGTGAAGGCGCGCCGGCCAAGGGCTGCACGCAGGCGCTCGACCATGGGATCTGGCGCGACGCTGGTTTTGGTGACTGACTTCGCCATGCTCAGCCCTCCGCGAAATGCGCGGCGTCAAGCAAGCATGAAAGCAGGAGGAGATTCAAGCCGGAAGCAAGGGCGGAATTCTCGATCCACCCGGCGACGGAAGGCGTTTCCAAAGGCTGCAATTATTCTTGACTTAAATAATCATCTTAATCTAAGGCGAGCCACCAAGCCAACGGCGCGTCCCCTCCTGGGCGGCCTCAGCCAAAGTCATTCAACAAAAGAGACGTTCCCGGTCGGCGGGCACGCGCGAATGTAATTTGGCGGGCAACATGAACGGTCCTGAAATCTTCACCGTCTCACCGGTCACACTGGCCTCTTACGCCCGAACCTGCCTCAGGCTGGTTCATTTTGCGGGTCTGACTTTGGGGTTCGGAGGGGCCGTCTTCCTCGATCTCATGTTTTCACGCTACCGAAAGACCCCCGTGACGACCGAACTCGCCGACAATGTGGAGTGGGTCAGCAAGTTCGTGGCTCTGGGACTCGGTCTGCTTTGGGTCTCGGGGCTGGGATTCCTCGTGCTGTATCACTTCGCCGAGCCGGAAAAACTGACGAACCCGAAGATCTGGGCAAAGGTCGTGATCGTTGCGATCCTTACCCTCAATGGCGTCGCCATCCACAAACTGGTCATACCTTTTGTGCGTCGGCGGATCGGCAGCCAACTCCTTGTCGGCATGACACCCCGCATGCACGGCACTTTGGTTGGTTGCGGCGTCGTCTCCCTTGTGTCCTGGACGATGCCCGTAGTGCTCGGCACGGCGCCGCAACTGAACTTCGTCGTTCCGTGCGCGCTTATCCTGGCCGGATACGCGGCAGTTCTCGGACAGGCGTTTCTGATCGCAAACTTCTTGCTACGTCGCGCCTCGGGGAACATCTCGGTCCCGGCGTCGTCAACGCCGGGCGAGCCTGATCCAGGTCTTGCCCCTTCCTGAAAAGGCTCGCAACGCAAGGCAGTTCAGGGGAGGCGTGTCGCAGAGCGACCATGACGGTCACTCTCCACACAAGCGTCCCCCGGGGAGATCGCAGTTCTCAGCCTGGCACTGCCGGCTTCAGTTCCGGGAACTTCTCGTCGAAGCGCGCCGCCCAGCGGGTCAGCCGGCCGCGGCCCTTTTCCCATTTGCCGGCGAAGCGCAGCGCCAGATAGCCGAGCGTGGCGCGCAGCGCCATCTGGCCGGCGGTGATCTTCTTGGGCAGCTTCGGCGGGTTGGCGTTGAGCAGGTCGAGCGCGGTGGTGATCTTCGCCCACTGGCGATCGAGCCACGGCTGATAGACCATCTCTTCCGGCCGCGTGCGCCGCTCGTAGACCATCGACAGCGCGCAGTCGCAGATGCCGTCGGCAAGCGCCTCCAGCACCTCGGCCTCGAGCCGCTTGTCGGGATTGCGCGGGAACAGCGCGTTCTTCGATACGCGATTGAAATGCTGGGTGATGGCGCGGCTGTCGTAGATCGAGCGGCCGTCGTCGAGGACCAGCACGGGGATCTTGCCGAGCGGATTGGCGCCGATCAATTCGGCCGGCTTCTCCTCGGTCTTGACCGGCACTAGGTCGATGGCGATGCCGGCATAGAGCGCGGCCATGCGGACCTTCGAGCTGTAGGGAGAGGTGGAGGCGTAGAGCAGCTTCGGCATGGTCGGGTTCCTGATTGTCTGCGCGCACTGTTGACCGATCATGGCCGGCAAGACAACGGCCAGTGTCGCGAAACCGGACAGCCAATGCGCCGGAAACGAATTGCTGGCGAAGCCGGACAACAAAAAAGCTCCCGGAAGTTTGCCGACGGCAAAGTCCCGGGAGCTTTAGGGGGAGCGTGCGCTCCAGCTTCGCCAGCGACGCCGAACCGGCGAGAGGGGCACCGACGGCACCCGCCCTCACCTGTCCTTGTAGCGAGCGAAGCTACGCGATCACTTCTTGGCGGCCGGCTTCTTTGCCGGAGCTGCCTTCTTCACTGCAGACGCCGACTTGGCGGCGGCCGCCTTCATCGGTGCCTTGGCGGCGGGCTTGGCCGCTGCCTTGGCTGCAGGCTTCTTGGCGGCAGGCTTCGCTGCCTTGGCGGCAGGCTTCGCTGCTGCCTTGGCTGCGGGCTTCGCCGCTGCCTTGGCGGCGGGCTTGGCCGCGGCCTTGGCGACCGGCTTCTTGGCGGCGGGTTTCGCCGCTGCCTTCGCCGGAGCCTTGGCGGCTGCCTTCGGCGCTGCCTTCTTCACTGCGGGTTTCGCGGCAGCCTTCGGTGCCGCTTTCTTTGCCGGCGCTTTCGCCGCCGGCGCCTTGCTTGTCGTCTTTGCCATGCGATGCCCCTTGCGTTTTGCCGGCGATCGTCAGTGATCCGGCATGCTCATGCATATCTGACTCGCGGCTTTCTAGCCAGCGAAGCATTACACTGAATTTCGCAGATTAAATTTCGGTTACGGCGAAAGCATGCTCGCAATGATCGGCACTAACGTGCGCAGAGATTCTTCCCAGCCCGCCGCGAACTTCCGCGAGAGAAATTTGAAGCCTCGCGACTCATGCGATCTTCTCGTCAAGCATGGGAACTCCTAGCTATGGCGGCGGTCGTGCGCGTTCACCCGAAGAGCTGTCGTATCGGCTTGCTTGATAGAGCGACTGCAGAACAACTTAAAACTTAATGCGAGCTTTTAGCTCGTATATGTTCTGCCCGAACTAAGTGGCGGTGAAGCAGCATTCACTGCAGGACAACGCCACTCTCTGTGCCACCGACTTTCGTCACTCGGCAAGCCAAACCGTTGGCTTTCCGTTCGCGACACGGACCGCTCCTCAACTCCTCACTTGGGGGAAATTGGACGCCGCGTCGGCTTTCGCCAGTTGCCCATGCTGCAGGATTGAATGGGGCGCGAAGGAATGGTCTTATCCGCCACCTCGCGCAGCCGCTTTTCCCTTGAAATGCAAGGCTTTCGGGCCGTCACAGCCCGGCCGGCTCGCACACCTTCTGCAGCCTTCGCGAAGGCTCGGTCCGATGGAGATGGACGGCAAATGTGTCCCAGGGCGGAGTGACGCCGATTTGCGCGACGATGCGGCCGATCTCGCCGCGATGATAGCCGCCGTGGATGACGACATGGGTCAGCATTTCCTGGCGCGACATCATCGCCTTGTCGCCATCAGTGAAGGCGAACGGCATCGGCTCCGAGAGTAGATTGGGCGAGACGGTTTCCAGATAGTCGCGATACCAGCGATCCATCGCCGCGACATCGCCGTGCAACGTGTCGAGCGACGGCGTCTTCTCGGTGTTGTCGGAGGCAAAGCCGTGTTGCGTGCCGGAAAGATGCGCGGCGAATATCTTCGAGACGACAAGGTTGTGGTTGAGGAGACGGATCGCTGCGTGGCGCTCCTTCGCGTGCGCATCCGGGTCGAGGTGTGCGAGCTTCTCCAGCAGTTCGTCGTTGGCCCAGGCTTGATAGGCGAAGAGGCTGCGAAGCAAGTCAAGCGCGCTCATGGCCGGTGTTCCTTTTTTCGAAATGTGAGTATGTTGTTTATATTTTCGCGACGTGGAGCAAACATGTCTACTCGCATTGCAAAGCCGCGCATGCGCATGCGTAAGGTGCCGCGCCAGGCGCGTTCGCGGGCAACCGTCGAGGCGATCATCGAGGCGGGTGCTCATGTTCTGAGCGAGCTCGGATGGGCCGGCTTCACCACCAACAAGGTGGCCGAGGCGGCCGGCGTCAGCATCGGCTCGCTCTACCAATATTTTCCCGACAAGCTGTCGCTGCTCGAAGCGATCCGGCGCCGCCATTTCGATCAGGTGCTGTCGGTGATCGCCGAATCAGCCGAAGGCGGCAAACCGCTCAGGCGATTCGCGCAGGAGCTGGTGCGCGGCATGATCGAGGCGCACAGCATCCATCCGACGCTGCATCAGGTGCTGCTCGACGAAGCCCCAGGCGACCGCGGCTCGCGCGCCGCGCATGCCTCGTTCCAGGCCCGCTATCTCGAACACTACACGGCCGCCGTGGCGCAGTATCGCCGACGCCGGAAAGACGTCGAGACGATCGCGCGCGTGCTGTCGTCGGCGGTCGAGGGCGTGATCCACAATGCAGCGCGACGCGACATGCTGGACGCGCCGGAGCTGCGCAAGCAGCTGGTCGAGCTGATCTGCGCTTACCTCTCCGCCACGCGTACGGGATGATACGGTCGAACCCCTTCGCCGCTCACGCCTGATAGCCGAGGCAGATGGCGCCGAGCGCGACGACGGCGCAGGCGCCGACGCGGCGCGGCGTCAGTTGCTCGCCGAGGAAGAACCGGCCGATGAAGGCGGCGAAGACGACGCTGGTTTCGCGGATGGCGGTGATCGGGCCGGCGGGGCCGAGCGCGAAGGCGGCGACCACCACGCCGTAGGCAAGCAGCGCGAACAGGCCGCCGGCCAGCGCCTTGCGGGTTTCCGGCGCGCTGAAGTCGACGATGAGCCTGCCGCGCAGCATGACGAAGGTGGCCGGCAGCAGGGCGCCGTAGATCAGCAGCACCCAGGCAGTGTAGGCGCCGCTGTCGCCGGCGGCGCGGACGCCGATCGCATCGACGGTCGCGTAGGCGGCGATGATCGCGCCCGTCGCCAGCGCGTAGAGGATCGACGTCGTCGATGCCCTTCCCTTGCCGAGCGACAGTCCCATGATGCCGCAGGCGACCAGCGCGACGCCGGCGATCTCCGGCGTGGTGAGCCGCTGGCCGGCCATGAGGAAGCTGCCAAGCGTAACCAGCAACGGCACGCTGCCGCGCACGATCGGATAGACCTGCCCCAGCTCGCCATAGCGGTAGGCGGCGACAAGGAACACGCTGTAGCCGACCTGCAGGCCGGCCGAGAGCACGACATAGGGCCAGGCGGCCGCGGCCGGAAGCGCGTGAAAAAGCGCCATGGGAATGGCGATGAACGTGCTGGAAAAGCTCATGACCGTGATCGTCCACAGCCTGTCGGCCCCCGTCCGCAGGAAGGCGTTCCAGCTGGCATGCAGGATGGCGGCGAACAGCGCCAGCCCGATGACCGCCGCGCTCATTGCCGCCCCCACGCGCCCGCGATGATGGCGGCCGCTGCCTTGCGGGCATTGCCGATGGCGGCGTCAGCCTCGCCCATCTGCGCCAGCAGCGTCGCCCCCTCGATCAGCATCAGCAGCGCCGCCGCGGCGCCCTCCGCCCGCTCCGGCGGCATCGTCTGCTCGAGGATCGCCTGCATGCGCGACCTCAGGCCATTCTTCTGGCGGGCGACGGCCTTGAACACCGGGTGGGCGGGATCGCCGAACTCGGCCAGCGCATGCGCGAACAGACAGCCATGGAAATCGGCGCTGCGGAACCAGCGCTCGTGCCAGTCGAGGATCGTCGCGATTTTTTGCCCGGGCGTCGCGGCTGCCGTCGCGAGCCGGTCGAGCTGGCGCTCGAAACGGCGGGCGCGATGATCCAGCACCGCGACGATCAACTCGTCCTTGCTCGGGAAATTCCGGTACATCGTCATCTTCGCGATGTCAGCCTCGGCGATGATCCGGTCGATGCCGGTGGCATGGAAGCCGTCGCGCTTGAACAGCGCATAGGCGGTGTCGACAACGTGCTGGCGTTTGGCCGAGGTGCGTGCGGGTGCCATGGCATCGCCCCGTGATGAGACAGGTCTGTCTCTTTTCTAGGACGTGAGCGTGCCTATGTCAACTGGCGAGTCGGCGCGATGGCTCGGAGACACAGACTATGGACTCACAGTTCGGGTCCGCGATGGCCAATCGCAGGCGAGCACCCGCCTTCCTGGGCCGGGAGCCGGCGGTCAGCGCTGCCCTTAGCGCGTGGCGACCACGGCCACGCCGGCGCCGATCATCGCGCCACCGGCGGCGCGGTTCACGCGGCGCACGACGGCGGGCGTCCGCAGCAGGCCGCGGGCGCGGCCGGCGAGAAGCACATGCCCGCCGATGACCACCGCCTCGACGACCAGGATCACCATTGCCAGCACGCCGAGATGACCGGGTGCGAGCGATGCGCCGACCACGTTCGGCAGCAGCGCCACATAGAACAACGGCATCTTCGGATTGCCGAGATTGAGCGCGACGCCGGTGGCGAAGGTCGCCAGCAGGCCCCGCCGGCCGGAGACGGGCTGCAGGTCAGGCACCACTGGCACGGCAGTCCACAGCCTGATGCCCATCCAGATCAGATAGGCCGCGCCGCCATAGCGCAGCATGGTCATGACGATCGCCATCTTGGCGGCGATGATCGACAGGCCGAAGGCGGCGAGCGCCAGGAAGATGAGGATGCCGACCACCGTGCCCGCGCCGTAGGCGATGCCCGACGCGGCGCCATTGGAGAGGGTGCGGGCGACGATCGTCATATTGTCCGGACCTGGGCTCGCGGCAAAGACGAAGAAGGCTGCCGCGAAGGCAAGCAGGGTCGCAATGTCCATGAAAACTCCCGAGTGTGATCAATCGCTCTCGGGAGATCAGGTTAGCCGATTTGCCACGCGGCGAAAGCCGGCAAAGCCGGAATCTTCGCTACGACAACCGCGCTTGCGCCTGGCTCAGCGCAGCACGCGGCAGCGGCCGTTATAGACCATCCAGCGGTCGAAGCCCGAAACGCAGAATTCGACATTGTCGCCGATCGAGGCAAAGCCCTGGCCTTCCTCGATCAGGTACCAGATGGTGCGGGCGCGACCGTCGGACAGGCTGACCGTGGCGCCGCAATAGCGGCGGCCGATCGGCCATTCCTCGCTGGCCGGCAGGTAGCGGTGCTGGTGGATGCGGCTGAAATCGGTGATTGCGACATCGGGCAGATGCGGCACGTGGCGCACCTGATAGGCGAAGCGGTTGGTGATCTTGTTCAGCACCCAGGCCTCGCCGCAGATGCCGCCGTCCTCCTCGGAATAGACGGCGAGGTCGGCGGCATGCGCCGCCTGGGTGAAGCCGAGCGACGTGGCCAGCGGCGTGCAGAGCGAAATCAGGGCGGCAAGAGCGGAACGAGCGAAGCGAGTCATGGCAGCCTCTCAAGGTCGATTGCGCGCACTGTGCGGATTCGCCGCTCAACGGTCAAGCGGTTGCGCTGGCAATGGTTTCCAAGGCATGGCCAGCGGCATCGACGGTCGATCGTCAATCCTCACAAGGCACCGCGCGGCCGAAGCCGGCGACACTTTCCCGCTTGGCTAGCGCCCCGGCCTGAAGTGGGCGGGCTACTCGCCCGCCAGCCAGTCAACCGTCCAGCGCGACGGCTGCGCGAGCGCCATCGCCTTGTGCAGGGCCGGCAGCATCAGGCGCAACTCGCCTTCCAGCGTGAAGGGCGGGTTGACCACCACCATGCCGGTGCCGTCGAGGCTGGGCTCGGCTGATGCCGGCCGGATCTCGAAGCCGATGTCGAGCAGCTTGGGGATGCCGGCATTCCTCAGCGCCGCCCTGAAGGCAGCGACCGCCTTGCGGTCCTTGATCGGATACCAGAGCGCGTAGATGCCGCCCGGCCAGCGCCTGTGCGCCTTCGACAGCCCGTCGACGAGGCGGGCGAACTCCCCCTCCTCCTCGAAAGGCGGATCGACGAGCACCAGGCCGCGTTTCTCCTTCGGCGGCAGATGCGCGCCGAGCGCCAGCCAGCCGTCGAGTTCGATCACCCTGGTCTGGAAATCGCCGGCGAAGACTGCTTTGAGCCGCTCCGCGTCCTGCGGATGCAGTTCGATCGCCGTCAGCCGGTCCTGCTTGCGCAGCAGGTGCCTGGCGATCAGAGGCGAGCCGGGATAGTTCTTCACCCCGCCTTCGGGGTTCACGGCGCGAACGGCCTCGAGGTAGGGCGCCAGCAGGGCGGCGACCCTGGTATCCAGATCCGCGCCGACCAGCCGGCCGATGCCGCCCAGCCATTCGCCGGTCTTCTGCGCTTCAACCGACGACAGGTCGTAGCGGCCGATGCCGGCATGGGTGTCGATGACGCGAAACGCCTTGTCCTTCTGCTTCAGATAGTCGAGCAGCCGCGTCAGCACGGCATGCTTGACGACATCGGCGAAATTGCCGGCGTGGTAGGCGTGGCGGTAGTTCATGCCGGGCTCAATTCGACGAGCCGCCGCGGCCCCAGCGCGGTGGTGGAGGCTGCGAGTTCGGGTTCGGCGGCCGGCCGCCGCGACCGCCGAACGCGAAGGAAAGCACCAGTCCGATCAGACCGGCTGCCATCAGCGCATAGCCGGCCGGCCGCGCCCGCCCGTCGATCGCGCCGGCCTCGGCGCGCAGCACGAGATCCACCGCGCGGATCGGGATGTCCTCGGCATCGCCCGGACCGACGGTGAAGAGATAGGGGCCGGCGCTGACCGTCTGGATCACGCCCGCCTCGTCGCGGAAGATCTTGTCCGGCAGTTGCGGGCTTGCCTGGCGCGGATTGTCGGAGTGGTTGAACTGGAGCGTCGAGGCGAGTTCGGTGCGACCGCCCGTGGCGGCGGTGAGCGTTAGCACGGTGCGCTGCTGCGAGACGATGCGTTCGGCCCGAGCGGTGAGATCCACCAGCACCCGCAGCGGCGCGTCGCGCGCGGCAAGCGGGATCGTCACCGGCCGGAAGCGGCCTTGCTCGTAGACCCGCCAGGTGCCGATCTCGTGGCCGGAGAAATTGCTCATCGCCCAGGGATAGAGGACGCCGATGGCGACGCCGGCGAGGAGAACAAGAACGAAGAGAAAGCGCATCGAGGGCCTTGGCTAGCTAATTGCTGTGGCCGCGATCGCTTCCAGCTTTTGCGGTCGCGGCCCGGGCACCATCGCGAATCCGCTCCATCTCGTCCAGCAGCATCTCCAGGCCGAGATCGAAGGTCTTGTCGAAACCGGTGGTGCCGAAATAGGCCCCGGCCGCCACGACGCTGGGAAAATCCCGCGCCATCTCCTCGCTGCTGACGGTGGTGACGGCCGACGGGCCCTTGGCATAGCCGGCGGTCTCGTCGAGGATCCCCCCCATCAGGTAATAGCCAGCGGCACGGAACAGCCGGGCGCTGAGCTCGGGCCCGAAGCCGCCCGCCTCGAACAGGCCGATGATGCTGTTCAGCTTGGCCAGACATGGCGGCGAGTTCATGCGGTAGACGACGATGAACGGCGCGAAGGCCGGATGCTCGGTCGCGACGCGGCGGAACTCCTGCATGCCGATGCGGACCCGTTCGCGCCAGGGCAGGCCGTCGCCGGGGATCACCAGCGCGTTCATCTGCCGGTCGACCAGCGCCTCATAGAGATGCGCCTGCGAAGGATAGTGATGATAGATGCTCATCGCCTCGCAGCCGAGCGCCGCGGCGAGTTTTCGCATCGAAAAGCCGGAAAGGCCCTCCCGTTCGATCACCTCGAAGGCGGCGTCCTCGATCATCTCGCGGGACAGCCGGCCGCGCGCTCGCTTTTTTTTGATCGATGAGTCCATGGCGTCGCTTGACAGCTTACACTGTAAGGTTCATTTTCTGCCCTACCTTACATCGTAAGGCTAACAAACACCAGAGGAGAAAAACATGTCGGCCCGTCGCACGCTTTCGATCACACAGTCCTCCCTTCGCCTTGCCTCCGCATCCATGCTGGCTACCGCTTGCGCGCTGACCCTGACCCTGGCCTCGGCGCCCGCCCAGGCCGACGACTACGACGCCACCATCAAGGACATCCAGTCGACCATGGGCGGCGTGCCAAGCTTCGTGAAGCAGTTCCCGAAGGCCGGTCTGCCCGGCGCCTGGGCCGAGGTCAAGGCCATCGAGCTCAGCGACAAGACGGCGCTGCCGCCCAAGGTCAAGTCGCTGATCTCGCTGGCGGTCGCCGCCCAGATCCCGTGCAACTACTGTATATGGTCGGACACGCAGGACGCCAAGCGCGCCGGCGCCACCGACGAGGAGATCCAGGAGGCTGTGGCGATGGCTGCGCTAACCCGCCACTGGAGCACCATCTTCAACGGCATGCAGGTCGATTTCGAGCAGTTCAAGAAGGAAATGGGCGGCGAATAGGAGAGGAATGGGGCGGCGGGCAGCCCGCCGGCAGCAAGGATCTGGTTGATCGACAAGGCCCGTCATCGGCGGGCCTTGCTTGCTGCCGCCGATGGCTACCGCGCTCTTCCTCCAACTCGCGCGGCGCGGCATGCTGCGCCCTTCGGTCGCCGGATCAAGCCCGGCCGTTCAATGCATCCCAGAGTGGCAGACCTCACGCCGTTCCGGTTGAAACCGGGCCGCGGCGCCCGGATGACGGGCACGCCCGCCTGCCCGGCGAGATATGCGGCAGTCGCCGTCCGGCGCCGTCGCGCCTGTTTGCGATCCGGGCGAGTGCTGACAGAAATCGCGCCAACTCTTTACCGACATAGAACGGAGCCTGGTCAAGAAAACCTGTATTTCCCAAGATTGAGCAAAGCACATCCGCAGCGCACGGAAAGACAGACACCCGCTGCATTTGCCGGTTCGATAAGTCGACACCTTCAAGTCCGCTGGCCCCTTCGCCAACAAGCTTTGCGAGGCTCCCAGAGAGCCTGCCTCGCCGGGGGCCGCAGCCGATTTCGCCCACCATTCCGGACCGGCAGGCAGCCCGATTCGTAAGGTGCATGATTAACCAATCACCAATGTATGAGGTTAACGGATCGCTAATTTAGTTGACTACAATCGCCATAGGTATATTTTTATATGCGTTGGGTGTGCAATTTGGGCGAGCAAGATCGGCGATGGTGGCAACCAGACGCGTGATCGCGATTCACGGGGCATAGCGGGCTGAGCGGCAACCAATAAGCCGTACGGCACTGCTCCCGCAAACTCAGACGTTTTTACGCACATCATGGGTGATGGCGCCTCGGCTTACGCTGAGGGTCGCTACTGTTTCGGGACTTGGTCGAGCAACGCTCTTGCTTGGCCGGGGTGGTGGTGCGCGTGCTGCGTAAGGGGGAGTCATGAGCAGGGTGATGAAGGTCGTGAAGCTCGACCCAAGGGGTGGTCGCAAGGGTGCCAATACCGATCGCGGCCGGGCGCTGGTCGCTGGCGGCGCCGGGTTCCTGGGTTCGCATCTGTGCGAGAGGCTGCTGCATGACGGATACGAAGTCGTCGTCCTCGACAACTTCCACACCGGAAAGCGCTACAACCTCAACGGCATGCATCGCGATCCGTTCTTCACCTGCATCAAGCACGACATCGTCGACGCCTTGCCGATGGATCTCGCCGTCGACGAGATATACAACCTCGCCTGCCCCGCCTCTCCGCCGCACTATCAGGCCGATCCGATCCATACATTCAAGACGAGCGTGCTGGGCTCCATCAACCTTCTGGAACTCGCCCGGCGGCACAATGCCAAGATCTTCCAGGCTTCGACGTCGGAGATCTATGGCGACCCGCTGGTGCACCCGCAGCCCGAAAGCTATTTCGGCAACGTCAACACGCATGGCCCGCGCTCCTGCTATGACGAGGGCAAGCGCTCGGCCGAGACGCTGTTCTTCGACTATTCGAGGACATACGGTATCGACGTGCGCGTCGCGCGCATCTTCAACACCTATGGCCGCCGCATGCAGCCCGATGACGGGCGGGTGGTGTCGAACTTCATCGTCCAGGCGCTGCGCGGCGAAGACATAACCGTCTACGGCAGCGGCATGCAGACGCGCTCGTTCTGCTACGTCGACGACCTCATCGAAGGCTTCATCCGGCTGATGAACGCCCCAACTTCGCCCGCCCATCCGGTCAATCTCGGCAACCCCGTCGAATTCACCATCATGGAACTGGCAGAGCTGGTCATCGACTATACGAATTCGCGCTCGCGGATCGTGCACCGGCCGCTGCCGGTCGACGACCCCAAGCAACGCAAGCCGGACATCTCCTTCGCCAGGCAGCATCTCGACTGGGAGCCGAAGATCAGCCTGAGAGAAGGGCTCGCCCATACCACGCAGTATTTCGACGCCTTGCTCGGCAGTCGCCGGCCCGTCAAGGAGGCTGTCACGTCATGAAACGCCGCCCGATCCTGGTGACAGGTGGGGCCGGATACATCGGCAGCCACACCTGCAAACTCCTGTCGGAGGCGGGCTACCTGCCGGTGGCGTACGACAATCTGAGCCGCGGCAATGAGGGGTCCGTAGCCTGGGGTCCTTTGATCGTCGGCGACGTCCGCGATCGTCGGACGCTCGAGCGGGCGATCACGACCCGCCGGCCGCAGGCGATCATCCATTTCGCAGCGCTGGCCTATGTCGGGGAGTCGGTCAGCGAACCGGCCGACTATTATTCGACCAACGTGGCGGGAACGATCGCGGTGCTCGACGCGGCGCGGGCAAACGGCATCGACAACATCATCTTTTCCTCGAGCTGCGCGACCTACGGCGTGCCGGCGTCGCTGCCGGTCAGCGAGACCTCGCCGCAGCGCCCGATCAGCCCCTATGGCCGCACCAAGCTGATGGGCGAAGAGATCATCCGCGACTATGCCTCGGCCTATGGCATGAAGTACGCGATCCTGCGCTATTTCAACGCCTGCGGCGCCGACCCGGACGGCGAGCTCGGTGAATGGCACACCCCCGAAACCCATCTCCTGCCCAGGGTGCTGATGGCTGCGTCCGGCATGATCGATGCGATCGAGGTCTTCGGCACCGACTACGACACGGCGGACGGCACCTGCGTGCGCGACTATATCCACGTCAGCGATCTTGCCCGTGCCCACCTGAAGGCGCTCATTCATCTGGAAGCGGGCGGCGACAGCCTGTCGGTCAATCTCGGCACCGGCCGCGGCGTTTCCATCAGGGAGATCCTGGAAACGGTCGCCCGGATGACGGCGCGACCGGTTCCGGTCGTCTACCGGCCGCGGCGTCCCGGCGATCCGGCCGAGCTCTATGCCGATCCGAGCCTGGCGCGCGAGCAACTGGGCTTCGTGGCGGAACTGTCCGACATCGACACCATCGTCAGGACGGCCGCGCCCTTCTTCGGTCTCGGCCCGGCAATGCCGGCGCCCGCAATTTCCGCTCCGGATCCCGTGACAGCGCCGCGCACTGCTGCGCGGGCACCGGTAAACACCAGCCCACAAGGCTGGCAGTCGTCCCTGTGAGTAATGTGTCGGGGCGTGGGCTCGCTGAGTTGGGTTGAAAACTCGCTCAGCGGGCCTCTTCTTTTTGCTGATTGCTGCGGTGGGCCGACCAGTGCCTGACGGTCACGGTTTCCACCGAAACGGAGAACCGCTCTATCTCTTGTTTTGTCGCAATTCCGGACGGAAAACCGCCTCACGCGTTTCCTGCAATTGCTTAGCCCTTGGGATCCACCAGCTTGCGGGCCGTTTCGAACTCTATGTTCTTGGCGTCGCCTTCCTGGAACTTCCGGTGCTCCCCGGAAGCATCGTCCGAAGCGTGCTTGAAGCTGTACCAGCCGCCGTCCGGATCCTTGCGCTGCTCGACGTTGCCGTCCTGGATGCGATGGCTGAAGCAGGTGCGGATCGGCGTCGCGGCATAGGCCGTGGACCGCCAGACGAGCTCCATGCACATCTTGCCGTTGCTGGTCAGCAGCCATCTGCCTTCGGCGATGGAGGTCGAATCCGGTCCGGCGGTCCAGGCACGCAAACGCCTGTCCTGCGCGAAATAGGCGGCTCCATCCTGCCAGTTCCACGTGCGGTCCGCGTAGAACAGCTGCATCTCGAACGCCGTCGGAACGGTGGCGGTCTGGGTAGGCGCTCGATCCTTCGCGGCGGCCGTGTGCGCAACGCCGGCAAGCGCCATTTCGCTGCAGGCGACGAGGGCGATCAGCAAGGCGTGCCGCGCAAGCGGCCGGCCCCTTCCGGCTCGTTGAATTGTCGGCATGATAGACGGTCGCATGTCGGTGTTCGCCTCCCCCATCCGGCGCCAACACGCACACGCAAGCCTTCGCCCCAAAGGCATCGCGGTTGCCGCCCCCGCCTGCTATTAACCGCGAGGCAAGGAGCGGTGTCAATCGCTGTTGCCCACGGATCCACGACACCGTCTCGACGGGCGGGACCAAGCTTGTGGATTCGAACAGGCTGCTGGTCTATAGGAGCAGCCGCCACCACAAGGAGCCGCGACCTTTGGGCTTAGGGGCCGCGGACAATCGGCAAGGAACCCGATGCCGGGCATCTCGGATCTTCCCGATGAGCCCACCGGAACGCGGCGGCGAAAGCCTGCGGAGAATTGGTTGAAACGAGCAATCTCGATAGTCGTTACCCTGGCGCTGCTGGCCTGGCTTGCCAGCGACGCGCGCTGGAAGATGGTGGGCGATGTCTTCGACCGCGTCACGCCAGCCACCTTCGTGGCTGTCGCCCTTACTCTGTTCGTTACCTATGGGCTGCGGGCGCTGCGCGTCTGCGACGAATTCCGCGACGAGGTGCATGGTCGTTTCGGCGCCTGCCTGCGCGTCATCCTGATCCACAATGCGATGATCAACGTCGTGCCCTTCCGCGGCGGCGAGACCGCCTTTCCGCTGCTTTTGCGCCAGGTCTTCGGCATCTCGATCATGCGCGCCAGCGCCTCGCTTTTGTGGTTCAGGCTGCAGGACGCCTTCGTCGTCGGCATCCTCGCTTGCCTGGTCTGGCCAGGGTTGCACCCAGCGCTGAGAGCCGCGGGGATCGCGGCGCTGATCGCCGCCGCCTGGTACCTGCCGCGCTGGGCGCGCGCGCCGCATGACTGGGACGGGCGGGGCCGGCTGGTGGCCAAGCTCGGCCGCATTCGCGACATCTTCACCGAAGCGACCGGACGCTCGCGCTATGGCTGGTGGTGGACGGTCGCCAACTGGGCGCTGAAGCTTTCCGTTCAGGCCTGGCTGCTGGCGCTGATGCTGGGGACATCCTTCACGACCGCCTTTCCGGGCGTGGTCGGCGCCGAGGGCGCCGCCATCTTGCCGGTGCAGGGCGTTGCCGGCTTCGGCACCTATGAGGCGGGCGCGGCGGCGGCGCTGCTCACCTCCGGCATCGCCATGAAGAGCGGCCTGCAGGCGGCGCTGGCGCTGCACCTGTTCATCTTCGGCTCGGCGATCGCCACCGGCGCGATCGCCTGGCTGTTCCCCTCCAAATCGACGCTGCCGGAAAGCCCGGCGGCGGAACCTGCAAGGAAGCCCTCGCTATGAGCCTGCTGCCCATCCCTGCGTCAGGTTTGCCCGACGGCGCGGTCATGCCGGAACATATGCTGTCGATCGTCGTGCCCATGTACAACGAGGCCGAGAATGTCGAGCCGCTGCTGGCGCGCATTCACCAGGCGATGGAGCACTATAGCCAGCCCTGGGAGGTCGTGCTCGTCGATGACGGCAGCACCGACGCGACGGCAAACGAAATCCGCCGCCTGGCGGCGCATTACGGGGCGCATGTGCATGCGGTCGAGCTGGTGCGCAACTACAAGCAGACCGCTGCCATGCAGGCAGGGCTCGATGCCGCGCGCGGCGACGTCATCGCCACCCTCGACGGCGACCTGCAGAACGATCCTTTCGACATACCGCGCATGGTCTATCGCCTGCTGACCGAGGACCTCGATCTCGTGGCCGGCTGGCGCAAGGACCGCCAGGAGGGCTTTTGGATGCGCCGGCTGCCCTCGCGCATCGCCAACAGGCTGATCGGGCGCGTCACCGGCGTGCGGCTGAAGGATTATGGCTGCAGCCTGAAGGTCTTCCGCGGCAGCGTCATCCGCAGCGTCCGGCTCTATGGCGAAATGCACCGCTTCATCCCGGCCTGGCTGGCGACGGTGACGACGCCGCGGCGCATCGCGCAGGAAGTGGTGACGCATCATGCGCGCATCTACGGCCAGTCCAAATACGGCATCTCGCGCACCTTCAGGGTCGTGCTCGACCTGGTGTTCATGTACTTCTTCATGCGTTACCGCACCCGGCCCGGACATTTCTTCGGCGGCATCGGCATCGTGCTCGGCGCGCTGGGTTCGCTGGTGCTTGCCTATCTCTTCTGCGTGAAACTGTTCCTCGGCCAGGACATCGGCACGCGCCCGATGCTGTTCGCCGGCTTCTTCCTGCTCATCGCCGGAGTGCAGATGGTGACGTCCGGCGTGCTGGCGGAAATGCTGGCGCGCGTCTATCACGAGGCGAACGGGGCGTCGGCCTATGTTGCGCGGCCGCGGCCGGATGAACAGGAAAGTGACGGCTGGCGTCGCCCGGCGTCATGATTTGACCGGACTTCCATGGAACTTGCGCCAGCAATGATCCCGCCAATACGCAGGCGCGGCAGTGCGCTTGCCGCCTCGCCGCAGGAGGTTCGATGTCGATAGTGGTGACCGGAGCCGCCGGCTTCATCGGCAGCCATGTCTGCCAGCGGCTGCTGGCGCGCGGCGACGATGTCATCGGCATCGACAATATGAACAGCTATTACGACCCGGCGCTGAAGGCGGCGCGGCTGGCGCGGCTTTCCGGCAGGAAAGCATTTTCGTTCCACCAGCTCGACATCGCCGAGCCGGGCGCCCTGGCGGCAGCGCTGGGCAAGCGGCCGGTGCGCGGCATCGTGCATCTGGCGGCGCAGGCGGGCGTGCGCTATTCGCTCGAAAATCCGCGCGCCTATATCCACGCCAACATCGCCGGGCAGCTCGAAATCCTGGAGCTCTGCCGGGCCTCCTCCGGGCTCGAGCATCTGGTCTATGCCTCGTCGAGCTCGGTCTATGGCGGCAACACGAAAGTGCCGTTCGCCGAGAGCGACCGCGTCGACGACCCGGTGTCGATTTACGCGGCGACGAAGAAGGCGGACGAGCTGATGAGCTCGACCTACGCGCATCTGTTCGGCCTGCCGCAGACGGGCCTGCGCTTCTTCACCGTCTATGGCCCGTGGGGCCGGCCAGACATGGCGAGCTGGATCTTCACCGAGGCGATGCTCGCCGGCAAGCCGATCCGCGTCTTCAACCATGGCGAGATGTGGCGTGACTTCACCTATATCGACGACATTGTCGAGGGCGTCGTCGCCGTCCTCGACAAGCCGCCCGCGTCCGACGGCCCGCGGCACAGGCTCTACAACATCGGCAACAGCCAGCCGGTGCATCTCGGCCGCTTCATCGACACGCTGGAGAGCCTGCTCGGCGTCAAGGCGATACGCGACAACCTGCCCCTGCAGCCCGGCGAGGTCGAAAAAACCTATGCCGACACCAGCGCGCTGGAGCGGGATTTCGGTTTCAGGCCGAAGGTGCGGATCGAGGAAGGCCTGCGGAAATTCGTCGACTGGTACCGGCAGGAATGGCGGCCGGAGGGCAAGAGGTAAGGCGCAAGGCCTGCGCCAGCCTCTCGCCCTCGGCTCGCGCCCCCCGGCGAAGGATCAGTGTCGCGAGCGGCGGCTTGAACGCCAGCCGCTCTTTTCCACTGCCCTTCCATATTAGTCGACGCTGATTAAAATTCGGGCAAGCGGCGTGGTGAGCACCGTCTTTCGCCATTGCGCCAGATATTGTTAAAATGCCACCTATTGGCTTTGCTGCCCGCCCTCGGAAGGCGGCGCGTCAACGCGGTACGCAGATCCTCGCTCCTACACGCATCCGTCGACGAAGGGACCGCCGACCCATAGCGAGCCGTTGTTGTACATGCTGGTGCCGCTGCCATCGGTGTAGCCGGTGGCCCGGTTGTCGATATGCAGCCTGCTGTTTGGGACCAGCTGGCCGTTCACCTTAATGCTCTTGATGAACAGGTTGCGATCGCCTGGCTTGCCCTGCCCGGCCCACAGATCATTGGCAAAGCGAAGCTCGATCAAATGCGGACTGGCCACGGCGCTGAGGTCGACGAAGAATGGCTTCGCATCGGCCGACGCCGCCTGCAGCTCGGCGCCGATCTGGTCGGGCGTTATGGCCTTGCTTTGCACGCCCGAAACGTTGATCTGGGCGACGGGCTTGCCATCCACCAGGACATCCAGGCGCGGCGGTCCTTCGAACTCCGTGCCGGTGGCGTCGATCTCCAGGTTGGTGACGGTGCAGCGCGCAGTGTCTTTGGCCTCGGCAGCGACCAGATCGGCGACGCGCCGCCGCTGCGACTGCACCCATCCGGCGATTGGCTGCAGCAGCGCGTTGCGATCGCTGGCGTCGTTGAAGAGATTTGTCCGCTCGTCGGGATCGGCCTTGAGGTCGTACTGCTCGACCTTGCCGGTGGTCGCGTTGAAGACGACCTTGCGGTCGTCCTCGCGGTAGCCGAACAGGAAGCCAGCCCAGGGATTGAAGAAGAAGGTCTTGTTCGGCCGCTGCTCGCTGAACAGGCTGCGCCCCTGCCACTGCTTGGGCAGCGGAAGACCGAGTATGTCGAGGATGGTCGGGGCGATGTCGACGATGCCGCCGACGGAATGTACGACCTGATCGTGGAAGAGATGCTTGTTGATCATGATCAGCGGGATGTGGACGTTCTCCTCATAGATCGCGCTGGCATGGACATAGTCGTCATGCTCGCCGAACGCCTCGCCATGATCGCCAAGGATCACGACCAACGTTGAATCGAGCTTGCCCGACTGCTTCAGCGACTCGAGGATTTCGCCAAGCGCCGTATCGCCGACCTTGAGGGCATTGAGGTAGGCATTGAATTTTTCGTCGTCCGAGTAGTGGACCAGCCCGGTGTGGGAGGACGGCGCCATCTTCGAGAACATCGGGCTGTCGGTGATGTAGGGATAATGGGTCATCGCCGTGAACATGATGGCGAAGAAAGGATTGCCCTCGTCCTTGTTCATCCAGTCGATGGTCGACTGCGCCGTGCACAGATCACTGTTGTAATCCATATTCTTCCACTGCTCGGAACTGAGCTTGAAGGTGGGAGTGGCGCATTTCTGCCCGCGATAATCCTGGATCGTATCAAGCCCCTTGTTGAGCAGGAATTCGTCGACGCGCTGGAACCGGGAATCCGCGCTCCAGAAGAAGCCGGTGCGAAAGCTGTGCGCGGAAAGGATGTTGGAGATCGAGTCCAGCGGCAGATACGGGTGCTGCATCGTCATGCCGTAGTATGAGATGTCGTTGTACATCGAGGTAAACAGAGAAAATAGCGAGTAGTGCGTGGAAGGGGCATGCGCATAGATGTTGTCAAAGCGCACGGAATCCGCCGCATAGCTTTTTATGTTTGGCGTGACGGGGTATTTACCGCCAAAGGTCTCGATATATTTGGATGGCACCGACTCCATCATGAAAATCAGCACGTTCTTGATCGGGTTCGGTACTGGCGCCTTGAAGCTCGAGGTTTCCGGCGGCCGCTCCGCGACGCTGGCGGTGTCGGGGTCATTGGCGCTGGCGTTCATCGTCAGGACCACCGGCGTCGGACTGAGCAGGGCCGATTCGACGAAATGCACGATCGGATTGTCGATCTTCGCCGCTGGCAGCGCTTCCGCATGCACGTGATAGGCCGTGCCGGCCAAGGCGCCGGCGACGCCCAGCACGAGCGTGGCCAGAAGGACCCTGTGACCGACGACACCGAGCCGCAGCCACAGTCTGGCCGCCGCGTAGCCTAGGACAAGCACCAGAAGGATGGACAACGACACGATGGCGACGTCCCTGGTGTTGAGCGCGTCGCCCATGGCGTTCCGGGCGTCGGCATTCTGCAGGAAGTCGCCATAGACCAGCCATTGGAAGGTGAACGGTTCGCCCAGCATCTTGACGAGATTTATGTTGGCAAAGCCCCAGCCCAGCGACACCAGGACGGCGAGGTAGAAAATGAAGCCGACAACAGCGCAGCCAAGCCGGCTGGCCTTGACCGGAAAAAGAAGGATCAAGGCCGTCACGGTCAGGGACGCCATGACGATCAGGTCGTAGTAGCTCGATGCCAGTCCCTTGGGCATGGACGCGACAAGGCCGCCAAGCGTCGTTTGCGGATCGACGATGACGCCCCGGTAGACGCCCAGAAGCAGCCACGACAACAAGCCTGTGCAAATGATCTGCAGGCTCATGCGCCGGAAGCGCGTGTCCCGCGACGACGCTGGCGGCTCGTTCGACACCATACGGCCGCTCACGGCAATGCCCTGCCCGGCGTGCCGGAACGGCTCGCCCAGCCCGTGCCGCCAATGACGCCGGCAATCGCGAAAACACTCATAGGACTATCCGCCGCCAGTTTGCGCTTCGGCCCAGCCACGGCCGAAAGCCTTCAAACCCCCATGACAGAATCGGTCCGAGCTAAAAAAGAGTCAACAAAATCAAGTATTCGTTAACCAAACTTGTCGTGAACTGGTTAACCGGACGCGTTGACCTCACCCGAACGCGTAGAGGGCTTCCGTGGAAATGGCCCTGAAGTAGGCGGTGAATTCCCAGTAATTCTCGATGCGCTCGGCGAACGGGCGCGATGGCGGCTTCAGGATGTCGGTCTCGAAACGGTCGAGGCGCTGAGAGCCGCCGAGATAGGCTATGATCGCGTTGCCGACCAGCGGATCGGCGATGTCGCTGTAGTGGATCGGGAAATAGGGCTGCCCGGTTTCGAACAGTACGGATTTGATCTTGGCCCGAAACAGGTTCAGTTCGTGGAGATAGGCATTGAAGCGGTCGATGTCGAAACGCACCTTTTTCCGGTAGTCGCCGGCGGGCAGCGGATCCGAGGCATGAACCGCCCAGACTCCGGACGCCTCCGCCTCGAGCAATGAAACGAACGACGCGACCGGGTTCCTGACGAGCCAGAGTTTCTTGACGCTCTGGTCTTCCAGAACCGGAAGAATGGCGGGGCGCGTCTGTTCGGGGAATATGTGGAAGCCGACAAAGCGGGCCGCCGGGTCGTCGAAAATCCGCGCTATGAATTGTTCTGGGTCGGCGTCGCGCATCTCGACGCCTTCACGCGGCAGGCTCAGCTTCTCGTGGTAGTCGCTGCGCAAGCCGACAAAGCCCGCGTTGAAGATCTCGCCATGCATCACCATCCCCTCATACTGGTTGAGATGGCGGTTGAGCGCTTGCGATCCTGTCCTTTGCGAGGCGAGAAGCACGAACTTTTGGCAAGACTGCATTCGCACCAGGCCCGTGACGAATAAGACGGCTTCGAAAATACACCAATGACTTCTTGGATCAAATGCGGGCAGCCGCGGGCATGAATCGGCTGTGGCGGGCCTGCGCCCGCCACCCGTCAATGCCTTTCAGTACTGGTTCGCAGGATCAGCCGCCACGCAGGCGCGTCGGGCCGAAGCTGGCAATGGTCGTGCCGCGCTGCTCGGAAGGACATGTCGGCAGAAAGCGGCTGGCATCCGCATATGTCATGGTCGCGATCGAACCCTTCAGTCCGCCGCGCTTGGCGATCCAGCCGCGAACCCAGCCCGGATAGTTCTTCATCATGAAATTGGCGGCGACCTGGTTGCCCCGCGCCCCTGCGCCATAGGGCAGGTGGAAGCCGAAAGACGCGCGCTGCGTGACGCACACCTTGCTCTTGGGCATCGACAGATAGAGCGTGCAGGCCGAGTCGCACGCACCGTTGAAACGCACGAAGGTGCCGCTGCGGCGCATCTTCAGCGCACGGATAGCATAGTCGATCACATAGCCGCCGCGGTCGCCGCTGATCGTCTTGACGTTGGCACTGCCGAGGTTGATGCGCGGCCGCAAAAGTTGGTCGGCGGAGCTCGCCGAGACCGTTGCGCCCATTACGACGAGCGCACCGAGAAACTTCATTGTCGTTTTCATTTGCGCCTCCTGATATGCCGTCATGACTAGCCAGGAGCCGTAAAGATTGCTTATGCCGGGTCGCTAAAGTTGTAACAGTCGATTGTTTGCACAGTCATTTTAGCACCTGCTTGACGAGTTGGTTTACCGATGGCGCAAAAGCATGATCACCGAAAAGTAAACCTGACGCGGGCATAATGGCGGGTGGACCGCGTCGCGAAGGGCGCTGTCGGCGGGACCGAACAGGGAATTTCGATGGTCGTTGGTGGCAAGGAGCTGGGGCCGGTGGAGCCGGAAGGCAAGCCTCGCCGCGTCTGCGTCGTGACGAGCGTGATCGGCCGTCGCGGCGAGGACGATGCTGCCATGCCCGAGCTGGCCAGGCTCTTCGCCGGAGACGGCGACGACGTCACCCTGGTTTGGGTGCCGGGCCCGGACGCGCCGTCTTCCGAGGTGGTGGCGACACACCGCGGCGAGTTGGAGGCGGCCTCCATCCGGCTGCAGGTCCTCGACCGATCGGATCAGCTGCTTCCTTGGCTGGCGACGCCCGAGAGCCGGTCGGCCGCCCTGCTGCACTACCTGGAGCGGTCCGGCCATGACCTGGTCTATGCGCCGCTCGAGGGCGGATTGCCCTACTTCACCTTGCTCGCGGCCGAGACGGCGGCGTTCGCCGCACCGCCCATCGTGGCCGTCGCCCATGCCCCCAGCGAGTGGGCCGATGAAGCCGACAAGGCGTTCATGGACAGTACCGAGGCGATTGCCGTCGCCCATATGGAAAAATACTGCGCCGAGATGGCCGACAGCACGGTCTGTGCGTCGGCCGCCCTGCGAAAATGGATGTTGTCGCGGGGCTGGAAGGTCAGGAAGGCGACAGTGGCGCCGCTGCTGCGCGATCCGCGCGACGCGGCCGGCGCACGCACGCCGATTGCCAGGAAAAGCGCGAGCGAACTCGTCGTCCTCGCCGGGTGGCGGGTTCGCGATGGCCTGACGCTGCTCTGCGATGCGCTGGACACCCTCGCGCCGACCGCGCCCGAAGGCCTTACGGTCACCGCGTTCGGCCCGTTCGGAAGGATCATGGGCGAGCATAGCGGCGGACTGCTTCTGCGGCGCGCCGAGCGATGGCCGTTCAAGCTCAACCTTTTGCCGGACGCCGACCTGAACGCAAGGCTCGACCACGCCGCGCGGACCGGGGGGCTCGCTGTCGTTCCCGCGCGGGCGGCATCGACCGGCGGGGTCGTCGCTGCCTGCATCGCGGCGGGGTTGCCGGTCGTTGCGACCAATGTTGGCGCGAACGCCGAGGCCTGGATCGCCGAGGCCGGTCAGCCCGGGCTGGTCGATCCCGATCCCGCCGCGCTGGCGCGGGCGATTTCGGCCGCGCTCGACAGCCCGCCACGCCCCCAGCGGATCGTGCGCCAAAATCGCCAGGCCTGGTTGGATACGCGCGAAGCGCCGCGCAAGCGGACCCGCAGGGGCGCCGGCCCATCGCCGCTGGTTTCGATCGTCATGGCCCATCGCAATCGGCCGCTCTATCTGAAACAGGCGATCGCGGCGATCGAAGCGCAGACTTACCGGGATCTCGAGCTGGTGCTGGTCGACGATGGCAGCGACCAGGACGGGGCCAGGCGATTGCTGGATGCGCTGGAACCGGACTTCCGCCGGCGCGGATGGAAGATCCTGCGCCGGCCGCACCGGCATCTCGGCGCGGCGCGAAACGCCGGCGTTCGCGCCGCCAAGGGCGAGTTGATCCTGTTCGCGGACGACGACAACGCATTGTTCCCGGAGGCGGTGGACCATTTCGTGCGCGCCATGGCAGCAACGGGCGCGGACATCTGCACGGCGTTCCAGCTGATTTTCTACGAGGACGTCGTGCCGGAGAAGCGGGCCGACGGGCTGATCCAGTATCTGCCGCTCGGCGGCCCCGACGCGCTCGGCCTGATCCACAACGTCTATGGCGACGCCAATGCGATGGTGCGCCGGTCGGTCTTCTCGCGGATCGGATTCCTGGTCGAAGAGCCTGGCTACGCCGTGCACGACTGGGAATTCTTTGCGCGAGCCTCGCTTGCCGGGCTGAAGATCAGGCCGATCCCGAAGCCGCTCTACTGGTACCGCTCGAAACCGGATAGCATGTTCCGGACATCGAACTGGTACGATAATCGCCGCCCTGTCCTGGAGACATTTGGCTCCGGCCAGTTCGATGGCGCCGGGCCGCTCTACCAGCTCGCCATCGCCCAGAACACGACGCGATCCGAACTGGAAAGCGCGCGCGAAAACCTGAGGTACACACCCGCCTATCGAGACTATCTGGAGCTCTGCGATCTCGAGCCGAACAGCGATGTGGCCCTGAAGAAACTGGCGGGCATTGCCGGCTCGATCGGCCGTCCCGAGACCGTGGCCGGCCTGCTTGGACGGCCTGCCACCATGGCCGTTGATGCCCCCGGTCGTCCGCGCGACGGCGGCGGTTCAACCACCCTCGCCTACGAAGTGCTGCGGAGCGCCAGGTTGCTGACGCCACGCGCCTCGGCCCTGCCACTGTTGCTTGTCGCGCCGGATGGTGGCGGCGTGTTCCTGCGCCCGCACGCGGACGGCGTCGTCGCGGCCTCGCTTGATCTCCATTTTCCGCCCTTCTTTCGAAGGGTGGAGGCAACGGTCGAGATCGCGCATGCCGACGCGTCGGCATTGGACTTCGCGCTTGCGCTTGCCCGCCCCGATCAAACCATAGACTGGCAGGGGGATATCGCCTCCCAGACCTTTGCCTTCTCAGGCTGGACGACCGTCGAGGAAAAATTCGTGCGCCACTCGCTGGTGGCGGCGCTTCGCGCGCGGCGCAAAATGCCGCTCTCGATCGCGCTTGCGGTTCGTTTCGCGGGAAGGCCGAATGGTTCGCCGACCAATGCCTTCTTTCGGCAGCTTGTATTGTTCAGCGACTAGCGCCTTCGCGGCGGATTCGGACGTTAACCTTGCGCCAGGATGGGGCACGGCACACCCGCAGTTATGGTTGACAAAATGCTAACAAAACAATAAATTCAATATGGTGCGTGGTGAAAGGGGTTAGTTATGCGTAAGATCCAATCGCTACTGTTGGGTGGGCTTAGTATTCTTGGTGTAAGCGTCGCTTTCTCGGGCGCGGCGCAGGCGCAATTCGAAGTCGGGGTCAAGGAGGCCGAGCTCGCATGTGAGCAGGCCCTCAGGATCGGCACGATCGAGGCGCTCGAGGACTATCTGCATCGCTATCCGAATGCTCCGACGGCATGCAAAGCGCTTGCTTTGAACAGCCTGGCGCAGTTCGGTCCGGATGGCGACGGCGGAGATCATGGAGAGGGTGGCGGCGGCTACGGCGGATAAGTCCCGCCGCAGTTTCCAGTTCGCTATGTCAGGTGGCCGTGCCTTGGCGCGGCCCGACGGCGTTTGCGACGAACTCGGCGTAGCGATCCGAGGTTTTCATCCAGCCGAGGTCCACAAGCTGCGCGGCGTCGTGATAGCGAACGGAGCGATGGTTCCGGAGCGACAGTTTCGGATTGCGCTCCAGCGCCTCCATGTAGGCGGCGCGCTCCTCGAGCGTCTTTTCCTTAAGCTGCGTGTTCTCGCTCAGCGACGACGCTGATTTCTGGCGGAAGCCCCAGACGAATTTGAAGTGCAGCAGCGCGACGCGGAGTTCGCTGAACCGGACCTTGCTGATCGTGTGCTGCGCCACGTGATAGTGCCTGCCCCGCTCCCATCGCACGATCGGAACCTTGCTCAGGCACGGTGGAAAAGTCTGCTTGAACCGGCCGTGCCAGAAGACGCGCTCCCGCACGCCGCCGAACATCTGCTGCGGCGGATACAAGCCGTCACGCGCACGCAGCCAACCCGGCTCCGGATCGAAATAGGGTGAGGCCTCGATAAGCGGGATCTTGCCGTCATAGCTGCACTCGGCCAATGGGCCGTCGGCGTACATGTCGATCATGGAGCCAATCACCGCTTCCGAGCCGGTCGCGTCGAGATAATCGCAAAGCCGATGCAGATCCACCCGCTCGAAATCCGGGTAGACGAGCAGTTCGTCGGCGTCGATCGACAGACACCAATGGCCGGTGCCGAAGACGTTCATCAGCGTGTTGATCCACCGCGGTGGATCGATGTTTTCGGCGAAATGCGATCCCTCGGTGTGGAAGCAGTGGCTGTCCGCCTGCTCCAATATCAGTTCGCGCGTACCGTCGGTGGAGCCGTTGTCCAGGAAGAAAAACCGATCGACGCCGAGGCCGCGATAGTGATCGAGAAGCTTGGGCAGCAACGTCGCTTCGTTGCGCAGTCCGACAAAGCACAGGATCTCGCCAGCGGCCATGTCGATCGGCCGCTCGTCCAGTCGCGCGAGGTGTTTTGGGGATTGCAGGCCAACCATCGGAACGTCATCAATCCGGTTACGCGAACGCGTGGGAGCGCTATTGTGAGCCGCAAAACAATTATCAAAGTATTATCCAACTGTTGGCAAGACTGTTTCGAGCGCGGCGGCAGGCTGACAGTGGACCGATAGGGGGACCGATTGAGCGTTGGTTCGAAGGCAGGCACGGCGCCCAAAGGCAAGCGGCAGGCAAGCCGGAAGCCGCGCAATGTATGCATCGTTTCGGAGGTCGAGTTCGGCTCAACGGTGACCGCCGATCCCGGGTCGGCGACCTACGCGCTGGCGCAGCATCTGGCGGCGACCGGCGATACGGTGACGCTGCTCTGGGTGCCGAGCCCCACAGGCACCCAGCCGAACGAGCAGGAGATCGCCAGGCTCGGCAAATGGTGTTTCGACAATTTCCTGGTTCGGCTCGAATTGTTGCCGCCATCGCCCGAATTGCTGCGTGGGTACGATTCGAGCGACAAGCACTCCGTGGCCGTCTACCACTATCTCAAGCAGAACGCGTTCGATGTCGTCTATTTCGCGCTCGAAGGCGGACTGGCGCATTTCCCGACCGTTGCCAAGCGCACCGGCGTCTTTCCCGATCCTCCCGCCATCGTCGTGCTCGCCCACGAACCGCTGATGTGGAAGCTGCAGGCGAACGGTCGGGCGGTCGAGCGCAAGGAGCAGATGACCGTCGCGCATATGGAACGGATTTCGGCCGAGACCTGCGACCATCTCGTCGTCAGCGGCCAGTCACTGCTCGACTGGATGACCAAGGCGGGGTGGAAGCTGCCGGCCAGCCGCCATGTTGCCGCTCCGCTGGTGCCGGAGGAATGGCGTTCGAACTTCCACTCCGATCATTATCGGCCGCGACAGCGGCTGACCACGGAAGTGGTTCATTTCTCGGGGACCGAAGCGCGCGGCGGCCTGACGCTGTTTTGCGATGCGCTCGACCGTCTGGCCGACAGCGGCATCACCGATCTGGCGGTGACTGTCGTGGGCGCCTTCGGGCATGTGCTTGGCGAGCATTCGGGCGGCATGATCGTGCGGCGCGCGCAGCAATGGCCGTTCAAGCTCAAGCTGCTGCCGATTCGCGACGAGCCGGACATTTTCAGGTATCTGCGGCAGAGCCATGCGCTGGTGGCGATCACCCATGCGGCGGCACAGCTGCCGATGGATGTGGTGGCCTGCATCGATGAGGAGATCCCGTTCGTCGCCACCGATGTCGGCAGCGTACGCGACATGCTGCAGCCAAAGTCGGCCGATGCCGTCCTGATGGCGCCTGCCGCTTCCGCCATCGCGGCCAAAATCGCGACGGTGCTGGAAAACCGCTCGATCGTCGCGGCGAAGCCGCTGCATGGGCGCGAGGCCCGCGCCAAGGCCTGGAGCCGGCTGCACGAGAAATTCGGCCGCGAACCGCGCAAGACCGCGAGCCCGCGCCGCAGCCGGCCGCCGCTGGTTTCGATCATCACCGCGCACTACAACCGGGCGCCGCTGTTGCCGCAGGCGATCGCCTCGGTTCGCCGCCAGGACTATCCGAACATCGAATTGGTCGTTGTCGACGACGGCAGCACCGATCCGGACGCGGTTCGGCTGCTGGCGGAACTCGAACCGGAGTTCGAGCAGCGCGGCTGGCGGATCATTAGGCAAAAGAACGGCTTCCTCGGCAAGGCGCGCAACACCGGCATCCGCGCCGCCAAAGGCTCGCTGATCCTGTTCCTGGACGACGACAATGCGCTGTTCCCGAACGCCGTCAGCACGCTTGTCGCCGGCATGCAGAACTCCGGCGCCGATATATGCACGACCTTTGCCAAGTGGCTCAACGAGCCCTTCGTGCCGCCGGATACCAAGAGCGGCTACATGCTCTATTTCCCGGTCGGCGGCCCCACCGACATCGCCCTGATCACCAATCCCTATGGCGATGCCAATGCGATGTTCCGGCGCGAGGTGTTCGACAAGATCGGCTATCTCAACGAAGAGCGCGGCTTTTCCGCGAGCGATTGGGAATTCTTCCTGCGCGCCGACCTCGCCGGCCTGGAGGTCGTTACCGTGCCAGAGCCGCTCTATTGGTACCGGTCGGCGCCGACAGGCATGAACCGGAATGCCGAGTGGCTGAGGAACCGCAGGCCGATCATCGAGGTCTTCCGCAAGCACAAATTCGCGCGAACGGACATGTTCGTGCAGCTCGGCATCAGCTCGAACACGGCCAGCCACGAGAAGGACCTCAACCTCTGGAATCTGGAACTGCGGGTCAAGGACGAGCGGTATCTGAGGCTGAGCGCGGGTTCCGCCAATGCCCCGGACGCGATGCAGCTGCTGGCCGAGATCGCGGCCCGTGAAGGCCGGGCGGACACCGCGATTTCGCTGCTCGCCCATGCGGGGCGATCCGACTTTACGCTTGGCGTGGTCGACATGCTCAAGGCAGCCGCCGACGAAACCGTGCCGGAACTGCATTCCTCGCTCTATCGCGAGCACTACCTTTCCGTCGAGCCGCTGCGCCTGGCGCATGTCGGTTCACATCCGGATGCCGATGCCAATCCGCTGAGCTATGTCGAACAATCGCCGGATCAGCTGTTTCTCGAAGCCAAGGGCGGCAACATCACCATGGCCTTGCTGAAGGGCGTCTGCCCGCCGGGCGCCATCGGCGCGAGCTGCTGGGTCTATCTCGACGAGGACCTGACCGAGCCCGCGCAGTTCCAGCTGGCGATCGTCGACGCGGAAAACCAGACCTTCGGCGACCTCGCCAAGGTGCTGGAGAGCAATGGCGGGAGCGGCTGGGCGGATGTCAGCCGGGCGCACGAGGCGCGCGAGATCCAGGCGGCCGTCAGCTCGCCGTCGTTTGCCAGGCGCGACCTGCTGCTCGCGGTACGGACTGCCGGCAGCCGCGTGCTGGGAGGCTTTTCGAGCATCCAGGTTCGCCATGCGGTTTCGAACGGCGCGAGACACCCGCGTCTCAACGCGCCGCAACAGCGCCAGCGCATGCGCCGGATAACCAATGACGAGCTCAAGCATGCGGCGCTCGTCACCAACCATCCCTCCGACCTGCCGACGCTGCTCGTCGCCGGCGACAGTGGCGGCATATTCCTGCGGCCGAACACGCATGGCCCGGTCGTCGCCGCGCTCAATTCAGCCTTCCCGGCCTTTGCCAGAAGCGTCGTGGCAACGGTAGAGATCGCTCATGAGGAGGCGTCTCCTTTCGAGTTCGCCATGGCGCTGGGCAAGCCGGAGGAAAAGCTCTCCTGGAAAGGCGATGCCCCGACCGGCGCCCTCGCCTTCTCCGGATGGACACGGGTTTCGAGACCTTTCGAGCTGCAAGACTTGAAAGTCTCGATCCGCGAGATAGATCGCAAATGGCTGACGATCTATCTGGCCATCCGCCTGCCGCGCGGCTCCAAGTCGATGCCGTCCAATGCCTTCTGGCGCAAGCTGCTGCTCGTGTGGGACTGACGAACGCCGGCCGCGGTTTGCCCACCTTGCCGCAGTAAAGAGCGGGGCGTTAGACTAAGCCGCAGCAGGAGGCGCCAAGAAAATGAAGAAATCATTCATTCTTGTTCTGGCCTTTATTAGCGCTGTCGCAAGTACGGTAACTTTCAGCGCAGTCGCCCAGGAACGCGACGTTGGCCCGAACTGCACGCAGTGGAACTCCTATCGCGTCCTCTTCAAGAAGGGCGACGGCAAGATAGCGGAGGATTCCGCCAACGCGTTGAAGGCTTTCATCAAGGACGCCGGGAAGGATTGCGGCTACAGGCTCTATGCGACGGCGAGCAAAGAAGGTGGCTACGACAAGGCTGACGGCATTGCCGGCCGCAGGCTGAACGCGACCAGCGACTTCCTCAAGGTACAAGGCGTCAAGCCGGAAATGGTGCTGGCGCTCTCGCATTGGGTCGACGACAGCGCCACAAACACGAACACGGCGCGGAGCGCGATCGTGTACACCTTGCCGAAGCAAGGCATATCGTGCCGGCAATATGAGAGACGCGCAGCTGTCCAGGTCCATCTGTTTTTCGACAGCCAGTCCTCTGTGATTTCATCGCGGATCAAGAATGACCTCGAGAAGTTCGCCGCGAGCATCAAGGACTCGCGCTGCAACGTCGAACTGACGGCCTTGGCGGCCAAGGAATTCAAAGGCGCCAATGCCGCAAAGACAAACAAGGCACTGGCCAGGCAGCGTGCGAAGGCGATCGTGGACATCCTGACCGCGGCTGGGATCGACGGTGACCGGCTCATCGACACGAACGTCGAATATGTTGGCGACAGCAAGCCGAACGTCGCCAGGAATCGCCTGGCGATCGCCTCGTTGATGTAGCAAAAACATGACTGGCAACCTGAGCAGGATCGTGCGTTTGGTGGCGATCCTGAACCTTGCCTATTTCGGGATAGAATTTGCCATTGCCGTCCGGATCGGGTCCGTATCGCTATTTGCCGACAGCATCGATTTTCTGGAGGATGCGTCGATCAATCTCCTGATCCTGGTCGGGCTGGGTTGGGCGGCCCGCAATCGGGCGCGGCTTGGAATGCTGCTCGCCGGCGTACTCCTGGTCCCGGCTTTGGCCACGCTATGGACCGCATGGCAAAAGCTCCATCTTCCGGTTCCGCCCTCGCCCGTACCACTCACTCTCACGGCGATGGGTGCGATCCTCGTGAACCTGTCATGCGCACTCATGCTCGCGCGTTATCGCCATCATGGAGGAAGCCTCTCCCGCGCCGCGTTCCTGTCGGCGCGCAACGATGTCCTTGCCAACGTAGCGATCATCGCTGCCGGTCTGGTCACGGCATTCCTGTGGAATTCGGCCTGGCCCGATATCATCGTCGGGCTTGCCATCGCTGTCTTGAACGCCGATGCCGCCCGCGAGGTTTTCAGTGCCGCGAGGCGCGAGCAGGCCGAAAGTTGAATCCGACATGACACATTCAGGCGGCCTGGTTGTGATGCCTCTTCCCCGAAGATCGTGCCGGGCACGGCAATGGAACTCAGAACGTATCGAAGCGACGCTCCACCTCGCGCGCGAACATTTCCCGCTTTTCGTCCGATATGCTGTGAACGGAGTATCGCGACAGGTACAGATGCCGCACGTCCCGGCCGCACATGGTCTTCAGGCCGCGCAGCAGCACCTTCTTTCCGGGGTTCTGCATATAGAGTTGGGTGTACCACCACGGCGACCCGCATGTGGTGACCACGCCCATGCGGCGGATATTGAGCAGCGAAGGCTTGATCAGGCCGTCATCGGGCGGCACCTCGTAAGCGATGCCTGGGCGCCATACGCGATCGAAATAGCCTTTCAGTATGGCGGGCATGCCCGACCACCAGGTCGGAAAGCAGAAGACGCATGCCTCTGCCCATAACAGCGCATCGACATAGACCTGCAGATCCTTCGGCACCTGGGAGGGATCGTAATGGCCACGCCATTCCTCGGGCAGCATCGCCGGATTGAAACCCATCTTGTACAGGTCGAAGTCGATGACTTCGTCGCCTCTCGCCTTGAGCGTCTTGACGATGCGCTGGTGAAGCGACGCCAAATAGCTGTCAGCCGCCGGGTGCGCGTAGAGTACGTTGACCTTCATCGGATGACGCCCTCAAGCCTTCCACCTCCGAAGGTACTAGTCGAAGCTAATAGGCTTGCCTAGCTGCCGAGGCACGCCCTTGCGTTTGGCGTCATCCTTGCCGCTTCGGCTAGGCCACGCAGATCCCCGGCACCGCGACCTTCTCGAACAGATGCGGCGACGCGACGGCCGAGGACGGATAGGCCGAGATCTTCGCCCTGAACTGCGGATGCGTGAAGGCGGCACGGAAGGCGGCGGTCGATTCCCACACGGCATAGTTCAGGTAGGTCGGGCTGTCGCCGATCGCGCGGTGAAGCTGGGTCGAGATGAAGCCCGGCTGCTGCTTCATGAACACGGCGTCGTCCTGCCAGACGTCGAGGAAGGTCTGCTCGTCGGCCTTGTCGAGCGTGAAGACGTTCACCAGCACGACGGCGGTGGCATCGATGGCGACCTGGCGGTCGATCGGGAAAGCGGGGTCGAGGGGGCGCATATGGGTCATGAGGGTTTCCTTCAATTGGTGTTATGATGTCAATCTGTTACGATGCCTACATATGCATTTGACAACATGATGTCAATATCGATACAAGGTGACAAATGTCCAGCACGAAACGAACACCGCCCGGCAAGGCCTTGAGCGACCTCATCCTTGACCTGTTCAGGTTGAACAGCCGCATCAGCGCGGCCGGCGACAGGCTGGTCGCAGATCTCGGCCTGACCAGCGCTCGCTGGCAGGTGCTGGGCGCCATCGTCGCCGCCGCGCATCCGCAGCCGGTGGCGTGGCTGGCGCGGGATCTCGGCGCAAACCGCCAGAACGTGCAGCGCATCGTCAACGATCTCGAAAGCGAAGGGCTGGTCGCCTTCAGGGTAAACCCGCATCACCGGCGGGCGCAGCTTGTCGTGCTGGCCGACAAGGGGCGTGCAGCCTACGACGCGGCCATGCGCCTGCAGGCCCCCTGGATCAACAACCTCGCCGACGGGCTTTCGGTCGAGGACATCAACACCATGCACGGCGTGATCACGGCGCTGCGCAAAAAACTGGAAGGCAACGACGACGCTGAAGAGCAGAGCTGACCGCTGCGGAACGGTGGCTGTTCCATCCACTTGCTGAGCGCCGTCCCGATCCTGGCGCTGCTCGGTTCGCAGGATCGCCGGCTTTGGACCGCCCGAGCCGGCTGACGATGGCGCGGCTCCGTTGCCAAGCGCGCCGATTTCGCGCAACGGTTCCGCCAACCGCAATCACCGCCGTGGGCTTGCCGATGCCAATGTCCCGTGCCCGATAGCACTGTCCTCGTTACCGGAGCGCGCGCGCCGGTGGCGCTGCATCTGGCGCGGCTGCTGCATGGCGCCGGGCGACGCGTGATCCTGGCCGACACCCCTGCCCGGCCGATCGCCGCCGCCAGCATAGCCTGCGCGCTCTATCGCCGCCTGCCGCCGCCGCGCTTCGAGCCGGCGGCCTATGCCGAGGCCGTCGAGGCGCTGGTGCGCGCCGAAGGGATTGGCCTGGTCATCCCGACCTGCGAGGAGGTTTTTCATCTGGCGCTCGCCTGGCGCGGCCGCGCGATCTCGGCGCGCCTGTTCGCCCCCGGAATCGAGCTGCTTGCCGAGGTCCACAACAAGCATGCCTTCATCCGGCTGGCCGAACGGCTTGGCCTCGCCGTGCCGCAAACGACGCTGCTGCAATCCAGAGCCGATCTGGAAGCGGTGCGCGGCCGCGCGCGCGAACTGGTGTTCAAACCGGTATGGTCGCGCTTCGCCAGCCAGGTGCTTTTGCGCCCCTCGCCCGACGAACTCGATGCCGTCAACCCCTCGCCCGCCATGAAGTGGGTAGCGCAGCGTTTCGTGACGGGCGAGGAGATCAGCGCCTATGCGGTGGCGCGCGCGGGCAAGCTCAAGGCGTTCGCGCTCTATCGCTCGCTCTACCGTGCCGGCAAGGGCGCCGGAATCTTCTTCGAACGGATCGAGGATGTCTGGGCGCGCGAGCTGGTCGAGCGCATCGCCGGTGGCACGTCATGGACCGGGCAAATCTCCTTCGACCTGATGCGGCAGGCGGACGGAACAGTGCTGCCGCTGGAGTGCAACCCGCGCGCCGTCAGCGGCCTGCATTTCTTCCGCGATCCGGCGCGCTTCGCGGACGCCGTGCTGGGAGACGGGCCCGAGGTCAGACCCGATGTCACCGCGCCCCAGACAGTGCGGCTCGCCATGTGGATCTACGGGCTGCCGGCGGCCTTGCGCTCCGGTGGCCTCGGCCGCTTCAGCAAGGCGATGCGCGGTGCGGAGGAACTGCTCGACTGGCCCGGCGATCCTGCACCGGTCAAGGCGCAGTGGCCGGCGCTGGCCGAGATCGCCGGCATCGCGCTTCGAGGACGCATCGGCCTGCAGGCGGCGTCAACGCGCGACATCGAATGGAACGGGCCTGAGGAGCTCTTCTGAGGTCCGGCCCGAAGGAACGACACGCCGAGTTCTCCAATGCACCGTCTAAAGCTCGATCTGGTGCACGCGCGGCTCTTCCGCTGCCGGGGGCAGCTCGCCCGCGATGATCGCGGCGATGTCTCGGCGCAGGAAATCGAGCGGCCCGATCACCGGCAGCGCTGGCGGGGCAAAACGGGCGTTGTCGCTCGCCGATTTCAGCACGCGGCGATCCTGCTGCAACGCGATGTTGAACAGCGGTTTGAAGGCAAGCGCCTTGATCCCGCCGAACCAGCCCTGGCGCGGGCCGATCAGCCAGTCGACGCCCTCGACGGTGCGCTCGTCGGCCTGGCGCAGATGGAAGGTGGTGGCGAGCGCAAGCCCATCCTTGCCCCAATATTCGAGTTCGGCGATGCCGGGGTAACGGAAGCGGCCGATGGTTTTCGCGCGCTCGCCTTCCAATAGCCGGCTGATCAGCCCCTGCTGTCGATCCTCGCCGGTGTAGCAAGCCTCGACCCAGCCCTCGCCGCCGGTCACTTCGACGCGCACGAGATGGCGCTTCGAACCCAGGCCACGCAGCAGGCCCTTGTGGGTGAAGTGGGTGTGGGTGGCATCGAGGATGTTTTCGGCCGCGTCGATCACCGTCGATTGCGTCGAGCTGCGCACCCGCCGCACGACGACGTTCTTGCCCTGCATGCAATGGAGATAGGGTTCGGCCTCGGGCGTGCCCGACGAGACGAAGACGACGCCGTCGCGCTCGATGGCGCCAAAGCGGCGCACCCGGTAATGCGGCATCTCGCCGACATGACCGGGGATGGCGGTGCAGCGCCCTTCCCCGTCATAGCGCCAGCCGTGATAGGGGCACTCGATCTCGCCGCCGACGAGCTTGCCGGTCGACAGTTCGACCAGCCGGTGCGGGCAGCGGTCGAACAGCGCCGCAATGCCTTGCGCCGAGCGGAACAGCACCAGCGGCTGGCCGTCGAACAGGATGCGCTTCGGCTTGCCCCTGATGTCGCCCGACAGCGCCACGGCCTGCCAGTGATCCTTCCGCTTTTGGCGCTCGCTCAAAGTTCGAACCTCCTGAGCAGGGGAATGCCTACCCGCGCCAGCACGGTTTCCATGACGCGGATCGCCACGCGTCGGCGACGCGGCAAATGACCGGCATAGACGGCGTTGTATTCGATCGCCGCGACGGCGCCGCGCCGTCGCTTGAAGCTTGCGGCCCCGGCGCTCATGTTGAAGAACAGGCCGCGCGCCGTGGCATGGTCCTGCGCCATCGCCATCACCATGCGATAGAGGCCCTCCTCTATCGGCAGCCCGGTGTCGTAGCCGACGATCGGCTGGGTCAGCGTGCCGCCGTTCTCGAACAGGCCGGTGACGGCGACGAGTTCGCCGCCCGGCCGACGCAGGCCGACCAGGCTGAGAACGCCGCGCCGGTGCATCTCGGCGATGTAGCGAGCGGTGTAGTGCGGGTTGAGCGGCGTGTATTTTTCCAGATAGAGCATGCTGTAGAGCTGTTCCGCGCGCGCATAGTCGGGATCGCTGAAATCGGCATCGCCGACGCGCTTGAAGGGCGTGCTGCCGAGCCGCTTGCGGTCGCGCTTCATGTCGTTGCTCATGGCCGGCGCCGAACCGCGGTCGGCGAAGATGTAGATCTGGCGCGCCGCCAGCATGCGAAAGCCTTCCGCTTTCAGCGCCGCGATGGTGGCCGGGTCGGCGATCTCGTTCAGCGAACGGATGACGATGGCGCGGTCCGGGAAGCGCGCCGCAAGGTCGGCGCGCAAGGCGGCGATTGCGGCACGGTCGAGCAGCGGCACCGGGTTGGTCGAGTAGAGCCAGTTGTTGAGCTGAACCTGATGGTCGAGGCCGCTCGCCCGCACCAGCGGCGCGCAGGCGCCGATCAGCGCCTTGAGCGAGCGCCGCAGCGACGGGTGCGCGATGAAGTTGCGCGTCTCGTCGACGGCATAGTCGATATAGGCGCCGGACGGGCAGCAGATGTAGCAGTTGGGCGCGTCGCTGGTGTCGTTCAGCGTCAGCGGGAAGGTGCGGCCGGCGACCTCCACGCTTTCGACCGACGTGGTAAGGTTGGCAACGAGATCGCGTACCGGCACGTCGTTGAAGAGCCGGACGAAAGCCTCGACCTTGCCGGGGCTGTTCTGGACCCGGTCCGCCTGCTGAAGCGGCCTCTCCATCATGGCGGCCGGGCTCACGGCGCCACTCCCAGCCGGCATTCGACGCGGCGCAATTTGCGGTCGGTCTCCAGCGGCAGCGGCGCCCGCACCAGATCGACCGTCGCCATCGCCTTGCGCGCCGCGAGCAGCGCGAGCACCGCCTGATGCGCGGCAGTCGCCGCCTCGTCGGCGAGATCCGGCGCGAGCCTCAGCTCAATGGCATCGGTCGCCGACTGCACCAGCCGGAAATCGTCGATGCGACGGTCGGCCTTGAGCACCGCATTGCGCAGTATGTCGGGGGTGAGCAGGACCTGGCCGGCGGCCGATTCCAGCCGGAAGACGTCGTCCATGCGGCCAACGATCTCGTCGACGCAGCGCAGCGGCGAACCGCATTTGCAAGGCTGCTCAGAGAGCCGCAACAGGTCGTTCATCCGGTATCGCGCCATGATCTGGGTCTGACGACGGAAGGCCGTGACCAGCGGCGTCACCAGCCCGTCGCCGGCCGGCTCGAATTCGAAGAACACCGAATCCTCGGCGAGATGCAGGCCGCCCTGCCGGCAGGTCACCGCGAACAGGCCCTCCGTCGCCATGTAGATCTGGTCGAGGGGCAGCCGGAAGAAATTCTCGATAACCGGACGGTCGACCGGATCGAGCGTCTCGGCGGCCGAGAGGACGCGTTGCGGCGAGAGCCGAAAGCCCGACGCCGCGAAATGCCGCAACATCTTCGGCGGCGCGATGATCACCGTTGGCTGAAAGTCCTCGAGCGTCGCGCGCCAATGTTCCGGGCCGAGCGTCAGGCCGAAGAAGCGCAGGTCGATGCGCCGCGATTTGCGGGCGCTGTCGTACAGTCCCGTGTTCTGCGGCAGGATGACGGCGACGCGCATTCCGCGCCACAGAAGATCGGGTGCCGCCTTGGCGAGGAGCGTACCCAGCCAGCGGTATTTTTCCGCCTCGGAGATGACGAACAGGCCGCGATTGCCGGATGTACCGGTACTCGCGCCAACCGTCAGGTCGCCGAGGCGGCAGTCGGCGGAAGCGGCGGCCCAGGCATCGCGGGCCGACACGCCGCCGATATTGAAGCGCTCGAAATTCGCCATCAGCAGCGCCTTGTCGGTCACAGGCAGGTCGCCGAGCTGTCGCGGCGCCTGGCCATAGAACGGCGCCAGCGGCAGGTCGTGGTCGAGCCAACGACGCAGGGTGGCCGCTTGCCAGCGCTCGAAGGCCGGCCGGCTTTTGCGCGAAACCCAGCGCGTCAGCACGAAGGAACCGATGGCTTCCGTGAGCCCGTTCATCCGGCCCCCGCCGCCAGTTCGTGCGCAGTCAGGTCGTACTGCGTCATAGCAGGGTCGTGGCAGAGCATCACCTGTCCACCCGCCGCCTGGAAGCGACGCAGCGTCTCGCAGGTCGGGCCGATGACGGCAACATCCTCGGCGATGAGGCTGGAGGGAAAGCCGGGGGCGCGCTTCGGATCGAGTGCGGCGAGCAGCCATTGCGCGTCGACGGCATAGAGCAGCGGCCGCTCCAGCCCGGCGAACAAAAGGCCGAACTGGCCGTCGGCATGGCCGGGCAGATCGACCGCCACGACGCTCCCGTCGCCGAAGAGATCGGCTCCGCCTGGCACGCCGCCGCGCGTGTCGATCCGCCGCTTCATGGACAGCCCGTCGAGCCTTGCCTCGAAGTCGGCCGGGAAGAGTTCGGTGAAGACGCCGTGGCGGAGGTTCTGCCTCGGCGTGCGCGCCTTGACGCGAGCCCAGGCGGAGCCGCTGGCGATGAAACGGGCGTTGGGAAACAGCGACAGACCCGAGATGTGGTCGGCGTGGAAATGGCTAACGATGACGGCGCGGACATCGCCGGGCGCAAGGCCGAAGCGCTGGAGCACCGTCAGCACCTGCTCGGTCGCGTTGAGTTCAGGCCTGAGCACCGCTCCGTAGAGGCGCAGCATCCAGCCGCGCCCCTCGCCCGTGACAGACTCCGGCGTGTAGCCGGTGTCGACCAGCACCGGCCCGGCCTGCGGATGCAGGATCAAGCCGTAGCGGACGCGCAGCCGCACACTGTGCCAGCCGCCGCCGCGCAGGATCAGCCGTTCGGCGGCACTGACCCAGGCACTGTTGGCAAAGTGGACCTTCATGCCGGGCCTCCGCCGGCGAAGGTGCGGTCGAGCCCCTGCGCGAAGGGGATTTTCGGCGCCCAGCCGAGCAGGCGGCGCGCCTTGGCGAGGTCGAGACTTTGCGCGTAGGCGAAGAGGCCGAGCCCATAGCGCGTCACCGGCGGCTCGGGACGGCCGGGAAGAGCGAGCGCTACCGCCTCCATGGCGCCGGCGGCCAGCATCGCCGGCCAGAGCGGCATCCGCCGCCAGCGCGCTGTGATACCGGCGCGGGCGCAGGCCTCGTCGGCGATGCGGCGCACCGGCAGCGGCTCGCCGCCCGAGACGTTGAAGACCTCGCCTTCCGCCTCCGGCGGCGCCGCAAGCGCCACCATCACCGCATCGACGACATCGTCGACATGGGTGAGATCGATGCGGGCGCGGCCGTCGCGGAAGACCGGCAGCGGGCGGTTCTTCGCCGCCTTGATGAGGCGCGGCAGCAACGCGCGGTCGCCGGCGCCGTAGATGCCGCGCGGCCGCAACACTACCGGGTGGATGGCGGGCGCCGCCAGCACCAGCCGCTCAGCCTCGCGTTTGGTGCGGGCATAATGGTTGACCGGATCGGGCAAGGCGGCGTCCTCGGTGAGACCGAGCTGGTCGCGAAAGGCGAAGCACACGGACGGGCTTGAAATGTGGACGAAGCGGCTCACACCTTGCCGGGCCGCGAAATCGAGCAGGTTTTTCGTCGCCGTGACATTGGCCGCCTCGAAATCCGCCAGGCGCCCGAAAGGCGCGGAGAGTGCCGCGCAATGGATGATCCGCTCGACCCTGCCCAGTCTCGGATCGAGCGCGCTTTCGAGCGGCCGCGACAAGTCATGGCGGATGATCCGATGGCCGGCGGCCTCCAGCGCAGCACAACATGCCGCATCGCGGCCGAGCCCGAGCGCCAGCGTGCCGGACGCGGCCAGCCTTGCCAGCACATGGGAGCCCAGAAAGCCGCTGGCGCCGGTGACGAGCACGGCCATCGTCAAACCTCCAGCGCCATGCCGCCGAAGGACACGCCGGCCGAGGTGCCGAGGAACAGCAGCCTGGCGCCCGACGCGATCCGGTCCCCGCGCCGCGCGACATCGAGCGCGAACGGAATGGAGGCGGCGATCTGGTTGCCGTAGCGGGCGGAGATGTCGACGAGTTTTTCCGGCGCGAAGCCGGTCTGGCGCGCCATATGCGCCAGCGCGAACGGGCTTGCCTGATGCGGCACGACGAGGTCGACATCCGCGTGCCGCCAGCCGGCGCGCTGCAAAAGCTCGGTTACGAAGCCGCCGAAATGGCGCGCTGTGACGCGGAACAGTTCCTTGCCGTCCATGTGGAACAGGCTGTGGCGGGCGAATTCCTCCGGCTGGCGATGGAAGTCGAAACGCGTGCCGCCCGAGCCGATGCCGCAGGCCTCGTAGGCCGAAGGATAGGTGCGCATCAGATTGGCCACCACCCTGCCCCCGCCCGGCCCTGCCTTCTGCAACACCGCCGCCGCCGCGCCGTCGCCGAAGAGAGCGGCGACCTCCGGCTGGTCGCGCCACGGCAGCGCGCGCGAGGCGACCTCCGAGGAGAACACCAGCGCCGTGCTGAATTGCCCGGCCTCGATCAGGCGCGAAGCGGTCTCGAAGGCGGTGAGGAAGCCGAGGCAGGTGCTGTTGACGTCGAAGGCGGCGGCCGAACCGTCTGGCAGGCCAAGGCGCTGCATGACGAGTGGCGCGGTCGCCGGCAGCGGCTGATACGGCACGCCGCAGCCGCCGATGATCAGATCGACCTCACAGGCTTCCAGCCCGGCATCGGTCAGCGCCAGACTGGCCGCCGCGCAGGCCAGATCGATCTGCGATTCGCCTTCGCAGACGTAGCGCTCGACGACACCGGTGGCGGCTTCGAGCCGACCTTGGGCAAGGCCAAGCCGTTCCTCCAGCGCGCGCGAGGTCACGCACTGGGCCGGCACCGCCCCACCGGTTCCGATGATCTTGATACGCATTCTCAACCCGCCGAATGAGTTCGCGTCTATCTAATCCATAAAGCGGATCAGGGGCGATGGCCATGATGGTGGCCCAAGGGTGGGAGCTATCCGGGGGGCTCGCATCGCCCCAGAAATCGTCTATCGGCGCCGCGCCGACGTTTCCTATCTAATGATTGGCGCCCATCAGTATGGAACCTACGCCTTGCGCTCCCAGCGCCGATCCGGCGTCTGCTGCCAGTAGGTCACCGTGTGGCCGGCCTCCTTCATCGTTTTCCAATGGCTGCGCGCCCCATCCAATTGCGCGGCGTCATGGCCGTCGAACAGGAAGACGGCGCGCTCGTAGCCCGAGAGGTCGGCAGGCGCCGCGCCGTCGACCAGGAAACGGATCTGCGCGGCATTCGGGTTGCCCTCGCCGGTGGTGAGCAGGATCGGCTGCTCGCCCGGATAGGCTTCACGGTCGGTGGCATGCGCCAGGAAGGAATCGTCGCGGAACGTCCACAGATGCTGGTCGAGCGCGTCGCGCCGCTCCTCGGTGCCGGTCTGCACGACGGCGCGCCAGCCGCGGTCGACGCTGCGCTCGAGCAGGCCGGGCAGCGCCTCCTCGAGCGTCGATTCGGTCAGGTGGTAGAACAGGATCTCGGCCATGATCGCGCCTCGAACGGCCTTACCCCTCGTAGTGGTCGCGCACGAGACGGTCGAGCAGCCGCACGCCGAAGCCCGAGCCCCAGGACTGGTTGATCTCGCTCGGCGGCGAGCCCATCGCCGTGCCGGCGATGTCGAGATGCGCCCACGGCGTCTCCTTGACGAAGCGCTGCAGGAACTGCGCGGCGATGATGGCGCCGCCGTAGCGTCCGCCGATGTTCTTCATGTCGGCGTTCTTGGAATCGATCAGCTTGTCGTATTCGGCGCCGAGCGGCATGCGCCACAGCCGCTCCTGCGTCGCCTGCCCGGCGCCGGAGAGCCGGTCCGCCAGCTCGTCATTGTTGGAGAACAGGCCGGCATAGTGCTGGCCGAGCGCGACCATGATGGCGCCGGTCAGCGTCGCCAGATTGACCATGAATCTCGGCTTGAAGCGGTCATTGGTGTACCAGAGCGCGTCGGCCAGCACGAGGCGGCCTTCGGCATCGGTGTTCAGAACCTCGATGGTCTGGCCCGACATCGAGGTGACGATATCGCCGGGGCGCTGGGCGTGGCCGTCGACGGCATTCTCGACCAGGCCGATGACGCCGATGACATTGGCCTTGGCCTTGCGGGCGGCAAGGGCGTGGATGAGCCCGGTGACGGCGGCGGCACCGCCCATGTCGCCCTTCATCTCCTCCATGCCTGAGGCCGGCTTCATCGAATTGCCGCCGGTGTCGAAGGTGACGCCCTTGCCGATGAAGGCGACCGGCGCGTCCTTGGCCTTGCCGCCCTTCCAGTGCATGACCGCCATGCGGGCGCCGCGCGGCGAACCCTGCGCGACGCCGAGCAACGAGCCCATGCCGAGCTTCTTCATCTCCTTCTCGGTCAGAATCTCGACCTCGACGCCGAGCGCCTCCAGGTCCTTGGCGCGCGCGGCGAACTCCACCGGGCCCAGCGTGTTGGCGGGCTCGTTCACAAGATCGCGCGCGAGAAGCACGCCGTCGATCACCGCCGCCTCGTCGGTGAAAGCCTTCTTTGCCGCGGCGGGATCGGCGCAGTGGATGGTCACCTTGACCGGCTTCTTCGGCTCGTCCTTGTCCTTCTTGGTCTTGTACTTGTCGAAGGAATAGCTGCGCAAAAGGATGCCAGCGGCGAGGTTCGCGGCCTGCCTGCCGCCGGCCTCGGCGCCCGGAACATCGAGCACGACGGCGACTTCCGTCGCCTTGCGCAGCAAGGCCGCGATGGTGCCGCCCAGCCTCAGCCAGGCCTGGTCGTCGAGGGCGGCGGCCTTGCCGGCGCCGACCGCCACCAGGCGGTCGAGCGAAGTCCCCTCCGGCGCCAGCACCTCGGCGACGGTGCCGAACTTGCCGGAAAAGTCGGCCACCGGGAACGCGCGCGCGAGCGCGCCGCCCGGATCGCAAGCCTTGCCGGCTTCGCCAACGGCGCCATCGTCGGCCGCCAGCACGAAGGCGCTGCCCTTTTTCGGCGCGGCAAATTTGGCGAAGGCAATCGAAGGTGTCGAAGTCATCAGAACCTGCTTTCGGGGATAGGCGCCGCACAACGGCTTTCAAGAGTGCGCGACATTTGGTCGTTTTCCATCATTTGGCAAGACTTTGGCCGAAATCGCAGCCTATATCGCCGCCGCAACCATCAGTGGATTCGTCGCGGCATGGCCCCGCATTCCTGCCGTAACCTCTTGTTAACCACCAATGTTTTGCATTTCTTATGCATTGCCTTGGACACTCCGGCCAGCCGGGGCGCGTGATGTGGAACGGGAACCAGATCGAGCCGCCAATGCAGCCAGTTGTACTGCCGTCGCCGGATGACTACCTTGTCGGCGGGCATGATGCCGTTCGGCAAAATCGAGAAAGCCTTCATGAAGGTCGTTGAACGCTACATCATGCGTCGCGCAGCGACGGTCTTCGTGGCCGCGCTGACCTGGACGCTGGCGATCGTGTGGACGACGCAGGTGCTCGCCAAGATCGATCTCGTCACCGACAGCGGCCAATCGGCGCTGACCTTCTTCGAGGTCGCGGCGCTGATCATCCCGTCGATCATCCCGATCGTGGTGCCGTTCGCGCTGGTGGTGGCGGTGGCGCAGACGCTCAGCGTCATGAACACCGATTCGGAACTGGCCGTCATCAATGCTGCCGGCGCCTCGCGCTGGACCATCGCGCGGCCGATCCTCCTGCTGGCGCTCGCGGCCAGCGTCTTTTCCTTTGCCGTCGACAATGGCGTCGACCCCTATGCCAGGCAGAAGAACCGGCAGCTGGTGGCGTCGTCGCGCGCCGACCTTCTGTCGCTGATCATCCAGGAAGGAACGTTCCGCAAGATCGACGACGGCCTGTTCCTGCAGATCGGCGAACGCCTGCCGGACAACAGGCTCGGCGGCATCTTCGTGGCCGATTCGCGCGAGGAAGGCGCCAACCTGATCTACTACGCCAAGTCCGGCAGCATCGTCGAAAAGGGCGACGAGAAGGTGCTGATGATGAATGACGGCGTCATCAACCGCAAATCGCTGACCGGCGACCTGTCGGTGATCCGCTTCACCTCCTATGCCTTCGACCTCTCGGCCTTCATGTCGGCGGCGAACGAGATCACGCTGCTGCCCAAGGACCGCACGACGCAGTACCTGCTCAACCCGGATCCCAACGACAAGATGTTCCAGCGCAAGCCGGGCAGCTACACCGCCGAGCTCGACCAGCGCTTCTCCGAATGGTCCTACCCGCTGGTGTTCGCGCTGATCGCGCTGGCGGTGGCGGGCGACGCGCGCTCGCACCGGGAAGCGCGGATCCATCCGCTGATCACGGCCATCGCGATCGCGCTGTTCGTGCGCTGGCTCGGCTTCTTCGCCGCCGGCAAGGCCGACAAGGTGCCGCTCTATGCCTATATGGTCTACGGCGTGCCGATCGTGGCCTCGGCTGTCGCCACCTGGTTCATCGTCTCGTCGAGGTCGATGGAACTGCCGGCGGCCTGGGCGGACTGGATGACCAATCTCGCCGGCCGCGTCAGCGAGACCTGGACGGCCATCAAGCTGCGTCTCTCCCGGCGCGCCTCCGGCCAGGGGGCATGACGATGGGCTGGACGCTGGGCCGCTACTTCTTCTTCCGCTACGTGTCGATCACCATCTGGTTCTTCCTAGGCCTGCTGGCGCTGGTGTTCCTGATCGACTTCACCGAACTGTCCGGCCGGACCACCGGCCTGCCCGGCTTCACCTACGGCACCGCCTTCGCCATTTCGGCGCTGAGGATGCCGATGATCATGCTGCAGACCGTGCCGTTCGTCGGCCTGTTCTCGGCGATGGCGACGCTGGTCTCGCTCAACCGCAAATACGAGCTGGTCATCGCGCGCTCGGCCGGCGTTTCCGCCTGGCAATTCCTGCTGCCCTGCTGCATCGGCGCGCTCATGTTCGGCGTGCTGTCGGTCGGCGTGCTCAATCCGATCGCGGCGCACGGCTTCTCCTGGTCCGAGCAGATGGAAAACCAGCTGCGCGCCGGCAATTCGAACGCGGTGCCGGCCGACACGACGCCTTGGATCCGGCAAAAGACCGCTTCCGGCGACACCATCATCGGCGCCCGGGCGATTCTCAACCAGGGCCTGGAAATGGCCGACGCGGTGTTCTTCGTGCTCGACCAGCAAGGCAACATCGTCGAGCGCAAGGACGCGGCGCACGCCTTCCTGCGCGACGGCTATTGGGAGTTGCAGGACGTCAAGGTGTTCAAGGACGGCACTATCCGGCCCGCGACATCCGACCGGGTCCAGACGAACCTCAAGCCTGAATTCGTGCAAGAGCGGCTGGCGCGCCCGGAAACCATTCCCTTTTACGACCTGCCCGGCAAGATCGAGGTTGCCCGTTCCTTCGGGCTGAAGGCAAATGCCTTCGCCATGCAGTTTGATTCGCTGGTGGCGCTGCCGTTCCTCCTCGTCGCCATGACGCTAATTGCGGCAACAGTTTCAATGCGATTTGCGCGTATGGGGCAGTCGGCGACGATGATTCTGGGTGGCGTCCTCGCCGGCTTTCTGCTTTATGTCGTTTCGGTATTGGTCAAGGCATTCGGCGTGGCGGGATTCGTCCCTACGGCGGTGGCCGCATGGGTTCCGGTTGTCGTGGCTATGTTCTTCGGGGTGACGTTTCTGCTATACAAGGAAGACGGCTAGTGAGGGAGGCGGTTTTGCGCAGCCATAGGCACGCCGGTTTGGCACGCCTCTATGGGGCGACCGCCTTGGCATGTCTGTTCGCCTGCGCGGTGCCGACGGTACCGGCGCTGGCGCAGGACATTACGGCGAATCCCGTTCCGTCCGGCACGCAGATGCTGCTTGCCGCAGATACGCTCGTCTACAACAACGACAACAACACGGTGACCGCTGTCGGCGGCGTGCAGATCGACTACGGCGGCAACAAGCTGGTCGCCCAGCGCGTCGAATACAACCGCAACACCAAGCGCCTGGTCGCGAGCGGTGCGGTCGAGCTGATCAACAGCGACGGCACCAAGATCAATTCGGACCATATCGACATCACCGACGACTTCGCCGACGGCTTCGTCAACGCGCTGCGTGTCGAGACCGTCAACAAGGCCTATTTCGCCTCCGAGAGCGCCGAGCGCATGGGCGGCGTTCTGACCACCTTCCACAACGGCGTCTACACGGCCTGCGAACCCTGCGAGGACAAGCCGGACAGCGCGCCGACATGGCGCGTCAAGGCGCGCAAGATCATCTGGAACGGCGAGAAGAAGACGGTCCGCTTCGAGAATGCAAATTTCGAGTTCTTCGGCTTCCCGCTCGCTTATCTGCCGGCTTTCGAGATCGCCGACCCGACGGTGAAGCGCAAGAGCGGCTTCCTGATCCCCGGTATCGTCTACAAGAGCGACCTCGGCGTCGGCGTCAAGATCCCCTATTACTTCGCCCTGTCGCCGACCTATGACCTCACCGTCACCGGCACCGGCTACACCAAGCAAGGCTTCCTCGGCGAAGCCGAATGGCGCCAGCGCTTCAACAATGGCGAATACAGCCTGAAGATCGCCGGCATCCATCAGCAGGATCCCGACGCCTTCATCGACAACGGCGTGCGCAATGTCGATTCGGGCGCGGCGGGCGATCCGAACAAGTTCCGCGGCATGATGGGCACCAAGGGCCAGTTCGCCATCAACGACCGCTGGAACTTCGGCTGGGACGTGCTGCTGCAGACCGACAAGAACTTCTCGCGCACCTATGCCATCGACGGCTACAGCGACACCGTCCACCAGTCGTCGATCTACCTGACCGGCCTCAACGACCGCAACTATTTCGATGTCCGCGCCATGCGGTTCGAGGTCCAGGAAAACACGCTCTCCAGCGACGCGACGGCGCGCGCCGGTGAACAGCCCTGGGTGCTGCCGTCGCTCGACTACGCCTACATCCCCGATATGGCCGTGGCCGGCGGGCAATTGTCGCTCAACGTCAATGCGCGCGTTATCAGCCGCGACCGGCTCGACGTGGCGCTGGCGGATCCTCTCGATGACACCTCGATCAACAATGTGCGCGGCATCGAAGGCCAGTCCAGCCGGCTGACAACCGAGGCTGAGTGGAAGCGTACCTTCACCACCGATGGCGGCCTGCAACTGACGCCGCTGCTGGCGCTGCGTGGCGACGCCGGCTATGTCAACGCCAATACCGCCTCGCTGAACGCGATCAACCAGATGGCGACCAATCTGGGCGAACAGGACGACATGCGCACCTCGCTGGCCCGCTACATGGCGACGCTAGGCCTCGAAATGCGGTGGCCGGTGCTGTTCTCGATGGCGAGTTCCAGCCATATCGTCGAGCCGATGGCGCAGGTATTCGTGCGTCCGAACGAGCAGTATGTCGGCGGCCTCGCTGTTCCCAACGAGGATGCGCAGAGCTTCGTCTTCGATGCCACGACGCTGTTCGAGCGCGACAAGTTCTCCGGCTACGACCGCATGGAAGGCGGCACGCGCGCCAATGTCGGCTTCCGCTATTCCGGCGCCTATGAGGGTGGCTGGAGCACCAACGCCATCTTCGGCCAATCCTACCAGCTGGCCGGCCAGAATTCGTACACCGCGCCCGACCTGGTCAATGTCGGCGCCTATTCGGGCCTCGACAAACCGACTTCGGACTATGTCGGGCTGATCGGCTTCAACAGCCCGAGCGGCTTCTCCGGCTCGCTCAGCGGCCGCTTCGACGAGCAGACCTTCGACGTCAGGCGCGCCGAGGTGAAGGCCGCCTATTCCGGCCTGCCGGTTTCGCTCACTGCCAAATATGCCTTCATCCAGGCGCAGCCACTCTACGGCTTCGAAACCGATCGCCACGAGGTCACGCTCGGCGCTTCGACCCACCTTGCCGAGAACTGGCGCGTCTTCGGCACCGGCACCTACGACATCAAGCAGAGCGTTCTGGTCAAGGACGGCGTCGGCTTTGCCTATAATGATTCCTGCTTCACCTATTTGATGACGTTCTCGGAATCGCGCGACCTTGTGACCAAGGAAGTGTCGCAGAATGTCGGCTTCAACCTGTCGTTCCGCACGCTTGGCGATTTCGGGTCGTCGACCAGCGCCATCGACACCATCCAGTGACGGCTGGCTGACGACATGGTTTCGCCGCATAGGGCTGGCAGGGGTTTCGGTCACATTGCGCATGACCCCGAAACCGGAAGACATTTGCCGAAGGATCATGCGCCAGATCAATTGCCATAGCGTCTGCCGCGGGTCCGAGGGGACGCTCGGCGCTGTAGAAGCGGGACAGAATTGGGATACGTGAGATGAGGAAATACCTGTTTTCAGCAGGCTTCGCGCTGCTGGTGGCGGCGACCTCGGTTTCGATCACGGCGATGACGCCGCCTGCCTTCGCCAGCACGATCAAATATGTCGTCAACAACGTACCGATCACCACCGGCGACATCGCGCACCGGGCCGCATTCCTGAAACTGCAGCGCAAGAAGGGCGATGCTGGGCAGGAAATGATCGACCAGACGCTGCGCATGGCCGAGGCCCGGCGGCTCGGCATCCGCATCACCGATGCCCAGGTCGATGCGGCGTATCAGCGCTTTGCCACCAACAACAAGATGCAGCTCAAGCAGCTCGACGGCATCATGGCGCAGTCCGGCGTCACCAAGGAGCACTTCAAGGACTTCATCCGCGCCCAGATGGCCTGGAACCAGGCGTTGGGTGCCCGCTATCGTTCCGGCGAGGGCGGCGCGGTGACAGAGCAGGACGCGGTGCGGCGCATGCTGGACAAGGGCGGCGCCAAGCCGACCGCCATGGAATACATGCTGCAGCAGGTGATCTTCGTGGTGCCGGCCTCCGAGCGCAGCGCGACACTGGCCAAGCGCAAGCGCGAGGCCGATGCCATGCGCGCGCGCTTCAACGGCTGCGACAGCACGCGCCAGTTCGCCAAGGGGCTGCTCGACGTCACCGTGCGCGATCTCGGCCGGGTCCTGGCGCCTCAGCTGCCGGCTGACTGGGCCGACCAAATCAAGGCGACCAAGGTCGGCGGCGCCACCGCCACCCGCGAGACCGAGCGCGGCATCGAATTCATCGGCATCTGCTCGTCGCGCGAAGTGTCCGACGACAAGGCGGCGCAGATGGTGTTCCAGAGCGAGGGCGGCAACGACAAGGACGCCGACGAGCTCTCGAAGAAATATGTCGACGAGCTGCGGAAGAAGGCCAAAATCGTCGAGCGCTAGATTGGCAGGGTTTTGGGCGTGAGTGAACGAGACGACAGAGCCACCTCCTGTCCATACCCGGGCAGATCGCCCCGCAAGACGGCCTAGACATGCGCAAGACCGATGCCCCGCTGGCAGTGAGCGTCGGCGATCCATCCGGCGTCGGCCCGGAGATCGCCATCGCCGCCTGGCTCGCCGGTGAAAGCGCCGGGGTGCCGCCCTTCTACCTGCTTGCCGATCCGACACTGATCGAGGCGCGCGCGCACCACATCGGCGCCAGGATAGCCATCGCCGAAACGCTGCCGGCGCAAGCAGCGCGGATGTTTTCGCGGGCGCTGCCGATCGTGCCGCTCGATGCCGGCCATGTCGACAATCCCGGGCGGCCCGACATCGCCAATGCCGCAGGCACCCTCGAAGCCATCGATCGGGCCGTGGCCGATTGTCTTGCCGACCGCGCCGCGGCCGTGGTCACCTGCCCCATCGCCAAGAAGCCGCTCTACGATGCCGGCTTCCGCTTTCCCGGCCACACCGAATATCTGGCGCATCTGGCGGGACTGCACACGGGCGCCGAGGTGACGCCGGTAATGCTGCTTGCCGGCCCGGAACTGCGCACCGTCCCGGTCACCATCCACATCCCGCTCGTCGACGTGCCGAAGGCGCTGACGAGCGAGCTGATCGTCACCACCGCACGCATCACCGCCGCCGACCTGAAAACCCGCTTCGGCATCGCCAGGCCGAGGCTCGCGGTCGCCGGCCTCAACCCGCATGCCGGCGAAGGCGGTGCAATGGGGGTGGAGGACAGGCGGGTCATCCAGCCGGCGATCGAGCAACTGAGGGCGGAGGGCATCGACGCCTTCGGACCGCTGCCGGCCGACACCATGTTCCATGCACGGGCGCGAGCCGGCTACGACGCGGCACTTTGCATGTACCACGACCAGGCGCTGATCCCGGCCAAGACGCTGGCCTTCGACGAGGCGGTCAACGTCACGCTCGGCCTGCCCTTCATCCGCACCTCGCCCGACCACGGCACCGCTTTCGACATTGCGGGCCAGGGCATCGCGCGCGCCGACAGCCTGATCGCGGCCCTGAGGCTCGCCCGCCGGCTTGCCGACAGCGGGACCGAGGCCGTGGCCGCATGAGCGCATTGCCGTGAGCCTGACCGCATGACGATCGACGGGTTGCCGCCGCTGCGCGAGGTGATCGAACGCCATGGGCTGCAGGCGAAGAAGTCGCTCGGCCAGAATTTCCTGCTCGACCTCAATTTGACCGGCAAGATCGCGCGCTCCGCCGGCGACCTCGCTGACGCCACCGTGATCGAGGTCGGCCCCGGCCCCGGCGGATTGACGCGGGCGCTGTTGTTCAACGGCGCCAGGCGGGTCGTCGCCATCGAACGCGACGAGCGCTGCCTGGAAGCGCTGGCGGAGGTCTCCAATCACTATCCCGGCCGTTTGCACGTCATTCCCGGCGATGCGCTGAAGACGGACTTCGCCGCGCTTGCCGGGGAAGCCGGCGGACCGGTGAAGATCGTCGCCAACCTGCCCTACAATATCGGTACCGAACTCCTGATCCGCTGGCTGACGATTGCCGAATGGCCGCCCTTCTACCAATCGATGACGCTGATGTTCCAGCGCGAGGTAGCCGAGCGCATCACCGCCGCCCCAGGCAGCGATGCCTATGGCCGGCTCGGCGTGCTCGCCGGCTGGCGCACGCAAGCCAGGATCGCCTTCGACGTGCCACCGCAGGCCTTCACCCCGCCGCCGAAGGTGACGTCATCGGTGGTGCATCTGGTGCCGCGCACGGCCCCCTTGCCGGTAGAAGCGAAAAAGCTCGGCCGCGTCACCGAGGCCGCCTTCGGCCAGCGCCGGAAAATGCTGCGGCAAAGCGTCAAGAGCCTCGGCGGCGAGGCCTTGCTGGTCCGCGCCGGCATCGACCCGACGCGGCGGGCGGAGACGCTCAGCGTGGACGAGTTCGTAAGGTTGACGAACGCGGTGTAGTGCTGCGGCCTCTCCTTCTCCCCTTGTGGGAGAAGGTGGCCTCGCGAAGCGAGGTCGGATGAGGGGTGTTGGACGGATCGCTACGCAGAAGGGCGTAAGCGCAGAAAAGCCTTCTGCTTTTCACGCCTCATTTCTTCCAGCACCCCTCATCCGTCTCGGCGCTGCGCGCCGATCCACCTTCTCCCACAAGGGGAGAAGGAGAGGCGCACCGCCTCACTCCGTCTTCTCGTCCAGCAACCCCGAAACGAAATCGAACAGGCCCGGCCGCCTGTCGCGCCGCAGCCGCTCGGCGGTGACGATGCCGCGCACCTCGGCGAAGGCGCGGTCGAGATCGTCGTTGACGATGACGAAGTCGTATTCCTTCCAGTGCTCGATCTCGAGGCGGGCGTTCTTCAGCCTGGTCTCGATCACCGATTCCTGGTCCTCGGCGCGGCGTTTCAGCCGCGCCTTCAATTCCTTCATCGACGGCGGCAGGATGAAGATCGAGACGATGTCGGCGCGCATCTTCTCCTTGAGCTGCTGGGCGCCCTGCCAGTCGATGTCGAACAGCATGTCGCGGCCCTGCGCCAGCGCCAGCTCCGCCGGCTCGCGCGGCGTGGCGTAGCAATTGCCGTGCACCTCCGCCCATTCGAGCAGGGCGTCAGAATCGCGCAGCCGCTCGAACTCGCGCATGGTGCGGAAGTGATAGTGCACGCCTTCGATCTCCGAGCCCCGGCGCGGTCTGGTGGTGACCGAGACCGACAGCTCGAGACTGGAATCGCTTTCGAGAAGATTGCGCGCGATCGTTGACTTGCCGGCGCCCGACGGCGACGACAGAACCAGCATCAGCCCGCGGCGGCGGATGCGGGACCCCAGATCCCTGGCAACCATCGGCTCCTTGGCAACCATCCGGGTCACTCCAGATTCTGAACCTGTTCGCGAAACTGGTCGACGACCGCCTTCAGCTCCAGCCCGATGGCGGTGACCGCGGCAGCGTTCGACTTCGAGCACAACGTATTCGATTCGCGGTTGAATTCCTGTGCCAGAAAATCGAGCTTGCGGCCGATGGCGCCGCCATTGGCGAGCAGCACACGCGCGGAAGCGACATGGGTCTTCAGCCGGTCGATCTCCTCGCGGATATCGGCCTTGGTGGCGAGGAAGGCCGCCTCCTGGTGAAGCCTGCTGGCGTCGAGATTGGCCGAAGCATCCAGCAACAGGCGGACCTGCTCGGCGATGCGTTCGCGGATCGCCGCCGGCTCGCGCGACGGATCCGCCTCGGCCTTCAGCGTCAGCGCCTCGATGGCGTCGATGTGGCCGGCAAGCAGCGAGCGCAGGGCGGCGCCCTCGCCCTGACGGGCCATTTCCAGGCCTACCAGCACCGTTTCGAGCGAGGCCAGGATGGCGCCGTCGAGCGCCGCCCGCGCCTCCTCGGTTTCGATCGTCTCGGGAATGTCGAGCACGCCGCGCAACGCGAGCAGCCCGTCGGCGGTGGCGGGGGCGGCGCCGAATTGCTCCTGCAGGCGCTTGGCCAGCCCGGCCAGATCCTTGAGGAAGGACTCGTTGACCACCGGCTGCACCTGCTGGCCGGCGGCGCGGCCGACCGTCAGCGTCGCCTGGAAATTGCCGCGCGAAAAACGCTTCTGGATCGTCTGCCGGACCGCCGGCTCGAGCCGCTCGAAGCCTTGCGGCAGCCGCAGCCTCACCTCGACGCTCTTGCCGTTGACCGATTTCACCTCCCAGGCGATCGAGGTGCCGTCATGTTCGGCGACCGCCCGTGCAAAACCGGTCATGCTCTGCAGATTCATAATGCCCTTGCGCCCCCTTGCGCGCGGTCGCGGACGTTGCGCGACCCTGAGCGGTTGATGGCATCGCCGAACCGCTCTAACTATTTGTTTCTACGCAATTCCGAACGGAAAGCGTTGCACACTTTTCCTGGAATTGCTCCAAAAAACCACGGCGCCCCCTCGAAGCGTACGCCGCCGTCAAAATATCAACGCCCCCTTGCAGCCGGGCGCAAGTTCAAAAGCGTTTGTCTATTGGGCGGCGCCCGCATCGCCACCGGCGTCACCGCTATCGTCGCCGGTGGCCGGCGCGTCGGTCTGGCCCTCGACCTTGGCGGCGCCAGCCTTGGCGGCGTCCTCGGCCTGCTTCTTCTGTAGTGCCCGGTAGCGGGCGACGTTCTGGTTGTGCTCTTCGAGCGTCGCGGCAAAGACATGGCCGCCAGTGCCGTCGGCGACGAAATAGAGATCGTCGGTCTTTGATGGATTGGCGACGGCCTCAAGGGCCGCACGGCCGGGATTGGCGATCGGCGTCGGCGGCAGGCCGTTGATCAAATAGGTGTTGTAGGGAGTCTGCTTGTCGATGTCCGACTGGTAGATCGGACGGTCGGCGGGTTTGCCCTTGCCGCCGAACAGGCCGTAGATGATGGTCGGATCGGACTGCAGGCGCATGCCCTTGGCGAGACGGTTGAGGAACACGGAGGCCACGCGCGAACGCTCGTCCCCCCTGCCCGTCTCCTTCTCGACGATCGAGGCCAGTGTGACGAAGTCCTCGACATTGGCGATCGGAAGGTCCGGCGCGCGCCGCTCCCAGACATCGTCCACCAGCTTCTTCTGGTCGGCAAGGAGCTTGTCGATCATCTGCTGGCGCGTGGCGCCGCGGGTGAAGCGCAGTGTGTCGGTGGCGAGGCTGCCCTCCGGCGGCATGGCCGCCGGCATGTCGCCGGTCAGCGCATCCTGCTCGGAGATGCGCTGCAGCGCCTGCTCGACTGTCAGCCCCTCGGGGATGGTCAGCGAATACATCACCGACTTGCCGCTCTTCAGCATTTCCATGATGTCGAGCATCGAGGCGCGCGGCTTGATCTCGTATTCGCCGGCCTTGAGCGCGGAATCATTGCCGGTGGCACGCACGCCGAGGCGGAAGATGCGCGCGTCGCTGATCAAGCCGCGCCGCTCGAGCTGGTCGGCGATGTCCTGAACGCCGGTGTTCGGCTTGACCAGGAAGGTGTCGCCATTGGCCGACGGGCCGGGTTCGGTGAACGCCTGCTTGCCGAAATAGAGCGCGGCGCCGGCCGCCAGGATCATCAGCATCACCAGCGAGATGACGAAATTCATGAACACGACGACCTGGCTGCGCGAGGCGCGCGAGCGTCGCGGCGGCGGCGTGCCGGCCTCGGGACGCAGCGCCTCGGCCGCCGTCTTCGGGACGATCGGACCAGTTGCGGCCTGCTGCTTGCCGAAATCTCCGCTGCCGCCCGGATTTGTGTTCATAGCGCCCTACCATCTGATCTCTTGGAGAGGCGCACGTCCCAGCGGACGCGCGGACCACGCTCCAACATTTCAACCCTGCGCCTCGTGCCTTGCGAAAACCGGCCGCGGTTTTCTGTCCGACGCGCGAATCCCCAAGGGCAGAGTAGGGGCGAATATGGCAAAATTGACGACAGGCCGCGCGAGCGGCCGCCGGCCCCACACTCAGCCATTGTAACGCTGGAAGACGAGCGAGGCGTTGGTGCCGCCGAAGCCGAAGGAGTTGGACAGCGCCACGTCGATCTGGCGGGCGCGCGGCTTGTTCGGCACGAGATCGATCGCCGTCTCGCGCTCCGGATTGTCGAGGTTGATGGTGGCGGGGGCCGTGTTGTCGCGGATGGCGAGGATCGAGAAGATCGCCTCCGCCGCGCCCGCCGCGCCCAGGAGATGGCCGATCGACGACTTGGTCGACGACATCGAGATCTTCGAGGCGGCATTGCCGACAAGGCGCTCGACGGCGCCGAGCTCGATCGTGTCGGCCATGGTCGAGGTGCCATGGGCGTTGATGTAGTCGATGTCGGCGGGCGAGAGCTTCGCCCGCTTCAGCGCCGCCGTCATGCAGCGGAAGGCGCCGTCGCCGTCCTCGGCCGGCGCGGTGATGTGGTAGGCATCGCCGGTGAGCCCATAGCCGGTGACCTCGGCATAGATCTTGGCGCCGCGCGCCTTGGCGTGTTCGAGTTCTTCCAGAACCACGACGCCAGCACCCTCGCCCATGACGAAGCCGTCGCGGTCGCGGTCATAGGGACGGGAAGCCTTTTGCGGCGTCTCGTTACGCTCGGTTGACAGCGCGCGGCAGGCGGCGAAGCCGGCCAGCGAAAGCCGGGTCACCGGCGCCTCGGCACCGCCTGCCAGCATCACGTCGGCATCGCCGAAGATGATCAGGCGGGCGGCATCGCCGATGGCGTGCGCGCCGGTCGAGCAAGCGGTGACGACGGCGTGGTTCGGGCCTTTCAGCCCGTGCCGGATCGACACCTGCCCGGAGACCAGGTTGATGATGTTGCCGGGGATGAAGAACGGGCTGATACGGCGAGGCCCGCGCTCGTGCAGGATCAGCGCATTCTCGGCGATGCCCTCGAGCCCGCCGATGCCGGAACCGATCATGACGCCGGTGGCGCAGCGCTCCTCCTCGGTGCCCGGCTGCCAGCCGGAATCCTTCAGCGCCTCGTCGGCGGCCGCGATCCCGTACAGGATGAAGTCGCCAATCTTGCGCAGTTCCTTCGGCTCGAGCACGGCTTCGGGATTGAGCGTGCCGTTGGAGCCGTCACCGCGCGGAATGACGTGGGCGATCTTGCAGGCAAGATCCTCCACTTCGAACTCGGTGACGCGCTTGGCTGCGCTGCGGCCGGTCAGCAGTTCCTTCCAGCTGTGCTCGAAGCCCATGCCAAACGGCGAAACCAGGCCAAGGCCCGTGACGACGACACGCCTCATCGCAGGTCCTCCCCGGTGATGCCCGCGAAAAGCCTCAGGCCGAGGCCTTGTCGATGTACTTCACCGCGTCGCCGACGGTCAGGATGGTCTCGGCGGCATCGTCCGGAATCTCGACGCCGAATTCTTCTTCGAACGCCATGACGAGTTCGACCGTGTCGAGGCTGTCAGCGCCCAGATCGTCGATGAAGCTCGCCTGCTCCGTCACCTTGTCGGCATCGACGCCCAGGTGCTCGATGACGATCTTCTTGACGCGCTCTGCGGTGTCACTCATTTGGGGCATCCTCGTCTTATGTTGAGTTGTCTTCGTTAGCGGGCGGAATGCCGCTAATCAAGCTGAAATATGGTCTTGCGGGTAACGCAACGCCACAGGACCGGTTTTTGCCCGAACCGCCGGGTTGCCGGCCGCATTACACGAAAAATGCGGGAGGTCCAAGCCGAAATGGCGCTTTTCACAACCGCCGGACCATAGTCGGAACAAGGCTGCTCAGATCATCGCCATGCCGCCATTCACATGAATGGTCTGGCCGGTGACATAGGCCGCTTCGTTGGAGGCGAGATAGGCGACCGCGGAGGCGACTTCGGCACTGGTGCCCATGCGCCGGGTCGGGATCGCCGCCATGATCGTCTCCTTCTGCTTGTCGTTGAGCTTGTCGGTCATGGCCGATTCGATGAAGCCCGGGGCGACGCAGTTGACGGTGATGTTGCGGGTGGCGATCTCCTGCGCCAGCGACTTGGAAAAGCCGATCATGCCGGCCTTGGAGGCGCAGTAATTGGTCTGGCCGGGATTGCCGGTGACGCCGACCACCGAGGTGATGTTGATGATGCGGCCATGGCGGCGGCGCATCATCGGATGGGTCAGCTCGCGCGTCAGCCGGAACACGGCGGTGAGGTTGACCTCCAGCACGCTGTCCCAATCGGCATCCGACATGCGCACGAACAGGCCGTCCTTGGTGATGCCGGCATTGTTGACGAGGATGTCGACGCCTTCGAGATCGGCTTCCGCCTTCTGGCCGAGCGCCTTGACCTCGTCGCGGTCGGACAGGTTGGCCGGGAATAGTTTCACGCGGTCGCCGAGTTCGGCGGCCAGCGCCTCGAGCTTCTCGAGGCGGGTGCCGTGCAGGCCGACGATGGCGCCCTGGCTGTGCAGCACGCGGGCGATCGCCTCGCCGATGCCACCCGATGCGCCGGTGACGAGCGCCTTGCGGCCGGTCAGTTCGAACATGTTGGTCTCCTGATCTCAGAGAGCACCCTTCACACGGGTGCGTTCAAATCGCCAGTGGATTATGCGAGCGCGGCCAGCGCCGCCTCGACATCGGCCGCCGTGCCGACGGCGCCCGCGGCAACGTCGCGGTTGATCCGCCGCGCCAGGCCCGACAGCACCTTGCCGGCGCCGACTTCGTAGAGCGTGGCAACTCCGTTGGCGGCGAACCACTCCACCGTCTCGCGCCAGCGCACGCGGCCCGTCACCTGCGCGACAAGGCGCCGGGCGATCTCGTCGGGATCGCTGGTCGGGGTGACCGTGACGTTGGAGACGACGGGAACCACCGGCGAATTCTTTGCCACGCCGGCCAGCGCCTCGCGCATGATTTCGGCGGCAGGCTGCATCAGCGCCGAGTGGAAGGGGGCGGAGACCTGCAGCATCAGCGCCCGCTTGGCGCCCTTTTCCGTGCACAGCTTTGCCGCCAGCTCGACCGCCGGCTTGGCGCCGGAGATCACCAGCTGGCCGCCGCCATTGTCATTGGCAACCTGGCAGATGGAGCCTTTTGCAGCCTCGGCGCAGGCTGCCTCGACATCGGCCTGCTCGAGCCCGATGATTGCCGCCATGGCGCCCTCGCCCGCCGGCACCGCCGCCTGCATGGCATTGCCGCGCACGCGCAGCAGGCGCGCGGCGTCCGCCACCGAAACGAAGCCGGCGGCGGCAAGCGCCGAATATTCGCCCAGCGAATGCCCCGCCACGTAAGCGACCTTGTCCTTCAGCGAAAAGCCGCGCGCTTCCAGCGCGCGGATCGCCGCCAGCGACACTGCCATCAGCGCCGGCTGGGCGTTGGCGGTCAGCGTCAGCGTCTCTTCCGGCCCTTCCCAGATCAGCTTCGACAGTTTCTCGCCGAGAGCGTCGTCCACTTCCTCGAACACTCTGCGCGCCTCGGGAAAGGCGTCCGCCAGGTCCTTGCCCATGCCGACGGCCTGGCTGCCCTGTCCCGGAAAGGTGAATGCGACGGCCATATCGAGGCTCTCCAATGGCTGATTTTACCTGCCTGTGGCGCAAGGCGGACGGGCAAGTCAAGCCCGCGCCACCCTGTCCGGGCGCGAAATCACCACCCGAGTGCCTGTTCCAAAAGGCTTTTTGGCGATCACTGATGATGAAAACCGCTCACGATTCGTTTGCTGGCTCTTCTTATTTTCGCCACAGGCGCTAGCTTTGCGTGACAGTTCAATGACAATTCAATGACGCCGATCGGATTGGCGCGCAGCGTGGGCCGGGGAATATCGAAGTGGCACGGATCAGGAAAGGCGCCGGGAAGGTGGCGCCGCAGTTCTTGGAAGACGATCCATCCACCGGCTATCTGCCGGGGCGGAGATGGCCGATCGTCCGCTACGGCCTCGTTACCCTGCTCGCCTCCGCCATACTGGTGTTCGCCATCGAATGGATCGTGCGCGGCGATTTTTCCGGCACCGTCGCCTTCTTCCTGCAGCCCTTCAAGCCGGGCTGGACCACCATCATCGTCTTCGCGCTGGTGCTGATCGGGCTGGACGCCGTGCTCGGCCGCAGCCACCAGAGCCTGATGATCGTGGCGCCGCTGACCCTTGCGCTGGCCTTTGTCGGCCACCAGAAGTCGCACTATCTCGGCGATCCGCTCTACCCGACCGATTTCCTCTACTCCCGCCAGATCATGGCGCTGATGCCGCTTCTGGTGCGCGAGCGGCCGCTGACCGCCGTCGCCATCGCCATCGCCATCGTGGCCGGCCTGTCGCTGCTCGTCTATGGCTGGCGCCTGTGGCGCCGCAAGGTGCCGATCCTCAGCCGCAAGGGTCGGCTGGCGCGGCTGACGCTGACGGTGCCGCTGCTTGCCTTCTTCGTGTCGATCATGGACTACGCCACCTTCTCGTGGACCCGCGACCGGCTGCAGATCATCCCGATCATGTGGGACCAGAAGGAGAACTACGCCTCCAACGGCTTTGCGCTTGCTTTCGCGCTCAACGTGCCGATGGCCCATGTCTCGGCGCCGGCCGGCTATTCCGACAAGGCGATCGCGGCGATCGCGAGACCTGACGTGACGGCCTCGGTGCCGGACGAGAAGCCCGACATCATCATCGTCATGAGCGAATCCTTCTGGGATCCGACCAAGCTGCCCGGCGTCACCATAACGCCGGACCCGATCCCCAATGTGCGGGCGCTGCGCTCCGGCTATATGTTCTCGCCGGAATTCGGCGGCATGACCGCCAATATCGAATTCGAGGCGCTGACCGGCTTCTCCAATGCCTTCCTGCCGGCCGGCTCCATCCCCTACCAGCAGTATGTGCGCACGCCGACGCCGTCGCTGGCGACCTTCCTGAAGAGCGAGGGCTACAGGGCGCGCGCCATCCACCCCGGCACCAACTGGTTCTGGAACCGCGGCGCCGTCTATGCCGATTTCGGCTTCAGCGACTTCCGCTCGGAGGAGACGCTGCCGCCGATGCAGAAGCGCGGGCCGCTGGCCTCCGACGCGGCGATGACCGACGAGATCATCCGCGAGGCGGACGCAAGCGAGGACCCGGTCTTCCTGTTCGCCGTCAGCCTGCAGAACCACGGGCCCTACGAGCCGTACCGCTATTACAATCCATCCCACAAGGTCGCGGCGCCGATCAGTTCCTGGGCGCGTGAATCGCTGCTGAGCTATGCCGAAGGCTCGGCCGACGCCGACCGCGGCCTGGAACGGCTGGTCGAATGGGCAAAGAAGCGCCAGCGGCCGACGGTGATCGCCTTCTTCGGCGACCATCTGCCGCCGCTCGGGCCGGTCTATGTCGAGACCGGCTTCCTCAAGGACAACGTCGCGCCGCGCAAGGAGCCCTCGCCCGAAGCGGCACTCGAGCACCACCAGACGCCGCTGATCATCTGGTCCAACCGCACCGGCCCGGCCGAGGAGATGGGCGCCGTCAGCCCCGCCTTCCTGCCCTACCATATCCTGACCACTGCCGGGATCACGCACCCCTACTATACCGGCTTCCTCGGCGCCCTGCGCGAGCGCTACCGCGTCGTCGACCGCAACCTTCTGCTGTCGCCGGCCGGCGAGGCGACGCCCGACTGGGCGCGGCAGAAGAAGATCGACCCGGCGATCAACGATTTCCGGCTGATCCAGTACGACATGATGTTCGGCAAGCGAAGCGCCGCACCGGACTTCTTCCCCGAAACGGTCGACAAGGTCGTCGCCCACACAAGCTGAGCCGGCGGGCGAACCCGCCGTTCAGTTCGTCAGCTGCAGCTTCGAAAATTTGCTGGCGATGGTCTGGAAGACGTTCGGCAGCTTGCTTGGATCATTGACGGCGTAATAGTCGCTCGGATCGGAGGCGCAGGCGCTGTAGAGCGCGCGGTTGGCCGCCGTATCGGCCTGCAGCACCATGGTGTAGACCTGCACGCCCTGGCTCTTCAGCTGCGTGCAGACATCCTTTGTCCAGCCATCGACATTGCGCGCAGCCGCCGTCTGGTTGTCGGAGCCGAAACGGCCGCCTCCAAGATAGCCGTAGGAGGTATAGTCCGACTTGGTCGGCTGGCCGCTGGCGCCGTAGACGACGTTTTCGCCGTCGGTCAGCAGCATCACGACCTTGCTGACGCCCGAGGTCTTCCAAGGCGTGGCGTCGGTATAGGGCGGCTGCGGCGACAGCACCCGCATGCCCCAGGCCAGCCCTTCCGAGACATTGGTGCCCGAACCGTTCCATTCGCTCATCTGGGCTGCGGCGGCGCGCAAGCTGTCGAAATCGTTGGTCAGCGGGACGATCGGGGTCGGGCAGGCGCGATTCGGACCGACGGTGATGGTGTTGCCGGTCTCGGTCACGATCTTGTTGGTCGAGGCAACATAACGCGCGACCTTGCTGACATTGGCGTCGAGAACGCCACTAAGGTCGATGCCGAGGACGTTGGCGCCCGGCAGCGCCAGCTTGATCTTGTCGATTGTGTCGTCAAGATAGGAGTTGTTGTAGCCGGTCGACGAATTGCCGTAGGAAGCGGACGGCTTGCGGGCGACGTCGGGATCGTCCGGCGCGAGGTAGGGGACGAACAGCGTGTCCGGGTTGGACGGATCGGGTGGCGTGTCGGAGATGTTGTAGGCGCCCGGCCGCGCCTCGACGCAGCCTTTCCAGCCGGTCCCCTTCCAGCCGGTGTGCTTCAAGGCCGGAACGTCCTGCTGAAGCTGCTTGAACAGCGACATATGATCTGGACGTTTGCCTTTTACTGCCGGGAAATTGATGCCGTTGGTGGACGACTTGCCGTTCAGGTCGATCCAGGACGGGTCGAAATCGGGGCCATTGACGTTGACGGCGGTGACAAACGGCACCAGCGAGGCGCGCACCTGGCGAGTCGGCGACTTGGCCGCCTCGAGATAGTCGATCAGCGACTTGGTCGCCTGCCTGAGCGCGCTGATGCGCGCGCCGGCCATGGAGCCGGTGTTGTCGAGCACCAGCACGACTTCGAGCTGGTTGTTCGATTCCATCGCCGAGGCATCGACAGTGATGTGCCTGTCGTCGCCGAACAGGAAAGCGAAGTTCAGATTGACGTCGGCCGAAGCGACTGCCTTGGTCTTGATGTAGGTGACGCCCTTGTCGACGCTGAGCGTGGCCTGGGCATTGGACAGTTCGCGGTGGGTCGCGACATTGGCCTGGAAATAGCGGTTGAAGGCATCGCTGCGCGAGATGTCGATGTCGCCGAGATGCGAAGAGGCCAGGTTGGCCGCGTCAAGCGCGTTCTGCAGATTGCTCCTGGCCTTCATCAGTGTCGAGACATCGGTGGCGAAGGCCACGGCGGTGAGGATCGCCGGCACGCCGAGCGCCAGCACCAGCGCGAAGTTGCCGCGCTTCGAGCGCCAGAAATTCTTGAGAAGCATCCTACCCCCGGATCGCCAAGCAGACCGCCCCCGCGCGGTCACCCGATTTCGTGCGCTTCTCGTCGTGAATTTGAGGTTACAACACAAAACAACCGCTTATGGTGGTTAAAGCCCGATTACCGGAAAATCGATAAAATAGCTTGCTCCCGAATGTTGGCGTTTTTTCCTGACTGCGACGGCAAGGACCGACGTCCTCCCTTGCCTTCCCCGGGAATTGCTGTATAGACCCCCGCAATCTGCCGGTCCTTGCTGGGGGCTGTACGGAGGGCCGCAGGCTTATCGAAAGCCTGCGTGTGAAGCCAGAAGCGCTTCCGCCTCCCGTGTCTCCGCTCTCGACCGTCTCGTCATGCTCCTTTCTTCCCCGCTTCGCGGGTCAGAGAAGTTGCAGAGGCTTTAGCCGCGAGGAACCGGGAGAGAAACGAAGAAAGGCACCGATACACTATGGCTCTATACGAACATGTGTTCCTTGCCCGGCAGGACCTCTCGCAGCAGCAGGTCGATGCGCTTGTCGAACAGTACAAGGGCGTCATCACCGCGAATGGCGGGTCCGTCGGCCGGGTCGAGAACTGGGGATTGAAGTCCCTCACCTACCGGGTCAACAAGAACCGGAAGGCTTACTACACGCTGATGGACCTGACCTGCCCGCCGGCCGCGCTCAACGAGATGGAGCGCCAGATGGGCCTGTCCGAGGACGTGCTGCGCTTCCTGACCATCAAGGTCGAGGCGCATGAGGAAGGTGCGTCGGCGATGATGCAGAAGCGCGAAGAGCGCTCCGAGCGCGGCGGCTTCGGCGACCGCGACCGTGGCGACCGCGGCCCGCGTTCGTTCGGCGACCGCGATCGTGGCGACCGTGGCGATCGTCCGCCGCGCAGCTTCGACGGCGAGCGCGGTCCGCGCCGCCCGCGTGAAGGCGCTGAAGGGGGTGCAGAATAATGGTCGACATCAACCAGATCCCGACCCGGCGCCCGTTCCACCGTCGCCGCAAGACCTGCCCGTTCTCCGGCGCCAACGCGCCAAAGATCGACTACAAGGACGTGCGTCTGCTGCAGCGCTACATTTCCGAGCGCGGCAAGATCGTGCCGTCGCGCATCACCGCCGTCAGCCAGAAGAAGCAGCGCGAGCTCGCCAAGGCGATCAAGCGCGCCCGCTTCCTCGGCCTGCTGCCCTACGTGGTTCGCTAAGACTTCCGAAGCGGGCGGCCAGCCGCCCGCTTCTTTCCCCACGGCGACGGGCGCCGCAGGGTTGGACATCAAATCCCGGGTTGAGGCCGAAAGCCTCTAACTGCCGCGACAGGCAGGACAGCGACACGGCGGCAACGCCCCCTTTGCTTCCTGACCTGTTCCAGATCAATCCTGCGCCGATCCCCGCGATCGACGCCAAGACGAAGGAACAAAACCATGGAAGTCATTCTTCTCGAACGCGTTTCCCGCCTCGGCCAGATGGGCGACACCGTCAAGGTCAAGGATGGGTTCGCCCGCAATTTCCTGCTGCCGCAGGGCAAGGCGCTGCGCGCCAACGAAGCCAACAAGAAGAAGTTCGAAGGCCAGCGGACCCAGCTCGAAGCGCGTAACCTCGAGCGCAAGTCGGAAGCCTCGCAGGTTGCCGAAAAGCTCGACGGCAAGAGCTTCGTGGCCGTGCGTTCGGCCGGCGAGACCGGCCAGCTCTACGGTTCGGTGTCGACCCGCGACATCGCCGACCTGCTGACGGCGGAAGGCTTCTCGGTCAACCGCAACCAGATTCAGCTCAACCACCCGATCAAGACCATCGGCCTGACCAATGTGGCCATCGCGCTGCATCCGGAAGTCGAAGTCACGATCACGCTCAACATCGCCCGCACCGCCGACGAGGCCGAGCGCCAGGCCAAGGGCGAGACGCTGACGACGGCCGAAGCCATCTACGGCGACGACATCAACGACAATGCGCGGCCGGAAAACTTCTTCGACCCGAACGCCGAGTTCGAAGGCGGCGAAGACAACGCCTGACCAGGCACGATCGAGCGCCACAGCGGCGCTCGAAACGCCTTGACTGCCACCGGTTTCGACTGGACCAACGCCCGGGCCTCGCGCCCGGGCTTTTTTGTGCCAAATGGAACTTTTCGAACCCCTATATCTTGATGCAGACTACAGCGTCGCGCGTCCTTTGGACGCACAAAGGACGTCGTAGTCCTTTGACTTGGCGCATGATCCCGCCGCGAAATCGATAGCGATTTCGGGACCCTGCGTCAGGCCATCCTGTCTGACGTTGGGGACATTTGGTCATGAATATTCTCTTGAAGCGCCTTCTCGACCGCCTGGTGCGCACCGGCAATCTCAAAGTGACCGGGCCGAAGGGCTCGACGGTCACCTTCGGCGACGGCAGCGGCGAGCCGGTGCACATGCACATCAAGACAAAGCACGCCGAACGCGCCATCAGCTTCGATCCGATGCTGGCGGTACCCGAAGCCTATATGGACGGCGAACTCGATATCCTCGAAGGCGGCGTGCTTGGGGTGATGCGCATCGCCTTCCAGAACATGGGCAGCGGCGGCATCGATGCGACCTGGTCGAAGGCGATCGAAGGCCTGCGCCACGCCTTCCGCCGGCTGCAGCAGATCAACACCGCCGCGCGCGCGCGGCGCAACGTGCAGCGCCACTATGATCTCTCAGGCGACCTCTACCGGCTCTTCCTCGACGAGGACATGCAGTATTCCTGCGCCTATTTCGAGCAGCCCGACATGACGCTGGACGAGGCGCAGGCGGCCAAGAGGCGGCACATCGCCGCCAAGCTGCGGCTGAAAGCCGGGCAGACGGTGCTCGATATCGGCTCCGGCTGGGGCGGGCTCGGCCTCTATCTCGCCAAGGCCTTCGACGTCGACGTGCAAGGTGTGACGCTGTCGATCGAGCAGCACGGCGTCGCCACAGACCGGGCCCATGTGCAAGGGCTGCAGGACAGGGTGCATTTCGACCTCAAGGATTATCGCTCGCTCAACGAACGCTTCGATCGCATCGTCTCTGTCGGCATGTTCGAACATGTCGGCGTCAACCACTACCGCACCTTTTTCGAGAAGTCGGCGACATTGCTCAAGCCCGACGGGGTCATGCTGCTGCACACGATCGGCCGCTCCGGCGTGCCGTGGGCGACCAGCGCCTTCGTCCGCAAATATATCTTCCCGGGCGGCTACATCCCGGCGCTTTCCGAGGTGATGCCGGCGATCGAGAAGTCGGGCCTCGTCGTCACCGACATCGAAATGCTCAGGCTGCACTATGCAGACACGCTGAAGCATTGGGGCATGCGCTTCGCCGCCAACCGCGACAAGGCCAAGGCGATCTACGACGAGCGCTTCTGCCGCATGTGGGAATTCTACCTCGCCGCCTCGGAAGCCGCCTTCCGCTGGCAGGACCTGGTGATCTTCCAGATCCAGCTCGCCAAGAGGAACGACACGCTGCCGGTCACCCGCGACTACATGGCCAAATGCGAGAAGGCGTTGGAAATGCGCGACATCGGCCACCGGCCCGAGCCGACCGTCGCCAAGCCCGCCCGCCGCCGGAAGGTGGCGGACGGGGAGTAGGAAGCCGGCGGCATCGCGGCCAATCGGCCCATTATCCTTGCCATAGCCGGCCCAAGCATGAAAAAGGTCTCGTTATCGCGAGACCTTTTTTCATGACCTATCTCATCTACATCGCCGCCGCGCTTGCCGAGATCGCCGGCTGCTTCTCGTTCTGGGCCTGGTGGCGGCTGGAGAAGTCGCCGCTGTGGCTGGCGCCGGGGCTCGTCTCGCTCGCTTTGTTCGGTTTCCTGCTGGCGCTGGTCGACACATCGGCCGCCGGCCGCGCCTACGCCGCCTATGGCGGTATCTACATCGCGGCATCGCTCGGCTGGCTGCGGCTGGTCGAAGGCGTGCGCCCCGACCGCTGGGACCTTGCCGGTGCGGCGATCTGCATCGCCGGCGCTTCGGTCATCCTTCTCGCACCCCGGGGAGCGTGACGCGTGGAACTCCCCGCCCCGCTCCGGCAAGGCGTCGAGCGCCTGCTCGAAAATGTGCCCTTGCCGGCGCTCAAGCAGGCGGCGCGGACGCTGTCCGACCGCTACCGCGCGGAGCTGCGCGACGGCCGCCTGCACATGGCCGAGGACATGGCGGTCAAAGCCTATCTGGCGACGCGGCTGCCGGCGACCTATGCCGCCGTCCGCGCCAGCCTCGACGCGCTGGCCGAGGCAAGGCCCGAGTTCCAGCCGAGGACCTTGCTCGATATCGGCGCCGGGCCTGGCACCATGCTTTGGGCCACGATCGACCTGTGGTCCGACCTCGAGGCGGCGGTGATGCTCGAGGCGAGCGCGGCGGTGCGCAAGATCGGCCAGACGCTGGCCGCCGAGACGGTCGCCGCCAGGACGGAATGGCTCGCCGGCGACGCCACGATCGATCTCACGGATCTTCAACCCGCCGATCTGGTCACCGCCGCCTATGTGCTGGACGAGATCGTGCCGGCCTCGCTGCCCAAACTGGTTGGCCGACTCTGGCAGTTGACCGCCGACACGCTGCTGATCGTCGAGCCGGGAACGCCGGCCGGCTGGCAGCGCATCCTTGCCGTCCGCCGGCAATTGATCGAGGCCGGCGCGCATGTGCTGGCACCCTGCCCGCACGAGGCGCCCTGCCCGCTCGTCCCGCCCGACTGGTGCCATTTCTCGCGCCGCGTCGCGCGCTCGCGCCTGCATCGCCTCGCCAAGGACGCCGACGTCCCCTGGGAGGACGAGAAATTCATCTACATCGCCGCCTCGCGGCAGCCGGCGCCGGCGCGCCCGGCGCGCGTGATCGCGCCGCCGAAAGCCGGCTCCGGCAAGGTGCTGCTCAAGCTTTGCGTGCCCGACGGCAGTGCCGGCGAGACACTGTTCAGCAAGCGCGACGGCGACGCGTTCAGGATCTCGCGACGGCTGGACTGGGGCGACACGCTGGATATTTGAATGACAATTTGTTCTTTATTTGTTCTACAGCTTCGCGTAGAATCGCGGCCTTGCCGAGTCAACCGGAATCGGGGCACGGGAATTCTGTCCTGTGGACGGTTTGCCGTTCCTGTGAACAGCGGGCATCAAGGCTGATTGGCCTTCGGGTGATGCAGAAAGGTCAGCACCGACTCATCTCGTTCTTGCTATCGAGAGGTCGGGATCGAAATCGGGGATATCATGGCTGAGGCAGCGCGCAAATTCGGCGTGGCGGAGCAACCGCTCTATCGCGAGGCACCGAACAATATCGAGGCCGAGCAGGCGCTGCTCGGCGCCATCCTCGTCAACAACGACGCCTTCTACCGGGTCTCCGACTTCCTCAAGCCGGCGCATTTCCACGAGCCGCTGCATCGCCGGATATTCGAGGTGGCGGCCGAGCTCATCCGCATGGGCAAGATCGCGACCCCGATCACGCTGAAGACCTTCCTGCCGGCGGACGAAAAGGTCGGCGACATGACGGTGGCGCAATATGTCGTGCGGCTCGCCGTCGAGGCCGTCACCGTCGTCAACGCCACCGACTATGGCCGCGCCATCTACGACCTCGCCACGCGCCGCGCGCTGATCACCGTCGGCGAGGACATGGTCAACATCGCCTATGACGCCCCGGTCGACATGTCGCCGTCCGACCAGATCGAGGACGCCGAGCGGCGCCTGTTCGAGCTGGCCGAGACCGGCCGCTACGACGGCGGCTTCGAGAGCTTCACCGACGCGGTCAAAACCGCCGTCGACATGGCCAACGCCGCCTATATGCGCGACGGCGGCCTGTCCGGCATCGCCACCGGCCTGCGCGACCTCGACCGCCGCATGGGCGGCCTGCAGCCTTCCGACCTGATCGTGCTTGCCGGCCGCCCAGGCATGGGCAAGACGTCGCTCGCCACCAACATCGCCTTCAACATCGCCGAGGCCTATGTGCCTGCGCAGCAGGCCGACGGCTCGTTCAAGGCCGCCAATGGCGGCGTCGTCGGCTTCTTCTCGCTCGAAATGTCGTCGGAGCAGCTCGCCACCCGCATCATCTCCGAGCAGACCGAGATCTCGTCGTCGAAGATCCGCCGCGGCGAGATCTCGGAGATGGATTTCGAAAAGCTGGTCGCCTGCTCGCAGACCATGCAGAAGATCCCGCTGTTCATCGACCAGACCGGCGGCATCTCGATCGCCCAGCTTTCCGCCCGCGCGCGCCGCCTGAAGCGCCAGCGCGGCCTCGACCTCATCGTCATCGACTATATCCAGCTGATGCAGGGCTCCAGCGCCAAGGCCTCGCAGAACCGTGTGCAGGAAATCACCGAGATCACCACCGGCCTCAAGGCGCTGGCCAAGGAGCTCGGCGTGCCGATCATCGCGCTGTCGCAGCTGTCGCGTCAGGTCGAAAGCCGCGACGACAAGCGTCCGCAGCTCTCGGACCTGCGCGAATCCGGCTCCATCGAGCAGGACGCCGACGTGGTGCTGTTCGTCTATCGCGAGGAGTACTACCTCAAGAACCGCGAGCCGAAGCTCGGCACCGACGAGTACATCAAGTGGGAAGCCGAGATGAACGAGATGCGCGGCAAGGCCGAGGTGATCGTGGCCAAGCAGCGCCACGGCCCGACCGGCTCGGTCAGCCTCGCCTTCCACGGCGAATTCACCCGCTTCTCCGACCTCGCGGAAGAGCATCATTTGCCGGACAGGTTTGAGTAGTTTTTTGACCCGCAGTCGCGCTCCGTCACACCCCCCTCTGGCCTGCCGGCCATCTCCCCCGCAAGGGGGGAGATCGACAGCTTTGGCGGCGGTCCCTGTCCTGCAACGTCGGCGATTGGCGAAAACGGTGGCGACATCCAATCTCCCCCCTTGCGGGGGAGATGTCCGGCAGGACAGAGGGGGGTGGGCGGGAACGCCAGCCTTCCGCCATCTGCGAACGGCGCAACTGCATGGCTAAATCGCGCGTCCAGTTCATCTGCCAGAATTGCGGATCGGTGCACCAGCGCTGGGCAGGCAAGTGCGATGCCTGCGGCGAGTGGAACACGCTGGTCGAGGAAGGCACCTCCGGCGGCATCGGCTCGGGACCGGCCAACACCCGCAACGCCCGCAAGGGGCGCGCCGTGGTGCTGACCAGCCTGTCGGGCGACATCGAGGACGCGCCGCGCATCGTCTCCGGCATCGGCGAGCTCGACCGCGCCACCGGCGGCGGCTTCGTGCGCGGCTCGGCGCTGCTGGTGGGCGGCGATCCCGGCATCGGCAAGTCGACGCTGCTGACGCAAGCCGCCGCCGCGCTTGCCTCGAGGGGACACCGCATCGTCTATGTCTCCGGCGAGGAAGCCGTTGCCCAGATCCGGCTGCGCGCCCAGCGCCTCGGCGTCGCCTCGACGCCGGTCGAGCTCGCCGCCGAGACCAATGTTGAGGACATCCTGGCAACCATCGCCGACGGCAAGCGGCCCGACCTCGTCATCCTCGATTCCATCCAGACGCTGTGGACCGACCTCGCCGATTCGGCGCCCGGCACCGTCACCCAGGTGCGCGCGGCAGCGCAGGCGATGATCCGCTACGCCAAATCCACCGGTGCTGCGATCGTGCTGGTCGGCCATGTCACCAAGGAAGGCCAGATCGCCGGCCCGCGCGTCGTCGAGCACATGGTCGACGGCGTGCTTTATTTCGAGGGCGAAGGCGGCCACCACTACCGCATCCTGCGCACGGTGAAGAACCGCTTCGGCCCGACCGACGAGATCGGCGTGTTCGAGATGTCGGACAAGGGCCTGCGCGAGGTCGCCAACCCGTCAGAACTCTTTCTCGGCGAGCGTCATGCGAAGTCGCCGGGTGCCGCCGTTTTCGCCGGCATGGAGGGCACGCGCCCGGTGCTGGTCGAAATCCAGGCGCTGGTGGCGCCGTCTTCGCTGGGCACGCCGCGCCGCGCCGTGGTCGGCTGGGACGGCGCGCGGCTGTCGATGGTGCTCGCCGTGCTCGAAGCCCATTGCGGCGTGCGCTTCGGCCAGCATGATGTCTATCTCAACGTCGCCGGCGGCTACCGGATCAGCGAGCCGGCTGCCGATCTGGCGGTCGCCGCCGCCCTGGTTTCCTCGCTCACCGGTCTTGCCCTTCCCGCCGATTGCGTCTATTTCGGCGAGATCAGCCTGTCGGGTGCGGTGAGGCCGGTTGCGCATGCGCAGCAGCGCCTCAAAGAGGCCGAAAAGCTGGGTTTCGGTAGTGCGGTCCTGCCCTTGGGCAGCGAGGAACTTGTCGGTGGCAATGGCGCTGGGGGGATCGGGGCCGGCGCTTTCCAGCCCACCGAGCTTGCCGACCTCGTGGCGCGTATAGCCGGCTCACGGCGCAACCGCGCCGAGGAGCAAGAATGACGCGGCTCGTCGAGCGGTAAAGACATCGAGCGCTGAAGACATGGAGTGGGGCGAAGGACATGCCGATTACGCTGCTTGACGGAATTCTCGTCGGCTTCACCCTGGTCTCGGCGATGCTTGCCATGGTGCGCGGCTTCTCGCGCGAGGTGCTGTCCATCGTCTCCTGGGTGGCGGCGGCCGCGGCGGCCTTCTTCTTCTACAAGCCGGTGCTGCCCTACGTTCAGCCCTATGTCGACAATGACAAGATCGCCATGGCGGCGGCCGCCGGCGTCGTCTTCGTCATCGCGCTGATCGTCGTTTCGGTCATCACCATGAAGCTCGCCGACTGGATCATCGATTCCCGTATCGGCGCCCTCGATCGCACACTCGGCTTCCTCTACGGCGCGGCGCGCGGCGTCCTGGTGGTCGCGGTGGCGCTCTTGTTCTTCAACTGGCTGGCCGGCGCCAAGGCGCCCGGCTGGGTCGCCAACGCCAAGTCGCGGCCGCTGCTGGAGACGATCGGCGCCAAGCTCGAAAGCCTGCTTCCCGAGAACACGGAAGACCTCGTCAACAAATACACGCACAAGGGTGCGCCCGCGACCGAGACGCCGGTGGCACCCGGCGCGACGACCGATCAGCCGGCGGCCGAACCGCCGGCAAACGGCGACGATGCCGATGCGCCGGCCGACGACAGCGAAGGCGAAGCGCCGGCCGACAACGCGCCGGCTCCGGCTCCCGCCAGCCCGGCGCCGGCAAACTGATCCCGGACAAACGGGCGCCCGCGGCAAGGCGGGCGCTTCCCCGGGATTGACGTTGGTGTGAACGCCGCAAGGCATGCGTTGCTTTCGACGAGCGATCGCCTTATATGGCGATTTTAGCGGAGCTTGAGCCCCCATGGCAGTTTCGAAGGCAGACGCAGGCGACGTGCTTTCCGCCGAGGCCGACGACCATTTCCACGACGAGTGCGGCGTGTTCGGCATTTTCGGCCGGCAGGATGCGGCGGCGATCGTCACACTCGGCTTGCACGCGCTGCAGCATCGCGGCCAGGAAGCCGCCGGCATCGTCTCTTATGACGGCAGTCAGTTCCATGTCGAGCGCCATGTCGGCCTGATCGGCGACACCTTCACCAAGCAGCGCGTCATCGACAGCCTGCAGGGCAATCGCGCCATCGGCCACACCCGCTACGCCACCACCGGCGGCGCCGGCCTGCGCAACATCCAGCCCTTCTTCGCCGAGCTCGCCGAGGGCGGCCTCGCCGTCGCCCACAACGGCAACCTCACCAATGCGCTGACCGTGCAGCGCGCGCTGCAGAAGCAGGGCTCGATCTTTTCCTCGACCTCCGACACCGAGACGCTGCTGCACCTGGTCGCCACCAGCAAGGAGCGTGACCTGAATTCGCGCTTCATCGACGCGGTGCGCCAGGTCGAAGGCGCCTTCTCGCTTGTCGCCATGACGGCCAAGAAAATGATCGGCTGCCGCGACCCGCTGGGCATCCGCCCGCTCGTGCTGGGCGACCTCGATGGCGCCTGGATCCTCGCCTCCGAGACCTGCGCGCTCGACATCATCGGCGCCCGCTTCGTGCGCGACCTGAAGCCCGGCGAGATGGTCGTCATCACCTCCAAGGGCATCGAGAGCCTGTTCCCGTTCGAACCGCAGAAGACCCGCTTCTGCATCTTCGAATATGTCTACTTCGCGCGGCCGGATTCCTCGGTCGAAGGCCGCAACGTCTATGAGGTGCGCAAGCGCATCGGCGCCGAACTGGCGCAGGAAAACCCGGTCGAGGCCGACATCGTGGTGCCCGTGCCGGATTCCGGCACGCCGGCCGCGATCGGTTTCTCCCAGGCCGCCGGCATCCCCTTCGAGCTTGGCATCATCCGCAACCACTATGTCGGCCGCACCTTCATCCAGCCCGGCGATTCGATCCGCCATATGGGCGTCAAGCTCAAGCACAACGCCAACCGCCGCATGATCGAGGGCAAGCGCGTGGTTCTGGTCGACGATTCGATAGTGCGCGGCACCACCAGCCAGAAGATCGTGCAGATGGTGCGCGACGCCGGCGCCAAGGAAGTGCATATGCGCATCGCCTCGCCGCCGACCAGCGCGTCGTGCTTCTATGGCGTCGACACGCCGGAGAAGTCGAAGCTGCTCGCCTCGCGCATGTCGGTCGAGGAGATGGCCGAATTCATCCGTGTCGATTCCCTCGGCTTCCTGTCGATCGACGGGCTCTACCGCGCCGTCGGCGAGGCCGGGCGCGACAACGACCAGCCGCAGTTCTGCGACGCCTGCTTCACCGGCCAGTACCCGACGCGCCTGCTCGACTTCGAAGGCCACGACAATGTGCGCACGCTGTCGCTGCTGGCGACAAGCGGAGCGTAGGCCGGACCACCTCACGGAAGCTCTCGCATGACCCTCGACCTCTCCGGCCGCCTGGCGGTCGTCACCGGCGCTTCGCGCGGCATCGGCTATTTCATGGCCAAGGAACTGGCTGCCGCCGGCGCGCATGTGATCGCGGTCGCACGCACAGTCGGCGGGCTCGAGGAGCTCGACGATGCGATCAAGGCCGAGCACGCCAGGACCGGCAAGGGCGAGGCCACGCTGGTGCCGCTCGACCTTGCCGACATGGCCGGCATCGACCGGCTGGGCGGCGCCATCCACGAGCGCTGGGGCAAGCTCGACATCCTCGTGGCGAACGCCGCCGTGCTCGGCGTCATCACGCCGATCGGCCATGTCGAAGCCAAGACCTTCGAGAAGGTGATGACCATCAACGTCACCTCGACCTGGCGGTTGATCCGTTCGGTCGATCCGCTGCTGCGTCTTTCCGACGCCGGCCGCGCCATCATCATGTCCTCCAACGCGGCACACTCGGCGCGCGCCTTCTGGGCGCCTTACGCTGCTTCAAAGGCGGCGGTCGAGACGATGATGCGCTCCTGGGCGCATGAGACGCAGGGCCTGCCGCTCAGGGTCAACGCGGCCGATCCCGGCGCCACCCGCACCGCCATGCGCGCGCAGGTCGCGCCGGGCGAGGATCCGGAGACCTTGCCGCATCCGTCCGAGATCGCCAGGCGCATCGTGCCGCTGGCCAGCCCGGAACTGAAGGAAACCGGCCTGATCTTCCAGGCCAAGCACAACCGCTTCGTCACCTACCGGCAACCGGAATAAACCGAGCTCGAGACGGATTAAATACGCCTGCGGCAACGTTCTTCGAATGTAGAACATTCGAAACCGGAGGACCGCCATGCGTAGACTTATTCTCGTTGCCGCCGCCGCACTTACCGCCGCTACCGCCGGCACGGCGCTGTCGCAAGACGCAAAGATGAGTTTCTTCGTCACCAGTGTCGGCTCCGGCAAGGGCGCCGATCTCGGTGGGCTGAAGGGCGCCGACGCGCACTGCGCGTCGCTGGCGGAGGCAGCCGGCGTCAAGGGCAAGACCTGGCATGCCTACCTGTCGACCGGCGCCGAGGATGCGCGCGACCGCATCGGCAAGGGTCCGTGGGTCAACGCCAAGGGCGTCAAGATCGCCGACGATGTCGCCTCGCTGCATGGCGATGCAAACGCCATCAGCAAGGAGACGGCGCTCAACGAGAAGGGCGAGGTGGTCAACGGCCGCGGCGACAAGCCGAACCGCCATGACGTGCTGACCGGCTCGAAACCCGACGGCACGAAGATCGCCGACCAGACCTGCGGCGACTGGACGATGAGCGGCGCGGAGGGGGTGGCCATGATGGGCCATCACGACCGCACCGGGCTCGACGATTCGGCAGCCGCCAAGTCATGGAATTCCTCGCATGCCTCGCGTGGCGGCTGCAGCCAGGAGGCGCTGAAGGGCACCGGCGGCGACGGCCTGTTCTATTGCTTCGCCGTCGAATGACCGCTGGAGAGCGGGGCTGACATCACGCGGCTGTGATGTCGCGCGCATGCACCGCAGGCCGGGCGAGCTTTCACCGCTCGCCCGGAGTTGCTAGGATCGGCCGACTCTCCCACACCAACATAGTGAGGAATTCCCATGGCTGCTCCCAGCGTAGCATTGGTCTGGTATCTGGTGATCGCCGGCCCACAGGGCGGCATGGTGGTGCTGCCCAGCACCTTCGACACCCGCGAACAGTGCACCAACGCCGTCACCGAATACCAGAAGCAGCCGACCCCTCAGGGATGGGCGGTGCAGTGCGTGCCGAGCGCCTCGCCGTTCACCGACGAAGGGGATGCCGAAGAGCCTTCGGCACAGTAGCTTCAGCGCCGTGCGCTGACCGTCAGTTGCGGCTTGTTGCTGATGGTCTGGAACACCACACAATAGCGTTCGGTGAGTTTGAGCAGCGAATCGATACGCTCCTGCGGCTCGTCGGTGTCGAGATCGAAACTGAGCCGGATTTCGCGGAAGCCGACCGGTGCGTCCCTGGCGACGCCCAGCGTGCCGCGAAAGTCGAGATCCCCCTCCGCCTGCACGGTGGCATTGCCAAGCTTGAACTCCAGCGCCGTCGCCACCGCCTTCAGGGTAACGCCGGCGCAAGCGACCAGCGCCTCCAGCAGCATGTCGCCGGAGCAGAGCTCGAGCCCGGAGCCGCCGGTCGCCGGATGAAGGCCGGCGATGGCCAGCGCCCTGCCCGTCTCGACCTTGCAGGCGATCGACTGGTCGTCGACCGAGCCCCTTGCCCTAAGCGTGATCAGCGCGCGCGAGGCATCCTCTCGATAGGCGTCCTTCAGCGGCGCCTGCATGGCCTTGAGTGCGGTCGCGTCCATTTGCGCTCCTTTCGATATTCTTTGGTGGTTGATAGCACATTATTCCAGCTTGGGTTCCTTTCCCCCGCCCTAGGCGAGGCGAGGAACCCAAGTGTCGAGACGCCCCCTTTGACTTCGACAGGCTCAGCCATACCTATGCGGAAGTCGTTCCCGCGGAGGCGTCATGCGGTTCAAGCTGAAACTCGTTCCCCTCGCCCTGCTGTTGCTTGCCGCGTTCGCGCCGGCTGGTCTCGCCGAAACGCCGGAACGGCCGGCGCCCGCGGGCGGCGTGCTGTCGCTCCTGCCACAGCCGCAGACGACGAACCACTCGATCACCATCGCCGGGCGCAAGCTGGACTATCAGGCTAAGGCCGCCACCCTGTCGCTGCTCTCCGGCAAGGGCGATGTCACAGCCGAGATCTTCTACGTCGCCTACACGCTGCGGCCATCGGAGGGCGAGGCGAAGGCTGCCCCTCGCCCCATCACCTTCGTGTTCAACGGCGGGCCGGGCGCGGCCTCCGCCTATCTGCATCTCGGCGCGCTCGGGCCGCGCGTCGTCATGACCGGTGCAGCTGGAGAATTCCTGCCCTCACCGCAAAAGCTCATCGACAATCCCGACAGCTGGCTCGACATGACCGACCTCGTCTTCGTCGATCCGGTCGGGACCGGCTACAGCCGCGAGGCGCCCGGCCAGGACACGCACGATTTCTGGGGCGTCAGCCAGGACGCCAGCTCGATCGGCGCCTTCATCCGGCTCTATCTCGCCCAGAACGGCCGCACCGGGTCGCCGCTTTTCCTTGCCGGGGAAAGCTATGGCGGGTTCCGTGCGGCGCTGCTTGCCCGCACGCTGCAGGAGGATGTCGGCATCAGCCCGAACGGCATCGTGCTGATCTCTCCGGCGCTGGAGTTCATGCTAGTGCAGCCGGACGAATTCGAGCCGCTGCACTGGGCGCTCGAACTGCCCTCGCTGGCGGCGGTGCGCCTCAGCAGCGAAGGCGTCAGCGGGGATGCGTTGCGGGAAAGGCTCGCCGAGGTCGAGCATTATGCCATGGGCGACTACCTCACCGCTTTGACCAGCGGGCTGGAACAAGGCGGAAAGCTGGCGAGCCAGCGCGTGGCTGATATCACCGGACTGCCGCTCGAGCTCGTCCAGCACAATTTCGCCCGCGTCCCGACCGGCCTGTTCGCGCGAGAATTCGCCCGCGCCAAAGGCAAGGTGCTGAGCCCGTATGACGGCATGATCGGCACGGCCGACATCGCGCCAGAGAGCGGACGCATCGCAGGACCCGATCCCGTGCTCGACCGCAGTGTGCCGGCGCTGACCTCGGCCTTCGTCGGCTATGTCCGCGACGAGCTCAATTTCCACGCCGACATCAGCTACCGGCTGCTCAATGGCGAGGTCACCCACAATTGGGACTACGGCACCTCGCGGCAAGGCTATGCCGGCGTGATGGATGATCTGCAGCGGGCGCGTTCACTCAACCCCGCGCTCGGCGTCGTCATCGTCAACGGCTACACCGACCTCGTCACGCCCTATCTCGCCTCGCGTTATCTGGTGAATCAGGTTCCGCCGCTTTCCGACGCAAAGCCTATCCGCCTCGATGTCGTCGAGGGCGGCCACATGATGTATTTCAGGGCGGACGGAAGGCGAGCGCTGAAGGAGGCGGCCGCGGAGCTTTATCAGGCAACGCAGTGAGGCCTGCGGCTCACGAACAGGTTTCGCTGCCGGCCGTTGACGGACGGCGCCCGGAAAGGGCTTCGACCGCGTCTTCGATGCCGACAGGCTGCCTCTCGACGTCCTCCAGATACAGTCGCCCGCTTACGATCCGATCGTCGACGATCTCGAACAGGGTGACCCCGCGCACCTCGAAGGGTTTTCCGTCGCGGCGAGTGCCGGACCAATGCCATTCGGTCCAGGTCGTGTCGCCGTCCCGGACCGAGCGCATGACCGTCGCATGGAAGTCAGGTATCCCTGCGAACATGGCCTCCCAGTTGGCGCGCATCTGGTCGCGGCCAACGAAGGCTCTGCCCGGGTGCGTCGGCTGTTCGCTTCGATAGTTCTCGTGGATGAGAGCGGCGACAGCGTCGAGCTGATGCGCGTTCATCGCCCTCACCAGTCGATCGATCACGTCAGTCATCGAAGCTTCCGGACCTATGCAGCGCACGCATTGGCGCGCCTCTCCATAGTCCACTGCCGGGGTCAGCCGCGCCGATCAATCCGCGAGTTGCAAAATTACCTGAACGGGCGATGACCGTCCAGCATTGCAAGACGTCGAACATCCGTGTGCCGCAAGCGTCAGGTGAATGCAGGCCGCCAGGCCTGTGCCCCAACGCAAGGCCGGAGCTGGCGTAGCGCCGTGCGGGCCATCGCCCGTATAGGCTGATCCTGTTGGGCCAAGGGGTTTGGCTCAATGCAAGCAACGTCCGCAAAGCGGTGCCGCATGGCCGATGTCGCCATTCTCGATAGCCGCGAAAGGGTGCTGGCCGGCATCCTCCTGACCGGCGGCGCCTATTTCCTGTTTTCGGCGCAGGACGCAGCGATCAAGCTGCTGGTCGTCGGCATCAGCGTCTGGCAGATCATGTTCTTCCGCTCGGTCACCATCCTTGCCGCCTGCGCGGCGATCGGCGGGCGGCGCCTGTTCACCGATACTGCGCGCTCGCCCATCGTGCGGCCGATGCTGGTGCGCAGCGCCTTCACGCTGGCGGCCTGGCTTTGCTACTACAATGCCGCCCGCACCCTGCAGCTCGCCGAGCTCACCACCATCTACTATGCCGCTCCGATCATCGTCACCGTGCTGTCGGTGTTCATGCTTGGCGAGAAGGTGCCGCTGCTGCGCTGGCTGGCGGTGCTGATCGGCTTTGCCGGCGTATTCGTCGCCTGCGATCCGACCCATCTCGGCATCTCGCTGCCGATGGTCCTGGTGCTGGCCGCGGCCCTGCTTTGGGGCATCGCCGTCGTGCTTTTGCGCAAGATAGCGATGCAGGAGCGCACGACGATCCAGCTCGTGCTCAACAATTTCTACTTCCTGCTCTTCTCCGTGGCGCCGGCGCTGATCTGGTGGCGGACGCCCGACGGCGGCCAGTTGCTGCTTCTGGCCAGCGTCGGTGCGCTCGGCGGCATGGCGCAGTATCTTCTGTTCGAAGGCATGAAAAGGGCGCCGGTGTCGATCGTGGCGCCGTTCGAGTACACGTCGCTGGTCTGGGCCTTCGCGCTCGGCTTCGCCATCTGGGGCGACGTGCCGCGCCGCGAGGTGTTCCTTGGGGCGGCGCTGATCGTCGCCGCCGGCCTGCTCGTCATCGGCAACGAGCATTTCCGCAAACGGCTCTAGCATGACAACTGACGGAACCATGCCGGTAGGGCGACGTAGACTGAGGACATGACCGATTCCCTCGAGATGACTGATACATTGGCCGATGGCGCGACGAGCGCCGCCGAGCGAACCTTGGGCATCGTCCTGGTGTCGGCTTCCGCCGTCGTGTTCGGCCTCACCGGCGTGCTGACAAAATCGATCCACGCCGATCCGCTGACGATCACCTGCTGGCGCGGTTTCGTCGGCTCGATCCTGATCACGCTTTATGTGCTGTGGCGGCGGCGCCGCTCCGGCGGGCGCGAAAGCCTGCGGCTCGGCTGGCGCGGCTGGCTGCTGGCGCTGGAAGGCGCAGCCGCCAGCATCGCCTTCATCGCGGCGTTCAAATTCACCTATGTCGCCAATGTCGCCGTCATCTACGCGACCTCGCCTTTCATCGCCGCATTGCTCGCCTTCCTGCTGGTGCGGGAAAAATTCCGGCTGCAGACGATGCTTGCCGCCGCCGTGTCGCTGTGCGGCGTCGGCATCATGGTGTGGTCGGGCTTCGGCACCGGCCATCTCTTCGGCGATGGGCTGGCGCTGCTGATGACAACCGGCAGCGCGCTCTACATGATCATGGTGCGCGCCTTCCGCGACACGCCTGTTGTGTGGGCTGGCGCGGTGTCGGCCTTCCTTCTGTTCGTCCTCGGCTGGTTCGTCACAGATCCGCTGGCGGTCTCGGCACGGGATGCGCTGCTGCTGGCCACGTTCGGCGGCTCCTTCGCGCTGGCGTCGATCCTGTGGACGGAAGGTTCGCGGCTGATCCCGGCGTCCGAATCAGGCCTGCTCGGCTCGGCCGAAGTGCCGTTCGCGATCGCGTTCGCTTTCCTGTTCCTCGGCGAGATCCCGCCGGCCGCCAGCATAATCGGTGGCGCGATCGTGCTTTGCGCGGTGTTTGCCCATGCCGGGCGCGACTGGCTGGCGGCAGGGCGCGCGGCCAACTGAAAAATATTTTTCGGGTCATGGAACCATCATCGGGCCCGCGCATTGTTGCTGTGGCGGATCACCCCCAAGTCCCCCCAAACCCCTCGATCCGCCCTCCTTAGAAGCCGACCGCAAGGTCGGCTTTTTCTTTGCGCGGCGATCAGGCTGCGGACGATGCCAGACCGGCGCTCAAAAGCGTCGCCAGATCGCGCGCCGGCCGCCCGGCGTTCTGACCCAGCCGGATGGCGAACTCGGCGGTCGGAACCGGCGGCAGCGCAAACTCGCGCGGGGCTTCGACGATGCCGGAATGGGCAAAGCGCGCCGTGCGCAAGGTCAGCGCGATGCCGGCATTGACCGCCGTGCGCACTCCGGCAAGGCTGGCGCTGCCGGCGGCGATGCGGTAGCGGCGGCCCGCCGCGTCGAGGGCGGCGAGCGCCGCTTCGCGAAAGCCGCACTGCGGGTCGAGCAGCGCCAGCGGCAAGACGTCTTCGCGCGCGGCGAGCCCCTTCTGCGAGCAGAGCCAGAGCATCGGCTCGCCGATCACGGCAACCTCGTCGGGGCCCGGTGACTGGCGCATGGTGATCGCCAGATCGAGATCGCCGGCCTGCAGCGCCTGTCCGAGCTCGATGGAGCGGCCGACGCGCAATTCGATCCGGACGCGCGGATGGCTGACGGCGAAGGCGCGCAGCAGTTCCGGCAGGCCGCGATCAGCGAAATCCTGCGTCGTGCCGACGGCGAGGCGGCCGTCGGCACGCGCGCCCTTCAGCGCCAGCAAGGCCTCGGTGTGGACGGCGAGGATGCGCCTGGCATGGCCGACCAGATCCTCGCCGGCCGGCGTCAAGCCGCGCCCCCTGCCCTGGGGAGCAAGCAGCGGTTCGCCGACGATCTCCTCCAACCGCTGCATCTGCGCCGTCACCGCCGGAGGCGAGCGGCCGACGGTGGAAGCCGCCTTCGCCAGCGAACCGCCATCGACGAAAGCAAGGAAGGTTTTGAGAAGGTCTGGGTCGAGCGTTTGCATAGTTCGATGATATCGAATCTTTTCTTCAAAACAATTCGATTTTTTTGATTCGAGGCTCGTGACATGGTTTCTTCCAAGGGCGAGGAAGCGCCGCTCACAACGAGGAGAAAGAAAATGCCGATCATCAATGTCAGCGTCACCGGCAAGCCCGACGCCGCACTCTCTGCCGCCATCGCCAGGGAGGTGACCGAGCTCACCGCGACACATCTGCGCAAGGATCCGACCATCACCGCGGTCGCGATCAGCTATTTCGATCCCCAGCACTGGTTCGCCGGCGGCAAGTCGCTCGCAGAGCACGGCACCAACACCTTCTGGCTCGACATCAAGGTGGTCGACGGCACCAACACCAAGCTGGAGCTCGAGGCCTATCTCAAGGCGATCTTCGCCGCCTTCGGCCGCCTGCTGGGTGGCGTCCACGAAGAAAGCTATGCCTTCGTGCACGAAGTGCCGGCAGCCGCCTATGGCTATGGCGGCAAGACGCAGGAGTTCCGCTTCATCAGCGGCAGGTTGAACGCGGCGTAAAGAGCGCTCCCCCTTCTCCCCCTTGCGGGAGAAGGTGGCTCGGCGCGTAGCGCCGAGACGGATGAGGGGTGTTGGAAGAAACTCGACCTCGAAAACTCCAATGTTTTTAGGCACCTACGTCTTCAAAACAGTGATCCGTCCAACACATCTCATCCGACCGACCTTCGCTCGGCCACCTTCTCCCACAAGGAGAGAAGGCCAGAGGGCACTCAGTCCACATTGACGTCGCCCCCACTTCCGCTACCCTCTGGCGCCGAAGCGGCCACTCAAGAGCCGCGACGTGGAGGACGTTGGGAGAGCGCGGCAATGATCCTGACCCTGGCGCTGCTTGCAGGCCTCGTCGCGGCCTGGCTTTTGATCGGCGTGCTGGAATCGGTGCGCCTCGGCCTGCGTTTCACGCAGGCGCTGCTCTATGTGCCGTTCAAGCTCGCCTACCGCATCGCCGACGAGCGCATCCGCATCGCCCGCAATGCCAAGGCGCCGATCATCTACGTGATTTCGCACCAGTCGCGCATCGAGCCGGCGCTGATGCTGTCGCTGCTGCCGGACGACACGCTGCACATCCTCGACGACGCTTCGGCGCGCTCACCCTGGCTGGAGCCATGGCGCGAGCTTGGCCGCACCATCGCCTTCAACGCCGAGCATGTCTTCGTCAGCCGCCGGCTGGTGCGGGTCCTGAAAGGCAAGGGCAAGCTCGCCGTCTACCTGCCCGATGCGGTCGAGCCTGATATCAAGTCGTTCCGCCTGTTTCGCGCCATTACCCGCATCGCCATGCAGGCCGACGCCAGCATCGTGCCGATCTTCGTCGCCCGCGCCCGCGACCTGCCGGCATCGCTGACCCCGGCCGACAGGGCGCCGCGCCACTGGTTTCCGCGCCTTTCGGTGAGCGTGCTGGAGCCGATGACGATTGCCGAGCTGGCGGCGCGCAATCCCGACCAGGCCTCCAACACCAACGCGCTGTTCGACCGCTTCGCGGAAGCCAGGCTCTTCGGCACCAATCTCGACCGCGGCCTGTTCCTCGCCATTCGCGACGCCGCAACCAGGGTCGGCGCCTCGCATCCGATCATCGAGGACGTCATCTCGGGCGCGCTGAGCTACCGCAAGATGTTCATCGGCGCGCGCGTCCTGGGGCGCCGCTTCGAAGCGGTGACGGCGCCGGGCGAGGCGGTCGGCCTGCTGCTGCCCAACGCCAATGGCGTGGTGCTGTCTTTCGTCGGCCTGATCTCGGCCGGCCGGGTGGCGGCGATGATCAACTACACGGCGGGACCGGCGAGCGTCACCGCCGCCGTGCGCACCGCCGTCATCAGAACGGTCGTGTCGTCCCGCGCCTTCATCGAGAAGGCCGGGCTCGCCGACATAGTCGAGGCGGTCGAGGCAGGCGGCGCCAGGATGCTGTGGCTCGAGGATGTGCGCCAGAGCATGACGATGCTGGACAAGCTCGCCGCCGCCCTCTTGTGGCGCTTTCCGCTGCGGCCACAGGATGCGGCGAAGCCGGCGGTGATCCTGTTCACCTCAGGCTCGGAGGGCACGCCCAAGGCGGTCGTCCTGTCGCACAAGAGCCTCTACGCCAACGCCATGCAGGCCGAGGCCCGCATCACCATCTCGCCCGCCGACATCCTGCTCAACGTGCTGCCGGTGTTCCACTCGTTCGGACTGACCGGCGGCACCATCCTGCCGCTGGTCACCGGCGTGAAGCTGTTCCTCTACCCGTCCCCTCTCCACTACAAGATCATCCCCGAGATCGCGCGCAAGGTCAGGCCGACCATCATGTTCGGCACCGACACCTTCCTCGCCAACTATGCGCGCACCGCCAAGGATGGCGATTTCTCCAGCCTGCGCTTCGTCGTCGCCGGCGCCGAGGCGGTGAAGCCGGAGACGCGCCGTGTCTACCGCGAGCGCTTCGACGCATCGATCATCGAGGGCTTCGGCCTGACCGAGGCCGCTCCGGTCGTCGCCGTCAACACCGCCATCCATGGCCGCGACGGCACGGTCGGGCGGGCCCTGCCAGCCATCCGCATGAAGCTCGAGCCGGTCGAAGGCATCGACGACGCCGGCCGGCTGTGGCTCGACGGGCCGAACATGATGATGGGCTACATGACCGCCGACCGGCCGGGCGAGTTGCAGCCGCTCGACGGCTGGCACGATACCGGCGACATCGTCTCGATCGACCGCGACGGCTTCATCACCATTCGCGGGCGCGCCAAGCGCTTCGCCAAGATCGCCGGCGAAATGGTGTCGCTGGGCGCCGTCGAGATGCTGGTGCAGTCGCTGTGGCCGGAAGAGCGCCACGCCGCCGTGGCGGTGCCGGACAAGAGACGCGGCGAGCGCATCGTGCTGGTGACCACGGCCGATGACGCCAGCGCGGAGGAACTGCGTGCCTTCGGCAAGAAGGCGGGCGCGGCCGAACTGATGGTGCCCAACGACATCGTCAAGGTGGAGGAGATCCCGGTGCTGGGCTCGGGCAAGACAGACTATGTCTCGACCCGCAGGCTGGCGATCGACCGGCTGGGGCTGAGCGCGGCGGCGTAGCGTGCTAGAGCGGTTCAGCGTTTCATGGAACCGCCGACCCGCTCTAACTATTTGTTTCTACGCGATTCCGGACGGAAAACCGTTACACACTTTTCCTGGAATTGCTCTAGCCGATGTCCGACGGCGGCACCTTCTCGCCTTCGCGCATGGCGCGCTTGGAATAGGCCCGCACGGAAAACGGCAGGAAGACGAGATAGCCGGCGACCGAGGCGGTCAGCGTGTACCAGGGATAGGTCATCAAAAGCAGGACGTAGAGCACGACGGCAAGGATCACCGGAAGCACCTTGTCGCCCGGCACCTTGATGCTCTTGCCAGAATGGACCGGCAGCCGGCTGACCAGCAGGAAGGCGACGAGTACGGTGAAGCCGGTGGCGACAAAGGCGGCGAGACGGGTCGGCTCGAGTCCCAGCCGCAGGAAATAGAGGTAGAGCGGCAGCATCACCAGCACCGCGCCCGCCGGCGCCGGCACGCCGACGAAATATTCGCTCTGCCACAGCGGCCGGTCGGCCTTCTCATCATCCAGCACATTGAAGCGGGCGAGCCGCAGGCCGCAGGCGATGGTGAACAGAAGTGCCGCGATCCAGCCGAACGAGCCGGCCTGGTCGAGCAGGAAGGCATAGAGCACCAGCGCCGGCGCCACGCCGAAATTGACGATGTCGGCCAGCGAATCCATCTGTGCGCCGAATTTCGAGGTCGCCTTCAGCATTCGCGCCAGGCGGCCGTCGATGCCGTCCAGGAAGGCGGCGAGCAGCACCATCACCACCGCCGGCTCGAAGCGGTCCTGGAAGCCGAAGCGAATGCCGGAGAGGCCGGCGCAGATGGCAAGCACGGTGACCAGGTTGGGCAGCACCATGCGCATCGGGATTTCACGGATGCGCGGACCGCCGCTGGCATGCGCCTCGAATTTCTTGAAGGGCGCGCCCACGGCTCAGGAAATCCTGACCAGCGGCGTCACCGCCGCGCCGCCGAATTCGGCAAGCACCGTCTCGCCGCCGACGGCCGTCTGGCCGACGGCGACGCGCGGCACGGCGTTCAGCGGCAGGAAGACGTCGACGCGCGAGCCGAAGCGGATCAGGCCGAAGCGCTCGCCGATGGCGATCGATCCGCCGGCCTCGGCCCAGCAGACGATGCGCCGCGCCACCAGGCCGGCGATCTGCACGGCGGCGACGGTGCCGTTGGGGCTATCGATGACCAGCCCGTTGCGCTCGTTCTCCGAGCTTGCCTTGTCGAGCTCGGCGTTGAGGAATTTTCCGGGCCGGTGCTCGATCCTGGCGATCCGGCCACGCACCGGGGCGCGGTTCACATGGCAGGAAAAGACGTTCATGAACACCGATATGCGGGTCATCTCGCCGGAGCCGAGACCCAGCTCGCGCGGCGGCACGGCGGGACCGACCGCCGAGATGACGCCATCGGCCGGGCTCACCACCAGCCGGTCGTCGACCGGGGTGACGCGCTCGGGATCGCGGTAGAAATAGATGCACCAGGCGGTGAGGATCAGCCCGGTCCAGAACAGGATCGAGGAGAAATAACCCAGAAAAAGCGTGCCCGCGGCAAAAGCGGCAATAAAGGGATAGCCCTCGCGATGGATCGGAACGAGCGTATTCTTGATCGTATCGACGATGCTCATGGGATGGGGGCAGTCCCTGTTTCAGGTCCGGCCTCAATAGCCGAAAGCCCCCCTGCCCGCAACGCAACAATGGGCGAGGCTGGGCGGGTCACCGGAGACATGCATTTTTTTGCCTATGCTGTCGGAACTCGACCATGCCACTCGTCCTTGGCTAGACAACTCGCCCAGGGAGCCCGCCAAATGCCATCGCCGAAATCGTCTGCAATTGATGCCAATCTCATCATCGAGGGTCTCGCCTTCGGCGAGTCGCCGCGCTGGCATGACGGACGGCTGTGGGTCTGCAACTGGGGCACGGGCGAGATCGTCGCGGTGGATGCGGACGGCAACAGCGAAATCATGCTCGCAATACCGGCCACCCTGCCCTATTCGATCGACTGGCTGCCGGATGGGCGATTGCTCGTCGTCTCCGGCCGGGAAGGCCTTCTGCTGCGGCAGGAGGCTGATGGAACGCTCGCCACCCATGCCGATCTCAGGCCGCTGTCGAAAAGCCCGTGGAACGAGATCGTCGTCGACGGGCGCGGCAACATCTACATCAATGGCGGCGGGCCGGCACCGGCGCCGGGCGAACATTTCGGGCCGGGGACGATCGTGCTGATCCGGCCGGACGGCACGATCCGCCAGGTGGCCGAAAACGTCGCCTTCGCCAACGGCATGGCGGTGACGCCGGACAACAGGACGCTGATCGTTGCGGAGTCGCACGCCAACCGGCTGACCGCCTTCGACATCGCCGAAGACGGCAGCCTTGCCCGCCGCCGCGTCTGGGCGGACCTCGGCGGCGACTATCCCGACGGCATATGCATCGATGCCGAGGGCTGCGTCTGGTACGCCGACGTGCCCAACCGACACTGCATCAGGGTGCGCGAAGGCGGCATGAAGCTCGACAGGGTCGAGGCCGATCGCGGCTGCTTTGCCTGCATGCTGGGCGGGCCTGACGGCAGGACGCTCTATATCGCCGCCGCCGAATGGCGCGGCTTCGAGCACATGATCAGCGATGCCCGTACCGGCCAGGTGCTGAGCGTCGAAGCGCCGGCACCTGGCGCGGGTTGGCCTGCCTACTGTTCCGGCAAACGCTGATAGTTGGCGATATCGGCCCTGACGCCGAGCCGGGCGATCGTCTCCTGCGGGCTGAACGCGATGCGCTCGTGCGCGGCCTTGACGATCGGCACCACCTTGTCGACCGCTGCCTGGCTTTCCCATTCGACGATGGTGACGAGGTTGAACTCGCCCGGCCCGGAGAACTGCTCGAGCAGGAAGTCCTGCACGAAGCCGCTCTGCTGGCGCAGCAGTTCGTGGGTCATCCGGACCTTGCCAATGATCTCCTCGCGAGCCGCCGCCGGAACGACAAACTTGTCGACCCGGAACACGCTGCCATTGCCTTGATTTCTCTCGCTCATTTCAATCTGTCTCCGTTCTGGAAAGGCTCGTTTCGCAGGGGCTCGGAGACGGTTTGCAAGCTCAAGGTAAGTTGAGGTCAAGGGGATTTTTTGCGCCGACTTCCCCTTCTCGGCTGCAGCGATTTCAACATATCGCCAAGCTGGAACACTCCTCATCCGTCGCCTTCGGCGACACCTTCTCCCGCAAGGGGAGAAGGAAGAGGCGCTAACTAACCTCCGACGTCCTTCTCCGCACGATGACACCCAGCTCGTCGCTCTCGCGGGCGACGCGCAGCCTCTCCTCGGCCTCGGTCGCCTCGCGCTGGCGGTCCCACATCGAGGCGTAGAGGCCATCCTTTCGCAGCAGCGCGGCATGGGTGCCGCGTTCGGCGATCTGGCCGTCCTTGAGCACGATGATCTCGTCGGCCGAGATCACCGTCGACAGGCGGTGGGCAATGACGATGGTGGTGCGGCCCTTGCTGACGAGGTCGAGGGCTGCCTGGATCTCCTGCTCGGTCTGGGTGTCCAGCGCCGAGGTCGCCTCGTCGAGCATCAGGATCGGCGGCGCCTTCAAAATCGTGCGGGCGATCGCCACGCGCTGCTTCTCGCCACCGGAGAGCTTCAGCCCGCGCTCGCCGACCATCGAGCGGTAGCCCTCAGGCAGCTTCTGGATGAAGGGGCCGATCTGGGCGAGCTCGGCCGCCTTGCGCACTTCCTCCTCGCTGGCGCCGACGCGGCCATAGCGGATGTTGTAGGCGATGGTGTCGTTGAACAGCACGGTGTCCTGCGGCACCATGCCGAGCACCGCGCGCAGGCTCTCCTGGGTGACGTCCCTGATGTCCTGGCCGTCGATCAGCACCTGCCCGCCCTGCACGTCATAGAAGCGGAACAGCAGCCTGGAGATGGTCGACTTGCCGGCGCCGGATGGGCCGACGATGGCGACCGTCTTACCGGCCGGCACTTCGAAGGAGACGCCCTTCAGAATCTTGCGGTTCGGATCGTAGGAGAAATGCACGTCGCGGAACTCGACCTTGCCCGCGCCGACCAGCAAAGGCCTGGCGTCCGGCTTGTCGACGATTTCCTGCGGCACGTCGAGCAGGTCGAACATGTGCTCGATGTCGGTCAGCCCCTGGCGGATCTCGCGATAGATGAAGCCGATGAAGTTGAGCGGGACGGACAGCTGCATCAGCATGGCGTTGATGAAGACGAAGTCGCCGACACTCTGCGTGCCGGCCTGCACTTCCAGCGCCGACATGCACATGACGATGACGGTGCCGAGGCCGAAGATGACGCCCTGGCCGAAATTCAGCCAGCCGAGCGAGGTCCAGGTGCGGGTGGCGGCGATCTCGTAGCGCGCCATCGAGCGGTCGAAACGCTCCGCTTCCATGGCCTCATTGGTGAAATACTTGACCGTCTCGAAATTGAGCAGCGAGTCGATCGCCTTGGTGTTGGCGTCGGTGTCGCTGTCATTCATGTCGCGACGGATCGAGATGCGCCAGTCACTGGCCTTGACCGTGAACCAGACATAGACCCAGACGGTGACAGCGACCACGGCCACATATTTCCAGCCATAGGTGAAGGCGAAGATGCCGGCGGTCAGCGCGAATTCGAGGATGGTCGGCGCCGTGTTCAGCATGATGAAGCGCACAATCGTCTCGATGCCCTTGGTGCCGCGCTCGATGATGCGCGACAGGCCGCCGGTGCGGCGCTCGAGATGGAAGCGCAGCGACAGCTGATGCATGTGTACGAAGGTGCGGAAGGCGAGCTGGCGCACCGCATACTGGCCGACACGGGCAAACAGCGCGTCGCGCAGCTGGTTGAAGCCGAGCTGCACCAGCCTCAGCACGTTGTAGGCGACGACCAGCATAACCGGCGCAAGCAGGAAGGACGGCAGTGGCGGCGGCGTCTTCGCGGCGCCGGCCAGCGCGTCGGTCGCCCATTTGAAAAAATACGGGCCGGCGACCAGCGTCACCTTGGCGACGACCAGCAGCAGCGTTGCCCAGGTGACGCGCGCCCTCAGATCGGCGCGGTCCGCCGGCCACATATAGGGCCACAGATTGCGTAAGGTCGCGAGGGTCGATGAATCGGAGACGGTTTTTCCGGCCATTCTTTTTGCCTTCTTGTTCTAGCCGACGGAGCAGCAGGATTTGACCAGCGCCGAGAGCGATGCCGAGACATCGGCGAGCGCCGCGTGGTCGACTTCGTAGCGCGAGCGCTGGCGGTCGGGCTCGAAACGGACCAGTCCGGCCTCGACCAGGATCTTCAGATGTTGCGAGACGGTGGACTGGGCGAGGTCGAGATGGTCGACCACCTCGCGACAGCAGCAGGAACGGCTTGCGGCGAGATGCCTGAGGATCTCGATGCGCGCCGGATGCGAAAGCGCCGCGAACCGCGCTGCGACGGCGCGGCTGTCGGGGGCGCAGGCGGGATGAGCGCTGTTCGCAGGAGCGGATTCAACCAGGGATTCTGTCATCGTTCATCGTCGATAGACGATGAACGATGACAGGGCAAGCTAGGCTGGTGGGTAGTAGGGTCATCGCCCCAGCAAGGGGGAGATTGGCCAATCGCCGAACTCCTACTCCGTCTTCGTCGGCGCCGTCGTCATCTGGTCGCCCATCGCCTTCATGTCGGCGGCCTCGCCTTCCTTCGACTTGCCGGGAACCTTGAACACCTGGCCGGGCCAGATGCGATCGGGATCCCTGATCTGGTCCTGGTTGGCGAGATAGATGGTGGAGTAGCGCACGCCGTGGCCATAGACGCGCCGCGAAATGCGCCACAGCGTGTCTTTGCGGCGGATGATGACGGCGCCGTCGGCGTGTTCGAGCTTGGGTGCCACCGTCTCCGGCACGTCCGGCGTCGCCGCCGCGACCTTGGCCGGCGCTTCGGCCGCAGGAGCAGCGGGCGCCTCGGCGGTCGTTGCGGGCGCGGCGGGTTCGGCCGCCGGGGCAGCAGGCGCCTCGGCCGCTGTCGCCGGCGCGGCGGGCTTCGTCTCGGCGGGCTTTGCCTCAGCAGGCTTGGTTTCGGCGGGCGCCACGGCGGCGACCGACTCGCCAGGCTCGCGCTCGAACGGCACGGCGGCGCGGGCCACCACCTTCACGCCGTCGTCGCCCAGGCCATCGACATGGATGGTGTAGCTGCCGACCGGAATGTCGCGGGTGGCCTCGATCAGGAAATGACCGTCGGGCGAGGTCTGGGCGTCGCCGAGCAGGATATCGTTGGCATAGGCGCGCACCTTGAGGCCGGGATCGGCCGTGCCGGCGACGAAGATTTTGTTGCCGTCGATCTCGACCGCTTCGACGACGATCTTGGGTTCGGCCGCCGGCGCTGCGGGCGCCGTTGCCGGAGCAGCGGGTGCAGGTGCCGCTTCCACGGCCGCCGGCGTGGCCGGAGCCGGTGTTGCCGGCGCTGGCGTGGTGGCTGCGGGCGCTTCCGCCGCAGGGGCGGCCGCCTGGTCGCCGGTGGCGGGCGCCGCGGGCTTGGTCTCCGGCGCCGGGACGGTGAGCAGTTCGGATGGCTTGCCCGGCTCCTCGACCATCGCCAGCACCTGGCCGGCCGGATTCTGCGGGATCGAAACGACAGCGGTCTGCACCGAAGCGGTCACGACATCGCCGGCCGTCGAGCGCAGCGTGATGGTGTAATCGCCGGGCTTCAGCGGATCGTCGAGAACGATGGCGAAGGCGCCGTCGGGACCGGCGACGGTCGAGCCAATCACGGTCGCGCCGTTGAGGATTTCGACCTTGGAATTGGGCGCCGCGTTGCCGGCGACGACGATCGAACCATTGCTTTCGACGCGCACGACATCGAAGGTCGGCGCGACCGAACCGGCCGTGGCGGGCGGCGTGGCAGGCGCCGCGGGAGCCTCAGACGCAGGCGCAGCAGGAGCGGATGGCGCGGCCGGAGCCATAGCGTCGGTGGCCGGCGCCGGCGCGGCCGGAAGGCGGCCCTCGGTGCCAGGATCTGACGGCTTGGTTTCCGCCGGCTTGGTCTCGCCCGGCGCCAGCGCCGCGATCTCGGCCGGCGGCGTGCGATTGAGATACGGATCGAGCGCGCCCGACACATAGGCGGTTCCCGCCGCGGCGACGACGCCGCCCGCGGTAAACAACAACGCCTTCAATGGATTAATTGCCATTTTTGACTGCCCCTTAGCCACCTAACGCCGGTCTAGCGTGTTTTAGCGAGTCCCACAAGAAAAACGGCCGGCCAAGAAAAAGCCTGTCCCGGGCTTGACCATGCCTGCCGTCCCTATCACCAATCATCGGCATGAACACGATTCGATCCGTCTGCGTCTATTGCGGTTCGTCTCCGGGCCGCGATGCAACCTACGTCAAGGCCGGCCACCTGCTCGGCCGCTCGCTCGCCAAATCCGGCCTCAGGCTGGTCTATGGTGGCGGCACCAAGGGCATCATGGGCGCCGTCGCCGAGGGCGCGCTCAAGGCCGGCGGCAAGGTGACGGGCATCATTCCCCGCTTCCTCATCAACAGGGAAGCAACCGAGACCGCGCTTGACCGGCTCGACGAGCTCGTGATCACCGACAACATGCACGAGCGCAAGCACAGGATGTTCGAAAAATCCGACGCCTTTGTGGCGCTGCCGGGCGGCATCGGCACGGTCGAGGAGATCGTCGAGATCATGACCTGGGGCCAGCTCGGCCATCATCGCAAGCCGATCGTCTTTGCCAACATCAAAGGCTTCTGGGACCCGATGCTGGCGCTGCTCGACCATATGAGCAGCGAAGGCTTCATCCACACCGCGCACCGGGTGAAGCCGCTGGTGGTCGAGGATCCCGAAGCGATCGTCGCCGCCATCATGGTGGCCGGCTCGTCCGTCGACGCGCCGACGGAAGGTGTGCAATCGGTGATAGACAAGATGTAAGGCGGTAGGGGAAAACAGTGCCTACTGCCTAGTTCCTACTACCCATTGCCTACTGCCTTCCTCAAATCCCCGATCACCGCCCGCCGATCCTGCCGACGCCAGACGAGGTGGATCGACACGCTGCGCTCGAACCAGGGCAGATCGCGGAAGACGATCCCCCGCGGCGCCGCGCTGCGCAGGCTCTCCTGCACCGTCGCCAGGCCGAGGCCGGCGCCGACGAGGCCGAGCGAGGTCAGCGGATCGGCCGTTTCATAGGCGATGTCGGGCACGAATCCGGCCTCGATGCAGGCGGCGAGGAACTGGCCGCGGTTGGTGTCGGCCGGCTGGCGCACCACGGTGATCCAGGTGCGGCCGTCGAGATGATGCGGGCGAATGTCGAGAACGGCGGCAAGCGCGTCGCCCTCGGGAATCGCCAGCACCAGCGGCTCGCGCCGGACGAGCATCGAGGCGATTTCGGGATAGTCGGCCGGCGGCGGCGAATAAACCAGGCCGAGATCGAGCGTGCGCTGGCGCAGCCCCTCCAGTTGCGCGGCCGAGCGCAGGCTCATCAGGCTGAGGTTCAGTTGCGGCCGGTCGCGGCGGAACTGTCTCAGCATGCCGGCGACGATCCCCGCATGCACCGCGCCCTCGACATAGCCGATGGCAAGGCGGCCGGCAGTTCCCGCCGCAAGATCCCGGCCGAACGTCTCCAGCCGCTTTGCACCCGCCAGCAGCGCCCTCGCCTCGACAAGGAAAGCCTGGCCCTCGGCATTGAGATGCACCCGCTGCTTTGCACGCTCGAACAGGGCGACGCCGAGCTGCTCCTCTAGCTGGATGATCTGCCTGCTGAGCGGCGACTGCGAGATGTGCAGCAATTCGGCGGCGCGGCCGACATTGCCCGTCTCGGCAACCGTCACGAAATAGCGGAGCTGGCGCAGATCGAACATTTTCGCTCCTGGTGGCTAGTCCCTCAGGGTCTCAACTTCAGCCTAATCAGTCTTGGACTGTCTGACCAGCGGCGGCGACAATTCCGCCATCCCAATCAGGATCTTTAGGAGACAGCCATGCAGTTCTTTGCCCTTCTCACCCGCAACACCCAGAAGTTCAGCGACGCCGATTTCGCGCCGCTGCTGCCCGGCGAGGCCGAGCAGCGGCGAGCGCTCTATGCAGATGGCGCTGTGCGCCAGGTGTGGAACCGCGGCGACATTCCCGGCAGCGGCATGATGTTCGAGGCGGCCGACGACGCCGAAGTGCGCGGCCATCTCGCTACGCTGCCGCTGGTCAAGGCCGGCATGATGGATATCGCCGCGATCGTACCGCTCAACCCTTATCCGGGCTTCGGCCCGAAGCGCTGAGGCGGCCGAGAGCTGGAGATGAGTGCCGCCGTGAAATCGGCGGCGCTCATGAACCTCCACGACCAAACATGCGACGGAAAATGCTTGCTCGAGGTGCGGTGTATCGCTCGGGCAAAGGGTTGGTGAGCAGGAACTGCTCGTGCCCCTCGACCGTTTCGGTGCCGCGATAGCTGCATTGCAGCGACCGGGCCAGGGGAACAATCTCCTTCAGCACCGACCCGAATCCCTCACCATCGATCGGCACATCCTTGACCATGTGCAATTCGCGCGCGAAAGCCTCGACACCGAGGAAGCGATAGCCGCGCTTTTCGAGTTCGGCGCGGAGCTTTGCCAGGGAAGTCTCCGCACCCCAGAACTCGTAGCGCGTCGGCCGGATGCGGGCGCTCGCGGCGATTTCCAGATTGAGGTCGCCAATCGCCTCGGCAGGAAGAATAAGCGCCGCCACCGCGCCAAGCGAATGCTGTTCGACGGCGAGCGGAAAGGCCGACGCCTCGGCGGTGGCGCGGGCTATCCGCTGGAAGCCGACGACATCCTCGGCCGCAAAGTAGAAGTCCCGGCGCCCATCGCCATGCTGCTCCGCGATGTAGCATGCGGGGCAGCTCGCGGTGATCAGTTCCTCGCACAGTCTTTCGAAAAACGCGTAGTTCCGGCTCGACCCCTTGGGTGTCAGCAGGGCATCACGCGGCGTCAATTCGTTTGCCCGCGGGGTGAGCTTCAGGAGCAGGACAGGCAGCGAAGCAGCAGCCCGCAGAAGCGCCATGTTCACCCTCACTCGGACGAACAACGCACTGCCGCCGGGGCGGTAGCGTATCAGGTCGCGATGCGGCTCCGCCTTGCGGATGACCTCTTCCGTTTCATCGTCCGAGACTTGTTCGCCGGTGACATCGAACTGAAGCAAAGTCATCGCCTGGCCCTCGCCTCCCGGATCGCGTCCGGTAGGAATGGTCCATCTTGCCAGTTCACATCGCCCCAGCCCAGACCTCACGGCCAGGCATTCTTCATTGCGTTTACGGAAAGCCAGGCAATAGAAGGCAGCGCGATGAGCAGCGCCAGCCGCAGCCCGGCCGATCGCGCCGCGTCCGGGTTCTGCTGCTGCAGCCGTCGCCATATCTGGAAGGCCGCGGCAAGGACGAGCAGCCCGTAGAGACCGCCCAGCGCCCACAGAACCGCCGTGCCGCTCACCGGCATGCCGGCCTTTTCCAGTGCCTGGCCGATCAGCATCGTCGGCCCGGCAATGAAGAAGGCAACCGCGACCCCGAAGAAAAAGCCGATCATCGCGCCCGGAAACGGCGTTGCCGAGAGCGCCACAAACAGCGCCAGCAGGATGAGCAAAGTGATGAATGCGCGCTGGCCCATGGCTGCCCCCATTTGTCATGGCCGGTCGGACACAGCCTGGAGTGGCAGGCTGGAATTAATGGCCCGTAACGAGAGAGAGACTGGTCCGCGGCGTTGTGATCGCCCCAACGCGCCCTTGCCGCGACCGGCGACAGGGACAAGGCAGGCTCTGTCATCAGCCCGCCCGCAGCGACAGCACGAACCCCACGATCAGACCAAGGACGAAGCCGAGCGGGCCGGTGACGAAGATGCCGAGCAACGGACCTTGATTGGCTTCGGGCGTGAAGATGACCGGGCCAACGAAGCCGCCAAGAAAGCCGATCACGCCCAGGATTGCGCCCCATTTGAGCATCGGTTCCCCCCGCCTGCCGAGCCACTGCACCAGATTTACGTCTCGGAACCAAGCCGCAGCGTTAGCGTTGGCTCAGACAACAGCAATTCAGGAGATCGTCATGCTGCGAGGCGCATTGCTCTGGCTCATCGGAATACCATTGCCCATCATCCTCATTCTGTGGCTGCTTGGCTATCTGCACTGACTACCGCAGGCGGCATATGCAACGCATGCCAGGCGGGGATGGCTGGCCAACCATCACAGGGATCGCGGTTCCGTGCACAGCTTCCAGCGTCACGGAACCGTCACACGCAACGGCGGCGGCCATGCTAGAAACCTGGCTTGGCCGCCCCAGCGACCTGGACCGTTACAAGATCCGGCAAAGCCGCCATGAACATCGCCCTCGCCTCGGAAGACAAGAGCCTGTCGCCCTATCTGCCCGACGAGCACGGGCTGTTCTTCCTCTATCATTTCACCGCCGAGGGCATGCGCACCAAGGATGCCGCCGACGCGCACTGGACCTGGCGCAGCTATCAGATCTCCGACATACGCGCGCGCCAGGAGATCGCCGGCGAGCAGGCGCTGCCGCCTCCCGTGCGCGAAGCCTTCCTTAGCGCCAGCCACGGCTGCCACATCGACCTCGAGGACGATTGGCTCTATGGCGATCTGCCGGACCTGCGCCACGACTATTCGGCCGAGGCGCGCGGGCTTGGCCATTTCCGCTTCGCGCTCAACGACAGGATGCTGATCGGCGCCCGCAAGCAGCCGCTGCAGTCGGTCGACACCATCCGCAAGGCGGTGGAGAACGGCACGCGAAAATTCCGCTCGCCGGCCGAGCTGATCGAGGCGGTGATGGGCCAGTCTCTGGACGGCATGGCGGCCGAACTCGGCGGCCTTTCCGAGACGCTCGACGGCATCGAGGACCGCATCGTTTGCGACGCATGGCACAGCGAGCGGCAGGCGCTGGTCGACGCGCGCCGGCAGCTCGTGGTGATCCACCGGCAGATGGCGACGCTGACCAGCCTGTTTCGGCATCTCGACCATTCGCACCGCAACGATCTGCCCGATGCGGTCAACGACATGGCCGCAAGACTCTCGCACCGGGCGCACACGCTCTATCACGACGGCGAGCAGCTGCAGGCACGTACAAGGCTGCTGCAGGACGAGCTTATGGCCAAGCTGACGATGCAGTCCAACCAGTTGCTCTACATCTTGTCGGTGATGACGGCGGTGCTTTTGCCGATGACCATTATTTCAGGTCTGTTCGGCATGAATGTCGGCGGCCTGCCGCTGCTGGATTCGCCGATGGGCTTTTGGGTGGTGACGGCGCTGTCGCTGCTGGTCGCCGGCGCCGTCTATCTGTTCGTCAGGCGGCTCGGGCGGGTATAGGCGCGACCTACGCCGTCGCCCGCAGATCCTCGACGATGGCGCCGGCGGCGCGGACTTCCGCTTCGTGCTCGGGCTCGCGCCATGTCTCGGCAAGGCCCGCCGCGTACCATTCGCGCATCGCAGGCAGGTCGAGCAGCCGCTTCGGATAGGCGGCCGCAGCGCCCTCGAATTCGAGCCCATAGGACTGCGCCCGGAACGCCACCGGCGCAAAGAAGGCATCGGCGGCGGTGAAGCGGTCGCCGGCCAGGAACGGGCCGCCGAAGCGGGCGAGGCCGTCATTCCAAAGATCGCTCAGACGGAAGAGATCCTGCTTCAGCGCATCGGACATCGGGAACGGCTCGACGCGCACGCCGCAGCTCATCGGGCAGAGGTTGCGGAGCGCGGTGAAGCTCGAATGCATTTCGGCTGCGGCCGAGCGCGCCCAGGCACGCGCCCTGGCGTCCGCCGGCCACACGTCCTGATGGCGCTCGGCCAGATATTCGACGATGCTGAGCGAATCCCAGACCGCCCAGCCATCATCGACCAGGCACGGCACTCGGCCATTGGGCGAGAACGACCGAAAAAGGCTGAAACTGGATCCGGTCGGAAACGGCGTCAGTCGCTCCTCGAAGGGAATGTCGAGAGTGCGCATCAGCACCCATGGCCGCAGCGACCAGGAGGAATAGTTCTTGTTGCCAATGTGCAGAACGTACATCGGGCGCGCCCCTCCTCGTTTCATGCAGTTCCGGACGGAAAACCGCTTCTATCTTGCCGCCGGCGCCGGTTGGCGAACCTCGCGGCCCCTGAACATCGACCAGCTGTACATCGCCAGTGCCGTCCAGATCAGCCCGAAGGCGACGGCCTGCGTTGTGCCGAACGGCTCGTTGAAGGCCAGCACGGCGATCAGGAAGACCATGGTCGGCGCGATGTACTGCATGATGCCGATGGTCGAGAGGCGCAGCAGCCTGGCGCCGAAGGCGAAGAGCAGAAGCGGCACGGCGGTGACCGGGCCGCAGCCGATCAGCAGCGCGGTATCGGTGCCGTTGCCCGAGACAAAATGGTCCTGTCCGGTGGCGATCAGGTAGGCGATGTAGCAAAGCGCCGGCACCGACAGCAAAAGCACTTCGAGCAAAAAGCCCTGGCTCGGGCCGATCGGCAGCGTCTTGCGGAAGAAGCCGTAGGCGGCGAACGAGAAGGCCAGCGCCAGCGACACCCAGGGCAGCTTGCCGGCCTCGATTGTGAGCACCATCACCGCGATCGCGGCCAGCGCGACCGCCGCGATCTGCAGCCGGTCGAGCCGCTCGCCGAGCAGCACCGCGCCGACGACGACCACCACCAGCGGGTTGATGTAATAGCCAAGCGCGGTCTCGACGGTGCGGTCGACAGCGATCGCCCAGACGTAGATGCCCCAGTTGACCGAGATCAGCGTCGCCGTCAGCGCCGCCATGGCGATGCTTTTCGGCGAACGGATCGCCGCCTTGAAATCGGCTGTGCGGCCGGCCCAGACCAGCACGCATGCCGCGATCGGCACCGACCAGACGATGCGATGCGAGATGACCTCGATCAGCGGCAGATGCGCGACAGCCTTCATGTAGAAGGGCAGCAGCCCCCACAGCAGATAGGCGCCCAGCGCCAGGAGGAAGCCGCGGCGGGCCTTGGCGTCTGCATCGAGCTGATCGGGTTCGGTAGCCATGGCCCAACGCTATGCGCCAGACGCCCGCCCAAGACCATCGCAAATTGCTGATGGATCAATGGACTTCCGCTGATGGGTCAACCTACTCCGCCGCCACCAGCCCGGCCATGTCGCGGTTCTTCATCAGCTTGTAGACGATCGAATCCATCAGCGCCTGGAAGGAGGCGTCGATGATGTTTTCCGAGACGCCGACCGTCCACCAGCGGGCGCCTCTGGAATCGTGCGATTCGATCAGCACGCGCGTGATGGCCTCGGTGCCGCCGTTGAGGATACGCACCTTGAAGTCGGCAAGCTCGAGGTCGCCGATCTCGTTCTGGTATTTGCCGAGATCCTTGCGGAGCGCGATGTCGAGCGCGTTGACCGGGCCGTGGCCTTCGGCCACCGACATCTTCTCCTCGCCATCGACCATCACCTTGACGATCGCCTCCGACACCGTCTTCAGCTGGCCGTTGGCGTCGAAGCGGCGCTCGACCATGCAGCGGAACGAGGTGACGTTGAAGAACTCCGGCAGGCCGTGCAGCATCTTGCGGGCGAGCAGCTCGAAGGAGGCGTCGGCACCCTCATAGGCATAGCCCGAGGCCTCTCGTTCCTTGACCACCGCGATCAGCGCATCGAGCCGATGATCGTCCTTCGGCACGTCGATGCCGCGGCGCTTCAGCTCGGCGAGGAAATTCGCCTTGCCGCCCTGGTCGGAGACCATGACGCGGCGGCGGTTGCCGACGGCTTCCGGCGGCACATGCTCGTAGGTCGCCGGCTCCTTGGCCAGCGCCGAGGCATGGATGCCGGCCTTGGTGGCGAAAGCGGAAGCGCCGACATAGGGCGCCTGGGCTTCCGGCGCGCGGTTCAGCAATTCGTCGAAGGCGCGCGACAGGCGCGAGATGCCGGTCAGCGCCTCGGCCGAAATGCTCGTTTCGAAGCGGTCGGCGAAGGCCGGTTTCAGCGAAAGCGTCGGCACGATCGAGATCAAATTGGCGTTGCCGCAGCGCTCGCCGATGCCGTTCAGCGTGCCCTGGATCTGGCGCACGCCGGCCTCGACGGCGGCCAGCGAATTGGCTACCGCCTGGCCGGTGTCGTCATGGGCGTGGATGCCGAGATGCTCGCCCGGAATGCCTGCGGCGGTCACTGTCTCGACGATGGCGCGCACTTCCGAAGGTTGCGTGCCGCCATTGGTGTCGCACAGCACCACCCAGCGCGCGCCGGCATCGTAGGCGGTCCTGGCGCAGGCAAGCGCGTAGGCGGGATTGGCCTTGAAGCCGTCGAAGAAATGCTCGCAGTCGACCATGGCTTCCTTGCCGGCGGCGACCGCCGTCTCGACCGACACCTTGATCGAGTCGAGGTTTTCCTCGTTGGTGCAACCGAGCGCGACACGCACATGATAGTCCCAGCTCTTGGCGACGAAGCAGATTGCATCCGATGTCGACTGCACGAGCGCCGCCAGCCCCGGATCATTGGAGGCCGACACGCCTGCCCGCTTGGTCATGCCGAAGGCGACGAATTTTGCCCGCACCGTTCGCTTCTGCTGGAAGAAGGCGGTGTCGGTCGGGTTGGCGCCAGGGTAGCCGCCCTCGACATAGTCGATGCCGAACTCGTCCAGCAGCTTGGCGATGGCGATCTTGTCCTCCACGGAAAAGTCGATGCCCGGCGTCTGCTGGCCGTCGCGAAGGGTGGTGTCGAAGAGATAGAGGCGTTGCTTTGTCATCGTTCTGTGGGCGCTTGAACACCCCCCTCTGCCCTGCCGGGCATCTCCCCCTCAAGGGGGGAGATCAGCAGTTCGAATGCCGCGCCACAACCTGCAGCGTTGAAAATTTGCGAAAGCCGCGACGAAAGCCAATCTCCCCCCTTGAGGGGGAGATGTCCGGCAGGACAGAGGGGGGTGCCGCGGGCTGTCATTTCTTCCCCGCAAACCCATCCGTCGCCCGGATCAGGCGATCCAAGATCCCGGGCTCCGAATAGGCATGGCCGGCGCCTTCAATGAGATGGAAATTCGCCTTCGGCCAGGCCTTGTGCAGCGCCCAGGCGTAGCGCGCCGGGCACGGCATGTCGTAGCGGCCGTGGACGATGGTGCCGGGGATGTCCTTCAGCTTCCAGGCGTCGCGCAGCAACTGCCCCTCCTCGAGCCAGCCGGCATGGACGAAGTAATGGTTCTCGATGCGGGCGAAGGCGACGGCATAGTCGTCCTCGCCGAACTTGCCGCTGGTTTCCGGCTCCGGCAAGAGCGTGATCGTCTCGCCTTCCCACAGGCTCCAGGCAAGCGCGGCCTCGACCTGTGCCTTGCGGTCGGAGCCGACCAGCCGCTTGCGATAGGCGGCCATCATGTCGCCGCGCTCGGCTTCCGGGATCGGCGCCAGGAAACGCTCCCATTTGTCGGGGAACATCTCGGAGACGCCGAACTGATAGTACCATTCGAGCTCGGCGCGCGTCAGCGTGTAGATGCCGCGCACGACGAGTTCGCTCACCCGCTCAGGATGCGTCTCGGCATAGGCGAGCGCCAGCGTCGAACCCCAGGAGCCGCCGAACACCAGCCATTTGTCGAAGCCCGCCATTTCGCGCAGGCGCTCGATATCGGCGACGAGATGCCAGGTGGTGTTGGCCTCCAGCGAGGCGTTTGGCGTCGATTTCCCGCAGCCGCGCTGGTCGAAGAGGATGACGTCGTAGAGCTTGGGATCGAACAGCCGCCGATGCTTTGGCGATATGGTGCCGCCCGGGCCGCCGTGCAGGAAGACTGCCGGCTTGGCACCCTTGGTGCCGGAGCGCTCCCAGTAGACGGTGTGGCCATTGCCGACATCGAGCATGCCCGACTCGAACGGTTCGATCTCCGGATAGAGGGTACGCATGGAGCCGCCGGCGATCGTCATAGTTTCAAGCCCTGCTGCGGCCAGTTGGCCGTCTCGTGATCGGGATGCTGGAAGGAGATGATCTGCTCCTGCCGTCGATAGAAGTCGGAGTCCTCATGGATCGGCGCTTCGAAGATCTTTTCCACCCAGGGCAGCCGCACCGCGTAGTTGACCTGGATCTGCGGCGCGAGGTCGGAGCGGTCGTCAAAGGCGCCGATGGCGATCTCCAATTGGCCCTGCTGGCGGTAGGTCATCGGCGTGCCGCAACGGGCGCAGAAGCCGCGATCGATGTTGACGGAGGACTGGAAGTAGCTCGGCTCCTCATGGGTCCATTCGACGCCATCCTTCGGCACCGTCACCAGCGCCCCGAAGAAGGAGCCGAACTGCTTCTGGCACATGCGGCAATGGCAGATGGACGGGCGCCCGAGCGCGCCCTTGATGCGAAAGCGCACGGCGCCGCATTGGCAGCCGCCGGTTCGAACGGTGTCGGTCATGATCTTTCCTCCGGCGGCCATTGGTCGGTGTCGTGGTCGGGGTGCTGATAGGAGACGAGCTCGGCCAGATAAGGCGCCGAGCCGATGTCGGCCATCGTGTCCTCGCCCGGCAATTTCGGGATCGTATCGACGTAAGGCAGCTTCGCTTCGGTGCCCCACTGGATGGTGGGCGCGATGCCGGCCGGATCGTCGAAGGCGGCGATCGCCAGCGCCATGCCGTCGGGCGCCTCGAAGGTCAGCGGCGTGCCGCACTCGGCGCAGAAGCCGCGCCATGCTGCGCTGGAAGAACGAAAGCGCTTGGGCTCGCCGCGCGTCCATTCGACCCTGGCGCCGCGCACCGAGACCAGCGGCAGATAGAAATTGCCGCTCGCCTTCTGGCACATGCGGCAATGGCAGATCGAGGCATCGCCCAGCGCGCCCTCGACGCGGAAGCGCACCGCGCCGCATTGGCAGCCGCCTGTATAGACCGGCCGGTTGTCGAGGCTCATGACTCACTCCAATTCATGGCCGATCACTCCGGATCATGGCAGACCGCCTCGACGTTGTTGCCGTCGGGATCGAAGACGAAGGCGCCATAGTAGTTCGGATGATAGTGCGGGCGGAGCCCCGGGCCGCCATTGTCCCTGCCGCCGGCGGCAAGGGCTGCGGCATGGAAGGCATCGACCTCGGCGCGGCTGCGCGCGGTGAAGGCCACATGCTGGTGATCCTTCGGCTTGTCCTTGCCCGAGCTCAGCCAGAACACCGGCCGGTCGCGGCCATAACCGCCGACCTTGGCGCCGCCGGTGTATTCGGTGGGCACCATGTAAAGCAGCGAAGCGCCGAGCGGCGCCATCGCCTTGTCGTAAAAGGCCTTCGAGGCGTCGAAATCGGAAACGGTGATGCCGAGATGGTCGATCATGGAACTGCCTCCCTTGTCGGTTCGCGCGCCGGCCTATCGGCGCCGGCGAGGCCAGCCTCGATCACGATGTGCTGGCAGACATTGTCGATATCGCGGATGACGTCGTCGTTCCAGAAGCGCAGGATGGTCCAGCCGAGCGCTTCAAGCTTCGCGGTTCGCGCAGCATCGGATGCGGAGACGTCAGGCGACGCATGCTGAGAGCCGTCCAGTTCAACGATCAGCTTCTTGCTGGGGCAGGCAAAATCCACGATGTAGCCAGCTATCGGCATCTGACGTCGGAACGCCATTCCCATCAGCCTATCAGCACGCACCTCATTCCAAAGCTTCAGCTCGGCATCGGTCATCGCCTTGCGCATCTTGCGCGCATTGCCGCGTTTGGCGGGAGATACCCGATGATGGGTCATCGCGAGGCCCCCCTCTCTGCCCTGCCGGGCATCTCCCCCTCAAGGGGGGAGATCGGCAGCTTCGCCGACGGCGCTCCACTTTCCACCTCGGTGATTGGCGAAAGCCAAGCCAACGTCCAATCTCCCCCCTTGAGGGGGAGATGTCCGGCAGGGCAGAGAGGGGGGCCTCGCTCCAACCTCTCCAATCCTGCTATCCGAGCGCCCAACCTCACCTTTTGATCTCCCACGTAGTCACACGCTCGCCGGTGACAGGATCCTTACCGTCCTTCAGCTGCACGCCCTGCGCCAGAAGCTCGTCGCGGATGCGGTCGGCCTCGGCCCAGTTCTTCCCGGCGATCAGCGCCAGGCGTTTGGCGATGGCCTTGGCGATGGCCGCCTCGTCCACCTCGGCCGTGCCGACATCGAAGCCGAGGAAGGCGAGCGCGGCCTTCAGCGACGCGGCGGCATCGTTGCCTTCCGCCGCCTCGCCGGCAAGCTGCGTCAACTGCTGGAAGGCGGCATAGGTCGCGAGATCGTCGGACAGCGCCGCCACGACCTCCGCCGGCAATTGCCCGGCCGCCGGCGCCAAATCCGAGGCGCGCTTCCACTTGCGCAACGTGTTCTCCGCTTCCTCCAGCTTGCGCACGGAGAAGTCGATCGGCTCACGGTAATGCGTCATCAGCATCGCCAACCGCAGCACTTCGCCCGGCCATTTGCGGCCGCCGAAGGTCTCGGTCTCCAGCAGCTCATGGATCGAGTAGAAATTGCCGAGGCTCTTCGACATCTTCTGGCCCTCGACCTGAAGGAAGCCGTTGTGCATCCAGACATTGGCCATCACCTCGGTGCCGTGGGCGCAGCGCGACTGGGCGATCTCGTTTTCATGGTGCGGGAAGATCAGGTCGAGGCCGCCGCCATGGATGTCGAAGACCTCGCCGAGATAGGCGGCCGACATCGCCGAGCACTCGATGTGCCAACCGGGCCGGCCCCTGCCCCACGGGCTTTCCCAGCCGGGTTCCTCCGGCGAGGACAGTTTCCAAAGGACGAAATCGCCGGGGTTCTTCTTGTGCGCGTCGACGGCGATGCGGGCGCCGGCCTGCTGCTCGTCGAGATTGCGCTTCGACAGTTCGCCATAGTCGGGCATCGATGCGGTGTCGAACAGCACCTCACCCTGCGCCTGATAGGCGTGGCCGCGGCCGATCAGGCGCTCGATCAGCGTGATCATGTCGGCCTTGCCGTCCGGCCTCGGCAGGACGAATTCGGTGGCTCGCGGCTCGAAGGTCGGTGGGAGGCAGCCGAGCGTCGCGACATCCTTGTGGTACTGGTCGGCGGTCTTCTCCGTCACACGGCGGATCGCCTCGTTGAGCGACAGCTTTCCCGACGCAATTTCGGCGCCGAAATCGCGCAGTGCGCGGGCGTTGATCTTGTCGTCGACATCCGTGATGTTGCGCACATACGTGACGTGGCTCTCGCCATAGAGTTGGCGCAACAGACGGAACAGCACGTCGAAGACGATTACTGGCCGCGCATTGCCGATATGGGCAAAGTCGTAGACCGTCGGGCCGCACACATACATGCGCACATTTTGCGGATCGATGGGGACGAAATCGTCCTGCGTCCGCGTCAGCGTGTTGTAGAGGCTGAGACCCTTCGATGCGTCAGACATGCGTGCCCTTCCGATCCCTTGGATTTGGACGGAGCCTTCCTTGCGCCAAGGCGCAAACCGGGCTCCAGCCTGCTGGCCGGGGCGTTTGTCCAATCTGGGGAAAGATGAGGCGAAAACGTCCGGACCAGCGCGAGGCTAGTCAATAATGCAAATGCCACAAATGGCGAAAAACGTTTTCATGCGCGGCTTTATCGCCTTGCCGGGTGTTGCCGTCAAGTCGCAACTTTGAGCAAACGAGTCGCCGGGTCACGGCTTATGAGGCACTGAAACATTTTATTAAACATGTCGGCACAGTGATGAAACATTCGCCGGCTAGATCGCCAGGCGTCACGATTTGGTCGGAATCGGCCATCAAACGCGGACACGCAAATGTTACCAGGGAAGAGACCAATGCCACGAAGCAAGCAGGAACCGAGCCGCGCCAAGCAACCGGCGCTCGCCAACCAATATCGGGCGATCGGACCGGCCGCGATCGTCGCCGCCCTTCTGCACACCGCCAAGAAGAAGAAGCCGGCACAGAAGATCATCTCGCCGCGCGCCGCCTGAAACGGCACGACCGGCGCAGCCTCCGATGATGGGGGCGCCGGCGATGAGGGCGCGACCAAGCGCCCTGGAAATGAAGGCCTCGACGGGCTTCGCTAGAATAGCGTCATCTGACTGTCGTCCCCGCCGGACTTCTGGCGCCTGACCTTCTCGGCTTGCGGCCCGACAATGCCCCGCTCCTGAATCTCCGGCCCAGTGTTGGCGACCTTGTTGACAAGGTCGGAAACCGGGACAGCTTCGAAGAAATCGGGTTCGGCCGGCCGCAACAGGTCGGCGACGTCGCGCGGCTCCTGCGTGCGGCAATCCAGCCAGCGGGCAAAGTCGCGCTCCTCGATCACCACCGGCATGCGGTCGTGGATATGGGCGATGCCCGAACTGGCACGGGCGGTGAGGATGGCGCCGGTGTCAATCTCCGAGCCGCCGGGCTCGGCATAGGTCTCGATCAGACCGGCGAAAGCAACGAGCCCGCCATGCCTGGGACGGATCCAGTAGGGCTGGCCCTTCGAACCACCTGCACCCTTGTCCCCGGCTTGCCGCCATTCATAGAAGCCGGAGGCCGGCACCAAGGCGCGGCGATGGCGCATGGCGGTCTTGAACGACGCCTTTTGCGCCGCTCCTTCCGAGCGGGCGTTGAACAGCAGCGGAAACTCCCTGGTGTCCTTGACCCAGGTCGGGATCAGCCCCCAGCGCACCAGCATCGGCTGGCGGTCCGGCAAATTCGAGCCCGGCGCCCTTGATGGACCGGCAAGCACCATCAGCACCGGTTGCGTCGGCGCGATGTTGTAGCGGGCCGGAAACGTCTCCAATTCCGCCAGGCCGAGAAAGGCTGCGGTCTGCTCCGGCGTGGCGGTCAGGGCAAAGCGTCCGCACATGGATTTCGGCTCTTCGATTGGGGATCGTCATGAAAGTGGCGATGGAACCACGGCACTGCAACCGCTAAAGCTGTCCGGTCCACAACCAAGCTGACAGACGAAGCGGCCCCAAGCGCATGAAAGAAGCTCGCAAGATCATACCGGCCGTTTCCGTTGCGATCGTGCGCGGCGACAAGGTCCTTCTGGTCAAGCGGGCGCGGCCGCCGTCGCAAGGGCTGTATGCCTATCCGGGCGGCAAGGTCGAGCCCGGCGAGACGCAGGCGCAAGCGGCGGCGCGCGAGCTCGAGGAGGAAACCGGACTGCGGGCCGATGGCTACCGCCCGCTGCGCGATATCCACATCGATGGCAGCGGTGAGAATCACGCGGTCGACTATCTGCTGACCGTGTTCGGCGCGGCTTACGCCGGCGGCGAGCCGGTGGCCAGCGACGATGCCGAGACGGCCGCCTTCTATACGCTGACCGAGATGGCAACCATGCCGCTGGCGGGAGACGTTTTCGAGGTGGCGGAGGAATTGCTGGGGGCTCGGGGAAATACAGGACCGTAGGGCCGCGAAAATCGCCTTGCAGGCGACAAAATGTTTCGCCACAAAGCCTTATCTCGTCACGACAAGGTCCTGATGACCCGCGCCTCACCCTTCCTTGCCGCATGGCTTGCCGCCAGCATGACGCTGACGGCTTGGCCGGCGCTCGCCGCCGAGGCGCCTTTCGAGCCTGGGCTGATGCGGCTGGCGGAAGTGCTGGGATCGCTTCATTTCCTGCGCAATCTCTGCGGCGAGAAGGGCGACCAGTGGCGGGTCGAAATGGAAGAGCTGCTGGCATCGGAAAACCCCGACCCTGAGCGGCGCGCCCGCTTCATCGCTTCGTTCAACCGCGGCTACCGTTCCTTCGGCGGCACATATACGCAATGCACGGCCTCGGCGACGGAAGCCATCAGCCGCTACATGAAGGAAGGCGAGACGCTGTCGCGCGACATCGCCTCGCGCTACGGCAACTGACGGCGCGTCCGGCCTCCCGCCCCCTCGCCACCCACAGGTTTTCAGAACCAGCGCTTGTCTATGCCGCCATCTTGGTGCAATCCTTATGTTGCACTTCTGCAACAGCGTTAACGAAACGTTACGGCGCGGATGTGAAATTAACTCAAACTGAAGGTTTTGGTGCCGCTCGCCGGCCTAATCGGCTAAGTTTGGAAACTATCGAACGCAGGCTTTTGCAACGCGACGGATTTTGGCGGGTACGACCCCAAAAATGTCGTATTTACAAACGGTTACTCAAGCCTGCGTGTGAAAGGGACAGCCCAGGCCCGATCCGCACAACGGATCGCCGCTTGAACAGGGTGGACATCGCAATGGAACATGCCGTCAACGACATCGACGCGTTGGTCAGGGAGGAGAAGCGCCTGACCGCCGTGGAGAGCCACAGCGAGGCGTGGGCGGAAGGGTTGTCGGCCGGCATCGAGCCGGAAATCATCGCCGAGGCAGCGCTTGAAACCGCGTTTGGCGAGATGCTGCGCGCCAATGGCGAGACCTCGGCTCTTGCCCTGCTCGACCGCATGCGTGAAAAGGTGATCGCCGGCGCCTTCGAACCGGAGCGGCTGAAGCACTGAGCCCGGTTCTTTGACGGCGGCGCGCCGTTTGGGCATCATTGCATCAAAGGCACCCAACCGGCCCGAGCAGCCCGACGGGCTTGGGCACATGGAGAGGCAGGCGGTGAATTTTTCGACCTCAGGCCAGCCGCGCGGCCTGGTTTTCAGCATCTGGCTTGCCGCCTTCTGCGCCGCGATTCCGCTGGCGCTCAGCCTCACGATCAGCCCTGCCCATGCCCTGAGCGAGATCAAGCGCGAAGATCTGCCCTCGCCGGCGACACCATCGGCCGATGACGACATGGCGCCGCCCGGCAGCGCCGTGCCGATGCCCGATCCGCTCGGCACGACCCCGCCCGCCACCAGCCAGCCGGGCAACGCGCCCGAGGAGAGCCAGCCGGAAGGGCCGGCGAACGACGGCGGCACCGCCAGCCCGAACTCCGACCCGGAGGCGCCGCCGCCGGAAGTCGTCTACGACCTCGCCAAGCTGCCGGAACCGGTCAGGCGCATGCATGATCTGATCGTCGAGGCCTGCCGGAGCGGCGACATCGAGAAGCTCAGGCCGCTGATCGGCAAGGGCGATTCCATGACACAGCTGTCGCTGGGCGACATCGAGGGCGATCCGATCACCTTCCTCAAGGGGCTTGCCGGCGACTCGGAGGGTCAGGAAATCCTCGCCATCATGGAAGAGGTGCTGAGCGCCGGCTATGTGCATGTCGATGCCGGCACGCCGCAGGAACTCTATGTCTGGCCGTATTTCTTCGCGCTGCCGCTCGACAAGCTCGACGCCAAGCAGCGGGTCGAGCTGTTCAAGATCGTCACCGCCGGCGACTATAACGACATGAAGCAGTTCGGCGCCTACATCTTCTACCGCGTCGGCATCACGCCGGCGGGCCAGTGGATGTTCTTCGTCGCCGGCGATTGAGCAACTGGCGAAGGCGCGGCGCATGCCTCTCGCAGGCTCGGCGACACCGCTGTCTCTCTTTGGTCGACGACCGCCTTACGCTTGGTTTTATTTGCAGCTGTATTCCCAAGTGAAAATCTGAGGATGCTCGGCGTCCGGATCCTCGTCTTGTTCAGGATCTCTGCTTACGGATATACCCCCCAAAGCGCTGACACCGTTCTGACAGCTACCCTTGATCAATCGTGCGACCATTCCAAACACTTGTAAGTGGCGATCCCGAAATGACATTTCAGCCAGAGGCCCCTCATACTTTTCCTTGTTATGAATGACCTCTATGCGCCTGTTGCTCGCACCTAGATCCACTATCGAGTAATTAAATTCAGACCCACCTAATTCGGAAACCCCCTGCTTCAATGTATCTAGCGCATTTGCTGAAATTACTGTCATTCCCAGAATTGCCAGAATGGCAGGCATGTGTCTGATCATAATTTCCCCCATTTTCGAGAACTCGAGTCTGTCTTTCTCGATTTTCTAGAGCAATTCCAAGGGAAATTGTGAAACGGCTTTTCGCCCGAATTGCGTCCAAACAAAGAGATGAGCGCGGTTCCGTGAAACCAAGAAGCCCTATTGCGATGATGCTGCGGTAAGGCTTGGTCCCGGGTAACAGGCCGGACCGCGATCGGTCGATGGCGACGCGGAAGAGCGGGTCGTTATTGGGCCTATGCCGGCAGCGCCTCGGAGAACTCCACCGCCCTGCCCTGTCCAGGCGTAACGATCTCGCCTTCCCACATAACGCGTCTACCGCGCACGATGGTGCCGACCGGCCAGCCGGTGACCTGTTTGCCGTTATAGGGCGTCCAGCCGGCCTTCGAGCCGGCCTGCGCGTTGGTGATGGTCTGGCGGCGCTTCAGGTCGACGACCGTGAAGTCGGCGTCGTAGCCGGCAGCGATGCGGCCCTTGCGCGCCATCCCGAAAATGCGCTGCGGACCGTGGCTGGCGAGGTCGACGAAGCGCTGCAGCGTCAACCTTCCGGCATTGACGTGGTCGAGCATGATCGGCACCAGCGTCTGCACGCCGGTCATGCCGGATGGCGAGGCCGGATAGGGCTTTGCCTTCTCGGCCAGCGTGTGCGGCGCGTGGTCCGAGCCCAGCACGTCGACGATGCCTTGCGAGATGCCGTGCCAGACGCCGTCGCGGTGGCGCGCGGCGCGCACCGGCGGGTTCATCTGGATCAGCGTGCCCAGCCGTGCGTAGTCGTCGGCGGCGAGCGTCAGATGGTGCGGCGTCGCCTCGCAGGTCGCGACATCCTTGTGCTGTTCGAGGAAGACGATTTCTTCCGCGGTCGAGATATGCAGGACGTGGATGCGCGCGCGCGTCTGCCTGGCAATGCGCACCAGCCGTTCGGTGCAGCGCAATGCGGCGATCTCGTCGCGCCAGACAGGATGCGAGGAAGGGTCACCCTCGATCCTTTCGCCCAGCCGCTCGCGCAGCCGGAACTCGTCCTCGGAATGGAAGGCGGCGCGGCGACGTGTGTTTCTCAAGATGGAGGCGACGCCCTCGTCGTCCTCGACCAGCAGATCGCCGGTGGACGAGCCCATAAAGACTTTTATCCCGGCAGCAGCCGGCAGCCGTTCGAGTTCGGCGACATCGCCGGCATTGTCGCGGGTGCCGCCGACCCAGAAAGCGAAATCGCAATGCATGCGGCCCGTGGCGCGCCGCACCTTGTCGGCAAGGGCAGCTTCGCTGGTGGTCAGCGGGTTGGTGTTGGGCATTTCGAAGACGGCGGTGACGCCGCCCAGCACGGCGGCGCGCGAACCGGTCTCCAGATCCTCCTTGTGCTCCAATCCCGGCTCGCGGAAATGCACCTGGCTGTCGACGACGCCGGGCAGGATATGCAGGCCCTTGCAGTCGATCGTCTCGCCGGCTGACGCCTGGCCGAGATCGCCTATCGCGGCGATGCGCCCGGCTTTCACGCCGACGTCGCGAAAACCCTCGCCGTCATGGTTGACCACCGTGCCGCCTGTCAGGATGAGGTCGTAGGTCGTGGCCATGGGCGTTTCGGTCTCTTGCGGGGGGAGTGTCAGGGGCTTACGTAAAGGCTGACCGTTTTGCAAGATCAGGTTCTTTTTCAATCCATGCCCTTTGCCCTGCTGAAAGACCGCGCCCTCATTTCCGTGTCAGGCCCGGAAGCCGAGCATTTCCTGCAGAACATCCTCACCACCGACCTCGACGCGCTCAGCCCCGGCGAAGCAAAGCCCGGCGCGCTGTTGACCCCGCAAGGCAAGATCCTGTTCGACTTCCTGATCTCGCGCGCCGGCGAGAATGGCTTTTGCCTGGAATGCCGGACTAACGTAGCTGACGATTTCGTGCGCCGGCTGATGCTGTATCGGCTGAGAGCCAAGGCCGAGATTGCCAAGCAGGATCAGGCGCTTGTCACCGTCGCGTGGGGCGGTGATACAACCGCCTCAGATTCCGATTCAACGACGCTCGCCGACACCCGCTTCCGCGACGTCACGGTCAAGCGCAGCTATGGCGCCGCGACGCAGAGTGGCGACGTCGCGGCGTGGCAGGCGCTGCGCATCGCCCATGGCATTGCCGAAAGCGGGACCGACTACCCGCTCGGCGATGCCTTCCCGCATGACGTGCTGCTCGACGAGACCGGCGGCGTCGGCTTCAGGAAAGGCTGCTATGTCGGCCAGGAAGTGGTCTCGCGCATGCAGCATCGCGGCACCGCCAGGCGCCGCGTGCTGATCGTTGGCGCCGAGAGCGCCCTGCCCGGCCCGGGCACCGAACTGATGGTCGCCGGACGACCGGTCGGCACGCTCGGCTCGACCGCCGGCGCGGCAGGCCTTGCCATTGCCCGCATCGACCGCGTCAAGGCTGCGCTCGAAGCCGGCCAGCCGATCACGGCCGGCGATGTTTCCGTCGCGCTCACCATCCCGACCTGGGCGAGATTCGGCTTTCCACAGGAAGCCGCCGGCGCGGAGGAGGCCTGATGGCGGCCGACCGCGCCGGCGCACCGCCGCGCGCCTGGCAGCGCATGCTGTCAGGCCGGCGGCTCGACCTGCTCGACCCCTCGCCGCTCGACATCGAGATCGCCGACATCGCGCATGGCCTTGCGCGTGTCGCCCGCTGGAACGGCCAGACCAGCGGCGAGCACGCCTTTTCGGTCGCGCAGCATTCGCTGCTGGTGGAGGCGCTGTTTTGCGAACTGGTGCCGGCGGCCTCGGCCGACGCGCGGCTGGCGGCGCTGCTGCACGACGCGCCGGAATATGTCATCGGCGACATGATTTCGCCGTTCAAGTCGGTGATGGGCGGCTCCTACAAGGATTGCGAATTGCGCCTGCAGCGCGCCATCCACCAGCGCTTCTCACTGCCGGCGGACCTCGGTGCCGCCTTGCGCAAGGAGATCAAGCGCGCCGACCAGATCGCCGCCTACTACGAGGCGACGCTGCTTGCAGGCTTCTCCGCAGCCGAAGCGACCGAATATTTCGGCCGTCCGCGCGGTTTTTCCGCCGAGCGCTTCGACTTCACCCCGCGCTCGGTGACCTGGGCGCAGGCAGCCTTCCTGAAGCGCTTCGCGGCGCTCGAGGCGAAGCGTCCGTCTTTCGTCGCTGCGAATTCCACGACGTGAAAGAATGCTGCCGCGCGAGAGGCGCGGCAAGTTTGGCGTAATCTGCTACTGTGATGGCGCGCTCTGTCAGTGAATGGCACCTCTGCTCGACCCTAGATTGGGCTCAAGCAAGATGAGAGGCAATCATGTTTGACAGACAGAAAAGGACAGCGCTCGTGACCGGCGCATCCTCCGGCATGGGCAAGGAAATCGCCAAGCGCCTGATTCAGGACGGCTTTCAGGTCTATGTGGCCGCGCGCCAGATCGACAGGATGGAGGACCTCGCGGCGCTCGGGGCACGCCCGTTGCGCATGGACATTTCGAAAGGCGCGGAGATCGACGCGGCTGTCGCCAGCATCCTCGCCGAGGTCGACGGTGTCGACGTGCTCGTGAACAATGCGGGGTTCGGTCTCTACGGGCCGGTCGAGGATATCGGCATCGACGAAGCGCGCTATCAGTTCGAGGTCAACGTGTTTGGCCCGGCCCGCCTGACGCAACTCCTGCTGCCGGCCATGCGCAGGAAGAAGGCCGGCACGATCGTCAACATCACTTCGATGGGCGGCAAGATCTATACTCTGCTCGGCGCCTGGTATCATGCGACCAAGCATGCGCTGGAGGGCTGGTCGGATAGCCTTCGGCTCGAACTCGCACCCTTCGGCATCAAGGTTGTGGTTGTCGAGCCCGGCCTGATCGAAACCGGATTTGGCGATGTCGTAGCGGACGGACTTCTGAAGCGATCCGGTACCAGCGCCTATGCGAAGGTGGCCCAAATGGTGGCGAAGACGACGAAAGCGAGCTACGGCCATGGCCGCGGCAGCGACCCAAGCGTCATCGCCGATGTGGTCTCGACGGCCGTCAGGTCGACCAGACCGCGGACCCGATACGCCGCCGGCAAGTATGCGAGAATGATGATCAGTGTCAGGAAGTGGTTGGGCGATCGCATGTTCGACCGCCTCATCCTAAGCCAGATGCGGTGAGGGAAAGAGCGTGAGCGGAATACCGGCCGACAAATGCAAGGCTCCACGCGCATTCTGGCACGCAGTGGAACGTCTCGGCCTGCCAGCTTCCGCCTTGTTGCGGCAGGCCCGGCTTCCCGCCACCCTTCACCTCAACGAACACGCCTTTGTCACGACCGCTCAATACTTCGAGCTGTGGAGGGCTCTCGAAGACCTCTGTCCCGAACCCGCCCTCGGCATCAGGCTGGTCGAAGCCGCCGATACGGCGATCCATCCGCCATCCACGCTTGCCGCCTTCCACGCGCGCAACTACCGCGACGGAATCGCCCGGATCGCGCGCTTCAAGCGCCTCTGTTCGCCCGAGCAGTTGCATGTTGCCGACGAGAAAGGCGAATGCACGATAAGCTCCGAATGGCTCTACGCCAAGGAGCCGACACCTGCCGTTGCCACGGATGTCGCCTTTGCCTTTGTCGTCGAACTCGGCCGGCGGGGAACGGGACAGCATCTTACCCCCAGCCGTGTCGAATTCAGGCGTCCCGATCCGAAAAGCGATGCGCACCGGACCTATTTCGGGTGTCCGGTGCGTTACGGCGCCCCGCGTGACCTGCTGGTTTTGCGGTCCACCGACCTCGATCGCCCTTTTCCAGGCCACAACCCCGAGCTTCTAGAGATCCTCACGCCCGCGCTTTCTGCCGCGCTCGGCGAACTCAGCGCGCAAAGCTCGATCTGTGAGCAGGTGAAGAGCGTTCTCAAGAGAAGCCTGGCGAGCGGAAGGCCGGAGCTTTCCGACATTGCGCGCGAGCTTGGCATGAGCGAACGCACGCTGCAGCGGCGTATCACCGAGCAGGGAACGAGCTTCCGCGAGCTTCTGGTCGACGCGCGACAGGAACTCGGCAGGCAATTGCTATCGGATCCAACGGCCGACATTGACGAGGTCGCCTGCCTGCTCGGCTACCAGGATGCGAGTTCGTTCTATCGCGCTTTCCGGGAATGGGAGGGCACGACCCCCAACCGCTGGCGGGAACTCAACTTTGACGGCCTGAAACGGGCGGCTTCCGACAGCCTCATGCACTGACTGGAGTTTTCCAGCCGCAACCGGTCGAGAAGACCGAAGGTGTCGCCCGGATGCGCCGCCCCCGTCAGCACCCCGCCACGTTGGGTGCGCTCTTGCCGTTGGCGTTCCCCGCAAGTGCATCGGCGCCTTCCGTCACTGTGCCGTGCACAAGCAGCTGCTATCCAGATCCTCGTCGAATTCTCACTGGCTTTCTTCCGAGGACGTGGATGCAGAACGATTTCTGGATGTTTTTTCGGTCCTGGCTTGCCGCGCCGCTCCGGGTTGCGGCAGTCGCGCCGTCCGGCAGCGCGCTGGCCAGGATCATGACGCAGGACATCACATCCAGCACCGGACCTGTCATCGAGCTTGGGCCTGGCACCGGCGTCTTCACGGCAAAACTGCTTGAGCGAGGCGTGCGGCCGGAAGACCTAACCCTGGTCGAATACGGCGCGAACTTCGCGCGGCATTTGGAAACCCGTTTTCCGCGGGCGCGCGTGCTTCGTATGGACGCCGCCCGCCTGGGGATATCGAATTCCGCAATGACGCATCCGTCGGGGCGGTCATCAGTGGCTTGCCGCTGCTGAGCATGCCCGACCACAAGGTGATAGCAATCCTCGACGGGGCGTTTGCTCACCTGAAGCCCGGCGGGGCGTTCTACCAGTTCACCTATGGTCCGCGATGCCCGGTCGCGCAGCCGATCCTTGAGGGACTGGGCCTCAGCGCAACGCACATTGGACGCACGATGCTGAACGTTCCGCCAGCGGCGGTGTACCGGATTGCGCGCCACCCGGCGAGGGCGCCAAGGGACAGGACCGTTGCAACGATCAGCCCATAATGGGCTGAAACAGCTTCCCTGGACAAGCGCTTCGCGGCGATCGAAGCAAAGCGTCAGGCAACGGTTACGCCGCATTCGGCTAGCTGAACAAACGCTAAATTAACCGGAGACTACCACAGTACTCGCTCAGTTCACGGTCCGCAGGCGCGAGTATGCCCGTCGCTCAGGTCAAGGCTGGTTCGCCCGCGCGCAGGCGCAGAGCGGCAAACATCGGCCCGACAAAGCGCATCGAAGACGAATTGCGCGAGCAGAATGAGCGCTTCTCGGCCGCCGTCGAAAACATGTCGCATGGGCTGTGCATGTTCGACGCCGACGAGCGCATGATCATCTGCAACCGCCACTACCTCGACATCTTCTGCCTGGATCCCGCGATCGTGCGGCCCGGCATCCGCTTCTTCGACATCCTCCAGCACAGCGTCGACATCGGCGTAGCCTCGCACAGCGCGGCGGATCTCTACGCCATCCGCAAGCCCTATATCGACGGGGCGAAGCCCTCGACCTATGAGGAAACGCTGGCGGATGGCCGCATCATCGACATCTCGCACCGGCCGCTGGCTTTGGGCGGCTGGGTGTCGATCTACGAGGACATCACCGTGCAGCGGCGCGCCGAGCTCGAGCTTAAGGAGCAGCATCGCCGCTTCGACGCCGCGCTGGCCAACATGTCGCAAGGCCTGTTGATGTATGACGCCGACGGCAAGATGATCGTTCGCAACGAGCGTTTCCTGGAACTCTACAATGTCACCGCGGCCGACTTCCCGCTGGGAACGACGCATCGCGACGCGCTCGAACGGCTGGTGGAACTCGGCATCTACACGAAGATCGACGTCGACAGCGAAGTCGCCAAGACCGAAGCCTGCCGCAAGGCGGCGAAGATTCACTCGACATACCGCCACCTTGCCGATGGCAGGACGCTTCTGGTGACAAGACGGCCGATGAGCGGCGGATGGGTGGCGACTTTCGACGACATCACCGAGCGCCAGCTCGTCGAAGAGCGCATGACCCATCTGGCGCATCACGACACGCTGACCAGCCTGCCCAACCGCTCGATGTTCCGCGAGCGGCTCGACCAGGCCCTGGGCGAAGCGTCAGTCGCGCCGCTGGCGATCTTCTCGCTCGACCTCGACCGCTTCAAGGCCGTCAATGACACGTTCGGGCACCCGGCAGGCGACTGGCTGCTGAAATGCGTGGCCGAGCGGCTGCAGCGCTGCCTGCGCAACGAGACGGATGTCGTCGCCCGTTTCGGCGGCGACGAATTCGCCATCATCCAGTTCGGCGTCAACGGCGTGGCCGACGCCGAAAGACTGGCGCGGCGCATCGTCGAGGTGATCGGCAAGCCCTATCGCGACAAGAGCCGCGAGATGCATGTCGGCATCAGCTGCGGCATCGCGCTCTATCCCGATGACGGCAAGGATGCCGACACGCTGCTGAAGAACGCCGACATGGCGCTTTACCGGGGCAAGAGCGAGGGCCGCAACGTCTATCGTTTCTTCGAGCCCGGCATGGACGCCATGGTGCGGGCGCGCCAGGCGCTTGAAACCGATCTCGAAGCCGCGCTGCCGCGGAACGAATTCGAGCTGGAATTCCAGCCGATCATGAACATCGCGGCTGGCGACATCGTCGGCGCGGAAGCCTTGATGCGCTGGCATTCGCCCACGCGCGGCCTCGTGTCGCCCGACAACTTCATTCCGGCGGCCGAGGAAACCGGGCTGATCGTGCAATTGGGCGACTGGGCGCTCAGGAAGGCCTGCACGGCGGCGGCGGGCTGGCCGCATGCGATGCGCATCGCGGTCAATGTCTCGGCCGTGCAGATCAAGAGCGGCAGCTTCGCTCGCAGCGTCATCTCGGCACTGGCCTTTTCCGGCGTTCCGGCCCACCGGCTGGAACTCGAAATCACCGAAACGGTGCTGATGGACGAGAGCGACACGGTGCTGAAGACGCTCAGCCAGTTGCGCGATCTCGGTATCCGCATCGCACTCGACGATTTCGGCACCGGCTATTCCTCGCTCGGCTATCTCCGGCGCTTCCCCGTCGACAAGATCAAGATCGACCGCTCCTTCATCCGCGACATCGATAACCGCGACTCGGCGGCGATCGTGCGCACCGTGATCGGGCTCGGCGCCCAGCTCGGCATCACCGTCACCGCCGAGGGCGTCGAGACCGAAGCGCAGCTCGACATGCTGCGCAAGGCCGGCTGCGTCGAGGCGCAGGGCTATCTGATCGGCGTGCCGGCGAAGGCGGCGCAGATCAACCGGCTGCTGCGATCAGGCATGGCGTTGCGCCAGTCCGGATAAGCAATAGCACTCAGCGCAACGCCTCGATGTATTTCTCGTGGAAGCTGACATAGCCGGGCTCGACCACCTTGAGATGGCGCGCGACCAGCCGGTGGAACTCCGGCAATTGATGGAACGGCACGCCGGGATAGGCGTGGTGCTCGGCGTGAAAGGGCATATTCCAGGCAAGCTTACGGACGAGCCAGTTGGTGAGCGTCGTCCTTGTGTTCTCGAGCATGTTGGCAACGAGGGGGCAGCGGCCGTGCTCGGCAAGCAGATAGAGCCGCAGGAACGGCTGGCCGAGCAGCGCCGGCACGATCCAGACATAGAGCAGCGCCGTTGCCCTGAACCATAGCGCGAGCATCAGCACGACGACGTAGAAGGCGACCATCGCCCGCGCCTCGACGCGCACCTTGGGCAGGCCCTTCGGCGGCACATAGCTGCCCCGGCAGCCGCCGATCGCATTGGTGTAGAGCGTCTTGAAATGCCCCCACCATACCGGCAGCCCCGAGACATGGACGATATATTGCCGCAGGGTTTCAGGCTTCGGAAAGGCGAGTTCCGGATCGTTGTCCGGATCCTGGGTGAAGCGGTGATGGGCGAAGTGGAAATAGCGGAACCAGTCCGCGGGGAGCGCGATGGCCAGGCTGCACAGGCGCGCGACGGCATCGTTGAGCCACTGCGTCTCGAAAGCTGTGCGATGCACTGTCTCATGCAGCAGCGTGAACAGGAACACGATCAATATGCCTTGCGGCAGCATCAGCAGCGGCCAGAGCGGCACCCTGGCTGCGATCAGGCCTCCGAGCAGGAGGATCGCTCCGAAATGGAAAGCCAACTGCATGAGGCCCGGCCCATCAGACTTGCCGGTCAGGCGACCGCGCTCCTCATTCGTAAGCGAGGCGATGACGTCGCGATGGTCCATGGTTCGTTCCGGCTGCTTGAGTTTGTCCACGCACATTAGCCACAAAGAAACCTTTCTAAAAATGAGGATTTCTGCAATCTAGATAAGTTCAACTTATCTTTGGATTGCCCGTGGCCACGCTACCCTCACTGAAAGGACTGCAAGCCTTCGAGGCAGCGGCGCGCGCCGGGAGCTTTGTCGCGGCTGCGGAAGAACTGTCGATCTCGGCGGCCGCGGTCAGCCAGCTCATTCGCACCGTCGAGGAGCAGATGGGCCGCAAGCTGTTCCATCGCGTCAACCGGCGCGTCGTGTTGACCGAGGCCGGCGTGGAGATGCTGCCCAGGTTGACCATGGCCTTCCAGGAGATCGGCAGCGTCTCGCGCGAGGTCAGCGGCGGCGCATTCCGCCCCCGGCTCGTCGTGTCAGTGCCGCCGTCCATGGCGATGGGCTGGCTTTCTCAACGTCTCTCTGGCTTTGTCGCCAGCCACGGCGCCGTCGACATCTCGCTCAGGGGCGACGACGACCCGGTGCCGTTCGACCGCGAATTGATCGACATCAGGCTTTCCTACGGCCCGCACTACCGCGAGCACCCGACCGAGGACATCGTCAGGGACGCCGTCTATCCCGTCTGCGCGCCGGCGCTGAGCGGCGCGATCAAGCGTGACGACCTCGTCGGCCTGCCGCTGATCCATACGGACTGGGGACCGACCGGCGCGTCGTTCCCTTCATGGCGCAACTGGTTCGAGGCGGCGGGGATCGATCCGGGCCGATCGGCGCGGCGCGGCCTGTCGGCAAACTCGTCACGGGCAGCGCTCGACCTCGCCATTTCAGGGCTAGGCGTGGCGCTCGCCCAGGGAATCTACTGCGCCCAGGCGCTCGAAGACGGCCGGCTGGTTCGGCCGGTCCTCCGCACGGCGGAGCTGCGCCAGCCCTATTGCCTGACGATCCCGGAGCGCAGCGCCCGGCGCGACGTTGTGGCGGCATTCCGCGATTGGCTGATCGAGGAGTGCCTGCGCTCGGTCGAATCGCCGGCGCTGCGTTCACACGACAGCTCGTGACCGCAGGGCGCGGCTCAGAGATGGCTGGCCAAGGCCGCGGTCATGTCCTTGCTCGTCGCCACGGGAATGATCTCGAACTCCACCAGATCATTCCATTCGATGGCCCAGCGCTGCAGCAGCGTCACGTCATCCGCCTCCACCAAAAGGAAGCAGCGGCTCATATCCGCCGCGATCCAGCTGTGGTGGACGACAAGCTCCTCCGGCTTCAGCCGACCCTGGTCGCGGAAGCGACGGTAGATCTCCTTGCGGTCGCAGCCACGGAAATCCTCGATGACGAAAAACAGCATGCTTTTCCCCCAGTTTGAACGGCTTGGAACTGGGGAACTGGAGAACTGGAGAACTGGAGAATTGGAGAATTGAGTGGCTAGCGCAGCCATCAGTCCTGACTTCCTCGGTTCCTCACTTCCTCAGTTCTTCAATTCCCCAGTTCTCCAGTTCTTCAATTCCCCAGTTCTCCAGTTCCCCAGTTCCTCAATTCCCTCCCCGGCCGCTACCGCCCCGGCCGCTCCAGCCGGTCCAGGAACCATTGCGTCAGCCGTACCCAGACCTCGTCCTTCTCGCCCGAATCCTCCCAGCCGTGGTCGAGATTGGGATTGTCGTTGACCTCGATGACGAAGACGCCGTCCTTGGTCTCCTTGAGGTCGACGCCATAGAGGCCGTCGCCGATGCAGCGCGCCGCCTTGACCGCCGTCTCGACGACATGATGCGGCGTCTCTCTCAGCGTGAAGGTCTTGATGCCGCCCTGGTCGGGCTTGCCATTGGCCTTGTGGTTGACGATCTGCCAGTGCTTCTTGGCCATCAGGTAATGCACGGCAAACAGCGGCTGGCCGCCGAGCACGCCGACGCGCCAGTCATATTCGGTCGGGATGAATTTCTGCGCGATCAGAAGGTCGGAATCCTCCAGCCACTCGGTCGCGAGCCGGGTCAGTTCCTCCAGGGTCCCGCATTTCTTGACGCCGCGCGAGAACGAGGAATCCGGGATCTTCAGCACCAGCGGGAAGCCCAGCGTCTGCGCCGCCACCTCGAGATCGGACGTGCCGGCGATCATCACCGTCGGCGGCACCGGCACCTTGTTGTAGGTCATCAGCTCGTTGAGATAGACCTTGTTGGTGCAGCGGATCATCGACAGCGGGTCGTCGATGACGGGCATGCCTTCCTGCTGGGCGCGGCGGGCGAAGCGGTAGGTGTGGTTGGAGATCGAGGTTGTCTCGCGGATGAACAGCGCGTCGTAATTGGCGAGCTTGGCCAGGTCCTTCCTGGTGATCGGCTCGATTTCAACGCCCATCTTCTCGGCGATCCTCGCCCAGTAGCGCAGCGAGGAAATCTCCGACGGCGGCAATTCCTCATGCGGATCGACCAGGGTCGCGAAAGTGTAGCGCGCCGGCGTGCGGCCCTTGGTGTCGCGCCATTCGCGGTTGGTGTAGGTCTCCAGGCACTGCAGGAAGACCCCCTCCTCCTCCTCGGTCATGCGGGCGAGCGGCAGGAAGCCGATCTTACGGATCGAGGCCCATTCGGCGCTGTCCTTGATGTGGACCTCCAGCGCCGGCGCGCGGAACCAGTCGAACAGGAGCTTGGCGAAACGGTCCCATACCTTGGACGGACCGATGCCGAAGAAGATGGCAACCTTGGCCGGGAAGTTGCCGCCGAGATCCTTGCGGCATTTGTTGAGCGCGAGCTCCAGTTCGGGCAGCGCATGCTCATAGAGCTTGCGCTCCGACAGGTCGATCATCGTCTCGACGGTCGGGATCACCTTGTGGCCGCGCGAGCCGGCAAGCAGCGAGGCGTAATAGCCGCGGCTCTGATAGCCGTAATTGTTCGACAGGTTGATGACCTTCGGCCGCTGGCCGCGAAACAGCGCCGGATGGGCGAGATAATCGCGGTTGGTGATGACCTTGTGCGGCGTCGCCACCTGGTCGAGATCGTTCTGCCTGCCTGTAAGGATGACCCAGGTCATTGTTGTCAGCGCTTCCCCAGAATGATGGCTGCACGCAGCCCGTCGCGACCGAACTGCGCCATGTTCATGAAGATGCCGTAAGGCACGGGAATGTTGGCCGCATCAAGGATCGTCTCCTGCCGCTCGTCCTCGACCCATGGATCGTGGATCAGGATATGGTCGCCGTCGTCGCCAATGGCCAGCACCCAATGCGGAACCTTCTTGCCGAACATCAGGAAGCCGCTGATCAGCACCAGCACCAGCTTGCCCCCGGCGATGGCGTTGCGAACATCGTCGAGGGCGAATGGACGGTAATTCACCGGAATGCCGTAAAGTTCCGCGCGGCGGCGGAAGTCGACCTGGGCAAGCTCCATCACCCGGCGCTTGTCCTCGCTGCGCACCGACTGCAGGAACAGCGCGCCATGGAAGGAAACGAAGATCTCCGCCGCGAGCCCGCTTTCATAGCCGGCGACCGCCAGCCCGAACGGCTCGCAGCCGCCCGGCCCCGACATCATGAAGACGGTGGTGGCCTCGCGCCAGAGGCGGATTTCCATCACCGGGTCGGGCACGAAGCCGTGGTCGAAATTGGCCATCGCCATCATCAGGCAGCACGGGCCGCAGGTGAACTCGCAGGTCTGCGGGTAGAAGGGAACGGTGGTGGCGATCGGCACGTCGCCGCGCAAGGTCTTCTCGTAGCGCAGCGCGGTGGCGCCGTCCTCGTAGTAGTCCGGCTCGCGACCGATCTTGCGATAGCCGGCCTGCTCATAGACGCGGATGGCGCGATGATTGTCCTCGCGCACTTCGAGGCGCAGCATCATCCGGTCGTGCTCGAAGGCCGCCTCCTCCGCCGCCGACAGCAGCTGGCGGCCTATGCCGAGCTGGCCAAAGAAAGGACCGACGGCGATTGAATAGAGCCGGGCGACGCCGCTGCCCTTGCGAAACAGCACCACGGCATAGCCGGCAACGCGGCCATCGCTTTCTGCAACCAGCATCTCGGCGGTCTCGCGCTCGATCAGCTGGCGAAAGGAGCGGCGCGACATGCGATCGCTCGAAAAAACAGCCTTCTCGATGGCGGCCAGGTCATCGACGTCGGACGCGCGGGCCTTGCGGATCTCGGCAGGCATGCGGGCTTCAGAAACCTCGATTGGGTTGTGGGAATGACCCTTGTCTAAAGCATGGATGATACCGGCCCCCAGCACCAGTATTCATCAAGCGCTATCGCTCCTCGATTAGGGCCGAATTGTGACAGGTTGAATAGTGGTCCAATGCTGAAGGAGCTCTGCACTGACTCGCTGTTTTCAGCGCAGCGCCAATGTCGAAAAACCCGCTGTTTTCAACTGGCGAGGCCGGCCAGAAGCTGACCGTAGGCGCTCTTGGCGACCGCCGCCAGCCGCTCGCGCGGCAGCGAGCCGACGACGGCGCAGCCATAGCCCTTGTCCAGCCAGTAGACAGCCTCGGGGCCGTCGGCCTCCGCTGCATAGGTGCCCTTGGATTTGCCGGCCGATTCGGCGGTCACGAACAGCGAGATGCGCTCCCCATTGGCGTCTTCATAGAGCAGCATCGCCGCCTTGCCCTGGCCGGCGGGCAACAACCGGCCACCGACCAGCTGGAAGCCCTCGGCCACCAGATCGGGCGCGACCAGCTTCAGGCCGACGCGGTTGGACAACCAGGTCTGCAAATGATCCTTGTCGCTCGCCGGCACCTCGACCGCATGGCGCTTCTCGGCGGCATAGATGACATGGGCCGCGATCGCCTGCTCGGCGAGCAGATCCTCGCTTTCGCCTCCCCTGCCGATGCCATCGATGCCAGCGACATAACCGGCAAGCCCGCCGATCACCAGCACGGCGGCGGCCGCGGCCGAAAGCCACCAGCGCGAGCGCCGGGCTGTCGTCCTTCCTGGAGCCTCGCCGAACACGGCCTGCTTCAGCCGTGCCGGCACCGGTTCTTCGAGCACGCCGGCAAAGGCGGCGCGAAGGGCAGCCCGATCGGCGACGAAGCGGGCGCTCCTTGCCTTCATTTCGGGATTGGCCTCGAGCCAGGCCTCATAGGCCATGCGCTCCTCGCCGGGCAGCTCGCCGTCGAGGGCCATGTGGATGTCGCGTTCGGAGAAATCGCGCCGGGTCATTTCTCGACGATCCTTATCGAGCGGCGGCGCGCCGTATCATCCAGCAGGCCGCGCAGTTCCTCGCGCCCGCGCGCGATGCGCGACATCAGCGTGCCGGCCGGCACGCCAAGGATGTTGGCCGCCTCGGCATAGGAAAAGCCCTCGATCGCCACCATGACCAGCGCCGCGCGGCGATCGGGGCTGATCGCCTGCAAGGCATCGATGATCTCGCGCGAGGCGATGCTCTCGACCTGATCGGCCGGAGCTGCCTGCGCCTCGCCGGACTCGAGCGGCAGCATCGCCGCCTCGCCGCGCCGGTTCACCTTGCGCATCTGGTCGATGAACAGATGATGCATGATCGTAAACAGCCACCTCCTGGGGCTTTCTCCCGTCTGCCAGTTATCGAGCCTGACCAGGGCCCGTTCGAGGCAGTCCTGGACGAGGTCGTCGGCCGAATCGCGGTCGCGCAGCAGCGAGCGCGCGTAGCGGCGCAAACGCGGTATTTCGCCAAGGATCGCTGCCTTCTTTTCGTCCATGACCGCTGGTTTTCGAGGTCGTTTTCCATCCAGATTGAACGCGCCTTTGGGGCGCGGCGCAAGCAGCCAGCGCGAAGCGGCCCACCGCTCCGGTTACCCAAGCAATGGAATGAACGCTGGCGGATGCCGGTTTATTCCCGGCTAGCCGATTGTTTCTGCTTGTTCCGCCTTCTCCTTCGCTGCTCTTGTCAGCAGCCGCTGGTAGAACAGGCCGATGCCGATCAGCACGGCGCCGAGGCCGATGAAGGACAGCGCCCTGAGCACGCCTTCCAGCTCCGACATGTCGAACAGGAAGACCTTCAGCACGGCGATCGCGATCAGCGCTGCCGAGGCGACGCGCAGCACCTGCGACTTCAGCCACACTCCGGCGGTCAGCAGCGCGACGCCGATGGCCAGCCACAGCGCCGAATAGGTGTAGGTTTCGACCTGGCCGAGCCCGCTCCACAGTCCGATGAACTCGCCTTTGAACAGCCGCCTGACCGACAGCGTCGCATAGGCGAAGGCGAGCAGCGAAGCGACCAGCGCCAGCATCGCCGCGTACCAGCGGGGGCGCTTGTCGCGGACGTAGAGCGCCAGCGCGCCGGCGGCGACCGCCGGCAGGAGATAGGCGAGGAAGAGGAGGTTGAACACCGGGATCGTCCCGGTCGATTCGTCAGTGAACAGCGGGTTCAGCACCACGAAATGCCGGACGGCGACGAAGGCGACGGAGAGCACGCCGACGGCCATCGAGCCGTAGCGCATCACCGAACTCGGCGAGCGCCTGTCGATGGCGACAAGGATGGCGCCGGCGCCAAGCGCGATCAGCGTGTAGATCGCCTGTTCGGCGAGCGTAACCGTGCCGGTGTCCAGCACACCGCCATGCATGGCGTGGCGCACCAGTATGGCGAGCGTGAGCAGCGCGAAGAGCGCCGCCCCCGCTTCCATCGCCAGGCGCGGCCGGCCGTTTGTGGTCCGGGCGAGCTGCCAGGCGGCGAAGCCGAAGGCTAGCGCCGGCACGCCGTAGCCCGGCAGCAGCCAGTTGAAGACAGGCGTCGTCGAAAGCGATGCGGCGCCGACAATGGTCGGGTCGTAGGCGACGCGGCCAAGCGTGGCGACGACGGCGCCAACCGAAATCCAGCCGAGCACCGGATAGGACCGCCAGCGGGTCGCCAGCGCCGGTACGACGGCCGCGGCGCCGACAAGCACGGTGGTCCAGCCGGAGCCGAAGGCCATATGCAGCATCAACAGGGCGGCGATCGCCGCGCCGCCGAGCGCGAAGGAGACGGCGACATCTCCCTTCAGCGGCGGCTCCTCGGCGCGCGCGAGCCATTCACCGCCGGCGGCGAAAGTCACGACCAGAAGAGCCGCGACCGCAGCGTAGAGGAAGTCGCGGTCGAGATTGCCGAAGGTGAACCACAGCGCCGTGAGCACGACCAGCGGCGCGATCACGGCCCAGGCCGCCCAGGACGCGGACCGGATGCGGGCGGTTGCCACCCATTGGCGCGCGGCCCAGAAGCCGGCGGCGATGAACAGCAGGCCGAGCCCGACGCCGATGTTGCGCGTCAACTGATCCGACACCACCACCGGCTGGCCGTCGACGCCGAGACTGCCGCCGACGATATCGGAACCGATCGAGGTCGGCGGGATGATGCCGAGATAGATCATCGCCGTCACCAGGCCGGCGGCATGGAGAAGCGGCAGCGCGCGCGGCCGATAGAGGGCCACGGCCAGCATCGCGGCAAGCAGCGCGGCGCCCGCCAGCGCATCACCGGCGACGGTGAAGGCCGGGTCGACCGAAAGCCCCAGCGCAGAAAGCCCGACGAAGATGGCGGGCGCGATCGACGGCCAGTCGAAACCGCCGGCGGATTCGGCTTCGGCGCCACGGGCGCCCAGCCAGACGAAGGCAAGCACAGCCAACGTCGCGGCATCGATGAATAGGATGGCCGACAGGTTCGCGGCGGGCGTGTTGGCCATGTAGAGGATGGTCCACAGGCCGGTGCCGACGAAGGCCGCCGCCACCAGCGCCTTCCAGTCGCGCAGGCGGGCAATCGCCGCGGTGGCGGCAAGCACGATCGCCAGATAGACGAACAGCGCCCAGGGATTGGGCGCCTGCGAGGAGACGAGCGCCGGCGTCGCCATGGCGCCGATCAGGCCGATGCCGGCTAGCGCCAGGCCATGGACCAGGCTCGCCGCGATCGTCGCCACGCCAATGACGCCGAGCAGCGTGAAGGCCAGCGCCGGACCGATGAAGCCGTAAATGCCATAAGCGGCATAGACGGTGCCGAACAGGATGAAGGCGCCGGCCGCCGTCAGGATCGCCGGGATATAGGCGCCGGCGGCACCCTGCACCGGCACCTTGAAGCCGGTGCGGCGGATGAATTCGCCGCCGCCGACCAGCACCAGGCCAAGGATGCCGGCCATGGTGAGGCGCACGCCGGGGCCGAAAATGCCGGCTTCGATGGTGTAGCGGATCAGGAACAGGCCGCCCAGCGCCAGCGCGATGCCGCCGACCCAGACCGCCCAGCGGGTGCCGAGCGCGGTCTCGACGTCGGTCTGCCGCGCTGCCTTCGCCGGTTGCGCGGCCTCGGCGGGGCCGGCCGCAGGCTCCGCCGCTGGCGGCGGCGCTTCGTCCTTGGCCCACGGTCCGGACACGACCTCGCCCGCAGCAGCGGCGGCCTGCGCCGCCGGCGCTTCGGCGCCAACATCATCCGCTACAGGAGGAGACGCTACCTCGGCCGTGATCGCCTCGGCCGGCTTGCCGTCGGCTTGCGGCTGTTCGGCCGGCCTGGCGGCCGGTAGCACGGCGCCCGAAAGCACGAGGCTGCGCAGCGCGCCAAGTTCGCGCTCGATCAGGCCGATGCGGCTCTGCTGGCGCGAAATGATGACGAACAGGGCGATGATGGCGGCAAGGCCGATCAGGCTTTCAAACATGGCGGTTCCCCCAAACCAGGCCGGTTGTCATTGACAATTGCGGCGGCCAGACGGCCGGTTCCTCCAGGCAAACGCGCCGCCGGATCGGCGACAGCAAAGATCGAGCATGTTTCGCAGCCGAATGCCAGCAGCTTGCAGCCTTTATCCAATGCCGAGGTGTCAAGGCGGCCAGGAATAGTCCTGCTGAGCGAGGTTGCGTGGCACGTGCTGCAAGTAGTCATGCTAGTGTCGGCCGGATTTGATGAGGATGACCAATGCCGCAACGCAGCGCGGGCCTGCTGATCTACAGGCGCACCGGCGGGGTTTTCGAATTTCTGCTTGTCCATCCCGGCGGACCATTCTGGGCAAGAAAGGATGAAGGGGCGTGGTCGATCCCGAAGGGACTTGTCGACGAGAGCGAGGATGAACTCGCAGCCGCGCGACGTGAGGCCGAGGAGGAACTGGGCGTCGCGATCGATGGACATTTCGAGCCGGTCGGCAGCTATCGGCAGCCGGGCGGCAAGATCGTGACGGCATGGAGTGTCGAATCTGACCTCGATGCGGACGCCGTCAGAAGCAACACGTTCACCATGGAGTGGCCACCGAGGTCGGGTTCAGTGAAAGAATTCCCCGAAGTGGACAAAGCCGGCTGGTTTTCCTTGCCGGAGGCCGGGCTCAAAATCCTGAAAGGCCAGCGCCCCATTCTCGGCGATTTCCTGGAGCGGCAAAACGCCGGCTAGCCGCAAGCGCTACTCTCCGGCGATCGCCTTGCCGGCCGCATGATGCCGGCGTAGCGCGGCGAGGAAACCGGCGCGGGCGTCGGGCGGTTCGAGGCCGCGCGGCTCGTAGACATGGCGGCTGAAGAAGAAGCCGGTCAGCCGGAACGCGTCCTCGAGCGCCGCCTGATCGGCACTGGGGCCCGAACGCTGCAGGAAGGCCGGCAGCGCCAGCATCTTGTCGTGCCAGGGGGCGCCGGCGGCGCGGGAGACGGCGCGGCCGGATTTCGGCGAGACATAGGCGAGGTCCTGCCTGGAGCCGGTCGCCGCGCACTGGCTGAGGTCGAGGCCGAAGCCGAGCTCGTCGAGGATCAGCAATTCGAAGCGCGCCACCAGCTCGCCCGCCGCGTCGGCGTCGTCGAGATGGGCGATCATGACGGCAAGCGTCTCATAGAGCGCACCATGGGCGTCGCGCTCGGGCAGCAAGCGCAGATGCGCGGCCATGGTCTGCAGGCCGTAGACGGCGACGGCGCTGTCGATCAGCCGGGCGGCGTTCATCTCGATCGCCTCGGCCTGGAAGGTGCCGAGATGCTCGTCGAGGCGGGCCCGCCACAGGAGATCGACGCGATTGCCCGGCTGCAGGACCGGCTGCTGCTTGCGCGAGCGGCCGCCGCGCACGAGGCCGAGATGGCGGCCATGGGCGCGCGTCATCACCTCGAGGATGGCGCTGGTTTCGCCATGCTTGCGGGTGCCGAGAATGATTCCCTCGTCGCGCCATTCCATGCGAGGGAGCATTTCACCGATCGGGCGGCGAAATCAAGGTTGTAACGGGCCGGGTGCCGGGACAGCCGCCAATCGCAAATATCGGAAATTTCTCAGAAACCGATCGGGATTTTTGTCCCGCGCTGGCGCCATATGCGGGCATGTCGACCGGCGCGGCCGGTCCCTTTGCTGTGGTCGACCCATCGGGCAAGCCGACCTCTCATTTGCCAATCCGCCCGACGAGAGGACCAGACAAATGCCTTCCTTCCTGAGCCTGGTGCGGGGGCACCAGCTGACCGCCTTCTTTTCGCTGGCGCTCGGCCTGACCTGGCTGGCGTTCATCCCCTTCTGGCTCTCCGGCGGCGAGAGCATTCCCTGGTTCACCTTCGGCCCGATGGTCGCCGGCTTCATCGTCGCCGCGCTTGCCGGCGGCTGGGCTTCGGTCAAGCCCATCCTCGCCTCGATGGTGAAGTGGCGGGTTCGCCCATTCTGGTATCTGGTGGCGTTCGGCCTGCCGTTCGGGGCGCAGTTCGCTTCGATCCTGATCAATCCGCTGTTCGGAGCGGCAGCCCCCGCCTGGGACAACATTCCCGCCGTCTACGAAATGCTGCCGATCATCGGCCTCTATGCGATCTTCAGCGGCCCGCTCGGCGAGGAGCCCGGCTGGCGCGGCTTCGCCACGCCACGACTGCTCGCCGGCCATTCCGCGCTTGCCGGCAGCCTGATCCTCGGCGTGATCTGGGCCATCTGGCACTTCCCGCTCGGCCTGGTCGGCGACCTCAGCCTCTACGGCACGATCAATGTCGTCCTGGCCGGCATCGTCTTCACATGGCTTTACCAGAACACCGCCAGCGTGCTTCTCGCCTTCCTGATGCATGTCACGCACCAGAACAGCGTGCGCTTCCTCGGCAAGGTGTTCGTCGACGGCGACTATGTGCAGCAGCAGTGGATCGGCGTGGCGATCTGGGCGGTCATCGCGGTCGCGATCGTCGCCTATTACGGCACGGAGTGCTTTGCGCGCCGGGAAAGGACAAAGCCGGCTGTCGCCACCGCCTGAACCCGCTCCTCAAACAGGCGCGGCGCCCGTCTCCGGGCGCCGCGCCTTTGCTTGCCTTAGTGCGGAAACTCCAACCCCATCTCGCGGTAGCGCTCGGGGTCGTCGCCCCAGTTCTCGCGCACCTTGACGAACAGGAAGAGGTGCACCTTCTGCTCCAGTATGCCCGCGATCTCCATGCGCGCCGCCTGGCCGATGGCGCGGATGGTCTCGCCCTTGTGGCCGAGTACGATCTTCTTCTGGCTGTCGCGCTCGACATAGATGACCTGCTCGATACGCACCGAGCCGTCCTTCTTCTCCTCCCATTTCTCGGTCTCGATATGGGAGGAATAGGGGAGCTCCTGATGCAGTCGCAGGTAGAGCTTTTCGCGGGTGATCTCGGCCGCGAGCTGGCGCATCGGCAGGTCGGAGATCTGGTCCTCCGGATAGTACCAGGGGCCGGCCGGCAAGGTTTGCGCAAGATAGTCGAGCAGGTCCTTGCAGCCGGAGCCGGTCAGTGCCGAGACCATGAAGGTGCGCTTGAACGGCACGCGCTCGTTCGCCGTCGCCGCCAGCGCCAGGAGCACCTCGGGCTTGACCCGGTCGACCTTGTTGAGGACCAGAAGCATCGGCTGCCGGACATCCTTCAGCCGGTCGAGAATGGCATCGGCGTCGCCGCGGATGCCGCGCTCGGCATCGATCAGAAGCACGACGATATCGGCGTCCTTCGCGCCGCCCCAGGCGGTGGTCACCATCGCCGTGTCCAGCCGCCGCTTCGGCTTGAAGATACCGGGCGTGTCGACGAAGACGATCTGGGCGTTCTCATGCGTGGCGATGCCGCGCACGATGGCGCGGGTGGTCTGCACCTTGTGGGTGACGATCGACACCTTGGCGCCGACCAGTTGGTTGACCAGCGTCGACTTGCCGGCATTGGGCGCGCCGATCAGCGCGACGAAGCCGGAGTGCGTCGCGGGGGCCTCGCCCGCCTGTGCCGCGTCTTCGCTCATGCCGCGCTTCCTTCATTCATCCAGACACCCTCGCGCAGCAGCAGCGCCGCCGCCGCCGCCTGCTCGGCCTCGCGCTTGGAGCGACCGCTGCCTATGGCCGGCGCGAACTGGCCGACCTTGACGCTGACGGTGAACAGCGGATCGTGGTCCGGCCCCTCCCTGCCGTCGATCCGGTAGGCGGGCGTCGCGCCCGCCGCCTGATGCGCCCATTCCTGCAATTCGGTCTTGGCGTCGCGACGGGCAGCGCCGATGGCCTGCGAGCGCGGCTGCCAATAGCGGTGGATGAACGCGCGGGCCGCATCCAGGCCGCCGTCGAGATAGAGCACGGCGATCAGCGATTCCAGCGCATCGGCGCGCAGGTTGACACGCTTGCGCCCGTCGAGGCCGCGCACGTCCGAGCCGGCGCGGATCAGTTCCGGCAGGCCGATCTCCTCGGCGATTTCGGACAGCGCCTCGGCATTGACCAGGGCGTTCAGCCGCAGCGACAGCTCGCCCTCGGCCGCGTTCGGGAATGCCGCAAGCAGCATGTCGGCCACGACAAGGCCAAGCACACGGTCGCCGAGGAATTCGAAGCGCTCATAGTCGACGCCGGCATGGCTCGACCGGGCGCTGGCATGGGTCAGCGCCCGCTGCAGCCGCTGGCGGTCGCCAAAGGCATGGCCTGTGCGCTCAATGAGCGCTTCGGCGAGCGCATCGGCGGTGAGCCGCTTCGTTGACGCCATCAGCTAGCTGACGAAATGGAACAGGCGCGCGGCTCGCATCAGCGACGGCCACTTCCAGACTTCGAGCGGGCTCGCGCCATCTGCGATCGAGAAGAAGATGATGTTGGCGCGGCCGACCAGGTTCTCTTCCGGCACGAAGCCGACGGTGAAGCGGCTGTCGGAAGAGTTGTCGCGATTGTCGCCCATCATGAAGTAGTGGCCGGGCGGCACGTCGAACTCGCGCGTGTTGTCGCCGATCGAGTTCGGCGTCAGGTCGAGCGTGTCATAGGTGATGCCGTTGGGCAGCGTCTCGCGATAGACATCGACCGGACGATCGACCTCGGTGATATCAGGGTTGTCGATCTGGCCGACCTTCTCGCGCGGCACGCCGGCGCCGTTGATGAAGAGCTGGCCGTCCTTGACCTGAATCTTGTCGCCGGGCAGGCCGATGACGCGCTTGATGTAGTCGATGGACGGGTCCGGCGGGAACTTGAACACCACCACGTCGCCACGCTTCGGCTCGGAGCCCCAGATACGGCCGGAGAAGATATCGGGACCGAACGGCAGCGAATAGCGCGAATAGCCATAGGACCATTTGGTGACGAAGAGATAGTCGCCTTCGAGCAAGGTCGGGCGCATCGATCCGGACGGGATCGAAAATGGCTGGAACAGGAAGGTGCGGATGACCAGCGCGAGCAGCAGCGCCTGAATGATGACGCTGACGGTTTCGCCAAGCCCGCCGGATTTCTTCTCGGATTTTTCAGCCACGCTCATGTCGTCCTCGATTGTGCGTTGGTTGGTATAGAGTCTCGGCGCGCGCTGGGCAACGTCAGCCGGAGGTCAGAAGCAATCAATGTGGCGCTTCTTCGGCGGGCAACGCCTCGATGATCACAAAGGCTTGAGCAAGCGGGAAATCGTCGGTGATGGTGAGGTGGATCGCCGCCCTATGCCCCCGCGGCAGGATCTTGCCGAGCTGTGCCGCCGCGCCGCCGGTCAGCGCCATGGTCGGCTTGCCGCCGGGCAGGTTGACGACGCCCATGTCGCGCCAGAAGACGCCATGCGCCATGCCCGTGCCCAGCGCCTTGGCGCAGGCCTCCTTGGCGGCGAAGCGCTTGGCGTAGGACGCGACGCGCGCCGCGCGGCCTTCCGAGCGGGCCTGCTCGACCTCGGTATAGATGCGCTGGATGAAGCGCTGGCCGTGCCGTTCCAGCGACTTCTCGATGCGTCTGATATCGATCAGGTCGCTGCCGATGCCGATGATCATTCCGCGGGAACTTCCCGCCCGCCATGACCACCGAGCCTGGCCTTGTGTGCCCTCTCGGCCATGCGCTTCCTGCGCCGCTCGCGAAAGGCGGTCATGCCCCATCGGGTGATGCCGTAGAAGAACAGGCCGAAGACGAGGCCGAGCGGCACCGCGCCGATCAGCATCGGCTCCAGCACCGGGTGCCACAGTTTCGCGAACGAAAGCGTGTGCATCATTTCCCCAAGGTGCTCAGGCGGTCCGTGCTTGGGCAGGCGTTCGTGCAGGATGAGCTTGCCGGTTTCCCAGGATGCACCCCACAGCAGCGGAAAGGTCAGCGGATTGCCGAAGAACACGGCGCCGAGCGCGGCCGCCACCAGATTTCCGGCGATTACCCAGCACAGCACGGCGGCGATCACGAAGTGGAAGCCGAGCGGGAAGAACGAGGCAAACACGCCGGCCGCGACGCCGGCGGCGACGGCATGCGGGGTGGCCTTCAGCCTCAGGATGCGCTTCGAGAAATACTGCACCGAGCGCGAGAACGAGCGGCGCGGCCAAAGATAGGTACGCACCCGCTCAAAAATGCCATCAGGCTCGCGGCGTCGAAAAAGCACTCTGTTCCGGTTCCTAGTACTCAACACAGGCTGTTCCGGCGATCCCGAGCCGGCAGGCGACTGCCATATCTTGCGCTTCGAGGCCGCCCGAAGGCAACAGCGACTTTGATATAGCGACGCGCCGACCGAAGGACAACGTCCGGCCAGCGTCTCGCCGCTCGAGCATATTAGAAACACGGCGGATTTGTGGAGACGGGAGTCAAGTCGCTGACGTGCGGCAGTTCGCCCCGCCAGCTAATGCAGCGCTGCGACGTCGGCCGCAACCTGGCGCTCGGCCGGCGTTGCCGCCCTCGCAAAGCAGCCGTCGCCGGAGTGAAGCAACGGTCCTGCCGATCTCACCGGGGATGATTGCGAGGTTGGCAGTCCGGGGTCCGATGAATCCGCTGAGGGTGCCGGATGTGGTCTTCCAATCTCTGACCAACTGCACCGCACAGTCCAAACGTGCAGGACCCGCTAGAGGTGCACCGCGGCCCCTTCAAGGAGCCTGCCGGGATTAGTCGGACTGAACTGCATGGCATCATGTCCTGGTTCGTCCGTCCTGCGCCAAATGGCGAGTAGGGTCATATTCTCACCCTTTGTTTCGCCGTTCATCGCCGTGTGCGATTTCCCGGTCGTGGCTCGACGCAAGTCGTTGCAGGCTGCCACCCAGTATGACCAGGCTCACGCCCAGCAATGCGACATCCTTGATTAGGAAGGCACCCAGCCCATTGAGAAAGGGAAACCCTTCCGAACCCGCCTCCCAGATTGGCAGAGCGAGCATTGTCGAGGCCGTCAGCGCAAAGGTGATTGAACCGATCGCGCCTCCGACGAGGCCAGCCCAGACACTGCGGAAAGACGCAGCCAGCAGAAGCGCAGCGATCAGTTCGATCACGCCCAGGAAGTAGGAAGCCCCGGCAAATCCGAATGCGGGATAAAGCCATGCCAGCCACGGCGTCTTCTCAACAAATGGCTTAAGCGCCTCGATCTCGATCGAGGTGAATTTCAAAATGCCGATCAACAGCAGCGGAAGCACCACCCCCGATAGGGCTACCGCACGGCCAACAGCAGCAAGGCGGTCGCCAGTTCGATTGATGCGCGCCACGAAGGGCGCGGTTGCGTTTGCCGGGGTGAACATAGCCTGCCTCCTTCTATTTATATGCTCCAAGCATACAATGACTCGATCTTGATGTATATGCTCCAAGCATATATTTTTCACTGATGGCTGATTCCAGGATCGAGAATGTGATTGGTGCTCTGGCGCTGGCCTTTGCGGACACGCTGCAGCGGGACGCTCAGGCACGAGCGCCGGAGCCCGGCCCCGCGGCGGCGGCCATCACCCTCGTTGGCCACGTACCTGGTCTCTCGATCGAGAGGCTGCGGCGCGCTCTTTCATTGTCGCATTCAGGCGCCGTTCGACTGGTCGATCGACTGGTCGCGGACGGATTGGCGGCTCGATCCTCGGCGCCTGACGATCATCGCGCGGTAGCGCTAAGACTCACGCCTCTGGGCGAGACGACCTGTGGTGCTATTCTTTCCGCTCGTCAGGCGGGGCTCGCATCAGCGCTCACAGTTCTAAGTTCGGAGGAGCTGCAGGAGTTCGGCCGACTTGCCGCCAAGCTGCTGCGCGGGCTCGTCAGCAGCGAGGACCATGCATACAGAATTTGCCGGCTATGCAACTATACCGCTTGCCTCGAGTGCCCTGTCGAAGCGGAATTGTCCTCAGCCTTGGCGAGATAGAGCTTCGTCACATCACTATCCGCCAGACAATCTGGCCATTCTGGCTTAGGTGAGGTACTCGCTGACTTCGACCAGATTGTCGTCCGGATCGCGGAAATAGATTGACATCATCGGCCCGCGCGCGCCGGTTCGCTCGACCGGCCCGACCTCGATGGCGACGTTGCTGGCCGCCAGGCTGGCGCAGATCTCGGCAAGCGGACTTGCCGCGACGAGGCAGAAATCGCCGGCGCCGGCCGTCGGCGCCTTGGCCTTCGGCTCGAAGCTGCGGCCGACCTCGTGCAGGTTGATCTTCTGCGATCCGAACAACAGCGCGGTCGGCCGGTTCGGTTCGTCGAGGCGCTGGAGACCGAGCACGCGCTGGTAGAAGGCGCAGCTCGCTCCCACCGAGCGCACCGTCAGCACGAAATGGTCGATGCCGGCGATCATAGCTGCGCCGCGGCCGACGGACGCTGCCGAAGAGATTCAAGCAACGCGCTCAAGCGCTTGTTTTCACGCATGGCCGCATCAGATGTTGCGGCTGCCGGGCTTGACGGCCGGGATGGCGGCCAGCTCCGGCGGCAAGCGGTCGGCCGGATAGGCCGGAACCTCGTATTCGGCGAGCGCGACCAGCGGCACGCCGACATCGGTCTTGCCGGCCGAACGGTCGATGATGCAGGCGGCCGCCGCCACCTCGGCGCCAAGCTCGCGCAGGCAGTCGATGGTCTCGCGGATCGACAGGCCGGTGGTGACGATGTCCTCGACGATGACGACGCGCGCGCCCCTGGCGATCTCGAAGCGGCGCAGCCTGAACTCGCCCCCTTCCCGCTCGACCCAGATCGCCGGGACGGCGAGATGGCGCGAGGTCTCATAGGCCGGAATCAGCCCGCCGATCGCCGGGCCGACGACATAGTCGATGCGGCCGGGAACGGCCTTGCGGATCTTCTCGGCCAGCGCCTTGCACAGGCGCTCGGTCTTGTCGGCATGCATGAAGACCCTCGCCTTCTGCAGGAACACCGGGCTGCGCAGGCCCGACGTCAGGATGAAATGTCCCTCCAGGACGGCGCCAGCCTCGCGGAAAATGCCCAGCACTTCGTCGGTGTTCATTTCATTCCCCCATTATTCTTCTAACCATGATGTCAGCCGTTGACGCGCCTTGCATCGCTGACGCTCGAATTGTCCTTGAGCTGCGAGAGCAGCCGGTTCAGGTGCTTGAGGTCCCAGACCTCGAGATCGATCAGCATTTCGGTGAAGTCGGGCGCTGTGCGCACCATCGACAGCGTGTGGATGTTGGCATCGTTGGCGGCAACGACCTGGGCGATGTCGGCCAGCGATCCCGGCGCGTTGATGGCGGTGACCGAGACGCGTGCCGGGAAGCGCTCCTTTGTGCGCTCGTCGATGTCCCAGCGCACGTCGATCCAGCGCTCGGGCTGATCGTCGAAGGCCTGCAGCGCCGGCGACTGGATCGGATAGATGGTGATGCCGGTGCCCGGCTGGATGATGCCGACGATCCGGTCTCCGGGCACCGCCCCTTCCGGTGCGAAGCGCACCGGCAGGTCGCCGCGCACGCCGCGGATCGGAACCGCCCCGTCGCGCGGCTGGTCCTTGTCCTTGCGCGCGGCGCGGCCCGGCATCTGGAACAGCATGCCGGCGGCGTTGCGGATCTTCGACCAGCCCTCCTCGCGCTGCTTGGGGGCGGCGACGGTGACGCGCTCGTCCTTGTAATCGGGGAACACCGCCTTCATGACGTCCGTCGAGGCCAGTTCGCCGCGGCCGACCGAGGCCAGCACGTCGTCAATGTCCTTGCGCGCCAACCGGTGCAGCACCGGCTTCAGGCTCTCCTTGGTGAAGGTCCTGCCGGCACGCTCGAAAGCGCGCTCGAGGATGCGGGCGCCGAGGCCGGAATATTGCTTGCGGATGGCGTTCTTGGTGGCGCGGCGGATGGCGGCGCGCGCCTTGCCGGTGACGACGACCGATTCCCAGGCGGCCGGTGGCACCTGCGCCTTGGAGCGGATGATCTCGACCTCGTCGCCGTTCTTCAATTCCGTCATCAGCGGCATGATGCGGCCGTTGACCTTGGCGCCGACGCAGGTGTCGCCGACATCGGTGTGGACGGCATAGGCGAAGTCGATGGGGGTGGCGCCGCGCGGCAGCGCGATCAGCATGCCCTTCGGCGTGAAGCAGAACACCTGGTCCTGGAACAGTTCCAGCTTCGTGTTCTCGAGGAAATCTTCCGGATTGTCGCCCTCGGCCAGTTGCTCGATGGTGCGCCGCAGCCAGGCATAGGCGTTGGTCTCCTTCGAGATGGCGTGGCCGGCGCCGTTCGTCTTGCCGCCTGTATCCTTGTAGATCGAATGCGCGGCGACGCCATATTCGGCGATCTTGTTCATCTCGCGGGTGCGGATCTGCAACTCGACGCGCTGGCGCGACGGGCCGACGATGGTGGTGTGGATCGAGCGGTAGTCGTTCTGCTTCGGCGTCGAGATGTAGTCCTTGAAGCGACCGGGCACCATCGACCATGTCGTGTGGATGGCGCCGAGCGCCCTGTAGCAATCCTCGAGCGTATCGACGACGACACGGAAGCCGAAGATGTCGGAGAGCTGCTCGAAGGACAGCGCCTTGGCTTCCATCTTGCGGAACACCGACCAAGGCTTCTTCTGTCGGCTCTTCACGCTGGCCTTGATGGCATGTTTCTCGAACAAGGCCGACAGCGCCTTTTCGATCTCGGTCAGCACGTCCTTGTTGCGCTCGAATATCTCGGCAAGCCTGGCCGTGACGGCGCGGTAGGCTTCCGGATTGATGTAGCGGAAGGCGATCTCCTCCAGCTCCTCGCGCATACCCTGCATGCCCATGCGGCCGGCGAGCGGCGCATAGATATCCATCGTCTCCTCGGCGATGCGCAGGCGCTTGGCTTCCGGAACATGGTCGAGGGTGCGCATGTTGTGCAAGCGGTCGGCGAGCTTGACCAGCAGCACGCGCACGTCCTCGGAGATCGCCAGCAAGAGCTTGCGCAGGTTCTCCGCCTGCTCGGCCTTCTTGGAGACGAGATCGAGCTTCTTGAGCTTGGTCAGGCCCTCGACCAGCTTGCCCATTTCGGGGCCGAACAACTCGTCGATCTCGGCCCTGGTGGCGGTGGTGTCCTCGATCGTGTCATGCAGCAGGGCGACCGCGATCGTCGCCTCGTCCATGTGCATTTCGGTGAGGATGGCGGCGACTTCGAGCGGATGCGAGAAATAGGGATCGCCGGAAGCGCGCTTCTGGTGGCCATGCTTCTGCATGGCGTAGACATAGGCCTTGTTGAGCAGCGCCTCGTTGACGTCAGGCTTGTAGCGCTGGACGCGCTCGACAAGCTCATACTGACGCATCATGGGCAGGATCTCGCGGTGCTGAAATGAATCATGCGCCGCAATGGGATGCGGCGCATGTCATAGATAGCCACGAAACTGCCTGGACGGAAGTGCCGGAAAAATGTTCCGGGCAGGTCCAGGAAACTCTCTCAGTAGTCGTCGCTCTTCTCAGGCGGCACAAGGCCTTCGATGCCGGCCAGCAGGTCTTCCTCGGTCATGCGGTCGAAGGCGATGTTGTCCTCGGCGTCGTCGGTATCGGTCGCAGCGACGGCAGCGCCCGTCTGGTCGGCGATCGCCTCGCCATCGGCCTCCGGCTCGTCGACTTCGACATGCTTCTGCAGCGAGTGGATCAGGTCTTCCTTGAGGTCGTCGGGCGACAGCGTCTCGTCGGCGATCTCGCGCAGCGCGATCACAGGGTTCTTGTCGTTGTCGCGCGGCACGGTGATCTGCGCGCCCTGGCTGATCTGACGGGCGCGGTGGCCGGCCAGGAGCACCAGCTCGAAGCGGTTGTCGACCTTGTCGATGCAATCTTCAACGGTTACGCGGGCCATGAATTGCCCCTTTCATGCGATGGATTTGACGGAAAACAGGCGCGGTCCATAACCTGAACGCCGCCAAAATACAAGCTTCTTGGCAATGCCGATCCGCCTCCCGGGGGATTATCCGGCTCGGCATGGGCAAGGCCCGCGGCGATCCGGCGCCGATCACAATTGCTTGCGAGGGGCCGACACAGCTTGGATTGCCGTAAAACTGGCGCTATCTCGGATAAGAAAGGCCGTGTGGTCCATTGACGGGCCGCGGGCATAGTCGCCGACGCTTTTAGACGACCGCCTATTTTGAAAAAAGGACATTTTCCATGTTCGACCCTCGGGAAAAAATCGCGCTTTTCATCGACGGTGCCAATCTCTATGCCACCTCGCGGGCGCTCGGCTTCGACATCGACTACCGCAAGCTTCTGTCCAGCTTCCAGAAACGCGGCTATCTGCTGCGCGCCTACTACTACACCGCGCTGGTCGAGGATCAGGAATATTCCTCGATCCGGCCGCTGATCGACTGGCTCGACTATAACGGCTTCAAGGTGGTGACCAAGCCGGCCAAGGAATTCACCGACTCGACCGGCCGCCGCAAGATCAAGGGCAATATGGACATCGAGCTCACCGTCGACGCGCTCGAGCTCGCCGACGTCGTCGACCACTATGTCATCTTCTCCGGCGACGGCGATTTCCGCACATTGGTCGAGGCGCTGCAGCGCCGCGGCCGCAAGGTTTCGATCGTCTCGACCATGGCCTCGCAGCCGCCGATGATCTCGGACGACCTGCGCCGCCAGGCCGACCATTTCATGGACCTGATGAGCCTGAAGAACGAAGTCGGCCGCGATCCCTCCGAACGGCCGGTGCGCAGGCCCGAACCGGCCGAAGTCGACGAGGACGACTATTGACGGCGGCGGCCTTGGTGGCCGCGCCCTCCCCCGAACCCGGTCGCGACTGCCCACTCTGCCCGCGGCTGCATGATTTCATCGCAGACTGGCGGCGGCGCGAGCCGTCCTGGTTCAACGCGCCGGTGCCTACTTTCCTGCCGCCGGAGGGTGAGGACGCCGTGCGGCTGCTCATCGTTGGGCTGGCGCCCGGACTGCGCGGCGCCAACCGCACGGGGCGGCCCTTCACCGGCGACTATGCCGGCGACCTGCTCTACGGCACGCTGATCGCGCACGGCCTGGCGCGCGGCGAGTTCAAGGCAAGGCCCGACGACGGACTAGAACTGGTGCAGACGGCGATCACGAATGCGGTGCGTTGCGTGCCGCCGGAGAACAAGCCGGTCGGCGGCGAGATTGCCACCTGCCGGAGTTTTCTGGTGCCGACGATCGGACGCTTTCCCAATCTGCGCGCTGTCCTGGCGCTCGGCTCGATCGCGCATCAGTCGACGGTGCGGGCGCTGGGCGGGCGCGTCGCCGCCCATCCGTTCCGGCACGGCGGACGGCACGAGGCCGGCGGCATCGCGCTGTTCTCCAGCTACCATTGCTCGCGCTACAACACCAACACGGGCGTGCTGACGGAATCAATGTTCGTCAATGTGTTCAAGGAGATCGCGGCGTTTCTGGAGGAGTAGATTCGGAAACCCGCGTGGCGAATAGCTCAGCCAGTTTGTCCGCCCCACCCTGCAGCACGTTCAGGTCGACGTCGCCTTCGATGCCGTCGACGCGACCCCGGTTGTGGTACTGCCAGTAGATCCAGTCGTCCTCGCCCGGCCGCATGGCCAACGAGCGCAGCCAGCGCGGGCGAACTGCGATATGCGCCGAATAGGCCTGCGCCGCCTCATCGGTGAGATAGACGATCGCCGGCTTGCCGAAGGTGGCCTCGACCGGGCCGAGAAAGGCCTGTAGCTCGGCCCTCAACTGTTCGGGCGACGGCCGCTGCGGGCAGTTGCCGCCGAATTCGATGTCGACCACCGGCGGCAGCAGCGGCTCGCCGCGCGGCACCACCGAGATGAAATTCTTCGCCTGGTCGGCGCCCGGCCGGCAGAAAGTGAAAAAGTGGTAGGCGCCGACCGCCAGACCGGCGGCGCGCGCCTCGCGCAGGTTGGCGGCGAAAGCATCGTCGACATGATCGCCACCTTCGGTCGCCTTGATGACGGCGAAGGCGACGTCGTCGGCGGCGACACGCCGCCAGTCGATCCGGCCTTGGTGATGGGAGACGTCGATGCCCCTGACGGGGAACCGGTCGCGATCGGGAGAGAAGGTGTGGAAGTAGATGAACCCGCCCGCTGCGACGACGCACGCCAGGACAAGGCTGGCCAGGACCCAGAGGACGATCCGCTTCTTCAAGACTATCCCCCGATGTCGGCTCTTCATGTCCGGAAGCTGAAGGCCGACTGTTGGCTTTTTTCAGGCCAGCGCCGGAGATTTTTCAGCCGCGTTGCTTGAGAAGGCGGCCCTTCTCGCGCGACCAGTCGCGCTGCTTTTCCGTCTCTCGCTTGTCGTGCAGCTTCTTGCCACGGGCGATCGCAAGCAGCAGCTTGGCGCGGCCGCGATCGTTGAAATAGATCTTGAGCGGCACCAGCGTCATGCCTTCGCGATCGACGCTCTGCGACAGCTTCGCCATCTCGCGCTTGGAGAGCAGAAGCTTGCGGCGCCGGCGCGGCTCGTGGTTGAAGCGATTGGCCTGCAGATATTCCGGCAGATAGGAATTGATCAGCCAGATCTCGCCGCCCTCGGCAGAGGCATAGGATTCCTGGATGTTGGCCTGGCCCTGGCGCAGCGATTTGACCTCGGTGCCGGTCAGCACGAGGCCGGCCTCGAGCGTGTCGAGCACCTCGTAGGAGAACCGTGCCTTGCGGTTCTCCGCAACGGTCCTGTTGTTGGGATCGGCTTTTTTGACTTGATTCATGACGTCCAGGTCCGTTTCGAAACCCGCTCCTGCGAGTCAGATGACGGTGTCACCGAGAACCGGAGCGGAGCGTACATATAGTACGTGAGCACCGGAAGCGCAGGTGGCGCCTTCAGATGGCCGCAGGAGTGGAGTTTCCAAACGGGCTCGTTAGTTTATCAAGCCGGCATGCTTCATCGCCTGGTCGATCTTCTCGGCCGTCGAGGCCTCGATCGTGACCAGCGGCGAGCGCACGACGTTCTCGACCTTGCCCAGCTTCGACAGCGCGTATTTGGCGCCGCACAGGCCGGGCTCGATGAAGATCGCCTTGTGCAGCGGCAGGAGCCGATCCTGCAGGTCGAGGGCCTTGGCGCTGTCGCCGGAAAGCGTCGCTTCCTGGAATTCGGCGCAGAGCCGCGGCGCGACGTTCGACGTCACCGAGATGCAGCCGACGCCGCCATGGGCGTTGAAGCCCAGCGCCGAGGCGTCCTCGCCCGAGAGCTGGACGAAATCCTTGCCGCAGGTGGCGCGCTGCTCGGAGACGCGCTCGACCTTGCCGGTGGCATCCTTGACGCCGACGATGTTCTTGAAGTCGTGCGCCAGCCGCCCCATCGTCTCCGGCGTCATGTCGATCACCGAGCGCGGCGGGATGTTGTAGATGATGATCGGCAGCTTGGTCGCGCGGGCGACAGCGGCGAAGTGCTCATAGAGGCCGCGCTGCGTCGGCTTGTTGTAATAGGGCGTGACGACCAGCGCGGCATCGGCGCCGGCCTGCTCGGCAAATTGCACCAGGCCTACAGCTTCCTCGGTGTTGTTGGAGCCGGCGCCGGCGACGACCGGAGCGCGGCCCTTGGCGACCTCGATGCAGACCTTGACCACCTGGCGGTGCTCGTCATGCGACAGCGTCGGCGACTCGCCGGTGGTGCCGACCGGGACGAGGCCCGTGGTGCCTTCGGCGAGCTGCCATTCGATGAAGGCGCGAAAGGCTTTCTCGTCGAAACGCCCGCTCTTTTCGAACGGTGTAACGAGCGCGGTAAGCGAGCCTCTCAGCATGTCGTCCAACTCCTTGGGACTTCGTTGGTTATGCATGTCGTTGCCCCAAAACCGGTATCCACTTTGGGGCGGCATGCATTGGTGTTTTGTCGGTCGGTCTATCGTGCGCGCCTTCTAGCCGAAAGCGAAGCCGCGCACCATAGTCTCGACATGGTTCACCGGCAAGCATTGCCATGGTGCCAGCAAGCGCAAATCGAACGACCTCGATAACCTTTTGTTTACGGGCTCTTCACGACCTATGTTTAGGCTTCGATGCGTCTTGGCCTGCTGGTAATGTGCTCGAACAGGAAATGACGAACCCCATGTCAGGCCGGCGGCCCCGTCTTTTCGCGTTTCTTGGCGCGACGCTTGCGCTGATGCCGGCCGCGGCGATCGGCGGCGGCGTCGACGTTGCGGTGACGTCGGCCCTCCCGGTAGCGCCCTTGGCCTATCAGGGCCGCCCGGACGCGCCGACATCGCCTTTCGCCGACGTCGCGATTTTGAAGGGCGGTCTCGACAGGCTGGCGGCCAACGACGTTGCCGGCGCGCGCCCGGTGCGCGAGGTCTTGCCGGCCAATTCGCTCGACCGCCACATCCTGGCCTGGGCGATCGCGCTCTATGGCGGCGACCGGGTGCCAAGCGGCGATATCGCCGACGCCGCGCAGATGCTGCCGAACTGGCCGGGCACGATCGCGCTGCGCAAGAACAGCGAACGCGCGCTCTATCGCGAGAATCCCTCCCCGCAAGTCGTGGTGAAGGCGTTCAAGGGCAGCCAGCCGTTGACCCCCGAAGGCGTGATCATCCTTGCCCGATCCTATGTCGCGCTGGGCAACCTCAATGCAGCGCGCTCGGTGCTGTCGCCGTTCTGGCGCACGGAAAGGCTGGAAGCCAGGGACGAGGCGACCATCATCAAGGAGTTCGGCGCGCTTATCCCCGCCGCCGATCATCGCTTCCGCATGGAGCGCATGTTCTATGCCGACCGGGTGAGTTCGGCGCTGCGCGTCGCCGCGCTTGCCGGCGCCGAGCCGCTCGCCGAGGCCTGGGCGGCCGCCGGCCGCGGCGACAGGAACACGGCCAAACTGCTCAACGCCGTGCCGGCCGCGCAGCGCTCGGCCGGCTATTTCTTTGCCGAGGCCGAATATCTGCGCAAGCAGCAGAAGTTCGCCGACGCGGCCGCGATCGTGATGAAGGCGCCGACCGACCGCGAGTCGCTGGTCGATCCCGACGCCTGGTGGGTGGAGCGCCGGGTGCTGTCGCGCGAGTTGGTCGACCAGGGCGACATGAAGACCGCCTACAAGATCGTCTCCATGCACGCTGCCGAAAGCCCGGCCAGCGCCGCCGAGGCCGAGTTCCATGCCGGCTGGTACGCGTTGCGCGGCCTCAACGATCCGGCCACCGCCGCCGCCCATTTCACTCGCATCGCCGACCTCGCGCAGGGACCGATGTCGCTGTCGCGCGCGTATTATTGGCTTGGCCGCACGGCCGAAGTGGGCGGGCCCGGCGACGCGAAGACGTATTTCACCCGCGCGGCTGCCTATGGCACCACATTCTACGGCCAGCTCGCCGGCGAGCGCGTGGGCTTGAGGACCCTCAACATCGCCTATCCGCAGCCAAGTGCCGCCGACCGACAGAATTTTGCCGGCCGCGAGGCCGTCAGCGCCATCAAGCGTCTGCAGGAGGCCGGCTATGACCGCTATGCCGAGACGCTTTACCGCGATCTCGCCGGGCAGTTGACCAGCCCCGGCGAACTCGCGCTGCTCGCAGTGCTCGCCGAAAAGCAGGGCAACCATTTCATGGCACTGAAGGTCGGCAAGATCGCCGCCCAGCGCGGCATCGACGTCGGCGCGCTGTCGCACCCGCTGGGCGTCATCCCCGACACTGCCGATATTTCCGGCTCCGGCAAGGCGCTGGCCTATGCGATTGCCCGCCAGGAGAGCGAATTCAATATCGGCGCGGTCTCCAGCGCCGGTGCGCGCGGACTGCTGCAATTGATGCCGGGCACCGCCAGGCAATTGGCGAAGAAGGCCGGACTGACGTTCTCGCAGACGCGCCTGACCAGCGATGCCGGCTACAATGCGACGCTTGGCGCTGCCTTCCTCGGCGAGCAGCTCGACCGTTTCAGCGGATCCTATGTGCTGACCTTCGCCGGCTACAATGCCGGCCCCAACCGCGCTGCCCAGTGGGTGGCCAAATATGGCGACCCGCGCGGCAAGGACGTGGACGCCGTCGTCGACTGGATCGAGCGTATTCCCTACACTGAAACAAGAAGCTACGTGCAGCGCGTGATGGAGAATTACGAGGTCTACAAGATGCGTATTTCCGGCAAGTACGACATCGTCGGAGACCTGGTGAACGGGCGCAGTTGAGCCCTTCCTTCCCTCAGCCATTTGACCGCCCCTGCCCTCGCCTGTAGCACTCGCGCACGAATCGGCAATGGCGAGGGACGTGTCCGCATGCCAGGCGAAGCTTTCTCCGACTTTTTCTATGACGCGCCGGATGGGCTCCGGCTTCACGCCCGCATCTATGGCGAAGTCAATTCGGGTCGTTGGCCGGTCGTCTGCCTGCCCGGCCTCACCCGCAACGCGCGCGACTTCCACGAGTTGGCGCTCCACCTGTCGAGACGGGCCGGGCGCAAGGTCGTGGCCTTCGACTATCGCGGGCGCGGGCAATCGGCCTATGACCCCGACATCGGCCACTACAATGTGGGCATCGAAGCCGGCGATATCCTGGCCGGGCTGGCCGCGCTCGGCATCGAGGAAGCGGGCTTCATCGGCACGTCGCGCGGCGGGCTGATCATCCATGTGCTCGGTGCGATCGCGCCGGCCGTGCTGAAGGCCGTGGTGCTCAACGACATCGGCCCGGTGATCGAGACGCAAGGCCTCGCCCATATCCGTTCCTATCTCGATGGCGCGCCGAAGCCGAAGACATTCGCCGAGGCGCTCAACGCGCAGCGCGAGGTGCACGGCGGTGACTTTCCGGCGCTCGCCGAAGCGGACTGGGAACGGATGGTGTCGGCGCTCTTTCGCGAGACCGACGTGGGGCTGATGCCGGATTTCGACCCAAGGCTGGTCGACATGCTGGCCGGTCTCGACTTCGGCAAGCCGCTGCCCGATCTGTGGCCGCAATTCGAGGCGCTGGCCGCCGTGCCGCTGCTTGCCATACGCGGCGCAAACTCCAAGCTGCTGTCATCAGCAACGCTTGAGGAGATGCGAGAACGACATCCCGGCATGGAAGCAATCACGGTCGAGGGCCAGGGTCATGCGCCGTTCCTCGAAACGGGCACCTTGCCTATCGCCATCGCCGCGTTCCTGGATCGGGCGGAAATTCAAAAGAAGTAATCCCAAGCTCAAAATCGGCTACCGAGCTATTTTTGCAGTATAGAAACGCTTAAAAAGACAATCGCTTCCGGAAAATGGCGGCGACCGATTCTGACCATCGGCGCCGCCCTCATCCGCCTTCGGCACCTTCTCCCCGTGAACGGGGAGAAGGACTCAAGCTAGTTGGCCCTGAAGCTTTTCCTGGAGACCTTCACGGCGGCCGCTTCGCTCTTCGGCTTGCGCGCCGGCTTTGAGGATGTGGGCGTGGTCACGGGCGAGGAAAACATGGAGTTTTCCGCGCCCTTCGTCGCCCCGTCGCAGCGCGGCGTTTCCAGCACGAAGACGCAGCCGTCGAGGTCGTTGGTGGCTAGATGCGCGTAGCGCATGGTCATCGACAGCGTCTGGTGGCCGAGCCACATCTGCACGCGCCTGATGTCGATGCCGCCCTGGACGAGTCGAGAGGCGCAGGTGTGGCGCAAAATATGCGGCACCACTTGCTCGTCGGCAGCAAGGCCGACCTCGGCCTTCGCCTCGTTCCAGATGGCGCGGAATTGCGCCTGGCTGAATCTGGTGAAGGGGCCCTTGGGACGGCGTCCCTCGGTGACCGGCAGCTTGATCACTTCCTTGACGCGGGCGGTCATCGGAATGGTACGGCTGCGGCCGGACTTGGTGATCCAGAAGGAGACGCGGTGCTCCTGGATGTCGTTCCAGATCAGGCCGAGCGCCTCGCCCAAGCGGCAGCCGGTATCGACAAGGAAGACGGAGAGCCGGTAAGCGTCCTCGCTGCGGCTCCTGATTGCGGCGAACAGCCTCGCCTCTTCGTCCTTTTCGAGGAAACGAATCCGTCCCGCCCGCTCCTTCTGGCGGCGGAACTCGGGCAGGCTGTGAATATCCCCCATCTTGTGAGCCTTGCGCAGCAGTTTGCTGAGAGCAGCCATCTTGCGATTGATGGTTGCGTTGCTGTTGCCGCGCTGGCGCAGGGTTCCGATAAGGTTGTCCAGGGTGCTTTGGTCAAAAGCGCTGAAACGCTCCCCGAGGAGAATCTCATCGATTTCGCCGATGAAAGAGCTGACATTGTATTTATGTCGCCCATCATCCCAGAGTATATCCCGATATGCTGAAAACAGCTCTCCGACCCGGTACGACTTTACTTCTCTTATCTTGTTATAGCTGTATTTTATTTTTGCAGTTTGAGAAGAAAAGATCGCGAAATGGTCAGAGGGCACCCCCTCTTGAATCGCTTCGTTCGTCATTTTTTTGACCACACCCCCGAGTGGAAAGGCGACACCTATCCGCTTGGAAGCGTCCTTTCAAGAGTTAAGTCTGACAAATCCGATTTCACCCGCCAGAGGGCGGGTCCCACGAAACCGTTCCGCAGACTTCCGTTCAGCTATCGAACCCCCTCTTCCTTCTGTTCACCCTGCCCGTCACGAAAACAAAACAGCCCGGGCGTTGAAGCGCCCGGGCTGGATTTTACCTGTGGACAACCAGCCCTTAGAACGAGCGCTGGAAGCGGAGGATACCGCCGACGCCGTCGCTGCTGCCGTGCCAGTCGCTGTCGGCCTTGTTGAAGTAGTCAACTTCGGCCGTGACAGTGAAGCCGGGAACCACATCGTAAGCGACGTTGGCAGCGAGACCGAAGGTCTTGCCATCGTCATACGACGCCTGCACGTTGAACGAGGCCTTCTCGTTGAACTTGTAGCTGGCGCCGCCCCAGACCGCCCAGCTGCCGTCCCAAAGCTTGAAGAAGCTGTGGCCGGTGTTCGGATCGGTAACGTCGGAGTCGCTTCCGTAGCCGGCCATCACGAACGCCGAGATTGCGTCGTTGACGGTGACGTCCAAGCGAGCCTTGCCAGCCCAGGATTCGTAGTTGCTGTCGTAACCAACGACGCCGCTGATGGAACCCCAGCCCTGCGTGTACTTCACGCCGCCGACGACATGCGGAACGTAGCTGTCGATCGTGTCGGCGCCAGCGCCCTCTTCGAGCGAGACCACGGCCGAGAAGCCGTTGCCGGCGTCGAAGTAGTACTGGACGACGTTGGTGTCGAACGAGCCGTAGGGGACGAGGGTATCGTCGATGACGTTGCCGGCATAGCCGTTGAACGTGTTGAAGGCCGATTCGTCCTTACCGACGCGCAGGCCACCGAGCTGGATCCAGGCGAAGTTCAGCGAGGGCGTCTTGTTGTGCGCCTGCCAGCCGGCCGGATCGTAGCCGGCGGGGAACGGGGCCGCCTGGTCATCATAGTCGCCCGAGCCGTTGCCGAAGTTGAAGCGGGTCTCGGTGAAGGTCTTCAAGGTGCCGAGCTCGGTTTCCTGGTTGGTCCAGGTCTTCAGCGTGAAGCGGGCATTCTTGTAGTAGGTGTCGTTGCGATCGGTCGGATCCAGGTGATCCGGAACATTCTGCACACCTTCGCGATCACCCACGCCGATGTCGTAACGGACAAAGCCGCCGATGCGCAGGCAGGTTTCGGTACCGGGGATGTAGAAGTAGCCCGAGCCGTACACGTCGCAGATCTTGACGTATTCAGCCGGTTCCGGCTCGGCGACGACAACGGCGTCGGCGGCGCGCGCACCGGAAACTGCGATCAGGGCCGCAGCTGAGCCGAGAAGAAGGCTCTTGATGTTCATTTTCTGACCTCCAGTCAGAATCGAACGAGCTGGCGGAACCGGGCGCAAGCATTTCGACATTAACACATTGATATTGCTATGCTTTAAAAGGACATTACGAGATTCTGCATCAGCCGCAGGAGGTCGACTCCGCTGTCGTCGTAGTCATCACATGCGAAGGCGAATCGCAAACGGGCATCGTCGATTCTGCTTTATGAGGGATTCGCGGAGTTGGTCCTGCGCAGCTGCGCGGCGCGAAACAGGATGGCGGAGAGGATGGGATTCGAACCCACGAGAAGCTTTTGACCTCTACTCCCTTAGCAGGGGAGCGCCTTCGACCACTCGGCCACCTCTCCGTTGCGCCGCTGGATAAAGAAAAGCTTCGGCACAATCAACAAGCCGGCGTCATTATCGCGGAAAAATCGGTTCCTGGCAGTGATGCCGCCTCGCCATGCGGCGATTCTGCGGCAATTCCCTGGCTGGCGACTCGGGCATGTGCGCCGCAATTCGGTCTGCACGGCGCCGGATTCGGGCCGTTTGCAAGGGGTGCGAGCGCCTCGATAGTTAACGAGAGCTTTCTGAGTGAGGCCAAATCGTGTCATTTGTGCAACAACGCTCGGGGATAGCGTCCGGACAGCCCGTCCGTCGGCACGATCGTGGTTGAACCCCGCCGCCTCATGGGTAAAGTCGAATTTGAAGGAGCGGCGCGGTGCGCATCTTTTTCGGTTAGTGGGGATGGGGCAGGGAACGCTGTCCTTCAGCAAAGAATACCCAGACCCGTTTTTTAACTTTTGACTGGAGGTCAGAAAATGAACATCAAGAGCCTTCTTCTCGGCTCAGCTGCGGCCCTGATCGCAGTTTCCGGTGCGCGCGCCGCCGACGCCGTCGTCGTCGCCGAGCCGGAACCGGCTGAATACGTCAAGATCTGCGACGTGTACGGCTCGGGCTACTTCTACATCCCCGGCACCGAAACCTGCCTGCGCATCGGCGGCTATGTCCGCTACGACATCGGCTTCGGCGACGTCGGCGCGTTCACAGGCGCTGAGTCCGTCGACCACCAGGATGGTGACGTGCAGGATACCTGGTACAAGAATGCCCGCTTCACGCTGAAGACCTGGACCGGCCAGGAAACCGAGCTCGGCACCTTGAAGACCTACACCGAGACCCGCTTCAACTTCGGCAACAACAATCGGCACGCCACCCCTGATGATCCGGCCACCACGACCATCGATGAAACCGATAGCAATCCCGCCGGCGGCAAAGGCATCTCGCTGAACTTCGCCTGGATCCAGCTCGGTGGCCTGCGCGTCGGTAAGGACGAATCGGCCTTCAACACGTTCATCGGCTACGCCGGCAACGTCATCAACGATACGCTGGTTCCGTACGGCGGTTTCGACACCAACGTCATCCAGTACTACTTCGACGCTGGCAACGGCTTCTCCGCCGTCCTCTCGCTCGAAGAAGGCTCGGGCGTCGTCGGCACGATCGACAGCTACGTTCCGCATGTCGTCGGCGGTCTGAAGTACACGCAGGGCTGGGGCGCCATCGCCGGCGTCGTCTCCTATGACAGCAACTACGAGGAAGTGGCCGGCAAGGTCCGCTTGGACGTCAACGCCACCGACGCGATCTCGCTGTGGGTCATGGGCGGCTACGGCACCGACGACAACCTCAACGATGACGCCGGCAATGCGATCGACGCTGGCGGCCGCGGCTTCTACAAGCAGTGGAGCGGCAACTGGGCTGTGTGGGGCGGCGGCACCTACAAGTTCAACGAGAAGACCTCGTTCAACGCTCAGCTCTCCTATGACGAAGGCAAGAACTTCGGCGTTGCGGCGAATATCGCCTACGACGTCGTTCCCGGCTTCACCGTCACGGCCGAGGTCGACTACATCAACGTTGGCGAGGATACCGTCTCCGATTGGACCGATGCCCGGCAAGAAGACGCCATCGGCGGTATGCTCCGCTTCCAGCGCTCGTTCTAATCAGCAGCGTCTGACCGAAATCGAACCCGGCGGGCAACCGCCGGGTTTTTTCGTCTTCGGGCGACAGCGCGCCAGACTCTTTCTGGAACCGCGCCCCGTCCCGTCGCGCAGCTTGCACCGGTCAATCCGGCACGCTGGCAAGAAGGCCCTTTTTCTTAACGAGCCTCTGCCATGCGCCTGCGCCCTCCCCTTACGTTGGCGGTCTCCTCCGCTTCCAGCGCTCGTTCTAACAGGCACGGCCTGACTGAAATTAGAACCCGGCGGGCAACCGCCGGGTTTTTTGAATTAGGAGATCCGACTATCAAGGTCGTGCTATCCGCGAGGAGCGAAGCGCGCGCGGAATCCGAGGGTGGCCTCTAAGTGCCACCGCGGAACTGGGTTCGCGGCGCCAGAGGACAGCGCCCGCGCCTCTTGCCGGCCATGTTCCCCGCAAGGCCCCGCAAGGTTAGATTGGATGTCGCGAAGTGCCTTTGCCAGTCTTCGGCTTCGAAGAAGGCGTGCCGAGGCAGACGGCTACCGATCTCGCCCTTGCCGGGTGAGGTGGTTGGCAGGCCAGAGAGGGTGAAACTCGACGGCGGGGCACCAGGTTCTGAACCGCGGCGCCCGCTTCGCATTCGCTCCGCTCCAGGAGGTCATGATGGCTGCGCGTTGACCGCGAATGTTTCTTAAAGTTCAGCCAGATCTCCCAAGGCTTCAATCAATGGCTGGATTCTGCCTTCATAGTTCTTCCAGTGCTTGACTGACGACTTGTAGATCGGCTGGCGAACTTGCCAGCGACTGATTGTCCTGACCGAGCCCGCCTTGTCGAAAAAGCGAAGGCAGGCATCATTCCAAGGCAGGCCAAGATGGTCTATAAGACGGCGCGATTGCCTCTCCTGATCCGAAATGAGATCTTCATAGCCGTTCTCAAAAATTCGCCCGGGCAGAACCGTGTTCCAATGGCGCATAAGGCGATCATACTCGCGGTAGTACAGACCCAGGGTTTCCAGATCGCAACTGAAATTATGGCCTTCCTGAAGGTTTGAAAAGAAGCAAGAAAGACAATTGTCGATTGCGTCACGCCTGCAGTGAATAATCCGAGCATTTGGAAACAGAATCGCAATCAGCCCGACCAGCTCGAAATTGTGGGGCAGCTTGTCGACAATGTACGGAGCGTTTGCCGAATAATGACGCAGGTAGGACAGATATTCTTCTGCCAGCGCTTGAGATTGCGGGATCGTCATCGACCTTACCCACTGGCCGAAAGACTCCCCCGACCTGAGACTTAAGCCGATAGAGGCCGCCATTCGCCCCAGTTTCGTAAGCTCTCCGGCCCCGTGAACTTCCGGGTGGCTCGAGCAGATTTGCTCAGTCAAAGTTGTACCCGAGCGCGGCATACCCAAGATGAAGACGGGCACCTCGGACGGATTTCCATAAGCTGCTTTGTCTGCCAACAGCTGCGCATCGAACACGCCGATGAGCGAATCAACCCGCTTGCGATAGAAATCAATGTCGAACTCACGGGCCTTGAGCGCCTTGCCCTTCAAGAAATGATCCATCGCCTGGTCATAACGCCCCAGGTCGTTCAGGATCTTCCCCGCCGCCAGGTGAAGCAGACTCGACTCACCCGAGGAAATCGCGCTGTCGCCGAGTTCATTCAGGATTTGGCCGAGTTCGGGAGTCTCGGCAGAAAATTTTCGAGTGTTTGCAAAGGCAATGTAGCCTGCAGACACATTCACGCGCCCGGCAATGGCTTCGTTCAAATAGGTTGTTGCCTCGTCCATCCGTCCGAGGCCTATGAGTGCACTCGCAAGGCCCAAACCGGCGAGCGGATGATTGCGATCGATCTTCAGCGCTTTTTCATAGAGAGGCAAAGCCATTTCAGCCTTGTCAAACCTGCCGTATGCCTCGCCCAGCCGGCAAAGCGCCTCAACCAGATCCGGTTTCAGTTCACAGGCGCGCTGCAAGTGCTGAATCGCCAACGGGTGATCATTAACTTTCAGATAGGCTTCTCCAAGACTAAGCCGATAATAAGGGTTCCTCGGTTCCCGTGCCGCTGCACGCGCCAAAAACTTGATGGCCAACTCATCATCGACGCCAAGCCCGAGCGTGCCGAGAATGTACAGCGCAAGCGGATGGTTGCGCGTGCGCGCCAGGACGCGATGACAGAGCTCCTCGGCCTCCGCCAGCCGCTCAGCCTTTTGCAGTTCGAGCGCCTGTCGCAGCATCAGGTCGTCGGCCTGCGCACGCGACGGCGTTGGCTGCAACGGCCTTGCCTGCGGCGGCTTTGGCTGCGGCTGTTTGGCCGGTGGCGTGGACAGGCCCTTGAGATGCTTGGACCAGGCGGGAGGCAGCCGATTATTCATCTTGCCTCGCTAGCAAAATCGACCTGCGAAATCCAGCATTAGACTAGAGAAGGAACTCGCGGTGGGAGCTGAGCACTGGACATTTCCAGCCAGAGGCGTGCTGCTCCCCTCATCCACAAGCTAGCGCCGCCATTTCCCCCTGCCGGCAACTTGCGCGGCCTACCCGTCCACGCTAGCAAGAAGGCCCCTTTTCTCGACGAGCCTCTTGCCATGCGCCTGCGCCCTCCCCTTACGCCGCTTATCGCCGCGCTTCCCTCGACGGTGCCGTTTGTCGGCCCGGAGGCGCAGGAGCGTGACCGCGGCCGTCCGTTCCGCGCCCGTATCGGCGCCAATGAGAGCAGCTTCGGGCCCTCTCCGCGCGTCATCGCCCGCATGGAAAGCGTCGCGCGCGACCAGTGGATGTATTGCGACCCCGACAATTTCGACCTCAAGCAGGCCGCGGCCGCCCATCTCGGCGTCGGCGCCGAGAATGTGGTTGTCGGCGAAGGCATAGACGGGCTGCTCAGCCTGGTGGCGCGCATGTATGTGGCGCCTGGCGACGCGGTGGTGACCTCGCTCGGCGCCTATCCGACCTTCAACTTCCATGTCGCCGGCGTCGGCGGAAGGCTGGTCGCGGTGCCCTACGAGAACGACCGGGAAAGCCTGGACGATCTGCTCGCGGCGGTGGTCCGCGAAAAGGCGCCGCTGGTCTATCTCTCCAATCCCGACAATCCGATGGGCAGCTGGTGGGAGGCCGCCGAGATCATCCGCTTCATCGAGGCGCTGCCGGAAACCACCATGCTGGTGCTGGACGAAGCCTATGGCGAGCTCGGGCCTGCCTCGGCGCTGCCGCCGATCGACGTGTCCCGGCCCAACGTCGTCCGCATGCGCACCTTCTCCAAGGCCTATGGGCTGGCCGGCATACGCTGCGGTTACGCGGTCGCCGAGCCCCAGGTGATCCGTGATTTCGAGAAGATCCGCAACCATTACGGCGTCAGCCGCATGGCGCAGATCGCCGGCGTCGAGGCTCTGGCCGACCAGGCCTTTCTGGAAAGCGTGGTGACGCGCGTCGCCGCCGGCCGCCGGCGCATCGCCGCAATCGCCGAGGCGAACGGGCTGAAGCCGCTGCCTTCGGCGACCAACTTCGTCACCATCGACTGCGGCAGCGACGGCGCCTTCGCCCTGAAGGTGCTGCAGGGCCTCCTGTCGCGCGACGTGTTCATCCGCAAGCCGATGGCGCCCGGGCTAGACCGCTGCATAAGGGTCAGCGTTGGCCTCGACCACGAGCTCGACATCTTCGCCGAAGAATTGCCGGGCGCGCTCGCGGCCGCCCGGGGTAACTAGCAGCAGCCGCTCGGCGGCTCGACCGCGTCGATACCGGGTTGCCTTTGGCCGGCCACATGCCCAGATTCTGCAAGGCGAAGGCGGAAGGTTGGTAGGATGCAGGGCAGGCAGCGCGCCGTGCGGGCACGCATTTCCGGCAAGGTGCAGGGCGTCAGCTATCGTGTCTGGACGCGCGGCGAGGCGATGCGTCTCGGCCTGACCGGCTGGGTGCGCAACGAACGCGACGGCTCGGTGACGGCGCTGATCGCCGGCGCCGATGGCGCGGTCACGGCCATGATCGAGCGGCTTTGGCAAGGGCCGCGCGGGGCCTCGGTCGCGAAGGTCGAGATCGCGGAAAGCGCCGGCGACGACGCGCCAGGCGACTTCCGAATCGTCACCTGACCGAATGCTGCAGCAAGCTCGGCAGCGGCCTCGAACCCAGGCTCGACATCCTCACGAGGACTGCCCAACAATGCGGCGCACGACATATGTGTGTATGTTCTGATTTGTTTCCTTTAGCGCTGAAGCAGATCGACATCCGCGCGCCGCAGTCGGGGCGCGTGCACCAATTGGCGGTACACACGATCGGCGGGGTCATCGCGCCCGGCGAGGCGATCATGCAGATCGTGCCGACCGCCGACGCCCTGGTGGTCGAGGCGCGTGTCGCTCCGCAGGACATCGACCAGGTCCGCGTCGGGCAGCCGGCCGCGCTTCGCCTCTCGGCGTTCAGCCAGCAGACCACGCCGGAGGTCGAGGGCCAGGTGGACCGGATTTCGCCCGACCTTATCGAAGACCAGAAGGCTGGCGTGGCCTATTACGCCGTGCGTATCGCGCTGACACAGAGCAGTCTGAAACAAGCCGGACAGCTCGAGCTGAAACCCGGCATGCCGGCCGAGGTTTTTCTGAGGACAGGCGAGCGCACGGTTCTCTCCTACCTGCTGAAGCCTTTGACCGACCAGGCGAGCCGCGCCTTCCGCGGCGACTGCGGCTCCGGCCCGATCGACCTCGCCGCTGTTGCGGTCGATCCTGCCTTTTACCGCACTGTTCGAGGCGCCCTTTCCTTCTCCCTTGAATTAATTGAACGTTCGTTTTATTATTGACGCAAAAAGGGAAGCGGAATGGCGCGCACGACGGGTTCCGATGGCGAAAAGACCGAGGCTGCCGTCCGCGAAGCGGCGGTCGGCCTGATCGCGCGCCTCGGCTACGAGGCGATGTCGATGCGACTGCTGGCTGCGGAAGTCGGCGTGCAGGCCGCCGCGCTCTATCGCTACTTCCCGACCAAGGAAGACCTGCTGTTCACGCTGATGCGCGAACACATGGAAGGGCTGCTACACGCCTGGGACGCGGCGCGCCCAGCCGGCGCCGACCCGGTCGCCCGGCTTGCCGCCTATGTCGAGAACCACATCGCCTTCCACATCGCGTGCCGCTCCGCCACGCATGTCTCCAACATGGAGCTGCGCAGCCTTTCGCATGACAGGCTGACGCTGATCCTCAAGCAGCGCACGGCCTATGAGAAGGAACTCCGCGCCATCCTGCGCGACGGCGCCGAGGACGGCGTCTTTGCGATCGACGACATCGGGCTCACCGCCATGGCGCTGATCCAGATGATGACCGGCGTCATCGTCTGGTTCCGGCCGGGCGAGCGGCTGTCGATCGCCGAAGTCACCACATCATATCTTTCGATGACAATGCGCCTGGTCGGCGCGACAATCAGCCAAGGCACCGCGCGTCCCTCCGGGCGCGCCAGGGACGTCGTGGCGCTCTGAGTTTCACGCATGATCCCCCGCGAGGATCGGGGCATGCGCAGGGAGGAACGGCATGTACACGAACACGCTGAGCTTCGGGCTCGATCAGGACATCGAGGCGCTGCGCGACCTTGTGCGGCGCTTCGCGCAGGAGAAGATCGCGCCGATCGCGGCCGAGATCGACCGCGCCAACGAATTCCCGGCGCATCTGTGGGCCGAGCTTGGCGCGCTCGGCCTCCTCGGCATCACCGCCGATCCGGATTTCGGCGGCACTGGCATGGGCTATCTCGCCCATGTCGTGGCGGTGGAGGAGATTTCGCGCGCCTCGGCCTCGGTCGGCTTGTCCTATGGGGCGCATTCCAATCTCTGCGTCAACCAGATCAATCGTTGGGCAACGCCGGCGCAGAAGGAGAAATACCTCCCTGCCCTCTGCTCGGGCGAGAAGGTCGGCGCGCTGGCGATGTCGGAATCGGGTGCCGGATCGGACGTGGTGTCGCTCCGGCTGCGCGCCGAAAAGCGCAACGATCGCTATGTGCTCAACGGCTCCAAGATGTGGATCACCAACGGGCCCGACGCAGAGACGCTGGTGGTATATGCCAAGACCGATCCGGATCGCCATTCGCGCGGCATCACCGCCTTCATCATCGAAAAGGATTTCGCCGGTTTCTCGGTTGCGCAGAAGCTCGACAAGCTCGGCATGCGCGGCTCCAACACCGGCGAACTGGTGTTCGAGAATGTCGAGGTGCCGTTCGAGAACGTGCTGCATGAGGAAGGACGCGGCGTCGAGGTTCTGATGTCGGGCCTCGACTACGAGCGCGCGGTGCTGGCCGGCGGGCCGATCGGGCTGATGGCGGCCTGCCTCGACGTGGCGGTGCCTTATGTGCACGAACGCAAGCAGTTCGGTCAGCCGATCGGCACCTTCCAGCTGGTGCAGGGCAAGCTCGCCGACATGTACGCGACGATGAACGCCGCGCGCGCCTATGTCTATGCGGTGGCCGCAGCCTGCGACCGCGGCGAGACCACGCGCAAGGACGCCGCCGGCTGCGTTTTGTTCGCCGCCGAGAAGGCAACGCAGATGGCCCTCGATGCGATCCAGCTGCTCGGCGGCAATGGCTACATCAACGATTATCCGACCGGCAGGCTCCTGCGCGACGCCAAGCTCTACGAGATCGGCGCCGGCACCAGCGAAATCCGCCGCTGGCTGATCGGGCGCGAGATCATGGCGGAGGGGGTGTGATGGTCCCCTTCGCCATCTCAGCCGAAGGCCTTGGGCAGGTCGTCGGTCGGCTTGGCGACGATCTGATGCGCATCGCGCCACAGAATCTCGCGCTGGCGCGCCGACGTTATCGACCGCACTGGCAAGCCGCCCTCCTCGATCAGCCAGGCGCAATAACGCGCGCGGCTGATCGCCTCCCTGGCGTCCGGATGGAACCAGCAGACGCCCCAGATCGAATTCCGGCGCTTGAAATGCCGGCCAACCCTGCCAGGAATGGGCAAATGCCGATTGAACCAGCCGAACTGATCCTCCAGTTCGTCATGGATCCAGTCCGGGCAGCCGTTCCGGTACAGATACCAGGACGCATGGAAAAAGCCGGTCTCCACCCGGCTCTTCGGATGGATCAGCGGCGTTACAAACCGCAAATACATTGTGACACCCACAGCGCTTGCGGGCGCCGTGTTCCTCTTGCTCAAATTCGGGACGTGGAAAGCCGCCCTTCGGCGGCGTCAGGCCATGGCCGAAGGGAGACATCTGGTGAAACGCATATCCATGCCTTTCATCGTCGCCTCCTGAGGGTGTCACTACAAAAAAGGATGCCATGCTTGGCGCGAGGCATCCGGGCGCGGGCTGTTACACTGGTTCCGTCGCGGCATCAAGAGGTGTGAGGAACAACGTGGCCACATTGCAATCCCAGATCTCCCCCGTCTCCGACACCTTCCGCGCCAATGCCGAGCGCATGCGGGCGCTGGTCGCCGACATTTCCGAGAAGGCTGCAAGCATCGAACGCGGCGGCTCGCACGAGGCGCGCGAGCGCCATCTCGGGCGCGGCAAGCTGTTGCCGCGCCAGCGCCTGGCGCAGTTGCTCGACATCGGCTCGCCCTTCCTCGAGATCGGCCAGTTCGCGGCATGGTCGATGTATGGCGAGGACATTCCGGCCGCCGGCCTCATCGCCGGCATCGGCCGCGTCGAGGGCACGGAGGTGATGGTCGTCGTCAACGACGCCACGGTGAAGGGTGGCACCTACTATCCGCTGACGGTGAAGAAGCACCTGCGCGCGCAGGAGATCGCGCTGCAGAACAACCTGCCTTGCGTTTATCTGGTCGATAGCGGCGGCGCCAATCTGCCCAACCAGGACGAGGTGTTTCCCGACCGCGAGCATTTCGGCCGCATCTTCTACAACCAGGCCAACATGTCGGCGGCGGGCATCCCGCAGATCGCCTGCGTCATGGGCTCCTGCACTGCGGGCGGCGCCTATGTGCCGGCAATGTCGGACGAGACGATCATGGTGCGCAACCAGGCGACCATCTTCCTCGGCGGCCCGCCGCTGGTGAAGGCGGCGACAGGCGAGGATGTCAGCGCCGAGGAGCTCGGCGGCGCCGATGTCCACACAAGGCTTTCCGGCGTCGCCGACCACTACGCAATGGACGACGAACACGCGCTGGCCATTTGCCGGCGCATTGTGAAGAACCTCAATCGGAACAAGGCGGTAAGCCTGAACTTACAGAAACCGATTCCGCCGCTTCACGATCCGCATGAGCTCTACGGCATCGTGCCGACGGACCTGCGCCAGCCCTATGACGTGCGCGAGGTGATCGCGCGCACCGTCGACGGCTCGGAGTTCGACGAGTTCAAGCAGAATTATGGCACCACCTTGGTTACCGGCTTTGCCCATCTGCACGGCATGCCGGTCGGTATCATCGCCAACAATGGCGTGTTGTTTTCGGAGAGCGCGCTGAAGGGCGCGCATTTCATCGAGCTCTGCTGCCAGCGCGGCATTCCGCTGGTCTTCCTGCAGAACATCACCGGCTTCATGGTCGGCAGGAAATACGAGGCCGGCGGCATCGCCAAGGACGGCGCCAAGCTGGTGATGGCGGTCGCCACCGCCAGGGTGCCGAAGGTGACGATGATCATCGGCGGTTCGTTCGGCGCCGGCAATTACGGCATGTGCGGGCGGGCCTACTCGCCGCGTTTCCTGTGGATGTGGCCGAATGCGCGCATCTCGGTGATGGGCGGCGAGCAGGCGGCGACGGTGCTTGCCATGGTCAAGCGCGAGGGTATCGAGCGCAAGGGCGGCGAGTGGAGCGCCGAAGAGGAAGCGAAATTCAGGAAGCCCATCCTGATGAAATACGAGCATGAGGGTCATCCGCTCTATTCCTCGGCGAGGCTGTGGGACGACGGCATCATCGACCCGGCGAGGACGCGCGAGGTCCTGGCGCTCAGCCTGTCGGCCGCGCTCAATGCCGACATCGAGGAGACGCGCTTCGGCGTGTTCAGGATGTGAGATGAGCGCTCCCGGCGACAGGCTCCGCATCCATACCGGCGACATCACCAGGCTCGCGGTCGACGCCATCGTCAACGCCGCCAATTCGTCGCTGCTCGGCGGCGGCGGGGTCGACGGCGCCATCCATCGCGCGGCGGGGCCTGAACTCCTGGCGGAGTGCCGCACGCTCAACGGCTGCAAGACCGGCGATGCAAAGCTGACCAAGGGCTACCGGCTGCCGGCGCGCTACGTCATTCACACCGTCGGGCCGGTCTGGCAGGGCGGTGGCAAGGGCGAGGCCGAACTGCTCGCCTCCTGCTACCGGCGCTCGCTGGAGATTGCCAGCGCCCATGATTGCGGCACGCTTGCCTTTCCGGCGATCTCAACCGGCATCTACGGCTATCCGAAGGACAAGGCGACGGGGATTGCTGTCGGCAGCGTGAGCGATTTCCTCAGCCGGAACGCGATACCGGAAGCCGTCATCTTCTGTTGCTTCGACGAGCAAACAGCGGAACTATACCGAGAGGCCGTTGCTGCGGTCGGTGGAGTCTGAACTTCATGGACCAATCATATAATTTTCGAACTCAAATAGGATTTTTCGATACCGGGCTGGTCGCCCCGGAGAATACACGCTACTGCTCACCGCGCAATTTGCAGTGGGCATGGGGTGAAAATGAAACTGAACTATTTTCGGCGTATAGCTTCTTCGATACTTGCGGGATTGCTTATATTCGCCTTGCCCGGCGCGGGCGCGGCGGAGTCGCTTGCCGGCAAGGTGGGCGACAAGCGGTTCTCTCCGTATTTACCTGGGAATCCGAAGGACGAGTGCACCAAAACCTACCACGACTATGTGGCGGCCGGCGGCCATTCGGCCTATGCAACGACCTTCTATTCGCGCGTCGTCGACCTCTACATCATCTGCGGCTCGGGGCTGAACGCGCCGTCGCAAAAGGCCGCGGAAGAGCGGGCGCTACGATCCTGCCAGGCGGGCCTGAAGAGGTGGAAAGTCAGGACCGCGAGCGGCGGCTGCGAAATCGCGGCGTCGAAATAGGCCGAAGCTCGCCCGACTGGCGCCGACCGAGGCAAAACCGGGAGGCTCCATGTTCGGCAAGATCCTGATCGCCAATCGCGGCGAGATCGCCTGCCGCGTCATCCGCACGGCACGAAGGTTGGGCGTGCGCACCGTCGCTGTCTATTCCGATGCGGATGCGAGGGCCTGGCATGTCGAGATGGCGGACGAGGCAGTCCACATCGGCCCCTCGCCTGTCGGAGAAAGCTATTTGCGCGGCGACAGAATAGTCGCGGCGGCGCTTGCCACCGGCGCGGAGGCGATCCATCCGGGCTACGGCTTCCTGTCGGAGAACCCGGATTTCGTCGACCAGGTGACGGCGGCAGGGCTGGTCTTCATCGGCCCGTCGGCGGCCTCGATCCGCGCCATGGGATTGAAGGACGCGGCCAAGCGCCTGATGGAGACGGCGGGCGTTCCTGTGGTGCCCGGCTATCACGGCGAGGCGCAGGAGATCGTGCTCCTCGCCTCCAAGGCGCGCGAGATCGGCTATCCGGTGCTGATCAAGGCGCGCGCCGGCGGCGGCGGCAAGGGCATGCGGCGCGTCGACCACCCGGACGATTTCTCCGAGGCGCTGTCCGGCGCCCGGCGCGAGGCCAAAGCGGCCTTCGGCGACGATCGCGTGCTGGTGGAAAAATATGTCGACAAGCCGCGCCATATCGAAGTGCAGGTGTTCGGCGACAATTTCGGCAATGCCGTGCATCTTTTCGAGCGCGACTGCTCGGCGCAGCGCCGCCACCAGAAGGTGATCGAGGAAGCGCCCGCTCCCGGCATGACGCCGGCGCTGCGCAAGGCGATGACCGAGGCCGCGGTGAAGGCTGCCAAGGCCATCAGCTATTCAGGCGCCGGCACGATCGAGTTCATCGTCGACGCCTCGCAGGGGCTGAAGGCCGACCGCTTCTGGTTCATGGAGATGAACACCCGCCTGCAGGTCGAGCACCCCGTCACCGAAATGGTCACCGGCATCGATCTGGTCGAATGGCAGCTACGGGTCGCGTCCGGCGAGAAGCTGCCGAGCGCGCAAGCCGAGATCCAGCTTGCCGGCCACGCCTTCGAGGCGCGTATCTATGCCGAGGACGCCACCAGGGGATTCCTGCCGGCGACGGGCACGCTGCATCATCTGAAATTCCCGGATGCGGCGCCGGCGCATGCCGCCATGCGCATCGAGACGGGCGTGCGCGCCGGCGATGCGATCTCGCCCTTCTACGATCCGATGATCGCCAAGCTGGTGGTGCACGGCAAGGACCGGGCCGCCGCGCTTGCGGCGCTGCGCAAGGCGCTGGCTGAGACGGAAGTGGCCGGCTCGACGGTCAACACCGCCTTTCTCGCCGCGCTCGCCGCCGATGCCGATTTCGCGGCCGGCGACGTCGACACCGGGCTGATCGGCCGGCATCAGGACGAACTGGTGGCGATCGCCCCGCCGAATGGCGAGATCATTGCCGCCGCGGCGCTCGCGGCATCGGGCGCCGGCGCGCAAGAGCCGACCAGCGACCCCTGGTCGGCGCTTGCCGGCTATGCGCATTTCCACACGGTGGAGCGACGCACCAGGCTGCGCTACGGCGAAGAAGCCATACTGGCGCGCATCTCGATGCGGCCGGACGGCCGCTTCCAGGTGGCGCTGGAAGCGCCGTACGAAGAGGTCAATTCCCACGACCTCAGGACCACGCCTCGCCTCGCCCGCTGGCCGGGCCACGTCACCGTGTTCGAAGGTGCGGCCGGCTACAATTTCGCGGTTCCCGACCCGCTGGCGAAGGCCGACGAAGCCGCCGCGGCATCCGGGAGCCTGCGCGCGCCGATGCCCGGCCTGGTCAAGCTGGTGCGCGCGGGGTCGGGCGATGCCGTCGTCAAGGGCCAGCCGCTGCTGATCCTCGAGGCGATGAAGATGGAGCATACGATCGCCGCCCCGCATGACGGGGTGGTCGCCGAAATCGTGGCAGAAGGCGCGCAGGTCAGCGACGGCACCGTGCTGGTGCGCTTCGAGGAACCGCAGACCTGACTGTCCAAAATGAAAATGGCCGGAGCAGATCCGGCCATTTCCGACTGTCAGGCAGCGACGATCAAGGCTGGATCGGCGCGTATTTGCCGTCGTGCCACTGGTTGATGTCGTAGCTGGCGTTCTTCAGGTCGCCCTTCTCGTCGAAGACGACGTCGCCGACCACGGTGCTGATCGGCTGGCCGTTCTTCAGCGCTTCGGCGACCTTGGCCGGATCGTCGCTGCCGGCGCGCTTGATGCCCTCGGCGAAGGCCTGGACCACGGCGTAGGAGAACAGCGTGAAGCCTTCCGGCACGAAGCCGCCGGCTTTGATCTTGGCGATGGCGTCCTTGGCTTCGGGCTTGGCCTGCGGATCCGAGGGGAAGACGAACATCGTGCCTTCGCCGGCCGGCCCGGCGACCTGCCAGAATTCCGGAGTGGCGATCGAGTCCGGCATGATCAGCTGGAACTTGACGTTCTGCTCGGCCGCCTGGCGCAGGATGAGACCGCCCTCGGGGTGATAGCCGCCGAAATAGACGACGTCGGCCTTGAGCTCCTTCAACTTGGTGACGAGGGCCGAATAGTCCTTCTCGCCGGCATTGATGCCTTCGTAATCCACTTCCTTGAGGCCGCCGGCATTCATCGTCGCCTTGACGGCATCGGCCACGCCCTGGCCGTAGGCGCTCTTGTCATGCAGGATGACGACATTCTTGCCGGCATATTTCTTGGCGATCCACGGACCGATGAAGGCGCCCTGCGCATCGTCGCGCGTATAGAGGCGCATGATCGTCGGCCAGCCGGCCTTGGCCGCGGCATCGGTCAGCTCCGGATTGGAGGAGGCCGGGCTCATCATCAGCGTGCCGGCCTCGGCATAGACGGCGGATGCCGGAATGCTGGAGCCCGAGCAGGCATGGCCATCGACGAATTTGGTGCCGTCGGCGACGATGCGGTTGGCGACGGAAACCGCCTGCTTCGGATCGCACTGGTCGTCCTGGACGTCGAGCTTGATCTGGTTGCCGTTGACACCGCCAGCGGCGTTGATGGCGTCGGCGGCGGCCTGCGCGCCCTGCTTGAACTGGTCGCCGATGGTGGCGAGCTGTCCGGTCATCGGACCGACCACCGAGATGGTGATGTCATCGGCAAATGCCAGCGGCGCGCTCATCATCAGGCCCAATGCGGCTGCGCTCAAAATACCTAATTTTTTCATGGTGATATAACTCCTCCACTCGCGCGCGGCCGCTCCGGCCGCGCTTCTTTTAGAGAGGCCGGACCATTTCATCCTTCGCCTGGCATGTCTTGGCGCATCGCCGGCACTCGATTGGGCCTGTATTGTATCGCGGACCGCGTGAAAGCCAAAAGCCGCGCCGGCCTTGTTCCGGCCGGTCGCGGCTTTTTGCCAAACGAGCTTTCCCGAACGCCCCCGCGCCCGAAACCCCACTCGCTTCCCTGTCTTTCTTTTCGTCCGGCCGTCTTGCGCGGCCTTGTCCCTGATGCCGGCCGTCTTGCGCGGCCTTGTCCCTGTGCCGGCCGTCTTGCGCGGCCTGAGCCCGAAGCGTTTCCGCCCTTGTTGTCTGTCAGTGCATCGTCATCCATTCGCGAGCTTCGCGCAGCGCCCTAGCGATCTCGGCCTTGGACATCGCCGCCGACAGTTCCGAGCGCAATTCGGCGGCGCGCACCGAACCCTTGATGGCGGCGATGTTGAACCATTTGTGGGCGGCGACGACGTCGGTCTCGCAATCGCGGCCGGTCGCATACATCATGCCCAATTCGAAAAGAATGTCGGCCTGGGCAGTTGCCCCCATGGCGCCGAAGCCGGCTTCAAGCATTTCAAAACGTGCCATTTCAATCCCCTGTCTGGCTCCCGAGAGCTGCCTCCTTCTGTCCCTTGGTATCCCTCGGGGGGCTGCTCTTTCGATGCTTTCGAGGATGAAGCCGAGCCTTGAATCCGTCGTTAAATGGCGTGCTTAATTTGAAGAAAACAAAGCTAAAACAAGAGGTAAACACTGAAATTCGTTAAGCATACAAAGCCCGCAAATCAGCCTGTTTGCGGCAAATTTGACGAAAACTTCAAACGGTCCGGTCAAGACTCCGCTAACCACGGGAACCAATGGCGATGAAGCTATCCGTGCATTTCGCGTTGAAAGGTGGCGGCAAAATCCTGCAACCTTCCCCGGCGGCACCGCTTTTGTTTTGCCGGAAGCTGAACTAGCTTACGTTTGCGTAAGGGTTAGGAAGGCGGGACGGCGCCCCACCGGAACCTATAGGGAGGACAGAGATGTTTCGAAAAGTAAGCCTGGCCGTGGCGGCCACCTTGATCATGGCCAGCGCGGCCTTTGCCGATCCGATCGAGGGCAATTGGAAAACGCAGTCCGGCGAGACGGCGGCGATCGGCGGCGGCGGCGCCTTTGCCATCACGCTGAAGACCGGCAAGTTTGCCGGCAAGACGATCGGCTCGCTCAAGGCGGCCGGCGACAACAAATATGCCGGCAGCATAACCGACCCGGAGACGGACAAGACCTATGCCGGCAAGGCGACGCTTTCGGGCACCTCGCTCAAGATGAGCGGCTGCGTGTTCGGCGGCCTGATCTGCAAGAGCCAGACCTGGCACAAGCTCTGATCTGCGCCTCGCCGCAATCACCTGACGACGGGGCCCTCGTGGCCCCGTTTTCATTTTCTACCCGGCCGATGCGCCGCCTCAAAACCCGTCAACGAACTTGAACCGCAGATGAATGCCGGCATCAGAGCCGGTTCAGCGGCGCTCGGGCATTCTCCTTGGCATTGAAGGAGAGGACCAACGCAATGCTCGCCCGCCGCTTCACCATCGTCTGCCTGCTGATGAGCCTGTTTGGCATGCTTTTCGCCGTCCTGGTGGCCGAGACAGGCCGCCCGGCCCGGGCCTGGGACGCTGCCAATTCCTGCCGGCCGAACTGCATGAACCATTTCAACCGCTGAACCGACAAACCCTCAAAAGAGAAGCTACGATCATGGACCGCATCATCACCACCAGCGCCCTGAAGGCCCTTCGGCTCCTGCCGCGGGCGGCGCTCATCCTGGTGCTGCTCGCCGCCCCGGTGCTGGCGGTGCCGATGATGCGCGCCGATACAAGCGCGACGATCGAAGCGCCGTCGCCGAAGAAGTCCGGTGTCGGCTTTGTCCTGCTGGTCGCCCTGCAGCGCGGGTGAGGTGCGTCGATATTCAGGGGATGCCGGCCTGCAACTCGGCGCGGCCTGACCTGAATCTCAACACACCTTGAACCTTGGACGAACAAAATCGGCGCTCACGCTGTGTTCCGGCTTGGCTCCCCCTCCCAACCGCTCTTCCAAGTCTCTATATTGAGCCATGGAAAAGCGAATCTACCCCCAAGCCATCGAATCTGTCGTCATGCCTGAGCCTTTCGGCAGGCAGAGTTTCAACGACGCCAGAAAAGCGGTCGCCGCGCTTCAGGTGCTCTACGACCGCAACACCAAGTTCCTGCGCGATTCCTTCGCGGCACTGGCCGCCGGCGGCGACAACAACAAGCGCTACCGGGCCTTCTATCCCGAGATCGGCGTCACCACGACGTCGTTCAGCCAGGTCGACTCGCGCCAGGCCTACGGCCACATGCCGACGCCCGGCCATTTCTCGACCACGGTCACCCAGCCGATGCTGTTCGAAAACTATCTCGTCGAGCAGCTTCGGCTGATCATGCGCAATCACGGCGTCCAGGTGACGGTGTCGGAATCGACCACGCCCATCCCGCTGCATTTCGCCTTCCTGGAGGGCACCTATGTCGACGGCACAGCCGCCGAGCGCATCAAGCGGCCGATCCGCGACCTGTTCGACGTGCCCGATCTCGACGGCACCGATGACCAGATCGCCAACGGCACGTTCGAAGTTGCCTTCGGCGAGCCGCGGCCGCTGGCGCCGTTCACGGCGCAGCGCATCGACTATTCGCTGCACCGCATGACGCACTACACGGCGACCAGCCCGCAGCATTTCCAGAATTTCGTGCTGTTCACCAACTACCAGTTCTACATCGACGAATTCGTCGCCCGCGCCCGCGAGCTGATGGAGAGCGGCGGCGGCGGATACGCCGAATTCATCGAGCCTGGCAATGTCATCACCCATGCCGGATCGAGCGTGCCCTCCGAAGGCGCGCCGCCGCAGCGCCTGCCGCAAATGCCGGCCTATCATTTGAAGAAGCCGAACCATGGCGGTATCACCATGGTCAATATCGGCGTCGGCCCGTCCAACGCCAAGACGATCACCGACCATATCGCGGTGCTGCGACCGCATGCCTGGGTGATGCTCGGCCATTGCGCGGGCCTGCGCAACACGCAGGCGCTGGGCGACTATGTGCTGGCGCATGCCTATGTGCGCGAGGACCATGTGCTGGACGACGATCTGCCAGTCTGGGTGCCGATCCCGCCGCTGGCCGAGATACAGGTGGCGCTGCAGGAAGCGGTCGCCGAGGTCACCGGGCTTTCGGGCTACGACCTCAAGCGCATCATGCGCACCGGCACCGTCGCCACCATCGACAACCGCAACTGGGAGCTGCGCGACCAGCGCGGGCCGGTGCAGCGGCTGTCGCAGTCGCGCGCGATCGCGCTCGACATGGAATCGGCGACCATTGCCGCCAACGGCTTCCGCTTCCGCGTGCCCTACGGGACGCTGCTTTGCGTTTCCGACAAGCCGCTGCATGGCGAATTGAAGCTGCCGGGCATGGCGACCGAGTTCTACAAGCGGCAAGTGGCGCAGCACCTGACCATCGGCATCAAGGCGATGGAGAAGCTGGCCGGGATGCCGATGGAGCGGCTGCATTCGCGCAAGCTCAGGAGCTTTTCGGAGACGGCCTTCCAATAGCCGGCCAGCCCTGAAACCCTCGGCGAGGCAATGCTTCGTCTTGATCGCGCCGCAATTTAGCGGATAAGCAGGCCGGACGGATCGCCGGCGGTATTCAGCAGACCACGACTTCGATGAGAACAAGCGGCGCGCGCCCGAACATGGTGGCTGGGGTGACATTCCTGGCAATGATGGCGTTCTCAGCCGCTCTGGTGGCCGGGTTTTTCGGCACGCTGCATCCGGCCTTCGATTCCTTCTCGCATTTCCGCGTCCATCTCGCCGTGCTGGTCGCGCTCCTGGCATTGCCGCTGCTTGCCTCGTCGTTTCGCCTGCAGGCGGCCGCGGCGTTATTGTTTGCCGTCGCCAGCTTCGCCACCACGCTCAGCACGCTGCCCAGGCTGTGGCCGGTGCAGGCGGTCGCCAAGCCCGCCGACCAGATCGTCTACAGCCTGCTGCAGATGAATCTGCGCTACGACAATCCGACGCCGAAGAAGGTGCTGTCGCTGATCGGCCGGACCAATCCCGACGTGATCACCCTCGACGAGGTGTCGGAGATGTGGACGACCGAGCTCGGCTACATCACCAGCGCCTATCCCTACCGGATCCTTTGCCCCTATCCCAACGGCGTGTTCGGCGTGGCGCTGCTCTCCAGGCGTCCATTCGCCGCCGGCACCGAGCCGCGCTGCGAGCGGCGCGGGGCGATGGCGATCGCGAGCGTCGACTTCGGCGGTGTCAGCGCCGATGTCGCCGCGATCCATCTCAGCTGGCCATGGCCGCGCGAGCAGTCCTGGCAGATCGGTGAACTCTCGGAGCAGCTCGTCTCGCTTGGCGAGACGGCGATCATGGCCGGTGACTGCAACGCCGTGCCGTGGAGCGCGGCGGTGCGGCGTGTCGCGGCGCTCGGCAAGCTCACCGTCATGCCGTCGGCCGGACCGACCTGGATGTACATCAAGCTGCCCGACGTCCTGCGGCGCTTCGCCGGCCTGCCGATCGATCAGGTGTTCAGCAAGGGCGGGGTGACGATCCACTCGGCGACGCGGCTCGAGGAAACTGGCTCCGATCACCTTCCGGTGCTGGTGGAGTTTTCGCTGCGGGCGGAAGAGAAAAAGCCCGACGACGAGCATGAGACCGCACTTGCAGCCATGGCTCGGTTCGGCAAGACGCGTGGTTAGCGCGACGTTCCCGTCCGCTCAGGGCTTGGTCAAACCATCCACCAGATGCTCGACATGGCCGCCGTCGCGATGCTCGCGGGCGTCGAAAGCGTTCTGCTTGGCCTCGTATTCGGCATAGATGGCGTTGATGCGGCGCCTTGCCTCCTGGCGGGTGCCGGTGCAGAACCAGTTGTCAGCACGCTTGAGCCCATGGACCGCCTTCGCGGTGGCTTGCATCATGCGCCTGGCGATGCGGCCATGCGTCTCCTCATGCGCGCGGACGCCGGCGAAGAACCGCTTCCAGCGGCGTTCGAGCGCGGCACTGGTCGGCTGCGCCAGACGCGGATAGGTGTAGGTGAGGTCGAGCACGCCGTCGGCCTGCCGCAGGTGGCAGACCCCGTCGGTGCGGCTCATGGCGAGATCCCAATTCACCGTGTAGGCAGTGTCCGCGATGGCGCGGGCCATGAAGCCGTGCTTTGGGCCCTTGCGGTCCATTGCCTCGACCAGGGCAGCACCCGTCGTACCCGCGATGTCGTATGTCCGCGTCTTGATCAGCAGCTTGGTGCCGGCCGATGCCGCCGGGGTTAAGCTGCACAGGCTACCGACCGCTGCAAGGCATGCCAGGACCGCGAGGCGCATGGCCGTCCCTCCACTTTCAGGAAAGGGAACCACAAGCGCGCCGCGGTTTCAACAGGCCCGTCACATGCCCTGATAGACCGGGCCTTCGCCGGCTCTTCGGTTGGGCGGCGGGCGAGACGGCCCGGTCGGGCCGCCGCTCTCAGATGCCCTGATAGAACCCGGGCCTTCGCCGGCTCTTCGTTTGGGCGGCGGTCGAGACGGCCCGGTCGGGCCGCCGCTCTCACATGCCCTGATAGACCGGGCCTTCGCCGCCTTGTGGCGGCACCCAGTTGATGTTCTGGTTGGGGTCCTTGATGTCGCAAGTCTTGCAGTGGACGCAGTTCTGCGCGTTGATGACGAAGCGCACGTCCTTGGCCGACGGATCGGCCGCCGCATTGCCATCCTTGTCGACCCACTCATAGACGCCGGCCGGGCAGTAACGCGTCGAGGGTCCGGCAAAGACATCGTGCTCGGAGCGCTGCTGCAGTGCCGCGTCGCCGACGATGAGGTGGACCGGCTCGTTCTCCTCGTGATTGGTGTTGGACAGGAACACCGAGGAGAGCCGATCGAAGGTCAGTACGCCATCCGCCTTCGGATAGGCGATCTTTTCATATTTTGCCGCCGGCTCCAGCGTCGCGTAGTCCGCCTTGCCGTGCTTCAGCGTGCCGAAGGGCGAGAAGCCAAACAGCGTGTTCAGCCACATGTCGAGGCCGCCGAGGCCGACGCCGATGATGGTGCCGAAGCGCGACCACAGCGGCTTGACGTTGCGCACCTTCTTCAAATCCTTGCCGATGTCGGTCGCTCGCCACGCGGCCTCGTAAGACGCAAGCTCGTCATTGGCGCGGCCGTCGGCGATCGCTTGCGCGACATGTTCGGCCGCCAGCATTCCCGACAGCACCGCATTGTGCGAGCCCTTGATGCGCGGCACGTTGACGAAGCCGGCCGCGCAGCCCATCAGCACGCCGCCCGGGAAGGACAACTTCGGCACCGACTGCCAGCCGCCTTCGGTGATGGCGCGCGCGCCATAACCGATCCGCTTGGCGCCCTCGAAAGTGCCCTTGATCGCCGGATGCGTCTTGAAGCGCTGGAACTCCTCGAAGGGCGAGAGCCAGGGGTTCTTGTAGTTGAGATGGACGACGAAGCCGACGGCCACCTGGTTGTCTTCCAGATGATAGAGGAAGGAGCCGCCGCCGGTCTTCATGTCGAGCGGCCAGCCGAAGGAATGCTGGACGAGGCCAGGCTTGTGGTGCTCCGGCTTGACCTGCCAGAGTTCCTTCAGGCCGATGCCGAACTTGGCCGGCTCGCGGCCATCGGAAAGCTTGTATTTGGCGATCAACTGCTTGGCGAGCGAGCCGCGCGCGCCCTCGCCGATCAGCACATATTTGCCCATCAGCGCCATGCCTGGCGCGTAACCAGGACCCTGCGTACCATCCTTCTCGACGCCCATGTCGCCGGTGATGACGCCGGTGACGGCGCCGGCATCGTTGTAGACGAGGCTTGCGGCGGCAAAGCCCGGATAGATCTCGACGCCCAGCGCCTCTGCCTTGGTCGCCAGCCACCGGCAGACATTGCCGAGCGAGACGATGTAGTTGCCGTGATTGTTCATCAGCGGCGGCATCAGGATGTTGGGCAGGCGGAACGAGCCGGCGGGGCCAAGGACCAGGAAATGATCATCGGTCACCGGCGTCTTGAACGGGTGCCCTTCCTCCTCGCGCCAGCCCGGCAGAAGGCGGTCGACGCCGATCGGATCGACGACGGCGCCCGACAGGATGTGGGCGCCGACCTCGCCGCCCTTTTCCAGCACGACGACGGAAAGCTCGGGATTGACCTGCTTCAGGCGGATCGCCGCGGCGAGGCCGGCCGGACCCGCGCCGACGATCACTACGTCGAATTCCATGCTCTCGCGTTCGATATCGCTCATCGACCCCTCACTGGCTTGCCGCGCTTTCCCGCATTGTGCTGGCTCATGCGCTGCATAGCGCATCAATTCGCGACGGGAAACCGGCGCTTAACGGACAAAGCCGATTTCGACAAAAAGTCGCGCCCGGCAGGCAAGAACCATTTCCCTCAACGTTTTTCAATTGTTCCACGGCTTGCTTATCGGCAATACTTCGCGCCATGCGCACGCCTGAGCCATCCGGCTTCTCATTGACGCGCTTCTTCTCCACGCCCGGCCAGCTTTGCCGCGCGGTTCTTCCGCTCCTCTCGCTGCTGGTCCCGACCGCGGCCGATGCCGATCCGCAAAAGGTGTGGGCGACCGGCGCCTATTCCTTTTCCGACGAGCTCGGCGGCTTCCACGTCACCGGCGCTTCCGGCATCGGCACCAAGGAGGATCCGATCGTCATCACCGAAGAGCTGAATTCGGCAACGCCGGTGACGCTGACCATCCGCACCACCAAGCCGATCGAGGCGTTCGGCAAGGCCGGCGAGGTCGCCAACGGCATCATGTACATGCGCATCAAGGCCCTCAACAATAGCGGCCAGGCCTGGGTGGAATTCCAGTTCGAGCTGCAGGAGATCCTCGACCAGCCGAGCGTGTTCGGCGACGGCCTGTCCTTCGACCAGCGCAACAAGTCGCCCGACAACATCGTGTCGAGCAACTTCGCCGACTTCGACCGCGACTTCGAACCCTATGACCGGCTCCTGTTCAAGAACGGCAAGATCGACCCGCTGAAGACGGGCAGCTTCGAATTCCTGATCACCGACTACACGCCGCGCTGGACGTTCTACTTGGTGCAAGACCCGCGCATACCGACCGGCTGACGCAGCCAACCTTGCAAATCGCCGCCGCCGGGACGATGGTGGCGCCATGATTGCCGCCTCCCCCAACACCCCCGCCGAGATCGCCGAGCTGCTCGCCTTCTATGCCAGCGCCGGCGTCGACGAGGCGCTGGAGGATGCGCCGATCAACCGCTTCGCGGAGGTTCGGCCGAAGCAAGCCGAGCGCGCGTCGGCACCGGCCGCGCGCGAAAGCACGGCTCCGGAACGGCCAGCATCGGAGCCAGGCCCCGACGCCAACAGAGCGCCGCAGCGGCCTGCGGCAGCGCCCGGGCTCGACGCAAGCAAGGTGCCGGACGCGCCGGCGCGCTCGATGCCGGCAACCGCAGCGGTGCCCGACGAAGCGCAGGCCCTGCTGGCGCGGCAGATGGCGGCGAGCGCCTCGACGCTTGACGAGCTTCGCCAGCACATGGCGGGTTTCGACGGCTGCAACCTCAAATTCACCGCCAAGAACCTGGTCTTCGCCGATGGCAACCCGAACGCGGAGCTGATGCTGGTCGGCGAGGCGCCGGGCCGCGACGAAGACCTCGAAGGCCTGCCCTTCGTCGGCCGCTCCGGCCGGCTGCTCGACCGCATGCTGGCGGCAATTGGCCTCGACAGGAATTCGGCCTACATCGCCAACGTCATCCCCTGGCGGCCGCCGGGCAACCGGACGCCGACGCCGCACGAAACCGAGATTTGCCGGCCGTTCATCGAAAGGCAGATCGAGCTGGTCAATCCGAAAGTGCTGGTCAATCTCGGCGGCCCCTCGGCCAAGACCCTGCTCAACACCACCGAGGGAATCTTGAGGCTGCGCGGCAACTGGCGCACGCATTCGACGGCGTCCGGCACCGTCATTCCGGCGATGCCGACGCTGCATCCGGCCTATCTCTTGCGGACGCCGGCGCACAAGAAGCTCGCCTGGCGGGATTTTCTCGAGGTGAAGGCGAAGCTGCGGGAGTTGGGGTGAAGCGCTCCCTTCTCCCATAGGGGAAGACGGGAAAGCAGCGCCATAACCTCCCAGGTAATTGAATTACTCCCCTCCCCGCCTTAGTCCTTCCCCTATGACCACATCCGAAATTTCCGCAGGCAGCCTCATCCGCGAGTGGCGCGCGCGCCGGCGCATGAGCCAGCTCGACCTCGCCATGGAGGCCGAGATCTCGCAGCGGCATCTCTCCTTCGTCGAAAGCGGCCGCGCCCAGCCCTCGCGCGAAATGGTGCTGCACCTTGCCGAGCAACTTTCAATCCCGCTCCGGCAGCGCAACCAACTGCTCTTGGCGGCGGGCTTCGCGCCGAGCTTCAGCGAGAAGCAGCTCTCCGATGCCGCGCTGGCGCCGGCAATGGCGGCAGTGGAGACGGTGCTCCGGGGCCACGAGCCGTTCCCGGCGCTGGCCGTGGACCGCCACTGGAACCTCGTCTCGGCCAATGCGGCAATCGCCCCATTCCTCGCCGATGTTTCCGAGCCGTCGCTGCTTGCGCCGCCGGTCAATGTGCTGCGGCTCAGCCTGCATCCGGGCGGCGTTGCGCCGCGCATCGTCAACCTCGCCGAATGGCGGGCACATCTGCTCGAACGGCTGAAGCATCAGAACGACGCCATCGGCGACCCGGTGCTGATCGAGCTGGAACGGGAATTGCGGGCCTATCCGTCCGGGCTGAAGAGGGCGCGGCCGGCCCCGGTCGAGCCGAGCGGTATCGTGCATCCGCTCCGGCTCGCGCATGGCGATCAGGTGCTGTCCTTCATCAGCACGATCACCGTCTTCGGCACGCCGCTCGATGTCACGCTGTCGGAATTGGCGATCGAAACCTTTTTCCCGGCGGACGAGCAGACGCGGGCGGTGCTGGTGCGGCTGGCGAAGGAGCGGGCCGAGCGGTCTTGATCACCCCTGCGGCGGCGTCGCCCTTCTTGTTCGGGTGCGTTCAAGCCCAAGCTGGCGTTCGCGCCAGATGATGAAGATGCCGGCCGCCACCACGATTAGACCGCCGGCCAGCGTGTTGAGCGATGCCACATCGCCGAACACAAGATAGCCGACGACGACGCCGAGGATCATCGAGGTGTATTCGAAGGGCGCGACGACCGAGGCCTCGGCGTGACGGTAGGCCGAAGTCATCAGGATCTGGCCGAGCCCGCCGCAAAAGCCGGCGACAACCAGAAGGGCGGCCTGCGTCGGCGTCAACGCCTGCCAGCCGAAGGGCACCGAAAACAGCGCCATGACGCTCGCCGTCACCGAGAACCAAAGCACGATCGTCGCCGTCTTCTCGGTCTGGACGAGGTTGCGCACCAGAAGCATGGCGACGGCCGAGATCGCGGCGGCGGCGAAGGCGGCGATGACGCCCAGCAACTCCTGGTCATCGAGCGCCGCGCCCGAGCGCAGCAGCGTCAGCTCCGGCCAGGAGATGATCAGGACGCCGACGAGGCCGACAGCGACCGCGCTCCAGCGGTAGACGCGGATCGCCTCGCCGAGGAAGATCGAGGAGAACACCACCACCAGCAGCGGCTGCGCGTAGTTCAACGTGATCGCTTCGGGCAGCGGCAGCCTGGTCAGCGCGAAGAAGCCGAGCCCCATGGCGCCGACGCCGACAAGGCCGCGCGCGACGTGGTTGAACCGCCGTTTCGTGGCGAATGCCGTGGCCAGATGCCCCCTGGACGCCAGGAAGGCGATGATCGGGAAGATGGCGAAGAAGGAGCGGAAGAAAACGATCTGCCCGGCGGGCACATCGCCGGCGGCCTTGATGCAGGTCTGCATACCGACAAAGACCGCCACCGAGACGATCTTCAGCGCGATGCCCCGCAGCGTGCTGTGGTGTCTGCCGTCGCCTTGCGGCTCCGCTCCCGCCCCGCCGCTCACCTTGGCGATGCGTCCCGGATCGCTGTCCAGATGCGCGCCGGCGTGGCCGGCATCTCGATATGCCTGATGCCGTGGGCGCGCCAGAGCGCGTCGGTCACCGCATTGAGCGCCGCCGGCGTGGCGCCGATCGTGCCGGCCTCTCCTGCCCCCTTGATGCCCAGCGCATTGGTGGTCGAAGGCACGTTGCGGGTCTCGAAATGGAAGAACGGAAAACTATCGGCGCGCGGCATGGCATAATCCATGAAGCTTGCCGTCAGGAGCTGGCCGTCCTCGCTATAGACGGTGTTCTCGGTCAGGGCCTGGCCGATGCCTGGACGACGCCGCCATGCACCTGGCCGGCAAGCAGGATCGGATTCACCGTGACGCCGAAATCGTCGACGATGGTGTAGCGCAGGATCTCGGTGGCGCCGGTGTCGGGATCGATCTCGACCTCGCAGATGTGGGTGCCGTTGGGATAGGTGCATTCGTCCTGGACGAATTCGCCGAAGCCCTTGAGGTCGTCCGCGGTTTTCGCCGCCCTGGCGACGCTGGCGAAATCGATTGTGCGATCGGTACCGACGATGCGGGCCACGCCGTCGGACAGTTCGATGTCACCGGCCGAGGCTTCGAGCTCGTCGGCCGCGATGCGCTTGATCTTGTTCGCCAGATCCTCGCCAGCGCGGGACGCCGAAACACCGCCGAGCGGGATCGAGCGCGAGCCGCCGGTGCCGCCGCCATCCTTCAGATCGTCGGTGTCGCCCTGGCGGACCTGAATGCGGTCAATCGGCAGGTCGAGCTTGTCCGACAGGAACTGCGCATAGGCGGTGGCATGGCCCTGGCCGTTGGTCTGCGTGCCGATCTTCAGCGTCACCGTGCCATCGCCGTTGAGCTCGACAAAAGTCGGCTCGGAGCCCGGGAAGGCGCAGGCCTCTATGTAAGTCGCCATGCCGATGCCGCGGATCCTTCCCGCCGCCTTCGACTGTTCGAGCCGCTGCGGAAACGCCTTCCACTCCGCCCGCTCGATGGCGCGGTCCATGTGGCCGGCGAACTCGCCGGTGTCGTAGAGGCGGCCGGTCTGGGTGCGATATGGGAACTGCTCGGGGCGGATGAAATTGCGGCGGCGGATATCCTCGACCGGCAGGCCCAGATCATGCGCGCAGGCATCGACCAGCTTCTCCAGCAGCAGCGCCGCTTCCGGGCGGCCGGCGCCGCGATAGGCATCGACCGGACAGGTGTTGGTGTAGAGGCCGGTCACCGAGACGTCGATCGCCCCTATGTCGTAGACGCCTGTCGACATGGTGACTCCGACATAGGGGATGAACGGACCATATTGCGAAACATATGCGCCGATATTGGCCAGCAGCTCGACCTTCATGCCGAGGAAGCGGCCGCCCTTGTCGAGCGCCATCTCTGCCTTGACGACATTGTCGCGCCCCTGGGCGTCGGTGAGGAAATGCTCGGTGCGATCGCCGGCCCATTTGACCGGCCGTCCGAGCCGTTTGGCGGCCTCCAGCACCAGCGGATACTCGCGATAGACGAAGGCCTTCGGGCCGAAGCCGCCGCCGACGTCCGGCGTGATGATGCGCAGCTCGCTCTTCTTGATCTTGAACAGCTCGGCGATGATGTACTGCATCGAATGCACGCCCTGCGACCCGGTGGTCAGCACGAAGCGGCTTTCGGCCACGTTCCATTCGCCGATGGCCGAACGCGGCTCCATGTAGTTGCAGACCAGCCGGTTGTTGATGAATTCGATGCGGGTGATGTGGGCGGCCCTGGCGAAGGCAGCCGCGGTCTTCTGCTTGTCGCCAATATGGTAGGTGAAGGCGCGGTTGGAGCCGAGTTCCGGCCAGACCAGCGGCGTGCCTTCATCCAGCGCCGTGGCGGTGCCGGAAGCGGCATCCTCGCTGTCATAGTCGACCTCGATCAGCTCGGCCGCGTCCTGCGCCAGCGCGCGGCTGTCGGCGACGACGAAAGCCACCGCATCGCCGACATAGTTGACCCTGTCGCCGCACAGGATCGGGATGTCGCGGGTCGGCGCCCTGGTGCCGTCGGGCTGGCGCTGCATGACGCCAGATTTGAGCTTGCCGAGATGGGCGATGTCCTTGCCGGTGAGCACAAGATGCACGCCCGGCGCCGCTGACGCCGCTTCGGTGGATGTGATGGTGAAGCCCGCCTTGGCGACAGGCGAGCGCAGCACATAGCCATGCAGCAGGCCGGCCGGCTTGATGTCATCGGTATAGCGGCCCTCGCCCTTGAGGAAGGCCTGGTCTTCGCGACGCAACACGGAGGCGCCCATGCCGAATTTCGGTGTGACGACGGTCATGGATGCCTCGCGATGACGGTGGGGGGATGGATGCCTGAAATAGGCATAGGCGCAGTTTTGTCGAGTGACCGTTTCGTGTAAAGAGCGCGAACCTCGATTTTTTTGGACCAGCGGGCCCGTTTGCCGCGCCGGGAACAGACAGGAAAACCCTTGGGAATGCGCACCGATACCGGCCATGTCTTCAAGCTCGAAGACTATCGCCCCAGCGACTATCTCATTTTGCAGACCAGCCTTGTTTTCCGCCTTTCCCCCGAGGCCACCCGCGTCATCGCCACGCTCACCATCGAGCGCCGCGAAGGCGTTGCCGCATCGGCGCCGCTGGTGCTCGACGGCGACGGGCTGACGCTGCTCGGTATTGCCATTGACGGCCGTGACCTCCAGCCGGTGGACTACGCGGCGACGCCGGACGAACTCGCCGTCCTGAAGCCGCCGGCCGCCTCCCGCTTCGAGCTGGTGCTGGAAACCGAAATCGCGCCGGCGCGCAATGAAGCGCTGATGGGGCTCTATCGCTCCAGCAATGTCTATTGCACGCAGTGCGAAGCCGAGGGTTTCCGGCGCATCACCTATTTCCTCGACCGGCCGGATATCCTCTCGATCTACACGGTGCGCATCGAGGCGCCGCACAACGAAGCGCCGCTGCTTTTGTCGAACGGCAATCCTGTCGAAAGCGGCGTGCTTGCGGATGGCTGGCACTATAAGGTCTGGCACGACCCCTTCCCCAAGCCGTCCTACCTGTTCGCGCTGGTGGCAGGCGCGCTCGGCAAGGTCGCCGACAGTTTCACCACGCTGTCCGGCCGCACGGTCGAGCTCGGCATCTATGTCGAGCCGGGCAAGGAGCGGCTCGCCGGCTATGCGATGGATGCGCTGAAGCGCTCGATGAAATGGGACGAGGAAGCCTTCGGCCGCGAATACGACCTCGACGTCTTCAACATCGTCGCCGTCTCCGACTTCAACATGGGCGCGATGGAGAACAAGGGCCTCAACATCTTCAACGACAAGTATGTGCTGGCCGACGAGGAGACCGCGACCGATGCCGACTTCGCCAATATCGAGGCGATCATCGCGCATGAGTATTTCCACAATTGGACTGGCAACAGAATCACTTGCCGCGACTGGTTCCAGCTCTGCCTGAAGGAAGGGCTGACCGTTTACCGCGACCACGAATTCTCCGCCGACCAGCGCTCGCGGGCGGTCAAGCGCATCGCCGAGGTGCGCACGCTGCGCGCGCACCAGTTCCCCGAGGACCAGGGGCCGCTGGCGCATCCGGTCAGGCCGCGCCGCTACCGCGAAATCAACAACTTCTACACGGCGACCGTCTACGAGAAGGGTTCGGAAGTGGTGCGCATGATCCGCACCATCCTCGGCGCCGAAGCGTTCCGCGCCGGCATGGACCTCTATTTCGAGCGGCATGACGGAGAGGCGGCGACCATCGAGGATTTCCTGAAAGTGTTCGAGGACGCCTCGGGGCGCGACCTGTCGCAATTCGCGCTTTGGTACCATCAGGCGGGCACGCCGAACCTGACCGTCAGTTCCTCGCACAACGCACGGGCAAAGGAGTTCACGCTGGAGATCGAGCAGTCGGTGCCGCCGACGCCGTCGGAGAGCCGCAAGCGGCTGATGCACATTCCGCTCGGCTTCGGTCTGGTCGGTGCCGGCGGCAAGCCCGTCTCTTACGGTGACGTCGAGGGCGCCACCGTCGAGGACGGAGTCATCCACATCCGCAAGCGCCGGCATGTCGTGCGCTTCACCGGCGTCGCCGAGCGCCCGGCGGTGTCGCTCAACCGCGGCTTCTCGGCACCGGTCACGCTGTCGGTCGAGCAGAAGACCGACGACCAGTTCTTCCTTGCCGGCCATGACAGCGACAGTTTCTCGCGCTGGCAGGCCTTCAACACGCTGCTCACCGATGCGCTGATCGCAGCCTTCCGCCAGGTGCTCGGCGGCAAGCCGCCGGCCTTTGCCCAGCGGCTCACCGAACTTGCCGGCAGGATCGCCGCCGACGAGACGCTGGAGCCGGCCTACCGGGCGCTGGCGCTTTCGCTTCCGGGCGAAGCCGACATCGCCCGCGACATCGGCAAGGGCATCGATCCCGACGCCATCTTGGCCGCCCGCGAGGCGCTGGCACTGGCCATTGCCAGGGCGAACCGGGAAAACTTCACCGGCCTCTACGAGCGGCTTGCCGACAAGGGGCCATTCAGCCCCGATGCGGCGAGTGCGGGCCGGCGGGCGCTGCGCAACATCCTGCTCGACTATTTGGCGCTGCTGCCGGAAGGCGCCGCGCTTGCGGCAACTCACTTCCGCTCCGCCAGCAACATGACCGACCGCGCGGCCGCGCTGACCGTGCTGGCGCACCGCCATGCCGGGTCGGCCGAAGCGCAACAGGCGCTGGCCGATTTCGAGGCCAAGTACCGCAACGATGCGCTGGTGATGGACAAATGGTTCCAGATCCAGGCCGGCGTGCCCGGCCCCAAGACCGTCGAGACGGTGCGCGCGCTGACCGGGCATCCGGCCTTCTCGATGGCCAACCCGAACCGTGTGCGCTCGCTCATCGGCACCTTCTCTAGCGCCAACCAGACCGGCTTCCACCGCGCCGACGGCGAAGGCTACCGCTTCTTCACCGAGACCGTGCTCGAGGTCGAGAAACGCAATCCGCAGGTGGCGGCCAGGCTGGCGACCGCGTTGCGCTCCTGGCGATCGCTGGAGCCGGGGCGCCAAGCCAAGGCCAGGGAGGCGCTGCTTGCGATCGCAGGCACGGAAAAGCTGTCGGCGGATCTAAGGGATATCGTCGAGCGGACGCTGGCGTGACTAGCGATCTCCCCCCTCGTGGGGGGAGATTGGCAGTTTCGACGAATTTCAATCAACTTTTAATCTTTTTTGGCCGCGCCTCTGGACAACGCGAATCACCTTTGATTCTTTAATGACGATTCGGACGTGCGGCGTAACCGGATCATCAAGCAGAGGGAATTCGGGGAGTAGCCATTTATGGCCAAGGCGGACGCGTGGGGCGCGCCCGGAGGGAAGGCTTTTGAGCGTCGCAAGGCGCGGCGCGACGGCCTTGCCGGCAATACAAGGCTGATCGCCGAACCCGCCTATCGGCGGCTGCTGGCGGCCGAGCCGTGGCTGCGCCGCTCGATCCCTGCCCTCATCATCATCTTCCTGATCGTCATCGCCGCGCTGCGCGTCCTGTCGCTGATGAACGAGCGCGACGAGGTCGAGCGCGACGCCAAGGCAATCCTTTCGCTGGCGGTGGGCCAGATGGCGAGCGCGATCGCCGCCGACCCGAATGCGGCCACCGTCAGCGCGGCGGACCTGATGGAGAGCACCGGCCGCCAGGGCGCCATGGGCCGCAGCCATGTGCTGGCGATCACCGACGGCAGCTTCAAGATCATCGCCGTGTCGCCGCTGTCGAGCGGCTGGCAGGGGCGTTCGCTGGACAGCCTCGTTCTCGGCGGCCAGCCGCTGTTCATGTTCGGCGAGCGCGCCGGCGTCATGGAGGTCAGCATCGGCGGGCAGGACTGGTACGCGGCGGTGAGCCTGACGGCCAGCCGCAAGAACGCCGCCGCCGCTCTGGTGCCGAAAGACGCAGTCTTCGACAGCTGGCGCAAGACGGTCTCGCTCAACGTCACCCTGTTCGTGCTGACGGCCGGCGTGCTGATTATCATCCTCTACGCCTATTTCGGCCAGGCGGCGCGCGCCCAGGCCGCCGACCGCATTTACCTCGAGGCGCATCAGCGCATCGACATGGCGCTGGTGCGCGGCCGCTGCGGCCTGTGGGACTGGGACATGGTGCGCGGCAAGATGTACTGGTCGCGCTCGATGTACGACATGCTGGGCTACGAGCCCTGCGACACGATGCTGTCCTTCGGCGAGGTCGACGAGATCATCCATCCCGAGGACGGCGACCTGTTCGAACTCGCCAACCGCATCGTCGAGCGCGAGATCGATCATATCGACCAGGTGTTCCGCATGCGGCACGCCGACGGCCAATGGGTATGGATGCGCGCGCGGGCCCAGGTGATCGACCCCGAGGCGCCGGAGATCCAGCTGATCGGCATCGCCGTCGACGTCACCGAGCAGCGGCATCTCGCGCTGCGCTCGGAGGCGGCGGATCTGCGCTTGCGGACCGCCATCGAGAACATCAACGAATCCTTCGTGCTGTGGGATGCCGCCGAGCGGCTGATCATGTGCAATTCCAAATACCAGAAGGACAACGGCCTGTCGGACCGCGACGTGATGCCGGGCGCCGTCCGCGCCGTGCTGGAGGAGCGGATGCTGGCCTTCGCCTCGGAGCGCAGGCTGGCCAACGCCAACGGCCCACAGGGCGGCTCGACGTTCGAGCGCCAGCTTGCCGACGGCCGCTGGCTGCAGGTCAACGAATTGCGCACCAGGGACGGCGGCACCGTCTCGGTCGGCTCCGACATCACCCAGATCAAGCTGCACCAGGAAAAGCTGGTCGACAGCGAACGACGGCTGATGGCGACGATCCACGACCTCAGCCTCGCCCGCCGGGCGGAAGAGGAGCGCGCCAGGGAACTGGTCGAACTCAACCGCAAATACATGAAGGAAACCGAACGCGCCGAGGCGGCGAACCGGGCGAAGTCCGAATTCCTGGCCAACATGTCGCATGAGCTGCGCACGCCGCTCAACGCCATCATCGGCTTCTCCGAATTGATGGAACAGGGCCTGTTCGGGCCGCTCGGCTCGCCGCGCTACGAGGAATATGCCACCGACATCAACGGCAGCGGCAAGTACCTGCTCGGCGTCATCAACGACATACTCGACATGTCGAAGATCGAGGCCGGCCAGTTCTCGATGGACCGCGAGGAGATCGACCTCTGCCCTCTGATCAAGGAGACGGTGCGCGTCATCTCGTTGCAGGCGGCGGAGAAGTCGATCACGGTGGAGACCCGCATCGCCGATGCGATGCGGCTGTTCGCCGACCGCCGCGCCATCAAGCAGATCGCCATAAATCTGCTTTCCAACGCCGTGAAGTTCACCGGTCAGGGCGGGCACATCTCGGTGCGGGCGCGCAGCGCTTCAGGAGCGCTGGTTCTGACGATCGAGGACAATGGCTGCGGCATCCCCAAGTCGGCGCTGAGCAAGCTCGGCCGGCCGTTCGAGCAGGTGCAGAACCAGTTCTCCAAGAACCATGCCGGGTCGGGCCTTGGGCTCGCCATCTCGCGCTCGCTGGCCGAGCTGCAGGGCGGCGCGTTGAAGATCCGCTCGACCGAAGGCGTCGGCACGATCGTGTCGGTGCGCATCCCGCTGAAGAAGGCGACGCCTTCGGTAAAAGCTGCGGCTTAGTTTTTCAGCTTCGCGTGTTTCAGAATCCGGCTATGTCGGCGGGACAGCACCCCCTCTGTCCGGCAGGACAGAGGGGGGCGCGAAAGAACGTGGCCTTTCGAGAGTCCGGCACTCCAGTCGCCGGATCCAGATCATTCAGCCTCACTGCACGCCGTCGTCGCCGTCCCCGCCGTCCCACTGCCGATGACGTCCGAAGCGGCCGCCCTTCGGCAGTTCGCCCTTTTCGATCTTGCCGTCATTGTTCCTGTCCAGCATGGCGAACAGCTTCTTCTGGCGGCTCGTGATGTCGTCTGCGGTCAGCGTGCCGTCGCCCCTGCTGTCGAAGCGCGCGATGATGCGCCTTGCCATGCGCTCGAAGCGCGCCTTCTCCAGCGCGTCGGCGAGCTCGCCGACAGTCAGCCTGCCGCCATTCTCGGCGACGAGCTTCTTCAGCCGCGAGTCCATGGCGTCGGAGAACTGGTCGAAGGTGATGGCGCCGTTGGGGCCCTTCAGCGCCTCGTCGAGGCGCTGCATCATGTCGTCACGCATTTTGGCGCTGGCGTTGTTTTCGGCATAGGCCGTGGTGCCGACAGCGCCCGCGAGCGCCATGAAAGCAAGGGCAAGCTTGGTAGACTTTCTCATGGTCTTCTCCTGTTGCATCGTCACCCCCGATGCCAGGACGGCAACCTCTCAATCAGATTCAGGCCGCCATCCATCTCTTTGTTCGAGCATCGGATTTCCTCCGCATCGGGCCCGACGCTCTCGCCGTAACATTCATCCCTTCGTCATGAGTTCTTAGCACGCAGCAAGAGGTCGAAATCCTGTCTGACCTTTCGCGACGTGTCCTTGAGATGCGCTTCCAGAACAGCGAAATCCGGCAGGTCGGTCACCGCCAGAAGCAGATCCGAGAGCCCCGGCGGCACGTCGTCGCGCTGGAACTCACCGGTGAGGCAGAGCCTGATCATCTGGGTCAGCGCGAGATAGAGCGCGTAGGCATCGCACAGTTGCTGCCTGACATCGGCGCCGGCGAAATCGGGAGAAAGCCGCGCCAGGATGTCGGCCGTCGCGGTCACCCTGCGGCCAGCCTCGACGACATGGCCGGTGAGCACCGCCACCTGGGCGATGAATTCGAGATCGATCAGGCCGCCCGGGATCAGCTTGATGTCCCAGCGGTCGCGCGGCGGCTTTTCCTTCTCGATCAGCGCGCGCATCTCCGACGCCTCGGCCACCACCTTGGGGGCGTCGCGCTGCAGGGCCAGCACGGCGGCCACCTCCGTCTCCACCTCGGCGCAGAGTGCGGCGTCACCGCCTATGGCGCGCGCCCGCGCCAGCGCCATGTGCTCCCAGGTCCAGGCGTCCTGGCGCTGGTACTTCTTGAAGGCATCGACGTGAGTGGCGACCGGCCCCTTGTTGCCGGAGGGGCGCAAGCGAAGGTCCAGCTCGTAGAGCACGCCCTCCGCCGTCGGCGCCGAGACGGCGGCAATCAGGCGCTGCGTCATGCGGGTATAGTAGTGGGAGGGCGCAAGCGGCTTTTCGCCGTCGGACTCCTCTGCGTCCGGATCGTGGTCGTAGAGCAGGATCAGGTCGACATCGGAGCCCGCCGTCAGCTCGCGGCTGCCGAGCTTGCCCATGCCGAGCAGCGCCACCGTGCCGCCGGCGATGCTGCCGTGGCGCAGCGCGAATTCGGCGATGACCGCCTGCAATGCCGCCTCGATGGTGAGATCGGCAAGGTCGGAAAAGGCGCGGCCGGCGCGGGCCGGATCGATGGCGCCGGCAAGCAGCCTGACGCCGATCAGGAATTTTTGTTCCGAGGCAAAGATGCGCAAGCGATCGAGCACGTCCTCGTAGGCGCGGTCGCCCTCGATGAAAGCGGCGAGCCGCGCCGAGAGATAGGCGCGGTCGGGCAGTTCGGCGAGCAGAGCCGGATCGAGCAGGCCGTCGAAGACATGCGGCCGGCGTGTGATGATGGCGGCAAGCCTCGGGGCGGCGCCCATGATCGTCGCCATCAATTTCAGCAGAGCCGGGTTGGACTGCAGCAGCGAGAAAAGCTGGATGCCGGCAGGCAGGCCGGCAAGGAACTCGTCGAAGCGCATCACCGCCTCGTCGGCCCGCCGCGTCTGGCCGAAAGCCTTGAGCAGCGCCGGCGTCAGTTCGGTCAGCCGCTCGCGCGCCTCCGCCGACAGGGTGACGCGGTAGCGGCCGAAATGCCAGCCGCGGATGACGCGGCAGATGTCGCTCGGCCGCTGGAAGCCGAGGCGCTGCAAGGTCTGCAGCGTATCGGGATCGTCGACGTCGCCGGTGAAGACCAGGTTGCCGACGCCGGCCGAAAGTTCCGGCGCGGTCTCGAACAAAGCCGCATAGTGACGCTCGACCTGCTGCAGCGAGGCGCGGAAGGCCTCGGCGAAGCGCGCCTGGTCGACAAAGCCGAGCATGCGGGCGATGCGCTCCAGCCCCTCGTCGCTCTCGGGCAGGATATGGGTCTGCTCGTCCGCGACCATCTGGATGGCATGCTCAACGCGGCGCAGGAACCAGTATTGCCGGGCGAGGGCATCGCGCGCGTCGGCGGTGATCCAGCCGCGCGCGGCAAGCTGGCCGAGCATCGGCACCGTCTCGCGGCCGCGCAGTTCCGGGAAGCGGCCGCCGGCAATCAACTGCTGCGTCTGGACGAAGAACTCGATCTCGCGGATGCCGCCGCGACCGAGCTTGACGTTGTGGCCCTTGACCGCGATCTCGCCGTGGCCCTTGTGCGCATGGATCTGGCGCTTGATTGAGTGGACGTCGGCGATCGCCGCGTAGTCCATGTATTTGCGCCAGACATAAGGCTGCAGCTCTTTCAGGAACGCAGCGCCCGCGGCGAGATCGCCGGCCACGGGACGCGCCTTGATCATGGCGGCGCGCTCCCAGTTCTGACCGCGCCCCTCATAGTAGTGAAGCGCCGCCTCGACCGGTATCGCCAGCGGCGTCGAGCCGGGATCGGGCCGCAGCCTCAAATCGGTGCGGAAGACATAGCCATGCTCGGTGCGGTCCTGGAGGATCCGCACGAGGCGGCGTGTGAGGCGCGCAAACAATTCCGTCGCATCGAGCGGATCGACGATCGCCGGCGCGTCGGGATCGAAGAAGACGACGAGGTCGATGTCGGACGAAAAATTCAGCTCATGCGCGCCGAGCTTGCCCATGCCGAGCAGGATCCAGCCCGACTGGCGCGCCGGGTTTTCGGGGTTGGGCAATCTGAGCTTGCCCTGCCCGTGCGCGTCGCGCAGCAAAAAATCGACGGCGGCGCGGGTGCAGGCGTCGGCGAGGTCGCTGAGGCGCCGCACGGTCAGCGCCGGCTCGGCCTCGCCGGCGAGATCGGCCAAGGCGATCAGGAAATGCGACTCCGTCTTCCATTGCCTGAGCTCCATCATCAGGCTCTGTTCGGAGACCGTCTCGGCCCGCGCCGCCTTGCCTATGGCCTCGCCGATCGCTGCAAGCCGAGCCTTCACATCGGTGTCGAACAAGACATCGAGGATTTGCGGGCGGCGCCGCGCCACATCGCGCAGGAATGGCGACAGGTCGAAGACGGCGGCGAGGAGGTCCTGGTCCACGCCCTCGGCCGCCAGGAATGTTTCCAGGCGGGCAAGGCCTTCTTCCGCGGCCGCCGAAGCGATTTCCGACAATTCGCGTCTTGCGCGATCTGCGTCCAGCGGCAAAAGCGTTGCCGCCGGTTGCAGGCGCCATTCGGTATCAATGCGTTTCGCAGCCATCCTCACCGCCATCATTGGTTCTCCCGTGCGGGAAAACTCATGATAACGGACAATCCGGGATTGGCGGGCAGAAGATCAAGCCTGCCCTTGTGGAAAGTCATGATCGCCTTGGCGAGGCTCAGGCCTAGGCCCGACCCTGGCTGCGAGCGGCTCTTCTCCAGCCGCACGAAGCGCTCGGTCACCCTGGCGCGATCGGCATCGTCGGGAATGCCCTGGCCATTGTCCGTGACCGACAGCCTGACTTCCCTGTCGATGCGCTGCAGCGCCACGCGGACGGACGGCTTCGTCGTCGCGTCGGTCGAATATTTGATGGCATTGTCGACGATGTTCGAAAGCGCCTGGCCGATCAGTTCGCGATTGCCGTTGACGGCGAAATCCTCCTCGACGGAGGTCTCGATCGTCACGCCAGCCTCTTCGGCCACCGGCTCGTAGAGCTCGACGACGTCGCGGACGGCTGCCGCAAGGTCGACCGGGCTGGTGGTCTCCGAGGAATAGCCGGCCTCCAGCCTGGAGATCATCAGGATGGCGTTGAAGGTCTTTATCAGCTGGTCGGATTCGGCAATCGTGCTTTCCAGCGCCTGCCGGTAGTCGGGGGTCTTTTGCCGGCCGGCAAGCGTTGCCTCGGCGCGGTTGCGCAGCCTGGTCAGCGGCGTCTTCAGATCATGCGCGATGTTGTCGGAAACCTGCTTCAGCCCCTCGTTCAGCTTGGCGATCCTGGCCAGCATGGCGTTGAGGTTCTCGGACAGGCGATCGAACTCGTCGCCGGCGCCGGTGACCGGGAGACGACCGGTAAGGTCGCCGCCCATGATGCGGCGGCTGGCCTCGGACACACTGTCGATGCGCTTCAGCGCGGCGCGCCCGACGAAGAACCAGATCAGGAGCCCGCCAAGCCCCATCATGCCCAGCGCCAGCATCAGGGCGCGGCGGATGACGGCGCGGAAGCGCTCGGGCTCGCCGAGGTCGCGGCCGACCAGCATGATCATCTGGTTGGGAAGTCTCAGCACCAGCGCGATCGCGTTGTGGCCCTTTTCGCCCTCGGACTGCGTCTCGTTCTCGCCAGCCGGGGGCGTGGTCTGGTCGGGAGCCTGATTGCGCTGCCGTTCGAGTTCGCCCTCGCCGAAGCGCTGATATGAGAACGGCTCGGTCGTCCAGCCCTCGGTCTCGATCACCCCGGGCGCCAGGCTCTGCACGTTGCCGGTCAGGATCTGGCCGTTAGCGTCGGCGATGAGATAGAGATTGGCGCCGGGCTGGCGGGACCGGGCTTCGACAACGCGGACCAGAACCGGCAGGCCGCCGCGCTGATAGGCGCGGGCAAGCCCCAGTACCTCGTCGTTGATGGTCTCCTGCGTCTGCGCGGTCAGCATGCGCGCCGACAGCGAGGTCATGTAGAAGACCAGCAGCACGGCGCACAGGGCGAAGAGCAGGAAATAGAGCGCCGAGAGCCGCGCTGCCGTCGTCCTCATGATGGCGGGCACGGACAATGCCATGGCAGGTGCTACCCGCCCTTCAGCATATAGCCGGCGCCGCGAACCGTGTGCAGGATCGGCTTGTCGAAACCCTTCTCGATCTTGCCGCGCAGGCGCGAGACGTGGACGTCGATGACGTTGGTCTGCGGATCGAAATGATAGTCCCAGACATTCTCGAGCAGCATGGTCCGCGTCACCACCTGGCCGGCATGGCGCATCAGATATTCGAGCAGGCGGAACTCGCGCGGCTGCAGCGTGATCTCGCGCGCGGCGCGGCGGACCGAATGGGAGAGCCGGTCGAGCTCGAGATCGCCGACCCGGTAGACGGTTTCGGCTTCCCTGGCGCTGGCGCGGCGGTTCAGCACCTCGACGCGGGCGAGCAGTTCGGAAAAGGCATAGGGCTTGGTCAGATAGTCGTCGCCGCCGGCGCGCAGGCCGGTGACGCGATCGTCGACCTCGCCCAGCGCCGACAGGATCAGCACCGGCGTCGTGTTGCCCCTGGAGCGCAGGCCGGCGATCACCGACAGGCCGTCGCGGCGCGGCATCATGCGATCGACAACCATGACGTCATAGTCGCCGGCATCGGCGAGCGCGAAGCCGGTTTCGCCGTCGCCGGCGACATGGGCGGTGTGGCCGGCCTCGGCAAAGGCCTTCTGCAGATAGTCGGCGGCCTCGCGATCGTCTTCTATGACCAGAATCTTCATAGAGCCGTTATACGCAATTTCGCTCTGAGATTGAGTGGCCGGCATGAGCATCAGGGCCTTTGATGGTTGGGAGCGGCAGCGGGCGATGGGAAGCCCGCTGCCGCCGGGGTCGGAACACGGTGACTGACTAACGTATTCGGGCCCCGTGCTTTCCCCTGCGGCGGCTCGGGGGTGTTGAAACCGCCGCTTCGGGAAAAGTTGCGCGATCGTCAGCCCTTGGCGACGGGCAGCGCGACGAAGCGGTTCGCGTCGTCGCGGGTGATCTGCACCAGCACCGCCTTGCGGCCCGACTTCACCGCGTCGGCCATCGCCTTGTCGACATCTGCCGTGCCGCTCACCTCGGTCGAGTTGACCGAGGTGATGACATCGCCGGGCTGGATGCCGCGATCGGCGGCGTCGCTGTCGGGATCGACATCGGTGACCACCAGCCCTTTGCCGTTATCCGACTTGGTGACGGTGAGGCCGAGATCGGCCAGCGTATCGGCCTTTGGCGTCGCCGGCTGCTTGCTGTCATCGTTCGACGCCTGCTTGTCGCCCGCCGGCAGCTTGCCGAGGTCGACCTTGACGTTCTCGCTCTTGCCGTCGCGCCACACGGTGACATCCACCGACTTGCCCGGCGCATAGGCGCCGATCAGACGGGCGAGCTCTTTCGGCGAAGCGACGTCCTTGCCGTCGACCTGGGTGATGACATCGCCGGCGGCAATACCTGCCCTCTTGCCAGGGCCGTCGTCCTGGGCGCTCGACACCAGCGCGCCCTTTTCGGACTTCAGCCCGAGTGACTCGGCGATGTCGGAGGTGACCGGTTGGATCTCGACGCCCAGCCAGCCGCGCTGGACGGAGCCGCTCTTCATCAGGTCCTGCACCACTTCCTTGGCGGTCGAGGCCGGGATGTCGAAGGCGATGCCGACGCTGCCGCCCGAGGGCGAGAAGATCGCGGTGTTGATGCCGACGACCTGGCCGTTGAGGTTGAAGGTCGGGCCGCCCGAATTGCCGCGATTTACCGAGGCGTCGATCTGCAGGAAGTCGTCATAGGGGCCGGCGCCGATATCGCGGCCGCGGGCCGAGACTATGCCGGCGGTCACGGTGCCGCCAAGGCCGAACGGATTGCCGACGGCCACCACCCAGTCACCGACGCGAACCTTGGAATCGTCGGCGAAGTCGACATAGGTGAACTTGCCGTCGCCTTCGACCTTGAGCACGGCGAGATCGGTGCGCGGATCGGTGCCGATCAGCTTGGCGTCGAGCTCCTTGCCGTCGTTCATCACCACGGTGAAAGCGGAGCCCTCTTCGACGACATGGTTGTTGGTGACGAGGTAGCCGTCATCGGAGATGAAGAAGCCGGAGCCCTGAGCGACCGGGCGCGGCTGGCCGTCATTGTGGCCGCGGTGATTGAAACGGCGCATGCCGAACTGGCCGCCCTGATCGCCGAAGCCACGGAATTCCTTGAAGAAGCGGCGCAGCTGCGGATTGTCGGGCAGGTTGTTCATGCCGTCCTGATCGTCGGACTGGTCGGAACCGTCATCGGCGGCGGGCTCGATCTTGGCCTTGACTTTGACGCTGACGACGGCCGGGGAAACGCGCTCGACGACATCGGCGAAGCTTGGAACCTGCGGCGCCTCGACACGCACTGCATCGGCCAGAACGGGGGCGGTTCCGGTGGCGAGCGCGCCGACGCCGAGCGCGCCTATGACAGCCAGCGACGCAACGGTCGCGGTCAGCCGCTTGCGGGTGCCGAAATATGAATTGGGGGCAATATTCATGGGTCTCGTATCCTCTTTCACAAGGGATGCGCTCAGGCTGGCATCCTCCGGCAAGAGGAATAGAGAGCCGCACATTACGGCGCCATTTCCGGTACATGAAAGTTTTGTAATGTTGGTGCTCAGTCGCGCAGCATCTTGTCCAGCGCCGCCTGCTCCTCGGCGGTGAGCGTGTTCGCGGGGGCCGAGCGGCGTGAGCGGGCGCTGAGCAGGATGAACAACCCGCCGGCAAGGAGAAGAATGACCGGCGTGCCCCACAGCAGCGCGTTGCGCAGGCTGAAGCGCGGCTTCAACAGCACGAACTCGCCATAGCGAGAGACGATGTAGTCCATCACCTGCTGGTCGCTGTCGCCGGCAACGAGGCGCTGGCGCACCAGGAGGCGCAGGTCGCGGGCGAGGTCGGCGTCGGATTCGTCGATCGACTGGTTCTGGCAGACCATGCAGCGCAGCCCTTCCGACAGCGCGCGCGCCCTCGCCTCCAGCGCCGGATCGGCGAGCACCTCGTCGGGCTTCACCGCGAAGGCGCTGCCGGCGAAGAGCAGGCCCAGCAGCAACGCCAGCGAGGCGAGCGAAAGCCTGACCTTCATGGCGCGCTCGCGGCAGGCGCGGCGCCGGCCGGCTTGCGGCGGCGCGACGGCGCACCGACGCGCAGGCGGCGGTCCATCAGCGACATCAAAGCGCCCGCCATCATCACCAGGGCGCCGCCCCAGATCAGCGTCACCAGCGGCTTCCACCACAGCCGAACGACGACGGAGCCGTCATTGCCCTCGTCGCCGAGCGAAAGGTAGAGCTGACTGAACCCGATCGTCCTGATGCCGGATTCGGTCGTCGTCGTCTGCCGCACCGGATAGAAGCGCTTTGCCGAGCTGATCTCGCCCTTGGCGTTGCCGTCGGTGCCGATGACGAGGAAGCGGCCACGATCCTCGCTGTAGTTCGGTCCCTGCGCCGGGTAGAGGCCCTCGAAGCGCAGCGTGTTACCGGAAAGCTCCACCGTTTCGCCGGCGTGCATGGTCAGGATCTTCTCGGTGCCGAATGAGACCGTGCCGACGATGCCGAGCAGGGTCAGGCCAAGGCCGAGATGGGCAAGCGCGGTGCCGAACACGGAGCGCGGCAGGCCGGTAAAGCGGCTGAGCACAACCGCCGGCGCAACATTGCCGAGCCCGGACTTGACGGCGAGATCGGTGAGCGCGCCGCAGAGCAGCCAGACGGCGAGACCGACGCCAAGGGCGGCGAACACCGAGGCGCCGTCGATGAACAGCGCCGTCACCAGCACGGCGACGAGCGCTGCGGCGAAGGCCGCCATAAGGCGCTGGGCGGCCGCAAGGACATCGCCGCGCTTCCAGGCAAGCAGCGGCCCGAACGGCACGATCGCCAAGAGCGGCAGCATCAGCGGGCCGAAGGTGAGGTCGAAGAACGGCGCGCCAACCGAGATCTTGCCGCCGGTGACGGCTTCGAGCGCCAGCGGATAGAGCGTGCCGACGAGCACGGTTGCCGTGGCGGTGGTGAGAAACAGATTGTTGAGGACGAGCGCGCCCTCGCGCGAGATCGGATGGAACAGGCCGCCGGCTGTCAGCCTCGAGGCGCGCAGCGCGAACAGCGCCAGCGAACCGCCGATGAACAGCGTCAGGATGCAGAGGATGAAAACGCCGCGCGCCGGGTCAGTGGCAAAGGCATGCACCGAGGTGAGCACGCCGGAGCGCACCAGGAAGGTGCCAAGCAGCGACAGCGAGAAGGTGAGGATGGCGAGCAGCAGCGTCCATATCTTCAGCGCCGAGCGTTTTTCCATGACGATCGCCGAATGGAGCAGCGCCGTGCCTGCGAGCCACGGCATGAAGGAGGCGTTCTCGACCGGGTCCCAGAACCAGAAACCGCCCCAGCCGAGCTCGTAATAGGCCCAGTAGGAGCCCATGGCGATGCCGCCGGTGAGGAACATCCAGGCGACCAGCGTCCATGGCCGCACCCAGCGCGCCCAGGAGGCGTCGATGCGGCCCTCGATGAGCGCGGCGACCGAAAAGGAGAAACAGATCGAGAAGCCGACATAGCCGAGATAGAGCAGCGGCGGATGGATGGCGAGGCCGAGGTCCTGCAGGATGGGGTTGAGATCACGGCCCTCGATCGGCGCCGGATTGAGCCGGATGAAGGGATTGGACGTCGCCAGGATGAACAGGAAGAAGGCGGCGCCGATCGTCCCTTGCACGGCGAGCACATTGGCCCTGAGGGTTGCCGGAAGGTTGGAGCCGAACACGGCGACAAGCGCGCCGAAAAAGGTCAGGATCAGCACCCAGAGCAGCATCGAGCCCTCGTGGTTGCCCCAGGTACCGGTGATCCTGTAGATCAGCGGCTGCAGCGAGTGCGAGTTCTCCCAGACGCTCGCCACCGAGAAGTCGGACCCGGCATAGGCGCTGGCCAGCGCGGCGAAGGACAGCGCGGTGAGCGCGAAGCCGGTGACCGCCACCGGACCGCCAACCGCCATCATTTTCAGGTTGCCGACGCGCGCGCCATAGAGCGGCACCAGCATCTGCACCAATGACAGCGCAAAGGCCAGGACGAGCGCGAAATGTCCGGTTTCGACCATTATTGGCTCTTGCTTTCCTGCCAGACACCCTTGGCCTTCAGCCCGTCGGCGACTTCCTTCGGCATGTAGCGCTCGTCATGCTTGGCAAGCACGCTGTCAGCGACGAAAATGCCGTCCGCGCCAAAGCTGCCTTCTGTGATGACGCCCTGCTCCTCGCGAAACAGGTCGGGCAGGATGCCAGTATAGGTGACCTTGACCGATTTCTGCTTGTCGGTCACCGAAAAGGCGACCGTCGCGCCCTGCCCGCGCACGATCGTGCCCTTTTCGACGAGCCCGCCAAGGCGGATGCGCTGGCCGGGCTGGACAGTCGCTGTTGCCAGATCGCCGGGCATGTAGAAATAGGACGCCTTCTGGCCAAGCGCGTAGAAGGTGAGACCGGTCGCGGCGGCGAGGAATGCCAGCCCGGCCACGATCACCGACAGTCGCTTCTGCTTGCGCGTCATCGTCTACTCCGTCGCCGCCAGGCCGAGCGTGGCGGCAAAGGCGGTGAATTTCTTCGCTTCCTCGCTGTCGGCGCCAAAGGCGGCAATGGCGCGGCCGAGCGCATCGCGCGCCTGGTCGGCCTTGCCCAGCACCGCATAGGAACGAATGAGCCGCATCCATCCTTCCACATCGCGCGGGTTTTGCTTGAGCTTTTCGTCGAGGCTGGCGACCATGGTCTCGATCATCGCTTGCCTGTCCTGGGGCGACATCTGCTGCGCGGCGTCCACGGCTTGCGCATCCGGGCCGTTGGCGGGTGCGCCCGCCGCAGCGGACTTGCTTGCCGTGTCGGCCAGCGCCTGCTCGACCGCGCCGCGCCACGGAGAGTCCGGCGGCAGCGCGGCCAGCATCTTTTGCCAGGCCGCCGTCGCCTCGCCGGTGCGGCCCTCCTGCGCCAAGCCCATCGCCAGATAGAAGCTCGCCTTCGCATTGGCGGGGTCCTGCTTCAGCGCCGCCTCGAAGGCAGCCTGAGCCTCGGCCGACACGATGCCGCCGGCGGCGTTGGCGATCGCCTCGCCGAGACCGGCCTGGCGGGCCGCGCTGTCGCCGTCGAGGCGGATGGCGTTGCGGTAGGCGCTGACCGCGTCGGAATAGCGCTGCAGCCGCAGATAGACCGGCGCCAGCACGTCCCAGCCCCTGCCATCGGACGGGTTGGCGGCAAGATGCGCCTCGGCGCGCGCCACCAGTTCGTCGACCGAGGAGTCGGCGGGGTTCTTGGCGAGCCTCTCCGTCAGAGGCTGCGACGGCAGGTCGGGCGAGCCGAGCTTGATATAGAGGCCCCAGCTGACCAGTGGCACCGCCAGCACGGCCGCCGTCGCGACCAGCCTGGTCGCCATGGATGACCGCCGGGCGGCCGGGCCGGACTGACCAGCAGCGCCCAGGCGCAGGATGCGACGACCGATTTCGGCGCGCGCTTCCTCAGCCTCCGCCGGCTGGATCAGGCCACGCGCCACGTCGCGGTCGAGTTCCGACAACTGGTCGCGATAGACTTCGAGGTCATGCTCGCCGGCGCTGGACGCGCCCTTGGTGCCGCCGGCCAGCGGCAGCAGCACCGCCAGGCTGGCGCCCAGCGTGAGGATCGCGGCTATGACCCAGAACAGCATGGTTCTTCCAATAACGGCAGAGCCCTGCCCTGCCAACACAGGCACGCTGCGACGCTTTGACGGCCAAGCGTCCGCCCGTCATTGATCGACGTCAACCCGACAAGCCTCTGGCCGGTTTCTTCTTGATGCATGTCGTTGTCCCAAAACCGCTTCACACTTTTGGGCGACATGCATTGGTCAGGTCAGCGGCGTCCAGCTGCCGTCGCCGTTGCGGCAGGCGGTACCGCGCGCGGTGGCGCTGGCGGTGCCGGTGAAGACCGTATGGGTGTACTGCCGGCAGTCCTGCGAACCCACCCTATACGGCTGAGCTGCGACGACTTCGCCGGAATGGCCCGTGCTGTCGCCCTTCCAGGTCACCTTCTGGCCGCTCGCCGTGTATTCGAGCGCCTTGTATTCGGCTTCCAGCGCCTTGCGCTTGTCGGTGTCGTCGAGGCCGGAGCCGATCGATCCGCCGACAAGGCCGCCGTGCATGGCCGAAATGATCGTGGTGGCCACCTTGCCGCCGGCCGGCGGCGTAGCGGCCGGCGTGACGCCGGCGTCCGGGCCGCCCCGGCTCAGCGTCGTGCAGCCGGAAACGGCCAGCAGTGCGGAAACGAGCGCGACGCGAATCTTCATGCCAACAACCGGTTTTCTCGAGCAGGATGTGCTGGGGGCGGCGCCATCGGGAAAGTTGGCGTGGCCATAGTGTTGATGTTTGTCGGAAATTTGGCCGCGGCCGCCGACATCGGGAGCAATCGACGTGGCGCATACCATGCTCCGCCCATCGATGTCGACCGGCCCGGGCAAGGCATCACTGAAGGCTCCGCAACCGCACCACCGCCTTCAAGCCGCCCGTGGCGGAGCGTTCCAGCGCCAGCACGCCGCCATATTCGTTGACGAGGTCGGCGACAATGGCGAGGCCGAGCCCGGTGCCGGGCTTGGTTTCGTCGAGGCGCCGGCCCCGCTTCAGCGCCTCGCGCGCCTTGTCCTCGGGAATGCCCGGGCCGTCATCCTCGATCGATATCTCGAACAGGCCGACGCCGGGAACCGGCGCCACCGAGACGGCGACCGCACCCTTCGCCCATTTCAGGGCGTTGTCGAGGAGGTTGCCCAGCAGTTCCTCCAGATCCTCGCGCTCACCGCCGAAGATGATCTCGGCCGCCGGCAGCGACAGTGTAAGCTTGATCTCCGGCTTGAGCTTCTGCAGCACCCGCACCATGCGCTGCACCAGCGGCGTGACCGGCGTGCGGTAGACTACGCTGTCGCGCTGGGCGGCGACGCGCGCCCGCTGCAGATAGTGGTCGACCTGCTTCTGCATCGAGGCGGCCTGTTCGGCGATGAGCTGGCCCTTGGCGCCGCCGAGCGCCCGGCCCTCGTTGAGCAGCACCGCGAGCGGCGTCTTCAGCGAATGGGCGAGGTTGCCGACCTGCGTGCGCGAACGCTCGACGATGCGCTTGTTGTTCTCGATCAGCGCGTTGGTTTCGTTGGCAAGCGGCTCGATCTCGGCCGGGAAGCGGCCGTCGAGCCGCTGCGCAGTGCCCTCGCGCACCATGGCCAGCGCGTTGCGGACACGGCGCAGCGGCTGCAGGCCGATCAGGATGGCAATGGCGTTGATGGCTATCATGCCGACGCCGAACAGCGACAGATAGGTGAGCAGGCGGCGCTGGAAGGTAGCGATCTCCTGTTCCAGCTCGGTCTGATTGCCCATGACGCGGAAGCGCGCGGCGCGGTTCTTGGCGTCGAGGACGAATTCGCTCTCGAACACTTCAAGCTCCTCGCCCTTGATGCCTTCGGCCGAGTAGCTGCGCTGGAAGTTCGCGTTAAAGGGAACCTCGGCGACGGAAGGCGACAGGACCGACGTCGTCATCGAGGAGGAGTGGATCTCGCCGTGGACGCCCTCGGAGGCCGGCTCCACGGACCAGTACCAGCCGGAATTCGGTTCGGAAAAGCGCAGGTCGCCAAGATCCGGCGCGCCGGTGAGCGCCCCGTTGTCGGAAATGCCGACCGACCCGATCAGGTTGAACAGATGCGCCGACAGCAAGCTGTCGAAGCCGCGCTCGCTCGCCTGACGGTAAAGCGTTGTGATCAGGGTGAAGATGACGACCAGCGTCAGGATCGCCCAGAGGGTCGAGAACGCAATGACGCGGAAGGCCAGCGAGCGCGGCCAGAGCCGCGCCGCGAAAGGCTTCCTTGCGATTGTAGCGAGCGGTTCCGCCTTACGCCTCCGGCTCACGCATGCGGTAGCCCATGCCGCGCACGGTTTCGATCATGTCGATGCCCATCTTCTTGCGCAGCCTGCCGACGAAGACTTCGATGGTGTTGGAATCGCGATCGAAATCCTGGTCATAGAGGTGTTCGACCAGTTCGGTGCGCGATACCACCTCGCCCATATGGTGCATGAGATAGGCAAGCAAACGGAATTCGTGCGAGGTCAGCTTCAGCGGCACGCCGTCGACATCAGCTTTGGATGCCTTGGTGTCGAGGCGCAGCGGCCCGCAGGTCAGTTCCGACGAGGCATGGCCGGCGGCGCGCCGGATCAGCGCCCTGACCCGCGCCAGCACCTCCTCGATGTGGAAAGGCTTGGTGACATAGTCGTCGGCGCCGGCATCGATGCCGGCCACCTTGTCGCTCCAGCGGTCACGCGCGGTGAGGATCAGCACCGGCATCTTGCGGCCGCCGCGGCGCCAGCGCTCGACCACGCTGATGCCGTCCATCTGCGGCAGGCCGATATCGAGGACGACGGCGTCGTAAGGCTCGGTGTCGCCGAGGAAATGCCCCTCCTCGCCGTCGAAGGCGCGGTCGACGACATAGCCGGCGTCGACCAGCGCGTCCGACACCTGCCGGTTGAGATCCTTGTCATCTTCGACGACGAGCACACGCATGCCGGAGTTCAAACCTCTTGACGTTCAGGGCGGATATACAGCGATTCCAATAGTTTGGGAAACTTCGATATCAATTCAGCGGAACGACGATCTCGGTGCGGCGCGGGCGCTGCCCATCCTTGCCGGGCACCAGCACGACGATGACGCAGACCGCCTGGCCGCCACGCGTCGCCTGCGAGGCCTTGGCCAGCGTGCCGCCATTCTGCGCCGCCACCTGCTGGCCGATCGCGTAGCAGTCCGATGCGGCGACCACGAACGGCTGCGTGTCGTCAGGCGCGATGGCCGGAGCCGACATTGCCTGCGACGCGAGCAGGCCCGTCGCTGCGAGCGCCAGTGTCGCGGTTCGGAGATGGGAGCGAAACGTATTCATGGCAGGCGTTGTAACGCATCGGTGCTGAACGTGAAATGAACGGTGAACGCCCGAAAAACCATGCCCGCAACACCCCCTGAAACGCAACTGCGATCGCGCCGTTCCCCTCAGGCCCGACCCCAGACTCATAACCGGAAAACGGCGGTGGCGGCTAATGGTTTCGTTGCAGACCTTTCGCCTTGCCCCGGGTAGAGTACGAAGACCCGATGAGGAGAGTAGCAGGCGATGGGACGCGAGGAACTTGCCGAACTTTACCGTGGCTACATCGCGTGTCTCAACGCCCAGGACTGGGCCAATCTCGGCCGGTTCGTCGGCGAGGCGGTGCAGTACAATGGCGAAACGGTTGGACTGTCGGGCTATCGGCGCATGCTCGAAGGCGATTTCCAGGCCATTCCCGATCTCCGTTTCAGCATCGAACTCCTGGTTTGCGAGCCGCCGCGCGTGGCTGCCCGCCTGCATTTCGACTGCACACCCAAAGGCAGGTTGTTCGGATTGCCCGTGAACGGCAAGCGGGTCAGCTTCGCCGAGAACGTGTTTTACGAATTTCGCGACGCGCACATATGCGAGGTCTGGTCGGTCATCGACAAGGCCGAGATCGCGGCTCAGCTTTAATGCGATCCGTCAGGCGTCTTCCCGCGTGACGGCGCGGAAGCGCTGCAGTCCATGATGGACCGCAAGGTCCTCGTCGTAGCGAGCCTCGGCGAACTCCAGCGACAGGCGTGTTTGCCCGCGCGGGCCGATGGACAGCGCCGCTCCCGCAAGGCGCGCCTCGATGCGGTTCATGATGAGGCGCGTTTCAGCCTCGCCATGGGCCTTCGACCAGACATGCAGCGTGACAAGCTGGTCGGCGTCGTTGTCGGCGCCGGTGTCCTGGTCGAACGCGCTGGTGTGGCCGTACGTGACATAAGGAAAGGCGGCGTTCTCGGTTGCCCGCTCGAGCAGGCCGGCGCCGCCCAGCAGCGCCGTCAGCTTCGCGTCACTCTTCAATCTCTGGAACAAGGCCTGCAGCAAATCGTCGGGCGCCGTCATCGTCGTCTCCGCTCGCCAGTCACGCCTTGGACAATCCCTTGCGCCGCCAACAGTCTTCACATGCAGCGTAGCCGCGTCGCAAGACCCGCGCCAGACCGCATGACACTTCCTGTCCGGATATGACTGGCCTGGCGTCAGGAATGCCTTGTCGCCTTGCGGCAGTTCCGCAAGGCTGGACTGATCTCCGTCAAGACACCGGCGCAGCGCCGCCCTCCTCGGTGCGTCGGGCGATGAACTCGTCGAGCACGCCGGCCGTGGCGGCGGCCGAAGCCGGGGGCTGGAAGTCGGCGAGCAGCCGCTTCCAGATGCCGGTAGCGCGCTCGGTGGCACTCTTCGAACCGGCCTGCGTCCAGCTACCGAAGTTCGACCAGTCGGCGACCAGCGGCTCGTAGAAGGCGGTGCGGTAGCGCGCCATGGTGTGACCGGCGGAGAAGAAATGGCCGCCCGGTTGCACCTCCGCGATGGCCTCGAAGCCGATGGAATCCTCGTCGCCGGGTGTCCTCGAGCAAAGCTCGGCGACCGTCTGCAGCGCCTCGATGTCGGTGATCAGCTTCTCGTAGGAGACGCTCAGCCCCCCTTCCAGCCAGCCGGCGGCGTGGATGCAGACGGTGGCGCCGGCCAGTACCGAGCCCCACAGCGCGAACTGCGTCTCATGCGCGGCCTGAGCGTCGGAAATGTTGGCGGCGCTGCCGCCGCCGGAGCGCCAGGGCAGTCCGGTGAAGCGGGCGAGCTGGCCGGCGCCGAGCGTCGCCTTGACGTGCTCCGGCGTGCCGAAGGCCGGCGCGCCCGACTTCATGTCGACATTGGAGGAGAAGGAGCCATAGACGACCGGCGCCCCGGGTCGCACGATCTGTGCCAGCGTCAGCCCTGCCAGCGCCTCGGCATGCTGCAGCGTCAGCGCGCCGGCAACGGTGATCGGCGCCATGGCGCCGGCCAGGCAGAAGGGCGTGATGATCGACACCTGGCCGGCCCTGGCGAAATCGATGATGCCTTGCGCCATCGGGATGTCGAGCTGGCGCGGCGAGTTGGTGTTGATGACGGTGTAGCAATGAGCGCCGGCGCGGAACTCGTCCTCGGAGAGGCCGCGCGCCAGGCGGACCATCTCGAAACTGTCGTCGACCTGCGGAGTGCCGCGCGCGAAGACGAACGGGAACTTGTCCGAGAGCGTCAGCTGCGCCCGGTTGACGGCATAGTGACGGAAGCGATTGTCGACATCCTGCGGCTCGATGCTGGGACAAAGCATGTGCAGCACGTCGAAATGCTGGATGAGCTTGGTCAGTTCCTCGTAGGCGGCCAACGTGCCCGGCCGCCGGCCGCGTTCGAGATCGGTGACGTTGGGCGCGCCGGCCCCGGCGAGGAAGGTCATCGAGCCCAGTTCGAGCATCAGATCGCGATCGCGCGCGCCGCCATGGGCTTTGATCGAGCGCGGCGCCGAGGCCAGTGCCGCCTCGACCAAGTCGCGGCCGATGCGCACCATCTGGCTGTCCTCGTCGACCAGCGCGCCGGCGCCGGCCAAGACATGCCGCGCTTCCGGCAGCAGCACCTTGATGCCGAGTTCCTCCAGCACGCGCAGCGCCGTGTCGTGGATGGCCGCGACCTGGTCCTCCGAGAAGATCGGCTGCGGCAGGAACGGGTTCTTGAGCGACCGGTAGTCCGGCCGGCGGCTTGACTCGCTGCCCGCCTCGCCGGTGCGTCCACGCCGGCGTTCGCGCCTCAGATCGCGGGCGACATCTTCAACCATGTCATATCCTCCTTGGAACAGGATGACTTTTCTTCGAAGCGTCATCCCGTTCCATCTTATCCTCTTGTTTGGGCATGATCTTTTCCGAAAACCGGTTCCCACTTTTCGGGATCATGCTCTATTGCCGCATCGCCTTGCCGTCGGGGTCGTGGGGTGAGGCAGGGATGACGCGCGCCGGCCGTTCGACGCCGACAATGTGCACCGAAAGCTCCGTCCCCTCCCCGGCGAAATCGTCGTCCACCAACGCCAGCGCGACGCTCTTGCGAACCGTGTAGCCAAAGCCGCCGGAGGTGACGAAGCCGACGCGCCGACCCTTGTGCCAGACCGGCTCGAAACCGCTGGCGTCGGCATCGACGGCATCGATCTCCAGCGTCACGATCCGCCGCGAGACGCCGGCGTCACGTTCCTTCAGCGCCGCGTCACGGCCGATGAAGTCGCGCTTGGAGACGGCGATGAAACGGTCGAGGCCGGTCTGCCCCGGCGTACGACTTCACGAGCCTCTCCCTCTCGTTGGAAGCCGTGACCATATACCCACTGTACATATGTGTCTAGACACTTATGTGCAGAGCTTGCGCGAGGCAACTGGCCGTGCCACTTGTGTGTCCATGATCATGATTGCTCCGCAGGACGAGCCGGCGCCCGGCAACATCAAGGTGACGCGCCAGGACTGGATCAAGCTCGCGCTCGAAATCCTGATTTCCGACGGTATCGAGAGCGTGCGCGTGCTGTCGCTCGGCCAGAAGTTGGGCGTGTCGCGATCGAGCTTCTATTGGTATTTCGAAAGCCGGCAGGATCTGCTCGACCAGTTGCTGAAGCATTGGCATGAGACCAACACCAAGGCGATCGTCGAGCGCGCCCGGCGCCCGGCCGCAACCATCATCATGGGCGTGCTCAACGTGTTCGAATGCTGGGCCGACGAGCGCATGTTCGACCCGAGGCTCGATTTCGCCATCCGCGAATGGGCACGCCGTTCCGACGACGTGCGGCGCATGATCGACCAGGCCGACGACGATCGCCTCACCGCCATCCGCGACATGTACCAGCGACACGGCTATGACGCGGAGAATGCCTTCATCCGGGCGCGCGTTCTCTACTACATGCAGATCGGCTACTATGTGCTCGACCTGAAGGAACCGGTCGAGGCGCGCGTCAGCCATCTCGCTGCCTATCTGCGCGCCTTCACCGGCCAGGAGCCGAGCGATGCGGACGTGGCGCATTTCATGCGCTTCATCGCGGCGCGGTGATATCGCTGAGTCCGCATTATCAACCTTAGCGATCAACAAAGCTTGTGTGTGGCTTCGCTGCCCTTGTGAGCGGTGGTAAAATGGTCGAATAGTCGCGCAGGGTGCCACTCTCCGAAACTACCGATGCTGTTTCGGGCAGTGCGCTGGGGCGGAATTCTGCAATGGCAAGTCCTTTGAGACCACGCAAGAGAAGGGGCCGCATCGCCTCGGCGCTGCTTGCCATCGACGCCTGGCTCGATTCCTCGCTCTACGAGATCGGCTTCAAGGCGCGGGAATTCTGGGAATCGGCGACCATCTTTTCCCGCCGCTTCCGCGTCAAGGGCTGGCGGCGCGGCATCATCGAGGTGCTCAGCGAAGGCTTCACCATGGGCGCCGGCGGCGTCGTCGTCCTGCTTGCGCTGGCCATGCCCGCCTTCCAGATCACCGACGGAGACTGGCGCGCCCAGGGCGACTTCGCCGTCACCTTCCTCGACCGCTACGGCAACGAGATCGGCCAGCGCGGCATCATCCAGCGCGATTCCGTGCCGGTCGACGAGATGCCCGACCATGTCATCAAGGCGGTGCTGGCGACCGAGGACCGGCGTTTCTTCGATCATTACGGCATCGACGTGCTCGGCCTGTCGCGCGCCATCTTCGAGAATGTGCGCGCCAATTCGGTCGTGCAGGGCGGCTCCAGCATCACCCAGCAGTTGGCCAAGAACCTGTTCCTGACCAATGAGCGCACCCTGGAGCGCAAGATCAAGGAAGCTTTCCTGTCGCTGTGGCTGGAGGCCAACCTTTCCAAGAAGGAGATCCTGCAGCTCTATCTCGACCGCGCCTATATGGGCGGCGGCACGTTCGGCATCGAGGCGGCGGCGGATTTCTATTTCGGCAAGAGCGTCAAGGATCTGAACCTCGCCGAGGCGGCGATGCTGGCCGGCCTGTTCAAGGCGCCGACCAAATACGCCCCGCACATCAACCTGCCGGCCGCCCGCGCGCGGGCCAATGTGGTGCTGTCCAACCTCGTCGATTCAGGCTTCATGACCGAGGGCCAGGTGCTGCAGGCAAGGCTGCATCCGGCCGACGTCGTCGACCGCGGCGAGCAGAAAAGCCCGGATTACTTCCTCGACTGGGCCTTCGACGAGGTCAAGAAGATCGCCAAGCCCGGCCAGCATTCGCTGGTCGCCCACACCACCTTCGACGCCAACATTCAGAAGGCGGCGGAGGAATCGGTGGAATTCCATCTCCGCCAGTTTGGCAAGGAATACAACGTCACCGAAGGCGCGGTGGTGGTGATCGAGACCAACGGCGCGGTGCGCGCCATCGTCGGCGGCCGCGACTATGGCGCCAGCCAGTTCAACCGCGCCACCAAGGCGCTGCGCCAGACCGGCTCCTCGTTCAAGCCCTATGTCTATGCGACCGCGATGGAGCACGGCTTCACGCCGGACTCGGTCGTCTCCGGCGGCGCGATCAGTTGGGGCGGCTGGTCGCCGCACAACTACAATGGCGGCTCGGCCGGCAATGTGACGCTGATCACGGCGATCGCCAAGTCGATCAACACCGTGCCGGTGCGGCTGGCCAAGGACCATCTCGGCATCGGCCCGATCAAGGCGATGGCCGAATCGATGGGCGTGGAGTCGCCGCTGGAAGGGCACAAGACCATGGTGCTCGGCACGTCGGGCATGACGGTGATGGACCAGGCGACGGGCTACAGCGTCTTCGCGCAGAACGGCCTCGTCGGCTCGAGGCACGGCATCACCCAGCTCGTCACCCGCACCGGCGATGTCGTCTATGACTGGGCCAAGGACGCGCCGCCGCCGCACCGGGTGCTGTCGGAGCAGGCGCTGAAATACATGAACACGATGCTGGCGGCGGTACCGGTGATCGGCACGGCACGGCGCGCCCAGCTTCCCAACATCGTCGTCGCCGGCAAGACCGGCACGACGCAATCCTATCGCGATGCCTGGTTCGTCGGTTTCACCGGCAACTACACGGCCGCCGTCTGGCTTGGCAATGACGACTTCACGCCGACCAACAAGATGACCGGCGGCACGCTGCCGGCGATGGTGTGGCAGCGGCTGATGGTCTATGCGCACCAGAACATCGACCTGAAGCCGATCCCCGGCCTCGACCACCCGTTCGTCGATCCGGAAGTCGCGGCCAAGGCCGAGGAGGCCGCCAAGAAGAACGTCGAGGCGGCCGAAGCGCAGGCCGCGGCCGAGCGGCCGCCGGTGTTGTCCAGCCAGACCACCCAGATGCTGCGCGAGATGACCAAGGCGTTCCAGACAGCCCCAGTGCTCGACGCGCCCAAGGCGCCGGAAACGCTGTCGGCGCTCTGAGCTGCGCTCTGCTCCCACTAGGGGAGAAGGGGGAAGTCCCGCTTGCCACGAGGCCCCTGCCCGCGATATCCCCGAACGGCAAGTTCTCCTGTTTTGGCTGTTCATGCTCAAGACCGCCCTCCTGACGCTGCTTTCGCTTGCCATTGCCGTCGGCGTCGGCGGCGGTAGCGTCTGGTATGCGCTGCAGGCGCAGGACGGCGTCGGCGCGATCAGGATCGGCCAATGGACGGCCTTTCCCGAGATCGGCACGCAAGGCGCCGATCCCTATTCGAAAGCGCGCGTGGCGCGCGAGGGCGTGCTGGCGCTGGGCAAGGCCGAGGGCCTGTCCTTCATCGCCGAGCGCGATGCCGCAGGCGAGCCGTTGAGGCGCGAATGCGCCTATACGATCGAAGGCGGATTCCCGACCGCCCGCTTCTGGACGCTCTATGCCGCCGACCAGTCGCTGGGCGTGGTCGACACCGGCAAGCCGAGGCTGGCCGCGCTTCAGTCCTACCAGGTGCTGCGCCAGCCCGACAATGCGGTGACGATTGCCGTCGGCAACCGCCCCGCCCCCGGCAACTGGCTGCTGACCGACGGCTTCGGCAAGATGTATTTCGTGCTCACCTTCTACGACACGCCGATCGCCAGCAGCACCGGGCTTTCCGACGTGGCGCTGCCCAGCATCGTGAAAGTGGGCTGCAATGCGTAGGCTCTTCCACGCCGTGCTGCTCGGCCTGATCGGCGCCGGCATCGTCCATATCGTGGTGCTGATGCTGGTGCCGGATTTTTCCGAGCGCGATGCCTGGTCGCGGCTGGCGATGGCCTCGGACCTTTACAGGATGACCAGGCTCGACGCCGAGGCCGGCGGCGCGCCGGTGGTGAAGTCGGTCGATCCGCTGTTCTACGCGGCCGCGTGCCGCTTCGACCTCGCCGAAGGCCTGGTGCGCATCAAGGCGCCGGGCCACGTGCCGTTCTGGTCGGTCTCGGTCTATGACCGCAACGGCCACAATTTCTATTCCTTCAACGACCACACCGCGACCGGTGGCGTGCTCGATACGGTGGTGCTGACGCCGGCGCAGATGATCGATGTGCGCCGGGAACTTCCGGAGGAGCTCCAGGGCGCGATCTTCGTCGAGGCGCCGATCGAGGAAGGCATCTTCGTCATCCGCGCCTTCGTGCCGGACGACAGCTGGAAACCGATCGTGTCACGCTTCCTGGAGCAGAGCTCCTGCGAGCTGCAGGAGTACTGACCGGCCGGCCCCGCCTGCGCTATCCCCAAGTGCTGGAGCGTCCTTGCCGCCCTCTAGTGATGCGGCACGGGCGTCGGCGGCTTGTCCGGGCCAGCCGGCCGCGTCTCGCCGGCCACTGGCGGCTGTTCGTAGCGGACGCCGGGGAAGATGATCACCGCCGCCGGCGTGCCGGTGTTCTGAACTGCTCGATTTACTGGTGCCGGTCGCGGCACGAAAGACAGTACCATGCCCATGGTTCGCGTATTCCTCTCGGTTGCACCGGAGCAGAACGCAACGCCTCCAAAGTTGATTAAGGCGGGCAGAGGGTTAACGGAGCGCTAACGGATCGCCGCTAATTTGATCTTTGTTTCTGGCGGACGCGAAACCGGCACGGTTCGGTCGAGCAAAGCCAGGCTTGTGTCGAGTATCGGGCGTATCCTCCGTGTCATCTTCGGATTTCAGGCAAATCGCTATTCGGACGGAGGCGGGAAAGGCCGAAAGGCTGTTCCGCGCATCGGTATCGGCATTCTGCTCGCTCACGCGCCCATCGCGGCGCGAGATCGGCCAGCTCGAGGACCTGACGCTGCCGCTGTTCGAAGAGGTGTCGGTCGAATCGCGCCGCTACGTCGCCGCCGCGCTTTCCGAATGCGAATACGCGCCAGGCGCCCTGGTCCGGCGGCTGGCTGAGGAGCCGGTCGACATCGCCGCTCCCTTGCTGACCCGCTCGCGGGCGCTGAGCGACATCGACCTCATCGCGCTGATCGGCCGCCACGGCCTGCCGCATGCGCGCGCCATTGCGCGCCGCAAGGAACTGAACCCGACCATCGCTGATCTGATCAGGGCGCTCGAGAAGCCGACGCTGGTCAGGGTGCGGCCGCCGCAGCCGATCGCGCAGCCAGTGTCCGCGAAGGCCGAAGCGGCGTCGGCCAAAGCCGAAGCGACACCGGCCGCGGAATCGCTCGCCATCGCCAGCGACGATGACGCGCGGCAACCGCCAGGCATGGCTGCCGAAAATGCCAGGCGCCGGCTGCGCGCGATGATGCGTCCTGAAACTGGAAGCGAGAGTGTCAATCCGTTCGTCGGCCAGGCGAGCTATGTGAAGCTGCGCGAGACGGCGCTGACCGGCAATGCGGCGTTCTTCCAGACCGCGCTGGCGGACGCACTCGACATCGATTTCCAGACGGCGCGCTCGCTGACCGAACAGGCCAGCTATGCCGCGCTGCTCGCGGCCTTGCGCTCGCTCGACCTCAGCGAGGATCGCGCCTTCCTGATCGCCGTCGCCGTCTACCCCCGGGAGTTTCCCCATCCGCAGGCGATCCGCCTGTTCCTCGACCGCTACCGCCTGCTGCATCGCGAGGCGGCGCTCGACAAGGTGCGCAACTGGAAGGCCGAGACGCTGTCGCGGGCGATCCGCGGCAACGCCGCCGATACGGCGAATGACGAGGAGCGCCGGGCCTCTAACAGCGGCGACGCGGCCGCCAGCCTCAAGGCGTCATGAGTCCGTCCTGACGGACAAAAGCTCCTCGACCGGAACGGCGCCGGCCTCGATCTCGACCACCCATATATCGGGATCGAACTTCTTCTCGCGCTCCAGCCTGGCGTCGAACGGCGCGGCATCGTCGCCGGAGCCGAGCAGGCTGAAGAAGCGCTCGTCGGGCTTGGCCGAATCGTAGCTGGTCTGCGGCGCCGGCCCGAACAGGGCGACCTCGCCCAGCCGGCCGCGCGACAGCACGAAGATCGCGCCCGCCTCGGCCGCGCCGCGCGTGACCACGGCGGCAAAACCGCCAGCGGCGAACACCCGGCGCAACAGGGCCGACACCCACAGGTCGGTGGTCACGCGCATGGCAAGGTTCCGGACGACATGCGCGGCTCCTTACAGCATCAAGCCGGAAACCAAAACAGATCGCTCCAGCTATCGGCCGACGCTCAGTTGGTCAGGCCGATCTCGCGCATCTTGACGTAGACGATCTCGTCGGGCTCGCCGGTCTGCGGCAGGCCGAACAGCGACTGGAATTCCTTGATCGCCGCCTTGGTTCGCGCGCCGACGACGCCGTCGAGCTGCATGTCGTCATTGCCGAAGGCCTTCAGCCCGGCCTGGATCTTGACGATGCGGGCATCGGGCGCCGGCGCGGCGGCATCGGCCGGCGCGGAGACCGGGATCGGCGCCGGCGCGACGGCCGGAGCGGCGACGCTGTCCACCGGCCTCGGCACCGGATGCGGGATGGCCGCCGTCGTCTGCCTGGCGCCCAGCTGGTCGAGCAGCACGGCATCGATCTCGCCGGTCGCCGGCAGCCCGACCTTCTGCTGATAGGCCTGGATGGCCTTGCGCGTGTTGGGGCCGGAGATGCCGTCGACGGTGCCGGAATAGAAATCGAGATCCTTCAATATGCCCTGGACCTGCTCGACGGTGGGGTCGGTCTTGACCGGCGGACGCACGATGTTGATCGTCGTCTCGGGCTCGTCAGCCGCGCGCGGAAAGTCCTCGATACTTCGGGTGGCGAAGAAGGCGCCGGCGTGCGGGAACGGCTGGTACCAGAGCGCGTTGGCCGACACGTAGAACAGCGTCACCAGGAAAGCGGTCGAGCCGCCGACCAGCACCGGATTGCGCGAGATCATGCCGCCGAGCGCGAGCGCGCCCTCCTCGAAGGCGCTGCTTTGGCGCTTGACCGCCCTAGGCTGTCTTGCGGAGCGAGCCATTCCTGTCCCCTTTCGCATGCCCCTTGGTCTTCACCGCTGGTATCGCCAGCACGCCGCTATCCTTGTCCCGCGAATGGCCCTTCGGCCCGTTCACCGGCAGGCTGATCGTCACCGTGGTGCCCTCGCCCGGCATGCTTTCGATCGACATGGTGCCGTCGTGCAGCGCCACCAGGCCCTTGACCAGCGACAGGCCGAGCCCGGTTCCCTCGAAGCGGCGCGTGTAGTCGTTCTGGATCTGCATGAACGGCTTGCCGAGATTGGCGAAATCCTCCTCGGCGATGCCGATGCCGGTATCGCTGACCCAGAAATGCAGCCGCGAGCCGACGCGCTTGGCGCCGACCACGACATTGCCGCCATCCGGCGTGAACTTGATGGCGTTGGAAACGAGGTTGATCAGGATCTGCTGCACAGCGCGGCGGTCGGCATTGATCTCGCCCGCATCCGGCGCGATCTGCGCGGCAAGGCCGATGTTCTTGGCCGCGGCCTGCAGCCGCATCATCGACCGGCACATATCGACCGCCTCGACGAAGCGGAACGGCTCCGGCTCGGTCGAATAGGCGCCGGCCTCGATGCGGGAGACGTCGAGGATCGAGCTGACGACGCCCAGAAGATGCTGGCCTGAGTCCCTGACCAGGCTGACATATTCCTTCTGGCGCGGATCCTTGAAGGGGCCGAACATCTCATGCAGCAGCATGTCGGAGAAGCCGATGATGGCGTTGAGCGGCGTGCGAAGCTCGTGGCTGACCACGGCCAGGAAGCGCCCCTTCGCCACCTCGGCCTCGGCTGCGGTCTCGTTGGCGGCGGCGAGCTCTTCGCGCAGCGCCGCGACATCGTCGTTCTCGCTGAGCAACAGCGTGAACGCGTCCTGCTGTTCGCCCCGCATCAGCTGAAGGCGAAACGGCTGGAAATTGTCGGCGGCTGCCGAGCCATCACGCGGCAGCCGGATGCGCAGATCGATCCGGCGCATGGCGGCGCCGTCGCGCATGTCGGCGAGCGCCGAGAGATAGCCGACGCGGTCGGCGAGATGTATGCGCTCGAACAGGCCGGTGCCGAACAGGAGTTCCGGCTGCAGCCGCAGGATGGTGCGCGCCTTGGCCGAGGCGTCAAGCACCTCGCCATGCCGGCCGAGGCGCAGGACCACGGCATCGATTATATCCTCCAGCCGGTCGCCGGCAAGCGACGCCGGCTGGGTGCCAGCCGGGTTGCGCAGCGAATTCAGGCGCGGGATCAGCGTCGACGCCCAGGCCAGGGGCAGGAGCCAGTGCCAGGCAGCGATGCCGGCCGGGGCGAGCGGTGGCAGCGAGCCGGCGAAAGGTTGCAGCAGGACCGCGCCGAGCGCGGACAGCGCGCCCCAATAGACTGCGCGTCGCGAGCCGCCGATCCACCAGGTTTCGAACGGCAGCGCAAGCGCAAGCAGCGCGACGGGCGAGGCCAGCCCGCCCGCGGCGAAGATCGCGGTGCCGAGGGCAAGACCGCCGAGCACGAGCGCCGCCTGGCCGGCAAGCGCCATCCGGCCCGAGGCCGCCACCAGCAGCGCGGCGAACCAGCAGAAACCGAAGGCGGCGAAGATCGCGGCAATCGTCACGGCGGCGCCGAGGCTCGATGTGACCAGCGTCACCGCGGCGCCGGCGGCGAGGAAGGGGGCCGCCAGCATGACACCGATGAAGCGGCGCTGGCGCAGGCGCTCGCCCGCGGCGGTAATGGTCGGATGGACCATACGGTCGCAGCCGGCAGCCATCGCGCCAGGCAATTCAACGTATCTGGCCGTAATCGAACTCAACGCACTCGCACCCGATCGTGAACTGCCCTGCTTTTCGCAGATCGCTGTTGTTGTCCTGAAACTCTCATTCAGCGTTTAAGGAATGGATAAGGCGGACCCGGTCGACGCCCGGCCCGCGGCAAATATTGGGACGCCGTCACGGCGAAACCCGGCGATCTCGCGCCATGGTAAACGGAGGGTTATGCAAAACCGGTGGAGGCAAGCTGCGCAGAACCGAGCGTCAATCGCCCTCGTGTTTCAAAATACAATTTAATAACAACAAGATACATGGTTATCGTAAAGTTAATGCAAGCGATGAGATTTAAGTGAAATCGGTTGCAAAACCAATCCTTTCGAATTTGCCTAAAATTTGAGGAAAATTCTCTGTTTGCTTACAAGCCGGTCTTTGCGCGTGTGTGCCACTATGCAGCCCATAAAAGAGGTCATGCCGAAGGATGCGTGATCCGGTCACGGACGAGAGGGCATTGAGATGGGCTTTCTTATTAGAATGGCTTTCTGGTTTTCGCTGGTGCTGCTGGCCCTGCCGCTGAATGTCGGCAGCGACGAGGCCGGCCAGGACAGCGTCGGGCCGATCCAGGCGCTGTTTGCGGCGCGCGAGGCGGTCGGCGACATTGCCGGCATCTGCGAGCGCAAGCCCGATGTCTGCGAGACCGGCAAATCCGCCATGCACACGATCGGCGTCCGCGCCAGGGAGACCGCCAAGATCGCCGCCGCCATGATGGATGACACCGGCGACAAGCCGGCGAACGGGCTCGACACGTCCGTCGCCACCGGCAGCGTCGACATCGTCCTGCCGGCGACCGTCAACATCCCGGCGAAGGCGCCGACGAAGAATTGAGTTTTCAGCCGCTGATTGGCGACACCGCAGGCCCGTCCGACCTCTCGACGCCTGCGGTGTTTTCTTCTTTTTCCGTGACGCGAGGACGCCGGATGACTATATCCGGCACAATGACAACGACGATCCAAACGATCCGCGACGACTTTTCCCTGCTCGACGAGTGGGAGGACCGCTATCGCTATGTGATCGAACTGGGCGAAGCGCTGCCGCCGTTTCCGGAAGCCGAGCGCACCCCCGCCAACAAGGTGCCGGGCTGCGTCAGCCAGGTGTGGCTCACCACCGAGCACGGACCGGGCGCCGATCCGGTCATCGCCTTCAGGGGCGATTCGGACGCTCATATCGTGCGCGGCCTGGTCGCCATCATGCTGGCGCTGTATTCCGGGCGGCCGGCGAGCGAGATCCAGAAGACCGACGCGGAAGCGACGCTGAAGGCGCTCGGCCTAGACGAGCACCTGTCGCCGCAGCGCGCTAACGGCCTGCGCTCGATGGTCAAGCGCATCAAGCGCGACGCCGAAGCGGCGCTGACGCAGGCCGCCTGACCTGACAAATCGGATTTTTGGGAACGATTGGCGCGGCGACCGGCCGGCGCGCCGGCGAGTGCTCAAAGCAAGACGGCGCCCGAAGGCGCCGTCCGGCATCGAAGTGAAGATTGCCTTCAGCGGCCCTTGCGCTTGCGGCCGAGGCCCATCTTCTTGGCAAGCTGCGAGCGGGCGGCGGCGTAATTGGGAGCCACCATCGGGTAGCTTGCGTCGAGACCCCACTTCTCACGGTATTCATCGGGCGTCAGATTGTAGTGGGTCATCAGGTGGCGCTTCAGCGACTTGAACTTCTTGCCGTCCTCAAGACAGACGATGTAGTCGTCATGGACGGAGCGCTTCGGATTGACTGCAGGCTTCTGCTTGTCGGCGGGCGGCGCTTCGGTGGCACCGCCCACGCGGCCAAGGGCTGCATGGACATCGGCGATCAGGTTCGGCAGTTCGCCGACGGGTACGGGATTGTTGCTGACATAAGCTGCGACCACATCGGCGGTCAGCTCGATCAGCGCGTCGCTGTTTCGGGAAGGTGTTTCGGCGATATCCATTGTGTTCAGGCCCCAACGAGAGTTGTTTCTAACTGCGCCCATTTTTTGGCTGGGCTTCGCGCGAATTTCATGCAGGAAAGAGCCTCTGCGATTCGCGTCGCATGATCTTAATGATCCCAATAGTCAAGTAAGTCAATTCGCCTAACGTGCTATATTCAGCGATATTAATCAAATATTCCCCGTTCAGCTTCAACCTTTCGTGCATCGCGTAACTTAGCGAGATTTTTCTGGTCAGACCAGCACCACCTGACGCGGCGTCACGTCGCAATTACATCGGCAAAAGCAGCTAAAATGAGCGAAATGCTTCGCCTATGCTTGATCCGCGACAGGTCGCAAGGTTTCCGCATCCTAATGAAATCACGGGTTGCAAGGCATTATTGCTGCGCGCGGTCGGAGATAAGCGGAGCATATCGGGCCGCTCAATAGGGCGCGATATACTTGCCATAGACCCAGCCGGTGACGAAATCGCCGTCCCGTGCCGGGTCGTGCCAGATCTCGCACCAGCGATAGCGCACCGCCTGGCGCTGCTTCCAGTGCGGCTGGCCTGCGATGTCGAGCAGATTTATCCCGCCGGTGCAGCGGCCGGTCATCTGCAGCACGGCACCGTTGGGATAGGCGGCCTGCTTCTGCGAGCTGCCCGATGGATATTTGCGCGCGTTGAGCGTGTCGCCGTAGGGCACGCCCGACACTTGCCAAGCGGCGAAGGCGGTTGCATGAGACTGGCCGGCGGAGGCCAGAACAGTCGAAGCGACGGCAAGAGCCGCGGCGGTGCGAATACAGTAATTCATCATCTTCCCTCTCTCCGGCCTATCGTGGAGCCGTCGCAACAATGCCGGCCGGCTCTTGAACCGACGCTGATCGGCGTGTTCATTTGCCATTCAAGCAATTTCCGCAGCGAGACCTAATGACCAGATCTTCCGCCTTTCCGACCGCCACCCCGCCGCAGACCGAGAAACGGTCCATCTTCGACACGCATTACGGCTTCACCCGCACAGACGACTACGCGTGGCTGCGGGCCGACAACTGGCAGGCCATGTTCAGGGATCCTTCCCTGCTCGACAGCCGGATCCGCGCGCATCTCGAAGCCGAGAATGCCTATCAGGCAGTGCTGATGGCCGACACCGCGGAACTGCGCAAGCAGCTCTTCGCCGAGATGAAGGGGCGCATCAAGGAGGACGATTCCACCGTGCCGATGAAAGACGGCCCCTATGCCTATGGCTCGTCCTACAGGCTGGGCGGCGAGCAGCCGCGCTATTTCCGCACGCCGCGCGATGGCGGCACGGACGAGATCCTGCTCGACGGCGATGCGGAAGCCGAAGGCAAGCCCTATTTCCGCCTCGGCGGCGTCGACCATTCGGCCGACCACAAGAAGCTCTTGTGGGCATTCGACGACAAGGGGTCCGAGTTCTTCACGCTCCGCGTGCGCGACCTCGGCAACGGCCACGAACTGGCGGACAGGATCCCCGATACCGGTGGCGGCGGCGTCTGGAATGCCGGCGATGACGGGTTCTTCTATACCCGCCTCGACGACAATCATCGTCCCTCAAAGGTGTTGTTCCACGCGCTTGGCGACAGCGCCGAAAACGATCGGCTGATCTATGAGGAAACCGATCCGGGCTTTTTCATGGATGTCGGCGGGACGCGTTCCAACGAGTGGATCATGATCGGCATCAACGATCACGAGACCTCGGAATACCGGCTGATGCGCGCCGATGACCCGCTTGCCGAGCCGAAGCTGGTCGCCGTGCGCGAAACCGGCCTGCAATACGACCTCGAGGAAGGCGGCAACATCTTCTTCATCCTCACCAACGCCGACGGCGCCAAGGATTTCAAGATCATGACGGCACCGGTCGAAAATCCGGTGCGCGCCAACTGGCGCGAGCTGGTTCCGTACGAGCCCGGACGGCTGATCCTCTCGGTCCTGGGCTTCAGCAACTACATGGTCCGCCTGGAGCGCAGGGAGGGCCTGCCGCGCATCGTCGTGCGCGATCGCGAAAGCGGCGAGGAGCACCTGATCTCGTTCGACGAGGAAGCGTTCTCGCTCGGCCTGTCGGGTTCTTACGAATACGATACCGAGATCATGCGCTTCACCTATTCGTCGATGACGACGCCGGCGCAGGTCTTCGACTACAACATGCGCACACGCGAGCGCGTGCTGTTGAAGACCCAGGAAGTCCCTTCGGGTCACGATCCCGACCACTATGTGACGCGCCGGCTGATGGCGCCCGCCAGCGACGGCGAACTGGTGCCGATCTCGCTCATCCACCACCGCGACACGCCACTCGACGGCTCGGCACCTTGCCTGCTCTACGGCTACGGCTCCTACGGCATCACCGTGCCGGCGTCCTTCAACACCAATTGCCTGTCGCTGGTCGACCGTGGCTTCGTCTATGCCATCGCCCATGTCCGCGGCGGCAAGGACAAGGGCTACGGCTGGTACGATGACGGCAAGCGTGCGCAAAAGATGAACACGTTCACCGACTTCATCGCCTGCGCGCGCCATCTGGTGACCGAGCGCTACACGGCGCATGACCGCATCGTCGCGCAAGGCGGCTCGGCCGGCGGCATGCTGATGGGGGCGATCGCCAACATGGCGCCGGAGTGTTTTGGCGGCATCGTCGCCGAAGTGCCGTTCGTCGACGTGCTGACCACGATGCTCGACGCGACCTTGCCGCTGACGCCGCCGGAATGGCCCGAGTGGGGCAATCCGATCGCCTCGGCCGACGACTACGGCACGATCGCGGCCTACTCACCCTACGACAATGTGGCGGCGCTCGACTATCCGCCGATCCTGGCGCAGGCCGGGCTCACCGATCCGCGCGTCACTTACTGGGAGCCGGCCAAATGGGTGGCGAGGCTGCGCGAGCGCAAGAGCGGCGACAACCCGGTGCTGTTCAAGATCAACATGGAGTCCGGCCATGCCGGCGCCTCTGGCCGTTTCTCCAGGCTGGAGGAGATCGCCTACACCTATGCCTTCGCGTTGAAGGTGGCGGGCAAGGCCGATTCAGTCTCGGCGGCGGCGAGCGGGTGAGAAGGCCATTGCGTCGCGAGCCACGGCGTGGCTTTGATTGGGCGAAGTCGCGGAGGACCCTGGAATGATCGACTTGGCCACATTGGCGACCTATGTCGCGGTCGTGCTCGGCTTTGTATTCATTCCCGGCCCCGCCACGCTGCTGACCGTCGCGCGGGCGACGAGTTCGGGAACGAAAGTGGGCATCGCCACCGGCGCCGGGATCGCGGCCGGCGATATATTCCACACCGTCATGGCGATGGTCGGCATCTCGGCGATCATCGCCACATCGGCGATGCTGTTCAGCATCGTCCAATATGTCGGCGCGGCCTATCTCGTTTATCTTGGCATACGTGCGATCATCGAGAAGACATCGACCGATCCAGCCGCCGGTGCGCTTGCGATCCGGGCGGGCAAGGCTTTCCGCCAGGCGGTGCTAACCGAGATGCTCAACCCCAAGACCGCGCTGTTTTTCCTCGCCTTCCTGCCGCAATTCGTGCGGCCGGAAAACGGATCGGTGATGCTTCAGCTGGCGGCACTGGGAATCATCTTCGTCCTGATAGGCCTGTTCAGCACGGTCGTCTTCGCGGTGAGCGCGGGTGGGCTGGGTGCCTTCCTGCGCCGGAATCCCGCGGTGCTGAAATGGCAAGGCAAGGTCGTCGGCGCGATCTACTGCGCGCTCGGTGTGCGCCTGGCGTTGCAGCAGCGCTGAGCGGTGCGCACCTGCTGTTCAGAGCAGCGCAAAACGGCCGCCCAACGGCCAATAGGGGGACCTGCCGGCATCGCTCCCAAACTGATGCGTCCGGTCATAAATTTTTGATTTGCGCATGACGTTTTCAGAGGCTTCATTTCGCGCTCATGCGCGGCGATTTTGTGCTCGCAATTGCCGCTGTCGCGCGCTACCCAATGCCCGGCTTTTTTCGAGCCGCGCCTGCCAGTCACCGTCTTGCAAGGGTCCGCCATGCTGCTCGTCGACGTCTATCTCGACAAATCGCCCATCCAGGGCATCGGCGTCTTCGCCAAGAACCACATCCCCCAGGGCACGCTGATCTGGAAGCTCGACCCCAGATTCGACCGGGTGATCGAGGTCGACACCTATGAGAACGAGACCGGCCCGGTGAAATCCTATCTTGACCGCTATTCCTATCCCGACCGCCGCGATCCGGCCTACATCGTCTTCGAGGCCGATGACGCCCGCTACATGAACCATGACGACGACCCGAATTGCGACGTCTCCTCGCCGGAGGAAACCTACACGCTCCGAGATATTGCGCCTGGCGAAGAGCTGACCTGCAACTACAATCACTTCTTCGAAAGCGGCTTCGATTTCCTCGGCGACCGCCACCCGTAGCCCGAGCGGCTCAAGCACGACCGCGGACTAGGCGTCTCACGCAGAGAGCAATTCCGGCTGGCGTCCTACCGCCAATCTGCCGCGCAGGTTTCGAACGGCGGCCAAGGCTTTGCCGGCGATGATGCCTAGGGTGACGCCGCCAGCCATCGCAAGCAATTGGAAGCCCGGAGCCGGCAACCGGCCCGCGACGGGCGCCATCAAAAGCTCCGGGACGAAGCGGTGAAACAAATAGATCGGGAAAGCCGCGACGGCGACCTGCATAACCAGCCGCCCCACCCCGGCTGGCAGGCGAAGACGCGGTAGATAAAGAAGAGCCGAAAGCGCCGCGAAAATCATCAAATACTTGACCGTGGTGCCCAGCCAGACCGACTCCCAAAAGGCCAGATACCCCAGCACAAAGGCGGCAGACGCGGTCACGACGATTTTCCTGACGGGCGTGTCGGCCAACCCGGCGCACCAGCCGAAGACAGCAAGGTGGAAGACCCAGTAGATCGCGAATATCTGGCGGTTGCCTAGCTCGACGAACAACGGGACCGAAAAGCGCGCGGCAGCGGCAAATACCAAAAGGCCCAGCGAGAAGGCGAAGGGTCGAGCTCTGGCCAGCCGGCGTAGAATGGGAATGGCGAAGATGAGAGCGAAGACCAGAAGCGTCTGCGCGTAGGCCTCGATGAACCAGTAGAGATAAGGGATCATCTCGTGACGTTCCGGTTCGGCATAGCCGAAGTTGCCGGTAAGGGTCATCGAGGCCCAAGGCGCCGCCTGCCAGGCGACGGCGTAAGCGGCGACAATGAAGAAATACGGGATCAGCACGTCGATCGCAGGTTTCAGCGCGTGCCGAATTCGCCCGGCAAGCAAATGGGCCGACTGGAAACGCGCAAGACTGTAGCCGACAAGCAGCATCATGACCCCGGAACCGCCGGGGATAGGCCACAGCGTCTCGTGATGCACGACCACCAGAAGGATCGCGATGACCCTCAGCACCAGATCGACCGGCAGTTCGGTTGCCTGCATGCGTGCGAGAGGCCGCGCCGCCGCATGACGATGTGTCAGTTCCGCGACGCTTAGCCGTTCCCAGCCGTCCGGCAGCTCCAAGCCGAGCCGTTCGAGTTCCAGAGCCAGTTGCAGGAAGCGAAGGGAATCGCCGCCGAGGGAGACAAAGCTGTCGTTGCGACCGACGCGGAGCGGGTAGAACACGCGAGCATAGGCATCGGGCACGCCGCCCCTTTCGGAGCGGGCCCCCGCCCGTCCTTCCAACATCTCGCGCTGAAGGCAGCCATAGTCGACCTTGCCGGATGCAAGCCTTGGAAAGTCGCCGCGCGTCGCAACCCGAACCAGATTGGCGGGCAAGCGGCTGACTTCGGCCAGGATACGGTGTGCCCTCCCCGCCGAGCCGGCGCCGACCACATAGGCATGCAACCCTCGATCGTCGCCGAGCACGGCGGCGGCAATACCTTGCCGCTGCAGCGCCTGCTCCATGACATCGAAGCCGATCCTGAGGCCGGCAATCTTGGCAAAGCGGCTCTTGCGCCCGACGATGCGGAAGAAACCATGCTCGTCCTGCACGGCAATGTCGCCGGTGTTCAGGGTCTCGACCTCGGCACCCCGCAGCAGATCGCAACGCTTCGCGCCGTAACCCATCATTACGTTAGGACCGCGATAGACGAGTTCTCCGGGAATGTCCGCTCGCCTGATCGGCTCTCCTTCGGCGTCGACGATGCAAAGGCTGCCGCCCGGGATGGCGACGCCGATCCGCTCCTCCCTGTCGGAAAGGCTCTCAGGCGGCACGAAAGCGATGCGCGCCGTGGCCTCGGTCTGGCCGTACATGACGAAGAAGCCGCCGCTCCGGGCGCGCATGTGATCCCTGTAGAGGCGGATAAGGTCGGGGCGGAGCTGTCCGCCCGCCACCGTCATCATCCGCAGTGTGCTGAACTCGACCTCGCGAAAACGCGCTCTTTCCAAGAGCTCGTAGGAATACGGTACGCCAGACAGATTCGTGCAGCCGCCGTCGGCGATTGTCGTGAGGAAATCGCCGTCCATAATGGAGGCGCCGGGAAAGAGGACGCTGGCGCCCGCGATCAGATGCGAGTTGAGGACCGACAGCCCGTAGGAATAATGCAGCGGCAGCACGAGAGCGGCCCGGTCGTCCGAAGAGAGTTCGAGATAGGCCGCAATCGAGCGCGCATTGGCTTCGAGATTGCCATAGGACAGCCTGACGGCCTTGGCTGCGCCCGAGCTGCCGGACGTCATCAGGAGCAGTGCGAGATCGGGGTGCAGCGGCTCGGCGTCCCGTGCACACCGAGCCTCCCTGACCAGACGCCATCGGCCGTCGAGTGGCCGATAGGTGAAGTCCGGCTGGAAGGCCGCCAGGAAATCATCCCAAAGTCGGTTGTCGCATGGCGGCAGCATGGCCACCGCATGGCCCGCCCGCAAGGCTCCAAGATAGGCGACGATCGCATGCTCGGAGGCTTCCGCCGCGATGGCCACCAACTGCTTTTCTGCTTGCCCCAGCCTCGCTGAGAAGCGCTGCGCAAGGCTGTCCAGCTCCGCGTAGCAGAGCGTTCGTCCATCAGCGAGGAGAAGCGCCGTGCGCTGCCCGCCAAGGCTAACTCCGGACACAAGATCGATCGAGGGCATGGCAACTTCGGTTAGCCGGAAAACTGGCCGAAGCGCCTATAATACATGAGTATTGAAGTCAACTAATATGCATCGCGAGACCAATTGCGTGGATGGTGCCACGCACGGGCGACATGCAGGCGGTCAACTCGCCGGCTTTTTGCGCGCCGGATAGCCGTTGGGATGCGGCGGCACGGCCTTGAGATAGGCGGCGATCGCGGCACGGTCGTCGGCAGTCAGTTCGGCCATGTTCTTCTGCACGTCGACCATGGCGCCGCCGACGGAATCGAAATCCGGCGTAAAGCCGGTCTCGAGATAGTTGGCGATATCGCCCTCCGACCACTCGCCGATGCCGCCCTCGCCCGCCGTGATGTTGGGCACGATGCCCGAGCCTTCGGCGGCCGTGGCGCCGGCCAGCCATTCGCTCTTCCTGGTGCCGCCGGCAAGGTCGCGCGGCGTGTGGCATTCGCCGCAATGGCCGGGGCCTTCGACGAGATAGCGACCGGCCGCGACCTTGTCCGGCGCGCCGTCGGCCACGGCGATCACCTGCTCGGGGTTGAGATAAAGCCGCTTCCACAGCCCGATGCCGCGGCGGATGTTGAAGGGGAAGGCAAGCTTGTGATCAGGCGCCTTGCCGGCGACTGCCGGCAGCGTCTTCATGAACGCGTAAAGGTCGGCGACATCGGACGGCTTCATGCGCGCGTAGGAGGCGTAGGGAAAGGCCGGGTAGAAATGCTCGCCCGCCGGCGAGACGCCCCTCAGCATGGCGTTGGCGAAGTCTTCCTCGCTCCAGGCGCCGATCCCGTCCTTGGCATCCTGCGAGATGTTGGGCGGCACGAAGGTGCCGAAAGGCGTCTTCAGTTCGAGGCCGCCCGCAAGTTCAAGGCGGACTTCGCCCTTCGCGCCGGGCCTGGCGTGGCAGGAGGTGCAGCCGCCGGCATAGAAGATGCGCTTGCCCTTGGCGGCATCGCCGGGGCCAAGCTGCGCGACGGTCGCGGCATCGAGCCTGACCGGCGCCGACAACACCCATCCGGCAACCGCGCCGACGCCGCCCAGAACGAGGGCGGCGCCGACGAGTTTCCTCAGCCAGGGCATTGACCGCGATCAGCCCTTCTTGATCCTGTAGTTCTGGTGGCAGGTGCCGCAGTCGCCGCCGATCGTGTTGAGCTGCGCCTTCAAGGCATCGACATCGGCTGGCGGAGCCGCGACTGCGGCCTTGACGTCGGCCAGGAACTTGTCCTCGGCCGCGTTGAAGCCGGCCGTATCTTCCCAGATCTTCGGCGCGGCGGTGGTGTCGCCCTTGTCGCTGCCGGCCGGAAAGAACTTCTCGGTGTCCCATTTCTCGCCATTGGCCTGCAGCGCCTGCAGCGCGGTCAGCACGGCGGCGGCGTCGAAAGCCTCCTCGCCCTTGACGACCTTCGACAATTGTCCGGCGAGCTTGCCGCGCTCCTTCATCAGGGCCTGGCGATCCTTGATCGGATCAGCGAAGGCGGCCGAACCGGCAATGGCGAGCATAGAGATGGCGAGAACAAGCTTTCTCATTCAGTGGCTCCTTGGTGAAGAGAGTTCGCGACTGGACGTTAACGGACGTCGCAAGGGAAATATTCCGTCCACTCAGCAACGATTTTCGCTTTCCGTTGCCGGCAGAAAAGAAAAAGCCCCGGTCGTGCCGGGGCTTTTTCTCCAATCAATCAGCCATTGGCCTTTTCATAGAGCTCAAGGACATGATCCCAGTTGATCAGGCTGTCGACGAAGGCTTCGAGGTATTTCGGGCGGGCGTTGCGGTAGTCGATGTAGTAGGAGTGCTCCCAGACGTCGACGCCGAGGATCGGCGAGGCGCCATGCACCAGCGGATTCTCGCCGTTCGGCGTCTTCGAGATCGCGAGCTTGCCGTCCTTGACCGAAATCCAGGCCCAGCCGGAACCGAACTGGGTGGTGCCGGCGGCGATGAAGTCTGCCTTGAACTTGTCATAGCCGCCGAGGTCGTTGTCGAAGGCCTTCTGCAGGGCCCCAGGGAGCTTGGAGCCGCCGCCGCCCTTCTTCATCCACTTCCAGAAGTGGATGTGGTTGTAGTGCTGAGCGGCGTTGTTGAAGAGGCCGGCGTTCTTGCCGAAGGACTGCTTCACCACCTCCTCGACCGAAAGGTCTCCCAGGCCGGCTTCCGCGGCGAGCTTGTTGCCGTTGTCGACATAGGCCTTGTGGTGCTTGTCGTGGTGATACTCCAGCGTCTCCTTCGACATGTAAGGCTGCAAGGCCTCGTAGTCGTAGGGCAAAGCGGGCAGCTCAAAAGCCATGGATGGTACTCCCTCATGGAAAATCCGGTGTCGATACCGGACTAAGATAGGTCTGGAATGGTTGGGGACAACTCCGGAATGAAGCGCCGGTTCCCTTTCTAGAGAGGTTCCGGAAGAGTGTCACATGGTTTTGCAGCAGGTGGCCGCGTGAAAGGAAAGCCCGGCCGCGGATCAGGCGGCGGACGCCGAATGCGCCCAGTCCCAGTAGAGCTCGCGCGCCTTCTTGGCGACCGGCCCGGGCTGGAGGTTGCGCTCCTCGATGCGGGTGATCGGCACGATCTTGGAGTGGTTGCCGGTGGAGAAGATCTCGTCCGCTTCGAGGAATTCGCGCACCGAGAGCGTCCTTTCGGTGGTCTTGAAGCCGTAGTCGCCGAGCAGGTTTATCGTGCGCGAACGGGTGATGCCGGACAGGAAGGTGCCGTTCGCCGCCGGCGTCAGCACATGGCCGTCCTTGACCAGGAAGATGTTCGAGGTTCCGGTCTCGGCGACGTTGCCCAGCATGTCCAGCACCAGCGCATTGTCGAAGCCGCGCATCTTGGCCTCGAGGATGGCGCGGCCGTTGTTGGGATAGAGGCAGCCGGCCTTGGCGTTGGTCGGCATGGTCTCGATGCTCGGCCGCCGGAACGGCGACAAGGTGATCGAAAAGCCAGCCGGCGAGATCATCGGCGATTCGTAGAGGCAAAGGCAGAAGCGGGTCGAGGCCGGATCGGCCGGCACGCCCATGTAGCCGCCATGCTCGGCCCAGTACATCGGCCTGATATAGACCGCCGTCTTGCCGTCGAACTTCTTCAGGCCATCCCAGGTCAGCCCGACGATCTTGTCGGTGGTCATGGTGGGTTTCAGGCCGAGCGCGATGGCCGAGGCGTTCACCCGGGCGGCGTGAAGCTCGAGGTCGGGCGCCACGCCCTCGAACCAGCGGGCGCCGTCGAAGACGCTGGTGCCGAGCCACATGGCGTGGCTGCGGGGGCCGAGAATGGCGACATTGCCTTCATGCCAGTCGCCGTCGACGAAGGTCCATGTCGCGGATTGCGCCGCTGCCGCCAGTGTCATTGCTCGTTCCGTCCAGATGCTTTTCGCGAAGCGGGCATAGGAAGATGCTTTGAAGGCCGCAGTCAACCGGTATCGCGGAGATTTGTTGAGGCCTGCGGCTCTTGGCCTGGCGGCTATCCGCAAGCATCGATTGGCGCTGGCCGCAATCAACGCTTGCGCTCCGCCTGCCCTCGCCTCACAACTGTCGCATGCACCATGCGGCTTATGTTTTCGACGCCTACGGCACGTTGTTCGACGTGCATGCCGCCGTGCGCCGCCATGCCGGCGAGATCGGGCCGGACGGCCAGCTGCTCTCCGACATCTGGCGCGCCAAGCAGCTCGAATATTCCTGGGTCAGGACGCTGATGGGCGCCTATGCCGACTTCTGGCAATTGACCGAGCAGGCGCTGGATTTCGCCCTGCGCAAGGTACCCTCGGTCGACAGGGGGCTGCGGGCCAAGCTGCTTGAGGCTTACTGGCGGCTCGACTGCTATCCGGAGGTGCCGGCCGTGCTCAAGGCGCTCAAGGCGTCCGGCGCTCGGCTGGCAATCCTCTCCAACGGCTCGCCCGAGATGCTCGAAGCTGCGGTCAAGTCGGCCGCGCTCGACCAGGTGCTGGACGACATCTTTTCCGTCGATCAAGTCAGGCGCTTCAAGACCGACCCCTCGACCTACGACATGGTGACCACCGGCTGGCGCCTCTATCCGGATGCGGTGTCGTTCCAATCGTCCAACCGCTGGGACGTGGCGGGGGCCGCCAAGTTCGGCTTCCGCACGGTGTGGATCAACCGCGCCAACCAGCCTGACGAATACCGCGATTTCATGCCGGGATTGATCCTGCCGTCGCTCGAAGGCCTGCTGACCGCTTGAGGTAGGTTGGTATTCAGGGGATGCCGACTTGACCTGGATCTCAACATAGCTTGGGGTCGCCAGGCCGCATGTGGCCGTGGCGCAACAGGCCGGATGCGGTCACAGCTTTGCCTTTGTTTGTCCACCCTGAGGCCAGAATCGGAACCGCCTATCGCCGCCAACTGTTAAAGGCGAGAGTGCTCCCGTTAACAGTCCGCACCGGCGCATTTATGCTTTGTTGCGACTTGAGACCTAAAAAAGGCAACCATGTTCACATCCGATCCGTCCTCCCTTCGCCTCAGCCGCCGCGGCTTTCTCAATGCCGCGGCGCTCGGCGCCGCCTCGGTCGCCGTTTCGGCTTGCGCCACGACGAGGCCGGAACCAGTCGAGCCGCCGCCGCCGGCCTATGTCGAGCCGCCGCTGGGCGACTATGCGACGATGTACGGCCCGATCTCGGACAGCGGTTTCGAAGTGCCGGCCATACCGTTCCAGAAGATCGATCCGCAATTCCTGCGCCAGATCGTTCCCGATCCGACTGGCCAGAAGCCGGGCACCATCGTCGTCGATACGACCGGCCATCACCTCTATCTGGTGCGTGAGGGCGGCCAGGCGATCCGCTACGGCGTCGGCCTCGGCCGTGCCGGCTTCGAATGGGCGGGCGACGCGGTGGTGCAGTGGAAGCAGAAGTGGCCAAAATGGACGCCGCCGGACGAGATGGTCGCCCGCCAGCCGGAGCTGAGGGAGTACAGCGCCGACAATGGCGGCATGCCCGGCGGGCTGAAGAACCCGCTCGGCGCGCGCGCGCTCTATCTGTTCCAGGGGAATGTGGACACGCTCTACCGCCTGCACGGCTCGCCGGAATGGAACTCGATCGGCAAGTCGGTGTCGTCGGGCTGCGTTCGCCTGATCAACCAGGACATCATCGATCTCTACGATCGCGTGCCCTCGAAGACGCCGGTGATCGTTACCGCCGATGTCGGCCAGCCGATGGTGGCGAGCGCCAATCGCAAAGCCATTCCGATCGACGCCGGCGTGCCCGATGGATCGATCCTGCTTGGGCCGATCAGGCGCGATACCGACGAGCTCTTCTGAAGCCTGAATCTCGTCAGCGGTGCGCGGCCAGCACAGTCGCCAGCATTGCAACACCGCGTCTCAGTACCTCCACGTCGAGCCCTGCATAGCCGAGGATGAAGCCGGCCGTTTCAGGTCGCGGCTCGGTTGGGTCATAGAGCGGCGATACCGGATAGAGGCCGATCCCGGCGGCGCGCGCAGCCGCGATGATCGCCGGCTCGCGTTCGGCATCGATGCCGTTCATCCAGGCGACGACATGCAGTCCGGTGTCGGCTCCCGCGACGGAGACTCCTGCACCCAGATGTTCGGACAACGCCTGCAGCAGGGCCTCCCTGCGCTCGGCGTTCTTCCTGCGTATGCTGCGGACGTGACGCTCATAAGCGCCGCTCGCCAGCAGGTCGCCCAGTATGTCTTGTTCCAGCATCGGAGCATGCCGGTCGGTCAGCCGTTTCGCCTCGCTAAACGCCCGGGTGAGGCTGGCGGGAACGACGAGATAGCCGAGCCTCAGGGTCGGCGAAAGCGTCTTGGACAGCGTGCCGATATAGATGACGGAGTCAGGATCGAGGGCCTGCAGCGGCGGGATGGGGGAGATGTCGTGACGGTATTCGCCATCATAATCGTCCTCGACGATGTAGGCGCCTGTGGCCTTGGCCCAGGCCAGGAGGGCGCGCCGGCGCGTCGCGGAAAGCACGCTACCGAGCGGAAACTGATGCGACGGCGTCACGCAAGCAAGGCGGGCCGGCGGCAAGGCATCCGTCCTCAGCCCGTCGGCGTCGACCGCAACGGGCACGGCGATGCCGCCTGCCGCCGCGAAGGCATTGCGGGCCAGCAGATAGCCCGGGTTCTCGATCACAAACGGGTCGCCGGGGTCAAGCAGCAGCCGCGCGCAGAGGTCGAGCCCTTGCTGGGAGCCGTTGACGATGACGATCTGGTCCGGCGTGCAATTGATGCCGCGAGCGCGCCAGAGATAGCCCTGAAGCGCGCCGCGGGCGGCAAGGGACCCCTGAGGGTCGCCATAGCGCAGCCGAGCGGGGCGTCGCAAAATGGCTTTGTTCGACGCCCGCCGCCAGGCCAGCACCGGGAAGTCCGCCCCGGACAGGTCGCCATAGCGGAAATCGGCAAGCTTGGCCGGCTGCATTTCCGCCGGCGCAGGCAGGGCCACGAGGCGGCGGGCGAATGCCGACAGGTTGCGGGGCTGAGCGGCCTCGAGGGGCGTCTCCATCGACGGCGCCTCCAGCCCCGAGGCCACGATCGCGCGTGCTCCCGGCCGGATGATCAGATAGCCTTCGGCGTCGAGCTGGCTATAGGCGGCCGTCACCGTGGTGCGTGAGGCGCCCCATTCGGCGGCAAAGACCCGCGTCGACGGCAGGCGGTCGCCAGGCCGATAGGCGCCGCTGTGCACCTGCGCCTTGATCGCCGCGATGATCCGGCGCGCGACGCCATCCTTCTCCAACTGGACCACAGAGAACCTGCGAAACTGGATATTTCCACCAAGCCAGACTTGCGGCATCGTCGCCTGCAACGCAAGGAGTTTTGCCATGTACATACCGCCCGCCTTCCGTGATGACGACAAGGAGAGCCTGAGAGCAACGATCCGCGCGGCGCGTCTGGCGACGCTGGTCACCGCCACGGCGGAAGGACCGCAGGCGACGCCGTTGCCACTTCTTCTCGACGAGAACGAGGGCGAGCACGGCGTGATCTACGGCCATGTCGCGAAGGCAAATCCGCAGTGGCGCGCACCGGTATTGGGCGACGGCCTGGCGATCTTCATGGGACCGGACGCCTATGTGACGCCGGCGTGGTATCAGGCCAAGCAGGAAACCGGGAAGGTCGTGCCGACCTGGAACTATGTCGCCGTCCATGCCTATGGACCGATTGAATTCTTCGACGATGCCGACAGGCTGCTCGACGTGGTGACGCGTCTCACCACCCTCCACGAAGGCGGCCGCGCCTCGCCCTGGGCCGTAGCGGATGCGCCGCCGGATTTCATCCAGGCGCAACTGAAGGGGATTATTGGCCTGCGCATGCCGATCACGCGGCTCGAAGGCAAGCGCAAGATGAGCCAGAACCGCAACGCTGCCGATCGTGCCGGTGTGCTGGCTGGCCTCGCGGCGAGCGACCGGCCATCGGACCGTGAGGTGGCTCCGCTCATCCCGGTGTGAGGTCGCTCCGCTCATCCCGGTGTGAATCCGTCATCGCGAATCTGAGCCAGTTCGCCTGGTACTTCGCCGCGGCTTCCTGCTCGCCATAACGCAGGAAGGATTGATCACGGCAGCGCTCTGTCACCGCGCTTGAAGCGACCTCCGCCCTTCTCGTGCAGACATCCTACCGCCCCCTGGCCAGGCTCCCCAGGATCCCGCGCACGATCGCGCGGCCGACAGACGAGCCGACCGAGCGCACCACCGACTTGATCGCCGCTTCGGCCACCGTCTGGCGGTTCGAGGGGCGTGGCGCCGGGGCGCGGCGGCCGCCGGACTGCGGAGCGGGATCGTCGCCAAAACCGGGAATCGTCCAGCGCGAGCGGCCGCTGTCGGCCTGTTGCGCCTGCTCTTCGGCCTCCTGCGCCTCTTTCGCCTTCTTCTGCAACAGCTCGAAGGCCGATTCGCGGTCGATCACCTGGTCGTATTGGCCCGAGACCGGGCTTTCCCCGATCAACTGGCGGCGCTCGTCCGGCGTGATCGGGCCGAGCCGCGACGACGGCGGCCGGATCAGCGTGCGCTGGACCATGGAGGGCACGCCCTTGGCCTCCAGCGTCGAAACCAGCGCCTCGCCGGTGCCGAGCTGGGTGATCGCGGTCATGCAGTCGAAATCGGGATTGGGGCGGAACGTCTCGGCCGCCGTCCTCACCGCCTGCTGTTCGCGCGGAGTGTAGGCGCGCAGGGCATGCTGGACGCGGTTGCCGAGCTGGGCCAGAACCTTCTCGGGAATATCCAGCGGGTTCTGGGTGACGAAATAGACGCCGACACCCTTGGAGCGGATCAGCCGCACCACCTGCTCGACGCGGTCGACCAGCACCTTCGGCGCGTCCTCGAACAACAGATGCGCCTCGTCGAAGAAGAAGACCAGCTTCGGCTTGTCCGGATCGCCGACCTCGGGCAATTCCTCGAACAGCTCCGACATCAGCCAGAGCAGGAAGGTGGCGTAGAGGCGCGGGTTCATCATCAGCTTGTCGGCGGCCAGCACGCTGATGGCGCCACGGCCGTCGCGGGTGGTGCGCATGATGTCGGCGATGCGCAGCGCCGGCTCGCCGAAGAAATTCGCCGCGCCCTGCTGTTCCAGCACCAGCAGCGTGCGCTGGATGGCGCCGACGGACGGCTTGGTGACATTGCCGTAGCGGGCGCTGAGCTCATCGGCGCGCTCGGCGATGTTGGCGAGCAGCGCCTGCAGATCCTTGAGGTCGAGCAGAAGCAGGCCTTCCTCGTCGGCGATGCGGAAGGCGATGTTCATGATGCCTTCCTGCGCTTCGGTTAGGTTCATCAGCCGCGACAGCAAGAGCGGTCCCATCTCCGAAGTCGTGGCGCGAATCGGGTGGCCCTGTTCGCCGAACAGGTCCCAGAAGATGACCGGGAATTCCTGGAAGTCGTAAGGGTCGAGCTTGATCTGCTCGGCGCGCTTGACCAGGAAATCCTTGGCCTCGCCCATCATGGCGATGCCGGAAAGATCGCCCTTGATGTCGGCGCAGAAGACCGGCACGCCGGCGTTGGAAAAACCCTCGGCGAGGATTTGCAGGCTGACCGTCTTGCCGGTGCCGGTGGCGCCGGTGACCAGGCCGTGGCGGTTGCCATATTGCAGCAGAAGCTGCTCGGGGCGCTGATAGCTGTCGTCGGGCTTGCGGCTGGCGCCGATGAAAATGCTCTTGTCGTCAGCCATATGTCCGGTCTCCGCAACCTGATGAAGTTAAAAGCAAAGGGCCCTCGCTGAGGTATAGTGAGGCGACACGGCAGCGACAATGCTCCAATCGCGAATCGGGCTTTCAGTCGGAGTTGGAACCGAACGCAAATCCCGACTTGCCGGGCTTCCTGCAGCTTGCGGACTTTGCGCATGTTTGGCAATCGGTCGGTGGTTCACCCGGCCGCATGCGTGGCGCATTGTGATATCGGACAGGGAACCTTAGACTGACGGTTCGAATTGATGCGGCAGAAAAATCAGGAGTGCGGATGGGCGCCGGCGCCTTGACCAGGGAAGTCGACCTTCAGAACGCTGACCGCCAGCGCTGGCTGGCGCTCGCCGAAAAGGCGCTTGCCGGCGGCTCCTTCGAGGACAGGCTGGTTTCCCACAGCGACGACGGCATCCGCATCGAGCCGCTCTATGAGCGCTCGGCCACGGCCGAACCGATGGTCAGGGCAAATCCGGGAGCGCCCTGGATCGTCAGCCAGCGCGTCGACGATCCGGATATTGGCCGCGCCAAGGCGCAGGCACTGGACGATGTCGCGCAAGGGGCGACCGGTCTGTCACTGGTTTTCGAGGGCGCGCCGAACGCTTTCGGCTATGGCCTGCCGCGAACGGCCGAGGCGCTGGAAGCGGTGCTCGACGGCGTGCCGCTCAACCGCGTCCAGGTCCGCATCGATGCCCATCCCTGGAGCCGTGCGGTGGCCGACTGGCTGGTGGCATTCCTGGGCAAGCGCCGCTCCGATCCGGCCAAGCTCAACCTTTCCTTCGGCATCGATCCGGCGGCGATCTTCGCCGGCACCGGCCGGCTGCGCATGTCGATCGAGGCGCTGCAGGAATCGATGCCGCAGTCGATGGCGCATTTCTTCTCGATGGGAGTGCCCGGCGTGCTGCTCGAGGCCGACGGGCGCGTCTTCCACAATGCCGGCGCCACCGAGGCCCAGGAGCTCGGCACGATGATGGCGTCGGCGGTCTCCTATCTCAGGATGTTCGAGAAGGCGCGCCAGCCGCTGGTCTATGCCGCACCCCATATCGGCTTCGCGCTCAGCGTCGACCAGGACCAGTTGCTGTCGATGGCCAAGGTGCGCGCCTTGCGCCGGCTGTGGGCGCGGATCCAGGAAGCCTGCTCGATCCCGGCCTCGACGGCCAGCATCCACGCCGAGACGTCCTATCGCATGATGACGGCGGCGGACCCGGAGACCAACATATTGCGCACGGCGATCGCCTGTTTCGCGGCCGCCGCCGGCGGGGCCGATTCGATCTCCATCCTGCCACACACAATCGCGCATGGGCTGCCGGCCGGCTTTGCCCGCCGCGTCGCCCGCAACGCGCAGCTGATCATGGCCGAGGAAAGCCACGTCGATCACGTCGCCGACCCCGCTGGCGGATCGGGCGCCGTCGAGGCGCTGACCAATGATCTCTGCGCGGTCGCCTGGCAAGAATTCCAGCGCATCGAGGCCGAAGGCGGCGTGCTGGCGAGCCTGCAGCAAGGCTACATCCAGAACCGCGTCCAGACCGCCGCTGCGAAGCGCAACGCCGAATACCGGACGGGCGCGCGCGCTATCGTCGGCACGACACTGTTCCGCGCGGGCAGCGAACGCCCGGTCGAAACACTGGCGGCGGAGCGGCGACCGGCGCTGACGGAAGGCGTCGCGACCTGCGAGCCGCTGTTTCCGGTGCGCATCGATCAGTCGATCGGAGCCGGCGCATGATCCCCGATTTCAGCCAGATCGGCTGGTCTGCTCCGCGCCGCGCGCCGGTCGAGCTCAAGGGCCAGCGGATGACGCCGGAAGGCATCGCCGTGAAGCATCTCTACATGCAGGGCGATCTCAAGGGCCTCGCCAATCTCGATACCTATCCCGGCTTGGCGCCCTTCGTGCGCGGCCCCTACCCGACAATGTACGTCCAGCAGCCCTGGACGATCCGGCAATATGCCGGCTTCTCAACGGCGGAAGAGTCGAACGCCTTCTACCGGCGCAACCTGGCGGCCGGGCAGAAGGGCCTGTCGGTCGCTTTCGATCTCGCCACGCATCGCGGTTATGACAGCGACCATCCTCGCGTCGCAGGCGATGTCGGCATGGCGGGAGTCGCCATCGATTCCATCCTCGACATGCGCCAGCTGTTCGACGGCATTCCGCTCGGCGAAATGACGGTGTCGATGACCATGAACGGCGCGGTGCTGCCGGTCATGGCGCTCTACATCGTGGCGGCGGAGGAACAGGGAGTTGCGCAAAAGGATCTCGCTGGGACCATTCAGAACGACATTCTGAAGGAGTTCATGGTCCGCAACACCTACATCTACCCGCCGAAACCCTCGATGCGGATCGTGTCGGACATCTTCGCCTACACGTCGCGCAACATGCCGAAGTTCAACTCGATCTCGATCTCGGGCTACCATATGCAGGAGGCCGGCGCGACGGCGGACCTCGAGCTCGCCTACACCATCGCCGACGGCATCGAATATGCCCGCGCCGGCGTCGCTGCCGGGCTCGACATCGACCGCTTCGCGCCGCGGCTTTCCTTCTTCTGGGCCGTCGGCATGGACTTCTTCATGGAGGTCGCCAAGCTCAGGGCCGCGCGCCTGCTGTGGTCGAGCCTGATGAAGAAGAATTTTGCGCCCAAGGACGAGCGCTCGCTGTCGCTGCGCACGCACTGCCAGACGTCAGGCTGGTCACTGACGGCGCAGGATCCCTACAACAACATCACCCGCACGATGATCGAGGCGATGGCGGCGACGCAGGGGCATACGCAGTCGCTGCATACCAATTCCTTCGACGAGGCGATGGCGCTGCCGACCGACCATTCGGCCCGCATCGCCCGCAACACGCAGCTCATCCTGCAGAAGGAATCCGGCACCACGCGCATCGTCGACCCGTGGGGCGGCTCGGCCTTCGTCGAGCGGCTGACGCAGGATCTGGCGGCGCGCGCGCTCGCTCACATCGAGGAGGTCGAGAGCCTCGGCGGCATGGCGGCGGCGATCGAGAAAGGCATTCCGAAGCTGCGCATCGAGGAGGCCGCGGCCCGCACCCAGGCACGCATCGATTCCGGCGAGCAGACGCTGGTCGGCGTCAACGCGCATCGGCCGCAAACCGACATCGAGGTCGACGTGCTGAAGATCGACAATGCCGAGGTCAAGGCCAGGCAGTTGGCGAAGCTGCAGCGGCTGAAGGGCACGCGCGACGTCGGCGCGGTCGAGGGCGCGCTTGCCGCGTTGACGCGGGCGGCCGAGGACGACGAGAACCTGCTTGAATTCGCCATCCGCGCGGCGCGCGCCAAAGCGACCGTCGGCGAGATTTCGCTGGCGCTGGAAAAGGTTTTTGGGCGTCATGTCGCCTCGGTGCAGACGATCTCCGGCGTCTACCGCGATGCGCTCGGCGACAATCCGGCGGTCGACAGGCTGCAGGACAAGATCGCGACGTTTGAGGAGAAATCCGGTGGCAAGCCACGTATCCTGGTTGCCAAGATGGGTCAGGACGGCCATGACCGCGGGCAGAAGGTGATCGCCACCGCCTTTGCCGATCTCGGCTTCGACGTCACCGTCGGTCCGATGTTCCAGACGCCCGAGGAGATCGCGAAACTGGCGGTCCAGCACGACGTCGACATCATCGGCGCCTCCTCGCTCGCGGCCGGACATTTGACGCTCATTCCTGAGCTCAAGGAAGCGCTGAAGAAGCTCGGCCATGGCGACATGCTGATCGTCGCCGGCGGCGTGATCCCGCCGCAGGACTATGATGCGGTGCTGAAGGCGGGTGCGGCGGAAATCTTCCCGCCGGGCACGGTCATTCCAGAAGCGGCGGACAGGCTTATGGACCGCTTGCTGGCGGCGGCATGAGGCCGTTATAATTCCTGTTGCAACAATCGGCGTCTGGCGTTATAATCGGCGTTGCAACAGGATGATCCGTCATGAACACGACCATTCGCAAAATCGGCAATTCCGAAGGGCTGATCCTGCCGAAGGAACTTCTCGACCGGGTGAACCTGAAGGCGGGCGACAATGTGGTCGTCGTCCAGGAGGGTCAGGAGCTTCGCTTGCGCCGCCTTGAGGACTCTGCCGAAGAATTCGAACGCAAGATGAAGATCGCGCGTGAGCGGATGAAGAAATACGAGGTTGCCTACCGCGCGCTCGCGAAATGACCGCGCATCATTCGCGAGAATTCGTGGAGGCGATGCACGCCGAGCAGTTGCGCCTTCACGGCGGTGCGCCGGGCATTCGTGACGAAGGCATGCTGGAATCAGCGCTTGCTAGGCCTCAGCAGAAGGAGGCCTATGGAGAGCCCGATCTTTGCGAACTGGCGGCCGCTTATCTCTTTGGCATCGCAAAGAACCACCCATTCGTCGACGGCAACAAGCGCACCGCTTTTGCCGCAGCCGATTTGTTTCTCTACTTCAATGGATTGAGTGTCGAGGCCGAGCAGGAGGACGTCATCCAAATGGTGATGATGGTTGCAGCGGGTGAAATCGACGAAGCCGGGGCCGCGGCATTCTTCCGCGACCATGTCGTCAGGCTGGAAGACTAGCTCTCAGCCTTGTCCGAAAGCTTGGTGATCTCCCACTCCTTGCCGTTGACCGACGCGATGTCGCCAAGCTTCTTGCCGAACAGCGCCACTGCCATCGGCGAGACATGGGAAATGCTGCCCTTTGAGGGATCGGCCTCGTCCTCGCCGACGATCTTCCAGTGCACTTTCTTGCCGTCATCGCCTTCCAGCGTGACGCCCATGCCGAAGCGGACCACGTCGCTGCCGGGCTCGGGCACGGAAAGCTCCGCACTCTCGCGCCTGGCGGTCCAGTAGCGCAGGTCGCGCGACACGAGCGCGATGCGCTCGCGGTCGGCTCGCCTCTCGGCCTTGCCCAATTCGTCGCGCAGTCCTTCGAGTTCCTGATCGATCATTGCCAAGCCACGCTCCGTCACCAGGTTGCGGTGCTGGCTGATCGGACGCTCGCCAATGCCGGCGATGGCGTTTTCGCTGTCTTCTTCGCGGGTAAAAGCTCTGCTCATGCAATGAACTTAGGCCCGGTGCCGCCTCTGTACAAGCTGTAGTCCGACGGCAGGCCTGGCACGATTCCTGCGACAGGGATGGCAAACGCCAGGACCTGTGCCGATGTTGAACAGACGAATGCTGCTCGCCCAGACCGCCGGCTTTGCCATTGCGGGCCTTTGCGCTGGCAAAGTCTCGGCCAAGGTGCTGCCCGGCATCGCGAAAGCCTCGATGCGCGGTTCGATCAACGCCACCGAGCTCGGCGTGCAACCAGGCACGCTTGACGACCAGAGCAAGGCCTTCACCAAGCTCCTCAACGACGCCAGCGAGCGCGACGCGCCGGTGTTTTTGCCGCAGGGCACCTATGTCGTGTCCAACCTCAAGCTGCCAGCGCGCCTGCGCCTGAGCGGCGTGCCGGGCGCCACGCGCATCGTCTATGGCGGCAACGGCCATCTGATGATGGTCGAGCAGGCCGAGCATATCGAACTCGGCGGGCTGGTGTTCGACGGCTCGAACCGCTGGCTGGCCGACTATGCGCAAGGCCTGCTCGACCTGCGTCGCGTCGGCCATCTCGTCATCGACAATTGCCAGGTCACCGGCAGCGGCAAGAACGGGCTGGCGCTGGAGCATGTTTCGGGCCGCGTCGGGCGTTGCGACATTTCCGGCGCGGCGGACGCCGGCATCTATTCGGTCGAAGCCGGCGGGCTGGAGATCTCCGGCAATACGGTTTCCGACTGCGCCAATGGCGGCATCCTCGTGCATCGCTGGCAGCAGGCGGAAGACGGCACCCTCGTCAGTGGCAACCGCGTCGAGCGCATCGGCGCCAGGAGCGGCGGCACCGGCCAGAACGGCAACGGCATCAACGCCTTCCGCGCCGGCAATGTCGTGATCTCGGGCAACATCGTCTCGGACTGCGCCTTCTCGGCGATCCGCGCCAACAGCTCCAGCAATCTGCAGGTCACCGGCAACACCTGCTCGCGCTCGGGCGAGACGGCGCTCTATTCGGAATTCTCCTTCGAAGGCGCGGTCATCGGCAACAACATCATCGACGGCGCCGCCAACGGCATCTCGATCGTCAATTTCAACGAAGGCGGCCGCATGGGCGTGTGCGCGAACAACATCGTGCGCAACCTGTCGACGGTCGGCCCCTACCCCGCCGACGCGCCCGGCTTCGGCGTCGGCATCAGCGTCGAGGCCGACACCACCGTGTCGGGCAATGTCGTCGAGAACGCGCCGCTCTATGGCATGCAGATCGGCTGGGGGCCTTATCTGCGCAATGTCGTTGCCACCGGCAACATCATCCGCAAGGCCGGGACCGGCATTGCGGTGTCGGTGGTCGAGGGCGCAGAAACGGCCATCATCTCGGACAATGTCATCGATGGCGCGCTGAACGGCGCTATCGTCGGCCAGCGCTGGGCCGATCCGGCGACCGCCGACCTCGCCCAGTCAGGCAATGCCGGCTATGCGCATCTGACCGTTGAGCGCAACCACGTCAGTTGAGCGCAGCCGTCGGCCGTAGCGTGCCAACCTTGGCGCCAATCCGGCTTTCGACGGGGCGATGGGCGAGCTCCATCAGTTTTGCGGCGAGGCCTTCGTCGCCACGCAGCAGCCTGGCCAGCACCGCGGCGATCATCACCTCGGCGGCGCGGCCGGCGCCGTCGTCGCATTTCAGCGCAATGCCGAGGCCAAGCTCGGGAACGGCGGCGCAATAGACGCCCTCTGCACCGGTCTTGACGAAGATGCGGCCGGGCGCCGCCTGCATCAGCGCGACATCGGCGCCGCCGCTGCCGGAGACCAGGAAGGGCTCGGCCATGCAGGCGGACAAGAGCCGCTTCGCCGCCCTGGCCCGCTCCGGCGCAAAGCCCCTGCCCGTCGCCATGCGGGCAAAGCCGAGCGCGAAGCTCTTTAGCGGCACGGCATAGGTCGGGATGGAACAGCCGTCGGTGCCGCAGTGGTCGACGTCATGGGCGGCACCGGTCACGGACTGCATGGCATCGCGAACCATCTCCTGCTGGGCGTGGCCGGCCTTGACGTAGCCGCGATGGGCGATGCCCGCATGCACGCAGGTGCATAGGAAGCCGGCATGCTTGCCGGAGCAGTTGTTGTGCAGCGCGTTCGGCACGCCGCCGGCACGGGCAAGCGCTATGGTGGCGTCATGGTTCGACGGCCAATGCGCGCCGCATTCGAGCGCGGTTTTGTCGAGACCGGCTTTCGCCAGCATGGCTTGCGCCAGTTCGACATGCGCGGCCTCGCCGGTATGCGAGGCGCAGGCCAGCGCCAGTTCGCGGTCGCCGAAGCCATAGGCGTCGGCCGTACCGCTTTCGACCAATGGCAGCGCCTGGATCGCCTTCACCGCCGAGCGCGGAAACACCGGGCGGACCGTCTCGCCGATTTCGAGCAACGGCTTGCCGTCAGCATCGAACACGGCGACCGCGCCGCGATGGGCGCTTTCGACCACCGCGCCGCGCAAAACCTCGACCAGAACCGGATTTGACATGCTGCCTCCCGCACGCGCGCGCCCAGAGGGCGCCGCTTTAAATGCGGGCCGCTTCTACCTGATCCGGTCGAGAATGGAAACGTAGTTGGCAACGGCAGCGCCACCCATGTTGAAGATGCCGCCGAGCTTGGCGCCCGGCACCTGGATGCCGCCCGCCTCGCCGGTGAGCTGCATGGCGGTCAGCACATGCATCGACACGCCGGTGGCGCCGATCGGGTGGCCCTTGGATTTAAGGCCGCCGGAGGGGTTGACCGGCAGGCGGCCGTCCCTGGCCGTGGTGCCGTCCAGCGCCAGCTTCGCGCCTTCGCCTGGCTTGGCCAGCCCCATCGCCTCGTATTCGATCAGTTCGGCGATGGTGAAGCAGTCATGCGTCTCGACGAAGGAGAGGTCGTCGAGCGTCACGCCGGCCTTCTTCAGCGCCTGGTTCCAGGCCTGCTCGCAGCCCTCGAAGGCGAGGATGTCGCGCTTCGACATCGGCAGGAAATCCTGGACGTGCTCATTGGCGCGGAAGGTGACGGCGCGGCGCATCCTGAGCGCCGTCGCGGTGTCGGTGAGCACAAGCGCGGCGGCGCCGTCCGAAACCAGCGAGCAGTCGGTGCGCTTCAAGGGACCGGCGACGAACGGGTTCTTCTCGCTTTCCTGGCGGCAGAATTCAAAGCCGAAATCCTTGCGCATCTGCGCGTAAGGATTGTCGACGCCGTTCTTGTGGTTCTTGGCGGCGATCATGGCGAGCGCATCCGACTGGTCGCCATAGCGCTGGAAATAGGCCTGCGCGATCTTGCCGAAGACGCCGGCAAAGCCGGCGGGCGTGTCGCCATCCTCCGGCAGGTAGGAGGCCTTGAGCAGGTTTTTGCCGATCTCGGGGCCGGGCGTGGTGGTCATCTGCTCGGCGCCGACCACCAGCACAATGCGGGCCGCATTGGCGTCGATGGCGCGGATACCTTGCCTCACGGCGGCCGAACCGGTGGCGCAGGCGTTTTCGACGCGCGTCGCCGGCTTGAAGCGCAGCCGGTCGTCGGCCTGCAAAACCAGACTGGCGGTAAAATCCTGCGCGGAGAAGCCAGCGTTGAAATGGCCGAGCACGATCTCGTCGACATCGTCGGGACCAATCCCGGCATGGTCGAGCGCCTCGACGGCGACCTTGGTGATCAGGCCCTCGAGCGTCTCGCCCTCGAGCTTGCCGAAGCGCGAATGCGCCCAGCCGACGATGCATGCGGTCATTACAGCCTCCATTTGCCGCGCAGCCTGGCGTGTGGATCCTCAGGTGATGCCGGCCTGACCTGAACCTCCACACACGCTAGCACGTCCTGTCGCGGCATGAGATTCAATATTGTTCAACAGTGAACTTTTTTCCAGCCCAGGGGATGGGCCAGACCAACAGGATCGTTTGATGCCAGCATCGATTTTTTGTTGATTGATCCGTCAATAAAAAATAATCTTATATCGAGCCCGGATCCCAAAATGCCGAAAATCGGAATGGAACCCTTGCGCCGCAAGGCGCTCATCGATGCGACGATCTCGGCGATCGGCGAGCGCGGCTCGCTGGACGTGACGATGTCGGAGATCGCCGGCCGCGCCGGCGTGTCGTCGGCGCTGGCGCACCATTATTTCGGCGCCAAGGACGAGCTTCTGTTCGCGACGATGCGGCACATACTGTCGGAGCTCAACACCGACACCAGGCGTGCGCTGCGGGCCACCGGCACGGCGCGCCAGCGCGTCTCGGCCGTGGTCGCCGTCAGTTTCTCCGACGACCAGTTCCAGCCCGAGACCATCGCCGCATGGCTTGCCTTCTATGTCGAGGCGCAGAAGTCGTCGGCCTTGCGGCGCCTGCTCAAGATCTATGCGAGGCGACTGCATTCGAACCTGATGAGCGGGCTGACCGGCATCCTGTCCCGACGCGAAGCGGATCGCGTCGCCGAAGCGACGGCGGCGCTGATCGACGGGCTCTACATCCGTCGCGCGCTGAAAGACGGCGTGCCGGACGCGGCGACGGCCATCGCGCTCGTCGAAGACTATCTCGAAACCAAGCTCAGCGGACGGAGCCTGCCTTGACGAGCGGACGGCCCAATTTCCTGATCGTCATGGTCGATCAGCTCAACGGCACGCTGTTCCCCGACGGACCGGCGGAATTCCTGCATGTGCCGCATCTGAAGGCACTTGCCGCCCGCTCGGCGCGCTTTGCCAACAACTACACCGCCTCGCCGCTCTGCGCGCCCGGCCGCGCTTCGTTCATGAGCGGGCAGTTGCCGTCGCGCACCGGGGTCTACGACAACGCGGCGGAGTTCACGTCCTCGATCCCGACTTTTGCCCATCACCTGCGATCTGCCGGCTACTACACCTGCCTGTCTGGCAAGATGCATTTCGTCGGGCCGGACCAACTGCATGGCTTCGAGGAGCGGCTGACCACCGACATCTATCCGGCCGATTTCGGCTGGACGCCAGACTATCGCAAACCCGGCGAGCGCATCGACTGGTGGTATCACAATCTGGGCTCGGTGACCGGCGCGGGCGTCGCCGAGACCACCAACCAGATGGAGTATGACGACGAAGTCGTGTTCCTGGCCACGCAGAAGCTCTACCAGCTTTCGCGGGAGCAGGACGATGCGGACCGGCGGCCCTGGTGCCTGACCGTTTCGCTGTCGCACCCGCACGACCCGTACGTCGCGCGCAAGCAGTATTGGGACTTCTACGAGAATTGCCAGGCGCTGGACCCCGAAACCGGGTTCATCGCGCATGACGAGCAGGACGCGCATTCGCAGCGGCTCTACCACGCCAGCGACTATTCCGCTTTCGCGATCACAAGCGACCAGGTGCGCCGTTCGCGGCGCGGGTATTTCGCCAACATCTCCTATGTCGACGACAAGCTCGGCGAGCTGCTGGACGTCCTCGGCCGCACGCGCATGCTCGACGACACCGTCATCCTGTTCTGCTCGGACCATGGCGACATGCTCGGCGAGCGCGGGCTGTGGTTCAAGATGAGCTTCTTCGAGGGTTCGGCGCGCGTACCGCTGATGATCGCCGGCAAAGGCGTGCCGGCCGGGCTGATCGAGGCGCCGGTCTCCAATCTCGACGTGACGCCGACGCTGTGCGACCTCGCCGGCATCGACATGGGCGCCATCGCTCCGTGGACCGACGGCCAGTCGTTGCTGCCGCTCGCCAATGGCGGGCAGCGCACCGCGCCCGTGTTGATCGAGTATGCCGCCGAAGGCTCCTACGCGCCGCTGGTGGCGATCCGCGACGGCAAATACAAATTCGTCCATTGCGAACTCGACCCGCCGCAATTGTTCGACCTCGAAACCGATCCGCTCGAGCGTGACAACCTCGCCGACGACCTGGCCAACGCGGCGCTGGTCGCGGCGTTCATGGACAAGGTCCGGGCGCGCTGGGACATGGCCGCTTTCGACGCCGCCGTGCGCGAGAGCCAGGCGCGCCGCTGGGTGGTGTATCCGGCGCTGCGCAACGGCGCCTATTACCCCTGGGATTTCCAGCCGCTGCAGAAGGCGTCCGAGCGCTACATGCGCAACCACATGAACCTCGACAATCTCGAGGAGAGCAAACGGTATCCGCGAGGCGAATGATGACAACGCTCGTCCCCTCACTCGACCATCTCAAAATGGCCTATGCCCTCACCTCGGCCGCAACGCAGGTGACGCCATTGCTGGAGTCGACGGCGCTCGCCAGGGAGACGGGCGCGGCGCGTGTCTTCGTCAAGCCGGAATCGCTGCAATGGGCCGGCTCCTTCAAGGTGCGCGGTGCCTATTGGCGGCTGAAGCAGCTGTCGCCGGATGAGGCCAAGAAAGGCGTCGTCGCCTACTCGTCCGGCAATTTCGCGCAAGGGCTGGCCGCCGCCGGCCAGGCGCTCGGCATTCCCGTCACCATCGTGATGCCGATCGATGCGCCGGCCGCCAAGCGTGAGGCCACCGCCGGCTATGGCGCGCGCGTCGTGCTCACCGACCATGGCGATCGCGCACGCGAGGAAGTGGCGGCCGCCAGGGCGCGCGCGATCGCCGAGACCGAAGGACTCACGCTGCTGCATCCCTTCGACGATCCGGAGATCGTTGCCGGCCAGGCCGGCGCCGGGCTGGAGGCGCTCGACCAGTTGGCGGCGAAGAACGCGCATGCCGACCTGGTGTTCTGCTCCGTCGGCGGCGGCGGGCTGATCGGCGGCGTGTCGCTCGCTTTCCACTATCTGTCGCCCCAGACCGAAATCATCGCGGTCGAGCCGGAAGGCTTCAACGGCATGGGTTCCTCACTGGCGCACGGCGCCATCGAGACGATGCCGATCGGGCCGAAATCGATCTGCGACGGGCTTATGGCGAGGCAGCCCGGCGAAGCGCCATTCGCGGCGGTGCGCGCGGCCGGCGTGCGCGGCGTCACCGTCGACGATATCTCGGTGCGGCGCGCCATGAAGATCGCCTTCGAGCGGATGAAGCTGGTGCTGGAGCCGTCGGGCGCGGCGTCGCTGGCGGCGCTGCTTGGGGGAAAGGTGAACGTGGCGGGAAAAACCGTCCTTGTTGTGGCTACCGGCGGCAATGTCTCGCTCGCCGATTTCATCTCGCATATGAACGATGGGCGCATATGAACAATGCTTGAAGCGGACTTCGTGATCATCGGCTCCGGCTCCGCCGGCTCGGCCATGGCCTACAGGCTGTCGGAGGACGGCAAGCACTCGGTGATCGTCATCGAGTTCGGCGGCACCGATATCGGGCCGCTGATCCAGATGCCGTCGGCGCTGTCGATCCCGCTCAACATGAGCCTCTACGACTGGGGCTTTGCCAGCGAGCCGGAGCCGCATCTCGGCGGCCGCGTGCTCGCCACCCCGCGCGGCAAGGTGATCGGCGGCTCGTCCTCGATCAACGGCATGGTCTATGTGCGCGGCCATGCGCGCGACTTCGACCACTGGGCCGAACAGGGCGCAACCGGCTGGGGCTTCGCCGACGTGCTTCCCTACTTCAAGCGCATGGAGGATTCCGACGGCGGCGAGGATGGCTGGCGGGGCAAACGCGGCCCGCTGCATGTCCAACGCGGCACGCGCAGGAACCCGCTCTACGGCGCCTTCGTCGAGGCCGGCCGCCAGGCCGGTTTCGAGCTGACCGACGACTACAACGGTTCGAAGCAGGAAGGGTTCGGCCCGATGGAGCAGACCATTCTCGGCGGCCGCCGCTGGTCGGCGGCGAACGCCTATCTGAAGCCGGCTCTGAAACGCAAAAACGTCACCTTGGTCAAGGGCTTCGCTCGCCGCGTGGTGATCGAGAATCAACGCGCCATCGGGGTCGAGATCGAAGCTAACAAACAGATTCAAATCGTTAAGGCGCGACGTGAAGTGATCGTCGCGGCATCGTCAATCAATTCGCCGAAGATCCTGATGCTGTCGGGCATCGGCCCGGGCGCGCATCTGCAGGAAAACGGCATCCAGGTCGTTGCCGACCGGCCAGGCGTCGGCCGCAATCTGCAGGACCATATGGAACTCTACATCCAGCAGGAATCGACCAAGCCGATCACGCTGAATTCGGTGCTCAACCCCTTCTCCAAAGCGTTGATCGGCGCACAGTGGCTGTTCTTCAGGACCGGCCTCGGCGCCACCAACCATTTCGAGGCCGCGGCTTTCGTGCGCTCGCGGGCCGGCGTCGACTATCCGGACATCCAGTACCACTTCATTCCGGCGGCGGTGCGCTATGACGGCAAGGCGGCAGCGAAGTCGCACGGCTTCCAGGCGCATGTCGGGCCGATGCGCTCGAAGTCGCGCGGCTCGGTGACGCTGCGCTCGCCCGATGCGAAAGCGAAGCCGGTGATCCGCTTCAACTACATGTCGCATCCGGACGACTGGACGGAGTTCCGCCACTGCATCCGGCTGACGCGCGAGATCTTTGGGCAGAAGGCTTTCGACAGTTTCCGCGGCAAGGAGATCTCGCCCGGCAGTCATGTGCAGTCGGACGAGGATCTGGACGCCTTCATCAGGGATCACGCCGAGAGCGCCTATCATCCTTGCGGCACGTGCAAGATGGGCCGCGCCGACGATCTGACGAGCGTGGTCGATCCGGAATGCCGGGTGATCGGCGTCGAGGGCCTGCGCGTCGCCGACTCCTCGATCTTCCCGCGGGTGACCAACGGCAATCTCAACGCGCCCTCGATCATGACCGGCGAGAAGGCTTCAGATCACATCCTTGGGCGGATGCCGCTGGCGCCGTCCAACCAGGAACCATGGATCAATCCGCGCTGGCAGGCGGCGGATCGATAGGGCATTGTGAGGCTGGCGCCCTCCCGCCCAGCGACCATCAATGGAGAAGACCATGCGCGCCCAGCCCACGGCATCGCACTATGTCAACGGCCGCTACATCGAGGACGAGGGCGGCGCGCCGCTGCCTGTGATCTATCCGGCCACGGGCGAGACAATCGCCACGCTGCATTCCGCGACGCCGAACGTGCTGGAACTGGCGATCGAGGCCGCGCGCGCCGCACAACCGGCCTGGGCTCGGCTGAAGCCGGTCGAGCGCGGCCGCATCCTGCGCCGCGCCGCCGACATTCTTCGCGCCCGCAATGCCGATCTCGCGCGCATCGAGACGCTGGACACCGGCAAGGCTATCCAGGAGACGCTGGTGGCGGACGCGCCCTCGGCGGCGGATTGCCTGGAATATTTCGGCGGCGCGGTCGCCGCCTTCAACGGCGAGGCGGTCGATCTCGGCGGGCCTTTCGCCTACACGCGGCGCGAGGCGCTTGGCGTCTGCGTCGGCATCGGCGCCTGGAACTATCCGATCCAGATCGCCGGGTGGAAATCCGCCCCGGCGCTCGCCATGGGCAACGCCATGGTGTTCAAGCCCTCGGAGAACACGCCGCTGTCGGCGCTGGCGCTGGCCGAGATCTACTCGGAGGCCGGCCTGCCCGACGGTCTGTTCAACGTCGTGCAGGGCTATGGCGATGTCGGCGCCGGCCTCGTCGGCCACGATGTCGTCGCCAAGGTTTCTGTGACCGGCTCGGTGCCAACCGGACGCAAGGTGCTGTCGCTCGCCGGCTCGAAGATGAAGCACGCGACGATGGAGCTCGGCGGCAAGTCGCCGCTGATCGTCTTCGACGACGCCGATCTCGAAAACGCCATCGGCGGCGCCATGCTCGGCAACTTTTACTCGACCGGTCAAATCTGCTCCAACGGTACGCGTGTCTTCGTGCAGAAGGGCATCCACGACCGTTTCGTCGACCGTCTGGTAGAGCGTACCAAGAAGATCCGCATCGGTGACCCGCTCGATCCAGAAACGCAGATGGGGCCGCTGGTCAACAAGGCGCAGCAGGAGAAGGTCGTCTCCTACATCGCGACCGGCAGGCAAGACGGCGCTGCCCTCGCCTGCGGTGGTAGCGTGCCCTCGCTGCAGGGTTTTCAGGGCGGCTTCTTCGTCGAGCCGACGGTATTCACCGGCGTCACCGATACGATGCGCATCGCCCGCGAAGAGATCTTCGGGCCGGTGATGAGCGTGCTGAAGTTCGACAGCGAGGACGAGGTGATCGAGCGCGCCAACGACACCGAATTCGGGCTCGCCGCCGGGGTCTTCACCCGCGACCTGCCGCGCGCCCACCGCGTCATCGCCGAACTGCAGGCCGGCACCTGCTGGATCAACGCCTACAATCTGACGCCGGTGGAAATCCCCTTCGGTGGGGTGAAGCAGTCGGGCATCGGGCGGGAGAACTCGCTTGCGGCGCTGGCACTCTACTCGCAGCTGAAGGCGGTCTATGTCGAGACGGGGGACGTGGCGAGCCCGTATTGAGGGGCTGGCGCGAGGCACGCCTAATCTCCCCCCTTGAGGGGGAGATGTCGCCGAAGGCGACAGAGGGGGGTCGCCGCGCGTGGGGCGCTAGCCTTATCCTGTCGCAAAAGAAGGTCGCGTCCAGTCGAACCGACCCCCTCTGGCCTGCCGGCCATCTCCCCCTCGTGGGGGGAGATCGGCGGCTTCAGCCTCCCTCCCCGGCCGTTCCATCCAGATACTGCGTCAGCGCGCAGACGAGGTGGTAGAAAATGCTGGCCGGCACGTCGGTCGCCAGCGAGCGGCCGCGTTCGTCGATGCGGTCGATCCAGAGGCCGAGCGGCGCCGGGTCGATGTGCCAGCGGAACAGGCGGCCGACGCGCGCCTCGATCTCCGGCTTGAGGTCCGGCCCGCCCGTGCCGTCCAGCGCAATCGCCGCCTTGACCGCTTCGGCCTGCGGCCAGCTGCGCGACACCCGGTCGAGCGGCAGGCCTTGCCTGGAGACGGCGCCGTAGGACAGGCCGGTGGCGCGGTTGAGGCCGTTGGCGACGGCGGAGGCATAGAGCTTGCGGGCAAAGGCGGTGAGCTCGGTCTGGCCGCTGCGGCCGGCGAAATCGACGAGCAGCGAGGCCCATTCGAAATGATGGCCGGGCTCGGTCCAGCTGCCCTTCTCGCCGGCCACCGGCTTCCAGCCGTCGTCGAAATGTTCGCCGAGCGTCCAGCTTTCCGGATCGAAAAAGTGGCTGCGGAAGAGGTCGATGATCTGCGCCGCGCGGCGCAGATAGGCGCGCTCGCCGGTCGCCTGATGCCAGGCGAGGAAGGCTTCGAGCAGATGCATATGCGGGTTGGAGCGCCGCTCGCCTTCGCCGTCGGACGTTTCGAGGAAGCCGGTCATGCGGCTGTCCTCGAGATGGGCGTCGAGAAAAGCAAAGGTCTCCTCGCCGAGCCGGAGCGCGTCGGGATGACCCGATATATGGGCGTGCGCCAGCGCCAGAAGCACGCAGGAATGGTCGTAGGCGTCCTCGGCCGGGTCGGCGACCGAGCCGTCGATGTTGAGCGTGCGCACCCAGCCGCCCCTTGCGGTGCGGCCCTTGCCGGTCATGAAATCGATGCCATGGGCGATCAGCCGGTCGGCCGGGCCGGTCCAGCCGCGTTCCTTGGCCACCGCGAAAGCATAGACCTGGCGCGCCTGCGTGCGCATGCGCTTGGGCTTCATCAGCGGCGAGCCGTCGAAGCCGAGCGCCTCATGGAAGCCGCCATGACGCTCGTCGACGCCCGACGTCGACCACAGCGGCAGCGTCTCGTCGAACAGCCAGTGATGTACGCGCTGCCGCCAGGCGCCGCTTTCGATGACGCGGTCATGCGCCGGCGTGAAGCGGGTTTCCAGGCGACCCGACTTCTCCAGCTGCTCGACGATCTTCTTGACGTGCTGGCTGTGGCTGACCGGCGCCACGAAAGTGGCGTCGGCGGTCGAGACGATGGCGACGTCCTTCATGCCGATGGCCGAGAGCAGCCGGCCCTCGCCGCGAATGTAGGAATTCTCGCAATCGATGGCGACGACATCGCCGACGATGACGTTGCCTTGATTGTCGGAGGGCCCGACATCGAGCAGCGACTGCCAGGAGCCGAGATCGTTCCAGCGGAAGCCGGCCGGCACCATGGCGATGCCCTTGGCACGCTCCATGATGGCGTAGTCGATCGAGGTCGATGGGATGGCGGAATAGAGTTCCAGCGGCATATAGAGACCGGAAAGATCCGATGTCGCCGCCTTATAGGCGGCTTCGGTGGCCTGCCAGATATCAGGCGCGAAAGCCGCGAAGGCGTCGCGCATGGCGCCGGCGCGAAACAGGAAGATGCCGGTGTTCCAGTAGAAGGTTCCGGCTTCGAGATAGGTTTGCGCGGTGGCGAGGTCGGGCTTCTCGACGAAACGCGAGACATCGAACACACCGTCCCTGTCGGCGGCGACCTCTATATAGCCGTAGCCGGTCTCGGGCTGGGTCGGCTTGATGCCGAACACCACCAGGCGGCCGGCATGAGCCGCCACGGCCCCGGCTTCAACACTGCGCCAGAACTGCTCCGCGGTCGAAATCTCGTGATCGGACGGCACCACCAGCACCAGGCTGTCGCCGAATTCGGACAGCGTGCGCAATGTGGCGAGCGCGACGGCGGCCGCGGTGTTGCGTCCGGTCGGCTCGAACAGCGGGCCGCCGCCGGCAAGATCGAGGCCTGCGAGGTCGGCATGGACGCGCTCGGCGTGGCGCTCGGCGGCGATCAGGAAGATCGGCGTTTCGCCGGCCGGCCTTGCCGCCAGCCGGCGCAGGGTCTTGGCCAGCATCGAACCGTCGCCGGAAAAATCGTGGAACTGCTTGGGATTGTCCTCGCGCGACAGCGGCCAGAGCCGCGAGCCGACGCCGCCACTCATGACGAAACTGACAATGCGCTCGCTCATCCGGGTCTCGCAATCAGAAGTTGGTCGCATGGGTACGCACAGCTTTATGCACTGTTTACCCGATTCGAAATCCGCTCGGTCGCCAGATCGATGAACGCCTTGACCAGGGGCGACAGGTGGCGGCTGCTCGGATAGAGGACGTAAAGACCGCCGGCCGGCGTGGTGTGATCCCCAAGGACGCGGCGCAGCCGCCCCTCGCCGATCAGCGCGTCCGCCATTCCGTAGGGCAATTGAGCGATGCCGTAGCCGGCAATGGCGGCGGCGACGACAGCCTGCATCTCGTTGGCGGCGAAGCGCCCGGATACCGTGACCGTCTCCTGGCCTTGCGGCCCGTCCAGGACCCAGTGAGCGCCGGCTGCCGAGGGGCCGGCAATGACGCAGTGGTGATGAGCGAGATCCGCCGGCGCTTCCGGTGCTCCATGGCGCGCCAGATAGTCCGGGCTGGCGCAGAGATGCCTGTGCGTCGAGCCGAGCTTGCGGGCGATCAGCGTCGAATCCTGCAAGACGCCAGTGCGGAAGGCGAGATCGATCCCGTCCTCAACCAGGTTGAGCTTGTCGTCGGTCAGGCGAAGCTCGACCTTGGTCTTCGGATAGATCTCGAGAAACTCGACCACGGCGCGGTTGAGGAAATAGGCGCCGAAACCGACGGGCGCCGAGATACGGATCGTGCCCGATGGTTCCGCGCTCGCCTCGGCAAGGCGCAGATTGGCCTCTTCGATCGCCCGCAGTGCCTGGCTGCTCTGCTCGTAATAAAGGCGCCCAGCATCCGTCATGTTGAGGCTGCGGGTCGTGCGCTGCAGCAGGCGGACGCCGAACTCGCGCTCGAGCGCGGCAATGCGGCGGCTGACCGTCGTCTTTGGCATGGCAAGCAGGCGCGCGGCGGCGGTGAAGCTGCCGGTTTCCACAACGCGGGCAAAAACCGCGATGTCGTTGAGGTCGATCATTGTATCCAAGAGTGGGACAAAGTTTTCCAATTATAGGTGATTATGCATCAATGCCGCAAACCCTAACTTTGCTCCACGCAAACACGGAGCAAACAGATGACCATCAAAAGAGACATTCTGGTGACCGGCGCCACCGGCCAGCAAGGCGGCGCGGTCGCGCGCGCTCTTCTTGCCAAGGGCCACGGCGTCAAGGCGTTGACGCGCTCGCCGGACGGCAAGGCGGCGCGGCAACTGGCGACCGCCGGCGCCGAAATCGTGGCCGGCGATCTATCCGACGCCGCCTCCATCATCAAGGCTGCGAGCGGCGTCGACACCATGTTCCTGATGGGCACCATGACCGAGGCCGGCATGGAGGAAGAGACCCGCCAGGGTATCCTTGCCGCCGACGCGGCGAAGGCTGCCGGCGTCGGGCATCTCGTCTATTCGTCCGTCGCCGACGCCAACAAGAAAACCGGCATCCCGCATTTCGAAAGCAAATATCTGGTCGAGCGGCATATCGAGCGGCTCGGCATCCCCTATACGATCAGCGCCCCGGTCGCCTTCATGGAGAATTTCGTCGCCCCCTGGTCGATCGGCGCGCTGGCCCAGGGCACGCATGCTTTCGCGGTGCCCGCCAAGCGCAGGCTGCAGCTGGTCGCGCTGGCGGACATCGGCGCCTTCGTCGCGGCGCTGATCGAGCGTCGCGAACGGGTATTCGGCAAGCGCTTCGATTTCGCCGGAGATGAATTGTCCGGCGAAGAGCAGGCGAAAATCCTGTCGCAGGCCATCGGCCGCCCGATCGGCTACCAGGAGGTCCCGATCGCCATGGCCCGCCAGCAGAACGAGGATGCGGCGTTGATGTTCGAATGGTTCGACAGCGTCGGCTACGACGTCGACATCCCCGGCTTGCACAAGGAATTCCAGGAGGTGCGCTGGCACAGCTTTGCCGACTGGGCGCGCGCGTTCGACTGGAGCATGCTCGATCGGTCAGCCGCCTGATTGCGCTGGGTTTCGGCAAGCGGATCAGCCAGCCCATCGTGCTGGTCCGCTTGCCCTTTTCGCGCAGCGGATCGCTGAGCCAGCCCGAAGATTTCAACAGTCCGCGGCGAATGTGACGAAATGCGACAGACGTACTGCCATTGGCGCTTGCAGGATCGAAAAGCGGCGGCTATAAGCCCGCGGTCTGGTCACGGAGTGTAGCGCAGTCTGGTAGCGCACATCGTTCGGGACGATGGGGTCGCAGGTTCAAATCCTGCCACTCCGACCAGAAAAACAAGCACTTGGCTGCTTGTTGCCTCCCGCTCCCGAAATCACCCGTCTGCGCCGCAAATCGAGCGGAACGGCCTCTGGCCTTCCATTGTGCTCGACAACAGGCTCTCGCTTTGACCTAATGGCGCCCTACCCTGGTTCGACGGGCGTGCGGGACTGAGGAACGGCGAGAGCAGGTGAAAGTATGAAGTCCGCGCCGACGGCAGCACTCCTGTTTACTTTGATCACCGTGCTGCTCGTTGCGGTTGGCTGCTCCTCGAGGCTTGCCTCGATCGATTCGGACAAATACGACCGCATGAGCTGCCCGGAACTCAACGTCGCGCTCGGCGACACCGCCACCGGGATCTCGCAAACCGCCATCGCACGCGGCAAGGTCGCCAATACCAGCGTGCCGAACTGGCTGCTCGGCGGCGAGCGCGTGAAGACGGTCGTGGCCAACCGCGAAACGGCCAGGATCGAACGGATGCAGCAACAGCAGCAGGCGATCGTCGCGGCAAGAAAGCGGCAGTGCACGTCGTAGCGTTGTGCGGCTGGGCACAGGGCCGCTGCCTTACGCGCTCATCCGAAATCGCGCCGTATCGATCGCGGCGTTCATCAGCGTCTGGGTGTAGCCGGCCTGCGGATTGCTGAAGATGTCTTCCGTCGGCCCTTCCTCGACGATCTTGCCCTGCTTCATGACGATGATGTAGTCGGCCATGGCGCGGACCACGGCGAGGTCGTGGCTGATGAACAGGTAGGACAGTTCGTGGTCGGCCTGCAGCTTGCGCAGCAGCTCCACGATCTGCTTCTGCACCGAGCGGTCGAGCGCCGAGGTCGGCTCGTCAAGCACCACCAGCCTCGGCTTCAGGATCATGGCGCGGGCGATGGCGATGCGCTGGCGCTGGCCGCCCGAGAATTCGTGCGGATAGCGGTTGCGCGAATTGGGATCCAGCCCGACTTCGCGCAGCGCCTCGACCGCGCGCTGGTCGCGCTGCTTGCCGGTGAGCGACGGCTCGTGCACCAACAGCCCTTCGGTGATCACCTGGCCGACGGTCATGCGCGGCGACAGCGAGCCGAACGGATCCTGGAAGACGAGCTGCAATTGCCGCCTGAGTGGCCGCATCGCCTGGCGGTCGGCGTCGGAGATGTCGCGGTCGCCGAAGCGGATCAGGCCCTCGCTGGGCAACAGCCTGAGCAGCGCGCGGCCGAGCGTCGACTTGCCGGAACCGGATTCGCCGACGATACCGATCGTCTGGTTGCGTTTCAGGCGGATCGAGATGTTGTCGACGGCGCGCAGCATCAGCGGCTCGCCGGCGAGGAAGCCGCCGCCGATCCTGAACACCACCTCGACATTGCGGCCCTCGAGCAGCACCGGGGCACCGGCCGGCGGCGGCGCCTTGGAGCCGGTCGGCTCGGCCGCCAGCAGCATCTTGGTGTAGGCGTGCTGCGGGTTGGCGAAGAGCGCTTCGGCCTCGCCCTCCTCCACCACCTCGCCCTGGCGCATGACATAGACGCGGTCGGCGAAGCGCCTGACGATGCCGAGATCGTGGGTGATGAAGACGATGGCCATGCCGAGCTTGCGCTGCAATTCGGCGAGCAGCATCAGGATCTGCGCCTGGATGGTGACGTCGAGCGCCGTCGTCGGCTCGTCGGCGATCAGGATGTCGGGATCGTTGGCCAGCGCCATCGCGATCATGACGCGCTGGCGCTGGCCGCCCGACATTTCGTGCGGATAGGATTTCATCCTCCGTTCGGGATCGGGAATGTGCACGAGCCGCAAGAGCTTCAGCGCCTCCTCGCGCGCTTCCGCCGCGCCCAGCCCGCGATGCCTGCGGATCGGTTCGATCAGCTGGTTGCCGATCGAATAGAGCGGATCGAGCGAGGTCATCGGCTCCTGGAAGATCATGCTGATCTTGCGGCCGCGCACCTTGTTGAGCTCGCTCTTGCTCATCGTCAAAAGGTTGCGGCCGCGATAGTCGACGGCGCCTGTTGCCTCGCCGTTGGAGGCCAGCAGGCTCATCGCGGCCATCATGGTCTGGCTCTTGCCGGAGCCGGATTCGCCGACCACGGCGACGGTCTCGCCGGCCCTGACGTTGATGTTGATGCCCTTGACCGCCTCGACCGCACCGTCGAGGGTGCGGAAGCGGACGCGAAGGTCCCTGACGTCGAGGATCGTTTCGGCAGCGGCCATGTCAGCGGTCCTTCGGGTCGAGCGCGTCGCGCAGGCCGTCGCCGACGAAGTTCAGCGCGAACAGCGTCGAAACGAGGAAGAAGGCGGGGAACAGAAGCAGCCAGTTGGCGCTGCCGATGTTCTTGGCGCCGACCGAGATCAGCACGCCCCAGCTGGTCATCGGCTCCTGCACGCCGAGGCCGAGGAAGGACAGGAAGCTTTCCAGGATGATGACCTGCGGCACCAGCAGGGTCATGTAGATCACCACCGGGCCTAGCAAATTGGGGATGACGTGACGCATCAGGATGCCGCGCTGGCCGACACCCATGGCTTCGGCGGCCTGGACATATTCCTGCCTTCGGATCGACAGCGCCTGGCCGCGCACGATGCGTGCCATGTCGAGCCACAGCACGGCGCCCACCGCCAGGAACATCAGGACGAAGTTGCGGCCGAAGAACACCACCAGCATGATGACGAAGAAGATGAAGGGCAGCGAATAGAGCACGTCGACGATGCGCATCATCACCTCGTCGACCCGGCCGCCGGCAAAGCCGGCCGCGGCGCCGTAGAGCACGCCGATCACCACCGCCACGACGCCCGCCAGAAGGCCGATGGCCAGCGATATGCGCCCGGCCATCAGCGTGCGCGACAGCAGATCGCGGCCGGTGTTGTCGGTGCCGAAGTAGAAATATTGCTGCTTGATGGCGGCACTCATCGTCACTTCGAGCCCGTCGGGCGATTTGCTATCGATCTTTGTGTCGTCGAAGGCGTCGGACCGATCGAGATAGCGGATGTAGCGGTCGTCTATCGGCTTCTTCGACGTGACGGTCACGATGACGCGGCTACCGTCCTGGTGCCATTCATTGATGTCGACGCGCATGCGCTTGATGGCGTCGGTCAATGCGGTCTGGATCATGTCGGGCTTGGGGTATGCCGAGAAGCTCGGCGGCGTGCGCACATAGTCGCCGTAGATCGTGGTGTATTCGTGCGGCACCAGGGATGGACCAAACACGCTGATCAGCGCGATGAAGGCAAGATAATAGAGGCTGAACATGGCGGCGCGGTTGGCCTTGAGGCGCGCCCAGGCGTCGCCCCAGAGCGAGCGGCCAACGACTGCGGGGGCTGCGGCTGCGATATCAGTCATAGCGCACCCTCGGGTCGACGACAGCGTACATGACATCGACGATCAGGTTGAAGACGATGGTGAAGATGGCGATGACCACCACAGTTCCCATGACCAGCGTGTAGTCGCGGTTCAGGGCGGCATCGACGAAATAGCGGCCGACGCCCGGAATGGAAAAGATGGTCTCGACGATGACCGAGCCGGTGAGCAGCGCCGCCGCCGCCGGGCCGGTGAAGGAGACGATCGGCAGGATGGCGCCGCGCAGCGCGTGCTTGACCACCACCGACCAGTCGGACAGTCCGAGCGCGCGGGCGGTGCGGATGTGATGGGAGCGCAAGCTCTCGATCATCGAGCCGCGCATCAGCCGGGCGACGATCGCGATCTGCGGCAGCGCAAGCGTCAGCACCGGGCCGACCTTGTTGATCAGGGCGCCGTCGCCCCAGCCGCCGATCGGCAGGAGCTTCCAGGTCAGGCCGAACAGGAGCTGGATCACCGGCGCGATGACGAAAGTGGGAATTGTGCTGCCGGCCGTCGCCAGCGCGATCACGGCATAGTCGCCAAGCTTGTTCTGGTTGAGCGCGGCGACGGTGCCGAGCACGCCGCCGAGCAGCAAGGCCAGCAGCAGCGCCGAGGACCCGAGCTGGACCGAGATGGGCAGCCCCTTGGCGAACAGCTCGGTGACGGTGAAATCCGGCATGTTGTAGCTCGGGCCGAAATTGCCGCGCAAAAGGTTACCGAGATAGTGGGCATATTGCAGCCAGAGCGGATCGCCCAGGCCGAACTGAGCTTCGAGATTGGCCCTGATCTCAGGGCTCAGTCCCCGCTCCTGGTTGAACGGGCCGCCCGGCGCGACACGGATCAGGAAGAACGCCAGCGTCACGATGACGAATAGCGTCGGGATGGCGGTCAACAACCGCCGGAAGACATAACGCAGCATCGGCGCCCCGCTTCAGCCAGGGTGACGGCTCTCCAAACGAAGACCCGCAACGCCGGCATCTCTGATCTTCGCACCGGCATTGCCGAAAATCCAACCCGACTTTCGGCCCGGTACGACGACAGACCGCGGCCGCCGCTGCCCAAAATGGCAGCGGCGGCACGGCCAAGGTTTCTTGTCAGTCCTTGGAGATGAAGCGGGACGGATGGATGTCCATCACATTGTCGTCGAAGCCATGCAGCTTCGAGGAAACGATGTCGTGGAAGCTGTAATAGAGAAGCGGGATCTGGCCGACGTCGTCAACGAGGACGCGCTCCGCCGCGGCCAGCTCCTTCATGCGCTCCTCGGGCTTGCCGCCGGCGGCGGCTGCCTTGTCCATTGCGGCCTCATAGGCCGGGCTGTTGTAGTCGGAGTAGTTGTTGCCGCTCGCTTTGCGCGAGATGCCGAGGAAGGTTTCCGGATCCTTGTAGTCGGCGATCCAGGCGGCGCGGGCGACGTCATAGTTACCCTTCTGCTCGAGGAAGCCATAGTGGGTCTTGGTGTCGGTGTTGAGCAGCGTCACCTCCACGCCGAGCGGCTTCAGCTGCTCCTGGATGGCGACCGCCGTGTTCTTGTGGTTCTCCGAGGTGTTGTAGCGGATCTCCATCTTCAACGGATGCTCGGGCGTATAGCCGAGTTTCTCGAGGATCTTCTTGGCAGCGTCCTCGCGGTCGATCTGCGGCATGTCGGCGTATTTGGCCACTGCCGGCGTATAGCCCTCGATGCCCGGAGGCACCATCGAATAGCCGGGCAGCATCGAGTTCTGCCAGACTTTCTCGGCGAGGAAGTCGCGATCGATCGCCATCGAGATGGCGTTGCGCAGCTCGACATTGTCCCACGGCGCCTTGTCGGTCTTGATCGCGTAATAGTAGGTGCCGAGATATGGACCGACGCGGACCTGGTCGCCGAACTTGGTCTTGAGATCGGCAAGCTGTTCGGTCGGCAAGTCACCATAACTGTCGAGTTCGCCGGCCTCGAAGCGTTTCATCGCAGACGAGCGATCCTCGGTCGGGATGTAGTTGACGACGTCCATTTTGACGGTCCCGGCGTCCCAGAATTTCGGATTCTTGACCAGCTTGAGATGGTCGTTGGGCACCCATTCGGCCAGCGTATAGGCGCCGTTGGAAACCAGCTTGCCCGGCTTGATCCAGTCGGCGCCGAGCTTGTCTATGGACGCCTTGTTGACCGGATAGGTCGCCTGGTGGGTCAGCATCTCCAGGAAATAGGGCGTCGGCGCCTTCAGCGTCACTTCCAGCGTGTTGGCGTCCACCGCCTTCACGCCCATGTCCTCTGCCTTGCCCTTCTTGGTGTTGAAGTCCTCAGCGCCCTTCACCGGATAGAGCATCGAGGCGTATTCGGCAGCGGTGGCCGGGTCTTCCAGCCGACGGAACGAATAGACGAAGTCTTCCGCCGTCACCGGGCTGCCATCCGACCAGAGGCCGTCCTTGCGCAGCTTGAAGGTGTAGACAGTGCCGTCGTCGGACACGGTCCAGCTTTCCGCGGCGCCCGGGATGAGGTTCGTCTTCTGGTCATGCATGACCAGGCCCTGGAACATGTCGCGTATGATATCGGCTTCGTAGACCGTCGAGGTCTTGTGCGGATCGACGGTCTCCGCCTCGGCGGCGGATCCGCGGTTGTAAACGGTCTCGGCGAAAGCCGGCGTGTAGAAGGTGCCCGCGGCCAAGGCCATGGTCGTGGCGAACACCGTCGCCTTCAGCACATTTTTCAGCATGAAGTTCTCCCTGTCGGCGCGGCCCCTCAGCCACACCTATTACGTGTTGACGCCCCTGAACCAATTTTGGTCGTTTTTGGGCGTGCCACCGATCGCTTCCGGCGGCTGGTGGCAGGACACTAGACAGACAGATATCCGATTTCAACCGAGTCGTGCTGTGTGCACGCTTGACGCTAAGTTAGCGCGCAATCGCTAAAACAGCGGCGACTTAAGCAAAAACAGGACGTTCAACTTGCTGCACCTAGCGGTTGCTCCATCCGTTTTCTGTTTTTGCAGTGCGGATTTGGCATGCTCCGCACTATGCTGCAGGACCCAAAAAGCCGTGTTTCGTGGTCTCGTTTCCGGGCTGACGCCGTCGGGACAACGGCGGTCGAATTCGCCATGCTGGCGCCGCTTTTTATCCTGCTTCTGCTCGGCATGGTTGCATATGGCATCTATTTCGGAGCCAGCCATTCGGTCCAGCAGATCGCCGCCGACGCGGCGCGAACGGCGATAGCCGGGCTGAACCAGACCGAGCGGCAGGCCCTGGTCACCAATTTCATCAATCACGACGTCGCCGGCTATCCGTTCGTCGACCCGCACAAGCTGACGGTCGATGCCAAGGACAGCGCCATCGACGGCAGCCAGTTCGTCGTTTCGGTCAGCTACGACGCGCGCGAGCTGCCGATCTGGAACCTGCTGGACAGCCTGCCGATGCCATCGATGACGATCAAGCGCCAATCGACGATCCGCGTCGGGGGCATATGATGCGCGCCGCTGCCGCCGCGATGCTGCGATCGGGCAGCCGGCTGATCGCCGACAGGCGCGCCAACTTCGCCGTCATGGCGGCGCTGAGCGCGCCGGTCGCGCTGGCGCTGACAGCCTTCGCGGTTGACGAAGGCGCGCTGTTCAACGAGCGCCGCGCGGCACAGTCGATCGTCGATCTCGCGGCGATCACCGCCGCGGCCAACATCAACAATGCCGAGAAGGCGGTGCTGACCACGCTGAAGGACAACGGCTTCAACTCGGTCGCCGTCCAGAAGCAGGGGACGATCATCGAGCCGACGGCCAGCAAGGCGGTCGTCCAGGTGGTGCCCGGCCGCTATTCCGGCGTCAGCGCGATCGCCGCCGGAAGCCGTTTCGAGGCCGGCAAGCTGCCCTATAACGCCGTGCAGGTGTCGCTGAAGAAGAAGGGCACGCTCTATTTCGGCGCGATGATGATGAAGCCGCCGGTGATCGGAACGACGGCCACCGCCAGCGCCCAGGCGGAAGCCGCGTTCTCGGTCGGGTCGCGGCTCGCCAGCCTCAATGGCGGCGTGCTCAACGCGCTGCTCGGCGGCCTGCTCGGCACCAACATCTCGCTCAGCGTGATGGACTACAACGCGCTGATATCGGCCGATGTCGACGTGCTCTCCTTCACCGACGCGCTGGCAATGCAACTGCATCTGACGGGCGTGAGCTATTCGGACGTGCTGGCTTCGAAGGCCACCGTCGGCCAGATCGCCACAGCCATGGCCAATGTTCCGGGGCTTGACCGCACCTCCAAGCTGGCACTGCAGACGATGGCCGCCGGCGCCACCAACACGGTCAAGATCCCGCTCAGCCACCTCATCGATCTCGGCTCCGTCGGCAGCCTCGGCGTCGGCCAGAAGCCGGCGGGGCTTACCGTCGCGACGAGCGCCATGAGCATGGTGACGGCGGCGGCGGCACTTGCCAACGGCACCAACCAGGTACAGGTCAATCTCGGCGCCACCATACCGGGGCTGACCTCCACCACGCTCAGCATCGCCATCGGCGAGCCGCCGCAATCCTCGCCTTGGCTGAGAGTCGGCGAGGCCGGCACCGTGGTGCGCACCGCGCAGACCCGCATCAAGCTGAATGCCAGCGTCGGCATCGGCAGCGGCAACAATGGGAACGGCAACTCCGGCGTGAATTTGGGCGGCGGCATCAAGCTGCTCGCCGTCAACCTGCCGCTCAATGTCGAAGTGGCCTACGCCGAAGCGAAGCTCACCGAAGTTAGCTGCCCGACCGGGCGTCCCGACAGCCTGAAGGTCGCGATCGCGGCACAGCCCGGCGTCGTCGCCGCGCATCTCGCCGACACCAACGCCAGCGGCTTTGCCGATTTCACCAAGCCGCAATCGTTCAGCGACGCCGAAATCGCCGACGTCAGCGTCAAGCTTTTGCTGGTCAACCTCAGCCTGCTGCAGATCAACGGATCTTCGGCGTTCTCGGTTACCAACATGGCGCCGACGAACCTGACCTTCAACGCCACCGAAATCGCCGCCAAGACGATGAAGACCGTGTCGACGAAGAACCTGACGCAGTCGCTCTCCACCTCGCTGGACAACAACCTGTCGCTGTCGGTCAAGGCGCTCGGTGCCGGCCTCGACGTCACCGCCCTGCTCGGCACCGTGAAGCCGGCGGTGGTGACGGCGCTCAACGGCGTGACCGCGCCGGTCGACAGCCTGGTCTACAACGTGCTTGGTGCGCTCGGCGTTCATGTCGGCGAAGCCGATGTCCGGGTCACCGGCGGGACCTGCGGACGCTCGGTGCTGGTGCAGTAGTTAGGTCGTAGAGATAATCAAATTTGCCTCTTCAAAGAGATTCAGGCCATCGAAGTCGACGTATATGGTCTGGCCTTGCACATCTATTTGATCAAGCATCGCTGAAATCGCGCCAGCGTGTTCCTTAGACAAGGATATCAATACCTTTCCGTCTTGAATCCTCACTAAGTGCTCATTCTCAGTGACAATCTTGACCTGAAAGCCAGATATCCCACCCGAAAAATTTGCGTTGAATCCAGACGACATGTCGACAACATCGCGGAGCAACAATTTCGAAGACAGCTCTCGTACCTCACGAAGCGTGCACAACACAATTACGGATGGCGGTGGCTCCCCGAACGCGACTTCGTTCGTATATTCGATGAGCATCACCGAGCCTCGCTGGACATTGACGGGCTGGCCGTCAAGTTGGTTCGCCCCAGAAAGCAACCCAGCGGCGGCAGTGACAATGCGTCTTCGGCAATGACCGCGCCGGGGCCGAGATCGACCGCTTCAACAGGCCCCAGAGCCGGCGGCAAGGGCCAGACCGCCTGCTCGTCGGCGAAGTTGAAGACGCAGACCAGCCTCTCGCCCTCACCCTCGCGGACGAAGGCAAGAACATCGCCTTCGGCATCCAGGAAGCGGATGGAGCCGCTGACCAGCGCTGGGTGCCGCTTGCGCAAGGCAAGCATCGCCCGGTAGGCGGCAAGCACCGATCCCTCCTCGCCGTTCTGGACATTCACGGCGCGGGCGCGGTGGCTGGCCGGCAGCGGCAGCCAGGGCTTGCCCGTCGTGAAGCCGCCATTGTCGGCGCCGGCAGCCCAGGCCATCGGTGTGCGGCAGCCGTCCCTGCCCTTCACGCCCGGCCAGAAGCGGATGCCGAGAGGGTCGCGCAGATCCTCGAAGGTGAGTTCCGCTTCCTCCAGGCCGAGTTCCTCGCCCTGGTAGAGGCAGATCGAGCCGCGCAGGCAGGCGAGCAGCGCGATCGAGAATTTCGCCACCCTGTCCGGATCGCCGCCCGGCCGCGTCCAGCGGCTGACATGGCGCACGACATCGTGGTTGGAGAAGGCCCAGCAGACCCAGCCGTCGGCGACGGTGCCTTCGAAAGCCTCGACGCAGCCGCGTATGTGCGCCGCCGAGAATTGCGGCCCGAGCAGGTCGAATGTGTAGCACATCTGCAGCCTGTCGCCGCCGGAGGTGTAGGCGGCGAGCGTCTGCAGCGAGCGGTCCTCGTCACCGACCTCGCCGACCGCGGCGCGGTCCTGATACTCGTCGAGCAGCGCGCGGAAGCGGCGGAGGAAGTCGAGGTTCTCCGGCCGCGTCTTGTCGAACAGATGCTCCTGGAAGGCATAGGTGGTCGTGGCGCCGTTGGTGCCGGCGACACTTTCCGCCAGGGGCGGGTTGTCGCGCAGCCAGCGGTCATGGAAATAGTAGTTGACCGTATCGAGGCGAAAGCCGTCGACGCCGCGCTCCAGCCAGAAGCGCACCGTGTCCAGCACCGCGTCCTGAACCTCCGGATTGTGGAAGTTGAGGTCGGGCTGGGCGGCGAGGAAATTGTGCATGTAGTACTGCCGGCGGGTGGCATCCCACTCCCAGGCCGGCCCGCCGAACAGCGACAGCCAGTTGTTGGGCGCATTGCCGTCGGACCTGGCATCGGCCCAGACGTACCAGTCGGCCTTCGGGTTGTCGCGGCTGGCGCGGCTCTCGACGAACCATTCATGCTTGTCGGACGAGTGCGAGATCACCTGGTCGATGACGACCTTCAGGCCGAGCCGGTGCGCCTCGGCGACCAGCGCGTCGAAATCCTCGAGCGTGCCGAACATCGGATCGACATCGCGATAGTCCGATACGTCGTAGCCCATGTCGGCCATCGGCGACTTGAAAAATGGCGACAGCCAGATGGCGTCGACGCCGAGCGAGGCGACATGGGCGAGCCTGGCGGTGATGCCCTTGAGATCGCCGCTGCCGTCGCCCGTCGTGTCCTGGAAGGAGCGCGGGTAGATCTGGTAGATGACGCAGCCGCGCCACCAGTCGGCCCCCCGCTCCCCATTGCCCTCAGTCATCCCTTGTCCTTCCCGCTGCGTGCCCGGCCGCCGGCCTTGCGCTCGATCATGAATACCACCGTCCGTCCCGGCACCGGCCGCGACAGGTCGCCGCCGCCATCCGCCGCCTCGATGGCGGCATGCCAGCGGAACCCGGTCCGTTCCGGCAGCGTGAAGACGCATTGGCGGCGGTCGCCGTTGACGACGACGGCAAGGCGGCCATCGCCGGCGCCGCCGAGCACCATGGCGAGGCGGTGCCGCCGCGCGTCGTTCCAGTCGGCCTCGCCGAGCGGCGCGCCGGATTCGGTCAGCCATGCAACATCGGGCACGTCGGAGCCGGCCGGCGGCCGACCGCTCAGGAAGCGCGTATCCGAAAGCGCCGGCACGGCGCGGCGCAGCGCGCTGAGCGCTGCCGCGTACCGCTCCAGCGCCTGATCGCGGCCTGCCCAGTCGAGCCAGGTGATGGCATTATCCTGCGCATAGGCGTTGTTGTTGCCGTCTTGCGTGCGGCCGAACTCGTCGCCCGCCGTCAGCATGATCGTGCCGCGCGAGGCAAACAGCGTAGCAAGCAGCGCGCGCCGATCGCCGAGCCGCGCCTCGACGATCGAGGCATCGTCGGTCCCGCCCTCGACGCTATTGTTCCAGGACAGGTTGTCGCCGTGGCCGTCGCGATTCTGCTCGCCATTGGCCTCGTTGTGCTTTTCCTCATAGGCGACGAGGTCGGCCAGCGTCATGCCGTCATGCGCGGCGATGAAATTGACCGTGCGGCTCTTGTCCTGCGCTGCCCTGGCAAAGACGTCGGACGAGCCGGCGAGCCGCGTGGCCAGCGTGCCGAGCGTGCCGGCATCGCCGCGCCAGAAGCGCCTGACGTCGTCGCGGTAGCGGTCGTTCCATTCGAGGAAGGGTCGAGAAAAATTGCCGAGCTGATAGCCGCCCGGGCCGATGTCCCAGGGTTCGGCGATCAGCACCCGGTCGGCCAGCAGCGGATCGCCGGCGATGGCTTGAAGCAGCGGCGCTTGCGGGTCGAACGTGCCGTCGACGCGGCCGAGCACTGGCGCCAGGTCGAAGCGGAAACCGTCGACGCCGGCATGGCGGACGAAATGGCGCAGCGTGTCGAGCACCATTTCGCAGACGACCGGATGGTCGCAGGCGATGGTGTTGCCGGTGCCGGTGTCGTTGACCAGCCTGCCGTCCGGCTCGTGCCGGTAGTAGGCCTGCGCATCGAGGCCGCGCAGCGACAGCGTCGGACCGAAGCGGTCGCTCTCGCCTGTGTGGTTGAAAACGAGGTCGAGGATGGTGCCGATGCCGGCCTTTCGCAAGGCGGCAACCGTGTCGCGCAATTCGGCTAGGCCGCCCGGCGCCAGGCGCGGATCGAGCGCCATGAAGGTGACGGGATTGTAGCCCCAGGCGTTGTGGAGCCCGAGCGGCGGCAGATGCCGCTCGTCGATCGAGGCGGTGATCGGCATCAGTTCGACAGCGGAGACGCCGAGACGCCTCAGGTGCTCGATGATTGCCGGATGAGCGAGCGCCGCGACTGTGCCGCGCTGCGCTTCCGGCACGTCCGGGTGCAGTTTGGTGAAGGAACGGACGTTGAGCTCGTAGATGAGGCCGCCGGGCTGGAACAATGGCGGCTGGGGCGACAGCGGTTCCGGCATCGCGACCACGATCGCTTTGGGCATCAAGGCGGCGGTATCGGCACCTTCGTTGCGTTTGGCCGCGAGCCGCCAGTGGTATTGATAGGGACGATCGATCTCGATGGCGTAAGGATCGGTGAGCAGCTTGTCCGGGTCGAACCACAGGCCCTTGTCGGGGGCATATGGGCCATCCGCGCGAAAGCCATAGCGGGCGCCGGCTTTGATGTCTTGTACGAAGCCCTGAAACAGCACCCTGTCCTCTGTGAACTGGAGCGGCGTTCGCTCCAGTTCTACTCGCTGGATCTCGGTTGCTCCGGCCGGATCAAACACGGAAACCCAGCCGCGCGTTGCACTCTGCGAGGCAAAAACGAAGTGAACGCCCTTACGTAGAACGTTAAACGATAGCTTGGCGCCCAGATTGCTCACGCTTGCCAGCCTCGCGGCACGTTGCAAACGTCGGAGACTAGCCGAAGCCTCGGCGACGTCGTCATCCCAGGGCGAAGCAGGAGCGAAGCTCCGTCGCGGAGACCCTGGGATCCATGCCGTGGCCTCGACCGAAGGGCGCAGCGGAGCAGAATTCTAGACCGTGGCGTCGCCGCGACGTCACGGCATGGATCCTCGGGTCTGCGCCGCGTCGCTGCGCTCCTTGCTCCGCCCGTGGATGACGATGGAACGAGCGTATCTGCCAATCGCCAAGGTGGTCGATCCGGCCAGCACCCCTCGTCCGTCTCGGCGCTGCGCGCCGATCCACCGCCTGGGGGCGAGCCACGGGTCTCGCCCCGTCCTTCGGACCCCACAAGGGGAGAAGGAAAGGCGCGCCGCGCCAGCCTCAAGTAATCACGCTCGGTTTGTCGCGGCCGGTGTGGCTCTTGATGCCAGCGATGTCGTCCGCCGCGGCGATGAGGTCGGCGAGCGCTTCCTGGGTGTCGAGATCGTGCCTTGCCTGATCCGGCTCGTAGCGCTCGATATAGACGCGCAGCGTGGCGCCGGAGGTGCCGGTGCCGGAGAGGCGGAAGACGACGCGCGAGCCGCCCTCGAACAGGATCCTGATGCCCTGGTTCTTGCTCACCGAGCCGTCGACCGGATCGTGATAGGCGAAGTCGTCGGCGGTGGCGATCTTCAGGCCGCGCACGCTCGTGCCAGGCAGCGAGGCGAGCTTGGCGCGCAGTTCATCGACCAGCCTGTTGGCGCGGTCGGTGTCGACCTCCTCATAGTCGTGGCGCGAATAGTAGTTGCGGCCGTAAGTCGCCCAATGCTCGGTGACGATCTGCTTGGCGCTCTCGCCGCGCACGGCGAGGATGTTGAGCCAAAGAAGCACCGCCCACAGTCCGTCTTTCTCGCGCACGTGGTTGGAGCCGGTGCCGGCGCTTTCCTCGCCGCAGATCGTCGCCATGCCGGCGTCGAGCAGATTGCCGAAGAACTTCCAGCCGGTCGGCGTCTCGTAGATGCCGATGCCGAGCTTCTCGGCGACGCGGTCGGCGGCACCGCTGGTCGGCATCGAGCGGGCGATGCCCTTGAGGCCGTCCTTGTAGCCCGGCGCCAGATGCGCATTGGCGGCGAGCATCGCCACCGAATCCGACGGCGTGACGAAGATGCCCTTGCCGATGATCAGGTTGCGGTCGCCGTCGCCATCGGAGGCGGCGCCGAAATCCGGCGCGTCCGGGCCCATCATCTCGTCATAGAGATGCTTGGCGTGCACCAGGTTCGGATCCGGATGATGGCCGCCGAAGTCCGGCAGCGGCTTGAAGTTGCGGCAGGTGCCGCTCGGCGCGCCGAGCCGGCGCTCGAGGATCTCCTTGGCATAGGGGCCGGTCACCGCATGCATGGCATCGAAGCGCATGCGGAAGCCGTATTTGAAATTGGCGCGGATGGCATCGAAGTCGAAAAGGTTTTCCATCAGCTCGGCATAGTCGCTGACCGGATCGATCACCTCCACCGTCATGCCGCCAGCCTTGACCGTGCCGATTTTGTCGATGTCGATCGCGCCGATGTCGGCGATCTTGAAGCTCGAGATCGTCTTGGTCTTCTCGAAGATGGCGTCGGTGATCTTCTCCGGCGCCGGGCCGCCATTGCCGGCATTGTACTTGATGCCGAAATCCTCGTGCGGGCCGCCCGGATTGTGGCTGGCCGACAGGATGATGCCGCCGAAGGTCTTGTATTTGCGAATGATGTTGGAGGCGGCCGGCGTCGAGAGGATGCCGCCCTGCCCGACCATCACCTTGCCGAAGCCGTTGGCGGCAGCCATGGCGATGGCCTTCTGGATCACCTCGCGGTTGTAGAAGCGGCCGTCGCCGCCGATCACCAGCGTCTCGCCCTCGAACCCTTCCAGAGCGTCGAAGATCGACTGGATGAAGTTCTCCGCATAGTGCTCCTGCTGGAACACAGGCACCTTCTTGCGCAGGCCGGAGGTGCCGGGCTTCTGGTCAAGATAGGGTTTGGTGGCGACGGTCCGTATCATGATTCAGGCAACCCTTTTCGAAAGCAGCAGGCGATAGAGTTCGACATATTTCTCGGCGCTCCTGTCCCAGGAGACATCGGCCTTCATGCCCTGGCGCTGGATCGAGCTCCAAACGGCGGGATTGGCATGCGCGCTGACCAGCCGGTGGATGGCATGGACGAGCGCGCCGCCATTGTTCGGCGCGAACTGGAAGCCGGTCGCGACACCCGCCGATATCGCCGCTTCGTTGGCGTCGATGATGGTGTCGGCGAGCCCGCCGGTGCGGGCGACGACCGGCACGCACCCATAGCGCAGGCCGTAGAGCTGGGTCAGCCCGCAAGGCTCGAAACGCGACGGGATGACGATGGCGTCGCAGCCGCCCTGCATGATGTGCGAGAGCGCCTCGTCATAGCCGACGACGACGCCGATGCGGCCGCGATGGCGGGCGGCGGCGGCAAGCAGCGCGCCTTCGAGGCCGGCGTCGCCGGAGCCGAGGATGGCGAGGCGCGCCCCGGCCGCGACGATGCCGTCGACGACCGCAGCCAAAATGTCCATGCCCTTCTGCCAGGTCAGCCGGCTGACGACGCAGACGATCGGACTGTCGTCACTCTCGAGATTGAAACGGTCCTCCACCGCCTTGCGGTTCTTGGCCCGCGCAGCAAGCGTCTCGGCCGAATAATTGGCCACAAGATGCTTGTCGGTCTCGGGATTCCAGATGTCGACATCGATGCCGTTGACGATGCCGTGGAGATCGATGGCGCGCATGTTGATCAGCCCGTCGAGGCCCATCCCGAATTCCGGCGAGCGGATCTCCTGCGCGTAAGTAGGGCTCACCGTGGTGATCGCCCAGGCGGCCTGCAGGCCGGCCTTGAGATAGCCGACGCCGCCATAGTATTCGACGCCGTCGAGCGCCATCGCCACGCCCGGCAGGCCGAGTTCGCCGAAGATGCCGGCGCCGAACTGGCCCTGGAAGGCGAGGTTGTGCACGGTGATCAGCGACGGCACGCCGACCGCCTTGCCGTAGCGCATATAGGCAAGCGCCATCGCCGACTGCCAGTCATGGGCGTGCACGATGTCGGGCTGGTAGCCGGAGATGGCGCCGCCGGCGATGTCGCCGCCAACCTGGCTGAGTGCGGCGAAGCGTCGCCAATTGTCTGGCCAGTCGGCGCCGGTGGCATTGCCATAGGGGCCGCCCGGCCGGTCGAACAGATGCGGCGCGTCGAGCACGAAGAGGTCGAGTCCGGCGATCTGAACGGCATGGATGGAGGCTTTGCCACCCTGCAGCAGCGGATACTGGTAGACGGCCTTCTTTTTCTTGAAGGCGGCCATCACCTGAGGGTAGCCGGGGATGAGGGTGCGCATGGCGACGCCCTTGCCGGCCAGCGCGATCGGCAAAGCGCCGGTCACGTCGGCAAGCCCGCCGGTCTTGATCAGCGGGAAGATTTCGGGCGTGACCGACAGAACCTGCATGCGCTTAATGATCCCATCCTGTCTACAGTTTAAGCTTGTCGAGCATGTCCTGGGTGACGAGGCAAATGCCCTTCTCCGAGACGCGGAAGCGCTTGGCGTCGAGGGCGGCATCCTCGCCCACCACCAGCCCTTCCGGGATGCGCACGCCATGGTCGATGACGACGCGCTTCAGCCTGGCGTTACGGCCGACATGCACGTCCGGCAGCATGACGACTTCTTCGAGCGTCGAATAGGAATTGATGCGCGCGCCGGTGAAGATCAGGCTTTTCTTCAGCGAAGCACCGGAGACGATGCAGTCGCCCGAGACCAGCGAGGAAACCGCGGAGCCGCGCCTGCCATCCTCGTCATGCACGAATTTTGCCGGCGGCTTCAATTCGGCATAGGTCCAGATCGGCCAGTCGCGGTCGTAGAGGTCGAGTTCGGGCGTGACGTCGGTCAGGTCGATATTGGCCTCCCAATAGGCGTCGACCGTGCCGACGTCGCGCCAGTAGGCCTCGTTCTCGGCCGTCGAGCGCACGCAGGATTTGGCGAAGCGGTGCGCGATCGCCTTACCGTGCTGGACGACATAGGGGATGATGTCCTTGCCGAAGTCGCGGCTGGAGCCGGGCTCGGCGGCGTCGCGGCGCAGCTGCTCCATCAGGAATTTGGTCTTGAACACATAGATGCCCATCGAGGCCAGGGCGAAGTCCGGCTTGTCGGGGATGCCGGGCGGGTCGGCCGGCTTCTCGATGAAGGAGATGATGGTGTCCTTGGCATCGACATGCATGACGCCGAAGCCGGTCGCTTCCATGCGCGGCACTTCGAGGCAGCCGACGGTGACGTCGGCATTGGCGTCGACATGCTGGCGCAGCATCAGCTCGTAGTCCATCTTGTAGATGTGGTCGCCGGCCAGGATCACCATGTATTCGGGGCCGTAGGCCTCGATGATGTCGATGTTCTGGTAGACCGCATCGGCCGTGCCTTCATACCACTGCGTCTCGGAGACGCGCTGGCTGGCCGGCAGGATGTCGAAGCTCTCGTTTCGCTCGGGGCGCAGGAAGTTCCAGCCGCGCTGCAGGTGGCGGATCAGCGAATGCGCTTTGTACTGGGTGGCAACGCCGAGGCGGCGAATGCCGGAGTTCAGCGCATTGGACAGCGCGAAATCGATGATGCGCGTCTTGCCGCCGAAATAGACCGCGGGCTTGGCGCGGCGGTCGGTCAGTTCCTTGAGACGGCTGCCGCGCCCGCCGGCCAGCACGTAGGCCATGGCATCACGTGCCAGCGGCTGGGTTCTTTTCAAGTCTGCCATTTTTACCCTCCCAAATTACCAGTGTGCGGCATCGTTCAGTCCGGGACAAATTCAAGCATGATCGTCGACAGTGGCGGCAAAAGCATCGTCGCCGATACGCCTCCACCTTCCGCCCTGGCCTCGACCACGCCGCCATTGCCCTTGCCCGAACCGCCATAGGCCGAAGCGTCTGTGTTGATGATCTCGCGCCATTTGCCGGCCTTCGGCAGCGGCACGCGGTAATTTTCCCGCGGCACCGGCGTGAAGTTGGAGATGACGGCGATCGGATTGCCGTCTGGCGCGCTGCGCAGCCAGGCGAACACCGAATTCTCGCTGTCGTCGACGATCAGCCAGGAAAAGCCCTCCGGTTCACAGTCGCGCGCATGCAGCGCCGGACGCGAGCGGTAGAGATAATTGAGGTCGCGCACTGTCTGCCAGATACCGCGATGCGGAGCGTGGTCAAGCAAGTCCCAGTCTAGGGCCCGCGCCTCGCTCCATTCGCGGCGCTGGGCGAATTCCTGGCCCATGAACAGGAGCTTCTTGCCGGGGTAACCCCACATGAAGGCGTAATAGGCGCGCAAGGTCGCGAATTTCTGCCAGTCGTCGCCGGCCATCTTGCCCAGCAGCGTGCCCTTGCCGTGCACGACCTCGTCATGGGAGAGCGGCAGGACGAAGTTCTCGGAGAAGGCGTAGACAAGGCCGAAGGTGATGTCGTTGTGGTGATGCTTGCGGTAGATCGGCTCCTTGGAGAAATACTCCAGCGTGTCGTGCATGAAGCCCATGTTCCACTTGAAGCCGAAGCCCAGCCCGCCCTCATGCACCGGCCGCGACACTTTCGGCCATGAGGTCGATTCCTCGGCGATCGTCACCACGCCGGGATGGTGGCCGTAGACCTCCTTGTTCATCTTCTGCAGGAAGGCGACTGCCTCGAGGTTTTCGCGTCCGCCCTTCTCGTTGGGGATCCATTCGCCGGCCTTGCGCGAGTAGTCGAGGTAGAGCATCGAGGCCACCGCGTCGACGCGCAAACCGTCGACATGGTATTTCTCGGCCCAGAACAGCGCGTTGTTAACCAGGAACGACACCACCTCGCGGCGGCCGAAATTGTAGATCGCGGTGTTCCAGTCGGGGTGGAAGCCCTGGCGCGGATCCTCGTGCTCGTAGAGCGCGGTGCCGTCGAAGCGGGCGAGACCATGCGCGTCGACGGGAAAATGCGCCGGCACCCAGTCGAGGATGACGCCGATGCCGGCGCGATGCGCGCCGTCGACGAAACGGGCAAAGCCGTCGGGGTCGCCGAAACGGGCGGTCGGCGCGTAGAGGCCGGTGGTCTGGTAGCCCCAGGAGGGGTCGTAGGGGTGCTCGGAGATCGGCAGGAATTCGATATGGGTGAAGCCGCTGTCGGCGACGTAGGGGATCAGCCGCGCGGCGAGTTCGTCCCAGCTCAGGAACGTGCCGTCGTCGCGAAGCTGCCAGGAGCCGGCGTGGACCTCGTAGATCGAGATCGCCTCGCGCCTGGGGTCGGCACTGCGCCAGAACGTGCGGTGCGCCTCGTCGCCCCACTCATGCGCCATCGGCGGCGCCGTCACCGAGGCGGTGGCCGGGCGCAGTTCCGACTCGAAGGCGAACGGATCGGCCTTCAGCGGCAGCCGCACGCCGTCGGGGGCGATGATCTCGAACTTGTAGGGCTGGCCCGCGCCGATATCGGGGATGAACAGTTCCCAGATGCCGGTGTCGCGGCGGTCGCGCATCGTGTGTCGGCGCCCGTCCCATTCGTTGAATGCGCCGACCACCGAGACGCGCCGCGCATTGGGCGCCCAGACGGCGAAATGCACGCCGGTGGCGCCCTCATGGTCGATGACATGGGCGCCGAGCTTGTCGAAGAGCCTCAGATGCGAGCCCTCGGCGATATAGTAGTCGTCCAACGGGCCGAGCACCGGGCCGAAGGAATAGGGATCGGTCAGCCACCAGTCGCCGCCGGCATTCCTGGCATGATAGCGCAGCGGCTGACGCTTCCTGAGCGTGAGCTTGCCCTCGAAGAAACCCGCATCGTCGCGTCGCGACAGCTCGCCTGCCGCCTTGCCGCTCAGCGTGTAGGCGGTGACGAACTCGGCGTTCGGGACGAAGCAGCGGGCAACAAAACCCTTGCCGGCCTCATGCACGCCGAGAACCGCGAAGGGATCGCCATGCGTGCCGGCGACAATCGCCGCGACATCGCCGGCTGGCGCCAGTCCGTCCGGCCCGCTCGTCGCAGCGGTCGCGCGCGGCTTCCTCATCAGGCGGTCGCCCTCCCTGGGCACTCGTATTCAAATACTAGCGGAGGTTTGACTTCGACATCTGCATCGCCGACTGGTCCTGGATCGGTCGCAAGTGTCAAACTCACTCCACTAGGGGCCACGTTGTTCGTGACCTCATGCAATCATATCAGACGGGCACGTTCCAGATTTCTTTCGCATATTGGCGGATCGTGCGATCGGAAGAGAACCAGCCGACGCGAGCGACGTTGCGGATGGCGCGCGCGTACCAGTCGGGGCTGTTGCGCCAGACGGTATCGACGTCGCGCTGGGTGGCCGCGTAAGTGTCGAAGTCGGCCGCCACCATGAACCAGTCGCTGTTGTAGAGGCCGTCGATCAATGCGCGGTAGCGCTGCGGATCGTCAGGAGAGAAGACGCCCGAGGAGATGGCAGCGAGCGCCTGCGAAAGTTCCGGCGAGCCTTCGATCACCGCGCGCGGATTGTAGCCGTTGTTGCGCCGCTCGGCGACCTCGGCGGTGGTCAGGCCGAAGATGAAGATGTTGTCGTCGCCGACGCATTCCTTGATCTCGACATTGGCGCCGTCCAGCGTGCCGATGGTCAGCGCGCCGTTCAGCGCGAACTTCATGTTGCCGGTGCCGGAGGCTTCCATGCCGGCGGTCGAGATCTGCTCGGAAAGGTCCGCGGCCGGCATCAGCACTTCGGCCAGGCTGACATTGTAGTTCGGCACGAACACGACCTTGAGCAGGCCGCGCACCGCCGGATCGCGGTTGATGACCCTGGCGACGTCGTTGGCGAGTTTGATGATCAGCTTGGCGTTGTGGTAGCTCGGCGCCGCCTTGCCGCCGAAGAATTTTACGCGCGGCATCCAGTCGCGCTCGGGGTGCGAGCGGATCTGGTCGTAGAGCGCGACGGCTTCCAGGATGTTGAGCAGCTGGCGCTTGTATTCGTGGATGCGCTTGACCTGGATGTCGAACAGCGCCGAGGGGTCGAGCTTGATGCCGAGCCGGTCGGCGACCAGGTTGGCGAGTCTCGACTTGTTCGCCCGCTTCACCGCCGCGAACTTCTCGCGGAAGGTGGCGTCGCCGGCAAAGGCGTCGAGCCCCTTGATGGCGTCGATATCGTCCAGGAAGCGGTCGCCGATCGCCTCGCGGGCAAGCGCGGTGAGGCCGGGATTGCACTGGATCAGCCAGCGCCGCGGCGTGATGCCGTTGGTCTTGTTGTTGATGCGGTCGGGATAGAGCTTGTGGAGGTCGGCGAACACCGTCTCCTTCATCAGCTCGGTGTGCAGCGCCGAGACGCCGTTGATCGAATGCGAGCCGACGAAGGCCAGATTGCCCATGCGCACGCGGCGGTCGCCATTCTCCTGGATCAGCGAGATGCGGCTGATCTGCTCGCCCGAGAACTTGTTGGTGGCGCGCGCCTCCAGAAGCACCTCGGCATTGATGGCGTAGACGATCTGCATGTGGCGCGGCAGCAGCCGCTCGAACAGCGGCACCGGCCAGCTTTCCAGCGCCTCCGGCAGCAGCGTGTGGTTGGTGTAGCCGAAGGTGCGCTTGGTGATGTCCCAGGCCTGGTCGAAATCCATGCCGTGGACGTCCATCAGGAGCCGCATCAGTTCGGGCACGGCGATCGCCGGATGGGTGTCGTTGAGATGGATCGCCGCCTTGTCGGGCAGCGACTGCAGGTCGCCATATTGGCTGAGATGGCGCTGGACGATGTCCTGCAGCGAGGCGGTGGAGAAGAAATACTCCTGGCGCAGCCTGAGCTCCTGCCCGGCCATGTGGGAATCGGCGGGATAGAGCACGCGCGACAGGGCGTCGGCCTTGTTGCTTTCGGCCAGCGCGCCGATGTGGTCGCCAGCGTTGAACTTGTCGAGCAGGATCGGATCGATCGGCATGCCGGACCACAGCCGCAGCGTGTTGACGCGGTTGGCCCGCCAGCCGGCGACCGGCGTGTCGTAGGCGACCGCCAGCACATGCTCGGTCGGCTTCCAGACGTGGCGCTCGAGCCTGCCGTCCTTGGAGGTGATCGATTCCACCGAGCCGCCGAAGCCGACCTCGAAGGAGCGCTCGCGGCGCTCGAACTCCCAGGGATTGCCGTGGTCGAGCCAGGTTTCCGGCAGCTCCACCTGCCAGCCGTCATGGATCTCCTGGCGGAACATGCCGTTGGCGTAGCGGATGCCGTAGCCATGCGCCGGAATGCCGACGGTGGCCATGCTCTCCATGAAGCAGGCGGCGAGCCGGCCAAGACCGCCATTACCGAGCGCGGCATCGGGTTCGAGCCCGGCGATGAGATCGAGGTCGACGCCGAGCGAGCGCAGCGCCTCGCGCATGTTGTCCATCAGGCCGAGATTGGAGAATGCGTCGCGCATCAGGCGGCCGATGAGGAATTCCAGCGACAGGTAGTAGACGCGCTTTTCCTGCTGGGCGTAGGCCTCCTGCGTGGCCTGCATCCACTGATCGACGACGCGGTCGCGCACGACCTTGATCGATGCGGTGAGCCAGTCGTACTGGGTGGCGACGTTGGTGCCCTTGCCGACCCTGTATTTGAGGGCCAGCAAGACCTCGTCGGCGAGCGTCTTGGGGTCGGGGATTTCCAGGATGGGAGCTTCGGTCGTCATCGCGCTTGTCATGTCGCCTCTCGTGCGGTTGCCATGATCATACCGGCTTTCACGGTTCCTCCCACCCTACCCCAGTGCATTGCAGCATATATTCAATCGATTAGGTCGACAGGCAACCGATTCATCTGCGGCAAATTACCCGTCGCGGCGAATCAGGCGGCCAGCGCGTCCTCCGGCGGCTTCTTGGCGCCGGTCATCAGGGCGACGGCATCCGACATGGAAATCTGCTTCGGATCGACGACGCACAGGCGCCGTCCGAGCCGGTGGATGTGGATGCGGTCGGCGACCTCGAACACATGCGGCATGTTGTGCGAGATGAGCACGATCGGCAGGCCGCGCTTCTTGACGTCGAGGATCAGTTCCAGCACGCGGCGGCTTTCCTTGACGCCGAGGGCGGCGGTCGGCTCGTCCATGATCACCACTTTCGAGCCGAAGGCGGCGGCGCGCGCCACCGCGACGCCCTGGCGCTGGCCGCCCGAGAGCGTTTCGACCGCCTGGCTGATGTTCTGGATGGTCATCAGGCCGAGTTCGGTGAGCTTGTCGCGGGCGCGCTTTTCCATCGCCGGACGGTCGAGCATGCGCAGCCAGCTGCCGAGCGGGCCAGGTTTGCGGATCTCGCGGCCGAGGAACATGTTGTCGGCGATCGACAGCGCCGGCGACAAAGCGAGGTTCTGGTAGACAGTCTCGATGCCGGCTTCTCGAGCCTCCATCGGCGACTTGAAGGCAACGGCTTTGCCTTCAAGCTTGATTTCCCCTTCGTCGGGCACCGCCGCGCCGGAAATCGCCTTGATGAGCGATGATTTGCCGGCGCCGTTGTCGCCGATCACCGCCAGGATTTCGCCCGGATAGAGGTCGAAATCGGCATTGTCGAGGGCGGTGACACGACCATAGCGCTTGGTGAGACCGCGCGCGGTGAGGATGGGTTCCTGGGTCATGATTATGCCGAAACCTTTCTGATCCATTGATCGACCGCCACGGCGCCGATGATCAGCACGCCGGTGAGCAGCACTTTCCATTGCGGATCGGCGCCCATCATGTTGAGACCCATCGAGACGACGCCGACGATCATGGCGCCGAACAACGTGCCGAGGATCGAGCCGCGGCCGCCGAAGAGCGAGATGCCGCCGATCACCGTCGCGGTGATGGCTTGCAGATTGTAGTCGGTGACGGCAGCCGACGGTGAGATCGAGCCGTTGCGGCCGATCGAGACCCAGGCCGCGAAAGCGGCGATCAGCCCGGCAAGGGCATAGACCGTGATCAGTACCTTCTTGGTCTGGATGCCCGACAGTTTCGCAGCCTCCTGATCGTCGCCGACGGCATAGACATGGCGGCCCCAGGCGGTGTGGTTGAGCACGTACCAAAGCACTCCCACCAGCACGACCGTGGCAATGACGCCGGCTGTCAGCACGGCGGAGCCGACCCTGAAGCTCATCGCGAACAGGTGCAGCAGCGGCGCCTGCGCATCGACATCGGCATCGCGGATCGTCTCATTGGCCGAATAGATGAAATTCGTGGCCATGACGATGTTCCAGGTGCCGAGCGTGACGATGAACGGCGGCAGCTTCATGTAGGCGACCAAAAGGCCGTTGAGCAGCCCGCAGGCGGCGCCGGCGGCAAGGCCGACGATAACGGCGAGGATGGTCGGCATACCGTAGGTGATGGCGCAGTTGCCCATGATGACGGCCGAAATCACCATGATCACGCCGATCGACAGGTCGATGCCGGCGGTCAGGATGACCAGCGTCTGGGCGGCGCCCAGAATACCGACGATGGCGATCTGCTGCAGGATCAGCGTCAGCGTGTAGGACGAAAAGAACCGTCCGCCGATGGCGATGCCGAAGATGATGATCGACAAGACCAGCACGATCAGCGGCACAGCGGCCGGCGTGGAGTGCAGGAAATGCTGGGCGCGCTTGACGAACGACTTGCCGTGCTCATCGAAGGCGGCGACGCTGGTGTCGCTGCTCGAGAGAACCTTCTCGAATTCCTGAATCTGAGACATATCTCCTCCCGTCTGCGCGGAGCTTCTCACGGCTCCCCGTCCCGTTCACGCATTCCGGTCTGTCGCCTGGATTGTCAGCGCCAACGAAAGCGCATCGTCCACCCGATGCGGCCGGGGATCAAGCCCCCAGCCGCAAGGTTTATGTGCCGGTCAGCCCAGCATCAGCCCCAGCACTTGGCGAGGCCTTCCTTGGTGTCGATCGACTTGACGCCGTTGGCCGGCTTGTCGGTGACGAGGTTGACGCCCGTATCGAAGAAGTTCTTGCCTTCGGTCGGCTTCGGCTTGGTGCCGTCCTTGGCGAAGGCGGCGATCGCCTCGATGCCGAGCGCGGCCATCTGCAGCGGATATTGCTGCGAGGTGGCGCCGATGACGCCTTCGGTTACCGACTTGACGCCGGGGCAGCCGCCGTCGACCGAGACGATCAGCACCTGCTTCTCGAGGCCAACTGCCTTGAGCGCCTGGTAGGCGCCGACGGCGGCCGGCTCGTTGATGGTGTGGATGACGTTGATGGTGTTGTCCTTCTGCAGGAGGTTCTCCATCGCCTTGCGGCCACCCTCTTCGTTGCCGTTGGTCACGTCATGGCCAACGATGCGCGGATCGTCCTCATCGCCGATCTTGTTGGGGTCCTTCACGTCGATGCCGTAGCCCATCATGAAGCCCTGGTCGCGCAGGACGTCCACGGTCGGCTGCGACGGGGTCAGGTCGAGGAAGCCGATCTTGGCGTCCTTGGCCTTGTCGCCAAGCGTCGCAGCGGCCCAGGCGCCGATCAGCTTGCCGGCTTCGAGGTTGTCCGTGGCGAAGGTCGCGTCGGCCGCATCGATCGGATCGAGCGGGGTGTCGAGCGCGATCACCAGCAGGCCGGCGTCACGCGCCTTCTTCACCGTCGGCACGATGCCCTTGGTGTCGGACGCGGTGATCAGAATACCCTTGGCACCGTCGGCGATGCAGCTTTCGATCGCCGCAACCTGGCTCTCGCTGTCGCCGTCGATCTTGCCGGCATAGGTCTTGAGGTCGACGCCAAGTTCCTTGGCCTTGGCGGTCGCGCCTTCCTTCATCTTGACGAAGAAGGGATTGGTGTCAGTCTTGGTGATCAGGCAGGCGCCGACGCCGGCGGCCGATGCCGTCGAGGCGAACGCCATCAGGCCCAACGCGGCGGCCGCGAACACGGTGGACTTCAGCAGTGCTTTCTTGGTCACGATTTTCCTCCCAGTGGAACCATTGCGGACGCCGGGCCACCCGACGTCTCAAGCGCATCCAACCATTTCTCCCAGCGTGGACACCCCCTCAAAAGACACCACTCCGAGACGGCTGTCAATAATTAAATCACTCTTATTTATTATTGACAGCCTTGCGTCGTTCACTCATTCTGCACGAAAAGCATTGAGGGGAAACGACGGAGGAAACAGGGTGGAGACCGGCATTGCGAGGCACGGTTCGCCCGAGGCGGCAGAGAGCCGCCTGCACCGCGGCACCAACCAGAGCGGCATGCGCGACCACAATGAGCGGCTTGTGCTGTCCCTGGTGCGCCAGCATGGCAGCCTCGCCAAATCCGACATAGCGCGCATGACCGGACTCTCGGCGCAGACCGTTTCGGTGATCATGCGCGAGCTGGAGGACGACAGGCTGCTGGTGCGCCAGGCGCCGCTGCGCGGAAGGATCGGCCAGCCCTCCATTCCCATGGCGCTCAACCCCGAAGGCGCTTTCTTCATCGGCCTCAAGATCGGCCGCCGCAGCGCCGAGCTGGTGCTGATCGACTTCCTCGGCAATGTGCGCTCGATGCTGCAGCACTCCTACCGCTATCCGGCGCCGCGCGAGACGGTGGAATTCGCGCTTTCCGGCATGACCAGGATGCGTGGCGAACTTACCCAGGCGCAGGACAAGCGCATTGCCGGGCTCGGCATCGCCATGCCGTTCGAATTGTGGAACTGGGCCGACACCGCCGGCGCGCCGCGCGAGATCATGGACGAGTGGCGCCATCGCGACATCCGCTCCGACATCCAGGCGCAGTGCGACTTCCCTGTCTACCTGCAGAACGACGCCACCTCGGCCTGCGGCGCCGAGCTCGTCTTCGGCCAGGCGGGCGGGGCGCGCGACTTCGTCTATTTCTACATCGGCGCCTTCGCCGGCGGCGGCATCGTGCTCAACGGCCGGCTGTTCGGCGGACCGACCGGCAATGCCGGCGCGCTCGGCTCGATGCCGGTGCCGGGGCCGGACGGCAAGCCGACGCAGCTCATCGACGTGGCGTCGATCGCCATGCTGGAGAAGGCGCTCAACGCGCGCGGCGTCGAGGCCTCGCATCTGTGGACGTCGCCCGAGGACTGGGGCGAGATCGGCCCCGAGCTCGACCTATGGATCGCCGGCGCCGCGCAGGCCCTCGCCTACGCCATCGTCGCGGCCTCCTCGGTCATCGATTTCGAGGCGGCGGTGATCGACGGCTGGATGCCGCTCTCGGTGCGCGGCCGTCTCGTCGACGCGGTGAGAGTGGCCATCGGCACGATCGACGGCGAAGGCCTGAAGTTGCCGGCGGTGCGCGAAGGAACCGTCGGCATCCACGCGCGGGCACTTGGCGGCGCCAGCTTGCCGCTGTCGGAGCGCTTCCTGATCGGCTCGACCACGATTTCCAGGAGCGCCTAAGCATGCTGATCGGCATCCCCTCGCTGCTCGGCCCGGAGCTTCTGGCAACGCTGCGCGCCATGGGCCATGGCGACGAGATCGCGCTTGTCGACGGCAACTACCCGGCCGAGCAGCAGGCGCATCGGCTGATCCGCGCCGACGGCCATCACATGGTTCCCGTGCTCGACGCGATATTGAGCGTGCTGCCGGTGGACGACGCCGTGCCGGAGGCGCTGTTTCGCGCCTCGGTCAAGGGCGATCCGGCGCTCGCCGATCCGGTCCACCATGAGATGGAAGCGGTATGCGCCAGGCGCGCGCCCGGCCACAAGGTGGTTGCGCTGGCCGGCGCCGATTTCTATGCACGGGTCAAGGCCGCGCATGCGATCGTCGCCACCAGCGAACCCCGGCTCTATGCCAACATCATCATCCGCAAGGGCGTGATCTATCCGCCGGAAAGCCAGACATCATGATCCTCTGCTGCGGCGAAGCCCTGATCGACATGCTGCCGCGCACGACGACCGAGGGCGAACCGGCCTTCGCGCCCTATGTCGGCGGCGCGGTTTTCAACACGGCGATCGCGCTCGGGCGGCTCGGCGCGCCGGCCGGCTTCTTTTCCGGCCTGTCGTCGGACCTGTTCGGCGGCCAGTTCCGCGAAGCGCTCGGCGCAAGCAAGGTCAGTTCCACCTATGCCCACACCTCGCCAAGGCCGACGACGCTCGCCTTCGTGCGGCTCACCAACGGCCAGGCGACCTACACTTTCTACGACGAGAACACCGCCGGGCGCATGCTCACCATCGAGGATCTGCCGAGCCTCGGCGCCGAGATCGAGGCGATGCTGTTCGGCGCCATCAGCCTGATCTCCGAGCCTGCCGGATCGGCCTATGAGGAGTTCATGCGGCGCGAGCACAACAGCCGCGTCATGATGCTCGACCCCAACATCCGGCCGAACTTCATCCCCGACAAGGCAAAGCACCTGCGGCGCATCCGCGAGATGATGGCGATGGCCGACATCGTGAAACTGTCGGACGAGGACCTCAACTGGTTTGACGAAGCCGGCTCGCATGAGGACGTCATCCGCAACTGGCTGGATCGCGGACCGAAGCTGATCGTCGTCACCCATGGCAGCGAGGGCGCGGTCGGCTACAGCAAGAGCCACAAGGTCACGGTGATGCCGCAGAAGGTGACGGTGGTCGACACGGTCGGCGCCGGCGACACCTTCAATGCCGGCATCCTCGCCTCGTTGCACGAACAGGGCCTGCTCACCAAGGCAGCGATCGGCGACCTGTCGGAAGACGCGATCCGCCAGGCGCTGGCGCTCGGCGCCAAGGCGGCGGCGGTGACGGTGTCGCGCGCCGGCGCCAATCCGCCCTGGCGCCACGAAATCGCCTGATCGGCCGTCCATCCGGCGGCAAAGCCGTTCAGCCGGCTGATCACTTTATGTTTCCATCGGCTGAAAAAGCGCGAGAAAAGGCACTGATTGCGCCTTGCAAAGGCCGGAATTCCGGCACCTTGCGGAAAAGCAGGAGTGATCGTCGGTAACAGGCTGCGACATCCGGACCGGTCGCCATGCCCGTGGCCCGGCTTTCTCGGATTGTCCAAGTCTGGTACCAGCGGCCCGTTAAGTTGTTGTTTCTGTGCGTGTCATGCCCCCGCCGCTTGCCATGGCGACACGCACCAACCCCTTGTTGAGGCAGACATGCAGTTCATCGATCTCGGCGCGCAGCGCGAACGTATCCGCGACCGGCTCAAAGCCGCGATCGACCGCGTTGTCGACGAAGGCCGCTATATCCTCGGGCCTCAGGTCACCGAATTCGAAAACAAGCTCGCGGCCTATGTCGGCACCAAGCATGTCGTGGCCTGCGCCAACGGCACCGACGCGCTGCTGCTGCCGCTGTTCGCCGCCGGCATCGGTCCGGGCGATGCGGTCTTCGTGCCGAGCTTCACCTTCGCAGCGACGGCCGAAGTGGTGGCGCTGGCCAAGGCCGAACCGGTGTTCGTCGATGTCGATCCCGACACCTACAACATCGACATCGCCAGCCTCGAGGCGGCGATCCAGTTGATCAAGAAGGAAGGCAGGCTGAAGCCGAAGGCGATCATCCCGGTCGACCTGTTCGGGCTCGCCGCCGACTACGAGGCGATCATGGCGATCGCCAAGCGCGAGGACCTGCTGGTGATCGAGGACGCCGCCCAGTCGATCGGCGGCTCGGCCGACGGCAAGTTCTGCGGTTCCTTCGGCCATGTCGGCTCGACCAGCTTCTATCCGGCAAAGCCGCTCGGCTGCTACGGCGACGGTGGCGCGATGTTCACCAATGACGACGCGATGGCCGACAAGCTGCGCTCCTTCGCCTTCCACGGCAAGGGCGAGACCCAGTACGACAACATCCGCGTCGGCATCAATTCGCGTCTCGACACGCTGCAGGCGGCGATCCTGATCGAGAAGCTCGCCATCCTCGAGGACGAGATGGTTGCCCGGCAAGCGGTCGCCGACCGCTACGCCTCGGGTCTCGGCGATATCCTCACGGCCTCGCGCAATCTGGGCCACGGCCGCTCGGCCTGGGCGCAATACGCCATCGAAACGCCGAAGCGCGACGGGCTGAAGGCGCATCTGACGGAGAAGGGCATCCCTTCCGTCATCTACTACGTGAAGCCGCTGCACGTGCAGCTTGCCTATCGCGACTATCCGCGCACGCCGACCGGCCTCGCCGTTTCGGAGGAACTGCCGAAGCGGATCCTCTGCCTGCCGATGCACCCCTATCTCAGCGAAACCGACCAGGATCGCATCATCGAGACGATCCGCAACTATATCGGCTCGAACTCGGCGCACGTCGCGGCGGCGTAGGCCCCTCTACTGCCTGTCCAGCTCGACTATTCGTCGTCGAGCAGGATGCGTTCGGCCGCACCTTGCATGTCGTCGTACTGACCGCTTTTCAGCGACCACAAGAACGCGCCCAACGCCGCCCCGCCAAGCAGGAGGGCCAGCGGAATAAGATAGACGAGACTGCTCATGCGCGCCCCACCACGGGCGGCAGTGGCTTTGGCATCTGGTCGGCAACCCAACCGCTGGCCACGTCGCGGCCGGCGATGCCGCGAAGCCGCAAGGCGTTCGCGACGACCAGGATCGACGACGCCGACATGGCCAGTGCGGCAAGCAGCGGCGTGACCTGCCCGGCGATCGCAAACGGAATGGCGATGGCGTTGTAGCCGATCGCGAGGACGAAATTCTGATGCACCAGCCGCGCCGCCTGCCGGGCGATATCGATCGCATCGGGAATGGCCAGCAGGCTCGGCCGGAGAAAGACAAGGTCGGCGGCATTGCGGCCGATATCGCCTGCGCTGGACGGCGCCATCGACACATGCGCGGCACTCAACGCCGGCGCATCGTTGAGACCATCGCCGACCATCATCACCTTGCGGCCCGTGGCGGCAAGCGCGGCGATGCGGGCAACCTTCTCCGCGGGCAGCAGTCGTGCCGACACCTCGCCTATGCCGAGTTGCCCACCGACGCGCAAGACCGTCCGCTCCTGGTCGCCCGACATGATGGCCACGGCAAATCCATCGCGCTTCAGAGCCTCGATCGAGCGCGCCGCATCCTGCCGCAGGCTGTCCTCAAAAATGAATGAAGCGAGCGGATGGCCGTCGCGTGAGAGCATGGTTGCGGCCGTGGCGCCGGATACCGCCCATTCGGCCCGGCCGAGCCGGTAGAGGTGCCGCCCGATCCGGCACTCGACCCCCAGTCCCGGATGCTCGGCAATTGCGACCGGCATCATTTGCAAACCGTCGTCGAAGGCCGCCAGAGCCCGCGACACGGGATGATTGGAGCGAGCCGCGATCGCACCGGCGATCGCCAGTGCGGATGGCTCGATCTGCGAGGCATTGGCCAAGCTCAGCCGCCCCGTCGTCAGCGTTCCCGTCTTGTCGAAGAGAACCGTGTCGATCTCCGCCAGCCGCTCCAGGGCCGAGCCGTCCTTGACCATGATACCGGCCTCGAACAGCCGCCTGGCCGCCACCGTGTGCACGATCGGCACCGCAAGCCCAAGCGCGCAGGGGCAAGTGATGATCAACACCGCGATGGCGACACTTATGGCGCCATGCCAGTCGCCGGTCGCGAGCATCCAGCCGAGAAAGGTGAAAAGCGCGGTCAGGTGAACTACCGGCGAATAGAGACGCGCGGCGCGATCGGCGATGCGCCTGTAACGCGAGCGGCCGCCATCGGCCGCTTCCATCAGCGCCACCATTTCGGCGAGTGAGGAATTGCCGGCATCGGAGGTGGCCGTCAGCGTCAGCGCGCCGTTGAGGTTGAGCGTCCCGGCGCGCAAGGACGATCCGGGCCCGACCGATTGAGCGGCGCTCTCGCCGCTGACCAGCGAGCAATCGACATCGGACCGGCCGCCGTGGACGATGCCGTCGACCAGGAGGCGCTCGCCGGGCGCTACCGCCAGCAGCATGCCCTCCTTGATCTGTCCGGCAGGCAGATACTCGCGCGTACCGTCCTCGCGTTCCACCGTCGCGCCGCGCGGCGTGAGCCGGATCAGGCTGCGCACGGCGCTGCGCGCCTTCTCGCGCATGACATGGTCGAGGCTGCGGCCGATGAGCAGGAAGAACAAAAGCGACACCGCCGCATCGAAATAGGCATAGGCGCCGCCGGCGGCGGTGTCGTAAAGGCTGAGCGCGAACGCCAGGATGACGCCAACGGAGATCGGCACCTCCATACTGGTCCTTCCCTGCCGCAGGGCCGACCACGCCGCCGCGAAAAACACGCGTCCGGAATAGATCAGCGCCGGAAAGGCCAGCACCGCTGAAATCCAGTGAAAGGCCTGGCGGGTCTGTGGCTCCGCGCCCGACCAGATCGATACCGACAACAGCATGATGTTCATCGAGGCAAAGCCGGCGACGGCGGTTGCCCGCAGCAGCCGCGAAAGCTCGGGGTCGACGGCCGCGTCCTCGTTGTCGAACAGATGCGCCGCGTAGCCTGTCGTCATCACCGTCTCGAAAATGGGGGGCGGCATCTCGCCCCGCCATTTCACCGACAGCCGCCTGGCGGACAGGTTGACGCGCGCCTGCTCTACACCCGGGACGCGGCGGAACGCCCCCTCGATCGCGGCGATGCAGCCAGCGCAGTGGACGCCGGGCACCGACAGATCGGTCTGGCGCAGGCCATCCGCAAGGTCGTGGCTGGCGAGCAGGATTTCATCGCGCGACGGAGGGCCGCCGAGTTCGGCCGCGGCTTCCGCTCCGGGCGCGCAGCAACTCATCTCATTGCCTTGTAGGCGTGCCACGTACCGTGACCGAGCACGGGAAAAACGACAACCAGGCCAAGCAGGCCGGTGGCGACGCTCAACAGGAAAAGCGCAAGCACGATCGAGCCCCAGGCGATCATCACGGGTATGTTGTTCCAGACCAGCGAAATGCTGGTGCCCATGGCCGTGAAGGCATCCGTCTCCTCGTCGAAAAGCATCGGCACGGAGAAGGTGCTGATGGCAAAGGCGAAAGCGGCGAAGACGCCGCCGGCCACGGATCCAACCAGGAGCATCGCCCATCCAGTAGGTGTCGTGAACAACATCGACGTGATGTGATCGAGACCCGGGAACGGCAGCAGGCCGAAGAACAGCGCGTAGATCAAGACCGCAGCCCGCATCCACACCAGCATAAGCAGGCATAGGATCGCCCCGGTGAACCAGACCTGCGCGCCGGATTTCGGCCGCACGAAGGTCATGCGCGAAAGCGAGACTGGCTGCCCTGCCGCGATCGCCCAGCTCTTTTCATAGAGGCCGATGGCGATCAGCGGCCCGACGACCATGAAGCCGGCGAGCGCGGGAAACAGGATATAGTCCAGGCCAAGCGCGAACAGTGTCCAGACGATCGCCAGCGAAACCATGAAAACCGCCGCGCCATAGACGAGGCTCGGGCCGGGGCTGACCATGAAATCCCGCCAGCCGGCTTTGAGCCAACCGACAGCGGTGCCGGCCGGCAGGTTGCGTCGGTTGCGCTCGATGTAGGGCCGCGAGGCGTCTGGGGCTTCGGTCATGGTCTTCTCTCTCAACACGCCGGCCTGGCCGGACGAAGGAGGGACGCCGTGTCTAAGGCGGGATCGAGCACGCATTCCGGCTGCGATTGGACGGCGACGTAGACAAGATGAACATTGGCGCCGATGAAGACGGCCAACAGCACCGCCACGACTGCAAACCACTTGAGCCGGGTGTTTGCCCGCCTTCGCGCCGATAGACCGGCAATCATGGCCGCCGTTCTCATTTGGCCTGCCCAAGCTGGCCGACATAGAGCGCGAGCAGCTTGATCTCCGCCGGCGTCAGCCGCGCGTTCCAGTTCGGCATGTGCCCCTGGCGGCCGGAATAGACCGTCGAATACACATCCTGGAGCGTGCCGCCGTAGATCCAATGGCTGTCGGTGAGGTCGGGCGCACCCTGCTCATGCATGCCCTTGGCGTCCTTGCCATGACACGCCACGCAGTTGCCGGCGAAAACCTCTCGGCCGGCCTCGATGCTTTCGGCCGACCCTGCGTCCGGCATCGACAGGGAGCGGACATAGGCGACGACGTCGGTGATCTTCTGACGATCGAGTATGCCGTCGCGGCCGAATGCCAGCATCTGCGAAACGCGGGTATCGTCATTGGTCGAATTGATGCCGATGCCGATCGTCTCGGCGATCTTCTCGGGTTCCCCGCCCCAAAGCCAAGACTTCGCCGTCAGATCCGGGAAGCCGGGCCCCCCAGTTGCCTTGATGCCGTGGCAAGCCGCGCAATTGTCCGAAAACAGCACGTGGCCGGCCTTCGTCACGTCCTGCATCAGCACCGGATCGGATTTGATCGCGGCGAAATCCAAGGCCTGGATCTTGTCCAGCCAAGCGGCGCGCTGAGCCTTCGCGGTTGCCACCTCCTGATCGACGATGCGACGCTGGTCGTTGCCGAGCAGGCCCTTCGTATAGGTCGAACCAAGCGGCCAGGCAGGCATCAGCAGCCAGTAGCCAAGGCAGAACAGCGCTCCGATGGCGAGAAAGAACAGCACCACCTTGGGAACCGGCGTGTTCAGTTCCTCAATGCCGTTCCATTCATGACCGGTCGTGGTGCGGCCGGTGACAGGGTCGCGTCGTCCTACATCCACGGCTTGTCGTCCTTGTCCAGAATGCTGCTTTTGGCGCGATCGAACCCGGCTCGATTGGACGGCCAGTAGGCATAAATCACCACCCCGGCGGACAGAGCGAGGAGATAGAAAAGGCCCCAGCTTTTGGAGATTGCGACCACCGCGTCATGCATGCTCATTCCCCCAGCGCCGTCTGGTCGGTCTTCCTGGCTGCATCGGTCAATCCGCCGAGGATCTGCAGATACGCGACTAGCGCGTCCATCTCCGTCAACTCGCCGGGATTGCCGTCGAAAGCCCTTACATGGGTCGCCTTGCCGTAACGCTCGGTGACGCCACGCGCCTTGTCACCATCCGGCGCGGACTGGCCATAGGCATCGATCGGCGCGTTGGCGACCATCTCGTCCGTGTAGGGCACGCCGACGGTCCGCAAGGCGGCCAGGTGCCTGCCGAGATCGTCAGTCCTCAAAGGCGTGCGCAGCAACCAGCGATAGGCCGGCATTATCGATTGCGGAACGACATCGCGTGGATTGTTGAGATGCGCCACCTGCCATGCATCCGAGTATTTCTCGCCGATGCGGGCTAGATCGGGCCCGGTGCGCTTCGACCCCCAGAGCATCGGGTGATCATATTTGGATTCGACCGCCAGCGAGTAAGGTCCGTAACGCTCGACCTCGTCGCGCAGCGACCGAATCATCTGGGAATGACAGGCGTAGCAGCCTTCACGCATGTAGATGTTGCGCCCGGCGACCTCGAGTGGCGTGTAGACGCGCATGTCGGGCGCCGCCTCGACCGTGGAGCCGATGGTGAAAAGCGGCGCGATTTCGACCAGGCCGCCGATCGAGGCGACGGCGATGATGGCCAGCATGAAGCGGATGGCGCTGCGTTCGAGTTTGCGATGGAGGTCAGCCACAGGTCATTCTCCAGGCAGTGCGGCAGGCCTGCCGAGCGGCAGGTCGACCTCGCCACCGGCCTCGACGCCACGCTCGAGGCGCGCCTGCCGGATGGTCATCAGCACATTGTAGGTTCCGACGATCGCGCCGAGCAGAAACAGCAGCCCGCCGAAGGTGCGCGCGATATAATAGGGATGCATCGCCTCGACCGTGTCGAGGAAGGAATAGGCGAGCGTTCCGTTCTCATTGTAGGTGCGCCACATCAGGCCCTGGATAATGCCCGAGTTCCACATCGAGAAGACGTAGACAATGGTGCCCGAGAGCGCGAGCCAGAAGTGCACCTCGACGAGTTTCGGCGAATAGATCGCCGGGCGCTTCCACATCCACGGGACCAAAGCGTAGATCGAGCCGAACGTGATCATCGCCACCCAACCCAGCGCGCCGCCGTGGACATGGCCGATTGTCCAGTCGGTGTAGTGGGAGACCGAGTTGACGGCGCGAATCGCCATGAACGACCCTTCGAAGGTCGACAGGCCGTAGAAGACCGCCGCGACCATCATGAAGCGCAGCGTCGCGTCGTCGCGCACCTTGTGCCAGGCGCCGTTGAGCGTCGCCAGGGCGTTGCCGGCCGAGGCCCAGGACGGCACCAGCAAAACCAGCGAAAATGTCATGCCGAGTGTCTGCACCCATTGCGGCAGCGCCGTGTAGTGCAGGTGGTGCGACCCTGCCCACATATACATGAAGGTAATGCCCCAGAAGCTGATCAGCGAAAGCGGATAGGAGAAGATTGGCCGCCCGGCGCGCTTCGGCAGGTAGTAGTACATCATGCCGAGGAAGCCCGAGGTGAGGAAGAAGGCGACGGCGTTGTGGCCGTACCACCATTGCGTCATCGCATCCTGCACGCCGGAGAAGGCCGAGTAGCTCTTGGCGCTGCCGAAGGAGATCGGCACAGCCAGGTTGTTGACGATATGCAGGATCGCCACGACCAGGATGAAGGCCATGTAGTACCAGTTCGCCACATAGATGTGCGGTTCCTTGCGGCGGGCCAGGGTGCGGACAAAGATCAGGAAATAGACAATCCAGACAATCACCAGCCAGAGGTCGGCATACCATTCCGGTTCCGCATATTCCTTGGATTGGGTGATGCCCAGGAGATAGCCGCTGGCTGCAACGATGCAGAAGAGATTGTAGCCGATCAGCACGAACCAGGGGCTCAACTGGTCGGGCAGCCGGGCGCGCGACGTTCTCTGCAGGACGTGGAAGGAGGTGGCGATCAGGGCATTTCCACCGAAGCCGAAGATGACGCCGCTGGTGTGGACCGGCCGCAACCTGCCGAAGCTCGCCCAGGCGGCGTCGAAGGTCAGCTCCGGCCAGGCCAAAAGCGCCGCAACCCAAACGCCAACGAACATGGCGATGACAGCCCAGAACATGGTGAGGACAATGCCCACCTTGGTCGGATCGTCATAGTAGTGCTCGAGCAGGGACCGGTCCGGCGGCGGCGCATCCCATCTGGCGATGATGAAGCCGCTCAACGCCAGCGCGAGAAGGAGCACGGTGAAGCCCTGGACGCCAAAAGGCTCGCCACGACCCGCGGCGGCCATGGCAAGCCCGATCGCCGCCACGACGAGGCAGATGATAAGCCCAATCTGCCGTTCGGTGACAGTAAGCTTGGTCATGCGAGGTCTGCCTTTCGCGTGCATGAACGGCGGTGGTTGGCCCGCCTTATACGCGCTGGCAGAAGCTGTCTTTGCGCTAGCGCAAATTGGCCTGCCCTATTGCCCGGTTTGCACTTTGAAAGTCTGTGCTTTCGCGGCATTGTACAAAGTATGACCACTGCCGAAATGAGATGAGCGCCGGCCGCCAGGACGTCCACAATTCCAACGTTCCCGCACTGTGCCAAAGCTGCGAGGCGCGACACAACGGCATGTGCGGCGTGCTCAACGCGGATGAGCTGCTCGCCTTCGCCAAGCACACGAGAGTCGTCAGGCACGGCGCCGGCGAAGAACTGCTTTCCGAAGGCGCGTCGATCACGGCGTACAGCAATGTCATGCGCGGCGTGGTCAAGCTGATCAAGACGCTTGCCGATGGACGCCGGCAGATCGTCGGGTTGCAGTTCGCGCCGGACTTCGTCGGCAGGCTCTATGCCGACGAAAGCGCGGTCACCGCCGAAGCCGCCTCGGACGTCGAGCTTTGCCGCATATCGAAGCGTGCCCTGGAGCGCATGGTCGCCAGCAATCCGATGCTGGAGGGGCGGCTGCTCAAGCAAGCGCTGCGCGATGTCGACGAGGCGCGGGAATGGATGGTCGCGCTCGGCCGCAAGACTGCCTCGGAGAAGCTGGCAAGCTTCCTCGGCCAGATCGGCAGACATCTCGACCCCATGGTCGCGCAAGACGATCGGACGCTGGCCTTCGAACTGCCGCTTACACGGGCCGAGATCGCCGATTTCCTGGGATTGACCATCGGGACGGTCTCGCGCGAGCTGTCGAGGCTGAAACGCGACGGGATTATCGAGATCAGATCCCGCCGTCAGATCGAAATCATCGACAGGCAGCGCCTCCAGCAGCGGTCAGGCTGACCCGATCGCGGCCGCTCACACTGCCTTGGCTGCCTTCCCGCTCGCAATAAAGTGCGGATTCGCGAAATCGGCGTCGCTGGCCTGGTTGCGCTTGCCATAGGCGAGCGGCTGGCCGTCCAGCGTGCGCGTCATGCCGCCGGCTGCGCGCAATACCGCATCGCCCGCCGCGGTATCCCATTCCATGGTGCGGCCGAAGCGTGGATAGACGTCTGCCTCGGCGGCGGCGACGAGGCAGAATTTCAGCGACGAGCCGACCGAGACGATCTCGGCGGCACCGAGGTCGCGAATGAAGGCATCGGTTTCGGGCGTATTGTGCGAGCGGCTGGCGACGACGGCGAGCGGCGTCCCCCCTGCCCGCACGGCAATCGGCCGGCGGCCGGTGATGCGAAACTCGCCATCGACCTCGATCGCTTCCGCCCTGCCCGGTCGGCCCGAGAAGAAGCGCCCGGTGCAGGGCGCGAAGACGACACCGACTTCCGGCACGCCGTGACGAATGAGCGCGATGTTGACGGTGAAATCGGTGCGGCGGTTGACGAATTCCTTGGTGCCGTCGAGCGGATCGATGAGAAAGAAGACGCCGTCGAGATCGGGTGTCGCAATGCCGGCCGCCACCTCTTCCTCGGCCACGCAAGGGATGGCCGGATAAGCGGCGCGCAGGCCGGCGAGGATGATCTTCTCGCTCTCGCGGTCGGCTTCCGTCACCGGCGAGGAGTCGGACTTGCGGTCGACGGCGCAGCCTTCGTGAAAGACGCGCATGACCTCGCGCCCGGCTTCCAGCGCCAGGCGCTCGAACACGCCGAGTATTACCTCGTCGTCAGATGCCGCCGCCGCTGTCGTATTGGTCTTCGGCAATGTCGCGCTCGTTCAGCCAGAGTTCCAGGGCCTCTACCATCTCCTCGGCCGATCTGCCGAGCGTCTTGAGATGGATTTCGGGATTCTCCGGAGCTTCATAGGGTGAATCGACGCCGGTGAAATTCTTGATCTCGCCACTCAGCGCGCGCGCATAGAGGCCCTTCGGGTCGCGCCTGGCGCATTCCTCGAAGGGCGTGTCGACGAACACCTCGACGAACTCGCCATCGGCCATCAGTTCGCGCGCCACGCGCCGTTCGGCGGCGAAGGGCGAGATGAAGGAGACGATGACGATCAGGCCGGCATCGGCCATCAGGCGGGCGACCTCGGCGACGCGGCGGATGTTCTCGACGCGGTCGGCGTCGGTGAAGCCCAGATCGCGGTTGAGACCGTGGCGGACATTGTCGCCGTCGAGGATGTAGGTGTGGCGCCCGGAGGCGAACAGCTTCTTCTCGAACAGGTTGGCGATGGTCGACTTGCCAGAGCCGGAAAGGCCGGTGAACCAGAACACGGCCGGGCGCTGGTTCTTCAGGTCGGAACGGCCGCGCTTGCCGACATCGAGCGACTGCCAATGGATGTTTTCGGCGCGGCGCAGCGAATGCAGGATCATGCCGGCGCCGACCGTGGCATTGCTGATGCGGTCGATCAGGATGAAGGCGCCGGTGGTGCGGTTCTCGGCGAAATTGTCGAAGGCGATCGGCGAGCGCGTCGAGAGATTGCAGATGCCGACCTCGTTCATCTCCAGCGACTTCGCCGCCTCGTGGGCGAAGTCGTTGACGTTGACGCGGTACTTCAGCTCGGTGACGGTGGCGCTCACCTGGTCGGTTTCGGTGCGCAGGATGTAGGAGCGGCCGGGCAGCAGCGCATGCTCGTCGAACCAGACGATGTTGGCGGCGAACTGGTCGGCGACCTGCGGCCGCGACGCTGGCGCGACCAGAATGTTGCCGCGCGACACCTCGACCTCGTCGTCGAGGACGAGCGTGATCGCCTGGCCGGCGACCGCTTGGGCAAGGTCGCCGCCATGGGCGACGATGCGCTTGACGCGGGACGACTTGCCGGACTTGGCGACGACGACCTCGTCGCCCTGCGCAACCGAGCCGGAAGCGATGGTGCCGGCAAAACCGCGGAAATCGAGATTGGGCCGATTGACGTACTGCACCGGGAAACGGAACGGCTGCTCGACCGCGGCCTCGTCGACCGAAACGGTTTCCAAGTGCTCGATCAGTGTCGGCCCGGAATACCATTGCATGTTGGCGGAGCGGCTGGAGACATTGTCGCCATAGCGGGCCGACATCGGGATCGGCGCGATCGTCTGGAAGCCGAGATTGTGCGAGAACCGGCTGTAGTCCTCGACGATCTTGTCGAACACCGCCTGGTCGAAATCGACGAGGTCGATCTTGTTGACGGCCAGCACAATGTGGCGAATGCCGAGCAGCGAGGCGATGATCGAATGGCGCCTGGTCTGGCGCAGCACCCCCTGGCGCGCGTCGATCAGCACGATGGCGAGATCGGCGGTCGAGGCGCCGGTCGCCATGTTGCGCGTGTACTGCTCGTGGCCGGGCGTGTCGGCGACGATGAACTTGCGCTTCGGGGTGGCGAAGAAGCGGTAGGCGACGTCGATGGTGATGCCCTGCTCGCGCTCGGCTTCGAGCCCGTCGACCAGCAGCGCGAAATCAATGTCGTCGCCTGTCGTGCCGTGCTTGCGCGAATCGCGCTCCAGCGCGGCAAGCTGGTCTTCGAAGATCTGCTTGGTGTCCGACAGCAGACGCCCGATCAGCGTCGACTTGCCGTCGTCAACCGAGCCGCAAGTGAGGAAGCGAAGCAGCGACTTCTTTTCCTGCGCGGCCATGTATTCGCGGATCGAGTCGGTGGGGGCGAGGCTTTTGGCCATGATGTGGCGCATGCTCAAAAATACCCCTCGCGCTTCTTCTTTTCCATCGAGCCCGCTTCGTCGCGGTCGATGAGGCGGCCCTGGCGCTCCGAGGTGCGCGCCGTCAGCATCTCGCCGACGATGGCCTCCAGCGTGTCGGCATCGGACTCGATGGCGCCGGTTAGCGGATAGCAGCCCAGCGTGCGGAAGCGGACCAGCCGGTTTTCGACCGCCTCGCCGGGCCGCAGCTGCATGCGGTCGTCGTCCTTGAGGATCAGCATGCCGTCGCGCTCGACCACCGGCCGCTCCTTGGCGAAATACAGCGGCACGATCGGGATGTTTTCCTGCAGGATGTACTGCCAGATGTCGAGCTCGGTCCAGTTCGACAGCGGAAAGACGCGGATCGACTCGCCGGCGGCAATGCGGGTGTTGAAGATCTTCCACATTTCCGGCCGCTGGTTCTTCGGATCCCAGGAATGCTGGGCGTTGCGGAAGGAGAAGATGCGCTCCTTTGCGCGCGACTTCTCCTCGTCGCGGCGGGCGCCGCCGAAGGCGGCGTCGAAGCCGTATTTGTCGAGCGCCTGGCGCAGAGCCACCGTCTTCATCACATGGGTATGGGTGTTCGAGCCATGGTCGAACGGGTTGATGCCGTCGCGCACGCCGTCCTCGTTGACGTGCACCAGGAGGTCGAAGCCGAGTTTCTGCGCCATCTGGTCGCGAAAGGCGATCATCTCGCGGAACTTCCAGGTGGTGTCGACGTGCAGGAAGGGAAAAGGCGGCTTGGCCGGGAAGAAGGCCTTCATCGCCAGGTGCATCAGCACGGAAGAATCCTTGCCGACCGAATAGAGCATGACGGGCTTGGAGAAGGAGGCCGCCACCTCGCGGAAGATGTGGATGGATTCGGCCTCGAGCCGCTGCAGGTGCGTAAGGGCGATATTCATGGACTGTGAGCGTTCTCTCGTGCCATCCAGACCTTGCATCAACGGATCAGGCACCGTTTCGTAGAAACAGCCCGGTTCAAGCTTTGCTTCTGGACATTCGTGCCGGCGTTCTAGCAGATCGCGATTGCGGGGAACAATGCCAGACGCGCCCGCCAGACGGCCAATCCGGAATGAATTTTCCACGATCGGTGCGTATGTGGGAAAATCCTGCCCTACCGCCTGATGCATGACAAAGAACGGAGAAACTATTGCCTTTCGGGTGACCGCAGCCAGCCCGGCAGCGCGAGGTTCCCGCTCACGCGGATGCGGGCCGGGCTGCCGATTTGTGATGAGCCCTCCAGCGGCCGCACTATCGGGAATCGGACCCAGCCGCTATACCGGCCACAAATGCTACCCGCGCGCCGTGGCACCAGATAGGCTTCGAAGGTGATCGCGTCCGCCGTCGCGGACCAACACGGCGTCCCAACGACCCCCAGACATTGCGAAACAGAGCATTGAACCCGCTTTTATCCATCAGACGGCACCTCACGCCCGCGCAGATCAACGTCTACTTCTCGATCCTTTGCTTCTTTTGTCCGCCGGTGCTGGGTTCGGCCGTGAGTTTCGTGTTCAACGGCGGCGGCCTTTGGTCGGTGCTTCTGCTCGCCCTGAGGCGGCGGCGCTTCAATTTCGACCCGCCGATGCTCGCCATGACGGTCGCGATCTATGCCTATTGCGCGGCATATCTGCTGGCGTCGGTCGTCAACAACGCGCTCCGGGCCGATGCGCCGCATCTCCTGGCGCTGGTCACCTTCCTGCTCTTCCCGATCTCCTACTCGACCTGGAGCATCACCGCCAAGGCGACGCTTGCCCGCATCGTCGTGGTGGCCAGCATGGCGGCATGTTTCGGCGCCCTCGTGCTGGCCGTGGCGCAGTATTACTGGCTAGGCATGCGGGCCGAGGGCGGAGCCGGAAACGCCATCCCATTCGCCACGGTCACCTGCCTCGGCGTCATGATGTGTCTGGCCGGCGCGCTTTCGGGCATTGAGCGACCCAAGGGCCTGCTGCTCCTGGCGGCCGTGACCGGCATCATCGCGATCCTCTATTCGGGCACACGCATCATCTGGGTGGCCGTGCCGGTATCGGTCCTCGCCGTGCTTCTGATCAACCGGCGCAAGCTGGAGGAGGCAAGTCTCGTGCGTCTCTTGCTGATCGCCGCCGCGATGTCGCTGGTGATCGGCATTCTCGGTTTCCACATCGTGTCGGAACGTGCGGATTTCCTATTCAGCGACTGGGACGCGCTTGCCAAGGGCGACCATTCGACGGCGACGGGACTGCGCGTGGCCCTGTGGCAAATCGGGCTCGATGCGTTCCGGGACGCTCCGATTTTCGGCCATGGCATCGCCGCCAGCCAGGCGCTGATGAAACAAGGTTTTCACGACCAGTTCGGCATGGCCGCGGGCTTCAGCCATTTCCACAACGGTTTCCTGACCGCGCTGGTGCAGGCCGGCTTGGCCGGGGCCATCACGCTGGCGGCGATCTTCGTGGTCGCGGCGTGGAACGCGGCAAGGGTCCTGCGCGCCAGCGCCGATCCGCTGGAGCGCTTCGGCGCAACGATGGTCGCCGTCACGGTGATCGTCTACCTGATCGGCGGAATGACCGGCATCCTGCTCGGCCACGATATCCTTGATTCGACATTCATGGTCTTCGTGGTCGCCGGGACCTACCTCGCATCGGGACGCCAGCAGGAGCTGCCGCGGGAGCTGGCGGCGGCGGCTCCGGCCGCCTGACCACGGGGATGCGCAAACCCGGGGTAACGCCATGAAAGTGCTGGTCACAGGCGCGACGGGACTCGTCGGACGCCAGGTCGTGAATCGACTGCGCGATGCTGGGCTCGAGGTGCGGATCGCCTCGCGTCACCCGGAACGGCTGGGGCGGACAAGCGACGCGGTTCTGCTGCCCGGCTTCGATGCCCCGGCCGATGCGTTCCTGGCGGTGATGCAGGATGTGACGCATGTCGTTCACTGCGCGGCGCTGAACAATGACCGCGACGCCAGCGAGCACGACTATCTGGCGGTGAACGGAGCGCTGACTGGGCAGCTTGCGGGTGCCGCGGCGACGCTGGCAAGCGGACGCTTCCTCTACCTGTCGTCGATCCGGGCGGTGGTCGGTCCCGGCTTCAGCGGCACCATCGATGAGGAGACGCCCCCTGCCCCGCAAGACGCCTATGGCAGCTCGAAGCGCGAAGGCGAGATCAGGACGCTCGATGCCTATCGATCGGCCGGCCGTTCCGACGCCGCGGTGCTGCGCCTGCCGCCGGTTCATGGCGAGGGCATGAAGGGGAACCTGGCAACGCTGATGCGGCTCGCCGATACCGCCCTGCCGCTGCCGACAGGAGCCCTGACCGGGATCCGCTCGCTGATTTCGTCCGACGCGGTGGCCGGCGCGGTGCTGCAGCTTTTGACCAAGCCGGCGGCGCTTCAGCCCATTTATGTCGCCGGCGACCGCCCGCCCGCCACTATTTCCGAGATCGTCGCCGCCTTTCGGCGCGGCTTCGGCAGGCCGCCGCGCCTGCTTGCCGTGCCGGGAGCCCCCCTGCGCGCGGCGGCGAAGGTGCTTGGCAAAGGCAAGGCGTGGGACGCCCTGACGGCAAGTCAGATCTGCGATCCGTCGCTGCTTGTCTCGGAGGGATGGATTCCGCAAGCCGACACGCTGGACCAACTCACCGAACTGGCGCGGCGGCGCAAATCGGCCGCCGCTCACGCGCGATAGATCGTCCCTAGCAGTATTTTGAGATCGAGGCCGATCGAGGCCGTCCTGAGATATTCGGCATCGGTTTCCGCGCAGAGCCTCGGGTCCGACATGTCGATGCCGCGGATCTGGGCGAGGCCGGTGATGCCGGGAAGCGCCGACAGCACGCCGAGCGCCCGGCGACGCTCCACAAGTTCGGTCTGCGTGGGCAGGCACGGCCGCGGCCCGACCAGGCTCATTTCGCCCCTGAGCACGTTCCAGAGTTGCGGCAGCTCGTCGATCTTGGCCCGGCGCAATGCCTTGCCAACGGCGGTAATGGCCTGTGACGGCGCCTCATGCGTGGGCAAGGACGGCGTTCCCCGGTACATGGTCCGCAGCTTGTGGCAGCGAAAAAGCACGCCCCCTTGCCCGACCCTGATCTGCGAAAACAGAGCCGGGCCGGGTGACGACGCCTTGACCGCCAGCAAAGCGACAAGCAGCACGGGCGACGTCGCCACCAACATCGAGGCTGCGATCACCAGATCGAACGCTCGCTTGTGCCCTTTCATGGGTTAGAGCCTGTTTCATCTCGGTAGAATCGGGATGGGGCTCTATCTTTTTGTTTGAGCATAGCCCTTTCCAAAAACCGGAATCCGCTTGGGGCCATGCTCTAGATCCGGCGCCAGACAAATGCCAGATAGAGGCCAAGCGTCCCCGGTAGTGTCTGTCGGTAAACGCCGCTTCTGCGCAGAAGCCGCAAGCGGCGGGAGATACCGCCGTTCCGAGCCCTTATGAACAGGCCGAGGCAGGCCGCAGCGTCCTTGGTCAGTATGTCGCGGTTGACTGCGAGACCACCGAGATTGCTGTCGGTCCAGCTGGCGAATTCACCTCTGAACAGGCGCCCGAGCCTGGAGAGCCTTGCTTTCCAGGAAACATTGGCGCCGACCAGGTTTGCCGCGTGCTGGCGGTAGCGCACCAAGGGCCGCGGGTCGTAGCGGACCATGCCCCCGGCGGCGGTGACGATCAAGTAGGCCCACCAGTCGTGACTGACGAACTCCGTCTTTGCCGATGCCTTGGCCAACAGGTGACGGGCGGCGCGGTTGATCAGCATCGTGTTGCCGCCGGCAATGCTCTGCACCAGGGCGTTGCGAAATGATGGCGGGCGCCGGAACAGCGGCGAATAGCCTGCGGCACTCCCGGTTTCTGAGATCGTCGCGGTTCTCGAGCAGAACAGAAGAGGGGTTTCCGCGTCGAGCGATCGCATCCAGCGCAGCGCGCTCTCCAGCCGGTCAGGCTCCCAGATGTCATCCTGATCGCAAAAGGCGTAGTAGTCGGCGTCGATGCGTGGATCGACGATCATTGAGCGGAAATTGGCGGCGAAGCCCTTTTGGGGCCCCTTCACCAGGGTCAGGGAGCCCTTAGTCCAGCGAGGCCGCCAAGCCTCGACGAGGGCTTGCGTGCCATCGGTGGATCCATCGTCGGAAACCCACAGGTCGACGAGCGGATGCGACTGGGCGAGCAGGGACTGCAACTGCTCCTCAATGAAGGCCGCACCGTCCTTCGCGCCCAGCAGCACGGCCACACGCTGATCTTGTCTGGTCACGGGTCTAGAATCACCTAGGCTGCACAAATGGCTATCGGATCGGTTTCAATAGCCAATCATTGCCGCGCAGGACAGGTCTAACGAGTTTGTCCAACTATTTTCGGCAGTGCTTCCAGTCGCGCGCCAGCAACGGGCTTTTCCGCCTGATACAGTTCCGCCAGCACGGCAAGGGCGGCCGCCTTGTCCTGGTCCCGAATCGCCGCCTGCAGCGACGTCAACGCGGCCTGGATTCTCGGCCATTCCACGACGTCGGTCCTCAGGCCGAAAATCTTGGCGATGTCGAGCGTGACGATCTCTTCGTTCTCGCCCTGAAGGGTCTCGTGCAGCTTCTCGCCGGGCCTGATTCCGGTAAAGCGGATCGGAATGTCAGTGTAGGGGCTCTTGCCGGCCATACGGATCATGGTTTCGGCCACCTCGAGTATCGGCACCGGCTTGCCCATGTCCAGCATATAGATGGCATAGTCGTCCTTGCCCGGACGCTGTTCGGCATCGGCGGCAGACATGATGACGAGGTCGACGGCCTCGGCAACCGTCATGAAATAGCGGGTCATGCGCCGATCCGTGATGGTGACCGGGCCGCCTGCCTCGATCTGCGCCTGGAAGATGGTGGCGACCGAGCCAGTGGAGCCAAACACATTGCCGAAGCGCACGGCAATGAACTTGGTGCCGGGCCGGCGCCCGCCCTGCCCGGCCGCCTGCATTTCGTGGAGCGAGCTGACGATCTGCTCGGCCGCCCTTTTGGTGATGCCGAGCACCGAGCTCGGATCGACCGCCTTGTCGCTCGAGATCAGCAGGAACTGCGGAACCCCGCATTTGGCCGCGACTTCGGCGCAGGCAAGCGTGCCGAAAATATTGGTCTGAATCGCCGCTTCCCAGTTCTCCTCGAGCAGCGGCACATGCTTGAGCGCCGCCGCGTGGAAGATGATGGAAGGCTTGAACTCGCTGACGACGCGGGTCATCTGCCGCCGGTCGGTGACGTCGATGATGCGGCTCGTCAGCCGGGCATGGTCCTCTTCGTCGATCAGCTGATCGAGCTGGAAGATGCCGAACTCGGAAATATCGGCGACCAGCACGGCCTCGGCGCCGAGTTCCAGCGAACGCTTGACGAGGATGCGGCCGATGGAGCCGGCGCCGCCCGTCACCAGCACCCGCTTGCCGCTGACGAAGCTGCTGATGCGTCCGACGTCGGTGGCAACCGCCGAACGACGCATGATCGTTTCCATCTCGACGGCGTCGAGCACCAGCTTGCCGCCCTGCCCGAGCTCGGAGACGCCCGAGAACCGCACGACGGATATGCCGCTGTGGCGGGCGACGCGAACCAGTTCGGCGTATTCCTCGATCTCGCTTTCGGCGCCGTTGCCGAAAATCAGCATGTCGAGATTCTGCGTGCCTTTGGCGTATTCCTCCAGGACCTCGACCAGACTGGGGCGCACGGCCACCACGGGAACACCCTGGATGCGCGTGCCCAAAGGCGCTTCGGTGCCGATCGCCATGATGCCGGCGATGGAATATTCCGCCGGGTTCGCGGTGCGCGTGAACCTGATGAGGACGTCAGCCTCGCCCAGCCTGCCGACGAACAGCGCCTGCTTGACCAGCGGATTGTTCGAGCCGCGGCTCAATATCGCCCAGCTCGCTCCGTCACGGAGGAACCGGTAGTAGAGCCGGGGAGCAGAGATGATGGTGAAGGAGACGAGGAAAAAGACAATGAACTGGCGCTCGTTGAGGCCGATCACCGGCTGGAAGGTACGAAACGTCAGCGAGGCGAGATAGAGCAGGACAGTCAAAGTCGCGCAGCTCTTCAGGATGTTGAAGAAATCGGGCGTCGAGGCAAACCGCCACACTGTGTTGTAGAGCCCGCAATACCTGAACAGGAGATGGCTTAGAACGACGATGCTTGCCCAGCACGCCAGGCCCGTGGGCGACAGCGCCCCGAACGACAGACCAGACCGCGACAAAACCAGGCTGAGCGCCACCGCGATCAGGACCATGACGATGTCCTGAAGCATGATGATAGCGCGCCGTATCTTCGGCCGAAGTCCGGACACGGCTTCTACGTATGAGGTCATTGGGTAGTACTGAACTCCAGGCGCGAAGATAGTAACGCTAAAGTGGCGCCAGATCGATTGTCATCCGACACCGGCCACCTATCAAAGTGCCAAATCTTCAACCCGCCGCCTTCTATCGCATAGCGCGGAGTTGGGGGCTTCGCCAGATTTTTTTGGAAATGCACGTGGTTACCTGTCAATCTAGGCGATCCGGCGGGAGGCGCGCGCCGAGGCCGAGGCGCTTTAGATTGGAGTTGGATCGAATCCTATGCGCGACCCAACATTGCCGGAGAGATAGCTCGTCAATCTCAGATCCGCACCTGTTTACATGCCAAGGATGTTTCTTTGTCACGACCGGCTCTTACGCACTGTCGCCCGTCTATCCGGCGTCAGATCTTAGTAGCGACTTTAGATACCTGACCGGGTACATCACCCTCCACGAATGGCTGTTTTTTATCTGGATCGTTTCTTTTTGAGCCGCCTTCAACTGTTCGGCCACACTTTCAAGCTGGCTTTCCGCATCGTTGGCCCGAAGCGCTTCACTGTCGGCCTTTGCCATCAAATCAGCCTCGCGGGCTTTGGCGTTTGCCCTCAGATCAGCTTCACGGGCCGCGGCATCCGCCTTCTGCTCTTCGGCCAGACGCTGGAGGTCATTCAATTGCTCCGTCAGTTGCGCCCCTCTTGCAGCCGCTTCGGCGCGGTTCCTCTCCAACTCAGCCACCTGTTCGTCGGCAGCGCATCGCTGCTGCGCCAGCCGTTCGGCGGCCGCCTTTTCGCGAGCGGATATCTCGGCAAAGAACGCTGCTCCGAAAACCGGATTGAGGCTGTCGAAGGCGCCACGCACCGCATCAAGTCGCGACATCGCCGCGGCATCGGCCTGGTCTTCCTCAAGTACCTTCACTGCGCCGTAAACTTGCTTGATCCAATCATCGATCCTCGGGTCAGCTTCTAACTGACCTCGGCTCGCAGCATGGTGCTGATGCTTATCCGCAAAATGATTGGAAAGGGCTGCCGACCACTCCGCCTTGGGCAGAGGCCAGTCGATCTTCAGGGTGCTTGTGATCCCGTCGATCCCCTCGCGCCACTGATCAAACATGCCTTCATAGGATAGGAAAATCCGCGGCTGGCCCCGCGTCGCGTGCTCGGCCTCCAACGCATGGCGCAGCCAAAGAAGGGAACTGAAACCGACCGTGAATTCGTCACGCTTGGCCAGAGACGCGATCACCGCCAAGGGGTTGCGCCCGATCAGCACATAGCGAACGTCGATACGCATTTGCTTCATGACACCCATGTACAGCGGCACGAAACGAGATATTCGCGGCTCCTTGAGTACGAAGAGCGAGGCACTGCCATACTCTTCGTCAATCAGCCGAGCGATCTCGGCCTGGTAGAATTGCAGGCGCCCCGGAATAAGAACGTTGGGATCAAGGGATCTCCAATCATCCCACCGGCTGCCGAGCTCGGCCAGCATCCGATCATTAAGCTCCATCAGCCGTTGCGGCTCCCAGTGGCCTTCTTCGTTGGTTGGATTGGCGCCAAGCATGGTCTTCGGCAGCTCAGCACCAAGCAGGCTAATCGCCCTAGTCAGGGCGCTGGTGCCCGATCGATGCATGCCGATCACCATGATGCAGGTACGCTTCGCTGCTTTCGGCGCCGCTTCGGCGGCCTGCGGCGTCGCATCGTGCAAATTTCCGGATGATGGGTAGTTGCTCAAGTCGTCAATGCTCGCCCACGCCAAGCGTCAGGGTGGCCATCACGATGACAATTAGGAGCCGCATATTCGGCCGAAGTCCAGACACGACTTCTACGTATGAGGTCATGGATAGTACTGAACTCCAGGCGCGAAGTACGCTAGTGGCGCCAGATCGACTTCATCCGTCACCGGCCACCTGTTAGAGGTAAGCGCTGTTCTCAGGCCACGGCCCTGAGTTCGGGAGCCGGGATGTAGGCCCAGGGCAGCAGGTCGTCGATCTGGCTGTTCGGGTGGCCATTGACGATCCTGGTGAGGACATCGGCGAGATAGCC
>NZ_SRUO01000050.1 GCF_004791025.1 Mesorhizobium sp. M4B.F.Ca.ET.203.01.1.1
GCGCCCGGCGGCGCGGTGACCGGCGTGGCCACCGGCTCGAACGTCTCCAACCCGGTGAGCGGCAATCTCGGCGGCGCCGGGATCGCGGGCCAGTACGGCACGCTGGTGCTCAACGCCAACGGCACCTACACCTACACGGCCAATCCCAACGCGGTGACCACCAACGCGGTCGACCACTTCGTCTACACCATCACCGATGGCGACGGCGACACCTCGACGGTGACGCTGGACATCACCGTCAACAACGTCACGGTGACCGCCTCCGACACCGACGCGCTGGTCTATGAGAAGGGCCTGCCGGCGGGCAGCGACGCGGCCGGCAATAGCGAGATATTCAACGGCGCCATCACGCCGGCCGGCGGCACGGGGCCCTATACCTATACGCTCAACTCATCGGCCACCGGCAGCTACGGCAACCTGGTGCTCAATGCAGACGGCACCTACACCTACACGCTGACCCATACCTATGACGGCGCGACCCTCAACAACGGCATCACCACCGAACAGGACAAGGACAGCTTCACCTATACGGTGACCGACGCACACGGCAACACAACCACCGGCACCATCCTGGTCGACATCGTCGACGACGTG
>NZ_SRUO01000051.1 GCF_004791025.1 Mesorhizobium sp. M4B.F.Ca.ET.203.01.1.1
ACGGGGAGAGCGACTGTCTTGGCTGTCAAGCTGTTTGCCATGGTTTTTGGTCGCGGATGATGGCGTTGAGAATGGTCAGCAGCTTTCGCATGACGGCCACGACGGCGACGATCTTCGGCTTGCCGACCTCGACGAGGCGGTCGCGAAAGGCCTTGAGGACCGGATTGTGGCGTATGGCGACGAGGGCAGCCATGAAGAGGACGGCGCGCACGCGGCTCCTGCCGCCGCCGATGAAGCTCTTGCCACGCCATGTGCCGGACTGCCTCGTCCATGGTGCGAGACCTGCGAGCGCTGCGATCTGGCGCCGGTCGAGGCTGCCCAACTCCGGCATCTCGGCGATCATGGTGCGGGCAACGGTGGGACCGATGCCTGGTACGGAGGACAGCAGTTTTTCCCGGACCCGCCAGAGTGGCGACTTGCGGATATGATCGTCCAGGTCGGCATCGAGGCTTTCCAACTCACGCCTGAGCGCGGCGAGCAGGCGCTTGATGCTCTTTTGCGCCTGTCTTGCGTTGACCGTGCGGGCGCGGTTCTCTTCGGCCACGATCATCTGCACGATCTGACGCCGGCGCGTGAC
>NZ_SRUO01000052.1 GCF_004791025.1 Mesorhizobium sp. M4B.F.Ca.ET.203.01.1.1
GTAGTGACCATGGGCTCAAGCAGATATTTGTTCAGGTCCTCGTACGTCCACACGCCTTCCCAGCCCAGCAAAGTCTCGGAATAACGCATTTTCGTCATGGAGGCCTTGTCGCGGCCGACGACGCTCCACAAGTTCGGCCCCGTCTTGGTCCCTCCCTGTGGCTCGACATTGTGGCAACCGGCACACAGGTGGGTGAAGGAGGTTTGGCCTTTCTCAATATCGGCAGTGGCCAACTTCATCGAGATCGGGGATGGCGTTGGCAAGACGACGCCGTGCGCCATGAGATAGTCAGCGATTTCGCGCAGCCCTTTGAATCTTGCCAGATGGATCGGTGTCTTGCCGTCCTTTGTCTTCGCATTCACGTCCGCGCCGGCCTCGACCAGTGCCTTCACGCAATCGAGGCAACCGAGATTGACCGCGATGTGGATCGCGTTTTCGCGGCTGCGTTTCGAATTTGGATTTGCGCCTCCGTCCAGCAACAGTTTGATCAAGTCGATCCTGCGTTTAGCCAAAGCCGGCATCAGGGCAGG
>NZ_SRUO01000053.1 GCF_004791025.1 Mesorhizobium sp. M4B.F.Ca.ET.203.01.1.1
CGACGCTCTTCCGATCTGGATCGATCTCCTCGATCCGGTTCAGCCCGCTAAGATCGCAGATCACCTGACCGGCGGACGTTGACGCCCCGCCCGCCAGCCCCAAGCGCTTGCGAAAGACGCTCGTCGACGACTTCGCCGCCGCCCTTCGCGCCGACTTCCGCGCCCATGGCGCCGGCGTCATCGCCGCGGTCAGGGCCGAAAAGCCCGAGCAGTATCTCAAGGTCGTGTTGACGCTGCTGCCCAAGGATTTTTCGGAAAGTCTCGATGCCAGTGAAAACAGTCTCGACCGGTTGAGCGATGAGGAGATCCGCAGCCGCATCCGCGGCCTCGAAGCGAGCCTCCGGCCATTCCTCGACAGCGGTGCAGATGTATCTGGCGCTGCTCGAGGAGATGGACCGGCGCCGTCGTCGTAACCTCCTTGCCGCCTACGCGCCGTACGAACGGCAGGCAGCGTTTCACGCGGCGGGCGCGACCCACCGCGAGCGCCTGTTCATGGCCGGCAACCAGCCCGGC
>NZ_SRUO01000054.1 GCF_004791025.1 Mesorhizobium sp. M4B.F.Ca.ET.203.01.1.1
CTGCGCGCGTGCTTCGGCCTGGCGTGTCCAGGCCGGATGGTTCCACCAGCGCATCACGTCGGGGTTGGACTGCAGCGTGAACAGCGCGGCGGCGTCGTCACGGCGGATCGGGCTCAGGACCAGCCGTGCACTGTGCAGCGGCAGGCCGGGGAACAGCAGCGAGTGGCTGGCCAATACGATGGTCCACACGGGTGGACGCGCATTATGGCGCTGCCGGGTTTGCCGATGGGGGCGTAATGCCAAGGGCGCATGAAGCGGTAGTGCCGGCCGCTGGCCGGCAACCTCTTGGCCTTCGACGGGACGGGATCAGATCCTTCTCCCGCGGAAAAGCGATCTGACCCCAGGCATGCATGCCCGGCGAGCGGGTGGTATCAGGGCGTATCGGCCACCAGCGCCAGCCAGCGTTCGATGGCACGGCGGTCACGCGCGGCCAGCAGTTTCGGTGCGCGGGCGCGCAGTGCGCCCAGGTCAGCGTCGCGGATCGCGCGGCGCACTTCCAGCAGGGTGCCG
>NZ_SRUO01000055.1 GCF_004791025.1 Mesorhizobium sp. M4B.F.Ca.ET.203.01.1.1
CGCAAGGCGCGCCAGACTGCCCGGTTGTAGATCGACTTGAGCCGGCTCTTTATCCCGGCGCCACGCTGATCCTTGAACAGCGATTCCGACAGGAGCTTGTGAAATTCGAGATCAGGGTAATCTTTCTTCGGGTAAAGCCTGGCCGCGACGTCTGGCTGACTGTCGAAAACCAGGAACCGCACATCGCCGCCGGCGATCGATCTGAGAATATGGCGGATAGCCAAAAGGATCGCGGCATCGCCCGTGTTCAGACACACTGTGTTTTCGATCACGACTTTCATGGAGGAACCTCGTTTCGCGTCCGTCGCCAGGCCGGCGGCGATTAAAACGGCATGTTTGCCGAAGTGCTGCCACGCGATCCGCGTCGCGATCCTGACATGCTGCACCACGCTGGTAGCCAACGCCGAATCCAGATCGATGCCAGGTCGGATTGAGAGTAGCGGATCATTTTTGCAGTGCAACAAAAAATGTGCGGGCGTCTGCTACGCCGCACCAAAA
>NZ_SRUO01000056.1 GCF_004791025.1 Mesorhizobium sp. M4B.F.Ca.ET.203.01.1.1
GGGTTTTCGATCATGCGCTTGAAGGCGCCGAGCAGTTCGGCGCCGAGCGCGCCGTCGACGGCGCGGTGGTCGGTCGACAGCGTCACCGACATGACGTTGGCGATCTTGATCTCGCCATTCTTCACCACCGCCCGCTGCTCGCCGGCGCCGACCGCCAGGATCGTCGCATGCGGCGGGTTGATGACGGCGGCGAAATCCTTGATGCCGAACATACCGAGATTGGAAACAGCCGTGGTGCCGCCCTGGTATTCCTCCGGCTTCAGCTTGCGGCTGCGGGCGCGGCTGGCCAGGTCCTTCATCTCGTTGGAGATCGTCGACAGCGTCTTTTCGTCGGCATGGCGGATGATCGGCGTGATCAGGCCGCCAGGGATCGACACGGCGACGCCGACATCGGCGTGCTTGTGCTTGACCATGGCGCTGTCGGTCCACGAGGCATTGGCATCCGGCACCGCCATCAGCGCCATCGCCATCGCCTTGATCACCA
>NZ_SRUO01000057.1 GCF_004791025.1 Mesorhizobium sp. M4B.F.Ca.ET.203.01.1.1
GCTGGAGCGCGTCGTGAGAAAATTCGCGGCGGAAAGGGCGGCTTAGCTAGGTACGATCGGGGAGGGGACGGCCATGTGCTTTTGCTTCGACGGCGAAAACACCCTGATTCCGGCCGGACGGCTGCCGCGACCGCCTCCAGGTCGCAAGTGTTCGCGCGCCGGGTCCAATTGCGTCCAGTCCCAATGGGCGGAATGTCGAGACCTCGCTCGAACCCAGCTATGCCGAGCATAGCCGGCGCCTTGCTGACGCGCTCGAACGGATGTATTAGCCGCGCCCGACATGCGGCCAGTTGGTTTCAACGGCCGTCCCAACTACGCTTTTGATGGAGGCGACGATGAGATCCTGTTCACGCATTTCGCGCCTTCGCGGCGGACGGACCAGTTGACCCGCTACCGCGGATTTCAAACTTCCTGACGATGCGAGCGCCGACCGCAAATCTGCGGAGGGCAGTTATCTTTTCCGCGCGGTTGACCGTGCGGGACC
>NZ_SRUO01000058.1 GCF_004791025.1 Mesorhizobium sp. M4B.F.Ca.ET.203.01.1.1
GGCCGCCGCCGGCGACTTCCTTGAATTCCTGTTCGAGGAAGCCGGGCTGACCCTCCGCATCGAAGGTGACGCGACCGCCAGCATCGATCCATCGCTGTTCCGGCGTGCCCTGACCAACCTGCTGCACAACGCCGTGCAGCATGCGCGGCCCGGTACCGCGGTGCGGGTACAGCTGCAGGCCGAAGGCAAGGGCGCAAGCATTGCGGTGTTGAACGAAGGCGATGGCATCGCCGCCGAGCACCTGCCGCTGTTGTTCGAGCGTTTCTACCGGGTTGACCAGGCCCGCGAGTACAGGGGCGAACGCCACCACGGCCTGAGCCTGTCGATCGTCAAGGCCATCGCCGTGCTGCATGGTGGCGATGTGTTCGTGGCCAGCCGCGACGGGCTGACCACGGTGGGGTTCACGGTGGCGTGTTGACGCTGCGGGTCAGGTGCCGTTGCCGAACCGGTCGGCAAACGCATCCGTGGCCCG
>NZ_SRUO01000059.1 GCF_004791025.1 Mesorhizobium sp. M4B.F.Ca.ET.203.01.1.1
GCTGAACCGCGCCAAAACAGGAGGACCAAAGCCGCGAAGGCGAGACAGCTTGTCGCCAGCATGGTGTTGCGGCTCCTGGTCTGGTCCGCGAGATAGCCTCCGAGCGGAACCGAAAGAGCCGCGAGCCACAGCACGATGCTGACAGCCTGGCCTGCGGCGGCGGTCGACCAGCCGCGCTCGACCAGCATCGACGGACCGAAGCTGAAGATCATGGCGAAGCCGACATTGTAGAAGGCCCATATCAAGCCTGCCAGCAGCACGGCCCAGACTGCCGGTTTCGCGAGCTGCGAGCCTTCCGCTGAAGCCGGAGCGGCGGCGGTTCCGGGTGGCCGGTACAGGAACCCCACCAGCGCGAGCGCCGCGGCGATGAGCGCCATACCCGCGACCTGCGTCCCCGCTATGCCGAATTGCGCCTGTATCAACGGCAGGCCGGCGAGCGTGAGGGCGATGCCCAGGGGCCATGAGTTGAT
>NZ_SRUO01000005.1:0-495847 GCF_004791025.1 Mesorhizobium sp. M4B.F.Ca.ET.203.01.1.1
CAAGATGGTGATCGGCACCGTCAAGGGCGACATCCACGACATCGGCAAGAATCTGGTCGGCATGATGATGGAGGGCGCGGGCTTCGACGTCATCGACCTCGGCATCAACAATGCGGTCGAGAAGTATCTGGAGGCGATCGAGCAGCACCAGCCCGACATCATCGGCATGTCGGCGCTGCTCACCACCACCATGCCCTACATGAAGGTCGTCATCGACACGATGAAGGAAAAGGGCATCCGCGACGACTATGTCGTGCTGGTCGGCGGCGCGCCGCTCAACGAGGAGTTCGGCAAGGCGGTCGGCGCCGACGCCTACTGCCGCGACGCGGCGGTGGCGGTCGAGACCGCCAAGGACTTCATGAAGCGCAAGCACAATGTGCGGGCTTCGGCTTGAGCCCAGCGGCTTCGCAATGAACAATGAAAAAAGCCGCGCCTTGCAGCGCGGCTTTTTTGTTCCCAGATTCTGGAAGACCGTGGATCAGGGATTCTTGACGGTGTCCTCGACGGCATTGGCGGTCGATTTGACGTCCTTGCCGACACCGCGGATCGTATTGGCGCAGGCCGAAAGGGCCAGCGCGCAGGCAAGAATGGCGATGGGGCCAAGGCGCGACAGTTTCATGGACGGTGTCTCCCTCGTTCTGTAGGTAAGAAGATAACGCAACCAAATCGGTTCGGCTGGTTCTATGAGTGCCGTGCGAAAAGCGCAACCCGATCAAGGCGAAAGGCTGCTCGTCATCGCCTGCGGGATGATTGCGCGCGAAGTTCTGGCCGTCAAGCAGCAGCTCGGGCTCGACCATCTCGACCTGACCTGCCTGCCGGCGGAGTTCCATTTCTATCCGGACCGCATCCCGCCGGCGATGGACAAGGCGATCGAAAAGGCCAAGGCCGAGGGCTACCGGCACATCTTCGTCGGCTATGCCGACTGCGGCACCGGCGGCATGCTCGATCGCATCTGCGAGAAGCACGGCGTCGAGCGCATGGCCGGGCCGCACTGCTTCGCCTTCTACCAGGGCATGGACGCCTACGCGAAGCTCGCCGACGACGACATGATGTCGTTCTACATGACCGATTTCCTATGCCGCCAGTTCGACGCCTTCTTCATGAAGCCGCTTGGCCTCGACAGGCATCCCGAACTGATCAAGGACTATTTCGGCAATTACCAGAAACTGGTCTATATCGCCCAGACCGACGATCCGGAGCTCGACAGGGTTGCGGAGAAGGCAGCGGCGCTGCTCGGCCTGGCCTATGAGCGCCGCTCGACCGGCTATGGCGATCTGACGACGGAACTGGCCGAGGCCGCCACACGCGGCTGACCTGCTGATCAAGAGGGGGGAATCGATGCGTTTTCGGGCTTTGCTTCTGTCTGTGTGCCTGGGTGTCGGCTTGACCCTGCCAGCTCACGCCGATGGCGAGGTGCAGAAACTGATCACCGCCGCCGACAAGGCGCGGCTCGACAAATATGGCGAGACGCGCAAGGCCGCCCTCGAGGAGGCCAAGGCCGGCGACCCGGCCGAGGTCAAGCAGTTGGATACCCTCCTCGCCAAGCCGCTGGTGGCGTTTTCCGAAAAGGACCTGACCGGCACCTGGAAATGCCGCACCATCAAGGCCGGCGGCTTGAGCCCGCTCGTCATCTATGGCTGGTTCAATTGCAAGGTGAGCGATGACGGCTCCGGCTGGAGACTGGAAAAGATCAGCGGCTCGCAGCGCACCAAGGGCCGCTTCTTCGACGAGAGCGAAAAGCGCGCCATCTATCTCGGCTCGTTCACCGTCAACGAAGATCCGGCCAAACCTTATGGCAGCGGCCCGCAGAGCGACCAGGTCGGCTATGCCTTCCGCAACAGCGCCGCCGAATGGCGCATTGAATTCCCGGCGCCCTACTACGAATCGAAGCTCGACATCATGGAATTCAAGCGCTGATTCCACCCAGAGACCTTTGGTCTCGCGCCGTCACCAAGGATTAACCCCACCAGCCTAGCATGCCGCGCGTTTGCGCAGGCCGCTCCCATCCGGGCGCGCCGGGCGCTCCGACACCAGGTGTTCCCCAGGGGGTGGCACGAACCATGGCAGCGCCAATGGCAGATCCACGACCGATCGTCGTCGTCACCGAGGGCGGTCCGCACATCTGGGCGATCGTCAACGCCATCGCCGATCGGCTCGGCCCTGTCAGCGTCGTCCTCGAAACACCTGAATCCAAAAAGCAATTGCTTCTCGGCCGGGCTCGGCGCCAGGGCTGGATCTCGGCCATCGGACAACTTGGCACCATGGTGCTGACGCGGCTTGGCAAACGGTTCTTTTCCGGCCATGCGGCACGATTGATCGCCGAGCAGAAACTGGAGACCGAACCCCGCCCCGGCCAGACCATCATCGACATCCCCTCGGCCAATGGGCCGGAGTGCCTTCGGGCGATCGCCGACCTCCAGCCGGGTGTGGTACTGCTGGCCGGCTGCCGGCTGCTGTCGCGGCAGACGCTGGCGAAGATAGCCTGTCCGGTGCTTAACTATCATGCCGGCATCGCCCCCAAATATCGCGGCATGAATGGCGGCTACTGGGCGCTGGCCTCGGGCGACGCGGGCAATTTCGGCAGCACCGTGCATCTGGTCGATGCCGGCGTCGACACCGGCGGCGTGCTGCGACAGGCGCGCGGCAAGCCTGAACCGGGCGACACCATCTCAAGCTACGCGCTGCGGCAGGCGGCATTCTCGCGCGACATCTGCGTCGAAGCGGTCGGTGACGCACTGGCGGGCAAGCTCGCCACATTCGATCCCGGCCTGCCCTCGAAACAGTGGTATCATCCGACGATCTGGTACTACCTTTGGACCGGCTTGACGAAGCGCATCTGGTAGCCGGCCGGCCGCGCTATTTCACCTTTCTTTTTGCGACCTCCAATAGCGTCGCTTTTGAATGCGCGCGCGTCGTCCCATAACAAGCGGCCCCAGTGCGCATGCGGCAATGCTCGCAGCTGCTGCATCGGCCCGAAGTCGGACTCGATCTTTGGAAAGCACGATGCAGCGAAGTTAAAGTGGTAGAGCGTCCTTTGTGCGTCCAAAAAGGACGCACGGCGCTCTACGGGAGTGAGAAATTTATGGCCGATCTGATCGTCGTCTACTGGCGCGACATCCCCGCCCAGGTCATCGTCAGGAAGGGGCGGCAGAACGCCAAGCGCGAACTGCCGCTGCGCTTCACCGAGGCGATCGACATGTGCGCCATGCGCACCGGCGCTGGCGGCACCGATGACTATCTGGCCGAATGGCGCAAGGCCGACCCGGTTCCGGTCGGCGACGACCTCGAGGCCGAGGTCGAAAGGGCCTTCCACGAGCTCGACACGAAATACGACCGCGAGCGGCTGGTCGCTCTGGTCAAGGCGGGCGGAAAAGAAAATGTCTGAACAGCAACCGGCGGTTACCCAGGCCACTCTGGTCAAGAAGGCAGCGCCGAAATCCGACTACAAGCCGGCCGACGTGTCGCCGCAGCGGCGCGTCCAGCGTTCCTTCGCGGTGAGATTGTGGTCTATCCGGCACTCACGATTGCTCGAATGGTTCTACAGCCGCTTCGCCGACATCTTCCTGCTGTTGCATCCATTGTGGAAAGGCATCGGCTACGGTCGCGTCGAGGCTCCGGTCAAGTTCGTCGAGAAGCGCGTCAAGGGCTTCATGTTCGACTGTCGCATGTGCGGCCAGTGCGTATTGTCGTCGACCGGCATGTCCTGCCCGATGAACTGCCCGAAGCAGCTCCGCAACGGCCCGTGCGGCGGCGTGCGCGCCAACGGCAATTGCGAGGTCGAGCCCAACATGCCCTGCGTCTGGGTCAAGGCCTGGGAAGGTTCGCGCAACATGGTGCATGGCGACAAGATCCTCGACGTGCAGAAGCCGGTCGACCAGTCGCTGCGTGAAACCTCCGCCTGGCTGCGCGTGACCGCCCAGGCAGCCGCCGCGCGCCAGCCGGCTGACAATGCAACCAAGACCGGAGCGTCCGCATGACCATCCGCCAGCGCGACGAGAACCCGGCCGGCATCCACCTGCCGCTCGATCCCTTGCCCGGCCACACCTCGCGCGGCCGTCTGGAGCGCGTGCTGAGGCGCGGCGAGTTCGCGGTGACCACCGAGCTCAACCCGCCGGACAGCGCCGATCCGGAGGACGTATACAACCGCGCCAAGATCTTCGACGGCTGGGTCGACGCCATCAACGCCGTCGATGCCTCCGGCGCCAACTGCCACATGTCCTCTGTCGGCATCTGCGCGCTGCTCACCCGCATGGGCTATGCCCCGATCATGCAGATCGCCTGCCGCGACAAGAACCGCATCGCCATCCAGGGCGACGTGCTGGGCGGCGCCGCGATGGGCGTCGCCAACATGCTCTGCCTCACCGGCGACGGTGTGCAGGCCGGCGACCAGCCCGGCGCCAAGCCGGTGTTCGACCTCGATTCCATGTCGCTGCTCGAGACCTGCCGCATCATGCGCGACAACGGCAAGTTCCTTTCGGGCCGCAAGCTGACGACGCCGCCCCAGATCTTCCTCGGCGCCGCCGTCAATCCCTTCGCCCCGCCCTTCGACTTCCGCCCCATCCATCTCGGCAAGAAGATCGCCGCCGGCGCCCAGTTCGTGCAGACGCAGTACTGTTTCGACGTGCCGATGTTCAAAACCTTCATGCAGAAGGCGCGTGACCTCGGCCACACCGAAAAGGTCTTCGTCCTGTGCGGCGTCGGGCCGCTGGCCTCGGCCAAGACGGCCAAGTGGATCCGTTCCAACGTGCCGGGCATCCATATCCCCGACGCGATCATCAAGCGGCTGGAAGGCGCCCAGGACCAGAAGAAGGAAGGCAAGCAGCTCTGCATCGACATCATCAACGAGGTGAAGGAAATCCCAGGCGTCGCCGGCGTCCATGTGATGGCCTATCGCCAGGAGGAGTACGTCGCCGAGATCGTCGATGAATCGGGCGTGCTGAAGGGCCGCCAGCCCTGGAAGCGCGAAATCCGCCGCGACGACCAGCTTGTCGCCGACCGGCTCGATCACATTCTGCATGACGAGATTACCGAAACCCAGGTGGACATGGTGAAGACCGCGCATTGAGAGCCGGGGCGATCACCATTCGCTTGAACGAAATCAGATAACGATATAAAGAACTCTTTATATCACGACGGAGAGATTGCATGACCCGCACCATCGTCGCGTCCGCGACCAAAGAAATCATCATCGGCTTCGACCAGCCCTTCTGCGTGATCGGCGAGCGCATCAACCCGACGGGCCGCAAGAAGCTCGCCGCCGAAATGGTGGCCGGCAACTTCGAGACCGTCATCAAGGATGCGCTGGAGCAGGCCGCGTGCGGCGCCACCATGCTCGACGTCAATGCCGGCGTCACCGCCGTCGACCCTAACGCCACCGAGCCGGCGCTGCTGGTGCAGACGCTGGAGATCGTCCAGGGTCTGGTCGACCTGCCGCTGTCGATCGACAGTTCGGTCACCGCCGCCATCGAGGCGGCGCTGAAGGTCGCCAAGGGCCGGCCGCTGGTCAATTCCGTCACCGGCGAGGAAGAGAAGCTCGAAGCCATCCTGCCGCTGGTCAAGAAGTACAATGTCCCGGTCGTCGCCATCTCCAACGACGAGACCGGCATCTCGATGGACCCGGATGTCCGCTTCGCCGTCGCCAAGAAGATCGTCGAGCGCTGCGCCGATTTCGGCATTCCCGCCCATGACGTCGTCGTCGACCCGCTGGTGATGCCGATCGGCGCGCTGGGCGATGCCGGCCGCCAGGTGTTCGCGCTGCTGCGTCGTCTGCGCGAGGAGCTCAAGGTCAACACCACCTGCGGCCTCTCCAACATTTCGTTCGGCCTGCCGCACCGCCACGGCATCAACGCCGCCTTCATCCCGATGGTGATCGGCGCCGGCATGACCTCGGCGATCATGAACCCGGTGCGTCCGCAGGAAATGGAAGCGGTGCGCGGCGCCAATGTGCTCAACGGCACCGACGAGAACTGCACCAACTGGATCCGCACCTACAAGGACTACAAGCCGGCCGAGGGCGGCCACGCCGTCGCCGCCCCCGTGGCGGTTACCGCTCCTGGCGAAGGCGCCGCTGGCGGCCGCCGCCGCGGTGGCCGTGAAGCCCGGATGGCCAGGGGATAAGCGCGCAATCGTGAGCCTTTCCGCAAACCTCGCTGAACCGATCGCACCTTTGGTGTGGTCGGTTCAGTCTGCTTTGCGCTCAGGCCAGGCCCAGGATCGCGTCGAACACGGCCATCCCCGCCCACGACCCGAAAATGCCGGTCACGCCGCCAACGATGAAATCATCGTCGGCGGCAGGCCAGAAGGCGTGCAGCAGCAATGCCGCGACGATCGCGCCGACAATGCCGGACGCCAGATATTGCGGATTGCGCAGCCAGCGGCCCTTCAGCACCCGCACCATCGTGAAAGCGGTGAATATGGCGGACAGCAGGAGATCGGACATGATTGGCCTCTGGACCATCAAACACTCCACCCAACAGTGAAACGATCCGTTAAACGGCATCGACAATCATCACCGAGACCGATGCAGGCATGAACTCGCACACCAACATCACCGACCCGCTCGTGCTGTTCATGCCGTCCGGCAAGCGCGGCCGGTTCCCGGTCGGCACGCCGGTGCTCGATGCCGCGCGCCAGCTCGGTGTCTATGTCGAGAGCGTGTGCGGCGGGCGCGCCACCTGCGGACGCTGCCAGATCGAGGTGCAGGAAGGCAATTTCGCCAAGCACAAGATCACCTCCTCCAATGACCACATCTCGGCCAAGGGCGCCAAGGAAGAGCGCTACGAACGCGTGCGCGGTCTGCCCGAGCGGCGGCGCCTGTCCTGCTCGGCGCAGATCCTCGGCGACCTCGTCATCGACGTGCCGCAGGATACGGTCATCAACGCCCAGACCATCCGCAAGGACGCCGACACCAGGGTCATCGCCCGCGATACCGCGATCCGCATGTGCTATGTCGAGATCGAAGAGCCCGACATGCACAAGCCGCTCGGCGATCTCGATCGGCTGAAGATCGCGCTGATGAAGGACTGGGGCTTCAAGAGCCTCGAGTTCGACTTCTATCTGCTGCCGCAGGTGCAGGGCATCCTGCGCAAAGGCAACTGGGCGGCCACCGCCGCCATCCACAAGGATGCCGACAGCGACATCGCGCGCGTCATAGCGCTTTGGCCGGGCCTTAAGAACGAGGCCTACGGGCTGGCCTGCGACATCGGTTCGACCACCATCGCCATGCATCTGGTGTCGCTGCTGTCGGGCCGCGTCGCCGCCTCGTCGGGCACGTCCAATCCGCAGATCCGCTTCGGCGAGGATCTGATGAGCCGCGTCTCCTATGTGATGATGAACCCGGACGGCCGCGAGGGCATGACGGTCGCCGTGCGCGAGGCGGTCTCCGGCCTCGTCGACAAGGTCTGCGCCGAAGGCAATGTCCATCGCAACGACATCCTGGATTCCGTCTTCGTCGGTAATCCGATCATGCACCATCTCTTCCTTGGCATCGATCCGACGGAGCTTGGCGGCGCTCCCTTCGCGCTCGCCGTATCGGGCGCCGTGCGCATCAAGGCCTCCGACATCGGCCTGAAGCTGAACCAGGGCGCGCGCCTTTACATGCTGCCCTGCATTGCCGGCCATGTCGGCGCCGACGCTGCGGCCGTCACACTGTCGGAAGGCCCGCACCGCCAGGACGAGATGATGCTGATCGTCGACGTCGGCACCAATGCCGAGATCGTGCTCGGCAACTCGACGCGGGTGGTGGCGGCCTCCTCGCCGACCGGCCCCGCTTTCGAAGGCGCGGAGATTTCTGGCGGCCAACGGGCGGCGCCCGGCGCGATCGAGCGCGTGCGCATCGATCCCGAGACGCTGGAGCCGAAATACCGCGTCATCGGCTCGGAGCTTTGGTCCGACGAGCCGGGCTTCCTCGAAAGCGTGCAGGCGACCGGCGTCACCGGCATCTGCGGCTCCGGCATCATCGAGATAGTGGCGGAGATGTACCTTGCCGGCATCATCTCCGAGGACGGCGTGGTCGACGGCTCGCTCGCCGCGCGTTCGCCGCGCGTCGTCGCCAATGGCCGCACTTTCTCCTATGTGCTGAAGGACGGCGAACCCAGGATCACCATCACCCAGAACGACGTGCGCGCCATTCAGCTCGCCAAGGCAGCCCTTTACGCCGGCACCAAGCTACTGATGGAAAAGCAGAACACCGAGCATGTCGACCGCATCCATTTCGCCGGCGCCTTCGGCTCCTTCATCGATCCGAAATACGCCATGGTGCTGGGCCTGATCCCGGACTGCGATCTCGACAAGGTCTCGGCAGTCGGCAACGCCGCCGGCGCCGGTGCCCGCATGGCTCTGCTCAATCGCGGCTACCGCCGCGAGATCGAGGAGACGGTAAGCCGCATCGAGAAGATCGAGACCGCGCTTGAGCCGAAATTCCAGGAGCACTTCGTCTACGCCATGGCGCTGCCGAACAAGGTCGATCCGTTCCCCAAGCTTTCGGCTGCGGTGAAATTGCCGCCGCGCAAGACGGTCAGCGAGGACGGTGTTGCCGGCGACGCCACGCCGCGCCGGCGCTCGCGCGAGGGCCATGCGGCAAGGCGCGGCCGGGAATAGCAGCCTCTCGCCGCCTCCCAAAGTCTCCCATTTTCATTTGCATGCAAATGTTTCCGGATCGCCCTATCCGGAAACCGAAACGCTGTTTTCGTGAAATCCGCTGGAAACACGCCGGGCGCATTTAGGCACCCGTCGAACGGCCGGCCGGAAATGTCTTCCCGCCGCCGCTTCCGGAGGAAACACCATGTCGATGTTCGAAAGCCTCGGCCGCTATGGGGTGGCCATCAAGCTTGCGCACAGCAGGAACAAGTCGATCCGGGCCCTGAACAGTCTGCCCGTCGACATCCAGAAGGATATCGGCTGGCCGGCGTCGCCGCCGAATGATCCGCAGGCCGTGCTTTCCCAATTGCTCCTGGGCTCGGCGCGCTGATGACGTTCGCCGACAAATGCAAGCTGCTGGCCAAGCGCCGGGGCCGTGATGCGGCTCCGGCTGCCGGCGACAACAAACTGCGCGTCGCCTTGCTGCCGCGCCGCTAGACTGGACGCAGCGGCACGGCAGGATCACACAAGCGTGTTGCACCCGGCGCAAATCTTGACATTTCCGCCCAAGACACGATCTTCGGATTAGAGGGGAATTCTCTTAGTCGGCTCCGCCGAAGTTCGTGTATCCGCATGCCCAGCTTCAAAAGTCACGTCGTTTCTTTTGTCCTCAGGCATAGCCGCAAGCAGGCCTTTTCCAGTCCGGAAAACCTGCAGCGCTGGATCGCCTATGCGCGCAAGACCGAGGATCACCATCCGCCAGCCTCGCTGCGCACCCGCTTCGATATCGCCGAGCGCATGGTGAACGGCTTTCCCGTTTATGAGATCGCGCCAAGGACCGGCGAGCGCAAGCGCATGCTCTATCTGCATGGCGGCGCCTTTGTCTTCCAGATCACCTCCTACCATTGGGGCCTGATCGCCGAGATGGCCGAGCGGCTGGGCTTCGGCATCACCGTGCCGATCTACCCGATCGCGCCCGAGCACGACTTCCACGCCATGTTCGGCATGGTCGGCAAGGTCTACCGGCAGATGCTCGAGGATACGGAAGCCGCGGACATCGTCTTCATGGGCGATTCCGCCGGCGGCAACATGGCCGTGGTGCTGACCATGATGGCGGCCGAGGACGCCTTGCCGCTCCCCTCGCACCACGTCCTGATTTCGCCCGGACTCGACATGTCGCTCTCCAACCCCGAAGTGTTCGAGGCCGAGCGCAACGATCCGTGGCTTGGCATCGCCGGCGGGCTGGAGGCGATCCGGCTCTACAGTGCCGGCATCGATCGCGCGGACTGGCACATCAGCCCGCTCTACGGCGACCTTTCGGTATTGCCGAAGACGCTGCTATTGACCGGCTCGCACGACCTGCTCACCCCCGACAACCTGATCTTCGCCGAGAAGGCGCGGGCCGCCGGCGTCGAGGTGGAGGTCGTCTACGAGGAAGGCATGTTCCACGTCTGGCCGCTGATCGAGATGCCGGAGACGCGGCGCGCGCGCAACAGCATCGTTGCCTTCCTGACTGGGGAAACCAGAACGCGGCCGGTCAAGGCTCGTGGCTGGTCGCTTGAGGGTCACGCCGCGACCTGACCCTTAGCCGGACTTGCCAGCCAAGCTCAGAACTTGCCGGTTTCCTTGAACACTTCGAAAGTAGCGCGGATATGGTCCGCGACCGCCTTCACCGGCGCACTGGCGTCCGGCGTCACCACCATGGCCAGGTTGTAAGTGCCGATATCGGGCATGCCGTCCTTCGGGCTAAGCGCGACCATCTCGTCGCCGAGGAACGATCGCGGCAGCGGCGCGACCGCGAGGTCGGCCATAATGGCGGCGCGCTGGCCGGCCGTGTGCGCGCTCATATAGGCGACGCGGTAGTTGCGGCCCTCGCGGCCGAGCGCCTCGAGGGCGCCGGCCCGCCACACGCAGCCCTCCTCCCACAGCGACACCGGCAGCGGCTCGCGCAAATGCGCGCAGCCGCCCTTGGCGCCGGCCCAGACGATCGGTTCGGTCAACAGCACCTCGGCGCCGAGCGCGCTGGTCTTGTAGGAGTTGGTGAGCAGAGTGATGTCGAGCGCCCGGTCGTCCATGCGCCGGCGCAGATTGATGCTCTGGTCGATGGTGACGTCGACGGCGATCGAGGGATGCGACTGTGCGAAGCGCTTCAGGACATGCGGCAGCACGCGTTCGCCGTAGTCGTCCGGAGAGCCCAGCCGCACCACGCCGACAATGTCGGGGATGATGAACTTCGACACCACCTCGCGGTTGATCGACAACAGCCGGCGGGCATAGCCGAGCAGCATCTCGCCGTCAGTCGTCAGCGTCACCGAGCGCGCGTCGCGCGCGAAGACGGAGCGGCCGAGGATGTCCTCCAGCTTCTTGATCTGCATGGAGACGGCCGACGGCGTACGGAAGACGGCGGTGGCGGCCGTGGTGAAGCTGCCGGTTTCGGCAATTGCCACGAAGGTGCGCAGGACATCGAGATCGAGCAGCGGCAGCGGATGATTGAGTGGGGCGTTCATCGGGGTCAGCCTTCAATTTTTCTGATGCGAACGATCATTCCATTTCGTTTGATTGAACATCAGTTTGGTAGGATAGTCAACTCCATCGAAGCAGGCTGTTGCCACAAGCAGCCATCAAACGACCCCGGCACGGACCTGCATTCGACAGAAATGAAGCTGAAACAGACTGCCGCCGGGCAACTCCCGGCCCAACGCAAAGGAGAATGAAATGTCCATCCTTTCCTCCATCGGCCGGCTTGCGACCGAATTCACCGCGGCCCGCGCCCGTTACCAGACCGAACGCGCCATCCATGCGCTGCCGATCGAACTGCAGAAGGATATCGGCTGGCCGGAAGCCGCCGATGCCAGGACCGGTGCTCGCCACGGTGTGGGATCCTGGGCTGGAGCAAAGTAAATCGTGTGTATCAAAACCTGAAGGCCTGCCCGGCGGACCCAGCCCGGCAGGCCTCTCTATTTTGTCCAACCGCCTGTTTTGTTTGCATTCAAATGATTTTTCCGAGCCATGCTACGGCTGCATGACGCATATGAACCAATCGCATAACGCTGCTTTTTCGATTTAACGCGTTGTAAACAATCGTAAATCCTGGGCACATTGCCCAAAAATGTCGCAATTGGTGTCGCTTTTCATAACAAGCGCTTCGCTTTTGCGATTTCGTTTTCGTTCGCACAAGCCTATATCAACGCCAGCAAACGAGCTGCCCCACTCCATCACGCGAAGGCGACCCGTCTGAGCAACCGAATGGAGATGATTATGAAGCTTCTTGCCCGCCTGTTCCACCGCCGCGAAATGAACCTGACGACCGCGCTCGAGCGCCAGCGCCTTTCCAAGACCATGCCCGGCCAGACCGGCGCCCTGGCCGCCGCACGCCTCGGTTTCGTCGCCTGATATTGAGACTTTAGGCGCGGCGCCTCCCAGCCGACGCTGTGAAGTTGACCTCCCCGCCGCTTCGGCAAGACCGAAGCGGCGTTTCTTTTGCCCAGGGGCCGTTCTGCCCGCTCCGGTAGCACATCGGGGCCTATTCCCCAGGCGATTGCCCATTTGCGACCCATGTCGCAAATTTAATTGTCCCAAACCTCTCTAGGCGATTGACAGGAATGGTTTTTCCTGATGTCGCTATGCTATTCGCGACATCCTGTTCGCGTCATGGCCGCGTGAGGTTTCCCGTGAATGCCGTAAAGCACCCGATCAAGAGATCGTTTGTATTTTTCCTCGTCCCCGACTTCACCATGATCGCCTTCGCGACGGCGCTCGATCCGTTGCGCTCGGCCAACCGCATGCTTGGCTACGAGGCCTATAGCTGGCGCCTGGCGAGTATCGACGGCAAGCCGGTGCGCGCCTCGAACGGCGTCGAATGCGCCGTCAACACCTCGCTTGAGGAGGAGCGCAGGAAGATGGCCGGACCGGACCGGCCGAACATGGCCATCGTCTGCAGCGGCGTCAATGTGGAGCGCTACCAGAACAAGTCGGCCTTCGCCTGGCTGCGCGAGGAATACAATCGTGGCGTCGCCGTCGGCGGGCTGTGCACCGGCGCGCATATCCTTGCCGCCGCCGGCCTGTTGTCCAACAAGCGCTGCGCCATCCATTGGGAGAATCTGCCCGGCTTTTCCGAAGCCTTCCCCAAGGCCAACGTCTTTGCCGACCTGTTCGAGATCGACCAGAACATCTACACCTGCGCCGGCGGCACCGCCGCGCTCGACATGATGCTGAAGCTGATCGGCGACGATTTCGACGAGAGCCTCGTCAACCGCGTCTGCGAGCAGGTGCTGACCGACCGTGTGCGCAGCCCGACCGACCGCCAGCGCCTGCCGCTGCGCGCCCGTCTTGGCGTGCAGAATTCCAAGGTTCTGACCATCATCGAACTGATGGAAGCGAACCTCTCCGAGCCGCTGTCGCTGATCGAGATCGCCGACCATGTCGATCTCTCGCGCCGACAGATCGAGCGCCTGTTCCGCACCGAGATGGGCCGTTCGCCCGCCCGCTACTACCTGGAGATCCGGCTCGACCGCGCCCGCCATCTCTTGATCCAGTCGTCGATGCCGGTGGTCGAGGTGGCGGTGGCCTGCGGCTTCGTCTCCGCCTCGCATTTCTCCAAATGCTACCGCGAGCTCTATGCCCGCTCGCCGCAGCAGGAACGCGTCGACCGCAAGCAGCTGCTGGCGGCCTGAGGCGGAGCGGTCATTCCACGAAGGCGAAGTCCTGCTCGCTCGCGTGCAGCATGCCTGCCAAGGTGCGCAAGGCCTCCTCGAGCCGCTCGATCGGCGGCGCCGCAAGCGCCAGCCGAACGGCATTCGGCGCGTGTCCGGGGCCGACGGCGAAGGCGCTCGACGGCGTGATCGCGATGCCGCGCCTCGCGGCGACGGCGACGAAAGCCTGCGAGCGCCAGTGTTCCGGCAAAGTGAGCCACAAATGGTAGGAACGCGGGTCAGCCTGCACCTCGAACCCTGAAAGGCAGTCGGCGGCGAGACGCTGGCGACGGCTGGCATCCTCGCGCTTGGCTGCGACGAGTTCGCCGACAACGCCGTCGGCGATCAGCCGCTGCGCGGCGTTGAAGGCGAAGCCCCCTGCCCCCCAGCCGCCGGAACGGATGCAAGCCATGACGCTTTCCCTGAGCCGCGGCGGCGCACTGACGAAGCCCAGCGTCAGCCCCGGCGCGACGCGCTTCGACAGGCTGTCCAGCACCACGCAATGGTCAGGCGCCAGCGCCGCCAGCGGCGCCTCGTCGGCGAGGAAGCCGTAGACCGCGTCCTCGATCATCACCAGGTCGAGGCTTTCCGCGAGCCGGGCCAGGTCTTCGCGGCGAGCGGCGGGCATGGTGATGCCGAGCGGGTTGTGCAGCACGGGCTGCACGTACAGCGCGGACAGCCGCGCCTCGCGATGCGCCTTCTCGACGGCGTCCGGGCGCACCCCGTTCTCATCCATGGCGAGCGGCACCAGATTGACGCCGAGCCGCGCCGCGATGCCCTTGACCAGCGGATAGGTCACCGCCTCGACGCCGCAGCGCGCACCGGTCGGAACCAGGGTGGCGATCGCGGTGGCGATCGCTTGACGGCCGCCGCCAGTGAAGGCGAGCCCATCGGGCCGGGGCGACCAGCCGCCGCGGGCGAGGAAACGGGCGCTTAGCTCTCGCGCCGCCGGCGTGCCGCCGCTGGTCGCCGGCCTCAGTGCAATCTGCATTGCGTCCGTATCGCCAAGTCCGGCAAGGCTCTGCGACATCAGTTGCGCCTGCCCCGGTAGAATTGGGAAATTGAACTCCAGGTCGATGCGCGGATCGCCGGGATCCGTGGTCGCCGCGGCACCCCGGCGCGATTGCCCCGACACATAGGTGCCGCGACCGACCTCACCGACGACCAGGCCGCGCCTCAATAGCTCGGCATAGACGCGGGTCGCGGTCGATGCCGCGATGCCGCGCTGGTAGGCGAAGCTGCGCTGCGGCGGCAGCCGCTCGCCGGGCCTCAGGCGGCCCTCTGCGATCTCCAGGGCGACGTCATCCGCGAGCTTCAGGTATTCGTTTGCCGACATAATTGCACCGAGAGCAATGTTTCGATTGCACCGAGGCAATTAGCATGCGATTTCCTAGGTCGCAAGGCAAACATTGCACCGAGGTCGAGCCAGCTCGAGGACAGGTGCAGCCGAAAAACCCGGATGAACCGGCCGGACAGCGGTCAATCAGCGTCGTGCTAGCGCACGCGCAACCCCCGCGCTCGCCCGAACGGCGGCGCCGACAGCAAAGGAGACAGAGATGACCTCGATCGTTCAGGCCACCACCAATCACCATCCGCAGCACCGGCTCGCGCACTCGATGCGGCATGGCTTCGGTGCAATCCGTAAGGAGATGCGAGCGCGCAAGGCAATGCGCGCGCTGCGGCAACTCGACGATCACCTGCTGACCGATATCGGTCTGGCGCGCGGCGAGATCGCGTTCGCCGTGCGCGAGGGCCGCTAGGAGGCGCGACGTTCGACCAACCGTTCGAGAACCCGCGAGGTCGCCATGATCACCTTGCTTTTTGCCGCCGAGCTTGCCGCCGCCGTGCTCGCCACGTCGTTTATTTCCGGCATCTTCGGCATGGCCGGCGGCATGATCCTGATCGTGGTGCTGATGGCGATCATGCCGTTGACGGTGGCGATGGTGCTGCACGGCCTCACCCAGCTCACCGCCAACAGCTGGCGGGCCTGGCTCTGGTGGAGCGCGATCCGGTGGCGCATCGCTGCCTTCTATGCCGTAGGCGCACTCGCCGCCGCCCTGTTGCTGGCGGCGATCGAGCTGGTGCCGAGCAAGCCGGTCGCGCTGATCACGCTGGCGCTGCTCTCCTTTCCCGGGCTGTCCGTGCCGCGCGCCATCGCGCCCGACATCCGCCGCGGCGGCCACGGCGTCTGCTGCGGCTTCCTCTGCACGACGCTGCAGCTCACCGCCGGGGTCTCGGGGCCGATCCTCGACGTCTTCTTCATACGCACCGGACTAGACCGCCGGCAGACCGTGGCGACCAAGGCCGCCATCCAGGCGCTTGGGCACTTCCTCAAGGTCGTCTATTTCGGACAGTTGCTGGTCACCGGCACCGACGTCCTGGCGCCGACGGCGGTGGCGCTGGCTATCGCGCTGGCGGCAATCGGGACGCAGCTTTCGCGGCGCGCCCTCGATGCCATCAGCGACGCGCATTTCACGCGCTGGAGCCGGTGGCTGATCGTCGCCACCGCCGCCACCTGCCTGGTCCAGGGCATTGCCCAGCTCGGCGGACCGCGAGCGCTTGCGGCAGCGACGCCCGCGGAACAGCAGACCGACCAGAACGAGCGCATGCAGGCGGCAGTCCCAGCGCCGGGTGCAAAGGCCCGGTCGGAGTCTTGAATCTCCGCTTGACGTCGGGCAGTCTTGGCTCAGATCACGGCCGGCTCAATACCGCTCGCCGCAATAGCATTCGGCTGATGAGATGCGATCGTTCCAGCCGGTATTGCTGAAATCGCGGACCCTGCGATTGAGCTCGATCGACCGGCCTCGCATCCTCGTATCCGAATAGGCGACGAGGGTGCAGCCGCGGCTCACGATCACCGAGGAGACGCGATCGTTCCAGAACTGGCCGCCACGAAAGCTCACCGAATCGTCCGCCCCCAATTCCAGCGCGCGGCCGCGAAAATTCGAGTGCTCGAACATGACGCAGCCCGCATCGCCGTAATACTGAGCACTGGCGCTGCCGGCGCAAAACACCGATGCGGCCGCCATCAGGATTGCGACAGATTTCATGGGACGTCTCCTCGTTTGCGCATGGAAGCCGTATGATCGGCACGGCGCGACGACTTTGCATGGCCGGCACCGGACAGGCAAGCCGGGGCATGACAACTAGCGGCTGTCGAACATCCAGCTGCGGTCGCGCCACATTTTCTCGCCGACCTGACAATCCACGATCGGCTTGTCCTGGGCGAGCACCATCGGCGGATGGGCTGCCTCATCGGCCGCCCATTGCGGCGAACCGGGACCTGCAAGCTCCAGCACCAGCTTGCGGCGGATCGCTTCCGGAAACTGCGTCCAGTCGTTGACCGGGATCATGAAGGCGCCGGGACCACCGATGACGCAGTCGCTGTAGTAGCGGTCGAGATCATTGACGTCGTAGGCGCCGGTGAAGCCGCCGCGCGTCATCAACGGCAGCCCGTTGATGGTGATGCCCTGGCTCACCACGATATCGCGCGCGAGGTTGACGGGCGCGCCCTGGTTGTTGGGCCCGTCGCCGGAAATGTCGATGACGCGCTTGACGCCCTGAAAGCCGCTTTCGGCGAAAAGATCGCTGCCGAATTCCAGCGCGCCGGAAATCGAGGTGCGCCTGGCGCTGTCCGGCGGGTGGGCGTTGAGCTGCTCGACCACGCGCTCGGCATCGGCCCGGTTGGCGATCGCCGTCCACGGCACGATGACCCGCTGCCAGTTGCTGCCCGCCCATTCGACGTAGGTGACGGCGATCTTGCCATAGGCGCCGTCGGCAATGGCTCGCAGCACCAGATCGTGCGTCAGCGCCGCCGCGTAGCCATGGCGCTGGATCTCGAGCTCTTCAGGCGACATCGACAGCGAGACGTCGACGGCAAGCACCAGCTCGATGTCGACGGGTTCCGCGGAGGATGCGGGCGTCGCGCAAAGCGCCGACGCCAGCGCGGCGCCGAACGGAAGGAGATGTCTTGCACTGGCAAAAGCAGACATGCCGCGACGGTAAGCGAGAATCGCGGCCGGACAAAGCGAAAAGCCCGGCGGGAGCCGGGCTTCTCGTGCGCTAGAAAGAACTCAGCTTCGCGGCTTCAGACTCTCCGGATCGTAGAGCGGCTTGTAGCCGACGCCGGCAACCTCGACCGGATAGGTCTCGCCGAAATACTCGACCTGCAGCTTGCGCCCTTCCTGGGCGTAGGCCCAGGGCAGATAGGCAAGCGCGATGTTCTTGCCGATGGTCGGGCCGTAGGCGACCGAGGTGGTGAAGGAGCGGCGGCCGAGTTCGTCGACCAGCGTCTCGCCGGTCGCGGGGTCCAGCACCGGCATGGTGCCGACCGGATAGCGCGCGACGCCGTTCGCATCGATGTTGTCGGTCATCACCAGCGTGCACAGCATCGCCGGCTGATGCTCGCGGGCGCGATACTCCACATGCTTGGCCTTGCCGCAGAAATCGTTCTCCTTGACCTTCGGACGTGCAAGGTCGGCCTCGAGCAGATTGTACTCGGTCAGCAGGTCGGCGTTCTGCAGCCGCAGGCTCTTTTCCATGCGGCGCGTGTTGGCATAGGTCTCGACGCCGAACGGCATGACGCCGGTCGAGCGCAGCGCGTCCCAGACGGCCAGGCCATCCTCGTAGCGCATGTGCAATTCCCAGCCCTGCTCGCCGACATAGGAGATGCGGAACGCCGTCACATCCTTGCCGCCGATCCGGATCGGCTTGATCGCGGCGAAGGGGAAATTCTCCGGCGTCAGCCCGTTCGGATCCTCGACCACCTTCTGCAGAGTGGTGCGCGCGTTCGGGCCCCAGATGCCGATGGTGACGTATTTTTCGGTCACGTCGGTGACGGTGACGTCGAAGCCTTTGTCCTGCGCGGTGCGCTGCATGTAGCGGAAGTCGCGCGGACCGGCGTCGGCGCCGTCGATCACACGGCAGCGGTCGGCCATGCGGATGACGGTGAAGTCGGCGCGCACCATGCCTTCCTCGTCGAGGAAGTGGGTGTAGATGCCCTTGCCGATGTTGTTGTCGCCGCCGATCTTGGCCGCGCACAGCCATTCGAGCAGCGCGACATGGTCGGGCCCTTCGACGTCATACATCGAGAAATGCGACAGGTTGACGATACCGCAATCCTCGCTCATCGCCAGATGCTCGGCATTGGAGACGCGCCAGAAATGGCGGTTGTCCCATTCGTCCTGGCGCACCGGCACGCGGTTGCCGTATTTCTCCAGCAGATGCTCGTTGGCGGCATAACCGTGGGCGCGCTCCCAGCCGCCGAGTTCCATGAAATAGCCGCCGAGTTCCTTCTCGCGCTCCCAGAACGGCGAGCGGCGTATGTTGCGGCCCTTCGAGAACGGCTCGCGCGGATGCACAGCCGGATTGTAGACCTTCATCGCCGTCTCGGTGCAGCGCTCCCAGATGAACTCTTCCTTCGTCTGGTGCGGGTAGAAGCGCGCATAGTCGATGGCGTGATGGTCGATCGAGGTGCGGCCGTCGGTCATCCAGTCGGCGATCAGCTTGCCCATGCCGGGGCCGTCCTTGACCCAGATGGCGACGGCGTACCAGAGGCCCCTCACCTTCTGGCTCTCGCCCATCGACGGGCCGCCGTCGGTGGTCACCTGCAGCAGGCCGTTGAAGGAATGGCTCTCATTGTAGCCGAGCTCGCCCAAGATCGGCGTCAGCTCCATGGCGCGTTCCAGCGGCGCCAGGATCTGCTCCATGTCGAGATCGCGCTGCGACGGCGACAGCCGCGCCTGGTCCTTTTCGAGCAGGTCGCGCGGGTGGCAGAGACGCGGATTGTTCTCTTCGTAATAGCCCCACTCGATCTGTCCGCCCTCGGCGGTCTTCGGGTCGCCGGTGTCACGCATATAGGCCGAATTGCCCTGGTCGCGCAGCAGTGGCCAGCCGATCTCCTTGCCGGTGCCGGCGAACTCGTTGTAGGGGCCGAAGAAGGTCAGCGGATGGTCGATCGGCATCACCGGCAGGTCCTCGCCGACCAGCGCCGCGGTCAAACGGCCCCAGATGCCGGTGCAGACGACCACATAGTCGGCCATGATCGTTCCGCGCTCGGTCACCACGCCCTTGATGCGCCCGTTCTCGACGATCAGCGACTTGGCCGAGGTGTTGGCGAAAGACTGGAGCTTGCCGGAGGCCACACCCTGGTCGACGAGCTTGCCGGCGACCGTCTGCGAGCGCGGAATGACCAGGCCGGCATCCGGATCCCACAAGCCGCCCTGCACCATGCTCTCTTCGATCAGCGGAAACTTTTCCTTGATCTCGGCCGGCTCGATCAGCCGCGCCCGGGTGCCGAAGGATTTGGCGGAAGCGATCTTGCGCTTGATCTCCGCCATGCGGCTGTCGTCGCCGACGCGCGCGACTTCGAGGCCGCCAATGCGCGCGTAATGGCCCATCTTCTCGTAAAAATCGATCGAATAGAGCGTTGTCCAGCAGGACAGGAAGTCATGGCTGGTCGTGTAGCAGAAGTCGGACGCGTGCGCCGTCGAGCCGATATCGGTCGGGATGCCGGACTTGTCGATGCCGACAATGTCGTCCCATCCGCGCTCGATCAGGTGATGGGCGATGGAAGCGCCCACGATCCCGCCCAGCCCGACGATGACGACCTTCGCCTTTTCCGGAAACCCTGCCATTGCCCGTGACTCCAAAGTGGTAAAGCGGGCGGACTATAGGGCGGAGCGGTGTCGCGATTGAAGCCTGTTTGCGACATTACGAAAAGACCGAGCGACCCTAACGGCTGAACATGCTTCCTTCGGACACCACAGGCGAGGATTTTTGCCATGCGCCGGAGTCAGTCGGACCGCTCCATGAGTTTCTGGAAGACAAGCTGCTTACCTTCGCGCACGCTGTCTTCAAGCGGCTTCGCCTTCGCCAGATGCGCGGCGATCGCGCTGGCCAGCATGCATCCCGTCCCACGCATCGATACTGTAAGGCGCGGTGTGTCGAAGCGGAGTGGGTCTTGGTTCGAGCGCAACAGAATGTCGGTCGATCGCGGTCCCGATGCATGACCGCCCTTGATCAGCAGGGCCTGTGCACCTGCGCCGAGCAATTCCTGACCCTGCCTGATCGCGCCATCCTCGTCGGTAGCGCATTCCGCCGCGACAAGAAGCGCCAGCTCGATGAGATTGGGCGTGACCAAGCGGCAAAGCGGCATCAGGTCATGCTTCATGGCCGCGACCGCGTCAGCTTCCAGCAGCGCCCGGCCTGAGGTGGAGGCCAACACCGGATCGAGTATTGCCGGCACCCGCGGATTTTCGCGCAGCACGGCCGCAACGGCAACGACGGTCTCGGCAGTCGCCAGCATGCCGATCTTGATGGCGACCACCTCGTTGGCCTGCAGCGCGGCGCGCATCTGGTCGGCCACCAGGCGTGGCGATGAGCGGTGTATTTGCGCCACGCTTTCGTGCGTCTGAACTGTCAGCGCGGTGACGGCCAGGCAGGTGCGCACGCCAAGCGAAGAGATCGTCTCGATATCGCGTGCAAGTCCGGCACCCCCGCTGGAGTCGGATCCGGCAACGACAAGGACGTGCGGTTCTTGCCTCAGCGCCATCGCTCCGTCCTTGCGATCCATTCCCGCGTGCGCGCCTCGGGATCGGCATTCAACGTGATATCGGTCACAACCGCGGCGCTGTCGGCGCCCGCGTCGAGAACGCCGTCGAGCCGGTCAGGGTTGAGGCCGCCGATGGCGACCAAGGGGATGGGCGCGACCCGGCGCTTCCACTCGCCGATCCGCTCCAGCCCTTGCGGCGCCCATTTCATCTTCTTCAGGATGGTGGGATAGACGGGGCCGAGCGCGATGTAGTGGGGCTTGGCGGCGATGGCCGTTTCCAGTTCGGCATGATCATGCGTGCTGAGCCCGAGCCTCATACCGGCTGCGCGTATCGCCGAGAGGTCTGCGGTCTGCAGATCCTCCTGGCCAAGATGGATGAAGTCGCAGCCTTCCTCGATCGCCAGTCGCCAGTGGTCGTTGACGATAAGCTGGCATTGGTGCTCGGCGCACAAGGCTTTCGCCTTGCGGATTTCGGCGCGCAGTCCGGCCTCGTCCATAGCCTTGATGCGCAACTGAACCAGCCTGACGCCGAGGGGCGCCAACCGTTCGATGCAGTCGGCGCTGTCGACGATCAGGTAGAAGGGATCGAGCTTCATACGAAAACCGCCCTGCCGAATGTCGGCGTCGACGGCATCGCGACCTCGCGCGGTTCGAGCATTCCCGAGCGGAACGCCTCATGGCCGGCTTCCACCGCCTTGCCGAATGCCCGCGCCATGCCGACCGGGTCGGCAGCCTTGGCGACCGCCGTATTCAGGAGCACCGCATCGAAGCCGAGTTCCATCACGGTCGCGGCATGTGATGGCCGGCCCAATCCCGCGTCGACGATCAGCGGGATGCCAGGGAAATGTGCGCGCATCGATCGCAGCGCCGGGATGTTGACCGGCCCCAGCGCCGAACCGATGGGCGCGCACCACGGCATCAGGACCTTGCAGCCCGCCTCAAGCAGCCGTTCGGCGACGACGAGGTCGTCGGTGGTGTAGGGGAATACCGAAAAGCCGTCCTCGCTGAGGATGCGCGCCGCCTCGACCAGGCCGAACACATCCGGCTGCAGCGTGTCGTGGTTGCCGATCACTTCCAGCTTGATCCAGTTCGTGCCGAACAGTTCGCGTGCCATCTTCGCGGTCGTGACCGCTTCCTTGACGGAATGGCAGCCGGCGGTGTTGGGCAGGATTTTCGTGCCAAGCGTGCTGATCAGCGCCCAGAATTTCTCGCCGGCCTTGCCGCCCGCCATCTCCCGCCGCAAGGAGACGGTCAGCACCGATGTGCCCGAGGCCTTAACCGCATCGGCAAGGATGGCTGGCGACGGATATTGCGCCGTTCCGAGAAGCAGGCGAGAGGGAAGCGTCGTCCCGAAAAGCTCCAGCATCGCTAGCCTCCCTGCATGGGCGAGAGGATTTCGATCCGGTCACCGTCGCTCAAATGGAATTCCGCCCGATGGGCTTTGTGCACGAGGTCGCTGTTGACGGCCGTTGCCAGCCAATCGCCCTCATAGTCGAGCGCCGCAAGCAGCGCCGCCAGGGTTGTCGCCGTGATCTCGAGCGCTTCGCCGTTGACGATCAGTTTCATGTGTAGACTCCACAGGTTCGTGCTGCCTGAAGACAATTTCGGCTGCTTGCCGTGCCACGGCGGGCGCCAGAAGAAAGCCATGACGATAGAGGCCGTTGATCCTGACGGTGTCGCCGCTCGTTTCGACGCGCGGCAGGTTGTCTGGAAAGGCCGGGCGAACGCCGACGCCGGTCTCAAGGACCTCAGCCTCGCCAAAGGCCGGATGGAGCGCGCAGGCAGAGCTTAGCAACTCCATGATCGAACGGGCTGTGATCGATCCCCCGGACTGGCTTTCGATCATCGTCGCGCCGATCATGAAACGGTGGTCGGCGCGCGGCACGATGTAGAGCGGAAAGCGCGGATGAAGCAGCCGGACCGGCCGCGACAGCGAGACGTCGGGCGCACGCAGGATCAGCATCTCGCCGCGCACGCCGCGCAGCCTGTCGTCGACAGCGGCCATTCCCGTGCAGTCGATCCGGCGATCGAAACCGGAAACCTGCCTGATATCGGCGCCGAAGCGGAATGCGACGCCCATGGCCGCGAGCCGGTCATGAAGTTTCGCCATCGCCTCGCGCGGGTCGAGGTGGGCCTCGTCGGGGAAGAGCAGTCCACGACGGAAGCTGCCGGCGAGGTCGGGCTCGAGGCGCGCGACTTGGTCTTCATCGACACGCCGGTGACCCGTCGTGCGGCTGGCGAAGCGGTCGAGCTCGCCCGCATCGCGCGGCGCGGCCACGACCAGCGTTCCGGCCCGCGTCACCTGGCCGGGCGTCGCCGCATCCCACCAGTCAGCGGCGTCGCGTCCGAGATCCAGCACCGGCTGCTCGGCGCTTTCACGCTCGCACCAGGGCGCCAGCATGCCGCCGGCGAACCACGACGCATTGCCGCCAAGGCCGTGCCTTGTCTCCGCAACCGTCACCGTCGCGCCGCGCGTGGCGAGTTCGAAGGCGGCGGTGAGGCCGGCGACGCCGGCCCCATTGACCAGCACCTTCATGACGGCTCACGCCCCTGTGGTATGAGCGGTGCGCCGGTCTCGTCCGCCGGCACGTAGAGATCGCCGCCCTCACGGTATTTCGCCGCCATCGCCGCCATGCCTTCTTTCTGTGCCTCGGCGCGGATGTCGTGGGAAATGCGCATGGAGCAGAATTTCGGCCCGCACATCGAGCAGAAATGCGCCAGCTTGTGCGCCTCCTTGGGCAAGGTCTCGTCGTGGAACGAGCGCGCCGTTTCGGGGTCGAGCGACAGGTTGAACTGGTCTTCCCAGCGGAACTCGAACCGCGCGCGGGAAAGGGCATCGTCCCTGACCTTCGCCGCAGGGTGGCCCTTGGCGAGATCCGCGGCATGGGCGGCGATCTTATAGGTGATCACGCCGGTCTTGACGTCATTGCGGTCGGGCAGGCCGAGATGTTCCTTCGGCGTGACGTAGCAGAGCATGGCCGTGCCGAACCAGCCGATCATGGCAGCACCTATGCCTGAGGTGATGTGGTCGTAGCCCGGCGCGATGTCGGTCGTCAGCGGCCCCAGCGTATAGAACGGCGCCTCGCTGCAGACGGCGAGCTGCTTGTCCATGTTCTGCTTGATCTTGTGCATCGGCACATGACCGGGCCCCTCGATCATCACCTGGCAGTCCTTGGCCCAGGCGATCTGAGTCAGCTCGCCTAGCGTTTCCAGCTCGGCGAACTGCGCGGCGTCGTTGGCGTCGGCGATCGAGCCCGGACGAAGCCCGTCGCCGAGCGAGAAGGACACGTCGTAGGCACGGCAAATGTCGCAGATCTCGGCGAAGTGTTCGTAGAGGAAGCTCTCCCGGTGATGGTGCAGGCACCATTTGGCCATGATCGAGCCACCGCGCGAGACGATCCCGGTCACCCGGTCGACGGTCAGCGGGATATAGTGCAGCCGCACGCCGGCGTGGATGGTGAAATAGTCGACGCCCTGCTCGGCCTGCTCGATCAGCGTGTCGCGATACACCTCCCATGTCAGGTCCTCGGCGATGCCGCCCACCTTTTCCAGTGCCTGGTAAAGCGGCACCGTGCCAATCGGGACTGGCGCATTGCGCACGATCCATTCGCGGATGTTGTGGATGTTGCGGCCCGTCGACAGGTCCATCACCGTGTCGGCGCCCCAGCGGATCGCCCACACCATCTTCTCGACCTCTTCGGCCATCGACGAGATGACAGCGGAGTTGCCGATATTGGCGTTGATCTTGACCAGGAAATTGCGCCCGATGATCATCGGCTCGCTCTCGGGATGATTGATGTTGGCGGGAATGATCGCCCGCCCGCGCGCCACCTCGTCGCGCACGAATTCTGGCGTCACGAAGTCGGGGATTGCCGCGCCGAAGGCTTCTCCGTCGCGCTCGAGCTTACCGCGCAGGGCCTCGCGGCCCAGATTCTCGCGGATCGCGACGAACTCCATCTCGGGCGTGATGATGCCGGCGCGCGCATAGGCAAGCTGGGTCACCGCCTTGCCGGCTTTCGCCCGCAGCGGACGATTGCGGATCGGAAATTCCGGCGTCAGGCGCTCGCCTGTCGCGAACCCGTTGTCTTCCGGACGCACATGGCGGCCGTCATAGGCTTCGACATCGCCGCGTGCTGTAACCCATTCCTGGCGAAGCCGGGCAAGGCCCTTTTCGATGTTGGTTTCGACAGCCGGGTCGGTATAGGCGCCGGATGGATCGTAAACGGTAACGGGCGGCTCGCCGGCCGTCGGATGGACGGAGATCTCGCGCATCGGCACTTTGATCTGGGGGTGGAGGCTGCCTTGCTTGTGGACCTTGCGCGAGGCGGGCAACGGCCCCGTCGACACGGTGGGGGTAAGGGCATTCATCTTGAGGCTCCTTTGCTCATGCATTGGAGACCCAGTTCTGTGCCGGAAGGATGAAAAGACGCTTTGGTCGCCCTGCCGAAACAGGACCTCGGGCATAGACTCCCGCAAAGCGCTTGCACCGTCCCTACGCCAGCATGAACTGGATCAGGTTCAACGGGTCACTGCGCCGCGAAAGCCAGCAGTATCTCAGCCCCTTGCCGGGACTCCCCTGGTGAATGCCTCAGGTTGGAGGGGCCGGCGCCGCTTTGTCAAGCCGTGTTCTGCCGGCGCGGCGGCGGGAGAGACTTGCCCTTGTGGACGGGGGGTCGGCGAAACTCAGGCGAAAGCCCAGACGTCCTCGGCCTGGAAGCCGACCTGGTAGCCAGCGGTCTTCAGTTTGACCACCACCTGGCCGATCTCGGCCGCCGGCAGCGCGCCGACTTCGATCTTGATCATGCCGGGACGGTAGCGCTTGAGGTCCAATTGGTCGAACACCATCCAGTCGGCGCCCTCGCAATCGACGAGGAAGGCGTCGATATAGGCAATGCCGTTGCGGTCGAGCAGCGTCTGCAGTGTCTCCGACGGCACCTCGATGTCCTTGAGGTGCGGCGCGAACTTGTTGAAGTTGGCGTCCGCCTCGCCCCAGGCGTTCTTGCCCGACATCAGATTGGTGTCGGTTACCGACGAGCAGCCGATGAACTCGATCGGCAGCGTGCCGTCTTCGAGCGCGGCGGCGTCAAATGTATGAACGGTGATCGTCCCCCTGGTCCGCGTCACCGCCACAGGCTCGATGATGAAGCGCCCGGTATCGGGATAGTTGGCGCGCAGGCGCTTCTGATTGTAGGGGATCGGTTCGACCAGCATCGCCCGCGCCCTTGGAATGCGATGCAGCCAGGGCGTGACGTCGTCGAATAGGGCGCCGTCGCAGGCGCCGACATTGACCATCTGGAACGGCCTGCCGCCGAAGCGTGCCATCAGCGCCGCCCGGGCGAGGAACTTCGTGCCGCGCAGCGCCGGCCCGCGATCGAGCAGCCCGGCCGGAAGGCCGAACGAGAGCGCGATGCGCGCCAGGTTGGAAACGGAACTCATTGCGTGTCTCCGGGCTTGTCTCCGCCAACGACGAGCGGCGCGGCGCGGCGTTGGCCGACCGAGGCCCACAGCGCCATCAGCGGGCCGCCCAGCAATAGGAAGGGCGGCAGCAGGTTGGGGAAATAGATGCGTGTGTCGTGGATTGGGAACACCGTGAACTTCGCCAGCACGCCGAGCACCAGCGCCGCAAGCAGGATACCGGCGCGGCGCTCGAGGCGGAAACCGGCGCGGCCAAGCGCGTACCATCCGGCCAGCGCCAGAACCGAGACGCCCACCCAACTGTTGGCGTTGATCGCACGCAGCAGCGAGACCGCGAAGGCCTTGAGGTAGGCCGCGAGCGAGAATGGTGGTTCGAAGCCGTCCATGTTGTAGTGCTGCTCGATCGTGGAGAACCACAGATGCGGCCACCAGCCGGGATGCTGGGCCCAGTGCGAGATGGCGAAATAGGCAATGAAGGAGGCGGCAAAGCCCGCCAACGCACCCCAGGCCTTTTGCCGGAAGACGATGATCAGCACAGCGAAGATCGCCAGGAAGACGATGTTGTCCGGCCGCGCCATGAAGGCGAGGAACAGCAGGATCGCGGTCGCCGCCTCGCGTCTGCGCACATAGGCGAACAGGCCGCCGAGGAACAGCGCCGCGCAAAGGAGGTCTGGCGTCGAGGCGCGCGCCGCATCGCCGAAATCGGCCATGATCAGCACCGCGCCGACTATCGGAGCCAGGGCCAGCGCGCCTTCCGAACGCAGCCAGATGAGCGTGATGCCGCCGAACAGCAGCACCGAGACCACGGAGACTAGCCGCATAGCCTCGACCGGCGACACGACATGGCTGAGGCCGGACAGGATCTCGGCATAGAGGAACTTGATCCGGTACATGCCGAGCAGCGAATGGAAGTCGGCGGCATTTTCCGCCATATGGCTGCGGTAGCCGCCGCCATCGTCGGTCAGCGTCTTGTAGTCGGCGGCCGAGACGCCCGCCTTAACCGTGCTGTAGGCATAGTCGTGCAGGACCTGCGGATCGGGATAGGTGCCTTCCTCGGCGACCGCCAGATAGGGCAGCATATCCCAGTTGGCGTCGGGCATGATCCAGGCCGTTGCCGCCGTCAAAAGGATGTAGAGCGAGAAAGCCGCCGCGCCGATGGGTGCCGCCAGCCGCGCATAGGTGCCCTCGCCCCAGGCGAGACCAGCCCCGGCGAACCGGTCGAGCGGATTGGTCGGGACAGTCGGCGGCCTGGTCAGCATCGTTCTGCTCAGCGCCCTCTACTTGCCGACCTGGCTTTTGACGAAATCCTTCACGATCGCCACGATGCCGCGCGACAGAAGGTTGTCGAAGGCATCGACGAAGCGGTCGACATGCTCGCGCTGGCAGATCAGCGGCGGCTCCAGCCGGATGACGTTGCGATTGTATTCGGTGAAGGCCACGAGCACGTCGTAGTCGCGCAACAGCAGCGAGCCGACGAAGCCGGACAGCGAGCCCTTCAGCTTGTCGTCGAGCACGCTGACGATCGGCCGCAGCACCATCGGCAGGGTCTGCGAGAAATCGTGGAACTCGAGCCCGATCATAAAACCCTTGCCGCGCACGTCCTTGATGATCTTCGGATACTTCTCCTTGAGCGCCTGCAGGCGCTGCAGAAGGTAGTCGCCCGTCGCGGCCGCATTGTCGATCAGGCCTTCGTCGTAGAGCACGTTGAGCCCCTCGATCGCGGTGACGCAGGCTTCGCCCATGCCGCCGAAAGTCGCCATGGCATGGATCATCGCCGTCTTCGGCGTGCCATAGGCCTTCATGTAGACGTCGCGCCTGGCGATCATGGCGCCGACCGCCGCCTTGCCGGCGCCGAGCGATTTCGCCAGCGCCGTCACGTCCGGCACGACACCGTAGTGCTCGAAAGCGTAGAAGCGGCCGGAGCGGCCATAGCCGCACTGCACCTCGTCGGCGACCCACAGCACGCCGTACTGGTCGCAAAGCGCGCGCAGCTTCTGCCAGTATTCGCCAGGCGCCTGGATGATGCCGCCGCCGCCCTGGATGGTTTCGAGCACGATGACGCCGATCTCGGGATCGCTCCTGAACAGGCGCTCGACCGCATCGATGTCGGCGAAGGGCACCCGCACCACATTGTCCGCCACCTTGAAGTCGGCGCGGTAGAGCGAACCGTCGGTGATCGCCAGCACGCCCTTGGTCTTGCCGTGGAATGAATTCTCCGCATAGACGACCTTCGGCCGCTTCGGGCCGGCGGCGCGCTCGGCAAGCTTCACCGCCGCTTCCATGGCTTCCGAACCGGACGAGCCGAGGAACACCATGTCGAGGTCGCCGGGCGAGCACTTGGCGATGTTGTGCGCAAGGGCCGCTGCATATTGCGACATGAAAGCGATGGCGATTTCCTGCCGCTTCTCCTCCTGGAATTTCTTGCGTGCTTCGAGGATGCGCGGATGGTTGTGGCCGAAGGCCAGCGAGCCGAAGCCGCCGAAGAAGTCGAGGATCTTGCGGCCGTTCTGGTCGATGTAGAACATGCCCTCGGCGCGCTCGATCTTGACCTTGTGGAAGCCGAGCAGCTTCATGAAATGCAGCTGGCCCGGATTGAGATGCGCCTTGAACAGGTCGGTGATGCGGGCGACGTCCATCGCCTTGGCCTGCTCGACGCTGATCAGCTCGGGCTTGGCGATGGTGGCGGGCGACAGCGCCGGCGCCTCGACCAGCGTGCGCGTGCCCGTGTGTTCCGGCTTGGCCATGACGGTCATCTGAAAAATCTCCCCTTCGTCGCCTTTATTCGGCAGGAACGTGTTTGGTGGCGACGGCGTGGCCGTCCTTCTTGGCGCGGTACTCGCTGTAGGCGGCGATCAGCATGTCCTCGTCGCGATATTGCGGCACCCAGCCGAGCTGGCGCTCGGCCTTGGACACGTCGAGCACGCACTCCTCGTCGGCGATCAGATACTGCTCCGGATCCATGATCGGCATGTTCATGAGGTCGAGCAGGTCGAGCGTGCGCTTGACCGCCCAGCCCGGTGTCGGGATCAGGACCGATTTCGAACCGGCATGCCGGATCAGGTCGCCGAGCAGCTTCTTCACCGGCGGCGGGTTGAGGGAGCCGAGATTATAGGCCTCGTTCGGCACGCCGGCCTTCCAGGCCGCGCGGGCAGCTTCCGCGCAGTCGAAAACAGAGATGAACTGGTAGGGATTCTTGCCCGAGCCGATCATCGGCACGGGCAAATTCCAGTCGATCAGCTTGAACAGTTTTTCCAAAATGCCGAGGCGGCCGGGGCCGATGATCAGGCGCGGCCTGAACAGCGAGATCGACATGCCGCGCTTGCGCCGTTCGGCAGCCAGCTCCTCGGTCCTCAACTTCGACAGGCCGTACTCGCCGAGCGGCGCGACCGGATGCTCCTCGGTCATCGGCATCGTCACCGTGTGCCCGTAGATCATGTCGGTCGTGTAGTGGACGAGCTTCGAGGCGCCGGCCTTGTCCATCGCCTTCATGATGTTCTCGGTGCCGTGGAAATTCACCGGGAAGAAGAAGTCGTGCCGCTTGGCGCGCACCTGGATCGGCGACAGCATCTTCGCCGACAGGTTGTAGACCATGTCCTCTCCCCTGAGCCCGACGGTCGCGACAGAGGCCGGATCGGTGACGTCACATGTGACGAAACGAGCCGAGCGATAATGCGGCAGATCGCTCTTGACGATGTCGGCGACAACGACCTCTTCGCCGTCGGCAACAAGCTTGGGGGCAAGGTGGCGGCCGACGAAACCGTCGCCGCCGAAAATCACATGTCTCATCGAACGATCTCGCTTGTGCCGATCTTGTCTTGGGTGATGGAAGCGGTCCGGTCCTCGTGCCCTCGCCCACTTTGGGCGATCAGCACCGTGCCGACGCAGATGCAGGCGATGCCAGCGACGCGCCAGCCATTGAGGTCCTCGCGGAAAACGAAATAGGCGAAGACGGCGACCGCGACATAGGCGAGGCTAAGAAATGGATAGGCGAAGCTGAGCTCGACTTTGGACAGCACATAGAGATGCGAAGCCATCGAGATGACGAAGGTGCAGAGCCCGAGGAACACCCACGGGCTGAAGACGATCTGCAGCAGCTTTAGCAGCGGATTGGTGCCCTCGAACGAAATTGGCCCGAGCGACATCATGCCTTGCTTCAGCATCAGCTGGGCCGCCGCATTGGTCATGACCGTGAAGAGAATGAAGACGATGTATTTCATTGTTGCCACCCCGCCCGCAGCGGTCCTATTACAAACCTGCAAACATTTCGTGAAGTCACGTGACTGTTTGAGTAAACCCTGGCTTTAACGCTTCTTTTACCAAGATTTATTCGAATTCTACCTATTCCGCCGCTTGCGCAGCTCCCTGCCGTTCATCCAGTTTCTTTGCCGTGCGCGCCCAGAAGTCGGACATGAAGGCGGGATCGCGCACAGCTTCCAGCCGCGGCCAGTCCGGGAAGGATGCCGCGAAGGTCTCGGCGCCCATGCGCGCGTCCTTGTATGGGTTGACCGCGCCGCCCGCCTCGATCGTAATGCGGTCGAGTTCGGCAAGCAGCCTGAGCGTCTTTTCGCCCCGGTTGGGGAAGTCGAGCGTCAGCGTGAAGCCTGGCCTCGGGAACGACAGCAGCGCCGGCGAGTGGACCTTGCCAAAACGCTTCAGCACGGTGAGAAAGGACCCCTGCCCGGCGCGCCTTGCCGCTTCCAGCAGCGCCGGCACGGCATGCCGCGCCGGCCCCTCCGGCACCACGCTCTGGTGCTGGAAAAGGCCCTTCGGTCCATAGAGCCGGTTCCAGTCGCCAACACCGTCGAGCGGAAAGAAAAAGCCCTGGTAGCCGACCTGGCGCGGCGCCGCCGATCGCCCCTTCTTCCATCGATAGGCAGCATTGAAAGCAGTCAGGAACGGCCGGTTGAGCACATTGAATGGCGGCTGCAGCGGCACCGAAAGGCGCGCGCCGGCACGGGACGCCGCATGCAAACCATGCTCGGCATGGTTGCCGGTGAACAGCAGGCCGCGCCCTCGCCCTCCGGCGAGCTGGTCGATCCAGGCGACGGCGTACTCATTGGCCTGGTCGGCCGCTTCGGTCAGCTCGAAGAATTCGCCGAGATCGCCAAAGGGCGTCGCCTTCTCGACGATGTCGAGCGAAGGCACCCGCATGAGCCGGATCGACGCCGACAGGATCAGCCCGGTCAGCCCCATGCCGCCGATGGTTGCCCGAAACAGCCGGGCATTGCTGGTCGCCGAGCAGCGATAGGTCTTGCCGTCCGAGCGCAGCAGCGTCAGCGATTCGACATGGCAGCCGAAGGTGCCGCGCCGGTGATGGTTCTTGCCGTGGACGTCGTTGGCGATTGCCCCGCCGAGCGTCACGAACTGCGTGCCGGGAACCACCGCCGGGAAAAAGCCGTGGGGTGCGGCGTGGGCGATGATGTCGCACAACAGAACGCCGGCATCCGCCTCCAGCACACCCGTCTCGGCGTTGAACGCGCGGACGCGGTTGAGCGGCCGCATGTCGACCACCGAGCCGGCCTGGTTCTGGCAGGTGTCGCCATAGGAACGGCCATTGCCATAGCCGAGCAAGGAACCGTCCTTCGCCGCGCCGCTCTTCAGCAGCGCGATGGCGTCTTCCGCAGGGATCGCATGGCGCGCCGCCGGCGTGGCGCGGCCGAAACTTTGGAAACTGTAAGCGGCCATGCTCACCAGCCTCCGGCAACCAGGAACGCCGCGCCGATGGCGACGACGATCTGGCTGCGCCAGTCGCGGATGATGAAGACGACCGGATCGTCATGCATCTCGTCGCGGCGGGCGAGGATCCAGACGCGCATGGTGAGATAGAGCACGATCGGCGCCAGTGGCCAGACCAGCCACGGATGCGGATAGAGTTCGCGCACCGAGACGCTGTCCATGTAGAGCGCCAGCACCAGCGCCGAGGAGAAGGCCGAGGCCATGCCCGCCTGGGCGACGATCTCCTGGTCCTCGGTGCGGTAGCCGCGGCCGGCAATGCGCTCGCCGGCCGGGATGGCGGTGGTGCGCAATTCGACGAAGCGCTTCACCAGCGCCAACGACAGGAAGAAGAAGATCGAGAAGGCGAGCAGCCAGAACGAGACGTCGACGCCGGTCGCCGCCGCGCCCGCCAGCACCCGGATCGTGTAGAGGCCGGCGAGCGTCAGCACGTCGACCAGCAGCATGCGCTTGAACGACAGCGAATAGGCCGTGGTGACGACCATGTAGCCGCCCAGCACGCCGAGGAATTCGATCGGCAGCGCCAGTCCGGCGGCAATGCCGATGGCGATCAAGGCCACCATCGCGCCGAAGCCGAAAGGGATCGACAGCGCGCCGCTTGCGAAGGGGCGATAGCGCTTGGTCGGATGCTTGCGGTCGAGCGCGAGGTCGAAGAAGTCGTTGAGGATATAGATGGCCGAGGCCACCGCGCTGAAGGAAATGAACGCCAGCACGCATTCCCAGATCATGTCGATGTTGAAGTACTCGTGCGACAGCACCATCGGTACCGCGATCAGCGCGTTCTTCAGCCATTGATGCACGCGCAGCATCTTGACGAATGTCTTCAAGGTCGGCTTCGGCGCCGCAACCGTTTCGCCGCCATGCGCGGCCTGCCAGCGCGCCGCATGACGGTCGGGCGCCACGATGATCGCGCTACGCGCGGCGTCGAAGACCTTGAGGTCGTGCCGGCTGTTGCCGGCATAGTCGAAGCCGCCGTCGCCATAAGCGGCGACCAGCGAGTCGCGTTTCCTGCCCGAGGTCATGTTGTGCGGGCCATCGGTCGCCAGCACGCGATCGAAAATGCCGAGATGCGAAGCGATCGCCTCCGCGAACTTGCGCGGCGTGCCGGTCGCCAGCACGATCAGGCGGCCCTCGTGGTGATCGGTGCGAAGCCGCTCGAGCAGCACCTCACGATAGGGCAGCGAAGCCGGATCGATATCGATGCGGGCGGCGATCTCCTGCTTCAAGCGCGCCGGGCCGCCTGCCAGCCAGAACGGCACCATGAAGACATAGAGCGGGTTCTTCTTGAGAAGGATGAACAGGCCTTCCCACAGAAGATCGGTTGCAATCAGCGTGCCGTCGAGATCGACCGCAAGCGGAATTGCGTTCCTATCCGACCGCGCGTCCATGATTCCCTGCCTGCCTGATCCTTCGCGCCGCGTTTGGGCGTCTTCGCGACCGGTATAGCGGGGAACGGCGTAGCGAACGTTAAAACGCCCGGTTGCATCCGGTGTGTACGGTGGTATTTCCCCCGTCATTGTTAAACGACTGCTACCGGAAACAATAAAAGGCCGGGCAATGTGCCCGGCCTTCGCAAGAGATGCTGCCTTGGTTACTTGATGCGGACGACTACTTGATGCGGCCGACGCCGCCCGAGATCTCGACCGTCTCCGAGCCGGTCAAGGCTTCGAGGTCACCATTGGGCAAAGTGACGAAACAGCCGTTCGGGCAGAATTCCACGGTTTCGCCGGCGGCCAGCGCCAGCTCCGTCTTGCCGCCGCCCTCGGTCACGATCAGCGTCCTGGTCTCGGCGTCCTTGTTGACCGCGCTGGCGGCAAAAGCCGACCCGCTCACGGCCAGGAAAGCGATGGCGGCGACGACAGACTTCCACATTTTGCAATACCGGTGTTTCCACACCGCCTCTTGTTGCATTTCGCAAGGCATTCTCGCCCTTTGCATGCGAGCTTATATGAGATCGAAGCTGAACCGCAACTGAATGCCGCATTCATGCCGCAATTGGTTTGCGAGCACGCTGCGGCGTCTCCAAGGTGTACTGAGATTCAGGTCAGGCCGTGTCGAAAACGGTGGGTTCCGAGAACCGGAGCGGAGCGTACATAAAGTAGGTGAGCACCGGAAGCGCAGGCAGCCGCCGTTTGCAGGCCGGCCTCACCTGAATATCAGCCCACCTCAATCCGGGTCGGGCTTGCTGCCCTTGCGCCTGGACTTCGCCAGGCGCGCCTTCTCTACCGCGGCTTCGGCCTCCGCTTGCTCCTTGTCGGCGAAGTCGGCCTCCATCTTGTCGTCGTCGAGCGGCCATGCCTCGGGCTTCTTCGTCTCGACCACGGCGCGCGGCGTCGACGGGATCTCGATGTGCTCGCTGTTGAACTCATCGAAGATGGCGAAACGGATGTCGTTCTGGACGATGTTGCCGTTGAGGATGTCGGCGAGGAAGACGCGGATCTCGAATTCGAGTGCGGCGGCGCCGAAATTGGCGAACAGCACGAACGGCTCGGGGTTTTTCAGCACCAGCGGATGGCTGCGCGCGATGTCGAGCAAAAGGGCATGCACCCGCTTGACGTCGCTGCCATAGGCGACCCCGACCTTGATATCGACACGGCCGAGCTTGTTGCGGTGCGTCCAGTTGCCGACCGCATTGTTGATCAGGTTCGAATTGGGCAGGATCACCGACTGCCGCTGGAACGTCTCGATCTCGGTGGCGCGCACGCTGATCTTCCGGACCGTGCCCGTGGTGTCGCCGGCGACGATCCAGTCACCGACCTTGAACGGCCGCTCGGCGAGCAGGATCAGGCCGGAGACGAAGTTCGACACGACATTCTGCAGGCCGAAACCGATACCGAGCGACAGGGCGCCGGCAACGAGGGCCAGGTTCGACAGGTCGATGCCGGCCGCCGAGACGCCGACGAGGCCGGCAATGGCGACGCCGGCATAACCAACCGCCAGCCGTATCGAGTTGCGCACGCCGGGATCGACCCTGCCGCGCGCCATCACTGAGCCGTCGAGCCAGCCCTGGAACCAGCGCGTCAGGAAATAGCCGATGACGAAGACGACGATGCCGCTGAGGATGCCGGTGAACGAAATCGTCACCGAGCCGATGGTGACGCCCGTCGCCAGCTTGTAGGCCCAGGCCTGGATGTCGCCGGGCTGGAATCCCCACATCAAAAGGATCAGCGGCAGGAACACCAGCACGATCATCAGGTTGATGGCGATGCTGACGACCAGGCCGAGCTGGTCGAGCGCAGTCTCGTCATAGCTGGAATTGGTGGTCAGCCAGCGCCCTATCGATGTGTCGGCGAAGCCGCCCTCCTCGCCGATCGCCCGCGCCGACAGGAAGCCGATATAGGCGGTGACGAGGACAGTGCCGGTGACCACCACCTGCAGGGAGACGAAGAGCGCAAGGCCGATATAGCCGAGCAGCGCCGCGGCGATGGTGAACAGGCCGAGCGCCACGGCGGTGACGCGAAGCCAGGCTGGCCACGGGCGCCATGTTCCATCCCTCGCCCGGAATGGCTTCAGCAATGCCATCAGGATCAGGATGACGCCTACGATGATGGTGGCGACGAAGCTTCTGGCAATGGTCAGCGACAGCGGCGAGCCCATCTTGTCGTTGACGACCGCCAGGAAATTGTTGAAGCCGATGACCACAGCCATCGCCGTGGTCAGCCGCACCAGCCAGCGCGCCGGGCCAGTTGCGACCGGGATCAGGCGCCAGTTCGGCAGGCGCGGCTCGAGTGCGGCATTGGTCAGCCGGTTGACGCAGAACACCACCGCGATGACGGCCAGCAGCGCATTGAGGAAGACGCCGATGTCGCCGCGCAGCACATTGTAATAATTGAAGAAAAACACAGTCGAGGCGAGGAACACTGTGAGCGCCGCGGACGGCAGCAGCGTCGACCAGAACGCCACGGAAAGCCGGCTGAGATAGGACGGCTCCTCGATGGACGGGTCGGGTTCGAAGATCCGCCCGAACAGTCGCCGGCCGCCGACCAGCAGCACCGCCGCCAGCCCCAGCGCCATCAGGGCCGCCGCGAGCACGGCCTGGAGCTTGAATTTGAAGGCGAAGCTCAGCCAGGACACCACCGCCTTGTAGAGGCCGGTGAACTGATCGTGAGCATCGGAAAAGGCCTGCGGGCTGAGTGCGTCGGTCAGCTCGTAGCGTTTGGTCAGAACGTTGCGGAAAAGCTCGCTGCGCATGATGCCGATCTTGTCGATCAGCCCGTTGATGCGGATCGACAGGTTCTGCGCGCCGGCGATGACGGCGTTGATCTCCGCCTTTTCGGCGGCAAGCGCACTGCGCTCGTTGGTGACGATCGCGGGCTCCGGCGGCTGTCCCTGCGCCGGCGGCGGCCCCAGCACCTCGATGCGATTGTTGATGTCGGTGAGGCGCGACCGGAAGGCCAGCGCGCTGTTCAGCGCCGCCCGCGACATATCCTCGAGCTGCAGGCGGATGTCGACGAGCGCGGCGTCGTCCTCGGCATCGTCGGTGACCTTCTTTTCGAGACCATCGGTCTTGGCCGTCAGGTCCTGGACGACCTTCTGCTGGTCGGCGATCAGCTGGGCGGAACCCTGGCCGATCGCCTGCGCCATCGCGTCGAACGACGGCTGCGCCGACACGACGAGCATGAAGACCAGGATCAGGCGAAGCAACCGGAAGAGCATGACGTTGTTGGCGACTCGCTGCCGAAAGACTTGGAAAAACTCCGTTCTTGATAAAGACCGCCATACCATGCGGCAAGCCGTCCCCGTCCAGAGCCGCCGAACGGACCGGAGTCGGCCAGTCGAAAAGCGATGGCGCAATCTTGGCTTTGCGCCCGCCGCCTGCTCTATAGTCTGCCGCATCGCACAAACCGGACGACATGAAACATGGCGGAATATTCGGCCTTTTCGCTCCTCAAGAACGCGCTCAGCGGAAACCAGGACTGGAAGCCGGCCTGGCGCAAGCCGGACCCGAAGGCATCCTATGACGTGATCGTCATCGGCGGCGGCGGGCACGGCCTGTCGACCGCCTACTACCTCGCCAAGGAGCACGGCATCACCAACGTCGCGGTGCTGGAAAAGGGCTGGCTCGGCTCGGGCAATGTCGGCCGCAACACCACCGCGGTTCGCTCGAACTACCTTTTGCCGTCCAACACGCGCTTCTACGAGCATTCGATGAAGCTGTGGGAGAACCTGTCGCACGACCTGAACTACAACGTCATGTTCTCGCAGCGCGGCTGTCTCAACCTCGCGCATACGCCGGCCCAGTTCGATGACTATGCCAGGCGCGGCAACGCCATGCGCCATCTCGGCGTCGATGCCGAACTGATGACGGTCGACCAGATCAAGCGGCTGGTGCCTGTGCTCGACGTCTCCGGCTCGGCGCGTTTTCCGGTCATCGGCGGACTGATGCAGCGGCGCGCCGGCAGCGCCCGCCACGATGCGGTGGCCTGGGGCTATGCGCGCGGCGCCGACCGCCGCGGCGTCGACATCATCGAGAATTGCGAGGTCACCGGCTTCCTGCGTGACGGCGACCGCATCACCGGCGTGTCGACGACGCGCGGCGAAATCCGCGCCAGGAAGGTTGCGCTTGCCGTCGCCGGCAGCACCGGCCGCGTCATACAACTGGCCGGCATCGACAAGATGCCGATCGAGAGCCACGTATTGCAGGCCTTCGTGTCGGAATCGCTGAAGCCGATCATCGACACCATCCTGACCTTCGGCATGGGCCACTTCTACATCTCGCAGTCCGACAAGGGTGGCCTGGTCTATGGCGGCGACCTCGACGGCTACAACAGCTATGCCCAGCGCGGCAGCCTGCCCATCGTCGACGAGGTGATGAGCGAGATGCTGGCGCTGTTCCCGGGCCTGGCGCGCGTGCGCATGCTGCGCTCCTGGGGCGGCCTCTGCGACATGACGATGGACGGCTCGCCGATCATCACAACCGGCCCGCTGCCCGGCATGTATCTCAATTGCGGCTGGTGCTACGGCGGCTTCAAGGCGACGCCTGCCTCCGGCCTGTGCTTTGCCTGGACCATCGCCAAGGACGAGCCGCACGAGCTCAACGCGCCCTTCACGCTCGACCGCTTCTATCGCGGCCTCGTCATCGACGACAAAGGCCAGGGCGCGACGCCTCGGCTGCATTAGGGTTTAGATAAATGCTCATCACCTGTCCCTATTGCGGCCCGCGCGACGTCATCGAATTCACCTATCAGGGCGACGGCAACCGCGAGCGCCCGCAACCTGCCTCGCAGGACATCGACGCCTGGAACGCCTATGTCTACGACCGGCTGAACCCCGCCGGCGACCACAATGAGATCTGGCAGCATTCGGGCGGCTGCCGCGCCCATGTCAGGGTCGTGCGCAACACGCTGACGCATGACATCTCCAGCACCGCCTTCGCGCATGGCGGCCACAAATCCGCCGCGCGGCACAGGACGGAGGCGAAGTCGTGAGCCCGCGCCGCACTGAGACCGGCGGTCGCGTCGACCGCCTGCGCACCATCCGCTTCAGCTTCGACGGTGCTTCGTACACAGGCCATGCCGGCGACACGCTGGCCTCGGCGCTGCTCGCCAATGGCGTCACGCTGTTCGGCCGCTCGTTCAAATACCACCGCCCGCGCGGCGTGCTCACCGCCGGCGTCGAGGAGCCGAACGCATTGGTGACGGTGCTGCGCGGCGAGGTCCGCGAGCCGAACATCCCGGCCACCATGGTCGAGATCTATGACGGGCTCACCGCCGTCAGCCAGAACCGCTTCCCCTCGCTCGCCTGGGACGTCAGCGCGGTCAATCAGCTCGGCGGCAAGCTCCTGTCGGCCGGCTTCTATTACAAGACCTTCATGGGGCCGGTGATCGGCCCACTCAAGGGCACGCGTTTCTGGATGTTCTGCGAGCATTTCATCCGCCGCGCCGCCGGCCTCGGCAGGGCCGGCACCGCCGCCGACACGTCGCGATACGAGCGCATGAACGCCTTCTGCGACGTGCTGGTGGTCGGCTCAGGTCCGGCCGGCCTGATGGCCGCCAAGGCTGCCGCCGACCAGGGCGCGCGGGTCATCCTCACCGAGCTGGAGCCGCGCTTCGGCGGCTCGGCCAACTGGTCCGGCGAGACCATCGACGGCATGCCGGCGGCCGACTGGGCGGCGCGCGCAGCCGGCCAGCTCGAAGGCAACGACAATGTGCGGCTTTTGCCGCGCACCACGGTCTGGGGCTACTATGACGGCAACACGCTTGCCGCGCTGGAGCGTGTCACCGACCACAAGGAGAGCCCCGCCAGGGGCGAGCCGCGCCACCGCTACTGGGCGATCCGCGCCAGGACCGTGGTGCTCGCCACCGGTTCCTTCGAACGGCCGCTCGTCTTTCCCGGCAATGACCGGCCGGGCGTCATGCTGGCGCATGCGGCGGAGCGTTACGCCAATGAATATGGCGTGCTGCCAGGCGAGCGGATTGCCCTCTTCACCAACAATGACAGCGCCTACCGCTCCGCCCAGGCATTGAAGCAGGCAGGGGCCGCGATCGTCGCCATCATCGACGTTCGCGCCGAGCTGTCGGATGAGATGCGCAGGCTGGCCACCGAAGCCGAGGCGGAAATCCTGTCCGGCCATGCCGTGATCGCGACGGAAGGCGGCAAGGCGCTCAACGGCCTCAAGGTGCAGCGCTTCGACATGCTGAGCGGCGCGCTCACCGGCGATGCGCGCAGCATCCACGCCGACTGCCTGCTGATCTCTGGCGGCTGGTCGCCGACCATCCACCTCGCCAGCCAGGCCGGCGCCAGGGCCGAGTGGGACGCTTCCCGCCAAGCTTTCCTGCCGCCCAAGCCGACGCAGCGCTGGGTCGGCGCCGGTGCCTTCACCGGCAGTTTCTCGACCGCCGAGGCCATTGCCGAAGGCCGTGCCGCGGGTCTCGCCGCCGCCGGCAGCCCTGGCACGCCGGCGGCGTTGCCGGACGTCGAAGCAGCGCCCGGCGAGCCCGATCCGGCGCCGGTGTTCGAGATCAAGGCGAAGGGCAAGAGCTTCGTCGATTTCCAGCACGACGTGACGGCGGAAGATGTGCGGCTGGCGCATCGCGAGGGCTTTGTCTCGGTCGAGCATCTGAAGCGCTACACCACGCTCGGCATGGCCACCGACCAGGGCAAGAGCTCAAACGTGCCGGGCCTCGCCATCATGGCCGAGGCGCTCGGCAAGCCGATCCCCGAGGTCGGCACGACGCGCTTCCGCCCGCCCTATACGGCGGTGTCGATCGGCTCGCTGGCGGCCGAGCGTTTTGGCGACGTCAAGCCCGAGCGGCTGACGCCGATGCATGACTGGCACATCGCCAATGGCGCGAGGATGTATTCGGCCGGACTCTGGTACCGGCCGATGATCTACGGGCTCGCCGGCGAGACGGTCGAGCAGGCCTATGTCCGTGAGGCCAAGGCCACCCGCGACAGCGCCGGCATCGTCGACGTCTCGACGCTGGGCAAGATCGCGGTGCAGGGGCCGGACGCGGCGGAGCTCCTCGACCGCGTCTACACCAACATGTTTTCCACGCTTGCCGTCGGCAAGGCGCGCTACGGCCTGATGCTGCGCGAGGACGGGCTTGCCTTCGATGACGGCACCACCTGGCGGCTTGGCGAACAGGACTTCCTGATGACCACCACCACCGCCAATGCCGGCAAGGTGATGCAGCATCTGGAATATTTCCTCGACGTCATCTGGCCGGAGCTGAAGGTCACCGTCACCTCTGTGACCGACGAATGGGCTGGCGCCGCCATCGGCGGGCCGAAGGCGAGAGCCATCCTTGCGGCCTGCGTAACCGGCAGCGCCGTCGACAACGCCACCCTGCCCTTCATGGGCATTGTCTACGGCCAGATATCAGGCGTGCCGGTGATGATCTGCCGTCTCTCTTTCTCCGGCGAGATGGCCTTCGAGGTCTATTCCGGCGCCGGCTACGGCACCCATGTCTGGGAGGCGCTGATCGCGGCCGGCAAGCCGTTCGGCCTGGTCACCTACGGGCTCGAGGCGCTGGGCACGATGCGCATCGAGAAGGGCCATGTCACCGGCGCCGAGATCGACGGCCGCACCACGGCGCGCGACCTGCATCTCGACTGGATGCTGTCGAAGAAGAAGCCCTTCATCGGCTCGGCAATGATGGACCGCGAAGGATTGATCGCGCCTGACCGGCTGCAACTGGTCGGCCTGGTCTCGCTCGACAACCGCCCGCTCAACGGCGGCGCCCATATCGTCGAGGAATTGGACGAAGCCAATCCGCACAATTCGATCGGCCACATCACCGCCTGCTGCTACTCGCCGGCGCTCGGCAAGCATATCGCGCTGGCGCTGGTCAAGGGCGGCAAGGCCCGCCACGGCACGCGCGCCTTCGTCTCCGACCCATTGCGCAACCGGTTCGGTCCGATCGAGATCGTCTCCAACCACTTCTACGACCCGGACGGGAGCCGCATGCATGGTTGAACGCCAATTACCCGTGCGCTTGTCTCCGCTCGAGCCGGAGTACCATCCGGGCTCGCACGGCAATTTCGAACAAGGCGTCGACGTCATCCTGTCGGAGACGCGGCCGGGGTCGATCCTGCAGCTCGCCGCTTGGCCGGGCGAGGAGAAGCGGCTGATGTCGGCCATATATAAGGTTGCGGGCCTTGCCCTTCCGGACGGCGCAGGCGGCGGCGTCGCCAACGGCGTAAGAGCGGCGTTCGGCTTCGCCCCGGGCAAGTTCACCGTCGTCGACGAAGCCGAGGGCCTTGCGGCCGCGTTCTGCGGCGTCGTCACGCCGGACGTAGGCACCGTCACCGATCTGTCGCACGGCCGCACCGCGATCCGCATCGCCGGCCCGAAGGCCGAATGGGTGCTGGCGAAGTTCTTCGCCATCGATTTCGCCCTGACGGCCTTCCCGGTCGGCGCCGGCCGCTCGACAACGCATCACGACGTCTTCGCGCAGATCCAGCGCAGCGGCGGCGACCAGTTCGACATCTACGTCTTCCGCTCCTTCGCCCGCTCGTTCTGGAAGGCGCTGTGCCACGCCAGCGAGGAAGTCGGCTACGAGGTGCAGTAGAGCAATTCCAGGAAAAGTGTGCAGCGGTTTTCCATCCGGAATTGCGTAAGACAAGAGGACAATTCTGGAAAAACACGCAGCTGGCACTACGGACGGCTGCAACTGCTGCTTGAGCCTTAGGCCAGCCGGGACGATAGATAGGAAATCACGGGCTCCTGTCGGGGCAGGTGCCCGTCCAGGCAACCCGTTCGACCATATCCTCCAATGACCGCAGAGACTTCGGCGACAGCCACAACCCGCTTTGCCCCGGCGGGCGAAGCGTCGATGCTTTTGCCGGCGACGGTCGCCTGCGGCGTCTTCATGACCAGTCTCGATCAGAATGTAGTGGTGACTGCGCTTCCCGGCATCGGTGAAAGCCTGGCCCGTCCGCCGAGCCAGCTTGGCCTGCTGATCACCGTCTATGTCGCCAGCCTCATCATCTCGATGCCGCTCGGCGGCTGGGCCGCCGACCGCTTCGGCCTGCGCAACGTCTATTGCTTTGCCCTGCTGGTCTTCGCCAGCGCCTCCGCACTTTGCGGCCTCTCGGAGAACATCTGGATGCTGGTCGCCTCGCGGGCCATGCAAGGTTTCGGCGGCGCGCTGATGGGCACGCTCGGCCAGGTGGTGATCCTGTCGAGCTTTCCGCGCGACCGCACGCTGAAGATCAACATGTACATTTCGCTGGCCGGCCAGTCCGGACCATTGGTCGGCCCGCTGGTCGGCGGCGCGCTCACCACCTACGTCTCGTGGCGCTGGATCTTCTACATCAACATCCCGATTGCGCTCATTGCCGCGCTGCTCGCCGCCTCGCTGTTCCCCTCCGCGACCAAGCCGGTCCGCACGCCGTTCGACTTTCCGGGCTTCCTGCTGGTCGGCAGCGGCATGGCGCTGCTCGTCTTCGGCATGGATTCGCTCGCCGCCAAGGACGCCGCCGCCGGCATCATCGCCGCCGAGCTCGGGCTGGCGACCGCCATCCTGACCGTCGCGTCCTTCTATTGCCTGCGCGTCCGCAATCCGCTGCTCGACCTCAAACTGCTGCGCATCCGCACCTTCCGCGTCAGCTTCCTGACCGGCGGCGGCCTCGATACGATCGGGCTGAGCTCGGTCGTCTTCCTGTTGCCGCTGATGTTCCAGCTCGGCTTCGGCATGAGCGCGGCGCAGGCGGGATCGCTGACCTTCGTTGCCGCGATCGGCTCGCTGCTGACGCGCTTCATGATGCCGCGCATCCTCAACCGCTTCGGCTTCCGCCGCGTGCTGGTCGCCAACACGCCGATCGTCGCCTGTCTGGTCGCTGGCTTCGCCTTGATGCAGGCAAGCCTGCCCGCTTGGATCGTGCTCGCCTATATCTTCATCTTCGGCATCTTCCGCTCGGTGCAATGGGCCTCGACCGGCAACCTGTCCTACTCGGACATCGCGCCCGAGCAACTCGGCCGCTTCAGCGCGCTCTACTACATCCTCTGGCAGCTCGCGGTGGCGGTCAGCGTCGGCCTGGCGGCGGCACTTCTGTCGCTGCTCGCAGGCGGCGGCCAGGCGAGCGTCAACGATTTCCGCATCCTGTTCGTTATCGAAGGCCTGATCACGCTCTGCGCCTTGTTCGCCTATCTGCGGCTGACGCCGCAGGACGGCGCCCATGTCAGCGGCCATGGCGTGCGTATGAACACCGAGTAGGCTGCAGGCGTGGCGGTCGCGAGCCTTACTCGCTGAACGTCACCCATTCCTCGAGCGGCGCGCGGTCGGTGCGGAATTCGTTCTCCGGCTTCGACGTGTCCTCGTAGCCCAGCGCCATGCCGCAGACGACGATCTCCTCGTCCGGGATGTTGAGAACCGGGCGGATCTGCCGGTGATAAGGCGCGAAGGCCGCCTGCGGGCAGGTGTGCAGGCCCCTGCCCCGCGCCGCCACCATGATGTTCTGCAGGAACATCCCGTAGTCGATCCACGAGCCCTTGTTCAGCCGCCGGTCGACGGTGAAGATCATGCCGACGGGTGCATCGAAGAAGACGAAGTTTCGGTCGTGCTGGGCACGCATCCTGTCGACCTCGCGCCGGCCAATGCCGAGCGCGCCGTAGAGGCCGAAGCCGTTGGCGCGGCGACGGGTGAGATAGGGTTCGAAGAACTGGTCGGGGTAGTAGCGATATTCGTCCCACTCCGCCTTCTCGGCGCGAATGCCGGAATTGAGGATGGCGTCTGAGATGCGCTGCTTGACCTCGCCCTTGGTCACATAGACCCGCCACGGCTGCATATTCGTGCCGGAAGGCGCGCGCGAGGCAACGGAAAGGACGTCGCGGATGGTCTCGTCGTCGACCATGTCGGGCAGGAAGGCGCGCACCGAGCGGCGCGACGTGATCGCCTCGTCGACGATCGCCGCGTCCTTGGCAATCCGGCTGTTGTTCTCCAGCATGGGTCGTCCCTTTGCGCGTGGCCGGAAACCGAAACCGGTTCCCGCGAAGGACCACGCGCAGACTGCTTGAAACCTGGTCCACGACCGGACGTCCCCACCCGCCGTTCGTGGCCGAGCCTTTGCATGAACCGCAAAAAACGCGCAAGCAAATCTTGTGGGAGTATGAAAATACTCTTGATTTTTTCATGCGGCTGGCCTCTCATGAAATTAATCTGAATTTTTTCACCGGGAGGCCGATGACCCCGACCACCCTCAGATCGGAACAGGACAATGGCGAGCGGCTGCTGGCCGGCGACATCCGTGCGCTGCGCAAGGCGCGCGGGCTGACGCTGGCCGAGATCGGCCTGAAACTCGGCCGTTCCGTCGGCTGGGTCAGCCAGGTTGAGCGCGGCCTGTCGGTCCCTTCGCTCGGCGACCTCAGGGCCTTCGCCGAACTGTTCGGCGTGCCGCTCAGCCTGTTCTTCGGCCACGACGTGCCTTCCGAGAAGGAGCGCGGCGTGGTCGTGCGCGCCGGCAGCCGGCGCTCGCTTGGCACAAGCGAATCCGGCCTCGTGGAGGAGCTTCTGTCACCTGATCTCGGCGGTAGCTTCGAGATGTTGCGGTCGGTCTTCGCGCCGGGAGCGGAACTGAAGACCGAGGCGCGCCGCCCGACGGAAGAAGCCGGCTATGTCGTGTCGGGTGTTTTCGAGATCGAGATTGCCGGCGTCTGGCACCGGCTCGGCGAAGGCGACAGCTTTCGCTTCGAGGGCAAGCCGTTCCGCTGGCGCAATCCGGGCGCCGAGCCGGCGGTGGTCATCTGGGTGGTTTCGCCACCGGTCTATTGATTGAAGGGGAAGAACATGGCGGGTTTGCCGAGCACGGCACGCGTGGTGATAATCGGAGGAGGTGTCGTCGGCGCCTCCTCGCTCTACCACCTCTGCAAGGCGGGCTGGACCGACTGCGTGCTTCTGGAAAAGAACGAGCTGACCTCGGGCTCGACCTGGCATGCCGCCGGCAACGTCCCGACCTTCTCATCCTCATGGTCGCTGATGAACATGCAGCGCTATTCGACCGAGCTCTATCGCGGGCTTGCCGAAGCAGTCGACTATCCGATGAACTACCACGTCACCGGCTCGCTCAGGCTCGCCCATTCGAAGGAGCGCATGCAGGAGTTCCAGAGCTACCAGGGCATGGACATCGACGTCGTCGGGCTCGACGAGATCAAGCGCCGCTATCCGTTCATCGAGACGCATGAGTTGAAAGGCGCGCTCTACGACCCGAGCGACGGCGACATCGATCCGGCGCAGCTGACCCAGGCGCTGGCCAAGGGCGCGCGCGACATGGGCGCCAGAATCATCCGCTTCTGCCCGGTCACCGGCGTGCGCCGCGAGAACGGCGAATGGGTGGTTGCGACGCCGCAAGGCGACATCCGCTGCGAGATCATCGTCAATGCCGCCGGCTACCGCGCCGCCGAGGTTGGAAAAATGTTCGGCCGCGAGGTGCCGATGATGGTGATGAGCCATCAATACATATTGTTCGAGGAAATCCCCGAGCTTGCCGCCTGGACCAGGGAACAGGGCAAGAAACTGCCGCTGCTGCGCGACGTCGACACCTCCTACTATCTGCGCCAGGAAAAGAGCGGCATGAATCTCGGCCCCTACGAGCGCAATTGCCGCGCGCACTGGGCGACCCACAACGACCCGATGCCCGAGGATTTTTCCTTCCAGCTCTTCCCCGACGATCTCGACCGGCTGGAGCACTATCTCGCCGACGCAGTCGCCCGGGTGCCGATCCTTGGCACTGCCGGCCTCTCCAAGGTGATCAACGGACCGATCCCCTACGCGCCGGACGGCAACCCGCTGATCGGCCCGATGCCCGGCGTGCCGAACGCCTTCGAGGCCTGCGTCTTTACCTTCGGCATCGCCCAGGGCGGCGGCGCTGGCAAGGTGCTGGCCGAATGGATCACCGAGGGCCAGACCGAATGGGACATGTGGTCCTGCGACCCGCGCCGCTTCACGTCCTTTGCCGCGGCGCCCGACTATTGCGTCGCCAAGGGCATGGAGATCTACGGCAACGAATACGCCATCCAGTTCCCGCGCCATGCCTGGCCGGAGGGGCGCAACCGCAAACTGTCGCCGCTGCACGATCGCATCAAGGCGCTCGGCGGCCAGTTCGACGCCTATAATGGCTGGGAGCGCGCCACCTGGTACGCGCATCAGGGTGACGACACATCGGAGCAATCGACGCTGACCTTCCGCCGCGACGGACCGTGGCAGCACCGCGTGCGCGAGGAATGCCTGGCGGTGCGCGACGCCGCCGGCATCCTCGACCTGCCCGGCTTCTCCCGCTTCAATCTCGAGGGCCCGGGCGCCGCCGACTGGCTGGCGCTGCAGGTCACCGGCCTGGTGCCGAAGCCCGGCCGCATCGGCCTCGTCTATTTCTCCGACGACAAGGGCCGCATCGTCACTGAAATGTCGGTCGTGCGCCACGGCGAGGAGCAGATGACGCTGATCACCGCCGCGGTCGCCCAGTGGCACGATTTCGAATGGCTGAAATCGCGCATGCCGAAAGACGCAGCCTTCACCCTGACCGACCGCACCGAGGACTATTCGACGCAAATCCTCGCCGGCCCCAAGTCGCGAAAAATCCTTGCCGAGGTCTGCGCCGCCGACCTGACGCTTCCGTGGCTGACGCATCAGGAAACGACGATCGCCGGACGCTGGGCGAAGCTGGTGCGCGTCTCCTTCGCCGGCGAGCTCGGCTGGGAGATCCACACCAAGGTCGCAGACACGGCGACGGTGTTCGATGCTGTCTGGGCCGCCGGCCAGAAGCACGGACTGAAGCCCTTCGGCATGTACGCGCTCGATTCCCTGCGTCTGGAAAAGGGCTACCGCGCCTGGAAGGGCGACCTTTCGACCGACTATACGATCCTGCAGGGCGGGCTGGAGCGTTTCGTCAAATGGGACAAGCCAGACTTCCGCGGCAAGGCGGCACTGCTCAACGAGAAGCAGCAGGGCGTGAAGAAGCGTTTCGTCACCCTGGTCGTCGAGAGCCCCGGCGAATGCGACGCGCCCTATATGTCGACGCTCTGGCATGACGGCAGGGTCGTCGGCGAGACGACATCGGGCGGCTATGGCCACCGGGTCGAGAAGTCGATCGCGCTCGGCATGCTGCGCGCCGATCTCGCCGAGCCCGGCGCCTCGGTCGAGGTCGAGATCTTCGGCGACCGCTTCAAGGCCGTGGTGCAGAAGGACGAACCGCTCTGGGACCCGAAGAACGAAAGACTGCGGACATGAAATCAGTGATCCTCACCGACGGCGGCATGGGCCAGGAACTGGTCCGGCGCAGCAAGTCCGAGCCGACGCCCTTGTGGTCGGCCAGGGTGCTGATCGACGAACCGGACCTGGTGCGCGACCTGCATGTCGAGTTTATCCAGGCGGGCGCCCGCGTCATCACCCTCAACACCTATTCCGCGACGCCCGAACGCCTGGCGCGCGAAGGCGCGGAAGACCTGTTCAAGCCGTTGCAGAAGCGCGGCGTCGAGCTTGCCAGGCAGGCTTGCGAGCAAGCCGGCGATGCAGCCGTCGCCGGCTGCCTGCCGCCTCTGTTCGGCAGCTACGCGCCTGCGCTGACCATTTCCTACCAGGAGACGCTCGACACCTACCGCCGCATCGTCGCCGAGCAGGCCGATGGCGTCGACCTCTTCCTGTGCGAGACGATGGCCTCCGCCGACGAGGCGCGCGCCGCCGTCACGGCAGCGTCGGAAAGCGGCAAGCCGGTCTGGGTGTCGTGGACGCTCGCCGACCACGGCACGCCGCGCCTGCGCAGCGGCGAGACGATCGCCGCGGCGTCGAGCGCGCTCGGCGACCTGCCGGTCGCTGCCAGGCTGGTCAATTGCTGTCGGCCGGAAGCCGTGAGCGCCGCACTGCCCGAGCTGATCGCGCTCGGCGGACCGGTCGGCGCCTACGCCAACGGCTTCACCTCGATCGAGGCGCTGAAGCATGGCGGCACGGTCGACGTGCTGCATGCCCGCCACGACCTCGACCCGCAGGCCTATGCCGACCAGGCCATCGGCTGGGTCGAGGCCGGCGCCCTCATCGTCGGCGGTTGTTGCGAGGTTGGCCCCGCCCACATCGCCGCCCTGCGCGACCGGCTCGATGAGGCCGGCCACCGGATTTCGGGAGTTCAATGATGCCCAGACCCTCATCGCGCATCGCCGGCATCGTGCCTTCGGGCAAGGACGGCTGGGAGGTGCATTTCGCCGCCTGGACCCGCAAGCAGGCCGGCGAGGACATTATCATGCTGTCGGTCGGCGACCATGATTTCGACACGCCCTCGCAGACGATCGAAGCCTGCGTCAGCGCCGTTCGCGCCAGCAACCACCACTACACGCCGCTGCCCGGCCTGCCGCGACTGCGCAAGGCGATGGCGGCGGCTTCGACCGCTTGCACCGGCGTCCTGACGGAACCCGACCAGGTCATTGCCACGCAGGGCGGACAGGCGGCTCTCTACGCCGCCGTGCAGGCCGTGCTCGATCCCGGTGACCATGCCATCGTCGTCGCGCCCTACTACGCCACCTACCCCAACACGTTCAGTGCGGCGGGCGCCGAATTCACCGTGGTCGAAACCCCGGCCGAGAACGGCTTCCAGCCGCGGGCCGACATGATCCGCGAGGCGCTCAAACCCAACACCCGCGCCATCCTCATCAACACACCGAACAACCCGACCGGCGCCGTGTATTCGCGCGAGCGGCTGGAGGAACTGGCGCAAGTTTGCCGCGAGCATGACCTCTGGCTGCTCTCCGACGAGGTCTACTGGACGCTCGGCGGCGGCGAGCACATCTCGCCGCGCTCGCTGCCCGGCATGGCCGAGCGCACGCTGGTCATCAATTCGATGTCGAAGAGCCACGGCATGACCGGCTGGCGCATGGGCTGGCTGACCGGCCCAAGCGAGATGATCACGCTGCTCATCAACCTCAATTTGGTGACAACCTACGGCCTGCCGGCCTTCATCTCGATCGCCTGCGCCGAGGCGCTTGAAAACCACTACGGCGTCAAGGAGATCGCCGAGCGTTACGCGGGGCGGCGCACGCTGTTCCTCGAAGCGATCCGCGGCATGAACGATGTCACCGTGCGCGGCTCCGAAGGCGGCATGTATGTGATGCTCGATATCTCGGCCGTCGAACGCGACGACGAGAAATTCGCCTGGGCGCTGCTCGACAAGGAAAAGGTCGGCGTCATGCCGGGCTCGAGTTTCGGCGAGGCCGCCGCCGGACATATCCGCATCAGCCTCTGCCAGCCGGAGCCCATCCTCAAGGAAGCAGCGCTTCGCCTGCGCCGCTTCGCTTCCGCTTACCGCCGCGAGGCCGCATGACCAAGAGCATTCCCAGCAAGGCTCGCGCTGTCATCATTGGCGGCGGCGTCTCCGGCTGCTCGGTCGCCTATCATCTGGCCAAGCTCGGCTGGACCGACATCGTGCTGCTCGAACGCAAGCAGCTCACCTGCGGCACGACCTGGCATGCCGCCGGCCTGATCGGCCAGTTGCGCGCCTCGCAGAACATGACCCGGCTGGCGAAATATTCGGCCGACCTCTACGTCAAGCTCGAAGCCGAGACCGATGTCGGCACCGGTATGCGCCAGGTCGGCTCGATCACCGTGGCGCTGACCGAAGAGCGCAAGCACGAGATCTACCGGCAGGCCTCGCTGGCCCGCGCCTTCGATGTCGATGTCCGCGAGATTTCGCCCAGCGAAGTCAAGCAGATGTATCCGCATCTCAACGTGTCCGATGTCGTCGGCGCGGTGCACCTGCCGCTCGACGGCCAGTGCGACCCCGCCAACATCGCCATGGCGTTGGCCAAGGGCGCGCGCCAGCGCGGCGCGACAGTCATCGAGAACGTCAAGGTGACCAAGGTCCACACCAAGGGAGGCCGCGTCTCCGGCGTGTCGTGGGCACAGGGCGACGAACAGGGCACGATCGAGACCGACATCGTCGTCAACTGCGCCGGGATGTGGGCGCGCGAACTCGGCCGCCAGAACGGCGTCACCATCCCGCTGCACGCCTGCGAGCACTTCTATCTCGTGACTGAGCCGATCCCGGGGCTGACCCGCTTGCCCGTGCTGCGCGTGCCGGACGAGTGCGCCTACTACAAGGAAGATGCCGGCAAGATGATGCTCGGCGCCTTCGAGCCGGTGGCCAAACCCTGGGGCATGGACGGCATTCGCGAGGATTTCTGCTTCGACCAGCTGCCCGAGGACATGGATCATTTCGAGCCGATCCTCGAAATGGGCGTCAACCGCATGCCGATGCTGGGCACCGCCGGCATCCACACCTTCTTCAACGGCCCCGAGAGTTTTACACCCGACGACCGCTACTATCTCGGCGAGGCGCCGGAACTCTCCGGCTACTGGATGGCAACCGGCTACAATTCGATCGGCATCGTCTCCTCCGGCGGCGCCGGCATGGCTTTGGCGCAGTGGATCAACGATGGCGAGGCGCCCTTCGACCTCTGGGAGGTCGACATCCGCCGCGCCCAGCCCTTCCAGAAGAACCGCCGCTATCTCAAGGAGCGCGTCTCCGAAACCCTCGGCCTGCTCTACGCCGACCATTTCCCCTACCGCCAGATGGCGACGTCGCGCGGCATCCGCCGCTCGCCGTTGCATGAGCATCTGAAGGCGCGCGGCGCCGTCTTTGGCGAGGTCGCCGGCTGGGAGCGTGCCAACTGGTTCGCCCGCGACGGCCAGGAGCGCGCGTACCGCTATTCCTGGAAGCGGCAGAACTGGTTCGACAACCAGCGCGAAGAGCATCTGGCGGTCAGGAACGGCGTCGGCCTGTTCGACATGACCTCGTTCGGCAAGATCCGCGTCGAGGGCCGCGACGCCTGTGCCTTCCTGCAAAGGCTCTGCGCCAACGACATGGACGTCGCGCCGGGCAAGATCGTCTACACGCAGATGCTCAACGCCAAGGGCGGCATCGAGAGCGACCTCACCGTGTCGCGCCTGTCGGAGACAGCCTATTTCCTCGTCGTGCCCGGCGCTACGCTGCAGCGCGACCTCGCCTGGCTAAGGCGGCATGTCGCCGACGAATTCGTCGTTATCACCGACGTCACCGCCGCCGAAGCGGTCATCTGCATGATGGGTCCCGAGTCGCGAAAACTGATCCAGAAGGTGAGCCCCAACGACTTCTCCAATGAGGCCAATCCGTTCGGAACCTTCCAGGAGATCGAGATCGGCATGGGGCTGGCCCGCGCCCACCGCGTCACCTATGTCGGCGAGCTCGGCTGGGAGCTTTATGTCTCGACCGAGCAGGCGGCCCACATCTTCGAGGCGCTCACTGACGCCGGCGCGGAGGGCGCCCTCAAGCTTTGCGGCCTGCACACGCTGGATTCCTGCCGCATCGAGAAGGCCTTCCGCCATTTCGGCCACGACATCACCGACGAGGATAATGTGCTGGAAGCTGGCCTCGGTTTCGCCGTCAAGACGGCCAAGGGCGACTTCATCGGCCGTGATGCCGTGCTGCGGAAGAGGGAAGCCGGGCTGGACCGCCGGCTGCTGCAGTTCCGCCTCAAGGACCCGCAACCCCTGCTCTTCCACAACGAGGCGATCCTGCGCGACGGCAAGATCGTCGGCCCGATCACCTCCGGCAATTACGGCCACCATCTCGGCGGCGCGATCGGGCTGGGCTACGTGCCTTGCAAGGGCGAGAGCGAGGCGGATGTTCTTGGCTCGTCCTACGAGGTGGAGATCGCCGGCGAGCGCTTCGCGGCGGAGGCATCGCTGAAGCCGATGTATGACCCCAAGGCGGAGCGGGTGAAGATGTGATTTCTTCCTTCTCCCCGTTCTACGGGGAGAAGGTGCCCGAAGGGCGGATGAGGGGCAGCGCCAAGTTCTGTCAGTGAAGCGCCGCCCCTCATCTGCCTGCCGGCATCTTCTCCCCGTAAACGGGGCGAAGAAGGCTATCAAAACCTCTCCAACCGCGCCCTTACCTTCGCCAGGAACGCCGCCCTGCTCTTCTGCGTCGAGGCGTCCATCAGATAATGCGCCAGGAAGAAGGTCCGGCAGCGCGTGGCGCACAGCGCCCGCATGCCGCGCAGGATGGTTTTGCGGCCGGGCTGGCCGACGACGACGCTCCACCAGGTCGGCGCGCCGCAGGTGGTGATGACGCCGACCTTGGTCACATGCCGCATCAGCGACGTGATCCGCCCCTTGCCGGCCGGCAGCTTGAACGCGACATCGGTCGCCCAGACCCGGTCGAGCCAGCCCTTCAGCATTGCCGGCAGCCCGTACCACCAGGTCGGATAGACGAACAGGATCGCCTCGGCCCACATGAGATGCTCGAAATGCGGTTTGAGCGCCGGATCCTGCGGCGCGCGCTCGTTGTAGAAACGCCGCTCCTCGCAGCTCATCACCGGGTTGAAATTCTCGGCATAGAGATCGAGCAGCCGGACCTCCCAACCGCGTCGGGTCAGCACCTCGACGGCACTGTCGCGGATCGATGCGCAAAAGCTCTCGGGCACCGGATGGCAATAGACCACCAGCACGCGCATCAGAATTGATCCATGCTCGCCGCGACCTTCGCCGTGAAGGCCGCCCGCGACGCGTCGGTGGAGAGGTTCATCGAGTAATGCGCGAGGTAGGAGACGGAGGCGCCCGGCTTGATGGTGGCGCGCAGCATGCGCTTGACCACCTTGCGCGGCGGGTCACCCATCAGCAGGGCCCGGAACCGGCTGCCGCCATAGGTGGTGACAGCGGCGAGCTTGCTTATGTTGTGCAGCGTCGGCCGCACCTTGCCGTCGACCAGCTTGAACGACACGCCAGGCAGGAAGACGCGGTCGAAGAAGCCTTTCAGGATCGCCGGATAGCCGTAATTCCACACCGGGAATGACAGCACCAGCGCTTCGGCTTTCCGCAGCCTTTCGACATAGCCGGCCACGGCGTCATCCGGTCCGCGCTGGTCGTGGTAGCCGAGCCGTTCGGCCCGCGTCAGCCGGGGATCGAAATCCTCGGCATAGAGGTCGCAGTCGTCGATCGTGTGACCTGCCGTGCTCAGCCGCTCGACGATCGTCCGGTGCAGGCCGGCATTGAAGCTGGTCTCCACCGGATGAGCGTAGAGGACGAGGACGTTCACGGGAGGAGTTTCCCTAGGTCAGCGCCAGGCACCCTTTTCCGCCACGCCTGTCCTTGCAACGTTGGAGGTTGGCGAAAGCGGCGGAGCGAATGATCTCCCCCCTTGAGGGGGAGATGGCCGGCAGGCCAGAGGGGGGTGCAGCGCCAAACGCCCGTCATCGTCTCACCCCACCTTTTGCAGCCCCTTGAACAGGAACGACTTGCCGGAGCGGTAATCATAGTCCGGGTTCTCCCAGGCGATCATCTTGCCGGGGTTGAGCAGGCCTTGCGGGTCGGTCTCGCGCTTGAAGGCGAGTTGGACATCGTCGGTCCGCTTCATGCCGCCCTCTTCCAGCGTGTAGCGGTGCGGATTGAAGATCCAGCAGCCATTATCCTCGTGGATGCGGATGATCTCGTCCAGCCGCTCTTGCGTGGTGTAGCGCACCAACGGCAGGCCGGCAGCGCCGATCGCGCCGTCGAAACGGATGAATTCCAGATGCGCCGGCACCTCGTCGCCGAAGCGGTCGACCATCGCCTTGACGTGGGCAAGATGATCCGGCGACGGATAGCGTGCTTGCAGATAGGTGATCGTCGGATCGACGCGGATCGCCCGCAGCGTCGTGTGGTTCCAGGTCAATTCGTAGGCCGGCGGCAGCCCCTTGAGATCGGCCTCCTGGTCGGCCCGGAAGACGATCTCGCCCTTGCCGCTCTTCACGAAGGCGACAAAGGCTTCGATCGCATGCGGCGCGATCATGCACACCACGATGCTCTGCTCGCGTCGGAAGAATTTTTGGTGCCGCTTGAAATAGTCGTAGGGGATCGGTGCGGCGATCGGCGTGATCAGCTTCGCCAATATGCCGTCCTGGATGGCGAGGTCGTTGCCGAAGCCGGCCGCGTCCATGAAATCGTCGAAGCCGACGATGACATCGATCCAGTCATAGGACGCCGTCAGCGGCATCTCGACCTCGGTGATGATGCCGTTGGTGCCGTAGGCGTGCATGACCTTGAGCACCTCCTCGCCGGTCAGTTCCATGACGCGCGGTTCCGCCTCCATCGTCACGGTCCGGAGCCGGATGACATTGCCGAGGTCGCGCAAGCCGCCCCAGCGGATCGAGCCGACGCCGCCCGAACCGCCAGCGACGAAGCCGCCGATCGACGCCGTGTTGTAGGTCGAGGGCGACATGCGCAGCTCCTGCGCCGAATGCGCGCGCGTCGCCTTGTCGATCTCGGCCAGCACCGCGCCCGGTCCGGTGACCACCCGCCCCGGTGCGATCGCCTTGACCTGGTTCATTTCGGCGAGGTTCAGCACCACGCCGCCGGACAGCGGCATCGCCTGCCCGTAGTTGCCGGTGCCGCTGCCGCGCGGCGTCACCGGGACGCCGCGCCGATGGCATGCCGCGAGCACGCGGATCACCTCGTCCTCGCTCTTCGGCGTGACGATCAGGTCGCCGGTGACATGGTCGAGCTGTGCTTTGAGCACCGGGCTGTACCAGTAGAAGTCGCGGCTCTTCTGCTGGACGATCGCCGGATGGTCGTCGATCTTGAGCCCTTCGAGGTCACGCTTCAGCGCTGCGATATCCATCGTCACACCATCAATTCGTCGAGTTCGGCATAGTCGGGCAGTTTCCGTTCGATCGCCCTGCCCTCGCGCACGACGATGCGATCCGATTCTGGCCGCGACAGCATTTCGGTCCAGCTCCGCCCCTTGAAGACGATGAAGTCCGCGCTGCCGCCGGCGCTGAGTGTACCAAAGCCCTCCAGCCGCATCACCTTGGCCGGCGTCGCCGCGACCGCTTGCGGCCAGTCGCCGACCGGGTGGTCGAAATGCAGGATGCGCGTCGCCATGCGGTAGACTTCGAGCATGTCGAGATCACCATAGGCGTAGAACGGATCGCGTGTGTTGTCTGACGCGACGGCGACCGCAATGCCCCTCGCCTTCATCTCATGCAGCAGCGTCACGCCCCGCCAGCGCGGCGTGGTGTTGTTGCTGCGCCGGTCCTGCAGATAGAGGTTGCACATCGGCAGCGACACCACGGCGAGCCCTGCCTTCGCCACCTTGTCCAGCGTGTCCAGCACTTCAAGGTCGGGCTGGCGCGAGAGCGAGCAGCAATGGCCGACCAGGATGTTGCCGTCAAAACCATTCCACAGCGAGGCCTCGGCAATCTTCTTCAGCGATATCGCCGCGACATCGTCGGTCTCGTCGGCGTGGAAATCGAGGTCGAGCCCGTGCTTGATCGCCTGGGCGAAGACCTGGTCGAGAAGTTCTTCCAGGTCCGGCACCATATAGGTGACGACACCGAGCACGCCCTTGGCGGCGGCGACACGTTTCGCCAACCGCTCGAACCAGGCCTTGTCGCGCACGCTCTCGATGCCCAGCAGGCAGGCCGCCTGCAGCTCGATCCGACCGCGCCACTTTTCGCGCATCGTCTCGAACACCGGCCAGGAGATTTCCTCCTGCGGCGCGACACTGTCGAGATGCGTGCGCAAGGCCCTGGTGCCGTGCGCGTAGGCGGAGCGCAGCGAGAAATCCATGCGCCGCGCCACATCCTCCGCGCTCCAGCGCGCGGCGCGGTCGGCGCCCGTGGCATTGAGCGCGCCCATGAAAGTGCCGTCGGGATTTGGCTTGCGCGGCCATATATGGCCCTTGTCGATATGGGTGTGGCAGTCGACGAAGCACGGCAGCACGATGCGGCCGGCAAGATCGATGGCATCGGCCGGCGTTTTCGAGCGACCGCGCGCGACGATGCTGGCGATCTTGCCGTCGGCGACGGCGATGTCGGCGAGCGCGAAGCCGTCGCTGTCCAATGTGGCAGTGAGGCCGGGCGTCAGCGACTGGTGAACGCGGACATTGGCGAGATGGTAAGAACCAGAGGCCGGTATCAAGCCGCAACTCCTCGGATTACGCGGACAGACACCACCCTACCGCTCCTGCTTCAGCGCGCTCTCGTGCCAGCGGCGCAGGATCAGATGCGACACCAGCGACAGCACCAGGAAAATCAGGATGCCGGTGAGCGAGATCAGGATGAGTGCCGCGAACAGGCGGGGCGCGTTGAGCCGATAGCCGGCCTCGATGATACGCGAGGCGAGCCCCGACGACTGCCCCTGCGCGCCGGCGACAAACTCCGCCACCACCGCGCCGATCAGCGACAGGCCGCCGGCGATCTTCAGCCCGCCAAGGAAATAGGGCATCGCCGCCGGCAGGCGCAGATAGCGCAATTGCTGCCAGCGGGTCGCGCCGTTGAGCTTGAACAGGTCGCGCAGGTTGCGGTCGACGGAATTCAGGCCAAGCGTGGTGTTGGAGAGGATCGGGAAGAAGGCGACGATCCAGGCGCAGAGCAGCAGCTTGGTCGTCTGGTTGTTGATGTAGATGTTGATCAGCGGGAAGATGGCGACGATCGGCGTCACCTGCAGCACGATGGCGAAGGGGAAGAACGACATCTCCACCCATTTCGACTGTGCGAACAGCACCGCCAGCCCGACGCCGCCGATGACCGCAAGGAGCAGGCTGAGGAAGGTGATCCTGAGCGTCACCAGCAGCGAGGAAAACAACAGACCGGCATCGTCATGCAGCGTCTGCAGGACCACGCCCGGGCGCGGCAGGATGTATTGCGGGATCTCGTTCCAGACGCAGATGCGGTCCCACAGCCAGATAGCCAGCACCATGATCGCCAGCGGCAGCACCCATCTGCCGATCCGTTCCAGCCGCTCCTGGCGGACACGGCGCGCCTCTTCGGGATCAAGCTTCAGGACTGTGTCTTCAATGGCCGTCATGGTGCGGTCCGGCGGTTGAATTGATGGCGTTGACCAGCACGTCGGACGCCTGGCGGCAAAGCGCGGCATAATCGGGCGAGGTTCGGAACACCTCGTCGCGCGGATAGGGAGCGTCGACGGCAAGCTCTCCGTGAACGCGGCCCGGCCGCGCCGCCATCACGACCACGCGACTGGACAAGAACACGCTCTCGAAAACGCTGTGGGTGACGAAGACGACGGTGAAGCGCTCGTCCTGCCACAGTTCCAGAAGGTCGTTGTTGAGTTTGAAGCGTGTGATCTCGTCGAGCGCCGCGAAGGGCTCGTCCATCAACAGGATGCGCGGTTTGGTCACCATGGCCCGCGCGATCGAGACGCGCATCTTCATGCCGCCGGAGAGCTCGCGCGGCACGGCATTTTCGAAGCCGTTGAGATGCACGCGCGCCAGCATGGCCATCACCGCGGGCTCGGCTTTTGCGCGCGACACGCCCTTCAGCCTGAGCGGCAGCCAGACATTGTCGAAGACATTCGCCCAGGGCAGCAGCGTCGGCTCCTGGAAGACGAAGCCGATGTTCGAGCGATCGATGCCGCCGCGCCAGTCGAGCAGCCCGGAGGTCGGCGTCGACAGGCCGGCGATCAGCCTGAGCGCCGTCGACTTGCCGCAGCCCGACGGTCCGAGAAGGCTGAGGAAATCGCCTTCGCGGATTGTCAGGTCGACGTCGCTCAGCGCCGTCACGCCGTTGGAAAAGACCTTGCCGACATTGCGGAGCGCCAACAGCATCGGGCCTTCACCCGATGCCGTTGCCGGCGCCTGCGCCACTTTCTCCAGCTTCACGGTTACTTCTTCAGGTCCAGCCCGACGCCCTTGTTGATGAAGGCCAGCGTATAGGCCTTCTTGATGTCGATGCCCGGCTGCGCCACCTTGGCCTTGACCATCTTGTCGTAGAAGCTCTGGATACGCGCTTCCGTCATGCCGCCGATGCCGAGCTTTTCGGTATCGCCGGAATCGACCACGCCGAACTTCTTCAGCTGCTCGATCGAGAAGGCGATCTGCTCGTCCGTCATATCCGGATTGTCCTTCTTGATCAGATCGTTGGCGGCCTTGTTGTCGCCGTACAGGTAGTTGTACCAGCCCTTGGCCGAGCCATCGACGAAGCACTGCACCACCTCCGGCCGCTTGTCGATCGTGTCCTGCATGACCTCGACGGTGGTCGCGTAGGTATCCCAGCCATAGTCGGCGAGCAGGAACTGGTTCGGAACGAAGCCGCCCGCCTTCTGCACCGCGAACGGTTCCGAGGTGACGTAGCCCTGCTGGATCGACTTCTTGTTGGCGATGAACGGCGCCGGGTTGAACGTGTAGGGGACGCGCTTGGCGGCATCGAAGCCGAGCTCGGTCACCATCCACTGGAAGAAGGTCTGCGCACCCTCGTCGCCGAGGATGTACTGGTCGGCGTTCTTCAGGTCTTCCCACTTGTCCAGCCCCTGCCCGGGCTGGGACATGATGACCTGCGGATCCTTCTGGAAGTCGGCGGCGACGACGCGCATCGGAATGCCCTGCTGCACGGCGTCGAAGGCCGACAGAAGGTTGCCGCCCATGTAGAAATCGATCTTGCCGGCCAGCAGCATCGGCCGGCCGCTGACCTGCGGGCCGCCCTGCATGATGGTGACGTCGAGGCCGCACGCGGCATAGGTGCCGTCGGCGACCGCCTGGTAGTAGCCGCCATGCTCAGGCTCGGCCAGCCAGTTGGTGCCGAAGGTGACTTTCTCGTTGGCGGCCGCGCCCAGCGTGCCTGCCGCAAGCAGGACGACTGCGCCCGCCAGGTTCTTCCGTTTTCCGACCATGAACATCACCCTCAATTTGCTCCGACGCGCTGCGCGCCGGGCTCGACACCATTGGTTCAAGAAGCAAGACACATGCCACCGCCTGGGCCGCCTGCTTGCGCGACAGTCGCTGCGAGGAGCGGACGGGTCATGCTGTACGAGAGGCATCGTGCCTATTTTTTGGACGCCTGTCCATAATCGCAAGGACGATGGGCACAGCCATCTTGAAGGCGTCTTTGATCGTGCCTTACCTAAAGCCCCTCGCGCCTGAACGGCACTTATGCGACGCGCCTTAGGTTGTTGTTTCATGCATGTCGTTATCCCAAAACCGCTGCACACTTTTGGGCGACATGCATTAGGCTGAGACAGGAGATTGCCATGTTCCGATTCCTCGCGCCGAAGTCGATCAAGCCGCCCTTTGCACGCTACAGCCACGGCGTCGAAGTGCCTCCCGGCAAGCGCCTGGTGCTGTGTTCGGGCCAGGTCGCCATGACCGCGGACGACCAGATTCCCGAAGATACCGGGGCGCAGGCCGAACTCTGCTTCGCAAACGTAGCGGCGATTCTCGGCGAGGCCGGACTTGGCCTTTCCGACATCGTGCGCATCAACACCTATGTCACCGACCGTGCCTTCCTCAGGCCCTATATGGAGGTGCGCGACCGGCTGTTCGCCAGCCCGGCGCCGGCCTCGACATTGATGATCGTCTCCGGTTTCGCCCGGCCGGAATTCAAGGTCGAGATCGAGGTGATCGCCGCCGGATGATCGACAGGCGATGCCAGCCGCGCTAGGTCTGGCGCGATGATTTGAAGAGGCACGACATGACCGTTGCGAACAGACGCGTGTGGTGGGGCGACTACCGGACCACCGAATACGCCTCGATCGACCCGGAAGCGACGATCGCCGTGCTGCCGGTGGCGGCGATCGAGCAGCACGGACCGCATCTGCCAGTGTCGACCGACACCTCGATCATGAACGGCATGCTGGACACCGTCATCGCCCGCCTGCCCGCCGATCTCGACATCCGTATCCTGCCCGTCCAGGCGGTCGGCAAATCCAACGAACATCTGCATGCGCCGGGCACCCTCACCCTGCCGGCAACGACCCTGGTCGATGCCTGGACCGAACTCGGCCTGTCCATCGCCAGGGCCGGGGTGAGAAAGCTGATCGTCGTCAACTCGCATGGCGGCAATGAGGAGATCATGGGCATCATCACGCGTGAGCTGCGCGTGCGAGCCAAAATGCTGGCGGTGAAGACGAGCTGGCAGCGTTTCGGCCGTCCGGCCGCCATGTACACCGAGCTCGAGGACCGCCACGGCATCCATGGCGGCGACGTCGAGACCTCGCTGATGCTGCATTTCCGGCCCGACCTCGTCGACATGGGCAAGGCCGACAATTTCGTTTCCAATGTCGGCCGCGCCGAGAAGGAATTCGCCCTGCTGCGCCAGACCGGCACACACGCCTTCGCCTGGATCGCCAGCGACCTCAACCCGAACGGCGTGGTCGGCGACGCCTCGATCGCAACGGCCGAGAAAGGCCGGCTGACCGCCGAGCATCAGGCCGACGGCTTCATCAGCCTGGTCAGGGATGTGCGCAAGGCAAAGCTCGCCGACTGGCTGTCGTAATCCGAAGGGGTTCAGGCTTCGATCTTCAACTCGAAAGGTATGCCCTCGAAAGCGTCGGCGCCGCGCCCGATCGCTTCGATCGCGGCGATCATGCGGCCATCACGGCCAAGCAAGGCATCGGCAACGGCGATCAGCCGCGGATTGGGGGTCGCCGAGGGCGAGAGCGCGCGCAGCGTCTGCGCCAGCTCGACCTCGTCGCGCTTCGGCGCCAGCGCCGCGGCAATGATATAGGCCGAGGCGGTCGAGCGGCTGATGCCGGCATAGCAATGCACGACCAGCGGCTTTGCCCGATCCCAGCGATAACCGAAATCGAGCAGCGCGCGGACATGCTCCTCGCCCGGCATGGTCATGCCTTCCTGGGCCACGGCGATATCGTGCATGACCAGATGCAAGTGGTTTTCCGCCACGATCGAGGCCGGGCGCATCACTTCGGTGCCAGCGGCAAGCAACGACAGCAGGCGCTGCGCGCCGGTTCTCGCCACAGTCTCCTCGACCTTCGACAGCGAACAGACATGGATCATGGGTTGGTTTCCTTCGTCTGATCCTCGCGCAATGAGGCCCAGTCGGCAAGCGCCGCTTCGAGCCGCTGCCATTCGGCCTCATCGCCCGGCAGTCCGGCGCGCAGGACCTGTGGCCGCAGGGCGAAATGCCGGAGCAGGATGCCGCGCTCACCCAGCGCCGAAAACAGGCCGGCGGCTTCGGGCAGGCGCAGATAGCGGAACAACGTGGTGCCGCCGGCCACGGTAGCGCCGAACCGGGCGAACAGCTTGTCGAGCCGCGCCGCGTCCTGCGCCAGCCGCCCACGCATGGCGGCCTGCCAATCGAGGTCGCCAAGCGCGCGGATGCCGTATTCAAGCGCCGGGCCTGCCACCGCCCAGGGTCCCAGTTGCGTCTCCAGCCGCTGGACCGTCAGCGTGTCGGCCAGCGCGAAGCCGAGCCTGACACCGGCAAGGCCGAAGAACTTGCCGAAGGAACGCAGCACGACGATGCCGCCCTGCCCGACATCGCCGGCCAGGCTTTCCCCTCCCGGCCCGACATCCATGAACGCCTCGTCGACGACCAGCAGGCCGCCCTTGGCGCGAAGGTGGGCGGCAAGCTGAAGCAGTCTTTCGCGCTCGACGACGCGACCGTCCGGATTGTTGGGGTTGACGACAACGGCGAGGTCGGCCTCGGCAAGCGCTTCGACATCATCGACGTCGGCCGCCGCATGGCCGGCGATGGCGGCGGCTCGGCTGTGCTCGGCATAGGTCGGCCCGAGCACCAGCGCCTTGCCGGGCTTCACCAGCGAGGCAACGCGCGGCAGCAGGATCTGCGTGCCGGGCGCGGCCGCCACATGCGCCGTCGACGGCGCGCCATAGGCGCCGGCCGCGACCGCTCGAAGTTCGCCGAGCCGCGCCGCTTCCGGCAATCGCGACAGGGTGGTGGCGGGCAATTCGAAAATTGGATAGGAGTGCGGATTGATACCCGTCGAGAGATCGACGAAAGGCCGTGGCGCGTGAGGGAAGAGCGCGCTCGCCCGGCCAAGGGATCCGCCGTGATCCACTGCCGCAATCGCTCCATCAAGAAGCTTCATGTCGATACTGATTGCCTTCCTGTCATTGGTCATTGAGCGGGCACTCGGCTACCCGGACTGGCTGTTCGGGGCCATCGGCCATCCCGTCACCTGGTTCGGCAGGCTGATATCCTTTCTCGATCGCGCGCTCAACCGCGCCACTGATTCCGACGCTCAGCGTCGCCGCCGGGGCGTCATGGCTCTGCTGGTCATTGTTCTGGTGCCGGCGGCCATCGCTTTTGCCGTGCAGCTCCTGCTCTGGCAGATGTTTCCGGTCGGCCTCATCATCACCGCGATCCTGGCGTCGACGCTCATGTCGCAGAAGAGCCTGGCCGATCATGTCGAGGCGGTGGCCGACGCGCTCGACACCGGCGGCCTTACGCTCGGCCGCATCGCCGTCTCGCGCATCGTCGGCCGCGATCCCGAAAAGCTCGACAAGGCAGGCGTTTCCCGCGCGGCGATCGAAAGCCTGGCCGAGAATTTCTCCGACGGCATCGTCGCTCCGGCCTTCTGGACCGGGGTCTGCGGCCTGGCCGGCGGCGTCGCCTACAAGGCCGCCAACACCGCCGATTCGATGATCGGCCACCGCACGCCGCGCCATGAGGCCTTCGGCTGGGCGGCGGCGCGCTTCGACGACTGGATCAACCTGCCGGCATCGCGGCTGACAGGGCTGCTGATCGTGCTGGCTGCCTTCTTCGTCAAAGGCGCGGACCCCCGCAACGCCTGGCAGGCCATGCGGCGCGACGCGAAAAAGCACCGTTCGCCCAATGCCGGCTGGCCGGAGGCGGCGATGGCCGGCGCGTTGGGTCTCGCCCTGGCCGGCCCGCGCAGCTACAGCGGCGTGGTCGTCGAGGATGCCTACATGGGCGAAGGCGGCCGGCGCGAGGCGGAAAGCCTCGACATCAGGCAGGCGCTGAAGCTCTACCAGGTGGCCGACTGGCTGCTGATCGCGCTGTTCGGCATGCTGTCGGCGCTGTTGATCTATCTGACGATGTGATCAGAACTCGATGCCTTGCTGGGCTTTCACGCCCGCCGAGAAATGGTGCTTGGTGAGGCCCATTTCGGTGACGAGATCGGCCGCCTCGACGAGCAGCGGCTTGGCGTTTCGGCCGGTGACGATGATATGCAGGTCAGCACGGCGCGCCTTCAGCGCGGCAACGACCTTTTCCAGATCGAGATAGTCGTAGCGCAGCGCGATGTTGAGCTCGTCGAGCACGACAAGGCTGATCGACGGATCCGCCATCAGCTCCAGTGCTTTTGCCCAGGCGGCCTCGGCGGCGGCGATATCGCGCTTCAGGTCCTGCGTCTCCCAGGTGAAGCCCTCGCCCATCGCATGCCAGACGACGCGGTCGCCGAAGGCGGCGAAGGCGTCCTTCTCGCCGGTATGCCATTTGCCCTTGATGAACTGCACGACGCCGACGCGCCTGCCGTAGCCGAGCATCCTGAGCGCCAGCCCGAAGGCGGCCGTGGTCTTGCCCTTGCCCGGGCCGGTGTTGACGATCAGCAGCCCCTTCTCGATCGTCTTTGCCGCCACCTCGGCATCCTGCACAGCCTTGCGCTTGGCCATCTTGGCGCGGTGGCGCTCGGCATCCTTGTCATCGGTCTCAGTCATCTCACTTCACCTTCAGCGGCAGACCGGCCACCATCAGCAGCACCGTATTGGCGACGGCGGCGACCTGCTGGTTGAGCCGGCCGGCCGCATCGCGAAACCGCCTCGCCAGCGCATTGTCGGGCACGATGCCCAGGCCGACCTCGTTGGACACCACGAACCACGGCCCGCGCGGCCGCGATAGAACATCCACAAGCCGCCGGCATTCCGCATCGAGGTCGCGCTCGGCCAGCATATGATTGGTCAGCCACAGAGTCAGGCAGTCGATCAAGACGGGTTGGTGGTCAGGCAGCGCCTCGATCGCGGCGGCAAGATCGAGCGGCGCGTCGACCGTCGCCCAGCCCTCGCCGCGACGCGCCCGATGCAGCGCGATGCGCTCGCGCATCTCATCGTCATAGGCTTCCGCGGTGGCGATGTAAGCCCATGGCGAGGGACTCGCCGTCACCAGGGTTTCGGCATGCGCACTCTTGCCGGAGCGCGCACCGCCGATGATGAAGGTCAGTCCCCTGCGATCAGGCAAAGCTGTCGCGCAGGCTGGTGGCCGTGCCGGTGAAGCGGCCGCGCACCACGCCGACGGCAGCGCCCAGCACCAGCCAGAACACCAGGTCGGTGACCGTCACCGCCACCACGAACTGGTGATGCAGGCCTTCGGGAATCGGCGTCTCGAAGCTTTCCGGCTGCGGCGCGCCGACGATGTGCGGCGCGACGATCAGGGCCACGGCCAGGATCGCCAGCGGCAGCGACTTGCGGAAAGCGATCAGGCCGAGTCCGGCGGCGGTCGCGACCGCTGTCGCCGTCCACCAGATCTGGCGCGGCAGGAGTTCGGCGGCCGGCATCGCCGGCAGTTCCGGCGGCAGGCCGAGGCCCGGCGCCAGCGTGAACACGGCAAAGCCGGCGAGACCCCAGAACACGCCCTGGCGCCAGTTGCCGATACCACCGGCGAATTCCGAAACCGCGACCAGGATCAGCGCGAAGCCGATGCCGGTGACGATGTTGGCGACGACGTTGAAGGCGAAACGCTCGAAGCCGTCGGCCGGTGCCCAGCCCTCGTCTTCCGCTGGCGCGGCCGCTTCGGCCGGAGCCGGCGCGGAACTCATGGCATTTCCGGCCGGAGCGGCGGAGCTCATGGCGTCGCCGGTCTCGGCAGGCGCCGCGGCATGATCATGATGATGGCCGCCGCCGGCCTGTTCGTAGACTTCCGCCTTGAGGATCAGCGGCACGGTTGCATAGGCCTGCAGGCAAGCGAGAACGACGCCGGCCACGAGCCCTGCAATCGCCGCGATGAACACGACGTTGCGAAACAGGTTCATGATGTCAGGCCCTTGTCAGTGGCAGGGAAACGCCATCGAGTGGCGGTAGTCGTGAGCGGCGTTGTGGACCGCATCGAGATGCGAGAAGCCGACAAAGCCGACGACGAAAATGCCGAGCAACGCGGCCATGGCCAGCTGCATGAAGCGCGACTGCGAGGAGACGGAGGTGCCGAGGGAGACGGAAGCGGTCGTCATGTCTTGTCCTTTCGCCCTCCACCCGAGGGCATAGAATTCAACGTTTCTGTCGCCGGCAGGTCTCCTGGCTCGCGGATCAGCGCCCTTCCCCACCTTCCCGAGGATTTTCCTCAGTGGTCTTGGAGAGGACTACCGCACACAGTTGCGGGGGCAGCCACGGCATTGGACGAATTCGCCCTCACCGCATTCCCTCTTGGCTCCAAAAACGGAACCGACGACGGCAGGACTATAGGCAGAATCGTCGCGCCCGGCAAACCAAATTCCGGCGGCCACCAGCGCAAATGCGCCACCGGGCCTAGCTGTCCGACGCGGCAATCCGCTCGGCAACCAGATGCTGCAGCCGCCACAGATGGCGGTCATGGATGCCGCGCTGCTCGAGGTTCTTCACCGTGTTGTAAAGATAGTCTGCGCCCGATCCCCAGTGCCCGCAGGATGTCGCCAGCCTTTCGACCACCACGCTTTCCTCGAGCGGGCCGGAATAGGTTGTGCCCTTGCGGTTGATGACGAATGCCAGCGCCCGCAACGTGCCGCCGTCGCTCGAAAGGTTGAGCAGGCGCGGATGGTAGCTGGTCGGCTTCAGCGTCACTTCGCGCCGCAGAACCTTGTCGAGCTGCCGGCGCCGGTCGGCGTCGCCAAGCCTGAAGGCGACGCCCTTGCACTGCCCGCCCCGGTCCAGCGCCATCATCAGGCCAGGCTGCTCCCTGGTGCCGCGCCAGCGCGTCATCTTCATGCAGAAGGACCTGTGCCAGCCGCGCGCGACCGCAACCCGTTCCTCGACATGATCGATCTCGGGCTTCCAGATCAGCGAGCCGTAGCCGAACAGCCAGAGCGGTTCGCTGCCAGGCAGCTCAGCCTCCAGCGTGTCCAGCATCGCTTCATAGTCGGCATCGTCCAGATGCATCGCGTTGGGATCAGGCCCGCTGTCCTCGACGACGCGAAAGCAGCGCGCGACCAGCTCCTCGGTGAGCGACATTGTCCTTGGCGGCATGAACTGTCCCTGGGCACCCGACTTGTGAAGCGCCGACCTTAGGGGCGGCGATTGCGTGCCACAATGGCCACGGCGCGAGCGATTGACAAACATCCTGGCCGGGTGTCGGCTGGACCATTCAGGGAGCCGCCTATGCAGCCCAAACCGAGCGACGACCTCTACACCGGCCTGACCAGGCTTGAGCCGACGCTGCCGTCGTCGGCCTATTGGGATGCCGGGGCTTACGGTCGTGACCTCGACGCGATCTGGTACAAAAGCTGGCTGCTGGTCTGCCGCGAGGCCGACCTTGCCCAGCCGCTGGCTTTCAGGACATTCCGCGTCGGCACGCAGGAGATCGTGGTGCTGCGCGACGAGGCCGGCGAATTGCGCGCCTTCCACAACACCTGCCGGCATCGCGGCTCGCAGCTTTGCCAGGAGAGCGAGGGAAGGCTGAAGGCCAGGCTGCTGACCTGCCCCTACCACGCCTGGTCCTATTCGCTGCGCGGCGACCTCGTGCGCGTGCCGTCGAAGTCGCTGCCCGAAGGCTTCGACAAGGCCGACTACCCGCTCTATGGCGTGGCGCTGTCGGTGTGGCGCGGCTTCGTCTTCATCAACCTCGCCGAAGATGCCGCCGGCTCGGCGGAAGCCTCGTTCGACCAGGCTTCCGGCAATCTCGCCAACTGGCCGCTGGAGACGCTGGTCACCGGCCATGCGCTGCGCAAGGTGATGAACTGCAACTGGAAGATCTTTTGGGAGAACTTCAACGAGTGCCTGCATTGCCCCGGCGTCCACAAGGACCTGTCGCGGCTGGTGCCGATCTATGGCCGAGGCCTGATGGCGAGGCACGACGATCCCGAATGGGCGCGCCACGCCGACAATGACGCGCCGGAATTCTCCGGCGGCCTGCGCGCCGGCGCCGAGACCTGGTCGCGCGACGGGCACGTGCACGGTCCGGTGTTTGCCGGCCTGACGCCGGCCGAATGCGCCGCCGGCCAGACCTACGCCACGAGCCTGCCGTCGATGTTCATCGTCGGCCATGTCGACTATGTGCGCACCGTGCGGCTTGTGCCGCTCGGCCCGGAGCAGACGGAACTGTCGGCCGAATGGCTGTTCCCGGCCGAAGCGCTCGCCTCGCCGGAAGCCGACATCGACAACATCGTCGCCTTCGGCAGGCAGGTGCTGGAAGAGGACGCGGCGATCTGCGAGGTCAACCAGAAGGGCCTGCGTTCGATGCGCCACGAGGCCGGCGTGCTGATGCCGGAGGAGTACGACCTGCACCGTTTCCACGAATGGGTGCGCGCGCGGCATCAGGCATTTTCGCCCAAACCCTAGAGCGACTTCGGCAGACGCCGTCAGGTGACAAAGCCACGGCCGCCGCCAGCAGCCCGCCCGTGGCGAACGCTGAACCCAGGCTCGGCCACCCTTCGAACCGCCCGGACGAAAACGGCGGGCAGATTGATGCATGTCACAGCAGCCCCGCCTTCTTTTGTCTGGCTGAACCATGATAGTCGTTTGGCATCACTGAATCGGAATGCGAGACACGATGAGCCTTCAAACGCCGGCCGAACCTGTTCAGGACACGCCGAAGCAAGGACGCATCGTCGCCATCGACATCGTGCGCGGCATCGCGCTGCTGGCGATGGCGAGCTACCATTTCACCTGGGACCTCGAGAATTTCGGCTACACCGATCCCGGCCTCACCGCCTTCGGCTGGTGGAAGATCTACGCGCGCTGCATCGCCTCGACCTTCTTGTTCCTGGTCGGCGTCAGCCTGTTCCTCGCCCATGGAAGGCAAATCCGCTGGCCGGGCTTCTGGAAGCGCTTCGCCATGGTAGCCGTGGCGGCGCTGGCCATATCGTTGATCACCCGCATCGCCACGCCCGATGGCTTCATCTTCTTCGGCATATTGCACGAGATCGCGCTCGCCTCCCTGCTCGGCCTCGCCTTCCTGCGATTGCCCTCGCTGCTGACCATCGCCGTCGCGGCGCTTGTGATCGCCGCCCCGCTCTATCTGCGCTCGCAAGCCTTCGACCACCCGGCGCTGTGGTGGGTCGGCCTGTCGGCGACCAATCCGCGCTCCAACGACTATGTGCCGCTCTTACCTTGGTTCGGCGCCGTGCTGCTGGGCATTGCCGCGGCGAAACTTGCCTCAACGTCCGGCGTGCTCGCCCGGCTGGCGAAGCTGGCGCCCGGCCGCTGGTCCAACCCGCTGGTCTTCATCGGCCGCCACAGCCTGGCCTTCTACCTGATCCACCAGCCGCTGCTGTTCGGTTCGGTCTGGCTGTTTTCGCAGGTGATGCCGGCGGCGCCGCTGGACCAGGACGCCAGCTTCCTCAAATCCTGCCAGATATCCTGCGAGCAGCAGCGCGACAGCAAATTCTGTACGAGCTATTGTGGCTGCATGCTCGATACGCTGCAGGGCGAAGGGACGCTGGACAGGCTCTACGACGGCGACCAGACACCGGAGTTCAAGGCGCATCTCGCCGATCTCGCCGGCGCCTGCACGGCGAGCACTGACGACGCGACGGAGGGAGGACAGCAATGACCGACAGTCAGCCGAAACCCGGGCTCATCCCGTGGCCGCCGCTGATCTATGTCATTGCCATCGCCGCCAGCGTCGCGCTTGGCCTCTTCTTTCCGCTGCCGTGGATCGGCGACCTGTTGGGCGACCTTATGTTTGCCGCCGGCTGGGTGGCGCTGTTCTTCGTCGCCGCGCTTTGGTTCACGGCGATCCGCGTCATGCTGCGGGCGAGGACGACCTTCAATCCCAACGCGGTGCCCGACCATCTCGTCACTTCGGGTCCGTTCTCGATCACCCGCAACCCGATGTACCTCGCCAACACGCTGCTGTTGATCGGCGTCGCCTTCATCACCGGGATCGCCTGGTTCCTGCTGTTTGCCTTCATCGCCGCCTTCGCCACGCAGAAGCTGGCGATCGAGAAGGAGGAGAAGGTGCTGGCGGCGAAATTCGGCAAGAAATACCGCGACTACGCCAAGCGGGTGCGGCGCTGGATTTGAGCCTCGCGGGCAAGCGCCGCCAGACTTGATCGGGTCCTCGTTTACATGACCGCCCTGGTCTCCCCAGGCCTGCTTTCGAAATCGAAAAGCCTCTGGGTAGCCAATGCGGCAGCGCCACGCGCCCAGGAATCGTCGGCCCAGTCAGGCGTGATCGGCGGCGGGTTCCACATCGCATAGCGCTTCAACGCGTCGCGCATCGGCTCGAACAGATAGTCGCCGAAGCTGACCGCTTCACCGCCGCCGACGATGACCTCCGGATCGATGATGTTGCAGAAGCCGCCAAGGAACCGGCCTATGCCTTCGCCGGCTTCGCGCAGGATCTCCACGGCGGTCTCGTCACCGGCCTGGGCCGCTTCGAACATGTCATGGCGGGAGGCCTCGCCCGGCAGGCCTTTCGCTTCACGCCACCGCCTCACCAGGGCCGGCTCCGAGAAGAAGGTCTGCAGGCAGCCGCGCCGGCCGCATTCGCATTGTGGCCCGTTCGGATTGTAGATGGAGTGCCCCATCTTGCCCGCGGCACCGCTTGCGCCGTGATGCACGGCGCCGTCGATCACCACGGCGCAGCTGATGCCGGCTCCGATCGCCAACGCGCCGACCGTGCGATGATGCCGGCCGAGGCCGAACAATTGCTGCGCCAGCGCGAAAGCATTGGTGTCGTCGTCAGCCCAGACCGGCACATGCACGAGTTCGGCGAGCATGGCCGCGATTGGTACGTCGATCCAGTTGAACCGGTGGCTGAGCCGGCAAACGCCATTGTCGATGACACCTGGCACCGCGATGCCTATGCCGCTTAGCTGCGCGCCGCTCGGCGCCTTGCGGTCCGCTAGCAATTCCTTGACGGCGGCCGCGCAGGCCTCGACAGTACTTTGAGGCGACGGGTCGGGCACCGCCACCTGCCTGGAGACAAGCGGGGTCGTCGCAAGATCGGTCAGCACGCAATCGATGGCGCCGGCCTTCAGCTTGAGCCCTACGACCAGGCGGCCCGCATAATTTATGCTGATCGGGATAGGCCGCCTCCCCGGCGCCCCCAGGCTGGCTTCTCCCTCGACGAGGATGTTCTCGTCCAAGAGTTCGGAAACCACGAAGGTCACCGCAGCCGGGCTCAGACCGCTGCGCGTCGCCATGTCCGCCCTGCTCATCGGTCCGTCGGCGCGGATCATGTTCAGGATCAATCGTCGGTTCATGGCGCGCGATGTCTGCTGATCACCCTTGAGTTTCATTTCTAGCCTCATTATTAATTTTGTAAATTAACTATTGACCGACTTCATCTGCATACGCTACGACTTGCCCCGGTTCAATCGGAATCCGGCTGCTCTCAGGGAGGAGAAAATAGCCATGGCCATCGACGTCACGACTCTGTCCACGACAAGGCGCCGTTTCCTGAAGGGCACCGGCGCAGCCCTCGCCGCTTCCGCCGCAAGCGGGCTTTGCTTGCCGGCCCTGGCGCAGGCGCAGGAAATCACCATCATCTCCAACCTCAGCAATGTCGGGCAACGCGACATCCTGCACAGGCTGGCGGCCGAATACGAGGCGAAATCCGGCGCCAAGGTCACCATCAACAACATGGATCACGAGGCGCACAAGACCGCGATCCGCAGCTATCTCGTCGTCGGCGCCCCCGATATCTGCTTCTGGTTCTCCGGCAACCGCATGAAGGCGTTCGTCAACAAGGGCCTGTTCGACGACATCTCCGATCTGTTTGCCCGCGAGAACTTCAAGAGCGTGCTCGGCGCCACGACCAGTGCCGTCACTGTCGGCGACAAGCAGTATGGCCTGCCGATGGGCGGCCTGCTCTGGGGCCTGTTCTACCGCAAGGACGTCTTTGCCGAACACAACTGGACCCCGCCGAAGACCTGGACCGACCTTCTCGCCTTCGGCGAGGCCGCGAAATCCGCTGGCATGATCCCGATGAGCATGGGCACCAAGGAGCTTTGGCCCGCAGGTGGCTGGTTCGACCACATGAACCTGCGCATCAACGGTCTCGACAAGCACATCGCGCTGATGGACGGCAAGGTCCAGTACACCGATCCGATGCTGACGCCCGTCTTCGACAAATGGAACGATCTGATCAAGGCCGGTTTCTTCTCGCCCAACCACAGTTCCTTCGGCTGGGAACAGGCAGGTGCGGCGCTGGCGCAAAAGAAGGCGGCCATGCTGGACCTCGGCGGTTTCGTCAGATCCGCCTTCCCGGAGGCCGACGTTCCGCAACTCGCCTATGCGCCGTTTCCCGAAGTCGTCCCCGGCGTCGCCCGGTATGAGGATTTCTCCGTCAACTCCATTCACGTGCCTGCCAACGCCAAGAACAAGCAAGGCGCGCGCGACTTCCTCGCCTATTTCTACAAGCCGGAGAACCTGGGCGCCTTCCTCGCCGCCGAGGGAGCCATCCCGCCGCGCAACGACTGCCCGCCCAGCAAGGATCCGCTGGTCAACGCCGCGGTCGAGGAACTGAAGAAGGTGGTCGGCACGTCGCAATATTACGATCGCGACACGGATCCGGACATGGCCCAGGAAGGCATGACCGGGCTCCAGGAATTCATGGTCAAGCCCGAACGGCGCGAGCAGATCCTCGAGCGGCTGGAAAAGACCCGCAAGAGAATCTTCGGTTAGTCCTCCCGGACCTGACGGGCCGCCGCCTCTCCCGGCGGTCCCGTCTCTCTTTTGGATGAATTCCCATGCCCCGCTTCTGGCGCAGAAATCGTCATTGGATGACACCGGCACTTCTCCTTCTGCCGGGTCTCATCCTGTTCAGCCTGGTGATTCTTGCCGCCTCCTTCGAGACGGTCTGGATTTCGCTGCTCGACTGGGACGGTATCGGCGCGAAGACCTGGGTCGGCCTCGCCAACTATGTCGAGCTGGCCGAAGACCCGCAATTCTACGTCTCGCTCAAGAACAATATCATCTGGCTGCTGATCTTCATGCTGGCGCCGCCGATCGGCCTCGCGCTGGCGCTGATCGTCAACCAGCAGATCGGCGGCATGCGCATCCTGAAATCGCTGTTCTTTGTCCCGCTGGTGCTGGCCACGGTGACCGTGGGCGTCGTTTTCGGTTGGGTCTACGATCCGACCTATGGTTTGCTGCAATTGATCTTCGGCCTGTTCGGCGGCACCGCGCCGGCGCTGCTTTCCGACGAGAATTTCGCCACCTTCGCGGTGGCCACCGCCGGTCTGTGGCCGCAGATCGCCTTCTGCATGGTGCTGTTCCTGGCCGGCCTGAACAACCTCAACGAGGACCTGATCGGCGCCGGTCGCGTCGACGGCGCGCGCGGCTGGCGCATGCTGCGCCATGTGGTCCTGCCGCAACTGTCGCAGGTCGGCTTCATCGCCATCGCGGTCACGGTGATCGGCGCGCTGCGCTCCTTCGACATGGTCGCGGTCATGACCACCGGCGGCCCCTATGGCTCGTCGACGGTGCTCGCCTACCAGATGTACGAGGAATCGATCTTTTCCTATCGCTTCGGCTACGGCGCAGCGATCGCCACGGTTCTCTTCGCCATCATGATCGTCTTCATCGCCTGGTACCTGCGAGGCCTCATCAAGGCCGAACGGAGCAATGCCTGATGTATCGGAAGACGCCAAGCTCCAGCGTGCGCTCTATGTCGGCGGCGTGACCCTGGTCGTCGCGCTGTGGCTGTTGCCGCTCTTCGCCGTGATGCTGACGTCGATCCGCTCCAACGAAGAGCTGATGGCGGGCAACTATTGGGGCTGGCCGCAGAAATTCAGCCTGATCGAGAATTACACGGCGGTCTTCGAACAGACCGCGATGCTGCGCTTCTTCCTCAACAGCCTGCTGATCACCGTTCCCTCGGTGATCGGCGTGCTGATCCTGTCGACGTTGACCGGCTTCGTCCTGTCCCGCTATCCGTTCCGCGGTTCAAACCTCATTTTCGCATTGTTTGTCGGCGGCAATTTTCTGCCGGCCCAGATCATGATGATCCCGGTGCGTGATCTGATGGTGAGGCTCGGCCTCTACGACACCGTCTACGCCCTGATCGTCTTCCACATCGCCTTCCAGACCGGCTTTGCGACGCTTTTCATGCGCAACTTCATCGCCGCCTTGCCCGGCGAATTGTTCCAGGCCGCGCGCGCCGAAGGGGCTTCGCCCTTCCAGGTGCTGCGTCATGTGGTGGTTCCGCTGGTGCGGCCCGCACTGGCGGCGCTCGCCATCCTCACCTTCACCTTCATCTGGAACGACTATTTCTGGGCGATCGTGCTGACCCAGAGCGACGCGGTCAAACCCGTAACTGCCGGGCTCAACAATCTGCGCGGCGAGTGGACGTCGGCCTGGAACATCATTTCGGCGGCAACGATCTTCGTCGCCCTGCCGCCGGTCGTCATGTTCTTCCTGATGCAGAAGCACTTCATCAGCGGCCTCACCATGGGGGCGGTCAAGGGATGATCTTCGCTTCAGGATTTCAGGTCGGACCATACGGACGCAACCGGCAGACACGGAAAGGCGCCTCGCGATGAGCAGCGTGGAATTGCGCAAGGTCGACAAGCACTACGCCGGCTATCATGCCCTGAAGGCGATCGACCTGAAGATCGAAAAGGGCGAATTCGTCGTCATGGTCGGGCCTTCGGGCTGCGGAAAGTCGACCTTGCTGAAGACAATCGCCGGGCTTGAGACCATCAATTCCGGCCAGGTCGTGATCAACGGCCACGATGTCACCCGGGAAGAACCCGGCGATCGCGGCATCGCCATGGTGTTCCAGTCCTACGCGCTTTACCCGCACATGACCGTGGCGGAAAACATGGGCTTCGGCTTGCGGATGGCGAAGCGGCCAAAGGCGGAGATCGATGCCGCCGTCAAGCGCGCCGCCAAAATCCTTCGCCTTGAGGAGCAGCTCGACAAACGACCCAAGCAATTGTCCGGCGGGCAGCGCCAGCGTGTCGCGATCGGCCGCGCCATCACCCGCTCGCCGGAGGTGTTTCTGTTCGACGAACCGCTGTCGAACCTCGACGCAGCGCTGCGTACGCAGATGCGGGTGGAGCTTTCGAGCCTGCATGCCCAGCTCGGCTCCACCATGGTCTACGTCACCCACGACCAGATCGAAGCCATGACCATGGCGGACCGGATCGTGGTGCTGAACAAAGGGCAGGTCGAGCAGGTCGGCTCCCCTCTCGAGCTCTACGCCAACCCGGCCAACATCTTCGTCGCCGGCTTTCTCGGCGCGCCGCGCATGAACTTCATCGAAGCGCGGGTGGAAACCGTCGGCGCGGCCAGCCTGACGCTGACGGCGGCGGGAATGCCGGCATTTGCCTTCGGCGACATTGATCCGGTCGGCATTTCGGCTGGCGACGCGGTGACCGTCGGAATCCGACCGGAAAACCTGCATGTGCTCGAGCGGGCAGACGCAGGCCAGGCATCGTTCCCTGGCCAGGTGCGGCTGGTCGAACATCTGGGACGGGAAACAGTTCTCTACCTCGACGCTTCCCCCCTCCAAGCAACCAATTCGGACAGCGGCACCGGCAATTTCACGGTGCAGCTCAACAAGGTGTCGCCCATCAGTGTCGGCGCCCGGCTGACGGCCGGCTTCGAGATCGCCGGCGCCTATCTGTTCGGACCCGATGGCCGCACGCTGACGTCGCGAAAACCCGTTCCCGCAACCTGACCCTCGCATCCAAGAGTATCATCCGCATGCACCGCAAGAAGCCCGCCCCGCTTTCGGTTTGGCGACCGCTCAATCTCGACCGCTTTCTTCTGGGAGCACCGCACTATCCCGAACATGTCGACGAGAGTTGCTGGCGACGCGATGCCGAGCGCATGCTTGCCGCCGGCGTCAACACGGTCCGGATGGGGGAGTTCGCCTGGCATATTTTCGAGCCCTATGAAGGCAAGTTCGACTTCGATCTGTTCGACCGGGCAATCGAGGTTCTCGGCGCGGTCGGAATCGACACGATCATCTGCACGCCGACAGCGACGCCGCCGCGCTGGCTGACCGTCAACTATCCCGAGGTGTTGCGCGTCGACGTCAACGGCCACCGCGCGAGCCATGGATCGCGTCAGCACGCCGACACCACCAGCCCCGTGTTTCGCGCTCACAGCCGCCGCATCACGCGCGCCATGGCCGAGCACTACAACAACAATCCTCGCGTCATCGGCTGGCAGACCGACAACGAGCTCAACACGACGGTTTCGGAGTCGTTCGCGCCTTCGACGCGGCTGGAATTCCAGAAATTCCTGCAGCACAAATACGGCGCGATCGGCGCGCTGAATTTCGCCTGGGGCGGCCATTTCTGGGCGACGGCCTACGACGATTTCTCGCAAATCGACCTGCCGCGGCCGCTGATGCCATCCTATCCGAGCCCCGGGCAGGTGCAGGACTACCATCGCTTCCTGGCCGCGGCGACGGCGGCTTTCCAGCACGACCAGGTCGAGATCCTGCGCGCCGCCAATCCGGACTGGTTCGTCTTCCACAATCTCGGCCAGCTCGCCGACATCGATTTCCGCGGCCAGTTCGGACAGGACCTCGATTTCATCGGCTTCGACATCTACCCGATGCTGTATGACGAAATGCGGCGCACGGGCGGACACGCGGCCACGCAGGCGCTGCATCTCGACATCTGCCGTGCATACTCCGGCAACTATATCGTGCCGGAGCAGGCCTCCGGCTTTGGCAGCCAGCCGGGCTTCTCGACCATGACACCGGAGCCGGGCGAGATGCGCCGCATGGCCATGACATCGGTGGCACGCGGCGCCGACGGCATCATGTTTTTCCGCTGGCGCCCCGCGCATTTTGGCGCAGAGATCTACTGGATGGGCGTCATCGATCACGACGACGTGCCCCGACGCCGCTACGACGAGGCGAGCCGGTTCTTCCACGACATCGCCGCTATCAAGGATCAGATCCTTGGCACGGTCGTGCGCATGGACATCGGCATCGCCGGCGCGGATTTCGACAACCAGGAAGCGCATAAGACCTATGCCATGGGGTTGCCGAGCCCACTCGACGATGCAACGCTGCTGCACCGGTACTGCTACCGGAACGGCATAGCCTGCGGCTTCATCCACCCCGAGGATGACCTGTCGCGACTTAAGGCGCTCTATGTTCCGCATTGGGTGATGTGGAAGCAGGAATGGAATGCTGCGGTCGAGGCTTTCGTCCGCAGCGGCGGCACGCTGATCCTGTCGGCGCTGACCGGCACAAGGGATGAGAACAACCACATCGTTCGCGAGCAGGCACCCGGGCGCGACCTTTCGGCACTGAGCGGCGTCAAGGTTGCCGAGTTCGGCCGCCTCGTTCCGCAAGGCGGCGCCGGACTGTTTCCCTTGTTCCGCCAGGCCGCGACTGGCGCCCATGTCCCGCCAGCGCCTCTCCCGGCCTCGTCGGCGGAGCGCAAGTATCATTTCACCTTCGGCAACAGGCAGTTTGAGGCCGCGCATCTCTACGAACTGCTCGAGGTCGAGCCGGATACCGAGGTGCTGGGCGCATGGTCGAGCCGCTTTTGCGCCGGGCAGCCGGCAATCACCTCACGCCAGCTCGGCAAAGGCCGCGTCGTCTATGTCGGCACCTATCTGACGCACGAGCTTGCGGAAGCCATCGCCGAGGGCGTTCTGACCAGGGCTGGCGTGGCGCCTCTGCTTCCTGAACTGCCTGATGGAGTGGAAGTGTCGATCCGCGAGGCCGAGGATCGCCAACTGATGTTCGTTCAAAATACCACGGAAGTACCGGTGGCAGTGCCGGGCGTGCCCCAAGGCCTAGACCTACTGACCGGTCGTCCGACCGCGGGGCCCATGCAACTCGAAGCCTATGGCAGCGCGGTGATCTTGCTCAGTTGAGGAGACACCGCCCGACAAGGGACAGCCACGTTCAGGTGTTGACGCCGAGCTCCACCAGGCGTTCGACGCAGGATTCCTCGGCCTGGTCGAGCTCGGCGAGCGTTTCTTCCAGGTCGCGCCGCTTCTGCCTGAGATCCTCGCGCTTTTCCTCGATGCGCTTGATCATCAGCTTGAGCTGGCCGACCTCGCCGGGCGGTTCCTTGTACATCTGGATGATTTCGCGGATCTCGTTGATCGAGAAGCCGAGCCTTTTTCCGCGCATAATCTGGCGGATCAGATGCCGATCGGACGGCCGAAACAGCCTTGTGCGGCCGCGCCGCACCGGCTGCACCAGCCCCTCGTCCTCGTAAAAGCGCAGCGTCCGGGTCGACACGTCGAATTCGCGGGTCAGTTCGGTGATCGTGTAGTATTCCCGCATTGTCGCTCCCGATGCCGATTCTGGGCGCCGTCCGTGGCGTCGCCCCTCCCCTCCGTTCCATGAGCGGAATCGAATGGAACCTGGCCGAACCTCGCACGGCATTTACGTAAAAGTCAATTGAAGACACGATCCCAAACTGGGATTGGGTTGTTGTGTAGGCCGAGCCGGAGTCGAAGACGGGCGCGAAGCGAGCAAAATGGTGGTCTCCGAGAATCGGAGCGGAGCGTACTTAAAGGTACGTGAGCACCGGAAGCGCAGGAGACCGCCATTTGCAGGCCGGCATCACCGGAATATCAACAATGCTCAGGGGACGGCGAACCACCAGGTAGCGAGGCCGAGGAAAGCGAAGAAGCCGACGCAGTCGGTGACCGTGGTGACGAAGACTGCCGACGCCACCGCCGGATCGATCTTGAAGCGGTCGAGCAGCAGCGGGATCAGGATCCCGGCGAGCGCCGCCGCGAACATGTTGATGATCATCGCCGCCGCGATGATGCCGCCCAGGTTGGGATCGCGAAACCAAGCCGCCGCGACGATGCCGATCAGCACGGCGAACACGGCACCGTTGATGAAGCCGACGCCGACCTCGCGGCGGATGATGCGGGCGGCATTGTAGATGTCGATATCTTTCGTCGCCAGCGCGCGCACGGTGACGGTCATGGTCTGGGAGCCGGCATTGCCACCCATGCCGGCGACAATCGGCATCAGCACGGCCAGCGCCACGATATGCTCGATCGTGTGGTCGAACAGGCCGATCACCGAGGCCGCGAGGAAGGCCGTCAACAGGTTGACCAGAAGCCACGGCACACGCGAGCGCGAGGTCGCGAGCACCGTGTCGGACAGTTCCTCGTCGCCGACGCCGCCCATGCGCAGGAGATCCTCCTCTGCCTCCTGCTGGATGACGTCGACGACGTCGTCGATGGTCAGCACGCCGACCAGCCGCTCGTTCTCGTCGACCACGGCCGCCGACAGGAGGTCGTATTGCTCGAAATCGCGCGCCGCTTCTTCCTGGTCCATGGTGGCCGGGATGGCGTGCCTCGTCTCGTGCATCACATCCTCGACCTTCACCGCCCGCTTGGTGCGCAGGATCTGGTCGAGATCGATGGCGCCAAGCAGCTTGAAGCTCGGATCGATGACGAAGATCTGGCTGAAGCGGTCGGGAAGGTTTTTGTCCTCGCGCATGTAGTCGATGGTCTGGCCGATGGTCCAGAACGGCGGCACGGCGACGAATTCCGTCTGCATGCGCCGGCCGGCCGACTCCTCCGGATAGTCGAGCGACCGCCTCAGCCTGATCCGCTCGGTGAACGGCAGCTGCGACAGGATCTCGTCCTGGTCCTCCTGGTCGAGGTCCTCAAGAATGTAGACGGCGTCGTCGGAATCGAGCTCCTGCACCGCCTGCGCGATCTGCTCGTTCGGCAGATTGTCGACGATGTCGAGACGGATCGCCTCGTCGACCTCGGTCAGCGCGGAAAAGTCGAAATCGGAGCCGAGCAGCTCGACCAGCGCCCGGCGCTGCTCGGGATGCAAGGCCTCGAGCAGATCGCCGAGCTCCGACTGGTGCAGGTCGCCGACGTCACGCTTGAGCGTGAGCGTGTCGCGGTCGGCGATCGCCGCGCCGACATGGGCCAGGAAAGACGACAGGACGGCGCCGTCCTCGCCATAGATGTCGGCGTGGGCCTCCTCATGCGGCCTGGCGTCGGTCGTCTGATTGTCCTGGCCTTCCACCAGCGCCTCCCGCCGTCAGGATTCCGGAAAAGCTAGAGCAATTCCAGGAAAAGTGTGTAACGGTTTTCCGTTCGGAATTGCGCAGAAGCAAATAGTCTAGAGTTCAGGTCTAGAGCATCGAACCCAAAGGGGAAACCGCATTTGGGAAATCCGAAGCTCGAAGGAATGATGGTTCGGCAGCACGATTCGATTTGCGAACCTATCGCTCTAACGCTCAGGAATATCAAACGAAATACGCCCTTCCCGCCCGATCAATTCCGTTGGCAGGAGACATCGTCCGGTAAGCCACCGGGAATGGCGATACCATCAAAAAGGAACGCCGGTCCGGCTTCAGGCGACGCGACAGCGCATGTCGCTGGGGAAAGAGCACGCCCGCGCGGTTGCGGCAGAATTGTCAGCATAGAGGACCACGGCCGGGCTCGCCCGGCCGCAAAGAGAAAAACCGGGAACCCTTGACGACGAAGCCGGAGAGAGGAAACGGGTCAATTGAGGAACGACGCGTTCGCGTGATCGTTGCCGAACGCAATCCGCTCGTCATCTCGGCCCTTCGCGAAATGCTGGAATGCGACGGGCGCTTCGAGCTTCTGGCCACCGTGCAAAGCGGCAAGCAATTCCTGGAATTCGCGGCGGAGCCTGACTTCGACGTCGCCCTCATCGGCTGGAAGCTCGCCGACATGGATGGCGCCGACATCCTGGCCGAGGTCCAGAACCGTGGGCTCGACGTCCGCATCACCGTCTTTTCCAACGACCACGACATCGGCATCCTGAAGCAGTGCGTGCGGCTTGGAGCCCAAGGCTATTGCTTCCAGTTCGACGACCCGCCGATCATCTTCGAGACCATCCTGGCGGTCGCGCACGGCCGCATCTGCATCCCCTATATCGACATCAACAAGGTCAACGACACGCCCTTGTCGCAGCTCACCGTGCGCGAGCGCGAGCTGCTGGCGGTGCTTTCCGACGGCTGGACCAACCTGCAGATCGCGACACGGACCGGGATTTCCGAGAATACGGTGAAGTACCACCTCAAGAATCTTTACGACAAGCTCGACGTCCGCAACCGCGCCATGGCGGTCGCGCTCTATTCGAGCGAGAAGCGCCGTACGCCCAAATCACCTATCGGGTAGGACGGCCGGGTAGGCGGAACCTACCCGCGCGCGGCGACAACTTACCCGCCAGAGTGTTGTCGCTCAGGCTCATCGAAACGAAACTTCCTCCACCATCCCAAATGACCGGAGGAGTTCGCGCATGGCTGGGTTCACCCATCTTTTCATCCCAGGGCCCACCAACATTCCGGAGCAGGTCCGGCAGGCCATGAACCTGCCGATGGAGGACATGCGCGCCTCCTCCTTCCCGGATCTGACCTTGCCGCTGTTCGAGGACATCAAGAAGGTGTTCAAGAACGAGACCGGCCGCGTCTTCATCTACCCTTCGTCCGGCACCGGCGCCTGGGAATCGGCGATGACCAACGTGCTTAGCCCCGGTGACCGGGTGCTGATGTCGCGCTTCGGCCAGTTCTCGCATCTGTGGGTCGACATGGCCGAGCGTCTCGGCTTCGAGGTCGACGTCATCGACTGCGAATGGGGAACCGGCGTCCCGCTCGATCTCTATGCCGAGAAGCTGCAGGCCGACAAGGCGCACCGCATCAAAGCCGTCTTCTGCACCCAGAACGAGACCGCGACCGGCGTCACCAGCGACGTCGCCGGCTGCCGCGCCGCGCTCGACGCGGCGAACCACCCGGCGCTCCTCTTTGTCGACGGCGTCTCGTCGATCGGCTCGATCGACTTCCGTCAGGAAGAATGGGGCGTCGACTGCGCCGTCAGCGGCTCGCAGAAGGGATTCATGCTGCCCGCCGGCCTCGGCTTCCTGTCGGTCAGCAAGAAGGCGCTTGCCGCGTCGCGGGTCGCGACCCACCGGCGCTGCTACTTCTCCTTCGAGGACATGATCCGCGTCAATGATACCGGCTACTTCCCCTATACGCCGGCCACCCAGCTGCTGCGGGGTCTGCGCGCCTCGCTTGACCTGATCGCTCAGGAAGGGCTGGAGAACATCTTCGCCCGCCACCATCGCCTAGCCGAAGGCGTGCGCAAGGCGGTCGAGGCCTGGGGCCTGAAGCTGTGCGCCAGGACACCGCAATGGCACTCCGACACGGTCAGCGCCATCCTGGTGCCCGACGGCATCGACAGCGCCAACGTCGTCAAGCGCGCCTACGGGACCTACCAGACATCGCTCGGCGGCGGCCTCAACAAGGTGGCCGGCAAGGTGTTCCGCATCGGCCATCTCGGCTGGCTGAACGAGGTGATGGTGCTGGCCTCGCTGTCGGCCGCCGAGCTGGCGCTGCTCGACTGCGGGGTCAAGCTGGCGCCGGGCTCCGGCGTCGGCGCCGCCATCCAGCACTTCCGCGCCTCGGCCGCCGTGCCGGTCGCCGAAGCGGCCTGAGGAGGACCGACCATGAGCCACACCATCAACCACCTGAAGAAGCTCAGGCTGCAGCGCAGCGAGCTGGCGGTTCCCGGCTCGAGCCCGGAGATGATCGACAAGGCCGCGAACAGCGCCGCCGACTTCGTCTTCCTCGACATCGAGGACGCGGTCGCGCCGCCGGACAAGGAACGCGCCCGCAAGAACATCATCCAGGCGCTGAACGACATCGACTGGCGCGCCAAGGGCAAGACCGTCTCGGTGCGCATCAACGGCCTCGACACCCACTACATGTACCGCGACGTGGTCGACGTCATGGAACAGGCCGGCGACCGGCTGGACACCATCCTGGTGCCGAAGGTCGGCGTGCCGGCCGACCTCTATATGGTCGAGGCCATGGTCAACCAGATCGAGATGGCCAAGGGTTACAAGACCCGCGTCGGCCTCGAGGCGCTGATCGAGACCGCGCTCGGCATGGCCAATGTCGAGGCGATCGCCGCCACGCCGGGCCGGCTGGAAGCGATGCATTTCGGCGTTGCCGACTATGCCGCCAGCAACAAGGCGCGCACCGTCAACATCGGCGGCCTCAACCCCGACTATCCCGGCGACCAGTGGCATTTCGCTCTGTCGCGGATGACGGTCGCCTGCCGCGCCTACGGCTTGCGCGCCATCGACGGACCGTTCGGCGATTTCTCCGACCCCGAAGGCTATAATGCGGCCGCAAGGCGTGCCGCGGCACTCGGCATCGAAGGCAAATGGGCGATCCACCCGTCGCAGATCGCGCTCGCCAACGACGTGTTCTCGCCGCCAGAGAAAGAGGTCACGCGCGCCAGGCGCATCCTCGAGGTGCTGAAGGAGGCCGAGGCGCTCGGCAAGGGCGCGGCAGCACTCGACGGCAAGATGATCGACGCCGCGTCGGAACGCATGGCGCGCAACGTGCTGGTGGTCAGCGAGGCCATCGAGCGCGCCGGCCAGGCTGCGACGCACTGAGAATTACCGGAGGACAAAATGGACATTCACGAATACCAGGCCAAGGAACTGCTCGCCCGCCACGGCGTGCATGTGCCGCGCGGCGGCCTCGCCTACAGCCCCGAGCAGGCGACCTACCGGGCGCGCGAGATCGGCGGTTCGAAATGGGTGCTGAAGGCGCAGGTTCATTCGGGCGCGCGCGGCAAGGCCGGCGGCATCAAGCTCTGCTCCAACGACGAGGAGATCTCCAACGCGGCGGAGGCCATGCTCGGCCGCAAGCTGGTGACTCACCAGACCGGGCCGCGCGGCAAGCTGATATCGCGCCTCTATCTCGAGGAAGCGGTCGACATCGCCCAGGAACTCTATCTCGGCTTCGTGCTCGACCGTAAGGAAGAGCGCGTCATGATCGTGGCGTCGGCCGCCGGCGGCATGGAGATCGAGGATATCTCCGAAAAGAAACCGGATTCGATCATCCGCGCCACGGTCGATCCCGGTGTCGGCATGCAGGGGTTCCAGGCGCGCGAGATCGCCTTCGGCCTCGGGCTCGAGAGCAATCTGATCGGCAAGGCCACCGAAACCATCCTCGGCTGCTACCAGGTGTTCCGCGACTACGACGCCTCGATGCTGGAGATCAATCCGCTGGTGGTGACCCGCGACGGCAGCCTGGTCGCGCTCGACGCCAAGATGTCGTTCGACGAGAACGCCCTGTTCCGCCGCCCGGAGATCTCCGAATTGCGCGACAAGAGCCAGGAAGACCCGCGCGAAACCTTCGCCAGTGACCGCGGCCTTTCCTATGTCGGCCTGGAGGGCAATATCGGCTGCATCATCAATGGCGCCGGCCTCGCCATGGCGACGATGGACATGATCAAGATCGCCGGCGGCGAGCCGGCCAACTTCCTCGATATCGGCGGCGGCGCCTCTCCGGAGCGGGTGGCGAAATCCTTCCGCGCCGTGCTCGGCGACAAGAATGTCGAGACCATCCTGGTCAACATCTTCGCCGGCATCAACCGCTGCGACTGGGTCGCCGAAGGCGTCATCAAGGCGATCCGCGAAGTCGGCGTCGACGTGCCGCTGGTGGTGCGGCTCTCCGGCACCAAGGTCGAGGAAGGACGCAAGATCCTGGCCGATTCCGGCGAGGCGGTGATCGTCGCCGAGACGCTGGCCGAAGCCGCCGAAAAGGCCGTCGCCGCCTGGCGCGCGGCCGCCAAGAAGAAAAAAGCAGCCTGAGGGAGGTCTAAAAAATGGCAATCCTGCTCAATCGCAGCACCCGCGTCATCGTCCAGGGCTTCACCGGCAAGATCGGCAGCTTCCACGCCGAGGACATGAAGCGCTACGGCACCAAGCTCGTCGGCGGCGTCACCCCCGGCAAGGGCGGCCAGACCCATCTCGGCCTGCCCATCTTCAACACCGTCAAGGGTGCGGTTCGCGAGACCCGCGCCGAGGCCAGCATCGTTTTCGTGCCGCCGCCCTTCGCGGCCGATTCGATCATGGAAGCGGCGGACGCCGGCATCAAGCTCTGCGTCTGCATCACCGACGGCATCCCGTCGCAGGACATGATGCAGGTCAAGCGCTACATGCGCCGCTACCGCTTCGAGGACCGCATGCGCCTCGTCGGTCCCAACTGCGCCGGCGTCATCACGCCGGGACAGGCGCTGATGGGCATCATGCCCGGCAGCATCTACCTGCCCGGCCGGGTCGGCATCGTCGGCCGCTCCGGCACGCTGGGCTACGAGGCTGCCTCGCAGATGAAGGCGCTCGGCATCGGCGTGTCGACCAGCGTCGGCATCGGCGGCGACCCGATCAACGGCTCGTCGTTCAAGGACATCCTGCAGCTCTTCGAACGCGACGAGGATACCGATGCCGTGGTGATGATCGGCGAGATCGGCGGCCCGCAGGAAGCCGAAGCCGCGATCTGGGCGCGCGACAACATGCGCAAGCCGCTGATCGCCTACATTGCCGGCCTTTCCGCGCCGAAGGGCCGCCGCATGGGCCACGCCGGGGCCATTATCTCCGCCTTTGGCGAGTCGGCGCAGGAAAAGGTCGAGATTCTCAAGGAAGCCGGCGTCGTCATCGTGCCGACTCCCGCCTCGTTCGGCGAGGTCGTGGCCGAGACACTGGCGCGGTCCAAGAAGGCGGCGTGACGCCGGCGAAGGCCGCATAGCAAATGTGAAATCTGGGCCGGCGCAGGCATCGCGGCGGCCCGTCGATCGGCAGGAAATTCGATGAAACCGCGTTTGATTGTCACCCGCAAATGGCCGGCCGCCGTCGAGGCGATCCTCGCAGAGCGCTTCGACGCGACGCTCAACGCAGACGATACGCCGCTGAGCGCTGCCGCGATGACGTCCGCCTTCGCGGATTTTGACGCGATCCTGGCGACGGTCAGCGACCGCTTGCCGGTCGCGGTGTTTCCCGAGAGCGCCCCCCGTACCCGCATCATCGCCAATTTCGGCGTCGGCTTCAGCCATATCGATGTCGCGGCGGCCCGCGACCGCGACATCGTGGTGACCAACACGCCTGGCGTGCTGACCGATTGCACCGCCGACCTTGCGCTGAGCCTGATGTTGGCGGTCGCGCGCCGGACCGGTGAAGGCGAGCGGCAGCTGCGAGCCGGAGAGTGGCACGGCTGGTCGCCGACCCACATGGCCGGCGCGAAGGTTTCGGGCAAGACCTTGGGTATTGTCGGCATGGGGCGCATCGGCAAGGCGACGGCCAGGCGCGCGCATTTCGGCTTCGGCATGAAGATCGTGTTCTTCAACCGGTCGCCGGTCGATGATGAGGAAACGCGCGCCATGGGCGCGGTGCAGATGCAGACTCTGGAAGGTGTGCTCACGGCATCCGATTTCGTGTCGCTGCACTGCCCGGGCGGCGCGGAAAACCGCCACCTGATCGATGCCCGAAGCCTGCGGTTGATGAAGGGTAGCGCGTTCCTGATCAACACCGCGCGCGGCGACGTCGTCGACCAGGACGCCCTGATCGGCGCGCTGCAAAGGCGCGAGATCGCCGGCGCTGGCCTAGACGTCTTTGCCGAGGAGCCGGCCGTTCCGGAGGCGCTGAAGCAGTTGGAGAATGTCGTGCTGCTGCCGCATCTCGGCAGCGCGACCGAGGAAACGCGGGTGGCAATGGGCATGAAGGTGGTGGAGAACCTGACCGCCTTCTTCGAGGGGCGTCCGGTTCCCGACCGGGTCGCCTGACAGCCGGCGCCACCCTCGATTCAGGGCGCGGCTACAGCGGCGGTCGATGCCGACGGATCAGGAGAGCGCCTTGGAACAGAGCAGACGCATCAAGTTTCGCGAGGACGAGCGCAGCCTTTTGTTGCGCCTGCTGCTGCAGGTCGCAAGCGCCCGCGAGCCGGAGATCGCCGCCGTTCTGAGCGGACGCAGGTCGCTTGGCTCCCTCGCCCCTGGCCAGCGCATCCCGGCGCTTCAGGCGACAGGCGTGTGGTTCCAGCTGCTGACGATCGCCGACGAGTTGCTTGCCATGCGGGCGCGACGCGAACTCGAACAGGGCGCCGGCGTCGACGAAGTGCCCGGCTCCTTCGCCAGCGTGATCGCGCAGATGGCGGCCAACGGCCACTCGGCGCAGGAGGCCCAGGCCGCGCTCAATGAGCTTTGCGTCGGCCCGACCATGACCGCTCACCCGACGGAGGCCAAGCGCGTCACGGTGCTGGAGATCCACCGCCGCATATATCGCAAGCTGACCGAGCTCGACCAGCCGCGCTGGGCGCCGCGCGAACGCGACCTGCTGGTCGCCGATCTGGAAAGCGAGATCGAGCTTCTGTGGATGACCGGCGAGCTGCGGCTGGAGCGCCCGACGGTCGAGCGCGAGATCGCCTGGGGCCTGCATTTCTTTCGCGAAGTCATCTTCGAGGCGACGCCGCAGCTCTATGGCAAGCTTCAGGGCGCCTTTGAGCGTCACTATCCGGGCGAGCCGATAAGAATTCCCTCCTTCATGCGTTATGCCTCGTGGATCGGCGGCGACCGCGATGGCAATCCCAACGTGACGGCCGCGGTCACGGCCCATGCCATGGCCGAGTACCGCAACACCGCCATAGGCTGGTATCTGGCGCAGATGCAGCGGCTGGTGTCGGTGCTCAGTGCCAGTTCGAACGTCATCGACCTGCCGGCCAGCTTCGAGCCGGTGCTGCAAACGGCGCTCGATAGAAGCGGACAGGCCGACGAGATCGCCGCCCGCAACCCTGACGAACCGCTTCGCCAGTTCGCCTCGGCCCTGCTTGCCCGGCTGGACGCGACGCGGGATGGCAGTACGGCGGCGTACCCCTCGGCGGAGGCGTTTCGGGCCGATCTCAACGCCCTATCTTCGGTCCTCGAAGCAATCGGAGGGCGCGCGGTGGCCAGGCGTTTCGTCCAGCCGCTGCTTTGGCAGGTCGGAAGCTTCGGCTTCCGCACGGTTTCGCTCGACGTCAGGCAGAACTCCACCGTCGTCAACCGCGTGCTGGCCGAGCTGTTTGCCCTGGCAAATCCCGCCGATCCGGTGGCAGCCGGCACGCCGCAATGGTCGGCGCGCATTCGCGCTGCCTTGAGCCAGGGCGAGCAGCTGGAGATCGACGCAGGCCGGCTCTCGCCTGAAGCAGGCGAACTGCTTTCGACATTCTCGGTCATCGCCAGGCACATCTCCGGATCGGATGGCGATGCTGTCGGCGCTTTCGTTCTCAGCATGACCCGCTCGGCAGACGATCTGCTCGCGGTCTATCTGCTGGCGCAATATTGCGGACTTTCGACCGCGCCCAGTGGCGGCGGCACAATCCGGCTGCGGATCGTGCCCTTGTTCGAGACCATCGCCGATCTGCAGGCCGCCCCCGCCATCCTGGACGGGTTGCTCGGCGTTTCGCTGGTCAGGCGCACGGTGCGGGATTTCGGCGCGCGCCAGGAAATCATGCTCGGCTATTCGGACTCCAACAAGGATGGCGGTTTCCTCGCGTCCAATTGGGAACTGGCGAAAGCGCAAAAGCGCCTCGCTGCCGTCGGCCGCAAGCACAAGGTCAGGATCAGCTTCTTCCACGGCCGCGGCGGCTCCGTCAGCCGTGGCGGCGCGCCGACCGGCCGGGCGATCGCCGCACAGCCGCAAGGCACCGTCGCGGGAACCATGCGGGTGACCGAGCAGGGCGAGGTCGTCTCGTCGAAATTCGCCAATCGCGGCACCGGCCTCAACCAGCTCGAGATACTCGCCGCCGGCGTGCTGGCCCATAGTGTCGGATCGCCCGGCGATGTCGAGAAGAAGGAAACGCCGGAATTCGACGAAGCGCTGGAAGCGCTGGCAGGCATGTCGCAGGCATCCTATGCCGGGCTGATGGCCGAGCCCGGCTTCCTCGCCTATTTCAACCAGGCGAGCCCGGTCGCGGAGCTGGCGCTCCTGAAAATGGGCTCACGACCGGATCGCCGTTTCGGCGCCAGCGGCATTGCCGACCTGCGCGCCATTCCATGGGTGTTCGCCTGGAGCCAGAACCGTCATCTGTTGACCGGCTGGTATGGCATCGGCAGCGCGATGAGTTCCTTCGTCACCGTGCGCGGCGAGGCCGGGCGCGACCTTCTGGCCCGCATGTTCGAGCATTCGCGCTTCTTCCGCCTGATCGTCGACGAGGCCGAGAAGACGCTTTACCAGTCCGACATGGAGATCGCGCGCCTCTACGCCGGCCTAGTGTCCGACAGCGATGCGGCCGGCCGAATCCACGCCCGCATCGGTGCCGAATACGAGTTGACGCGACGCCTGATCGGCGACCTCACGGGAGGCGACCTTTCCGCGCGCTTTCCGATGTTCAAGCGGCGTTTCGACAATCTGCGACGACAGATGGACGACATCCACCGGCTGCAGGTCGATCTGCTGCGGGAAGTCCGGGCAACTACCGGCACAGCGGATCAAAAGCGAGCGACCGACGCCCTGCTCGTCTCGATCAACTGCATCTCGGCCGGCCTTGGCTGGACGGGATAGCGCCGGCGACGGTCCCAGTCGGGGCAGATCTGCAAAATCAGCCTACAACGACGCGATGTCGCAGACGAAGCGCCCTCATCGGGATCTCGACGAGACTGTGCGTCAGCACGGCGAGAGCCATCGACAGGACAGCCGTTACGAACAGGGTTGGAGCCCAGCCATAGGACTGCTTCATGACGTTGGCGATCGGGTAATGCCAAAGGTAGATCGAATAGGAAAGGACCCCGACCCGCACCAGCATGGGGTGGGACAAGAGGCGATGAATTTCACTCCTGCTGTCCGTCGCCACGACAACCAGGGCCGCTGCCGAAACCTCGACCAGAGGCTGCATGATCAGCAGCGAGACCGGCGTGAATATCTGCGTGCCTACCATGAACGGCAGGATTGTGCCCGCGGCCGTTCTGCCGATGCTGTCCAGTTGGGATAGGTCTTTGAACTCCGGCTTTGCCAAAGCCACGATCGCACCCGCAAGCAAGCCTGTCAGGCGGGCGTCGGGACGATAGTAGACCCATTCGCTCGGCAATTCCTGCAGCAGCACGATCCTCCAGGTTGTCGCGATGCAAAACATGGCGACAACCACGGCAGCCGGTCGAGGCAGGCGCAATATGCCCACCAACAGCAACGGCCATACCAGGTAGAATTGCTCTTCCACGGCCAGCGACCAGGTGTGCCGCAGGACACCGTAGAAGTGCTCATAGGGCGCGAAGAAATCGGTCAGGTAGACGGCTGCGATGAAGATTTTTCGAGGCGTCTCCAGACCGATGAGCAGGATTGCCGCCAGCATCAGATAAAGGGGCGGAGTGAGGCGTACCAGCCGGTTCCAGTAAAAGCGGCCGAGATCGATGCTGTTGGTCTCGTCAAGTTCGTTGCGCAGCATGGTGGTGATCAGAAAGCCGCTAAGTACAAAAAACAGATCGACCCCGAAGAAGCCGCCATGCAGCAGCGGCACCTCGCAGTGGAAAGCCAAAACAGCCAGGATGCTGATGGCGCGCAATCCATCCAGCGCAGGATTGTAAGGCAAAGGAACCTCCCCCGGAACAGCTGGCGAAGGTACTTTGGCATTCTTTAAATTGGGTTTCCTTGTGGTTGCATTTTGCTTGCAATGACAACCTTTGCTCGCGGGTTGCCGCGCCTGACATAGCAACGCAGGAGCTTAGCCGCCAAACCGGCGCGCACGCCTCAAACAGCGGCCTGACCGGGCAGGCTACCCGACGTCCCGGCGGCTGGTTGGGCTCTTTGCCGCAACCGTTGAAAATTCAACAGGGAGATTTTGGTGCGGTCGAGAAGACTCGCAAAAGTCCCGCGAACGGCAGAAAACAAGGGGCAAGGTGTCCCATGCTCTGCAACGAACGGGCGTTCTTGGTCAATAGGTTACAGGATGGGTGTCCCACGACTTCATCCACAGAAACCGTCGCCTGTGGGTTCCCCTCTTCTCGTACAAAGGAGCTAGGAAATGGCTGAGACGTACCCGAAGGTGAAAGAGAATGCCGTGATTGAGTGGAAGGTCGCGGCGACCCACCGGGAGCCAACGTGGCCGCTGGCGGGATATGCACCGGGCGGCTATATGGGCAAATGCGTGCGCTGCCAGGGGCACTTCCTGGATATGGATAAGCGCGCCATCCACTGCCTCCCCTGCGCCGTGGATGCCGTCAAGGAGAGCCTGGAACAATATCGCCTTGAGACCCGGCGCATTGAGGAGGAGAACAAGACACTGAGGGCAGCGATCGCCATCGTTCAGCCTCCAGTCGCCAGCCAGGATAGCCCCGCATGATCTCGCACCCTCAAGCCCGCTTCACTTTCTTGCTGGTGAAATACATTGGACTGCCATTGGTGGTGGTTGGGGTTGTTTATAGGGTGGGGGAATGGGTTGGTGTGTGGTAGGAGATGAGGCGGGCCGGGTGCTCCCGACTGGCGGCACGTTTAAGCCGCTGTACTGCGATGCTATCGAAGCCACCGCCTCCAAGACGCTCCGGCCATTGATGGGCATATCGCGTTATGCAGCCCAGTGCATGGTTTTTCCGGCACACCGTCCCGCCGAAATATGTAGCAGATTCAACGGGAAAATGCTAGGGTTTCCGCATGAAAACGAACGTTGTTGCCTTCCCAAAATTCACCAAATTTGGCCCGAGTCCTCATACAAAAAATGGTCGTGATCACCGCGCAAGGTTGGCGAGACTTTTCGCGGGGAAAACCATCGCTGATATGCGCCGCCTATGGGACGCCATTGATGATGAAACGTCTTTCAGCGGTCCATACGATTGCGCCGACATTCACTCATACATGAACATGCTCGGCGACGGCCGCTACTGTGCGGTCTAATATGGGAAAGGCGAGGCGAACAGTGAGAGAATTGCTACTGTTTTGGATGGCATTCTGGTCTTTGGCCGGGCCGATATCGTTCTTAGTGTGGACGGATTTCGTCCATAATTGGAGCGGAACAAATCCTGCTGCCACTGCCGCCGCCGCTCTCTCCCCCTCTCCCCAGATAGATGGAGACGCGAAATGAAGCCTGGCACATACATGGTGGCTGGTGGCGCGTTCGGTATGGCGATCTCGCTCATATGCGCGCTGCTACCACAGGTCGCCCCCAGCGCCGTCGTCTGCATCTTCGCTTGCGGCGCTCTCTTCGGCAAGGGGTACGGCATCTGGGAAGAGCGCTCTCGACGGCCTACCGCTTCCTCGGCAGAAACACGGTAACCTTCGCATTCACGCCGTCTTGCCTCAAGGCCTCGATCAGCATATTCGCTTCCTCTACATCCGTTGTCTTCAGCAATACCCGGATGAGGTTGGAGCCGTTGGGCTGCTTTTCGACTATGGAGACTTCGTAGAGGGGCATGCGGAGGGTATAACACGGAAATGAAGATGGACACGCTAGGCGACTACCTGAAGAGCATCGAGGGTGCTGAGACCAGCAGGCGCGGGTTGCCCGGTCAGGCCGTCTATATCCGCATCGACGGCAACCGCTTCTCCAAGTTCACCAAGGGCATGGAGCGGCCATTTGACCGGCGCATGTCGGCCGCCATGATCGAGACCGCGAAAGGGCTGGTGACTGAGTTCGGCGCGGCTCTTGGTTATACCCAGTCCGATGAGATATCGCTAGTGCTTTGGGAGCCGGTGCCGACCAGCGAGCTTGCGCATGGCGGGAAGTTCCAGAAACTTGCCAGCCGAACCGCCTCCAAGGCCACACATCTGTTCTACAGGGCAGCGATGGCCAACGGGCTTGAGGCGTTCGTGGAGCGGCAGTTTCCCGAGTTCGACTCCAGAGCCTTCGCTGTAAGCCTGGAGGACGCCGCAAAGGCCATTTACTGGCGCGAGATGGACGCGAGGAAGAACGCCATTCAGATGGCGGCGCGTCATCACTTCTCGGCCAAGGCTCTGCATGAGAAGCATGCCGATGACCAGTTGGCGATGCTGGCTGGCGCTGGCGTTGACTTCGATGCATTCCCGACTTTCTTCAAGCGCGGGACGCTCATCAAGCGCGTGAAGGTGCTGCGCGAGATGACGGAGGCAGAGCTTGCCAGGATACCGGAGCAGTATCGGCCGACTGGCCCGATAGACAGGACCGATGTCGTTGAGGTTCCGATGCCAGAGCTTCGGGGCGTCGATGATCGAGCCGGCTTGCTGTTCGCCTGATGGGGCATGGGAAGGGATATAGCGCGGGGAGAGGTGGAGTGCGAGGCAGGGCGGCAACTTCCTGCATCTCTTGGTGCCTGGGTCTAGATCAGACCATATTCACGACGCTGCAGCGCCGGACACTTACTAACCGGACGAACCGGTGCGGCGGAAGCCCGTTCCGCCCTCTCGCATCTGATTGCCAGGGAGACGAGAGCAGCCCAGCGAAAATTTGAAAGAACCTGACCGTTCCAGAATTACCTAGCATTTCCAGCGCTCAAACGCAAATCCCCCTCACCCAGCAGGCCAGATAGAGCGGGGCAAGGAGCGGTCAGCCGTTAGCTTCTGCTGGGCTTGGCGGCGGAAATGCAGGCGAGTGGATTCGTCCTCGGCGGCCCAGATGCCAGATGGGTCAGCGAGGTTGAATAGCCATCTCGCCAGCTCGTCCGTCTGGTCGAAGGCTACTTCCTGGGTAGGGCTTCCGTGATCCATCGCAAGCTGCTCATGATTTGCAGGCCAAGCTCCAGCGTCTCGATGTAGGTGAGATCGCAGACCTTGAGGTTATCGACCAAAAGCTCCCAGCAGGGTTGCTTACCATCGGTGGAGACACGGACCCGAACTCTTTCGCTCATAGAACACCTGTCCAGCGCCCGCGTTCATCAAGTGACATTGCTACCGGCACCACGCGGCCATGAACCAGGACAACGGTCCCGAGCTTTTCGGTGCCCTTGGAATAGGAGAAGAACGGATGCCGGGGATCGACAAGGCAGCCGGTGAACGCACCCCAGAAGAACTTCTCACCGATCTTGATATCCGGGGTCGCAACACCAATGCGCGAATGGAAATGCCCGATCAGCAGGGAAAGGTGCCTACCGTGCTCTGCGGGGATTTCCTCAACGATGACGCGCTTGAGGCCAGCGGTGTCTCTGTGGCCGTGGCGGATGAGGATGTCGCCCATCCTGATGGAACTGTGCCAGCTCCAGCCGACCGGCGCGTCCAGAAGATCCTCAACCGGCCGAAGGAAGGCAGGAGGTATGCGCCCGCGTGTTCTGGCTTTAGCCAGGCGGCCCTCAACGTGGTTCGACACGCATGAGACGCCCTCGGGAAACTCCGCATAGAACGCTCGCATGAAGGCTTGCGCGGCGGCCCATTCGCTATGCGATTGATCGACCTCGGGGAGCTTGGCGAAGTCGGAGAGCCAGTTCAGATCGACCTCATCGCCGATGCAGACGGTGTTGAGGGGCTTGAACTTGTCCCGCACCGCGCAGAGGAAGGCCAGCGCGTCTGGATGATGTGCGGGCGCCTGGAGATCGGGAACGATGAGGGTTATCCCCTCTGGGATGGTCCTTGACGTGAAGCTGCCGCGGCCTGGGTCGAAGGTGGCGGCTTGGATGAAATTGCCTTTGATGAGGCGTTCATAGACGGCGTTGTATTTGACTTTCAATCGTCGGGCCGTCTCGCGGATATTGCCGGTCTGCTCCCAATGAAGAAGCAAGTCGGCATCGGAAAACTTGGGTGGAGCACCCATGCGGTTTGGTCCCTATGCTGTTGACGGGAGGGTCTACGGAATAGAGAGGGCCGGAGCCTCTGGCACCTTGGGGGCTTCGTCGGCCGTAGGCGGCGGCTCGCCGTCATACGCGACACCGCCCTCGCCATCGACGGTAGCTTGCACGCCTTGGCCGCCCTCTGCGCCGTCTTGGGCGGCTTGGAGCGCGTTAGCCTGGCTGGTGGAGTACGGCAGCCGATAGTATCGCGGCTCGCCCTTGCCATCGTCTAGAAGGGCATAGATAGCCACGTCAACGTCGATGTGAGCGCCAAGAACTGTGTACTTGCCGGCAGGCGGCGGCGTGAAGCGCGGGCTTCCTGTAGGCACCCAGAGAGCAAAAGCGGCGATGAGGACGGAGAGAGGCAAGAACAGAGCCGCTAGACGTTTTCCCGCGAGCCATGAGTAGAAACAGAGCAGAAGCGACAGGCCTAGCCAGACCGATGCGTGGATCATTGGGCCGACCTCAACGGGACGAAAACTTCGTTGACCGATCCCGGCACAACCTTGCCGCCAGCCAAACGGAACTGCGCTATGGTGCGTTCCTGGCGCTGCTTGATGGTTAGATCGCGTTCGAGAAGCAGGCTAAAGCCGAACTCCCCGCCAAGCCGGATTTCGGCGTGCACCATGACTTCCGGCTGAGTGATGGAAAAACCGTGGATGTTGAACACCCAGCGGCCATCGGGAAGGCCGCGTGCGAACTGGCATTCGGTGCGCGGGCGGGTCAAGGCGTCCTTGCCGATATCATCGCGCACAAGGTCTAGAACCTCGCCGTTCTTGTTCGAGTAGCCTACAGCCTTCTTGTCTTTCGGATCGCCGCCCCATAGATCGACATCATGGCCGCCCTGCCAGAAGATGCAGACCATGATATCGCCGGGCGGCTTGGTGCTGTCAGGGTTGTTCTTGGCGATCGGGTTGATCTGCGCGAGGACCAGCACGACGAGCGCCGTGAGGCCCAAAAGCATGTTCATGAGCAAGTCACGAACGAGAATCGGCGTCATTTGCCGATCACCCAGGCATTGACGCTAATCCAGAGCGCCGAGACGGCCCCTACAAGCGTGCTACAGAAGGCAACGCCCATGCCAGCCAGAAGAGACGCGGCAACCTTCTGGACGCCCTCAGCGGTCCCAAGCGAGCCGGTGTCGATGTTCTGAAGAGCGATGATGAAGCCGACGACGTTGCCGATGAGGCCGAGCGTCACCAGCCAGACCTCTGTGCGCTCCAGATGGCCGGTCTTGCCGAGGAAGACGCCCACCATGGCGGCAGCGAACACCGCCGAGATCAGGTAGCTGATGTGTGACACGTCATGGGTGAAGACGAACTGGACGTAGCCGAGGGAAGCAGCCCATGCCAATCCGCAGAGGCCGGCGAAATTTAGCACAAAAAGTCTGATCATTGCGCTGCCACCGTCATTGGGCATTTCGGAAGCAGCATCTCGGCCGGGATGATTAACATGGTGTTTGTCTCGTCGCCCGCCGTTGGGGATGGGACGCGGACGCGCTTCAGGTATTGGCGCAGGAGGGGCGGCAAACTTTCGAGATAGAGGCTCCATATCTGACGAGCGGACCTTACGGCGGCCTTGGTGCGCAGGACGGTCTTGCGGTCGGCCTTCATCTGGAATGGCTTGTGGAAGCCGAACATCGCGCCAGGATCGGCGCAGGCCTTGATGCCGGTGAATTCCGTAAACAGAAACATGGTACACGCGGACATGCACCAGCCATGGAAATGGATCTCGGTTCCGGCGTTCGAAAGCGCCTTGTAGCGCTGATAGTATTCCGTGACGGAACCGCCGCCGTCGTTGGTGATGTGAACAATGGGCGGGGAAGGCATCGGCGCAGCGTGCGCACGAATGGTCAGGACTACAGACATGAACATGGCCAAGGCCAACGAAGCCAGCAGAATCGAAAACGCAACCCAGAAGCGCGGATGTTCACCCACGGCGGTATTCCTTCGATTTGAGGAGGGTAGGCTTAGTCCCGGTCGCGATCCCGGCCGGAGATTTTCCAGTAGAGCTGGACGAGCAGATACAGGCAGCCTAGGATCGGGAGCATGAGCGCGGCGGCTTGCGACACCTCTGCGAGCGAAGGCAGCCAGAGCGGCGAGATGACGGAGGCGGCGGCTACAGTATTGGTCACTTTTTCCACCGTCATTTTCCCTCCAAAACGGAGGCTGCTTTCGTCAGCGCTCCATGGCGCCGCGAGCAGATTAGCAATGAGGTTCTGTCCTTCGCCCACAGCCGCGCGATTTCGCCCTCTGTGAGGTCGCGCTCAGGGATGGCGACGACGCCGGAGCAGGCTTGCTTGAGCGATTGCGGGATTTTCGCGGTGACGGGCGGCAGGACAGAATGCCTATCCGTCATGCAGCCAGAGAGCGCCAGCGCGCCGCACAGGAGAAGGATTTTCATGGGCGGCCCGTCCTGTTCACAGCTTTGGCAACGCCCTTCGACATCGCCGGCTTCTGGTCCGCGCCTTCGGTGTGGATGGCGGTTTCAAGCGCGGCTTGCGTCTCGGCAAGCTGGCCCTGAAGCGCTAGATTGTCGGCCTCGATCTGGTCTATCTTGCGCTGATCGGCGGCGACCTTAGCGAGCTGCTTAGCCTGGTCCTCTTCGCGCTGCGCTACCCATGCGGCGCGTTCATGAGACGAGCCATCGGCGTAGCCGCTATTGTATTTATGGGCGCTCCAGAGCAAGAAACCGCCACCAGCGGCCAAAGCTATGACCGCATAGACGATTAGGCTGTCTATGCCGAGCGCGCGCGCTATGGCGGCAATCATTTTATCCCCCAGAAGAAGCCCGCAAGAACCCACAGGACGATGAGCAGGCAGACGATGGAGCCTATGGTCGCGAGGCCGGCATAGAGGACGGTTGCGATCATCATCAGCGGAGGCCCTTCCGGCAGAGCGCCGCCTCTTGCAGTCGGCGCGTCACAAGGCCCTTGATGACCCTGCCGCCAGCCTTCACGAACGAACCGAACGTGTTGCAGGCCGCCACATAGTTCCTGGCATTGAGCTTTGCCGGCATGGATGACTTGCAGAAACCACCGACGCCGATGTTGTAGGTGAGCGAGAGTTCCGCGACGTAGATTTCGGCCGGGATGCCATCCGGGTCTTTGAGGCAGGCCCGCATGCCAGCCTCATGCTTGGTCAGGGAATCGATGAACATCACGTCGCACTGCTCGCGGGTGAAGCGCATGCCCTTCTTGATGCCGGCTGTCTCGCCCCTGCAGGCCGTCCAAACCCCGATCACGTCTTGATAGGCCACAAGGCGAAGGCCCTCATAGCCGCCAACCGTGTTGAAGGCGAGCGTGCCAAGCGCCGTCAGCGCCCCGGCCGCGCCAACCAGGCGTGTTCTCGTTCCCATGGGAACCTCTTGAGATCGATGTGAATTGATGCGAGAAAGGCTGATGACAGAAAAAGACACTCTCGAGCCCCGCCCCTCAGTTGACGCTGAGACGTTGAAAAAGATCAGAGAGGGTCGAAAGGCTCCAGCCGAAGGCTCTGGCGCTTGGGGCGATCTGGCTGGATACCCGGAGTACAAGCCAGCAGTCGGTTAAGCCGCCACGCCCTTGATGACGTTGAAGTTGATCACAGGGGTGTCGGACGACGTTCCGCCAGTCGTCCAGAACGTGATGACGAAACTGCCCGCCGCCACGGTGGTCACGAAATAGAAGTACGTATTGGTCGCGCCGGACTTGATGTTGAGAATGATGGTGTCCGTCGCAGCAACCGCAGAATTCGTTACCGTGAACGACGCTGGAGTGGCGGAGCCGGCAGCGGTGAACATGGTAATGGCGCCGCTCACCTTGTTGAGAGTGACACCCGTTGTGCGGGAAGTACCTTGAGTGACAGTGCCACCAGCACCAGTCGCGTAGCCGATGCCGCTAGTAGCGCCTGCCGAAAGCACCGAGCCAGAGAAAGTCAGCACGCCAGAGGTATGGGTGACCGTGTAATTGCCGTTGTTCCAGTTGATCACGCCGCCAGAGGCAAGGAACAGATCCGACCATGATACCGTGGCCGAGCCGAGAGCAAAGGCGTCGTTCGACGGCGGCATGACACCACCCGTCCCCTTGGCGCCGAGCATCAGGTTGATGTTGGTATCGCCGCCAGCCGCAACAAGCTGGACTGCTGCGCCGGGGTTCGAGGCGATCGTGTGGACGTAGTTGCCGGAAGCGCTGGTGTTCGTAGAGATGCGGCTGTAGATGCCGCCACTCACGTTATACATGAAGAAGCCGCCATCCTGCGCGATCCAGTAATGGGAATTGGCGGAGTTGCTGACTTCAGAATGTTGTGTCCATGCATAGTTGCCGAGCGCGTCCGACGTGTACCATTCGACGCGCCCCTTCGTCGGCAGAAGGATTGCGTGCTGGTAGTTGGTCGAAGCGTCCTTGGTGAGGCCATTGCTATAGAACGTCAGGCCGGTGCGGAACTTCGCCCCGTTGTTCCCGATGAAAAATGCCGAGTCAGCATCAGACGGGGAGGCATTGCTACCACCGGATGCCATGAAGATGCCGAAGGTGCGGCCCTGAACATAGGTACTCTCCGGAGAGATGACCGGGTTGACAGGCGTCGAATTGAGGTTCGTAATCTCGACCTCAAGGCCCTGCATAGTGGTGTTCGAACCGGATCGCTTTACCCCTTCGAAATATCCGCCCCAGCCGACCGAACTGCCCGATGTCGCATGACCTGACGAGAAGCCCGCCACACCCCAATAACTGGTCTGACTATCGGCGCCATCAAGCGAACGTGTCGCACCGAGGATGCCGCCATGGGGGAACCCGGCGACAGGGTTTGTCACAGACGACAGTGCCGAGCCGACAAGCAGATACGACATATTGAAGGCCGAACCTGAGCCCTGCTCGTCAAGTAGCCAAGAGCCAGCGCCAGACGATCCCATGCCGGATGAATCACCCATCCAGCCGGTAGCCCCAAGCCCGAGCAAAAGGCGGTCATTGAAACGGTGGAAGTTCGGCGTGCTGATACCGAGGTCCTGCGCTCCTTGCGCCTTGACCCATGCGCCAGCCGTGCCGTCCAGTTGCCCGCCGGTCTTGATGACATAGACGCGCTGGAGCGGATCACGGACCTGCTTCATCGTGAAGTTGGTCGTGCCCGTCAGATTCACTGCCGTGCCAGCAATTGCATCCGTGGGGCTGGCGGCCAGTTTGAAGGTATTCGCATCGATCACGATGGCGTAATAGACGGTGTTCAAAGTCAGGCCGTTGACTGTCGTGGTCGGGACGACGCCTGAGCCGGTCGAGAGCAGATGCCCTGCTTTGGTGATGATCTCCGTACCGCTATCGACTGAGGTCGATGTCACACTTTGGATGACGGTGCGCGTGGACAGGTCAGAGCCATCCCACTTGAACCAGCCCTCCTGCCCGAAGTCGGTCACATAGGCTAGGGCGTCCTTAGTGGTGTCCAGGCCTGGAAGAAGGGCCAGCGTGGTATAGGTCGGGAGGACAAGGTTCAGCCGTGCCGCATCAGCGGCGGTCGCGTTCGTTCCGCCGTTTGCTATTGGCAGCGTGCCGGTGACACCAGTTGTCAGCGGCAGACCGGTCAGATTGGTAGCGACACCAGCCGAGGGCGTTCCAAGATCTCCGTTCTGGAAATAGGCGAGGCCTGTGCCGCTCTCGTCCGTCATCAGTGCGCGGAGGTTGGCGCTCGACGGCGTTGCGGTGAAGGTATCGAAGCCGGCGGCGCGCGTGACGAGCGCCCAACTCGCCAGGTCGGCATCGTATGGCTGAAGCACCTGCGCGAACGCTATACTTGTTGTCCCGATGGTGATCGGGTCGGAAGTCGTAACCTGCCACCAGCCAGAACCAACGGTGCCGCCGACGACATTGACCATCGTCCCAGTCTTGACATCGCGATTGCCGGAGAAATCCTTGGTGCGCGACCAGACGCCAGTCGAGACTTTCCAGATGCCGTTGTCTACGCCCGCCGTCTGGTTCTTCACCAGCACGCGGTCATCCGTGACCACTGCCACCCCGTCGATGGTCTGCTCACCGGAAAGCGTGATGTTCGCGGTCGTCGCGACGAGGCACGGGCCTTTGATCGCGGTCGAGCTGGAGAGCCCGTCAGTGCGGTCGATCTGGATGCTGGTCACTGGGCAGGCTCCATGAATAAACCGCTCCGAGAGAAGCGGCCTTGCGAAATTCTGGGTTTTGGAGTTGAGTGCGCGGCAATGCAGAAATCGGCCGCTTTAGACTTTGTGATCGCCTCGGCTATCGGGGCGGTGCTTCTGGTGATCGTGGGCTTCTTCGCCCAAGGTGATGGACTGTCGTTTTCCTACTGGCTCGCAAGAACGCGAGAGCCGTGGGCCTGGTGCCTTGTCGGCATCCTGATCGGTTCCGGCCTACGGTTTCTGCGCCGTTGAACCAGTTCGTCGCGTTCATATCCTTCGCCGTGGCGTGGTCGCTTGCCGCCAGCCTCTTGATCGGCTCCGTCAATCCGGCTGTGCTATTCGCCGTCTGGCTTCTCGGCTTCCTGTGGGGAACCGGCTATATCGCCGCCGGTCTCCGAGAGGCTGACTTGCTCCTGAAGCGATGGCTCCAGATGATGGCCGGTGTTGCCGTGCTTGCGGTGATAGGTGCCGGCCTGCTCAGTTGAACGGCGTCAGTGGCTTGGGCATGATGCTGCGCTGCCCATATTGCGTGCGCCGCTTGCTTTCAGTCTTGCGCATGAAGCCGGGGCTTGCTGCTTCCCGCATTGAGTTCAGGAACAGAAAATCCAACGCCGGCCGCACATAGAACAGGTTCGCAAACGGCGTGTTCTGTGTCGTGAAGTTCAGCCAGTCGGCGAGCTTCACCTGTTCATCCGCGCTTATGCTGGCGTCCCTCGCCTTCAGGATCAGATCCATCGCATCGAATGCCGTGCCGAGCGCTGGCCCCATGGCGGTCTCTGCGATACCGGAGCCGAAGCGATTGACGCGGCCGAAGAGGTAGTCGCCATAGATGCCGGCTGCGCCGCCTTGAACGAAGGCCGCCTCCCACGTCTTGATGTCGGTCGGGTCTCGCGGTGGCCAATATCCCCTGGTCAAATCCTTCATTGTCATCGCGGCATAGCCGGCCATCGTCAGACCGGCGATGAGCGTGCCGATATGGGCGGTTTGCTCCAATTTTGCGCCTTGCCTGAAGCCGAAGGCGGCGCGGCCGATTACCCGCTGGGAAAAAGCGATCGGAAAGCCCTTGAACTGCATGATGAAGCGGATGCCTTCGCCTGCCAGCGTGCCGGGACGGGTGCCCCACGTCGTCGTGCGGCGAGAGCGCGCATCGGTCTCGATCACGCCATACGATGTCTCATCCGCGACGAAGCGGTGCAGCGCCATTTCCAGATCGTGCCTGGCAGTGTCGGCATCCTTACCCAGACCGGCCACCGCCTCATCGGGCAGATTGCGAACCTGATCCGGCGTGATGTAGGCTTTGCCGCCGATGTCCCGCCCTTCGATCTTGCGGATGGCCTCCCACTGCTTTTCGCCGATGCCATGCAGGCCAAGCACATGGCGATAGTTCGCCGGCAGATCGGCAAAGGCTGCCTTTGCCCTCATGCCCATCTCTGCCGAGATCATACGACCAGCCGAAGCGCGTTGGATGTCGGTCCACCAGGATAGGCCGTTCCAACGGAAGAACGTCTCTTGCGCTTTCGAGAGGCGACCAACTGGGCCGTCCACCGCCGCTGCCGGCGAAACGATGTGGCCAATGATGCCGTCGAAGCCCTCGCCCAGCAGGTAGGATATCTCCGCCATCTCGCCCTTCGGCCTACCATGGCGAAGTCCGTCAAGCTGGGCAACGAAGCCCTTGAAGAAGCCGGAGCCACGGAACTGCGAGGCAAGCCCCGCCGTCACGGTATCCGACATCGAAGACCAGATGGCGGCCCCAAGCTTAGCCATCGACTGGACGGCGCGGATATCGCCGCCGATCTTGGCTGCCGTAACATCAACCGGGCGAGAGATCATGCCGGTTGAGATGTCGATCGCATGCCGCAACTGGCCTGCGTCCGTCGTCAGGCCCTTCATGCGCTTGATCTTCTCGGCCGGCGAGAGGCTTGCGTCTTCCTTGATCGAGCGCTTCAGGCCATCCACCAGTGAGCCGAACATCAATTCCGGATTTGGCCCGAGCGCTTCCATGTTGGCTGCCATCCGGGAGGCAGAGCGCAGATGCGCCACCATGCCAGACGTCGTGGTGCCGAAGCCGAATTCATCGCGGTAGGACAGGGCCGCATCTGCATCCTTGAAATGCAGGACGCGAGACTTACCGAGCGATTTCGCCAGATTGGCCGGGTTGACGCGCTGTCCCAATTCCTTCGGCGTCGGCTTGTTCGGCATGCCGGTAACGAGCGTGTCATAGATGCCGGAAAGCGCCTCTTCTATCTCGCCGGCCGAGCTCACATCGGGAAACGTGCGAGCAAGATCAAGCTTAGGCAGGATGGAAGAAATCCACGCTTCCTTACCAGCTGCGATCATCTTCATGTCGTCATGCGTCTGCGCACCGGCCCAGCCGTCCAGTTTGCCGATCGATGCCCCAAGCTTGTTCAGATCGGTGCGGCTCATCTCGGCATAGGTGGCGAATGTCTTGGCGACGAGCTGCGCGTCCTTGTTGCCGGTGATGCCAGGCTTGCCGCCCTCCTTCAGTTCCGCCATCTCGCGCATGATGTCGGCGTCAAGCTTCGGATCACGCAAGGCATGCATGAGATGCGGCGACTTGGCCTGCAATTCACCGAACAACCCGCCGATATAGCGGGCCTCATAGGCCATGTTCAGCGCGCCGACCGAGTTGCGTCCGCCCTCGATGCCCCGCTGCGTGCCCTCCAGAACGGCAAGGAGCGCCTTGCGCGGCGACATGCCAGCATTGATGAAACCGGTGACGGTCTGGTCAAGACGGTCGCGAACAAGGATGTTCAGGGCGGCGTGACGGCGCTGCATGGCCGCCGCAATCTTGGTGCGCTCTGCTTCCCGTTCGGCAAAGGACTCCAGCTTGTCGGCCATGCCGTCGATGTTGCCGCTGGCCTGTAGCGTCTGCTTGTATTCGGCCATGCGCTGGAAGGCGGCTTCGATCTCTTCGCGGTTGAGCTTTTGGCCCGAAGCTGCGTTGGCCGCATTGAAACAGGCATCGCCGATCTTGTAGCGGATTTTCATGCGGCGGCCATTTCTCGCGGAACAGGTTGGAACCGATGCATCTTGGCTTTTGCTGCGAGATAAGCGGTATGCGCGTCTTGTGGCGTTGGGTAATGTCCGAGGAAGGTGCGCTTTCCTTCCACCGTAATGGTCGCCACCCAAGGCTTCGTTTTATGCTGCTTCCAGTAGACACCCACGTAACCGCTGGTGCAGTTTGTGGGTATTTTCATGTTCTGGAGGTTTTCCGCGTGCGTACATTCGCGAAGGTTACCCCACGCGTTGTTGGCGAAGTCTCCGTCGCTATGGTCCACGCTATCCTTGGGCCACTCGCCCGTCATGTATAGGACGGCCAGCCGGTGGGCCGAATAGGAGTACCCGTCAATTCGGATGGCGATATAGCCTCGATTGGTGATTGACCCGGCGATCTGTCCGGGTTGCCATTTGGAAACATTCTTCCCCGAAGAGCCGCCACGCTTCAAGCGGGTGAAGTGGCCCGTCTCTGGGTCGTAGGAAAACAGTTCCTTCAGCTTTGCTGCTGTCAGAACTTGTTCTTTTTTGTTGGTCATTTTGTGCCTCACAAACAATGAGGAAATCTAGCAGAAATTCGCTGCTATATCAAACAGTTGGCTACCGACTTGAGCGCTTCGGCATAGCCTTCTGCCACCTCGTAATCCATGTGCGCCTGGGCCATTGTCGCCACGTCCTGCTCTGTCAGCCGGCCTTCGTCCGCAAGCTGCGTGATGTCGGCTTCTTCCTTGAAGGCGCCGGTGTTGGCATCGACGCCGTACTGAGCGGCGAGAGTCTTGGCGTCTTCTGGCTTGGCGATGGATGCTTGGGCCTTGGCGTGGCCCTCGGGCAGCGGTTCGGGCGCAGCCTTGGCGGTATCTACGCGCGCTTGGCCTGCATTGCTGCTAGAACGCGCAAATTGCTCGCTATCCGGCGCATTTGTTCCGCGTCGTCCTTGTGCGCCGTTGCTGCCCTGCGCTCCAACATCTTGGCCTGCTCTAGATGCTGAGCCGGGTTCATCGAAGAAGGGGATGTTGAAGGCTGGTTCATTGGAAAATCCTTGGCCGCGCTCATCCATGGCGTCGGCAAATTTACGATAATCCTCATAGATCGCATGTTCAAGTGCGGTCGCTGGATCAAGGTTATCTTGGCCGGTCAGTTGAGCCGCCCGGCGAATTATGTTGTCGTCAACCTTGTGCTCGATGCCGAGCGTATCCAGTGCGCCGTTTACCTCATCAAGCACGCGGCGGTAACTGTCCTGCGCGCCTTGGTCGTGAGCGAACTGTTCATGAGCAAGTTTTCGGCCGCCATCCAGGCGGTTGGAGAAACCGGGCTGTCCGTCACGTTCCGCAGACAGCATGTCCAGAAGGTCGCGGGTCGTTGACTTCGCTACCGCCGTCTCTGGGTCGCCATAGATGTGGTCGAAGAACCCGGCTTCCGCAGCGGCTTCACGCGCATAATCGAGGCCCTTGCCGCGCTTCGTTACGAGCGCGCCACCGCCCGGAACGAACTTGCGGGACAGCCCCATCGTGGCCAACTCGCCGCCATCATCCTTGATGCCGCCCACGCTTTTCGAGGCAAGGAATTGCATAAGGCTGACAGGCTGCGGAGGAGCGGCCCCCACAGGCATGTCCTCGTTGACGATCCGATCAATGGCCGCCTGCCGGCTTTCTGGCGAACTGGGCTCGAACAGCGCTGAAGGCTCTACCGGCCCAAGGCTGTCAGCAACGCGCTGAAGCGGCTCCGTCGCGTTCGGCGACAGATTGACATCCTCGCCTCGGACAACCGCATCAATGCCCTCGTTCAGGGCAATGCGGGCCTCCTGCGTGGTCTTCAGGTCGGACAGGCGCGCATCTGCCTCCGATAGCGCCCTTGCCTCTGCGCGCCCGCCTATGACCCCGTGCAGCGCTCCGAAAGCACCCCCCAGCAATGCAGCCGTGGCAATCTGCGAAATCGTCGTCTGCCAGGATACATCGTCGCCGAACTTGGCGCGCTCGCCGGCCGTGGCAATGCTGGCGACACCAGTATTGATCGCGGCATCGGCCGCCGTCGTCAGTAGCCGGCCGCCGACATAGCCAAACCGCGCCACCTGTGCAGACTGGACTGCCTCACCAAAGACCGGGATATAATTGATCGGGTCAAGGGCCTGCCCGCCAAGTCCGCCGACGAAGGACCAGAAAGGCCGCTTCTGCGAGAAATAGTCGCGCGCCTTCTTTGCATCGTCGGAAGCGGCAAGGGCCTGCGCCCGCGCTTCGGTCATGCCGGGATCGTAGGGGATGTCGTTGCGAAAGTAGGGCGAGGCCTTGTACTGGTCCTCGCTCAAGGCTCCCATTGATTGCCTGCGCGCGGCCAACTCTTCCGGCGTCTCCCAGCGGCTCTTGAGAAAGTCCCGCTCGCCTGGATCGGCTGTAATGCCCGGAGTGGTCGGAGCCTCCTCCGGCATGGTGAAATGCCGAATGGCGGTGCCAAGCCCGAAGGATTCCAGCACACCGGTCTTGGCGCTCTGCTCCAGCGTCGAATAGAGGCTCAACGGCGTGTCGAGCGCATCCTGCATCCATTCTCCGCCAGTGGCGCCGGTATAGGTCGGCCCGCCTGTCATCGAATAGACGCCACTCATTGCGCCATCATCCCGTCACGCAGGCTGGTATCGGGCGAGACATAGGCGTCACCCGTATTGCCGAGGAAGTCGGAAAGCGAGCCGCCCGACTGTGGCTGTGCCGCCTGCAGCGCCTTCGGCTTGAAGATGATCGGGTTGCCAGACTGGTCCGCAACCGCAAGGCTGGTCTTCGGATCGATGAACACATAGCCATCGCCAGAGTTACGGAAGTAGCCGTTCGCCATGATGTCGTCGGTCTTCTGCTGGGCGGCGGCGGTGAGAATGGCTTTGGTGCCATCGGTTGCCTTGGCGTCGGCCGGGACCGCCAGCGCGGTCGTGATGGCCGCGCGCACATCGGGCAGCGCGGCGGTCAATCCAGCGCTCACGGTCGCTGCATCCTCGCTCTTCGGCACAAGGATCTGCATGTTGGCGTCGTCCACCACGGACACATCGCCGTACAGGTCTTTTGACACACCCGCGATTGCTTGGTCCATCGTCTCGCCATTGCGCAGGCGAAGGTTGACGGCGTTGTTGATCAGTTTCGAATCCCGCAAGGCGCGGGTGTAGTTGTCTGCCGTGCCGTTGGACAGGCCGTAGTAGATGTCGCCGATCTGGCCTTGATCCATGACGGAGGCTTGCACGGCTTCATCGATATTCGCCGGCTTGATGTCGCCGGGGATATTGCCCGCCAGTTTGGTCGGATCGACCATGGCAGCTTGGAACAAACGCTGAGCCGCGCCCTGATCGCCGCGCGAAAGCGCCTCGAATGCGCCCTGCGTGATGTCGGGCAGCCCTTCCGCGACCATCTGGTTGAACAACATTTGGCGCTGTGCCGGGTCGTTGGTGGCCATGACGATGCTCGCCACGGCGCCGATGCGATTGGCCTGCGGCTGGGCTTCGTCCTTGAACACGCCGACTGCGCTGGTAGCGATGGCCTTGGGCAGTGGCTGGGGGTCTTTGATGCCGATCTGCTGCTGCGCTGCTATCGAAGCGGCAACCGCCGATTGATAGTTGCCGGCACTCTGCGCGTTGTTCCACTGTTCGTTGACGGCGGGGAAGGCATTGCGCACATAGCTTGCCGGGTCGGCATCCCGCGCCTTGATGGTGGCTTCCTGAGCGCTCGCCAGAGTGTCATAACGCTTGGCCTGCAACGCAGCATCGTCGCCCGAGGAAGTCGGCCTGGCCGCGCTCACCATCGACTGGATGTCTTCTGCCGACATCGTGCGCATGGAGTAGGCTTGCTCGCTCGTCTGCATAGAGGCGACGAACGAGTCATAGCGAGATGCGCCTTCCTGTGGCCCGTAGGCTTGGAAGAACTGCTCCTGGCTCGGCATGGTGCCGGTGTACTGCCCCGTCGAGAGCATCGCGGCCGGGCCGTTGGTGGTCGCGACATCGATGTTGGCGCGGGTCTCGGCGGCGATCTGGTTGTTGCGGGTGTCTACCTCATTGTCGATGACATAGCGCTGCTCTGGAGAAAGCGCCTTGTACCAATCGGGGTTATCGCCGGCCCCGGCCTCATGGATGGCTTTCGCCATCTTGGCGTTTGCCCAGTCCTTCACCTCGCCAACTGTCTTGCCCGCGAGGATCGAGCGATTGGCCGCGATAGCCTGCGGGCTGAAGACGGCGCTCGCCGGAGTATCGTCACTCGCCTTGCCGAGCTTTTCAGCCACGCCATAGCCACTGAAGTGAGCAAGGTAGATTTCACCCGGTGTCGGGTCGCGGCCGAGGTCACGCTTCAACCCGGCGATATTGTCTGCCGTCAGCCTGGCGCCGGCATCGGCGTTGGCTGCCGCATCGAACTTGTTGCGGAGATGGTACTGAGCCGCAGTGCCGTCCACGAACTGGAACAACCCACCGGCAGAGGATGTGCCCGCCTTGGCATTCGGGTTCATCCCGCTTTCGATCTGGGCAATGCCGAGAGCGATTGCCGGCGGAACACCATGCCGCGCTGCTGCTGCCGCTACGATCCCGGCGACCGGTCCTTTCGGCTTCGAGATGATCGAAGGATCTTGATCGACCGCCAGCTTGCCACGGCTGAACTCGGCATCCTCGATATACTGCTTGCGCCGCGCTTCTGCCTGGCTCGGGTCGAGAAGGCCCGCCTGTTGTCCCTGCTGGATCGCTCCGGCAATGTCGGCCTTGGCCTTGGCCCTTACGTCGGCCGGCGTGTTCGGATCGACATAGAGCCGGCGGTTGGTCTCAAGCGCGTTGTCGAAGGCGACGGTTTCGGCCTCGCGCTGGACCGTGACGCCATGATCGTTGATGCCGTTGTTGACGCGGAAGGCATCTGTGCCAGCGCCGATCGACCAGCGCTCGCGCATCTGCGGATCACGGATCAGGTTGGCGGCTTTTTTGACCACATCGCCCGTCAGTGCGGAAGCGCGCTTGTTATAGGTCGCGTAGTCCGGATCGTGTTTGAACTGGTCCTGGACCTCCAGGAGGCCCTTGGTCTTCTCGGCCTCTGCCCGCGCGATATCCACGGTGTTCTGCTGCTGCTGGCGCTCTGCGCCGATCTGCTGGAGATCAGCGCCAAGACTTGCCAGCCCACGACCAATGCCACTCGTATCGATCGAGGCAATGACGCGTTTGGACTGAAGGGCGACCGGGCCGCTAAGGTCCAGTGCGGTTGGAAGTCGAGCCATCAGCCGAACACGCCCGACTTGTAGAGGCCGCTGGCCGTCTGGCCGAAGCCGCCAATGACCGAGCCCAGCAGGGAAGCATTGCCCGAGGCCTTGCGAGCCTTGGCACTATCCCTCAACCCGGCAGAGCGGGAATAGCCGCCGTACATGGCCGTCTGGGCATTGTAGTCAGCCTCGCCCGCAGTTTGCCCCATCAGCTTGACGATGGTTGGCGCATCCGTTCCGGCGCCACCACCCGAGGCAGCCGCGATAGCTTGGGCGCGGGAATTGAGGATCGAGCCCTCCCTGCGCTTGGCTATGGCGTCACGCTGGGATGCGGCAACCTCTTCCTTGGCCTTCTGCTCCATCTGTGCGGCCTCGAAGTCGGCGGCGCGCTTTTCGGCAACGCCTGCCGCGACCGTGCCGACACCGGATACGACACTGCCGATCGCGCCGAGCGTCGAGCCCGCCGAAGCGGTGCCTGCCGCCGCCGTGCCGCCACTAAGCAGGGCACTAAGAGCCGCCAATGCTGCCATCAGACCATCACCCAATTTCGCATCGAAAGATTTCCTGTCCGTCCTCGATCGCAAAGAACTCGAAGCCCGCCAGCTTCATCAGTTTGGGCGAGGTTTCGTATTGCGGATCGCGGATCGCATAGACGTAGCGCTCACCCAGTTGGGCGGCCTTTTTCTTGAATTTGCGCATCATGCAAAGAACGGGCAGCGCATATTGCGGCTTCGGCTCCAGAATGGAGAACCAGACCCAACACCTGTCATTGCCCCATGCCAGGCCACCGGAGCCCACCAGAGCGTCATCATCGATCCCGACATAGGCAATGGCCGGCCAGTCGATCACGACGTTCAGAGCCACCGCCACGCTGTACGGGTCGGCATGGTGGATGGTGAGCATCAGCCGTTGGTCGTGACCGATATAACCATAGAGATCAGTGTCGCCGTGTTCGGGCTGGCGCACTCGACGCAAACGCGGCTGTCTGTGTTCCACTCGCCTGGGAAGACGAACGGCTCCTCGTCATCCACATCACTGAGAACGATAGCCGGCGCCGTGGTCCCACCCTTTTGGACTGGCGGCGGGAACAATGGCCTTTCCGCATTGTCGAACTGAGATCCATAGCGGATGCCGGCCCGAACGAAATCAGTCATGATCAGGCCGACCTCATCGACCTTCTTCTTCTGGAGCATCGCAGTCCCACCGGCAGCGCCATAAGCCAGCTTTGACGACTTGTAGCGCGCGGTGTAGGGAAGCCCTGCAACCCAGTCCGTCACCGCCGAGCCAACCGTGATGTTGCCACTGCCGTTGACTGTGTAGGTGTTCGGCACGGTGTAGCCGTTGACCTCTGTCACCAGCGGTTCGCCATCAGCCCAGACCACAACGCTTTCGCCCTGAAGATGCGTGCCGACATGGATGGTTGTGGAAGCGGGGCCATTCGTGCCGTAGGCGAATGCATCCATCACCTTGCATTGCGTCATCGGCTTGACGTCGGTATCGAGCGCCATCTTCTCGATGTAGCGAACCGTCGAACCGTTGATGGTGCGGTTGACCACGAAATAGACGCGATCCTGATCGTCGGCGGGCAGGACTGCCACACTTTCGAAATCGCCATCCGTCTCGATCGGGATGAAGGCTAGCACTTCCTCAAGCGGCTCATAGACGATGCAGACGCAGGAGCCGTCGTTGTTGATGACCCAGATACGGGTATCCGGCCGGCGCTGCACCGAAAGCGTCTTGATGCCCGAGGTGAACAGGTCCGTCGCCAGCTTGCTCATCTGCGTGGCGTTATAGTCGGAGCTGGTCCCATCGAAGGAGAGTTCGAACAGCGCCTTGCCAGAGCGATCGACAAACACGCCCCTGGTATCGACGCGGGCCGGATCAACGGAGGAAGCCCCGGTCGAGGAGGAATCCTTGATCGAAAGATTGGTCGGCGTCAGCGGCTCATCGAACGATGACGACTTGACGGTGGAAACCGCGCCCTCCGTGCCCACAAGCAGCCTCTGGAGGGCAAGGAGCCATTGCGTGTCGTTGACACCACCCGTGGCGATGGAACGCGAGATAGGCCCGCTGTCGCCCTCTACGGTGTCGTCAAAATCCTCGAAGCCATCCGAGACCGAACCCCACAGCCGGTCATCGCCAGACCACCACAGGCGACCCTCTGCGAACGAAACGGCAGACGGCCATATCTGATTGGCCGACCATTCGCATTCGCGCCAGTTATCGGTAGCCTTTGCGGCGTGGAACGGCTGCAGGATCTCGATATCTACCGAAGTCGCGCTATTGTAGGCGGTGACGCGGCAGATACCGGAGCCGCCCCCGCCGTCATAGTCAACGGTGATCGTTGCCACGCCAGAGGTGTACGAGCCCTCTTCAAACCCAAGCTTGTAGTAGATGACCGCGTTGTCGTCCTCGTCGTCGTTATTGGATGTGCCGAGGTTTCCGGTGATGTCGATCGTTGATGTGTTGTTGAGGTATGGGAACCGCTTAAAGCCCCGATCCTCGCCGTCAAACGATCTTTGCCAGCGCAGGGTGCCAGCCCATGTGCCGCTAACGGTGTAGGTCCAGTTGCGGTCATTGTAGTCGGTGGCCTGAACCCCCGTCACCCGGAAAGCATCGGTGTACTCACCACCTCCAGCCAGGTTCGTGGAGCACTCGAACCCCTCATGGAAAAGCGAGAACAGCGTGCCAACGTGGTCTGAGTTGAAGAAAGGAGCCGAGGCGGTAAGTGTGCCGTTCCCTTCCCCGACGCTTGGCGTCAGTTTGATATCCCTGGTAGTGCCAACAGTGAAGGGTCCGTTGCTTGGCTGATACCGGACAACCGACCAGGAGCGGGTGGAGCGGCGCTCGATGCGCTGCGGCCTGTAACCATCGCAGGCAACAAACACCACGTCAGCCGACTGGGCGAAGCGCATCTTGAACAGATCGGCCTCAAGCCATTGCGTCGGCAAGGTCATGATGCCGGCCGCTTCAACCGTCACACTATCGACGCGCTTCAGCTGCTCCAGTTCGGATTGGAAGAGCAGATAGAACGAAGCCCCAGATGGCGTGAACGCAAGGGAATGCGTGCCCGTCCGAAGAGAGGTTTCATTGATATACTCGTCGCCGCCCGAGGTCGAACCAACCCTGAGCGTTACCGGGCCGCGCTCAACGATGATGCGAAGCGCGTGTTCGGTGCCGATCTGGTTGACGGTGACGGTTTGCGATGCAGAGGCTTTCGAGCCCCGCGCAAGGGCCGTGAGGTTGAGATACCCCCCCGAGACGGTGCTGGTGGCGCCAGAAGTGGCCGTGAGCGTCCATCCCGTGCTGGAGGAGAAATCCCCGCTTGTGACCGCTGCCGTAACGGCCGGCCTGGTGACCGTGACATCATCCACCTTAACCCGCATAAGCTGGTCGGTGAATTCCAGCATGGCGGCATCGGTAGCGCCGAAGACGAACTCCTTCACTCGGCAGATATCGTTGCTGTCCGTGGTGGAGATGTATTCCAGGCCAGGGCGCATGAAGGCTGGGCCACTGGTGAGCGGCAGGAAATTGGTCTGCTGTTCCGCCGCCAGCCGCATCCGCTCAAGATCGACGCGCGGCAGATGCTTCTTGTCCTGCACGCCTACGGAAAAACTTTGCAGGTAGGTATTGATGCGAGGCATCTAGAGGCCGCGCCTCGTACCGGAAAGCGAACCCCTGCGCAAACGGGACTGGACAAGGCGGCCAGCCGGCGAATAGGCCACGCGCTCATCCACCGCGTCGAGCGCCTTGGCTTCGCTCAACAGCGCCTTGGAGAGGTTGAACAGATCGGTGCGGGTGCCCTTGTCGGAAGAGATCGGCAGTGCGCACTGGAATGCGAGATAGGCCGCGAAAGCCTGTGCGAACGGCTCGCGCCATGCGCCGATGTTCCAGCCATAGTCGTCATCGTTCGAGACGTAGCGGATATAGAGGGTTGGACTGTCCGCATACCAATAGGCGGTCTCGTCCGCGAAATCCTCAAACCCAGCAAGGAATGTCGGGTCGGTTCCGATGGAAACCGTGCGCACCCAGTCGGTTGGCTTGGAAAACGCATACTGGTAGCCGAACAGCGGCTCCACATCCTCATCGTTCTGGAACTCGGACGAACGAATGGCGAAGTTCCACAGGCCCTTGGCGAACATGTATTCGCCGGCTTCCTGCCAGACATCATCCAGCGCGTAGCGGGCCGGGCTTGCCTCGGTGAGGCTTGCCACGCCGGCCGCGTTGCCGAGATAGCGCAGCGCCGATTTGTAAATTGACAGTTTCGTGGCCATGTCAGACCTCGCACTTCATGGTCACGATCTTGCCGCCGGTGCAGTCATCAAGCAGCCCGGCAATCTCGACGGCCTTGGCAGCATCGGCCCCCATGTACATGGCGGCATTGGCGGCCGGTGAACCGCTGCCCCATGCGCCGAACTCAGTCGTCACATCGAACGATGCTCCGGCCTCATAGATTGTCAAGGAGCCGTCCTTGCGTAGGCGGATGATCGTCGATTCCGTGAGCGCCGGTCTATCGCCGTTCTCCCCAGCCTGAAGCCATGCAACAAATGCCACGGCCTCAGCATAGGTGCCGGTGACACCGACAATGCTTCCGTCAGGCAAGCGAAAGAGCTTGTCGGCGGTATAGCGGTGAATCCAGCCGCCGTTCATCATCCGGCTATCGGCGGCCAGCGTGCCGTACCGAAAGGCGATCGTGGTCATGCGGCGAGCCCGGATGCCTTCCTGGAATGCGCCATGGCGGCTGCAACCGCTTCAGCCCGCGTCCGATGGTCCTTGCTCACCACCATGTGCGGATCGTTGGTCATCGCGCGCCACTTGTGGGCCGGCGCGAAATTCACCGTGTAGCCCTCGGGCGGCTCTGGAGCGTCCTTGGAGACATCTCCAGGCTGTTCGACGGCCGGCACCTTGGCAACTGCCTTGGTCAGGTCGATCGCATGGAGGAGCGCGGTGCGGACGAAGCCTACGCCGGTCTCAACCACCAGCAGATGCAGGCGCCATGTCAGGTCTTCCGGGATGACGATCACTTCGTCATGGGCCCTGACCTTTGAGAAGACGTTGGCCCAGTTTCCGGGCACCGCAACGTCTTCCATCGTCATGGAATTGGGGACGATCATGCGCCGAAGCGTGCGGGTGAAATCAGCGCTGTTGATCGCCGTGTTCGCGGGGATCTTCATGTTTGCCTCATGAGTTGAAGGTGGTTCGGGGGCCAGCGCAATCCGGCCAGCCCCCTCGACCACGAGGAGGCAACTCGCGACCGAAGCCGCAGAGCTGCGTATCAGGTGATCGCGGTCGGAGCCGCGACAGTCGCAGCCGCACCGGAGACCGATGCGACCTGATACCTTTTGTACTTGGCGGTGCCCACGTTGATGGCATCGACAAGATCACCAACGCGCATGCCCTTGGTCACGCCGTCCGAGAAATACGAAGCACCAACGATGGTGGCGTCCGCATCCGGAGTGGCGTTGAGGTACAGGAACACGCGCGGCATGGCACCACCCACCGGGTTGATGACCATGGCGAGGTTGTCAGCAGTGTAAGCCATTGTCCGTTCTCCTTACGTAGCAACGAACGCCGAGCCGTCGTGAGTCCACTTCACGATGCCGGTGTTCTGGAGGATTTTTGCTCCGTGGAAGACGGTGGCGCGGGTCCAGGACGTGTCCTGCTTCTCGTCGTAGCCGATGGAGATTTTCTCCTCGCCCACGTTCACCGCGTAGCCAATGGCGTCACGGTGGAAGAGATAGCAGATTTCCGCCGCCGTGCCGAGGCCGGTGACGCGGCTGGAGACCGCCCAGTTGATGCCCATCCAGCGGAACATCCTGCGCGCCGGGCCGCCGAACGGCTTCACGTCCACGTAGTCGCCCGAGGCGAATTCGGTGGTCTGAAGCAGATAGCCACGGAACGCCGGGGAAATGATCGCGAACATGTTGTTCTCGTCTTCCACCGGAATGTCCGCGTTGCCCAAGATGGCCTGTGCACCAGCAACCATCTGCAGCGAGGCGGTCTGCGCCGTCGAAGGATAGTCCTGGGTAGCGTTGGCCAGTTCGGCAAGCAGCGTGAGATCGATGTCGCGGTTGATGACCGCCATCGACGCATTCTGCATGACGCGCTTCTGGTCGCCCTGCGAAGCGAAGATGTTGAACCCGGTCAGCTCGTACGGAGCGTGCTTTTCAACGAGCGTGGCCGTGTTCTGGTTGTTCGTGGGGTTGCCGTACGGGATCTGGCCGTTGGTTCCACGGGTGACTGCGGTATCAGTACCGGAGCCGGAGACGAGGAAAGTGGCCTGGTTGCCACTGATCACCGCTTCCTTGGTCGTCATGGCCTTGAGCAGGCTGACGCGCTGCTCGAAAGCCCCAACGAACTCCTTGCGGTACTGAATCATTGCGGCTTCGATAGCCATGATCAGTTCCTTTCAAAGGGTTGTGAGGGTTTTGGAGCCGCTGTCGTGCAGGGTGGCCGAAGGCGTTCCCGGAGCCTCTTGCGAGGGGTGGCCAGGTTGCATTCGGAGCTTCACGTCATAGGCAGGTAGATTGCCGGTCTCGGAGCCGTTGCCGGGGTGGCCGAGTGAGGCAATAAAAAGGCTCGCCGGAGCGAGCGCTATCCGCTGACGGGTGTCAGGGAATTCCTATTTCTTGCGCTTGAGTTCCTTTTCGAGAATGGCGGCGTACTCGCGGTCCAGGCCTTTCTCGTAGTACTCGTCAGTGCCGATTATTTTCTCGATCTCCTCCTTGCGCGCGGCGTGCTTGCGCTCGCTATCGGAGGAGGTGAAGGCCACGTCACCGAACTTTTCGCGGCCCATGTCGGCGGCCCAGGCAATGAACTCGGGATTGTCCCCGAGACGCTTGCCGTCCACGCGGGCCTCCGCCCACTTCGCGCCGATGCCGGGAACGCTCTCGATCCAGCGCCGGGCGATCGTGGTGTTAGCCTTGTACTCGCCGTGCGCCCAATCCTTGCGCAGCGCGTCCTCGGCTTCTTCTGAGGCGATCTTGTCGGCCTCGATCTGCTTGGCCTGCGCGGCTTCCGCCATGTCGATGTACCACTCGGCCGCGATGTCCACGACATCAGGCCGGGCGCCCTTGGCATGGGCGAACTCGGTGAAGCTGGACAGGATCGGCTTGTCCTCGTCGGTCAAGCGCTTCTGCACCGTCTCCGGCAGCTTGTAGCCGGTCGGGTCATCCGGGATGCCTTCGGCCTTGCGCCATTCGGCCATGGCCTTTTCGTCTTTGCCGTCAGGCTTGGCCCGCTTCAGACCGGTGCTGATCGTCGCCTGCGCCTCACGCAGAGCCCGCGCCACGCCCTTGGGCGAACCATAGCGAGAAATGGCCTTGGCGACATCCTCGTCACCAGATGCCATTTCCTCGCGCCAGTTGTCGCCCCATGGCGATTTCGGTTCAGGAGCCGGGTCTGGCGTCGGCGCTGGGTCGGGCGTTGATACAGGTGCGGGTGCCGGATCGGGGGTCGGTGCCGGCGTGGGATCGGGTGTAGGAGTCGGGTCTGCCAACTCAGCCATTGTCTGCCTCTTGCCTCTTGCCTCGAACTGGTTTCGCCGGTTTGCCCTCAACTGCCTTCAGGGTTTCCGCGCGAAGCATTTTGACGATCTGGGCACCGACGAACCGCCTGCCCTCGGCAAAGGCCGTGGCATGGCTGTCATTCTTGCGGTAGCTCAGGTCGTAGTAGTTGCTGGCCTGGTTGATGATCCAGTCCATTGCCGTCTGCTGCTGGCCTTCATTGGCCCTGCCGGCGATCACGGCGCGAATGGCCATGAGGGTGTCTTTGTCGTAGGCGGCCGGCGAATGGGCTTCGCTCACAGTTCTTCGATCTCGTGAGCTTTTGTGCCGAAACGGCAGGCGGCTGCGTCATTCACCCCGGCATAGAAGTGCTTCTTAACTGCGAAGCCAACCTTTTCTGCATGGCTTACATTCGGCTGAGTCTCAGAAAGCAGCGGGCGCAGTTGCCCTTCGGTCACGTGAAGCTTTTTTGCCAAGTCTCGACGCGACCAGCCTTCCGCATATCGCGCCCTAACATTGGCCTTCTTCTCGTCGGACCACGCATCAACCGGATTTTGTGGTCTAGGAATGGATATGTGATCCTTTCCAAGTAGGCGCCTAGAGACCGTCTGTGGGCTGCACCCTAATTTCGCCGCTATGACCCTCAGTGAGTCACCGCTGGCGGACATGGCGCGGGCGTCTTCGATGCTAATTTCCGTAGGCTTTGCCATAGTTGCCTCCTATGGGTGTTTCAGGTCGTGCTTCAAAAGCTCCGTGAGCCCAATCGATGTTTCACGTGACATATCGCGGTGTGAGGCGCAGCCCGCCAGAAGAATGAGGAGCAACAGGGCGCTACCGCGCATTGATCAAATCTTTGACCATGGATGGGAACGAGCCGAAAAGGAACCCGGTCGAAGTGAAAGCCAACTTCTGCAAGGGGTCACTAATGGCCGCCCCGCTCATCGCGAGGTAGCAGACCTCCAAGATGGTGCAGAAACAGACCACAACGAGCAATATCCAGCCCGACATGATGATGAATTCCGCGACCCTGCCAATCTGCGGCCGATCGCTCACGCGGCCACCGCCGGCTGCTGGATCATGCCGGCCTGCTGGAGAGCCAGAGAAGCATCGGCAACGCTCTTGCCTACCTCTGCCCCGCCCTGAAGCGCGGCGGCAGCCTGTGTGAGGCCATCAACCGTATTCTGCTGGTCCGCCGCGTCCTGCTGCACCTGTTCATCGTTGAACCAGTCGGCCGGCGCCTGCGTGCCCCGCACGGCGTCCTTGGTGGCCTTCTGCCAGTCGATGAGGGTTGCAACAGACTTGTCGATCTCCGCTGCAGCCGCGACGAGCTGGAGCGATTCCTGGAAGGCCTGAACGTTCTGCCTGCCCTCTGCCGTGTTGAGCGGACCCTCGAAGGTGAAAGTCACCTCCCGATCGCTCAGCGCCTTGGGCATCTCATCGATCTTGAAGGCGTTGTTCCTGATCGCCATCTGGAACGCCACATCCAACAACGGCAAATGATATTCGCTCTCGATCGGCCCGGTGAACGGCAGGATGGCGCGGCGGTATTCCTCTAGCCTTGCCTGCGTCTCGAAGGCTGTCTTCTGCTGTGGCGGCAGCATGATCTTGTTGAGCAGGAAGGCTTCCGCAATGAGGTTGCGCACATCCTGCTTCATCTCCATGCCGAAGCTCAGGCCGCTTGAAGGCTGCTCCGTGAAGATGGCATCCTGGATTTTCTGGTCCGCCTCGAGGTCCACATAGGTCAGGCCGCCGGCATAGCGGTTCACGGCATCGCGGAAGATTTCCCCGCGCGCGAACATCGGCGCGTCAACCGCCTTCTCGCCCTGCTCCAGAAGGATGCGCGCCAGCGACTGGAGCATCCGAACGTCGGGCAGCGAATTGATAGCGGCAGGACTGAACGCCTGCGGGAAACTCGATACAGTCCGCCACCTCGGAATGATGTAGTTGAAGACCGGCAGCGGCCCCTCGCCCAGCACCATTTCATGCTCGCAGTCGACGTAGAGCGAGCAGAACGGGTTGTCCTTGTACTGGCGCCGCTTGGCTTTGTCGTCGCCGTAAATCTCATCGAATGGCAGGACGATATGCCGAACCTTGAATTCCTTCGCCGGGTCTTTCTCTGCGGCTGTGATCACGTCCTGATGCAGGCTCTTCGCCCAGCGCATCTTCATGTTGCGCGCCGTCATCGGCATGTTGCGCTGATTGTGGTCGATCCTGCCGACCTGGTTCAGCATCCACGCGCATTCCTTCGGATGCCAGGTCCGGAACAGGAAGTGCGTGCGATCCGGGCTTTCCTCCACCGACAGGACCGGGTTGCCGAAGGCTACCCAGTCGTGGTCGGCCTCATTGGTGGCGCGCACGAAATTCGCCTTGCGGTCATAGACCAGCCGGCGGAAATGGTTCGTCGCATACTCAAGCCAGCGCGCATTGGCGGGGTCTTCGTCAATCTCATCGAGACCGGTCTGCACCTTGAACCAGTCGCCCTGACGAAGCAGCGCTCCGATGGTGTTGCCCAGCGTTTCCCGCGCTTGCACCTGGAACGAGTCCATCAGATCCATGGAGAAGTCATCGCCCAGCGTGAAGGACTGGGTGAAGTCCGCGCGCATGGGATAGATGTACTCGGCAACCTCCTGGTTCAGCGAATTCCACTGCTCTTTTTTTGCGAAGAGCTTATCCCCGATGGAGACCAATTCCTTAGCACGTGAGTCCATTAGTTGCTCACCACCAATCGAACGGCGCCCCACTCCGCCGGGACAACCGGCGGGCCGTCCTCTGTCCAGAGGGATACGGAATTCACGGCTAGGTCTTTGAGAGGCCTAATGGCTGTGCAGAAATGACATTCTTCGCTGAAGCGCCGCACAGGCGACTCTCGTACAATCTTCGCCCACTGCCACCCGATGAGGTTTGCTGTGTCGGTTGCGTCGTCGTAATGCGCGAGAACATAGATATCCGCCCGCACCTTGCCTTTAGGAACGACAATGGCGGATGCGCGACGCGAGGTCTTCACGTCAACTGAGAATGAACCAAACCCATCTTCGCCGAAGAAGAGGGGCACCCAGAAATCCTCACCATTATCACCGCTGGGCTGATCCCAGTAGACAATCGGTTCACGGAAGGATTCGGCAAAGGCTTGCTCACCTTTCAAGCCGACATAATGCCTGTCGTATGCGCGCTCAAAGTTCTGGCCGTTACCAGCATGCATCCTAGCCCGTAGCATAGCTGTCGCCTTTAGCGGGTCAGCCATTGCATGCACGGAACCGACGAAAGCACTCTGGTTTCTGTACATGTCCGAGAGGCGTATGCTTGCCTCACAGAACCTAAGTAGGCGCGATGTCAACCGGCTTGGCCTAGCAAACTATTGCCGTAGCTCGTGGTACCAGCCTGCCCACCATTCTGGCGCGACAGCATCGTGGATGCGCGACCGGTGCGCGCTGCAACCTGTTGGCGCTGGCGGAGGTCGGCGGCCTTGGAGGCTGCATCGTCCGGTACGGGCATGGGGGTGGGATCGGCCACCTTTGGCTTGCTGCCGAAAAGACCGCTCATCAGGCTCTCCGTTTCTTCATGTTGGAATGACCGAGGACCACAGTTGGCCGCCGGCCGTTTGCATTGGAGTGGGTGCGAATGCGTGCCGACACGCTGCTCTCGCCGTACCCCCAGGCATTGACGACGCAATCGCCTTTGTCGGGGGAGCGGCCGAGCCGTTTCTTGATGTCTTCCTTGGCTTCGATCAGGATGCCGTTCTTACCCAACTTCCACGTCGGGGCTGCTAGATCAGCCAGCAGTTCAGGATCGGGCGGGAGCGCTATTGGCTCACCCAGATTTGGCTCCAGCGCCTCGCGGAACAGCCACCAGACCTCGGCCCGCTTGTTGGTGAATTTAAGCTTGCCGTCGCGGGCTCGCTTCTTGCTCTCCGAGGAGCCGTTGTGCCCATAGAGCGTGAGGCTCTGAACGTTGTTTTTCAGGTGCGAATAGACGCCCGACCCGTAGCCACCGCCCATGTCGATGACGATCGGGCAACCATCCCGCATCAGCGAAAGGTCACGCGCGGCAAGGTCGATCGGGTCAACCAAACCCTTGAGCTTTTCCGATACAATCTCGTCGTACCAATGACCATGCCGTCTGGCATAGGCGTTGGCGTCCCCGCCTCCGAGCGCAACGTCATGGCTCAGAACGGACATCCCGACGCCCTTGGGGGGCTCTGGCGTCCAGCGCGCTTGCGCCGCCCTGATCCACTCTGTTGGGATCACCTGGAACGCAGTATCCTTGATCGCCGCATCGAAGCGGCCTTCACGAAGCCGGATGCGCAACTCTTCAGGCATTGCCTCAAGAACAGAGGCGTAATCCGTTTCCATCAAGTCGGGGTTATCTTCAAGCCTGGACGGAATGAACGTCCTTGACCGAGGCTTTACCGGCTTACCATCAACCTCGATCTGATCGGGGCCGTCACACTCGACATCCTCGCCCTTGATTGTCGTGTACCAGCGCAATTCGCCTGGCTTTGCCGGGTTCGGGTGCGTTGGGTCTAGCCAGGCACCCCAATACTTGGTCACCCAATAGCCATCCGACGTTGTGGGCGGGTTTCCCGTGGCGATAACACGGCACCTTTCGCCGCCGGCCGAACGATTCCAGCCGATGATGTAGCGGAACTGGCTTTCGCTGAACTGGGTGATCTCATCAAATGCCTTGAGCGGGGCGGCTCGCCCCTGCCATTTCTCCTTATCGGCCTCGTCCTTAACGCCGGCCAACTCGATCATCTTGCCGTCTGGCAACTTCCAGATTTTATCCTGGCCATTGAAGCCGTCAGAAGACCCAACGATGCGACGCAATTCTTCGACAATGCCGCGTAACTGCGTGGCCTCACGTCGGAAGATGTGGCTATGCGAGAACTCGTTAATCGCCAAGCCGCAAATCAATGCCGACTTGCCGCCGCCGGCCGCGCCGCCGTAAAACAACTCGTCCGCGTCGGAATAGTACGCGTCCGTTTGCGGGCCAGGGTTAGGTTTGAACGCCATCGCCAGCTTCGGCGCGACGAGAGACTTCAGGCTGTCCTTCTGCTTGCCCGACAACTTCGCAATCAACGCCTCAATTTGGCGCAGATCAACCGGCTGCGTCATTTACCATAGCTTCCGAGAACAGGAGCGCCACGGCCCTAGCAAGATCCCGGTCGGTCACATCTGTACGGATTGGGCCGCCGTCCCTGCCTGTGATCTCTGATTTGTCGGCTAGGCCCAAATCGCGGGCGATGATGTTGGCGTTCAGCAACTCAGCCGATGCGCCCTCAAACTTCTGTGTGCGAATGATATCGTCTATGCGCGCGGTGATGTCACCAAAACCTTCGCGCTCGCGATACTCAGACCATGCCTGCCGGCTGATATCGAGGAAGATGCACAAACCCGTAACGGTCATCGCTCGCATCTTAGCGATCGGTTCGTGCGTATTTGCGCCCTGGTAGGATGTGACCTTATCTTCCCAGAGCGGATTGGCCTCCACCCATGCGAAATATTCACAGGCACCGGCCCACAGATCATCCGGAGTCGCGAAGATTGGAGCCCGTCCGTGTGAGCTGCGGGCCTCCCAGAACTTGTTCCCAAGTGGTGCCGACAAGCTTGTTGCCTCCAAGCCGGTTCACTCGCCCTTGACCGCAAAGAGCGCTTCGAGGACTTCCTGTTGCGTCTCTTGCCTGGCCTTCTTCTCCGCTATGGAGACGGCCAGTGCGATCTGGCGGCGCGCTTCCTCTTGTGCCTGGCGCTGTTCTGCCGGGGAGAGTGTTGCGCGCCGCTTGGCGAGTGGGTTCATTAAGCGTTCTGGAGCGTGGACGAGATGACGCGCGTACCATTCGGCAGATAGAGGCCGAGGAACGCTGCTTCGGTTCCGGTGTCCGTCCAGGTGAGAGCGATGACGCCCGAGGTGGTCGAGATGGCCTTGAACACCTTCTTGGCGACGATGGCCAGAAGCTTGCCCGAGGCGCCGATGGCAATGCCGGTGGAACCGCCAGTGGCCACGAAGTCGGTGCCGCCCGAGTTGAGCAGCATCACAATATCGACGGTCTCGGCGTAATCGATCGCGTTGCCGTGAACATCCTTGAGCGTGATGGTGATGGCGCGCACGTCGGCGGCTTCGGCGCCAACCGTGATCGAGGCGTCAACGCACTTGGGCGTGATGTCGAGGACGGCAGTCGGGTTCTGCGCGGCGAGCTGGCCGTAGGCACCGACGCCAAGGCGCTTGCCCATGATTGACTTGAAGGTGCGGGGCTGAGTGGTCATTTGCGTTTATCCTTTGCTTGACCGTGAAAAGCCCGCTTCCGAGGCGGGCGGCTACACTGCTCTTAGGCAGGATTTCAGGATTTCAGATCGCCGGGGATGACGGCCCACTCAATGGGTGCCGAGTGCGAGGTGACATTGAGGCGGATCGTGGTCATTGCCGGCGATTCCCAGACGTTCGAATAGTCTGCGGTGATGGCCGTGACGACCTTGATCCAGTTGCCAGACGGCATCTTCTCTTCGATGTCCACGGAGCCGGTGCCGAAGTCCATCTTGATCGCGAACTTGTAGTTCGGGCCGACTGCCGTAAGGGCGCCGGTTCCGCTTGTGGTGCCAGTTGCCATTTTTAGGCCCCTATCGGTTGATCAGGCGATGACGACGCCTGGAGAAATGCTTTCTGCACCACGGCCGGCAGGATTTGCCGCCGACACGCCGCACGTGATTGTGGTCCCGCTGTCGCCCGCGACAAGCGTGTAGGTCTTGGCCACACCTGTGGTTGACGAGATAAACGCGCCGTTGCGATACCAGCGATAGCCGAGCGTCTGCGCGATGCTGCCCGAATTGTTGGTCCACGTCCCGTCGTTGGCCGTGAGGACCGAACCGACAGTCAGCGTCCCGGTCGGCGCTGTCGGGGCCACGCTCACCGTGGGCACAGAGCCTGCATTGCGTTGTGTGCGCGGGCTGGTCTGCTTCTTGCATGAGATGCTGTAGATGGTGGCAGTGAACGCTCCGGCGCCAGCCGCAGCCGCAACGCGAACCGTTGGACGCACCGCCGTTGACTTGGCGAGCCAGACAGGCGTGATCGACTTCGCGCGGATCGCCTGCACTGCGGGATCGAGCAGGAAGCCGGCCGCGAAGTAGTTGGCGACGTTGAGGTTGTCCTCTATGCGGGAGACGATGACGCCACCAGACTGCACGTCGGCCGACATCTTCACCCAGTCGGTGCCTGAAACAACCGTGACATTCGTTGTCGGGCGGATGCGGAAGGTCGAGGCGCTCGCGCCTGGTGTGATATCCAGCGTCCACACTCCATTTGAGACCGACGAGACGGCTGTCGCGGTCGTGCCGGAAGCATATTCGATCGTCCAGCCAGCCGGGACTGTTCCTGTCAGGTTGGCGCCAACCGAGTTCGTTCCGCCCGAACCGGCAATGGCCGGGCACAGTTCGGAATTGCCGTTGAGCGCCATGATGTCGCCGGCTGCGATGATCGACTGCAGTTTGGGCAGCAACAGGGCCGATGCTGCGTAGGCACCCGCTGCTGTCGGGTGCAGTGCGTCAGCCATGAACGCCACATCAACGATGTCGTCGGCGTTCGGGTCGTAGGCACTCCACAGGTCGATGAAGTCCACCTTGCCGGGGTTGGCGTCAGCGATGGCCTTGAAGCCGAGATTGACAGCCTTGCGACCCGCGATGCGTTGCGCGGTGTTCTGCGCCGTTCCTGTCGGGCGTACACCGATGATCAGGAGCCTCTTGCCGGCCGCGATGACATCGTTGGCGAAGGATTGCGCGTTGGCGATGCAACTGGTCTGCGCCGAACCGTTCTCGAGGCCGTCATTGGTGCCAGCCGCCCAGACGTAGAGATCGGCGCTTTGCGACAGGCCGTTCGACTTGCGCGCCAGCACCGTGTCCGAGGTCTGCCCGGCATAGCCCTGATCGGCGCCGTAGAAGCCGCGACCATAGGGAACGTCATAGGTGTCGGCCGCCGGCCATGTGTCGATGTTGAACCGGGGATCCTGCGCCAGGCACTGCTGAAGCTCGCCTTGATTGTTGGCGGTGATGTTGAAGTTCGAGACGCCAGAGGAGGCGCCGTTGTTGTATTCCAGAATGCTGTCGCCCATGAAGACGACGAGCGCACCAGCGGCGAGCTGCGAGACCGACGACGCCCATTTATCTGCGAGGGGCCCGGAGACTGGACCCCTTATGGCTGATCGAACTGGAGAGCGCAGCAGTGCCACTTAGCCACCTCTCCCAATCGGATCCTTCAGAAGGGTTGACATGCTCAACCCCGTTTGGTGAGGCCGTTCCCGACGCTGCACAAAGCGCTGCCGACCCAACCTGCGACGATGATTAAACTTGCGATGCACGCGCCGATGACGGCGATGCCGATCAAAATATTCACAGGGGTCAGCCGAATTCTTCGATCTGATCCGCATGAGCGCGGAGGATTTCGGCAACTTCTGCCAAGCTGAAATCGTGCGCCATCAGCATGATCGCGTTGTTCAGCGCAGCCTTGGACTGCTGCTGGCGGAAGCGGTTGATCTCTCGCTTGGCGGTGTTCTCGATCTGGCGGGGTTCGCCCATCAGAAAAGCCGGTAGAGTTCGGCGCGGTTCGAATAGAGAGCAGCCGCGAATTCCGGCTCCATCGGCGCTTGGCTCTCCTGCATCTTGCGAAAGGCGCGCATCAGGTCATTTGCCAGGATGTCGTTGTCCGTGACGCGGTTAAGGCCGGCAACGAATGCGTCGTAGCGCTGCGCATCTTCGTTCATCGTGCCTCGCTGTGGGTTTGCAGGCGGCTCCACGCGATCGGGAGCGCTTACCCGTAGGCAATGCCGTTCACGGCGATGTCCGGTGCCTGCAAAGGGTGGATTTTGGCAAAGAGGTGGTGAGCGCTGGGAAGGTGAATTTCCCGCTGATGAGCCGTGACGTGTCCCTGTCGCCCAAATCACCTCCAGAAAATATACAGGCGAAAGTTTTCTATTGCAAGCCCCTATGCAACCAGAAGCGTGCCGTCGATTCCGATGGTTGTAAGCCCGGAAGAGTTGAGGCTATCGACCAGTCGCATAAGCTTCTTGTCGCCGAGATTGCGGGCGCGCTTGCGGATGGCCTTCTGCTTGTTGAGGGCCTGCCGGTCGAAGTCGGCTTCAGACAGCGCCTCTGCCGTGCGCAACACCAGGATATCCCCCAGCGCTATGGGAAGCGGCTGCCCGGCAACGCCGACGATACCAGCCACACCCGGCACTTCCTGGAGCTTGAGGAAGTTGCACGGTCCCTTGATGAACACATAGCCGGTTAGGAGCGCGAACCGCCTTGCCTTCCAGAGATCGGTGCGGCGCCGATCTCGGATCAATCGCTTTTCGGCCGGCATGTAGTGGATGAACCCGGCATCGGTCAGCGCGCGCTCGATCGCCGAGACGCTGGCGTTGAGGCTGGGGACGATGCGATAGCCCTTCACGCTCCGCGTCGTCTCGACGGCGAATTCGCGTTGCGGCATCTGAGCGCCGGCTGATGTCCTGATCGCGTACCACGTCATAGCGCTATCCTCGCTGTCTTACGCGTCGATGCCCAAAACTGCACTGCATTTGCTGCAGCATGGGAGCCGCACCTTGGGATTTGAGTGATCGACAATCCACTGCTTGTCCCAGACGTGCTCGCAGGGGCGGTATTCATGTCCGCCGCACCAATCCGACCTATTGGTGATGGGCCAATTAGCTCTGCCGTCTGAGTTGGCGTTTGGCGCTCGACGCCTGCAGGGTGCCGGGTCCGAAATCGTTCCCCAGAATTTACAGTTGCTGCATTCAGGAGCTGCCTTTGCCATGCTGTCCCCGTTAGGATTGCGGTTCGTGAAGGACGCCAAACCTGTTGGTGCGAGGCTGGACGGCGCGGCTTGCGTGATGCTCGCAATATGAGGTCTCAGTTGGGTGGCCGCAGAACAGGTGCAATTCGTCGCGGCCCGCATCATTGACCGGCCAGCGGCATTCATTGGCGTTGAGCATCATCAGCGGTTTGCCGCAAACGAATGGCCCCACAGATGAAACCGCATAGGCGGCCAAGCCTGGGTCGCGAGTGCGCGATTCTCTCTTGATGGCGATGGTGCTCGGATGCGGCTTGACAACCCGGGCTTTTGGCTGGGCTACATTACGAGGCCCATTCTTGCCCCAAAGCTTGCAGCCGAGGCGGTTAGCGCGCTTCATAGCGGAAGAGCGCGTCCTGCCCAGCGCCTCGGCGATATCCCGGCCAGACTTGCCGGCGAACGCCATTTCTCGAATAGTCCTGTCCTCTTCGGCAGAGAACCGAACAAGGCCGCCCCCTGCTGGCTTGCCGTTAAACCTGACATTCATGCGGCGAGCGCGCGACAGCACCGCAGATCGCGATCGGCCCATAACTCTTGCAGCCTTGGCGGCGCTGCGACCTTCCTCGATCATCTGCATCAGTTGCGAGGTTTCTTCAGGGGTCCAACTCGTTTCCATCAGCGATGCCTCGCAAGGGCTGACCTACCAGGGAGTGGATCGCCAAACATCCTGCCTGTGAGGCTGCGGGTGTCCGGAGGAATCTCGGCAAGGCGAGCCGCCACATCTGCAGCATCAATCCTACTGGCATAGGTAAGGCCGGCGGCCTTCTTTGCTGCCGTCATGGCTCGGTTGTCCGCATTGCGCCTGCGCTTATGATCAGTGCTCATGGCCGCTCACCGTAGGGGCTGGGGAGGCCGTGGCGACGGCTGCGCTCATTGTTGACCCAACGAAGTGCAGTGCGTTCCTTGACGTGGTAGCGGGCCGCCAATCGTTGCGTATCCCAGCCCGCCATGAACTTGTCGTAAGCGTTGATCTGCATCGGATGAGCGTATTGCTCCTCCTCGTCGTATAGCTTCCCTGCGTAAGCGACTAGCATGGTGGTTACTCCGCTGCTGCTTGAGAATTGGCCGGCCCGTAGACGATGCCTAGCGATGCAATCCAGATCGCCCCGGTCGGGACTTCCTTGTTGGCGCTCAGTTTTTTCCACTGGTCGAAATTGATGCCTTCGAAGAGGACCTTGCGGTTGGCATTCTCGGCCAAGCGCTTCTGCTGCCTGATTTGGAACGGCGCCAGCGGGCCGGGAAAATAGCGAGGAACCGGCAAGGATCTCTGCGGCTTCGGGTTGGCGTGTTCCTGACGCTTGCGGGCTTCCTGAGCGAACCTTGCGGGCGTCGGGGCGTAGTCAGCCGATTGTCCCTCGACAAGGCCTGCATTGAACCGCCTCGCTGCCTCAATGATGGCTGCTGGTGATAGGCCCTGAATAGCCAATTCGAAGGCGCTGATCGTCAGGTCTGGGTTCCCTGCCGTCAGCGGAAACCCCTCCAACATCCGTGTCAGTTCGAGATACGCTTGCTGATCCATTGAACCTGTCCATCGCGACATCTGTGAAAGTGCGTCTGCGGCTTGTTTCCCTTGGAACGGTGGCCCACTCATCGTCCCAGCATTCGCCATTGAGCCATGTCGCGGGGTGCTTGAAGTCGATGCGCTCTGGCTTGAAGCGGATGTAGTCTGCGATTGCCGCCAGCATGGTTTCGAGCGTCGTCTTGCGAATGGCTTTGTCGAACGCCGATCTGGCGTGGCCCTTTGCCACTCGGCGCGGATAGGCTGACCAGAAAGCATCGAAGTCGGTCATGCTGCCTCCAGTTCAATGCGCACGGCGCCGCCCTTGCGAGGCGCTTCCCGCCTGATGGCGATCTGCCACTTGCTGTCGTCCACGCCGATCACGTCGGCGATGCCGTCGAGATAGCTTTTGATGGATGACAGCATGCCGTCCACGTCGCGGCGGCGATTGTCAGGCGGCGAGAAGATTGCCGTCACCTTCAGATCCTGCGGAATGTCTGGATCATTGCGCCGAACACCGGCTGTAAGCGTCATGCCCCAGCCGAGCGTGCGACACTGCTTTGCTGCCTTGGCGCGCTTCGACCAATGCACCCTGGCATTCGGGTGCAATTCGCGTGGCGGCCACGGGAGGTCAACGCGGATCATCCCAGCAGCGCCTCGCAGGCCCTATACAGGCAATACGCCGCGCCAAATGCAGCACCGAAGCCGACAAGCACGATAGGGATCAGCCCGCGCCAGAGGGGTATGCGGGTTTCTTCCTCGATCTCCGGTTCGTAGTGCCCGGTTGATGTGTCGTAGTTGTAGACAAGCCCGTCATGGGCGATGAAGCGGTGGTGTTTCATGGCTACCTCACATCGATGTCGGGGATGATCGTGGATGGCTTGAACACCACTCGATAGTGATAGGTGCTGACGCCGGCCGCCTCGATCTGCTCCGCGAAATACGTCACGTTGTCTGAGAGGCCCAGGAAGTGTTTCTTGTAGGCGTTGGGGCCGGTTTTGCATGTGACCGACAGTTGCCGCAAACCATCGAAGTTGCCGAGGGAGCAAAGCCCCTCAACGGTCAGGATGTAGTCGCCGGTGATGCCGTTATAGAAAACGATGCGACGATTGATCTCGAACATGTCGGCAGCGGTCGAAAGGTTCTTGCTGGCGACGTTGGCTTCATTGGTGCACGCGGCGATGACGGTGGCAGAGCCGATCAGCGCAGATGCAATCAGTGCTCGCTTGATATTCATTTCGGTTCCTCTTTCTCAGCCCATGCGATCAATGCTGTCCCGAGTGTCTGAGCGCCCGAGCCCCAGGCGATCAATTTCCGGCCCGTAGCGATCGCCACCGATTTCACGCAGGCGCGCAGCAAGGACGGCCGCCTGTTGTCTGGCGATGAATGCTTCATGTCTGGCACGATCCAAACCCTCCTCGTTGTGGCGCTCGACGGCCTCACGGATGGCATCCGCGAGATCAGCGGGCACCCGCTTGATCTTCTTCCACCGCAGTCTTTCGACCACCGTGTGAGGCAGGCGCGCCGCACGCGCTGCCTTCCTGACTTGCTCTTTGGCCGAGCCGTCCCCACCCAACAAACGGACGGCTGAAGCCATTTCCAACTGGATGCTCTCTACTCGCATCATTTCTCTATCGCGCCGTGGAATTTCCCGGTCGCGCCTCTGGTTTTCCGCCATTTGGAATTTTCCTCTTGCTACCTTCGTGGCGTTCGAAGTGAGCAACTAAGCCAGCGCCGCTGGCGGATTGGGAAAGATGTACTTGACCCACGACAACTGGAGAGAAACGGAAAGCGTGGGTGATGCTGTTCGCCGCCTCACTGCAATGATCGACGAACGGAATGCGAAGAAACGAAAACACCTTGCCGGCGGGTGCTTGGGGCCGGCAGAAATTCAGGATCGTCCGCTGTCCCCGGACGAAAAGGCGGCTGGCGAGAGCGACAGGGGTTAATGCGCTTCAAGCGGCGGGCCAGTCTACGCCAGACAGGGAGGATGCTGGCGATCACGCTGCCCAAGGGGAACCATGCAGCGGATTGGAAGGGGGTGGCGGACGCGCGGATTTCGGGGGAGGAAGTTTCAGTCAGAGGTACAAGGACACCGCGCGCCCTACCTTGGACGAGCCCTTGCTGACAGATCGCGCGAAAAGACACGCTCCAGAGGATTGGTGATGTCACGCGTCCTCCTTAATCCGAACGTGCGGATTGCGAAGGATACGGTTGAATACTTCGATGGATGTCTTATGGCGCTTGACGGGACGGAACCGCTCAATGCCGAAGGGACGTTCTCTGCCGTCCTTCAGGCGCTTCAGATTCGATGTTGCCTCTTGGAGAAGAACTCCGAGTACTCCCTCTCCGTCCGTCTGGAAGGCCCTGATGGTGTAGACTTGGCCGGCCTTGAGTGGCGTGCCCATCCTGGCCCTGTATGGATAGCGGTCCACATGCGCTGGTTGATCGTCAACGCAAACCACCTTCATGCCGACGTGCCAGCTTGCGTAGCTCATGCGCGCCTCCCGCTTGCATCATCTGTTATTGACGCGACAGATATTTCTTTGCAGCCGCAAGGCATTAGCGGCTCCTAACTAAAGCAGGACGCGAAACGTTCACGCCGAGATTGCAGCCGTTAACGCGACCGTTACCTTTTCCACAGGTGAGTGTTAGAAAATCTGAAAGCGCGCTTGCGAACGTGTCCAGAAATGTCTCAGCCTGAACGTGCGGGGAACAATACCAACAACCTCCCCGCAGGTTTGGGAGGCAACCATGGGCATTGCCCTTGTCGAGCCGGCCATTGTGCCGGATACCTTCGTCACCGGACGCTTGCAGCCAGAGGATCTTGGAAACGGGAACCTCCGCATGACTTTCTATGTCACGCAGCGGTCCTTGGATGGCATCTCCGACGAATGCGTGATCGTCGCCAGGCTGGTGATCTCGTCCGAGACTGTGAAGTCCCTGATACCCTCCACGATGAAGGCTCTTGGGATTTCCTGCTCTGGATGCGAGCGACTGAGGGTGCTGGCGCATTAGGCATCCATCCCCTCGAACAGGTCGGGACGGAGTTGCTGGCGCGGGATGCCGGTGATGTCCTCAAATTCCTTAAGGCGCTTGGCGGGGAGCGGAACCTCCCCGTTCTCCCATCGGATGATCGTGGCCTTGTTGACGCCGAAGAGTGCGGCAACCTCGTCAAGCTTGCGCTTGGCGGTGCCTTTTTTCCTGAAGGAGGCGAAAGCGGTTTTGGTTGGCATTCCCTACATTTCGCAGATTATGCGAATAATGTAAAGAGCAAAGTTCGCACGTTGTGCAGACGACACGTTTTTCCGCTTTGGTAAAATCTGCGACATGCCAAAGCCTGTCCGCCTACGCACCAAACCACGCGCCAACATTGAACCGGCGTTCGATCCCTCGAAGCCGTCCGAACTCAAGATCCATTATATCGGCGAGTGGATGGAGCATCGGGAGAAGACCGTGAAGGACATGGTGGAGGCTTTGGACCTCTCGACCCCCAGCCAGGTTTACCGATGGCTGAAAGGCCAGAAGCCCCACAATGATGAGCTGGTCAGGATTGCCGCCTTTCTGGAGACCGAGCCGGAATCCCTTCTTCGCCATCCTCTTGACGATTGGATGACCCGATTTTTCAGGGGCCGTTCCGAGGAAGAGAAAAGGGCGATCGTTGAAATGATGCAAAAGGCTTGGGGCCGAACTGGTACCAATGGGTAATAGGATATCAAAGACGGAGGGTGAGGTAGCTCACGTCTGTCCCATCCGATTCCGCAGTTCTGTAGCCTACAGGCTCGACACACATTATCGACCAAGATGGATGCCGGATGCTCCCGGCGGCTCCTGAGGGTCTTGCGCTCCTGGTAGATCGGGCATTGGCGCCCAAACCTCACCGCTTTCGTCGTTTATCCACCCTTGCGGGGCGCTCAGGGCCGTCCGAGCCCGCGTGTCTCACCTTATGCACTTTCCTATGCGGGTTAGCCCTCGATGAGCGGCATCTCCGCATGCGCCGGTTTTGTGGAAGGACCGGCAACCCGATGGCGACGCCTTGACAGCAGCAGCGTAATGTTATAACAAAGCTACCAGTTGATGGTTGCAGGTCTCGCCAAAGAAATTCACCATCAGCTCGCCCCGGCGTCTCGTCAACGCGCGGGGCTTTTCCTTTTCTGCCACAGGCGATTCCGGCGTTCAAGAAAATAATTCGCACTTTCTGCGATAAATCGTACTTTGCCCTATTGCCTATTTCGCATTTTGTGCGAATATGTCTCTCAGAGATAGGGAGATCGCAATGACAACCGCCTTGCTCAAGAATGCCCGCGCCGTCCGCAAGCAGCTTCTCGCTTCGGCTCTTTATTCCGCTGCCTCGATCCGCGATGCGGTCGAGCTTGCCGCCGACAACCTTCGCCAGCTTGCCGACGAGGACGAGGCCGACCGCCGCGCCACGGCTTGGGTCTCCCGGCACTTCCCGGCCTAACCACCACCCCACTCTGCCACCCGGCGCCGAAGATAGGGAGATACGAAGATGAGCGCAGCAGCCAAAACCCGCATCTACACGGTTTGTACGACCTACAGCGGAGAACTCGTCAGGCGCATCGAAGCCGAGAGCGAATACGAGGCTCGCTACCTCGTCAGCCGCATCACAGGCCGGTTGCTCGACTCTCTGACCACAAGCGTCAAGCCGGTGGCGTGGCGGTGATTGAAATATCTGAACAGGCTTACTGGTGCGCAGCGATTGCGGTGATCGCACTCGACGCCCTGCTGCTCTGGCTCGGGACGCGTCCGTAGGCTTGAACCACCAACCCCACATCATCTCTTCGCTGAGATGGAAGAAAGGAACAGAGAGATGAGCCAGCGCAAGGAAGACTACATGCGCGGCTACGGCGACGGGTTCAAGGATGGTGTTGCTCACGCGGAAAGTTCCGGGGACGAGACCATCAGCCCATACGAATGGATGGCGCAAGAATTCGATCGCCTAGCTGTCCTGCGCAAGATGTGGACCGCCTTGGAGGTCGCCGCGACGATCCGCAACCACGACATCCATCGCAAACCCGCCCCCTGAACCCCCAACCATCCCCCATTCGCTTCACAGATCGGGGAGAGAAGGAAAACGAAGATGAGCGCTTGCGATGACTTCAGCGTCGAATACGAGTTCGAAGATATCGAGATCGAAGAGGACGGGGTTCACTTCGGCTCGTTCTGGGGAACTGCAGAGCTTGCGCTGAACGACCCGCGTGACGGCGATTTCTACGTCAAGAATATCGCAATCAACGGGCAAAAGCGAGAGCGCCAGACGCTCAAGGGCTACAGCCTGACCGTCATGAAGCGCACCGATGCCGTGCTGCTCCTGCCGTGGCCGGCCAAGGACAACACCACGTTCAAGGCGCGGCTGTTCAGGAAGATCGAGTCGGCTCTCTACGCCAGCCAGGATGCGCGCGAGCGGTTTGCCGGCGAGTTGGAGGCTGCGTGATGGAGCGGAAGGTTATCACGTCGCATGTGTTCCCGCCCATCCCAGTCCGGTGCTTCGACTGGTGCGCGTGGTTCGATGATCTCGGCGCCGACGACAGCCCCTACGGCTACGGGCGAACCGAGGAAGAAGCAATCGAGGATTTGCTCGAAAACTATGGTGAGGACGACTGACATGCCCCGCGACCTGATCGAGGAAATGGCCCTCATCCGCATGAGCCAGCTACAGCGCGAACTCTACTTCGGATGGATAGCAGCTCTGGAGCAGGCAAACCAGCATGAGGAAGCCGATGCGCTTCTAATGCTCGCCGCTCGGGCAGAGACGGAAAGGCAGGCAGCATAATGGACCACCATACGGAAATGCTAAATGCCGCGCTGAAGCTCGCCGACGAGCCCTCTGATGGCTATGGCGCCGGGTTTCTCGAATACCAGGCAAGAACCATCTTCCGCGACTTGGCCCGCATCTATGGCCATGAGGGCGCCAAGGTCGTGTTCACCGAAATCATGCTGTCCGAAGCAAGCCGCAAGAGGATCACGATCGATGTCTGAGAACACGAAACTCTGGGATCTTCTCGGCAGGACCGACCCGTCCCATACCACGCAATTCAAGCGCGGCGGCGGCTTTTCCGGAACCGCCATCAAGCCCATGTGGTCTTACCGCCGTATGACGGAAGAGTTCGGCCCTTGCGGTGTCGGCTGGGGTATCGAGGCGCCACAGTTCCAGGTTCTTCAGGGCGCCGAGGATGAGAAGCTGGTCTTCTGCACCGTTTCCGTCTGGTACGTCCACGAAGGCGAACGCCACCAGTTGGTCGGCGTCGGCGGTGACAAGGCCGTTACCAAGAACAAATACGGGCTCGCCAGCGACGATGAGGCGTTCAAGAAGGCTTTCACCGACTCGGTCACGAATGCCCTGAAATTCCTTGGCGTTGGCGCTGATGTCCATATGGGTCTGTTTGACGACAACAAGTACGTCAACACGATGCGCCATGAGTTTTCAGACGCGCCAGCACAAAAGCCAAGCCGCCATTCTCTCAAGAAGGATATCGGCGACATCACCAAGCCAGACCGCTGGGACGAGTTCGAACGCGAATTGCTCGAATGCACCACCATCCCGCAGTTGAACAAGTTCAAGCTAGCGTGGAGCGCCATCGCCGAGGCTCAGGGCTGGCAGGACGGTGAGCTTGGCTGGCGAACTGTGGCCCGAGAGGAAATCAACAAGCGCCAGCAAGTCATCCTGAACGGGCTGCCTGACGACGACACATTCCCAGGGGACCGCCCCTCGAACGGCAATTACGTTTCCACCATTCAAGCAGGCTGAACCAGAGAAGCCGGGGCCGCAAATGGCTCCGGCGGAAAGGCCAAGGGACATGGCAAAGCGATCAGACAAGCCGGTATACAGCTTCATTCGCAAGGGGAACTGCCTGGTTCCCGAGATGGACTATGACCTTCGCGCGCTCGACGGCGTTGCGAATGGCCAGCGCGTCCGCCTCGATGTCAAGGAATGGCGCAACCTCGATAGGCTCCGCGCCTACTGGTCGCTGCTGCATGAGGCCGTGGCCTCCACAGGCATGTCGATCGCCGCCGAAAAACTTCATGAGGTGATCAAGCTCGAAACCGGCCTTGTCGATCTGGTGCGCCTGCCCAACGGCATGACGGTCGCGATCCCCTCCTCCATTGCGCTGGATCGCATGGCCGAGCCCGAGTTCATCGCCTTCTTCCAGAGCGCCGAGGAATTCCTGGCGCGCGTCTACGGCTTTGTGAGCGAGAGGAGCGAGGCAGCATGATCCGCCAGTCCCGCCAAATCTGGAGACGCGCCCACCCGGTAAAGCTCCCCAGCCGGGATACGAGCGTCCATGCAGAACGTCGCGTGCCGTCACATGGCTACGGAGAACGTATATGACCGACAACGCTGGTAAGCTGCTTTTCGAATGCACCAATACGTGGGCATGGTTTCGCGGCGAGGTCGTGAGCGAGACCGACAAAACGTATCTTGTTCGAACGCCGGGCGGCCAGACAACGCGACGGGCGCATAAGACGGTGCAAGACGTTCTGCTGCCGGCGGATGCGGACCACGTTGCCGCAGAAAAGCGTTACCGGGAAGCCATTCGTAGCTTTGACGATCGAGTTAAAGCCGCCCAACTAGTGCTTAACGCCCTAAAGCATGAGCAAAAACTGGCGGCGATCGCTGCACTCATCACGGTTTCGCCATGACCAGCACCGTGCAAGTCCGCTCCTACCAGCGCCGCAAGCCCGAGCGCTCACCGGAATTCAGGGCGCTCCACAACCGATTGGTCGATGAGGTCGAATATATGCACCTCTCCGATGAACTGGTCCAAGCGCTTTCATTCGTACTGAGTGAAGCCGGGTTTCTGAGGGAGGAGTGAGGGATGGCTCACGCTATTCGCCGCGAAGAAACTGCCTTCAGCCTGTCGCCGATAGATCGGAAGCGGCCGGCAAAGAAGGATGCGGGCTACCTGAAATGGCTGCATGAGCTTCCGTGCCTGGTGACAGGAGCGCGGCCGATCGAGGCCTGCCACGTCTCCTATGCCGATCCTCGCTATGGAAAGCGCGAGCGCGGCAAGTCGGAGAAGGCGGATGACCGTTGGGCCGTGCCGCTTTCTCCCTCAGAGCATCGCCGCCAGCACTCAATGGACGAACGCGCCTACTGGCAGTCGGTTGGCATCGACCCGCTTCAAGTCGCCTTAGCACTCTACGGCTGCGACCGTGACAACACCATGGCCGAGATCATCATTCGAAACGCGAGGATGAGATGAGGACCGAAACGCAAACCGTCCGCATCGGCGAAAACATGGGCCCTATCGACTGGACCTATTCGTCATCGAAGGACATGCCGCAGATGTGGCGCGATGCCGAGTCGAACCCCTCTGACTACCTGTTCAACGGTCGCGCGATCATCGAAATATGCATGTATGACGGCTGGCCCTATTGGGAGCCGCGACCCGCCATCTGCTTCATTGGCCCGCTCAATAGCCCGGAATGGACATTCTTCAACAGCTACGGCGTCCACCCGGAGAGCATCCAGCCGCGAAAGGTGCAACCGTGACCAACACCCCCAAGCCAGTCTTTCCCTGGAAGGCGATGTACGGAAGGATAGAGACGTGAGCATTCGCATCATCGAAGGCGACTGCCGCACGGTTCTTGCCGGCCTGCCCGATGGCTCGGTGAACTGCTGCGTTACGTCTCCACCCTACTTCGGTCTTCGCGACTATGGCGTGGCCGGCCAGATGGGCTTGGAGGCAACGCCGGCAGAGTTTGTCGCCGGGATGGTCGGTCTGTTTCGCGATGTCAGGCGCGTCTTGCGCGATGACGGAACGCTATGGCTGAACCTGGGCGATACCTACCAGAATGCGAAAGGCCAGGCTGGTGGCGTTGACCCGAAACAGCCGGCCCGGCGCCATGGGTTGCGGCCACAAGACGTTACCATTCCCGGCCTGAAGCCGAAAGACCTGATCGGCATTCCGTGGCGGGTTGCTTTCGCCCTTCAGGAGGACGGCTGGTATCTGCGCCAGGATATCATCTGGTCAAAGCCGAACCCAATGCCAGAGAGCGTGCGGGACCGCTGCACCAAGGCGCACGAATACATCTTCATGCTGTCGAAGTCGCGCCAGTATTTTTACGACAACGAGGCGATCAAGGAGCCGATGTCGCTTTCGTCGGTCGAGCGGCTTTCGCAGGACGTTGAAGCGCAGACAGGCAGTGCCTGTGTTCCCGGCAAGACCAACGGCACCATAAAGGCTGTCGGCAAGGTCGATAAGCAGCGGGGCCACGGTCGCCGCCACGCGGGCTTCAATGATCGCTGGGACGCCATGGAACGCGCAGAGCAATGCACCGGCTTGCGCAACAAGCGCAGCGTTTGGGAAGTCGCCACGCAACCATTCTCCGAAGCGCACTTTGCGACCTTTCCACCGGCGCTGATCGAACCCTGCATCAAGGCCGGCTGTCCTACCGGCGGCACTGTCCTAGACCCATTTGGTGGGGCTGGCACGACCGGCCTGGTGGCCGACCGCCTTCAGCGCAATGCCATCCTGATCGAACTCAACCCGGCTTATGCCGAAATGGCCCGCAAGCGCCTTACTGGCGATGCCGGCATGTTTGCAGAGGTAGCTTGACATGACCCCCACCCCCGCTGTCGCCATCCCAGAGACAACACGCGATCTTGAGGCGGTTAGCAATCGCGTCTGGTTCGATACCGAGTTCATCGAGGACGGCAAGACGATCGAGCTTCTGTCCATCGGACTGGTGAAGGCGGACGGCTCAGCCTACTACGCCGAACCAGCCGAGACCGACCGCTCTCGCGCCAGCGAATGGGTGAAGCAAAACGTGCTTCCTCATCTCACCGGGGAGACGAAACCGCGCGCCGAGATCGCCCAAGAGATTATCAAATTCGTTGGCGAAAAGCCAGAATTTTGGGCGTACTACGCGGATTACGACTGGGTTGCGCTGTGCCAGCTTTACGGCACCATGATGGACCTTCCGGCAGGCTGGCCGATGCTCTGCATGGACGTTCAGCAGCTTCGCAAATCCGCCGGCAACCCGGAACTTCCCAAGCAGACTTCTACCGAGCATAACGCTCTTGCCGACGCGATTTGGACGCGAGACGCATTCGCCTATCTCGCCTCCTCCTCGGCAGCACCATCAGGAGAGGCGGATCCGGTGGCGTGGTGCCAGCCGATGAAGAACGGCGAGCACACCCCGCGCAAGTTCATCGTCAGGTTCGAAGACGCCGACATGGGCGACGCGATCTTTGATGATGAAGCCGAAGCGCGGGAATATTTCAAGCGTGTGAATTGGAACTGGAATTGCTATCTGTTCGGCACGTTGCCGCTCGATCCGTCCATCCCCACCCGTCCAGCATCACCCATAGAACAGGGCGAGGTGGAGAGGCTGATCGAGCGGCCGATCCTTTTCATGGACGAGAAGGGCGTCGTTTACACTAGCGACGGCGGCGCCGTGAAGGCTCTGGTCGACGGCTTGCCTGAGCCGACTGTGGGCAGAAAATTGTTGCCGCTGGTCCCCGCCACCGCCCCTGCCGCCCTCCAAGCAGAACTGGCCAAAGCGAAGGCAGCGCTGGAGAAGCAGGAGATTGAGGAGGATCGCGCCGCCACTGCGATGGCCGAGGTCATCCAAGGCTTGCGCGACAGAGCCGCCCGCGCCGAAGCCCTCGCCGCCGCTACCGCAGTATCGGTGCCGGGGATGGTGGAGCTTACCGAGTTTGCGAAGGAGATGTGTCGTGTCGGCTTTGACGGCTCCGACGCCAGCGGCGGCGAGATACTCGAAGCCGCCGAACAACATGGCTTGGTGAGGTGTGAGGCGTATGATCCAGCCGTCCATAGCGGCATCACCAACAGCGAGTACCTGAACCCAGGCGACAGCATCTACGTGTTCGCCGGCCCCCTCGCCGCATCCCCCTCCGCACTGACAGATAGAGGGCGGGGATGAGCGGACCCGACATGTTCGGCTTTGAGCCGACGCTACACCAGAACCAATTGCCGCCGGCCGAGAACAAGTTTCACGTTGGCAACGGCGATGACGGGAAACACTACTGGCTGACGCCACCCGAACTCTATGCCGAGTTGGACGCGGAATTCAACTTCGACTTCGATCCTTGCCCGTTCCCGCTGCCAGAAGGCTTCGACGGCCTGACATGCGAATGGGGCAAATCCAGCTATGTCAATCCACCGTTCGGATCCATCATCCATCAGGGCAAGAAGAAAGGCCCGACTGCATGGGTTCGCAAGGCCATTGAGGAGCATCGTAAGGGCAAGACGGTCGTTCTCGTATACCCGGTCGATAAATGGGTTCTGATGCTCCTTGCCGCCATCGGCACCGAAGTCCGCAACCTTGGCGACGTGCGTTGGCTCGCCACCGAAGATCGATCACAAGGCAAAGGAACCGGCCGTCACATCGCCTGCTTCATTCTTGATGCTCGCCAGGAGCCGTCCAATGCCCGCTAACCCCAACCAGGAGCGGGCCATGCCCGACCATGAGCGCATTTGGCTTGAAAGCGAAAAAACGGCCGATCGCTACACAGGCCGCATGTGGTGCGAAGACAAGGTTTGGCCCGACGACGACAGTGACGGCGAGCCGACTGAATATGTCCGCTCCGACCTCTATGCCGCTCTTCTAGACGAACTGGCACGTCAAGGCGAGGCGTTGAAGCTGGCGAGGGAGGCGCTGGACGCAATGGTTCACGCCGTGTGCGGTGAATCCGGCTTTGCGAATGCTGTCCGAGTGAACAGCGGTTTTGCTTATCCGTGGCCAGCGCTGGATGAGGCGGAGGCTTTGGCAATAGAAGTGATCATGGAGAGGACCGATGAAAAGTACCGTTAAGTTTGACGCCGTTCTCGACATGAACGACCCGCAGTTTGCGGAGAAGCTTCGCGCGGCCATTGGCGCCGAACCGGGCGAGCCCATCGAAGTCAGAACGCCTCAGTTTGACCGAACGGACGGGCTGACAGTTCCGAAGCCTATCATGGACTTCGCCAAGCTGCCCGCTCTTTTTGAGGAAACCCTCAAACAAATCGGCTGCCAGAAATGGGACGAGCCCGACAAGGACGGCAATGTCCTCTGGCTCTACCCGGCGGAATGGTACGACCACATTCCAGAAGGCCACGTCATGCGCTGCATCGACGGCCACGACTACCCGTTCAAGCATGGCGAGACTGACAACGACATGCGCTTCGGCGCGCTCGCCTACGGCTTTCTGAGAAAGGCAGCGCCATGACCGTCACCCGCGCCGCCCGCGCCTTCCTCTCTACACTGGAGGGGAAGTAATGGCTCCTGAGCGCAAGCTGACAGAGGCGCAGCGTGAGGTTCTGTCGCTGATGGGGAACGGTCCCGATCTTCGGAACTTCGATGAATGCTCGCCGCAATGGTGGATCGAGGGACGAGGCGCCGTCTATAAGCGCACGGCCGAATTCCTCGTCAAGCACCGGATGGTTGAGTATTGCGCGCATTGGGGCGGGCAGCCAGGTATTCTTGGCTTTCGCATCACCGAAGCCGGTCGCGCTGCCCTCTCTGCTTTACAGGGGAGGGAAAGGTGAGCCGGCCTCTGGCGCCATCGGAGGTCAAGAGGACGCGCGCGAGCCAGTCGGCTATCCGCGCCGCCCTTGCTGCTTTGAAGGCGTCAGGGCTGCCTGTGGACAAGGTGTGCGTAATCGGTGGACAGGTGGAAATCCACTGCGGCCACGTTGAGGGCGGAACGACCGCGACAAAGGATGAAGGCCTCGAACAATGGTGAGGCCTATGAAGATCGAATACCCAGGGCTCCTTTGGGAGTCGCTGCCGTCAGGCAACAAACGCTACCGCGTGCGCGTGGAAGGCGAGAAGAACAAGCGCATCCCCATCTACTGCGGTCCAGGCGACGAGGACTTCCAGCGCCAATACCTGGCAGCTCGTCGGGGCGAAAAGCCGGAACCGCTGAAGGTGGCGTCGGACTACGCCAAGCCGAAGTCGATCGGCTGGCTGGTCAACACCTATTTCGAATATCTCGAAGCCCGCGTGAAGGCCAAGACCACCAGCCACAAGACGCTGAAGAAGAAGCGCAACCTGCTCAACCGCCTGCTGATGAAGCCCGACAAGGTGATGCTGATCCCGCAGGAGAAGCTGCTCGAACTGCAGGACGGCATGGGCGCGACACCAGCGCAGGCCGACGCCTTCATCGAAGCTGTTGGCGTCATGTACGGCTGGGCTATTGAGCGGAAATACCTACAGAACAATCCGGCGCGCGGCATCAAGTCGATCTATGTCAAGGGCGAGGGAGCCAAGCCGTGGAAAGCCGCCGACGTCAAGAAATTCTTGGAGAAGCATAAGCTGGGTTCAAAGGCGCATGTCGCCATGTCGGTGCTGCTGTGGACCGGGTGCCGGATCGAGGATCTGACGATGCTCGGGCGAGGCCATGAATGCGTCATCGACGGCGTTGAGGCGCTGCGCTGGACGCCGTTCAAGAAGGGATCGTCCGAGGTCACTATCCCCCTTCTTGCGCCGCTGAAGACCGCCACGCGAGCGCCGACCGTGCAGGGCGGAACCTATGTGCTGGGGCGCGGCGGCAAGCCCTATTCGAGCGGAGACAGCATGTCGGCGATGTTCAAGACATGGTGCAAGGACGCTGGCCTTGATGACCTGTCGGCCCACGGCGTTCGCAAGGGCCTGGCCGAGCTTCTGGCCGAACAAGGATGCAGCCAGTACGACATCATGGCGATTCTCGGCCACTCGGAGGCCAAGACGAGCGAGGTCTACACCCGTCGCGTCGAGCGCTGGAAGCTGGCGAAGGCGGCCCTTGAACGAGCCAATGTGTCCCATGCTTGGGGTTGACGTGGGACACTCTAGGATGGAAGTGATTGAAAATATTTGCTATTCTGCCCCATCTTTCATGGGAATGGTGCGGTCGAGAAGACTCGAACTTCCACGGGTTGCCCCACAGCGACCTCAACGCTGCGCGTCTACCAATTCCGCCACGACCGCACGTGGTAGGAGCCGGAACGAACCGGCTCGGGGCCTGTAGCAAATCGTTTCCGGCGAAACAAGTGCGCCGTGCGGAATAATCGCCAATGCATGTCGCCCAAAAGTGCGTAGCGGTTTTGGGGGAACGACACGCATCTGACAGAGCTGCCGACACAACGCTCCACAGCTTTGGAAAATGCCGGGGAACTGGACGTTTTCGCCCATTGCCGCCATATGAGGGGGCACACGAGATTTATCATGCCAGAACGCAGCCAGATCGCCACGTCGTTCCTGCCCCTGCCCGGTTCAGTACCCGTCGAATGGCGGATCGAGCCCGGCCTCACCGCCTATCCCGATGCGATCGCCTTCATGGAGGCGCGCGCCGAGGCAATCCGCAGCGGTGCGGCCGGCGAGATTGTCTGGCTGGTCGAGCATCCGCCGCTCTACACGGCCGGCACCAGCGCCCGCATCGAGGACCTGATCGAGCCCGACCGCTTTCCGGTCTTTTCGGCCGGACGCGGCGGCGAATACACCTATCACGGCCCTGGCCAGCGGGTCGCCTATGTCATGCTCGACCTCAAGCGCCGGCGCGAGGACGTGCGCGCCTTTGTCGCCGCGCTCGAAGAATGGATCATCGCAACGCTTGCCGCCTTCAACGTGCGCGGCGAGCGGCGCGAGGACAGGGTCGGCGTCTGGGTCGTGCGGCCGGATCGTCCCGCGCTTGCCGACGGCACGCCGGTCGAGGACAAGATCGCGGCAATAGGCATCCGGCTGCGGCGCTGGGTGAGCTTTCACGGCATCGCCATAAATGTAGAGCCGGAACTCGGACACTTCACCGGCATCGTGCCGTGCGGTGTCCAGGATCATGGCGTCACCAGCCTGGTCGACCTTGGCCTGCCGGTGACCATGGCCGACCTCGACCTGGCGCTGAAATCCGCTTTCGAGCATGTCTTCGGCCCTGTCGCGGCTTCACCCGTCGAGGCAGCCCGCAAGGCCGGCTGAGAACCTGTCCGGAACCAGTTCAGACCAGCAGCGTGGACGCCCACAGCACGCCATAGCCATGGATGGCGAAGACCGCGAGCAGCGCGCCGGCCATGGCGAACCGGTCGAAGGTCCGGATCGGCTTCAGCTCATGGCGCGGCTTCACCGCGCTGCCCATTGTGAGCAGGCTGAGGATCAGGAACACGACGCCCGCCGCAAGCAGGAAGCCCGGCGAAAATCCAGCCAGCCAGCCGAGCGCCAGCAAGGCGGACAGCAGCAGGAACGAAGCCAGCGCCAGGACGATCGGGCCGGGGCAGATCTGGCGCAGCACCTGGCCGCCGTCGAACTTCCACACCGGCACCAGATTGGCGATGTTGAAGAGCGCGGAAAAGCCGGCGAGCGTGGCCAGCAGCGCGGCGACGGCGCCATGCCCCTCGCCTCTGGCAAGCCCGCTGGCGGCGATCAGCACCGGCACCAGGAAGGCCGAGAAGCCGGCGCCCATCAGCGCCACGAAGGCAACTTCGAAGCGGCTGTCGTAGGGCCTGCCGCCGATGGCGATGCCGCCGAGCAGCGGGATGAAGATCATGCGCGCCCTGCTATGTCCCATCAGCCGGAATGCCGCCATATGGCCGAGCTCGTGCAGGGCGACCACCGAGGTCAGGATCGCGGCCAGCGCCAGGCCGCCGAGGCTGAGGCCGAAGAACGGCCACAGGATGAAGGCTGAAAGCACGGCGAATCCCACCTGGCTGAGTGGATGCTCGAACCAGCCGCCCTTGCGATACTCTCCCGTCCTCGCCCAGCGCTGCAGCTTGCCGAGTTCGCGCCGCATGGCGAAATAGCGGAAGATCAGGAAGGCGACGCCGCGATAGCGATCGGTCTGGCCGAGGCTGACCCGCGTCGCGGCGCCCTCGGCCACCAGTTCGGTGGTCTCGCGATAGCTGGCCCAGAAGGAGGCATCGAGCGAGGAATCATCGAGGACGCGCATGGAAAAGCGGCCGCCCTCGACGACATCCTCCAGCACGACCTTGCGTTCGATCGGCTGGCCGTCGCGCCCTTCCCAGGACAGGACGATGCGGGCCACGCCCTGCCCGTCCAGCGCCTCAGCCGAAACGATTTCGCCCGACCAGCCGGCATCGCTGCCGAACGGCCACAGCGCTTGCCAGAGCCGGTGGCGGTCCGCCGCCACCAGCCTCGACACCCTGACCGTGCGCAGGCCGAGCGGCAGGGTCATCAGCAGAAAGATCAGTCCGAGATTGCCGGCCAGGAGGATGGCCATCACGATCGGCGACACCGGTGTTGCTCCCTGTCTTCGCGGGCACCCTAGCGTCAATGGCGGCAAGAAAAGCTTAACGTCGAGGCGCTTGCGGCAGCCGGCCGCAAGGCATGGTCCTCACATGGCGCCGATCCAGATCGCCATGGAAATCAGAAACGTGCTCATGCACACGAGCGACACAACATCCTGAACAAGGTCCGACATAACTCTCTCCAGTTGTTAGTATGTTCGTATTTTGTTCTAATTTTGTTCGAATGTCAACGACCGCAGAAAGGCGCTGCCCGGAAATTTCGGGCGCTCAATCCGGCAGGGTTAAGGAAAGGTTGACGGGCGAAATGCGCGGGCGGCCACGCACCAGCGCCGACGCGGGCACGCCGAGATTTGGGTCAGGCCGAGTCGAGAACGGTGGGTTCCGAGAACCGGAGCGGAGCGAACTTGAAGTACGTGAGCACCGGAAGCGCTGGAAGCCGCCTTTCGCAGGCCGGCCTCACCCGAATATCGCCGTGACCTAAAGGGGGACGACCTTGCCCTCGGCCAACGTCACCCGCCGATCCATGCGCGAAGCCAGCTCGTGATTGTGGGTGGCGATCAGCGCCGCGAGGCCCGATTGCCTGACCAGCGCTTCCAGCGCCTCGAACACATAGGAGGCGGTGACCGGGTCGAGATTGCCGGTCGGCTCGTCGGCCAACAGCACCAGCGGCGCATTGGCGACGGCGCGTGCGATCGCCACCCGCTGCTGCTCGCCGCCGGAGAGCTCCGACGGGCGATGCTGCGCCCGCTTGCCGATCTGCATGTAGTCGAGCAGCTGTGCCGCCCGCTCGGCCGCTTCCTTGCGCGACAGCCCCTTGATCAGCTGCGGCATCATGATGTTTTCCAGCGCGGAAAACTCCGGCAGCAGATGATGGAACTGATAGACGAAGCCGACATCGTTGCGGCGGATGGCCGTGCGGTCCTCGTCGGACAGCCGGCCGCAGGCGCGGCCGCCGAGAATCACGTCGCCGGCGTCGGGCCGCTCAAGCAGGCCGGCGGTGTGCAGCAGCGTCGACTTGCCGGTGCCCGACGGCGCCACCAGCGCCACCATCTCGCCGCGCCGCAGCGAAAAATCGGCGCCGTTCAAGATGGTCAGCTTGCGCGGCCCCTGGACATAGTGCCGCTCGACGCCCTTCAGCTCGATAATGGCTTCGGCCATCACTCGTACCTCAAGGCTTCGACCGGATCGAGCCGCGCCGCCCGCCAGGCCGGAAACACCGTCGCCAGGAAGGACAGGCCCAGCGCCATGATGACGACATAGGTGGTCTCGCGCGCATCCATCTTCGCTGGCAGCTGACTGAGGAAATAGAGCTCGGGATTGAACAGGATCCTGCCGGTCATCCAGGAGAAGAACTGGCGGATCGATTCGATGTTGAGGCAGATGACGACGCCGAGCAGAACGCCGGCGATGGTGCCGGTGACGCCGATCGCCGCCCCTGTCATCAGGAAGATGCGCAGGATCGCGCCGCGCGTGGCGCCCATCGTGCGCAGGATGGCGATGTCGTGGCCCTTGTCCTTCACCAGCATGACGAGGCCGGAAATGATGTTCAGCGCCGCCACCAGCACGATCAGCGTCAGGATCATGAACATGACGTTGCGCTCGACCTGCAGCGCCGAGAAAAAGGTCTCGTTGCGCTGGCGCCAGTCGACAAGGTCGATCGGCCGCTGCGCCGCCTGCTCGACCAGCGGCTTCAGCGCGTCGACATTGTCGGGATTGTCGACATAGATCTCGATGGTCTGCGCCCGGCCGTCCATGTTGAAATAGAGCTGCGCTTCCGAGAACGGCATGTAGACGATCGAGCTGTCATATTCCGACATGCCGACCTCGAAGATCGCCGCGATCTTGTAGCCCTTCATGCGTGGCGTCGTGCCGAGCGGCGTCACGTCGCCGTCCGGCGAGATCAGCGTGATTGTGTCGCCGAGCACGAGGCCGAGATTCTCGGCCATGCGCTTGCCGATCGCCACGCCCTCGCCGGTGTCGAAGCCGTCAAGCGTGCCTTGCCTGATATTGCTGGAGACGATCGAGATCTTGCCGAGGTCCTCGCCGCGTATGCCGCGCACCAGCGCGCCGGTGCCGCCGCCGACATTGCCTTGCGCCAGCACCTGGCCGTCGATCAGCGGAATGGCGTATTTGACGCCGGCCACGCCGTTGATGCGGCCCGCCACCTGGGCGTAGTCCTCCAGCGGCGAATCCAGCGGCTGCGCGATCAGATGGCCGTTGACGCCGAGGATGCGGGTCAGCAGCTCGGCGCGGAACCCGTTCATCACCGCCATGACGACGATCAGCGTCGCCACCCCCAGCATGATGCCGAGGAAGGAAATCGAGGCGATGACCGAGATCACCGTCTCCTTGCGCCGCGAGCGCAGATAGCGCCAGGCAACCATGCGCTCGAACACCGAAAAGGCGCCGGCGGCTGGGGCTTTGACGGCCGGGGCTTTGGCTGCGGCCGCCTGGCTCATGCGGCGAAACCGAGGCGCTTCTTCGCCGCTTCGATCGGCAGCGTCTCGCGCTCGCCGGTCCTGCGGTTCTTGATCTCGACCTCTCCGCTCGCCACGCCGCGCGGCCCGACGATCACCTGCAAGGGCAGGCCGATCAGGTCGGCGGTGGCGAACTTGCCACCCGGCCGCTGGTCGGTGTCGTCATAGAGCACGTCCTTGCCGGCGCCGGAGAGCGCGGCATAGAGCTCGTCGCAGACGCGGTCGCATTCGGCGTCGCCCGCCTTCATGTTGATCAGGCCGATGTCGAACGGCGCCACCGCGTCGGGCCAGATGATGCCGTTGTCGTCATGGCTGGCCTCGATGATCGCCGCCACCAGCCGCGAGGGTCCGATTCCGTAGGAGCCGCCGGAAGCGAAATGATCCTTGCCGTCCGGCCCGGTCACCTTGGCGCCCATCGGCTTGGAATACTTCTCGCCGAAATGGAAGATATGGCCGACCTCGATGCCGCGCGCCGAGACTTTGTCGCCCTCGGAGACCTTGTCCCAGGCCGCCTCGTCATGCATCTCGTCGGTCGCCGCGTATGGCGTCGTCCACGTCTTGACGATGTCGGCGATCTCGGCGTCGTTGGAAAAGTCGGTGTTCGCGCCCGGCACGGCGAGCGAAAGATAGTCGCGATGGCAGAACACCTGGCTCTCGCCGGTGTCGGCCAGGATGATGAACTCGTGGCTTAGGTCTCCGCCGATCGGCCCGGTGTCGGCGCGCATCGGGATCGCCTGCAGGCCCATGCGCGTGAACGTCCTGAGATAGGACACGAACATCCGGTTGTAGGCGGCCTTGGCGCCCTCGTAGTTGAGGTCGAAGGAATAGGCGTCCTTCATCAGGAATTCGCGAGAACGCATGACGCCGAAGCGCGGCCGCACCTCGTCGCGGAACTTCCACTGGATGTGGTAGAGGTTGAGCGGCAGGTCCTTGTAGGACTTCACATAGGCGCGGAAGATCTCGGTGACCATTTCCTCATTGGTCGGCCCGTAGAGCATCTCGCGCTCCTGCCGGTCCTTGATGCGCAGCATCTCCTTGCCGTAGTCGTCATAGCGCCCGCTTTCGCGCCACAGCTCGGCCGACTGGATGGTCGGCATCAGGATTTCCAGCGCGCCCGCCCTGTCCTGCTCCTCGCGGATGATCCGGCAGACCTTGTCCAGCACGCGCTTGCCGAGCGGCAGCCAGGAGAAGCTGCCCTGCCCCTGCTGGCGGATCATGCCGGCGCGCAGCATCAGCCGGTGCGAGACGATCTCGGCCTCGCGCGGATTTTCTTTGAGAATGGGCAGGAAATAGCGCGACAAACGCATGGACTGGTCCGTAAGTGAGGATGGCCCCGCCGGAATCGGCGCGGCATGGGCTGCTTGCCCCGGCTTCATAGCCATTTCATGGCGGATTGGAAACCCGAGCGAGCGACCGAAGTGCTGCAACCGCCCGGTTGATCGTTTCACAAGCAAGGCCTGCCGTACTATTGTGCACTGCAGCACGATATTGCCCGTTTCCGGGCAAAATTCTTCGTGACAATTTCATCTGCCTTAGGCTAGTGTGCCCCGATAACCGAGAGGGCGGAAAAAAATCTGCTCTCCTACGCGGTCAAAGTCTTGGGAGGATGCGATCTAGGCGCGGTTACTCGCAGCCGCCGGATACCGGAAACAGATCGGACGCGTTTAAATTGCAAGGCCTCGTGCCTTGCATTTTTTTTGTGCAATCATCTGCTTAGCACGACAGATTGCCAAACTGCTTTACCCGACGTCAGCGCAACGAGAATTCGAAAGCCGGCTACCGGATTTCCGGCTGAGCCGACTCGCATGAAATGGGACGAGTTTGGGTCGACTGGCGTCGTTAATTCTTCGGCGTCTGGTTGAAGTCCGGCACGATGTGCGGGATGTCGTCGATGCCGAGGCCAAGCCCCCGTGTGATGCCGTAAAAGATGCCGAGAAGGACCAGGGTGGCGATCGTCGTCCGGAAAGCCGCGCGCAGCATGTGCGGCCCGCGCGGCGCGCTGGGAACGGTGCCCAGCGTCACATCCTTGTCCTCATCCTGGGTTCTGAGGCTGAACGGCAGGACGGCGAACAGCACCACCCACCAGGTGGCGAAGAACAGCGCGATGAACGAGACCCAGCTCATGATTGCTCCAGTTCGACCAGCGTGCCGAAGAAATCCTTGGGATGCAGGAACAGCACCGGCTTGCCATGCGCGCCGATCTTCGGGCTGCCGTCACCCAGCACGCGCGCGCCGCTGGCCTTGAGCCGGTCGCGCGCGGCCACGATGTCATCCACCTCATAGCACACATGGTGCATGCCGCCCGAGGGGTTCTTCTCCAGGAAGGCTGTGATCGGCGAGTTCTCGCCCAACGGTTCCAGCAATTCGATCTTGGTGTTGCCGACATCGACGAACACCACGGTCACGCCATGTTCCGGCAGCGCCTGCGGTGCGCTCAGCCGCGCGCCGAGCGTGTCGCGATAGGCCGCCATTGCCGCGGCCAGATCCGGCACGGCAAGCGCGACATGGTTCAGGCGTCCGAGCATAAAGCGCTCCGCTTTAGGGGAGTAAGGGAGTAGGGCAGTATGGGAGTAGGGAAACGAGTCTGAACAAATACAGACTGCTTATTCTTCCCTATTCCCCTACTGCCTTACTCCCCTATTCCCTTGTTCGTCACCGCGTGACGAACACCGTCACCAGCGGCTTCTTGCCCCAGGCTTCGTTGGCGGCACCGCGCACCGCGCGGCGCACCGCCTCCTGCACCAGGTCGAGGTCTTTTCGGCGCTGACGGGGGATCGAGTCCACGGCGCCGATTGCCGCATCGAGCATCAGATCCTCCAGGGTCTCGCCGCTGGCGTCCGCCTCGGCGACACCGATCGCCACCAGGTCGGGATCGCCGGCAAGCTCGTATTTGTCGTCGAGCACGACATTGACGGCGACATGGCCGGCAAAGGACAGCTTGCGCCGGTCGCGGATGCCCATCGCCTGGTCGGTGCCGATCAGCCGGCCGTCCTTGTAGACGCGGCCGAACGGCACCTGGTCGACAATGGTCGCGGCGCCCGGATAGAGCCTCAGCATGTCGCCGTCGCGCACCTGCGCCACCTGGCCGATGCCGGACATCGACATCAGCGACCCTTGCGCCACCAGATGCGCCGCCTCGCCATGCACCGGGACGCCGATCTGCGGCCGCACCCATTCATACATCTTGCGCAATTCGCTGCGGCGCGGATGGCCGGAGACGTGCACCAGCGCATCGCCGTCCTCGATGATCTTCATGCCAAGGTCGATCAGCCGGTTCTTGATCTCGAGGATCGCCTTCTCGTTGCCGGGGATGGTGCGCGAGGAAAACACCACGGTGTCGCCGGCCGTCAGCGACACCGATTTCATCTCGTCGCGAGACAGCTTTGCAAGTGCCGCCAGCGGCTCGCCTTGGCTGCCGGTGCAGATGATGACCAGGTTCTCGCGCGGGATGAAGCCGTAATCCTCCTCGGCGATGAACTCCGGCAGCCCGTCCATGTAGCCGAGCTCGCCAGCGACATCGATGACGCGCTTCAGCGAACGGCCGAGCACCAGGCACTGGCGGCCGGCGTCGCGCGCCGCCCTGGCGATGGAAACGATGCGGCCGACATTGGAGGAGAAGGTGGTGACGGCGACGCGGCCCTTGGCGCTTTGGATGACGCCCTTCAGCCCCTCGCCGACCGCTACCTCCGATGGCGATTCTCCCTCCCGCAGCGCGTTGGTCGAATCGCAGACCAGCGCCAGCACGCCCTTATCGCCATAGGCGCGGAAGCGCGCCTCGTCGGTCTTCGGCCCGATCGTCGGCTCCGGATCGATCTTCCAGTCGCCGGTGTGGATGACGGTGCCAGCCGGAGTGGTGATCGCCAGCGACATCGGCTCGGGAATCGAGTGGGCGACCGGGATGGCCTCGATCTCGAACGGACCGATGGTGAATTTCTCGCCGGCCCGGTAGATCATCGCCGGCACCTTCGGCGCACCCTGCTCGCCCTGCCGCTTGGCCTCCAGCAGGCCGGCGGTGAACGGCGTCATCCAGACCGGCGCCTTCAGCCTCGGCCAGATGTCGAGCAGCGCGCCGTAATGGTCCTCGTGCGCGTGCGTGATGACGATGCCGCGCAGATTGTCGAGGTTCTCCTCGATGAAGCGCGTGTCGGGCAGGATCAGGTCGACGCCGGGATGCGCGGTGTCGGGAAAGGTGACGCCGACATCGACGACGATCCACTCGCGCGCATCGGCCGGCCCGTAGCCGTAAAGGGCGAAGTTCATGCCGATCTCGCCGACGCCGCCGAGCGGCACGAAGACGAGTTCGGCGTTTTCCGCTTTCGCCATGTTCTTTCCTTCCTGGCCCGTCAAACCCGGGCCGACGCGACGGCGCCGAAATGCACGTCGCCGGCGGCGATCGTCACGACAGTTCCCGCATCGTCGCGGATCACGAAACGGCAGTCCTCGTCAATGGTCTCGAACGTCCCGCGCACCACATTACCGTCAACCCTGACAGCAACTTCGCCGCCCAGCCCCGCCGCGCGCGCCAGCCAGCGCCGCCTGATGGCGGCAAGCCCGCGCCCGTCGTCCCACAGCCGGGCATTCTCGTTCCAGGCATCCGACAGCGCCAGAAACAGGGTCTCGGCATCGCAATTCGCGCCAAGCGCGCGCAGCGATGTCGCCGGATACGGCAAATCCTCGGGATATGCCACCACATTGACGCCGATGCCGACCGCCACCGCAAAGCGATCGCCTTCGAGCAGCGCCGATTCCAGCAGGATGCCGGCGAGCTTGGCGCCGGAGGCAAGCACGTCGTTCGGCCATTTCAGCTCGAAGCGGTTCTTGCCCTGGCTTGCGCCGTCAACGCCGATCGCGATCCTGCCTTGCGGCACGACGGCATCGAGCGCATCGGCAAGCGCCAGCCCGGCGACGAAGCCGAGCGTCGCGGCGAGCCGCAATTCGCCGCCGCTGACGATGAGCAATGTCGCGGCCAGGTTGCCCTCGGGCGTCGCCCAGGTCCGGCCCCGCCGGCCGCGCCCGCTTTCCTGCTTTTTGGAAACGACCCACAGCTTGCCCGGATCGCCGGCCCGCGCATGGGCGAGCGCCAGCGCGTTGGTGGAGCCGACCGTATCATGGGCTTCGAGCCGGAACCCTTCCGACGCCGCGGTTGGAGCCAGCCGAAACGCCATCCCGTCAGAAGAAGGTCTTCGCCGCGGCTTCGGCATAGGTGCCGATCGGCCCGCCGATCAGCACGTAGAACAGCACGAAGGCGCCGCTGACGCCAAGCACGAGGCGCAGTTCGCTGGCCATCGGCACGAAGCCGCCGACCGGCTCGTCGAACCACATGATCTTGATGATGCGCAGATAATAGTAGGCGCCCACCACCGAGGCCAGCACGCCGATGATCGCCAGCGCGTAGAGGCCTGCGTTGATGGCGGCGAGGAAGACGTACCACTTCCCCCAGAAGCCGGCGAGCGGCGGGATGCCGGCCAGCGAAAACATCAGGATGGTGAGGATCGTCGCCATGATCGGGTTGGTCGAGGCGAGCCCGGCGAGGTCGCTGATCTGCTCGACATTGCCCTCCTTGCGCCGCATGGCGAGGATGAAGGCGAAGGTGCCGAGCGTCATCACCAGATAGATCAGCATGTAGATGGCAACGCCGCGCACGCCGGCCTGGCTGTTGGCGGCGAGGCCGACCAGCGCGTAGCCCATGTGACCGATCGAAGAATAGGCCATCAGCCGCTTGATGTTGGTCTGGCCGATGGCCGCGAAGGCGCCGAGCGCCATCGAGGCGATCGAGATGAAGACGATGATCTGCTGCCAGTCCGCGGCGATCGGCTTGAACGCGCCCATGGTGACGCGCACGATCAGCGCCATCGCCGCCATCTTGGGGGCCGCCGCCAGGAAGGCCGTCACCGGGGTCGGCGCGCCCTCATAGACGTCCGGCGTCCACATGTGGAACGGCACCGCCGAGATCTTGAAGGCAAGGCCGGCCAGCACGAACACCAGGCCGAAGACGAGGCCGAGCTGGCGCTCGCCGCTGCCCAGCGCCGTCGCGATCTCCTGGAAGCCGGTGTTGCCGGTGTAGCCGTAGATCAGCGAGATGCCGTAGAGCAGCATGCCCGACGACAGCGCGCCGAGCACGAAATATTTGAGGCCCGCCTCGGTCGAGCGGACGCTGTCGCGGTTGATCGCCGCCAGCACGTAGATCGCCAGCGACTGGAGTTCGAGGCCGAGGTAGAGCCCGATCATGCCGTTGGCCGAGATCATAAGCATCATGCCCAGCGTGCAGAGCAGGATCAGCACCGGATACTCGAACTTGTCGAAATGCTCCTGCTTGGCGAAGCGCATCGACATGACCAGCGTCACCGCCGAGCCGATCAGCGCCAGCAGCTTCATGAAGCGGGCGAAGGAATCCTGGATGAAAGCGCCGCCGTAAGCCGTGCCCTGCCCACCGGAAGAGGCGACCCAGAAGCCGGCGAGCACCAGTATGGCGACGGCAAGGCCGGTCACCGTCATGGTGGTGTTGGAGCGCGAATAGGCGCCCACCATCAGCAGCGCCAGCGCGCCGATGGCGAGGATCAGCTCCGGCGTCGAGAGCGAAAAGCTGGAGAGAAGGTCCGGCGTCATGGTTCGCAAAACCCCTGGTCAGTTCGCCGCCGCGGTCTGCGCGGAGCCGATGGATGCGGTGACATTGGTGACGAGCGCCTTGACCGATGCGGCCGTGGCGTCGAAGACGGGCGCGGGATAGACGCCGAAGAAGATGACCAGCACCACCAGCGGGTAGATGATCGCCTTCTCGCGCGTCGACAGGTCCAGCAGGCCCTTCAGGCTGTCCTTGGTCAGCGAACCAAAGATCACCCGGCGGTAGAGCCAGAGCGCGTAGGCCGCCGACAGGATGACGCCGGTGGCGGCGAAGAACGCCACCCAGGTGTTGACCCGGAACACACCAAGCATGGTCAGGAATTCGCCGACGAAGCCGCTGGTGCCGGGCAGGCCGACATTGGCCATGGTGAAGACCATGAACACGGTGGCATATTTCGGCATGTTGTTGACCAGCCCGCCATAGGCGTCGATCTCGCGCGTGTGCATGCGGTCGTAGATGACGCCGACGCACAGGAACAGCGCGCCGGAGACGAGGCCGTGGCTGAGCATCTGGAAGATCGCGCCCTGCACGCCTTCCTGGTTCATGGCGAAGATGCCCATGGTGACGAAGCCCATATGGGCGACCGACGAATAGGCGATCAGCTTCTTCATGTCCTCCTGCATCAGCGCCACCAGCGAGGTGTAGATGATGGCGACGACCGAGAGCGTGAATACCAACGGCGCGAACATTTCCGACGCCAGCGGGAACATCGGCAGCGAGAAGCGCAGGAAGCCGTACCCGCCCATCTTCAGGAGGATCGCGGCCAGGATCACCGAGCCCGCCGTCGGCGCCTCGACGTGCGCGTCCGGCAGCCAGGTGTGCACCGGCCACATCGGCATCTTCACCGCGAAGGAGGCGAAGAAGGCGAGCCACAGCCAGGTCTGCATGTTGGCCGGGAAGTTGTGCGTCAAAAGCGTCGTGATGTCGGTGGTGCCGGACTGGTAGAACATCGCCATGATGGCGAGCAGCATCAGCACCGAACCGGCGAGCGTGTAGAGGAAGAACTTGAACGAGGCGTAGACGCGCCGCTTGCCGCCCCAGACGCCGATGATGATGAACATCGGGATCAGGCCGGCCTCGAAGAAGACGTAGAACAGCACGATGTCGAGCGCGCAGAAGACGCCGATCATCAGCGTTTCCAGGAGCAGGAAGGCGATCATGTAGGCCTTGACCCGCTTCTCGATCGCTTCCCACGACGCCAGGATGCAGAGCGGCATCAGGAAGGTGGTGAGGATGACGAACAGCATCGAGATGCCGTCGACGCCCATGTGGTAGGAAATGCCCGAATCCAGCCAGGCGGCCTTCTCGACGAACTGGAAGCCGGCCTGCGAATTGTCAAAACCCTTCCAGATGAACAGCGAGATGACGAAGGTGATGCTCGTCGTCCACAGCGCGATGGCGCGGATGTTGCGGCGCGCGTTTTCGCTGTCGTCGTTGATGAACAGGATGAGCAGCACCCCCACCAGCGGCAGGAAGGTGACCAGCGAGAGGATTGGCCAGGCGGTCATCAGAGCATCATCCAGGTGACGAGTGCGGCAACGCCGATCAGCATGGCGAAGGCGTAGTGGTAGAGGTAGCCGGTCTGCAGCTTGACGACGCGGTTGGTGACATCGACGACGCGCGCCGAGACCCCGTCAGGCCCGAGCCCGTCGATAATGGCGCCGTCGCCGGTCTTCCACAGGAACCTGCCGAGGCGCTTCGCCGGCCGCACGAACAGGACGTCGTAGAGCTCGTCGAAATACCACTTGTTGAGCAGGAAGGCGTAGAGCAGGCGATGGTTGGCGGCGACGCTGGCGGGCAATTCCGGCGAGCGGATGTAGAACTTCCAGGCAACCGCGAAGCCGATGACCATGGCGATGAACGGCGCCAGTTCGACCCACAGCGGCAGTTCGTGGATCTCGTGCAGGATGTGGTTGTCCGGCAGCGTGAACAGCGATGCCTTCCAGAACTCGGCATAACCCTCGCCGATGAAGGCGCCGTGGAAGATGATGCCGGCAAACAGCGCGCCCGCGGCCAGGATGAACAGCGGCACCAGCATCACCGGTGGCGATTCATGGACATGGTGCATGACCTCGTGGCTGGCGCGCGGCTGGCCGTGGAAGGTCATGAAAATCAGCCGCCAAGAGTAGAATGAGGTGAAGGCCGCGGCAACGACCAGCAGCACGAAGGCGGTGCCGGCAAACAGATTGTGGCTGGCGAAGGCGCTCTCGATGATGGCGTCCTTGGAGAAGAAGCCGGCGGTGCCGATGACCGTCACCGGGATGCCGACGCCGGTCAGCGCCAGCGTGCCGATCACCATCATCCAGTAGGTCTTCGGAATGAGCGTCCTCAGGCCGCCCATGTTGCGCATGTCCTGCTCGTCGGAGACGGCGTGGATCACCGAGCCCGAGCCGAGGAACAGCAGCGCTTTGAAGAAGGCGTGCGTGAACAGATGGAAGATCGCCGCGCCATAGGCGCCGACGCCGAGCGCCACGAACATGTAGCCGAGCTGCGAGCAGGTCGAATAGGCGATGACACGCTTGATGTCGTTCTGGACCAGGCCGACCGTGGCCGCGAAGAAGGCGGTGAAGGCGCCGATGAAGGTGACGACCGTCAGCGCCGAATGCGACAGCTCGAACAGCGGCGACAGCCGGGCCAGCATGAACACGCCTGCCGTCACCATGGTGGCGGCATGGATCAGCGCCGAGACCGGCGTCGGGCCTTCCATGGCGTCGGGCAGCCAGGTGTGCAGCGGCACCTGCGCCGACTTGCCCATCGCGCCCATGAAGAGGAGCAGGCAGACCACGGTCATCGCCGAGTGCTTGTCGAGCGCATAGCCAAGGAAGGTGAGCACGGCGGCGCCGTGCTTGGCGCCCTCCGCCGGAACGAAGCTCGCCGCATTGGCGAAGATGGTGCCGAGATTGACCGAGCCGAACAGCACGAAGACGCCGAAGATGCCGAGAGCGAAGCCGAAATCGCCGACGCGGTTGACGACGAAGGCCTTGATCGCCGCGGCATTGGCCGACGGCTTCTTGTACCAGAAGCCGATCAGCAGGTAGGAGGCGAGACCGACGCCTTCCCAGCCGAAGAACATCTGCACCAGATTGTCGGCCGTCACCAGCATCAGCATGGCGAAGGTGAACAGCGACAGATAGGCAAAGAAGCGCGGCCGGTTCGGATCGTGGTGCATGTAGCCGATCGAGTAGATGTGGACCAGCGCCGACACGGTGTTGACGACGACCAGCATCACCACCGTCAGCGTGTCGATCCTGAGCGCCCAGGACGCGTCGAGCCCGCCCGACTGGATCCAGCGCAGCACCGGTACGGTGAACACCTCGCCTTCGCCGAAGCCGACCGAGAAAAAGGCGATCCACGACAGCACGGCCGAAATCACCAGGAAGCCGGAGGTGATGTATTCGGACGCCTTGGCGCCGAGCGACGTGCCGAACAGGCCGACGATCAGGAAGCCGAGCAGCGGAAGGAAGACGATCGCTTGATACATGACTGTCCCGTCAACCCTTCATCATGTTGACGTCTTCGACCGCGATCGAGCCGCGGTTGCGGAAGAAGACGACGAGAATGGCAAGACCGATCGCGGCCTCCGCAGCGGCGACCGTCAGCACGAACAGCGCGAACACCTGTCCGACGAGATCGCCGAGCGCCGCCGAGAAGGCGACGAAATTGATGTTGACCGCCAGCAGGATCAGCTCGACCGACATCAGGATGACGATGACGTTCTTGCGGTTCAGGAAGATTCCGAACACGCCGAGCGTGAACAGGATCGCCGATACGGTGAGGTAGTGCGCGATGCCGACGACCATCTCAGATGCCCTCGCCCGATTTGACCTTGCGGATTTCCATGCCCGTCGCCGGCGTGCGGCCGACCTGGGCTGCGATCGATTGCCGCTTGACGCCCGGCTTGTGGCGCAGCGTCAGCACGATGGCGCCGATCATGGCGACCAGCAGCACGAGGCCGGCGATCTGGAAGTAATAGAGGTAGTCCGTGTAGAGGATATCGCCGAGCGCGGCCGTGTTGGTGCGCTGGGCGAGATCCGGAATGGGCTTGGCCACCGTCGACGCCAGCTGTGGCGCGAAAGTGTAGCCGCCGAGCACGACGATCAGCTCCGCCGCCAGGATCAGCCCGACCAGCGCGCCGATCGGGGCGTATTGCAGCGCGCCTTCCTTCATCTCGGCGAAGTCGACGTCGAGCATCATGACGACGAACAGGAACAGCACCATGACCGCGCCGACATAAACGACGAGCAGGATCATCGCCAGGAACTCGGCGCCGGTCAGCATGAACAGGCCGGCGGCGTTGAAGAAGGTCAGGATCAGGAACAGCACCGAATGCACGGGGTTGCGCGACGAAATGACCATGAACGCCGACGCCACCGCGACAAAGGCGAAGAGGTAGAAAAAGGCCGCCTCTAGTCCACTCAGCATGGGGTTCCCCCGGGTTCCTGTCCAAACAGGACGTTCGTCCTGTTTGCTCTTTCTGGCTTCGTTTCCGCCTCCGGTTACGAAGCCGCGTTGTCCTTAGACGAGGCCCCTCGCCCCGTCCATGCGTCAAATGTCAGCGATAGGGTGCGTCCAGCGCGATGTTGCGCGCCAGTTCGCGCTCCCAGCGGTCGCCGTTCGCGAGCAGCCTGTCCTTGTCGTAGTAAAGCTCCTCGCGCGTCTCCGTCGCGAATTCGAAATTCGGCCCTTCGACGATGGCGTCGACCGGGCAAGCCTCCTGGCAGAAGCCGCAATAGATGCACTTCACCATGTCGATGTCGTAGCGTACGGTGCGGCGCGTGCCGTCGTTGCGGCGCGGGCCGGCCTCGATGGTGATCGCCTGCGCCGGGCAGATCGCCTCGCACAGCTTGCAGGCGATGCAGCGTTCCTCGCCGTTCGGATAACGGCGCAGCGCATGCTCGCCGCGGAAGCGCGGGCTGATCGGCCCCTTCTCGTGCGGATAGTTGATCGTCTCCTTCGGCGCGAAGAACTGGCGCATCGACAGGAAGAAGGCGCTGACGAAATCCTTCAGCAGCAGCGCCTTTGCGGCTTGAGTTAGTGCACCCATTTGCCACTCCCAAACGCGACCAACGCAATGGTCGCGAACATGACACCCAATATGAGCGGATAAGCCGTCAAGACGCGCTTGACGAAATGCTCGTCCAATTGCTTCACCTCATCGGATAGGGGAAAGCCAAAAAGGCTAGTTTGCCTTTTCCGGTATCGCTCGAGTGGAGCCCCAGAGCGCGTCATAAGCCACCCCACCAGGACTCCAAAAGCGCCGCCTAACACCAAGACCACCAAGTCGCCCATCACGCAAATCCCGTGAGCTTGAGGAAGGCGGCGGTGGCGATGACCATGAACAGCGAGATCGGCAGGAAGACCTTCCAGCCCAGCCGCATCAGCTGGTCGTAGCGGTAGCGCGGCACGAACGCCTTGACCATGGAAATGCCGAAGAACACCAGGCAGACCTTGAGCACGAACCAGATCAGCCCCGGCACCCAGGTGAAGGGGGCGAAGTCGAACGGAGGCAGCCAGCCGCCGAGGAACAGTATGGTGGCCAGCGCGCACATCAGGACGATGGCGACATACTCGCCGAGGAAGAAGAGCAGGAACGGCGTCGACGAATATTCGACCATATGGCCGGCGACCAGTTCCGATTCGGCCTCCACCAGGTCGAAGGGCGGACGGTTCGTCTCGGCCAGCGCCGAGATGAAGAAGATGACGAACATCGGGAACAGCGACAGCCAGTGCCAGTCGAGGAAGGTGTTGGGCAGGCCAAGCCTTGTGCCCAGCCCGTCATGCTGCGACATGACGATGTCGGACAGGTTGAGCGAGCCGACGCAAAGCAGCACGGTGACGATGACGAAGCCGATCGAGACTTCGTAGGACACCATCTGCGCGGCCGAGCGCAGCGCGCCGAGGAACGGATATTTCGAATTGGACGCCCAACCGCCCATGATCACGCCATAGACCTCGAGCGAGGAGATGGCGAAGACATAGAGGATGCCGACATTGACGTTGGCGATCGCCCAGCCCTCGTTGACCGGTATCACCGCCCAGGCCGAGATCGCCAGCACCGCCGACACCAGCGGCGCCAGCAGGAAGACGCCCTTGTTGGCGCCGGACGGGATCACCGGCTCCTTGAAGACGAACTTCAACAGGTCGGCGAAGGCCTGCAGCGTGCCCCAGGGGCCGACCACATTCGGACCGCGGCGCAACTGCACCGCCGCCCAGATCTTGCGGTCGGCGTAGAGGATGTAGGCGACGAAGATCAGCAGCACGACGATCAGCACGACCGACTTCAGCAGGATCAGCAGCGCCGGCAGCACGTAGAAGGAGAAGAAGGTTTCCATGCTTATTCCGCCGCCTGCTTGAAGCCGCCCTTGGCCAGCGCCGAGCATTCCGCCATCACGGCAGAGGCTCGCGCGATCGGGTTGGTCAGATAGAAATCCTTCACCGGCGAGGTGAAGGTGCCCTTGTTCAGCCGGCCGCCGAGCTTCGCCACCTTGGCGATGTCGTCGGCGCTGCCGGCCAGAACCTGGTCGATGCGGGCAAGATGCGGATACTCGCCATAGAGCCTGGCGCGCAGCTGCGGCAGCGAATCGAACGGCAGCTTCTTGCCGAGCACATCCGAGAGCGCCCTCAGGATCGCCCAGTCCTCGCGTGCGTCGCCCGGAGCGAAGCCGGCGCGATTGGTCTGCTGCACGCGACCTTCCGTGTTGACGTAGGTGCCGGACTTTTCGGTGTAGGCCGCGGCTGGCAGGATGACGTTGGCGCGGTGCGCGCCGGCGTCGCCATGCGTGCCGACATAGACGACGAACGCGCCGCCGGTCTTGGCCATGTCGATCTCGTCGGCGCCGAGCAGGAACAGCACGTCCGTCTCGCCGAGCATGGCGGCGACGCCCTTGCCGCCCTCGCCCGGCACGAAGCCGAGGTCGAGGCCGCCGACTCTGGCCGCGGCGTTGTGCAGCACGGCAAAACCGTTCCAATCGGCCCGGGCGGCATTGACCGCCGTGGCAAGCTTGGCCGCCTGGCCGAGCACTGCCGCACCGTCGGCGCGCGCCAGCGCGCCCTGGCCGACGATGATCAGCGGGTGCGTCGCCTTCTTCAGCACCTGGAAGAACTTGCCGTTGCCGTCGGCCAGGTCCTTCAGCGATTCCGGACCGGCGCCGATCTGCTCATAGTCGTAGCGCGTGTCGCCGACCTCGCCGATGACGCCGACCGGCAGATTGCCGATGCGCCAGCGCTTGCGGATGCGGGCATTGAGCACCGAAGCCTCGAAGCGCGGATTGGCGCCGATGATCAGCACCGCGTCGGCCTGCTCGATGCCCTCGATGGTCGGATTGAAGATGTAGCTGGCGCGGCCGAGCGGCGGATCGAGCGCGGCGCCATCCTGGCGGCAGTCGATATTCTTCGAGCCGAGCGCCGCCATCAGAAGCTTCAGCGCATAGATCTCCTCGACCGCGGCGAGGTCACCGGCGATAGCGCCGATCCGCTCGGGCGCCGTCTTCGACACCTCGTCCCTGATCGCGGCGAAGGCTTCCGCCCAGCTTGCCGCAACGAGCTTGCCATCCTTGCGCACATAGGGGCGGTCGAGGCGCTGCGTGCGCAGGCCGTCCCAGATGAAGCGGGTCTTGTCCGAGATCCATTCCTCGTTCACCGCCTCGTTGACGCGCGGCAGGATGCGCATCACCTCGCGACCGCGGCTGTCGACGCGGATCGCCGAGCCGACCGCATCCATGACGTCGATGGATTCGGTCTTGGTCAGCTCCCACGGCCGCGCCTGGAAGGCGAACGGCTTGGAGGTCAGCGCGCCGACCGGGCAAAGGTCGATGACATTGCCCTGCAGCTCCGAGGTCATCGCCTGCTCGAGATAGGTGGTGATCTCTGCATCCTCGCCGCGGCCGATCAGGCCGAGTTCGGAAATGCCGGCGACCTCGGTGGTGAAGCGGACGCAGCGCGTGCAGTGGATGCAGCGGTTCATCACCGTCTTGACCAGCGGCCCGATATACTTGTCTTCCACCGCGCGCTTGTTCTCGTGGTAGCGCGAGGAATCGACGCCGAAGGCCATCGCCTGGTCCTGCAGGTCGCATTCGCCGCCCTGGTCGCAGATCGGGCAGTCGAGCGGATGGTTGATCAGCAGGAATTCCATCACGCCTTCGCGGGCCTTCTTGACCATCGGCGTGTTGGTGAAGATTTCCGGCGCCTCGCCATTCGGCCCGGGGCGCAAATCGCGCACGCCCATGGCGCAGGAGGCCTGCGGCTTGGGCGGGCCACCCTTCACCTCGATCAGGCACATGCGGCAGTTGCCGGCGATCGACAGCCGCTCATGGAAGCAGAAGCGCGGCACTTCCGCGCCGGCGTCCTCGGCCGCCTGCAGCAGCGTGTAGTGGTCGGGTACAGTGATCTCTTTCCCGTCGACCTTGAGCTTTGCCATCTCGCCTCAAACCTCTGCGGACGTCCCGCAATCCCTCTTTGCGGGCGCGACCAGAGCCGCGCCCGGCATTGAATTTCAACCCTTGGCCGCCAGCGCCGTTGCCTGGCTGGTCCAGTCGTCGCGGCCGACGCGGCCGGCGAGCGACAGATAGTCCTCGACCCAGGCGATCTCTTCCGCCGTCCAGGCCGCGATCTGGCCGTATGACCAGATGCCGAGGCCGTTGAGCACCTTCTCCAGCTTCGGGCCGATGCCCGAGATCGCCTTGAGGTCGGCCGGCTCCACCGGCCTGTCGATGGCCTTGGGCTGCCTGAAATCCTCCGGCATCAGCCCGGCCGCGGCACTGCTGGCCACCGTGTCGGCGCCGCCGGTGTCTTGCGCCTTCTCGACGCTGGTCTGGGCGATGTCGGTCACGTCCCTGGCGAAGGTCTGCGCCTCGGCGATCAGCGTCTTTGCCGCCTTGCGCGCCTTGGACGAGGTCTTCTGGGCTTCCGCGAGCTCCTCGCTCCGCGCCTCGAAATCGTCGACGATCGGCTGGAACAGCCGCTGCGAGGCTTCTGCGGCGCCCGAAAGCGCGCCCAGCCAGACACCGAAGGCATGATTGGCCAGCCCGATGCTTATCGCCGACATGGCGGCGACTCCAGCAACAGGGTGCGCCAGGAGATTGACGGCGCTGGCCATCTCCTTAGGCATCATCCTGGTCAGATCCTGGTTCATCTTCTCCAACTGTTCCATGTCGGGCATCAGTGCATAGGGTATCGAATACAGCGCCATCGAGTGCTCCTGGTCGTTTCTTCGTATGCCCCGCCCGTTATTCCTGTCGCCGGGCTTTCGCCCGCAATTCCAACCTTACTCCGCCGCCACCATCACCGGCTCGACCCGGTGCGCGTTGCGCGAAAACTCGTCGATGCGGCGCTCCACCTCGCCGCGGAAATGCCGCATCAGGCCCTGGATCGGCCACGCCGCCGCGTCGCCCAGCGCGCAGATCGTGTGGCCCTCGACCTGTTTGGTGACGTCGAGCAGCATGTCGATCTCGCGCTTCTGCGCCTCGCCGCGCACCAGCCGCTCCATCACCCGCCACATCCAGCCGGTGCCTTCGCGGCACGGCGTGCACTGGCCGCAGCTCTCATGCTTGTAGAAGTAGGAGAGCCTGGCGATCGCCTTCACGATATCGGTCGACTTGTCCATCACGATGACCGCCGCCGTGCCGAGGCCGGATTTCAGGTCGCGCAGCGCATCGAAATCCATCGGCGTGTCGATGATCTGCTCGGCCGGCACCAGCGGCACCGACGCGCCGCCCGGAATGACCGCCAGCAGATTGTCCCAGCCGCCGCGGATGCCGCCGCAATGCGTGTCGATCAGCTCGCGGAACGGGATAGACATCGCCTCTTCGACCGTGCACGGATTGTTCACGTGGCCGGAGACGCAGAACAGCTTGGTGCCGACATTGTTCGGCCGGCCGAAGGACGAGAACCAGGCCGCACCGCGCCGCAGAATGGTCGGCGCCACCGCGATCGACTCGACATTGTTGACGGTGGTCGGGCAGCCATAGAGGCCGACATTGGCCGGGAATGGCGGCTTCAGCCGCGGCTGGCCCTTCTTGCCTTCGAGGCTTTCGAGCAGCGCCGTCTCCTCGCCGCAGATATAGGCGCCGGCGCCGTGGTGCATGTAGACGTCAAAGTCGTAGCCGGAGGTGTTGTTCTTGCCGATCAGCTTGGCCTCGTAGGCCTCGTCGATCGCCCGTTGCAGCGCCTCGCGCTCGCGGATGAACTCGCCGCGCACATAGATGTAGGCGGCGATCGCGCCCATGGCGAAGCCGGCGAGCAGCGCGCCCTCGACCAGCGTGTGCGGGTCGTTGCGCAGGATGTCGCGGTCCTTGCAGGTGCCGGGCTCGGATTCATCGGCGTTGATGACCAGGTAGCTCGGCCGCCCGTCGCTCTGCTTGGGCATGAACGACCATTTCAAGCCGGTCGGGAAACCGGCGCCGCCGCGGCCGCGCAGGCCCGACGCCTTCATCTCGTTGACGATCCACTCGCGGCCCTTGGCGACCAAGCCAGGCGTGTTATCCCAGGCGCCGCGCGCCATCGCGCCGTTGAGCGACTTGTCGAAGAGGCCGTAGATGTTGGTGAAGATGCGGTCTTTGTCCTGAAGCATGGTTCGTCCCTCAGACCGGCTTCTTGCCGAAGACGCGGATGTATTCGGCGACCCCGCCCTTGGCGAGCGCCTTGGCCTGCTTGACCCAGTCGTCGCGCTCGATGCGGCCCTTGAAGTTCAAGTAGCCGTCGACCCATTCGCGCTCGGCCTTCTTCCAGGATGCTACCTGCGCGAAGGTGTAGATGCCGAGCGAATGCAGCGTGCCCTCGATCTTCGGACCAACGCCGGAGATCAGCTTGAGGTCGTCGACCGCGGCGGGCCGTTCTATGCCGGCGGGCCGGTTCTTGTCGTCGAGCGAAGGTTTTGCGGCGGCAGGCTGCTTGGCTTCCGGCGACTTGAAGGCGGCAACCGGCTCGCCCTTGTTCTTCGGTCCGTTGCGCTGCTTCGAGACCCCCTCGACTTCCGGCGAGGCCTTGTTGGCGTTGGCGGCGGAATGCCGCGGCGCTGAGACGCTAGCCGCTCTTTCCACGGCCGGCGCGACCTTGACCGGCGACGGCGTCTTCAGCGCCGGGCTGGTCTCGGGCGCGTCGGTCTTCGGCTTGCTGGCCTTGGAGGGCGCGACCGGGGCAGCCGGCGCCGGCACCGGCGCCGCGATGATCGCATCCGGCGCCGCCTTGGCGGCCTTGGCCGCCGCCTTGGCTTCCTTCTCGCGCGTCGACTTCAGGATCGCCTTTTCGCTCTTCAGCGTCGTCAGGCCAGTGGCCGGCTCCGAGCCGGTGCGGCCGTTCTGCGGGCCAGGCGTCACCGAGGCGCCCTTGCCGCCCTCATAGAGGTCGATGATCTCGGCCAGCCGCTCCGGCGTCAAATCCTCGAACGTATCCTTGAAGATCATCACCATCGGCGCGTTGACGCAGGCGCCGAGGCATTCGACCTCCTCCCACGACAGCGTGCCTTTTTCATTGGTGTGGAACTGGTCGTGATGGATCTTCGAGCGGCAGACATCCATCAGCGCTTCCGAGCCGCGCAGCATGCAGGGCGTGGTGCCGCAGACCTGGATGTGCGCGCGCGTGCCGACCGGATTGAGCTGGTACTGCGTATAGAAGGTCGCGACCTCGAGTCCGCGGATGCGCGGCATGCCGAGCATATCGGAGATCGTCTCGATCGCCGCCTTCGTCACCCAGCCTTCCTGTTCCTGCGCGATCATCAGCAGCGGAATGATGGCCGACTGCTCGCGGCCCTTCGGATATTTCTTGATCCACTGCTTGGCCGCCGCCGTATTCGCCTTGTTGAAGGCGAAGGAAGCTGGCTGGACGCTGGCATCTGCGAGACGGCGGACTGACATTTAGCGATCGACCTCACCAAAGACGATATCGAGCGAACCGAGCACGGCGGTGACGTCGGCCAGCATGTGGCCCCGGCACAGGAAATCCATGGCCTGCAGATGCGCGAAGCCCGGCGCGCGCAGCTTGCAGCGGTAAGGCTTGTTGGTGCCGTCGGAGACGAGATAGACGCCGAACTCGCCCTTCGGCGCTTCGACCGCCGCATAGACCTCGCCGGCCGGCACGCGATAGCCTTCGGTGTAGAGCTTGAAGTGATGGATCAGCGCTTCCATCGAACGCTTCATCGCCGCGCGCTTCGGCGGCACCACCTTGCCGTCGAGGTTCGACACCGGCCCGGTGCCTTCCTTGCCGAGCAGCAGGTCGACGCACTGGCGCATGATCTTCGCCGACTGGCGCATCTCTTCCATGCGCACGAGGTAGCGGTCGTAGCAGTCGCCGTTCTTGCCGATCGGGATGTCGAAATCCATCTCGGAATAGCATTCGTAGGGCTGCGATTTGCGCAGGTCCCAGGCCGCACCCGAGCCGCGCACCATGACGCCCGAAAAGCCCCAGGCCCAGGCATCGGCCAGCGACACGGTGCCGATATCGACATTGCGCTGCTTGAAGATGCGGTTGGGGGTGAGCAGCGCGTCGAGGTCGTCGATCGACTTCAGGAACGGATCGATCCACTTGCCGATGTCCTCGACCAGCTTCTGCGGCAGGTCCTGGTGCACGCCGCCGGGGCGGAAATAGGCCGCATGCATGCGCGAGCCCGAGGCGCGTTCGTAGAACACCATCAGCTTTTCGCGCTCGACGAAGCCCCACAGCGGCGGCGTCAGCGCGCCGACGTCCATCGCCTGCGTCGTCACATTGAGGATGTGCGACATAATGCGGCCCATCTCGGAATAGAGCACGCGGATCAACTGGCCGCGCTTCGGCACCTCGATGCCGAGCAGGCGCTCGGCGGCCAACGCGAAGGCATGCTCCTGGTTCATCGGCGCGCAATAGTCGAGCCGGTCGAGATAAGGCACCGCCTGCAGATAAGTCTTGGCCTCGATCAGCTTCTCGGTGCCGCGATGCAGCAGTCCGATATGCGGATCGACGCGGTCGACCACCTCGCCGTCCAGCTCCAGCACCAGGCGCAAAACGCCATGCGCCGCAGGGTGCTGCGGTCCGAAGTTGATGTTGAAGTTGCGGACGGAGGTTTCAGCCATTGTGGCGCCTCTGGCGAAGAGTCAGTAGTGAGTAGTGAGTAGTGATCATCAGCTCAACGCCTACTATTCCGCCTGTTTCGCCTGCACCGTTCTGATCAGAGATCGCATCATTTTCCCAATCTCTTCGCATCGCAGCAGCAGTTCAGTCTCGTTGTCTCGCTCCAGCATACCGACACGGCACGCCAACAATATGTGAGTTTCTAGTTCCTTCAACGAACCCTGCGCCATGCGCAGAAATTGAACGAACGAGCCTCTGTTCTCACGACCGTACCCCTCAGCGATATTAGCGGCGATCGATACCGCCGAGCGGCGCATCTGGGAGGTCATTCCATAGATCTCGTCTTTCGGAAAACCTTTGGTGACGCGATAGCAATCTTCGGCGAGAACCATCGCCGCTTGCCACACCATCAGGTCGCGATAAGATTCGATCCGCTTTCCCAATTCCTTCCCTACTGACTACTGACTACTCACTGTTTCGCCTTTTCATCCCCCGGCAGCACGTAGTCGGTGCCTTCCCACGGGGAAAGAAAATCGAAATTGCGGAATTCCTGCTTGAGCTCGACCGGCTCGTAGATCACGCGCTTGGCCTCGTCGTCGTAACGCACCTCGACAAAGCCGGTCAGCGGGAAATCCTTGCGCAGCGGGTGGCCCTCGAAACCGTAGTCGGTGAGGATGCGCCGCAGGTCCGGATGGCCGGAGAACAGCACGCCATAGAGGTCGTAGGTCTCGCGCTCGAACCAGTCGGCACCGGGATAAACGGCGGTGAGCGAGGGAACCAGTGTCTCCTCGTCGGCCTGGACCTTCAGCCGGATGCGGACATTCTGCTTCGGTGACAACAGGTGATAGACGACGTCGAAGCGCCGGGCGCGCGACGGATAGTCGGCACCGCTGACGTCGATGAACGAGACGAACTGGCAACGCGCATCGTCGCGCAGGAAAGTCGCCACCTCGATCAGGCTGCCCGGCTCGACGGAAACCGTGAGCTCGCCATAGGCCAGCACGGCTTCGCCGATGCGGCCAGTGAGCTTCTCGCCGAGATAGGTGGAGAGTTCGTTCAACTTCTGGCTCATCGGCTCACCGCTCGATCGTGCCGGTGCGGCGGATCTTCTTCTGCAACAGAAGAATGCCGTAAAGCAGCGCTTCCGCGCTCGGCGGACAGCCGGGCACATAGATGTCGACGGGCACGACGCGGTCGCAGCCGCGCACCACCGAATAGGAATAATGGTAGTAGCCGCCGCCATTGGCGCACGAGCCCATGGAGATGACGTAGCGCGGCTCCGGCATCTGGTCGTAGACCTTGCGCAGCGCCGGCGCCATCTTGTTGGTCAGCGTGCCGGCGACGATCATGATGTCGGACTGGCGCGGGGACGCGCGCGGCGCGACGCCGAACCGCTCGGAGTCGTAGCGCGGCATCGAGGTGTGGATCATCTCGACCGCGCAGCAGGCGAGGCCGAAGGTCATGAACATCAGCGAGCCGCTGCGCGCCCAGGTGATCAGCGCCTCGGTCGAGGTGACGAGGAAGCCCTTGTCGGCCAGATCGTTGTTGATCTCGAGGAAAAACGGATCATCCTGCCCCACCGGCCGGCCGGTGTTGGGGTCGATGATGCCCTTGGGCTTCGGCGCGACGAGGGTGCCTGAACTGTCGTTCAATCCCATTCCAGCGCTCCTTTTTTCCATTCATAGGCGAAGCCGATGGTCAGCACCGCCAGAAACACCATCATCGACCAGAAACCGAGCATGCCTATCTTCGAGAACGACACCGCCCACGGGAACAGGAAGGCCACTTCCAGATCGAAGATGATGAACAGGATCGACACCAGGTAGAAGCGGATGTCGAACTTCATGCGTGCGTCGTCGAACGAATTGAAACCGCATTCATAGGCGGAAAGCTTTTCCGGGTCGGGGTTGCGGTAGGCCACCAGGAACGGCGCCGCAAGCAGCGCCAGGCCGACGACAAGCGCCACGCCGATAAACAGGACGATGGGCAGATACGAACTCAAAAGTGCGTTCATGCTGCGGCTTTCCGTTGGCGGTCAATCCACGTTGATTACAGCAACCGATCCTATTGCGGAAGCGTGACAGATTCACCGCTGAACCGTTTTAAGGGCCTATGCTGCAACGCGGCGAGGGTTAGCGCAGCGCTTTCGGCGAAGCAAGTCAAACCTTGTTCAAAACGCGGCGCTGGACGCCAGATCGGAAGAAACTGGTCCGATCCGCTCCTGTTTGATTTCCTTCGCTTTTTACTCCACTTTTCTCTCCTGACATATCTCCCGCCATTTGCTGCTAGCATGGCTGGAATCATTGACTGGAAATTCGGGTAGACGGATCGGGGCAAGGCTTCTGGATGAAGGAAAAGATATCTCTCGCGATGGCTAGGCGCATCGCGCTCGGCGCGCAAGGTTTCACCGACCCGCAGCCGGGCGGCACGCCGGACCGCCGCCACCTCGCCCGCGTGCTGTCCCGCACCGGCCTGCTGCAGATCGATTCCGTCAGCGCCGTGGTGCGCGCGCACTATATGCCGCTCTATTCGCGCCTCGGCCCCTACCCGCTTTCCCTGCTCGACAACGCCGCGCTCACGCGCAAGCGCACCGTCTTTGAATATTGGGCGCATGAGGCCTCCTTCCTGCCGGTCGAGACCTGGCCGCTGCTGCGCTGGCGCATGCAGCGCGCCGAACAGGGCGAGGAAATGTATCTCGGACTGGCGAAATGGGGCCGTGAGCAGCGCCAGATGATTGACGAGATCTACAACGAGGTCGCCGAACGCGGGCCGATCGCCGCCTCCGACATAGAAGGCCACAAGGGCAATGGCGGCTGGTGGGGCTGGAGCGCGGCCAAGCACGCCTTCGAATGGCTGTTCTGGGCCGGCCGCATCACCACCGCCTACCGGCGCGGCTTCGAGCGCTACTACGATTTGCCGGAGCGCGTGCTGCCGCGGGCCGTGCTCGACCTGCCGGTTCCCTCCGTCGAGGACGCGCATCGCGAATTGCTGCGCATTTCCGCCCGCGCGCATGGCATCGCCACCTATAGCGACTTGCGCGACTATTTTCGTCTGGCGCCCGGCGATACTAAGGACCGGATCGAGGAACTGGTCGAGACGGGCGATCTGCTGCCGATGCGGGTCGAAGGCTGGGACAAGCCGGCCTATCTCCACAAGGACGCCCGCATCCCGCGCAAGATCGAGGCACGCGCCCTGCTCGCGCCGTTCGATCCCGTCGTCTTCGAACGCACCCGCACCGAAAAGCTCTTCGACTTCCGCTACCGCATCGAGATCTATACCCCGGCCGAAAAGCGCCAATACGGCTACTACGTGCTGCCCTTCCTGCTCGGCGACCGGATCGTCGCCCGCGTCGATCTCCGCGCCGACCGCCCGGCGAGCGTGCTGCGCGTCCACGCCGCTTATGCTGAGCCTGATACGCCGCCGGAAACTGCGGCAGAACTCTTCGAGGAGCTCAAGCGAATGCAGGGCTGGCTTGGCCTCGAGAGCATCGAAGTGACGCCGGCCGGCGACCTCGGCCCGGCGCTGGCAGGCCTTAGCGCGTCGTAGACGTGCGTTGACAGGCCCACACCCGTAAGCCTAAATCCGCCGCAGACGGTCTTCTCCCGGCAAAGGGAGGGGCCAAGAGGGAATGCGGTGCGGGATCGAGAATCCCAATTCCGCGGCTGTCCCCGCAACTGTAAGCGATGAGCCTCGGCCGAAAACCACTGGGATGGTCCCGGGAAGGCGGCAACCAAGGCGATGACCCGCGAGCCAGGAGACCTGCCGTCTGAGACAGATGAATCCGATCGCCTGGCGGGTTTTCCGGGCAAGGAGCCTGATTTGGAGCGCGACAGCAGTTTTCCGGCTGACAGAGCGGACATACCGTCCGACGACGGCGAAGCCTTGGCGGGCGTGACCGTCATCGTCTGCTCGTCCTGCCGCGACGAAACGGGTTCCGATGCCCATCCGCGCGCCGGCGCGCTGCTCGCCGAGGACACGCGCCGGGCTGCTTCCGGCCAGGACATACGCATCCGCACTGTCGAATGCCTCGGCAATTGCAAGCGTCGCCTAAGCGCAGCGCTTCTGCGTGACGGCTGCTGGAGCTACGTCTTCGGCGACCTGACAGCGACCAGCGGCGCCGACCTCGTTGCTGGCGCAAAGCTCTTCGCCACCTCGACCGACGGCCTCATCCCGTGGCGCGGCCGGCCCGATTCCCTGAAGCGCGGCCTTGTTGCCCGCATCCCTCCCTCGACCTGCTGAAGGACTGACCATGACCGCATCCGTCTCCCGAGTTCCCTGCACCGTCGTTACCGGCTTCCTGGGCGCCGGAAAGACGACGCTGATCCGCAACCTGCTCGAGAACGCCAAAGGCAAGCGGCTGGCGATCATCGTCAACGAGTTCGGCGATGTCGGCATCGACGGCGAAATCCTCAAGGGCTGCGGCGTCGATGCCTGCCCGGAGGAAAACATCGTCGAACTGGCCAATGGCTGCATCTGCTGCACCGTCGCCGACGATTTCGTGCCGGCGCTCGACCAGATCCTGTCGCTGACGCCGAAGGTCGACCACATCCTGATCGAAACCTCCGGCCTCGCTCTGCCCAAGCCGCTGGTCCAGGCCTTCCAGTGGCCGAGCGTGAAGAGCCGCGTGACCGTCGATGGTGTCATCGCCGTGGTCGATGGCCCGGCACTGGCCGAAGGCCGCGTCGCCAACGACATGGACGCCCTGCAGGCGCAGCGCGCGCAAGACGAGACGCTCGACCACGACGATCCGGTCGAGGAAGTGTTCGAAGATCAGGTCGCCTGCGCCGACCTGATCATCCTGTCGAAGAGCGACCTGATGGACGCCGCCGGTTCGGCCCGTGCCAACGCCATCATCAACGAACACTCCGCCCGCGCCGTGAAGATCGTGCCGACGTCGCACGGCAAGGTCGATCCCTCCGTGCTGCTGGGGCTTGGTCTTGCCGTGGAGGACGACATCGAGAACCGCAAATCCCATCATGACGGCGCATTCGACCACGAACATGACGACTTCGACACTTTCATTGTCGACATTCCATCGATCGCCAATCCGGACGAGCTCGCAAAACGCGTCGCCGCCGCCGCCGAAGAGGAAAACGTGCTGCGCGTAAAAGGTTTCGTCGAGGTCGGCGGCAAGCCGATGCGGCTTTTGCTGCAGGCCGTCGGGCCGCGCGTCAACCACTACTACGACCGCGCCTGGACGGCCGAGGACGATCGCCGCTCGCGCCTCGTCGTCATCGGCCTGAAGGGGCTGAACCGCCCGGCGATCGAGCGTATCCTCGCCGGCTGAGGCAGACCCGAACCAAGATGCACATCCTCACCACCACATCCGCCTCGCTCGACGATCTCGCCGAGCCTGTCGATCTCAGGCAGACGCCTGCGGATGTCGTGGCGCTGTCCTTCACCGACAGCGATCTCTCGGGGCTCGCGGCTGCATGGAAGGCCGACGCGGAACGATTGCCCTCAATGCGGCTCGCCGCGTTGCGCGATCTCCGCCATCCGATGTCCGTCGACCTCTGGATCGACAGCGTCGCCCGCCATGCCAACGTCATCCTGGTCCGCATTCTCGGCGGCTATGACTGGTGGCGCTACGGCTGCGACCAGCTCGCCGCGGTCGCGCGCGAACGCGGCATCAAGCTGGCGCTGCTGCCCGGCGAAAGCCACGACGAGGACCTGCGGCTGATCGAGGCCTCGACCCTGCCGCGCGCCGAGCTGGACGGATTGCTCGGCTATTTCCGCGAAGGCGGGCCTGCGAATATGACAGCGCTGGTGAAGAGGCTGGCGCGGCTGGCTGGGTCGGATGAGGCGGTTGCCGAGCCGGTCTGCGTCCCGAAGGCTGGGTACTACGAGCCGGGCCTGGGAGTTGTCGAAAAACCAGTCCTATCGAGCGTCGGCGCTCCTTCGCCCCCCTCTCTGTCCTGCCGGACATCTCCCCCTCAAGGGGGGAGATCAGCCGTCACCGACCCCGGCGCCCCTTCTTCAAGGGCGTCAAAAGAGCCATCTGCAACGTCGGCGATTGGCGAAAGCGTCGACGACAGCTCAATCTCCCCCCTTGAGGGGGAGATGTCCGGCAGGACAGAGAGGGGGGCGACGAAACTCGACGCTGACAACCTCAGCACCGCTGTCATCCCCATCCTCTTCTATCGCTCGATGCTGCTCGCCGCCGATGTCGCACCGATCGATGCGCTGGTCGAGGCGTTGCGCTCGCAAGGCATCGCGCCGGTGCCGATCTTCGTTTCGAGCCTCAAGGATCAGGCGTCTCTCGCCTTTGTCGAGAACGCCCTCGCCTCACTGAACCCGGCCGCCATCATCACCGCCACTGCATTCGCCTCCGGCGCCGAACCCGGCGCGGAGACGCTGTTCGACCGTGCCGGCGTGCCGGTCTTCCAGGTCATCGTCGCCACCACGCGCCGCGAGGTCTGGGAGAAAAACCAGCGCGGCCTGGCGCCCGCCGACCTTGCCATGCATGTCGTGCTGCCGGAACTCGACGGCCGCATCCTGGCCGGCGCGATTTCGTTCAAGGGCGAGAGCGAAACCGACCCGGCGCTGGCTTTCCGCGCCTTCGCCAACCGGCCGGAGGCAGGTCGCATCGCGCAGGTCGCCAAGCGCATCGCGGCGTTCATTCGCCTGCGGCGGACCGAGCGGGCCGAGCGCAAGCTGGCGATCCTGATACCGGATTATCCGAGCGCGCCCGGCCGTACCGGCTATGCCGTCGGCCTCGACGTGCCGTCGAGCGTGCTCGCGATGCTGCATGACCTGAAGGAGGAGGGCTATGCGGTTGACGGGATTCCGCAATCGCCGCGGGAACTGCTGGATGCGCTGGAGGTGGGTGGGCAAGGCCTCTCCGTAGAGGCCTACTTCGCCTTTTCGGCCGAACTACCGAGGCCAGCGCACGATGCAATAGAGGCCGCGTGGGGCAAGGCAGAAGGGAAAGGTTCGCGCGAGGCGCCCCCCTCTGTCCTGCCGGACATCTCCCCCACGTGGGGGGAGATTGGCAGTTCCTCCGCCGGCTTTCCCCCTGCGAAGTCGGAGATTGGCGAAATCGACGGCGCGAGCCTGATCTCCCCCCTTGTGGGGGAGATGTCCGGCAGGACAGAGGGGGGCGCGACAGAACGCGAGCCTTCGCGGCTAGCGCACGAAACCCACTTCCCCTTCCGCGCAGCGACCTTCGGTAACGTCACCGTGGCACTCGCCCCCGATCGTGGCCGCTCAGTCGACCGCCGCGCCGACTACCATGACCCCACTTTGCCCCCGCGCCACGACCTGATCGCCTTCGGCCTCTGGCTGCAAAAATCGCTCGGGGTCCACGCCCTCATCCATGTCGGCGCGCACGGCACGCTGGAATGGCTGCCGGGCAAGACGGTCGCGCTCTCCGATATCTGCTTCCCCGAGATCGTCACCGGCGCGCTGCCCGTCATCTATCCCTTCATCGTCTCCAATCCCGGCGAGGCGGCGCAAGCCAAGCGCCGCATCGCCGCCGTCACGCTCGGCCACCTGCCGCCGCCGCTGACTGGTGCGGGCCTCGATGAGAACCAGCAGCGCCTCGAGCGGCTGGTCGACGAATATGCGCAGGCCGACGGGCTCGACCGTCGCCGCCGCGACCGCCTGGCCAGGCTGATCGTCGAGACCGCGCGAAAAACCGGGCTTGCCTCCGAAGCTGGCGTTGCCAGAACCGACGCGCCGGACGAAGCGCTGCGCCGCATCGACGCCTGGCTCTGTGACCTCAAGGATTTCGCCGTCAAGGACGGACTGCACGTCTATGGCCGCGCGCCCGAGGGCGAGGCTGATCCGCTGCGCAGGCAAAGCGCGAAAGCGGAAAAAGCGGCCCTTCTCGCCGCGCTCGATGGCCGCCACATCAAGGCCGGACCGGCCGGCGCGCCGGCGCGCGGCCGCTCCGACGTGCTGCCGACCGGCCGCAACCTGTTCACCGCCGACCCGCGCACCATGCCGACGCCGACCGCCTATGACCTTGGCCAGGCGGCGGCGGAAGAAGTCGTGCGCAGCTACATGCAGTTGCATGGCGACTGGCCGCGCTCGCTGGTCATCGACCTCTGGGGCTCGGCCTCGCTGCGCACGGGCGGCGAGGAGATCGCTCAAGGCCTGGCGCTGATGGGCTGCCGGCCGCAATGGGATGCCGCCACCGGCCGCGTCACCGGCATCGAGGTGCTGCCACCGGCAGCACTTGGCCGGCCGCGCGTCGACGTCACCTGGCGCATTTCCGGCCTGTTCCGCGACATGTTCCCGACCCAGATCGCACTGATCGACGCCGCCGCCACCGCCGTCGCCAGCCGCGACGAGGACGATTCCGAGAACCCGCTCGCCGCGGCGAGCCGCGCCGAGGGCAAGATCGGCCCGCGCATTTTCGGCACCTCGCCCGGCACCTACGGCGCCGGCGTCGAGGATCTTTTGTCCAGCGGCGACTGGGTCGGCCGCGAAGAAATCGGCCGCGCCTATCTCGACGCCACCTCGCATGCCTATGGCGGCGCCGACGGCGAGGCGACTTCCGCGCCCGGCGCCTTCGAGGGCCGCATCGCCGAGGCCGACCTGCTCGTCCACACCGGCGACGATCCCGGCCGCGACATCCTCGAAGGCTCGGCCGACGTTGCCTTCATCGGCGGGTTTTCGGCCGCCTTGGCAGCACTGGGCAAAAATGCCGATGTCATCGTGCTCGACACCACGGACCCGCAAAAGCCGAGGCCGCGCTCGGTGGGCGAAGCGGTGGCCAGAGTGGTCCGCGCCCGCGCCGTCAACCCGCGCTTCATTGCCGGCCAGATGCGCCATGGCCCGCGCGGCGCCTCCGAATTCGCCGAGACCGTCGACCGCCTCGTCGGCTTTGCCGAGACCACGCATGCCATATCGGGCGCGCTGATCGAGGCGGTGCACGATGCCTATCTCGGCGACGCGCACGTTCGCGCCTTCATCCTGCGCGAGAACCCGGCTGCCGCGAAGGTGATCGCGGAACGCTTCCTCTCCGCGCGACGGCGTGGCCTATGGCACCCCTTGCGGAACTCCATCGACGACGATCTCGCCGCGCTGATCGCCGAAGCCCAGCAGGTGGCGGCATGAACGCCTTCTCGCGCCGCGGCGCCTGCCCTGCCCTCAGCGCCCCGATGCAGACCGGCGACGGACTGCTGGTGCGGCTCAATCCGGTCGCTGGAGGACTTACCCCGAAGTCGCTGATCGGACTCGGCGAATCCGCCTTGCGCCACGGCAACGGCATCATGGAAGTGACCGCGCGCGGCAGTTTGCAGATCCGTGGCCTAACGGCGGAAAGCGCGCGCCTGCTGGCGGCGGAGGTGGATGCGCTGGGCATTGCCGTGCGCATCGGCGTGCCGGTCGAGACCGGGCCACTGGCGGGCATAGATCCGCAGGAGGTTGCCGATCCGCGCCCGCTCGCCGAGCGGATCAGGGCGGCCGTCGAAGAGGCCGGGTTGACGCCACGGCTGGGACCGAAGGTGTCGGTGGTTGTCGACGGCGGCGGGCAACTGGCGATGGACGCGGTCACGGCCGACGTAAGGCTGAAGGCGGTGCGGGCCGACGCGGCCGTGCACTGGAGTTTGTCTGTCGTCGGAGACGCGCGCAATGCAATGCCGCTGGCGACGGCCGACGAGGATGCTGCACGCGACATCACTGTGGCGGCACTCAGGATGGTCGCGGAAAAAGGCCGTGAGGCGCATACCCGCGACTTGTCGGAGCGGCAGCTTAATTCACTCGCAAGTTGGCACTCTGTCGCCCCCCTCTCTGTCCTGCCGGACATCTCCCCCTCAAGGGGGGAGATTGGCAGCGTCGACGCCGGCTCCCCATTTTCAACGTTGCAGATTGGCGAAACCATTGGCGAGAGCGTAATCTCCCCCCTTGAGGGGGAGATGTCCGGCAGGACAGAGGGGGGGGCCTCGCGCAAACCTATCGGCCTTTTCCCCTTGGCCGGCGACACTTTTGCTCTCGGTATCGGCCTGCCCTACGGCAGCATGCCGGCACAATCGCTCATCGAACTTGCCACGCAAGCCGCCGGCCTCGGCACCACCGAGATCCGCCTGTCCCCCGGCCGCGCCATGCTCTTCCTTGGCCTCGCCTCAGTCGCCTGCACCTCGCTGCAAACCTCCGCCGCCGCCCTCGGCTTCGTCACCGACGCCGCCGATCCGCGAATTCGCATCGCTGCCTGCCCCGGCACACCGGCCTGCGCCTCTGGCCGCATCGCCACCCGTGCCATCGCCGAAACCATCGCGGCGCAAAACAGCGACCTCCTCGACGCCTCGCTCAGCCTGCACGTTTCCGGCTGCGCCAAAGGCTGCGCGCATCCCGGCTTGGCCGCCCTCACACTGGTCGGCGACGAAAACGGAGCCGGACTTGTCGTTGGCGGGACGGCGAAGGCTCTTCCTGCCGGATACAGGCCGGGCTATGACGCCGCGCGCGGCGTTGGCGGCATCCTTGCAGCGATCCGCGCGCAACGACATCGAGGCGAAACAGCCGCCGCCTGCATGACAAGGCTTGGCGCGGCCGGCATCGCCGACATCTATCGACAGGATTGAGCATGACGGCCTACGACTATATCCATGACGGCACCGCGATCTACGAACGCTCCTTTGCCATCATCCGCGCCGAGGCCGACCTGTCGCGCTTCTCGGACGCCGAGGCCGATGTCGCGATCCGCATGATCCATGCCTGCGGCCAGGTCGAGGCCGCCAGCCATTTTGTTTTCTCGAACGATTTCGTCGGCGCGGCCCGCGCGGCCCTTGCCGCCGGCGCATCGATCTTCTGCGACGCCGAGATGGTTTCGCATGGCGTCACCCGCGCCCGCCTGCCGGCCGGCAACGAGGTGATCTGCACGCTGCGCGATCCGCGTACCGCCGAGATCGCCAGGGAGATCGGCAACACCCGCTCGGCCGCCGCGATCGACCTCTGGGGCGAGCGCATCGCCGGCTCGGTCGTCGCCATCGGCAATGCACCGACGGCGCTTTTCTACCTGCTGGAGAAGCTCCGTGACGGCGGCCCCAAGCCCGCCGCGATCATTGGCATGCCGGTCGGCTTCGTGGGGGCGGCCGAATCGAAGGACGCGCTGGCGGAGAATTCCTATGGCGTGCCCTACGCCATCGTGCGCGGCAGGCTGGGCGGCAGCGCCATGACCGCCGCAGCCCTCAACGCATTGGCGAGGCCCGGCCTGTGAACGCGATTGTAAAAGGCCGCCTCGTCGGCGTCGGCACCGGTCCCGGCGATCCCGAGCTACTGACGCTCAAGGCTGCGCGGGCATTGGCAGAGGCCGACGTCGTCGCCTATTTCGCCAAGCGCGGCAACAACAGCAATGCGCGCGCCATCGTCGAGGCCCGCTTCCGGCCGGACATGATCGAGCTGCCGCTGCTCTATCCGGTGACGACCGAGATCGACAAGGATCACGACGACTATCGCTCGCAGATCGCCGATTTCTACGAGCAGTCGGCGGAGGCGGTCGCGGAACATCTTGCCGCCGGCAGGATGGTGGCCGTGCTGTCGGAAGGCGACCCGCTTTTCTACGGGTCCTACATGCACCTGCATGTGCGCCTCGCGCATCGCTTCCCGACCGAGGTCATCCCCGGGGTCACCGCCATGTCCGGCTGCTGGTCGGCGACCGGCCTGCCTATCGTCCAGGGCGACGACGTGCTGACTGTCCTGCCGGGCACGATGAGCGAGTTCGAGCTGACGCGGCGGCTGGCCGACACCGACGCAGCGGTGATCATGAAGGTCGGCCGCAACCTGCCGAAAATCCGCCGCGCGCTGCAGGCGACCGGCAAGCTTGCCAAAGCCGTCTATGTCGAGCGCGGCACCATGCCGGGCAGCGTCTCGATGCGGCTAGCCGACAAGCCGGACGACAAGGCCCCCTATTTCGCCATCGTGCTGGTCGCCGGCTGGTCCGCCCGTCCCGGTGCTGCCGGAGCCAAGGCATGAGCGGCCGCCTTACCGTCATCGGCCTCGGTCCCGGCAACGCCGATCAGGTCACTCCGGAAGCGAGCCGCGCCGTGTCCGAGGCCAAGTTCTTCTATGGCTACAAGCCCTATGTCGACCGGCTCGAGCTGAGGCCGGACCAGACACGCATCGCATCCGACAACCGGGAGGAGCTTGCCCGCTCCAACGAAGCGCTGGCCAAGGCCGCCGAGGGCCATGACGTCGCCGTCGTCTCCGGCGGCGACCCCGGCGTCTTCGCCATGGCAGCCGCAATCTGCGAGGCGATCGAGGCCGGCCCGACGGAATGGCGCGCGATCGACCTTGCGGTCGTTCCCGGCGTCACCGCCATGCTTGCCGTCGCCGCCCGCATCGGCGCCCCGCTCGGCCACGACTTTTGCGCCATCTCGCTCTCCGACAATCTGAAGCCCTGGGATCTGATCGAGCTGCGCCTGCTGGCCGCCGCCGGCGCCGGCTTCGTCGTCGCGCTCTACAACCCGATCAGCAAGGCGCGCCCCTGGCAGCTCGGGCGGGCCTTCGAATGTTTGAAGGCGATCCTGCCCGGGACCACGCCGGTCATCTTCGGCCGCGCCGCCGGCCGGCCGGACGAGCGTATCGACGTGCATCTGCTCGCCGATGCCGATGCGGAAAAGGCCGACATGGCCACCTGCATCATCATCGGCTCGCCGGAAACCAGGATCATTCGGCGCGGCGACAAGCCGTCGCTGGTCTACACGCCACGCTCGGCAACGGGCTCGAAAAGATGATCGACCTTGGCGGCCAGCTGATCGACGGTGTCGGCCGATGGAACGTCGGGCACGGACGGCCGACGGACCATGATCACATCGATGCCGAGCGCGCGCGCCGCGGCGATCTTGCCGTAGGTCGCCTCGCCGCCGCTGTTCTTGGAAACGATGGCATCGATCCCGTGGCTTTCGAGCAGCGCGCGCTCGTCCGCTTCCGGAAACGGTCCGCGCGCCAGCAGATAGATCGCGTCGGGCAGGGTCAGCTTCGGCTCGACCGGGTCGACGCTGCGAATGAGATAGTGGTGCTGGGGCGCGGCCTCGAAGGCGCCGGCTTCCTGCCTGCCGATCGCCAGGAAGACCCGGCGCGGCGCCGTGCCGAGCGCCGTTGCCGCCTCCGCCACGCTGTCGACCAACGTCCAGCGATCGCCCGCCACGGGCTCCCAGCCGGGACGCCGCAAGGCAAGGATCGGCACGCCGGCTTGCCGGGCAGCTTCAGCGGCGTTCGCCGAGATGCGCGCCGCGTAGGGATGCGTAGCGTCGATCAGCAGGGCCGTGCCGGTTTCCTTGAGATAGGCCGCCAGCCCCTGCGCGCCGCCGAAACCGCCAACGCGCACCGGCACGCCTTGCGCGACAGGGCTTTCGGTGCGGCCGGCCAGCGACAGTGTGACCGCGAGATCGGCGCGCGCGGCGAGCTTTCCCGCCAGCTGCCGGGCTTCCGTGGTGCCGCCGAGGATCAGAATATTCGTCATGAGCACCACGATGCGCAGCGCCGGCGCGGCCCCTCACCCTTACCCTCTCCCCGTAAGGACGGGGAGAGGGTAACGCCGGCGTTGCAACCAGCCCCCTTCTCCCCGTCACTATACGGGGAGAAGGTGCCGGCAGGCGGATGAGCGGCGGCGCGGCATGTCAAAAAACAAGCAGCCAAAACCTCAATGGCTCACCATCGTCGGCATCGGCGAGGACGGTGTAGCGGGTCTCGGCGACGAGGCCAAGCAGCACATAGCGCAAGCCGAATTCATCTTCGGCGGCAAGCGGCACCTCGCGCTCGTCGCATCCTTGGCGACGGGTGAGAGCCGTGCCTGGCCGACACCATTCGACACCGAAATGGGCGATGTCCTGGCACGGGCGGGAAAAAGAACCTGCGTGCTTGCGTCCGGCGACCCGTTCTTCCACGGCGTCGGCGTCACACTGGCGCGCAAGGTGAAACCCGAGCAAATGCGGGTGCTGCCGGCGCCTTCATCGCTGTCTCTGGCGGCAGCCCGGCTGGGCTGGGCGCTGCAGGATGTCGAGGCGATCTCGCTCCACGGCCACGCGATCGACCTGGTCCGCCCCCTCCTCCACCACGGCGCGCGCATCCTTGCGCTGACATCCGACGGCGATGCGCCGGCGGCGATCGCCGGGCTGCTCGACGAACTCGGCTTCGGACCCTCGCGGTTGACCGTCTTCGAAGCGCTCGGCGGCCCCGATGAAGCACGCCGAAGCGCGCGCGCCGACGGCTTCGATCTCAAGAACATCAATCCGCTCAACGTGCTGGCGCTGGACGTTGAATCGACACCGGATGCCCGTGTCCTGCCGCTGGCGTCGGGGCTTGCCGACCACCTGTTCGAGCATGACGGCCAGATCACCAAGCGCGAGATCCGCGCCATGACGCTGTCGGCGCTGGCGCCGCGGCGCGGCGAACTGCTGTGGGACATCGGCGCCGGCTCAGGCTCGGTCGGCATCGAATGGATGCTCGCTCACCCCTCGCTGCGCGCCATCGCCATCGAGGCCGACAAGGAGCGCGCCGTCCGCATCCGCCGTAACGCCTCGCATTGCGGCGTGCCCGGTCTTGTCGTGATCGAGGGCCCGGCGCCCAAGGCCTTCACCGGACTGGAGGCGCCGGACGCCATCTTCATCGGCGGCGGCGGCAGCGACGCCGGCGTGCTGGAGAAAGCCATCAAGGCTTTGCGGACGGGCGGCCGCCTCGTCGCCAATGCCGTGACGCTGGAGATGGAGGGATTGCTCCTCGCCCAACATAACAAGCATGGCGGCGATCTCATCCGCATCGCCATCTCCCGGGCCTCGCCCGTCGGCTCGATGCAAGCCTGGCGGCCGGCCATGCCGGTCACACAGTGGAGCTGGGTCAAGCCATGATGGTCGCGGGCATCGGCAGCCGGAAGGGCGTGACGGTGAGCGACGTGCGCGCCGCCGTGGAGACCGCTCTCGAAGCGCATGGATTGGCAATGACGGCGCTTTCGGCCCTGGCGACCGGTGAAATCAAACGCGACGAGGAAGCGATCTTCCTCGCCGGCAGCGATCTCGCTTTGCCTGTGATCGTCGTCTCGAACGATGCCATGCAAGCCGCATCATCCGGCGCGCTCAGCCACTCCGAGCTTTCGCAGTCGAAGGCCGGCACGCCGTCGGTTTCGGAGGCCTCCGCGCTCGCCGCTGCCGGCAAGGGCGCGAAACTGCTCGGGCCGCGCACGGTGCTCGGTCCTGTCACCTGCGCCATCGCGCTCGGCGGAGATGCCGCATGACCGTTCATTTCATCGGCGCCGGACCGGGCGCGGCCGACCTCATCACTCTGCGCGGCAGCCGGCTGCTGGCCTCCTGCCCTGTGTGCCTCTATGCCGGCTCCATTGTTGCGCCCGAACTGCTCGAACATTGCGCGCCGGGGACAAAGCTGATCGACACCGCGCCGATGTCGCTCGACGAGATCGAGGCCGAATATGTCGCCGCCCACAGGGCCGGCGACGATGTCGCACGCCTGCATTCCGGCGACCTTTCGGTGTGGAGCGCGGTGGCCGAGCAGATCAGGCGTCTGGAGAAGCACGGCATCCCCTACACGCTGACGCCGGGCGTGCCCTCGTTTGCGGCAGCGGCTGCCGCGCTGCGGCGCGAGCTCACCATTCCCGAACTGGCGCAGAGCCTGGTGCTCACGCGCGTCTCCGGCCGCGCCTCGAAGATGCCGCCGGGTGAAACGCTGGCCGGCTTCGGCCGCACCGGCGCCACGCTCGCCATCCACCTCGCCATCCACGCCATCGACCGCATCGTTGCCGAACTGACACCGCACTACGGCTCCGAATGTCCGGTCGCGGTCGTCTTTCGCGCTTCCTGGCCGGACGAGCGCGTGCTGACCGGCACGCTCGGCACCATCGCGGCGCAGCTGGCGGAAAACCCGATGGAACGCACGGCGATCATCTTTGTCGGCAGCGCGCTCGCGGCGCAGGATTTCGGCGAAAGCTCACTTTATGACGCCCACTACCAGCGGCGTTTTCGCGGACGGGACGGATTGTGAACGGCAGCACCAACAGAAACGGACGGGCCACGGTGGAGCAGGCGCTGGCGCGGCTGAACTTCAAGCCGCGTGCGCTGGAGCCCGGCCATGTCTGGCTGGCCGGCGCCGGCCCCGGCGATCCCGGCTGCCTGACGCTCGAAGCGCTGGCCGCGCTCGGGCAATGCGACGCGCTCGTCTACGACGCGCTGGTCTCGCCCGATATCGTCGCGGTCGCCGAAAGCGCCGAGCTCTTCTATGCCGGCAAACGCGGCGGCCAGCCGTCGATGAAGCAGGACGACATCACCGCTTTGCTGGTGCGGCTGGCCCGCGAGGGACGCCGCGTCGTCCGTCTCAAGGGCGGCGACCCCTACATCTTTGGACGCGGCGGCGAAGAGGCTTTGGCGCTGGCGCGGGAGGCTATTCCTTTCCGCGTGCTGTCCGGCCTGACCTCCGGGCTGAGCGCGCTCGCCGCCACCGGCATCCCCGCCACCATGCGCGGCATCAACAAGGCGGTCATCCTGGCCACAGGCCACGCCGCCGGCACCGAGGACGATCTCGACTGGGCGGCGATCGCTCGCACCGGCCAGCCGGTCGTCATCTATATGGGCATGGCCAACCTGCCGCGGATCGCCGCTTCGCTGCTGGAGGGCGGCCTGGCGCCGTCGACGCCGGCAGCGGTGATCGTTTCCGCGACGACGCCGCAGGAGCGTATCGTCGTCGCCACGCTCGCCACCATCGCCGAGGAAGCCGCGGCCGCCGGGCTCGCCTCGCCGGCGCTGATCGTCGTCGGCGGCATCGTCGCCATGCGCGCGGCACTGGCGGGCGAACCATGACGGCGCGCGCCATCATCATCGGCGCGCCGCGCTCGGGTTCGGGCAAGACCAGCGTCACCATCGGCATCCTGCGCGCGCTCGCCCGGCGCGGCCTGAAGGTGCGCGGCGCCAAGTCCGGGCCTGACTACATCGACCCGGGCTTCCACACCGCCGCCACCGGCCTCTCCGGCGTCAACCTCGACAGCTGGGCAATGCCGCCTTCCCTGCTCAATGCGCTGGCCAGGCAAGCGGCTGACGATGCCGACTTCGTCGTCCTCGAAAGCGCCATGGGCCTGTTCGACGGCATTCCCGCCCCAGAAGGCCGCACGGGTTCGGCCGCCGACCTTGCGCGGCTCTACGGCCTGCCGGTGCTGCTCGTGCTCGATGTGTCCGGCCAGTCGACCACGGCGGCCGCCGTTGCCAAGGGTTTTGCAACCTACGACCCGGACGTGCGCATGGCCGGCGTCGTCCTTAACCGGCTCGGCAGCGAGCGCCACCGGCGGCTGTCCGGCGATGCCATCGAGGCGATCGGCCTGCCGGTCGTCGGCGCCATCCTGCGCGATCCCACGCTCAACCTGCCTGAGCGCCATCTCGGCCTCGTCCAGGCCGGCGAGTACGAGAACCTGATGGCGCATCTCGACCGGCTGGCCGACATGGCCGAGAAGTCGCTCGATCTCGACGCCATCATGGCGTTGGCCACGCCGCTGGTGCCGGCGGCTGGCGATTTCGGCGACGCGCTGCCGCCACCCGGACAGCGCATCGCGCTGGCGGAGGACGCCGCCTTCACCTTCGTCTACCCGCACGTCGCCGCCCACTGGCACAAGGCCGGCGCCGAGATCGTTACCTTCTCGCCGCTCGCCGACGAAGCGCCCGACGACAGCTGCGATGTCTGCTGGCTGCCCGGCGGCTATCCCGAGCTTCATGCCGGCAGGCTGGCCGCCGCCACCAACTTCCGGGCCGCAATGGCGCGCTTCGCCGCGACCAAGCCGATCCACGGCGAGTGCGGTGGCTTCATGGTGCTGGGCAAGACTCTTGAGGACGCGGCAGGCGACACGCATCCGATGCTTGGCCTGCTCGGCCATTCGACCAGCTTCGCCAGGCGCAAGATGAACCTCGGCTACCGCGAGGCGCGGCTGCGCGCCGCTTGCCCGCTCGGAGCCGAGGGCACGCTGATCCGCGGCCATGAATTCCACTATGCGCAGATGACGGCCACCGGCAACGACGAGCCGCTGGCCGACCTTGCCGACGGCCAGGGCAATCCGCTCGGCGCCTCCGGCTACCGGCGCGGCCATGTTAGCGGGACGTTCTTCCATGCCATTGCGAGGGGCTAGGGCATGAAGCTCAAGAACTTTCCCCTTTCGCTCCGGCAAGTCCTCGATGACATCGCCCTTTGCCTGGTCTTCTTCACCAGGCTGCCGCTGCCCGTCTTTGATTTTCGCGGACGCAGCCTCGCCGCCGCGATCTGGGCCGCCCCTGTCGCCGGTCTTGCCGTCGGCCTGATCGGCGCGGTCGTCTACGCCACGGCGGAACGGTTCGGCCTTGCCATGGGTCCGGCGGCCGCGCTAGCACTTGCCGCAACATTGCTCACCACCGGCTGCCTGCACGAGGACGGGCTGTCCGATGTCGCCGATGGCTTTGGCGGCGGCAAGTCGCGCGGTGGAAAACTGGAGATCATGCGCGACAGCCGCATCGGCGCCTATGGCGCGTCGGCACTGGCCCTGTCGCTGCTGATCCGCTGGAGCGCGATTTCGGAATTCGCCGACCCGACTCAGGCGCTCCTGGCGCTCATTGCCGCGCACGCCGCCTCGCGCGGATTGCTGGGCGCCTTCATGCATCTCTTGCCCCCGGCGCGGTCCGACGGCCTCTCGGCCGGCGCCGGCAGCGTCTCGGCCGAGGCCGCAATAGTTGGCGCCGTGCTCGGCGCGATACCGCTCCTCCTGCTCGGGCCAGGCGGCGCCATTGTCGCGATCGTCCTGCTTGGTCTGCTGTTTGCCGCGTTCCGCGCCCTTTGCCTCAACCAGATCGACGGCCAGACCGGCGACACGATCGGCGCCCTTCAGCAACTTGGCGAGATCGCAGTCCTGCTCGTCGCTTCCGTATCCCTATCCTGACTCTTTTTCGGAGACTTTGCCCCCATGTCTTTCAAATCGCTTGATGAACTTCGCGCTGCCTGCCTCGATCTGCCGGCCGGCAGCGACACCGCGGCCAATGCCGTCGCCCGCCGCCAGGACACGCTGACCAAGCCGCAAGGCAGCCTCGGCCGGCTGGAAACCATCTCCGCCTGGCTGGGGCGCTGGCAGGGCCGCGACATGCCGAGGCTGGACAAGGTGAAGGTCTTCGTCTTTGCCGGCAATCACGGCGTCACCGCGCAGGGCGTCTCGGCCTTCCCGTCGGAAGTCACCGTACAGATGGTGGCGAATTTCGCCGGCGGCGGCGCCGCCATCAACCAGCTTGCCCGCATCGCCGGCGCCGATCTCGACGTCATTCCGCTCGACCTAGACCATCCGACCGGCGACTTCACCGAAGTGCCGGCGATGGACGAGAAAGCCTTCCTCGCCGCCGTCTCGGCCGGCCATGACGCGGTGACCAAGGATATCGACCTCGTCTGCTTCGGCGAAATGGGCATCGGCAACACCACGCCGGCGGCAGCGATTTCTGCCGCCCTGTTCGGTGGCGGCGCCGAGAAATGGACCGGGCGCGGCACCGGCGTCGACGATGCCGGCCTGAAGCGCAAGGTGACCACGATCGAAGCCGGCCTCAAGCGCCATGCCGACGCGCTGTCCGACCCGCTGAAGATCGCCGCAGCCCTTGGCGGCCGCGAGCTCGCCGCTATCTTCGGCGCCACGCTTGCCGCGCGCCGCAACAATGTGCCGGTCCTGCTCGACGGTTTTGTCTGCACCGCCGCCGCGGCGCCGCTGGCGCGGCTGCACCCGACCGGCCTCGCCCACACCATCGCCGCCCATGTCTCGGCCGAATCCGGCCACCGCCGCCTGCTCGAAGCGCTCGGCCTGCCGCCGCTGCTCGACCTCGGCATGCGGCTCGGCGAAGGGTCCGGCGCCTGCCTTGCCGTCAACATCGTGCGCTCGGCGCTGGAATGCCACGCCCGCATGGCGAGCTTTGCTGAGGCAGGTGTGTCGGAGAAGTGAAAGGAAGGCCGTAGCTGTCCGTTAGGCTTCACCCTTGAAGAAAGGCCGAAATTGATCTGCAATCAGGTTCACGTACCAAACGAGTTGTTCAACCGTTTGCTCGAAAGGCAGCCAACCGCCATCGACTGAGACCATCAATCTCGCTTCGATTGCCCATTGTCCAGTTGCCGACTTAATCGGGCAATTCGTCCTATACTCCAGGACGACCAGGCCAGGCCGGAGAGGATCTACCGCGACTGACGTATCAGGGGGAACGTTGGCCGAAGCGTCCTCTTCCGAGTAGAACTCGACGGTGTGACTGTGATCCTGCTTAACCTGCCCGAGCAAAGCCACCGCCGGAACCCGGTGTTTATCTGTATTGCTCAACTTCTGAAGCACTAGGAGCGGATCATCGGAAGGTTTGCCATCATCACCAATCTCTGGATGCTTCCCTCTCTGAAACGGTTGGACCTCGGTAATTTTCTCTGCAGCTTGTGGCGGCATCTGCGACAAGCAGTTTGTAATCCTTTTGTCGGAAAACGTAGCCTCGCTTTCGTGAATGGGAAAGTGTATCGCGCCGGGCACAGTAGGAGGGTCTAGCTTGACCCTTGCTAACGCGAAAGCGAGGTTGTCGAGCGCCGAGCGCAGCATGTGAACGAGTTCGCTCAAATCGAGGCATGCATCATCTAGCGACTTGAAGTGCGGTATGTCGTCGACGATCAGACGAAAACCCCTGCGCTCGGGCAAAAGCTCGGTATGACTCGCGACGTCATGGCCCAACTTCTTCGATATTTCGAGCAAGCTCTTGGCACGCAGAGTCGCTCTGTCGAGTTTGAGCTGCACAGGCAGTAAGAGCGAATCCATAGCTTGCCCAATCCATGAGAGTCTTGTTGGGCTTCATTTAACGCACTGCGGTCGCTGGTAGCTAGAGACGCGGCTGGAGTAGAGCTCGCGCGCATTCGCTTAGGTCTTTGAAGAAAAATTTGGTGGGTGTGCACAGGATCGAACTGTGGACCCGCTGATTAAGAGTCAGCTGCTCTACCAACTGAGCTACACACCCACACGGCCGGTAAAACCCAGCGTTGGCGGGCATATAGCCGCCGATTCCCGGGATGTCTAGCCCTGCCGGGATCATTTCCCGACAAATCGCCTAAGTGCCGCACCCATCAGACAAAAAGCTTGCCTTCCGCCACCTTGACAGCATGTCCGCCGATGCGGGCGGCGGCCAGTTTGCCGCCATCGACATTGAGCTCGAGGCGGATTCGCGACGGCCGTCCCATCTCCAGCCCCTGCTCGATCCAGAGCTGCGAAATGCCGTCGGTCGGGCCGTCGAAATGCATGATGGCGCCGGCAAAGGCGGCCGCGGCCGAGCCGGTCGCCGGGTCCTCATAGGAGGGGCTGCCGGGCACAATCATGCGCACATGGAAGGCGCTCTCGTGGTTGACCGTCTCGCGGCAATAGACATAGGGGCTGGCGAAGGCCCATTCGCTCTTGCGCGGCGCCAGTTCCGACCAGGCCTGGTTGTCCAGCCGGATCTGGCCCGCCGCCTTCAGGTCGGCGACCGGAATGGTCACGTAGGGCACGCCGGCCGACCAGAACGAGACCCGGTGATTCTCGAAGCCGATCTCATGCGGTCCAAGGCCAAGCGCGGCGCCGATCGCTTCCGCGTCGGCGGAGAGCTCCAGCGGCTCCGGCAGCTTCGCCAGGTCGAACTCGGCGAAGGTGGCGCCGTCATGCTTGCTCACCGCGCAGCGCACCGGGCCGATATTCTCCTCGAGCACGAAGATGCCGGCGGTCTCGCCGGCCAGATCGGCAAGCGCGATCGCCGAACCGACGGTCGGATGGCCGGCGAACGGCATTTCATAGTCGGGCGTGAAGATGCGGATGCGGGCGCGGTGCTTGGCGTTGTCGGGCGGCAGCACGAACACCGTTTCGGACAGATTGAATTCGCGCGCGATGGCCTGCATTGCCGCAGTGTCCAGCCCCTTGCTGTCCAGGACGACAGCCAGCGGATTGCCGGCCAGCCGCTCGGTCGTGAAGACATCGTAGAGCAAGTAGTTCCGGGTCTGCATTCTTGCCTCAATCCCAACATGGGCGAAATTTAATTTGTAATTCGAACCACAAAGCCTGATCTGTGCACAGATAGGGACATTGCGCGTTATAGGGGTCCAGCGTGGACCAGATTGTCAATCCGCCAAAGACGGAATCGGATTCCGCCATCGAGACGGCGCTTGGCCTCGACCATCAGGGCCTGCGCAGAACACGCCGTCGCGGCTGGCTCTATGCCCTGTTGGCGCTGACCGCCGTTGCCGCCGCTTTTGCCGGCTACCAATTGTATTCAGCTTCTCCAGCCAGGATTGATTATACCACGGTGCCGGCCACAGTCGCCGACCTCACCGTCCAGGTCTCGGCCACCGGCACGCTGCAGCCCCTCACCCAGGTCGACATCTCCAGCGAGCTTTCGGGCGTCGTCCGATCGGTCGCGGTCGAGGAGAATCAACGGGTCAAGAAAGGCGACGTGCTGGCGACGCTCGACACCGCCAAGCTCGAAGTTCAGATCGAGCGCGCCGAAGCGTCGGCCAGGGCGGCCGCGGCCAGTGTCGAGGACGCCACGGTGACGCTGAAGGAGAACGAGAACGCGCTGACACGCGCGAACGAGCTCACCAAGCGCGGCATGGCGACCGACCAGTCGCTCGAGGCGGCGACCGCGACGCGCGACCGCGCCAAGGCTGCGCGAGACAGCGCCGAGGCCAACCTTGCCATCGCCAATGCCGACCTCAAGGCGCAGCAGACCGATCTCGCCAAGAGCACGATCTACGCGCCGATCGACGGCATCGTGCTGACCCGTTCGGTCGACCCCGGCCAGACGGTCGCCTCCTCGCTGCAGGCGCCGGTGCTGTTCATCATTGCCGCCGACCTGAGGAACATGGAACTGCAGGCTGCGGTCGACGAGGCCGATATCGGCTCGGTCAAGCCCGGCCAGCATGCCCGCTTCACCGTCGATGCCTTTCCGGAGCGGCCCTTCGACGCCGAGATCCGCGACATCTCTTATGCCTCTGTCACCACCGATGGCGTCGTCACCTACAATGCTCGGCTGGAGGTCGACAACGGCGAGCTGCTGCTCCGACCCGGCATGACCGCCACCGTCTCGGTCGTCACCAGGCAGGCCAAGGGCGTGCTCACCGTGCCAGCCACCGCCTTCCGCTACCGGCCGGCGCCGCCGGTCGCCCGCACATGGAGCCTGCGCGACCTGTTCACCGGCCGCATGGGCCGCCCCGGCCGTCAGCGCGACGCGGCGCCGAGACCGACCGACGGCTCGCGCACGCTCTATGTGCTGGAAAACGGCCGGCCGCACGCGGTCAACGTCAGGGTCGGTTCCACCGACGGCGAGCTGACCGAGATCACGTCCGGCCTCGACGAGGGCGCGCAGGTCATCACCGGCTCGCAGCTGCGGAACTGACGCCGTGTCAGGCTCCACGCTGATTGCCTTCGACAAGGTCTGGAAAAGCTACGGCCAGGGCGAGGCCCGTGTGCACGCGCTGGCCGGCGTCGATCTCGCCATCCGCAAGGGTGAATTCGTCGCCATCATGGGGCCGTCGGGTTCCGGCAAGTCGACGGCGATGAACATCATCGGCTGCCTCGACACGCCGACGGCCGGGACCTACAGTTTCGAGGGCATCGATGCCGGCCGGCTCGACCGCAACCGCCGCGCCATGCTGCGCAACCTCTATGTCGGCTTCGTCTTCCAGGGCTACAATTTGCTGCCGCGCACCACGGCGGCCGAGAATGTCGAGCTGCCGCTGATCTATCGCGGCGTCGCCGCGCGCCAGCGTCGCCAGCTTGCCATGCAGGCACTGGCCGAGGTCGGCCTTGTCGGGCGCGAGCACCACACGCCGGCCGAACTCTCGGGCGGCCAGCAGCAGCGGGTGGCGATCGCGCGCGCCATCGTCACCAGGCCGACGCTGCTCGTCGCCGACGAGCCGACCGGCAATCTCGACACCGCCCGCACGCACGAGATCATGGAGCTGTTGACGCGGCTCAACGCCGGGCTTGGCCTCACCATCGTCATGGTCACCCACGAGGCCGACGTGGCGGCCTATGCCGAGCGCACGATCCGCTTCCTCGACGGCCATGTCGCGTCCGACTCCAACAAACTGGAGGCGGCCCAATGATCTGGGAGACAGTTCGCCTTTCGCTGATCTCGATCCGGCGAAACGTGCTGCGCTCGTTCCTGACCTTGCTCGGCATTGTCATCGGCGTCGCCGCCGTCATCGCCATGCTGACCATCGGCTCCGGCACCACCCAGAAGGTCAAGTCCGACATTTCCAAGCTCGGCAGCAATTTGCTCGTCGTCCGCTCCGGCCGCCCGGCCGGGCCAGGCGGACCGGGCGGGCTCGACCAGGTCGTTCGTCCGCTTGCCGACAAGGACCTTGCCGCGCTCGTCAAGCATCTCGACGGCGCGCGCGCCATCTCGCCCGCCTCGCAAAAGCAGGTCCGCGTCATCTTCGGCACCGAAAGCGTGACATCGGGCGTCACCGGCACCGACAGCGCCTATCTCGACGCGCGCGACTGGAAGCTGGTCTCGGGGCGTCCGTTCAGCGATTCCGAGACCCGCGCCGGCGCCGGGGTCTGCCTGGTCGGCGAGACGGTGCGCCAGCAATTCTTCGGCGCCGGCGATCCGGAAGGAGAGACCATCCGCGTCAACCGCACCTCCTGCAAGATCATCGGCCTCTTGGAACCCAAGGGCTACACCGGCTTCGGCCAGGACCAGGACAATGTCGTGCTGATGCCGCTTGCCGCCTACCAGCGCCGCATCGCCGGCAACCGCGACATCGATTCCATCTACATCGCCGCCGACGACCGCACACCGACAACCGAACTGCAGCCGCGCGTCGAGGACATCCTGCGCGACACGCGCCGCGTCACGCCCGACCGCGATGACGATTTCTCGATCCGCGACATGACACAGATCGCCGACGCCATGGCCAGTGCTACCACCACCATGACCGGCATGCTGGGCGCCGTCGCCGGCGTCAGCCTGCTGGTCGGCGGCATCGGCATCATGAACATCATGTTGGTCTCGGTCACCGAACGCACGCGCGAGATCGGCATCAGGCTGGCGATCGGCGCGCATGAGAAGCACATTCTCATCCAGTTCCTGGTCGAGGCGACGGTGCTGTCGCTGTTCGGCGGCATCATCGGCATCCTGATCGGGCTCTCGCTCGCCGCCATCGCCTCGGTGGCGCTGACCATTCCCTTCGCGCCGAGCCCGGCGGTCATCCTGCTCGCCGTCGGCTTTTCCGCGCTGATCGGCATGGTGTTCGGCTTCTTCCCGGCGCTGCGCGGCGCCAGGCTCGACCCGATCGACGCGCTCAGGCACGAGTGAAGTCGGCGCGGGAAAACGCTCTCGCCTGCCTCTGTCGCCGCGCATCCTGCAATGCTACTGCTGTGACCTTTGGCGCATGGGGGAGATACGAATGAGCAAGAAGGCGCGGCTGGTCCTGACGCTGGCGATCATCGAGGCCGGCCTGGCTGGCCTGTGGTGGTATCTCGCCAGCTACGGCCTCCAGAATCCCGATCGCGTCGCCGCGAATTTCCAGGAGGTCGTCGGCCAGACGATGGGAATGGCGATGGGCGCGCTGCTTGGCCTCGGCGTGATCCTGTTCTTCGTCGCCGCCCGCAACGACCGTAAGGCATTGCCGGATAAGGGACAGCGCTGACCACCACCAAGAGCGGCCCTCTCAGAACGGAAGCCGCGCGTTCTCCTTGACCTCCTTCATGACGAAGAAGGTCCGGGTTTGCCGAACGCCCGGCAGCGCGATCAGCTTCTGCCCGTGCAGCTTGTTGAAATCCGCCATGTCGCGGACCCGTATCTTCAACAGATAGTCGAAGTCGCCGGCCACCAGATTGCAGTCGAGGACCTCCTTGAGCTTCAGCACGGCCTCCTCGAAAGCGGCGAAGCTTTCGGGCGTCGAGCGGTCGAGCACGACGCCGACCATCACCAGCGCGCCAAGGCCGACCGTAGCGGGGGCGATCTCCGCCCTGACTCCGGTGATATAGCCCTCCTCGAACAGGCGCTGCGTGCGCCGGTGGCAGGTGGCAGCGCTGACGTTCACGCGGGCCGCCAGTTCGGCATTGGTCAACCGTCCCTCGGCCTGAAGGGCGCGCAGGATTTTGACGTCGATGCGATCCAGAGTTTCGGCGGAAGATTCTTCCATTTCTGCTGCCCTCTTCGAATGGTTAGGCCAATCATATCGCTGATTTGCGGGAGATGTGAAAAATCCGCCCGCAAGTTCGAGAGCACCTTTCGAGCCACTGCGCCTATGATCGCTTCATGAAAATCACCAGAAGCGGAGACAGAACGATGTCACTTCTCGCCAAGTTTGTACGCTATCCGCTGACCTTCGGCCCGACACCGATCGAGCATCTGCCGCGGCTGAGCGCTGCGCTGGGCGGCAAGGTGCAGGTCTACGCAAAGCGCGACGATTGCAATTCCGGGCTGGCGATGGGCGGAAACAAATTGCGAAAGCTCGAATACATCGTGCCGGATGCTCTTCGGTCCGGCGCCGACACACTGGTGTCGATCGGCGGCGTCCAGTCGAACCATACGCGGATGGTCGCCGCGACGGCTGCCAAGATCGGCATGAAATGCGTGGTGATCCAGGAGAAATGGGTGCCTCACTACGACGCGGTCTACGACCGGGTCGGCAACATCCTGATGACACGCCTGATGGGCGCCGACAGCCGGCTGGTCGACGACGGTTTCGACATCGGCATCCGCAAAAGCTGGGAGGACGCCATCCAGTCGGTGAAGGATGCCGGCGGCAAGCCCTATCCGATCCCGGCCGGCGCCTCGGTGCACAAGTTCGGCGGGCTGGGCTATGTCGGCTTCGCCGAGGAGGTGGCCCGGCAGGAAGCCGAGCTCGGCTTTGCCTTCGACTACATCATCGTCTGCGTCGTGACCGGCTCGACGCAGGCCGGCATGATCGTCGGCTTCGCCGCGCAAAACCGTGCCGACCGGGTGATCGGCATCGACGCCTCCGGCACGCTCGACCAGACCCGCGCCCAGGTCCGCCGCATCGTCGACGACACCGCCGCCCTCGTCGGGCTCGGCCGCGCCGTCCGCGACGACGAGATCGTCATCAACCCCGACTATGCCTATCCCGCCTATGGCGTTCCGTCGGACGCCACGAACGACGCGATCCGGCTGGCGGCCCGCACCGAGGCCATGATCACCGATCCGGTCTACGAGGGAAAGTCGATGCAGGGCCTGATCGACCTGACCAGGAAGGGCTTCTTCCCCGAGGGCTCGCGAATTCTCTACGCGCATCTCGGCGGCGCGCCGGCCATCAACGGCTACAGCTATTACTATAAGGACGACGGCGGCTCCCGGAAAAGCATGCCGGACGAGGCGCTGCCGCCGATCTTCCCATGAGGCATTACAGGACTTCGTCGCCGCCCGCGAAATGCCATTCGATCAGCGGCTTCATATGTCCCATCAGCCCGTCCGGCAGGTCGGTGGCATCGCGGATGACGACGGGACCTTCGATCTCCGGTTCCGCCTCCGTGGCGACGAAGGCGCTGATGCGCCGCGCGATCTCGTCGGCTGGCTCGCTGACCCGATAGCGGCGGAAGATCACCGTGCCGCTCGGCGTCGACAGCGCGTGATAACGCCGGCCGCGTTCGGCGCCAGACAGGTCGATCGCAGTCTCCTCGCGCACTTCGCGGATCATGTTGAAGTCGACATCGACGAGGCCGTCGCGGAAATCGATCGGCTCGAACGAGCCGGCGGCGAAGTAGACGCGGCCGGCATTGACGGTATGCGCGCCCATGCGGATCGCCACCAGCGCATTGTCGCCGGCGACCAGCATGGCATGCGCATAGGCATGCTCGGCGCCGCTCGCCTCGCGCTTCTTCCGCCACAGCATGAAGGTCGAATACTTCACCGCATGGCAGCGGCCGACGAGCCCGCCGTCGCGATAGGCGAGCGCCGAGAGCAACACCACCGTGCCGTCGAACAGCGCTGGGTTTGCCCCCATCTCGCGCCGCCAGTTCTCGGCGATCGCCTCGGCGTTGTCGCGTTCGAACGGATGCGGGCCGGGGTCGAGCCGGACATCGACCTTGTCGACCGGCAGGATGACGTTGCGTGGGAGGTCGAAGCTCATCTTACTCGGAGGTGTGTTGAGATCCGGCTCAGGCCATGTCCAGGGCGATCACCACCGGGCAATGGTCGGAGGCCTTCGGCCGGTCCCAGCCGGCGCGCGGGAAGCGCTCGACCTCCTGGCCCGCCGGAAAGATGGTGCGCCAGGGCTGGCCGTTGCGGACGATGTCGGGAACGGCGGTCGCGTTCTTCGCCGCCAGCCCCTTCGACAGCAGGATATAGTCGAGCTGGCAGAGGTGCCGCTCTTCCGGACCGCGCGTGTGGTAAAAGCTCCAGCGGTCCATCTCCGGCCGTCGCTCGACAACGTTTTCGCAGAAGCCGCCGGCGGTCAGCACGTTAATGCAGGACTGGCTCTCGTCGATCACCTGGAAGCGGAAGCCGTCGACGCTGTCGCCCTCGATCTTCACCCGCTGCCGGTAGTCGTTCATGTCGCCGCAGATCGCCCAGCGCTTGTCGGCGGCGTGATCCTTGCCGAAGCGCTCCTCGATGATGCGGCGCACCGCCTGCGCCTCGGCGATGCGCAGCGGCATGGTCGCCTCGCGTCCGTCGAGGCCGTTGCGCGGCGACCCCATCGACTTGAAGTGGACGAGATAAAGCGTCAGCGGTACGCCGCCGACCTTCAGGTCGACCTCGAGGCAGTCGCGCCGGAAGATGCGCTCGATGGCCTGATAGCCGAGTGTCGCCAGTTCCGGCGTGAACAGGCCGAATTGCTCGAAGGTGACGTGGGCGTGGCTGGTCATGCGCACGAATTCGATCGGCTGGCCCTCGGCCGTCTCGCTGCGCATCATCACGGCAACGTCGATGCCGCGTGAATCATTGCCGGCCGTGGTGTATTTCTGCCGGTAGCCCTGCCCGACCATCTTGAACAGATAGCCATATTCGAAGGCCTTCAGCGCCTCGATATTGTCGACTTCCTGCATGCAGATGATGTCGGCACGGGTGGCGGCGATCGCCAGCGCGGTGAGCTGGCGAGTGTCGTCGGACTGGGAAATGGCGCGCGCCTGCTCGAGCATCTTGTACTCGGCCTCGCTCTGGATATCGAACAGCGCCAGCGTGCGATCCTCGTTGAGCTGGTTGCGGTAGCCGGAAAAATCGAACCTGTTCATCAGGTTCTCGACATTGAAGGTGGCAAGGCGCAGCGACATGGCCGTGACCTTTGCCCAGAACTCCCGATGAAGACAAGGGCCTCCCATGCGCCCGTCATGGTTGACGGAACCTTTCCGTTCATCCGCCGTTCAGACGGCAAGTTCCATAAATGGGCCTCTTCCCGGGGTATTCTGGGCGTGGGGCCTGAAATCTTCGGAGTGTGCAATGAAAACGCTCTTTTTGTCTTCGTTGAGATCCGGTCTGCTGACGCTGGGTCTTGTGGCGGGCGTGACGGCGCCGTCGCTGGCCGGTCCGATCCTTGAGCCAGACCTGTCCGTCCCGTCCAACCTGGCGGCGCCGGGCATCACGCCCGTCCGCGACGAGTGGGCCGGCGGCAATGACCGGCAACTCAACAATCAGGAATGGCGCTGGCGTAACCGCGACGGCCGCTGGCGGTCCGGCAATTTCCGCGAGCGCAATTTCTCCCGCAACTGGGATGGTGACAATAACTGGAACGGCGACGACTGGCGCTGGAGACGCCACCATCACCGCCGCCATTTCCGAGATTCCGATGCCGCAATTCTTGGTCTTGGCCTGGGTCTCGGCCTTGGCAGCCTGTACTACAACAACGGCTACTACAACAACGGCTACTACGCTCAGCCCCGGCGGATCTACCGGACGCAGCGTCTCTCAAGCGCGCATGTCCAGTGGTGCTACGACCGCTACCGCTCGTACCGGGCATGGGACAACACGTTCCAGCCCTATAACGGCCCGCGCCAGCAGTGCTGGTCGCCCTATAGCTGAGCGGCAAGGAATCGAAGAATGCTCGAACGGCGCCGCGCCTCGCGGCGCCGTTTTTGCCTGGGCAGCGGCATGACGCCATCGGCGCTAACGCGCTGTTCATCAGGCGGGTCTATCACATAGGCTGACCGGATCGCCCGGCAGCGGAAAGCCATGGCCGAGGACGAAAACAGGGACAAGCGCAGGCAGCGCGTGCTGAAGGGCGCGTCGATCCTGACCGGCATCGCCAATTCGGAAGTCAAATGCACGCTGCGCAACATACATGCATGCCGGCGGTGCCGAACTGAAAGTCCCGATCGAGGCGCGCGTGCCCGACGAATTCCTGCTCTACGTGCCGACCGACGGCATCGGCTACAAGGCCGTGGTGCGCTGGCGCCGCGACGGCCGCATCGGCGTCGAGTTCACCGGCACCGAACCGAAGCCGCACTGGCACTACGGCTGAAGCGGGCTCTTTTCCACCGCGAACTCATCCGCTTAACGAAAAGCCGGCGGATTGCTCCGCCGGCTCGGTGTTTCTCGACCGGAAGCTTGATGACAATTCGCCCTGCCGAGTCAGCTGGTGCGGGTTGCGAGAACCGGAGCGGATATTGAAGTCCGCGCGCACCGGAAGCGCAGAAACCCGCGGCAGATGGCCGGCAGGGTAGAATTGGCACCGCGCGTCCGCAGGGCGAAGCCCGAGGACGCGCAATGCAAAGACCGTGGATCGCCTCAGTTCTTTGCCTTGTCGACCAGCTTGTTCTTGGCGATCCACGGCATCATCGCGCGCAGCTTCGCACCGACCTCTTCGATCTGGTGGCTGTCGTTGTTGCGGCGGATGCCCTTGAAGCGCGCCAGGCCGGCCCGGTATTCCTGCATCCATTCCGAGGTGAACTTGCCGGTCTGGATATCCTTCAGCACGCGCTTCATCTCGGCCTTGGTCTCGGCGGTGATGATGCGTGGACCCGAGACATATTCGCCCCATTCGGCGGTGTTCGAAATCGAGTAGTTCATGTTGGCGATGCCGCCTTCATAGATCAGGTCGACGATCAGCTTGACCTCGTGCAGGCACTCGAAATAGGCCATTTCCGGCGCGTAGCCGGCTTCCACCAGCGTCTCGAAGCCGGCGCGGATCAGCTCGACCAGGCCGCCGCAGAGCACCACCTGCTCGCCGAACAGGTCGGTCTCGCATTCCTCGCGGAAATTGGTCTCGATGATGCCGGAGCGGCCGCCGCCGACGCCGCAGGCGTAGGAGAGCGCCAGATCGAGCGCATTGCCGGAAGCATCATGGTTGACGGCCACCAGGCACGGCACGCCGCCGCCCTTCTGGTATTCGCCACGCACGGTGTGGCCCGGACCCTTCGGCGCAATCATGACGACGTCCACGGTCGACTTCGGCTCGATCAGGCCGAAATGCACGTTGAGGCCGTGCGCAAAGGCAATCGCCGCGCCATCGCGGATGTTCGGCGCGATCTCGTTCTTGTAGATGTCGGCCTGCAATTCATCCGGCGTCGCCATCATCATCAGGTCGGCCCATTTGGCGGCGTCCGCGACGGTCAACACCTTGAGCCCGTCGGCCTCGACCTTCTTGGCGGTCGCCGAGCCGGCCTTAAGACCGATGGCGATGTCCTTGACACCGGACTCCTTGAGGTTGAGCGCATGCGCCCGGCCCTGGCTGCCATAGCCGATGATGGCGACCTTCTTGCCCTTGATGAGGTTGAGATCGGCGTCACGATCGTAATAGACACGCATTTTCGTCTTCCTTCCCGTTTTGAAGATCAGAGGCCTTGCGGCCGGTTGTTTGCTCCATGGAGAGCGAGAAACTGCTGCGTCGCACGGGCGGCATCGCCACCGATCGTCGCCTCAGTCAATTCCAGCCGGTCGCCGAGCAGAAGCCTCATCTGCACATCGCGGGCGACCAGCCCGAAAAAGGTGCGGAATGCCGTTTCGGCATCCGCGAAATCCAGCAATCCGGCCTCGCGTCCCGCTTCCAGCACCGGCTTCAAGCGCCTGGCGAGCGCGAAACGTCCATTCTGCAGCACTATGGCGCCGAGGTCATCCTTGCCGGAACCGGCATGGCCGACGGCTACCCGGTTCAGCGCGATCGAGGTGTCGCTCGAAATCACCTTGAGCCAGTCCGAGGCGAAGCGTTCGAGGCTCGCCGTCAGCGAGGCGATGTCGAGGCCCTTGCGGTCGACGGGCGCCACGCGAACCTTGGAGGCCTGCCACTGCACCGTCGCCGTCAGCAGCCCGTCGCGGTCACCGAACCATTTGTAGAGCGTTTCCTTGGAGCAGCTTGCCCGCCGCGCCACCGCGGTCATGGTCAGGCTGTCGCCCTCCTCGACCAGCAGGCGAAGGGCGGCGTCGAGAACGGCCTGCTGCCGCTCCGTCAGCGCTTCGCTGCTGTCGATCTCGGCGCCGGCCTGCAACACGTTTCTTTCTCGCCTGATGAAAGGTCACGCCCGTTCTTGGTGGCGTACCGTACGTTACGGTTCGGCATATTGCGCAATCCTGCTGCCGACGCAAGGACAAAATGGAGAAAATCATTTTGGTATCCAGATGCAGCGCGCAACCCGCCAGGTCTTGGCTGGCTCAGTCGCCGGCAGGCGGATCGCGCAACCTGCCGAGCAGGGTGGCCAGTGTCTCAAGGTCCTCGACCGGAAGCCTGGCGCCCACCAGCTCGGCGATCGACCGCCCGTAGGCGGCCCACATGCGGCGGCGGGTCTCGCGCCCGCTGCCGGTGATGCGGATGGTCTGGCCGCGGCCGTCATCCGCGACCGGCAGCTTCTCGATCAGGCCATCGGCCTCGAGCCGGGCCAGCAGCCGCGAGATGTTGTATTGCGCAAACAAGGTCCGCTCGATGAGCTGGAACGGCCGCAGCCCGCCCTCGCCCGCTTCGGCAAGCTCGTGCAGCACGTCGTACCAGGCGAGCGGCGGCAGGCCGTTCTCCTTTAGCGCATCCTCGACCTTTTCCATGAGCTGGCGCGAAACGCGCATCAGGCGCGCCCAGGCCTTTATGGCGGCGGGTGAAGGCGATGTCTTCGTCATGTGCGCAGCCTAAGCGATAGATGCAATTGCATCAAGCTTGACGTTCGATGCATTTGCATCCATATCAATGCAACTGCATCTATATGGAGTCATCGGATGAAACACGAAATCTGCAAGGTCACCGGGGAAAGTGAGACCAGCAAGCTGACCCTCGTCAGCCATCACCTCTGCCCCTATGTGCAACGCGCGGCGATTGCCCTTGCCGAGAAGGGCGTGCCGTTCGAGCGCGTCATGATCGATCTCGCCGACAAGCCGGCCTGGTTCAGGGCGAGATCGCCGCTCGGCAAGGTGCCGCTGCTCAGCGTCGATCGCGACGGCGAAGAGACGGTGATTTTCGAGTCCGCCGTCATCCTCGAATTCCTCGAGGAAACCGAGGCCAATCCGCTACACCCAGCCGATCCGCTGACACGCGCCCGGCACCGCGCCTGGATCGAGTTCGGCTCGGCCACGCTGAACGCCATCGGCCGCTTCTTTGCCGCCTCCAGCGAGGCCGCCTTCACCGCCGAGAGCAAAGGCCTGTCGGCGATGTTCGATCGGCTCGAAGCGGAACTAGCAGGCCGCACCAGCCCCGGCCCCTGGTTCGCCGGCGAGCGTTTTTCTCTGGTCGACGCCGTCTATGGCCCGATCTTCCGCTATTTCGACGTCTTCGACGAGATCGGCGATTTCGGCATCCTCGGTGGAAAGCCCCTTGTCCAGGCGTGGCGCCGTGCATTGAGCGGACGGCAGTCGGTGAAGGACGCGGTCGATCCTGATTATCCGCAGCGCCTCGAGGCTTTCCTGCGGGCCAAGGCTTCCCATCTCTCGGAACTCATCCGGCAGCGCGATCAGGCCACCCCGCTTCCTGAAGCCCGATACGCCTGAACGGGTCGACCACCGTTCCGGCCACCATCGAAGCCAGCAACTGTGGCGCCGGTGGGATTTTGGCGATCGTCGCCACCAGGCGGTCGCGGATGGACGGCAGCGCCACGGAATCGGACTGATAGAACGGCGTGAAGGCCAGCGACAGCGCCTGGAAGATGCGCACGTGCCAGCGCCGCGCCTTTGCGTAGCCCTCCAGCGCCGCATCGACGCTGCCCGCCCGCGCAAGCGCATGGCTGAGCGCCGCCGCGTCGAGCAGCGCCATGTTCGCCCCCTGGCCGAGCTGCGGGCTGGTCGAATGGGCCGCGTCGCCGATCACCGCCAGCCGCCGACCGATGGGCTGCCTCATCGTGTGATGGCCATAGCGCGCCAGCGACAGTTGCTCGAAACTCTCGATCTGGTCGGTGAAGGCGGCGCACTCCGGCCACAGCGAGACCACCCTCGCCTTCCAGGCATCGAGCCCCGCGGCGCGGACGCTCTCGGCATCCGCCGGCTTCAGGCTCCAGAAGAAGGCCGCCATCCGTTCGGCGCCTGGCTCGGGCCGGCCGATCGGCAGCACGCCGATCATCACGCTCGCTTTGTCATAGCGCTGCAGCAGCGCGTTCTCGTCAAAGCCCTCGTCCTTCCAGCCGAGCGAGGCCCAGAACGCGCCATAGGCGAGCGGCCGCGCCTCGGCCGGATCGTTCAGGCCTTGGCGCAGCTTCGAGCGCGCGCCACTGGCGTCGACGACCAGATCGAACGACCCTGCCTTGCGTCCCTTGCCGCAAACCAGCAGCACCTTTTCGCCAGCTTCCAGCGCTTCGACCTCGACATTGGTCTCGATCGCGATCGCTTCGCGCCGGGCGGCGCGGAACAGCACGCCGAACAGCGCCGCCCGATGCACCGCCAGCCCGAAGCGGCCGCCGCGTTGGGCATCGTAGCGGACGTCGAGCACCGTGCGGCCGCTTCTGGCGTCGGCGCCGTGCAGGCGATCGATGCGGCTGCCCAGCGAAAGGATGTCGCCGAGCAGGCCGAGTTCGGCCAGCACGCTGAGCCCGGTCGGCTGCAGGATCAGCCCGGAACCGACCGGCTTCGGCTCATCGAACCGCTCGAAGATAGTGACCCGGTGCCCTGCCCGCTTGAGATAGAGCGCGGTGGCCAGCCCGGCCGGCCCGGCGCCGGCAATCGCGATGTGCAGAGATTTTTGCATTGCCCGCCCAACCCGAGGTGGCCGGACAATCCTTCAGCGGCATGGCTAAATCAAGCCACCGCGCCGTCGCAGCGTGGGTCAGGCCTGCGCGGCGTCGAATGCGGCTCGCGCCTCGCGCACCGCGTCATGGTTGAGTTCCGCCCACTGGACGAGCTGATACAGGGGCACGAACATCGAACGGCCGAGATCGGTCAGGCTGTATTCGACGCTTGGCGGCTTGGTTGGGAACACCTCGCGATGGACGTAGCCGTCGCGCTGCAATTCGTGCAGCGTCTGGGTCAGCATGCGCTGCGAGATGTCGGGAACCAGCCGCCGCAGTTCACCGAAGCGATAAGGCTTTTCCGCAAGCGCCGTCACCAGCAACGGGCTCCATTTGCCGTTCATGCCTTGCATGACGTCGCGAACCGGGCAATCGGCGAAATTGGCGCCGTTCGTCATCGCCTTGTAGATCTCGATCTTCGATTTCAGATTGACGATCTTGCCGTCCATCGCTGGTTCCCTGCGTGTGCCTACGTCCCGGAAAACTGCCTTCTTTACGGGGAGCGGTCAATTCCTAATTTAGTGCTGGTCTCTTTTTGAGACCATCAAAGAGCACCCGCCGCTTCGGCGCAAAATCAGGATCTCCCCATGAGCGAAACCCTTCTCGTCACCGGCGCCTCCGGCCAGCTTGGCCGCAGCGTCCTGCGCCACCTGCTCGACGCGCAAAAGATTGCGCCGGCACGCATCATCGCCACCACGCGCAATCCCGAAAGCCTCGCCGATCTGGCGGCGCTCGGCATCACCGTCAGGGCGGCCGACTTCAACGACCAGGCCTCGCTGGAAGAGGCTTTCAAGGGCGCCGACCGCGTGCTGATCATCTCCACCGGCGACCTCGACCTCAAGAGCGACCGGCGCCTGAAGCAGCATCAGGCGGCGGTGGCCGCAGCCAAGGCGGCCGGCGTCTCCCACCTGCTCTACACCTCGATGCCCAATCCGGAGCCGGGTTCGCCGGTGCTGTTTGCCGGCGATCACTACGGCACCGAACAGGCGATCAAGGCGAGCGGGATCGCCTACACGATCTTCCGCAACGGCTGGTACCAGGAGAACCTGTTCCTGGCGCTGCCGCACGCAATTGCCTCGGGCAAGTGGTATACGTCGGCGGGCGAAGGGCGCATCGCCCATGGCGCGCGCGACGACATGGCCGCCGCGATTGCCGCCGGCCTCGCCTCCGGCTCGACCGACAGCCGGATCCACACGCTGACCGGCCCCCAAGCCTATACGACGACAGAGATCGCCGCCCTCGTCAGCGAGGTCACCGGCAAACCGCTGGAAGTCATTCAGCTGCCCGACGAGGCCCTGACCGAAGGCGTGAAGGCGGCCGGCGTTCCCGAGGAATTCGCCCGCGTCATCGTTTCCTTCGACGCCAACACCCGCTCCGGCCGCATCTCCATGGTGACGGACGCGATCGAGACGCTGTCGGGACGCAAGCCGAAGTCGCTGAAGCAGTTCCTCGAAGCCAACAAGGCCGCGTTCGCCGGCTAGAGCGACGCATTCTGTGCGAAGGCCGTGCCGTGCGGCACGGCCTTTTGCTCCGCTGTCAGATGGCGACTTGCGTGCCGATCTCCACCACGCGCCCCGTCGGAATCTGGAAATACTCCGTGGCATCGGCTGCCGTGCGCGCCAGGCCGATGAACAGCCTGTCCTGCCACACCGGCATGCCGGAATTGGGCGAAGCTTTCAGCGAGCGCCGCGACAGGAAGAACGACGTCGTCATGATGTCGAACTTCCAGCCCTGCTTGCGGCAGATCGCCAGCGCGCGCGGGATGTTCGGCTGCTCCATATAGCCGAAGGTCAGCGTCACCCGCATGAACAGCTCGTTGACCGTCTCCATCTTGACGCGGTCGCTGTCGGGCACCACCGGCTGCGGCGCCGTCACCACCGACAGGATGACGTTCTGCTCGTGCAGCACCTTGTAGTGTTTCAGGCTGTGCATCAGCGCGGTCGGCGCGCTCAAGGGATCGCTGGTCAGGAACACGGCCGTGCCGGACACCAATTGCGGCTTCTTCTTCAGCAAATTACCGGCCAGGAAATCGAGCGGGATCTCGTTGCGGCGGGTCTTGTCGAACAGGTAGCGGCTGCCCCGCACCCAGGTCCACATGGCCAGGATGATCGTGAAGGCCACCGCCAGCGACGCCCAGCCGCCCTCGAACACCTTGACGATGTTGGAGGCGAAGAAGCCGACGTCGATGAAGGCGAACAGCGCCGTCATCGACACCGCCACCCAAAGCTGCCATTTCCAGATGCGCGTCATGACGACATAGAGCAGCACCGTCGTCACCAGCATGTTGCCGGTCACCGAGATGCCGTAGGCCGAGGCGAGCTTGCTGGATTCGCCGAAACCGACCACCAAGAGCATCACCACCAGCGCCAGCAGCAGATTGACGCGCGGCATGTAGATCTGGCCGGACTGCTTTTCCGACGTGTGCAGGATCTCGAGCCTCGGCAGCATGTTGAGCTGCACCGCCTGCCTGGTCAGCGAAAAGGCGCCGGAGATCACCGCCTGGCTGGCGATCACGGTGGCGGCGGTCGCCAGCACCACCATCGGGATCAGCGTCCAGCCCTGGTTCATCTCGAAGAAGGGATGGCCAACGGTGCCGCCATTGGCGAGCACGAAGGCGCCTTGGCCGACATAGTTGAGCAGCAGGCAGGGAAACACGATCGACAGCCAGGCGAGCACGATCGGCTTGCGCCCGAAATGGCCGAGGTCGGCATAGAGCGCCTCGGCGCCGGTGACGGCGAGGAAGATGGCGCCGATAGTGACGAAGGCCACATCTGGCGAATTGATCAGGAAGGCGACGATGTAATGCGGGCTGACCGCCAGGAGGATTTCGGGGTCGGCGATGATGTGGTTGAGGCCGGACAGGCCGATCGCCAGGAACCAGACCGCCGTGATTGGGCCGAAGATCAGCGCGACGCCGCCGGTGCCGAAGCGCTGCACCGAAAACAGGATCGCCAGGATGACCAGCGTCAGCGGCACCACATAGGGTTGGAACGTCGGCGTGACGACATTCATGCCTTCGACCGCCGAAAGCACAGAGATCGCCGGCGTGATCACCGCATCGCCGAAAAACAATGAAGCGCCGACGATGCCAATTCCGAGGATGATTGCCGAGCGCGTCGGGAAACTGCCGCGCGCCAGCGCCATCAGCGACAGCACGCCGCCCTCGCCGCGGTTATCGGCGCGCAGCACGAAGTTGATGTATTTGATGGTGACGATGATGGTCAGCGACCAGATGATCAGCGACAGCACGCCGAGGATGTCGCCGCGATCGGCGACGTTGCCGCCGGACGACGCCACCAAAGCTTCGCGGAAGGCGTAGATCGGGCTGGTGCCGATGTCGCCATAGACCACCCCGAGCGCGCCAAGCATCAACACCTTGGTGCTGTGCTGCTCGATTTCGGGATGGCTCGATTGGTCGACGGGTTCTGCCTCACTACCAGTGTTGGCAAGGGCCATAAACGACACTCCGATAAACGCGCGGTGCTCTACGCTTGCTGCGATGCAATATCAAGTGCCGTCACGTTATGGCTTCCATGTCGGCAACGCGGGGCTCGCCTTCCTACCAACCGCAAGCTCCGAGAAACCGTCCCACCGTGCCGGCCATGCCATACTCCAACGCATCGGCTGTCAACCCGTGTCCGATCGACACTTCCGCCAATGCCGGAACGCGCCTGGCCAGCGCCGGCAGATTGGCCACCGTGAGGTCGTGCCCGGCATTGACCTGCAGCCCGGCGGCAAATGCCGCATCAGCGGTTTTTCCCAATCTTTCCAGCTCCTTGGCCGCCTTGGCGGAATCGGAATGGCAGCTACCGTAGGGACCTGTATAGAGCTCGATACGGTCGGCGCCGGTGTCGCGCGCGGCATTGATGCCGCCCGGATCCGGATCGGAGAACAGGGACACGCGGAAGCCGCCTTTCTTCAGTCGCTTGACGATCGGAGTGAGGAACGCCGCGTCGGCGATGAAGTTCCAGCCATGGTCCGAGGTTGCCTGGCTCGGATCGTCCGGAACCAGCGTCACCTGGTCGGGCTGATGCTTTTCGACAAGCGCCAGGAACTCCTCGGTGGGGTGGCCTTCGATGTTGAATTCCGCCTTCGGGAACTCGTCGTCGATCAGCGCCCTGATCTCGGGCAGGTCGGTGCGCCGCGTGTGCCGCTCGTCGGGTCGCGGATGCACGGTCAGTCCATGCGCGCCCGCCGCAAGCGCGATACGCCCGAGCCTTATGACGCTCGGCCACGGCAGGTCGCGGCGATTGCGCAGCATGGCGATGGCGTTGAGGTTTACGGAAAGCTTGGCGGGCATGGCTTCGGCTCGGGCTCCTCTGGGCGCCCGATTGGGCGCCGCCGCGTTTGAATTGCGCGCATCTATAGCGTCTTTGACGGGAACAGACAGAGGGTTTCGGGTGTTCCAGGGGTACGACCCAACATTGAGCAGGAGGAAAGTGCCCGTGAACTTCCTCGAGTCCGTTCCGGCAATCCGGCGCGTCGACACCGACCGCGACACCCTGTTCGCCGTCGATGTGGTCGGCCATGTCACGCCAGCCGATGCGGAAAACCTGTTCGGCCTGCTCGAGGCGGCCTATGCGCTGCACGCCAAGATCGACGTGCTGGTGCGCATGGTCGACCACGAGGGCGTCGACTGGGCCGATGTGTCGGATGAAACCGTCAAGCAGGGCACGGCCCACGCGCTCGAGCATGTCCGCCGCTGCGCCGCGGTCGGCAAGCCCGACTGGGTGCCTTACGCGCAAGGCTTCTTCGCCGCGCCCCTGCCCTTCGAGCTCCGGCATTTCGAAGCGCAAGACGAGGCGGATGCCTGGCGCTGGCTCGGCGCCAGGCCCGTCGAACGTCGCTGAGGCCGGATCGGCCTATCTGACCACGGTCAGCCGCTCGGCCGCGCGTGTGATGGCGGTATAGAGCCAGCGCTGGCGGGTTTCCTTGAACGCCCAGCTTTCGTCGAACAGCACGACGTCGTTCCATTGCGAGCCCTGCGCCTTGTGCACGGTCAGCGCATAGCCATAGTCGAAATCGTCGAAACGTTTCTTCTGCTGCCAGGGGATCTCGGCGTCGGGGTCCTCGAACGCCGCCTTGAGCAGCTTGATCTTGGCGACGCCGCGGTCCGGATCGTCCTCTTCCGGCGAGACCAGCAGGTTGATGCCGGGCTTCACCGTCTCGCGCGACGAGGTCATCACCTTCCACAGCGAGCCGTTGAGCAGGCCCTTGGCGGGGTCGTTGCGCAGGCAGACCAGCTTGTCGCCGGCCTGCGGGAAATCGGCATTGAACCCCTTCAGTTCGCGCAGCCGCTGGTTATAGCGCCGCCGCGTGCGGTTGGTGCCGACCAGCACCTGATCCGCCTTCAGCACCAGCTCCTGGTTGACGTCTTCCTTGCCGATGACCTGCGCCGAGCCGTAGTCGCCGCGCATGAATTCGCGGCCCTCGCGCACGTCGAGCGCCAGCCGGATGATCGGATTGTCGCGCGCCTGGCGATGGATCTCGGTGAGCAGCACGTCCGGCTCGTGCTCGGTGAAGAAGCCGCCGCCCGAGATCGGCGGCAGCTGCGCCGGATCGCCAAGCACCAGGATCGGCGTCCCGAAGCTCATCAGGTCCCGGCCGAGCTGCTCGTCGACCATCGAGCACTCGTCGATGACGACGAGCTTGGCGCGCGCGATCGGGCTTTGCCGGTTGAGCGAGAAGGTCGGCGAGATCGAGGTCTTGCCGGTCACCTCGTCCGAGACCGATTCCTCGCCCTTCGGCCTGTAGATCAGCGAATGGATGGTGCGGGCGTTGACCGCGCCCTTGGAGCGCAGCACCTGCGCCGCCTTGCCGGTGAAGGCGGCGAACTGCACCTGGCCGTCGACATGCTCGGCGAAATAGCGCGCCAGCGTCGTCTTGCCGGTGCCGGCATAGCCAAATAGCCGGAAGATCTGCGGCCGGCCGTCTTTCAGCCAGCGCGCGACTGCCTTCAACGCCTCATCCTGTTGGGGAGAGAATTCCATCAGCTGGAAAGACCGGATTCGCAAGCGAAAGACAAGATCGGCTGCCGACAACTACTGTCAGCGGCGGCGGCCGTTACCCACCACTGGCTCGGCAGGCTATCAGGCGACAATGAGAACGTAAAGAGAACAGATGCCGATTTCAATCAGTGTGCCTACACACCCGGCCCGCCACGGCCTGCGCTAAGCCCAGGATCGTTCTCGAGCAGGATCGGCTTGCCGTGCGGTGTGGCGTGCGCGGCGCGCTCCCAGGCGGCGGCAAGTCGATCGACATCGCTCCTGCCGGCAACGCCCTTGGCTGACAGCAGGCTTTCCAGCGCCGCCAGCCAGTGCTCGTAATAGTCATGCCTGTCCGCTGCCGCATCCGGCCTCTTCACTTCGGCGGACAGCGCATCGGCCCATTCGCTCCAGGAAAACAGACCTTTGTCGTGCAGCGCCACGGTCATGGCGAAGGCCTCGGCCTGCCACGGCTCGGCGAAGACCGGCTCGTCGAAGTCCGCCGGGAGGTCTTCACGCCGGCTCAAGATAGCTCTCCCAGGCGTCGATCGACACGGTCAGCGTCGGGTCGGCGCCCTCGCCCCAGACCTCGGTGCCGTCGAAGACCACCGTATAGAGCCATTGCGGGTTCTCGCCTTTCCCATGCGCATTGCTGTCGGGGAAGACAAAGCCCTCGCGCACGACCTCGACGGTGCCTTGCCTGCCGCGTGCGTAGCGCGGCAGCCGCGTGTGCCCGGTCGGATTGAAATTCTTCATGAGCACCCGGTCGCCGGCCCTGAACCGCGCCGGCGTGGCGACCGGCCGGTTGCACGGGCCGCCCCTGGCCAGCGCTGCCGGGACGTTTTCCGCCTTCAGCACTCTCTTGGGAGCAGCTGCCGGATCGACCGCCCGGCCCTCGGCCAGATCGCGGTCGCTGACGAAGCCATGCCGTTTGAGCAGCACTTCCAGCGCCTTGATCCAGATCTGGTAGTAGCTCGATGAATAGTAATCGGCCGGATGCAGCGATTCCCGCGCATGCCGGCTTTCGTCGATGTTCCAGGCGCCCATGGCGCCGGCGGTGAGCGTCACGCCGAGTGCCCGCCTTTCCCAGCCGGCATGGAAATAGGGCTCGTCCGTTTCGGGCGCGACCGGCCCAAAGCCCATCTGCCCGCCGAGATCCTGCGGCCCGTTCATGCCGGCTCCCCCGTCATGCCGGCGCCTTTGCCAGTGCGGTGCCGATCATCGCATCGCGGCTCACCAGCTCGGCCAGTTGCTCCTCGCTCCAGCCCTCAGTGCCCTTCCGGCCGCATCGGCACCACCAGATAGCGCAGCTCCGCCGTCGAATCCCAGACGCGGATCTTCTTGTCCGCCGGCAGGGTCAGGCCGAATTCCGCCAGCACGCCGCGCGGATCGATCACCGCCCGCGAGCGATAGGGCGGCGCCTTGTACCAGACCGGCGGCAGGCCGAGCACCGTCCACGGATAGCAGGAGCACAGCGTGCAGACGACGAGGTTGTGCGTCTCCTCGCTGTTGAAGACGGCCTGCATGTGCTCGCCCTGCCTGCCGGTATAGCCCAGCGATTCGATCGCCGCCGTCGCATCGCGCCTCAGCCAGTCGGCATAGGCCGGATCGGTCCAGGCCTTGGCCACCACCCGGGCCCCGTTGCGCGGGCCGATCTTGGTCTCGTAGGTGTCGACGATGACGTCGATCGCGGCCGGATCGATCAGGCCTTTCTGGGTCAGGATCGTTTCCAGCGCGCGCACGCGCGCCGCGAACGGATCGAGCTCGTTGTCATGGTCATGATCATGCGACATGAGCTCAGACTAGAACCGCCGACATGTGGCCGCAAGCATGACGGCTTGGGCCAGCAAGCGGCGGTCGAGCTATTCGGCCGCGGCTTTCTGGAGCTGGATGACCCGGCCTTCTTCCGGATCGAACAGCGACGGTTGCTCCGCACTTTCGACCGCATGCAGCGCCGGCCGGCCCTTCTTCAAGGAGAAGCCGAGCAGCCAGCCGGAAAAATTCTCGAAATAGACGTAGATCACCGGCGTGACGAAGAGCGTCAGCGCCTGCGAGGCGAGCAGGCCGCCGACCACCGCGACGCCGAGCGGCTGGCGCAGTTCGGCGCTGGCGCCGGTGCCGAGCGCAATCGGAAACGTGCCCATCAGCGCCGCCAGCGTCGTCATCATGATCGGCCGGAAACGCATCAGGCAGGCCTTGTGGATGGACTCCACCGCCGACATGCCCTCGCGCCTGAGCTCCAGCGCCACGTCGACCATCATGATGCCGTTCTTCTTGACGATGCCGATCAGCATCAGGATGCCGATCACCGCGATCACCGAAATATCCATGCCGGCAACACGCAGTGCAACCACCGCCCCCAGCACCGCCGACGGCAGGCCGGTGAGGATGGTGAGCGGATGGATGAAGCTCTCGTAGAGCATGCCGAGCACGATATAGATGGTCAGGATCGCGCCGCCGATCAGCAGCCCCTGGTTGGCGAGCGAATCCTGGAAGGTCTTGGCGGTGCCGGCAAAGCTGGTGCCGATCGTTGTCGGCATGCCGACCTGCTCCTTGAGCTGGTCGATGCGGGTCACGCTGTCGCCCAGCGCCACGCCCGGCGGCAGATTGTAGGAAATCGTCACCGCCGGAAGCTGGCCGAGCTGGTTGACGGTGAGCGCGCCGGCTGTGCGGTCGACATGGGCGAAGGCGCCAAGCGGCACCAGGCTGCCGCTCGCCGTCCGCACCTGGATGGCAAGCATGCGCTCGGGCGACCATTCGATCTTCGGGTCGAGCTCGGTGATCACTGCATAGCTGTCGGCCGAGCCGAAGATCGTCGAGACCTGATCGGTGCCGAAGCCGCCATAGAGGGCCGAGCGCAGCGTATCGGTATCGATGCCGAGCTGGGCGGCCTTGTCGCGGTCCACCACCAACGACGCCTGTAGGGCATTGTTCTGCAGGTCGCTGGTGACATCGGCGAAGAAATTGTGGTCCGCCGCCATCGCGTCATTCAGCTTCTGTGCCCAGATATCGGTCTGGCCAGTATCGAGGCCTTGAACCACGAGCTGGTAGGCGCTGGCCGACGACCGCGAACCCAGCCTCAGGTTCTGCACCGGCTGCATATAGGTCTCGATGCCGGCCACGCCTGCCAGTTGCTTGCGCAGATCCGAGAGCACCTTTTCGATGTCCGGGCGCTTGTCCTTGTCCTTGAGCTGCACGAACAACTGGCCCTGGTTGAGCGCATTGTTGCCGCTGCCCGCCGACCACGCCACATGATCGACATAGGGCGAATGGGAGAAGACGCTGGCCACCTGGCCCTGCAGCTTCGCCATGGCGTCGAACGAGATGTCCTGGCGGGCGACCGTCGTCACCGATATCTGGCCGATGTCCTCTTGCGGGAAGAAGCCCTTCGGCGAGACCTCGATCAGCCAGACCGACGCCGCAGCGGTGCCGATGAAGACCAGGAACACCAGGAAGGTGTGGCGCAGGCAGAAGCTCAGCAGCCAGTCGTAGCAGCGTGTGACGAAGTCATGCCGGTGGCCGCCTCCATGGGCTTCCCTCTCCGCCTTCGAGACCGAAAGCAGGCGCGAGCAGAGCATCGGCGTCAGCGTCAGCGAGACGAACATCGACGCCAGGATGGCGACGGTCACCACGACCGCGAACTCGTTGAAGATGCGGCCGATGACGCCGCCCATCAACAGCACGGGAATGAACACCGCCACCAGCGAGATCGAGATCGAGATGATGGTGAATCCGATTTCGCGCGCGCCCTTCAGCGACGCGTCGAACGCCGAGAGCCCGTCTTCCTCCATGTGCCGGAAGATGTTTTCGAGCATGACGATGGCGTCGTCGACGACCAGGCCGACGGCGAGCGTCAGTCCCATCAGCGAGATGTTGTCGATGGAAAAGCCGAACAGGAACATCGCGCCGAGCGTGGCGATCAGCGAGATCGGCACCGCGACGGCCGGGATGATCGTCGCGGTGACGCGGCGCAGGAAGACGAAGATCACCATCACCACCAGCGCGATCGTCAAAAGCAGCGTGAACTGCACGTCGTCGACGGCCTGGCGGATCGAGGTCGAGCGGTCGTTGAGCAGCTTGATCGAGGCGGCGCCCGGCATCTGGTCCTGAAAGGACGGCAGCATCGCCTTGACCTTGTCGACGACGTCGACCGTGTTGGCGTCCGGCTGGCGCTGCACGGCCATGATGATGGCGCGGGTGCCGTCATACCAGCTCGCTGTCGTCGTGGTCTGAACCGAATCGACGACGCGGGTCACATCGCCCAGCCGTACCGGGTGACCGTCTTTGGTGGCGATGATTAGATTCGCGAAACCCGCCGCGTTGTTAAGCTGAGTATTGGCGGTGATGGTCAATTGCTGCTTGTCGTTCTGCAGCACGCCGAGCGGCGTGTTGCTGTTGGCCGACGCCACCGCCGCCTGCAACTGGTCGATCGAGATGCCGCGCGCGGCGAGCGCCGTCGGGTCGATCTGGATGCGCACGGCGTATTTCTGCTGGCCGTAGATCGAAACCTGCGCCACGCCGTCGATGGTCGACAGCGAGGGCGAGATGACGTTCTCGGCGAAGGCATCGAGATCGGTCAGCGGGACCGTGTCGCTGACCAGCGACATCAACAGGATCGGAGCGTCGGCCGGATTGACCTTGCGATAGCTCGGCGGCGCCGTCATCTCGGGCGGCAGCGACCTTTGCGTGCGCGCGATCGCCGCCTGCACATCCGCGGCCGCGGCGTCGATGTCGCGGTTGAGCACGAACTGGATGGCGATCGAGGTCTGGCCGAGCGAATTGGTGGTCGAGATGGAATCGATGCCGGCGATCGTGGCGAACTGCTTGATCAGCGGCGTCGCGACGGACGTCGCCATGGTCTCCGGCGAAGCGCCGGCCAGCTGGGCGGAGACGTTGACCACCGGAAACTCGGCGCTGGGCAGCGCCGCAACCGGCAGAAACTTGTAGGCGAACAATCCGCCCAGCACGAGGGCGAACGACATCAGAAGCGTGGCGACGGGCCTGCGAATGCAGAATTCGGAGATCATTGGCTGGCCTCGCCCGCCTTGCCGGCTTGCGCGACCTTGGGTGCGCCCTGAGCGCCGCCCTTGGCGGCCGCCTTGCCCTCATGCACGGCCGCGCCGTCCTTCAACCTGGTCTGGCCCTCGACGACCACCTTCTCCCCACCCTTGAGGCCCTGGCTGATGGCGCTGTTGTCGCCTTCGGTCAGCGCCACCTGGACGGGGCGCATCTCCACCGTATTGTCCGGCTTGACTACGTAGACGAACGGCCCCTTCTGGCTGGGCTGCACCGCGACGGTCGGAACCGAGGTCATTTGCGGCATCGTGCCGGCGTCGAGCACGACGTTCACATACTGGCCGGGCCACAGCGAAAGATCCGGGTTCGGTACGCTCGCCCGAGTGGCGATAGTGCCGGAGGCGGTGTCGACGCTGGAATCGACGAAGTCGAGCGTGCCCTTGCCGATCGGCGTCGGATCGCCGTCCTTGGTCAGCGTCACGTCGCCTTGCTGCGGGTCGGCCAGCGCCTTGTGCAGCAGGGCGAGGTTGCTCTCCGGCAGGGTGAAATTCACCTGCAGCGGATCCATCTGCGTGATCGTCACCAGCGGGGTCGAGCTGCTGCTGTTGCCGTTGCTGGTGGTGACGAGATCGCCGACCGAGACATTGACGGCCCCCAGCCTGCCCGAGATCGGCGCCGAGATCGACGCGTAGCTCAACTGCACGGTATCGGCGTCGATGGTGGCCTTGTCGGCATCGATGGTCGCGGCTGCCGCCTTCTGCGCCGCCAGCGCCTGATCGTAGGTCTGCTGCGTGCCGGCCTGCTTGGCGACGAGGTCCTTGGCGCGCTGCAGGTCGGCCTGGGCGCTGACCAGCATGGCCTGGTCCTTGACCAGCGTCGCCTGGTCTTTTGCGAGCTGCGCCTTCAGCGCCCGGTCATCCAGTGAAATGAGAAGATCGCCGGCCTTGACCATCTGCCCGTCCTTGACCGCGATCGAGACGATCTGGCTGGAGACGCGGGCGTTGATGGCAACCACCTCCGGCGAGGACACGAAGCCGATGGCATAGCGGCGGATGGGAAAATCGGCGGTGGTGGCGGCCGCGGAAACGATCGAGGCCGAATGCGAGCCACCGCCGCCGCCCTTTGCATTGTCCGGTGCCTTGGCCGTCTTTTCCGTGCCGTTGCTGGCGGCCTGCTGGCCCGAAATCAGTTGCTGGACTTTGCCCAGCGCCGTCGGCGAAAGGTAGAGACCGGCCCCGGCAACGCAGGCCAGCGCAATCACCGCAAAGACGATTTTTCCGCGCATCGACAACAAGCCCTCTCACGCGACACGCCGGATCCGGTGGTCTATTTTTGCTCGATCCGCGGCGCCTTGCCGCGAATTTCGCCGAAATAGATAGGACAAGGCTTTGGCGGAAAAGGGCCAAAACACGGCATTACGAAGATTTAATGTGCAGTGCACAATAAGGAGGCAACCCGACCCATGGGCCGGGACCGCGACCTGAGATCTGTTGAGATTCAGGTCAGGCCGAGTCGAAAACGTTGATTTCCGAGAACCGGAGCGGAGCGTACCTTTGGATAGGTGAGCACCGGAAGCGCAGGAAAGCGCCGTTTGCAGGCCGGCCGCACCTGAATATCGACAGATCTTAACGCAGCATCGGCCACAGCGTCGCCGCCAGCAGCGCACCCATGGCGATGTTGAACCACTTCAGCCGCACCGGATCCGACAGGAACCCGCGCAGCGCCGTGCCGAAGCCCGCCCACACCGAGACGCTCGGCAGGTTGACGATGGTGAAGGCGACCGAGATCAGCACCACCGACAGGAACGGGTGCTCCGCATTGGCATAGACGGCCATGGCGGTAATCGCCATCACCCAGGCCTTGGGATTGACCCACTGGAACGCCGCCGCATCGATGAAGCGCATCGGTCGCGCTTCCATCTCGCCCTTGCTGCTCAGCGAACGCGACATGGCGATCTTCCAGGCGAGATAAAGCAGATAGACGCCGCCGGCGACCTTCAGCGCCGTATGCAGCACCGGAAACGCCGTCAGCACTGCGCCCAGCCCGAAGCCGACGGCAAGCAGCAGCACCAGAAATCCGATGCTGATGCCGAGCATGTGCGGAACGGTCCTGACGATGCCGAAATTGACGCCGGAAGCCAGCAGCATGAGGTTGTTCGGCCCCGGCGTGATCGAGGTGACGAAGGCGTAGACCAGGAGCGCAAGGAACGTTTCAAGCGGCATGACGTCCTCCCACACAAGTCATCGCGTCGAATAGGTCAGTATAATTGTCCTTTTATACCGGGCGCGCAAAGGCCACCCTGGAGCATCAACCGGGCCAGACGGTCAGGACGGAAATGACGACCTGCCGGCGCTTCGGCGCCGGCCTACTACATGCCCTGCGGGCCGCGGTTCATCGCCGCCACGCCGGTGCGGCAGATCTCTACCAGGCCGAGCGGCTTCATGATGGCGATGAACTGGTCGAGCTTGGAGCCCTTGCCGGTGATCTCGAAGATGAAATGCTCTGTGTTGGCGTCGATGACGCTGGCTCGGAAGGCATCGGCAAGACGCAACGCCTCGACGCGGCTGTCGCCGGTGCCGGCGACCTTGACCAGCGCCAGCTCGCGCTCCAGCGGCCGCTCCTGGCCAAGCTCGTGCGAGCGCACGGTGAGGTCGACCACACGGTGCACCGGCACGATGCGCTCGAGCTGGTGCTTGATCTGCTCCAGCACATGCGGCGTGCCGCGCGTCACGATGGTGATGCGCGACAGATGCTTCTCGTGCTCGGTCTCCGAGACGGTCAGGCTCTCAATGTTGTAGCCGCGGCCGGAGAAAAGGCCGATGACCCGGGCAAGCACGCCCGGCTCGTTGTCGACCAGCACGGAGAGCGTGTGGTTCTCCGGCTTTTCCGTTTCCTTGGCGATGAAATAGGCGGAGCCGGTCGGTTGGAGCTGTGCGTTCATGGGGTGAATCTCGATTTCAACTCTTGGATCTAATTCTCTGTTTGCGCACGGCTTCCTTAGACCAGCCCTGCCTTGGCTCGTCGCCTACACCAGTTCCCTGCCTTTGGCGTCGATGGCATTGGCCACCGCCTCGTCGGTCGCCTCGTCGGGGAGCAGCATCTCGTTATGCGCCTTGCCCGAGGGGATCATCGGGAAGCAGTTGGCCAAAGTCGCCACGCGGCAGTCGAACAGCACCGGCTTCTTCACCGCGATCATTTCCTTGATCGCGTCGTCGAGTTCGTCCGGCTTGTCGCAGCGTATGCCGTGGCCGCCATAGGCCTCGGCCAGCTTGACGAAGTCCGGCATTGCCTCGGTGTAGGAATGCGACAGCCGGTTGCCGTGCAACAGCTGCTGCCACTGCCTGACCATGCCCATATACTGGTTGTTGAGGATGAAGATCTTGATCGGCGCTTCGTACTGCACCGCCGTGCTCATCTCCTGCATCGTCATCTGCACCGAGGCATCGCCGGCGATGTCGATGACCAGCGCATTGGGATGCGCGATCTGCACGCCGAGCGCTGCCGGCAGGCCGTAGCCCATCGTGCCCAGCCCGCCCGACGTCATCCAGCGGTTCGGCTTCTCGAAATGATAGTGCTGCGCCGCCCACATCTGGTGCTGGCCGACCTCGGTGGTGATGTAGGTGTCCATGTCCTTGGTCAGCGCATAGAGCCGCTGGATGGCGTATTGCGGCATGATCACGTCGGCGTTCGGCTTGTAGGCCAGCGAGTCGCGCGCCCGCCATTTGGCGATCTGCTCCCACCACGGGTAGAGCGCCTTCTTGTCGGCCTTGGCGGTCGCCCGCCACAGCCGCACCAGATCCTCCAGCACCCGGCCGACATCGCCGAGGATCGGCACGTCGGTATGAACGTTCTTGTTGATCGACGACGGATCGATGTCGATGTGGATCTTCTTCGAGTTCGGCGAGAACGCGTTGAGCCGCCCGGTGATGCGGTCGTCGAAGCGCGCGCCGATGCAGATCATCACGTCGCAATCGTGCATGGCCATGTTGGCCTCGTAGGTGCCGTGCATGCCGAGCATGCCCACCCAGTTCTTGCCGGAAGCCGGATAGGCGCCGAGCCCCATCAGCGTCGAGGTGATCGGGAAGCCGGTGAGATCGACCAGTTCGCGCAGCAGATGGCTCGCCTCCGGACCGGAATTGATGACGCCGCCTCCCGAATAGATGATCGGCTTCTTTGCGCTGGCCATCAGCTCGACCGCTGCCTTGACCTTCTCCAGGTCGCCCTGGACCTTCGGCTGGTAGCTGGTGCGCGGCGCTGTCTGCGGCGGCACATAGGTGCCCTTGGCGAACTGCACGTCCTTCGGAATGTCGACCACCACCGGGCCGGGGCGCCCGGTGGTCGCGACATGGAAGGCCTCATGGATCGTGGCCGCGAGCTCGTTGACGTCCTTCACCAGCCAGTTGTGCTTGGTGCAGGGGCGCGTGATGCCGACCGTGTCGCATTCCTGGAAAGCGTCGGAACCGATCAGCGAGGTCGGCACCTGGCCGGTCAGACAGACCAGCGGAATGGAATCCATCAGCGCGTCCTGCAGCGGCGTCACCGCGTTGGTGGCGCCGGGGCCGGACGTCACCAGCAGGACGCCGGCCTTGCCGGTCGAGCGCGCGTAGCCTTCCGCCGCATGGCCGGCGCCCTGCTCGTGCCTGACCAGAATGTGCTCGACCTCGTCCTGTTGGAAAATTTCATCGTAGATCGGGAGAACCGCGCCGCCCGGGTAACCGAAGACATGCTTGACGCCATTGTCCTTCAGCGCCTGCACCACCATTTCGGCGCCCGTCATTTCGCGCCGCTCGTTCCGCTCGTTGCTCATCGGTCTGGTCCCGTACTGTCGCCATTTGGGCGTTGCTGGTCGTTTAGTCGTGTTTCGGGCAATAAAAAAGGCCCCCGAGGGAGCCTGTGTGATGCGCATGGGAGGTTTTCGCCCGGCGGTTACACCGCCTTGCCCACGCGCCTGCCTACGAGAATGAGTGCCGTTTTCATGGTGGCGGACAGTAGAGGCGGGAAAGCCGGCCTGTCAACCGGGAAAATGCTCCCGCCTCGCCACCGTTCGCGTGCCGTCCCAAATGGCTTCAGCGCGGCGGCTTGCAGTGCGCGACAAGCGGATCGCATTTGGCTCCCTTCCTCGCCTGCACCAAGGAAGGGCGATGCGGCTCGGCCTTCGCCGGCCCATGATGCGGTGTGCGCATCGCCAGCATCTGCTGATGGTTGAGCCTCCTGCGCGGCGCATGTTTGCCGTCGGATGTCTCGCCGATCTCCACCTGCCCGGCGCCGGCGATCACCCTCTTGTGCTTTCGGTCGGCCGTGTTCGGTTCCCCTTCGGCGATCGCCGCTGCGGGCCGGATCGTCCTGACGCCCGCGGGCTTCTTCGGCCCGTGGCCGGCGGCCTCGGGCGTGCCTGCGATAACCGGCGCAGCACCTTGCGCCGGCAGGGAAGCGTTGCCGGCCAGCATCTTCACCGCCTCGCCCTTCGACGGATCGAGCCGGGCTTCGGAGAAGTCGCCCTTGCGCGGCGGGACGATCTTCGCCGCTTTGATCGACGTCACGACCGCCCTGGGAAGCTCAGGCAGGCGCGGCCCGGCATCGATCGCGACGACCTGGTTGCCAAGCCGTACGCGCGGCGCGTTGTTGACGATCACAGTCTGGTTGATGATCGTCGTGTTGCGGATGATGGTCACGTTTTCACGCACTGGCCGCACGACGCTGACGACATCGGCCACGCCGATCGCCGCCACCGGTGCGAAGCACCACCAGCCCTCGTCGAACGCGACATCGGCAATACGCGGCGGCGCCGGAGCCCAGCCGATGTTGTCGCCGCCCTGGCGCCACACCACCCAGGCCGGCGCCCATTCGTAGCCGGCGATCCAGACCCAGCCGAATTCGGGATCGTACGCCCAGCGCCCGTAGTGGAAGACGATGCCGCCGAACGGCTCAGCCGACTCCCAGTACCAGCCCTCGTCGGTCCAGACCCATCTGCCTTCCGTATAGGGCCGCCATTCAGGCCGGACGGAGGGAACCCACACCTCGCCGAACCGGCTGGAAGTCCGCCATCCGCCGTAAGTCGCGAGCCGCTCGCGGACGGTCACGGAAACCACGGCCGCATGCGCCGCCTGATAGGACGGAACCGCCAATGGACCGGCCAAAGTCACGCCCAAAGCCAAGGTGACGGCTACGGAAGCTGCCAGCCCGCGCCGGGCGAATGGATGGATGGAGGACAATTGCATGACGCTCTCCTGGCTCCTTGCATCGCCATTCGCCCCCGTTGCTCTTGTCTTGAGACGCCATGGCCGCAATGCGGCAAAAGCCGATCACGATTGCGCGACCAATGGAGCGTCGCTCCACCTCCGGACAAACCATTGAAAACACGCCAAACTATTGGAGGGCATGACGCGAGATCAGTTTTGCCGAAATACTTGCGCATGCCGGACGGGGCGATCCGGCTCCAGCGCTCGATCAAGAAGCGATCCCAAGACCGGAGGAACTGATGCTCGACAAGACCCCGAACAAGAAGCTTTCCGACCTGCTCGACCAGTTCGGCGCGGCACTTGCCGCCGGCGATATCGACAAGGCCGTCGCCTGCTTTCAGGACGACTGCTACTGGCGCGATCTCGTCGCCTTCACCTGGAACATCAAGACCATGGAAGGCCGCGACCAGGTGCGCGACATGCTTGTGAGCCAGTTGGCGAAGACGAAGCCTTCGAACTGGGCGATCGCCGACGGCGAGGATGCCAGCGAGAACGGCGGGGTGCTGGAAGGTTGGATCCGCTTCGAGACGGCGGTGGCGCGCGGCTTTGGCCACATCAGGCTGAAGGACGGCAAGATCTGGACATTGCTTACCACCATGGCGGAGCTGAAGGGCCATGAAGAGCCGGCCGGCTTCGCCCGGCCGCTGGGCGCCAGGCACGGCCATGGCAAGAACCGGCCGACCTGGAAGGAGGAGCGCGAGAAGGAAGCGGCCGAACTCGGTTTCAAGACGCAGCCGCATACGCTCATCATCGGCGGCGGCCAGGGCGGCATCGCGCTGGCCGCCCGGCTGCGCCAGCTCGGCGTGCCCACCATCATCGTCGAGAAGAACGAACGTGCCGGCGACAGCTGGCGCAAGCGCTACAAGTCGCTCTGCCTGCACGATCCGGTCTGGTACGACCATCTGCCCTACATCGACTTCCCCAGGAACTGGCCGGTCTTCTCGCCCAAGGACAAGATCGGCGACTGGCTGGAAATGTACACCAAGGTCATGGAGCTGAATTACTGGTCCTCGACCGAGGCCAGGAGCGCCGCCTATGACGACAAGACGAAGGAATGGACCGTCGTCGTCCACCGTGACGGCAAGGACATCGCGCTGAAGCCGAAGCAGCTGGTGCTGGCGACCGGCATGTCCAGCAAGGCCAACATGCCAAGCTTCAAGGGCATGGACAGCTTCAAGGGTGATCAGCACCATTCCTCGAAGCATCCCGGCCCCGACGCCTATGCCGGCAAGAAGGCAGTCGTCATCGGTTCGAACAATTCCGCCCACGATATCGCCGCCGCACTCTGGGAGGCCGGCGCCGACGTGACCATGGTGCAGCGCTCGACCACCCACATCTCCAGATCCGACACGCTGATGGAAATCGGGCTGGGTTCGCTCTACTCGGAAAAGGCCGTCCAAAGCGGACTGACGACGGCCAAGGCGGATCTCATCTTTGCCTCTTTGCCCTACAAGATCCTGCACGAATTCCAGATTCCCGCCTACGCCGAGATGAAGAAGCGCGATGCCGCGTTCTACAAGGGCCTGGAAGAGGCCGGCTTCATGCTGGACTGGGGCGACGACGAGTCCGGCCTGTTCATGAAATATCTCAGGCGCGGCTCCGGTTACTATATCGACGTCGGCGCGTCCGACCTCATCATCGACGGCTCGATCAAGTTGAAGAGCGGCGTCGAGGTGAAGGAAATCAGGGAGCATTCGCTGCTCTTCTCCGACGGCTCGGAATTGCCGGCGGACTTGATCGTCTACGCCACCGGCTACGGCTCGATGAATGGCTGGGCGGCCGACCTGATCTCCCGCGAGGTGGCCGACAAGGTCGGCAAATGCTGGGGTCTCGGCTCCAACACAACCAAGGATCCCGGTCCCTGGGAAGGCGAGCTGCGCAACATGTGGAAGCCGACGCAACAGGAGGCGCTCTGGTTCCATGGCGGCAACCTGCATCAGTCACGCCACTATTCGCAGTTCCTGTCACTGCAGTTGAAGGCGCGGCAGGAAGGCATCGCGACACCGGTCTACGGGCTGCAGAAGGTTCACCACAAGGGATAGGCCGCTCTGCCGCTTGTGCGAACAACAACGCGTAGCCCGCGCGGCCTCTCGGCCGCGCGGGCTTTTATTTCAGGCCCGGAGCACCACGCCCCTCGCCTTGGCCCAACGCTCGACGATCTTGCGCTCCTCCAGCGTTGCGAGGCGGTTGCCGAAGCCGCGCACCTGCACGGCCCGGTTTTGCGGGTCGAGCTCGATCGTCAGCAAGCGCTCGATCTTGCCGAGCGCCTTGCGCCGCAGCACCCAGATCGAGGCGTTGCCGGCGATGCACTTGGCGGCATACAGCGAGACGCAGTGATGCATCGCGCGGCTTTCGGCAACCAGATCCTCGGCCGTCTTCAGCTGGCGAACGAAGAACCGCTCGCCATGCGCCTTCGCCTCCTTGGCCGACGGCTCCCAGTCCCAGTCCTCGAGCCGCGAGCCGTCCCACGCAGGGCCTTGCGCCTGCTGCCCTTTCCCGGCGGCGCGGCGGCGCATCGCCTCGATGCGCTCGATCGCGGCGATGTCGCGGTGCCATTCCACCATCTGCCTGCGCAGCGAGACAAGCGTGCGCCCCTTCAGGCTGTAGGCTCGATCGCGCCGATGCATGGCGCCAAGATAGTCGCACAGGTCGTCGATCTCCTCCCGCGAGGCGGGATGTCCGCAGAAGAACCGCGCCACCTCGCGCCAGAAGGCAATCTCGCCGCGTGGCGTGCGCGCGATCTTCGTCCGGGCGAGCCGGGCCGCCAGGCCGGGATCGTCCGTGCAGGACCGGGCGATCGCCAGCCAGAACGCCTCCTCGAAGGTGAAATCGCCGACGACGTTCACGAAGCAATGCACTTCCTTGCGCGACAGCCAGGCATTGGCGCCCGCCTTGTAGAGCGAGTCGCCACGCGCGGCCGCGACGTACCAGGCCTTGCGAAGCGCGACCTCGTCGGCGTTCAGCCCCGAGCTATCGAGCCAGATCGCCTCGAGCGCCGCCGAAACCGGATAGCGCGCATAAAGAAAACGGGCAGCCGCCAGCCGCAGCCGCGCAGGGTCGCGCGTCTTCAGCTTTGGGCGCCACAAGGCGCCGTCGCGGATGGCCCTGCGGGCAAAGCCCCGGCATGCTTCATCGAGCGCCCGCTCGAAATCCGGAGCGGGACGCGGCACGGCGGAAACCCGCCGCAGCGTTACCTGATATGCTTCAATGCGTTGGCGCTCGGCGTCCTGCCTGAGCTGGATCATGGACTTGGCCATGGCCGTTCTTCCTAATTGGACCCCTGTCAGCCGCACGCAATTCCAGCGTCGGCACGGAATGTGTCGATCTGGATTGCCGGGACATTGACAGGTCTCCTTCGGAAGACGGATTAGGAATGGGCGGCTTCTCTAGGCTCGCGGCAGATTTGACGCAAGAGGCGTTCTTTCAAGACTTGCAATCGCCGGCCAGAGTGTTGCACGGAAGCATCTCTAGTCTTTCAGGTAACCACTATTGTCGGCAAGGACTCTCAGCTCTGAAATGCATCGCGATTTAATGGCCTCTATCGCCGAGCATCACGCGGCCTTTTCCGCCGCGAACTTCCTCACCACCCGCTCCAGCAGCGGCGCGTAGTCGCGAAAGGCGCGCGTCTTCATGTTGGCGACCTTGCCGCCCTCGTCCCAGATGCGGACGCGCACCGCCTCCTCATGGAACGGGTTCCTGCGGAACTCGGCCACCTCCTCGGCGCTCATCGGCCCGCCCTGGAGCGACAGCGTGTGGACAGAGGCCGGCGAGAGCTTGCCGAAATAGGTCGGGTCGGTGGCGCACAGATAGCGCTTGGCCGAGACATGCAGCCGCACGCATTCGACGATGACCGGCGGGAAGAACGGCGCCAGCACCTCGCCGCCCGCCTCGTCGTGATGCTTGTCCTCGACATCGTCGGGCGAATAGGTGCCGAACTCGCTGGTGTAGTGGCCGATGTCGTGCAGCAATGCCGCCGCCACCAGTTCGTCCGGCGCGCCGTCCTGCTCGGCCAGCCACGCGCCCTGCAGCATGTGCTCCGACATGGTGACGGGCTCGCCGAGATAGGATTCGGCACCGCGTCGCTCAAAAATGTCGGCGATGAATTCGACGATGTTGCCGCTGTTCAGCGCCTGCCCGTTCATTCCGCCGCCTCCCTGAAATCGTGCTCGATCGCCGCCAGCGTCGACAACAGCCCGTCCTTGTCGGCGTAGCAGCCCTGCAGCCAGCGCTTGCCCGAGCCGGAAAACGCCTTGCGCGCATGCATGACGCGGGTGTTGTCGACAATGAAGGCCTGCCCAGCCTCCAGCTTGAAGGTCACCTCGAAGCCGGGATCCTCGATCAGCTCGGCGAACCGGCGATAGGCCGCGTAGTATTTGTCCATCTCGGCGAACGGCACGTCGACCGTCGGCGCCAGCGAGCGGTTGTTGAAGCGGATGCAGAGCAGTTCGCCATCCGGGCCGAGCTCGATCATCGGGCGCTTGGCTTGCAGACGCACGCCCGACGAGCCGGCATATTCGAAGCGTGCCGGATAGGAGCTCAGCAGGCGGAACCCGTGCGGATCTTCGGCCTGCAGCGCGGCCGCCACCGCGAAACCGTCGACTACGGTAGATTCGCCGCCCTCGACGGTGTTCTCGATGCAGGCCAGGATCTGCAGCGTCGGCACCGGATCGCGGTAGGGATTGTCGGTATGCGCCTGCAGGCCGAGATTGGTGTAGGCGAGATTGTTCGGATTGACCTCGGCGCGCACCTCGAACCAGCGCCCGTAATTGGTCTCCCTGATGTAACCGAACAGGTCGGACACCTTGCACAGCGCCCCCGACTCCGCCGGCAGGCCATCCATCACCGCAAAGCCGTAAGTCCTCACTGCCGAAAGCCATTCCCTGAGCACGCTGCGATCGTGGCTGGCGGCCGCATATGCCGCGCGCGGCACCGAATTCTGCATCGTCGCCCTTGTCCAGCATTGAACCACGTCGGCCGTCCAGCCTCCCTTGCGCAGTTCGACACGGTCATAGGCATGCGCGTACAACCAGCCTGCCGGGAAACTGACGGTCTTTTGCTCGGGGACGAAGCTGATCTCCAGTGCGCCGCCCTTGACCGAAGCCGCCGCGATCCGCGTCCCGGCCGGAATGTCGAGAATGGTGATCAGGCGCTGACCGTTGCCGGCGCTGCGCGTCTTGTCGTCCAATGCATTGTCGCGCAGCCACATGGCGTGAAAGCGGGTGCGCATCCCGTTGTCCCAGCTCAGTTCGACCGTTCGTCCGTCGTCGCCGATCAGCGCCTTGGTCAGCATGTCCAGCAGCTCCATCTTTCCCACGGCATCCGCAGGGTTTCGGGTTGCATGATGCTGACTTCGTAGTCATAACTCAAATTATGATTTTGCAGACTATGGCTATAGAATTCTAATGGCTGGAAGAATTGCCGGCGCCTTGCCTCCGCTCGACTGGTTGCGCAGCTTCGAGGCGGCGGCGCGGCTTTCGAACTTCACCGCCGCGGCGGCCGAACTCGGCCTGACGCAGGCGGCTGTCAGCCAGCACATTCGCTCCCTCGAGCAACGGCTGAAAACCAGGCTGTTCGTGCGTCTTGCCCGCGGTGTGGCGCTGTCGCCGGAGGGCGCCGCCTATCTTCCCCACATCCAGTCGGCCTTCGCCACCATCGGCAACAGCACCACGGAATTGTTCGAGCCGCGCGCCGTCCAGACCGTCACGGTGCGGGTGCCGATCTCCTTTGCCTTGCTGGTGCTCGTGCCTGCGCTCCCCGACCTGGCGAGAGCCCTGCCGCGGATCCAGCTCGACGTGGTGACCATTCATCGTCCCGCCGACTACGACCAGCCGGGCTCGACGCTCGACATCCGCTTCGGCAACGGGAACTTCCCCGGGCGCGAGGCCGACAGGCTGACCGTCGAGCGGCTGGTGCCGGTCGCCTCTCCGGCCCTGGCCGGCAATGCGGACTGGACGTCCCTGCCCTTGCTTCTGGTCGCCGGCGCGCGCGAGATGTGGGCCGAATGGTTTAGCGCTGCTGGCGTGCCGGGACATACCGGGCGTTCGCACCGCTTCGACAGTTTCGTTGCCGCCATGGAGGCGGCCAAGGCCGGCGCCGGCGCCCTGCTGGGCTCCAGGCCGCTGATCGATACCGCGCTTGCCGGAAAGGCGCTTGTGGCGCTTTCCGGCTTCGAGCTCTCCAGCAGCTCGGGCCATTTCCTGACCCGCGCTTCGGCAGCGGGGCTGACCCAGGCCGAGCAGGATTTTCGTCTGTGGCTGCTGTCACGCCTTGCCGGAATCGGCGCTCTGTAGGCTTGCGCCGGTCCGTTTCCAGTAGATTAGCGTGCCGGTCAATCCGCCATGCGGCTTCAGCGCGAAGTCGGGGATTTCGCCGGTCAGCGTGAAGCCGAGCCTCTCGTAGAGGCCGGAGGCACCCTCCTCGCTTGCCGTGTCCAGAACCAGCAAGGTGCGGCCGCGCTCCACGGCGATGTCTTCCGCGGCCCGCATCAGTCGGGTCGCCACGCCTTGGCCGCGACGATCGACGCGGGTCATCAGCTTGGCGATCTCGGCCCGGTGCGGCTGGTTGGGAGGAAAGTCGAGCAGCAAGGTGACGGTGCCGGCAAGGACATCGCCATCCCATGCGCCCAGCACCACCCGTTCGCCCAGCGCGGCGGCGGCAAGCGACTTCCGCCAGAAGGCCTCCGCTGCATCCTGCGCCAGCGGGTGCATGAAGCTCACCGACCCGCCGGCAGCCACCGTCTCGACCAGAAGCGCGGCCAGCAGTTTTTCCGTCTCGGCGTCCTGGCGCAGGATGTTGATTTCTGTGGAAGTCATGTTGGCGGAGTGTCCCTTGGAATGAATGTCTGCGACGCGGCGAAGAGCTGTGTCACGCCAGATGGCTGAACCGCCTTCGCTTCCTTGCGCGGCGGATTTCGGCGATCCGCTCGGTGTCGTCTTCGCCGAGATGCCGGCCGCGCTCGAGGATTTCGAGCGTGTATTCCTCATAGGTCAGGCCGAGCCGCTCGGCTCGCTCCAGCCGCATCAGCATGACGTCGCGGCTGGGCGCCTTCCAGGCTTTGGCGTGGGCCGCCTGCCAGGCAAGGAAAATGTAGGCGTCGCCCTTGCCCCAGGGCGGGCCGTCATAGTCGTCGAGCGGCGGCCCGCCATTGTGCGAGCGTCGGGGACGTCGAGCCATGCCGTCAGCCTCTGACCAGCGCGACGAGATAGTCGGCGGCGTCCGGTCCCGGCGCATGGAAGGTGCAGTCGGACGGCGCGCCGAGCGCCAGGCAGTCGCCGGGCCGCAGACTGTGCACGACGTCGCCTTCCGTGAAATCGAGCCTCCCGCCGATCAGCCAGATCTGCTGCTTGATGAAGGCGTAGGACGCCGCCGGAAAGCTGACGCTCTGCCCCGCTGGCAAGCGTACCTTGATCAGTTCGAGCGGCATGTCGGAAGCCGGCGAGAGATGCCGCCTGAGATAGCCGGTGTCCGGATCGCGCCACACCGGCTGCTCGCCTTCGCGCAGCAGGCCGCCGCCCTTGAGTTCCGCCCTGGCAATGAGCGTCGACAGCGTCATGCCGAAGGCCGCGGCGATGCGCACCAGCAGCGCCGCGGTCGGGCTGGTCTTGCCCTGCTCTATGGTGCTGAGCATCGCCTTCGACACATCGGAACGTTGCGCGAGCTCCGCCAGCGACCAGCCCCGCAAGGTCCGTTCCGAGCGTATCCGGCTGCCGAGGCTGGATGAAATGTCGTTCGCTATATCATTCATTCGTTCAATATAGCGAACTCGACATGGAATGAAAGACGGCGTTCGATCGAATTTTCGCGGTCGGCTTAACGGCGCCTACACCATCCGACCTCACCCCGGCTTAACCTCATCTGTGTAGGTTGCATCCCGAGGGAATGGGGATCATGCCATCTATGTTTGTCGAACGCGAAGTCTCCGTTGGAGAAGCGACCTCGCAGGAGCGTCGCAACAGGGAGCAGAGCGACAAGCGCATTCTCGGCAATGTCGTGCAATGCGATGGCGCGCGCGCCACCATTGGCGCCTATGCCGACGATATCGAAGGCGCGATCACCGGCCTGTGGACCGTCGGCAAGATGATCTCGATCAACCTCGGCTCGACGCGAACGGTCGGCCTCGTTTACGCGATCGGCAAGTCCGACCGCGCCTGGAGCAATGAGGGGCAGAACCCGATCGAGGTCAGCATCGAGTTGATCGGCGAGGTGCGCGACGGCGCCGAGCCCGGCGCCAAGCCCGTCTTCGACCGCGGCATCACCACCTATCCGCATATCGGCGCCATTGCGCACCGCATCCGCAGCCGCGACCTGCAGGCGGTCTACGATCTCGCCGGCCGACATTCGATCACCATCGGCACGCTGTCTCAGGACGAGGCGATCGACGCCAACATCGCCATCGACGATGTCCTGGCGCGTCACTTCGCCATCGTCGGCACCACCGGCGTCGGCAAGTCCACCGCCGTGTCGCTGCTGTTGCGCAAGTCGATCGAGGCCCGGCCGGACCTTCGCATCCTCATCCTCGACCCGCACAATGAGTTCGCTGCCTCGCTGCCCGAATATTGCGTCAGGGTCGATTCCAAGACGCTGGACCTGCCCTTCTGGATGTTCAGGCTGGAAGAGTTCGCCGAGGTGCTGTTTCGCGGGCGCGAGACGGAGCCCGAGGAAGTCGATGTGCTGCGCGATCTCATCCCCGCCGCCAAGAACCTCTATCGCAACCCGGGCTCCGGAACCTATCTGCGGCGCGGCAGCGACGCGCTGACCGCCGATACGCCGGTACCCTACCGCATCGCCGATCTCATCAAGCAGATCGACGAGCGCATGGGCATGCTCGAAAGCAAGAACGACCGCCCGACGCTGAAATCGCTCAAGACGCGCATCGAATCGGCGGCGTCCGATCCCCGCTATCGCTTCATGTTCAACTCGCGCCTGATCGAGGACACCATCCACGAGACGATCGGCAACATCTTCCGCGTGCCGAACCACGGCCGTCCGGTGACCTGCTTCGAGATGGCCGGCATGCCGTCCGAGGTGGTCAATTCCGTCTGCTCGGTGCTGGCGCGCCTGGCGTTCGACCTCGCTCTGTGGAGCGAGGGGCGGCTGCGGCTGCTGCTGCTGTGCGAGGAAGCGCATCGCTATATGCCGGCCGATCCCCGCCTCGGTTTCGCGCCGACAAGGCACGCGCTGTCGCGCATCGCCAAGGAGGGCCGCAAATACGGCTGCTATCTCGGCGTCGTCACCCAGCGTCCGGGCGAGCTCGACCCGACCATCCTGTCGCAGTGCTCGACCTTTTTCGCCATGCGGCTGGCCAACGAGCAGGACCAGGCGATCATCCGTTCGGCGATCGCCGATTCGTCCGCCTCGACGCTGGCCTTCCTGTCCTCGATGGGCCAGCGGGAAGCCATCGCCTTCGGCGAAGGCGTGGCGACGACGATGCGGCTGAAGTTCGAGAAACTGGCGCAGGAACTCATCCCCGGCACCGGCACGCGCGAGCAGGCGGTGCCCTCCGAAACCGGCGAAGACGTCGATCTCGCCGCGATCGTCGAACGGCTGCGCAACGTGCCGAAGCCGCAGCAGCAGATGGCCTTCGCCGAAGTCGTCGACACCGCTCGCCAGGCCGGCGACCCGGACTACCGCAAGCCCGCCGCCCCGCGCATGCAGCCGGACGAGGACTTCGACACCCGCTACGGCCTCAAGCCCGCAACCTTCGGCATGCGCCCGCAGAACGATTGATCTCTTCTTCTTCGGAAGTTCGGAGAAATCCCGAGAGAGAATTCATCAGGCCGGATTGAATGGCGCGGCTTTCGAGAACCCGGAGCGGACATGAGTCCGTGAGCACCGGAAGTCGAGAAGGCCGAGTCAGAGGGCCGGCCTCATGAATTCGCTCCGGGATTTTAGGCGCAGACGCGGTTGCGGCCTTGCCTCTTCGCCTCATAGAGCTGGCGGTCGGCGCGGCGATAAAAGTCCTCGGCCGTTTCCTTGCGGTCCCAGACGGCGAGGCCGACGCTGGTGGTGATTTTGAGGCGGACATTGCCGGACAGCACCGACATGTTGGCGATCGCCTTGCGAATGCGCTCGGCGAATTTGGCCAGCAGTTCGGCGTCCATGTTCGGCGTCACCACGGCGAACTCCTCGCCGCCGAGCCGCGCCACCACGTCGTGATAGCGTGTCATGCCCTTCAGGCAGCCGGCGACCGCCTTCAGCACCTCGTCGCCGACATCGTGGCCATGCGTGTCGTTGACCTGCTTGAAATGGTCGAGATCGAGGATCATCAGCCCGACCGGCTTCTCGATGCGACGGAACTCCTCGAGATATTCTTTCAGCGCGTCATCGAAATAGCGCCGGTTCTGCATGCCGGTCAGCCCGTCGGTCAGGGCCGCGTGCTCCAGCGTTTCCGAACGCGCGCTGAGCGAGACCGTCATGGCGCGCAGCTTGCCCTCTTCCGTCGCCTGCCTGCGGATCAGCGGGTAGATGAAGAACACGCCGAAGAACAGCGCGGTCGCCAGGAGCACCCCGGTCGCGAACAGCAATTTGTTGAGGTAGACGATCTTTTCAACGCGGGAAGCCGAGTCCAGATCGGTCGCGATGGCCTGCAGCAAACCATAGGCATGCAGCGTCACCAGGCCGGCCGCCAGGATCACGAAAATAAAGACGAAAAATGCGGATTCCGCCTTGTGGAAACGCATCTGCTCCCCGTGGAACTACCCAAAGGACCTTATGCCATGCAGGGCCTTACGGAGGGTTAATCCGGACAACCTGAGCGAGAATGTCCGGTTTTTGTTTTACTTTCGTGATTGCATTAGCGGCGGGGCATCAGATCGCGGCCATCGCAGCGTCGGCCGCATGCAATCGCCGCCATTCCGGACCCAGTTGATGGCGGAACCAGGTCGCCTGGCGCTTGGCATATTGCCGCGTCGCAATCTTGGCGCGCTCGATCGCTTCGGGGAAGCTTGATTGCCCAGCCATCGCCGCCTGCAGCTCGCGCACGCCGATTGCCTTCATCGCCGGCAGATCCGGATCGAGGTTGAGCGCCAATAGCTCTCTGACCTCGTCCAGGGCGCCGATGTCCAGCATGCGGTCGAACCGCGTCTCGATCCGCCCGACCAGCTCCGCGCGATCCGGTTCGATGACCAGGAACCGCGCGCTGTCGCGGTCGATCAGCGGCCGGCCCCGCGCCGCCTGCCATTCGGCTATGGAACGGCCCGAGGCGTCGAGCACCTCCAGCGCGCGCACGATGCGCTGGCCGTCGGTCGGCCTGAGCTGCATGCCGACCGCCGAATCCTCGCGCATCAGGATGCGGTGCAGCCTCTCGGCGCCCTGTTCCTTGAGTTCGTAGCGCCAGCGGTCGCGGATCGCCGGCGGAATCTCGGGCATATCCGAAATCCCTTCGGCAAGCGCGCGAAAATAGAGCCCGGTGCCGCCGACAAAAATCACTGGCCGTTCGACGAACGTGCCGTCCGGCCGTTCGGCGAGCACGCCATCGTCGATCAGCTTCGTCACGTCGCGCAGCCAGGCGCCTGTGGAATAGGCGACCGACGGATGGACATGGCCGTAGAGAAAATGCGGCGCACGGGCGAGGTCCGCGGGGCTTGGCCGTGCCGTCAGCACGTCGAGCACCGAATAGCCCTGCATGGAATCGGTGTTGACGATAATGCTGCCGTGGGGCTCGGCGAGGTCCAGCGCAAGCGCCGACTTGCCGCTGGCGGTCGGCCCGGCTATCAGGATCGCGTTCTTCACGCGGCCCTCGCCCGCCTGTCCGGAAGTCTCGATGCCGCTGATCGCCACGCTTGTGTCCCATCCCGAAGGCCGCGCTGTCTCGGCCACGCTTGCGAATATGGCCTCACGGTCGGTCGGTGCAAGCGCTGTTCGCTGGCTGGCGGAGGACGTCGCCTGCGATCTCGTCCTGCCGGAAACGGCGAACGCCGCTGAAGCGGCCGCCGCCCTGCGCGTCGCGCTCGCCCCGGAACCGGTCGACGTGATCGTCCAGCCGGCCGATGGCAGGCGCAAGAAGATCCTCATCGCCGACATGGATTCGACGATGATCGACCAGGAGTGCATCGACGAACTGGCCGACGAGATCGGCGTCAAGGATCGCGTCGCGGCGATCACCGCGCGCTCAATGAACGGCGAGATCGCCTTCGAACCGGCCCTGCGCGAGCGCGTCGCCCTGCTGAAAGGCCTCGATACCGCCGTGGTCGATCGACTCATCGAGACCCGGCTGACGCTGGCATCCGGTGGCCTCGCGCTGGTCCGCACCATGCGGGCCAACGGCGCCTGGACGGCGCTCGTGTCCGGCGGCTTCAATGTCTTCACCAGCCGCATCGCGGCGATGCTCGGCTTCCAGGAGAACCGCGCCAACCGGCTGATCGAGGAGAATGGCCGTTTCAACGGGCTGGTCGCCGAGCCGATCCTCGGGCGGGCCGCCAAGGCGGACGCCTTGCTCGAGATCGCCGCCCGGCTTGGTCTCACCCCTGCCGACGCGCTTGCCGTCGGCGACGGCGCCAACGACCTCGACATGATCCGCCTGGCCGGCACCGGCGTCGCGCTGCATGCCAAGCCCTCGGTGGCGGCGGATGCCAAGGTCCGCATCGACCATGGCGACCTGACGGCGCTGCTCTATCTGCAAGGCTATCGCCAGGAGGAGTTTGCCGGATGAAACCGATGCGCACCGAGCGCCTGATCCTGCGCAACTGGGAGGATCGTGATCGCGAGCTCTTCCATCGCATCAATTCTGACGAGCAGGTGATGGAATTCTTTCCGTTCCGCCGCGACCGCGCCGAGACGGATGCCAAAATGGATGAATTTCGCGGCTGGATCGCCGAGGATGGCTTTGGCTTTGCCGCCGCCGAGATCGCGGCGACGGGCGAATGCATCGGCTTTGTCGGCCTCTTGGAGACCGATCACGTGCCGTCCATGCCTTCCGACACAATCGAGATCGGCTGGCGGCTGGCGCCCGAATTCTGGGGCAAGGGCTATGTCACCGAGGCGGCCGAGGCCTGGCTCGCCTTTGGCTTCGAGACGCTCGACCGCGACGAGATCGTCTCCTTCGCCGTGGCCGACAACCACCGCTCCACCGCCGTCATGAAGCGCCTCGGCATGAGCGCCGATCCGGCGCGCGACTTCGATCATCCCGACATCCCGGACAGTCATCCGGCGCTCAAGCGGCATGTCTTCTACAGGCTGGCGCGCGATGACTGGCAGGCACGAAAAAGGGCGGCCCGTTAGCCGCCCTTTTCATTGAAACTCAGTCGATTGCGCGATTTTCCGGACTCAATCCATCCGGATCGTCACGAACCGCAACTCACCGGTCTTCGACGCCAGCATCAGGAGCGCGTTCTTGCGCCCTTGTTCTTTCAGCGCGCCGATGCGGTCCATGACGTCCTTGGGCGTCGCCACCGATTCCTGGGCGATCTCGGTGATCACCTCGCCGGGCTGGATGCCGCGCTCGGCCGCTGCCGAATCCTTGGTGACGTCGGTGATGACGACGCCGGAGACGTCGGCGGCGATGCCGAACTTGGTCCGAGTCTCGTCATTGAGCTCGCCGATGGTCATGCCGAGCACGGCCGCCGTCGAGACCGCGGGCGCCTTGTCGCCATTGTCCTGGTCGGTGTTGCTGCCGTCCTCGCCGCTGGCCAGCTTCTCGCCGTCCTCGAGCCGGCCGAGCGTCACCTTCACCGTCTGCTCGACGCCCTTGCGCACGATGACCACGTCCACCGCCTTGCCGACCGGGCTTTCGGCGACGACGCGCGGCAGGTCGCGCATCTCGTGAATGTCCTTGCCGTCGAACTTGATGATGACGTCGCCGGCCAGGATCGTGCCGTTGTCGACCGGCCCGCCCTTGATGACGCCGGCCACCAGCGCGCCCTTGGCGGTCGCCATGCCGAGGCTTTCGGCGATGTCGTCGGTCACCGGCTGGATGCGCACGCCGAGCCAGCCGCGCCGCGTTTCGCCGAACTGGCGAAGCTGGTCGACGACGCCCGAGGCAAGCTGCGAGGGAATGGAAAAGCCGATGCCGATCGAGCCACCCGACGGCGAGATGATCGCCGTGTTGATGCCGATGACCTCGCCCAGGCTGTTGAACAGCGGACCGCCGGAATTGCCGCGGTTGATCGCGGCGTCGGTCTGGATGAAGTCGTCATAGGGGCCGGAATTGATGTCGCGGTTGCGTGCCGAGACGATGCCGACCGTCACCGTGCCGCCAAGGCCGAACGGATTGCCGATCGCCATCACCCAGTCGCCGACGCGCATCTTGGTGGAATCGCCGAACTTCACCGCCGTCAGCTTGTGGCCCTTCGGGTCGACCTTCAGCACCGCGACGTCGGTCTTGGTGTCGGTGCCGACCAGCGTCGCCTTCAGCGTCACGCCGTCGGAGAAATTCACCTCGATGTCGTCGGCATCGGCGATGACGTGGTTGTTGGTGACCACGATGCCTTGCTCGGCGTCGATGACGAAGCCGGAGCCCAGCGACTGCACTTTCTGGGCGCCGCCGCCCTTGTCGCCGCCGCGGTTCTTGAAAAAGTCGTCGAAGAAGTCCTGGAACGGCGAGCCCTCGGGCAATTGCGGCATCGGCACCGCGCCGGGTCCTTCCGAGCCCTTCACCGTCTGCGAGGTCGAGATGTTGACGACGGCGCCCAGCAGGCCCTGGGCAAGATCGGCAACCGAAGCCGGTCCGTCGGCGGCGACGGTCGGCGTCACGGTGGACGGGACAAGGAAGGTGCCGACGAGCAGCGCCGCTGCGCCGGCGACGAGCGTCCGCCTGGCCACGCGCAGAAGGGTGTTGGGTGTCATCGAGGGCCTCCCGGTGTTTCTGAAAGAAAGCGCTTCCGCAAAAACGCCGCGTTGCGTCATGTTGGCAAGAAATACGGCACGTTTGCGGCTATGGCTATCGGCAGAGGATAAATCGTCCGTTACGCCGGCACCAAGAAATTTTCGTCAGCCGCGCACCAGCCAGACGATGCCGACGCCAATGGCGATCGCCGCCAGTCCAGCGATGCGCAGCGCGGTCTCCGGCATCGACAGCACCTCGGTGGCGAGCTTCTTGGCCAAGCCCGGAAACCCGCCATAGACCAGGCCCTCGACGACGAGGACCAGGCCCATTGCCGCGAGAAAATCCTGCACCGGCCGCTACTGGCCGGTGCCGGGTTGCGCCGGCGGCGTGGCCGGCGCGGGTTGCGGCGCCGTTGGCTTTACCGGTGCTTCCATGCTGTTCGGATCGCGGAAATAGCGGAAGAACTCGGACTCAGGCGACAGCACCATGGTCGTCCCGGTGTTGTCGAGCGCCGTGCCGTAGGCGTTCATCGAGCGGTAGAACTCGAAGAAGGCCGGGTCGCGCTGATAGGCGGCCGCGAAGGTCGCGCTGCGCTGGGCTTCGCCCTCGCCGCGCAGGATTTCCGATTCCTTCTGCGCCTCGGCGACGATCTCGACCACTTCGCGGTCGGCGCGGGCCTTGATGCGCTGCGCCGCCTCGTTGCCGCGTGCCCTCAGCCGCTCGGCCTCGGCGAGACGCTCGGCCTTCATGCGGTCGAAAGTCTGCTGCGAAACCTCGGCGGTCAGATCGGTTCGGCGAATGCGCACATCCTCGATTTCGAGGCCGAGCGAGGTGGCGTCGGGCCTGAGCTGGTCGCGCACCTCGCGCATCATGACGGCGCGTTCCTCGGACAGCGCGGCCTCGAAGTCGCGCAGACCGTAGACACGGCGAAGCGCCGCGTCGAGACGCGTCCTCAGCCGCTGCTCGGCAAGCTCGATGCTGCCGGACACCGCGGCGCGGAAGACGCGCGGGTTCGAGATACGGTAGGCAATGAAGGCATCGACCTCGTAGAACTTGCCGCCCGAGACCTGGACGCGGATGTTGTCGAGGTCGAAGCGCAGTACGCGGTTCTCGATCAGCTGCACGCTGTCGGCATCGAAGAAGGCGAAGGGCGCCTTGAAATAGATGCCGGGCTCGGTCTTGACGTCGACGATCTCGCCGAACCTCAGCACCAGCGCCTGCTGGCGCGCGTTGACCACGAACACCGATGAGTAGATCAGGAACAGGACGACCGCCGCGACGACGGCGATGATGGGGAGACGGTTGGCCATCACTGGGTTCCTCCCGTCGTGGCGCCCAGGGCGCCCGGCGCCGGCGCCTTCTGCTGCAATGCCGGAAGCGGCAGGTAGGGGACGACCCCTTGCCCGTTGCCCTGCTCGACGATGACCTTGCTCGAATCCTTCAGCACCCGCTCCATCGTTTCCAGGTAGAGGCGCTTGCGCGTCACGTCGGGCGCCTTGGCGTATTCGTCATAGACCGAGATGAAGCGCTGCGCCTCACCCTCGGCCTCCTGAACCACGCGGTTCTTGTAGGCCGCCGCGTCCTCGCGGATCTGGGCGGCCGCGCCGCGCGCCTGGCCGAGTTTCTGGTTGGAATACTGGTTGGCCTGCTCGACGAACTTGTCCTCGTCCTGCTCGGCCCGCTGCACCTCGTCGAAGGCGTCGGCCACCTCGCGCGGCGGCGCTGCATCCTCGATCGAGACGGCGTTGACGTTGAGACCGGCCTTGTAGCCGTCCAGTGTCGTCTGGATGATCTCGCGCACCGAGGCGGCTATGCCCTGGCGGTCATCGCGGAAGATATCCTGAGCCGGCCGACGGCCGACGGCTTCACGCATGGCGCTTTCGGCGACCTGCCGCAGCATGCCGTCGGGATCGGATACGTCGAACAGATAGGCCCTGGGATCGGAGACCTGATAGGCGACCGAGAACTGCACGTTGACGATGTTCTGGTCGCCCGAAAGCATCAGCCCGGAGCTGTTGCTGTTGGTCGCGCCGCCGCCGATATCGACGAGCTGTTCGGCGATGTTGGCCGTCTCGACGGTCTCGACCGGCCACCAATGGAAATGCAGGCCGGGCTCCGAAAGCTCGGCCTTCGGCTTGCCGAAGCGCAGTTCGACGGCAACCTCGTCAGGCTGCACGGTGTAGACCGCCTTGAATGCCCACAGTACGACGAGCGCCGCGGCGATCAACCCGAACACCGCGGGGCTGGCGCCGCCGCCGCCCGGCAGGGCGCGCCGCAATCTGTCCTGGCCGCGGCGGATGATGTCTTCCAGGTCGGGAGGCGAGCCTTGCGGACCGCTGGGGCCCTTCGGCCCCTGCCCCCAGGGACCCTGATTGCCGCCGCCGCCCCATGGGCCGCCGCCACCGCTCTTGTCGTTCCAGGGCATGAATGTCCTTTCGCTTGGGATTCCCTCAGCGCCGGCCTGACGGCGCAAAATCCGATGTCGTACTTCTATAGGGACGCCACGGCGCGCTTTCAACGCGATCTGCTGGCCGGCCGTCCGTTTTGGGCCGCTAGCGACCCTTTGTCGTCCTCAGTTTGCGCCGCGACGGCGTTCGTAGACCGTATAGCGGGTCGCGTGGCTGTCCTTCTCGCCGGCCGGCACGTCCTCGGCGCCGACGGTGCGCCACACTTGCGGGTCGATCGGCGGAAAATGCGCATCGCCCTCGACGCTGGCGAGCACGTGGGTGACATGCAGCCGATCGGCCAGCGGCAGCGCCTGGGCGTAGATTTCGCCGCCGCCGACCACGCAGATCTCGTCGGCGCCGGCCATGCAGCGTCCGCGCACATTGGCAAGCGCGATGGCATCGCTGAGCGAATGCGCGGTTTCGACGCCATCGGCCCGCCAGGCCTTGTCGCGCGTCACCACGATGTTGAGCCGGCCCGGCAGCGGCCGGCCGATGCCTTCATAGGTCTTGCGCCCCATGATGATCGGCTTGCCCATCGTGTCGGCCTTGAAGCGCTTGAGATCGGTGGAAAGCCGCCATGGCAGGCCACCATCGCGCCCGATCACGCCGTTCTCGGCGATGGCGACGTAGATTGCGATATCCATCAGCCACCGTTCCCGTTGTCACCGCCGCTCGTGTCATCCGCCTGCTCGAGCAGCAAGATGTCGATGTCGTGCTCGGGATAGAAATCCTTCGCCGTCATCTCGAATGTCGTCGGTCCGACCTTGCGGACATTGTCGCCGCAGAAGGAGACCAAGTTCTTCGGGCTGCCCTTGTCGATGGTCAGCTTGAAGTCGCCGATATTGCCCGAGGCCCAGTTGCCGCCCGTGGTCAGGATATAGGCGATCCTGCTTTCGAAAAATTGCGGGTAGCCGTCGGGATTGTCCTTGGCCGCCTTGCGCACCGCATTCTCGAAACCATCGTCCATGCAATAGCGGGTCTTGTAGGTCGCGTACTGGCCCTGGAACTGGCCGTCATAGAAGAAGCTGACCGACGAGGTTCTGCCGACGCTCGGCTTGTAGCGGTGCGAGACATGCACCGCCTTGTTGGCGGGGAAGGTCGAGCGCCACCAATAGGTCGAGCGCAATTGCCAGAACGGCGCGTAGACGGTCTTCATCCCCGAGCCGTCATCGGCGGTATCCTCGATGATGATACCGCGGTTTTCCCAGTCCTCGGCGACCTCCTTGGGAAGCTTCGCCAGCGCCGCCTTGGCCGCGTCGCCGAACGGATAGAGCGGCACGTTCTGCGCCTTGAGGTCGGCGCTGATGTCGATACCCAGCGCAAAGGCCTTCTGCTCGAGTTGCAGCTTTGCGTCGACGCCGTCGATCGTCACTTCGAAGCCGAGGAAATTATCGCTCTGCGCTTCGGGGATCGCCGGCATCTCGTTCGGGTCGCCTTCGATGTCGGGCATCGGGAAGGCAACGATGGCACTGACGTCCTTGTCGGTGTTGTTGCGGAAGACATAGTCGACCGTGACCTTTTCCTGCGAGATGAAGAGGTCCTCGCTCTCCATGGCGACGGCGTCGCTGCGCGACAGGATCAGTCCCCCGGTTCCGAGTTCTGCGATCGAATCGTTGGCCAATGCCGGCGCGACCGACAATGCCAGCGCTGCGGTCAGGATAGTGCGGAACATGAACCCCCTCTTGGCGGCAGAGCCGGCACTGGCCGGATGCGCGCCCACATCTAGAGCAAATCCAGGAAAAGTGGGTAGCGGTTTTCCGCCCGGACTTACGCAAGACAAATAGCTAGAGCAGTTCGGCGTTTCCACCAAACGATGGCCATTCGGCGGCCTTGCCGGTGCTTGCTTCACGCTTGTCTGGACACCGGCTTCCCGATCGGGCAGGAGAGCGCCCATGCGCAAGCTTCTGGTCATCGGCATCGGCGCCGGCAATCCCGAACACATGACGGTCCAGGCCATCAACGGCCTGAACCGGGCGGACGTCCTGTTTATTCCCGACAAGGGCGCGACAAAGAACGATCTCGCCCAGTTGCGCCGGCAGATCTGCGACCGCTTCGTCACCAACCCGAAATCGCGCCGGGTGGAATTCGACGTGCCGGTGCGGGCCGAGCCCTCTCCTTCCTACCGGACGACGGTCGACGACTGGCATGAAGCGATCGCCGCAATCTACGAAGGCCTGATCCGCGACGAGCTTGCCGAAGATGGCTGCGGCGCCTTCCTGATCTGGGGCGACCCTTCGCTCTACGACAGCGCGCTGCGCATCCTCGAACGGGTGCGGCAGCGTCGCAATGTCGAATTCGAGCTCGAGGTCATTCCCGGCATCACCGCCGTCCAGGCGCTGGCCGCCAGCCACAAAATGGCGCTGAACCGCATCGGCGACCCCGTGCTGATCACCACCGGCCGCCGCCTGACCGAGGAAGGCATGCCAGGCAACGCCGGCAGCACGGTCGTCATGCTCGACGGCAAATGCGCCTTCAACACGCTGGACGACGACAACCTCGTCATCCATTGGGGCGCCTATCTCGGCACGCCCGACGAGATCGTCATCTCCGGTCGCCTTGGCGACGTCGGCACGGAGATCGAAAGGGTCCGCGAGGAAGCCCGGCAAAGCAAGGGCTGGATCATGGACACCTATCTGCTGCGCAAGCCCGGCGAGCCTGAGGAATAGAGACCACCCGGAACGGGGCGGCGCTCAGCCCGCATCGATCTCCGCTTGCAAGGCCTCCATATGCTGCGCCGCCGCGGACGCTGCCGCCCGTTCTATGGCCCGGAAGCGGCAGACGACCGCCAGGCCGACCGCGGTCAATTGCGCGCCGCCGCCCTTCTTGCCGCCCGTCTGCGCCGCGACCAGCGGCTTGCCAAACACCCGGTTCATGTCCTCGACCAGGTCCCAGGCATGCTTGTAGGACATCTCCATGCCGCGCGCCGCGGCCGAGATCGAGCCGAAGGCGGCGATCTGCTCCAGCAGCTCAATCTTGCCCGGCCCGATCCGCCCGTCGGGATCGAGATTTATCCGCAAGCTCAGCGATGGCATCCCTTGTCCTCCGCGATCAGATTAGCCGCTCGGCAGCCCAATCGCTATTCCAAACCAACATAGCGACATTGTCCTTTCGTCACCCATCGGCCTCGGCCGGCAGCCCTGGTCCCGTCGTCGCGCTGTCGAAGCTCACCGTCTTGATCACCGCGAAGACCCTGCGGCCGAGCGCAAGGCGCAGCGTGTGCTTCGACTGTTCGGTAATGCGCGCCAGCACGATGGCGCCATTGCAGTCGATGGCGATCTCCACCGTCGGGCCGACGCCCGGCCTGACCGCGGTGATCGTTCCCGCCAATATATTGAGCGCGCTGAGGCCCACCGGCTCTTCGGTCGCGATCATGACGTCGCGGGCGCGGATGCGCAGCCGCACTGGCGTCCCGGCCGGCCGTGCCAGGCGCGGCACGCGGATTTCGCCGGCCGGCGAACCGAGCACCGTCATGCCGAAGCTTTCGTCATGGCGCAGCACCCTGGTGTCCAGCACCGCGCCGCCCTCGCCGCGCTCTTCCGCCGGCAACAGGTCGAGCCGCTGCATGATCGCCCCGGTCGGGCCAGCGGCCGCGACCTTGCCTTGCGACAGCACCACCACGTCGCTCGCCAGCCGCGCCACTTCGGCGACGGAATGGCTGACATAGACGATCGGGATCTTCGTCTCGTCGCGCAATCGCTCGATATAGGGCAGGATCTCAGCCTTGCGCGCCTCGTCGAGCGAAGCCAGCGGCTCGTCCATCAGCAGCAGTTTCGGGCTGGCAAGCAGCGCCCGGCCGATCGCCACGCGCTGCTTCTCGCCACCCGAGAGCTTGGCCGGCCGCCGGTCGAGCAGATGGCCGATGCCGAGCAGCTCGACCACCGCGTCGATGTCGGCATAGCGCTCGGAGGCCGGCGTGAACCAGCGGCCATAGCGCAGATTGCCGGCGACGCTCATGTGCGGAAACAGCCGCGCGTCCTGGAACACCATGCCGATCCGCCTCTTGTGCATCGGCACGAACACGTCGGATTGCGTATCGACAAGCACGCGGCCGTCGATGGCGATCCGCCCCTTCTCTGGACGGATCAGCCCGGCGATCAGGTTGATCAGCGTCGACTTGCCGGAACCGGACGGCCCGAACAGCGCCGTCAGCCGGCCGGCGCTTTCGAAACTGGCTTCGATTTCGAAATCGCCAAACCGGTGGCCGATGTCGACGAGCAGCGTCATTCGATGTCCATCCGCCGGCCGACGCGCCGCGCCAGCACTTCCGACGCCACCAGCGCGGCCATCGAGATGACGATCGAGATCAGCGTCAGCCTGAGCGCGCCGTCATCGCCGCCCGGCACCTGGGTGAAGGTGTAGATCGCCGACGGCAGCGTCTGCGTCTCGTTGGGGATGTTGGAGACGAAGGTGATTGTCGCTCCGAATTCGCCCATCGCCTTGGCGAAGGCCAGGATGGATCCGGCGATCAGGCCGGGCAGGATCAGCGGCAGCGTGATGGTGATGAACACCCAGAGCGGATTGGCGCCGAGCGTGCCGGCCGCCGCCTCCATCCGGCGGTCCACCGCCTCGATCGACAGCCGGATCGCCCGCACCATCAGCGGAAAGCCCATGACGCCGCAGGCAAGTGCCGCACCCGTCCAGCGGAAGGAAAAGACGATGCCGAAATGCTCGGCCAGAAAGGCGCCGGCCGGCCCCCGCTTGCCGAAGGTGAGCAGAAGCAGGTAACCGGTCACCACCGGCGGCAGGATCAGCGGCAGGTGCACCAGCCCGTTGAGCAGCGTCTTGCCCCAGAACTTTCCCCGGGCAAGAACCAGCGCAATCAAGATGCCCGGTGGCAGGCTGAAGAGCATCGCCACCGTGGCCACCTTGATCGATAGCCGGACCGCATTCCATTCGTCGGGAGTGAGGTCCAGCAGCCAGTTCATGCGTCGGGACGCTGCCTTAGTTGGAAGGCGCCAGGATGGTGAACCCCTGCGCCTTGAAAAGGTCCGCCGCCTTGGCGGATTCGAGGCATTTCAGGAATGCCGGCGCATCCTTGTCCTTCGAATCGGCGGTCTGGGCAACCGGGTAGATGATCGGCGCATGCGAATCCTCCGGGAAGGTGCCGACCACCTTCACGCCCTTTTCGGCATGCGCGTCGGTGGCATAGACGATGCCGAGCCCCGCCTCGCCGGTCGACACCAGCTTCAGCGCCGCGCGCACATTCTCGGCCTGCGCCACCTTGCTCTCGACCGAGGACCACACGCCCAGCGATTCCAGCGCCGCCTTGCCGTATTTGCCGGCCGGCACCGCCTTGACATCGCCCATGGCGAGCTTGCTGTCGCCGATCAGCTTGGCGAGGTCGAAACCCTTGTCGATCTTGGCCTCGACCTTGGAATCCTTCGGCGCCACCAGCACGATCTGGTTGCCGAGCAGCTTCACCTCGGTGTCCGGCTTGGTCAGCTTCTTGTCCGAGAGATACTTCATCCAGTCGAGGTCGGCCGAGATGAAGATATCGGCCGGCGCGCCGCCCTCGATCTGCTTGGCCAGCGCCGAGCTTGCCGCGTAGGAAATGGTCGCCGCCTCGCCGACATCGGCCTCGCACGCCTTGTTGACGCCATCGAGCGCCTCCTTGAGGCTGGCCGCGGCAAAGACGACCACCTTGTCCTCGGCATGGGCGGCAGGTGCGGCGGCCATCAAAAGTGCGGTCAGCCCGCCAACAGCGAAGGCCTTAAGTCCGAAATCCGTGCGCGTCAGCAAGAAACTCTCCCCGGGGGTTTGAAAATCCATTCGGCTCAAAGCCTGCCGATCGATATATCCGCACGAATATAACAAGGAAAGAGCTTTCGCGGCCACTGTCGTTGTGCGACAGGATTTTCCCAGCCTACGATGGATTTCAGCCAACACAGCGAAAGAGCCCTCCATGAAGATCAGCGCCCGCAATATCCTCAAGGGAACGATCGTCGAGATCGTCAAGGGAGCCACCACTTCGCATGTCCGCATCAATACCGGCGGCGCCGTCGTCACCGCCTCGATCACCAACGAGGCTGTTGCCGACCTCAAGCTCGAAAAGGGCAAGCAGGCCTATGCGGTGATCAAGGCCTCGGATGTCATGGTCGGCATCGACTGACGGCGATTGTCGGACGAGTCTGACTCCAAATCCCGACATTGAGGCGAAGGTGCGTTTAGATTCAGGTCAGGCCGAGCCGCGAACGGCGGTTTCCGAGAACCGGAGCGGAGCGTACTTAACTTACGTCAGCACCGGAAGCGCAGGAAACCGCCGGTCGCGGGCCGGCATCGCCTGAATATCAACACCTTAGACGGCGATCGGCGCCTTGATGGTCGCGTCGGCGAAGTAGTTCTCGAGCCGGAAATCCTCGAACCGGAAGGCGAAAAGGTCCTTCACCTCCGGATTGATCCACATCGTCGGCAGCGGCTTCGGCGTGCGCCGCAACTGCTCGCGCGCCTGCTCGAAATGGTTCGAGTAGAGATGTGCGTCGCCGAGCGTGTGGACGAAATCGCCGGGCTTCAGCCCGGTCACCTGCGCCACCATCAGCGTCAGCAGCGCGTAGGAGGCGATGTTGAACGGCACGCCGAGGAAAATGTCGGCGGAGCGCTGGTAGAGCTGGCAGGACAGCCGGCCTTCCGAGACGTAGAACTGGAACAGGCAGTGGCAGGGCGGCAGCGCCATCGCCTCGACCTCGGCCGGATTCCACGCCGAGACGATCAACCGCCGCGAATTGGGATTGCGGCGTATCTCCTTCAGAAGGCCCGCGATCTGGTCGATCTCGCCGCCACGGCCGTCCGGCCATGAGCGCCATTGCTTGCCGTAGACCGGGCCGAGGTCGCCGTTCTCGTCCGCCCATTCGTCCCAGATGGAGACGCCATTGTCCTTGAGGTATTTGATGTTGGTGTCACCGGCCAGGAACCAGAGCAGCTCGTGGATGATCGACTTCAGATGCAGCTTCTTGGTCGTCGTGACCGGGAAGCCGCGTGAGAGGTCGAAACGCATCTGGTAGCCGAACACCCCGTGGGTGCCGGTTCCGGTGCGGTCGCCGCGGTCGACGCCGTTCTCCAGCACATGCTTCAGAAGGTCGAGATACTGGCGCATCGGCTTGGCCTCGATTCGGGAGTGCGGGCATTATAGCTACCAGACAGCTGGCCGAACACATCAATACGGCACAAGCATTGCTTTGCCACCATTCTTTCCGGGCGGTTGCGCCGCCCCTCATTGCCCTGCCGGGCATTTCTCCCCGTATAGTGACAGGGAGTAAGAGGCTGGCCGCACGCCGCTGCCCTTCTCGCAACGCCGGTGATTGGCGAAACCATCAATGACCGCGTCCCCTCTCCCCGTCACTATACGGGGAGAGGATGCCGGCAGGCAGGTGAGGGGCGGCACTGCCGCCCAGTGGGTGCAAATTCAAATCTGGAGCGACCGCCCTTGCGGCGCCGGCCTCTGCAAGCCGACGCCCGATCTCAGAGGGAGCCGAGCTTGCCCAGGTCCTTCGCCACAAGGTAGTAGAACGTCACCCGGCTCTTGGTGTTGTCGGCGGCCATCGCCTTGCAGACCTTCTCGATCGCACCATCGGCCTTCTTGGCGTCGGCGACGCCGAGCTTCTTGGCGGCCCAGTTCTCCCGGACGCGTTCCAGTTCCTTCGGGTCCGTGCAGGACACCAGCGATGAATCGCGGTTCCTCAGCGCGATGCCCAGGTGCTTGACGATCTTCTCGACCGCGTCGGCGCTGGCGCCGGCGTCGTACTTCTTCACATCCGCGAGATAGTCGGCCATCAGAAAAATCCCCTCGTCGGCGCCACGGATCCTGTCGATGAGGCTTGTGGCGCTCTACGCAATCTGTGCGCTAGGTAGCAACTCCTCACCGGTGCAAAGCTTCGGTTGAGCGCGCCGGCAAGTCAACCCATTTTGAGATAGGGACAAAGTCCCATTCGGCCTTTCAATTTCCATGATCGGCCCCTATATTCGTTTCGTCGGCTTGACCGACTATGGCGATAAACAGGCGATGCAATAAGCCGTTCGGACCCGGGGGCGGTACCCGGCGCCTCCACCAAAAACCGCTCTTGTCGAAAGAGCGGCTTTTGCTGGGGGCGAAATAGGATCGACGAAGGTGTAAAGATCGTACTTTTGCCCGGCATTGTACCACCGTCATCGGGCTAAACTTATAGTTGCCAACGACAACTATGCGGAAGCTCGTCTCGCTGCGTAATGCAGTGCGAACGCTTCAAATCAAGCCCTAGAGGTTCGCACTTCTAGGCGGGGTTCGGAGGTACCTGGCAACAGAAACCTCCACTTCTCCCCTCTTCCATTTTTCTGCAGCGGCATTTTTTTTGCGCCTGGCACGGGGCTACGACCTGGTGCCGTTTGCTCGTTCCCATCGCGGAGCGATTGCGCTTCGTTGCCGATGCGGCCGGTTTATGCAAAACATGAAAAAGGCCGGGCGAGCCCGGCCTTTTTGTTGCGATTTCGAGCGTTGCTTACTCGGCCGGCGCTTCCACCGTCTCCCGCACGCGGCCGAGCGTGAGCTTGGCCAGCGAGAAGGAGATCACCGCGCAGAGCGTGATGCCGGCCACCATCGGCAGCGGCGTGCCGTCGAAGAACAGCCCGGCGACACCCATGGCCAGCGCGCCGATGGCGAAATGCAGCGTGCCCATCAGCGCCGAGGCGGTGCCGGCGATCTCGCCATGCTCTTCCATGGCCAGCACCGAAGTGGTCGGGATGACCAGACCGAGGAAGCCGTAGCCGACGAAGAGCAGCGCCGCCATCACGTCGAGCCGGTCGACGCCGGAGGCCATGATCGCGAACAGCGCCACCATCGTCGTCGCATAACCGGTCACCGCCACCCAGACGACGCGCTTCAGGCCGAAGCGGTCCGCCAGCATCCCGGTCAGCTGCGACATGCCGATGAAGGCAACCGCGTTGATCGAGAAGAACACGCTGTAGACCGAAGGCGACAGGCCGTAGTGGTCGATCAGGATAAAGGACGAGCTCGACAGATAGACAAAGAAGCTGGCGATGCCGAAGCCGGCGATCGCTACCAGCCCGAGGAAGTTGCGGTCGCCCATCAGGTAGCGGTAGCCGGACAACGCCGTGCCGAAGGAGGAGCCGGCGCGCTCCTCGACGGAGCGCGTCTCCTTGAGCGACGTGGCGAGCAGGATGGTGGCGAGCGCCGCCGCACCCGTCACGGTCCAGAACACGGCGCGCCAGCCGAAGCTCTCGATGATCTGGCTGCCGGTCAACGGCGCGAGAATCGGCGACACCGAAAACACCAGCATCAGCAATGACATCAGCTTGGCCGCCTCGTTGCCGGTGTGCAGGTCGCGCACGATGGCGCGCGGAATGGCCATGCCGGCGCTGGCGCCGAGGCCCTGCAGGAAGCGGAAGGCGATCAGCCATTCGATGGTCGGCGCCATCGCCGAGCCGATGCCGCCGATCATGAACAGCGCGAGGCCGCCATAGAGCGGCAGCTTGCGGCCGACCATATCGGAGATCGGACCGACGAGGATCTGGCCGAACCCCATCGACAGGAAGAAGATCAGCAGGCTCATCTGCACCGCCGAGGTGCCGGCGTGCAGATCCTCGCCGATCGACGGCAGTGCAGGAAGATACATGTCGATGGCGAACGGGCCGATGGCGGACAACAGGCCGAGCACGACCGCGATGCGGAGGAATTTGGGACTCATGATAAGGCTTCTTTCGGATCTGGCTGCCACCGCGAAGGCGGCGTCTAACCCAGGACGTTCCATCCCGTGACATTCCGACACCCAGAGCGAACTTGTTCGTCTCTTGAGCGAACCTATTCGTCCATCCGGAGCGAAATGCCTTTGTTCTATGTCCACAAAATTAGACACTCTTGTCCAAATCGTCAATCACCGCTATATAGATTTTTATGAAGCCCGGCGCCTCTCCTGACACTTTCCCGCCACGCAGCCATGAGGCAAAGCGCATTTCGGTTGTCGAAGCCGCTGCTTCGGTTTTCTGCCGCGAGGGATTTGCCGGCGCCAATATCGACCTGATCGCCGCCGAGGCCGGCGTATCGCGCCAGACCGTCTACAACCACCATGGCGACAAGGAAAAGCTCTTCATCGCCGTCGTGCGCGACCTCACCGAGCGCTGCAACGCCGGCATCTTCGCCACCATCGCCACCTTCCCCGACCAGCCCGGCGACCTCGAAGCCGATCTTGTCGGCTTTGCCGTGCGCATGAACCGCAACTGCATCTGCAACCGTGACGGCAGGTTCCTGCGCAAGCTGATCCAGGCCGAGGGCGAACGTTATCCCGAGCTTTTCGCCGAATGGCGCGAACAGGGGCCGGGGCGAACCTGGTCGGCGCTTGCCGCCCGCTTTGCCCGCCTCGCCTATGCCGGCCACCTGTCGATCGACGACCCGGACGTGGCGGCGCGCCAATTCCTTGCCCTCGTCAACGCCGAATTGCAGATAAGCTTCATGCTCGGCGGCACGCCGACGGAGGAAGAGGTGCTGCAATCCGCCGGCAATGGCGTGCGCACCTTCCTGCGCGCCTTCGGCCGCCACAAGGCCGCCTCCCACGCGCCCAGAAAGAGCGCGCTCGTCGGCGCCTGAGCCATCAAATCGTCGGCAAAGAGCCTCGCTTCCGGGAGACCGCGATCTATATGCGGTTTACGCCGCGCTCAAGCTTGATTACAGCTATGCGGACGATTCAACGGAACCCGACCGTCACATGGCCGACGACCACATCCGCTACGACATTCTGGCCCAGGAGGCGTTGCGCGGCGTCATGCGCAAGGTCCTGGCCGAAGTCGCGCGCACCGGCCTTCCGGGCAATCATCATTTCTTCATCACGTTCCTGACCGGCGCGCCGGGCGTGCGCGTGTCGTCGCGGCTGCGCGAGCGCTATCCGGAGCAGATGACCATCGTCATCCAGTTCCAGTACTGGGACCTGAAAGTGTCCGACACCGGCTTCGAGGTCGGGCTGTCCTTCTCCGACGTGCCGGAAAAGCTCGAGATCCCCTTCTCCGCCGTCCGCGGCTTCTACGATCCCTCGGTCAATTTCGAGCTCGAATTCGACGTCAAGACGGACGGCGCGGCCGACGACGAACCGGCGCAGCCCGCGCCCGAGCCGCTGGCCGTCGTCACCGAGAAGAAACCGGAGACGAAGAAGAAGGCCGCCGCCGAGGCCGACAAGAAGCCCGCCGCCGCGGACGCCGGCAAGAGCGCCGACGTGGTGTCTCTCGACGCCTTCCGCAAGAAATAACACGCCGGACGGTGCGGCATGGGCGACGTCGTCAATCTCCGCCAGGTCCGCAAGCAAAAGGCGCGGACCGAGAAGGAGCGGCAGGCCGGCGAGAACCGTGCCCTGCATGGCCGCTCCAAGGCCGATCGGGACCGCGATCGCCTGGCCGCCGACAAGGCCGAGCATTTCATCGCCGGCCATCGCCGCGAAGAGCCTGGTGATCCAAACGAGAGCTGAGCGCCTCACGTGAGCCCGGTCGAAAAGCGTTCCGTGACCATCCGCGGCCATCGCACGAGCTATTCACTCGAAAAGCCCTTCTACGACGACCTCGTCACGATCGCGGCGGCGCGAAAGCTGACGCTTGCCGCTCTCGTCGCCGAGATCGACGAAACCCGTCCGCGCGACGCCAACCTCTCCTCCGCGCTCAGGCTTTATGTGCTGGATTGGGCCAAGCGCGGTGCTGGAGTGGCTTAGACAGGGCCCGTCGCGCTGCCCTGTTTCCGGCGCCGGGCGCCAAAGGAGAGCAAGGCCGAACGGTCACGTTCCTCCGCCTGCTTTTTCGACCGGACCCGCATCAGATCCTTCCAGCCGACATAGCCGACCAGGCGCGCATCCTCGCGCGTAACGACGGGAAGATGCGAGATGTTTGCCGTCAGCAGCTTGTCGGACAGGCCCTCCAGATATTCGTCGGGATAGGCAAGCGTCACCTTGCTGCCGGCCAGCAACTCGCCAAGCGTCGTCTTGCGGTGCTTGCCGGCGCGCCGCCAGCGCAGGATTGCCGGCGGATCGATGACGCCAAGCACGTGCCCTTCCCCGGTCACGACGGGAAAGCTCGGGTGCCGCGTCTCTGGCGCGGTCAGGAAGGCGGCGGCGCCATGCAAGGTCATCGTTGCCGGCACGCGTTCGACTTCTGTCGTCATCACCTCGCGCACCGTGGTCAGCGCGAACGGATCGACACGGTATTCGCGCACCAGATGGTGCCCTCGCCGCGCCACCTTTTCGGTCAGGATCGAGCGCTTCATCAACAGCACGGTGACCGCGTGCGCCGTGGCGCAGGCCGCGATCAGCGGCACCAGTATATGGGTGTTGCCGGTCAGCTCGACCGCGAAGAAGGTGGCGGTCAGCGGCGCGCGCATGGTGCCGCCCATGGTCGCGGCCATCGCCAGCAGCGGCCAGAAGCCGGGGGTCGCCTCGGGCAGGATGCCGGCAAGAGCAGCCCCCATCGCCCCGCCCATGATCAGCAGGGGCGCCAGCACGCCGCCGGACGTTCCCGAGCCCAGCGCCACCGACCAGATGATCGCCTTCACCACCAGCAGCGTGAACGCGGCGGCCGCCAGCGTTTTTCCGTCCAGCATGTTGGCGATGTTGTCATAGCCGACGCCGAGCGCCTGCGGCTCGATCAGCCCGCCAATACCGACCACCAGGCCGCCGAGCATCGGCCACCACATCCAGTGGATGGGCAGTTTCTGGAATGCATCCTCGCAGGCATAGACCATCTGCGTCAGCAATCCCGACAGGAGCCCGGCTGAGATGCCGATCAGCACCCAGCCGCCAAGCCCCTGGAATGACGCCGCCATACTGCCCTCGAACGGGAAGATCGGCTCCGGCAGATGCAGCAAAGTGCGCTCGACTTCGGCGACGATGGCGGCCACCGCGACGGGGATGAAACTGCGCGGCGTCCATTCGAACAGAAGCAGCTCGACCGCCAGCATGATGGCGGCGATCGGCGTTCCGAACACGGTGGTCATGCCGGCCGCCGCCCCCGCCACCAGCAGCGTCTTGCGCTCATTGTCGCTGACCGGCAGCATCTGCGCGATCAGCGAGCCGATGGCGCCGCCGGTCATGATGATCGGACCTTCGGCGCCGAACGGCCCGCCCGAGCCGATCGAGATCGCCGACGACAACGGCTTCAGGATCGCCACCTTGGCGTCGAGCCGCGAGCGCCCGAGCAGGATCGCCTCGATGGCCTCGGGAATGCCGTGACCGCGGATCTTCTCGCTGCCGAAGCGTGCCATCAAGCCGATGATCAGCGCGCCGATCACCGGCACGATCACAGCGGCAAGCCCAAGCGGCGTATCCTCGAGCCTGAGTTCGGCGAGCGAGAACTGGCCGAAATAGGCGATGTTGGTGGCGAGCCGGATGAGCTTCAGCAGCGCAATGCCGGCAAACAGCCCCGCCGTGGCGACCACGACGGCGATTGCCGCGATGAGAAGCACCCGCGCGTCGGTGGTGAAGTCGCGGAGATGGCCGTTTCCGGCATGAGCGGATTTCATTTGGGAGCCCGGCTTTCTGGTTGTCGGGTCGCTATCTATCGTAACACGATATAAATGCACAAGGCCGATTTGCGACGAAAAACAGTTTGAGCTTTTGCCGGAAACGAACAAAGGTCGGCCACGATGCCTTCGCAAAACTCACGCCCCGCCATCAGCCAGGCCGACTATCAGCGGCTGTCCGAATTCCGCTACCTGATCCGACGGTTCCTCGAGTTCAGCCAGATCCAGGCCAATGAGGCGGGTCTCACCCCGCGCCAGCACCAGGCGCTGCTGGCGATCAAGGGGTTTCCGGGCGCGGGACCGGTGACGGTCGGCGACCTGGCCGAACGCTTGCGCATCCGCCACCACAGCGCCGTGGAACTGGTCGACCGCCTGTGCGAGGCCGGGCTTGTCACCAGGGACCAGGACAAGGATGACCACCGCCGTGTGCTTTTGCGGCTCACCGAGCGCGCCGATGACTGCCTCGCCGAACTGTCGGCGGCGCATCTCGACGAGCTCGGACGCATCGAGCCGATGCTAATGCGGCTGCTCAGTCGGCAGGATCGGTGATCGCAACTGACAAGGTCCGAGGATGGCCTGGCTGGCCGGCCTCGGTCCGCCGTCACCCTCCGTCCAGCGACTTCAGCAGATTGTCGATCGTGAACGGGTTGGACTTGGGCTTAGCCGGTGGTGGAGCCGAACCGTCATTGACGCCGGGGAGCGACCCGTCGAGCTTGGGGGCCTGCTGGGCGGCCTTGCGTTGGGCGTCCCGCTTGGCCTTTTCTTCCGAGGCGATGCGCAAAGCCTCTTCGGCCTTTCGCCGCTGTTCCGCGGCTTGCGCCTTGGCCGCATCGTCGGCCGCCTGCTGTTGTGCCCTGGCTTTTGCTTCGGCATCGGCCTTCGCGTCCGCCTCGGCCTGCGCCTTTTCCTCAGCCTCGGCTTTGGCCTTCTCATCAGCTTCGGCTTGTGCCTTTGCCTCGGCTTCGGCCTGGGCTTTCGCGTCCGCCTCGGCCTGTGCCTTTGCTTCAGCTTCGGCCTTGGCCTGCGCCTCCGCTTCAGCCAGGGCCTTCGCTTCGGCTTCGGCTTTCAGCCGCGCCTCTTCCTCCTGCCGGCGCAATTCCTCGGCTGCCCGCTCGCGTTCGGTTTGGAGTGCTGCGTAGTAGCGCACCTCGCGCCGCAGCCGCTGCTTCTCCAACAGCGCCGCCTGCATGGCCTCGACCCGTTGCTGTTCCTTCTCCAGCGCGCGCTGCGTCAGGAACTGCGCCAGCGGCTCGCTGTCGAACTGGCGTTCGGCGGCGCCGAGCGGCCCATCGACGCTGAAATTCACCGCCGGCTCGGAGCCGACCAGCGCCTCGTCGCCCGGCCTGTAGGTGATCGCGCCCCTGGCTGTGACGGTGCTGGTGTTGAGGTCTGCCGTGACGTCGGCAGACAGCGACGCTGACGGATTGTCGAGGCTGATCGGCGGCGCCCTGAGAATGCCGCCGGCAATGGTGAAGGCAATATCGGTGTCCTTGGCGGCAAAACTGCCGTTGCCGGCGATCTCGAGCGCGAAGCCGGCGGTCTTGCCCGCATCGATATCGCGCCCGATGGCATCGGCCTTGTCGATGAAGGCGGCGAAGGCATCGGGGTTCATGCCGGCCACGGTAAGTCCCTTCAGCGCCGCCGTGCCGGAACCCGACAAGGCCGCAACCATCGCATCGAGCGACTTGCCACTGGTCGACAGCGCCGTCGAGACGTCACCGCTGCCGCTCAGGCCGGCATTTGGCAGCAGGGCTGGAAGATCGGCGCCGGCAAGCTTCATCTGGCCGGAGAAGAGCCCGGTGCCGTCATTGTTCTTCAGCTCGAACAGGCCGGTCAAAGCGCCGCCAAAAAGCTTGGCCTTGAGATCGGAAACCCGGATGCCCTCCTGGTCGAGCTTCAGCGACAGCGCCGCGTCATAGGCGGTGGCGAAGGGACCGGCAGCAAGAGCCGCGGTGGTGAGGTCGAGGTCGGCGGTGAAAGGCAGGCTGGACTTCTGGCTGAACGGCGCCGTCGGCCAGTTGCCCTTGCCGGCCTGGAAGGATTGGTCGCCGAACAGCGCGACCGCCATCGGATCGAGGTCGAGCTCGTCGAGCGCCAGTGCGCCGGCCAGATGCGGCAGCCCGTCCTTGACGTCGACATTGACGTCGCCGGAAACCGACGCCTCGTTGACGGCGCCGCTGAGCCCGCTCAGCACCAGGAGGCCGTTGCCGAAATCGGCGTCGGCGGCGAGCGAGGCCGAGGTGCCGGTTCCCATGCCCGGCAGGCCAACGCCGGTCGTCATCAGCCAGGGCTCGATGTCGGAGGCTTCGAGGCTGACCTTGCCCTTGGCCGACGCGCCTTGCTGCGTATCGGCGACCGTTCCCTCGAAGCTCGCCCTGAAGTCGTCGGCGGTCAGGTTGAAGCTCGTCGCCAGGCCACCGTCGAGCGTGCCCTTGGCGGAGACATCGGTGGTCGCCTGGCCGAGCATGCCAAGCGGCAATGCCGGCAGGCCGTAGAGCGCCAACAGCGCGGTGGCGTCGGCATTCCTGGCGTTGAAGGTCAGCATCACCGGCGCCTGGGCAAGGCTGTCGGCCTTGCCCTTGCCGGAAAGCGATGCCGAAAAGGCCGAGCCGCCGGCCTTGCCTTGCGCGCTCACCGCCAGTCCCGTCGTGCCGTCGCCATTGTCGGCCGCACTCGTCACCACATCGATGCGAGCATCCTGGAGCAGTTCTGGATAGGCGACCGCGCGGGCCGCCAGTCCTTTCAGCAGCTCATTGTCGGGATAGTGCTGCGCCGCCACGTCGACCAGCGGCTTGAGGTCGACGGCGACCACCGAGGCGTCGAGCTTGCCGGTCGGGCTCTCCGGGAAATCCTTGATCCGCCCGGTGGCGCTGATCGAGGCGCCGGCCAGCCCGCTGAGCGACAGCCGGTCGATCTCGAGCAATCCCTTGCGCAGCCGCAGCGCCGTGTCGACGGTGTCGGCCGTCAGGCCGCCGGCGCTCACCGGCCCGGCCTTGATCTGGAAGTCGAGGTTGCGATCGGAAAACCGGTTGGCGCCCTTGTCGCTGACGAAGATCGAGGCGAATGCCGCCAGCCCGTCGACGTCGAGCTCGCCACCCTCCAGCCGCATAAGCACCGAGGGCCTGGCGTCGTCCGGCTGGCTGGAATCGATGCGGCCCGAAAACCGGGCCTTGCCGAGGATCAGTTCGAGATCGCTGAAGGCCTGGCGCTTCTCGCTGAGATCGACCCTGGCCTTGAAGCCGGCGGCCGGCAATCGGCGGATCGCCTCGTCGACGTCCTTGGACAGCCAGGCGGCAAAACCCGAAGGCTGCGCCACGGCAAGCAGCAGCGAGCCGGTGAAGCCGAAATGATCCTCGACGCTGAGCATGCCGTTGGCTTCGAGCGTGGCGCGGCCGGGCAAGGTCGCGGCAATCGACTTCACCGACCAGCCGCCTTCGGCCGGTTCGGCCGAGAGATGCACGTCCCGCACCGTCGTGTCGCCGGCGACCACGGCCGGCAGTCTCACTTCGACCGTGCCGGGCATGGTCGGCTTCGGCATATGCAGAAGCGCCTGCTCCAGCGCATTGACGCGCTGGTCGAGCGTTACGCCGTCGACGGCAGCGGCGCCGACGGCTTCGTCGAACTGCACCTGCGCGCCGTTGGCCTCGATCGAGAAGTGCGGCTTCAGCCCGAGCTCGACCGAGGCTTTGCCGTCGGCGGTGTAGGGATTGTCGAGCGGTCCCGTTTCGAAGCGGAACTCGTCGAAGGCGAGCTTCTGGTGATCGAGCGAGAACTTGCCGTTGAGGCGGAAGCCCGGGTCCGGCTTGCCGGCCGAGACCTTCACCGTCTCGCCATCGGTGCCGCGCAGCTCGGCCGAATTCCTGTCGTTGCCGGAGATCTTGAACTGGCCGGAATAGGCGACGGCGCCCTTGACGAGGCCGGCATTGCCGTCGGTCTCGATGACCAGCGGATAGGCGTCCGGATCGGCCTTCAGCCGCAGCCGCATCTGGCCATTGCCTTCGGCCCTGCCGGTCGAGGCGGTGACATTGGTGCGCAGGCCGTCGAGCTTGAGCGTTCCATCCATCCGCCATGGGCCGGCGAGCGACTTTGCCGAGACGGTCGAATTGATCTCGGAAATCAGGTGGCTGCGCCCGCCGGCGGCATGGCGCAAGGCGACCTCGCCTTCCGTCACCGTCAGCTTCTCGATCGCGATCTGGTTGAGGTCGAAGGGCGAGGTCGGCCGCATCGCCCAGTCGACCGTGCCGTCGGCGGCGATGTCGATCGTCGCCTTCGGACGCACCAGCCGCATGTCGAAGATCAGCACCTCGCCGCGCAGGAAGGGGGCCAGCTCCGCATCCATCGAGAAGGTCTCGACGGTCATTGCCGGCTGGCCTTCGGGACCGCCGGCAACCGAAACATTGGAGAAGGTCACCGAAGGAAACGGCAGCAGCCTGGCCGTCGCATCGCCCTCGACGGTGACCTTGCGGCCGAGGATGGCGCTCGCCTCGCGCTCGAAATCGGCGCGGTAGCCCGCCCAGTCGATAAAATACGGCACCACCAGCGCCGCGCACAGCACCAGCACGAACAGGCCACCGAAGATCACGAACAGGCGTGCGAGCATCAGCACCAGCGATCGTTGAAAGTCAGCCGCACTGTACCCGCATCAGCGTGTCGATAAAGAGGCAATTCGGCTGCGTCCTCGGCAAGCAGGGACAACGGCGCAGGCTGGGGGGACAGTCCGCCGCGTCAATGCCGCGCCGCTTCCATCAGGGCGGACAAGACCGCACCCTTGCAAAGGCTGATCAGGAATTTCTTCGCAACGAACTCGATGGTCGAGTCGTGGAACGTCAGGATGAAATGCCGATAGTCCGAAAACAGCTCAGGCATGTGGGATGGATGAACCCGATTGGCCTTTTCCAGGGAGGCTATCCAGTACGAGTTGAAGACTTCGAACGCAGAATATGGCTGCAGGCCGAGACCATAGAGCCGATGCCCGCTGATGGCTTCATCGTTCGGCGGACCGAATTGAAGCGCCAGGTATGGTTCCACCGTCAGGATTGCGACGGATTCATCGCCTGTCGCGGGCGAAACCGAGCGCGGGTTCGTGCCATCGAACGAAGGATCCGGAACGTTGGCGAGATAGGCAATCAGCAATCGCTCTTCATCCGCGAAGACATGCGGCAATGGCGCGCCGGCCGATGACGGCGGTATCTCGACCGGCAGCAGGGCCTCGGCCGCCGACATGACTAGTGACCAACACGGGGCAAGATCTTGCCAGGGTTCATGATGTTCAGCGGATCGAGCGCCTGTTTGATCGTGCGCATGATGTCGACGCCATGGCCAAGCTCGTGGCGCAGGAAGCCGATCTTGCCCTGGCCGATGCCGTGCTCGCCGGTGCAGGTTCCTTCCATGGCGATGGCGCGCATGTTGAGCCGCGCGACGAATTTCTCCGCCAGCGCGATTTCTTGCGGGTTGTCGACGTCCATCAACACCAGCACGTGGAAGTTGCCGTCGCCGGCGTGGCCGACGATCGGCGCGATCAGGCCCATCTCGGCAATGTCGGCCTCGGTCTCGGTGACGCATTCGGCAAGCCGCGAGATCGGCACACAGACATCGGTCGACAGCCCCTTGGCGCCGGGCCGCAAGGTCAGCGACGACCAATAGGCGTCGTGCCTGGCCTTCCACAGTTTCGTCCGCTCCTCGGCAACACTGGTCCACATGAACGGTCCGCCGCCATTCTCCTCGGCGATCATGCCGAAGGTCTCGGCCTGCTCGGCGACACCGGCATCGCTGCCGTGGAATTCGACGAACAGGCACGGGCCTTCCGGGTAGTCGAGCTTGGAATAGTTCTTCATCGCCCGCATCTGCAGCGCATTGACCAGTTCGATGCGCGCCACCGGAATGCCCATCTGGATCGTCGCGATCACCGTCTTGCAGGCCGCCTCGAGGCTGGGAAACGGGCAGACGCCGCCCGAGATCGCCTGCGGGATGCCCTGCAGCCTCAAGGTCAGCGCGGTGATGACGCCGAGCGTGCCCTCCGAGCCGATCAGCAGCCGCGTCAGGTCGTAGCCGGCCGAGCTTTTCTTCGCCCGCTTGCCGGTGGTCACCGCCTCGCCATCGGCCATGACTGCCGTCAGCGACAAAACGTTCTCGCGCATCGTGCCATAGCGCACGGCATTGGTGCCGGAGGCCCGCGTGGCCGCCATGCCGCCGAGCGAGGCATTGGCGCCGGGGTCGATCGGGAAGAACAGGCCGGTGTCGCGCAGGTGCCGGTTGAGGTCCTCGCGCGTCACGCCTGGCTCGACGGTGCAGTCGAGATCCTCGGGATTGACCGCGAGAATCCGGTTCATGCGCGAGGTGTCGATCGAGATGCCGCCGCCCGGCGCGTTGGTGTGGCCTTCGAGGGAGGAGCCGACGCCGAAGGCGATCACCGGCACCCGGTGCGCGGCACAGGCGCGCACGATCTCCTGCACCTCGGCCGTGCTTTCCACGAAGGCGACGCCGTCCGGCGCCTGCGTCGGGATGTAAGTGGTGGTGTGCGCATGTTGGGAGCGGACAGCCTGGCCGGTCTGGAAGCGCTCGCCGAGCGTCTGCTTGAGGATGCCGAGAACCGCGGCAATGCCCTCCTCGTTGCGCTCGACGGGATTGAGGTCGCTCAAAGCCATGATTCACTCCGCGAATGGACCAGCCGCCGCCCTTGCTGTGCGGCTAAGGATGCGTAGTCTCACGACCCACGCCCTGTCCAGCGATCAGGAAAGGAAAACAAGATGTCGATGCCCGCCCCCTTCATTTCCCGCGCCATGGATATCGAGAAGGACTGGATCGACTATAACGGCCATCTCAACATGGCCTATTACAACGTGCTGTTCGACCGCTGCTCGGACGACGCCTTCGAGATGATGGGCATGGGGCCGAACTACGCCAAGGAGCGCCGCCTCACCATCTACACGGCGGAAGTCCATGTCTGCTACGTGCAGGAGCTGCATCTGGAGCACAAGGTCCAGGTCTCCTTCCAGCTCATCGACCATGACGAAAAGCGCCTGAGAGCCTATCAGGAGATCCGCCATGTCGACGGCTGGCTGGCCGCCACCTCCGAGACGCTTTCGCTGCATGTCGACATGTCCGGGCCGAAAGTGGCGCCCTTCCCCGCCGATGTTCTTGCCAGGGTCGAGGAGATGCGCGCTGCCCACGCCGCGCTGCCGATGCCGGAGCGCGCCGGCCGCTCGATCGGCATCAAACGCAAGAGCGCTTGAAGCGCCCCAGCGCGCACGTTAACCTTACCAAGGTTTTAACGTGAACAAGCCGATCGAGTCGTTGAACGACTCAGCGGAGCGTTTGAAAACCACCGTATCGGGTTGGCGATGCGGGGCGGCGGGCAGAGGCGGTTCGAGGAACGTGCATGAAAACCGACATCAAGGTCGAGGTGGAACGGCTGGCGGCCGATCCGCGCATCACCGACTATGATTTCTGGCGCTCGCTCAAGAACGTCAACAACGAGATCTTCCACATCGCCAACAACAACGAGCCGATCCCCTTCGACATGATCCGCTGGCGCGCCATCCTCAAGCAGGCGCGGCTGAAGCGCGGGCATTTCTGACCTACTGCCGATCCCTGGTTGCGGCCTCTGGAGCAATTCCAGGAAAAGTGCGTAGCGGTTTTCCGTCCGGAATTGCGTCAAAACAAATAGTTGGAGCGAGTCAGCGATTCTGAGAGGCGCCGAACCGCTCCAGCGGCGAGCGGGGCGCCACCGGCGACGATTGGATGATCGCCGTGTTGGTCATCGCGTAAGGGATGATCCTGTCGATCACCCGTTCGAGCTCTGCCACCGAGCCGACATGCGCCAGCGCGATGAAGCAGTCCTCACCGGTCACCCGGTCGCACTGCACGATTTCCGGCAGGTCGCGGATGATGTCGGCGACGACGGCAAGCTGACCCGGCACCGGCCGGATGCGCAGCCATGCCGACAGTTTCATGCCGAGCGCGGCCGGATTGATCCTGACCGTGCAGGCCTCGATCACGCCGTTCTCCTGCAGCTTTCTGATCCGCTCCGCTACGCTCGGCGCCGACAGGCCGACGGCGCGCGCCAGTTCGGCCGTGCTGGTGCGCGCGTCCTTTTCCAGCAGGCGCAGGAGCTTCAGGTCGGCGGCATCGAGGTCCACGTTTTCGTTTCGAAGGCGTTTCAAGGTAGTCTGCCTTGCTTTCAAGAATAACTTGGCTTGAAGAGCCAACGGACATCCATATAAACCGCGCGATCCGCCTGCGATAGTGATCGCATGAGAAATCAAGCGCAAGCCTCGGCGGCAAGCCCCGCCCTCGACAAGCCAGACAGCGCCAGCCAAAGCCTTGCCGGCCCTGCCCTTTCCACCTTGGCGACGGAGCTGCCGCCACATCTGTGGTTCGGCGTCAGCGCCGTGTTCCACTATCTTGGGCCGGCCTTCGCGGTGCTGCTTTTCGCTAAGGTCGGCGTGCTCGGCATGGCCTGGCTGCGCATCGCCACCGCCGCCCTCGTCTTCGCGCCGCTGACCCGGCCATGGAGAGTCTTCGCCCGCGCCGACCGGCCGACACGGCTGTTGCTCGTCGCCTTCGGCGCCTGCCTGGCGGTGATGAACTGTTCCTTCTATCTCGCGCTCGACCGCCTGCCGATCTCGCTGGTCGCGGCGATCGAGTTTGTCGGCACCATCGCCGTCGCGCTCGTCGGCCTGCGCAGTCCGCGCAACCTCGCGGCGCTCGCCATTGCCGTCACCGGCACCTTGCTGTTGATCGACGTCAAATGGTCGAGCGACCCGGTCGGCCTGTTCTGGGCCTTCCTTAACGGCGCTCTGTTCGTCGGCTACATCGTGCTCGGCCACCGCGTCGCGGCGTCCGGCGCGGGCGCCGGCATTGCCGGCTTGGGCGCGGCAATGACGATCGCCTTCCTCGTCGTGCTGCCCATCGGCCTCACCGAGGCGCTGCCGGCCTTTTCCGCGCCGTCGCTGCTCATCACCGCCATCGGCGTCGGCATCTGCTCCTCGGTCATCCCCTATATCTGCGATCAACTCGCCATGGCGCGGCTGCCGCGCGCCAGCTTCGCGCTGATGCTGTCGCTGCTGCCGCTCAGCGCGACACTGATCGGCATCATCGTGCTGAGGCAGGTTCCGAGCCTCGGCGATTGCCTGGGCATCGCGCTGGTGGTGGCCGGCGTCGCCTTGCACAAGCCGGCCCCAGAACGAGCGCCATAAGGCTAGGCAAGCTTCTCCTTCAGGAAAGCGACCGTCCGGCCCCAGGCGAGGTCGGCCGCCCTCTTGTCGTAGCGAGCCGCCGAGGTGTCGTTGTTGAAAGCATGGTTGGCGCCCTCATAGACATAGACCGCGTACTCGACATGCGCCGCGTCGAGCGCCTTCTTGAAGGCATCGATGCCGGCATTGGTGCGCGCATCCAGGCCGGCATAGTGGAGCAGCAGCGCGGCCTTGATCTTCGGCACGTCGTCGGGCTTCGGCTGCATGCCGTAATAGGCGACCCCTGCGCTCAGATCCGGCGAATTGACGGCAAGCGTGTTGACTGCGCCGCCGCCCCAGCAGAAACCGACGGCGCCGACCTTGCCGTTGCCGTCCTTGTAGCCCTTGAGGAACGTGACCGTCGCCACGGCGTTGGCGGCGACCTGCGCGGGATCGAGCGTCGCGAACAGTTCGCGCACCTTGTCCTCATTCTCAGGCGTGCCGCCGAGCGGCGACATGAAGTCCGGCGCCAGCGCGACGAACCCTTCCAGCGCCACCCGCCGCGCAACATCCCTAATGTGCGGGTTGAGCCCCCTGTTCTCGTGGATGACGATGACGGCGCCGAGCTTGCCGGACCGGTCGGCCGGTTCGACCAGATAGCCCTTCATCTCGCCTCCGCTGCCGGGATAGGTGATGTCCTCACCCTTCACGCGCGGATCGTCCTCGGCGACGATCGCCGCCCGGGCGGGATTCGCCGCCAGCAACGGCACGATGGCGGCGGCTGCCGCGCCAGATCCGGCAAGCCTCGTCAGCTGTTCCATGAAACGGCGCCGGTCGAGCGTCAGATGCGTGTATTCATCATAGGCATCGATCATCGCCTGGGTGATGACGGGCTCGGCGGCGGCTGTGGTCATGGCTCATTCCTCGACTGTCCCCCCACCGGGCAAGATAGGGTTGGAAGGCGCTTGGTCCATTTCGAAGCCGTCGGCTTTGAGGACGTCGAGGTGGAAGACAGGACTGACGACTGCCTCGGCGGCTTCCGCCGCAGCCTCATCGCATGGCCGGCCTCGGAACGGCGCAAGGGCGCCATGAGCCTGAAGTCCAGCCTCGGCACCGCCCTCGTCTGCCGATTGATCGCCGGTTATTTCGGCGCTGTCTCCAAGGCCTACCTGCTGGTCTCGGCACCAAAGCCCTGAGGCGGGGCGGCCCGTCCAGGGCCCCATCACATTTTGGTCATTTCGGCAAATCTTGATGGCGTTGCCACAATATAAGGGGAAGCTGAGATCGGCTTCGCCTGCCACGGCGATGCCTGAAGAGAAGGAACAACGCTCATGACCTTGTCCCCTCCGATCGTCGCAAGCGCGCTCATGCTGGCCAGCGCGGCCCTCCTGGCGCTGCGATCCGCGGCCCTCAGCCGGGAGGCGGTCAAAGTCAGAAGCGAGCAACGCCGGCCCGGCCGCGCGAAATCCGGCAACTAAGCGCCAACACCGAGGGGAAGACCATGGACGTTCAGGACATCGTGAACACCGTCTCCGCCAAGGCCGGCCTCGACCAGGCGGTGACGGAAAAGGTCGTCGGCACCATCTTCTCGGTGCTCGAGCACGAGGCGGACGGCACCAGCGCCTCGAGCTTCTTTGCCAGGATCCCCGGCGCGGATGCGCTGGCCCGGAAATATGATGTCATGGCCGCAGGTGCTTCCAGCGGCTCGGGCGGCGGCCTGCTGTCGTCGCTGCAGGGGGCGCTTGGCGGCGTGCTCGGCGAGAAGACCGGCGCGCTGATCAACGGCATCGCCGCGCTCAGGGCCTCCGGCCTCGACATGGCGCAGATTCAAAAGGCCGGCGCCACGCTGGTCCAGCAAGCGGAAGCCGCCGCCGGCCCGGATCTCACCAATCAGGTGCTTGGCTCGGTGCCGGGCCTCAAAGGCCACCTCGGGCTCTGAACAGGCCTTCACTTCGGCAAAGCGTAAGCCATCACATAATCACCCGGCTTGGTGCCGACCGAGCCGTGGCCGCCGGCGACGATGACCACGAACTGGCGGCCGTCGGCGACCGTATAGGTCATCGGCGTCGACTGGCCGCCGGCCGGCAGCCTGGCCTTCCAAAGCTGCCTGCCGGTCGTCAGATCATAGGCGCGCAGATAATCGTCGACAGCCGCCCCCAGGAACGCGACGCCACCGGCGGTGATCATCGGCCCGCCAATGCCCGGCACGCCGACCTTGAACGGCAGCGGCAACGGTGTCATGTCGCGCACGGTGCCGTTGCGGTGCTTGTAGGCGATCTTGCCGGTCCTGAGATCGGCGCCGGCGACATAGCCCCAGGGCGGCGCCTGGCAAGGGATGCCGAGCGGCGACAGGAACGGCCCCATTACCACCGCGTAAGGCGCGCCCTCGTTGCGGTTAAGCCCCTGCTCGCTGCCGCGTCCTTCGTCCGGCGGCGGCACCTGGTCGCGCGGGATGAGCTGCGACTTGAACGCCAGATAGGTCGGCATGCCGAACATCACCTGCCGGACGGGATCGACCGCCACGCCGCCCCAGTTGAAGACGCCGAAATTGCCGGGATAGACCAGCGAGCCCTGCTCGGATGGCGGCGTGTAGCGGCCCTCATAGCGCAGGCCCTTGAGCTCGATCCGGCAGGCCAGCTGGTCGAACATGGTGATGCCCCACATGTCGGCGCCGGTCAGCGGCTTCGGATTGAAGGAGAGGTCCGATTCCGGCTGCGTCGGCGAGGTGTGGTCGCCCTCGATCGCGCCGCCCGGGGCCGGCACCTCCTTGACGGGAATGATCGGCTCGCCGCTGCGCCGGTCGAGCACGTAAAGATCGCCCTGCTTGGTCGGCCCGACCAGCCCCGGCACGACGCCGCTCGACGTGGTGATGTCGACCAGCGATGGCTGCGCCGGCACGTCCATGTCCCAAAGGTCATGATGCACGGTCTGCCGCACCCAGCGCACCTGCCCGCTGTTGAGGTCGAGCGCGGTGATCGAGGACGAGAATTTCTCGACATTGGCGCTGCGCCCGGCGCCGAGCTGGTCCGGCGTCTGGTTGCCGAGCGGCACGTAGAGCAGGCCGAGCTTCTCGTCGGCGCTCGGCGTCGACCACATGTTGGGCGAGTTGTTGGTGTAGGTCTGGCCGGCCGGCAGCGGCGTCGTCTGGTCCGGATTGCCGGAATCCCAGTTCCACAGCAGCGCGCCGCTGTCGACGTCGAAGGCGCGGATGACGCCCGACGGTTCCTGCGTGGAATAATTGTCGTTGACCGCGCCGCCGACGATGATCTTGCCGCCGACGATGAGCGGCGCCGAGGTCGAATAGTAGTAGCCCGATTTCGGATACGGCATGTTGGCGAGCAGGTTCAGCGTGCCGCCCTCGGCGAAGGATGCACACACCTGCCCGTTCGCGGCGTCGAGCGCGATCAGCCGCGCGTCGGAGGTCGGCAGATAGACGCGCGCGGGGCATGGCTGGCCGGCGGCGACCTTGCCGTCGGCATAATAGGACACGCCGCGGCAGGTCTGGTGCTGCCGGTTCGGATCGAGCTTGATCTTCGGGTCGAAGCGCCATTTCTCCTTGCCGGTCGTGGCATCGATGGCGATGGCGAAATTGTGCGGCGTGCAGATGTAGAGCGCATCGCCAATCTTCAGCGGCGTCACCTGATAGGTCGTCTCGCCGATGTCGTCCGGACCCTTCACGTCGCCAGTACGATAGGTCCAGGCCGGCTGCAGCGAAGCCACGTTGTCCACGGTGATCTGGTTGAGCGGCGAATAGCGCTGGCCGAAGGGCGTGCGCCCGTAGAAGTGCCATTCGCCTTCCGGCACGTTGCCGCCGAGATCGGCCGTCGGCGTCACCTTGTCGGCGCTGAGCTCGCCGGCAATGTCCTTTGGGTCGGCGGTCATCGAATAGCCGGCCACGGCCAGCGAGGCCAGCACCGCCAGGATCAGCGGCGCGCGTCCATCGGGACCGGTGAGCCCTCGCCTCGCCCAAGGCGTCAGCAGCCACAGCGCCAAAAGCACGATGACGCCGCCGCGCGGACCCAGATCCCACCAGTCGAAGCCGGCTTCCCAGACCGCCCAGCACAGCGTGCCGATCACGATCGCCGCATAGAGCCAAAGTCCTGTCGACCTGCGCCGGAACAGCAGCCAGGCGGTGATTAGGAAAGCAAGGCCGACAATGACGTAGTACCAGCTGCCGCCGAGCATCGCCAACCGGATGCCGCCGCCGCCAAGAACCAGACCGATGAGAGCAAGGATTACGGCGGTGAGGATGGTTGCCATGACGACACTCCTTCAGGCGCAGCAGGCGAGCGTCCGGAAACCGCCGTCGCCAAATGCAACCGTAACGCGCTTTCGAGTCTGTTTCACCTCGCCGCCGTAGTTTTCTGCCCGCTCGCGCGAGGTGTCAAATTAGCAGGACAATATCCAACGATGTCGCGGGCATTGCTCGGTCCTGTCCGTTCACGTCGAAATGACGAAGCCTGGCGGTCGCCATTCTTCTGCCGGCAATCGGGCGATGCTATGCTTTGCCGATGAAGGCCGACGCCGCCTCGTTGCTTGAAAAGGCCCGCCACGCTTACGCGCAGCGGGCATGGGCGGATGCGTTCGCGCTTCTGCAGGCTACGGACGCGATCGCGCCGCTGGGCCCGGACGATCTCGAACGGCAGCTCTGGTCGGCCGCCATGCTCGACCGCGATCAGGACAGCCAGGTCGCCGGTGACCGCCTGTTCGAGGCCTATGTCGAAGCGGGCCGTTACGACCGGGCGGCGTATTGGGCGTTCTTTCGCGGCTTCCGCCTTCTCGCCCTCGGCGAGGAAGGCCACGCGACGGCCTGCATCCAGCAGGCCCAGCGCCTGGCCGACGGCTTCGGTCGCGAATGCGCGGCGCATGGCTATCTGATCTTGCTGGCGGCCCAGAAGGAACTCATGACGGGTAACGATCCGGCCGCCGCGCCGCTGGCGAGCCAGGCCCTGGCGATCGGCGAGCGCTGTTGCGATATCGACCTCGTCGCCTTCGCCAGATGCTATCTCGGCCGTGCGCTGGTACGGCAGGGCCGGATCGACGAAGGCATCGCCTCGCTCGACGAGGCCATGCTGCCGGCCGTCGACGGAAAGCTCTCGCCCATCGTCACCGGCCTGATCTACTGCAACCTCATCGCCGCATGCCGGCAGGTCTATGCGCTCGACCGCTCGCGCGAATGGACCGAGGCGCTGTCGAACTGGTGCGGAACTCAGCCGCAGCTTGTCCAGTTCAACGGCGTCTGCCTTTTGCACCGCGCCGAGATCATGGAATTGAACGGCGCCTGGCAGGATGCGATCGCCGAGGCACGCCGCGCGACGACGTCGTTGGCCCATACCACGGCCAGCGAGGCGGCGGCGGGCGCGGCCTACCAGGAGGCCGAAATCCATCGCTTGCGCGGCGAGTTCGCCGCCGCCGAGGACCTCTACCGCACTGCCAGCCGGCTCGGGCTCGAACCGCAGCCCGGCATGGCGCTGCTGCGGCTGGCGCAGGGCCGGGCCGAACAGGCTGCGGCAACCCTTCGCCGCGTGCTCGCCACGACCAAGGCTCCACTCGGCCGCGCCCGCCTGCTGCCGGCTCTGGTCGAGATCATGATCGCCGCCGGCGCAATCGAGGAGGCACGCGACGCCTGCCAGGAGCTGGAAGCGATCGCCAGCCGTTTCGCGACCGACATCCTGGCGGCGATGGCCTCGCAGGCGAGAGGCGAGATCGACTTGCACGAAGGCAGCGCCGCGACCGCGCTCGGCCATTTCCGCGCCGCGCTGACGACCTGGCAGCGTGCCGGCGCTCCCTATCTCGAGGCGCGGCTGCGCGTGCTTGCCGGGCAGGCCTGCCGCATGCTTGGCGACGAAGACGGCACCGAGCTCGAATTCGATGCCGCCCGTACGGTTTTTGCCGGCCTCGGCGCCGCGCCCGACCTCGCCCGGGTCGCCGCACTGACCCGGCCGACGAGCTTGCCTTCGCATGGGCTGACCCGGCGCGAGATCGAAGTTCTTGGCCTTGTCGCCACCGGCAAGACCAACAGGACGATAGCAACCGACCTTGGTCTCAGCGAAAAGACCGTCGACCGGCATCTCAGCAACATATTCGACAAGCTGGCGGTCAACTCGCGCGCGGCTGCCACAGCCTACGGCTTTCAGAACGGCCTGCTCTGACGCAACGACCTTCTGACCTCGAGCAATTCCAGAAAAGTGTGAAACGGTTTCCGTTCGGAATTACGTCAAAGCAAAGAGATTGAGCGGTTCGGCGTTTCCGTGAAACGATGAAACGCTCTAGCGGCATGGGGAAAAATCCCCATCGCATTTTTCTGACTCGTGAGGTGTCTCCCCGAAGCGCCGCGGCGCCGTTCCCTTATTTTTGGTCCGCCAGTGACGAACCAAATGGAGCGATCATGAACCCGACTTCGACATCCGGACCGGCCGCGATGCAGGCAATGACCCTGCGCGGTCGTCACAACATTCGCATCGCCGAAACCAGGGCACGCGCCGGCGCGTTGCTGGAACCGGGAGCGGCCTTCATGCACCTGGAGGCCGATGCTCTGCAGGCAATCGGCAGCGATCCATCATCAGGCGACGAAACGCGGCCTGCGCTCAGGGAAGAACATGTCGACGTCGTGGTCATCGGCGCCGGCCAGAACGGTCTTTCCGTCGGCTATCACCTCGCCCGCAAGGGAGTGAAGTTCGTCATCCTGGAGGGCCGCGAACGCGTCGGCGACATCTGGCGCTCGCGCTGGGATTCGCTGCGCCTGTTTACCCCGGCACGCTTCGACGGTCTGGTCGGCATGCCCTTCCCCGCCGCGCGCTATTCATTCCCGACCAAGGACGAAATGGCCGACTATCTCGAGGCCTATGCGCGGAGGTTTGCCTTGCCGGTGCGCACTGGCGTCAAGGTCGACGAGGTGACCCGTTCCGGCGAGCGCTACATCGTCACATCAGGCCAGACCCGCTACATCGCCAAGCACGTCGTCGCCGCCGCCTCGAGCTATCAGAAGCCGAAGATCCCGGATTTCGCGGCGTCGTTCGATCCGTCGATCCGGCAATTGCATTCGGTTGCCTACAAGAACCCGGAACAGCTCAAGGCAGGTGGCGTGCTTCTTGTCGGCGCCAGCAATTCCGGTGCGGAAATCGCCATGGATGTCGCGCGAACGCATCAAGTGTGGCTGTCGGGCCGCCATCCAGGCCACATCCCGGTCGCCTACAATGGCTACTTCGCGATGCGTTTGGTCCTGCCGGTGGTCTTGCGCATCGTTTTCCACCGTTTGCTCACCGTCGATACGCCGATGGGCCGCAAGGCCAAGCCGGAGCAGTTGTCGCATGGCCTGCCGCTGATCCGGGTCAAGCCGCAGGATCTGGACGCCGCCGGCGTCCGCCGGGTCGCCCGCGTCGCCAGTGCCCGCGACGGCAAGCCGCTGCTCGACGACGGCCAGCTTCTCGACGTTGCCAACATCATCTGGTGCACCGGGTTCCGGGCCGGGCTCGATTGGATCAAGCTGCCGATCTTCGACGACACCGGCCGGGTGAAGCAGTATCGCGGCGCCGTCGAAGGCGAACCGGGACTGTATGTCTGCGGCCTGCATTTCCAGCACTCGACCTCCTCCACCATGATCCACGGCGCGGCACGCGATGCCGGCTACGTCGCCGACAAGATCGGCGAGCGCATGCGGGCAGCCGCCGGATAAGGGCTTCGAGGCGCTTGCCGGCGCTGGAAAAGCCACCACGCCCGGCAATCGTGTCGCCAAACCAGAACAAAACATAGACACTTCTGGCCTTTCGCTGCCGAATCACTACATTCGGGGGCAATGTCCGGCTTTTCGGAAGACATGCCCTTTTTTGACGAACCGAATGCGCGGCCCGCGGCCCCGTCCGGCATAGCCGCGCGCGCCATGGCCGCCCGCAGCGGCCAGAACAGCGCGCCCGACTATCTGAAGGGCCTGAACCCCGAGCAGCGGCTGGCGGTCGAGACGACCGAAGGCCCGGTACTGGTGCTGGCCGGCGCCGGCACCGGCAAGACGCGCGTGCTCACCACCCGCATCGCCCACATCCTTTCAACCCATAAAGCGAATCCATGGGAGATTCTCGCGGTCACCTTCACAAACAAGGCCGCACGCGAGATGAAGACCCGTATTGGCCTACTCGTCGGCGAAAAGATCGAGGGCATGCCGTGGCTCGGCACCTTCCACTCGATCGGCGTCAAGCTGCTGCGCCGCCACGCCGAGCTCGCCGGGCTGAAATCCGATTTCACCATCCTCGACACCGACGATGTCGTGCGTCTGATCAAGCAGCTCATCCAGGCCGAGGGGCTGGACGACAAGCGCTGGCCGGCCAAGCAGTTCGCCCAGATGATCGACGGTTGGAAGAACAAGGGGCTCGGCCCCGCCGACATCCCGGAGGGCGACGCCCGCAGCTTCGCCAACGGCAAGGGGCGCGAGCTCTACAAGGCCTATCAGGAGCGGCTGCAGACCCTGAACGCCTGCGATTTCGGCGACCTGCTCTGCCATCCGATCCGTATCTTCCGCGCCTATCCGGATGTGCTGAAGGACTACCACAGGCGCTTCAAATACATCCTCGTCGACGAGTACCAGGACACCAACACCGCGCAGTATATGTGGCTGCGCCTGCTGGCGCAGCGGCCGCAATCCTCCCCCCTTGAGGGGGAGGTGCCCGCGAAGCGGGCGGAGGGGGTCGCCGCAGAAGGCACCGCCCGGTCATCGAGCACAGGGGCGTCGAGCACTGCCGCGAGGACCCCACCCGACCGGGCTTCGCCCGGCCACTCTCCCCTCAAGGGGAATTCCCGCCCGGCCACCGTCAACATCTGCTGTGTCGGCGACGACGACCAATCGATCTATGGCTGGCGCGGTGCCGAGGTCGACAACATCCTGCGCTTCGACAAGGATTTCCCCGGCGCCACCATCATAAGGCTCGAACGCAACTATCGCTCGACCGCGCATATCCTCGGCGCCGCCTCGCATCTCATCGCCTTCAACGAAGGCCGCTTCGGCAAGACGCTGTTCACCGACCGAAACGACCCCGAGGACGACAAGGTGCATGTCCACGCCGCCTGGGATTCGGAGGAAGAGGCGCGCGCCGTCGGCGAGACCATCGAGGCCTATCAGCGCCCCGATAAACAAGGGAATCGGCACAATCTGAACGACATGGCGATCCTTGTGCGCGCATCCTTCCAGATGCGCGCTTTCGAAGAACGCTTCATCACGCTCGGCCTGAGCTACCGCGTCATCGGCGGCCCGCGTTTCTACGAGCGCATGGAAATCCGCGACGCGCTTGCCTTCTTCCGCGTCGTCGCCAACGGCGGCGACGACCTCGCCTTCGAGCGCATTGTCAACGTGCCGAAGCGTGGGCTCGGCGAAGCCACCATCCGCCAGATCCACGACACGGCGCGGGCGCTCCGCATCCCGATGCTGGAAGCCGCCGGCAACCTCGCCGAAAGCGACGAGCTGAAGCCGAAGCCGCGCGCCGCCCTGCGCGAGGTCGCGGCCAATTTCGAGCGCTGGCAAAAGGCGCTGGAGACCACGCCGCACACCGAGCTCGCCGAGACCATCCTGGAGGAGAGCGGCTACACCGACATGTGGAAGAACGACCGCTCGGCCGAATCGCCCGGGCGGCTGGAAAACCTCAAGGAGCTGATCCGCTCCATGGAGGAGTACGAATCGCTGCGCGCCTTCCTCGAGCATGTCGCGCTGGTCATGGAGGCCGAGCAGAGCGAGTCGCTCGATGCGGTCTCGATCATGACGCTGCATTCGGCCAAGGGTCTCGAGTTCGAGACCGTCTTCCTCCCCGGCTGGGAAGAAGGCCTGTTCCCGCACCAGCGCGCGCTCGACGAAGGCGGCCGTTCCGGCCTCGAGGAGGAGCGCCGCCTCGCCTATGTCGGCCTAACACGCGCCAAGAAGAACCTGCACATCTGGTTCGTCTCCAATCGCCTCATCCACGGCCTGTGGCAATCGACCATCCCGTCGCGCTTCCTCGACGAATTGCCGGAAACCCATGTCGAGGTCGCCGAGAGCGGCAACTCATATGGCGGCTACGGCAACAGCTACGGCGGCGGCTCGTTCGCCTCCGGACGCGGCAGCCGGCAGAACCCCTACGGCGCCTCGCGCTTCGACAATATCGGCGAGGAAAAATCCTTCTCCAACACCTATTCGACGCCGGGCTGGCAGCGCGCGCAGGCCAACCGCACCGAGGCCACCGATCGCAACTGGGGCACGCGCTCCGGCCACCAGGTCGAGCGCATCGGCTATGGCGAGACCGACAGCGGCTACGGCGCCGGCCGCACCAGCGTCAAAGGTCGCACCATCGACGGCGAACTGGTCGCCAAGTCCGTCGCCGACAAGCCGTCGGCCTTCAGCGTCGGCGACCGCGTCTTCCACCAGAAATTCGGCAACGGCAACATTGCGGCAATCGAAGGCAACAAGCTCACCATCGACTTCGACAAGGCCGGCCAGAAACGCGTGCTGGACGGCTTTGTCACCGGCGTGTGAGCAATTCCCTCACCGATACCTCGCCTGGTTCCACTTATGGCCGAGCAGCGACAAGATGATGATCAGCCCGTTGAAGAACTGCACGTAGAAGCCGCTCAGCCCCGCCGCCACCACGCCGGTCTGGATGAACGACACGGTCACCGCGCCGATCGCGCCGCCGACCACCGTGCCGATGCCGCCCCAGGTCGGCGTGCCGCCGACGAACACCGAGGCCAGCACCGGCAGCAGATAGCCGTCGCCGGCCGTCGGCCACCAGGTGAAGTTGATCATCACCGAGAAGGTGCCGGCGATCGCCGCCCCGATGCCGGTGAAGACGAACACCTTGACTTTGACGCGCTTGACGTCGATGCCCATCTGCTTGGCGCTGTCCGGATTGTCGCCGACTGCCCTCACCTGCGCGCCGAAGCGGTGGCGGTTGTAGAGCAGCGCCGAGAAAACGACGAAGGCGATGGCCCAGAAGACCTGCACCGGGATGCCCCAGAGCTGGCTCGAGAAGATCTTGTAGGCTGAGCTGTCGGCAAGGCCGGTCAGCGCCATCGACCTGCCCTCGTTGATGATCTGGATCAGGCCGCGCAACAGGAAATTCATGCCGAGCGTGGCGATCAGCGACGACAGTCCGCCATAGACGACCAGCGATCCGACCAGGAAGCCGAGCAGCGTGCCGGTGACCAGCGCGGCGGCGATGCCGAGGAACGGATCATAGCCGGCCTGCACGACCAGTGCGAAGACCCATGAGGCAAAACCCATCGTTGCCGGGAACGACAGGTCGATCTCGTCGCAGGTGACGACGAAGACCAGCGGCACCACCACGAACAGCGCAACGGGAAGCGTCGTCAGTACCGAGCTGTAGAGATACCAGGTGGTGAACACCGTCGGATTGGCGATGATGAACACCGCCATCATGAAGATGAACACGCCGAGCGTGCCGAGCGCGGCGCGGTTGTCGATGACGAAGCCGCGCAGCCAGTGGTCGGATGGATGGCTCCATTCCTTGCCTGCCTGGCCGCTTGTTCTTCCCAGGGGAGATTGCAGATCGGGTTCCATGGCCTTGCTCATCGCGCTCCCTGCTCCGCTTCGCCCGCCTCGTGCAGTCCGGGCAGGCCGCCCGGATGCGCCACGTCTTCCATGAAGTTGATGAGATCTTCCGCCGACTTGATCTGGCTGCGGTCGGCGGTCAGCGCCACCTTGCCGCGGTCGAGCACCACGAAGCGGTCGGCAATGTCGAAGACGTGGTGGATGTTGTGGCCGATGAACAGGATCGACCGGCCGCTCGCCCGCACCTGGCGCACGAAGTGGAAGACCTTGGCGGTCTCGGTCAGCGACAGCGCCGTCGTCGGCTCGTCGAGGATGATCAGCTCCGCCTGCTTGTAGATGGCGCGCGCGATCGCCACGCCCTGGCGTTCGCCGCCCGAAAGCTGGCCGACGATCGAGTGCGGCGTGAACACTTTCGAGGTGAAGCCGATCTCCCGCATCAGCCGGCTCGCCTCCTCGATCTCCTTGTTGACCTTCAGCCAGCCCATCCAGCTGGTCAGTTCGCGACCCATGAAGATGTTGCGCACGATCGTCTGCTGCACCGCCAGCGCCCGGTCCTGGAACACCGTCTCGATGCCGGCATCGCGCGAGCGCGCCGCGCTCCATCCGCTGACCGGCTTGCCGCGCACCAGGATCTCGCCGCTGGTCGGCTTGACCACGCCTGACAGGATCTTGATCAGCGTCGACTTGCCGGCGCCATTGTCGCCGATCAGGCCGACCACCTCGCCGCGGTCGACGCTGAGGTTGACGCCGCCAAGCGCATAGACCTGGCCATACGACTTCTTGATGTCGCGCAGTTCGATGATGCGTTCGCCCATGCGATCCTCGCTCGGATTGTCTGTCTTGCCGGTCTCCTCGCCGGCGGCCCCGCCGGCCGGGCGAAATCCCGGCCGACGGCTTGGGAGGTCAGCGCAGCGCCTGCTTGGCCAGCTCGGCGACGATCTCGTAATTCTGCGGCGTCACGAAGCCGGCGCCGGTATCGACATTCATCGGCGCCAGACCCAGCACTACCTGCTGGCAGAGGCTGAGGATCGGCAGGTAGCCCTGCAGGAAGGGCTGCTGGTCGGCCGTCAGCTGCACCCAGCCGCCCTTGAAGCCCTCGACGATCTGCGGGCTGGTGTCGAAGCCGAAATTGAAGATCTCGCCGGGCTTTCTTCCCGCCGCCTGCATGTAGGTGGCGACATTGCCCAGCATCTGGCCGCCGGGATAGCCGACCGCCTTGATATCAGGGTTGTTGAGCAGGGCCGCGGTGATCACCGGAATCGCCAGATTGGGGTCGGATGCCCATTCGCCGCTCGGCGGTGACGGCAGCTGGATGACACTGATGCCGGCCTCCTTGAGTACGGCCACCGTGCCGCGCTCTCGCGCGCCGCGGGCCTCGTTCTCGAACGGGCCGATCATGATCGCCTTGTCGCCGGACTTGAGCTTGCCGAGCTTGATGGCCTCGGCGCCGAGTGCACGGCCCTGCTGCTCCTGCTGGGCGCCGACATAGCCGCCGCCGAACGCTTCCACCACCTTCGGCACCGGAACGTTCTGGTACATCATCTTGATGCCGTCCTTGTGCGCCTGCTCGGCCAGAGGCATGATCGCGGCGTCGCCCGGATGGCCCATCATGGCGATGCCGTTGGGTTTCACGGCGACGGCCTCGCGTAACTGCTGCACCATCTTCTCGGAATCCCACTGCGAGAAGATGTAGTCGACCTTAGGCCCGAGATCGGCGGCCGCCTGCTTGGCGCCATTGTAGACGATGGTGCCGAAGGCGTCGCCCTCCGCGCCGCCGACGAAGAAGCGGATGTGGACGTCCTTGCACCATTGGGCATCCAGCGCCTGCGCCGGCAAGGTGGAGATGGCGGCGGCAAGCGCCGTGGCTGCGGCCACGACGGTCGTGCGCAGAAGTGTCGTTCTAAACGCGATGCTCATGCACGTTCCTCCCTTTGTTTCCTCGCCAAGCGAGGGTTTTCGACATTCGCTTCGGCAGTGCGCCGCAAAACTGGCCGGCCGGCTCCTCCCGCCGGCCAATCCTCACATCAACTTTGGCCTCACATCGGATTTGGCAGGTAGCTGGCACCTCCCCTGCATTGCTTGAGATAATCCAGCGCGCGCACTTGCCCGGTGATCTCCAGGTCGTCGCGATAGACAGGGTCGTGCCAGCCCTCGATGTCGATGGCGCCCTTGTAGCCGGCCAGCCGCAATTCGCTGATCACCCGCGTCCAGTCGCTGTCGCCGAAGCCCGGCGTGCGCATCTGCACGAAGGGCAGCCGGCCGAACACGCCGTGCTCGCGGATGACGTCCCAGCGCACGGTGGCGTCCTTGCCGTGGACATGGAAGATGCGCGGCGCCCATTTGCGGATCTGCGGCATCGGGTCGATCAGGTAGACGAGCTGATGGCAGGGCTCCCATTCGAGGCCGAGATTGTCATCCGGCAATTCGTTGAACATCAGCTCCCAGGCATCCGGATTGTGGGCGATGTTCCAGTCACCGCTGGCCCAGTTGCCATCCATCGCGCAATTCTCGAAGGCGATGCGCACGCCCTTGTCGGCGGCGCGCTTCGCCAGCGGCCCCCAGACCTCGCGGAAGCGCGGCAGGCTGTCGGTCAGCGGCTTGCCGCGAATACGGCCGGTGAAGCCGCTGACCGTGGAAGCGCCGAACAGATGCGCATGATCGATCACCGTCTCCCAGGCGGCGAGCACGCCGCGGTCGACCTCGCCGCTCTCCAGCGGATTGCCGAACACGCCGATCGACGAGACGGTGACGTCGGCATCGCCGATCGCCTCGCGGATCTGGCCGGCGAGCCGCGGCAGGTCCTTGCCGCCCAGCGTCTGCCAGAAGAAGGGCTGGATGCTCTCGAAGCCGAGCGGCAGGATCTGTTTGATGTAGGCGGCCGGGTCGTCGAGATTGGCCCTGACCATGGTGCCGATCCTGATGTCGAGGAGCGGGTTTGGCATCATTGCGCATCCCTGGCGATCGCCACGCGGCGTCCGGTCTCGGCGCTTTCGATCGCGCCGAAGACCATGGCCAGGCTGTTGATGTTGTCGGTGCCGCGCGTTTCCGGCTCGGCGCCGGTTTCGATCGCGTGCATGAAATCCCTGATGATGCCGAGATGGCCATCGACGCGGTCGGATGCGTCGAGTGGCGGCACCTCGATTGGCTGGGTCTTGTCGAACAGGCCGTCGCGGCCCGCAGCCACCACCTCCGCCTTCAGCCCATCAAAGCCGTCCCAGAGCAGGCTGCCGCGCTCGGCGACGATGCGCCAGCTCCCTTCCCAGCTGGTCCGGAAGCCGTCGGCGCACCAGCTGCCCGCATAGGTAAAGACCTTGCCGCCGCCGAAATCGAAGACGGCGCTCGCCGACGATCCCTGCCGGTACCAGGAACTGGCCGGCTCCCACTCCTGGCAGTAGACGCTGGCCGGCTCGCCGGCGGCCATGTAGCGGGCGGCATCGAAGGTGTGGATCGCCATGTCGAGCAGCAGCACATGGGACATCTCCTCGCGAAAGCCGCCGAAATGCGGCGCGACGAAGAAGTCGGCATGGATGCTGGTCGGCTTGCCGATGGCGCCCGAGTCGAGAAAGCGGCGGATGCGCCGGACATTGGCGACATAGCGGCGGTTCTGCACGACGGCATGGACGCGCCCCGCCCGGCGCGCGGCCTCGATGATGGCGCGCGCATTTTCCGGACTGTCGGCGAGCGGCTTTTCGGTCAGCAGATGGCAATTGTGGGCAAAGGCCGAAAGCGCGACGTCACGGCGGGCGGCGGGAACGACGACGTCGAACACTGCGTCAGGCTTGGTCTCGTCGAGGACGGCATCGAGGCTGGTGCCGATGACGGCCCCGGCAAGCCCGTATTCGCTTGCCCTCGCCTGCGCCCGCTCGGCATCAAGATCGACAAGGCCGGCAATCGTCAGCCCGTCGATCTGCCTCGCGGCATCGAGCCACTGCTTGCTCATGGCTCCGCAGCCGGCCAGGACGACCTTCATCCAGCGCTCCTCCTCCGCTCGACCCCTCCAGGCCGATCGTCACGGCATCCACGGCGTCACCGTAAACGTTTTTCCGTAAACGTTTACGAGAACACACCCGATAGCGTAGAATGTCAATCGGCTGTTTGCGAAAATCATCCCAAAGCCTTGGCCTGAGCGGCAGCCGGTGCTAGCCAAGGCAGGGGGAGAACCGTCCTTGGCGTCCAGCATCCACGACCTTGCGCGTCACCTGAACATTTCGATCGGCACCGTGTCGCGGGCGCTGAACGGCCGCGCCGATGTCAATGCCGACACACGCCAGCGCGTGCTGGAAGCCGCCAAGCAGCTGAACTACGCGCCCAACCAGTCCGGCCGCAGCCTCCGGCAAGGCGCCACCCACTCGATCGCCTTCATGCTGCAGCCGCATCCCGGCGACCAGCAATATGGCGAGCCCTTCTTCATCCCGTTCCTCACCGGCCTGCAGGGCAGGCTCGCCGAAAGCGGCCTCGACCTGATCGTGGTCATGGGCGCGCCGGGCGACTACCAGCAGGAGCGCCTGCGCCGCGTCGTCGAGACGCGCCGCGCCGACGCCGTGGTGCTGGCCTGGACGCGGCGCGAGGACGAGCGCATCGACTATCTGACCGAGAGAGGCTTCCCCTTCGCCACGCTCGGCCGCAGCCGTTCCGGCGGCAAGTCCTACCCTTCCCTCGACCTCGATTTCGAGAAGGCCGGCAGCGACGCCGTCGACCGGCTGGTGGCGCGCGGCCACCGCCGCATCGCCGCGGTCCGCCCTGCCCTCAATCTCAATTTCGGCTACCTGTTCCTCGACGGCTACCGCAAGGCCCTGAAGCGGCACGGCATCGAGGTCGATCCCGGCCTGATCGCCGACGGCTTCATCAACGAGGGCGGCGGCTACCAGGTGACACCGCGCGTGATGCTCTCCAAGGACCGGCCTACGGCGATCATCTACAACAACGACGCTATGGCGCTCGGCGGCTGCAAGGCGCTGGCCGAGATGGGCATCCGGCCCGGCCACGACATCGCCGTGACGGTCATCGTCGACACGCCGCTCTGCCGCTATTTCTCGCCGGCGCTGACCGCCTTCCGCCCGGCGCTGCAGCCCATGGGCCGGCGGTTGGCCGAGATGCTGCTTGCATCGCTCCCCGCCTTCGCCGGTCCGGAAGGCACGCGCATCATGCGCGAGGTCTGGCCGCTGGAACTGATCGCGCGAGAGAGCGACTGATAGTCGCCGAGGGTAGCCGCATCGACCTCAGTCCACTTTCTCCTCGCCCTTCTCGCCAGCCTTTACGATGTCGCCGGTCGTGAACAGGATTTCCTTCAGCTCTGCCCGCCAGTCCTTCTTCTGACGCAGCAGGAATTCGAGATTCATGCCGAAATGCTTGAACTCCTCGCCTTGCGCATTTTTCATGATGGCGCGCGCCTGCGCGTCCTTTTCCACCGACATGCGCTGCTCGTACCAGCTGATCGCCTCCGCCTCCTCGATCAGCGAAGTGATCATGCGGGCAAATGTCCGCACCTTCTGCGTCAATTCCTCCGCCGGCTCGTGATACTGATCGAAACCCATATGTCCTCCTGAGCCCATGGCTCGACCGACCATCGCAGGCGATGCCTGGGCTCGCCTGCAACGGTTGCGATTGGAAAATGGTTCCGGGGCACGCGCCGGCGCGGCCTGTCACGCAGGTATCATGTTCGAGTCCTAGACCGCTTGGCGGAAGGTGCCGGCGGCATGTCGATGCGACACCCGCTCCGGCATGCTCTGTCACAAGGGGATATCCATGAAACATCTCAACCGGACCGTTGCACTTGGCGCGGCACTTGCGCTGTTCACAGCCCTCACCCCGGCGCTCGCCGATGGCGTCGCCTATGTCAACAAGGGCCTGGTCGGCGTCGGCCGCATCCCCGCCAACCAGAAGGACAAGTTCGGCGAGACCTTCGGCTCCGGTTCCGGCATGGCGATCGACACCAAGGGCTGGGCGCGTGACGGCAACGCCTACAAGGGCTCGCTCTGGCTGCTGCCGGATCGTGGCTACAACGTCGTCGGCACCACCGACTATCGGGCCCGCCTCAACACCGTTTCGATCGAGCTTGCCCCGACCCCTCCGGGCGCCGCGCCCGCAGCCGGCCAGGAACAGTCGGGCGTCAATGCGACGCTCGCCGACACCCTGCTGCTCACCGACGACAAGGGCGTTGACGCCACCGGCCTCGACCCGCTGAACGGCGTCCGCCCCGCCGCCGGCGACATGCCGATCCTGCCGCAGGCCGACAATGGCAAGCTGGCGCTGGATGACGAAGCCATCGTGCGCCTGCCGGACGGCAGCATGTTCATCTCCGACGAGTACGGCCCTAACATCTATCGCTTCTCGGCCGAGGGCCGCCTGATGTCGGCCACCCAGCCGCCGGCGGCCCTGGTGCCAATGCGCCACGGCAAGCCGAACTTCGCCTCCGACAATCCGGGCCCGGGCGCCGCCGAGCCCGATCCGAAGGATCCCGAGACCGGCCGCCAGAACAACCAGGGCCTGGAAGGCATGTCGCTGACGCCGGACGGCAAGTTCCTGATCGCCGTGCTGCAGTCGGCGCCGCGCCAGGATGGCGGCGATTCCGGCTCGACGCGCCAGAACACCAGGGCGCTGGTCTATGACGCATCCGACCTCGCCCATCTCAAGCTGGCGCATGAATATGTCGTGCCGTTGCCCGTGTTCAAGGACGCCAAGGGCAAGACCAAGGTGGCGGCGCAGAGTGAGATCGTCGCGCTCTCCAACACGAGCTTCCTGATGCTGACGCGCGACAGCGGCAACGGCCAGGGTGTGAAGGGCGAAGAGTCGCTCTATCGCAAGATCAACATCGTCGACCTGTCCGGCGCGACCGACATCGCCGGCGGCCCGTTCGACGCCGCCGACAAGCCGCTGGCGCCGAAGGGCGTGCTCGATCCGTCGGTTACCCCGGCCAAGGTCACGCCGTTCATCGACATCAACGACAAGGCCCAGCTTGGCCGCTTCGGCCTGCACAATGGCAAGCCGAACGACAAGGACAATCTCTCGGAGAAGTGGGAGGCGATGTCGCTGGTCAGCGTGCTCGATCCCAAGCTGCCCGACGACTACTTCCTGTTCGTCGCCAACGACAACGATTTCCTGACCCAGGACGGCTTCCAGGTCGGCGCGTCCTACAAGGCCGGGGACGGCGCCGATGTCGACACCATGTTCCTGGTCTATCAAGTGACGCTGCCGAACCTCGCCACGAACTAGCTAACGACAGAAAGGCGGACGCGCCGGGCGCGTCCGCCTTCAGGCCATTTGTCGACGATCTACTTCAAGATCTCCGCGTCCCTCGGCACGCCGGCATCGATCGGCTCGGCGGTCCTGTTCGACACCGCCGTGAGCTTGCCGGCGGGCGACAGGTTCGGGCGCACGAAGACCTGCGCGACGCCATTGACGCGGCCGTAGAGGTCGATGATGTCCTGGTTCATGAAGCGCACGCAGCCGGACGAAGCGTTCTTGCCGATGGAATCCCACTCCGGCGTGCCGTGCAGCCGGTACATCGTGTCCTTGCCGTCGCGGAAGAGATAGAGCGCGCGGGCGCCGAGCGGGCTCTGCGGACCGGGCGGCATGCCGTCCTTGTATTTCGCCAGTTCAGGCCGGCGCTGGATCATTTCCGGCGGCGGCGTCCAGACCGGCCACTTCTTACGCGCCTGAACCACGGCACTGCCGGTCCATCCGAAACCGGCCTTGCCGAGGCTGACGCCATAGCGGATGGCCTCGCCGCCGTCGCGCACCAGATAGAGGAAATGCTCGGAGGTATCGACGACGATCGTGCCGGGTTTCTCTCCGGTCGGATCGGGCACGATCTGGCGCACGAACCTCGGATCGAGCTTGTCCACCGGGATTGCCGGCAGCTGATAGCCCTCGTCGACGCGTGCCGCATACATGCTCTCGGCAGCGCCGAACGCCGAATCGCTTGGCGGCGGCGGCGCTGCCGCCGGTGGCGCCACGTCGGTGGTGGTGCAGGCCGAAAGAGCCACGGAGGCAGCTCCCAGAGCGGACGCACCGAGAAACGCGCGCCGGTTCAGGCGCTCAAAAAACAGCGGACTATCGGACATCATCCCCCCGGCTATCGATAGGATCTAAGGAGTGCGGCCCCACGCACCCGGGATCAATAGCCCATTCCGCAAGCTTTGAGAACATGACTGGATCGAGGCACGCCAGAGCATGATGCCGAAAGTGTGAATCGATTTTCGCTCAGGCGGAATTTTCCGGCGCCGCATCGACCTGTCCCCTCAAATCGGCGATCATCGCCGACCGCACCCAAAGACCAGCGCCGAGCAGCCCACCATGGACGACAAGACGCCTGCCCGCCGGCGCACCGGCGACCTCACCAGCGGCCCGATCCCGCGCACGCTGCTGCTGTTCGCCTTGCCGGTGCTCGGCTCCAACGTGCTGCAGTCGCTCAACGGCTCGATCAATGCGGTATGGGTCGGCCGCTTCCTCGGCGAGGCGGCGCTGACCGCGACCTCCAACGCCAATCTGGTGCTGTTCCTGATCCTCGGCACGGTGTTCGGCATCGGCATGGCCGCCACCATCCTGGTCGCGCAGTCGGTCGGCGCCCGCGAGCTGCCGGAGGCGCGGCGCATCGTCGGCACCAGCGCCACCTTCTTCTTCCTCGTCTCGGTGGTGTTCGCCGTCTGCGGCTGGATCTGGGTCGACGCCATCCTCAACACGCTGGGCACGCCGGCCGACGCGCTGCCGCTGGCGCGCTCCTACCTGCGCATCATCTTCGTCGCCGTGCCGATGATGAACCTGTTGTCCTTCGTCATGACGGTGCTGCGCGGCGCCGGCGATTCGCGCACGCCGTTCGTCTTCATGGCGCTGGCGGTCGTCCTCGACATCGTGCTCAACCCGCTGCTGATCCGCGGCCTCGGGCCGTTCCCGGAGCTCGGCATCGCCGGATCCGCCACCGCCACGCTGATCGGCCAGACGGTGAGCGTGATCGCCATCCTGATCGTGCTCTATGCCCGCAAGCATCCGCTCAGGCTCACCGGCGCCAACCTCGCCCTGCTGCGGCCCGATCCGGCGCTGCTCAGGATCGTCGTCTTCAAGGGCGTGCCGATGGGCCTGCAGATGATCGTGATTTCCGCCGCGGCGCTGACGGTCATGGTCATCGTCAATTCCTACGGCTCGCAGGTCGCCGCCGCCTACGGCATCGCCGCGCAGCTCTGGACCTATATCCAGATGCCGGCGCTCGCCATCGGCGCCGCCGTCTCCTCGATGGCGGCGCAAAATGTCGGCGCCGGGCGCTGGGATCGCATCGGCAAGGTCGCGGCTTCGGGCGTCGGCTTCAACCTGGTGCTGACCGGCGCGCTGGTCTTCCTGCTGTTTTTCTTCGACCGTTTGATCCTCAGCCTGTTCCTCAGCACCGACGGCGCGGCCATCGACATAGCCGCCCACATCAACAATGTCGCGTCCTGGTCGTTCATCCTGTTCGGCGTCACCATCGTGCTGTTCGCCACCGTGCGCGCAACCGGCGCGGTGATGCCGCCGCTGATCATCCTGGTGATCTCGGTGCTGATCGTGCGCACCGGCTTTGCCTATTTCTTCCGGAGCGTGATCGGCGAGGAGGCGCTCTGGTGGAGCTTTCCGGCCGGCTCGATCACTTCACTGGCGCTGGCCGCCGCCTACTACCGTTTCGGCGGCTGGCGCACCCTGCACATGATCGAGGGCAGGCCGGCCGCCGGCGAACCGCCGGACACTGGTCTCGGCGTGCCGCGCCAGCGCGCGAACATGGCGCCCGAGACGCCGGACGGCTGAACCCTAGCGCGCGTATTTCGCGCCGAACCCCAGCGCCACCAGCGCAAAGACCGTGATCATCCCGGCAAAGGCCAGGCTTGCTGCCGTCGCGCTCGTCCAGTTCGACAGGATGCCGATGCCGATGACCGGCAGCGCGTTGCCGCAGAAGCAGCAGATGAAGAAGGCCGACACAACTTCGGCGCGCCGGTCGTCCGGCGCGATCTGGTTCACCACCTGCAGGCCGCCGCGATAGCCGAGCGCCGCCGCCACGCCACACAAGCCGGTTGCGGCGATCATGATTGCCATGGACGCATAGACTTGCGCGGCAACGACCAGCGCCACGGTTGGGGTCATCAGCGCCAGCGCCGCCAGCATGGTGATGCGGCTGGACAGTCGCACCGTCAGCAGGATGGTCGCGGCCGCCACCATCGACAGCTCGAAGAACAGCGCGCCGGCCTCGGCGTGGTTCGTGACATGCAGCTGCTGGGCCAGGACGCTCGGCGCCAGCGCAGCATAGAAGCCGACCAGCGCCATGGCCCCGAAGCCGGTCACCGCCGGCGCCACGAAGGCCGCGCGGATGTCGGCGGGCACCGACAGCCGTGGCCGCATCGAGACATCCGAGAGCCGCCCTGGCCGCAGCACGGTTTCCCGCGTGCGCCAGATCAAGAGCGTGACCAGGGCAAGCAGCGCCAGATAGAGGACGAATGTCAGCTTGAGCGGCCAGGGCGCGTATTCGGCAAGCACCCCCGACACCAGCGCGCCGAGGCCGAGGCCGACGAAATTGGTGCTGGTGGCGATGGTTGCGGCGCGCGATTTGTCCTCGCTGTCGATCAACTCGGCGATCCAGGCGGTGCCTGTTCCCGCGCCGACGCCGATGCCAAGACCGCTCAGGATGCGGGCGATATCGAGCCAGGCGACATTCTCGGCGAACAGGAAGACCAGCGCACTGACAAGGGCGGTCGTCATCGCCGCCAGGGCGGCCGGGCGGCGGCCGATGGCATCCGATAGCCGTCCGAACACCAGCAGCGCCGCCAGATTGCCGACGACATAGACGGCATAGACCAGCGTCAACGTCATCTGGGAGAAGCCGAAGGCCTGTTTGTAGATGATGTAGAGCGGCGTCAGCACCGTGCTGCCGGCAAACAGCGCCGCGATCATGGCGGCGACGGCGGTGGTCGCGCCGCCGCCGCCGAGTTCATTGTCGCGCGTGATGGCTTGAGCGTAGGTCGTCATGTCGACGTCCTTCTTTTAGGGGGATGCCCGCCTAACGTGCAGGTGGTGACGGCCGTTCCGCTCGCCCAATACGCTCCTGACAGGATGGTCAGTATGGCGCCGCGCGAAATCCTCTCGTACCCTTCGCCTGTTCAAGGGGAGAATCGATGGGCAAAGGACGGGTCGAAGCATTCACCGATGGCGTCGTCGCTATCATCATCACCATAATGGTGCTGGAGCTGAAGGTGCCGCATGGCGAGGATTTTTCCGCCCTTGCGCCGTTGTGGCCGGTCTTCTTCAGCTATGTCCTGTCCTTCATCAATGTCGGCATCTACTGGAACAATCTGCACAACATGTTCCACACCGTGCAGCGCGTCGACGGATACGTCCTGTGGGCGAACCTCAACCTTCTGTTCTGGCTGTCGCTGATGCCGGTGACGACCGCTTTCATGGGCGAGAACCATTTCGCGCCGGTCCCGGTCGCCGTCTACGGCGCCGACCTGGCGCTCTGCGCCGTCGCCTACACGATCCTGGTCACCAAGCTGCGCCACCTGCACGGAGCGGACACGACCTTCGCCAAGGCGGTGGGCCAAGACAGGAAGGGCAAGATCTCGCTGGCGATCTACATAGCTGGCGTGCTGCTCACCTTCGTCAACCAATGGATCGGCGTCGCCCTCTATGTGGCGGTGGCGATAACCTGGTTCGTGCCGGATCGGCGATTCGAGAAGCTTATCGAAAAATAGACGACGCTACGTCCGCATCGCCTTCAACTTTTCGGCCACCGACGCCGCGAGGTCGGCATAGCGCTCCTCCAGCCGCTCGGCCGCCTTGATGACGGGGAAGTCATGGTCGAACTTCTCCAGCGCCATGCGCAGCTTCTCGACGAAGTCGGCCTGCTTCTCCAAAGCCGAGAACAGTGTCTTAACCTGCGCCTCGCTGATGTCGGGATTGGCCAGCATCTTCGGCACCTCGCGGCCCATCTGGTCGCCGGTGGCGGTCTGCTCCTTCAGGATTTCGGCCCAGTCGGTCAATCGGCAGTCTCCTTCGATGGCGGGCAGCATGCGCGGCGGCCGCCCATGCGGTCAACCCGCCGACATCGAAGCGGACTTGCCTGAGCCTGATCCGGCGTTAAGTTCGGCGCAACCTCGAACAAGGACCCTGCCATGACCACCGACGCCGAATTCCAGTCCGCCCTCCCCGCCCTCGCCTCCGGCAACGTGGCCGTCATCACCGGCGCCGCCAGCGGCATCGGCCTTGCCGCCGCGAAGCGGTTTGCGGCCATGGGCATGAAGATCGTGCTGGCCGATATCGGCGGGGCGCGCCTCGACGAGGCAAGCCGGGCGGTCGCCGCGATCGGCGGCGACGTGCTTGCCGTCGCCACGGATGTTTCCGCGGCCGACGAAGTCGATCGACTGGCGGAAACGGCGCAAGGCGCCTTCGGCGACGTGTCGCTGCTGATGAACAATGCCGGTGTCGGCAACAATCCCGGCAAACCGTGGGAAAACCGCGATGCCTGGAAGCGGCTTCTCGCCATCAATTTCTGGGGCGTCGTGCATGGCGTCGAGGCCTTCGCGCCGGCCATGCTGGCCTCGGGCAAACCCGGCCTGATCATCAACACCGGCTCCAAGCAGGGCATCACCACGCCGCCCGGCAATCTCGCCTACAACGTCTCCAAGGCCGGCGTGAAGACCTTCACTGAAGGCCTGGCGCACGCTCTGCGCAACGAGCCCGGCGCCAGGATCTCCGCCCACCTGCTCATCCCGGGCTTCACCTATACCGGCCTGACCGAAGGCGCGACCGAGAAGCCGGCCGGCGCCTGGACGGGAGAGCAGGTCATCGACTTCATGCTCGCCTCGCTCAAGCGCGGCGATTTCTACATCCTTTGCCCCGACAATGAGGTGGCGCGGCCGACGGACGAAAAGCGCATGGCCTGGGCGATTGGCGACATCATCGAGAACCGCCCTGCCCTTTCACGCTGGCACCCTGACCACAAGGACGCCTTCGCGACCTTCATGAACGGCTGACGGTCGGGCTCAAGCGGCAGCCTGCTTCTTCGAGCCGGGCTTCGGCGTTACCGCCTTCTTGGCGGCGGCGTCGGCGATCTTTCGATCGTGGCGCTTCGCCGCCTGCTCGCATTTGGCGCGGATCTCCTCGACTTCCGATTCCGTCAGGTGCTCGATGCCGATGAAGTGGTTGTGGGCGCGGCTGACCCGGATCAGCTCGTCGAGCTTGGCCTGGATCGCCGCGCCGTCGCGGTTCTGCGTGTTCTGGATAAGGAACACCATCAGAAAGGTGACGATCGTGGTGCCGGTGTTGATGACGAGCTGCCAGGTATCGGAAAAGCCGAAGAATGGCCCGCTCGCGGCCCAGATGACGACGATCAGAATGCAGGCGGCGAAGGTGGGCGGCAGGCCGGCCACATGAGCCACCCAATTGGCAATCCTGGTGAAAAGTCTCTCGATCATCGGAATCTCTCGACCGTCGTGCGAACTCCGAGAGAAACAGACAACGCACGCTCCCGGTTCCCGCTGAACCGATCCGCACGTGCAATCCGGCACACGCGGAAAGCGCACGCTCAAGAAAAAACACCTTATGGCTTTGTTGTCACAGTGCGGGAGCAGGCAAGAAAAGCCTGCTCCGTCCGCTTCACGGCGGTTTACCTCCAGCCCCTTCCGCTGCGCCACCCCCGCATGGCGGAAGGGGTTTTGTTCCCCAGGATCAGGTCGCGTCGTTTTCCCAGCGGTCGAGGAAGGCCTCGATCGGCATGGCCTGCATGTCGGGAACGGCCTTGGCCAGTTTCTCGGGCGGCCAGTCCCACCAGCCGAGGCGTTCGATGCGGGCCGCGATGCCGGCGTTGAAACGCTGGCGCAGCGACCTGGCCGGCGCGCCGGCGACGATCGTGTAGGCCGGCACGTCATGCGTCACCACCGCGTTGGCGCCGACAATGGCGCCATTGCCGATGGTGATGCCCGGCATGATCACCGCGCCATGGCCGATCCAGACGTCGTGGCCGATACTGACGGACCTTGCCTGCCGCCGCTCCCGGAAGGCCGCGTCGACGCCCAGCCAGCGGAAATACTCGTTCGGCCGGTAGCTGACCTTGTGCTGCGTCAGCCGCTCGATCGGATGTTCGAGCGCATTGATGCGGCTGTTGGCGGCGATCGAGCAAAATTTGCCGATCGTCGTGTAGATCGCTTCGGCGTGGCGTTCGAAATAGGAGAAGTCGCCGACCGTCACCTCGCGCAGGACCACCCGTTCGCCGATCGAGGCGTAGCGGCCGAGCTTGCATGCCTTCAGTTCCGCGGTCGGATGGATGCGCGGTTCCGGATCTTTCAGGACGAGGTCTTCGGCACGGTCCATGCGGCGGCTTTACCCCCGCGCAGTTGCTGCTGCAAGGCGGGAGCAATGTCGCGCCGTCAAACAGCCCGAGAGGGTCTGCCCCGCTTATTGCGGCTTGCCCTTGGTCCAAACCACGTTCTGGCCGTAGAGCGGGATCGACGTGACCGACATCTTGGCCGAACCGTTCTGCACCTGGCGTGAATGCGAGAGATAGATCAGCGTCTCGTTCTTCTTGTCGTAGATGCGGTTCACCACCTGCTTCTTCCAGATCAGGCTGATGCCCTGCTTGAACACCTCCTCGCCGCTTTCGCCCATGTCGATGTCACCGATGGTGATCGGTCCGGTCTGGCGGCAGGAGATCGACGAATCGGACGGATCCTCGAACCAGTTGCCCTTGTGCAGCCGATCGATGACGCTGCGATCGAAATACGCGACGTGGCAGGTGACGCCCTCGACTTTCGGATCCTTGATCGCCTCGACCATGATGTCGTTGCCGACCCAGTCGACGCCGACCTTGCCGACCTCCTCGGCCGCCGCCGCGCCGACGACAAGGCATGCGGCAAGCGCGCCGCCGATCAGTTTTCGCAAGGGAGCCTCCTCGGTTCGAGTTGCCGGTCTCAGGTGGGACTGAGGTGGCTTGTTTACAAGCTAGGCCTGGCGGAACCTCAACATCTGCCGCAGCACGTCGCTCCTGAGGACAAAGTGCTGGACCAGCGCGCCGGCGATATGCAGCAGCACGACATAGAGCAGGATGTTCTTGCCCACCACATGCACCAGCCCGGCTCCCGGCAGCTGCAGGAACCAGGCGGCGGCGCCCGAAAGCGGCACGATGAAGATGAGCGCATAGATCAAGAGATGCGCTGCCTTGGCCAGCAGCCGCAGCGCCGGATGCTCCATGCCCGAGACCGGCGGCACGCCGCGCGTCGCCCTCAGCCAAAGCCGCCACGTCGCAAGAACGAGTACCGCAAGGCCGAGCACGACATGCATGTAGGCCAGCGGTATGTCCCCTGCGGCAGCCTGCTGCCCTCTGCGAAAGGCACGCCAGACATGCTCCATGCCGTCATGGGCAAGGAACTGGATCAGAATCAGCGCCGCGATGCCCCAATGCAGCCAGATCTGGATCTTCGAATAGGAGGCTGCTTGCATGTCCGGTCCATCGCTGGCGTGTCTGTCTCGAAGGTAGGTCGGCGGAAAACCCGGTCAAATTAAGGATTGGCAATATGCATCGGTTGCGGCAACGCGGCATCTTTGCCTCCGCCGCCTCTACCCGCTAAGACTGCTCGAACAAGGCGTCCGATTGGGCGCCCAATGAAAGATCACGACGGACATTTCCCGATGATGCGTTCAATCCTGGTCGGCATTCTCGTCCTGATGGCGGCCGGCATCGGCTGGCTGACCTTCGACTGGTACCGCGGCCACTATAGCGGCGAGCCTTACGGCGCGCCCTTCGCGCTGGTCGACCAGAAGGGCGCGCCGATCACCGAAGCCGCCTTCAGGGGCCATCCCAGCGTCGTCTTCTTCGGCTTCACCCATTGCCCCGAAGTGTGCCCGACCACGCTCTTCGAACTGTCCGGCTGGCTGAAGACGCTTGGCGACGGCGGCAAGAACCTGAACGCCTATTTCGTCACCGTCGACCCCGAGCGTGACACGCCCGAGATCATCAAGGCCTATGTCGGTAATTTCTCCGACCGCATCGTCGGCATCAGCGGCGACCCCGACAAGGTCCATGCCATGGCCAAATCCTTCGGCATCTACTGGAAGAAGGTCGACACCGGCGATGGCGACTACACGATGGACCACACCGCCTCGGTGCTGCTGCTCAATGGCAAGGGCGAGTTCTCCGGCACCATCGCCTATGGCGAAAGTGCTGACGCGGCCGTTGCCAAGCTGAAGCGCCTGGCGAACGAAGGCTGACACCGTCCGATGGCGCAAACGCGGCTCCATTTCACCGCCGGCAAGATCGAGGCCGATCGCATCTTCGCCGCGCTCGATGCGGCCTTCGAGGATGAGGGCCTGCCGCTTGCCGTGCTGGAGGTCGACGAGGACCGCGACATCCACGAAGTCTCGCTCTATGCTGATGGCGACGTCGATGCGGTCGAGGCGCGACTGAAGGACATCCTTGCCGGCCTCGCGCTGACGAAGCCTATCGAACGCGAAACGCTGCCCGAAATCGACTGGGTGGCGCGCTCGCTGGAGGGCTTGAAGCCGGTGCGCGCCGGCCGCTTCTTCGTCCATGGCGCGCATGACCGCGACAGGCGCCACAGCGGCGACCTCGCCATCGAGATCGAGGCCGGCCTTGCCTTCGGCACCGGCCATCACGGCACCACCGCCGGCTGCCTCGAAATGCTGGAGAAGGTCGTGCGGCGCGAGCGGCCGCGCAACGCCCTCGACCTTGGCACCGGCAGCGCCGTGCTGGCGATCGCGCTGGCGAGGCTGGCACATATCCCGGTGCTGGCGACCGACATCGACCCGGTCGCCGTCAAGGTCGCCGCCGCCAATGCCCGCCTTAACCATGTCAAGGCGCTGGTCGAAACCGTGACCGCGCCGGGCTTCCACCACCCGATCTTCGGCAGGCGCGCGCCGTTCGATCTCATCGTCGCCAACATATTGGCGCGGCCTTTGATGCGGCTGGCGCCGGAGATGGCGAAGCACATCAGGCTCGGCGGCTCGCTCGTGCTGTCCGGCATTCTCGATCGCCAGCGCGATGCCGTGGTCTCGGCCTATGTCGGCCAGAGCTTCCGCCACGTTCGCACCCTGCACCGCGAGGGCTGGGTGACGATCCATCTCAAGCGCTGAAACTGGACCAATCCGTCCCTCCGGAAATCGATTCCGGTTTTCGGGGCCATGCGCTACGGTCGCGTCGACAGAGGAGGCCCATCATGTTCCAGACCTTCGACTCGGCGGGCGATCCGTCTGTCGGCAAGCCGCGCGTGGCGCTGCTGCGGCAATGGCTGGCTGAGAACGGCCTCGACGGGTTCATTGTTCCCCGCGCGGACGAGCACCAGGGCGAGTATGTCGCCGACCGGTCGGCGCGGCTGAAATGGCTGACCGGCTTCAGCGGCTCGGCCGGCGTCGCCATCGTCCTTAGCGACCGCGCCTTCGTCTTCGTCGACGGGCGCTACACGCTGCAGGTGCGCAGCGAAGTCGATCTCGACATCTTCGCCATCGAGAGCCTCATCGACAACCCGCCTGCCACCTGGATCAAGGACAATCTCGGCAAGGGTGCACGCTTGGGCTTCGACCCATGGCTGCACACGCTGAGCGAAGTCAAGGCCCTGAAGGCCTCGGCCGAGCAGTCCGGCGCGACCCTGGTGCCGCTCGACCAGAATCCCATCGACATCATCTGGAAAGACCAGCCCGAGCCGCCCGTGGCGCCGGTCGAAATCCATCCGATCGGTTTCGCCGGCGACCTGGCCAAGGATAAGCTGGCGCGGCTGGCGGCAGCGATCGACAAGGACGGCGCGACCCATGCGGTGCTCACCGACCCGTCCTCGATAGCCTGGGTCTTCAACATCCGCGGCGGCGACGTGCCGCACACGCCGCTGGCGCTGGGTTTCGCGATCCTTGCCGCCGACGGCAAGCATCAGCTCTTCATGGATCAGCGCAAATTCCCGCGCATGGTCGCCGCCTATCTCACCCAGCTTGCCGACCTGCACGAGCCCGGCGAATTCGAAGCCGCCGTTGTCGCGCTGGCCAAGGGCGGCGCCAGGATCGCGCTCGACCCTGTTCTGGCGGCCGAAAGGCTGAGAATGCTGGTCGAGGACAATGGCGGTTCGGTGGTTTCAGCGCCCGATCCGGCCCGCATCCCCCGCGCCACCAAAAACCAGGCCGAGATCAACGGCAGCCGCGCCGCGCACCGCCGCGACGGCGCGGCGGTGGCCAAGCTGCTCTGCTGGCTCGACCGGCAACAGCCGGGCACGCTCGACGAGATCGCGGTCGTCACCAGACTCGAGGAGGTGCGCCGGCAGACCGGCGAGGAAACCCAGATGCCGCTGCGCGACGTCTCCTTCGACACCATTTCCGGCGCCGGGCCGAACGGCGCCATCATGCACTACCGTGTCTCCCGCGCCACCAGCCGCAAGCTCGCCGACGGCGAACTGTTCCTGCTCGATTCCGGCGGCCAGTATCAGGACGGCACCACCGACATCACCCGGACCGTGCCGGTCGGCCAACCCACCGAGGAGATGCGCGAGCGCTTCACCCTGGTGCTGAAGGGCATGATCGGCATTTCCATGCTGCGCTTTCCCGCCGGCACGCGCGGCTCGGAAATCGACGCCGTGGCGCGCGTGGCGCTGTGGAAGCACGGCTGCGACTTCGCCCACGGCACCGGCCATGGCGTCGGCTCCTACCTTGCCGTCCATGAAGGCCCGCAGCGCATCGCCCGCACCGGCACCGAGAAGCTGCTCGCCGGCATGATGCTCTCCAACGAGCCTGGCTACTACAAGGAAGGCGCCTACGGTATCCGCATCGAGAACCTCGTGCTGGTCACGGCCGCCGAGCAGGTAGAAGGCGGCGACATCGCAATGCACGGCTTCGAGACGCTGACGCTGGCGCCGATCGACAAGCGCCTAGTTCGCACCGATCTGCTGACACGCGACGAGTTGCATTGGCTCGACACCTATCACGCCCGGGTGCTGGCCGAGATCGGCCCTATGCTGGACGGCGAGACGCTGGCCTGGCTGGAGAAGGCGACCGCGCCGCTGCCGCACGACGCCAAGATCTGAATCCAACAACTTGGAAGGTCAGCACTGCCGCTCATCCGCCTGCCGGCACCTTCTCCCCGTATAGTGACGGGGAGAAGGGGCTGACTGTGACGTCGGCGCTATCTTGCAACGTCAGCGATTGGCGAAACCGTCGATGAGGGCTTCTTTCTCCCCGTCACTATACGGGGAGAAATGCCCGGCAGGGCAATGAGGGGCGGCACCGACGCGCACAACGAAATTGAACCGGCAGTCAGCTCGGACCAGAAACTTACCCTGCGAACTGCCTGGCCAGTATCAGCACGGCGGCACCGGCCAAAAACATCGACATCAACCCGCCGCGCAGCGACACGGCCGCGGCGACGATCAGCGCCGCCCATTCCGCGGGACCGGCGCCAAGCGCCGCCGGCGCGACCAGCGTGGTCAGCACCGCCGCCGGCACGGCGTTCAAGCCAGCCTCGACGCGCGGATGGACGTTGTCGAAGCGCGAGATGACCAGGTGCCCGCCGACGCGGGTGAGATAGGTGGCGACAGCACCAGCGATGATGATCCAGAAGGTGGTGCTCATGGCCGTTCCCCCACGCCGCTGTGATGCGGCGGCAGGATGACGGCGAGCAGCACGCCGGCGACGGCGCCGATGGAAACGTGCCAGGGCGAGCCTACCGTCTTGTAGGCGATGGTGGAGGCAACGGCGCTCGCTACGACCACAGGCAGCCACAGCGGCCGCTTGCGGAAGCCCATGACGAGGCCGAGGAAATAGATCGGCAGCAGGAAGTCGATGCCCAGCGCATGCGTGTCGGGAATGAGCTTGCCGAACACCGCGCCAAGCGCGCTTTCGATCACCCAGAACACATAGACCGGCAGGCCGAGCCCGAGATACCAGGCAAAGCCGACGGTCTCGCCGGATTGCGCCCTCGCCTCCGACACGGCGTATTGGGGATCGGTCATGATGAAGAAGCCGAGCGCCTGCTGCACCACCGGCCAGTGCGCGATGCGCCGGCCAAGGCCGGCGGAATAAAGCACGTGGCGGAAATTCACGGCGAAGATCGACAGCACGATCAGCCACGGCGCGACATGCTGGCCGAACAGTTCGATGCCGACCATCTGGCTGGCGCCGCCGAAGATCAGGGCGCTCATCAGGAAGGCTTCAAGGACCGAGAAACCATTGTCGACGGCGATTGCCCCGAACAGCAGCGCGAATGGCGCCGAAGCGACCACGACCGGCATGGAGAGCCGAACGCCGTCCCAGAAATCGCTCTTCGCATTGCTTTCGGAAATCGCTTCCGCCGACATGGATGGCTCCCTTTGACGGCCTGATGTAGGGAGCGTCGCCTTCCTTGTCACACCAATTCGCTTGAGCCGAACGATCAGCGGAAATGATCGCCGTCAGGATTTATGCGATATCATGCATTCACTTTCCGGAATGTTGCCAATCCCCTTTGTCTCAATCGAGAGATCAGGGCGAGGGAAGCTTCCGACAACGACAAAACCGGCCTTCTCACAAGCCGCGACACATCGCGTGACATTAAGTGGAGGATTCTTGCTTCGTCCGGACATGCTGACGCCATACGTGCCGCTTGAGCACGAGGCATCCTTGCCGTCTGTGTCCCGGTGTAGGTAAACGACATCAAAAGTTTCGCCAACGATGCAGCCGGCGGGGCCGAATAGTGCTGCTGTCAGAACGGCATATCGACCGAAGATCACAATGGCTCCGTAAATACCGCTCAAGGCGAAACTAGGCCTGCACCGCCTTGCCCTGGATGGCCCTGCCCCAGTCGAGCAGTGGCTTGGCCCGCAAGGTAAAATCGACGAGCTCGTCGACCAGCGCCGGCGAATGGATGCCGGCCGGGTCAATTGCCTGCTGGACGTAAAAGTGCCGGTTGCGGATGGCTTCGGCCAAGTCGCTGTCAGTGACATGCTCGAAGCCGCGCGGCGTGCGCTTCATGCGATCCTCGGTCTCGAATTCGAGACGGTTCTTTTTCAAGGCCGCCACCAGCGCGCGATACTTCTCCGGCTTCGTCGCGATGGCGTTGCGCATGGCGAGCAGCAGCTCAGGGCTGGGCTGCCACCAGGCGACGCCCGAGAAGCACCGCTCGAGCCCGATATGCACGTAGAACACGCCCTGCTCCATCTTGGTGCCGTCGGGCGACAGGATGGCCGACAGATGCCGGTTGTAGGGCCGCTTGTCCTTGGAGAAACGCACGTCGCGATTGATGCGGAACAGCGACTTCTTGCGGTCGCCGCGCAGGCCAAGTCCGGCCGCGGCGAAACGCTCGGTCAGCGTCTCGACGAGATCGCAGAACGGCTCGTGCAGCTCGCTCTCGTACAGGTCGCGGTTCTCGTGAAACCACTCGCGGTTCTGGTGGAAGTCGAGCGCCTTGAGGAACGGAATGGCCTTTTGGCCAAACCCCTTGAACGGGCCGGCCATCACGCCTTGCCAACCCGTTGCAACCATGTGTCCTCGTCGATGACTTCGACGCCGAGTTCACTGGCAAGCTTCAGCTTGGAGCCCGCGCCCGGACCAGCCACCAACAGATCGGTTTTCGCCGACACCGAGCCCGCCACCTTGGCGCCAAGCCGTTCGGCCATCGCCTTGGCTTCGGAGCGCGTCATCTTTTCCAATGAACCGGTAAAGACGATCGTCTTGCCGGCGACCTCGCTGTCGGCCGAGACCGTGACGATATACGGCTTTGGCTTGACTTGCTCGAGCAGCTTCTCAAGCACGTCGTCGTTGCGTTCATTGCCGAAGAAATCGCGCAGCGCGCCGATCACCGTGTCGCCGATGCCGTTGATCGAGGGGAAAACACTGTGCGGATCGTCGGCCTTTGCCGTCTCCTTGCCGACGCGGATCAGCACCTCCATGGTCGAGAAGGTCCGGGCAAGGACGGCGGCAGTCGTCTCGCCGATATGGCGGATGCCGAGGGCGAAGATGAAGCGGTCGAGCTCCGGCTCACGGCGCGCGTCGATGGCCGCGAACAGCTTGTCGAGGCCTTCATAGTTGCGATCCTCGGCGCTGCGCACATTCTTGCGCGTCTTGCCCGATGCGGCCTCACGCAGCTTCGCCTGCTCCTCGCGCCGCCCGGCCAGCGCCCTGGTGACGTCGGGGCGACGATCCTTGAGCGTGAAGATATCGGCGGCCGTCTTGATCAATCCGGCGTTGAAGAAGAGATCGATGTTTTCCGCGCCCAGCCCCTCGATATCCATGGCGCCGCGCGAGACGAAGTGGCGCAATCCCTCCACGGCCTGCGCCGCGCAGATCAGCTCGCCGGTGCAGCGGCGGCGGGAATCTTCCTTGCCGGTCTTCTCGTTGATCTCGCGCGTCGCCGGCGAACCGCAGATCGGGCAGGTATGCGGGAATTCATAAGGCACGGCATCCGACGGGCGCTTGTCGATGACGACGCTGACGATCTGCGGAATGACATCCCCTGCCCTCTGAATGACCACAGTGTCGCCGATGCGGACGTCGATGCCGTCGCGGATCGGCAGGCCGTTGCTGTCGAGACCCTTGATATAGTCCTCATTGTGCAGCGTGACGTTCTCGACCACGACGCCGCCGACGGTGACGGGCGCCAGCCGCGCCACCGGCGCCAGCGTGCCAGTGCGACCGACCTGGATGTCGATCTTCTGCACGGTCGTCATCGCCTGCTCGGCCGGAAATTTGTGCGCGACGGCCCAGCGCGGCTCGCCTGTGACGAACCCCCACCGGCGCTGCAATTCCAGCTGGTCGACCTTGTAGACAACCCCGTCGATGTCGTAGCCCAGCGACGAGCGCTGCTCCTCGATCCGATGATAGTGCGCGATCAGTTCCTCGATCGATTTCGCCCGCACCATCAACGGGCTGACCTTGAACCCCCACGCAGCAAATTTCTGCACCGAATCATATTGGGTGGGAGCCGGATCCGCCGTCGTGTAGCCCCAGGCATAGGCGAAGAACTTCAGGTTGCGGCTGGCGGTGACCGAGGGATCCTTCTGGCGCAGCGACCCGGCAGCGGTGTTGCGCGGATTGACGTAGTCCTGGCCGCCGGCAGCCGCTGAACGTTGCTTCAGCGCCTCGAACTCGGCATAGGTCATATAGACCTCGCCACGTATCTCGATCAAATCGGGCCAGCCCGAGCCCTTCAGGGTTTTCGGGATATCCGCGATCGTCTTGAGGTTGGCGGTGATGTCTTCGCCGACGGCGCCGTCGCCGCGCGTTGCGCCCTGCACGAACACGCCGCGCTCGTAGCGCAGCGAGGCCGACAGCCCGTCGATCTTCGGCTCGGCCGTGAAGGCGATGTCCAGATCCTTGTCCCGGTCGAAGAAGCGCCGGCCGCGCTCGATGAAGTCGGCGACGTCCTGGTCGGTATAGGCCTTGGAGAGGCTGAGCATCGGCACGGCATGGCGAACCTTGGCAAAGCCCTCCGCCGGCGGCGCGCCGACCCGCTGTGACGGCGAATCCTCACGCACCAGGTCAGGGAAGCGATCCTCAATGGCGAGGTTGCGGCGCGTCAGCGCGTCGTACTCCGCGTCGGAGATTATCGGCGCGTCCTCGGTATGGTAGCGCCGGTCGTGCTCGGCGATCTCCGCCGCCAGCCGCTTCAGCTCGTCCGCGGCCTCGCTTTCGCTCAGCGAATCGACTGGTTTTTCCGACATGCTTGGCAAGTCCCTGAGTTTTGGCGCGCCACTATAAATCAGGATTCGCCGACCGGGAGTCGGCTTGCGCAAAAATCATTCCCGAACAGCAGGATGCAGCCATATCCTGACTCAGATTCCAGGCACAGAGAATCAAGCACCAGGATGTGTTGAGATTCAGGTCAGGCCGAGTCGAGAATGGTGGCTTCCGAGAACCGGAGCGGAGCGTACTTTTGGGTACGTGAGCACCGGAAGCGCAGGAAGCCGCCGTTCGCAGGCGGGCCTCACCTGAATATCGACGCAGCCTAGGCTGCGGCCGTGTTCTCGCGCAGCAAACGCTCTGCCGCCGCGCGCGCCTCGTCGGTGATCGTGGCGCCGGCCAGCATGCGCGCGATCTCCTCCTGGCGCGCCGGCCGGTCCATCTCGGCGATGCCGGTCGCGACCCTGTCGGTGCCGCCGGATTTGGAGATCAGGAAATGCGTTGCCGCGCGTGCCGCCACTTGCGGCGCGTGGGTGACGGACAGCACCTGCACCCGCTTCGACAGCCTGGCCAACCGCTGGCCGATGGCATCGGCCACGGCGCCGCCGACGCCGGTGTCGATCTCGTCGAAGACCAGCGTCGGCGCCGAGCCGCGATCGGCCAGCGCAACTTTCAGCGCCAGGAGGAAGCGCGACAGCTCGCCGCCGGAGGCGACCTTCATCATCGGGCCGGGCCTGGTGCCCGGATTGGTGCGCACCCAGAACTCGACCTGGTCGATGCCCTCTTCCATCCGGCTTTCGGCATCGCTCGCGATCTCGACGATGAACTCGGCGCGTTCGAGCTTGAGCGCCGGCAATTCGGCCATCACCGCCCTGGTCAGGCCGACGGCGGCGGCATGGCGAAGCGAGGACAGTTGCGCGGCCGAGATGTCGTAGGCCTCGCGCGCCGCGGCCGCCTGCTTCTCCAACGCGTGCAAGCGTTCCTCGCCGGCGTCGAGGTCGGCGAGGTCGGCGGCCATCGTGTCGCGCAACTGCGCCAGATCGTCGACCGCCACGCTGTGCTTGCGCGAGGCGGCGCGCAGCGCGAAAAGCCGCTCTTCCGCTTTCTCCAGCCGTTGCGGATCATATTCGGTGGCGCGCAGTGCCGCTTCGACGCCCGACTGCGCGGCATCGAGCGACAGCATCGCCTCGTCGAGCGACTTCACCACATCGTCGAGCAGGCCCGGCGCCTCTCCTGCCTTGCGCTGCAGGCGCCTGAGCAGGCTGGCCAGCTGCGGCAGCGGCGAGGACGGTCCCGAAAGCACATCCTGCGCGTCATGGATTTCCGAGGCGATCTTTTCCGCCCGCATCATCATGGCGCGCAGTTCGGCAAGCTCGCTCTCCTCGCCCGGCTGCGGATCGAGCTTCGCCAGTTCGGCGACGGAGGCGCGCAGATAGTCGGCTTCGCGCGCCGCGGCCTCGACCTTGGCGCGATGCTTGGCAAGGTCCTGCTCGCAGCCGCGCCAGTAACGCCAGGCTTCGCCCGTCGCGCGCGCGGCGCCGAGATGGCCGCCGAAACTGTCCAGCAATTCGCGGTGCGCGCCCGGATCGACCAGCGCCCGCTCGTCGTGCTGGCCGTGGATCTCGACCAGCGCATGGCCGATATCGCGCATCAGCGTGACGCTGGACGGCTGGTCGTTGACGAAAACGCGCGTGCGGCCGTCGGCCGTCTGCACGCGGCGCAGGATGATGTCGCCGTCATCCTCGATGGCGTTGTCGGCGAGCAGCGCGCGGGCCGGATGGTTGCGCGGCACGTCGAACACGGCGATGACCTGGCCTTGCGTGGCGCCATGGCGCACGAGTGCCGCGTCGCCGCGCGCGCCGAGCGCCAGCGACAGCGCGTCGAGCAGGATGGATTTGCCGGCGCCGGTTTCGCCGGTCAGCACCGAGAGGCCGGGCAAGAAGTCGATGTCCAGCTTCTCGATCAGGACGATATCGCGGATCGACAGCCTGGACAGCATGGCGGATGTCAGGCGCCGGTGATCAGCTTCCCGGCCTTGGAGATCCACGACCCCGCATTTTCGCGCGGCTCAAGCCCGTTGCTCTGCAGGAGCTTGTAGGAATCCTTGTACCACTGGCTGTCGGGATAATTGGTGCCGAGCACCGCGGCGGCGGTCTGCGCTTCCGATGTCAGGCCCATCGCGTAGTAGCTTTCGGTCAGGCGCGCCAGCGCCTCCTCGACATGGCGGGTGTTGGAATAGTTCTCGACCACGGTGCGGAAGCGCTTGACCGCGGCGATATACTCGCGGCGCTCGAGATAGTAGCGGCCGATCTGCATCTCCTTGCCGGCGAGCTGGTCGTTGGCGAAGCGGACCTTCTCCTTGGCGTCGTCGACATATTCGGAGGTCGGCCAGCGCGTCACCAGATCCTGCATCGTCTGCACGGTCAGGCGCGCTTCCTTCTGGTCCTGCGTGACGTCCTTGATCTGGCGGTAGTAGCTCAGCCCGATGATGTACTGGGCATAGGCGGCGTCATCCGTCGACGGGTAAAGCGTCAGGTAGCGCTTGGCCGAGCCGATCGCCTCGTCGTAGTGGCCGGCGCGATAGTCGGCGAAAGCGCCCATCACCATCGATTTACGGGCGAATTCCGAATACGGGTGCTGGCGGTCGACCGCGTCGAACTTCTTGCTCGCCTCGTCCAGCCGGCCGGCATTCAGATTGGCGAGGCCCTGATTGTAGAGGACGTCCGCGGGCTCGGTCTGGTCGACATAGGTCGACAGGTCGACATCCTTCTCGGAGGACATGCAGGCCGACAGGACGAGCGATGGAACAACCACCGAAAGCGCCAGGAAAACGACCCGGTGCGGTGCTTTCGATTGACCAACTCGCTTGAAGAACATGATTGGATTCCGCCCTTTCGGCGTCATTTCAGTCGTCATTTCGCTCTGGGGCAGCAGCCATAAACCATAACCGCCTTGCCCGGCAACGCTATCTCCGGCCAATCGCACATTTTTGTGGCGGTTCGGCACCGACCTGAGAATGGCACGATTTCACCAACCGGTGATGCATCCATGCAACACCGACCGGCCGATACAAAGCCAGAAAATCGTTAAGAATCAAATCATCCAGGGCGCGTAGAGGGGCGCGCTGACGGCAATCATTTCCGCGCTGCGGCCACGCTCGCGGCGCGTCGTTTCGACGATCTCGAAGGCGGACCGGTCGGACAAGAGCCGACGCAAAGCCGCCGCATTCATCCGGTGGCCGCCGCGATAGGAGCGGAAGCAGCCGATGAAGCGGGCGCCGGCGAGCGCCAGGTCGCCCATCGCGTCCAGCGTCTTGTGGCGCGCGAACTCATTGGCGTAGCGAAGGCCGCCGATGTTGATGACGCGGTTGTCGTCACCGATCACCAGCGAGTTCTCCAGCGACGAGCCCAGCGCATAGCCGGCCGCCCACAGCCGCTCGACGTCCTTCATGAAACCGAAGGTGCGGGCGCGCGCGATGTCGCGGCGGAAAATGTCGGGATTGATGTCGGAAGCGAACAGCTGGCGGCCGATTGCCGGGCTTTCGAAATCGATCTCGATCTCGAAGCGCGTGCCGTCATAGGGCCTGAACTCGGCCCAGGAGGCGCCGTTCTCGATGCGGACAGGCTTGACCACCCTGATATAGCGGCGCTTGACCGGCAGCATCTCGATACCCGCCTGGTCGAAGGCCTCGACGAAGGGCACGGCGCTGCCGTCGAGGATCGGAACCTCACGGCCGTCGATCTCGATGACGAGATTGTCGACGCCGAGCCCGAAAACCGCGGCCATGAGATGTTCGACGGTGCCGATGTGCTCGCCGGCCGGATCGCCAAGCATGGTGCAAAGATCGGTCGCGCCGACTTCGGAGACCAACGCGCGGAACTCGCGGCTCTCGCCGCCGTTGGAAAGCTGGAAGACGATGCCGGTATCGGCATCCGCTGGCAGGAAATTGACGGTGACCGGCTTGCCGCTGTGAACGCCGGTGCCGGTCAGCGTCGCGCGCGATTTAAGTGTCGTCTGATAGTCGTGCAAGACAAACCCCATGGCCCATACTGCCTGCGTCCGCTTCATCGGTTCTTGGCGTATTCTGCTGCCGGATGGATCACCCGGTGTGCGCATAGATGCGGCAAAATAAACAAGGCCGTGCGGCTCTTGATATGATCGGCAGGCTGGGCCAACTCCCCGAATCCCGGCAAGCCGATAGTGCTCCGGGCGAAGATAGTGGTCCGGCTGGGAGAGTCCAAATCACGGTTTCTTACCCACTGTAACCGCGATCCGGTGCGAAGCGGCGCTTGCAACACCTTGTTTTTACATCGCTTTATACGTTAACAGGCAGACAATCACTTGTCTGCCTGTTAACAACTGTTACGAACCGTTAACGGTCAATTGGCCTGGCGCCGCAGGAATGCCGGAATCTCCAGCTGGTCGTCTTCCTGCACGGCCCGGCTCTGCGGCGTCAGCCGGCCCTGGTCGTCAAGCTGGCCGCGGCGCGGCGCGTAGAGCTGCGGGTCCTGGCTGGCGAGACGGCGCACTTCCGGTGCCGCCTGGCGCAGTTTCGGCTCGCGCGGCTGCGCCGGCTGCAGCCGCGCAGGCTCTTCCTCGCGGCGGGTCAGCCCGTTGGTCAGGCGCTTCAGCAGTCCCATCGGTCCACCATTCTCATGGTCGGCAGGACGGCTCTTGGCTTCCACCTCGGCCTTCACGACCGGCGGAAAGTCCTCGACGCGCGGCATGCGCTGCGGCGCGGCGGCAACCGGCTGCGGCATTTCCCGCAGCGGCGCGGGCTGCTGCACCACCTGCTGGACGACCGGCTGCGGCTGGGCGGGCGGCGCCTGGAAGATCTTGCTCTGCGGACGGAACTCTTCCGCATGCGCCATCGGCGCCGGGCGGGCCTGCGCCATCGCCGCCGCATTGGCCTCGGCGAGCTGGATCGCCTCGGCGACCGGATCGACGGCGCGCGGCTCATAGACCTGCTGCTGCACGGGCGCCGGACGGCTTTCCGCGACCGGAGCGGCCGGACGGCTGACCGGCTTCTGCGGCGCCGCGCGGATCGAGATCGGCGCCGCGGCGATTTCGGCTGCCGACTTGTCGATGCCGGTGGCGACCACCGAGACGCGGATCACGCCTTCCAGCTCTTCGTCGAAAGTCGCGCCGAGGATGATGTTGGCGTCCTGGTCGACCTCCTCGCGGATGCGGGTCGCGGCTTCGTCGACTTCGAACAGGGTGAGGTCGCGGCCGCCGGTAATCGAGATCAGCAGGCCCTTGGCGCCCTTCATCGAGGTCTCGTCGAGCAGCGGGTTGGCGATGGCGGCTTCCGCCGCGGCCATCGCGCGGCCCTCGCCCGAAGCCTCGCCGGTGCCCATCATCGCCTTGCCCATCTCGCGCATCACCGAGCGGACATCGGCGAAGTCGAGGTTGATCAGGCCTTCCTTGACCATCAGGTCGGTGATGCAGGCGACACCGGAGTAGAGCACCTGGTCGGCCATGGCGAAGGCATCGGCGAAGGTGGTCTTGTCATTGGCCAGCCGGAACAGGTTCTGGTTGGGGATGACGATGAGCGTGTCGACGCATTTCTGCAGTTCCTCGATGCCGAGGTCCGCCGTCTTCATGCGGCGCTGGCCTTCGAAATGGAACGGCTTGGTGACGACGCCGACCGTCAGGATGCCCTTTTCGCGCGCGGCGCGGGCGACGACCGGAGCAGCGCCGGTGCCGGTGCCGCCGCCCATGCCGGCGGTGACGAAGCACATATGGGTGTTGGACAGGTGATCGATGATCTCGTCGATGCATTCCTCAGCAGCCGCGCGGCCGACCTCCGGCTGCGAGCCGGCGCCGAGCCCCTCGGTCACATGCGCGCCAAGCTGGATCAGCCGCTCCGCCTTCGACATGGTCAGCGCCTGCGCGTCGGTGTTCGCCACCACGAACTCGACACCGCGCAAGCCGGCGGTGATCATGTTGTTGACGGCATTGCCGCCGCCGCCACCGACACCGAACACGGTGATGCGTGGCTTCAGCTCGGTGATGTCCGGCTTTTGCAGATTGATGGTCATTGTCTCCGTCCTTTGCCTTTCCCGCCGCTTCGCCGCTGCGGCCGCCTATGGGGCTGTCCCCGTCAATTTTAGAAACTGTCTCTCAACCACTGACTCATGCGATGCAGTTTTCCGCCCGTCCCGGTCATCCTGAGACCGGAAATTCCTTTCACAGAATGGCTCTCGAAGCTCGCCATCTGCGGATAGATCAAGAGCCCGACCGGGGTCGAGAACGCCGGCCCCTTCGCCGCCTCGGGCAGCCCGGCCACGCCGAGCGGCCGGCCGATGCGCACATTGCGGCCGAGGATGCGGCGTGCCGCTTCCGGCAGGCCGGCAAGCTGGCTGGCGCCGCCGGTGAGCACGACACGCTTGCCGACGGCGTTGCCGTAGCCCGACTTGTTCAACCGGTCGCGCAGCAATTCCAGCGTCTCGTCGATGCGGGCGCGGATGATGCGTGTCATCATCGAGCGCGGTACCTGCACAGGCAGCTCGCCTTCCTCGCCGATCGGCTGGATCGAGACGAGGTCACGGTCGTCCGCGCTGCCCGGCAGCGCCGAACCGTGCATGACCTTCAGGCGCTCCGCGGCGTCGAGCGAGGTCGACAGGCCCTTGGCCATGTCGAGCGTCACATGGTTGCCGCCGATGGCGATGGCGTCGGCGTGAACGAACTTGCCTTCCGAGAACACCGAGATCGTCGTCGTGCCGCCGCCCATGTCGATGCAGGCCGCGCCCATTTCGAGCTCGTCGTCGACCAGTGCCGCGAGCCCGCTGGCGTAGGGCGTCGCCACCATGCGCTCGACCGACAGATGCGAGCGATTGATGCAGAGCTCCAGGTTGCGCAACGGCGCCGCATCGCCCGTCAGCACGTGCATGTCGACGCCAAGCGCATCGCCGACCATGCCACGCGGATCGCGCACGCCGCGCTCGGCGTCGAGCGAGAAACCGACCGGCAGCGAGTGGATCACCTCGCGCTCGGCCTTCAGCGCCTGCTTGGCGCCGGCGGCAAGCACCCGCTTGATGTCGGCCTCGTCGGCCTGATGGCCGCCGAGATTGATGGTGGCCGAGAAGGCCTCGCTCTTCAGCCGCCCGGCGGTCATGTTGACGATCAGCGAATCCACCGTCAGCCCGGCCATGCGCTCGGCGGCGTCGACGGCCAGACGGATGGCGTGTTCGGCGCGGTCGAGATCGACGACCACGCCCGACTTCACGCCTTGCGATTTCTGGTGGCCGATGCCGATCACCTGGATGCGATGCGAGCGCCCGCGCAAGAGCTTGCCGTCGTCGCGCGGCTTCAGCTTCGCCACCACGCAGCAAACCTTGCTCGAACCGACATCGAGCACCGTCAAGGTGCCCGACCGGCGCGAGGAGGCATCGCTGTTGCCGCCAAGCCAGCTCATATTTTCGTCTCCGGCTTGCGCTTCGTCAGGCTCTTCGGCTTTTCGTTGAGCGCCGCTTCGCGCTGCGTCGCCGCCTCCGGCGTCAGCTGCACGACGAGGCGATCGGACAGGCGCATGTCGACGGCGGCGATGTCGCGGCTCAAGAGCCCGTTGTCGTGGTCCATCCTGACCAGATCGGCGATCGCCCGGTCTTCGCCGTCCTCAGGCAGCTTGACCGTGATGCCGTTCTCCAGCCGCAGGTCCCAGCGCCGCTCGCCGATGCGGATATAGCCTTTGACCCGCGCCGCGAGTTCGGGATAGCGCTTCACCTCGGCAAGGAAATCCGGCGCCTTGGCCGGCGCGCCGGTGCCGATGATCAGCGGCAGCAGCGCCTGCTTCCCGCCCGAGAACGGCGCGATGACCTGGCCGTCACGCTCGATGACCGAAAGCGAATCGCCCTGCTGCCAAAGCGCGAAAGGCTCACGCTCCTCGACGCGCACCTCCAGCGTATGCGGATAGACCTTGCGCACCGCCGCGACCTCGACCCAGGGCAGCGTCCTGATCCGCTCGCGCGCGGCCTCGGCATCAAAGCCTATCAGCGAGGTCCAGCCGTCGAGCTCCAGCCGGTCCAGTATGTCGATCTCGGAGGTTTCGTGGTTGCCGACCACCTTGATCTGATCGACCGCGAAACCGGTGCGCGCGGTTATGCTCTGGACGACGCCGTCGACCTGTCCGCCAAGATAGGCGCCATAGGCGCTGCTCGACGCGATCAGCACAGCCGAAAGGATTGCCGCGGAAAAAGGCGGCGCGGTGAATTCACCCCCGCCAAGACGCGTCAGAAGGCGCGCCGGCCGGCGAAGCATGCGCGGCAGCACGAAATGGTCGAACGACAGCGAAAGGCCGAACGGCGCCGGCCCGACACCCGCCCCCTTGCCCTGTCCCCACCTCAACGCAGACACGAAGCGTCCTCCACCATCCAACTCAACAGTTCGCCGAACGAATGCCCCGCATGAGCGGCGATTTCAGGCACCAGAGACGTCGGCGTCATGCCCGGCTGGGTGTTGATCTCGAGCCAGACAACCTCGCCGTTCTCGGAGTGACGGTCGTCGTAACGGAAGTCCGACCGGGAGACGCCCCGGCAACCGATAGCTTGGTGAGCCTTAAGCGCCAGTGTCTGTATTTTTTGGTAAATATTCGGTGAAATTTTAGCAGGGGTTTCGTGTTTTGATCCGCCCGCCACGTATTTCGAATCGTAATCGTAGAAGGAATGGCCGGTCGGGATGATCTCGCAGACTCCGAGCGCGACGTCGCCCATCACGGCGCAGGTCAGCTCGCGCCCATGGATGTAGCGCTCGACCATGACGGTGTCGCCATATTTCCACTCGGACGAGCCGATGACCTGCGGCGGATGCGACTGCCCTTCATGGACGATGACGACGCCGAAGCTCGATCCTTCGTTGACCGGCTTCACCACGTAGGGCGGCTTCATCGGATGCTTGTTCTGGATGGCGAAGCGGTTGGCCACCTTCGATTCCGCCACTAGGATGCCGGCTGCCTTGGCGACTTTCTTGGCCTGCTCCTTGTTCATGGCCAGCGCCGAGGCAAGCACGCCGGAATGCGTGTAGGGGATTTCGAGATATTCGAGGACACCCTGAATGGTGCCGTCCTCACCGAACGGACCGTGCAGCGCATTGAAGGCAACATCAGGCTTGAGCGCGGCAAGCACGGAGCCGACATCGCGCGCAACGTCGACCCGGGTGACGCGATAGCCTTCATTCTCGAGCGCATCCGCACATGCCTTCCCCGAGGACAGGGACACGGGCCGCTCCGACGAAAAACCACCGAGCAAGACGGCCACATGCTTGTTCTTCATCTCCCGTCATCCCCTCTCACGGCGGGCCGCGACTGACATTTCCACACCAGCATTCCCGCACAGTGAGTCCGAGTCTTCCGGCAGGTTGCCCCCCAGACGGAAAACGCGACCGACGCGTCGAACGACTCAAATCAGGAAACGCTTGAGGCCAGAGAATCAGAGAGTTGATTCACTGGCAAGTCCTTAAGATTCCGAGAGATTCACTTTCCGTAAAAACGGCCGCGAAAAGTGTGCCATAGAGTCTTTGCGGCAACGGTTCGGAGGCCATTGCGGAAGCCGAAGTTAAAGTATTACTTGAGCTTCGACACACGGCGGAGATCCGCTGCGATCCAGCTTCGGCCGGCTCGCCTGAATGCCGGCGAGGCTTAGACTAGAGCAGTTGTCCCAGGAATTCCTGCACGGCGTGGCCCGGCCGGAAATCGCCGAGGCGCTTGATTTCCCAATGCAGCCGGACGCCCGAATTCTCGAGCACCCGCGCGCGCACGGTCTCGCCGAGATATTCGAGGTCGTAGCCGGTCGCGGTGCCGGTGTTGATCATGAAATTGCAATGCATCGGCGACATTTGCGCGCCGCCGATCATCAAGCCACGGCAGCCAGCCTTGTCGATCTCCTTCCAGGCCGAGGTGCCCTCCGGATTCTTGAAGGTCGAGCCGCCGGTCTTCTCGCGGATCGGCTGCACCGTCTCGCGATGGCTCTGCACCGCATCCATCGCCGCCTTGATCGTCGCCTGGTCTTCCGGATGCCCCTCGAACAGCGCCGAGGTGAAGATCAGCCCCGAAGGCGCCGCCGAATGCCGATAGGCATAGCCCATGTCGGCATTGCTGAGCGTGTGAAGATTGCCCTTGCGGTCGAGCGCCCGCACCTCGACGACGCGTTCGCGCGTCTCGACGCCATTGGCGCCGGCGTTCATCCTCAGCGCACCGCCGACGGCGCCGGGAATGCCGTGGTAGAAATGGAAGCCGCCGATCCCCGCCTCGTAGGCGACGGCCGCGAGGCGCTTGTCGGGCGTTGCGGCGCCGGCCCTGATCGTGGTCGGCGAAACGACTTCCGCCTCGCCGAAGCCTTTGGCCGAGAGCCGGATGACGAAACCGGGAATGCCGCCGTCGCGCACCAGGAGGTTCGAGCCGACGCCGACGATGGTCAGCGGGATTTCCTCCGGCACGGCGCGCAGGAAGGCGGCGAGGTCCTCCTCGTCGGCCGGCTGGAACAGCGCGTCCGCCAGGCCGCCGGCGCGGAACCAGGTGATCTTGTCCATCTCGGCGTTGGGCGTGACGCGCCCGCGCAGGCCGGCCAGCCGGTCGCCAAGCTTGTCGATCAGGGGCTGGCCGCGCATCATGAGACGCTTCCACCGAGTTCCTTGGGCAGCGCATAGGCCCACTGCGTGATGTTGCCAGCGCCGAGGAAGACGACGAAGTCGCCGGGCTTTGCGAGGTCACGTATGGCCGGCGCGATCGCCGCCGGGCCTTCGACATAGCGCGCATCGCGATGGCCGCCGGCGCGGATGCGCGACACCAGCGCGTCCGACGTCACCCCTTCGATCGGCTCCTCGCCTGCCGCATAGACCGGCGCCACCATCACCGTGTCGGCGTCGTTGAAGCAGACGGAGAACTCATTGAACAGGTCGTGCAGGCGGGTGTAGCGGTGCGGTTGCGCAATGGCGATGACGCGGCCCTTGGTGGCGCTGCGCGCCGCCTTCAGCACTGCCGTGATCTCGACCGGATGGTGGCCGTAGTCGTCGAAGATGTCGACGCCATTCCAGGTGCCGGTATGGGTGAAGCGCCGCTTGACGCCGGCGAACGACGACAGGCCCTTCTTGATCGCCTCGGCGGACAGGCCGAGTTCATGCGCGACCGCGATCGCCGCCGTCGCGTTGGAGACATTGTGGCGGCCGGGCATCGGCAGGCGCAGATCGGCGATCGTCGTCTGGCCACGCCCCTTGCGGTCGCGGATCACCACGTCGAACTCGGAGGTCGCGCCCGCCATGCGATGATTGGTGAAGCGCACGTCGGCCTGCGCGTTCTCGCCATAGGTGATGACGCGCCGGTCCTCGATGCGGCCGACCAGCGCTTGCACCTCCGGATGGTCGGTGCACATCACGCCGAAGCCGTAGAACGGCACATTCTCGACGAACTGGCGAAACGCCTCGCGGACATTGTCGAAACTGCCGTAGTGGTCGAGGTGCTCGGGATCGATGTTGGTGACGACGGCGATATCGGCCGGCAGCTTCAGGAAGGTGCCGTCGCTCTCGTCGGCCTCGACCACCATCCATTCGCCGTCGCCCATGCGGGCATTGGTGCCATAGGCGTTGATGATGCCGCCATTGATGACCGTCGGGTCGAGCCCGCCGGCCTCGAGCAGCGTCGCCACCATCGACGTCGTGGTGGTCTTGCCATGCGTGCCGCCGATCGCCACCGCCTGGCGGAAGCGCATCAGTTCGGCCAGCATCTCGGCGCGGCGCACGACCGGCAGCAGCTTCTCGCGCGCGGCCTTGAGCTCGGGGTTGGATTTCTTGATCGCGGTCGAGACGACAACCACCTCGGCATCGCCAAGGTTTTCCGCCTTGTGGCCGACGAAACATTCGATGCCCTTGTCGCGTAGCCGCTGCACATTGGCGCCGTCGGCCTGGTCGGAACCCTGCACCTTGTAGCCCAGATTGTGCAGCACCTCGGCAATGCCGCTCATGCCGATGCCGCCAATGCCGATGAAATGCACAAGGCCGATGGTCTGCGGCATCTTCATGCTTGCGTCCCCTTCCTGAAGTCCGAAACGGTTTTTTTGGACGCAATAGCCTCTGTCAGATCGGCGAGCAACCGCGCCGCGTTCGGTTTTCCGGCCGACCGGGCGGCCGCGGCCATGGCCGACAGCCTGTCGGGATCGCCCATCAGCCCGCCGACGAGCGCCGCGATGCGCTCGGCGGACAGCGTGGATTGCGCATGCACCTCGGCCCCACCGGCGGCGGCCAGCGCCGCGGCATTCGCCGCCTGGTCGTGGTCGAGCGCGTGCGGATAGGGCACCAGCAGCGCCGGCCGGCCGATGACAGCGATTTCCGACACGGTCGAGGCGCCGGAGCGCGACATCACCAGATGTGCCGCCGCGATCCGCGCCGCCATGTCGGTGAAGAAGGGCGACACCTGCGCGTCGACGCCCAGCGCGGCGTAGGCCGCCTTGACTCGCGCCACGTCCTCGGCCCGCGCCTGCTGGGTGATCGCCAGCCGCTTGCGCTGAGCCTCCGGCAAGAGTCCGACAGCCGTCGGCACCGCGTCGGAAAAGAACTGCGCGCCCTGGCTGCCGCCGAACACCAGGAAGCGGAACGGCTCCTCGCCGGTCGCAGCCACGTAAGGCGTCTTCGCCGCCTCCAGGATCTGCGGCCTGACCGGATTGCCGGTGGTCACCGTCTTGGCGCCGGCAGCACTTTCGTCCTCCGGCAGGAAGCCGCCGGCGATGGCGTCGACGCGCCCGGCCAGCGCCCTGTTGGCGCGGCCCATCACCGCGTTCTGCTCATGGATCAATGACGGCACCTTGCGCCGTGTCGCTGCGTAAAGCGGCGGCAATGTCGGATAGCCGCCAAAGCCGACGACGGCTTCCGGCTTGATCCTGGTGATGACGGCGGAGGCCTGCCGCACGCCGCGCCAGATCGCCCACAAGGCCGACAGCACCGCCAGCGGGTTCTTCGAGCCGAGGGTCGCCGATTGGATCGGATGGATGTTGACGGCCGGGAACTGGCCGGAATAGCGCTCGGCGCGATGATCGGTGGCCAGATGCACCTTCCAGCCGCGCTCGTTGAGCTCATGCGCCAGCGCTTCGGCCGGGAAGAGATGTCCGCCCGTGCCGCCCGCCGCCAGAAGAATCACACCCCGCGACATTTCACTCCGCCGGCACGGCGCGCTGCGGGAAGGAAAAACCCATCTGCTTGCGCTTCTCGGGCCGTCTGCGCGTCAAGGCCAGCACCATGCCCATCGAGATGGCGATGGCGATCTGCGAGGAGCCGCCATAGGAGATGAACGGCAGCGTCATGCCCTTGGCCGGCATCAGCTGCAGGTTGACGCACATGTTGATGGCCGACTGCAGGCCGAAGACCGTGACCAGACCGCCAACGGCATAGCGCGTGAAGTCGTCATGCTCCTTGAGCGCGGTGTTGAGGCCGCGCAGCACGATGAAGGCGAAGATCGACATGATGAAGAAGCACATCACCAGCCCGAACTCCTCGCCGGCGACCGAAAAGACGAAGTCGGCGTGGCTGTCGGGAATGACCCGCTTGACCGTGCCTTCGCCCGGACCGACGCCGAACCAATGGCCGTTGATCAGCGCCTCGCGCCCCATGTCGACCTGGAAGGTGTCGCCCTCGCCGGTCAGGAACTTGTCGATGCGGGCAGCGACGTGCGGAAACACGGTGTAGGCGGCGAACAGGCCGCTGACGCCGGTGACGCCGAGCGCGATGATCCACAGCCACGGCAGGCCCGCCATGAAGAACATGACCCCCCAGGTGCCGGTCACCAGCATGGTCTGGCCGAGGTCGGGCTGGGCGACCAGCAGCGAGACGACCAGCACCAGGAGCAGCAGGGCAAACAGATTGCCGGGAATGTCGGGCTGGCGCTTGTGCTCGGCGAACAGCCAGGCGCAGACGATGACGAAGGCCGGCTTCAGGAATTCCGACGGCTGGATGGAGAGGCCGGCGAGCGAGACCCAGCGCCGCGCGCCTTTGACCTCGACGCCGACATAGAGCACCGCCACCATCAGCACCAGCATGATGCACAGGATCACCAGCGCCATGCGCCGGATCTGCCGCGATTCCAGGAACGAGACCGCGAGCATCACGCCGAGCGCAGGCACGGTGAAAATGATCTGCCTGGTGGCGAAGTGGAAGCTGTCGAGGCCGATGCGTTCGGCCACCGCCGGGCTCGCCGCGAAGGAGAGCACGATGCCCAGACCCATCAGCGACAGGAACGCCGCCAGGAACCAGCGATCGATCGTCCACCACCAGGTGGCTACCGGACTTTTGTCGAGACGGCTTTGCATTAACGTGGCCCTCCGATGGGTTTCACGCCATCTATAGCGCTCGCAGCTTGCCTGAAGGCTTCGCCGCGCACTTCGAAATTCTTGAACTGGTCGAAACTGGCGCAGGCGGGCGACAGCAGCACCACCGCCTCGCCGCCATCGTCAAGGGCGGCATCGTGGGCGGCATGCTCGACCGCCGCCGCCAGCGTGCCGGAGATCTCGTAGGGCACCGCCTCGCCCAGCGTCGCCGAGAAGGCGGGCGCCGCCTCGCCGATCAGATAGGCCTTGGCGATGCGCGGGAAGAAGCCGCGCAGCGGCTCGATGCCGCCCTCCTTGGGCAGGCCGCCGGCTATCCAGTAGATACGGCTGAAACTCGACAGGGCTGGAGCCGCCGCATCGGCATTGGTCGCCTTGGAATCGTTGATGAACAGCACATGGTCCTTGCGGCCGACCTGCTCCATGCGATGCGCCAGCCCCGGAAAGCTTTCCAACCCCGCCTGGATCTCGCCGAGGTCCAGCCCGACCTTGAGGCAGGCGGCGACCGCGGCCAGCGCGTTCTGCGCATTGTGCTGGCCGCGCAGCGAGCCGATGCCTTCCAGAAAGGCGACGCGGCTGTAGCGGCCATGCACGGCTTCCATAAGGTTGCTGCCATCGGCGAAATAGCCGTCGGTCAGCGGCAGCCGCTTGGAAATGCGGATGACCTCCCTGCCCGCCCGCTCCAGCCGGTCGGCGATCTGCGCGCACCAGGAGTCGTCGACGCCGACGATTGCCGTCTCGCTGCCGGCCACCAGCCGCTCCTTGATCGAGGCGTAGTGCGCCATGGTGCCGTGACGGTCGAGGTGATCGGGCGTCAGGTTGAGCAGGATGCCGGCCGTCGGATTGATCGAGGGCGCGAGGTCGATCTGATAGGAGGAGCATTCGACGACATAGTGCCGCCCCTCTGCCGGCGGATCGAGCGTCATGATGGCGCGACCGATATTGCCGCCCATCTGCGTGTCGCGACCTGCCGATTTCAGGATGTGGGCGGTCAGCGCCGTGGTCGTCGATTTGCCGTTGGTGCCGGTAATCGCGACGAAAGGCGCCGCCGGCGCCCGCAGGACGCGCTCGCGGCAGAACAGCTCGATGTCGCCGATGACCTCGACGCCGGCGCCGCGCGCCAGCTCCACTGTCCAGTGTGGCTTCGGATGCGTCAGCGGCACGCCGGGCGACAGCACGAAGGCGGAGAAGCGCGACCAGTCGGCGCCGCGCAGGTCGCCGGTCGCGATCCCGGCGGCCGAGGCCTTGGCGACGCTGTCCGGATTGTCGTCCCAGGCAAGGATGTCGGCCCCGCCGGCGATCAGCGCGTGCGCGGTGGCGATCCCCGAACCGCCGAGCCCGAAGAGCGAAACGCGCTTGCCTGAAAAGGATGAGGCGGGGATCAAGCGGCGGCCTATCGGAGCTTGAGGGTGGAGAGGCCGACCAGCGCCAGGATCACCGCGATGATCCAGAAGCGGATCACCACCTGGCTTTCGGTCCAGCCGAGTTTTTCGAAGTGATGGTGGATCGGCGCCATCAGGAACACCCGCTTGCCGGTCATCTTGAAGTAGCCGACCTGGATGATGACCGAGAGGATCTCGACCACGAACAGGCCGCCGACGATGACCAGCACGATCTCGTGCTTGGTGGCGACCGCGACCGTGCCAATCAGGCCGCCCATCGCCAGTGAGCCGGTGTCGCCCATGAAGATGGCGGCCGGCGGCGCGTTGAACCACAGGAAGCCGAGGCCGGCGCCGATCACCGCGCCAAGCACCACCGCCAGTTCGCCGGTGCCGGGAACGAAATGGATCTGCAGATATTCGGCGAACACCGCGTTGCCGGAGAGATAGGCGATGACCCCGAAGGAGGCCGCCGCGATCATGATCGGCACGATCGCCAGCCCGTCGAGGCCGTCGGTCAGGTTGACCGCGTTGCCGGCGCCGACGATGACGAAGCAGGAGAACGGCACGAAGAACCAGCCGAGGTTGATGATAAATTCCTTGGCGAAGGGAAAGGTGAGCGACGAGGAGAACGGCGCCTGGCCGTTGTGCATGATCACCCAGGCAGCGATTCCGGCGATGACGAATTCGATCGCCAGCCGCGCCTTGCCGGAAAAGCCGAGATGCGACTGCTTGGTGACCTTCAGATAGTCGTCATAGAAGCCGATCGAGCCGAAGCCGATGGTCACCAGAAGCACCACCCAGACATAGATCGAGGAGAGGTTCGCCCACAAAAGCGACGATCCGATGATGCCCGACAGGATCATCAGCCCGCCCATGGTCGGCGTGCCGGCCTTCTTGAAATGCGTCTGCGGACCGTCGGCGCGGATCGGCTGGCCCTTGCCCTGCCGGAGCCGCAGCGAATTGATGATGGTCGGTCCGAAGATGAAGACGATCAGCGCCGAGGTGATCAGCGCCCCGCCGGTGCGGAAGGTGATGTAGCGGAAGACGTTGAAGACAGAAATCTTGTCCGCAAAATCGACGAGCAATGTGAACATGAAATTCTGTCCCCCGGACCCGACCCCTAGGTCTGTTCAATGGTTGTGGCTTGCGCCGGAAATTTGCCGAGCAACGCTTCGACCAGCTTTGAAAACCCGATGCCTTTCGACGACTTGACCATCACCACGTCGCCAGGCCGCAGCGCCGACAGCAACAGCGGCTTCAGTTCCTCGGCGCCGGCGCGGTATTCGGCCTTCACGTCGCTCGGCAGTATGTCGGCGAGCGCCCGCATTTCGGGACCGCCGAGAAAGACGGTTTGCGTGCCGGTGCCGATGATCAGCTCGGCAAGCGCGGCATGCAGCTTCGCCGAATGGCTGCCGAGCTCGAGCATGTCGCCGAGCACGGCGATGCGCCTGCCCTCGCCCGATACCGGCGTCGCGTTGAGCAGCGCCATGGCGGCGGCCATCGACGCCGGATTGGCGTTGTAGCTCTCGTCGATCAGCGTGATCGGTCCTTTCGGATGGCGCAATATATGGCGCTTGCCGCGACCGCGCTCGGCCGACAGATCGGCCAGCGCCGCGGCCGCCTTGTCGAGATCGGCCCCGACCAGCTGCGCGGCGCCCAGCACGGCCAGCACATTCTGCGCCATATGGCGGCCGGGCGCGCCGACGCGGGCGACGATCTCCCGCCCGCCGATCTTGGCGGCAATGACGGAATGGTCGGCATTGAGCTCGCATTTGACCAGCCGAAAGGTCGAGCGGGCATTCTCGCCGAAGCCAAAGACATGCTCGACCCCTGCCGCCTTCGCCATCTTGTCGAGCAGTTTCCAGCGGGAATCGTCGCGGTTGAGCAGGGCCGCGCCATCCGGCTCCAGCCCCTCGAAGATCTCGGCCTTGGCCTCGGCGATCTCGTCGAGGTTGCGGAAGAACCCGAGATGCGCGGCGGCGATCAGCGTGACGATCGCGACATGCGGGCGGACCATGTTGACCAGCGGCCGGATTTCGCCCGGATGGTTCATGCCGATCTCGAACACGGCGTAGTCACAATCCTCGGGCATCCGCGCCAAGGTCAGCGGCACACCCCAGTGGTTGTTGAAGGATTGCGCCGAGGCATGCACCTTGCCGACCGCCGACAGCACATGACGCAGCGCTTCCTTGGTGGTGGTCTTGCCGGCCGAGCCGGTCACGGCGATGACCCTGGCCTTGGAGCGGGCGCGCGCGGCGACGCCCAGTCTTTCCAGCGCCACCAGCACGTCCTCAACGACGATCATCGGCGCCGTCAGCCGTCCGAGCGACGGCAGCTTGCCTTCGGCGACCACCAGCACGCCGGCGCCTGCCTTGACGGCGGCGGTCGCGAAATCATGGCCGTCCATCGTCTCGCCCTTGATGGCGAAGAAGGCGTCCCCCGACTCAAGGCTGCGGCTGTCGATCGAAATGCCCGATATGCCTTGCGGCATGACACCGATCGGCCGTCCGCCCATTGCATCGACCAGCGCATCGGAGGTCCAGAGCAGGCTCATGCGGCGCTCTCCCTGAGCGCCGCGCGAACTTCCTCGTGATCCGAGAAATGCAGTGTCTCGGTGCCGATGGTCTGGCCTTCCTCATGCCCCTTGCCGGCCACGATCAACGTGTCGCCGGCGTGGAGCATGGCCACCGCCTCGTGAATCGCCTTGCGCCGGTCGCCGATCTCGATGGCGCCGGGCGCGGCGGCAAGGATCGCGGCGCGGATCGTTTCGGGCACTTCCGAGCGCGGATTGTCATCGGTGACGATGACGACGTCGGCGAGCCGCGTGGCGATCTCGCCCATGATCGGCCGCTTGCCGCGATCGCGGTCGCCGCCGCAGCCGAACACGACGATGACCCGGCCGGTGGTGAACGGCCTCACCGAGGCCAGCACGTTTTCCAGCGCATCCGGTTTGTGGGCATAGTCGACATAGACCGGTGCGCCGTTCGCAGTCGTGCCGACGAGGTCGAGCCGACCCGGCGCGCCCTTCAATTTCTCCAATGCCATCAGGGCTTTGGCGACAAGCGTTCCAGTGGAAATGGCAAGTCCCGCCGAAACCAGCGCGTTGGCGATCTGGAAGTCGCCGGCCAGCGGCAGGTCGATTTCGTGGAGCACGCTGTCGACCTCGACCTCGGCCCGCTGCCGGTGGCGTTCGTGCTCGACCCGCTTCAGTCTGAGGAAATCGCCATGGCGGCCGACGGTCAGCACGTCGAGCCCTGCGGCCTTTGCCGCACGGACCGTCGGTTCCGACCATGGATCGTCGGCGAAAATGACGGCCGGCGCGCCTTTGGGCAGCAGCGTGTCGAACAGGCGCAATTTGGCGCGGTGATAGTCCTCGACCGTCGGATGGTAGTCCATATGGTCGCGGCCGAGATTGGTGAAACCGCCGGCGGCAAGCCTGACACCGTCGAGCCGGCGCTGGTCGAGGCCGTGGCTGGAAGCCTCCATCGACGCATGGGTGACGCCGGCATCGGCCAATTCCTTGAGCAGGAGGTGCAGCGCCACCGGATCCGGCGTCGTCAGCGAACCATACTCATTGCGCCCTGGCGCCACGACGCCGGTGGTGCCGATCGAGGCGGCGGCGAGGCCGGCCTGCTCCCAGATCTGCCGGGTGAAGGCGGCGACCGAGGTCTTGCCGCTGGTGCCGGTCACCGCCACCATCGTTTGAGGTTGCTTGCCGTAGAAGCGGGCGGCGCTCAGCGCCAATGCCAACCGCGGGTCGTCGACGGAAAAGACCGGAACGGATAGGCCGGAAATGGCGCTTCCCTTGCCCGCCACGATGGCCAGAGCACCGCGCTTTGCGGCATCAGCGGCGTAGGCAGCGCCGTCGGCCTTGCTGCCGGCGAGCGCGAAAAAGACGACGCCGGTCTTGGCCGTGCGGGAATCCGAGGAAATCCCGGTGACCTCCAGGTCGGGGGAAGCTGTTCCCTCGACAGGCAGGATACCGGCTAGTTCTTTCAGCTGCATCGGGTCCCGTTCATAGCAACAAAATAGCGCGCAGTTGCCGGCGCGCCCCAAGAATCACTGATAGGAAACCAGCGTTGCACCATTTTCATGGCTGAAATCTGGCTTCACGCCAAGCATGGCAGCCGAACGGCGGATAATGTTTCCCGCCATGACGCCCGCATTCGAGGCCGCGGTCGCTCCCATGCCGGGCTTTTCCGGCTTCGGCTCGTCAGCGATCGTCAGCACGATGTATTGCGGATCGTCCATCGGGAAGGCGGCCACGAAGGCGTTGAAATTCTTCTCCTTGGAGTAGCGGCCGTTGACGACCTTCTCTGCCGTGCCGGTCTTGCCGCCGACGCGGTAGCCCGGCACCCTGGCGCTCTTGCCCGAGCCCTTCTCGGCATTCAGCGCATAGAGATAGCGCATGCCTTCGACGGTCTTTTCACTGACCACCTTCTTGGCAACTTCCATCGCCTGCTGCGCCGTGCGCGGCAGGAAAGTTGGTTCGATCAGGAAGCCGCCATTCATCAGCGCGGCGCAGCCCACCGCCGTCTGCAGCGGCGTCGTCGACACGCCGTGACCGAAAGCGATGGTGATCGAATTGACCTGCTTCCACACTTTGGGCTCGGTCGGCCGCGCCACTTCCGGCAGTTCCGTCTGCATCTTCTCGAGCACGCCCAGGCGATGCAGGAATTCGCGGTGTCCCTCGATGCCGACCGCCTCGGCCTCCTTGGCCGAGCCGATGTTGGAGGAATAGATGAACACCTCCGGCACCGACAGCACGCGGCCCTTGCTGTGGAAGTCGTGGATCGTCTGGCGGCCGATCCTGATCGGGCGCGTAGCGTCGAACCGGCTTTCCAGCGTCACCTTGCCGGAATCCAGCGCCATGGCGGTGGTGAAGCTCTTGAACGTCGAGCCCATTTCATAGAGGCCGGCCGACATGCGGTTCAACCGGTCCTTGTCCTGGGCATTGTAGGGATTGTTGGGATCGAAATCCGGCACCGAGGCCATCGCCATCACTTCGCCGGTCTTGACGTTGAGGACGACGGCGCCCGCCGCAATCGCATGGAACCGCTCCATGCCGTTGGCCACCTCGTCGCGCACGACGTTCTGGACGCGCAGGTCGATCGACAGTTGCACCGGCTTCAGGTCCCTGGCCACGGCCAGGCCCGACGCCTGCAGGTCGGTCAGACCCTGGTCGTCGATATATTTCTCCATGCCGGAGATGCCCTGATTGTCGATGTTGGTGAGACCGACGATGTAGGACGAGGTTTCGCCGCTCGGGTAGAAGCGGCGCTTCTCGGTGCGGAAACCGAAGCCGGGGATGCCGAGCTGCATGATGTCGGACTGCTGCTTCGGCGTCAGCTGCCGCTGCAGCCAGACGAAGCCGGCTCCGCTCTTCAGCTTGTGGTAGGTCTGCTCATAGTCGATCTCGGGCAGCACGGTCGACAGCTTCTCGATCGCCTCATCCGCGTCGACGATGCGGCGTGGTTCGGCAAACAGCGAGGCCGTCTTGATGTCGGTCGCCAGCACCTCGCCGTTGCGGTCGACGATGTCAGGCCGCGAGGCCGTGACACGGTTCTGCGGCCCGCCCGACATGTCGGGGCTCTGGAAGCCGAGATAGACCAACCTGCCGGCGATGGCCGAATAGATGCCGAAGAACACCGCCATCGTCATCACGATGCGGGTCCTGGCCCTGCCGCCGGTCGCCTTGCGGGCGCCCTCGACGACGATCGAGCCGTCGTCGCCCTGCTTCTTGCGGCGCTTCAGCAGACTTCCGAGCGTCGAGAATTTGGCGATCATTGCACGATGCCTCCGGTCACGACCGGGTCCTTGGCCCCCTTGGGCCCATTGTCGGAATTGTCGGCCATGCCGCCCAGCCGCTGCGACGAGAGGTCCTCGATGGTGACCGGCTTTGCCGGCAGATCGTCGAGATTGACGATCTGGCGCGCATTGACCGGCTCCAGCCCGAGCTGCGACTTGTAGATTTCGGCGAGCTTCTGCAGGCGCGAAGGCTGCGTGAGCAGGCTCCAGTCGGCCTTGAGCAGGTCGATCGTGTCCTCCTCGTAGCGGATCTGCGCCTCGATCTTCTGCACCGAAGCCAATTGCTCCTCGGCCTCGCGCTTGGTCTTGTAGGTCAACGCCGCCGCCGAAACCATGACGGCGATCAGGACTATGTCGCTGGTACGAAACACGTGCTTACCTCTCCCCCGGCCGCTCGACGGCGGGAAGCTTTGGAAGGCCGAAAATCGAAAAATCGCCAGCGCGCGCCGGCGCCTCGCTGCGGATAGCCGCGCGCAGCCTGGCCGAACGCGCCCTGGGATTGGCGGCGATCTCGGCCTCGCCAGGCGTCACACCGCCTCCCGACTTCCTGAACGTCGCCGGACGCGCCTGCGCCTCTGGCATATGGCGCGAGCCACTCGCGGCCTCCGCCCGATCGGCGATGAAACGCTTGACGATGCGGTCCTCCAGGGAATGGAAGGTCACCACGGCGAGCCGGCCGCCCGGCTTCAGCGCGCGCTCGGCCGCGAACAGCGCCTTGGCCAGTTCGCCTAGCTCGTCATTGACGAAGATGCGCAACGCCTGGAAGACGCGGGTCGCCGGATGGATCTTGTCCTTCGGCGCGCGGCCGATATGCGTCTCGATCGCGTCGGCCAGATCGAGCGTGCGCTCGAATGGCCGCTTCTCGCGCCGGCTCTCGATCATGCGGGCGATGCGGCCGGCATGGCGCTCCTCGCCGAGGAAGCCGAAGATGCGGGCAAGGTCGCCCGCCTTGAAGCTGTTGACGACATCGGCGGCGCTGAGGCCCGCCTGCGCCATGCGCATGTCGAGCGGTCCGTCGGCGCGAAACGAGAAGCCGCGCTCGGCCTGGTCGAGCTGCATGGAGGAGACGCCGATGTCGAGCACCACGCCGTCGGCGCTTTCGACATGCTCATCGAGCATCGAAAACGGCGCCTGGACAAGAGTCAGGCTGCCGCCTGATTGCTGTTCCAGCGAGCGCCCAGCGGCGATGGCATCGGGATCGCGGTCGATGGCCACGACCGAGGCACCGCTTGCCAGGATGGCCCTGGTATAGCCGCCGGCGCCGAAGGTGCCGTCGACGATCAGATCGCCGGCCTTGGGCGACAGCGCCTCCAGCACTTCGGCAAGAAGGACCGGAATGTGGCGGGCCGGTCCGCCGACGGCGTTGATATCCTCGCCGTGGCCAGCCATCATTCCGGTCGCTCCCCAGGCTTCGTCCCCTGCCGAAGCTGCAACAGCCGGGCGCGCGCCTGCGCCCCATAGGCGGCAAGCCGTCCCGGCTCCCAGATCTGGAAGAAATTGCCGCGGCCGACAAACGCCGCTTCCGCCGAAATGCCGGTGTGCTCGCGAATGAAATCGGTCATCGTGATGCGCCCGTCCTGATCGAGCTTCAGGAACGTACCATCGCCATGGCAGAAGAACGACATGTCGTCCGCCGCCTGCAGGAAGGGATCCTCCTGCGCGATGCGCTGCTCGTAGCGGTCGAGCAGGTCGAGACCGCCGACATCCATCGCCGGAAGATCCAGGCAGCGCAGCGCATAGAACTCCGAATAGCCCCGCTTCTGAACGACGGCGCGGAAATGCGCCGGAACGGAGACCCGTCCCTTCGCATCGATCCTGCTCACCGTGTTCGACAGAAACCGGTCCATCACGCGCCACAGCCGCTTCCGCCGCCGCACCCCTTTCCATCATCCCGTCCGCGCCGCCGCAGCGCGTCCCTTGCCGAAATTCCGCTTCGTTCAACGAGGCGAAAGCTCGCAAACGCGCAGGCCCAGCGGCTGCCCGATTGGCGTACGCTTCACCCTGACACGGAACGAAGGCTTTGGTATCGGAATGGGATATCATGGGGCACTATGGGCGTCAACGGGAACGAGCTTCACAAACGCGCTCGCCACAACCAGAAAGAGCAGCCTGACGGCACGTCTTATCTTTATCGTCTATTAAGCCTAACGAAGCGTTTAGAGGGCTGTGGCCCAAGGGACGCGGCTTGCTGCGGGCCGCGCCCACGCATAGCGTCGCGCCAATGCTCCGCTGCCTTTGGCAGCCAACAGGAGGTGAATGGTCGATGTCCGAAACGGCGAAGTCACGTGCCGCCGCCCTTGCCCACTTGCGCAGCCGCGATTTCGCCAAGGGCGATCCGATCCCCTTGCCGCTGACCATGGCCTCGATCTTCCACACACCTGGCGAAGAAGCGGGCTTCGACCAGTATGGCCGCTACGACAATCCGACCTGGCGCGCCGTCGAACACGCGCTCGGTCATCTGGAAGACGCGCATTGCCTCGCCTTCCCGTCGGGGATGGGGGCGATCTCGTCGGTGTTCTTCGCGCTGCTGAAATCGGGCGATCGCGTCCTTCTGCCTGCCGACGGCTATCACGCCACGCGCGCGCTGGCGGAACGCTTCCTGAAGCCGTTCGGCGTCGCCTGCGACACCAGGCCGACCCCAACCTTCCTCGACGGCGGGTTCGACGGCTACCGGTTGGTCTTCGCCGAAAGCCCGTCGAACCCGCGGCTCGACATTTGCGACATCGCCGCCGTCGCCAACGCTGTCCACGCGCAAGGCGCCCTCCTCGTCGTCGACAACACGACGATGACGCCCTACGGCCAGCGCCCGCTCGACCTCGGCGCCGATATCGTCGTCTCCGCCGACACCAAGGCGGTGAACGGCCACTCCGACGTGCTGTTCGGCCACGTCGCGAGCCGCAATCCGGACATCGTCGCCAAGGTGAGGGACTGGCGCGAGATGGCCGGCGGCATTCCCGGACCGTTCGAAGCATGGCTCGTGCATCGCGGGCTCGAAACGCTGGAGGTGCGCTTCGACCGCATGTGCTCTTCAGCGGAAACGATCGCGAAGCGACTCAAAAATCACCATGCGGTGGGCGCCCTGCGCTTTCCAGGCCTGGACGGCGATCCCTCGCACAATCTGGCGCGGGCGCAGATGGAGCGCTTCGGCTTCCTCATCTCCTTTGAACTCGCTTCGGAGCAGAAGGCCGAGGAGTTCATCGACAACTGCGCGCTGATGCAGTCGGCAACCTCTTTCGGCGGCGTTCACACCTCGGCCGAACGGCGCTCCAAAAGAGGCGACGCCGTGCCGTCCGGCTTCGTGCGCCTGTCCATTGGCTGCGAGCCGGTGGAAGAGCTTTGGCAAGCGATCGAGGCATCGCTCGACAGACTTGATGGTTGAATCAGGGCGTGCGCCGGCAGGCGCAACCCACTGATCTCAAGGGATTTCACTGCGAAAGAAATTGCCAGCTGGCCTGTAAGCCGGGTTCTGTATGGCCCCCGCGCCTTGCGGCACGGGAACGTGGCGGCCATTCATCTTGGGCGCATGTTGCCATGCGCCTCACGCAACCTACCCGGGCGGTGGGCCGGAAACAGCCCTCGAGGTTTCCCTCGCACCGCCCCTATTCGGTCTTGCTCCCGGTGGGGTTTACCTTGCCGCTCCTGTTGCCAGTCGCGCGGTGGGCTCTTACCCCACCCTTTCACCCTTGCCCCGGATCCGGCAGAGCCGAACGCCGTGGCGGTTTGCTTTCTGTGGCACTTTCCCTGGGGTCGCCCCCGCCGGCCATTAACCGGCACCGTGTCTCCATGGAGCCCGGACTTTCCTCACCCGCAGCCTTTCGGCTTCGCGGGTGCGGCCGCCCGGCCAGCTGGCACGGCGTATAAAGGGGTTCGCGCCTGAAAACGCAAACGAAAAAGCAGACTTATGCCAGCTTCGTCAGACCGGAGAGCCGAGCGCGGCCATCTGCACCTTGACCTTGCTGCAGTAAGCGGCCGACACCGGGTTCATCCGCGTCGCGGCGTGGCCGGCATTGTATTTCAGGATCGTGCCGCACGTGGTGCCGCCACCGAGGCCTCGCGCCATGGCAAGGTATTTCATGCCGTACTTGATGTTGGTGTCGGGATTGAACAGGCCCTTGACCGAGCCGCTGTAACCCATCATCCGCGCCGTTGCCGGCTTGATCTGCATCAGGCCGATCTCGCCGGCGCTGCCGACGATGTTGGGCCGGTAATTGCTCTCGATCTTGATGACCGCCTTGGCCAGCGACACCGGCACGCCTTCCGCCGCCGCATAGCGGGCGATGATCGCCGAGTACTGGCCGCCGTCGGCGCTCGCCGCCGCCGCGGTGGACTCTGCTGCGGTGCTCGGGCGGATCGACGCCGTGGTGGTCAGGTCGATCGTCTTCCTGTTTCGCTGCACACGCCGCTTGGCCGTCGCTTTCCTGGCTTTCACCGGGGCGACCTTCTGCACCTTCGCGGTGGTCGTCTTTTTTGCTTTCGGGGCCTCTGCGGCTTTCGGCGCGGTTTTGCTGGCTGCGGCGACAAAGCCGTTGTCGGCCCGCAGGCTCTGGGGTGCGGCATTCGCGGCGCCGATGGCAAAAGTCATTACACCGGCAGCAACGGCTGCCGTCAAGACGGTCAAATTTTGCATGTGGTCCTGTTCTGTTAGAACCGCGCGAAGAACTTCACGCGGCGACACCAAATCAATATCGGAACATCTCGGGAGGTTAGACGTCCGATAAATTGCACAGATCGCCTTTGACGACCGATTTGGCGGCAAACAAGGCGGCGCAAGTCACTTTAAGTGACAGATTGTAATTTAGCGATGCGAGATGGACTATGCGGCCGGGATTGCCTTCACGGAAGCAAGCAGCCTTTGCAGCGTCCGGATTGTCGAGCCGTCGGCCACGCCATCGACCAGCCGCGGCCGGAAATGCCGCTGGAAAGCCTCGACGACGATTTCGGTCTGGCGGTCGAAAGCAGCCGATATCTCCACGCCATAGCCATAGAGCGACAGCATCGACTGCAACGCCTCGACATCGCCCCCGATGTCGCCGGCCTTGAGCACCGCGCCCCGCCGAATCGGCGCCGCCGGAACGAGATGGCCGATGCCGGCCGCAAACAGGGTCTTCCAGGGGAATTTTTCGCCCGGATCGACCTTGCGACCCGGCGCCACGTCGGAATGGGCGAGCACGCGCTGTGCCGCGATGGCATGGCGTTGCACGACGCCTGCGCACAGGTCGGTCACCGCATCGATCTGCCGCCTGGGAAAGCCGGGATAGCCGAGCGAATGACCGGGATTGACGATCTCGATGCCGACCGAGCAGGAGTTGATGTCCGTTCGCCCGAACCATGAACTCCTGCCGGCATGCCAGGCGCGGTCGCTTTCGCGCACCATCTGCACGACGCGGCCGTCCTCATGGACGAGATAGTGGGAAGAGACCTCGCTGGCCGGATCACACAGCCACGCCTCGGCGCCCGCGCCGGTGGCCATGCCGGTGTAATGCAGCACGATCATATCGGGTCTGGGCGTATCGCGCCGCGGGCCGAAATTCGGCGATACCCTGACCTCGGCGCTCGGCTGGTCGGGCAGGAAACCGCTCATACGTGCCTGAGGCCCCGTTCGATCATCTCATAGGCGGCATTGATCGCCGCGAGCCTGGTCGTGGCGATCTTGATGAACTCCTGCGGCAGGCCGCGGGCGATCAGCCGGTCGGGATGATTGTCCGAGACCAGCTTGCGGTAGCGCTTCCTGACCTCATCGAAGGGCTTTCCCCGTTCGATGCCGAGCACGACATAGGGGTCGCCGGCGCCGAGATTGACGTGCCTGGCCAGGATGCTCTGGTAATGCGCCTCGTCGATACGGAAAATCTCGGCGATGCGGTGCAGGAACTGGCCTTCGCGCTCATGGATCAATCCATCGGCCTTGGCGATGTGGAACAGGCCGTCGAGTATGTCCTCCAGCATCATGCAGTTCGTATGGCCGGAACCGCAAAGCTGCGCCATGCGCTGCGCGTAGATCTCGAAACCGGCCACGTCGCGCTTGGCCAGGTCATAGAGCCGCGCCACGTTCCGCGTCTCTTTCGGCGGCACCTCGAATATTTCCTGGAAGGCGCGCACCTCATCCTGGGTGACGACGCCGTCGGCCTTGGCCATCTTGGCCGAGAGCGCGATCATCGCCACCGAAAAGGCGACGCGGCGGCGCAGATCGGCATCTCCGGAGAAAACCGTCCGCACGGCTTCGACGACATCGGCGACACCCGATGACGTTGAAGCGGTGACACGAGCGATGAAGTCGCCAAGGCGGTCCCAAATCGACATGAGGGCTTCTTAGTGCGAACCGGCCGCCGCTATCAAGCGAAGACAGTGCCGCAGGCCCAACCGATTTGACGACGGCGCCCAACAAGGCGCCCGATTCCAAAAGAGAAGGCCGGCGTGAAGCCGGCCTTCTTCGTCAACGCATCAGATTACTGCGCAGGGGGTGTTGCCGGAGCCGGCTCGGCAGGCTTCGTTGCGTCAGGAGCAGCCGGAGCCGCCGGCTTCATCGGTTCCTCGGCGGCCGGCGGATTGGTGCTCTGGGTGGTGGTGTTGTCGGTGCCGCTGTCGCTGCACGCCGCAACCCCAAGCAACGCTAGCGCCGAAAGGGACGCCAGAATGAGCTTGTTCATGATATCTCTCCTTCACCTGACGCTCACATTGTGGTGAGCAGTCGAAGGGGAAATGCATCAGCCGGCCTGGAGTTTCGTAACGTTGCATTTCCGCATGTAACATCATCCGGGCGGTTGCCGGCCGCAGCATTGCACACTAACAGGACAGGCCAAGCACCAGATTGCGCAGGGAAAATGCCGGGAGCCGCGATGACTGAAAAGTGGGATTTCTGGATCGACCGCGGCGGCACTTTCACCGACGTCATCGGCCACGACCCGCAAGGCGGGCTGCACCCCCGCAAGCTGCTGTCCGAAAATCCCGAAGCCTATGCGGACGCCGCCATCCAGGGCATTCGCGACCTGCTTGGGCTGAAATCCGGCGCCGCCATTCCGTCAGGCCTGATCGGAGACATCAAGATGGGCACCACTGTCGCCACCAATGCGCTGCTGGAGCGCAAGGGCGACCGCGTGCTCCTGCTCATCAGCAAGGGTTTTCGCGACGCGCTTCGCATCGCCTATCAGGCGCGTCCGGATATCTTCGCCAAGGAGATCGTGCTGCCCGAGCAGCTTTATGAGCGCGTCATCGAGATCGACGAGCGCGTGTGCGCCGACGGCCGCGTCGAACGCCTGCTCGACATCGCCGCCTGCCGCCCGGCGATCGAACAGGCCAGGGCCGACGGCATCGATGCAGTCGCCATCGTCTTCATGCATGCCTGGAAATATCCGGACCACGAGAAGGCCGTCGCGGAAGTCTGTCGCAAGCTCGGCTTCGGCCAGGTCTCGGTCAGCCACGAAGTGTCGCCGCTGATCAAGCTGGTCGGCCGCGGCGACACCACCGTGGTCGATGCCTATCTGTCGCCGATCCTGTCGCGCTACGTGCAAAGGGTGGCAGGCGAATTGGGCGCCGGCCCCCGCCTGATGTTCATGATGTCGTCAGGCGGCCTCACCGCCGCCGACATGTTCCAGGGCAAGGACGCGCTGTTGTCCGGCCCGGCTGGCGGCGTCGTCGGCATGGTCGAGACGGCGATGCTCGCCGGCTTCGGCAAAGTCATCGGCTTCGACATGGGCGGCACCTCGACCGACGTCGCCCACTATGACGGCGAATATGAGCGCGCCTTCGACACCGAGGTCGCCGGCGTGCGCATCCGCGCGCCGATGATGCGCATCCATACCGTTGCCGCCGGCGGTGGCTCGATCCTGCATTATGAGGCCGGCCGCTTCCGCGCCGGTCCGGATTCCGCAGGCGCCAATCCCGGCCCTGCCGCTTACCGGCGCGGCGGCCCGCTCGCCGTGACCGACGCCAATGTGATGCTGGGCAAGCTGCAGCCCGATTTCTTCCCGGCGATCTTCGGTCCCGGCCAGGACCAGCCGCTCGACGTCGACACCGTGCGCAAAAAATTCACCGCGCTTGCCACTGAGATCGGCGATGGCCGCACGCCGGAAGCTGTCGCCGAAGGCTTCGTCACCATCGCCGTCGAGAACATGGCCAACGCCATCAAGAAAATCTCGGTGCAGCGCGGCTATGACGTCACCGAATATCTCTTGAACTGCTTTGGCGGCGCCGGCGGTCAGCATGCTTGCCTGGTCGCCGATGCGCTCGGCATGGAAGCGGTGCTGATCCATCCCTTCTCCGGCCTGCTTTCGGCCTATGGCATCGGCCTGTCGTCGGTCTTTGCCTCGCGCCAGCAGGCGCTGCTCAAGCCGCTCGCCGACGAATCCAGGACGGAGATCGACGCGCTCATCGCGACCTTGAGGAAAGCCGTCATCGCCGAGCTCGCGGCACAAGGCATTGCCGAGGAAGCCGTCGCCTCCCGGCCGGTGCTGCAGATCCGCTATGACGGCACCGACACCGCGCTGCCGGTGAATTTCGCCGATGGTTCGATCTTCCAGGCCAGACGCGATTTCGAGGCTGCCCACAAGGCGCAGTTCGGCTTCGTCTATGACGACAAGCCAATGATCGTCGAGACCGTCGGCGTCGAAGGCACCGATACCGGCGGGGGTGGCCGTGATGAAACTGAATCGACAACAGAGGATCTGGCCGCAAGTCCTTCCAGGACTCGCAAAATCTTCACCGAAGGCGAATGGCGAGAGGCGGGCATCTTTCACCGCGAGGCGCTCGCCCCCGGAAACTGGGTCGCTGGCCCTGCGCTGATCATCGAGCCCAACCAGACGATCGTCGTGGAGCCGGGCTGGCGGGCCGAGATCACCGCCAGGAACCATGTGCTGTTGCGACGGACCGAGAAGAAACGCCGCCAGGCGGCGCTCGGCACCGAAGCCGATCCGGTCATGCTGGAGGTCTTCAACAACCTCTTCATGTCGATCGCCGAGCAGATGGGCGTGACGCTGCAGAACACCGCCTATTCGGTCAACATCAAGGAGCGGCTGGATTTCTCCTGCGCCGTGTTCGACCGCCATGGCGCGCTGGTCGCCAACGCGCCGCACATGCCGGTGCATCTCGGCTCCATGGACCGCTCGGTCGAGACCATCATTCGCCTCAATTCCGGCGACATCCATCCGGGCGACGTCTTCGCCCTCAACGCGCCCTACAATGGCGGCACGCACCTGCCCGACATCACCGTGGTGACGCCGGTGTTCGATGACGCGCGCAAGGAGATCCTGTTCTGGGCGGCCTCGCGCGGCCACCACGCCGATGTCGGCGGCACCGCACCCGGATCGATGACGCCTTTGGCCACCACGGTCGACGAGGAAGGCGTGCTGTTCGACAATTTCCGCATCGTCGATCGCGGCCGGTTCCGCGAGAAGGAGCTGGAGGCGCTGCTCACCGACCACCCCTACCCGGCGCGCAATCCGCACCAGAACATCGCCGACCTCAAGGCGCAGATCGCCGCCAACGAGAAGGGCGTGGCCGAATTGCGCAAGATGGTCGCGCATTTCGGCCTCGATGTCGTCGAGGCCTATATGGGCCACGTCCAGGACAACGCTGCCGAAAGCGTGCGTCGCGTGCTGGAACGGCTGCCCGACACCTCCGAGTATGAATATCCGACCGACACCGGTCAGGTGATCAAGGTCAGGATCTCGGTCGACCGGGAAAAGCGCGAGGCGATCGTCGACTTCACCGGAACCTCGCCGGTCGAGAAGAACAATTTCAACGCGCCGGAACCCGTCGCCCGCGCCGCCGTGCTCTATGCCTTCCGCGTCATGGTCGAGGACATGATCCCGATGAATGCGGGGTGCCTCAGGCCGATCAACATCGTCATTCCCGACGGCTGCATGCTGAAGCCCGCCTATCCGGCGGCCGTCGTCGCCGGCAATGTCGAGACCTCGCAGCATGTGACCAATGCGCTGTTCGGCGCCATGGGCGCGATGGCCAATGCGCAGGGGACGATGAACAACCTCACCTTCGGCAACAAGCAGTACCAGTATTACGAGACGATCTGCTCCGGCTCGCCCGCCGGGCGGATGAACTCTGGCCGCGGCTTTGCCGGCACCTCCGGCGTCCATACCCATATGACGAACTCCCGCCTCACCGACCCGGAAGTGCTGGAATTGCGCTTCCCCGTGCTGCTCGAGGATTTCCACATCCGCGAAGGCTCCGGCGGCAAGGGCAAGTGGGATGCCGGCGACGGCACGAAGCGCACCATCCGCTTCCTCGAAAAGATGGAATGCGCGATCCTGTCATCGCATCGCAACCGGCCGCCGCAGGGCCTGGACGGCGGCGGCGACGGCGAAGCGGGCTCGACCAAGGTCCGTCGCAACAGCGGCGCTGTCGACGTGCTGAAGGCCTGTGACCAGACCGTGCTCGACGCCGGCGAGGCCGTCATCGTCACCACGCCGACGCCTGGAGGGTTCGGCAAGGCATAAGGAGGCTTCGAGAATTCGCCACGGCAAGTCAGGTGGCGTGGCTTTCGAGAACCGGAGCGGAGCGGACACAAGTCCGTGAGCTTCGCGCATGACCCCGAAATCGAAATCGATTTCGGAAAGGATCATGCGCAAACAAAGATGCTACAGCTTCCTTTGCGCGTCCTTGTGGACGCGCGGCGCTGTAGTAAGCGCAGAAAGTCGCGTCAGATGACCGCCGCAGTAGAATTATCGAGGCCTCCGTCTGTCACCGGCCTGTCATAACGCTGCGCTACCCGCTTGCGCCAAAGCAAACGGGGAATCACCTTGCCATGACGGACGTTTCCGGAGATCTGGTTTTTCGCCGCGGCAAGGAAGTTGGAAAAGCCGTCTACCAGAATCGCCCGCTGTCGAAGGCCGGCATGTCGGAGCGGCTCTTCGCCTTCCTGTTTTCCGGCCTCGTCTATCCGCAGATCTGGGAAGACCCCGATGTCGACATGGAGGCCATGCAGCTCGGCGCCGGCCACCGCATCGTCACCATCGCCTCGGGCGGCTGCAACATCCTTGCATATCTCACTCGTTCGCCCGAACGGATCGACGCCGTCGACCTCAACGCCGCCCATATCGCGCTGAACCGCATGAAGCTCGAGGCGGTGCGCCGCCTGCCCTCGCAGGGCGACCTGTTCCGCTTCTTCGGCGCCACCGACACCAGCCACAATTCGGAAGCCTACGACCGCTTCATCGCCCCGCATCTCGATCCGGTCAGCCGCCACTACTGGGAGCGCCGTAACTGGCGCGGCCGCCGGCGCATCGAGGTCTTCGACCGCAATTTCTACCAGACCGGCCTGCTCGGCCTGTTCATCGCCATGGGCCATCGCGTCGGCAAGTTCTTTGGCGTCGACCCCGCGGGCATCATGCAGGCCAGCAACATCGGCGAGCAGCGCCGCTTCTTCAACGAGGAACTGGCGCCGGTTTTCGAAAAGCCGCTGCTGAAATGGGCGACATCGCGCAAGGCTTCGCTGTTCGGTCTCGGCATTCCGCCGGCGCAGTACGATTCGCTGATCACCTCGGGCGACGGCACGATGGCGAGCGTGCTCAAGGCCAGGCTGGAAAAGCTCGCCTGCGATTTCCCGCTGAACACCAACTATTTCGCCTGGCAGGCCTTTGCCCGCCGCTATCCCGAGCCCGGCGAGGCAGCACTCCCCGCCTATCTGGAGAAGCGCAATTACAAGGTGATCCGCGACAACATCGACCGCGTCGCCATCAACCACACCAACCTGATCGAGTTCCTCGCCGGCAAGGATGCGGGCGCGGTCGACCGCTTCATCCTGCTCGACGCGCAGGACTGGATGACCGACGACCAGCTCAACGCGCTGTGGGCGGAGATCACCCGCACGGCATCGGCCGGCGCCCGTGTCATCTTCCGTACGGCGGCCGAGCCCAGCCTGCTGCCCGGTCGCGTCTCCAACTCGCTGCTTGACCAGTGGAGCTACGAGGCCGAGGCCTCGCGCGACTTCTCGGCGCGCGACCGTTCGGCCATCTATGGCGGCTTCCACCTTTATGTGAAGCGCTGATGAGCACCACCGAACTGCCCGCCAGCCATGCCGAGCTGATGGACGGCGTCTATCGCTGGCAGCGCCATATCTATGACCTGACCCGCAAATACTATCTGCTCGGCCGCGACCGGCTGATATCAGGGCTGGACGTGCCGCCCGGAGGCACGGTGCTCGAGCTCGGTTGCGGCACCGGCCGCAACATCATCCTTGCCGCCTGCCGCTATCCCGAGGCGCGCTTCTTCGGCCTCGATATTTCGGCGGAAATGCTGGAGACCGCGAGCGCGGCCATCGCTCGCGAAAACCTGTCCGCCCGCGTCACGCTCAAGCGCGGCGACGCCACCGATTTCGACGCCGGCGCACTGTTTGGCGTCGCGCGTTTCGACCGCGTGTTCGTGTCCTATTCTCTGTCGATGATCCCCGGCTGGGAAAAGACGGTTTCCGAGGCGCTCGCCGCGCTTGCGCCCGGCGGTTCGCTGCATGTCGTCGATTTCGGCCAGCAGGAAGGCCTGCCGCGCTGGTTCCGCGCGCTGCTGCGCGGCTGGCTCAAGAAATTCCACGTCACGCCGCGTGAGACGCTGCGCGAAGTCCTGGAATCGGAATCTCGGCGAACCGGCGCAAGCTTCCATTTCAGAACGCTTTATCGCGGCTACGCCTGGCTTGGGGTGATAGGCGCAGCCAAGTAGTCAGTGCAGCGCCTTGACCAGCGCTCCCAGCATCGCCTGCGGTCGATAGCCAAGCTTGGCCGGCGTCAGGCCAAGCCGCACCACCACCAACTGCTCCGACGGGATGATGGCGACCGTCTGTCCGTCATGCCCCTCCATCCAATAGGTGTCCTTGGGCAGGCCGGCCGCAGCGCCGGCTCCGGGGTTCTCCTCATCGCCCGGCCCTTCGATCCATACCTGGCCCTTGCCGTAGACCTTCGAGGCCGCCGCCGGCTCCCGCATCCAGTCGACGAAGCCGGCGGGCAGGAGCTGATTGCCGTTCCAGACCCCGCCCTGCAGCAGGAACTGGCCGAAGCGCGCCCAGTCATGCGCCGTCGCGTAGAGATAGGACGAGCCGACAAAGCTGCCCTGCTCGTCGGTCTCGAGCACGGCGCTGTGCATGCCGAGCGGCTCGAACAGCGCCTTCCGCGGCCAGGTTAGCGCCTTCGCCTTGTCGCCGACGGCGTCCTGCCACAGCCGCGACAGCATCACCGCCGTGCCGCTCGAATAGGAAAACACCTTGCCCACCTCGCCGGTCAGCGGCTTGGCTTCGGCGAAACCGGCCATGTCGGGTTCGAGATAGAGCATGCGCGTCACATCGGCGACGTCGCCGTAATCCTCGTTGAACTCCAGCCCGCTCGACATCGCCATCAGGTCGGCGAGGCTGATGGCGGCGCGGCCGTCCGCCTTCCACGGCGCGAACAGGCCCTTGTTGTCGATCGCCATCTTGCCGTCCTTGACCAGCGTGCCGACGATTGCGGCATTGACCGTCTTGGTCATCGACCAGCCGAGCAGCGGCGTCTTTGCCGAAAAGCCCTCGCCATAGCGCTCGGCGACGATATGGCCGTTCTTCACCACGACCACGGCGCGCATGCCGGCGCCGGCCATGGCCGCGTCGTCGACGATTTTCGCGATTTCTGGATTCTGCGGGGCGTCCACCCGCTCGCCCTCCGGCCACAGCGCATCCTGCCTGGTAGCGGCCGGCTCGGCGTAGATCGCCGTCTGCCTCGCCTTGCCGGTGTTGCCGTCCGGAACCGTAGCGCAGCCCAGTCCGTCGCGCGCGACGGCGACACTTTTGCCGAGCACGCCGAACAGGCCTGCCGACACCATGCCGCGTTCCTTGTCGACCGACACCTTCATCAGCCTGAGCAGCGGATGACCCGGCGCCTGGACGTCGACGGCGAGCACCTCGTTGGCGTCGCGCCCGGCGATGAAGACGTTCGAGCACACGATCTTGGCCGAATAGCCGGAACCGACGCGGATCAATTCGGGCGGCGCGACATAGAGCCAGGCGACCAGCGCGACTATCGCCAGCACGACCAGGCCGAACAGCCATTTGACGATCTTGACGACGATCCGCATCTCACCCCCTGCGTGTGGCGCCCGATTTATGCCATCGATTTGCCGCCATTGCTGCCTCAAAATCGCGGCTGTTGTCGAGCGCCGTCAACCGAATATCAACCATGATCGGCGATCAACGGAGAGGGCTGGACGATCCTGTGGGGCGATCGTCCGGCGGGCCTGACAAAGGGGGCCATCTGCAACGACCCATCAGCGGCCGGCTGAACCCGGCTCAGGAGTAGCGATGCGCCGTCTTGCGGCTCTCATCATGCTGACGCTGCTGGGCGCCTGCTCGACCGTCGACGACCTCACGCCGGTGATGTCCTCGAGCAGTCCGATGGTTGCGGTGCGCGCGCCGCGCTTCGAGGACTCCAAGCCGCACGAGTGGGACAGCGGCGCGCCGTGGAACTACGCCATCCACGGCACCGATGTCTCCAAATACCAGACATCCGTGGACTGGCCGGCGGCCAAGGCGAGCGGCATTTCCTTCGCGTTCATCAAGGCGACCGAAGGCGGCGACCGCTTCGACGAGTATTTCAACGAGCATTGGGCGCGCACCAAGGCCTCGGCGATTCCGCGCGCCGCCTATCATTTCTTCTATTTCTGCACGCCCGCCGCCACCCAGGCGCGCTGGTTCATCGCCAATGTCCCGAAAGACCGTTCCGCGATGCCGCCGGTGCTGGACATGGAATGGAACCCGAAATCGCCGACCTGCCGGCTGCGTCCCGACCCGGCCACCGTGCGCGCGGAAATGACGACTTTCCTCGAAATGGTCGAGCGGCACTACGGCAAGAAGCCGATCATCTACACCTCGATCGACTTCTTCGACGACAACGGCCTGGCGAACTTCCGCGGCTACCCTTACTGGCTGCGCTCGGTCGCCGGCCATCCGCGCCAGAAGTACGGCAGCCACCCCTTCACCTTCTGGCAATATACCGGAACCGGCATCGTTCCGGGCATGACCGGCAAATCCGATATCAACGTTTTCAACGGCTCGGAAGCCGCCTGGAACAGGTGGCTGCGGCAGAACACCCGTTGACATAAGCCGTCCTGCCTGCTTTTCGACACGACCAGCGGCGATGTATTGAGCTGCTGGCAGTCCGGAGCGGCGTACCAGGCGGGTGCCCGAGGACGCTCCTGAGCTTTGAATTCACGCATGGTCCTGGCCAGAACCGGTTCGGGTTCGGCGGGGCGTGCGCCGGTTTCGAAAGGGAAGCGATGCGATTGCGTGTTGAAATCTTGGCGGCGCTGTTTGTCGGCGCTCTTGCCTGGCCGGCGGCGGCGCAGGAGTGCGGGGACGATTTCAACACCTGGAAACAGGGCGTGGCGGCGGAAGCCAAGGCGGCCGGCGTCGGCGCCGTCGGCCTGAGCGCGCTGGAAAAGGCGAGCCTCGACGACAAGGTCCTGGCGCGCGACCGCGCCCAGGGCGTCTTCACTCAGACCTTCACCGAATTCTCCAACCGCATGATCTCGACCTACCGCCTGAAGCAGGGCGCGGCCAATCTGAAGAAATACGCCGACGTCTTCGCCCGCGCCGACCAGGAATTCGGCGTCCAGGCGCCCGTCATCGCCGCCTTCTGGGCGCTCGAGACCGACTTCGGCGCCGTCCAGGGCGATTTCCACACGCTGAGCGCGCTGGTGACGCTCTCGCATGACTGCCGCCGGCCGCAGCTTTTCCGCCCCCAGCTCGTGCCTTTGCTGACGCTGATCGATCGCGGCGTGCTGCCGGCCGACGTGACCGGCGCCTGGGCCGGCGAGATCGGCCAGACGCAGATCCTGCCGACCGACTACCTTGCCCGCGGCGTCGACGGCGATGGCGACGGCATCGTCGACCTGCGCCACAGCGTACCGGACGTGATCATGACCACGGCCAACAAGGTGCTGTCGCGCGGCTGGAAGCGCGACCAGCCCTGGATCGAGGAAGTCCGGGCGCCCGACGACATGCCCTGGGACCAGACCGGCCGCACCAACAAGCTGCCTTTATCGCAATGGACGCAATGGGGCGTCACCAACCCGGACGGCTCCCCGCTTGTCGACAATGGCCTCAAGGCCGGCCTGGCCCTGCCGATGGGCCGCAAGGGACCGGCCTTCCTCACCTACGACAATTTCGATGTCTATCTCGAATGGAACCAGTCCTTCACCTACGCGCTGACCGCGGCCAACCTCGCCGCCCGGCTGGCGGGCGCCCCGCAGCTCAATCCACGCAATCCCGAACCCGGCCTCAGCGGCGATCAGATGAAGGCGCTGCAGACGAAGCTTGAAGCCAAGGGCTATGACGTCGGCACCGTCGACGGCATCCTTGGCACCAACACCCGCGAGGCAATCCGCAAGGAACAGATGCGGCTTGGCCTGCCGGTGGACGGCTGGCCGACGCCGGAGCTTCTGGCGAGATTGTAAGATGAGGGATTAGGCAGTAGGCAATAGGAACTGAAGCAGAGACTGGAGAACCTCCTACTGCCTACTGCCTACTGCCTAACTCGCCATCGTCTCCAAACTCGCAAATCCCTGCGGCGCGTCGCCCTCGTCGAACGGTGTCGTCACCTCGACGAAAGTGTCGGGGAAGAAGCCGTTGAAGCGTGTCCTCAGCGACAGCGAGTAGGCGCCGATATGGCCGATCTCGATCCAGTCGCCGGTGTCGACCGTCTCCGGCAGCCAGAACGGCCTGGACAGGATATCGACGGAATCGCAGGTCGCGCCGCAGACCTTGAACGGCACGATGTTCTTCTCCTCGCCATTGCGCGAACGGATCGCGGGGTCCGGAATGAAACGCGCCGGCAGTGTGATCTTGCCGGTCCATGAATCCGACAGCGACGCCCAGATGCCGTCATTGATGTAGAGCCGCTTGCCCTTGCGCAAGAGCACGCGCACGATCAGCGACAGGCAGCGCGCCACGATCACCCGTCCCGGCTCCGCTACCAGCGGCATCTCGTCGAACTGGTATTCTTTGATGTCTCCCGACAGCCGCGACATGATCTGGCCGAGCGATGGCATTTCGACCTGCTTGCGGTTGGGATCATGGCCATACTCGGCCGGAAAGCCGCCACCGACATCGAGCCCGGCAATGTCGAAGGTCAGCCGGTTGCGCACCCAGTCGGCCGAGGCCAGCGCCCGCTCATAGGTGTCGGGATCCTCGATCTGGCTGCCGACATGGAAGCAGAGGCCGACCTTGTAGCCGGTGCGGTTGAGCCGCTCTGCGAGTTCCACCGCATAGGCCGGACCGGCGCCGAACTTCTTCGACAGTTCGTAGGCCGCCGACCCCTTCGTCTGGATGCGCACGAAGACGGTGATTGCGCCGGGATCGATGTCGAGCGCGCGCACCACCCTGGTCAGCTTGGTGATCTCGTCCTCATGGTCGAGCGAGATGACGCGAATGCCGTATTTCTCCAGCGCCAACTTGATGTCCGACTGCGCCTTGATCGGATGCATGTAGAGCATCTCGGCATCGGGCGAGACGGCACGCACGGCGGCGAACTCGCCGGGCGAAGCCACGTCGAAAGCGGTGACGCCGGCCTCGACCAGCGCCTTCAGCACGATCTGCTCGCCATTGGTCTTGACCGCATAGGCCGTCTTGCCGGGAAACATGCCCATGAACTGCAGGGCGTCGGCCTTCAACACCTGAGGGCGAAAGCAATAGACCGGATCGTCCGGGCGAAGCGCCAACGCCGCCTCGCGGGCATTCTCGAATCGCTGCATGGACGAATCCTTCGAACTAGGCTGCGCACAATTAATCCAAGCTAGCGGCTAAAGAAAACAATTCTGTGTCTCGGCTTGTTAACGCTGCTGGGTTACGCCTGTTGCGGGAGGAGCTAGGCCAGCCGTCAGGTTTCGGGTGGCCCTTGCTTCGGAACCGCATATGGCTTGAAGGACATTCGACAGGACCGGCATTCCGACGGTCCGGGAGGGCAGGCATATGGCAACAGCAGCAGCCACCGCCACGGCACGCGGTCCGATGACGCTCGCTGACTGGGGACAGTTGCTTTTGCTCGGCGCAATCTGGGGCGGTTCGTTCTTCTTCGCCCGCATTGCCGTCTCGGAGCTTTCGCCCCTTGTTCTGGTGCTGTTTCGCGTCGCCATCGCGGCGACAGCGCTCCAGCTCTATCTCGCCGTGCGCGGCCCGTCGTTCCGCCTCGCCTTCCCGCATGCAGGCCTGTTCTTCCTGCTGGCGCTCGCCAACAACGTCGTCCCCTTCTCGCTGATCTTCGCCGGCCAGACAGAACTTGGCGCCGGTATCGCCTCGGTGCTCAACGCCACCACGCCGTTCTGGACCCTTGTCCTCGCCAATGCGCTGACATCGGACGAGAAACTGTCCTGGAACAAGCTTGCCGGCATTGCGCTCGGCATCGCCGGCACGGCGGTGATGATCGGTCCCGGCCTGCTCGCCGGGCTTGGCGGTCCGGTCTGGGCGAAGTTCGCGCTGATCGGCGCCTCGCTATCCTACGCCGTCGCGCTGATGATTGCCCGCCGCTTCAAGGGCGTGCCCTCGCCGGTGATCGCCACCGGACAATTGACCGCCTCGACCATCATCATGATCCCGGTCGTGCTCATCGCCCATGGCCCTGCCGGTCTGTTCTCGGCCTCGCCGCCAGTCTGGGCGGCGGTGCTGGGGCTGGCTCTGCTCTCAACCGCCTTCGCCTACATTCTCTATTTCAACCTCGTCGCCTCGGCCGGCGCCACCAACGCCTCGCTGGTCACGCTCATCGTGCCGGTCAGCGCCATGCTGCTCGGCTTCCTGTTCCTTGGCGAGCGACTCGAACTGTTCGAAATGGGCGGCATGGCATTGATCGGACTTGGCCTGATCACCATAGACGGGCGCTTGTTCGGCCAACGCTGAAGGCGCGTTGTTCGTTAGAACGAAACGGCGATCTAGATCCTTTGATTGACTCCCGCATCGCGCATTCCTACCGGACGCCGATGCTGCAAGGCCGTCCGAGTCGACCCTGGTAGCGCTGCCATGCCCAGCTTCCGCCGCAGGGCCGCCATAATTTATTCACAAGCCCTGAGCTCGCTTTTGCCGAAGAGTTTCAATGCCTAACGGCAAAAGCCAGGTCGCAAATTCCACATTCACGTCGCATTGCAGCACATTTTCCGCTTGCCTGTGGCACAAATGACCCTAGACTCCTGCCATAGCTCTTAAGAGGAGGCTATGACATGGGACTGACGAGGCCAATCAACGCATTGATGATTTGTGCAGCGTTCGCATTCATCGGCGCCCTAATCATAGGCGTTCTTCCGTAACCGCCAGAGCGGAAGAAATCAGCAGCTGACAGTCAATCCATTTCGAAAGGCCGGGTTTTCACCCGGCCTTTTGCGTTTCACGTCACGACGACAGATCAGGCCGCGGCAGAACCCGCCGCTTCCGTTTCATGCGAGCGGATGCCGATCATGTGGCAGATGGCAAAGACCAGATCGGCGCGGTTCATCGTGTAGAAGTGGAAGTCGCTGACGCCACGTTCGACGAGGTCGAGCACCTGCTCGGCCGCCACCGCCGAGGCCACCAGCGCATGCGTCTGCGGGTCGTTCTGAAGCCCCTCGAAACGCTCGGCCAGCCATGCCGGCACCAGCGCGCCGCAGCGCGCCGAGAAATTGGCGACCTGGGTGAAATTGTGCACCGGCAGGATGCCCGGCACGATCGGAATATAGATGCCTGCCCGCCGCGCCCGCTCGACATAGCGCTCGTAGAGATCGTTGTCGAAGAAGAACTGGGTGATGGCGCGGGTCGCGCCATTGTCGGCCTTGCGCTTCAGCATGTCGAAGTCGGTGGCGAAGTCGGGGCTTTCCGGGTGCTTTTCCGGGTAGGCGGAGACCGAGATGTCGAAATCGCCGGCGCTCTTCATCGCGCCGACCAGCTCGGCGCCATTGGCATAGCCGTCCGGATGGGGCCTGTAGGCGGTGCCGACGCCCGCCGCCGGATCGCCGCGCAGCGCGACGAAGCGGGTGACGCCCATATCGGCGAATTCGCGCACCACGGCGTCGACCTGATCGCGGGCGGCGTCGACGCAGGTCATGTGCGCTGCCGGTGTCAACGTCGTCTCGTTGAGGATGCGCTTGACGGTGCGGGCCGTGCGCTCGCGCGTCGAGCCGCCGGCGCCGTAGGTCACCGAGACGAATTTCGGCTTGAGCGGCTCCAGCCGGGTGACGGTGTCCCAAAGCCTGGCTTCCATCTCGTCCGTCTTAGGCGGGAAGAACTCGAACGAAACCCGGACCTTGTCGCCAATGTCGGGGCGGCGGGAAAAGCGGAACTGGTTCATCAGGCGGTTTCCCTTGCCGGAAGAGTGTCGTTGGAAGGATCGGCGATCAGCATGCGGCGGTCGCGGCCGAGCCACAGCTTGACGGTCAGCCGGGCCTCGGCCTGGCCGCGCGGCTCGAACTCCTGGCTGTCTTCGACCGCCAGGCCCGCCTCGGCGAACCACTCGGCGATCTGCCGGTCGGAAAAGCCGAGCCGCATATGCGCGTGCTGGTCGCGCAGAAACTCCAGCGCATGCGGCGCGAAATCGACGATCACCAGCCGGCCCGCGGGGCGCAGCAGCCGCGCCGCCTCGCGGATGGCGCGGGCGGGATCGTCGAGATAATGCAACACCTGATGGATGGTGACGAGATCGAAGGCGTCGCGCTCAACCGGCGGCGCGAAGATGTCGCCCTGCCGCACCTGCGCGTTGGCGATGCCCGCCTTGTCCAGATTGGCGCGCGCCACCGTCAGCATCTCGCGCGACATGTCGATGCCGACGCCGCGCCGGTAGAGCGGCGAAAAGATCTCGAGCAGCCGCCCGGTGCCGGTGCCGAGGTCGAGCATCGACTGGAACGGCCGCTTGCCGACGAGCTTGAGCAGAGCGGCCTCCACCGCGCGGTCCGGCACATGCAGCGAGCGGATGTGATCCCAACTCGCGGCATTCTCGGAGAAATATTCGGCGGCGCGGTCCTGCCGCTTGCGCTTGACCGCCGCCAGCCGCTCCAGGTCGCGCTCCACCTGCGGGTCGGCGCCGCGGATGCCGGAAACGAGCCTGAGGACAAAATCGCGCGCGGCGTCCGTGTCGGAAAGCCGGAAGAACGCCCACGACCCCTCCTGGTAGCGCCCGATCAGCCCCGCCTCCAGCAGCAGCTTGAGGTGGCGCGACACGCGTGGCTGCGACTGGCCGAGAATTTCGGTAAGATCGGAAACGGTAAGGTCGCCGCGCGACAGGAGCGCGAGGATGCGCAGCCGGCTGGATTCGGCCGCTGCCTTCAATGTATCCACCATCGTATCGAGCGCGACGTGCATGCGTGTTTCTCTTTGAACAAGATATAAACATATGTTTATGTCGATTTTGACAACCATGCAAGGCCAATGTCGCTTCCTGACAAGAAAATGACGCATGCATGATCCAGGGATGAGCGAGGCGAAAAGCATGTTCGAGACACGCGAGGGCGAAAGGCAACTGGAAGCCGATCCAGCCGCCATGTCGTCGGACGGCCATGTCGTCTTCATCGGCCGCATCGCCTCGCCATGGACGAGCCGCGAGACCTGCCCGAAGAACATGCGGGCCGCGCGGGAGGCGGGACAGCCCGCGGTGCTGACGATCGACCCGGCCTATCGCGAGGGCCTTGCCGGGCTGGATCGCGCCAGCCATGTCATCATCCTGTCCTGGTTCGATCAGGCGCCACGGAATCTGATTTTGCAGAAACCTCGTCATGCGGCTGAGCCGAAAGGCGTTTTTTCGCTGCGCTCCCCTGCCCGGCCGAATCCGATCGGGCTGCACGTGGCAAAGCTCGTCGCGCTCGACATCGAAGCCGGACGTCTCGATCTCGATGCCATAGACGTGCTCGACGGTACGCCGGTCATCGACGTCAAACCCTATTTCGCCTCGACCGATGCATTTGCCGAGGCAGTCATTGCCGGACGCGACGAGCGATGAAAGCGCCGACCAATCGCCGCCGCGCCATCGCCAAGGCGCTGACCACGCTGTTGCCGCTGGCACCCTACGCCGACATCGAGAAGATCCGCGCCGACGCCGGCTCGGCGCGTCTGCACAATCTGCCGGCGTCGATCTCCGTCTGGCTGGCGACGATCGCCCATATCCGCCACGTCCACACCGACTACGAGAAGCTCTTGGCCGAGGGCTATGACCGCGACTCCGCGCGCTTCTTCGTCATCGAACAGACCAACATCGTGCTGACCCGCTGGCGCGCCACGCGCCTGCTCGAGTCGGAAGACGAGGACGACGAATGAAGCAGCGCCACGGGCGCACTGTCGGCGCCACTTGAGCCTCTGACGAGGCCAAACAGCACCGGTTGGCTGGCTCTATTTCATTCGGGGCGGCGCGCTAGCCTGCCCTCGACTATCGAGCGGGGACGAATGCGATGAGCCAGAACGCTGCAAGGACACCCACCGGAGCGCTGCCCTTGCTGTCCGATCGCCACGTCGATCCGCATGCCTATCCCCAGGGCGTTGCCTTCCTCGATGGCCAATACCTGCCGATGTCGCAGGCCAAGATCTCGGTGCTCGACTGGGGCTTCCTGCATTCGGATGCCACTTACGACACCGTCCATGTCTGGGACGGCAGCTTCTTCCGGCTGGACTTGCATCTCGACCGCTTCTTCGGCGGACTGGAGAAGCTGCGCATGACGATCCCGTTCGACCGCTACGGTGTCACCGAGATCCTGCACAATTGCGTCGCGCTGTCCGGCCACCGCGCCGCCTATGTCGAGATGCTGTGCACGCGCGGCGCCTCGCCGACCTTCAGCCGCGACCCGCGCCAGGCGGTGAACCGCTTCATGGCTTTCGCCGTGCCGTTCGGCTCGGTCGCCAATGCCGAACAGTTGCGCCGCGGCCTGCATGTCGCGATCAGCGACAAGGTGCGCATCCCGCCGGCCTCGATCGACCCGTCGATCAAGAACTACCATTGGCTCGACCTGGTGCGTGGCCTCTACGACGCCTATGACCGCGGCGCCGAGACCGCCCTGATCCTCGATTTCAACGGCAATGTCGCCGAAGGCCCGGGCTTCAACGTGTTCCTGGTCAAGGACGGCAAATTGTCGACGCCGGCGGTCGGCGTGCTGCCCGGCATCACCCGCCGCACCGTCTTCGACCTCTGCGCCGAGGCCGGCCTTTCCGCTGCAGCGGTCGATGTCGGCGTCGCCGCCCTGAAAGCAGCCGACGAGGTTTTCATCACCTCGACCGCTGGCGGCATCATGCCGGTGACGGCGATCGACGACGCCCCGGTCGCCGACGGCAAGGTCGGCCCGATCACCAGCCGGCTGATGGGGCTATACTGGAAGAAGCACCAGGACCCGGCCTGGTCGAGCCCGGTGCGATATCCCTAGCTCGCCGCCCAAGGTGCGCAGCGATTGAGGTCAGGCCGGCCTCACCTGAATCTCAGCGGATGCTAGGCTCGATAGATCCACTGCTCGGGCACCCGCACCGAGATCTCCTCGCCGGTCCTGATCGTGCCCGGCTTCTCGACCCAGGCGACGATGCCACGCAGCCGCTTCGCCGCTTTCGGGAACAACAGCGCGCCGGCCTCGTGGTCGGCCATGCCGGCATTCTCGGCGACCGAGCGTCCGGCGATGCGGCATGGCCCATTCTGGGCGTCGACCTTGATCGTGACGCCGCCCTTGAAGAACAGCAGCGTGCCGGACGGAAGCATGGAGAGATGCGGCAGCCCTTCGATCAGTAGATTGGCGCCGATCCATTCCGGCTTGATCTCGGCCAGGCCCATTCGCTCCGCGACGATGGCCAATTCGTCCGCCGCCACGATCGACAACTGCCGCTCGTTGCGCATCTCGGTGCCGCGCGGATACCAGGGCTCGCGGCCGCCGGAGCGGCGCGTGGCGCCGGCATGAAAGTCGCCGTCTATGCCGTCGAAGCCGAGCCGCAGCTCCTCAACCGCCCGCGTCTCGAAATGATCGAACGGCGCGACGTAAAGTGCCGAAACCTTCGCTGCGAGCTTGCGTGCGGGGACGATCTCGGCAGGGGTCTCCGCCGCGGGGAACAGATCCAGTGTGCTTGCCGTCTCTTGCATGCCCTGACTTAGCCGATGTCGCCGGACAGGGTCCAGTCGAAAGCACTGATGATCCAATCAAGCGCCTTTATGCCGATCTCGCCGATCACGATCTTCTTACCCCGATTTTCGCCTTGCGCCGCATTGCCGCCGCGCCATGACGATCCGATAGTGATGTCACGGAGGAGGCTTCCATGCATCCCGCACCGGCAATCGCGGCGCTCTGGCTGTTCTGGGTCGTGTCCTGGCTGGCGGCCGCCTTCTGGGCCGACCCGGCGGCAAAACGCGCCGGCTTTCGGGAGGAAGCGCGCTACCGCGCCCTGTGGACGATCGGCGCGATCCTACTGTTCGTGCCGGCGCATGGTTATGTCGGCAGGCTTCGGCTCTGGATGCCGACCCTCACCGAAGCCTGGATCTGCGTCGCCCTGGTCGCGGTCGGCCTCGCCTTCTCCTGGTGGGCGAGGCTGCATCTCGGCCAGCTGTGGTCGGGCACCGTCACCGCCAAGGCCGATCACCGCGTCGTCGATACCGGCCCCTATAGGCTGGTCCGGCATCCGATCTACACCGGCCTGCTTGTGGCGATACTCGCCACCATGGCGGCGAAGGGCACGGTCTGGGGCGTGGCCGGCGCCGCCTTCCTCATCGTGGGCATCGTCGTGAAGGCCAGGCTTGAGGAGAGCTTCCTGCGCGGCGAGCTCGGTACGGCCTATGACGACTATGCCAGGCGCGTGCCGATGCTGCTGCCGTTTGCACCAAACTTGGCGCCAAAGTGTGTTTGAAGCCGCCGTTTGCAGGCCGGCCTCACCTACCTCACAGCATCTTCAGCAAGGCGCCGCCAATCGAATAGCCGGCGCCGAAGGCGCAGATCAGGCCGAAATCGCCGGCCTTCATGTCGGCGTGGTTTTCCGACAGCGCGACGATGGCGCCGGCGCCGGCGGTGTTGCCTAGCCGTTCCAGCACCATCGGCGCGCGGTCATGGTCGACCTCATGGCCGAAGGCGAGCTTGAGGATCATGGCATTCATGCGCGCGTTGGCCTGGTGCAGCCAGAACCGCCGGATGCCCTGCGGCGTCAGCCCGTGCTCGGCCAGGAACTCGACGATGAATTTGTGGCCGGCGACGGTGACTTCCTTGAACACCTTGTTGCCGACCTGCTTGATCAGATTGCCCTCGAGATCGATCCTGTAGGGATCGTCCTGGGCGGTGCGGGTGTGGTAGCCGAGATTGGTACGGATGTTGTTCGACATCTGCGTCCAGGTGCGCGTGTCCAGCACCTCGAAGCGCCCCGGCCGCTTCTCGCCCTGCTCAAGCCCCTCGACGATCATGGCGACCGACGCATCGCCGAAGATGAAATGCGTCTGTCGGTCGCGGAAATTGAGATGGCCGGTGATGATCTCCGGCGTCGAGACCAGCACCCGCTTGTGCGCGCCCGCCCGCACGAGGTTGGCCGCTATGTGCAGCGCAGCCGCGGCGGAAGAGCAGCCGAGCCCCATGTCGAAGCCGGCGCCCTTCGTGCCCAGCGCCTGCTGCATCTCGATGGCGATCGCCGGATAGGGCCGCTGCTGGTGCGAGGCCGAGCAGATGACAAGGTCGATGTCGGATGGTTGCAGGCCGGCATGATCCAGCGCCTTCCTCGCCGAGGCGATGCCGAACTCGGCCTGCAGCGACAGCGCATCGTCCGGCCGCGCCGGAATGCGCGGCGCCATGCGGGTCGGGTCGAGAATGCCTTCGCGCTCGACCACATGACGGGTCCGGACGCCCGAGGCATGGACGATGAAGTCGCTGTCCGACTTCTGCAGCAGCGCCTCGCCGGTGACCTCGCGGCGCGCATTCTCCGTGTTGACCCAGGCGTTGAAGCTGGCGACCAGCTCTTCATTGGTGATGACAGGTCTAGGGATTTCAGCGCCGATGCCGCTGATGATGACGCGATGCATTTCCAATCCGTCCCCTGCGCGGGCGTTGCGGCTTGATGTGAGCGCCAGGGCTCCCGGCGCAACACTTGTCGCATTTGGCCGGTTTATGCCAGCTTAAATCGAATGCTTTGAATTACCAGGCGCAGACCTTGGTGTTGGTCTGCGGATTGTTCCAGCAGGCGCCGTCGTCGCGGCTGCGCACGAACTGCCCAGGCAGCGACACGTTGCGGCGACCGAAATTGATATAGCCATAGGCAAAGCCCGGGCCGTCGATTTCAAGCACATAGGTGGGATAGCCGGGCGCTGAGATGCGGAAACTGCCGTCGCTGCCGATAGTCCTGTAATTGCAGGAGAAATAGCCGTCATCCGTGGTGTAGCAGCGCGCCCGCTTTGCCTCTGCCGACATCGAAAAGGCAAGCAGCGCGGCCACGCCCACGCAGCCGCCCAGGACAATCTTCCCCAGCGCCATAGTCTACCCCCGCCACCTGGACCACCGGTCACGATCTAGGCTGAAGACTGCGCATGGCGACGAATTCCGGTCAAGTACTCGTGATGAGCGCGGACGCGGTGCGGCTAACGCTTCTTAGAGCAATTCCAGGAAAAGTGTGTAGCGGTTAGGCTCGGCGACTTCGCCGTAGCCTTCCGTCCGGAATTGCGCAGAAACAAGAACTTAGATCGGACGGCGCGCGACGATGAAGATGCGGGGAAAGCGCAGCAGCACCTTGCCGTTCGCCGTCTTCGGATAAGCCTTCGCGATCCTTGCCGTGTAGCTCTTGAGGAACAGCTTGCGCTCCTCCGCGTCGAGCGGATCGAGAAACGGCTTCAGCCCCGTCGACTTCACCCATTCGACGATCGCCTCGGCATCGGCGAGCGGGTGGTTGTAGATTGTGTGCCAGATGTCGAGCCGGTCGGAGTGCGGCGACAACAGGTCGTAGTAGAACGACACCGGCGGCAGCGGCTCGCGCGCGGCACCTTTCAGCTTTTCGGCGAACGGCATCTCGGCCGCCGTCTCGCGCATGGCCCGGTGCGACGGCTCGCCGAGATTGTCGGGCATCTGCACGGCCAGCGTGCCGTGCGGGCTCAAGAACCCCATCAGCCGCTGGAACACGGCAGGATGTTCCGGCAGCCATTGGAACACCGCATTGGCGAAGATGACGTCGACCGGCTTCTCCGGCTGCCAGGCGGAAGCGTCGGCGAGCCCGAAGGTCACGTTCGGCAGCCGCGCCCTCGCCTTCTCGATCATGTCGGGCGAAGTGTCGAAGCCGCTGACCTCGGCATCCGGCCAGCGCTGGACCAGAAGCTCGGTCGAGTTGCCCGGCCCGCAGCCGATGTCGACGACGCGGCGCGGGAAGTCCACCGGCACCTGCGCGACGAGATCACGCGCGGGCCGCGTGCGCTCGTCCTCGAATTTCAGATATTGGGCGGCGGACCAGTCGGCCATTTCGGAACCGCTTCGTTCGCCGCCCTCGGCCAATATTACCGCGTCAGCCGCTTGTGCGTCATGCGGTGCGGGGTTGCCGCTTCGGCGCCGAGGCGACGCAGCTTGTCCTTCTCATATTCCTCGAAGTTGCCCTCGAACCATTCGACATGCGCATCGCCCTCGAAGGCGAGCATGTGCGTCGCCATGCGGTCGAGGAACATGCGGTCGTGGCTGATGATGACGGCGCAGCCGGCATAGGCTTCCAGCGCGTCTTCCAGCGCGGCCAGCGTTTCGGTGTCGAGGTCGTTGGTCGGTTCGTCGAGCAGAAGCACGTTGCCACCGCCCTTCAGCATCTTGGCCAGATGCACGCGGTTGCGCTGGCCGCCCGAAAGGTTGCCAACCTTCTGCTGCTGGTCGCCGCCGCGGAAGTTGAAGGACGAGCAGTAGGCGCGGCTGTTGACCTCGTGCTTGCCGAGCTTGATCACCTCGGCGCCGCCGGAGATTTCTTCCCACACCGTCTTGTTCCCATCGAGCGCATCGCGGCTCTGGTCGACATAGCCGAGCTTGACCGTCTCGCCGATGCGGACCGTACCCGCATCCGGTTTTTCCTGGCCGGTGAAGGTCTTGAACAGCGTTGTCTTGCCGGCGCCGTTCGGGCCGATGACGCCGACGATGCCGCCCGGCGGCAGCCTGAACGACAGGTCCTCGATCAGCAGCTCGTCGCCAAAGCCCTTGTTCAGGCCTTCGACCTCGATGACGACATTGCCGAGCCGCTCGCTCGACGGAATGACGATCTGGGTGTCGGTCGGCTTGCGGTTCTGCGACTGCTCGACCAGTTCCTCATAGGCCTTGATACGCGCCTTCGACTTGGTCTGGCGCGCCTTGGGCGAGGACTGGATCCACTCGCGCTCGCGCCAGATCGACTTCTGACGCGCGTCGTCTTCGCGGCCTTCCTGGATCAGGCGCTTGGCCTTGGCGTCGAGATATTTGGTGTAGTTGCCCTCGTAGGGAATGCCGCGGCCGCGATCGAGCTCCAGGATCCAGCCGGTGACGTTGTCGAGGAAGTAGCGGTCGTGGGTGATGATCAGCACCGAGCCCGGATAGTCGCGCAGATGCTTTTCCAGCCATTGCGTGGTCTCGGCGTCGAGGTGGTTGGTCGGCTCGTCGAGCAGCAGCAGGTCGGGCTGCTCCAGCAGCAGCCGGCACAGCGCCACGCGGCGGCGCTCGCCGCCCGACAGGTTGGTCACCTCGGAATCGGCCGGCGGGCACTGCAGCGCGTCCATCGCCATCTCGACCTGCTGCTCGAGGTCCCACAGGTTCAGCCTGTCCATCTCGTCCTGGAGCTTGGCGGACTCGTCCGCCGTCTCGTCGGAATAGTTCATCATCAGCTCGTTGTAGCGCTCGATGATGGCGGTCTTCCTGGCGACGCCGTCCATGACGTTTTCACGCACGGTCTTGCTGTTGTCGAGGTGCGGCTCCTGCGCGAGGTAGCCGACGGTCGCGCCTTCGGCCAGCCACGCTTCGCCCTGGAACTCCTTGTCGAGCCCGGCCATGATGCGCAGGATGGTCGACTTGCCCGAGCCGTTGGGCCCGAGAATGCCGATCTTGGCGTCCGGGTAGAAGGACAGATGAACGTTATCGAGCACCTTCTTGGTGCCATAGGCCTTCGACAGGCCGGACATGTGATAGATGAACTGGCGAGCCACGCGCGCTTTCCCTGAGAGTTGCTGGATGTCGGAATGAATGGGATTGCGCGCTATGTAGGCGATGCCGTGCCGATCGGCAATCGCTTTCGGCGCCGCGGCCCGATCAGGAAACGCTCGTCTGCCTGCAAGCATTCGGTTGCCATCGCCCTTTTTCGGCGCGCCAAGCGTCGATGCGCAAGCACCGATTAATCATTTCCCGGCAAAACGGAGGTGGATGACAATCGCCGGTTGCTGGCGATTTCAGCGAAAAGGACGGATCGACGGCGTGTTGAACGGTTTCCTGCTCCTTGCCGAAGCGGTTCTCTATTTCGGCGTCATGGTCACGCTGTTCCGCTTCAGGGCGCGCATCGGGCTCGGCGTCTTCGTCTGCGCGCTCGGCGTCATGCATTTCCTGGAAACCTATCTGGCCAGCGTCTTCTATGTCGCCCTGCCCTTCGGCATGGTCTCGCCGGGCTCGGCGGTGCTGTTCTCGGGCAAGCTGGTGATGCTGCTCCTGCTTTACGTCAAGGAAGACGCGGCGACGGTGCGCCAGCCGATCTATGGCCTGCTGCTCGGCAATGCCCTGATGATCGGCCTGGTGCTGATCCTGCGCTTGCATTCGATCTCACCGCTTCCCGACGGCAAGCTTCCCGACATCGGTTTCATCGACCAGATGGGCTGGCTAATGGTGTGGGGGACGTCGCTGCTGTTCATCGACGCCATTCTGATCATCCTGCTCTACGAAAAGCTCGGCCGCTATCTTCGCGCTCGACCCTTCGCCCGCATCCTGGTGTCTGTCGCCTGCGTCCTGACCTTCGATCAGGCCGGCTTCTTTACCGCACTCCATTTCGTCGCCGGCGCGCCGATCGAGGTCTTCTTCGGCGGCTGGTTCGCCAAGATGGCGGCGGCGCTGGCCTATAGCGGCATGCTCGTCGCCTATCTCAGATGGGTCGAGGACCACGACATTGCGCTGCCGCGCGGCCTCTCGGACATTTTCGACACGCTGACCTATCGCGAGCGTTACGAAGCGCTGGTCAAGCATGTGGGACGCGACGGCCTGACCGGCCTGCTGCATCGCGGCAGCTTCGAGACCGACGGCCAGACCGCGGTCGCCCGCAGCCGGAGCACCTTAAGGCCGCTCAGCTTGCTGATCGTCGACGTCGACCATTTCAAATCGATCAACGATCGCTTCGGCCATGCCGAGGGCGACAAGGTGCTGAAGTCGATCGCCACCGTGCTGACCGACGTCGCCGGCGCCGAGCAAAAGGTATTCCGGATAGGCGGCGAGGAATTCGCCATCCTGACCGAGCAGCCGCACGCCGTCGCAAGGCTGCTCGGCGAAAGCATCAGGCATGCGGTCAAGGCATCCGCCAGCACCAGCAGGTTCGAGCTGACCGTCAGCGTCGGCGTTTGCACCCTTGGCGAGGCCAGCAACTCGCTGGCCGATATCTTCGCGCTGGCCGACGAACGTCTCTACAAGGCCAAATCGGCGGGGCGCGACCGCGTCATCGGCGAACTGGGCGACGACGAGGCCGAAAATCCCGGCATCTGGACGAGATCGGCGTAAGGCGCCGGTGGCGGAGCGAAGCGCCCCCGCCCGGCTTACTGGAAACCGGTCGGGTCGACCGTGCCCTTCGGGCAGCCCGCCTTGGAGGTCGGCGCGGAAGCCAGCATCAGGCTGCCCAGCGTGCTGTCGGGGCCGATAGTGCCCGACAGCCCGAGCGTCAGCTCGCCGATCATGCGCCTGCCGCTCGAGGGGTCGACCAGGCAGGAGACACGGACCCGGTTGCCGGCGCCGGCGCCGAAGGCGCTGTCGAAAGCATTGCGGATCTGATCCGACGTCAGCTGCTTGCCGATATGCTTGGTGAAGAGATCGCGCACCGGCGACGCGTTCACCGCCCGCATCAGGTTCAACGCATCCGAGAAATACTCTTGCTGGCTCTTGCCGTAGCAGGTGCCGTGCTTGATCCATTCATGGCGCTCCAGCTTGGAGGCGGTGCCCGGCATCACCTGATCGAGCTCGGCGCGGGTACTCGCATCGAGGTCGACCTTCGGCAGGTCCTGCCAATGGGCGGGATTGTCGTTGGCCTTGTCGCTTGCCGACACCTGGCAATAGAAGTTGCCGTTCGGCTGCGGCCACAGCCCATGCAAGGCGAAATGCGTGGCGTCGAAGCCGGCCTTCGACTGCGCCTGGCATTCGGGCTTGCTGGACTTGGTCTCGCAGAAGGCCGGTTGCCAGCTCAGCGCGAAGACATATTCCGGCTTGCCGGAGCCAGGCTGCGCCGGCTTGTTCTGCTCGACGGGCGCCGGCGTCGCCGCAGCACTGGCGCCGGTGACATGGCCGCAGCCGATCTTCACCCAGCGGCGATCCGGATCGGCGCCCGGCACGAGGATGAGGTAATGCGTCGGCTCGTCCTTGTTGCCCGCTAGCAGCTGGTAGCTTTGCCCGGCCGCGGTCGATACGTTCCCGGGGTTCTTGCCGCTCTTGATCGCCTGCGTCGCCGGACAGGCGGCATCGGCCACGAAGCTGCCGCTCATCTTCACATCGGCCCGCGCTGCTCCGGCGAGCGCCGTGACGGCGGCAGCCAACAAAAAAGCAAAACCTGTCCGCATCCCCGCACCTCGGCTCAAAATGTCGCGGCACACACTGCCGCTGTCTCCGTGTCAGAATTGCGATGGCCCGCGCCGCAGGAGAAGAAGCCCACAGCGCAAAATCAGCCGGGCCGCATTGACCTAAAACCGGCGCCAGCGCAAACAAAACTCTCGTGAGCACGAGAAGGGCGTCGGGGGGACGAAGCGAAATGCCATTCAGCCAGCAGCGCATGGTCAAGTCGCCGACCGGCGCCGACCTCAACCTCTATGTGAAGCAGGCGAGCGGCCACCCGCGCGCCGTCGTCCAGATCAACCACGGACTGGCCGAGCACGCGGCGCGCTATGCCCGCTTCGCCGATTTCCTCGCCGAGCGCGGCTTTCATGTCTACGTGCATGACCACCGTGGCCATGGCGCGACCAGAGCGCCCGACGCACCGCTCGGCAAGTTCGCCGATTCGGATGGCGGCGCCAAGGTCATCGCCGATGTCACCGCCATTCATGACCTGATCGCCGGCGAGCAGCCGGGCCTGCCGGTCATCCTCTTCGGCCATTCGATGGGCGCGTCGGTGGCATTGAACTTCCTTCTGCGTCATTCGGCGCGCGTCCATGCCACCGCGATCTGGAACGGCAATTTCTCGCAGGGCCTGCTTGGGCAGCTGGCGCTCGCCATCCTCGGCTGGGAAAGGATGCGGCTGGGCTCCGACGTGCCGTCAAGGCTGCTGCCGAGGCTGACCTTCCAGGCCTGGGGCAAGGCCGTGCCCAACCACAAGACGCTGTTCGACTGGCTGTCGCGCGACGAGGCCGAGGTCGCGAAATACGTCGCCGATCCGCTCTGCGGCTGGGATGCCTCGGTGTCGATGTGGCGGGACGTCGTCCAGATGGCGATCTACGGCGGCAGCGACGGCAATTTTTCCGGCGTGCGCCGCACCCTCCCCATCAACCTGCTCGGCGGCGAGAAAGACCCCGCCTCGGATTACGGCAAGGCGGTCAACCACCTCGCCGGGCGCATGCGGGGGATGGGCTTTTCGAATCTGGTTTCAAAGGTTTACCCGGAGACCCGCCACGAAAGCCTGAACGAGGTGAACCGGGACATCGTGATGGCCGATTTTGCCGCATGGGCGGACAAAGTTCTCAAAGCGTGAGGCGGTTGGCCCATCGCAAGGGCCGTGACAGCAGCGGCGGGGATTGATAGAGGCTGCGCTTTCGACCCAACACGGTGATCCATGGCCGAGCCTCCGCTGAAAGGCATACGCGTTATCGAACTCGCCCGCATCCTCGCCGGGCCCTGGGCGGGGCAGTTGCTCGCCGATCTCGGCGCCGATGTCATCAAGGTCGAGAGCCCGGACGGCGGCGATGACACCCGCAAATGGGGCCCTCCCTTCGTCATGAGCCATGACGGCGAGAACCTGTCGGCCGCCTATTATCACTCCTGCAATCGCGGCAAACGCTCCATCGCCATCGACTTCTCCAAGCCCGAGGGCGCCGATACGCTGCGCCGATTGGTCGCCAATGCCGACGTGCTGATCGAGAACTTCAAGCTCGGCGGGCTGAAGAAATACGGGCTCGACTACGAGAGCCTGAAGACGATCAACCCGCGCCTCGTTTATTGCTCGATCACCGGTTTCGGCCAGGACGGACCGTATGCGCCACGCGCGGGCTATGACTTTATCATCCAGGCCATGGCCGGCATGATGTCGATCACCGGCGAGGCCGGCCGCGAGCCGCAGAAGGCCGGCGTCGCCATTTCCGACCTGTTCACCGGCCTCTATTCGGTGATCGCCATCCAGGCCGCACTTCGCCATGGCGAGAAGACCGGCGAGGGCCAGCACATCGACATGGCGCTGTTCGACAGCCAGATCTCGGCGCTCGGCAACCAGAACCTCAACTATCTGGTCTCCGGCAAGTCGCCGGTGCAGATGGGCAACGCGCATATGAACATCGCGCCCTACGAGGTGCTGCCGGTGAAGGACGGCCACATCATCCTGGCCGTCGGCAACGACGGCCAGTTCCAAAAATTCTGCGCGGCGGTCGGCCTCGACGATCTGCCGTCGAACCCGGATTTCGCTACCAATCCCGCCCGCGTCGCCAACCGGGCGAGACTGCGCGAGCGCATCATCGAGGCGCTCAAGGCCCTTGATCGCGATCCGCTGCTGACGAAGCTCGAAGCGGCAAGCGTGCCGGCGAGCCCGATCAACACGATCGGCCAGATGTTCGACGATCCGCAGACGATTGCGCGCGGCATGCGGCTCGATCTCGACGACGGCCACGGCAATCGCCTGCCCTCGGTGCGCGCGCCGATGGTGATGTCCGGCACGCCGCTGGTCTATGAGCGCCCCTCGCCGCGTCTTGGCGAACACACCGAGGAAATCCTGGCCGAACTGGAGAGATCAGCGAAATGAAAACCGGCGGACAACTGATCGTCGAGGCGCTTGAAGCCAACGGCACCGACCGCATCTTCTGCGTGCCCGGCGAATCCTATCTCGCGGTGCTCGACGCGCTGCATGACTCGCCGATCCGCACCATCGTCTGCCGCCAGGAAGGCGGCGCCGCGATGATGGCCGACTGCCAGGGCCGGCTGACCGGCAAGCCCGGCATCTGCTTCGTCACCCGCGGCCCCGGCGCCACCAACGCCTCGGCCGGCATCCACATCGCGATGCAGGATTCGGTCCCGGTGATCCTGTTCATCGGCCAGGTCGCCAGCCACGCCAAGGAGCGCGAGGCCTTCCAGGAGGTCGATTACAAGCGCTTCTTCGGCGACATCGCCAAATGGGTGGTCGAGATCGACGATGCCTCGCGCATCCCCGAATTCGTCACCCGCGCCTTTGCCGTCGCGACCTCCGGCCGCCCCGGCCCGGTCGTCATCTCGCTGCCCGAGGACATGCTGACCAGCGTCGTCGAGGCGCCTGAAGCACTGCCGCACACGCCGGTCGAGACACGCCCCGGCGAGGCTGAGCTCGACGCGCTGGAAAAGCTTCTCGCCGGCGCCAAGCGCCCGTTCGTCATCCTCGGAGGCACGCGCTGGGACGAGCAAGCGGTGGCGCGGATGCACGCCATCGCCGAGGCATGGTCATTGCCCGTAGGATGCTCCTTCCGCCGCCAGATGCTGTTCGATCATTTGCATCCGAACTACGCCGGCGATGTCGGGATCGGCATCAATCCGAAGCTGGCGGCGCAGGTCAAGGCAGCCGATGTCGTGCTCATGCTTGGCGGCCGCCTGGGTGAGATGCCGTCTTCCGACTACACGTTGCTGAAAAGCCCCTACCCCGACCAGGCACTGGTGCATGTCCATGCCGATGCCGGCGAGCTCGGCCGCGTCTACCGGCCGACTATAGCCATCAACGCTTCGCCCGCCGCCTTCGTCGAGGCTTTCGCCAAGCGCAAGCCTTCGGCCAAGCCCTCCTGGGCGGCCGAGACGGAAAAGGCGCATGCCGCCTATCTCGAATGGTCGACGCCGCCGCAGACCGGCCCGGGCTCAGTTCAGATGGGGCCGATCATCGAGCATCTCGGAAAGGTCCTGCCGGAAGACGCCATCCTCACCAACGGCGCCGGCAACTACGCCACCTGGGTGCATCGCTTCTACCGCTCCCGCCGCTACGGCACGCAGGCGGCACCGACCTCCGGTTCGATGGGCTACGGCACGCCGGCGGCGGTCGCCGCTAAGGCGCTGAACCCGGAGCGCGAAGTCATCGCCTTCGCCGGCGACGGCTGCTTCCTGATGAACGGGCAGGAGTTCGCCACCGCAGTCCAGTACGATCTGCCGATCATCGTCATCGTCGTCAACAACGGCATTTACGGCACGATCCGCATGCATCAGGAGCGCGAATATCCGAGCCGCGTCGTCGCCACCAGTCTGAAAAACCCGGACTTCGCCGCCCTTGCCCGTTCCTATGGCGGCCATGGCGAGACGGTCGAGAAGACCGCCGACTTCGCGCCGGCCTTCGAGCGCGCGCGCGCCAGCGGCAAGCCGGCGATCGTCGAGATCAGGCTCGATCCCGAGGCAATCACGCCGACCCGCACGCTGACGCAGATCCGCGACAAGAGCTAAGCCGAAAGGCAGCCTCCTGCCTTTCTGCGCTCAACTGCGAAAGGGCGGCAAACCGCCCTTTCTGTCGGCTGACGACAAAAGGGGCGATGAACCGCCCCTTTGCGCCTTACATCGCCTTCTCGATCTGGCCGCGGATCTCGCCGTCCTTGTTGGCGGCGGTGTGGACGTTGACATAGTATTTGCCGGCCTCCAGATCGGCCGCCTGCGCATCGGTCAGCGTCGCCGATCCCTTGATCGGGCTCTTGAGCTTCTTGAACGGGATGACGGGTCCCGCATTCGCGCCCATCGCAGCCGGGCCGTGGATGTGGGCCGCAATCGCCGGTCCGCTGAGGTCGGAATATTTGACGTTCCAGCTCAGCTTCTTCTTGGCGGTGTCGAAGGTGAATGTGGCGGTTCCCTTGCCCTTGGTGGTGACAGGCGGGCTCTGCTGGCTGCCATCGAGCGTCGCCGTGTATTTCACCGTTTCGGCCAAGGCAGGAAAGGCAAGCAGGACCGACGCGGAAATGGCCAGCGCCGAGAGCATCGGCGCGAGGGGTTGAATGCGCATGGAAACCTCCGTTGTGACATCCCAAAATGGATGCACCGCCACAACGGCTTGAGGAGCCGATGTTTCCGCCCGGTAACGCCGATTTGACATCGCGCCGAAAAGGGGCGGTTACCCGCCCCTTTTTGGAGTCCACGAAGGCGGTGATCAGACGGCTGCCAACGCCTGGGTCAGGTCGGCGAGCAGGTCGTCCGGATGCTCAACGCCGATCGACAGCCTCACCGTGGTCTCGAGCACGCCGATGCGCTGGCGCACTTCGAAGGGAATACCAGAATGGGTCATGGCCGCCGGATGGCTGGCGAGCGATTCCGTTCCGCCGAGGCTTACCGCCAGCTTGAAGATCTGCAGGGCGTTGAGAAAGGCGAACGCCGCCTTCTGCCCCCCGCGAATGTCGAAGGAGAAGGTCGAGCCGGCGCCGCCGCACTGCGCCCGATAGGTGCGGCCCGAAGGCGTGTCCTCGCCCAGGAACGGCAGATAATGCACCTTCTCGACCTTGGCATGGTCGCGCAGGAATTCGGCGACCAGGCGCGCATTGTCGTTCGCGCGTTCCATGCGGATCGACAGCGTCTCCAGCGAGCGGCCGAGCATCCAGCAGGAATGCGGGTCGAGCTGCGTGCCGATCGCGCCGCGCAGCGCCTTGATCGGCTTGGTGACCGCCTTGCTGCCCATCGCGGCGCCGGCGATCAGGTCGGAATGGCCGCCGACATATTTGGTCAGCGAATAGACCGAAACGTCGGCGCCGTGTTCGATCGGCCGCTGGAACACCGGACCCAGCAGCGTGTTGTCGCAGACGATGATCGGCTTCGTCCCTTGCCCTGCGCCGATTTCGTCGGCGATCCTGCGCATCAGCGCGATGTCGACAAGGCTGTTGGTCGGATTTGACGGCGTCTCGATCAGGATGACCGACACCCGGCCCTTGGCCATTGCCGTATCGGCGGCCGCGCGAACCGCCACCTCGTCGACGCCGTCTGCGAAGCCGACCGCCTCTATGCCGAAGCCGGCGAGCGTGCGCGTCAGGAGCGTTTCGGTGCCGCCATAGAGCGGCTGCGAATGCAGGATGACGTCACCCGGGCGGGCATAGGCGAGAAGGGTCGTTGCGATCGCCGACATGCCGGACGAGAACAGGATGCAGGCGTCCGTGCCCTCGTAGACCGCCAGCCGGTCCTCGACGATCTCGCTGTTGGGATGGTTGAAGCGCGAATAGACCAGACCCGAAGCCGTGCCGCTCGAAGGTTCCTTGCGACCGGAGGTGTAGTCGAAGAAGTCGCGTCCCTCTTCCGCCGATTTGAACACGAAGGTCGAGGTGAGGAACACCGGCGGCTTGACGGCGCCCTCCGAAAGCTGCGGATCGAAGCCATAGCTCAGCATCAGCGTCTCCGGATGGAGCTTGTGGTTGCCGATGTGGGTTTTCGACGGGCGCGGCGCGGTCATGGCTATTTCCTGCTTTCGAGGAGTGTTGCCCCGCAATTTATGCCATCCCCATCATGCAGTCCTTGCTATTTTTGGGCTCGCGTGGCTGCGTTCCCGCAATGAATTGCCTGGAGAGCCCGAAAGTGCAGCAGAAGATAGCCGACGATTTCGACCGCAAGATCCTGCGTGAACTGCAAGCCGACGCCCGCATCACCAACAACGAGCTTGCCGAGCGGATCGGGTTGTCGCCGTCGCCCTGCCTGCGGCGCGTGCGGCGTTTGGAGGAAGCCGGCGTCATCAGAGGCTATACCGCCTTGGTCGATCCGGCCGCCTTCGGCTGGGGCATGGTCGCCATCGCCACCATCCGGCTCAGCCGCCAGAACGAGGACGAGATCGTCATGTTCGAGGAAGCGATCCGCGGCTGGGATGAGGTGCTGGAATGCCACCTCGTCACCGGCTCGCGCGACTATGTGCTGAAGGTGGTGGCAGGAAGCCTCGAGCAGTACGAGCGCTTCATCAAGGAAAAGATCGCGCGACTGAAATGCGTCGCCTCGATCGAGACCAGCTTCGTCATGAACACCATAAAGGAACGGCGCCTCTGAGGCGCCGTTCTCGAGATCGGGATGTCAGCGTTCAGCCGGCCTACTTGATCGCCTTGTCGGTGATCGCCGTGGTGTACGCGCCTTCCGGCTGCTTGGTGATGATCTTCTGGTCGAGCAGCGCCTTGGCGGTGCGCTCATAGGCTTCCGGAATCAGCTTGCCATCGGCATTGTCGATCAGCTTGGCGACTTCGCCCATCATCCGCTTCTGGTGATTCTCGTCCTGGCCGCCATTGTCCATGACGATGCCGGCTGCCTCGTCGGAGTTGTCCACGGCATATTTCCAGCCCTTCATCGAAGCGCGCACGAAACGCACCATCTTGTCCTCGAAGGCCGGATCCTTGAGCTTGTCTCCCAACGCATAGAGCCCGTCTTCGAGCAAATCGTTGCCCATGGCCGAGTAGTTGAACACGGTGAGCTGTTCCGGCTTGTAGCCGGCGTCGATCAGCTGCCAGTACTCGTTATAGGTCATGACCGAGATGCAGTCCGCCTGCTTCTGGATCAGCGGCTGCACGTCGAAGCTCTGCTTCAGCACGGTGACGCCGTCCGGGCCGCCCTCGGTCTTGAGGCCGAGCTTGTTCATCCAGGCGTAGAACGGATACTCGTTGCCGAAGAACCAGACGCCGAGCGTGTGGCCCTTGAAGTCGGCTTCGGTCTTGATCGGGCCGTCCTTCGGGCAGACCAACTCCATGCCGGCCTTCTTGAAGGGCTGGGCGATGTTGACCAGCGGCACGCCCTTCTCGCGCGCGGCAAGCGCGCCGCCCATCCAGTCGACGATGACGTCGGCGCCGCCGCCGGCGATTACCTGCTCGGGAGCGATATCGGGGCCGCCCGGCTTGATGTCGACGTCGAGGCCCTCGGCTTCGTAGAAGCCCTTGGCCTTGGCGACATAGTAGCCGGCGAACTGGGCCTGCGTGACCCACTTCAGCTGCAGCGTCACCTTGTCGGCGGCCATCGCCTGGAAAGCGGCCAGCGACATCGCGCCGGCCAGGACAGGAATAATCAGTCTTTTCATGTTTTTACCCTCTGAAGTTAGCACCCTTAAACCCACCGCCCCTATCCACCACGGACAGAGGGATGCCAAAACGTGACGGCTCTTTCGACAAGAGCGACCACGCCATAAAAGACCGAACCCGCCAGTGCTGCAACTGCGATTTCGGCCCAGACCATGTCGATGTTCATCCGCCCGACCTCGGTCGAAATGCGGAATCCCATGCCGACGACGGGCGTGCCGAAGAACTCCGCGACGATGGCGCCGATCAGCGCCAGCGTCGAGTTGATCTTCAGCGCGTTGAAGATGAAGGGAGCGGCGGCCGGCAACCTGAGCTTGATGAGCGTCGGCCAATAGCCCGACGCATAGGTGCGCATCAAGTCGCGCTCCATATGGCCGGAAGCGGCAAGCCCGGCGACCGTGTTCACCAGCATCGGGAAGAAGGTCATGATGATGACGACCGCCGCCTTTGACTGCCAGTCGAAGCCGAACCACATCACCATGATCGGCGCCACGCCGATGATCGGCAGCGCCGAGACCATGTTGCCGATCGGCAAGAGCCCGCGCCTGAGGAACGGCACGCGGTCGGCCGCGATCGCCGCGAGGAAGCCGGCGCCGCTGCCGACGACATAGCCGAAGATCACCGCCTTGAAGATGGTCTGTCGGACATCGGCGCCGAGTACCGGCAGCGAACCGGCGATGCGCGCGCCGATGGCGCTTGGCGGCGGCAACAGGATGAAGGGAATGCCGGCTCCCCGGGTCACCGCTTCCCAGATGATCAGGATCCAGGCGCCGAAGATCGCCGGGATGATCAGCCGCAGGGCGGTCCGCACCCAGTTCGCCACCGGGCGCAGCGAAGACAGCACCGCCACACAGCGCCATCCCAGCAGCCAGGCCGCGGCGAGCAGCAGGAAGAATGGCGCCAGCGCCGTGCCTTCATAGCCGTTTATGCCCGTGATCAGCAGCCAGGCGGCGAGATGCGCGCCGATGAAAAGCACCAGGGCCTCGACGATCGTGGACAGCCTGGCCATCGAGGCAAGAGCTGCCAGCAGCAGCAAGCCGAACATCAGCCCCTTCGTCGCAAGGTAGGGATAGTCGAAAGACGCTTCAGGTTGCGCCAGCGCCGCCGCTTCCGGCTTCGACATCGCGCCGAGTGCCAAGGCGATCAGGCATAGCAGGATCGCCAGCAGCCCTTGCCAGGATGGTTTTAGCCAACTCATGCCGGCCTCCCGCCCATGGCGCGGTCGACCAGGCGGCCGGCAACGCCGACCACCATCACCAGCAGCGCCGCCACGATGGAACCGGCGACCAGCGCCGACCAGATGTCGATGGACTGGCTGTAATAGGCGCCGGAAAGCAGCTTGGCGCCGATGCCGGCGACGGCGCCGGTCGGCAGCTCGCCGACGATGGCGCCGACCAGGCTTGCCGCCACCGCGACCTTCATCGAGGTGAACAGGAACGGCACCGATGCCGGCACCCTCAGCTTCCAGAAGGTCTGCGCGCGGCTGGCATTGTAGGTATGCATCAGGTCGAGATGCATGAGTTCCGGCGAGCGCAGACCCTTCACCATGCCGACAGTCACCGGGAAGAAAGACAGGTAGGTCGAGATCAGCGCTTTCGGGATCAGCCCGGTGATGCCGACCGCCGCCAGCACCACGATGATCATCGGCGCAACGGCCAGGATGGGGATGGTCTGCGAGGCGATGACCCACGGCATCAGGCTACGGTCGAGCGTCGCCACATGCACGATGCCGACGGCAATGACGATGCCGAGCGCGGTGCCGAAGGCAAAGCCGAGCAGCGTCGACGACAGCGTCACCCAGGCGTTGTAGACCAGGCTGCGGTTCGAGGTGACGGACCGCAGGAAGGTGTTCTCGAAGAAATTCACCGCAACCTGGTGCGGCGCCGGCAGCGTCGGCTTCGGCTGCGACAGCGTCTTGCCGATGAATTCGGCGGTGCCGGGGGTTTCGTTGGCGCGTTGGTCGAGATCGCGCTGGAACGGCGCGTTGAGGACGACGGCGAAAACGTACCAGGCGACCACCACGGCCGCGAGGATGGTTGTGACGGGGATGATTTTCGAGCGGAAGGAGTCCATCAGCGCTGCCCCTCTCCTCTCCCCGCCGGGGAGAGGGTGGCCGGAGCGAAGCGAAGGCCGAAGGCGTGGTTGGCCGCTCCCTTCACGCACGCCGCATCGCGGGCGCTCCGCCCTGGGATGACGAAGGCGCGGGCAGGCGCTCGCTCCTGACGGCGCTCAATCATCATAGCTGTGCCCTGCCCGGAGGCCGTCGCGCACGCGCGCGGCGATCGCCAAAAACTCCGGCGTCTCGCGGATGTCGAGCGGCCGCTTTCTTGGCAGCGTCGATTCGATGACGTCGCTGACGCGGCCCGGCCGCGGCGACATCACGACGATGCGCGTCGAGAGGTACACCGCCTCGGGGATGGAGTGGGTGACGAAGCAGATCGTCTTGTTGGTCCGCTCCCACAATTCCAGAAGCTGTTCATTCAAATGGTCGCGCACGATCTCGTCGAGCGCGCCGAACGGTTCGTCCATCAGGAGCAAGTCGGCGTCGAAAGCGAGCGCACGGGCGATCGAGGCGCGCTGCTGCATGCCGCCGGAAAGCTGCCAGGGGTATTTCTTCTCGAAGCCGGCGAGGTTGACCAGTTCCAGCGTGCGCTTGATGCGCTCCGCCTGCTCTGCCTTGGACAGGCCGATGATCTCCAGCGGCAGCGCCACATTGCGCTCGATCGTGCGCCACGGGAAAAGGGCGGCTGCCTGGAAGACATAGCCATAGGCGCGTTTCTCGCGCGCCTGCTCCGGCGTCATGCCGTTGACCGAGATCGCTCCCGAGGTTGGCTTCTCCAGGTCGGCGATGACCCTGAGCAAGGTCGTCTTGCCGCAACCGGACGGGCCGATGAAGGAGACGAATTCGCCCTTGCCGATGGTGAGGTCGACATTGGACAGCGCCTGCACCGGACCGTCATTGGTCTGGAAGGTGAGGCCTAGCTTGCTTGCCGAAACGACGGCTGGCGACTGTCCGGTCATTGGCTGGCGCCTGCCCGTTCCCGTGCCTGCGGCGCCGGCTGGATTCCGATTGCTTTTATCGCGACGTTGTTTTCCACTCACCCTGCCCCATTGGCCTTGTCCCGCCAGCCCGACGCCCGGAGTTTCCCCGATGTCGCTCAAACCGACTTGTCATCTTATCCGCCCCGAAAGCACTTATGAAGGCAAGCAGGGTTTGACCTATTTCGCCGGCATTGCCACCGAGTCGGTCGGCTCGTCCGGCATCTGCATGCACGTGCTCACCATGCCGCCCGGTGCCCGCGCCAAGGCGCATATGCATGAGAACCATGAGACGGCGATCTACGTGCTCTCCGGCGAGGTCCACACCTGGTATGGCGACCGCCTTGAGCATCACATCGTCGTCAAGGCCGGCGACCTGTTCTATATCCCCGCCGGCGTGCCGCATCTGCCCGCCAATCTGAGCGGCGCGCCCTCGTCGGCGGTCATCGCCCGCACCGATCCCAACGAGCAGGAAAGCGTCGTCCTGCTGCCGGAACTGGATGCGCTGGTCGCCTGAGGCGGACGGAAACACTTTCTCCGTCATTTGCACCGGGAGACTTCTCCCATGACATTGCCGTCCTCATCGGCGATCACCAGTCTCTTGGCGTTCTTGGCGCTGCGCTTGATGGTGAACTGGGCTGGTGACTCGCCCTCCTCGCCTTCCGCCTGGCATTGCGCCTTGACCAGCAGCGAGCCGTCGGCCTGTGCCTTCTTTTCGGTGAAGGTGCAGGCGCTCGCCACCGTGACGAATGCCTCGTCGGTCAACAGCAGCATGTCCTCGGCATAGATTTCCTGGCCGTTCTTGTTGATGCAGCCGGATTTGTTGCCATAGGGTTTCGACAGGTCGATTGCCGCCGCGGAAGCCTGGCCGGCGACGAGCAGCGCTGCGGCCGCAAACGCAAAATGAGAAACGCGCACGCTCAGACCCCGGTCGCCGGAATGCCGGTGCGTTCCACCTTGCGCGGCGCGCTGATCTCCTTCCAGGTCGACAGCGCCCGGTTGACCGCGGCGTTCGGCTCGCGGGCGACGAACTCGCCATGGCCGACCTTGGCCTTGACCTCCGCCTCCTCGATCGACAATTCGCCGCGCGAGAAGACGAAGCGCGGCAGGCCGGTCACCTCGAAGCCCTCGAACACGTTGTAGTCGATCACCGACTGCTGCTTCTTCGAGGTGATCGTCTTCTTGCGCTTCGGATCCCAGACCAGGATGTCGGCGTCCGCGCCTTCGACGATGGCGCCCTTCTTCGGATACATGTTGAGGATCTTGGCGATGTTGGTCGAGGTCACCGCGACGAACTCGTTCATCGTTAGCCGGCCGGTGTTGACGCCGGTGGTCCACAGCACCGGCAACCGGTCCTCGAGCCCGCCCGTGCCATTCGGAATTTTGGTGAAGTCGCCGGCGCCGTTGCGTTTCTGCTGCGTGGTGAACGAGCAATGGTCGGTCGCCACCACTTGCAGCGATCCCGCCTGCAGGCCGGCCCACAGCGAATCCTGGTGCAGCTTGTTGCGGAAGGGCGGGCTCATCACGCGGCGCGCGGCATGGTCCCAGTCCTTGTTGAAATATTCGGTCTCGTCGAGCGTCAGGTGCTGGATCAGCGGCTCGCCGAACACCCGCATCCCCTTCTGGCGCGCGCGGCGGATGGCCTCATGCGCCTGCTCGCAGGAGACATGCACGACATAGAGCGGCACGCCGGCCATGTCGGCGATCATGATGGCGCGGTTGGTCGCCTCGCCTTCCACTTCCGGCGGGCGTGAATAGGCATGCCCCTCGGGGCCGTTGTTGCCGGCGGCGAGCAGCTTCTGAGAAAGGGCTGCAACCACGTCGCCATTCTCGGCATGCACCAGCGGCAGCGCGCCGAGATCGGCGCAGCGCTGGAACGACGCGTACATCTCGTCGTCGTCGACCATCAGCGCGCCCTTGTAGGCCATGAAGTGCTTGAACGAGGTGATGCCCCTGTCGACGACGGTCGCCATCTCGTCGAACACCTGTTTTCCCCACCAGGTGACCGCCATGTGGAATGAATAGTCGCAGGCCGCCTTCGAGGTCTTGTTGTCCCACATCTGCAACGCTTCGAGCAGCGACTGTTTCGGCGCCGGCAGGCAGAAATCGACCACCATCGTCGTGCCGCCGGAAAGTGCCGCGCGGGTGCCGGATTCGAAATCGTCGGCCGAATAGGTGCCCATGAACGGCATTTCGAGATGGGTGTGCGGATCGATGCCGCCCGGCATGACGTAGCAGCCGGTGGCGTCGAACTCATGGTCGCCGTGCAGGTTCGAGCCGATGGCGACGATCTTGCCGTGCTGCATCAGCACGTCGGCCTTCCAGGTGCGGTCGGCCGTGACGATGGTGCCGTTCCTGATGACTTTGGTCATTTTCATGTTCCCCTGTTCTAATCGCGCTTCTTTGCGAGCAGCGTTGAATTCTAGATTCCGGACCTCACTCGACGATGACAGCCGTCTCCACCACCGCATGGAACAAAACGTCGGCGCCGGCGCCGGCCCATTCCTTGGATATCTCCTCAGCCTCGTTGTGGCTGAGCCCGTCGACGCATGGGCACATCACCATCGCCGTAGGGGCAACGCGGTTGATCCAGCAGGCGTCGTGGCCGGCACCCGAGACGATGTTGCGATGCGTGTAGCCCAACCGTTCGGCGGCATCGCGGATCGCCTTGACGCAGTTCTTGTCGAAGGTCACCGGATCGAAATGGCCGACCTGCTCGATCTGGTATTTGATGTCGAGCGCATCGCAGATCGTGTCGATGCCTTCGCGCACGCGCGCGTCCATGGCGTCGAGTACCTCCTTTTCCGGTGAGCGGATGTCGATGGTGAAGACGGTGCGCCCGGCAATGATGTTGCGCGAGTTCGGATAGGCCTGCATGTGGCCGACCGCGCCGACCGCGTCCGGCTGGTAGTCCATGGCGATCTCGTGCACCAGCTCGATCACCCGCGCCATGCCGAGGCCGGCATTGCGTCGCTTCGGCATCGGCGTCGAACCGGTATGCGCCTCCTTGCCGGTCAGCGTCACCTGCAGCCATTTCAGGCCCTGGCCGTGCGTGACGACACCGATGTCGATGCCTTCATCCTCGAGGATCGGCCCCTGCTCGATATGCAGTTCGAAGAAGGCGTGGATCTTGCGCTCGCCGACCTTCTCGGCGCCTTTCCAGCCGATGCGCTCCAATTCCTCGCCGAACTTCTTGCCGTCCTTGTCGACATGTTCGTAGACATCGGCCTGGTCGAGCACGCCGGCAAAGACGCCGGACGCCATCATCGCCGGCGCGAAGCGCGCGCCTTCCTCGTTCGTCCAGTTGGTGACGACGATCGGGTGTTTGGTCTTGATGCCGAGATCGTTGAGCGAGCGCACGACTTCCAGCCCGCCGAGCACGCCGAGCACGCCGTCATACTTGCCGCCGGTCGGCTGGGTGTCGAGATGGCTGCCCACATAGACTGGCGGCAGACTGGGATCGGTGCCCTCACGGCGGGCAAACATGGTGCCCATCTCGTCGAGCCCCATTTCGAGGCCGGCGGCCTCGCACCAGCGCTTGAACAGATGCCGGCCCTCGCCATCCTCGTCGGTCACGGTCTGGCGATTGTTGCCGCCGGCAATGCCGGGGCCGATCTTCGCCATCTCCATGATGGAATCCCACAAACGGTCTGAATTGATTCGCAGATTCTCGCCGGGGGCGGCCATTCAAAGTCCTCTCATTTCACTACCCGGTGGGGCGGCGGTTCCCGACGCCGCCACACCGGACAAAGCAGGTCTAGTCGATCGACCTCAGCACATCCCGCAGATGGTCGATCAATTCGTTGATCTGGCCCTTGGTGATGATCAGCGGCGGCGACAGTGCGATGATGTCGCCGGTGGTGCGGATCAGCAAGCCGTGCTCGAACGCCTTGACGAAGGCCGAGAAGGCCCGCTTCGTCGGCTGCCCGGCGATCGGCGCCAGCTCGATCGCACCGATCAGGCCGATGTTCCTGACGTCGATCACGTTCGGCTCGCCCTTCAGCGAATGCAGCGCGTCTTCCCAGTAAGGCGCCAGTTCTTCGCCGCGGGTCAACAGGCCCTCTTCCTTGTAGGTGTCGAGCGTGCCGAGCGCGGCGGCACAGGCGATCGGATTGCCCGAATAGGTGTAGCCGTGGAAGAACTCGATCATGTGATCGGGTCCGGTCATGAAGGCGTCGTGAATCTCCTTCGTCACGAATACCGCGCCCATCGGGATGACGCCGTTGGAGACGCCCTTGGCGGTCGTCATGATGTCAGGCGTCACACCGAAATAGTCGGCGGCGAACGGCGTGCCGAGGCGTCCGAAGCCGGTGATGACCTCGTCGAAGATCAACAGGATGCCGTGCTTGGTGCAGATCTCGCGCAGCTTCTGCAGATAGCCCTTCGGCGGCAGGATGACGCCGGTCGAGCCGGCCACCGGCTCGACGATGACGGCCGCGATGGTCGAGGCGTCGTGCAGCGCGACGATGCGCTCCAACTCGTTGGCGAGTTCCGCGCCGTGTTCCGGCACGCCCTTCGAGAAGGCGTTCTTTTCCGGCAGATGCGTGTGCGGCATATGGTCGACGCCGCCGAGCAGCGTGCCGAACATCTTGCGGTTGTTGACGATGCCGCCGACCGAGATGCCGCCGAAATTGACGCCGTGATAGCCGCGCTCGCGGCCGATCAGGCGGGTGCGCGAGCCTTCGCCCCTGGCGCGGTGGTAGGCGATCGCCATCTTCAGCGCGGTATCGACCGATTCCGAACCCGAATTGGTGAAGAAGACATGGTCCATGCCCTTCGGTGCGATGTCGACCAGGCGGTTCGCCAGTTCGAAGACGATCGGGTGGCCCATCTGGAAGGCCGGCGCATAGTCGAGCTCGGCCGCCTGGTGCTGGATCGCTTCGGTGATCTTCGGCCGGCAGTGGCCGGCATTGACGCACCAGAGACCGGCGGTGCCGTCGAGCACCTTGCGGCCGTCGCTGGTCGTGTAATGCATGTCCTTGGCGGACACGAACATGCGAGGCGCTTGCTTGAACTGCCGGTTCGCCGTGAACGGCATCCAGAATGCGCTGAGATCGTTCGGCGTGACTTTCAGCCGGTTGGACATGACCAAGACTTCCCCTTGTAACCTGTTTCGGTGCGGCTAACGCTTGGTCTTCCCAGCACTTGGTCTCAGCTGCGTTTTCGTGCTACGCAAATTTTGACCGATTGGACAAACGTTAGCACCGCCATGTCGGCGGTCAAGGGATTACTAACGGAAATGCCGCATCCGAAGCGCGCTCCACAGGCCAAGGAAAAACTGGTCCAGAGAATTGGTCCAGATGGCGCTCGCGGCGAAGGTTTGCAGGGGTGACGGCCGCCATGGAAGGTTCCGCTCCCCGCCGCACCCGCATCCAGCAGGAAAAGCGCGAGCTGATCCTGGAAGCAGCGCTCGAGGTCTTCTCCACCAACGGTTTTCGCGGCTCGACCATCGACCAGATCGCCGAAGCGGCCGGCATGTCGAAGCCGAACCTGCTCTACTACTTCCGCCGCAAGGAAGACATTCACGAAACGCTGATGGAGCGGCTGCTCGAGACCTGGCTGGCGCCGCTCAGGGAACTCGACGACATCGGCGACCCTCTCACCGAGCTGCGCAGCTACATCAGGCGCAAGCTCGAAATGGCGCGCGATTTCCCGCGCGAAAGCCGGCTCTTCGCCAACGAGATCCTGCAGGGCGCGCCGCGCATCATGCCGCTGCTGGAAGGCGAGCTGAAAGCGCTGGTCGACGAGAAGGCCGCCGTCATCAAGGGCTGGATGCGCGCCGGCAAGATCGCCCGCACCGACCCCTGGCACCTGATCTTCTCGATCTGGGCGACGACGCAGCACTATGCCGATTTCGACGTCCAGGTGCGCGCCGTGCTCGGCCCCGACCGCGGCGGCGACGGCCGCTTCGAGGATGCCGCCCGGTTCCTCGAGCAATTGTTCATCGATGGACTGAAGCCGAAGGGCTGAACGTCTGGATGGCGTCAGGCGCTGCGCCGTTCAGGGGGCAGCGCATCGAGCAGCTTTTGCAGCTTGGCGATCGAGTTCTGCTCGGCAAGCGGCGTGTAGACGATCAGCCGCATGTCGGAACCGTCATCGATCGACAGGCTCATATGCTCGAACACCATCGCACCCGCGGTCGGATGCCGGACGTGCTTCACGCCGGTCAGCTTTCGCGCCACGTCGCGCCGCGGCCACCAGTCGCGGAACTCGGGGCTTGAGCGCATCATCAACGCGATCAGCCGGTCGAAATCCGGATCGCCGACATATTTGGCGCTCTCCGCCCGAAACGAAGCCAGCACCACGCGTGCGAGTTCCTCCCAGTCGACCAGCAGGCGGCGATGGTGCGGGCTGGTGAACACCATGTGGACGATGTTGCGGGCATCGCCCTCCAGCAACCCATAATCGCCGAACACGGCCACCGCCGCCGGATTCCAGGCCAACACGTCCCAGCGCCGGCCGACGACATAGGCCGGCTGCAGGACGAGGCTTTGCAGCATGTGCAGAAGCGCGCCGTCGACCTTTTCCGGCGCCGCCAGGCGCCGCTCCGGCTGCTGGCGGCCGGCAAGGATGAACAGATGACGCTTCTCGACTGCATCGAGGCGCAACGCCTCCGACAGCGCCGTCAGGACTTCCACCGAGGGGCGGACGTCCCTGCCCTGTTCAAGCCAGGTGTACCAGGTCGTGCCGACGCCGGCGATCATCGCCACCTCCTCGCGCCGCAGCCCCGGCGTGCGCCGGCGCGCGCCGCAGGCGATGCCGGCGGTCCCGGGCGAAAGCCTTTCGCGGCGCGAGCGCAGGAAGGCGCCAAGCTCGCGCCGGCGGCTGTCTTCCGGCGAGTGGGAGATCGCATCCATGGGGTTTATTATAGCAGTATTGATACCAGGATAAAGTTTGAACTGTTTGGGATGCGCGCCGCGCCCCATCTTGCGTTCAGAGCAAAACATGGAGGCTCTGAACATGGACTTGAAAGACAAGACCGTCCTCATCACCGGATCGACCGACGGCGTCGGCCGCATGGTCGCGGAACGGCTCGGCGCAAGCGGCGCCCATGTCCTGGTGCATGGCCGCGACGCGGCGCGCGGCAAGGCAGTCGTCGCTGCCGTCGAGGCCGCGGGCGGCAATGCCGAGCTTGTCGTCGCCGATCTCTCGTCGCTTGCCGAGGTCAGGCGCCTCGCCGAAGCCGTGCGCGCCAGAACAAACCGACTCGACATCCTGATCAACAATGCCGGTATCGGCACTGCCGGCGAAGCGTCGAAAAGGCAGGTCAGCGCCGACGGCTACGAGCTGCGCTTCGCCGTCAATTATCTCGCCGGCTTCCTGCTGACCTCGGAGCTGCTGCCGCTGCTCAGGGCGAGCGCGCCGGCGCGCATCGTCAATGTCGCCTCGGCCGGCCAGCAGGCGATCGATTTCGACGACGTCATGCTGACCCGCAACTATAGCGGCGTGCGCGCCTACTGCCAGAGCAAGCTGGCGCAGATCCTGTTCACCGTCGATCTAACCGAGGATCTGGAAGGCAGCGGCGTCACCGTCAACGCGCTGCATCCGGCAAGCTACATGAACACGACCATGGTCCGGCAGGCGGGCATCACGCCGTGGAGCTCGGTCGAGACCGGCGCCGAGGCCATCCTCAATCTTGCGACGTCGCCGGCGCTCGAGGGCCGCAGCGGCCTCTATTTCGACGGCCAGCGCGAATCCCGCGCCGACGTCCAGGCCTACGACGAAAAGGCCCGCCGGCAGTTGCACTCATTGAGCCTCGAACTGATCGAGCGCGCCTCAGCCACAACCAGGGAAAGACAGTCATGAGTGAGAAAATCGAGCATTGCGTCATTATCGGCGGCTCATCCGGCATCGGCTTGGCCACGGCCAGGCGGCTGGTCGGTCCCGCCATGAAAGTGACGATCACCGGCCGCAACGAGAACAAGCTCAGGGACGCCTGGAGGACCCTTGGCGGCAGCGTCGGCAAGGCCGCCTTCGACGCGACCAGGCCGGATGAGGTCCGGCATTTCTTCGACGGCCTTGGGCCTTTCGATCATCTTGTCCTGGCGGCAAGCGGCGGCAAGGGGCTTGGGCCGTTCGCGACGCTCGATCTCGCCGACATAGGCGGCGGCGTCGACGAAAAGATCCGGCCGCAGCTCTCCTGCCTCCAGGCGGCCCTGCCGACGTTGAGCAACCACGGATCAGTGACCTTCATTTCGGCCGTTTCGGCGCAGCTCGCCGCGCCCGGCATCGCCGGCATCGGCGCCATCAACGGCATGCTTCTGACCGTGGCGCCGATCCTGGCCGTGGAGTTGAAGCCGCTGCGCGTCAATGTCGTAGCTCCGGGTGTTATCGACACGCCGTGGTGGGATTTCCTGCCGGACGACCAGCGGCAAGCGGTCTTTGCCGAATATGCCGGCAAGACGCCCGTCGGCCGTATCGGCCGCGCCGAGGACGTCGCCGACGCGATCGCTTTCCTGGTCTCCAACGGCTTCATGACCGGCCAGGTGCTGACCTGCGACGGTGGCCTGCGATACGCCGCGTGACGGAGACAATCGCAGCCGCGCTCAAAGCGGCTGCGCCATCAGCGCCAGGAACCCTCCGGCCAGCGCAACATTGGCGACAAAGCCGTTGATCCGCGCCGCTCGCTCAGGGCCCTGATGATCCCAGAAATTGTCGAACATGATCGTTGCGACGACCAGAAACAGGATAAGGCAAGCAGCCCCAAGTGCCGCCCAGACGCCCGCCACGATCAGGCCGCCGGCGACGACCTGCAGGAGGATGCCGAGCCACAGCGCCAGCCCCGCCTGCGGCACGCCGCGTTCGGTCATCAATTTGGTCAGGAACGCCCTGTTCCGGATGTTGCGCAAGCCGGCGAAGACAAAGGCGCCGCCGAGCAGCAGTCGTGCAGCAAGCAGAATCTCGTTCTGAAAATTTGCAAACATGTGATTGATCCTAAAACAAAAAGGCGCGGGTCCGCTCTCGGACCCGCGCGCTGTTCCTTCCGATCAAGCGGCTTTGGCCGCCGGCACCGGATGAATGGCCTGGAACGGGACGCAAAGCCGGTTCCAGGTGTTGATCATGCCGATCGCGACCGACAACTTGACCAGTTCCTCTTCCGAAAAATGCGTTAGCGTACGGGCATAGAGCTCGTCCGAGACGCCGTTCTCGGAAATCTTCGTCACCGCTTCGGTCCAGGCGAGCGCGGCACGCTCGCGTTCGGAAAACAGCGGCGATTCCTTCCAGGCGGCGACAAGATAGAGCCGCTGCTCGCTCTCGCCGTCCTGCCGCGCTTCGCGGCTGTGCATGTCGACGCAGAAGGAGCAGCCGTTGATCTGCGAGGCCCTGAGCTTGATCAGATGCAGCAGGCTCACCTCCAGCCCGCATTCGTCGACCGCCTTGTTGAGCGCCGACACCGCCTTCATGATCTCGGGCGCCTTGGCGAAGAATTGCAGCCTCTGTTTCATGGTTCTTACCTTTCACTCTTGCTTGGGGGAACTTGGTTTGGATGAACCTTCTGCGGCCGCTGATAACGGGCAACGAAGGCGCATCCCGCCGCGACCGAGCGCGGATCGGCCTCGCTGACGTAGTCAGCCACGATCGCCGACAGCCTGACCTCGGCGAGCGCCGCCCGGTAGGCGCGCTCGGCCTTGAGCATCGCGGCATTGATGCCGCATGGCTTCACATAGGCCGAAGCATCGAGCCGCACAGGGCCCCGCTGGCGGATCTCGCCGCAGCGGAAGGCAGGTTCCCTGCCCTCGACGGCGAGCACGATGTCGAGCAGCGTGATGCGCTCGGACGGCTTCGCCAGACGGTAGCCGCCGGCCGGTCCCGGCACCGATTCCAGAATGCCCGCGGCCGTCAGCATGTTGAGATGCTTGAGCAGATAGCTCGGCGACACACCGAAGGCCTCCGCCAAGGCGGCGCCCGGCATCGTCGCGGCGCCATCCACCCCGGCGAGCATCGCGGCGCAGTGGATCGCCGCCTCGACGCCTTCTCCCAGTTTCATGATGCCACGCTCCAGTTCATGGATATCATTTATCGTGGATACTTTTTATCTGCAATAGCAAAATGAAAAACGGCATCCGAAGATGCCGCTTTTCTCGTCGCATACGTGCCCTATTCCGCCGCCGCCTTGGCCATCGGATTGTTCGGGTGCGTCGTCCAGTTGGCATAGACCGGCGACACCGGCTTGCCGGTGCGCTCGTCCATCGCGCCGACGGCCAGCGGCTCCATGGTGATGCAGCCCTCGACCGGGCAGACATTGACGCACAGATTGCAGCCGACGCACTCGGCCTCGATCACCTCGAAATGCCTGACGCCATCGACCATCGCAGTGATCGCCTGGTGCGAAGTGTCCTCGCAGGCGATGTGGCAGCGGCCGCATTTGATGCAGGCATCCTGGTCGATATGCGCCTTGGCGACGTAGTTGAGGTTGAGATACTGCCAGTCGGTGACGTTGGGCGTGGCGCGGCCGACGATGTCGGCGAGCGAGGCGTGGCCCTTCTCGTCCATCCAGTTCTCGAGGCCCGCGATCATCTCCTGCACGATCTTGAAGCCGTAGGTCATCGCCGCTGTGCAGACCTGCACATTGCCGGCGCCGAGCGCCATGAATTCCGCCGCGTCGCGCCATGTGGTGATGCCGCCGATGCCGGAGATCGGCAGGCCGCGGGTCTCGGCATCGCGCGCGATCTCGGCCACCATGTTCATGGCGATCGGCTTCACCGCCGGGCCGCAATAGCCGCCATGCGAGCCCTTGCCGTCGATGGTCGGCTGCGGCGCGAAACTGTCGAGATCGACGCCTGTGATCGAATTGATGGTGTTGATCAGCGACACCGCGTCCGTTCCACCTGCGTGGGCCGCTCGCGCGGGCTTGCGGATGTCGGTGATGTTGGGCGTCAGCTTGGTGATGACCGGCATGCGGGTGTTTGCCTTGCACCAGCGCACCACCATTTCGATATATTCCGGCACCTGGCCGACCGCCGAGCCCATGCCGCGTTCCGACATACCGTGCGGGCAGCCGAAATTGAGCTCGATACCGTCGGCTCCGGTCTCCTCGACCACCGGCAGGATCGCCTTCCAGCTTTCCTCGACGCAGGGCACCATCAGCGAGACGACGACGGCGCGGTCCGGCCAGTCCTGCTTGACCTGCTTGATCTCGCGCAGATTGGTCTGCAGCTCGCGGTCGGTGATCAGCTCGATGTTGTTGAGGCCGAGCAAGCGGCGGTCGGCGCCCCAGATCGCGCCGTAGCGCGGGCCGTTGACGTTGACCACCGGCGGCCCCTCCTCGCCGAGCGTCTTCCAGACCACGCCGCCCCAGCCCGCCTGGAAGGCGCGGATGACATTGTAGGCCTTGTCGGTCGGCGGCGCCGAGGCCAGCCAGAACGGATTGGGCGACTTGATGCCGACGAAATTGTTCCTGATATCTGCCATGCTCATGCCCTCCCGTTAGAGGTCAGTGCCCGGTTGATGCTTTCGGCCGCGTCGCGGCCTTGCGCCACCGCCGAAACGGTGAGGTCGTCGCCGCCGAAGATGCAGTCGCCGCCGGCCCAAACTTTGGCCAGCGAGGTGCGGCCCTCGGCATCGACCTTGATGCGGCCGCCTTCCAGCTCGATCTCGGCGCCGCTGCCGTTCAGCGCGGCCGGGACAAAGCTCTGGCCGATCGCCTTGAACACCTGGTCGGCCGCGAGCGTGAGCCGCTCGCCGGTGCCGGCCAGCTTGTCACCGTCCATCGCCGTATATTCGAGCTCGATCGCCGACACCTTGCCGTTCTCGGCGATGACGCGCTTGGGCTGCAGCCAGTGGCGGATGGTGACGCCATTGGCAGCGGCCAGATCCTGCTCGAAGCCGGAGGCATTCATGTGCGCCTGGCCGCGCCGGTAGCAGATCGTCACCTCCTCGGCGCCGAGCAGCTTCGACTGCACCGCGGCGTCGATCGCCGTCATGCCGCCGCCGATGACGACGACGCGCCGGCCGACCGGCAGGCCGGAAAGATCGCTGGCCTGACGCAGTTCGGCGATGAACTCCACCGCGTTGGTGACCCCATCGCTGCCCTCGCCGTCGGTGCGCAGCGCGTTGACGCCGCCAAGCCCCATGCCGAGGAACACGGCATCGTAGTTCCGGATCAGGTCGGACAGCTGGTAGTCGCGGCCGAGCGCCTTGCCGTTCTGGATGTCGATGCCGCCGATCGCGGTGACGTAGTCGACCTCGGCCTGGGCGAAATTGTCGACGCTCTTGTAGGCGGCGATGCCGTATTCGTTGAGGCCCCCGGCCTTCGGCCGCGCCTCAAGGATGGTCACGTCATGGCCATGGCGCGCGAGCCTGTGCGCGGCGGCAAGCCCGGCCGGCCCGGCGCCGACGACGGCGACAGATTTTCCGGTCGGTTCGGCGCGCGCATAGAACTGCCTGTCCTCGCTCATTGCGACATCGGTGGCGTAGCGCTGCAGCCGGCCGATCTGCACCGGCTTGCCCTCGGCCACCTCGCGCACGCAGACTTCCTCGCAAAGCGTCTCGGTCGGGCAGACGCGGGCGCACATGCCGCCAAGGATGTTCTGGTCGAAGATGGTCTTGGCCGAGCCGAGCGGATTGCCGGTCGAGATCTGGCGGATGAACAGCGGAATGTCGATCGAGGTCGGGCACGCATTCATGCACGGCGCATCGTAGCAGAAATAGCAGCGATCGCTTTCGACCAGCGCCTCGTGATGGTCGAGCGGCGGATGCAGGTCGGAAAAATTGTCGGCATACTGTTCGGACGACAGCCGGCCGCCGGCTATGCCCTCTTTGAAATGACCAGTCGCCATTCCGGTTCCCCTTGTTTTGTTTTGGGGAAGGCTAGCACGTTTTATTTTTTTATCAATTGGTCAATTTTCGGCCAAGTCGCTGAAAAGGCTCTATAAAAACATGATAATTATACTCATGTTATGGCAAGCACGGAGGGCTCGAATGACCCGGCGCTTTCGCTGCCCGGGCCATGGATCGACCTGATCTCGTCCGCGACCAGTTCCTGGAGCCGCCACAGATTGCGGTCGTGGATGCCGAACGTCTCGAGGTGACTGACGGTGTTGTAGAGATATTCGGCGCCGGAGCCGACATGGCCGCAGGCACGGGCCAGCACATGCGCCACCGTCTCCAGCGGCTGCCCGAGCGAGGTACCCCTGCCGGTCACCCCGACCCAAAAGCCTAGCGCCTTGCGCGGCCCTTGCGCGGTGCGCACCGGAACCCAGCGGACCGAGGCGACGCTTTCGTGATCATCGATCTCGCGCCGCAGCAGCCTTTCGATCTGGGCCGGCTTGTCACCGTCCGGCAGGCGATAGATGACGCCGTCGCAGCGGCCACCCCGTTCCAGCGCCATCATCAGCCCGGGCTGCGCGGCGCTGCCGCGCCAGCGAACCATGTCGAGGCAGAACGACCGATGCCAGCCATGGGCCGAGGCGCGCTGCTGCTCGACGGAATCGAAGGCCGGCTTCCAGATCAGCGAGCCATAGGCGAACACCCACAGCGGCCCTTCGTCGGCTTCGCCTGACAGACGCTCGGCAAGCGCGCGGAAATCATCGTCGTTCAATTGCGTCCAGCTGCCGTCCGGACCTGGATCGGCTTCCTCCCGATGACAGAGCGCCACAAGCTCCGGCGTGAGCGACATCTGCCGCATGGATCGTGATCCCCTCATTGACGGACAAGCAAAGGCGAAAACCGCATGGCGCGCAAGATTGCAGGCACAGTGCCTTGCCGCCGTCGATTTCCGGCCCATGTCGGATTCCTGTCGCCGGGATCGTCCTAAGATCGGTCACGAGACGATCAACCGAGGAAACCGAAGGAGCATGACGATGCCGAAATCCCCGATGCCGTTCTTCTGGTACGAGTTGATGACCACCGACCTCGACGCCGCCGAGGCCTTCTACACAGCCGTTGTCGGCTGGAAGGGGCAACCCTTCGATACCTCGCCCGGCATGCCGCGCTACATCGTCATGAATGTCGGCGAGCGCGGCGTCGCGGGCTTGATGACGCTGCCCGAGGATGCCGCCAAGATGGGCATGCCGCCCGCCTGGCTCGGCTATATCCATAGCAAGGATGCCGACGGCGCGACCGCGTCGCTCAAGGACGCGGGCGGCACCGTGCACCGCGCACCCGACGACATTCCGGGCGTCGGGCGCTTCGCCGTCGTTGCCGATCCGCAAGGCGCGACCTTCATGTTCCTGCAGCCGAACCAGCCCGATCAGCCGCCGGTGCCGGCGCGAACGCCAGGCCACATCGGCTGGCATGAGCTCTACACGACGGACTGGACGGCAGCCTTCGATTTCTATGCCGAGCAGTTCGGCTGGACAAAGGCCGGCGACTTCGACATGGGCCCAGCGATGGGCACCTACCAGGTCTTCGCTTTTGTCGGCGAGCCCGTCGGCGGCATGATGAACAAGCCCGAACAGATCCCGGTGCCGGTCTGGCAGTTCTACTTCAACGTCGCCGCCATCGACGCGGCGGCCAAGCGCGTGACCGACAATGGCGGCAAGGTCATCATGGGTCCGATGGAGGTGCCCGGCGGCGATTGGATCGTGCAGTGCACGGATCCGCAAGGCGCGCATTTCGCGCTGATCGCGCCGGCGCGGTAAAACCGATTGCGATTGGTGAAAGCGACAGCAGCGGCCGATCTCCCGCTTGGACGGCTTGTCCGGCCCTCCTCCGCAACTGCTGCGGAGGACGGGCAAGACAGAGAGGGCGCCATCCCGCCGACCTCACCCTAGTGCGTTACTCCGGCGTCAGAACGGCGACTTTGAGGTCGGCCTTCTCGCTGCCGCTGAGCTGAACGGTGGCCGGACCGGCTGACAGCTTGAAACGCACGCTCTTGCGAATGCCCGGGCAGGTCTTCACGCCGCTGAACCCAGCCGACTTCACGGCATGGCCGTCCTGCACGATATCGATCCAGGCCTCATCCGACAGGCTGACCTGGAGCTCTCCCTCCGGCGGCACGACGATGCTTGCGGTCGCGCCGAACGTGCCGGCTGCCGGGGCACGGTCCGGAGGCACTTCAAAGCTGATCGTGTCGATCGCTGCGAGCGTGAAATCCATCGCCTGGCCGACCGTCAGGGCAGCACCGGACTGCGCGGCCGGCGCTGCCGCAAACAGTGCCTGCTCGCGTGCCACCGGCCATTTGAAGGCATCACAGCCGCTGTCGGCTGCCATGGCGAAGCTGGTGCCTGCAAGGATTGCGAACAGGCTGATGACGATTGTTTTCATGGTGAAGGGAACTCGCATGGTTGGCGTACCGGCATCAATACAACCATAGCGATACTTATGCAACCATGAAGGGAAACATTTTTGGGAGATGAAACCATTTTCACTCACCGATTGTTGAAGGCAGGGCATCGGAAGTGAGTGGTCCATTGCCGGGCGATATTTTATGGCCAGGCGGGGAGGCAAAATGGAGTTTTAGATGAAGCTTTTCGAAGGTCTTTCCCAGTACCGGCCACAGGCGCTCGGCGTGCTGCGCATCGTGACTGCGCTGCAATTCATCGAGCATGGCACCCAGAAACTGTTCAATTTCCCCGTCGGCGAGCACGCCGGCGCCTTGAGCGGGTTGCCTCTGGCTGCCGGCATCCTTGAATTCGCCGGCGGCATCCTGCTCGCTCTCGGGTTGCTCACCCGGCCGGTGGCGTTCCTTCTCGCTGGCGAGATGGCGATCGCCTATTTCATGGCGCATGCGCCGCGCGACTTCTTCCCGGTCAACAATGGCGGCGACTCGGCGATCTCGTTCTGCTTCATCTTCCTCTATCTGGTGTTTGCCGGCGCCGGCGCCTTCGCGCTGGACAACCGCCGCAACGCATGACCTGCGAAACGGATGCGCGCCTGGTTTCAGGCGCGCATCCGCTCGAAATTGGCGTCGAACAGCGGCGCCGATTGGATGCGCGCGCCATGGCGCTTGCCCAGAATCTCGATCTCGAAGCCGTCGGCCTCGTCGGCGATCTCCCTCGGCACATAGCCCATGGCGACCGACCTTTTCGCGTGATGCGCGTAGCCGCCCGAGGTGACCCAGCCGCGCACGGCGCCATCGAACCAGATCGGCTCATCGCCGATGACGTCGGCATCGGCCGCATCAACGATGAAGGCGCGCAGCCGCAGCTTGCCGCCCTGCTTGCGCTCGGCCAGCGCTGCCGCCTTGCCGATGAAGTCCGCCTCCTTGCCGTAAGCGACGAAACGGTCGAGGCCGGCTTCCAGCGGCCCGTAAATCGGCCGGTACTCGCGCGCCCATGAGCCGTAGTTCTTCTCCAGCCGCAGCGCATTGAGGGCGCGCGAGCCGAACAGGCCGATGCCGAATTCCTCGCCCGCCGCCGTCAACGCCCCGAATGCGGCGCGCTGATACTCCGGCGCCACCCAGATCTCGTAGCCGAGATCGCCGGTATAGCTAACGCGGCCGACCAGGCAGGGCGCCATGCCGATGTCCATCCTGGCCACCGCCATGAAGGGGAATGCGGCGTTGGAGACATCCGCGCGCGTCACTTTCGCCAGAACATCCCGCGCCTTCGGTCCGGCGATCGCCAGCCCGGTCAACTTCTGTCCCAGCGCCTCGATGCGCACCGAACCGTTCTTCGGCAGATGCGCCTCGAACCAGCGCATATGGTATTGCTCGGCGATGCCGGAGCCGGCGATGAACCACTCGCCGTCGTCGATGTTGGCCAGCGTGAAATCGCCGATCAGCCTGCCGTCATTCTTCAGCATCGGCGCCAGCGTCATGCGGCCGCGCTTCGGCAGCTTGCAGGCCAGCATGCGGTCGAGCCAGGCGGCTGCGCCCTCGCCGGTCACCGCGTATTTGGCGAAGTTGGAAATCTCCGCCAGGCCGACGCCGCCGCGCACCGCCGCCACTTCCTTCGCGACATGGTCGAAATCGCTCGAGCGCCGCCAAGAGAACTCGTCCCTGACGCCGTCAGGGGCATACCAGAGCGGCACCTCCAGCCCGTAGGACACGCCCCATTGCGCGCCCTTGGCCGAGAGGGCGTCATAGACCGGCGTCGTCTTCAGCGGCCGTCCGGCCGGCAGTTCCTCGTTGGGGAAGCGGATCGAGAAGCGCCGCGAATAATTTTCGCGCACCTTGGCATTGGTGTAGGCCATTGTCGCCCAGTCGCCGTAGCGCGCGACATCCATGGCCCAGATGTCGGCGCCGGGGTCGCCCTCGATCATCCAGTTGGACAGCGCCAGCCCGACGCCACCACCCTGCGAGAAACCAGCCATGACGCCGCAGGCGACCCAGAAGCCCGGCAGGCCACGCACCGGCCCGACCAGCGGATTGCCATCCGGCGCGAAGGTGAAGGGGCCGTTGATGATCTGCTTGATGCCGGTGTTCTGGAAGGCGGGGAAATGCCGGAAGCCAACCTCCAGCGACGGCGCGATGCGATCGATGTCCGGCTCCAGCAGTTCATGGCCGAAATTCCACGGGGTCTGGAACTCGGACCACGGCTTGTTGGCCTTCTCGTAGGTGCCCATCAGCATGCCGCCGCGCTCCTGGCGCAGATAGAGCTCGCCGTCGAAATCGACCGCATGGATGATCTCGGTGCCGGTCTTCCGGTTCCAGGCGGCGACCTCGGGCATGTCCTCGGTGATCAGGTACATGTGCTCCATGGCGAGCACCGGCAGTTCGAGGCCGACCATGCGGCCGACCTCGCGCGCCCACAGGCCGCCGGCATTGACGACATGCTCGGCCACCACCTCGCCCTTGTTGGTGATGACGCGCCATGAGCCGTCGGGCCGGCGCACGATGTCCTCGACCTTGGTGAAGCGCTCGACCTCCGCACCCAGTTTCCGGGCCGCTTTGGCATAGGCATGCGTCACGCCGGACGGATCGAGATGGCCATCCTCCTTGTTGCGCACCGCGCCGACGAATTGCTTTGGATCGAGCAGCGGCATCAGTTCCGCCGCCTCATTGGGCGAGATCTCCTCAAGGTCGATGCCGAGATAGCGGCCCTTGGCGACCACGCCGCGCAGCCAGTCGAGCCGCGCCTCGGTCGCAGCCAAGAGCACGCCGCCGGTCAGGTGCACACCGGTCGCCTGGCCGGACAATTCCTCGATCTCCTTGTAGAGCGAGATCGTGTATTTCTGCAGCTTGGCGACGTTGGGGTCGCCATTGATCGTGTGCATGCCGCCGGCCGCGTGCCAGGTCGAGCCCGAGGTCAGTTCGTCGCGCTCCAGCAGCACGACATCGGTCCAGCCGTGCCGGGCCAGATGGAACAGCACCGAGCATCCGACGACACCGCCGCCAATGACCACGACCTTTGCATGCGATTTCATGGGGTTTTCTCGTTATTTCAGTGAGTTGGGAAGATAAGATGAATCGGAAAGGCAGCGCCTCGCGCCGACGCCAAGGAACTCACGGCTCGCCCTGCCCGATCGCTTCCTTGCGGCGCGCCATATAGGCTTCGAGCGCCTCGCGCACGGCAGGATCCATCGCCGGCTCGGCATACTCCTCCAGCGCCTTCTTCCACAGCCGCGTTGCGCGCGCGGTCGCGTCGAGGCCATCGGCTTCCTGCCAGGCTTCGTAATTCTGCCAGTTGGAAAGCATCGGCTGGTAGAAGGCGGTGGCGTAGCGCTCCAGCGTATGCGGCTCGCCGAAGAAATGGCCGCCGGTCGGCACCGCGCCCAATGCCTCGACCGCGAGTTCCCCTTCGTCGACAACGATCGGGCGCAGAAACTCCATCATGTGCTGGATCATCTCGACGTCGATGATGAACTTCTCGAACGATGCCGTCAGCCCGCCCTCCTGCCAGCCGGCGGCGTGGTAGACGAGGTTGCCGTGGCCGAGCACCGCGCCCCATAGCGCCATCAGCGTCTCGTAGGCGCCTTGCGCGTCGGCGGCGTTGGAGGCCGAACCCGGCGTCGTGCGGTACGGCAAATCATAGCGCCGCGCCAATTGCCCGGAGGCAATGTTGGCCTTGGTGTTTTCCGGCGTGCCGAAGGCCGGGGCGCCCGACTTCATGTCGACATTGGAAGTGAAGGCGCCATACATGACCGGCGCGCCGGGCCGGACGAGCTGCGTCAGCACGACGCCGAACAGCGCCTCGGCGTTCTGCTGCGCCAGCGCGCCGGCCAGCGTCACCGGGCTCATCGCCCCCATCAGCGTGAACGGCGTCACCGCCACCGACTGGCCGAACTCGGCCATGGTCATCAGACCCTCGGCCATCATCTCGTCAAAACGGCGCGGAGAGTTGACCGAGATGATGGTGGCGATGCCCGGGTCGTCGCGCATCTGATCAAGCGTCAGCCCGCGCGCGATCGCCATCATCTCGATGCCGTCGAGCGCCCTCCCCCGGCCGATCGCCGAGACATGGAAGCATTTGTCGGTCAGCGTCAGGTTGGCGAAGTAGGTGTCGAGATGGCGCGAATTGGCCGGCAGTTCGATCGGCGCGCAAACCTGGTTGCCGAGCATGTGGACGCAGTTGAAATGCTGCGCCAGCCGCACGAGGTCTTGATAGTCGCGCAAATTGCCGGCGCGGCGGCCACGCTCCATGTCGTGCACGTTGGGCGGCCCGGCGACGAGCGTGAAATTGATCGTGTTGCCGCCGAGATGAATGGCGTGGGCCGAGTTGCGTGGGGTAAGCGCGTAGCTGGCACGCGTCGTCTTCAGTGCCTCGGCGACCATGCCGCGATCGATGCGGACATTCATCGATGCGTGATCGACCCTGGCACCCGCCTTTTCGAACAGCGCCAGCGCCCGTGGGCTCATCACCTCGATGCCGAAATTTTCAAGGATATGCATCGAGGCTTCATGGATCGCCTCGATCTGGTCGGCCGAGAGCAGCGCCATCGGCGGATAGGGGTTGGTCACCCGCCTTGCCGGCAATTGCGGGATCGCGGACGGCCCCCGGTTGCTGGTTCGCTCAGTGCCGCGCTTGCGTCTTGGTTCGGTCATGCCGCACATCAGAGCGCCGGCACGAAAGCGCGGCTGTCAGAAATCCGCCGTTTGCGGGCGTGATTTTAGCCAAGGCGGCATTTCTGGAATTCCATTGCGACAAAAGCGACATCGAGAGTCGAAATTATAATACCGGCCCGGAGCGGCGACGGTGGCTCCCCAGCCGTTAAGAAACGCCGCAAGAATCCCTTTATGTTTTCGGCCTATTCGTCTGCCGATGCGTAGGTCGAGTTTTAGTAAAATTGTAGCCTTCACCGTGCTGCTGGCGTTGGCGCTTTCGGCCTGCGCGACGCCGCCGAGCCATATCAACGATGTCTGCGCCGTCTTCGACCAGAATGACGGCTGGTTCGACAACTGGCAGGCGGCGGCCGAGCGCGCCGAGCAGAAATATGGCGTGCCGGTGCCGGTGCTGATGGCGACGGTGCGCAAGGAATCCGGCTTCAAGAGCAATGCCAGGCCGCCGCGCACCAAGCTGCTTGGCTTCATCCCGTGGAAACACGTCTCGTCGGCCACGGGCTTCTCGCAGGCGCTCGACGGCACCTGGTCGCAGTACCAGAGCGAGACCGGCAACTGGGCGGCGCGCCGCACCCGCTTTGCCGACGCGGTCGACTTCGTCGGTTGGTATCATTCCAAGACCGCCGACACCTACGGCGTCGCCCGCACCGACACCTACAATCTTTATCTCGCCTATTATCTTGGCTGGACGGCTTACGGTCGCGGCAATCGCGGCGATGCCGGCGTGCAAAACTACGCCCGCGCCACCGACAAGATGGCGCAGGACTATGCGGCGCAGCTACGGCAATGTGGAAACTAGCCCCTTCCGGTATTAGTGCCGCCTTGTCGTATCTTTCGGCTTTTTAGCACCGGTTTCGGAAGTCTCGTCGCGCACTTTGTTGCGACGGGCTCGCATTCCAGCCTGGTCCTGCTCCACGGCCTCGCCGATCTGGTCCGCTTCGGGAGTCGACGATTTGCCACGTGGTCGGTTGGGCGCCGTTCCTGTCAAACCCGGCCCCGCGCCGTGCACATCTTCCGGCACGCCCTCATGCGCGGCGTGCTCCTTGTCGAACTTGATCACCTGATCCATCTTCGCCAGCACGTCATCGGCAAGCCAGCACAGGCTCATATGGCCGTCGCCGAGGTTCTTCACCGGCGGCACCTTGGTCTCGCATAGATTGTCCGGCACCAGCTTCTTGTAGCCGCAGCGCGTCTGGAACGGACAGCCGGTCGGCGGGTTCATCGCCGACGGAATGTCGCCCTCGAGCACGATGTGCTTCTTGACCACGCTGGTGTCGGCGATCGGGATCGCCGACAGCAGCGCCTCGGTATAGGGATGGTAGGGCGGCGAGAAGATCTGGTCGGTCGTCCCCTGCTCGACGATATAGCCGAGATACATGACGACGACGCGGTCGGCGATGTAGCGTACCACCGACAGATCGTGGCTGATGAACAGCATCGTCGTCTTGTTCTTGCGCTGGATGTCCATCAACAGCTCGGTCACCGCCGCCTGCACCGAGACGTCGAGCGCCGAGACCGGCTCGTCGGCCACCACCACCTTGGCATCGCCGGCAAAGGCGCGCGCCACGCCGATGCGCTGCTTTTGGCCGCCCGAAAGCTGGCGCGGCTTGCGGGTCTCGAAGGCCCGCGGCAGCTTCACCAGGTCGAGCAGCTCCAGCATCCGCTTGCGGCGTTCGGCCACCGTCTTGCCGACATTGAATTTCTCCAGCGTGCGGATGATCTGCGAACCGACCGAGTGGCTGGGGTTCAGCGTATCGAACGGGTTCTGGAACACCATCTGGATTGACGACACCGTCTCGACGTTGCGGCTCTCGATGCCGGTCGACTGGATCTCCTTGTTGCCGAGGGTCACGCTGCCGGAGCTCGCCGTCTCCAGCCCGAGCAGCACCTTGGCCAGCGTCGACTTTCCGCAGCCGGATTCGCCGACGATGGCCACCGTCTCGGATTCGCGCGCCTCGAAGGAGATCGTCTCGTTGGCCTTGACGACGCGGCCCTCGCTGGAGCCGAACACTTCGCTGCCGCCGACCCTGTAGTATTTCTTGAGGTCCTGGATCTTGAGCACGGGCGCGCCGGGCTCGACCTTCTCATTGACCTTCTTGGCGCCCGGTGGCAGCGCCTCCCAGTCGATCTCGTTGAAGCGCACGCAGCGCGAGAAATGGCCCTCATGGCCATCGACTGCGATCATCGGGATTTCGGCGGCGTTGCAGACGCCCTCGACGAAATGGTGGCAGCGCGGGCCGAAGTTGCAGCCCTTCGGCCGCTCGTGCGGCAACGGCAACTGGCCGGGGATCGAGATCAGCGGCCGGGAATTCTTGTCCGCGCCGGGCAGCGGGATCGAGCGGAACAACCCTTGCGTATAGGGGTGGCGCATCCGGTCGAACACGTCCTTGATCTTGCCGGTCTCCACCGCCTCGCCCGAATACATCACCGTGATCTTGTCGCAGGTCTCCAGGATGAGACCCAGATTGTGCGACACGAAGATCATCGAGGTGCCGAACTTCTCGCCCAGCCCCTTGACCAGGTCGACGATGCCCGCCTCCACCGTCACGTCGAGCGCCGTGGTCGGTTCGTCGAGCAGAAGCAGCGCCGGCTTCGACAACAGCGCCATGGCGATGACGATGCGCTGCTGCTGGCCGCCCGAGAGCTGGTGCGGGTAGGAGCGCATCATGCGCTCGGGATCCGGCAGCTTCACCGCGCGCACCATTTCCAGCGCTCTGCTGTAGGCCTCCTCCTTCGACACTTTGTCGTGGATCAGCGGCACTTCCATCAGCTGCTGGCCGATCTTCATCGCCGGGTTAAGGCTCGCCATCGGCTCCTGGTAGATCATGGCGATCTTGTTGCCGCGGATGGCGCGCAGCTCATCCTCGGACAACTCGCCCATGTCCTTGCCCTGGAACTTGATCTTGCCGCCGACGATCTTTCCGATGTTGGAGAGGTCGCGCATGATGCCGAGCGACACGGTCGACTTGCCGCAACCGGACTCGCCGACGATGCCCATCGCCTCGCCGGGCATGACCGTGCAGGAAAAGTCCATGACGGCCGGTATCTCGCCCTTGCGGGTGAAGAAGGAGATCGACAGGTTCTCGATCTCGATGATCGGCCCAGGGGTCGGCTTGCCGGGATTTCGAACTGCCTCGTTCATGGGTCGCTCCAATCCTTGGTCTCTCTAGTTGAGCATGATCTAGTCCGAAAACCGGGTAACACCTTTCGGGATCATGCTTGGGGCCCTTCGACCCCCGCCATCAATCCTTCATCGACTGTTCGCGCAGGGAATCGGCCAGAAGGTTCAGCCCCAGCACGAACGACATCAGCGCGATCGTCGGCGGCAGCGCTGGGTGGATGAAGGAGCGCAGCAGCCGGCTGGCGTCCTTGATCGCCGTGCCCCAGTCCGGGCTCTCTGGCGCCAACCCGAGGCCGAAATAGCCGAGCGTGCCGAGCAGGATCGTGGTGTAGCCGATGCGCAGGCAGGCATCGACGATCAGCGGCCCGCGTGCGTTGGGCAGGATTTCCCACAGCATGATGTACCACGGCGATTCACCGCGCGTCTGCGCCGCCGCCACATAGTCGCGCGTCTTGATATCCATGGTCAGTCCGCGCACGATGCGGAACACGCCGGGGCTGGAGGCGAACACCACCGCCACGAAGATGTTGAGCTGGTTGGGATCGATATGCACGATCTTCAGCGGATCGGCGTCGAAGACAAGGCCGGCATAGATCCAGCCGCCGATGACGAGCGTCAGCCCTAGCAGGATATAGAGGCGGTCGGGGCGGTTCTTGTAGCGGGTCCAGAACAAGACGCTGAAGAAGATGATCGGGAACAGGAAGAACAGCCCGGCCATCGCATAGGGGATCGGCGTGTCCATGATGCCGGGCGTCACCAGCAGGTAGAACAGCAGGATCACTGGGAAGGCGAGCACCAGATTGGCGAGGAAGGACAGGAATGTGTCGATCCTGCCGCCGTAGTACCCGGCCGGCAGGCCGAGCGTGATGCCGACCATCAGCGCGAAGCCGGTGGCCGCCGGCGCGATGATCAGCACGATCTGGCTGCCGAACACCATGCGCGAGAACACGTCGCGGGCGAGCTTGTCGCCGCCGAAATAGTAGATGAGTTTCGAGGTCGGCTCGATCGCGCCAGGCAGCGCGTCCTTCATCACCGGCACCTGCGCCAGCGGATCGAAGGGCGAGATGGTCGAAGCGAAGATCGCCGTGAACAGCCAGAACAGGCAGATGCCGACGCCGACGATGCCGACGCCGCTGTCGAAGAGCTGGCCGTAGAGGCCGAGCTTCTTTTTGTAGACGAAGCTCGCCCCCAGGACGATGGCGAGCGCTATCCAGACCGGCCAGAACCGCGAGATGACGCCGAGCACGACATTGAAGGCACTGATATATTCGAGCTGCATCCGCTTCGCCCCCTACTGAACTCTGATGCGCGGATTGAGAAACGCGTAGCCGACATCGGAGATGAGCTGCGTGATCAAGACGATGAACACCGAGACCAGCGAGCAGCCGAGCAGAAGGTCGATGTCGTTGTTGCCGGCAGCCTCCACCAGCGTGTAGCCGAAGCCCTGGTAGCGGAACATCACCTCGACGATGACGACGCCGGTGAGCAGCCAGGGGAATTGCAGCATGATGACGGTGAACGGCGCGATCAGCGCGTTGCGCAGCGCGTGCTTGACCACCACGCTGCCGAAGGAGAGGCCCTTGAGGCGGGCCGTGCGGATATATTGCTGCGTCATCACCTCGACCATCGAGGCGCGGGTCATGCGGGCAATGTAACCGATGCCGTAGATCGCCAGCGTCATCACAGGCAGCGTGAAATTATAGAAGGTGATGCCTTGGCTAGCCGAGGCGGCCGAGCCGTTCAGCCAGCCGAGCCAGGACGCGAAGATGACGGTGAAGATGACGCCGGAAACATATTCCGGCGTCGCCGTCGACGCGATCGAGGCGACCGACAGCGTGCGGTCGGTGCGCGAGCCCTCGCGCATGCCGGCCAGGATGCCGATCAAGAGCGAGATCGGCACCATCACCGCAAGCACGCATAACATCAGGATGCCGGTGGCGCTGAGCGCCGGGAACAGCTTCGAGGCCACGGTCGTCTTGAACTTGGTCGAACAGCCGAAATCGCCCTGCAGCACGCCGGAGAATGTCGGCTCGACCGGATCGTTGCAGAAGGCGAAACGCTGCGTCGGCTTGCCCGTCGCCGGGTCGGTCACCGGCTGCTTGGGCAGCACGCCCAGCCACTGGCCATAGCGGACGAAGAAATTCTGCCGGTAGCCGTGGTTGACCAGCCAGTCCTCGAGCTGCTCGGCAGATGTGTGCATTTCGGTCTGGCTGATCGCCAGCTTCTTCAGGTTCGGGTTGAGATTGATCAGGAAGAAGACGATCAGTGTCAGGCACAGCATCGTCAATGCCATCGTGCCAAGACGCCTGAGGATGAAAGAAAGCATGGCGGCCCCCTGCCGGTCTGGTTGGGGTTGGAGCCTGTCTGCGAACCAGATCGGCCTCTAGCGGCCGGGCTGCCTTTCAAACGGACCCTCGGATGCGATCAACCCTGTTTTTCGTTGCACGCCGTTGCCGGATGAATCCACGCCGTCTCAAGGCGCCGGCTTCCGGTTCCTGCATTGTGCGGGGAGTGAGGGGAAGGGGCAAGCCCCTTCCCCAATCGGTCCGATCACGCCTGGTCGAGCCAGACCTTGCCATAGTCGCGTTCGAAGGTCGGGTGCATCTTGTAGTTCTGCACCGCCTTGACCGAGTGGCTGTAGAGCTTGCGCCAGTAGGGCTGGATGATGACGCCGGAATCCTGCAGGATCTGCTCGATGTCCTTCATCATCTCCTTGCGCTTGGCGGCGTCGGCGACGGCCAGCGCGGCATTGAGCTTGGCATCCCAGTCGGCGTTCGCAAAGGCCGTCTCGTTCCACGCCTCGCCGGAGCGGTAGCCGATCGCGAGCACCTGGACGCCGAGCGGACGCATGTTCCAGTTGGTCATCGACAGCGGATACTTGGTCCAGTCGTTCCAGAAGGTCGAGCCCGGCAGCACCGTGCGCTTCACCTTGATGCCGGCGTCGCGCATCTGCGCGGCGATCGCATCGCCGGTGTTCTTGTGCCAGTCCTCGTCGACCGTGATCAGCTCATGCTCGAAGTCGGCCTGGCCGGCTTCCGCCAGCAGTGCCTTGGCCTTGGCCGGATCGCGCGCCACCTTTGCCAGCTCGAAGTATTCCGGATGGATCTGGCAGACGTGATGGTTCTCGGCGACCGTGCCCGCATTGCCGTAGCCGAGCTGGAGGACGACATTGTTGTCGACCGCGAGCTGCAGCGCGTTGCGGACCTTCTGGTTGTCGTAAGGCTTGTTGTTGACGTTGGTGCGGCAAACGATCGTCGACGCCGTCACAACTTCCGACTTCACCAGGTCCATGCCGTCGAGGATCGACACATAGTCGGCCGAGGTCTCGAAATTGGTGTGGACTTCGCCCGCCTCGAAGGCGCTGACCATGGCCGCCGGATCGGTGCCGTAGTCGATGAACTCGATGCCGTCGAGGAAGACTTCACCGTCCCACCACTTGTTGTCCTCGCGGCGCTTGTAGACCACCTTCTGGCCGACATCGTAGGACACGAGCTCGAACGGGCCGGTGCCGATCGGGCAGGCCTTGAAGTCGCCGCCCTTCTCGTCGAAGGTCTTGTGGACGATCAGGCCCGGATAGTCGCACATGTTCGGGATCAGGGCGATGTCGGGCTTGCCGAGCTTCAGCTTGATCGTCAGGTCGTCGACCTTGGTGACGGCGCTTTCGTCCAGCTTGTCGTCCTTGACCAGGGTGCCGAGACGGCCAGGCATCGAATTGCCTTCGGCCTTCTTGTCGGCCCAGCGCTTCAGGTTGAAGATGACGTCATCGGCGGTGAAGGCATCGCCGTTCGACCAGGTCACGCCCTTGCGCACATGCAGCGTGTATTCGGTGGCGTCGTCGTTCACGTCCCAGCTTTCCAGCAGATAGGGGCGGAACGTGTATTCGGTGGTGTACTTGACCAGCGGCTCGAGCGCCTGGCGCTCGGCATTGGCGATTTCCGACCAGTCGGACTTGCGCGGATCCTTCGGATCCTTGATCCACTGCGCGACCTTCAGCGTGCCGCCCTTCTTGCCCTGCACGTCCTCGGCCCTCGCCGGTGTCGGATCGGCGAGGCCGAGCATGCCGTAGGCCATCGCCGTGGTGGCGCCGAAGACGCTGGCGAGCGCCAGGAATTCGCGGCGGTCCACCTTGCCTGCCTTGGCTTCTTCGGCCATGGCCAGGATGAGATCCGGAACGCGGTCACCGTTAGATTTGTAGATTGCCATGATTAACTCCCATTGTTGGCTTTCCGCCTTGTAACATTCCGCATCCGGACCGTGATGTCAAAGACGGTCTGGACTGGGAACATGTTGGCGAATGTGCAACTTTGGAAGGAGGGCGGTTCGCGCGATAGCGACAGTCTTGACGCAAATTTGCTACTGCGTCGCAGATTTCATTCGAATATGCGCAAACGAATAAACTGAGACATTCAAGCGGCATAGGACAGCGCCAGCCGCCTGCTGCGATAGCGCCAAAGGCTGCCCTTCCTGCTCCCGCTTCAGTATTCGCGCTCGTAGAAGATGCCGCCCTTGGCTTCGCCGGCATCGGTGGCCTCGCCACGCAGCTTGACGCCGCGCCCGACATTGAGGTCGATCGCCGCCTTGCCGGAACCCGGCTTGTCGCCCTTCTGGATCGTCACATAGGTGCGGTCGTTGAGGTATTTGCCGGCCGAGACGGCGGTGCCGCCCTTCTCGTCGGTGGTCACGTCGAGGTCGTCGACGCCGATCGCGCTGCGCAGGTTCTCGAGCAGCGAGGTCGAGCCGCCGACGCCGGCCAGTTGCGCGGCGGCCTCCGCCAGCTGCGCGATCTGCAGCGGCGACAGGTTCGACATCGAGCGGCCGAAGATCAGCTGCGCCAGCACCTCGTCCTCCGGCAGCGCCGGAACCGAGGAGAAGGTGAATTTCGGGTTGGTCGCCTCGCCCGACACGACGATGGTGACGGTGGCGCTGCTCGTCGTCGTGGTCGCCGTCAGGTTGAGATAAGGCACCAGCGAACCGGAGAAGCCGACCGTGCCTTCGGTGAAGGTCAGCCGCTTGGCGAGGATCGACAGCCGCCCGCGCTGCAGGGTGAAGGTGCCGACCGCATGCGGCGAGGATGCCGGACCGGTCAGCTTGAGCGAGCCGCCAAGCTCGGCGTCGACGCCCCGCCCCTGGATGAAGATCTGGTTCGGCGCATTGACGGTGACGTCCAGGGCGAGGCCGCTGCCGCCTCCGCCGCCGCTCGTCGTCGCCGGGCGCAGCGCCTTGTCCTGCGCGCGCACCGCGGCCGGCGCGCCCTTGTGCTTGACGTTGAGCGCCGCCAGCGAGCCCGGCAGCTTCTCGGGAACGGTGATGACGGTCTTGGCCAGGTTGACGGTGCCCGCGACCACCGGCGCCGAGACGAGCGGCCCCTTGATGGTCAGGTCGCCACCGAGATTGGCGGTCACCACCCGGCCGTCCGTGTAGCGGCCGTCGGTGAGCTTGACCGAAAGATCGGCCGGGAACCCTTGCGCCGGATTGATGCCGACCGTGCCGCTGGCCGACAGGCTGCCGCGCGTCGACAGCGTGCCGGTCAGGCGATTGATCCTGGCCACGCCGGAGCCGATCGAGACGTCGGCGGCGATATCGTTGACGGCAAGGCCGGAGCGCGCGTCGACCAGCCGGGCGCCCGACGTGCTGACCGTGCCGCCGATGACCGGCGACGTCGCCGGGCCGCGCACCTGGACATTGACGTTGGCGGTGCCGCTCAGCGACAGGCCCTGCGCGGCGAGCTTGGCGGCAAGGAAGGAGAACGGCACCTTGCCGGAGAAGTCGAGCACCAGCGCCGGCGTTCCCGCCGTCGTCACCGAGCCGCCGCCCTTCAGGCCAAGCCCTGCGCCGTCGCTGATGTTGGCGTCGAAGGTGAGTTTCTTGCCGGCGAATGTTCCCGACGAGGAAATGTTCATGCCGCCGAGGCCGGCGCTCCGCGTCTGCGCGATCTGCACGCCGCCGGCGTCGATCTTGAAGGCAACCGACGGATTGCCCGGCGCGCCGGTCACCTTGACCGTGCCGGAGATGGAACCTGCAGCATCGAGGCCGCGCGAAAAACTGTTGGCGAGCGAAGCCGGCACCTTGGCCAGCGCTGCATTGATATCGAGCGCCTGTCCGACCTTGCCGGTCACAGTCGCTGTGCCGCCGCCGAGATTGAGCACCAGCCTGTCCAGGCTCGTCGTGCCGTTGGCGATACTGACCGTCGAGGCCTGCGCGATCGCCGCCTTGATGCCTTGCACGGTCGCCTGACCCGAGGCGAGCTCGATGGTCGTGGTGCCATTCGCCACCCTCACCCGCCCGGCGGCCTTGGCCGGAATATCCTTGACGGTGGCGCCGCCGGAAAAGCCGGTCCAGTCGCCGTCGCGCTTCAGGTCGACATTGATGCCGCTGACCACGGTGCCGCCCGAAGTGACGCTGTCGGCGCGGACCTTGCCGGAGATCGCCGGGGCGGCCAGGTAGTTGGCGACCAGCGCGTCGATCGCCACGTTGCGGGCGGAGAGATCGCCACGCGAAATTGCGGCGGTCGTCGCCTTGACGGTGACGTTGGGGCCGTTGGCCGTCTTGGTGAAGGCGATGGTGCCGCGCACGTCGCCTTCGGCCTTTTCCAGCGCCAGCGCCGCCAGCGGGCCGATATCGGGCAGGTCGAGCGCGATGGTGCCGGCGGGCACGAAGGCCTCGTCAAGCGCGAGGTCGCCGGAGATCCTGTTCTTGCCGAGCGACAGGAGCAGCCCGTTGATCGCGCTCTTGCCGTCGGTTGTCGCCAGCACCGCGCTGCCTTGCAGTGCCTGTCCGGCGACATTGCCGGTCAGTTGCACATTCGCGGCCGGGTTGGCGGCATCGGCCTTGCCGGTGGCGGTCAGCTTCAGCCCGGTGATCTCGCGCGCCGCTACCGAAAGCCGGTCGCTGTCCACCGTCAACGACAGGTCCGGCGCCAGGCTTGGCCCTTGCGCATTGAGCGCGAAGGCAATCGCGCCCTTGGCGTCCTTCGACAGCAGCGAGATATCGGCCAGCGCGCCCTTGATGTCGGCGCTGAGCTTGTTGTCGGCGAGGCTGGCTTGCCCGTCGGCCGTCAACGCGCCGGAGGCAAGCTTGACCGGACTGATGGTGACGCCGCCATGGGTATCACGCTTCAGCGTGGCGCTGAGCTGCGTCCGCTCGGCCAGCACGCCGCGCGCGGCCGCCGGCAAAGCCGCCGAGAGGGCGTCCGCCTTGAGGTTGAGGTCGATGGCGCCATCCGCGAACGACACCCGGCCGTTGAAGGCGCTGTCCAGCGCCGCGCCCTGCACCGAGCCGCTGTCGATCGTGATCGCGTCGGCGGCAAGGGTGCCGGCGACCTTGGCGGTGATCTTGCCCGCGATCAGCGGCGCGATCGTCGGATTGTCGAGCCCGATCGTCTCCACCGTCACCGTGCCGGAAATCGGTCCCGTGCGGCTCTTCACATCGAAGGCATCGGAATGCAGCGCCAGCGTGATGCCTTCCGACTTGGTGAAATTCGTCGTGACCGAAGGCAGCACGGCCGAGATGTCGAGCTTCGGCTGGGTGCCCTGCCCGGCCGCCTTCACCGACAGCGCCTGCAATCCAAGCTTGATCGGGCTTTCCGCACTCCCGAACGACAGCGGCAGGCTGGGACCCGTCGAGACAAGGTCGAGGGCGAAATCGCTGGCGCCGTTCGGATTGATGGTGCCGGAAGCCTTACCGGAAATCTTGTCGCCCGAAAGCGTCGCCTGATCGAGGACGATACCGCCCGCGGTGGTGAAGCTTCCCATCGCATTGAGGCTGAGCGGCCCAAGCCCCGCCTGGCGGGTCTGGCTGGTCTCGCCGCCGGTCAACTTGGCATTGAAGCGGACGTCCGGATTTGCCGCCGGGCCCGTGACTTCGGCCGTGCCGTCGAGCGTGCCCGCGGCGTCGAGGCCGGGCGAGAAATCGTTGGCAAGGGCGGCCGGCAGCGCCGAGACCGTGGCCGCGAGGTCGAGCGTCTGGCCAGCCTTGCCGGAAAGCGTCACCGAACCGCCACCAAGATCGAGCACCAGCCTTTCGATGCTGGTCACGCCATTGGCGATGGTGAGGTTCGACGACCCGGCGATCGCCGCCTTGATGCCGCGAACGGTGGCTTCGCCCGAGGCGATCTCGACATTGGTGGTGCCGTTCGCGATCTTGACCCGGCCGGCGGCGGTGGCCGGAATGCCGGCAATCGTGGCACCGCCGCTGAAATTGGTCCAGTCGCCGTCGCGCTTCAGGTCGACGCCGATGCCGCTGACGACGGTGGTCCCCGATGTCACGCTGTTGGCCTTGATCGTACCCGAGATCGCCGGGCTCTTGAGATAGTTGGCGATCAGCGCGTTGACCGTGATCGTCTTCGCCGCCACGTCGCCGCGCGCGATCGAGCCGCTGGCGGCGTTGATGGTGACGGTCGGCGCCTCGCCTTCCTTGGCGAGGACGATGGTGCCATTGATGTCGCCGGTCACCGTTTGACCGCCAAGCGCCGCCAGCGGCGCAATGTCTTGCACCGCCAGCGTCAGCGTTCCTTGCGGCAGCAAATGATCATCCAGCGCAAGGTCGCCGGAGATCTTGTTGTCGCCGAGCGCCAGGCTGAGCCCCTTAATCGAGCGTTTGCCCTCGCTGGTCACCAGCGACGCCCTTATGTCCAGCGCCTGCTCCTCGACGGCGCCGGTAAGCGCGATGTCGGCCTGGGGGCTGGCGATGTCGGCCTTGCCCTTCGCCGAAAGCTTGACGTCCTTCACCGTGCGCCCGGCCGCCGTCAGGCTGGCGCTGTCGGCCGAGACCGAAAAGTCCGGGGCAAAGCGCGGACCGCTCGCGGTCAGGGTGAAATTGATCCCGCCGGCGAGTGGCGTGCCGGCCAGCGGCGACAGCGTCGAGACGTCGCCCAGCGTTCCCTTGACGTCGGCCTGGATGTCCGAGCCTTGCGCGCTGGCGGTGCCGCTGGCGCTGAGCGAGCCGGAGGTCAGCGACAGCGAATTGGCGGCAAACGCCCCTTGCGGATCGCGGGTGGCGGCCGCCGAGAACGTGACGCGCTCGCCCAGCACCGAGCGGATCTGCGGCGGCAACGCGCTCGACACCGCGTCGGCATTCATCTTCAGCTTCATCGCCAGGTCGGTGAGCGAAACCGTGGCCGTCAGCGAGGCATTCAGCGCATCGCTGCGCAATGTGCCCTCGTCGAGGGAAATCTCCTGCTTGCTGATCTTGCCGGCGAGATCGGCGACGAGCTTGCCGGTCACCAGCGGCTCCAGTGTCGCCACGTCGGTCTTGAGGCCGCCGGCCGCGAGTTTGATGGATATCGGGCCGCTGCGATCCTCTATATCGAAGCCGTCGGAATGGATCGCGGCGGTGAGGTCGTTGAGCTGCGTGCCGCCCGCCGCCACCGACACCAGCGACGCGCCGATATCGACCATCGGCGCCTTGCCGTCGCCGAAGGCGCGGACGGTGGCGTTCCTGACCGCCACCGTGACCGGCTGCGCCTTGGTGCCGACGTCGAGCACCACGGGCTCGCCCTTGGCGGCGAATTCGACCGACAGGTCGCTGGCGCCCTTGGGATCGACGGAACCGGCGGCGGCGCTGTGCACGGAGCCGCTCTCGACGACCGCCCGCTCGATGTCGACGCCGCCGCTGGGGGTCGCGATGCCGGCAAGATCAAAGCTGGTCTTGCCGGCAAACAACGGCTTCAGCTTTTCGGGCAGGAAGCGCTCGAAATCGCCGTCGCCCTTGGCCTCCACCATATGGCCCTTGTCGGTGAGCTGGTGGCGTCCGGTGAGCTGGGTGACGATCTGGCCGTCGACGACGAAAGTGCCGATGCCGCTCCAGTTGGCCAGCGGTCCTGTGCCGGAGACGACGATCTCGACCGGCGGTTGGCCCGGCAGCTGGAGCAGATTGGCGATGATACCGCCGGCCGGCTCCGATGCCTTGAGATCGAGGTCGAGCTTGTTGTCGGCGGGGGCGAAATGCAGCTTGGCGTCGACATTGCCTTGCTTGCCGTCGTGGCGGATGACGTTGAGAACCGTATCGACCGAGAGCGGCGCGGCGTCGGCCTTGACGGATCCCTTGGCGGCAAGTTCGGCGATGCCGCTTCCAGCCAGCGCCTCGCCCAGCGCGATCTCCGGCAGGTCTATCTGCTTCACGTCGATCGAAACCGGCAGCGATGTCGTGCCGCTCTCCGCCGGCTGATTGCTTGCCACTGGCAGCCGCGCCAACTCGATCCGCCCGGCAGCGAGGCGCTCGGCGCTGAAATTCTTCGACAGCAGCGCCAGCGGCGACCAGTCGAGCGCCACCTTGCGCGCCACCAGCCAGGGCCCGCCGCGGTCTTCGACCACGACGTGGTCGAGCCTGAGCGCGCCGGACCAGATGCCGTCTATGCCGCTGACGGTGACTTTGCGCTCGTCGCTCGACGCCAGATTCGAGATCATGCCGGCGAGATTGTCGCGCCCGCGCTCGGTCTTGGTCAGCACGACCAGCGCGCCGACCACCGCCGCCACCACGACGAGCAGCGTGTAGAGAACAATGCGAAGGATGCGCCGGAACGTCTTCATCAGAAGGCCTGACCGATGCCGGCATAGATGCCGAAATGCGGGTCGCCCGGACCGCGGTTGAGCGGCACCGCCGCATCGACACGCAGCGGCCCGAACGGTGTAAGATAGCGCACGCCGACGCCGGCGCCGACCTTCATACCGGAAAAGTCCGGAAACGACTTCGTCGAAACGGTGCCGGCGTCGACGAACGGCACGATGCCGATCGTGTCGGTGACGGCGATGCGCATCTCGACCGAAGTCTCGAAGAATGACAGCCCGCCGATCGGCTGTCCGTCGATGTCCTTGGGGCCGATGCCCTGATAGGCATAGCCGCGCACCGAGCCGCCGCCGCCGGAATAGAAGCGCCGGTCGGCCGGAACGTTTTGCAGGCCGGTGCCGACGATGGAACCGATGGTGGCGCGTTCGGCGAGAACGAATTTGCTCGCCGTGTCGAGCGACTGATAGGCCGACCCTTCGCCCTTCAGTTTGAGGAACGTCGCGCCGTTCAATAGGTCGTAGCTGGGCTCGGCATAGGCCAGCACGCGGAAGCCGCTGGTCGGGTTGAGCCGGTTGTCCCTGCCGTCATAGACATATTGCAAGGGAACGCTGGCGATCAGATAGGTGTGCTTGCCGAAGGTGTCGGTGATCCGTGAATAGTCGAGGGCGAATTCCGCCGATACCCTCTGCTTCTTGTCCAGGTCATAGGAGACGCCCATGTTGCCCTTGACCGAGAAATGGTCGTAGGCGTCGGGATGCTCGAACACCGTCTTCACGCCAGTGAAGAATTTCGATGACGGCCCGAGCACGCCCGGTTTCTCGAACATGATGCCGGCATTGTAGTTGAGCTCGCCGAGATCGTTGCTGCCGATGCCGCTGATGGCGCCCTCGATGCGCAGCTTTTCGGCGCGGCCAAACAGGTTGCGGTGGCCCCAATAGCCCTCCAACCCAAGCCCTTCCGTGTTGGAGACGGTGCCGCCAAGCCCGAAATAACGCGGTTTGCGCTCGCTGACCTGGACGTTGATCGGGATATTGCCCTCGGCGTCGAGGCTTTCGCCTTCCTTCATCGTCACGCTGTTGAACACTTCCAGCCCGAGCAGCCGGTCGCGCGCGTCGTCGATCTCGTCGGGCGAATATTGGCGGCCGCGCTTCAGCCCGGTCATGTATTCGGTGAAGTCGCGATCGACCTTCTCGGTGCCTTCGACCGTCGTGTCGCCATAGCCGGCGACCGGGCCGGCCGCGACCGTCAGCGTCACGTCGAGCGTCGAGGTGGCGTGCTCGGCGACGATCTGGCGGTCCGTGATCGTCGCCAGCGGCCGCCCCTCCTGCTTGAGTGCCCGCACGATCAGCGCTTCGGCCTTGAGCACGGCGCCCGACCCGGCATCGCCGCCGGCGATCAGGCCGAAATCGGCGCTGGCGAGCCCCGCGGCGTCACCTTCGAGCCTGATGTTGCCGAGCGTGAATTTCGGCCCGGCGACGATGGAAATGGCCACCGGGATCGGTTGCGGCCCCTTGAACTCGGCGTCGGGCGGCAGGTCGTCGAGCGGCTTGCCTTCGATGGTTATGGTGACGACGCCTTCGTAGCGGGCGTCGGCATAGAGGGCGGCGACCAGCCCCTCGCGGTCAGCCCGCGCCTCGGCCAGCAGGCCGAGCGAGCCGGAGACCGGGCGCTCCTCGTCCGCCTTCAGCGTCGAGGCATTTTCCAGATTCTTGACCAAGTCCTTGTCCGCATCGGGCGCCTCGATGGTCACGGAATAGCGCAGCGGATCGACAATATCGGCGTCTTCGTCGCTGGCAGAGCCCCAGAGCTTGATGCCGAAGAACTCGAAGGCCGTCGCCGGCCGCGATTCGACAATGAAAACAGCAGAGCAAAGCGCGGCCAGAAGCAGGGCGCGCGGAAGCCCGCGCCCTGGCGCGATCCCCCCTGACATCTGCTTTTCATGCGCCGGCATTAAGACAACCTAGTCGACAAAACTAAAATTGGAATGAAGTTCTGAAACGCTCGTAAAGGGGCCACAATCCAATTGTCTGAAATAGACAGGGCTTGGAATTCACACCTTTTGCGTCTTCGCAAGATTGCGTGATCCCTTGTCCTATGGAGGTTCTGTCGAAATACCGGCCTTTGGCCGGCATGGAAACCGTTGGCGGGTGCAAACCTGCCGAGCTCCGGCGTTGACAAGCTCGACTGAAGCTTGATCATGCCGGAACGCTGGCGATGTCTGGAGGGTGATGTGGCAATGCGCGCGGCTCGTGGTATCTCGTTCCTGGTCCTTCTCTTTTTCGCCTTCAGCGGCGTCGCGCAAGCGGCGGAAGCCCGGCGGATCGTGACGACGGACAATTCCGACTATTTCGGGTTCGACCTCAGGTCCGACCAGAATGTCAGCCTCGACCAATGCAAGACGACATGTCTCGGCGACCCCGCCTGCCGCGCCTTCACCTACAACACCAAGGCCAAATGGTGCTTTCTCAAATCCGACTATAACCAGCTTAAACCCTTCAACGGCGCCATTGCCGGCAAGGTCGCCAATGTCGATGGCGATCCCGATATCGGCGCACCGCCGGAACTGGCCTTTTTCCCCAGCTGGATGGCCGACCAGGCGCAGCAGTACCGCAACAAGCTGACCGATCCGGCCTATGACAAGCCGACCGAAGGGCTGGCGGCGCTGCAGGCCGCGGCCGAGCAGGCGCAGCTTACCGGCGACCATCGCCTGGCCATGCAGAAATACGAGGCCGCGGCTACGGTGCTGCCCGATGACGGCCATCTGTGGCTCGAGCTGGCGCGCGAGACGCTTGCCGTGCAGCCGGCCTCCAACACCTCCGAATCGTCGACCTTGCCGACAAACGGCACGTCCGCCGCCTTCAACGCCTACAAGCTGCTGCGCACCACCAAGACGCGCGCCGAAGCGCTCGCGCTGCTCGGCGCCGGTCTCGACCGCCGCGATCTCTACCGGCCGTCGCTGCAGGCTTATGAAGCAAGCCTCGCGCTGGTCAGCTCACCGTCGGTGCAGGCCGATTATGCCGACCTCAAGGCCCGCAAGGGCTTCCGCGTCATCGATCACACCGTCGATGCCGACACCAGCGCGCCGCGCATCTGCGCGCAATTCTCCGAGGATCTGGTCAAGACCGGGGTCGACTATTCGCAGTTCGTCACCGTCGACAACGCCGCCCCCAAGGGCGTCGAAGCCAAGGACAAGCAGATCTGCGTCGAAGGGCTGGAGCATGGCCAGCACTATGAGGTGACCTTCCGCGCCGGCCTGCCGGCCGCTATCGGCGAGGTGACCAGCGCGCCTGTGGTGCTGTCGATCTATGTCCAGGATCGCGCGCCTTCCGCCCGCTTCACCGGCGACAGCTTCGTGCTGCCGGCGGGCGCGCGCCGCGGCATACCGGTCGTCACCGTCAACATGAACGCCGCCAAGATGAAGCTTTACCGCATCGGCGACCGTTCGCTGGCGCAGCTTCTGTCCGGCTACCAGTTCCTGAAGCAGCTCGACGGCTACGATCTTTCCAACATTTCCGACCAGATGGGTTCGCCGGTCTGGGAAGGCCAGCTCGACATCGCCAACGACCTCAACAAGGAGGTCACCACCTCCTTCCCGGTCGACGAGGCGCTGCCGCAGCGCAAGCCCGGCGTCTATGTGCTGACCGCCCAGGCTGTCGACGACCACAGCGATGAGTATGATTCGCGTGCGACGCAGTGGTTCGTCGTCTCCGACATTGGGCTCTCCACCTATACCGGCCAGGACGGGCTGAACGTCTTTGCCCGTTCGCTTGGAAGCGCCAAGCCGATCGCCGGCGCCGAACTGACGCTGCTCGCGCGCAACAACGAGATCCTCGGCACCGCCACCACCGACGCCGAGGGCCGCGCCGTCTTCAATCCCGGCCTCACGCGCGGTGAAGGCGGCATGGTGCCGGCCGTGCTGATGGCCAAGCAGGGCGACAACGACTTCGTCTTCCTCGACATGGGCCGGGCCGGCTTCGACCTGTCCGACCGTGGCGTCACCGGACGTCCGTCGCCCGGCGCGCTCGACGTCTATGCCTGGACCGAGCGCGGCATCTACCGCGTCGGCGAGGACGTGCATGTCGCGGCCCTTGCCCGCGACGGCGCCGCCAAGGCGGTCGAGAACCTGCCGCTGACCTTCATCTTCACCCGCCCCGACGGCGTCGAGGACCGCCGCATCGTCAGCGACGGCGCCTCCGCCGGCGGCCATGCCGTCGACCTGCCGCTCGAGCCCAACGCCATGCGCGGCACCTGGACGGTGTCGATCCATACCGATCCCAAGCAGGCGGCCGTCGCCAGCCAGATGTTCCTGGTCGAAGACTTCGTGCCGGATCGCATCGAGTTCGACCTCTCCGCCGACAAGAAGGAGATCGCGCAGGGCGAAACCGCCAACGTCACCGTCGACGGCCGCTTCCTTTATGGCGCGCCGGCCGCCGGACTGGCGCTCGAAGGCGAATTGACGCTGTCGACCGCCCGCGACTGGGACCGCTTCAAGGGCTATTCCTTCGGCCTCGCCGACGAGCAGTCGGCCGAACCTTCGGTGACGCCGCTCGCCGGCCTGCCCGTGGTCGGCGACGATGGCAAGGCGACCTTCCCGGTCGCCGTCGACCAGCTGCCCTCGACCACCAAGCTGGTCGACGCCAAGGTCACCGTCCGCATGCGTGAAACCGGCGGCCGCGCCGTCGAGCGCTCGCTCAACATCGGCATCCGCCCGCAGGGCCACATGATCGGCATCCGTCCGGATTTCGAGAACGACGAGGTGCCGCAGGGCGGCACGGCGAAGTTCAGCCTGATCGCCGTCGACCCCGACGGCAAGCGCGAGGCGCTGAAGGGCGCGCTGTGGTCGCTTGTAAAGGTCGAGCGCAATTACCAGTGGTACCGCTCAAACAACTCATGGAATTACGAGCCGGTCACCTTCACCAAATCGGTGGCCAACGGTCAGGTCGATCTTGCCGCCGATGGCGAGGCGACCGTGTCGCTGCCGGTCGACTGGGGCCGCTACCGGCTCGAGGTCGAGACGGCTGATCCCGAGGGTCCCGCGACCAGCTACGAATTCGATGGCGGCTGGTATGTCAGTTCCACCACCACCGAAACGCCCGACGGCCTCGAGGTCGCCCTCGACAAGGACACCTACGCCGCCGGCGAAGTGGCCAAGCTCAAGGTCTCGCCGCATTTTGCCGGCGAATTGCTGGTCACCATCGGCGCCGACAAATTGCTGAAGACCGTCACCGCAAGCGTGCCGGCCGGCGGCGGCACCGTCGACATCCCGGTCGGCGACGACTGGGGCGCCGGCGCCTATGTCACGGCGACGCTGTTCCGGCCGGGCGACGCGCAGGAGACGCGCATGCCGGCCCGCGCCATCGGCGTGAAATGGCTGACGGTCGACCCGGGCTCGAAGAAGCTCGCCGTCACCTTGACGCCGCCCGAGAAGGCAATGCCGCGCCAGCAACTGTCGATCCCGGTCGCGGTGGCGGGCGTCCAGCCTGGCAGCAATGCCTATGTGATGGTTGCCGCCGTCGATGTCGGCATCCTCAACCTGACCAACTACAAGGCGCCCGATCCGGAAAACTGGTTCTTCGGCCAGCGCATGCTGGGGCTTGAGATCCGCGACCTCTACGGCCGCCTGATCGACGGCTCGCTCGGCACCACCGGCAAGCTGCGCACCGGCGGCGACGGCGCCGCCTTGCAGGCGCAGGGCAGCCCGCCGACCGAAAAGCTGGTCGCCTTCTTCTCCGGTCCCGTCCAGCTCGACGCCGACGGCAAGGCCAGGATCGATTTCGACATCCCGCAGTTCAACGGCACCGTGCGCGTCATGACTGTTGCCTGGACCAGGGAAGCGGTCGGCCACGCTCAGGCCGATGTTATCGTGCGCGATCCAGTGGTCATCACCGCCGGCCTGCCGCGCTTCCTGGCGCCCGGCGACAACGCTGTCATGCGCCTTGACGTCGCCGATACCGACGGCCCGGCCGGCGACTACGCGCTGTCGATCGACACGACAGGCGACCTGTCGACCGGCGACAAGCCGCTGCCGGAGAAACTGACGCTTGCCCTGGGCAAGCGCCAGACGCTGACCGTGCCGCTGGTTGCCAAAACCGCCGGCAACGCCTCGATCACCGTCAAGCTCGCTCATGCCGACGGCACCGAGGTCGAGCAGACGCTCTATGTGCCGGTGCGGCCGGCGCAATTGCCGGTCACCACCCGGCTGGTGGTCGACCTCAAGCCCAATGTCGGCGCCTTGCGCGTCGACAAGGAACTGCTGGCGGCAAGCTTGCTCGACGGCGCTTCGGTCAGCGTCGGCGTTTCGCAGGCGGCCGCCTTCGACGTGCCGTCGCTGCTTATGACGCTCGACCGCTACCCCTATGGCTGCGCCGAGCAGACGACCAGCCGCGCCCTGCCGCTGCTCTATGTCAATGAGTTGGCTTCGGGCATCGGCATGGCCAGCGATCCGGACCTGCATGGCCGCATCCAGGATGCCATCTACAAGGTGCTAAGCTACCAGGCCTCGGCCGGCAGCTTCGGCCTGTGGGGTCCCGGCTCCGGCGATCTCTGGCTCGACGCCTATGTCAGCGACTTCCTGACCCGGGCGCGCGAGCAGAAATACGACGTGCCGGCGCTGGCGATGAACCAGGCGCTGAGCAACCTGCAGAACTCGCTCGGCTATGACCAGGACGTCCAGGACCGCGGCAGCGAGATCGCCTACGCGCTCTATGTGCTTGCCCGCAACAAGAAGGCTTCGATCGGCGATCTGCGATATTACGCCGACACCCAGCTCGAAGCCTTCACCAGCCCGATGGCCGTCGCGCAGCTTGCGGCGAGCCTTGCGCTCTATGGCGACGCGCAGCGCTCGGAAGCTACCTTCCAGACCGCGCTGCGTCTGGCTCAGGCGAGCACCGAGTACGACTACTACCGCTCCGACTATGGCTCGCCGCTCCGCGACGGTGCGGCGATCCTGGCGCTGGCCGCCGAATCGAAGCCGGTGCCAACCATCGTGCCGGCGCTGATCAAGCTGGTGGCCAGGGCGCGCGCCGATGCCCGCTGGACGAGCACGCAGGACGAGTCCTGGATGCTCCTGGCGGCGCGGGCGCTGAAGGAGGGCAATGATTCCATCACGCTCTCCGTCAACGGCGCGCCGCATGCCGGTGGCTATTCCGACCGCTTCAGCGGCAGCGACATCGCCGACAGCCCGCTCACCATCGCCAACACCGGCAAGACGCCGCTGCAGGCGGTGGTCACCACGGTGGCCTCGCCGGTCGAGACGCTGCCGGCCGACGGCGACGGCTTCACCATCGACCGCACCTACTACAGGCTCGATGGCACCGAGGCCAACGTCACCGAGGTCAAGCAGAACGAACGCTATGTCGTCGTGCTCAAGGTCTACGAGCAGAACAGCTGGCCCTCGCGGCTGCTGATCACCGACCTGCTGCCGGCCGGCTTCGAGATCGACAATCCTGGCCTGGTGTCCAGCGCCCAGCTGTCGAACTTCTCCTGGCTGGCGCAGACCGACGCCGCTCATCTAGAGTTCCGCGACGACCGCTTCGTCGCGGCCTTCAACCCGAACGATGGCGACGGCGACCGCAACATCACGCTGGCCTACGTCGTGCGCGCGGTAACGCCCGGCACCTATGCCCATCCGGCGGCAACGGTGGAGGATATGTACCGGCCGCAATATTCGGCCCGCACCGCCACTGGCATGATGGAGGTCAAGGCGCCGTAAGGTGCTACAGACGAACATGAACAGGACGACGGCGCTGCCCCTCATCCGCCTGCCGGCACCTTTTCCCCGTATAGTGACGGGGAGAAGGGAACTGTCGCAATCGTCGGCGCCCGTTCTGCAGCGTTGGAAATTGGCGAAAGCCTCTGCGCAGGCTCCTTTCTCCCCGTCTCTATACGGGGAGAAATGCCCGGCAGGGCAATGAGGGGCGGCGCCATGCTCTCAAATAAATTCCTGCGCCGAGCCGGCATCGCCGCTGCCGCTGGCGCCGGGCTCCTCGCCATTTCCACAGCCACCCTCTGGCAGCTCGACCGCGCCTATCCGCCGCCGCTGCCAGAAAAACTGGCGGTCTCCACCGAGGTGCAGGACCGCGACGGCCAGTTGCTGCGCGCCTTCGCCACGCCCGACGGCTACTGGCGTCTCGAAACCCGTCTCGACCAGGTCGACAAGCAGTTCGTCGACATGCTGGTCGCCTATGAGGACAAGCGCTTCTGGGACCATGACGGTGTCGATGTGCTGGCCCTATGCCGGGCCGCCGGCCAGTTCGTCAGCAACGGCCACATCGTCTCCGGCGGCTCGACCCTGTCGATGCAGCTCGCCCGGCTGATCGAGCCGCGCGACAGCCGCAGCCTCGGCTCCAAGATCAAGCAGATGCTGCGCGCCATCCAGATCGAGCGGCGACTTTCCAAACGCGAGATCCTCGAACGCTATCTGACGCTGGCCCCCTATGGTGGCAATCTCGAAGGCGTTCGCGCCGCCTCTCTCGCCTATTTCGGCAAGGAGCCGAAGCGGCTGACGGTCTCGGAAGCCGCTTTGCTCGTCGCCCTGCCGCAACTGCCGGAGAGGCGGCGGCCCGACCGCAACCTCGACATCGCGCATGCCGCGCGCGACCGCGTGCTGACGCGCATGGTTTCCGCCGGCCTGCTCGGCGACCGGGAAGCCGCGCGCGCTGCGCTGGACGATGTCTCCGGCCTGCGCCGCAAGCTGCCGGCACTCGCCGCCCATGCCGCCTATGCCATGCTTCCCAAGGCCGTGCCCGGCAAGCCGCTGCAACTCACCATCCGCAGGAGCGTCCAGCAAGGACTGGAACAGGTGGCGAAGGAAGCCGCCGCCCGGCTCGGCCCAAGACTGTCCGTCGCCATGGTGCTGGGCGATGCCCGCACCGGCGACATCCTCGGCGAGGTCGGCTCGGCCGATTTCTTCGACGCCAGCCGCTCCGGCTGGATCGACATGACCAGGATCGTCCGCTCGCCGGGGTCGACGCTGAAACCGTTCATCTACGGGCTCGCCTTCGAGCAGGGCCTGGTCGCACAGGAGACCATCATCGAGGACAGCCCGGCGGATTTCGCCGGCTACCGGCCGAAGAATTTCGACATGGGCTATCAGGGCGACGTCAGCATCAGGCAGGCGCTGCAGCTCTCGCTCAACGTGCCGGCGATCCGGGTGCTCGACGCGGTCGGACCGGCCAGGCTGACGGCGCGCTTCCGCCAGGCCGGCGTCAACCCGGTGCTGCCGGTCAACGAGGCGCCGGGCCTGGCGATCGGCCTCGGCGGCGTCGGTGTGACCTTGCGCGATCTCGTCCAACTCTATACGGGCCTCGCCAATGGCGGCAAGGCGCACACGCTGCATGACGGCACCGAGCCGGCCAACGCCGAACGCACCACCGCAACCATCCTCGACGACCAGGCCAACTGGCAGATCACCGACATATTGTCGGGCGTGAAGCCGCCGGAGGGCGCTTTGCAGCGCGGCATCGCCTACAAGACCGGCACCTCCTATGGCTACCGCGACGCCTGGTCGGTCGGTTTCGACGGCCGCTATGTGCTGGGCGTCTGGGTCGGCCGCGCCGATGCCGGCGCCGTGCCTGGTCTGTCCGGATACGTCTCGGCCGCGCCGATCCTGTTCGAGGGCTTCGTCCGCTCCGGCCTCGCCACCGTTCCGCTTCCCGGCCAGCCGGCCGGCGTCCGCCGCCCGAAACGCGACGAGTTGCCGGTGACGCTGGCGCGCTTCGGCGCCGGATCGGACGGGCTGGTGCAGGCAACGCCGGCCGAGCCCGCGCCGACGATCGTCTTTCCGCCCGACGGCGCGCGCGTCGACCTCGCCGCCAATTCGGCCGACGCCTCGCCGCTGGTGCTGAAGCTGCAGGGCGGCCGCGCGCCCTTCCGCTGGCTGGCCAACGGCAAGCCGTTGTCCGGCATCGACCGGCGCCGCACCGCCACCTGGCTGCCCGACGGCGCCGGCTATTCGACGCTCACCGTGATCGACGCCGCCGGCCGCGCGGCAAGCGTGAAGGTTTTCGTTGAATAGGATGCCGCAACCGATTCAGCGGATTGCGCTTCTTGGCCTGATGTCTGGCGCGAGGCCCCCCTCTCTGGCCTGCCGGCCATCTCTTCCTCAAGGGGGGAGATTATTCGCTTCGTCACCTTCGCCAATTTTCGACCTTAGAAAGGCGGGAGCCGCGCCGAAAATGCCAATCTCCCCCCTTGAGGGGGAGATGGCCGGCAGGGCAGAGAGGGGGGCCTCGCGCCGACCTCTGTGGGGAGCATTCTTCGCAGCGCTTGCGCTAGCAATCGCGAGCCCTCTCTCGGCTTACGCAGATGCCCCGCCCTTCGGCTTCGTCAGGCTCGCCGATGTCGATGCGACCATTCGCCAGGACATCCGCTATGCCGGGAACAAAAACTTCCTGCGCCGCCAGGTCGACGGCTATGAGGCGCCGGTCTGCATCCTGACTAGGCAGGCGGCAAAGGCGCTTTCAAGCGTCCAGAAAGCGATCGCACAAAAGGGCCAGACTCTGGTCGTCTTCGACTGCTATCGCCCGGCGAGGGCCGTCGCCGACATGGTCGAGTGGACGCGATCGGGCGGACCTCCGGACCCGCAATGGTACCCCTCCGTAAAACGCGGCGACCTCATCGCCAAGGGGTATATCGGCGAGCTCTCCAACCATTCGCGCGGCTCGACCGTGGATCTCGCCATTGCGCCCGTTGCTGGCGCGGCCGCACCTCACCCTGCCTGCGGCGCGCCCGATGCCGAAACGCTCGATTTCGGCACCGGCTTCGATTGTTTCGACCAGGCCAGCGAAACCGACCACCATCCGCTCCCCGGCAACGCGGCGGCAAACCGCAAGCGACTGGTCGAGGCCATGCGCGTCGCCGGTTTCCGCAACTACACTCGCGAATGGTGGCACTTCACGCTGACGGACGAGCCGTTCCCGAAGCAACGCTTCGACTTTCCCGTCACCGCGCCTTAGAGGTCCGGCCGCGAAGGCCGACCTGTCGCCGCGCAGCCTTGCCTGGACGCGCCCCGCTTCTAGATAGCGTCGGGCCGGCGAGGAGGCGGTCTATTTAATATGAGGAAACCATTTCCCTGAGGGGCAGGCGATCGGCGAAAAATTTCTCCGATAGGCCAAAAAAGGCAACATTGAATGCATCTAAATTCTATCAATTCGCTAGAGTTCGGCCGTCATCAACGGAGGCGGAAATGACCAAACCTCATTTCAAGAAACTGCTTGGCGCGCTGGTCGCCTCATCTGTCCAGTTCGGCACGCTCGGTTTGGCGTTCGCCGATACGACCCTTCTCAACGTGTCCTACGATCCGACGCGTGAACTCTACAAGGCCTATGACGAGGCCTTCGCCGCGCACTGGAAGGCCGAGACCGGCGAGACCGTGACCATCCAGCAGTCGCATGGCGGATCGGGCGCGCAGGCTCGCGCCGTGATCGACGGCCTCGACGCCGATGTCGTGACGCTGGCGCTCGAAGGCGACATCAACGCCATCGTCTCGAAGGCGAAGAAGATCAATCCGGACTGGCGCAAGAAGTTCGAGAACAATTCGGCCCCTTACACCTCGACCATCATCTTCCTGGTCCGCAAGGGCAACCCGAAGGGCATCCATGACTGGAACGACCTGATCAAGGACGGCGTCCAGGTGATCACGCCCAACCCGAAGACCTCCGGCGGCGCGCGCTGGAACTATCTCGCCGCCTGGGCCTATGCCAACGCCAATGACGGCGGCGACGAGGCCAAGACCAAGGAATTCATCGCCAAGCTCTACTCCCAGGTGCCGGTCCTCGACACCGGCGCGCGTGGCTCGACCGTGACCTTCGCGCAAAAGGGCCTGGGCGACGTGCTGCTGGCCTGGGAAAACGAGGCCTATCTCGCGCTCGACGAATTCGGCGCCGACAATTTCGACATCGTCTATCCGCCGACCTCGATCCTGGCCGAACCGCCTGTCGCGGTGGTCGACGCCAATGTCGACGCCAAGGGCACGCGCAAGGTCGCCGAGGCCTATCTCGGCTACCTCTACTCCAAGGAGGGCCAGACGCTGATCGCCAAGAACCACTATCGTCCGGCAAAGCCCGATCTGGTGCCCGCCGAGGACCTCGCCAAACTGCCCGAGATCAAGCTGATCACCATCGACGATCCGCTTTTCGGCGGCTGGAAGAAGGCGCAACCTTATCATTTCGGCGATGGTGGTATATTCGACCAGATCTACAAGCCGGCCCAGTGAGGCGCGACGGCCTCGCGGCCGAGACATTCACCGACGGCAGTCTGGTCTGAATAAGAAGGGACGAACCAGAATTCCATGACCACAGCACCCGCGCCGGCGGGGTGGCGATTCAAGCAGCCGAGTGTCATTCCGGGTTTCGGACTGACGCTCGGCTTCTCGCTTGCCTACCTCACGCTCATCATCCTCATCCCGCTCTCCGGGCTGGTCTGGCGCTCGGCGGCACTCGGCTGGACCGATTTCTGGGCGATCGCTGCCGACCGCCGCACCATCAACGCGCTTGAAATCAGCTTCGGCACCGCCTTCATCGCCGCCGGCGTCAACGTCGTCTTCGGCACCATCGTCGCCTGGGTGCTGGTGCGCTACCGCTTTCCCGGCCGTCGCATCGTCGATGCCATGGTCGATCTGCCCTTCGCGCTGCCGACCGCCGTCGCCGGCATCGCGCTCACCACGCTCTACGCGCCGAACGGCTGGATCGGCAAATTGCTGATGCCGCTCGGCATCAAGGTCGCCTATACGCCGCTCGGCATCGTCATCGCGCTGGTGTTCATCGGCCTGCCCTTCGTCGTGCGCACCGTGCAGCCGATCATGGAAGAGCTCGACAAGGAGGTCGAGGAAGCGGCCGCCACGCTCGGCGCCAACCGTTTCCAGATCATCACCCGCATCCTGTTCCCGGGCCTGGCGCCGGCGATCATCACCGGCTTCTCGCTCGCCTTCGCGCGCGGCGTCGGCGAATACGGCTCGGTCATCTTCATCGCCGGCAACCTGCCGTTCAAGTCGGAGATCGCGCCGCTGCTGATCGTGATCAGGCTGGAGGAGTACAACTATCCGGCCGCCACCGCGATCGCAGCCATCATGCTGGCGCTGTCGTTCCTGATGCTGCTGGTCGTCAACCTGGCACAGTCATGGAGCCGCAAACGCTATGGCTGACCCCGAAATCAAATCCTACGAACCTCACCACGAAAGCCAGTCGGCGGCGGTCACCGAAAGCCGGCCGGTGCGCATCGTGGCGATGGCCGTGGCCTTCGCCTTCCTCGCCATCTTCCTGCTCATGCCGCTGATCGTCGTCTTCCACGAAGCGCTGGCAAAGGGCATCGGTGCCTATTCGGAGGCGCTGGCCAGTTCCGACACGCGCTCGGCCATCCGGCTGACGCTGCTGGTGGCGGCGATCTCGGTGCCGCTCAACCTCGTCTTCGGCATTTCCGCCGCCTGGGCGATCGCCAAGTTCGAGTTCAAGGGCAAGGCCTTCCTGACCACCCTCATCGACCTGCCGTTCTCGGTCTCGCCGGTGATTTCCGGCCTGGTCTACGTGCTGCTGTTCGGCGCCCAGGGCGTGCTCGGCGCCTGGTTGAAGGCGCATGGCGTCGTCATCCTGTTCGCCGTGCCGGGCATCGTGCTCGCCACCGTCTTCGTCACCTTCCCCTTCGTTGCCCGCGAACTGATCCCGCTGATGCAGGAACAGGGCAATGGCGACGAGGAGGCCGCACTTTCGCTCGGCGCCAATGGCTGGCAGACCTTCTGGTACGTGACGCTGCCCAACATCAAATGGGGCCTGCTCTACGGCGTCCTGCTCTGCAACGCCCGCGCCATGGGCGAGTTCGGCGCGGTGTCGGTGGTGTCGGGGCACATACGCGGCCTCACCAACACCATGCCGCTGCATGTCGAAATCCTCTACAACGAGTACAATGCCGTCGGCGCCTTCGCCGTCGCTTCGCTGCTTGCCGGCCTGGCGCTGGTGACGTTGGTCTTGAAAACACTTCTCGAGATGCGCTACGGCGCCGAGATCGCCGCCACGCGCGGACACTGAATGCATATCGCCCAAAAGCGCGAACCGGTTTTGGGATAACGGCAGGCACCGACAAAGGGACGGTTTATGGAAGTTCGCGTTGCCAACGTGCGCAAGGAGTTTGAGCGGTTTCCTGCCCTCCACGACGTCTCGCTCGACATCAAGTCGGGCGAGCTGATCGCGCTGCTGGGCCCGTCCGGCTCCGGCAAGACGACGCTTCTGCGCCTGATCGCCGGGCTGGAGCGGCCGACCAAGGGCACAATCTTCTTCGGCGACGAGGACGCCTCGCAGAAGTCGATACAGGATCGCAATGTCGGCTTTGTCTTCCAGCACTACGCGCTGTTCCGCCACATGACCGTCGCCGACAATATCGGCTTCGGCCTCAAGGTCCGGCACGGCGCGGCACGCCCGCCGGCGCAGGAGATCCGTCGCCGCGCCTCGGAGCTTCTCGACCTCGTCCAGCTCTCGGGCCTGGAGAAGCGCTACCCGGCGCAGCTCTCGGGCGGCCAGCGCCAGCGCGTCGCGCTTGCCCGCGCCATGGCGATCGAACCCAAGGTGCTGTTGCTCGACGAGCCGTTCGGCGCGCTCGACGCCCAGGTGCGCCGTGAGCTTCGCCGCTGGTTGCGCGAGATCCACGACCGCACCGGCCACACCACGGTCTTCGTCACCCACGACCAGGAAGAGGCGCTGGAGCTCGCCGACCGCGTCGTGGTGATGAGCCAGGGCCGCATCGAGCAGGTCGGTTCCGCCGATGAGATCTACGACACCCCGAACTCGCCCTTCGTCTATAGCTTCATCGGCGAATCGAGCTGCCTGCCGGTCAAGGTCGAGAGCGGCGAGGTCTGGATCGCCGACCGGTCGATCGGCCTGTCCGCCCCGCATGCGGCCTCTGGCGACGCGCTGCTGTATTTCCGCCCGCATGACGTCGAACTGCTCGACGGCTGCAGCGGCTGCATCGCCGGCACTGTCGCCGCGAGCCGCCGCGTCGCCGGCACCAGGCGGGTGGAGCTCGAGATCGGCGGCGAGCGCCAGCGGGTCGAGGTCGAGCTGCCCGTCGATCATCCGGCGGCGCAGAAGAGCCGGGTGGCGTTCAGGCCGCGGCGCTGGAAACTTTTCCCGGCGTCCGAGCCCGGAAAAGCCAGCTGAATCAGCCTGAAAGAAAATCCTAACAAGCATTTGTTTCGGCGGAATCTTTTCCGACGACGACACGATAGCGCCGGCTCGCATGTCTGGCGCTGGCCGGCCTTGTGCTATTATCCTGCGCCCTTGTTGCAACTCTCAAGGAGCCGGTTTTCATGAAGCGATTTTTGCTTGGCGCGGCGGCACTGGCCACCCTCTTCCTCGCATCCTCCGGGGCCTGGTCGGCCGACAGGTTGCTGAACGCGTCCTACGACGTCGGCCGCGAGCTGTTCGCCGAAGTCAACAAGGCCTTCGTCGCCGAACATCCGGGCGTGACGATCGACCAGTCGCATGCCGGGTCCTCCGCTCAGGCGCGCGCCATCGCCGAAGGGCTCGGCGCCGATGTCGTCACCTTGAACCAGGTCATCGATGTCGATTTCCTGGTCAAGAAGGGGCTCGTCTCCGCCGACTGGCAGAAGGATTTCCCAGACAACGCCTCGCCCTTCTATTCGCTGCCGTCCTTCCTGGTGCGCGCCGGCAACCCCAAGCACATCAAGGACTGGAACGATCTGGTGCGCGACGACGTGCAGGTGATCTTCCCCAACCCGAAGACATCGGGCAACGCGCGCTACACCTATCTCGCCGCCACCGCTTACGCCAAGGAGGCCTTCAAGGGCGACGACGCCAAGGTGAAGGAGTTCATCACCAAGCTGTTCAACAACGTGCCGGTCTTCGACACCGGCGGCCGTGCCGCCACAACGACCTTCGTGCAGCGCGAGATCGGCGACGTGCTGATCACCTTCGAATCGGAGACGCGCGGCATCCGCAAGGAGTATGGCAACGACAAGTTCGAGCAGGTCACGCCCTCGGTCAGCCTGCTGGCGGAATTCCCCGTCGCCATCGTCGGCAAGGTTGCCGACGAGCATGGCACGCGCGATCTCGCCAAGACATACCTCGACTTCCTCTATACGCCCGAAGGCCAGGACATCCTTGCCCGCAACGGCAACCGCGTCCGCGATGCGGCGGTCGCGGCGAAGTACAAGGACCAGTTCCCCGATGTCCGCCTGCTGACGGTGGACGACGCCTTCGGCGGCTGGTCCAAGGTGCAGGCCGAGCATTTCGCCGCCGGCGGCCTGCTCGAGCAGGCCTATGGCAGCCGCTGACGGCTCCAACGCCTCGGCGTCGACCTGAACAGGAAAGCCGGCTTCGCCGGCTTTCCTATTTCATGCGCCAGCAGGCCGATGCCTGGCAAAATCCCGACCTCATCTGTGAGAAACGTTACAAAGAATCAACGCGTTTGTGCCTAACGTGCCGTCGGGCGGCTTGTTTTGCGCGAAACGGCAATACGCGATCCGAGACGTCATGATTTGCACACAAACAACCGCCAGATGCAGGCGATTGGGGTTTTTCGTGAACTGAATCGGGCATGCTTACCAAAAAAGGCAAATACGGCCTCAAGGCCCTCGTGCATCTTTCCGGCCTGCCGGCCGGCCAGCTTGCATTCGTCAACGACATCGCCGTCGCCAACAACATTCCGAAGAAATTCCTCGACGCCATTCTGGGCGAGTTGCGCAATGCCGGCTTCGTCCAGAGCCGCAAGGGCAAGGAAGGCGGCTATCGCCTTGCCCGCCCGGCCTCCGAGATTAAGATCGGCCATGTCGTGCGCGTCCTCGACGGGCCGCTGGCGCCGATCCCCTGCGCCAGCCGCACGCAGTACCAGCGCTGCGAGGACTGCGACGAGGCGACCTGCCAGGTCCGGCACATGATGCTGGAAGTGCGCCAGGCGATCGCCGAAGTGCTCGACAACCGCAGCCTCGCCGCCATGCGCGACGCCGACAATGACGATTTCCCCGTCGAGCTGACGTCGCAGATCTAGAGCAATTCCAGGAAAAGCGTGTAACGGTTAGGCTCGGCGACTTCGCCGTAGCCTTCCGTCCGGAATTGCCTGGAAACAAATTATTAGCCCGGACCTGAAGCTCCGCATCAAGGCCTGCGCCCGTCCCCTGGGCGCTCGAATGCTCGTGCCCGATTGCGCAGCGGCCATGGACGCAGTAGAGCGGCCTTTCGGACGCAACCAGGAACAGGCGGGACACCGATCCGATGAGGCTGCCGTGGTTCGGAAAATCCCGCAGGGCCGACCGCAGGAGATCGTCCCCCGTCCATCACACCGAGATCATCGCCGACGTGCCGGTGCCGGAGCGTGGCGAAGCGGTGCGCTTCTTCAGCCGCAGGCTGGTCGGACCCGGCCGGCTGCGCCGCTTCTCGAACCGCGATCTTCGCGAAAGCCTGCTCTTTTCTTTCCTTCTCGTCGTCGCCGCGACACTGCCGGTCGTCTGGTGGGCGCCGATCTGCGCCTGGAGTTCGAAGCTTCGGCTGAAGCGCCATCTCCGCAAGGATTTTCCACGCTACGCCGCAGCGGTCCGCACCGTCCTTGGCGACCACGTCGATGCGCAAGCGCTGTTCAGGCAATTGCTCGCCGCTGTTCATCGCCGGCAATTGCTGCTTGCCGCGCACCTCACCGGCCACGGCTGGTCGCCGGAAATCCGGCTGGAAGGGCTTGAGGGCCTGCGCGATGCGCTGCGGCGCGGCCGCGGCGCCATCATCTGGTGCGATCAGTTCACCGCCCAGACCATCATCGGCAAGCGGGCCCTGCATGCCGCCGGCCTCGAAACGCACCAGGTCAGCGTCAACTTCCACGGCTTTTCAGACTCGGTTTTCGGCCTGCGTTTCCTCAACCGGCCGCTGATCGCGGTGGAGAACCGCTACCTCAAAAGCCGGGTCGTCTTCGAGCGCGGCGATGCCTACCAGGTGACGGTGCGCATGCAACGCATGCTGAGGGAAAACGGCATCGTCCTGATGACCAACACGACCCACGCCGGCACCACCTTCACAGAAGTCGGCATCGGGGAAAGTGGCTGGACCCAGCTGGCCTCGGCTCCGGCAAACTTCGCCGCGCGAGGCGGAACGGCGCTGTTTGCCATGTCGACCTTCGAGACCGTGCCCTTTCGCGAATACCGCGCGGTCATCAGCCCCGAACTGGCGCCGCCGGCAAGGCCGGCATCCGCCGCGACAAGGGACATGGCGGCGAAGAACCTCGAAATGCAGGCGCGCTACATCCTGCTCAAGCGCGATCGCCTCCTGGAGGCGATGAAATTGTACCCGGAACAGATGATGGTATGGGCAGGCGCCCAGAGGTTCACCGAGCGGTCGGGCGACACGACGGACGCGGGCGCCGACATATCCTCATGAGGTCTTTGTCCTGAATTCGTCAAGCACGCCGGCGACGATGTCGGAGATCGGGCCGGTGCCGTCCACGGTCAACGCCGGTTCATCCGCCGTCGGCGCTTCGAGCGTGGCGAACTGGCTGTCGACAAGGCTCGCCGGCATGAAATGCCCCTTGCGGCTGGCGACACGGCGCCTGGCGGTTTCAGCATCGATTTCCAGATAGACGAAGCACAGCTCCGGGCAAAAGCCGCGCAGTCGCGCGCGGTAGCCGCGCTTCAGCGCCGAGCAGGCGGCGATCACGCTCTGCCCGTCGGCGATCGCGGCCGCGATGCGCCCCCCGATCGCATCCAGCCAGCCGGCGCGCAATTCGTCGGTGAGCGGCTCACCGCTTGCCATGCGCGCCACGTTCTCGGGCGGATGCAGCCTGTCGCCCTCGACGAATGCCGCACCCAGCGCCGCCGCCAGCGCCTCGCCGACCGCGGACTTGCCACAGCCGGCCACCCCCATCGCCACTATGGCCAGTGGCGGTTGGGCGTCGCTCGTCCGTGCCTCGCTCGGCAGCGGTCCAGCTTTTTCGGTCACGGTCAGCGGCTCGCCGGCGCCCGGCCGTAGAGCAGAAGCATGACCACAATGACCACGCCGTAGACGATCTGCCGCCCCGCCTCCGGCATCTGCATGACCGAGAGGATGGACTGCAGAAGCGTGATCAGGATGACGCCTGCGACGGTGCCCAGATAGGAACCGCGTCCCCCAAGGATCGAGGTGCCGCCGAGCACAACAGCAGCGATCGACGGCAACAGATAGGCATCGCCCATCGACTGCGCCGCCTTCGAAGCGTAACCGGCCAAAAGCACGCCGCCAAAGGCCGAGAGCCCGCCCGAAACCGCGAAGGCGACCATCACCACGCGGCGTGTGTCGATGCCCGAAAGATAGGCGGCGCGCTCCCGGTTGCCGATGCCGTAGACGGCGCGGCCGAAGCCGGTGCGGGTCAGCAGGAAGACCATGGCCGCGCCGATCAGCGCCCAGATGATGACGGCGTTGGGCACCGCCGGAATGGCAAAGCCGGTCGCCAGATAGCGCATCGCCGGCGTTGCCGAATCCTGCGGTGAGAAGCCTCCCGTGTAGACCACCATCAGCCCTTGCGCGACGGCATTGGTGGCCAGCGTGATGATCATCGAGGGGATACGCAGATACGCGACGCCGATGCCGTTGACGACGCCGATCGCGATGCCGCAGACAATGCCGAACGGGATGGCGAGCACCGACCCGAGCGGCCCGTAAGCCGCGGCCGCGCACGCCATCATGGCGCCGACCGCCACCGACCATGGCACCGACAGGTCGATCTGGCCGAGCAGGATGACCAGCATCATGCCGGTGGCGATGACGCCGAGGAACGATGCCACCTTGAGCTGCTGCAGCAGATATTCCGGCGACAGGAAGCTGCGCGAATAGAGGCTGCCGACAAGCAGCAGCAGCACGATGCAGGCGAAGGCGGTGACGACGGCCGGATCGGCGCGGCGAAGGAATTTCGGCATGCGCCCGGCAATGCCGCCGATGAGGGTCGTATCGCTCACAGGAACCACTCCAGCCGGTTGCGGACCCTGAACAGGGCGAAGGCGCCGAGGCTGACCGCGATCAGCAGGATAACGCCCTGGAACAGCGGCTGCCAGAGCGGGTCGAGGTCGAAGACGAAGAGCAGGTCGCCGATGGTGCGGAAGGCGAGCGCGCCGAAGATCGCGCCGAGCGCGCTGCCCTTGCCGCCGAACAGCGAGACGCCGCCGAGCACTACGGCGGCGATCGAAAACAGCGTGTAGGCGTTGCCGCTGGCATAGGCGGCGTCGCCCGTATAGGTGAAGAAGGTCAGGAACAGCCCGCCGATCGCGGCCAGCAGCCCGGCAAGCGTGTAGGCGACAAATTTTCCGCGCCGGATCGGCACGCCCGACATATAGGCGGCGGTCTCCGAGGAGCCGGCGGCGTAGGCCGCGCGGCCAAGCTCCGAGCGGCTGAACGGCACCCACACGATCAGCACAACGACTGCCAGCGCGACCAGGCTCGCCGGGACCAGGCCGAACAGCCGCCCGGTGAGGGCGTCGGCAAGATCTTCATTGACCGAACCGCCGGGAAACGGCCGCAGCAGCAGCGCGAGGCCGAAATAGACGGCACCGGTGGCGATGGTGGCGACGATCGGCTGCAGCCGTCCATAGATGACGATGGCGCCGTTGATGGCGCCGCAGACGAGCCCGGTGCCGAGCACGGCGATGACGCCGAAAGCGGTCTCGAGCCCGGTGCCGATCACCAGCCAGGAAGCCAGGCAATTGGTCAGCGTGAAGATCATGCCGACCGAAAGGTCGATGCCGGCGGTGATCACCACCAGAGTCTGCGCCATGGCGACGAAGGCAAGCAGCACGCCTTTGTTGGCGGCCGTCTGCACGACATTGGCGGTAAAGCCGGCCGGATGGTTCGCGCTGTAGATCGCGAACATGGCGACGAAGATACCGAGTGCGAGCAACGTTCCGCGTTGCTCGGCCAGCCAGTAACGCCAATCCTTCACGCTACGATCCTCTTCATGCGCCCTCTCCCTGCAGCGGACCGGCGCCCTCGCCGTGGATATTGAGCGCGCTGGCGATCAGCGCATGCTCGGTGATCTCGGCACCGACCAGCTCGCGCTTGACCGCACCGTCATAGAGCACCAGTACCCGGTCGCAGCAGCCGATCAGTTCGTCATAGTCGGTCGAATAGAACAGGATCGCGGCCCCGGCGTCGGCGAGCTTGCGCATCAGTTGGTAGAGTTCCTGCTTGGTGCCGACATCGATGCCGCGTGTCGGGTCGTTGAGCAAGACGATGCGCGGCTGCCGCATCAGCCATTTGGCGATGACGACCTTCTGCTGGTTGCCGCCCGACAGCGCGCCGACCGGAATGTCGAGGCCGGCGGTCTTAATGGCAAGCAGCTCCACCATGTCGTCGATCAGCCGCTGCTCGGTCGCGCGGTCGATGACGCCGGCCTTCGACAGCCGGTCGAGCGCCGCGAAGGAAAGGTTCTCGCGCACCGTCATAGGCAGCATGAGCCCCTCGGTCTTGCGGTCCTCGGGGATGAGCGCCATGCCGATGCGGCCGTCGCGCGCGGCTGAGGGACTGGCGATGGAAACCGCCTTGCCATCGACCAGTATCTCGCCGGCAAGGCCGCGCAGCACGCCGAAGAAGGCAAGCAGCAACTCCCGCTGGCCCTGGCCGTCGAGGCCGCCGAGGCCGACGACCTCGCCCGCCCCGACGGTGAGCGAGACATTGTCCAGCCGGTCGGTCCAGCACAGGTTGCGCGCCTCCAGCACCGGGACGGCGGCACCGTGCCGGGCCGGCTTCGGCGGGAATATGTGGCTGTATTCGCGTCCGATCATCAGTTCGACGACCTCGCTGTCGCTCTTCGAGCCGGCAGCGTAGCTGGCGACATTGCGGCCGTTGCGGAAGACGGTGCACTGGTCGGCAAGCTCGGCGATCTCGTTCATCCGGTGCGAGATGTAGAGCAGCGCCAGCCCCTCTTCCCGCAGCCGCTTCAGCACGCCGAAGATCTTGGCGACGTCGGTCGCGGTCAGCGCCGAGGTGGCCTCGTCGAGGATCAGGATGCGCGGCTTGCGGGCCAGCGCCTTGGCGATCTCGACCATCTGCCTTCTTGAAAGTGGAAGGTCCTTGACCAGCGCCAGCGGGTGGATGTCGGAAGCACCGGCGCGGGCGAGCGCCTCTTCGGCGATACGGCGCTGCGCCTTTCGGTCGATCAGGCCGAAACGCTTCGGCGGATCGGAAATGACGATGTTGTCGGCCACGCTGAGCTCGGGGATCAGCGACAGCTCCTGGAAAATGCAGACGATGCCCGCCCGGTTGGCCGCCGCCGGCGAGGCGAAACTCACCTCGCTTCCATCGAGTAGCATGCGGCCCTCATCGGGCGCCACGACGCCGGCCATCACCTTGATCAATGTCGACTTGCCGGCGCCGTTTTCGCCGAGAATGGCATGGATGCTACCCGCCGTGACGGACAGCTCCGCCTTTTCCAGGGCCCGCACGCCGCCATAGCGTTTGGATATGCCTTGCATGCTAAAGAGCGGAACCGCGCCGTCCATCAGCCCTCCGAGGCAATTTGCTGTCGATAGGTGGCAAGCAGCCGGAGCCGCGGGAGATGCCCGCCGCTCCGGCCGGTCAGACTACTTGTTTTCCTTGGTCTGGCCCATGATTTCCTGCGCGGTGAAATTGATCCCGCAGGTCGGGAAGGAATTGCCGACGAAGAAATTGTCGGACTGATCGGGGAAGTAATCCTGGCCTTCCTTGAAATTCGGATCCTCGACGATCGCCAGCGGCAGTTTCACCGATTGCGGCACGACGTTGCCCTCGAGCGCGGAGATCGCCGTCTTGATGGCGACCGCCACCTGGGCGGGGCCGGTGCCGGCCGACGAGCACTTCAGGCCATCGGCGGCGTGCGCCGCGCAGAACTTGCGGAAGCCATTTTCGGTCTCGCCGCCGAACGGCACGAAAGCATGCTTTGCATCGATCATCGCCTGTACGATGCCGGTGTCGCCGCCCTGGCCGGTGATGCCGACGAACGGACCGTTGGTGGCGATGGCGTCGGCGGTGACCTTCTGCGCTGTCGGATCATCCCATTTGCCGGCGACTTCGGTGACGTCCCACTTCTTGCCCGAAGCGTCCAGGACCTCATGGATGCCATTGTGGCGATCGGTATCGACCGAGGTGCCGGCAACACCGCGTACTTCCAGGATCTTGCCGCCATCGGGTATATGGCTGATCAGCCACTTGGCCCACAGTTCCCCGAGGCCCTTCTGGTCGACATTGACGTTGATGGCATCCTTGGTGTCGAGGATGTTGTCGAAGGCGACAAGGACGACGCCGGCTTCCTTGGCGCGCTTGATCACCGGCCCGAAGGCTGTCGGGTTCTGGGCATTGACGACGATCGCGTCAAAGCCGGAATCGATGAAGTTGTTGATCGCCGAAATCTGCGCCGGGACATCCTCGCCGGTCGATACGACCTTGAATTCCTTCAGCTTTGCCGCGACGTCCTTCTGCGCGGCATAGGCCTTGGCCGTCTGGATCATTTGGATGCGCCAGGTGTTGGCGATATAGCCGTTGGCGAGCGCGATGCGGTACGGGCCATCCTTCTTGGGGAATTTGAAGAACTGGGTGTCGGCCGCCCACGGCGCGAAGCAATCCGGCTCGGCTGCCGGCCCCTTGACGACTTCCGGCTCGGCGATCGCCGATGAGCTCAGCATGACGAATGCAGTGGCGGCAACGATGCCACCAACAAGTGACTTGATCATTGATATTCCTCCCGGTTGCAGTTCTGCTTGATGCTGCGTGGTTCTGGCGCCTATCCACATCTGGGAAGGCCCTCCAGCCTTGCCCATGACGCCTTTCAGGGTGGCGGCTTGCCACCCGATGCCCCTCCTCCATCTCCCTCAAGGAGAAAACAAAGCTAGCATATTATATATAATAAACAAGCATGAGCTGTCGCTTATATATAATAAACAGACCCTGGTCTTGCTTTGAATTTTCGCGCGAAACAACTGGTAGCGCTACCATGACGCAGTGTAAACCGGCATTTGCACAGTCGCTTCTGCGTGTTTCAACGTGCTGTGCTCTCGCGCCTCATCAGCTCGAAACCGAGGTCGACAACGCGCTGTCGCGGCCTCTCCCCCGCGATCGCCGCCAGCGCCATGGCGACTGCCTGGCGGCCGATTTCATAGCGATGGGTGCGGATGCTGGTGACCGACGGAAATGCCGCCTGCATCATGTCGAGATCGTTGAAGCCGACGATGCCGATGGTCTTGGGAACTTCGATAGCAGCGCGATGGCATTCGAACAGGACGCCAAGCGCGATATCGTCGTTGTTGCAGAAAACCGCGTCGAGCGACGGCATCTTGGCCAACGCATCGCGAAGAAGCTCTCGACCGAGCGTCACGCTGGACAGCAGTGGCGTGGTGGTCACCAGCCGCGGGTCGAACAGGCCCGCCGCTTCCATGGCGGCGCGATAGCCGGCCAGGCGCCGCTGCGAGCGCGGGTCCATGCGGGCGCCGATGAAGCCGACCCGCCGGTAGCCCGCCTCGATCAGGTGCTCGGTCGCCGCCCGGCCGCCGTCGAAATGCGAAAACCCGACCAGCATGTCGACCGGATCGGGACCGGTCTCCATGACCTGAACCACCGGGCAGCCGGCCGTCTCCAGCAGGCGGCGCGAGGTTGGCGTCTGGTCAATGCCGGCCACGATCAAAGCCGCCGGACGTTGCGGCGCGAACACCTGCAGGAGGCGCTCCTCTTCGAGGCCGGAATAATGGGTGTTGCCGAGCTGGATCCGGAAGGGACTGTCCGACAGGCTGTCATAGATGCCGCGCACGACCTCGGCGAAGACGTTGTTGGTGAGCGACGGCACCAGTACGCCGAACACCTCGGCGCGGGCCGAGGCCAGCGCCCTTGCGTTCGGATCGGGAACGTAGCCGAGCTCGTCGACGGCGGCCTGGATTTGGCGGCGCAGCTCTTCCGAAACCCGCCCCGGTTCGCGCAGCGCCCGCGATACGGTGATCGCGCCGACGCCGGCCTTGCGCGCCACGTCGGCGATGGTCGGGCGGCCGCCGCCGCGGCGCGAGCGCGGCTTGATCACCGCCCTGCCCTCGATGCCCCGCCATCATCCAGGCTGGGCCGCGAAACGATGGTCTTTGTCGGTATCGCCATGCCAATCCCTCGCCGCGCCATTCTGGCGTCGCGCAGCATGCCGCCCTTGTCAAGCAGGCGGGACCTCGCGGCCCGCCGTCAGGCCATCGCCATGGCGCTGCGCCGCGCCTTCCACATCAGCAGGAGGATGGCCGCCAGATTCACCAGGTTCCAGGCGATGCCGTTGAGGAAGGCGGCGGCATAGGAGCCGGTGAGGTCATAGATCCAGCCCGACATCCAGCCGCCGACCGCCATGCCGAAGATGGTCGCCATCATGACGATGCCGACGCGCTGGCCGGCCTCCCTTGCCGGCATGTAGTCGCGTATGATGATCGCATAGCAGGGCACGATGCCGCCTTGCGACAGGCCGAAGACCAGCGACACGACATAGAGCGAGGCAAGCCCGTCGAAGGGGATGTAGAACAGCAGCGACAGGCATTGCAGCACCGAGCCGATCAGCAGCGTCCTCACCGCGCCGATGCGATCGGCAAGGAAGCCCGAGCCGATGCGGCTGGCGACGCCCGCCGCCAGCATGATCGACAGCATGTCGGCGCCATGCGCCATGCCGTAACCGAGGTCCATGCAGTAGGCGACGATGTGCACCTGCGGCATCGACATCGCCATGCAGCAGCCGAAGCCGGCGACGACCAGCAGAAGCTGCAGCGCCGACGGCGAAAGCGAGATCGGCCGCACCGGACGGCCGCCGGCAGTGCCGGCCATCGCTTCGTGCGGAGCGCCGCGCCGCAGCATCAGCACCAGCGGCACCATTGTGAGCAGGCAGACGACGCCGATCGCCGCATAGGTGAAGCGCCAGCCTTCCGCCCTCATGATCGTCGGCATGACGAAGGGCCAGACCGCCCCGGCGAGGTAATTGCCCGATGCCGCCACCGTCACCGCGACGCCGCGGCGCCGGTTGAACCAATGCGAGATGTCGGCGATCAGCGGGCCGAAGATTGCCGACGTCCCGACGCCGATCAGAAGTCCCTGGACCAGGGTGAAGCCGAGGATCGAACTGGTGAGCGAGGCGAGCAGGAAACCGGCGCCGAGCGCCGTCGCGGAAACCAGCGCCGGAATCCAGTAGCCCACCCGGTCGATGGCGCGGCCGACCAGCACATTGCCGGCGGCAAAGCCGACCATGGTCGCGGTATAAGGCATCGAGGCCGCGGCGCGATCGACGCCGAACTCCGCCTGCACCGCCGGCAGCACCACGACCACCGCCCACATGCCGACACCGCCGATCGTCGCCAGAACCACCGAGATGGCGAGCCGGATCCAGGCATAGGCGCTGTCGATGCCTGGGCTCTGGGCGCTGCTGGAGAAGGTGGTGGCCAAGGCGTTTCCTGTCCGCGGTGTTCTTTGGATCGAGCGGTTCGGCTCCACTATTCGGCGCATCGGCGGGCATCGAGCAGCGCCACGACAGGCAAATCCGTCGCTCCAGAAGCAAGGATCCGGCGGGAACAGACATCTCCGCGTTGAGTTTCCGTTATGAAAGGAGTGCTGCCATGACCGCGAAACGAAAATGGTCGGCCGAAGTGACCGGGCACAGCAACGCGATGGATCTCGAGGAGCATGTCTTCGAATCCGACGATGCCAGGAAGATCGCCGCCTCGCTCAAGCGATCGGCCGAGCACAGCGACCGGCGCAAGGCCGAGCCGTTCCAGTCCGCCATGTCGATGCTGAACTTCTACATCAACCGTGCCGGCAGCAACCTGCCGGCGGAACGCAAGCGAGTGCTGGAGAAGGCCAAGGACGAGCTGCGCGCCGCTTTCGGCCGCGAGCAAGACGATTGATTTCGCTCGGGTCGCGTCGTCTATCTCGATTTGATGACGTCGTCGGTGTTGGCGAGCAGCTTGCGCACCGCGGCGCGCGCCGCGTCCGGCCGCTGCAGCCGGATGTTCTTCTCGATCGCCTCATGCAGCTTCTGCGCATGCTGCAGGTCGTCGACCTCTCGCGTCGTGTAGCTGAACAGATGGTCGAACGCGGATTCGATCAGCACGCCGAGCGGCACCAGCAAGTCGTTGCCCGATGCCCTGAGAATGGCGAGGTGGAAGCGCGTGTCGGCGCGCGTCCGCTCCTGCAGCGTCGGCGCCTCGCCCATCTCGCGGCAGGCCTGGCTGATCTCGGCCATCTGTTCTTCGGTACGCCGCATCGCGGCGAAAGCCGTCGCCTCCGGCTCGATGATATGGCGGAATTCCTGCACCGTCTTCAGGAAGACCTCGCGGTCGGGCGAGGTCGCGTACCAGGCAAGCACGTCGCGGTCGAGCAGGTTCCAGCGCTCTTTCGGCTCCACCCAGCTGCCGATCTTCGGGCGCGATGCCAAAAGGCTCTTGGCCATCAGCATCTTGATCGCCTCGCGCACGGCCGAACGGCTGACGTCGAAGGTCTCCGACCATTTGGCCTCGTTGGGCAGGATGGTGCCCGGCGGATAGTCGCCGCGCACAATCCGAAGGCCGATCTCGCTGGCCAGCGAAGCATGCACGCTCGATCCCGGAATGCGCGGCGCATCGGCTCGGCGAATGGCGGCCTGGCGCTCGGCGGACGCCGCCTGCTCCGGTGATTTTTCCTTGTTCGGCTTCCCGTTCCGCATCTGCCCCAGAAAGTCCGGATTTCGGACCCTGTCAAGCACGGCAAGGCTGATGGAGCGCAAAGCCGGCGGCTGTGCACAGATCAGCCACGGCTTTGCGCCCCATCAGGCCGTTTTGACGTATTTGCGCCAGCTGTGCTCCGGACGGAAGCCGAGCAGGTCGCGCGCCTTGCGGTTGGAGAGCAGCGTCTCGTATTCGCCGAGCTCCGCCTTGACCGGCACGTTCGGATAGAACCGCTTCAGGAGTTCCGCTGTCGGCAGGTCGGACGAGGTGTCGTCGTTGGCGGCGTTGAACACCTGATAGCCGAGCCCGTCCTTCTCGATGGCGCGGAGCGTGATCTGGCCAAGGTCGCGGGCGTCGACATAGCTCCAGGCGATCCGCTTGCGGAAGCCCGGATCGGCGAACCATTTCGGGAACAGCGAATACTCATGCGGCTCGATGACGTTGCCGATGCGCAAGGCGTAGATGTCGGTGCCGTTGCGCTGCGCGAAGGCGCGCGCCGTCTTTTCGTTGACGATCTTGGACAGCGCGTAGCTGTCCATTGGATCGACGTCGTACTCCTCGTCGAGCGGGAAATATTTGGGATCGCGCGGCTCGTTGGCGAAGACCAGGCCGTAGGTCGTCTCGCTGGACGCAACCACCACCTTGCGGATGCCGAGTTTCACCGCCGCCTCGATGACATTGTAGGTGCCCATCGCGTTGATACGGAACACCTCGTTGTCGGGCGTGATCATGATGCGCGGGATGGCGGCGAAATGCACAACGGCGTCGACCGGCTGCGGACGCAGCGACGGATCGAACTCGTGCAGGCCCATATAGCTCGACAGCGCATTGAACACCTGGCCGCTGTCGGTGATGTCGGTGATCAACGTGCGCACTTTCGGATTGTCGAGCGGCTTGGTGTCGATGTTGAGCACCTGGCAGTCATGATCGACCAGATACTGCACGACGTGCCGCCCTGCCTTGCCGCTGCCGCCGGTGAACATGATCCGCTTCGTCATTTCGCTCTCCACATCGCTCGATATTGCCGTGTATTGTCAGACAATATTGCATTCCGCAACCATATGCGGCAAGAACAACGGCGAAATTATCGATAATCCCCAGACAGGACGGAACGACATGACCACCACCGCTGCGCGCGAAAAAATCGGCTTCATCGGCCTGGGCCTCATGGGGCACGGCATCGCCAAGAACATCGTCGACAAGGGCTATCCGTTGACCTTTCTCGGTCGCAAGAACCGCAAACCGGCGGAGGACCTGGCTGGCCGCGGCGCCACCGAAGCGGCGACGTCACGCGAGGTGGCGACATCATCCGACATCGTCTTCATCTGCGTCACCGGCTCGCGCGAGGTCGAAGCCATCATTCGCGGCCCCGGCGGCCTGAAGGAAGGCCTGAAGCAAGGCGCCGTGGTCGTCGATTGCTCGACCTCCGACCCGGTCTCGACGGTGGCGCTGGCGGCCGAACTCAAGGCGCTTGGCGTCGACTATGTCGACGCGCCGCTCAGCCGCACGCCGAAGGAGGCCTGGGAAGGCACGCTGGATGCCATGGTCGGCGCGCCCGACCCGGTTTTCAACAGGGTGAAGCCGGTGATCGAGACCTGGGCCGGCCGTATCGTCCATATCGGCGACACCGGCGACGGCCACCGCATGAAATTGCTCAACAATTTCATCTCGCTGGGCTACGCCGCGATCTATTCCGAGGCACTGGCGCTGGCCGAGAAGGTCGGCATCTCGCCGTCGCGCTTCGACAGCGTCATCCGCAACGGCCGCATGGACTGCCCCTTCTATCAGACCTTCATGCGCTGGACGCTGGAGGGCGACCGCGACGCGCATAAATTCTCCATCGCCAACGCTTTCAAGGACCTCACCTATCTGGAGTCCATGGCGGGCGCCGCCGGCATCGCCAATCCCCTCGGCAACGCCACCAAAAACTCCTTCGCCGGCGCCTATGCCGCCGGCCCGGCCGAGCAGTTCGTGCCGATGCTGGCGACCCATATCGGCAAGGTCAACGGCGTCGACCTGATGCCGTCGAAGGATGGCGTGAAGCAAAAGATCTGAGCGCGACCCAGGAAAAGCGGTACCGGTCGTCCGTCCGGCCGCGGTAAAACAAATGCTTAGAGCGGGACGCTGATTCTGCAGCTGAACGGCTTCGGGCCATGGAAGACGGACGTCGCGTCACCGCCGCGACCGCTGGATGACCTCGTCGGTGTTGGCGAGCAGCCTGTGCACGGCGTTCCTGGCGGCGGCCGGGCGTTTGAGGCGGATGCTCTTCTCGATCGCCTCGTGCAGCGACTGCGCCCGCCGCTGGTCGCTGTGCTCGCGCGTGACGAAGACGAACAGATGGTCGAGCGCCGATTCGATCAGCACGCCGAGCGGCACCAGAAGCTCGTTGCCGGAGGCGCGCAGGATGGCGAGGTGGAAGCGCGTGTCGGCGCGCGTGCGCTCCTGTAGGTTGGTGGCGGCCCCCATCTCGCGGCAGGCCTGGCTGATCTCCGCCATCTGCTCCTCGCTCCTGCGCATGGCGGCGAAGGCGCTGGCTTCCGGTTCGATGATGTGGCGGAACTCCTGCACCGTCTTCAGGAACAGCTCGCGATCCGGCGCCGTCGCATACCAGGCTAGCACATCGCGATCGAGCAGGTTCCAGCGCTCTTTCGGTTCGACCCAGCTGCCGATCTTGGGGCGCGACGCCAAAAGGCTCTTCGCCATCAGCATCTTGATCGCTTCGCGCACCGCCGAGCGGCTGACGTTGAAGGTCTCCGACCATTTGGCTTCGTTGGGCAGGATGGTGCCGGGCGGATAGTCGCCGCGCACGATCCTGAGGCCGATCTCGCTGGCCAGCGAGGCATGCACGCTGGACCCCGGGGTCCAGGCCATCTCTGGCCGTCGAGCGGTAACGGCAGGGCCGGCTATCGTCCCGGTACTGGCGGCGCGCTTTCTTGATCTGTCGTCCGGCATCGGCGTTCCGGCGTCGGCGCGCTGTCGTTGGGAAACTGTCCGGGATTGTCCGCACCCGCCGATGTCTTCGTCGAAAAACCAATGTCTCGTCGAAAGCAAGACGCATGGGCGCGTCAAAGCCGGAGCCTGCCGCCCCGACAATGCTGCCTGTCCTTGTCCCTGAGGGAAGTGACGGGGCGTCCTCGAAAGGACGCCCCGCTATCGCGGACTACTTCTGGATGCAGGTGTCGACCGTATCCTTGGTGCATTCGTCGAGGCCGGTGAAGACCGGATCGTCGACCTTCTTGCCTTCGATGAGGTCGATCATCACCGACGGCGCCTTGTAGCCCATTTCGAACGGCCGCTGGCCGACCAGCGCGGTCACCAGACCATCCCTGGCGATCGCCACCTCGTCGCCGATCGTGTCGGCGGCGCCGATGACGAAGGCGTTGCTGGCGATCTTGTCGGCCATCGGCTTGAACAGGTCGCGGTAGGGCTGCGGCGCGCCGAACAGCGGCCAGCCGCCCATGATGCCGAAGGCGTCGAGGTCGGGATTTGCGGCGAGGATGTCGGTCATCGCCTGCACGCCCTTGGCGCCGTCGTCATTGGTGAACACCGGGCAGCCGGCGACTTCCGTCCAGCCGCCTTCGCCGGCAAGCGCGGCGAGACCGTCCTTGCCCGACAGCGCGTCGCGCATGCCTTGCGCGCGGCGCAGGATGTTGTCGGCCGCCGGATTGCCCTCGATGGTGCAGATCTTGCCGCCATTGGGCTTGGCCTTCTTGATGTATTCACCGATCTTCTTGCCCATCAGATAGTTGTCGGTGCCGAGATAGGTCTTGCGAAGGCCCGCATCTTCCTTGGCAAGGTCGGCATCGACCGTCATGATCGGGATCGAGGGATTGGCGGTCTTGATCGTCTGCGCGATCAGCGGCGCATTCGAAGGCGAAATCGCCATCGCCACCGTGTCGGGCTTGCTCAGCATGTCCTGCACGATCTGGGCCTCGCCGGCCTCGTCCGAAGTCGATGCCGGGCCGGTGTAGAAGCATTCATATTCTGAGCTGGCGTTTTCCTTGTTCCACTTCTCGCAGCCCTGGTGGATGGCTTCGAAGAATGGGTTGTCGAGCCCCTTCACCACAATGACGAGCTGTTTCTTGGCCAGTGCCGGCCCGGCGCCCAACGCCATGACGGCGGCAGCGGCGAGCAAAAGTGATTTCCTCATATCAGTCCTCCCTTGAAACAGACGGGCACGGCGTGCCCGCCACGCAGATCAACCCGGTGCGCGAAAACAGAGCATCGTTTCACGAGCGCTCGTGCCCCGCCAGTCCAGGTCGATAAGCATTTCCAGATGCAATGCCGAACCGCGCTGACGAGAACTGCCGCCAAGTCCCGGACCGGTATCGCGCCCGCCGATTCCGCCCGCCCAGCCGGGTCGAAAGATCGGCATAATCTTCCTCCGATGCTTAGGTAATATCGGCTTGCGGCCAACGTCAATTGCTATTTGTCCTACAAAACGGATTTTTGCAAAAACATTCCTTCAATTCGTCCGACAATTGATTGACGCCTGCATGAGCATTTGCGTAAATGCGCCAAATCGCCGTTCCCGGGGGGAGCCGGGGAGAGCGGGGCCGCGGCAGAACCGCAGGCCGCAACAGGGAGGCATTAGGCTGGTGGCGGTTCTCGAACTCACCAACATCTCGAAGCATTTCGGCGCCATCCAGGCGGTCAACGACGTGTCATTGTCGATCGAGCCCGGCCAGGTCGTCGGCCTGATGGGCGACAACGGCGCCGGCAAGTCGACGCTGGTCAAGATGATCGCCGGCAATTTCCGCCCGAGCCATGGCAACATGCAGCTGGACGGCAGGGAGCTTGTCCTGCACAAGCCGGCGGAGGCCCGCCAGCACGGCATCGAGATCGTCCATCAGGACCTGGCGCTGTGCAACAACCTGACCGCCGCTGCCAATGTCTATCTCGGCCGTGAGCTGCGCAGGGGCGTCGGTCCGTTCCGCATCCTCGACTATGCCGCCATGTACAAGCGCGCCGGCCAGCTCTTCGCCGAACTGAAGTCCGAGACCCGCCCGCGCGATCTCGTCAAGCAGATGTCGGGCGGCCAGCGCCAGGCGGTGGCGATCGCCCGCACCATGCTGTCGCAGGCCAAGATCGTGCTGATGGACGAGCCGACCGCGGCGATCTCCGTGCGCCAGGTCGCCGAAGTCCTGAACCTGATCCGCCATTTGCGCGACCAGGGCATCGCGGTGGTGCTGATCAGCCACCGCATGCCCGATGTCTTCGACGTCGCCGACCGCGTCATCGTCATGCGGCGCGGCAGGAAAGTGGCCGACAAGACCATCGCGTCCAGCTCGCCCGAGGAGGTAACCGGTCTGATCACCGGCGCCATCGAGCAGGTCGCATGAGCACGGCAACCCTGGAATTTACGGTGCTGGCGCGGCCCGGCAGGAAAGGTCGATAATGGCTGTCACCCTTGACCAGACGATCGCGCAGAAGCAGCACACCTTCATGTCGCGGCTGCTTGGCAGCCAGACTTTTTGGGTGGTGATCGCGGTGATCCTCGCCTGCCTGTTCCTGTCCTTCGCCACCGACGCCTTCGCCACGCAGAAGAACCTCTACAACATCACCCGCAACATCACCTTCGTCGCCATCGTCGCGCTCGGCATGACCTTCGTCATCATCACCGGCGGCATCGACCTGTCGGTCGGCTCGGTGCTTTGCCTGTGCTCGATGGTGCTGGCCGTCACAATGCATGCCGGCTACGGCATCGAAGTCGGCATCCTCGCCACCATCCTGACAGCGCTCGTCATCGGCGCTTTCAACGGCATTCTGATCGCGTATCTCGGCTTTCCGCCATTCGTGGTGACGCTCGGCATGCTGTCCATCGCGCGCAGCCTCGCCATGGTCGCCTCCAACAACACGGTCGTCTTCCAGTTCGGTCCGGACCACGACAAGCTGCTGGCGCTGGGCGGCGGCGCCTGGGTGTTCGGCATCGCCAATCCGGTGCTCTACATGATCCTTCTGGCGCTGATCACCGGCTTCACGCTGCGCTGGACCAAGTTCGGCCGGCACATCTTCGCCATCGGCGGCAACGAGCACGCGGCGACGCTGACCGGTGTTCCCGTCAAGCAGATCAAGGTCGCGGTCTACATGATCTCGGCGCTCTCCGCCGGCATTGCCGGCATCATCGAGACCGGCTGGCTGGGCGCCGTCACCACCAACATCGGCACCGGCATGGAATTGCAGGTGATTGCCGCCACCGTCATCGGCGGCGCCAACCTCGCGGGCGGCGTCGGCACCGCCTTCGGCGCCATTGTCGGTGCGGCGCTGATCGAGGTGATCCGCAACAGCCTCGGCCTGCTCGGCATCAACGCCTTCTGGCAAGGCACCTTCATCGGCGGCGCCATCCTGCTCGCAGTGCTGTTCGACCGTATCCGCAACTTCCGGCGCAGCGACTAGGCCGGACCGGATCCGGCTCCTATCGCTCAGTCTGAAAATCCGCCCGTGCGGCGCAAGGCGCCTGTGAGGCCTGGCGCACGCGCCTTGACGAGCGCCCGACGCCCGCCGCACAATCGCTGGGCGGGCGAAGGGAGGCCAGTCGCCCGCGGGAGGATATACCCATGACGGAAGCGATCAGGCTCTACTGGGGCCGGTTCGGACATGTTTCTGTCCTGAATGTCGCCAACGACTTCGTCACCCATGCCCATGTCGAGGCGCATCTGATCATCTGGCTGGACGGCACGGCCGGCGAGATGACCATCGGCCGCGAGACGGTGCGGCTCGGACCAGACACCGCCGCCGGCATCAACTCCTTCCAGCCGCACAGCCATGCCTTGTCGCACGATGGCAGGCCGGGCCTGTTCCTCGCCTTTTACATCGATCCCGACTGGGCTCGCCGGCGCCGTGACCTGCCCTCGTCGGCGCCGCTGTTCGCGCAGGCGGCGATCACGCTGGAGCCGTGGCTGCACCAGGCGGCGGCGCACCTGCTCGATCATCTCAGCGACAATGAGAGCATCGACGACATCGCCAATTACGAGATCGAGCGCTTCATCGACAGCGTGCTCGACGCCGCCGACGCCTCGGCGCCGCATGTGGCGCGCGGCCGCGTCAACACCATGCAGGATTTCCGCGTCCGCAAGGCGATCCAGCTGATGAAGGCCAATGTCTGCGAACGCATCTCCTTCGACGACGTGGCCCGCAGCGTCGGCCTGTCGAGGCCGCATTTCTTCGCCCTGTTCAAGGAGCAGACCAATCTGACGCCGAACGTCTATTGGAACACGCTGCGGATGGAGGAAGCCGTGCGCCAGCTGCAATGGTCGCAGGAACCGCTGATCTCGGTCGCCTGCAATCTCGGCTTCACCACCCAGGGCAATTTCTCGCGCTTCTTCCGCGACCATGTCGGCGTGCCGCCGACGCTCTATCGCGAGGCCGCGCGAGCGATGGCTTGAGCGGCCCTGGCTGCAGCGGCTCTATTTTCAGACTGATTGATAGGCACTCAAGACGCATTGATAAGCGCCGACTGCCTGTGCGCCCTACCCTTCCCGCCATACGCATCCGCAAGGGAACGGCTCCATGGCGAAAGTCACCATCTCCAGCGTCATCGACGCGCCGGTCGAACAGGTCTGGGCGCGGATACGCGACTTCAACGGCCTGCCGGGCTGGCACCCGCGCATGGTCGAAAGCCATATCGAGGACGGCAAGGACGCAAGCACGGTTGGCTGCGTGCGCAACTTCCAGCTCGTCAGCGGCGCCCGCCTGCGCGAAAAGCTGCTCGACTTCTCCGACGAGAAGTTTCTGGTCAGCTACTCCATCCTCGAGACCCCGCAGCCGATCACCAATCACAAGGCGACGCTGCAGTTGCGGCGTGTCACCGACGGCGACCGCACCTTTGCCGAATGGAGCGCGAGCTTCGACGCCGCTCCCGAGGAAGCCGACAAGCTCGCCGAAGGCATGGGCGCCAATGTCTTCCAGGGCGGCTTCAACGCGCTGAAGAGCCATTTCGCCGGCCAAAGCTGAGCCAAGGAGCGTGCCATGGCGCTTGCCCTCCAGACATTCCCGACGGTGAAGGACGCGAACGCGGCACTGCAGGCCGCCGGCACGCGCTATCTCGGCGGCGGCACGTTGGTCGTGCGCGCCGCCAATCAAGGCGATGTCTCTGTCTCCAGCCTCGTCCGCGCCACCGAACCGTCACTGTCGGCGATCACCGTTTCCGGCGGCAAGGTTCGCCTCGGCGCCTCCGTCACCATGGCTGCGATCGCCCGCCACCCGGAGCTCGCATGGCTTGCGCCCGCCGCGCGCGCCGTCGGCGGCCCGGCGATCCGCAACATGGCAAGCGTCGGCGGCAATCTCTTCGCGCCTGCGCCCTACGGCGACTTCGCCGTCGCGCTGCTTGCGCTGGACGCGAGCGTCGCCGCCGAGGATGGCGAAGTGCCGATCGAGACCTTCCTGGCCGGACGCGACGCCAGCCGTTCCATCGTCACCTCCGTCACCTTCGCCTTGCCCCGCCAGGAGAGCTTCCGCTTTCTCAAAGTGTCGCGGATCAAGCCCAAGGGCATTTCGGTGCTCAGCATCGCCGCGTTGCTGGAACGGGCGGACGACGGCACGATCACTTCCGCGCGCATTGGGCTTGGCTGCATGGCCGACCGGCCGATGCGCGCCCGGGCGGCCGAGAAGGCGCTGCTCGGCTGCCGGCTGACGCGCGGGGAGATCGCGCCGGCGCTGGCCGTGGCAAACGAGGGCATAGCGCCGATCACCGATCCGGTCGCCAGCGCCTGGTATCGCGCCGAAGTGCTGCCGGTTCATCTCGGCCGGCTGCTGCTCGCATGATGCCTGTCGCCCAAAAGCGCGTAGCGGCTTTGGAATTGCGACAGGCAGGAAGTCTCACACGTCGGGGGCGCGCGTCTGTCCGGATATCCGGGCAGGCGCGCTGGGAGGAAAGACATGGCGAAGGTCCCGGTCCAGTTCACGCTCAATGGCTCGGAAAAAGCCGAGTTCATCGACAGCGGCACGACGCTGCTCCACGCGCTCCGCGACAAGATCGGCGACACCTCGCCGAAAGGCGGCTGCCACCAGGGCACCTGCGGCGCCTGCTCGGTCATCGTCGACGGTGAGCTGAGGCTCTCCTGCCTGACGCTGGCCGAGACCTGCAACGGCGCCGTCATCAGGACCACGGCAGGTCTCGCCGAGGGCGGCGTGCTGCATCCGCTGCAGCGCGCCTTCCTCGATGCCTTCGCCACCCAATGCGGCTTCTGCACGCCGGGCATGATCATGGCCGCCAAGGTGTTGCTCGACCGCACGCCCAGTCCCAGCCGCGAAGAGGTGGTCGAGGCGCTGTCCGGCAACATCTGCCGCTGCACCGGCTATGAGCCGATCATCCAGGCGGTGCTGAGTGCCGCGCGTTCCAATTCGCAGAACGTGGCCTGAGGGGACCAAGAGAATGGAACTGCGCAAGAGCTATTTCGCCGATCAGCGCAAGGACGGCCTCAACGAGATCGGACAGCCGAGGCCGCGGCTCGATTCGCCCGGCCATGTCACCGGCAAGACCGCCTATTTCGCCGACCGCAATTTTCCGGGCATGTTGCATTTGAAGATGGTGCGCAGCCCGCACCATCACGCCCGCATCCGCGCGATCGACACCTCGGAAGCCGAGAAGCACCCCGGCGTGGTGAAGGTGCTGACGGCCAAGGACGTGCCGCACAATGTCTACACCATCCTGATCCTGATCCAGATCGGGCCGGAGGACGAAACAGTGCTCGCCGACGGCAAGGTGCGCTGGAAGGGCGAGGCGGTGGTGGCGGTGCTGGCCGAGACCGAGCGCGCGGCGCAGGAGGCAGCGGCCAAGGTCAAGGTCGACTACGAGGTGCTGCCCGCCGTCTTCGACATGGAGGAAGCGCTGAAGCCCGGCGCGCCGCTCGTCAACGAATACCACGGCCAGAACCACTACCTGTATGACAGCGGCGAGTGCCGCAAGGTCCGCTTCGGCGATGTCGAGGCGGGCTTTGCCGAGGCCGACCACATCCTCGAGCAAACCTACCAGTCCTCGCCGATCGAGCATGCGCCGACCGAGACGACCGGCTGTGTGGTAGCACCCGAGGGCAACGACCGCTTCACCTGCTACACCAACACGCAGGCGATGTTCTTCACCCTCGACAACGCCTCGATCATCCTGCAGATGCCGGGCTCGAAGCTGCATTTCGTCGGCGGCACCGTCGGCGGCGGTTTCGGCGGCAAGGTCGACGTCATCGTCGAGCCGATCGCCATCCTCGGCGCAAAATTAACCGGGCGACCGGTCTGTTTCATCTACAGCCGCGAGGAGGAGATGCAGATTTCGTCGCCCCGCGCGGCCGAAAAGGTGGTGATCAAGGACGGCGTCATGAACGACGGCCGCATCGTCGCCCGCAAGGTGACCGGCTACACCGACGCCGGCGCCTATTCGCGCCATTCGCCCTATGGCGCGCAGAAGGGTGCGGCGCACTATCCAGGGCCCTACACGATCCCAAATGTTTGGATCGACACCTATTGCGTCTACACCAACCGCACCCCCTCCTCCGCCATGCGCGGCTTCGGCGTCACCATCGGCGACTTCGCGCTGGAGGTGCAGATGGACAAGCTGGCGCGGCTGATCGGCATGGACCCGCTCGAGTTCCGCTTCATCAACGCCTACCGCGACGGCGACATGAAGGCGCATCGCCAGCCGACCGAGGGCGCGGCGCTGATCGAGTGCATGCAGGAAGCCTCGCGCGCCGCCAACTGGCCTGTGGCGGAGAAATTCATGGCGATGTCGTCCTACAGGAAGGGAGGCTGAGATGGCGATCCGGCGCGGACGCGGCGTCGCCGCGATCAACTATCCGACCGGCATGAACCTCGGTGGCGACCCCACCCAGGCGCTGGTCCATTCGACCCCGACCGGCAATTTCATGGTCACGCTCTCCAGCGTCGACCTCGGCCAGGGCATGAAGCAGATCATGGCGCAGATCTGCGCCGAGACCATCGGCGTGCCGACCGACCGCGTCATCGTCGACACCGCCGACACCGACACCGGCCCGCACTGCATGGGCACCTTCGCCTCGCGCGGCACGCACCGCGCCGGCAACGCCGTCATTCAGGCGGCTAGGGAAGCCCGCCAGGTGATGCTGGAAGTGGCGGCGGAAGAGCTGGAAGTCAACGCCTCGGACCTCGAGACCGACGGCCAGGGCAACATATTGGTGAAGGGCGCGCCGCAGAAATCGATCTCGATCTTCGACGTCGCGCTGTCGGCGCATTTCAAGCGCGGCCGCTCGATCTCCGGCCGCGGCATGTTTTTGATCCCGCGCTCCTATCCGGAGAAGGAGACCGGCGCGATGAAGCCGTCGACCTGCTACGCGCATGCCTGTACGGTGGCCGAGGTCGAGGTCGACGACGAAACCGGCGAGGTGACGGTGCTCAACGTCAAGAACGTCTTCGAGATCGGCCGCGCGCTGAACCCCAAGATGGTCGAGCAGCAGCTCGTCGGTGGTTCCTGGATGGGCATCAGCCACGCGCTCTACGAGACGACCGAGCCCTACTATCCGAACCGCGACCATGGCGGCACCGACTTCAACCAATATCTGATGCCGGGGCCCGGCGATCTCGCCGAGACCGAGATCATCGTGCTGGAACGGCCGTCAGCGGACGGTCCGTTCGGCGCCAAGGGGCCGGGCGAGATGTGCGCCAACCCGCAGATCCCGGCGGTCGCCAATGCCGTCTTCGACGCCGTTGGCGTGCGCATCGACACTTTACCGATCACGCCCGAGCGCATCCTGCGCGCGCTGAAGGCGCAAGCCGCGGGTTGAGCCGACAATGACCCGCGCCGACGCCGAACAGATCGCGGCTTCGCCGGAAGCGGTGGCGGCGCGCCTTGCCGCCTCGCGCTATCTCGCCGACGACGGCCTGGCGACCGCAATCTTCCTGGCGATCCGGCTGGGAAAACCGCTGCTGCTCGAAGGCGCGCCGGGCGTCGGCAAGACCGAAGCCGCCAAGGCAGTGGCCGAACTGCTCGGCCGCGAGCTGGTGCGCCTGCAATGCTATGAAGGCATCGACGCCGCGCATGCGCTCTATGAATGGAACTACCAGCGCCAGCTGCTCGCCATCCGCCATGCCGGCGAGCACGAAATCGACATCTATGACGACCGCTTCCTGATCGCGCGGCCGCTGCTGCAGGTGCTGCGCGCGCCTGAGCATCGTGTGCTTCTCGTCGACGAGATCGACCGCTCCGACCATGAGTTTGAAGCCCTGCTGCTTGAATTCCTCTCCGATTTCCAGATCAGCATCCCGGAACGCGGCACGATCCGCGCCGCAACGCAGCCGATTGTCATCCTGACCTCCAACCGCACCCGCGAGTTGGCCGAGGCGCTGCGCCGGCGCTGCGTCTACCACTGGATCGGCTATCCCGACGCCGCGCGCGAAGCCGAGATCATCATGCTGCGCGCGGGCGATGTCGCCGAGGCTACGGCGCGCGCGGTGGCCAATGCCGTGCAGCAGATCCGCGCCCGTCCGCTGGCAAAGCCGCCGGGCATCGCCGAGGCGGTGGAATGGGCGAATGCCGCCACCATTCTCGAAAAGGGCGGCAACCCGTGGCCGGAAGCCTTTCGCCGCGCCATCGGCTTGCTGATCAAGGACGAGGAGGATCTGTCCGCGATCGCGCCGGAACTTGGGAGGATCGTCGAGGAGTCACTGGCGTGAGCCGCGACCTCAACAATCCCTTCTCCCCGTTCACGGGGAGAAGGTGCCCCGAAGGGGCGGATGAGGGGCGGCGCCAACATGGGCAGACGATGGCGCTGCCCCTCACCTGCCTGCCGGCATCCTCTCCCCGTGAACGGGGCGAGGAAAGCTTGCCCCGCGCCGCCGCGCCCTTCCTTGGCTTTGCCCGCCTGTTGCGCCGTCATGCCTTCGCCATCGCACCGGAGCAGACTACCAGCTTCATGCAAGCGGTTACCCTCCTCGGTCCTCGTTCCATGTCCGACATCCGCGAGGCCGCGCTGGCGACGCTCGCGCCTTCGCCCGACCGTCGCATCGAATTCGAGGCGCATTTCCGCGCCCATTTCTACGCCGACGCCAGACCCTCGATCGCAGGCGAAGAAGACGAGGAAACCCGCATCAAGGACGATCGTGGCACCCGCGAGGAAGAAAGCCAGGACCCTCGCCAGGAGAAGGGCGGCGAGCTGTCCTCGGCGCGCGAGCAGTTGAGCAGCCGCGATTTCCAGCGCGACGCCGACGGTCTTGGCGCATTCCGCCGCAGGGTCGCCTCCGCCCTGCCCGCCCGTCGCTCCTTCCGCACCATCCGCACCCGCTCGCGCGGCACGCTCGATCTCAGGCGTTCGCTCAGCGAAATCGTCAGCGCCGACGGCGACATTCCTTCGCCGCAGCTCCGCCGCCGTCAGACCGTGCCGCGCAAGCTGCTCCTGCTCATCGACGTCTCCGGCTCGATGAAGCTCCACACCTCCGATTACCTGAAGTTGGCGCACGCCGCCGTGCAGAGCGCCGACCGTGCCGAAGTCTTCACCTTCGGCACGAGGCTCACGCGCATCACCTCGGCGCTGCGTATCCGCGATCGCGACCAGGCGCTCGCCCGGGCGGCGGTTTTGGTCGACGACTGGGACGGCGGCACTCGCATGGGGCCGACGCTGCTCGCCTTCCTTTCGGTGCCACGGTTTTCCGCCTTCGCCCGCGGCGCGGCGGTGGTCATCCTTTCGGATGCGCTGGAGCGTGGCGACCACGCCGATCTCGAGACCGCGATGCGCCGCCTGAGCGCCCGCGCCTTCCGATTGTCGCTGGCGACGCCGCTCGCCGGCGATCCGCGTTTCCGGCCGGCGACGGCGGCGCTGCGCGCCATCCTGCCGGTGCTCGACGATCTGGTCGACGGCTCGTCGCTGAAGAGCCTCACGGATTTCATCCTGTCGCTCGCCCGGCCCGCTCCGTCGGCCGAGGCCATCTGGAAAAGGGTATCGTGATGCAGAAGGCGATCGACTCGCATTTCCACATCTGGCGCCAGAAGGACCAGCCCTGGCTGGTCGGACCGATGGTGCCGCGCATCTTCGGCCCCTACGAGCCGATCCGCCGCGACTATCCAATCGAGGAATTCCTCGAAGACCAGAGGGGGTCTGGCGTCGAAAAGACCGTCTATGTCCAGACCAACTGGGCCAAGGAGGATTTCGAGAAGGAAGTCGCCTTCCTGCAGAAGACCGCCGACGAAACCGGCTGGCCGCACGCCATCGTCGGCTATACCGACATGACCGTCGACGATGTCCGGCCGCAGATCGACCGGTTAATGAAATACAAGCTGCTGCGCGGCGTGCGCATGCAGTTGCACTGGCACGAGACGCCGGCTTTCCGCTTCGCCGCCTCGGCAGACCAGGTCATCGATCCCACAGTGCGGAAGAATGTGGCGCGGCTGAAGGACTACGGCCTGTCCTTCGACCTCCAGCTTTTCCCGGCGCAGATGAAGGACGGCCTGACGCTGGTCGGCGAGAACCTTCAGACCAACTTCATCCTCACCCATGCCGGCATGCTGACCGGCATGGAACCGGAAACCACCGAGGCATGGAAGACCGGCCTGCGCACGCTCTCCGCCGCGCCCAATGTCTACGCCAAGCTGTCCGGCCTGGGCACCTTCGTCCACCGCAACGATCCGGCGCTGATCGCCTACATCGTCGACAACGCGATCGATATCCTCGGCTCGGACCATCTGATGTTCGGCTCGAACTTCCCGATCGAGAAGCTGTGGACCAGCCACGCCGAGCTGATCAAGGCGCACCGCGCGGCGGTGGCCAGGCACGGCGCGGGGGCGCAGGCGGATATCTTCTGGAACACTGCTGAAAGGGTTTATCGACCGACGTGAGAGATGAGGGCGCGACCAAAGGCGGAGCGAAGTTTATCTCGGCGATCGGCCCAAAATCCGAATGTCAATTCCGCGGCGAATGGCCTGAAACCTCGGCGCCCGCCGCCGGCGGCAGCACCAGGAAGCGGAAGGCGGCCGCAAGGCCGATTCCGCCGACCACCAGGAAGGCGATGCGGAAATCGATCAGATCGAGTGCTGCCCCGCCCCTCGCGATCTGCGACAGATTGAGGACCGCCGCCGCGACCGCCACGCCGAACAGCATCGATATCTGCTGCAGCATGCTGGACAGCGTCGCCGCCGAACTGCGCTGCGCGCCCGAGATATCGGCGAAAGCCAGCGTGTTGAGCGCGGTGAACTGCATCGAACGCGACAGGCCGGCGACCAGCATCAGCGCCACCACCAGCGCCTGCGGCGTTTCAGGCGAGATCGCCGCGCAGGCCATCACCGCGAGCGAGGCGATCAGGCCGTTGACGACCAGCACGCTACGGAAGCCGAAACGCCTCAGCGTCGGCGTCGTCACCGCCTTCATGCCGAGATTGCCGAGGAAATAGGCCAGGACGAGCAAGCCGGCATCGACCGGCCGCAAGCCGAAGCCGACCTGGAACAGCAGCGGCAGCAGGAACGGGGTGGCATTGATCGACACTCGGAAAATCGTTCCGGCCGACAGCGTCGAGATGGCGAAGGTCAGGACCTTGAACGCCCTGAGGTCGAGCAGCGGATGCGGCGTGCGCGCGAGGTGCCGCACCGCCAGCCAGCCGATCAGCACGCCGGCGGCAATCAGCGCCACGGTCGGCAAGACGCCGTCCTCAGGATGCGCGATGCGCTCCAGCCCGTAGAGCATCGCGGCGAGCCCGAGCGAGGTGAGCACGAACCCCGGCCAGTCGAGCGGCCTGGTCTCGGCTTCGCGGTCGCCCGGAACGAAGCGGGCGACCAGCAGCAGGCCGGCCAGGCCGAGCGGGATGTTGATGAAGAAATTCCAGTGCCAGGAGAGATAGGTGGTGATGAAGCCGCCAAGCACCGGTCCGACCACCGGCGCGAACAGCGCCGGCCAGGTGATCAGCGCGGTGGCGGCGATCAGCTCCGACTTCGACGCATTGCGCAGCACCAGGATGCGGCCGACCGGCGTCATCAGCGCGCTGCCAAGACCCTGCACGACGCGGGCGGCGACAAATTGCGAAAGGTTATGTGAGAAGCCGCAGGCGATCGAGGCCAGGGTGAACAGGGCGATGGCGACCAGGAAGACGTTGCGCGCGCCGAAACGGTCGGCAAGCCAGCCGGACAGCGGCACGAACACGGCCATGGCCAGCATGTAAACGGTGATGCCGATGCTCATCGCCACCGCCGGCACGCCGAAGGACTGGCCCATTTGCGGCAGCGACGTCGAGATGATCGTCGAATCCAGGAGCTGCATGAAGAAGGCGACGGCGACGATCAGCGCCACGCGCCGTGCCTGGCGCGCCGGCATGGCTGTCGACGGCTGGGACAACATCGGATTGTCGGGGATGCTGCTCATGACGGACCTGGTTTGAACAGCATTGGACCAGCCTAGTCCAGTGGTTATCCAACAAACTTTTGTGGTGCCTCGCCGCCTGTTATGGGAAAGTGGGCCTAAGAGGGGAAATGGGATGAAGCCCATCTATATCGACTATCTCAACGCTCTCGATATCGAAGCGCTGGCGATGACCGATGCCGAGATCATCGGCGCGGTCGAGGCCGGCCTTGTCGCGCAAGGCAAGGGCCAGACGGTGATCGAACCGCGCGTCCATCTCGAGCCGGACCCGTCATTCCACGGCCATTTCAATGTCTTGCGCGGCTACGTGGCGCCGCTCGACGCCGCCGGCGTCAAGATCGTCGGCGACTACGTCGACAACTATCTGCACGGCCTGCCTTCGGAATTCGGCATCCTCAATTTGTTCGATCCACGCACCGGCACGCCGCGCGCCATCCTCGACGCCACCGTCATCACCGACATGCGCACCGGCGCCGTCACCGCCATCGGCGCCAAGCACCTGGCGAAGAAGACATCCAAGGTGCTCGGCCATATCGGCGCGCGCGGCACCGCCTACTGGAACGTCCGCCTGCTCGACCATCTCTTCGACTTCGACGAGATCCGCGTCCATTCGCGCCGGCCGGAAAGCCGCGATGCTTTCGCGGCGAAACTGTCGGCCGACCTCGGCAAGAAAGTCACCGCGGTCGCCGACTGGAAAAGCTGCGTCCACGGAGCCGACATCGTCGTCGAGGCCTCGCGGCTCAACGAACCGCAGCCGCTGCTCAAGACCGAATGGATCAAGCCGGGCGCGCTGGTGGTGCCCTATGGCACGATGAGCGCGGTGGAGCTGTCCTTGACCGACATCATGGGCAAGATTGTCGTCGACGATTGGGGCCAGTGCAAGAGCGGCAAGTTCGGCTCGCTGCGCGCCCATGTCGAAACCGGGCGGCTGAGCGAGGCGACGTTGCATGCCGAACTCGGCCAGATCGCCGCCGGCCTGAAGCCTGGCCGCCAGGGCGACGACGAGACCATCCTGTTCTGGCATCGCGGCCTGTCGCTCTCAGACATCGCGCTCGGCAAGGCGATGCTGGCCAAGGCCGGCACGCAAGGCGTCGGCCAGAGGCTGCGTTTCGCATGACCCCGCTCGTCCTCACCGGCGCCGGCGTCAGCATGGAGGATGTCGCCGCTGCCGCGCGCAATGCGGCCAAGGTGGAGGTCACGCCCTCCGTCATGGAACACCTGGCCAAGGCGCGCAAAGTCCTCGATGAAGCTGCCGCCGCCGGCCAGCAGATCTACGGCCTGAACACCGGGCTCGGCGCCAATCTCGGCACCGCAGTCGAGGGCGACGCCAGCGCCTTCCAGCGCCAGCTTCTCGATGGGCGCGGCGCCGCCGTGGGTGACGCGTTGCCCATCCAGCTCGTGCGGGCAGCGATGTTTGCCCGCATCGCCATGCTTTCAGCCGGCGGCTCGGGCCTGTCGCCGCATGTGTTCAGCGCGCTGGTCGAAATGCTGAACGCGGGCGTGCATCCGGTGATGCCGGCGCTCGGCTCGATCGGCGCCGGCGACCTGGTGATGATGACGGCGATCGCCCACACGCTGATCGGCGAAGGCGACGCCGACTACCAAAGCCGGCGCATGCCTTCGGCCAAGGCGCTTATGATGGCGCGCCTCCCTCCGGTCAGCCTGGCGCCGAAGGACGGCTTGTCGCTGATCAATGCTTCGGCGGTCTCCACCGGCGCCGGCGCACTGGCACTTGTCGACGCGCTGTCGGCGATGGAACAGCAGCAGCAGGCCGGCGCGCTGACCATGGAAGCGCTTGCGGCCAACCGCACCATTCTCGATCCGCGCCTGCATGTCGCGCGGCCCGCGGCCTGCCAATTGCTGGCGGCAAGGACGCTGCGCGACCTGCTCGCGCGCGATCATGAAACGACGCAGACGAGCTTGCAGGATCCGCTGTCGATCCGCTGCATGCCCTCGATCCACGGGGCGCTGATCCAGGCGATCGATCATGCCAGGCTGGCGGTCGAGATCGAGCTCAACGCCGCCGCCGACAATCCGCTGGTGCTGGTCGAAGACGCGTTAGTGCTGTCGACCGGCAACTTTCACACCGCGTCACTCGCGCTGGCCTTCGAGACGCTTGGCCTGGCAATCGCGCAATGCGCGGGGGCTTGCGCCGCTCGCTTCATCCAGCTCACCGGCTCGGGCCGCAACAGCCTGCCCAAATACCTGTCGCCGCTCGGCGGCGCCTCCGCCGGCTTCGTGCCTCTGCAGAAGACCGTTACGGCGATCCTGGCCGCGATCCGCCATAAGGCCAACCCCGTGATGCTCGATTACCTGCCGGTCTCGGAAGGCGTGGAGGATCACGCCACGCAAACGCTTCTGGCGGTTTCGAAATGCGCCGACATGATCGTACTGTGGCGACGCCTGATCGCCATGGAACTGATGGCGGCGGCCCAGGCCGTTGACCTGCGTGAAGGGATCACGCTGGCGCCGGCAACCGCTGTCATCCACGCTTCTGTCCGCACGCATGTCCCCGCGCTCAAGGAGGACAGGCCGCTCGGGGCCAACGCCAACGTGCTCTACGCAGCGCTCGCCGACGGCTCTTGGCGGGCCTGAAAAACAAAGAGTTAGCCGCGTTTCTTGAATCGGCGTCAGCGCGACACGCTTCAGATGACCGCCCGACGGCGTCGATTAGCCCGCCGCGATCAGCACAGTACTGTCCGGCGACCAGCTGAGCACCACCGGCTGACCTTCAGCCAACCTTTCGGCGCCGGTGTTCTGCACGATCACCTTCAGCGTCTGGCCGTCGCGGTCGACAAAATAGGTGCTGTTGTTGCCGGCGAAGATACGCTTGGACACCTGTCCCTTGAGCGTATTGGCATTGTCCGCATCGGGCTTCGCCGCGCCGGTCGAGATCTGGATCCGCTCCGGCCGCACCGCGCAGCTCGCCCTGGCGCCGGCTGCCAGCGAAGGCCCAGAGGCAGCGGCGATCGTCGTGCCGTCGGGCAGCCTGATCCCATTGCCGGTCGCGTCGCCGCGAAAGATGTTGGCGTCGCCGAGGAAGGTCGCGGCGAACTCGCTTTGCGGCCGGTCGTAGATCTCCTCCGGCGGCCCCTCCTGCACCAGCCTGCCATCGCGCAGGATGCCGATGCGGTCGCTCATCGTCAGCGCCTCTTCCTGGTCGTGCGTGACGAAGATGGTGGTGATGCCGATCTCGCGCTGGATGCGCTTCAACTCGATCTGCATGTCGACGCGCAGCGCCTTGTCGAGCGCGCCGAGCGGCTCGTCGAGCAACAGCACGCGCGGCTTGGTGACGATGGCGCGCGCCAACGCCACACGCTGGCGCTGGCCGCCGGAGAGCTGGTGCGGCCGACGGCCGCCGAGCTTGCCGAGCTGCACGAGGTCGAGCGCGCGCTGCACTTCGGCAGCGATCGACGCCTTCGGCTCGCCGCGCACCGACAGGCCGAAGGCGACGTTGTCGGCGACGCTCATATTGGGAAACAGCGCATAATTCTGGAACACCATGCCGATCCGCCGCTTCTCGACCGGCACGCGCTCGACGCTTTCGCCGCCGATGGCGATGCGGCCGGTGTCGGGAAAATCGAAACCGGCGATCTGCCGCAATAGGGTGGTCTTGCCGCTGCCCGACGGCCCGAGCAGCGCATAGAAGCCGCCATCGGCAAAATCGATCGAGACGTTATCCAGCGCCCTGTGCGCGCCGAAACTGCGGGAGACATTCGCGACCTGAACGCCTGCCATTATTTCTCTCCGCCGAATTTGAAGAAGCGCGCCGTGAGCAGCATCAGCGCCATCGAGACCACGATGATGATGGTGGAAACCGCGTTGATCTCGGGCGTGAAGCCCTTGCGGATCGCGGCATAGATCTCGACCGGCAGCGTCGTCTGGCCGGGCGTCGACAGGAAGTAGGAAACCACGAACTGGTCGAACGACACTGCGAAGGCGAACAGCCCGCCGGCGATGACGCCGGGCATGATCCACGGCAAGGTGACGCGGTTCGTCACTTGCCACTGATTGGCGCCGAGCGAGCGCGCCGCCTCCTCCAGCTCGGGCGCGAAGGTCTGCAGCCGGGCCGACACGACCACGAGGACGTAAGGCAGCGCCAGCGCGACATGGCCGAGCAGGATCGCCACCAGCCCGCGGCCGATGCCGATGCCGAAGAAGAAGATCAGCATCGCCGTGCCGGTGATCAGCCACGGAATGGCGATCGGCGGGAAGAGCAGCGCCTGCAGGACTTTCTTGCCCGGGAAGTCGCAGCGGTAGAGCGCCAGCGAGGCGGCCGAGCCGAGCACGGTCGCGATGACGGTGGTGATCACCGCGATCTCGATGCTGTTCCAGGTCGCCGCAATCAGCTGGTCGTTCTGCCAGAGCGAGGCATACCAGTCCGTCGTCCACTCGAGCGGCAATTGGTAGAAGGGCGAGGCGTTGAACGACATCAGCGCCATGATGATGATCGGCAGATAGAGGAAGCCGAGCAGCAGCACGATGTAGCAGCGCCCAAGCCATTCGAGGATGCGCGTCGTCGCCATCAGGCGGCCCTTTTCAGCATCGGCGACGCCACCGCCAGGATCACCAGCACGACGGCGAGCAGGATGAAGGACAGCGCCGCGCCCAGCGGCCAGTTGAAGACCGCGACGAACTGGTCCTCGATGACGGTGCCGTAGAAGGTACCGGTGCGGCCGCCGAGGATGCGCGGCTCCATGAAGGAGCCGACGACGGGCACGAAGATCAGCGCTGCCCCGGCGATCAGGCCAGGCATCGACAGCGGGATGATCACGCGCCAAAGAACCTGCCGCCGCGACGCGCCGAGCGAGCGGCCGGCCTCGATCAGCGAATCGTCGATCGCCTGCAGCGTCAGGTAGCAGGTCAGCACCATGTAGGGCACATAGGAGTGCACCAGGCCGATGATGACGGCCGGATAGGAATACATCAGATCGATGTTGATCTTGAACGGCAGCACGGCGTTGAGCGCCGTGTCGAGGATGCCGCCCTCGCGCAGCACCATCGCCCAGGAGAAGATGCGCACCAGCCCGTTCGACCAGAACGGCAGGATGACGAGCAGGAAGATCGCCTCGCGGCTGCGTCCCTTCAGCACCTTGGCCAGCACATAGGCTGCCGGATAACCGATCACCACGCACCAAAGGGTGACCTCGAGGCCGAGCCGCAGCGAGGCAAGCAGAAGCGTCAGATAGAGGCTCTGCGAGAAGAAGGCCGCGTAATTGTCGAGTGTGAACGCCCATTCCCTCCCGGCCAGCGGCAGGTCGGTCATGAACGAGAAGAAGACCATGGCCGACAGCGGCAGGAAGATCGCCACCGTCAGCCACAGATAGGCCGGAAGGAGAAGCGGCAGGGCCGGCTTCAGCCCGCGCCGCGAACCGATCGCATGCTGGTCAGCCATGGATGCCTCTCCTCCCCGAAAGACGCCGACTACTTCACGTTGACCTTCAGCTCCTGCCAGAGCGCCAGGTACTTCTCGCGCTGCTCGTCGGTGACCGGCGCCTGGAACTGGATGCGCTTGGCGACCTCCGGATCGCCCATGACCTTGCGGTTGAAGGCATCCTCAGGCAGCGCCTCGACCGCCTTGGTGTTTGCCGACACCGGCGCGCCGACCTTGGTGACCCATTCGACGTAGAATTTCGGGTCGATCATGTAGTTGATGAAGGCTTCGGCGCCCTCGACATTCTTGGAGCCGGCCGGGATCGAGAAGGCGTCGAGCCAGGCGACGGCGCCTTCCTGCGGGATGACCAGCGAAACTGGCAGCTTGAAATGCGTCTTGGCGCGGTCGGCCGAGCCGCTCCAGTAGGTGCCGATGTCGATCTGGTTGGAGGCGACCATCTGGTTCCAGTCGTTCTCCGAGCTCCAGAACGTCTTGATCTGCGGCATCAGCGAGGTGAGCTTCGCCTTGACCGCTTCCATATCCTTGATGTCGTTGATGTTCTGGCCACTGGCAATGGCGCCGAACTGCACCGCCTCGACGGCATCGTCGCGGATGATGACGCGGCCCTTATGCGCTGGATCCCACATTTCGGCGATGCTTGTCGGTGGCTTGGGGAACGACTTCTCGTTGATCGCTAAGGCGGTCAGCCCCCAGACCCACGGCACGCCATAGACCTTGCCGTCATGGTTGAGCATCGGTGAGCCGGCCTTGTCCTTGCTGATGTCGGCGTAGTTGGCAAGCTTCGACACGTCGATCGGCTGGATCAGCTTGCCGGCCATTGCCTGATCGTTGAAGGCGGCATTGATCATGACGACGTCGTAAAGGCCGGGATTGGTCCTGAGCTTGGTCAGCATCTCCTGTTCGGAGTTGAAGAAGTCGTTGACCACCTTGTTGCCGGTCGCCTTCTCGAAGGCTGCGATCGCCCATGGCTCGTCGGCGCCGTAACCCTTCCAGTTGAGCACATGCACTTCGCCGGCATTGGCGGCAAGCGTGAATGCTGAAGCGAAGACGGCTGTCGCCGTCAGAAAAGCGGTCAGTCTGGGCATGCGCATGTTTCTTTCCTCTCATTGTTTGCCCGGTTTGCGGGCTTGTTAAGTTGTGGCCTCTTGTTCCCGGTCCTGAGCGCTCGCCGTTTGAACGCGCCGGGCAAGGAATTCCTGGATTTCGGCGTCGGTCGGCGCCGACGATCCGCCATGACGAGTGACGGAAAGCGCAGCCGCCGCGTTGGCGTAGCGCGCTGCTTCGTAAGGCGGCATTCCGCGCGACAGGCCGCTGACGAAGGCGCCGATATGGGCATCGCCGGCGCCGTTGGTATCGATGGCTTCCACGTCAAAGCCCGGCACCGCCTGCGTCCGGCCATCGGCAAGCCGTACGAGGCAGCCCTGCGCGCCGGCGCGGATGACGACGCCCGCCGCTCTCTGGCAATGGTCGGCGAGCAGCCGGATGGCGACGGTCTGCGCGTCGCCCGAACCGGCGATCTCGGCCGCCTCGTTGGTGTTGCAGCTCAGCCAGGTCGTGCGCGCCAAAACCCGGTCCAGGATCGGGCGCGGGATCTCGGCTATCACCGGCGTCGGATCGAAGACGAAGGGGACTTCCGCAGGCAGCGCCTCGATCCAGTCGGTGAGCGTATCTCGGCTTCCTGGATAGCTCAGCGTGTAGCCAGAGGTGAAAACCCAATCGCCCGAAAGGATTTGGACCGGCTTCATCATGTCGAGCGTGAGCCAGCTCTCAGCCCCCGGCCAGGAGACGAAGGTCCGTTCGGCATCGCCGCTGATCATGGCGACGCAATTGCCGCTGTCCATCAACGGCGATGGCAGCGTCAACGTCGTGATGCCTTCGGCGGCAAAGGCCGTGCGCAGGAAATCGCCGTCGGGCCCGGTGCCGAGCTGACCGCCGAACACCACCCTCATGCCGGTGCGGCTCGCCGCCACCATCATGTTGAAGCCGCCACCGGCGACCCGCGCGTAGCTCGACGCGGTCTTCTCGGTGCCTGGCGCCGGCAAGGCGTCGATGCGGTAGACATAGTCCACCACGGCGCTGCCGACATGGACCAGCCGTCCGCTCATGCGGCAGCCTCCTTGCCGGAGCGGATCTTTGCCTTGCGTGCCGCGACGAGATCGTCTGCCAGCGCGCGAACCTCGGCGAGATCGATGCCGTGCAACTTGGCGATGCGGTGCTGCGGCAGGCGCGACAGTCCGGCTGAGGCGCCTGCCATGCCGGCGGCGATGGCGCCGATCGTGTCGGTGTCGCCGCCGAGATTGGCGCTGATGACGGCCGCCCGCCAGGGATCGCCATCGGCGACCTCCAGCACGGCGAACGCCGCCGGAACCGATTCTTGGCTGGCGACGCCGGTGCCGACCAGATCGACGATCAGCCTGATCGCTTCTTTCTCAGTCTTGCCGCGCACGAGATCCTGCGCCCAGGCGATCCGCGCTGCGATATCGCCGCCGGTGACCCAATTCCCGTGCGTTGCCCCCAGCCGCGCCGCGGTCACGGCGCGCTCGGAAGCCGCGCGCCAGTCGGCGCCTGAGACTCCGCTGCTGACCGCCGCAGCGACCGCGGCCGCCGAAGCTATGGCGATCGAGGTGTTGTGCGTCGCCCGGCAGGTTTCCGCGACCTTCGCAACCAGCGCGTCGAGCGGCTCCGGTGGCATCATGATGCCGACCGGCGCGATGCGCATCGCCGCGCCATTGGTATCGCCGGCGCTGCCGGCTTCCTCCGGCGGCACGCCGTCATTGATGGCGTCGATGGCGCGCTTGGTCGACGGGCCGAGCAGGTCGTAGCTGCCGCGCGCCTTGACCTCGCGCTCCCAGTCGAGCAGCGCATTGACCCAGCGCGTGTGGTCGAAACGGTCGCCGGACTCGACCATAATGCGGCCAAGCAGCAGCGCCTGTTCCGTGTCGTCGGTGATCGTGCCGGCAGCAAGGCCCTTCGACACCGGATGATCGTCGACGGGCGCGACGAAGTCCTCGACATGGCCGTAAAGTTCGGCGATCCGGGCCGGCGACAGAAGCTGCGTCGGCATGCCCAGCGCGTCGCCAAGCGCGCCGCCGATCAGCGCGCCCATGGCGCGGTCGATCGCCCCGGCCGCAGGCGTCATCTCAAAACTCCAGATGCAGGGCGAAATGCGCCGGGTTGAGCAGGCTGGTGACGAATTCGATGGCGCGGCCGTCGGCGGCGCGGGTCAGGCGCCGGGTGCGCAGGAAGGGCGTGCCGGGCGCGCAATCGAGGATAGCGGCATCCGCCGCGCTCAGCATCTCGATGTCGACCCATTCCTCGCCATGGTCGGGCACCAGCCCTGCCCCGCGCAGCGTCTGGTGCAGCGAGCCTTCGCGCAGGCCGCGCAGCGGCACGTCTTCCAACTCGGGCGAAAGCGGCAGGCGGCTGCGCTCGATCGAAATCGCATGGCCGTCATTTGCATTGGTGCGGACGCGATCGACGGCGATGAAGGCCGGATTGCCAAGGCCGAGCCTGGCGGCAAGGTCCGCGTCCTCGATGACTTCGAGCCGCAGCGTGCGCGTCTCGGCATTGGCGCCGGCATTGGCAAGCGCGCGCGACCAGCCGACGGCATCGTCGACCGGCATGCCGTCGAAGGTGACGAAGGAACCGATGCCGACCCTGGTGGTGATCAGGCCCCGGCTCGACAATTCCTCGAGCCCTTTGCGGACCGTGTTGCGGCTGACGGAGAAGCGCTGGACGAGTTCGTTCTCGCTCTGCAGGCGGTCGCCGAAGCCGAGCACCCCGGAGCGGATTTCGTGCTCCAAAACCGTCGCGATCTGCTCGGGCTTGCCGGTTCCGGGGGTGATCTGCGTCGCGCGACGGGCCATATCGATACCTGTTCAGTGAACCTGTATAGTCCTGTTCAATAGTGCATTCGAAAGGCGGCGTCAACGGGTAAGCCTTTGAGCAGGGAACGAACTCCTCAGGCGACTGCCTCATTCCCATTTTCAACCGTCGCGCCGCCCCTCACCTGCCTGCCGACCCCTCTCCCCGTATAGTGACGGGGAGAGGGGCGCTGTCCTGCCGGTTTCGCCAATCATCAGCGTTGCCAAGAAAGGGCCGTCGTTGTGGCCAGCCCCTTCTCCCCGTCACTATACGGGGAGAAGTGCCCGGCAGGGCGATGAGGGGCGGCGCCAACCTCGGACAATTGGCAACTGGCGGCGACGATCGCCAGTCAGACGAAGAAGAATTCCTCGACCCGCTGCTTGGCCTTGCGCAGCCCAGGCAGGATCTCGCGCTCCATCGCCTCGACCGAAAAGCGGGCCGACTGCGTCGAGACGTTGATGGCGGCGACGACCTGGCCGGTACGGTCGCTGATCGGTACGGCTATCGAACGCAGGCCGAGCTCCAGTTCCTCGTCGACAATGGCGAAGCCGTCCGTCTCGGCCTGTTGAACCGCCTTGGCCAGCAAGTCCCGCCTGACGATCGTCTTCGGCGTCCGCCGCTCGATCTTTGCATCGGCGAGGAAGGTCTTCATCTCACCGGCGCTCAGGCCGGAGAGCAGCACGCGACCCATCGATGTGCAGTAGGCGGGCAGCCTTGTGCCGACGTCCAGCGCCACGCTGAGGATGCGGCGGCCGGGGATGCGCGCGACATAGACGACATCCTCGCCCGACAGCACCGCGGCGTTGCAGGCCTCGTCGAATTGCGCGGCCACCTCGCGCATGATCGGCGCCGCGAAGGTCCACAGCGAGGCGCCGCCGAGCCAGGTCCGCGCGACGGTGAGCAGGCGCGGCGACAGTGAAAACAACCGGCCCGACTGAGTCGCGTAGCCGGTGGCGACCAGCGTCAGCAGAAAGCGGCGGGCGCCGGCGCGGGTCAGGCCCGCCTCCTCCGCCATCTCGGTCAGCGTCATGCCGGCCGGGTAGCGGGCGAGGATCTCCATCACCGCAAGGCCGCGCTCCAGCGAGCCGACATGATCGCGCGAACTGGCTTCGTCTTCCACGACTGGGCCCATGGCATTGACTCCCCGTCAGGGCAAGATTAGAAAGTATCTCATATAAAACATATGTTCGCAATGCGAACTTTCTTGCCAACGCCGGAGCCCAAGCATGGTGAAGTTCCTGCCGCTGAAGGAGGCTGTCGCAGAGAACCTGCACGACGGCGATACGGCCGCATTCGAGGGTTTCACCCATCTGATCCCGACCGCAGCCGCGCACGAAGCCATCCGCCAGGGCTTCCGTGATCTCACTTTGATCCGCATGACGCCTGACCTGATCTACGACCAGATGATCGGCATGGGCATGGCGAGAAAGATCATCTTCTCCTATGTCGGCAATCCCGGCGTCGGCCTGTTGCGGCGCGCCCGCGACGCCATCGAGAATGGCTTTCCGCGCGCGATCGAGATCGAAGAGCACAGCCACGCCGGCATGGCCAACGCCTATGAGGCGGGTGCTGCCGGCCTGCCTTGCGCTATCTTCCGCGGCTATCGCGGCGCCGGCCTCGCTTCGGTCAACCCTAACATAAGGTCGCTCACCTGCCCCTTCAGTGGCGAAGTGCTCGCCGCCGTTCCATCGATCCGGCCCGACGTCAGCTTCATCCATGCGCAGAAGGCCGACCGCAAAGGCAATGTGCTGGTCGAAGGCATCATCGGCATCCAGAAGGAAGCCGTGCTCGCAGCCAGGCGCGCCGTGGTGACGGTCGAGGAAGTGGTCGACAATTTCGACGATCTCCACCCCAACCTCACCGTTCTGCCGAGCTGGACGATATCGGCCATCTCGGTCGTGCCGGGCGGCTCGCATCCGTCCTACGCACACGGCTACTATGCGCGCGACAACGCCGCCTATCTCGAATGGGACGAGGTCGCCGCCGACCGCGACCGCTTCCAGGCATGGATGCAGAAGAACGTCATCGAGGGCAGCGCCGACGACTTCGCCGCCCGCGTCGAACATCTGAGGAAAGCCGCATGAGCGACGCCGGAAATTTGGGCTTCACGCCCAACGAAATGATGACGATCGCCGCCAGCCGCGCGCTGAAGAATGACGACGTCTGCTTCGTCGGCATCGGCGCGCCATCGGCCGCCTGCAACGTCGCGCGGCTCACCCATGCGCCGGACATCACGCTGATCTATGAGAGCGGCACCATCGGCACCGCGCCCGACGTGCTGCCGCTGTCAATCGGTGACGGCGAACTGTGCGAGACAGCAGTCACCACCGTCGCGGTGCCGGAGATGTTCCGCTACTGGCTGCAGGGCGGCCGCATCTCCATCGGCTTCCTCGGCGCGGCCCAGCTCGACAGGTTCGGCAACATCAACACCACCGTCATCGGCGACTACGCGCACCCGAAAACGCGCCTTCCCGGTGGCGGCGGCGCGCCGGAGATCGCCACCTCTTCAAAAGAGGTTTACATCACCATGGCGCAATCGAAACGCGGCATGGTCGAAAAGATCGACTTCTTCACCTCCTTCGGCCATGGCGAGGGCGGCGATCACCGCAAGCGGCTCGGCATCGATACGGCCGGCCCGACGCTTTTGATCACCGACCTTGCGATTTGGAAGCCGGATCCGGTCACCAAGGAATTCACCGTCGTGTCGTTGCATCCAGGCGTGACCCGCGAACAGGTGCAGGCGACCTGTGGCTGGGTGGTAAGATTTGCCGAGGCTCTTGACGAGACGCCGGCGCCGACGGAACTCGAGCTGACGACATTGCGCGATCTTCAGGCCCGCACCAAGGCGGCGCATGAGGGGACCGCCAAGGGGAAAGCTGCATAGATGACCGACGCCTTCATCTGCGACTACATCCGCACGCCGATCGGCCGCTTTGGCGGCGCGCTCTCCTCGGTGCGCGCCGATGATCTCGGCGCCATACCCTTGAAGGCTTTGGTCGAGCGCAACACGGGTGTCGATTGGGCTGCCGTCGACGACATCGTCTATGGCTGCGCCAACCAGGCAGGCGAGGACAACCGCAACGTCGCCCGTATGGCGCTGCTGCTCGCAGGCCTGCCCCAGGACATTCCGGGCTCCACCGTCAACCGCCTCTGCGGCTCGGGCATGGATGCCGTCACCATCGCGGCGCGCGCCATCAAGGCCGGCGAGGCCGAGCTGATGATCGCCGGTGGTGTCGAGTCGATGAGCCGCGCGCCCTTCGTCATGCCCAAGGCTGACACCGCCTTCTCGCGCAACGCCGAGATCCACGACACCACCATCGGCTGGCGCTTCGTCAACCCGCTGATGAAGAAACAGTATGGCGTCGATTCCATGCCGGAAACGGGCGAAAACGTTGCCGAGGACTTTGCCGTTTCGCGCGCCGACCAGGATGCCTTTGCCGTGCGCAGCCAGGACAAGGCTGTGGCGGCGCAAGCCAATGGCCGGCTGGCGAAGGAGATCACGCCGGTGACGATCCCGCAAAGGAAGGGCGACGCGATCGTGGTCGGCAAGGACGAGCATCCACGCGCCGGCACCACCATCGAGGCGCTGGCCAAACTGCCGACGCCGTTCCGCCAGGGCGGCACGGTGACCGCCGGCAATGCTTCCGGCGTCAATGACGGCGCGGCCGCCCTCGTCATCGCTTCGGAAGCAGCCGCGAAGAAACACGGCCTGACGCCGGTCGCCCGCATCCTTGGCGGTGCTGCCGCCGGCGTTGCGCCGCGCATCATGGGCATCGGCCCGGCGCCGGCAACGAAGAAACTCTGCGCCCGCCTCGGCCTGACGCCCGAGCGGTTCGACGTCGTCGAGCTCAACGAGGCCTTCGCCTCGCAGGGCATCGCGGTGCTGCGCCAGCTCGGCATCGCCGAGGACGCCGCGCACGTCAACCCGAATGGCGGTGCGATCGCGCTCGGCCACCCGCTCGGCATGTCGGGCGCCCGCATTACCGGCACGGCGGCGCTGGAGCTTCGCGAGCGCGGCGGCCGCTATGCGCTCGCAACCATGTGCATCGGCGTCGGCCAGGGTATTGCGATCGCGCTGGAGCGGGTTTGACGGGCCTTGCCGATCAATACGGCAGGCCGACGTAATTCTCCGCCAGAGCGGTAGACGCCGCTTTGGAATGCACGAGATAGTCGAGCTCGGCTTCCTGGATGCGCTGGCCGAATTCGCCCGTCTCGGGAAAACGGTGCAGGATCGTCGTCATCCACCACGAGAAACGTACCGCTTTCCAAACCCGCGCCAGCGCTTTGGCTGAATAGGCATCGAGCCCCGCCTGCGACCTCTCGCGATAGAATTCGCGAAGCCCGGCAAAGAGATAGCGCACGTCGCTGGCGGCAAGGTTGAGGCCCTTGGCGCCGGTCGGCGGCACGATATGGGCCGCGTCGCCGACCAGGAACAGCTTTCCGAAGCGCATCGGCTCGGCGACGAAGGAGCGCAGCGGCGCGATCGACTTTTCGAAAGACGGCCCGGTGGTGACGGCGGCGGCCGTCTGCGGCGGCAAGCGCCGGCGCAACTCGTCCCAGAAACGGTCGTCGGACCAGGCCTCGACGCGCTCGTCCGCCGGGCACTGCACATAGTAGCGGCTGCGGTGCGGCGAGCGCATCGAGCACAGCGCAAAGCCGCGCTCGTGATTGGCGTAGACCAGCTCGTGGTCGGCCGGCGGCACCTCCGCCAGCACGCCCAGCCAGCCGAACGGATAGGTCCGCTCGAAGGTCTTCAGCGCGCCCTCCGAGCGGCGGCTGACGCCGTGATAGCCGTCGCAGCCGGCGATGAAGTCGCAGTCGATGCGGTGGCCGACACCGTCCTTGTCATAGGTGACGAAAGGCGCCGTGCCATCGAAATCGTGAAGCGCGACATTGGCGGCTTCGTAGACGGTGACCAGCCCCGCCGCCTCGCGCTTGTCCATCAGATCATGCGTCACCTCGGTCTGGCCGTAGACGGTGACATGCTTGCCGCCGGTGAGCGCCGTGAGGTCGATGCGGTGCAGGCGACCGTCGAAGGCGAGCGAGATGCCGGCATGCGGCAGGCCTTCGGCGTGCAGCCTGTCCGCGGCGCCGGCCTCGCCGAGCAGGTCGACCGTGCCTTGCTCCAGCACGCCGGCGCGCACGCGGCCGAGCACATGCTCCCGGCTCGACCGTTCGAGAATGACCGTCTCGACACCGATGGTGGCGAGCAACTGGCCGAGCAGCAGGCCGGATGGGCCCGAGCCGATGATAGCAACCTGTGTACGCATCAGTGTCCGAGGCTTTCGATCTGTCCGGCAAGCTCCGCGGCGAGCCGGAGTGCTCCCGCTGTCGCCACCACCATCTGCGGCAGGATCAGCCATTCCAGTGTCCAGGCGGCGCCAGAGCGCTCCTGTTCGTGCACCAGCGCCTGGTGCATGCCGGCAAGCTGGGTGGCGTTGAAGCGGCCAAGGGCCACCAGCGCCTCCGCCTTCACCGGGTTCTGCTTGTGCGGCATCGCCGACGAGCCGCCGCCCGCGGACAGCTTGATGTCCATGCCACCTTGCGCCATCAGCGCGATGTCCTGGCCGAACTTGCCGAGACTGCCGGTCACCAGCGACAGCCAGCCGGCGAAATCGGCCAGCGCGTCGCGCTGGCTATGCCATTGCGCCGCATCGCCAAGGCCGAGTTTTGCGGCAAGGGCCGCCCGCACGGGCGCAGCCTTGTCGCCGAGTCTATCGAGCGTGCCAGCCGCGCCGCCGAACTGGACGACGAGCAGACGCGCGGACTGTTCCTTCAACCTGAGTTGGTGGCGCTCGAGCGGCGCCCGCCATGAGGCGATCCGATCTCCAACCGTGATCGGGATTGCCGGCTGCATGCGCGTCATCGCCATCAGCGCCCTGCCCCCGAAATCCTGTTCGAGGCCCGCAAGCCGCACGATGTTTTCGCTGAGCAGCAGGCCGATATGGTCGACCGCCCCGCTCAGCCGCAGCACCAGCGAGCTATCGATGACGTCCTGGCTGGTCGCGCCGAAATGAACGAACGCATTGTGCGGTTCGCCGACGGCGGCCTTGATCTGGCGTACCAGCTCCGGCACCACGACCCCGTCCCTGGCGACGCCGGCCCTGAGCCTGGCCGTGTCGGGCCGGAACGAGGTCAGAGCCGAGCCGATTGCCGTTGCGGCGTCGTTGGAAATCACGCCGCACTCGGCCTCGGCCTCGGCCAGGGCGCGCTCGAAAGCCAGCATCGCGTCGATGTCGGTTTCCACGGAAAAATGCCTTGCCGCTTCCTCGTCGCCAAGGAGAGCCGAAAGCAGCGGATGATCGAAGGGCGATACGGTCATGTTCAGGCCGGTCAGCTGTCGAAGAAGACCGTCTCCTTGTCGCCCTGCAGGTGGACATCGAAGACGTAGGTGTCGCCCTGGCGCTCGGCGATCAGCGTCGGGACGCGCAAGCGATGCTCGATGCGGGCAAGGATCGGATCCTCGCCATTGGCCTTTTCCTCGTCCGAGAAATAGAGCCGGGTATGGAGGCCGATATTGATGCCGCGCGCCACGATCCACAGCGTGATGTGCGGCGCCATCAGCCGCCCGTCGCGGAACGGCACGCGGCCTGGCTTGATCGTCTGGAACAGGCAGGCGCCCGTTTCCATGTCGGTCGGCTGCCGGCCCCAGCCCAAAAAGTTCGGATCGGCCGCGCCGCGCAATTCGGCCGGCGAATTGTAGAACCCGCTGGCATCGGCCTGCCAGATCTCGATCAGCGCGTCCTTGAGCGGCGCGCCGGCGCCGTCGAAAACGCGGATACGCAGCTCGATGCGCTCGCCCCTGGTCTCACCGTTGACCATGCACGAGCCAAGATCGCTCTCATAGACGCCGCCGATGCCGCAGAAATTCGGCGTCAGCCCGATATGAACGTAGGGTCCCGCGGTCTGCGAAGGGCTTTCCTTCAGCCGGTCGAGCGATTGCGCCATCAATTGCCCTCCGGCCTGTTCTCGAACAGCGTCGAGCGACGTCCGCGCAGCACGATATCGAACTTGTAGGCGAGCGCGTCCATCGGGATCGTCGACTGCATGTCGAGGGTTGCAATCAGCGCTTCGATGGCTGCCTTGTCGGAAATGCCGCCGACGATCGGGCAGCGCCAGATCAGCGGATCGCCTTCGAAATACATCTGCGTGATCAGCCGCTGCGCGAAACCCTTGCCGAACACCGAAAAATGGATATGGGCAGGGCGCCAGTCGTTCGGACCGTTCGGCCACGGATAGGGTCCCGGCCTGACGGTGCGAAAGGCGTAGCCGCCGTCATCGCCGGTGATGGTGCGGCCGCAGCCGCCAAAATTCGGATCGAGCGGCGCCAGATAGCCGTCCTTCTTGTGGCGGTAGCGGCCGCCGGCATTCGCTTGCCAGAATTCAAGCAGCACGCCCGGCACGCCCTTGCCCCGTTCGTCGAGCACCCGTCCATGCACGATGATGCGCTCGCCGATGGCGCTCTCGCCAGGCGTGGCGAAATTATGGATCAGGTCGTTGTCCAATTCGCCGAGCATGGCGTGCCCGAACACCGGGCCGGTGAGTTCCGACAGCGTATTGTCGAAGGAAAGCAGTGCCTTTTGCGGCGAGCGCAGCACCGAGCTCTTATAGGCGGGCGTCAGCGCCGTCGGATGCCAAAGGCGATCGCGCTGGAAGAAGGCGCCGGTCTCCGGCGCCCGGTTGGAGCCCGGCTCAGGCATGGGCATTCTCGTCCATCTGCGCGAACACCTCCTTGGCGATCCTGAAGGCGCGGTTTGCGGCCGGCACGCCGGCATAGATCGCGACATGCAGAAAGGCTTCGCAGATATCGTCGCGCGATGCGCCGGTGTTGGCGGTGGCGCGCACATGCATGGCCACCTCCTCGTCATGGCCGAGTGCCGCAAGCAGCGCCAGCGTCACGATCGAGCGCTCGCGCTTCGACCAGCCCGGCCGCGCCCACACCGTTCCCCACGCGGCCTCGGTGATCAGGTGCTGAAACGGCCGGTCGAAATCGGTGGCCGCATCCTCGGCCCGGTCGACATGGGGATCGCCGAGTACGGATCGCCGGACCTCAAGTCCGGTCCGGTATCGGGTTGTGTTCTTGGAAATGTCATCCATGGATTTGTTTTCCGCTGGGAAGCGATGCGACGAAATCGCGGATCAGCCTGGTAAACGGCCCGGGCTGCTCGACGCAGGGAATGTGGCCGGCATTGCGGATCATCTCGAAGCGCGCGCCAGGGATGAGATCGGCAAGCGAGCGCACGAGGTCGGGCGGCGTCGAGCCGTCCTGGTCGCCGACGACGCAAAGCGTCGGCACCGCGATGCGGCGCGCGGCCTCGGTGAAGTCAGCATCGCGAACGGCAGCGCAGGTGCCGATATAGCCGGCGAGCGGCTGCCTGGTCAGCATGTTCCAGCAGCCGTCGAGATCGGCCGAACGCTCCGCGTGGAAGGCAGGGGTGAACCACAGCTTGAGCACGGCGTCGGCGATCTCCTGGATGCCTTTGCTTTCGACCGTCGCGATGCGTGTGTTCCAGCTGTCGGCCGTGCCGATCTTGTGCGCCGTATCGCTCAGGATGAGGGCCTCGACGCTTTCGGGGCGCCGCGCATGGAAGCCCTGCGCGATCAGGCCGCCGACCGACAGGCCGCACAGCACGACCTTGGCAAGGCCGAAGTGATCGACGAGGCCGCAGAGGTCATCGACATGATCGTCGATCGAGCTGACGCCGCCGATGTCGGACAGCCCGTGCCCGCGCTTGTCATAGACGAGCGTCGGCATTTCATCGCCGAGCAGCGAGACAATTTCGTCCCAGATCCGGAAGTCGGTCCCCAGCGAATTCATGAATATGATCGGGCACGCATTGCCAGTCCCCGGCCTGTAGCGGTGGTGCAGCGTAACGCCGCCAATGCTGACGAATGGCACGATTTCGATCCTCCGATGTTAGCTTGCACTAGGTATTTGGTTCGGTAAAATGATATTTTGCGGCGTTTCATTAACTCCGAGGTTATCGAACCATGGCCGAAAGCCGCATCCGCTTCCGACACCTGCAAGCGTTTCTCGAAGTGGCGCGACAAGGCAGCGTGGCAAGGGCGGCCGAGTTCCTGCATGTCAGCGCCCCGGCCGTGACCAAGACCTTGCGCGAGCTGGAAGAGGCGCTCGGCATCGCCGTCGTCGAGCGCGACGGCCGCGGCATCCGCGTCACGCGGCTCGGCGAGATCTTCCTCGGCCATGCCGGCACGGCGATCACGGCACTGAAGCGCGGCGTCGATTCCGTCCGCCAGGACGGCGCCATCAACCGCCATCCGATCCGCATCGGTGCCTTGCCGACGGTGTCGGCGCGGGTGATGCCGCTCGCCATGAGCCTGTTCCTCGGGGAGAACACGGGCGCCGCCCTCAAGATCGTCACCGGCGAGAACGCGGTGCTGCTGGAACAGCTGCGCGTCGGCGCGCTCGATCTCGTCGTCGGCCGGCTGGCGGCGCCGGAGCACATGACCGGCTTCTTCTTCGAGCATCTCTATTCCGAACAGGTGTTGTTCGTGGTGCGGGCCGGACACCCGCTGTCGGAACCGGGGGCGGACATCTTCGCCCGCCTCGACGAATTCCCTGTGCTGATGCCGACGCGGGAGTCCGTCATCCGCCCCTTCGTCGACCGCCTGTTCATCACCAATGGCATGACCGCGCCGGCCACCGAAATCGAGACCGTTTCGGATTCCTTCGGCCGTTCCTTCATGCGCCAGAGCAACGCGGTGTGGATCATCTCGGCCGGCGTCGTCGCCAACGAGATCGCCAGCGGCGCCTTCGTCGCCTTGCCGGTCGACACCGAGGAGACCAAGGGACCGGTCGGCCTGACCATGCGCACCGACACTGCCCCCTCGCCGGCCTTTTCCATCCTGCTGCAGACGATCCGCGAGGCGGCGCGGCATAACGCCTGACAACGGACTCCGTTCGGCGTGGCCTTTCGTAACCTATGGGTTAATGAAACACCGCAAAATATCATTTTACCGAACCAAACCGCTAGTGCAATGTGACCGTGGAGGATCAAGGCCGAGCCCTGTCTGGCGGCACCGGAAAACCGGTACCGGCCCATACGGGGACGGCCACGGAGGGAGGAGCAGATGACCAGGACTATCGGCAGCAAACCCGTTGTCGCCGGCATGTCGCGACGCCAGTTCATTGCCACTTCGGTGGCCGGCGGCGCGGCTCTTGCGCTCGGCCGCGGCAAGGCCTTCGCGCAGGCCGCGGACACCCTGAAGGTCGGCTTCGTCAGCCCGCGCACCGGGCCTCTCGGCGGTTTCGGCGAGACCGACGGCTACGTGCTCGACCTCGCCCGCAAGGCGCTCGCCAATGGCATCGAGCTCGGCGGCAAGAAATACAGTGTCGAGATCCTCGATCAGGATACGCAATCCGATCCCTCCCGCGCCGGCCAACTCGCCAAGGACCTGATCAACAACCAGGCCATCGACCTGATGCTCGCCGTCTCGACGCCTGAGGTGATCAACCCCGTAGCCGATGCTTGCGAAGCGGCCGGCGTACCTTGCCTGTCCACCGTCATGCCGTGGGAAGCCTGGTATTTCGGCCGCGGCGCCAAGCCGGGCCAGCCTTCGCCGTTCAAATGGACCTATCATTTCGGCTTCGGCGTCGACGAATTCTTCAAGGCCTATGTCTCGCAGTGGAATCTGATCGAGACCAACAAGAAGGTCGGCGTCATGTATCCGAACGACGCCGACGGCAATGCCATCCGTGCCCATCTTGCGCCGCTGCTCGCCAAGCAGGGCTTCACCATCGTCGACCCCGGCGCCTACGAGACCGGCACCACCGACTATTCCTCGCAGATCGCGCTGTTCAAGCAGGAAGGCGTCGAGATCTTCAATTCCTTCCCGATCCCGCCGGATTTCGCCGCCTTCTGGCGCCAGGCGGCGCAGCAGGGCCTGACCCGGCAGATCAAGATCGCCCAGGTCGCCAAGACCGGCCTGTTCCCGTCCGACATCGAGGCGCTCGGCGACCTCGGCATGAAGATTGCGAGCGCCGCTTACTGGCACAAGGCCTTCCCCTACAAGTCGCCGCTCACTGGTGTTTCCGGGACCGAGCTGGCCGACGGCTACGAAGCGGCGAGCGGCAAGCAGTGGACGCAGCAGCTCGGCGCCACGATGTCGCTGCTCGACGCCGGCTTCGAAGCGCTGAAGTCCAGCACCGACGCCAAGGACAAGGCGGCGGTCGCCAAGGCGCTGAGCGCGCTCAACACCGAGACGATGATCGGCAAGGTCGATTTCACCAGCGGCCCCGTCGCCAACGTCTCGCCCGGCCCGATCATCGGCACGCAGTGGGTGGCGGCGAAGGAAGGCAGCAAGTTCCCGCTCGATTATGTCGTGACCGAAAACGCCACCGACCCGAAGGTGCCGGTCGAAGCCAAGCTGCAGCCGTACAACGGCTGATTGGACTGCTGACGGGGTTCGCATCGTGACCATTTTGCCCAACGCTGCGATCCTCGATGCCGCCGGCATCCACAAGCGCTTCGGCGCGCTGGTGGTGCTCGACGACATCGACTTCGCCATGGGAGCCGACGAGGCGGTCGGCATTGTCGGCCCGAACGGCGCCGGCAAGACGACATTGCTCAGCGTGCTGTCCGGCGCCTATCCGCCCAGTGCCGGCACCGTCGCCTTCAAAGGCGGCGACGTCACCGCGCTGCCGGCCACAGCGCGCTGCCGCCTCGGCCTCGTGCGCACGCATCAGGTGCCGAAGCCTTTCGGCGGCATGACCACCTTTGAGAACGTCTTCGTTGCCGCCTCGCATGGCGCCGGCCTCAAGCGCGACGAAGCCTATGAGGAAGCGCTTGGCTCGCTGAAACTCTGCGGCATGCTGGGCGTTGCCAACCGGCGCGCCGAGACGCTCGGCCTGCTCGACCGCAAGCGGCTGGAACTCGCCCGGGCGCTCGCTGCCAGGCCGACGCTGCTTCTGCTGGACGAAATCGGCGGCGGCCTGACCGACGGCGAGGCCGGCGAGTTGGTCGAGACCATCAGGGAATTGCGGCGCCGCAAGATCGGCATCGTCTGGATCGAGCACATCGTCCACATCCTGCTGCAGGTGGCCGAGCGACTGATCTGCATGGATGCCGGAAAGATCATCGCCGACGGCGATCCGCAAGCGGTAATGGCCAACCCGCAGGTGATCAGCGCCTATCTCGGCGGAGGCCCGAAATGAGCCTGCTTTCGGTCGAGGATCTCGTTGTCCGCCACGGCCTGTTGCAGGCGGTACGCGGCGTCAGCTTCACCGTCGAGCGCGGCGAGACGCTGGCGCTGGTCGGCGCCAACGGCGCCGGCAAGACGACGCTGCTGCGCGCCATTGCCGGAGCGCATCCGCAGGCATCGGGTCGCGTGCGGTTCGACGGCGCCGACCTCTCCGGGGTGCCCTCGCACAGCAGAGTCGGCATGGGCATCGCGCTGGTGCCCGAAGGCAGGAAACTGTTCGTCGAGATGACGGTCGAGGAAAACCTACTGCTCGGCAAGACGGCCGGCCGCCCCGGCGACTGGAGCGTCGACAAGGTGCTCGACACGTTTCCCAACCTCAAGCCGCGCCGCCATTCAAGGACCGGCCATCTGTCCGGCGGCGAGCAGCAGGCGACCGCTATCGGCCGCGCGCTGATGAGCAATCCGGAATTGCTGCTGCTCGACGAGGTCTCGCTCGGCCTGTCGCCGCTGGTCGTCGACCGCGTATACGCCTCGCTGCACGGCCTGATCAGTTCCGGCACGACGATCATCCTGGTCGAGCAGGATCTCAACCGTGCCCTCTCCGTCTCCGACAAGGTCATCTGCATGCTGGAGGGAAGGATCGCGCTTGCGGGAGACAGCAAGAGCGTGTCGCGCGACGAAGTGACGAAGGCCTATTTCGGCCTGCACCGGCAAGCCGCCGGAGGCGTGCCGGCATGACCAACCAGATCGTCCAGGGCATCCTGCTCGGCGGCTACTACGCGCTGATCGCCTGCGGCCTCTCCTTCATGTTTTCGGTGATGCGCATCATCAACCTCGCCCATGGCAGCCTCGCCGTGCTGTCTGCCTTCGCGCTGTGGCTGCTCGCCTCGCGCTTCCACATTTCACCCTTCCTTGGACTGCTGATCGTCCTGCCGCTGATGGCCGCGATCGGCTGGGCCTTGCAGCGCTTCCTGCTCGAACGCAGCGCGCGTGGCGGTGCGCTGTTGCCGATCCTAACGACCTTCGGCCTCGCAATCGTCATCGACAATCTCTTGTTCGAGCAGTTCGGCGCCGACACGCGCTCGCTGGCGCCCTTTATCGGCAGCCTCTCCTACGATTCCTGGGAATGGCCAGGCAGCATCTATGTCGGCAAGCTCGCGGTCATCATCTTCGTCACCGCCGTGGGGCTGCTTGGCGGGCTGCAGCTCTTCCTCACCCGCACCGGCCTTGGCCGCGCGATCCGCGCCACCTCGGCGGACCCTGATACGGCCGGCCTGGTCGGCATCGATGCGCGCCGCGCCAATGCGGTCGCCGCATCCATCGCCATGGTGACGGTCGGCCTCGCCGGCGCCTTCCTCGGTATGCGCGCCACCTTCGATCCCTATGCCGGCGCGCCGCAGTTGCTGTTCGCCTTCGAGGCGGCGGTCATCGGCGGCGCCGGCTCACTGTGGGGCACGCTGATCGGCGGCATCGTGCTGGCGCTCGCCCAGACGCTCGGCGCCCAGGTGCATCCGCAGGGCTTCCTGATCGGCGGCCATGTCGCGTTCCTGATCGCGCTGTTCATACGCCTGTCCACCTCCGGCCTCGGCCTGCGCGGCCTGCTGCGCCTGCCCGCGGGGAAGGCATCATGAGCGCCGCCTCCCCTGTCATCGAGCGCGGCACCGCCGCCTCGCGCATTGCCGCGATCGCGGTGGCCCTGATCATCGCGCTGCTGGCGATCGCGCCGCAATTCCTGTCGGCAGGCGCCGTCGACCGCATGACCGCGCTGTTCATCTATGTGATCCTCGCGGCGATGTGGAACGCGCTCGCCGGTTTCGGCGGACTGGTCTCGGTCGGCCAGCAAGTGTTCTTCGGCCTCGGCGCCTATTTCAGCATCCGGCTGGCGGATGCCGGCCTCAATCCCTTCGTCGCGCTCTTCGTTTCGGCGATCGTCGTCGGCGCTGTCTCCTGGCCGATCTCGCTGTTCATGCTGCGGCTCAGGAACGGCGAGTTCGCTATCGGCATGTGGGTGATCGCGGCGCTGACCCATCTCCTCGTCAACCTCGACCGGCTGGTGCAGGGCGAGACCGGCACGTCGCTGATCTCGCTCAACGTCTATGACGCTTCGACCAGACGCGTGGCGATCTACTGGCTGGCGCTGGCGTCGATGACCGCCCTGCTTGCCGTCCTGTTCGGCCTGCTGCGCGGCAGCACGGGTGCCGCCATCCGCGCCATCCGCGACAACGAGGATGCGGCAGCCTCGGTCGGGGTGCGCGTTACCGGCACCAAGCGGCTGCTTTTCGTTCTCGCCGCCTTTGGCATCGGCATTGCCGGCGCGCTGTGGCTGGCGACCTCGATCACCTTCCAGCCGAAGACCTACTTCAGCGTCCAGTGGACGGCCTACATGATCTTCATGGTGCTGGTCGGCGGCATCGGCACCTTTGAGGGCGCAATCCTTGGCGCCTTGCTCTTCTTCCTCATCGAGACCTGGTTCGGCGGCGCCGGCGTCTGGTACCTGATCGGCCTCGGCGCCACAGCGCTCGCCTTCTCGCTGCTGTTGCCGCGCGGCCTGTGGGGAACCCTGGAGGAGCGATTTGGGCTTCGGCTGCTGCCCGTCGGCTATAGCGTCAGGATTCCCGTCAACGCGACCCTAACGACGGGCGAGACGGCCTCGCCGGCACAGACAACGACATCTCGGGAGAAGGCCTGACCATGCTTTTCGGCAAGACCATCCTCATCACCGGCGTCGCCTCCGGCATCGGCGCCCGCACGGCGGAACTCGCCGGTCAACTTGGCGCCGACGTGATCGGCGTCGACGTGCGTGAGCCAGCAGCAAGTGCTGGCAGCTTCGTCAAGGCCGACATCTCGTCGAAGGCCGGCGTCGACGAACTGGTGGCACGGCTGCCGCAGCGCCTCGATGCGCTCTGCAACGTCGCCGGCCTTTCCGGCAACACCGGCGCCGTGTCGACGCTCGCCGTCAATTTCTACGGACTGCGTGCGCTTTCCGAGGCTCTGGCGCCGAAGCTTCGCGAAGGCGGCGCCATCGTCAACGTCGCCTCGATCGCCGGCTTCGGCTGGCGCGCCAATCTCAACCGCGCCGCTTCGATGATCGGCACCGAGGGCTTTCCCGATGTCGCCAGGGTGGTCGCCGACCATGCGGTCAAGAACGAGGAAGGCTATCCGGTCTCGAAGGAGCTTCTGCTGCTGTGGACCTTCCGCGCCGCGCATCAGGAGCGTTTCAAGAGCCGCGGCATCCGCGTTAATGCGGTCAGCCCAGGCCCGGTCGAGACGCCGATCCTGAAGCAGTTCCGCGCCGTGCTCGGCGACGACCGCGTCGACAGCGATATTTCGCGAGTGGGTCGTGCCGGCACGTCGGGCGATATCGCGCCGGTCGTGCTGTTCCTGTGCTCGGATGGCGCGCGCTGGATCAACGGCGCCAACGTGCCGGTCGACGGCGGCCTCGAGGCCTCGATCAACGCCGAGGTGCTCGGCTTCTAATTTCCAACTTTTGCAACGCTCCGCCGGGGGCGAGGGAGAGACCAAATGGATATCGGACTTCTGATCGACGGCGACGAAAGGACTGCAACGGGCAAGGCTTCCTTCGACCGCCTGGACCCCTTCACCGGCAAGCTGGCGACGCGCGCCGCCGCCGCCAGCATCGCCGACGCCAATGCCGCCGTCGACGCAGCTGCCGCGGCTTTCCCGGCCTGGTCGCGGACGGGCCCAGGCGAGCGCCGCGCTTTGCTTTCCAAGGCCGCCGAGGTGATGGCCTCCAAGGTCGGCGAATTCACCAGGCTGATGATGGAGGAGACCGGAGCGACCGGGCCATGGGCCGGCTTCAACGTCATGCTGGCCGCCAACATGCTGCGCGAGGCAGCCGCCATGACGACGCAGATCTCGGGCGAGATCATCCCCTCGGACAAGCCGGGCACGCTTGCCATGGCGATCCGCCAGCCGGCCGGCGTCTGCCTCGGCATCGCGCCCTGGAACGCACCCGTCATTCTCGGCACCCGCGCGCTGGCGATGCCGCTCGCCTGCGGCAACACGGTGGTGCTCAAGGCCTCCGAGATGTGCCCCGGCACGCATCGCCTGATCGGCCAGGTGCTGGTCGAGGCCGGCCTGCCGAAGGGCGTCGTCAATGTCGTCACCAACGACCCGAAGGATGCCGCCGGCATCGTCGAGGCGCTCGTCGCGCATCCGGCGGTGAAGCGCGTCAATTTCACCGGCTCGACCAAGGTCGGCCGCATCATCGCCGAGCTCGCCGGGCGCCATCTCAAGCCGGCCCTGCTCGAGCTTGGCGGCAAGGCGCCGCTTCTTGTGCTTGACGATGCCGACATCGACGCGGCGGTCAACGCCGCGACCTTCGGCGCCTTCATGCATCAGGGCCAGATCTGCATGTCGACGGAGCGGCTGATCGTCGACGAGAAGGTCGCCGACGAGTTCGTCGCCAAGCTTGCCGCCCGCGCCGCGCAGCTTCCGGCCGGCGACCCGCGCGGCCATGTCGTGCTTGGCTCGCTGATCAGCAGCCAGGCCGCCGACAAGATGGAGGAACTGGTCGCCGACGCCGTCGCCAAGGGTGCGAAGCTCGTCGCGGGCGGCAAGCGTACCGGCACAGTGGTGGACGCAACGCTGCTTGATCACGTGACGCCTTCGATGCGCGTCTATGCCGAAGAATCCTTCGGGCCGGTCAAGCCAGTCATTCGCGTCAAGGGCGAGGACGAGGCGGTGCGCGTCGCTAACGACACCGAATACGGCCTGTCGTCGGCCGTCTTCAGCCGTGACATCAAGCGCGCCATGGCGGTCGCTGCCCGCATTCAGGCCGGCATCTGCCACATCAACGGCCCGACCGTCGGCGACGAGGCGCAGATGCCGTTCGGCGGCGTCAAAGGTTCCGGCTACGGCCGCTTCGGCGGCAAGGCCTCGATCGCCGAATTCACCGACCTGCGCTGGGTGACGATCGAGGATCCCGGCCAGCACTACCCGTTCTGACGGAGAGCCTGGCGACCTTCTATCTGCCGAGGCTCAGCCCTGCCTTCCTCGCCTCGTCGCGCAGGAACGGCAGGCCGACCTCGATGACGTCGCGCGGGTCTTCAGTCACCGGGCGCCACACCGCCAGTCCGCCGGCGATGTCGACGTCGACATGGTTCATGCTTTCGAGCGTGATCGGCCCCTCGTAGCCGATGTCGGCGATCGCCTTCATGCAGGCCGCCCAGTTGATCATGCCGCGCCCCGGCACGCCGCGGTTGGCTTCCGACACGTGCACATAGCCGAGGAAGGGTGCGGCCGCCTCGAAGCCGGCGGCAAAGCTCTCCTCCTCGATATGCATGTGATAGGTGTCGAGATGGATGAAGATGTTGTCGGCGCCGATGCGCTCGATGATCCGGGCCGCATCGATGCCGCGGTTGATCAGATGCGTCTCGTAGCGGTTGCAGGGCTCGATGCCGAGCTTCAGCCCGCGCGCCTTCGCCGACTTCGCCGCCCGTTCGAGGAAGCGGCACATGCCGTCGATCTCCTTGCGCGTCGGCGCCCGGCCGGTGGTCTTGCCGATCGTGCCGTAGGTGACGCCGCCGAGCGCTTCGCTGCCGACCTCGTTGCAGACCTTGAAGGCGGGCTGCAGGAAGTCGAGCGCCTCGTCCGGTCGCTCGACCACGTCGAGGGAACGCGGCAGGCCGAGCGACGGGATCAGCTCGACGCCATAGTGGGTAGCGAAGCCCCGCGTGCGTTTGGTGTCGATCTCCTCAGGGCGCAGCAGCGGAATTTCCATCAGGCCGATGCCGTGTTCCTTCAGCCGGTCCATCTGCGGCTCGATGCGGGCAAGGTCCCAGACCGGAGCGATGGCGAAAGTGTGCAGTCCAAAAGTGTTCATGAGCTCTAGCCTCGTTGTTCGTGCGCCGCCGCGGCGCTGACATCGCCGCCGCCGACGATGCGGCTGACGACTTCGTTCATGTTGGTCTTGCTGGTGACGAGGTCGGCATCGGCGCGGCCGTGACGCAGCACGACGATGCGGTCGGTGACCGATAGCACGTCGTTCAGCCGGTGCGAGATCAGGATGACGGCGATGCCTTCCGACCGCAGCCGGCGGATCAGGTCGAGCACGCTCTGCACCTCGCGCACCGCAAGCGCAGCGGTCGGCTCGTCCATGATCACGAGCTTCGGGTTGAAGGTCAGCGCGCGAGCGATCGCCACCGTCTGCTGCTGGCCGCCCGAGAACGAGCCGACCGAACGGTTGATCGACGGCAGGCGCGCGCCGAGCCGCTCGATCATCCGCGTCGCCTCGCGGTCCATAGCCGCCTTGTCGACGAAACCGGGAAACAGGCCGAACACTCGTTTCGTCGGCTCGCGGCCGAGGAAGATGTTCGAGGCCACGTCCTGCTGCTTGGCCAGCGACAGGTCCTGATAGATCATCTCGATGCCGAGCTCGCGCCGCTGGCCCGGGTCGAGCCCAAGGATGTCCTTGCCGTCGAATTCGATCGAGCCGGAATCGGCACGGTAGATGCCGGTGATGGTCTTCATCAGCGTCGACTTGCCGGCGCCATTGTCGCCGACCAGCCCGACCACCTCGCCGGCAGCGACCTTGAGGTCGACGCCGTGCAGCACGTCGACCGCGCCGAAGCTCTTGCGGATGCCTTGAAGCGAAAGAAGCGTCATACGCGCGACTCCTTCCGAACCTGGTACTGGTCGATGAAGACGGCAAGGATCAGCACCGCGCCGATCGCCATCTGCTGGTAATAGGACTGCACGGCAAGCAGCGTCAGCCCGTTCTGCAAGACGCCCATGATCAGCGCGCCGATCATCGTGCCGAGGATCGAGGCGCGGCCGCCGAACAGGTTGGTGCCGCCGATGATCGCCGCGGTGATGGCGGTGAGCTCGTAGTTGATGCCGGCGGTCGGGTCGCCGGCATTGACGCGGGCGGTGAACAGCAGGCCGGCGAGCCCGGCGAGCGCGCCGGACAGCGTATAGATGATGCGGCGATGGTGCTCGACGCGGATGCCCGCGGCGCGCGCCGCGCCCTCGCTGTCGCCCAGCGCCAGCGTGTGGCGGCCGAAGCGTGTGTAGGCGAGCACGCAATGCGCGACGATCGCCGTCAGCACCAGGATGATCACCGGCATCGGGATGCCGAACGGCCTCCCTTGCCCGATATAGACGATCGCCGACGGCAGCCCGTAGATCGCCCTGCCTTGCGAGATGACCAGCGCCAGGCCGCGCGCCAAGCCGAGCATGCCGAGCGTGACGATGAAGGCCGGCACGAAGGCGCGGGTGACGAGCTGCCCGTTGATGTAGCCGGCAAGGCCGCCGGCCAGGATGCAGGCGATGAGCGCGAAGACCGACGGCCAGCCGAGATTGACCGCGACGAAGGCACCCGCCACGCCGGCAAGGCCCATGACCGAGCCGAGCGACAGGTCGAGCCCGCCCGAGCCGATGACGAAGGTGGCGGCGATCGCCAGCACGCCGATCGTCGATGTCGCGAGCAGGATGTTGAGGAAATTGCTCAGCGACAGGAAGAACGGCGACAGCAGCGCCATCGCCCCGCTCAGCGCCACAAGCACCAGCAGCGACTCCAGCCTGATGTGGAGCCGTTCGACGGATGCGCGCTGCACCCGAGCCCAGAAACCGGGCTGTTCAGAAGCCATGTCTTTGCACCTTTGAGAGCGGCCGTTAGGCAGTAGGGCAGTAGGGATTAGGCAGTAGTGGATTAAGGAGCGATCTGAAGCGATGCGAACCGCTTACTCCCCTACTGCCTACTGCCTACTGCCTATTCCCTATTCCCTATTCCCAGCTCACTTCACATATTGCAGCATCGGCTCCTTGCCGGCGTCGAGCATTTCCTTGGTCAGCACCAAGGTAGGCACGGCGATGCTCTCCTCGACCTTCTCGCCGGCGAGCGCCTTCTTGACGTTCTCGACCGCCTGCTTGCCGACCAGATAGGGGAGCTGTGCCACCGAAGCGTTGAGGCGGCCCTCCTTGATCGACTTGACCGCATCCGAATTGCCATCGACGCCGATGATCGTCACCTGCTCACCCTTGCCGGCCGCATAGACCGATTCCACAGCGCCGAGCGCCATGGTGTCATTGGCGGAGAAGATGGCGACCAGGTCAGGATGCGCGGTCAGCGTATCGGTTGCGATCGAGGCCGCCTTGCCGCGATCCCAGTCGCCGGGCAGCGAAGCAACGATCTCCAGCCCCGGCGCCAGTTCCTTGAGCTTGTCGGCAAAACCCGTGGCGCGTTTCTGACCGGTGATGTTGCCGGAAAGGCCCTCGATCACCAGCACCGGACCCTTGGCGTCCTTACCGAGCCTGGAGACTAGATATTCTGCGCCCTGTCCGCCGGCCGCGACATTGTCGGAGCCGATGCGGAAGGTGATCTTGATGCCTTCCTTGTCGAGCACCGCCGGATCGAGATTGCCGTCGAGGTCGACCACCTTGATGCCGGCATCCTGCGCCGCCTTCAGGCAGGGCAACAGGTTGGTCGAGTTGATCGCCGCGGTGATCATCGCCACCGGCTTGCGCTCCAGCATCGTGTTGCAGAGGTTGAGCTGCGGCTCGGCCGCCTGGTCGCTCTCGGCGGCCTGCTGGAAATATTTCACCCCGGCTTCCTTGGCGCCGTCCTCTACGCCCTGGCCCATCGCGCCCCAGAACGGGTTGGCAAGCGTTTTCATCAGCACGCCGTATTCGCCGTCCTCGGCCTTGGCGGCGCCTACTGCCGACATCGCCAGAGCGATGCCCAAGGCCATCGTAAATCGATTTATCTTCAGAACGAATGCTGTCACGTTTTCCTCCCTGTTGATGTCACGCGCCACGAGCCAAAGCCAGGTGCGGCGCCACTCGGTTTTCGACAATGGGGGCTATTGTCGGCTTCCTCCCCCCGAATGCGGGCCGCTGCCTGGCGAGCCAACGGATTCCCGCATCAAGACCTTGCAGGGCTCGAGCCGCGCCCTGGGCGGGCCGCCCTCCCCCTCGATCCTGCGAAACAGCACGTCCATCGCATTGCTGGCGATCTCGCGCACCGGCTGCACCACGGCGGCGATCGCCGGCCAGGTCACCTGCATCCATTCGGCGTCGTCGAAGCCGACCAGCGAGATGTCGTCCGGGCAATGCCAGCCACGACGGCGGAATTCGGAAAGCGCCACCAGCGTGCCTTTGAGGAACAGCGAATAGACCGCCGTCGGGCGTTCACCCCGATTGGCACCCTCGCTGAAATAGTCGCTGAGCAGCGTCCGCAGCGGCTCGACCTCGCTTTCGGCAAGCACGACGTCGATGCGGATGTCGGGCACCAGTTGCAGCGCGGTCGCGCGAAACCCTTCGAGGCGGGCGCGCACCGTTGCCGCCTGCTGGCCGAGACCGACGACCAGTATGTGGCGATGGCCCTTGCCGACGAGCGCGCGCGCCACCTCCGCACTTGCCGCGGCGCTGTCGGCCGAAACCGTATCGAATGCGTCGTCGGCGAGCACGCGGTCGATCAGCACGCCGGTCATGCCGTTGGCTTTCATGAAGCCGGCCGCCGGCCCATGCTCGTTGCGCACCGGTGCCAGCACGATGCCGGCGACGCGCCAGTCGTGCATGCGGGCCAGGATCTCCTTTTCGCGCGCTTCCGACTCACGGCTGGAGGCGGCGACCAGCGTGAAACCGCGCTGCTCGGCGAGCGCCTCGAGCTCGCTGACCATCTGGCCGAAGAACTCGCTTTCGAACTCTGGCATGATGGCGCCGATGATGCGCCGCTTGGCCCGGCGCATGTCGGACGCCAGCGGATCGACACGGTAACCGAGGAGATCGACGGCATCGAAGACGCGCTGCGCATTTTCGGGCTTCACCGTGGTGACGCCTGCCAAAACCTTGGAGACGGTGGCGGCGGACACGCCGGCGCGGCTTGCCACGTCGTGGATCGACGGACGCCGCTGCTGGGTCTCCCGATGCGCCATCATCCTGCTCCGAAGGGCGGGTTGCCGCATGCCACCTCGCCAGTGCAATGGATAAATCGATTTTTCGCAGTTGTAAATCGTTTAATCCGGAGTAAAACACCGCTGTGAGTGGCACGATCCGGCAACGCCGGGAGGAAACATCATGTCAAACAATGCCTTGCCGCTGGTCATCAGCGCACCCGAGCCGCGCACGCTCGAGCTGATCTTCACACCACCGCAACTGGCGCTCTTTCGCAAGCGATATCGCATCGTGGAAACAACGCCCGAAGGTGTCGCCGGGTTGCCGGCGCATGTGCTTGCCGAGGCGCGCTACATTGTCGGCCAGCCGCCGCTCGCTCCCGAGACGCTGGAGAAAATGAAGGCGCTTCGCTGCGTCTTCAACGTCGAGACCAATCTCGTCAACAACATGCCCTACGACACACTGTTTGCCCGCGGCATCCATGTCGTCACCACCGGCCTGGTCTTCGCCGAACCGGTCGCCGAGCTCGGCCTTGCCATGGCGCTCAACCTGGCACGCGGCATCGTCGATGCCGACCTTGCCTTCCGGCAGGGCAAGGAGCTGTGGGGCGGCGACGGCAACTCGACCGCGCGGCTCCTCTCCGGCGCCGAAGTCGGCATCATCGGCTTCGGCGATCTCGGCCGTGCGCTGAACCGTCTGCTGACGGGCTTTCGCACCCTGATCAGGGTGTTCGATCCCTGGCTGCCTCCGTCGATCCTCATCGACAACGGCGTCGAGCCCTCCTCGCTCGACAAGGTGCTGTCGGAGAGCGATTTCGTCTTCGTCGTCGCCTCTGTGACCAGCGAGAACCAGGGCTTCCTCGGCACCGAGGCCTTCGCGAAAATGCGCAAGGGCGCCGCCTTTATCCTGCTCAGCCGAGCCGGTGTCGTCGACTTCCCGGCGCTGATGGAGGCGGTTCGCAGCGGTCAGATCGTCGCCGCCAGCGATGTCTTTCCGGAAGAGCCGCTGGCCAGGGACCATCCGATGCGCACCCTGCCCGGCTTCCTGCGCTCCGCGCACCGCGCCGGCGCGCTCGACGTCGCCTTTAAGCGCATGGGCGACATGGTGCTGGAGGATATGGACCTGATCGACCGCGGGCTGCCGCCGCTGCGCTCCAAGCGGGCGGAACGCGAGACGGTTTCCAGGATGCGATCGAAGCCGGTCGACAAGAACTGAGGACGAATTCCCGGTAACCGCGCAACGTCATTGCAGGCGTCGGCGGAGTACAATTGAATCGAACGTGGGGCGACCGAAAAGGTTCAATTTGCGCCGGATCCTGTTTCGACAGAATTATCGTCTCTCTAATCGCCTCATCGTGGAACTTTCGTCCAGACCTGTCGTTTGGCCTTCGATCGTTGCTTCGACGATCCCCAAAGCAACAGGAGGATTATATCGTGAACATCAAGATGATAGGCCTGGGCGCCATGGCGATTTCGATGGTCGCCGGCTCGGCGCTGGCTGCAGGAAACACCGGCACGTCGGCACTCGACGACCCGGCCAAGATGCAGCCCTTCTATACCGACTCCAGCATGAAGACGATGGTCAGCAGCGATGACTTCGTGAAGGCCTGGAAGGCGCTGACGCCAGAAGACCAGATGGCGATGATGACGGCCTGCGACGACGAGTCGAAGAACGCCAATCCCACCAACACCCATCCGGAGTTCTGCAGCAGCGTCAAGGCTAACGGCGGCAGCAAGTAAACCTGCCGACATCGCAATGGATGAAACGGCTCCGCTTGCGGGGCCGTTTTCTTGCTGGTCGGACCCTACAGCGATCGCAGCCGAAGCGCATCGCGGGCGATGCGCCAGGCGGATTCGACATGCCGCCGCGCCGCCGCCTCCGCCTCTTCCGGCTTGCGCGCCCTGATGGCGTCCATGATCGCGTTCATCTCGTTGATCGCCGGCTCGCGGCGGTTTTCCGAGGCGATCGTCATCGAACGCAGCTGGTTGATGCGAACATTGAGCCCGGTGACGATCTCCCAGGCGATCCGCTTGTCGGCGGCCTCGAACAGCACCTCGTAGAAGCTGGCCGTCGCCCGCATGACCTCCACCGGGGCGCCCGAGGCCCAGGCTTCGAGCAGCTTTTCCAGGGCGGCGTCGAGAAGAGCGATTTGTTCCTTGGTGGCCGACGTCGCGCAGGCTCGCGCGGCGATGCCTTCCAGCAGCGCGCGCAGTTCGTAGATCTCGTCGGTACGGCCGAGGTCGGGCTTGGCCACCGCCGGTCCGTGGCCCGGTACCATCTGCACCAGGCCCTCGGCCTCCAGTTGCCGCAACACCTCGCGCACCACCGAACGGCTGACGCCGAGCTGGTCGCACAGCGGCCGCTCGACCAGCCTTTCGCCAGGCTGGAAATGGAAATCCATGATCGCCTCGCGCATGCGCTCCAGCGCCAGTGTGCGCAGCGTCTTGGCAGAGCGGTCGATCCGAAGCGTGTCGTCAGCCATTTTTTCCGCCCTTAGGGCAATTCCAGGAAAAGTGTGAAGCGGTTTTCCGTCAGGAGTTGCGTCAAAATAAAGAGTTAGAGCGGGTCTCCGTTTCCATGGAACGGCGAGGCACTCTGGCGTCGCCACAAAAACAGATTCCATGGCCGGTTGACAAGGTTCTTGGCTCTCCATATCATGGTATACCATAAGACACGATAAAAAATGACGAACCCGCATCGCGCCGTTTCGTCCGAGGAATTTCATGAAACCGGCCATTCGCAAGATCGTGACCTATGTCGAGAACACGCTGATCGAGGGCGGCAAGGCGGCGCCCCGGCCGCTGCGCCTGATCGGCGTCGCAGCGGTGCTGACCAACCCGTGGGCCGGACGCGGCTTCACCGAAGACCTGTCGCCCGAGATCCGCGCCGTCGCCCCGGTGCTCGGCGAAACGCTGACCAATGAGATCATTGGCGTCGCCGGCTCCGGCGAAGCGATCGAAGGCTACGGCAAAGCCGCCATCTGCGGCACGTCGGGCGAAGTCGAGCACGCTTCGGCGCTGATCCACACGCTGCATTTCGGCAACCACTATCGCCGCGCCGTCGGCGCCAAGACCTATCTCGCCTTCACCAATCTGCGCGGCGGGCCGAACACGCCGATCATGATCCCGCTTATGGACAAGAACGATGAGGGTCGCCGCTCGCACTATCTCACGGTGCATTTCCAGATCGGCGACGCACCGGCGCCCGACGAGTTGGTGGTGGCGCTCGGCGCGTCGATCGGCGGCCGCCCGCATCATCGCATCGGCGACCGCTACCAGGACCTGAAGGAGCTCGGGGATCTGCATGGCTGACGCCGCCGCACTGGCCCTGGGCAAGGCTCCCGACGGCACCGGCTTCATGCGAGCCGGGTCCGGAGCGCCGGTTCTGCTGATCCATGGCGTCGGCATGGGCGCGGCGATCTGGCAGCCGCAGATCGCCTTGATGCAGGACCGCTTCGACCTGATCGCCATCGACATGCTCGGCCATGGCGGCTCGCCGCTGCCGCCGCAGGATGCCGGGCTGCCGGACTTCGCCGACCAGGCGATCCGCCTGCTCGACCATCTCGGCCTCGACCGCGTCGCGGTCGTCGGCCATTCCATGGGCGCGCTGGTCGCACAGGAGATCGCGTTGCGCGCCCCGTCGCGTGTCAGTTCCGTCGTTTGCCTCAACGCCGTCTTCCGCCGCCCGCCGGAACTTGCGCAAGCGGTGCGCGAACGGGCGGCGGCACTCGGCGGCCATGGCGATCCCCAGGCCATCGCCGCGACGATCGCGCGCTGGTTCGGCGATCCGATCCCGCCGGATCTGGCCGACGCCGCCGCGACCGCGCAAACCGCGCTCGAAGGCGTCGATGCCGAAGGCTACGCCCGCACCTATCGCCTCTTTGCCAGCGCCGACACGGCCCATGTCGATCGCCTGGCCGCACTTGCCGCGCCGGCACTGTTCATGACCGGATCGGAGGATCGCAATTCCACGCCCGCAATGTCCGCCGCCATGGCGCGGCTCGCGCCATCAGGACAATGCCTGGTGCTGAGCGGAGAAAAGCACATGATGACAATCGCTTCGCCCAAGAAAGTGACTCAGCACATCACGGCCTTTCTCGACCGGACGGCCGACGTTGCCGCAAGCGCCGAGGCCGCTTTCGACGCAATCGAATTCCGCCGCGCGCTGGGCTCCTTCCTGACCGGCGTCACCATCGTCACCACGGTGGACGAGGCAGGCGACCCGCGCGGCTTCACCGCCAACTCCTTCACCTCAGTCTCGCTCGAGCCGCCGCTGGTGCTTGTCTGCATCGCCAAGAAGGCGCTGGGGCATCAAGCCTTCTCGACCTCCAGGGGGTTCGCGATCAACATCCTGTCGGAAGACCAGAAGGCCGCGTCAGGCATTTTCGCCTCCAAGGCGGCCGACAAGTTCGCGTCGGTGATCTGGCAGCCGGGCCAGACGGGAAATCCCGTGATCGACGGTTCCGTCGCGGTCTTCGATTGCGACATGGAGCAACTGGTGGATGCCGGCGACCATTCGATCCTCATCGGCCGGGTCCACGATTTCACCCACAACGGCGCGCAGCCATTGGGCTATTGCCGGGGCGCCTATGTCACGCCGGGCCTCAGCCAGGAAGCGCTTGCCGCCGCCCCGCCCGGAACCGAAGTCGGCGCCATCCTCGAGAGCGAAGGCCGCGTGCTCTTCCTCGAGGCGGCGGATGGCTCCCACCAATTGCCGGCCGGTCATGGCCTCGGCGCCGCGAACGATGCCCGCAGCCTGAGGGGAAAGCTTGCCGCCAAGGCGATCGACGCCGATCTTGGCTTCCTTTACGCGGTCTGGGACGATGCGACGGACGCCTCGCGCACCCATGTCTACTATCGCGGCACGGTGAGCGCCCCGCTGTCCGGCGACGGCCAGATCAGGCTTGTCGACATCGACCGGATGGCCGATCTCAAGATCGCCGATCCGGCGGTGCGCTCGATGCTCGCCCGTTATGCGCGCGAGCGCACCGAGGACCAGTTCGGCGTCTATGTCGGCAATGAGGTCGAAGGTGAGGTCCGGCCGCTCGCCAAGGCCGCGCCGTCAGCAGCAATCCATTCCGGCCACGGGTGAGACCGATGAAGTTTTCGCTTTTCGTCCATATGGAGCGTTCGGATCTGGCCAAGCCGCAATCCGAACTGCTGACGGAGCTGGAGGAACTCGTCGTGCTGGCCGAGCAGGCAGGCTTCGAGGCCGCCTGGATCGGCGAGCATCACGGCATGGAATTCACCATCTCGCCGAACCCGTTCGTCAACATCGCCTATCTCGCCGCCAAGACTTCAAGCATCCGCCTCGGCACCGGCACGATCATCGCGCCGTTCTGGCACCCGATCAAACTCGCCGGCGAAGCCGCGATGACCGACATCATCACCGGCGGCCGCCTCGACATCGGCATCGCGCGCGGTGCCTACAGCTATGAGTATCAGCGGCTCTTCCCCGGGCTCGACGCCTGGGGCGCCGGCCAGCGCATGCGCGAGATGGTGCCGGCGCTGCGCGGCCTCTGGGACGGTGATTTCGAGTTGTCCGGCGAGTTCTGGTCCTTCCCGCCGACCACCTCCTCGCCCAAGCCCTTGCAAGCCCCCTACCCGCCGATCTGGGTGGCGGCCCGCGATCCGAATTCGCACGACTTCGCCGTCGCCAACAAATGCAACGTGCAAGTGACGCCGCTTGCCTCCGGCGACGGCGAGGTGGCGAGCCTGATGGAGCGCTTCAACACCGCCTGCCAGGCCCATCCGGACATAGCGCGGCCGGAAATCATGCTGCTGATGCACACATTCGTGGCCGAGGACGCCGCCGACGCCGACCGTCTGGCACGGGATCTGTCGCTGTTCTACTGCCAGTTCGGCGCCTGGTTCCAGAACAAGAAGCCTGTGCATCAGGGCATTCTGGAGCCGCTGACCGAGGACGAGATCGCGGCCATGCCGCAATACGCGCCCGACAAGATCAGGCAGAACCTCGTCATCGGCGAGGCCGACGAGGTGATCGCCAGGCTGAAGGCCTATGAAGCGCAGGGCTACGACCAGTACTCGATCTGGATCGACAGCGGCCTTTCGCATGAGCGCAAGAAGAAGTCGCTGCGGCTCTTCATCGACAGGGTGATGCCGGCCTTCCAGGCGGGGTCGCGATGAGCACCGTAGCCTTCAAGAATTATATAGATGGGGCGTTCGTCGAGGCGGCGGCGACCTTTGACAGCATCGATCCTTCGACCGGCACCCCCTGGGCGACGATGCCGGCCGCTGGCGTCGCCGATGTCGACCGCGCCGTCGAGGCCGCGCATCGGGCGCTGCGTTCCGGTCCCTGGGCCTCGCTGACGGCGACGGCGCGCGGCAAGCTCCTGGTCAGGCTCGGCGATCTCGTCGCCGCCAATGCCGGCCGGTTGGCGGAACTGGAAACGCGCGACACCGGCAAGATCATCCGCGAGACGCGCGCCCAGATCGCCTATGTCGGCGACTATTACCGCTACTATGGCGGCCTCGCCGACAAGCACGAAGGCGCCTTCATCCCGATCGACAAGCCCGACATGGAGGTCACGGTCCGGCCGGAGCCGATCGGCGTCGTTGCCGCGGTCGTGCCTTGGAATTCGCAGCTCTTTTTGTCGGCGGTCAAGCTCGGCCCGGCGCTGGCAGCCGGCTGCACCGTCGTGCTCAAGGCTTCCGAGGAGGGTCCGGCGCCGCTGCTCGCCTTTGCCGAGCTTGTCCATGAGGCCGGCTTTCCGGCGGGTGCCGTCAACATCCTGACCGGCTTCGGCCACGATTGCGGACGCCGCCTGACCAGCCACCCGCTCGTCGCCCGCGTCGCCTTCACCGGCGGCCCCTCGACAGCCCGCCAGATCGTCGCCAACACGGCCGAGAACCTCGCCTATACGACGCTGGAACTCGGCGGCAAAAGCCCCGTTGTCGTGTTCGCCGACGCCGATCTCGACAGCGCCGCCAACGCCGTCGTCGCCGGCATCTTCGCCGCGACCGGCCAGAGCTGCGTCGCCGGCTCGCGCCTCCTAGTCGAGCGCTCGGTGAAGGACGAATTCCTTGCCCGGCTGAAGCGCAAGGCCGAGGCCATTGCCATCGGCGATCCACAGGACACCGCCACCGAAATGGGGCCGCTCGCAACCTTGCGCCAGCGCGAACGGATCGAGACGATCGTCGCCGAAAGCCTGGCCGGCGGCGGCCGGCTCATCACCGGCGGCGCACGGCCCGAGGGCAAGGCGGACGGCTTCTACTACGCGCCAACGATCATCGAGGCGCAGGACCAGGCGCTTGCCTGCGTGCGCGAGGAACTGTTCGGACCGGTGCTGAGCGCGATTGCCTTCGACAGCGAGGCGGAGGCGCTGGCGCTCGCCAACGACACGCCCTTCGGCCTCGCCTCCGGCGTCTTCACCACCAACCTCGCCAGAGCGCACCGCATGGCCCGCGGCATCCACGCCGGCGTGGTCTGGGTCAACACCTACCGCGCCGTCTCGCCGCTGGTTCCGTTCGGCGGCTACGGGCTGTCCGGTCTCGGCCGCGAAGGCGGCATCGACGCCATCCGCGACTACACGCGCTCGAAATCGGTGTGGATCCGCACATCGGACGAGCCGATCCCCGATCCCTTCGTCATGCGTTGAGGCGGCATGGCGACGGTGCACTGAAGAACAAGAAACGGAACACACAAAGTCAGAGGAGAACGACATGAAACTGATTTTCGCCGGCATCCTTGCCGGCCTCATGGCAACGACGGCCGCCAAGGCCGAGGAAATGGTGTTCACCAGTTGGGGCGGCACCACCCAGGAAGCCCAGACGAAATCCTGGGCCGAGCCGTTCACCGCTTCAGCCGGCGTCAAGGTGCTGCAGGACGGTCCGACCGACTACGGCAAGCTGAAGGCCATGGTCGACGCCAAGAACGTCACCTGGGACGTGGTCGACGTCGAGATGGACTTCGCCATCAAGGCGGCCAAGGACGGGCTGCTCGAGCCGATCGATTTCGCCGTCGTGCCGAAGGACGATCTCGATCCGCGCTTCAGCAACGAGCACGCAATCGGCAGCTTCTACTATTCCTTCGTGCTCGCCTGGAACAAGGGCGCGGTCTCCGGCGAGCCGGCCGGTTGGACCGACATGTTCGACACCAAGAAATTTCCCGGCAAGCGCACCTTCTACAAATGGTCGGCGCCCGGCGTCATCGAGATCGCGCTGCTCGCCGACGGCGTGCCGGCCGACAAGCTCTATCCGCTTGACCTCGACCGCGCCTTCAAGAAGCTCGACACCATCAAGTCCGACATCGTCTGGTGGGGCGGCGGCGCTGAATCGCAGCATCTGATCGCCTCCGGCGAAGCCGCCTTCGGCCAGCTCTGGAACGGCCGCGTCTTCGCGCTGGAGAAGGACGGCGCCGATGTCGGCGTGTCCTGGAACCAGAACCTGACCGCCGCCGACGTTCTGGTGGTGCCGAAGGGCGCCAAGAACAAGGACACGGCGATGAAGTTCCTCGCCGCGGCGAGCAGCGCCACCGGCCAGGCGAAGTTCGCCGAGGCGAGCGGCTATGCGCCCATCAACACCAAGGCCAAGGCCGAGATGCCCGCCGACGTGGTCAAGGGTCTGCCCGACGCCCATGTCGACGGCCAGATCAACCTCGACATGAACTACTGGGCCGAGCATCGCGACGAGATCGCCACGCGCTGGTACGCCTGGCAGGCGAAATAACGCCCGCCTTCTCGTGACAGAAGCGGGACGGCTTCCGCCGTCCCGCTTCGCAACCCGGGATACCGCTATGTCGGTGGAAATTGAGCAAAGCATCGCCAGAATGCGTCTTCCGACAGGCCTCGCCGGCCTGCTGCCGGCGCTGACTCTGATCGGGCTCTTCTTCGTCGTGCCGGTGCTGGCGCTGCTCCTGCGCAGCGTCACCGATCCGGCTCCCGGCCTGCAGAATTACGCTGCGCTGCTCGGCGACGGCACCTACGCGAGGGTGTTCTTCAACACATTCCTGGTCGCCTTCGTCGTCACCGTCGTCACCGTTCTCGTCGCCTTTCCGGTGGCCTGGATGCTGGCGATCATGCCGCCGGCCCTCGCCTCGCTCCTGTTCGGCATCATCATCCTGTCGATGTGGACCAACCTCTTGACCCGCACCTATGCCTGGATGGTGCTCTTGCAGCGCACCGGCGTGATCAACCGGGCGCTGATGGCCATCGGCATCACCGACCAGCCGCTGCCGCTCATCAACAACCTCACCGGCGTCACCATCGGCATGGTCTACATCATGCTGCCGTTCATGATCCTGCCTTTGGTCGGCACCTTGCGCGCGATCGACCCGATGACGCTGCGCGCGGCAGCGCTTTGCGGCGCCAGCCCGCTCGCCGCGTTCCGCCGCATCCTGTTGCCGCTCTCGCTTCCCAGCATCGCCGCCGGCGGGCTGATGGTCTTCGTCATGTCGCTCGGCTATTTCGTCACGCCGGCGCTGCTCGGCGGCACGTCGAACATGATGCTTGCCGAGATGATCGCGCAGATGATCCAGTCGCTGCTCAACTGGGGCCTCGGCAGCGCCGCCGCCTTCATCCTGCTGGTCGTCACCATGGCGCTCTACGCGCTGCAACTGCGCCTTGTCGGCTCGAAGCGACCCGCGGGAGGCGCCTGAGATGCTGCTCGACTATGACCGCCTGGGCTGGCTGAAGGCTGCGCTGCTCGCCTTCACCGCTTTGGTCGCCGCCTTCCTGCTTCTGCCTGTTGTCTTCATCGTGCTGCTCTCCTTCGGCTCGTCGCGCTGGCTGGCCTTCCCGCCGCCCGGCTGGACGCTGAAATGGTATCAGGAGCTGTTCGCCGACCCGTCCTGGATCGAGGCGGCGCTCACCAGCGCCCGCATCGCCGCCCTGACGGCAATCCTTGCCGTCGCCGTCGGCCTGCTTGCCTCATTCGCGCTGGTTCGTGGTGAGTTCCGTGGGCGCGAGATGCTGCGCGGGCTGCTGCTGACGCCGATGGTGCTGCCGGTGGTCGTCTTCGCCATCGCCATCTACGCCTTCTTCCTGCGCCTTGGCCTCGGCGGCACCACGGTCGGCTTCGTCATCGCCCACACCGTGCTGGCGCTCCCCTTCGCCATCATCCCGATTGCCACCGCGCTCGAAGGATTCGACAAGTCGATCGAGGACGCGGCCATCGTCTGCGGCGCCAGCCCACTTGAGGCCAAGCTCAGGATCACCTTGCCGTCGATCCGCATCGGCATCTTCTCCGCCGCGATCTTCTCCTTCCTCGCCTCCTGGGACGAGGTGGTCGTGGCGATCTTCATGGCGAGCCCCACCCTGCAGACCTTGCCGGTCAAGATCTGGGGCAGCCTCCGCTCCGACCTCACTCCCGTCATCGCCGCCGCCTCCAGCCTGCTGGTCGGGCTCACGCTCGCCCTCATGGTGGTGACGGCACTCTTGCGCCGAAAGTTGCCGACATGACCGAGCCTTTCCTGTCGATCCGCAAATTGCGCAAGGCTTTCGGCGCCTTCGTCGCCGTTCATGACGTGACGCTGGAGATCCCCAAAGGCGAATTCCTGACCTTCCTCGGCCCGTCAGGTTCGGGAAAATCGACGACGCTCTATGCGATCGCCGGCTTCCAGGACCCGACCTCCGGCGATGTCCGGTTGCAGGGAAAGTCGCTGCTTGCGGTGCCCTCGCACAAGCGCAACATCGGCATGGTCTTCCAGCGCTACACGCTGTTTCCGCATCTGAGCGTCGCCGAAAACGTCGCCTTCCCACTTCGCGTCCGCCGCCGGCCCGACGCCGAGGTCAAGCGCAAGGTCGCCGACATGCTCTCGCTGGTGCGGCTCGAAAGTTTCGCCGAACGGCTTCCCGGCGCGCTGTCCGGCGGCCAGCAGCAGCGCGTCGCGCTTGCCCGCGCGCTGGCCTACGATCCGCCGATCCTCCTGATGGACGAGCCGCTTTCGGCCCTCGACAAGAAACTGCGCGAGGAGATTCAGGCCGAAATACGCCGCATCCACCGCGAGACCGGCGTCACCATCCTCTATGTCACCCATGACCAGGAGGAGGCGCTGCATCTGTCCGACCGCATCGCGCTGTTCAGGGATGGCCGCATCGAGCAGATCGGCACCGGCGAGGATCTCTACCTTCGGCCCGCGACCGATTTCGTTGCCGGCTTCATCGGCAATTCGAATTTTTTGGCCGCCGAGCATCTGGAAACCGTCGGCGGCGCCGCGACCATCCGGCTTGCCGACGGCTCGGTGCTCTCAGGCATCAACGCCAATGGCAGCTTCGGCAGCGGACAAAAGGCCAGGCTGATGATCCGGCCGGAAGCGTTTCGCCTGGAGCGTGGTCCGAGAAGCGCCGAGCTTGCCGTCGAGATCGTCGATGTCGCCTTCTACGGCGAGCGCCGCCGCATCGTCGCGCGCACCGCCGCCGGGCAGGAGATCGACATCAGGCCGACATCGTCGGCCATGGCGTCGCACGATGCGACGGCAAGCCGACGGCAGGTCTTTTTCGACCCGGCCGCCGCATTCCTGTTTCCCGCCTGATTGCTCTGGCGTGCCCCTATTCCGCGGCGACACTCGCCCCGGAGCGATTGGCAAGCACCAGCCCGACTTCGCCCACCGCCTGCGCGACGCGCTTCAGGATCGGCTCGGAGCGCAGCACGCCGTCGGCGAAATCCTTGTCGGTGGCATAGACCGCCGTCGACAGGGCAAGCGCCTCGAAGAAGCCGAACAGCGGCCGCAACTGGTGCTCGACGATCAGCGCATGCCGTTCGCCGCCGCCGGTCGCCAGAAGCACCACAGGCTTGCCGCGCAGGGCGGCCGGATCGATCAGGTCGAAGAAGTGCTTGAACAGGCCGGTATAGCTGCCCTTGTAGGTCGGCGAGCCGACCACCAGCACATCGGCATTGATGACTTTGTCGAGAATGGCGCGGGCCTGCTCGTCGAGATCGCGCGCCCATTTCGCCTGGCCGAGCGACGGGCCGAGATCCTCCACATCATAGGTGCTGGCCGACAGGCCATGCTGACGGGCAATATCCTTCACGACCTGTTCGACAAAGCCCCGGGTCTTGGAGGGTCGGGTGAAATTGCCGGAAAAGCCGACAACGGTGGGATTGGGCATGCTCAGGCACCTTCACGCCGCGGATGGGTTCGCGTTAATGTCTACAAGTTTGATAGACTTCAGGGCCCGATAAAAGGAACAATCGGCTTTCGGCGGCGCCGGTCCCGAACAATTTTTCCACGACCAGGCCTATTGGCGACAGCCAGCTCATGGTCCGCGGCTGCGTCGGGCTTCGCCCCGGCCAGTCTCGATGGCGAGATCGCCGAAATTGTCCTGAAGCCAGCCGATCGCGCCGGTGACATCGGCAATGACATGGCGTGCCGCCGTTGGTCCCCGAGGCTTGATCCGGATGGATATCCCGCCCGCGGCATTGGTCGTCTCGAAGCCGTTTTCATCGGATGTGTCGTCGCCGAGGAAAACCGGCCGTCGCCCGGCAAAGGGTGGAATGTCCATGAACCTCCTGATGGCGGCACCCTTGGCCGCCTCGAGCGGCATCAGCTCGACCCCGGCATTGCCGGCGATCACACGATATCCCTTCGGCAGCCGGTCCAGAGCCTGCTCGACGAGCTTCGTCGCCCGCGCAAGCAGATGCGGCGCGGCGCGCGTATGGACGGCGAGCACCGGGCCCTTGCGCTCGACATAGACGGCCTGGCTCGCCAGCTCCAGCTCGATCTCGTCGGCGAGCGCCGCCATGTCCGCCGGTTCGTCAGCGGCCTCGACAGGGCCGCCAGGGGCAAGTCTGTGCTCCAGTCCGTAGAGACCAGCAGTGCGCAGCTTCAGCGGATCGAACAGTCGGTCGACCGCCGCGACCGAGCGGCCGGTGATGAAGGCAAGCGCGCCGTCCAGCCGGCGCTCGATCGTCTGCAGCAGAAGGCGAAGCTCCTCGCTGACCGACACGGCGTCCGGATGGGCGGCGTGCTCCAGCAAGGTGCCGTCAATGTCGAGGAACAACGCCCATCGGCCTTCGGGGAGGCGTGGCGTCAACTCTGGCTGAAGATTCATCGGAGTCCGGCTACCTGTTTGCGTTCGAAGATGGGGACGACGTTGTCGGGGGTGGCCAGGCGCTCGGCGCTGGCCGTGACGCGGTCGAGCTCGCCGCGCTTGCGCAGGCGCGCCGCGTCCAGAAGCATGCTTCCGGCCCAGCGGTAGACATTGTTGTCGCGCACGATCTCGCGCATCCTACGCATCCGCTCGCGCTGCTCCTCGGCCGACATGGTCAGCGCCTGCGAGAGGGCCGCGCTCATCATCGCCGCGTCGTAGGGGTTGACGATCAGTGCTTCCAGCAACTCGCGCGAGGCGCCGGCAAAGGTCGAGAGCAGAAGCACGCCTTGCTCGTCGTCGCGCGCTGCGACGAATTCCTTGGCGACCAGGTTCATGCCGTCATGCAGGCTGGTGACCATGCAGATATCGGCGGCGCGGTAGATCTCGTAGACCGCCTTTTGCGAATGATGCTCGGCCACGATGACGACCGGCCGATAGCCGTCTGCGCCATAACGCAGGTTGAGGTCGTCGGCATAGCGCATGCATTCGTCGTACAATTGCCTGTAGGCAGGCAGCGTGCCCCTGCTGGGAGCCGCAATCTGCAGGAACACGACCTTGCCGATCAGCTCGGGATGCCTGGTGAACAATTCCTCCAGCGCATGAAAGCGATCGAGAATGCCCTTGGTGTAGTCGAGGCGCTCGACGCCGATGCACAGCTTCGCATCCGCCGGCAGCCCGAACCGGTCGCGGACGCGCGCACGGCACTCAGCGACATCGGGCAGCTTGGCCAGAAGCTGCAGGGGCCATTCGATGGAGATCGGATAGGCGTGCACCAGCGTCGTCTGGCCGCCGTAGGAAATGGCGGCGTCCGCCCGTTCGATCCGGCTTTCGAGGAAGCGGTCGACGCTTTCGGTGAAATTGTTGGCGTGGAACTGGGTATGGAAACCGATGATCGAACTGCCGAGCAGCCCGTCCAGGATACGCTCCCGCCACGGGCAGATGCTGTAGACTTCCGAGTTCGGCCACGGAATGTGCCAGAAGGTGATGACGATCGCCTCGGGCAGGCGCTCGCGGATCATGCGCGGCAGAAGCGCGAAGTGATAGTCCTGGACCAGCACGATCGGCCGCTCGTTGCGCGCCTCGGCGACCACGGTGTCGGCGAACTTGCGGTTGACCGCCTCGTAGGCGTCCCAGTCCGACTCGCGGAAGATCGGCCTTGTGAAAGCGATATGGCAGAGCGGCCAGAGACCTTCATTGGCGAAGCCGAGATAGTAGCCCTGATATTCCTCCTCGGTGAGCCACACCCTGCGCAGGGTGTAGGACGGATTGTCGGGCGGCACCTGCACCCGGTCGTCACCGTCGACCATCTGGCGGTCCGCCGTGCCGCCGCCATAGGCGATCCAGGTGCCGGCGCAGGCGCGCGTGATCGGCTCCATCGCCGAAACCAGCCCACTCGCCGGCACGACGAGTTCGACGCCGTCGCCCTTGGTGTTGTGGATGTAAGGCTCGCGGTTGGAAACCACGATCACCTGCGCCTCGGGCAGGTCCTCGTGAAGGATCTTGCGCAAGGTTTCGGGCGACCATGTCACCAGCGCCGCGTCGACCGACTGGCCGTTCTTCTCGAATTCCCGAAGTACTTTGCGCGCCGCTTCGGAAGCCACGTCCTCGCCAGCGACGTGCACGGTCGCAGGCGTGGAATTGCGGCGGTGTCGGGATATGGAAAAAAACACCGCAAGAGCGGAAAGTCCAAGACTTACTAGGAGCAGGCCCCACAGCAAGTCGATGCCTTGATCAGTCATTGATACGCCAATTTGCCACCGGCCCGCCGCAGGCCTCATTCTTCTTGTTTTCGACACCTTGCCGGGCGACGGAACAGACCGCCGCGCGTCCGGTGTGATTGTGCAACGCACAAACGGACCATCGGTTCCGACATTTGTCAGGCGGCGAGCGAACCCTTGGCTAAGTTCGCACGATGAGCGGCACCAACCCCTCATGCCGGTCGGCAAGGAAGGCGACGACCCGGTCGCCGACGCGTTGGAATGTCAGGTCGACCGCCCGGTCGCCGACGGTCAGGTGCCGAAGTGTAAGCATGTCGATGCCGATCGGCAGCCTTGGCCGCGTGACGCGGACCTCGCCCTCCCAACCATCGATTTCCAGGCCGAGGCAGGCCTGCATCAGCATGAAGGCGGAGCCGGCCGACCAGGCTTGGGGCAGGCAGGCGACGGGATAGGCGATGGGCGCCTCGCCCGGCGCGCGGGTGAAGCCGCAGAACAGTTCCGGCAGCCGCATGTTGAAATGCACGGCGGACTCGAACGTGCCGCTCATCAGCCGCACCACGCTTTCGCGCTCGCCATAGCGCGCCAGGCCGACGCCGCAGATGGCGGTGTCATGCGGCCAGATCGAGCCGTTGTGATAGGACATCGGGTTGAAGAACACGGCGTCGTCGGCAAGCGTCCTCAGGCCCCAGCCCGAATGGAAGGGAGCCGAAAGCAATTGGTCGGCGACCAGCTTTGCCCGCTCGGGCTGGGGCAACCCGACAAACAGAAGATGCCCGGCATTCGACGTCCGCACCTTGCAGGGCTCACCGGCGCCGTCGATCGCCAGCGCATAGAAATTCAGATCGTCCACCCAGAAATCGCGCTCCACCGCGATCCGCATTTCTTCGGCCCGTTCCTCCCAGTGCTCGGCCTCCGCATATCCGCCCCGGCGCCGTGCCAGCGCCGCCAGCCCCCGGAACGCGGCAAAGACGTAGCCCTGCACCTCGACCAGCGCGATTGGTCCTTTGGGGATGCGGCCGTCGGCATGGAAGACGGAGTCGAAACTGTCCTTCCAGCCCTGGTTGGCGAGGCCGGATTCGGCGGCGCGCTGATAGGTGACGAACCCGGTCTCCCGGCTCGCCTCTTCAGTCCATTCGGCCGCGGCCTTGAGCGACGGCCACAGCGTGTCGATGAAGTCCATGTCGCCGGTGCGCTCCGCATAGGCGCAGGCGAGATGGATGTAGAGCGGCGTGGTGTCGACGCCGCCATAGTAACGCCCGAAGGGAAGCTCGCGCAGCGCCGCCATCTCGCCCTTGCGGGTCTCGTGCATGATCTTGCCGGGCTGTGAATCGCTGAACGGCGACGTCTCGGTCGCCTGGTGCTGGGCGAGGAAGGCAAGCACGCCCCGCGCCAGACCAGGGTTGAGCCAGAGCATCTGCAGTGCCGAGATCACGCCGTCGCGGCCGAATGCCGTCGAAAACCAAGGGATGCCGGCATAGGGATAGGGCCCTGTCGCGAGTTCGGTGGTGAGCAGCGCCACATCGGCGCGGGCGCGCTCGACCCAGTCGTTGAAGACGCGGCCCGAACTGTGCACCGTGGCGCCGTGGCGGCGCTTTGCCCGCATGCCGAAACGGGCGCGGGCCGCTGCGGCGCGGAAGCGATCGCGATCCGGGGTCTCGACAACCTCCGAACCGACCTCGACATAGAGCACCTTGCTGGAACGCTTGGTCACCGCGACGAGGAAATCGGCGCGGCTGTCCGTCAGTTGATCGGGCGCCTGAGAGAACGATATCGCCGACAGGCGCGCCAGCCCGTCCAGCCCGTCATAGTGAAGCAGCACCGACGTCGCATCGATCTTGGCCGCGTGTGCGGTGCCCCGCTTTGCCCTCGTCGAGCCGCGCACCTCGAACATGTCGCGGAAATCGGCGGCAAAGTGCAGCGAAACGCGGATGGCCGACGTCTCCTGGCTGTAATTGGAAAGCGTGATGCGCTCGAACAGCCGGTCCTGCCAGATCAGCCTGACGCGCTCGACATGGATTGCGCCTTGTGAAATGTCTCGCCCGCCGGCGCTCTGGATCGGCAGATTGGTGAGGTTGCTGGTGAACAGCACATTGTCCTGGCTGAGCGAGGCGCCGAGCAGCGAGGTCTGCCGGCCGCCGACGGTCAGCCGGAACTCCGAAAGCACGCGCGTGTCGTCGCGGAAGAAGCCGTCACCTGCGCCCCTGATGTCGCCATAGGCATCGGCCACCACGAAGCAGTCGCCCTGCTTCAGCGCAAAAAGCCGGTGCGGTTCGCGCGGCGCGGTCTCGTCCAGCGAGGCAAGGGCAACGGCGGGATCAAGCTTGCGCTCGTCGAGCTCTGTCATCGGTTTCTTCCCGTTTGTTTCGCCCCCGGATCAGGCTGCGCCTCTCACGACGCCTTGGCTTCGGCTGAATCGCCGATGAGGCGCGCATAGGCCGCTGCATAGTCGCGAGCCATTCTGGTGGCGGAAAACCGCTTTTCGAAGGCCGCCCTGACCTTTCGACGGTCCAGGCGAAGCAGCGCCGGCACTGCCTCGATCGCCTCGTCCATCGACTCCACGACAAATCCGGTCACGCCCTGGTCGATGATCTCCGGCAAGGCGCCGCGATTCCAGGCAATCGACGGCGTGCCGCAGGCCATCGCCTCGATTGGAGCCAGGCCGAACGGCTCCGGCCAATCGATGGGAAACAGCAGGCCGGCCGCCTTGCCGAGGAAGTCGGCCTTCTCGTCCTCGGCGATCTCGCCGACATAATCGACGCGGTCACCGTCGATCAGCGGCTCGATCTCGTCATGGAAATAGGCGCGGTCGTCGTCGCCGATCTTGGCCGCCAGCTTCAGCTTCAACCCCGAGCGGCGCGCGATCTCGATCGCGCGGTCAGGCCGCTTGTCACGCGAGAGCCGACCAAGAAAGGCAAGGTACGGTTCCTCCTTCGTCGTCTCGAAAGCGGGCCGGTAGATATCGATCGGCAATCCGTGGTGGATCGTCGCCAGCCACTTGGCCTCGGCCAGCCCCGCTCTCTGGCTGCGCGAGATGGAGATCATCGGAAAGCGCGGGAAGCGCCGGTAGGCGGGCGCCAGATCGACATAGTCCAGCCTGCCATGCGGCGTCGTCACCGTCCGTCCGGCCATATCCGCGAAGAAGGGAAAATGCAGGAAATGGCTGAGATGGAAGTGGATGAGGTCGAACTCGTGCGCCCGCTCGCGGACCTCGGCCAGCATCGCCAGATGCGCTGCTATCTCCGATTTCTTAGGGCGCGGGTCGAGGCGAAGCGCGCATTCCCGGCCAGGGATGAGCCTCGCGGAGGTGCGGCTGTCACCGCTGGCGAACAGCGTCACCTCGTGCCCCAGCGCCACCAGCGCTTCCGTCAGGTAGGAGACGATCCGCTCGGTGCCGCCATAGAGTTTCGGCGGCACGGACTCATAGAGCGGCGCGACATGGGCAATTCGCATGATGTCTCCAGCTGATTGGCACAGGGCCAAAATGCATCAGCCGGCAGATCGTTCCGGGTTCCGCTTCTCAAGCTGACAGCGCCGCGCCGACCCAGTCGAGCCGCGCGGCGGGAACGAGGCCGTAATTGTAGAAGTTGATGCCGTCGACGCCGGGCGCCCTCGCCGGCTTCACCTTGGCAGCGAGCACGTCCGCGCCGGCCATCTCCGGATAAAAGAGCCGGTAGCCGGTGCCGAGGAACTTTTCCGGGCCGAGCGCCGCGCGTCCGGCTTCGAGCAGTCCAGCGACATCGCCCGCCTGCATGTCATAGGCGCACAGGATCGCCCCATCGCAGACCTTGCCGAGCGCGGCGAGATCGCAGCCGCCGAGCCAGCCCTCCTTCAGATCGATGATGACGACCCTGGTTGACGGATGCGCCACCTCGCGCAGCTCGGCGACCAGGCTGGTCACTGGCTCGAAGCGCCAGGCGAGATACGCATGCAGTTCCGGCCATGGCAGGAAGGTGTCGAGTCCCCCTGCAGGGAAATCAGGAAAGCGTCGCTCGGGCACGGCGCGCTCGCAGGTCTCGGCGATCCATTGCCTGACCAGCTTTCGCGCCGGCTCGCCATCGACACCGGCCTCGGCGGCGCGATCCAGGCAGGATGGGCAGAAGCACAGCGACAGCAGGAAATCGTCCTCCGGCGTCAGGCCGACACCATCCTTTTCGTGATGGTACTCATGCGCAAAGCCCATGAAGGATGGGCTCTCGAGCTCGATCCTGTCCGGCCTGTAGCCGTGCGAGATATCCGCGACCAGCGCGCGGACATAGGCGCGCGCGTCCGGATGCGAGGGACAGAGATTGTAGTAGTTGGCATCGCCGAAGGCGTTGCGGGTGACGGCCTCGGGGTGAAGCATGCCGAGGCGGGTGTTGTGCAGGCACACTGTCCAGCACGAGACCCCAGGCCCGCCCGCCTCGCGACGGCGCACGAGCTGGCCGAGCACGTCGCCGCCTTCGCCGGCCACATCGGCCACCTTGGGCTGGATGGCAAGGTCGGCCCAGCGCGCCGCCGTCGGCTGGAAGTAGATGGTGCCATCCTCCGGAAAGTAGGCCTTCCGGCGCGGGCTGCGCGGCTGCAGGAACCGCCCGGCATGGTAGGACGTGGCGAGGCTGATCATGTTCAGTCCCGCGCGCTGGGTTAGATCGCGTTCGACCGTCTCAAGGCCGAGATCCTGGATGTCCCAGGGATAGGTCCACATCGATAGCTGCATGCTGATCCTCAAGTTCGTAGTGTGGCCAGGAGCCTCGGTCTTCAGCCTTCGACCGGCTCGGCCACCTGCATCAGACAGTCGCCAGCCTCGCACATCGTGTGCAGCCGGCGCGACAGCACGATGCCGCTCTCGGCGAAATGCATGGCTTCCTCGTCGACATCAAGCCGTTCGAGGTCGTGATACCAGCCGGCCAATTGTCCAGCGCTCACGCTGTCACCGAGCCTGACGGCGGGCTCGAACCAGCCGCGCCGCGTCGCATAAATGCCCTGGCTGTGGCGGGACAGCGAAAGCAGGCGCGTTGGAGCGGCAGCCTCGGCATCCGGCGCGAGCACAGGGGCCTCGACCACGCCCAACGCCACCATCAGCCTGTCGAGTGCGCGGGCGGTGAGCGCCATCGAATCCACCGTGGCCGTGCCGCCGCCACCGAACTCGCCGCTGACGCCGATCGCGCCGGCCCGGCGCGCGGCACCCATCGAGGTTGGCGAGGCAGCGCCATTGTCGGCAATGAAGCCATAGGGCATGCCGAGCGTGCGCATCAGCTCGACGCCGCGCCGGTGGCGCTCGGGCTCGGCATTGCGTTCGACCAACGCCGTCGGCAGATGCTCCATCGAGGTGCCGCCGGAATGGATGTCGAAGACGACGTCGTGGCGGGCAAACAGCTCGGTCTCGAGGAAATTGGCCAGCCGGCCGGTCGGCGTGCCCGAGGGATCGCCCGGAAAGGCGCGGTTGAGGTTGCCGCCGTCGAGCGGCGAGCAGCGCTTGGCGGCCATCACCGCCGGCGCGTTCGCCATCGGCAGGATGGTGACGCGACCCCTGATCCGCCTGGGATCGAGCCTGCGCACAAGCTTGGCCAGCGACAACTCGCCCTCATATTCGTCGCCGTGATTGCCGGCCATCAAAAGCAGCGACGGGCCTTCGCCGTTGCGGATCAGGCAGATCGGCACCTTGACCTGGAAATAGGGCGAGCGGTCGATCGAGAACGGAATGCTCAAGTGCGCGAGCGTCTTGCCGTCGCGGTCGAAATCGAGCGTATGGACGAGGCCGGTATGCATGGCTCCCCCCTCAGACAGCCGCGACCGCCGTGACCTCGATGCGCAGGTCCGGATCGGCCAGCCGCGCCTCGACGCAGGCGCGGGCAGGCAGCCGCGTTGGGTCCACCCAGGCATCGTAGATCTTGTTCATCGCATCGAAGTCGCCGATCTGCGGCAGGAAGATGTTGACCGCTACGAGCTTCGACTTGCTGCTGCCGGCTTCGATGAGCAGCGACTCGATCTTGGCCAGCACATCGCTGGTCTGCGCCTCGATCCCGGCCTTGCGGTCGTTGGCGACCTGTCCTGCTATGTGCACTATGCCCCCATAGACGACGGCCTGTGACATGCGGGAGCCGGACTGGAAGTATTTGATCATGTCGGATCCTTTCGAGAGTCTCTTCTTGTGGCCCTGATCAGCCGAAATAGGTGGGGAAGGCGTGCGTCACATGCCCGCTCTCGTCGACGCCGAAGATGACGCGGTAGCGGTCGAGGCAGGTGCAAGGATGCGAAATGCCGAATTCGATGACGTCGCCGACGGCGATGTCATCGTCCGGCTGAAGCGACAGAAAGGCGTGCTGGTCGTTGAGTTTCACGACCTCGCCTTTTAATGGCACCGCAAGCGGGTGGCCGCCGCGATAGACCGTCAGCGGCTTCGGGAAACCCTGGTCGAACGAGACGTCGCGCATGCCCATGCCGCAGATGGCGAGACCGGTCTCCGGCCGCGACAGCACCTCGGCCCAGATGCGCAGCGCCGGGCGGAACGAACGCCGCGCCGAAGCGCCGGCGCCATCGACGGCAAAACCGTTGCGGGCATCGACCGCGCCCAGCGATCGGTCGTAGACGCCATGGTCGTGGAAGAAGATGGCGCCGCTGCGCAGCACCAGCGTCGCCTTGCCGTCCTTGGCGACGATCGGCGACAGCGCCGCGACCACCTTATCGAAGAAGACCGAACCACCGGCCGTCATGATCAGCGGCGTCTCGCCGCCGACACGGGCGCGAAGCCTGAGGAACATGTCGCCGACATTCGCCAGCAGCGCCGAGACGACCTCGTCGGTGCGGACCGGATCGGGCTCCGCGGCTGCCCCTTCATAGGTCGCGACGCCTGCGATCAGCAAGCGTCCGCCGGTCGCCGCGATCGCATCGGCGATCGCCTCGGCTTCGGCGGTGCTTCGCGCACCTGCCCTCGCCGCGCCAAGCTCGACCAGCACGCGCAACGGAGCAAGCAAAGCATTGGCGCGCCAGGCCAGCACCAGCGCGTTCACGGCGGCGACCGAGTCGGCGAAGACATAGAGCTCGGCGTTCGGCCAGGCACCGGCAAGCGCCGCGAGCCGGTTCGCCCCGCCGGTGCCGCCGACCTCGTTGGCGATGATCAGCCGCGTCAGTCCGGCCTTGAGCATCACCGTGGCCTGCCTGATGTCGGCGACCGTGGTGCCCCACGCGCCAGCCTGGACCAGTGACCGGGCTAGGTCGGGCGCCATCGGCGTCTTGGCATGCGGCGCGATCTCAGCCCCATGCTCACGGACATAGCGCAGGAACAGGTCGCGATTTGACGCGAAGGCGGCCTCGTCGAGCGTCAGCAAAGGCAGCGACATGCGGCCACCAGCAGGATGCCAGCCTTGCAGTCCGACATGGCTGCTGTCTAGCGCGGCCGTGCCGGGCGGCACGCCGCGAATGCGGTCGTCGAGCCAAAAATTTTCATGCACGGCAAGCGGCGGAGCCGATGTGTTCTCGCTCATCGAATGCTACCTCTTGCGCCATCGCCAAACGAGGGCCTGACCGATTGCCGGCGCCCCCCACAGCCTGCGAGAAACGCGTGCCAGCCCCCTACTCCGGACCGATCATCGACGCCCATCATCATCTCTGGGACCTCGGCCTCGGCCGGCACCCCTGGCTGAACGCCACGGCCGGCGAGCGCGGCGGCCTGGGCGAGCTTGGCCCGCTGCGCCGCAACTATCTGCCGCAGGATTATCTGCGCGATGCCGGCCGGCATAATGTCGTTGCCAGCGTACATGTCGAAGCCGGCTGGGCCGCCGGCGACTGCGTCGGCGAGACGCGCTGGCTGGAGACGCTCGAAAAGTCGCAAGGCGTCGCAGCCCGCTATGTCGTCCACGTGCCGCTGGCCAGCCGACAGGCGCCGGCGATGATCGAGGCGCAGGCCGCGTTCGACCGCGTCGTCGGCGTCCGCGACATTCTGAGCTGGGATCCTGATCCGGCGCGCCGCTTCGCCGCCCGCGACGGCATCATGGACGATCCGGCCTGGCGCTCCGGACTGAAGCTGCTCGGGCGCTACGGTCTCTCTTTCGACCTGATGGTGTTCCCGCGCCAACTGGCTGACGCCGCTCGCCTCGCCGCGGCGTTTCCGGACCAGCAATTCGTCCTCAACCATTGCGGCAGCCCGATCGACCGTGACGCCGACGGCATGCGCAGGTGGCGCGACGGGCTGCGGCTGCTGGCGCAGCGCGACAACGTCGCCGTCAAGATCTCCGACCTCGTCGCCTACGATCATGACTGGACGCTCGACAGCCTGCGACCGGTGGTCCTGCACTGCATCGACTGTTTCGGCGCGGATCGCGCCATGTTCGGCTCCGACTTTCCCGTCGCCGGCCTGCACGCCTCGTTCGACGAGGTGTATGACAGCTTCAAAGCCATTTCGGCTGGCCTTTCCGCGGACGAGCAGGGAGCACTGTTCTTCGGCAACGCAAGGCGCATCTACCGGCTGGACGAATTGTCATCGGCGGGCCTGCTCCCTGCCTGAGAGAAGCAGCAGGCCGAGAATCAGCGAGCCGAACAGGATGCTGCGCCAGCCGGGCGATGCGTTGACGACGGTGATCAGCGCGGTGATCGTCACCAGCAGGATCGCGCCGGGAATGGTCCCGGCATAGGTGCCGAGCCCGCCGAGAATGGACGTGCCGCCGAGCACCACCGCCGCGATCGAGGCAAGCAGGTAGGGATCGCCGATCCCGACATAGCCCTGTCCGTTCATGCCGAGCACAAGCACGCCGGCGAGCCCCGCGGTGAAGCCGCTGATGCCGTAGACGGCAAGCGTCGTCGACGTTACCGGCACGCCGGACAGGGTAGCGGCAAGCGGATTGGCGCCCATGGCGAAGATGCGCGCGCCGAAAGGCGTGGCATGCATCACCGTCAGCACGATCGCGGAAACGGCCACCCAGAGCAGAATGCCCGCCGGAATCCCGGCCGGCCGCGCATTGCCGAGCCAATGGACGAGCGGGTTTTCGGCCGTAACGGCGCTGCCGCCCGCAATGATGATCAGCAGACCCTGCAGGAAGGTCGCCATGGCCAGCGTCATGATCATCGGATGAACGCGCAGCAGCGCGACGCCAAGTCCATTAACCAGGCCGATCATTGTGGTCAGCGCAAGCACCGCGAAGACCGGCGCAAGGCCGGTCGGATCGGCCTGCCATGACAGCAACGGCAGGCTGATGGCGCTGACGGTGACGATCGCGGCAACGGAAAGATCGATGCCGCCGGCGATCACGACGAAGGTCTGGCCCGCAGCGACCAGGCCGATCACGGCGCCAAGTTCGACCAGATAGCGCAGATGGCCATAGGCGCCGAAGCCGCGCGAGGCGAAGCTCGCGCCGATCCACACCGCTGCGACGATGGCGACGGTGAGGAAAGGCCGGCTCTTCAGGATCGCCACGGCGCGCCTGCCGCCCGCGTTGTCGTTCCAGGCTGTCATGGCTGCACCTTGCGGAATTGCGGGATGGCGACGGCGCCGATGATGATCAGCCCCTGCGCGACATACTGCGCCACCGGCGTGAAGCCGAGGAAGAACATGACGCTGATCATCAGGCTGAGCAGCAGGCTGCCGGCCAGCGCGCCGCGCATCGTGCCCTGCCCGCCGAGGAAGCCGATGCCGCCGAGCACGGCGGCGGCGATGGAGTTGAGCGTGAAGGCGTTGCCGATCACCGGATCGCCCGAGCCCGTCTGTGCGGCGACGAAGAGGCCGGCGCTGGTCGAGAGGAGGCCGCTGATCGCATAGGCGGCGACGCGCGCCATATCGACCGGCACGCCGGACCGATAGGCGCCGACCGGATTCTCGCCGGCAGCATAGAGGCTCAATCCCAGCGGCGTCGCCAGATAGAGCTTCCACAGCAGGACGATCATCACCAGAAGCACGAAGGCAGCGGGGGTATCGCCGGCCAGCAGGTCGGAGAGCCATTCCGGAATGGCGCCGCCTGGCCGCGGCAGGATCAGCAGCGCGGCCCCGCCGATGATGAAGGAGCCGGCGAGCGTCACCACGATCGCCGGCAGGCGAAGCCTGACGACGATGAAGCCGGTGACGGCTCCGATGCCGAGCCCGGCCGTTGCAACGGCAGCAGCGCCGCCGGCGACGCCGAGCGGGCCCGCCATGGTGGTCGCGGCGATGACGGCGCCGAGGCTGACGGTGGCGCCGATCGCCAGGCTGATGCCGCCGGTGAGCATGAGGATCGCCTGCGCCATCGCCACCAATGCCAGCGGGAACCAGCTCTGGGTGAATTTGGCGAAGCCGGAGGCCGTGAACAGACCGGGGAACAGCACGCCGTAGGCGATGAGAAACGCCAGCACGACGACGAACAGGCTGCGCACGCCGATGTTGCGGCGCGCCTGCACCGGCCAGTAGAGCGAGCCGGCAGGTTTCGCGGAGGAAGAAATGCTCATGCCGCGACCTTCTGCTTCTCGGCGCCCATCGCCGCCGACACGATGGCTTCTTCGCTCAGCGCCGCGCGCTCGAGGGTGGCGACGATGCGGCCTTCCCGCACCACCGCCACGCGGTCGCACAGATGCACCAGCTCCGGCGTGTCGGAGCTGAGCAGTACGACGGCCTTGCCGGCGGCGGCGAAGGCGCGCAGCATCAAATAGATCTCGCGTTTGGTCTCGACATCGACGCCGCGCGTCGGGTCGTTGAGCAGCAGCACCAGCGGATCGTGCGGCATCCATTTCGCCAGCGCCACCTTCTGCTGGTTGCCGCCGGAAAGCGCCTGCGCCGGCCGTTCAAGATCGCCCTTGATGGCAAGCTGCGCGGCAAGGCCCTTTGCCGTCTTGCGCTCAGCCAGGCGGCTGCGCAGCTTCAGCGCCGGCAGCCGCGCGAAAGCAGGCAGCATCATGTTGGTGATGATCGGGTGGATCAGATGCAGTCCCTCGCGCTTGCGATCGGCCGGCACATAGGCGAGGCCGAGCGCATTGGCCTTCGGCACGCCGCCGGGCAGGCCCGACGCGCCATTGACGCTCGCCGAAGCCGTCCTTGCCGGAATGGCGCCGTAGAGGCCGAGCAGCAGATCCTCCTGCCCCTGCCCGACCAGGCCGCCGATGCCCAGCACCTCGCCCGTCCTGATGTCGAAATCGACGTCGCGCATCAGGCCGGCCGAGAAGTTGCGGACCGAGATCGCCGTGGCCGTCGACGCGGAAGGCTGCCACTTGGGAAAGAGATCGCCGGGGTCGCGGCCGACCATCAGCCGCACCAGCCCGCTGGCGTCTGTTCCGTCCAGCGAACGGTCCGCCGTGCAGGTGCCGTCCTTGAGCACCGTGACATGCTGGCAGAGCGCCATCACCTCGTTCAGCCGATGCGAGATGTAGAGGATGGCGATGCCTTCCCGGCGCAGCCGCTCCAGCAGATCGGTCAGGATCTTCGTTTCCGTCGCCGACAGCGACGAGGTGGGTTCGTCGAGGATCAGCACCCGCGGCCGGCGGTAGAGCGCCTTGGCGATCTCCACCATCTGCCGGCGCCCGAGCGACAGATGCCCGACCGGCGTCGACAGCGGCTCGTGCAGCCCGACGAGGCCGCACGCCGCCCTGGCCCGTGCGGCGAGCTCATTGTAGTCGACCAGGCCGAAGCGCTTCGGATAGGCGCCGAGGCCGATGTTCTCGGCGATCGAAAGGCTGGCCGTCAGGCTGAGCTCCTGCTGCACGACGGCAATGCCGGCCTGCCGCGCCAGCGCCGGCGTCATGCGCGCGACAGCGCGCCCGTCGACCTCGATCGCCCCACCATCCGGGCGCAAGGCCCCGGACAGAAGGTTGATCAGCGTCGACTTTCCGGCGCCGTTCTCGCCGAGCAGCGCATGCACGCGGCCGGGCTGGAGAGCGATCGAAACCTCGCGCAGGACGGGGTTGCCGAAGAAAGCCTTCGACACCCCCCGCGCGGCAAGGAGCGGAGCCCTGGTTGTCAATTCTACAACCCTTCCGGCTTACTTCTGCGCCAGCAGCTTCTTGAACAGCTCCTCATCGTAGGGCGAATAGATGTAGCCGTCAGCCGGGAAATCCTTGGCCCTGGCGAGGTATTCGTCGATGTTGGAATTGTCGATCACCGGCAGCGGGATCTTGACGAAGGCCGGCACGTCCTTGCCTTCAAGCGCCTGAACAGCGGTGTAGGTGGCGAAGGCGCCGAGCCAGTTCGGCTGCATGGTGGCCCAGCTCTTCAGGCCCTTATCCTTCCACAGTTCGAGGAACTGGCGCGCGTTCTCGCCGGTGATCGGCACCTGGTCGCGGCCCTGCTTGTCGAGCGCCAGCACCGCGCCCGCCGACAGCGCGCCGCCGAGCGACAGGATGCCGTCGATCTCGGGATTGGCGAACAGCAGGCTGGTGACGGCTTCCTGCGCCGGCGCGACATTGTAGGGCGTGTTGGTCTCGGCCAGGACCTTCACATCGGGATGAGCCTTCAACTCGGCATCGGCGCCCTTGCGGCGGTCGTCGCTGACCGAGACGCCGGCCGGGCCGTTGAGGATCAGGATTTTGCCCTTGCCGCCGATGGCGTCGATCAGGAATTTGGCGGCCTGGTCGCCCCACTGCGAGGAATCGGTGTTGACCTTGGCGGTCACCTGGTCGGTGTCGACGAGGCTGTCGAAATTGATGATGGCGATGCCCTTGGCGCAGGCGTCGGCGATGACGCGCGCCGGCGCGGTCGAGGAACCGGCGATCAGGATGATGGCGTCGACATTGGAATCGATCATCGACTGGATCTGCTGGATCTGCACGTTGGCGTCGCCCTGGGCGTCGGTCACCACCAGCTTGTCGACCAGACCCTGCTTCTTCAGCGTTTCGACCTCGGCCTCGATGGTGCCCTGCGTCTGCTTCATCCAGGTCGGCACCGAATAGATGTTGGCCCAGCCGATCGTGTACGGCGCCTTGCGGTCGCCCTTGATGCATTTGGCGGCGGCATTGGCCTGCGAGCCTACGCCCAGGGCCAGGACGAGACCGAGGCAAAGGGCGCTGGCGGATGCGAAAAACGACGATTTCATCATGACTGTTCCCCTTCAGTGGTTGTGTCCGGGCGTGCGGGGTCGGGACGACAAAACACCGGTTGCCGCGTTGCGGAACCGCCCGTTCTTTCGTCTGGACTTCTCTGTCCGGCTCGTTAATCTGTCCGGTATTTCAGACATCCTGTCTGTATATCGGACAGACGGGATGCTAGACCGAGCCTTGACTTCTTTCAAGCGTCTTGAGACGAGGACTTAAAAATGATTTCGGGCGGCTGAAATGAGCGATGGCGAGACCAATCTGATCGAGGCTGGCAGTGCGTCACCGCAAGGTGGCGAGCGGCGCCGTGGCATCGACCGCGTCATCATGCTGCTCGAGGCGCTGCTCAGGCACCGCGCGCCGGTGCGCGTCGGCGACCTCGCCAAGATGATCGGTGCGCCGCGCTCGACCACCTACGAGATCGTCAACAGCCTGCTCGAAGCCGAGATGCTCGAGACTGTCGGCACCGAGGGCTATGTCTATTTCGGTCGCGCGATGCACCTGTTCGGCTGGGCCTATTCGCACCACAACGCGCATTACCGGCGCATCCTCGAGACGCTGGACAGGATGGCCGCGGAGACCGGCGAGACGGTTCAGATGTGTGGGCTGCGCGGCAACAAATACGTCGTCCTCGACTGCCGCGATTCGCCCGGACCGTTCCGCATTTCCAGCGATGTCGGCGTCGAGGTGCCGATTCCGTGGACGGCGTCGGGACGTCTGCTGGTCGGCCATATGGGCAAGGAAGAGCTGAAGAGCTTCATTCCCGCCGGCGACTACAAACTGCCCGACGGCCGAATCATTCCTGCGGAAGAATTCTTCGCCGACGTCGAACTGGCGCGCCAGCAGGGCTTCAGCGAGACCGCGGCGCTCGCTGACCGCTTCACCTGGTGCATGGCCGCGCCGATCCAGGACGGCCACGGCGCCATCAACAAGACGCTCTGTTTCGTACTGCCCGTCGACACGCCGGAAGCGCGCCGAAGCGAGTTGCTTGCCCTGCTGCGCGAACGCGCCAGCGGCCTGTCGTTGGCGGGAAGCTAGCTCTCGCCGACCGGCTCACCGAGTTCGGCCACGAGATCGCGACGCCGGCCGAGCCACGCCGGATGCTTGGCCTGAAAGGTGCCTCAGGATTTTGATGCGCGCAGTTGCTTGGCGAAACGCGCCCGGTGTCGAGCAAGGCCGCCGGACCATCGGTCCCCGCCCTCTTGGCCGCATGGGGAAAAGAGCGGCAAGGCGGAGCTGAACCACGCGGTCTCTACCGGCGCGGCCTATCTTCCGGATGCGTTGATTGCCGCGCGACTGGTCCTGCGGCCATGCGTCGAAATGAGTAGCGGCCCTAATATTAACTGTTATGCCAAGCAGGATGTTGACGCCTCCTCGCTGACAGGGTTAATAATACCCTAATATAAGCGTCGAATAAAATGGCCCCCGACCGGCAACAACGGGTTAAGCGACGCTAAAGGGGCTGGGGAGACGCAGCGCGGCGATCGCTTTCGCCGCAGCCATCACCATTTGAGCCACCACCCGCCTGTGACCGGCCACGCATTTTGCTGGCCGTAGCTCAGCGCCGGCATCGGGGCCCTCTGGTGCGCTGATACAATCGATGTCTGCCGGTATCTGCGCGCCGGCTGTGCAACATTTTCAGTCAAGAAGCGGCTGGTCTTTCAATGGGGTCGACAGGCGGTGGGGCGTCTGTCGTTAAACAACAGGGGTGAAAAATGGCTACTCAGGTCACCGGTGCCGGCGGCACCACGACGTCTTTTTCCAACACACCGCAGGCCAAGGATGACACCTTCCTCTATTCGGAAGATGCGACTGGCATTCTGATTCTGAATGTGCTGGCGAACGACCTGGGCGGCGCGGCCAAGACTCTCTACTCCATCGACGACACCATCAGTGCCTCGACAGCGACGAAGACATATGCGCCGGCGGACCTGCTGACCAAGGACATTACATACTCCAGCTCCAACGACAGCGCGGGAGCCGCCGGGACCACCGACACCAGCCAGCTGGGCGCCAAGATCTGGATAGCCAGTGACGGCACGATCCACTACAGCACGGCCAGCATCGACGGACTGTTGCAGTCGCTTGCCGCCGGACAGGTCCTTGTCGACTATGTGACCTACGCCATCCAGCTCGGCAACGGCACGCTGAGCTGGGCCACCGCCGCCATCCAGTTCACCGGCACGAACGACAAGCCGGACATCCATCTGGTGACCACGGACAGCGCCGCCGCGTCGCTCACCGAGACCAATTCGCCCCTGACCGCCAGCGGCACGCTGACGGTGAACGATGCAGATGTTTCCGATACGGTGAGCGCGAGCGTGACCTCGGTGTCGCTCGGCGGCACCACCGGCGGACTGAACAGCGCCGCCGTGATCAACATGCTGACGGTGTCGCCGGCATCGCTGTCGGCCAATCCGGGCGAGACCCACAATCTGACCTGGACCTTCAACTCGACGCCCCAGGCCTTTGATTTTCTTGCCGCCGGCGAGACGCTGACCCTCACCTACACGATCACGGCCGACGACGGCCATGGCGGCAGCGACAGCCAGCTCGTCACCGTCACCATCCATGGCACCAACGACAGCGCGGTGATCGGCGGCGTCTCGACCGACGACGTCACCGAGGACAATGGCGCCGACGGCATCGTTGCCGGCAACCTGACAGCCGACGGACTGCTGACCATCACCGACGTTGACGCCGGCGAGGCCAATTTCACCACCCAGGCCGCCACCGCCGGCAGCAACGGCTATGGCACCTTCACCCTCGCCGCCGACGGCAGCTGGACCTACACCGCCGACAACACCCAGGCCGCCATCCAGCAGCTCGGCGCCGGCGACACCATCACCGACAGCTTCACCGCCGTCTCCTCCGACGGCAGCGACAGCCAGCTCGTCACCGTCACCATCCATGGCACCAACGACAGCGCGGTGATCGGCGGCGTCTCGACCGACGACGTCACCGAGGACAATGGCGCCGACGGCATCGTTGCCGGCAACCTGACAGCCGACGGACTGCTGACCATCACCGACGTTGACGCCGGCGAGGCCAATTTCACCACCCAGGCCGCCACCGCCGGCAGCAACGGCTATGGCACCTTCACCCTCGCCGCCGACGGCAGCTGGACCTACACCGCCGACAACACCCAGGCCGCCATCCAGCAGCTCGGCGCCGGCGACACCATCACCGACAGCTTCACCGCCGTCTCCTCCGACGGCAGCGACAGCCAGCTCGTCACCGTCACCATCCATGGCACCAACGACAGCGCGGTGATC
>NZ_SRUO01000005.1:495947-501054 GCF_004791025.1 Mesorhizobium sp. M4B.F.Ca.ET.203.01.1.1
GGCCGCCATCCAGCAGCTCGGCGCCGGCGACACCATCACCGACAGCTTCACCGCCGTCTCCTCCGACGGCAGCGACAGCCAGCTCGTCACCGTCACCATCCATGGCACCAACGACAGCGCGGTGATCACGGCCAACGGCGCCCAGGACACGTCCGTCACGGAGAAGAGCGGCGTTACCAACGGTACGCTGGGCGATGCGACGGCCTCGGGCGACCTCAACGCAACCGATGTCGACAACGCGGCGACCTTCAACGTCCAGGCTGCCGTGGCCAAGAGCTATGGCACGTTCTCGATCGATGCTGCCGGCACCTGGAGCTATACGCTGGACGACAGCAACGCCACTGTTCAGGCGCTGAACAGCAGCGGCGCGAACACCACGCTGCATGAACTGGTGACGGTCACCACCGTCGACGGCACGCAGCAGGTGATCGACATCACCATCCACGGCGCCAACGATGCCGCGGCGATCACCGGCACGGCGACCGGAACCGTCGTCGAAGCGGGCAGTTCCAATGGCGGCGGCACACCGACAGCGACCGGCGACCTTCTGTCGACCGATGTCGACAACACCACGGACGCGTTCCAGGCCGTCAATTCCGCGACGGCCAGTGCGTCCGGCTACGGCACCTTCACCGTGACATCAGCCGGTGTCTGGACCTACACGCTCGACAATTCGAACCCGACGGTCAACGCGCTCAGCAACGGGCAGCCCTTGAGCGACAGTTTTACCGTCTATTCGGAGGATGGCACCGCAAAGCTGGTCTCGGTCTCCATCACCGGCGCCGACGACGGCCCGCCGCGCTTTGCGCCGACCGATATCCAGCTGACGCCGAGCACAACAACGGATAATCTGAATTTCAATTCCTTCCAGTTCACGGGAACCCTGAGCGCGACCGACTCAGATCCTGGCAGCTTTGTCTACAGCATCACCTCGCAATCGAATACGAACCTGTTTTCGATCAGCGGGAACACGCTCAGCTCGGGAAGCCTCACGACGAACAGCATATCCACCGTGACCGTGCAGGCCACCCAAGTCGGCGACCCGGTCGGGCCCGCATATCAGTACAGCGAGACGTTCCAGATCATAACGGGCAGCAACGGCTTGAACGCGGGAGAAACACTCAACGATCCCAGCAACAACAACGGCGACGACGTCCTCTACGGCAATGGCGGAGCGGACTCGATCTTTGGCCTGGCCGGTAACGACACGCTGTTCGGGCAGGACGGCAACGACACACTGAACGGCGGCGATGGCAACGACCGATTGGTGGGCGGCGTCGGCACCGACACGCTCACTGGCGGGGCGGGATCCGACACGTTCTACTACGGATCGGCCATCTCGGATTCCCCGGCAAGCGCCGCGAACGACACCATCACCGACTTCGTACATGGCGTCGACAAGATCGACCTCTCCTCGATCGATGCCGCTGCCGCCCCGGGCGATCAGGCCTTCCTGTTCGGCGGGCAAAACGGGGCTACCGTCGCCAACAGCATCACCTGGTCCGAAAGTGGCGGCAACACCGTCATCCACGTCGACGTGACCGGCAACACGACGGCCGACTTCCAGATCACGCTGACCGGCACCGGGCTTGGACTGACAGCGAGCGATTTCGTGCTGTGATGAAGGAGGTGAGCCGGCGGCTCCGCCGACTCACCTCATCTCTCTCCAGCCGCGGATTCGGCCTGCGAATTAAGGTTTACATCAGGTTTACAAGCGGATCGCGTGGCTGGCGGGAAGATCGGGAGTAGTATCGGTTCGGGCGTGTAGACAGGGGGCGGTTCTCCGCTGGGCATTTTGGGCATCGATAACAAATCGCAGATCGTGAAGGACGCGCTTGGGGCGTGCCGCCGCTATTTCCTGGTCGCGGCGGCGTTCAGCCTGGCGATCAATCTGCTCTATCTCGCCTCGCCGCTCTACATGCTGCAGATCTACGACCGGGTGGTTACCAGCGGCAGCCAGACGACGCTGGTCATGCTGACGATCGTGCTGCTGGCGGCCTTCCTTGCGCTGGCCGGCCTCGATCTGGTGCGCGCCTGGATCCTGACGCGCGCCAGCGCGCGCCTCGATCGGCTGCTTTCGGCGAGGATCCTCGCCGCATCTGTCGAAACGCCTTCGCAGGGCGCCGCGCAGAGCCAGCCGATCCGCGACTTCGACACCTTCCGCCAGGTCATCACCGGCAGCGGCATCCACGCGCTGTTCGACCTGCCCTGGTCGCCGATCTACATCGGCATCATCTTCCTGCTGCATCCCTGGCTGGGGTTCTTCGCGCTCGGCTCAGCGCTTCTGCTGGTCGCCATGGCCGTGCTCAACGAATACCTGGTGCGCGCGCCGCTGAAGCAGGCCAACGACATCGCGACGACCAACTACAATTTCACCGAGATGAGCCTCAGGAATTCGGAGGTCGTGCGCGCCATGGGCATGATCGACGGCCTCGTCCGCCGCTGGGGCCGCGACCGCAACCTCGCACTCCTGCGCCAGGCGCAAGCCAGCGACCGCGCCGCGCTGATGTCGGGGCTGATCCGCTTCCTGCGCCTGACCATGCAGTCACTCATCCTCGGCCTCGGCGCCTATCTGGTGATCGAACGGCAGACCACCGCCGGCTCGATGTTCGCTGCCAGCCTGTTGCTCGGCCGCGGGCTGCAGCCGGTCGAGCAGATCGCCGGCCTGTGGCGCAGCCTGATCCTGGCGCGCGCCGCACTTGCGAGGGTTCGCAAGCTGGTCGATGGCGGCGGGCAAAGCGAGCGGTCTTTCAACCTGCCGAAGCCCACCGGCAGGATCTCTGTCGAGCAGGTAAGCTTTGCCGTTCCCAGTGTGCAGAAGGTGCTGCTGCGCGACGTGTCGTTCCGGCTGGAGGCCGGCGAGGCGCTGGGCATCGTCGGCCCTTCGGGCGCCGGCAAGTCGACGCTGGCCAGGCATCTGGCGGGCGTCATGCAGCCCAGCCGCGGCACGGTGAGGCTGGATGGGGCCGACATGTCGCATTGGGGGCGCGACGCGCTGGGCGACCACATCGGCTATCTGCCGCAGGATATCGAGCTCTTCGCCGACACCGTCGCCGCCAACATCGGCCGCTTCAAGACCAATGTCGACCAAGAGGTGATCGAGGCCGCGCGGCTGGCCGGCGTGCACGAGATGATCATCCGTCTGCCGCAGGGCTACGAGACGCAGATCGGCGAAGGCGGCGCGGTGCTGTCCGGCGGCTATCGCCAGCGCATCGCCCTTGCCCGGGCCGTGTTCGGCACGCCGAACCTCATCATCCTCGACGAGCCGAGCTCCAATCTCGACGCCGATGGCGACCGCGCGCTGAGCGACTGCGCGATCGAGCTAAAGCGGCGCGGCAGCACCGTCATCATCGTCTCGCACCGGCCCTCGACGCTCGCCAATGTCGACAAGATCCTGCTCTTGCGCGACGGCGCCGTCGAAGCCTTCGGCATGCGGAACGAAATCGTGGCGCTGCTCAACCAGCGCCAGGCTCCAATAGCGGTGGCAACCCAATGAGCTGCGAGGGGAGAGACGTTTGAGCGACAGCGCCCTCATCTATCGCAGCCTGCCCGGCGAAGCCGGCATCCCGGCCCCGGATTCGATCCGGGTGCCGGCCCTGATCGGCCTGTTGATCATCCTCGCCTTCTTCGGCGTCTTCGGCGGCTGGGCGGCCTTCGCGCCGCTGAACGGCGCCGTGCTCGCCGATGCTGTGGTCAAGGTGGAAGGCAACCGCAAGAGCCTGCAGCACTTCGACGGCGGAACGGTGAAAGAGATCCGCGTCAAGGACGGCGACATCGTCAAGACGGGCCAGGTCCTGCTGCTGCTCGACGACACCAGGCTGCGCTCCGAGTTCAATCTCTACGCCCAGCAATATGCGCTGCTGCGCGCCACCGACGCCAGGATCCGGGCGGAGTTGGACGGCAGCCAGGACGTTGCCTTTCCTCAGGACATCGCCGGCGAGCACCAGGCCTATCTCAAGGACGCCATGGCCAACCAGGTCGCCGACCTCGAAAGCCAGCGCGCTTCGTTGGCAGGCGCCAGGCAGATCCTCCAGAAGCGGATAGCCGAGCTCGACGAGCAGATCGACGGCAAGCAGGCCCGCGTCGATTCATACCGTGCCCAGCTGCAATCGACCGTCGACGAGAAGGCGAGCCTGTCGAAGCTGCTGAAGGCCGGATTGACCACCCGCCCGCGCATCCTGGAACTCGACCGATCCGCCTCGGACCTGCAGGGCCTGATCGACGAGAACCTCGGCGCCATCGCCGGCAGCCGGCAGACCAAGGCCGAACTCGAGAGCCAGATCGCACAATTGACCAACGAGCGCCGGGCCAAGCTCTCGGCGATGCTGATCGAGACGCAATCCAATCTCGCCGACCTGGTGCCCAAGATGTTCGCGGCCCAGGCCGCCATGGACCGCGCCGAGGTCCGCGCGCCCTATGACGGCCAGGTGATGGACCTCACCGTCTTCTCGATCGGCGCGATCGTCGCGCCGGGCCAGACCATCCTCGACATCGTGCCAACCAAAAATTCGCTGATTGTCCAGGCGCAGGTTCGCGTCGAGGACATATCGAGCCTCAGAGCCGACATGACGGCCGAAGTCCGCTTCACATCCTACAAGCAGCGCTCGATACCGATCATCCACGGACATGTCACCCGCATATCGGCCGACCGCATCACCGACAGCAAGACGGGCCTTCCCTATTATGTCGCCGACATTGCGGTCGATCCGGCCGAACTGGCGGCCGCCCCTGAGATATCGCTCTATCCCGGCATGCCGGCCTCGGTGATGATCGTCACCGAGGAGCGCACGGCGCTCGACTATATCCTTGGGCCGCTGGTGACATCGTTCCACACCGCCTTCCGGCAGAAATAGCTCCCGGACCGGATCAAAGGGACGCTCGGTCGTTCTGATCCAGGACACGGCTCTTCCTGAAAGCGCCCGCCGGCTCGGCGACCGGGTAGAGCCTGTGCTATCGGGCAGTCAGACCAGCATGCCCATCGGGTTTTCGATCATGCGCTTGAAGGCGCCGAGCAGTTCGGCGCCGAGCGCGCCGTCGACGGCGCGGTGGTCGGTCGACAGCGTCACCGACATGACGTTGGCGATCTTGATCTCGCCATTCTTCACCA
>NZ_SRUO01000060.1 GCF_004791025.1 Mesorhizobium sp. M4B.F.Ca.ET.203.01.1.1
GGGCATGCTTCGCCGCTCTGAGCAGGCAGACTGGCTGATATGCGCGGAACTGGCGCTTATGGGGCCTATCATTCACATCCCCGATCGACTGGCGAACCGCACGCAGAAGCCGCGTCGCGGCCTGGACCGAGTGGCATTTCGCCGGCGCCTTGACCCCAACCGAAGCGAAGACCTCAGAACCTGGCCTTCCCGCACCTGTCGTGATCTTCGCGATATCGTTGGGGCAGCACAGCTTACCGAGGATCAGTTGCGTCGATGCGAAGTCGCGCTTCGCCGCTTCTGGGCGAAGGAAACAATCAGAGCCGGACGTGCGCAATTCTCAGATTCAAGGCATTTGCTGGTCAGGCTCCTGCGTGGAAACAAGGCGCGCTTCCTGTCGTCGACGCCTGTCAGTCAAGACTAGGAACCGGCGATGGTGCGCAGACATCGAGGTCGACCGAGATGGTCCACCAAAATCCAGAGATCAC
>NZ_SRUO01000061.1 GCF_004791025.1 Mesorhizobium sp. M4B.F.Ca.ET.203.01.1.1
TATGCCAACCCCCTCTTCCCCCGAACGACAGGCCGCGCGCGCGGCCGGCCTGCGCTATGTCGATGACACCCAGCCGGGCATCAGCCGGCGCCGCGCCGGCCAGGGCTTCAGCTACCGCGACGCGGACGGTCACGTGGTCCGCGACGCGGCCACCCTGCAGCGCATCCGCGCACTGGCCATTCCACCGGCCTACACCGCCGTGTGGATCTGCGCCCACGCCAACGGCCACCTGCAGGCCACCGGCCGCGATGCGCGCGGGCGCAAGCAGTACCGTTACCTCGCCGACTGGGCGAAAGAGCGCGACGCCGGCAAGTTCGACCGCATCATCGCCTTTGGCGACGCCCTGCCCACGCTGCGGCGGCGGCTGTCGCGGGACCTGAAGCGTCCAGGGTTTCCGCGCGAAAAGGTGCTGGCGATGGTGGTCGCACTGCTGGCCGACACGCTGGTGCCGGTCGGCAATGAAAC
>NZ_SRUO01000062.1 GCF_004791025.1 Mesorhizobium sp. M4B.F.Ca.ET.203.01.1.1
GGCCCGGGGTGGCGGTCAGGCGCAGGCCATTGGCCTCGGTGGATTGCCACCAGTCCAGCTGTTCGACCTTGCCGGCGTCCACACCCCAGGCGATCAGCTGGTCACCCACGCCGAGCGGGGCGATGAAGCGCGCGGTCTTGCGAGCCAGCTGCATCACTGCGGCGTGGTCGAGGTGGTCGTAGTGGTTGTGCGAAAGGATGACGCCGGCGATCGGCGGCAGTGCATCGATGCTGATCGGCGGCGCATGGAAGCGCGCAGGGCCCATCCACTGCACCGGCGAGGCGCGCTCGGAGAAGACCGGGTCGGTCAGCCAGTACTGGCCGCGCAGCTTCAGCAGGATCGCGGAGTGCCCAAGCCGGAACAGGCTGCGGTCCGGCGCGGCGTCCAGCGTGGCCCGGTCCAGCGGCTTCACCGGAATCGGGTGGGCCGGCACGGTGCCCTTGGGTTTGTTGAACAGGAAC
>NZ_SRUO01000063.1 GCF_004791025.1 Mesorhizobium sp. M4B.F.Ca.ET.203.01.1.1
ACGCCTCAGCGTCGACGTCAATGGCCACATGGCGCGCACGTTCCTCTTGCCAGAACTGCCGGCACTGCTTGCCAGATATCCGGGCCTGTCGGTCCATATCGGCGAGGGGGACCGCCTTGTCGATCTGGTGCGTGAAGGCGTCGACTGCGTGATCCGGGCAGGCGTACTTCCCGACAGCGACATGATCGTGCGACGTCTCGGCATCGCGCGCGAGATCACCGTCGCGAGTCCCGCCTATCTCGAACGCCACGGCACGCCCGCCTCGCCCGATGCGCTCGGCGGCCATCAGGCGGTGGGGTTCGTCTCGTCGCGCACTGGCGAGGTGCTGCCGTTCGAATTCACGGTCGGCGGAAAGACCATTGAGGTCAGGCTACCCGGTCGTGTCGCCGCCAACAATTCCGACACCGCCGCCGACCTGGCGCGGCTTGGTCTCGGCCTGATCCAGGCGCCGCGCTATCGC
>NZ_SRUO01000064.1 GCF_004791025.1 Mesorhizobium sp. M4B.F.Ca.ET.203.01.1.1
CCATCGTGATCGCCTGCGAACCCGGCAGCGACAACGCGGCGCCTGCACCCAGTGCCACGTTGTTGCCCAGGTTCAGCCGCGCACTCCCGTCGAGCGAGACGTGGCCACCGATGCCCAGCGTCCCGCTGCCGAGTGCGCCGCTGTTGCCCAGCAGCAGGGCGCCAGCGTTCGCGCTCAGTCCACCACTGAAGGTGTTGGTACCGTTCAAGGTCAGCGTCGCCGCGCCGTTCTTGACCAGGCTGCCGGTCCCACCGATGGCGCCGCCCAGCGTCAATGCATTGCTGCCCAGTACATTCAGCAGGCCACTTGCGCCGAGGTTGATGCCATTGCCCACGCTCAGCGCCGCGCTGGCATCGAGCGTTGTCGCACCGCCGACATTCAGCGCGCCGGTTCCGAGCGCGCCGGCATTACCCAGGACCAAGCCACCGGCATTGAGCGCCAGCCCACCACCAAAG
>NZ_SRUO01000065.1 GCF_004791025.1 Mesorhizobium sp. M4B.F.Ca.ET.203.01.1.1
GGCTGCAGGCCGAGCCGGCGGTCGTGGCACGCCGCGCGGCCTGATCGCACAAATGAAGACGCCCGGCGGCGGCCGGGCGTCGGTTGCATCCTTGCCGCGCATCCCTGCGCCGGTCTGATGGCTTAGAACATTCCTTCAAACGGGTTCCAGCTGGCGCGACCCTCCACCTTCTCCAGGTAGTAGCTGTAGTTGGTGCTGGAGGCGACCAGCAGATTCATCGCGATGAACAGCATGCGCACGACGACGTCGGGAAGGAACATGCTGATGATGGCCAGCGCGATGTTGATGCCGATGACCACCAGCGCCTTGCGCCACATGCCCAGGATCAACAGGTAGATCGCACCGAACAACAACGCGAAGAAGTTCAGGTTGATCTTCAGGCGGTCACCGAACGACAGCGACTTCCAGGCCTGCTTGAAACCGGGATTCTTGGGGGCGACATGCTGGCGGA
>NZ_SRUO01000066.1 GCF_004791025.1 Mesorhizobium sp. M4B.F.Ca.ET.203.01.1.1
ATACTTCTCGACCGCATTGTTGATGCCGAGGTCGATGACGTCGAAGCCCGCGCCCTCCATCATCATGCCGACCAGATTCTTGCCGATGTCGTGGATGTCGCCCTTGACGGTGCCGATCACCATCTTGCCCTGCTTGGGCGCGCCGGTGGCGGCGAGCAGCGGGCGAAGGATGGCCATGCCGGCCTTCATGGCGTTGGCCGACAGCAGCACTTCCGGCACGAACAGGATGCCGTCGCGAAAATCCTCGCCGACGATGCGCATGCCTTCGACCAGCGCCTCGGTCAGCACCTTGTAGGGAACCCAGCCGCGCTCGAGAAGGATGTTGGTGCCTTCCTCGATCTCTTCCTTCAGCCCGTCATAAAGGTCGTCGTGCATCTGCTGCACGAGCTCGTCGTCGGAAAGCTCGGAAAGGATGATCTCGTCGTCGGACATTTTTTCTCGG
>NZ_SRUO01000067.1 GCF_004791025.1 Mesorhizobium sp. M4B.F.Ca.ET.203.01.1.1
GGAGATGTTCGATCGAGTCTGACTGTAATTGCGGTAAAAAGGCAATTCGCCGACCCATCAAGTCCCTGTATGCGCGGCCTTCGGGTTCTCTTCGGCGCAACGGGAAGCGGATAGATGAGCCATCGTCGAATTTCAGCCTTGCGGCGACTGTGGGACCACGGCTGAGGGTTCGTTTTCGACCGCGAGGTCGGGCAACGGAGTAATGACCTTGACAGGGCACCATAGGAGACTAGACGGAGTCCATGATCATATTGGGAGTATAGACATGAAGATGCTGGCAGCCGTTTCGGCTTTCGTGGGCAAGACCTTTGCCATCTGGGTAAGCCTATTTGCCGTACTCGGCTTTTTCTTTCCTGACACTTTCAAGCAAATCGCGCCCTGGATCGTCACGCTTCTGTCAATCATCATGTTCGGCATGGGCCTCACCCTTTCGGTTG
>NZ_SRUO01000068.1 GCF_004791025.1 Mesorhizobium sp. M4B.F.Ca.ET.203.01.1.1
GCCACGCTGGAAAACGCGGCACGCCTGCAACGGGCCGGCGTGGCCGTGTCGTTCGTGCAGCGTGGTGATGCTTCGCACAACGCGCGCAAGATGCGCCAGCTGGCCGGAAATGCCGTGGCCAACGGCTTGCCCTGGGCCGACGGCCTGGCCGGGCTGACCCGGGTGCCGGCGCAGGCGTTCGGCGTGGCCGACCAGATCGGCAGCATCGAGCCGGGCAAGCGTGCCGACCTGGTGCTGTGGGAGGGCGACCCGCTGGACGTGGCGCACTATGCCGAACAGGTCTGGCTGGGCGGCCGGGCGATGCCGATGCGCTCGCGCCAGACCGAACTGCGTGACCGCTACCTGCAGCGCAACGCGCAGCCCTGACCGCATTGAAGGACACCACCATGGCCACCCTGCGCTGGTATTTCGACTTCGTTTCGCCGTACTCCTACC
>NZ_SRUO01000069.1 GCF_004791025.1 Mesorhizobium sp. M4B.F.Ca.ET.203.01.1.1
GGAACACCATCAGGCCCTGCGCGTTGGTACCGACCAGCGACTGCGACTCGATGAAGTCCTTGTACTCGTTGTAGTAGCCGCTGACGCTGACGTAGGCCGCCGGCGACAGGAAGCGCAGGCCCAGCTCCAGGCCATCGCTGGTTTCCGGCTTCAGGTCCGGATTGGGAATGGCGGTGTAGCCGAAGGCGAAGTTGGTGAAACCGAGGTTGACGTCGTTGTACGGCGGCGAGCGGAAGCCACGCGAATAGCCGGCGAACAGCGACCATTCGTCGGTGAAGCGGTAGACCATGCCCAGCTTCGGCGAGACGCTGGTCTTGGTCAGCCTGGCCACCGCAACGCCGGGATTGTCCTCGGCGAAGATGCTGTCCACTTCCGGCTTCAGTTCGTAGCGGTCCACGCGCACGCCCGGCACCAGCGAGAGCTTGCCGCCGG
>NZ_SRUO01000006.1 GCF_004791025.1 Mesorhizobium sp. M4B.F.Ca.ET.203.01.1.1
GTCGGCAAGCCGAAGATCGTCGCCGTCGTGGCCGTCATGCGAAAGCTGCTGACCATTCTCAACGCCATCATCCGCGACCAAAAACCATGGCAAACAGCTTGACAGCCAAGACAGTCGCTCTCCCCGTATAGTGACGGGGAGAGGGGCGCTCTCGCCGGCGGTTTCGCAAACTCTCACGCGTCCACCAGCTCCCTCAGCGCCATGCGCTTGTAGGCCGCGACCAGCCTGTCGCCCTCCTGCCGGTCGACGGAGATCGCCAGCCGCATGGCCGCCTCGCCCATCTGCCAGACCAGGAAGGCTGTGGTTTCCAGTGCCACCGGATCGGCGTCGGGCCGCAGTCGCTTCAGCACCGCGACCAGGAATTCGGCATTGGCCCGGCTGTCGGCGAGCTCGAGCTCGCGCAACGCCTTGTCGGCCTGGGTGCCCGACCAGATGTCGCGCATCACCGGCTCGGCCAGGAACAGCCGGTAGTAAATATCGACCAGTTCCGAGAATGCCCGCCGCAAGCCCTCGGCGTCTGCGACATCCTTGAGCGCCGCGGCGATACAGGCCTGGCTTTCGGCCGTGTAGCGCTCGGCCAGCGCCCAGACGATCGCCCGCTTGTCGGGGAAGAACTGGTAGAGCGAGCCGATCGACACGCCTGCCCGCTCTGCCACCTCGCCCATGCGCATGGCGTCGCTGCCTTGCGCGGCGATCAGCGCCGAGGCGGCGGCGAGCATGCGTTCGACCCGTTCGCGGCTGCGCTGCTGGGTCGGGGAGCGGCGTGGCGAGGCCACTGATCCGTCCTGCTGATGCGGCGCGGCACTTCTGCCTTCCATGGAGCCCTCCGGAAAGATTCTGCGACGACTGGCTTGACTCACAAAATACGAGGGTTTATCACGTTTTGCAAATGTGAGGATTACTCATATTTATGAACCGAGGAGATCGAGATGACTACAAAACCTATTTTGATCCTGGGCGGCACCGGCAAGACCGGCCGGCGCCTGGCCGAACGGCTGACCGCCAGGAACATTCCCGTGCGCATCGGCTCCCGCGCTGGCACGCCACCCTTCGACTGGCTGGACAAGGAAACATGGGGCCGTGCGCTCGAAGGCGTCGGCGCCGTCTACATCAGCTACTATCCAGACATCGCCGTGCCGGGCGCCGCCGAAACCGTCGAGGCGTTTGCCCGGCTTGCCGTCGAACGCGGCGTCAAGCGCCTGGTGCTGCTCTCCGGTCGCGGCGAGCCTGAAGCCCAGCGCGCCGAGGAGATGTTGAAGGCCTCGGGCGCCGACTGGACCATCCTGCGTTGCCCCTGGTTCTCGCAGAATTTCAGCGAGGGCTTCCTGATCGAGTCTATCCTCGAAGGCGAGGTCGCCTTACCGGTCGGCAATGTCGGTGAACCTTTCGTCGATGTCGACGACATCGCCGACGTCGCCGCAACCGTCCTGACGGAGCCAGGTCATATCGGCCAGCTTTACGAGCTCACCGGCCCGCGCCTGCTGAGCTTCGCCGACGCCGTCGCCGAGATCGGCAAGGCCGCCGGCCGTGACATCCGCTACCGGCAGATCTCACATGCCGAATTCACCGAGGCGGTGGCGGCGCACAACCTGCCGCCGGAATTCGCCTGGCTGCTCGACGAGCTCTTCACGAAGGTGCTCGACGGCCGCAACGAGACGCTGGCCGACGGCGTGCAGCGCGCGCTCGGCCGCCAGCCGAAGGACTTTTCCGCTTACGCAACCGAAACCGCCGCCAGCGGCGTCTGGAGCAACTGAGATGATGAAACTGCTTCCCACACTCACCTTCATCGCCGCGATCGGCTCCGGCGTCGTCGGCGGCGTCTTCTTCGCCTTTTCCAATTTCGTCATGGCGGCGCTCGCCCGGCTTCCTGTCCCAAGCGGCATCGCTGCAATGAATTCGATCAACGTCACGGTGATCACGCCGACCTTCATGACGGCGCTGTTCGGCACCGGCCTCATTTGTCTCGTGCTCATTGCCGCCGTTCTCTTTGGCTGGAGCCAGTCGGGCTCGTACTGGCTTGTGGTCGGCGCCGTGATCTACCTGATCGGCAACCCGATCGTGACCATGGTCTTCAACGTGCCGCTCAACGACGCGCTCGCCGCCGTCGACCCGGCAAGTGCCAACGGCGCCGCCGTGTGGGCGAACCATCTGAATGCATGGGTGATGTGGAACCACGTCCGCACCGTCACCGCCATCGTGTCGATGGCCTGCTTTATCATGGCGCTGATTTGAAAGGCGTCTGGCTCAACGCAAAAGACCCGGCTTCAAGCCGGGTCTTTCGTTTTGTGGCCCTTGCGATCCGAGTGGCCGAGATCCCGCTCCGGATCGATGACGTCGCGGACCAGCTGCTTGAGCTTCGCGGCGTCGGGAAACCCGCCGTCGCGCTTGCGCTCCCAGACAAGCGTGTCGTTGCAGGAAATGCTGAAGATGCCGCCGGTGCCGGGCACCAGCGTCACTTCGCCGAGATCGGTGCCGAAGGTCGAGAGCAGCTCCTGCGCCATCCAGCCGGCTCTGAGCAGCCACTGGCACTGCGTGCAATAGGTGATGCGGACGGTGGGCAGCGGTTTGTCGCTCATTTCGGATTGAGCTTCGCTCATATTTCGGACTTAGGCCGCGCTGAGCTTGGCCATGGTCTCGTCGTCGACCTCGAAATTGGCGTAGACGCTCTGCACGTCGTCGTCGTCCTCGAGCGTGGCGACCAGCTTCATCAGCGACTGCGCGCGTTCCTCGTCGACCGGAACGTTGTTCTGCGGCTGCCAGATCGGCTTCACCGATTCCGCCTCGCCGAGCGAGGCTTCCAGCGCCTTCGACACGTCGCCGAGATTCTCGAAGGCGCAGTAGATGGTGTGGCCTTCCTCGTCCGATTCGACGTCGTCCGCGCCGGCTTCGATCGCCGCTTCCATGACCTTGTCGGCGTCGCCGGCCGATGCCGGATAGTAGATCTCGCCGGCCCGGTTCCACATGAACGACACCGAGCCGGTTTCGCCCAGCGCCCCGCCGGCCTTGGTGAAGGCGGCGCGCACGTTCGAAGCCGAACGGTTGCGGTTGTCGGTGAGCGCCTCGACGATCAGCGCCACGCCGCCCGGGCCGTAGCCTTCATAGCGCACGGCCTCGTAGTTTTCGCCGTCGCCGGCCGAAGCCTTGTTGATGGCGCGCTGGATGTTGTCCTTCGGCATCGACACGGCCTTGGCGTTCTGCACGGCAAGGCGCAGCCGCGGATTCATCGCCGGGTCCGGCGTGCCGGTCTTGGCGGCGACGGTGATTTCGCGCGCCAGCTTGGAAAACATTTTCGACCGCACCGCGTCCTGGCGGCCCTTGCGGTGCATGATGTTCTTGAACTGTGAATGGCCAGCCATGGCACCCCTGTCGTGTTCGGCTAGAGCATCCTGAAGCCAGGTGAAGACACCTCGCTCTTCTCAAAATGCTCGAATTCAAAATTTCAGAGCGTCCCTGATACGCCTGTAGGGCATATGGCGCTCGCTGTCGGAATGGCCGGCTTATAGATAAATCGGCTCAATTCGTCCAGCCGCGCGTGACATCGGATGCGCAAGGCATCTGCCGCAGGCCTCGGAGTTGACGACGAAACCTGCTTCGCTTCAATGCCCTTCGCCGGACCTTGCCTTCTTGCGCCGCCGCGCCAGCATGTTGAGGCCCTCGACCAGCGCCGAAAAACCCATCGCCGCGTAGATGTAGCCCTTCGGCACGTGGTAGCCCATGCCGTCGGCGATCAGCGTCATGCCGATCATCAAAAGGAAGCCCAGCGCCAGCATGACGATGCTGGGGTTCTTGGCGATGAAGTCGGCAAGCGGCCCGGCCGCCAGCATCATCACGCTCACCGCCACGATGACGGCGATGTACATGATGGCGATCTCGTCGGTCATGCCGACGGCGGTGATGATCGAATCGATCGAGAAGACGAGGTCGAGCAACAGGATCTGGAAGATCGCGCCGGCGAGCGAGATCTGCAGCGTCTCGCCGAGCATCGTGTCCTTGTGATCCTCGGGATCGACCGTGTGGTGGATTTCCTTGGTCGCCTTCCAGACCAGGAACAGGCCGCCGGCGATCAGGATCAGGTCGCGCCAGGAGAAGCCGTGGCCGAGCGCGGTGAACACCGGCGTCGTCAGTTGGACGATGATCGAGATGGTGGCGAGCAGCACCAGCCGCATGATCAGCGCCGCCGAAATGCCGAGCCGGCGCGCGCGCGCCCTTTGCGCCTCGGGCAATTTGTTGGTCAGGATCGAGATGAAGATCAGATTGTCGATGCCGAGCACGACCTCCAGCACCACCAGCGTCAGCAGCGCCACCCAGGCGGTCGGGTCGGAGACGAAGGCAAAGTGTGGCGCCAGGAATTCGATGAGCTGCATGGAGGTCGTCCCCTCTACGATCTGAAGCAGATGTCGCCGCCAGTTAGGTACTGACGCCGCTCATATCAATGTCACGACCAGAAGGACGGTGCGGTTTCCTCGAGCCGCGGCCCGCGACGAAACGGCGCGATCTTCTCGGCCAGCCCGGTGCGGTCGGAGATGTCGACGCCGATGCCGCACAGCGTCGCCGGCCCGCTCGCCGCCTCGAAGCGGCCTTTCGGCACTTTCGACAGGAAGCGGTTGAGCGGCTCCTCCTTGTCCATGCCGAGCGAGGAATCGTAGTCGCCGCACATGCCCGCATCCGACAGGTAGGCGGTGCCGCCGTTGAGGATCTGGTGGTCGGCGGTCGGCTGGTGGGTATGGGTGCCGACGACCAGGCTGGCGCGGCCGTCGACGAAATGCGCGAAGCACATCTTTTCCGACGTTGCCTCGGCGTGGAAATCGATGACGACGGCATCAGCCTGCTCGCCGAGCGGGCAGGCGGCGAGCTCGCGCTCGCCGGCCTGGAATGGATCGTCGAGCTCGGGATGCATGAAGACCCGCCCCATGATGTTGGCGACCAGCACGCGCGCGCCGTTCCGGGCGATGTAGACGCCGGAGCCGCGCCCGGGCGTGCCCTTGGGGAAATTGGACGGACGCAGGAAGCGCTCCTCGCGCGGCGCGAAGACCAGCGCGTCGCGCTGGTCCCAGACGTGATTGCCGGTGGTGACGACGTCGGCGCCGGCGGCGAGCGTCTCGCGAAAAATCTCCTCGGTGATGCCGAAGCCGCCGGCGGCGTTCTCGCCGTTGACGATGACGAAGTCGAGCTTGAAGTCGGAGATCAGGCCCGGCAGTTGCTCCCACACCGCCGTGCGTCCAGTTTTTCCGACCATGTCGCCGAGGAAAAGAAGTCTCATATGATCCCGTGCCGAAAGTCCGCCAAGCAAAAGCTGCATGACTTTCCGCAAAAGATCATGCGTTCTCAAACGCTTTTCTACAATTCCGGCGTGAACCGGCGCAACCCGCTCTCTGTCAGTATTTCCGGAATGATGACGTCGTGGTTCTCATCGGGGACCTGTGCCACCTCCTGGCAGTCGAAGGCGATGCCGATCAGCCTCGGCGTCAGCCCCTTGTCGGCCAGCTTGCCGATGGCACGGTCGTAGTAGCCGGCGCCGTAGCCGATGCGATGGCCGCGCGCGTCGAAGGCGGCGAGCGGCACCAGCATGACGGACGGATCGAGCACCGCCGCCTCCTCATGCGGTCCGACCGTGCCGAAGCCCATCTCGACCATCGGCGCCCCGCGCACCAGCTCGCGAAAGACGATCGTGCTCTTGTCGAGGATGGCCGGCAGGCAGAGCCTGGCGCCCTTTTCGCGGAGCGCGAACATCAGCGGCCGCACGTCGACCTCGGAGCGCATCGGCCAGAAGCCGGAGATGATCTGCCCCGGCTCGACGGCGATCTGGTCGCGCGCCGTCTCGGCCATCTCGAGCGCGATCTCCACGCGCCAGAATTCGTCGAGCGCATCGCGGCGCGCCAGCGCTTCCTTGCGCAGATGTTTTTTCAGGTCTTTGGAAGAGGTCATGCGCGGACGCTAGAAAAGGTCAGATCTGGAGGGAGCTTTAGGAGCGACGTTTTCTGACACATCATCCACGGGGAGTGGATCCTTTGCCGTCAGGTGACGATCCACACAACCGGTGGAGAGGTCGATCCCGGGTGCCTACAAAGTAGGTGGGCGCCGTGTGAGAAAACCCACGGGTCTTCCCAGGGACAGCTCCCTAAGGATCGATAAGGCCCCGGGGATAAGTTTCACCTGCCGGGAAGCGCAGACCGCCGAGACCAATATAGGCCGATGGCTGCCCGAGCGCCAGAGAAACGGCTGGCCGCACCGACGTTATTCGCCGCTTCCGGGACCGCCGAATGAAGCGTCCCCCTGCCCCGCTCTTGCGCCGCCGAGTTCGCCTCCTTACGGTCGCCGCAAAACGGCCAGGAGAAAAAATGCGTTTCGAAGGCACCGCGGCCTATGTTGCCGACAAGGATCTGATGGTTGCGGTCAACGCGGCGATCGCGCTCGAGCGGCCCTTGCTGGTCAAGGGCGAGCCCGGCACCGGCAAGACCGAGCTTGCCCGCCAGGTGGCGTCAGCGCTCGGGCTGGATTTCATCGAATGGAACGTCAAGTCGACCACCAAGGCGCAGCAGGGCCTCTACGAGTATGACGCCGTTTCGCGGCTGCGCGACAGCCAGCTCGGCGACGACCGCTTCAGCGACATCAGGAACTACATCAAGCGCGGCAAGCTCTGGGATGCTTTCGCTGCGCCGAAGAAGGTGGTGCTTCTGATCGACGAGATCGACAAGGCCGACATCGAGTTTCCCAACGACCTGCTGCAGGAACTCGACCGCATGGAATTCTTCGTCTACGAGACCGGCGAGACGATCCACGCGGCGCTGAGGCCGATCGTCATCATCACCTCGAACAACGAGAAGGAACTCCCGGACGCCTTCCTGCGCCGCTGCTTCTTCCACTAATATCCGCTTCCCCGACATCGAGACGCTGCACCGCATCGTCGACGTCCACTATCCGGGCATCAAGCAGAACCTGGTGCGGGCGGCGCTCACGCAGTTCTACGAGATCCGCGACGTGCCGGGCCTGAAGAAGAAGCCGTCGACCTCCGAGGCGCTCGACTGGATCCGCCTGCTGGTCGCCGACGACATCGCGCTGGAAGACCTGCGCGCCGACCCCAAGAACATGCTGCCGAAGCTGCACGGCGCGCTGCTGAAGAACGAACAGGACGTGCATCTTTTCGAGCGCCTGGCCTTCATGGCGAGACGGCAGGGCTAGGCCGCCAGCAACAGCGCTTTCCCCGGCTGTGGACCTTTGCCGTCAACCGGCCTCCGAGGCAGCGTCTTATCGGAAAAGTTCGGAGGAAACGAAATGACCCAGATCACCATCCGCCCGCTCGCGCAGTCAGACCATGCCGACTGGCGGCGCCTGTGGACGGCCTACCTCACCTTCTATGAGACCAAGCTGCCGGACGAGGTCTACGACCTGACCTGGAAGCGGCTGTTCACGGAAGGCGAGTTCGAGCCGAAGGGTTTTATCGCCACGCTCGACGGCAAGGCCGTCGGCCTCACCCACTATCTCTACCACCGCTCCTGCTGGTCGCTGGTCAACAACTGCTACCTGCAGGACCTGTTCGCTGACCCGGGCGTGCGCGGCAAGGGCGTGGGCGCCGCGTTGATCAAGGCGGTGCAGGACGAGGCCGGCAAGATCGGGGTGAAGAACGTCTACTGGATGACGCACGAGACCAACGCCACGGCGCGCCGGCTCTACGACCATGTCGCGCGCCGCACGGGCTTCATCGAATACGATCTGCTATAGATGGCCGCATGTTCATCCCCTTCTTCCTCGAATTGAAAGCCGCGCGGGTTCCCGTTTCGCTCAGGGAATATCTGTCGCTGCTGGAGGGGCTGGAAGCCGGGCTGGTCGACTATGATGTCGAGGGTTTTTATTACCTCGCCCGCGCGGCCCTGGTGAAGGACGAGCGCCATATCGACCGCTTCGACCAGGTGTTCGCGCATGTCTTCAAGGGCGTCGAGGCGCTTGGCGGGCCGGACGCCGTCGAAGTCGCCAACATCCCCGAGGAATGGCTGCGCCGGCTCGCCGAGAAGCACCTGACCGAGGAGGAGAAAAAGCTGGTCGGGGCTCTGGGGGGCTTCGAGAAGCTGATGGAGACCCTGAAGCAGCGGCTGGAGGAGCAGAAGGGCAGCCACCAGGGCGGCTCGAAATGGATCGGCACCGGCGGCACTTCGCCCTTCGGCGCCTACGGCTACAACCCCGAAGGGGTGCGCATCGGCCAGCACGAAAGCCGCCACCGCCGCGCGGTAAAAGTCTGGGACAAGCGCGAATTCAGGAATTTCGACGACGGCGTCGAGCTCGGCACGCGCAACATCAAGGTGGCGCTGAAGCGGCTGCGCCGCTGGGTACGCGAAGGCGCCGAGGAGGAGTTCGATCTGCCCGGCACCATTCACGCCACCGCCGAGCACGGCTATCTCGACGTCAAGACGCGGCCGGAGCGGCGCAACGCGGTCGAGCTTTTGATGTTCTTCGATGTCGGCGGTTCGATGGACGATCATATCAGAGGCGTCGAGGAGCTGTTCTCCGCCGCTCGCGCCGAATTCCGACAGCTCGAATATTTCTACTTCCACAATTGCCTCTACGAGCGCGTCTGGAAGGACAATCGCCGCCGCTTGGCCGAAACGATTCCGACCTTCGACCTCATCCACAAATACGGCCCTGACTACAAGGTGATCGTCGTCGGCGATGCCTCGATGAGCCCGTACGAGCTGGCGCATCCCGGCGGCTCGGTGGAGCACTGGAACCCTGAGGCCGGCAACGTCTGGCTCGGCCGCCTGCTGCAGCAATGGCCGAATGCGATATGGCTGAATCCGGAGAGCCAGAAGAACTGGGGCTACACCCATTCTATCGGGATGATCCGCGACACCTTCGGCGGCCGCATGTTTCCGCTGACGCTTGCCGGGCTGGAAGCCGCGACGAAGCAGCTTTCAAGGAAGCATTGAGCGTGGCGGTAATTCGCGGAAGTCGGCGCCGCCCCTCATCCGCCTGCCGGCACCTTCTCCCCGTATAGTGACGGGGCGAAGGGGGCCGGCCGCAAGCTCAACACTTCTTCCTGCGACGTTGGCGATTGGCGAAACCATCAATGAGAGCGCCCCTCTCCCCGTCACGATACGGGGAGAGGATGCCGGCAGGCAGGTGAGGGGCGGCGCCGACGACAATAAGGAGAGGCCAATTCGAAGCCAGCGGCGATTGCCTTGTCAGTCCCTGCGCTGGTCAGTGGTGTAACAAACACCTATCTTGGTGCGAATATGAGGCGCCAACCAACAACGAGCCGCCAAGGCCGAGGAGATTTTCATGGACACCCACGCCTATCCCGTCACCCGTACCGATGCCGAATGGCGCGCCCGGCTGACGCCCGAGCAATATGCCGTGATGCGCAATCATGGCACCGAGCGGCCCGGCAGTTGCGCCCTGCTTTACGAGAAGCGCGCCGGCACGTTTTCCTGCGTCGGCTGCGACCAGCCGCTGTTCGAATCCAAGCTGAAATTCGAGAGCGGCACCGGCTGGCCTAGCTTCAACGACCCGGTGCCGGGCTCCGTCGAGACCACGGTCGACCGCAGCTACGGCATGGTGCGGACCGAATGCCACTGCGCCCGCTGCGGCAGCCATCTCGGCCATGTCTTCGAGGACGGCCCGCCGCCGACCGGCCTGCGCTACTGCATCAACGGCGTGGCGCTGAAATTCGAGCCGGCCGCCTAGAGCAATTCCAGGAAAAGTGCGCAGCGGTTTTCCGTCCGGAATTGCGTAAAAATAAATAGTTAGGGCGGGTCAGCGATCTCATGAAACGCTGAACCGCACTAACGGCCGTCGCAACCTCATTGTCTGCAAAGGGCGGCTCCGGCCGCCCTTTTTCGTTTCAAGCCACGACTGTCGCGATCAGCCACAGCGCCGAGCCCAGCATCATCAGCGAGGCCTTGCCACCGCCTGACTTTTCCGCGGTTCGCCAGACGGCGAAGGTCAGGAAGAGATTGTAGGGCACCGGCGCGAAATGCACGCTCAGGACCAGCCAGAGCGGCAGCTTCAGCCCGAGCAGGATCAGCGCCAGCACCGACGATGCGATGTTGATGGCCGTGCCGACAAAGGCCATGTCGCGCCAGAACAGCCGCTCGAGCGGCGCCCGGCCCCGCCAGCGCGAGCGGAAGAAGCCGGCCAGGCCAACGAGCTTGCTGGACACCATGCCGGCCGGATGCGAATCGTCCATCGGTTGGGGCCCCGCTTGCGATCATGCCGCTTCGAAAATGCCGGAGCCTGCCGTCAAAGCAAGCCCCCGCGACACGTGACGCGAATATGACACGGAAATCTGGCATCAATGCTCAAGCGGGCCGGAAACCTGTGTTCCGCATTGCCAGCCAGTCATTTTGCAGCGCCAGCATGGAGGAGTTCAAAATGAGCGATCATGTCTACAATGTACTTTTTCTCTGCAATGCGAACTCGGCCCGGTCGATCATGGGGGAGGCCATCCTGAACCGGGTCGGCGCCGGTCGTTTCAAAGCCTATTCTGCCGGCTCGCAGCCGAAAGGAACCGTCAACCCCTATGCGCTGCAGCTGCTGGAAAGCCTGAAATACGACACGTCTTTCGCCCGGTCGAAAAGCTGGGAGGAGTTTTCCGGACCTGACGCGCCGGAGATGAACTTCGTCTTCACCGTCTGCGACAACACGGCGAATGAAAGCTGTCCGATCTGGCCCGGCCATCCGATGACCGCGCTTTGGGCGGTCCCGGACCCCGCCAAGGCATCCGGCACCGAGGCCGAACAGCATCTCGCCTTCGCCGAAGCCTATCGCATGCTGAGCAACCGCATCGCGGTGTTCACCAACCTGCCGATGGGTTCGCTCGACAAACTGGCGCTGCAGCAGCATCTGGACGAAATCGGCCGCGACGGGTCCGGGCCAAACTGAGAAGCAGGCAGGTCGGGAGAGCGAACGACCGTCGGGCCTAAGGCCGGGCTTCCCCCAAAACCATGACGACGGCCTGCTCGAAGCGCGAGCATTCCGTCACCAGCCAGTCGGCCATCGCCGGCCAGTTGTCCTCGGCGTAGCAATTCACCCGCCACATCGAATTGATGCCTAGGCCCTCGCAACTCTGTTCGGATGTGAGTTTCAGCCTGCCCTCGATCGCCGGCTGAAACGGCTTCAGCCGCGACCACGATTCGGTGGCGCCGAACTTTTCATTGCGGCCGAAGAAGACGCCGACATGGTTCTGCGCCGGCGCGACATACATGGAAAGGACCAGTGCGAAATCCGGCAGCCCGCGCTGCCAGAACCAGGGCCCGCGGCGCGCCAGCGAGGCCCTTTCCTCAGGGTGCCGCTCCGCGAACAGGGTCCAGAAGCCGCGCTGGCGGAACTCCGAGGCGCGGCGGCCGCCAAAGTCGAATTCGCTCATGGTCTGATGCTCGCAGCAGCCTGCCCAGAGCAATTCCAGGAAAAGTGTGAAACCGTTTCCGTCCGGAATTGCGTCAATGCAAAGGTATAGAGCCTGTCTTACAGCACAGCAGCCGGCCGGAGCACAACTGATACATCCCGGTCGCCAAGGGCGGCCGGGTCAATCATGTCGTGGTGAATGCAGTCGACGCCGCTCCGCCGGCTATCGCGCGCGGCAATGCCTCCAGGCTAAAGCGAGGAGGCTATGGGGCGAGGCTCCAGATGCCTCGCCCGCGTCAGTCCGAAAGAATTGCGAAAGCGGATCGGACCGCGTTCTCAGACCATGCCGAGGGCGGCTTTGTAGAGGTCGAGAATGGACTCCTCCTCCTGGCGCTCCGCCTGGTCCTTCTTGCGCAGCCGGATGATGCTGCGCATCGCCTTGGTGTCGAAGCCGGTGCCCTTGGCCTCGGCGAACACGTCCTTGATGTCGTCGGAAATCGTCTTCTTCTCTTCCTCGAGCCGCTCGATGCGCTCGATGAAGGCGCGCAGCTGGCCGGCGGCAACAGTCTGGCTGGTCTCGGTGATATCGTCGGCCATTTTTCTCTCCGCATCGTTTGGCTACCGGCGACTCGCGAAGGCCGGCCGGCAAATTGGAGCGGGTTCGATGCCCGAGCAGGCGCGGCGGGTCAAGACATTATCGGTGCGGCATGAACGGTTAGGCACGCCCCAAGGTGCGTTGAGATTCAGGTCAGGCCGAGTCGAGAATGGTGGCTTCCGAGAACCGGCGCGGAGCGTACTTGAAGTACGTGAGCACCGGAAGCGCAGGAAGCCGCCATTCGCAGGCCGGCATCACCTGAATGGCAACACACTTTAGCTGAATGCGATCAGCAGATCCTTGGCATCGATCTGGTCGCCGGCCTTGACCAGCACTTCGGCGACCACCCCGTCGCGCTCGGCATGCAGCGCCGTCTCCATCTTCATCGCCTCGATTGAAAGCAGCACGTCGCCGGCCTTGACCGCCTGGCCGGCGGCAACGGCAAGTGCCGAGACCACGCCCGGCATCGGCGCGCCGACATGCGCCTCGTTCCCGGGCTCCGCCTTGCGCCGCGCCTTGGCGGCTGACGCGCCATGCGCGCGGTCCGGCACCTTGACGCGCCGCGGCTGGCCGTTGAGCTCGAAGAACACGGTGACCATGCCCTTCTCGTCGACGTCGCCGATGGCAAGGCAGCGCACCACCAGCGTCTTGCCCTTCTCGATATCGACGAAGATCTCGTCTTCCGACTTCATGCCGTAGAAATAGGTCGGCGTCGGCAAGACGCTGACCGGCCCATAGGTTTCTTGCGCGGCGGCGAAGTCGGTGAACACCTTCGGGTACATCAGCCAGGAGGCGAATTCATACTCGCTGAGCCTGCGCTCAAGCTTTCCCTCGATGTCCTTGCGGCTGGCCTTGAGGTCGGCCGCTTTAAGCAGCGAGCCTGGCCGCACCGTGATCGGCTTGTCGCCCTTCAGCGCCTTCTTTTGCAGCGCCGGCGGCCAGCCGCCGGGCGACTGGCCGAGATCGCCGCGCAGCATCGAGACCACCGAATCCGGGAAGGCGATGTCGCGCGCCGGGTTTTCGACATCGGCGACGGTGAGGTCCTGGCTCACCATCATCAGCGCCATGTCGCCGACGACCTTGGACGACGGCGTCACCTTGACGATGTCGCCGAACATCAGGTTGACGTCGTGATAGGCCTGCGCCACCTCGTGCCAGCGCGTTTCGAGGCCGAGCGAGCGCGCCTGTTCCTTGAGGTTGGTGAACTGTCCGCCGGGCATTTCGTGCAGGTAGACTTCCGAGGCCGGCCCCTTGAGGTCGCTTTCGAAGGCCGCGTACTGGTTGCGCACCGCTTCCCAGTAGAACGAGATCTTGCGGATCCATTGCGGATCGAGGCCGGGATCGCGCTCGGTGCCCTTCAGCGCCTCGACGATCGAGCCGAGGCAGGGCTGCGAGGTGTTGCCGGAGAAGGAATCCATCGCCGCGTCGACGGCATCGACGCCGGTCTCGACCGCCGCCAGCACGGTGGCCGCCGACAGGCCCGACGTGTCATGGGTGTGGAAATGGATCGGCAGGTCGGTCGCCTCGCGCAAGGCCTTGAACAGCACGCGCGCCGCCGACGGCTTCAAGAGTCCGGCCATGTCCTTGACGGCGATGATGTGGGCGCCGGCGGCCTCGAGTTCCTTCGCCAGCCCGACATAGTATTTGAGGTCGTATTTGGCCCTTGCCGGATCGAGGATGTCGCCGGTGTAGCACATCGCCGCTTCGATCAGCTTGCCCTCGGCGCCGACCGCGTCCATCGCGACGCGCATGTTCTCGACCCAGTTCAGGCAGTCGAAGACGCGGAACAGGTCGACGCCGCCGGCAGCGGCTTGGCGGACGAAATGTTGCACGACATTGTCGGGATAGTTGGTGTAGCCGACGCCGTTGGCGCCGCGCAAAAGCATCTGCAGCAAAAGGTTCGGCGCGGCCTCCCGCACTTTGCCCAGCCGCTCCCAGGGATCCTCGGTGAGGAAGCGCATGGCGACGTCGAAAGTGGCGCCGCCCCAGCATTCCAGCGACAGCAACTGCGGCAGCGCCCGCGCATAGGTGCCGGCGATGCCGGCAATGTCATGCGTGCGCATGCGGGTGGCGAGCAGCGACTGGTGGCCGTCGCGCATCGTCGTGTCGGTGACCAGCACCTGGGTCTGGGCGCGCATCCAGGCGGCGAATTTTTCCGGGCCGAGCGCATCGAGCTGCTGCTTGCTGCCGTCCGGCACCTTGCCGTTGAGATAGGGCACCACGGGCGCCGCCGCATCGGCCTTGGGCATCGGCCGGCCGCGCGTTTCCGGATGGCCGTTGACGCTGACATCGGCAAGGTAGTTGAGCAGCTTGGTGGCGCGGTCCTGCCGCTTCACCTGCTGGAACAGTTCCGGCGTCGTGTCGATGAACTTCGTCGTATAGGAATTGTCGGCGAAGCTCGGGTGATTGATGATCGCCTCGAGGAAGGTGAGGTTGGTTGCCACGCCGCGAATGCGGAACTCGCGCAGCGCGCGGTTCATGCGAGCGATCGTCTCGGCCGGCGTCGGCGCCCACGCCGTCACCTTCTCCAGCAGCGGATCGTAGAAGCGGGTGATGACCGCGCCCGAATAGGCGGTGCCGCCGTCAAGCCGGATGCCGAAGCCGGTGGCGCCGCGATAGGCGGTGATGCGGCCATAGTCCGGGATGAAATTGTGCTCCGGATCCTCGGTGGTGATGCGGCACTGCAGCGCGTGGCCGTTCAGCCTGATGTCCTTCTGCGCCGGCACGCCCGAGTCCGGCGTGCCGATGGCGAAGCCGTCGAGGATGTGGATCTGCGCTTTGACGATATCGATGCCGGTCACCATCTCGGTGACGGTGTGCTCGACCTGGATGCGCGGATTGACTTCGATGAAGTAGAATTTGCCGGTATCGGCGTCCTGCAGGAACTCGACCGTGCCGGCGCCGATATAGCTGGTCTCGTTGGCGATCCTCAGCGCGTACCCGCACAGCTCCTGGCGCAGCGCTTCGCTCAGATAAGGCGCCGGCGCCCGCTCGACGACCTTCTGGTTGCGGCGCTGGATCGAGCAGTCGCGCTCGAACAGATGCACGGCATTGCCATGCGTGTCGCCGAGAACCTGCACCTCGACATGGCGGGCGCGTTCGATCAGCTTCTCGAGATAGACCTCGTCCTTGCCGAAGGCGGCCTTGGCCTCGCGCTTGCCTTCCATCACCTCGCGGGCAAGGTCGGCTTCGGCGCGGATGGCGCGCATGCCGCGGCCGCCGCCACCCCACGAGGCCTTAAGCATCACCGGATAGCCGATTTTCTCGGCAAGCTTCTTCACCGCTTCCATGTCGTCCGGTAGCGGATCGGTGGCAGGCACGACGGGCACGCCGACCTCGATCGCCAGATTGCGCGCCGCGACCTTGTTGCCGAGCCGGCGCATCGTCTCCGGCTTCGGGCCGATGAAGGTGATGCCGGCGGCGGCGCAAGCCTCCGCGAATTCCGGGCTTTCCGAAAGCAGGCCATAGCCCGGGTGGATGGCGTCGGCTCCCGACAGCCTGGCGACGCGGATCACCTCGTCGATCGACAGGTAGCTTTCGATCGGCCCCATGTCCTTGGCAAGATGCGGTCCGCGCCCGACCTGGTAGCTTTCGTCAGCCTTGAAGCGGTGCAGCGAGTACTTGTCCTCCTCGGCCCAGATCGCCACGGTTTTGAGGCCGAGCTCGTTGGCCGCGCGAAAGACGCGGATGGCGATTTCGGATCGGTTGGCGACGAGGATCTTCGTGATGGCCAAGGACAGGGCTCCAAAGGCTGGGAGGATGGGGGCTGGAGCAATGATTAGCGTGAAAATGCTGCAGTGCAAACGGATTCGCGCGACACCTAAACCGATTTAAATAGTTCGTTCGCGCCAACCTTGTTCGAACAAAAGAAAATGCCCGGCGCGTAGCGCCGGGCATTCGCAATTGAGGCCGTTTTGCCGGCTTATTGCTCGAAGTAGGTGTACTTGCCGTCGTCACCCTTCTTCCAGGTGTACAGCACGTAGTCAGGGCGGGTGATGTCGCCCTTGGCGTCATAGCCGATGTCGCCGATGGCGGTCTTCCACGGGCCGCTCTTCTTGATCTCGTCCGCAACCTTCTGCGCGTCGTCAGCGGAACCGACCTTGGCGGCGGCAGCGGCGACGATCTGCAGGGCGGCATAGGAGTAGAGCGTGTAGGCTTCCGGCTCGAAACCGGCGGCGCGGAACTTCTCGACGAGTTCCTTGGCGTTCGGGTTCTTGCGCGGATCCGGAGCGAACGTCATCAGCGTGCCGTTGACGGCGTCGCCGGCGATCGAGGCCAGTTCGTTCGAGACGATGCCATCGCCCGACATGAACTGGGCCTTGAGGCCCTGGTCGGCCAGCTGGCGCATGATCAGGCCGGCTTCGGTGTGCAGGCCGCCATAGTACACGACGGAGACGCCGGCTTCCTTCATCTTGGCGATGAGGGCCGAGAAGTCCTTGTCGCCGACATTGATGCCTTCATAGAGGGCTTCGGTGACGCCATTGCCGTTCAGCGCCTTCTTGGTTTCGTCTGCGAGGCCCTGGCCGTAAGGCGTCTTGTCGTGGATGACGGCGATCTTGGCGTCCTTGAAGTTCTTGGCGAGATAGTCGCCGGCGACCTTGCCCTGCTGGTCGTCGCGTCCGCAGGTGCGGAACGTGTTCCACAGGCCGCGCTCGGTCAGCTGCGGGTTGGTGGCCGAAGGCGTGATCACCAGGATGCCGTTCTCGGCATAGACTTCCGAGGCCGGGATGGTGACGCCCGAGTTGAAGTGACCGACAACATACTTGACGCCGTCGGCGACGAACTTGTTGGCGACCGAGATGCCCTGCTTCGGATCCGACACGTCGTCGCCGATCTCGAGCTTGATCTGCTGGCCGTTGATGCCGCCTGCAGCATTGATGTCGGCGGCGGCCTGCTCGGCGCCCTTCTGCAGCTGCGCGCCAAAGGCGGCGTTCGGGCCGGTGATCGGACCGGCGACGCCGATCAGGATGTCAGCCCACGCGCTGCCGCTGAACGCGACAAGCGCGGTCAGAGCCACGGCGGACAAGAGTGACTTTTTCATATAAACGCTCCCATTTACGGAGTGGGCGTGGATGATACTTTCATGCGATGCCCACCCTTATCGCAGAAAGCATAGTTTGCCGATTTTCAGGCACTTGTCACGCCGTTTCATCCCCGAGACGGCGTTAATCATGAACGTCAGCCTTTCGGCTTCCAGCTCAAAAGCGAGGCTCTTTCGTAGAGCCAATTATACTGTGTCACCATCTGGTTGGTGCGCGTGTATTGATAGCCAAGGAAGCCCAGTATGATCAGCACGATGGTGTCGACGATATAGTAATGCAGCGAGAACATCGTGCCGTCGAACAGCGCATGATGGATGAACCGGATGCCGATGCCGAGCCCGAGCATGTAGAGGAACAGCTGGAAGAAGCTGCGCCATGTCTGCGCGCTGGCCTTGCCGGTCATCCAGGCGGCCCAGCCGCCGAGCAGGCAGGTGACGAACAGGAACTGGAAGATCGAGGGTTCCTCGTAGAGAATGCCCTGCATGATGAAGTCTCCCTAGCACGATCCCGAAAAGGTGCAGACTTTTCGGACAACGATCATGCGACAAACAAACAAGGTGGAGCGGAATACCGGATGCACATATTCCGCTCCAATCTCAGTGGTGGCCGCCTTCGAGATAGGCGGCGCGCACTTCCGGATTGGCGAGCAGTTCCTTGCCGGAACCGCTCATCGTCACATTGCCGTTGACCATGACATAGCCGCGATTGGCGAGCTTCAGCGCGCCGAAGGCGTTCTGCTCGACCAGGAACACGGTCAGCCCTTGCATGCGGTTCAGCTCGCGGATGGCGTCGAAGATCTGCTTGACGATCAGCGGCGCCAGGCCCAGCGACGGCTCGTCGAGCAGGAGCAGCTTCGGCCGCGCCATCAGCGCGCGTCCGATCGACAGCATCTGCTGCTCGCCGCCCGACAGCGTGCCGCCGCGCTGGCCGATGCGCTCTTTGAGCCGCGGGAACAGCGTGAACACCTTCTCGACGTCCTCGTCATAGTATTTGAGGTTGTCGAGGCTGGCGCCCATCTGCAGGTTTTCCATCACCGTCATGCGCGGGAAGATGCGGCGTCCTTCCGGCGACTGGGCGATGCGCATGCGGGCGATTTCGTGCGTCGGCAACTGTGTGATGTCGGTGCCGGCGAATGTGATGGTGCCCGCGCGGGCGCGCGGCGCGCCGAAGATGGTCATCATCAGCGTCGACTTACCGGCGCCGTTGGCGCCGATCAGCGCCACGATCTCGCCCTGGTTGACGGTGACGTCGACGCCATTCAGCGCCCGGATGTTGCCGTAGTAGGTCTGGACGCCCTTGATATCGAGCAGCGTTGTGCCGGCCATTACTTGCGCCCTCCACGCGGCTTGGGTGTCGGGGATCTTCCGGTCGGCTTGGCCGGGGCCGGCGAAGCGGGCTTCGCGGCGGCAACGGGCTTCACAGGTTTGCTCGCAACGGCGGCGCGCGCGCGCGCATCGACCTGAGCTGCCTTCGAGGCGCCCCTCGACACCGTGACCCGCTCGCCCTGGTCCGCATGCTCGACAGAATCGGAAACCGGGCCCGCCATCATCGAAGCCGAGCTTCCTGGCCCGTGCGCGGAATCGGGGCCGGTGTCGAGCTGCTCGATCACGGCCTCGTCGCCGACCTCGGTCAGCACCGTCTCGACCTCCTCGTCGTCGACGCCGAGATAGGCGGCGATGACGCGTGGATCGGTCCTGACCGACTGCGGACTGCCGTCGGAGATCTTGCGGCCGTATTCGAGCACGACGACATGGTCGGAGATCTGCATCACCACCGACATGTCGTGCTCGATGAGCAGGATCGAGGTGCCGGTGTTGTCCTTGATGTCGTTCAGCAGCTCGTTGAGGGCCGCCGATTCCTTCGGATTGAGGCCGGCGGCCGGCTCGTCGAGGCACAGAAGCTCGGGGCCCGTGCACATGGCGCGCGCGATCTCCAGGCGCCGCTGCGCGCCATAGGGCAGGTCGCCCGCCGGATCGTCGGCGCGATCGACCAGGTTGGCCTTCTCCAGCCAGTGCTTGGCAAGCTCGATCGATTCGGCCGAGGCCTGCCGGTAGCTCGAGAAGCCGAACAGGCCGAGGAACGTGTAGCCGGAGGCCTTCATCAGCTTGTTGTGCTGAGCGACCAGAAGGTTCTCGAGCAGCGTCATGCCGGAGAACAGGCGGATGTTCTGGAAGGTGCGCGCCACCTTGGCGCGCGCCGGGATCTCATGGTTGGGCAGGCGCTCGAGCAGATAGCTTGAACCGTCTTTCCGGTTGAGCGTGATCATGCCTTCCGACGGCTTGTAGAAGCCGGTGATGCAGTTGAACACGGTGGTCTTGCCGGCGCCGTTGGGGCCGATCAGCGCGGTGATCTCGCCGCGCCTGGCCTGGAAGGACAGGTCGCCGATGGCGATGAGGCCGCCGAACTTCATGGACAGGTGCTCGACCTGCAGGATGAAGTCGCTCGAGGAAGGGGTCGCGTTCATCAGCCGTGACCCTCCTTGGTGAAGGAGCCTGAGACCGCTCTTCGCTCCTTCAGGAAGGCTGTCGGCTCGCGACTGCCGACGAAGCCGCGCGGCTTCCATAGCATGACGACGACCATCGCCACGCCGAACAAAAGCATGCGGTAGAGTTCCGGCGTGAAGTCGGGACCGAAGCCGGGAATGAGGGTTGTGTCGCCCCATCTCAGGCCGGTCTTGAGGAAGTCCAGCTCGCGCAGGATCTCGGTGCCGCCAATCATCACCGCCGCCGCGACCGCGATGCCTCCCAGCGAGCCCATGCCTCCCAGCACGACGATGGCAAGGATGATCGCCGATTCCAGGAAGACGAAGGACTCCGGACTGACGAAGCCCTGGCGGGCAGCGAAGAACGACCCGGCGAAGCCGCCGAACATGGCGCCGGTGGCGAACGCCGTCAGCTTGGTGGTGGTGGTGTTGATGCCGAGCGAGCGGCAGGCGATCTCGTCCTCGCGCAACGCTTCCCAGGCCCGGCCGACCGGCAGCCGGCGCAGCCTGATGGTGACGAAGGCGGTGAGCAGGCAAAGCAGCAGGATGAGATAGTAGAGGAAGATCTTGTAGTAGGCGCCCGACTGGGCGATGCCCAGCACCTTGGAGATGTAGTTCGGATCCGAGACGTTGAACGATATCAGGCCGAAGAAGGAGACTTTCGGAATGCCGGAAATGCCGGCCGAGCCGTTGGTCACCTCGCGCCAGTTGATCAGCACCAGGCGGATGATCTCGCCGAAGGCAAGCGTCACGATGGCCAGATAGTCGCCGCGCAGCCGCAGCACCGGGAAGCCGAGCATGACGCCCCAGAAGGCGGCCATGCAGCCGGCGGCCGGCAGCAGGATCCAGAACGACAGGCCGAAATGCGTGCCGAGCAGCGCGTAGGCATAGGCGCCGACCGCGTAGAAGGCGACGTAGCCGAGGTCGAGCAGGCCGGCCAGCCCGATGACGATGTTCAGCCCCCAGGCAAGCATCACGTAGATCAGGATCTGGATGCCGAAATTATCGACCCATTTCAGCGAGCCCTGGAAGCCGAAAAGCAGGACCATCGCGATCGGGTACAGGAACAGCACGGCGATGCCGATCTTGTTGAAGTTGCGGCGCACGAAGCTGGGTTCAGCCGCGACGGCGGGCGCCGCAGCCTTCTGCGCCTTGGCGCGCTCCAGCGCCGGCTGCCCGAAGCCGACATAGAGGAAGCGCCCGACGGCGGTGAGGATCACCACCAGGGCAAGCAGGCCCCAGCGCTGCACCAGGATCAGTTCGTTGGAGATGTTCTGGTCGGTCCTGAGACCGATGAACAGCACGAACAGGCCGAGCGAGACGGCGCCGGCATAGAGCGCCTCGCGGAAAGCGCGCTGGATGGGAGTGGCGACGGTATCGCTCTCCGGGGACACGGTAACGGCCATGAGCTCAGACCTTTTCGACTTCAGGCCGGCCCAGAATGCCGGAAGGCAGGAAGATCAGGACGATCGCCAGGATCGAGAAGGCGGCGACGTCCTTGTAGTCGATGGAGAAATAGGCCGACCACATGCTCTCGATGAAGCCGATCAAGAGGCCGCCGAGCACGGCGCCGGGCAGCGAGCCGATGCCGCCGAGCACCGCGGCGGTGAAGGCCTTCACGCCGGGCACGAAGCCGTCCGAGAACACCACCACGCCGTAATACATCAGGAACAGCGTGCCGGCGACGGCGGCCAGCGCAGCGCCCATGATGAAGGTGATCGAAATGGTGCGGTCGACGTCGATGCCGAGCAGCGCGGCCATCTTGCGGTCCTGCTCGCAGGCGCGTTGCGCCCGGCCGAGCGCCGTCCTGTTGACCAGGTACCAGAACAGCGCCAGCAGCACCACGGTGACCACCACGATGATGATCTGCTTCAGCGACACGCTGATCCCGTCGAAGCTGTAGACCTTGGACACCAGCGGCGGGATCGGCTTGTTGCGGGGGCCCTGCGTGACCTGGACGAAATTGGACAGCGCGATCGACATGCCGATGGCGGTGATCAGCGGCGCCAGCCGGAACGAACCACGCAGTGGCCGGTAGGCTACCTTCTCGATCGTCCAGTTGTAGAGGCTGGTCAGAAGCATCGCCACGATCATCATGATCAAGAGCGCGATGACGACCGGCACCGAATAGAACAGGGCGCCGAGGATGAGGAAGACGATGAGGGCGGTGAAGGCCCCGACCATGAAGATGTCGCCATGGGCGAAATTGATCATGCCGATGATGCCGTAGACCATCGTGTAGCCGATCGCGATCAGGCCATAGATCGATCCCAGCGTCAGCCCGTTGATAAGCTGCTGGACGAAGTACTGCATACTGCCGTGGCTCCCCTGGAATGTCGCCCGCTTTCGGGTCGCACTCCTTTTCGTATTTCCCCTAGTCGTAAAGTTTCGAGCCCGGATTGCAACGTGATTTTTCAATCGCCTCGCGTGTTTTGGAAGCACGCCGTCCGATTGCCCGTTTTACGCCGTCCGACCCCTGGACTATCGCGGACCCTATCATTGGCATAACGCAATGTCTTTGACGATTCGGCCGTATGATGCGCTTCGTTTCGAAGAAATCGCCGTCAAGATTAGGTGATGGAGCGATTCCTTGCGTCGGCGAAGGTCGCCCGTCTCGCGCTCCTTCGCCTTTCGCCAGGTCGGGATTCTTTGACATATGACATTCGTGTGACGGCTCGGCCGTGGGCGAGCGCCGGCCTGCTCGTTGGGGTTGCTTGCGGGGCATGAAGTTTCAGTAGGCGGAGCCGCCTTCTCCGCTCAGGCTGTGCCGCTCGGTGCCGCTCAGCGGCGGGTTGAAGACGCTGACCAGCACCATGTCGCCGGCGGCATCGGCGCGCAGGTAATGATCGTCATGCGCGTCAAGCACATAGATGGTCCCGGGCTCGATGCGATGGATCGCGCCCGACATATCCTCGACTTCGCCCTGGCCCGAGATGCAATAGCAGGCCTCGAGATGCCGCCGGTATTGCAGGCGCGACTCGCTCCCTGCCCGCACGACTGTATGACAGACGGTGAACCCCATGCCGTCTCGCTGGGTCAGCAGCCGGTGGCTGGTGCCGTTGCCCCAGTCGACGAAGAAGTCAGTTTTTTCTACATCGGCCAGTTGCCTGGTGAACATGGTATCTCTCTCTATGAAAGGGGCGTGGGACGACCACGACGACGGAATGATCTGGCTTCGCTCTGTTTTGGCTGCTATTTTCTGGATCAACATTCGAAGCTTCCTTCAGCATGTCGCGACCCGAGGCGGGTTTCAAATGACCGTTTTTCGTTAGACACATTAGAAAAATTTACAAATGGACTATCTGCCGCTGAACGCCATCCGCGCTTTCGAGGCCGCCGCGCGCCATCTCAGCTTCTCGGCCGCCGGCGAGGAGCTGCATGTCACCCATCCGGCGATCAGCCATCAGATCAGGCGGCTGGAGGAATGGTTGGGCGTGCCTCTGTTCCACCGGGATGCCCGCAAGGTCCGCCTGACCGATGCCGGCCTGACCCTGCAGCTCTCGGCGAACGCCGCGCTCTCCGACCTTGCCGCCGCCTGCCGGCGCATCCGCAGGAACGCGGCCGTAGCATCGCTGTCGGTGGGCTGCATTCCATCCATCGCCAGCCGATGGCTGGTGCCGCGCTTGCCGGACTTCACCGAACGCCACCCGGAGATCGCCATCCGCGTCGCCTACGCGAAAGCCGAAGACCGGCTCGAGGACGACGACAACGACGTCCTCATCACGCTTGGCGCGGACCCGTCTCCCACCGCCGCCAGCCTCAAGCTGTTTTCGCGCATGAGCCGGCCCGCCTGCAGCCCGCACTATCTGGCGCGCAAGGGCCGGCTCGGGTCGCCGGCGGAGATTGCCGCGGCGGACCTTCTGCATGACGAGACCCGTCAGGGCTGGCGCGAGTGGTTCTCGCAAGCCGGCATGGCCGGGGCCGACGTGGGCACCGGGCCTGTCTTTGCCGATTTCAACATACTGGCGACGGCCGTCATCGCCGGTCACGGCGTCGCCCTTTGCCCGATCGAGGTTTTTCGCGAGGAGCTGCGGCGCGGCGATCTCGTCGTCGTCTCCGACATCGCGACCGACACGGACAAGGGCTACTATCTGACCATGTCGGCGCAACCCTCGGCCGCCGAAATCACCTTCGCCGACTGGTTCCGCGATCAGGTCTCGACGAACGGCGAGGAAGCCTGACGCCCTCGAGCAGCGACGGCGTCGCCTTATTTGCTTTTTACGCAGTTCCGGACGGAAGGTTACGGCGAAGGCGCCGAACTTAACCGCTACACACTTTTCCTGGAATTGCTCTAGGTGACGACGAACCCGTGCGCGAACGGATCGCGGTCGTCGATGAAGATGGTGTTCAACCCGGTCATCCGCGCCCAGCCGCCGATCGAGGGGACGATCGCCGGCTTGTCCGCGACGACGACCTCCTTTTCGACCCTGCCCTTGAACAGCGAACCGATGATCGATTCGTGGACAAAGCTGTCGCCGGCCTTGAGCTTGCCCTTGGCGTGCAGCTGCGCCATGCGCGCCGAGGTGCCGGTGCCGCAAGGCGAGCGGTCTATCGCCTTGTCGCCGTAGAAAACGGCATTGCGCGCATCGGCTTCCGGATTGGTCGGCTGGCCGGTCCACAGCATGTGCGACAGCCGGTTGATGCCGGGGTTCTCCGGATGCACGAAGGAGTACTTCTCGTTGAGCCGCTGCCGCACCACCGGGCTCCAGGCGATGAGGTCGCCGGCCGAATGGTCGGCCATGTCGCGATAGTTCGCCTGCGGCTCGACGATGGCGTAGAAATTGCCGCCATAGGCGACGTCGACGCTGATCTCGCCGAGGCCGGGACACTCGACCGTCAGCCCCTCGGCATAGAGGAAGGAGGGCACGTTGGTGATGCGCACCTCCTCCACATACTCGCCGACCTGCTTGTATTCGGCGATGACCAGGCCGGCCGGCGTGTCGAGCCGCAAGATCCCCGGCGTCTTCGGCTGCACCAGCCCATGCTCGATCGCCATCGTCACCGTGCCGATGGTGCCGTGGCCGCACATCGGCAGGCAGCCCGACGTCTCGATGAACAGGATGGCGATGTCGCAGTCCTCGCGCGTCGGCGGATAGAGGATGGAGCCCGACATCACGTCATGGCCGCGCGGCTCGAACATCAGCCCGGTGCGGATCCAGTCGTACTCGGCGAGGAAATGCGCCCGCCGCTCCATCATCGTCTTGCCCTCGAGCAGCGGCCCACCGCCGGCGACCAGCCTGACCGGATTGCCGCAAGTGTGGCCGTCGATGCAGGAGAAGGTTTTCTTGGCCATGATGATGCTTCCTAAAGCAATTTCAGGAAAAGTGTGAAGCGGTTAAGTTCGGCGCCTTCGCCGTAACCTTCCGTCCGCAATTGCGTCAAGACAAGAGAGACCGGTCAGAACCGCTGCGGACTGAAGGGGGCGAGATCGACGGGCGGAGCCTGCCCGAGAACGAGATCGCGGATCAAGCGCCCGGTTGCCGCTGCCTGGGTCAGGCCGAGATGGCCGTGGCCGAAAGCATAGAAAGCGTTCGGCGCGCGCGCCCGGCCGATGACGGGCAGCGAATCCGGCAGCGACGGGCGATAGCCCATCCATTCGCGCCCGCCCGACGGATCGAGCCCCGGCAGGAAGCGCCTGGCCTTTTCCAGCATGGCCTTCGACCGCGCGAAATTAGGCGGGCGCTCGATGCCGCCGAGTTCGACGGCGCCGCCGACGCGCAGGCCGGTTTCCAGCGGCGTGATGACGAAACCGTGCCCGGAGAAGATCAGCTGCCGCCTGACATCGAACGCGGCCTTAGGCAGCGTGGTGTTGTAGCCGCGCTCGGTCTCCAGCGGGATGCGCTCGCCGAGGTCCCTGGCCAGAAGATGCGACCATGCGCCAGCGGCGATGACGAGCTGGTTCGCCTTCCGGGTCGAGCCGTCGGCAAGCACGATCGTCGCTCCATCCGCGCCGCCCACGATCCGCGCGACGAGCGCGTGCTCGAAGCGGGCGCCGAGCCGTGCGGCGTGGGCCCAGACCGCCTTGCCGAGCAGCTTGGGGTCGGAGACCGTTTTCCAGCCCGGCACGAAGGTGGCTTTGATGAAGCGCGGCGAAAGCCCCGGCTGCAGGGCAGCCATCTCCGCGCCCTCGACATGGTTGAAGCCGATGCCGTAGCGCTCACGTGCCGCCCAGCCGGAAAGCGAGGCGCGGAACTCGGCCTCGCTCTCGTAGAGTTCGAGCGAGCCGTCCTCGCGCAGCATCGGCCTCGTCCCGGAGCGGTCGAGCAGGCCCATCCACTCCGCTTCGGCAAGCCTCATCATCGCGGCCTGTGCGGCAAGGCTGGTCTCGTAGCGGGCGCCGCGCCCGGCGCGCCAAAAGCGGATCAGCCAGGGCAGCAGCTTCGGCAGATAGGCGGGCGGAATGGTGAGCGGGCCGAGCGGATCGGCAAGCCATTTCGGCAATTGCCGCACCATGCCCTTATGCGCCAGCGGCAGCACGTCGGTGAAGGCGAAGGCGGCGGCGTTGCCCGAGCTCGTTTCCTCGCAGATGCCCGTGCGATCGAAGATCGTGACGTTTCGCCCTGCCTCGGTCAGGTAGGTGGCGGCGCAGATGCCGATGATGCCGCCGCCGATGATGGCGATGTCTTGCCCTTCTCCCCGTTCACGGGGAGAAGGTGCCCGAAGGGCGGATGAGGGGCGGCGTCCCTCCTCGGTCTCATCGGAATTTTCCTGCACGCGATGCTACCCCTATTCGGCTGCCACCAGCTTGTCCGCCGATCGAGGAGACGCCTGCAGCGCCGGCAGTTTCGGCCGCACAGCCAGCGCATCCATGACGATCTTTTCCACCGCCTTGCGGCGCTCGCCCGACAGCGGCCGGCGCGGCATGCGAACGCGATCATTGGTATTGATCGCCAGCACTTCAGCAAGCTTGATGTTTTGGACCAGATAGGTCGAGACGTCGAGGTCGAGCAATGGCCGGAACCAGCGATAGATCGTCAGCGCCTCCTCGCGCCGGCCCTGCTTCATCAGCTGGTAGATCGCCACCGTCTCGCGCGGGAAGGCGGTGACCAGCCCCGCCACCCAGCCGATGGCGCCGACCGACAGTGCCTCGAAGGCAAGATTGTCGACGCCGGTGAACAGGTCGTAGCGGTCGCCGAACCGGTTGATGATCTCGGTCGAGCGGCGGATGTCGTCGGAGGATTCCTTGATGGCGACGAAGCGCGCGTCGGACGCCAGCTCCTCCATCAGGTCGACGGTGACGTCGACGCGGTACGCCAGCCTGTTCGAATAGATCATGACCGGCAGGTCGCCGGCCTCGGCCACGGCGCGCAGGGCGGCGGCCGTCTCTGCCGGGTCGGTATGGTAGATCGGGCTGGGCACCACCATCAGCCCGCTGGCTCCGGCCTGCGCGGCGCGACGCGCGATGCTTGCCGCCTCGCGGGTGCCGGGCTCGTTCACAGTGAGCAGCACCGGCTTGCCTCCGGCGACCTGCTGCGCCGTCTTCAGCACCTCGATCTTCTCATCATGCGACAGCATTGGCCCTTCGCCGAGCGAGCCGCAGACGATGATGCCGTCGCAGCCGGCCTCCATCTGCAGCGAAAAGCAGCGCTCCATCTCGGCATGATCGAGACGGTCGTCCTCGGTGAATTTGGTCGTGACGGCGGGGAAAACTCCAGTCCACATGGCATCATCTCCAATCTGATATATCAGTGATATATCTAACAGGAAACCGGCTGTCAATGCGGAATCTGCTATGATATATGGAAAATATATCAGGAGGCCCAATGGCTCTATTGGAAGATATATCTCGTTTCGAGCCGGCGGCTGCGAAGGCCTATCGCGCGCTCGAGCACATGATCGTCACGCTCGAACTGGCGCCGTCGAGCTTTGTCACCGAGGGTGCGCTGATCGAGCGTCTCGGGCTCGGCCGCACGCCGGTGCGCGAGGCGATCCAGCGTCTGGCCTGGGAGGGCCTGCTCGATGTCCGGCCGCGCGCCGGCATCGCGATTGCGCCGCTCCATCCCGGCGACTGGCTGCGTGTCCTCGATGCCAGGCGCGGCGTCGAGGTGGTGCTGGCCCGCTCGGCCGCGCGTTTCGTCACCCGCGAGGCAGCCGACCTCTTTCACGACGCCGCCCTTGCCATGCAGAAGGCGGTCATCTCGGGCAATGTGCTGGCCTTCATCCAGGCCGACAAGGCGCTCGACGAGGCGCTCGCACTGGCCGCCGACAACCCCTTCGCGGCGCGGTTGGCGGCGCCCTTGCAGACCCACAGCCGCCGCTTCTGGTTCCGCTACAAGTCGGATACCGGCCTGGCCGAATCGGCCGAACATCATGTCGCGCTGATCCGCTCGATCCTCGACGGCGACGAGGAGGGGGCGGCCAAGGATGCCAAGCGGCTGATGGCGCTGCTGCGCAGCCATGCCGAGGTGGCCGCCACCCGCTGAGCGATGCTCGATCTCAGTATCGCGCGCTATGGTCGGCCGGCGCCGCCACGCTTTCCCAACTGTTGCCGGCGGCGATTATGCAGCTCGTGCCGGTAACGTCAGTGACGATGATGGTCCACGTTCCGCTCTGGCCGACAAACATTTCCATGATCGCGACTTGGCCGATCAGCCCGAAGGCAAACTGCCGTTCCTGGAAGTTCTCGCTCAGGTGGGTAACCAGAGCGCTGTGTTCGGCACAGTTTTGATATTGAGCGCCGGCGCTGTTCGTACCCATCGCCAGCGCGCTGGCAAGAACCAGGTTTCTCACCCAACCCAACAGGGATTTGCGTGCCATGGGGCACCTCCTTTTGCCATCGCGTCCCGGCAAAAGGAGACAGCCTCATTTTGCCGGAGCGGCCCAGCCCGGTTCCGACGTCATCATCGCGTCGTTCCTTTCTGCGTTCCGGTCTGCCACCAATGGGAACCTTCCGGATGTTCCCATTATGTTCCATATATGGTGACGGCGAAGGCAAAGCACAAGCGGGCACCCTTTCGGGCGCCCGCAATCCATTCGAAATGCCAAAAGACCCGGCCGCGGGCCGCCTCCCTACGACAGCGGGAACGACGTCCGCTCAGGTGCCCGGCAGGGCAGCCGCCATCATGGCTCCGTCCCAACCGTCGCCCGCCGTGATGATGCAGCTCAGGCCGTGCGTGTCGGTGGCCAGGATGGTCCAAGTGCCCTTTTCCGACACGAAGATTTCGAGAATCACATTCGGGTTGACCAGACCGCGCGCGGCCTCGCTTTCATGGAACTTCTCGCCGAGCGCCTTGATGACGTCGGCACGCGCGGCGCATTGTCCCCCCGCAACGGCCTGCGCGACACCACCGCATATCGCAAACACCGCAAAGCACGTTCCCGCCAAAAGACGTCGTGTCATCTGACAACTCCTTGCGCCAGACGAGAACCCCGGCAGCCACCGGCGCTGTTGGATTGGCCTGCAAGTTTGCAGGAATACAACCTAAGACGGATCGAGCCCGCTTGGTTCCATCACATCGGTGTTTTGGCGGATACCGGCCGCGATCGGAAAGCGTAAAGGCCCGGCGATGGCCGGGCCTTTATCAGTCGGTCGTCGGATCTGGATCAGTTCATCGTCGGGATGACGAACTCGGCACCATCCTTGATGCCTGCCCGCGCGCCCGCAGCCGCATCGCGGCGAGGACGCGCAAGCAGTAAACCGTCCGGCTAGTTCATCGTCGGGATGACGAACTCGGCACCGTCCTTGATGCCGGACGGCCAGCGCGAGGTGACCGTCTTGGTCTTGGTGTAGAAGCGGAACGCATCCGGGCCGTGCTGGTTGAGATCGCCGAAGGACGAGGCCTTCCAGCCGCCGAACGTGTAGTAGGCGATCGGCACCGGGATCGGCACGTTGACGCCGACCATGCCGACCTGGACTCTGGATGCGAAGTCGCGCGCGGCGTCGCCGTCGCGGGTGAAGATGGCGACGCCATTGCCCATCTCGTGGTCGTTGGCGAGCTTGATGGCGTTCTCGTAGGTCGGCGCGCGCACCACGGAGAGCACCGGGCCGAAAATCTCTTCCTTGTAGATGCGCATGTCGGCGGTGACGTTGTCGAACAGGCAACCGCCCATATAGTAGCCGTTCTCATAGCCCTGCATCTTGAAGCCGCGGCCGTCGACGACGAGCTTCGCGCCTTCCTTGACGCCGATGTCGACATAACCCTTGACGCGCTCCAGCGCCTGCGCCGTCACCAGCGGGCCGAAATCGGCCGAGGAATCGGTGGACGGGCCGACCTTCAGGCTCTCGACGCGCGGCACCAGCTTTTCCATCAGCCGGTTGGCGGTATCGTTGCCGACGGGAACCGCCACCGAGATCGCCATGCAGCGCTCGCCGGCCGAGCCGTAGCCGGCGCCGATCAGCGCGTCGACAGTTTGGTCCATGTCGGCGTCGGGCATGATGATCATGTGGTTCTTGGCGCCGCCGAAGCACTGCACGCGCTTGCCGGCGGCGGTGCCGCGCGAATAGATGTAGTGGGCGATCGGCGTCGAACCGACGAAGCCGACGGCCTTGATGTCGGGATCGTCGAGGATGGCGTCGACCACTTCCTTGTCGCCGTTGACGACGTTGAGGATGCCGGCAGGCAGGCCAGCCTCGATGAACAGCTCGGCGATGCGGATCGGCACGCCAGGATCGCGCTCCGACGGCTTCAGGATGAAGGCATTGCCGCAGGCGATCGCCGGCGCGATTTTCCACAGCGGGATCATCGCCGGGAAGTTGAACGGCGTGATGCCGGCGACGACGCCGAGCGGCTGGCGCATCGAATAGACGTCGATGCCGGGGCCGGCGCCGTCGGTGAACTCACCCTTCATCATGTGCGGCGCGCCGATGCAGACTTCAACCACTTCGAGGCCGCGCTGGATGTCGCCCTTGGCGTCTGCGATGGTCTTGCCGTGCTCGCGCGCCAGGATGTCGGCCAGTTCGTCATAGTCGCGCTGGACCAGTTCGAGGAACTTCATCAGCACGCGCACGCGGCGCTGCGGGTTGGTGGCCGCCCACTTGGGCTGCGCCGCCTTGGCGTCTTCGACAGCGGCGCGCAGTTCCGCCTGCGAAGCCAGCGCCACCGTGCCGCGCACGGAACCGTCCATCGGCTGCATCACGTCCTGCTTGCGGCCGCTGGTGCCGGCGACACGCTTGCCGCCGATGAAATGACCGTAGTCGATCATGGTTTCTCTCCCTGTTTTGGTGATGAGGCATTGTCCGCCTTTGCGGCGGCGATGGCAACGCGAGCGGAATCGCAACCGTTGTGCAGGAAATGGACAACGGCAGCCGACTGTGCATTAATTCTCGCAAATAGCGAGCTGCCGTGTCGTGAAGGATTTTTCAGGGTGAGTTGTCATCAAGGTCACTCCCATGAACTGGGATGACGTCCGCATCTTCCTCGCCGTGGCGCGCGCCGGCCAGATCCTCGGCGCGGCGAAACGCCTGGAGCTCAACCATGCCACCGTCTCGCGCCGCATCGCCGCGCTCGAGGACGCGCTGCGCACAAAACTCTTCCGCCGCCTGACCACCGGCAGCGAGCTGACGCCGGCCGGCGAGCGTTTCCTCGACATTGCCGAGCGCATGGAAAGCGACATGATCGCAGCGCGTGCGACCATTGCCGGCGAAGGCGACGATGTCTCGGGCACGGTGCGCATAGGCGCGCCGGACGGTTTTGGCGTCGCCTTCCTGGCAAAACGGCTGGGAGAACTGACCGCCCTCCACCGCGAGCTCACCATCCAGCTTGTGCCGGTGCCGCGCTCGTTTTCGCTGTCGCGGCGCGAGGCCGACATCGCCATTACCGTGGAACGCCCGACCGAAGGCCGGCTGGTGGCGGGAAAGCTGGTCGACTACACGCTCGGCCTGTTCGCCTCGCGCGCCTATGCCGAAGCCAATGGTCTGCCGGCGACAGCGGCCGAGCTCGGCCGGCACACGCTGATTGGCTACGTGCCCGACCTCATCGTCAGCCCTTCGCTCGACTATGCCGCCGAGTTCAGCGCCGACTGGAGTTCGAGCTTCGCCATCTCCTCGGCGCTCGGCCAGGCCGAAGCGGTGCGCTCCGGCGCCGGCATCGGCATCCTGCACACTTTCGTCGCCCGCTCGATGCCGGAGCTGGTGCCGGTCGATATCGTGGCGCCGATCCGCCGCGCCTACTGGCTGGTCTATCACGAATCGGTGAGGCCGCTGCGTCGCGTCCAGCTCGTCGCCAATTTCATCAACAGGGCGGTGGAGCGGGAGCGCGGCCTGTTTAGCTGATTTCACAAGCCTGCAACGCAGTTCGTGTTTCAAGGCGTGTCGAGAATGAACGAATTCACCACTCGTTCAGCCTTGTCCGCCAGCGGCGCCCACATCCGCGCCACCTGCTCGGCGCTCTCGCCCATCACGCCGCAGTTCACATAACCGTAGCGCGCGCCCGGACGGAGAACGCGAACCTGGAATGGCCATAAAAGGTGGCATTCCCGCTGAGAACCGTGAAGTCCACGTCGGCCAGGCGGACGGGGTAGCCGTCGGGAAACCTTGCAAGGCTATCATTGCTGAAATCGGCTGTGCTGAATGAGGTGCCTATTGTCTTTTCCCAATTATTCATCGACCAGCCCTCCATGAATTTGCCCGTATCGGACGGCGAGCCCGGTGCCGATTGATCGTAAAATGAAGCCGATACCATGCAGATGAGATCGGCAAATTTCACGCTCAGCCGTATCTCTTCTTCGGAGAGCGGCTCGTTGATCCATTCCTCTGGAAAGGTCAGAGAAAACCCGTTCTGCTGGTCGTGGACGGTCTTGTCCGCGGCGCTGACCACGGAGGCGTAGAACAGAAATCCAACACTGGTAGTCAGAAAGCAGAAACGCATCACGATGCTCGCGAAATGCCAAGACGGGAGCTATGCCCGGGTGGATGGGACAAGGCGGCATATCACAATCGGGCGATACACGCGGCCTTTTACTTGCCACAAAACCGGCCAGTGTGGCATCAGGCACGCGGCCGTCGGCGCGGGAACGATAGCCCGCGTGGGAAAGTCATTCAGAAAGCTGGCGCGGATAAAATGCGAGCCGTTCTTGCCATCCTGCCGCTGGCCTTCCTCTCGGCTTGCGCCAACCCGTGGACGAAAGTGCCGGAGGCTGAACTTCCGAAGCCGATCCGCACTGCGATGGCGCGCCCCTCGGCTTTCGTCTTCGGCAATTATTGCGGGCCGGGGACCCGCTCCGGCGATCTGTCGCTGCGGCCGGTCGGCCGCCTCGACGCCGCTTGCCAGGTCCACGACGCCTGCTACATCGCCCGCCGCAACCATTGCGACTGCGACGGTGCGCTTGTCGCCTCGGCGAAAGTGATCCGCGACGACAAGACCGCCCCGAGGACGATGCGCAACGAGGCCGAGCTTTTGATCGCCACTTTCGCCGTCCCGGTCTGCAAGGTCTTTCCGCAAGGCTTCATGCCGCCGCGCGACCCCGCTCAGCTCAAGGCGATGAACGGGGCGACCGGGTGAACGTAAGGTCCGCGGCAACAAAAGCGCTGTTCGGATTGGCGCTCGCGGCGATGGCCGGCTGCGCCGGCATGCCCGGCCGCTCCGCCTGCGCCTTCTTTCCAGGCGACGATGCCTGCGACCGGCCGCCGATCTCGGCCGACAGCACCGGCGCCGCGATCGCCACCGCGCATTACTTCAAGGCCGGCGACAGCGCCTACGAGAAACGCTTCCAGGCGCTGCTGGCCCAAAGCCGGCTCGACGCGCTCGACCGCACGAACGGCACCGGCCGTTTCGGGCATGACTGGCGCGACATTCACAACAGCCGTTTCCAGGCGACCTACCGGGCGCTGCAACAGCTGGCAAAGCCGCTCGACACGACCGCGGTGACGCCGGCGCGCGGCAAACCCGGCGAGGATCATTTCACCGGGCGCTGGCGCATGTCGCGGCAGACACTCTATCTCGATGCCGCCGCCCGACCCTTTGCGCCCAAGACATTCAGCTTTTCCGGACTGGAGGCGCGCTCGGTCGAGATTGTGCTCAGCCAGGCCGGCCAGAAGCCCCTCGACATCGGCGGCACCTGCGATGGGCCGTTGGCGATCCGCGCGTCGGGACGATCGAGCACAATCGCCGCGGGCTCGGCATTCCATCTCACCCTGCCGGCGGGCGAGGCATCCGCGAGCCTCTATCCCGGCGAGGCGCTCAGCCGCTGCGACCTCAGCGTCAGCTCCGGCCTGGCGCCGGCCGGCGCGCCGCTGACCATTTTCCGCGAGGAGGTTGCCGACCCTTGGGTCGCCGGCCTCGACAGCCGCTACGACCGCTGCCCGGTGCCCGATCCCGATGGGCTCAAGGAGCTCGACCGCGTTTTCTACGCCGGCCGCTGGCTGTCGCAGACTTGCGCGCTGCCACTTGGCAAACCGCTGCTGCTGCGCAAGTCGCGCGACGGCTTCAACGCCAAGGTCGAGGCGCTGCTGGGAGAGCGGCTTCCCGACAGCGCGTTCGACAAGGCCGATCCCGAGCTGCCGCTCGATTTCTCGCACGCGCCGAAACTCAGGCTGATCTATCTATCGTCGCTGGAGTTCAAGGCGGACTTTTCCGGCCGCATCATCGAGCGGCTGATCCGCCATCATGCCGCCTCGGGCACCAAGGTGCGCATCCTGGTGACCGACGTGCTGGAGCGCGAGAAGGACGACGCCATGCTGCACCGACTGGCGGCCGAATTCCCCAATATCCAGCTTCAGGAATACCGCTGGCGGGCCGACCACGGCGCGCCGATCGACGAGCAGATCTCACAGCTGCACAAGACCCACCACGTCAAGATGCTGGCGACGCTGGCCGAGGATCCCGGCCGATCGCGCGTCATCATCGGCGGCCGCAACATCCATGACGGCTTCCTGTTCCACAAGCCGGTCGACCTGTCGCGCTATCCGGACCTGCAGCAATACGGCAGGACCGACGGCTTCTCGCTGAACTACTATTCGAACTGGAGCGATTTCGACGTCGAGATCGCCGATCCGGCCACGGTCGAGACGCTGGCCGCGCATCTTTCGACCGTGTGGCTGCGCGATCCCGACACCAACATCTCGCGCCCGTTTTCGATCCCGGTCCGCGCCAGCGGCCGGCCGCCGCAAGGCGTCGCCCGGCATTTCATCTCCGTGCCCTATGAAGACGGGCACGCGCTGGAGAGCTATTTCGTCGAGCTGATCGACACCGCCGAGCACCATATCCAGATCGTCAACCCTTACCTGAACTTGACGCCAAAGCTTGCGCTGGCTTTCGACCGGGCGCTGGCCAGAGGCGTGAAGATCGACATTGTCGGCCGCATCGACCTCAAGGGCGACATCGGCGGCAAGTTCCTCACCGCGCTCAACAAGCTGTTCGTCGAGAAGTATGGCGACCGCATCGATATCCGCGAATTCAAGGCGCCCGACGTGGTCCTGCATTCCAAGATCATGATGATCGATGAGAGGCTGGTGACGATTTCGTCGGTCAACCTCAACAACCGCAGCTTCTTCCACGATTCGGAGAACGGCATGACCGTTCTCGACCCCGCCTTCTACGCCAGGATGAAACCGGTCTATGACGACTATCTTGCCCATTCAAAGCCGGTCGCCACCAACGTGACCATCCCCTGGGCCTACCGGCTGCTGTTCAGAGAGGGCTGGGTGAAGCAGGCGTTTTAAGGCAGGTCGCCCCAAAGCGCGCTGCGGTCCTGGGGACAACCTGAAGGAGCAGTTGCCCTACTTCAGGTAGCGTTCCGGCCCGAGGTCGTGGGCGTTGATCTCGGGCACCCGGCTGGAGATGATGTCTGCCAGCACCTTCGCCGAGCCGCAGGCCATGGTCCAGCCGAGCGTGCCGTGGCCGGTGTTGAGATAGAGGTTGGACAGCTCGCTGCGGCCGACCAGCGGCGGCCCGTCCGGCGTCATCGGCCGCAAGCCGCACCAGAAGGTTGCGGCCTTGAGATCGCCGCCGCCCGGGAAGAGATCGCCGACCGAATGCTCCAACGTGCGCCGGCGCGATTCGTGCAGCCTCATGTCGAAGCCTGAAATCTCCGCCGTGCCGCCGACGCGGATGCGGTCGCCGAGCCTGGTGATCGCCACCTTGTAGGTCTCGTCCATGACGGTCGAAACCGGCGCCGCCTCGGCATCCTTGATCGGCACAGTGATCGAATAGCCCTTGACCGGGTAGACCGGGATCGGCCGTTTCAGCCAGCGCATCGCCTGCGCCGAGTAGCTGCCCATCGCCATCACATAGGCATCCGCCGCCCTCCAGCCCGTGCTGGTATGCATGTTGTGGACGCGGTTGCGGCTGCGGATGATGCGCCTGATCAGGGTGTCGTATTCGAAGGTCACGCCGCGCGCCACGCAGAGCTCGGCCAGGCGGTCGGTGAACATCTTGCAGTCGCCGGTTTCGTCACCCGGCAGCCTGAGGCCGCCGACGAACTTGCCGCGCACGTTGGCCAGCGCCGGCTCGGCCGCGATGCAGCCTTCGGGATCGAGGACTTCATAGGGGACGCCGTATTTCTTCAGCACCTCGACATCGCCACCGGTGCCGTCGAGCTGCTTTTGCGTCCGGAAAAGCTGCAGCGTGCCCTTGGAACGCTCGTCATAGGCGATGCCGGTGGCCTGGCGCAGCGCCTTCAGCGTGTCGCGGCTGTATTCGGCAAGCGGCACCATGCGCGACTTGTTGAGCGCGTAGCGCTCGGCCGTGCAGTTGCGCAGCATCTTCAGCAGCCACGTCCACATATGCGGGTCGAAGGCCGGCCGCACCACCAGCGGACCATGCTTCATCAGCAGCCATTTGATCGCCTTCAGCGGAATGCCGGGGCCGGCCCAGGGCGAGGCATAGCCCGGCGAGACCTCGCCGGCATTGGCGAAGCTGGTTTCCAGCGCCGGACCTTTCTGGCGGTCGAACACCGTCACTTCGTGGCCGGCCTCGGCGAGGAAGTAGGCGGTGGTGACCCCGATCACGCCGCCGCCCAGCACGAAGATCTTCATCGCTTGCTCCCTCAAAGGCCGATCATGCCGCCGAAGGGCCCGGATCGTCTTCCTCTGTCTGCCGGATTTTGCCCGTCTCGCCAAGGGGCCTGCTGGTCGCTGAGGCGCTGTGGACAAGGGTCAGGCCCTGCGACAGACGTCCGCCGACGTTCCGAGCTGCTCGTCGCGCAGCCTCAGGCTGGTAAGGTACATCTTCGACCACAATCCGCTCGTTCCTGCCGTCGGGCCGTTCGACCAGTAGGCTCTGGCCTTTCCTCATGCCGAGTAGGCTGAGGCCCCGCCACGTGCTGACGGACAGGCCGGCCCCTATGGAAGCGAATGTTTCGCTCTGCACCAGCGTTCGCGTCTCCGCCGGGCCGCCATCTATGCAAAAAGTCACGCGGCTGGCCAACGTCGCCAAGTCGGGCCCGACCAGGTCGACCGGAACAATGCTGCTCTGCGAGAGCTTGCGCTCGAGCACTGGCACGATCGGATCGGCAAAGGCGCGCCTGCGCAACAGCATCACCTCAATCATCCCCAAATCCTTCGTCGTCACGCAGTAGATGGTCTTGGTCATGACGGCCTCCCGGACGGGAGTTGCTCGACAGCGTCGATTGTGCCCGACAGGACCCGGCCGTCACGGCTTTGCCAGTGCACCGACCCGCCGGCACGCGCTCCGATCAGCGCTGTTCCGAGCGGCGTCAGCACGGAAATGCGCTTCTCGGCGATGTCGGCTTCGCCGGGATAGACCAGCGTGACGCGTTGGCAACTTCCATCGCTGTTGCGCAAAGTCACTGTCGAGCCCATCCGCACTACATCTGCCGGCATGGCCGCCGCTGCCGCGACCCTGGCGCGGTCCATTTCCGCGAGCAGACCCTCGGCAATGTCGGGCGCTCGGTCGAGACAGGCTCTGGCTAGGCCGGTCAGCCTGTTGTGATCGGCGTCGCTGACGAGGAGCAGGTTTCGGTAACGTGATGGAGTTGTTGCAGGCATGGCAAACCTCATGGGCCCGGCGCACAGGACGACTGCGCTGGCGCCAAATCAGGGGCGGCGGACAAAGCCGGCAGCCGCACAAGGCCGGCCGGCTCAATGGCGATGTATGGAATTCAAATGCCCCGGTTCAGGCGGCCGCCAGCTTGGTGGCCGGGCCGGGGCTACGCTCCCGCGATGGGGCAGACCCTGAAAAAGGTTCTGGTATGGGCGAGGTTGCTCATCCCGGAACCCTTGCCGAGAAGCGCCTGCTTGTCAAGCAAGGCACTCGTTCAGCCGGTATAGCGCCGGTGAAAGCGCGGCCCGAGGCTGGTCAGGATCTCGTAGCCGATCGTGCCGGCATGGCCGGCTGCGGCGTCGACGCTTTGCGACGGTCCGAGCAGCTCGACCAGGTCGCCTGCGCCGAGCTTGCCCTGCGGCAGCGCGGAAATGTCGAGGATGATCGAATCCATCGACACCCGCCCGACAAAGGGCAGCCGCACGTTTTCGAACCAGGCGGCCGAGGCTGCGCGGCGATGCCAGCCATCGGCATAGCCGAGAGAGATCGTCGCCAGCCCGAGCGGATCCTCCGCGCGATAGGTGTGGCCGTAGCCGACGCCGGCACCTTTCTCGACGCTTCGCGTCTGTACCACCTTGGCCTGCAGCCGCACCACCGGCAGCATCGGATTCGGCTCCGCCGGCGTCGGATTGATGCCGTAGAGCGCCGCGCCGGGGCGCACGAGATCAAAATGGAAGGCCGGTCCGAGGAAGATGCCGGAGGAGTTGGCGAGCGACGCGGGCGCCTCGGGGAGCATCTTGCGCAGGCGCTCGAAGGCCAGCCACTGTCGCTCGTTGGCCGGATGCGCCGGCTCGTCGGCGCAGGCGAGATGGCTCATGACGAGGGTGACCGCGACGCCGTCGAAGGAAGTCGGCTCACGGCTCAGCGCCTCGACCTCCGCCGGCGACATGCCGAGCCTGGACATGCCGCTGTCGACCTGGATCGCAGCTGGCAGCTTGCGGCCGGCGGCCTGGCCGGCCTCACCCCAGGCCTTGAGCTGCGCGGCGCTGTTGATGACGGGAGCAAGTTCGGCTTCGACCGCCTCGTTTTCCGAGCCGGGCGGCAGCCCGTTCAGCACATAAATCGCCGGTCCGGGGCCGAGCGCCCGACGCAGCGCCACGCCTTCGGCGAGCAGCGCAACGAAAAAGCTCGTGCAGCCTTCCGCCGCCAGCGCCCGCGCCACTTCGGCGGCACCCAGCCCATAGCCGTCCGCCTTGACCACGCCGGCACATTGCGCGGCGCCGAGTCGCGCCTTCAGCCGCCGGTAGTTTTCCCTGATGGCGCCAAGATCGATGGTCAGGATCGCCCCGGCTGTGGCCTCGCTAGGCATGCAGCTACCCGCGTCAGGCGCTTGCGGCAAAGGCGCCTTGTCGCCGCTCATCGAGGCGACCGCGCCAGGGTTGCGCCTGTTGCGAAGACGCGCGATTGCCGACGCCGGCGCCGCCCCTCATCGCCCTGCCGGCCACTTCTCCCCGTATAGTGACGGGGAGAAGGGGCTGGCCGCAGCCTCGGTTGTCTTCCTGCAACGTTGGCGATTAGCGAAATCGGCGCCGACAGCTTCCCTCTCCCCGTCACTATACGGGGAGAGGATGCCGGCAGGCAGGTGAGGGGCAGCGCCGGCGCTCCTCTATGATGCTCTTGCCATGCATGGTTCATGTCAGCCTCTGGTACTTGCGGCGCACCGGCATCAATATCAAGAGTGCCCGATCCCGAACAGTGCGATCGAACGCGCCTCTACGGGACGAGATGCCGGAACGCCGCCACCACCTCTTCATAGACCTTGCGCTTGAACGGCACGATCAGCCCGGGCAGGTCCTGCATCGGCCGCCAAGCCCATTTGTCGAACTCGGCGGTGTGGCCGCCAGGCGGCGGGTTGATCTGGATTTCGCCGCTGTCGCCGTGGAAGCGATAGGCGAACCATTTCTGCGTCTGGCCGCGATAGCGCCCCTTGAAGGCAACGCCGACCAAGTGCGCCGGCAAATCGTAGTTGATCCATTCCGGCGCCTCGGCGAGCAGCGAGACCGAGCGCATGCCGGTTTCCTCGTAAAGTTCCCGTCCCGCCGCCTCGAACGGCTCCTCGCCCTTGTCGATGCCGCCTTGCGGCATCTGCCAGAGCTGCGTCGTGCCGGCGAACTCGCTGTCCGGCTCGGCAATGCGATGGCCGACCCAGACCAGCCCGTCGCCATTGAGGATCATCAGGCCGACGCAGGGACGGTAAGGCAGCGTTTCGGGATCGATATTCTTGGCCATCGTCGGACCTTCTGCGCTGCGGCGTGACGTCTGAGTAGTGAGTAGTGAGTAGTGAGTAGTGAGTAGTAAGTACCTATAGCTGGCAGAATCAGATCACGGCACCGAAACTATTCACTATTCACTATTCACTATTCACTATTCACCCTTTTTGCGGATCGATGGCTACCGCCGAAATCGGCACGATCTCGATGCCGCGCTTCCTCGCCTCGGCCACCCAGGCCGAAACCGTATCGACGGTGAGATCGAAGGCCGAGCCGATGCCGACGGCAGTGCCCTTCGCCCGCGCGGTGGCTTCCAGCTCGTCCAGCTTCTTCAGGATCGCGCCACGATCCTGCACGGCGTCGATCGATGTGTCGCCGGCGACGAAGGGCACGCCGTCCTTCAGCGCCAGGTCGGGCGCCAGGCTGCGCGCCGACGAGCCGTCGTCGACATAGGCGAGACCCCTTTTGCCGAGCTCCGCCATGAAACTCGCCATCGCCCCTGGATCGGCCGAGAAGCGCGCGCCCATGTAATTCATGACGCCTGTATAGTTGGTCGTCCGCGACAGCGCCCAGTGCAGGTTCTTCAGGTTCTCGTCCGGGCTCGCCGCCACCGTCAGCGTGTTGCGGCCGGGATTGACGTTGGGGTAATCGAACGGCTCGAGCGGTATCTGCATGACGATCTCGTGCCCGCTCTGCCGCGCCGCCTGCATCCAGCGACCGATGCTGTTGCCTTGCGGAGCGAAGGCCAGCGTCACCTCGGCCGGCAATTTGGCGATCGCCGCCTGCGTGCCGGTCTGGGAGACGGCGAGCCCGCCGATGACGATCGCCACGCGCGCGCCCCGCGATCCCGACCACGGCCGCGCATAGACGTCGAACGGCCGCCTGCCGTCGGCGGCGCGGACCGGCAGCGGGCCGGTGTCGCTGGCTTCGATCAACGCCTTGTCAGGGATATGCGCGATCTTCAGGTTCTGGCCGATCGAGGAAGGATCGCGGATGACGATGGCCGCCTTGGGCGGGCCATCGCCTTCCTCGGTCTGGACATGGATGATCTGCGGTCCGCCGGTCTTGGGCGTTTCGACCTTGGGTGCTGCCGTCGCCGTCTCCGCGGCGGGTGCCGGGGCAGGCGTCGCGGCCGCGGCCGGCGTCACCTTCGGCGTCGACACCGCGACCTCTTGCGGCTTGCGGAACGGTTTTTCGCGCAAGGCGATCGCGCCGGAGACACCGATCACCGCAAGCACAGCGAGCGTCGCCGCGACCGCGCCGGTGCTGATGCCGCGCGAGGCAACGCGCTGCGGCCTGGGAGCCTGCCCGAGCGGTCGTTCTATGTCCTTGCCGATGTCCACCAAGCCGCAACCCCGAAGCGTTGGGACCGGCAGGTGGGCTCACCTCCCGGAACGCCACGCCAATCCAAGTCTCCTCGGCGCCTGCCACGCCTCGGGCGCGGCGCGCCGGCCGCGACCCCCCGAATCAAACTGCCGGAACCTCGCGGTCCCGGCAGCATCGCATTGCTTCGAACGGGCGGCCAGACCTCTCGGTCTGGTCCGCCGAATCCTTACTGGTTGAGCACGGCCTTCTGCGGATTCGGCGGGAACGCCGGATCGGTCTTCTGGCCGCGCAGGAGCTGCTCGGCGTAGATCAGCTGCAGGTCGTCCTTCGGATCCGGCGGCACATAGGCGGCCGAGCCGGAGCCGGTCGAGCTCTCGTCCGCGCCCTTGATATGGCCCTTGAGGTCCGATTCGCCGCGCGTCAGGTCCCTGCCCTGCAGGTCCGCCGGCAGCGGCTGCTCGACCTTGATGTCGGGCGTGATGCCCTTGCCCTGGATCGACTTGCCCGAAGGCGTGTAATAGAGCGCCGTCGTCAGCCGCAGCGCGCCATTCTCGCCGAGCGGGATGATGGTCTGCACCGAGCCCTTGCCGAAGGACTGGGTGCCCACCACGGTGGCGCGGCGCAGGTCCTGCAGCGCGCCGGCGACGATTTCCGACGCGCTCGCCGAACCGCCATTGACCAGCACGATCAGCGGCTTGCCGCCGATGTCGTCGCCCGCCCTCGCGTCGAAGCGGGTGACGTCCTTCGGATCGCGGCCGCGCGTCGAGACGATCTCGCCGCGGTCGAGGAAGGCATCCGACACGCTCACCGCCTGGTCGAGCAGGCCGCCCGGATTGAGGCGCAGATCGAGCACATAGCCCTTGAGCTTGTCGGCCGGCACTTGCTTCTTGATGGTGTCGATGGCGTTCTCGAGATCGTCGTAGGTCTTCTCGGTGAACGAGGTGATCTTCATGTAGCCGACGTCGTTCTCGACGCGGAACTTGACCGCCTTGACCTTGATGATGTCGCGCACCACCGTCAGCTCGATCGGCTTGTCGGCGCCCTGGCGCAGGATGGTCAGCTTGATCGGCGTGTTGACCGGTCCGCGCATCTTCTCGACGGCGTCGTTGAGGGTCAGGCCGCGCACCTCCTCGCCGTCGATCTTGGCGATGTAGTCGCCGGCCAGCACGCCCGCCTTGGCGGCCGGCGTGTCGTCGATCGGCGTGATCACCTTGACCAGGTCGTTCTCCATGGTGACCTCGATGCCGAGGCCGCCGAACTCGCCCTTGGTCTGCACGCGCATGTCCTGCGCCTGCTCGGCGTTCATGTAGGACGAGTGCGGATCGAGCGAGGCCAGCATGCCGTTGATGGCGTTCTCGACCAGCGACTTGTCGTCCGGCGGCGTCACATACTGCGCCCGCACGCGCTCGAAAATGTCGCCGAAGATCGCCAGTTGCTTGTAGGTCTCGGAGCCCGCAGCGTTCGCCGTCGAGCCTGGCGCGCCGTAGACCAGGCTCATCGCTGACGCGCCCATCAGCGCGCCGGCGAACAGAAGCGAAAGTTTCCGCATCATTTCACGTCCTTCCAGAAAAACGGTCCGCCCACCATGGGGTCGGATCGACGGGTTTTCCATCCTTGCGGAACTCGACATAGAGCTCCGGCGTGGCATTTCCATTCTGCGAGGCCGAGGTGCTCGCCACCCGGGCCTCTCCCATCGCGCCGACCGGTTCTCCTGCGAGCACCGACTGGCCAGTCGCGACACTGATTCTGCTCATCCCAGCCAGGACGACATGATACCCGTCGCCGGCATTGAGGATCAAGAGTTGACCATAAGAGCGAAACGGCCCCGCATAAAGCACATTTCCATCCGCCGGCGCGGTGACGATGGCTCCCGATTGTGTCGCAACCATGTCCCCTTGCATCACCGCGCCGTTACCGTCATCGGCGCCGAAGCGCCGCTTGATCTTGCCGGTCACCGGCAGCGCGATCTGTCCCTGCAGCGCCGAGAACGGTGCCGCGGCCGTGAGCCGGTTGCCTTCCGGCACCGGCAGCGCGGCCAATTCCGCCGGCGCCGGCGTCTTGCCGTCTCCTCCCGGAGCCTGGTCGCCATCGGCCGATTTGCGCTCGGCCGCCTTGGCCTGGTCTGTCGCCCTGCGCGCCTTGTCGGCCTCCAGCGAGGCGATCAGTTCCTTGAGGCTGCCCGCCCTGGCGGCCAGTACCTGTGAGCGCTGCTTCTCGGCGGCGATCTCCGTCTCGGTGTCGGCCTGAAGCTTCTGCTTGGCCTCGAGCAGCATACTCAGCCGCTTCTTTTCCGCCGCCTGTTCGCCGACCGCCGTCGTCAGCCTGGCCCGCTCCGCCTCGATCGAGGTCGTCACCCGCGTCTGTTCCTTGAGGTCGGCGAGCAGCACCTCGGTCTGCTGGCGCAATTCCGGCACCACCGCGCCGAGCAGGATGGCGCTACGCACCGACGACAGCGCGTCCTCCGGCTTGACCAGGATCGCCGGCGGCGGATTGAGGCCCATGCGTTGCAACGCGCCCAGCACTTCGGCCAGCACGTCGCGCCGCGCCGCCAGGGAGGCACGTATCTTCTGCTCTTCCGCTTTCAGGCCTTCCAGCTTGGCGCCGATGTCCTCGATGTCCTGGCCGAGCTTCTGCTCGGTCATCGCCGACTGGATCAACGCCGCGGTAATCGAGGCATGGTCCTTTTTGACCGCCGCAATGTCGGCGGCGAGCTTGGCCAGCCGCTCGGACGAGAGCGTGATTTCCTTCGAGACCTGTTCGTATTCGGCCCGGCTCCGGTCGGGATCGGGCGCTGGATCAAGGGTGTTTTCCGCCGCCAGCGCCGGACGGAACGCAATCAGCGCGGCGACAAATGTCAGGCCGCAGCGGCTGCGCCAGGCGCGCGTTCTCGAATTCCAGCCTTCAGACATCAGGCCCAGACTCTATCCGCCGCTTCGTTAACGAACCATCAACCATGATGGAGAACCCACAACTACCGTGATGTCGGGCCATTGAGGCGGAAATTCGGAGAACTACGCATCTTCCGATCGCGCTTCCAGGGTCCTCAGGTCCTCGGCCAGGCGTACAGGCACGTCCATCCGATCATGCAGGATGGCTCATGACGCCGATCCGGCCGCCGGAAAGCTTGGGCCGAGCGTGCTGACCCTGGCGTGTCCTTTGGCCGCGACATCAGGAGCGATGGTAGGGGTGTCCAGCAAGAATCGTCGCGGCCCGGTAGAGCTGCTCGCCCAGCATCACCCGCACCAGCTGATGCGGCCAGGTCAGCGCGCCGAACGAGACCACCAGATCTGCCTGGTCGCGCAGCGACTGGTCGTGGCCGTCGGCGCCGCCGATGGCGATCACCAGCGCCTTTCGGCCGCTGTCGCGCAGCAGGCCGAGGCGGCCGGCGAATTCCTCGGAGGAGAAGCTCCTGCCGCGCTCGTCGAGCAGGATCAGCGCCGTGCCTTGCTGCAGCATCGTCTGCAGCTTCTGGCCTTCCTCGCGCCGGCGCTCGTTGGCGGTCTGGGCGCGGCCTTCGGCAATCTCGACGAGGCCGGCATATTCCAGCCCCACCGCCGGGCCGCTCCTAGCGAAGCGCTCGAAATAGCGGTCGGCGAGTTCTCTCTCGGGGCCGGCTTTCATCCGGCCCACGGCATGAACGGTGATCTTCATCCTTGCCTCGAAGAGCCGCTAGTGCATGTCACCCAGGGATTCGGGGACACGCACCCCAACGGTTACGGCTCAGTGAAGGGTCTCTTCCTCGAGGTCCGGCGCCTGCCACATCTTTTCGAGATTGTAGAATTCGCGGACTTCGGGACGGAAGACATGGACGATGATGTCGCCCGAATCGATCAGGACCCAGTCGGCGCTGGCCAGCCCCTCGACGCGCGCCATGCCGAGGCCGGCATCCTTGAGCGCCTTGAGGAGATGATCGGCGACAGCCGAGACATGACGGTGCGATCGGCCCGACGCTACGACCATGTAGTCGCCGAGGCTCGATTTCCCCTGGATGTCGATTGAGACGATGTTTTCGGCCTTGGAGTCTTCCAGACTGGCAAGGACTGTCTTGATGGCGCGGGACACGGCGTCATTTCCGCTGATCCCGGCCGGCGAAGGCACGATGTCGGCCTTCTTCCGCAGTGCTGTTCTCAGTGTCTTTCCTTTCGCAGCAAGAACAACCAAATCACCCGTGAAATCAGGTGACACCACTTAGATAGGCAGAGTTCCGTTGCAGTTTCAAGACGGTGGCCCCGCGCTCGCCAACGCGACCCCCTCCGCTTGGTTCCGCAAAGCGGGAAAAAAGTCGGGAACCCATGGCGTCCACATGGGTTATCGGCTCGCCCACCAACCGGATTTCCCACCATGCCGATCGATCCCCAGGACACGCTCCTCTCCGTGCAGGCTGGCCTCGCGCAACTCAGCAGCCTGATCGTCTCCTACTCCTTCTCGGCCGTCGGCGCCGTCATCTTGCTGGTCGTCGGCTATCTCGTCGCCGGCCTTGCCGAGCGCTCGATCTTCGCCGGCCTCGGTCACATCCACGGCTTCGACGCGACGCTGCGCCATTTCTTCTCGAAGATCGTCCGCTACGCCATCCTGATCCTCGTCGTGATCATGGTGCTCGGCCAGTTCGGCGTGCAGACCGCCTCGATCATCGCCGCCATCGGCGCCATCGGCCTCGCCATCGGCCTGGCGCTGCAGGGCACGCTGCAGAACATCGCCGCCGGCATCATGCTGCTTGCGCTGAGACCGTTTCGCATCGGCGAGTATGTCGAGGTCGGCCCCATTTCCGGCACCATCGAGGAGATCGGCCTGTTCGCGACCCGGCTGCGGACGGTCGACGGCGTCTATGTGCTGGCGCCCAATTCGACGCTGTGGAACCAGCCGGTGCGCAACTATACGCGCAACGGCGTCCGCCGCGGCGACGTCACGCTGACCATCGGCTCCTGGAACGACATCGACCTCGCGCAAAAGACGATGCTCGCCGTCGCCGCCACCGAGCGGCGCGTCAGGCGCGAGCCGGCGCCGATCGCCTTCGTCGCCACGGTCGGCGACAGCGGCGTCGCCATCAGCCTGCGCTACTGGACTTCGTCCGCCGATTTCTTCGCCACCCAGATCGATCTCACCAAACGCGCCAAGCAGGCCTTCGACACCGAAGGCATTTCCGTCCCGGTGCCGCCGCCGGAAGCATCGCACCAGGAACCGCCCTCAACCAGGCAGTAGCGCAAGCTGTCGACAACGCGCCTCAATTGCCGGGGCGAGGCTGCTCGTCCGGCGCGAAGGCAAGCTCCACCGGCAGCGGCGCCTGCGCGCACATCGGCGCGAAGCTGCCTGTCGCGGTGGCTGGGACCGGCCGTGCCGCCAGCACCCGCCACGACACGAACAGGCAAAACGCCGAGGCGATGACAATCCCGACATAGATGAACGTCCCGGTGCCATAGACCGCGGAAAGCCCTGTCACGATGCCCGGCACCACAAACCCCGCCAGCGACCATGCAAACAGCATCGAGCTCGACAGGGCGAGCAGATCGTCCTTGCCGGCGCGGTCGGCGGCATGCGCGCTGGACAGCGAATAGATCGATTCCGACGCGCCATCCCAGATCAGATAGACCACGAGCAGAACGGCCAGCGCGCCGCCGTCGAAGGCGATGGCGAGCAGGCTGGCAACGAGGGCAAGCAGTGCCGCGCCGATCAGCACATAGCGCCGGTCGGTCCGGTCCGAGATCCAGCCGAGCGGTATCTGCAGGATCAGCGTGCCGACCGGCATCGCCGACAGCAGCAGCGCCACATCCGCCTGGCTGTAGCCCTTGGCGGTGGCATGGATCGGCGCGAAACCGGAAATGATCATCGACAGGCCGCCGACGGCGAGCATGCCCGCCACCCCGACCGGCGAGATCCGCCAGGCGCGGCCGAGCGCCACCGAGGCCGCCTGCGGCGGCGGCGGCTGCGCCAGCCGCGTCATGCCGACCGGCAGGATCGACAGCGCCGTGAAGGTGATGCCGATCAGCGGCGCTGCCGCGGTGCGGATGTCGATGGCGGCGAGCGTCGCATAGCCGACGCCGAGGCCGGCGACATAGGCGACGTAGAACACCGCCATGACGCGGCCGCGTATGGCATTGGGGACGGCATCGTTCAGCCAGCTCTGGGCGACGATGAACAGACCGCAAATGGCAAAGCCGTAAAGCGCGCGCGCCGCGATCCAGATAAGCGGGATCGGGCCAGCGCCGATCGCCGCGTTGGAGAGCGCGATCAGCGCCGAAAGCACCATGAACGCGCGGGCGTGACCAACTCTCCGGACGAGAGGCCCGGTCAGGATGCAGCCGGCGAGCCCACCGGCCGAAAGCCCGGTGACGATCAGCCCGGCCCAGGTCGGATCGAAGCCGTCGGCGCCGAGCCGCACCGGGATGAAGGCGAACATCAGCCCGTTGCCGATCGCGATCAGCGCCATCGACGCCACGACGCTGGCAATGGCGATCAGCGGCGCCGGCTGGTTGCCGTCATCTGGCTCGATGGTGGTGCGGTTCTTCTCCAGCATTCACGCAGCATCGCCGACCTGCCGGCGAAAGGCCGCCGCAAAAGCGACATGGCCGAACTTTCCCCTTCTCGCTAAGGGGGACGTTTCAGCTCCTTGCCGCCTTGCGGATGGCACTCGACGACAGCGACGAGCGCGGGCCGTGGATGAAAGTCCAGGCCGGCGCCTTCATACGAGCAAGCCGCGGCGCGTCACCCTCGTCGACGCGGGCGTAGTCGAAGGTCTTGGCGACCACCGAGGAGAGGAACGACAGCGTCGCGCCCGGGCGGTCGATGACGGCGATCGGGAAGGTCATGACGATCTGGCGCCAACGCTGCCAGCGATGGAAATCGCGAAGCGAGTCGGCGCCCATGATCCAGACGAAGTCGACGCCGGGATTGCGCGCCTTGACCAGCGCCAGCGTGTCGGCGGTGAAACGGATGTGTTGAGCGGCCTCGAAAGCGCTGACCTTGATCTTCGGATTTTTTGCGATCTGCTCGGACAGCTGCAACCGCTCGGCCAGCGGCGCCAGCTCGCGCGTGCTCTTCAGCGGATTGCCCGGCGTCACCATCCACCACAGCTGGTCGAGCGCCAGCCTTCTCAGCGCGATCTCGGCGACCAGCGCGTGGCCGGCATGCGGCGGATTGAACGAGCCACCGAACAGGCCGACGGCAACGCCCTTGCCGGCATGCGGCATGCGCAGATAGTGCGCTGGGACGGCGGGCTGAGGGGACGAGAGCACGGTGCTAGGCCCCCCTCTCTGCCCTGCCGGGCATCTCCCCCTCAAGGGGGGAGATCGGCAGATCGTCCGCAGGCGCAAATCTTATGACGTAGGCGATTGGCGAAGCCCTATGCGCAAGTCGATCTCCCCCCTTGAGGGGGAGATGGCCGGCAGGCCAGAGAGGGGGGCCTGGGCGCAAGCTTCAACCTCTAGCGGCAAATAGCATCAAGGCCTCACCTGTCCCGACCCGCGCACGCGGTACTTGAACGAGGTCAGCTGCTCGACGCCGACCGGTCCGCGCGCATGCATCTTGCCGGTGGCGATGCCGATCTCGGCGCCCATGCCGAACTCGCCGCCATCGGCAAATTGCGTCGAGGCGTTGTGCAACAGGATCGCCGAATCGATCTCGTTGAAGAAGCGCTCCACCGCTTCAGCGTCCTCGGCCAGGATCGCCTCCGTATGGTGCGAGGAGAAGCTCTCGATGTGCTCGATCGCGCCGGTGACGCCATCGACCAGCTTCACCGCGATGATGGCTTCGAGATACTCGGTTACCCAGTCGGCATCGGTCGCGGGACTGGCGTCGGAGAACGCCTTCAGCACCTCGTTATCGGCATGGATTTCGCAGCCGGCGGCCCGCAGCGCCTCGAGGATCGGCACCAGATGCGTTCCCGCCGCCGCACGGTCGACCAGCAGCGTCTCGGCCGCGCCGCAGACGCCGGTGCGCCGCATCTTGGCGTTGACGGCGATCTTCACCGCCATGTCGAGATCGGCCGATCGATCGACATAGACATGGCAAATGCCTTCGAGATGGGCAAAGACCGGCACCCGCGCCTCGCTCTGCACACGCTCGACCAGGCTGCGGCCGCCGCGCGGAATGATCACGTCGAGATTGCCGCCGAGGCCTTTCAGCATCTCGCCGACGGCGGCGCGGTCGGTGGTCGGCACCAGCTGGATCGCATCCTGCGGCAGGCCGGCCGCTTTCAGCCCCTCGACCAGGCAGGCATGGATCGCCGCGGACGAGTTGAGCGAATCCGAGCCGCCGCGCAGGATCACCGGATTGCCGGCCTTCAGGCAGAGCGCGCCGGCATCGGCCGTCACATTCGGCCGGCTCTCATAGATGACGCCGACGACGCCGAGCGGCGTGCGCACGCGCTCGATATGGAGTCCGTTCGGCCGGTCCCATTCTGCGATCACGTCGCCGACCGGATCCTTTAGCGCGGCGATCTCGCGAATGCCGTCGGCCATCGCCTCGATGCGCGACGGTGTCAGTTTCAACCGGTCCATGAAGGAACCGGAAAGGCCGGATTCCTCGCCATTCGAGACGTCGATTGCGTTGGCGTCGAGGATCGCCTGCTCGTTGCGAAGAATGGCTTCGGCCATGGCGACAAGCGCGGCGTTCTTGGCGGCGGTGGTGGCAATGGCCAGCGGTCGGGCTGCGGCGCGCGCCTGGCGGCCGATATCGGCCATCAGCGCCGCAGTGTCGTCTCGGGATTTTTCATGCAGCTTCAGCATGGCTCATCCTCCGCTTCGGCCGGCCAATACTTGATCAACGGCCAATACTTGATCACTCGAATGGCTCACCACAAGGTCGTCGCGGTGGATCATCGCCGAGCGCGCCTCGTAGCCGAGCACGGTTTCGATCTCGGCCGTCTTCAGGCCTGCGATCCTTACGGCATCGGCGGCATCGTAGGCAACCAGGCCGCGCGCGATCTCGCGGCCCTCGGGCGATAGGATCGCCACCGTATCGCCGCGCGAAAAATTGCCGCTGACCAGCTTGACGCCCGCCGGCAGCAGCGACTTGCCCGATAGCAGCGCGCCGATGGCGCCGGCATCGACGGTGAGCCGCCCCGCCGGTTCGAGCTGCCCGGCGATCCAGGTCTTGTAGCCCTTCACCGGATTGGCGCTCGGCTTGAAGAAAGTGGCGCGTTCGCCGCGTTCGATCGCCATCAGCGGCGACAGCCTGGTGCCCGACGTGATGACCATGGCGGTGCCGGCCGCATTGGCGATCTTGCCGGCGTCGAGCTTTGTCCGCATGCCGCCGCGCGACAGCTCGGAGGCGGCCGCGCCCGCCATCGCCTCGATGTCGGGGGTGATGCGGTCGACCACCGGGATGAATTTCGCTTGCGGGTCCCTGGCCGGTGGCGCCGTGTAGAGCCCATCGATGTCGGAGAGCAGCACCAGGAGGTCGGCGCCCATCATCGTCGCCACACGCGCCGCCAGGCGGTCGTTGTCGCCGTAGCGGATTTCCGAGGTCGCCACCGTATCGTTCTCGTTGATGACCGGCACCGCCTTCATCTTGAGCAAGGTCGAGATCGTGGCGCGCGCATTGAGATAGCGCCGTCGCTCCTCGGTGTCGCCGAGCGTGAGCAGGATCTGGCCGGACTTCAGCCCGCCCTTGCCGAGCGCATCCGACCAGGCGCCGGCCAGCGCGATCTGGCCGACGGCCGCCGCCGCCTGGCTCTCCTCAAGCTTCAGCGCTCTCTTTCCCAGGCCAAGGATCGTGCGGCCGAGCGCGATCGCGCCCGACGAGACGACGAGCACCTCGGCGCCGCCATGGGCAAGCCCGGCGATGTCGTCGGCGAGCGAATCCAGCCAGTCGCGCTTCAGCCCCGTGCCGCGGTCGACGAGCAGCGCCGAGCCGATCTTGACGGTGATGCGCCGGTATTTCTTCAGCGATTGCATGGTCACTGCCAGCGCGTGTCGACGGGCGCCGGAACGGCGTCGCGGGCCTCGGCCACGACAGCCATCAGCGCGCGCTGCACCGCTTCCACGCCTTCGCCGGTGACGGCCGACAACAGCAGCGGCGCGCGGCCGGCGGCGCGCTTAAGCGAGGCCGTCTTCTTCTTGCGCGCCTCGGCGTCGAGGATGTCGATCTGGCTGAGCGCCACGATCTCGACCTTCTCGGCCAGCCCGTGGCCATAGGCCTCGAGCTCGGCGCGCACGGTCTTGTAGGCTTTGCCGGGGTTCTCTTCCTGGGCGGAGACGAGATGCAGCAGCACGCGCGTGCGCTCGACATGGCCGAGGAAGCGGTCGCCAATGCCGACGCCCTCATGCGCGCCCTCGATCAGCCCGGGGATGTCGGCGATGACGAATTCGCGACCGTCGATCCGGGCGACGCCGAGGCCGGGATAGAGCGTGGTGAAGGGGTAGTCGGCAATCTTCGGCTTGGCCGCGGTGACGGCCGCGAGGAAGGTCGACTTGCCGGCATTGGGCAGGCCGACCAGGCCGGCGTCCGCGATCAGCTTCAGCCGCAGCCATATGCTGAGCTCCTCGCCCGGCAGGCCGGGATTGGCGCGGCGCGGCGCCTGGTTGGTCGAGGTCTTGAAATGCTGGTTGCCGAAGCCGCCATTGCCGCCCTTGGCGAGCAGGAAGCGCTGGCCGACGACGGTGATGTCGCAGATCAGCGTCTCATTGTCCTCGGCAAAGATCTGGGTTCCGACCGGCACCTTGAGCGTGACGTCGGCGCCCTTGCCGCCGGTCATGTTGCGGCCCATGCCGTGCATGCCGGTCTTGGCCTTGAAATGCTGCTGGTAGCGATAGTCGATCAGCGTGTTCAGCCCGTCGACCGCCTCCGCCCAGACATCGCCGCCGCGGCCGCCGTCGCCGCCATCCGGTCCGCCGAACTCGATGAATTTCTCGCGGCGGAACGACACCGAGCCGGCGCCACCGTCGCCGGAGCGGATATAAACCTTTGCCTGGTCGAGAAATTTCATCGGATCTTCGGGTTTCTGCTATTGCGCTTGCGGGATTGCTCTAAAGCAATTCCAGGAAAAGTGTGAGCGGTTTTCCGTCCGGAATTGCGTAGGAAGAACGAGATAGGGCGGGTCGCCGTTTCCGGGAAACGCAGACCCGGTCCATCAAGCGGGGCGAAGGGCGAGGGCGGTTTGCGACTAAAGCGCCGGATGCCCTTTTGCCAGGGACGCGGTAGCACTGTGGGCGGGCGGAGCTGGAGGGGCGCGGGAATGAAGCTTGTCACCTACAACATCCAGTACGGCATAGGTCTCGACGGCAGCTACGATGTTTCCCGCATCGCCGATGCCGTGCGCGGCGCCGATGTGATCGCCTTGCAGGAGGTCACCCGCAACAACCCCAGGAACAACAACCGCGACATGGTGGCCGAGCTCGGCGAGGCGCTGCCCGACTATTTTGCCGCCTATGGCAGCAATTTCGAGGTCAACATCTCCTCGCGCCTGGAGGCCGGCCGCGCCATCACCACCACCTTCCAGCTCGGCAACATGGTGCTGTCGAAGACACCCATTCATCTGTCGCGCAACCTTCTTCTGCCGCGCAGCCGCAGCCTGGAAGCGATGAACTTCCAGCGCGGCGCGCTCGAGGCGCTGATCGAGACACCGCTCGGCTTCATCCGCTTCTACTCCACCCATCTCGACCATCGCAGCCCCGTCGAGCGCCAGAGCCAGATCCGCTTCCTGCGCCAGCGCCTGTTGAACTATGCGCTGGAGGGCGGCGGCCTTTCCGGCATTCCCGAAATCGGCCTGCCGGACCTGCCCTACCCTGAAGCCTTCATCGTCATGGGCGACTTCAACATGCTGCCCGGCTCGGCGGAATATGCCGAGCTTGCCGGCCGCCCGGACCACGAATTCGGTATGCCCTTGACCGCCGACCTCGCCGTCGACGTCGCCGAGCGCCTCGGCGTCCCGGATCTCGCCACCTGGGTCGACCCGAAACGGCCCGACGATGCGAGCCGCCACAAGCGCATCGACTACATCTTCACCAGCGCCTCGCTCGCCAGGTCGCTGAAGCGCTCGTGGGTCGACCGGCAAGCGGTGGGTTCGGACCATTTGCCGGTATGGGTCGAGTTGGGCTGAGCGCCCTCAGATGCGCCCAAGATGGGTCGAGATTCAGGTCAGGCTGCGCCGAGAATGGTGACTTCCGAGACCCGGAGCGGAGCGTGCTTGAAGCACGTGAGCACCGGAAGCGCAGGAAGTCGCCGTTCGCAGGCCAGCCTCACCTGAATATCGGCCCATCTTTAGAAGTGGACCCAGTTGCGCAGGCTGGTCCACGTCTTGCGATCGAGCCGGTAGCGCTCGACCGGCACCTGGCCGGCGACGATCGAGTTCAGCATGCCCTGGCCGGCATACTGGAAGCCGCACTTGTGGATGACCCGGCGCGAGGCCGGATTGATGACCCGGGTCGAGGCGTGCAGCACCTGGGTCGAGGTGTTCTGGAAGGCGAGGTCGACCAGCGCGTGCGCGGCCTCCGTCGCATAGCCGCGCTTCCAGTAGGGTTCGCCGATCCAGTAGCCGAGCTCCAGCCCGCGATCGGTGGTGTTCAAGCCCGCGCAGCCGACGAAGGTGCCGGTGCCGGCTAGCGTCAGCGCATAGACGATGCCTGCCCGGCGCGATGAGGCCATGGCCAGGAAGGCGCGAGCCTCGGCCTCGCCGTAGGGATGCGGCATGCGGGCCAGCATCTCGGCCACATGACGGTTGTCGGCGAGCGCCACCAGTTGCCCGACATCGCTGTCGCGCGGGGCGCGCATCACCAGCCGCTCGGTGGCCAGCGCCGGGCAGTCTATCGCGTAACTTTCGTCGTCCGTGTCTTCCGCTTCGGCAACCATTTTCAGTCCTCCAGGCAAAGAAAAAGGGGAGATGGAAACCCATCTCCCCTGATCCTTTTCCTGGCCTGGCCAGACACCGGTTCCCGAGATGGGTGCCGGTGTTGTGGTGCGGAACCGGCTATTCCGCTGCTTTGGTAATCGGGTTCACCGAAACGTAGGTTCGGCCGTTGGCTTTTTTGTTGAAGGCGACTGCGCCGGCTTCGAGCGCAAACAGGGTGTGGTCCGTGCCCATGCCTACGTTGGTGCCCGGATGCCACGAGGTGCCGCGTTGACGAATGATGATGTTGCCCGGAATCACGGCTTCGCCGCCGAACTTCTTCACGCCGAGCCGCTTGGAGTGCGAGTCGCGACCGTTGCGCGACGAACCGCCAGCTTTCTTGTGTGCCATCTAACTAACTCCGATACGCCTCGAGGGGCGTTTGAATGGTCTTATGAACGCGTTCGCGTTCCGTTTCAAGTCCGATCCGGCGATCGTTTCGCCGGCTCCGCCTTACTTCTTCGCCAGCTCCTTGGCCTGCTCGCGCCAGTCCTTGATCTGGTCGGCGCTGAACGGCATGTGCTCGTCGATCTTGGCGACATCCTTGTCGGAGAGCTTGGCGAGCTGCGCGAAGGTGATGATGCCCTGCTCGTTGAGATCCTTGGCGGCGACCGGGCCGATGCCCTTGATCACGGTCAGGTCGTCCGGCTCGCCCTTCGGCGCCTTGAACAGCGGCGCGGCAGCGGCCTCGACAGTAGCTTCCGCCTTCGGAGCGGCTTCCTTCTTGGCCTTGGCCTCCTTCGGAGCGGCTTCGGCCTTCGCCTCGGCGGCAACCTCTGCCTTGGCCTCCGGCTTGGCGGCGGCCTTCTTCGCCGGCTTGGCGCCACCCAGCAGGATCTCGGCGATCCGGACGGTGGTCAAAAGCTGGCGGTGGCCGATCTTGCGGCGCGAATTCTGCCGGCGGCGCTTCTTGAAAGCGATGACGGTGCGGTTCTTGCCCTGCTCGACGACTTCGGCCGTGACCAGAGCGCCATCGACGAACGGCGCGCCGAAGGTGACGTTCTCGCCCTCGCCATGCGCCAGCACATTGCCGATCTCGACGATGTCGCCGACCTTGGCTTCGAGTTTCTCGATCTTCAGGAGATCGTTGGCGGCGACGCGATACTGCTTGCCGCCCGTTTTGATGACTGCGAACATTTTTTGCCTTTCGCTGTTCGGTCGGCCTCGATGAACCGCATCAAGCGGTTCGGCCGTCTTTTTGTCAGTCTGCGGGTTCAAAAAACAAGCGGCGCGGAAGACCCCTCCACGCCGATTGCGCGCGTTCCCTAACCGAAGGTCCGGTCAAAGTCAAGGCAAGCAGCCGACACCATGAACGTCGGGCGGTTAGCGGCGCCCAGGCCGGCCGCCGTCATCCATGTGAGAGGCGAACGTTGACGCCGCCGACTGGCCACCTGGCCGCCCCGCGGGAAGCGCTTGGCGGTGACCAAATCGACACCACGTCAAAGAAGCCTGACATCCGGCAGATTTGGCCTTGTAACCTTGACGTCCAGTCGTTATCTAGTGCGCCGCGCCGGCAACGGCCGACCATGACCGCGGAGAGGTGGCAGAGTGGTCGAATGCACCGCACTCGAAATGCGGCATGCTCGCAAGGGCATCGGGGGTTCGAATCCCTCCCTCTCCGCCATCCTGCTCGTTCTTCGAGCTTCGGGGAACAGCCCGCTCCTCGTGCGAAGCAGGTTGCCCCTCCGAAGCTTTGGCGCAGGCGGGCGGCTCGGAGCTGCCTTTCACTGACCCACATCGGCTTCGCGGATGAAATCGCGCAGCTTTTCCATGTCCCAGGACAGCGGGCGGTCATCGCTGTAGTGCGCGACGCGCTGGCGGATGGCGCGATAGATGGCATCGGTGCCTGGCGCCCGTGCCGCGCGGTCGGACAGGAAATCATGCGCCTGCGCGGCCGCCATGAGTTCTATCGCCAGAATGTATTCGGCGTTGTCGATGACGGCCAAAAGCTTGTTGGCCGCCACGGTCGGGTGGGCGAGGAAATCCTCCTGCAGGCCGGACGTGACGCCGCCGTCTGTCGCCGCCGGCGCGGCAAGGCGTCGATTGACGTTGCTTAGCGAAGTGGCGGTGTACTGGGCGATCATGAAGCCGGAATTGCAACCGCCTTCCGCCGCCAGGAATGCCGGCAGATTGTTGACCAGCGGGTTGACCAGGCGGTCGATGCGACGTTCGCTCATGGCGGCAACCTGCGCCAGCGCAATCGTCAAACTGTCGGCGGTCTGACCGAGCGCGGGCGCCACCGGATGCGCCTGCGAAAACACTTTCGGATCATCGATCGTGCCGGAGACCGCGGGATTGTCGGTTACCGAGGCCAGTTCACGATCGACCAGTAGCGCGGAACGCTCGAGGACTTCCCGCGCCGCGCCGTGCACATGCGGCACCGCGCGAAGGCTGAGCGCATCCTGCGTGCGACTGCCCTGCGCCGCCGCGATCAGCCCGCTGCCATCGAGCAGACGCCGCAACGACGTGCCGACTGCCTCGATGCCGGGCGACGGCCGCATGGCGAGCACATGTTCGTCGAAGGCCGCCATCTGCCCGCCCGCGGCCTCCAGCGTGAGCGCCGCCGCCGCATCGGCCCAGCACAGCAAACGCTCGGCGCGCACCAGCGCGATGCTTGTCAGGCCGGTAGCGCATGCCGTGCCGTTGACGAGGCTCAAGCCTTCCTTGGCGCCCAGCACCAGCGGCTCCAGGCCGATCTCGGCCAGAGCCTGGCGACCGTTCATCCTGCGTCCGGCGACCCTTGCCATGCCCTCGCCGATCAGCACCAGCGCGATATGGGCATTGTGCGTGAGATATCCGGCAGATCCCCGGGAAGGAACTTCCGGAATGCAGCCGCGCTCGAGGAAGGTGAGCAGATTGCGGACGATCTCGGGCCGCACGCCCGAATGGCCATGCGCGAAATTTGCCACCTGCACGGCGATAATGGCGCGGATACCGCGTTCAGGCGCCAGTTCGCCGACGCCGCAGGCGTGGCTGAGAATGATGTTGCGCGACAGCTTCTCCTGCATGGCTGGCGCCACCACCTGGCTTGCAAGCGCCCCGACCCCGGTGTTCACGCCATAGGCACGGATGCCCTTTTCGACGAGGCTTGCCACGATGCGGTTCGCATGGGCGATGCGATCCCAGGCGGCCGGCGCCAATTCCAGCTTTTCGCCGTCTCCGACGCGCGCGATGTCGCGCCAGTTTGCGGCATTGTCGATGATTATTGTCATTCGTGCATTCCACCCGGGCTGACGCCCTCAAAAACTGCGCTGGGTCCCAGCAGCGCCGTACCTAAGGCTTTCCGAGCATGCCTTTTGTAGGAATTTCGCCGCGGCGGGGGACAAAGGTGAAAAAAATCGGCGGAACTTGGCTCGTGCCGACCGGCGTTCGGCAACTGCCAGCCAGGAATGCGCCTTACGATCGGGAAACGTGGCCTGAGCCACCGCGATGGCGGGTTCTTCTCCGCTTTCCACCGTCGGCATAACGCCGTGTCAGCGGTTGAACTTGCCCTCGTAACCGTAGCTAATGTCGCTCGGCAGGCTGAGCGCAGCTTGCCGGAATTCGAGGTTGAATATCTGATCGGCATAGCGGCCATCGTTCAACAGCCCGTCCCATGCGAAGAACGCGGCAACCGCGACAAGGATGAGCATAAACGATCGCATCGCGATAATCCTCCCCCAAGGGGAACTAGGCGAACTGAAGCTTCCCGATAGAGTGCTTGCGCATCCTCAACACCAATAGGCGAGTAGCCGCGAACGGTGTCATGACGAGGAACGTCGTCGCGACGCTGACGAGCAACGACAACTGACAGAATGCACTGGGGACGTAACAAACAGCTTCCATAGCCCTAACCCCTTTGACCACCGTGTTTACCTTGGTGGCCTCCTCCGCCCTTCTACAAGCATGCTCCTCCTTCAGTAGAAATACAAGAGCTTGCTAATATAGGGATTTGGCGTTCTTGCTGGCCGATTTCGGATTCGTCGAACCCGCCAGCTATCATCAACGCCAAGGGAAAATCTGACAGCAACCGTTGCGTGCCATCCGCGGTGATGATGCGCAGCCGTTGCACTGTCTCACTGGGGCAACAGTCAGAAACTCATCGCGTTCGCCTCCCGCCGGATGTGGTCGGATGTCCCATGAACGCCGCGCTTTCATTTGAATTGTTGCGTCCAGCAGACGAGAGGCGCGCACCGGCGGCGCGAAGTCCAGGTTCCGTACCTGCCGCAGCATTGACGGCCCTTTGAGGTACCCGGCGTCGCAGAGATGCTCTCTAAGCGGCTACGCGCACTATTGAAGGGTATCGGCGCCGTCAAGCTCCGGATCCATGCCCGGCGATGGTTTCGAGAAATACCTCGCCGAACTCCCTGAGCTTGGCCTCGCCGACGCCGTTCACCTCGGCGAAGGCGTCGAGGTCGCGCGGGCGGCGGTCGGCCATGTCGATCAGCGTGCGGTCGGAGAAGACGACATAGGCCGGCACCTGGCGTTCTTTGGCCAGGCGCAGCCTCAGCGTCTTGAGCGTGGCGAGCAGCGCGGTATCCACGCCTTCCATGTCCGCTCCGCCACCCTCGGCGGAGCGCGCCTTGCCACGCATGGAGCGGTGCCGCGTCTCGACGCGATACTCGAACGAGCCCTCGCCACGACCGAGCGCATGGCCGCTGTCGGCGATGGCGAGGCCGCCATGGCCGGCCGGATCGGGCATGAGAAACCCGCCAGCGACGAGCTGGCGGATCAGTGACAGCCACGCAGGCCGTTTGTGCGCCATGCCGGTGCCGAAGCTGGCAAGCCTTTGATGGCTCCTGGCCAGCACCTTCTCGGTCTCATGGCCGAGCAGGATGTCGATGACATGGGCGGCGCCGAAACGCTCGCCGCTCTGTGCGACGGCGGCGAGGATGAGACGCGCCTCGGCGCTGCCGTCGGCGCGCGGCACCTGCTCAAGGCAGTTGTCGCAATTGCCGCACGGCTCGGCCTGTTCGCCGAAATAGCCGAGCAGCACCTGGCGCCGGCACTGCGCCGTCTCGCAATAGCCGATCAGCGTGTCGAGCCGGCCATGCGAGCGGCGCTTGTGCTCAGGCGCCGCATCTTCATCGTCGATGAACATGCGGCGCGTGCGGATGTCGCCGAGGCCGAACAGCATATGCGCCTCCGCCGCCCTGCCGTCGCGGCCGGCGCGGCCGATCTCCTGGTAATAGGCTTCGAGGCTGCCCGGCAGGTCGGTGTGGAAGACATAGGCGACATCCGGCTTGTCGATGCCCATGCCGAAGGCGATGGTCGCCACCATGACGACGCCGGAGAGCGTCATGAAGGCGTTCTGATTCGCTTCACGCGCCTCCTTGCTCATGCCGGCGTGATAGGCGAGCGCGGTGACGCCGTTCTTCTCGAGGAAGGCCGCCATCTCCTCCGTCTTCCGGCGCGACAGGCAGTAGACGATGCCGCTGCGGCCGGGATGCCGCTCGACGAAGCGCAGCAACTGGCGCTTGCTGTCCTGTTTGGCCTCGATGGCAAGCTTGATGTTCGGCCGGTCGAAGCCCAGCACCAGGGTCTCGACGCGTCCGGCGAACAGCCGGGCTTCGATGTCGGCGCGCGTCCCTTCGTCCGCCGTCGCCGTCAGCGCGATGACCGGCACATCCGGGAAGATGCCGCCGAGCCGCGACAGGTCCTCGTATTCGCGCCGGAACGCCGGCCCCCATTGCGAAATGCAATGCGCCTCGTCGACGGCGATCAGGCGGACGTCGAGCCTGGCGAGTGCATCGAGCATGCGCTCGGTCATCAGCCGCTCCGGGGCGAGATAGAGAAGCCGCGTCTGGCCGGACGCGACGCGGCGCCAGGCGGCGACGTTGGCGTCGCGGTCGAGCGAGGAATTGATCGTGTCGGCGGTCACACCTGCCAGGCGCAGCGCCGCGACCTGGTCCTGCATCAGCGCCACCAGCGGCGACACGACGATGGTGAGCCCGCCCAGCACCAGCGCCGGGACCTGGTAGCAGAGCGACTTGCCGGCGCCGGTCGGCATCACCGCCAGCACATGGCGCCCGGCAAGCAGCGCCTCCATCACCGCGGCCTGGCCGGGACGAAAATCGTCGAAACCGAAGACGTCCTTGAGGACGCGATGCTTGGCATCCCGTCCATCCGCCGGGACGCTCGCCGCCGATCTGTGCATCACCCGATGGTCCCCGGTTTGTTCGAGGCCATGGTCTTAAAGGCAAGATCGCCCGGGCGCCACCCGCCGCGTACGTCGCCTGCGTTCTGGTCGGCTTCAAGCGGCGGACCGTGCGCCGTTGCAGGCGCCCGATGCGACTCACTCTCCAGGTTCGCCCCTTCCGGCATTCACGTCTGCCGGCAGCTCGTAGCCGAATTCGCGGCAGAACATCTCGACGCGGGCGAGGAAGGCCGGCGGCAGACCCTGGAGATAGGTCCTGAGCGCCTCATTGCGTTCCCATTTCCGCAACGAGGTGGCGTGGACCGGATTGTCCGCATCGGCGCTGAAGCGGATCGCCGGCGCAATGCCGAACGCGCCGGCGATCCGCGCCTGTTCGGCATCCGGCTCGGCAATCAGGTCCTCATAGCGCAGATAGAGGATCTTTCGCGCCGGCTGGGCTTCGCGCAACCGGATCAAGCCGGCATACTCCGCCTCCCAGCGTTCGGTCGTGACATGGAAGGGGCGCAGATGCACCGTCTGCGGATGCGCGCTGGTCAGCACGTCGAAAGGATGGCGCACGCAATAGATCAGGCCGATGCCGGCGGGCAGCTGCCATAGCAGCTCATGGCTCTCGGCGGTGCGCTTGACGACGAGATTGGCATGCGGGCGCTTCAGTTCGAGCAGCTTCGGGAACGGCGATTCGAATTCATGGACATAGGTATCGTCGAAGCAGCCCATCAGCCGGCGAGCGAGCGTGGTTCCGCTGCGCGCGCAGCCGGCAATGAATATCCGCCTGGGCGCCCTGGTGCGGATGCCGAGGCGTCGAAGCCGTTCAGACAGCGGCGAGGTCACCCGGCGAAGGGTTCCGGGAAGCCGTTCCGCCATCCGCTCCTGCGCCGTATGGATTTCGGCCAGCGCGATACCACTCTCGCCGGCGACGGCATAGAGCAGCCATGTCCGGCCGTCTTCCTCGAAGATCGCCGGATCGCGCAAGGCATTTTCCCGGCCTTTTGCCGCTCCTGTGCGGCTGCGCCGGACGGGCTCGCCATTGCCTTCGAACCCGCATGAAGGCCGCAGCAGCTCGGCCTTGCCCTGCACCTTCCAGCGTTGCCAGTCGCGGGCAAGATCGACGGTCCCGTGGAGGATCCGCTCCGGCGCATCGCCCCGGCGCGTGTAGTAGATCCTGAGCTGCTCGCCGCATGTCTGCACGGCGACATGCCTGGGGGAGAGACGGCGGCCCGAGGCAGGCAACAGCACGGGGCCCGGCTCGAAGCCCGAAAGCCCGTCGCTGGAGCGCGACAGCCTGACGGCGCCGGTGCCGAAAAGCCCGTACCACCAGCCGCCGTGACGGAAGATCCGCGCGTAGGATGGCCCGAGCGGCTCCGGATGGGGCTCGAAATGGATGCCGTCGCGCGAGGTCGCGGCAAAACTCGTCTGCCTGCGGCCGCCGGCCTCGGTCGGTCCGTGAAAATACATGACCAGGCGGCGGCCTTGATCGTCGACATGGACGTCCGGCGAAGCGATGTGTTCTCGCAGGAACGCGCACTGGTCGAGCGACAGCGACCCGCCGGGATGGACCCGCCACGGGCCCTGCGGCGAATCCGCGAAGGCGAGCCGGATGTATGTGCCGGTGTGGTGGGCGAAATAGAGATAATAGGCGCCGAGCCGGCCCGGCAGCCAGTCGGGGACCCTGATCAGCGACGGGCCGTTGATGTTGGCGCCATCGTCGCCCGGCAGCATGCCCGGCGTGATGATGGGCCCGTGCCGCCGCGCCTCCAGGACCACGCGAGCCCCAAGCTGAAAAGCCTCTTTGCGGCCTTCGTTCAAGCTTTGCCTCTCCACCCCCGTACATGGTCAGATACGTGCATTTCCAGAGGCCTGCAAATGGCCTGGTTTATCCACAGGCAGGAGAACCTCGATCGAGCCCGCGTTAAACCTATCTTCACCATGTTGCGGCACCGTCCCAGTCCTGCGGTGATGTTTTGAGTACCGCGGCGCGACACGCGCCCAGGCAACATACCCGCGCCTCCCCGGAGGCGCGGGTTTTCTGTTCCTGGATGCGCGGCAGATCGCCTTTGACTCGCCAGGACGGCTTCAGTATCAGCGGCTGGACCAGAGCGCGCCTTGATCGAGGCTCATTTCCGCCCTGAGCCACGGGTTCCGCACCGGCATGGATTCGACCGCACCGCTGCTGATCTTCTATGCCCGCAACGACGCCCTCGGCGACGGATTGCTGAGGCTGCCGGCATTGCGCGCCGCAAGGACGGCCTTCCCGCATAGCCACATCGTTTATGGCACAATGGGCAACTCCTCGCTTACCGGTGTCTTGAGGAAGCACGTCGCTTCCCTCATCGACGATTTCAGGCCGGTGACGCCGCTTTCGGCTGTTCTCGCCGAGTTCAAGCCGCGCGGCGCGCAAACGACGCTGGTCGATTTCCGCACCGGTGTGCCCGGCCTGCTGGTGACCGGATTGCAGCTCATCGGCCGCGGCGTTCGCTACGAGCCCAATTTTGCCGGCTATTTGCCGTCCTGGCGTCCGGGCGTCCGATGGACGCTGCGTCCCGAACACAATGCCTGGCGCTACCATCGGCTGGTGGAGCGGCTGGCCGGCAGGCATCTGCCATTCGACCACAGGCTGGACGTTCCGCAGGCTGCCCGCGCCCTGGCGCGTCAGTTACGCGGCGCGGACCAGCGTCCGCTCATCCTTCTTGGCGGCAACGCCAAGGGCAACAAGTTCATGGGCAACGCCCAGGTCGCCGCCGTCGCCGGCAACCTCATCGATGCCGGCTACCGGGTGCTCTATCTGGTCACCCCGGGCAGCGGACCGAGCCCGCAGACCCTTGCCGCGAAGGAACCCCGTCTTCAACTGGTCGGCCCGGAGCTTGGGCTCGATGCCGAGGCGTTCAGCGACCTGCTGCTTGCGCTCGGCGAAATGGCGGCCGCCTATGTCGGCATGGAAGGCGGCCTGGGCCATCTGTTCGCCACGGTCATGACCCCGACGGTGATCATCAACAACGGCGCCAACATGGAACGTTGGCGGCCACTGTCGAACACCGTCGAGGTGGTCACCGCGCCAAGGCGCGGGAGATCGGCGAAAGTCTCCGATACGCCGGCCGAGGCGATTATCGAGGCCACGCATCGCTTGCTCGCCGCGAGCCGACGCGACCACGCCTTGCCCCGCTAGATCACCGTCAAGAAATCAGCCGAGGAAATCGGCGCGGTGCGGCGTGAAGCTGTCGACCAGGCGCCCGGCCTCCAGCGCCCTGACGCCGTGCAGCAGATTGGACGGAACGATGAAGCTGCTGCCCGCTTCCAGGATTTCGGTGCGGCCGTCGACGGTCACCTCGAAGCGGCCTTCGGCGACGTAGCTCGCCTGCACATGCGGATGCGAATGCAGCGCGCCGACGCCACCCTTGTCGAAGCCGAACTCGACCATCATCAGCTCGTCGGTGTGGAGGAGCACGCGCCGGCGGTTGCCGTCCTGCGTCGGCGTCCATGCTGCCTCGCCGGCATGCGAGAATATCTTCGCTTCGGTCATCGTCATCTTCCTCACCGCGCCAGCCAGCCGCCGTCCACCGGGACCACGGCGCCGTGCATATAGTCCGACGCCGGCGCGAGCAGGTACGCGGCGGCGCCGCCGATGTCTTCCGGCCGCCCCCAGCGCCCGGCCGGGATGCGCGCCAGGATCGAGGCGCTGCGATCGGGATCGGCGCGCAGCGCCTCGGTGTTGTTGGTCTCGATATAGCCGGGCGCGATGGCGTTGACGTTGATGCCCTTTTGCGCCCATTCGCAGGCGAGCAGCCGGGTGATGCCGAGCACGCCGTGCTTGGAGGCCGTGTAGGAGGCGACGCGGATGCCGCCCTGGAAACTCAGCACCGAAGCGATGTTGACGATCTTGCCGCGCCGTCCGGGTTCGGCAAGCACATTCCGGGCAAAGCCTTGGCTCAGCATGAACACCGTCTTCAGATTGACGTCGATGACGTCGTCCCAGTCGGCTTCGGTCAGCTCGACCGCATCGGCTCGCCTTATGATACCGGCATTGTTGACCAGGCCGTCGAGCGATCCGCTGTCGTGCCAGACCCGGTCGAGCATCGCCTGCGCGGCCGTCGAGTCGGCAAGGTCGCAGCGCACCGCCTCGAAGTGCCCGCCGGCCGCCTCTATCCTTTCGGCGGTCTCATCCATCGCCGAGCGGCCGACGCCGACCACCGTGCCGCCGGCACGCGCGACCGACACCGCGATGCCCTGGCCGATGCCGGTATTGGCGCCGGTGACCAGGATGCGCTTGCCGGCGAGGCTGAAGGCGGAAAGATCGGGCCCTGTACTGCTCATGATATCCAACATCTGTCTGTCATCGATGACGCAGTGCCTCCGTGATCGCGTCCAAGCCGCGCAAAAGCCGGTTCGCCGGTGTATGACCGTGCGGGCTGACGATGGGCAACTTTTCCACGCCGGCGCAAAGCGCGCCGGCAACGCGCGCATCCGCCTCGGAGGGAACAGCAAATCCGGATCGGTCAGCGCGATCATGGACATAGCGGCTCCCCCAGGATGGACAATCGGTACGGTCGGGCAGGAACGATGTCAACGCGGCCGGCATCCACCCGCCTGCTTGCGGCATTGGGGAACAGATGATACCCCGCATCCGATCCATCGCACGGGGACATCCGCATGCCGCTCCGCCGAAACCTCCCAGCGTTTTTGGTGCCATGACCCACGACCGTCTCTCCGATGGGACGCTGCGGTCCTTGCCAAATCAGCTTTCGGTTCCCGCCTACGATCGGGCCGACATCGCGCCGGGCATTGTCCATCTCGGCGTCGGCGCCTTCCACCGTGCCCACCAGGCCGCCTATGTCGACGACTGCCTGGCGGCGGGAGAGCGTGACTGGGGCATTGTCGGCGTCTCGCTGCGCAGCGCCGACACACGCGATGCGCTGGCGCCGCAGGACGGACTCTACACGCTGGCGATCCGCGACAGCGGCGGCGAGAGCCTGCGCGTCATCGGCTCGATCCAATCGATGCTGGTGGCGCCTGAGGACCCAGGCGCGGTGCTGGCCGTGCTGATCGACCCGCGCACCCGCATCGTCACGCTGACCATCACCGAGAAGGCCTATCTGAGGGCCGCCGACGGCCGGCTCGACGAAACCCACCCCGACATCGTCCACGATCTGGCCAATCCGGGATCGCCGCGCACCGCGCATGGTTTCCTGACCGAAGCGCTGGCGCGCCGCCGCGCCGCCGGCACGCCGCCTTTCACCGTTCTTTGCTGCGACAACCTGCCGGCCAACGGCGCCACGCTGCACCGGTTGCTGGTCGAGTTCGCCGCGCTTCACGATCAAGGACTCGCCCGACAGGGCGATGTCCAGCTCGCCCGACAGGGCGATGCCGGGCTCGCCCCACAGGGCGATGCCCCTCTTGCCAGCCATATCGCAAACGACGTGGCCTTCCCGTCGAGCATGGTCGACCGCATCGTGCCGGCGACCACGGACGCCGACCGGACACGCATCGCGGTCGAGCTCGGCGTCGAGGATGCCTGGCCGGTGATGACCGAGCCGTTCTGCCAATGGGTGGTCGAAGACGATTTTCCAGCAGGCAGGCCGGCCTGGGAAAAATTCGGCGTCACCATGGTCGCCGATGTCGGTCCCTTCGAGGACATGAAGCTGAGACTGCTCAACGGTTCGCATTCGGGCATCGCCTATCTCGGCCTGCTCAGCGGCCATGCGACCGTCGACCGCGCCTTCGCCGATCCGGCGATCCGGCAGTTCGTCGATCGCCTGTGGGCCGAGGCCATTTCGACGCTGCCCGAGGATGCCGGGCTCGACACCAGCGCCTACACGGCGGAACTCGCCCAACGTTTTTCGAACACCGCGCTTGCCCATCGCACCGCGCAGATCGCCAATGACGGCAGCCAGAAACTGCCGCAGCGCATCGTGGCGTCAGTCGTGGAGTGCCTGGAAGCCGGCACCGAGATGGTCCATCTCACGCTGGTGGTGGCCGCCTGGATCGCCGCCTGCGCGGCGCGCGGCAAGGCCTTGCCGGAAGCCCATTTCACGGATCCGCTCGACGCGCCGCTGACGGAACTTTTGAGCCAGCAGCTGCCGGCGAACGAAACCGTGACGGCCGTGTTCGATCTCGCAGGCTTCGCCAGGGACCACGCCGAGCGCCAGACCTTGATTGAACTCGTGGCGGTCCATCTCGTCCACTTGCGCCGCGACGGCCCCACCCTGGCCTTCGCCGCGCTTGGCATAGACGGCGAACGGCAAGGCGCCGACACCGAATAGACTTGCAGTTCCACGCACGGATGGCTCACTTATTCTACAGCCGAGCCATCCAGTGTTTGCCGGGACGAATAAACGGTGCCCTTGGAATTCCAGAACAGCCGCACGGCCTTGCCGACCAGGTTTTCGTAAGGGACGAATCCGACAGTGAATCGACTGTCTGAAGCATTGTCCCGATTGTCGCCAAGCACGAAATAGTGGCCTTCGGGCACCTCGAACACGCGCGTGTTATCACCAACGGAATTGTCCGCCAGGTCGAGAACGAAATGGCTGACACCGCCTGGCAAGGCCTCGCGTTGAAGCTTGGCCGGCTGCGACATCTCCTCGTACGGGAACGTGCCGGCATCCTCGAGACCGACGGGCACATCGTTGATGTGGAGCACGCCGTCGACCATCTGGATTTTCTCGCCCGGCAAGCCGACGATCCGCTGGATATAGTCGATGCTTGGGTCGGACGGGAATTTGAAGACCACGACATCGCCACGCTTGGGCTCTGCGCCGAACATGCGTCCTTCGATCGGCAGCAGAGTGAACGGCACGCTGTAGCGGCTGTAGCCGTAGGCGAATTTGGAGACGAAGACATGGTCGCCCTCCTGCAGTGTCGGCACCATGCTGCCGGAGGGAATCGAGAACGGCTGGAACAGGAACGATCGGATCAGTAAGGCAGGCACCGACGAGGTGAGCAGGACGAGCACCAGCACCGAAAGCCCGTGCGCATACCATTTGTCCGGCTTGAAGCGATGTGCAAAGGGCACGACGAGCGCCACCCACAGGATCATCAACACGAACCCTGAAAGATTGGCCAGCCCGGCAAGATCGGTGCCCGGCAGCACCGGAAACCCGATATAGACAGCCGCGACGCCGAGGGCGCTGAACACAATCAGGACGGCAAGCGCCAGCCTTCCGGCGCCGATCCAGAGAAACCCGCCGAACGGCCCGCCAAAGGCCGACACCAGCGCCGTCGACCACTTGGATCGCGGCGCGATTTCTCGCTGGTCTGATTGCTACGTCATCGCCACCCCCCACGCCAAGGCAGCCGGACTGTCTATCAGGCGAGAAACGGGGGCAAACAAAAAAGCGGGACAAGCCCGCTTTTTTCAATCTCCGGTGGAAGCCTGGTCTCAGGCCGGCAGGATGGCGCCTTCCAGCGTGGTGAGCTGGCTAAGGAACTGTTCCGCCTTGCTGCGCGCCTGGTCGTCCTTGGCGTCGGCGGCGTCTTCCTTGGCTTCCTGGATGCGGCGGGCGAGGTCGGCACGGTCGATGTCGCCGACCGCCACGGCCGATTCGGCAAGCAGCGTGCAACCGGAAGCCACGATGTCGGCGAAGCCGCCGAACACCACGTAGCGCTCTTCCTTGCCGCCGACGGTCTTCACCGTGACGACGCCCGGCTTGATCGTGGTCATGACCGGCGCGTGCAAGGCCATCACGGTCATCTCGCCTTCGGCGCCCGGAATGACGACGGACTCGACCTCTTCGGAAACCAGCAGGCGCTCCGGCGAGACCAGTTCGAACTTGAAAGCTTCAGCCATGTCAATCTAGTGAGTAGGGAATAGTGAGTAGGGAGTAGGGAGAGGACAATTGTCCGATCACCCAGCTGCTATTCACTACTGACTACTGACTACTCCCTATTGCCTTGATTACGCCGCTTCAGCCGCCAGGCGCTGTGCCTTCTCGACCGCTTCCTCGATGCCGCCGACCATGTAGAAGGCGGCTTCCGGCAGGTGGTCGTAGTCGCCGGCGCAGAGGCCCTTGAAGCCCTTGATGGTGTCGGCGAGGTCGACCAGCTTGCCCGGCGACCCCGTGAACACTTCGGCGACGAAGAACGGCTGCGACAGGAAGCGCTCGATCTTGCGGGCGCGGGCGACGGTCTGCTTGTCCTCTTCCGACAGCTCGTCCATGCCCAGGATGGCGATGATGTCCTGCAGCGACTTGTAGCGCTGGAGGATCGACTGCACCTGGCGCGCGACCTGGTAGTGCTCCTCGCCGACGACCATCGGGTCGAGCATGCGCGAGGTCGAGTCGAGCGGATCGACGGCGGGGTAGATGCCCTTTTCCGAGATCGCGCGGTTGAGCACGGTGGTGGCGTCAAGGTGAGCGAACGAGGTCGCCGGCGCCGGGTCGGTCAAGTCGTCGGCCGGCACGTAGATCGCCTGCACCGAGGTGATCGAGCCCTTGGTCGTCGTCGTGATGCGCTCCTGCAGCGCGCCCATGTCGGTGGCCAGCGTCGGCTGATAGCCCACGGCCGAAGGAATACGGCCGAGCAGCGCCGACACTTCCGAACCCGCCTGCGTGAAGCGGAAGATGTTGTCGACGAAGAACAGCACGTCCTGGCCCTGGTCGCGGAAGTACTCGGCAACGGTGAGGCCGGTCAGGCCGACGCGGGCGCGGGCGCCCGGCGGCTCGTTCATCTGGCCGTAGACGAGAGCGGCCTTGGAGCCGGCGCCGCCGCCCTTCTTGTTGACGCCCGATTCGATGAACTCGTGATAGAGGTCGTTGCCTTCGCGGGTGCGCTCGCCGACGCCGGCGAACACCGAGAAGCCGCCATGCGCCTTGGCGACGTTGTTGATCAGTTCCTGGATCAGCACCGTCTTGCCGACGCCGGCGCCACCGAACAGGCCGATCTTGCCGCCGCGGGCGTAAGGAGCGAGCAGGTCGAGCACCTTGATGCCGGTGACCAGGATCTGCGCTTCCGTCGACTGGTCGACATAGGCCGGAGCCGGCTGGTGGATGGCGCGCTGTTCGACGCCGTCGACCGTGCCTTCCTCGTCGACCGGCTCGCCGATGACGTTGATGATGCGGCCGAGCAGGCCGGGACCGACCGGCACCGAGATCGGCGCGCCGGTGTCATAGACCTCCTGGCCGCGGACCAGGCCTTCGGTTGAGTCCATGGCGATGCAGCGCACGGTGTTTTCGCCGAGATGCTGGGCCACTTCGAGCACGAGGCGGTTGCCGACATTGGAGGTTTCCAACGCGTTCAGGATCGCCGGCAGGTGGTCGCCGAACTGCACGTCGACGACGGCGCCGATGACCTGGCGGACCTTGCCGACGGCGCCGGTCTTCTTGACGGCGACGCTCGCCGCCTTGGCCGGTGCTGCCTTGGCTGGTGCCGCCGCCTTCTTGGCCGGAGCGGCCTTCGCGGCTGCTGCCGGAGCCTTGGCCGGTGCCGCCTTGGCGGCGGTCTTCGGAGTCGCTGCTTTCGCCATCGTCTTTGCCCTTTTTCGTCTTTCTGTTTCTCGCGCTGTCCGCATGGAGGTCAGCGACCTCCACATGGGCCCGCGACTAGAGCGCCTCGGCGCCCGAAATGATTTCGATCAATTCCTTGGTGATCTGCGCCTGCCGCTGGCGGTTGTAGGTGATCGACAGCTTGTTGATCATGTCGCCGGCGTTGCGCGTCGCATTGTCCATGGCGCTCATCTTGGCGCCCATCTCGCCGGCTGCGTTTTCGAGCAGCGCGCGGAAGATCTGGACCGAGATGTTGCGCGGGATGAGGTCGGAGAGGATCTCGCCCGGCTCCGGCTCGTATTCGTAGACGGCGTTGCCGCCATTGGTCGCCTCGGCAGCAGCCGGAGCGGCAGTCGCCGCCGGGATGATCTGCTGCGCCGTCGGGATCTGGCTGATCACCGACTTGAACTGCGAGTAGAACAGTGTGCAGACGTCGAAACCGCCCTCGTTGAAGAGGTGGATGACTTTCTTCGCGATCGCATCGGCATTGGCGAAGCCGAGCGTCCGCACTTCACGCAGGTCGACGCGCTCAAGGATCAGCGATGCGTAGTCGCGGCGCAGGATGTCGTAGCCCTTCTTGCCGACGCAGATGATCTTGACCTGCTTGCCGTCGGCCAGGAGCTTGCGGATGTGGTCGCGGGCAAGGCGGGCGATCTGCGAATTGAAGCCGCCGCAGAGGCCGCGCTCGGCGGTGCAGACGACGAGCAGTTGCACGTCGTCCCTGCCGGTGCCGGTCATCAGCGCCGGAGCATCGCCGCCGCCGCCGATCGCCTGGGTGATGTTGGCCAGCACCGCGCCCATCCGCTCGGAATAGGGACGCGCCGCTTCGGCCGCTTCCTGCGCGCGGCGCAGCTTCGCCGCGGCGACCATCTGCATCGCCTTGGTGATCTTCTGCGTCGCCTTGACCGAGGCGATACGGTTACGAAGGTCTTTTAATGAAGGCATGCTTCAAACCTGATCCCGTGCGTCCGGCTTCTTCTTAGGCGAAGGTCTTGGCGAAGGCGTCGATCTCGGCCTTGAGCTTGGCGCGCAGATCATCCGACAGCGCCTTCTCCTTGCGGATGCCGTCGAGCACGTCCTTGCCGGCCGAGCGCATGTGGCTGAGCAGGCCATGCTCGAACTTGCCGACCTGGTTGATCGCCAGCTTGTCGAGGTAACCGTTGACGCCGGCGAAGATCACCGCAACCTGCTCCTCGACCTTGAGCGGCGAGAACTGTGGCTGCTTCAGGAGTTCGGTCAGGCGCGAGCCGCGGTTCAGCAGGCGCTGCGTGGCGGCGTCGAGGTCGGAGCCGAACTGCGCGAAGGCCGCCATTTCGCGATACTGAGCGAGTTCGCCTTTGATCGAGCCGGCAACCTGCTTCATCGCCTTGATCTGCGCCGACGAGCCGACGCGCGACACCGACAGGCCGACATTGACCGCCGGACGAATGCCCTGGAAGAACAGGTTGGTTTCGAGGAAGATCTGGCCGTCGGTGATCGAGATCACGTTGGTCGGGATGTAGGCCGACACGTCGTTGGCCTGCGTCTCGATGATCGGCAGCGCGGTCAGCGAGCCGCCGCCCAGATCGTCATTGAGCTTTGCGGCGCGCTCGAGCAGACGCGAGTGCAGGTAGAAGACGTCGCCCGGATAGGCCTCGCGGCCCGGCGGGCGGCGCAGCAGCAGCGACATCTGACGATAGGCGACGGCCTGCTTCGACAGATCGTCATAGCTGATCAGCGCGTGCATGCCGTTGTCGCGGAAATATTCGCCCATGGTGGCGCCGGTGAACGGCGCCAGGAACTGCATCGGCGCCGGGTCGGAAGCGGTGGCGGCAACGACGATCGAATATTCAAGCGCGCCGCGCTCTTCCAGCACCTTGACGAACTGCGCGACGGTCGAGCGCTTCTGGCCGACGGCGACGTAGACGCAGTAGAGCTTTTCCTTTTCCGGGCCGTTTTCGTGCACCGACTTCTGGTTCAGCATCGTGTCGAGAATGATGGCGGTCTTGCCGGTCTGACGATCGCCGATGACCAGCTCGCGCTGGCCGCGGCCGACCGGGATCAGCGCATCGATGGCCTTGAGGCCGGTCGACATCGGCTCGTTCACCGACTTGCGCGGAATGATGCCGGGCGCCTTGACGTCGACGCGCTTGCGTTCGGTCGCCTTGATCGGGCCCTTGCCGTCGATCGGGTTGCCGAGCGCATCGACGACGCGGCCGAGCAGGCCCATGCCGACAGGCGCGTCGACAATGGCGCCGGTCCGCTTGACGGTGTCGCCTTCCTTGATGTCGCGGTCGTTGCCGAAGATGACGACGCCGACATTGTCGGCTTCGAGGTTCAGCGCCATGCCGCGGATGCCGCCGGGGAATTCGACCATTTCACCGGCCTGGACATTGTCGAGGCCGTAGACGCGGGCGATGCCGTCACCGACGGACAGCACCTGGCCGACTTCGGAGACCTCGGCCTCCTTGCCGAAATTCTTGATCTGGTCTTTCAGAATTGCGGAAATTTCCGCGGCGCGGATGTCCATCAGCCGACCTCTTTCAGTGCAAGCTTGAGCGAATTGAGTTTGGTTTTGAGCGACGTATCGATCTGGCGCGAGCCCATCTTGACCACCAGCCCGCCGAGCAGCAACGGGTCGACGGTGACCGTGATGGCCACGTCCTTGCCGGCAACGCTCTTCAGCGCCGCCTTCAGTTCGGTCTCCTGCGCGGCCGTCAGCGCATGCGCCGAGGTGACCTCGGCCGAAGCCTCGCCACGATGCTCGGCGGCGATGCGGCGGAAAGCCTTGATCATGCCGGGCACTGCGAACAGGCGGCGGTTCTTGGCGACGACGCGCAGGAAATTGCCGGCGAGCCCGCCGAGCTTTGCCTTGGCGACGATCGCGGCGATCGCCTTGGCCTGATCCTCGCTGGAGAACACCGGGCTGTTGATCAGCCGGGAAAGATCGGCGCTGCCTTCAAGCAGCGCCTCGAAACTGGTGAGGTCGGCCTCGACCTGGGCGACCGAATTTGCCTGCAGCGCGAGTTCGAACAGCGAACCCGCATAGCGTTCTGCGACAGCTGAGATTGGCGATGACGATTGAGCCACGGACCGTCTTTTCTCTTGTCTGACAGGCCGCAGATTGTTGGCGCGAGCGAGAACTCTGGCTAAATCTTTGACCTTACTGCATTTTTCCAAGCACGGAGGCGCGGCTTCCGCTATCCCCGGCCGAAAGTCGATTGCCGTCTAGCACAGGCCTTTTAAGACCGCAATGCGTCGTCCGGCATGGTTTTCAGGCACTTTTGTCGCATCCGGCGGTAGAGACCAACCGCAAGCGCCGGATTAGTCAATGATTCAGGGCAAAAAGCCGAAAGCAAAGGCCAGCGGCAATGCCGCCAGCACCAGCTCAACCACGATCGAAGCCCAGTTGAAAGGCGTATTGGCGCCGTCCGACATCATCGACAGCAAACGGCCGAAAGCGGTGAACAGCCAGGAGAAGCCGAGCGCCATGTAAAGCAGCGGTTGCGCGAGCAGGATGCAGCACAGGCTGACGCCGAGATAGAAGCCCGACATGCGGCCGCGCCCCTCGGCGATCGCCGCCGCCTTCTCCGGCCTGGCCTGCAGCCTGAGGATCCTGAAAGCGAGGTTCGGCGCCAGGAACAGCAGCAGGCCGATGAGCAAGGTCGCCACCGCGCTCGACCATGCCAGCCACTCGCCCTGGCTCATCGGCCACGGAAACGCAAATTCCATTTTGTCCCCTCGTAAATGCCTGTTTGAAAACCGGGGCATTCTAGCGGAGGAAAAGCCGTGCGCCAGATGGCGCCGGAACTTTAGGAAAGGCGTATCAAGACAGGGCGAATGCGACCGCCGCCTCGGCATGCAGGCGCGTCGTGTCGAACACCGGAATGTCGAAGTCCGCCTGGCCGATCAGCATGGTGATCTCGGTGCAGCCCATGATGACGCCGTCGATATTCTCATCGCGCCGCAGCCGGCCGACTTCCTCGACATAGGCCGCATGCGAATCGGGTTTGACGATACCCTGGCAGAGTTCGTCATAGATCACCCGGTGCACCATGTCGCGGCCGGCCTGGTCGGGCACGATAGGCTGCAGGCCATATTTCTCGGCGAGCCGGCCCTTGTAGAAATCCTGCTCCATGGTGAAGCGGGTGGCGAGCAGCGCCGGCCGCCTGACGCCGGCATCCCTGACCGCGACCGCGGTGGCGTCGGCGATGTGGATCAGGGGGATCGACACCGCCGCCTGCACGTCGTCCGCCAGCCTGTGCATGGTGTTGGTGCAGACCACCAGGCCCTCGGCGCCGCCCGCCTCCAGCTTGCGCGCGGCCTCGACGAGCAGCACGCCCGCGCCCTGCCAGTCGCCGGCATGCTGGCGCTCGGCGATCTCGGCGAAGTCGAACGACCATAAGAGCAGCTTCGCCGAATGCAGCCCACCGAGCCGCTCGCGCACGATCTCGTTGAGCAGGCGATAGTAGATGGCGGTCGATTCCCAACTCATGCCGCCGATGAGGCCGAGGGTCTTCATCTGTTCATGCCTCCGATCGCGTGATCAATCTCACAAAAAGCTCTGCGGATCGATATCGACCTGGACCCGGACCGAGCCGCGCAATTTCGGCCCTTCGGCCAGCATGGCGCGGATGAAGCCCTGCATGTCGGCGCGCCGCTCGCCCTGGATCAGCAGGCGGAAGCGGTGGCGCCCGCCGAGCAGTGACAACGGCGCCTCGGCCGGGCCCAGCACGAACAGATCGGCCGCCTGCGGCGCGGCGCGGCGCAGGCCGCGCGCATGCGCCTCCGCTTCGGCCCGCGTCGCGGCGCTGACGATAACGCCGGCGAGCCGGCCGAAGGGCGGCAGCGCCGCCCGCTCGCGCTCGGCGACCTCGCGCTCGTAAAAGGCCTCGGCATCGCCGGAGACGATGGCCCGCATCACCGGATGGTCCGGCTGGTAGGTCTGCAGCAGGCCGAGGCTCTTCTTGCCGGTGCGGCCGGCGCGACCCGTCACCTGGCTGAGCAGCTGGAAGGTTCGCTCGGCCGCGCGCGGATCGCCATTGGCGAGGCCGAGATCGGCGTCGACCACGCCGACCAATGTCATGTTGGGAAAATTATGGCCCTTGGCGACGAGCTGCGTGCCGATGACGATGTCGGCCTCGCCATTGGCGATGGCTTCCAACTCGAGCCTGAGCCGTCGCACGCCGCCCATCAGGTCGGACGAGAGCACGATGGTGCGGGCGTCGGGGAAGTGCGCCACCACCTCCTCGGCAATGCGCTCGACGCCGGGACCGCAAGCGACCAGATGGTCGAGCGTACCGCATTCGGGGCACGCCTCCGGCCGCCGCTCATTATGCCCGCAATGGTGGCAGACAAGCTGGCCGCGAAAGCGGTGCTCGACCAGCCAGGCCGAGCAGACCGGACAGCCGAAACGGTGGCCGCAGACGCGGCACAGCGTCAGCGGCGCATAGCCGCGCCGGTTGAGGAATAAGAGCGACTGCTCCTTCTTCTCCAGCGTGCGCCGCATCTGGTCGAGAAGCAGCGGCGACAGGAAGCCGCCGCGCGCCGGCGGCGCGCGGCGCATGTCGATCGACTTCAGGTCGGGCAGCGCCGCCTCGGCAAAGCGCGACGAAAGCACCGCCCGATGATAGCGGCCCTGGCTGGCATTGACCCGGCTCTCGACCGACGGCGTCGCCGAGGCGAGCACGATCGGGAAGCCGCCTATGTGGCCGCGAACCACCGCCATGTCGCGGGCATTGTAGAAGACGCGATCCTCCTGCTTGTAGGCGGGGTCGTGCTCCTCGTCGACGACGACCAGGCCAAGCTCAGGGAAAGGCAGGAACAGCGCCGAGCGCGCGCCGGCGACGACGCGCACGCCGCCTTCCGCCACCTGCCGCCAGACTTTCTCGCGCATCCTCGGCGGCAGGTCCGAATGCCACTCGGCCGGCTTGGCGCCGAACCGGTCCTGGAAGCGTTCCAGGAAGGCATGGGTCAGCGCGATTTCCGGCAGCAGGATCAGCACCTGCCTGCCCTGGTCGAGCGCCGCCGCCACCGCCTCGAAATAGACCTCGGTCTTGCCGGATCCGGTGACGCCATCGAGCAACGTGACGCCAAAGGCGTTCGCCGCGACGCCGGCACGCAGCATGGCCGCCGCATCCTCCTGGTCGGGCATCAGCGTCGGCTGCGCGTAGGCCGGATCGGGCGCCGCCACCACCGGCCGCGGCGGGATCATCACCGTCTCGAACACGCCTTGCGCCCGCAAGCCGTCGATGACCGCCGACGACACGCCGGCCGCATGCGCCAGGCCCGAGCGCGTCCAGGCGAGGCCGCCCTCGGCCGTCGCCAGCACGCGCGCCCTCGCCTCGGTCATCCGGTCGGGTCTGGCCAGGGTGAGCTGCAGGCCTTCGATCCAGGGCTCCGGGTCGAAGGCCTCCGGCGCACGAAGCAGCATGCGCGCCACCATGCCCGGCGCCGCCAGCGTGTATTGCGCGATCCAGTCGACGAAGCGGCGCATCGCGCGGTCGATCGGCGGGCAATCGAACACCTGCTCGATTGGCCGCAATTTCCTCGCGTCGACCGTCTCGACGGCGCCGTCCCAGACGATGCCGGCGACCTGCCGGGGCCCCAGCGGCACGCGCACGATCGAACCCGGCACCACGCGCATGCCGGCCGGCACCGCATAGGTGTAAGGCCGCTCGGCCGGCATCGGCACCAGCACCGGCGCGGCCGCGACAAAGGGCGAATCTTCCATCATGAGGCGTGACCTTGCCCCGACTTTGGTCTAGAGCAAAGGCCGACCCCCAAGCTGCATGTCATGCACATGAAAATCTTCAGGAGACCGCGATGAAATTTTTTGTCGACACCGCCGATATCAAGGAAATCCGCGAGCTGAACGATCTGGGGCTGCTCGATGGCGTCACCACCAATCCCTCGCTGATCCTGAAATCGGGCGGCAAGATTGCCGAGGTGACCAAGCAGATCTGCGACATCGTCGAGGGCCCGGTCTCGGCCGAGGTCGTGGCGACCGAATACAAGCAGATGATGGCCGAGGCCGAGGTGCTGGCCAAGATCGCCCCCAATGTCTGCATCAAGGTGCCGCTGACGCTGGACGGGTTGAAGGCCTGCAAGACCATCCGCACCGAGATGAAGCGCATGGTCAACGTCACGCTCTGCTTCTCCGCCAACCAGGCGCTGCTCGCCGCCAAGGCCGGCGCCTCTTTCATCTCGCCCTTCGTCGGCCGCATCGACGACACCGGCTCGGACGGCATGGAGCTGATCCAGGAGATCCGGCAGATCTACGACAATTACGACTACCAGACCGAGATCCTGACCGCCTCGGTGCGCACCGTGAACCACGTCAAGCAGGCGGCGCTGATCGGCGCCGATGTCATCACCGCGCCGCCGGCGACGCTGAAGGCGCTGGTCAGCCATCCGCTGACCGACAAGGGCCTTGCCGCCTTCCTCGCCGACTGGGCCAAGACCGGCCAGAAGATCGGCTGATCTCGTCTCAACGATACGAAAAAAGGCCGGGCGACCGGCCTTTTTTGTTGCAAACAGCAAAGTCGGAAACGCTCAGAGACCGTTTCGAAATTCGCTCTGGCGAGTCATATGGCGGTGGTTTCGAGAACCGGAGCGCAGCGGACATTCAGGTCCGTGAGCACCGGAAGCGCAGAAACCGCCGGCAGATGGCCGCCGGAGTAGAATTTCCAAACGGTCTCTCAGGCCTTCTTGCCGTGCTTGACCAGATCCTGCGCCACCGAGAGCCTGAGCAGGTCCGCCAGCTCGCGCGCGGCGCGGTTCTCGGCATCGATCTGTGCCCGGTAGGACGCGTATTCCTGGCGCGGCCGGTCGAAGGACGACGGCACCGAGCGCTTGCCGGTGGCGATGACCGTGCCGGTGCTCGCATCGGTCAGCACATAGGACGAGGTCAGCGTCACCGTGCCCGCGGTCGGCTCGTCCTCGTCGGTCTGTATCTGCACAAGTGCTGCCGATTCGACCAGTTCGGTGACGCCGAGATCGAGTATGTAGGCAGGCGTTGCCGGCTCGCCGGCGCCCTGGCCGAGGCCGAAGATCAGATTGTTGCGCACCTGCTGCGCGTAGCGGGTCTTGACCGGCTTGACCGAGATCGACGCCAGCTCAGCGGCGGCGCCGACTGTCGAGCCGCCGGTGAGCGGCGCGTTCGAATAGAGCGGCCTGACGGTGCAGGCCGACACCAATGCCAGCGAGGCGACCAGGCCGTACAGCGCGGTGCGGCCGAGCAAGCGCGTCACACCAGTCTTTTCCCGATCAGGCAACGACATTGACGATCCTCTGCGGCACGATGATCACCTTGCGGGGCGCCTTACCTTCCAGCGCCTTCTGCACGAATTCGAGGGCCAGCACCGCCTTTTCGACCGCACCTTGGTCCGCGTCGCGGGCAATTGTCAAATCCCCGCGCTTCTTGCCGTTGACCTGGACCGGCAGCACGATCTCGTTGTCGACGACAAGCGCCGGATCGTAGACCGGCCACGGCCGTTCGGCGACCATTTCGGTGCCGCCCAGCGTCTCCCAGCACTCCTCGGCCAGATGCGGCATGACCGGCGCGATCAGATGCACCAGGATCTCCACCGCCTCGCGGCAGGCGCCCTTCAGCGCGGCGTCGGCCTTGCCTTCGGCCGCCTCGTTGAGCGGCGTGGTCAAGGCGTTGGCGAGCTCGTAGATGCGAGCGATTGCGCGATTGAAGCCGAGCTTCTCGATATCCTCGCCGACCGCCTTGAGTATCTTGTGCGCGGCCTTGGAGACGGCGCCGGCCTCGCCCTCTCTCGCAGCCTCGGGCTTCACGCCGGCCAGCTGCTCGGCCGCGATCGACACCAGGCGCCAGATGCGCTGGACGAAGCGATGCGCGCCGGCGGCGCCGTCGTCGGTCCATTCCACGTCGCGCTCTGGGGGCGAATCCGACAGCATGAACCAGCGCGCGGTATCGGCGCCGTAGCCGTCGGTGATCTCTTCCGGGCTCACCGTGTTCTTCTTCGACTTCGACATCTTCTCCAGCGGGCCGATGACAGCCTCCTCGCCGGTGGCGATGTCGACGGCGCGGCGCTTGCCGCCGACGTCCTCGAGCCTGACCTCGCCCGGCGACAGCCAGCGTCCGTTGTTGGACGGCCCGCCGACACGGTAGGTCTCGTGCACCACCATGCCTTGCGTGAACAGGCCCTTGAACGGCTCGGCGAGATCGAGATGGCCGGTCTCGCGCATCGCGCGGGTGAAGAAGCGCGAATAGAGCAAATGCAGGATCGCGTGCTCGATGCCGCCGATATACTGGTCGACCGCCAGCCATTCGTCGGCCGCCTTCGGCTCAGTCGGATCGTTGGCCCACGGCGCGGTGAAGCGCGCGAAATACCAGGACGAATCGACGAACGTGTCCATCGTGTCGGTCTCGCGCCGCGCCGGCTTGCCGCATTGCGGGCAATTGACGTGCCGCCAGGTCGGGTGGCGGTCGAGCGGGTTGCCCGGCCGGTCGAACTCGATGTCGTCGGGCAGCTTGACCGGCAGGTCGGCCTTCGGCACCGGCACCACGCCGCAATCCTCGCAGTGGATCATCGGGATCGGGCAGCCCCAGTAGCGCTGGCGCGAAATGCCCCAGTCGCGCAGGCGGAAGTTCACCTTGCGCTCGGCCATCGGCCGGTTGCCGATCGTCTTCTTTTCCAGCAGCTTGGCCACCTCGTCGAAGGCCTTCTCCGGCTTCATGCCGTCGAGGAAGCGCGAATTGATCATCACGCCGTCGTCAACATAGGCCTCCTCGATGATCTGGAAGGTCTTGGCGTCGCCGCCTTCCGGCATCACCACGGGGATCACCGGCAGGCCGTATTTGTTGGCGAAGTCGAGGTCGCGCTGGTCGCCGGACGGGCAGCCGAAGATCGCGCCGGTGCCGTATTCCATCAGCACGAAATTGGCGACATAGACCGGCAGCGTCCAGTTCTCGTCGAACGGATGGACGACCCGGATGCCGGTGTCGAAGCCCTTCTTCTCGGCCGTTTCCAGCGCCGCCACCGAGGTGCCCATATGGCGCACCTCGTCGATGAACTTGGCCAGCTCGACATTCTCCTCGGCAGCCTTCTTTGCCAGCGGATGGTCGGCGGCGACCGCCATGAACGAGGCGCCGAAAATGGTGTCCGGCCTGGTCGTGTAGACCTCCAGCTCATGCTCGCCCGCGACCGGCTTGGCCAGCGGCCAGCGGATCAGCAGCCCTTCCGAGCGGCCGATCCAGTTGTGCTGCATCAGCTTGACCTTCTCCGGCCATTCGTCGAGGCCTTCGAGCGAATCCAGCAGGTCCTGCGCGAAGTCGGTGATCTTGAAGAACCACTGCGTCAGTTCGCGCTGCTCGACCAGCGCGCCGGAGCGCCAGCCGCGACCGTCGATGACCTGCTCGTTGGCGAGCACCGTCATGTCCTCCGGGTCCCAGTTGACCTTGGAGGATTTGCGCGTCACCAGCCCCTTCTCGACGAAGTCGAGGAACAGCATCTGCTGGCGGTGGTAGTAGTCGACGTCGCAGGTGGCGAACTCGCGCGCCCAGTCGAGCGACAGGCCCATGACCTTGAGCTGCTCGCGCATGGTGGCGATGTTCTCATAGGTCCAGTCCTTGGGGTGGACCTTGTTCTGCATCGCCGCGTTCTCGGCCGGCATGCCGAAGGCGTCCCAGCCCATCGGGTGCAGCACGTTGAAACCCTTGGCGCGCTTGTAGCGCGCCACGACGTCGCCCATCGTGTAGTTGCGGGTGTGGCCGATATGGATGCGCCCCGACGGATAGGGGAACATCTCCAGCACGTAGTATTTCGGCTTCGGATCGGCGTTGTCGGCCTCGAACAGCTTCTTTTCGGCCCAGGCCTTCTGCCATTTGGGCTCTGACGCGCGCGGATTGTATCGTTCGGTTGCCATCGGATGTTTTTCACTTAAAAGCTGGCACGAACCGCGGGGCAATGCCCGGCGGCCCAGGAAAATGTCGTCGCGGTGTTCACCATGGATTGCCGGACCCGTCAACTGCGGCGAGCCGGCGAGGACCAAAACTACAGGCAGGATATGGGCATGACGAGCGCCGTCGAACAGCTTTTTGCCGTCAAGGCAAGGATTGCCGCCGCCGCGCGCGACGCCGGCCGCGACCAAGGCGCGGTCACGCTGGTGGCGGTGTCAAAGACCTTCGAGGCCGCATCGATCAGCCCGGTCATCGAGGCCGGCCAGCGGGTCTTCGGCGAAAACCGCGTGCAGGAGGCGCAAGGCAAATGGCCGGCGCTGAAGCATCAATTTCCCGGCATCGAATTGCATCTGATCGGTCCGCTGCAGTCGAACAAGGCCAAGGAAGCGGTCGCGCTGTTCGACGTCATCGAGACCGTGGACCGCGAGAAGATCGCCGCCGAACTTGCCAAGGAGATCGCACGGCAGGGCCGGAAGCCAAAACTCTACGTTCAGGTCAACACCGGCTCGGAGCCGCAAAAGGCCGGCATCGAGCCGCGCGAGGCGGTCGCCTTCGTCAGGCGCTGCCAAGAGGTGCACGGCCTCGCCATCGAAGGCCTGATGTGCATCCCGCCGGCTGATGAGAACCCCGGCCCGCACTTCGCGCTGCTGGAGAAGCTCGGCAAGGAGGCCGGCGTCGCGAAGCTCTCGATGGGCATGTCCGGCGACTACCAGACGGCCATCGCCTTCGGCGCGACCGGCGTCCGGGTCGGCTCGGCGATCTTCGGCAGCCGATAGCTGGGCGATGAATCTTGCCGCAAAGGCTTGCCAGGCCTAGCGGTGGCTGCCCGACGGTTCTCTTGAGCCAGTTGCCCGCCTTGCTTGCTCCAGCACTTGAAACGGAACGTACCGTTCCTATTTGCTCAGCGTCATTCCCATTCCTCCCTGGAGCTCCCACCATGCGCTACAATCAACTCGGAAACACCGGGCTGTTCGTCTCCGAACTTTGCCTCGGCACCATGACCTTCGGCGCCGCCGGCGAGAACGCCCAATGGGGCCTGATCGCCAGCCTCGACCAGAAAGGCGTCAACGAGATCGTCGGCCGCTCGATTGCCGCCGGCGTCAACTTCTTCGACACGGCCGACGTCTACTCCTTCGGCGCCTCCGAAAGACTGCTCGGCCAGTCGCTCCACGACCTCGGCGTCAAAAGGTCGGACGTCATCATCGCCACCAAGGTGCATGGCGTCATGGGCGAGGGCCCGAACCAGCGCGGCTCCTCCCGCGGCCACATCATGGATTCGGTCGAGGCCAGCCTCGAACGGCTGCAGCTCGATCACATCGACCTCTACCAGCTGCACGGCACCGACACGGTGAGCCCGATCGACGAGACGCTGCGGGCGCTCGACGATCTCGTGTCCAGCGGCAAGGTGCGTTACGTCGGCGTCTCGAACTGGCAAGCCTGGCGCATCGCCAAAGCGCTGGGCATTGCCGAGCGAAAGGGATTTGCCCGCTTCGAGACCGTGCAGTCCTACTATTCGATCGCCGGCCGCGACCTCGAACGCGAGATCGTGCCGCTGCTCAATGAGGAGAAGCTCGGCCTGATGGTCTGGTCACCGATGGCCGGCGGCCTGCTCTCCGGCAAATACGGTCCGGGCGCGCCCGGCAATGGCGAAGGCCGCCGCGCCTCCTTCAACTTCCCGCCGGTCAACGAGGATCGCGCCTGGGCGGCGGTCGCCGTCATGCGCGAGATCGCCAGGAAGCACGATGTCAGCGTTGCCACGGTGGCGCTCGGCTACGTGCTGGCCAAGCCCTTCGTGATGAGCGTCATCATCGGCGCCAGCCGCATGGACCAGCTCGAGCAGAACCTTGCCGCCACCGCGCTGAAGCTCGACGCCGAGGATCTCGCCAGGCTGGACGAGGTCAGCGCGCTGCCCTCCGAATATCCCGGCTGGATGCTGGACCGGCAGGGCGCGGGCCGGCGCCCGGCGCCGTTCGTGCCGAAGGCCTAGTTCGTCCGCTTCGTCTGAGCAGCCGCGCGTCCCTCGGGCGCGCGGCTTCCTCGTTCAGAGCCGCACCGTTTCGACCAGAAAATCGAGAAAGGCACGCACCCTGGCCGGCAGGTGCTTGCCCTGGCCGACATAGACGGCGTGGGTCATTTCCTCGTCGCCGGGATTGAAATCCTCGAGCAACGGCACCAGCTGGCCGGCGGCGATGTCGGGCTCGACATGCCAGCGCGCCAGCCGAGCGATGCCCGCGCCGGCAAGAGCCATCAGCCGCATCGCCTCGCCGTCGCTGACCTGGGCATTGCCCGTGATTGGGACCACGGTGGCACGGCCGGCCCTGTCGGCAAACGGCCAGCCGTCGATATGGCGCGCGAAGCGGAAGCCCATGCGGTTGTGGCGATCGAGATCGGCCGGCGTGCGCGGCGTGCCGCGCGCATCGAGGTAGGAAGGTGCCGCGACCACCACCACGCCGCTCTGCCCGAGCTTGCGTGCCACCAGCCGTGATTCGCCGAGCGGCCCGGCGCGGATGGCGACATCGGCGCGCTCCTCCATCAGGTCGATGACATGGTCGGTCAGGACGATGTCGACCGAGATTTCGGGATAGCGCTCCAGGAAGCTCGGCAAAAGCGGGATCAGCCGGTGCTGGCCGAACGGCACATAGGAGTTGATCCTGAGCAGGCCGCGCGGCGCGGCACCCGCTGCTGCCTCGCGCTCGGCCGCCGCCATGTCGGCCAGGATGCGCACGCCGCTGTCGTGGAAGGCGGCCCCTTCCGGCGTGAGCTGCAGCCTGCGCGTCGAACGACTGACCAGGCGGGCGCCGAGCCGCGCCTCCAGCCGCGCGATCAGCTTGCTCACCGCCGACGGCGTCATGCGCAGCGCGCGCGCCGCCGCCGAAAAGCTGCCAGCCTCGACGACGCGGACAAACACCTCGATCTCGCCGGAGCGGTTTATCTCTGATCTCGCCATCTAAGAATCTATTTCACAACCGATGTGCCTCGGGCAAGTCTGGTTCACAGACGGCAGCAACACGATCTTCCGAGCCGGGACGCGGGGAAGTGCGTCCCGGCACCACCAACGGGACGATCGCCATGCCTCTTGCTCTCTATGCCCTTGCCGCCGGCGCCTTTGGCATCGGCGTCACCGAGTTCGTCATCATGGGCCTGCTGCTCGAGGTCAGCGGCGACCTTGGAGTCTCGATCTCGGCCGCTGGCCAGCTGATCTCCGGCTATGCGCTGGGCGTCGTTATCGGCGCGCCGCTGCTCACCATCGCCACCGGCCGCTGGCCGCGCAAGACCGTGCTCCTGGCGCTGATGGCGATCTTCACCCTTGGCAATCTGGCCTGCGCGCTCGCTCCCGATTACTGGACGCTCATGGGCGCCCGCGTGCTCACCGCCTTTGCCCACGGCACCTTCTTCGGCGTCGGCTCGGTCGTGGCGACGGGGCTGGTCGCGCCCAACAGGAAAGCCTCGGCGATCGCGCTGATGTTCACCGGGCTGACCGTCGCCAATATCCTCGGCGTTCCCTTCGGCACCTGGCTCGGCCAGGCCTTCGGCTGGCGCGCCACCTTCTGGGCGGTGACGCTGGTTGGCATCGCGGCCTTCGCGGTCATCTTGGCCCTGGTGCCGCGCGACCAGCCAGAGCCCCAGAAGAGCAATCTGCGCGCCGATCTCGCGGTGCTCGGCCGCGCACCCGTCCTGCTCGGCTTCGCCACCACCGTGCTTGGCTATGCCGGCGTCTTTGCCGTCTTCACCTACATCGCTCCGATGCTGACCGAAATCAGCGGCTTTCCGGAAGCGGCGGTGTCGCCGATCCTGCTGGTCTTCGGCGGCGGCCTCATCGCCGGCAACCTGGTCGGCGGCAAGGCCGCCGACCGCTGGCTGGTGCCGTCCGTGCTCGGCAGCTTGATCGTGCTGGCGCTGGTACTTGGCCTGATGACCTTCGCCCTGCAGAGCCAGGTGCTTGCGGTCATCTTTGTCGGCCTGCTCGGCGCCGCTGCCTTCGCCACCGTGGCGCCGCTGCAGATGTGGGTGCTGGAAAAGGCCGAAGGCGCCGGGCAGAGCCTCGCCTCCTCCTTCAACATCGCCGCCTTCAACCTCGGCAATGCGGCCGGCGCCTGGCTGGGCGGCGCGGTCATCTCCCATGGTCCGGGCCTCGGCGCAGTGACCTGGGTTGCCGCCCTGCTGCCGCTTTCGGCACTCGGCGTCACGGCACTGGCGCTGCGCCTCGATCGCACCACGATATTAGGCGAGCCGGCATCCGCCCGCTCGTAACAACCCGACAAACCCCTTCGACACCACAGGAGCAAAAAATGGACTATCGACGTCTTGGCGCCTCGGGCCTGAAGGTTCCGGCGCTCTCGTTCGGGGCCGGCACCTTTGGCGGCTCCGGCCCGCTGTTCGGCGCCTGGGGCAACAGCGATGCGCAAGAGGCGCGCCGGCTGCTCGACATCTGCCTCGAGGCCGGCGTCAACCTCTTCGACACCGCCGATGTCTATTCGAACGGCGCTTCGGAGGAGGTGCTGGGCGCGGCGATCAAGGGCCGCCGCGACGCCGTGCTGATCTCGACCAAGACATCGCTGCCGATGGGCGACGGGCCAGCCGACTACGGCTCCTCGCGCTCGCGTCTGATCAAGGCGGTGGAGGACGCGCTCAGGCGTCTCGGCACCGACTATATCGACCTCTTGCAATTGCACGCCTTCGATGCCGGCACGCCGATCGAGGAGGTGCTGTCGACGCTGGACGACCTCGTGCGCGCCGGCAAGCTGCGCTATGTCGGCGTCTCCAATTTTTCCGGTTGGCAGGTGATGAAGTCGCTCGGTCTGGCGAAGCAGCACGGCTATCCGCGCTACGCCGCGCATCAGGTCTACTATTCGCTTCTCGGCCGCGACTATGAATGGGAGTTGATGCCGCTCGGCCTCGACCAGGGCGTCGGCGCGCTGGTGTGGAGCCCGCTCGGCTGGGGCCGGCTGACCGGCAAGATCCGCCGCGGGCAGCCGTTGCCGGAAATGAGCCGGCTGCACGACACGGCAAGCTTCGGCCCGCCGGTCGAGGACCAGCACCTGTTCAAGGTCGTCGAGGCGCTCGACGCCGTGGCAGAGGAAACCGGCAAGACCGTGCCGCAGATCGCCATCAACTGGCTCCTGCAACGGCCGACCGTCTCCTCCGTCATCATCGGCGCCCGCAACGAAGAGCAGTTGCGCCAGAACCTCGGCGCCGTCGGCTGGGCGTTGACGCCGGAGCAGATGAAGAAGCTCGACACGGCAAGCGAAGTCACCGCGCCCTACCCGTATTTCCCTTATCGCCGCCAGGAAGGTTTCGCCCGGCTCAATCCGCCGACGATGTGAGGGCTGGCGCCGCCTAATCTCCCCCCTCAAGGGGGAGATGTCGCCAAAGGCGACAGAGGGGTCGCCGCGCGTGAAGCGCCGACTTGATCTTCACGGTTCCGCAAGGGCGTCGCGCTCTATGTGAGACGACCGCCTCTGGCCGCTTTGCGGCCATCTCCCCCTCAAGGGGGGAGATTAGCCTCAATGCAGCACGAACTCTCCATCCACCTTGCGCCACTCGTTCGGCGCGATCAGCGTCTGGTGCGTGTAGGTCACCGAATGCAGCGGCCCGTCGAGCTTGGCCTTCCAGAACTCGATGAAGCGGATCAGCACCGGAAACTTCGGCGCGATGTCGTAGTCCTGCCAGATGTAGCTCTGCAAGAGATGCGGATGGTCCGGGAAATGATAGAGAATCTTGGCCGTGGTCAGCCCATACCCCTTGAGCATCAGATCGATTTCGGAATGATCATACATTGCAGCCCCCTGCGACGATCTCCTTTCCTCCCAATGTCGGATTCTGCGCTCAGTTGCTTAACTGTCTATTGATTTTTTCTGATCGTATCGGCCTTTTCCTTCGCCAAAACATGCAGTTAGCAGCGATGGGCGGAGAGTGCTGACAGGGTGTTGCGATGCCCCTGCGTCATCCCGCCGCGCGAATCCAACGTCTAATATTGCCGTCGGCGCGGAACTGTTAATAATGCGCCCGAATTCGCGGCCGCGTCGCCGCGTCGCCGCCGGCGCTTCAAGCCAGCGGAACAGTCCGGGAGGAAAGCGAAGAATGTCCGAGGTTCACGTCCATCGGGTGCAGCCGGCGTGGAAGAAGAACGCGCTGATCGACAACGATACCTATCTCAAATGGTACGCCGACAGCATCAAGAGCCCGGACAAGTTCTGGGGCAAGCACGGCAAGCGCATCGACTGGTTCAAGCCTTTCAGCAAGGTCAAGAACACCTCGTTCGACGGCAAGGTCTCGATCAAATGGTTCGAGGACGGCGAGACCAACGTGTCCTGGAACTGCATCGACCGCCACCTGAAGAAGCGCGGCGACCAGACCGCCATCATCTGGGAAGGCGACAATCCCTATGACGACAGGAAGGTCACCTACAACGAGCTCTACGCGCATGTCTGCCGCTTCGCCAATGTGCTGAAGAAGCACGGCGTCAAGAAGGGCGACCGCGTCACCATCTACATGCCGATGATCCCGGAAGCAGCCTATGCGATGCTGGCCTGCACGCGGATCGGCGCCATCCATTCGGTCGTCTTCGGCGGCTTCTCGCCGGACGCGCTGGCCGGCCGCATCGACGACTGCAAGTCGACCATCGTCATCACCGCTGACGAGGGCCTGCGCGGCGGCAAGCATGTGCCGTTGAAGGAAAACACCGACAAGGCGATCGAGATCGCCGCCAGGGCCGGCACCGCGGTCGACAAAGTGGTGGTGGTGCGCCGCACCGGCGGCAAGGTCGGCTGGGCGCCGGGGCGCGACGTCTGGTACCACGAGGAAGCCGCCACCGTTAAGGCCGACTGCAAGCCGGAGAGGATGAAGGCCGAGGATCCGCTGTTCATCCTCTACACCTCCGGCTCGACCGGTAAGCCGAAGGGCGTGTTGCACACCACCGCCGGCTATCTCGTCTACGCCTCGATGACGCACCAATATGTCTTCGACTACCACGACGGCGACATCTACTGGTGCACCGCCGATGTCGGCTGGGTCACCGGCCACAGCTACATCGTCTACGGCCCTCTCGCCAACGGCGCCACCACGCTGATGTTCGAGGGCGTGCCGAACTACCCCTCGCAGTCGCGCTTCTGGGAAGTCATCGACAAGCACAAGGTCAACATCTTCTACACCGCGCCGACGGCGCTGCGCGCGCTGATGGGCGCCGGCGACAGCCATGTGACGAAGACCTCGCGCAAGTCGCTGCGCGTGCTGGGCTCGGTCGGCGAGCCGATCAATCCGGAAGCCTGGGAGTGGTATTTCAACGTCGTCGGCAACGGCAAGGTGCCGATCGTCGACACCTGGTGGCAGACCGAGACCGGCGGCATCCTGATCACGCCGCTGCCCGGCGCGACCAACCTCAAGGCCGGCTCGGCGACGCGGCCCTTCTTCGGCGTCCAGCCGCAACTGGTCGACGGCGACGGCAAGGTGCTCGAGGGCGCCGCCGACGGCAATCTCTGTATCACCGATTCCTGGCCCGGCCAGATGCGCACCGTCTATGGCGACCACGACCGTTTCGTGCAGACCTATTTCTCGACCTACAAGGGCAAGTACTTCACCGGCGACGGCTGCCGCCGCGACGCCGACGGCTATTACTGGATCACCGGTCGCGTCGACGACGTGCTCAACGTCTCCGGCCACCGCATGGGCACCGCCGAGGTCGAATCGGCGCTGGTCAGCCACGACAAGGTCTCCGAGGCCGCGGTCGTCGGCTATCCGCACGACATCAAGGGCCAGGGCATCTACTGCTATGTCACGCTGATGGCCGGCGAGACGCCGAGCGACGGCCTGCGCAAGGAATTGGTCGACCATGTCCGCAAGGAGATCGGCGCCATCGCCACGCCCGACAAGCTCCAGTTCGCGCCGGGCCTGCCGAAGACCCGCTCGGGCAAGATCATGCGCCGCATCCTGCGCAAGATCGCCGAGGACGATTTCGGCGCGCTTGGCGACACCTCGACGCTGGCCGATCCGGCCGTCGTCGACGACCTCGTGGCCAACCGGCAAAACAAGAAGAGCTGATGGCCGACGCCGCGGCCCTGGGCACGGTCAGCCAGCTCTGGCGCTATCCGGCAAGCTCGCTCGCCGGTGAGCGCCAGGACGCGATCGAGGTCGGGAGCCGCACCGTCGCCGGCGACCGCCTGTTCGGCCTCGTCGATGCGACAAATGGTGAGATCGCACGGCCGGACCGGGAGGCGAAATGGCACAAGGTGCCGTTGATCCGCACCCGGCTGTCGAAGGCCCGCGAGCTGGAAGTCGCCGTCCCCGGCGGCGGCTGGCTGGCGGCGCCCGGGGCCGAAAGCGATCGCGCCGTGTCCGCCTTCCTCGGCTTCGAAGCCTCGATCCGGCCGTTCGACCAGGATAACGCCGCGCCCTCCTATGCCGGCCCGCTGACCGAGGCGCGCTATGCCAAGGCGCCGATCCATCTGCTGACCACCGCCTCGCTGGCGCGGCTGAAGGCGCTGCATCCGGAAGGGGCGGCCGACCCACGCCGCTTCCGCCCGAACATCGTCGTCGACATGGAACCGGTCGAGGGCTCGTTTCCCGAAACCGAATGGATCGGCCGCAAGCTGGCCGTCGGCGACCTGCTGCTGACGGTCTCGGAGCCGTGCCGGCGCTGCGGCTTCACAATCATCGCCCAGGACGGTTTCGACAGCGATCCCGGCATCCTGCGCAATCTGGTGCGCCACAACGCCCACAATCTCGGCGTCTACTGCACTGTCGACCGGCCGGCGCGGGTCGAGATCGGCGCGCCGATGCGCTTCGTCTGACCAAGGCGCCGCGCACCGTTTTCGTCTGCCCCTTGTCTTTTGCTGCAACGCACCCCATCATGAAGGTGTGTTCAACAGATCGAAAGGAGGTGATCCGATGTCGAGTGATTTCGTTTTCCAGAACGTGGCCTCAGCGGATTGCACTTTCGGGAAGCAGTCTTCCCGTTAAGGCGCGAGAAGCGCGGCAGGTGATGCGATGGCATCACCGCCAGAGACCGCGCCATGGACGGAAACACGGAAGGCCGCCGGCTTCGTCAAGAAGCGGCGGCCTTTTCCGTTTGTGGGAGTTGCGCAGGCTCGCCGGGGAACGCCTCAGCGATTGATCGTGAGCTTCTCGATATTCTTGGTGATCTTGCCGAAGGCTTCGGCCAGTTCCGGACCGTTCGCCGCCTCATAATAGTGCTTGAGCGACGACGTATCCGCCGTGGCGCAATCCTTGAGCAAGGTCTTTGCCTGGTTGCGCTCCGTCGTTGTCATCGACGGATCGTTGAGATCGAAGCCGATGGTGAAGATCTCGATGCCGTCGCGCTTCATGTTGGAGCAGATGCTTTCGGCGTTGCCGCGCGACATCTGGCCGGCGTCCTGTGATTTCGGCGCGCCGCGTGCTCCGGCGAAGGCGGTGTTGAACTGGCCGTCCGTCATCAGGATGGCGATCTTGGCCACCTTCCTGCTGTCGAAATTGGCGGGACCGGCGCCGAGGCCGGCATCGGCGATGGCGGAGCGCCACGCCGGGGAGAGCATGTAGTAGCCCCACTGCGCGGCGATCCCGCCGGACGTGACGCCCGCGGCGCTGAAATGATCGATGGCGGTGAGCAGCTTTGCTTCATCGGCCGTCAACGGAACGAGGGCCGCCGAAGGGCATACTTTCATGCGGTAGTCGCGGTTGACCTTGGCCTGGTAAGTCTTGCCCTTGTTGTCGAGACGCAGCGTGTAGGGTCCGTCGGAGGAATAGTCTGCATAGCCGTCCTTGTCCTTGCGCTCGGTCGCGCATTTGTCCGGCGCCGACGTCGCCGAAGCCGAGACAGGCGCATCGATCGGCGGCGGAACCTTCGGGCCATTCGTCGTCTCGACGAACACGGTGCCGGCCAGGCCGCCTGTGTTGACGGCCTCGGCATAGGGGACGATTGATACGCGCACACGCGGGTTGCTGGGGTCGCGGTTCTGGCCGAGCAGATCGCTGACGGCGTTCGAAGCGGCGGCCTGCAGGTCGCCGATCTTGTTGGTCTTGGCGCGCTTGTCGGGAGCCATCGAACCGGTGACGTCGAGCATCATCGCCACCTCGATCGTCTTGTCGGAATAGAGCGCCGTGGTGGAGGCCGCGACGCGCTTGGTGTCGCCCATGCTGAACAGCGGGAAGTAGAAGGCGACATCGACATGCGCGTCCGCCCGGACGGTCTTTGCGGTCTTGTCGACCGTCAGCCTGTCGAGAACGATCTGATCGGCCTCCAGGATGCCGGCCGCGCTGTTTGCGTCGAGAAACGCCTGCACCGACTTGTTCGCATCGGCTTCCTTGATGACGCCGGTGGTCAGATCCCGCGCCGTCGAGGTGACCGCTGCGTCGACCACGCCCTGCAGGCTCGATTGGGCATTATAGAGCTGGGTGATGTTGACGCCGAAGCCGACGCCGAGCGCCAGCACCGACGCGGCAAAGCCGAACAGGATGGCGAAGTTTCCGCCGCGATCCCTGGCAAAGCCGCCCTGAACAAGACCTACAAAACGCCGCATCTTCCGCCTCCATTCGCTATCGGCCTCGAAGCCGTCTGACGGATGCGGTGCAGGATTCCGGCCGGTTGGGCCGTCACGCCGGATGGAATCCGGCGTCCTCTGGTCAAGCTCTTGTTTTTGCTTGTGTTCTAAGCGGCACAAGGTGAACGGCCGGTAAACAAAAAACCGCAGGCGCGCCGTCGTTTAGGAAGCGCTTACCATGATCGGCCTTGGCGCCGCCGAGCCGCGGAACGCGGTCCCAGTCCGGCACAGGCGCGCTGTGCCGAAGCGGATCATGGCGTTTGGGCGATCAGGCAGTCGCGGCGGGCGACCAGGGTTGTTCATCGTTTCATGAAAACGCTGACCACCTGCCTCTTGTTTTGACGCAATTCCTGACGGAAACCGTGTCACCCTTTTCCTGGAATTGCTCTACGCCAGCATGCGCGCGCTGGCCGTCCTGTCGAGACCGTGATGGGGCGGACTGAACAGATTGCGTTCCTGCTCATAGGTCCAGACCTTGAACAGGGTGAGCCGGTGCGGGCCGAAACTGTGCAGCAGCGGCACGTCGGTGGCGTCGCGGCCGCGCGCGATGACGATGCGACCGATCCTCGGAATGTTGTGGCGGGGATCGAACGCGTACCATTTGCCGTCGAGGAAGACTTCGATCCAGGCCGAGAAATCCATCGGCGCCGGGTCGACAGGCACGCCGATGTCGCCGAGATAGCCGTTCACATAGCGGGCCGGGATGTTCATGGCGCGGCAGAGCGTGATCGCCAGATGCGCGAAGTCGCGGCAGACGCCGACACGCTCCTCATGCGCCTGCGCCGCCGTGCGGGTGGCGCGCGCATAGCCGTAGCCGAACGACAGCCGGCTGTGGACATAATCGACGATCGCCTGCGCCCGTGCCCAGCCCGGCGGCAGGTTCCCGAACAGCTGCCAGGCGAGATCGCTGAGATGATCGGTCTCGCAGTAGCGGCTGCCGAGCAGATAGACCAGCGCGTCGTCGGGCAGTTCCGCCACCGGCGTTTCCCCGGCCAGCGTGTTGACCTCGTCCGGCTCGCCGCTGTCCTCGACGACCGCGTCGTAGAGGATGCGAAAGCCCCCGGCGGGCGCGGTGAAGCGACGGCAGCTGTTGCCGTGGCGGTCGTGGTAGACCCTGGTCGGCACCGAAGGAGATGTCAGCACGCGCGTCTGCCGCTTGATGTCGGGCTGGCGCTCGCTGTGGATGTCGAGCAGTGAGATGATCGGCGTGGCTCCGGTGCATTCAATGGCGATTTCGTAGCCGAGCCGTATCAGCATCACGATTACCCCCTGCGGTCATTCTGGAAGACAGTCTTTTCAAACGCGGCAGGCCTGCCATGGTTCCGCTTGGAACGCTTTCAGGAACAGTGCGTAGTGGTCTTCCGTACGGAATTGCGCAAAACAGATATTGGAGCGGTTCGCACCGCTCCGGCGTGTCAAAAGGCAGCCTTGCGCCTTTCCACGGGCCGGCCATGAGGCTACGGTCGATCGCAGCTTAGTCCCTCCCGAAAACGACCTCCAGGATTTTAGATGTTTGCAGGCAGAAAATTCGCGGCCTTCCTGTTCGATATGGACGGCACGGTGATCAATTCCATTGCCGCGGCCGAAAGGGTGTGGACTGACTGGGCTCAGCACCAGGGCCTCGACGTGGCGGCCTTCCTGCCGACGATCCACGGCAAGCGGGCCGTCGAGACCATCGCCGGACTGATGCTTCCGGGCATCGATCCGGTGCTCGAGGCCGACACGTTGCTGAAAGCCGAAGCGGCCGATCTCGAAGGCATCGTGCCGATCGCCGGCGCGGTGGCGTTTCTGAGCTCGCTGCCGCCGGAGCGCTGGGCGATCGCCACCTCGGCGCCGCGCGAACTGGCGCTGCTGCGCATGGAGGCGGCCGGCATTCCGGTTCCCGCCGTGATCGTCGCGGCGGAGGATGTGACACGCGGCAAGCCGGCGCCCGATTGCTTCCGGCTGGCGGCCGAAAAGCTCGGCGTCGATGCGCGCGACTGCCTGATCTTCGAAGACGCGCCGGCCGGCATCGCGGCGGCGGAAGCGGCGGGTGCCACGGTGATGGTGATCAGCGCCACGCACACGCACCCGCTCGCGACGCCGCACGTCAGCATCGCCTCCTATGACGCGCTCGGCGTCGCGACCGACGACGGCTGGATCGTCCTCGAACCACAGCGCGATGCAGCCTAGGATGCGTGAGATTCAGGTCAGGCCGGCCTCACCTGGATATTCTCTCAGAAATCGCTGGTGAGACCCTTCACCTCCCAGTCGCCGTAGCGGCCGGGTTCCTTGCCGCCGCGGCCGCCGATTTCCTTGGGCATCGCGGCTTCCTTTTCGCGATATTTCCGGCGCCTCGCCTCAGCCTCCGCCAGCGCGCGGCTGGCCGCCGGCGTCAGGGTCTTTTGTGGCGCGTCGCTCGCCGCCGCGGCATCGACTTTGCTGGTCTGGTCGGTCATGCGATAGTCCCGGCGCATTGAAACAGGGGCAGGTGTCTCCCATCATATAGCCATGAACTCGCAAGGATCGACCCCTTTCGCCATCACGGACGGATCTAGACGATGAACACCCTTCGCACCGCCATGCTTCTTGCCGCGATGACGGCGCTGTTCATGGGCGTCGGCTTCCTGATCGGCGGCTCCGGCGGCATGGTGATCGCGCTGCTGATCGCCGCCGGCATGAATCTGTTCAGCTACTGGAACGCCGACAAGATGGTGCTGTCGATGAATCGCGCCGTCGAGGTCGATGCGAAGAACGCGCCCGAGTTCTACGCCATCGTCGAGGCGTTGGCCAAGCAGGCCGGCCTGCCGATGCCGAAGACCTATCTGATCGACAATCCGCAGCCGAACGCCTTCGCCACCGGCCGCAATCCCGAGAATGCCGCGGTGGCCGCCTCCACCGGGCTTCTGGAACAGCTCTCGCATGAGGAAGTGGCGGCGGTGATGGCGCACGAGCTCGCCCATGTCCAGCACCGCGACACGTTGACCATGACCATCGTCGCGACGCTGGCCGGCGCCATCTCGATGCTCGGCAACTTCGCTTTCTTCTTCGGCGGCAACCGCGACAACAACAACCCGTTCGGCTTCGTCGGCGTGCTGGTGGCGATGCTGGTTGCGCCCTTCGCCGCCATGATCGTGCAGATGGCGGTGAGCCGCACCCGCGAATACGAGGCCGACCGGCGCGGTGCCGAAATCTGCGGAAATCCGCTCTGGCTGGCATCTGCCCTTGACAAGATCGCCCGCGGCGCCGAACGCATCCGCAACCCGGATGCCGAGCGCAATCCGGCGACGGCGCACCTCTTCATCATCAATCCCCTGCACGGCGAGCGCATGGACAGTCTGTTCTCCACCCATCCCAACACCGACAACCGCATCGCCGCCCTGCAGGAGATGGCGCGCGAGATGGGCGGCCGCCCAGCGCAGGCGCCACGGCAGGCGCCGACATCCGATCCGGCGGATGACGAGCGGACGCCAGGTCCATGGGACCAGGCCGCGCGGCCGGAGCAGCCGGCGCAACCCGCCAGGCCTAGGCCCAATCCTTGGGGCCGCAACCCGACCGGGCCCAAGGGTCCGTGGTCGTGAGCGGCGCCAAACGCCGGCAGCGCACCCCAGGCGATCGTGACGACAGGACCGAGGCAGTCGCGGGCCTCGCCGCGCGCAAGGCGGCGGCGCGCTTGCTTGCCGCTGTCATCGACGCGCGCACGCCGCTCGACGGGCTGACCGACCACGAGAACGGCCACCCGCAATATCGGGCGCTCGACATGCGCGACCGCGCGCTGGTGCGCGCCATACTGGTCACCGCGCTGCGCCACCGGATGACGATCGCCGGGCTGCTTTCCCGCCGGCTGGAAAAGCCGCTGCCGCAGAACGCCACCGCGCTGTCGCACATATTGCATGTGGCGGCGGCGCAGATCCTGTTCCTCGACATTCCCGACAGCGCCGCCGTCGACCTTGCCGTCACCCATGCCAAGTCCGATCCGCGCACGCTACGCTTTTCCGGCCTCGTCAACGGCGTGCTGCGCACTCTGGCGCGGGCCAAGGACGCCGAACTCGCTCCCGCGCTGGCCGCCATCGAGGAGGCGCCGACCTGGTTTTCCGGCCGGCTGAGGGCCGCCTACGGCGCGGACAAAGCGATGGCAATCCTTGCCGCGCATCGCCACGAGGCGCCGGTCGATTTCTCGGTCAAGTCCGATCCGGTGGTCTGGGCCGAGCGGCTCGGCGGCATCGTCCTGCCGACCGGCACGGTGCGGGTGGAAAGGCTCAGTGCCTCCGTCCCCGAACTGCCCGGCTTCGCCGATGGCGCCTGGTGGGTGCAGGACGCCGCCGCCGGCCTTCCCGCCCGCCTGTTCGGCGACATCAATGGCCTGCGCGTCGCCGACCTCTGCGCTGCCCCCGGCGGCAAGACGGCGCAGCTCATCCTTGCCGGCGCGCGCGTGACCGCCGTCGACACCTCGAAGAACCGGCTGACGCGGCTGGCGCAAAATCTCGAACGCCTCGGCCTGGCCGCTGAGCTCGTGCAGACGGACCTGCTCGACTACCGGCCGGCGGAGCCGTTCGACGCCGTTCTTCTCGACGCGCCCTGCTCCTCGACCGGCACGGTCAGGCGGCATCCCGACGTGCCGTGGACCAAGACCATGGCCGATGTCGAAAAGCTCGCCGCGCTGCAGCGCAAGCTGCTCGACCGCGCCGTCGGCCTGGTCAGGCCCGGCGGGCGCATCGTCTTCTCCAACTGTTCGCTCGACCCGCTCGAAGGCGAGGAGCTTTACCGCGCTTTCCTCGCCGATACCGCCGATGTCGCCGACGATCCCATCCACCCCGGCGAGATCGCCGGCATCGATCCGTTCCTGACGCCGCACGGCACGCTGCGCACCACACCAGCCGATCTACCGCACGAATCGCCCGGACTGTCCGGTTTGGACGGCTTCTTCGCCGCCCGTATGCGGCGAGTGGCCTAGCGCCAAAGGCGGGCTGAGATTCAGGTCAGGGCGGGGACGAAAATGGTGGCTTCCGAGAACCGGAGCGGAGCGTGCTTGAAGTAAGCGAGCACCGGCAGGAAGCCGCCATTTGCAGGCTGGCCTCACCTGAATATCGGTCCGCCTTTAGAGCATGTCGTCTAGCGACCAATGCTTGCCCCACCGGGCATCGATCTCGTCATCGACGTTCTGATAGCGGATATCGGTGGAGAGCCGGATCCGCCCGGTCAGGCTTTGGTTGGTCGTCGAGGCATGGATCATGTAGGGCGAGTGAAGAACGACATCACCCGCCTCGTAGTCCGCCATCAGCCAGCGCGTATCGAACCGTTCCGCCATATCGGGCAGGTCCTTCGACACCCAGCCGCCCTCGCCCATATTGCGATTGTAGGCGCTGATGCGCTCCTCGGCGCTGAGCCCGGCATTGTCCTTCATGAACTGCGCCTCCATGGCGGCGCCGACGACGTGCGAGCCTTCGAGATAGACGAGCCCGCCCATGTCGACCGGGATGTCGCCAATCGGGATCCAGGCGGTGACCACGCGGCTGCTGCCGCCACGCAGATAGACGAGGTCGTAATGCGCCGGCGTGGCGACGGACGTGCCGGGCTGGGTGAAGCGCATGATCTTGCGCTTGTGGAGATAGGACACCCCACCCACGAACGCATCCATGAGGCGCGCCATCAGCGGCTGCGCGCAAAACCCCTCATAGGCGGTACAGACGGCGATCGGCGAGCTGGCGGTCGAACGCGCCGACGGCCGCGATGCCGAGCGAAGGGTCGTGCCCGGGCATCAGCAGACCGCTCTCGGCCAGATGCGACAGCACCCAGCCGCGGAAATCGATCACATCGCCGCGCGGCAGCAAGCCCTTCAGCCAGACATAACCTTGCCTGCCGAAGAGTTCGCGGATGGCCTCGATCCCGGCGCAAGCATCGGTGGGCATCAGATACCCCAACCGGTTCGGAGCCGTCGACAGCGCCTTGCCATTGGCCGTCAGCGCGACCGGAGGGACGATGTCGGCCGATCTTGACATTTCAATCATCCTCGACGGTTATCAGCTCCCGTGTATGTGCCTTGAACGTGGCATTGCGGCCATGGACGGAACAGCAGAGCTGGACTTTTCGCTCATGCTCGATCGACATTTTGCGCTGTACAGATCGCCGCCGGCGGCCGCGGGCGGCCTGTCGGTGACCGGGGTCGGCCGCCATCGCGTCACGCAGGCAATCACCAAGCGCAGCCTGCCCCATTTTGCCCTGGTGCTTGTGGAGGAAGGGCGCGGCTGGCTTGAAACCAGGGCCGGCGGCAAGCAGGCGATCGAGGCGCCGTCCCTGTTCTGGCTGTTCCCAGGCAGGACGCACTCCTATGGGCCGGACGGATCGGGATGGCTTGAGCGCTGGGCGCTCTTCGAAGGCGCCCTGACGCGCGATTTCACGCGGCAGCGGCTGATGATCGACGCGGCGCCGGTGGTCCCCTTGCGGGATCTTGGCGAGATGCAGCGCCTGTTTGACAGGCTGCATGCCGAACTGTCGCAGGATAGCGTGCTCAGCCGGTCGGAAGCCGCCGCGACCATGCACCAGATCGTCGTGCGGGCCGCCCGGCAAGCGGCGGGCTGGAGCGGCCGGGAGCCAGATCGCCAGGGCGCGGCCGACTTCCAGCATGTGATCGACGAATTGCGCAATCGCGCGGTCGGGCAAATCGACCTCGACGCCTTCGCCGCGGAATTCGGCGTCTCGCCGGCGACGCTGCGCCGCAAGGCCGCGCGGCTCACCGGCATGTCGCCCAAGGCATTTCAACTGCGCATCCGGCTCGATCTTGCCAAGCAAATGCTGGCCGCCTCGGATTCACCCATCGAATCAATCGCAGCCGCGGTTGGTTTCCACGACGCGTTTTATTTTTCCCGGCTGTTCCGGGATCGCGAAAATTGCTCCCCAAGCGAGTTCCGCGGCCGCCACAGGCGGAAGTGAGCGCCGAGAAACGACGCGTCAATCGGCGAGATGAACCGACTTTTTCAGGGAGGGCCGTGTCCGGATTGCGTGCACGGCCTCACTTCCGCGAAATGCGCCTTCGCATAAGTTCTTGAATCATATAAGCTTGTGCTTGGGCAGGGACATCAGGAGGGGCTTTGGCACTTGTTGCCGGAAACACGACGCGTCTATGGACGCTCGTCGCGAAGGAGTTCTGGCGCAAGACGCGCCGGCGTTTGCGCGCCGGTCCAGTCTACCGCTGGCGCTATTCCGGCCGCACGCCCGAACGCGTCCTGATCGCGCCGCCGGACCTGAGACTCGCCGATCCGCAGATCGCGCTTGAGATCTACTATGGCCGCTATCCGCTGTCCGGGCATCTCGTCGAGACCGGCGGCAAGTCCCCCTTCCAGATCGAGGTGCCCAATCGCGGCTGGCAAAAGACGTTGCACGGCTTTCGCTGGCTGCGCCATATGCGCGCGGCCGGCACCGAGCTTGCCGCCGCCAATGCCCGCGCCCTTGTCTCCGACTGGATCGCCATCCACGGCAACCAGATTTCCGGCATCGCCTGGGAGCCCGGCACCACCGCAAAGCGGGTGATTGCCTGGCTGCAGCATTCCTCCGTCGTGCTGCAGGGCGCCGAATTCCCCTTTTACCGCGCCTTCCTCAAATCGCTGGCCGTGCAGATCCGCTATCTCCGCTCGATGGCGCGGGCGATGCCCGAAGGCAAGGACAGGCTGCGCGCCCGTATCGCGCTCGCCTTCGCCGCTCTGTCGCTGCCGGCGCCGGCATCGGCGTTGCGCGGCGCCACCCGCAACCTCGCCGAGGAGCTCGACCGCCAGATCCTTCCCGACGGCGGCCATATCTCGCGCAACCCGATGACGGTGCTCGAGCTTCTTGCTGACCTTTTGCCGCTGCGCCAGACCTATGCCAACCAGGCCGAGACGCCGCCGCCGGCCTTGATGGGCGCCATCGACCGCATGCTGCCGGCATTGCGCTTCTTTCGCCATCAGGACGGCAGCCTCGCCCGCTTCAACGGCATGGGCGCGACCATTCATGACCGCATCGCCACCATCCTGCGCCACGACGACACCGTCGGCGCACCGCTGCTGCACGCGCCGCATTCCGGCTATGAACGGCTGTCGATGGGCGGCGTCACCGTCATAGCCGATACCGGCCTGCCGCCGCCGGTCGACGTCTCAAACGCCGCGCATGCCGGCTGCCTCGCCTTCGAAATGTCCTCCGGCCGCCAGCACTACATCGTCAATGCCGGCATCGACACCTATGGCGCCGCCGAGTTCCGGCCGCTGGCCCGCGCCACCGCGGCGCATTCGACCGCCACCATCAACGACACGTCCTCGGCGCGCTTCAGCCACTCGCTGCGCGTCAACGACCTGCTCGGCTCGCCCTTGATCGGCGGCCCGCAGCATGTGCCCTGCAAGCGCACCGATCAGAAGGGCAGCCAGGGTTTCCTTGCCCGTCACGATGGCTATGCCCAGCGCTTCGGCTTTCTGCACGAGCGCGAACTGAAGCTGTCGACCAATGGCAATGTGCTGGCGGGCCGGGACCGCTTCCTGCGCCCCGGGGGAGCCGCGATCCGCAACAATGGCCGCGACTTCGTCACCGTCCGCTTCCACGTCCACCCCGACATCAACCTGCTGCAGGACGAGCATGACCGGCTGGTGCTCGCCGCCGACCAGGGCGACACCTGGGTGTTCACCTGCACCGAGGTGGTGCCCGAGGTGGAGGAATCGATCTATTTCGCCGGGCTCGGCGGCCCGCGCCGCAGCCGCCAGATCGTGGTTGCCTTCAAGGCCTCCGAGCTATCGGAGGTCCACTGGCAGCTGACGCGCACGACCATCGCCGGCTACCCGGAAAACAGCTGACGGCGCGCAACGGCGTGCGATGCCAACCGCACGGTGCTTGATTTCCTGACCTCATATGCTACGGCGCGGGCTGCTTCCAATCCAGCCTTGAAAGGCCGCCAGCCCATGGCCGTCGCCGCCAAGAACATTCCCGCGCCCGACCTGGTTCCCGTGCGCCGCGCGCTGCTGTCCGTCTTCGACAAGACCGGCCTGATCGACTTCGCCAGGGCGCTCGCCGCCGGCGGCGTCGAACTGGTCTCGACCGGAGGCACCGCGAAAGCGATCGCCGATGCCGGCATGGCGGTGCGCGACGTCTCCGAACTGACGGGCTTTCCCGAGATCATGGACGGCCGCGTCAAGACGCTGCACCCCTCGGTGCATGGCGCGCTGCTCGGCGTGCGCGACGATCCCGAGCATGCCAAGGCGATGCACGACCATCACATCGAGCCGATCGACCTCGTCGTCTGCAACCTCTATCCGTTCGAGGAGGTGCGCCGCTCCGGCGCCGGCTACGCCTCGATCGTCGAGAACATCGACATCGGCGGACCGGCGATGATCCGCGCCTCGGCCAAGAACCACGCCTATGTCGCCATCGTCACCGATCCCGAGGACTATGCCGCGGTGCTCAACGCGCTGGAGATGAACATCGGCTCGCTGTCGCTGGATTTCCGCAAGAAGCTGGCGGCCAAGGCCTTCGCCCGCACCGCCAGCTACGACGCGGCGATCTCCGGCTGGTTCGCCGAAGCGCTGGACATCGAGCATCCGACCTGGCGCGCCTTCGGCGGCCATCTCGATCAGGTGATGCGCTACGGCGAGAACCCGCACCAGAGCGCCGGCTTCTACCCCAACGGCGACAAGCGGCCAGGTGTCGCCACGGCGCGCCAGCTGCAGGGCAAGCAGCTCTCCTACAACAACATCAACGACACCGACGCCGCCTTCGAGCTGGTCGGCGAGTTCGATCCGGCCCGCGCCGCGGCCGTCGCCATCATCAAGCACGCCAATCCCTGCGGCGTCGCCGAAGGGACCTCGCTGAAGGCGGCCTACGCCAAGGCGCTCGCCTGCGATCCGGTCTCGGCTTTCGGCGGCATCGTCGCCATGAACCGCACCCTCGACGCCGAAGCGGCCGAGGAGATCGTCAAGACCTTCACCGAGGTCATCATCGCGCCCGACGCTTCCGAGCAGGCGACCGCGATCGTCGCCGCCAAGAAGAACCTGCGCCTTCTGGTCACCGGCGGCTTGCCCGATCCGCGCGCCGCCGGCACTTTAGCGAAATCGGTCGCCGGCGGACTGCTCGTCCAGGGCCGCGACAATGCGGTGGTCGACGATCTCGAACTGAAGGTGGTGACCAGGCGGGCGCCGACGTCGGCCGAGATGGCCGACCTGAAGTTCGCCTTCCGCGTCGCCAAGCATGTAAAGTCAAACGCCATCGTCTATGTCAGGGACGGCGCCACGGTCGGCATCGGCGCCGGCCAGATGAGCCGCGTCGATTCCTCGCGCATCGCCGCCCGCAAGGCGCTCGACGCGGCGGAAGCCGCGGGGCTCCCGGAGCCGTTGACCAAGGGTTCCGTGGTCGCTTCAGACGCGTTCTTCCCTTTCGCCGACGGCCTGCTGTCGGCGATCGAAGCCGGCGCCACCGCCGTCATCCAGCCGGGCGGCTCGATGCGCGACGACGACGTGATCGCCGCCGCCGACGCGCACGGCATCGCCATGGTGTTCACCGGCGTCAGGCATTTCCGACACTAGCTCCCGGCTGAGAGACGTTTGAGAATTCGCTCCGCTGAGTCGGATGGCGTGGTTTTCGAGAACCGGAGCGGAGGGACATTCAAGTCCGTGAGCACCGGAAGCGCAGAAAACCGCGTCAGGCGGCCAGCGAAGTAGAATTATCGAATGTCTCTCATTCCACAGGCTGGTCCGCCGGATATGGCGTCCTGATCAGGATCGCTATGCCGATGCCGAGGAACAGGATGATGACCGCCATGCCGAGCCGGGCCGAGTCGGTGGCCCAGCTGATCGTCGCCAGCAGGAACGGCGCCAGGAAGCTGGTCGCCCGCCCGGACAGGGCGTAGATGCCGAAATAGCGGCCGGATTCGGCGGCGGTGACGCTGCGCGCCATGTAGGAGCGCGACGAGGCCTGCACCGGTCCGAAGGCAAGCCCGATCAACAACCCGTAGAGGATGTAGGCCTTCTCGGCCGCGGTGCCGAACAGGCCGCCGGAATCGACGGTGGAAAGCTGGATCAGGCCCAGCAGCGTGAAACCCGGGCCTGTCGAGACGATGCCGGCGGTGGCCACTGTCAGCATCACCAGCGCGATCATCACCACCGCTTTGGAACCGAGCGCGGTGTCGAGGCGGGCGGCGATCCAGCAACCGAAGATGGCGACGACATTGAGGATGATGCCGAAGATGCCGATCTCGGTGATCGACCAGCCGAACATCGCCGCCGCGAACACGCCGCCCTGCGTCAGCAGCGCATTGACGCCGTCCTGATAGATCATGCGGGCGACGAGGAAGCGGAAGATGCCGACGCGCTTGCGCGCCTCGGCCAGGGTCGACTTCAGCTCGGACAGACCCTGGCGCACGGCCGGTCCGATCGGGATGCCTTTGGCGGCATCGGGGGTGAAGAAGAACATCGGCAGGATGAACAGGAAATACCAGCCGGCCGACATCGGCCCCGTGGCGCGGGCATCCTCGCCAAGCTTCGGGTCAAGCCCGAGGATCGGGTCGAGGCCGATGATAGTCTTGCCGGTTTCGGGATTGCCGGCCATGAACAGGATGACGAAGATCAACGCGATCATGCCGCCGAGATAGCCCAGCCCCCAGGCGATATTGGAGACGCGGCCGATCTCGCTCTTCGGCACCAGGCGCGGCATCATCGAATCATTGAAAACAGTTGAGAACTCCGCCGCCACCGAGGCCAGCGAGAACAGGGCCACGATCAGGAAGACGTTCGAGCCGGGGGCGGCGAGCCACAGCAGCGTCAGGCTGGTGATCTTGATCGCGGCGAAGCAAGCGATCCACGGCTTGCGCGGCCCGGTCTGGTCGGCGATCGAGCCCAGTATCGGCGACAGCACGGCGATGACCAGTCCCGCGGCGGCGATGCCCCAGGCCCAGGCGGCCTGGCCCATCACCGGATCGCTGACCATGCGCGAGGCGAAGTAAGGCCCGAAGATGAAGGTGGTGACGACGGTGAAGAACGGCTGCGCCGCCCAGTCGAAGAACATCCAGCCCCAGATGCCGCGCCCCGACGCCCGCTGCACTGTCTCTATTGCCGCCATGCTGATTCCCTCGGCCCGCCCCGCGTCGGGCGCCATGTCTGCATGTTTTTCATGAGCATGCAAACTGGCAAATGTTCGTGCTGCCCCTCACCTGCCTCCCGGCATCCTCTCCCCGTATAGAGACGGGGAGAGGGGCGCTGTCGCCGCAGATTTCGCCAATCAACAGCGTTGCAAAAAGGAGCGCCGAGGCCACGGCCAGCCCTTTCTCCCCGTCACTATACGGGGAGAAATGCCCGGCAGGGCAATGAGGGGCGGCGCCGGTGTTTCGGAGATGCCTACATCCCCGTCAGGTCGCTCATCAGCCCGGATGCCACGGACAGCCGTGACACGGTGATGTCGCCGCCCTCTGTCAGCGCTTGCAGCCGCTCGCGGATGCGCGCGACGCGTTCACCACCGGCTTCCAGCCAGGCCGCCACCGGATCCGCCGCCTTGGCGTGGGCGGTTAGCGCCGCCACTGCGATGCCGCGCCGTGCCGCGCCGATCGTGTCGGTGGCGCGCGAAAGCGCCAGCTGGTCATAGTAATCCGGCGGCGAGATCGCCCGCGCCGCCTCCTCGACGCGCGGAATGCGGAAGGCGTCGCTGACGGCGAAGAAAGCTCTCGCGGCGGCGACGATATCGGCATTGGCGGTGCGCGCGGTCAGCGCGATGTCGGGGATCAACTCGGCCAGATCGGCCAACGCCAGCTGCCCGGCCAGCCGTTCCGGCGCCCCGCCCTTGAACAGGCTGTGCCGCCGCTCCTCGATCCGCTCGCGCGAGTAGGCCGGCAGCAGCGAGGCGAGCTTCGGCTCCAGCGCCCTGCGCGCCTCCTGCAATTCGGCGATGCGCTGGCCGAGCGGCGCCGTGCCGGCATGGTTCTTCAGATACCAGCCGCTGGTCATGAAGATAAGCCGGCTAACCGCCTGGTAGAGATCGAGCTGCACCTGGCCGTCGATCTGGCTGTCGAGCGCGTCGATTTCCTTGGAGAGCGCCGGCAGCGCGAAGCCGTCGCGCACCACGGCGAAGGTGCGCACCACATCGGCGGCGGTGCGCCCGGTGGCCTCCTGCAGCCGGTTGACGAAGGACGGACCGCCGCGATTGACGAGGTCGTTGGCGACCACGCGGGCGATGATCTCGCGGCGCAGCCGGTGGCCGTCGATCTCGGCGGCGTATTTCTTCGCCATCCGCTCCGGGAAATAGCCAAGCAGATCGCGCTCGAAATGCGGATCGTCGGGCACGTCGCTGGCGACGATGTCGGAGAACAGCACGATCTTGGCATAGGCGAGCAGCACGCCGAGCTCGGCCCTGGTCAGCGGCTCGCCGCGCGCCTCGCGCTCGGCAAGCGCCGCCGGTGACGGCAGCGTCTCGACGGCGCGGTTGAGCAGGCCGCGCGCCTCCAGCGCCGTCATGAAGCGGCTCTGATGCGCGATGTCGGCCAGCCCGCGCTTGCGCGCGATCGAGAGCGCCAGCGTCTGCTGGTAATTGTTGGACAGCACCAGCCCGCCCACCTCGCCGGTCATCTCCGAGAGCAGTTTGTTGCGCGCCGGCCGGGCCAGCGCGCCCTTGCGCATGGCTGAGGCCAGCGCGATCTTGATGTTGACCTCGACGTCGGAGCAGTTGACGCCGGCCGAATTGTCGATGGCGTCGGAATTGCAGCGGCCGCCGGCAAGCCCGAATTCGATGCGCGCCCGCTGCGTGACGCCGAGATTGGCGCCCTCGCCGATGACTTTGGCGCGCACATCGAGCGCGGTGACGCGGATGGCGTCGTTGGCGCGGTCGCCGACATCGGCGTTGGTCTCGTTCGATGCCCTCAGATAGGTGCCGATGCCGCCGAACCACAGAAGGTCGACAGCCGCCTTGAGGATGGCGTTCATGATCTCGACCGGCGTCGCGGTGGTCTTGCCGAGTCCGATCGCGGCCGCGGCGGCTTGCGGCAGCGTGATCGACTTCTGGTTGCGCGAGACGATGACGCCGCCTTCCGACAGTTTCGACTTGTCGTAGTCCTGCCATGAGGAGCGCGGCAGCGCGAACATGCGTTCCCGCTCGGCCATCGACGCCGCCACGTCCGGATCGGGATCGATGAAGATGTCGCGATGGTCGAAGGCCGCGATCAGCCGCGTCTGCGGCGACAACAGCATGCCGTTGCCGAACACGTCGCCCGACATGTCGCCGACGCCGACGACGGTGAAGGGCGAGGTCTGGATGTCGCGGTTCATCTCGCGGAAATGCCGCTTGACCGCTTCCCAGGCGCCCTTGGCGGTGATGCCCATCTTCTTGTGGTCGTAGCCGGCCGAGCCGCCGCTGGCGAAGGCATCGTCCAGCCAGAAGCCGTGCTTCTCGGAAATCGCGTTGGCGGTGTCTGAGAAGGTCGCTGTGCCCTTGTCGGCGGCGACGACGAAATAGGGATCGTCAGGATCGCGCCGCACCACGCCGGCCGGCGGGATGACGCCGTCGATGCCGATATTGTCGGTGATCGACAGCAGGCTGGAGACATAGTTCTTGTAGGCCGAGGTGCCGGCCTCGAAGATCGCGTCGCGGCTGCCGCCGACCGGCAGGCGCTTGGGATAGAAGCCGCCCTTGGCGCCGACCGGCACGATGACGGCGTTCTTCACCTGCTGCGCCTTGACCAGGCCGAGCACCTCGGTGCGGTAGTCCTGGGCGCGGTCCGACCAGCGCAGGCCGCCGCGCGCCACCGGGCCGAAGCGCAGATGCACGCCTTCGACCTCGGAACCATAGACGAAGATCTCCCGCCACGGCCGCGGCGCCGGCAGCCCGTCGACCGCCTGCGAATCGAGCTTGATCGCCAGCGACTGGCCCCGCTCTTTCGTTCCGGCAACGAAATGATTGGTGCGCAGCGAGGATTCGATCAGATTGAGGTAGCGGCGGATGATGGTGTCGTCATCGATGTTCGGCACCTCCTCCAGCGCGTCCTTGATCTTGGCCTTGAGGTGCTTGGCCGCCACCACGCCTTCGGTTTCGGCCGTCGGCCCGAGGCGGGCGACGAACAGCGCATGCAGGCCGCGCGCGATGTCGGGATAGCGGTTGAGCGCGGCGGCGATGAAGTCCTGGCTTTGCGGAATGCCGGCTTGCTGCAGATAGCGGCCATAGGCGCGCAGGATGGTGACCTCGCCGGACCACAGGCCGGCGGTCTGCGCGAGACCGTTGTAACCGTCATTGTCGACATCGCCGCGCCACACCGACAGGAACGCGTCCTCGAACAGCGCCCCGCCGTCCGTGAGGTCGATCGGCTTGCCGTAGCTGTTCTCCAGCTCCATGTCGTGGATGAAGACCATGCCGGACGGATCGTCGCCGACCTCGAAGGTGCGCTCGCTGATGACGCGGAAGCCGATGTTCTCCAGCACCGGCACGCGCCGCGACAGCGCCACCGGGCTGCCATGATGATAGATCTTCAGGGCCGCCTGGTGCGGCTTCTGGTCGGCATGGCGATAGTAGTCGATGGCGATCGGATTGGCGGCGTCGATCCTGGCGATGCGCCCGGCATCGGCCAGCGCCACCGCCGGCGAGAAGGAGTCGCGATAGCTTTCCGAAAAGCGCGCGGCGATTGCCGTCAGGGCTCTGTCCGTGCCCGTTTCGGCCGCGGTCTCCCGCAGCGCATCGTCCCAGGTCCGCACGATGTCGCGGATCGCCGCCTCGATCGCCGCCTGTTCGACCTTCGGCGTCTTGCCGCCGGAGCGGCCGATGATGAAGTGGACGCGCGCCAACCCGCCTTCCGGGAAGGCGGGGTAGTAGGCCGAGAGCCGGCCCTCAAACACGGTCTTGAGATAGGTGCCGATCTTCTCGCGCGCGACGCTGTCGTAGCGGTCGCGCGGCACGAAGACCAGGATCGAGACGAAGCGGTCGAACTGGTCGGCGCGCACCAGCGCCCTGACGCGCGGCCGCTCGATCAGGCCGAGAATGGCCTCGGCGTGCTTGCGCAGGATCGGTACCGGCACCTGGAACAGCTCATCGCGCGGATAGCTTTCCAGCACGTTGATCAGCGCCTTGCCGGAATGGTCGCTTGGGTTGAAGCCGGACTTGGTGATGACGGTTTCGGCCTTGGAGCGCAGATAGGGGATCTTCATCACCGAGCGCGTGTAGGCGGTCGAGGTGAACAGGCCGACGATGCGCAATTCGCCGAGCAGCGTGCCCTTGGCGGTGTAGGTCTTGACGCCGATGTAATCGAGATAGATGCGGCGGTGCACCGACGATTTGGCGTTTGCCTTGGTTACGATCAGTGGCTCCGGACCGTGCAGGAAGGCGCGGATCTCGGGCGTCGTCGTCACCGCTTCGGTGCCGCGCCTCAGCACCAGCACGTCGGGATCGGACAGGATGCCGAGGCCGGGCTTGTCGGCGCGCTCCAGCGTGCCGCTCTTTTCGCCGCCGGTGTATTTGAACTCGCGCATGCCGAGGAAGGTGAAATTGTCGTCGCGCAGCCATTCGAGGAAGGCGATCGCCTCGGTGACGTGCGCCTTGTCGAGCGGCACCGGCGCGTAGCGGAATTCCGAGATCGCCTGGTCGAGGCGGGCGAGCATCGGCTTCCAGTCGGTGACGGCGGCGCGCACCTGGACCAGCAGCTTCCTCAAGCGCCCGGCCAGCGCTTCGGCCTGGTCGGCGGACAGCCGGCCGATATGGACATGCACGACGCTCAGCCGGTCGTGGCTGCCGTCGCCCTTGGCGAAACCGCCATCGCCGAGGATTTCCTCGACGCCAGCCTTGCCATGCCTGACGGTGACGACCGGATGCGTGACCAGCAGCGGCTCGCCGGCGCTCTCGGTGATCTCGCCCAGGATGGAATCGAACAGGAACGGCATATTGTCGTTGACGACGGTGACCACCGTCACCGGCCGGCCCTGGCGCGCCACGCCGGAATCGACGTCGATCGCGACGATGCAGTCGCCCTTCTTGTGCCTGGCGACGGCTCGCCCGGCAAGATCGGCGGCACGCTCGAGATCGGCAACCTCGTACGCGGCGACGTCCTCGGCCGGCGCGCGGGCAAGAAGATAGTCGGCAAGCCGACCCGGTCTTTCGCCTCCCTTCGCCGCGCCTCCCTTTGCTGGAACCGTCTTCTTCGGCTGGCTTGCGGTTTTGAGGCTGGCCATGATGTGAAGTCCCTCCCGTCACATGCTTTTGCGATTATGGTAGCAGATGACCGCCGTTTGGCGACAAAGGTTTGACGGCTTGCAAAGATTCTTCGGAATTTTGATCGCAAATCGGCAGCGAATGAGAAGGACGAAGCCCAATGAGTGCAAGCAAGACCGCCAAAACCACCGGCAAGATCACCGCGCTCGACCTCGCCCAGGCCGAGCTCAGCGAGGCGACGAAAGCCTACTTCGCCAAATGCGAGGAAAAGCTCGGCCTCGTCCCCAACGTGCTCAAGGCCTACGCCTTCGACGAGAAGAAGCTGCGCGCCTTCACCGACATGTACAACGACCTGATGCTGGGCGAGTCCGGCCTGTCGAAACTGGAGCGCGAGATGATTGCCGTCGTCGTCTCCTCGATCAACCACTGCTACTATTGCCTGGCCGCGCATGGCGCCGCGGTGCGCCAGCTTTCCGGCGACCCTTCCCTCGGCGAGATGATGGTGATGAATTTCCGCGCCGCCGACCTTTCACCCAGGCAGACCGCGATGCTCGAATTCGCCGTCAAGCTGACTGAGGAGCCGGCGAAGACCATCGAGGCCGACCGCGCCGCCTTGCGCAAGGCAGGCTTTTCCGACCGCGACATCTGGGACATCGCCTCGACCGCCGCCTTCTTCAACATGTCGAACCGGGTAGCGGCCGCGATAGACATGCGCCCGAATGACGAATACCACGCTATGGCACGCTAGGCGGCGGCACTATTTTAGCTATCGCGCATTCTCATTGCTTCTCCGCCGTTTTGGTCCGATGATCAACGATTGCGGCATCGCCGCATATCAAGGATTGCGGCATCGCCGCATATCAACACGATTGCGGCTGAGCCGCATATCGCCAAGCGGCATGGCCGCATGCCGGTTCGATGCCGCCGATCAAGGGAGGAGAACATGGCGAAGTTTCTCTATGTCTATCATGGCTCCGGCAAGATGCCGACCGACGAGGTTGAGCGGAAGGCGGCCATGGATGCGTGGACCGGCTGGTACGACAAGCTCGGCCCGGCCGTGGTCGACGGCGGCAATCCGGTCGGCATGTCGAAGACGGTGCTGGCGAGCGGCAAGGTCGAGAACAATGGCGGCAGCAATCCGACCGCCGGCTACACCATCGTCGAAGCCAGGGATATCGACGACGCCGTCGCCAAGGCCAAGGCTTGCCCGATCCTGATGGACCCGGCCTTCACCGTCGAGATCGCGCCGATCATCGAGATGATGTAGCCGTTCAGGAACGGGCCGCGATCGCGGCGGCGGCGCCTGCCATGGTGGCGGCGCTGACGCGGTTGGCGATCTTCATCGCCCGCCTGCTTTTGAGCAGCTTGCGGGCCTGCGCGGCGGCGAGCACCCAGGCAAGATCGATGGCGACCAGGACCACCGCCATGGTCGCCGTCAGTTCCATCCAGCCGACGACGCTGACCGAGGCAAGATCGATGATGGTCGGCAGCAGTGCCAGATAGAACATCATGATCTTGGGGTTGCCCAATGTCACCGCCATGCCGGCGAAGAACAGTTTTGCCGGCGAATCCTCGCGCGGCATCTCGCCTTCCTTCGCCTCGATGGGCGCGGTCCACATCTTCCACGCCAGATAGGCGAGATAGGCGACGCCCGCCCATTTCACGGCGACGAAGGCGAGATGAAAGGTCTGCGCCACCACGGCCAGCCCGAACACCGCCAGCGACAGCCAGATGCCCTCGCCGATCCACATGGCGAGCAGGAACGGGAACACGTCGCGAAAACCCTTCGAGATCACCCTTGCGACAAGGGCGGCGATCGACGGGCCGGGCGACCCGGCGGCGACGAAAAGCGCGGCGGCGAAGATCAGCAGCGAGGTGAGATGCATGGCCAAAATCTCCGATCTGAGGTTTGGCTGCCAATCTAGCCAGCAACGGCAGCTTTGGCAAAGAACAGGCAATCGCTTCGGTCGCGGCGGCGCCGATCTCGACAATTGCCGTCTTGCCGTTCCCGTCGGCCACGGCTAGAAGAGCCGCCCCGACATTCATTCCGAGCTTCACTTTGCCTCAGTAACCGCCGGTCTCGTCAACTCTCCTGAAAACACAGGGCGCTGCAGCTGCGGCGTCCCGATCATTTCATGTGTTCCTCAGGCGGCGGTTCGAGACCGGCTTGGCATTGCTGAACCTGTCGCGCGCCGCGCGACGCCTGATTTCCTTAAAGCCGCAGCTCTCCAGCCACGCCGTGCCCGCCCGGGCAACTCGACATCGCCGACCTGGCGAACTTCCCGACGGGAAGGGCTTTCGGCATGTCTGGACTCTTGCGTATCCGCTGGGCGATCGCGCCCGAGATCGCGCCTCGACCTCTCATCACCTGCAATCGCTGCGGCGGCCTCAGGCCATATCGATCGAGCGGCAAATTCCGCGTCAACGCCAACGGCAAGCGCATCGACGCCTGGCTGATCTACCGCTGCGTCGATTGCGACAATTCCTGGAATTTCGCCATCTTCGAGCGCCGCAACCGCCGCGACATCGAGCCGGCGCTGCTCGCGGCGCTCGAAGGCAACGACCCGGCGCTGGCCCGGCGTCATGCCTTCGATGCCGCCGTACTGAAGAGCCACGTCGGACGCATCGAGGAGTTCTCAGACGTCGCCGTTGAAAGGCATGTGCTGGAACGGCGGCCGGAACATGCGACCGTGCTGGACCTGCGGCTCACTCTGGAAATGCCTGTGCCCTTGCGGCTCGACCGGTTGCTGGCCGGCGAACTCGGCGTCTCGCGCTCGCGGCTTCAGGCCTGGGAAGAGCGGCGGCAGCTTTGCGTCGAGCTTGATGGCCCCAGGGCGCTGCGCAGGCCGCCGCGCGACGGCATGGCCATCCGTATCGATCTGAGCGACGAACCGGATCGCGACACCATCGTCGCCGCTGCCGGCGCGTAGAAACGAAAAAGGGAGGGAGCAGTGCTCCCTCCCTCGATGATTGCTCCGTCGAAAACCTTACGCCGCGCCGACCGCCTTGGCCGACTTCTCGAAGCGCTTGCGTTCGTTCGGGTCGAGATAAAGCTTGCGCAGCCGGATCGTCTTCGGCGTCACCTCGACCAGCTCGTCGTCCTGGATCCAGGCCAGCGCGCGCTCCAGCGTCATGCGGATCGGCGGCGTCAGCTTCACCGCCTCGTCCTTGCCGGCGGCGCGGATGTTGGTGAGCTTCTTGCCCTTCAGCACATTGACCTCGAGGTCGTTGTCTCTGGAGTGGATGCCGATGATCATGCCCTGGTAGACCTTGACGCCCGGATCGATGACCATCGGGCCGCGATCCTCCAGGTTCCACATCGCATAGGCGACCGATTCGCCCTGCTCGTTGGAGATCAGCACGCCGTTGGTGCGGCCCGGCAATTCGCCCTTGTAGGGCTCGTAGGCATGGAACAGCCGGTTCATCACCGCGGTGCCGCGCGTGTCGGTCAACAGTTCCGACTGGTAGCCGATCAGGCCGCGCGTCGGCGCGTGGAAGACCAGGCGCTGGCGGTTGCCGCCGGAGGGACGCAATTCGACCATCTCGGCCTTGCGCTCCGACATCTTCTGCACGACGACGCCGGCATGCTCCTCGTCGACGTCGATGACGACTTCCTCGACCGGCTCCAGCAATTCGCCGTTCTCGCCCTTCTGCATGACGACGCGCGGCCGCGACACGGCGATCTCGAAGCCCTCGCGGCGCATCGTCTCGATCAGCACCGCGAGCTGCAATTCGCCACGACCGGAGACGAAGAAGGAATCCTTTTCCGGCGATTCCTCGATCTTCAGCGCGACATTGCCTTCGGCCTCGCGCAGCAGGCGGTCGCGGATGACGCGGCTGGTCACCTTGTCGCCTTCCGTGCCGGCGAGCGGGCTGTCGTTGACGAGGAAGGACATCGTCACCGTCGGCGGATCGATCGGCTGCGCGTGCAGCGGCTCGGTCACCGTCGAATCGCAGAACGTGTCGGCGACGGTGCCCTTCGACAGGCCGGCGATGGCGACGATGTCGCCCGCCTGGGCTTCGTCGATCGGCTGGCGCTCGAGACCGCGGAAAGCGAGGATCTTGGAGACCCGGCCGGTCTCGATCTGGGTGCCATCATGGTGCAGCACTTTGACCGCCTGGTTGGCCTTCAGCGAGCCGGACTCGATGCGGCCGGTGATGATGCGGCCCAGGAAGGGATTGGCTTCCAGGATGGTGCCGATCATGCGGAACGGGCCGGGATGCACGGTCGGCGCCGGCACATGCTTGACAACGAGGTCGAACAGGGGCGCCAGCTGCTGGTCCTTCGGGCCTTCAGGATTTTCCGAAACCCAGCCGTCGCGGCCCGAACCGTACAGGATCGGGAAGTCGAGCTGCTCGTCGGTGGCGTCGAGCGCGGCGAAGAGATCGAACACCTCGTTGACCACCTCGACATGGCGGGCGTCCGGGCGGTCGATCTTGTTGATGACGACGATCGGCTTCAGGCCGACCTTGAGCGCCTTGCCGACCACGAACTTGGTCTGCGGCATCGGCCCTTCGGCGGCGTCGACCAGCACGATCGCCGAATCCACCATCGACAGGATGCGCTCGACCTCGCCGCCGAAATCGGCATGGCCGGGCGTGTCGACGATGTTGATGCGGGTGCCGTGCCAGTCGACCGAGGTCGCCTTGGCCAGGATGGTGATGCCGCGTTCCTTTTCGAGGTCGTTGGAATCCATGGCGCGCTCGGCGACACGCTGGTTGTCGCGGAAGGCGCCGGACTGTTTCAGGAGCTGGTCGACGAGGGTGGTTTTTCCATGGTCGACGTGCGCGATGATCGCGATATTGCGGAGGTTCATGTGTCTGGTCTCGGGAGCGTTGCAGGCAGCAGGCCCAGAGGCGCCGCCTTTTTCGGTTGCGCGGCTCATACAGGGTTTTTCGCATTTGCGAAAGGGGAGGCTCGTACCCAAATATGTGGTTACCAATTCTTAAGCGTCTTTGCGTCAAATGTATCAATTCACCAGGGCGGAACCTTTCGGGGTCCGGGCAGTTCGACTCCCATGACCGATTCTTTCATCAGATTGCGTCCGATCCTGGCCTGGGCAGCACTTACCGTGCTGCTGGCGGTGGGCGCCGCGCAGTCGGCCGCGACACTCAAGGGAAATCCCGCTCTGCCCCCCGATACGCAGACGGCGGAGCAGATGTTCGCCGATGCCCCCGATGGCGTCGACCCCGTCGTGACCGGCCCCGTCAGCGCCGCCTTCAAGCAGCGGCAGCAGGATGCCGGCTGCGACAGCGCCGTGTGGCCGAAGATTCCCGCGACTTGCTATCCGGACTGACGACCACCGGTCGCGGTCGTCCTCCCAGAGACTGTTTCGAAATTCGCTCCGGCGAGTCAGAAAACGCCAGCAGATGGCCGCCGGATTTCCAACAGTCTCCTAAGCCGAGCGCACCGGGTCGAGCGTCACCTTGTAGAGCTCGTTGTCGTCGCGATCCATCAGCCGCACCGTCAGCTGTTCGGTTGCGCCTGAAATGTCGACCAGGCCGAAGAACTGCAGGCCGGCCGACGGCGGCAGGTTCTGGCCCTGCTCGGCGGTCGGCGCCTTGATGAACTTCAGCTCCGGGCCGAAGGTCATGTCGAAATCGTTGGGACCGAACGTGCCGGCATGGATCGGGCCGGAGACGAATTCCCAGAACGGATTGAAATCCTGGAACTGCGCCTTTTCGGGATTGTAGTAATGCGCGGCCGTGTAGTGGACGTCGGCGGTCAGCCACACCGTGTTGCTGATGCCGGCGTTCTTGATGTAGCGCAGCAGGTCGGCGATCTCGAGCTCGCGTCCCCTGGGCAGGCCGTTGTCGCCATTGCTGACGGCCTCGCCGCCCACCTTCTTGGTGCCGTCGTTCCACACCACCAGCCCAAGCGGCATGTCGGCGGCAATGATCTTCCAGGTCGCCCTGGAATTCGCGAGTTCCCGCTTCAGCCATTTGGTCTGCTGCTCGCCCAGCATGCGCGATTCCGGCGTCATCGTGTCCTGCATGTCCGGGCCGTTCGGGCCGCGATAGGAGCGCATGTCGAGGAAGAACACGTCGAGCAGCGGCCCATAGGCTATTTTGCGATAGACGCGGCCGGGCTCGGCCGGCTCGTAGCGGATCGTCGTCATCTCGTGGAAGGCGCGCGCCGCGCGTGCCGCCAGCACATGGATGGATTTCTCCGAGTAGCGGTCGTCGCTGCCGAGATCCTTGGAATCCGACCAGTTGTTGACCACCTCGTGGTCGTCCCACTGGTAGAAGGTCGGGCAGATGGCGGAGAGGGCGAGCACATTCCTGTCCATCATGTTGTATTTCCACTGCGCCCGATATTCGTCGAGCGTCTGCGCCACCTTGCGCTTCTCGTCGATCAGCACGGCGTTCTTCCACTTGCCGCCGCCGGGCAGGTCGACCTCGTCCTTCATCACGCCATCGGCATAGATCGTGTCGCCGGAATGCAGGAAGAAATCCGGCGTGTGCTTGCCGATGGTGGCGTAGGTCTTCATGCCGGTCTCGTCGATGCCCCAGCCCTGGCCGGCGGTATCGCCCGACCAGGCGAAGCGGATGTCGCGCTTGGAGGCCGGCGCGGTGCGGAAGCGGCCGACGATCGGCTCGGAAACGGCGTTGATGTCGGCGAGGTCGGCCGCGGTCATGCGATAGAAGATGTCCTGGTCGGCGGCGAGATCGGTGAGCAGCCGCTTCACCGTGTAGTCGCTGGCCGGCGACGTATCGAGCGGCGCGAGCCTGGTGGCGTTGGCGAAGCTCTCCGTCGACGACACTTCGAACATCACGCGCGCCGGACGGTCCGTGCGCGTCCACACCATGCCGCTTGAGGCGTCGACGTCGCCGGACTGGACGCCATGGGTGAAGGCAGGCCGCTGGCTGGCGCGCGAATAATAGGGCAGCGCGAGGCCCGAGGCGCCGACCAGGCCGAATGCGCTCGCCGAGGTGACGAAGGCGCGGCGGGTCATCGAGATCTTGTTCATGGCTGTCTCCTGGATGGCGTTTAACGTCGCCCCCAAGCTCCCGCCTCAATGTTTCAGGCGCATCTCGGAACCATGAAGTTTTGATAACAATGAACAGGCCTTCCCTTCTTCCCTTGTGGGAGAAGGTGGATCGGCGCGCAGCGCCGAAACGGATGAGGGGTGCGCGACTGAGTGAGACGGTGGCGTTCCCTGGAGCACCCCTCATCCGTCGCCTTCGCCGACACCTTCTCCCACAAGGGAGAAGGAAAAGTCGCGCCCTACGCCGCCTGCGGCTCCGGCTCGAACGCCGGCCTGCTCGTGTTGATCAAGAGCGAGATACAGGCCGCCGCGATTGCTGTCATGCCGGCGATCATGAAGGCCAGCTCGTAATTGCCCTGCAGCTCGCGCATCGTACCGCCGAAGGCGGCGGCGGCCGCAGCACCCACCTGGTGGCCGGCGACGATCCAGCCGAAGACGATCGGGCCGCTGCGGTCGCCGAAGGCCTCGTTGGCGAGCCTCAGGGTCGGCGGCACGGTGGCGATCCAGTCGAGCCCGTAGAGCACGGCAAAGATGATCAGGCTGACCGCCGAGAAGCCGGAATAGGGCAAGTAGATCAGCGACAGGCCGCGGACGGCATAGTAGACGCCGAGCAGCTTGCGCGGGTCGAAACGGTCGGTGAGCCAGCCGGACAGCGTCGTGCCGATCAGGTCGAAGATGCCCATCATCGACAACAGGCCGGCCGCCTGCACCTCGCCGATGCCCATGTCGCCGCAGAAGGCGATGAGATGCGTGCCGACCAGCCCGTTGGTGGTGAAGCCGCAGACGAAGAAGGTGGCGAACAGGTACCAGAACACCCGCGTGCCGGCGGCGCGGCGCAACGTGCCGAGCGTATGCGCCAGGAAATTGCCCTGCGAGGCCGGCGACACCGGCGGCACGTCGTTCGGCTCGGCGCCATAGCGCACCTGGCCGATCGAGGCTGGACGCTCCGGCACCAGCAGCCACACCACCGGCACCAGCGCCGCGGTGGCGATCGCGATGGCGATGGCGACCGGCTTCCAGCCACCCGCCTGCGCCAGCGAGGCGAGCAACGGCAGGAAGACAAGCAGGCCGGTGGCGCTCGAAGCCGACATCAGGCCCATCACCAGGCCGCGATTGGTCTTGAACCAGCGATTGACGATGGTGGCGCCGAGCACGGTGGCGACCGCGCCCGAGCCGATGCCGGAGAACACGCCCCAGGTGATCAGCAGATGCCACGGCTTGGTCATCAGCAGGCTGAGCGCCGTCGAGCCCGACATCACCAGCAGTGAGATAAGCACCGTGCGGCGCAGCCCGATCCGCTCCATCAGCGCGGCGGCGAACGGCCCGGTCAGGCCATAGAGGAAGATGCCGATCGCGGCCGCCAGCGAGACGACGTCGCGCCGCCAGCCGAAGCTCTCCTCCAGCGGCAGCATCATGACCGACGGCGCCGAGCGAAGCCCGGCCGCGATCAGCAGGCAGAGAAAGATGACGCCGACCACGACGAAAGCGTAGCGCTGGCCAAACGGACGAGACTGAGCTATCATGTTACTGACCGGTACGTTGCAATTGGATGGCGCTATGAATACGTACCGGTCAGTAACATTGTCAAGCGAGTCGTTGCATGCCACCGGACAAAAAAATTGAAGCGTCCATCAGCACGGCTCACGCCCCGAAGGCGGCCGACAAGATCCTCGACGTGGCGCGCGACCTGTTCTATCGCGAGGGCATCCGCGCGATCGGCGTCGACGAGATCGTCAAGCGCGCCGGCGTCACCAAGCCCAGCCTCTACCGCAGCTTTCCCTCGAAGGACGAGCTCGCCGCCTCCTATCTGCGCAAATACGACCTCGAATTCTGGGAACGCTTCGACGAGGCGGTGGCTGCGCATCCGGGCGACCCGCGCGCGCAGATCGTGGCTTTCCTGACCCGCGTCGGCAAACGCACGCAAAAGCCCGACTATCGCGGCTGCGGCATGACCAATGCGGCGGTGGAATATCCCGACCATAGCCATCCGGCACGCGTGGTCAGCGAGGCCAACAAGCAGGAACTGCGCCGCCGCCTGCGCGCCATGGCGAGCGCGATGGGCGCCGCCGATGCCGACACGCTGGGCGACGGCCTGCTGCTGCTGATCGAGGGCGCCTATATCAGCGGCCAGCTGTTCGGCCGCGGCGGACCGGCGGCGTCGGTCGCCCGCAACGCCGACTTGCTGATCGAGGCGAGCTTGAAGAAATAGCGATTGGCGGTACGCTGCGGCACCTCACCGGAGTTGTCCGCCATGCGCGCTGTTCTGATCCCGCTTGTCCTTGCCGGTCTCTGCCAGGGGGCCCATGCCGGCGACATATCCAGCGCCTACACCGATCTCGACTGGGAGAAGGACTGCGTGACCTATGCGCAGGCTGCCGAGGGCGAGGGCGATTGGGCGAGCCTCGCCTGCTCAGGCTATCGCGGCTATCCGGTGCTGATCGGCTACGACGACGCCCGCGAATCGCTGTTCTATGGGTTCCCGTCGAGCGACATGACCTCGGTCTGGGAAAGCTTCTCCGGTCTCAACACGGCCGGGCTCAAGGTCGAATGGCGCATCGAGACCAATGGCGACGTCGCCATTCCATTCGCCGTCATCCACCGCCGCGAGGTCAGCAAGCCCGACGGCGAGGACAAGCCGATCCAGGTCCTGGTCGTCGCCAAGGTCGCCCAGCCGGACACCCAGCAGGGCTGCACGATCGGCCTGGTGCTGGCCACCGGCAATCCGCAGGCCAACGACCAGGCGCGCAAGCTCGCCGACGAGAAGGCGAAAGGCTTCGCCTGCGGCAAGGACAAGCGCGTGCTGATCGGCAACCCGCCTGACTTTGGCCGCGTGGATAACTGACTTATTACGTCTCGGGGACGACCGCATGAGGAGGGCCGTTCCATCGCAGATAGGCGCTGCCGCCCATTGCCCTGCCGGGCATTTCTCCCCGTATAGTGACCGGGAGAAAGGTGCTCTGATCGATGATTTCGCCAATCGACAACGCCGCCAAACGAACGTCGAGGCTGCGGCAATCTCCCTTCTCCCCGTCACTATACGGGGAGAAGGTGCCGGCAGGCGGATGAGGGGCGGCGCCGACGCTTAGCGGTTTGCGCACATCCCCAGCATATCCTACTTCGCCGCCTTCGCCCGTTCGATCGCGTCGACGATCATCTTCTTGGCGTATTTGGAATCGTGCCAGCCCTCGATCTTGACCCACTTGCCGGGCTCGAGATCCTTGTAGTGCTCGAAGAAGTGCTGCACCTGATCACGCGTGATCTCGGGCAGGTGCGTGTATTCGGTGACGTTCTCGTAGCGCAGCGTCAGCTTGGGCGACGGCACCGCGATCACCTTCTCGTCCTGGCCGGCATTGTCTTCCATGATCAGCACGCCGATCGGCCGCACGTTGATGACGCAGCCCGGCACCAGAGCGCGCGTGTTGCAGACCAGCACGTCGATCGGATCGCCGTCGCCCGACAGCGTGTGCGGCACGAAGCCGTAATTGCCGGGATAGCGCATGGAGGTGTGCAGGAAGCGGTCGACGAACAGCGTGCCGGCCTCCTTGTCCATCTCGTATTTGATCGGCTCGCCGCCGATCGGCACCTCGATGATGACGTTGACGTCTTCCGGCGGGTTCTTCCCGGTGGCAATCGCTTCGATGCGCATGGCTCAAATCCCTCTCTCGATTTGTCAGACCGATAGCGGCGGAAGCGTCATGGTGCAATGCGGCGAATCGTGCGGGGACAATAACGACGCCGGAACGCGGCATTCATTCCCAGACGAAGGCGACCTTCTTCAGCGCCTTTTGCTCGAAGATCTCGACGCCTTCAGCGATGTCGCGGCCGCCGGCGCCGGCATAGAAGGCAAGCGCGTTCTGGTTGTCCTCGAGCGCCCACACGACCATACCTTTCAGCCCGTGATCGGCGAGCCGCGCGCGCGCCGCCCTGAACAGCCGGCTGCCGAGCCCGATCCCCTGGTATTCCGGGCGCAGGTAAAGCTCATAGATTTCGCCCTGCTGCCTGAGCTCGCGGGCGCGGTTCTTGCCGATCGTGGCGTAGCCGGCGATCGTGCCGCCGATCTCGACCACCAGCACGGTGGCGGCACGGCGAATCGCATTCGCCCACCAGTCGGGGCCGCGGCGGTTGATCATCGAGGTCAGCGTGCGATGCGGGATAATGCCTGAATAGGCGCCGCGCCAGGCCTCCTGGTGCACGTCGGCGATCGCGCCGGCATCGCGCGGCTCGGCTTTCCTGATATCGATGATCAGCGTGTTCATGATTGCTTAACCATAAACCCGCATCGCCCGATTGCAAAGAGTCCGGCCAGCCACTCCCATCCTTTCGCACAGGCGGATGATACGCCGACGAGGAGGGCAGAGCCTGGCTGGAAACGCGCTCTGCCGAGGCGGATGGCGTGGTTTTCGAGAACCGAAGCGAAGCGGACTTTCTGGTCCGTGAGCATCGGAAGCGCAGAAAACCGCTTCAGGCGTCCGGCAGAGTAGCGTTTACAGGCAGGCTCTCAGATCTCGACGAGATGATCGTCGAGCTCGTTGGCATCGCCCGCCGTGACAGGGAAATGTTCGGCCAGTACCGCGCCCACCGATTCGACGGCCTTGATGAAGCCGTCGGCGAGCCGGTCGTCGCCGGCGTGCGCGGTAAGGTCGCGGACCACGCCGTCCCAGACATTCTGGCCGACCTTGCTGTTGATGCCGGCATCGGCAACCACCTCGGCGTAACGCTCGGCGATCGAGACGAAGATCAGCACGCCGGTACGCGCCGCGGTGCGATGGACGTTGCGGGCAAGGAACTGCTTGACCGCGTTGAGGTGCGCCGCCTGGTAGCGCAGGTGGTGCGGCACGAAATGGATGCGCAATCCCGGCAGCGCCCACAAAAGCAGCAGCGCCGAGGCCAGCGCCAGCAGCTCGGCGAAAACGAAATGCGGCAGGCGGATCGACAGCCACCAGGCCTCCAGCCCATAGGCGACGGCAAGGCTGACGATGAGCGTGCCGAGCGTCACCATGAAGGCGGCGGGAAAGAAATAGCCGTCGCTGGCATGCGCCACCACGCAGTAGATCTCGCCGTCGGTCCTCGTCTCGGCGGCGCGGATCGCCCCGGCGATGCGCTCATGATCCTGCGGGCTGATCGGTCGTGTTGCCATCTTTCTCACCAGCTCCCTGAAGACCCGCCGCCGCCGGACGAGCCGCCGCCGCCCGAGAATCCGCCGCTCGAACCGGACGACCAGCTCCCGCCTGAACTCCCGGACGACCAGCCGCTGTCGGAACTGCCCGTCGACCAGCCGCTGCCGCCGCTGGTCGTCCAGCCACGGCTTGAAGTCCGCGCGCCGCGACCATAGCGAAAGGTCATGCCCAGCCATCGATACACGCCCGGCGACAGTTGCGTGCCGAAGATCGGCGGCAGGAACGCCATCGCCAGGCCACCGAGAAATATCGTCGCCCACAGGATGATGAACAGCATGAGGATGGGATCTGCCGGGCTGTCATTGGCCGGATTGCGCTTGCCGCGCGCCTCGAGCTCCTCCGGATTGCCCGCCAGCACCATGATCATGTCGTCGACGGCTTTGCTGATGCCGCCGGAGAAATCGCCGGCGCGGAAGGCCGGCACCATGTCGTTCTCGATGATCAGCTTGGTGTGCAGGTCCGTCAGCGTGCCTTCGAGCCCGTAGCCGACCTCGATGCGCATCTTGCGGTCGTTCTTCGCCACCAAGAGAAGCACGCCGTTGTTTTCCTTGGCCTGACCGAGCTTCCAGAAGCGGAACAGCCGGTTGGCGTAGGGCTCGATCTCCTCGCCACCGAGGCTGGGGATGGTCGCGACGACGATCTGGTCGGAGCCTTTTGTCTCGAAATCGGCCAGCTTCTGCGTCAGCGCGGCCTTGGTCGCGGCATCGATCAGGCCGGCATTGTCGACGACACGGCCGGTGAGCGCCGGCAGTTCGGCGGCATGGGCAGCTAGAGGAGAGAAAAGAAACGCCACGGCGACCAGCAAGGCGCCCGCGGTGCGGCATGGGAATCCTGGCAGGGCGCGGCCGCTCATCGCCTCACCAGCTTCCCGAGGAGCCGCCGCCGCCGGACGAACCGCCGCCGCCGGAAAAGCCGCCGCCGCTCGAGGACCCGCTGGAACTTCCCGAGGACCAGCCGCCGCCGCCGGACGAGCGCTTGCCGGGCTCGAAGGTCATGCCGAGCCAGCGATAGCGGCCGGGGCCGATCCTCTGGCCGAAGATCGGCGGCAGGATGGAGCTGGCAAGGCTTAAAACGAGGATGGTGATCCAGACGGCGATGAAGATCGAGAAGAACAGATCGTCGGGATTGAACGGCGCCTGCTCGTTGCGCTTGCCGCGCGCCTCCAGCTCTTCCGGATTGCCCTCCAGCACCATGATCATGTCGTCGACGGCCTTGCTGATGCCGCCCGAGAAATCGCCGGCGCGGAAGGCAGGCACCATGTCGTTCTCGATGATCAGCTTGGTGTGCAGGTCGGTCAGCGTGCCTTCCAGCCCATAGCCGACCTCGATGCGCATCCTGCGGTCGTTCGGCGCCACCAGCAGAAGCACGCCATTGTTCTCCTTCGCCTGGCCGAGCTTCCAGAAGCGGAACAGCCGGTTGGCGTAAGGCTCGATCTCCTCGCCGTCGAGGCTGGGAATGGTCGCGACGACGATCTGGTCGGAGCCCTTCTGCTCGAAATCGGCCAGTTTTTGCGTCAGCGCGGCCTTGGTCGCGGCGTCGATGATGCCGGCATTGTCGACGACGCGGCCGGTGAGAGCGATGAGATCGGCGGCGAAGGCGGTGAGCGGGAGGAGGAGGAGGCTGGCAAGAAGGCCAAGAAGAGTGAGGTAGGCGCGAGGCCCCCCTCTCTGTCCTACCGGACATCTCCCCCTCAAGGGGGGAGATTGGCAGTTTTGACGCCGGCTCTCCCCTTGCAGTGTTGGAGATTGGCGAAGGCTAAGACGACATCTGATCTCCCCCCTTGAGGGGGAGATGTCCGGCAGGACAGAGAGGGGTGTTTGCACGCCTGCGGTCCGTCTTTTCGCGGAATTGTCTTGCGACGACAGCCGAAACTTAACCGCCCTGCTTGGTGCCGAAATCGACCTTCGGCGGCTGCATCTTGTCTTCGTCGACGGTGAAGTTGGCGAAGGGCTCGTTGCTGCGGAACCAGAAGGTCGCCCACAGCACCGACGGGAAGGTCCTGAGCGTCAGATTGTAGTCCTTGACCGCCTGGATGTAGTCGCGTCGCGCCACCGCGATGCGGTTCTCGGTGCCTTCGAGCTGCGCCTGCAGGGCGAGGAAATTCTGGTTGGCCTTGAGATCGGGATAGGCTTCCGACACCGCTATCAGCCGCGACAGCGCGCTGGTCAGCCCGGCCTGGGCATCCTGGAACTTCTTGAGGGCTTCGGGATCCTTCAGCGTTTCCGGCGTCACCGTGATTTGCGTCGCCTTGGCGCGCGCCTCGACCACCGCGTCGAGCGTATCCTTCTCATGCGCGGCGTAACCCTTCACCGTCTCCACCAGGTTGGGGATCAGGTCGGCGCGACGCTGGTACTGGTTCAGCACCTCGCTCCAGGCCGCCTTGGCGTTCTCCTCCGCCGTCGGGATGGTGTTGTAGCCGCAGCCGGCGAGCAGCGGCAGCACGACGGCCATCACCAGCAGGGCCGGCAGATGACGGAAGGGGGAGGAGAGGCGCTGGGCAAACATGATCTGGGTCCCTCGTCGGAAGTTGCACCCGAAGCATTACCACAATCCGCCCGCAAGAAAATGACCTCGGCCGCAAAGCTTCCGCTGCCATCCCGCTGCCATGCAGCCAGGCCCTGTGAATGGCCGGGCGAACAGGCTAAGGTCCCGGCAAAACAGGACATTGCCATGGCCAAGCGCCAGGACAGCGACACCGAATCGCGCCGCATTCTCGAGCGCGTGGAACGGGAGACCAGCCCGGGCGGCACCTCGTTCATCACCCGGACCGCCAAGGGCGCGCGCGACCATGTCAGCGCCGCGGACGCCGACCGTTCGGATCCGATCGACTATTGGGGCACCCGCATCGGCCGGGTGCTGGGGCTTCTCATCGCCATCGGCCTGCTCGCCTGGCTGGTGTATTTCGCCACGCGTGGCGGTTAGGACTGAAAATCCATGAACGCTGAAAAAGCCGGCGCGCCGCGCGCGGTCATCGTCATCTCGAGCCATGTCGCCCGCGGCTCGGTCGGCAACCGCGCCGCCGTCTTCGCGCTGGAGACGCTCGGCTTCCCGGTCTGGGCGGTGCCGACCGTCGTCCTGCCCTGGCATCCGGGCCACGGCCGGGCGACCCGCATCGTGCCGCCGCTCGACCAGTTCAAGGCGCTGATGGCCGATCTCGAGCGCGCGCCCTGGCTGGGCGAGGTCGGCGCGGTGCTGTCCGGCTATCTCGGCGAGGCTGGCCAGGCCGAAGCTGTCGCCTCGCTGGTCGCCGCCGTCAAGGAAAGGACGCCCAACGCCGTCTATATCTGCGATCCGGTGATGGGCGATTCCGGCGGGCTCTACGTGCCGGAACCCACGGCCATCGCCTTGCGCGACCGGCTGATGCCGATCGCCGACATCGCCACGCCCAACCGCTACGAGCTGGAATGGATGGCCGGCGCGCCGCTCCCAGACCTGAAATCGGTGGTGGCGGCCGCCCTTCACGCCGGCCCCTCCACCATGCTGGTGACCTCGGCGCCGTCGATGATGGCCGGCGGCACCGGCAACCTGCTGCTCGATTCCAGGCAGGCGCTGCTTGCCGAGCATCGCATCATCGATAAGCCGCCGAACGGGCTGGGCGACCTGACGGCGGCCGTCTATCTGGCACGCGTCCTCTCCGGCCAGTTGCCGATCAAGGCGCTGCAGTCGACCACGGCCGCCGTCTACGAGATCCTGGCGCGCACTGCCAAGCGCGGTGGCGACGAGCTGCAGCTCGAGACCGATGCGCAGAGCCTGTCGCACCCGATGGCGATGGTGCAGCTGCGCCACCTCCTGCATCCGGGGCGGGACAAGCGGGCGTGACCACCGACGGCCGCATGCTGGTCGGCGTCGACGGCTGCAAGGCCGGCTGGATCGCCGTCCATCGTCATCCGGATGCCGCCCCTTCGGTCTCCGTCTTTCCAGGCTTTGCCGCTTTGCTTGCCGCATTGCCCGCCAGCGCCACGATCGCCGTCGACATGCCGATCGGCCTGCCGGATTCTTCGCAAAAAGGCGGGCGCGGGCCGGAAGCGCTGGTGCGGCCACTTCTCGGCGGTCGGCAATCCAGCGTGTTCTCGATCCCCTCGCGCGCAGCGCTCTATGCCGAGATCGATGACTTCACCACGGTCGAGGCCTGGTATGAAGCGCATCGACGCGCCAGCGAAGTCGCCAAGGTGCGTTCGGATCCGCCGCGTGGCGTGTCGATCCAGGCCTTCGGCATATTCTCCAAGATCCGTGAGATCGATTCCCTGCTGATCGCGCGGCCGGACCTGCGCGACCGCGTCTTCGAATCGCATCCCGAGGTCGCCTTCTGCCGGCTGAACGGCGGCAAAGCCATGGCGCTGCCGAAAAAGGTCAAGGGCGCGATCAACCCCGCCGGCATGGAGGAGCGCAAGGCGCTGCTATGCCGGCATGGCTATGAAAAGAGCTTCCTCGACCAGTCGGCGCCCAAAGGTGCCGCCGCCGACGATTTCCTCGACGCGGCAGCGATGATGCTGATCGCTGGCCGCATCGCCAGCGGCGAGGCAAGACCGCATCCGGACCCGCCGCTGACCGACCGTTTCGGCATTCCCGTAGCCATCTGGGCATGACCCGGCCATGCGCGCCGCATCGCGATTGCGACGGAGCCATCCGCAATTCGGCATTGCTCGCGACGGGCTTTTGCCGTTAGAGGGCTTCCGGATTGAACTGTGCAGCTGCCTCCAGCCCCCCGGAAAGGCTTTAGCCGCCCATGCCCCATCTTCCTGAGCATCTCCTCAACGGCTATCGCAATTTCATGAACGGCCGCTACCTCGCCGAAAGTGGGCGCTACCGCTCGCTGGCGCGCGAAGGCCAGGCGCCCGAGACGATGATCGTCGCCTGCTGCGACTCCCGCTCCGCCCCGGAGGCGATCTTCGACGCCGGACCGGGCGAGCTGTTCGTGCTGCGCAATGTCGGCAATCTGGTGCCCCCCTATGCGCCGGACGGCGAGTTCCATTCGACCTCGGCCGCGCTCGAATTCGCCGTGCAAAGCCTTAAGGTCAAGAACATCGTGGTGATGGGCCATGGCCGCTGCGGCGGCATCCGTGCCGCCCTCGACCCCAACTCGGCGCCGCTCTCGCCCGGCGACTTCATCGGCAAGTGGATGAGCCTGATCGCCCCAGCCGCCGAGACCGTCTCGTCCAGCACCTTCATGACGGCGACCGAGCGCCAGACCGCCCTGGAGCGCATCTCGATCCGCTATTCGATCGCCAACCTCCGGACCTTCCCCTGCGTTTCCATCCTCGAAGGCAAGGGCAGATTGTCGCTGCATGGCGCCTGGTTCGACATCTCGACCGGCGAGCTTTGGGTGATGAACAAGGAGACCGGCGATTTCGAGCGGCCGGATCTGGGGTGAGGCCGGCGATGCGGATCGTTTTCCGGGGACCCGCGATAGCCGCCGCGCTGCTCTTTTCGGCGCTCGCCGCCCGCGCCGATGACGGCGCGCTGATCGATCGCTGGTATTCGGCGCTGCTCGTCGCCGATCGAACGGAGCTGTCGGATTTGCTCGCCGACGACGTGCGGATCAAGCTCGACGACCTCGGCGTCGTGCAGACCAAGCAGGAGTTCATCGCCTCGATCGACGATTGGCAGGGCGCTGTCGCCGGCGCCACGATCCGTCATCGCATCGAGAAGTCGGAAGCCGGTGTCACCACGGTGATCGCCTGCTACGACTTCCCCAGCAATGACATGCTGATGCGCGAGACCTTCTCCGTCGCCGGCAATCGCATCACCGCCAGCTCGCAGGCTGCGATCGCCGAGAGCTGCGAAACCTACTGACCAATCCCGATCCGGTTGCAAGGTTGCGCGCGACAGGCCCGCACCCTACATCGGTCTCGCCTCCCATTGCCACCAATCGAAAGTTCTTCCATGTCATCAGCCGTCGATCTCGTCGCCCATCCGCTGACCAAATGGCAAGGGCCGCTCGACCTGCCGGATTTTGCGCGCATCGGCGACGGCGATTTCGGCCCGGTCTTCGACGCGGCGCTGAAGGCGCATGAGGCCGAGATCGATGCGATCGCGGGCAACAGCGAGACGCCCACCATCGAAAACACGCTGGCCGCACTGGAACTCGCCGGCGAGCCGCTCGACCATGTCTCATCGATCTTCTGGTGCCGGGCCGGCGCCCACACCAATGAGGACATCCAGGCGCTGGAGCGCGATATCTCGCCGAAAATGTCGCGGCATTTCTCGGCGATCTCGATGAACGAAAAGCTGTTCGCGCGCATCGACGATCTCTACCAACGCCGCGAAAGCCTGAAGCTGGACGCCGAGACGCTGCGCGTGCTGGAAAAGACCTGGAAGGGTTTTGTCCGCTCGGGCGCCAGGCTCGACGCCGACGGCAAGAAACGACTGGCCAGGATCAACGAGGAGCTGTCCTCGCTCGGCACCAGCTTCGGCCAGAACGTGCTGGCCGACGAACGCGACTGGGCCCTGTTTCTCGACGAAGCCGATCTTGCCGGCCTGCCGGATTTCCTGAAAAGCGCCATGGCGCAAGCCGCCGAGATGCGCGGCCAGAAGGGTCGCTATGCCGTGACGCTGTCGCGCTCGATCTACGAGCCGTTCTCGACCTTCTCGGAGCGCCGCGACCTGCGCGAGATAGCCTTCCGCGCCTTCACCATGCGCGGCCAGAACGGCGGCGCCTCCGACAACACGTCGGTTGTTCGCGACATGCTGAAGCTGCGCGCCGAGAAGGCAAAATTGCTCGGCTACGGCTCCTTCGCGGCGCTGAAGCTCGACGACACGATGGCCAAGACGCCGAAGGCGGTGCACGCGCTGCTCGACCCGGTCTGGGAGAAGGCGCTGGAGAAGGCGGCGAGCGACCAGAAGGAATTGGAGCGGCTGGCGGCAGAGGCCGGCAGCAACGAAAAATTCGCCGCCTGGGACTGGCGCTTCTACCAGGAGAAGCTGCGCGCCGAAAAATTCGCCTTCGACGAGGCGGAGCTGAAGCCTTATCTGCAGCTCGACCACATCATCGAGGCCTGTTTCGATGTCGCGACGCGGCTGTTCGGCATCAGCTTCGAGGAGAGAAAGGGCATCGCCGCCTGGCATCCGGATGCGCGTGTTTTCGTGGTGAAGAATGCCGACGGCAGCGAGCGCGGCCTGTTCCTCGCTGACTATTTCGCCCGGCCGTCAAAACGATCCGGCGCCTGGATGAGCGCGCTGAAATCCGGCTACACGCTCGGCCACGGCTCGCAGCCTGTCATCTACAACATCATGAACTTCGCCAAGCCGCCGGCCGGCGAGGCCGCCCTGCTGTCGGTCGATGAGGCGAAGACCCTGTTCCACGAATTCGGCCATGCGCTGCACGGCATGCTGACCGGGGTCACCTGGCCCTCGGTTTCCGGCACGTCGGTGAGCCGCGATTTCGTCGAACTGCCCTCGCAGCTCTACGAGCACTGGCTGACGGTGCCGGCGGTGCTGGAAAAGCACGCGCTGCATGTGAAGACCGGCAAGCCGATGCCGCAGGACCTGCTCGACAAGATGCTGGCCGCCCGCACGTTCGGCGCCGGCTTTGCCACGGTCGAGTTCACGGCCTCGGCGCTGATCGACATGGCCTATCACGCACGCCCGGACGCGCCATCCGAGCCGCTTCGTTTCGAGACCGAAACGCTCGACAGACTGGACATGCCCGACACCATCGCGATGCGCCACCGCACCCCGCATTTCGGCCATGTCTTCGCCGGCGACGGCTATTCGGCCGGCTACTACTCTTACATGTGGTCGGAAGTGCTCGACGCCGACGCCTTCGCCGCCTTCGAGGAGACAGGCGATCCCTTCAACCCGGCGCTGGCCGAGCGGCTCAAGCAAAACATCTACGCCGCCGGCGGCTCCAAGGATCCGGAAGAGCTCTACACCGCGTTTCGCGGGAAAATGCCGTCGCCGGAGGCGATGATGGTGAAGCGCGGGTTGGTGTAGCGCAGATAATCTCCCCCCTCGAGTGGGAGATGGCCGCAAAGCGGCCAGAGGGGGTCGGTTCGACTGGACGCGACCTCCTGCGGCAGATGGAGGCTAGCGCTTCACGCGCGAGGACCCCCTCTGTCGCCTTTGGCGACATCTCCCCCTCAAGGGGGGAGATTAGAGCCACGGGTCCTTCACCCTCGGCCAAACCGGCCGCGTCAGCTTCCTGTAATCCGTCACCGCCGGATTGCTCGGATAGGAACTCGGCGCCGAGACATAGATGATCTCGGCGGCGATCGGCGCGAAGCCGGCATAGAAATGGTTGGTCGATTTGATCAGCAGGATGTCCTTCGACAGCGGATCGATGCCGATGTTGGAGAAAATGTCCGGTTCGAAGGTCTGCGTGCGGTTGGTGTTGAGGATGACATCGACTTCGGTGCCTTCGATGCGAACCACCGCGGCCGACCCAAGCGTCACCCGGCTTGGCCCGAAACTCTGCCAGCCTTCGCCGACCGCCCTGAGCACCTTGACGCGCGCATCGATCGGCTCGCCTGCCAGTGGCCCGGCCTTGCCGCCGAAGCGCAGATCGATGACGGCGCCCTCGCCTGCCGCATGACAGAACGTCACCGCGATTGGATCCCAGATGGTCGCCATGCCGACATTGCTGATGCCGCGCACGAGCAGCTCGCGCAGCACGACGGTGCCGTCGCCGGCAACGCCGCCGCCGGGATTGTCCCAGATGTCGGCGATGACCACCGGCCTGTCCGGATTCTCCTTGCGCACGGCAAGCGCGCGCTCGATGCCGTCGGCCGTGTTCAGCATCGTCATCGCCGTCTTTTCGCGCATGGCGTAAAGCTCGCGCCCCAAGCTTTCCGCCAGCGCATCGCCCTTTTCCTTGTCGTTGTCGGTGACGACCAGGATGCGCGTGCCCATCTCGGGCACGTCGGCGGCCATGAAGCCATGGATAACCGAGACCGACAGCACGCCGTCCTTGCCGTGCAGCGCCTTGATGCGGTCGACGAAGGAGCGCATCGGCTCGCGGCTGGTCGGCAGCACCTGGATCATGCGGCAGTCGAAGGTCGAGATGACCGGCTTGATCTCGCCGCGCGCCGCGGCAAGACCGAGCTCGACGACATGCTCGCCGCGCTCGTAGAAGTCGGTGTGCGGGAATTCGAGGAAATAGGCTATGATGTCGGACGCCGCCACGCGCTTCGGCGTCAGATGGCTGTGCGGGTCGAATTCGCAGGCGATCACCCCCTTCGGCCCGACGATGGCGCGCACGCGTTCGAGCAGATCGCCCTCGCAATCGTCATAGCCCTGCGCCACCATCGCGCCATGCAGCCCGAGGATGACGGCATCGACCGGCAGCGCCGCCTTGAGCTGGTCGAGGATCTCGTCACGCAGCGCCTCAAAAGTCTGCCGCTGGACCAGACCGCCGGGCTCGGCCCAGGTGGCGGTGCCTTCGATGACGGTCAGCCCTTCCTCAGCGGCGCGCCGGCGCAGCGCCACGATCGGCGAGGAGCACAGCGTCGGCGTTTCCGGATGCTTGCCCGGTCCGGCATAGAAGGCCATCTCGAACGAAGCCCGGTCGGTCGGCACCGGCGAGAAGGTGTTGGTTTCCGTCGCCAGCGAAGCGGTGAAGATACGCATGAAAGCTCCGTGATGAACTTTTGTTTTTCGCAATTCCGGACGGAAAACCACTGCACACTTTTCCTGGAATTGCTGGATTGCTATTTGACAGCCCCGAGCGCCAGGCCGCGGACCAGGTAGCGCTGCAGCCAGATGAACAGGATCGCCACCGGCAAGGTGGCGAGTAGCGTGGCGGCCATGACATGGTGCCATTCGATCGTGTAGCGGCCGGCGACCAGCGAAAAGACCTGGATCGGCAGCGTGTAGCTTTCCTGGCTGCGCAGCATGGTGAGCGCGACGACGAATTCGTTCCAGGCGTTGATGAAGGTGAAGATCGCCGTCACCGCGATCGCCGGCAGGCAAAGCGGCAGGAACACTTTTCGCAAGGTCAGCCAGCGGCCGGCGCTTTCCATCCAGGCGGCCTCCTCGAGGTCGCGCGGGATGGTGTCGAAATAGCTCTGCAGCATCCACACGGTGAAGGCGACGTTGAAGGCCATGTAGATGAAGCCCAGCGCCGTCGTCGATTCGACCAGCCCCCAGGCCGCCATTAGCCTGAACAGCCCGAGCACCAGCACGATCGGCGAGATCATCTGCGAGATCAAAAGGAACTGGCGGAAGGCGCCGTAGCCGGCAAAGCGGAAGCGCGACATGGCGTAGGCCGCGGGCACCGAGATTAGGATGGCGCCGACGGTGGCGATCACCGACACATAGAGCGAGTTGACGAGCGCCTGGCCGAATCCGGTCGCCACCCACATGTCGGCAAAATTCGACCAGCGGAATTCGCTCGGCCACCAGGTCGGCGACAGCACTTCGGCCCGCGGCTTGACCGCGGTAAGCAGCATCACCGCGAACGGGAAGATCGTCACCACGATCAGCGGCGACAACAGCAGCCAGGCGATGATCGTGCGCTTCAGCTTGCCGTTGCTCATGTGCGCTGCTCCCGCATCGCGAGCCGCACATAAATCATGGTGAAGACGAGCAGGATGGCGAACATCACCAGCGACACCGCGGAAGCCTCGCCCAGTTTGCCGATGCGGAAAGCGAGCTTGTAGAGGTGTGTGACCAGGATGTCGGTGGAGTTCGCCGGCCCGCCCTGCGTCATCACCCAGATGATCGGGAAGGAGTTGAAGACGTAGATGGTGTTGAGCACGATGGCGATGTTGATGAACGGTTTTAAGAGCGGAAAGGTGATCTCGCGGAACAGCTGCAGCGGCGTGGCGCCCTCGAGCGCCGCCGCCTCGTAGAGGTCGTCCGGGATCGACGACAGGCCGCCGAGGAAGATGGTCGTGGTGAACGGCACCGTCACCAATATGCCGATCAGCACCTGCATCGGGAAAGCGGTCTCGGCGCTTGCCAGCCACTGGATGTTCTGGCTGATCAGGCCGAGCCCCATCAGCGCCGAATTCAGCATGCCGCTTTCGCCGTTGAGCGCCCAGCGCCAGACCACCGCCGTCATCGTCAGCGACACCGCCCAGGGCAGCATGATGATGACCCGGGCGAGGCCGCGGCCGTAGAAATCGGTGTTGAGGATCATCGCCACCGGGATCGACAACAACAGCGCGCCGCCGACCACCAGCACCGTCCACAGCCCGGTGCGCCAGAGCGCGGCCATGAAATCGGGATCGGCAAACAGCGCCGAGAAATTGGTCAGGCCGCTGAAGTCGCGCAACTGGCCGAAGCGGCTGACGTCATGCGTCGAGATCTGGATCAGGTCCCAGACCGGCCAGAAGATGACGACGGCCGCCAGAAACAGGCTGGGCAAGGTCAGCAGATAGGGCAGGAAACGATTTTGCATCGGCTGGTTTGTACCGCTTTGCCGGTGGAGATTGGATTTCTGGCTTAACAGATCGACATAATCCCGCCTCGCTCTTCTCGGGGCGCCGTTTCAAGGATTCCTTGCAAGCGTCGACGCTGCTCTCACCCACCTGCCGGTCCTCCGCAGCGGCTGCGGTAGATCGCCCTTCGATCGGGGGAGAGGAAGGTGTGGCGCGCTCCGACGGGGGTGGGGCGCGCCACGGGCGTCGGGAGTGAACGCCCTATTTCTTCAGCACGCCATTGGCCTTCTCCGCCGCCTCCTTCAAGGCAGCCTCCGGCTCGGCGCTGCCGAGATAGATCTTCTGCATCGCGTCGGAGGTGATCTGGGCGATCTCCTCCCAGCCCGGGATGACCGGCGCGAAGCGGGCGTCGGGCAGCAGCGCGGTGAAGGCGGCGAGGTCGGCATTGTTGACGTAATAGTCCATCTTCGCCTCCTCCTTGTTCACCGGCAGGAAGCCTTCGCCTTGCGTGAACTTGGCGCGCTGCTCCTTGGTGAACAGGAAGTCGAGCAGCTTCCAGGCCTCGTCCTTGTTCTTGGAGTTCTTGAACATGATGATGGAGTCGGTGACGCCATAGGTGCCGCGCGCGCCGGTCGGCCCGGCCGGGATGGCGGCGACGCCGTATTTCAGGTTCGGCGCTTCTTCCTTGATCTGGTTGGACAGGAAGGGCGCGGTGATCATCATGCCGACCTTGCCCTGCTTGAACAGATTCTGCACGTCCTCGCGGTTGTTGGAGGTGACGCCGGGCTCGGTCAGGCCCTCGTCGATCATCGACTTGTAGAGCTTGGCGGCATCGAGCGCGCCCTGCGTGCCGAGGCCCGACGTGCCGTCCTTGTTGAGGATCTCGGTGCCCTGCGACCACATCGCGTAATAATAGTAGACGTCGGTCTCGATCTCCTTGCCCTGCAGGCCGAAGCCGAAAGTGCCGGAGCCCAGCGCCTTGATCTTGCGGGCATCTTCCTGCAGCTCGGTCCAGGTGGCCGGCGGCTTGGCGATGCCGGCCTTCTCGAACAGTTCCTTGTTGTAGTACATGGCGCGCGCCGAGGCGGCGATCGGCAGGCCGTAGGTCTTGCCCTCCATGATCGACGGCGACAGGAACGTGTCGATGAAGCGGTCCTTGAAGTCGGGCGTGATGTAGCCGTCGAGCGGCTCGGCGACATCCTGCTGCACGAAGTCGATCAGCCAGCGCGTGCCGATGATCGACAGGTCGGCATTGGTGCCGGCGGTGATGTCGGTGGTCAGCTTCTGCAAGAGCACCTCCCACGGCACCACTTCGAACTTGACGGTGATGCCCGGGTTGGCCGCTTCGAATTCCTTCTTGACGTCCTGGAAATAGGGGCCGGTCTTGGCGCTGTATTCGGCAACGGTGACGCGCACCTCGCCAGCGTCGGCCGGCGCCGCGAAGGCCAGCATGCTCATTCCGGCCATCAGGCCGACAGTCCATTTCGCAAGGCTCATCTGATCTCTCTCCCATTTGATGCGCATCTGCGCCTGCGCTCCAAGGGGCACAGGATTTATGTGACTTTCCTACATTATCCATCATTTTGCCTTCTGCAAGCAATTTTTCATGTTGCTTAATTACATATCGTTCAGTAGCCTTCTGCCGTATGTCTGACGTGGGCGGAGGAGCGAGCGCGGTGGTTTCAAAGGCCGAATTCGAGGGCAGGACGGCCGTGGTCACAGGGGCTGGCGGCGGCCTTGGGTCGGCGATCGTGGCGCTGCTTGCCGAACGCGGCGCCCGCGTCGTCGGCTGCGACCAGTCGAACGAGGCGCTGGCCAGCCCGCATCTTGCCTCGCGCCACGTCTTCGACCTGCTCGACCGCGCGTCGGTCGAAACAGCCATCGCCGAAATCCTCGATCGCGACGGCGTTCCCGACATCCTCATCAACAATGCCGGCTGGACGCGCGCCGAAACGCTTGGCGCGCTGACGGCGGACAGGATCGAGCGTGAGCTCGACCTCAACCTGACCGGCGTGATGACTTTCGCCGACCCGCTCATCAAGGCTATGGCCAAGCGCGGCGCGGGCAGCGTCGTCTTCATCTCCTCCGTCAACGCGATTTCACATTTCGGCAATCCCGCCTATGCCGCCGCCAAGGCAGGCATCAACGCCTACGCCAAGGCGGTCGCCGTCGAACTCGGCCGCAGCGGCGTGCGCGCCAATGTCGTCTGCCCGGGATCGATCCGCACCGCCGCCTGGGATCATCGCCTGGCCAAAGACCCCGAAATCCTCGCCAAGCTGAAGCGGCTCTACCCGCTCGGCCGCATCGTCAACGCATTGGAAGTGGCGGAGGCGGTGGCCTTCCTTGCCTCCGATCGCGCATCGGGCGTAACAGGCGTGGTGATGCCGGTGGATGCAGGGCTGACCGCCGGCTGCCTGCCTTTCATTGACGGCATTTTGGGAGCGTGACCATGACCGACGTCCAGTTCCGCAACCTGTCGAAATCGTTCGGCCACCACCAGATCCTCGAGAACATCGACCTCGAGATCGAAAGCGGCGAGTTCGTCGTGCTGGTCGGGCCTTCCGGCTGCGGCAAGTCGACCTTGCTGCGCATGCTGGCCGGGCTGGAGACGATCAGCTCGGGCGATCTCATGATCGGCGGACTAAGAGCCAACGACCTGCCGCCGCAGAAGCGCAACATCGCCATGGTGTTCCAATCCTACGCGCTGTTTCCGCACCTGAAGGCCGCCGACAATATCGGCTTCGGCCCGAAGATCCGTGGCGAGACGCGCGCTGCAGTCGACGATAAGGTGAAGAAGGCCTCCGGCGTTCTTAACCTCTTCTCCTATCTCGACCGCTATCCGAGGCAACTGTCGGGCGGCCAGCGCCAGCGCGTCGCCATGGGCCGCGCCATCGTGCGCGAACCTTCGGTGTTCCTGTTCGACGAGCCTTTGTCCAACCTCGACGCGCAATTGCGCGTGCAGATGCGCACCGAGATCAAGGCGCTGCACCAGCGGCTGAAATCGACCATCGTCTATGTCACCCACGACCAGATCGAGGCCATGACCATGGCCGACCGCATCGTGGTGATGGATCACGGCCGCATCCAGCAGGTCGGGCCGCCGCTGGAACTCTATGACAGGCCGGCCAACAAATTCGTCGCCGGCTTCATCGGCTCGCCGTCGATGAGCTTCGTGTCCGGAGCATTGAAATCGACCGCAACCGATGCCTGGTTCGAGACCAGCGGCGGCGGCCGCCTGGCGCTTGCCGGCAAGGCGGCGCCCGCCGGCGATGCGGTGGAGGCTGGCATCCGCCCCGAGCATTTCGTCATCGGCGGCGCCGGCGAAGCGATCGCCATCGATGTCGACGTCGTCGAGCCGACCGGTTCGGAAACCCATGTCTACGGCTCGGTCGGCGGCGACACGGTGCGCGCGGTGTTCCGCGACCGGGTGCAGGTGCGGCCGGGCGACCGCCTGCCGGTCACGGTCGAGCCGCGCAACATCCATCTGTTCGACAAGGCGACGGGCCTGCCGCTATGAAGTCACCCCGATGAAGACGAAGCCACGCACATGAAGACGCCTGCCGACATCATCACGCGGCTGCAACTGATGTCGCAGGACGGCACCAAGTCGGACCGTCGGCTGGCCGGCCTCGTTCTGTCCGACCTCGACTTCGCCTCCAAGGCGGCGATCTCGGAGATCGCGGCGCGTGTCGGCGTCAGCGAGCCGACTGTCACCCGCTTCTGCCGCAACCTCGGCTGCGAAGGCCTGCGTGATTTCAAGTTCTACCTGGCGCAGGCGATCGCCATCGGCGGCCAGTACCTGTCGCCGGAGCCGCTGAGCCGCGACGCCCGCGAGCAGCGCATCGCATCCGCCATCACCGAGGCGGCGATATCGGCCATCCAGCGCGCCAGCGAGAGTCTCGACATGACGACGCTGGTCGGCGTCGCCGCGCGCATTGCAACCTCGGGCAACGTCTTGTGCATCGGCTCCGGCGGCATCTCCTCGATGATGGCGACCGAAATGCAGAACCGGCTGTTCCGGCTAGGCCTGCCGGTGCTGGCGCAGATCGACGGACAGTTGCAGCGCATGTATGCCGCCGTCGCCACGCCCGAGACCACGCTTGTCGCCTTTTCGGTGTCGGGCTATGCGCGATCGGTCATCGAGGCGGTGCAGGTCGCCCAGCAATATGGCGCCACAACGGTCGCCGTCACCGCCCCGGACTCCGCGCTCGCCAAGGCCGCCGACACGGTCATCCATCTGCAGTCGTTCGAGGACGGCAACATCTACAAGCCGACCTCGTCGCGCTATGCGCTGCTCGCCATCATCGACATGATCGTGACCTCGGTCGCCGAGACACGCGGCCCGAAGGTGCTGGAGAACCTGCGCCGCATCAAGCAGAGCGTGAACACGCTGAAGGTCGACGACCCGCGCCTGCCGCTGGGGGATTGAGGGGTCATCTTTCCATGGTCACGGGATGCCGAATGGGGACATTCGGTGAGAACCGAGCCAATCCTGGAATCGTCGCGCCGCCCTCATCCGCCTGCCGGCACCTTCTCCCCGTAAACGGGGAGAAGAGGGCTGGCCGCGCCCGCAGCGCAATTTTCTGCAACGTTTATGGTTGGCGAAAACGCCGGCGACGGCATCTTTCTCCCCGTCACTATACGGGGAGAAATGCCCGGCAGGGCAATGAGGGGCAGCGCCGACCGACGATATGATTAGCAGCCATCAATGCGGTTTGCCTTGGCCGCCGCTCAATGCCTCGATGCGCTTCGCCAGCTCAGCCGCATCTCCCACTATCCGCAGCGTCTTCAGCCGCGCCGTGCCGCCGGCGACGACCGCGACGGCCGACGCCGGAACGCCCAGCGCCTTGGCAACCAGTTTTACCAGCGCGGCATTCGCGGCGCCGTTTTCCGGCAGGGCGCGCACGCGGGCCTTGAGGTGGCTTCTGCCGTCGGCTGTCGTCTCGACGCCCTCGATCCGATCGAGCGCCGCCTTCGGCGTCAGCCGGACGCACAGGTCGATGCCGTCGTCGCGCGAGCGGAACGGCGGCATGCTCATGCCTCAGACGACCAGCGACAGCACCGTGGTCAGCAGGAACTGGCGGATGAAGAAAATGATCAGCAAGAGGATGATCGGCGAGATGTCGACGCCGCCGAGATCGGGCATGAAACGGCGGATCGGCCTGAGCGCCGGTTCGGTCAGCCTGTAGAGCACGTTGCCGATGGTGCCGACGAACTGGTTGCGCGAGTTGACGACGTTGAAGGCATAGAGCCAGGAAAAGATCGCCGAGGCGATGATGATCCACCAGTAGAGGTCAAGCGCCATGACGATGGTCTGAATAAGGGCGATCATGCCGGTCTCCAATTGTTGCCGACATGTAGCCATTGCCGGCCAAAGCGGCAAGAGCCGCCTTGCGCGCATGCCGGAGCGGACGGCAAATGTCGGGTCGTTTCGCCTTGACACGAAACGGTCGCGCCCGATAAATGCGCCATCCGCTGGACGGGGCTGTAGCTCAGCTGGGAGAGCGCATCGTTCGCAATGATGAGGTCAGGGGTTCGATCCCCCTCAGCTCCACCAGCGGATAAGCAAGAGCGGGATAAAGCATAAAATACAGGTACTTAGGCTGGGCGACGGCTCGGCGGCGCACCCAGTTGCGTACCCACCTTGCGTACCCAGGAATACGACGCAGGCTCGCGCGTCGGAAGCTAAACAATCAAGAATCACCCTCACCAGCTTTTGCTCTTCTCGACGCCTTCCGCTTTTTGACAGCTTTGGCCTCGACGCCTGCTGCGACCTGGGATTTTACCTGATCCATTAGGCGACGTTGAAGCAGTTTCACAAGGTCTTCGCCAGAACCAATGTCGAGAAGATCCTCTCCTGTCAAAATGAGTACTGTCTGGCCTTCAATCATCGCCGCCGTGAGATGGAAAAATCCCGCTGTTCTATTAGCCGGATTGCCGGCAACGCCCTCAAGTGCGATGAAGACGCCACTACGTCGGCCTTTGTCTTTCAGCAGGCTTGCGAAGTAACGCAGCTCTCGACTGCTAACAGCGCTGGACCAACCTTTGCATTCAACTATCAATGGGCAATCAAGGAAGTGCAGACCGTCTATGGGGCACGTATTCATGAAGTAAAGGTCGATTTCCTGCGTGCCGAAATCGCTCACCACATCTTGGTCTTCGAGGGCAAGGCCGGGGACCGCTCGGAATATAGTCGCAATAAGTGTCTCTAGTCGCTTGCCTTTGCGATGCGCCTCCTCTGTTTCTTCCCGAATAGCATTGATCTCCAGGGCGATGTGGGCTCGATCAAGCGGCGCCATCTGCCGTCCTTGTGCCAAAGGCGGCGCGTTGCCGACGCTGGGAAACATCCACAACGAACGTGCCACGCTCGATTAGTTTGATCAGCGTTTCTGCCGCGTAAGCGAGCACGCGCGGAGTCTCAGACAGGACGGGAGGCTTATGCGGTCGGTCATGGTCGAAAACCACCAGCGCGAGTTGGGCACTGGTACTGCCGATCCACCTGTCGAGCTTTTTGATGGTGTGTTCGAGGTTTTTCACGACGCTTCCGGTTCCACCGCCAAATATCTTGCACTCGACAAGAACAGGTCCGCCTACCTCATACGCTAGTTCGTTCAACCAAAGGACGAGATCGGCCTCTCTTTGACTGGCCTCCACGTTTTGGTGGTCCGTGAAAGTTACCTCACCCCCTGCCTGGCGAAAGATATCCGCCACCAACTCTTCAAATTGGAACCCCCGGCGAGCGCCCTTGATCAACCGCACTGTTTGCAGCCGCTCCCTAGCCCATTCTAAGTCTTGGATGGAACGAACTGGTGAATCGTTGCGCTGATCATCTTCGAGTGACCCAAGAGTAGCTGTCAGTCGAATGAATCGATCAATGTCGTTGGCTATTTCGGGAAGTTGGCCGAGGCTAGACACGCGGATGAATTCAACGCCCCGAAAGTCTAAAAGCGATGCCAAGTCGGGAACCTTCTCACCGATGCCAAGCATGAGGATGGGCTTCCCGAGGGCATGCGCCATACCCAGCTCGAAGGTAACGCTTGGAGATAGGAACTGAGAGACGACTGCAACGACAAAGTCTACGTCGGAGAGGTGCCCTCGCAGTTCGTTCGCGACGATCTTTCCCGTCAGTTCGTATGTCGCACGGGTTACGTCCAGTCCAAGGTCAGTCAGAAACATGAGAACTCGGCTCGCGCCCGACTGGATCGGGGCAATGAGATAGCAGCGTTTGCGCCGTCTCCTATCCTCGTGGGCTGCGCTCACCTGTTTCCCCTGTGATGATCTTGGCCGGTGAATGTGACCGGCAACACGAAAAAAGGGAAGATAGCGGCAATCGCAAATCTCCGGCCGAGAATTCGGTTCGGTTCAACGCACGGAGACGTCGCTAGTTTGCAACTGCCGTCAATGTGGAGCGATGCGGAACTTCTCCAAAGAATCCAGCAGCCGTCGCATGTCAGCCGGAATGTCTTCCCGGTTGATCGATTCGGCAATTCGGGCGTCTGTTAATGTTACACCGTATAGGTCTTGCACGCGCTGACGGAACAGCCTGAGAACCTCCTTTCCTGGAACAAGTGCAATCCTAGTCTCTAAGCTGTCCCAAAGACGGTCGAAGGCGCCAAGTACGTCCTTATAAACCCGAGACCTGTCTTGCCCGCTTGGGCGCAGATAGTCGTGCCGTCGGCCCATCAACTGCGAAAGGACATCTTCTTTTAACGGTCGGGTGATCTCTTCGAGCAGCGCTGCGGACACTGCTGTTAAAGCCTGCTTCTCTGCGCCGGGCTCAAGCCGCGAATTCAGAACTCGCATGATCGCACGGTCGAGTGCTGCGGGGACTAAAAGGTAATTCTCGATCTCCTTCCGATCGAGAACCCACGCCAGCCTGAGGTTCGTTTCCAGGTTTTGCAAGACCTCCGCGATGTGCTCGTCACAGAAATAATCTCGGTCATATACAGCTCCGATCATGAGCGGCGCCCCCAGGGCCTCGGCGATGCCGGACGCGAGGGTCGTGATTCGCTGCCAAGACCCGAAGCCTCCAGATTCCAAAGGCGTTATTCCGGTCCCTGAGCTCAATTCCTGCATTCCCAGCTTGCGTGCAAACCGTCGGATCAGCCGGAAATCGTCGAGTCCTTCGACAAAAAGAACTCTTCGACTCTTTGCAAGCGCAGTTAGAGTGATGTTCTGAGACGATCCCACCACTTCGAGCGCGCGCTGGATTCCGGCCACGTTCTTTAGACGCTCGCCCGCGCGGCGCCGCTTATCGATCATGAGTATCTCAGCCGGATCGGCCTCAGCGATGATTTCACTGGAGTGTGTAGCAAGCAGCACGTCGGCGCCAATGTCGCGAACGATCCCAAGAAACTGGCGTTGAACATCCGGGTGCAAATAGACCTCGGGCTCATCGACCACGACTAGGGAATTCTCCGTGGCCCGAGAGAGGTGGGTAAGCAACTGGCACCAGACTTGGAAGCCGAAACCGACCCAATAGATTTCCCGCGTCATTCGGCCTTCCAGGCAGAACATTGTCAGTTCACCTGTCTGATAATTATACTCCGGCGGGGTGATGGTCATGCCAGGCCAAGTGCGCGCAACTAGGTCCGCAAAATCTCCGAAACCTTCCGGGTTATAGTGCCAATAGCTCCGGAAGTGACGTGAAGCCCGATGGGTCGAAATCGCGGCCACTACTGTGCTGCGCTCCCGTCGATTTTCGTTGTGCTCAACCGGCCCAAGAACTGGCACAATTACCAGGGAGGCTGGAAACTCGCGTTTGAAGACGGCCGCACTCGTAACCACCCCTATATCCAGATGCGGGACCAAGACGCAGCCGCCATCATCAGGGAAGATCAGGGCGAGCGAATTGCCGTTATTCAGGTGGAAGGTCACCCGGGATTCAGCTCCATTGTAGTCGGTCTGCACGTTTTCCAGCGAAATGGGAACGCTCTCAGCGGGTATCCGGTAGCCAATGGCAACCTCTTCGCCGACATGCACGCGAATGGGAGAGCCTTTTCGTGCAACGCGGATCGCGGCGTCGAGCGTCCGCAATGCTCCAATGATCGTCGATTTCCCCGAATTGTTGGGGCCGACCAATATATTCACCTCACCAAGCGTCAGTGAATAGGTGCCAAAAGCCTTGAAATTTGAGAATTCAATACGTCGAATCCGACCTCTGACCTGTGACATGCCCCTCATCCTGCCTAAAACCCGGAAGGCAATGGTTCTTGACCGCCCGCAGCAACTGCCTTGACTAACCGCGTCTTCAATGCTGAGCCGAAAGGAAACAGCCGCGACGCGGCTACTATCATTTCCGATTCGGTCGCTTGAGCCGAGTCCGCCATTGCGAGACGACTGGCTACGAAGCAGGCGATCTTTCGGCGGTATAGGATGGAAGCAACAGCTTAAGATGCCGCCTATACAAAATGCACATGTATGGATGCACCCCTAGTAGTCGCCATCCTCGAAGAGTTTCTCCTGATTTTGGATGTAGCCTACGCGAACATCGGCCCAGGCTTCCGTCTCGAGCAATCTGCCGGGAAGCCGCTCATCCAACATCAGGAGCGCCATCGCGAAGCCCTCTGGGTCTCTATGAGGCCGGTCCTTGAGCGCCCTCGCAATGCTCTTGACGTAGCCCCTGGCACGCCTCTCGGTTTCAGCGTCATGATCGACTTGGGGTTTCTCTTCTCCCTTGGCTGTAAGTTGGGCTTCCGCCCAGTTCATTTCCAGCAGTTGATCCGCTGTCCTTCCCTGCGCGGCCAATTCTCGTTTGACGCGCCTCATGTTCGCCACCGAGCCTTCGGCCACGGAACACTCCAACGCGATTCGGCTTTTGGAATAGTCGGTCCGCGCTGTAAGCCTCCAGGCTGCATTCATTTTGTCCTGCAGGCTCATCGGCATCTTGTTCTTTGAGTTCAGAGAGACCGACTTGGCTAAGGCCTCTTCTAGACTGCCCTTAAAGACGCGGACCGGAATGTTGCTCCCAACACCTGCCCGCTTGTAGGCAAGTCTCCTGTGGTGGCCGTCGAGAATGAACCAGCCTGCTCCACCCCACCACACCGTGATCGGTTCCAAGTATCTAGGGTTCTCGGGCTTGCCGATGGCCTTCGCGAGCGTGTCCACGTGCGCCTCGTGTTCACCCTCGCGATAGTCGAGATTTCTTGGCTGGAAGACTGCTTCGGCAGTTCGTAGCTCCTGCAGGCTGAGAACCTCGGGGTCTTGAGGGCTTCTCGGGTCCGCCCCGATAGCCTGCCGCAATGCCTCTAGCGCCTCTCCCGTGTCGAGGTCGTCGACGTCAAAGTTTTCTGCAGCCAACTCGAGTTCCCCTTGGGTGTGAAAGGTCTAAGACGCGGCGCTCATGCAGCTGGTCTTCTGCTGGGTCAATTTCACCGAAACCAGAAGTGTCACGTACCCTTCGGCAAACGGCGATTTGACCGGCTGATCCCATAAGGGAACCCCAAGGTGCAAGGCCTTCTTTGACGCAGCAACGGCGTCCTCCCCAAGCAGCCTTTGAACAGCGCCTGAGACCTTCTTCCGTAGCTTCTGCGTGTGTGACGACCAGACCGTTGGGTGTCTTGGGCCATTTGGCGTGTATAGGATCGTGGAAGTGTCCTTCGTCATAATGGGCATAGTCCACTTGCGGCTCGGGGTTCCCCTCTGCGTCGCCCAACTGCCCACTTGAGTCTCGATGAATCTCTCGCGAAATTCAGGAAGACCGTCGAAGTGCAAAAGAGCCCATCCCTCGACGGCAGCCGCACGGATCAACCAGTCTCGAAAGTCACCGCCATTCTTCGCGATTGTGGCTTTAACGATTTCCGCACGGCCCCTCTGGGTAATCCGACGGTGCAGGCTGCCCGGCGATACTGCCCAACTTTCTGGACGCTTGAACCTCGTTGACTGGTAGCTAAGCTCTTGCTCAATCTGGCTGCGTAGGCTGTGGGGGACACTCTTTGGCCAACCACCGCTCTATCGCCTTGGAAAACGCGCCAAGCTCTTCCGCTGCGGGGATGCTCGCGATGGGGTCGCCAACGTCGCGAAGTCGATCCGCGTGGGTTCGACAAAAGCGGCTCAGCCCGGCTCGATGGTGTGCGCAGCCCCCGAGGCTGCAGGTGAGGCCTTGGTTCCGGTGCTTCCTGAGGGTCATAATGCCCTTTCGGTCAGGACGCTCGGCGGTCATCCAGGTGGTGGGATTTCCCCGTTGATTAGACATTTCATGCTCTGGGTATAGGTCGAGTGTGTGGAAGTAACACTGGCTCCACACGGGTAAGGGAGATGCGGACACCTAGATGATGTCACCCACTATAATAGCATAGTGAGAACAAAATAGGAACAATAATTTTGGTCATCTCCACTATTTCTTGTAGCCGATACCCTTAGTGGCTCCTTTGTCGACGCCCAAAGCTCGTGTCGCATCTGCAGAGCCCAATGGCGATCCCATCGCCCCCAACGCTCTTCTTTCGGAGGCCTCCAGCCTTAGCCACTGCCTGCGAGTGAGGGGCTTCTCCTTGAGCTTCTTTCCCATTGTTGTCGTCTCCTCTCGCGCAGATGGGTCGCTGTATGCCCGGCAATCCTGTCATACACTCCGAAGGATGCGGAAGACGCTCGATCGGCTCACGCTCAACTCTTGGACGATCGCATCGGCCGTCTTGCCTTCGGCCTTGAGTCGCAGCACGTCCGCAGCCTTTCTCCTTGCCGTGGGTGCCCTGCCTTTGTACTTACCATCCACCTTAGCTTTGGCGATGCCCTCGCGTTGGCGCTCCAGCATAAGGTCGCGCTCGAATTCTGCGATCCCGCCCAACATGGTCAGCATCAACTTGCCGGTAGGAGTGCTGGTATCCATCTGCATCGAAAGGATGCGCAGCGTAACGCCTTTGGCCTTCAGGCGCTCGGTGATCCCGAGCAGATCGGAGGTCGAGCGGGCCAGCCGGTCTGGTTTGGTTACCACGAGCGTGTCGCCCTCGCGGACATAATCCATCGCAGCCTCTAGTTGAGGTCGCACAGTGGCGACCGAGGACAATTGCTCGCTGAAGACCTTAGTGCACCCTGCGGCCTTTAGGTCACGGTGCTGGGCCTCAAGCCCTGCGTCTTGGTCAACAGTCGAGGTACGGGCGTAGCCGATGATAGGTGAAGTCACTTGAGGTCCCCTGCGGTGTCATTGAAATCTTGGACGTTGTGGAACTGCCGGTGCCAAAAGTCAATACAGACCCTAGTGGCACCCCCTCTTGAAGAAACTTTCGAGGTGTCACAAGGGCAAGGCCCAGTGACATTCCCAACGAGATCAATGCCCGGCTGCGCATTGGCTAGACAGTTCTCGTGCAGAACATTGCTTGTCCGGCTTCCCAGTTCGATACTCGGTAGGTAGCAGCCTTGCTGAAGCCTTTTTCGAACCGGCGGCGATAAACCATCTCGGCATTGAGGGAACCCAGCAAACAATGCAATCTCAAAGGCCTCCCCCCGGGGGGATTTTCGAAAGGTCATCTCACGAAATAGAGAAACAGATTTTTTGGAAAAAAGGCTGCGGGTCCCGGCACTGGGCGGCGCCCCTGTTTTAGACATATATTGCCGTCCTACAGAGGACCTGCGGAGACCAATGATGCCGAAGATTTCTGCCGCGTCGTATAGGCGGATGAAGAACTCCTATCGGCTAGATATCGCTAAGCATCTTGCGGCCCTGGCCGTCAATTCTGAGACCGTCACCTACGGTGCCCTGTCCGACAGATTTGGTGGAACGGCGAGAGGGTGGGGCGACGTGCTCGGTGGCATTGCAATCAGATGCCGTGAAAACGAACTCCCGATCCTATCGGTACTCGTCGTAAGTGCTGCAACAGGGCGGCCATCGACAGATGCTGTGCAGTATGAGGATCTGGGGTTTAATAGCCCTTTAGACATCCAAGAGGAGCAGCGACGGTGCTTCGAATTTGATTGGTCAAAAACGCCCTTTGGCACGTAGGCGCGATCAGGCCCACGCTGGGTCGGGTGCAATGGCGTCTCAAGCCGAGTGAGGAGCAACGACTCTGGGCATCAACTAAACCCGCTCACAGCAGTGGAGGCTACCTTTCACAGTGTGTCGCCACCGGTCTGGATCAACCGCAGCGCAGCCCTCAGTTGCTCAATGCCGCCGTGGCGCTATTCAAGCGGGCTCCAATTCTTCATCTGCACTTCCAGTCTCAACCCTTCTGATGTTGAGGCGCTTACCCAAGCTTCTTCGCGCGTCCTGGAGAGAGTCGAAGTAGTTGTCCGCTGCAATGCTGAGACTTTCCGGCTCTAGTGCTTTGCCCATTGCCTCCTCGTCCCATTCCTTGTTGATCCGTTTGGCCAGCGCGAAGACGACCGCCAATCCGACACGTTGGATCATAGAATTTCGCGTAAGCGAGCGGACCAATAGCTGCATCACTTCCGGCTCCGGTGCCTGTGCGTATTCCTTTTCAAGTTGCTCCCGCATGGCGCCCACCGCCGGGTAGGTCATGTTTATGAACAGTTCGCTGGTGGTGGCGTAATAGCGACCAGCCCGGCCCTTGATGCCGCGTTCTTCAATGTCGGACTCTTCGTCCAGCGGTATGAGCGTGGGCGCCCGTTCCAGATTTCTGGCCATACGCGCCATCTGTGCTCCGGTATTTACGATTGCAAGATCGACAGGGTGACGCGCGCCAGTGCTGGATTGTCCGCCGCCTTGGCCGCTGCTCACACCGCTGCCACCACCAGTCCCATGACTGATCGGAAGATCGCCAGAGAAGTCTAACCGTGGACTCGTGGTCCGGACACGAAGTTTGTTTAGCATGTCCTGGAGTTTGTTTCGGATTTCGTCTTGTGCATCCGCAGAATTTGGAGCGAGAGAATGAATGAGATCAATTAACCATTCTGGCCGATGGTCCAGTACCTCACTGGCAAACTGAGCTGGTTCGACCTGGGACTGTTCTCCTTCGATATAACGGAGAAACTGGCGATAGCCTTCCGGTCGAACATGGGCTTGGTCTGGCAGCTCAATGTGGACCGAGATATGCTTGGCGCCGAAAGGAACGCCATAGATCGGTGCTTCGATGGTCCACGCTCGGCCTGTCAAGACGGCGTACATTTCGTCCCGGAAGACAATTGCACAGGTGCTTACGGCTGAGGCGATTGATCCGCTAATCGACCGATTGTGAGACGTACCGTTGAAAGCCTCGTCATAGATGTAATGAATTCTAATGCCATTTGGCAGCGTCACGGTCTCTGACCGCGCGAATACGCCCTTAGCAGCGCGAGCTGGGATAGTCTCGAACCGCCGTGAACCGTCCTTCCGTGCGTGGGTGCCTTCGTACAACCGGACCTCCACGCCATCGGGGATACGATAGAACCGTTGGTAGAGATAATTCGCTAGCCAAAACGCGCGCTGCGGCGGATTGCCATCGTATGGATCGAGAACCGTGTCCTGATCCTGACGATTTCCCAGCAGGACAACCTCTGTCCAATCATCGTCTAAAAGCCTGGGATCCTCTGTTACGATGACGCCAGTGACATCGACCACATCGCCTAGTTCATTACCATTTCCGTCGACCCGCTTGAGGCGTCCGTATATTCCGTCACGCTGACAAAGCACCGTTTCATGCACCATGCCGTTTTTGCACGAGCGGTATCGAATTCCGAGTCGGTTTGACGGCAGCGAAGCCACCTTTGCTCCCATGCCGAAATTCTTATCGAGGCCCTTTTCTTTGCCTATCGACGCGGCAAGGTTTGTCATGATCCGAAGCTCATCTTCATTCATCCCCGGGCCATTATTCCAAATAGCCAGCTTGGGGACAGAAAAACCTGGAGCCACATAGATTTCGACCTTACCGCCGCCAGGAGCCTGTTCTGCTGCCTCAAGGGCATTTTTGAACAACTCTCTGATCATCATCACCTTCGGACAGCGATCGATCGTGCTTGTAATCAGGAAGGCCGGATCTTCGACACGTAGTGCAGATACGTTGGACGCAGCAGACATCACCCTCTCCAGTAGAAGCCATTGTTCCTAAAAATAGGCAGGGGGGGACCCGGAGGCCCCCCGCTCTGATCAGGCCGCCTCGGTCAGCTGCTGCAGAGGCTGACGCCGCGACGGCAAGTTCAACTTCCACCGAATCATGTCCCCCAAGATCGGGTAGATGTCGTTGTGCTTCGCACCAAAGCGCATAAAGTCGCCCTGGTGGCTGCCGATATCACGGTTTCCGGTGTCATCAAGCGGGAGATAGCTCGACAGTCCGGCCAGTCCCTCGGCTCGGCGCTCCTCTTCATTCAGGTTATAATACCGCCACATCGGATTGCCGTGACTGAAGTCGACGTCATTGAGCGAAGAGAGCAGGCGCTCAGTAAGATCGTCGCCATCGTCAGGCCGACGGTTGCTGAAGCTGAAGTCGTAGACGAGCTTGGCCAGGGCTTTGAGGACCACCGGCTGCGCGGCGACGGTTTTCTCGCGCGCTCGCTCTTCTCCGAAACCTTCAATGTCGCGGACGGCACTCCAAAACCAAACGCCGGTCTCTGTGCGACCATCAATCATCAGGGGAGTAGCGCCGTTAATGTTGCTGCGGTTAAGCAGCAGAATCGCGTTAACTGCCACAAGATCCTTGCGGACAATGCGACCATCATCGTCTGCCCAGCTCTTCACGTCGGTTTCGACAACACCAAGGCCGAGTTCTTCCATCAGCCGCTCCTTGATGAACAGGTTGACCGGATTGGAGTTGTCGAACTGCAGCGCGAGATTCGTATCCACCTTTTTGCCAAGGCGATTCAGGTCATGAAAAAGTTGCCTCTCTTCGTCCGGCTGAAGGCCGAGGTGAACTTCCACGGCGACGGTACAGAAAGTCCGTGCGCGTTCGAAGCACTCCTCCCAAACCTGTAGCTCATCACCACTGATCGCCTGTCCGTCGCCGAAGGGGACCAAATTGCCCTTCTTGGGGTATGCGCGGCTGCTTCGATAGCGCGTTTGGCAGCTACGATTTCGGCACTGACAATCAGGCCACTGTCCCTTTGCCTTCGTCGCAAAAGTCATCTGACTTCACGTTTACGAGGTTTTGGGAAAAGACCTAGACGCCCGGACAGTCGACCATCCGAAGGCGCGCAGAGTGATAGAAGTTCTCGCGTATGGCTGAGCAACGCGGTCGTCGACACATCCGATCGTTTTGCCGATTTCGACAGCCGCCTGATATTCGTCAACGCCTGGAACGAATGGGCCGAGGGGGCCTATCTGGAGCCCGATGCCCGCTACGGCTACGCCTATCTGCAGCAGACGCGGGATGTCCTGTCGGCCCCGCCGGCAGCCGACATGTGACAAAGGATTCCGGAGCCGTTCTTGCCGCTTCGCCGGGATTGTCCTGACAGCAAGGCGATCGAAGTCATTTGCATGCCAATGTTTCCAAACCGATGATTCCGGAAACAGCCCGTGCCTTTTCGTGCCATCCCCCCGAAACGGACCCGGCACATCCTTCCTGCATCTTGCGACGGCGATCACTTCGCCGTCGCAACGACGCGAAGGACAATGCCGATGTCGATGCTCGGAAGCCTGGCCGACTACAGCCGCCTGATCATGCGTGCGCACAACAGCGCCAAGACCAGGTACATGATGGACGCCCTGCCGCCGAACCTGCAGCAGGACGTCGGCTGGCAGGCCGGCCCCGCCATGCATGAAAAGAAGAAGCTCGCGCAGATGATTTTTTCGGGCAGGCGCTGAGGCCGGCCGGTCAGGCCGCGCCGATCGCTGCCCGAAACGCCGAGCCCATGTGAGCTACGTCATAGTCTCTCGCGGCCCAAAGGTTCATTAGCGTCAGTGCATGTTTTCGTCGGATGGGAGGAAGCCGTGCCTTATTCACAACGCGAAGCGCGTGCCTATCTGGACCGCTATGGCGGCCCTTCGGGCACACGGATTGAACTGGTCGAGACGGACAGGCAATGTTTTGTCCGGGTCCTCGAGGACGAGGAGGAACGCACCTACTCGTTCGAGCCGGGATCCTTTGCCCTGGCCTTCGCCGAAAGCCAGCGGATGCGCCTCAAGCTTCCGGCGATCGTGCACCTTTAGGGCTGCGCCGCGGGGACAAGTCTCCACGCTTTAGTTCCGCAGACTGAAAACAAACGGCGCGGTGCGGGTGACGCGGGCGCCGAGTTCGGGGGGCGGGGCCGGCACCGAGGCGCCTTGCAGCGCGCCGAGCGCCGCGCGGTCGAGGTCGGCGTCGCCGGAAGACCGCGCCAGCCGGGCGGAGACCACCCGGCCGGAGGAATCGACCGTGAAAGTCACGTTCGGGTTGCCTTCTGCCCGCCTCGACCGGGCCGCGCTCGGATAGCGCGTGTGCCGCCTGATCCACGCCGCCAGGCTGGAATTCCACCGCGCCGGGCCGGCGCCGAACCGTTGCGCTCCCTCCGTTGCCTTCGGCGCCGCCGTGCGCGCGGCCCGCCTGGCGTCGACGCTTGCCGCCATCGCCGTCTTAGCCGGCGCCGGCTTCTCCTTCTTCGGTTGCTGCTTGTCGACGGGCTTCTTCGCCTTGGCCTCGACCGGCTTCTTGGGTTCCGCCGGCGCATCCACCGGCTTCGGCTGCGGCAACGGGATGACGACTTCGGGCGCCACCGTCTCGACGACGTCCGGGACCACTTCGTCCAGCGGCTGCTGCTCGCTCAGCGCGGCGACCGTCGGCGCCGCCGGCGCGGTCGCCGCGGCCTCGACCGGCTGTTCGGCGGTCGGTTCCGCCTCTTCGGTAACCGGCTCAGGCGCCGGCTCGGTCACCGGTTTCACCGCCGTCACCGTCTCCGTTTCCTCGACCGGCTCGGCCTGGTCAGGCATCACCGTATCCGGCACCAGCGCCTCTTCCTGCACCGCGGGCGCGACCGCCAGCGGCGACATCTCGATCGCCAGCGCCGGCGGCGGCCCGCCATCGGCGGAATCGGCAAGATTGAAACTCTGCACCGCATAGGCGACAGCCACATGCGCGATCAGGATCAGGGCGGCGGCAGCGGCCCACAGGCCGGTCTCGCGCACGCCGAAACGCGGCTGACCGATGCCGGACAGAGCAGCCGCTGCGCCAGTCATGGGACTGCGCCTCCGCTCGCCGGCGCATCGGCCGAAGGCAGCGTCTCCAGGCCGACTAGCGCGATCTTGAGATAGCCGGCGGCGCGCAGCAGGTTCATCACTTCCATCAGCTCGCCATAGCCGACCGTCTTGTCAGCGCGCAGGAAGATGCGCGTCTGCTTGTCGCCCTTGGTGCGGCCGTCGAGCGAGGTGGCGAACATGGCGCGCGGCACGCTGTCATTGCCGATGGCGAGCGTAAGATCGCTCTTCAGCGTCAGGAACAGCGGCGTCTCGGGCCGCGGCGCCGGCGTCGCCGTCGAGCCCGGCAGATCGACATTGACATCGACCGTCGCCAGCGGTGCGGCGACCATGAAGATGATCAACAGCACCAGGATGACGTCGATGAACGGGGTGACGTTGATCTCGTGGCTTTCCTCGAGATCCTCGCCCACCGTTTCGCGAATCCGCGCCGCCATGTCCGCTCACCCCGCCGCGATCGTGCCTGCCGGCGGCACGGTGCGGAAATCGAGGTCGCGGCTGACCAGCCGCTCGACGCCGGCGGCGGCATCGGCAAGGATCTGCCGGTAGCCGGCTATGGAGCGGGCAAAGACGTTGTAGATGACCACCGCCGGGATAGCCGCCACCAAACCCATAGCGGTGGCAAGCAGGGCTTCGGCGATGCCGGGCGCAACGACCGCCAGATTGGTGGTCTGCGCCTGCGAGATGCCGATAAACGCGTTCATGATGCCCCACACCGTACCGAACAGGCCGACGAAGGGCGCCGTCGAGCCGATCGTCGCGAGCAAGCCGGTGCCGCGCGACATGCGCCGCGCCGCCGCCGCCTCGATGCGCGACAGCCTGGAAGTGACGCGCTCCTTCAGGCCGTCGCCGGAGACATGGCCGAGCGCGCCGGCCGAAAGCGCGGCCTCCTCCTCGGCCGCGCGCACCAGCAGCGCGCCAGGGCCATTGTTGTGGCCGAGCGCGCGGCCCGCTTGCATTAGCGTCGCGGCATTGCCGATCGCCTGCGCGGCGCGGCGCGCCCTCAGCTTGCCGCCGAGGATCTCCAGCGACTTGGCCAGCCAGATCGTCCAGGTGACCAGCGAGGCGAAGGCGAGGCCGACCATCACCGCCTTGACGATGATGTCGGCGGCCACGAACATGCCCCAGGGTGACAGATCGTGCGGCAGTGTCAGCGCGATCGCCGTCGACGGCTCACCGCCGGCGGCGGTCGGAGCCGGCTGAACGCCCGGCTGCGGTGCAACGGGAGCAGCCATGGCGGGAGCGGTTGTCGCGGGCGCCGCCGCAGCCGGTTGCTGCGTGGCAGGGGTCGCCGCCGGCGCCTGCACGGCCGGAGCTGGCGTCGACGATTGCTCCTGCGCGACGACCGCGCCTGCCGACAGGATGAACGCTGCGGCCAGCGCCGCGAAAAGACCATGTCCAGCCACGCTCTGGCCTTCCTGCAACTCGGGCTTGCGCGATCGTCGACAACCGGTTTCCGGCTGCCATCAACGGTTGACTATAAAACATGAGTTTACTAGTCAACTATGAAGATGACTTTTTGGATCAACAAAAAATGTCATGGCGTTCCAACGCAAGGCCGAATTGCGCCTTGCTGCCCAACGTGCGCCTCTGCGGAGGGCAATGATCCTGCCTATGGACTGCGGTGCCATCTCCGGCCACGATAGCGGCGGCAAGCGCGAGGCAAGCCGATGATCAAGGCGATCCCGTTCGATTTCCCCTATGACGGCCGGCTGGTGCCGGGACACACCGCGCTGCTGGTCATCGACCTGCAGGAGGATTTCCTGTCGCCGACAGGCTACTTCGCCAGAAAGGGCTATGACCCTTCGCCGCTCAGGGCGATCCTGCCGGCGGTCAACCGGCTGATCGCGGCTGCGCGCGCCGCCGGCCTGACCATCGTGCACACCAGGCAAGGCTACCGCGCCGACATGGCCGACATGACGCCTTACGAGAAATGGCGCCGCCAGCGGGCAGGGCTCGACGGCACCGACATCCTGCTACGCTCCAGCCCCGGTTTCCAGATCGTCGCCGATATCGAGGTCGCGCCGCAGGACATCGTCGTCGACAACACCTGCAACGGCGCCTTCACCTACACCGACCTGGAGCTGGTCCTGCGCGCACGCGGCATCACGCATCTCCTGTTCACGGGATGCACGACCGACGTATGCGTCCACACCACGCTGCGTGAGGCGTGCGACCGCAACTTCCAGTGCCTGACGATCTCGGACGCCTGCGCCAGCGGCGACTGGCAGGCGCATGAAGCCGCGCTTCACATGGTGACGGTCGAGGACGGCGTCTTCGGCGCGCTGGCGGATTCGGACGCCGTTATCGAAGCGCTGGCCCGGCTTGCCGGCGGGCCGCGCTGACGACCCGGTCAGGCCGGGGCGCGGGATTGCGATGGCAGGCGCGGCACGAATGCGCCGGGCTGCGTCACGCTGTTCTCGAGACGCGCCAGTGAATTGGCGACGAGCGTGACCATTTCGCGGCCCGTCGTCGCGATCTCGCGCGAACGGTCGATCCCGCCGACCATGAATTCATGGATGCCGAGCGCCGCATAGGGCAGCAGCGACAGCGCGATCTCGGCCGGCGACCCGGAAACCGCGACCGCCTTGTGCTCGGCGATACCTTCATCCTTTTGCGAACGGATGCGCACGGGCAGCGCGAAGCGCAGTTTGCCGACCCTTCCATGCTCGGCGGCGGCGGCGCGCACGCGCTCGATCAACTGGCCGACCTCGTCCGGCGAACCGGCCGACAATTCGAACACATCCGCGTGCCGGCCGGCGACCCTGAGCGCCGTTCCCGACTGGCCGCCAAGCCGGATCGTCACGTCGGCGCCGTGCGGGCCCTTGCGCGGCACATAACCGCCTTTGACGCTGTAGAAGGCGCCTTCATGGTCGAACGGCCTGTCGTTCGACCACAGGCGCTTCAGAAGCACCAGATATTCATCGATGCGCTGCCACACCACGGTGTGCCCGACCGGCCGCGCCTCGGCATCCTCGTCGCTGAGCGGCTCGCTGAGCATCCTCAGCGACAGGCGGCCACCGCTCCTGGCAGCGAGCGCCGCAAGCTGCCTGGCCGCCACCGTCGGCTCGACGACGCCGGCCCAGTGGGTCAGCACCACCTCCAGCGACGCGGTGCGCTTCAGCGCCTGCGCGGCTATGTCCATATTGGTGAGCAGGCCGGCCGGATCGTCGACGACGATCTTCTGGAAGCCGACATCCTCGATCAGCGACAGTTTCGTCGCGGTCTCGGCGAAATCATAGAAGAAGCTGCCATTGGCAGACTTGCCCGGAACATGCGTGAACTCGATCGGCATTGCCATCTCCTCCATCACGTTTGGAATCGCATATCGAAACCACAGGGCGCGGGAAAACGCGCCGCTGACGCGGCTCACTAAACTCCGGTTGCCTGAAAGCGTTAGGCCGCCACCCCGTGGTTCCCGCGCCTCAGGGAATGAGCCCCAGAACGACTGCCCCGGTGAACGCGAACGCAAGCGTGAAAACGAGATAGGCGAAGGCCCCGCCATAGGCCGGCCGCCAGCTCTGGCCGATGGTTTGGCCTCTGCGGTCTGTCTGGGTGTTTTGGTAATAGGACATATCGGCCTCCGTCTCACCCTTAATCTATAAAGTTAGTAGACTTTGTCGATTGCTATTTTCCCGCGATCCGCAGAACGAATTTCTCATATCGCGCTGGACATTGGTTTGGCTTGCTGCGTCTGCCCTATCCAGGGGAAACGGCTGCGGAGACGATCACGCCTGGGGTTTCCGTGGTCGTGCTGGAGCCGGTGTGGCGGGGATGCGGCCAGCGAGCTTGGCCATCCGACACGCGCGGGTTAGCATCGCTGCCGGTTCACGCGTGAAGCATCAACAGGAGAAAACAATGGGCGGAAGGCTGGCGGGCAAGGTTGCCATCATCTCGGGCGGCGCGACGGGCATGGGCGGGGCGGCTTCCGAGCTGTTCGCGGCGGAAGGCGCAAAGGTGGCGATCGTCGATCGCAACGGCGAAGCGGCGGCGGCGACCGCGGCTGCGATCCGCGCCCGCGGCCATGTCGCCGAGCATTTCGTTGCCGATGTTTCCGACGAGGCGCAGGTCGAAGCGGCGGCGATGGCGGCGGCGGCAAAGCTTGGTCCGGTCACCGTGCTGTTCAATCACGCCGGCACCATCGTCATAAAGCCGTTCCTGGAGACGACGCTCACGGAATGGGACTGGCTGCATGCCGTCAACGTCCGCTCGATGTTCCTGATGACGCGCGCGGTGCTGCCCGGCATGATCGCGGCCGGCGGCGGTTCGATCGTCTGCACCTCGTCGATCTCGGCGGTGGCGGCGACGCCGAACGAGGTGCTCTACGACACCACCAAGGGCGCCTGCCACATGTTCGCCCGCGCCATCGCGGTCGAGTTCCGCGACCGCAACATTCGCTGCAACGCCGTCTGCCCCGGCTTCATCCGCACCCCGCACGGGCTGCGCGAGGTGGCCGACCTAGGGAAACTTGGCGTCGACGTCTCCGACGCGGCACTCGCCGCCCAGCAGGGCCGCATCGGCGAGCCGGAAGAAGTGGCGAAGGCCGCGCTGTTTCTGGCCAGCGACGAATCCAGCTTCGTCAACGGCGCGCATCTCTTCGTCGACAACGCCTTTACGGCGATGTGAAGCGTCCCAAGCTTGGCGCCCTTCCTCTCCCCCGTCGATCGGGGGAGAGGTGTCGAGCGCAGCTCGACGGAGTGGGGGTCGACCCTCGACGCGGTGCAGGGAGTTTCCTGCGCATCGGTTGGCGACGGGTGCGAGGTGGTTCCCCCGCTCCGGAGGGAGAGGAAAGGGCGCCAAGTCCTCTAACGCTCCTCCTTGCGGAACGGCTTGAGCAGCGCCGAGGGCGCGACCGCGTTGCGCGACATGAAGGCCATAGCGACGATGGTGAAGATGAAGGGCAGCATCAGGAAGGCTTCGTAGGGGATGTGGCCGAGCCCGCTCGCCTGCATCCTGAGCTGCAGCGCGTCGACGAAGGCGAACAGCAGCGCCGCCCCCGCCGAGCGCCACGGGTCCCAGCGGCCGAACACGACCAGCGCGATCGCCACCCAGCCGCGCCCGGACACCACGCCGAAGGTGAAGGCGTTGAACTGCGCCATAGTGAGGAATGCGCCGGCAAGGCCCATCAGCGCGCCGCCAAGGATCACCGCCTGGAAGCGCGTGCCAATCACGCTGACGCCGGCCGAGTCAGCGGCGCGCGGGTTCTCGCCGACCATGCGCACGGAGAGCCCCCATGGCGTGCGGTAGAGCACAAAGGCGGCGAGCGGAACGGCGATGATCGCCAGATAGACAAGCGTGAACTGGTTGAACACCGCCGGGCCGAGGATCGGAATGTCCGAAAGCAGCGGGATCGGCTCGGGCTGGAAACCCTTGATGCTCGGTGGCACCGACTGCTGGCCGAAGATCAGCCGGTAGAGGAAATACGCGAGCCCTGAGCAGAACAGCGTCACGCCGATGCCGCAGACATGCTGGCTGAGGCCCAGCGCCACCGTGAACAGCGCATGCACCGCGCCCATCAGCGCGCCGGTCGCCACGGCCACCAGCACGCCGAGCCACAGGCTGCCGCTGAGGCTGGTGGCGGTGAAGCCGGCCATTGCCGACAACAGAATGATGCCTTCGATGCCGAGATTGAGCACGCCGGCACGCTCGGAAAACATTTCGCCGAGCGTGGCGAAGGCGAGCGGCGTGGCGATGCGGATGATGGCGGCGAGGAAGCCGACCTGGAAAATCTGCTCGAACACCGCGCTCATGTCGCTACCCGCCGAATTCGATAGGCGGTGAACAGCAGCGCCACCAGCATGGCAAGCAGCGCCGTGCCCTGGATGACGTCGCTCAGGAAAGCCGGCACGCCGGTCGCCCGCGACATCGCCTCGGCCCCGGTCATCACCGCGGCAAGGAAGAGCGCCGCCGGCACCACGCCGAGCGGATTAAGCCTGGCCAGCATGGCAACGACAATGCCGGAATAGCCGTAGCCGGGCGAAATGTCGCTCATCACCTGGAAATGCACGCCGCCGACCTCGCCGACGCCGGCCAGGCCCGCCAGCGCGCCGGAGAGCAGCGCGGTCGAGATGAGCACGCGCTGCACGTTGATGCCGCCGTAGCGGGCGGCTTCCGGATTCTCGCCGGTGACACGGATGCGGAAGCCGAGCGTCGTGCGCGCGATCAGGAACCAGACCAGGGGCGCCGCGATCAGCGCCGCCACGACGCCGAGATGCAGGCGCGTACCCTCGACCAGCACCGGGAAATTGGCCGAATCCTCGATAGGCGGCGAGATCGGATAGCCGCTGAAGCTATCCTTCCACGGCCCCTCGATCAGCGCCATCAGCGCGTAATAGATGACCGAGTTGAGCAGCAGCGAACTGACCACGTCGTCGACCTTGAATTTGACGCGCAGCGTCGCCGGCACCAGCGCCACGGCGGCGCCGGCCGCGGCACCCGCCAGCGCCATCAGGAGCATGGCGAGAGTGCCCGGCATCGGGATGGCGCCGACGAAGCAACTCGCCACGGCGCCCGCCAGCAACTGGCCCTCGGCACCGATGTTCCAGAATTTTGCCCGGAAGGCGACCGCCACCGCCAGGCCGGTTAAGATCATCGGCGCGGCGCGCACCAGCGTCTCGGTGATGGCGTAGCTGTCGCCGAGCGAGGCCGACAGCATCACGCCATAAGCCTCGATCACGCCGGCGCCGGCCACCGCTATCAGCCCGCTGCAAAGGACGAGCGCGGCGCCGATCGCAAGCAGCGGCAGCGCCAGATTGAACCAGGCCGGAGTGCTGGTGCGGGCTTCCAGGCGAAACATCAGGCGTGGCCCTCCGCTCGCCAGATGTCGGCGCCGCCCCTCATCCGCCTGCCGGCACCTTCTCCCCGTATAGTGACGGGGAGAAGGGGGCTGGCCGCAGCCGTCACACCCTTCTTGCAACGCTCGCGATTGGCGAAATCATCGATGAAAGCGCCCCTCTCCCCGTCACTATACGGGGAGAGGATGCCGGCAGGCAGGTGAGGGGCGGCGCCGACGTTCGAAATCAGAGGCAAACCCACGCTCTACGCCCTCCCCTCCGCGCCGGTCATCATCAGGCCAAGCCTTGCGACGGTGGCTTCCGCGCCGGCCAGCGTGCCGGCGATGCGGCCCTCATACATGACCGCGATGCGGTCCGAGAGCATCAGCAGCTCTTCCAGATCCTCGCCGATGACGACGATGCCGCAGCCTTTGGCGCGCATGGCGAGGAACTTTTCATGGATGAAGCGGGCGGCGCCGATATCGAGGCCGCGCGTCGGCTGCGAGACGATCAGCACCTTCGGATCGAAGGCGAGCTCGCGCGCCAGCAGTGCCTTCTGCAGATTGCCGCCGGAGAGCGCGCCAGCGCGCACCATCGGTCCGGGACAGCGTATGTCATAGGCCTTGATCTGGGTTTCGGCGAAAGCACGGATGGCGGACGGATTGAGCAGACCCTTGCGGCTGAACGCCTCGGTGCCGATGCGCGGCAGCACCATGGAATCGGCAAGCGGCAGGTTGGTGACCAGGCCGGTCGTCATCCGGTCCTCGGGGATGCGGCCAAGGCCGAGTGCCTGCACCGAGCGCGGCGAGAATTGCGCAACTGCTTTGCCGGCTATCGTCATCGTGCCGGTTTTCGGTGGCAGCATGCCGGAGATGACATCGGCCAGCGCCCGCTGGCCATTGCCGGAGACGCCGGCGATGCCGAGGATCTCGCCGGAGCGGACGAAGAGCGACACCTCGCGCAGCGGCGTGCCGGCATGGCCCGAGGTCGAGATGCGATCGAGCAGCAGCACGGAGCCGCCCGGTGTCGAAGCCACTTTGGTCGGCGGCACGATCTCATGACCGCACATCAATCGCGCCATCTCGGACGACGTCGTGTTGGCGGGGTCGTCGACGCGGCCGGCGACCTTGCCGTGCCGCAGCACCACGCAACGGTGGGTCAGCGCCCTCACCTCGTTGAGCTTGTGCGAGATGAAGATGATGCCCAGTCCCTGGCCCGCCATCGAGCGCAGGGCGGCGAACAGGCCGTCGACCTCGCTTGGCGCCAGCACCGCTGTTGGTTCGTCGAGGATCAAAAGCTTGGCGCCGCGAAACAGCGCCTTTATGATCTCCAGCCGCTGCTGCTCGCCGACCGACAGCGCCGAGACCGGCAGGGCGGGATCGAGGCTCAAGCCGTGCTGGCGGCCGATCTCCTTCAGCCGCGCCAGCCCGCCGGCGCGGTCGATGCGGCCTGACTTGCCCGGAATGCCGATCAGGAGGTTCTCCAGCACCGTCAGCCGCGGCGCCAGATGAAAATGCTGGTGCACCATGCCGATGCCGGCGGCGAGCGCGTCGGCCGAACTGTGGATGCCGACCGGCCGGCCCTCGACCAGTATCTGACCGGCGTCCGGCGCATAGGCGCCGAACAGCACGTTCATCAGCGTCGTCTTGCCGGCGCCGTTCTCGCCGAGCAGCCCAAGGATCTCGCCCGGTGCGACGCTGAGATCCACGGCCTCGTTCGCCTTGACGGCGCCGAAGCTCTTGGTGATGCCGCGCATTTCGATGAGTGAGGCGGACAAGGGTGCTCCTGACTGAAGATCCGGCTAACCGCGAAGGGCAACGCGAGGCCCCCCTCTCTGGCCTGCCGGCCATCTCCCCCTCAAGGGGGGAGATCAGATGTCACGCCAGCTTTCGCCAATCTTCTACGTCGCAGGTAAAGCGGTAAGACCGAAACCGCCAATCTCCCCCCTTGAGGGGGAGATGCCCGGCAGGGCAGAGAGGGGGGCTTGGCGCCAACCTCAAGCCGAAGCGCTCAATCCGAAACCGGCGTGTTCTCGTCGACGTCGACGCGGAAATTGCCTTCGAGGATCTCCGCCTTCTTCTTCTCGACCAGTTCCTTGACCTCGGCCGGCAGCGTCTTGTCGAACTTGTGATACGGCGCCAGGAACGAGCCGCCCTTGGCCATGCGCGAGAAGTCGCCATAGTCCTGCGCGGTGAACACACCCGCCTTGACCAGCTTGATCGCCTGCTCGACCGTCGGATACATGTCCCACACCGGGCCGGTGATGACCGTATCCGGGCCGAGGCTCGACTGGTCGGACATGTTGGAGATGGCGAGGATCTTCTTCTCCACCGCCGCCTCGATGACGCCGAAGCGCTCGGCATAGATGACGTCGACGCCGGCGTCGATCTGCGCCACGGCGGCTTCCTTGGCCTTCGGCGGATCGAAGAAGGAGCCGATGAAGGCGACCTTCTTCTTGACGTTCGGGTTGACCTCCTTGGCGCCGGCGAAGAAGGCGTTGACCAGCCGGTTCACTTCCGGAATGCCCATCGCCGCGACCGCGCCGACCGTGCCCGACTTCGACATCTTGCCGGCGATCAGGCCGGACAGATAGGCCGGCTCATGGATCCAGTTGTCGAAGACGCCGAAATTGGGCTCGGCCGGCCCGGCGCCGGAGCCGAACAGCCATGCCGTCTTCGGGAACTGTTTTGCCGTGCGGCGCGACTCGCGCTCGGCGGCGAAGGCATCGCCCAGCACCAGCTGGTAGCCGCCCTGCGCATATTCGCGCATGACGCGGCTGAAGTCGGCGGTCTGCACCTTCTCCGACCATTTGTATTCGATGCCGAGCTCCTTCTCGGCCTTCTGCAGGGCGACGTGGATCTGGTTGTCCCACGGCTCCTCGATCGGCGTGGCGAAGATCGCCGCCACCTTCAGCTTCTTGTCCTTGGCGAAGGCGGCATTCGGCAGCACCGCCGCTGCCAGCCCAAGCGCGCCGAATTCCAGCACGGTGCGCCGCGACAGGCCGGCGCGTTGCGTCTTGCTATGATCGTCTTTCATGGAAGTGCCCCTCTGCTTGACAGCCGTGTCGAGCCGGCCGTTCTCAGGAATGTCAGACGCTGGACTATGGAACGACGCCTGAGTTTTGTCCACATGGTCAAATTTGGCAACGAAGGGTCGCTGTTGCGACCGGGAAACGTCGACGGGACAGCGCCCCCCTCTGGCCTGCCGGCCATCTTCCCCACTTGGGGGGAGATCGGATGTCACGCCGGCTTTCGCCAATTACCAGCGTGGCTAGAAGAGGGAGGCGCCAAAACCACTAATCTCCCCCCTTGTGGGGGAGATGTCCGGCAGGACAGAGGGGGGCGCGAAGGAACGCGGCGTTCGTTCTAGACGGCTACTATCCTCCAGCACCCTCCCAAGCCCCCGTCTCCGCGAACCTTCTCAGCATCGGCGCCGGCTCGAAGATCACCCGACCGGTTAGCCGGTGCCAATGCTCCAGCCGCTCGACGATCTTCGCAGCCCCTTCGAGGCCGGCCCAGAACATCGGCCCACCCTTGCCGATGGGAAAGCCGTAGCCGTTGACCCAGACGACATCGATGTCCGACGCGCGGGCGGCAATGCCTTCCTCCAGGATCTTCGCGCCCTCGTTGACGAGGGGATAAAGCGTGCGCTCGAGGATTTCTTCCGGGCCGATCGCGCGGGGCTCGATGCCAAGCGCGGCCGCCTTGGCCCGAACCAGCGCCTCGACCTCCGGATCGGCAAGCTGCTCGCGCGAGTCGCTTTCATAGCGATACCAGCCCCTGCCGGTCTTCTGGCCGAAACGGCCCTGCTCGCAGAGCGTGTCGGCGATGACAGCTATCTGGCCGCGCGCCTTGCGATTGCGCCAGCCGATGTCGAGGCCGGCGAGGTCGCCCATCTGGAACGGCCCCATCGGCCAACCGAAATCGGTGAACGCCTTGTCGACCTGGCCGGGCGTCGCCCCTTCCAGCAACAGCGCTTCGTTCTCCGTGCCGCGCGCGGACAGCATGCGATTGCCGACGAAGCCGTGGCAGACGCCGACGACGACCGGCACCTTGCCGATGCGCCGCGCCAGCTCCGCAACCGTCGCCAGCGCGTCGGGCGCGGTCCTATCGGCGCGCACGATTTCCAGGAGCTTCATGACATTGGCCGGCGAGAAGAAATGCATGCCGAGCACATCTTGCGGCCGCGACGTCGAGGCGGCGATCTCGTCGACATCGAGATAGGAGGTGTTGGTAGCAAGGATCGCGCCCGGCCTGGCCACCGCGTCGAGTTTGCCGAACACCACCTTCTTGACCGCCATGTCCTCGAACACGGCCTCTATGACCAGGTCGCAATCGGCAAGGTCGGCATAGTCGGTGCTGCCCTTGAACAGGCCAAGCCGTTGCTGCCTGGCCTCTTCCGTCAGCGAGCCACGCCCGACCGAGACGGCGTAGTTCTTCTCGATCATCGCCATCCCGCGCTCCAGCGCCTCCTCGCCGGTTTCGAGCAAGGTCACCGGAAAGCCGCCATTGGCAAAGGCCATCGCGATGCCGCCCCCCATCGTGCCGGCGCCGATGATGCCGACGCGGGCGATCTTGCGCCGCGTGCCGTCCTTGCCTTGTATCTTTGCCGCTTCGCGTTCGGCGAAAAACAGATGCCGCTGCGCGCGCGACTGGTCGCCGGCAACGAGCTTCAGGAACAGCTGGCGCTCGGCGGCCAGCGCTTCGTCGAAGGGCAGCGTGATCGCGTTGCGCACTGCCTGCGCGCAGGCAAGCGGAGCCTCCAGGCCGCGCGCCTTCCTGGCCAGCTCGGCCGCCTTGGCGTCGAAAGCCGAAAGATCGGTTTCGGCAAGGCGCTCATTGCGGTCGCGAACTGGTGGGAATGGCCCGCCGTCCGCAACCATTTCGTTGGCGAAACGAATGCTCGCCGCCAGGAGTTCTTCCTCGAAGACCGCGTCGACGAGACCCGCCGCTTTGGCCTCGCCGGCCGAAATCGGCGTTCCCGAAACGATCATGCCGAGCGCCTTCGCCGCGCCGACCAGGCGTGGCAGGCGCACCGTGCCGCCGCCGCCCGGCAGCAGGCCGAGCTTTACCTCGGGCAGGCCGAGCCTGGCGGCTTGGTCGGCGACGCGGAAATGGCAGCCGAGCGCCAGTTCCAACCCGCCGCCCAGCGCCGTGCCATGGATGGCGGCGACCGTCGGCTTGGCGATGGTCTCGAGCAGCGCCACGATGGCGCGCAGCTCCGGCTGCTGCACCGGCTTGCCGAATTCGGTGATGTCCGCGCCGGCGACGAAGGTCCGCCCGGCGCAGGCGAGGACGATGGCCGTGACGGAGGCATCGTCGCGCAGGGCGGTCAGCGCCTCGAACAGCGGCTGGCGGACATGGAAGCTCAGCGCGTTGACTGGCGGGTTGTCGATCGCGACCACCGCGACGCTGTTGTCCCTGGTGACGCTGACGAAACTGGACAAAGCTGGACCCTCCCGAAGATCGCTATTCACCGCGGGTTGCGGTTTACAGGGCCAGCCAGCCGATGAGAACCCGATCCGGCCCCTGGCCCAATCGTTGCCTCGCAAGCCCCGGCCCCGCCCGCCAGATTGGCAGGCCCGATACCGCCAGGCAACGCTGGCATGACCGCCGCCAGCGCTGTTACATGAGGGCAGCCTCGGTTATATATGAGGATAGTCTCAGCTGGAAATATGACGATGGCCTCGGAAAAGGCGCCGCAACCGCGCGCGCCGCAACAGAAAAGAGGGCACGACCGCGTCGCGGCGCTGATGACGGCGGCGGCGGAACTGTTCGTCGAAAGGGGTTTTGACGCCGCCACGATGACCGAGATTGCCGCCAGTGCGGGCGCGGCCATCGGCACGCTCTATTTGTTTTTCCCGACCAAGCAGGCGATGGCGCAGGCCATCCTGGAGGCGCATGCGGAAGAGCTGTCGGCCGAGCTCGACGCCTTGCGCGAGCAGACCGAGGCGATGCATGCGGCGACGATCGCCGACCAGCTGTTCGCATTGCTTGGTACGTTCATGGCCACGCACCCCGCCTATTCGGCGCTGCTCGACCTGCCGGGTGACGATCAATGGCGGCGCACGTTGCGCGCCCACCGCCGCGAGCAGATCGCCGCCCTGTTTGCTCAGGCCTATCCGCCCTTGCCGGCGGAGCAGGCGGAGCGGCTGGCGGTGATCGTGCCGCAGTTGATGCGCATCCCGCTGAGCCTGGCCGGCGAGACGCGCCTGCGCGACGACGTGCTGGACGAATTGCGACTGATGCTGAACAGGCATCTGGAGGCAGGTGAGGGCTAGCGCGACGAGGTGCGCTCAGCGAACCGCCTTCTCGCCGCCCGCCGCCGTGATCACCCCGACGATGATCAGTCCGGTCAGCACCAGCCGCACGCCGGCGCTGACGCCGAAGGTGTTGAGCATGGTGAGCAGCAGCACCAGGAACAGGCCGGCGCCCCAGACGCCCGGCACATTGGCCTTGCCGCCTGCCACCGACGTGCCGCCGATGACCACGACCGCGATCGAGGCGAGCAGGTATTCGTTGCCGATATCGACATTGGCGCCGCGGAAATAGCCGGCGAGCAGTGCCCCGTCGATGCCGCCCAGTGCGCCGCAGAGCGTATAGGTGAGGAAACGGACGCGGCCGACATTGACGCCCGCGAGCCAGGCGGCGCGGATGTTCTGGCCGATCGCCAGCACAGAGCGGCCGTAGATCATGCGCTGCAGCGCCGTTGCCGCGCCGACGGTGAAGACCACCGTCAGCAGCGCCAGCACCGGTATGCCGAGGATTTGCCAGTTGGTGAAGTCGGCGAAGCCCGGCGGCGGCTTGATCTGGAGGCCGCGCCCGTAGCTGATATCGATCGACTGGATGATGAAGCTCGCCGACAGCGTCGCGATGATCGGCGGGATCCTCAGCGCCCAGATCAGCAGATAGTTGGCCGCGCCGATCGCCGCGCCGCAGCCAAGAGCGGCAATCAGCCCGACGGCGATCATCGCATCATTGCCGTCCATCACCTTCATCGCCACGGCGCTGGCCAGCCCGATATTGGCCGGCAGCGACAAATCGACATTGCCGGGGCCGAGCGTGATGACGAACATCTGACCGACGCCGACGATGACGGTGAAGACGGCCAGCGACAGTGCCGCCGTGATCATGCCGCCGGCGCCGTAGCCGCCAGTGAAGGCGATGGTCGCCAGCCACACGACGAAAGCGCCGATGAAGGACCAGATCCAGGGTTTGGCGAGCATCGTCCGCAGCGAGGCCATCCTCACCTCTCCTTGCGGCTGATCAGCACCCGCGCCGCCAGCACGATGATCAGGATGGCGCCATTGGCAGCCACCTGCCAGTCGGGCGGGATGTGCATGAAGGTCAAGAGCGGCGAGGCGGCGAGCGCCAGCGTCAGCGCGCCGATGACGGCGCCGATCGGCGACACCCGGCCGCCGACGAACTCGCCGCCGCCGAGGATGACGCCCGCGATCGACAGCAGCGTGTAGCCATTGCCGATATTGGCGTCGGCCGAGGTGGTGATGCCGATCAGCGCCATGCCGGAGAGCACGCCGAACAGGCCGGTCAGCGCGAACAGCACGATCTTCGTCCGAAGCAGCGACCAGCCGGCGCGCCTAAGCGCCGCCGCATTGCCGCCGGAGCCGCGCAGGATGACGCCGTAGGAGGTGCGCATCAGCCCGATATGCACCACCGTCGCGATCACCAGCGCGGCGATGATCGGGAACGGAATGAGCGGCGGTTTGAAGGCCATCAGCGACAGCAGCCAGTCGGGCGCCTTGCCGCCTGGCTTCGGCAGGATGAGGATGGCAAGGCCCTGCCAGACGAAGCTCATGCCGAGCGTCACCACGATCGACGGCAAGTTGCGCAGGTGGATCAGCGCGCCAAGCAGCGCGTAGACGCCGATTGAGCCGAGCAGCACCGCGATGCCGACGAGCGGCGCATCCTTCAGCCAGGTCGCGGTGACGCAGCCGACGAAGCCGACGAAGGTGCCGATCGAGAGGTCGAGCTCGTTGCCGGCGATGACGAACATCTGCGCGATCGTCGCCAGCGCGATCGGGATCGCCAGGTTGAGCATCAGGGTGAAGCCGAAATAGGAGATGGCGCGCGGGTTGAGCCAGGCGATCGCCAAAAGCACCAGCGCCAGCGACAGCGCCGGCAGCAGGCTGCGCAGCATGCGCGCCCGCGCCGCCGCGCCGCCGCCAGCCGGCGACGCCTTCAATCTGGTTTCGAGCGAGGCCGCCGTCATCTCAGGCCGCGTCGCCGAACGAGGACTGGATGATCTTTTCCTCGGTCAGCTCGTCGCGTCCGAGATTGGCGACGATGCGGCCGTTCTTGAAGACATAGACGTGGTCGCAATTGTCGAGCTCTTCGGTTTCGGTTGTGTACCAGAGGAAGGTGCGGCCGCGGCCAGCCTCCTCGCGCACCAGGTCGTAGACTTCGAGCTTGGTGCCGATGTCGACGCCGCGCATCGGATCGTCCATCAGCACGATCCCGGCATCCGAGCCCAGCGCACGCGCAAACAGCGCCTTCTGCTGGTTGCCCCCGGACAGCGAGTAGATGTTGTTGTTCATGTCCGGCGTGCGGATGCCGATCTTGTTCTTCCAGAAGTCGGCAAGCTCGGCCTCGCGCTGCGGCGAGATCAGCAACCCGCTGCGCAGCAGCGCCAGCGAGCGGATGCCGATATTCTCAGCGATCGACCACTGCGGGAAGATACCGTCAGACTGGCGGTCGCCGGCCACCAGCGCCACCGGCGCGGTCACCTCGATGCCGGTCCTGGCGCGCTGGGCAGCGGCAAAGATCGCCAGCAACAGATCGGTCTGCCCGTGGCCGGCGAGCCCGGCGAGCCCGATGATCTCGCCCGCGCGGGCGACGAGCTCCTTGCCGTCCTGCTGCCGCGCCGGACGCGCCTTGACCCGCAGCGGCCCGGCTTCGGCCTTCCTTGTCTCCGCGGCCGTTCTCTGATGCCCCTCGGCGCCGCCCATGGTGGCGACCAGCCGGTCGCGGTCGAAGGCGCTTGCAGCGTCGGCGGCGACGACCTTGCCGTCGCGCATCACCACGATGCGGTCGGCGTTCTGCAGCACTTCGCCCAGCACATGCGAGATCAGGATGCAGCTGCCGCCGGAAGCGACGAAGCGGCGCACGAAGGCTAGCAGCTGGCCGGCCGTGTGCGCGTCGAGCGACGAGGTCGGCTCGTCGAGGATGACCAGCGCCAGCGGATCCTCGGTCAGCGTGAAGGCGCGCGCCACTTCCACCATCTGCCGCCGGCCGATCGACAGGTCGCCGGCGATGTCGGAAGCGGAGATGCCATGGTCGGGGAAGATTTCGTCCAGCTTGGCGGCGATCAGCTCGGCGGCCTTGCGGCGCCAGCCGAAACCGATGAGCGAAGGATGGTTGATGCGCGTGTTCTCGGCGACGCTGAGGTTCGGGCAGAGCGACAGCTCCTGGAACACGCAGCGTATGCCGAGCTCAAGCGCCCGCGGCACCGAATAGTCCCGCTCGGCGCTGCCCCGCACCGTGATCGCGCCGCTGTCGGGGACAAGCGTGCCTGCCACCATATGCATCAGCGTCGACTTGCCGGCGCCGTTATGGCCGACGAGGCCGACGCATTCGCCGGCGCCGACATGGAAGTCGACGCCGCCAAGCGCCCGGACGGCGCCGAAATGCTTTTCGGCACCGTCCAGCCTGATGATGTCGATATTGGCGGCGCCGAAATGCTTCGCGGCGCCGTCCAGCCTGGTGTCGGTGTTTGCCTTGGGCATGCTCAACGATATCCGGTTGGCGATGCCGGCGGCAACAGTAGCCATCACTTGATGTTGGCTTTGATGGCCCCGATGGCGTCTTCCTGCGTATATTCGTGCGTGGCGACGCCGCCTTCCTTGATCTTCGGCAGGGCGGCTTCGAAATCGTCCTGGGTGAAGGCGAGGTACGGCACCAGAAGGTCGTGCGGAATGTCGGTGCGGCCGTCGAGCACCTGCTGCGCCACCCAGAAGGCCAGCGTCGAGACGCCCGGCGCGATCGACGCCGACCATGTCTTGTAGCCGTCCTTCTCCTTCTGCTCTTTCCACCACTTCAGCTCGTCCTGGCGGTTGCCCATGATGATGGTCGGGCGCGGCTTGCCGGCGGCGGCGAAGGCCTGCGCGGCGCCGTAGCCGTCACCGCCCTGGTCGACGATGCCGACGACATCCGGCAGCGACGGCAGGATGGTCGCCACCGCCTTCTGCGCCGTGGTCTGGTCCCAGTCGCCGGTCACCGAGCCGACGATCTTGAACTCGGGATGGGCGGCGACGCCTTCGAGGATGCCGGCATGGATGGCGTCGTCGATCGAGGTTCCGGCCAGGCCGCGGATTTCCAGCAGATTGCCGCCCTTGGGCTGGAACTTGGCCATCTGCTCGACTTCCTGCTTGCCCATGTCCTTGAAGTCGACGACGACCCGGTAGGCGCAGGGCTCGGTGACGGTGCCGTCGAAGGAGACGACGACGATGCCGGCATCGCAGGCCTGCTTGATGGCGCCGTTGAGCGCATCCGGCGAGGCGGCGTTGATGACGATGGCGTCGTAGCCCTGCAGGATCAGGTTCTGCACCTGGGCGGCCTGGGTCGGCACTTCCTTGTCGGCGGTGGTGAAGACGTCGGCGGCCGCGACCACCTTGTCCTCGACCGCCTTCTTGGTGACGATGCCGTAGCTGTCCAGCATCGCCTGGCGCCACGAATTGCCTGCGTAGTTGTTGGAGAAGGCGATCTTCTTGCCGCTGGTATCGGCAAGCGCGGTGCCCGAGGCGAGCATCGCCGCCAGAGCGCTCAGGACGAGTAGTTTCTTCATGTCGTATCCTCCCAGATGTGTTGACTGCTGCACTCCAGCCGGCTTTTAAGGCCGGCCTCACTTCCAATCCGATTTGAGCCCGGACGATCCCGCGCTCAAAACAGCCTCAGCCCCGGCACGCGGACTCTGAGCCGGTAGAGCGACGTCGACGCGGCGATGTAGAGGCTCCTCAGATCCTCGTCGCCGAAGGTGAAATTGGCACAGTCTTCCGGCGTCGCGATGACGCCGAGAAGCTCGCCGGAGGCATCGAAGACGTGGATGCCGCCCGGGCCGGTGCAATAGAGATTGCCGCGGCTGTCGATCTTCATGCCGTCGGTCGATCCCGGCTCCGTGCCTTCGATCACCGCCCAGACCGCGCCGCCATTGAGGTCGCCATTGGTCTCGACGCGGAACACCCTGATATGCCCGCGCTCGGTGTCGTTGATGAACAGGCGCGATTCGTCGAGCGAGAAGCAGAGCCCGTTGGGCTGCGCGAAATCGTCGGCAAGCAAGGTCAGGGCGCCGTCGCCGTCGATCCGGTAGACACCCTGGAACGAAAGCTCCTGCTGTCGCGGCACGCCGTAGAATTCCACCCGGCCAAAGCCGGGGTCGGTGAAGTAGATGGAGCCGCCGGTAGCGACGACGACGTCGTTCGGGCTGTTCAGCTCCTTGTCGCCGTAATGGGTGGCGAGCACGGTCACGGTTCCGTCCGGCTCGGCGCGGGTGACGCGGCTCGTCGCGTGCTCGCAAGTGACCAGCCGCCCGCGGCGGTCGAGCGTGTTGCCATTGGCTTTATGGCTGGGCTCCCGGAACAGCTCGATCTCGCCCGATGGGCTGCGCCTGTACATGCGGCTTTCGGGAATGTCGGAAAACACCAGCCATTTCTCGTAAGGATGCCACACCGGCCCTTCGATGAAGGAGTAGCCCGTGGCCAGCCGTTCGATCGACGCGTTGCCGACAACGTCGTCGAAGCCGGAATGGCGGGCCCGCGCCGAAATCGACATCACTGGTCCTTCGGCTTGCGGACAGCCGCGCCGCCGACGAACCAGTCGCTGCCGGCCACGTCCTCGAACACCACCCAGATCGCCTCCTTGGGCAGTTCGGCGACCTCGCTGATGGCTTCGGTGACGCGGCGCGAGATCTCGTCCTTGCGCTTTTGCGAATGGCCCTCGAGTATCCGTATGTTGACGAACGGCATCGGCGCCTCCCGGGCATTTTCTTGTTGTGGGGAGCGAGCCTAGTCAGGCCCCGGGCCGGGCGATACGGGTCAACGCGCAGCGCCGACTGTGGTTTTGCACAGTCGGTTGCAAGCCGGTGACAAGGATCATTGATCCTGCAGCGGCGCCGCCTGTGCCAGCCAGGCGTCGAGCCTGTCCTGCTCGCGGCGCAGCGCATCGATGTTGACCAGGCCCCGCGCCAGGGCGAGGTAGATCGCTCGCGTGCGCGAGTTGAAGACCGAAGCCTCTCCGGCGCCCTCCTCCGGCGGCACGATGCCCAGCTTGTCGTAGACATGCTTGATGCGGCTTTGGGCGCCGCGGATCGACAGGCCGCGGCGCGCCGCGATCGCCCTGTCGGTCAGGCCCAAGGCGATGTCGATCAGGCTCTCATATTCGCCGTCGGTGATGCCCTCGAAGCGGTCCTGGACGCGGTGCTGGATACCACGGATCTCGCGGTCGATGATGCAGTGACCTTCGCGGAAGACGCCGCGCAGCGCCGAGCGCATGCCTTCTTCGGTCGCCGATTTCAGCACATAGCCATAGACCGAGCCGGGCGGCACGATGCGCGCCACGCCCCGCACATAGGCCTCGTCGGCGAAGTTCGACCAGAACAGGATGTGCGTGCCGGCGCGTCGGCTCCAGATCGCGCGCGCCACCTCGATGCCCGTCGCCTTGGGCAGTTGCAGGTCGAGCACGACATGCGGCGGCTCGCGCTCGGCCGCCAGGTTGATGGCATCCTCGCCGTCGCCGGCCTCGATCACCTCGACATCGCCCGGCCACAGCTGTTCCACCGTCCGGCGCGCGAAGGTGCGATGCAGCCCGTCATTCTCGGCAATCATGATCAGCACGACGCCACCTCCGATACCGCCTGCTGCTCGCCAGCCGTGGCCGGCTTGCCGTCCGCCGGCGCGCGATCGATCTCGATCAGAACCCTGGTGCCGCCCTTGCGACCGGCCGGCTCGAAGCGCAGCCGCGCGCCGACCAGCGCTGCCCGCGTGTGCATGTGGCCGATGCCGCCCTGCGCCGCCGGGTCGATCGTGCCGCAGCCATGGCCGTCATCGGTGACGACGACACTGAACACGCTGTCGGTCGACGTCAGCAGCACCTCGATGCGGCCGGGCGCTGCGTGCCGCACGGCATTGTTGATCGCTTCCTGGACGATCCGGTAGAGCGCCGTGCGCATCGTCTCCGACAGGCTGTCGGCGCTGCCGTCGCTGGTGTCGGCGATGCGCACCGCGATCGGCGGTTTCGCCCGCGCGACGCTGCGGTTCAGATGCGCTTCGACGGCGTCGCGCAGGCCGAACAGCTCGAGCACGCTCGGCCGCATGTCGTCGACGATGTGGCGCAGCTCCGCCAGGCAGCCGGCGATCTCCTGCTCGAGGTCGGCGAGCTGCGCCGTTCGCGCCATGCCCCGGCTGCGGAAGGCCGAGACCTGGCGCGCGATGCGGGCAAGGTCGCCAAGCGTCTGGTCGTGCAGGTCCATCGCCATGCGGCGGCGCTCGCGCTCCATGCCCTCGGTCAGTTGCGAGGCGCCGACCCTGAGCAGCTCCGCCCGGTTGCGCGTCTCGCTTTCGGCAAGCATGGCGCGCCGCGCCTCCTCGGTCTGGATCAGCGCGAAAATATAGGGCGCGATCAGATCGGCGCATTGCTGGGCGACCGCGACATCCGCCAGCGTGTAGCAGCCGATCTCGTGGCGGCTGATGTTGAGCGCGCCGATGACGCTGCCCCGCGCCCTCAGCGGTACGATGATGCGGCTGCGCAGCTTGGCCGCGAAAATCGGCCCATCGAAGGCGCCGGCAAAGTGGAAGCGGTCGTCGACAAGCGCGTTGTCCGACAACAGGTAGGGCGTCTTGCCCCACAGCACGTAGCGGATCGGGCTGCCTTCTACCGGATGCTGCGCCAACTCGCTCCAGCTGGTGTGGAAGCCGGCCTCGTAGCAGGCATGCATGCGTCCGTCCTGCGACAGCACCGCCAGGTCGATATGATCGTGCGGGATGAGCGTGCCGATTTCGATCGCCGTTGCCCGAAATGCCGAGCCCGGATCGATATGGCCTGCCAGCGCTCGCGAAATGGCGAGCAGCCTGTCGATCAGCTGGGGAGATACGTCCGACATGTCTCCTCCCTTGCAATCCGGCTAACCAAGCGACACGCCACGACGCCTCGTTCGCCAGCGCGGCCGATACCGGGTTTGCCTGCAGTCCTCCCTGCGCTGAAATAGTGAACGCTTGCCGATGCCGCTGTCAACGACGCCTCTCTTGCGACCGGCGATCAACTTCAGGTGCGACGATTGAAAAGCCTTCTGCTCCTGGTTTAGGAACGACGGCAGGAGAGATGATGCATGGCAGCGACCGTTGCTCAGGGCGCCCCGGGAATACCGGCGCGCTGGACGTCAAGCGCCAAGAGCGGCGTCGGCACGGCGCTTTCTGAGGCCAGTCGGATCTGGTTCACGATCAGCCACGGCATCGTCAACGAAATCTACTATCCGCGCCTCGACAAGGCCTGCACGCGCGACATGGGGCTGATCGTCACCGGCCCCGCCGGCGCTTTTTCGGAAGAGAAGCGCGATGCCGTGCATGCTGTCGCGCCTTTCGAGGACGGCGTGCCGGGCTACAGGCTGACCAACACCGCGAGGGACGGGTCATACAGGATCGAAAAAAGGATCATTACGGACCCGAAACGCCCGGTCCTGCTGCAGGAGATCACCTTCACGCCGCTCAAGGGCCGGCCTTCCGATTACCGTGTCTACGCGCTTCTGGCGCCGCATCTCGTGAATGCCGGCATGGGCAACACCGCCTGGGTTGGCGAGCACCACGGCAGGCCTGTGCTGTTCGCCTCGGGACGCGGCACCTGCCTGGCGCTTGCCTCGTCGCTGCCCTGGGGCGCCTGCTCGGCCGGCTATGTCGGCTTCTCCGACGGCTGGCAGCAGCTCCAGCATGGCGGCGCGCTCGATCCGGCCTGCCAGCGGGCCGAGGACGGCAATGTCGCGCTGACCGGCGAGATCGGCTTTTCCGCCGGCAACGGCACGGCGCTGCTGGCGCTCGGTTTCGGCAGCTCGCCGGAAGAGGCTGCCGAAATGGCTTCGGCCAGCCTGGAGCAGGGCTTCGATGCGGCCGCCACGACCTATGTCGGGAACTGGCGCGAATGGCAGGCCGGGCTGCTTAAGCTCGACCGGCAGGCAGTGTCGGGATTGAATACCTACCGCGCCAGCACGGCGGTGCTGGCCTCGCATCTGTCGGTCGCCAGGCCGGGAGCCGCCGTCGCCAGCCTGTCGATCCCCTGGGGCTTCAACAAGGGCGACGACGACCTCGGCGGCTATCACCTAATCTGGCCGCGCGACCTGGTCGAGACGGCCGGCGGCTTCCTCGCCGCCGGCGACGGCAGCCAGGCGCTGCAGATCCTGGCCTATCTGCGCTCGATCCAGCAGCCGGACGGCCATTGGCCGCAAAATGCCTGGTCCGACGGTACCGCCTATTGGCCGGGCATCCAGATGGACGAATGCGCCTTTCCGCTTCTGCTCGCCGACGCCCTGCGCCGTGCCGGCCATCTGCCGCGCGCCAAGCTCGCCGACTTCCTGCCGATGATCGAAAGTGCCGCGTCCTACGTGGTCCGCAACGGGCCGGTCACCGGCGAGGACCGCTGGGAAGAGGATGCCGGCTACAGCCCGTTCACGCTGGCCGTCGAGATCGCCGCCCTGCTGGCGGCCGCCGACATGCTCGACATCATGGGAAAAACAGAGCCGGCAAACTATCTGCGCGAGACCGCCGATTGCTGGAACGACCAGATCGAGCGCTGGACCTATGTCGCTGGTACGCCGCTATGCGCCGAAGTGGGCGTCAACGGCTACTATGTCCGCATCGCCCCGCCGGATGCGTCGGATGCCGCATCGCCGAAGGACGGCTATGTGCCGATCAAGAACCGGCCGCCGACCGACACCGACAGGCCGGCCGAGGCCATCATCAGCCCGGATGCGCTGGCGCTGGTGCGCTTTGGGCTCAGGGCCGCGGATGATCCTCGCATCCTCGACACTTTGAAGGTCATAGACGCCAGGCTGCGCCGCGACCTGCCGCAGGGACCGCTCTGGTACCGCTACTCCGGCGACGGCTATGGCGAGCACGAGGACGGCTCACCCTTCGACGGCACCGGCCTGGGCCGTGCGTGGCCCTTGCTGGCGGGCGAGCGCGCCCACTACGAGCTCGCGGCGGGCCACAGGGACAGAGCGGAAAGCCTGCTTGCGACGCTCGAGGCGTCCGCCGGGGTCGGCGGCCTGCTGCCGGAGCAGGTCTGGGACGGCCCTGACCTGCCGCAGCGCGAGTTGCGCCTCGGCGCACCCTCGGGCAGCGCCATGCCGCTGGTCTGGGCGCATGCCGAGCATATCAAGCTGTTGCGTTCGCTCCGTGACGGCGCCGTGTTCGACCTGCCGCCGCAAGGCGTCGAGCGCTACATCAAGGCAAGGACCACCTCGCCCACGAGGATATGGCGCTTCAACAACAAGATCCGCGCCATCCCCGCCGGCAAGAATCTGCGCGTCGAGCTTGCGGCCAAAGGCGTGGTGCACTGGAGCAGCGACAAGTGGCTGACGGTGCGCGACGACAGGACCGCCGAGAACGCCTTCGGCGTCCATCTGGTGGATCTGCCCGTTGACCGCCTGCCGCCGGGAAGCACGATCGTCTTCACTTTTTTCTGGCCCGACACCGGCCGTTGGGAGAATGTTGACTTCACCGTCGGCGTCGATGCCCGGTCATGATCCCGAAAAGTGGATACCGGTTTTCGGAAAAGATCATGATCGATCAAGACAGCACGGCCAGTAGATTCTATTTTCCTCGAGCGACTGGGATAAGACCATGCAGATCGGAATGATGGGACTGGGCAGGATGGGCGCCAACATGGTGCGCCGCCTCATGCGCGACGGCCATGAATGCGTCGTCTACGACATCAACCCGGCAAGCGTCGCCGCTTTGGTCAAAGACGGCGCCATCGGCGCGGCCTCGATGGAGGAGTTCGTCGGCAAGCTTTCCAAGCCGCGCAGCGCCTGGCTGATGCTGCCGGCGGCGATCACCGGCAAGATCGCCGACCAGGTGGCGGCGCTGATGGAGCCCGGCGACATCATCATCGACGGCGGCAATTCCTACTATCACGACGCCGTCGACCAGGCCGCCGAGCTTGCAGCCAAGGGCATCAACTATGTCGATGTCGGCACCAGCGGCGGCGTCTGGGGCCTGGATCGCGGCTACTGCCTGATGATCGGCGGCCCGGACGAGGCGGTTCGCCATCTCGATCCGATCTTCGCCACGCTGGCACCCGGCGCCGACGCCGACAGCACGCCTGCCAAGGACGCCGGCACCGCGCCCTACGGCTATCTGCATTGCGGGCCGAGCGGCGCCGGCCATTTCGTCAAGATGGTCCACAACGGCATCGAATACGGCGTCATGGCCGCCTACGCGGAAGGCATCAACATCCTGAAGTCGGCGAATGCCGGCAAGCGCGCGCGCACCGCCGACGCCGAGACCAGCCCGCTGGAAAACCCGCAATACTACCAGTTCGACATCGACCTGCCGCAGGTCGCCGAGGTCTGGCGTCACGGCAGCGTCATCGGCTCCTGGCTGCTCGATCTCACCGCCGGCGCGCTGAAGAACGACCCGGCGCTGACGCAGTTCGGCGGTCGCGTTTCGGATTCCGGCGAAGGCCGCTGGACGCTGAAGGCGGCGATCGACACCGGCGTGCCGGCGCCGGTGCTGTCCTCGGCGCTGTTCGACCGCTTCTCCTCGCAAGGCGAATCCGAATTCGCCGACAAGCTGCTCTCCGCCATGCGCTACGCCTTCGGCGGCCATGTCGAGAAGCCGAAGACCGGCGCCTGAGAGCGGGGAAGACATTGATGAGCCAGGAACGGTCCGACACGCTGGTGCTCTTCGGAGCGACCGGCGACCTCGCCCACAAGAAGATATTCCCAGCACTTTACCAGATGGTCGCCAAGGCGACGCTGACCGAGCCGGTGATCGGCGTCGCCTTCGACCCCTGGGACATCGGCAAATTGCAGGCGCGCGCCCACGACGGCATCGCCACCGCGCTGGGTAGCGTCGACGAGACGGTGTTCGCCAAGCTGGCCTCGCAACTGCGCTATGTCAGCGGCGACTACCGCGACGGCGCGACCTTCGAGAAACTGAAGACAGCGCTCGGCTCCGCCCAGCACCCGCTGCACTACATGGCGGTGCCGCCGACCATGTTCGAGACCGTAGTCCAGGGGCTGGAGCAGTCCGGCACCGCGCGCGGCGCGCGGCTGATGGTGGAAAAGCCCTTCGGTCACGATTTGCAGTCGGCGCGCTGGCTCAACCGGGTGCTGCACCTGGTGTTCGACGAGCAGTCGATCTTCCGCATCGACCACTATCTCGGCAAGGAAGCGATCCAGAACCTGCTCTATTTCCGCTTCGCCAATGCCTTCCTCGAGCCGATCTGGAACCGCAATTTCGTCGAGAGCGTGCAGATTACCATGGCCGAGGATTTCGGCATCGACGGCCGCGGCAAATTCTATGACGATGTCGGCTGCATCCGCGACGTCATCGAGAACCACCTGCTCAACATATTGTTGCTGCTCGCCATGGAGCCGCCGGTCGGCCGCTCGGCCGACGACCTGATCGACGAGAAGGTGCAGGTGCTCCGTGCCATCCGCACGCTGACCAAGGAAGATGTCGTGCGCGGTCAGTTCGACGGCTATCTGGCGGAGCCGGGTGTCAAGCCCAACTCCCCGGTCGAGACCTTCGCCGCGGTCCGCTTCTTCGTCGACACCTGGCGCTGGCAGGACGTGCCCTTCTTCATCCGCGCCGGCAAGAACATGCCGGTGCATGCCACCGAGGTGATCGTGCGGCTGAAGCGGCCGCCGCTCGATGTCTTCGACCCGATCAAACCGGACGACGCCAACTATGTCCGCTTCCGCATCGACCCGCAGGTGGCGATCTCGATCGGCGCCCAGCGCAAGGTGGCCGGCGACGACATGGTCGGCGAGCAGGTGGAACTGACGGCGCTCGACGACTCGAAGGGTGACATGCCGCCCTATGAGCGGCTGATCGGCGACGCCATGAACGGCAACGGCCAGCTGTTCACCCGCCAGGATGCGGCCGAGCTTGCCTGGCGCATTGTCGGCCCGGTGCTTGGCGACACGACGGCGCCGCACGTCTACGCGCCGAAGAGCTGGGGACCGGCCGATGCCATGAACGGCTTCGGCCCGCCGAACGGCTGGATCAACCCATCGAAATAGGGGGCAACGACATGGCCAAGGCGGCAAAGCCGGCGGCGGCGGACGCGGAACCGATCGTGCTGACGATCGACATCGGCGGCTCGCACGTCAAGATCCTGACCAGCGCCGGCGGCGAGATGCGCCGCGCCGAGTCCGGCCCGGGCCTGACGCCGCAGCAGATGATCGCCTCGGTGAAGACGCTGGCCGAGGGCCTCTCCTATGACGTGATCTCGATGGGCTACCCCGGCCCGGTCGCCCACAACCGGCCTTTCGCCGACCCCGCCAATCTCGGCAAGGGTTGGGCGGGCCACGACTTCGCCGCCGCCTTCGGCAAGCCGGTGAAGGTGATCAACGACGCGCTGATGCAGGCCATCGGCAGCTATGAGGGCGGGCGCATGCTGTTTCTCGGCCTCGGCACCGGCCTCGGCGCCGCTATGATCGTCGACAATGTCGCCCAGCCGATGGAACTCGCCCACCTTCCCTACAAGAAGGGCGGCAGCTTCGAGGACTATGTCGGCGAGCGCGGGCTGGAGAAGCGCGGCAAGAGGAAATGGCGCAAATCCGTGTTCGACGTCGTCGACAGGCTTCGCGCCGCCCTGCAGCCCGACTACGTCGTCATCGGCGGCGGCAACGTCGACAAGCTTGATCAAATGCCCGCCGATTCCAGGCGCGGCGACAATACGCGTGCTTTCGAAGGCGGTTTTCGACTGTGGCGCGACAAGGCGCTGATCGTCTGATAGTATTACATCTCAGTATAGTTATTCAAAATAACGTGTTTCGCGGCGCGAACTCATTGCGTTGAGCAGATTTGCCGACTAGGAGTCGCGCCACCCCCTACCGACGGAGAAATAAATTGGCCGACGACAGCAATGACGCTCGCAAGGAAATCGACCTGCTCGAGCTTACCGCCCACATCGTTTCCGCCTACGTCGAGAAGAACCGTCTGCCTGCCTCCGGCCTCAGCGAGCTCATCGCCAGCGTCAGCGCCTCGATCAGCAGCCTCGGCCAGCCGCCCGAACCGGTCGCCGCGCCGCTCGTCCCCGCGGTCAATCCCAGGCGTTCGGTGACGCCGGACTACATCATCTGCCTCGAGGACGGCAAGAAGTTCAAATCGCTGAAGCGCCATCTTGGCGTCCATTTCGGGCTGACGCCGGAAGCCTACCGCACCAAGTGGGGCCTGCCGGCCGACTACCCGATGGTCGCCCCCAACTATGCCGCCTCGCGTTCCGAGCTGGCGAAGTCGATCGGCCTTGGCCGCAAGGCCGCCGAGCCGGTCAAGACCAGGGGCAGGAAAAAGGTTTCGGCCTGAGCTACCCACGGCGCTGAGCCAATAGTTTCAACGACTGGAACAGAAGCCTGCCGGCGAATCCGCCTTGGCAGGCTTCATGCTTTTGGGCTTGGATAACCCCGACAGTGTCGGGGGCAGCCATGAACTACGCACGGATGGTGATCGAGAAGGAGGCGCCGGAGGAATACGGCTACGACCGCATCCGCTTCAATCTCTCCGAAAGCTCGATCGCCGACCAGAAGCTCTCCGACATTGGTCTGTCGCTGCCAGATCTGACGCTGTTCTACGGCGAACATCGCGGCGACCGGGAATTGCGCGCCCTGGTCGCGGCACAGGACGACGGGCTTTCGCCGGATGACGTGCTGGTCACCGCGGGTGCCGCCGGCGCGCTGTTCATCATCTCGACCGCGCTGCTGTCCGAGCGCGACCACCTCGTCGTCGTCAGGCCCAACTACGCCACCAACATCGAGACGCCCCGGGCGATCGGCTGCGCCATCTCCTATGTCGACCTCGACTTCGACGACGACTTCGCCGTCGATGTCGATCGTCTCGCCGCGGCGATGCGGCCTAACACCCGCCTGATCAGCGTCACCTGCCCGCACAATCCGACAGGCACGACGATGGGCCGGGCCGATCTCGACGCGCTGGTGGCGCTGGCCGAAAGCCGGCAATGCCATTTGCTGGTCGACGAGACCTATCGCGACCTTTCCTACGGGCGGCGCCTGCCGGCGGCGGCATCGCTGAGCCGCTCGGCGATCAGCGTCTCGTCGCTGTCAAAGGCTTTCGGCATTCCCGGCGTCCGCATCGGCTGGCTGGTCACGCGCGACACCGCGCTCCAGGAAAGGTTCCTCGCCGCCAAGGAGCAGATCGGCATCTGCGGCAGCGTCATCGACGAAGCCATCGCGCGCGGCATGCTCCAGCGGCGCGACGCCTTTTTGGCGACACTGCTGCCCGACATGGCCAAGCGCCGCGACATCGTCCAGGCCTGGATAGACCGCGAGCCGCTGGTCGGCTGGGTGCGGCCGGAAGGCGGCGTCGTCGGCTTCCCTCGCCTGAATGTCGGCGCCGATTTCGACCTCGACCGCTTCTACGCAAGGCTGCTGGAAGACCATGGCACCTATGTTGGCCCCGGCCATTGGTTCGAGATGCCTAAGCGCTTCTTCCGTATCGGCTTCGGCTGGCCGAAGGAGGCCGAATTGCGCGGCGGGCTGGAGGCCATCTCCGCCGCGCTAAGGGACTGACTTTCCGTCCCGCGTTGCCGCCAGCCGGAATTTTCTTGATCCAGCGCCGATTCTGCCACACATCCCGCCGCGATCTTTGCTAGAAGGTCATCTGGCCGGACCAGCGCCCATCGTGGAAGTTGCCCCGCCGGCCTTTTTTCGCAATGGGGCCTTTCTCTCCATGACTGCCGAACAGACATCGCCGGACCAGCGCTATGCCGCCTTCCGGCACAGGCCCTTCCTCAGCTACTGGGCGGCGCGCTTCCTCACCACCTTCGCCACCATGATCGTCTCCGTCGCCGTCGGCTGGCAGGTCTACGATCTGACCCGCGATCCCTTCGACCTCGGCATCGTCGGCATCGTCCAGTTCCTGCCGTCGCTGCTCCTGGTGTTGGTCACCGGCGTCGTCGCCGACCGCTTCGGCCGCCGCCTGATCATGACCTTGTCGTCGCTGATCGAAGCGGGCTGTGCGGTTGCGCTCTTGCTGCTTACGTTGCGCGGCCTCGCCGGCCCGCTGCCGATCTTTGTGGTGCTTGCGATGTTCGGCATAGCGCGCGCCTTCTATGGACCGGCCTCATCCTCGCTGTTCGCCAATCTGGTGCCGCCGGAGGACTTCGCCAATGCGATCGCCTGGAATTCGTCGGCCTGGCAGACGGCAACCATTGTCGGGCCCGTCGCCGGCGGCCTGCTCTACGGGCTTTCGGCGGGGACGGCCTACATCACCGCCGCCGTCCTGATGCTGGTTGCGGCGCTGCTCGTTTTCACCATTCCGAAGCCCGCCCAGCAGACCGCCACCGACAAGCCGACGATGGAAACGCTGTTTGCCGGCTTCCGCTACATCTGGAGCGAGAAGATCGTGCTCGGCGCCATCTCGCTCGATCTGTTTGCCGTGCTCCTGTCGGGCGCCTCGGCGCTGCTGCCGGTCTATGCGCGCGACATCCTCGAGCTTGGACCCTGGGGCCTCGGCCTGCTGCGCTCGGCACCGGGCATCGGCGCCATCTGCGTCGCAGTCTGGCTGGCCGGCCACCCGATCCGCGACCATGCCGGCAAGATCATGCTGGGCTTCGTCGGTCTGTTCGGCGCTGTCACGGTTCTGTTCGGCGTTTCAACCATCACCTGGCTGTCAATCCTGGCCCTTGCCCTGCTCGGCGCCACCGACATGTTCAGCGTCTATATCCGCGAGACGCTGATCCAGCTGTGGACGCCTGACGAGGTGCGCGGCCGCGTCAATGCGGTGAACCAGGTCTTCGTCGGCGCCTCCAACGAGGTCGGCGAATTCCGCGCCGGCACTATGGCGGCGCTGATCGGCACCGTGCCGGCGGTGGTGATCGGCGGCATTGGCGCCGTCGCGGTCGCAGGCCTGTGGGCCTGGCTGTTCCCGGCACTGCGGCGGGTACGGCACCTCAACGGCCGGAATTGATTAGCGCCGTATCTAAGCCGCTGGATCCGACGCTCGGGCCAATCAAGCTTGCGCCGATAATGCTGAGATGGAGCCGAGAGAAGACCGGCGGGTTCGGACTGCGAATCCTCGAGAGCTGACATTCAGGTTAGGTGGGTATCGTCGAGACATGACCCGATGCCGAAACATGGAAGCAGGTGGCCACAATCGAGAGAGGAGGGGGGTTGGGCATTCACGCAGCCTCCTGGAATCACACGTCGCTGAGCAAGGGCGCACTCCTGCGCTGCTTGGCTTGCGGGTTGACGATATCGGCATGTCCTTCGCCGCTCATCATCGCCCAGAGGTTCTTGGCCGCATGCCAGCCGATGGCCTGAGTTCCTTCAGTCGTCCAGGCCGCGACATGCGGCGTGCACAAGACGTTGGGTGGCGAAAACAGCGGATCGTCGGTCTTCGGCGGCTCCTGGTCGAACACGTCGAGCGCCGCACCAGCGGACTGCCAGCATCAGAGCGACCGCGTGCTCGCTGACCGTGAAGATCTGAAAATCGTTCGGCGTGCTGGAAACCAGAATGCCGTGCTCGGTGGCGGCGTCGATGTCGATGCTGTCGACACCAATGCCATATTTGGAGATGTAGCGCAGATCCGGAAGCGCCTGCATGACACGCCGGGTGATGCGGGTGCCGCCTGCCCCCATCAAGGCGACACAGCCGTGTGCCTTGGCAATCAGCTCATCCTCGGTGAAGCGCTCGAACGGCATTTCCCAGAGCCCATTTCCGAAAATGACGTTGACTCCACGCTCGCGCAGCCAGTCCAGCGAGGCGTCAGTCGGGTCGTAGCGTTCAAATGCGAGAACGCTGGGCAAGCCTTGAGCGCTCATGATGGTGGCGATCTCCTCAAAAACCTTCGAATTGTCCAGACGGAAAACTTCTTACCGATTTCAATCCGCTTCAAGCGCCATCTAGTCCCGCAAGCCCGCCAGACGCCAGCCATCAACGAACGGCTGCGCATCACTCGGCCTCTTAAAAGGTGAGTTCGCCACCAAATCACCGACCCTCCAATTTGGATTGCCCGCAAGAAATAGGCGGGCTTCCTCCTCTGCCTCAGGAACGCGACCGGCAAGGGCAAGCGCGGGAACCAAGTGCTCCCTCGAACCCGTCCCGTACGTTTCTTCCCGGCTCAACGAAGCAACAGCTTCTTCATAGTGACCGGAGGAAATCTGCGCTATTCCCATGATCCAGAAATACCAACCGGGTGGACGAGGATTTATACGGAGGGCCGCGCCACAAGCTATCAGTGCCGCTTGCGGATCGCCTAAGTAGATCTGAAGCTCACCCATCCATGCAACCGCATGCGCCAGCCGTTAGATCACGGTTCTCATCCACGCCAGGAAAGACTCCATCACCGCGGATCGCTGACTGTGGTTTATCCATACGACATAGAAGCTGTAGCCCGGCAAGGACAATGGATGGGCTTTGACGAGCGTGCCAGTTTCCAGTTCACGGCCAACCACGACGTCACTTAAGATTGCAATGCCTTGCCCGGCGACAACTGCATCGATCGCATGCAGCTCTTCGCGAAAGCTCAAATCCCAGGCTTTGTCCGGGATCAGGTCCGGATCGATTGAACGCGCCGTTGCCAGCCATCGGCGCCAGGTGGGAGCGTCCGGATCCCGGTTCATCCAGTCAAAATGGATCAACGGATAGCGCAGTAGGTCGGCGGCACGCTCGACCGGCCGCCCATCGCCTGCCAGCAATCGCGGACTGCAAATCGGAAAGAAGGAATCGCGGCACAGCTCTTGCGCGGCAAATCCCAAAGGCGGGCGCCGTGTGTAGCGGACCGCCACATCGGCGGCGCCGGCGCGCAGATCGAGCAGCGCGTCCGTGCCGATGATCTCCAGGGGCACGGCCGGGTTGACCTCTCGCCATTTCGGCAACCGGGGCACGAGCCAGCGGCTCGCGAAAGCGTTCGGGCTTGTCACCCGCAACGGCGTTTGAACATCCGAGTCGGCGACCGCGGCAAGGGAACCAGCGAGAATATCAAAGCCGTTGCGCAGGATCGGGAACAGGCGCGCTCCCGCGCTCGTCAGCGCGAGCGGGCGCGGTCGGCGCTGGAACAGCTTCAGGCCGCATATCTCTTCCAGCAGGCGGACCTGGTGACTGATCGCCGTCGGGGTCACGCCGAGCTCCACCGCCGCGGCCTTGAAGCTGCCGTGCCGGGCAGCGGCCTCAAAGGCATGCAAGGCGCGGAGCGGCGGAGTGTTCCTCATGCTGCCAGTGTAGATGAATTCCTCTCACCTAGTAGCTAAGAATTTCGCTTTTGCAGAAGGCCGGACGCTATGAGACCGTGGTCCTGTTGGAACCGAGGACAGCAAGGATGGAGCTTCCGCGACAGACCGACGTGCCATCGGGCCGATCCGATTCCTCGATCACGGCGATCGAACAGTTCCGCCAAGGCTTACGGGGCGAACTGGTATTGCCGAAGGACGCTGCCTACGACAAAGCGCGCAGGGTCTGGAACGGGGCGATCGACAAACGTCCCGCCGCAATCGTCTTTTGCGCCGATCCCGATGACGTCGTCCATGCCGTGACCTATGCCAGGTCGCAAGGCTGCCTCGTGGCGGTTCGCAGCGGCGGCCACAACGTCGCCGGTCTGTCCGTCTGCGACGATGGGATGGTGATCGATCTGTCCCGCATGAAGACGATCGCGGTCGATGCTGAGCGTCGCATCGCCAGGGCCGAGGCTGGTCTGACCCTCGGCGAGCTCGACGCTGCCACACAAGCGTATGGTCTTGCGACGACCATGGGCGTCAATGGCGACACCGGTATTGCCGGCCTCACGCTCGGTGGAGGCTTCGGCAAGCTCGGACGAAAGCACGGCCTGAGCTGCGATAATCTGATCGCGGCCGAAATTGTCACGGCCGATGGACAGCTGTTGCGAACAAGCGCCACTGAGCATCCCGACCTGTTCTGGGCCTTACGCGGCGGCGGCGGTAATTTCGGCATCGTGACGAGGTTCGAATACCGGCTGCACCCGATCGGCCCGTCGCTTCTCGTGGGCTCGGTGCTTCATGCTTACGATCATGCGCGCGAGGCCATGCGGTTCTACGACAGATTCTCCCGCGGCGCCCCGGACGAGGTGAGCGTCGACGCCGCGCTCGTCACGCTGCCCTCGGGTGACCGCGCCTTCAATATCTCGGCTTGCTATGTCGGGTCGCCCGAAGCGGGCGAATCCGTCATCGCGCCGCTGATGCAATTCGGATCGCCCATCGACAGCCGCCTTCAGGCCGTTCCTTATCTCCAGATTCAATCGGCGGGCGACAGCCTCTTTCCGCGCGGGCGGCGCTATTACTGGAAGGCGCAGTTCCTGCGCGAGATCAGCGATGGTGCGATCGAGGCGCTGCTCGGCAGTTACGCGAGGGCTCCCAATCATTCGTCCCTGCTGGTTTTCCAGCAGGTCGGCGGCGCGATCGCTCGCGTGCCCGCGTCACACTCGCCCTATGCCAACCGCGACGCGGCCCTTGACTGCTTCCCGATCGCCATCTGGGACAATCCGGCCGATGACGAGGCGAACATCCGCTGGGCGCGCGAGTTGTGGAACGCGGTCAGACCATTCTCCACCGGCGGTGTCTATGCCAACAATCTCGGCGATGAGGGCGACGAGCGCGTGCGGGATGCTTACGGCGGAAATTATGCGCGCCTCGTCGCCATCAAGAAGCAATACGACCCGACCAATTTCTTCCGGTTGAACCAAAACATACGGCCTGGCTAGTTCGGGCTCCGTGGGGGGAACCGTGCGCAGTCGCTGGACAATCCTTGCGGTCCTGTTCGTCGCCCGCACCGCAATGGCCTTTCAATTTCAGAGCATTGCCGCTGTCGCGCCCCTTGTCGGCGACAGCCTCGGGGCGAGCCTGGCCGACATCGGGATTCTGATCGGCCTTTATCTGGCGCCGGGGGTCGCACTGGCCCTGCCCGGCGCGACGATCGGCCAGCGCCATGGCGACAAGTCGACCGTTCTCGCCGGCCTGCTGATGATGCTGGCGGGTGAAATGCTGACGACGGCTTCGACATCCTGGAGCCTGCAGATCGGTGGCCGACTGATCGGCGGCACAGGCGGTGTCCTCCTGAATGTCCTGATGACCAAGATGGTCGCCGACTGGTTTGCCGGCCGGGAGATCGCAACCGCGATGGCTATCTACATCAACTCGTGGCCAGCGGGTATCGCCATCGCTCTCATGCTGCTGCCGGCAATCGGGACGACGTTCGGGATGGCCGCAGTCGGCCTTGCCGTTTCGGTTCTGATTATGGTTGGCATCGGCCTCATGGCCTTCGTCTATCGCGCCCCGGAGGCGTCACATGCCGGGAGAATAGCGCGCTTGGCCATTTCAGCCGGTACAAGCTATGCGCTGGTCACCGCCGGCCTGATCTGGTGCCTCTACAATGTCGGCTTCGCAATGGTCTTCAGCTTCGGTCCCGAGATGCTTGTCGATCGCGGATGGTCCAACGCGGCGGCAGGCTCGGCGATCAGTGTCGTGCTTTGGCTGGCTATGCTTTCAGTCCCGCTGGGTGGCTTGCTGGTCGATCGCACCAGACGGGGCGGTGCGATTCTCACTCTAGGCTGTGCGGGTTTCGCAATGCTGATGCTCCTTCTGTCGCGGAACGGACCATTGCTGCCCCTCATCATCGCCACGGGGATCGTATGCGGCCTGCCGGCCGGCGCGATCATGAGCTTGCCCACGCGCGTGCTCGATCAAAGGACGCGATCGATCGGGATGGGAGTGTTCTACACCGTCTACTATGCCGGCATGCTGGCCGCGCCAGCGATCGGCGGCAGGCTTGCCGTTTGGGCTGGCACCGCGACGGCCGCGCTCGACCTGGGCGCTGCCGCCCTCCTCATTTGCCCTTTTCTTCTGTGGCCATTCCACCGGTTCACCCGCCTGTCACAGGCGATGGTGGATCCAATCGGGTAAGACGGCTCTGCATTTCCGTTCGTCGGTTAGACCTTCACTTGGCATCACCAGGTCGCGAGTGCAGTCGCTGCACGTCAGCTTTCAGGAAATGCAAAGGTGAACTATACGGCCGACATGCAGCGCAAAGCCGCGGTTCCTTCGGCATGCGAAACTGAACGGATCCGCGTCAAAGGCGACCCTAAACGTGCGATTATCGAGACGCGGAAAGGCCGTTCTGGCGTTTGTATGCGAAGCGAATAGCGGACATTTTAACCGATGGAGCTAAGGTCCTGAATTGGACCCGAAGCCGTCACTGTCCGATTGCGGGGCAACTGCCGCGAACAAGCAGCAGGTAAGGTGGGACCCGCTCGTCAGTGGCGCTGCGGCAGGGATCGCCAAGGCGTCGCGCGAGTCATAGCCTCAAGAAGCGTGATCTGTGGTATGATAGACCGGTGAGGGCACGCTGGAGGCGCCGGTCCCTCGGGCCCGCGGCTTGCGTGTCGCGAATCTTGACTGGGGCTCAACATGGAGCGGAAGCTCGCTGCCATCCTTGCCATCGATGTCGTAGGGTACTCGGCGCTCATGGAGGCGGATGAAGCGGGCACCTTCGATCGGCTGAAACGTGGCCGCAAAGAGCTGTTCGAGCCGGAAATCGAGACGCGACACGGGCGAATCTTCAAGCTGATGGGAGACGGCCTGCTGGCGGAGTTCGGCAGCGTGGTAGATGCAGTCGAATGCGCGGTCACGCTTCAGCGCGGCATGGCGGAACGTAACGCGAGCGTCGCCGAAGACCAGCGCTTCGAAGTCCGGATCGGAATCAACCTTGGGGAAGTGATCGTCGAAGGGGACGATCGCTATGGCGAGGGTGTGAATGTGGCGTCGCGCCTCCAACAACTCGCCGAGCCCGGTGGCATCTGCGTTTCGGAGAAGGTGTCCAAGGAGGTTAGGCAGAAGCTAGCGTTTGCGTTCGAGCCCATGGGCGAGCAGCGGGTGAAGAACATAGCCGAGCCGGTATACTGCTATCGCGTGAACCTGCAGCTTCCGAGAGCGGCTCCGGTAGGGCGACTGGCATCGCTGGAACTGCCCGACAGGCCCTCGATCGCGGTCTTGCCTTTTACCAACATGAGCAACGATCCGGAGCAGGAAACCTTTGTCGACGGCTTGACCGAAGACTTGATCACCGACCTGTCTCGCTCAGCCGGCCTCTTCGTCATCGCGCGCAACTCGACCTTTGCTTACAAGGGGCGGTCGGTCGATGTGCGTTTGGCCGCGCGTGATCTTGGGGTGCGCTATGTGATTGAAGGCAGCGCCCGGCGCGCCGCGGGGCGCGTGCGCATCAATGCGCAGCTGATCGACGCGGTCGGCGGCGATCATATCTGGGCCGAGCGTTACGACAGCAGCCTCGAGGATATCTTTGCAGTGCAGGATGAGGTCACGGCCAAGATCGTCGAAGCCCTCGTCGGTCGATTGGCCGGACAGCCGGCGCGCAAACGGCCGACGAGTCTCGAAGCGTATGACCTCTGTGTGCGAGCCCGCGGTGTCAGTTTTCAGACCGGGTTAGGCGCGCGGGAAGCGCGCACCCTCCTGGAAAAGGCGATCGGACTCGATCCCGACTATGCCGAAGCACATAGCTTGCTGGCCCTCAATCTTTGGCTCGGCTGGCTGTTCTGGAACGAGCCGAGGGAAACCAACCAGCCTCGCGCCCTCGCGGAAGCTCAGCGGGCAGTGGCGCTCGACCCTAACGATGCCGGGAACCGCTGGTTGCTGGGTATCATACTTAGTCACGAACGGCGCTTCCCGGAATCGGATGCTGAGTTCGAAGCGACCTTCAAGCTCGATCCCAATCATGCCGATGCCTGGGCGATGCGCTCGGATCTCATCACCTTAAGGGGCGACGCCGTCAAGGGCGTCGAATTTGTGAAGCGGGCGTTGCGGCTCAATCCGCACCCTCCGGGATGGTACTACTGGATGGCCGGTCAAGCCTATTATGCGCTCGGCGACTATCAATCTGCGGTCGAGGCCTTACGCAGGCCGGAAACCTACCGCACCACGTCGCGGCGCATCTTAGCGGCAGCCCTTGCGCAGCTCGGGCGCCTTGATGAAGCTCGTCAAGAGGCGGAATTCTTCCTGATGAGCGATCCCCATTTCAGCATCGGGCACTGGGCAACATCACAGCCATTCGACGACGAGGAAGTGCTCCAGCGCTTCGTCGAAGGCTACCGCAAGGCTGGCCTTCCCGACTAAAGGGCGCATCCTTTGGATCGCCGGCTTGCTCTCGTCAGATATAGGCTCGTCTTTTGACTATGAGGGCAATGCCCGTGGGTTTCATCGATCAATGTCCGTTGAGGGCGCAAACGCCCCTCACCTTCGCCTGTTCACTCAGATGTCTGCTATTGGGGTGCGGGCAGGATCCGTGCGACGACCGAGATTAGGCGCAAAGCTGACACTCGCTGCCATGCGTAGAGATTGTCGACACGAAGGAACACAGTGGCATTGCCACGAGCGGAATGACGGCCTTACAAACGCCTGACGACGAATTCTCAGGATAGGGCAGGGGCTACTATGAGTGGCTGGTTGCATACTCTTCCACTCGCTTGGATGGCTGTCGTAGTGTTCGGGGCCACCTATATCGTCGCCTTGATCTTGCACCAAGTCATCGCCGCTCTGTCTGCGGGCTCCGCGGCGCGGTCGTTCAAGGCGCTTTCGCCTGGCATGTTGCCGCCGCTCGGGATCATCTTTGGCCTATTTGTGGCGTTCACCGCGGCTCAGGTCTGGAGCGACAACGATCGCGCCAATGCGTCAGTCAATCGTGAGGCCAGTGCGTTGCGGTCGGCCGTGGTTCTGGCGAGCAGTTTTCCAGGGGAGCCCGAGGCGCGCCTACTGGCGCTGGTGCGCAGCTATATCGAGGAAACGACGAGCCGGGAGTGGCCGCTGATGGCCGAGAGCGCGGCGACCCTCACCATAATCCCGCCGGCGCTTAACGAGGCGCTGCGGACGACGCTGGCTTTGGCGCCAGCCAATCCCGGCCAGGAGATCGCGCAGCGCGAGATGACGAGGGCGCTTGAAGATGCCTTCGAGGCGCGTCGCCAACGGGTTCTCGTCAGCTCGGCACAAGTCAACCCCACGAAGTGGGCCTGCCTGATCCTGCAAGCCTTCTGTGCTCTTCTCGCGATCGCGGTCGTCCATAGTGACAACCGAATGGCATCGGCGATCGCTCTTGGAAGTTTTGCGACCGGCGTGGCGGCATCCGTTTTGTTAATTCTCGCCCACGACCGGCCCTTCACGGGAGAGATCGCAGTATCACCGCAACCGTTGCTGCAGGTTATGCCCGAAGCCAATGCGGGCGCTGGCGGATGATACAGGCCGGAGTGCCAAGACGGGTAAATTCCGTCGCGCTGTGAGGCTCTGATTTGGTGACAGGCAAAACTGCCCCCTACGAGTCGTCCCTCTCGTCGCGCAGATTGGACACAACGCGGCGGTTCTGCGACCTGCAGGCGGTGTCGGGACAGTCGCGGACCAGCCTGTCCTTGCCGTAGCCCTTCGCCCACATGCGGTTGCGGTCTATACCGCCGGCGGCGAGGTAGTTCATCACGGCATCGGCGCGCTGCTGCGACAGCGCCGTTTCGCTTGCGCCGGGATCGTCGGCGAAACCCTGCAGCTTGAGCAGCCAGCGCGGATACTTTGCCAACCAGGCGATCTGGGTGTCGAGGGTGGTCTTGGCGACAGAATCGAGCTCCGCCGAACCTTTCGTGAAAAAGGTGCGGCGGCCGACATTGAGGATAAAATCCTCCTCGCTACCCGGCTGCACGTTTTGGAAGCCGGCAATCTCGGCGTTGGTGACGTCGGGCGTGGGCGGGGCCAGCGTGTTGCTGGTCGAGCACGATGCGGCCACCACCAGCAGGCCGGCGGCGAGCAGCCGACGCGTGTTTTCAATCATGCGGTTCATGGTGCGCCATCATTCGACAGTGGTGGAGGCGGGCGCCTGGTCGGCGATGTGCGGCAGGACCTCCACCGCAGTGCCGATCGGGCACCGCTGGTAGAGGTCGATGATGTCTTCCGGGAACATGCGGATGCAGCCGCTGGAAGCGTCGGTGCCGATGCTCCACGGTTCCAGCGTGCCATGCAGGCGGTAGCCGATGTCGGCGCCGTCGCGATACAGATAGAGCGCGCGCGGCCCGAGCGGATTGTTGGGCGCGCCGCCTGCGATCATGGGCGGTAGCTCCGGTCTGCGCTTAAGCATTTCGGGGGGCGGGACCCATTGCGGCCACAGCGCGCGGCGGTCGATCGTCGCGCGGCCGTACCATTTGAAGCCCTCCTTGCCGACGCCGACGCCGTAGCGGATGGCGGTCTTGTTTTCCATGATGAGGTAGAGAAAGTGGTGGCGGGTATCGACCACGACGGTGCCGACCGACTCGCTGCTGAAATACTTGACGATCTGGCGATGCCATCTCTTGTCGATCTTGGCGAAGTTGGTCTTTCGATAGACAAAATTGTTGTCGGTGGCGGTACCGGCGAAATAGGATTTTGCCGCCGCGGCTCGAACAGTATTGCCGGTTGCACCGACCGCGACCAATGCCAGGCCGCCGGTCACGACACCCCTGCGTGATAAAACCATCGGCAATCCCCCATGCCTTTAGGCTGGCAAACCATAGTTGAGAACTATTTCGCCTCAAAGTGGAAAATGCCGCAGTTAGCTGGAAGCCGTCCATCCGCTTTTGGGGGGTGAGCGCGACAAGCCATTTCGACTTCGGACCTCATCCCGGTCGTCGGCAACATTTTCGTCGCGTCCCCAAAGCAGCCACTTTGCCATTTGTGGCCTTGATCTTGGATCGGCTCATTGAACGCATGGACACCATCGGAGCTGCCCCCCGCGACTAGAACCTCAACACCCAGGCTTCCACTTTTCCCTTGCCTTTGACTTCGATGGCGCCCCGCGGCTCGAAGACGAATTGGTGCTTGAGCTGTTCGTAGACGGGGCGCGTTACCTGAACAGAATCGGGAACTCCGCCAGACTCCATGCGGCTCGCCAGGTTCACCGTGTCACCCCATAAATCATAGATGTACTTACTCTTCCCAATGACTCCGGCGACCACTGGCCCGCTGTTGACGCCAACCCTGAGCTTCATCGAGACGTTGTGTTCCATCGCGTGCTCACGGGTAATGTGGACCATGCGGATGGCCATGCGGACCATGCGCTCGGCGTGGTTGGCCATCGGCACGGGCAGGCCGCACACCGCCATATAGGAGTCGCCCACCGTCTTGATCTTCTCGATGCCAAGATCGTTGGCGGCAACGTCGAAGCGCGTGAAGAGTCCGTTGAGAAACACCACGACATCGTGCGGCGGCATTTCCGATGTCAGTGCCGTGAACCCGACCAGGTCTGCGAAGGCGACCGTGACCTCGGCGAAGCCGTCGGCGATCCTCTCCTCGCCAGCGCGCAGCCGATTGGCGATCGGTGCCGGCAGGACGTTGAGCAGCAGCTGCTCATTCTCGCGGTTCTTGTTCTCGATCACGACATTCTTCTGGCGCAGATCCTCAACCATGCCATTGAAGGCCGAGCAGAGTTCGCCAATCTCGTCGCGCGTGCGGACCGGCACGCTGGTCGCATAGTCGCCGGCAGAGAAGCGTTTCACCCCGGCAGTGAGATCGCGGAGCGGTCCGAGCAGCGCGCGCGAAAGCCAGGCGGCGGTGGCCGCGACCACAAGCATCGCCAGTCCTCCGACGAGCAACAGATCCCGGCGGAGTTCGGCGATCGGTGCGAAGGCCTCGGCGCTGTCGACCTTGGCGACGAGAGCCCACTTGAGGTCGGAAATCGCGAGCGGTCCCCATGAAGCGAGCGTTGGGACGCCACGGTATCCGATGATCTCGCCCGTGCCCTCGACACCGGCGAGCGCGGCACGGGAGGCCTCGGTGTCAATGCGCTGATGCAGCACTGGTGTCCCGTAACGCTGAATGGCGGCGATCTCCTCTTCCGAGGCGCCGACGGACTTGAGGTCGGCGAAGAAGCTATCCCGGTTCTCGTAGAATGCCCGCGGGCCAGAGCGCGCCAGATAATCGGGTCCGACGAGATAGGCCCCACCCGTGCCGCCGAACCCTTCCTGCCGCCAGCGGCGGTTGCCGGTGACAACACTGTCGATCTCATCATTCGACAGTTTCGCGACCAGCACGCCGATGACGGCGCCCTGGGCAATCACCGGTGCTGCCATGAAGGCGATCGGCGCGCCGCCTGACGGCGCATAAGAGGCGAAATCCACGAGGCAGATGGCTGATGGGTCTGCGATCTGCGAGCAGCGGGCGACGGCAGCCGCGACGTTGGCGCTGCGATACGGACCCAACTGAAGAGACGTGGTGAAATCCACCTCCTTCTCGACCGTATAGATCAGGCGACCTGATTTGGGGTCGGCAATCATGAGATCGAAAAAGCCCACCGTGGTAGCCGCCGCGCGCATCAATGGATGATATATGGCATGCAGCCTGGAGTATTCGCTTCCGTCGCCGGCGTCGTCGAGAAGCTTGCGCCGCTCCGCGGGGTTCGGATTTTCCACAATGTAGTGATACTGCAGATCGTAGGGGGCACCATCGACCGGCAGGTAGTCCGACAGGGCTGGTTCCCTGCCCAGGGTGCGCGTCATTCCGGGGATGAAGTTCTCAGTGTACCAATCGCCGACCCTCTGCCGCAACTCAGGCGGCGCGCCTGCCCGGTCGAGTTGCTCGACCGCGGTCCGGAACTCGCGTGTCGCATCGACCACCATCTTGGAAGTCGCAAGCAGTCGCAGTTCCGCCTGGATCGTGCGGAAGTAGTTTTCAACCTGGCGCGTCTTGGTCTGGCGAGCGGCCGTGAGTTGGTCAAAGACTGCTTTTTCGAGAGCGTCGCGGGCGCGGAAGTAACCGAGCGCCCCGCTGACCATGACCGCGATGGCGCCAAGAAGGACGAGGGTTGTAAACAGCTTTGCAGCCAATCCCCAGCCCGCGTGGCTGGATGAACCCGTTACATCTGAAGACGACACGAGATCTTACTTTGCTTTTGCGTTAGGGGCGTCGCGTCTGACGGCAAGCCAGAATCGTGTTTCATCTGTTTCCCCCTTCTCCCTCGCATATGCATAGCAAATTTGCTGCGAGACGTGTGCGGGAATGCGTTGTCGATTTGCCAGTGGGACCGCACGGCAGAAGCGTCGCGGTCGCACGGACACCGTCCGCTTGTTCTATCACTCATCGAACTTTCGGCAGTCAGGGTCGGCGGCTTGTCTCGCTGCCCCAGGTCGGGTTCTGCAAATCTCCGTGCAGGCAATAGTCGAAAGCATGGCACGCGTCGGTAGCGGGCCGGGTTTCCCAGAATGAACAGGCGAGATTCGCCGTCCGCACGACGCGCTCTCGCGCTTGCTCAACGCCGATGCCGAGGATCAGGGAACCGTCCTTGCGCTCGCGTAGCCACTTCTCAATGCCATGTCCCAGATCTTGCGCGTTTTTGAAACTCAGGCTCATCGTGAGATTGGTTTCCAGGGCGGCTGTGGTCGCATCAGGCCAAAGCGGAGCAAGCGCAAGTTCCGATCTTGTCATCTCGCCTTCTCGCAGGACAGCGCAATCCGCCGCTATGGCGACGCGTTGCGCCGCCCGCCACCTGGCCATGTCATCGCGTCCGGTCGGACCGTATATGCTGAGCGTGTCGAGCAAATCCCGATAGGAGCGGTCCCGATCGAATGCGAGGTCGCGAAATTCCAGCGCCGCAATCGCTTCGACAAGCGAAACTCCCCTTCGAGCAGCTTCGGTCGCGTCCTGCCAGGCAGCAACGGCATAGTCGCTGCTTATTATATTGCGCTGGTAGAAGTCGGGAAGCGCCTCGTCGAGTTTGGCCAGCGGCGTCGCAAGGGCGTCGAAGGCCTCACGCCGCGCATCGTTGCGAACACCATCGAATACGAATTCGCTCCAGGTGACGAAGATTGCCCGGATTGAATGCAAGCGAATGGGAAGCTCTATTTCGCGCCCCAATCCCCAGGGCCCATCGCCAATGCGTGCAATTCCAGGGAAGGCGCGCATGGCCGCTCGCAATGCGACCAGGCGCTTGCTCGCATCGTCGGAGATGCTGGCCAGCATGGCGCGAGGCGAAACATCGTCCGCAAGTCGCTCGCTCCAGAATCTGAGCCGTTCAGATGGGTGCATTGGGTCTCGGGATCGGCTTGCCGGTAGTGGGAAGCCAATCTTGCCACATAGTACCTAAGATTGCCTGCACGCGACGTCAGCACGGCGAACCGCCGGACCGGCCAGGTGGGTCATCGCGTGCCACTAACCTGTCCTGCCGACATGGTTCACCATAACCTGCTGCATGAAACGCCTGATCGGCACGATTGGAATGTTTGGGCTGGGCAATTCGCGCCTAATCTTCTCGATTTGAACTCGGGTGAGGCCTTTCCCAGCGCCGATATGGCCTATCGCGCCGCGGCCATGAGCCAGGGCGTCGCGATCGGAGACCTCGCCGTGCTCCACGAGGAGATCACCACCGGGGAACTGGTCCTATCGCTGCGTTCCGCAAATGGGTTTCGGAGGAAGCCGCGCGGTCCTGAAGGCCGCGCCTGCGCCTCACTGCACCCAGCTTGACTCCACCTCTCGCCAGCTCCAACAGCTCATAGACTGCGGCCGGGCTGCCATGGGACGAACGCGTAGGCTCAGGTCTTCTCACTTCTTTCTAGCGCGATACACACCGCCATCACGTGCGAAAGGCTCTACATCTCGACAATCAGGAGGAGCTTTAACGGCGGCCATCAGTGCCAATAGGTACGGAATTCGGAACTCGTCCCTGTTGCTTTCTTGGATCTTATTCACGGCGACCGAACTGACAGAGTAGTCTGGACAGGTAATGGAAGCCCCGAGATATCCACCCCATGCCACCGCTGCTGCGTGGATTTTATACTGTGAACTGCCACGCGGCGTCGCATCGAGTAGACTTAGCATCTCTTCGCGGGGGTTCGAGGTTCCAATATCGAAATCAAGAATTTCAGCGCCCAGGTCATCACACTCTTCTCCGGGTATCCCGCCGTCTTTGCCACTCCAAGTGCTTTGGGCGTCGAAGTAGATTTTTTGTACCAGTGTGATATCTGAAGGGCTAAGACTCCAAGTCAGCTTTTTGTAGTAATTTTCCAATGCCTTAATATCTATCAGTGGAACCAAATCGCATTTATCGTCAAATTCTTTGTGTAGCGTCAGAGCGTTCATCATGCGGCCGAGTATGTTGGCGCGATACAACGAATCTCGGCTGGCCACGTTGTGATAGACCTCCTTCGCCAAAACGGTCGACGACGCGAGAGAAGCGAGAAACGACAACAGAAGGATGAAACGCACTTCGACGCCCTTTCCGTGAACGCAGCCATCTTAAGCAGCAAACCTAAAGACGGACTGATTTGAAAACAATGTAGGGGCGAAGCAAGCAGGGCCCGAACTTAACCATTTCTTTTCATGGCAAGCAGTTCGCGGTGGATCGGGTGGGGAACAGTGCCTGCTTGCGCGAAAGGCGTGCCGGTCTCAACCGCGCCAATGTCCGGCGTCAGAGAGCGGACCCACCTCCGGAATGACGATATGAGGTGCAGAACTGTCGTTCACTTCGGCCAATCAGGCTGCGCCGTGGATGAACGGGATAGGGCGCGGGCAGACTTACTCCGAAAAGCTCACGCTCACGCCGCGCTGCCGAAAATAGGCCTGCATCAACTTGCGACCGGAGCGGTTGCTCTGCGCCAATTTGGCCGGATCGAACACCGCCTGTTTTTTCCCCTCTCGTGCCAGCGCCGCCTTGAGTGTCGCGATATGTGCATCGATGTCGGCATTGTCCGCTCGGAGTGAGGCGTAGATGTTCTCGGTCGCCTCGGCCACGGTGAGTTCGTTCAAAGCTGTCGTCCTTTGATTGATTTGAGCGGCGCTTAGCACAGATTCGCGGCGCCGCCGAGAGCGACACCAGCGCCATCTGGTAAGCGTGGCCCTCCTTAAGAACGCCTTAGCGTCCGCCCACTCCGTGCTATAATTGGACTATCGACGCCGACCTGACTAAGGCCGACCGCGATTTCAGCATGCCCAAGGACGTATGTGCCGCACATGAGCTCAAGCCGCCCGCCCGCACATCCGTCGTGAATTGACCCGGGAGGAGGGATCAGCATGCCAGAACGTCTCAACATAGGCCCGCTGCAACTTGGCGAAACGGCGCCCAATTTCGTGCTCGACGCGATTACCCGCGAGGGCAAGATCGCCATCGACGATTTCCGAGGCGAGAAACCAGTGCTGGTCGGACTGTATAGAGGCTTGCATTGCCCCTTTTGCAGGCGCCATATCGCCATACTTTCGCAACTCACCCCAGCCCTCAAGGCGAAGGGCATCGAAAGCCTGACGGTGGTAAACACACCTGTCGAGCGGGCGCGCCTTTATCTCCGCTACCATCCGATGCTAGGCCTCGCGGCATCCGATCCGGAGCGGACTTCACACCGCGCCTTTGGGTTGCCGAATATGCAGATCACCGAAGACGAGAGCGCATGGCCGCAAAAGGTTTCGATGAGCGATGTGAGGTCGATACGGGTCGAATTGCCGGACGAGATGCCGGAACCGATGGACCCTTTTGCGGCGCTCGAATATCTGAACAAGAAAGACGGCTACGACATCACTGAAGCGGATCACCAGATGATGGCAACCGGCATAGGGCAGCTCGTCGGCCAGTTCCTGCTGGACCGCGATGGCGTCGTTCGCTGGGCCTCCAACGAGGTCCTCGATGGCGGCCTGTTCGGCGCCCCGAACACTCGGGAGCTGATGTCGGCAGCGTCACAAATCGGAAGCTAAGGTCAAGCTCCGCTGCTCAAAGCAATTGGTCTTTACCCCACCGCCGGCTTGCCGAAGATCAGCCCCAGGAATTCGCCCAGCCAGCGCTTGAGGTGCATGTCCCAGATCAGCCGGCCGCCGAGATGGTCGCGGCCGGGCTGCGCGCCGGGCAGTTCGAAGCGGTGCGCGCCGCGCACCACCCAGCGCTGCATCATCACCCGGGTCAGTTCGCCATGGAACTGGATGCCCCAGGCATTGTCGCCATAGCGGAAGGCCTGGTTGGGATAGGTCTCGGCCGTCGCCAGCAGCGTCGCATCCTTCGGCAGCGAAAAACCCTCGCGATGGAACTGGTAGACCATCTCCGGCCAGTGCATCAGCTTCTTGCCGGCCTCGGTCGCCTTCAGCGGATACCAGCCGATCTCGACCAGCCCCTCGCCGTGGCCCTCGACCTTGCCGCCGAGATGGTTGACCAGCATCTGCGCGCCGAGGCAGATGCCGAGCAATGGCCGGTTCTCCTTCAGCGGAATGTTGAGCCAGTTGGTCTCGCGGCGGACGAAATCGTCCTCGTCATTGGCGCTCATCGGCCCGCCGAACACCACCGCGCCGGCATGGCCGTCCAGCGTGCCCGGCAATTCATCGCCGAGCGGCGGCCGGCGGATGTCGAGATCGAAGCCTTCTTCCAGAAGCATGTGGCCGACGCGACCGGGGCTCGAACTCTCCTGATGCAGCACGATCAGGATCTTTGGTTTCGAACGCGGTCTCGGCGGCATCGGAAGGCGGAACCCCTGTCTATTCGTCGCCCAGTCTATTCGTCACTTGGGGTTCCGCGAGCGCCGGGCGCCTGCGCGGCGGCCTTCTGGCGCGCCTCGACGCGGTCGCGCCGTTCGACCCCGATCAGCTCGGCGACGCGCCACACCGTGTTGTCCTCCAGCTCGTGCAGTTCGCCGTCGGCATAGACGATCTCCCACATCAGGCCGACGAACGCCTTGCGCGCCTCGGCGTCGAGATGGCGCTTCAGCACGCTGGTGAAGGCATAGAGGTCGATCGCCTCATTGTCGGCCCGCTCGCCGGCGGCGGCCAGCGCGTCGAGCTCCTCGCCGCTGATCGAATAGGTCTGCGCCAACACAGCCTTGAACCGCTCCCACTCGACATCCTGGCGCACGCCGTCGGCGCTCATAACGTGGTAGAGCAGCGCCGACGCGGCGACGCGCGGATCGTCCGCGTTGGCGCGGGCAGCACCCGCCGGCAGATCCCTCAGGAAAGACAGGACACGTTCGAACATCATTTCATTCCCATACGGCCCGGATCGATCCCGGCCTCAAAACAAACGAAACCGGCGCGGCGATTTTTCCGCCTCATCGTCCGGATCGACACCGGGATCGTCGGGCAGCCTCGCCAGTTCCTCCGCCGGCTCCACCCCTTCGGCATCGTCGGGCACGGCGGCAAAGGCGGCCGCGGTGACCGGCTTCACCTGGTCCTCGTCTGAGGCCGGGGTCGCGACCGAGCCGTCCGGCGCAACGGCCTCTATCGTCTTTTCCTTCTCCGCCGCCGGCGCCACGGTGATCGCCGGCACGACTGTCTCCGGGCCGTCCTCATGGCTGTCGATCAGGTGCCCGAGCCGCTCCATCGGCGCCCGCCATTCGAAGGCGTCGAGTTTGCCGGTGACTGGCGACACCGGCGCCCAATGCTCGGAGACGACGCCGTCGGCGACCCAGGCCGGATCGCGCGGCGCCCGGACCGCCTTGGACAGCAATTGCCTCACCTTGCCCTGGTCACCTGTCTCGGCCTCCTCGATGTCGGCCAGGAGCAGATAGGCGCCTTCGCGCCGGTCCATGCGGATCGCAGCGTCCGCCTCGCGCCGGGCGGTGGCGAAATCCTGCGCGTCGAGCGCCGCGCGGGCAACCGCCATCGACGACTCGGCATGGTTCTTCTTCAGATCCTGCAGCTTCTTCGCCCGGTTCAGCCGGTCGCCGACGGCATCGCCGGGGCGGGCATGGGTATAGAGCTCGGCGATTTCCGGATGCGGCTCGGCCCGCCACGCCGCTTCGAGGATCTTGGAGCCCTTGCGCACATCGTTTTGCCGAAACAGCAGCCTGGCGGCGGCGACCGCCGCCGGCGCGAATTCGGGCACGAGCTTGTTGGCTTCGAGCGCCGCGGCCCTTGCCGCGTTGGCGTCACTGTCGATCAGCGCCTGCGCCTTGGCGGTGAGCAGCACGGCGCGGCGGCGGTTGGCGGCGTCGCGCTCGATCTGCCGCGTCGACTTCTGCGCCTCGACCAGCTTCAGCGCGCCGTCCCAGTCGCCGCGTCCGGTCAGTTCCTCCAGCGTCGATTCGGCGGCCCAGGCAAGTTGCGGCGCCACCGCCGCGGCGCGGCCGGCATAGTGCCTGGCGGCGTTGCGGTCGCCGAGGCGCTCGGCCTCCAGATAGAGGCCGCGCAGGCCGAGCAGCCGCATCTCGGGATCGTCGAGCATCGCCTCGAACTTCTCGCGTGCGCCTTCATGATCGCCTTCGAGCAGCGAGGCCTGCGCCTCCAGGAGATGGATCAGTGGCTCCTGGTCGGAGCGGATCAGCTTGGCCGCTTCCTTGGTCTTCTTGCGCGCCAGCGCCCCGTCGCCAGCGCCGGCCGCGATCATGCCGGTCGACAGCGCCTGGTAGCCGCGGTCGCGGCGGCGCACCCGGAAATAGCGCGAGATGGTATAGGGGCTGTTCCACAGCGACTTCACCAGCCACCACAGGATCATCACCGCGGCGACGACCGCGACCACCGCCACCGCCGCCACCATCAGGCTGACCTGATACTGATAGCCGTTGAAGGTGACGACCATGTCGCCGGGACGATCGGCCAGCCAGGCGAAGCCGAGCCCGAGCGCGAAGACGACGGCGAGGAAGATGAGGATGCGGATCATCTGGTCTCCCTCACGCCTTCATCGCGCCGGCAATCAACGAATCGATCAGCTTTTCGACCTCCAGTCGCGCCTTCAGCTTGCCGGCAAAATCCGCGCCGGCGGCCTTCACCGCTTCCGGCAGCGTGTCGTACTCGCTGAGCGCCTTGGCGTAGTCGCCCTGGTTGACCGCCACCTCCATGCGCGCCACGGTTTCCGGCGCGCCCTTGCCCTCGACGGCGCCGATCGGCCGGACCTTCACCAGCGATTCGGCGCTCGACATCAGGTTCTGGAGGAAGCCTGCATTCTCATCGACGGGCGTGGCGGCCGCGACCATCGCGTTGGCGGCGGCATCGACCTCGGCGGCGATGTCCGTCCGGGTCGAAACGCCCTTCTCGGCATAGGCGCGCAGCGTCGCGATCTCCGGCGCGTCAGGCGAAATCGCCGCGAAGGTTTCGAGCTCGGCAGCGAACGGCGCGCCTCGGTCGAGCGCCGACTTCAGCGCCGATGCCGCGATGGCCATCGCGATCTTCGGCTGCGAGGCCTGCGCCTCGACCTTGCCGGAGAGCTGCGACACCGACTGCTCCAGCGCCGCCAGCCGGCCGTCCTCAGCCTTCGCCGCCTCGCCGGCGGATTTCACCAGCGCGTCGAGCCCGGCCAGCTTTTCATTGAGCGGCCCGAGATCGACAGGCGCGGCAGTTCCGGCCTTCTGCAGGTCGGCGATCGCCGTCTCGACCTGCTTGAGCTTGTCGCCAAGCGCGGCAACACCGGCGGCGTCGCCGGCGCCGCCTTGCTCGACCGCCGATTTCAGCGCCGCGACGTCCGACTTGACCTGGTCCAGCGCCGACGACAGCCCATCGACCTTGGCCGAGGCATCGCCATTGCCGCCGGCCTGCTTCAGGCCCGCGACCTCACTCTTCAGCGCGGCGATCTCGCCATTGACGCCGTCGAGGGAAGCGCCGCCCGACCCCGGCGCGCCGATGAGGCCGGCGAACTGCAGGCCGCCGGCTGCGGCCAGCGCAATGACGCCGCCGATCACGCCGGCGGCAATGCCATTGAGGCCGCCGCGTTTCGGCTGCGGTGCCATATAGTCCTCCCTCCCGAGGTTTGTTTTCGGCGCGTCTCCGGCGGCGGCCGCCTTGGTCGAGGCATCCTCGAAATTGTAGTCGGAGCCATGCGTCTGATCAGGCGACGCCTCGGAACCTGCCGGATAGGGGCGCTCCGCCTCATCCGAGCCCTTGGCGGTGTCTTCCGTTCCGGCCTGCGCGGCAGCGTCGCTGTGCTCCCAGGGCTCATGATCGACCTGGTCGGCATGCACCGGCTCCGCCGGAGCCTCGGGTTGCGAAGCGCTCGCGGCTTCCTCCGCCTCGGCCTCCACGGTCTTCGCCCCATCCTCCTCGACAATACGCGAGACGGCGCCGGGCTCGAGTTCGATCGTCACCGGCTCGCGGCGGCTCTTCGAATGTCGCATCTTCGGCGTCTTGACCATGCTTGGGCTCCGCAAATTGGCTTGGGATGGTTCAACGGGTCTAGAGCTGAAGGATGCTCTAGCACATCACCAAGCGGTGAAAAGGGGCGGCGTGATGACACAGACCTGAGCAGGCATCCTGTCATGTCGCAGATTCTGCCTAGCGCCCGGCCAGCACTAGCCTGATCAGCGCGTCTTCCTGCGGTTCGGCGGCGACGCGGACCCGTTCGGGAGCGACGCCGTCGAGCGCTGCGGCGATACGTCCCGACAGCGCGAAAAATCCCGTCTTTTCAAAATAACCGCCGAGCGCCGGCCGCCGGATCAGGGCCTGCATCGCCACGGCAGCCTTGGCCGAATAGAGCAGGACCACGTCGACTGGCCCGCCGGACAGGGTCGCAGCCACGTCCGCGTCGGAATGGTCGAGCGCGATCGTGTCGTAGGTTTCAACGGCGCGGACTGGAATGCCGGCCGCCGAGAGGCGCTGCTCGAAGGCAGGAAAGCGCACGCGGCCGCAAAGATAGACGATCGTCCCTGCCGCAGAGCCGCCGGCGATGGCATCGGCCAGCGCCAGGGCATCGCCCGGGCCTTCGTTGACCGTGGTAAATCCTGCCTTGCGCGCCGCTTCCGCTGTCCTTTTGCCAATGGCATGACAGGGCAGAGCGGCAAGCGCGGCGATGAGCTCGCGCGACGCGTAGCGCACCGCGTTGGCGCTGGTAACCGCGACCGCCATGGCATCCTTCGGCGCTTCGCTTGCCTTGGCCGGCAGCGCCACCGTTTCGGTCAGCGGCAGCAGAATCGGCTGAAAGCCCATCTGCTCGAGCCGATGCGCGGTTCGCGAGGCGCCCGGTTCCGGCCGCGTCACCAGAACGCGCAGCATGTCAGGCCCAGCCGTCGAAGAAGGATTCGCCGGCCTTGGCCCGCACCGCCCTGGCGGCTTCCGCGCCGATCCGGGCGGCATCCGGCGCCGGTCCGTCCAGCCTGACCTCATGCGACTGTCCGCCGTCGGGCGAGATGATCAGCCCGGCAAAGGAGAGCTTGTCGCCCGCTATCGTCGCGTGACCGGCGATCGGCGTGCGGCAGGAACCGTCGAGCGCCGCCAGGAAGGCTCGCTCGCAGGCCAGCGCCTGGCCGGTCGGCGCGTCGTGGATCGCGGCCAGCATGCGCTCGACATCGGCGTCGCCGATGCGGCTTTCGATGCAGATCGCGCCTTGCCCCGGCGCTGGCGGAAACTGTTCCAGCGTCATCAGGTCGGTGACGACATCGCCGAGCCCGAGCCGCTTCAGCCCGGCATAGGCGAGGATGGTGCCGTCGGCGACACCCTCATCCAGCTTGCGCAGCCTGGTTTGCACATTGCCGCGGAACATCACCACCTCGAGATCCGGCCGCATCCGCCGGATCAGCGCCTGGCGCCTGAGCGACGACGACCCGACCCTGGCGCCCCGAGGCAATTCGGCGATCGTCCTCGCCGCCTTGCCTATGAAGGCGTCGCGCGCGTCCTCGCGCGGCAGGAAAGCAGAGAGTTCGAGCCCCTCCGGCAACAGCGTCGGCATGTCCTTCGAGGAATGCACGGCGATGTCGATCCTGCCCGCCAGCATCGCTTCCTCGATCTCCTTGGTGAACAGGCCCTTGCCGCCGGCTTCCGACAGTGGCCGGTCCTGGATGCGGTCGCCGCTGGTCGAGATGACGACGATCTCGAATGCTTGTTCCGGCAGACCGTGCGCCGCCATCAGCCGCGTCCGCGTCTCATGCGCCTGGGCAAGTGCCAGCGGGCTGCCGCGTGTTCCGATTTTCAAGCTTGTTTGCATGGCGCGCTGTCCGTGATAACCCCCGGCACACGAGGTCTTGCCGGCACATGTCCTATCTAGGAAAGGCTGGTGATACAATCTTCGAGGACAGCGACCAATTGATCCGCGTTCTGGGCATTGAGACGAGTTGCGACGAGACCGCGGCCAGCGTGGTGGCGCTGGATGGCCGCGCCGCGCCCAAAATCCTCTCCAACATCGTGCTCAGCCAGATCGAGGAGCATGCCGCGTTCGGCGGCGTCGTGCCGGAGATCGCCGCGCGCGCGCATGTCGAGGCGCTCGACGGCATCGTCGAGGCGGCCCTTGCCGATTCGGGCGTTGCGCTGGACGAGGTCGACGCGATCGCCGCGACCGCCGGTCCCGGCCTTGTCGGCGGGCTGATCGTCGGGCTGATGACGGCGAAGGCGATTGCCGCGGCCGCCGACAAGCCGTTGCTCGCCATCAACCATCTCGAAGGCCATGCGCTGACCGCAAGGCTGACCGACGGGCTCGACTTCCCCTATTTGCTGCTTCTGGTGTCCGGCGGCCACACCCAGATCGTCGCCGTGCGCGGCGTCGGCGACTATCAGCGCTGGGCGACCACCATCGACGACGCGCTCGGCGAAGCCTTCGACAAGACGGCCAAGATGCTCGGCCTGCCCTATCCCGGCGGTCCGAATGTCGAGAAGGCGGCAGCCACGGGCGATCCGGGCCGCTTTGCCTTGCCGCGCCCGATGAAGGGCTCGGCGCAGCCGGATTTCTCCTTCTCCGGCCTGAAGACGGCCGTGCGCCAGGCCGCGACCGCCATTGCGCCCTTGAGCGACCGGGATGTCGCCGACATCTGCGCCTCGTTCCAGGCGGCGGTGGCGGATGCGTTGGGCGACCGTGTTTCGCGCGCGCTCAACCGTTTCCGCCAGGAATTCCCTGACAGGGCCAAGCCGGCGCTCGTCGTCGCCGGCGGGGTCGCCGCCAACCGGACAATCAAGGCGACCCTGGAGGCGCTCTGCGCCGAGGCCGGCTTCGACTTCATAGCGCCGCCGCAAAAGCTCTGCACCGACAATGCGGCGATGATCGCCTGGGCCGGCATCGAGCGCCTGCGCGCCGGGATGGCGCACACGAACGACGCCGATTTCGTGCCGCGCTCGCGCTGGCCGCTGGACAGCGTCTCTGCCCCGATGGTCGGCTCCGGCCGGCGCGGTGCCAAGGCATGACCGAGCTGGTCACCAGCGGGCACGAGGCGCCGAGCGGCTGGCGCGTCGCAGTGCTTGGCGGCGGCGCCTGGGGCACGGCGCTGGCGCTGGCCATGCTGCGCGCCGGCCATTTCGTGCGCCTCTATGCGCGCGACCCCGAAACCGTCGCCGCGATCGATCGCGGCGAGAACCCGCGCTACCTGCCGGGCATCGCGCTGCAGCCCGGCATCGTCGCGACAACCGACATCGCGGCCGCGCTCGACGGCGCCGACTGCGTGCTCGCGGTGGCGCCGGCGCAGGCGCTGCGCGCCATGCTGGCTGGCGCCAGGGAGCATGTGCCGTCGGGCGTTCCGCTGGTTCTTTGCGCCAAGGGCATCGAGCGCGACACCGGCGCGCTGCTGTCGGCGATCGTCGAGGAGGCCTTGCCGAACAATCCGGTTGCCGCCCTGTCCGGCCCGAGCTTCGCCACCGATGTCGCCCGCGGCCTGCCGACGGCGGTGGTGGTGGCCGCCCGCGACGCCGACCTTGCCGCAGACCTTGCCGCCCGCTTCTCGGCCGAAAACCTGCGCTGCTATTCCAGCGACGACCTCGTCGGCGTCGAGATCGGCGGCGCGCTGAAGAACGTCTTCGCCATCGCCGCCGGCGCCGTCACCGGCGCGAGGCTCGGCGCCAGCGCCCAGGCCGCCATGGTGACGCGCGGCTTCGTCGAACTGCGCCGCATCGGCGCCGCCTTTGGCGCCAGGCCGGAGACGCTGATGGGGCTTTCCGGGCTCGGCGACCTCCTGCTCACCTGCTCCTCGGCGCAGTCGCGCAATTTCGCCTATGGGCTGGCGCTCGGCCAGGGCAAGCCGCTTGCCGGACTGCCGCTCGCCGAGGGCGTGCCGACGGCAGCGATCGCCGCCCGCCTCGCCGCCGAGCGCGGCATCGACGCGCCGATCATCACCGCTGTCGCCGCCATTCTCGACGGCACCGTGACCATCGGCCAGGCCGTGACGGCGCTGATGACGCGGCCGCTCAAGACCGAAACCGACATCTGAACCATCGGAGTTTTAGACCATGCTGTTTGCGTTGATTTGCAAGGACAAGCCCGGCAAGCTGCAGTTACGGGTCGACACGCGGCCGGCGCATGCGGCGTTCCTGCAAGGCCTGATCAGCGAAGGAAAACTTGCCTTTGCCGGGCCCTTCCTCGACGCTGACGGCAAGCCCGACGGCAGTCTGGTCATGATCGAGGCAGTGGATATGACGGCGGCGCAAGTCCTGGCGGCCAGCGATCCCTATGCCAAGGCCGGCCTGTTCGAAAGCGTCGAAATCCGCCCGTGGAACTGGGTCTTCCAGAAGCCCGCCGGCGCTTGATCGATCGCTTGGCGCGCCCCTCTCCTCGCGAGAACGGGGAAAGGGTAAGGGTAGTGGGAGCGCGAACGCTTCATTGTAGCCAACCGACAATGGCAAGGGGACAACTGAGATGAACTACTGGCTGTTCAAGTCCGAACCCTCGGTCTTCTCCTTCGAGGCGCTCAAGGCCAAGGGCAAGGCCGGCACGCAATGGGACGGCGTGCGCAACTATGCGGCGCGCAACAACATGAAGGCGATGCAGATCGGCGATCTCGGCTTCTTCTACCATTCCAATGAAGGGCTCAACATCGTCGGCATCGCCGAGGTCTGCGCGCTCGCCCATCCCGACACCACGAGCGACGATCCGCGCTGGGAATGCGTCGACATCCGCGCCTTCAAGGAGGTGCCTACCCCGGTGACGCTGGAGCAGGTCAAGGCCAATCCCAAGCTCGCCGAGATGGCGCTGGTGCGGCTCGGCCGGCTTTCCGTGCAGCCGGTGACGCCGGCCGAATGGAAAGAGGTCTGCCGCATGGCCGATCTCTCGCCGGCGCCGTGACCCGGCTGACGCCGAAAAGCGCGAAGAAGTTCATTCTCGACAACACGGCGCTGATGGCGCCGCCGCATGTGCCGGAAGTGCTCCTGCATCTCGCCGACGAGGCGCATGACCTTTGGCTGCGCACGGAAGAGGAACTGGCGGCGATCGGTCTGCCGCCACCGTTCTGGGCGTTCGCCTGGGCTGGCGGCCAGGGCCTTGCCCGCTACGTGCTCGACCATCCCGAAACCGTTCGCGGCAAGCGGGTGCTCGACTTCGCCTCCGGCTCAGGCCTGGTCGCCATCGCTGCCGCGAAGGCGGGCGCCGCGGCGGTGACCGCCGCCGACATCGATCCGTTCTGCGAGACGGCGATCGCCCTCAACCTCGAGGCCAACTTGGCCGAGGCGGAATTCCTCGGCCAGGACTGCGTCGGCGCCGACATGGGCTGGGATGTCGTGCTGGCCGGCGACGTCTTCTACGACAGGTCCTTCGCCGACAGGCTGCTGCCCTGGTTCCAGGCGCTGACGGCGCGCGGCGCCGACATCCTCGTCGGCGATCCCGGCCGCGCCTATCTGCCCAAGGACGGCCTGTGGTCACTGGCCGTCTACCAGGTGCCCGTGACGCGCGTGCTGGAGGATGCCGAGGTCAAGCGCACGACCGTCTGGCGCCTTGCTTGACGGCAGCGCCGAACAGGCGTTCCATCGCCGCGATTCAAAGAGGGTGCATGTTTGGAACGACATGCATCGGGAGGGGGGACGCATGGATTTCTCAGCGGTGAACTGGCTGGCGGTGGTCGTTGCCGCCGTGGTGGCGTGGCTGTTCGGCGCTGCCTGGTACACGACGCTCAGCAAGCCGTGGCTCAAGGCGGCCAAGCTCGATCCGGCGACGATGAAACGATCGCCGCTGCCTTTCATCATCTCCTTCATCGCCGAGCTGGTCATGGCATTAGTGCTGAGCCTCGTCGTCGGCGCGATGACCGGCGGCGAGCCGAGCCTCATCGCCGGGCTGATCTTCGCCTTCGTGCTCTGGCTGGGCTTCGTCGCCACCACGCTGTCGGTCAACCACCGCTACGAAGGCTTCGGCTGGGACCTGACGCTGATCGACGCCGGCCACTGGCTGGGCGTGCTGCTCCTCATCGGCGCGGTGATCGGGTGGTTCGGCGCGCCGGCCGGCTAGGGCGCCATCATGTCGGCGTCTTCGCCGCTTCCTCGATAAGCCATTCGCGAAAGGCGGCGACGCGCGCGTCGTCCTTCACGGCTTCCGGATAAACCAGGAAATAGGCGAACTCCGGCGCCACCCTGATGCCGAGCTCGAAGGGTCGCACCAGACGCCCTTGCGAAAGGTCGTTGGCGACCATGGCGAAGTCGGCCAGCGCCACCGCATTGCCGTCGAGCGCCGCCTGCGTGGCATCGGTCGAGGATCCGAAGACAAGCGTGCGGCTATCGTCGAAATCGTCGACGCCGGCCGCGTGCATCCACATGCTCCAGTTCGGCCACGTCACGCCCTGGCGCGACCAGTCGATATGCGCGAGCGTGTGGCGAAAGAGGTCGCGCGGCTCGTTGAGCGGCGGGCCGGACGCCAGCAGCGCCGGGCTGCACACCGGGATGATGATGTTGTCGAACAGGCGATGCGCGGCAAGCCCGGGATACTTGCCGGTGCCGAAGCGAATGCCGATATCGACATCGTCGCGCTCGAAGTCCCTGACATCGTAGGTGATGTCGAAACGCAGCTCGATGCCCGGCTTCTGCTGGCGGAAATCGTCCACGCGACGCATCAGCCACTTTGTCGCGAACTGGGCGTCGAGCGTCACCTTCAGCAGCGCCGTGCCGCGCGTCATCTTGCGGGCCCGCGACACCGCCCGGTTGAGCAGGTCGAGCGCGTCGATCGACGCCTCGAACAGGACGTTTCCGGCCTCCGTCAGCCGGATGGTGCGGCTGGTGCGGGTGAACAGCGCAAGGTCGAGCTGGTCCTCGATCTCCTTGATCTGGTGGCTGACCGCCGCCGGCGTCAGGCCGAGCTCGTCGGCGGCGCGGGTGAAATTGAGGTGCCTGGCCGCCGCTTCGAACGTCCTCAGCGCACGCGTTCCGGGCAGCAGGCGGGCCATTCGATCTCCAAATAAAACTTGATGATCAGACAAGAACTACTCGTTTCCTGTTTATTTTTCAATCCGGCATGATTGCAGCATCGAAACACTATCAAACCGGATTTGACATCCGGAGAAACCGGATAGAGCCATGACCGAGATCGTTCTGAAGTCCCACACCGCCCTCAATTCCCGCTCCGGCATCGCAGTCTGGCTGCGCGCCACCCTCGATTGGCTGCGCCAGGCGCGGGTCGCTGCCCAGCTTCCCCACGAATCCATCGAGGATCTCTCCGACGAGCTGTTGCGTGACATCGGCGCCGAGCGCCGGGACGTGGCAAAGGCTGTGGACCGGCAGATCCGCGAAATCGGGCTGCTCGGCACCGGCTGGCAGAAGTGAGGCAGTGGGCGGTAGGGATTAGGCAGATAGGGGAAGAGAGCATTTCTTTCTACTGCCTACTGCCTACTGCCTACTGCCTACTGCCTACTGCCTACTCCCTCACCTCACCACCCTCACCACCGTCCGATCCGACAGCAGCGGCAGCAGCCGCGCCATGGTGCGCGCCGTCACCGCCACGCAGCCTTGGGTCGGCGTGAAGCCGGGCCGCGCCAGATGGAAGAAGATGGCGCTGCCGCGGCCGCGCCGGCGCGGCGCGATGTTCCAGTCCATCACAAGGCAGGCATCGTAGAGCCTGTCGGCGCGCCGCATGTGCTCATGGCTGGCGCCATAGGGGATCTTCACCGGGCGATTGTAGTTGCGGTCGTCCGGCACCTCGCACCAGCCGAGGTCGGGTCCGATCGGGACCATCGCCAGCCGCGTCCGGCGGCCGCCGGAAAAATGATCGTCGCGGAAATAGCCCGACAACAGGCGCATGGCGCCTAGCGGCGTCGCGCCGTCGCCTTCACGCTTGTTCGCCGAAATGCCGCCGCGTCCCAGGGCGCAGGCAAACACCAGGCTGCCGGCCTGCAGCAGGCCCTGGCTGGGATGGCCGGGTCTGGCGCGCACGCTGAGCACGGTGAGGCCTTTTGGCAAAATTGCGCCGTCTGCATTGCATGGGCGTTTTTTCTTGTATGATCGTGTCACGGAACAAATCACTGTGATCGGCTGTTGTGCCGGTCAGCTTCAGCATAAATGGGGGACGGTCAACTGAATATTCTTTTTAAAACAACGGATTGATCCATGACCTCACGCACCATACTGATCGTCGACGACGATGACGACCTGCGCGGCACGCTCGTCGAGCAACTGGCCCTCTACGAAGAGTTCGACGTCCAGCAGGAAGCGACGGCGGCAAAAGGCGTCGCCGCGGCGCGCGGCGGCCTCGTCGACCTCCTGATCATGGATGTCGGCCTGCCCGACATGGATGGGCGCGAGGCGGTGAAGATCCTGCGCAAGGGCGGCTACAAGGCGCCGATCATCATGCTGACCGGACACGACACCGATTCCGACACCATTCTCGGTCTCGAGGCCGGCGCCAACGACTATGTGACCAAGCCGTTCCGCTTCGCCGTGCTGCTTGCCCGCATCCGCGCGCAACTGCGCCAGCATGAGCAGAGCGAGGACGCCACCTTCTCGGTCGGCCCCTATACCTTCAAGCCAAGCCAGAAGCTGCTGATCGACCAGCGCGGCGCCAAGGTGCGGCTGACCGAAAAGGAGGCTTCGATCATCAAGTACCTCTATCGCGCCGAACAGAAGGTGGTGACGCGCGACGTGCTTCTGGAAGAAGTCTGGGGCTACAATTCAGGCGTCACCACGCACACGCTGGAAACCCATGTCTACCGGCTGCGCCAGAAGATCGAGCGCGATCCTTCCAATGCCGAAATTCTTGTGACAGAAAGCGGCGGCTACAAGCTGGTTCCTTAAACTTTTCATGATCCGATGAGCGGTCAGGGCGGGACCGCTTCGGAAGCGATCCTGGTGCTGGAGGGTGGTTGGATCGGCTCCGAAGCGCATCGGCCAAAAATCGGAATCGATTTTTGGCGAGCACGATGCGTAGACTCAAGGATGTTGGAGCGTCCTTGCGCGTTCTGGAGGACGCGGCGCTCCAAGGGAGGGACTGGACTGACCGCTCGGGGACATAGCTAGATGGCGCTGGATGACGACATCCGCATCCTGTCCGCCGTGACGCTCTTCGAGGGCTTCACGCAGGAGCAGTTGCGCCTGCTCGCCTTCGGCGCCGAAACCACCCTGCTGCAGGCGGACCACAAGCTCTACCGCGAGGATGACGTGGCTGACTCCGCCTATATCGTGGTCAGCGGCCGCATCGTCCTCTATCGCGAGCAGAGCGGCGAGCGCATCCCGATCGGCACGGCTGGTCCGGGCACCATGCTGAGCGAGCTGGCGCTGATTGCCGATACCAACCGGCTGACCAGCGCATCGGCCGCGGTCGATTCGGAGGTGATCCGGCTCAGTCGCAAGATGTTCCGCCGCATCCTGGAAGAATATCCGGAGATTGCGGTGCTGTTGCACGAGCGCATCCTCGAGGAATTCCAGCAGATGATCAGCCGCATCGAAAAGCTCGGCCCGCGGTTCACCGAGTAAGCCAACAGCGCCGGCGTTGATCGCCTGGACCCGAGAGGCGAGGTTCCGTTGACAGGCAAAAGGCGAAATCCTACAGGACCTGTAGGGCGGGCCGCGTCGGCACCGCCACCACCAAGCTCCTGGGGGGAGCGAGGCATGCTGCCAGCGCGGTACGAGACGATTATCTTGTATTCACGCAAGGATGCGTTCGGCGACGGCTTGCTTAGAATCCCGGCCTTGCGGGCCGCGAGAACGGCATTTCCCGACAGTTTGCTCGTATACGGAAGCACCGAGACATCCACTCTCGCGGATGCTCTCAACGGCCATGTCCGCCACCTGGTCGACGCGATTAGTGTAGAGACGCCGCTGGCGCATCTGGTCGCCGGCCACCGCAAGGCCCAGCAGCGAGTGGCCGTTGTCGATTTCCGTATCGTGGCGCCTTGGCTGGTTCAAACCTGGGCGTCGCTGATCGGCCGCGGCATCGTCTATGAAGCAAACTTTCCGGCTTTCGCCCTTTCCTTGCCCCCCCGCCATAGACCCGAGGCACGACCCGAGCACAATGCATGGCGCTACCACCGCCTTGTCGAACGTCTTGCCGGGAAGCGGCTGCCTTTCGATCATCGCCTGGAGCCGACGCCGGCCGCGCGTGCGGCGGCCAGGAGCCTGGCGGGCGGCAGCCAGGCGCCATTGATCATTGTCGCGGCCCATGGCGATGGCAACAAGCGAATGACAGCGGATCAGGTCGTCGCGATATCCGACGCCATGATCAGCGATGGCGCCAACCTTATCTATGTGAAAACGCCAGGTGTCGGCCCCGATAGTGCCGAACTGGTTCGACGAGTGCCGAAATTGCAGCTTGTCGATTCCGGCACCGCGCCGGATATCGCCGTCAGCGACATCCTGCTCGCGCTCGGGGAGCTTGCCGATCTTTACATTGGCGCCGAGGGCGGTACTGCGCATCTGATGGCCACGGTGATGACGCCGATGGTCATGGTCAACAGCGGTGCCAACATGGCGCGCTGGAGGCCGCTTTCGAACAGTGTGGACATGGTCGAGGCACGCCAGGCAAGTCCAACCGGCCTGGTCGCCAATGTCCCGCCGCCGAAGATCATCGAGGCTGCCCGCCGGATGTTGGCGACGCGCCGTCGCGATCATCCCAGTCTGCTGGCTCATGTCGACACGACGGAATATCTGTCCGCCCAACGGCTCGACGCGCCTCGCGTTTACCCGTCCGCCGGCGGCCTTTAGTCCAGGTCGAACCTGGCAATCACCGGCACATGGTCCGACGGCCGCTCCCAGCCGCGCGCCGGGCGCAGGATCTCATAACCGGTGAAGTGGTCCACCAGGTTCGGCGACGACCACACATGGTCGAGCCGCCGGCCGCGGTCCGACGCTTCCCAGTCCTGCGCGCGGTAGCTCCACCAGGTGTAAAGTTTCTGCTCGGCAGGCACGTTGAGCCGCATCAGGTCGACCCAGTCGCCGGCGCGCCGCATCGCTTCGAAGCTCTCGGTCTCCACCGGCGTGTGGCTGACCACCTTGAGCAGCTGCTTGTGCGACCAGACATCGTGCTCCAGCGGCGCGATGTTGAGATCACCGACCAGGACCGAGCCGGACAGCGCGTCATGCTCGGCCCGCACGCCGTTCATCTCGGCGACGAAGTCGAGCTTGTGCCTGAACTTGCGGTTGATCTCCGGGTCGGGCTCGTCGCCGCCGGCCGGCACATAGAAATTGTGCAGCAGGATCGACTTGCCGCCGGCGCTTACCCTGACCGACAGGTGCCGGCTGTCGTCGATCTCGCAGAAGCGGCGCTTCTCGACCAGCTCGATCGGCCGCCGCGCCACCGTGGCCACCCCGTGATAGCCCTTCTGGCCGTGGAAGGCGATGTGCTCGTAGCCGAGCTTGCGGAAGGCCTTTTCGGGAAACAGCTCGTCCGGGACCTTCGTCTCCTGCAGGCAGAGCACGTCCGGCGCATGCTCCACGAGCAGGCGCTCGACGATCGGCATGCGCAGGCGTACCGAGTTGATGTTCCAGGTGGCGATGGAAAAGGGCATGCGGCGGGTCCGGCAAGAGGTCGCCGAACTACTGCCAGCCGCCAGCCATAAAAACAAGCCGGCGACAACCACCGAGGCTGGCGCCGCCGCTCGCAAGAGCACTAAGACGAAGGAAGTTATCTTGTCTTGGTATTCAACTCGCGGTTCGCCGTATAGTCGATGGCGAACGTATCGGGCGCGAAGCTGACGCCTTCCTTGACGTTGAAGATCATCACCGTCGTGTCCTTGCCCTGCGCGTCGGTGATGGTCCACTGGCGCAGTTCATAGGATTTCGGATCGAACATCATGGTGATCCTGGCATTGCCGAACACCGATTTGTCGGAGAGCTGGATCGTGGTCAGGTCGTCCTCTTCCTTGACGCTTTTCACCCGTCCGCCCGAGAGATCGATCCGGTCGTCGAGCAGAAGCTTCAGCGGCGTCTTCGACAGCGGGTAGAGGTCGGAGGTGTTGAGCTTCTTGTTGAGGATGACCACCGACTTGCCGTCGGAGATGACCCGGAAATTCGACGATCCGTCATAGTTGAAACGGATCTTGCCCGGCCGTTCGAGGAAGAACTTGCCGCCGGTCTGTTCGCCCTTCGGCCCGAACTGCACAAACTCGCCGCTCATCGATTTGACCGACGAGAAGTGGTCGGCGATCTTCTGCGCCGCCGGCGGAATCGCCGCCTGCGCCGACGCCAGAAGCTGGAACCCAGGTATGACATTGACGCTTGCCGCGCCGGCGAGCACGAGGCCGAGGCCAAGCACTTGGCGGCGATTCGGGGCGAAAGGTGCGTTTTTCATGCCGGTCACTCTCTGATTCGATGGTGTCGCAGTCTCTGGGCCCCCAGTTAGGCTTAAGTTTGGCGCTTCCAGTGACGCTCCGTCGCTTCAACGCGCCGAAAGGTTCAAGGTTGCCGGTACCGGGTCGATGGGCGCCGGAACCCTAGAACTTGTCGTCCTCGGTCGGCACCAGTATCTCGCGTTTTCCCGCGTGATTGGCCGGACCGACAATGCCTTCCTTCTCCATCTTCTCGATGATCGAGGCGGCGCGGTTATAGCCGATGCCGAGCCGCCGCTGGATGTAGCTGGTCGAGGCCTTGCCGTCGCGCAGCACCACTGCCACCGCCTGGTCGTAGGGGTCGTCGGAATCGTCGAAATTGCCGCCGCCACCGCCGCCTGAACCGCCCTTGCCGGACGCCTCCTCCTCGTCCTCGTCGTCATCCTCGGTGATGGCGTCGAGATATTCCGGCACGCCCTGCAGCTTAAGATGCGCAACGACGCGCTCGACCTCGTCGTCGGAGACAAACGGTCCGTGCACGCGCTGGATGCGGCCGCCGCCGGCCATGTAGAGCATGTCGCCCATGCCGAGCAGCTGTTCGGCGCCCTGTTCGCCAAGGATGGTGCGGCTGTCGATCTTCGACGTCACCTGGAAGGAGATGCGAGTCGGGAAATTGGCCTTGATCGTGCCGGTGATGACGTCGACCGAGGGGCGCTGCGTGGCCATGATGACGTGGATGCCGGCGGCGCGCGCCATCTGCGCCAGGCGCTGCACCGCGCCTTCGATGTCCTTGCCAGCAACCATCATCAGGTCGGCCATCTCGTCGATGATGACGACGATGTAGGGCATCGGCTCGAGATCGAGATCCTCGGTCTCGTAGATCGCCTCGCCGGTCTGGCGGTCGAAGCCGGTCTGCACGGTGCGCGAGATCTTCTCGCCCTTCTTCTCGGCTTGCTGGACGCGCGCGTTGAAGCCGTCGATGTTGCGCACGCCGACCTTCGACATCTTGCGGTAGCGGTCCTCCATCTCGCGCACGGTCCATTTCAGCGCCACCACCGCCTTCTTCGGATCGGTGACGACCGGCGTCAGAAGGTGCGGGATGCCGTCATAGACGGAGAGTTCGAGCATCTTCGGGTCGATCATGATCAGCCGGCACTCCTGCGGCGTCAGCCGGTAGAGCAGCGACAGGATCATGGTGTTGATGGCGACCGACTTGCCCGAGCCGGTGGTGCCGGCGACCAGCACGTGCGGCATTTTGGCGATGTCGACGATGACCGCCTCGCCATTGATGGTCTTGCCAAGCGCCAGCGCCAGCTTCGCCTTGGTGGTCTCGAAATCGCGGCTCGCCATGATCTCCCTGAGATAGACCGTCTCGCGCTTGGCGTTGGGCAGCTCGATGCCGATGGCGTTGCGCCCGGGCACCACCGCGACGCGGCAGGCGATCGCGCTCATCGAGCGCGCGATGTCGTCGGACAGGCCTATGACGCGCGACGACTTGATGCCGGGCGCCGGCTCGAGTTCATACAGCGTGACGACCGGCCCCGGCCGCACATGGATGATCTCGCCCTTGACGCCGAAATCCTCGAGCACGCCCTCGAGCAGCCGCGCATTCTGCTCCAGCGCGTCCTTGGAGAGGCTGGCGTCGCGCACGACGTTCTTCGGCTCCGACAGGAAATGCAGCGACGGCATCTCGAACATGTCCGAGCCGATCAGCGAGGTCTGCGCCTCGCGCTGGACACGCGCGCCCGGCACCGGGCGCGCCGCCGGCGCCTCGACGCGGGTGGCGGCATCGGAGCGGAAATTCTGCACCTTCGGCGCGGCGCGGCGCGGGGCCCGCGCCTCGTCGGCGAAATCCATGTCCTCGTCCTCGTCATTGTCGAAGACGTCGTCATCGTCGGGATCGACCGAGACGCTGCGGTCGTTGACCATGGCGGCGAAGAATTCAGGCTCGACGCGGGCGCGGCCGCCCGGACTCATCCGCGACTCGGCGAATTCGGCCGATTCGACACGCTCGGCGGCACGACGCCAGGCGCTGGCGCGCGGCTCCATCTCCGGCTCGTACTCGTCGCGCTCCTGCTGGCGGCGCGCGGCGCGGCGATGCATCCAGGCCCTGAACGACAACCACCAATGGGTGATCGCGCCGAGCGCCAGTATGCCTTCGTCGCCCTCGTCCTCATCCTCGTCGAAGAGCAAGTTGTCCTGCTCGCGCGGGTCGGGCTCGGCGGCGCGCTCCATGACGGCAAAGCCGTTCTTGCGGGCGAGCAGCGCCGAGCCATAGGCGAACAGCCAGAGCGCCGGCGCAGCAAGGATAACCGCGATAATGCTGGCAAAGAGACCTTTGGGATATCCGCCGACAGCGATCCCGGGAATCTTCAGCACCATGTCGCCGAACACGCCACCGAGGCCGGTCGGCAGTGGCCAGGTCTTGGGCGGCGTCACGCAGCCGGCGATCGCGGCCGCCAGCAGCGCGAAGCCGAACCAGGCGAGCCCGCGTTTCGGCAGCCGGTCGACGCCGCGCGCCGAAAACAGCAGGAAACCCCAGATCACTGCCGGCACCAGGGCCGCGACGGCGGCAAGCCCGAAGAACTGCATGGCGAGGTCTGAGAACACCGCACCGGCATAGCCCATCGCGTTGGTGACGATGTTGTCGGTGGCATGCGAGAAGCTCGGATCGGCGACGTTCCAGGTGGCGAGACTGGCGACGCCGAAGGCGACGAGCACGAACAGGCCGGCGCCGACCAGCCGGCCGAGCTGGCGCCGCGCGAATGCCTGGATGCCGTGCCCCGTATCGGTCAGCGCGAGCGGTGCTGAAGCCCCTGAACGCATGCCTCTTCCCCGTCTGTAGGTGCCTGGCCGGACGCATGACGCAGGCCGGCAGATTCGGATGACAGACTATCGGTGGGAAGGTTAAGGGCGCATTAACTATAAGAAGTTGAGACGACTCCGGCGCTTTACCGGCGGTTGAATTGCGACTCCCGGTCTCGCGGCCCTTCGGCAGTCTGGCCCGCGGATTCAAAAAAGCCTCGCGAGCGGAGCCAGCGAGGCCTTTCGTTGAGGAGAGCGAAAGTGGGATTTCACCTTCCATGATCCCCGGGGGTTTGGATCGGGCAAAGACTAGCCGATGAACGGAGCCGAACTCAATCACTCTGAATCACATTCGCTTGATGCTCCCGCAAGACTCGACGGGTCGTTCGCTATGGATGCAGCGCGCGGGGATTGAAGCCGGCTTTATCGGTCGGGCGACAATGGCGGGCCGTTCGGCCCGCCATTGCTCATTGGGATGGCGAGTCGACGGGCCCGTCCGGGCCTATCTCTTTCGCAATCACTTGTGACCGGCATACATCATCAGGTTGGCGCAGAATTCGGCGTGAGGCTTGCTCATCGCCGCGTCCTGGCACTCCTTCATCATCATGTCCTGCTTGTCCTTGGCCATCGCAGCCCAGGCCGCCTTGAAATCGGCCTCCGGCTTCATGGTCTTCATGCCGGCATCGGTGAAGAACGGCGCCATGTTGTCCGGTTCGTCGAGAGCACCGGCCAATGCGGCGCCGCTGACCATGGAGAGAGCAAGTGCCCCGAGGAAGATGGTCTTGATGTTCATCGGTTGGTTCCTTCCCTGATGTTTAACGAGCGCCAGAACGGCGGTCGCTACCCCCAGTACGGAGCCGGAAGGCCCTATGTTTCTTCCCGCTGGCACATCACGCGACCGTGATCGCGTCAAAAACGATTCCTCTCTTGCCTCTCCGAGGCGCACGATTCTCCAAAAAAGGAGGCCCGGAAGATGTTTCCGGGCCTCAATGCGTGAGCACCTTTCGGAGCGTCACGACGGGATTCTTCTGAAGCGCCGGCGGGAGGATGCCGGCGCCGGATGTCGATAGCCTTACGGCACCACTTCGCCGTGCTGGCTGATGTCGAGGCCTTCGATCTCTTCCTGGGTGCTCGGACGCAGGCCGACCAGCGCCTTGACGATGTAGAGGATCACGAAGGTCGCGATCGCCGTCCACAGGATGGTGAAGACGATACCGTAGATCTGGGTGCCGACCGAGGCGCCCTTGCCGAGCGCGTTGATCTCCGGATCGGCCAGCGCGCCGGTGAGCAGCGCGCCGACGATGCCGCCGACGCCGTGCACGCCGAAGGCATCGAGCGAGTCGTCATAGCCGAGCATGTGCTTCACCTTGACCGCCGAGATGTAGCAGACGACGCCGGCGACGATGCCGATGATGAAGGCGCCGGTCGGATTGACGAAACCGGAAGCCGGCGTCACCGCGACGAGGCCGGCGACGGCGCCCGAGATGATGCCGAGCACGCTGGGCTTCTTGGCGATGATCCATTCGGCGAACATCCAGGCGAGCGCCGCAGCCGCGGTGGCGACCTGGGTGTTCAGCATCGCCGCGCCGGCGAGGCCGTCGGCAGCCAGTTCCGAACCGGCGTTGAAGCCGAACCAGCCGACCCACAGCAGCGAAGCGCCGATGACCGAGTAGACGAGGTTGTGCGGCGCCATGTTGGCGGTGCCGTAGCCCTCGCGCTTGCCGAGCACCAACGCGCAGACGAGACCCGCGACACCGGCGTTGATGTGGACGACCGTGCCGCCAGCGAAGTCGAGAACGCCTGCCGTGCCAAGGAAGCCGCCGCCCCACACCCAGTGCGCGATCGGCGCATAGACGAACACCAGCCACAGGCCCATGAAAATGAGCAGCGCCGAGAATTTCATGCGTTCGGCGAAGGCGCCGGCGATCAGCGCCGGGGTGATGATGGCGAAGGTCAGCTGGAACATCGAGAAGACGAATTCAGGGATGTTCGCCACGCCGGGCAGCCACAGTGTCGAGGTGGTGATGCCGTGGTGGAAGAACTTGGAGAAGCCGCCGACATAGGCGTTCGTGCTGCCGCCGTCGGAGAAGGCCAGCGAGTAGCCGAACATGAACCACAGCACCGTCACCAGGCAGGTGATGGCGAAGCTCTGCATGATGGTGGCGAGCACGTTCTTCTTGCGCACCATGCCGCCGTAGAACAGCGCCAGGCCCGGAATGGTCATCATCAGCACCAGCGCCGTCGAGGTCAGCATCCAGGCGGTGTTGCCGGTATCGAGCACCGGCGTCGGCGCAGCTGCCGGCGCTGCGGCGGCGGCTGCCGGAGCCGCTTCCTGCGCGAAGGCGGCAACCGTGCCCAGGGCTGTCAGGGCGAGCGCGCCGAGCGCGGCCGCGCGCCCCGTCGTCTTCAAGGTGGAAGGAATATTCATTGAACTCTCCGTTGGAATGGGTGATCGCCGCTCAGAGCGCGTCGGTGTCTGTTTCGCCGGTGCGGATGCGCACCGCCTGGTCGATGCCGAAGACGAAGATCTTGCCATCGCCGATCTGACCGGTCTTGGCTGCCGACGTGATGGCTTCGACGGCCTTGTCGACCGTGTCGGCACCGACCGCGACCTCGATCTTGATCTTGGGCAGGAAGCTGACCGCGTATTCCGCGCCGCGATAGATTTCCGTATGTCCCTTCTGACGCCCGTAGCCTTTGACTTCGGTGACGGTCAGGCCCTGGATGCCGACTGCGGTGAGCGCTTCGCGCACCTCATCGAGCTTGAACGGCTTGATGATTGCCATCACGATTTTCATAAGGTTTCACCCTTTGCTGTTGCGGTCCCCCGCGTTTGCACACCTTCACCGATCCCAATGAGAGCCGGTAAGTGCCCACAAGGATTCAAGCTCCGTGCCAATTGCCGAAGCAGCCCGTTAACCTGTTGCAAACAAAGAGATTGGAGAGGCCGGCGACGTCAGCTGTCGAGCGGCGCGGCAAGACAGATGATTAAAAAATAGGCAAATTTTCAAAAATGCCCATTCGGCAGGCTTGAACCGGAAGCCGGCTATTGCTCAACGTTTCAGCCGGATCAGCCCTTCCTGGGCGACCGAGGCGATCAGCGTGCCGTCGCGGGCAAACAGCGAGCCGCGCGTGAAGCCGCGCGAGCCTTGCGTGGAGGGGCTGTCCTGCGTGTAGAGGATCCAGTCGTCGAGCGCGTGGCTGCGATGGAACCACATGGCGTGGTCGAGGCTCGCCGCCTGGATGTCGCGGTCGAAAATGGCGCGGCCATGCGCGAAAGTCGAGGTGTCGAGCAGCGTCATGTCGGAAAGATAGGCGAGCACCGCGGCCTGGCTTGCGCGATCGGCCGGCACCGGGCCGGTGGTGCGGATCCAGATGTTCTGCTTCGGCTCCAGCTTTTCCCGGCTGGTATAGTGCTTCAGCATCACCGGCTTCATCTCGATCGGCCGGTCGCGCTCCCAGTAGCGCTTGATGCCGTCGGGGACCGCCTCGCCGAACTTGCCGAGCAGTTCGCGCTGGCTCAGCAGATTGTCAGGCGCCGGCACGTCCTGCGGCATCGGCACCTGGTGCTCGAGGCCGATCTCGTCCTGCTGGAAGGAGGCCTCCAGCGAGAAGATCGCCTGGCCGTGCTGGATCGCCACGACGCGGCGGGTGGTGAAGGAGCCGCCGTCGCGGATGCGGTCGACCTCGTAGATGATCGGCACCTTGGTGTCGCCCGGCCGCATGAAATAGCCATGCAGCGAGTGCACGTGGCGCTCGGGCTCGACCGTGCGCTGGGCGGCGACCAGCGCCTGCGCGATGGTCTGGCCGCCGAAGACGCGCTGCCAGTCGAGCTTGGGGCTGCGACCACGGTACAGATTGTGTTCGAGCTGCTCGAGGTCGAGAATGTCGAGAAGCTCGTCCATGGCCGCCGTCATGTTTCGCGCTCCAGCCGCAAAAGATGTTATGGCGGTTTCGGACAGGAAGGGCGGGCAGTCAAGGCCAGGCGCTCCAGAGCCGCGAAAGGAACTTGCCAATGGTTGACCGTAAGGCAGATGCGGGATCGAGGGCCTCGCTCGACGTGCTCGTCGCCGGCGCCGGCTATGTCGGCCTGGCCAGCGCGGTTTCGCTGAAACAGGCGCGTCCAAGCCTCGCCGTCGCCGTCGTCGATGCCGCGCCCGCCGGCGTCTGGCAAAAGGATGGCCGCGCCTCGGCGATTGCCGCCGCTGCCTGCCGCATGCTGGAGCAGCTCGGCGTCTGGAGCGAGATCGCGCCGCAGGCGCAGGCGATCACCGAGATGATCATCACCGATTCGCGCGCCGCCGATCCGGTGCGGCCGGTATTCCTGACCTTCGACGGCGAAGTGGCGCCTGGCGAGCCCTTTGCCCATATGGTCGCCAACCGGGACCTGAACGGCGCGTTGCGCCGGCGCGCCGAAAAACTCGGCATCGACATCATCGAGGGCCTCGCCGTCAGCGCCTTCGAGACCGACGGCGCCGGCATCACCGTGCATCTGGCCGACGGGGCGACGCTGAAGGCGCGGCTGCTGATCGCCGCCGACGGCGTCAACTCGAAGCTGCGCGAGATGGCCGGCATCAAGACGGTGAAGTGGGAATATGGCCAATCCGGCATCGTCTGCACGGTGGCGCATGAGCGGCCGCACAATGGCCGCGCCGAAGAGCATTTCCTGCCCGCCGGCCCCTTCGCCACGCTGCCGCTGAAGCCCGACAAGGACGGCCGCAACCGCTCCTCGATCGTCTGGGTCGAACGCTCGGAGGATGCGCAAAAGCTGGTCGAGGGCGACGACCTCGTTTTCGAGCACGAGCTGGAGCTGCGTTTCAGCCTCAAGCTCGGCGAGATCCACGTCGCCGACAAGCCGCGCGCCTGGCCGCTCGGGCTGACCCTTGCCCGCGCCTTCGTCGCATCCCGCATCGCGCTTGCCGGCGACGCCGCCCACGGCATCCATCCGATTGCCGGCCAGGGCCTCAACCTCGGCTTCAAGGATGTGGCGGCACTGGCCGAGGTGGTGGTCGAGGCCGACCGGCTCGGCCAGGATATCGGCGCGCTCGACGTGCTCGAGCGCTACCAGCAATGGCGCCGCTTCGACACCGTCCAGATGGGCGTCACCACCGACGTGCTGAACCGGCTGTTCTCCAACGACGTCGGCCCGCTGCGTGCGGCACGCGACATCGGCCTCGGCCTCGTCGAGCGCATGCCGAAGCTGAAGGACTTCTTCATCCGCCAGGCCTCGGGCCTGTCCGGCGACACGCCGAGGCTGTTGAAGGGCGAGGCGATCTGAAGCGAACCGCGCTGTGTCTTTGTCTTGGCCCATGCCCTTGCCCAAGCGGCTGCACACCATGGCGGAATGCATTGCTGGTGCCAAATGGCGTCGATCGCCGGCGCTCCTTTCCAGCGCGCGTCTGACACCGGCCGGCTACATATGATATCCTTGGTCGATCCATCCTCGACCGAAGCAGGGGCGCTTCATTGGACGACTGGAGAATCGGAAATATCCGGGTAACCAGAATTCTGGAGATGTGCGACCCACTGCGGACGCCGTCGGAATGGTTCCCCGACTGCACCGACGAAGCACTCGAACCGCATCTTCATTGGCTCACGCCTCGATCGATATCGCCGGCAACCGGGCGGATTATTCTTCCCATCCAGAGTTTTCTGGTTCGTACCGGGCGCCACACCATCCTGGTCGACGGTTGCGTTGGCAACGACAAGACAATCGCGGATTTCCCGCATTGGCACCGCCGCAATGACGGCACGTTCTTGCAGCGGTTGGCGAATGCAGGTGTCGCTCCCGAGCAGATCGACTTTGTGCTGTGCACCCATCTTCATGTCGATCATTGCGGCTGGAACACTCGATTGGTGGACGGTCGCTGGATACCGACATTCCCCAACGCCCGCTACATCATGGCGCGGCGTGAGTTCGAGGCCGCACAGGCGGCCTCTGGCGATGCCACACGGACCTATGAGGACAATGTGCTGCCAATCGTCGAGGCTGGTCGGGCGGTGTTTGTCGACATGGACCATGAACTCGACAAGGAAGTGCGGCTGGAGCCGACGCCCGGCCACACCCTGGGACACGTTGCCATCGGACTGAGATCTCTCGGCATAGGGGCGGTGTTCTCCGGCGATCTCATGCACTGGCCGATGCAGTGCATATACCCCGACTGGAACTTTCGGTACGACGCAGACCCCGACCAGGCGCGCCGGACGCGCTGGGCATTCCTGGAGGCTTGCTCGGAAAGCGGACGCATCGTCATGACATCGCATTTTCCCTTGCCGTCGGTGGGAACCATCTCGCGACGCCACTCATCGTTCTGGTTCGAGGAGCATTTGCCGCGGTGACGACAAGGAACGGCCGGCCAGCTGGCGTCAATTGACCTCGAAGCCGAGCTTCTGCCGCAGCCGCAAAATTCGCTGGTCCGGTATCTTCAGGCTCTGCTCGCCGCCCTTTGCGACACGATTGAGCATCTGCAGCAGATCTTCCCGCTCGTGCGGGTCGAGGCGCTCGCGCAGGAACGGCGCCAGCTTGTCGATGACGATCGTGGTGTCATCAATCTGCGCCGCTGCCCACTTGGCGTAGACGACGGCCTCGTCGGTCTTCTTCTGGCCATCCGAAATCCCCGAAATCACTTCGCGGATGACGGCTTCGCGCTGCGGCAGGATGGGGCCCTGTTCCGACACGATGGCGGTGATCAGCGTCGCCGCCGCCACCACCGGATTGTCGATCGCCGTCAGCGGCGACAGCGCAGCCTGCTTGCGCAGCTTCTTGCGGCGGATGTTGCCCTGAACGCGGCCGACGACGTCGGCGACCTCGCGCGCGGCCTCGTTCATGGCCTTCATCCGGTACCACCAGAACGCGGCCGCTCCCAACACGCCAAGGATAGCAAGCAGGAAAGGCATGTCGAAATCCCCCCGGAAAACTCCGGCGACAATAAGAGAACTGCGCCGTTGCTTCAACACGCAAGAATTGCGACCGGTGCAGAGGGAGAGGTATTCCCTGCAAGCATCCGCACACCGATCGAATGTCCTGGCTTTCGGTCGCTCACCCGCAAGGCAAACGATGCAGCCTCTTGCGGACGACGCCGCAGTTTGGTTGACGCGCGCTGCAAGAAATTTCACATAATGATATTTCGTGCAATGCCATTGACACGCAACAAATCCCGCAATATTCAATGTTGCCAGAGATTTCATGTGCTGAAATTTCTTGCAGAGCTGACACGACGAGGCTTTCATCGTCGGGGAACCCGGAGGAGAGAATGAACAGGATTGGGCTGGCGGGCGCATTGAGCGCCGCCGTGATGACGCTGACCTTGGCGATGCCAGGCGCCGCGTCGGCAGAGAGCAAGTTTCAGTGCAAGCCGGACGAGACCTATGTGATGAACGTCATGGTCTCCGCGCATCCCTATTGGGTGCCGGTCTATCAGGGCTTCAAGCAGGCGGCCCAGGCGATGGGCTGCAAGACCGTGTTTTCGGGCACGCCTGACTACGACATCGCCAAGCAGATCGCCTCATTCGAACAGGATCTGATCAAGAAGCCGGCCGGCGTGCTGCTGCACCCGATGCAGGCCGATCCGTTCATCGAGCCGATCAACCGCGCCGTCGAGAACGGCACCACCGTCGTCACCTTCGCCGCCGACTCGCCGAAATCCAAGCGCGTGTCCTACATCACCTCGGACAATCTGGCGGAAGCCAAATTCGCCGCCGAGGAGATCGTCAAGCAGGTCGGCGACGACGCCGAATATGGCGTGCTGGAGAATCCGGGGCAGAGCAACCACGACCTGCGCGTCACCGCCTTCATCGACTATCTCGCTAAGAACTATCCGAGGATGAAGCTGGTCGGCCGCCAGGCCTCCAACCAGGACGCCAATGTCGCCAACAAGGCGGTGGCCTCGATGCTGCAGGCCAATCCGAACCTGAAGGCGCTGTGGATTCCCGAAGCCGGCTCGGCCGAGGGCGCGGTCGCCGCCGTCCTCGAGGCCAAGGCCAAGGTGCTGATCATGCATGCCGACATCACCCCGGCGACGCTGGAGCAGATCAAGGCCGGCAACATCCACATGGCGCTGAGCCCCAACCAGGGCATGCAGGGCTATCTCGGCTTCGTCGCCACCTTCATGGCGGCGCATCCGGAACTGATCGACCCGTTCAACGACTACAAGACGTCGGGCTACAACCCGATGAGCATCCCCTTCGCCGATAACGGCTTCGCCGTCATTACCAAGGAGAACGCCGACTCGTTCGACCTGAACAAATACATGCAAGGCCGCGATCCAAGCTGATCCGTCCCGCGGGCAGCCGCGCCGACCGGCGCGGTTGCCTCAACCATTCCTGAGCAGGCGAGAATCTCAGTGGAAACCCCGGTCCTCCTCAAAATATCCGGCCTCAGCAAATCGTTCGGCCCTGTCCGTGCCTTGCGCGATGTCGGATTCGAGCTGCGCGCCGGTGAAATCCACGCCATTGCCGGCGAGAACGGCGCCGGCAAGTCGACGCTGATGAAGGTGATCGACGGCATCTTGGCGCCGGACAGCGGCGACATCCAGGTCGATGGCCGCTCTGTCTCCATCCCTTCGCCGCTGGCGGCGCAGAAGCTTGGCATCGGCTTTGTGCACCAGGAGATCGCGCTGTGCCCCGATATCTCGGTGGCCGAGAACATCTTCATGTCGCTCACCAACGCCAGCAAGGCGCTGCTGATGAACTACCGCGACCTCGAGAAGCGCGCGACGGCGATCCTGGCGCGGCTTGGCAACATCGATCCGGCCGCGACGGTACGCAACCTGTCCATTTCCCAGCAGCAACTGGTCGAGATCGCCAAGGCGCTGACGCTCGATTGCCGCATCCTCATCTTCGACGAACCGACGGCGGCGCTGACCGAGCGCGAGGCGCAAAAGCTGTTCGAGATCATTCACCAGCTTGCCGGCGAAGGCATCGGCATCATCTACATCTCGCACCGCATGGCCGAGATCTTCGACAATTGCGACCGCGTCACGGTGCTGCGCGACGGCCGCTACATCACCACGCTCGAGATTGCAGAGACGACTCCCGAACAAGTAGTCGCCTCCATGGTCGGCCGCGTCATCGACAGCCTCTACCCCGAGAAGCTGCGCGACGACGAAAGGTCCGAAGACATACTGCTCGAGATTGCCGGTCTCTGCGAGGCGACTGCCTTCCGCGATATCAGCTTTCAATTGCGCAAGGGCGAGATCCTGGGCATTGGCGGCCTGATCGGCGCCGGCCGCAGCGAGATCGTCAAGGGCATCTGCCGGCTCGAAGGCGAGGTGACCGGCGATGTCATCCTGCGCGGCAAGCGCCTGTCGCTGACCCATTACGGCGACAGCATCGCCGCGGGCATCGTCTACCTGTCAGAGGACCGCAAGGGTGACGGGCTGTTCCTCGACATGTCGATCGCCGCCAACATCTCCGCGCTCGCGGTCGACAGGATCGCCACGCGCTCCGGCCTCATCAACGAGCGGCGCGAGAAGCAGCGAGCGGAAGCGATCGGCAAGCAGCTGTCGCTGAAATGCGGCCATGTCGGTCAGCCGGTTTCGACGCTGTCGGGCGGCAACCAGCAGAAGGTGGCGATCGCCAAGATGCTGTCGGTCGACCCGAAGGTGATCTTCCTCGACGAACCGACGCGCGGCGTCGACGTCGGCGCCAAGGCCGAAATTCATCGCATCCTGCGCAGGCTGGCGCGCGATGGCGTCGGCATCGTGGTCATCTCCTCCGAGCTGCCGGAACTGATCGGTATCTGCGACCGGGTGCTGATCGTGCGCGAGGGACGCATCACCGGCGAAGTCGCGGGGGCTGAGATGACGGAAGAAAACATCATGGTCCTGGCATCGCTTGCCGATGAAGGCCGGCAACGGAGCGCGGCATGAGCATCGTGGGGGACAGTATGGATAGCACGACGCAAGCTGCCCGGATGGGGCTCGGCGCAAGGTTCGGCGGCCTGATCAGGATGCGTGAGACCGGCCTGATCCTCATCATCGCCGTGCTGTTTGGCGTCATGTCGTTCGCATCGCCCTATTTCCTGACCTGGGACAATATGCGGGCGATGGCGATGGCCTTCGCCGTGGAAGGCATCGTCGTGGTCGGCATGACGATCCTGCTGATTTCCGGCGGCATCGACCTGTCGGTCGGTTCGGTCACCGCGCTCGCCATGGTGGTCGCCGGCCTGCTTTTCCTCAACGGGATGGACCCTTGGCTGGCGTCGCTGGTCGCGATAGCGGCGTGCGCTGCCATCGGCGCCTTCATGGGATTCTTCGTCACCAGAGTGGGGCTGCACCATTTCATCGTCTCGCTGGCGGTGATGGTGATTGCACGCGGGCTCTGCCTGCTCGGCACCGGCGGCCGCCCGCTGGGGCTCTACACTCTGCCGCCTGAGTTCAAGTTCATCGGCCAGGGCGCGGTCGGCGGCATTCCGGTCGTCATCATCATCTTCATCGTCTTTGTCATCCTGTCCGACTTCATGCTGCGCCGCACGACGATGTTCCGCAAAGTCTTCTACACCGGCAGCAACGAGAAGGCGGCGGCCTACTCCGGCATCCGCACCAGGAAAGTCGTGTTCCTGACCACGACGCTGTGCTCGACATTGTGCGGCTTTGCCGGCGTCATCTACATGGCCCGCTTCGGCTCGGCCCAGCCGACATTCGGCGCCGGCATGGAGCTGAACGTCATCGCCGCCGCGGTGATCGGCGGCGCCAGCCTGACCGGCGGCATCGGCACCATTCTCGGCGCCATCCTCGGCACCGTCCTTTTGTCCGTCGTTTCAAGCTCGCTCGCCCTGCTCGACGTGTCCGTCTATTGGCAGGACATCATCCGCGGGTCCATTCTGCTGACGGCGGTCACCGCCGATTATTACTTCAACAAGCGGCGGGGCTGAGATGGCGGACAGCAGGGAAGATTTCGAGACGATCCGGCAGATCCACACTGTGCTGGTGCTGCATTTCGTCGACGGCATGAAGCAGAACGACATCGCCGCGGCGCTCAACCTGTCGGCGTCCAAGGTCAATCGGCTGATCGCCCAGGGGCGCAAGCTCGGCATGCTGAGGATCGCCGTCGAGAGCCCGTTCCAGGCCCTGGTCGATATCGAAAAGCAGCTGATCGAAATTGCCCGCCTGGCAGGAGCGATCGTGACGCCGACCGTGGCCGGCAGTCCCGAAAGCACGCTGCAGCAGGTGGGGCGCGCGGCGGCCAACCAGTTGCTCGAGACCTTGCGCGACGGCGACGTCATCGCCATTACCGGCGGCAAGGCGATCAGCGCCCTCGCCGAGAACCTGCAGCCGGAGCGCGCCTTCGACGTCACCGTCGTGCCGCTGACCGGCGGCGTCCAGGGCAAGCACTATACCGACGTCAACCATCTGGCGACGCGCCTCGCCGAGCGGCTCGGCGGTTCCAGCATGCTCCTGCATGCGCCGTTGTTCGCCGAGAGCCGGGAGCAGCGCGACCTGCTTCTGGAGATGGCGTCGGTGCGCGAGATCTTCGACCTGGCGCGCAAGGCGGCGATCGCGCTGGTCGGCATCGGCTCGATCCAGACGCCTGGGTCGAGCTACTACGACCTTCGCCCAGGCCTCGACCCCGACCGCGAAAAGCTGGCCGCCAGCGGCGCGGTCGGCGAGTTCCTTGCGCATCTGATCCGCGATGACGGCACGCTGGCGGATTACCCGCCCAACGACCGCCTGGTGGCGCTGGCGCCTTCGGAACTCGCTCGCTGCCGGACGGTGATGGGCGTCGCCAGCGGCGCCGAAAAGGTCGGGCCGATCCGCGCCGCGCTACGCGGCAATTATCTCAAGTCTCTGGTCGTCGACGAAGAAACGGCCAACGCAGTCCTGAACAATGCGGGGAGCCTACGCAATGTCGCCTGAAATGTTGACGCGCACCATTGGCGCGTCGGGAATCTCCGCCTCCGCGATCGGCCTCGGCACCTGGGCCATCGGCGGCTGGATGTGGGGCGGCACCGACGAGGCGCAGTCCATCGATACCATACGCGCCTCGATCGACGAAGGCGTTTCGCTGATCGACACCGCGCCGGCCTACGGCCAGGGCCTGTCGGAGGAAATCGTCGGCAAGGCGATCAAGGGACGCCGCGGCGAGGTCGTGCTGGCCACCAAGCTCGGACTGATCTGGCACGCAAAAAAGGGCAATCACTTCTTCGACTATGACGGCGCGCCGGTGCATCGCTATCTCGGCGCCGACTCCGTGGTCTACGAAGTGGAGCAGAGCCTGCGTCGTCTCGGCACCGACCACATCGACCACTATATTACCCACTGGCAGGATTCGACGACGCCGGTCGCCGAGACCATGGAAGCGCTCGATCGCCTCAAGACCCAAGGCAAGATCCGCTCCATCGGCGCCAGCAATGTCGGGGTTGCGGATGTCGAAGCCTATCTCGCCGCCGGCCAGCTCGACGCGGTCCAGCAGCAATACAGCATGGTGGTGCGCGACATGGAGCGCGACCTGCTGCCTTTCTGCGCGGACAACAATGTGTCCGTGCTCAGCTACTCCTCGCTGGCGCTTGGCTTGTTGTCGGGCAGGATCGGTCCGGACCGCGTCTTTACCGGCGATGACCAGCGCAAGGACAATCCGTGGTTCTCGCAGGCCAACCGCCGCAAGGTCGCGACGCTGATGGAAGAGATACGGCCGATTGCCGAGGCACACGGCGCGAGCGAGGCGCAGATCGTCATCGCCTGGACGCTGCAGCAGCCGGGCATCACCTTCTCGCTTTGCGGCGCCCGCAGCCCGCAGCAGGCCAGGGAGAACGCGCAGGCCGGCCGCATCAGATTGTCCGGACAGGAGATCAGCCAGATCAGCGAGGCCGCCAGCCGCCATCTGACAAGTCTCGACGCCTGACCGCCACCTGTGAATCCGAAACAAATCGAGCTGCCGTCCGCCGGACGGCCGAACGGCGAAGCCATGCCTGACCAGAGAAGCCTCATCCTCGACAAGATCCGCCACAATGGCGCGTTCGATGTCGTCGTCGTGGGCGGCGGCATCAACGGCATCGGCGTTTTCCGCGAGCTGGCGCTGCAGGGCCTCAAGGTGCTGCTGGTCGAGCGCAGCGATTTCTGCTCGGGCTGCAGCGCGGCCCCTTCGCGCATGATCCACGGCGGTCTGCGCTATCTCGAGAATGGCGAGTTCGGCCTGGTGCAGGAATCGTTGCGCGAGCGCGATGCGCTGCTGGCCAACGCGCCGCACATGGTGCGGCCATTGCCGACGACGATTCCGATCCGCACCGTCTTCTCCGGTCTGATGAACGGCGCGGCCGGTTTTCTCGGGCTTTCCGAGGCGCCTTCCAGTCGCGGCGCGCTGGCGATCAAGGCGGGGCTCGCGCTCTACGACTGGACGACGCGCAAGCGCCGGGTGCTGCCGCGCCACAAGTTCCGCGGCGCCAGGACGACATTCGCGCAATGGCCTGCGCTCGACCCGAAACTGCGCTTTTCCGCCACCTATTACGACGCCTGGATCAGCTATCCGGAACGGCTTGGCATCGAACTGCTGCTCGATGCCGGACGCCTGGCGCCCGACAGCCTCGCGCTCAACCGCGCCCAGATCACGCGCGCCGGTTCGGCCTTCGAACTTACCGACATGACGACCGACGAGCGCTTCCCTGTCAGCGCCAAGGCAATCGTCAACGCGACGGGCGCATGGATCGATTCGGCGATCGCCCGGCTCGACGCATCCGAAAAGCCTTTGGCACCGCTGGTCGAGGGCACCAAGGGCTCGCACCTCATCCTCGACAACGAGCCGCTTTACCAGGCCCTTGGCGGCCACATGATTTTCTTCGAGAACGCCGACGGCCGAATCTGCATCATGTTTCCCTATCTCGGCAAGGTGCTGGTCGGATCGACCGATATTCGCGTCAGCGAGGCCAGCCGCGTGCGCTGCGAACCGGCGGAAGCCGATTACATTCTGGCGGCGGCGCGGCTGGTCTTTCCGGCTATTCCGGTTCACGCCTCCGACGTCGTGTTCACCTATAGCGGCATCCGGCCGCTGCCGAAGAGCGACCATGCCTTCACCGGCAGGATCTCGCGCGGCCATTCCGTGCATCGCATTGCCGGCGACATCCCGCAGTTCTGCATGATCGGCGGCAAATGGACGACCTTCCGCGCCTTCGCCGAACAGGCGGCCGACGCAGTGCTGGCCGAGCTTGGGCGCGAACGCCTTTGCGGCACGCTGACCATGCCGATCGGCGGCGGCCTCGGCTTTCCCGGGGATCCGGCGTCGCTGGCGGCCGATCTGGCTGGCGAGTTCGCGCTCAGCGGCGACCGCGCCGCCTATCTTGTCGACCGCTACGGCAGCGGCGCGCGCGACATCGCCCTGTTTTGCGTCGGGCGTCCCGACGATATCAGGCTGGACGGCAGGACCGAAACGACGGCAGCCGAAATCGTCTACCTGATCCGGCATGAGTTCGTGACCTGCCTGTCCGACCTTGTCCTGCGCCGCACATCGCTTGCCATTTGCGGCGACATCTCGATGGCGACCATCGAACGCATCGCCGACGCACTCGCCGCCGAACGCGGCTGGAGCGATCGGCAGCGCGTCGGCGAGGTGCAAAGCCTGGTTGTCGAACTCGACACCTATCACGGCGTCTCGCAGGAGATGCTCGACCAACGCACGATTTCAGGAGCAGAAGATGAAGGTCAGCGCCAAGGCCCGCATGAACCGGATGTTCACCAACGGCAATTGCCTCGACGTGGCGCTCGATCACGGCGTCTGCAATGAACCGGGTTTTCTCGTCGGCCTGGAGGACATGCCGCGCGTCATCGACACGCTGGTCGCGGCAGGACCGGACGCGCTGCAGCTCGCCTACGGGCAGGCCGATTTGCTGCAATCGCGACCGGATAAGAACAAGCCGGCGCTGGTCATGCGCATCGACATGGGCAATCCCTACAATGTCCAGCGCCACCGCGTGATGTGGTCGATGCTGCAGAACCATGACGAGCCGATCATCGGCGCGCTGGAGATGGATGCGGCCTGCGTCGTCGTCAACCTGTTCATGCTGCCTGACGAGCCGGAGCTGTTTCGCCAATGCGTCGAAAACATCAGCAAGGTCCGCGCCGCCTGCCACAGATACGGCATGCCCTTGATGATCGAGCCGCTGGTGATGCTGCCCAACGATGTGCGCGGCGGCTATCAGGTCGACGGCGACGCCGAGAAGATCGTCACCCTGGTGCGGCTCGCCGCCGAAATGGGCGCCGACATCATCAAGGCCGATCCGACCGACCGGCCTGAGGATTTCCACCGCGTCGTCGAGGCGGCGCGCGTGCCGGTGCTGGTGCGCGGCGGCGGCAAGGACGACCTCAGGACGGTGCTGGCAAAATCGTCGGCCCTGCTCAGACAAGGCGCCAAGGGGCTGGTCTATGGCCGCAACATCTATCAGCATGCCAACCCGAAGGCGGTGGTCAACGCGCTGATGGCGATGATCCACACGGACGCCGGCGGCGAAGAGGCCTGGGATATCTACAACAATGGCTGATCAGGCCGCATATCTGCTCGGTCTCGACGCCGGCAACACCATCATCAAGGCAGTGCTGTTCGACCTCGCCGGGCGGCAGGTCGCCATGCACACCGTCGCCGGGCGCTCGCACACGCCGCAGCCCGGCTATGTCGAACGCGACCTCGGCGATATGTGGGCCGCTGCGCGCGACGCCATCCGCCGCTGCATTGCGCAGGCTGGTATCGACGCGCGCCAGATCGCCGCTGTCGGCTGCGCCGGCCATGGCAACGGCCTCTATCTGATCGACCGCGCCGGCGCCCCGCTGATCGGCATCCAGTCGCTCGACACCCGCGCCGCCGGCATGGCGGCGGAGCTGGCTTCGCGCAACGCCGGGGCCCTGCACGCGATCTGCCTGCAAAAGCCCTGGCCGGCGCAGACGCCAACCTTGCTGGCCTGGGTCAAGCAGCATGAGCCCGACCTTTATGCCGCGACCGGCACGGCGCTGCTGTGCAAGGATTTCATCGCCTTTTGCCTCACCGGAGAGCAGGTGAGCGATGTCTCCGACATGTCCGGCTGCGGCCTCGTCCGCATGCCCGAAGGCGTCTATGATGCCGAGCTTCTGGCGCTCTACGGCATCGAGGACGCGCAGGCAAAACTGCCGCGGCTGCTCGACAGCGCCGACATTGCCGGCACGGTCACCGCCAGCGCGGCCGAAGAGACCGGGCTGGCAGAAGGCACGCCGGTCATCGCCGGCTATTTCGATGTCGTCGCCAGCGCCATGGGGGCCGGCGTCGTGCGCCCCGGCGAAGCCTCGATCATCGCCGGCACCTGGTCGGTCAACCAGGTTTTCTCCACCGCGCCGGTTGTCGATCCCGATGTTTTCATGGTGGCGCGGTTCGGCCCCGGACGCTTCGTCAACATCGAATCCAGCGCGACATCGGCCGCCAATCTTGAATGGTACGTGCGTGAATTCGTCGAGCGCGGCAGCCACCTCGGCGATCCGTTCGGCCATTGCAACGCGGCTGTCGGCGAAGTAACGCCGGCCTGGGACGACCCGATTTTCCACCCGTTCCTCTACGGCTCGGGCCAGAGCGCCGAGTTCCGCGCCGGCTTCTACGGGCTGGCCGGCTGGCACAGCGAAGGCCATCTGCTGCGCGCGCTGTTCGAAGGCGTGATGTTCGAGCACCGGCGCCACATCGATGTGTTGAAAGACGCCGGCGTCGGCTTCGACAAGGCGGTGCTGTCCGGCGGCGGCTCACGCAGCGAGCACTGGCCGCAAATCTTCGCCGACGGGCTCGGCGTGCCGATCACCGTTCCTGAAGCCCGCGAGACCGGCGCGCTTGGCGCGGCGATTGGCGCCGGCGTGGCGATCGGACTGTTCGCCGACTATGAGTCCGGCGTCGACGCCATGACCCGTCCGCGCGCCGCCTACCGTCCGGATCCGGCCATGCAGCGTCACTATGCCAGGCGTTATCGCGCCTATTGCGGCCTCGCCGATACGCTGCGATCGTTCTGGACCGAACAGGCCGCAGGACCAGGCAGAGCAGCAGAATGACCCCAAGGCTGGACGGCGACTACGACTACATCATCGTCGGCGCGGGTACCGCCGGCTGCGTGCTGGCCAACCGCCTGAGCGAAGATCCGGCGACGCGCGTGCTGCTGCTCGAGGCCGGCGGCAGCGACAATTACCACTGGGTGCACATTCCTGTCGGTTATCTCTATTGCATCGGCAATCCGCGCACCGACTGGATGATGAAGACGGCGCCGGAGGCAGGCCTGAACGGCCGCTCGCTGGTCTATCCCAGGGGCAAGGTGCTGGGCGGCTGCACATCGGTCAATGGCATGATCTACATGCGTGGCCAGGCTGCGGACTATGATGGCTGGCGGCAGATGGGCAATGTCGGCTGGGGCTGGGACGACGTACTGCCCTATTTCCTCAAATCCGAAGACCATCATGGCGGCAAGACCAGGCTGCATGGTTCCGGCGGCGAATGGAAAGTGGCGCGGCAACGCCTGTCTTGGCCGATCCTGAACACGGTGCAGGAAGCGGCGAAGGAATTCGGCATCATGCCGCGCGAGGATTTCAACGACGGCGACAATGAGGGTTCCGGCTTCTTCGAGGTGAACCAGAGCAGGGGCGTGCGCTGGAACACCGCCAAGGCATTCCTGCGCCCGGCGCTGCGGCGGCCCAACCTGCGGCTGGTCGCCAAGGCGCATGTCGAGAAGGTGCTGTTCGAGGGCAAGCGGGCTACCGGGGTCAGCTACCTCGCAGGCGGCGAGGCACGCCAGGCCAGCGCCGGACGAGAGGTGTTGCTGACGGCCGGCGCGATCAACACGCCGAAACTGCTGGAGCTTTCCGGTGTCGGCCAGCCGGATCGCCTCGCCTCGCTCGACATCGATCTGGTTCACGCCAGCCCCGATGTCGGTGAGAACCTGCAGGACCACCTGCAGATCCGCACCGTCTACAAAGTGTCGTCGGCGCTGACGCTCAACACCCTTGCCAACAGCCTGACCGGCAAGGCGCGGATCGCGCTGCAATATGCCTTTGCCCGGTCGGGGCCGATGTCGATGGCGCCAAGCCAGTTCGGCATGTTCAGCAAATCCGATCCGTCGATGGCGACGCCGGACCTGGAATACCACGTCCAGCCCTTGTCGACGGACCGGCTGGGCGACCCGCTGCACCCGTTCCCGGCGATCACCATGTCGGTCTGCAATTTGCGGCCCGACAGCATCGGCTCCGTACATGCCACGACACCTGAATTGGCCGTGCAGCCGGAAATCCGGCTGAACTACCTCTCCACGGTGCGCGACCGCGAGATCGCGCTGCGCTCGGTGCGCCAGGCGCGCAAGATCATGACCGCAAAGGCGCTTGCCGACTTCCATCCGGAGGAAATCCTGCCCGGTCTCGCCCACCAGTCCGACGACGACCTGCTGCACGAGATCGGCTCGATCGCGACGACGATCTTTCATCCGGTCGGCACCTGCCGAATGGGCGTCGACGACCGCGCCGTCGTCAGTCCCGACCTGTGCGTGACCGGTGTCGAGGGTCTGCGCGTCATCGACGCCTCGATCATGCCGCGCATCGTCTCCGGCAACACCGCCTCGCCCGTGGTGATGATCGCCGAGAAGGCGGCGGACATGATCCGCCGACCTGCATGAACCAGCGGCGACCGGCTATGAGCCCGGTATGTCGTAGATCGCCCTGACCTCGATGGTGCCGAGTTCGGCCAGCGGAATGTCGCCGGCGATCTCCAGCGCCTCGTCGAGGGTCTCGGCCTCGATCATGACGAAGCCGAGCAACTGCTCCTTGGTCTCGGCGAACGGGCCGTCGGTGACCAGTCTTTTCCCGTGGCGCCGCCGCACGCTCTTCGACGTCTTCACCGATTGCAGCGCCTGCGCGATGATCAGCTTGCCTTGTTGATCCAACGATCTGTCATAGGCCAGCGAATCGGCGTCTAGCTTGGCCGATCCTTCTGGGGTCAGCGCATACAGGCTCTGTTCCTCGCCATAGACCAGGCAGACATATCTCATTCCGATCTCCCGTGTTGTGATGGACCATAGGATGCGGTGATGATGGTGTCAGCCGCGCCTCCGAACGCCGCCGCATGATCGAGAAGGCATGCCGCGATGCCGATGATGGCGACCGCCGCCAGCAGCCGGCCGAAGCCGGAGGGCGGCGGATCGAGCCAATAGTCTTCCTGTCGCCCGGCCTTGCGCCCAGGGCATTTCCACAGCGCGAAAAACAGATTGTCCATGTGAGCCTCCATCCGGCCGCGAAATCCGTGGCCGCCCGCAGGACGGTCGAGCCCGATGGAAGTCGACATTTTTGCGCGCGCTTTTTTTAAAAGAGGATTTTTTGGACGCCGGCGCTCCAAGAGCGCGGTGGCCTTCGCGCGTGCCCGCGCTATAGTTCGGGAGAACCCCGGCGCTCCGCCGGCGCAACCCCGACGATCAAGGAGGATTTCATGGACCGCACCGCGAACGCCGTCTGGAAAGGCAATCTGAAGGAAGGCAAGGGCACGCTCGACAGCCAGAGCGGGGCGCTTAAAGGTACGCCCTATTCGTTCAAGGCGCGCTTCGAGGACGAGAGCGGCAAATCCGGCACCAACCCGGAGGAGCTCATCGCCGCCGCGCATGCCGGCTGCTACGCCATGCAGTTCTCGCACTTCCTCGCCGAGAACGGCACGCCCGCCACCGAACTCGACGCCAAGGCGGTGGTGACGCTGGTGCCCGGCACCGGCATCACCGGCAGCGCTCTCACCGTCGTCGGCAAGGTGCCGGGCATCGACGCGGCAAAGTTCAAGGAGCTGGCCGAGAAGGCCAAGGCCGAATGCCCGGTCTCGAAAGCGCTCGGCGCCATCAAGGTTTCGCTCGACGCGAAGCTGGGGTGATTGGGGTTTTCGTTTGAGGGGCAGCGATCCTTCGCCCCCCTCTCTGCCCGGCCGGGCATCTCCCCCCTCAAGGGGGGAGATCAGATGTCGCGCAGGGTTTCGCCAATCGCCGACGTTGTAAGGGGAGTGTCGTCGCTGGAGCTGCCAATCTCCCCCCTTGAGGGGGAGATGTCCGGCAGGACAGAGAGGGGGGCCTCGCGACAAGGTATCTGATTGGCTACCCGCCCAGCGCCTCGATCTTCGCCCGCAAAGCCGCGACCTCTTCTTCTAGCGCCCGCACCCTGGCCTCTAGATCGGCATCCGACGCTGACGCAGCCGGCTGCCACGGCGCCGCCGCGACCGCCGCCACGTCCACCGGCCCTGCGAGCAGATGCACATAGCGGTCCTCGCGCTGGCCTGGCCCGCGCGGTATCTCCTGAACGAGCGGCGGCCGCCGGCCGATCAGCATGTCGAGTTCACCGCGCAAATCCTCGATCGACGAAAACCGCGCCATGCGCTCGCTTCGCGCCAACAGCTCATATGCAGTCTGCGGCCCGCGCAACAGGAGCAGCCCGACCAAGGCGGTCTGCGGCGTGGTCAGCGAGAATCGCTGCGCCATCTGATGCTCATAGCGCTCCACGCGCGAACCGAACATCTGCCGTACCAGCCCCTTCTGCTCAAGCAGCTTCAGGGCCCGGTGCACCTCGGTCTGTTCCAGCGCCATCACCGGCTCGCGCGCCGTCTTCTGGTTGGCGGCGGCAAGCGCGGCATTGAGCGTCAGCGGATAGACATCCGGCGTTAACTCCTTCTTCTCGATCAGGCAGCCGAGCACGCGCGCTTCGGCGGGAGAGAGGATGGGAAGGTCTTCGCTCATTGCATGCTATCCTTTCTGACGCTGGCGGGACAACGCCCCCCTGTCCTGCCGGACATCTCCCCCACCTGGGGGGAGATCAGCAGCTTCGCCGACCGCGCTTCATCCTTCAACCTTGGAGATAGGCGAAAGCCCTCATGACAGCCAATCTCCCCACCCGTGGGGGTGATGTCCGGCAGGACAGAGGGGGGCGCGAAGGATCGCCGCGTTTGAGGTTCTCGTGGGTTATCCCGCCAAGGCTAAACCCGCCGCTCCACCATCATCTTCTTGATCTCGGCGATCGCCTTGGCGGGATTGAGCCCCTTGGGGCAGGTCTGCGCGCAGTTCATGATGGTGTGGCAGCGATAGAGCCGGAACGGGTCCTCGAGATTGTCGAGCCGCTCGCCCTTGGCCTCGTCGCGGCTGTCGATCAGCCAGCGATAGGCCTGCAAGAGCACCGCCGGGCCGAGATAGCGGTCGCCGTTCCACCAGTAGCTCGGGCAGGACGTCGAGCAGCAGGCGCACAGGATGCATTCGTAGAGCCCGTCGAGCTTCTCGCGGTCCTCATGGCTCTGCAGCCATTCCTTGGCCGGCTCCGGCGACACCGTCTTCAGCCACGGCTCGATCGAGGCGTGCTGGGCATAGAAATTGGTGAGGTCGGGAACCAGGTCCTTGATCACCGGCATATGCGGCAGCGGATAGACTTTCACCGCGCCGGAAATGTCGTCGCAGCCCTTGGTGCAGGCGAGCGTGTTGGAGCCGTCGATGTTCATGGCGCAGGAGCCGCAAATGCCTTCGCGGCAGGAGCGGCGCAGCGTCAGCGTCGGGTCGATCTTGTTCTTGATGTAGAGCAGCGCGTCGAGCACCATCGGGCCGCAATCGTCCATGTCGACGAAATAGGTGTCCATGCGCGGGTTCTCGTCATCGTCCGGCGACCAGCGGTAGATGCGGTATTCGCGAAGATTGGTGGCGCCCTCCGGCTTCGGCCAGGTCTTGCCCTGCTGAACTTTCGAATTCTTGGGAAGCGTGAGTTCGACCATTACCTGCGGTCCTTTCGGATGACGAGCTTCAGCCCGGACCAGATTTCATTCACGGCCGCGACCTTGACGTCGACCAGGTCGCGCTTCAGCGCCTCGGCGCGGATGACGTCCTCGGTGACGTCGGTCGCCACTTTCGACGCCTTCTTCGGCCATGAAACCCAGACCATGCCATCGCGCTTGATCGCCGTCTCGATGAGGGCCAAGCCGTCCTCGATCTCGGCGCGCTGCCGGGTGAAGGCATGCACGGCATCGTATTTCTGGCGACCAGAAATTTCCGACCAGTCGGCCAGCCGGTCGATCGCAGCAAAGTCCACGGCTCCGGCAAGATCATCCAGCTCCGGCGGCAGCGCGATGAAGGCGGCGACCATGCCGTCCTTCAGGCCGAGCTTGGCCGGAAGCGGGGTGCCGGAATATCCCGTTGCCGCCAGCGCCATCGTCAGTACACCCTGGCTTTCGGCGCAATCTTGGCGAGGCTGATGCCGCCGTCCTTTTCGGCCAGCAGCGGCTCGGTGTGCACCGGACGATAGGTCAGCGTCACCTTGCCGTCCTCGCCGAGATGGGCCAGCGTGTGCTTGCGCCAGGTGGCGTCGTCGCGGGTCGAGAAGTCCTCCCGGGCGTGCGCGCCGCGGCTCTCCTTGCGCGCCTCGGCGCCGTAGACCGTGGTGATGGCGTTTGCCATCAGGTTTTCCAGCTCCAGCGTCTCGACCAGGTCCGAATTCCAGATCATCGAGCGGTCGAACACTTTTATGTCCTTGAGCTCGCCCCAGATCTGCGAAATCCGCTTGCAGCCGTTCTCCAACGATTCCTGCGTGCGGAACACCGCCGCGTCTTCCTGCATCGCCTTCTGCATCTTTTCGCGAAGCACCGCCGTCGGCGTCGAGCCGTTGGCGTGGCGAAGCCGGTCGAAGCGGTCCATGATCTTCTCGACCGAGGCTTCGTTCGGCGACGGGATCGCCGACTTGCGGTCGATCACCTGGCCGGCGCGGATCGCCGCGGCGCGGCCGAACACGACGAGATCGATCAGCGAGTTGGAACCCAGCCGGTTGGCGCCGTGCACCGAGGCGCAGCCGGCCTCGCCGACCGCCATCAGCCCTGGCGACACCTTGTCCGGACTCGCGGCTGTCGGGTTCAACACCTCGCCCCAGTAGTTGGTCGGCACGCCGCCCATATTGTAGTGCACCGTCGGCAGCACCGGGATCGGATCCTTGGTGAGGTCGACGCCGGCGAAGATCTTCGCCGACTCCGAGATGCCGGGCAGCCGCTCGTGCAGCACCGCCGGATCGAGATGGTCGAGATGCAGGAAGATGTGGTCCTTGTTCTTGCCGACGCCGCGCCCCTCGCGGATCTCCAGCGTCATGCAGCGCGAGACGACGTCGCGCGAGGCGAGGTCCTTGGCCGACGGCGCGTAACGCTCCATGAAGCGCTCACCCTCGGAATTGACGAGGTAGCCGCCTTCGCCGCGCGCACCCTCGGTAATCAGGCAGCCGGCGCCATAGATGCCGGTCGGGTGGAACTGCACGAACTCCATGTCCTGCAGCGGCAGCCCGGCGCGGGCCGCCATGCCGCCGCCGTCACCGGTGCAGGTATGCGCCGACGTCGCCGAGAAATAGGCGCGACCGTAGCCGCCGGTCGCCAGCACCACCATCTTGGCCGAGAAGCGGTGGATGGTGCCGTCGTCGAGGTTCCACGCGACGACGCCGGTGCAGGTGCCGTTCGGCTCCATGATCAGGTCGAGCGCGAAATACTCGATGAAGAACTGAGCGTTGTTCTTCAACGACTGGCCGTAGAGCGTGTGCAGGATGGCGTGGCCGGTGCGGTCGGCGGCGGCGCAGGTGCGCTGCACCGGCGGGCCGTCGCCGTAGTTCATCATGTGGCCGCCGAACGGCCGCTGGTAGATCTTGCCTTCCTCGGTGCGCGAGAACGGCACGCCGTAATGCTCGAGCTCGTAGACGGCGGCCGGCGCCTCGCGCACCATGTATTCCATGGCGTCGACATCGCCCAGCCAGTCCGAGCCCTTGACGGTGTCGTACATGTGCCACTGCCAGGAATCCGGGCCCATGTTGGAGAGCGAGGCGGCGATGCCGCCTTGCGCCGCCACCGTATGCGAGCGCGTCGGGAACACCTTGGTGATGCAGGCGGTGCGCAGGCCCTGCTCGGCCATGCCGAGCGTGGCGCGCAGGCCGGCGCCGCCGGCGCCGACGATCACCACGTCGAACTTGTGGTCGACGAAAGTGTAGGCGGAATTGGCTGATTTCGCGTCCTTGGCCAAAATGTCAGCCTCCGAATGCCAGTTTGAGCAGGGCGAAGAGCGAGGCGACGCCGACCGCTACGGAAAAGAATGTGTTGAGCGCGATCAGCGCCAGCTTCATGCCTTCGCCATGCACGTAATCCTCGATGATCACCTGCATGCCGAGCCGCATGTGGTAGAGGCCGGAAATCAGCACCAGCGCCAGCACCAGCGCCACGAACGGATTGGCGAGCGCCGCCCGCACTTCCGTGTAGCCGTGGCCGTTGAGCGCGATCAGGAAGCCGACGAAGAACAGGATGAGCGGGATGTTGGCGATCGCCGTCAGCCGCTGGCGCCAGAAATGGCCGGTGCCCTCGCGGGCGGAGCCGAGGCCGCGCACCTTGGCCAGCGGCGTGCGCATGTCGGTGTTCTTGCCGCTCATGGTCAGGCTCCCCGCGCCATGTAGCCGGCGATCCAGATCAGCAGCGTGAGCAGGATCGAGCCGGCCAGAGTCGCCCAGGCGATCTTCGAGGCCGTGTGCTTCTCGAGCCCGGCGCCCGTGTCCCAGACCAGGTGCCTTATGCCGCCCAGCATGTGGTGCATCAGCGCCCAGGTGTAGCCGAACAGCACCAGCCGCCCCAGCCACGAGCCGAAGGCCCAATTGACCCAATCGAAGGTGGCCTCGGAGCTCGCCGCCGCCATCAGCCAGAACGCCACCAGCAGCGTGCCGAAATAGAGCGCGCCGCCGGTGATGCGATGGATGATCGACATCGTCATGGTGATCGGCGGCCGATACACGGTGAGGTGCGGCGAAAGCGGCCGTTCACGTCTGGCAAATTCGCGGGTGGCTGGTGATTTGCTCATGGCTCCCCCAGTTCGGCGTCTCCTGGAGCCCCAGCGGAAAGGCGGCATTGCCGCCTTCGGTTGCGACTTCGGACAGCCGGTTTCTAATGCTCTTTTTGCACCGCGTCAAAGCCGGAAAATCGTTTTGGAAACGTCATTTAGTCTGACAAAAAGGCCGGCTTTTGCTTCAATCGATTAGGGCGCGGCCGAAAGCCGGCGCAATGTTTCGCTGCAGTGCGGTATGCCGATGAAGATTGCTACCTTCTGCAGGTGAGCGGCGTCGATCCTTTCTTCATCAGCAGGGCCTCGCGTCCGTCGATCACAACCGCGTCATGCGTCGCCGCCGCCTGGTAGCGGCTGCTCTGGTTGGCGGGCGATGCCGCAAACTCCTCGGTCCAGCCATCCGGCCCCGCGACACGCAGCGACGTGCCGAGATTTTGGATCGAGATCACGGAGCCATTGCATCTGTAGGTGGCCATGCCGATAGCCGATCGCGGCGCAGTCAGGTCGGTGGTGATCTTGGCTGCGGATGCCGGAGCAGGTGCTGGAGGCGCCGCGGGTGCGGTGGACTGCAGGACCGGAGCAGGAGAGACCGCAGCCGATGCCGCCTTGGGCGCGCCGTCCTGCGGCACACAGGCTGCGGCCGCAGCGAGCAACGGAGCAAGGAGCAATCCCCGAACCAAGCGGCGTGACGCCATGTGCTGCCCCTCCTGTGCGCGGCACGCTAGCCACGATGTCGTTCCTGATCAAGCTCACCCGGCTCAAGCGGCTGGTCGAGATGGCGCGATGGTGCGGGCAAGCATGGCCGAAAGATGGCCACCCCGTCTGCCGAAATTAACCATGTTTGTTAAAGTCCGGCTGAGAAAACGTCCCGGCTCTTAACAAAGGTTAAGAAAAGGTTAATTTCCGATTCGAACAGGCTCCAGACCGAAACGGTCGAAGCAAACGGAGGGTGCCATGCGTTCGAATTCGAGCAGACTGCGCCTTGCGGCGCTTGCGCTGGCGGCACTCGCCGTCGGCTTCACGGCGCCGGCCGAGGCCGGGCTGCGCCACCACGACCGCGTCTATGCCGATTCCTTCGGCAATCTCGTCATCGACAGCGCCGCCGGCTACAAGCGCATCATCGTCGGCGAAGGCAGGCACGCCAAGGAACTCTCGAACTTTACCAGTGCCGGCGAGCCCGACGTGGTCTACGAGAATGAATCCGACGAGACCGTTGGCCGCGGCTGCTACCAGCCGCCGGTCTTCATCAAGGGCCGCTCCTATATGTACGGCCTGTCCGACGGCGAGATGCCGAACCTCAGCCCCTGCCGTTGAAGACGGGGGACGCCTGCCGTCCGGCCGGCCCGGCCGAGACGCGCACGCAATCGCGGCCGCCGCCCTTGGCCTGATAGAGCGCCTCGTCGGCGCGCCGCAACAGATCGGAAAAACCCTCACCCGCGCCAAGCTCGGCGACGCCGAAGCTGGCGCTGCAGCGATGCTCGGCCGGCAGGCTGTCGATCGGCAGGGCGCCGAAAGCGCTGCGCGCGCCTTCGGCGAACAGCCGCGCGGCCGCGAGATTGGTGCCCGGCAGGATGATCGCAAACTCCTCGCCGCCGATGCGCCCGGCGACGTGATGGTCGGCCGCCGCCTCGCGCAGGAAGCCGGCGAAGGTCTCGATCACCCGGTCGCCGCAGGCGTGGCCGAAATTGTCGTTGATGCCCTTGAAATGGTCGAGGTCGGCGATCACGAGCGCCACCGGAACGCCACGGCGCGCGGCATCCCTCAGGGTGATTTCGGCATGACGTTCGAAGCCGCCGCGGTTGAGCAGCCTGGACAGCGCGTCGGTTTCCGATTTCGACGTCGCCTCGGCCAGCACATCGCGCACCAGTATGGCCAGCGCAAGCAGCGCCAGCGCCAGGCCGAAAACGGTGCCGAGCGATTGCGACACCAGCGCGTAGCTCGTCTGCACATAGGATTGCGGGTCGGCGCCGCGGCCGCCCAGCGCATGCGCGATGAAGGGCTTGGAGGCGAACTGCAGCGCGCTGGCCGTCAGCACCGCCATCAGTATGGTGTCGAGCCGCTCGCGCCTTTGCCTGGACGACCAGACGATGCCGAGCGCGGTGAACTGCATGACGGCGTAGGGAAGCTGATAGGCCATCATCGCCGTCAGCGACTGGCGCGGCAATTCCTGCACCAGATAGACGGCGACGGAGGCGATGGCCAGGAAGAACAGCATCGGCCACCAGGGCGGCGCCACGCCGTATTTATGCGCAAGTCCGCCATTGAAGACGATGGTGGCGCCGAGGAAGACGGCAAAGGCCGCGACCACCGGGAGCCGGGCATTGTCGAAGGCGGGAATGACGAATTCGAGCGCGAAATAGGCCATGCCCAGCACATAGCCGAGGGCCAGCCAGCGCGCCGACACCCGGCTTTTGTCGTAGATGGCGATCGTCATGAACGCCGCCGCCAGCAGTCCGGCGACGAACAGGTTGATCACGAGGATGACGTCCGCGCTGCCCATGGTCCAAAAACCCCCGCCGACAGCAAAGCATCGACGGGCGAAAAAGACGTTAACGTCGGGTCATGATCGGGCTGCTTGGCCTCACCCGACGCTGGCGGGCTCCGGCACGAAGACCGTTTCGGGGCGCTCATAGGACAGGCGCACGCTGTCGCGGCCGTTCTTCTTGGCCTTGTAGAGCGCGTCGTCGGCGCGGCGCATCAGCGGCGCCAGGCCTTCGTCGCCGGTGCGGGCGGCGACGCCGAAGCTCGCCGTCACCCTGACGCCTCGCGGCAGGCTGGCGACGCCGCCGGACGAATAGAGCGAGCGGATCGCCTCGGCGAACAGGCGGGCCGAGGCCAGGTCGCACAGCGGCAGGAGCACGGCGAACTCCTCGCCGCCGATGCGGCCGGCAGCGCCGCGCGTGCCGGTGGCGAAGCTCAGCTTGGCGGCGAAGTCGGCGATCACCCTGTCGCCGACCGCGTGCCCGTGCTGGTCGTTGAGCGCCTTGAAGTGGTCGAGGTCGGCAAGCACCATGGCGACGGGGAATTTCGCCTTGGCGCACTGGTCGAGCAGCAGCGCCGCCCGCTCCTCGAAGCCGCGGCGGTTGAGCAGGCCGGACAGCGGATCGGTATGGGTCTCGGCCTTCAGCGCCTTCAAGACGTCGAGCGCGGCCGCCGAGAACAGGGAAAGCGCGATCAGCAGCGACAGCAGCGCATGCGAGAGCAGCGCCGTCGTCCAGTAGGACGAGCCGTAGAATCCGTCATAGCTCGGGAACGGCCCGTGCGCGATGACGACGATCAGGGTTCGGACGACGAAGTTCAACCCCGAAAGCAGCGACAGCACGAACAGGATCTTCTCGGTCGGGCCGTTGCCGCGCACCGTGCGCAGTTCCGCGGCGACCAGCAGGCTGAGGGCGCCGAAACCGAAATTCATCGACAGGATGCGCCAGGTGAGATCCGGCTGCACGAACATGAACCATGAAAAGGCGGCGAGCCCGCCGCCGGTGGTGAGCGCGATGCCGACATAGGGGACGCGCCGCCCGTAGCGCGCAACGATCGCGCTGGAGAGGCAACAGCCGGCCGCCGTGAAGCATATGTTGGAGACAAGCTTGGTCAGCACCATCCCGACAGGAAGGGTGAAATACTGGAACAGGAAGCCGGGGGCCGAGAGGCAGTAGCTCGTGGCCAGCACCGCCAGGTAGGGGCGATGGCGCTGATGGAACCACAGGACGAGGAACGCGGCGCCAAGCGCCAGCGCGATCGTCGGGTTGAGCAGCGCTATGAGCAGACCCGTGTCCAAACGACTGTGATTTCCCCGCTTACGTGAGGGAAGATGCTAAAGCGCAAGCCCAAACAAGCGGTTAAGCGAAGGCCGCTTTGCCGAAGAAACCGGAGGCGCGGCAAAGAAAAACCCCAAGCCACCTGGATGGTTCGGGGTTTTGACCTCGTCCGTATGCGAATGCCGCGGCTGCTATTTCCAGTCGCGGATGTCGACGAAATGGCCGGCGATCGCGGCCGCCGCGGCCATGGCCGGCGACACCAGATGGGTGCGGCCCTTGAAGCCTTGCCGGCCCTCGAAATTGCGGTTCGAGGTCGAGGCGCAGCGCTCATGCGGCTTCAGCCGGTCGTCGTTCATGGCGAGACACATCGAACAGCCCGGCTCGCGCCAGTCGAAGCCGGCGGCGAGGAAGATCTTGTCCAGCCCTTCGGCCTCCGCCTGTTCCTTGACCAGGCCGGAGCCCGGCACGATCATGGCGTTGACGCGCGGATTGACCTTTCTGCCCTCGACCACCTTGGCGGCGGCGCGCAGATCCTCGATGCGGCCATTGGTGCAGGAACCGATGAAGACGCGATCGAGTTCGATGTCGGTGATCTTTGTGCCGGGGGTCAGCCCCATATAGTCGAGCGCGCGCAGCTTCGACGAGCGCTTGTTCTCGTCGGTGATCTCTTCCGGATTGGGCACGAAGCCCTGCACCGAGACGACATCCTCGGGCGAGGAGCCCCAGGAGACGATCGGCGGCAGCTTCTGCGCGTCGAGCACGACCACCTTGTCAAAATGCGCGCCTTCATCCGAATGCAGCGTCTTCCAATAGGCAAGTGCGGCATCCCAGGCCGCGCCCTTGGGCGCGCGCGGCTTGTCCTTGACATAGGCGAAAGTCGTCTCGTCCGGCGCGATCAGGCCGGCGCGCGCGCCGCCCTCGATCGACATGTTGCAGATCGTCATGCGGCCTTCCATCGACAGCGCGCGGATCGCCTCGCCGGCATATTCGATGACGTAGCCGGTGCCGCCGGCGGTGCCGATCTCGCCGATGATGGCGAGGATGATGTCCTTGGCGGTGACGCCTTCCGGCAGCGTGCCGTCGACGCGCACCAGCATGTTCTTGGCCTTGCGCTGGATCAGCGTCTGCGTCGCCAGCACATGCTCGACTTCCGACGTGCCGATGCCGTGCGCCAGCGCGCCGAAGGCGCCGTGCGTGGAAGTGTGGCTGTCGCCGCAGACGATGGTCATGCCGGGCAGGGTGAAACCCTGCTCCGGGCCGATGATGTGGACGATGCCCTGGCGGATGTCGTTCTCGGAATAGTACTCGATGCCGAAGTCCTTGGCGTTCCTGGCCAGCGCCTCGACCTGGATGCGGCTTTCCTCGTTCTTGATGCCGAACTTGCGCTCGGGCGAGGTCGGCACATTGTGGTCGACCACGGCCAGCGTCTTTTCCGGATGCCGGACTTTTCTGCCGCTCATGCGCAGGCCCTCGAAGGCCTGCGGGCTGGTCACCTCGTGAACGAGATGGCGGTCGATGTAGAGCAGGCAGGTGCCGTCGTCCTGGCGGTCGACCAGATGGTCGTCGAAGATCTTGTCGTAGAGGGTGCGCGGTGCGCTCATGTGCGTAAATCCGTCGATATGAAAAAGGGAAGAAGCCGGTGCCGGGCCATGCAAGCCCGGCAAGGGCGACGAGGCGAAGACGGCCTAGCTAAGTCGGCTGGTGAGCGCGCCGCAAACGCGCGCGGCAAATCGCGACGGCAGGCGCTTTCTGTCCTGCAGCACGAAACCCTTGTAGGCCGGATCGCCGAAAAGCTCTTCCATGGCGCTGCTCATATCAATGTTTGCCGATTTCGGCAATCGGCTGGCATTTGCGGCTTAGACACCGAACGTCAGCGCTGCCCCTCACCTGCCTGCCGGCACCCTCTCCCCGTATAGTGACGGGGAGAGGAACGCTCTCATCGGCGATTTCGCCAATTGCTAAGTTTGGACGAAGAGAGCCGGCGTTGCGGCCAGCCACTTCTCCCCGTCACTATACGGGGAGAAGTGCCCGGCAGGGCGATGAGGGGCGGCGCCGACATCGGTGATTGGCGCTCACACCACCTCAAACACAAACGTCTTCACCAGCGCCTCGGGATCGCCGATCGCATAGCAGCGGAACCAGGGACTTTGCTCTACCAGCCGCCATTTCTCCTCCCGCTCAAGGCTGTCGAAGACATCTTGAAATCCGCCGCTCTCGAACACCTGGTCTCGCACCGTGAAGATGGCGTGGCCGCCGCTCTTCGTGATGCGCACCAGCTCATGCAGGCCAGATGCCGGCGCATGGCCGATGGTGAACACGCCGGTCGAGAAGAAGGCGCGGAAATGGCCGTCCGGCCAAGGCAGCGGCCCGCCGAGCATCGCCTTCTTCAGCTCGCTGTAGGCGTTGCGGCTGCCGGCGATCTTCAGCATGTCGTCGGAGAGATCGAGCCCGGCAATGTCGGCATAGCCAAGCGCCTTCAGCGACGGGCCGGAGAGCCCGGTGCCGCAGCCGGCGTCGAGCAGCGGGCCTGCGCCGACAGGCACATGGCGCGCCACCCAGGCGGTGATCAGGAACGGCAGCAGATAGCCGAGCGACGCGGTCTCGCTGTCATAGGTCGCGGCCCATTCGGCATAGGCCTTGGCGAGCGCCTCCGGCGTGTCGGCCGTATAGACGGAATCCAGCGCCGCATTGGCCTTGTCGAAATCCACCAAATTGTCCTCCTCCGCTGGCGCGCGGGACGGATCGTAGCGCGGTCTTTGTTGGACTTCTATTCCTGGTGCTGGCGGCGCAGCCGCTGCTCCAGCGCCCTGAGCGCCAGCGACAGGCCGACGGTGAGGATCAGGTAGATATAGGCGACGATCGAATAGGTCTCGAAGAAGCGGAACGAACCGGCGGCATAGACCTTGCCCATCTGGGTGATGTCAGCGACGCCGAGCACCGAGACCAGCGAGGAATCCTTGACCATGGCGACGAAGTCATTGCCGAGCGGCGGCAGGATGGTGCGGATCGCCTGCGGGAACACGATCAGCCGGAAGCGCTGCGCGCGCGTCAGTCCGAGCGCCTTGGCCGCCTCGATCTGGCCCTTCTCGACCGACTGGATGCCGGCGCGGAACACTTCCGAGATGAAGGCGGAATAGCCGATGGTCAGCGCCATGATGGCGCGCCACAAAAGCGAGACGTCGCGCACCAGCAGTTCGCCGAGATAGCCGGCGCTTTGCAGCGGCGCGGTCAGGGCGTTCCACGCAGCGACGACGGCCGGCGCGCCGGCGAACGCGATCCAGAACAAGAGCACCAGGATCGGCACTCCGCGGATGATCTCGACATAGAAGCGGGCGATCTGGCGAAGCACCCGCGAGCTCGACAGCCCCATCAGGGCGATGCCCAGCCCGATCGCCGAGGCCAGCGCGAAGGCGACCACGGTGACGAAGACGGTGATGCCGATGCCCTTGGCGACGGTGGCGAAGACCTGGGCGTAGAGGTCGCTCGACGCAATGAACAGCGCCGCCGCCAGCGCCAGCGCCAGGGCGGCGGCCAGCCACCAGGGGAATTCGGCTTTGGCGGAGGAGGTTGCGGGCGTTGCCATCAGGCGAGCCAAGCGGAGCCAGATCTACGGAGGCTGCGTTCCGGCACACCCCCCTCTGCCCTGCCGGGCATCTCCCCCGCAAGGGGGGAGATTAGCAGCTTCGGCCTCACTGCCCATCCTACAGCGTTGGAGATTAGCGAAAGCCGAGGCGACATCTGATCTCCCCCCTTGCGGGGGAGATGTCCGGCAGGACAGAGGGGGGTGGGAAGAAACGAGGCTTTCGCGGTCTTTCGTCCGCGGCCGTAGGACACCGCTGTCAACAAGAAGCCCTACTGCCCCATCTTGTAATCAAGGAACCACTTCTTGTTCAGCGCATCGAGCGTGCCGTCGGCCTTGAGCGAGGCGATCGCGGCGTTGACCGGCTTCACCAAGTCCGATCCCTTGGGGAAGATGAAGCCGAAATCCTCGGTGCCGAGCGGCCCGCCGATCAGCTTCAGCTTGCCTTCCGAAGCGTCGACATAGCCCTTGCCGGCGGTGCCGTCGGTCAGCACCACGTCGACGTCGCCCGACTTCAGCGCCTGCACCGTGGCGCCGAACGTCTCGAACAGCTTTATGCGCGGGTTCTGCTCGTTGCCGTCGAGCACGCTGTAGACGGCGGTGTAGAAGGGCGTGGTGCCGGCCTGCGCGCCGATCAGCCCGTCCTTGAAGGCGCCGAAGGTCTTGGCGTCGGTGAAGCGGCTTTCATCGCCGCGCACCAGCATGAACTGCTCCGAACGCATATAGGGGTCGGAGAAGTCGACCTTCTCCTTGCGGTCGTCCTTGATGGTGATGCCGGTCATGCCGATGTTGTACTGGTTGTCGGAAACCGCCTGAATCATCGCGTCCCAGGAGGTGTTCTGGTACTCGACCTTGAAGTTCAGCCGCTTGGCGATCTCGTCCATCGCGTCATATTCCCAGCCGATCTGCTTGCCGGTTTTGGAATCGATGAACTGCAGCGGCGGATAGGCGTTCTCCGTCACCACCACCACTTTCTTGCCGCCGAGGTCGGGCAGCGTCTCGGCCAACGCGGCGACAGGCGCGAGAAGGCAGGCCAGCACAGTCGCCAGCAGCAGTTTCGATTTTGTCATGACACGCTCCAGAACTTGAAACGCCCCGCGAAGGCGCGGGGCTTGCAGGAAAATCCGGCGCCGACTTTAGCTTTCCGCAAGCGCCTTGCAAGTCGATCCGCAACGCCACGTGGCGGAAGCTGATCCCATGCTCACGACGAAGCGGATTTGCAGCATCTTCGGCGGGTGCCTATTCCGTTGCCTCGCGCAAGCCGGCGACGAGACGGGTGAGCGTTCCATGCAGGGCCTTGAGCTCGGCGCGCTCCATCGGCATGGCGCAGTCGAGGCCCGCCTGCACACCCTTCACGCGGGCGCGCAGCGCCTGCCCCTTGGCCGTCGGCTCGACCAGCACCCTGCGCTCGTCGGCGCTGTCGCGCCTGCGCGTAACGAGACCACCCGCTTCCATCCGCTTGATCAACGGCGTCAGCGTCGCCGAATCCAGGCCCAGCGCTTCGCCAAGCGCGCCGACCGTGCTCGGCGCGCGCTCCCACAACACCAGCATGGCCAGATATTGCGGATAGGTGAGGCCCAGCGGATCGAGCAGCGGCCGGTAGAGCTTGGTCATCAGCCCGCTCGCCGAATAGAGCGCAAAGCAGAGCTGCTGGTCCAGCCGCGGAACGGCAATCGCCCCGGCGCTATCCGCCGGGACGTCGCTGACGGTCTCTGTGGTTCTTGTTGTCATGCTGCCTTTGCCGGAAGCGCCACGGTCGAAAGCGCAACATCTATGTTGCCCCTGATGGCGTTGGAATAGGGGCAAATCTGGTGCGCCGCCGATACAAGCGCTTCCGCCGCCGTGTGATCAAGGCCTTTCGTTTCCGCCGCCAGCGACACACCGAGCCGGAACCCGCCCTGGCCGTTGGGGTGGAGGCTGACGCTGGCGGTCACCGCGGCGTCTTCGAGCGGCAGCTTCTCCTTGCGCGCGACGAAGCGGATCGCGCTTTCGAAGCAGGCCGCGTAGCCGGCGGCGAAAAGCTGCTCGGGATTGGTGGCGCCGCCCTGCCCGCCCAGTTCCTTCGGCATTGCCAGATCGACCTTGAGCAGCCCGTCGCTGGTCTCGGCGTGGCCGGCGCGGCCGCCGCTGACGCGGGCCTGGGTGGTGTAGAGTGCTGACATAGGTGGTCTCCTGTTATCTTGTGCACGATTACCTAGTGTACAAGATATTTGAATGTCAACCCCGACGTCGTCATCCACGGGCGGAGCCTCGGCCAAATCCAAACGCTTTCGACACCACCAAACGAAAAAAGGCGGCCGAAGCCGCCTTTTCCATAAACGAATTGTCGAGAAGCTTATTCGGCGGCGGCTTCCGCGGCCTTGGCAGCCTCGGCGGCGGCCTTCTTCTCGGCGGCGTCCTGCGCGGCCTTCTCGACGGCCAGCGCCTCGGCGGCGGCGACCTTCTCGGCCTCGATGCGCGCCTTCTCGGCGTTCAGCGCATCACGCTCCTCGTCGTTGAGCTTGCGGGCGCGCACGCCGGTGTTCTCCGAGATGCGGGCCGACTTGCCGCGACGGTCGCGAAGGTAATAGAGCTTGGCGCGGCGCACCTTGCCGCGGCGCACGATCTCGACGCCCTCGACCATCGGCGAGTAGACCGGGAACACGCGCTCCACGCCTTCGCCGTAGGAAATCTTGCGGACGGTGAAATTCTCCTGGAAGCCCGAGCCGGAACGGGCAATGACGACGCCCTCATAGGCCTGGACGCGGGTGCGGCTGCCTTCGGTCACGCGGACCTGGACGCGCACGGTGTCGCCGGGCTGGAATTCGGGAAGCTTGCGCTTGGCTTCGATCTTGGCGGCCTGTTCGGCCTCGAGCTGGCGGATGAGATCCATCTCAAATATCCACTTCTTGTTCTTCCGACAGTCAGAGCGTCCTCGACTCGCCTTGCAGTTCCAATGACCGCTCGGCTATGCCCTTTGTCCAACATAGGACATCGGGCAGGGACGGCTACACCGTCATTGTTGACGGGTTCCGAAAGATTGTTCTTCCGGTTCGGGCGGGCACATACAGCTATTTTGACGCTTTGTCACGCCTTGGCCCTGTCTTTTTTGGCCGCATGCCATCACGCAATTGCCAGCCGCGGGGTTGCGCGCGCCCGTCAAGCTTCCTAATCCGGGCTGGACAACCTACTCCGACGACGTGCTGATGTCTCCATTCGACGCGATCCTGCTCTTTCTGGCGGGTTTTGTCTCCGGCGCCGCCAATGCGGTGGCCGGTGGCGGAACCTTCATCACCTTCGGCGCCATGACGCTGGTCGGCGTGCCGCCGATCGTCGCCAATGCCACCTCCTCGGTGACGCAGTTTCCGGGCTACATAACCTCGACGCTCGCCTACGCGTCCGACATCCGGCATTTCTGGCGCGAGGCATTGCTGCTCTGCTTGATCTCGGCCCTCGGCGCGCTGGCCGGCGCGCTTATCCTGCTGGCGCTCGACAATCCCTCTTTTCGCGCGCTGGTGCCCTGGCTGCTTCTGGCGGCGACCGCCCTTTTCGCCGCCGGCCCCTGGCTGAAGCCGGCGCCGAAGCCCGGACACCAGCCGGCCGTCGGCTCGTTCGCCGGTTCGCTCGTCCAGTTCCTGACCTCGATCTATGGCGGCTTCTTCGGCGCCGGCATGGGCGTCATGATGCTGGCCACGCTGGGCCTCACCCAGGCCGGCGACTACCACCGGCTGAACGCGATGAAGAACATGCTGGCGGTGGTCATCGCCGCCATCGCCATCCTGGTCTTCGTCTCCGGCGGCGTCGTCGCCTGGCCGCAGGCGATCGTCATGATCCCCGGCGGCGCCCTCGGTGGCTATGCCGGCGTCTGGATCGCCAAGCGCGTGCCGCAGAACGTCGTGCGCGGCTTCGTCGTCGCCGTCGGCCTGTTCCTGGCCTTCTACTATTTCGCCAAGGGCTGAGAACCATGATCCCGAACCGCAGGACCGCGTAAGCGAAAAGCGGGACCCGGTTTTCGGAAAAGATCATGGTCAGATAAAGAGAAGGACGATCCGCCCCGAGCTATCGGGGCGGATCGTCCGCCAGCAAATCCGGCCGCCGCTCCCTGGTGAGCTTCTCCGCCTCGGCCCGCCGCCATTCGGCGATCTTCCTGTGGTTGCCCGAGATCAGCACATCCGGGATCGGCCGGCCCTCGAACTCCTGCGGCCGCGTATAGTGCGGATGCTCGAGCAATCCGTTCTCGAAACTCTCCTCCTCGCCCGAGACGGCATTGCCCATGACGCCCGGCAACAGCCGCACCACCGCGTCGAGCAGGACCAGGGCCGCCGGCTCGCCGCCCGACAGGATGAAGTCGCCGACTGAGACCTCCTCTAATCCCCGCGCGTCGATCAGCCGCTGGTCGACGCCTTCGAAGCGGCCGCACAGGATGACCGCGCCCGGTCCGGCGGCAAGTTCGCGCACCCGGGCCTGCGTCAGCGGCTTGCCGCGCGGGCTCATCAGCAGCCTTGGCCGCGCATCGCCGGGAGGCGAAGCATGGTCGATGGCTTTTGCCAGCACGTCGGCGCGCATCACCATGCCGGCGCCGCCGCCGGCCGGCGTGTCGTCGACGTTGCGATGCCTGTCGGTGGCGAAATCGCGGATCTGGATCGCCTCAAGCGACCATGTGCCGGCTTCCAGCGCCCGGCCGGCCAGCGACAGGCCGAGCGGGCCGGGAAACATCTCTGGATAGAGCGTCAGCACCGAGGCGGCAAAACTCACCGGTTGCCCCCGGCATCCTTCGGCCCGCGCGGCCGGCCCTTCGGATCGAAGCCGTCGCGGCCGGGCGCGGCCTCGCCGTCCTCGTCCTCGACCAGGCCGGCGGCCAGCGGATCGACGCGGACGAACCCTTCGACGACCGAAACCTGCGGAACGGCGGCCTGCGTGAACGGAATCAGCACGCCCTTGCGGCCGGCAAACGTGATGTCGAGGATGTCGCCGCCGCCGAAATTATGCACGGCGACCACCTTGCCGATGGCAGCACCTGTCTCGTCCCGGACCTCCAGCCCGATCAGGTCGGCGTGGTAGAACTCGTCCTCCTCGCCGTCGTCGGGCAGCATCGAGCGGTCGACGAACAGCTCGGTGCCGGAAAGCGCCTCGGCGGCGTTGCGGTCGCTGACACCCTTGAAGCGCACCACCACGACGGTATTGGCGGGCCGGATGTCTATGATCTGGAAGGCGCGGCCATCCTTGGCGTAGAGCGGCCCGTAGTCGGCCAGCGCCAGCGGATCGCCGGTGAAGGTCTTCACCCGTAGCTCGCCTTTGATGCCATGCGCGGCGCCGATCACGGCCAACTGGACGGGGTTCTGGGGCTTGGTCATGGCGCGACATCCTTTGCCCTGCTCTAACCCTCCCCAGCCGTCATTTCAATGACGCGCTCTTCACCGCTTCCTAACCTGGCTGCCCGAAAATGCGGCGCATGCAGGAATTCCTCATCCCGGCAAAGCCCGACCTCCAGGCGGCGCGCGAGAACTGGCTGAAGATGCTGGCACGCGAGCGCCGGCTGTCGCCGGAGACGGTGGAAGCCTATGAGCGCGACACCCGCCAGTTCCTGCATTTCCTGACCGGCCATTGCGGCGGTCCGCCCGGCATCTCCGACATCGCCGACCTGCGCCCGGCCGATTTGCGCGGCTTCCTCGCCGCCCGCCGCAACGCCGGCGCCGGCGCCCGCACGCTCGGGCGCGGGCTGGCCGGCATCCGCTCACTGCTGCGCTTCCTCGAACGGCGCGGCCTCGCAAATGCCGCAGGTGCGGCGGCGTTGCGCGCGCCGCGCCAGCCGAAGTCGCTGCCCAAGCCGCTGACGGCGAGCGATGCAAAAGAGGTCGTTTCCGTCCAGGGCCAGCTGGCGGAAGAACCCTGGATCGCCGCCCGCAACGCCGCCGTGCTGACGCTGCTCTACGGCTCGGGCCTGCGCATTTCCGAGGCGCTTGGCCTCGCCGGCGCCGAGCTGTCGTCGGAAACGGACACCGTGCTGCGCGTCACCGGCAAGGGCGGCAAGACCAGGCTGGTGCCGGTGCTGCCGGTGGCCTTGCGCGCGGTCGCCGAATACCGCCGCCTCTGCCCCTTCCATATCGATCCGAAGGGCCTGCTGTTTCGCGGCGCGCGCGGCGGTCCGCTTAATCCGGCGATCGTCCAGCGCGACATGGCGAGGCTGCGCTCGGCGCTCAACCTGCCCGACACCGCGACTCCGCACGCCTTGCGCCACTCCTTCGCCACGCATCTGCTCGGCCGCGGCGGTGACCTGCGCACCATCCAGGAACTGCTCGGCCACGCCAGCCTGTCGACCACCCAGGTCTATACCGGCGTCGACACCGCAAGGCTGCTCGAGATTTACGAATCTGCTCACCCAAGGGCGTGAACCCTTCAAATTGGCTGCGCCGATTAACCGTTTTGCCGCTTTTTGATCGTAAGAAGCGACTTATGAAACGCGTCATAGCCATCGCTGACCGCGCGGCCCTCGTGTCGCTGAAGCTGCTTGTCGCGCTCAACGTCCTGTTTTTCCTGTCTTTCCTGATCGTCGCGCTGCTTGCCGGTCGGGCGCACGCCGAGACCCCGGCCTGCGGCGGCACCGACATGCTGAGCGCGCTGCGCAAGGACAATCCGACCGTCTACAGCAAGATCGAAGCCGAGGCGGCGGCCACGCCCAACGGCAAGGGCCTGCTGTGGAAACTGGAAAAGCCCGGCGAAAAGCCCTCCTTCCTGTTTGGCACCATGCACATGACCGATCCGCGCGTCACCACGCTGCCGCCGGCTGCGCAGAAGGCTTTCGACGCCGCCGATACGGTCGTCATCGAGACCACGGAAGTGCTCGACCAGCAGAAGATGATGGCCGCCCTGCTCAAGGAGCCGGACCTGATGATGTTCACCGACAGCACCACGCTGTCCTCGCTTTTGTCGCCCGACGACGCTGCCGCCATGAACAAGGCGCTCGACGCGCGCGGCATTCCGCCGGCCACCGTCGCCAAGATGAAGCCCTGGCTGCTGTCGGCCATGGTTGCGCTGCCGGCCTGCGAGCTGGCGCGCAAGGCCGGCGGCGCGCCGGTGCTTGACGTCAAGCTCGCCGAGGACGCCAAGGCTTCAGGCAAATCCGTCGAGGGGCTGGAGACTGTCGCCGATCAGCTTCATGCGATGGCCTCGCTTCCGCTGGCCTTCCACATGAAGGGTCTGGTCGACACGCTCAAGCTCGGCGACAAGGTGAACGACGTCAACGAAACCATGATCGTTCTCTACCAGAGCGGCGAGACCGGCATGTTCTGGCCGCTGTTTCGCGTCGTCCTGCCCGGCGACGAGGATGATCCGGCCGGCTATGCCGCGTTCGAGGAGACCATGATCACCAGCCGCAACAAGGTGATGGCCGATCATGCCGGACCGCTCCTGGCCCGAGGCAATGCCTTCATGGCGGTCGGCGCCATGCATCTTCCGGGCCCGCAGGGCCTGGTCGAGGATTTGCGCAAGGCCGGCTACACGGTGACCGCCGTCGACTGATCCGCACGGCCGGGTTGCGCCTCGATAGGGCGGGAGCGCCGGCGCCGGGCTGATTCGTGACTTGGCGGCGCAAACCTCCTCCGGTTTCGTGCCGAATGGTCTCGAAAGACCGGGTTCGGCTCGATCCCGACCCATTTTGTGGTGGAAATGCATGCCGGCAGGGGATTCCAGGTCAGAATTGCCCTGCTTTCAGCATTTTCCGGGCCTAGTATGAAACCCGTTCAACGGTCGCGCGTTGACGGGTGTTATTTGATACTTTTCATCCACGGAGGACACTTTTATGGCGAACCCTAACGACACTCCCAGATCGGGCGGCGGCGGCAGTGGCTGGCTGATTGCCCTGGTGGTCATTATCCTGGCCATTGTTGCCTACTATGTTTTCGGAAGAAGCGGCGAAGCTCCGGCGCCCGCCGAGCCGCCGGCCGCGAGCACACCGGCGCCCGCTCCGGAGCCGATGAAGCCTGCCGAACCTGCCCCGGCACCTGCGCCAGCGCCCGCTCCGGCACCAGAGCCGGCTCCCGCGCCAGCACCGGCCCCGGCGCCCGCTCCGGCACCTGCGCCGTCTCCGTAATCAGGCTTACCTGAACGACGAACGGCCCGCCGAAAGGCGGGCCGTTTTGTTTGGTGGCAGGCGCGAGAAAGGCCCTTAGAAACTCGCTCCGGTGAGTCAGCTGGAGTGGTTTTCGAGAACCGGAGCGGAGCGTACTAAAGTACGTGAGCACCGGAAGCGCAGAGAACCGCTCCAGATGGCCGCCGGAGTAGAGTTTATACGAGCCTTTCAGATGTGGATCGGCTTGAAGAAGGTGGCCAGCGCCGCTTCCTTCACCGCCTCCGACATGGTCGGGTGCGCGTGGCAGGTGCGGGCGAGGTCTTCCGACGAGCCGCCGAATTCCATCAACACCGCCGCCTCGTGGATCATCTCGCCGGCGCCGAAGCCGACGATATGGACGCCAAGCACGCGGTCGCTTTGCTTGTCGGCCAGGATCTTGACGAAGCCATCGGTGTGCAGCATGGCGCGCGCCCGGCCATTGGCCGTGAACGGGAATTTTCCGACCTTGTAGTCGACGCCGGCCTTCTTCAATTCTTCCTCGGTCTTGCCGACCGAGGCGATTTCCGGGCTGGTGTAGACGACGCTAGGGATCACGTCGTAGTTCACATGGCCGGCCTGGCCGGCAATGATCTCGGCCACCGCCACGCCTTCGTCTTCCGCCTTATGCGCCAGCATCGGGCCGGCGATGACGTCGCCGATGGCATAGATGCCGGGAAGGTTGGTCCTGAGATGCCCGTCGGTCTTGACGCGGCCGCGCTCGTCCATCTCGACGCCCGCATCCTTCAGCCCGAGGCTGTCGGCATAGGGGCGGCGCCCCGTCGCGACCAGCACCACGTCCGCATCGATCGTTTCGGCGGTGCCGCCCTTCACCGGCTCGAAGGTGACGCTGGCGCCCTTCTTGGCCTTGGCGACGCCGGTGACCTTGGCGCCGAGCTTGAACTCGAAGCCTTGCTTGGAGAGCAGGCGCTGGAACTGTTTCGAGACCTCGCCGTCCATGCCGCCGAGGATGGTGTCGAGGAATTCGACCACCGTCACCTTGGCGCCGAGCCTGGCCCACACCGAGCCGAGCTCCAGCCCGATGACGCCGCCGCCGACCACCACCAGATGGCCCGGCACCTTGTCCAGCGACAACGCGCCGGTCGAGGACACGATCACCTTCTCGTCGAAATCGACCTTGACGCCGGGAATGCCCGCGACATCCGAGCCGGTGGCAATCACGATGTTCCTGGTCTCGATCTCCTCGACCTTGCCGTCCTCGCCGGTGACCGACACCTTGCCGGCACCAACCACCTTGCCGGTGCCGCGGAAGCTGTCGATCTTGTTCTTCTTGAACAGGAAGGCGACGCCGTTGACGTTGGCCGAAACCGTCGCGTCCTTGTGCGCCAGCATCTTCTTCAGGTTGAGCTTCGGCGCGCCGATTTCGACGCCGAGCGTGTCGAAGGAATGGCCGGCCTCGGCGAACATCTCGGAGGCGTGGAGCAGCGCCTTCGACGGAATGCAGCCGATGTTGAGGCAGGTGCCGCCGAAGGTGGCGTTCTTCTCGACCACCGCCGTCTTCAGCCCGAGCTGCGCCGCCTTGATGGCGCAGACATAGCCGCCCGGTCCCGATCCGATGATTACGACGTCATAGGCCATGGTCTTGTCCTTTGCTCTGGCGCCTAGCGGCCGCCGCTCACATTCAGGATCGCGCCCGTTATATAGGAGGCCGCGTCCGACAGAAGATAGAGAACCGCGCTCGCGACTTCATCCGCGGTGCCCGGCCTTTTCATCGGCAGCATGTCCCGCATTCGCGCCACGCGGTCCGGCTGGCCGCCGGAGGCATGGATCTCGGTCTCGGTGATGCCGGGGCTGACCGCGTTGACGCGGATGCCTTCGAGCACCACCTCGCGTGCCAGGCCGATGGTCAGCGTGTCGATCGCGCCCTTGGAGGCGGCGTAGTCGACATATTCGCCGGGCGAACCCAGCCTCGCCGCGGCGGAAGAGATGTTGACGATGCCGCCGCCCTTGCCGCCATGCCGGGTCGACATGCGCTTGACCGCCTCGCGCGCGCAGAGGAAGGAGCCGACGACATTGACGCGCATCATGCGCTCTACCCGCGCGGCGCTCATCTCGTCGACGCGCGCCTTGGCGTCGACGATGCCGGCATTGTTGACGAAAGCATCGAGCCGGCCGAAACCCTTGTCCACCGCCTCGAACATTGCCAGCACATCGGCCTCGTTGCCGACATCGCCCTTGACGGCAATGGCCTCGCCGCCCGCGGCCTTGAGTTCGGCGACCAGCGCCTCGGCGACTGCCTGGTTGGAGACAAAATTGACAGCGACACGATAGCCGGCCTGGCTGGACTGCCGGCAGATGGCGGCGCCGATGCCGCGGCTGCCGCCGGTGACCAGCAGCGTCTTCTTGTCCGCGCTCATTCCTGGCAGCCTTTCAGCAGGAAGACATCCCACGGCACCTTGGAAAAGCCGTCCGGGCCATAAGCGGCCGACATCTGCAGCGAGGCACCTAGATCCGGAAAGATCAGGCTTTTCGGCGCCTCCGTGCCTTCGGCCGGCAGCAGCGCGATGTTGCCCTTGTCGTCGGCGCTGTAGACGACGCCTTCCCACACCGTGCAGGCGGCGAGCTCATCGCCGGTGACGTCGCCGGTCCGGCATTTGTACATCAGCGAGCCGTGAGGCCGCGCCACGCCGTCGGTCCACATGACGATGCCGTCCAGCACCACGCCCTTGTCGAGCACCATCTTGAAGCTGTTGGTGACGGTGGCCGAGTCCATGGTCGGCCTGAAATCGATGCCGGCCTCGCTTTCGGCATCGCCATAGACGGCGAGTTCCAGCGGGCAGGCGGCGTGGGCCCTCCCTGCGGCCACGGCCGCGCCGATCATTATCGATGCAGCCGATATACTTTTTGACAGGAAGGTACGGATCGCCACTTTTGTCTATCCGCCCTGAACGCTCTGATCGATGACCGAAGACAAGAAATAGTCTATCTCGAAGACAATGTTCTTATCGCCTTGGACCGGAATGGTTTTCACCTCATATTTGAGGGTCAATGTACGAGAGCTTTCCGTCAGTTCGAGATAGACGTCGCGCTCTTCACCGCCACCGATAGCCCAGGCAAATTCCTTTTTGTTCAGGAACCGCAACGCTTTAGGCAATGCGTGCATTGCCATCGGTTCGCTGCCTGCAAAAGTGACCGGATATCGCCCAAGATCAACCTGCAGATGACCGCGCCAAGTCGGCATCATTCCACCTGGCTGTAATATTCCAACGATCGGTTCGACGCTGATCGACCTCAAGCGAAAGTCGGGACTGAAAAAGAACTCGCAGTTCGAACCGCAAATGCACCAGGCGGACGTAGTGTCTCCGTGGCGATAATGGTTGTCCGCTCGCAAATCCTCAGGATCAATTATCCCCCGAATGGCTTCGCGGCCGCTCTCGCCCAACTCAATCGGTCCGGCCCGACCTGACTTCAGCAGATCGAATAGGTCGATGGTCTCGGCTGCTTCAGCCATCCCGGATCACTCAGAGATCGAGCACCAGCCGTTCCGGATCCTCCAGGCTTTCCTTGACGCGCACCAGGAAGGTCACCGCTTCCTTGCCGTCGACGATGCGGTGGTCGTAGCTGAGCGCCAGGTACATCATCGGCCTGATCACGATCTGGCCGCCGACCACGACCGGCCGGTCCTGGATCTTGTGCATGCCGAGGATGCCCGACTGCGGCGCATTCAGGATCGGCGTCGACATCAGCGAGCCGTAGACGCCGCCATTGGAGATGGTGAAGGTTCCGCCCTGCATGTCGGCGACGGAGAGCTTGCCGTCGCGCGCGGCGAGACCCAGCCGGCCGATCTCCTTCTCGATCTCGGCTATTCCCATCTGGTCGGCGTCGCGCACCACCGGCACCACCAGGCCCTTGTCGGTGCCGACTGCGACGCCGACATGGGCGAAGTTCTTGTAGATGATGTCGGTGCCGTCGATCTCGGCGTTGACCGCCGGGATCTCCTTCAGCGCATGCGTCACCGCCTTGGTGAAGAAGCCCATGAAGCCGAGCTTCACGCCGTGCTTCTTCTCGAATACGTCCTTGTACTTGGCCCGCAGCGCCATCACCGCGCTCATGTCGACCTCGTTGAAGGTGGTCAGCATGGCGGCGGTCGACTGCGCTTCCTTGAGCCGGCGCGCGATGGTCTGGCGCAGCTTGGTCATGCGCACGCGCTCCTCGCGCGGAGCGTCTTCGGCCGGCGACGGCGCGCGCACGGCGACCGGGGCCGATCTCGGCGTCTCGGCCGGCTGCGACGGCGCGCCCTTGGCGATGGCGTCAAGCACGTCGCCCTTCAGCACCTGGCCGCGCTTGCCGGTGCCGGTGATCTGGTCGACCGCGAGGTTGGCCTCGGCGATGAGCTTCGCAGCCGCCGGCGCCGGCGGCATGGTGCGCTGCTCGATCGCGCCGGCATCGCCGGCGATCTTGGCGGTCTCGGCCGCGGCCTGCTTGACGGTGGAGGCCGCGTCCGGGCTCGAGGCCTGCGAGACGGCTTGCGGCTTGGTCGCCGGAGCGGCCGCCTCGCCGCCGGCCGAGATCGACCCGAGAAGCGCGCCGACGCCGACCGTCTCGCCTTCCTTGGCGGCGATCTCGCCGAGCGTTCCGGCGCTCGGCGACGGCACTTCCACCGTCACCTTGTCGGTCTCGAGCTCCACCAGCGGCTCGTCGGCGGCGATCGCATCGCCGACCTTCTTGAACCATTTGCCGATGGTCGCTTCGGTGACGGATTCGCCGAGGGTGGGGACGCGGATTTCGGTAGCCATTGTGCCTGTCCGTTCTGTCTCTTCTTGAGTTCTATTCGCCGAGCGCGTCGTCGAGCAAGGCGGCGAGCTGGCTGAGATGCTTCGACATCAATCCGGTCGCCGGCGAGGCCGACGCCGGCCGGCCGGTGTAGCGCACCCGCTGATGCTTGGCGTCGATATGCGCCAGCACCCATTCGAGATAGGGATCGATGAACGACCAGGCGCCCATGTTCTTGGGCTCCTCCTGGCACCACACCATCTCGGCATTGCGGAAGCGTGACAGCTCGGTGATGAGCGCCTTGGCCGGGAACGGATAGAGCTGCTCGACGCGCAACAGGTAGATGTCGTTGATGCCGCGCTTCTCGCGCTCCTCGTAGAGGTCGTAGTAGACCTTGCCCGAGCACAGCACGACGCGACGGATCTTGGAATCCTTGGTCAGCTTGATCGCCTGGTTCGGCAACAGCTGCGCGTCGTCCCACAGCAGCCGGTGGAACGAGCTTTCGCCCGAAATCTCCGACAGCGTCGACACCGCCCGCTTGTGGCGCAGCAGCGACTTCGGCGTCATCAGGATCAGCGGCTTGCGGAAATCGCGTTTCAATTGCCGGCGCAGGATGTGGAAGTAGTTGGCCGGCGTGGTGACGTTGGCCACTTGCATGTTGTCCTCGGCGCAGAGCTGCAGGAAGCGCTCGAGCCTGGCCGAGGAATGCTCCGGCCCCTGGCCCTCATAGCCATGCGGCAACAGGCAGACGAGGCCCGACATTCTCAGCCACTTGCGCTCGCCCGACGAGATGAACTGGTCGAACACCACCTGGGCGCCGTTGGCGAAGTCGCCGAACTGTGCTTCCCACAGCGTCAGCGCCTTCGGCTCGGCCAGGCTGTAGCCATATTCGAAGCCGAGCACCGCCTCTTCCGAAAGCATCGAGTTGATGACTTCGTAGCCGGCCTGCGCCGCCGACAGGTTATTGAGCGGGATGTAGCGCGTCTCGTCGCGCTGGTCGTAGAGCACCGAATGGCGCTGCGAGAAGGTGCCGCGCTCGGAATCCTGGCCGGAGAGCCGGATCGGGTTGCCGTCGAGCAGGATGGCGCCGAAGGCCAGCGCCTCGGCCGTCGACCAGTCGATGCCTTCGCCGGAGTCGATCGACTGGCGGCGGTTCTCGAGGAAGCGGACGATCGTCTTGTGCGCCTCGAAGCCCTTCGGCACCTCGGTCAGCTTCTTGCCGATCTCCTTCAGCGTCTTGACCGGCACGGCGGTCTTGCCGCGCCGCTGCTCATCCTGGTTGTCGGCCGTGCGCAGGCCCGACCAGGCGCCGTCCAGCCAGTCGGCCTTGTTCGGCTTGTAGCTCTGGCCGACTTCCCACTCGGCTTCCAGATGCGCCCGCCAGTCGGCCTTCATCTTGTCGAACTCGGCCTGGGTGATGTGGCCCTCGGCCATCAGCCGGTCGGCATAGATCTGCACCGTCGTCTTGTGGGTGCGGATGGCGCGGTACATGATCGGCTGGGTGAAGGCCGGTTCGTCGCCCTCATTGTGGCCGAAGCGGCGGTAGCAGAACATGTCCACCACCACCGGCTTGTGGAACTTCATGCGGAACTCGGTCGCCACCTTGGCGGCGTGCACCACCGCCTCCGGGTCGTCGCCGTTGACGTGGAAGATCGGCGCCTCGATCATCTTGGCGACATCCGACGGATAGGGCGAGGAGCGCGAGAAGCGCGGATTGGTGGTGAAGCCGATCTGGTTGTTGATGATGACATGCAGCGTGCCGGCGACGCGATGGCCGCGCAGGCCGGATAGGCCGAGGATCTCGGCGATCACGCCCTGGCCGGCAAAGGCGGCGTCGCCGTGCAACAGCAGCGGCATCACCTTGGCGCGTTCCGACAGCGGCACGATCTCGCCGCGCTCGCGCCCGGCGAACTGGTCCTGCTTGGCGCGCGCCTTGCCCATCACCACCGGGTCGACGATTTCCAGATGCGAAGGATTGGCGGTCAGCGACAGGTGCACCTTGTTGCCGTCGAACTCGCGGTCCGACGAGGCGCCGAGATGGTACTTGACGTCGCCCGAGCCCTCGACCTCGTCGGGTGCGGCCGAGCCGCCCTTGAACTCATGGAAGATGGCGCGGTGCGGCTTGGCCATCACCTGGGAGAGCACGTTGAGGCGGCCGCGATGCGCCATGCCGAGCACGACCTCTTTCAGGCCGAGCTGGCCGCCGCGCTTGAGGATCTGCTCCAGCGCCGGGATCAGCGCCTCGCCGCCGTCGAGGCCGAAGCGCTTGGTGCCCTTGTACTTGACGTCGGCGAACTGCTCGAAGCCTTCCGATTCGATCAGCTTCTGCAGGATCGCCTTCTTGCCGGTCGCCGTGAAGGTGATCTCCTTGTCGGCGCCCTCGATGCGCGCCTGGATCCATGCCTTCTCCTCGGGGTCGGAGATGTGCATGAACTCGACGCCGAGCGTCGAGCAGTAGGTGCGGGTCAGAATGTCCAGCATCTGCCGGATCGTGCCGAACTCGAGCCCCAGCACATTGTCGAGGAAGATCGGCCGGTCGTAGTCGGCTGACGTGAAGCCGTAATTCTCTGGCGACAGCTCGTTGTAGTCCTCGAGCGGCTTGGCGATGCCGAGCGGGTCGAGATTGGCATGCAGATGGCCGCGCATGCGGTAGGCGCGGATCATCATGATGGCGCGCACGGAATCGCGTGTCGCCTGGTGCACGTCGGCATCGGACAGGACGACGCCGTTGGTGACCGCCTTCTCCTTGACCTTCTTCTCGATCGTCTTTTCGACCAGGCCCCAATTGCCGTCGAGCGCCGAGACCAGTTCGCCATTGGCCGAGAGCGGCCAGGAGGGCCTGGCCCAGGAAGCGCCGTTGGCGTTCTTGCGGACGTCCGCGGCGTCGTCCTTCAGCGCCGCGAAGAAGTCCTGCCACTGCGGATCGACCGAGCCGGGATCGTCCTCATAGGCGGCGTAGAGCGCGTCGATATAGTCGGCATTGCCGCCATAGAGGAAAGAGGTGAGCGAAAATTGGTCGTTGGCCTGATCTTGTCGTGCCATGTCACTTGTCGGAGCCTGGCTCCGTCTCCTTTCGAGGGGAATAGTGAGTAGTCAGTAGTGCGTAGAAAGATGGAAATTCCGCTCAACCGCTACTCGCCCGTTCTTCCCTTTTCACTACTGACTACTGCCTACTCACTTAACCCTTGATCGCCTCGACCAGCGTCGTGCCCAGCCGCGCCGGCGACGGCGAAACTTTTATCCCGGCCGATTCCATCGCCGCGATCTTGTCCTCGGCGCCGCCCTTGCCGCCGGAGATGACCGCGCCGGCATGGCCCATGGTGCGGCCGGCCGGCGCCGTGCGCCCGGCGATGAAGCCGGCCATCGGCTTCTTGCGGCCACGCCTGGCTTCGTCCTTGAGGAACTGCGCGGCGTCTTCCTCGGCCGAGCCGCCGATCTCGCCGATCATGATGATCGACTTGGTCTCGTCGTCGGCGAGGAACATCTCCAGCACGTCGATGAACTCGGTGCCTTTGACCGGATCGCCGCCAATGCCGACGGCGGTAGTCTGGCCGAGGCCGACATTGGTGGTCTGGAACACTGCCTCATAGGTAAGCGTTCCCGAGCGCGAAACAACGCCGACCGAACCCTTGCGGAAGATGTTGCCGGGCATGATGCCGATCTTGCATTCGTCGGGGGTCAGCACGCCCGGGCAGTTCGGTCCAATCAGCCGCGACGTCGAGCGATCGAGCCGCGCCTTGACCTTGACCATGTCCATCACCGGGATGCCCTCGGTGATGCAGACGATCAGCGGGATCTCGGCCTCGATCGCCTCGATGATGGCTTCGGCGGCGCCCGCCGGCGGCACATAGACGACCGAAGCATTGGCGCCGGTCTTTTCCTTGCCTTCGGCGACGGAAGCGAAGATCGGCAGGCTCTCGCCCTTGGCGCCGGTCCAGGTCTCGCCGCCCTTCTTGGGATGTATGCCGCCAACCATCTTGGTGCCGTGATAGGCCAGCGCCTGTTCGGTGTGGAACGTGCCGGTCTTGCCGGTCAGGCCCTGAACCAGCACCTTGGTGTTCTTGTCGATGAGAATGGACATCGGAGCCCTTTTCTAAACGTTGATCGAGGAAGGCGAGACGCGCCGGTAGAGCCCGCTCACCATGTCTTGCCAGCCATCGCTGCCGGCAGGTTTGAAGTTCAGTCGCATGCGGTAGGCATCGTCGCCGTCGAAACTGTAGGTCACCCGTGCAGCGCCGCGCGGTGACGACCGCTCCAGCACCAGCTCGTCGCCATTCCAGGTGCCCGTGGCCGGCGAGGCCGGCACGAAGCCCATGGAATCGAACTGATGCATGGTGACGAGTTTGGCCTGCTGGTCGAAGCCGAACACATTATGCGAGCCGAACGAGACCGTGCCGTCGCGGCGCTGGCGATAGCGCTGCACCACGAACAACCCGCCGAACTGCGCTTCCGCCAAGATTTCCGACGTTGCCGCGCCTTCATCGGCCCATTGGGTCGCCGCGACGTCCTCCTCGCCGCGCCACGCGCCGACCAGCGCCTGCAGGCGCTGGTGATCGGCCGAGAGCGAGGAGAAAGAAGCCGCGTTCATCGCTCAGAGCCGCTTCAGGTCGGTGACGGTGAGGTCGCTCTTGGCATTGCCGGTGTTGAGCGTCGTCGCCGGCTCGAACATCAGCACGATAGGCTCTTCGGTGAGCGAGCGCGGCCGGTGCTCGACACCGCGCGGCACGACGATGAAGTCGCCCTCGCCGAGCTCGACCGGCCCGTCGCGGAAATCGATGGCGATCCTGCCGCGCAGCACGAGGAAGGCTTCGTCCTCATGCTCATGCGCGTGCCAGTCGAAGGCCGCGCCGAACTTGGCGACCTTCGCTTGGCTGTCATTGACGTCACCGGCGATGTGCGGATCGAAGACCTTGGCGATCTTCGCATCCGCCGCCTCGACCAGGTTTATCTTGCGCGGAGGCATCCGCTCAGCCCTTCACCGCCTTGACGATCTTCTTGGCCGCGTCGTCGAGGTCGTCGGCCGAGACGACGTTCAGGCCGCTGTCATTGATGATCTTCTTGCCCAGTTCGGCATTGGTGCCTTCCAGCCGCACCACCAGCGGCACCTTCAGCCCGACTTCCTTGACCGCGGCGATCACGCCTTCGGCGCTCACGTCGCATTTCATGATGCCGCCGAAGATATTGATCAAAATGCCTTCGACCGCCGGATCCTTGGTGATGATCTTGAACGCCGCCGTCACCTTCTCTTTCGAAGCGCCGCCGCCGACATCGAGGAAGTTGGCCGGTTCGGCGCCGTAGAGCTTGATGATGTCCATCGTCGCCATGGCGAGGCCTGCGCCGTTGACCATGCAGCCGATATTGCCGTCGAGCGCGACATAGGCGAGGTCGTATTTCGACGCCTCGATTTCCTTCTCGTCCTCTTCGGTCGTGTCGCGCAGCTCCATCACGTCGGGGTGGCGGAACAGCGCGTTGTTGTCGAACGAGACTTTTGCGTCGAGCACGCGCAGCCGGCCGTTCTTCATCACGATCAGCGGGTTGACCTCGAGCAGGCTCATGTCTTTCTCGACAAAGGCCTTGTAGAGGATCGGGAACAGCGTGCCGCCGTCCTTGGCGGCGTCGCCGTCGAGCTTCAGCGCGCCGTTGAGCGTCTTGAGATCATCCGCCGTCACGCCCTTTTCCGGGTCGATGGCGACGGTGATGATCTTTTCCGGCGTGTCATGCGCCACCGCCTCGATGTCCATGCCGCCCTCGGTCGAGACGACGAAGGCGATGCGGCCGACCGAACGGTCGACCAGGATCGACAGATAGAGCTCGCGGTCGATGTCGGCGCCGTCCTCGATATAGAGGCGGTTGACCTGCTTGCCGGCAGGGCCGGTCTGCTTGGTGACCAGCGTGTGGCCGAGCATCTCGTTGGCGTTGGCGACCACTTCGGCCACCGACTTCGCCAGCCGCACGCCGCCCTTGGCGTCGGAGGAAAGCTCCTTGAACTTGCCCTTGCCGCGGCCGCCGGCATGGATCTGGCTCTTCACCACATACAGCGGGCCGGGCAGCGCCTTAGCGGCGGCTTCGGCATCGCCGGCCTTCAGCACCGGCACGCCATCCGCCACCGGCGCGCCGAACGACTTCAGCAGTGCCTTGCCCTGATATTCATGGATGTTCATGGCTTATCTCCGGATCAACTGCTGGCGGATCACTTCGAGGCGAGGTGCGGCGCGATCTTGACGCAGGCCTCGGTCAGGCCCTGCACCGTCGCCACCGAACTGTCGAACATCTTCTGCTCGCTCTTGTTGAGGTCGATCTCGATGACGCGCTCGACACCGCCGGCGCCGATCACAACGGGAACGCCGACATAGGTGTTCTTCACCCCGTACTGGCCGGAAAGATGGGCCGCGCAAGGCAGCACGCGCTTCTTGTCCTTGAGGAAGGATTCGGCCATCGCGATCGCCGAAGCCGCCGGCGCGTAATAGGCCGAGCCGGTCTTGAGCAGCCCGACGATCTCGGCGCCGCCATCGCGGGTGCGCTGCACGATCTGGTCGAGCTTTTCCTTCGAGGTCCAGCCCATCTTGACGAGGTCGGGCAGCGGAATGCCGGAGACCGTCGAATAGCGGATCATCGGCACCATGCTATCGCCATGGCCGCCGAGCACGAAGGCGGTGACGTCCTCGACCGAGACCTTGAACTCTTCGGCCAGGAAATAGCGGAAGCGCGCGCTGTCGAGCACGCCGGCCATGCCGACGACATGGGTCTTGGGCAGGCCGGAGAACTTCTGCAGCGCCCATACCATGGCGTCGAGCGGGTTGGTGATGCAGATGACGAAGGCCTTCGGCGCATACTTCTTCAGTCCGGCGCCGACCTGCTCCATGACCTTGAGGTTGATGCCGAGCAGGTCGTCGCGGCTCATGCCCGGCTTGCGCGGCACGCCGGCGGTGACGATGCAGACGTCGGCGCCCTCGATGCCGGCATAGTCGTTGACGCCGGTCAGCCTGGCGTCGAAGCCGTCGACCGGCGACGACTGCGCGATATCCAGCCCCTTGCCCTGCGGAATGCCCTCGGCGATATCGAACAGAACCACGTCGCCGAGGTCCTTGAGGCCGATCATATGGGCGAGGGTGCCGCCGATCATGCCCGAGCCGATAAGCGCTATCTTGTTGCGTGCCATGTGAGGATTTTTTCCCTTTGTCTGTGACGGCGCCAAATCTTTGCGACTTGCTGACGGCGTCGAGGAAGGAGGCCGAATGCTGCCGGGAACCCGTGAGATTTCGCCGCACCCAATAGCTCCGGTGGATGGAAAATTCAAACGATTATTTTGGAGCGAGCATTTTCAATCGGTTAGATAATTTGGGTTTTACGTAAACGTCAAAATTCTTAAGCCGACTTGGGAGAATTTATACAATGAAGGTGGAAATCTGAAGGCTGGCAGCCGGCGATGACGCCCTTGTGATGGCGAGGCCCGTGGCGAGCGGACAGCCGCATGGGCTAACGAAGGCGCTCGCAATTAAGGTGATGCGAGCTTCAGAGATTGGCCGAAGTCGCAGCCGTTGCGATTCTTCAAGCCCGCGCCTGCTGTGCCTCCGGCGCCACCGTCTCCACCTTCCGCCTTTCCGCCCAGTCCTCCAGCCATTCGTGGCCCTGCATCTCGATAAGGCGCGAGGCGGTACGTTCGAACTCGAACACCTCGTTGCCGCGCTTGGCCGTGTAGAGCCCGGTCGGCGGAGCATCGGCGCTCACCACCAGCCTGATGTGATGATCGTAGAGCGTGTCGATCAACAGGATGAAGCGCTTGGCCTCGTTACGCCTGCCTTCGCCGAGCACCGGCACATGGTCGATGAAAATGGTCGAGAAGCGGCCGGCGATGGCCAGGAAATCGCGCGCGCCGAGCGGCTTTTCGCAAAGGTCGGCGAAGGAAAAGCGCGCAGCGTCGCCGGCCGCGCGCGGCACCGCGACCTGCCGGCCCTTCACCGTCAGCGCCGTCTCGGCCGTCGGCTTGCCGTGCGTCATTGCTTGCCAGGCCTCGTCGAGGGCGGCGTCGGCGGCCGCATCAGCCGGCGAGACGTAGACCGCCATGCGGCTGAGCTTCTCGAGGCGATAGTCCTTGTCGCTGTCCAGCGTCATCACCTCGGCGTTGCGCTCCAAGAGGCCGATGAAGGGCAGGAAGAGCTGCCGGTTCAGCCCGTCGCGGTAGAGGTTCTCGGGCGCGACATTGGAGGTGGCGACCAGCACGACGCCGTTGGCAAACAGCGCCGAGAACAGCCTGGACAGGATCATCGCATCGGCGATGTCGGTGACGGAGAACTCGTCGAAGCACAACACCCAGGCCTGCTCGGCCAGCGCGCGCGCCACCGGCGGGATCGGGTCGTCCTCCTTGACGTCGCCGTTCTTGCGCGCCTGCCGGTGCTTCTGGATGCGGTCCTGCACATCGGCCATGAAGTCGTTGAAATGGACGCGGCGCTTGCGCCTGACCGGCAACAGCTCGAAGAACATGTCCATCAGCATGGTCTTGCCGCGGCCGACGCCGCCATGGATGTAAAGGCCCCTGACCGCCGCCGGCGGCTGCTTGCGGGCGAACAGCCAGCCCAGCGCGCTCGATTTCTGAGCCAGTCTTTTTGCAGAGATCTCGTCAGTCAGCCGATCGAGCGCGGCGGCGATGCGCTCCTGCGCCGGATCGCGCGCGATGGCGCCCGTCTCGACCAGATGGTCGTAGCGCTGCCTGACGGTCGCATGGGTCTGGAGGCCGTCACGCAGGTGCATCGGTCACGTCGTTGTTGAGCACATCCAGGAAAAGTAGCGGCTTTCCGCGCGCAATTGGAGCGGTTAGGCGACTCTTTCGAACGCTGAACCGCCTCAAGGGCGGCGGTTTCGCCCTACCTTGTAAGCGAGATCGGCAGGCCGGTGGAGGTCTGGCCGTCGAATTTCTCGCCGCCCGAGGAATAGAGCTTGGCCAGCGTGCCGCCATTCTCGTCATAGAGGGTCAGCTGCTTGCCGGCGACATTCCAGGACTTGATGCCGTCGATCGGCGCCGGGCAATGCAACGGGCCGGCACGGTAGCCGGCGCCGAACTTGGTCTGCGGCGTCGCCACCTTGCAGCTCTGGCCGGAAACGCTGGCGTTCCAGACACCGGCGACACTGGCCGCGGTCAGGTCCGGCGCCCCTGCGGGCGCGCTTCCATCCGGCGGCAGCGAGGCGACCTGGCTGTTCGCCGGCGCGGTTGGGAACTGCGAGCCGTCGGCGGTGCCGGGAGCCGCCGGCGGCGGCAGCTGGTTTCCGGTCACCGTGCCGGCGGGCGCGGGAGTCAGCGGCGCCGGCTGCTGGTCATCCATCGACGAGAATCGCGATGTCGAGCAGCCGCTTGCAATCAGCGCGGCCAGCGATACGGCCACCAGACCGGTCTTCGAAAAAGTCATTCCTACCTCCGTCGGATCCGGCTGGGGGGACGCCGTCCGCGCAATCTCTCCCTCCACCAAGATGGAGAAGGTGGCAGAATTTCAACCCGATATGGTTAAAATAGGGTTTTCGGAGCAATTGTTGCAATTTTACCGCAACAGGCGTGTGACCCTCGAAGGCCTAGTTGTGGCGCGCCCCGAAGAAGCCCATCGTGCTCGGCAAAGCCCGACGCATCCCTATGCGGAAAGCGCCGCGCTCGGCACGAAGAGATAGCCGTCCGGACCGACGACATAGCATTCGCGCAGGCCATGCGGCTTGTCGATCGTGCCGGCGAGCACGATGTGGCCGAGATCGCGCGCCCGCGCCTCGATCGCATCCGGATCGGCGCCATAGAGGCGCAGCTCGATGCCCGCCCCGCGCGTCTCGGCGCCGGCGATGACGCCGCTCATCTCATTGTCGAGATAGGAATGGTCGGCATGCAGCATGAATATCGAGCCCAAGAGCTCGATCGCGGCGAAATCCTCGTCGGCATAGATGATGCGGGCGCCAAGCACGTCGCGGCAGAAGGCCTCCATCGCCGCCATGTCGGTGACCAGAAGATTGACGCCCAGCCCGCGCGGCAGCGAGCGGCCGAAATCCTCGGCCTTCATCCACGGTGTCTTGGTCCGCTTCATTGCCATCGTGCTGCCCTCGGAAATTACAGGGATGTCGCTGGAACGGTCTCAGCGCGGCTCGAACCGGTAGAGCGGTTGCGCGAGCGCCACCGGGGGCCGCAGCAAGTCGGCGCAGCGGCGGTCCAGGTCGAGCGCCAGCTGATGAGCTCTCCGCACTGCCGTCTTCCAGTCGCCGGCTGTCTTCAGAAACCCCACCGCGTCTGCGGGGCGATCGGCCGCGATCATCAGATCTGCGGCGACGATGCGATCGTCTGGTGAAATGGTTTCGCCGGCCTTCAGCTTGCCGGCCAATCCGACCCACTGCTCCCAGGGGAAGGCCGCCGCCAGCTGTTTCGGGCGAGGGGGCGCTTCGGTCTCATCGCCTTGCATGAAAGGCGCCAAAGCAAACCGCGCCAATGCCTTTCGACGAAAGACTCGGCCATTTCGCCCTGCACATCGGAGATGCCAAAGCCAGCGAGGATACTCTCCCGGTCTTTGCGACCGAGAACATAGTCGAGCCCATCGAGCATGGCCGCCGTGACGGCATCGGGATTGTTGATCGGGTCGAGCTGTTTTGCCGCGATCCGCGCGTTAAGGCCTTCGGCCACCATTGTGCCGACGCGCAGGTCGCCGCTGTAATTTATCACCTGCAGCAGAATCGCCGTTTGCGGAGCATAGGCAACAAGCCGCCCGACCGTCCGCAGAACGGCGCCCAAATCATTCTTGCGGTCGATCGCCTGGACTTCCGCCGGCTGTTTGGAAATATCGAAGGAAGGACGAAGATCGGCCGCGTGGAGCGCATTGCGTATGAACTGCGCGCGGTCGTCCTTTTTGGGAAGCACCGTGGCCGGAAGGCGATCGAGGGCACGAAGTCAGCAAGATTGTCCTCGAACGCCCGCACATCGAGGGCCAGCCGCCAAATTCCTGCATCTTCCGCTCTCTTGGCAAAACGCGACTTCGCCTCGTCATCAAGGTCGGCCAGTGCCTGCGCAATCCCCGCCGCGCCGACCGATGCGTTGTTGGCATCGGATGCCTGCCAGCGCGCCAGTTCGCCCAGCAGCCAGTCGCCGCCATCTTCGGTGACCAGCGCGCGCCAGGCAGATTGGCCAAGCTGGGCACAATGGACTGTGCCTTGGGCAGCGGTTGCATACCGGCAATCATCGCCGCCCGATCCGGCGTTGTTGCATAGGCAAGCCTGAGTTCGACAATGCGCAGCGGCGGGTGACTGCGTTTTTCCAAACCCGCCAGAAGCGCCGAGCCCTCGGCGTAGGCAAGGCCGCCATAGCGTATCTTCAGATAGGCCGCGTCATCGCCAAAACGATCGCGCCAGAAATTCGGGAACGTTGCCGGTTCGGCGAGCAGGAAATCGCCCGCGTCCAGGATGGCTGGCGTGTGAGCGCAAGCGCCGGGCTGCGCCTGTGCGCCGGCAGCCGGCGCTATCGGCGCGATCCCCATGATCGCCGCCACGACTGCAAGAACTGCCTGCCGACGCATGGTGGCCCCCTCCATTCCGCCGAGCGATCGTATACCGGAAATCATCGCCGGCGCCAGCGCGCGGCCTTTGGCCAGGGCATGCACCCGTCCCCAAATGCTTGCGCCAGATGGCATCGATCCTATCTTGCAAGAGGAAGAAACATGCCGGAGCCGCAACCTTGGCCGCAAGAAAGAGAGCCGCCAACCGCTATTACAGCGGCCCGCCAAGCGACCATTTCGACGGCACCCTGTTCTTCAACCCCGACGGCAAGCCGCCCGGCCGCTTCGCTGATCTCCTGAAATGGCAGTTGGGCGGCGAGCGCGCGAAATGGCCGGCGGCCAATCCGAGCCCGTTCCATCAGGCGAGGCCGGACGAGCGCGTCGACAGCGGCGCGCTGCGGCTCACCATGGTCGGCCATTCCTCGCTGCTCATCCAGACGGCGGGGCTGAACATCCTTACTGATCCGGTCTGGTCGCAGCGCGTCTCGCCGCTTTCCTTCGCCGGGCCGAAACGGGTCAACGCGCCGGGCATCGCCTTTTCGCAGCTGCCGCCGATCGACCGACGCCATTATCGACGCCGCCGTGCCCGGCATGCGGCTCAGCGCGCATGACTGGGGCGACAGGATCGACCTCGGCAAGGATGCCGCCGTCCATGTCGAACCGGTGCACCACTGGTCGGCCCGCGGCACCCGCGACCGGCGCATGGCCCTCTGGGCGGGGTTCGTGGTCGAGACGCCAAGCGCAAAAATCTATTTCGCCGGCGATACCGGCTTCCATGGCGGCGCCAACTACCGGCTGATGGCGGAGAAGCATGGCGGTTTCCGCCTCGCCATCCTGCCGATCGGCGCCTATGAGCCGCGCTGGTTCATGGAGCCGCAGCACCAGAATCCGGAGGAGGCGGTGCAAGGCATGAAGCTCTGCAACGCAGCCCACGCCGCCGGCTGCCACTGGGGCACTTTTCAACTCACCAATGAACCGATCGACGAGCCTGCCCGCAAATTGGCCGAGGCGCTCGACGCCGAGCGCCTGCCGCGCGAGCGTTTCCGCGCCTTGCGGCCGGGCGAGGTGTGGGATGTGCCGGCCGCCTAGCCCGGAACCTGAGCCGACCACAGGAACCCAAGCCGACAAGAGGCGTTGATCCCACAACGCAATTCGGCTGGGAGCCTTCCCATGATCAAGTGGATCATCATCCTTCTTATTGTCGCCGCCGCAGCGAGCCTGCTCGGCATGCCGGCATTGGCAGGTGCGGCCGCCACCGGCGCGCGCGTCCTGATCGGCATCGTCCTCGTCATCTTCCTGCTGATCGTGCTCGGCGTCTTCGCGGTTACTTAGGTTCGGCATCTTTGCCGTAACCAGCCGCGTCGTCTTCGTCGTGGGCTAGGCCCGACCTCTTCGTCGTGGCCGGTTCGGCATCTTTGCCGTAATCAGCGGCGGCGTCTTCGTCGTCGCCAAGGCGCGACGTCTTCGCCGCCGCTTCAACCGCGCCGCACTGGTAATTCCCGCCCGTTTCCGCCATATAGCGCCAAACGGACATGGAATGACCGGCTAGATGGCAGGCACCGCCCCCTTCGCCAAGATGAACGGCATCGGCAACGAGATCATCGTTGCCGATATGCGCGGCCGTGCCGATCGGGTGACGGCGGCGGCGGCGATCGCGCTCAATGGCGACGCCGCGACCAAGTTCGACCAGATCATGGCGATCCATGACGCCAGGACGCCCGGCACCGCCTACTATATCGACATCCTCAATTCCGACGGTTCCGGCGCGCAGGCCTGCGGCAACGGCACACGCTGCGTGGTGCAGGCGCTGGCCGCCGAGACCGGCCTGAAGGCTTTCACCTTCGAGACCCGCGCCGGCATCCTCAACGCCGTGGAACATGCCGACGGCACGATCTCGGTCGACATGGGCACGCCGCGCTTCGGCTGGCAGGAGATCCCGCTTGCCGAGGAGTTCCGCGACACCCGCATGATCGAGCTGCAGATCGGCCCGATCGACGCGCCGGTGCTGCATTCGCCCTCGGCAGTCTCGATGGGCAACCCGCACGCCATCTTCTGGGTCGACCGCGACGTCTGGTCCTATGAGCTCGACCGCTTCGGCCCGCTTTTGGAAAACCATCCGATCTTCCCCGAGCGCGCCAACATCACCATCGCTCAGGTCACCTCGCCCGAAACCATGGTCATCCGTACCTGGGAACGCGGCGCCGGCCTGACCAAGGCCTGCGGCTCGGCGGCCTGCGCCGCCGTGGTGGCGGCCGCCCGCACCAAGCGCACCGGCCGCAGCGTCTCGCTGATGACGCCCGGCGGCGGCTCGCTGCATGTCGAATGGCGCGACGACGACCACGTCATCCTGACCGGTGCCGCCGAATGGGAATTCTCCGGCAGCTTCGACCCCTCGACCGGCACCTGGGCCCGCGACACCGAAAGCGCGGCCTGATGGCAATAGACGTCGTCACCTTCGGCTGTCGCTTGAACACCTATGAATCCGAGGTGATGCGCAAGGAGGCGGAAAGCGCCGGCCTCGGCGCGCTGAAGGGCGGCGCCGTCATCTTCAACACCTGCGCCGTCACCGCGGAAGCGGTGCGCCAGGCCAAGCAATCGATCCGCAAGGCCCGCCGCGAGAACCCGCACGCCCGCATCATCGTCACCGGTTGCGCGGCGCAGACCGAGCCGCAGAACTTCGCCGCCATGGGCGAGGTCGACCTCGTGCTCGGCAATGAGGAGAAGCTGAAGGCGAACTCCTATCGCGCGCTGCCCGATTTCGGCGTCAACGACACTGAGAAGGCGCGCGTCAACGACATCTTCTCGGTGCGCGAGACGGCCGGCCACATGGTCGATGCGATCGAGGGCCGGGCGCGCGCCTTCGTCCAGGTGCAGAACGGCTGCGACCACCGCTGCACCTTCTGCATCATCCCTTACGGCCGCGGCAATTCGCGCTCGGTGCCGATGGGCGCCGTGGTCGAGCAGGTCAAGCGGCTGGCCGGCAATGGCTATGCCGAGGTCGTGCTGACCGGCGTCGACATGACCAGCTTTGGCGCCGACCTGCCGGGCGCCCCGAAGCTTGGGAAGCTGGTGAAGACGATCCTGCGCCAGGTGCCAGAGGTGACGCGGCTCAGGCTGTCCTCGATCGATTCCATCGAGGCCGACGACGACCTGCTGGATGCCATCGCCACCGAGCCCCGGCTGATGCCGCATCTGCATCTGTCGCTGCAGTCGGGCGACGACATGATCCTGAAGCGCATGAAGCGCCGCCATCTGCGCGACCAGTCGATCCGCTTCTGCGAGGACGTGCGCAAGCTGCGCCCCGGCATCGTCTTTGGCGCCGACATCATCGCCGGCTTCCCGACCGAGACCGAGGCGATGTTCGAGAATTCGGAAAGAATAGTCGAGGAATGCGGATTGACGCATCTCCACGTCTTCCCGTTCAGCCCACGCGAAGGCACGCCCGCCGCGCGCATGCCGCAGGTCCGCCGCGAGGTGGTCAAGCAGCGCGCCGCCAGGCTGCGCGCCGCCGGCGAGGCCGCCTATCGCCGCCATCTCGCTGCCCTTGCCGGCACGCGCCAGTCGATCCTGGTCGAGCGCGACGGCCTCGGCCGCACCGAGGGGTTCACGCTGGCCGCCATCGACGCCGGGATGCCGGGCGAGATCGTCGAGGCCATCATCACCGGCCATGACGGCACCCGCCTGATCGCGGCGCCGCTGACCGCCCGCGCTGCCTGAGAAAACGCAAAGCATGGCCGGTTTCTTCAAGAAGATATTTTCGTTCGGCAAGAAGGAAGTCGTCGAGGAGCGCGTCGACGAGACCGCCCCGCTGCCGCCGATCAAATGGGATGCGCTGGACGCGCTGAAACCGGCGGCCGAGCAGGCTGTTCCGGAATTGCTGAAGCGCGACGAGCCGCAGCCTGAGGCGGAAGTCACGATGCCGGCTCCGCCTCCCGCAGTGGAGGCCGCACCCACGCCGCAACCGGCGCCGGAAGAGCCGAAGCCCGAGCCGGCTCCGATCATTCCGCCCGTGCCGGAGCCAACCGTTCCGGCTGAGCCGGAACCGCTGCCGGAGCCTGAACCCATAGAGGAGCCTCAGCCCGAGCCGCCGGTACCCGAAGAAATCCCAACACAGCCGACGGTACCGGCACCAGCGCCCGAGCCGCAGCCCCAAGAGGTGCCTGCACCCGCGCCGGCCGAGCCGGAAATTGTCCCGTCGCGTCCGGAACCGCAGCCTGAGCCGTCGCCGATCGAGGTGCCGACCCTGCCCAGCGAAGTCCCTGCCGATACGCCGTCGCCGATCGAGATTCCACCGGCCGAGGCACCTTCTATCGAGCCATCTTCAGAGGTCGGCGCCGCCCCTCATCCGCCTGCCGGCACCTTCTCCCCGCATAGTGACGGGGAGAAGGAAGAAGTGCCAACGCCGACGCCCCCCTCTCCCCGTCCTTCACGGGCAGAGGGTAAGGGTGAGGGGCAGCGCCGACCTCCACAGGATTTGGCGTCACTGGAGCCTGCTCCGCCGGCGGAAATCTCTCCTCCTATTCGCCAGCCTGCGCCGGTCGAACCGGAGCGGATCCTTGCCGAGATTGCACCCGAGCCAGAAGCCGTCCCCGCGCCGCAGCCAAGGCCCGCGCCGTCCGCCGGCAAGGTAACCGTCGCGAAAAAGGTCGAGCAGAAGGCCGAGGCGCAGAAGGCGCCGGAGCCGGTGGCAAGACGTTCCTGGTTCCAGCGCATGCGCGACGGGCTTGCCCGCTCCTCGCGCGAGCTCTCGGGCAACATCGCCGGCGTCTTCACCAAGCGCAAGCTGGACGAGGACACGCTGCAGGACCTGGAGGACGTGCTGATCCGCGCCGATCTCGGCCTGGAAACCGCGCTCCGCGTCACCGATGCGCTGGCCTCCAGCCGCTACGGCAAGGACGTCTCCGACACGGAGGTGCGCTCGGTCATGGCGGCCGAGGTGGAGAAGGTGCTGACCCCCGTCGCGCTGCCGCTGGAGCTCGACCTCAGCCACAAGCCGCATGTCATCCTGGTGGTCGGCGTCAACGGCACCGGCAAGACCACGACCATCGGCAAGCTGGCCGCCAAGCTGACCGATGGCGGCCTGTCGGTAATGCTCGCCGCCGGCGACACCTTCCGCGCCGCCGCGATCGAGCAGCTCAAGATCTGGGGTGAGCGGACGAAATCGCCGGTCATCGCCTCCAAGCTCGGCGCCGATGCCGCCGGCCTCGCCTATGACGCCTTCGAGAAGGCCAAGGAGGCCGGCTCCGACGTGCTGATCATCGACACCGCCGGCCGGCTGCAGAACAAGGCCGAGCTGATGGCGGAGCTGGAGAAGATCGTGCGCGTGCTCGGCAAGCTCGACCCGGAAGCGCCGCACACCGTGCTGCAGACGGTCGACGCCACCACCGGCCAGAATGCGCTCAACCAGGTCGAGATCTTCCGCAACGTCGCCGGCGTCAACGGCCTGGTGATGACCAAGCTGGACGGCACGGCGCGCGGCGGTATTCTGGTGGCGATCGCGGCCAAGCACAGGCTGCCGGTCTATTTCATCGGCGTCGGCGAACAGGTCGACGACCTCGAACCTTTTTCAGCCAGCGAATTCGCCAGGGCGATCGCCGGCGTGGCTTGAACGATCCCAAAAGCGCCGACTTTCGGGACAACAAGGACTTCCATGAACATCCTCGAACGCGACCCGTCCGACCCGCAGAAACAGAAGAAGGAAGGCGTCAACCCGGCGCTCAAGCTGCTGCTTGAGCTCGGCCCGCTGCTGGTGTTCTTCTTCGCCAATGCGCGCGGCGAATGGCTGGTGCAGAAATTTCCGGCGCTGGGCGAGCTCGGCGGACCGATTTTCGTCGCCACGGGCCTGTTCATGGCCGCCACCGCCATCGCGCTGATGGCGTCCTGGCTGCTGACCCGCACCTTGCCGATCATGCCGCTCGTGTCGGGTGTCGTGGTCTTCGTCTTCGGCGCACTGACGCTCTATCTGCAGGACGACATCTTCATCAAGATGAAGCCGACTATCGTCAACACGCTGTTCGGCGGCGTGCTGCTCGGCGGCCTGTTCTTCGGCAAGTCGCTGCTTGGCTACGTCTTCGATTCCGCCTTCAGCCTCGACACCGAGGGCTGGAGGAAGCTTACCTTCCGCTGGGGGCTGTTCTTCCTCTTCCTGGCCATCGTCAACGAAGTCGTCTGGCGCAATTTCTCGACCGATGCCTGGGTTACGTTCAAGGTCTGGGGCATCATGCCCATCACGCTTCTCTTCACCTTCAGCCAGATGCCGCTGATCATGCGCCATTCGCTGGAGGAAAAGGCCAAGGAAGAGAACGCCGGCAAATAGAACTGAGAGGGGGACGGGCATGGAATTCCTCACCACGCGCGACGAGCTGAGGACGATCTACAAGACGCCCCGACCGACCGACGGCCCCATCCGCAAGGAGCTGAAGGCGCTCGACGGCCACTGCCGCTCCTTCATCGGCAAGAGCCCCTTCGTGCTGATCGGCTCCTCCGACGGCGCCGGCAATGCCGACGTGACGCCGAAAGGCGACAAGCCCGGCTTCGCCGCCATCCTCGACGACAACACCATCGCCATCCCCGACCGGCCCGGCAACAACCGGCTGGACACGCTGGAGAACATCGTCCGCAATCCCTCGGTCGGGCTGTTGTTCCTCATTCCCGGCATGACGAGACGCTGCGCGTCAACGGCGACGCCCGCATCACCGTCGATGCCGGCCTGCGCGGGCGGCTGGCCGTCGACGGCAAGGAGCCGCAGAGCGTCGTCGTGGTGTCGGTCAAGGCCGCCTACATGCATTGCGCCAAGGCCTTCATGCGCTCGGATCTGTGGAAGCCGGAGACCTGGTACGACCGCGCGACGCTGCCGACGCTCGGCCAGATCATCCGCGACCAGCTGGCGCTCGCCGAGGCGGCCGGCGACATCGACCGCGAGCTGGACCAGGATTACCGGCAGACCATGTGGTAGCCTCGGGCACGATTCGCCCGGACAGTTCCCGCTTGCTCAACATCTTTGCCATTTCCGGCAGCCTGCGCGCCGCCTCGACGAATTCGGCGCTGCTCGCGGCGCTGGCTCAAAACGCGCCGGCCGGCTCCCGCGTGACCCTCTATGACGGACTTGGCCGGCTGCCGATCTTCAACCCGGACGACGAGGGCGAGCGCACGCCACCGGAAGCGGCAGCGCTGATCGAGGCCGTCACCGCGGCCGACGGCGTCATCGTCTCCTGTCCGGAATATGCCCATGGCGTGCCGGGCGGTATGAAGAACGCGCTCGACTGGCTGGTGTCGCGCGACGCCGCCGTCGCCAAGCCGGCCATGCTGGTGCACGCCTCGCCGCGCTCGCTCTACGCCCGCGCCGCGCTCAGCGAGATCATGCGCACCATGTCTTTCGTCCTCTTTGAGGAGACGGCGCTGGAGATCGTCCTGATCGGCAAGAAGCCGCCGGAGATGGAGGCGATCTTGACGACGGCCGAGAACCGGCTGGCGATGCGCGCGGCGGTGCAGGGCTTCGCGGCGTCTATACGCGGTCGAATATGAGGTCGTCATCCTGGAGCGAAGCGACGCAGCGCAGACCCTAGGACCCGTGCCGTTACGCTAAGGCATTACAACGGTTACAGAATTCTGCGCCGTTGCACCGACGTCGAAGGTCACGGCATGGAGGGGCGCTCTCCGGCGAGCCGTCAATACGTTTTGGCGCCATTCACCATCAGCCGCACCATGTAGAGCGACGTCGTGCCCGCGATGTAAAGGCAGTTCCGCTTGTTGCCGCCGAACACGCAGTTGGCGACGACCTCCGGCACCTTGATCTTGCCGATCAATGTGCCGTCCGGATCGTAGCAATGGACGCCGTCGGCGGCGCTCGTCCAGATGCGCCCGTCCTCGTCGACCCGGAAGCCGTCGAACAGGCCGGCCGTGCAGTCGGCGAAGACCTTTTCGCCGGAGACCTTCTTGCCGCCCTTGCCGACGTTGAAGACGCGGATATGCGCAGGGTTCTTGGCGCCGTGGGTGCGCCCGGTGTCGGCGACATAGAGTTTGCTTTCGTCGAGCGAGAAGGCAAGCCCGTTGGGCCTCACCATGTCGGTGATGACGGCATCGATCTCGCCGCTGTCCGGATCGACCCGGTAGACGTTGCAGGCGCCGATCTCGCTCTCGGCCTTGTCGCCTTCATAGTCGGTGTCGATGCCGTAGCTCGGATCGGTGAACCAGATCGAACCGTCGGACTTCACCACCGCGTCGTTGGGCGAATTCAGCCGCTTGCCGCGCCATTTGTCGGCGATGGTGATGATCGAGCCGTCATGCTCGGTGCGGCTGACACGGCGGCCCGAATGCTCGCAGGTGACCAGCCGGCCCTGCCGGTCGACCGTGTTGCCGTTGGAATTTCCCGACGGCTGGCGGAACACGCTGACGCCGCTGTCGGTCTCGTCAAAGCGCAGCATGCGGTTGTTCGGGATATCCGACCAGACGAGATAACGGCCGGCGGCGAACCAGGCCGGGCCTTCCGCCCAGCGGCATCCGGTGAACAGCTTCTCCACTTGCGCGTTGGAGTTGAACAACCGCGCGAAACGCGGATCGAGAATTTCGTAGTAGTCGGCGGCCGCCATGCATCTCCTCCCGGCATTCAGTCGGTCGCGATCAAGCCAGCCGGCGAGCGATATGGCAAGATCGGTGATAACGGCTTCACCGTCTCTTGAGGCCTTGGCAGCCTTCAATCAGGTTTGCTCGGCGGTAACGGCCGGTTAACCGGCTATGCGTTCAGCGCAATGGTGCATTGCAACATCTTCTTTTTGCAACGCACTATTCCTATGTCATGCTCCGTATCGATCAAGGGAGGAACAATTCGCCGCCAGAACGCGGCACGAAAGGACCCTCGTCATGATCTTCGACAACTTTGTTTCCCGCGCTCGCACCAGCATCGCCAAGCGCAAGCAGTACAACCGCCTCGTCGCCGAAATCGACAGCTTCTCCAGCCGCGATCTGGCCGACATGCGCGCCGACCGCTCCGAGATGCTCTACCAGATCCACAAGCAGATCTACGGCTGAGTTTTTCGCCCCAACCAGCTCCGCGCCGTCAGGCGCGTTGAGATTCAGGTCAGGCCGAGTCGAGAATGGTGGATTCCGAGAACCGGAGCGGAGCGTACTTAGGTACGTGAGCACCGGAAGCGCGCAGGAAGCCGCGATTCGCAGGCCGCCATCACCTGATATCAATGCGCCGCCAGCGCCTTCTCGATCTGCGGCAAGAGCAGAGTTTCCGCAGATTCGGCCGTGATCGGCCCGACATGCTTGTAGGCGATCTTGCCGTCCTTGCCGACGACGAAGGTCTCCGGCACGCCGTAGACGCCCCAGTCGATCGCCGCCCGGCCCGCCTCGTCGACACCGATCGCCTGGTAGGGATTGCCGACCTCGCCGAGGAATCGGCGGGCGTTCGCGGGCTCGTCCTTGTAGTTCAGCGCCGCCAGCACGAAACGCTTGTCCTTCGACAGAGCGAGCAGCACCGGATGCTCGTCGCGGCACGGCGCGCACCACGAGGCAAAGACGTTGACCAGCGTGACCTTGCCGGCGAAGGCCTTCGAATCGAGCCCCGGCAAGGCGCTGCCTTGCAGCGGCGGCAGGTTGGTCTGCGGCGCCGGCAGGCCGATCAGCGCCGACGGCACTTCCGACACGTCGCGGCCGGACAGAAGCTGCGACAGGAACAGCCCCGCCAGCCCGAGGAACACCAGCAGCGGCAAAAGCACGAACAGGCGCCGCCACCGCGCCGGCGTTGCGGTCTCCGTGCTCTCGCCGCTCATGATTTCGCGCCCTTGTCCTTGACGGCCTCGGCGCCCTTGTCGGAGCGCCGGCGCACGCCGGCGGCTTCCAGCTCGGCAAGATCGCGCTTGCGGCCGCGCTGGTCGATGAGGATCCATGCGACCAGCGCGGCCAGCACCAGCGCCGTGATGGCATAGGCGGCCGTGACATAGAGCGCATGCGCGCTCATGGCAGCCGCTCCACGTGGATGCGGCTTTCCGGTCCGGCCATGTTGCCCTGTTCGATCATGCTTTCCCTTAGCCTTGCCGTTCCAGCTTCGCAATCGGCCGCCGCGCCGCAGCCTCAGTCCGTCCCGTGGCGCAGTGCCAAAGCCGCCGCCAGCGGTCCGAGCACGGCAAGAAACAGCGTCAGCGCGGCAAGAATGAGGAAAGGCTGCAGGAACGGCGCCGGGTCGGCCACCGCGCCATAGCTGGCCGAAACGCCGAAGATCAGCACCGGAATGGTGAGCGGCAGCACCAGCACAGAGATCAGCAGCCCGCCGCGCGGCAGCGCCACCGCGACCGCGGCGCCGGCGGCGCCGATGAAGGTGATGGCCGGCGTGCCGACGAGAAGCGTGAGCGCCGTGGCGCCGATGCCGGCCGCCTCCATGTTCATGAACAGCCCCAGCAAGGGTGCGGCGACCACCAGCGGCAGCACGCTTCCCGCCCAATGCGCCAGGCATTTCACCAGCACCGTCAGCGCCAGCATGTGGCGATCGTGGCCCCGCACCAGAAGATCGAGCGAGCCGTCCTCGCGGTCGGCCTGGAACAGCCGGTCGAGGCCGAGCAGGCAGGCAAGCAGGGCGGCGATCCACAGGATCGCCGGGCCGATGCGGGCAAGCAGGTTGAGATCCGGGCCGACGCCGAACGGGATGGTGGCGATGACGGCAAGGAAGAAGATGACGCCCGTCAACGCCCCGCCACCGGCGCGGATGGAGAGGCGGATGTCGCGCAGGAGGAGGGCTAGCATGGGTTGAGATGCCTGCGCCCAGGCCCCCCTCTCTGGCCTGCCGGCCATCTCCCCCTCAAGGGGGGAGATTGGATGTCACTTCGGCTTTCGCCAATTTTCAACATAAGGAAGCTGGCGGGGCGCGCGAACTGCCGATCTCCCCCCTTGAGGGGGAGATGCCCGGCAGGGCAGAGAGGGGGGTGCCAGAGCGCCAACCTCAACCGACTTCCCCCATCCTCAACGCCTTCGCCCCCTCCAATCCCAGCGGCAGATGCGTCGCCGCCACGATGATCCCGCCTTCCTCCAGATGCCCGCGCATCAACCCCGCGAACCGTTCCTCGGACGCCTTGTCCAGCCCCGCCGTCGGCTCGTCGAGCAGCCAGATCGGCCGGTGGCTAACCAGGAGTTTTGCGATGGATGCCCGCCGCCGCTGGCCGGTCGAGAGATAGCCAAACGGCAGATGGCCGATGCCGCCGAGCCCGACGGTCTCCAGCGCCTCGTCGACGCCGAGCGCCGGCTCGCCGCAGAAGTCGCGCCAGAAGCGCAGATTCTCCGCCACACTCAAGGCCGTCTTCATCGCGTTGAGATGGCCGAGATAGTGGACGGCCGCGGCGACCGTGGGGAAAGCCTCGCCGCCGCCTTCGACCTGGACCCGCCCTTCGGCGGCCCGCAGCAGACCGGCGATGACCCTCAGCAGCGTCGATTTGCCGGCGCCGTTTGGCCCGGTGACGACCAGCGCCTCGCCCTTCTCGAGCGCAAAGCCGATGCCGGCAAAGACCGTCTCGCCGCCGCGCTCGCCGCCCAGATTTTCGGCGATCAGCCGCATCATTGCCCGTTCCGAAAGCGCCGTTTCGCGGCCGTCGCCGCATCGCACAAATTTGCCTTTCGACTGTCTAGAACTATTCCAGGAAATTCTCTATATGCGGTTCATCCGTGCCAGCGGTCGGCTCGGGAACAGAATTAGCGCCGAACCAGCGCACGCGCCGCCTTGAACGGCTCGGGTTGCTTGGGAGCGGACAGCGGAAATGGCCGTACCCGCACCTTTGCGCGTGATTGCATGCCATCGGCGTCCGTTCCCTTTCAGGCTGAACAGACAAGGACGGATCGCACGTGTCAAAATCCCTGGACAGTTTCAAATGCCGCCGCACCCTGACCGCGGGTGGCGCTGACTATGTCTATTTCGACCTCACCGAGGCCGAGAAGAACGGCCTCGCCGGCATCGCCCGGCTGCCCTATTCGATGAAGGTGCTGCTGGAGAACCTGCTGCGCAACGAGGACGGCCGCTCGGTCACCAAGGAAAGCATCCAGGCGGTGGCCGGCTGGCTGACCGACAAGGGCACCGCCGGCGTCGAGATCGCCTACCGTCCGGCCCGCGTTCTGATGCAGGATTTCACCGGCGTTCCGGCGGTGGTCGACCTGGCGGCCATGCGCGACGGCATCAAGGCGCTCGGCGGCGATCCGGAAAAGATCAACCCGCTGGTGCCGGTCGATCTCGTCATCGACCACTCCGTCATCGTCGACGAGTTCGGCACGCCGATGGCCTTCGCCCGCAATGTCGAGCTCGAATATGAGCGCAACGAGGAGCGCTACAAGTTCCTGAAATGGGGCCAGCAGGCGTTCCGCAACTTCCGCGTCGTGCCGCCCGGCACCGGCATCTGCCACCAGGTCAACCTCGAATATCTCGGCCAGGTCGTGTGGACGAACAGCGAGGACGGCGAAACCACCGCCTATCCCGACACCTGCGTCGGCACCGATTCGCACACCACCATGATCAATGGCCTCGGCGTGCTCGGCTGGGGCGTCGGCGGCATCGAGGCCGAGGCGGCGATGCTCGGCCAGCCCGTCTCCATGCTCTTGCCGGAGGTCATCGGCTTCCGCCTCACCGGCAAGCTCAAGGAAGGTGTCACCGCCACCGACCTCGTGCTCACCGTTACCCAGATGCTGCGCAAGAAGGGCGTCGTCGGCAAGTTCGTCGAGTTCTTCGGGCCCGGCCTCTCCAACATGACGCTGGCCGACCGCGCCACCATCGGCAACATGGCGCCCGAATACGGCGCCACCTGCGGCTTCTTCCCGGTCGACAGCGAGACCATCCGCTACCTGACGATGTCCGGCCGCGACGAGAACCGCATCGCGCTGGTCGAGGCCTATTCGAAGGCCCAGGGCATGTGGCGCGACGCCGGCTCCGCCGACCCGGTCTTCACCGACCTGCTCGAGCTCGATCTCGGCGACGTCGTGCCGTCGATGGCAGGCCCGAAGCGCCCCGAGGGCCGCGTCGCGCTGGAAGGCATTCCGGCCGGCTTCGCCAAGGCGATGGAGACCGAGTACAAGAAGGCCGCCGAGATCTCCAAGCGCTACGCTGTCGAAGGCACCGACCACGATCTCGGCCATGGCGACGTCGTCATCGCCGCCATCACCTCGTGCACCAACACCTCGAACCCGAGCGTGCTGATCGGCGCCGGGCTGCTCGCCCGCAACGCCAACCGCGTCGGCCTGAAGCAGAAGCCGTGGGTGAAGACCTCGCTGGCGCCAGGCAGCCAGGTGGTCGCCGAATATCTGGAAAAATCCGGCCTGCAGAAGGAGCTCGACCAGATCGGCTTCAACCTAGTCGGCTTCGGCTGCACCACCTGCATCGGCAATTCCGGCCCGCTGCCGGCGCCGATCTCCAAGACCATCAACGATAAGGGCCTGATCGCCGCCGCGGTCTTGTCCGGCAACCGCAACTTCGAGGGCCGCGTCTCGCCGGACGTGCAGGCGAACTATCTCGCCTCGCCGCCGCTGGTCGTCGCCCATGCGCTGGCCGGCACGGTGACCAAGGACCTGACCACCGAGCCGCTTGGCGAGGACAGGAACGGCAACCCCGTCTACCTCAAGGACATCTGGCCGAGCGCGGCCGAGATCCAGGAGTTCATCGAGAAGAACGTCACGCGCGAGTTGTTCGCCCGCAAATACGCCGACGTCTTCAAGGGCGACGAGTACTGGCAGAAGGTCAAGGCGCCGGAAGGCCAGACCTATGCCTGGGACGACAGCTCGACCTATGTGCAGAACCCGCCCTATTTCGCCGGCATGACATCGGGCTTCGGCAAGATCGGCGACATCAAGGGCGCGCGCGTGCTCGGTCTCTTCGGCGACAAGATCACCACCGACCACATCTCGCCGGCGGGCTCGATCAAGGCCGCCTCGCCGGCCGGCAAGTACCTGACCGAGCATGGCGTCGGCGTCGCCGACTTCAACCAGTACGGCACGCGGCGCGGCAACCATGAGGTGATGATGCGCGGCACCTTCGCCAACATCCGCATCCGCAACCACATGCTGGGCGAGAACGGCCGCGAGGGCGGCTACACGATCCACTATCCCTCGAAGGAGGAGATGTCGATCTACGACGCCGCGATGGAATACAAGAAGGAAGGCGTGCCGCTGGTCATCTTCGCCGGCGTCGAATACGGCAACGGCTCCTCGCGCGACTGGGCGGCCAAGGGCACGAATCTGCTTGGTGTCCGCGCCGTCATCGCCCAGTCCTTCGAGCGCATCCATCGCTCGAACCTGGTCGGCATGGGCGTCATCCCCTTCGTCTTCGAGGACGGCACCTCATGGGCCTCGCTCAACCTCAAAGGCGACGAGCTGGTCGAGATCGACGGCCTGGACGCCATCAAGCCGCGCCAGAAGATGACCGCCAAGGTCACTTATGGCGACGGCACGGTGAAGAACATCCCGATCATCTGCCGCATCGATACGCTGGACGAGCTCGACTACTTCAAGAACGGCGGCATTTTGCAGTACGTGCTGCGCGATCTGGCAGCTTGATAAGGGAGTAGGGGAGTAGGAAGTAGGGAAGAGACACCCCTATTCCCCTATTCCCCTATTCCCCTATTCCCCTATTCCCCTATTCCCCTATTCCCCTATTCCCCTATTCCCCTATTCCCCTATTCCCCTATTCCCCTATTCCGCACTTCCCGCGCGCCCCACAATCCCGCGGCAATAAAGGCAAGGTTGGTCAAAGCATTAGCCGGCTCTGCCCAAAGTTCCGGCCCGGTCCGCTCGCAATAAAGATCGACGGGCGTCAGGAGTGTTTGCCACATGACGATGATGCGCCCTCCGAATCGAACCGCAGCATGAAGTGGAGGGGTCTTTCCTATTGCGGCCCTGGGCGTGCTTGCAGCGCCGAAAATTTCACCGCAACGTGACTTCCCGTTGACTGGCGGTTCTGCCACATATTTTAGCAATCAGAACAAGGCCGGCGTCACCGGCGGGAATCGGAACGGCCATGGCATTTGCAAAACCCTTGCGGCTCGCGGCACTTGCGCTGGCCCTGTCGGCATGTGCCGGCGCGGTGCTTGCAAGCGAGCCAGAGAGCGCCCGGGCCGATAAACAGCAAACCGACAAGCCGCTCGGCGTGGTCGAGCTTTTCACCAGCCAGGGCTGCAGCTCCTGTCCGCCGGCCGACGAGTTCTTTGCTGAGCTTGCCAGCAAGGAGGACCTCGTCGCGCTCGCCTATCACGTCAACTACTGGGACTATCTCGGCTGGCAGGACACGCTGAGCAGCAAGGAAAACACCGACCGGCAGTACGATTATATGCGCGCCTTCGGCAGCCGCTCTGTCTACACGCCGCAAGCCGTCATCAACGGCCGCAGCCACGTCAACGGCGCCAGCCGCAAGGAAGTCGACGGCACGCTGGCGCGCCTCGACCGGACCGGCGAAGGCATGCGCGTCGGCATCAAGGTCAGCCGCACCAGCGACCGCGTCATGATCGATGCCGGCGACGCCGGCAACGGCCCCAACGACGCCCATGTGGTGATCGTCTATTTCGATCCGCCGCAGATGGTGAAGATCGGCCAGGGCGAGAACAGCGGCCGCAGCCTGACCTATTGGAACGCCGTCTCCGACATCCAGATCGCCGGCATGTGGCACGGCAAGCCGCAGCGCTACGAATTGCCGATGACCGAAATCGCCAAGAAGGCCGGCTGCGCGGTGCTGCTGCAATCCGTCGGCAAGGACGGCATGCCAGGCCCGATCCTCGGCGCCGCCTTCATCCGCAAGCCCGACCGGCTTTAGAGCTTCCTCGTCCTAGAGCATTCCAGGAAGTGCGTAGCGGTTTGCGTCCGGAATTGCGTCAAAACAAAGAGATAGAGCGGTTCAGCGTTTCCACTAAAACGATAAATTAGCCAATAGAATGGGACCGATTGTCGTTCAGGCACTATCGCAGGAGAAGACAACCGACAAATTGTTAGCAGGCATCTCGATCGCCTCGCGGAGACTAAGTCGAGAGGCCTCCCCCACGCGTTCAAGATCAGCAATATCACGCACACCCCAAGATGGGTTGCGCTCCTTTAGAGATGCGTCGAAAGCGGCGTTGGATGGTGCGTTGTGTGTGCCGTCGCGCGTGAATGGCCCGTAGAGAACAAGAAGCCCACCAGGGCGGAGCAAACGGCCAGCGCCTGCAAACAATCCTAAACTTGCCGCCCACGGCGCGATATGGACCATATTGATCGACACGATGGCGTCAAACGGCGCCGTTTGCTCGACGCCCCATGATCTCGAGCACACATCTATATCAAGCGGCGCGAGCACATTATTCAACCCGGAAAATTTGATCCAGCTAGAGGTGCTGGCGCGTGCGTCGGCATCAGGATCGCTTGGCTGCCAGGTGAGGTTGGGCATCGCTTCCGCAAAACACACGGCGTGCTCCCCGGTCCCGCAACCAATCTCCAGCACCACGCCATGTGTCGGAAGAACACGCTTTAGGACCGCGAGGATCGGTGCCAAATTTCGCGCAGCTGAAGGCGAGAACATGCGCTGGTCGGGGCTTACGCCGCGCTGTTCAAGCGCAACAGGCGAGCGGTTGTCATTCTCCTCGGGCATGGGCCGCAGATCCTCCGGGGCCGACGTTTCCCGCTTTATAGCTGAAATGATGGAACCGGATCCCGAAGATTTTGGACTGCAAGGCCTCGTCGAAGGAATATCCGAGGATGGTTGGAATTGGTCCTACGCGTCCTGTGCCAAGCGTCAGCCTCTTCATCACTAGGAGCGAAGCGACGCAGCGCAGACCCTGGGATCGCGAAAGCCACGCAATAAAAAACCGGCGTCAGCTTGCTTCTGACGCCGGTCATTTAGGTTTTGGGATCGTCGCACCCGATTTTCCGAGGGAAAACCGAGGTTGGTTCGATCCGACGCAGACCCGTGGGCGGGGGGCTTGGGGTTTACGAGCCGGTGCCGGACCGAACCGTCTCAGGCAACGCCGGTAAACTCGTCGGACATTGGGGCATGAGCGCGGTTAGAAAATGGCAGAAATGTGGCAGAGCATCACCAATTCCAACAGGAGGTTCACAAACGTGACTGGACGTGACGGAAACAGCGCTGCGCTGGCGTGCTTCGCCGGCTCTTGCAATTCCATGGCGAACGGGCCAACTTCTGAGGGCGAAGATTCATTCGAAGGATCTAGGCATGACCGATCGCGGTGGCAGTGGGACGGAGGATGGGGACGCATCCGCAATATTGATCCCGCTGCATGAGGCCCGACGCGAGCGCCTCGACCAGCCGGTGCGCTTCGACCGGCGCGAACTCGATCAGATCCTCAGGCTCTACGGACGCATGGTCGCCGCCAATGAATGGCGCGATTACGCCATCGACCATCTCTCCGACCGCGCCGTCTTCTCCGTCTTCCGCCGCGCCAGCGAGGTGCCGCTGTTCCAGATCGTCAAGGATCCGAAGCTGGCGCGCCGCCAGGGCGCCTTCTCCGTCATCGCCGCCGGCGGCCGCATCCTGAAGCGCGGCCAGGAGCTCGGCCGCGTGCTCGGCGTCTTCGATCCCAAGCTGAAGGTCATCGAGGCGTGAGCTGGGAAGTCGAAGAGGAACTGAGGAACTGAGGAACTGGGGAATTGAAGAACTGGGGAATTGAAGAGAAATGGCGCTAAACGCCTGATATAAAAGCCTTTTCTTCAATTCCTCAATTCTTCAATTCCTCAGTTCCCTCTCCCTCCGAGCCGGAACCTCCGCTCCGGCCACGAATCCGGATCCGGCGCACGTCCTGCCCCGCCATTCAGCGACAGCTGCATGAAGACCGTGTCCAGCCAGCGTCCGTGCTTGTAGCCGGACCCTTCCAGGCGCCCGGAATGGCGGAAGCCGAGCTTCTCGTGCAGCCGCACCGAGGCGCTGTCGGCATGGCCGTCGCCGATGACGGCGATGATCTGGCGGAAGCCGGCCGCCTCGGCCGCGTCGATCAGCCCTTGCATCAGCAGCCTCCCGACACCCTGGCCCTTCGCCTCGGGCGCGACATAGACGGAATCCTCGACGACGAAGCGATAGGCCGGGCGTGGCCGGAACGGACCGGCATAGGCATAGCCGAGCACCGCGCCATCCTTTTCCGCCACCAGATAGGGGAAGCCGCCCGCCGTCAGACTGTCGAATCGGCTGCCCATCTCGGCGCGGCTCGGCGGCTCCAGCTCGTAGCTGGCGGTGCCGTGCGTCACCGCATCGGCGTAGATTTCCGTGACTCGGGCGAGGTCCGCGGCGCCGGCGGCTCTGATCGTGATGCTGCTCATAATTTATGCAAATCTTTCACCTGCCCTCCATAACAGCAAAGGCAGGCGCAAAAGAAAAGGGCGGCCATTGGGCCGCCCTTCGTGAACTCAGTAGTCCAGTGCCGTTCAGCGGCGGTCGCCCATGAACTGCAGCAGGAACATGAACAGGTTGATGAAGTCGAGATAGAGCCTCAAGGCGCCCATAGTCGCCTTGCGGCCGGCGACATCGCTGGCGTCGCCGTCGAAATACATCTCCTTGATCTTCTGCGTGTCGTAGGCGGTGAGGCCGGAAAAGATCAGCACGCCGATCGCCGAGATGGCGAAGGACAGCGCCGACGACGCCAGGAAGATGTTGATCACCATGGCGATGATCAGGCCGAAAACGCCCATGACCAGGAACGAGCCGAACGCCGTCAGGTCGCGCTTGGTCGTATAGCCGTAGAGCGACAGCGCGCCGAAGGCGGCCGCGGTAGCGAAGAAGGTCTGCGAGATGCTGGCGCTCGTATAGACAAGGAAGATCGACGACAGCGACAGGCCGACAAGGCCGGCATAGACCCAGAACGTGGTCTGCGCGGCCGAAACGCTCATCGACTGGATGCGGGCCGACAGGAACAGCACCGGCGCCAGCGGGGCGAGGATGACGACCCAGCGCAGCGGCGAGCCGAAGATCGCATAGCCGAAGGAGGTCAGCATCTCGCCGCTCGGCAGCGTAGCGACCGCCGAGGCCGGGTCAGTGGTGGTGGCCAGCATGATCGTGCCGATAGCGGCAAGGCCGGTGATGAGCAGGCCAAGCCCCATCAGGTTGTAGACCTTGATCATGTAGGCGCGCAGGCCCTGGTCGATGTCCGCATCGACACGGGTGCCGGGCACGGCGCGCGTCTGGTAGTTGCGAATGGGATCAGCCATTGGAATTCCTCTGTTGCTTCTGCCCCGTCCGGTGTCCGGCCTTTTCTGGCCCAGGCGCCGCTGGCAGGGCTCCAGCATGCCTGCGCGGAATATGATGGTTCTTCGCCTGAAGAACAAGTCCGTAACCGGCTGTAACGGTTCGTGAGAAGGTAAAAAGCCGCTTTGACGGCCTTTTTCGGGGGCATTCTTACCAAGATTTAACCCGGCTCGGGTGTCGCCAGCCCGGCAAATCAGAGATTGCGCAGCACCGGCGCCGCCTTATGCCCGAGCACCCGCCAGGTTCCGGCAAGGCCGATGCCGACCGTGACCGCCAGCGAAACCAGCATCGTCGCCACCGCCACTTCCGGCATGAAATGCGATGGCAGCGTCATGATGCGCGCGACCACGAACCAGGCCGCCACGCCGCCCGCCGCCAGCGCGAAGACCGCCGTGGCAAGGCCGATCAGCACATATTCCAGCGAGAACGCCGTGATCAGCGTCCTGCGAGTCGCGCCCAGCGTCTTCAGCACCACCGCATCATGGATGCGCGCCCGGTTGCCGGCGGCGAGCGCGCCGGAGAGCACCAGCACCGATGCGATCAGCGCCACGCCGGCAGCAGTGCGGATCGCGGTGCCGAGCTGGCCCACCAGCCGGTTGACGATGTCGAGCGCATCCTTGACCCGGACCGTCGTCACCGCCGGAAAAGCGCGGGTGACGGCGTTGAGCAGACGGGCGTCGTCCGCCGTGGACGCGTTCTTGTCGGTCAGCGTCGCCAGCCAGCCATGCGGGGCTCCGGCGAAGGTGTTGGGCGAGAACACCATGACGAAATTGATGCCCATCGTCTCCCATTCGACCTGGCGGAAATTGGCGATCCTGGCGGTCACGTTGCGTCCCAGCACATTGACGGTGACGGTGTCGCCAAGTTTCAACCCGATCTGCCGCCCCTCCTCGGCCGAGAACGACACCAGCGCCTCGCCGGCATAGTCCTGCGGCCACCACGTGCCTTGCGTCAGCGTCGCGTTGGCGGGCATTTTGGCATCGTAGGTCAGGCCGCGGTCGCCGCGCAGCACCCAGGCGCCTTCCGGCGGCACGCTCACCTTGCCGACATCGATGCCGTTCAGCGCCATCACCCGTCCGCGCATCATCGGCACCTTGGCCAGCGTTCCGCCGGGGGCCTCCTTGCCGATCAGCGCCGAGAAGGCGTCGACATCGCCGCTCTGGATATCGACGAAGAAGAAGTTCGGCGCCCGTTCCGGCAGGCTGCCGGAGATCTGCCGCCTGAGATTGCCGTCGATCAGCGCCAGCGTCACCAGAAGCGTCAGCCCGAGCCCGAGCGACAGCACCACCGACGGCGTCAGGGCGCCCGGCCGGTGGATGTTGCCCAGCGCCAGCCTGAGCGCGACCGAGCGGACACGCGGGCTCTTCCTCGCCGCCCATTGCACCAGCGCGCCGACCAGTCGCAGCACCACGAATGCGACGATCGTGGCGCCGACGAAGATCGAGGCGATGCGGCGGTCGCCGGAAAACAGGATGGCGAGCGCCGCCAGGAACAGCGCGATGCCGACCGCTGCCGCGACATAGGGCAGGCGCGGGAAGCCGCGGCTTTCAAAACCCATCTCGCGAAACAGCGCCGTTGCCGGCACGTCGCGGGCGCGCCCCAGCGGCAGCAGCGCGAAGGCCAGCGTCACCAGCAGGCCGAACAGCGCCGCCATGGCGAGCGCGCCTGGATAGAAACCGCCTTCCGCCGGCACCGGGATGACCGACTGCAGCGCGGCGCTCGCTGCGAACGGCATCGCCGCGCCGAGGATCAGGCCGGCGACGATGCCGACGCCGGCAATCAGCAGGATCTGCACCAGATAGACGGTGAAGACAAAACCGCCGGAGGCGCCGAGGCTCTTGAAGGTGGCGATGACGCCGCGCTTGCCGTCGAGATAGGCGCGCACCGCGTTGGCCACGCCGACGCCGCCGACCACCAGCGCAGTAAGCCCGACCAGCGTCAGGAATTGCGAGAAGCGCTCGATGTTGGAGGAGAGCGCCGGTGCAGCGTTGCTGCGCGTGCGGATCGACCAGCCGGCCTCCGGAAACGCCTTGGCCGCGCGATCCTGGATCGCCTTGAGATCGGCCTCGCCGGCGCCGGCGGGCAGCCGGACCTTGTAGGCGTTCTCGACCAGGCTGCCTGGCTGGATCAGGCCGGACGCGGCGAGCCCTTCGGACGAGACCAGCAGCCGCGGCGCGAAGCCGAAGCCGTCGGAGACCGCGTCCGGCTCGTTCACCAGCCGCGCGCGCAGCTCGAACGTGGCGCCGCCGAGTTTCACCCGGTCGCCGAGCATGAGGTTCAGCCGGTCGAACAAAAGCTCGGGCGCCGCGGCGCCGAAGACGCCGGACCGCTCGCCGAACAGCGACGCGCGCGGCAGCGCCGGCTCGGTCGCTAGCGCGCCGAAGAGCGGATAGGCGTCATCCACCGCCTTGGCTTCGACCAGCGCCTGGTCCGAGCCGTCCTCCAATCGCGCCATCGAGCGCATGCTGGCGCTGTGCGAGATCGCGCCCAGCCCGCCGAGGAAATCGCGTTCGGCCGATGTCGCGTCGCGCTGGTTGAGCTGGAAGCGCAGGTCCCCGCCAAGCAGCGTCTGGCCCTGGTTGGCGACGCCGGCGCTGATCGCCTGCGCCACCGAATTGACGCCGCCGATGGCGGCGACGCCGAGCGCGATGCAGGCGAGGAAGATCAGGAAGCCGGACAGTCCGCCGCGCATCTCGCGCAGCGAGAAGCGGACCGCGAGCTTCAACGTCCGCGACAGCGCCATCAGGCCGAAACCTTCACCGGCTTCGGCGCGTCCTCGATCCGGCCCGAGCGCATCGACACCTGGCGCGAGCAGCGCGCGGCGAGTGATTGGTCATGCGTGACCAGCACCAGCGTCATGTCGCGCTCGGCCGCCTTGGCGAACAGGAGGTCGGCGATCTGCCGTCCCGTCGCCTGGTCGAGATTGCCGGTCGGCTCGTCGGCAATCAGGATGCGCGGCGAGGGCGCCAGCGCCCGGGCGATCGCCACGCGCTGCTGCTCGCCGCCCGAGAGCTCGCCGGGATAATGGGTGACCCGATCGCTGAGCCCCACCGCCGCCAGCTCGCGCGCCGCGACGCCGAACGGGTCGGCATGGCCGGCGAGCTCGAGCGGCACCGCAACATTTTCCAGCGCCGTCATATTGGGGATGAGGTGGAAGGACTGGAACACGATGCCGATGTTTCGCCCCCGAAACGAAGCGATCTGATCCTCGCTTTTACCGTTGAGTAGCTCGCCGGCGATGCGGACCGTTCCGGAATCGACCCTTTCCAGTCCGGCGAGGACCATCAGCAGCGTCGACTTGCCGGAACCCGAAGGGCCGACGATGCCGGTCGCCTCGCCGGCCGCGACATCGAGGCTGACGCCCTTCAGCACATGAACGGAGGACGCGCCTTCCCCCAGCGTCAGCGATACGTCTTTCAGCACGATGACGGCTTCTGTCACAATGAAAGCGTCCTATATGGGTAGAGAAGGGCTAGAGCATCGGAGCCAAAGTGGAGAGCGGGAAATCCGATGCTCAACCAGGAACCCGCCTTCGCCTGAAGACCATTTCCGCTCATATGGGGCCTGCCGCATGGCTTTCAAACACACTCTGGCCGCAGCCCTCGTTCTTTTCGCCGCGATCGGCAGCGCCGTTTCATCGGCGAGCGCCGAGACGTTCAGGATCGTCGGTTTCGGCGACAGCCTGATGGCGGGTTTCAGCCTCGGGCCCGGTGAGGGTTTCACCGATAGGCTGCAGGCAGCGCTTCGCGCCAAGGGTCTCGATGTCAGCGTCGCCAATGCCGGCGTCTCCGGCGACACCTCGAGCGGCGGCCTGGCGCGGCTCGACTGGTCGGTGCCCGACGGCACCCAACTGGTGATCCTCGAGCTCGGCGCCAACGACATGCTGCGCGGTGTGGCGCCGGCCGTCCCCGAGAAGAACCTCGACGAGATGCTGGCAAGGCTCAAAGCGCGCAAGATCGGCGTGCTGCTGGCCGGCATGCGCGCCGCGCCCAATCTCGGCGCCGACTACCAGAACGCCTTCGACGCCATCTATCCGAAGCTCGCCGCGAAATACGGCGTTCCGCTCTATCCGTTCTTCCTCGACGGCGTCGCCGGCGTGCCCGGCCTGCAGCTTGGCGATGGGCTGCACCCCAACGCCAGGGGCGTCGACAGGATGGTCGAAGGCATACTACCGACGGTGGAGAAGTCGATTGCTGCGGGTGGCGGCGCGTCGTGAGGCAGGAAAGTCACGGTTGCCGTTGGGGAAACCGCGAGGTCAATAAACCGCTTGCCCCGCTTGGATATCGATGATTCGCTAGGGGCGTGAGTTTCGATTCGAGGACAGGAGGCTTGCCATGCCGCGTCTTTTCACCGCCCTCGAAATTCCGCGTGACGCCGCTCTTTCGCTGTCCCTGCTCCGGGGCGGCCTGCCCGGAGCCCGCTGGATCGACGTCGAAAACTACCATCTGACGCTGCGCTTCATCGGCGATGTCGAGGGCCATGTCGCCGACGAGATCGCCAACGCGCTGGACCGCGTCCACCGCCCGTCCTTCTCGCTGACGCTCTCCGGTGTCGGCGCCTTCGGCCAAAAGAAGCCGCACGCCGTATGGGCCGGCGTCGCCGTCTCGCCGGACCTGACCGCCCTGCAAGGCGAGATCGACCGCATCTGCCAGCGGCTCGGGCTGCCGGCCGATCCGCGCAAGTTCATGCCGCATGTGACGCTGGCGCGGCTGCGCAATTCAAGTCCGCTCGACGTAGCGCAGTATCTTTCGGCGCGCGGCAATTTCTCGGCGCTGCCCTTCCGCGTCGGCCGTTTCGTTTTGATGTCGTCGCGCGATTCGGTCGGCGGCGGCCCCTATATCGTCGAGGAAGCCTGGCCGCTGTCGGGCGCCGACGCGCGCACTGCCAGCCGCTTCGCCAGCGCCTCCGACGCCTCGCGGATCATGCGATAGACCTCGGCGAACGCGTCCGGCCCGTCATAATAGGGGTCCGGCACCTCGCCCGCGGCGCCGTCGGCAAACTCCAGGAACAGGTGGATGCGCTCGCGCATGGCGGCGGGCGCGATCGCCTTGAGGTCGCGGACGTTCGCCCGGTCCATGCCGAGGATCAGGTCGAAGCGGGAAAAATCCTCCGGCACCACCCTGCGCGCCCTTTGCCCGGAAATGTCGATGCCATGATGCGCCGCGATCGAGATCGAACGCGGATCGGGAGCGGAGCCGACCTCCCAGCCGCTGGTCGCGGCCGAATCGAGCATGATGGTTCGGCCCAGCCCGCGCTCGGCCAGCACGGCGCGCAACACGCCTTCGGCGAGAGGCGAGCGGCAGATATTGCCGAGGCAGACGAACAGGATGGAATTTATCGGCTTTGCGCTCATCGATCCGGCGCCGTTTTTGTGCATGTCATGTCCCAAAACTGCGACGCACTTGCGGACGACATGCATTATGGTGAGGGTCAAAAGCCGAAATAGCACGGGACAAAGACATGACGAGAGAAAAACTGGGCAAGGATGCCGTCCTTGCCGCTTTGGCGGAACTGGGCGGCTGGTCGCTGGCCGAGGACGGCGCCTCGATCAGGCGCAGCTTCGGTTTCAAGAACTTTTCCGAGGCCTTCGCCTTCATGACCCGCGTCGCGCTCGCGGCTGAAAAGATGGACCATCACCCCGACTGGTCGAACGTCTACAAGACCGTGGACGTCACGCTGAACACGCATGATGCCGGCGGCGTCACCGCACTCGACATCGAGTTGGCCAAGAAGATGAACCGCTATTTTGGCGGCTGAACTCTTGTGATGGGGCGGCGCTTTCACCACATTTTCCCCCGGCGGCCGTGCACCGAACCAAGCGCGCGGCGCCAAGGAGAAGAAGATGGCGCGGCAACCCGGTTTTGATTTCTTCGGCTTCGGCGACAAGCTCGCCGGCGAAGGTGAGGTGCGCGAAAAATTCTGGCGCACAGCCAAGAAGGCCGCCCGGCAGATCCCGTTCATGGAAGAGGTGGTCGCTGCCTATTACTGCGCCATGGACAAGGACACGCCAATGCGCGCCAAGGGCATCCTGCTCGCCGCGCTCGGCTATTTCGTGCTGCCGATCGATTTCATCCCCGATGTCATCTTCGGCCTCGGCTTCACCGACGACCTCGCCGTGCTGACCGCCGCGATCACCGCCGTCAGCGCCCACATCACGCCCGCGCACAGGCAGGCTGCCAGGGACGCGATCGCCGACAAGGACTGAGCCCGAACCGGCGCAAGCGCTTGTTTGAAAAGTCAAACTCTTGCCGCTTTCGTATCCTCCAAGTCGGCACAGGGACGTCCCGCCTGCCGCCTTTGTGGCGACGGCGCGGGAATGGCGGCGGTTTCCTGGGGTGAGGGTCCTTTTCTTGAGGAAAATTCACCGTTTGGTAACCCTGATTAAATCAAAATGAAGCGACGGGCAGGACGCCGCAACGGCCTGCCGCCGCACCATTTGGAATACGGGAAAAGCGATGCGTGGATTGATTGCTACAGTTTCCAGCCTGGTCCTGGTGGCCCTGGCGGCGCCCGCGCTGGCGCAGTCGGCGACCAAGATCGGCCAGCACAATGCCTGGGGGACCTACAGCTACCAGGCATCCGGCGGCAAGGTCTGCTACGTGCTCACCGTGCCGACCGACAAGCAGCCGGCGACGCTCGACCATGGCGACATGTTCTTCTTCGTCAGCCAGCGGCCGGGCCAGCAGGTGTCCTACGAGCCGCAATTCATCGCCGGCTACAATTTCCAGGAAGGCTCCAAGGCCACCGTCACCATCGACAAGAAGACCTTCTCGATGTTCACGCGCGGCAAGTCGGCCTGGGTCGAGAACGCGGCGGAAGAGCCGGTGCTGATCGCCGCCATGAAGACCGGCACCGACATGAAGGTGCAGGCCAAGTCCGGTCGCGGCAACCCCACCTCCTATGTGTTCTCGCTGAAGGGCATTTCGGCCGCGCTGGCCTCGATCGCCAAGTGCAAGTAGGCTGAGGCCCCCTTGACGGCGGACAGCGACATCGACCGCGCCATCATGCAAATGGTGATGGACCGTTGACGGAAGACGGCCATGGTCCTCGCGAAAACCGAAGAGGCGCTTCGCAAGGCGGGCGTCCAGGTTTCCTGGGAGGATCATCGCCGGGCGACTGGAAGCTCTCGACGCGCGCGGCGACATTGAAAGCCAGGGAGACCTGACGCTCTGGCGCAACAGCGAGGTCCGCCTCCCGCAAGTGAAAGCGGAAGAACGATAGCTCAGCCCGGCGCGGGCATCGTCTCCGTTCTGCGCCGCCGGATCGCCTCGGCGATGAAGACGCGCGACAGCGCATGATAGAGCGGCTCGTTGGAGATCAGCCTCGCCGTGCCGTAGCCCAGCATCGCTGCGCACATCAGCGCGATGACATTGTCGTGGTTGCCGGTCATCTCGAGGATGATGACGAAGGCCGTCATCGGCGCCTGCACGACGCCGGCGAAATAACCGGCCATGCCGAGCAGCGCCGCCGTGCCGGTGGCCGTGCCGAAGACCAGGCCGAGCGTGCTGCCCAGCCCCGCGCCCACCGCCAGCGACGGTGCGAAGAGACCGCCCGGAATGCCCGATACCATCGACAAGAGGCCGGCGGCGAATTTTTCCACGAAGAAGAGGGCCGGCAGCGGCGTGCCTTCGATCGCGCCGCGCGCCTGCGCATAGCCGGTGCCGAAGGTCAGCCCGCCGGACGCGACGCCGATCACCGCCACGGCGAACCCGCAGACGGCCGCCACCACCAGCGCGCGCGGCAGCGGCTGCAGCGCGTTCCAGCGCCGGATGCGGCGCATGACCTTCAGCGCAAGCAGCGAGAACAGCGCGCCGACACCGCCGCCGACGATGCCGCAGGCAAGCACCAGCGGCCAGTCGGTGGCAAACGCCACCGTGTCCTTGGCGACGCCGAAATAGGTGTAGTTGCCGAGCAGCCCCAGCGAGGCGAGGCCGGCCAGGATCACCGCCGTCAGCACCAGCCCGTTGGTGCGCGCCTCATAGGCCCGGCCCATTTCCTCGATGGCGAAGACGATGCCGGCAAGCGGCGTGTTGAACGCGGCGGCGATGCCGGCGGCGGAGCCGGCCAGGATCAGCCCGCGCGCCTGCGCCATGCCGCCCCAGCGCGCCGCCTGCAGCATCAGCGAGGCGCCGACCTGCACCGTCGGACCCTCGCGGCCGATCGAGGCGCCGCAGGCGAGGCCGACGACGGTGAGCGCGATCTTGCCCGCCACCAGCCTGAGCGACAGGATGCGGCTGCGATCGTCCTCGTCGCGCAGATGCCGCGCCGCGATCGCCTGCGGAATGCCGCTGCCTTGCGACCCCGGGAAGAAGGAATGCGCCAGCCAGGCGCAAAGGACGAAACCGAGGGGCGTCACCACGAGCGGCAGATAGAAGCGCCAGCCGCCCTCATTGCCGGTCATGATATGGAACAGAGCCTGCGCGCGGTCGGCAAGCAGCGCGAACAGGACGCTGATCAGGCCGATCGAGACGGCGCCGGCCCAGAAGACGAGACGCGGCTGCCAGACGCGCCGCGACACCCACATGGCGCGCGAACGCCGCAGCAAGCGGTTTTTTCGGGATATGCCGGCCATGACGAGCCTCGTGGTGATAGGCCCGGCCTAGCACAATGACGGGGCCGATCAACCCGGGCGGCGAGTCCGACGCTATGCCGGCACCGCATCGGAACGGGGTTCAAGGAGATGTGATCGGAATACCCGCCGGCGCACCGGCCGGCGGGAAGGTCGGCGTGGGTGCTTGGCGGTGTTCACATCGCCATTTTTTCACACTCGGCCTGGGCCTTCTTGGTCGACGTGTCGATCATGTAGGTTTTGCCCTTGGCGTCGGTCATCATCATCATGCAGTGCTTGACCGGTTTCGCCATCTTCATCATCTCGGCGCTCATCTTGGCGTCCGGCATCATCGTGCCCATATGGCCGTCGGGCGTGATCGCCGTCACCTGGCCGGCCTTCATCATGGTCATCGTTCCCATCGTGTCTTCGGCAAATGCCTGTGCCGCGGAAAGGCCGAGGAGGCCGGCGATGACAACAAGCTTGATCGATTGCATTCCGCATACTCCCATTTTGCAGGGGCACAGTTGCCCCTTTCCGGGTTCGCGAAGGCGCCTTGGGTCGTTACGCCAACACGAATATGTGATCGATTTGCGCAGTGCGAGGGATGCGGCGCCGCCTCACGGCGGTCGAGCGAATGATGACACGACTGGCAAGGTCGCGCCCGCCCCGCATGACTCCGCTCCGAACCTGTGCTATGCGCCGCGCTTCATTTCGGGCACGATGCTGAAATCGGCCGCAAACCGCTTATATTGGCGCAACCATGACCCTTTCACTTGATCTTACCGCCGAAGGCGCGCGCGACGCCTTGCGTGCCCGCGCCACGCCGGCCGAAAAGCCGACGCTGATCGGCCTCACCCGGGCTGAGCTCGGCGCCGCCCTCGTCGAGGCCGGCATCGTGCCGGAGCGCCAGGCGAAAATGCGCGCCCAGCAGCTCTGGCACTGGATGTATGTGCGCGGCGTCTCCGACTTTTCCGGCATGTTCAACATCTCCAAGGATCTGCGCGCCGAACTCGACAGGCATTTCACCGTCGCGCGGCCCGAGATCGTCGAGGAGCAGATCTCCGCCGACGGCACCCGCAAATGGCTGTTCCGCTTTCCGCCGCGCGGCGCCGGCCGCCCGGTCGAGATCGAGACCGTCTATATCCCCGAGGAAGGCCGCGGCACGCTCTGCATCTCCTCGCAGGTCGGCTGCACGCTGACCTGCTCGTTCTGCCACACCGGCACGCAGAAGCTGGTGCGAAACCTGACTACGGAAGAGATCCTGGCGCAGCTGCTCACCGCCCGCGACCGCCTCGGCGACTTCCCCGACCGCGACACGCCCGACGGCGCCATCGTGCCGGCCGAGGGCAGAAAAGTGTCCAACATCGTCATGATGGGCATGGGCGAGCCGCTCTATAATTTCGAGGCGGTGAAGAAGGCGCTGCTGATCGCCTCCGACGGCGACGGCCTGTCACTGTCGAAGCGCCGGATCACGCTGTCGACCTCCGGCGTCGTGCCGGAAATCTTCCGCACCGGCGAGGAGATCGGCGTCATGCTGGCGATCTCGCTGCATGCCACCAATGACGATCTGCGCGACCTTTTGGTGCCGATCAACAAGAAGTATCCGCTGAAGGAGCTGATCGCCGCCTGCCGCGCCTATCCCGGCCTCTCCAACGCCAGGCGCATCACCTTCGAATATGTGATGCTGAAGGACGTCAACGATTCCCTCGACGACGCCAAGGCGCTGGTCAGGCTCTTGAAGGGCATCCCGGCCAAGATCAACCTGATCCCGTTCAACCCGTGGCCGGGCACCAACTACCAGTGCTCGGACTGGGAGACGATCGAGAAATTCGCCGACTACATCAACAATGCCGGCTACGCCTCGCCGATCCGCACCCCGCGCGGCCGTGACATCCTCGCCGCCTGCGGCCAGTTGAAGTCGGAATCGGAGCGCATGCGCAAGGTCGACCGGCTGGCGCTGGAAGCGATGATGATCGCGGGGCACGGCGAGGCGTGAGCCGCTTCGTCGCCTACCTCATCCGCTTCGCTGTCATCCTGGTCGGCTACATCGCCGCCTCGTTGGCGGCCAGCGCCTTCCTCAACATCCTGTTCCTGGGCTCGCTCGGCTATACGCCCGACCAGGCCCACCCGACGGCGACCGCCTCGCTCTATTTCTCGATCCCCTTCGTGGCGTTGTTCGTCGCCTATTTCGCCTTCATGCCGGCGGCGGTCGTCATCGTCGCCGCCGAGATCCTCGGACGGCGCGACTGGCTGTTCTATGCGATCGCCGGCGGCGGCGTCGCCGCGGCCTTCCTCGGTTTCGTCCGCCAGAGCGGCGATCCCGACTTCGTCATCACCGATACCAGCGCCATCCTGGCGGTGATCGGCTCCGGCATGGTCGGCGGCATCTTCTACTGGCTCGCCGCCGGTCGCTGGGCCGGCAGCTGGCGCGAGACCCAGCCTATTTCGCCTGGGCCGTCAGGATCTTGAGCGCGAAGGCCGAGAACACGCCGCCGAACAGATAGTCGACCACCCGCATCACGCGGGGGCTTGCCCTCATCGCCGCCGAAAATCTTTCCGCCGCCAGCACAGCACGATGAACATGACGCCGAGGAAGAACAGCTTTCCGGGCGCGTTCGGGTCGTGCGCGGAGACGAACTGCGGCAAAAACGTCATGAAGAACAGGATGATCTTCGGGTTGAGCAAATTGACGCCGAGCCCGGCCGCCCAGCTGCGGAACAGCGAGATACGCGGGCCGGCCTTCTTCTCCGGCGAGAAGGCCGAGCCCTTGCTGACCGCTTGCCACGCCAGAAAGACCAGATAACCGGCGCCGAAGATTTTCAGGACGAAAAAGGCCATCGGCGAGGCGACGATCAGCGCCGAGACCCCGACCGCCACCAGTGTGGTGTGGATCAGCGTGCCGCAGAGCGCCCCTGCCATCGAGGCAAAACCGGTGGCGCGGCCCTGGCTCAGCGTCCTCGACACGAACAGCGTCATGTCGGGCCCCGGCGTGATCGCCAGGATCACCGTGGCGATGGCGAACTGGATCAGCGTCGTTGCGTCGGGAAGGAAGGACATCGGTCGCGCGCGCCCCAGAGAAGGATCGCGGAGCCTATAACGCAGCCATTTCAGCTTCGCCAGCGGCTGACCGGCGCGGCGTCTGGTCCAGCCCTTGCTGGCATCAAAGGCCGGTTCGTCTCTTGCGCAGCCCGGAAACGCCGTGATACCTCGCCCGCGAAACCTTTCCCGCGGAACCGCCAAAAATGTCCAAGACCAAAAGCGTGAAGAAAGTCGTGCTCGCCTATTCCGGCGGCCTCGACACCTCCATCATCCTGAAATGGCTGCAGACCGAGCTCGGCGCCGAAGTCGTCACCTTCACCGCCGACCTAGGCCAGGGCGGCGAGCTGGAGCCGGCCCGCCGCAAGGCCGAGCTGATGGGCATCAAGGACATCCGCATCGTCGACGTGCGCGAGGAATTCGTCGCCGACTTCGTCTTCCCGATGTTCCGCGCCAATGCCGTCTATGAAGGCACCTACCTGCTCGGCACCTCGATCGCCCGGCCGCTGATCTCCAAGCACCTCGTCGAGATCGCAAAGGAAACCGGCGCCGACGCGATTGCCCACGGCGCTACCGGCAAGGGCAACGACCAGGTCCGTTTCGAGCTGTCGGCTTACGCGCTTAACCCCGACATCAAGGTCATCGCGCCGTGGCGCGACTGGTCCTTCAAGTCGCGCACCGACCTGCTGAACTTCGCCGAACAGCACCAGATTCCCGTGCCGAAGGACAAGCGCGGCGATGCGCCGTTCTCGGTCGACGCCAACCTGCTGCACTCCTCCTCGGAGGGCAAGGTGCTGGAGGATCCGTGGACGGAACCGCCGGAATTCGTCCACCAGCGCACCGTCTCGCCGATGGACGCGCCGGACAAGGTCACCGAGATCGAGATCGAGTTCCTCAAGGGCGACCCGATTGCGCTGAACGGCAAGAAGCTGTCGCCGGCGACGATGCTGGCCGCGCTCAACGACCTCGGCCGCGACAACGGCATCGGCCGGCTCGACCTGGTCGAGAACCGCTTCGTCGGCATGAAATCGCGCGGCGTCTACGAAACGCCCGGCGGCACCATCCTTATCGCCGCCCACCGCGCCATCGAATCGATCACGCTCGACCGCGGTGCCGCCCACCTCAAGGACGAGTTCATGCCGCGCTATGCCGAGCTGATCTACAACGGCTTCTGGTTCTCGCCGGAGCGGCTGATGCTGCAGGCGATGATCGACAAGAGCCAGGAGGATGTCGAAGGCACTGTGCGGCTGAAGCTCTACAAGGGCAATGTGATGGTCACCGGCCGCAAGTCGAAGAAGACGCTCTATTCCGACGCGCTGGTCACCTTCGAGGACGACCGCGGCGCCTACGACCAGAAGGACGCCGCCGGCTTCATCCGCCTCAATGCGCTCCGGCTGAGGACGCTCGCGGCGCGCACGCGCAAGGGCTGACATAGTTGCTGCGGGACGCTGTGCCGGTCCCCGCGAAGGCAGAAACGACCAAGAAACCCGGTGGACACGCCGGGTTTTTTATTTCCATCTCCTAATATAAGGGAAATAAGAGCGACCGGACTAAGTTCCCGTTTGACCTTTCGGCAGCTTCATCTAAGTTCCGCCGCGGGATCGGCGGGGTTTTGACAGTGAAAAAAGCTATTTCTGTTCTGCTTGCGACGGCTATCGCTTTCGCGGCGTGCCAGGCCTCACAGGCCGCGAAGCGTGAGGCCAAGCCGGATCTGGACGGCTGCATCGCCGAAGCCCGCGCATGGAACATCACGCTCAAGCACGATATCGCCGGTTTCATGGGTGTGTCGCTGGAGCGCATGCCGGCCCTGTTCTGCGAACGCCTTGCCGCCGGCGTGCGCAGCGGCCGCATCACCTATTCCGATGTCAACAACCTGCAGCTCGACCAGCCGACCGAAATCTGGATGGTCCTCAAGGGCAAGCCAAAGCCGGCTGCGGTTACGAAAACCCCGGCGCCGCGGACGTCCAACTTCCGTAATTGCACCGGGAGAGACGGCATCTTCCAGGTTCCCGCCTCCCGGAAATGCCCGCCGGGCGGCTACGGGCATTTCGAGCAGCCGTCCGAAAGGGAGATTAAGGCCAGGTCAAGCGTGGCCACCTCAGCGCCGCGGAACGCCAGATTCCATACCTGCTCAAATGTTTTCACCGGCACCTTCGAGGTTCCCGCTTCCCGGAAATGCCCCTTGGGCGGCGGCTAATCGTAAGTTGCCGGAGTCCCGCTGGAGATCGAGGGCAGGCCAAGGGCGGCTCCTCCGCCCCTTCCAGGTTCCCGATTCCCAGAAATGCCCATTGAGCGGCTACGCGCATTATTGAGACCGAGTGATTGGGCTTTGAGCCTGATCCTAGCTATGGAGGGACTTCGACGATGAAGAACGGTATTTTTCTCTTGCTTTCAGCGGCAGTCATCTTCGGCGGATGCCAGTCCTGGCAAGCCCTGGCGGCACCGACGTCCAAGTTCCGTACCTGCAGCGGATTTGACGGCCCCTTCCAGGTTCCCGTTTCCCGGAAATGTCCGGTGAGCGGCTATGCGCATTCCGACGAACCGACCAAAATGGACACCAAGGGCAGGTCAAAGGCGGCTACGGCGCCGCGGTCGTCCAAGTTCCGTACCTGCAGCGGATTTGACGGCCCCTTCCAGGTTCCCCTTTCCCGGAAATGCCCGGTGAGCGGCTATGCGCATTCCGACGAGCCGACCAAAATGGACACTAAAGCCAGCTCAAAGGCGGCTACGGCGCCGCGGTCGTCCAAATTCCGCAACTGCAGCGGCATTGACGGCAGCTTCCAGGTTCCGATTTCCCAGAAATGCCCGTTGAGCGGCTACGCGCATTACTGAGAGCGAATCTGGTCGTTCCGAGCGTCTGGGCTTCACCTGCTCCATAAACAAAAAGCTCGGCACATGGCCGGGCTTTTCTGTCGAGTGGAGATGGCATCAATTGCCGTCGATCGCTTCCGCGATGCGGGCAATGGCCTGCTGGTAGACGCTGGCCGAGTTCCAGCCGGCAATGGCGCCCATATTCGCCTGATAGCTCGCGCCGGCCCGCCAGCCATGGCCCTTGAGGTAGTTGGCGGTGGAAGCGAGCGCGGTATTCCTGTCGCGCAGGTTGCCGTTGCCGACGCCGTACTTCAGGACGTTTCCGGGCAGGAACTGCGTGTGGCCGATTTCGCCATGCATGGCGCCCACGGAAGCTGAGGTCAACGTTCCGCGATCGACCAGCTTCAGCGCCGCAATGGCATGCGGGTAGAAATAGTCCGGGCGGCGGCAGTCATAGGTAAGCGTCAAAATGGCGGACACCGTGTTCTGGTTGCCCATGGAGGCGCCGAAGCCGGTCTCCATGCCCCAGATGGCGAGCAGCACGCCGGGCGGCACGCCGTAGGTCGATTCGATCTTGTCGAACAGCGCCGCGTTCGACTTCTTCAGCGAACGGCCCTTTGAAATGATCGCGGCCCCGCCGCGGCGCTTCATGAAATCTTCCACCGAGCCGCTGAACGCCTTGTGGATGGCGCGGTCGGCGGAGATGGTCCTTGTCGCGTAGGTCGCGCCTGCCAGAGCGGCCAGACCCCTCGAGCCGACACCTTCGGCCTGGGCCTGTGCGGCAAAGTCCTGCTTCCAGGCGTCGAAGCCGGCGCTGTTCTTGCCACAGCTGCCAGCCGCCTGCGCGCCCGTCGCCAGCGCAAGCACTGCCATCACCGCGGCCGCAAAAATCTTTCCCTTGGCAAGAAATGCCATCTCGTTCTCTCCTGATTGCCTGAATCACGTCCCGGTTGCGAATTTGCCAGTGAAACGCCCGGTTGTCACCGCCCCCGCGGCTGCACTGGTTGCTCGATGCTGGCGAATGAAGCGGAATTTGCCTACGATCAAGTATTTATTGTGGCGGAGGGGCTCGATACATATGGATGATGTTGATGTTGTGATCATCGGCGCCGGCTCGGCCGGGCTCTCAGCCGCGAAAACCCTGCGCGCCGCTGGCGTCTCCTTCAAGCTATTGGAAGCGATGGACCGCATCGGCGGCCGCGCCTGGACCAGCGACCGGCATTTCGGCGCCCCCTTCGACATTGGCTGCGCCTGGCTGCATGCCGCGGACCGCAATCCCTATTTTCCCGAGGCGCAGGCCGCCGGCTGGACGCTGCACCATCACGATATGAACGTCGACCATCTCTATTACCCCCAGCGCAAGGCGAGCGAGGCGGAAGAGGCCGAGATGAAGGCCGCCGACGCGCGGCTGTTCGAGCTGCTCGCCACGCATAAGGTCGAGGAAGGCGACGACGACCGGCTTTCGGCGCTGCTCGCCAGGGGCCAGGCGCCGCGCGCCGCAGCCACCTTTGCCGGTCCGATGGATTTCGGCGCCGACGAGGACGAGATCTCGATCCGCGATTTCCAGGCCGCCGCCGACCTCGACCCGAATTATTTCAGCAAGGAAGGGTTCGGCGCGCTGGTCGCCCGTTTCGGTGCCGATGTGCCGGTCGAGCTGTCGACCCCGGTGCGCCGGATCTTCTGGAACGGACCGGATGTCGCCTGCGTCACCGATCGCGGCACCGTTCGCGCCAGGGCGGTCATCGTCACCGCCTCGCCGGCGGTGCTCGCCTTCGAGGAGATCGCCTTCTCGCCGGCCCTTCCCGACGCGCATTTTTCCGCCTTCTTCGATCTGCCGATGGGCATGCTGACCAAACTGCCGGTCGAGGTGAGCGCAACCAGGCTTGGCCTGCAGCCCTTTGACGACCTGCTGATCGAGCGGCTGGCCAGGCACGATATCTATTTCCTCTGCTTTCCCTTCGACCTCGATCTGATGGTCGGCTTCGTCGGCGGCGACTTCGCCTGGGAGATGTCGGCGGCCGGCGAGGCGGCGGGCATCGACTTCGTCGTCGACCGGCTGTGCGACATTTTCGGCGCCGACACCCGCAAGCATGTCGGGCGCGCCATGATGACCAACTGGGGCGGCGAGCGTTACGTGCGCGGTGCCTATGCCGCGGCGCGGCCCGGGCGGTCGGAGGCGCGCGCCACGCTGATGCAGCCGGTGGCGGACAAGATCTTCTTCGCCGGCGAGCATCTGGCGGGACCGCTGATCCAGACCTGCGGCGGCGCCCGGCTGTCGGGCGAGAGCGTGGCGCGGCAGGTGGCGGCCGTGCTTGCGGCCAAATAGCGCTGGAACGCCTGGTCGCGACCGGGCGTTTGGGTGGGGCGCGATCCCGCCCTATATGCTGGCGCTGATGGGTTTGAGTGCAAGATGAAGCTGTTCGACTGCCCGCATTGCGGCCACCGCCTCTATTTCGAGAACGCCCAGTGCCTGAACTGCGCCAGCCTCGTGCTTTACGATCCGCAGCTGTCGCGTTTCACGCTGTCGGACGTTGATGGCGCCTACCACTGCACCAATGCCGACGAATGCGCCTGCAACTGGCGGACGGAGCCAGGCCAGGCCTTTTGCCGCGCCTGCTCGTTGAACCAGCTCATTCCGAACCTGTCCGTCGACGGCAACCGCCGGCGGTGGATCCGCGTCGAGGCTGCCAAGAAACGCGCCATCTATTCGCTGCTCGCCTTCGGCCTGCCGGTCGCGCCCAAGCAGTGCCCCGGCGACGAGGCCGGCCTTGCCTTCGATTTCCTTGCCGATCCGATCGGCGGCGGCCCCGGCGGCGAGCGCATCCTCACCGGCCACGACAATGGCCTGATCACGCTCAACGTCGCCGAGGCGGATTCGGCCGAACGCGAGCGCCGGCGTGTCGCGATGGGCGAGAACTATCGCACGCTGCTCGGCCATTTCCGCCACGAGCTCGGCCATTATTATTGGGACCGGCTGATCCGTGACGACCCGCAAAGGCTTGCCGCTTTCCGCGCCCTGTTCGGCGACGAGCGCGCCGGCTACGAACAGGCGCTGACGGCCTACTATGCCAATGGCGCGGCGCCGGACTGGCAGCAGGCTCACATCTCGGCCTATGCAACGTCGCATCCATGGGAGGATTGGGCCGAGACCTTCGCGCACTATCTGCACATCACCGACACGCTGGAGATGGTGCATGCGCTGAACTTTCCGCTCGGCCGGCTGGAGACGGTCGATGCCGACGCCCTGCCGCGCGGCGACACCGGCGGCGAGCTGCTGGCGGCGCCCGCCGAGCCAAGGAACGAACCCGAGCCTTTCGAAAGGATCCTTGACCGCTGGCTGGTGCTGTCGGAAGCATCCAACTCGATCAACCGCTGCATGGGCCTGCCCGACCTCTACCCCTTCGTCATCTCGGGCGTGACGGCGCATAAGCTCGGCTTCGTCCATGCACTGCTGGCCGGCCTGCCGCAAGAAAACGGAACAATTCGTGAGCCGGCAGAAGCATTTTAGCCGGAACGCATAAGGCTCGGCTTCGTTTTCGTCCGCGAGGGAGCATGAAAACGGAGTGAAATCCATGAAAACCTTACTGTTTCCCGCCATCGCTGGAGCGCTCGTCGCCATGTCGGGTGCGGCCCTGGCCGAGACCGCGGTTTCGGCCGTCACAGACCTTAATGTGCGCGCCGGTCCCGGCCCGCAATATCCGGTCATCGGCGTGCTGGCCGCCGGCCAGTCGGCGACGCTCCAGGGCTGTATCGCCAACAGCAAATGGTGCACCATCGCCGAGGCCAACGGCCAGGGCTGGGTCTATTCCGACTATGTGACGGCCGATTTCGGCGGCAACGCGGTCGTGCTGACACGGCGCCCGGCGGATGCCGGCATTGCCGTCGTCGAGGCGCCGACCGACGAACTCTACTCGGACAGCTATACCGGCGCCATCGTGTCGGGCGACGAGCCACTCGATCCGATCGCGCGGCCGCCGGCCGAAGTCGGCACCTATGTCAGCACGCACCGGCTCGATCCGGTCTATCTCGACGGCGAGGTGGTGACCGGCGCGACCCTGCCCGACAGCGTCGAGCTGCGCGAAATCCCCGATTACGACTACCGCTATGTCTATGTGAACAACCAGCCGGCGCTGGTCGATCCCGGCACGCGGCGCATCGTCTACGTCATGCGCTGACAAATGCCGACAGCAAGCGGCCGCATGACGGCGGCCGCTTGCCCCTCTTCACAGATGCGAAACCACGAGCCCAAACCGTGGCGAGGATGATTGCGCGCAAAGCGCCGATCCCATAGATCAGGCGGACCCGGACGCGTTCGGCGCTTGCGTTCGGCTGAGGGAAACCGCGTGATCATCGACAAAGCCGCGTTCGAGCGCTACCGGCGCTCGCCGAACGCCAGGACAACCCCGCTCCGCCTCCTGTTTGGAACCGCCATCGTCGTGCTGTTCTGGATGGCGACGACCCTGGCGGTGCTGCTCGGCGGCACCTATGCCTTTGTCGTCTGGCGGGTTTCGACCGGCGCCGGCCCGGCAGCCGGTGGCCCGGTCCAGGACTTCCTGGCTTCGCCCGAGGGCATCCTCACCGCCCTGGTCTCCTTCGCCGGCATCTGGATCGGCCTCTGGTTTGCCATGCGCTTCGTGCATCGCGAGCCGCTGGCGGCGCTGATCGGGGACAGCAGCCGCGTTTCCTGGCCGGGCTTCCTCAAGGGCCTGATCGCGGTGCTGATCACCTCGCTACTCTCCGAAATCCTGCTTTACTGGTTGCAGCCCGAGATCGCGCGCGGCGCGATCGGCCCGTCGACCTGGCTGCTTTTCCTGGTCCCGATTGTGCTGCTCGCATTGCTGCAGACCTCGTCCGAGGAGGCGCTGTTTCGCGGCTATCTCCTGCGCGGCCTCGCCAACCGGTTCAGCAACCCGCTGATCTGGGCAGGGCTGCCGCTGCTGCTGTTCAGCGCGCTGCACTGGAGCGCGAGCTCGACGCTCGCCATCAATGCCTGCGTGCTGGTCTCGATCGCCAGCTTCGCGCTGGTGCTGACGCTTCTGGTCTACGCCACCGGCAATCTGGGCGTGGCATTCGGCGCCCATCTCGGCAACAATCTGACCGGCTTCCTGCTGATCTCGCATCAGGAAAGCTACAATTCCTTCGCCCTGTTCAACGCCAGGCCGCTGGAGGGTCCCGGTTGGACCGGGATCGATGCGGTCCTCATCGCGGCGATCGGCATCGTCAGCAGCCTGCTGACGGCAGTGCTTCTGCTGCACCCGCGCTCGCCGCTAAGGGTCAGGCCGGCCTGATGCGCGTCACGCTGGTGGTGGAAGGGGCGATCCCCTGCAAAGGCTATGGTGGCACGGAACGCCAGGTCGACTGGCTGGCGACGGAACTGGCGCGGCTCGGGCACAGGGTGGTCCTCATCGCCGCGCCCGGCTCCAGCCATCCGCTTTGCGAGGTGCGGCCGGCGGCGTCGCGGGCCGAGTGCCGCGCTGCCATCCCCCAGGATACCGACATCGTCCATTTCAACGGCCGGTATATCGAGGTGCCCTTTGCGACCCTCAACACCGAGCACGGTTTTTCGCCGCAGTCCCCGAGGTTGCACCCGAACTGGAGCTTCGTCAGCGCCAGCCACGCCCGCAACCACGGCCGCGAGACCTTCGTCCATAACGGCTTTCCGGTCGACGAGTACCGGCTCGCGGCGACAAAGAGCGACCGCCTACTGTTCCTCGCCGGCATCGCCCGCGCCGGCAAGAACCTCAACCGCGCCGTCGACCTTGCCAAGGCATTCGATTTCGCGCTCGACATTGCCGGCGGCTCGCGCTGGCGCCTGCTGACGCGCAGCCAGGTGCGGCGCCAGGGCGTCTTCTTCAAGAGCCTTGGCGGCCGCTATCGCTTTCACGGCATCGTCGGCGGCGACGAGAAACTGCGCCTGCTAGGCGAGGCAAAAGCCTTCCTCAATCCGATCGCCTGGGAAGAGCCGTTCGGCATGGCGCCTGTCGAGGCGATGCTGTGCGGAACGCCGGTGCTGACGACATCGCGCGGCGCCCTGCCTGAGATCGTCGACGCCGACACCGGGCGCCTTTTCGACACGGATGCCGAGTTCGCGCAGGCTTTCGTCAATATCGCCGCGCTTTCACCCCAACGGTGCCGCGAGTCCGCCGCAGACCGGTTTCCCATGTCGAGGACAGCAAAGGGCTATCTCGACCTCTATGCGCGCATCCTCGACGGCGAAAGCCTGCCCTGAGAACGTGCCGCGCGCGACGTTTTGGCCGTTGAACCGGCCTCAGCCTTGACTCAGCGGGCGATTTCCTGTCTAGAGCAGCACGAATTCCGCGACGAGTTTCCCTCGCGAAGCCGACCAGGACGCCGAAACCTCTTTGAGGCAGAAGCTGTAAAGAGATCCTGGAGGCCAACACCCGGCAGCGCAATGCGCCCCCGGGTGCTTTTTGGCTTTGGGCTTTGCTTGGCGACCCGGCGCGAACGCACTACCTCTCGGTCGAACCCACCGAGATCAAGGACCGCAGATGTTTGAATCCCTTCAGGAGCGTCTTGGCTCCATCCTGAATGGCCTGACGGGCCGCGGCGCGCTGTCCGAAGCGGATGTCTCGGCGGCGTTGCGCGAGGTGCGCCGCGCGTTGCTCGAGGCCGACGTGGCGCTGGAAGTGGTGCGTTCCTTCACCGACAGGGTGCGTGAGAAGGCCGTTGGCGCCGCGGTGCTGAAGTCGATCAAGCCCGGCCAGATGGTCGTCAAGATCGTCCATGACGAGTTGGTCGAGATGCTGGGCGCCGAAGGCGTAGCCGTCGATCTCAACGCGCCGGCGCCCGTCGTCGTCATGATGGTCGGCTTGCAGGGCTCCGGCAAGACGACGACCTCGGCCAAGATCGCCAAGCGCCTGACCGAGCGCCAGAACAAGAAGGTCCTGATGGCTTCGCTCGACACGCGGCGCCCTGCCGCGCAGGAGCAGTTGCGCCAGCTCGGCGAGCAGACCAAGGTCGCCACGCTGCCGATCATCGCCGGCCAGAGCCCGGTCGACATCGCCCGGCGCGCCGTGCAGGCCGCCAAGCTCGGCGGCCACGACGTCGTCATCCTCGACACCGCCGGCCGCACCCATATCGACGAGCCGCTGATGGTCGAGATGGCCGACATCAAGAAGGTGTCGTCGCCGCACGAGATCCTGTTGGTCGCCGATTCGCTGACCGGTCAGGACGCCGTCAACCTGGCGAAAAGCTTCGACGAGCGCGTCGGCATCACCGGCCTGGTGCTGACCCGCATGGACGGCGACGGCCGCGGCGGCGCGGCGCTCTCGATGCGCGCAGTCACCGGCAAGCCGATCAAGCTGATCGGCACCGGCGAAAAGATGGACGGGTTGGAGGAATTCCACCCCAAGCGCATCGCCGACCGCATCCTCGGCATGGGCGACATCGTCAGCCTGGTCGAGAAGGCCGCCGAGAACATCGACGCCGAGCAGGCGGCGGCGATGGCCAGGAAGATGCAGTCGGGCAAGTTCGACCTCAACGACCTCGCCCAGCAGCTTCAGCAGATGTCGAAAATGGGCGGCATGGGCGGCATCATGGGCATGATGCCCGGCATGGGCAAGATGAAGGACCAGATGGCCGCGGCCGGCCTCGACGACAGGATGTTCGGCCGTCAGCTTGCCATCATCTCCTCGATGACCAAGGCCGAGCGCGCCAATCCAGACATCCTCAAGCACTCGCGCAAGAAGCGCATCGCCGCCGGCTCCGGCACCGACGCGGCCGAGATCAACAAGCTGTTGAAGATGCATCGCGGCATGGCCGACATGATGAAGGCGATGGGCGGCAAGGGCAAAGGCGGTGGCCTGATGCGCGGCATGATGGGCGGCCTCGCCTCGAAGATGGGCCTTGGCGGCATGATGCCGGGCGGCCCCGGAGGCCTAATGGGCGGCGGTATGCCTGACCTCTCCAAGATGGACCCCAAGCAGCTCGAAGCCCTGCAGAAGCAGGCGCAGGCGGCCGGTCTCGGCAAGGGCCTACCGGGCGGCTTGCCCGGCGGTCTTCCCGGCGGCGGCCTGCCTGGTCTTCCCGGCGGCATGAAGCTGCCCGGCCTTCCTGGCCTCGGTGGCGGCGGCCTGCCGGGCCTTGGCAAGAAGAAGTGAGGGCACCATGAACGAAGACAAGGACATGGCCGACGCTCGCAACATCCTGGCCGGCTACCGCGCATCGATCGACAATATCGACGCGGCCCTCATCCACATGCTGGCCGAGCGCTTCCGCTGCACCAAGGCGGTGGGCGTGCTGAAGGCCGAGCATGGCCTGCCGCCGGCCGATCCGGCGCGCGAGCAGCAGCAGATCGCCCGCCTTCGCCAACTGGCGAAGGATGCGCATCTCGATCCCGATTTCGCGGAAAAATTCCTCAACTTCGTCGTCCGCGAAGTGATCCGTCATCACGAACAGATCGCCGCATCCAACGGCGTGACGAAAACCGGTTGAAACCCAACCCAGACCATCAAACGAAATCAGAGCTTTTTAGGAGAAAACAATGGCACTGAAGATCAGACTGGCCCGCGCGGGCTCGAAGAAGCGTCCTTACTACCACGTCGTCGTCGCCGACGCGCGTTCGCCGCGCGACGGCCGTTTCATCGAGTCGCTCGGCTCGTGGAACCCGCTGCTGCCGAAGGACGGCGAGCGCGTCAAGGTTGACGCCGAGCGCGTCAAGCACTGGCTCTCGCACGGCGCCCAGCCCACCGACCGCGTTCTGCGCTTCCTCGACGAGGCCGGCCTCGCCAAGCGCCCCGCCCGCTCGAACCCGCAGAAGGCCGAGCCAGGCAAGAAGGCGCAGGAGCGCGCCGCCCTGCTGAAGAAGGCGCAGGAAGATGCCGCCGCCGCTGTCGCGGCGGCAGCCGCCGCGCCGGCCGAGGCGGAAGCCGCCACGGCCGAGTAATCCGGCCCGAATCGGTTAACGAAAACGGCGGGCTTTGCCCGCCGTTCTTGTTTCAGGCGTCCCGGGAGGGATCAGTAGCCTTGCGGGCAACGGGCGATGTAGACGCGCCCGTAGCGATCGCGGTAGCGGCAGCGGTCCGGTTCGCTGGCACGACCGATCAGCGCGCCCGCGACGGCGCCGACAGCACCACCGACCACAGCGCCTTCCACCGGGTCATTTGCCACGGCGGCACCTACGGCCGCGCCGCCCAGGCCGCCGACTGCGGCACCCTTTTCCGTCTGCGAGCAGGCACCGAGTGCCGTCGCCAACGCCAGGATGATCATCGCTTTCTTCATTGTCGTTCCTCTCACACGCCGTCCTCGCCGCCATCCCGTTAACTCTCGGACGGCTAATTTGATCCCGAGGACATCGAAGATTGCCGATGCCAGCGCCGGCGCAGGGCTCCTCACCTCACCTGGATGCCATTGAAATTATTATCGTTTCACCGTTCGGTCACGCGCTTCAGATTGCCGAGCCCGGTCTCGAAATCCTTGCCGATCAGCGTGTCGAAATTCATGAACAGGCCCATCAGCTTGGCGACGAACGGCCGGCCGCCGCGCATCGCCCAGGTGACCGTCGTGGTTTCGCCGGACGGCGTCAGGGTGAAGTCGACTATGTTGCTGGCCCGAAACGGCTTCTCGAAATCGAGCTTCAGCGCCACCAGCGACGACGGAACCGAGCTGGTGATCTCCATCCGCCCGACGCCTGCCTTGCCGTTGCCTTCCCAGGCATAGGCGGCGCCCTTGCCGCTTTCGGCGCCGGACAGCGTGCGCTTCATGTCCGGGTCGAGTTTTTCGTAAGGCGACCATTCGGGCCAGCGCCTGAAGTCGTTGATCAGTGGAAAGATCGCTTCCGACGGCGCCGCGATGCTGGCCGAGCGGCTGACGACGAAATCGTTCGGCCGGGTCGCGGCATAGATGAGCACGGCGGCGATTATGACCAGGATGATGACGACGGCTGTAAGCATTGTGCCTATCCTTCCAATGGCTTAGCGGGTGAACGAAAGCAGGGCGCGCACCCTCGGGTCGCGCAGGAACAGACCGCCCCACAGGATGATGCCGAGATAGACGCCGAACAGTATGTGCGAGAACAGTGGGCTGCCGATGCGCACATGGGTGGCGATGGCGCCACCCATATAGGCGGTGAGCAGGATGGCCCCGAGCACCGAAGTGCGCGGCAGCGCATAGAGCGCGGTCGAGACCAGCCCGATGACGCCGAGCAGGCGCGCGGAATTGGGATCGGCTGGCCAGCCGAGCTGCGTCATGGTCTGGGTGACGATATCCATGGGCGGCAGCTTGATGACGCCGTCGAAGATCATGAACAGCACGATGATGGCGCTGAGCGCGCGGCCGGTCCACTGGGCGCCCGACAAGACGGGCGCGGTTTGCGTAATGCTCATTGACGTTCCCTCCTGGGATCCTGGGCGCTGGCCATCTTTGCCAGGGCTCGAACCAAGGACGCCGGACAGGTCGACGGTCCGACACGTCCCGGTATCTTTTTCGCAAACGGCGCGCGGGCGCGCGTGATCACACCCTCGTTCAGAGTGTCTTGAGATAGGCTTCCAGCCGCGCGTAGCTCGCCATGACCATCTGGCCGAAGCCCATCTTCACCGCCATGTCGCGGGCAGCGATCGAATTGGCGCGGATGCTGGCGACGATCCGCGTCTTGCCGCCGGCATCCTCGAACAGGATGGTCGTCACCATGTTGGGCGGCGGCAGGGTGTCCTGCCACTGGCGGCGGTCGAGTGGCGCGTCGCGATAGACGATCCGCTCTGGCGGAGCGATTTCCAGATAGACGCTGTTGGTCGGATACTCGCTGCCGTCGGCAAAGCGCATGGTCAGGCGGAATTGCCCGCCCGGCCGCACATCCATCTCGCAGACCGGATAGGTCGAGCCTTCCGGTCCCCAGAACCGCACCAGATGGTATGGATCGGTGAACAGCTTGAACATCAGCGCGCGAGGCGCATCGAAGGTCCGGGTGATGATGATCACCGGGTCATCGGATGGTGTGTCGATGCTCTGATCCGTCACGTTTCCCTCTCTGGATTGTGCTGCCGCGCGTCGGTCGCAAACTGGTTAGCCGGCTTCAATTTCGACCTCCGCCGGGCTCACCGGCCTGCAGACCCTGCAGATAGGTCTCCAGCCGGTCGAAGCGGGCGTCCCACAGCGCGCGATAGGACTCCAGCCACTCGTCGATCTCGCGCAATGGTTCCGGCTGCAAGCGGCGCGGCCGAAACTGGGCGTCGCGGCCGCGCGCGACCAGACCGGCGCGCTCGAGCACCTTGAGGTGCTTCGACACCGCCGGAAAGCTCATGGCAAACGGCTCGGCCAGCTGCGTAACCGAGGCCTCGCCGAGCGCCAGCCGCGCCAGGATGGCGCGTCGGGTCGGATCGGCAAGGGCCGCGAGGGTCAGGCTGAGGCTATCGGTCGTCATATTTATTGAACCAGATGGTTATATAACCTTTTGGTTCTATACGAGAGGCCGCCGGCCGAGTCAAGCGGCGCGGTATCGAGGGGGAATGCGGGCAGCGCCCCATCCGGATCGCAAACCGGACGGCAAGGCTCCTGGTGGCCTCAGGAGAAGTAGAACCGTTCGGCCGGGATCATCTTCGGCGCCGGCTCGCCGAGCGCCTCGAACACCGAGATTTCGCAGACGCGGCAAAGGCCATCGAGCGCAAGGTCGTTGGGCTGGGTGCCGAAGGGATCCTCGAGCTCCTCCGACAGCGCGTCGAGGCCGAAGAAGGTATAGGCGATGAGCGCCGTGAACAACGGCGTCGCCCAGCCGGCGGGCGCGGCCAGCCCGAACGGCAGCAGCAGGCAGAAGACGTAGGCGGTGCGCTGCAGGAGCAGCGTGTAGGCGAAGGGCAACGGCGTTCCGGCGATGCGCTCGCAGCCGGCCTGCGCCGCGGCGATCTCCGACAGGCGCTCGTCGAGGATGCGGTAGCCGATCGTATCGATGGCGCCGGACTTGCGCAGCCCGGCAACGCGCGCGCCCATGCGGCGCAGCATGGCGTCGGGGGCATTGACGGCCTTGGCCACGGCTTCGACCTCATCACCGATGAAGCCGCGCGCGTCCGGCGCGGCGTCCACCCGCCTGAGCGACCCGCGCAGGAAATGGCAGAACGCGATCGCCTCCATCAACAGGCCGCGCAGCTCGGCCCGGTCATCGATCAGGCCGGTCGAGGCGCGCGCCAGGTTGCGGATGTCGAAGACGAGCTGGCCCCACAGCTTGCGCGCCTCCCACCAGCGGTCGTAGGCGGCGTTGTTGCGGAAGCCGAGATAGATCGACAGCGCCACGCCGAGCAGCGCGAAGGGTGCCGTGCCGGCATTGCCGAAGTCGAGCTTGAGGGCTTTTACGACCAGCAGCACAAGCGCGCCATAGGCGGCAAAGCCGAAGATCTGCGGCAGGATGCGCGGCACTACCGAGCCGCGCATGATGAAGAACAGATGCAGGAAGCGCGGACGCGGGCGGACGATCATCAAAACCCCCAGACGGACCGGTTGCGATCCCGAGGCCCTATTGTGCTATGCACCGGCAAAGCAAGCTCGGCCGCCAGCGACATTTCCGTGTCGCCCGGGTTGGCGCTACCGGTGCTCATCCGGCCGGTCTAATGACGAGGGCGAGCCCGCGAGACTGGCGACCGCGCGCCGCCCGAGGGAGGAAAGATGACCGGCGAAACCGATCTGCAAAAATTGTTGGCGTCGATGACACCGCACCTGCTTCCCGATGTCCACGTCTTCGCGACGCTGGCGCCGGGCGCGGCCATGCCGGATGGCCTCGTTCCGGTCATGAGCTTTCGCGAGCAGGAAGGCCTTACGCTGATCGCGAAGGAGGACCAGGCGAGAGCGGCCGGCATCGACGGCATCTTCCGCTGCCGGATGATCACGCTGAACATCCACTCTTCGCTGGAAGCCGTCGGCTTCCTCGCCGCCATCACCACGCGCCTGGCCGCCGCCGGCATGGGCGTCAATCCGGTCTCGGCCTTTTACCACGACCATCTGTTCGTCCCGGCGGATCGGGCGGAGGAGGCGATGGTGCTGTTGATGGAATTGGCGGAGCAAAATCGGTTGTGACGCCGGCTCTCCGCCGCCTGCTTGAGATGCCGGTGCCGCCCCTCATCCCCCTGCCGGGACCTTCTCCCCGTGAACGGGGAGAAGGAAGCTACCCGGCCGAAGGCCGAGCCCGCGACTGCGGGCCGCCGGTCGTCCGGCGCCCCCGCGGAGGGCCCGCCGCGTCAGCGGCGGTGCGGCCCGTGAGCGAAAACCAACCGGCCGCAGGCCGAGCCCGCGACCGCGGGCCGCCGGTCGTCCGGCGCCCCCGCGGAGGGCCCGCCGCGGCAGCGGCGGTGCGGCCCGTGAGCGAGATTAGGCCGCCTTCTTCTTCGGCTGGATCAGGCCGCGCTCGACCAAAAGCTCGGCGATCTGCACGGCGTTGAGCGCCGCGCCCTTGCGCAGATTGTCGGAGACGATCCACATCGACAGGCCGTTGTCGATGGTCGAATCCTCGCGGATGCGCGAGATGAAGGTGGCGTCCTCGCCGGCCGATTCCAGCGGCGTGATGTAGCCACCATTCTCGCGCTTGTCCAAGACCTGGCAGCCCGGCGCCTCGCGCAGGATCTCGCGCGCCTCGTCCGCCGTGATCGGCTTCTCGAACTCGATGTTGACCGCTTCCGAATGGCCGATGAACACCGGCACGCGCACGCAGGTCGCCGTCAGCTTGATCTTGGGGTCGAGCATCTTCTTGGTCTCGGCCACCATCTTCCACTCTTCCTTGGTGAAGCCGTCGTCGAGGAAGACGTCGATATGCGGAATGACGTTGAAGGCGATGCGCTTGGTGAACTTCTTGACGTCGACCTGGTCGGCGACGAAGACCGCCCGGGTCTGCGTGAACAGCTCGTCCATGCCTTCCTTGCCGGCGCCGGACACCGACTGGTAGGTGGCCACGACGATGCGCTTGATGGTCGCCGCGTCATGCAGCGGCTTCATCGCCACCACCAGCTGCGCCGTCGAGCAGTTCGGATTGGCGATGATGTTCTTGCGCGAGAACTGCTCGACCGCGTCCGGGTTCACTTCCGGCACGATCAGCGGCACCTCCGGGTCGTAGCGGAAGGCAGACGAATTATCGATGACGACGCAGCCCTGCTTGCCGATCTTCGGCGACCATTCCTTGGAGACGTTGCCGCCGGCCGACATGATGCAGAGGTCGGTGTCGGAAAAGTCGTAGGTGTCGAGCGCCTTGACCTTCAGCGTGCGGTCGCCGAAGGACACTTCGGTGCCCTGGCTGCGCCGCGAGGCCAGCGCCACGACTTCGCTTACCGGAAAGCCGCGCTCGTCCAGAATGTTGAGCATTTCGCGGCCTACATTGCCCGTGGCGCCGACTACCGCAACCTTGAAACTCATAAAGATCTCCTGTCCCTCTCCGCTTGGTTGTTGGAGAAAACCCGCCGGCCTCATGCGGGTTCCGTCCCCCGGGCCGAACCCGGGAGAGGGTGGTTAGGCCAAGGGAATCACACCGTTTTGGTGGTGGTTTTGGCCGTAGTTTTGCTGGAACGAGCAGGCGCGCCGAGGCGCCCGGCCCGATGCTGAGCATCGTGGCTGGGGGCATCGAAGGCAAGAAGAGCCGTCAGAAGGCCGCGCATCGAAGACAATCCCGTTCGAAGCGGGCTTTTACGCGGTTTGGTAAAAGAGTCAATTGGCGGCAGCGCTCTCCCTTCTCCCCGTCACTTTATGGGGAGAAGGTGCCCGAAGGGCGGATGAGGGGCGGCGCTGACTTCGACAGCTGGCTCGTCCGGAAGTAAGGACCGGCGCCTCGCCCCTTTCCCTACTCAGCGTTGGCGCTGCCCCTCACCTGCCTGCCGGCATCCTTGTAACTTGTCCCTTGCCGACTCTGCTATTGCAGTCACGCGCCGGCGTCAGATCGTGCAGATGATCGTGGCCGAAGAGAACCGCGCCCGCACGGTCAACGCAAGACAGGCGCAAAAGAGCATCAAGCGCCTGCTCGCCGCGCTCAGGCGTGAGTTGGAAA
>NZ_SRUO01000070.1 GCF_004791025.1 Mesorhizobium sp. M4B.F.Ca.ET.203.01.1.1
GTTGGCCAGCTGCCACACGCTGCCTTCGGGCAGTGCGTGCGGGGCGTGCGCATAGCTGTAGGCATCGGCGCGGTCGCCGACGCCGATCACGGCGCCGGCCAGGCCATCGGCGCCCGGCAGCAACGCCACGCTGTGCGCGCCGGCGCTGAAGCCCTGCGACGCCAGCCAGGCCTGGGTGGCGGCCGGTTGGCCGTCCTTCCAGGCCGCGAACTGTTCGCGGTCCAGCACGTACAGCGGCAGTGCTGCGCCGCTGTCGGCGGTGAAACCAGTGATCTCGCTCATGCGTCAGGTACTCCGGGATGCGGCGGCGTCGAGGTTGGCGAGACGCTTCTTCAAGCGCTGGCGCGCGAACTGGCCGAGGAAGGCAACATCGCGCTCACCGCGCCGCCGGTCCTGAAGTCGATGCATTTCAACCGGCGCGCCAGCCGGCG
>NZ_SRUO01000071.1 GCF_004791025.1 Mesorhizobium sp. M4B.F.Ca.ET.203.01.1.1
GCATACGCTTCGCCGGGTGGGAAGCTTCGGAAAGAAGGGGGCGTCGTCGCCGTTGAACAATGCATGGTGAAGCTGGCGGTCAGCGTACTTCAGATTGCCATCCTGCCGCCGCGCGATCTGTGAGCGAAGTGACAGCAGTCGAAGTGGATTGGAATGGTTGAACAGCGAGTCGATGGCAATGGCGTCGACGAACGAGGACCGGGGCGGAAACACCATCTTGCCGGTGAGCTTGCTGACGCTGGGCTTGTCATAGAGTCCGCGATGGGGCCGGCGAATGTCGCCCCGCAGGGTGAGCCGTTGCAGCGCCTTCTCAACGGCATTCGGTGTGCCGATGTCGAGAAAGTCGGCGCGCGACCATACGCCGGCCGGCGCCGCCTGGATGATCCGGTCGTGAATGCGATCGAGCGTGTGGGACGTCGGGTCTGG
>NZ_SRUO01000072.1 GCF_004791025.1 Mesorhizobium sp. M4B.F.Ca.ET.203.01.1.1
ACCGGCGTGATCTACCGCCAGTTCTCGGCCACGATCGTCTCGGCGATGGCGCTGTCGGTGCTGGTCGCGATCGTGCTGACCCCAGCGCTGTGTGCGACCCTGCTCAAGCCGCTGAAGAAGGGCGAGCACCACGTCGCCCACCGTGGCCTGGCCGGTCGCTTCTTCAATGGCTTCAACCGCGGCTTCGACCGCACCAGCGAACGCTACCAGCGCGGCGTGCGCGGCATCATCCACCGTCCCTGGCGCTTCATGGGAATCGTGGCGGCGCTGTTCGTGCTGATGGGCGTGCTGTTCGTGCGCCTGCCCAGCTCGTTCCTGCCCAACGAAGACCAGGGCGTGCTGATGGCGCTGGTGCAGGCGCCGGTCGGCGCCACCCAGGAACGCACGCTGGAATCGATCGCGGCACTGGAAAACCACTTCCTGC
>NZ_SRUO01000073.1 GCF_004791025.1 Mesorhizobium sp. M4B.F.Ca.ET.203.01.1.1
CAGACCCTGGCCGACCGCATGGTCAACGACTTCATCCGCGTCGCCGACGAGGCCTGAGCGATGATCGAGGTCGAGGTGGTACTGGCCTGGCCACAGCGGGTGCTGTCGCGCCGACTGAAACTGGAGGAGGGTGCCACCGTGGCCGACGCCATTGCCGCTGCGGCGCTGGAAGGCAGTGCCGATTGTCCGGCCACTGCCGTGCACGGCGTCCTGGCGCGTCCGCAGCAGGTGCTGCTGGATGGCGACCGCATCGAACTGCTGCGCCCGCTGCTGGCCGATCCAAAGGACAACCGCCGGCGTCGCGCGCTCGGCGGTTGATCCAGGCAACCCGTCGTTGCGGACGGGCGGGGGGCTCAGCGGCCCTTCTTCTTCGTGTCCTTCGGCAGGTTGCGGCCGAACTGGCGCACGGTCTGCTGGGCCAG
>NZ_SRUO01000074.1 GCF_004791025.1 Mesorhizobium sp. M4B.F.Ca.ET.203.01.1.1
GATCGCAGGAACCCATTTCCAGAACACTCCTTCCATCCTCTCGGGATAGTATTTGAACTCACATTCGAACCGTCGTGCGTAGCTGGCGGCGGCGGCAAGCGCTGCCGCGCTGACGGGACGCATGCCCGTTCCCGGCGCGAACCAATCCTCCAGCAGATCGTCGGGCACATAGGCGCCGATCCTCAGCGGGAGCTGCTGCAGGACGACGTCCATTTCCTTCGGCGGCACCGCGTTCATTCGCTTTCGGGTCCTCGCGACCGTCAAATTTGAAGTCCCTGCGATTCCACGCACTAGTGAACTGCGTTCTCGGTCTCGAGTTCCATGAGAATCGGCAGAACGCTTCCTCTCCCATCCCATTACACGGGGAGAAGGAGCGGGCCATTCCCCGCGCCGTCGTCATCCTCGGGCTTTTGACCC
>NZ_SRUO01000075.1 GCF_004791025.1 Mesorhizobium sp. M4B.F.Ca.ET.203.01.1.1
GTCACATCGGATGATATTCTGATCATCACTCCTTACAACGCGCAGGTCTTTGAAATTCAGCAGCACCTTCCCAGCGCCAGAGTCGGTACCGTGGACAAGTTTCAGGGCCAGGAGGCGCCGATTGCGATTTATTCGATGGCGACTTCAACTCACGCAGATGCCCCGCGAGGCATGGAGTTCCTTTACAGCCTGAATCGCTTCAACGTTGCGACGTCACGGGCCAAATGCCTGTCGATTCTCGTGGCTTCACCCCAGGTGTTCGAAGCGGAATGCAGGACGCCACGACAGATACAGCTTGCCAATGCGTTCTGCCGATATCTCGAGATGTGCTCGTTGATTCAGTTGCCGACGTCACAGCAGAATTGAATGCCTGCCCCGCCGATGAGCTCTCTGCTCGCTGTGCCAGCATTCCCGGC
>NZ_SRUO01000076.1 GCF_004791025.1 Mesorhizobium sp. M4B.F.Ca.ET.203.01.1.1
TTCGGCGTTCATATCGCCGTGCTGGTCTTCGTCGTCATCTGGACCATCCCGACACTCGGCATCCTCGTCTCGTCGCTTCGCGACAAGGACCAGATCATCGCCTCGGGCTGGTGGAATTCGTTCTCCAGCTCCAGCCAGACCGAGGCAGGCCGGCTGCCGGCCGCTTCGACGCAGGTGCAGAAGGACGGCAAATATGTCATCGAAGGCAATGTCTTCGGCGATGGCGCCAAGCGCGACATCAGCGCTTTCGGTGTCAAGTCGGCGGCACCGACGCAGTATCCGGCAGGCACGCCAGCCGACCTCGGTGATGGCGTGACCCTGCAGGTCAACGCCGACGGCAGTTTCGTGCTCGCCTCGCCCAAGGCGTTCGAAGGCGACCGTGGACAGCGTGTCTACTACGCCTCGTCGGCGCC
>NZ_SRUO01000077.1 GCF_004791025.1 Mesorhizobium sp. M4B.F.Ca.ET.203.01.1.1
GCGATCGCGCGCCCACACGCCCTTCTCTTCGGCGTGCTCGGCCGACAGGGTCAGCGACAGGCGATCGTTGCTCCAGCCGGCGACCACGTCGAAGCGGTCACGCGCGCCGTCGCCCTGGCTGTACTGGCCGTGGTAGACGTTGGCGGTCACGCCGGTGACATTGGAGCGGGTGATGATGTTCACCACGCCGGCCATGTCGTCGGAGCCATAGATCGCAGAGGCGCCGTCCTTCAGCACCTCGATGCGTTCCACGGCGGACACCGGCAGGGTGGAGATGTCCTGGTAGCCGGACGTGCTGATGCCCAGGCGCTTGCCGTTGACCAGCACCAGCGTGCGCTGGGTGCCCAGGTTGCGCATGTCGATGTAGGTGCCACCCGCGTTTTCACCCGCGGTCAGCGCATTGGCGCGGC
>NZ_SRUO01000078.1 GCF_004791025.1 Mesorhizobium sp. M4B.F.Ca.ET.203.01.1.1
GCAAAAGGCGGTTTCCCGAGGGTTCGCGGGATGGATCCGGTTGAGGGGGACGCTGCAAGTACGTCCATGTAAGCTCGGTCGCCGCATCCATGCGGCTCACGCCCCTGCCACCGGACCCATCCCGCCTTCGACAGTTTCCTGCGATCTGTCGGAATGGCATGGGGTCAGATCCGTTTTCCGCAGGAAAACGGATCTGACCCCGGAAACAAAAAGATCCCCGGTCGACCCGCATCGAGCGGGGATCTGGATCGCCACGTTGCCACTGCCTTGGAGAGGCAGTTCCACCGTAACGCATCGCTCGGCCCGTGGTGATCGCCTGTGGCGATGACGACCAAGCGCGTGGCTATCAGGCGCCGGCCAGGGCCTGTTCCAGGTCGGCGCGCAGGTCGCCGATGTGCTCGATGCCGA
>NZ_SRUO01000079.1 GCF_004791025.1 Mesorhizobium sp. M4B.F.Ca.ET.203.01.1.1
CGCGGGTCCGGGTCGAAACGCGGGAAAGAAAGACAGGAAACAGAATGGCCGATCAATTCGCAACGGACGTCATTGCCCTGATCAAGAAACGCGCCGAGTCGGAGAGCGGTGAGGGAATGCCTGCGTCATTCGTCGGCGAGATAACAATCGCCACGGAACTGGACGCGCTCGGGTTCGATTCGCTGGGTTTGGCGGACGTCCTCTGGGATGTGGAACAGGCCTACGGCATCAAGATCGATATGAACACGGCCGATGCCTGGTCCAATCTCAAGAATGTCGGCGACGTCGTGGACGCCGTCCGCGGCTTGCTTGCGAAGGAGGCTTGAATGGACAGGCGCGTCGTTATCACCGGAGTGGGCGGCCTGTGCGGACTGGGCACTGACGCCGCCTCTATGTGGAAAGAGAT
>NZ_SRUO01000007.1:0-228215 GCF_004791025.1 Mesorhizobium sp. M4B.F.Ca.ET.203.01.1.1
TGGTGAAGAATGGCGAGATCAAGATCGCCAACGTCATGTCGGTGACGCTGTCGACCGACCACCGCGCCGTCGACGGCGCGCTCGGCGCCGAACTGCTCGGCGCCTTCAAGCGCATGATCGAAAACCCTATGGGCATGCTGGTCTAGGACAGGAAAAGGGCGGTGCGGAAATTCTTCACCAGCCTTTTCGCCTTCATCCTCTCCGGCCTGGCTGGCGGGCTGGTGGCTCAGCAGCTCGCCGTCATGACCGGTGCCACCGAGGAGTACATAGTTGTGTTCGCGGCGACGGTGTTTGTCGTCATCGCCGTGACGATCGTCTTCTTCGCCGTGCAGTTCTTCGCCGAGCCGGTGCGAGCCGTCGACCGCAGTTTGTGGTGGCTGCTCGCCGTGTACGGTCTCGCACTGCTGGCGCTGGCAGGGTGGACTTTTTCCGTGCCGGCCGAGAATCGGGCGACCGCGAGTGACCTGTCGATCGTCGCTGGCCTGATCCTTCCCGGCGTCGTGGCGATCATCGTGCAATGGCTTTTCGTGCGCTGGCGGCTCCAGCGCTCGGCGGCAGCGTTCGGCAGGGGTGGGGCAAGCGCATGAAGACAATTCTCTGTTATGGCGACTCGCTGACCTGGGGCTATGACGCCGCCAGCCTCGGCCGCCATGCGCTGGAAGACCGCTGGCCGAGCGTTCTCAAGGCGGCGCTGGGCGACGGCGTCGAGGTCATCGCCGAAGGCCTGAACGGCCGCACCACCGCCTTCGACGATCATCTCGCCGGCGCAGACCGCAACGGCGCTCGCGTGCTGCCGACAATGCTGACGAGCCATGCGCCGATTGACCTGATCGTCATCATGCTCGGCGCCAACGACATGAAGCCGTGGATCCACGGCAATCCGGTCGCCGCCAAGCAGGGTATGCAGCGCCTGATCGACATCGTGCGCGGCCACGACTACCCGTTCGGTTGGGCCGCACCCCAGATCCTCATCGTCGCGCCGCCGGCGGTCAGCCGCACCGACAATGCCGAATTCAAGGAAATGTTCGCCGGCGGCGACGAGGCCTCGAAGCGGCTGGCGCCGCAATATTCCGCACTTGCCGACGAGGCGGGCTGCGGCTTCTTCGACGCCGGCAGCGTCGCCGTCACCACCCCGCTCGACGGCGTCCATCTCGACGCCGAAAACACCCGAAACATCGGCAAGGCGCTGGCACCATTGGTGCGCGTGATGCTGGAACTCTAGAAATCAGGGAGAAATCCGTGGCTGAATCCTACGACGTCATCATCATCGGCTCCGGCCCCGGCGGCTATGTCACGGCGGTGCGTTCCGCGCAGCTCGGCTTCAAGACGGCGATCGTCGAGCGCGAGCATCTCGGCGGCATCTGCCTCAACTGGGGCTGCATCCCGACCAAGGCGCTGCTGCGCTCGGCCGAGATCATGCACTATTCGGACCACCTCAAGGACTACGGCCTGAAGCTCGAAGGCGGCAAGGTCAGCGCCGACACCGCCGCGGTCGTCGACCGCTCGCGCAAGGTCTCGCTGAGGCTCAATGGCGGCGTCGCCTTCCTGATGAAGAAGAACAAGGTTGACGTCATCTGGGGCGAGGCCAAGCTTTCGAAGCCGGGCGAGATCGTCGTCTCCAAGACGGCCAAGAAGCCGATGGAGCCGCAGCCGCCGGCGCCGAAAGGCGTCAAGGGCGAGGGCACCTACACCGCCAAGCACATCATCCTGGCGACTGGTGCCAGGCCGCGCGCGCTGCCCGGCATCGAGCCGGACGGCAAGCTGATCTGGACCTATTTCGAAGCCATGGTGCCGAAGGAGATGCCGAAATCGCTGCTGGTGATGGGTTCGGGCGCCATCGGCATCGAGTTCGCTTCCTTCTACCGCACCATGGGCGCCGAGGTGACGGTGGTCGAGCTGCTGCCGGCGGTGATGCCGGTCGAGGACGCCGAGGTCTCGAAGTTCGCGCAGAAGCAGTTCGAGAAGCAAGGCATGAAGATCATCCTTGAGGCCAAGGTGACCAAGGTCGAGAAGGGCGCCAACTCGGTGACAGCGCATGTCGAGATGAAGGACGGCAAGGTCGAGAAGATCACCGCCGATCGCATGATCTCGGCCGTCGGCGTGCAGGGCAATATCGAGAACCTCGGCCTCGAGGCGCTCGGGGTGAAGACCGACCGCGGCTGCGTCGTCGTCGACGGTTACGGCAAGACCAACGTGCCCGGCATCTACGCCATCGGTGACGTCGCCGGACCGCCCATGCTCGCCCACAAGGCCGAGCATGAAGGCGTCGTCTGCATCGAGAAGATCGCCAATGTCCCGGGCGTTCATGCCACCGACAAGCAGAAGATCCCCGGCTGCACCTATTGCAACCCGCAGGTCGCCTCGGTCGGCCTGACCGAAGCCAAGGCCAAGGCCGAAGGCAAGGACGTCCGCGTCGGCCGTTTCCAGTTCGGCGCCAACGGCAAGGCGATCGCGCTCGGCGAGGACCAAGGCTTCATCAAGACGATCTTCGACAAGAAGACCGGCCAGTTGCTCGGCGCGCACATGGTCGGCGCCGAAGTGACCGAGCTGATCCAGGGTTTCGTCGTGGCGATGAACCTCGAAACCACCGAGGAAGAGCTGATGCACACCATCTTCCCGCACCCGACCCTGTCGGAGATGATGAAGGAAAGCGTGCTCGACGCCTATGGCCGCGCGTTGAACGCATGATAAATTGGCCGCCCGAGACTCACATGCGAAAGCCTGGGGAACTCGGCGGCAAGGCAGTTCGTTTCCGGATGCATTTTCACCCGTCACAGGAGGAGTTGGCATATGGACGTGAATGGCGTGGGCTGGCTGGCAGCCATCATCATCGGCGGTCTGGCGGGCTGGCTCGCCGAGATGGTGATGAAGAGCAACACCGGCATCTTCATGAACATCATTATGGGCATCGTCGGCGCGGTCGTGCTGAACGCAGTCCTGCAAGCCCTCAATTTCCAGTCTTTCGGCGTCGGCTGGTTCGCCTATCTGGTCACCGGTTTCATCGGCGCCTGCCTGCTGATCTTTGTTGGCCGGCTGGTGCGCCGTTAGCCGGCATCGATACCGCTATGCGAAAAAGGCCGTGGCGGCATGCGCCGGCGTGGCCTTTTTCTTTGCGCCGAAAAGTCCTAAGTGACGTTGGAATGCGAGCGCCGGGCAGGCGATCGCGCAGCAACCGGGTTTGAAATGGTCACTGTCCTCGACACGATCGCCAATGCGCCGCGTGTGCGGCACCCCGAAAAGGCGCACAAGCCGGACCAGGAGGTGCTCCGCAAGCCCGACTGGATCCGCGTCAAGGCACCGGTCTCGAAGGGCTACGCCGAGACACGCGAGATCGTGAAGTCGCACAAGCTGGTGACTGTGTGCGAGGAAGCCGGCTGCCCGAACATCGGCGAGTGCTGGGACAAGAAGCACGCCACCTTCATGATCATGGGCGAGATCTGCACCCGCGCCTGCGCCTTCTGCAACGTCGCCACCGGCATCCCGACCGCGCTGGATGCCGATGAGCCGGCGCGCGTCGCGCATGCCGTCAAGCAGATGGGCCTCAGCCACGTCGTCATCACCTCGGTCGACCGCGACGATCTTGCCGACGGCGGCGCGCAGCATTTCGCCGAGGTCATCCGCGCCATCCGCGCCGCCGCGCCCTCGACCACGATCGAGATCCTGACGCCGGACTTCCTGCGCAAGGACGGCGCGCTGGAGATCGTCGTGGCGGCGAAGCCCGACGTCTTCAACCACAATCTGGAGACTGTGCCGTCGAACTACCTGACGGTGCGGCCGGGCGCCCGCTATTTCCACTCGATCCGGCTGTTGCAGCGCGTCAAGGAACTCGACCCGTCGATCTTCACCAAGTCCGGCATCATGGTCGGTCTAGGCGAGGAGCGGAACGAGATCCTGCAGCTGATGGACGACCTGCGCTCGGCCAATGTCGACTTCATGACCATCGGCCAGTATCTGCAGCCGTCGAAGAAGCACCATCCGGTCATCCGCTTCGTCACTCCCGAGGAATTCAAGTCCTTCGAGACGATCGGCAAGACCAAGGGCTTCCTGTTGATGGCGTCGAGCCCGCTGACGCGCTCCTCGCATCATGCCGGGGAGGATTTCGCCAGGCTGCGCGCGGCGCGTGAAGCGCAGCTCAAAAAGACCAGCTAATCCCCGAATGCCGAAATTCGAAGCCACCCGCCGCGTCGCCCATACGCCGCAGGAGATGTTCGCGCTGGTCGCCGACGTCGAGGCCTATCCGCAATTCCTGCCGCTGTGCGAAGCGCTCAGCGTGCGCTCGCGCAAGGAGCGCGACGGCCGCACCATCCTCCTTGCCGACATGAGCATCGGTTACAAGGCTATCCGCGAGACCTTTACCACCCAGGTGCTGCTGAAGCCCGACGAGAAGGCCATCGACGTCAAATACATCGACGGACCGTTCAAATATCTCAGCAATATCTGGCGCTTCGACCCGGCCGATAGCGGCTGCGAGGTGCACTTCTTCATCGACTACGAGTTCAAGAGCCGCATTCTTGGCGCGCTGATGGGCACGATGTTCGACCGTGCCTTCCGCATGTTTGCCGAAGCCTTCGAAAAACGCGCCGACCAGATCTACGGCGCAAGAACGGCCTGACCGGAACGAGGGGTCTAGTCCAGCGCCCGCAATCCCAGTTCCAGCGCGTGCCGCACCGTCTCGTGGCGGATGAACTCGCGCCCCTTGTGCGCGAACAGTTGGTGCTCGGCGACGATGGGCTGGCCGGCCAGCGCAAGCCCGAACCAGACGAGGCCGACCGGCTTGTCGGCCGAACCGCCGCTCGGGCCGGCAATGCCGGTAACGGCAAGCGAGAGGCTCGCCCGCGAATGCGCCAGCGCGCCGGCCGCCATTTCAAGCACCGTCTCGCGCGAGACGGCGCCATGCGCGTCGAGCGTTGCGGCGGAAACGCCGAGCATGTCCATCTTGGACTCGTTGGAATAGGTGATGAAGCCGCGGTCGACCACGGCGGAGGAACCGGCAATGTCGGTGAGCGCCGCGATGATCAGGCCGCCGGTGCAGCTTTCCGCCGTCGCCAGCATGATGCCGCGCTGCTGGCAGGCCAGGAGCAGGGCGTTCGCGAGTTCGGCGTTGCTCATTCGGGGACCTCACCTGGAAAGACGACGCTGGCGGTGGCGATCGCGGCTATGCCTTCCTGGCGGCCGACGAAGCCAAGCTTCTCATTGGTGGTTGCCTTGATCGAGATGCGCTCGCAGGAAATGCCGAGCATAGCGGCGAGCGCAGCCGTCATCGCCTCGCGGTGCGGGCCGACGCGCGGCGCCTCGCAGATCAGCGTGATGTCGGCATTGGCGATGCGTCCGCCGCGCCCGCGCACCAGCCTGGCCGCATGTTCGACGAAGATCTTCGAGGCGGCGCCTTTCCACTGCGGATCCGACGGCGGGAAGTGCGTGCCGATGTCGCCGGCGCCGCAGGTGGCGAGCAGCGCGTCGGTGAGGGCGTGGAGGCCGACATCGGCATCCGAATGGCCAGACAGCTTTCTGTCGTGAGGGATGGCGACGCCGCAGAGCGTGACATGATCGCCCGGTTCGAAGGCGTGCACGTCGTAGCCGTTGCCGGTGCGGATATCCGGAAAGCGCGGCCGTTCACCGGAAAGCCGCTGGTCGGCCATTGCAATATCCCTTGCCCAGGTGAGTTTGATGTTGTCCGGCGATCCCGGGACAAGTTTCACCGGTATGTGCGCCCATTCGGCGATCGCCGCATCGTCGGTGAAATCGGCCTTGCCGAGATGATGGGCCTTCTCATGCGCGGCAAGAAGCGGCCAGAACGGAAAGCCCTGCGGCGTCTGCGCGGCATGCAGCCCGTTCCTCGACACGGTCTCCTCGATCATACCGGCCGCCGATTCGCGCTTCAGCGTGTCGGCGACCGGCAAAGCGGGCAGCGCGCCCTGCCGCTCGCCGATGGCGTCGATCGTGCGGTCGATCAGGGTCGCGTCGACGAAGGGACGCACGGCGTCATGGACGAGCACCCGGCCTGGCGCGCTGTCCCTGAGCGCCAGCAGGCCGAGCCGCACCGAGGCCTGGCGCGAATCGCCGCCCGTGACCGCAAGGACGCGATCGGCGCTGGCGCCGGCGGCGTTGCGGAAGAGCTCGCCGTCGTCGGCGTGGATGGCGACGACGACCGGACCGGTCCTCGGATGCGCCAGGAACGTCTCCAGCGTGCGGGCGATGACGGCGCGGCCACCGATCCGCTGATACTGCTTCGGTCCATTGGCCTGCCCGGCGCGCGCGCCGCGGCCCGCCGCGACGATTACCACCGCGACCTTGTCGTCCAAACTCTGATTTTTACTTGCGTCCGTCATTGCGATTTGGCTTAGCGCACGATCCCGAAAAGTGTAATCGGTTTTCGGAAAAGATCGTGCTTCAAATATGAATTCCAGGGCGTCCTTTGCGCATCCCGCAGGACGCACGGTGCTTTGGCCGCGGGACAAGCCGATGCCCGGCTATTTCCCAAATGCGCCTTAATGTGACGTCATTGCGCGTTGCACATCGTCTTGCTTCTGGCTAGAGAATGTGCAGAAATCCGATATGCTTGGTTTTTGTGCATGCCCGAATTGACCAAATTGGCCTTGCCGCTCGATATTGGCGGCGTGAGTATCCGCAATCGCGTCTTCCTGGCGCCGATGTCGGGGATAACCGACGAGCCGTTCCGCCAGCGCGCGCATCGGCATGGCGCCGGACTGGTCGTGTCGGAGATGGTGGCGAGCGGTGAGCTGGCGAAGGGCAGGGCTGGCTGCGACCTGCGCATTCGCCATTCCGGTCTGCCGGTACACATGGTCCAGCTTGCCGGCCGCGAGGCTGCGCACATGGCCGAAGGCGCGCGGATCGCCGCGGGCGAGGGCGCCGATATCATCGACATCAACATGGGCTGCCCGGCCAAGAAGGTGACGGGCGGTTATGCCGGCTCGGCATTGATGCGCGATCTCGACCACGCGCTATCGCTGATCGAGGCGGTTGTCGGCGCCGTGGAGGTGCCGGTTACTGTGAAGATGCGTCTCGGCTGGGACGAGAGCGCCCTCAACGCGCCGATGTTGGCGCGCCGCGCCGAACAGGCCGGCGTGAGGATGGTGACGGTGCATGGCCGTACGCGCTGCCAGTTCTACCAGGGCAAGGCCGACTGGCGCGCGATCGCGCGCGTCAAGGAAGCCGTCTCGATCCCGGTCGTCGCCAATGGCGATGTCGGATCGCCGGCGGAGGCTGCTGCCATCCTCGAGCAATCGGGCGCCGACGCGGTGATGATCGGACGCGCGCATTATGGCGCGCCCTGGATCGCGGGCAGCATCGCTGCCTCGGCCGCTGGCGAAACAATGTCCGGCGTTCCCGCAAGCCCGCAGGCTTTGGCCGACTACATCATCGCCCACCACGCGGACATGCTGTCGCTCTACGGGATCGAAAGCGGGTTGCGCCAGGCGCGCAAGCATCTCGGCTGGTATCTCGACCGCCACGCAGCCGGTGTTTCGCCGGAGCTGCGCAAGCGTATCCTCACGTCCTTCGTGCCGGATGAGATCGTTGGCGGACTGCGCCGGGCATTTGCCGATATCGCAGAGGCAGCAACGGATCTGCGGAGCGCGGCATGAAGGCGACCGCCCCGAAGAGCCCAGACATGGCGGACGCCGCAAACATCGTGCTCAACACCATCCGCCGGCCGGTGATCATGGTCGATCCCCAAGGCTTCATCACCTTCGCCAATGCCGACGCGGAGGATTTCTTCCGCTCCAGCGCCACCATGCTTGCCCGCAACACGCTGCCGAAGCTGGTGCCCTTCGGCAGCCCGCTGCTGACGCTTGTCGACCAGGTGCGCGAGCGCCTGGCGCCGGTCAACGAATACCGGGTCGATGTCTCGTCGCCGCGCCTCGGCATCGAAAAGATGGTCGACCTCTATGTCGCGCCGGTGCCGGAGTTCCCCGGTTCCGTGGTGGTGATGTTCCAGGAACGGTCGATGGCCGACAAGATCGACCGGCAGATGACGCATCGCGGCGCTGCCCGCTCGGTCACCGGCCTTGCCGCCATGCTGGCGCATGAGATCAAGAACCCGCTGTCCGGCATCCGTGGCGCCGCCCAGCTCCTCGAGCTCTCGGCCTCCGATGAGGACCGCGCGCTGACCCGGCTGATCACCGACGAGACCGATCGCATCGTCTCCCTCGTCGACCGCATGGAGGTGTTTTCGGACGAGCGGCCGATCGACCGCTACCCCGTCAACATCCATGTCGTGCTCGACCACGTGAAGGCAATTTCCAAGAACGGTTTTGCCAAGCGGATCAAGATTTTGGAGGAATACGATCCATCGTTGCCTCCGGTCTTCGCCAACCGCGACCAGCTGATCCAGGTATTCCTCAACCTGGTCAAGAACGCCGCCGAAGCGATCGGTAGTGACCCGCAGGGCGAGATCTCGCTGTCGACCGCTTTCCGGCCGGGCATCCGTGTCTCCGTGCCGGGAACGCAGGACCGCGTCTCCCTGCCGCTGGAATTCTGCGTGCGCGACAATGGTCCAGGCGTTTCGGAGGACATACTGCCGATCCTGTTCGATCCTTTCATCACCACCAAACCGAACGGCTCGGGCCTTGGTCTGGCGCTGGTGGCCAAGATCGTCGGCGAGCATGGCGGCATCATCGAATGCGATTCGACGCCGCGCGGAACCACCTTCCGCATCCTGATGCCGGCCTGGAAGGAAACCGCGCACGGCGTCGAAGAAGAAGCTGAAGGGGACCGCACATGACCGCACGCGGCAATATTCTGGTCGCCGACGACGATGCGGCCATCCGCACCGTGCTCAACCAGGCGCTGTCGCGCGTCGGCCATGAGGTGCGCGTCACCTCGAACGCCTCGACGTTGTGGCGCTGGGTGGCGGCGGGCGAGGGCGACCTGGTCATCACCGATGTCGTGATGCCCGACGAGAACGCCTTCGACATGCTGCCGCGCATCAAGAAGGCGCGGCCCGAGCTGCCGGTCATCGTGATGAGCGCGCAAAACACGTTCATGACCGCCATCCGCGCCTCCGAGACCGGCGCTTATGAATATCTGCCGAAGCCGTTCGACCTGACCGAGCTGCTCAACATCGTCAACCGGGCGCTGGCCGAACCGCGACGGCCGAAGCTCGACGCGCGCGCCGACGACCAGCCGGAGACGATGCCGCTGGTCGGCCGCTCGGCCGCCATGCAGGACATCTACCGCATGCTGGCGCGGATGATGCAGACCGACCTGACGGTGATGATCAGTGGCGAGTCCGGCACCGGCAAGGAGCTGGTGGCCCGCGCGCTGCACGAATATGGCCGCCGTCGCGGCGGCCCGTTCGTGGCCATCAACATGGCGGCGATCCCGCGCGACCTGATCGAATCGGAACTGTTCGGCCATGAGAAGGGCGCCTTCACCGGCGCGCAGAACCGCTCTACCGGCCGCTTCGAGCAGGCCGAGGGCGGCACGCTGTTCCTGGACGAGATCGGCGACATGCCGATGGAGGCGCAGACGCGCCTGCTGCGCGTGCTGCAGCAGGGCGAATACACGACGGTTGGCGGCCGCACGCCGATCAAGACCGACGTGCGCATCGTCGCCGCCACCAACAAGGATCTGCGCGCGCTGATCAACCAGGGGCTGTTCCGCGAAGACCTGTTCTATCGCCTCAATGTCGTGCCGCTGCGGTTGCCGGCGCTGCGCGAACGCTCCGAGGATATTCCGGATCTGGTGCGGCATTTCTTCAAGCAGGGCGCCAGCGAGGGGCTGCAGACAAAGCGCATTTCCTCCGGCGGCATCGAGCTGATGAAGCGTTACCCCTGGCCGGGCAATGTGCGCGAGCTGGAAAACCTGGTGCGCAGGCTGGCCGCGCTCTATTCGCAGGATGAGATTTCGGCCGAGATCATCGAGGCCGAACTCAAGACAGGCGAGCGGCCGGTCGTCCCAGGCGGCGGCGCGCTCATTCCCGACGATCTCTCCATCGGCCAGGCGGTGGAGCATTTCCTGCAGCGCTATTTTGCTTCCTTCGCCGGCGACCTGCCGCCGGCCGGCCTCTACCAGCGCATCCTCGCCGAGGTCGAGTATCCACTGGTGCTGGCCTCGATGACGGCGACGCGCGGCAACCAGATCAAGGCGGCGGAGCTGCTCGGGCTCAACCGCAACACGCTGCGCAAGAAGATCCGCGAGCTCGGCGTCAACGTCTACAAGTCCTCCAGGCAGGTCTAAAATCGCCCTGCAAGGGCAATGAGCCGGGGAAAGATTTCCGTCTCGGCCACACTTGTTGCATAATCGCCACAATGCGTTGCATACATCCGACGCAATCACTGACTCTTAGACGGCGATATGGCTTCCCAGAACGAACCGCTTTTCAGCAAGCCCGGCGCAGAGGACAGGCGCCGGCTTCTGGCGCTGCCTGGCGTGACGGCGATTGCCGGCGCGTTGATCACGGCGGCGATCTCCTTTGCGATTCTCGTCGGCGCCACGCCGATCACGCCTGACGCAAGGGCCACGCTGGCGCTGATCGCGCTCAATGCCGTCTTCGTCCTGTTCCTGATCGCGCTTATCGGCCGCGAGGTTCACCGCATTGTGATGGCGCGCAAGCACGGCAAGGCGGCGTCGCGCCTGCATGTGCGCATCGTGGCGATGTTCGCGCTGGTCGCCGCCATTCCCGCCATCATGGTGGCCATCATCGCCTCGATCACGCTCGACATCGGCCTCGACCGCTGGTTCGAGATCCGCACCAAGACGATCGTCAATTCGTCGCTGTCGATCGCCGACGCCTATGTCCAGGAGAACGCGCGCAACCTGCAGGGCACGACGCTGTCGATGGCCTATGACCTCGATGCCTCGCGCACGCTTTATGGCCTCGACCGCACAGGCTTCCTCGATCTGATGAACAAGGAAGCGGTTGGCCGTTCGCTCGCGCATGCGGCGCTGATCAAGCCCGACGGCTCCTTCGTGATGAGCGCCAAGACCGACGCCGACTTCGCCATGCCGGAGCCGCCACCCGGCGCGGTGGAGACCGCCGCCGACGGCAAGCCGGTGCTGATCGAGCCGCGCACCCGCAACATCATGGGCGCTATCGTCAAGCTGCGCGAGATCGACGGGCTTTACCTCTACACAATCCGCCTGGTCGATCCCGATGTGATCAAGGCGCGCCAGATCGTCAGGTCGAACACCGACGAATACCGCAACCTGCAGGACAACCGCCGCACCTCGCAGGTCGCTTTCGCGCTGCCCTATCTGTCGCTGACGCTGATCGTCATCCTGTCGGCGATCTGGACCGGCATCGCCGTTGCCGACCGGCTGGTGCGGCCGATCCGCCAGCTGATCGGCGCCGCCGACGAGGTCGCCACCGGCAATCTCGATGTCGCCGTGCCGGTCAGGCTCTCCGACGGCGACGTCGCCTCGCTCGGCGACACCTTCAACAACATGATCCTCGAGCTCAAATCGCAGCGTAACGAGCTTCTCTCCGCCAAGGACCTGATCGACGAGCGCCGCCGCTTCTCGGAAGCGGTGCTGGCGGGCGTCACCGCCGGCGTCATCGGCGTCGATCCCTACGGCATCGTCACCATCGTCAACCGATCGGCCGAGACCATGCTGGCGATCTCGGCCAGCGCCGCACTTGGGCAGAACCTGTCCGCTGTGCTGCCGCATGTCGGCCGCGTCTTCGAAATCGGTCGCAAGTCGGGCAAGCCGGTCTATCGCGAGCAGGTGACCTTCTACCGCACCGGCGCCGAGCGCACTTTCAACGTCCAGATCACCATCGAGGCCGGCGACGATGGTTCGGAGGAGAAATCCTACGTCGTGACGGTGGACGACATCACCGACCTGGTCCAGGCGCAGCGCTCGTCGGCCTGGGCCGATGTGGCGAGGCGCATCGCCCACGAGATCAAGAACCCGCTGACGCCGATCCAGCTTTCGGCCGAGCGCATCAAGCGCCGCTACGGCAAAGTCATCACCGAGGATCGCGAGGTTTTCGACCAGTGCACCGACACGATCATCCGGCAGGTCGAGGATATCGGCCGCATGGTCGACGAATTCTCCGCCTTCGCGCGCATGCCGAAGCCGGAGATGAAAGCCATCGACCTGCGCGAATCGCTGCGCGAGGCATCGTTCCTCGTCGAGGTCAGTCGCTCCGACATCGCCTTCGAGCGCGATTTCGGCGGCGAACCGCTGAAGGGCACTTTCGACAGCCGGCTGATGGCGCAGGCCTTCGGCAACGTCATCAAGAACGCCGCCGAGGCCATTGACGGACTTGATGCAAAAGATCGTTCGGACGGCACAATCCGGATTCAAGCCGGGCGCCAGAATGGCGCCATCAGAATCGATGTCATCGACAATGGCAGAGGGCTGCCACGCGAAAATCGCCAAAGGCTACTCGAGCCCTACATGACGACGCGGGAAAAAGGCACCGGTCTTGGCCTCGCTATCGTCAAGAAGATCGTGGAGGACCATGGCGGCCGGCTTGAACTGCATGATGCGCCGGCGGATTTCCACGGCGGCCGAGGCGCGATGATCTCGATCATCCTGCCGCCGGCGACGGTCGCCGCCGCGCCGCCACGCGACGAAGGCCGAACGGAACACCAAAGAGAAACTGAAAAGGTCGGTAATGGCGTCTGATATTCTCATCGTCGATGACGAGGAAGACATCCGCGAACTCGTCGCAGGCATCCTGAGCGACGAAGGTCACGAAACCCGCACGGCGTTCGACGCCGACAGCGCGCTGGCGGCGATTGCCGATCGCGCGCCGAGGCTGATCTTCCTCGACATCTGGCTGCAGGGCTCGCGTCTCGACGGCCTGGCCCTGCTGGACGAGATCAAGACGATGCATCCGAACCTGCCGGTGGTGATGATTTCCGGCCACGGCAATATCGAAACGGCGGTTTCGGCCATCCGCCGCGGCGCCTATGATTTCATTGAGAAGCCGTTCAAGGCCGACCGGCTGATCCTGATCGCCGAGCGCGCACTCGAAACCTCGAAACTGAGACGCGAGGTGTCGGACCTCAAGCAACGCAGCGGCGAGACCTTCGACCTGATCGGCATGTCGTCGGCGATGAGCCAGTTGCGCCAGACCATCGAGCGCGTCGCGCCGACCAACAGCCGCATCATGATCATCGGCCCGTCCGGTTCCGGCAAGGAACTGGCCGCGCGCGCCATCCACGCGCTGTCGACGCGCAAAGCCGCGCCGTTCGTCACCTTGAGCGCGGCCACCATCACACCGGAGCGTATGGAGATCGAACTGTTCGGCACAGAATCGAACGGCACCGAACGCAAGGTCGGCGCGCTGGAGGAGGCGCATCGCGGCATCCTCTACATCGACGAAGTCGCCGACATGCCGCGCGAGACGCAGAACAAGATCCTGCGCGTGCTGGTCGAGCAGCAGTTCGAGCGGGTAGGGGGCACCAAGAGGGTCAAGGTCGACGTCCGCATCATCTCGTCCACCTCGCAGAACCTGGAGGCAATGATCGCCGACGGCCGTTTCCGCGAAGACCTCTACCACCGCCTGGCGGTGGTTCCGGTCGCGGTGCCGGGCTTGGCCGAGCGGCGCGAGGACATCCCCTATCTGGTCGACAATTTCATGAAGCAGATCGCCCGCCAGGCCGGCATCAAGCCGCGCCGCATCGGCGACGATGCGCTGGCGGTGCTGCAGGCCCACAACTGGCCCGGCAATGTCCGGCAGTTGCGCAACAATGTCGAACGGCTGATGATCCTGGCCCGGGGCGAGGATGTCGACGCGCCGATCACCGCCGATCTGCTGCCGTCGGAGATCGGCGACGTCATGCCGCGCACGCCCAACCAGTCGGACCAGCACATCATGGCGCTGCCGCTGCGCGAGGCGCGCGAACAGTTCGAGAAGGACTACCTGATCGCCCAGATCAACCGCTTCGGCGGCAACATCTCGAAAACCGCCGAATTCATTGGCATGGAGCGCTCCGCTCTGCACCGCAAGCTGAAGTCGCTGGGCGTCTGACAACGGCCTGTTGTTGGTCCAGCGGCTCCCGGCCGGCCGATTGCCGGTTACGGCCGCGGCGGAATCGCTTAAACAAACCGAAAGTCCCCAGGGGTGATCCATGCCGCGCATTGCCTATGTGAACGGGCGCTATGTCGCCCATGCCGACGCTTCCGTGCATATCGAGGATCGCGGCTATCAGTTCGCCGACGGCGTCTATGAGGTCTGCGAGGTGGCGCGCGGCTTCATCGTCGACATGCCGCGCCATCTCGGCCGCCTGAACCGCTCGCTGAGCGAACTGTCGATCGATTGGCCGGTGACGCAGGCCGTGCTGCCTCTCATCCTGCGCGAGGTGGTGCGCCGCAACCACGTCGTCAACGGCCTGGTCTATGTCCAGGTGACGCGCGGCGTCGCCAGCCGTGACTTCGTCTTTCCGGCGCCCGGCACCAGGCCGTCGCTGGTGGTGACCGCCAGGAAGGCCGATCCTGCCGCCGCGATCAAGCGAGCCGAGACCGGCATCAAGGTCATCACCGTGCCGGAGAACCGCTGGGATCGGGTTGACATCAAGAGCACCGGGCTGCTGCCCAATGTGCTGGCCAAGCAGAAGGCCAAGGAGGCCGACGCCCAGGAAGCCTGGTTCGTCGACGGCGACGGCATGGTCACCGAGGGCGGCTCCTCCAACGCCTGGATCGTCACCGGCGATGGCGTTCTGGTGACGCGGCCGGCCGAGCACGGGATCCTGCGCGGCATTACCCGTACGACGCTGTTCGATGTTGCCGCCAAGCTCGGCGTGAAGATCGAAGAGCGCAAATTTTCGGTCACCGAGGCCAAGGCGGCGCGCGAGGCCTTCATCAGCTCCGCGACGACGATCGCCATGCCGATCGTGGCAATCGACGGCGCTCCGGTGGCCAATGGCCACCCCGGTTCCGTAACACTTTCGTTGCGTCAGGCATTTTTTGACGTTGCGGAAAAAAGTCCGGCCTGATAACCGCACAGATGGAATGAAAATCAATATCTCGTTCTGCTTGTCGTTATTTGACGGCAAGAGGGTGTTTGCGCGCTTGACATGTGCCGGATAAATTGGCGCATTGGCTGCAAACCGAAGGGGATCGGCGAAAGACAAAAACAATGGCGGAACGATCGCAAAACCTTCAGGACCTGTTCCTGAATTCAGTTCGCAAAAGCAAAAATCCACTCACCATCTTCCTCATCAACGGCGTCAAGCTGACCGGCGTGGTCACCTCGTTCGACAATTTTTGTGTGTTGTTGCGGCGTGACGGGCATTCCCAGCTTGTCTACAAACACGCCATTTCCACGATCATGCCGAGCCAGCCGGTTCAGATGTTCGATGGCGAGGAAAGCCAGGGTGCCTGATTGGCACGTAAGAAAGACGCGGAACGCAGCGTCCGCGGAAAACCAGCGCACCAGCTGAGGCCGGAAGACAAAGCTCCGACCCGGGCAGTCGTCATTGTGCCCGTGCTCGCCCGCCAGCCGCGCGGCGAGGACGAAACCAACCGGCCGCGCCTGACCCGCTCCGCCGAGGCCCGCCACGACGAAGCGGTCGGCCTCGCCGGCGCCATCGACCTCGATCCGGTTCATACGGCCGTGGTGACCGTCACCGATCCGCGCCCGGCGACCTTGCTCGGCAGTGGCAAGGTGGCGGAATTCGCCGATATCGTGAAGGAGCGCCACGCGGAACTGGTCATCGTCGACCATCCGCTGACGCCGGTGCAGCAACGCAATCTCGAGAAGGAATTCAACGCCAAGGTGCTCGACCGCACCGGGCTGATCCTGGAGATTTTCGGCGAGCGCGCCCGCACCAAGGAAGGCACGCTGCAGGTCGAGCTTGCGCATCTCAACTACCAGAAGGGCCGCCTTGTGCGGAGCTGGACCCACCTCGAGCGCCAGCGCGGCGGCGCCGGCTTCCTCGGCGGTCCCGGCGAAACGCAGATCGAATCCGACCGGCGGCAGTTGCAGGAAAAGATCATCAAGCTCAAGCATGAGCTGGAGACGGTGCGCCGCACCCGCGACCTGCACCGCGCCAAGCGCAAGAAGGTGCCATTCCCGGTGGTGGCGATCGTCGGCTACACCAATGCCGGCAAGTCGACGCTGTTCAACAAGCTGACCGGAGCTGGGGTGCTGGCCGAGGACATGCTGTTCGCCACGCTCGACCCGACGCTGCGCCGCGTGCGCCTGCCGCATGGCACGCCGGTCATCCTGTCCGATACGGTCGGCTTCATCTCGGACCTGCCGACGCATCTTGTTGCCGCCTTCCGGGCGACGCTGGAAGAGGTGGTCGAAGCCGATCTCGTCATCCACCTGCGCGACATCTCAGACCCCGATACGGCGGCGCAGGCCGAGGATGTCGAGCGCATCCTTGCCGATCTTGGCGTCGATGCCAGTGACGCCAAGCGCGTAATCGAGGTCTGGAACAAGATCGACCTGCTCGACGAGGGCAACCGGGAGCGGTTGCTGGCCGATGGCGCCGCCACCAAGGCGCCACCGGTCGCCATTTCGGCGGTCACCGGCGAGGGCATCGATGCGCTGAAGGCGCTTATCGAAACCAGGATGTCGGGTGAGCTGGAAACGACGACGCTGACGCTGACGCCGGCCCAGTTTGGCCTTGTCGACTGGATCTACCGCAACGGCGACGTCGTTTCGCGGGTCGACAATGAGGATGGCAGCGTCACCATTTCGCTCAATGCTACGCACAGCGCCCGGCAAGAGATCGAGAGCCGATTGCACCGCAAGAACAACGGTTAAGCCTGGTTATTTCGCGCCCTTGGCCTGCTGCCAGAGCGCTTCCATCTCATCCAGCGTGGCCTTTTCCAACGTGTTGCCGGAGGCTTCCAGCGCCCGCTCGACATAGTGGAAGCGGGTGCGGAATTTCTCATTGGTGCCGCTGAGTGCTGCCTCGGCATCGAGCTTGAGGTGGCGGCCGAGATTGACGATGGCAAACAGCATGTCGCCGAACTCGTCCTTGATCGGTGCTGCGTCGCCCTTGGCCAAAGCCTCGCGCAGTTCGCCGATCTCCTCCTCGATCTTGTCGAGAATGGGGGCCGCCTCGCTCCAGTCGAAGCCGACGCGAGCGGCTTTTTCCTGCAGCTTCAGCGCTCGGGTCAACCCGGGCAGGGCGACCGGCACGCTGTCGAGGAACCCTTTGCCGTTGTCTTCTGGGTCGAGCCCTCGGGCCAGGCGCGCGCTTCGCTTCTCCGCCTTCTCCACCGCCTTGATCTTGTCCCACATGCCCTTGGCCATGCCGGCGCTGCGCGCCTCCTCGTCGCCGAAGACATGCGGATGGCGGCGGATCATCTTGGTGGTGATGGCCTCGACGACATCGCCAAAGGCGAATTCGTCAGCCTCTTCAGCCATTTGCGCGTGGTAGACAACCTGCAGCAGCAGGTCGCCGAGCTCCTCGCGCAGATCGTCGACATCGCCGCGCGCGATGGCGTCGGCCACCTCGTAGGCTTCCTCGATCGTGTAGGGCGCGATGGTCGAGAAATTCTGCTCGATATCCCAGGGACAACCGGTCTTCGGCGCGCGCAACGCCGCCATGATCTCGATCAGCCGTGCGATGTCTTTGGAGGGCTTCATGCGGCAAACCCTATCGCGACGCCGGGCGGGCGACCAATGCTGTCGCCTGACGAACGCTGTTTGTCCACAGCTGCGCGGACCTCGTCAGTCGAGCACCGAGACAATCGCCTTGGCGAGCGCGTCCAGCCCGTCCTCGGGCAGGCCGGCCACGTTGATGCGGCTGTCGCCGACCATATAGACGGCGTGCTCGGTGCGCAGCCGCTCGACCTGCGCTTCCGAAAGGCCGAGGCGCGAGAACATGCCGCGATGGCTGGCGACGAAGTCGAAGCGGTCGGAATTGGACTGCCGGCGCAGCGCCTCGGCGAAGGCGACGCGCAGGCGCAGCATGCGCAACCGCATCTCCTCAAGCTCCGCCTGCCAGTCGGCGCGTAGGCCGTCGTCTTCCAGCACGACGCGCACCGCGGCAGCGCCATGGTCCGGCGGCATCGAATACATGGCACGCGCCGCCGACAGCATCTGGCTCATCGCCACATCGGCCTCAGCGCCGTCCCTGGCCAGGATCATCGCCGCGCCGACGCGGTCGCGGTAAACGGCGAAGTTCTTCGAGCAACTCGACGCAACGAGCATTTCCGGCACCCTGGCGGCCAGCAGGCGCAGGCCCGCGGCATCGGCGTCGAGGCCCTCGCCAAAGCCCTGATAGGCGATGTCGACAAAGGGCAGCAGGCCGCGCTCGACGACCAGGTCCGCCACTTCCGCCCATTGCGCGGCGTCGAGATTGGCGCCGGTCGGGTTGTGGCAGCAGCCATGCAGCAGCACCACGTCGCCGCGCTCGGCCGTCCGCAGCGCGGCCAGCATGTCCTTGAAGCGCACGGCGCCGGAAGCGGCGTCGAAATAGGGGTAGTCGCGGATCTGCAGGCCGGCCGAGCGCATCACCGGCATGTGGTTCGGCCAGGTCGGGTCGGACAGCCAGACAGTGGCGTCGGCGCGGGTCCGCTTCAACAACTCGGCCACCAGCCTCAGCGCGCCGGAACCGCCCGGCGCCTGCGCGGTACGGACGCGCGAAAGGTCGGCCTTGTCGCCGAAGGTGAGCTTGGCCATGGCGGCATTGAAGCCGGTGTCGCCGGCAAGGCCGAGATAGGTCTTGGTGTCCTGGCTCTGCAGCAGCCGCTTCTCGGCCTCGCGCAGGGCGCGCATCACCGGCGTCTTGCCGTCGCGATCCTTGTAGACGCCGACGCCAAGGTCGACTTTGCCCGGACGCGGATCGGCGCGGTAGAGGCCGATGAGGGCAAGGATCTTGTCGGCGGGGGCGGGCTGCAGGGTTTCGAACATCGCAAGGCTCCAATGGCGGCGGAGTGATACGCAAATTGGCCCCGCTTCGCCAGCGCTTTTCCTCCGCGCCAAACTGAAGACGGCGGGCAGGGCGGCCCGCGGGGCGATGAAACGGCTGCTGCCTGGGACAAAATAATGCGCCGTTGGGGATTAAAACCTTGCCCTGCTCCGTAAACAGGGCATGAAACGGTCGATGCCACGCTTCGAAATAGTCGGACAGCTGGGTTCGCTCAGGCGTTACGCGCGCTCGCTGACGCGCGACACCACGGAGGCCGAGGACCTAGTGCATGACGCGCTGGTGCGCGCCTATGAGCGGCGCGGCACCTTTCGCGCCGGCAGCAACCTGCGCGCCTGGCTGCTCTCGATCGTCCACAACGCTTTCATCGACGGTGTCCGCTCGCGCCGGTCGGAAGCCGCGCGCATCGAGCAGGCCGGATATCTTGCCGACAGCACCTCCCCAGCGCCACAGGACCACTCCGTCCGTCTGGCGCAGGTGCGGGCGGCCTTTTTATCGCTGCCGGAAGAGCAGCGTTCGGCGCTGCATCTCGTCGCCATCGAGGGGCTGAGCTACGCCCAGGCGGCGGAGGTCAGCGGCGTGCCGCTGGGAACACTGATGTCGCGCATCGGCCGGGCCCGCGCCGCGCTGCGCGAGATGGAAGACGCGGCGCCCGCGGGCAGGAACCATCTCCGGATCGTGAGAGGTGAGCGATGAACGCAATGCTCGATCCCGTGACCGATGCTGATCTCGATGCCTATGTCGACGACCAGCTGGAGGTGGCCCGCCGTATCGAGGTCGAGGCGTTCCTGTCCACCCGACCGGAAGCCGCCGCGCGCGTGATGTCCGATCTCAGGACGCGCGACGAGCTGCGTGTGGCGCTCGCCGCCAAGGGAATGGCGCGGCCGGCAACGACCGAGGCGGCACGACGGCTGGAGCGCGGGCTTGGCCGCGACCGCATCTTCGGGGTGCTGCAGCGCGCCGCGGCGGCGGCGATCCTGATCGCGGCCGGCTGGCTGGCGAATGGCATTTTCGGACCGGTCGCGGTGACGAAGGTCGTCGCCTCCACCCAGCCGCCCGCCTATGTCGAGGAAGCGGTGAGGGCGCACCGGACGACGCTGGTGCGCGAGGCGATGACCTCCCAGCGGGAAGCGCCGAACTACAATCCAGGCGAGATCCGCGCCGCGACCGCGATCGTCATGCCGTCGCTGCCCGGGGAATGGAAGGTGCGCGATGTGCAGATCTATCCGTCGCGCTTCGGCCCAAGCGTCGAGATGGCGCTCGAAACCAAGGATCTCGGCCTGGTCTCGCTGTTCGCGATCAGGCCGGGGACTTTCGACGTGGTGAAGCCGGCCCTCGCGCCCTCGGGCGACATTTCCTCGGCCTATTTCCAGATCGGCGAGGTGGCCTACGCCGTCGTCGCGCGAAGCGATGCGCGCGACCTCGACCGGGCCGCCGAAACGCTGGCCCGCACGCTTTACTGAGATCAACCAAGGAGACTGAACATGAACACCCCCAACCTGGGATATCGCGTGGGCAGCGGCGCCCAAACGGGCGCCCTCTATGACGAGGGCCTGCGCCGCCACATGCTGCGCGTCTACAACTATATGGGCCTTGGCCTGGTCGTCACCGGCGCCATCGCCTTCGCCGTGGCGTCGACGCCCGCGCTCTACGTGCCGATCTTCTCCAGCCCCTTGAAATGGGTGGTGATGCTGGCGCCGCTCGCCTTCGTGCTTTTGTTCTCGTTCCGCATGCAGACCATGTCGGCGGCGAGCGCGCAGGCCATGTTCTGGGCCTTCTGTGCGGTGATGGGCCTGTCGCTGGCCTCGGTGTTCCTGGTCTTCACCGGCACCAGCATCGCGCGCACGTTCTTCATCGCCGCCACCATGTTCGGCGCTACCAGCCTCTACGGCTACACGACCAGGCGCGACCTGACGCAGTTCTCGTCGTTCCTGATCATGGGCCTGATCGGTGTGGTCATCGCCAGCCTCGTCAACCTGTTCCTCGGTTCGACCGCGCTGCAGTTCGCCATCTCGGTGATCGGTATCGCCGTGTTCATCGGCCTCACCGCCTGGGACACGCAGACGATCAAGGAGCAGTATGCGGAGAATTTCGACGCGGAATCGCAGCAGAAGCTCGCCGTCTTCGGCGCCTTCTCGCTCTATTTGAACTTCGTCAACATCTTCCAGCTGTTGCTGAACTTCACCGGCGAGCGCGAGTAGGCCGAACCGTAGCAGGCAACAGGTCTCACCTTGCCGGGGCCGGAGGGCAACCTCCGGCCATTTCTTTGAGGGCAAACTGGCGCTCGGGTCCGTGCATCGTTCGTCGCCGCTTGGCCCACTGCAGTGCACTCCGCTGCTCTTGAGTTCACGCGCGGCCTTTTGCTAGCCTGCCGGTCACACCAGAGCGGTGCGCTTCATGGATCGCCGAACCGCTCTAACCATTTGTTTCTGCGCAATTCCGGACGGAAAACCGTTACACACTTTCCTGGAATTGCTTAAGCGAGGGCGCATGGAACAGGACAGCCTTACGCTTCACGGTGACGGCATCTCGGCGACGATCGTCAGGCAAGGTGCCGAACTGGTCTCCCTGCGCGACAGTGAAGGAACCGAGCTTCTGTGGCAGGCCGGTCCGGCCTGGAAGCGCCATTCCCCGGTCCTGTTCCCGATCGTCGGCCGGCTGAAGGGCGACCAACTGCGGCACCGCGGCCGATCCTATCCGATGACGCAGCATGGCTTTGCCCGCGACAGGCGCTTTGCATGGACGGAGCAGGGGCCCCGGTCCTGCACGTTGCTTCTGACCGACGATGCGGGGACCCGCGAGCAATATCCCTTCGCCTTTCATCTGGCCATAAGCTACAGCCTGCGGCTTCGGCAACTCGACGTCAGCTTCACGATCACCAACACCGGCGGCGAGACGCTGCCGGCATCGATCGGCGGGCATCCGGCGTTCAACTGGCCGCTTCTGCCTGATCTGCCCAAGACAGCCTATCATCTTACATTCGCCAATGACGAAAGCGCTCCGATCCGCCGCCTCAAGGACGGCCTGCTGCTGCCAACGCCACAGCCGACGCCCGTGAAAGGCAAGATACTGGCGCTCTCCGAAAGCCTGTTCGAGGAGGACGCCGTGATCATCGATCGGCCGGCCAGCGCCAATGTGCGCTACGCCGCCGGGCACGGACCGGCGCTTGAGATATCCTGGCAGGGGTTTCGGGAGCTCGGCATCTGGTCCAGGCCGGGCGGAGCGCCGTTCCTTTGCATCGAGCCCTGGCATGGTCTTGCCAGCCCCGTCGATTTCGACGGCGAATTCACCGAAAAGCCGGGCGTGATGCTGATCCCGCCAGCCGCGACGCGTGTTCTGAGCTATCAGATCCATCTGGACTGATATGATCGCGGAACCAATTTTGGGGGCATCCCATGGAACTCGGCTTCATCGGCACAGGCGCGCTCACGGCCGCTATCGTCACCGGGCTCAAGTCCCTCGCGGAACCCTGTTTCCGTTCTGCTTTCGCCCCGGAACGAAGACATCGCCGCGAGCCTTGCCTCCCGCTACCCGGATGTTCGCATCGCCAGCGACAATCAGGCCGTTCTCGACAATAGCGAAACGGTCATGCTCGCGGTCCGCCCGCAAATCGCGCACGACGTGCTGTCGGCGTTGCGCTTCCGGCGCGACCATCGCCTGATCAGCCTGATCGCCACTTTGTCCCTCAAGGACATAGAGAGCTTGACCGCGCCAGCCGGGCACGTGACGAAGGCGCTTCCCATGCCGATGATCGCGCACCGGCTGGGGGCGACGATCATCTGTCCGCCCGATCAAGGCGCCGGCGCATTGTTCGGCAGGCTGGGGAAGGTGATCGAGGTCGCGGATGCCGGCGAGTTCGACGCCTTGAGCGTCGCGACCGCAACCTACGCCAGCTATTTCAAATACCTTGAGACCATCCACAGCTGGCTCACGCGTCACGGCGTTGGGGAGGGGATAGCCCGCGACTATATCGCCTCGCTTTTCAAGGCGTTGGGCGCCGCTCCTGAGACGTCGCCCGACGCGGATTTCAGACATCTGGCGCAAGACTATGCGACGCGCGGCGGCATCAACGAGCAGGTTCTGCGCGAGCTCACGGCCCATAACATGTTCGAAGCATTTGCCGAAAGCCTGGACGGCATCCATCGGCGCATCACGGGCGACACGAAATGAAACTCTACTTCAGCCGCAATCCCAATCCTCGGCTGGCGGTCGCGGTGGCTCGCTACCTTGGCGCCAAGATCGAGTTTGAATTCGCCGCGCCATTCGCACCGGAACCGCCGCCGCCAGGAGGCGAGGGCGATCCGGCCTGATATCCGACCGGCATCCGCCCTAGCGCTGCCAGAAGGGCAGCTTGGCGATCTCTTCCTCGACCTGCCTGTTGGTCAGGCCGATATCGTCGATCAGATGCGGATTGGTCTCCGCCATTCGCTTGAGGTCCCAGCGAAAGCGCGCCCGCTCGCGCCAGGTGGCGATCATGCCACGCAGGGTCGTCTGGCGATGCAACGGCCGCCCTGGCCTGACTACGCAATGCTGGATCGTCGCAAGAGTATCGTTCATGGCAACCTCCTATGGTTTTGAGGCCCCATGCGGTTGGGAGCCTTCGACCTGAAAGAGGTTGAATACTGCAGGATGCGGACGGAGGCGTAATTAAGCCCTCCCAAATAGTTCTCAAAAGTTCCAAACGGGCTATAGATGCGCCCTATGCAGGGATCGCGCTTTGCCTTTGGTCCATTCGTGCTTGATCCGGATGCGGGAACGCTGCTTCGGGACGACGATCCCGTTGCTCTCGGCTACCGCGGGCTGAAGCTGCTTGCGGCACTGGTCGGACGACCCGGTGAAATCCTGGGCAAGGCCGAGTTGATGGACGCGGCGTGGCCGGGCACGGCGGTCGAGGAGGGCAATCTCACCGTCCAGATCGCGCAGTTGCGCAAGCTGCTTGGTCCGGCCGCCGACGGCGGCGAGTGGATCTCCACCGTTCCGCGCGTCGGTTACCGCTTCACTGGGGCCATCGAACAGCTTGGTGGCGCGAAGCGGAAGCCTTTGCCGCTGCCCGACAAACCCTCGATCGCCGTGCTGCCCTTCGTTGCTTTCAGCAGCGATCCCGAGCAGGAATCCTTCGCCGACGGGCTGACCGAAGACCTGATAACCGACCTGTCCCGCAATGCCGGCCTGTTCGTCATCGCCCGCAACTCGGTCTTTGCCTACAAGGGCAGGGCGATGGACGTGCGCGGGATCGCCGAGGATCTTGGCGTGCGCTACCTGCTGGAGGGCAGCGCGAGACGCGCCGCCGGGCGCGTGCGCATCAACGCGCAACTGGTCGACGCGCTGAGCGGCGAGCATCTGTGGGCGGAGCGCTTCGATCGTAGCCTGGAAGATATCTTTGCCGTCCAGGACGAGGTGACGGCCAAGATCGTCGAGGCGCTGCTCGGCCGGCTGCGCGCGCCGCTGCCGCGCAATCGGCCGAAAAATCTCGAGGCCTACGATCTCTGCGTGCGGGCGCGCAAGCTGATCGACGATTCGCCGCAGACGGCGCGGGAAGCGCATCTGATGCTGACGCGCGCCGTTGCGCTCGATCCGGACTACGCCGAGGCCTATCGCTGGCTTGCCATGAACCACTGGATGGGATGGGTGCATTGGGGCGAACCCATCGAGCCCAACCGTAGCGTTGCCCTGGAACTGGCTCGCAAGGCCGTGGCGATCGATCCCAACGATGCCGGCTGCCGCTGGGTGCTCGCCAACCTGCTGGCCTATGAGCGCCGCTTCCCTGAATCGGATACGGAGTTCGCCAAGGCGTTCGAGTTCGACCCCAACGAAGCCGACGCCTGGGCGACGCTGTCCGACATCACGACCTTGGCCGGGCAGGTCGAGCAGGGCCTGGAGCAGATCCGCAAGGCGTTCCGGCTGAACCCGTTTCCGGCAAGCTGGTATTATCTGACGCTCGGCCAGGCGCAATACGCGGCCGGCGACTACGAAGCCGCCATCGAGACGCTGCGCAGGGAGGAGACCTATCGCACAAGCTCTCGCCGTTTCCTGGCGGCAAGCCTTGCCCAACTCGGCCGGCTCGAGGAGGCGCGCGCCGAGGTCGAAATGTTTCTGGTCGCCAACCCGCATTTCACGACCAGCCACTGGGTGTGGACCGAGCCGTTCCGCGACACTGCCACGCTTGAGCATTTCGTCGATGGCTTCCGCAAGGCCGGACTTCCGGACTGAGGCGCCGGCGCGACCACCCAGATGGTTGCGATCTACCCCTCGAGGCGATCCTTGGCGTCACGATCGCGGTCGTATCGTTTCCTGACCGGAAACGGCGGCAGCCAGGACTCGCGGCGGACGGTCCACAGCTCGTAGGTCGGCAGCAGCTGGTCCGGGGCGTCCAGGGACCCCAGATGCACTTCGATCTCGTCTGCGGTGCGCGCGAAAACAGACGAGCCGCAGCGCGGACAGAAGAAGCGCCCGGCGTAGTCGCGTGTTTCGCCGTCGATCGTCACCGCCTCCTGAGGGAACACCGCAGCGGCGTAAAACAGCGCCCCGTGATGCTTGCGGCAATCGAGACAGTGGCAGACGCCGACCCGGTATGGGGCACCCGACGCCACAATTCGAACGCTCCCGCACAGACAGCCGCCGGTGTATCGGTCCATGCTCCCGTCTCCTCAAAAATCAAGCGCTGGGCATGGCTACAACGAACGGCGCCGTCGTCGCAATGCCGCGGCAGTTGCGCGAAGCCTGTCGCCAGATGCAGCGCGCGTGGATCGCCTACCGCGCTGCACGGCCGAAGTCGCCGCCGAAACCATCAATACGATCGCCAGCGCAATATCATCATCAGTTGCATGCTCGATGCGACAGCGCGGCAGGCGCCGCGGCAGGCGCCGATCCTTGATGATGAGCTCTAATCTGTCGCGCAGACATATCTGGAGGGCGCGGCGAGACGTGGCGAGGGCATGCCGTCTGCATCGATCTCTAAGTCGCATAAGATAGATTATGGAACTTATGCGTTGGCCAAAAGGCGGAAATTGCTGCCGATCTCAGTGCCCTCAGCCGTCGTCACAGCGACCGAGGGGCTGGATCTAAGCGGCTTCAATTGCAAGCAGCACATTGGCGGCCGCAACGTTGCGGATTCCGATGAGGGCTTGGTAGTCAGGTGAATCATGCATGGCCTTGAGAGACGCCATATCGGCAAACTCAAGCACGACGAGCCGGTCCGGCTGCCACGAGCCCGCAAGGGCCTCAACGCTTCGAGCACGCAACAGCAACTTGCCTCCGAAGCGATCGACGGCAGCCAAGGCCTTTATGCGATATTCCTCGTATGCCGCTGGATCCGCGATCTTGTGCTCAGCAATCAGATAGGCTGCCATGATGCCTTCTCCTCTGAAAGTCGCGACGTTAACACAATCGAGCCATAGAGCGGAACGCGCTTCTGAACAGCTCGTCCTATCTCGCTGACTCATAAGGAATTTCGATCACCATCCCATCATAGGCCGGCACCACGTTGTCGGGCGTCTCGGCCATCACGACGGCGTAATCCAGCGGCACATGCATGTGTGTCAGCACGGCGTTTTTCGGAGCCAGTCTCTTGATCCAGCCCAGTGCCTGGCCAAGCGACAGATGGCTCGGATGGGTGTTGTACTGCAACGCGTCGATGACCAGCGTCTCGAGATCGCGCAGCCGTTCCGCCGTGGCGTCGGGGAAGTCGCTGATGTCAGGGCAATAGGCAAGCCCGCCGGCGCGGAAGCCGAGGGAAATGATGTCGCCATGGGTCTGTGGCAGCGGTTCAAGGGTGAGGGTACCCCCCTCTCCCTCGATCACGATCGGCCTGGCGTGGTCGATGAGATGCGGCCTGACGATAGGCGGATAGGAGCTGCCGGGCGGCGTCTCGAAACAATAAGCGAACGCCTGCCGCAGGCGCTGCATCGTCGGCTGATCGGCATGGATGTCGATCAGATGGCGCTGCTCCTGCACATAGCCGCGCAGATCGTCGATGCCGTGGATATGGTCGGCATGCGGATGCGTGTAAACGACCGCATCGATGCGCCTGACCGACGCCAGCAGCATCTGCTCGCGGAAGTCCGGTCCGGTGTCGACGACGACGGTCGTGCGGGCACCGTTTGCCGCGATCCGCTCGACCAGTGCTGCCGTGCGCATGCGCCGGTTCCTGGGGTTGGCGGGATCGCAATTGCCCCAGTCGCCGGTGATGCGCGGTGTGCCGGGCGACGAGCCGCAGCCGAGAATGGTGAGGCGCAGCCGATCGCTCATTTGTCAGGCGCCCGGCGCTTCGGGGCGTGGCATCTTCCGGAACAGCCGGAAGACATTGTCCGTGGTGATAGCGGCGATCTCGGCCTCGCTGACGCCAATCGTCTCGGCCAGCACCCTGGCGGTGTTGGCGACATAGGCCGGCTCGTTGCGCTTGCCGCGAAACGGGATCGGCGCGAGATAAGGCGCATCGGTCTCGACCAGCAGCCGGTCATGCGGCACGTTGGCTGCGATGGCACGCAATTCGGCCGAGTTCTTGAAAGTCAGGATGCCGGAGAACGAGACATAGCCGCCTAGCGCCACGCCGACCTCGGCCAGCCTGCGCCCGGACGAAAAACAATGCAGAATGAAGGGGAAGGCGCCCTTCCCCGTCTCGTCCTCGAGGATTGCGGCCATATCGTCGTCGGCATCGCGCGAATGGATGACCAGCGGCAGGCCGGTCTGACGCGCCGCTGCGATATGCGTGCGCAAGCCTTGCGCCTGCGCATCGCGCGGCGCCTTGTCGTAGAAGTAGTCCAACCCGGCCTCGCCGATCGCCACCACTTTGGGGTGCGCGGAGAGCCGCACGAGCTCGTCGGCGGTCACGTCGAGCTCTTCCGCCGCATTGTGCGGATGGGTGCCGACCGAGCAATAGACGTCATTAAAAGTTTCAGCAATTTCAAGGATTTGCTGAAACCGCTTCACGCGCGTCGAGATCGTCACCATGCGACCGATGCCGGCCGCCAGGGCGCGGGCGACGATGGCCGCCCGCTCCTCGGCGAAGTCCGGAAAGTCGAGATGGCAATGGCTGTCAACGAGCATCAGGCTTTGGCATCCTGCTCGACATAGCGCGGGAAAACGCCCTCCGGCGCCGGCAGCGGCGTGCCTGGCACCAGCGCGTGATCGGCGTGGACATGCTCGAAACCGCGCCTGTCCGCCGGCACCGCCAGCAGATCGAGCAGCTTCGCCGCTGATCCCGGGATGAAGGGCTGGCACAGCACCGTCACCCGCCGCACGACCTCGGCCGTCGTCCACAGCACGGTCTCCATGCGGGTCGGATCGGTTTTCCGCAGCGCCCAAGGCTCCTGGGAGGCGAAATAGCGATCGGCTTCCGCCACCACGCCGAAGATCGCCGCCAGCGCCAGGTGGATGCCCTGCTCCGCCATCGCCCTGCGCGCCACTGTGAGAGCTTCCACGGCCTGGTCGAGGATCGCCGTGTCGGCCTCCGCCAGTTCGCCGCGCGTCGGCACCACGCCGCCGCAGTTCTTGGCGATCATCGACAGCGAGCGCTGTGCCAGATTGCCGAGCCCGTTGGCGAGATCGGCGTTGGTGCGGTTGACGATCGCTTCATGGCTGTAGTTGCCGTCCTGGCCGAATGGCACCTCGCGCAGGAAGAAATAGCGCACCTGGTCGACGCCGTAGTGCTCGGCCATGGTGAACGGGTCGATGACGTTGCCGACCGATTTCGACATCTTCTCGCCGCGGTTGAACAGGAAGCCGTGGCCGAAGACGCGCTTGGGCAGCGGGATTCCCGCCGACATCAGGAAAGCCGGCCAATAGACCGCATGGAAGCGCACAATATCCTTGCCGATGATATGGGCATCCGCCGGCCAGAACTTCCATTTATCATCGCTTTCATCGGGATAGCCGAGACCGGTGATGTAGTTCGTCAAGGCGTCGACCCACACATACATCACGTGCTTCTCATCGCCAGGCACCGGCACGCCCCAGTCGAAAGTGGTGCGCGAGACCGACAGGTCCTTCAGCCCCGACTTGACGAAGCTCATCACCTCGTTGCGCCGCTCTGCGGGCCCAATGAAGTCGGGCTGGCTTTCGTAAAGCGCTATGAGCTTGTCCTGATAGGCCGAAAGCCGGAAGAAATAGCTCTCTTCCTCGACCCATTCGACCGGCGTCCCCTGCGGCCCGTAGCGGACGTTGTCGGCGCGAACCTCGGTCTCCTCCTCGCCGTAATAGGCCTCGTCGCGCACCGAATACCAGCCGGCATAGCCGCCCTTGTAGATATCGCCATTGGCGGCCATCGCCTTCCAGATCGCCTGCGAGGACGCGTAGTGGCGCTCCTCGGTGGTGCGGATGAAATCATCATTGGAGGCGTTGAGCACCGCCGCCATGCGCCTGAACTCGGCTGAGTTGCGGTCGGCAAGTTCGCGCGGCGAGAGGCCATCCTTGCGCGCCGTCTGCAGCATCTTGATGCCGTGCTCGTCGGTGCCGGTGAGGAAGAAGACCTGCTTGCCGTCAAGGCGCTGGAAGCGGGCGAGCGCGTCGGTGGCGATCAGTTCGTAGGCATGGCCGATATGCGGCTTGCCGTTCGGGTAGGAAATCGCGGTCGTGATGTAGAATGTGTCGCGTGACATGAATGAACCGTCATGAAAGTCTGAATGTGAGTTGTGGGGGTGGATATCCTATCGGCATGGCGATTGCCATCCCGAGCGGGCCATCACATTCGCATCGCAGAATTCAGGCGGTCGATCATGATCAGAGCGTGCTGCTTCTTGTCGAGATTGTAGGTCTCGGTCTCAGATATAGCGTTCTGGGCTTCCTGCCAAGCTTCGGACAGCGCCTTGGCCCGCGCGAGATCGCCGGCGAGTGCCGCCTCGCTGGCGCGTGAGGACAACAGGTCGAGCGCGTGTCGGTTGAAGATGTCGAACTGGATCGCCTGGTCGCGGCCGGCAACCGCCTCGGCCAGCCGGTGGGCGCCGGCGACGTCGCCCTTCCTCGCCGCAACCAGGGCGTCGAGCGCGGCGGCGATCTCCAGCCCGCCATACTGCGTCAGAAGGATCGCGTTGCGGGCGCTGCCCCCTGCCCGCTCGGCAAGTGCCGCGCGCGCCGCAGGCTCCTCGGGTGGTGGCGGCTCGATGCCTTGCAGAACGGTCATCAGTTCCTCGTCGCCGAGCGGCGTCAGGCGCACCATCTGGCAGCGCGAGCGGATCGTCGGCAAAAGGCTGCCCGGGGCATGCACGATGAGGATGAACAGCGTGCGCGCCGGCGGCTCTTCGAGATTCTTGAGCAAGGCGTTGGCGGCATTGGTATTCATGTCGTCGGCCGGGTCGACGATCACGACCCGGTAGCTGCCGTCATGCGAGGTCATCGACAGGAAGCGGCTGACCCTGCGGATCTCGTCCACGGTGACGACCGTCTTGAAGCTCTTGGTCTTGTCGTTCGCCGGCCGGGTCAGGTGCAGCACCGAAGGATGCGCCCCGGTGGCGATCTGCCGAAACAGCGATGAGGCCGGGTCCGGCTGGGCGATAACGTCCGGCGCCCGCTCGAATGCCGGGTGCTTCAGGAGATGATGCGCGAGGTGAAAGGCGAGCGTCGCCTTGCCGATGCCGACCGGTCCGGCGAGGATAAGCGCATGCGGCAGTTTGCCGGCGCGATAGGCAGTGGCGAGCATGGAAGCCGCCTGACCGTGGCCGATGAGGCGAGCCGTCTCGGACGGTTCCGGCACGCCGTCCAGCGTGTCGTGCTGCTCTGGGGCGATGCGTTCGAAGATCATGCCGGGGCTGTCTGCCGCTGCTCGGCCGGCGTCATCGTCTCAAGCGCGGCGAAGACGGCGGCGGTGACGACGTTTTCGACCGTGTCAGGGTCGGCGGAGGCGTCGACGACGATGCAGCGCCCCGGCTCGGCGGCGGCGATGGCGAGGAAAGCCTCGCGCCTGCGGCGGTGGATATCGAGCGTTTCCTTCTCGAAACGATCTGGACCGTCATTGGCGCCGCGGCGGGCGGTGGCGCGCCGCAGGCCTTCGGCCGGATCGATGTCGAAGACCAGGGTCATGTCGGGCACCATGCCGTTGATGGCGACCTCCTCCAGGGTCTCCATGAAGGCCGGATCCAGACCGCCGGTGACGCCCTGGTAGACACGCGAGGAATCGATGAAGCGGTCGCAAAGCACGATCGATCCGCGCTCCACTGCCGGTCGGATGACCTGCTCGACATGGTCGGAACGCGCGGCGGCGAACAGCAGCGCCTCCATCTTCGGGCCGAAGGGCTCGGCAGCGCCCGAAAGCAACACGTGCCGAACTGCCTCGGCGCCCGGCGAGCCGCCGGGCTCGCGGGTGACGAGGACGTCGTATTTCTTGGCACGCATCCGCTTTGCCAGCCGCTCGATCTGCGTCGACTTGCCTGCCCCTTCGCCGCCTTCGAAGGTGATGAAAAATCCGCTCGCCACCAGAAAAAGCCTCTGCCCGTGCTCGACGCTGTCATAGCCCTCGTCTGAGAAAAGGTCCACGAGCTAACGCAGCCAGCCGACGGCCAGTTCCTTGGCGGCATCGAGCGCGCGTTGCGGCAGCGTGCCGACACCGACCGTTTCGGCGGCGAAGAGCGGCGTCTCCTGGCTCAGCGTGTCGCCGATCCAGACGCGCAGCTTGCCCACCGGCTGCCCCTCCTCCACCGGCGCCGAGACCGGGCCGTCATAGACGATTTTCGCCGTCAGCTTGTCGCGGTTGGCGATCGGCAGGAAGATATCGATCGGTCCCTTCGCCTTCAGCGCCACGCCGGATTTGGCGCCGCCGAACACCTGGGCTTCCCCGACCACCTCGTCCTTGGCGAAGATCTCGGTCTTCTGGAACGAGCGGACGCCCCAGTCGAGCAGCTTGCGCGCTTCCTCCGACCGTTCGCGGTCGCTCGCCAGCCCACTCATCGCCGCGATGACGCGCGTGCCATTGTGGCTGACCGTGCCGACAATGCCGAAGCCCGCCGCCTCGCTCGTGCCGGCGACGAAGCCGTCGGCCTCGATGCCCATGGCCAGCAGCGGGTTGCGGTTTCTCTGGGTAATCTTGTTCCAGGTGAAATCGGCCTGGCCGTAGTAGTGATAGAAATCGGGATAGTCGCGCCAGAGATGCAGCGCCAGCTGCGCAAGCTCGCGAACGGTCGTCTGCTGGCCGTCGGCCGGCAAGCCGGTCGAGTTGACGAAGGTCGATTTCGGCAGGCCAAGCTGGCGCGCGCGCTCGGTCATCTGCGCGGCGAAATTGGCTTCCGATCCGGCCATGCCTTCGGCCAGGACGATGCAGCCGTCATTGGCGGCCTGCACCGTCACGCCCTGGATCAGGTCCTCGACGCGGACCGCAGATTTGAGCTTGGCGAACATGGTCGAGGTGCCCGACGGCGCGCCGCCGGTGCGCCAGGCGTTCTCGCTGACAACGAATGTGTCATCGAGCGTCGTGCGACCTGACTTGATGGCGTTGAAGACCACTTCCATCGTCATCAGCTTGGCCATCGAGGCCGGCGGGATCGGCTTGTCGGCATCCTTGGCGAACAGCACGGTGCCGGTGTCGGCATCGATCATGAAGGCTTGCGCCGCCTTGGTCTCGAAAAGCTGCGCATTGGCCGGAATCAGGGAAAGCAACAAAAGGCAGAGCCCTGCGAGGGGCGGGAAAAGGCGCAACTGCATAAAGGCTCGACCTGTTAGCCGGTATTGGCAATTTCGGTGAAGCTATCAGGCTTTTTTCCGGCGGATCAACCGTGCGGTTGAAATAGATCAGTCGCGCACGACGAGCGCGTCCGGCGCGCCGTGCGACCAGGCGGCCTTCAGCAGATCATCGACGCTGCCATGGCCGTCCGGATAGACGTTGACCGCGTACCAATCATTGCCGTCGAGCTCGGTCCGCTGGATTTCGGTCCGGCCGAAGGGCTTGAGCGCCGAGGCCACACGCTTTGCCTCGGCGGCATCATCGAAGGAGCCGGCGGCGACATAGTCGGTAACATCCGGCGACGTCGAATTGGATCTCTTCCAGGACTGCAGGATGTCGGAGGGCGACATACCGGCGCCATCGAAAGCCGCGAAGACATCGGCGCGGCCGACGCGCTCATCGGCATAGGAAAGCGACGCCATGGCAAAGGGCGAATTCGGCGGCAGGCTGATGTCCGGCCGCTCCGGCACGATCGGCCCGAAATCAGGCAGCGCCACGTCGCCGGGCGCTTGCGAAGACATTGCCGGCTCGGCCTGCGGCGCCTGGCCGGAATCCGTCAGCTGGCCGGGGAACGGCACGGCGGCGGCAGTCGCGCCCGCCGCCAGGACCGGCGTCGGCCCGTTCATCGCCACCATCACGCCGGTCGGCAGGCCGTCGGACGGATCCGGCCGCCTGTTGCCGGGATGGTAGGAGGCCATCAGATACTGGTCGTCATTGCCATCGAGCGGCGCGCGGCCGACATATTCGACCTTCACCTTAGCGGTGCCGACCTTGTCATAGTCGAGCATCTGCGCGGCGCGCTGCGAGACGTCGATGATGCGGCCCTCATGGTACGGGCCACGGTCGTTGACGCGCACGATGACCGAACTGCCGGTTTCGAGGTTGGTGACGCGGGCGTAACTCGGCAGCGGCATCGTCGGATGCGCCGCCGTCAGTTGCGCCGTGTCGTAGACTTCGCCGTTGGCGGTCAGCCGGCCGTGGAAGGCATCGCCATACCAGGATGCCAGGCCGACCTTGCGGTAGCGCTTGTCTTCCTTGGGATAATACCATTTGCCGCGCACCTGGTAGGGCTTGCCGAGCTGGTCGCGGCCGCCGCCGCGCCGCATGAAGGCAACGCGCGGGCTCGCCTTCACGCCATATTCGGTCTCAGCGAAATATTCCTTGGAACGCGGCCTCTTGTCGACCATCGCCTTCGGCTGCGGTGTCGATGTGCAGGCCGCAAGCAGCACCGCCGACAGCGCGCACAGTGCAAGAGCGGGAGCGCGACGAAGACGCGGGCGCGCCGAAGTCTGCATTTTATGATGTCCCCTACAGTCTCGCCACCAGCTGAACGTCAGCGGAGCCAAAGCACCCACTCGACACTTGCCAGCGACACCCGGATCCCCAATCCCCTTGTGCGCAGGAATTGTTTATCACGGTATTAACCGATTGTGGTCGGAAGGGGGCGAGATTGTGGCAGGACACCGGTGTGGCTGCTACACACGACAGTACTCGTGTGACGTCGGAGGTTGGAGAGCCGGCATCTAAACAAAAAAGGCGAAGGAGGACGTCCGCCGGGATCTATCCCCCGGCGCCGATCCGAGCGCGCCGATCAATCCGTCGACGTGACCACCTGCGCCGTCACAACCGACAGCTTCTCGCGCTTGATCAGAACCGGCTTTTCGTAGGTCTTTCTCATAGTTCCCTTAACCCCGGGGGCAAAATGGCCACGCCACAGATTGGCCAGCCCTGCGCCGCATTGTCAATCGGGGCCAGACCGATGGTTGGAAGCTGTTGCCGTTCGGCAATATGTAACCACTCGATCCTGGCGCGGTTGACAGGTCTTTACGCCCCGCACTAGAGCAGTGCGGTGCGGATGATGATCTCGTGCCTTGGCGCGCCAAGGGCAACGTCAGAGATCAACGAAAGCACCCAAGTGATTGAAAAATCACGATGGAGGGATGGCCGAGCGGTTTAAGGCACCGGTCTTGAAATTCGCTTGCAGCCGTCCCGGCCTACCCCGTCCAGTCCCTCACAGTCCTTAGTTTTCAACGCTCCGGCCCCGCGCCGGCTTCAACTGTCCCGCCCTATGCCAGCCTGTGCTACCGAGTTCGGTAGCAAAATGGTAGCAAGACGTTCTGGCCCCGTTCTAGTCGTTACTGTCGCTGCCGGCGATGTACGGAATGCGTTGCCGCTCCCATTCGTCGCGACCCTGGCTGCACGGCTCCGGCCAACCGAGGCTGCGTTCCGAATCGCCGCCCTCTTCAATGTCGCTGTTGTCTTGCTCGCGGTCATCGGTGCCGACGACTTCGATACCGCCCGCAAGCCACGGCTCCAGATCGGCGTCGGGCTCCATCAGATCCAACAGAGCTATCAGGCGCTCGATCTCGTCTTCGACGGCACGGCGGACATTCTTGCCAAAGGCGACCGGCGCGTTCATCCCCGCACCGCCTTCCGGCGTGCACGTCCCGCCTGCTGTCGCGCGACCGCTCCTAGGCGATCGACCAGCGCCGCCTCGTCGCGGGCGATTGCCAGCGCCGTTTCAGGAGTGCCGCCGCCATGCTGCCGCAACCAGTCCTGTTTCCATCGAAGGTGACGAACGGCTTCGGCGGGGATGAATACCTGTTTCAGGCATTCGACCCGCCATGCTTGGAAGGCCTTCTCTGCGAGCCGGCTCGCTTCGGCGGCCTCCGGGCTTCCTTTGCCCAATGCGTGCGCCACGAGTATGCGCCGAAAGTCCGCGGTCATACGAAAATGATGGGCCAGCTCGATCTGCATGCGGCCAGTCCACCAGTCGCTGGCGGGCTTGATCCAGACCAAGAGTTCGGCGAGTTCGTCCTTGGCGCCCGGCGCCGGCCGAAGGCAGAATTGAACTACCTCGCCCATGGTCACGCCTCCTCGCACAGCGACGTCATGCAGGCGACGAGGTCGTCACCGTCGATTTCAACGCCGAGGCGGTGATAGACGCGGATGATGCAGGCAGCCTTGGCGCGAACATCCTCGATGGTCTGGCAGCGCAGTTCCATCACGGCCTGGAAGGCAGCGCGCGCTTCAGCGAAGGCTTGATCGGTCTGGTCAGACGCGTCGTGATACCCGCTTGCGTCGATGACGGCTTCCTGCCCTCGGAGCCACGCCAAGCCCTCTGCGCCTTGCGCCTCCATGTCGCGCATCCATCGCTCATAGGCGGGCCGGTTCATGAGACCACCCCCAAAGGACTTTTCAATCAGCTCCCGCCTGCTCTCGATTTCGGCTTCTAGGGCTTTTGAGGTGCGGAAAATGATCGGGACGTGTGACCAACGAGAAGCGACGCCGCTAGGCGTCTTCCATTCAGGGAACAATGCATCCCCGAGAGCTTCGGCGATCGAGGCCTCGCGAGCCTCGCAGATGCAAAGGCGATTTTCCGCCGCATGGCAGGCTGACAGAACGTTTTGAACGGTTGAGGCCTGCGGCTCATTAGCGACAACGGGTGATGCCGTCACGGCGGCAGCAGCAATGCCACCGGTTAGGAAGGCGAGCGCCTTGCGGCGGTTGATTGCGGGCAAACCTTCGGCGGTTGCCCGAACAGTTGTGTTCGGCATCACATTCTCTCCGTACTGGTTATCGGAACTGATTTACTATGTTTGATAACCTAGAAGCAGGCATAGAGGTTGTCAATGGGTTTCTAGGTATGGTAACTAGAAACACCAATTTGAGAGGGACGGATGCTCACTACGGGAAATCAGCTCAAGGCCGCCCGCGCACTGGTCGGAGTTGAACAAAAGGAAGTGGCTGAACTTGCTAACGTCAATGTCAACACGATCCGCAGCATGGAAGCTGCCGGCGCCGGGCCAATTGCCGGCCGAGCACAGAACGTCCAGGCAGTCCAGCGCGTGCTGGAAACTCGCGGGGTCGAATTCCTGAACCATGGACGCCCTGGCGTTCAACTCCGGCAGACCTAGGCTCTGCTAGAGCGACTCAGACGTCTCTGTCATTGTCAGCTTCAGGCGGCGGGCTCTCGAGCAATGGAGAGCGCTGTGACCGATGCCGAACGAGCTGAAAAAAAACGCGAGCAACGACGCGCCTACCGCGCGCGCAATCCCGAAAAAGTCCGCCTATCTCGGCAAAGATATTTAGCAAAGCCAGGTACACGCGAAAGGCAACACGCTGCCGACAAAAGATATAGAGAAAAGCACCGGGACGCTCTTATAGCGCGACAGGCCCAGTATCGGTTGAGGTATCCGGAAGCAGCTGCCGCATCCACAAAACGATACCATGACAAGAATCGCGCGGAGATAAACGCCCGCCATCGTGAGGTTTATCGTCTCGACCGCGACAAAATCCTGGCACAACAGAGGGCCGCATATGCCCGCAAGCGGTCGATACTGCAAGCGAACCACTCTCCCGAAGCCCTGATGAAAGCCGTTTATGCCGCGATCCCGGCTGCCTTGCCGAAATTCATCCGAGATGAGGTTGCCGGGGAGATGATGCTGGCCGTGCTCGAAGGCAAGCTGCAGATGGACGGCATCCGCAGAAGCGTGGCGGAACATCTCCGCCGGTACAACAAGGTCTATGACAGGTTCAAGTTTCTGTCGCTGGATGCGCCCATGGCCGGCACAGAGGATCTTCGTCGGATCGACACGTTGACCGACGAAGATTCGGTCTTCAGGTTTGCAATTTGAGCGCAGGACGAAGTATGGCCATTCCGATCTACATCGCCGCCATCACCGCCTCGATGCTTGCCGGCGCGATCTGGCGATACAGGCAGCGCGATATGATGGGCATGGCTGCCTGTCTGCTAATGGCCGGCATGGGCGCCTACATGCTGTGGCACTAATGCGAAACCCGCTGCCGAGGGGACAGCAGCGGGCTTGGCTTCAAGGCTAGCCGGAAGAGGGGATTGGGACACAAGGGCATCCGGCCAGCCCTTTCAACGAGGGTGGGGATCGTTTGTTCCTATGCCGTTCGCATAAATTAGCAATCTCTTGACTAAACCCGCTCTCGCCCAGAATCGGCCTGCATCAGCGCTGGGGCTTTTTAACCTCCAGAGGTAACGCTAAAGGGCCTGTAGCCATTCCCCTACGGCTGGGTAGTGCTTCAATGGTTGGCCTTGCCGGGATGTCCTGCCGCTGCCATTTGCTTGTTGAAAGCTGCGGCCTCTTGCTCCGTTTCGAATGGACGGGCGGTAGCCGTTCCATCGGGAGCGATGACTACAGCCATGTATGGCAGGCCGTTCGCTGGTGGGTGATAGACGGCATAGATCGTGCTGCGCTTCATTCCCTCATGCTACCGGGACTCAAAAACCTCGCCTAGCCTTGCGTTGAATTCAAAAGCCGATCCCGGTGAGCGACGTGCAGACGCTGCATCTGCTCGAACAGGGTCAAAAGGTCTTCGGCTAAGTCTACCCTGAAGCCCTTATGGTGGAAGTCGGCAACAATCTCCCGCTGGCGCGCAATATGTCGCTCGCCCAAAAGCACATGCTGCTCCAGCATCGCCAGAACGGTTTCCTTCATCGCTAAGCGATATCAGATTTCTCGCGCTTGTTATAGGGACCGCGCTTGCCTGGCTTCGGCGGCAATAGCGCCGCCGGGCCGCTTTCACCTTTCGGGACGGCGGACGTTTCAAACATGGTCCGTACTGGTTTCTGCAACTGCGATTCAGACATCTCGAGCAAGCTGTAGCATGATGCCATCCGTGAAGCGGAGCGCCCTATTGAACGCTCTGTCGCGGCAACGATCCGGAGAGCCTTGAGATAGCGCATCCGGTTTCCGAACAGCGTAGCCATCGCTTGCACCCCTGCATTCATAGGCGCTTCGGTCACCGGCCCAAAATAGGAGCCAAATTTTTGAAATTCAAATTGAGACTTTGTGAGCGGGGCTCCGATGCGCAAGACGCGCAATGTCGAACACTCATCGGTTGAATGTGAGTAGGAAGTCCAGGTGCATTTCAAGTTCGCCTTGCACCGCCTCGAAGTCTTGCAATAGACCTCGGGCCATCTCGGTCCGGTGGCCGCCGAGCGTCATCTCATCGATGAGTTTGCGCTGGCGAGCAATGCGTGCCCTGCCTTCGCGAACGTGCCGTTCTCCCCTTTCCACCTTGGTCTCGGTGCTCATGCTGAGACAAGGCGGCTGATGGTCTTTAGGTTCCGCCGCCCAAACGGAACATTTGCTCGCTCCTGGAGTTGGTCGGCATGGACACTTGGACTTCCCTCGATATCAGCGCGGCTGCCATGAAACGGGCGCAAAAGCTTCGCGAGGAAAATGACCGTGTCCGGAAGCAGGCGGAAGCGGAACTGGCCAGGGCTCGCGAACTGATTGCCGATATTGCCGAGCTTCTGGATACTCGCGGCCTGAGGCGCTGTTGAACCGGGCGGGAAGTCACCGGGGAAGACACCCACAGCCCGGCTCGCTTTATCGAGGTGACACAGGATTTCGCGGGCCGGGCCATGCACCGACATCGAGGAGGTGTCGAAGCCCCGTTACAGTGCGCCCTGTCTAGGCAGCCCGCAAGGTATGCCTTTGGGGAAGGTGAACTCGAGCTCGCCTCACGTCCCAATTGGCGACTGAGGTCCGATGGCCGCACGCATAGGTCTGAGCACAGGAAACAACGGCCCGCCAGTTCATTGGTAGCAGTCGCAGGAGATTATCCCCTCCATCTGCGGTAACCCTGAACTGCCCGCCGCTAACTCCTTGGCGGCGGGCCTTTTGGATCTGCTGGACGCCTTGAGGTTGGTCGTAGTTGGTGGCAGAATAATAGGGTAAGGGACGGCAATTTGAGGGCTGCCGTTATGCCGTTATCGCATTACAGCGGAGTATTCGAACCCGCTGACTTGGACTTGCTCCAGCGCGTGTTTGACCAGTTGTGCGTCGAACTCCGCTTAGCACAACAAGACAAGGAACAGAGGGAAGACCTCGCAGCGGACATCGTGAGCGTTTTCCGGAACGGGCTCACGGACGAAGGGGAACTATTGCAGGCCGTTTCTAAGCGCCGCTTGGCTTAGGCCGTCACCGCAGCTTATGGCCCTAACGGCAGCTGCTTATTCTATATCCCGTTATGTCCGCCTATAATGCGGCCCGCCGACAAACGTCCCCTTATCCAGTTTGCCGGTAGGCCCGGCGGGCGAACCCCAAGCCCCACACCCCCGACCGCTGGGCCACGCTGTGGCCCGTCCCCTCTCCGGTGCGGGCCATTGTCGTTACATTCCGCTCGCCGATTCCTGAAGACGGCGTATAATCCCCCCAAGTCGCCCGCACCAAACAGGAGCTATGCGCGGGTGGGATGCTTAGGCCTTATGTGCGGGGGGGTAGGCTATGTCACGCGACAAGGTATCGTCACTCGACAGCGATATCCTGCGAAACGCCCTTCGCCGAGCGATTGATGAAGAGCAAATTCCCGAAAGCCGATGGCGCGACTTCGCCGCGCAAATGGTCCGCGATTTCACCGGCTTCGAGACCGTTGATCTTGACTTTGTGGAATGGATCCTGAACGGGTCGATGGCAACCAAATACCTCGATCATCGGTTGGAATGCCCCTACTGCCTCACCATCCGGCTGAGAATTCCCGATGACGCTCGTCCCGAGACGCCGATTTCTTGCGACGATTGTGGAGAGTATCTTGGCACCTGGGATGAGCTACAAACCGACTTTGAGAAGCAAGGCGGTCATAACGGTGTTTTTCGTCTCGAAAAGGGCCGCATCCAGCGGATCCGCTAGTGCCGGGCCGGCAACCGTCTAGTGTCGACCTTTCAGGAACCTAGCCTCGCGAAGCAGCGAATTCCAATCGGTTCCAACCAGCTCGATCAGCTGCTTGGCCTCTTCCTCCTTGATGCCAGTTTCTCTCGTCAGTCGCTCTGCCAGCAGCTTTAGATGGGCTTGGCGATCACCCCCATTGTCGATTGCTGGGCACATGGGTTGTTACCTCCAATGAAGAAGAACCGCTGAAGGTAGCTTTTGTTTCGAGCGCCCGGCTCGCTTAATCTACGCGGGGGGCACCGCGCACTCTGCCTCCGAAAGGATGATGGCTAGCTCCCTACTGGGAAGCCCATGACCAGTCGTGTAGCCCGATCCATGCTGTTGCCACGATCAACGTGGCGAGGATGGCGTACTCTACTAAGGTTTGGCGTGAAGGCATCTCTGCTTAGTACGCTCCAGGCATGAGTTTTCGCTTAATTCAGTGGCCCGTCCCAATGAAAAGCCCGCCACGATGGAGGGGCCACGGGCGGGCTTTCAATGAGGGCGGCTACATTCCTGAGAAATCGACCGCTAGGGGAACAGTATACCATGGGGTGGGATGGTTCCAGACAATTTTAAAGATTGGTGTCCTCGCCCACATACGTGCCCCCGGCACCAGCACATTGACGAAAACCACGGCGCGGCCGAAACCAATGATGGCCGACTTCGTTCTATGTGATCCCAGGCACCGGCGGAGGATCATTTGGGCAAGCAATTGAACAGCAGCGACCCGGACTCGGACCAGTTTCCCTATGAGGTCGATTTTTTGCAGCGAAGCACGGCATTCCAAGACGCGTGGCCGAAGTCATCCTGCACTCCAATGGCCCATCTCGCCATCAATGCGACGCAGCCGCGGCGGCCTATTTGCAGGTCATGCAATGGCGTCAACGGCCACGGCCAGTTACGAGTTGATCCGTCAGTTCTCTGACAATCCTGCAACCATACATTAGCAATCACTTGCGAACCTATTTGCCGTGTCGGAGTTGTATCGGCATGGCGAAGGGCAGCATCAAAGTCGGCGACGAGGTCGCAATCACCGCTACTGTGCGCAAGCGCGTCACAGAGGACCGGATCGCCGTATTGATCCCTTCCTACCACCAGCCGCATTCGATCGTAGATCGGTCGCCAAACGTGAGCAGCGGGCAGAAGATTGAGCTGGTGGGCGACGTCACGCATGTCGACGAGGACAGAGTGACGGTGAACCTTGGCGTTCCAGTCACGGTCAAGCTCAACACGGTGCGGCTTGCCACCAGCTACGTGGCGCCGAAACGGAAGACGACATGAGCCATTGAAGAAGGTAGGAGATTACTCCCGCTATCGCCGGGCGCCGACCCTTAAGGGCGCCTTTTCAAAATGCCAAATATTGCGGGCGGGACGTTCGCGAAAGCATACGCTAATATTATAGCACGAATCGTCAACTTAGGAGGCGCATCATGGATTCGCCAAGCAAGCTGGAGAACTTGCGCTTTGTTGCATCCCTGCTGGGCGTAATCCGCCATCGGATGCGTGAGGATGGTGAAGATCTGCTGACGTACCTAATAGACATTGCGTATCTGGAGGCTAGCGATCGGCTGAAACAAAAAAGCCCGCCGGCCGAAGCCAGCGGGCCGGTCCCACGCACCTGATGTCTCAGGTCGGTGGAAGCGGCCCGGACAGGCTGAATGCGACCACGGTCGACAGCTTCGCTTTCTTCGCTAGTGAAGGCTTCACATATGGTTTCTTTGTCATGCAGTTCCCCGTGTTTGAATCGATGCTGTCATCGCCATGCGGCCTTCCGTTGTCAATACGAAAAAAGGCCCGCCATCCAATCGCCCCCGCGCTCGCCCGAACTTTGAGAAGCAAGGCGGGAGCGGCGGTGTTTTCCGTCAAAGATACAGGAAGAATCCAGCGACCCGTTAAAATGGAGAACCCGCGCCCTCTCGGCAAAGGACGCGGGCCGGTGTTTCCACCCAGTCTGCGAAAGCTTTGAGGGGAACAATCGCAGACACCTTTTCAACAGCGCTTCGTCGGATTTGTTCCAAGAGCGGCGCGCCAGGGCATCCCTTTCGCTTTCTAGGGTTTCGCATTATGTTCCGCGCCATGTCGCGAACCACCGTCCTTCAGCTAATCGCAGCGGTGATCACCATTGCCGTCCTGACCGCCATCCACCAAGGTGCCGACTGGTTTCTAAGCCGTTTGTCGCTCGACTTTAGCCTTGGAATGATGTTCGGAATGTTCCTGGTGCTGCTGGTCTGGATCTACGAAGACCGCAAGCAACGCCGTTCAAGGGCGACCGACGGCGTCCGGTCCGCTGAGCAGCAGAGCGCGCGCCACACGATCGACCTGTGACTGCTGAAGCCTAGATCCCTGGCCAACCCGCATCAGCGCATCGAGCACGGCGCTCTGCTGCGGGCCGCCTGTGAGGCTGCGAGCCATATCGGTAATTGCCTTGTCGTTCCCGCCGTTCCGCAGCGCGTCGATGATGGTCTCTACAGCTCGAGTACCCGCCGCGCGTGCTGCGCCGCGCGCGCCGCCGGCAATAAAGCCCTCGCGCACGCCGAAACCGCTGCTGCCACCGCCGTCGATGGCATCTCTGGCCGCGATGCGCGCCGCCGTCTCGGAATTGCGCGTGACGATGTTCGACGTGTCGGCAAAGAGCTTTTCGCGGTCGAGCAGATCGATAATCGCCTTTGCCCGGTCGGAGCCAAACAAGGTCGACAGGCGCGCCCGGTTCCAATCCCCTTCCCCCTTGATCAGGCGCTGAAGCGCGACGCGGTCGTTCGCGTTGGTGCCTACAATGCGCTCGATCTCCGCGCGGGCGCCCTCACGAAGGCGAAGCGGCACGGCCGACGGACCCACCTGCAAACCTTGCGGCAGCGCGGCTTGCCTGACTTCCTCGGCGAGTTCGTCGGGCCGCGGCGCTTCCCGGCCGCTGGAAAGCACCGTCTGGCCGCGCTGAACGGCGTCCTTCTGGCGAGCTAGCTCGGCGTACTTCGCATCCACTTCCTTGATGCCGGGCACCGCGGCACGAAGTTCATCATCGATCGCCTGGCGTGCGGTCTGAAGGGCGTTCAGGGCGTTGCTCCCCTGCGTGGTTTCCAGCAGGTCATCGACGGCGTGCCGCGCGTTCAGCAGCGTCCCGGCGTCGCTGATCAGCCCAGGCTCGGGCAGCGGCTGACCGCCGGAGCGAGCGCGGGCTATTTCGTCGGGCGTCGGCGTGTAGTTGAGCATGTTCCGAACCCGCAGAACGCCCTTTTGCGCCTCGCCGCGCAGCGTCTGGGCCTCGGCGTCGAGATAGCGGGCGATTGGTGCAGAATCGACCAGTGAGGCCTCGCGCAAGGCTTCCCTATATTCCGGCTGTAGACTTGCCTGGTTGCGGGTCGCGCGGTCGATGATGCGCGACGGCGTAGGAGCCTCGCCAAGCGTCTCGTTGAGGCTGGACCGGATGCGCCAGTTGGCGTCGGCATCGCGCGCACCAATCGCGCCGCGAACGATGGCCTTGCCTTCTCCAGGCGTTGCCGCGATGGCGCCAGCGGTATGACGCAGGTTCGGGCCGAGATCCATCAACATGCCATTGTCGCCGAGCTGCGCCAGTGCGCCGGGCTCTACGGCATCCTGTCGGACAGCGCTCGCCAGAATCTTGGTGGCGCTCTTGTCCAGGCCAAGCGCCTTGGCAATGGCGCTGAGCTGAACCCGGTCGGCGACGGCCTTGACGCCCTTGCCGACAAGCGGAGCGACAAATGGGGCGGCAAAGCCTGTCAGAGCACCGATGCCTGCTCCAATACCTGCTTCTTTAAGGTTGCCGCCTGACCGCACGGCTGCATCCGCACCGTTAATAGCTGCGCCGGAACCTGTGCTGGCCAGCAACCGCAACGGGGTCGACGCGACTCCGATGCCGAACAATTCAGGCGCTGCGGCCATCGCCGGAAGCGTGCCGGCCACGGCGCCCGTCACGTTGCCGGCAGTGCGCGCGATCGGGTGCGCGGCACGGCTTTCTTGCTGGATGTCGGTCATCTCCTGGTTGACCTCGGAAGCAGGCTCCCCGGTCAGCAGCGAGCCGATACCCGCCGCCGTGGCAGTCAGGCCCCTGTCGACATAGGGGCCGGCAATCGGAATGCCTTCGCCGATCGCATTGAGGAACGTTCCCGACGCGCCCATGGCGCGGGGAGAGGCAATTCCGGGCGCGTCGTGACCGCTCCCCGGTTCGGGGCCACCAGCATCCATGATCTTTTGAGCAGCGGCCATGCCGGCTTTCGCGCGGGCATCCGCCGCGGAAACATCAGCGTTTGCTGACGGCAGAGACTTGGCAATCTCTTCGACCGCCGCATTCTGCTGCTCGGGCGTCATCGACAGGAACCCCTCGTCTACCTGTACCTTGCGGCCTTGGATGTTGAGCGTAGGCATCAGGGTTCAATGCTCCACTTCAAGCCGTTGCTGGTCGTGCCGCCACCGGTGCCCGCGTTGCCAGCCGGCGCGGAACCGCCACCGCTCTTGATTGCGTCGACCATCTGCCGGATACGCGCCAACTTGTCGTCGAGGGATGCTTTCGCCTCGCCAGGCTTTGGCGTCAGGATGGCCGCCTGGTTCTCGACTTCGGCCGGCGCCGCCGTCGCGCCGGACACGCTGTAGAGGTAGGATGCGATGATGGTGCGCAGCGAGTTCGACGCTCGCTGATACTCGGGCGATTTCAGGTACTCGGCGCCAAAGTCGGATCCGCGCGGGATAGCCGACAGGGCCTGATCCGACGGATTGGACAGGGCCGAGAAGTTCTTTTCGACAATCTGCAGCTCGGGTGCGACCACCGAGTACAGCTTGTTGTCGCGCTGCTGCTGCTCGTTCAGCGGCTTCTGCTTCGCGCCCGTGAGAGGCAGGATGCCGGCGTTCTCGCTCGGCGGCGGATTGGCCGCGCGCGGGCTCGCTTGCGCGCTCGGAGCTTCGGGTGCCGGCACGGCGGACGGTGCCGCCTTGGTCGTTACAGGCATAGCCGGACCACCGGCAGAAGCCTGCCCAAACACGCCCTGCGGCGTGAGGAACAGCAATTCGCCATTCGGGCCGCTGATCGTCTTGCCGGCGGCGAGCTGCTGCGCCTGCTCGACCGTAAGGCCGCCACCATCCATCAGGCCGTTGAGCGCCTGAGCCTCGACGGAATTGCCCGTGAACCGGAACTGGCCAGCGTTCGGACCATTGCCGATGCTGACAGCCCGCGTCTCGCCCGTGCGCTTGTTGTACAGGGTCCGCTCGTCCAGCTTTTCCCAATCGGTTTGCTGGCCGCTGTAAACGGGCTCGTGCGTCTTGGGATCGACCAGGACGCCACCAACCTCGATCGGCTTGCTTTGCTCGGCCGCGAACTTCTCCCGGTCGAAATCGAGGCGCGCTTTGTCACCCGGCTCAATCTGCGGATTGCGCAGCTTCTCGACTTCCAGCCGGTTCTTTTCCAGTTCGAGTTGGTTTGCCGGATTTTGCTCGTCGAGCTTCTGTTTCAGCATCAGGTTAACGGCGCCTCGCTGTTGCTCGGACAGGCGTGGATCCTGTGAGGCCTGCAGAAGTTGCTGCACGGTCGGACCACCGGAGGCTGGATTGGCCTGTGCGACCGTCTGCGCCGCCGCAGCCGGCTTCGCGGCCACCGGAGGCGGTTCTGCCGCGCGCGGCGACTGAACAGGCTGTGCGACCGCCGCCGGGCCGTCCGGCGCCGGACGCTTGTTCAGCGCCGCCGACACGCCCGCGCCCGGTTCGAGGCTCGCCACGTTTACCGGCGCGGCATCGGCGAAACGCGATGTGAAGGAATTGGCCATGGAAATGCGGCGCGCGGCCTCGCCACCGGGACGGTTGTAGCCGGCGAATTTCCAGGCGTTGTTCATCAGGCGCTGCGCTTCTTCCGGCGATTTCGCAGCATTCAGCGCATCGATCAGGCCGGGGTCTTCCTGCAGGAAATATTGCGCCTGAAGCTGGGGCGACGGAGCATTTGCATCGCCGCCATTGCTGCCGGCAAAGGTACGCATCGCGGCGAAGCGCGGACCCCGCCAGGACAGGATGCCGCCGGCAGTGCCAGCCTGGCCGCTTTCGCTCGGGTCCGACCAGGAACCGAAAGCGTTCTTCGGGCTGAAGCGGCTTTCGGCGTTGGCGGTCGCGGCGACGGCAGCGAGGCCGTAAGGATTGGTGACCTTGCTTTTCACCGTATCCATGAAGCCGTTGTAGACGTCATTGCCGGAAAGGTCCGGAGCGCTGCCCATCGAGCCGCCACCAAGGGCCGAAGCGACCGCACCGCCGCCGCGCGGCGTCACGGTCGACGTTGCTGCCGGTGCACCACCGCCGAACAGCGCCGAAAAGACACCGTCACCGCCGGCACGCATGTCGCCTTGCGCCTTGATGATGCGGTTCAGGTCGCGCCTGCCCCTGATCGCCTGTCCGACCACGGCAAGGCCTTCGCCAACATTGTGCGCGATCGGCTGCTGGTTGAGCAGCGCCTCGGCAACGGCGCGAGCCTTCGCCAGTTCCTCGGGCGTCTGGTACTGCTGGCCGGGACCGAAGATGAAACCCATGATCCCTCCTAGATGAACGACGCGCCGAGAGAGAACAGGCCACCCAGAATGTTCTGGGTATTCGCCTGGCTCTGCTGCCAGTTCTGGAGCTTCTGGTTGTAATTGGTGTTGATCAGGCCGGCGACGTCGGTCGTCGGGATGGTCGGCATGTTCGCGTTGACGAAATTCGGCTGGCTCACCTGTGAACCGGACAGCAGCGCGGTCAGGTTGTTGATCGGCGCCGAGTTCTGCGCCAGCGCTTCCTGCACGGCCTGGCCACGACCCTGCAGCAGGAGCTGATCATAGGCGTCGTTCTCGCCCTGGTTCTGAATGTTCTGCGCCTGGGCGTAGTTGTCGGAACCCGGACGGATGCCTCGGTTGATCAGGTCCGCCTCATTTGCCGCGCGGCGGGCGTCCAGCGCCGGTTGCAGCCGCTTCATGCCGAGGTCCATCAGCCGGGCCTCGGTCGCGTCGTTCGACAGGTCGACAGGCTTCGACAACCAGTCTTTCAGGAACGACGACTGACCAGCGGCCAGTTCGCCAAGGTTGAGCTTGGCCTGGTCGGTCTGGTCCTTGATCGCCTGCCCCGTCTGCGACAGGGTCTGCGTCGCCGTGTAGGTCGGGATGTCGTAGGACTTGCCCGTATAGGGGTCGTTCCACTTATAGGTGCCGGACTGCTTATAGGTCAGCGAACCGTCAGGCGTGACCTGGTTGACGTTGCCAAGGTTCGCGTTGGCGACAGCCGTGCCGACATTCGTGGAAGTCGACGCCGCAGAGGTTTCTTTGGGATCCGGCGGGGCGGGAGGATCGGGCGCGCACATCTTGTCAGGCCTCCTGAAGGAAATAGGTCATTGCGATTGCCGACCGCTTGAAGCCAACGCGCTCGCACATCTTGGCAACGCGCAGATCGGTGGCGATGGTCACGTGCGCCCTGACGCAGCCGCGCGCTTTGAGTTCGGCCAGGATGTGCCTGGTGAAACGGCGTCCGATGCCGTTCCGGTGATCCGGCCGCATATAGATCGTGTCCTCCATGGCGATGTGTTCGCTGTTGTGCATGTCCTGCGTGATCCAGATGAAGGCGTAGCCCACGGCCTCGCCCTCGTTCCTGACCACGAAGCAGAGCAGATGACTGGCCGAGCCGTAGACGTTCAGGCGCGGCTTGAACTCGCCGATCGTCATGCCCTCGGCCGCCATGCGCGCCTGCATCTCGCCGTAATGCCGGCGGCTAAGCGGTTCGAGCTCCGGCCAGGCCTCGTTGAAGTTCTCAATGGCGATGTCGTAGCTCATACGACCACCCCGCCATTTTCAAATGTCACGTCGAGCTGCACGAATTCGACATCAGGGCGGCGGTTGAGAAAGCCGGTGACCTGCACCTGCGGCTGCAGCACGTATCCGGTCTTGCCGATCGAGATCCATTGGCCACCGCTGACAGTCGCCACCGGTGCCGCCTGGTCCCAAAGGGCAACGTCCCACAGGCCGGAATCCCACAGGTCAGCCGTACCGCCATCCGCCGCGTCCGGCGCGGTCGGCAGCGTGACCGTGTAGTTGACCGAGAACGAAATCTTCGGGTTGAACGGCGTCGAGGCGAGGAAGGTCGGCCGCGCCTGGTGCACGGTCTTCAGGCGGCCAAGCGTCTTCATGTGGTCGGGATTGCCGACATAGGTGTAGTAGATCGGCCCGCTGTCATCGTTGCCGTTGATCTCGCCTTCGAAGACCTTGCCGTCGTTCGTCCCGAAGAACAGCCGGCTATCGTGCAGTTCGATGCAGCGGGTCGCCCATCCGACGAACTTGCACCAGGCGCCGGTTTCAAGATTGACGACGAACGACCAGGCCTCTTGCCCCTCGGCCGTGATCGGCAGCGAGACGATGGCATAGTTCATGTCCGGCCACTTGATTACCTCCCAAGGTAACGACAGGCGGCGGGCCGCTTCATGTTTCCAGTCCGGCTCGATGTTGCGTGAGACGGCGGCAAGGGACAGCGCGGCCGCATCCTTGTTGATCGCGGCCGAGATCGGAACCATGCCTTCCTTCGTTGCCACGATCAGATCGCCACCGGCGCGCATCGTGGCGCGCTTGCCCATGGGCGTGGTGAGGTCATAGCGGCCGACCAGGTTCCACTCAGCAGCGGTCGCGCCGGCCGGGTTGCTGCCTTCGAAAATCGCCGCCTCGCCCTCGGTGGTGACGAACACGCATTTGTCGTCGATGCCATCGCCGGCATCGAGCGACCACGTTCCGCCGAACAAGAGCGAGCCGCCGCGCTGGAACACGCCGGACAGGTTCAGCGTCCCGAGCGCGCCGGTCACGGAATCGACCGGGAGATAGCTGGCCTTCATCGTGCCGCCCTGGATGAAGAACAGGCGGTTCCGATAGAGCCAGACATGAGACAGCGCGTTGGTCGCAACCCCGGTGATCGCGGCCGAAACCTGAACGACGCCGCCTGGAATGTTGGCCGTGGCCGAGCCACCGCCGGCGCCGGTGATCGTCTCGTTGTCGACGAACGTTCCGGTAATCGACTGAATCATCAGCGAGCCGGTCGCGCCGTTGTCGACGTTCTTGACCACGGTCGCCGTCGCGCCGCTCGTGCCGCCCGTCACGACCTGGCCGTTGATGAAGTTGACCGTCTGGGCATCGAAGTTCAGGCGATAGGTCGCGAGGCCGTTGACGGCCGTCCAGTCGAACGTCGTCGAATAGAGCTGCAGGAAGTCGGTCCCGTTGACTGCCACGACGAACGAGCCGCCCGACGTCGTGAAATTGACGTAGGAGTAATAGCCCGACGTCTGGCCGGTGACGGACGCGGCCGGCGGCGTGACAGCATCGGCGGGCGCGGTGACGTCGCGAACCGTCGTCTCGTCGCACGCCCAAATCTTCTTGGTGCCGCCGGCATTGTACGTGATGAAGCTCTCGACAGGGTCACTGCCGATCGTGGCGCGCTTGACCGAGCCGCCGCGCATCATAATGCCGGTCGACGTCGGCAGCCAGTTCTCAAGCGTCTGAGCCGAGAACGGCTTGGATTTCACCAGGCTCTGATTGGTCACCCAGCCGGCGACCGGCGCGCCGAACGTGAAGGGTTGCGCCATGGCGCGCGCAGGGGCCGGAACGGCTTTCCGGCGGCCGGGAAACCGCTCGTACCTCACGCTGCACCTGTGACCGTGCCAGGCCAAGCTACGCGCCGGCCGCGCCAACTCACGGGCTGCTGGCCGGACACGACCGGCTTGGAACCGCAGTCGCTGTCGATCCGTCGCAGGAGCATGTCCTGGTAGTCGTCCAGATCCTGCTCGTAGGCCTGGCCCTTGTTCTGCTTCCAGCGGGCGATGATCGCCTTTTTCAGCAGCTCTTCGGAAAGCCGGAAGCTGTCGGCATCTTCGGTGAATATCGTCTTCTTCGACGTGTCGCTTGCCATCACCAACTCATTCGACACGTAGAAGAATTTGGCGGTTTCGGTGTTCGCCATCACCGGCCACTGGTGGAACTGGTCGCCGAAGATGATCCAGTAGCCGTTCACCGAGGCGATCGGCGTCACCTGAAGCTCAAGCCACTGATCCGGGCTGGTGAGGTGTTCGGTTGCCCACTGCCAACGCGACGACCAGAGCGACGACGTCTTCTGCATCCGCCGGAAGTCGGTCGGCATGTCGAACGCATCTGACACGCCGTCGCCGGTGAGCGTCTTCAGGATCAGCAGCTTTTGCCAGTCGTGGGCATCCGCGATTTCGGACGCCATGACGTTGGCCAGTTCCTGCATCTCGACCATCTCTCGACCGGTCGCGCCATAGACCAGCGTCGGCACTTCCATGCCGAGCACTGTCGCGGCGCCTTTGACCACGTCGAGGATGGACATCAGGCAGCTTCCTTGCCCTTGCTCTTCGGCTTGGTCAGTTCCTCGATCATGGCTTCCATCGCGGCCTGACGCTCGACCAGCTCGGCGATCTGGGCATCCTTCGCGGCCTCGCGCTCGGCGGCCTTGGCTGCGTCGCTGTTCTCGAGGAAGAGCGCCGCCTGCTTGCGCAGATCACGCATGTTCGGAAGACGCACGCGGTCAAGCTGCCCGTCGGTCAGGTCGCGGACTTCCTCGACCGTGCGGATGCCGGCGGTGCGCAGCACTTCGGCCTGCTCGGGAGTGACGCCAGACCAGGCGGCGAGCGCGGTCCCGTTGAGCGGGATTTCCTGCCCGCTTTTGAACGCGACATAGGCCGGCTCGATCTGGTTCCAGCGCGCGGTCATGAAACGCAGCTTTTCGCCGTCCTGATCCTCGCCCATCAGCGACGGGTCGGGGATGAGATGCCGGATGCGTTCGGTGGTGCGCGTGTTCAGCGGCGAATGCGAGGGCGAATAGGTCACCCAGTCCTCGGGCTGAAGCTCAAGCATGCGCCGATTGCTGGCGTCGAGCTTGTAGCCTTTATGGTCGCACTTCTCCTTCACCGGATCGCCCTTGACCGGCAGCTTCTCGTAGCTCGTCTTGAACCCGATCACGCGGATAAGGGGCTGCGCTTCGCTCATTTTTTTCGGCTCCTGAAAACGTTATGGGCGCCAGCGGCGCCCTACTGGTTGATCACTGCGACGATGCGGGGAAACTCGACGTGCAGCGCCGCCCACTCGGCTTCAGACAGCTTTTCGGCATTGGCGAGGTTGATTGCGTTGCGGTGCTCGCCGCCGTTCCAAAGCTTGCAGAATTTCGGGAAGATGCCGGCCTGGGTATCGACCGCGACGGGTTCGGCGGGGGCTTCGTTCTTGTCGGCCATCTCTGGCACTCCTTTGCGAGAGGAAAGGCAGGCGGGCCGTTACAGCCCGCCCGAGGTGCGGTCAGTACGGGAATGCGCACATGATGATCTTCGCCGAGGCGTCGATCGCGTAGGCGCAAACCGTGTCGGTCACGGCGGCGGCCACCTTCAGGGTGCCGTCGGTGGTGGCCGAGAGGATCAGCGCATTGCCATCGCCGCCGGAGACGAGCGCTGTGGTGACGGTTGCCGGGCCTTTGACCTGGATCCATCCGTACTCGCCGTTGCCGGGCGCACCGGCGAGAACGCCCGCACCATTGGCGGCGGTGTCAGACACGTCGGACGTGACTTCGTTGTACTGGCCAGCAGAAACACCGCCGGCAGCGTAGAAGCCGACGACGTTGCCGACGACGGCGGCAATCGCACCGGCGCCCTGGTTGTACTTCACGAAGCGGTAGACCTTGCCGTCATATGCTTCGTAGGTGTCGCCGATCTTCGGTGCCTTGCCGGATTCGGTGCCGGTGAGCTGCGCGGCGGTGAACGTCTTGGTGACGTCGATACCAACAAAAGAGGTCATCGTACTTGCTCCTTATGCCGCGTCGAAGAGCACGCCCTGAAGCGAGCGATTCGTGCAGACGACGTTGCCCATCCAATAGAACGGGATGACAACCGCATCCTGGTTGACGGGCTTCTTCTCGTCGTCCTGCGTCCACTGCGCCTCCTTGTGCTGGTCGACGTAGAGGTAGTCGGAGTTGAGGAAGTAGCCCTTCTCGGCCGTGGTCGTGAAATTCGTGTTGTCGTCGAAAATCACGTCGGCGGTCTTGTACTTCAGGCCGATGAAACCGGACTGAGCCATGTCGGCGTCCATGTACCGCTGAAGCTGCTGCTCGCCGGTCTCGTATAGCGAGTAGAAGTCATGGCTGAACGTGATCAGGTCCGGCTTGTCGGCGCCGCGGTTCAGGGTGAGCCAGATGGCATTCATGTCCGCCTTGAAGGTCGCAGCATTGGCCGCGTTCGGGGTCGCGGCAAGGTTGGTGCCGGTGGCCTCGCGGAACTTGTTGCGCCAGAACGTCCACGTCGCGGCGTCGATGCCGCCGACGATGCCCTGGCCGTTGGTCTGCAGGATGTTGGCCAGGCCGCCGATCTGGTTCGCCAGCGAACCGTCGGAGTAGAGGTCGACGGAGAAGTTGTTGGCAGCCGTCTTGAGCGCGTTGTTCTTCTTGGTCTTCACCAGGTTGATCATCGCGAACTTGCCGGAGTTCTGGCGAAGCTCCTTGCCGCTCGACACGACATGCAGGGCGACCTGCGCCCAATCGTACTTGGCGGAGGTGACGACGTCCGAGCCGTTGGTGTTCAGCGTGTCGAGGCCGGCATAGCGCTGATAGGTGCTGTTTTCCGCGTATTCGAGCTGCACCTGGATTTCGGTACCGCCGTCAAGGTTGCGGATCTTGTTCTTCTTCTTCAGCCGGTTGAGGAAGGCATTGTTCTTCGAAACATTATCCGCCACTTCCGTCGCGCTGTTGCGAAGGGTGGTGGACACCATTTCAGTAAAGGTAGTCGACGGACCAGCCATCGGGGTCAGCCTTTCTGATTGCGGTCGTAGACAGCGGCCAGTTCTTCATCTTCGGAGAGAACCCGAGCCTTGCCCGACGCTGTTGAGGGGATGTTGACGGAGTTGGCGCGCTTGGCCGCGTCGACCTTTCCGGTGTCCTTGGGAGCGGCCGGTTTCGCGGCGGCTGCCTTGGCCCGCAGATCGGGATCGGCGTTGACTGCCATGTCATAGGCCAGGTTGAACACGGCCTCTTTCGAGGCGGTGGCTCCAAGCCGGTCCCATGCATCGTTGATGAAGGTGACCATCCGCTTCTCAGGGATTTCGGAGTAGAGCGGCTTGTCGGCTGACAAGCGGCCCAACTCTTCATTGGCGGCGGTGGTGGCGTCGCGCTCCTGGAGCCTCTGGTTTATGCGGTCGTCGATGTTCGCGGAGTTGTGGACAGATGCGAGCATCTGCTTCAACCCGGCGATTTCCTGCCGCAATTCGGTTTCGCCCTGCTGGACGGTCTGGCCGAAGACACCCGCAATCTTGTCGCGGATGCCATAGCCGTCGATGATGCTCATGATCGTTTCAACGGGAGCCTTGTCCATGCTCTGCTGGACGTTGAAAAGATACTCGATTGCTTGGGCTGGCGTGACGACCTTGCCGTCAGCCATCTTCTTGCCCGTGTTCGGGTCGAAGTAGCCGCCGTTGCGATCGAGGATTTCCTGAATGGGCTTGTAAACCGAAACCTGTCGGCCGTGGTCGGACAGACGGCCCTGAAGCTCCTGCTCGCGCTCGGCGACGAACTTGCGCAGCTCGGCCGGCGCTTTCTCCCAAGCCTGCTTGACGTTCTCGGCAACGCCGCCCTTGATGCCCTGCCAGTTGGCCGGGAGAGGAACCGACCCTGCGTCAGGCGTCAGACCACCGCCGGCCTGTTCCTCTCCGCCACCGCCCTCGGGCGATACCTTGCCGGCGTCAGCTTTCGCGTCGGCCTTCTTCTCGGGATTCGGGCTGGAGAACTTGCCTTCGTCCCGCTCGGCGCCGTTGTCGCGCTCGTTCTTGTTCCAGATGGCTTCCAGCGCCGCGTCGTCGGCAGCATCGGCCGCTGCCGCATTGCTGTTCGCGGCCTCGGCGAGTGCGCCGGCAGGTGGGGCGTTGTTGGCTAAGCTTTCTGCTACGGTAGTGCTCATCGAAATTCCTCTGACACCTGAAGACCCCGCTTCTTGCAGAAATCGGGGTTGCGAAATTTGCCCTTCGTCGGTGACAGGGACGGCTCGTATTCGACGCAATTGTTGCGCTTCAGATCATCGCGGCGCTCAGAGCGCGACGTGATCATTCGGCCGTCGATCGGCGAGGCGTAATCCGGGATGTCGGAAATGACGTTCGGCATGACGATCTGGCCAGCGAACGGCTTTTCCATCGGAACGCCGGTCTGCCGGTCGACGAAGATGCCATCGCGGAAAACGTACCTGGCCAATTTCCTGTCCTGCTTTTCGGGCAGGTACAGGGTGCGAGGCGTCGCGCGAAATTCTAAGCCGCTTGAGTTTCAACTGTGTCGGATGGTCGACGAACTCGATCCGTTCACGAAAAATCTGGCGTACGTTCCGTTTCAGCGGCTACTAAAACGCTAGAAGTTGTCAGCAATTGTCTGTCAAATGAGCAGAAGCAGCATGGCGTCGTCATCGTCGCGCATGGCGGCCATCTCCCCATCGATCACCATGCGGCCAAGGCGCCGCTCCAATGCAGCCGTGTCCGGCAACTCGATCGGCGGGGCCTGGAAGCCGGCGAGAAGCGCTGCGACAACATCCGTCGAAAGGGCTGGCCACTCGACCACTTCGGGTGCGGGCGGCGGCTGATCGAGGTGGACAACCTTTCCATCGCGGACGTACTTGATCGGCTTGCGATAGTAGCCGCCGCCCGGCTTGAAAAGTGAATCGACGTCGGCGCCGTGCGGGCCGAAGTATCGATTTCCGAAATAGCGCTTGCCGAAATAGCGATCAGCAAACATCAGCTCGGATCCAGAATGACCGCCAGCCGGTTGCCGTCCTGGTCGACCGAGGCGTTGATGCGGTCCTTCGTGTCGTTGGTATCGCGGAAGATGGCCGTTCCGGTCCCGAGACCGTTCGCCTTGCCGAGCAGCGCCGCAGACCAGAGGCGGAAGCCCTGTCGAGGCGTCATGCCCGCTTCGACGCCGGAAGCCCGGTCAAGCAGCGCGTCGGCGTTCTGGTTTGCCGTCGGGATGTCGCCCACCGCAGCCGGTGCAGCGGGCAGATTGTCGGTCTTTGCCTTGATCGCGCCTGTGTCCGACTTAATGGCGGCGATGTCGGCCGAGACGGATACGCCGGCGGGCGCGCCGAGCTTCGTGTTCACCGCCAGCAGGTTGTTGTTGATGGTGGTGTCGTTGCCCGACAGCGTCGAAAGCTGCGTGTCGAGATTGGCCGATGCCATGCCGACGGCACCACGAACACCGGCCGCATCGAGGTCGTTGAAGCCGGTGACACCGGTTCCCTTGGCCAGCACGATATTCGTTCCGGCGGTGAGTACGCGCGTGGCGGTCGACCAGACCGCATCGAGGGCATTGGCCGCAAACTTGGCGGCGGTGATACAGCCGGCCGCAAAGGTGTTCGCCGTGATCGCGCCAGAGTTCCAGGCGGTGCCGGCGGCGTGCGTGGTGTTGACCTCTGGCCTGCCGCCCGAAAAGGTTCCGGCGGCACCGCCGAATTGCGTGACGTTCACCGCTGCGATGCCGGCCGCAAGGCTCACCTGGCCGGTGCCGGTGCCGGACGACAGCAGCACGCTCGCGCCGATGTCGCGCGCTGTCTGTGTGGTGCCGGCAATCTTGATCACGTCGACGCGACCATTGGCGTCGACCAACGCTGTGGTGCCGCTCGTCGTGTCTCGCCGGAAAAGCTCGATGACACGCGACACCGGGGCCATGCTCGCTTGCGTGATATGCACGCAATACTCTTCCGCGTCCGAAGTCGACGCAATGGTGGTGTCCTCGTCGATCAGCAGCGAATAGACCCCCGGCATGTTGGCCGCCGACAGTTCGGTGATGGTCGGCGTGGTGTAGACGGTCGCGGTGCCCCCATTGCGGCTGCGATAGACAGTGAACGACGACAGGCCGGTCTTCCGGGTCTTCAGGTCCGTGCTGTCGACGGCGACGAAGTAAATGGCCTGGTCGGTTTTGCCGCTCGGAATGCGCATCTCAGTGCACCGCCGTTGTACTGGCGCCGTTGGAGTTGGAACCGCCAGAGGCAAATGCGGCAGGGTCCTGGCTCGTCGCCGTTGCTTTCAGATAATCGACCCTGAGCGCAAAGTTGTTAGTGCCCTTCGCCTTGTTGATGACGTTGGCGTATCCGGCTGGACCGGCAGTGATGGAGAAGCCCCATTGCGCCGCCGCGGCGAACCAAAGGTCACTAGCAGAGCCCCAGGAAGGTGTCAGTGAAGGGGGGTTGGGAGCAGAACTGCTCGCGCCAACCGACGTAGCTTCCGGAACGGAGCTGGTCTGCCCAGTGACGCGCAGGCATCCCCAGGCAGTCTGGCAGCTGCCATGAGAAACGACCATCGAAGCGCCCTCTGAGCCGCTGGCCTGCTTGTAGTAGCCGGTAAAGCGGATGCCGCCGTTAGAGGCGGTGTACAAGCTGGTCCAGCCGGACGGCGTAGTTGGTGTGATGAGGTTGTCAGAAGCAAACCACAACAGGAGCAGTTCGCCGGCTATGATCCCGGTCGGAAAGGTAACTGTGGTGGAGGTGGTGTTGGATGAGCCGTTATCGCCGCTCGTAGGAGTGCCGACCACATCGAATGTTGGAGCCACTCCAATCAACGGGTTCAGCAATCCATCCATGAACTGGATCGGCTGGTAAGGGTAGAACTGGCCGCTATCGCCGAACATCAGCTATTGAGATCCACCGCGGCGACAGCATCAGCCTTCGATTTCAGGGCGGTGAACTCGGCCGTCATCTTGGCGAGTTGGGCCTTCACGGCGGCCTCATAGGCGTTGCTGGTGCCGAACGCATTGACGGTGGCGATGACGTCGGCAAAGTCGTTCGGGATCGCAGCAAGGGCCGTCGAGGCCACGCTGGCGTTCGCCTTCACCTTGATCATCACCTGACGCTGGTCACTGAGACGCTGCGCGATGGCAGCCATCCCTACCTCGACTTCACTGGTTGTAGCCATTTGCCTGGGCTCCTGATTGTGGGAGCTGCATCGGGATCGCCGTCACGGCGCGGCCTTGGGCGTCCCGGACGATCTGTTTCGGCTGCGACAGCACTTGAATGAGCGCGGCAAGCGCCTGCCCGAACATGTCGCGCTGCGCGGCCATCTCTTTCAGCACCGCCTGGCCGTCGATCTGCTCGGGGTCGGGCGGTGGCACGATGCCGTTGGCGAGCAGGACCTGGTTCTGGTCGATGCGCGCGGCCTGGCGCTTCGTCTGAAGGTCCAGACGCTTCTCAGCCATCGTCATGTCGTGCTGTTCGCGCTTGAACTGCATGTCTTGCGCAGCGGCGTCCTGCCTGGTCTTTGCATCAGCGACTTTCGCCGCCTGGTCCGCTTCTCGCGCCTTCGCGTCCGCCTGAGCTTTTTGTTGTTCGGCACTGGGCTGCGGAGGCTGGCCGGCTTGCGCCTTGGCATCGGTCACCATCTTTTCCAGAACGTCCTCGACCGACTTGCCGAGGTTGAAGAGGCGCGAGTTCGCGGCGAAGATTTCGACCGCCACTTCCTTCGACATCTCGCCTTGCTGGATCAGCGGACCGACGGCGGCCCAATAGGCGCCGGCCGCCTGCATGAACTCGGCCGTCTCTGCCTTCTGCCTGGTCAGGTCCGCCTTGACTGTTGAATCGCTCTCGACGTCGATGCGGTACATCATGGCCAGGCGCTGCGTCAGAAGCTGCTGGATCGACTCCAGCTTGGCCAACTTAGCCTGCCGCTGCTGTTCGGCCTGCTGAGCCGCCTGCATGGCCTGCTGAAGCTGCTGTTGCTGCTCGGGTGGCACCTGAGCGCCGGGCGGTGGCGCCGGCGGCGGCTGCACCGGCGTCAGATCCTGCTGCGTCGGGATGATCTGGACGCCGGTCATCTGCTGCAGCGTCTCATGCGAGAACTTCGCCGGGATGATTTCCGCCATCATGACGAAGATGTCGCGTGCGCAGCGCTCCATCATGCGCTGCATCTTCTGGATGCGCAGCGAACCCCATTGCGTCTTGATGTTCTGCGCCGTGGCGGTCTCGCTCGCCTGGGAAGCGCCGCGCACGATGTCGGAAATGCCGGTGATTTCGTAGATGGCCTGCTTGGTCTGTTCGCGGGCGCTGTAGAGCTCCCTCAGCACCAGAATGAACTTCTCGACCGGCCAGAACGCGACCGCACCAGACAGGCCGCCATTGGCCGCCCAGATGTCTGCATTGCCGATCGGCACGAATTCGGTGTCATCGGCCGCCAGCATGTTGGCGATGTCACCAGCGTCGCCGGAATACCAGCCCTTGACCTTCATGTGCCGGGTGATGACGCCGATGCGCTTTGTCGTCAGGTCCAACTCGTCGGCGAGCCTGCTGTAGATCGAAAACGGATTGACCGGCATTAGCCTGCCGGTCAGCTCGATCGGCTGCACGGGCGCCGGGATCGGGAAGAAATCGCTCAGGCCAAGCGGGTCGTCGACCTTCTTCAGGACAACGCCATTGTCGTCGATGAAAATGACCTTGCGGCTGCTCTTGTCCCAGATTTCCCAGCCGCACAGGTCGCTATCGCCTTCGCCGCGCGCCTTCTTCTCCTGGTCGTCGGTCTGGATGCTGATCAGGCCGGCGTCGAAGACCGCGCCCTCATCTTCGCGCTGCACGACGAAGCGGAATGCGTCCCACGGCCGATCTTTCCAGCGCTTCGCCGGACCGTGCCGGTAGTCACGCCAGCTTACCGCTTCGAATTCGATGCACTCGTTCGCGAGGCGTTCGCCCGGCGCTGCGCCTGGTGCCGCTGCCCCGTAGTCGTCGGTCGTGGCTTCCTCTGACTTGCCCCCGTCCCGCTCGTCGCTCGCCTTGGCTAGCTCTGCATTGGTCGTCTCGTCCTTTACGATGTCGCTCTTGAAGCGAAGCCGGATGATGCCGCGACCCGCCAGGAAGCCGTCTTGCGCCTCGCCCTCCAGTTCGACCTGGAGCTTGGAATCGTCGACCTGTTTGCGAATGGCGCGCTCGATCAGCTCTGCGACGTCCTTTGCTGCAGGATCCTCGTCGGCGAAGCGGCGCCGAATGTCAGGCGCTGGCGGACTGTTGATGATCGCCGGAACGATGGTCTCGACGTTGGCGAAAAGAATGTTGAAGTCGTAGGTGTTGCCGAGCGTGGCAGACGTGCTCAGGTCGTCGGACTTGGTTTCGCCGGTGTAGGCCTTCACCGCCTTTTCGGCGTCGTCCATCCACTGCTTTTCAAGCTTGCCGGCCGCCTCGACACGCGCGAGCCACTTCGACGCCTCTTTGCGAAGGGTCTCGCCCTGCTTCTGCTGATCGGAAGTTCGCTTGTCCGCCTTGGCCATGGCGGGCAGGATGGCGGCGGCGAATGCGAAATTCTAAGCCGCTTGCATTCGCTCGACGCGCGATGAGCCTATGCCCCAGACTAGGGGCTGGTTTTGTACCAATCCGTGCCGGTGTTCCAAGAGACCGTGCCGTTATAGTCAGGGACGCCCAGTGCTTTCCTCCAGCCGGTAGCGATAAAGTTTCCGTTATCGGTGATCTGAAGCTGTGTGATCTGGTGGCATTCGTTTCTGGCTAGGAACCGTCCCTGCACTACTTCGACACTCGCATGCCAATAGTGGTCGTGGCATAAGCCATCAGCAACATAAGGGTAATCACCGAGCGCTTTCGCAACCAGACCGCCGGCCTTTACCCATTGGACGCCGTTCGAAAAATAAATGACACCCAGATAGTCATTGTAACGCCCGGTGATCGTGGGGCCATAGTGAATCGTCTGGTTCCCATCGAGCGTGAGATTGGCACCTTGGCCGCACTCATTTATTGCCACTAAGTTGCCGCCCCGCACATTGATTTGTGCCCAAGAGGTACGATCATGGCACCCAACATGTGCACCAATAGCGGCCCCGTAGGCGCCGACCAATTGCTGGGCAAAGGCATCCGGCGCGGGCAATGTAGACTGTAGCATATCTGCGCAGACACCAATGGAAGGCGTCCACACGACCAAGCACACAGCTAGAACGGTCACTTTGGAAGGTAGTTGCATGTTCCTGCCCCTCACGTGTTTCCCGCACGGCAGTAGATAATAATGCAAATTAGAATATTCTAATAGGGGTATGCCCTGAGAAAGTGGAGGCGGCGCCCAGCTCGGTGGGTCGCGCGATAGACTTCACGTCAGCACTACCAACGCGATGAGCGCGAGCGCCCCGGATAAGGTAAGACGCTGCTTCCAGGCAAACGCAAATTCGGCCCTGCGATAGGATTTGGAGTCCTTGTCGTATCGCAAGGTCGGCCTATTCAAAGCCTCATCGACACTGACATAGTTGCTCGCGTATTGGATGTAATCTAGCAGGATTGCAAAAACGCCACTAAGGCCGACAAGATACAGAAGCCCAAGTTGGAGATAACCAAAGGAGACGTAAGTGTTTCCTGTCTTGATGGTGTAGAAAATGGCCACTAGGCCCAAGCCAATGAACCTTACAATGTCGCTGAGCTTGGCGCTAACGTCCGTCTTAAAGCCGTATAGGCGCTCTCTTCGACCTTCCATCTTTTCGTCCGGGACCGTCGTGCCTTCAGTCATGGCCTTTTCCCCTTCTGTGACGGTTCTTTTCTCATTGGCGGATGCTCATCCGTCTCTGTCCCACTCGTGAATACCGGGACTAGCTTTCTCACTCCGGCAAGCTTTATCCTGTCTTGGGCACTTAGCGCCGCGAATGATTTGGGATCTAGCGGGGCGAGTTCGAACTCTATCTGCCCAGCGCAACTGACAAGCGTATCCTTGGTGGTCATCCAGTATGCGCCACTAGGGCATTTCTGAGGTGGCGCATCGAACTTTCCACCAATGACTAGACCTAACTCATCGGTGCCATCGTAAAATACCTTCGCCGGCTCCCCTCCAATACTCGGCACGAAGAAAGCGCTTTGGACTTCATCGGCGGACGCTGCCCCAATTGAAAAAAGCAAAACAGTTGCTGCAACCACAATTCGCATACTGCCCCTCCCCAAGATACTAGCAGAGAAGCATATTCCTTCCAGAAGTGCGAATCGCTAGTATCTTCGAAACCGTCGACACCCGAGTTGGTGCTTACGACGACTTCAATGGCGAAGGGGATCATTCTTCGGTTGCCGGCCTGAGCTTCCGCACGATGAACTCGAAAAGGATATCCGAGATCCACATTGCCGACACTCCGATCAGGAAAGCGGCGGCCAGGATGGTCGTTTCATCCTTGGCATCAGGGATAGGCAGACCGATCGCTTGGGAATAGGCCACGGTCGGCAGCGTCAGGTAGGCCGCCGCCAACGCCCCACAAATCGGCGAGGCGATCATCTCACGGATCTTGTAGCGATGGCGCGACAGCGCCCGCAGAATGCCGCCAGCGAGGCCGGCAGCCACTACGGGGCCTTTGATGCCAAGGAAGTCGAGGAATTCGTGCATCATGGCCTCCAGCCGCATAGTTTGGCGCCCTTGAGATTGTGTGCCATTGCCGATCGCGCTTCTGTCGGCGTCATGTCGACGACGGGATTGCGGTTCGGCTTCTCGAGGTCGCAGAAACTGCCGCCCGCGTGCTGACAGGCGGCAAGGGCTATGAAGGCAGCCAGGGCTAGGATTTTGGGCGCGACCATTTGGCCTGCTCCTTCATAACCTCGGCGTCAGACATGCCGGCAACGGCCTGGTCGATCTTGTCTGCCTCGTCACGGGCTGCCAGGCGATCCACAGCCTGCCTGTTGCGTTCGGCCTTGGCGCCGGAAAGTCGTTGGTGGAAGCCCCAGCCGATCGCCCCGATGATGCCGATGAAAGCGGCGATGATGGTCGGATTGTGGAACAGAGATTCCAGAAGCGCGGTCGCGATTTCGATCATTTGCCGATCCTCGCCTTCGCGCGGACACGGCCCCAGATCATGCCGATACTGGTCACGAAGCCGATCAGCGATGCGCCTAGCTCATGAATGTTGCCGTTGAAGTCACCTGTCGAGAAGTCGATGTTGATGCCGGCGAGGCCTGCGGAATTGAGCAGCGAGAACACGCCAGCCCAAACCGCCAGAGACTGCCACCAAGGCTTTGCGCTCTGCATGGTCATTTCCTTCCGAAGATGGCTTTGAGGAAAGCGAACAGCGCGGCCCAGAGCGGATTGCGTTCCTTGGCGGCAGCAGCAGGCGTAGGAGCTCGCGGCACGCTCGGCGGCGTCGCGCCGGAGACCGTGGAAGTCGGCACGGGCTGAACGAAAACAGGCTCGGCCATCATCATGGCTTGGATGCGCACCCCCACCACGCGGCTCTGCCAGCCCCGGCCGAAGGTCTGCCAGGTCGGCAATCGCCTGAGGAACGCCAGTCGGGCATCGCATAGCGTGTCGATGACGACGCCGGCAGGCTTGGCCCGCACCGCGGCAAGCGTGGCCGGCCCTATCCGGCCGTCCTGGACCACGCCGACGCCGCACACCGCCTGGAGGTACTTCGCCGCCCTGCCTGGACCGCTGTTCACCGCAAAGTCAAAGACGGCGTAGTCCACTCCATCGGGCAGCTCGGCGCCGGCGACAGGATCCCAGTAGAAGCGCCGGTAGACCGTGGCGATCTGCTGATCCGAGATTTTGCGAAGATCGGCCTTGGTCGCGTTGGCCTTCACGTAGCGACGAAAGTTCGCCAGCGTGACGCCCTTCATCGTCGCCCCACCGGGATCGGCCGGATTGTCCGACCAGCCGCCTTCAGATTTGAGCACAAGCGCAAGCGCCCGCTGGAAATTGCGGTCCATTAGAGGTTGATCTCCCATCCGCGAATGAAGAGTTGGTCAGTCATAGATCACGACACTGACAAACTCGGCGTCGCCAGAAACACCGGCCGGTTTGGTTATGACCCGGACAGAACCGACAAGCAGTGAGGCCACAGAGAATGGGGCTACACCCCACGCTTCTGTGGCGGCCTGTGGCTTAGAGGCTCCCGCGACCGCATAGTTCGCGTCCGCCATCGCGTTCGTGAAATTGATCGTGTAGTCCATCGACGCGTTTCTCACGACGCTGGACACGTTGAATGATTTCCGAACAGTGACGGTCGAGCCGGATACCGTGAACGAAACCCACGCCTTGGCGATGCCGGATGTGTCGGGCGTGAACCACTCCGGCGCCGTGGCACCGGCATTCATGCGCAGTTGCTGGGCAGCCGTCCCCTTGGGAATTCGCGTGTAGGCTTTGGCACCCGAGAGGTAGAGCAAGTCTCCCGCTACCGCGCCGCTCGGTAGCGGAACGAAAATCTGTTGCGCCGCACCGTCGCCGACCACCAGGACGTTGTCGTCAGTGTCCCACTGGATATCACCCTCTGCTGTAGGAGTCGGCGCGGCGCTCTGTTTCAACGTCAGGGTGGGTGTAGCGATGCTCGACGATGCTGCGATGGCAAGCGGTGTGCCGTTGGCGCGCGTATAACCGAAGCAACGCCAGTTGCCGCCGCCAAGCGAGCGCATGCGTGCGACGTCGCCTGCCGCCGTGGTGATGTTGCCACCACCTGGCAGGATGAGGCTGGTAGCGTTGTGCGTGAGGGTCAACGACGCGGCGAACACCAGATCCCGCTCGGCACCAGCCGGAAGCGTACCGAGCGCCGTGATGGGCACCGTGCCTGTGATGTTGACCAGCGTACCTGTGGTATTTGCCAGGTTGACAGTCGCGGCCGATGCCATGTCCGCGCCAGCTGCGTTGAAGTTGTCAGCAGCACCTACCGCGGTGCTCGATCCCGAGCCGCCAGCCGTGACGGGCCGCGCAGCGTTCGCGTCCCCCACCAGATCGTCGACAAGCGCGTTGTACTTCGCCGACTCGATCGGGGTGTTCGGCGTTCCCTTGGTGCCCGGAGGGGCTGAATAGACACCACCTGCGCGCGGCATAGCTGCTCCAATCTATCGATGGAGCAATGATCAGTGCGAGCCCGCGAAAATCTAAGCCGCTTGGAAAGCCTGCACGTGCGCGGCTTTCACGAAATTGCTGTTCTTTCAGAAAATTGCTGAATTCGGCGCGCGAGCGGCCCGCCTGAAGCGGCACGGTTGCGAGCCCTCTCAATAGCGCCGGAGTGCCGAGTGATTAGGCGCCCTGAAGATGGAACGTCATCATCACCTGCATAAGTTGGCGGCCGGCTTCATCGCGGACCTTGAATGACAACTCCCGGTGGGGGCCGTCCGGCAGGACCTCTCTTATAACATCCACGAGTGCCTTCACCGCCTCCTGCTTGACGGCATCGAAGCTAGACAACTCCGTCCCTACGGTGTCGAGTTGAGCAACGTCATCGTCATAAAAGTCGAAGAAATATAGTGCCATAGGGGTTTAATTCGGAAACCGAAAGAAGGTTTCATCAGCCACGAGCCCGGCGCCTCCTAACCATCGCGTCGACCGCTTCCTTGACGGTCTGCTGGCTTCGTATCGTGCCGTCGGGCTGTCCGACATATGCGCCCTTGTCGCCTGCTGGCTTCTCGGCCGCCACGATAGCCTGCCGCCACGCCAGGCCGAGGTAGCGGAACGCGGATGCGTAGTGCTCGGCCCAATTCTTGACCGGGATGTCGCGGAACGTCTTCTTCTCGTCGTCGTACTCGCGCCGGTAGGCCTTCAGTCCTTCGACGCCGTCGTTGACGCTGTCGGTGTTCCTGAAGCGCGCCACCTTGATCGTCTGCAAGCCGGCGTTGTTGCCCTCGGCCAGGCTGACCATGCCGACCATCTTCGGCTTGCGACCGTGCGCCCTCAGCGTGTCGAGCCGGGTTCGCTTCGTTCCCCACTGCGGATGCAGGATGTCGTGCGGAACGAAGTCGTCGCCGTGGTAGCCCTGCTCGTCGAGCCACTTGCACCAATCCTCCAGGTCTTCGCTGTCGGGAACGTAAAAGTCGACGATCAGCGGTACGCCGTCGATGACTTGGAAGCACCAGATTGGGTTGTTGACCGCCTTGCCGAGATCCCACGCGGTATGCACCGGATGCCTGGGATCGATGTCGAACGCCGTGCCGATGCGCCCCATGCGCTCGGCCCGCGCTATCTCTGCGCCCCAATAGGAGCCGATCAGCGCACCCGCGAATGAGCAGTAGTATTCCTGATCGATGAGCATGTCGGCCGTCTCTTTGCCGAACAGGCCCACATAGATCGCCCGCTGCTCCTCGATCGTGACTTCGTCGATGGCGCCGGTGGCGCTCGCCGGCAGCACCTCGCTGAACCAGCCGCGTGGATTCGTCACCGGGTCGAACACGTTGCCCTTCACCGCGTCGAGCATGCCCTTGGCGTGGTTGTTGCCGCGAGGCGTGGTGATGAAGGATGCCCACCCACCATTTTCGGCCAAGATCGGCGACAGGTAAGCCCATGCCGCAGGATTGGCCAACGCCCATTCCGAGAACGTGATGCCGACCGGCGGCGCGCCGACCAGGCTGTTGAAGTTGTCGGAGCCCACGACCTGAAACGTCGATCCTACCTTGAACCGAACGAACATCTCGTTGTCGTTCATGTTCTCGATCAGCGGTTCAGGGAAGGCCTCGAACAGGCGCCGCTTGCCGGTGTGAGGGTTGACTGCGTTCCAGATGGCTTTGCGCGCCTGTGCGGCCTCGGGAAGCATGTGCCAGTAGGTGCCGGGCCGCTCGTGTGCGGACACCGCGTGCATGTTCAGGTTGATCTCGTCCTTGCCCGCGCGGCGATGCCAGAACAGCAGCTGACGCTTGCAGCCGCGCTCCCATGTGTCCCAGGCCTTGCGCTGATACCAGCGAGGGCGCCAGCCATTATTTGGGAGCTGGATCGTCGCCATCCGACCCCGCAAGCTTCAGGACTTGAACCGTAAGCGGCCCGTCAAGCTTTGCGTCTACCTGGAGAGGCATCACCTTGCCGACCAGGCCGCAGAATGTGCGAGGGTCTTCGGCAGCGAGTTTGACCAGATAGTCGACGCCGCCCGCCTTCTGGAACGCTTCCGTCACGGCTTCCTTGATGGAGGCCGTGACCTTGTTCGGCGTGCCGGCGATCCTGCCGCCTGTCTTCCGTCCCTTCATCTAGTTTTCTCTACTGTAGACGCGTCGCTCTCTCGCATCCTGATTAGGACAAGCCTCTTTGAAACTCCTAGACGCTTGGCGATTTCGCGCGGCCGATACCCGTCGTCGAGCAATCGCCTGATCTCTCGACGGCGCTTTTCGGCCATCTGAATTTTCCGGTGCCGAAAGGGTCGGTCGGCGCGCGGGTCCTTGAGGCGCTTGGCCCTCGCGATGCACTCGACCACCGTGCTGATGGAAATGTCCAATTCCTCGGCAATGGTCGAATAGCTGGCCATGCCCTCCCACAAATCGAGAATGCGATTCCTCGTCCTGGCAACTCGCGGGTGTGTCTTGCCTCCGCGCTTGTTGAAGGATGAGAACTGATAGAACCTAAGCGGCTGCTGTTGTGTCATCTCTACCTCTGTTTTCGGGCCTGCCCTAATCCCGGCATCCTCTTCTCCGGACACACTTCGCCCGTCAGGAGCGAAGCGTGACGCGCTACCGTGCCGATCGGGACGGGGTACGCGCACATCTGGATAGGTGATTGTCTATGATGAGACGCGGACCGGGGTTACCCTGTCGGCCCTACACCTGCCTCGGCTGGCAGCGGCACCTCTCAAAGACCATCCAGACGATCTAGGAGAGGCTGCACCTCGTTTCCGGGTGCGTCCTGTGTGGGTAATGGTGCCTCTGCGATCGGAGCCGGTCTCGTATCCCGGATTGTCTCCGCCCGGCGCGGCCGGGGCTTGGTGCAGAATATGTTGTCGCTGTTGTCCGGCGCGACGAACGGCTTTACCAGACCGCTCCCGGATGCAGGCTCAGGCGATGACGCCGCTACCCACATGGCCTTGGCACCTTGCGGCCGATCGACTCCTACATGATCGCCTCCCGCAGGAAGTTGGACACCAGGCGCTGCACCGGGAAGATGCCTTCCCGAAGATGCACGTCGTTCAGATCGTCTCCGAGCTGGGGCGGCATAAGGAAGGGGATGTTGGCCTGGCGCGAAAAATACTCGCCGGTGCCGAGCCCGCCGTATTGCGTCAGCGGCTTGTCATTGTCGGTGAGGATTGCTCGGCGCCCCTTGGTCGACCGCGCGACCGCCAGAACGTTGTAAGCCGAGAAGCAGCAAAGGATGCAGTCGTTCCGGTGCAGCGCCTTGACGACGGCTCGCAGCGAAAGCGCCGTCGCGTAGCCCTCGCAGAACCATGTGAAGGATCCGGCCGACACACGATGGCAGGCGCGCTCCATCTCGCCGCCGGCCAGAAACTTCTTCGTTCCGTCTTCCCAGATCAGTTGCAGGCTCGACACGTTGGAGCCGATGCGCGCCGGGATCAGGATCGCCCGCTCGCCGCCGTTGTCCGGCAGGAGGTAGGAGCTGTATTCGCCGCCGATCGCCTTGACCGCGTCGGCCGCGATGACCAGCGCCCGCTCGTGCGGGAAGCCCTTGCTGCTCAGATAGGGATGTTGCGACGGTGAGGCCTTCGTCATCATCGCTTGTGCCTTGCCGGCCGCCTCTTTGGCACGCTGAAGCCTCTTCTTGTTGGCCGCCTCAATGTCTCGCGCGATCTTGCGGCGCTCGACCGGGGAAACATCATTCTTCAGCCAGACGGTTACCTTTTCGCCGGTCTGCCAGTTCCAGGCGGTGACGTTCAGTTCGTTGACGATCACTCGCCCGTCACCCTTGCCGGACTTGCCCGCCAGCGTGTCGGTTTTCAGCCACTGACCGAAGCGCGTCATCGCCTTGGGCGGCAGAATGCCGGCCTGGTCGCAAGCGTTGCTGATGGCTTGGTCGATGGTGGTCACGCAGCCCTCCGCTGAGAACCTTTGCGGAAGCGCTTCACTTCACGCTCGACCAGTTGCCACTCGTCGACCTGTACCTTTGTCGGCTCGCAAGCCGTCTCATACAGTCCGTAGGGAAGCTTGCTGCCGGGATAGATGCCGCGCCAAATGCCGTAGGCCCATTTGCGCGAGGCCTCGTCGCCCTTCCTGCCGTTCGACAAGCAGTAAGCCAGGGCGGTGTTCCATATCGCCCGTGGATCATCGAGGCATTTGGCGCGCAGGCCCTTGCGAGGTTCGAAGGCGTTCCTGATCGAGAAGTCGACGTCGATCAACTCGCCCTCAACCACCTGGATCTCGCCGTACTTTGGCCGGCGCCAACCACACGACAGGCAGGTGTCATGGTGCGGCTCCATCTGTAGGCCGCACTCGCCGCAGAAATATTTCTGCTTCACACGCTCGGCAGGTTCGCGCGCTTCGCTGTCCTTCTTCTGTGCGCTCGATAGGCTGTCCACCCCATGCTCGAACAGCCAGGCGGTGTCTTCGGCGAACGTGACGCAGTTGCCGGAGTGGTCCAGCCAAAGCCCGAACTGCTTGCCGTCGGCGATGCGCATCACGCGCCCCAACTCCTGAACGTGCGAGCTGAAGGACTTACGGTATGGTCGACAGGAGATGCCGCACTTTACGTCCGGTACGTCGAAGCCCTTGGTCAGCACGGCGCACGACACAAGCCCGTGTATGGCGCTATCCAGCTTGCGGAATTCTTCGATCTTCTCGCGCCGCTCGTTGTCGGATGCGTCGAGATAGCTGATCTGCTGGAAGTTGAAGCCGGCCGCGGCGAACTGGCGGCAAAGCTCCTCACCATGCGCGACCGACGGCGAAAAGACGATCGTCTTCACCGGGCCGCCGAAATGCTTCTGCGTCTGCTGAACCCAGGTGTGGATCACGTCGCCGATGATCGTGATGCCGCGCTGGCCGGCGTCGGTGTCGTCGTATTCTCCGGTGAACGCCTTCTTGGCGCCCTTCATGTCCGGCGTGACGCAGGCCTTGATCTTGAGCGGCGTCAACCATCCGTCGGCCAGAAGCTGGTTCGTTGTCGCGCCGTTCACCAGCGCATCCCAATGGTCGGCCATGCCGTCGGTGAAGGGTGTTGCGGTCAGGCCGACGACGATCGCGTCCTTCGCGCGCTCGATCAGCTCCAGCGTGGTCTGGTATTCGCAGTGCGCTTCATCAACGATGATGAGCTTCGGCAGATCGTCGTCGGGATATTTGCGGCGGCCGACTGTCTGTGCCGAGGCGACTTGCACAGGCTTTGTCGGGTCGGTCAGCCAGTGGTCGGCCTGGATGATGCCGTGATCTATGCCGTACTTCGCGAAGCGCTCGCTGGTCTGGTCGATCAGGGTGATGCGGTCGACGATGAACCAGGCTCGAGATTTCTTGGCCTGGTTCTTGGTCACCAGGTCTATCGCCGTTTCCGTCTTGCCGAACGCCGTCGGCGCTACAAGGATGATGCGTCGGGCGCCTTCGCGAATACGCTGGCGCAACAGCTCTTCTGTGCGCACTTGATGCGGACGAAGCTCGATCTGCTGGTGCATCGGAAGAAGCGCGTTCATGCGGCCCTCGGGGCTTCGTCGATCATCCGGCCGCAGATCGTAAGGAACCATGACCATTCCATAGCGCCGGCGGTCGCCGGTTTCGTCTTCGTGAGGTAGCGAGCGAACTGTTCCGCCCATTCGCGAGGCGCGCCACCGTCGAACTCGACAATGGCTGCGCGCTCTTCGAACTCGACGTTTTCATCAGACCGCAGATATTCGGCGATCGCCTTTCCGTGCTTCGCGACGTAGGCGCCAGCCGCCGGAGGCAGCTTCTGCCGATTGACGACGCGCAGGGAATTGCCGTCCAGCACGATGTTCGCGCCGAACGACCTTATCCGGTCGACGAGATCGGACACGTCAGTCAAGCCGGATTACCTCGTCGGACTGCTGGTCGATGGGGATCACGACGTCGGTGGACCAGCCGAGATCGGTAGCGCGCTTCTGCCAGGACTTGGCGCGCTTCATCCAGCCAGCTTTGTCTTCGCTTTCCTGGATCAGCCGGGCATTGAGGGAGCGAATCTCTTCGTCCTTGCCAGCAATGACCGAGTCGAACCCGCCTTTCTGATATTGGACCCACATATCGCCGAACTTGGCGTTCTCGGCCTTCAGCGCGGCGTTGTCAGCTTCAAGGCCCTGGATGGCTTCCTCAAGTTCAGCAACACGGTCAGCGAGATCGTCGGCCGGCGCCACCTTGCTGGTCTTGGCTTGCGCGGCGGCTTCGTCACGGGCTGCAGCATGTTGCTTGATGGCATCGGGGAGACCCGCTCGGGCTTCGTCGCACTGGCGATCATGCTCCGCCTGTTGCGCCTGCTTTTCGGATCCGGCTGCCCCACTCTTGGCGTCGCCGCCGTTGGCTTTGCCGATGCGGGAAGTATCCATCGAGGACAGGTTTCCGTGTCGGTCTCTGTAGGTGCGCTCACTGGGAGAATTCCTACCTAGATCCTCTCTCACGTCTTTCACGAGATGGTTGGAGACGTTGCATTTTCTGGCGATTTCCCAATCCGACCAAGACGACCAGTCTGGATCATTCAAAAGGGTTTCGACCGCCCTCCGTTTGTCAGCTCGGCTGCGCTTCAGGCCGTGGGTTGCGTTGGCCCCGACAGAAAACAGGATCGCATCGCGGCGCGTCCCCTGCTTGATGTCGGCGGCGATCTTCTTCTTGCCGGCCATTGCGTGGGCTTCGTATCTGTGGAAGCCGTCGGCTAGCCAATAGGCCTCGCCGTCATGGAAGATGATGACTGGCGGGAACCAAACACCGTCCGCAATGTCTTCGGAATATTCGAACGCCACGGACTTATCGATGACGGCTCGCGATTGCGTGCCACCATCGGTTCGGATGCTGGCGAGTTCGATAAGCGGGAAATCCTTCTTCTTGATCATGCTGCACTTTCGGAGCGCAGTGGCGAGATGTTCGCCCCGCGCTCGGATTCAATGAAGAGATAATGGAACCTGGCGAACGCCCTTCCCGACGCGACGGCATCGACGAGGGCCTTGGTCTCTGCGGCTCGGGTAGCCAGTTCGCACCAATCGTCGAAGGCGCGTTCCTGCTCGACTGTGACATCGTCATTCATGTCGGGACGCCCGCCCCTTCTACGCCGCTGAGTTTCATCCGAAGGCCAAGCCGTGCGGCGATTGGCGCCACGGGGACCACGATCTTGCCGCCTACTCGGATCGTTTCGAAGTCGCCTCGCTTCGCAGCTTCATAAGAGGCGTTGCGGCCCAGTTTGAAGAACACATGACCGGCCGTCTGAACGGACACAGTCGCCTGGGTGAGCGCTTCATCGAGCGTCATAGCCCGTCATTCCTTCTGCTCGAATCGTTTCCGGCATCACTTGTGCCTTTTTTTCTTATAAGTTCCTTGTCCGTTCCGAGCAATGCCACTTGTGCTTCTTGTGCCGATTTTTTATAAAGAGAGGATAGAAAGGCACGGAAGGGGAAACGAAGGTGGTCAAGCCACGCGAAAACCGCGTCCCGATAATGATGTCGGAAGAAGAGATCGCGGCGATTGAGGAGTGGCGGTTCGCGAATCGGATAAACACCCGCTCCGATGCGATCCGCCGCCTCTGTAAGATTGGCCTATTCATAAGCAACGAGCTTGAGCAGGCCGTAGACCTCGCTACCGACGGCGTCACTGTCATGTCGGAACAAATGAAGGACGCGATATGGCTACAGCGACTGCTTATTAACCCGGAAACATCTGACTTGCTGTTCACCCAGGGCGAACTACGTGAGGCGATGGAACAAGGATATGAGCACAATTCCAACGGTCTGGACGGCGTCAGCGGTCTGCAGGCGATTCTGGTGACGTTCTACAACGTCATCATCGACATCATTACTGCCCGAACGCTCAAGGGTGCTGACAAGGCTGTGCAAAAGCGCATCGCCGACGCCAATGAGGCCGTGGACAAAGCCGCCGAGCAAAAAAAATACTCGGAGGAAAACAAATATATCGGGCTCATTTCGTTCCACGAGACTCTGAAAGAAAACGAGATGTACCAAGCACTCTCGGACGAAGAGCAGGAAGCCTACCTCGAAAAGCGCATCAGCGAAATGAAGGCTGAAGAAGAAGCCGACCCCAGCGCCTTCGCCCGAAAATATGGCTTTGAGCCCTTTTGGCTGAAGTCTGGTTGGGCGACACGAATACGCCGCCGGATGGAGGACAGGAACGGAGTCAAGCAATGAAAGGCCACATCAAGGAACGCAGCCCCGGCAAGTGGGCCATAGTCCTCGATCTCTACGACGAGGCCGGCAAGCGCCGCCGAAAGTGGCACAGCTTCGAGGGCACCAAGCGCCAGGCGCAGGAGGAATGTTCCCGGCTCATCACTGAGATGAAGCAAGGCAACTATGTCGAGCCTACCAAACAGACGGTTGCCGAGTTTCTGGACGAGTGGCTGAGGTTCATCAAGCCGTCGGTCGCGCCAAAGACCTTCGAGCGCTACACCGAGATATGCCGCAAGGGTCTGGCCCCGCTCATCGGCATCGTGACCTTGGCCAAGCTGAAGACCGACCGCATCGACGCCGCGTTCTCTGAGGCGTTGACCAAGCCGCGTGCCGACCATCGCAAGCGCAAGGAAGGCGAGGAGGTCAAGCCCCTGCCCCCATTGGCGCCCAGGACGATCCACCATTACCGGCGCGTTCTCATAAAGGCTTTGAGCCAGGCAGTGACCTGGGAGCGGCTGTCACGGAACCCGGCAGCGGCGACGACGCCGCCCAAGGTCGAGCGCAAGAAGATGTTGGCCTACGACGCTGCACAGACCGCGCAGCTCATCGAAGAGCTTCGCTCGACCCGCATGTTCATTCCGATGTTGCTGGCGGTGAAGTGCGGACTGCGTCGCGGCGAGATCCTCGCCCTACGCTGGCGCCACGTCGACCTTGGCGACAACCTACGCCAGTTGGCGATCGTGGAAAGCGCCGAACAGACCAAAGACGGCGTGCGCTACAAGGAGCCGAAATCAGGTAGGGCGCGAACCGTGGCTCTGTCAGCCGCCACCGTCGCCGAGTTGAAGGCCCACCGGACCCGGCAGGCAGAGGAACAGTTGCGCCTCGGCATCCGTCCAGATGCCGATAGCTTTGTTGTGGCCCAGGTCGACGGCCAGCCGCTGCAGCCACGCTCGCTGACGCACGAATGGATTCGCGTGCTCGGCAAGACGAAGCTGCCGCGCATCCGCTTCCACGATCTGCGCCACACCCACGCCTCGCAGATGCTCGCGGCCGGCGTTCACCCGAAGGTCGCCAGCGAGCGTTTAGGGCATTCGACGATCGGCATCACGCTCGACCTCTATTCGCACGTCATGCCGGGGATGCAGGCAGATGCTGCCGAGGCGGTTGACGCGGCGATCAGGAGCGCGGTAAAGCCCGGTAGCTAAAGCTAGTTCGGTAGCAAAATGGTAGCAGCGGCCCAAATGGCCGAGCGCAAAGCGCCAGAAAGCTAACGAAATCAAGGCTTGGAGGGATGGCCGAGCGGTTTAAGGCACCGGTCTTGAAAACCGGCGTGGGCGCAAGTTCACCGTGGGTTCGAATCCCACTCCCTCCGCCATAATATAAATAAAAACAGGACGTTAGACGCGCCGAAACCGGGACTTGCCATAACGCCTCGCCCCGCAATTCGAATTTGATCCAGCCGCTTCCATTCCGTTAGCCGCCGCTGAATTAGTGCGGCGCGTTAACCGTTCGTAGACCGCGCTGTCCTAATTTGAGACAGCGCGGTCAACTAACTACCCCTGGCTGCGCCGGCGGCTCCGGCAACCCAACCCCTACGGCCGGTCGGAGCCGCCACCCTCGCCTTATATACCAGCAATGGTTGAATCAACTGTTATCACACGTGCTTTCCAGTGCGCTTTCGTGATCGTTAGACTTTGATGGATCGGGAAGTCACAGATTTCCGGTTTCGATTTGGAACCTGGCCACAGGTGAGTTCGGCCATTGTCGACGGCTTGGAAATTCTGCTTCCAAGACCAAGCCCCTGAAAGGATGAGGCCGCCCGCCTTTTTGCATTAATTGCGCGACCGCTGATGTGGTCGTAGATTCGCAGGTGTAGGGACGGTGCAATCCCACGCACCGAGCGGGTACATGAGCCCTGCACCCGCCGTCGACTGCGGATGGACCAGCGGCGGCGGGAGCGCAGGCAACTGAAGGGTTCAGGCTATGCAAGCCGTTTGTTACGCGCCCAGCGCATTCTGTGTCTTGTCGGTCCTGGTCAACATCGCCATCGCCTCAAATGTGCTGGGGCTGTTTGCCGCGACACGCCTTCTTGTGCTGAGGGTTCGCGTGCACTCGGTCGGACAGCTTCAACGCGCCTAGTCAGTCAGCTAAAATGCGGACGATCCTCGCCGGCCTGTGCCTGCTGGCCGTTCTTTCCAATGGCGCGCTGGTCGCCACGTCGAGCGGCATTCTCTATCAGCAGGAGAAAGCGGCTGACGGGGCAGTGTGTTCCTATTTCACCGGAACAGGAACGTTCACGACGCCGAGCTATGCCGTGACCGGATGCCCGCGATTCATCATCGTTGACCGCTAGGGCCTGCCCCCCTCTGCCCTCGCCAGCAAATGGCCGTCGCCGCCTGGCATGAACCGAGTCGGGCGCGAGGTAGGCCGCACCCGACTTGTGTTCCCCCCTTTTAGTGCTTCCTTCGTTCATATGGATGTGTTCCGCCTGCATGAGCAGGCGCATACTATGTTGGAGCCGGTTGCCGCTTTCCTCGCAGCAACGTCGGTAAGGCCCGGCGCCCCTCTGTCACTGTCCCCCGACAAGAGCGCGCCGGGCTGCTGCGCTTCTAGCCATTAGCAGGGGAAAACGTTCCCGCGGGGTTTTGTTGCAGAGTCGCTAATATTACGTTCGTCTCAGCCGGCTTGCCCCCCAAACCCCAAGCCGGTTAGGCCCGGCGGTCAGTCGAATCCACCCCAACAGACTGTCGGGCCGCAGGCAGCGCGAGCGACGAGCTCCCGGCCGAGAGTGGGTCTTGCCACAAGGCCGCCGCCTGACGCCTGCGAATCATCAGGCAGGCTCAGCCGCCGATCGCGCTGTCTTTTATTAGCAGATGCTTGTTTTCATGCCGAAGCAGGATCATCATGCAAGCCGCGCGGGGATTGCAGGGGTAGAGCTCATGGAATTCGCGGTTTGCTACGACAACAGCGGGACCGTCCTTGCGTCTTCGATCTTCCTTTGCGCCACCGCGGTTTTCATAATCGCGGCTGCTCTCGCCGCTGGTCGGCTGATTGCAACGCGGGCTCGGGTTCCGCCTGCGGCGCTGACCGTCTGGTGAGGTCGCCAATAGTCATGGCGACGGCGTGCGCGCCTCATGCCGGCAGTCCTCTGGAGAAGCTGGACTAAGCGTGATCTCCGACGAAAAGCCGGACAGGCTACTCCCCGGCCGTCGTCGAAGGCTTCGGTGCGCCGTAGAACTGCACGCCAAGCCGCTCCTTGCGTCGCCAGCGCACCACCGTTTGATAGGTGACTGCATCGTCGGGCACGTGCAGCAGAAACCGCTCCGGCACGACGGCGTCGGAGGGAACGCGCAGTTCGGCACCCCGCTCATGCTGATTTCGCACGGAACAACCAATCGCCGGGTTGTCCGGACTCGCAACTATCGTGGCCTCCTTCAGGACAATCTCGCGCGGATGAAGGCGGCGCTCTCTTCTGGGTTCGTCGGGTTCCATCGCGTGTCTTGCCTGATCCGGAATCACCCTCGCGGCAGGTGCGCCTTCATATTAGCCGGCGCTTTATTGGTCTGCCAGCCGCCCGAAGTTGAATGATACAGCAAGGACAATCGGCTGCGCTACCGGCAACGTCGCACGCTAGACCCGTGGTGCACGCAATTGGTGGCCGCCGGGCTCCGGCCGACCGCCTGGATCATTCACCTGATGGATATCGGCCGTTCAGCTTTCGAAATGGCGCGACCGATCGAGGTCCGGGATGAGCCCGGGCTGGCTCGGCGGCCACCCCAGCAATTCCCTGGTCCGCGCGCTCGAGGCGGGCCAGCCCAGACCGAAGAAGTGGCCAACAAAACCAAAATGGCCGGCTGCCTCCTCGTGGGTCTTGGCTACCACAGGGACGCCGAGGCGCCGGCCGATGACATCGGCGATTTCCCGCGTCGACACACCCTCGTCGGCGACGGCACGGGCCGGTTAGGTACCGTCGACGGCGATGGCGCCAAGCGCATCGCAATCAGACCGACCCCGAGCAGGTCTCGACCTTGCCGAGGTTGAAATTGACGATGCCGCCGATGCCACCCAGTCCGCCAGCGCCGGCGTCGCCCGAAATGCCCTTGGCATCGCCGCCGTCACTGCTTCGATTCGTCGACATCCACTCAGAAGGCGATCTTCAGGCCCAGCTTGCCGGCGACGGTCGTGCTGTCCGCGGACCACTTGCCACGAATTTCGGAGCTGAGCGTGGTGGATCCCGTCATCTTCAGATTGAATCCGGAGTACAGCGCCACGGAAAAGTCCGCGTCCTCGAATTCGCTTTCCTCGCCCTCGACGCTGGCCGTGTTGGAGTAGCCGAAACGCTGCTGGAAATCGGCCCGTGCGTAGGGGCTGATCACCATGCCATTGCCAAGCTGGAAATCGGCATAGATGCCGGGTTCGAATTTGACCGCACCGAAGGACAGGTGGCTCTTGCCGTAATCGGTGCCGAAGCTGTCCTCATATCCGTCGCCGGTGAAAGTGACGCCCAGCAATCCACCGCGCAGATCGAAACGGACCCGGTCGGTCATGTTGAAGATGCGTCCAACAGACCCGGTGATCGCATAGCCCTGCGTGTCATAGTTGCCGGAGCCGCTGTCCACATTCTCGACGTCGGTGTTGCCGAGGAATGCGGACACCGCCACAAGCGCATAACTCGTATCATGGCGATAGAGTCCATAGCCGCCAAACATGCCGCTTCTGTTGGTGGCATCGCCGCCGCTGGAAAAGCGGCGGTCGTCGACACTCACCTCGGCCGAGGCATAGCCGCCAAACAGGCCTATGTTGAGCCCATGCTCATTATCGAAGCCGAAATGCCTGGCGGCATTGAAATCCACGCTGACGGCAGCGGAGAATTCATCGACATCGAAAGGTTGTCCATCAATTGTGTCGAAGCTGTTCGAAATCCTGAAGCCGTCATGTTCGGTGTGGGCAAGCTGGCCGGAAGCGAAAACGCCAAAAGGCGCCGTCTGGGCTGGTGCCGGCGGAGCCGCCTTGGCCGGACCGACATCCGCTTCGACAATGTCGTCAACAATGTTGTGAAGGGCATCCAGAGACGTGTCGACAATCGCGCCGTTGGCCACTCCGCCAAGATAACAGTTGGCGTCTAGGCCTTCAATGATGCAAGCATTGGCTTTCGAAGGCATGAAGGCCAATGCTGCGCCAACCGAGAGCGCGCTCGCGGCGCACAGGCGCAGAAGCCAATTCGCTGCTTTCATTTTCGTGTCCCCGTACTTAAAGTTTTACTCAAACAGTCGGTGCAAGCTATGCGATTGAATTCTCCAAGAACAACGATCAGGCGCCCATAGATACGATTTCGACATACTAGCAGAAAATCGATCGAAGATCATAGTAACTCACTTTGATCGGTCACGGTCTCGCCCTTCCTTCGAGAGGGGTTCTGATGTAAAATTTTCAGGTCTTCGAAGATGCGGGTTCGGCGCGCAAGGGCCGTCATGGGGTGAGCGCTTCGGTGGCCCGAAGACTGTCGCCAACTGAGACGAGCTCGCGTCATGACCTGTGCCCCCTTCCTGCGCATCGTGGCGGTTCTGCTCTTCTCTTGTCTCGGCTTGATAGGCGTTTGGGCGGCTGCCGTGGAAGAGCCGACACCCCAGCCCGCCAAGCGGCTGGCAATCGTCATGGGCAATTCCAACTACCAGAGCGCCCGCCTCCCCCATCTCGCCAATGCCGACAACGACGCCAGAAGACTTTCCGAGAGCCTGAAAAGGCTGAACTTCGACGTCCTGACCGGAACTGATCTTTCGTCCGACGGGTTTGCACAACTCTTTCAGCAAGCCGACGCCAAGCTCGCGACCGCCAGCGCGGTGCTTATCTTTTACGCCGGTCACGGCGTGCAGCTTCAGGGCGAGAACTTTCTGTTGCCGGTCGACACGCCCGACGCGCAGAACCTGGAGCAGCTGACCGCGCGCGCCATCAGGCTCAACGACGTGATCGCGAAATTTGCCAGCCGTGAGCGGCAGACCTTCATCTTCCTCGACGCCTGCCGGAACAACCCGGTGGGCAAAGGTGCCAGCGTCGCCGACGGTCTGGCGCAGGTCGAAGTGGGGGAGAATACTTTTGTCGCCTTTGCCACCCAGCCCGGTAACACCACGGTTGACGGGGCCGGCGACAACAGCCCCTTTACCACGGCCCTGCTGCAGAATGTCGAAATCCCGGGGCTCAGCATTTCCGACATGATGATCCGCGTGCGCAACGAGACCGAGACGCTCACGCTCGGCCGTCAGGTGCCTTGGGATCAGTCGAATCTGCGAGAGCAGTTCTATTTCACCGAACAGCAGGTGCTCGATCCGGCCCAATTGAGCGCCAGCCTTTCGCGTATCCTGTCGGATCCGGTCGCGAAGGAAAAACTGCAGGTCGAGCTTGCTTCCAACGATCTGCAGACGGCTGTGATCATCGTCGGGCAGACATTGCGATCGGTCGAGATCACGCCGCCGGCCGGCCCCTCGGTCAAGCCTGCCGGCACGCAGGTCGCCAGCCTCGAGGGCGCCAAGCAAAGCGTTGTCTCCGGCCTCGAAACGCTGATCGTCGGCAAGTCGGCCGGCGAGCCGGACGAGGAAAAGGCGACAGACCTGGCGCGCAGCATCCAGACGGAGCTGCGCCGATTGGGCTGTTACCGCGCCACCGTCGACGGGAATTGGGGCAAGGGTTCCGTCCGCGCCCTCACCAGCTACTACAGGAACACCAGGCGGATCGCGTCGACGACCGAACCCACAGTCGAGCTCCTGAGCGACCTGTTCTTGCAGTCGGGCCGGGTGTGCAAGGATCCGGTCGTCGTGCAGAAGGCCAAGCCGGCCAGGATCTCGTCCGACACGGCGCCCGAGCGCGGCAAGGCGACTGGCCGAAAGGCCGCAAGGTCCTCGAAACCGCAATCCTCGCGGCCGGCTGCCCCTCCCCCTGACATCAGTGGCGGGATCGGCATCGGCGGCGTGTTCTAGCGGCGCCACAATATCTATTGAGCGTTTATGCGCATCTCGACGCGGCGGTTGACCGGATCGTACGGATTGGCGACCCGCGGATGCGTTGCACCAAGACCAACGGGCGTGACGCGCGACGCCTCGATGCCGTTCGACAGCAGGAATGCGGTCACCGACTCGGCACGGCGTTCCGAAAGCCCTTTATTGTAGGCGGGCGAGCCGGAGGCGTCGGTATAGCCTTCGACGACGAAGCTCTGGGCCTTCAGACGATTGTCCTTCAGCGCCTTCGCGAATTCGCCGAGCTTGGCTTGCGCGTCCGGCATGAGTTCGGCGGAATCGAGGTTGAAATTGATCAGCATGTCCAGCCCGGCCGCCGCCGGCGCGTCCGCCTTGCCGTCGCATTCGGCTTCAGCGCCGACGCATATGCCGCGCGACTGGCCGAGATGGGCTGTGCTGGCGAAGAACTTGATGATGTCTTCCGACGATTGCGCCGGACCGGCAAGCGAGCTCGAAGGCATCAGCCCCGCCGCCAGAACGAGGAGAGAGATGGTCGCGCGCATGGCCGCCTCCGGTATCGCCGTCACGGATCGAACCACACTGTCACGCAACGGATGACCGGACGATGTGACGCATCTCACATACAGGCAAAAAGGCCCAAATACCGCGGTAGCGGGCGAAGGTCGCGCCCGCCGTTCGACGCTGCCCCTAACCCCTGTCTGGTTGATTTCTCAGACAAAATATGTTGCTTGTCGCGCCCATGAAAAAGCTCTGCCTCTTGGTTCTGGCGTGCCTGACGCTGGCTTGGCCGGCCAAGGCGATGGACAATGCGTTGCGCGCCGGTCTCCTGAAACTTGATCCACAGACCCGGCTCGAACAGCGATGCGATGCCGAAGTGCTCGACCGGATCACCCATGACGATAAAAGCTTCAAGGCCGACCGGGTGGTCGCCTACGCCTTTGCCACGCCGGAGATGAGCGCCGACGCCATCAGAAGTCCGGGCGCGGCCTTTCGCAGCAAGGGGCAGTGGTACCGGCTGAAGTTCAAGTGCCAGACCGCGCCCGACCATATGCAGGTTCTGCAGTTGCGTTACCGGATCGGCGACGAGATCCCGGAAACCGATTGGGCGAAGTACAACCTCTACGACTGAGGCAGCGGTGCACTTGCACCAGCCTCTCGGCGACCCTGCGATCCCGATCGCCGATCGATCAGCCTTGCCGAAAGAACCCGCCTTGCCGACCTTGTTCCGGGCAGTGACTTGACGTGCACGAACCATACACGTTAGGGCGTCTGGACATTCGACGACCGATACTCGGCGAACAGCAAAGGGCCTCCAGTCGATGGACATTTTCAGCGCCGCAAGCCTGACCGCCCTTCTCCAGGTCATTGCCATCGATCTCGTGCTGGCCGGCGACAATGCGATCGTCATCGGGCTGGCGGCCGCAGGTCTGCCCACCGAGCAGCGCAAGAAGGCAATCCTGATCGGCGTCCTGGCGGCAACGGTGCTGCGCATCCTGTTCGCCGCGGTCACCGTCAAGCTGCTCGCGATCGTCGGCCTGCTCTTGGCCGGCGGCATCCTCCTGCTCTGGGTGTGCTGGAAGATGTACCGCGAGCTGCGCACCTCCCATGCCGACGAGGAGGAGGCCACAGAGGCGCTGTCCAACACCGACTTCGACAGCGACAGCAAGATCGCCGGCAAGGCGCCGCGCAAGACGCTTGGCCAGGCGGCATTGCAGATCGTCGTCGCCGACGTGTCGATGTCGCTGGACAACGTGCTGGCTGTCGCCGGCGCGGCGCGCGATCATTTCTGGGTGCTGGTCATCGGCCTCGTGCTGTCGATCGGCCTGATGGGCCTTGCGGCAAGCTTTATCGCCAGGCTGCTGCATCGTTATCGCTGGATCGCCTATGTCGGCCTGGCGATCATCCTCTATGTGGCGGTCGACATGGTCTATCGGGGCGTGTTGGAAGTGTGGCCGCATGTGAACAACGCGGTGGGCTGACGTTTAATATCCGTCATCGCCGGGATTGGGGCCGGCGCAATGCGTTTTGCCGCAGGACGGGCCAGCCCATACCAATGCCGCAATTAGTGTGGTATTGCGCCCGCCGATCCCGAAAAGCCCGGAAAACCTTATGTCTGCCCCTCGCGTCAGTTTCGTCAGTCTTGGATGCCCGAAGGCGCTCGTCGATTCCGAGCGCATCATCACGCGGCTGCGCGCCGAAGGCTATGAGATCGCCCGCAAGCATGACGGCGCTGATCTTGTCGTGGTCAACACCTGCGGCTTCCTCGATTCCGCCCGCGACGAGTCGCTCAACGCCATCGGCTCGGCGCTGTCCGAGAACGGCCGCGTCATCGTCACCGGCTGCCTCGGCGCCGAACCGGAGGTGATCCGCGAGAAGCATCCCAACGTTCTCGCCATCACCGGACCGCAAGCCTATGAGAGCGTCATGGCGGCGGTGCACGAGGCGGCGCCGCCCAGCCACGACCCCTACGTCGACCTTTTGCCGCCGCAAGGCGTGAAGCTCACGCCGCGCCACTACGCCTACCTGAAGATCTCCGAGGGCTGCAACAACCGCTGCACTTTCTGCATCATCCCGGCACTGCGCGGCGACCTCGTTTCACGGCCGGCTGCAGACGTGTTGCGCGAGGCCGAGAAGCTTGCCAAGGCCGGCGTCAAGGAGATCCTCGTCATCTCGCAGGACACCAGCGCCTACGGCATCGACATCAAGTACCAGACCAGCATATTCGGCGACCGCGAGGTCAAGGCGAAGTTCCTCGACCTGGCCGAAGAACTCGGCAAGCTCGGCATCTGGATACGCATGCACTATGTCTATCCCTACCCGCATGTCGCCGACGTCATTCCGCTGATGGCGGAGGGCAAGATCCTTCCCTATCTCGACATCCCGTTCCAGCATGCCTCGCCGCAGGTGCTGAAGAACATGCGCCGCCCCGCGCACGGCGAAAAGACGCTTGAGCGCATCCGCGGCTGGCGCGAGGTGTGCCCGGATCTCGCGATCCGCTCGACCTTCATCGTTGGCTTCCCCGGCGAGACCGACGAGGATTTCGAGATGCTGCTAGACTGGCTGGACGAGGCCAAGATCGACCGCGCCGGCTGCTTCAAATACGAGCCGGTCAAGGGCGCCCGCTCCAACGATCTCGGTCTCGAGCAGGTGCCGCAGGAGATCAAGGAGGCGCGCTGGCATCGTTTCATGCAGCGCCAGCAGAAGATCTCGGCCACGCAGCTCGCCAGGAAGGTCGGCAAGCGCCTGCCGGTGCTGATCGACGAGGCGCACGGCACGTCGGCCAAGGGCCGCACCAAATATGACGCGCCGGAGATCGACGGCTCGGTGCATATCCAGTCGCGCCGTCCGCTGCGCGCCGGCGACATCGTCACCGTTAAGGTCGATCGCGCCGACGCCTACGATCTTTACGGCTCTGCGGTCTGACCGCGTTTCGAATTCGCCGCATTTACTACAACTTGCGATAGGTATGGCCTCCCTATCCCGTTCCATCGCGATCCGCGCTATGCGTGCCGGACCGTAGATGCGAGGGCCGCATGGACGCCAGACCGGCGCGGCAGGACTATATCGCGACGCTGGACCTGTTGCGGCTGGCGGCGGCGCTTGCCGTTGTATTCTTTCACTATTTCTTTCGCGGCCCGGCTGCTGGCGATCTTGCCGACGGCAGCTTTGCGGATGTCGCGCCCATCGCCATCTACGGCTATCTCGGGGTCAATCTGTTCTTTCTGATCAGTGGCTTCGTCATTGCCTGGTCGGCGGAAAGCCGCGGCTGGGAGCTGTTCGCGATCGCGCGTTTCGCCCGCCTCTATCCCGGCTTCGCGCTGTGCATGACGATCAGCTTCGCGGCTGTCGTCTCTTTCGGCGCGCCGCTGTTCTCGACCTCCTTAGCGCAGTATGCAGCAAATCTGTCGATGGTGGCGCCGGTCTTCGGCCAGCCTTTCATGGACGGCGTCTACTGGTCGATCTTCCTGGAGCTGATCTTCTACGGCTGGGTGACGCTCGCCATGGCGACCGGGGCTTTTCGGAACCGAAAGCTGCAACTGATCTTCGCCTGGCTGGCGATCTCCACGTTGAACGAGGTCTTCATCGGCAGCCGCGCGATCAGGCTCCTGTTCATCACCGAGTTCGGCCCACTCTTCGCCGCCGGCCTGCTGGTCCACCACCTTCACGCGCATGGCCGTTCAAGGCCCGCCTTGCTGCTCCTCGCGGCTGCCTTCCTGATCTCCAGCTGCACCATCACCGTGACCCAGCAGTGGATGCTGGAGGCCTATGGCGCCGCCGTCCCGACCGCCAATCTGGTGGCCGCCAATGTCGTCATGCATGGCGCGTTGATTGCCGCTGTCTTGCTGCACGGCCATATCAGCTCGTCCTCGCTGACATTGGCGCTCGGCGGCCTGACCTATCCGCTCTACCTCCTGCACCAGAACGTCGGCTATTTCGTCATCAACGCCGCCACACCGCTGGCCGGCGGATGGGTGGCCGCCTTTGCCTGCGTCGCGCTCATGCTCTTTGTCTCCTCGGCGATCTGGCTCTATTTCGAGCGGCCGGCGCAGCGCATGCTCCGGATCGGGCTTGCGCGGGCGGTCGAGGCCGGGCGATTGAGACTGCGCCGCACCACCGCCCAGCCGGCCGAATGAAAAAGGGCGCCAAGCGGCGCCCTTTTGTCTTATGTTCCAATCGCTTACTGTGGCAGCTTGTCGTCGACGCCCTTGACGTAGAAATTCATGCCGAGCAGCGTGCCGTCGTCTGCGACCTCGCCGTCCTTCAGCCACGGCGAGCCGTCCTGTTTGGCGATCGGCCCGGTGAAGGGGTTCCAGCCATCGGCGATCTTCTTGGTGGTGGCCTCGGCCATCGCCTTGACGTCGTCGGGCATGTTGGTGAACGGCGCCAGCTTGACGGCGCCGTCCTTGATGCCGAGCCAGACATTGTCCGGCTTCCAGGTGCCGTCGATGGCGGCCTGGACGCGGCTGATGTAGTACGGACCCCATTCGTCCGTCAGCGAGGTGAGCTGCGCTTTCGGCGCGAACTTGATCATGTCCGAGGACTGGCCGAAGCCGTGCAGCTTGCGCTCTTCCGCCACCTGCAGGGCTGCGGTGGAATCGGTGTGCTGGACAACGATGTCGGCGCCCTGGTCGAAAAGCGCCTTGGCGGCGTCGGCTTCCTTGCCCGGATCGAACCAGGAGTTCACCCAGACGATCTTGGCCTTGAAGTTCGGGTTGATCGACTGCGCGCCGAGCATGAAGGAGTTGATGCCCATCACCACTTCGGGGATCGGGAAGGAGACGATGTAACCGGCGACGCCGGCCTTCGATTCCTTGGCGGCGATCTGGCCGAGCACGTAGCGGCCTTCATAGAAGCGCGCATTGTAGATGCCGAGATTGTCGCCGGTTTTGTAGCCGGTGGCGTGCTCGAACATCACCTTCGGGAACTTCTTGGCCACCTTCACCTCGGCATCCATGAAGCCGAAGGAGGTGCCGAAGATCAGCTTGCAGCCTTCACGCGCCAGGCGCTCGAAGGCGCGGTCGGCGTCGGGGCCTTCCGAGACGTTCTCGAGATAGGCGGTCTCGACCTTGTCGCCGAGCGCCTTCTCCACCTCGAGGCGGCCCTGGTCGTGCTGGTAGGAATAGCCGAAGTCGCCGATCGGGCCCGTATAGACCCAGCACGCCTTCAGCTTGTCGGCGGCTTCGGCCGTCGCCGCCAGCGAAATCACGGCTGTCGTGGTCATCAGGGCAATAAGCAGTTTTTTCATCGTGTTACCTCTCTGAGTTAAGCCTTGGAGCTTCCCGTCTTTTTGTTGTTGTCAACGATCCGGAACGAATGGCTGCCCCAAGGAAGCCGGCGTGTTCATCATCGTCAGACGCTTGTTGCGCGAGATTAGAACGAGAACCACGACGGTTGCCAGATAGGGCAACGAAGAAAGCATCTGCGACGGTATCGGAATGCCAAAAGCCTGTGCATGAAGCTGGCCGATCCACACCGCGCCGAAGATGTAGGCGCCGGCGAGCACCCTCCACGGCCGCCAGGAGGCGAACACCACCAGCGCCAGCGCGATCCAGCCGCGCCCGGCGGACATGTTCTCCACCCACTGCGGCGTGTAGACCAGCGACAGATGTCCACCGGCAAGGCCGGCGCAGGCGCCGCCGAAGATCACCGCCAGATAGCGGTAGCGGATCACCTGGATGCCCAGCGCATGCGCCGAAGTGTGGCTGTCGCCGATCGAGCGCAAGGTGAGCCCGGTGCGGGTCCTGAACAGGAACCACATGACGGCGGCGGTCAGCACGATCGAGATGTAGAAGACCGGATCCTGGCCGAAGACGAGCTTGCCGACGACCGGGATTGAGCTCAGGCCGGGAATGTCGAGATTGGGCAGGCGCTGGCCGGGCTGGCCGACGAAGCTCGTTCCCATCATGCCGGAGAGGCCGAGGCCGAGCAGCGTCAGCGACAGCCCGGTCGCCACCTGGTTGGTGGCCAGCGACAGCGTCATGACGGCAAAGAGCAGCGAGAACAGCGCACCCACGACGATCGCCGCGAGCAGGCCGATCCACGGCGAACCGGTCAGGTAGCCGGCGCCGAAGCCGCCGACGGCGCCCATGATCATCATGCCTTCGACGCCGAGATTGAGGACGCCGGAGCGCTCGACCACCAGCTCGCCGATCGCCGCGATGAGCAGCGGGGTCGCCGCGGTGGCGATGGTCAAAAGGATGTTGACGGTGATGTCCATCAGCGTGCCTCCTCCAGCTTGGGCGCGCCCTCGAGTTTTGGCGCGGCGAAGCCGATCAGACGAATGCGGTAGTGAATGAGCGTGTCGCAGCCGAGCACGAAGAACAAAAGCATGCCCTGGAAGACGCGCGCCACCTTGTCGGAGATGCCGAGCGCGCTCTGCACGGCCTCGCCGCCGAGATAGGTCAGCGCCAGAACCAGGCCCGCCGCGATGATGCCCAGAGGATTAAGCCGGCCGAGGAAGGCGACGATGATGGCGGTGAAGCCGTAGCCGGGCGATATCACCGGCTGCAGTTGGTTGATCGCGCCCGAGACTTCCGAGATGCCGGCAAGTCCGGCGAGCGCCCCCGACAGGAGAAAGGTGAAGAACACCATGCGGTTGAAGCCGAAGCCGGCGAAGCGCCCTGCCCTCGGGCTGGAGCCCAGCACACGGACCTCGAAGCCCTTCAGCATGCGGCTCATCAAGAGCCAGATCAGCACGGCAGCGACCAGGGCGAAGACAAAGCCCCAATTGGCGCGGCCGGCGTCCGGCATCAGCTCCGGCAGAATGGCGGAGTCGCCGAACTGGATGGTCTGCGGAAAGCCGTGGCCCTGCGGATCGCGCCAGGGACCGCGCACCAGCCAGTCGAGGAAAAGCTGAGCTACATAGACCAGCATCAGGCTGGTCAGGATCTCGTTGGTGCTGAACCGCGTCTTCAAGAGCGCCGGGATGGCGGCGTAGGCGGCACCGCCGAACATGCCGAGGATAAGCATCAGCGGCAGCACCAGCGGCCCTTCGAAGCCGGGGAACACCACCGGGATGATGGAGCCGAAGATGGCGCCGAAGATCAGCTGGCCCTCGGCGCCGATGTTCCAGATATTGGCCCGGTAGCAGACCGACAGGCCGACCGCGATCAGGATCAGCGGAGCCGCCTTGATCGCCAGCTCGTGCAGCTGCCAGACCTGGCTGATCGGCTCGATGAAATAGATCGTGAAGGCGTTGAGCGGGTTGACGCCGAGCAGCGCGAACATGATGGCGCCTGCGACCATCGTGAGCGCGAATGCGATGAAGGGCGACAGCACCGAAAACAGCGCCGAGCGCTGCGGGCGTTTGACGAGTTCGAGGCGCATCATGCCGTCTCCAGCGTGTGTTCGGCGTGGCCGGGCTCGGCCCCGCCCATCAAGAGGCCGATCTTCTCGAAGGTCGCCTCGGCGATCGGCAGCGGTTTCGACAATTCGCCATTGTGCATCACCGCGATCGCATCGGAGATCTCGAACAGCTCATCGAGATCCTGGCTGATGACCAGCACCGCCGAGCCGCTGCGCGCCAGTTCGATCAGTGCCTGGCGGATGTGGGCGGCGGCCCCCGCATCGACGCCCCAGGTCGGCTGGTTGACCACCATGACGCTTGGCTTGCGGTCGAGCTCGCGCCCAACGATGAATTTTTGCAGATTACCGCCGGACAATGCCGCGGCCTCCGGATCGGGCGCGCTCTTGCGAACGTCCATCACCTCGATGATGCGCTGGGAAGCGGCGTAAATGGCGGCGCTCTTGACCATGCCGCCGGAGCCGACGAAGGCCTTGCCGTCGGTGGCGTGGCGCGAGAGCAGCAGGTTCTCCGACAGCTTCATGCGCGGCGCGGCGCCGTGGCCGAGCCGTTCTTCCGGCACGAAGGCAGCGCCCATCAGCCGCCTGCCGGTGATGCTCATGCCGCCGGCGTCCTTGCCGCGGATGCGTACCGAGCCGGCCTCCGGCTGCAGCGCTTCGCCGGAGACGGATTCGAAGAATTCGCCCTGGCCATTGCCGGCGACGCCGGCGATACCGATCACCTCGCCGGCGCGCACGGTGAGGTTGATGTTCCTCAGCGGGATCGAGAACGGCGTCGCCGGCTTGCGGGTCAGCGCGCGGATCTCGAGCAGCGCCGGCGCCGTCTCGATGCCTTCGGCCGGCGCGCGCACCACCGCCTTCACCTCGTTGCCGACCATCATGCGGGCGAGCGAGGCGGCGGTTTCCTGGCGCGGATTGCAATGGCCGACCACCTTGCCGTGACGCAGCACCGTGGCGCGGTCGCAGATGCGTTTGACCTCTTCCAGCCGGTGCGAGATGTAGAGGATCGACTTGCCTTCTGAGCGCAGCCTTTCCAGCGTCTCGAACAGCTTGTCGGCTTCCTGCGGCGTCAGCACCGATGTCGGCTCGTCGAGGATGATGAGCTGCGGCGTCTGCAGCAGGCAGCGGATGATCTCGATGCGCTGGCGTTCGCCGACGGAGAGGTCACCGACCAGCGATTCCGGATCGAGCGGCAGGCCGTAGCTGTAGGAGAGCGCCCGCGCCTTGGCGGCGATGCTGCTGATGGGCGAGCCGTCGTCCAGCGACAGCGCGATGTTCTCGGCCGCAGTCAGCGCCTCGAACAGCGAGAAATGCTGGAACACCATGCCGATGCCGAGCTTCTTGGCGGCGCCGGGACTGGCAATCCGGACGGGCTGGCCGTCCCAGAAGATCTCGCCCGAATTCGGCTCCAGCGATCCGAACAGCATCTTGACCAGCGTCGACTTGCCGGCGCCGTTCTCGCCGAGCAACGCGTGGATCTCGCCCTTAGCGATGTTGAGGTCGACATGGTTGCACGCCGTCAGCGTGCCGAAAATCTTGGTCAGCCCGCGAACTTCAAGCAGATTCGCGCTGTCGTGATTTGCACTCACAGTGCCTCCCATCTGGTTTGCCAGATATGTTCTGTGTTCCCGCAAGCATGGTATGCGCGGCCGGCTCCCGTCGGAAAGCGGCACGCGACTTGAAAGAGCTTCAAGAATTTCAGCGGAAACTCAAGCGGTAAAAAAGTACTCCGCAAGGCCACGAAAATCGGGAGCTGTCTTTTCGGGCGACCAATGCTTACGGCGGCGGCAAACCGCCGAAAACGACGACATCAGGGGATGAGGACGGTCGTGCCCGTCGTACGCCTTCCTTCGAGATCAGAATGCGCCCGGCCGGCGTCCTTGAGCGCGTACCGCTGGTTGATCTTGATCTCTACGGCACCGCTCAGCACGACGTCGAACAGGGCTTCGGCCGACGCCACGAGATCCTCGCGCCTGGCGTTGTAGACGAACAGCGTCGGCCTGGTGGCGAACAGCGAGCCCTTCTGCGCCAGCAGCGACATCGAGAAGGGCGGGATCGGCCCGGAGGACTGGCCGAAGCTGACGAAGGTGCCGAGCGGCCTCAGGCAGTCGAGCGAGGCGGGAAACGTATCGTTGCCGACGGAATCGTAGACGACATCGCATTTCCTGCCGCCGGTGATGGCGGCGACGCCGGCGACGAAATCCTGCTCCTTGTAGTTGATGACATGGTCGAAGCCATGCGCCCTGGCGAGCTCGATCTTGTCGGCGGAACTCGCCGTGCCGATGACGGTGGCGCCGAGATGCTTGGCCCACTGTCCGAGGATCAGGCCGACGCCGCCGGCCGCCGCATGGAACAGGACGGTATCGCCCGCCTTCACCTTGAAAGTGCGGCGCAGGAGATACTCCGCAGTCATGCCCTTCAGCATCATCGCCGCCGCCTGCTCGTCGCTGATGCCGTCGGGCACCTTCACCACGCGGTCCGCGGCAATGACCCGCTGCTCGGCGTAAGCGCCGACATTGACGGCGTAGGCGACGCGGTCGCCGGGCTTCAGCCAATCGACGTCGGCACCGATTTTGAGCACCACGCCGGCCGCCTCGCCGCCGGGGATCAGCGGAAAGCCGCCGGGCGGCGGATAGAGGCCCGAGCGATGGTAGACATCGATGAAGTTGAGGCCGATCGCGGTGTGCCTGATCAGGATCTGCCCGGCGCCTGGCTGGCCCGGATCGGCGTCCTCATAGATCAGTACTTCCGGGCCGCCATGGGCGTGGATGCGGATCGCTTTGGGCATTGGGCAGTCTCTCTTGGGATCGGGCCGTCCTGGGAACCGGCCTTCGCGGGGATCAGTCTTTCCGGGCGCCCGGCTTGGCGCCGAGCCTTGGAAAGAACTGCATGATACCGCCGATGCAGGCGAGGTAAAGTCCGGTGACCGTGATGCCGACCTTGGTGAAGACGCTCACCTGTTCGCCCAGCACGCCGATCTGGTCGTAGAAGGCGGCGAGCGCTGCCTGCGCCAGCGCCAGCGCGCCGAAGGCGCACCACAAAAGCGTCATGCCGAGATTGATCGGCCTCAGCCGCACCACGCGAACCGGGTGGATGAAGTTGATCGGCACGAAGGTGAGGATGCCGGCGACCACCACCACGGCGAAGGAAACCCACTGCCCCGGCTCAATGACGAAGAGCGTGAACACCACCATGTTCCAGACGACCGGGAATCCCTTGAAGAAGTTCTCCTTCGTCTTCATGCCGGTGTCGGCATAGTAGATCGCGCTCGACACCACGATGATGGCCGCCGACAGGAAGGATAGTTTCTCGCCCATGAAGCCGCGCTGATAGAGCGCGAAGGCCGGGATGAGCACGTAGGTCACGTAGTCGATGATGTTGTCGAGGAGCTCGCCCGACCATGTCGGCAGGATCTCCTTGACCTCGAGCTTCCTGGCGATCGGTCCGTCGATGCCGTCGACGAACAGCGCCAGGCCCAGCCACCAGAACATCGCCGTCCAGCGCTGCTCGCTCGCCGCGACCAGCGACAGGAAGGCCAGGAACGAGCCCGATGCCGTCAGCAGGTGCACCGAAAAGGCGCGCGCCTGCGGCCACGTCACCTTCTTCTTCGGTCGCGGAATCCGATCGGCGATTTTCTTGGCGGCTTTCCTGGCCGTAGTGTTCTTGCTCACGGGCCCCGCCAGTCCAGTTTGCAGATCTCGGCCGAACGGCCGGCAAAGTTCCAGTTGCGGCCGAAGGCGCGCATCTTGCTCTTGTCGGACTTAGCCACGATGATTTCCGGCGCGATCCAGTATTCGGAGTTGCTGATCACCGTATCCTTCTCGCGGTCCTTGCCGGGAACCGGCGTCACCGCCCCGTCGATGATCTTTGGTATCTGGAAGATACGCGTCTTGTCACGCGTCTCATAGGTGATCGGCGCCTGTTCGACGCCGAGGAATTTTCCAACCAGGATGGAGAGCAGCGCGGTTGTGCCGCCTGCCTTGCCGGTAAAGATCTTGGTCAGCGCCTTGACCGCGTAGACCGAGGCGCGCTTGTCGATGAACAGGCCGGCGGTCCAGTTGCCTCGGCTCATATATCCGGGGATTTCCATCACCAGGCCGAGATTGAGCCCGGAGAGGTCGACGTCGCCGAAATGGCCGGCGTCGATGCGGAAACCTGCCCAAGTCTGGCAATAACCCTCGGTCGGCGGATGGCTGCCGAGCGACAGCACGCAGGGGCAAAAAACCGTGCAATTGCAGGAGAGGACGAGCTCTCCCTTCATTGCCCAGCCCTGATCCGTCATCGACTTCTCCCCCTCAGGCCGAAACTAATAGCAGGGCGGCGCCCCAGACAAGCAGTATCGCACCGGCGACCCGGCTTGCCACCCTGCCCTGGGTCTGTTTTTCGATCAGGGTGAACAGGCCGATCAACGCCATCCAGAAGATGTTCATTGCGCCGACGGCGAACATCACCAGCATCAGCGCCCAGCAGCAGCCGAGGCACCACAGGCCCTGTTCCAGGCCGAGCCGGAAGATGCGTTGGGGTTTCGCGCTCCAGTTTGAGAACAGGATCGAGAACGGGTTCCGGCATTTCGTGAGGCAGGCTTCCTTCCAGCCGCTGAACTGGTAGAGGCCTGCGACCAGCAAGGCCAGCGCTCCGGCAATGCCCACGACCGGATCCAGCAATTGCCCCGCCGGAGCAAAAGCATGGACGCCGAGGGTCAGCCCCGCGAACAGCGCCGAAGCGATGAGCCATGTGCAAAGATAGCCGGCGACCAGAACCAGCGGGTGGACGACCGGCTCGCCCTTGATGCGGGCGGTATCGGCGATCTCGCAATAGGTGCGGATCATTGGTGCTGCGGAAGGCAGCATCGCCGCCACGGCCATCAGGAACCACATCAGGACAAGCGCCGGCGCCTGGGCGCTGATTGCATCGGCAAGCGGCGCCGGTGTCAGGCAGAGAGCGAAAAACCGGTCCACAAAATCCGGCAGCGGCAGCGGTGGCAGGTTGTTCAGCATGAAATCGCCGGGGGCCGAGGCGCCCGCTATCCGGCTTTCGGCGCTGCGGATCGCCATGGCCCCAAGCGTGAGCCAGGCCAGCATGATCGCCGCGCCCACTGCCACGGTCACCGCCAGCCGGGGGTTGCGCGCGACGCTCGCCGTGGCGCGGCCGGCCCGGTCGAGATGGCTGAAATCATGGTCCTGGCCGGTCATGGACCCGAAATGAGCCGAATCGCCGCGTTGATCAAGCCGTGCGATCGGGCCTATACCGACGTTGGCGGCCAGTTGGGCCTGCATTGCGATCTGGATACCGGATTTGGATCATCACAAGACAGCGCGGATATTGGTTGCCGGCAGCGGTCCGGCCGGGCTGATCGCGGCGCTCGGCTTTGCCGAGGCCGGCTTTGCGGTGACGCTGGCAGGCCCGGAAGCCAATGGCCAGGATGGCCGCACCACGGCACTGATGAACCCTGCCTTGAAAGTCCTCGAGCGGCTGGGCGTTCTCGCGGAACTCAAGCCAAAGGCCGCGCCGCTGAAGGTGATGCGCATCGTCGACGCGACGAGGCGGCTGGTCCGCAGCCCGACGGTCACCTTCCGCGCCAGCGAAATCGGCGAAGAGCAGTTCGGCTTGAACCTGCCCAACAACGTGCTTGTTCCAGCCCTTGCCAGGGCGGTTGCCGCGCATGTGGGCATCGAATGGCGGAAATCGATGGTCGAGAGCTGGCGCCTGGACACCACCCATGCCCATGCCGTGCTTGCCGATGGCAGCGAGATTTCCGCCTCCCTGGCGGTCGCCGCCGACGGGCGCTTGTCGCCGGCGCGCGAGGCGGCTGGCATCGCCGCATCGGTGCGCTCCTATCCACAGGCGGCGCTGGTTCTCAATTTCAGCCACCGCAGCGACCACGCCTTCACCTCGACCGAGTTCCACACCGAGACCGGCCCGTTCACGCAGGTTCCCTTGCCCGGCAACCGTTCCAGCCTTGTCTGGGTGGTGAAGCCGGAGACGGCGACGGAACTGGCGGCGCTCGACAACGCAACGCTCTCGCAGCGCGTCGAAGAGCAGATGCAGTCGATGCTGGGGCGCGTCACCGTCGACCCCGGCAGGCAGGTCTATCCGCTGTCGGCCGCCTCGCCAGGGCGTTTTGCGCAAAACCGGGTGGCGCTGGTTGGCGAGGCCGCGCACGTCTTCCCGCCGATCGGCGCGCAAGGTCTCAATCTCGGCATCAGGGATATCGACGACCTGATTGGAATCGCCAGCGAAAATAGCTCTGATCCGGGGTCGGAGAAGTGCCTCGCGACCTACGATACCAGGCGACGGCCCGACATTCTGGCGCGCAGCAGCGCGGTTAATCTGCTGAACAGGTCCCTGCTCTCCGACATGCTGCCGGCGCAGTTGGCGCGCAGCGCCGGCCTCGGCGTGCTCGGCAGCTTCGCGCCGTTGCGCGCCTTTTTCATGCGCGAAGGGCTGAGGCCCGGCAGCGGCTTCCAGGCGCTTGCCGGCGGGTTGCGCAAGCAGTCCCGGCGGTAGGTTCGCCGGACATTTCCGCCGCAGGCCGGAAACCCTCGGCTCCGCCAGCTCGTTGCTTGGCATAGGAGCGGTGCTTTGGCGTTGAATTGACGCGGCGTCTGCGCCAAATAGGCACCAACCGAAAGTCGGGGTCGATTTTTGGCGGCGCAGCGCGTAAATTCAAGATCTTAGGCGCCTTTGCGCGGTCACCGACGGCGCCTTGGAACCTGAGTGGTGAGTGCGATGAAAACGGCCAAATTCTCGATCGGACAAGTGGTTCGCCACCGGCTGTTTCCGTTCCGCGGGGTCATCTTCGACGTCGACCCGCAATTCGCCAACACCGAGGAATGGTACGAGGCGATACCGGCCGACGTGCGGCCGCGCAAGGACCAGCCCTTCTATCACCTTCTCGCAGAGAACTCCGAAACGGAATACATCGCCTATGTCTCCGAGCAGAACCTGCTCGAGGACAAGTCGGGCGAGCCGGTGCGCCATCCGCAGATCGGCGAGATGTTCGACAAGCGGCCGGACGGTCGCTACGAACCGAAACGACAGTCGCGGCATTGAGGCGCAAAAAAAGCGGGGCATGCCCCGCTTTTTTTCGAAGCCGGAAGACTCCCTCAGGAGTCCCCGGCGATCAGTTGGCGGTCTTCGCCTTGTCCTGCTCTTCCTTGAGCTTCTTGGCGAAGTCCTGGTTGTTCTTGGCCACGAAGTCCTTCAGCTTCTTCTGCCGGTCCTCGATGTCCGACTGCTGCAGCGGCGGACCGTCATAGGCGCCGCTGAAGCCGGTCAGCGCGACCTTGATCGGGTTCGGCTGGTTCTGGAAATTGACCGAGGTCAGCGTGATCGCCTGGCCCTTCTTGAACGAGGCGACGAGCTGGTCGGTCAGCGGCACTTCGGCCACGCAGCGGTCGGGGAAGCAGATCACATAGTCGAGCTTCTGCGCCTTGCCGGTGTCGATCTGCAGGCCGATTCCGGGAGGGACCAGACGGCCGGTCGGGACCGTGACCTGGAACACCTTGCGGTTCACCTTGCCCTTCAGCTCGATCAGGCTGATGCCGGTGACGAGCTGGCCGTTGCCGGCGGTGACGATGTTCTGGACATTGCAGATGTCGACATCTTCCTGCTTGGTGCAGGCCTTGAACCAGCCCTGCGGAATCTGCTGCTGCTGCGCGGAGGCAGCCGGAAGTTCTGCGCCCAGAAAGCCGATCACGCCTGCGGCCAGGACCGAAAGGCGGTACGCGTTGCTGTTCAGGCTCGTCATATGGTGTACTTCCTCTCAATGATCCCGGGACCGGCTTCTTCGTGCCGTGTGGTCCTGCTACCTGTTGCCGAAATGAGGCAACAGCATGACTTCGGAGCGCCTGTTACACTGCCAGCGATGGCGAATCCAGCCCGTCGGCCGCAATTCTTGGCGCAGCTCCGCCGGCCGCCCGCGGTCGCCGAGCTCCTGCAGCTCGGTCCCCGTGCCGTAACGATTCAATCGGAGCACGAAATGCTCTAGGGTGCATTCCGAATCATCAAGCCGCCTGGCAAGGAGACGGTCATGGGCCGCGTTCTCGTTTGGCTGATCGCCGCGACCTCGTTTCTGACCCTTGCTGCTGGACCGGCGCTGTCGGAGCCGAAGCATGCCATCGCCATGCAGGGCGAGCCGGCGCTGCCGGCGGACTATACGCATTTCGACTACGTCAATCCCGATGCGCCGAAAGGCGGCAGCATCACCTATTGCGTCGTCGGCAGCTTCGACAATCTCAACCCGTTCATCCTGAAAAGCCTGCGCACCACGGCACGCGGCATGATGGATACGATCTACGGCAATCTGGTCTTCGAGCCGCTGATGCAGCGCAACTATGACGAGCCCTTCAGCCTCTATGGCCTGCTCGCCGACAGCGCCGACATGGATCCCGAGCGCAAGTCGATCGAGTTCCATCTCAATCCCAACGCAAAATGGTCGGACGGCCAGCCGGTGACGCCGGAGGACGTGCTGTTCACCTACGACGTGTTCACCGACAAGGGCCGCCCGCCCTACAGCGACCGCATGGCCAAGATCGCCAAGCTGGAAAAGACCGGCGACCGCAGCGTGCGCTTCACCTTCAACGACAAGGCCGACCGCGAGTTTCCGCTGATCGTCGCGCTGACGCCGATCATCCCGAAGCATGCCTTCGACAAGGACAGCTTCGACAAGACGACGCTGAAGCCTGTGACCGGCAGCGGCCCCTACACGGTGGCGCAGGTGGTGCCCGGCCAGCGCATCGTGTTCAAGCGCAATCCCGACTATTGGGCCAAGGATGTCCCTTCGAAGCGCGGCTTCGACAATTTCGACCAGATCACCATCGAGTACTTCCTAAATGCCAACGCCAAGACCGAGGCGTTCAAGAAAGGCATCTGCGCCATCGACGACGAGACCGACCCGGTCAAGCGCGAACGCGATCTCGACTTTCCTGCCTTCCGCAAGGGCGACGTGGTCGCCGAGACCTTCGACACCGGCATTCCGCCCGTCGTGACCGGGTTCCTGTTCAACACCAGGCTGCCGAAGTTCTCCAACCCGGCCGTCCGGCGCGCGCTGGGCATGCTCTACGACTTCGAATGGGCGAACAAGAACCTGTTCGGCGGCAAGTACAGCCGGACCATGAGCTACTGGCAGAATTCCGAGCTTTCCGCGCTCGGCCATCCGGCCGACGACAGGGAAAAGGCGCTGCTGGCGCCCTACCCCGGCCGCGTGCCCGCCAATGTCATGGACGGCAGCTGGCGGCCGCCGGTCACCGACGGCTCGGGCCAGGACCGAAAGGTGCTGAGGGTGGCTTTCGAGCTGCTGAAGAGCGAGGGCTACACGGTCAAGGACGGTGTGATGCACGACCCGCAGGGAAATCCCTTCGGCTTCGAGATCCTGACCGCCTCGCAGGATGAGGAGCGGCTTGCCGCCATTTACCAGCGCACGCTGGAGAAGATCGGCATCGAGATGACCATCCGCAGCCTTGACGGCGACCAGATCCAGTCGCGCAAGCAGCGTTTCGATTTCGAGGTGCTGATCGGCTCCAGCGGCTTCAACAACTCATTGTCGCCGGGCATCGAGCAGATCGGCCGCTGGGGTTCTTCCGCCGCCAGGGCCGAAGGATCGTTCAACCTTGCCGGCGTCGCCGACCCGGCCGTGGACGCGGCGATCGATGCGATGCTGAGGGCGCGTTCCAAGGAAGACTATGTCGCCGCCGTTCGTGTCCTCGACCGGCTGCTGATCTCCGGCAACTATATGGTGCCGATGCAATACAACGCGCAGCAATGGCTCGCTTACTGGAATTATCTGGAACATCCGCAAAAGACCCCCATATTCGGCTATCAGCTGCCAAGCTGGTGGCGCAAGCCGAACTGAATTCCGGACAGGAGCAGAGGATGAGCGGCGAGAATTCCGTCACGGTGGATGTCGTATCCGATGTCGTCTGCCCGTGGTGCTTTATCGGCCAGAAACGGCTCGACAGGGCGATTGCTGCCGCCGGCGACGTCGAGGTGCATGTCCGCTGGCGGCCGTTCCAGCTCGACCCCACCATCCCGCCCGAAGGCATGGATCGCCGCGCCTACATGATCGCCAAGTTCGGCAGCGAGGAGCGCATTCGCCAGATCCATGCCCGCATCGAGCCGCTGGGCGAGGCCGAAGGGATCCATTTCGCCTTCGACGCCATCAAGGTGGCAGCCAATACGCTCGACGCGCACCGCGTCATCCGCTGGGCGGGCGCCGCCGGCGAGGAGGTGCAGAACCGGCTGGTGCGCCGGCTGTTCCAGCTCAATTTCGAGGAAGGCGCGAATCTCGGCGATCACGCCGTGCTGACGGCAGCCGCCCGCGAAGCCGGCATGGATGCGTCCGTGGTCGAGACGCTGCTGCCGACCGATGCCGATGTCGAGGCGGTGCGCACCGAAATCACGACCGCTTCGCGCATGGGCATCACCGGTGTCCCCTGCTTCCTGCTCGAAGGCAAATACGCGGTGATGGGCGCGCAGGAAGCCGACACGCTCGCCGACGCCATCCGCCAGGTGGCCGCGGCCAAGGGGCGGGGCGAACTGGAAACAGCGGCCGGCTGAGCAACACCGGCTTACTTCACCGTAACCTTGGCCTTGCTGACGAAGAAGCCGTGGCCGTTGCTGCCCGTACAGCTCAGCCCCTTCTTCGACGACTGGCAGGAAAACGATCCTTTGCTCCAGCTGTTGCCGTAGGCGAGCTTTGCGACGTCGCCGCAGCAGCCTTGCTCGCCAGGGTTCTTGATCTGGGTAGCGGGACCCTTCGGCCCCAGGATGACGGTGATGTAGCTCGGCTCGACGCGCGAGCAGCTCAGCTCGGGGCCGCCGTCCTGCGGTTGATAGGTGCTGGTCCCGCCCTTCGGCGTGTAGATGCAGCCGATATTGCCTGACGGCGTGTTGAACTCGACCTGCCCTTCGGCATTCGCCGGGATGGTCTGGCTGCCGGCATGTGCCGGCGCCAGCCAGGCGAGTGTCGAGAGCATCGCGGCCGACAATGTCCGTGCAAACATCAGAAAACTCCTCCGCTCCAGGGCCGGTGCAAAATTCGAAACCGAACGGCCGGCACGTCGAACACAGTCGGCGTTCGCCTGAAAGAGCAATGGCGGATCGATGTATCGGGACGATGCCGGGCGCCTTCGCTTCGCTTCCCGGCATGTTTCGACCTGCCCGGGAACATCACGAAGACCGGCTCCGAAAGACGCGAGCAGGTAACTTTTCGACCGCTCCGGTTCGCCCTCGGACGGAAATTCAGCTGATCTGGAGAGCAGATCGGTTCACGAAACCGTGTTTTTGGTTTCCCTTAGGGAAGGTCCTCCACTCGACATGAGTGAGCCGCAACTTATTGAAAGAAAGGGAAATATCCCGTTTGAGCACGACCGTATCGCGGTGCGATCTGTTGCGCAGGGGCAACGGCTCGTGTGGCGGTTCACATTCGCCGACACAAAATTAATGGAAAATGATCAATTGGTGTTACTATCCGTAACAAAATTAAAAAGGTTTGGGCGGGATCGTGATTCGGGTTGGCAGACCGAGACGTTCAATATCGGAGAAAAGTGCTAGCGACGCCAGAAGGCAGCCGCCCCTGACCCCGGTGTCGTCGATGCGAACCTTCTGGGGACTGATGCGAGCCTACTGGTTCTCGGATCGCTGGAAGGAAGCCTGGACCCTCACCCTCGTCATCGCGCTGCTCACGGCGTTGTCCAGCAAGTCCGGCGTGTGGTTCGCCGAAGCATCCGGCGAACTGGTCAATTCGATTGCTTTCTTCCACGATGCCGCAAATACCACCCCGCTGAAGACGCTGCTCACCAACGCCGGCATCCTCATTCTTATCGTCGTGCTCAAGGATGCAGGCTTCACCGGCATACGCAGCCTTGTTTCGGCAACGTTGCACCGCAAATGGCGCGGCTGGCTGGACGGCCGCTTCAACGAGGCGCTCCTCGATACCAATCACACGCATTTCCACGCCCAGCACGGTTCGTCCGACTCGCTGGCGCCCGACAACATCGACCAGCGGGTCCAGGAATCGATCAAGGACATGACCGGCGGAGCCATCGGCCTCGCCATGGGCGTGCTCGCCGTTGCCACCTCGCTTTACTTTGTCGGCCAGAAGCTGCTCGAGACCTCGGTCGAAGTGCGGGGACTGGAATTCCTCGGCAGCTACGGCAGCGCGGTCCTGGCTTTCCTGGCCGTCGCCATCTATGTGCCGTTGAATACCTGGATCGCGGTCAAGCTGGGCCGGCTGCTGGAACGTCTCAATGTGAGGATGCAGCAGTCGGAAGGCAGCTATCGCGGCGAGCTGACCACCTTCCTGCGCCGCAGTTTCCATGTCGCAGCGTCGCAGGGGGAGAATGTGCAGAAGACCATGCACAACCGGCTCTATGCCGATATCGACCGCAACTGGGCGCGGCTGAACATCGTCAACACCGGCTACAACTCGTTCGAGCTGATCTACAATTTCATCGGCGCCCGCATCGTCGCCTATGGCCCGGGCCTGGTGCCCTTCATCCACAATGGCTTCGATCTCAAGGGCTACATAACCGGCTCCGAGATGGTCAATGCGCTCATCGGCCAGTGCTCATGGTTCATCCATGTCATGCCGGCCATCGCGACGCTGCGGGCCAACAGCCAGCGCGTGACGGAACTGGCCAACGCCATCGAGAACGTGCAGCAGCCGCAGGAATTCTACCGGCAGACCGGCCGCTCCGACTTCAGCTATGCCGGCCAGAATCCCGTCTTCGGCCTGACCATCCAGAAGCTCGAGCTGGCGCATCAGGGCGAGGATGCGACGCCCTTCCTGAGCGCCGCGAACCTTCGCTTCCGGCGCGGCGAGTGGACCTTCCTCAAGGGCGAATCCGGCTGCGGCAAAACCTCGCTGATCAAGGCGATCAACGGTCTGTGGCCTTATGGCCGTGGCACCATCGTCTTCCCGGAAGGGGTCAAGAACTTCTACGCCGCCCAGGAGGTCAAGCTGCAGCAGGTGTCGCTCAAGCAGCTGGTCTGCCTGCCCGGCTCCGAACGCGACCACACCGATGCGCAGGTCGCATCGGCGCTGCACAAGGCAGGCCTTGGCGATTTCATCGAACACCTGGCCGACGAAAGCCGTGACGGGAAGAACTGGGACCAGGTGCTTTCGGGCGGCCAGAAGCAGAAGCTGGTGGTTGCCCGCATAGTGCTGCAGCAGCCGGGCCTTTTGTTCCTCGACGAGGCGACCGGCGCACTCGATCCAGAAGGCAAGGTCGCCTTCCACCAGGCGATCAAGGACAATTGTCCCGATGTCACGGTGATCAGCGTCATGCATGAGGCCGTGCCGCCGCGCTCGCTCACGGGCGCCGACTTCTACCACAGCGTGGTGGCGATCAGTGACGGCATCGCCACCAAGAAGCCGCTCGCGCCGAGCCTGCCGCGCGAACTCACCACCATCCTCGCGCAGCCCAGGCCGCCCGAGGACAAATGGCTGCGCTTCTCGCGCCGGCTGAAGCAGAAATAGCCTCGCTCCCCTCTCTTCGATCGGCCTCTGGCATCAGGCTGTTCCTTGGGCCGTTGAACGGCGATCACAGTGTCGCGATCTTGCCATTGGCCGCGGTTTTCCCGCGCCCTTGCGATTGACTCGGGCCGAGGCGCTCCTATGTTGCGCCGGCTCGCAGAATTCAAACCCGAACCCGCGAGCAGAAAGGTCAACCCGCCATGCCTGGCGACAGTCACAGTCGAACGCAATCGCCGTCCGCCTTGACGTGACCTGACGGCTCACGTCCTGCCGGACGGCAAGGAGTGAGCCATGAACGAATTCGTACCCGTCTTGGACGACGAAGCCATCGCCGTCGCCCGTGTCCTTGCCAACGACCACGTCGCCGACGTCGTCGAGGCGCTGAACCACGAACCACGCGAAACAGCCATCGAGCTGCTTTGCGCCGTGCCTTTCGAGCGCCTGGTCGAGATCTTCGACCAACCGCAACTCGAAAGCGCCCCGGAGCTCGTCGAAGCCCTGCCGCGCGCCAAGGCCAGCAAGCTCTTGACCGCCATGTCCGTCGACCGCGCGGCCGACATTTTGCGCGAGCTCGATGAGCCGGCCCGTTCCGAACTGCTCGGCGCGCTCGCGCCGCCGCTGCGCGCGACGCTGCTATCCATTCTGGGTTATCCGGAGGGCAGCGCCGCGTCGATCATGACGACGGAATTCGTCAGCGTGCCTTCGGACTGGACCGTCGGCCGCACCCTCGACTACATCCGCAAGGTCGAACGCACCCGCGAGACCGTCTACGCGATCTACATCGTCGATCCGGAGACGCACCTTCTGGTGCGCTCGACCGGACTGCGCCGTCTGATTACCGGCGAGCCCGACGATCCTATCCTGTCGGTGGCGCCGGATCGTGCGCCGGTGACCGTCACCCCCCTGACCGACCGAGAGACGCTGGCGCAGACGATCTCCAAATACGACCTGCTCGCCGTGCCGGTGGTCGATCATGGCAAGATCCTCGGCATCGTCACCATCGACGACATCATCGACACGATGGTCGAGGAGACGACCGAGGACGTGCATCGTTTCGGCGGCATGGAGGCGCTCGACGAGCCCTATATGAAGACATGATCCAGAAACGCGGCGGCTGGCTCTGCGCGCTGTTCATCAGCGAGATGCTGACCGCCAATGCCATGCAAAGCTATGAGGGCGAGTTGGAGAAGGCGATCGTGCTCACCCTCTTCATTCCGCTGATCATGAGTTCCGGGGGCAACTCCGGCTCGCAGGCGACGTCGCTGGTCATCCGGGCGCTGGCGCTGCGCGAGATCAGCCTTGGCGACTGGTGGCGGGTGGCGCTGCGCGAACTGCCGACCGGCCTGGTGCTCGGGGCGATCCTCGGCGTCGTCGGCATCTGCCGTATCACGCTGTGGCAGTATTTCGGCTTCTACGACTACGGCCCACACTGGGAACGGATTGCGGCCACGGTAGGCGCCGCGTTGGTCGGCATCGTCACCTTCGGCTCGCTCTCCGGCTCGATGCTGCCGTTCGCGCTGAAGCGCATCGGCTTCGATCCGGCCAGCGCCTCGGCGCCGTTCGTCGCCACGCTGGTCGACGTCACCGGCCTGGTGATCTACTTCTCGGTGGCGCTGGTGATCCTGCGCGGCACGCTGCTGTAGACCGCTAGCAAGGCCGTCGCCCACAGAATTGGTGGCGGCCTTGCGATATGCGCACGATCTCAGACGCGCTCGCCGTCCTTCACGCGGTAGGTCGGCTTGTACATGGTGACCAGCTCTTCCGCCGCCGTCGGGTGCACGGCCATGGTGCGGTCGAAATCTTCCTTGGTCAGTCCTGCTTTCAGTGGGATCCCCAGAAGCTGCGCCATCTCGCCGGCATCCGGCCCGAGGATATGGGCGCCGAGCACCTTCCGAGACGCGCCGTCTACCACCAGCTTCATCAGCATCTTCTCGTCGCGGCCGGAGAGCGTATGCCGCATCGGCCGAAAGCTGGCGCGGTAGATCTCGATGTCGGCAAAGCGTTTGACCGCCTCGTCCTCCGACAGGCCGACAGTGCCGATCTCCGGCTGCGAGAACACCGCCGTCGGGATTGTGTCATGGTCGGGCGCGGTCGGGTTGCCTTTGAAGGCGGTCTCGATGAAGCACATCGCCTCGTGAATCGCCACCGGCGTCAACTGCACGCGGTTGGTGACGTCGCCGATCGCCCAGATGTTGTCGATATTGGTGCGCGAATATTTGTCGACATTGATGGCGCCGGTCTTGCTGAGCTCGATGCCAACTCCCTCCAGGCCCATGTTCTCGGTGTTTGGGATGCGGCCGATGGCGAGCATCACCTGGTCGACGGTCAGCACCTTGCCGCCGGTGACGAGCGCGTCCAGGCGCCCATCCGGCCGCTTGCGCACCCATTCCGACACCGCATGGCACAGGATCCTGATGCCCTTCTTCTCCATCGTCTCGTGCAGCGTGCGCCTGAGGTCCATGTCGAAGCGGGAAAGGATCTCCTTGCCGCGATAGACCAGCGTGGTCTCGACGCCGAGCCCGTGGAAGATGTTGGCGAATTCGACGGCGATATAGCCGCCGCCCTCGACCATGATCGCCTTCGGCAATTGCTTGAGGTCGAAGGCTTCGTTGGAGAAGATGCAGTGCTCGTGGCCGACGAGGGCCGGATGTGGTGCCGGGCGCCCGCCGGTGGCGATCAGTATCTGGTCGGCGGTGACGGTGCGGTCGTCGCCGAGCAGATGCACCACATGTGGGTCGACCAGCATGGCGCGCGAATGGAACGTCTCGCCGCCGGCACCTTTCACATTCTTCTCGTAGATCGCTTCCAGCCGGGCGATCTCACGGTCCTTGTTGGCGACCAGCATCGGCCAGTCGAAGCTGGCCTCGGGCACCGTCCAGCCGTAACCGGCGGCATCTGCGAAATGCTCCGGAAACTGCGAGGCGTAGACGTAAAGCTTCTTCGGCACGCAGCCGCGGATGACGCAGGTGCCGCCATAGCGGTATTCCTCGGCGATGCCGACGCGCTTGCCGAGTGCGGCCGCGACACGGGCCGCCCGCACCCCGCCGGAGCCGCCGCCGATGACGAAAAGATCGTAGTCGTAAGCGGTCATCACGGAACTCCTGCAGAGAAAGGCCGAGGCACAGGTAGGCTGCCGGGCGGCAAAAGAAAAGCCCGGACAAAGCCGGGCTTTCTGGTCCAGCGGCCGTCATGCCGCCTGTAAAGGCAAATCAGTTCTGCGTGTTGTCGGCAGGCGCCTCGCCATCGGCCGGAGCGTCGCCATCGGCGGGGGCGGCAGGAGCGCTCGCATCGGCGGGCGCAGGCGCCGCCGGAGCGGCGGCCTTCGACGCGGCGGCAAGCGTTTCGCCGACCTGCTGGGCGAGATCGCGGGCCACGCCGTTCTGCCAGATGTCGGCTGCCTTGACGAGATCGCGCGTCACCGCAGGGCCGCTGTCGAGCAGCTTCTTGCCCGAATCGGAGCCGTAGAAGGTGGCGATGTCGTTGAGTTCCTTTTCGGAGAACACCTTGGCATAGGCAAGGGCGGCCTCCTTTTCGAGATCGGCGCGCCGCGCCGCCAGCGCCATCGCCTTTTCGGTAACGGTCTTGCCGATCAGTTCCTGCATGTCGGGGTTCTTCTGGATCAGCTGGTTCTCGAGCGCCGCCGCCGCCTGCGGCAGGATGTTGTCGAACGGGTCGGTGGCGTGGATCGCGGCAACCGCGGCCCGCGCGGCCTTGAGATGCGATTCGGAGACGTCCTGCGAAAACGCCGGCGAGGACAGCGCAAGGACAGCCGAAGCCGCCAGAGCGGCCGAGAAGCGGCGAACCCGGTTATGCAACATCATGGTCGATAGAACTCCCTGGTTTTCGGGCGGCATGGACGGTTTGGATGCCTTCGCCGCCGGCGATGATGGCCGCTGAAGCCAGCCCGATGAAAAGACCGTGCTCGACAACGCCTGGAATGGCATGGAGAGCATTCGAAAGCGCTCTTGTATCCGGAATGCGGCCAAAAGATGCATCGAGGATAAAATGGCCGCCGTCTGTAACAAAAGGCTGGCTCCCCGTCATCCTCAATGTAATCGGACCGGCAAGGCCGAGGCTCGCGGCCGCCGCGGTCACCGCGATCTCGGTCGCGCGCAGGCCGAACTTGTTGACTTCGATCGGCAGCGGAAAGCGGCCAAGCGTCTCCACCATCTTGGACTGGTCGGCAATCACGATCATGCGCGCGGAGGCAGCCGCGACGATCTTCTCGCGCAGCAGCGCGCCGCCGCCCCCCTTGATCAGGGTGAGCTCCGGGTCGACTTCGTCTGCGCCGTCGACGGTAAGGTCGAGCTCCGGGGTCTCCTCGAGCGTCGAGAGCGGCACGCCGAGTTCGCTGCAGAGTGCTGCGGTGCGCTCCGAGGTCGGCACGCCGATGATCCGGAGCCCGGTGGCGACCTTCTCGGCGAGCAGCCGCACGAACTCCTCGGCCGTCGACCCCGTGCCGATGCCGAGCCGCATGCCGTCGCTGACATGGCCAAGGGCGGACCGCGCGGCTTCGACCTTCAGTTGCCTGGCATCCATGATTGCACGTCGTCCCCGGGAAAGGCTGATTTGGGCGCTCCTAGCATTTTTGCCCGCGCGGTCAAAGGCCGCGCTTGTGCTTAAGGCCTGTGGATTGACCAAGCCGGCTTGCCTGATCGGGACGCAGGGGTTATCGCCTCTGGCGACGCAACCGTACAGGACTGCCCATGACCCGACCGATCATCGTGTTCGACCTCGACGGGACGCTGGTCGACACGGCGCCGGACCTGCTCGACAGCTTGAACCACAGCCTGGCGGCCAATGCGCTGGCGGCTGTCGACGAGGCCGGCTTCAAGCGCTTCGTCGGCCATGGCGGGCGGGTGATGATCGAGCGGGCGCATGCCGCGCAGCAGCGGGCGCTGGCGGTGGAGGAGCATGACCGGCTGCTGCAGCTGTTCCTCGACCACTACACGCTCAACATTCCCGGCAAGTCGCGCCCCTACCCCGGCGTTGTCGAGGCGCTCGACCGCTTCAAGGCCGCCGGTTATTTGCTGGCGATCTGCACCAACAAATACGAGGGCAATTCGGTGGCGCTGATCGGCGCGCTTGGCCTGGCGCGGTATTTCGCCGCGATCGCCGGCCAGGACACCTTCGCCTTCCGCAAGCCCGACCCGCGCCATCTCACCGAAACCATCAGGCTGGCCGGCGGCGACCCGCACCGCGCGGTGATGGTCGGCGATTCGCAGACCGACATCGATACCGCCAAGGCCGCCGGCATTCCGGTGGTGGCCGTCGATTTCGGCTACACCGAGCGCCATGTCAGGGAATTCGAGCCGTCGGCGGTGATCTCGCATTTCGACGCGCTGACGCTCGGCCTGGCCGAGCGGCTGATCGACGCCGCGGCCTGAGCAAAAACAAGGCCGTATCCGGTCCGCCGATCCCGCAATCGCGATCCTTCGGGGACCAGCGGCACATCGCTTGACTTCGGCAGCCTGCCTCCCTTATATCGCGGCTCGCTTGGCCTTCGGGCAACGAGCGGGCGATTAGCTCAGCGGGAGAGCACACCCTTCACACGGGTGGGGTCGCAGGTTCAATCCCTGCATCGCCCACCATCCAACCTGACGAAACGGTTGGATGGCTGGCCTTCACTGAATTGCACCGGCACTCTTGGGAAGCCCTTCACGCGACGGGCCGCCACCATGCCTGCGCGCGCCGGCAATCGCGTGGCCCGCCGCGATGTGACAGCCTTCACAGACCTTCAGCGGGTTCTCGCGCAACGTAAAGCGGCTCGGCCAACATATGTCGGCCAGCCGAGTGAAGTCTGCGCGATCTGGAAGGCAACCGGTCCAGGTAGGGATTTTCGATCGCCGGACGTTTCACAGTTGCCGTCCGCGCGCGTCACGGCTCCTCCCGCCGCGCGCGGACGGCCTTCCGCGCACTGCGCATCGGGCACCAGATGGGGGCAACGCCGCGCCATCTGACCGCGCAACTGCATGGATCAACGCCGGGGGCTTTGACGCCGTCCTTTGTTGCCGTAAACTTCGGCGAGGGCGGCAATCGGGACATCAACATGGCTTTCGCCAGCGCGAACGACAGGAACGACCTGCCGCGCCTGGCGCGGATCGATCCGCGCCAGTTCGAACTTCTGTTCAGCGGCTGCAAGGTCGAGCGCTATGCCGCCGGCCAGCACCTCTTCGTCCAGGAGGATGCCGCCGACCGCATCTACGGCGTCATGAGCGGCACTGTGGAGATCTCGATCTATTCGCCGGGCGGCCAGAAGCTGGTCGCCAATATCGAATTGTCGCGCAGCCTGGTCGGCGAGATCGGCGCGCTCGACGGACGCCCGCGCACGGCAACCGCCATCTGCCTCACCGCGTGCGAGCTGGTTTCGCTAAGCCGCGCGCAACTCTTTGATCGGATTGAGAAAAATCCCCCGCTTGCGCGCGCCATGATCGATTTGCTGTGCGCCCGGCTGCGCTGGGTCAGCGGCGAGCTCGGCGATCAGGCCTTCTTCGGCATCGAGGCCAGGCTGGCCAAGCGGCTGGTGTTCCTGGGCGGCGTGATGGCCGACGGGGACGGCTGGATACCGATCTCGCAATCGGAGCTGGGGGAGTTCCTTGGCGCGACGCGCGAGTCGGTCAACAAGACGCTGAACGACTGGCGCAGCCGCCGGATCATCGACATTAAGCGCGGCGGCCTGCGCATAACCGACGCCAGGGCGCTCAGTACCATTGCCGAATCGCAGGACGACGACTGAGGGCCTCATTTCGCCATTCGGCACCCGAATCAGAGCCGCGAGATCAGATAGCGCAGCGCGGATTTGCCGGGCATGAAGAAATAGCCCCCTCCCCGCGTGGTGACGAATTGCGGTATCCCTTTCAGCACCGTTACGCCTTCCCAGGACGGGATGGTGAACCTGCCGTCGCCGCTGCGCGAGCCGATCGTCGGATCCTTTTCGCCGACCAGCCCCTGGAACGAGGTCGATGAGACCCAGGTCTGCTGCATGAATTCGTACTGGCGCTCGATGTCCGCGTTGAGGCACATGAACAGCAGGCCCTTCTCGACCTTTGCACCCTTCCGGTCCTGCTTCTGGTAGGGGCGGCCGACGCGGATGATGCGGTGGCGCTTGCCGATCTGGGTCTGCGTCTCGCGGTCCTCGCCAAGCGAGTCGCGCGGATTGGAGCGGCGTATGTGGGCGCCGAGCGGGCAGCGGTGTCCCTGCGGATCCTCGACGCCGAGGGTGAAATCATTGTCGACGCCGCGTCCGGGGCGGCCGTCCGGGTTGCGCACCAGCGAGCTGCCGTCCGGCCAGCGGCCGAGCATCTTGGCGGCCACCCAGCGCGGCGTGATCGCCGGATTGCCGGTCTCGCCCGCTGCCTGCGCGGCGGCCGCCTTGCAGTAATCCTCGAAGCGTTCGACGTGCTGTTCGAACTGGCGCATCACGAGGAAGGAGCCGTTGCGGCCGAAATCGTGCGGCGGTGGCGGCTGTCCGGCGATCTGCCGGTTGCGGCGCACGGCCGACAGGATGCCGGAGCGGTCCTGCGCGGCCGGAACGGAGGGTGAAGCCGGATAGAAGCCGTGCTCGTCGCGATAGCCGAACAGGAATTCGCCGGGCGCGACCAGATGCATGGGTGCAGCACCCGCGTTGGCCCGCGCCGTGCCCCTGACGATCGGTTGCGAGACACCGTCGACGAAGCCGAAATGCTCGACCGCGCGCTTGCCTTCCCGCTTCACCGCGAGCGGCAGTTCCGAAACCAGCACCATCCCCGCGCCCGACGTCTTCTTCTTCAGCGAAGCAAGCTCGGTTTTCAGCATCTCGGGGCTTTCCGCATAGCAGACGACGACGGCGTGCACCGGTTTCTGCAGTGAACCCCACTGCCAATTGTCGGGAACGCTGTCGCCGAGATCGTCCAGGATACGGCTGCGTTCGGGATTGCCCATGCCGTGGCGAAAGGCGACGGGGAACGTGCCGAGCGGGTCGCCGTCGACGCCGCCGCCCAGTCCGAGGCGGCGAAGGCCGTCAGGGCCGAATGCCAGCGTCAAGGCGCGTTCGCGCGGCACGCCATCGCCAAAACTCGCGCGGGCAACGACGAATTCGAGCCAGGCCTTGCGGCTTGCCCTGGACAGGGTCTCCGGTATGGCGATCGCCAACATATGCGCATGCGCAAGCGCTCCGAACGGACCGAAGAAGATGGACTGGATCTCGCCGGTTTCGAGCTGCTGCTCGAGCGGCGGCGGGAAGGCCGAACTGATATTGGCCAGCAGCGAGGTTGTTTTCTGAACGGCGGTTCTTTCGGTCGCCAGCCGCGGCAGCGAACCGAACAGGCTCAGCCAGTCGCGCGCCTCGTTGTCGCTAGCCGAAGCGATGCCGCGCCTGATCCGGGAATTGATCCGGATGGCCGCGGTATTGAGCTCGCGGTAGGCCGAATACCAGAACAAGGTCGGCACCTGCTGCCGCCGTGCCCAGCGCTTGAACCGGTCGCCGTCGCGCGCGCCATCGAGGAAGAGCCAGCGCGTGCGCGGATAGCCCTCGGTGTTGCTCCACACACCGGTGAGCCCGGAAGCGGCCTTGGCGATGAAATCCTCCAGGTAGCTTTCCCAGCTGCCGCCATAGTTGGAGAAGAACATCAGCCTGTTGGTGCCTGGCAAAAGCACCCAGCGGGCGAAATGGATGGTGTTGATGGTGCCGAGGAAGCCTGGCCGGTACACTTTCCGGGCCGTGATCGAGATCAGATAGAAAGACAGCCTGAGCGCCAGCCGCCGCAGGAGTCCGGCCTTCATCGTCGAGATCGCCGTCATATGGTTTTGCGCGGCGCGATCCTCATGCACGATGATCTTGTCCAGCGCCTGCAGGTCGACCGGCGTGTTATGCGGACGGTCGATGTCTTCGAGGCGCCGCAAGGCGATGAAGCAGACGCCAAGCGCCACCGCGATCATCGCGATGAGCCCGAGCACGGCTAGCAGAAGCGCGGTGCCGGCAATGGCGATGGTGGCGAAGCTGAGACCGCTCGGATCGCCGAACACCAGCTTGTAGGTCAACTTCCAGGAGACGAGCACCACGACCGCGACGGCCACCAGCATTGGCGGCGCCAGCAGCGTGGTGGTGATGGCCCGCCACCATTTTCCGGGCGGGCTTTCGAGCAGGCTTTCAGCCGGCTGGAAAGCCCAGTCGAACCTGCCCAGCGAGCGCACGTGCCGGCGCGCCTCGGCGAGCACGGCGGCGGCGTCGCCATTGCCGGCGCGCGGCCGCTCGGCGATGTCGCGCACGATGCCGGCAAGCTCGGCTTCGGCCAGGATGCGGCGGACCGAATGACCCGGCGTGCCGGAAAACACCAGTCCTGCATTGCTGCCGAAGGATGGCGATATCTCGATATTGTGCTGGCGCAGGAAGTCGCTCAGCGCGCCGCCATCTGGCAGGCCGCAGACGTCCTTGAAGATCGGCCGCAGCCGGTGGCCGATGGCCTGGGAGACGGCATCGATGACCTCGCTGGCGCTGCCGTCGCCGGAGATTTCGAGAACCAGAGCGCCTTTCTCGACGCCGGAAGCGTCCTCGATTTCGCCGGTGCCGGCCACGGCGAGGCTGGTGAAGTGAATGGTGCCGGCGGTGTCGAGCGCGGCGCTCATCTCCTCGATGGCCGGATTGTCGAGCATGGCGACCTTGTCGCGGATGGCGTCCAGCGGCACGGACCGGACGACCGGACAGACCACTGTCACCATCGACTGATCGACGGTGTGGCAGAACGCCGGCTGCTCGAAATCGACCTTGAGGCTTTCCGGATAGGCGCCGATGTTGGTAAGGCGTCCGGCCCTGCCGCTGGCGCGGCGCAGCTTCTCCTTGCCGAACAGCGCGCGCAGGCTTTCGCCGATCTGGATCCTGGCGATCTCGGCGCCGATGCACAGATGGATGCCGTGCCCGAACACCAGATAGTCGCGATGCGGGCGCGTTGTGTCGAAATCGTTCGGGTTCTGCACCGCGTCAGGGTCGAACATCGCCGACAGTGTCGCCGGCATCACCACCGTTCCGGCCTTCACCAGCCGCTCGCGGCGCGTCCCCCTGGCGATGGTCGCGTCGCGCGAGGTATAGCGCCACGGGCCGACCCAGATCGGCTTGAAGCGCATGGCCTCCATGATCGCCCGGTCCAGCTTCGCCGTGTCGTTTTCGGCGAGCGCCGCGTCGATGGCCTGCCTGGCATCGGGCCGCGACAGGATGACGTCCAGGCAATTGCCGCCGGCCAGCACATTGGTCGGCACGAAGCCGGCGATCATGCCCAGCATGATCGAATGGATGTCCGGGCGCGACAGCCGGCCCTGGTCGAGCAAGGCGACAAGCCGCGCCAGCGGCTGGTCCTTCTGGCCCTTTTCCCTGATCGCGTCGATGGAGCGGTCGATGACCTTGATCAACCGATCGCCGCCGACAACGGCAAGCTCGCGCGTGGCTGGTTTGGCCGTAGGATCGGAAAAGAACAGCGCGCTCAAGGCGATCGCCCAGTCGGCGAACTCGGATTCGTCGTCGATCTCAAGCCCGAAATAGTCGCGGCAGATATGCACCGGCAGGAGCTTCAGCAGCCCGGCGATGGCGTCGAAGCCGGGGCTCGCGGCCGTCATGATGTCCCTGGAATGGCGCGCCGCGATCGGTCGAACCTTGGCCTCGACCTCGGCCGGCGGAAAGGCGCTCAGCACCGACGATTTCATCTGCCGGTAGGCGGCGCCGTCCTGCATGCCGAGGATGAAATTCGAGCCCCGCGCCAGCTCGGCCATCTCCGGTCCGTAAGGCGTCTCGAACTCGTCGCCGCGCTCCAATATGTCGCGAACGTCGGCATTCCTGGTGACGAGCAGGAAATTGCCGAAACCGAGGTTTGGCTTGAAGCGGCGCAGCAGCGCGAGGGCCCAGCGGGGATCGTTGAAGAAGAAGCCGGCGATGCGCGAAGCCAGGCCGTTGGTGCGCAGCCGTTCGATGTCGAAAGGCGGCATTTCCGACAGCGGTCGCTGGCTTTTCTGGGCTGCGCGGACCTTATCGAAATACTTTAACTTGATCATTCGCGTTCAAGCCCCCCGGCTGTCCACGTCATTGCGATACCGGCCGTCTCATGGCCTAGGTTTGCATCGTTCCGGCGTATGTGATTCTCTTCACAGTCATGACATCCAGCCACCAGCCGGTCCGCGAAATCACGTCGCAGACCGCGCCAGTTCGAAATTGGCAATGAGGAATTCATTGGCGGATTTGTCGGCGAACGGTATCCAGCGCACGCGCTGTTCGGAGAAATCCGGATGCCTTGTCTCGAAAATTGCCAGTTCGCGCCTGGCCTCATCGGCGCGGCCGCTGCGCATAAGCGCGCCGATCTTCAGATACCTGGCGTAGAAATAGCCTGGCGACAGGTTGAGCGAGCGGTCGGCCGTGGCGATCACGGCCGGCCAGTTCTCGACGAAACTGTAGGCGACCGCCAGTTCTCCCAGATTGTGGAACCGATAGAGGTCGAAGGGGCTCAGCCGCTCGGTGTCGAGGAAGAACGGTATCGCGTCGGCGGCGTCGCCGAGCAAAAGCTTGGCGCTGCCCATGGCCGAGCGCGCGAAGGCAAAGCTCGGGTTGATGTGCAGCGCTTCCTTCAGATGCTCGATCGCGGCCCGCGGCTGTCCCCGCATGATATCGATGACGCCGAGATGGGCGTGCGGACGCGCATCCAGGCTGTCCATCAGCAAGGCCTTGCGCGCGTACTGCTGGACCTTGTCGAGGTCGTCGCTGTCGCCGAAACGCAGCCACGCCCGCCAAAAATACCACCATGCCAGCTCGTTCAGCACGGCGCTGGAATTGGGGTCCTCACGATAGGCCTTTTCGAAGAAATCCAGGGCGATCTCGGTATCGCCGCGCGTGCGCCGGTTCATGTGCCAGCGACCGCGCCGCACCAATTGCCAGGTCTCGAGGCTTTCCCACGGCACCTGGAAGGTGCGCGCCTGTTCGGCCCGGTCGACTTCCTTGTCGAGCATCGAGACGATCTCGCTGCCGATCTGGTCGCGCAGCTTGAAGATGTCGACGAGGTCGCGGTCGAAGCGCTGCGACCAGACCAGACGTCCATTCGACGTATCGGCCAGCGAAGTGTTGAGCCGGATCTGCCCGCCATTGCGCGTCAGCGTGCCACTGACGATGTAGCGCGCGCCGAGCGCATTGCCGATCACCCGGGTTCCCAGGCTGTCGTCGCGGAACTGGAAGCTGGAACTCTTGGCGATCACCGAAAGCCACCTCGTATTCGAGAGGCCGTAGATGATATCCTCGGCGATGCCATCGGCCATGTAGCCGACATCGCGCTCGCCGCCATTGCCTGCGAAAGGCAGCACGGCGATCGCTGGCGGGCCCTTGGGCGGCGCCTTTTGCGGGCTGAAGGCGGGAGAAATGGCAGCGAGCGGCGCCGACGGCGACGCTCCGCTGCCGCCGCCGCGGCCGGCTATCAGGACGCGCACCGGCAAGGCGATGTTCTTCAGCATGAATTCGCCGAGATCGGTGAACTCGGCGGCTGTCTTGTCCTTCACGTGGTGCCATGTCGTCTCCGAGATGGCCAGCCCGTCATGCGGCGCGAACTCCTGCAGCCTGGCGGCGATGTTGACGTCGTCGCCGTAGAGCCTCCCCTCGCGCACGATGACGTCGCCGGTGTTGATGCCGGCCCGGAACGGCATGCGCATGTCCTCGGCCACGGATGCATTGAGCGCGACGACCCTGCCCTGGAAATCGAAGGCGGCGCGCAGGGCCTCGATCGGGTTGCCGAATTCGGCCATGATGCTGTCGCCGGCATCGCCGAAGGTACGGCCGCCGAACGCGGCGCAACTGTCGGCGATGATGTCGCGCCGCTCCTCGAAGGCGGCGACGGCCAGCTCGTCGTCGATGCCCATCAATCGCGAGAATCCGACGGCGTCGATAGAAATGATGGTCGCCAGCTGACGGGTGTAGTTCCGTTCAGCCATGGTCAAAGCCCCCGGTCCCTGCTTGCGGTCCAGCACGGGCGACTTCCGCTTTGTTGAACACTTCGCCGTTTGCCGACGGAAAATCCTCGGCAGGCTCGGCGCGCCGTTGCCACCCTGTTATGTCGGCAAGTCTAACAGGGTCTTCGCAAAAGCTCTACCACGATCCGCTAATAGAACGCAGCGCGCGACCGGCTGCATGGTTAGCCGTTTGTTACTCAAGTTCTGCCTCGCGAATTTTCGCTTACGTATTGAAATATCATCGGTTTATATGTTTCAAACGTGGCGAAAGCACATCGACGACGGCGCCGCCCCGCGGTCCGCCATGCCGACCTGGAACAGGCGTTGTGCTCACTGGCGGAACCAACCGGGACGCGAGCGAGTTCCTTACGGCACACATGCGAGCACGAGATGAGGGGCTATCATGCGTACTGTTGTTTTGGCGACCGGCCTTACTGTTCTTCTCCTCGGTGGGCCGGCCTTCGCGGCCGATGCAAAGCCGCTGCCGCCGCCCAATGCCAAGAAACTGTCGGAAATCCTTGCCAAGGTCGAGCAACGCGCCGACTTCCGCTATGTGAAGGAAGTCGACTGGGACGATGGTGTCTACACCGTCACCTATTACACGACCGACCGGGCGAAGGTCGAAATCGCCTATGATCCGGTGACCGCCGAACCCAGCGAGGCCCGATAGAGGCGCGCTCGCGGCGCCCGCTCGGCCATCCGTACAGGGCGACCCTCCCGATCGCGGCGAACGCGAGCGCGAGCGCCGCCCCTTGCGTCGAACCGTCTTTGATGGCTGACTGCTGCTCCACGATTGCGGGCACGGGGGTGCGGGGCAGTGGTAAAACACGTATTGAAGCGCGTCCTGATGATGCTTGCCGGCTATCTGGTCGCGGTGCTTGTCGGGCTGATCGCGGTGGCGGCGATCTATGGGATACTCAGTTCGCTGCCCAACGCGCCAGCCTATTTCGACCTCATGGGCGTCAGTCCGATCGCGGTCCTGCTGGTGCCGCCGCTCGGCATGTTCGTCTACTTCCTGACGATCATCCTGACCTGGATGCAAACCCTCGTCTTCGCGCTGATCGCAGAGTTCTTTTCGTTGCGCAGCTTCCTGCTGCACATGGTCTTCGGCGCCATCGCGGCGGCGGCGGGTTTCGCGCTGATCTGGCCGGACGCGCCGGAGAGTCCGGAGCGCTGGGCCGACACGGGCATCATCGCCGCCGCCGGCTCGGTTGCCGGCCTGATCTACTGGCTGATCGCCGGGCGCGACGCCGGCTTCAGGCGTCCGCTTTTCGAGCGTGCCTGAGGGTGCCGACTAGCTCGCCGGAGACCGCACTGCCTCGGTCGCGTCGAGCGCCTGCATCAGCCGCGTGTCGCGATCATAGACGTCGTCGAAGTATTCGACATTGCCGGCCAGGTCGGGCCACGCGGTGAAATAGGCGACATAGACCGGGATGGTGCGGGTCACCTTTTCGGTCGAATGCCCGTGCTTCAGCTTCTCGGCGACATAGTCGACCGAGGTACCGAGCACCGCCGCCGCCATGCCGCGCGGGTCCTGCAGGCGCACGCAGCCATGGCTCAGCGCCCGCATGTCGCGCTCGAAGAAGGACTTCTGCGGCGTGTCGTGCATGTAGATGGCATGCTTGTTGGGGAACAGGATCTTCAGCTCGCCCAGAGCATTGGCCTCGCTCGGCTGCTGGCGCACGCTGTAGGGAATGTTGGCGCCGTAGGCGCCCCAATTGACCGCCGATGACGGCACGCGCCGCCCGCTCGAATCAGTCACCTCGTAGCCGGCGCGGTCGAGATAGCCGGGATCGTTGCGCAGCCTGGGCAGCATCTCGTTGACGATGATCGACTGCGGCACACCCCAATAGGGATGGAAATCGACCTGCTCGATCTGGTCGTAGAAGAAAGCGGTCTGGTTGGTGACCTTGCCGACGACGACGCGGGTCTTCAGCTTCTCTTCGCCATTGTCGATGTAGCTGGCGGTGAAGGCCGGTTGGTTGATGAAGACGCGCGGACTACCGAGGTCGGAAGGCAGCCAGCGCAGTTCTTCCAGCGCGACCTTGACCTTGGTGACCTTGTCGGCCTTGGAGGTTCCGGCCAGCGAAGCGACCGTGCGCGGCCCGATGACGCCGTCGCCCTTCATGCCGGCCCGCTTCTGCACCGCCTTGATGACCGGCACCAGCTCTGGATCGTAGAGTTCGCTCTTGCCCAGCCTGGCGAGGACGTCGCCATAGTCGCCGCCCATCTCGTCGTCGAGGTTGCGCGCGATCAGCGTCAAAAGCTTCGGCAGTTCGGGGCTGCTCTCGCCGGGCTTCAGCAACAGCTTGGGATCGACGACGATCTCGTTCTCCTCGCTCGCCTGCAGCGCTTCCAGCTCGACGCGCAGCGCCTGATACTCCGGGTTCTGCGGGTGTCGCGATTCCAGATAAGTGCGCACCTCCTGCGTATGCGCCAGCGTCTTCAGAACGCCTTCCATGTCCAGCGGCTTGGCCGGGAAATCATAGTAGCCGGTCATGCGATTGGGTTCGACGCGGCCGCTCTGGGCATCATGGGCATAGCGCAGCACGCGCGCCGACAGCGCCATCTCGAAGCGGACGAGCTCCTTCAGGCGCTCGTTCGCGCTGGCCGGGGATGACGCGGCTGGAACGTCGACCGTATAGTCGGCGGGCGTCAGGCCGTAGCTCGCCGCCTCGCCAAGTACCCGCACCGCATCCTGCGCGCGGCTGTTCGGAGCTGTATCCGTCACCCAGATGAAATCCGGGTTGGCCGAGTAATAAGCGATCAGCGCCTTGGCGATGTAGGGCTCGGCATAAAGCTCATAGTCTCCGAGTCCGGCGATCGCCTCATGGAAGGCATTGCCGGTCACCGACGGCACGAAGGCTGCGTCCTGTGGCTTCTCCGGCTCCGTTGCCGCTGCCGGCGCCGGCGACGACGTCAGCGCGGCGAAGTCGACACGCACCAGACGGTCGGCCTTGTAGGTGTAGTAGGACGGGCTGCTGATCTTGGAGCCGCCGCCACCCGGCACCTTGTTGGGCTTCGGCTTGGGCGGCGGCGGGAATTCGCCTTGCGGGTTATGCCGGACGCCGCCACCGAACAGCATGTCGAACAGGCCCTGTGCGCTCGCCTGCGGCATGCCGAGGCTCAGCGCCGCAGCGACCGCAAGCGGCATCACCGTGGCCTTGTTTCCGAAAATTCTCATGATCACCCGCTCCGGTTGTGAACCGGCTCCCGTTCCGCGCCGCTAGACGGTCACGCCCACCGCATGGCGGATGTAAGGCGCGATTATACCGATTCATACCGATTTCGTTAAGCTTCCATAAATTTCGGCGCGCCTGTTGCAGAACAGTTTCACAAGTTTGTGACGGCCTTGGGCGAACCGGCTTTGGCCTGTACCGGTTGCATCGGGCGCTGGCGCAGCAGTCCGTGATCGAGGCGGCGCCGGCGACGAATCAGCCCCCGGTCCGGCTCCGCCGGGGGACGATGCCGGACGGTTGTGGAGACGGCCGGGCGATGGAGGCATAGGCGCATCGCCGGCCTCGGCGCGGCGTGACAAACGTCGGCCGTTGTGCTGGAAATCCTCAAGACCAGCCTCGAGAGGTATGCGCCGGTGAAAAAGGGATATCGACAACTGCTCGATGAGGCCAATGCCGAGATCGAGGTGGTTTCGCCGGAGGAAGCGGCGGGGCTGATCGAGGACGAGGATACGATCTTCGTCGACCTGCGCGATCCGCGCGAAGTCGAGCGCGACGGCAGGATACCAGGCGCCAGGCATGTGACGCGCGGCATGCTGGAATTCTGGATCGATCCGGAAAGCCCCTACCACAAGCCGTTCTTCGCCTCGGGCAAGAGTTTTGTCTTCTTCTGCGCCGGCGGCTGGCGCTCGGCCCTGGCCACCAAGACGGCGCAGGACATGGGGCTTTCACCGGTCAAGCACATCCTCGGCGGTTTCACCGCCTGGAAAGCGGCCGGGCTGCCGGTCGAGCCCGGGCAGAAGAAGAATGCCGACTGACCGCGCTTCAATGCATGAGCGTCGATTCGCCATGCCCGATCGCGAAGCGGACGGCGTGTTCGACCACGCCCTTGTCGGCGAGGATGCGGCGATGGCCGAGCCCGTCGGCCCAATGCAGGCTGACGTGATCGCCGGCGCCGGCATAGCGCGTGGCATGGTCGGCCGAGACCTCGCGGTCGTCGGGCGCATGGATGACCAGCGTCGGCACCAGCGCTTCCGCTAGCTGGCGGTCGCCGGTGAATTCGCCGAGCGGCCTGCCGGAGAGCTTTTCGACGCGGTCGGCCATGGCAAGCTGCGAACGCGGACCGACATTGAGCATGCGGCTGAAGTCGGCGAAGATCGCCGGCAAGGAACTCGGCGCCGCGATCAGCACCAGCCTGTCGGCGGCAACGGGCTGGATGCCCCTGACGGAACCGGCGACGGCGTTGGCGGCAACGGCGCCGCCGAAGGAATGGCCGACGATCGCACTGAATGGCCCGAACCATTCGCCGGCGACCTTCGCCGCCTCGACCGCATTGACCATGTTCAGGCGGCGGCCCTGCGACTGGCCGTGGCCCGGCAGGTCGAGCGAGACGACCCTGTAGCCCGCCCGGCGATAGCCTTCGATCAGCGTGCGCATGTATTCGGTGCGCGAGCGCCAGCCATGGATGACGAGCACGGTGCCGGCGGCCGCCCTGCCGGGCTCGGATCGGAATTCATGCACCATGACGCAGCCGGTCTTCGTTTTCAGCCGGTGATGGCGCGCCTCGGTCATGAAGGCCGCAGCCCGGTCTACGGCGCGGCGTTCGCCGTCGCTGAGGGCTTTCACATTGGGCGTGCGGCAGAACAATTCGAACGCGGCCCGGCCGCTGAGGCGGGGCGCCACATGCTCGGCCGCGCCGAACACGCCCCGGATGACCTTCAGTCCAAATGATGCCATAGTGGCGATCCATCCATTCGTTCAAGCATGAACATAATAGTTCAAACATGAACATTAAACAAGACCTGCCCTGGGACAACCCGCGCTTTCGCAACTGGGTCGCGGTGGCGCGTGCCTGCCATGTGGTGGAGCGCACGCTGGCAGTGAAGCTGGTGCCGCTGGATCTCAAGCCGGCGCAGCTCGACGTGCTGATGAACCTCTACCGCCATCCCGGCATGTCGCAGCATGACCTAGCCCGCAAGCTCTTGGTCGGCCGTTCCAACATCACCATGCTGCTGCCGCAACTGGAAACCCGCGGCTTGCTGCGCCGCGAGGGCGACGAGAAGGACAAGCGCGTGCTCAGGCTCAGCCTGACCGTGGAAGGCGAAGCCCTGCTGATGCAGGCGCTGAAGGTTCACATGGCGCTGATCGAGAAGGCTATGAGCCAGTCGACTGCGGAGCAGTGCGACATGATCGGCGAGCAGATGCGCAAGATCGCCGATGTGCTGAAGGAAGCCTGAGCGCCGGGCGCTCTCCAGGAGTGTTGAGATTCAGGTCAGGCCGGCCTCACCTGAATAGCAACGCACCTACCACATCGTCTTCTTTGCCCGCTCTGGCCATTCCTTGTCATAGGTCTCGCCGTCGATGCTCTGGCGGCTGGTGACCTCGAGGATCCGGCCGGGCGTCGGCAGCGATTTCGGATCGACATGTTTCGCCGGGTTCCAGAGCTCCGACCGGACGATGGCGCGGGCGCACTGGAAATAGACCGAATCGACCGCAATCACCGTGACCGAACGCGCCGGCTTGCCGTCTACGGTGAACGAGGCGCAGACCTCGGCGTCGGTGGTGATATGAGCACGGCCGTTGACGCGCAGCGTGGTGCCGGACCCCGGCACCAGAAACAGCAGGCCGACGCGCGGATCGCGCAGGATGTTCTTCAGCGAATCGGCGCGATTGTTGCCGCGGCGGTCCGGCATCATCAGTGTCTTCGGATCGTGGATGCGCACGAAGCCGCCGAGGTCGCCGCGCGGCGAGCAGTCGAGCCCCTCCGGCCCGGCGGTCGCCAGTGCGGCGAAGGGCGAGGTCTCGATGAAGGCGGCGTATTCGGGAATGATGTGGTCGAGTTCCTTGACGATCGAGGCTTCGCCCGGAATGCCGTAGAGCGCTTCAAGCTGTTCGACTGATGTGATGACAGACATCTGTTTCGTCTCCGAACCTTTGCCGGCGCTACTCCACATCCATGACGCCTTGACGACAAGGCGGATGGCAAGACCTAACGGTCGCGACCGAGGCCTTTCTCGGTCAATTCGGCGAGATAGGCATTCCAGCGCGCCTCCTTCTCGTGACCAAGCGCATGCAGGTAGTTCCACGTGTAGATGCCGGTGTCGTGGAAGTCGTCGAAAGTGATGCGCACCGCATAATTGCCGACCGGCTCGATCTTGAGGATGGCGACATTGCGCTTGCCGGGCACGGTGACGCGCTGCTCCGGCGAATGGCCCTGCACTTCCGCCGAGGGCGACAGCACGCGCAGCAGCTCGGCCGGCAATTCGAACGGATGATGGTCCGGAAAGGTGACGGTAAGCAGCTTGCGGTCCTTCGAGACCCGGAGTTCCTTCGGCGCTGTCATGCGGATCGTTCCTGCGTCATTTCCACCCTTCCCTACGCTGCTTCGCCGCAGGCGAAAAGGCCATTGCAGGGCGGCCGACACGCGATGTCGGTGGGGGAATGTTACCAAAGATCAAGACCGGCTATCTTGAATGAAAGGCCGTATCGTATCACATAGCGGTATATAACGACGCCGTTCGCGGCCACGGGAAACGCAAAAGCATGGACATGATCGATCCTTTCGGTCGAACGATCAGCTACCTGCGCGTGTCGGTCACCGACCGCTGCGATTTCCGCTGCACCTATTGCATGGCCGAGGACATGACCTTCCTGCCCAAGAAGGATCTCCTGTCGCTTGAAGAGCTCGACCGGCTCTGCACCGTCTTCATCGAAAAGGGCGTGCGGAAACTGCGCCTCACCGGCGGCGAGCCGCTGGTGCGCAAGAACATCATGCACCTCGTGCGCCAGCTGTCGCGGCATCTGAAGAGCGGCGCGCTGGAAGAGCTGACGCTGACCACCAACGGCTCGCAGCTGTCGCGCTTCGCCGCCGAGCTCGCCGATTGCGGGGTCGAGCGCATCAACGTCTCGCTGGACACGCTCGACGCCGACAAGTTCCACCAGATCACCCGCTGGGGCCATCTCGGCAAGGTCATGGAAGGCATCGACGCCGCCCAGGCGGCCGGGCTGAAGGTCAAGCTCAACGCGGTGGCGCTGAAAGACTTCAACGACGAGGAACTGCCCGAGATGATGCGCTGGGCGCATGGCCGTGGCATGGACCTCACCGTCATCGAAACCATGCCGATGGGCGAAATCGACGCCGACCGCACCGACCAGTACCTGCCGCTGTCGTTGCTCAGGGCCCAGCTCGAGCGCCAGTTCACGCTGAGCGACATCCCCTACAAGACCGGCGGCCCGGCCCGTTACGTCCATGTCGCCGAGACCGGCGGCAGGCTAGGCTTCATCACCCCGATGACGCATAATTTCTGCGAAAACTGCAACCGCGTCAGGCTGACCTGCACCGGCACCCTCTATATGTGCCTCGGTCAGGAAGACGCCGCCGACTTGCGCGCGCCGTTGCGTGCGTCCGAAGGCAACGAGCTGGTCTCCGCGGCAATCGAGGAGGCGATCGGGCGCAAGCCCAAGGGCCATGACTTCGTCATCGACCGCCGCACCAGCCGGCCGGCGGTGTCCCGGCATATGAGCGTCACCGGCGGCTGATCTTTTCCGCCATTGAGGCAAGGATCGCCTCCGTCATTGGCTGGAGACTGGCTTGAAGCACCTTTTCCCGACCCTGGCCATCGCAGCGTTGAGCATCGCAGCGGCAGCCAGCGCCGCGCCGTTCACCTACACCAATCAGCGCTTTGGCACCGTCTGCACCTTTCCGGACGAGATCTTCAGCATTCGCGAGCCCGAGCCGGAGAATGGCGACGGGCAGCAATGGAGCGCGCCCGACGGAGCCAGCCTGATCTGCTCTGGCATCCTCAACGTCGATGACGACACGCCGAAAAGCTTTGTCTCCTCCGAGAAGGCCAGCGCCGAGCCAGGCTACAAGATCACCTACAGCAAGGCCGGCAAGGATTGGGCGGTGCTGTCCGGCATCAAGGACGGCAAGATCTTCTACGAGCGACGCCTGTTCGGAAAGGACGGCGTCATCCGCACGGTCTGGATCGAGTATTCGCAAGCTCTGAAATCGAAATACGATCCGCTTGTTGGCGTCATTGCCGGAAGCCTCAAGGGGCCGTGAGCATTTTGCGCCACACCACGAAATAATCCTCGCCCGCCAAAGGGCGGCCGATTTACCGACTCGATGTTCCAGCCTAGCCTTCCAGTGGACGTGATTTTTTCACTCACAGGGGGAATGCAACATGCGCAAATTCATTCTTGCTCTTGCAATGCTCGGCTTTGCGGCGGCACCGGGGGCGGCGCAGTCGATCGGCGGCAACTATACGGTCGCCGGCACCAATTTCGACGGCTCCGCCTATGGTGGCGAGGCGACCATCACGCTGACCAGCGAGACGACCTGCACCATCCATTGGGAAACCGGCGGATCGTCGTCCGACGGCATCTGCATGCGCAACGACAATGCTTTCTCCGCCGGCTATGTGATGGGCAAGGAGATCGGCCTCGTCGTCTACAAGGTCGAGGAAGACGGCTCGCTGCACGGCCTCTGGACCATCGCCGGCAAGGAAAGCAGCGGCACCGAAGTGCTGACGCCGAAATAAGCCCTTTCGCCTTCGCGCCGATCTTTGCGGGCCACGGCGACAAACCGTGGCCCAGTGCTTTGGCGTTGCTGTTTTGCGGCCGGCTGATAGAGGCTGATCCAAAGCACAACCGGTGACGCCCTTGCCTCTTTCGCCAAACCTGCGCGGCGCGCTGTTCATGATGGTGGCCATGGTCGGCTTCACCCTCAACGACGCGATCACCAAATTCTCCTCCGAATCGATGAACATGGCGCAGGTCATGCTGATCCGCGGCGCCTTCGCCTCGCTGTTCGTCGGTCTGCTTGCCTGGCAACGCGGCGCGCTGGCAGCGCCACGGTCCATGCTGCAGCCGATGGTGGCGATGCGCGTGGCCGGCGAAGCCGGCGCCACGGTCTCGTTCCTGGTCGCGCTGGCGCACCTGCCGATCGCCAACGTCTCGGCGGTGCTGCAGGCGCTGCCGCTGGCAGTGACCATGGGCGCGGCGCTTTTCTTCGGCGAAGGTGTCGGCTGGCGGCGCTGGCTGGCGATTGCCGTCGGCTTCGCCGGGGTGCTGGTCATCGTGAGGCCGGGCTTCGAAGGCTTCAGCATCTATTCGCTGCTGGCGCTGGCGAGCGTCGCCTGCTGCGCGGTGCGCGATCTCTCCACCAGGCGCATCCCGCAAGCGATCCCGACGCTTCTGGTATCGACCGCCACGGCGCTGGCCATGACGGTGCTGGGTGCGGCGCTGCTCGCCCCGATGGGCGGCTGGACGCCGATGAGCGGCAGGGCCACCGCGCTCCTGGCGCTCGCCGCGGTGCTGGTGCTCATCGGCTACCAGTTCATCATCATGGCAATGCGCTCCGGCGACATCTCCTTCATCGCGCCGTTCCGCTACACCGCCCTGCTCTGGTCGATCCTGCTCGGCCTCGTCATCTTCGGCGACATTCCGGACCTGCCGATGGTCATCGGCGCCACCATCATCGTCGGCTCCGGCCTCTACGCGCTCTATCGCGAACGCATCGTCGGCCGGCGGCAGACCGCCGCCGAAAGCGCTGGACCTGACATGGCGCCGGACGGCATATAGGACCAAGCCTTGGGGAAGCGCCTGCTGGCGGCAATTCCGGGCGGCAAGAGACAGCGGACAATGGATCGCAACATAGCGGGCATCATCCTGGCCGGCGGCCAGTCGCGGCGCATGGGCGGCGGCGACAAGACCCTGCTCGAGCTTGGTGGCCGCAGCGTGCTCGACCATGTCGTCAAGCGTCTTGCTCCGCAGACCGGACCGCTGGCGCTAAGCGCCAATGGCGACCCGACGCGCTTCGCCAGCTTCGGGCTGCCCGTGCTTGCCGATACGGTGGAGGGGCATGCGGGACCGCTGGCCGGCATCCTGACCGGCATCGAGTGGGCGTCGATCGGCTGCGATGCCGTGGTCACGGTTGCCGGCGATACGCCCTTTTTCCCCAAAAATCTGGTCGAGCGACTGGCTGCGGCCGCCGACTCAAAGCCCGGATCGATCGCTGTCGCCAGCTCAGGCGGCAGGCGGCACCCGACATTCGCGCTCTGGCCGCTCGACGTTCATGATGCCTTGCGCCGGTTCCTGGTCGACGAGGACAACCGGCGGGTCTCTGCCTTCATCGACCGCCACGGCGTCGTCGAGGTGGAGTTTCCAATGCCGGCATCCGGCGGACATGCGATCGATCCCTTCTTCAACATCAACACGCCGGACGATCTTGCGATCGCCGAGCGACTGTTGCAGAGCATCGAGCAATGAACAGGCGCGTTTTTGGCATCACCGGCTGGAAGAATTCCGGCAAGACCACACTGACCGAGAAGCTGGTCGCCGAGTTGGCGCGGCGCGGCTGGACGGTCTCGACCGTGAAGCACGCCCATCATGATTTCGACATCGACAAGCCTGGCGCGGACTCCTTCCGCCACCGCCAGGCCGGCGCGACCGAGGTCGCGGTCGTGTCCGGTCGGCGCTGGGCGCTGATGCACGAATTGCGCAATGAGGAGGAGCCGACGCTCGAGGCGATCCTGGCGCGGCTGGCGCCGTCGGATATCGTGCTGGTCGAAGGCTACAAGCGCGAAGCGCACAAGAAGATCGAGACGCGGCGGCTCGACGCCAAGGACAGGACGCCGCTGTCGGCCAGCGATCCCAACATCGTCGCCATTGCCGCGGACTTCGCCGCCGAAGGCGGGAGCCTGCCGGTCTTCGATCTCGACGACGTCGCATCGATAGCGGACTTCGTCGAAGGCGTCTCGGGCCTGCGGCGCTGAGCGCGCCGGCGAAATAACTTTCAGCCGCCGCTAAACTTGTTCCCGGCCTCTAACCTAGCGTCATCTTCGGCCGCAACTGCCAAGCCTGCAGCCTACTGTTTTGCAGTTGCTTTTTTCGGGGAAAGAGTGGGAGTATCGCCGCCAGCGGGCGGTCAAAAGCACCGCTCACAGAGCCGCACGGAACAGCGGCCCGGACAATATGAGAGGACTAACATGCGTATTGCACTGCGTATCGCGCTCGCCGCATCGGCCGCGCTGCTGACACTTGGCGTTGCCCAGGCTCAGGAAAAGACATTGCGGATCGGTACGGAGGGAGCCTATCCGCCCTTCAACAACCTGACCGCCGACGGCCAGCTCGTGGGCTTCGACGTCGACATCGCCAAGGCGCTCTGCGACGAGATGAAGGTGAAGTGCACCTTCGTAGCCCAGGATTGGGACGGCATTATCCCGGCACTGCAGGCCGGCAAGTTCGACGCCATCATCGCCTCGATGTCGATCACGCCGGAACGCGCCGAGAAGGTCGATTTCACCCACAAATACTACAACACGCCCCCGGCGATCGTCGCGCCGAAGGACAGCGACATCAAGGGTGTGACCAAGGAAGACCTGGCCGGCAAGACGATCGGCGTGCAGGCTTCGACGACGCATTTCAACTATTCGACCAAGACCTACACCGACAGCACGGTGAAGCCCTATCCGACCGCGCAGGAATATCAGCTCGATCTCGCCAATGGCCGCCTCGACGCCGCCAATGACGACATCGTCGTGCTGCAGCAGTGGCTGGATTCGCCCGACGGCGCTTGCTGCAAGTTGATCGGGGCGATCAAGCCGGTCGTCGAGATCCACGGTCCGGGCGCCGGCATTGCCGTACGCAAGGGCGAGACCGACCTGGTCAACCAGTTCAATGCCGCGATCGACGCCATCCGTGCCAACGGAAAATACAAGGAAATCAACGACAAGTACTTCAAGTTCGACGTCTACGGCGGCGATTCCTGATCCGCCGGGATTGACGACAGGGACGGCGGGGATGTTCCCGCCGTTCCCACGAGGATGCCGCGCATCAGGAGTGATGCACGGTCTTCAGGCAAGTGGGGACAGGCAGGCGGATGCAGCAGAGCGTATGGACGCTTCTCAGTTGGGGGCCTGATGGTTGGCTCGACGACATCGCCTCAGGTGCTGCTGTCACGGTTCTTTTGGCTCTCGCAACTCTTCCAATCGGTTTGACGATTGGCTTTTTCGTAGCGCTGGGAAAACAATCCGAGGAACCCTCGCTGCGCATCGCCGCCAACATCTACACTACGATCTTCCGTGGATTGCCTGAACTGGTGACGCTGTTTCTGTTTTTTTTCGGCGGCCCGTTGATCCTGCAATATCTCATCAGACTGGTAAGACCCGAGGCGACCATCGACGTTAACGCCTTCGTCGCCGGCATGATCGTGCTTGCCATCATCTTTTCGGCTTATGCTAGCGAGGTATTCCTTTCAGCGTTCCGGGCCATCCCAAAGGGCCAATATGAGGGCGGCTATGCAGTTGGCCTTTCATACGGGCAAACGATGCGCAAAGTGATTTTGCCGCAATTGGTTCGCATCGCCTTTCCGGGCCTGGAGAATTGCTGGCTGAGCCTGCTCAAGGACACGTCGCTGGTGTCGGTGGTCGGTTTGGCTGAAACGCTCCGTCAGGCTGGCGTGGCCGCACGCGTCACCAAACACACATTCCTGTTCTTCAGTGTGGCCGCCGCGGTATTTCTTATCTTGGCGGTTATTTCATCCTTTGCCACCGGCGCCATACAGCGCTCGCTCGCCCAGCGGGACGCGCGGCGATGAGCGTTGCGGCCGACGCCAAAAACGTTGTGGAACGGCCGCCCCCGCGAGCACGCGGCTGGCCGCGTTCCCGAATTGTCGGCTACGTGCTGATAGGCGTCTGGGTTGCCGCTGGCGGCGGCATTGTCGCCTATCTGGCTTTCGCCTGGAACAGCGAACTCTTTGCCAAGTACGGCCCGAGCTACCTGCAAGGGCTCGGCGTCACGCTTTCGCTGGTTGGCATTTCGATTGTCCTTGGCGCCATACTGTCACTTCCAGTCGCCTATGCACGCATGTCGAAGAACCGGGTCTTGTCAGGTCTTGCCTATTGTTACGTCTATTTCTTTCGCGGAACGCCGCTGCTCGTCCAGACTTTTCTGGTCTATTACGGGGTCGGCTCGTTCAAGCCGCAACTCGAAATGGTTGGGCTGTGGGGCTTCTTCCGTGAGGCGTTCAACTGCGGCGTCTTTGCCTTTGCCCTGAACACGGCTGCCTATCAGGCTGAAATCCTACGCGGCGCCATCGAAAGCGTGCCAAGGGGCCAATGGGAGGGTGCCGCTTCGCTCGGCCTGCACAAATTGCAGACGTTGTGGAAGATCATCCTGCCGCAAGCATTGGTCGTCGCGCTGCGGCCGTATGGCAACGAGCTTATCCTGATGATCAAAGCGTCCGCGATCGTCGCCATTATCACCGTGTACGACCTGATGGGCATGGCAAAACTTACCTACGCGCGCACCTTCGATATCCAGGCCTATATCTGGGTCGCCGTCGTGTATCTGGTGATTGTCGAGGTGCTGCGCCACGCGATCGAATGGATCGAACGTCGGATCACCATTCACCTCAAGCGCTGATCGAAACCGCCTTTCTGCACCAGTCGATCGAGCGCTCCGCGCCTTGACGAATTCACCGCATGGCCTAGAGCTTGCGCCAGCAAAATCTGGTTCCCGTTTTGGAAGGCAAGCTCATGGCATCGGTGGCATTTCTCGGTCTTGGCGTCATGGGCTATCCGATGGCCGGGCACCTCAGGAACAAGGGTGGCCACGACGTCACCGTCTACAACCGCACCACGGCCAAGGCCGAGCAATGGGTTGCCCAGCACGGCGGCAAGCTGGCGCTGACGCCGGCCGAAGCGGCCGACGGCAAGGATTTTGTTTTCTCCTGCGTCGGCAATGATGACGACCTGCGCTCGGTCACGACCGGTGCCAAGGGCGCCTTCGCCTCGATGAAGAAGGGCTCCGTCTTCATCGACAACACCACCGCATCGGCCGAGGTCGCGCGCGAGCTGGATGAAGCCGCCCGAAGGGGCGGCTTCTCCTTCCTCGACGCGCCGGTCTCCGGCGGCCAGGCCGGCGCCGAGAACGGCGTGCTCACCGTCATGGTGGGCGGCGAGCAGGCAGCTTTCGACAAGGCGAAACCCGTCATCGAGGCTTTCGCCCGCATGGTCGGGCTGATGGGGCCGGCGGGCGCCGGCCAACTCACCAAGATGATCAACCAGATCACCATCGCCGGTCTCGTCCAGGGGCTGGCCGAGGGCATCCATTTCGGCAAGAAGGCCGGGCTCGACATCGAGAAGGTGATCGAGGTGATCTCCAAGGGCGCTGCCGGTTCCTGGCAGATGGAGAACCGCCACAAGACGATGAATGCCGGCAAATACGATTTCGGCTTCGCCGTCGACTGGATGCGCAAGGACCTCGGCATCTGCCTGGCGGAGGCCGACCGCAACGGCGCCAGGCTGCCGGTGACCGCGCTCGTCGACCAGTTCTACAAGGATGTGCAGGCGATGGGAGGCCGGCGCTGGGACACATCCTCGCTGCTCGCTCGCCTGGAAAAATAGAGAACGCGATGGCCGAGCTTTCGCCCCAATCGAGCGCCGACGAAATCGTCGCGTATCTGCGCTCGGTCGGCTCGGAGGAAAATCGCCACGGCATGCTGCGCTACGGCATCAAGATCGAGCGTGCGCTTGGCATTCCGCACGGCGTGCAGCGGCAGATCGCCAGGAAGATCAAGCGCAACCATGAACGTGCCTTCGAACTCTGGCAAACCGGTATCATGGAAGCGCAGTTCATCGCTTCCGTCACGGCCGACCCGAAGCGGTTTTCAGCCGCGGATGCGAGGCAATGGGCGGCGTCTTTCGATTCGTGGGATATCGTCGACGGTGTCTCCGATCTCTTCGTCGACACAGAGTCCTGGAGGGAACTGATCAACGAGTTCGCCGCCGACGAACGCGAGTTCGTTCGACGCACGGCCTTTGCCATGATGGCTTGGTCGGTCGTGCACCGGAAGAAGGAGCCGGTGGCGACCTTCCTCGACTTCCTGCCGGTCATTGAGGCCCATGCCACCGACAGCCGAAACTTCGTGAAGAAGGCGGTGAACTGGGCTCTTCGTTCGATCGGCAAACGATCGATGGAAATGCGCGGCGCTGCCCTTGCTGTCGCCGAACGACTGGCGCAGTCGACCGACAAGACGGCGCGCTGGATTGGCAAGGACGCAGTGAAGGAACTGACCAATGCCAAGACGATCGAGCGGATCGCCGCCAGGAAAGGCTGACGGCGCCGAAATCCGCTTCGCGGAGGTGACGCGCGCGACACGCGCGGATTTCGAGGAACTTTTCGAACAGCCGGGCGCGCCGAAATATTGCTGGTGCATGGCCTGGCGCCATTCCAGCCGCGAGCACGTCCGGAACGCCGAGAAGAAGCGCATGATGATGGGCCTGATTGAGACCGGGACGCCCGTCGGCATCGTCGCTGAAGTCGACGGCAAGCCGGCCGGCTGGTGCTCGGTCGCGCCGCGCGAGACCTATCGCAGGCTCTCAAAGCTTCAGGACGACAGCGAAACGGGCGTCTGGTCGATCGTCTGCTTCTATGTACCGAGGGCCCTGCGCGGCGGCGGGCTCGCGGCGGCGCTGCTCGACGCGGCGATTGACCATGCCTTTGACAGGGGCGCGCGCGTGATCGAGGCCTATCCGGTCGACCAGGCAGCGCCAAGCTACCGCTTCATGGGTTTTCGCGACATGTTCCGGGTGCGAGGCTTCCACGAGATCGGCACCGCGGGCTCGCGCCGGCATGTGATGCGGCTCGAGCGTTGACGCCGGGGACGGCGGCGTCTTTACTCAGGTGCAAAGGAAGCAGCCAGTGAGCAAGCATCTCAAATCAACCATCGCGCTCTCCGCTGCTTTGCTTATTTCCATTGCCGCCGATGCCTCGGCCGAGACCGCGCATATCTTCTGGAAGGACCTGCGGCCGGCGACGCAGGCGATCGCCGAAGACGCCAACATGCCGATGATCGCGGCGAAACTGCCTGACCACGGCGAGACTCTGTCCCTGGGCCTCCAGGACAAGACCGTTCAATTAGCCGGCTACGCGCTGCCGACCGATCGCGACGGCGACCTCGTCTACCAGTTCCTGCTGGTGCCGTGGACGGGCGCCTGCAGCCATATGCCGACGCCGCCGCCCAACCAGATCGTGCTGGTGACGCCGGCACATCCCTACAAGATGTCAGAGGCCTACCAGCCGGTCTCCATCACTGGCGTGCTGAAGCCGGGGATGGAGAAGAGCCAACTCTTCATCCTCGATGGCGTCTCGGTCATCCAGTCGGGCTACACGGTGCGCAAGGCCGAGGTGGCAAGCGTCAACTCGGTGCCGGACACGGTCACCTTGCCGGTCAGCTCGCCCTGGAGTTTCCTCAACAAAAAGAAGAACTAGGCAGGCTTGCGTGACCTTTCCGGAGAACGGCCACGCATCAGCACCTCAAGCCGCGTTGGCGCCGGCTTCCTTATCCAGCACCATGTAGTCGAGCGGAATCTCGGTCGTGTACTTGATCTGCTCCATGGCGAAGGACGACGAGACGTCGCGGATCTCGATCTTGGCGATCAGCCGCTTGTAGAAGGCGTCGTAGGCGGCGATGTCGGGCACCACCACGCGCAGCAGATAGTCGACGTCGCCGCTCATGCGGTAGAATTCGACCACTTCCGGAAATTCCTGGATCACCTCGGAGAAGCGCCGCAGCCATTCATGGCTGTGCGAATTGGTGCGGATCGACACGAAGACGGTGACGCGCACATTGACCTTCTCGTGGTCGAGGATAGCGACGCGCCGCTTGATGACGCCCTCTTCCTCGAGCTTCTGGATGCGGCGCCAGCAAGGCGTCGTCGACAGGCCGACTTTCTTGGCGACATCGGCGACAGCCAATGTCGCATCCTCCTGCAGGAGGCGCAGAATCTTTCGGTCAAGGCGGTCCATCGGATGCTCCGTTAGTGCATGTCGCCCGGCTTGCGTGGCGTGCGCTTTGAGGAATAGTTTGTCCATAATCCCTTTTATTCTGGCCTTTCACAAGAAAGAAATTCTGCCAGACAGGCGGAAAGCGGGTGTTTTCTTGCTGTATGCCTAACCAAGGCGATAGCGGATTTCCGACCTCAGGAAGGGCAGCAAATCCATTTCAAACCACGGATTCTTCTTCAGCCAGCCGGTGTTTCGCCACGATGGATGCGGCAGCGGCAACACTGTCGGGCCGGCCGGCGCATCCCATATCGCGCGCCAGTTCCTGACGGTTTCCGTCAACGAGGACTGCCGCGCCGTGCCCATGTGCCAGGACTGCGCGTAGCCGCCGATGGTCAGCACCAGATCGATTTGCGGCATCAGCGCCATCAGTTCGGCGCGCCACGCCGGCGCGCATTCGCGGCGCGGCGGCAGGTCGGCGCCCTTGGCATCCTGGCCGGGAAAGCAGAACCCCATCGGCACGATTGCGAATTTGTCCGTGTCGTAGAACTCCTCGCTGGTTACGCCAAGCCAGCTGCGCAGCCGGTCGCCGGAGGCGTCGGTGAACGGCATGCCCGAGAGATGGACCTTGGTGCCGGGCGCCTGGCTGGCAAGCAGGATGCGCGCTGTCGATGACGGAAGCAGCACCGGGCGCGGCTCGTGCGGCAATGGCCGGCCAAGCGGCTTCTCGACGCAGATGCGGCAGGCGCGGACCCTTGCCGTCAGTCTCTCCAGCGCTTCGCTCATCCGGGCCTCAGGCGGCCGCGCTCGGCCGGCTGGAGATCGCCGCGTGCCAGCGCAGCACATTGGTGCACTCCTCCGGCACCCTGATGCGGGCCGGCTTCATGAAGTCGATGGCGATCAGCCCGGTGATGTCGGCTATCGAGTAGCTGTCGCCAGCAGCGAATTCCCGTTGCGCCAATTCGGCATCGAGCAGCTTCAGGAATTCGATCGCCTTCGGCTTGTTCGCCTCGCCCCACTCCGGGACCTGCGGCACCTCCCATTCCTTCATCGCCGGATGAATGTGGCGAAAGGCCTGGGCGACACTGCTCAGCAGATTGAGCTCGATGCGCCTTTGCCACATCGCGACCTTCGCCTTGCCGAGCGCGCCTTGCCCGAACAAAGGCGGCTCCGGATAAAGCTCCTCGAAATAGCGGCAGATGGCGACGGATTCGGTGATGATGGTGCCGTCGTCGAGCTCGAGCACCGGCAGGCGCTGCAGCGGGTTGCGCGAACTGACGGCCTGCTGCTTGTGCTCCAGCGCGCCCATGTCGACAGGCACCAGCGGAACCTCGATCCCTTTCTCGGCGAGGAAAACCCGCACCCTGCGCGGATTGGGGGCGCGGCCGCCGTCGAACAGCTTCATTGTCATCCTCCCGATCCGATCTCGCTCCATCTCCTTACCGGAAGCGGAAAAACTCGCGCAAGGCGTCTCCTATAGAGGCCAAGGTGCCATGCTTCCTTTCGACCAGTCCGTGGCCGTGCGTATCGCGCCAGTCCTGCGGCTCGTCGAAGGTGCCGGCCCAGATGCCCGCCTTGCCGGCGCGGGCGCCGGCCTCCTCGGTCTCGAAATCGCCATAGGCGACGGCCCAGCCGGCCTCGACCTGGGCGCGGTTGAGGTCGACGCCGCCCGCCTTGCAGTCGCCAAGCAGCCGGCCATAGCGGTCCTGCTGCCAGCCGCTGCAGGAGACGGGACGGCCGCCTATCAGCTGCACCAGCGACTGCCGCGCGAGCTTGCCGCACGCATAGTCGGCGCCACCCCTGCGGCAGGTCTGCTGGTACTCCGGCGCGTCGATGCCGCGCATGCGGATGCGCGTGGCGCCTAGCGTGATCGAATCGCCGTCATTGACGATCGCCGCGCCCGCGGCCTCGCGCGTCTCGAAGCGGTCGAGGCGGGCCGCGAGCAGGATCAGCAGACCGAGCAGAACTATGGTCAGGCAATAGTCGAAAAGCCGCCGCCACAGGCTGCGAGGCGGCTGCGGAGCGTATCGCCGGCGCGGCCTCGGCGACCAGGAACGGCTCATATGGCAAACAGTCTCTTAATCATTCGAACGTAGCTTAACGAATTGAAATCGCTGCGCGCAGAAATTGAAGTTTGTATGCCTTTGCTACGCTCAAACACAGCGGACAAATTCATTGTGGACCGCAGGAAACCGCATCGCAACAGCGATGTGGCGCGCGCGGTGCGCAGAACCCGTGACCGTCTTTCGCAGCAGGCCGGCAATCTCGATTTCGACCGCGAGCTCCTGAAGCTGCATGCCCGCACCATGGTGGTCAGCGCGACCGCCATACCGATCCTGGTGCTGGCGATCGCCGCGACCGGCCTGTTGGCCGGCCTCGACAAGAAGATCGGCATCTGGGCGCTGTTCACCCTGCTTTGCTACGCGATCGTCGCCTTCATGGCGCGGCGCATCGAGCGGACGGAAGCGTCCCAGATCGATCCGTCGCAGGCGCGGCGCGATTTCCTCATCGGGCATTTCCTGTGCGGCCTTGGCTGGGCCTGGTTCGCTTGGTTCGGTTGCGACACCTGCCAGATCGATCAGTTCCAGGTGGTCAAGGCGATGGTGCTTCTGGTCGCCATGGCGGCCACCGCAGTGATGGCATCCTCGCTGGGCGGCGCGCTGCTGGCGACCTTCGCGATTCCCGTCGCCGTCTATGCCTATGCCGGAGCACGAACGTGGCTGCCGATCGAGGTTATCATGGCCGCGCTGCTGGTCACCGCCCTGCCCTTCTTTGCCTACGTCGCGCGCAATCTCAACCAGGCCTCGCTGATGCTGATGTCATTCCGTTCGGAGAAGGATGCGCTGATCGCCGAGGTGGAGACGGCGAAATCGATGTCGGACGAGGCGCGGCGTCGGGCCGAGGATGCCAATCTGGCGAAGTCGCGCTTCCTCGCCTCGATGAGCCATGAGCTCAGGACCCCGCTCAACGCCATTCTCGGATTTTCCGAAGTGATGGCCAATGAAGTGCTCGGCCCGATGAACAACCCCACCTATCGCGACTATGCTCATGACGTGCACGAGTCCGGCCAGCATCTGCTCGACCTGATCAACGAGATCCTCGACCTGTCGCGCATCGAGGCTGGCCGCTACCAGCTCAACGAGGAGCCGGTGATGCTGCTCACCATCGCCGAGGACTGCTGCCACATGATGGAGTTGAAGGCTCGCAACAAGGACATCCGCGTCATCCAGGATTTCGAAACCACCTTGCCGCGCCTGTTCGCCGACGAACGCGCGGTGCGGCAGATCGCGCTCAACCTCCTGTCCAACGCCATCAAGTTCACGCCGTCCGGTGGCGAGGTTCGCGTGCGCGTCGGCTGGACCGCCGGCGGCGGGCAATACATTTCGGTCAAGGACAATGGGCCGGGCATTCCGGAGGAAGAAATCCCGGTCGTGCTTTCAGCCTTCGGCCAGGGTTCGATCGCCATCAAGAGCGCCGAGCAAGGCACCGGCCTCGGCCTGCCGATCGTGCAGGGCCTGCTCGCCATGCATGGCGGCGAATTCGAGCTTCACTCCAAGCTGCGCGAGGGCACCGAGGCGATCGCCATCTTCCCGCTCAGCCGGGTGATGGAGGAACTGCCGGCCCTGCCGACCAAGACGGTCGCGGCGCGCCGGCGCTAGGTCCGGGCCGCGGCCGCCATGCCGGAACTGGTGAGGGCGGCAGCCTTGACCAGCCCGGCGGCAAGGCCTGCTCCCACAGCTTCGCCATGGCTGACGCCAAGATCGAGCAACGGCCGCAGGCCAAGCCGTTCGATTGCCCTGGCGTGTCCCGGTTCCGGCGACAGGCTGGCCACCAGGCAGTGGGCGATCGCCGCTGGGTTGGCGGCGTGCAGAACAGCGGCCGTCGCCGTCGCCGCAAATCCGTCCAGCAGCACCGGGATCTTCTGCATGCGGGCAGCGAGGATGGCGCCGGCGATCGCCGCGAACTCGCGGCCGCCGACGCGCCGCAAGGCTTCGAGCGGATCGCCGAGGCCGGCGCCGTGAACGGCAAGCGCCCGATCGACCGCTTCAGCCTTGCGCGCCATCATCGCCGCGTCGGCGCCCGATCCGGGCCCGACCCAATCGATACCAGCGCCGCCGAACAGCGCGGCGCACAGAGCGGCGGCGACGGTGGAATTGCCGACGCCGAGATCGCCGAGGCAAAGGAGATCGGCGCCGCCGGCGACCGCTTCCATGCCGAAGGCCATGGTGGCGGCGCAGCCGCGTTCGTCGAGCGCGGCTTCCTCGGTGATGTCTCCGGTCGAAACATCCAGCGCCAGGTCGAAGACCTTGAGGCCGAGGTCGTTGGCGATGCAGACCTGGTTGATCGCCGCTCCCCCGGCCGCGCACAGTTCCACCGCATTGGCGGTCGCCGCCACCGGCCGCGGCGAGACGGCATGGCGGGTGACGCCGTGGTTCCCGGCGAAGATCGCCACCTGCGGCCGCCTGACCGCCGGCGGCGCCTGCCCGCTCCAGGCAGCGAGCCAGGCAGCGATGTCCTCGACCCGGCCAAGCGAGGCCCTGGGCTTGTCGGCCTTGGCAAACAGCGCGCGCACGCGCGCCTCGGCCGCCTGGTCGGCCGGCGGCAGGTTTGCCAGAAGGTTGCGAAAATCGTTGAAAGGCGATGCGCTGGTCATGCGGCCTACAATGGTTTGCTGGAAGGTTTGAGCGGCATAACCGCCTTGCTGCGCCAGCACAACCTTCGGGGCTTGCCGTGAAAGCAGCAAAGCGCGGCGCATTCCGTGGGGCTTGCATTGGCATGGACGTTGCACCATGTGGAAGTAGCGCAAGAGAACATCATGACGGCCATCGAATCCCCGTGCATCCTGGTCTGTTCGATCGACATGAAAACCGGCTTCTGCTTCGGCTGCGGCCGCACGCGCGACGAGATCTCCGCCTGGATCGGGATGACTCCGGAGGTTCGCCGCGCTGTCATGGCCGAGTTGCCGGCACGGCTGGAGACGGTGGAGCGGCGGCCGCGCCGGGAGACCCGCCGCACCCGGATGGCGCGCGAGCGCGACGCGTTGTCGTGAAGGGGCAACACCGATGAACCGCCTGTTCTGGATCCTGATGGTGGTGATCGGCGCCGGCGCGCTGCTTTTGATGCTCAACGATTCGGCGGGCAGCACGTTTGGCGTCGACAACTACGATTTCAGCCGGTTGATCTGGCTCGGCGCGTTCGGCACGCTGATCGGCGCCGGCCTGCTGCGCTCCGGCAGGCCGCTCGGCGACATGGCCCGCAATCTCGGCACCTGGGCCGTCATCGTGCTGGCGCTGATCGCCGGCTATCAATACCGCTATGAGCTGCAGGACGTCGCCAGCCGGGTGACGGCGGGCCTTGTCCCCGGCAGCCCGCTGGCGCTGGGCGTGGAGGACGGTCACGCCACGGTCACCCTGGACAAGGCCGACAATGGCCATTTCGAGGCGCGCATCCTGATCAACGGCGCGCCGGTGCGAGCCGTTGTCGATACCGGCGCAACCAGCATCGTGCTGACCGCGGAGGACGCCCAGGCCGCCGGCTTCAATCCGGCCACGCTCAACTTCACCATACCGGTCTCGACCGCCAACGGCATGGCGCGCGCCGCCGCCGTGAAGACCGACGAAGTGGCGATCGGCGGCATTGTGCGCAAGGACATGGCCGTGATGATCGCCGCGCCCGGGATGCTCGGCCAGAGCCTGCTCGGCATGAACTTCATCGGCTCGCTGTCGGGCTTCGACGTGCGCGGCGACCGCATGGTCCTGCGCGACTGAATGCCCTCAGGCCGCTTCGGCCGCCGTGCCGCTGAGGTCGACAGCGGCAAAGGCCGTCTTCAACACCTCCGGTCCGGCGCCCGGCCTCGTCGCGTCCGTCGACAGGATCTGCCGGTAGCGGCGCGCGCCCGCCAGGCCGTGGAACAGGCCGACCATATGGCGCGTGACGTGGCCGAGCCGCCCGCCCTTCTCGATATGGCGCGCGGCATAGGCCGCCATGACATCGATCAGAGCGGCATAGTCGAACGCCGCGGGCGGCTCGCCGTAGAACATGGCATCGACGCCGGCCAGGATGCCCGGCGTGTGGTAGGCGACGCGGCCGAGCATGGCGCCGTCGGCATGGCAAAGGTGCTCGCGCACCGCGTCCAGCGATTGGATGCCGCCATTGATGCCGATGAATTCATTCGGCTTTCTCACCTTGAGACGATAGACCCGACCGTAGTCGAGCGGCGGGATGTCGCGGTTTTCCTTCGGGCTGAGCCCCTCCAGCCAGGCCTTGCGGGCGTGCACCCACAATGCGTCGGCGCCGGCCGCGAAAACCCCGTCGGCCAGGTCGTCGAGCGCCGGCTCCGGATCCTGCTCGTCGACGCCGATGCGGCATTTGACGGTGACGGGAATTTTCACTCTGGCCTTCATCGCCGCGACGCAGTCGGCGACAAGCACCGGGGTCTTCATCAGGCAGGCGCCGAACGTGCCTGACTGGACGCGGTCCGACGGGCAGCCGACATTGAGGTTGATCTCGTCGTAGCCGAAGGCCTCGCCGACCGCCGCCGCCTCGGCAAGCTTGCCGGGATCGGACCCGCCGAGCTGCAGCGCCACCGGATGCTCCGCCGCGTCGAAGCCGAGCAGCCGCTCGCGCGCGCCCTGGATGATCGCGTCGGCCACCACCATCTCTGTATAGAGCAGCGCCCGGCGCGTCAGTTGACGGTGGAAGAACCGGCAATGCCGATCCGTCCAGTCCATCATGGGCGCGATGGCGAGGCGCATCTTCTTGTAATCGCTGCTCTTCATATCCGGCGGTTCTCGAGTCCTCGGTCAACGAGGCGTCGCGCTCACATAAGCGATTTTGCAGCGATTTCCTACCCGGCCGCGAAGAGCAAGCGTGCCCCGATCTCGACGCGGAACTCTGGATTGCGAACGGCAGAGCAGAAATGGGCCGGTACAACCGGCCCATTCCCAATCAATCCTCCTCAACCGGAGCCGGGATCTCATCCGGTAGGTTTTGCCGTCCAACCCGGTCGGCGACGAGCATCGAAAGCATCATCTCGACAAGGCCATTGGCGCCCCCCTTCTCGCCGCCGGTAGCGCCGATCTGGATCTGCGGCACGAGCGGTAGCTTGCCATTTTCGATGGCCTCGGCGAAGCGCATGAGAACCTGCGAGTTGAGCTGATAGTCCGGTCCGCCGAAAGCCGCGACCTTCTTCTCGGTGGCCTCGGCCTCCGCCAGGCCGACAGCGCGCACCTTCTCGGCCTCCGCAAAACCGGTCGCCTTGATGCGTTCGGCATCGGCAAGCGCGACAGCCTTGATCATGTCGGCCTCGCCCTGGCCGGCGAGGCGCACCTTCTCGGCTTCTGCCTTGGCATTGACCTGAATGGTTTCCGCCTCCTGACGGGTGCGGGCGAGTTGCGCCTTGCCCTCGTTCTCACTGATCTCGATGGTAAGTGCCGACGTCGTGATCTTGGCTTGCTGTTCGGCAAGCGCCTCCTTCTCTCGCAACGTGCGTTCCTGAGTGGCCGCCCTCTCCTGCAATTTATAAGTCTCGACCTTTTCGACTGCGATCTGGCGGTCGCGCAGCTGGATCAGGATCTGCTCTATGCTGTTCTGGTCATTGGCGGCACGGGGTGTGCCAATCAACACTTCCTGCAGCTCGAGGCTGTAGGAATTGAATTTTTCGCGCATCTCCTCGCCGGATTTGCGCTGGATATCGCTACGCTCCTGCAAAAGCTGGATCAGTGTCTTTGTCTGGGCGATATTCTTGAAATAGGCAGAAACCATCGGGTCGAGCGTCTGTTCGACCAGCCGCTTGATGTCGCCGAAACGCTGCACCACGAGCGGCGCCTTCATATAGTCGATATGCACGACGACGGAGAGCGGCAGCACAGGCTCGAACGCATCCTTGGTGATCAACGAGACTTCAGACAGGTTCTCGTCCAGCCTGTGTTCGCCAAACTGCTCCTTCGTCCATTTGAGCACGAAGTTGGTGGTCGGCACGGTGACGATGTTGCCGGCATAGGTATTGAACGCATACTTGCCCGGCAGCAGCGGTGTCGACCAGACACCGCGTGCGCCGACTTCGACCAGTTCGCCGTGACGGTATGCCTGCCCGGATATATCGGCGCCGTGGCGGCCGTTATAGGAGACGACGACACCCACCGTTCCAACGTCAATGATTGTCTTCTCGACCAGTTCGACGGTCGCGAAAATGCGATTGAGGAAGTAACTGCCGTCGGCCAGCACCTGCAACTGCCGGCCACGGTAGCCACCGGCATTGAGAAACTTCTCCGGGTCCTGAAAATTGTTGTGAAAGTTCGGGTCGTTCGGATCGTTGGCGACGGTCGGTGCGATGATCTCGCCGTCCGGCAGGGCCGGACCATCATGGATGGTGACGATTCCGATCATGTCCTCGGCATTGTGGATGACGACCGGCTCAAAGCCGCCCCGCTCCGAGATCACGCTGGACATATTGGCAAAAAGATTTTGTTCCGACGGGCTCAGATTGACGGCATGGATCGACTGGGCGGTCAGCACGATGAATTGCGCGAGATTGATGGCATAGGTGCCTTCACGCAAGATCTTGCGTTGCGGTCCTTTCTGCCCGCCTTTTTCGAGAAAGCCGCGCACATCCTGGAAATCGTCGGCGTCGGTGTTGGAAGCAAGTGTCTGCGTCGGAGGCAGCGGCTTGCCATCCCGGGCAAAGACATAGCCGATCTGACCCTGCGGGATGGTGACAAGATTGGCGCGATGAATCGAATATTGGAACGGCATGAAGAAATGGAGGCCGCCGCGCACGACTTCCGGCTGGTAACCTGCCTCACGGTTGAGCGCGATGAAGCCATTGCTGACGGAACCGCGAAAACTCCATAGTTTTTCCAAGATGCCGAGCCTGTCGTTTGGGATGTAGCGGACCACGCCGCTCCGCCAGAACAGGATTGCCAGCACGATGACCGGCACGGCTATCTCGATTGCCGTCCATGTCATCGGCTCGAGATATTGTAGGGCTTCCATCTCTTCTCTCCCATGGGGCGCACGGGTTCGTTCACCCGAGGGCCACCCGGTTGGTGTTTATTGATGAAGCGGGGAGATCGCGCACCGGCACGCTCGACGCACTAAGGGCTTGTCGAACGTTTGGGCTGCTCATTGTATGGAAAAATGACCGCGCATCCCGAGTCCCCAAGTACGGGAGGCGCGGCCGTGAGCGATGTTACATCGGTGTTGCCTTGATAGACATAACAATAAATGACGTAGGTATCGCACCTACAGGTTTAAAGATACTCCGCGCGGGAATCGTATAAGTTATTTCCAACGCTTTCGCTATTTCGAAAGCGTGGTGGTTGCTTTTACAGTTACCAAAAGCGCGAAATGGCGTTCTTACGGGTTAGCCGCCGGCCCCCGGATCCGACTGGCTGGGCCGGCTGCAAGGGAGGAGCGAGCGCCGAACGCGAACACGTCTTCGGCTAGCTTCCAGCGGCGAGTAAACTTGGAAGTCGCAACCGGGGTAGCGCCCTTGTCTTCCCTCTCAGTTAGCGGTCCGCCCGGTCGCTCGAAGGGCTACCCAGGTGAACTGCCGCATGGTATTTTAGGCGCCTCTAAAGGACAGGCGATGCGCGGCTTGTTTGCAATGGTCGGTCTGGCTTTCGCCGTTGCGACGGCCGCGGCAGACCCGTTGTTCGATGCCGTTGCCGCAGGAGATCCCAGCGCCGCCAAGGAGGCTTTGGCCGGCGGCGCCGCCGTTGACGGTCGCGCGCGCGACCAGGCAACGCCCCTCATCAATGCCGCGCTTGCCGATCAGCCGGCGATCGCCGAACTGCTGATCGCCAAGGGCGCCGACGTTATGGCGCGCAATTCCGGTGGCTTCACGCCCCTTCATGCCGCAGCCTATTCCGGCAGCCTGCCTGTTGCCAAACTCCTGCTCGACCGTGGCGCCGTGCTCGACGACGCGGCCAACAAGGCAGGCGTCACGCCGATGATGGTGGCGGGCGAGGAAAACCATCTGGAGGTGGTCGAGTTCCTCATCTCCAAGGGCGCTGACGTCGCCCATCCCGAGGTCCACGGCTACGCGCCGATCAGCCGCGCCTTCTGGAAGGGCAACTTGGAGATCGTTCGCCTCTACAAGCGCCACGGCGCCGCTTGCCAGAAGCCGGAAGTCATCAAGGACACAGAAGAGAACTACAAACGGTGCATGGACATTCACGATTGATGGGAGACGCGCAATGTACGTGGCAGACGCAAGCAGATCTCCGAGCAACCTTATCCTGGCGGGCGCACTAGCCTTCTCGGTTGTCGGCGCGGCCCCCGCGCATGCCGACGGCTCGGTGAACACCGGCTACTTCGGCGGCGTGGCCATCATGGGCTATGATCCGGTCGCCTATTTCACCGACGGCAAGGCGGTCAAAGGTTCGGAGAAAATCGCTTATGACTGGCTCGGCACACCGTGGAATTTCGCAAGCGACGAGCACCGCAAGATGTTCATGAGCGAGCCTGTCAAATATGCTCCGCAATATGGCGGCTATTGCGTGGGCGAGGTTTCGCTAGAATCGGTGACGGTCAACGTCGATCCCGAGGCGTTCAAGATCATCGACGGCAAGCTCTATCTAGCCTACGACAAGCCTGATATGGAAAATATCGCCGCCCACGCCGACGACGTTTTGCCAAAAGCGGAAGCTGCTTGGCCGGCCGTCAAGGCAAGGCTGGAGCGCGACCAGATCAATTGATCCGACCGCTCGGGCGCTTTGATGTCTCCGCCCTAAAGTGTGCGGCGCCTAGTCGAGCGGCGAGAAGTGAAAAACGACGCGCGAGTTCACGAAGCTGAACGCGAACTCGCCTTGGCGCCTATAGATCGGGCCGCAATCCGGTCGCCCAAATGCGTTTTCGCTTTGCTCGCAAAGCAGATCCTCTTTAACGGATATCGTCTCGGTAATGAATTGAGCGGTAGAGCGGAAGGCCGCCTGGCCGTCATTGCCGATCTGCATGATTGCCGGCCGGGGCCCCGGCTCCGCGACGCCCTTCAGCGTGTGACCGATGACCAGGGCGCTGATGTCCTCACCTTTAAGCCGATCGCTCTCGTCGCCCTTGAAGGCATAGGGCCATTCCGGCAGACCCGCCTGCTTCAACGCGCCGATCAGGGTTTCCAAATCCTGCGGATTGCGAAAATGCCATCCCATCCTGATTGCGGCGATAGAGTCGTTGTTGGGAAGAAGTCGCAGGCCCTGGGCCACCGCCGCCCGCGCGTCTGCGATGCGGCCGGTCTGAGCATAGGCGGCGCCGAGCGAGACCAGGATGTTGCCGACACCAGGCGCTTCGTCGCGAGCGCGCTCCAGCGCCGCCACCGCGCGTTTGCCATCGCCGTCGAAGAAAAAGACCGTGCCGGCGATCTGGCGGTTGATCGGCGACATGTCGGGGTCGAGCCGCAATGCCGTTTCGACAGCCGCGGCGGCTTCCGGAAACTTGCCGTCGAATAGGTAGACGTATCCGAGTGCGACCTGCGCTTCGACGTCGCCCGGTCCGAGCGCCACGGCCCGCCGGGCCGACTCGATCGCTTCGTCGAAGCGCCGGTCCACGCTCTGCAGGATGGCAAGCATCGCGTAGGGCAGCGACAGATCGGGATTGAGCTGCAGGGCTCGCCCCGCGCTCTCATAGGCGCGCTTTCGCGCCGGGGCGGACTGCAGCACGTCGTCATAGGCATTGCGCCAGACATAGACGGCAGTGCGCGCATCGGCGGCGAATGCCGCCGCGAACGAAGGATCCAGCGCGACCGCCTTTGCATAGAAGTCCAGTGCGTCGCGCATGCCGGGCGGGCGGCCGGTGAAGGCAGCGTGCTCGCCGCGCAGGTAGTAGTCATACGCCTCGAGATTGGCGGTGGGCGGGCGCTCCATCCTCTTGGTTTCCACCGCCGAGGGCTCGACGTAGAGCGCGGCGACGATTTCCTTGCGCATCTCATCCTGGACAGCGAACGTTTCGGCCGCGCGCCGGTCGAAACGGTCGGCCCACACATGCTCGCCGTTTGCCGTATCGATCAACTGAGCGTTGATCCGGATCAGGTCACCCGTCGGCCTGACGCTGCCCTCGACGAGGAAGTCGACGCCGAGTTCGCGCCTGACGTCGGCGAGATTGGGCGGCTTGCCCTTGTAAGCGGCGACCGAGTTGCCGGCGATCACGTCGAGGCCCGAAAGTTTAGCGAGGTCGGTGATCAGGTCCTCGGTTATGCCCTCGGCGAGATAGTCCTGCGCAGGATCGCCGCTCAAATTGGAGAACGGCAATACCGCGACGGAAGGCCGTTGCGGCGCCCGCAGCCACTGCCAGGCAATGACGGTGCCGGCAACCGCGGCGGCAACGAGCAGCGCCGCACCCGTCGCCAGGATCGCCGGCCGCAGCGGGCGGCGCGGGCCGCTCAGAACCTTGCCCGCCTTCGAAGGTTCGAGGAGAATCCGATAGACGCGGACAGGGTCGGCGATGTTCTTCAGCCGCTGCTCGCCAAGGCTGGCGAAGCCGACGTCGCATTTGTGCACGGCGTGGTCGAAGGCCGTGCCAGAGATGCAGACGCCGCCGGGCTCGGCCTGCGCTTCCAGCCGCGCGGCGATGTTGACCCCGTCACCATAGATGTCTTCACCCTCGACAATGATGTCGCCGAGGTTGACGCCGATGCGAAAGCGGATGAGCCGGTCGTCCGCGATACCCTTGTCACGCTCGGCCATCTTGCGCTGGATGTCGGCCGCGCATTGCACCGCATCGACGACGCTGCCAAATTCGACCAGCGCACCGTCGCCCATAAGCTTGATCATACGGCCGTGATGCCGGGCGATCGATGGATCGATCAACTCGCGGCGACAGGCCTTGAGCCGCTCCAGCGTGCCGACCTCGTCCTCGCCCATCAGCCGGCTGTAGCCGACTACATCGGCCGCAAATATGGCAGTTAGCCGCCGCTCCATGCGTCGCCTGTGCTCCGTTGAGGCGCGTGATGGGTCACCCGACGCACTCTACAACGGCAACCGCCGCAACGCACCCGGTCCGAGTGGAGTTGGCTACACGGGACTGAAGGTGATCCGCTTTGGCCCGGGGCGGCAGTCACTTGGTCCGGCCGGTTCGGGCCCTAGCCGATTCTTCTTTCTCGACCGATCTCTCCTTCTGAGCTTCCGACCCTGCATCGCGATTAGAATCAGAAATTGGGCGGATCGGCGGCTCGAGATTGAGCCCAGCCAGCATGCCAGTATGGGCGCATCCGTAGAGCGGAGCAGCATTCGAGCTCCGGTTCGCCATCGCCCGATATTGGGTATATGCTGATGTTGGAAAATGCCTGCGTTGGCTAATGAGTGGCAATGCAAGCGCATCGGCGCCTCGTTGCGATAGTCGCCTCCGACATTGTCGGATACTCGCGGCTTATAGAAGCCGACGAGTCGGCTACGTTGACTACGATACGAGAGCTGCGCCGCGTGGTTGTTGATCCGCTGCTCGCGCAGCACAGCGGCCATACTGTCAAGCTTATGGGTGACGGAGCGATCTTCGAGTTCGTATCCGTCGTTGACGCTGTTGCCTTTGCGACCCGCCTTCAAGAAGGCGTTGTCGCGCAACAAATCAACACGCCTCAAAACAAGCGCATAGTCCTTCGCGTTGGGGTCAACGTCGGCGACGTTGTAGCCGAGGGGGACGACCTGCTTGGCGACGGCGTCAACGTGGCGGCTAGACTGGAACAACTTTGCGATCCGGGGAGCGTATTGATTTCCGGCACTGCCTTTGACCAGTTGCAAGGAAAATTGCCGTTTCCGATCGATTTTGTCGGCGACCAGCGCGTCAAGAACATCGCCCGTCCGGTTCGTACTTATCGAGTGCGGCTACGAGGGACGGGACGCCCTTGGCGGCTACGTGCCCGGCCGTACTTGTCTCGTAGGAGACTATTGGCGCCTCTGACCGCATTGCTCCTGATCGGCGTCGCCTGGATATTCTGGCCCGTGGAAGATGCTCATGCCTCGCGGACGATAGCAGTACTTCCATTCGACAATTTGGATGGAGACGCCCGATGGACACGTCTTGCGGAAGGGCTCAGTGAGGACATCATAACTGATTTGGCGCGGCATCCCGACATCTTCGTGATCGCTCGCAACTCCAGCTTCGCCTACAAAGGAAAGAGCCCAGACGTAAGGCAAGTCGGCCGAGAACTTGGCGTTCGGTTTGTCCTAGAAGGAAGCGTCCAAACTCAAGGGCATCAGTTGAGAGTGACAGCACAGTTCATTGACGCGGTCTCCGGAGCTCACCTGTGGGCGCAACGGTACGATCAAGCTACCGACGACTTATTCTCGGTGCAGGACGAGATAACCGCTCGCGTGGTCGGCAGCATCGCCTCGACGTACTACGGCGAGATCGCACGCAGCAGCAGGGCGGTTGCCAAACGGAAGCCTCCCGCGAGCCTTGATGCGTACGATCTCTATCTGATTGGGATGGACAGTACCCAGAGCGTCACCAAAGAGGGGGTCCTAAAGGGTATCGAGTACCTCGAAAAATCAGTGCGAATGGACCCGGAATTTGCACCGGCTTGGAGCCAGTTAGGCCTCGCATATTCGGTTGCCAGTACTCTAGGCTTCTCTGACGATGTCGATACCGCCTTGCGGCACTTCCGGGAAGATACGACTCGTGCACTGCAATTGGACCCAAATGATTGGATAGCGCTCGGACAGCGCGCGACATTGCGTGCGGCGGACGGGGACATTCAAGGTGCGAAGGAGGATTTCGAGCGGGCGCTTGCAGTTGCCCCAAACGATGCTGATAACCTTGCCTTGATTGCGTACAACATGCCCCTCGTTGTTGGTGATGCTAAGCGCATGGTGGACACGGTCAATCACGCTCTGCTCCTAAATCCAAGCGCTCCCCCTTGGTACTACGGAGCGCTTGCAATCGCCCAATATGTCGCCGGAAACGACCGCGACGCTATCACAGCCGCGATGAAGGCTCCTGTTCATGGGGAGTCGTTGATGGTTCGTGCGATGGCCCATGCTCGACTCGGCGATCTTGAGCAGGCCCACACGTTAGTTCAGCGTATCCGCGCCGAGTTTCCGGAGTTCTCCGTCGAGGGCTATGTTCGAACTTGGCCGGTAACAGCTCCCGATGCGCTGTCTGCCTTTTCTGAAGGCGCTAGCAAAGCCGGTCTCATTGCGAAGCGCGAGGATCTGACCGCGTCGCGATCAAACGACGGAGCGTCTCTCGAACCCCAATGAATGCCCCCGGCAGACTATGACGGTTCGCTAGCTGACGCAGAGCCGCGGTCCGCGCCACTATGGCGCGAACCTCGACAGTTCTGGAGTTAGAGCGGCTAGCGCCGCAAGGCGTAGACGTTGTCCATCGCCTCGCCGCCGAGCGGCATGGCCATCTCGTCGTCGAGGAGGCGTGTGATGCGGGCAAAGCCGGTAAAAGCTTTCCTTGCCTCCTCGGCCGACATGTTGCCGGCCATGGCGGCGGAGCAGCAGTTCAGGGCGCATTGATAGACCGGTCCGCGCCGACCTGCTGGCCATTTCCGCAAAAACACCATCGCTTCGGCGACGCTGTCTACTTCTTCTACGGGGTAGCCTTGCCCGGGCAGAATCCGCACGGGCGTAAAGAAATGCAAGCGATCCATCGTTTTCCTCCCGGCGATCGCGGTGCACAGAACCTCATTAAACACCCGGTGGGCCATTTGGTTCCACAAAAAAGCGGATGCGCGGCAAAAAAAATTCAACCGGACCGGATGCCCGGGATTTCGACCGTCAGGCAATCGATCCACGGGTGACCCGGACTAAGATCCGCTTTGCCGACTCAGGAGCGAAATGTCGATGATGGGCCGCGGTGCGCATGCGTGATAAGCGCGATTCTCGTTGAATGTCTTTAAGGTCAAAGCCGGCAAATGGTTTGCTTGCCGGTTCCCCTGCGTCAGGCTTAACCTCGCCGATTAACGCGTGAGGGCGCGTTTTGCAAAAGGGGACACTTGCAATGACGATACAAGGCGCATCGCCCGACCTTTACAACGAGGACCTCGCTCCTGCGAAAGTACGCAACTGGGGGCCGTTCTCGATCTTCAACGTCTGGACGTCCGACGTCCACAGTCTGTGGGGCTACTATCTGGCGGCCAGCCTGTTCCTGTTCTGCGGCGGCTTCGTCAATTTCATCATCGCCATCGGCATCGGCTCGCTGATCATCTACGCGCTGATGAACATGGTAGGTTATGCCGGGGTGAAGACCGGCGTGCCCTACCCCGTTCTCGCCCGCGCCTCCTTCGGCATCTGGGGCGCCAACATTCCGGCGCTGGTGCGCGCAATCGTCGCCTGCTTCTGGTACGGCGCGCAGACGGCCGCCGCCTCCGGCGCCATCGTGGCGCTGCTGACGCGCCTGCAATGGTTCGACGAGTTCAACAAGACCTCGCACCTTCTCGGCCACTCCACCCTGGAAGTGATCTGCTTCGTCGTCATCTGGGCGTTGCAGCTCTTGATCATCCAGAAAGGCATGGAAACGGTGCGCCGCTTCCAGGACTGGGCCGGCCCCGCGGTCTGGGTGATGATGCTTCTCCTGGCCATCTATCTCTGCGTGAAGTCAGGCAGCTTCGCCTTCACCAGCGACATCCCGATGGATGTGCTGCGCGAAAAGACCGCCGATGCCGGCATCCCCGGCGATCCCAGCTCCTGGACAGCGCTCTTCGGCGTCGCGGCGATCTGGGTCACCTACTTCTCGGCGCTCTATCTCAACTTCTGCGACTTCGCCCGCTACGCGCCCGACAATGCGGCGCTGCGCAAGGGCAACATCTGGGGCCTGCCGGTCAATTTGATCCTGTTCTCGCTCGTCGCCGGCGTCACCACGATCGCCGCCTACGATGTCTACCACGAGGTGCTGCTCCATCCCGACCAGATCTCGGCCAAGTTCGACAGCTGGTTCCTGGCAGCCCTTGCCGCCCTCACCTTCGCGGTGGCGACGCTCGGCATCAATGTGGTGGCGAATTTCGTCTCGCCGGCCTTCGACTTCTCCAACGTCTTCCCACGCCAGATCGACTTCAAGAAGGGCGGCTACATCGCGGCCGTGATCGCGCTGGTGCTTTACCCCTTCGCGCCCTGGGAAGGCAGCGCCGCGCACTTCGTCGGCATCATCGGCGCGACGATGGGACCGATCTTCGGCGTGATGATGGTCGATTACTACCTGATCCGGAAGGGCGAGGTCGACGTCGAGGCGCTCTACCGCGAAGACGGTGAGTTCCGCTTCCAAAGCGGCTGGCATGTCAACGCCTTCATCGCCGCCGGCATCGGCGCCATCTTCTCCTCGATCCTGCCCAACTTCACCAACTGGCTGCCGTCCTGGTGGGGCGTCTATGGCTGGTTCTTCGGTGTGGCGATCGCGGGCGCCGTCTACTACGTGCTGCGCACCATGGCGCTTGGCGCAGGGGCAAAGACGGCGAAGGCTTGAAATAAGGCAGTAGGCAGTAGGGCTTAGGCAATAGAGAATACCCCTACTGCCTACTGCCTACTGCCTACTGCCTACTGCCAACTGCCTACTGCCTACTGCCTACTGCCTACTGCCTACTGCCTGCTGCCTGCTGCCCAACCATCTCCGCCAACCTGCGCACCGTGTTCCAGTTGCGCGAAGTACCTATGCCCATGCGCTTGTGATTGCTCGCCGCCAGCAGCCGTGAGCTTGGTCGCTCACGCGAAAAGACGAGCCAGATGTCGCCGCCGACCGAAAGCACCTTTTCATCGTCGGCGGCATAGGCATCGAGCGCCGCGACGGCGTCCGCCGGCGCAGGCTTGCGCATGACGCGCACCGCGACCTGATCGCCGGCATCGGCGGACTCGGCCGGAAACGGATTGCCGCTCGCGAGCTTCAGCCAGTCCTCGGCGCGGCGCACGATGATATCGACATGGCGGCCGAAGGTCTTTTCGAACGCTGCTTCCAGCCGTTGTTCGAGATCGGCGATCTTGGCCGCCCGCGCGTCGAAGACCAGGTTGCCCGTCGCCACCAGCGTCCGGACATTCTTCAGGCCGATGCTCTCCGCCATCGCCTTGAGGTCGGACATGACGAGGCGTCGCCCCTCGCCCAGGATGATGCTGTAGAGCAGCGCGACGTAGGTCCGCATCAAACGAGGCGCGACTGGTCCACCGCGGCCGAGATGAAGCTCGCGAACAGCGGATGCGGTTCGAGCGGCCGGCTCTTCAATTCAGGGTGATACTGCACGCCGATGAACCAGGGATGGTCGGGGTATTCGACCGTTTCCGGCAACACGCCGTCGGGCGACATGCCGGCAAAGACCAGGCCGCAATCCTCGAGCCGCTGCTTGTAGTCGATATTGACCTCGTAGCGGTGCCGGTGGCGTTCGGAAATCTGGGTGTCGCCGTAGATCTCGGCAATCTTGGAACCCTTGCTCAGCTCTGCCTGATAGGCGCCGAGCCGCATCGTGCCGCCGAGATCGCCGGTCGCCCTACGCTTCTCCAGCATGTTGCCCTTCAGCCATTCGGTCATCAGGCCAACGACAGGCTCCTCGGTCGGGCCGAACTCGGTCGAGGAGGCGTGCTCGACGCCGGCCAGCGAACGCGCCGCCTCGATGCAGGCCATCTGCATGCCGAAGCAGATGCCGAAATAAGGCACCTTGCGCTCGCGCGCGAACTTCGCCGCCAGGATCTTGCCTTCCGAACCGCGCTCGCCGAAGCCGCCGGGAACGAGGATGCCATGCACCTTCTCCAGCCAGGGCGTCGGGTCTTCCTTTTCGAAGATCTCGCTCTCGATCCAGTCGAGCTTGACCTTGACGCGGTTGGCGAGGCCGCCATGCGAAAGCGCCTCGATCAGCGATTTGTAGGCGTCTTTGAGGCCGGTGTATTTGCCGACAATGGCGATCGTCACCTCGCCTTCCGGATTGTGGATGCGGTTGGAGAGCGCCTGCCAGGGCTCCATGCGCGGCTTTGGCGCCGGGTCGATGCCGAAGGCGGCAAGCACCTCCGAATCGAGCCCCTCCTTGTGATAGGCCATCGGCACGTCATAGATGTGCGGCACGTCGAGCGCCTGGATAACGGCGCTTTCGCGCACGTTGCAGAACAGCGACAGCTTGCGGCGCTCTTCTTTTGGAATGGGCCGGTCGGCGCGCACCAGAAGGATGTCGGGCGCAATGCCGATGCCGCGCAGTTCCTTGACCGAATGCTGCGTTGGCTTGGTCTTCAGTTCGCCGGCGGTCGGGATGTACGGCATCAAGGTCAGATGGACATAGACCGCGTTGTTGCGCGGCAGGTCGTTGCCGAGCTGGCGGATCGCCTCCAGGAACGGCATCGCCTCGATGTCGCCGACCGTGCCGCCGATCTCGCACAGCACGAAGTCGTAGTCGTCATTGCCCTCGAGGACGAAATGCTTGATCTCGTCGGTGACGTGCGGAATGACCTGCACGGTCGCGCCGAGATAGTCGCCGCGCCGCTCGCGCTCGATGATGTTCTTGTAGATGCGGCCGGTGGTGATGTTGTCCTGCTGGTTGGCCGAGCGGCCGGTGAAGCGCTCATAGTGGCCAAGGTCGAGGTCGGTTTCCGCCCCGTCGTCGGTGACGAACACCTCGCCGTGCTGGTACGGCGACATCGTGCCGGGATCGACATTGAGATAGGGATCGAGCTTTTTGATGCGCGCGCGATAGCCGCGCGCCTGCAGGAGAGCCCCAAGAGCTGCCGCAGCAATGCCTTTTCCGAGTGAGGAAACCACGCCGCCAGTGATGAATACATATCGCGCCATGGGAGTCATCGCTTAACGCGGCCGGATTGATTCCGCCAGAGAAAAAACCGCCGCGAAGGCTTTTTCCCAAGAAGGCGCGACGCCCCGAAGGGCAAGAAATGTTGCAGTCAAAACAAAAGGGCCGGCTGGGCCGGCCCTTTCGGCATGATGGGTGGAGGCCTCAGATAATAACGCCTGGTTGTTATATAATAACAACCTTGGTGCCGACCTTGACCCGGCTGTAGAGGTCCATGACGTGCTCGTTGATCATGCGGAAGCAGCCATTGGAGGCGCTGGTTCCGATCGACTGCGGCGCGATGGTGCCGTGGATGCGCAGATGCGTGTCCTTCTTGCCGTCATAGAGATAGATGGCGCGCGCGCCGAGCGGATTCTCACCGCCGCCGGGCATGCCGTCCTTGTACTGGCCATAGTGCTTGGGCTCGCGCTTCTGCATGTCGAGCGTCGGGATCCAGCGCGGCCATTCCTGCTTGTCGCCGACAGCGACCGTCCCCTTGAACTGCAAGCCTTCGCGGCCGACGGCGATCGCATAGCGTCGCGCCGTGCTCGACGATTCGACGAGATAGAGACGGCGGGCGCTGGTGTCGATGACGATGGTGCCGGCGGGGTAGCCGCTGAACTCGACGTCCTGCGGCACGAACTCCGGCTTCACCTTGAACGGCCGCTTGGCGTCCTTCTTGGCGAGAGCCGAATCAAGTGCGCGCGTTTCGGGCAGATAGCTGATCGATGACGACGACGAACCGCCGAACAGGCCTGCAAACAGGCCGCCGCTTGCCGGCTTCTGGCCAGGAGCCTCGCTGCGCAGCTCGCCATTGTTGCCGGTCAGCGCGACGTTCATCGCCTCGGCCGGCATCGGCTCGGCCGACTGGATCGGTTCGACAGCGGCGATCGGCTCGATGATCTTGACCGTCTTCTTGCCTGTCTTGGCATCGGCCACTTTCGTCTCGGCCGACTGGCCCTTCTTCGCCAGCCATTCCTGCCGGGCAGCGTCCGCCTTGGCCTTGGCTGCGTCGCGCATCGCCAGCTTGCGGGCTTCCAGCGCCTTGGTCTTGGCGGCTTCCTTGTCGGCCGCGATCTTGTCCTCGAGCTTGCTGATCTGAGCGAGATCGGCTGGCGTCGGGTTCTTCTTCTTCTTGAGAAGCTTCAGCTGCGATGCGTCGCTTTTGACGGCGACATTGATGGCGCTGGTAATCTCGACTGACGGCGATGCGGCTATGTTTGCCGGCGTGCCGGCGAAGGCTGCGGACCCCATGCCGAGCACGGCAAGGAATCCCATGAAAATGAAGCTGCGAAGCTGCATGGCGAAGATCCGATCGTGTAATGCTTTGTTGCCACGGCGTCGCCCGGCGTCCCCCAAGGACGCCGAAAGTGCCGCGCGCAATGTATAATCGATCTGGCCGAGCCGCCTCAAGCGGGCCGTCGGCCTACGCCCGGTTGAATCTTCGTGAATGTGCGGCATTTGCCGCGACTGTGTTCAAACGACAACAGATCGCGGCCGGATAAGCTTGTCCGGCTACTGGTTCGGAACCTGCGGGGTGACCGGCAAGGTGACGCCATTGGCCGCCGGCGGCGTGGCCGGATTCGCGGGTGCCGGTGCAGGCGCAGGCGCCGTCGTCGCGGCGCCGTTGCCCGACGAGGGCGGCGTCGCCGATCCGCTGGCGGGTGCCGCCGGCGCCGTCGAGGTCGACGGAGCGGCCGGTGCGGTGGCGCCGGCCGGCGCGTTGCCCGGCAGCTGGTCGAGCACGCCCTTGCCGGCGTTGCTGGACGACGCCGGGACGCGATCGAGGATGTCGATCGGCTTTTCGCCGTAGCGCGCGACGAGCGACAGAGTGAGCGAGGTGGCGAAGAAGGCCGCTGCCAGGATCGCCGTTGCCCGCGTCAATGCATTGGCGGCGCCACGCGCCGTCATAAAACCGGAACCGCCACCGATGCCGAGACCGCCGCCCTCGGAGCGCTGCAGCAGCACCACGCCGACGAGCGCGAGCACGACCATAAGGTGAATGACGATCAGTACGGTTTCCATAATTTATCCTGGCAAGGCCTTGCGCGGCCGCGGATACGACCGGTGATTTGGAGGCGGCTCCTTACAATGCTTTGATGGCATTTCCAAGCCCGTGGCCGGAATATGGGGAGCAATGCGGCCTTTGCAACGATTTCGGCCGCGCCGGCCAGTCGGCCCCGCGGCTAGGAGATATTCAGATAGGCCTCGGCGATGCCGAGAAAATCCGCCGCCTTCAGGCTGGCGCCGCCGACCAGCGCGCCGTCGACATTGGCCACGCCGAGCAGTTCGACAGCGTTGGACGGCTTGACCGAGCCGCCATAGAGGATACGCATCTTCGCCGCCGCGCCGCCGAGCAGCTCCGTCAGCTTGGCGCGGATATGCGCATGCGCATCGGCGACATCGTCAGCGGTCGGCGTCAGGCCGGTGCCGATCGCCCAGACAGGTTCGTAGGCAATGACCGTGTTGGCCGCCGTGGCGCTGGTCGGCACCGACCCGGCGATCTGGCGCGACAGCACGTCGAGCGTCGTGCCCGCCTCGCGTTCAGCCCTTGTCTCGCCGATGCAGATGATGGCCACCAGCCCGGCCCGCCACGCCGCGGACGCCTTGGCGTGAATGGTGGCGTCGTCCTCGCTGAGGTCGGCGCGGCATTCGGAATGGCCGACTATGACGTGGCTGGCGCCGGCGTCCTTCAGCATCTCGGCTGAAATGCGCCCGGTATAGGCGCCGCTCTCCTTGGGATGGCAATCCTCGCCGCCGGCCCGGACCGGGGTGCGCGACAGGATTTCGGCCGCGTGCGACAGCAAGGTCGCGGGCACGCAGACCAGCGCCTCGGTCTCGGCGTCGAGCCCGCTCATGAAGCCGTTGCCGATCATCCTCAGCTCATTGAGCGAGGCGCTGGTGCCGTTCATTTTCCAGTTGCCGGCGACGAGCGGGCGGATTCCAGGCGTCATGAGCTTTGCTTTCTCCAGGCGATATTCGGCTTCCGCCCTCACTATCAAAATCAGGCCACAAAGCAATCGACAGTGGGCCGGAAGGGCGCTATTGCGCTTGTTTCAGACTCGGGCGCACGCAAAATGCGCAAAAATCGGAAGTAGGCATGCTTGGTATCTTGAGAAACGCGGCGGGCACCTGGGTCGCGAAGGCGTTGCTGTCCTTGCTGGTGATCAGCTTTGCCGTGTGGGGTATTTCGGGGCGTCTGTCAGGAACTTTGGGCGGCCATCATTCCGTGATCACCGCCGGCGGCACGACAGTTTCGATCAACGAGTACCGCCTCGCCTATGACCGCCAGATCAGCGTCATGTCGCAGCAGTTCGGCCAGCGCATCACGCACGAGCAGGCGAAGGCGCTCGGCATCGACAACCAGGTGCTGGCGCAGCTCGTCTCGGGCGCCGTGCTCGACGAGCAGGCCCGCAAGCTCGGCCTCGGCCTCTCCAAGGACCGGCTTGCCGAGCTGACGCGCGAGGACCCGGCCTTCAAGGGCCCGAGCGGCCAGTTCGACCGCAGGACGTTCGAATATCTGCTGCGTCAGGTCGGCATGCGGCCCGAAGACTATCTGAAGAACCGCTCCCAGGTGGCGGTGCGCCAGCAGATCGTCGAGGCGGTTTCGGACGGCCTCAAGGCGCCGCAAACCTTCCTCAAGGCGGTCGCGCTCTATCGCGGCGAGGACCGCACCATCGACTATCTGACGTTGCCGAAGACGCTGGTCGAACCGATCGAGGCGCCGGCCGACAGCGCGCTCCAGACCTATTTCGATGCCAACAAGAAGACCTACGCCGCGCCCGAATACCGCAAGTTCTCCTATGTCAGGCTCGAGCCGCAGGACATCATGGATCCGACCGCGGTGACCGATCAGCAGATCAGCGACGACTACAACAAGAACAAGGGGCGCTACACGACGCCGGAGATGCGCACCATCGAGCAGCTGGTGTTCAAGACGTCGGATGCAGCCAAGGCCGCGTTCGATTCGCTGAAGGCGGGCGCGACCTTCGACAAGCTCGTCACCGCCGAGGGCAAGACCCAGGCAGACACGCTGCTCGGCACGCTTGCCAAGGACAAGATCGCCGACAAGGCGGTGGCCGAAGCGGCCTTCAAGCTCGCCGCCAATGAGGTCAGCCCCGTCGTCCAGGGCGCTTTCGGCCCGGTGCTCCTGCGCGTCACCGAGATCAAGCCGGAGGTGGTGAAGCCGCTGGCCGAAGTCTCCGACCAGATCCGCAAGGACCTGGCGCTCGGCGAGGCAAGCCGCATCCTGCTCGACGTGCACGACAGTTACGAGGACACGCGCGCTTCGGGCAGTTCGCTCGCCGACGCCGCCGCCAAGCTGAAGCTCAAGGTCGTCACCATCGACGCGATCGACCGCACCGGCCAGCGTCCCGACGAGACCATCGTCAAGGACCTGCCGGAATCGGCGGACCTGATCAAGGCGGTGTTCGCCGCCGAGCCCGGCACCGAGAATGAGGGCCTGACCACCGCCGACAATGGCTTCGTCTTCTACGAAGTCGGATCGATCACGCCGGCGCGCGACCGCACGCTGGACGAGGTTCGCCAGAAGGTGGTGGCCGACTGGACGGCGGCTGAAACGGAAAAGCGGCTCGACGCCAAGGCGCAGGAGCTGGAAAAGCGCCTCAAGGCAGGCACCACGCTCGACGTGATCGCCGGCGAATTGAAGCTCGAGAAGCAGACCAAGCGCGGCCTGAAGCGCGAAGCCGATGACGCCGATTTCGGCAAGGAAGGCGCCGCCGAAATGTTCGGCGTCGGCGAAGGCGGCACCGGGCTGATCCCCTCGCCCACCGGCGACGGCCAGATTCTCTACAAGGTGGCCGAAGTGTTCGAGCCGGCCGGCGCCGATGGCAGCTCCGTGCCCGACGACGCGCAGAAATCCTTCACCGCCGGCATGTCGGACGACCTGCTCGACCAGTTGGTGGCGCAGTTGCAGACGCAATACGACGTCCGCATCGACCCGGCCGCGGTTTCCCAGGCGCAGGCCCGATGAGTGCGCTGAAGACCCATATCGCCAAGGTCGCCGCCGGCACTCCTCTTTCGTTTGAGGAGGCGCGCGAGGCGTTCGACATCATCATGTCGGGCGACGCAACGCCCGGTCAGATCGGCGGCTTCCTGATGGCGCTGCGCGTGCGCGGCGAGTCGGTGAGCGAGATTTCCGGCGCCGTCGCCACGATGCGCGCCAAGATGCTGCGCGTCGAGGCTCCGCACGGCGCCATCGATATCGTCGGCACCGGCGGCGACAATTCGCACAGCGTCAACATCTCGACGGGATCGGCATTCGTCATTGCAGCGAGCGGCGTGCCGGTGGCCAAGCACGGCAATCGCGGCCTGTCCTCATTGACCGGCGCTGCCGATGTGCTCACCGCCCTCGGCGTCAAGATCGACATCGGACCGGAGACGATCGGCCGTTGCATCCATGAAGCCGGCGTCGGCTTCATGTTCGCGCCGGCGCACCATCCGGCGATGAAGCACGTCGGCCCGATCCGGGGCGAGCTTGGCACGCGCACCATCTTCAACCTGCTCGGACCGCTGTCCAATCCGGCCGGCGTCAGCAGGCAGATGGTCGGCGTGTTCCTGCCGGAATGGATCATGCCGGTTGCCGAGGCGTTGAAGGCGCTGGGCACCGAGCACGCCTGGATCGTTCACGGCGACGGCTATGACGAGATCACCACCACCGGCGAGACGCAGGTGGCGGAACTTGCCGGCGGCGAGATCCGCACCTTCGCGCTCACCCCCGAAGCGGTCGGCCTGCAGCGCCACACCAAGGACGAGTTGCGCGGCGGCGACGCGGCCTACAACGCCAAGGCGCTGCGCGACATGCTGGCAGGTGCTGCGGGCGCCTATCGCGACACCGTGCTGATGAATGCGGGCGCCGGCCTGGTGGTGGCCGGCAAGGCGACGACGCTCGCCGACGGCATGGCGAGCGCAGCGCAAGCCATCGACAGCGGCCGCGCGCTCCAAGTGCTCGGTCGGCTGGTTGAAATTTCGAACGAGTAGAGCCCTTGTCCGACATTCTGCGCAAGATCGAAGCCTACAAACGCGAGGAGATAGCGGCGGCCAAGCAGCGCGTGCCGCTGGCCGAGATCAAGGCGCGGGCTCAAGCCGCCGAGGCACCGCGTGGCTTTCTTGCCGCGCTAGAGGCCAGGCGCAGGGCCGGCGGCTTCGGGCTGATCGCCGAGATCAAGAAGGCGAGCCCGTCCAAGGGGCTGATCCGCGCCGATTTCGATCCGCCGGCGCTCGCAAAGGCCTATGCGAATGGCGGCGCGGCCTGCCTCTCCGTGCTGACCGACGCCCCGTCCTTCCAGGGCGCGCCCGAATTCCTCACCGCCGCGCGTGCCGCCGTCGCCCTGCCGGCGCTGCGCAAGGATTTCCTTTTCGACCCCTATCAGGTGTTCGAGGCCCGCGCCTGGGGCGCCGACGCCATCCTGATCATCATGGCGAGTGTCGACGACGCGATGGCGCGCGAGCTCGAGGCGACGGCCCTCGAACTCGGCATGGATGCGCTGGTCGAAGTGCATGACGAGGCCGAGATGGAGCGGGCGCTCCGGCTCTCGTCACGGCTGATCGGCATCAACAACCGCGACCTCAGGACGTTCGAGACCAGCCTCGGCGTTTCGGAGCGGCTGGCGGCGATGGTGCCGGCCGACCGCCTGCTGGTCAGCGAGAGCGGCATCTTCACCCATCAGGACTGCCGCAGGCTGGAGCAGAGCGGCATCGGCACCTTCCTTGTCGGCGAGAGCCTGATGCGGCAACAGGATGTCGCGGCGGCGACTCGCCTGCTTCTGACAGGCAAGGCGCCGGCCGAGGCCGTCTGACGATGGCGGCCGCCCTCACCCATCTTGGCGCCTCTGGCGAAGCCAACATGGTCGACGTCGGCGACAAGGCCGAAACGGTGCGCACCGCGATCGCCGAGGGCTTTGTCTCGATGCGCGCCGAAACGCTTGAGATGATCCTTGCCGGCGATGCCAAGAAGGGCGATGTGCTGGGCACCGCGCGCATCGCCGGCATCATGGCGGCCAAGCGCGCGCATGAGCTGATCCCGCTCTGCCATCCGCTGCTCCTGACCAAGGTTTCCGTCGATATCGAACCGGACAAGTCGCTGCCCGGCCTCAAGGTCACCGCGCTTGCCCGTGTCACCGGCAAGACCGGCGTCGAGATGGAAGCGTTGACGGCGGCCTCTGTCGCCTGCCTCACCATATACGACATGGCCAAGGCCGCCGACCGCGCCATGGTGATCTCCGGCATCAGGCTGGTCGAAAAGACCGGCGGCGAGTCCGGCGACTACAAGTCGGCCGGGGCGGGCGCCTGATGGCGCTGGTTCCTGTGGCCGAGGCGCTCGAGCGCCTGCTGGATGGCGCGGCGCCGCGGGCCAGCGAAAGCGTCGCACTGATCGACGCCGCTGGCCGAGTCCTGGCCGAGCCTGTGGTGGCGCTGCGCACGCAGCCGCCCTTCAACGCCTCAGCCATGGACGGCTATGCGACGCGCGCCGCCGATGTGGCATCCGTGCCGGCGCGGCTTTCGGTGATCGGCATTGCGCCGGCCGGCCGCGGCTTCGAAGGCAGCGTCGGCACGGCGCAAGCCGTGCGCATCTTCACCGGCGCGCCGGTGCCGCAAGGCGCCGACACTATCGTCATCCAGGAGAATGTGCAGGATCTCGGCGGCGGCACGATCGAAGTGACCGAGCCGACCGCTGAAGGGCGCAACATCCGCCGCGCCGGGCTCGACTTCGTAGAAGGCGATGTGCTGCTGGAAAAGGGCCGGCTGCTCGATCCGGCGGCACTGTCGCTGGCGGCATCCGCCAACCACCCGCGCCTCACTGTGGTGAAGCGGCCGCTGGTCGCCATCATCGCCACCGGCGACGAACTGCTGCCACCCGGCAGCGAACTCGGTCCCGATCAGATCATCTCGTCCAACGCCTATGGCGTCGCCGCCGCTGCGCAATCGGTCGGCGCCCGCGCGCTCGATCTCGGCATTGCCGCCGACCGCAGGGAAGCGATCTCCGCGCTGGTCAGGCAGGCCGTCGAGCAGCAGGCCGATGTCATCGTGACGCTTGGCGGCGCCTCGGTCGGCGACCACGATCTCATTCACGGCGTGCTGACCGGCGAAGGCATGACGCTCGATTTCTGGAAGATCGCCATGCGCCCGGGCAAGCCGCTGATGTTCGGCCGGCTGGGACCCGCGCGCTGCATCGGCCTGCCCGGCAATCCGGTGGCGAGCCTGGTCTGTTCGCAGCTGTTCCTGAAGCCGTTGCTGGCGCGGCTCGGTGGCCGCGCGTTCACCCAGGACATTCGCGAGGCGCGGCTGGGCGCCGCGATGCAGGCAAACGATCTGAGGCAGGATTACGTGCGGGCCGTCGTCCGCGAAGAAGCCGGCTCACTGGTTGCGACGCCCTTCGGCATCCAGGACTCCTCGATGCTGCGCATGCTCGCCGACGCCAATGGCCTCGTGGTGCGAGAGCCCTTCGCCCCGGCCGCCGCCGTCGGCGACGCTTGTCGCGTTCTGATGCTACGCTGAACAAAACGTCAACGCATTCATTAAACTTTAAACGGTTGCGGAACACAACTGGAACAGATAGTGTTTGTTCTGGGTTTGTTTTTCTGATTCTGGTTTCAGAACCCGTGGGGGCCGCCATGCTGACGCGCAAACAACATGAACTCCTGATGTTCATCCATGAACGGCTGAAGGAAAGCGGCATTCCGCCCTCTTTCGACGAGATGAAGGAGGCGCTTGATCTGGCTTCGAAGTCGGGCATCCACCGGCTGATCACTGCGCTTGAGGAGCGCGGCTTCATTCGCCGGCTGCCCAACCGGGCGCGTGCGCTGGAAGTGCTGCGCCTGCCCGATTCGATCGCGCCTGGCCTCAATGCCGCGAAGAAGTTTTCGCCGAGCGTCATCCAGGGAAGCCTCGGACAGGGCAATCTCGGCCGGCAGATCAAACCGGCGTCGCCGTCGCGCACCCCCAGCAATGACGACGACGCTGTGTCGGCGGTGTCGATCCCGGTAATGGGCCGCATCGCCGCCGGCGTGCCGATCGACGCCATCCAGCACCAGACGCATTCGATCTCGGTGCCCCCGGACATGATCTCGGGCGGCGAGCATTATGCGCTGGAGGTGAAGGGCGACTCGATGATCGAGGCCGGCATCTTCGACGGCGACACGGTCATCATCCGCAACGCCGACACGGCGAGCCCCGGCGAGATCGTTGTGGCGCTGGTCGACGAGGAAGAGGCGACGCTGAAGCGCTTCCGCCGCAAGGGCGCATCGATCGCGCTCGAAGCCGCCAACCCTGCCTATGAGACCCGCATCTTCGGCCCTGACCGGGTCAAGGTGCAAGGCAAGCTGGTCGGCCTGATCCGGCGCTACTGAGCGGACGGCGCCAGTTTGACCACCGGTCTTTCGGGTCTCTGGTATGGCGGCAGTCCCCTCGCCTCGCGAGAGTATTTGCGCTGCTCGTGCCATGGCCGGTAGGGCTTTTCGACCGCGTAGCGGATTGTTGCTTGCGCGGTCGCCGATTGCGGATCGAAGAAGACGGCGGCGCTGCCTGAGCGGGCGAGCTGGCGTTTGGTGACGACGAGGGCCAGCGAATTCCAGCAGGGACTGTAGGCGGTGGCGTCGTCGATGACGATCAGGTCGGCGAAGGCGCAGGCCGGCCGCGCCGTCTTGCGGTTTTCCGCGAGCGCCACGATTGCGCCGGACGGATGCCGGGCAAGGCACAGTCCGTCCCTGCAGTAGAATGGCGAGCCAGGCGGCAGGTCGAGCGGATCGATATCGAAGCGTGCATCCCCTGTCTCGAAGGTCTCCGGCTCGACGACGGTCTCGGCCACCAGCGCGCGTTTCCAGTTGTCGGTGGTGAATTCATTCGACCGCGCCCGGTTGACGGCGAGCTCGCCGCCGCCGATCGGCATCGCCACCAGATGCGCATCCTCCGAGATCAGCACATCGGGCGTGCGGGTATTTGAAACCGTCAGCAGGCCGGCCAGAGCGAAGGGGATCGCCGCAAGTCTCAGCCAGGTCGTGGCCATGGTCGCGATGACCAGCGCTATCGTCACGAAAAGCACCGATTGAATGGAGATCAGCCCGACGGCATCGACCGGCGAGCGTTCGGAGATCCACCCGGAGATCGCGATCATCGCGGTCAGGCCCTTGCCCATCAGATACAGGAATGGCCAGTCGAGACCGAACGGCATCGTCAGGGCGCTGGCGACCCCCAGGAACATGACCACCGAAACGATCGGCATGACGGCCAGGTTGGCGAGCAGGCTGAGCGGCGACACGCGCTGGAAGTGCCAGATCGCGAAGAGCGCCGTAGCGCTGCCGGCGATGATTGAGGTCATGGCAAGGCCGCCCATACCCATCACCAGCTTTCGTGACGCAAAGTGAAGGAACGATCGCTTCGGCGGCGGCGCGGTCGTCCTGTCGGCCCGATAGTCCGACCAGCCGGCATAGGCGCCGACCAGGGCGGCGGTGGCGGCGAACGACATCTGGAAACTCGGGCCGACCACTTCGTGCGGCGACACAAGAATGACGGCGATGGCCGAGATCGCCAGATTGCGCATGGTGAGCGCGGCCCGGTCGAACAGCACGGCGACAAGCATCACCGCCAGCATGATGAAGCTGCGTTCGGCGGCGACCACAATGCCGGAGAAGACGAGATAGGCGGCGATCGAGACCAGCGCGGCGGCGGCGGCATATTTCTTGACCGGCCGGCGCGAGGCGAAGTCGGGAAACAGCGCGAAGGCGCCGCGCAGCAGAAGCATGATGGTGCCGGCAACCAACGCCATGTGCAGGCCGGAGATGGAGATGATGTGGTAGATGCCGGTGCGCCGCATCGCCTCGTTGATCTCATCGGGAATGCCTGCGCGCACGCCGACGATCAGCGCCGCCGCGATCTCGCCCTCGGGGCCGCCAACCAGCCCGCGGATGTGGTCGGCGATGCTCTCCCGCGCCTTCTCGATCGCGGAAGCGAGGCGCGCCGTCGCTGGTGCCTCTTCGCTGGCTATTGTCTTTGGATTGCCGAGGAAAAAGCCGCTGGCGCCAATGCCCGAAAAATAGCTGTCGAAGGAGAAGTCGTAGCTGTCCGGCCGCACCGGGCCGGTCGGCTGCAGCAGCCTTGCATAGCCCGTCAGCAGCGAGCCGGCGGTCATGTCGGCGGGTACTTTCCGCGCCGAAAGCCTGACCCGCTCCGGCGCGTAGCGCAGTTTTGGGTGGGCGGTGGAGATCACATCGATGGTCAGCCTGACGCGGCCGTTCTCCATCTCCTCCAGGCTGACGAGGCGGCTGGTCAGGCGGGTCTGGATCTCGGAACCGAGCATAGGCGTCGCGGCGCGCCAGGTCTCGACCTTTGCGGCGAGAAAGCCCAGGGCGCAAAAGAACGCCGCCATGAAGAGGAGATGCGTCCTTGGCCGCGAGCGCGAAACCAGCGCGCAGACGGCCATGAGCGCCACCGCCGCAAGCGGCCTGTAGAGATCCGGCTCGGCGTTCAGCGAGAAATAGAAGATCACGCCGGTCGCCAGGAACACCGGCACCAGCAGAAAGCCGATGCCGCGATCAAGCTCGGTCGTGGCAGCGTTGCCGATGCTGCGGTGAAACGCCGGCCATGAGACGCGGCCAACCTGCTTGCGGAGCCGCGTGATGGTTGCCGTTGGCGAGGCCGGGCCGAATCCACCTCCATCGGGCGGCAAAATCTCTTTGGCCGGACGCGGCTCCGGAAGCGAAACCGGCGCGGCATCGGCAGGCAGCATGTCAACAAACAGCAGGCGCTCGCTGACGCCAGCTGTCGTCCCCTCGCCCTCCTCCGCGCCCCGGCCTCGTCCAGCCATCAGGTCTGCCCCTTGCGCCCCAGACCTCCTATGCTACATGAACGCCGAAAACGCGAAAGTCCGCGCCACCACGCCCGCTTCCTCTGCCAGCCTGAGAGTGCCATGTCCGACAAGGTCGTCACCCGTTTTGCCCCCTCGCCGACAGGCTACCTGCACATTGGCGGGGCGCGCACGGCGCTGTTCAACTGGCTCTATGCGAAGCACACCGGCGGCACCATGCTGCTGCGCATCGAGGACACCGATCGCGAGCGCTCCACCGAGGCGGCGACCGCTGCCATCCTGGACGGGCTGACCTGGCTCGGCCTGTCATGGGACGGCGAGGCCGTGTCGCAGTTCGAGCGCGCGCCGCGCCATCGCGAGGTCGCGGAGGAGCTCGTGCGCCTGGGCAAGGCCTATTACAGCTACGAGACGCCCGCGGAGCTCGAGGCGATGCGCGAGGCGGCGCGGGCCAAGGGCCTGCCGCCGCGCTACAACGGCCAGTGGCGCGAACGCGACCCGTCCGAGGCGCCTCCCGGCCTCAAGGGTGCCATCCGCATCAAGGCGCCGGCCGAAGGCGAGACCGTCGTGCATGACCGCGTGCAGGGCGAGGTGCGCTTTCCCAACAAGGACCTCGACGATTTCATCATCCTGCGCTCGGACGGCAACCCGACCTACATGCACGCCGTCGTCGTCGACGATCACGACATGGGCGTCACCCACATCATCCGCGGCGACGATCATCTGACCAACGCAGCGCGCCAGACGGTGATCTACAACGCCATGGGCTGGGATGTGCCGTCGATGTCGCACATTCCGCTGATCCATGGCGCCGACGGCGCCAAGCTGTCGAAACGGCATGGCGCGCTCGGCGTCGAGGCCTATCGTTCGATGGGCTATCTGCCGGAGGCCCTGCTCAACTATCTCGCCCGCCTCGGCTGGAGCCATGGCGATGACGAAGTCATGTCGATCAAGGACATGATCGGCTGGTTCGACATCGGCGACGTCAACAAGGGCGCCGCCCGCTTCGACTTCGCCAAGCTCGAGGCGCTGAACGGCGTGCATATGCGCAAGATGGACGATCATGCGCTGTTCGACATCTTCGTCGCCACCCTGCCCTATCTCGAAGGCGGCCCGGCGCTCGCCGCCCGGCTCGACGACCAGAAGAAGGCGCAGTTGCTCGCGGCCCTGCCCGGCCTCAAGGAGCGCGCCAAGACGCTGGTCGAACTGGTCGACGGCGCGGGGTTCCTGTTTGCCGAGCGGCCGTTGCCGGTCGACGAGAAGGCGGCGGCGCTGCTTTCCGGCGAGGCGCGCGCCGTTCTGCGTGGCGCCCATGCGACGCTGACGGCGGTCTCTGGCGACTGGACGGCAGCTACCGCCGAGGCCGCGATCCGTGACTTCGCGCAAGCCGGCGGCCACAAGCTCGGCGCCGTGGCGCAGCCGCTGAGAGCCGCGCTGACCGGCAGGAGCACGTCGCCCGGCGTGTTCGACGTGCTTGCCGTGCTTGGCCGCGAGGAAAGCCTGGCGCGCATCGCGGATCAAATCGATTAGGAGCGAACTGGCCCAAGAAGATTGGCATTGAAAGGCGCGTTTCGCAGTGCAACATTAGGCCTTGGCCCAATCTGGCACGCACCTCCTAAAATGCGGTGGCGAGTTCGCGCATTCCGGTGATTTCGACGTGTCGTTTTGCAGGAATTTGCCTTGCCGGCATGAGGAAACAAGAAGGAGTTTCTAATGAGCGAAGCTGCAACAAAACTGGACTTGGGGGCCAACCCGCGCGAGTCGACCGCCAAGCTGGAACTCGCCGGCAAGACGCATGAATTCAAGGTGCGAAGCGGTTCGGTCGGGCCCGACGTCATCGACATCGGCGCGCTCTACAGCACCACCGGCGCCTTCACCTACGATCCTGGCTTCACCTCGACGGCAAGCTGCGAGTCGGCCATCACCTTCATCGACGGCGACGCCGGCATCCTGCTTCACCGCGGCTATCCGATCGACCAGCTCGCCGAGCATGGTGACTTCCTCGAGGTCTGCTACCTGCTGCTCTACGGCGAATTGCCGACCAAGGCGCAGAAGGACGACTTCGATTACCGGGTGACGCGCCACACCATGGTGCATGAGCAGATGTCGCGCTTCTTCACCGGCTTCCGCCGCGATGCGCATCCGATGGCTGTCATGTGCGGCGTGGTCGGCGCGCTGTCGGCCTTCTACCACGACTCGACGGACATTTCGGATCCCTACCAGCGCATGGTCGCCTCGATGCGGCTCATCGCCAAGATGCCGACGATCGCGGCGATGGCCTACAAGTACCACATCGGCCAGCCCTTCATCTATCCGAAGAACGAGCTGAACTTCGCCGCCAACTTCCTGCACATGTGCTTTGCGGTGCCGTGCGAGGAGTACAAGATCAATCCGGTGCTGGCGCGCGCCATGGAGCGCATCTTCATCCTGCACGCCGATCACGAGCAGAACGCCTCGACCTCGACGGTGCGTCTTGCCGGCTCATCGGGCGCCAATCCGTTTGCCTGCATCGCCGCCGGCATCGCCTGCTTGTGGGGCCCGGCGCATGGCGGCGCCAACGAGGCGGCGCTCAACATGCTGGGCGAGATCGGCCATGTCGACCACATCCCGGAATTCATCGCCCGCGCCAAGGACAAGAACGATCCGTTCCGGCTGATGGGCTTTGGCCATCGCGTCTACAAGAACTACGATCCGCGCGCCAAGATCATGCAGAAGACCGCGCATGAGGTGCTGGGCGAGCTCGGCATCAAGGACGACCCGTTGCTCGACATCGCCATGGAGCTGGAAAAGATCGCGCTCACCGACGCCTATTTCATCGAGAAGAAGCTCTATCCGAACGTCGACTTCTATTCCGGCATCACGCTGAAGGCGCTGGGCTTCCCCACCACCATGTTCACCGTGCTGTTCGCGGTCGCCCGCACCGTCGGCTGGATCGCGCAGTGGAAGGAGATGATCGAGGATCCGCACCAGAAGATCGGCCGGCCGCGTCAGCTCTACACGGGTGCCGCCGAACGCGACTACGTGCCGATCGCCAAGCGCTGATCGCGCCCGAGCGAAATGGTTGAAAAAGGCGCCCGCGAGGGCGCCTTTTATTTGATGTGTCGCAGAACGACCTCTGCGGCGATATCGCCTGACGGTCTGTCCGTCGCCATGCGTCGCGCGATCTCGGCGAACCCGTCCTTCTGCCAGGCGCGCATGCCGGTGTCGGAAAACAGCGTCTCCAGTTGCCGGGCGAGGTTCTCCGGCAGGACATACTGGTCGTAAAACTCCGGAACCAGGGTCCGGTCCGAGATCAGATTGGGCAGCAGCGCCGACCAGACGGAAATGAGATGCGGCATGACCAGCCGCGCGACGGGATCGAGCTTGTAGCACGACACCATCGGCACGCCCGACAGGGCCAGTTCGAGCGATACCGTTCCCGAGGCGATCAGCGCGGCATCGGCCTTGCCGAACGCCTGCCATTTGCGTTCGGGCTCGACGATGATCTCCGGTTTGTCGTCCCAACTGGCGACCGAAGCCCTGACCAGCTCGGCGACGTGCGGCACGGTCGGCAAGAGCAGACGCAGGCGATGCCCGCGCTGGCGCAGGATCGACATCGTCTTGCCGAACGGCTCGATTAGCCGGCGTACTTCGCCACGACGGGAACCCGGCAGCACCAGCAGCGTCTTGACGCGATCCCCCGCCAGGTCCCGGGGGAGCCCTTGCGCCTTGGCTGCGCCAAGCACGCCAGGATCCCGCGCCAGGCGATGCCCGACATAGGTGCCAGGCGGACCGCCGAGGCGGGCGAGCGCCTTCACCTCGAAAGGCAGGATGCACAGGATATGGTCGACATAGGGCTTCATCGCCACCGCCCTGCCCGGTCGCCATGCCCAGACACTCGGGCAGACATAGTGGACGATTGGAATCGACGGGTTGGCGGCACGCACCTTCTTCGCCACGCGCAGCGAGAAATCCGGGCTGTCGATGGTGATGAGGCAGTCGGGTTTTTCGGCCGCGATCATGCTTGCCGTCTGGCCGATCCGCCTGATCAGGCGCGGCAGCTCGCGCAGGATCGCGCTGAACCCCATCAGCGCGATCTCGCTGCCGTCGAACAGGGATTTCAGGCCGAGCGCCTGCAAATGCCGACCGCCGATGCCGAGAAGCTGAACATCCCGGCCCGTCGTCCGCTTCAGCGCCGCGACGATGTCGGCGCCCAGCAGGTCGCCCGATTCCTCGCCGCAGACGACGGCGACCTTCAACGACTTGCTAGTGGCCATGAGCCGGCTCCTCGGCGGGCAGGCCGATGATGAAAAGGCCGAGCGCATTGGCGCGCGCGATCGTATCGGGACCTTCAAGGATCAGCGAGCGGCCGGCTTCCACGGCAATCCCTGCCAGCCCTGCCTCTTGCGCCGCCTCGACCGTCCGCGGGCCGATGGTTGGTAGATCGGCGCGCAATTCCTGGCCGGGCTTGGCGCATTTGACAAGCACGCCGCGGGTCTTGCCGGCGAGCCGGCCATGGTCGCGCAGTTGCCTGGTCCGCTCGAGCAGTCCGTTGGTGCCCTCTATGCCTTCCAGCGCGATCGCCCGGCCGCCGATGGCAATGGCAGCCTGGCCGATATCCAGCGCGCCGATCGCCTTCGCGGCCACCCTGGCCGCCTCGATGTCACGCCAGTCGGCTTTGCTTGGCTCAGCCTGGGTCAAAGGGCCCTTGCCGGCGAGTAGTTCGGGCACGATCTCATGCGCTCCGACGACCTTGATGCCGCGCTTTTCCAGAAAGCGCGTCAGGATCCGCAGCAGGCCGTCATCTCCGCGCGCCAGCCCCATCACCACCGTCGGCACGACCGCCAGCAGGCCAAGGCTCGGCCGCATGGCGCTTAATTTCGGCCTGCGCCTGATCTCGCCGGCCAGCACGAGATGGCTGATCCGCTTGCGCCTGAGCAACGGGACCAGCGAGCCGAAGTCTTCGAGCGCGAGTTGCTCGGCCTCATAGCCGGCGAGGTCCTGCTTGCGGTCGACCTCGCCTTCGGCAGCGATGATGACGGGCGGGTGCCCTTGCCTTGCCAGGCTGGCCGCGACTTCCACCGGCAGGCTGCCGCCGCCGGCGATGATGCCGACCCTGGAGCCCGGCGCGAGGTCTAGCTTGGCTCCGGCAGCCTCAGCCTTCGTCATCGGCATCGTCGCCGTCGCCGCCCTTGAGCGACGGGACGGCATAGTGCCGCTTGCCGCGACTGGCGATGAAATCGATGATTTTCATGGCCGTCGGCGAGGAGGCGAATTCCGCCTTGGCGAACTCGATGTTCTCGCCGACGGTCCGCGAGCGGTCGAAGATCGTCCGGTAGGCCTTGCGCAACAGGTGGATCTCGGCGCGCGGCAGGCCCGAGCGCTTTAGGCCGACGATGTTGAGGCCGCGAAGGCTGGCGCGGTTGCCGACGGCAATCGCATAGGGAATGACATCGCCGACGACTGCCGAACAGCCGCCGATGAAGGCGTTGTTGCCGATGCGGACGAACTGGTGAACGGCGGTGAGGCCGCCAATATAGACGTTGTCGCCGATCTCGCAGTGGCCGCCGAGCGTCGCGCCATTGGCGAAGGTGGCGTTCTTGCCAACGACGCAGTCATGGGCGATGTGGGCATAGGCGAGGAAATTGCCATTGTCCCCTACCGTCGTCTCGCCACGGCTGGAATCGGTGCCGAGATGCATGGTGACGCCTTCGCGGATCGTGCAGTTCTCGCCAATCACCAGCGTCGTGCGGCCACCCTTGTGCTTGGTGTTCTGCGGCGGCGCGCCCAGCGTCGCCATCGGATAGACCTTGGTACCGGCACCGACGGTGGTCGCGCCCATCACCGAGACATGGCTGACCAGTTCGACGCGGTCGCCGATCACGGCGTCGGCGCCGACATGGCAGAACGGCCCGATGCGGGCGCCCTTGCCGATGGCGGCGCCATCTTCGACGACGGCGGAAGGATGGATGAATGTCTGAATTGTCATGAGCATTTCGATCGTCAGCCGGTGACCATCATCGCCGAAATCTCGGCTTCGGCGGCCTTGGCGCCGTCCACCAGGGCTTCACAGGCGAATTTGAGCAGGTTGCCGCGCTTCTTGATTTTCTTGACGTGGATCTTCAACTGGTCGCCGGGGACGACCGGCTTGCGGAACTTGGCATTGTCGATGGTCAGGAAATAGACCAGCGAGGGTTTTTCAGCGTTGAGGCTGCGGATGCAGATGGCGCCGGCGGTCTGCGCCATGGCCTCGACGATCAACACGCCCGGCATCACCGGCTGATCCGGGAAATGGCCCTGGAAATGCGGCTCATTGATGGTCACGTTCTTGATGCCGACGGCGGAATCGTCGCCGTCGATGTCGACAATGCGATCGATCATCAGGAACGGATAGCGATGCGGCAGGAGCTTCATCAGCCCCAATATGTCGACCGCCTCGAGCGTCGCCACCATGTCAGCCATTCCCATCGCCCTGTTTGCGGGTCCTGGCCAGCTTGCGCAGCATCGCGATCTCGCGCATGGCCTCGGCCATCGGCTGCGCCGGATAGCCTCCCCAGATCTCGCCCGCCGGGACGTTGCTCATGAATCCGCTTCTCGCTGCAAGCTTGGCCCCAGGCCCAATGGTCAAATGATCGGCGAGGCCGACGCCGCCGCCCATGGTGACGCCGTCGCCGACGACGACGGAACCCGAAATACCCGAAAGTCCGGCTATAATGCAATTGCGGCCGATGCGGACATTGTGGGCGATCTGCACCAGATTGTCGATCTTGGTGCCCTGGCCGATGATTGTATCGGACATGGCGCCGCGATCGACGGTGGTGTTCGAGCCGATCTCGACATCGTCCTGGATGACGACGCGACCGATCTGCGGCACGCGCTCCGGCCCTTTGGCGCCGGCGACAAAGCCGAAGCCGTCCTGGCCGATCCTGGCGCCGCCATGGATGATGACGCGATTGCCGATCAGCGCATACTGCACGCTGGCGCCCGGGCCGACATAGCCGTCGCGGCCGATCTGGCAGGAATGGCCGATGACCGCATGCGGAGCAATGATGGTGCCGCTGCCGATCGAGACGCGCGGACCGATGACCGCGCCGGCCTCGACAACGGCGCCGGCCTCGACATGCGCCGACGGGTCTATGTGGGCATGCGGGGAGATGCCGGTTTCGCCGGTCATGGGCCCGGGTGTGGCCGCTTGCGGAAACAGCAGGCGCCCGACCAGCGCGAACGCCTGCTGCGGGCGCGGATGGGTGAGGACCGCGACGCCTGCCGGAGCCTTGCTCGCGAAGTCCGCCGGACAGAGAACCGCCGCAGCCTTGAGCGACGGCATAAGGGCGAAATTGCGCTTGCCGTCGACGAAGACGAGCGCGTCCTTGCCGCCTTCATTGGCCGGCGCCAGGGCTTCGATGGCAATATGGGATTGGGCGGAATCGACAAGCTGGGCGCCGGTCAGATTCGCGACTTCGCCTGCCGTATACCGGCGTGATGGCGCGAAGAACACCGGATCGGTCATTCCAGAAGCAATATCCAGCTTGGTCGGATCACTCTTCCGGACCGCAACGCGGCCCGGAAGCATTGTTACCCGCGGATCAGAAACGGGTCGCTATGCCGAAGTTGAATTCCTGCACGTCGTCGGTCGGTTGCTTCTTGACCGGCACCGCGTAGTCGATGCGGATCGGGCCGAAAGGCGAAGCCCACATCAGGCCGACACCAACCGAAGCGCGCAGCTTCATGTCGGTCGTCGACTGATCGACCAGGGCGGTATCGACCTTGCTGCCATAGAGCGTTGCCGCATCGGCAAAGACCGCGCCGCGCAGGCCGAAGCTTTCCGGGATAACTGGCAGCGGGAACTGGGCTTCCGCCGAGGCATTGAAATAGGTGGTGCCGCCGAGGTGATCGCCACTGGTGCCCGTGGCAACAGGTCCGATGCCGCCATAGGCGAAGCCGCGAATCATGCGGTCGCTGCTCTGGAAGTGATCGAAGATACGCAAGCCGTCGTCGCCATAGCCTTCGATGTGGCCGGCACCGCCGGAGATCAGGCCGACCAGATCCAACTGCTCGGAAAGGGTCTGGTAGACACTGCCGCGGCCCGTCACCTTGACGAACTTGGCATCACCGCCGAGGCCGGCCACTTCCGTGGTCACATTGGCATAGATGCCTTCATGCGGGTTCTTCATGTCATCGATGGTGTTGTAGGTCAGGCCGAGGCTGACCGACGACTTGATCCACGGACTTTCGTCAATACCCTGAACGATCGCCGCCGAGATATCGCAATCCGCGTCCGGAATCCCATCTTGCGGCGTGTCATCGCAACCACTGTCGAGCTTATACTTCTCCTGCGCGATGTTGTACGCCAGCTGCGTCGAGATGTTGTCGGTGATCGGCAGGCCGAAGCGCACGGTCGCGCCCAACGTCTCACTGTCGTAGTGATCGTAGTTGCGCGTCTGCTGGAACACGTCGAAGCCGGCCGCGATGCGGCGCCCGAGGAAGTAGGGCTCGGTGAAGGAGAAGCTGTAGTCGCGCGAGTTCTTGCCGCCGCCCGCCGCGATCTTGATGTACTGGCCGCGGCCGAGGAAGTTGCGCTCGGTGATCGAGCCTTCGACGGACGGCCCCGCCGTCTCGCCGCCGGTCGAGTAGCCAGCGCCGACCGAGAACTCGCCGGTCGACTTTTCGACCACATCCACCACCAGCACGACCTGGTCGGGCTGCGAGCCCGGCACCGTCGAGATGTCGACTTTGTCAAAGTAATTGAGCGCTTCCAGGCGCTTCTTCGCGCGCTGGATGAGCACCTGGTTGAAGGCATCGCCTTCGCTCACATCGAACTCGCGACGAATGACATAGTCGCGCGTGCGGTCGTTGCCGCGGATTTCGATGCGCTCGATATAGGCCTTGGTGCCCTGGTCGATCGTATAGACGACCGAAATCGTGTGGTTCTCGAAATTGCGGTCGCCACGCGGCGTCACCTGGGCGAAGGCATAGCCGGAACCGGCAACCTTCTCGGTCAGCGCGATGATGGAGTCCTCGACGTCCTTGGCGTTGTAGACGTCACCCTTATGGGTTTCGACCACCGATTCCAGCGCCTTCGAGTCGACCTCGGGGATGGTGCTTTCGACACTGACGTCGCCGAACGTGTAGCGATCGCCTTCCTGGACGGTGATGGTGACCGTGTATTTGTTGGTGGTGTCGTCGAGCTCGCCGACCGCGGAGACGACCTGGAAGTCGGCATAGCCGTGATTGTAGTAGAAGCGGCGCAGCAGTTCCTGGTCAGCGCGCAGCTTGTCCTCGTCATAGACGTCGTCGCGCAGCACGAAGGAAAGCCAGGACGAACGCTTGGTGGCGATGACGTCCGAAAGGCGGCGGCTCGAATAGGCGCTGTTGCCGACGAAATTGATCGCGGCGATCTGCGTGCGGCCACCTTCATTGATGTTGAAGACCACGTTCACGCGGTTGTCGCCGAGTTCCATGATCTGCGTCGTCACGGCGGCGTCGTCGCGGCCGATGCGGCGATACGCAGCCTTCACCGCATCGACGTCCGAATCGAGCGTCTGCTGGGAGAAGGTGCCGCGCGGCTTCAGCTGCACGGCGACTGCCAGTGCATTGTCCTTGAGCTTCTTGTTGCCCTGGAACAGGACCTGGTTCACGACCTTGTATTCAGAAACCTTGACGACCAGCGAGGAGCCGACCTGGTTGATCTGCACATCCGAGAACAGTCCGGTGCCGAACAGCGCCTTGACCGCATCGTCGATGTCGGAGCTGGAGAAGGCCTTGCCGGGCTTGATCTGGATGTAGTTGCGGATGGTGTCGGCGTCGACACGCTGATTGCCCGTCACCTCGACTCTGGAGACAACGGCCGCCTCGGCAGCTGATGTGGCAACGAACTGCACTGCGAGCGCGCCTGGCACAACCAGAGCGGCGGACAAAGCCACCGCGGACGCGGCGCTCAGAAACTTGGATGCTGCCTTCATCGGGCTTTTGTACCTTTTCTCGTAGTCCCCACGGCGAGAAAACCGGACGTGCGGTAATTTTCCCATACCGTATTAACCGGATTTTCCCTACACGCAAGGCTTCTGGTTAATTTGTAATTACTTAACCCTGGTGCGTGGCTTTCGCGTCACGCCTTACCCCTGTGCATGGTAAACGGCGTCTCAACATTGCGGCTGCTGAAGCCAAATTTCTTCATGATTTCAGCATCCAAACAGATCGTTCCAGAATACGAACCCCATGAAGCCGAGCACCAGAAGCAGCCCGGCCCGATAGGCCATTTCCATCATCCGTTCCGACACCGGCCGGCGGATGACCGCCTCCACGCCGTAGAACAACAGGTGGCCGCCGTCGAGAGGGGGAATCGGCAACAGGTTGAGAATTCCTATCCCCACTGACAGGAAAGCAACAAGCTGCACAAGCCACTCGAAGCCGAGTTTTGCCGCCTGCCCCGACATTTTCGCGATCTTGATCGGCCCGCCCAGCTGGCATTTGTCCTCGCGGCCGACGAGGAAACGCTGCAGGAACTGGCCGGTGCGCTGAATGACGTGACCGGTCTCTTCGACGGCCGCTCCCACCGCGCCGACCGGATTGTAGGTGATGACGCGCGGCTGGCCGAGTTCCGTGCTGTTGGCGACGCCGATCACCGCCACCTTGATCTTGTTGCCCAGCGCGTCCTGCTGCTCCATCGGCTCCGGCGTCGCCGTGAGCGTGATCTCCTTGCCGCCACGCAGCATGGTGAAGGCGATGGCGTCGCCGGCGCGACCCTGAACCAGGCGCTGGACGTCGGCGAAGGTTTCGACCGTGCTGCCATCGACTTTGACGAATCGGTCACCGGGCAGGATGCCGGCTTTCTCGGCCGGGCTGCCGGCGACAACCTCGGCCACCATCGGATCCAGCACCGGGCGGCCATAGACGGAAAACAGCACGGCAAAGACGGCGATCGTCAGCAGGAAATTGAACAGCGGCCCCGCCACCACCGTGGCTGCGCGCTTCCAGATCGGCTGGGTGTGGAAGGCGACGGCGCGCTCGGCAGCGCTCAGCGTTTCCAGGTCCTCGGCGCTCGGCTGGCTCGACGTGGCATTCATGTCGCCGACGAACTTCACATAGCCGCCAAGCGGTATGGCGCAGAGCTTCCAGCGCGTGCCGTGGCTGTCGTTGAAGCCGAAGAGCTCGGGGCCGAAGCCGATCGAAAAGGCCTTGACGCCGATGCCGCACAAGCGGCCGATGAGGTAGTGACCCATTTCGTGCACGAAGACCACCACGGTCAGCACGAACAGGAACGGCACCAGCGTGCCGAGGACGAAGCCTTCCGTGCTGAACAACGCGTGAAGAATCTCGTTCAAGTCGTGTCCTCAAGATCGTGCGCGACGCAGGCCGTGCCGCGACTGTGACATCAATCCAGGCGAATCCGTGGCGCAGCCCGTCTCTCGCCCTACGACATGCGGTTCAAACCGGAAACAGCCCCTGTGCCGGATGATCGGCGCCCGCCGATATCCATCCGATGACGTACAGGGCGAACGCCGCCGCGACAAGCCCGTCCACCCTGTCCATGACGCCGCCATGGCCGGGTATCAGGTTTCCCGAGTCCTTCTGCCCATGGCGACGCTTGACCCAGGATTCGAAAAGGTCGCCAGCTTGCGAGACGACCGACAAAGCCAGGGCGACAAGGCCAAGGATGCCGAGATTGCCGACCCCGGCCACCGAAGCCAGAAGCACACCCGCGATCACGCCGCCAATGGCGCCGCCGAGCGCCCCGCTCTGCGTCTTGCCGGGCGAGATCGACGGCGCCAGCTTGGGGCCGCCGACGGCGCGACCGACGAAATAAGCCGCTATGTCGGTCGCCCAGACGACGGCGAACAGGAAGAGGATGGCAATCAGGCCGGAATGGTCGCCGTCGCGCAGCATCGCCAGCGACAGGCCGGAGAGAGACGCATAGGCCAGCCCGGCGGCATCCCATTGCGCCGCCCCGCGCATTTGAGCGCTGGCGGCCGTGACCACAACTATGACCACGACGAGCGAGAGCAGCCAGGATGCCGGCACGCCGGCTATCAGGAAGCCGATGAAGGCCAGCAGCAGCGCCTCCGGCAGGAAGCCCAGGGAACCGCCGGTTGCCGGGCGCGCCATTCGTGACCACTCATAGAAAATGGTGGAGACGATGAAGGTGCAGAGAAAGCGGAACGGCAAGCCGCCGAGCCAGGTGAGCCCGAGCGTGACGGCGGCCAGCACGAGCGCCGAGATGACGCGCAGCTGGAGGTTGCTCATCTGGCCGCCGCTCACGAAGCGACGTCTTGGGCGGCAAGCCCGCCAAAACGGCGCTCGCGGCTGGCGAAGTCGCGCAGCGCGTCGGCCAGGTGCTCGCGGCTGAAGTCCGGCCAGTAGCAAGGCAGGAACACCAGCTCGCTGTAAGCCGCTTGCCACAAGAGGAAGTTGGACAACCTGAGCTCGCCGCTGGTGCGGATGACCAGTTCGGGATCGGGAATGCCGTCGGTGTCGAGCGCGCCGGCAAAGGACTCCGCCGTGATCGCCTCGCTGTCGATCTCGCCGCGCACGGCCGCGGCTGCAAGCTTGCGCGCCGCGCGCACGATTTCGTCACGCCCGCCATAGTTGAAGGCGATGACCAGCGTCAGCGACTCGTTGCCGGCGGTGAGCGATTCGGCTTCCTGGAGCAGGCCCCTGATGTCCGGCTGCAGTCCTGACCGGTCGCCGACGATTCGCACCCGCACGCCGTTCTGGTGCAGTTCGGCAAGGTCGCGGCGGATGAACAGCTTCAAGAGGCCCATCAGGTCGCTGACCTCGGATTTGGGCCGCGACCAGTTTTCCGACGAGAAGGCGTAAACGGTCAGGAACGAGATACCGAGGCCAGGCGCGGCGCGCACCGTCTTGCGCAAGGCCTCGACGCCGGCGCGATGGCCGGCAAGCCGCGGCATGCCGCGCGCCTTGGCCCAGCGTCCATTTCCATCCATGATGATCGCGACATGCGCGGGCGTTGCCATGGTCTCGCTTTCGGGCCGGTGAAGGACCGACCCTAAACCTGCATGATTTCAGCTTCCTTATCGGAAAGCAGATGGTCGATGGTGCTGATCATCTCATCGGTCAGTTTCTGCACCTGGTCGGAACGCTTGCGGTGATCGTCCTCGCCGATATTGCCGTCCTTTTCGGCCTTCTTGAGGAAATCCATGCCGTCACGGCGGACATGGCGGACAGCGACGCGGGCATTCTCGGCATAGCCGTGCGAAATCTTGACCAGTTCCTTGCGGCGCTGCTCGTTGAGTTCGGGCAGCGGGATCCTGAGATTGGTGCCGTCGACGATCGGGTTGAAGCCGAGATTGGATTCGCGGATCGCACGGTCGACGGCGCCGACCATCGCCTTGTCCCAGACCGACACCGAAAGCATGCGCGGCTCCGGCACGGATACGTTCGCCACCTGGTTGATCGGCATCGAGGTGCCGTAAGCCTGGACCTGGATCGCGTCGAGCAGGTTGCTGGACGCGCGCCCGGTGCGCAGCGAGGCAAGATCATGCCGGAACGCGGCGATCGCCCCGTCCATGCGCCGCTTGAGGTCGTCGAACTCACCACTCATCATCGTCTCCTCGACCCGTTTGCCGGGTTCACTGTTCAGGGCAACGGCCCCGTGCTCGAGCATCGTTCCGAAAACCGGCTGTCGCTTTCATTAGCGGGCTTCCGGTTCGGATCACGCTCCGGATCAATCGTCCGCAACGACCGTGCAGCGGCCGCCGCCCCTCAGAATCTCGCCAAAACCACCCTTCTCGTGGATCGAATAGACGATTATCGGAATGTTGTTTTCGCGCGCAAGTGCAATCGCTGCCGTATCCATGATCGAAAGCCCGCGTTTGATCACTTCGGCATGGCTGATGCGCTCGAAGCGGGTCGCGTCGGGGTCCTTCTTGGGATCGGCGGAGTAGACGCCATCCACCTGGGTGCCCTTGAACAGCGCGTCGGCGCCGATTTCGGCGGCGCGCAGCGCCGCGGCCGAATCGGTGGTGAAGAACGGATTGCCGGTGCCGCCGGCGAAGATGACGACCTTGCCCTGATTCATGTAGGCGGTGGCCTGGCGCTGGGAGAAGCTCTCGCAAAGCTCCGGCATGGCGATCGCCGACAGCACCACGGCCTCGACGCCGATCTTGTTCAGCGAAGTGCGCAGCGCCAGCGAGTTGATGACGGTGGCAAGCATGCCCATGTGGTCGCCGGTGACGCGGTCGCCGCCCTTGGACGCAACCGCCACGCCGCGAAAGATGTTGCCGCCGCCGATGACGACACCGACCTCGATGCCCATCGCGCGCGCCTCGGCGATATCGGCGGCGATGCGGTCGACGACCGAGACATCGATGCCGAAATGCTGCTCGCCCATCAACGCTTCGCCCGACGCTTTCAGCAAGACACGTCGGTAGAGGGGCTTCGCCGTCATCTGAACCTCGTCATTGTGCGTGTGATGCGCCTGGGGTGGCCGCCCTCGCGCAGGCGCCGCGCCAAAACAGCGGCGCGATGCGAGTTCCGATACACGAAGGGCGCCGCGATGTCACGCGGCGCCCCTGCGCAATCCCCGCCCGCCGGCTGCGGCCAATCAGTCGCTGGCAACGCTGACGGCTTCGCCTTCGATGAGCACCGGCGACGCATAGCCCGCAGGTTTGTCGCCTGTCGTGGCGCCGCCAGTGACGCGGCCCTGTATCTCGAAACCGAAATAGGAATAGGGGAATGGCGCGGGGGACCGGCTCGCCTCGTCCAGCCTGCCGCGAAGATCGGCGGGAATCGAAAAATCCAGCGCGCCGAGATTGTCCTGCAGCTGGCCGAGCTTCGTGGCGCCGAGGATGACCGAGGCGATGCCCGGCTGCGTCGCCACCCAGTTGAGCGCCACCTGCGGCATGCTGCGGCCGAGTTCGGCGGCAACCTTTTCGAGCTCCGCCACGATCTTCCAGTTACGCTCGGTGAATTTCTGGAACCCCGGATGGGTGGTGTTGCGGAACCCATCGAGCCGGCCGGCATTTCCGGCCTGCGCCGGCCGATACTTGCCGCTGAGCAAGCCGCTGGCCAGCGGGCTCCAGACCATGATGCCCGCCCCGTGACGCGTGCCGAAGGGGACGAACTCATGCTCGATCGAACGTTCGGCGAGCGAATATTCGAGCTGCAAGGCCGAAACCGGCTCGTAGCCGCGCAATTCGGCAATCGCCTGGGCGCGACCGGCATACCAGGCCGGCACGTCCGACAGGCCGATATGGCGCACCTTGCCCGCGCGCACCAGGTCGTCCAGCGTGCGCATGACCTCTTCGGCCGGCGTCAGCCGGTCCCAGACGTGAAGCAGGTAGAGGTCGATATAGTCCGTGCCGAGTCGCCTGAGCGAGGCCTCCACCGCGCGCATGATGTTCTTGCGGCCATTGCCGCCGCTGTTTGGATTGCCGGGCTCGGTGTTCATGGTGAACTTGGTGGCGATCACTGCCTTGTCGCGCAGCCCGCGCTCGGCGACGAATTCGCCGAGCCAGGTCTCGCTCGTGCCATTGGTGTAGAGGTCAGCGGTATCGAAGAAATTGCCGCCTGCCTCGACATAGGCGTCGAACATCGAGCGGGCGGTTTCCCGGTCGGCTCCCCAGCCCCATTCGGTGCCGAACGTCATGGTGCCGAGTGCGAGACGACTTACCCGAAGGCCGCTGTTGCCGAGCGTGTAGTAGCTCATGGTCATGGTGTTGTTCCGATCCAGATTGACGCCGCCTTTCAGCGGCCGGGAGTGGCCTTGACCCACGGGTTGCCGCGCTCATGCGTCATGCGGAACGTGAACCCATCCACTTTCCAGCCGGCTTGCGTGCGGGCCAGGTGGTGTTCGTAGGTGCCCCAGACTTCCCAGAGCGGGTCGCCATTGCCTTCCATCCGGTTCCAGGCGTAGCCGTTCGACGACACTGTGGCGCCATTGCCGTCGAATGCCACCTGGTGGTTGGTGCGCAGGTGCAGGCTGGTCTTGCTTGCCTTGAGGTTCGCCGACCATGTGCCGATCAACTCGTCGGAAGGGATGGTGGCCGGCGGCTGTCCGGAGAGGCTGCTGAAGTCCACCGTGACGCGATCCGCGAAGTAACTGCGGGCAAGCGGCCAGTCCTGTGCGTCGACGGCGCGGTCGATGGCGTCGGCGATGCGGATGATGGTGCGCTCATCGGCGAGCGCGCGCCAGTCGGACGATTCCGCTCCGCCGGCATCGACCGGCGCCAGCGCAATGCCGGCCGCGAAAGTGACGTGCTTCAACGCATTCATTTCATCTTCTCCTCGTGCATCAGCCCGCTGCCGATGGTTCTGGCGACAATGTGGGCTGATGTGCCGGAATCGATAAGATTGCATTGTTCGCAATGACTATGCGATATCGTTCAGCAATGGATCGCGATCTGCTCAGCCATCTGCCTGTCGTCGTCGCCGTGGCGCGGCGCGGCGGCTTCGCGCTTGCCGCGGCGGAGCTCGGCATGAGCCCGTCGGCGGTCAGCCATGCGGTGCGTCTTGTCGAGGAAAGGATCGGCCAGCCGCTGTTCGCCCGCACGACGCGCAGCGTTTCGCTGACCGAGGCCGGCAAGGCATTGATCGAGACGGCGGCCCCTGCCCTGCAGGACATCGCCGAACGCATGGACCGCATCCGCGGCATCGGCGGCCGTCCGGCCGGGCTGCTCAGGATCAATGTCTCCCATATCGCCATCCCCCTGGCGGTGACGCCCGTGGTGGCGGCAATGGCGGAACGCTATCCGGACGTGACCGTCGAGCTGTTTGCCGATCAGGGCCTCGTCGACATAGTTGGCGAAGGTTTCGACGCCGGCATCAGGCTGGGCGAGATGATCGCGCAGGACATGGTGGCGGTCCGGCTGACGCCGCCATTCAGCGCCGTGATGGCCGCTTCGCCGGCCTATGTTGGGCGGCGCGGCCGTCCCGCCAGCGTGGCCGATCTCGCCAGCCACAATTGCGTCGGCTACCGCCTCGTGCGCAGCGGCGCGCTCTATCGCTGGGACCTGAGCGAGGACGGCAAGGACGTCTCGGTGGAGACGCACGGCACGGCAGTCGTCACCGATTCGCTCGCCGCGATCGACCTCGCGCTTGCCGGGGTCGGCATCATCTACGTCTTCGAGCCGCTGGTGCGCGCTCACATCGCCGCCGGCCGCCTTGTGCAGATCCTGCCGCAATCGGCGATAGAGGAACCCGGCCTGTTCCTCTATTTCCCGCGCCGGGCGTCGATGGCGCCGAAGCTCAGGGCCTTCATCGATACCGCACAAGAAATCGGCCGGGCATCCTCGCGGACGCCCGGCCGTGCTGCCTGAGCTCTGTAGCCTTACTTGTGCTTCGGCTATTTCTTGACCGCCGCCGCGACTTCCGCGGCGAAATCGGTCTCTTCCTTCTCGATGCCTTCGCCGAGCGCGAAGCGCAGATAGGCAGTGATCTTGGCCGGCGCGCCGATCTCCTTCTCGGCATCCTTCAGCGCCTTCTCGACGGTGATGTCGGGATTGAGCACGAAGGCCTGCTTGAGGAGCACGACCTCTTCGTAGAACTTGCGCAGACGGCCTTCGACCATCTTCTCGATGATCGCCTCCGGCTTGCCGGACTGGCGCGCCTGGTCGGAGAAGATCGCCTTCTCGCGCTCGACGGCCGCCGGGTCGATCTGCTCGGCGGTCAGAGCCATCGGGTTGGTGGCGGCGACATGCATGGCGACCTGGCGACCGAAGGCGTTGGCGGCATGCTCGTTGCCGGTGGTCTCGATCGCCACCAGCACGCCGAGCTTGCCGAGGCCGTCGGCGACGGCGTTGTGCACATAGGTCGCCACCGCGCCGTGCGGCACGCTGAGCTTGGCCGAACGACGGAAGCCCATGTTCTCGCCGATGGTGCCGACCGCGTCCTTGATGGTCTCGGTGACCGACTTGTCGGAGCCCGGATATTTGGCGGCGGCCACCGCTTCGGTGGTGCCGTAGGCGAGCGCCACCTTGGCGACGTTGGCGACGATTTCCTGGAAGGCAGCGTTACGGGCGACGAAATCGGTCTCGGAATTGACCTCGACGACCGCAGCCTCGCGCACGCCGGAATCGACACCGATCAGGCCCTCGGCGGCGGTGCGGCCGGCCTTCTTGTCGGCCTTGGAGATGCCCTTCTTGCGCAGCCAGTCGACGGCCTCTTCCATGTTGCCGTTGGTCTCGTTCAACGCCGCCTTGCAGTCCATCATGCCCGCGCCGGTCAAGTCGCGGAGTTCTTTGACCTGTGCAGCCGAAATGCTCATTGTCGCCTCTTTGTTTCAAATGCGCCGACGCACCATCGATTCTCGATGATGCGCCCGGCGACAGCGCTTAGCGCGCCAAGATATTGGAAAGATGAAGGCCGGAACCGGCCTTCGCTATTTATGCTTCCGGGGTCTCGGCCGCCGGAGCATCGAGCGCCGGCTCGACCGGAGCCTCGACCGAGGCGCCGATGTCGACGCCGAGCGCGCCCTGCTGGCGGGCGATGCCGTCGATGGCAGCCTTGGCGATCAGGTCGCAGTAAAGCTGGATGGCGCGGGCCGCGTCGTCATTGCCGGGGATCGGGAAGTCGATCTTGTCCGGGTCGCAGTTCGAATCGATGATGGCGACGACCGGGATGCCGAGACGCTTGGCCTCGAGGATGGCGATCGCTTCCTTGTTGGTGTCGATGACGAACATCAGGTCCGGCGTCGAGCCCATGTCCTTGATGCCGCCCAGCGCCTTGTCGAGCTTCTCGCGCTCGCGGTCGAGGTTGAGGCGTTCCTTCTTGGTCAGGCCCTGGGCCTCGCCGGCCAGCAGCTCGTCGAGCTTGCGCAGGCGCTGGATCGAGTTCGAGATCGTCTTCCAGTTGGTCAGCATGCCGCCGAGCCAACGCGAGTTGACGTAGTACTGGGCCGAGCGCTGCGCGGCGTCGGCGACGATTTCGGACGCCTGGCGCTTGGTGCCGACGAACAGCACGCGGCCGCCCTTGGCGACGGTGTCCGACACCTGCTTGAGCGCCTGGTTCAGCAGCGGCACCGTCTGCGACAGGTCGATGATGTGGATGTTGTTGCGGGCGCCGTAGATGTAGGGCGCCATCTTCGGGTTCCAGCGGTGGGTCTGGTGGCCGAAGTGAATGCCAGCTTCCAAAAGCTGACGCATGCTGAAATCAGGCAGAGCCATTCTCAAGTTCCTTTCCGGTTGGCCTCCACGGACACAGGCATTTTCGGACCGTGGTCCTCGAACGCCACCGGAGGTTTCAGCCGGATTTCTCCCGGGCAGACACCAAAGTCCGTGTGTGGAATGAGCGCGCATATAGAGGGGATGCGCGACAAACGCAAGCGCCCCGGCCGTCTGCCGATCAGCGTGCGACGATCAGCGCACCCGTGCCGATCATGGCGCCGCCGGCAAACCTGTTCATCAGCCGCATGCGCCTGGACGTCGTGAACCAGCCTGAGGCCCGCCCGGCGAGTGCCGCGTAGACGCCCATGGTGACGATGTTGACGCTGATCACGACCGCGACAACCAGCAGCCCGTCGGCGAACGTCATGGTGTCGAGGTCGAGGATCAGCGGCATGATCGAGGCGTGGAACAGGATTGCCTTGGGATTGCCGAGTGCGATTGAGGCGCCAAGGAAAAACGAGCGGGAGAGCCTTGCCTGGGGTGCCTGCGCCGCCTCCGCATGAGCAGCCGCCGAGCGCCACATCCTGATGCCGAGGAACACCAGATAGGCAGCGCCCGCATATTTCAGGACGAGGAACACCCATTCGAAGGTCTGGGCCAGCGCCACCAGGCCGAGCAGCGCCAGGATCACCAGCACCGCGTCGCCGGCGGCAATGCCGACACCGGCCATGAAGGCGCGGACAAAGCCACGCGAGACGCCGTTGGTGATGACCGCGAACATTGCCGGGCCGGGCGTGGCGGCGGCGAGCGTGATCGCGGCGCAGTAAGCCAGAAATGCCGTCAGCGTCATGGCCGTATCTTCCCGTTCGGCACCCGCACGCGGCGAAAGATCGCAACGATCTCCTCGCGGCTGCATTCGATGGCGCCAAGCCGCACGGCCCGGTCGCGCTCGAAGCCGGTTATGTCATAGTGCGGCGCCGATGTCTTGGGCGGCCCCTGGTAGGACGAACGCTTGAGGCCGAGTTCGGTGGCGAAGCGATGCAGTTCGTCGGTGTCGTCGGCCATCAGATGGCACCAGCGGTGGCCGGCCCATTTCCAGATCGCCGCGTCGACATAGATCGCCATCAAGCTTGCCGCTTCCCTCTTCAGCGCCGACGGCCCCGACGAGACGATTTGCCCTCTGGCTATTTCGATGCGGGACAGGGTTTCGACTGGTCGAACAGCGACAGGTTGACCAGCTTGCCGGTCATCGAGAAGTCGCCATAGTCCATGACCAGGTCGCGGGTGATGCCGTTTTCGTGCAGCTTGAAGCTGATCCGGTACTCCGGCACCTCCTCGCCGCTTTTGTCGGTTTCGTCGAAATAGGCGATGTCGACCGGCCAGTACTTGTCGGCGGCGAGCTTGGCCAGCGCCGGCGCTTCCGGGTCGGTCTTGTCGGCGTCGGTCTTCTTGCCGACGACGACCGTCGTCGTCATCACCTTGTTGGCGTCTTCCGACCCGTCGAACAGGTTGGTTTCGTAGAAGCTCTCGCCCTTCTCGGCCTTGCCGATCAGTTCCACCAGATGCTGGGTCGGGAATTGGGTGGCGGCGAGCTCCAGGCTGTTCTTCTCGGGCTTGTCGATGTCGACCTTGAGGCCCTTGGCCTCCCTGGTCGCCATGCCCTTGACCTCCTTGTCGAGGTTCTGGTCGACGAAGGACTTGGTGACGAAGGAGAACGTCTTGCCTTCGGCATCCTCGAAAGTGGTCGTCTGCTGATCGGTCAGGCGCGTGTTGTCGTTGGTGACGATCTGGGTGACGAAGCGGAATTTCACCGTGTAGCCCTCGCAAGGCGAGCCATTGAACTCGTACACCATGCGGCCCGAAATACCGGTTATGCCGGAGCGGTCGGATGCCTTGTTGAGGGTCAGGTCGTAGACCGCGCGATGCGCCTGCAGCGCCGGAACGGCAAAGGCGGGAGCCACCAGGAACAGCGCTGGCACAAGGATGGCAGGGAATGCTAGGCGCTTTGCGCGCATATGGTGCTCCGATCGTCGCGGCTGATGGCAGGCCGCAGGGAAAGATGGTCCAGCTTAAAAAAAGTCATGGCGGAAGCGAGGCAAAAATAGCAATTTCGGCCCGGCTCGCGCTGCGTCTTCAAGCAATAGGGAAATACGATGAGCGAAACAATCGAAAAGCGGCTAAGCGATCTCGGCGTCACGATTCCGGCCGCCGCCGCGCCGGCCGCCAACTATGTGCCCTATTGCCGGACCGGCAATCTGCTGTTCACGGCGGGGCAGTTGCCGCTCAAGGACGGCAAGCTGCAGGCGAGCGGCCTGCTCGGCCGCGACGTCGATACGGCGGCCGGCAAGGAAGCCGCAAAATACTGCGCCATCAACATCCTGGCGCAGGCCAAGGCAGCGCTCGGCGATCTCGGGAAGATCCGGCGCCTGGTCAAGATCACCGTCTTCGTCGCCTCGGCGCCCGACTTCGTCGAGCAGCATCTGGTCGCCAACGGCGCTTCCGATTTCTTGGTCGCGGTACTGGGCGAAAGCGGCAAGCACGCCCGCTCCGCCGTCGGTACCGCCTCGCTGCCGCTCAACGCTGCGGTGGAAATCGAAGCGATCTTCGAAGTCGAATGAGCCGGACTGACATCATGACCGATCTTTCCTGGCTGACCGCCCGGCCCGTGGCCCACCGCGGCTTCCACGACATGAACAAGACGCGCTGGGAGAACACGCTGTCGGCCTTCGCAGCCGCCGCCGAGCGCGGCTACGCGATCGAATGCGACGTGCATCTCTCGTCGGACCGCGTTCCCGTCGTCATCCATGATGGCGACATCAAGCGGCTGACCGGCGAGGACGGCTTCGTCTGGCAGCGCACCGCGGCGGAGCTCTCGGCGCTCAAGGTCGGCGGCACGGCCGATCATGTGCCGACGCTGCAGCAGGCGCTCGACCTGATCGACGGCCGCGTGCCGCTGGTGGTCGAACTGAAGGGCACGCCGGGCTACGACCAGGGCCTTGTGGCGAGCGTCGGCAAGATGCTCAAGCGCTACAAGGGCAAGGCGGCGATCATGTCGTTCGACCACTGGCTGATCCGCGATTTCCCGAAGGACGCGCCCGGCATTCCTGGCGGGCTTACCGCCTACGGCAAGGACAACCAGCTGATAGAGGCACATTTCGCCATGCTGGCGCATGACATCGCCTTCACCTCCTATGCCGCCGGCGACCTGCCCAACCCCTTCGTCAGCTTTGTGCGCCAGCGGCTGAAAATGCCGGTCATCACCTGGACCGTGCATGACCAGCCGGCGGTGGACCTCACCTTCAAATATGCCGACCAGATGACCTTCGAGGGTTTCGAACCCGATCTCGTAAAGGTGGCGTGATCCAGGCTTGCGCGGCCCCGGATGGAGCTTAAATAAGCCTCATGGATCAGGGTGATGACGATGATGGTCAGATGGCGAATGCGGAGTTTTCGATCCGCGTCGCCTCCGGCATCGGCGCCTTCACCTGCGACGAGTGGAACGGCTTTGCCGGGACCGCGCGCGGCGACGAGGAAACCGGCTATAACCCTCTCGTTTCATTCGCCTTTTTGAGCGCGCTTGAAGAGTCCGGCTGCGCCGTGCGCCGCACCGGCTGGCAGGGCCATCACCTGCGGCTGGAGACGGCGCAAGGCAGGCTGCTGGGCGCCGTGCCGTGCTATCTCAAATCGCACAGCCAGGGCGAATATGTCTTCGATCATGGCTGGTCGGATGCGTTCGAGCGCGCCGGTGGTCGTTACTATCCGAAGCTGCAAAGCGCCGTGCCGTTCACGCCAGTCACCGGCCCTCGCCTGTTGGTCAGCAAGGGCGAGGACGATAGCGCCGTGAAGGCCGGCCTCGCCGCCGGCCTGAAGATGGTGACCGACAGGCTCGGCGTGTCCTCGGCGCATGTCACCTTCGCCTCGGAAAGCGATGTCGCGACGCTGGAAGCAGCCGGCTTCCTGCACCGCACCGACCAGCAGTTCCATTTCTTCAATGAAGGCTTTTCGAGCTATGACGATTTCCTCGCCACGCTTGCCTCGCGCAAACGCAAGGCGATGAAGAAGGAGCGGCGCGAGGCGCTGGTGGACGGCATCACCATCGACTGGCTGACCGGCAAGGACCTGACCGAGAAGGCCTGGGACGACTTCTTCGCCTTCTACATGGATACCGGCAGCCGCAAATGGGGGCGGCCCTATCTGAACCGCCAGTTCTTCTCGCTGATCGGCGAGCGCATGGCCGACGACATCCTGCTGGTGATGGCCAAGCGCAACGGCCGCTACATCGCCGGCGCCATCAACTTCATCGGCTCGGACGCGCTCTACGGACGCAACTGGGGCTGCATCGAGGACCACCCCTTCCTGCATTTCGAGGTCTGCTACCACCAGGCGATCGACTTCGCCATCGAGCGCGGGCTGAAGGTGGTGGAAGCCGGCGCGCAGGGCGAGCACAAGCTGGCGCGTGGCTACCGCCCCGTGACCATGCACTCGGCGCACTACATCGCGCATCCAGGCCTGCGCAACGCGGTGGCCGATTATCTCCGCCGCGAGCGCCGCGAGGTCGAGCGGATGGGCGAATATCTCGAGGAACACACGCCGTTCCGCAAGGATCTGGCCGAATAGGCCACGCCCTGGTCGAGGCGGGCATGAATCGATCTCGGCTGACCTGCCTTGCCGCGCCATGACGGCTTCGCTACACGAGGCAGGACATCCATGATCAGGAGCGCCCGCCATGGCTGACTACGATCCCGGCAACATCTTCGCGAAGATCCTGCGCGGCGAAATCCCCTCGCACCGCGTCTATGAAGACGATGCGGTCATCGCCTTCATGGACGTGATGCCGCAAGGAAAGGGCCACACGCTGGTGGTGCCGAAGGCGCCATCGCGCAATCTGCTCGACGCCGACACGGCAACGCTCGGGCCGCTCTTCATTGGCGTTCAGAAGCTGGCGCAGGCGGTCAAGAAAGCCTTCGGCGCCGACGGCGTCACCATCCTGCAGTTCAACGAACCGGCTTCGGGCCAGACCGTCTACCACCTGCATGTCCATGTCATCCCGCGCTTCGAAGGCGTCCCCCTGAAGCCGCACAGCGGACAGATGGAAAAGCCCGAGGTGCTGGCGGAAAACGCGGGCAAGATCCGCGCGGCGCTTGCCGGCTGACCAGGCACGGACCGCGGCAAACGGCCAGCCGCGAGAAGCAGCCTACCTTTCCCGCTCGCCGCGCAGCTTGGCCCAGTATTCCAGCCGCTTCCTGATATCGCGCTCGAAGCCCCGCTCGGGCGGATCGTAGAAGGTGCGCCGGCCCATCTTTTCGGGGAAATAGTCCTGGCCGGAAAAGGCGTCGGGCTCGTCGTGGTCGTAGCGGTAGCCGGCTCCGTAATCCTCTTCCTTCATCAGCTTGGTCGGCGCGTTGAGGATGTGCTTGGGCGGCAGCAGCGAGCCGTGCTCCTTTGCCGCTTGTGTCGCCGCCTTGAAGGCGGTGTAGACGGCGTTGGATTTCGGCGCGGTGGCGAGATAGACGGCGGCCTCGGCGAAGGCGAGCTCGCCCTCGGGCGAACCCAGATAGTCGTAGGCGTCCTTCGCGGCATTGGCGATGACCAGCGCCTGCGGGTCGGCCAGCCCGATATCCTCCACCGCCATGCGCACCAGCCGGCGGCCGAGATAGAGCGGATCCTCGCCAGCGTCGAACATGCGGGCGAGATAGTAGAGGGCCGCGTCCGGATCGGAGCCGCGCACCGATTTGTGCAGCGCCGAGATCAGATTGTAGTGACCGTCCTGACCCTTGTCGTAGATCGGCGCGCGGCGCTGGATGATGCGCTGCAGGCCCTCCGGCCCGAACACCTCGCCCGGCTTGGCGGCGCGCCACACTTCTTCGGCAAGCGTCAGCGAAGCTCGGCCGTCGCCGTCGCTCATGCGGATCAGCATGGCCCGCGCCTCGTCGTCGAGCGGCAGCGCCCTGCCCTCGGTCTCCTCCGCCCGCGCCAGCAGCTTGGCGATGCTGTCCTCGCCGAGCGAACGGAAGACCAACACGCGCGCGCGCGACAAAAGCGCGGCGTTCAGCTCGAAGGACGGGTTTTCCGTGGTGGCGCCGACCAGCACGACGGTGCCGTCTTCCATTACCGGCAGAAAGCCGTCCTGCTGAGCCCGGTTGAAGCGATGGATCTCGTCGACGAATAGCAAGGTCTGGCGGCCGTTGCCGCGGCGCAGCTTCGCTGCCTCGAACACCTTCTTGAGGTCGGCGACTCCGGAAAACACCGCCGATATCTGCTCGAACGCAAGCTTGGTCTCGCCGGCCAGCAGCCGGGCCACCGTGGTCTTGCCGGTGCCTGGCGGGCCCCAGAAGATCATCGAGCCGAGCGAGCCGGAATCGATCAGCCTGGTCAGCGCGCCATCCGGACCGGTCAGATGCTCCTGGCCAACGACCTCGCCGAGGTTTTTCGGGCGCAGCCGGTCGGCCAGCGGCCGGCCGGGCGGCGCCTTTTCCGGTTCATCGACGCTGAACAAATCGGCCATGAACGGTCTTCAAAGCTGGAGGACGATCCCTGGATCGCCTCAATAACGCAACACCTGGCGCAGTATCTGCCCGCCGCGCTCGACGGTAAAGCGCCACCAGCGCGTGTCCTGCTGGGCTACCTGCGCCAGCGTCGCCGCCGTGTCGACAGTCGTGCCGTTCACCTCGCGCACGATGTCGCCCGGCTGGAAGCCGAAATCGGCGGCCGGCGAATCGCGATTGATGTCGACCACGGCGACCCCCTTGAGGTCGGTGCGCAGGCCGAGCCGCTGCGCCAGCCGCGGCGACAGCTCCGCCACCTTGGCGCCGGCGAACGGGCTGCGGCCATGCAGCGTCACCTCGGTGGCCTTGGCGCCTTCCGGCGCGCGCTCCAGCGCGATATCCATCGTCGCCTGCTGGCCCTTGCTGAGCACGGCGAAGCTGGCCTTGGTGCCGATCGACAACGTCGCCATACGATAATCCAGCGCCTCGATGCTTTCGACGGTCGTGCCGTTGAGCGAGAGCACGACATCGCCGGGCTTCAGCCCAGCCTTGCCCGCCGGCCCGGCAGCATCGACCGACGAGACCAGCGCGCCGGTCGGCTTTTCCATGCCGAGCGATTCGGCGATCTGCGGCGTCACCGCCTCGAACTCGGCGCCGACATAGGGCCGCTCGAAGAAATCGAGACCGGCCTTGGCCGCGTCGGCGAACGCCCGCACCATATTGGCGGGGATGGCGAAACCGATGCCGATCGAGCCGCCGCTGCGGCTGTAGATCGCCGTGTTGATGCCGACCAGCTGGCCGCCCATGTTGATCAGCGCGCCACCGGAATTGCCGGGATTGATGGCGGCGTCGGTCTGGATGAAATAGCCCGAATCCGAAACGCCGATATGGCTGCGGGCCAGCGCCGAAACGATGCCGCTGGTGGTGGTCTGGCCGACACCGAACGGATTGCCGATCGCCAGCACCAGATCGCCGACCTCGAGCGCGTCGGAATCGCCGATGGCGATCACCGGGAACGGCTTGTCGGCGGAGATCTTGAGCACGGCGAGATCGAGCGTCTCATCCTTGAGCATGACCTTGCTGGTGAACTCGCGCCCGTCGGCGGTCGCCACCTTCACCTCGTCGGCATCCTTGATGACGTGGTAGTTGGTGACGATGACACCGCTCGGGTCGACCAGCACGCCAGAGCCCAGCGAGGATTGCGCGCGCGGCTGCGCGCGGCCGAAGAATTCCTCGAAGAAGGGATCGCCCTCGAAAGGCGACGTCACCTTGGCGGTCTGCGAGGCATACACGTTGACCACGGCCGGCGCCGTCTGCTTGACCAAAGGCGCGAACGAGAGCTGCACCTCCTCGCGGCCGAACGGCACGCGCTTGTCGGGTCCGGAGGTGGCGTTCTCGCCTTCGACGCCATGGAGAAGATCGGTCAGCACGTCGGACAGGCCGGGATCGGCGGGCTTGGCGGCGTCCTCGGCCAGCGCCTGCCTGGCCGCCGGCGCGAACGCCAGCAAGGCCGAGATCAGAACAAGGGACAGCCGTTTCATGCGCATTCCGAATCCTCCAAATCGGGCGCCATTGTCCCGACGATTGTGCAGAATGAAAGGCTAATGCACCGAAATCCGATAATTGTCGCGCAAAAGCACGGGCGTCGGCCGACGAAATTGTCGGAAACGCCAAGCGCCGATTTCAGAATGTAAAAAGGGGCCCACAGGGCCCCTTTGAACACTTGCGAAAAGCCCAGCCTCAGGCGGCCGCGACTTCCTCTTCGGTACCTTCGGCTTCGATGCGGGCGCGGTCGCCGGCGCCCTTGGCCGAGGTGTCGCGGTCGACGAACTCGATGACCGCCATCGCGGCATTGTCGCCGTGACGGAAGCCCGCCTTCATGATGCGCAGGTAGCCGCCGTTGCGGGAGGCGTAGCGCGGCGCGATCGTCTCGAACAGGCGCTTGACGACGCCCTCATTGCCGATCTGGGCGATCACCTGACGGCGCGCATGCAGATCGCCGCGCTTGCCGAGCGTCACCAGCTTCTCGACGATCGGACGCAGGTCCTTAGCCTTCGGCAGAGTGGTGACGATCTGCTCGTGCTCGAGCAGCGAGACTGCGAGGTTGGCGAACATCGACTTGCGGTGGCTTACACTGCGGGCGAAACGACGGCCTTTGAAACCGTGGCGCATGGCTCTTTTCCTTCTTCAGTTGTTCAAGAGGCCACGGCCTCTGATGGTTTTCCGCATGACCGTCGGATCTGGCGGCTCACGCCGCCGATCCTTGGAATTCATGCTCAATATTGGTCTTCGTAACGCTTTGCGAGGTCTTCGATGTTTTCCGGCGGCCAGTCCGGCACTTCCATGCCGAGGTGCAGGCCCATCGCCGCCAAGACTTCCTTGATCTCGTTCAGCGACTTGCGGCCGAAGTTCGGGGTGCGCAGCATCTCGGCTTCGGTCTTCTGGATCAGGTCGCCGATATAGACGATGTTGTCGTTCTTCAGGCAGTTGGCGGAACGCACCGAGAGCTCCAGCTCGTCGACCTTCTTGAGCAGCGCCGGGTTGAAGGCAAGCTCGGTGACGGCTTCGGCGGCGACTTCCTTCTGCGGCTCGTCGAAGTTGACGAACAGGCCGAGCTGGTCCTGCAGGATGCGAGCGGCAAAAGCCACCGCGTCCTCGCCCGAGATCGAGCCGTCGGTCTCGATGGTCATGGTCAGCTTGTCATAGTCGAGGACCTGGCCCTCGCGGGTGTTCTCGACCTTGTAGGAGACCTTCTTGACCGGCGAGTAGAGGCTGTCGACCGGGATCAGGCCGATCGGCGCGTCCTCGGCGCGGTTGCGCTCGGCCGGCACATAGCCCTTGCCGGTGTCGACGGTGAACTCCATGCGGATCTCGGCGCCCTCGTCCAGCGTGCAGATGACGTGGTCGGGGTTGAGGATCTCGACGTCGCCGACCGTCTGGATGTCGCCGGCCAGCACGGCGCCCGGGCCCTGCTTGCGAACGACCATGCGCTTCGGGCCGTCGCCTTCCATACGGATGGCGATTTCCTTGATGTTGAGCACGATATCGGTCACGTCCTCGCGCACGCCGGCGATGGACGAGAATTCATGCAGGACGCCGTCGATCTGCACCGCGGTGACGGCCGCGCCGCGCAGCGAAGACAGAAGCACGCGCCGCAGCGCGTTGCCCAGCGTGAGGCCGAAGCCGCGCTCGAGCGGCTCGGCGACCAGCGTGGTCAGCGTCTTCTTCTTCGACGAGAACTCGATCTTGTTCGGCTTGATCAGTTCCTGCCAGTTTTTCTGGATCATGATGCTTTCCTTCCGTTGCCCCGCCACCATCCAATCGTGGCGGGCGACCTGGAATGCCGCGGAGGAACGCTTTTTGGCGTTCGCGCGGCGTTCGATAGTTCCTTAGACGCGGCGCTTCTTGCGCGGGCGGCAGCCATTGTGCGGGATCGGCGTCACGTCACGGATCGAGGTGATGGTGAAGCCGGCGGCCTGCAGCGCGCGCAGCGCCGATTCACGACCCGAGCCGGGCCCGCAGACCTCGACCTCGAGCATGCGCATGCCGTGTTCCTGCGCCTTCTTGGCGACGTCCTCGGCGGCCATCTGGGCGGCGAACGGGGTCGACTTGCGCGAACCCTTGAAGCCCTGGGCGCCGGCCGACGACCAGGCGATCGAATTGCCCTGCGCGTCGGTGATGGTGATCATCGTGTTGTTGAAGGTCGAATTGACGTGGGCAACGCCCGACGAGATATTCTTGCGTTCGCGACGGCGAACACGAGCGGCTTCCTTGGCCATGGTAGTCCTTTCAGTTGATCTCTACACCGCCGTAATGCCAGCGGCTCCACCTTGGTAAGGGAGTAGGGGAATAGGGAAGTAAGGGAGTAGGGAAACAAATGATCCGATTTTCGGACTATTCCCTACCGCCTTACTCCCCTACTCCCTTATTCCCCTAATTACTTCTTCTTGCCGGCGATCGACTTCGCCGGGCCCTTGCGGGTGCGCGCATTGGTATGCGTGCGCTGGCCGCGGACCGGCAGCGAGCGGCGGTGACGCAGGCCGCGATAGCAGCCGAGATCCATGAGCCGCTTGATATTCATCGACACTTCGCGGCGCAGGTCGCCTTCGACCTGGTAGTCGCGGTCGATCGTCTCGCGGATCTGCAGCACTTCCGCGTCGGTCAGCTGGTTGACGCGGCGCTCGGCCGGGATGCCGACCTTGTCGACGATCTCCTGGGCGAACTTCTTGCCAATGCCGTGAATGTACTGAAGCGCAATGACGACGCGCTTGTTGGTCGGAATGTTGACGCCGGCTATACGAGCCATCTTCTCTCATCTCCATATGGGCCGGACACGCCGGCGCTTCAAGTTGCCCCGCGTCCGGTGGAGGCCGGCCCTTGCGGGAGTTTCCAGTTCAAAGCGGCTGCCTTGCCCTTGCGGACAAGCAAAGCCTATGCCTGATGGAAGACGGGCCGCCATACCCCAGCGGACCGCTACAGTCAAGCGCAATCGTCTGTTTTCTCTATGCCGCCGCCTGGGTGACGGATTTGAGCACCGTTTCGATCTCGCGCGTCACCGCGTCTATGTCGGCCATGCCGTCGACGCTCTTCAGCCTGCCCTTGGCGTAATAGTAGCCGATCAGCGGCGCGGTCTTCTTGTAGTACTCCCGCAGGCGCTCCTCGAACACAGCCGGATTGTCGTCCTTGCGCACCGGCTGGCCGGCGGCCTTGGCATCCTCGGCGCGCTTGACGATTCGTCCAACCAGCGCCTTGTCGTCGACCACGAGTTCGATGACGGCATCGAGATGGAGGCCACGGTCGGCGAGCATCGATTCAACCGCATCGGCCTGAACCAGCGTGCGCGGGTAACCGTCGAGGATGAAGCCATTTGCGCAGTCGGCCTGATCGATGCGCTCGGCCACGATCGCGTTGACGATGGCGTCCGACACCAGTTCGCCGGCATCCATCACCGCCTTGGCCCGCTTGCCCACTTCCGTGCCGGCCTGTACGGCCGCACGCAGCATGTCGCCGGTCGAGAGCTGCGGTATGCGGTATTTCTCTACCAGTCTTTGCGCTTGCGTCCCCTTGCCCGCCCCCGGCGGTCCAAGCAATATCAGCCTCATCTGGTCCTCTTCCCCCCGCGCAACTTCGACTTCTTGATCAGGCCCTCATACTGGTGCGCGATCAGGTGACCCTGGATCTGCGCCACCGTATCGAGCGTTACACTGACCACGATCAGAAGCGATGTGCCACCAAGGTAGAATGGTACGCCAGTCGCTGAAATCAGGAATTCGGGCAGCAGGCACACCAGCACCAGGTAGATGGCGCCGATGACGGTGATGCGCGTGAGAACATAGTCGATGTAATCGGCGGTGCGCTCGCCCGGGCGGTAGCCCGGAATGAAGCCGGAATGCTTCTTGAGCTGGTCGGCGGTGTCCTTGGGGTTGAAGACGATCGCCGTGTAGAAGAAGGCGAAGAACACGATCATCGCCGCGTAGAACGCCATGTAGAGCGGTTGGCCGTGGCCGAGCGAGGCAAGGATCGTGCTCGCCCAGGCGGGCATGTTGGTCGTCTGCGAGAAGCCGGCGACTGTTGCCGGCAGGAGCAACAGCGACGACGCGAAGATCGGCGGGATGACGCCCGACGTGTTGAGCTTCAGCGGCAGGTGCGAGGTATCGCCCTGGAACATGCGGTTGCCGACCTGGCGCTTCGGGTACTGGATCAGCAGGCGGCGCTGCGCGCGCTCGAAGAACACGATGAGCGCAATGACGACGATGGCCAAAACGATGATCGCCAGGATCAGGCCGGTCGACAGCGCGCCGGTGCGGCCGAGTTCCAGCGTGCCGGAGATGGCGCGCGGCAGGCCGGCGACGATGCCGGAGAAGATGATCAGCGAAATGCCGTTGCCGATGCCGCGCGCGGTGATCTGCTCGCCGAGCCACATCAGGAACATGGTGCCGCCGACCAGCGTCACCACAGTCGAGATGCGGAAGAACATGCCGGGATCGTTGACGATGCCGTTGCCGCCTTCCAGCCCGACGGAGATGCCATAGGCCTGCACCAGCGCCAAAAGCACGGTGCCGTAGCGCGTGTACTGGTTGATGATCTTGCGGCCCTGCTCGCCTTCCTTCTTCAGCGCTTCCAGCGATGGGATGACCGAGGTCATCAGCTGCATGATGATGGAGGCGGAGATGTAGGGCATGATGCCCAGCGCGAAGATCGCCATGCGCTGCACGGCGCCGCCGGCGAACATGTTGAACATGCCGAGCACGCCCTTGCTCTGCGAGGAGAAGGCCTGGGCGAAAGCGTCCGGATTGATGCCGGGCAGCGGGATATAGGTGCCGAGCCGATAGACGAGCAGCGCGCCGATGGTGAACCAGATGCGTTTCTTCAGGTCCTCGGCCTTGGCGAAGGCCGAAAAATTCAGATTCGAGGCTAGTTGTTCAGCAGCCGAAGCCATGCCTGATTCTCCGCTAGAGCATGATGCCGAAAAGTGTGGAGCGGTTTTCGGACAACATCATGCTCTACTTCTTTGATTGCTATGTCACGCTCGATGCCCGCAGCTCAGGCGGCGCGTGTCACCGAAGCTCACGAGATAAGCTCCGGACCGTAAACATGCAAGCGGCCGCGTTGACGCGGCCGCCATATTGATCAGATCAAAGCGCGATCGGGAGCAAAAACGAGGTCCGCTCTTGCCGACCGCGCTTCAAATCGCCGTTACTCGGCGGCGGCCTTTTCCGGCACCTTCACCGAACCGCCGGCCTTCTCGATCTTCTCGATGGCGGCCTTGGAGGCGCCCGCCACGTCGAAGGCAAGCTTCGCCTTGAGCTCGCCGTCCGAGAGCACGCGCACGCCGTCCTTGACGCGGCGGATGACGCCGGCCGCGACCAGCGCTTCGGCCGTCACCGTTGCCTTGGCGTCGAGCTTCTTGGCGTCGACCGCAGCCTGGATGCGGGCCAGCGACACGACCGTGAAGCTCTTGCCGAACAGGTTGTTGAAGCCGCGCTTCGGCAGGCGCCGGTAGAGCGGCATCTGGCCACCCTCGAAGCCGTTGATGGCGACACCGGAGCGCGCCTTCTGGCCCTTGACGCCGCGACCGGCGGTCTTGCCCGAGCCGGAGCCGATACCGCGGCCCAGGCGCTTCTTGGAGTGCGTGGCGCCGTCCTTGTCACGCAGATCGTTGAGTTTCATCTTCGTTCTCCTGCGCTTGTGCTCAGCCCTCGTCCACGACGCGGACGAGATGCTGGACGGCAGCGATCATGCCGCGCACGGAGGGCGTGTCTTCCAGCGTGCGCTGCTTGTGCATCTTGTTGAGGCCGAGGCCGACCAGCGTAGCGCGCTGCTCCTTCGGCCGGCGGATCGGCGAGCCGATCTGCTCGACGGTGATGGTCTTGGTAGCTTTCTTGGCCATGGTCTGGATCCCTGGTCAGCGTCGACTATTCTTCAGCCGCAACGGCATTGCCGCGGCGGGCCTGAAGGGTCGAGTACTTGATGCCGCGCGCTGCAGCCACATCCTTCGGATGCATCTGGCTCTTCAGCGCGTCGAAGGTGGCGCGAACCATGTTGTACGGGTTCGACGAACCCATCGACTTGGCGACCACGTCATGCATGCCGAGCGTCTCGAAGACGGCGCGCATCGGGCCGCCGGCGATGATGCCAGTACCCTGCTTGGCGGCGCGCAGCAGAACGCGTCCGGCGCCCCAGCGGCCCTCGACGTCGTGATGCAGCGTGCGGCCCGAGCGCAGCGGCACGAAGATCATGTCGCGCTTGGCCGACTCGGTCGCCTTGCGGATCGCTTCCGGCACTTCGCGCGCCTTGCCGTGGCCGAAGCCGACGCGGCCCTTCTGGTCGCCGACGACGACGAGAGCGGCGAAGCCGAAACGCCGGCCGCCCTTAACCACCTTGGCGACGCGGTTGATGTGGACGAGCTTGTCCACCATGCCGTCATCGCGCTCTTCGCGATCACGCTCGCGGCCGCGGCCGCCTTCCCTACGTTCCTGTGCCATATCCTGTTCCTTGTTCTTTTCCGGAAGCACGGGTTGCTGAAATGCCGGCGCCACTTTTGGGTCGCCGGCGGTGAAAAATCATTTTCTTCCTTGCATGATCCTATCCGAAAAGTCTGCAACTTTTCGGGACCAAGCTTAGAAGCTCAGGCCACCTTCGCGGGCAGCGTCGGCCAGCGCCTTGACGCGGCCGTGATAGATGTACGGGCCGCGATCGAAGACGACTTCCTTGACGCCGGCCTTCGAAGCGCGCTCGGCGATCAGCTTGCCGACCGCGGCAGCGGCAGCGGTGTCGGCGCCCGTCTTGAGCGAACCCTTGAGGTCCTTCTCCAGCGTCGAGGCGGCGGCCAGGGTGCGGCCCTGGGCATCGTCGATGACCTGGACGTAGATGTTCTTCGAGGTGCGGTGGACCGACAGCCGCGGACGCTCGCCGGCGACCTTCTTGAGCTGACGGCGCACGCGCTGCGCACGGCGTTGGGTGGTTTCTTTCGGGCTAGCCATAATGTCAGTTCCTTGCCTTCAGTAGCCGGGGGCAACCCTGTGCGGTAGGCCAAGCCTCCCGCGGCCGCTCCCCGCGGCGTTGCAGTCTTACTTCTTCTTGCCTTCCTTGCGGACGATCTTCTCGCCGGCGTAGCGCACGCCCTTGCCCTTGTAGGGCTCGGGGCCGCGATACTCGCGGATCTCGGCGGCAACCTGGCCGACCTGCTGCTTGTCGATGCCGGTGACCGTGATTTCCGTCGGCTTCGGCACCGTGATCGTGATGCCCTGCGGGGTCTCGTAGATCACGTCATGGCTGAAGCCGAGCGCCAGCTGCAGGTTCTTGCCCTGCATGGCGGCGCGATAGCCGACGCCGGTGATCTCGAGCCGCTTCTCGAAGCCGTCCTTGACACCCTGAAGGATGTTGACGATCTGCGTGCGCGACATGCCCCACTTGGCGCGGGCGGTCTTGGTCTGGTCGCGCGGCTGAACGGCGATCTCGGTGCCTTCCAGCTTGACCAGCACTTCGTCATTGACCACGAACTTCAGCTCGCCCTTGGGGCCCTTCGCCGTCACGGTCTGGCCGTTGACGGTCGCGGTCACGCCCTGCGGCAGCGAAACGGGTTTCTTTCCAATACGAGACATTTTGTTGTCCTCGTCACTTCTCTTGGTTCAGGTTCCAGTTTTCGAGCGTTCCCGAAAACCGGATACCGCTTTCGATCTCACGCGCCGGATCAGAAGATCTGGCAGAGGATTTCACCGCCGACATTCTGCTCGCGCGCTTCGTGGTCGGCCATCACGCCCTTCGGCGTCGAAAGGATGGCGATGCCGAGGCCGTTGGCGACCTGCGGGATCGACTTGGCCGAGACATAGACGCGGCGGCCCGGCTTCGAGACGCGGGCGATTTCGCGCACGACCGGCGCGCCGTCGAAATACTTCAGCTCGATTTCGATTTCGGACTTGCCGTTCTCGAAGTCGGTCTGGCTGTAGTCGCGGATATAGCCTTCAGCCTTCAGCACGTCGAGGACGCGGGTGCGCAGACGCGAGGCCGGAGTCGAGACGCTCGACTTCTTGCGGCCATAGGCGTTGCGGATGCGGGTCAGCATATCGCCGAGAGGATCGCTCAATGACATCTCAATGTCCTCCTTACCAGCTCGACTTGACCAGGCCCGGGATCTGGCCGTTGTTGCCAAGATCGCGAAGCGCGATACGCGAAACCTTGAGCTTGCGATAGTAGGCGCGCGGACGCCCCGTGACTTCGCAGCGGTTGCGGATGCGGATCTTGGCCGAGTTGCGCGGCAGTGCCGACAGCTTCAACTGGGCGCGGAAACGCTCTTCCATCGGCTTGGACTGATCCATGACGATGGCCTTCAGCGCGTTACGCTTGGCGGCATACTGGTCCGCAAGCTTCCGGCGCCTGTTGTTCTTCTCGACTGAGCTGGTCTTTGCCATTTCAGATTTTTCCTTTTTCGCTGCCGTTACTGGCGGAAGGGGAAGTTGAAAGCCTTGAGCAGAGCCCTGGCTTCGTCGTCCGTCTTCGCCGTCGTACAAACGATGACGTCCATGCCCCAGACCTGATCAACCTTGTCGTAGTTGATCTCCGGGAACACGATGTGTTCCTTGATGCCCATGGCGTAGTTGCCACGGCCGTCAAAGCTCTTCGGGTTCAGCCCGCGGAAGTCGCGGACGCGCGGCAGCGCGATGTTCACGAGGCGGTCGAGGAACTCGTACATGCGTTCCTTGCGCAGCGTGACCTTGGCGCCGATCGGCATGTTCTCGCGCACCTTGAAGCCGGCGATCGAGTTGCGGGCGCGGGTGACGACGGCCTTCTGGCCGGCGATCAGCGCCAGGTCTTCGGCGGCGACCGAAGGCTTCTTCGAATCGCCGGTCGCCTCGCCAACGCCCATGTTCAGCACGATCTTGTCGAGGCGCGGAACCTGCATGTCGTTGTCGTAGCCGAACTGCTCCTGCAGCGCCTTGCGGATGGTCTCGTTGTAGACCTTCTTGAGGCGCGGCTCGTTCTTGGCAGTCGCCTGCTTGGTTTCAGCCTTAGCCATTGATGACTTCTCCCGAGCGCTTGGCGACGCGCACTTTCTTGCCGTCCTTCTGGAAGATGAAACCGACGCGGGTCGGCTTGCCATCCTTGGGGTCGGCCAGCGCGATGTTCGACAGGTTGATCGGCGCTTCCTTGGTGATGATCCCGCCCTCTTGGGACTGGGACTGCTTCTGGTGACGACGGATCATGTTGACGCCACGCACCAGCGCGGTGTCGTCCTTCGGCTGCACCGAGAGGACTTCGCCCGAACGGCCCTTGTCCTTGCCGGCCAGCACGACGACCTTGTCGCCTTTTCTAATCTTCTGCATTGGTCCGGCTCCTTACAGCACTTCTGGCGCGAGCGAGATGATCTTCATGTGGTTCTTGGCGCGGAGTTCGCGCGGAACCGGTCCGAAGATACGCGTGCCGATCGGCTCTTTCTTGTTGTCGACGAGAACGGCCGCGTTCTTGTCGAAACGGATCACGCTGCCGTCCGGGCGACGGATGTCCTTGGCCGTGCGAACCACGACCGCCTTCATCACATCGCCCTTCTTCACGCGGCCGCGCGGAATGGCTTCCTTGATCGACACCACGATGATGTCGCCGACGGAAGCGTATTTCCGCTTCGAGCCGCCCAGCACCTTGATGCACATGACACGACGGGCGCCGGAATTATCCGCGACGTCGAGGTTTGTTTGCATCTGAATCATGACTGGCCGCCTTCTTCTTTTCTAACGGGACGGGCTCGAAGCCCCTCCCCGGTCTGTCCAAAATTCGTTTGTTTACGCCTGGTCCGAAGACACGACGATCCAGCGCTTATCCTTCGAAATCGGCTTCGATTCCTGGATGAACACCTGGTCGCCGACCTTGTGGGCGTTGTTCTCGTCGTGCGCCTTGTACTTCTTGGTCATGCGCACGGTCTTCTTCATCACGGGATGCGTGAAGCGCCGTTCGACCTTGACGACAACCGTCTTCTCGTTCTTGTCGCTGACGACGGTGCCCTGCAGAATGCGCTTTGGCATGGTTTTCGTCCTTAAGCCTTCTTGGCCGCGGACTTTTCCGCGGCGATGGTCTTGATGCGCGCGATGTCCCTGCGGACCTGCTTCACGCGTGCGGTCTTCTCGAGCTGACCGGTGGCCTTCTGGAAGCGCAGGTTGAACTGCTCCTTCTTCAGGCTGGCCAGGTCGTCGGTCAGCTGGTCCTGGGTCTTGGTCCGGATGTCTTCGGCTTTCATGATCGGCCCGTCCTTATTCTGCGATGCGCTGTACGAAGCGCGTCCTGACCGAGAGCTTGGCAGCGCCGAGACGCAGCGCCTCGCGCGCCGTCTCTTCGCTGACGCCGTCGATCTCGAACATGATGCGGCCAGGCTTGACGCGCGCCGCCCAATAGTCGACGGCGCCCTTGCCCTTACCCATGCGCACTTCGGTCGGCTTCGAGGTGACCGGCAGATCCGGGAACACCCGGATCCAGACGCGGCCGGCGCGCTTCATCTCGCGGGTGATCGCGCGGCGGGCCGCCTCGATCTCGCGCGCGGTGACGCGGTTCGGCTCAAGCGCCTTCAGCCCGAAACCGCCGAAATCCAGGTTGGTGCCGCCCTTGGCGGTACCGTGGATACGGCCCTTGAACTGCTTGCGGAACTTTGTGCGCTTTGGCTGCAGCATCGTTCTAACTCCAAATTCTCAAATGTCTCAGGCGTTTTCGCGACGGCGGCCGCGTTCGCGCTCGCCACCGGCGGCACCGCCATGCGCATGATCGCCCTCGGTCGCGCGGCGTTCCGAAGCCATCGGGTCGTGCTCGAGGATCTCGCCCTTGAACACCCAGACCTTGACGCCGCAGATACCGTAGGCGGTGTTCGCCTCGGCCGTGCCGTAGTCGACATCGGCGCGCAGCGTATGCAGCGGCACGCGGCCTTCGCGGTACCATTCCATGCGGGCGATTTCGGCGCCGCCCAGACGGCCCGAGCAGTTGATGCGGATGCCCTCGGCGCCGAGACGCATCGCCGACTGCACGGCGCGCTTCATGGCGCGGCGGAACGCGATGCGGCGCTCGAGCTGCTGCGCGATCGACTGCGCGACCAGCGTGGCGTCGATCTCCGGCTTGCGCACCTCGACTATGTTGAGGTGCGTCTCGGACTTCGTCATCTCCATCAGCTTCTTGCGAAGCTTCTCGATGTCGGCGCCCTTCTTGCCGATGATCAGGCCCGGACGCGCCGCATGGATGGTGACGCGGCACTTCTTGTGCGGACGCTCGATCACGACCTTGGAGATCGCGGCCTGCTTGAGTTCCTTCTCAAGATACTTGCGGATCTTGATATCCTCATGCAGCAGCTGGCCGTACTCGCCGGTGTTCGCGAACCAGCGCGAATCCCAGGTGCGGTTGATGCCGAGACGCAGCCCGATCGGATTGACTTTCTGGCCCATTATGCGGCCTCCCCTTTTTCCTCGACTTCACGAACGACGATCGTGAGGTGCGAGAACGGCTTTTCGATACGGCTGGCGCGACCACGGCCACGAGCGTGGAACCGCTTCATGACGATCGACTTGCCGACATAGGCTTCCGCCACGATCAGCGCGTCGACGTCGAGGTCGTGGTTGTTTTCCGCGTTGGCGATCGCCGATTCCAGCGTCTTCTTGACCGTGCCGGAAATCCGCTTGGCCGAGAATTCGAGGTCGGAAAGCGCTGTCGCGACCTTCTTGCCGCGGATCAGCGCGGCAACCAGGTTCAGCTTCTGCGGGCTGATACGGATCGTGCGCAGAACGGCGCGCGCTTCGTTGTCAGCAAGCCTGCGCGGAGCTTTGGCCTTGCCCATGATTATTTCCTCTTCGCCTTCTTATCCGCGCCATGACCGTAATAGGTCCGGGTCGGAGCGAATTCACCGAACTTGTGACCGACCATGTCCTCGTTCACGGAGACGGGAACATGCTTCTGGCCGTTGTAGACACCGAAGGTGAGGCCGACGAACTGCGGCAGGATGGTGGAGCGGCGGCTCCACATCTTGATCACCTCATTGCGACCGCCTTCACGAACCTTGTCCACCTTCTTGAGAAGGTAGCCGTCGATGAAGGGGCCTTTCCAAATCGAACGAGTCACTTGGCGTTACCTCTTCTTAGCTCTTGCGCTGATGGCGCGAGCGCACGATGAACTTGTCGGTCGCCTTGTTGGACCGCGTCTTCTTGCCCTTGGTCGGCTTGCCCCAGGGCGAAACCGGATGACGGCCACCCGAGGTGCGGCCTTCGCCGCCGCCGTGCGGGTGATCGACCGGGTTCATGGCCACGCCGCGATTGTGCGGGCGCTTGCCGCGCCACACCGTGCGGCCGGCCTTGCCGTCGTTGATGTTGCCGTGGTCGGGGTTCGACACCGCGCCGACGGTCGCCATGCAGGAGCCGTGCACGACGCGCTGCTCGCCCGAGTTGAGGCGCAGGATCGCCATGCCCTGGTCGCGGCCGACGAGCTGGGCGTAACCGCCAGCCGAACGGGCGACCTGGCCGCCCTTGCCCGGCTTCAGCTCGATGTTGTGGACGATCGTGCCGACCGGCATCGAGGCCAGCGGCATCGCATTGCCCGGCTTCACGTCGACGGCTTCGCCTGCCACGATCTTGTCGCCGGCAGCAAGGCGCTGCGGGGCGATGATGTAGGACAGCTCGCCATCGTCATACTTGATCAGCGCGATGAAGGCGGTGCGGTTCGGATCGTACTCGATCCGCTCGACCGTGCCGACGACGTCGAACTTGCGCCGCTTGAAGTCGATGATGCGGTACGAACGCTTGTGACCCCCGCCGATGAAGCGGGCCGTGATGCGGCCGTAGTTATTTCGGCCGCCCGACTTGGTCAGGCCTTCGGTCAGGCCCTTGACGGGCTTGCCCTTGTAGAGCCCCGAGCGGTCGACGATGACCAGCTGGCGGGTGCTCGGCGTTACCGGGTTGAATTTCTTGAGTGCCATTGTCCTGTCCTCGCGGCCTAGCTCAGAGACCCGTCGCGACGTCGATCGACTGGCCGTCGGCCAGCGTCACAACCGCCTTCTTGACGTCGCCCTGGCGGCCGATCGTGCCGCGGAAGCGCTTGATCTTGCCCTTGCGGACAAGCGTGTTCACGGCCGTAACCTTGACACCGAAGAGGGCTTCGACGGCGGCCTTGATTTCCGGCTTCGACGCCTTCTTGGCGACGTTGAAGACGACCTGGTTCTGCTCGGAAGCCATGGTCGACTTTTCGGTGATCGCCGGCGAGACGATCACGTCGTAGTGACGAAGGTCGGTCATTTGAAGCGCTCCTCGAGAGCCTCGACGGCGGCCTTGGAAAGGACCAGCGTGCCGCGGCGCAGAATGTCGTAGACGTTGATGCCCTGGATGGGCAGCACGTCGATGTTCGGAATGTTGGTCGCCGCCAGCTTGAAGTTCTGGTCGAGCTCGGCGCCGCCGATCAGCAAGGCGTTGGTCAGGCCGAGCGTCTCGAAATTCGCCACCAGCGCCTTGGTCTTGGCCTCGGTCAGCTTCAGCTCGTCGACGATGATGATCGACGCGCTCTTGGCCTTGGCCGAGAGAGCATGCTTGAGGCCGAGCGCGCGTACCTTCTTCGGCAGGTCGTGCTCGTGGCTGCGCACGACCGGGCCGTGCGCCTTGCCGCCGCCGCGGAACTGCGGAGCGCGAGCTGAATGGTGACGGGCGCGGCCCGTACCCTTCTGCTTGTACATCTTGGCGCCGGTGCGCGCGATCTCGGCGCGGCCCTTGGCCTTGTGCGTGCCCTGCTGCTTCTTGGCCAGCTGCCAGCGCACGACGCGCTGCAGGATGTCCTCGCGCGGATCAAGGCCGAAAATCTCCTCGGAGAGTTTCACCTTGCCGGCGTCCTTGCCGCCCAGCGTTGTGATCTTGAGGTCCATTATTCCGCTCCCTCGGTGGCCGGGGCTTCATTCTTGGCGGCGCCAGCGCGGATCGCGGCAGGCTTCGGCGCATTGGCCGGCAGCGCGACTTTGGCCGCGTCGCGAACCAGGATCCAGGCGCCCTTGACGCCGGGAACGGCGCCGCGGATCAGGATCAGGCCGCGGTCGGCGTCGGTCGAGACGACCTCGACGTTCTGCGTGGTGACGCGGGCGTCGCCCATGTGGCCGGCCATCTTCTTGCCCTTGAACACCTTGCCGGGGTCCTGGCGCTGGCCGGTCGAGCCGTGCGTGCGGTGCGACACCGAGTTACCGTGCGTGGCGCGGCCGCCACCCATGTTGTGCCGCTTGATCACGCCCTGGAAACCCTTACCGGTCGAGGTGCCCGTCACATCGACCTTCTGGCCGGCGACGAAGTGCTCGACGGTGATCTCGGCGCCGACGTCGATCATGTTGTCGGCGGAGACGCGGAATTCGGCGAGCTTCGCCTTCGGCTCGACGGACGCGGCGGCGAAATGGCCGCGCATCGCCTTCGACGTGTTCTTCACCTTGGCAAGGCCAACGCCGAGCTGGACGGCCGTATAGCCGTTCTTCTCCTGCGTGCGCTGCGCCACGACCTGGCAGTTCTCCATCTGGAGAACGGTGACGGGAACATGTTCCCCGGCATCGTTATAGATGCGGGTCATTCCCACCTTCTTTGCAATCACACCTGAACGCATCGGTTCAATTCCTTTAGAGTTCCGGGCCAGGGGCATCGCCCCTTACCGCGCTCTCATTCCCTTAGAGCTTGATCTCGACGTCCACACCGGCCGCGAGGTCGAGCTTCATCAAAGCATCGACCGTCTGCGGGGTCGGATCGACGATGTCGAGCAGACGCTTGTGCGTGCGCATCTCGAACTGCTCGCGGCTCTTCTTGTCGACGTGCGGCGACCGGTTGACCGTGAACTTTTCGATCCGCGTCGGCAGCGGAATGGGGCCGCGGACGTTGGCGCCGGTGCGCTTGGCCGTCGACACGATCTCCCGGGTCGAGGCGTCGAGCACCCGGTGGTCAAACGCCTTAAGGCGGATGCGGATATTCTGTCCGTTCATGCGTCACTTCCTTGTTCTGGCGCGGCGCGGGCAACTTCCGCGCCCGCGACAGATCGGTTTAAGTCCAATTATTCTTTGATGGTGACGACGATGCCGGCACCGACGGTGCGGCCGCCTTCACGGATGGCGAAGCGCAGCTTCTCTTCCATGGCGATCGGCACGATCAGCTCGACGTCGACTGTGATGTTGTCGCCAGGCATCACCATCTCGGTGCCGGCCGGCAGCGTCACGATGCCGGTCACGTCGGTGGTGCGGAAGTAGAACTGCGGACGGTAGTTGGTGAAGAACGGCGTGTGACGGCCGCCCTCGTCCTTGGTCAGGATGTAGGCTTCGGCCACGAACTTCTTGTGCGGCTTCACCGAACCCGGCTTGGCCAGAACCTGGCCGCGCTCGACGCCTTCACGGTCGACGCCGCGCAGCAGCGCGCCGATGTTGTCGCCGGCCTGGCCCTGGTCGAGCAGCTTGCGGAACATCTCGACGCCCGTGCAGGTCGTCTTGGTCGTCGGACGGATGCCGACGATCTCGAGTTCCTCGCCGACCTTGACCACGCCGCGCTCGACGCGGCCGGTCACAACCGTGCCGCGGCCCGAGATCGAGAACACGTCCTCGATCGGCATCAGGAACGGCTTGTCCAGCGGACGCACCGGCGTCGGGATGTAGGCGTCGACCTGCGCCATCAGTTCGCGGATCGCGTCCTCGCCGATGGTCTTGTTGGAATCTTCCAGCGCGGCAAGCGCCGAGCCCTTGACGATCGGAATGTCGTCGCCGGGGAACTCGTTCTTGGTCAAGAGCTCGCGAGCCTCGAGCTCGACCAGCTCGAGCAGCTCGGCGTCGTCGACATGGTCGACCTTGTTCAGGAACACCACGATCGAGGGCACGCCGACCTGGCGGGCGAGCAGGATGTGCTCGCGCGTCTGCGGCATCGGGCCGTCGGCGGCCGAAACGACCAGGATCGCGCCGTCCATCTGCGCGGCACCGGTGATCATGTTCTTCACATAGTCGGCGTGGCCGGGGCAGTCGACGTGGGCATAGTGGCGGTTGGCCGTCTCGTATTCGACGTGCGCCGTCGAAATCGTGATGCCGCGCGCCTTCTCTTCCGGCGCCGCGTCGATCTGGTCATAGCGCTTGTATTCGCCAAAATACTTCGTGATCGCCGCCGTCAGCGACGTCTTGCCATGATCGACGTGGCCGATCGTGCCAATGTTCACATGCGGCTTGGTGCGCTCGAATTTACCTTTTGCCATGTGATGTCTCCGTTCCTGCTTGCCCGTGCGGGGCTTGAATTAAGGTGTCGTGCAACCCGCTCGAGTTACGCGTATTTCTTTTGAACTTCCTGGGCGACCGCGGTCGGCACCGGCTCGTAGTGGTCGAACTGCATCGTGTACTGGGCGCGGCCCTGCGACATCGAACGCAGATTGTCGACGTACTTGAACATGTTGGCCAGCGGCACCATCGCGTTGACGACGACGGCGACACCGCGGGTCTCCTGACCCTGGATCTGGCCACGACGGCCGTTGAGATCGCCGATGACGTTGCCGACGTAGTCTTCCGGCGTCACCACCTCGACCTTCATGATCGGCTCGAGCAGCTGCACGCCGAGCTTCGGCGCCGCTTCACGGAAACAGGCGCGGCCAGCGATTTCGAAGGCCAGCACCGAGGAGTCGACGTCGTGGAAGGCGCCGTCGATGAGCGTCGCCTTGACGCCGATCATCGGGAAGCCGGCGAACGGACCGGAAGACAACACGCTGTTGATGCCCTTCTCGACGCCGGGGACGTATTCCTTCGGCACCGCGCCGCCGACGATCTTCGACTCGAACTTGAAGTCGCCGCCTTCGGCATCCGGCTCGAACAGGATCTTGACGCGGGCGAACTGACCGGTACCGCCGGTCTGCTTCTTGTGCGTGTAGTCCTGCTCGTGCGTGCGGGTGATCGTCTCGCGATAGGCCACCTGCGGCGCGCCGATATTGGCCTCGACCTTGAACTCGCGACGCATGCGGTCGACGATGATGTCGAGGTGCAATTCGCCCATGCCAGCGATGATGGTCTGGCCGCTTTCCTCGTCGGTCTTGACGCGGAAGGACGGATCCTCGGCAGCCAGGCGATGCAGCGCGAGGCCCATCTTCTCCTGGTCGTTCTTGGTCTTCGGCTCGATGGCGATCTGGATGACCGGATCAGGGAATTCCATGCGCTCGAGGATGACCGGGTGCAGCGGATCGCAGAGCGTGTCGCCGGTGGTGGTGTCCTTAAGGCCAGCCAGAGCGACGATGTCGCCGGCAAAGGCCTCTTCGATGTCGGCGCGCGAATTCGCATGCATCTGCAGCATGCGGCCGATGCGCTCCTTCTTGCCCTTGACGGTGTTGTCGAGCGAGACGCCCTTGGCCAGCTTGCCCGAATAGATGCGGGCGAAGGTGAGCGAGCCGACGAACGGGTCGTTCATGATCTTGAAGGCCAGCATCGACAGCGGCTCGCTGTCGTCCGCGTGACGCTCGATCTCGGCGTCGGTCTTGGCATCGACGCCCTTGATGGCCGGAACGTCGGCCGGCGACGGCAGGTATTCGACGACGGCGTCGAGCAGCGGCTGCACGCCCTTGTTCTTGAAGGCCGAGCCGCAGAACATCGGGAAGAACTTGACCGCGATGGTGCCTTTGCGGATCAGCGCGCGGATCTCGTCATTCGACGGCATCTTGCCTTCGAGATAATTCTCGAGCGCGGTCTCGTCCATTTCGACGGCGGCCTCGATCATCTTCTCGCGATACTGCTCGGCCTTCTCCTTGAGGTCGGCCGGGATCTCGACGACGTCCCAGGCCGCGCCCAGCGTCTCGTCGCGCCAGACCAGCGCATTCATCTCGACGAGGTCGACGACGCCCTTGAACTCGGTCTCGGCGCCGATCGGCAGCTGCATGACGACGGCCTGCGCGCCGAGGCGCGAGCCGATCATTTCTTCCGAGCGGTAGAAGTCGGCGCCGATCTTGTCCATCTTGTTGCAGAAGATCATGCGCGGCACGTGGTACTTGTCGGCCTGGCGCCAGACGGTCTCCGTCTGCGGCTCGACACCGGCATTGGCGTCGAGCAGCGCGATGGCGCCGTCGAGCACGCGCAGCGAACGCTCGACCTCGATGGTGAAGTCGACGTGTCCGGGAGTGTCGATGATGTTGAAGCGGTGCATCTTGCCGTCACGACCCTTCCAGAAGGTCGTGGTCGCGGCCGACGTGATGGTGATGCCGCGTTCCTGCTCCTGCTCCATCCAGTCCATGGTGGCAGCGCCGTCATGGACTTCGCCGATCTTGTGCGACTTACCCGTGTAGTACAGGACGCGCTCGGTCGTCGTCGTCTTGCCGGCATCGATATGCGCCATGATACCGAAATTGCGGTAGTCTTCGATTTTGTATTCGCGGGCCATGGGAGGTGCCTCTCAGTCTCGTTCGCGCTTTACCAGCGGTAGTGCGCGAAGGCGCGGTTGGCTTCCGCCATCTTGTGGGTGTCTTCACGCTTCTTGACGGCCGTGCCGCGGTTGTTGGCCGCGTCCATCAGCTCGCCCGAGAGGCGGTCGATCATGGTGGTCTCGTTGCGGTTGCGCGCCGCGGTGATCAGCCAGCGGATGGCCAGCGCCTGGCGGCGCTCGGGGCGCACGTCGACCGGAACCTGGTAGGTGGCGCCGCCGACACGGCGCGAACGCACTTCCACATGCGGCGCGACATTGTCGAGCGCCTGATGGAAGACTGTGACCGGCTCCTGCTTGGTCTTGGCCTGGACCTGGTCCAGCGCGCCGTAGACGATGGTCTCGGCAACCGACTTCTTGCCGTCATACATGACGGCGTTCATGAACTTGGTGACGATCAGGTCGCCGAACTTCGGGTCCGGATTGATCTCACGCTTTTCTGCACTGTGACGACGGGACATGGCTTTTGTCTCTCAATCTCTCATAGCCCGGCGCAGTCAAAAAAAGCGCCGAAGCCGGAAAACCTTACTTCGGACGCTTTGCACCGTATTTCGAACGGCGCTGCTTGCGGTTCTTGACGCCCTGGGTATCGAGCACGCCGCGGATGATGTGGTAGCGCACGCCCGGAAGGTCCTTGACGCGGCCGCCGCGGATCATGACCACGGAGTGTTCCTGCAGGTTGTGGCCTTCGCCCGGGATGTAGCCGATCACCTCGAAACCATTGGTCAGGCGGATCTTGGCCACCTTGCGCAGCGCCGAGTTCGGCTTCTTCGGCGTCGTGGTGTAGACGCGCGTGCAGACGCCCCGCTTCTGCGGGTTCTGCTGCATGGCCGGGACCTTGTTGCGCTTCACCGGCGCCAGGCGCGGCTTGCGGATCAGCTGGTTGACGGTAGGCATTAAACCCTCTTGTCTCTCAATTCCGTGTCTTGCCCGGTCAGGGCCGCTCAAAGCGTCGTTTCCATACGCAAATTCGGGCAACACACCGCGCCTCGCGGTCTTGCCCGAACAAATAGCAGAGGAAGCGGAAACCGCTTCATGCGCGCCGGAAATGTCTTTTCGCTCGTAAAACGAACCCTGTTTGAGGCAAACTCCAAGGCGTGTCGCCTCGAAAAGGAAAGCCTCACATCGGTTCTGACTGGGCGGCTTCTACTCGCAACCCTTCGAACCGTCAACCCCGCGCTGGCAAATATTGCGCGCGAACCGGGGCTTGGCAGCCATGCGAAAAACGCATGTAATTTTCTTGCGTCTTTTTGCAAGCGCGAAGAAGAAAGTGACCGGCTTTTGGCTGTCGCCAGCCCATGCTTCATGCCAAAAGGCGGCATGAGCAGCAGAAACGCCCTCGCCCGCCCTTTGCCGAGAGGAATCAGCCCGTGAACGACAATGAGGAACGCCCGGTCACCATCATCACCGGCCGTGTCTGGAAGAAGAAAGGCGGCAAGCCGGAAGGCGTCCATGTGATGCTTGTGGCGCCCGACGACGATTCGGCGGTGCGCAAGGCGCTCGATTCGCTCGCCGCGGAAGGCTATGCCGAGGCCGAGCTCGATCAGATCGGCGACATGGACGGCGCGCCCGACGACGAGCCGCATCTGTCGGCCTACCAGGGCGCGCTCGAAGGCGAAGTGTCGATCATCACGTTCGACGAGCCGATCTGAATCAGCGTTGAGCTTGGAGGGGCCCACGACTCGCAGGCGTCGGCTTGCCCCGCATCGCTTCCCTGCGTAGAAACACCCACCTTTCCAAATCCTCGGAGTTCCCATGCCCTCGAACAAAGGTCCCATCAAGCTCGGCATCGTCGGCGTCGGGAAGATCGTCCGCGACCAGCATCTTCCGGCTCTGGCGAAGGACAGCGACTACCAGCTCGTCGCCGCCGCCAGCCGGCACGGCAAGGTCGACGGCATCCCGAACTTTCCGACAATCGAGGCAATGCTCGACGCCGTGCCGGACCTCGAGGCCGTTTCGCTCTGCATGCCGCCGCAGTTCCGCTATGACGCCGCGCGCGCAGCGCTCGAAGCCGGCAAGCATGTCTTCCTGGAAAAGCCGCCGGGCGCCACCGTCAGCGAGGTCGAGGACCTGAAGCGAATTGCCGGCAAGCATGGCGTTTCTCTCTTCGCCAGCTGGCACTCACGCTATGCGCCGGCGGTCGAGGCCGGGCGCGCATTCCTGGCCTCGGCCAGGATCAGTTCCGCCGCCATCATCTGGAAGGAAGATGTGCGCCGCTGGCACCCGAACCAGGAATGGATCTGGGCGCCGGGAGGCTTCGGCGTCTTCGATCCGGGTATCAATGCGCTGTCAATCGCCACACACATCCTGCCGGCGATGTTCATCACCTCGGCGGCTCTCGATTTTCCGGAGAATCGCGCCTCCCCCGTTGCCGCGCATGTCGCCTTCCGCACCTCGAACGGAGTGCCGGTGACGATGGAGCTCGACTGGCTGCAGACCGGCCCGCAAAGCTGGGACATCGTGGCCGAGACGGACAAGGGCAAGATGGTGCTTTCGGGCGGGAGCGCGAAGCTCGCCATCGATGGCAAAGTCGTCCATGACGAGCCGGAAGCAGAATATCCGATGCTCTACAGGCGCTTCGCCGAGATCGTGCGCGCCGGCGTCTCCGACGTCGACCTGGCGCCCCTGCAACATGTCGCCGACGCTTTCATGCTCGGGAAGCGCAACGTCGTCGAGGCGTTCTTGGACTGATTTGTGCATGCGATTGGCTCGCGGACCTGGCTGGAATGCACGCTCCTCCGTCTCGGCTACGCCGAGCCACCTCTCCCCCGATCGACGGGGGAGAGGAAGGGCGCGAGCCTATTGCCGCCGACGCTCGTCCAACGCGCCTTCCTTTCCCTCCGGAGGGGGAAAGGTGGCGCTGCGAAGCAGCGACGGATTGGGGGAAGCCGGTCGTCAAATGAACAGCCGATGACAAAGTGAGCACGACCAAGTTGGTCTGATCATCATCATTCACGGTGTAATGTCACTCGACGATCGCTATCGCAAAGCCGTCATAGCCCTTGGCGCCGACGGTCTGGATGGCCGTGCCGTCGAGCCGCTTGTCGCCGCCGATGAACGAGAACGCCGCGCGTGCGCCTTCGACATTGGCGTCGCCGCCATCTTCGTCCACTACCGCTCCGTCACGAATGACGTTGTCGCAGACGATGACCGTTCCAGGCCGTGACAGCTTCATGGCCCAGTCGAGATAATTCGGATTGTTCGGCTTGTCAGCGTCGATGAAGACCAGATCGAACAGACCCGCGTTTTCGCCACTCAGCACGGCGAGCGATTGAAGCGCCGGACCGATGCGCAGATCGATCCGGTCTGACACCCCTGCCCGCTCGAAATTCGAGCGTGCGACCCTGGCATGGTGCGCATCGAGCTCCAGCGTCACGACCTTTCCATCGGCGGGCAGTCCCCGCGCCATCCAGATGGTCGAGTAGCCGCCAAGGGTTCCGATTTCCAGCACCCTTCTCGCGCCGCGGATGCGCACCAGCAGCGACAGCAGCTTGCCTTGCGCGGCCGAGACGTCGATCGCCGGCAGGCCCTGATCGCGATTGGCCGCGAGCACTGCGTCAAGCACGGGATCCGCCGCGAACAGCGAGGAAACGATGTAGTCGTCGACGGCCGTCCAGGTCTTCTTGCTCATGATGGTTCCTCGTGGCTCTGAAAACGCGAAAGGGGCCACGCGGGCCCCTTTCCTTCTTCTCTTGTCGTCCCGCGCTTACTGCGCGGCGGTGACCATGTCGGTCAGCATCGGCTCGGCGACCTCGACGCCAGACGCCTTGCGACGCTCGTCGATGATCAGCTCGTCGCGCGAGGTGGCGATGCGCCGGATCTGGCTCATCGTGCCGCCCGTGCCGGCCGGGATCAGCCGGCCGACGATGACGTTTTCCTTCAGGCCCTGCAGCATGTCGGTCTTGCCGGCAACCGCCGCTTCGGTCAGCACCCTCGTCGTCTCCTGGAAGGAGGCGGCCGAGATGAAGGACGGCGTCTGCAGCGAGGCCTTGGTGATGCCGAGCAGCACCGGCTGGCCTTCGGCCGGCTTCTTGCCGTCCTCGATCAGCCGCTCGTTGACCTCTTCCAGCTCGATCACGTCGACGTGGTCGCCCGGAATGTAGGTCGAGTCGCCCTGCGTGGTGATCTCGACCTTCTGCAGCATCTGGCGAACGATCACCTCGATGTGCTTGTCGTTGATCGACACGCCCTGCAGGCGGTAGACCTCCTGGATCTCGTTGACGAGGTAGGACGCAAGCGCCTCCACGCCCTTGATCGCCAGGATGTCGTGCGGCGCCGGATTGCCGTCGAGGATGTAGTCGCCCTTCTCGATGACGTCGCCGTCCTGCAGATGGAACGGCTTGCCCTTCGGGATCAGGTATTCGACCGGCTCGAGCGTCGAGTCATGCGGCTCGATGATGATGCGGCGCTTGTTCTTGTAGTCGCGGCCGAAGCGGACCGTGCCGTCGATCTCGGCGATGATGGCGTGATCCTTCGGACGACGTGCCTCGAACAGCTCGGCAACACGCGGCAGACCGCCGGTGATGTCCTTGGTCTTGGCGCTTTCCATCGGGATACGCGCCAGCACGTCGCCGGGACGGACATGCGCGCCCGGCTCGACCGAGAGGATGGCCTCGACCGAGAGCAGGAAGCGGGCATCGCCGCCCTTCGACAGCTTGCCGACCTTGCCCTTGGCGTCATGCACGACGATCGCCGGCTTCAGGTCGTTGCCGCGCGGCGTCGAGCGCCAGTCGATGACCTCGCGCTTGGTGATGCCGGTCGATTCGTCGGCCGTTTCCTGCACGGAAATGCCGTCGACCAGATCCTCGAACTGCACCTTGCCCTCGATTTCGGTGAGGATCGGGCGGGTGTAGGGATCCCACTCGGCGATGCGCTGGCCGCGCTTCACCTTGTCGCCATCGTCCACGAAAATGCGCGAACCATACGTGACGCGGTGCGTGGCGCGTTCCTTGCCGGTCTCGTCGAGGATCAGCACCGCCATGTTGCGGCCCATGACCATCTGCTGGCCGTCCGAGTTGCGCACCACGTTGCGGTTGCGGATCTCGACCTTGCCCTCATACGAGGCTTCGAGGAACGAGGAGTCCACCACCTGCGCCGTACCGCCCATGTGGAAGGTACGCATGGTGAGCTGGGTGCCCGGCTCGCCGATCGACTGCGCCGCGATGACGCCGACGGCTTCGCCCTGGTTGACAGGCGTGCCGCGGGCGAGGTCGCGACCGTAGCAGACCGCGCAGACGCCGGTCCTGACCTCGCAGGTCAGCGCCGAGCGGATGCGCACCGACTGGACGCCGGCCTTTTCGATCTGTTCGACGTCGCGTTCGTCCATCAGCGTTCCGGCCTTGACCAGAACCTCGCCCGACACCGGATGGTTGATGTCGTCGAGCGACGTGCGGCCGAGAACACGCTGGCCGATCGAGGCGACGATCTGGCCGGCATCGACGATCGGCTGCATGGTGAGGCCCTTGTCGGTGCCGCAGTCGAGCGAGTTGACGATGCAGTCCTGCGCCACGTCGACAAGACGACGGGTGAGGTAACCCGAGTTCGCCGTCTTCAGAGCGGTGTCGGCCAGACCCTTGCGGGCGCCGTGGGTCGAGTTGAAGTACTCGAGCACGGTGAGGCCTTCCTTGAAGTTCGAGATGATCGGCGTCTCGATGATTTCACCCGACGGCTTGGCCATCAGGCCGCGCATGCCGGCGAGCTGACGCATCTGGGTGGGCGAACCACGCGCACCCGAATGCGACATCATGTAGATCGAGTTCATCGGCTTCTGACGGCCGTTGTCCTCGAACTCGACGGCCTTGATGCGGGCCATCATCTCGTCGGCGACCTTTTCCGAGCACTTGGCCCAGGCGTCGACGACCTTGTTGTACTTCTCGCCCTGGGTGATCAGGCCGTCATTGTACTGCTGCTCGTATTCCTTGGCCAAAGCCTCGGTCTCGGACACCAGCTTGATCTTGGTGTCCGGGATCAGCATGTCGTCCTTGCCGAACGAAATGCCGGCACGGCAGGCATGCGCGAAGCCGAGCGCCATGATGCGGTCGCAGAAGATAACCGTCTCCTTCTGACCGCAATGGCGGTAGACGGTGTCGATCATCTTGGAGATGTTCTTCTTGGTCATCTCCTGGTTGGCGGTCTCGTAAGGCACGTTGACGTTCTTCGGCAGCAGCTCGCCGATGATCATGCGGCCAGGGGTGGTGTCGTAGATCTTCGACACGACATTGCCTTCGGCGTCGACCGAGCGGAAGCGGCCCTTGATCTTGGCGTGCAGCGTCACCGCCTTGGTCTCGAGCGCATGCTGCAGCTCGCCCATGTCGGCGAACACCATGCCCTCGCCCGGCTCGTTCTGGTTGACGATCGAGAGATAGTAGAGACCGAGAACCATGTCCTGCGACGGCACGATGATCGGCGCGCCGGAAGCCGGGTGCAGGATGTTGTTGGTCGACATCATCAGCACGCGGGCTTCGAGCTGCGCTTCCAGCGACAGCGGCACGTGGACGGCCATCTGGTCGCCGTCGAAGTCGGCGTTGAAGGCCGTGCAGACCAGCGGATGCAGCTGTATCGCCTTGCCTTCGATCAGGATCGGCTCGAACGCCTGGATGCCGAGGCGGTGCAGCGTCGGCGCGCGGTTCAACAGCACCGGGTGCTCGCGGATGACCTCGTCCAGGATATCCCAGACCTCCGGACGCTCCTTCTCGACCAGCTTCTTGGCCTGCTTGACGGTCGAGGAGAAACCCTTGGCGTCGAGGCGGGCGTAGATGAAGGGCTTGAACAGCTCGAGCGCCATCTTCTTCGGCAGGCCGCACTGGTGCAGCTTGAGCTCCGGACCGGTCACGATGACCGAGCGGCCGGAATAGTCGACGCGCTTGCCGAGCAGGTTCTGGCGGAACCGGCCCTGCTTGCCCTTCAGCATGTCGGACAGCGACTTCAGCGGACGCTTGTTGGCGCCGGTGATGACGCGGCCGCGACGGCCGTTGTCGAACAGGGCGTCGACCGCTTCCTGCAGCATGCGCTTTTCATTGCGCACGATGATGCCGGGCGCGCGCAGCTCGATCAGCCGCTTCAGGCGGTTGTTGCGGTTGATGACGCGGCGATAGAGGTCGTTGAGGTCGGACGTGGCGAAACGGCCGCCGTCGAGCGGGACGAGCGGGCGCAGGTCCGGCGGGATCACCGGCACCACCTTCATGATCATCCATTCCGGACGGTTGCCGGACTCCATGAAGTTCTCGACGACCTTGAGCCGCTTCAGATACTTCTTCTGCTTCAGCTCGGAGGTGGTCGAAGCCAGTTCCGAACGCAGGTCGCCGGCGATCTTCTCCAGGTCCATGCCGGCCAGGAGGTCGTGAATGGCCTCGGCGCCGATCATGGCGGTGAACGAATCCTCGCCATACTCATCGACGGCCAGCATGTACTCTTCCTCGCTGAGCAGCTGGTGCTCCTTCAGCGCGGTGAGGCCGGGCTCGGTGACGATGTAGTTCTCGAAGTAGAGGACGCGCTCGATGTCCTTCAGCGTCATGTCGAGCAGCGTGCCGATGCGCGACGGCAGCGACTTCAGGAACCAGATATGGGCGACCGGCGCGGCGAGCTCGATATGGCCCATGCGCTCGCGCCGCACCCGCGACAGCGTGACTTCGACGCCGCACTTCTCGCAGATGACGCCCTTGTACTTCATACGCTTGTACTTGCCGCACAGGCACTCGTAGTCCTTGATCGGTCCGAAAATGCGCGCGCAGAACAGGCCGTCACGCTCCGGCTTGAAGGTGCGGTAGTTGATGGTCTCCGGCTTCTTGATCTCGCCGAACGACCAGGACAGAATCTTCTCAGGGCTGGCGAGCGAAATCCGGATGGAATCGAACACCTGCGCCGGCGCCTGGGGATTGAAGAGATTCATGACCTCTTGGTTCATGCCGTTCTCCTTTTCGGGGTCCTCGAAAACCCCTTGCATCTGACGCGGGCCGAATGCCCGCTGAGTGGTCGGCCCACCGGCCGAGGAATTTGATTGGCGCGCCGCGATCTAGCGCGGCGCGCCGTTGCCTTATTCGGCTGCGCCCCTATTCGGCAGCATCGGGCAGCCGCACCGGAGCGTCGTCGAGCTTGGTGTTCTCCAGCTCGACATTGAGGCCGAGGGACCGCATTTCCTTGACGAGAACGTTGAAGCTCTCGGGAATGCCAGCCTCGAACGTGTCGTCGCCACGGACGATAGCTTCGTAGACCTTGGTGCGTCCGGCGACGTCGTCCGACTTCACCGTCAGCATCTCCTGCAGCGTGTAGGCGGCGCCGTACGCTTCGAGCGCCCAGACCTCCATTTCGCCGAAGCGCTGGCCGCCGAACTGCGCCTTGCCGCCCAGCGGCTGCTGGGTGACCAGCGAGTACGGGCCGATCGAACGCGCGTGGATCTTGTCGTCCACCAGGTGGTGAAGCTTGAGCATATAGATATAGCCCATCGTCACCTTGCGATCGAACGGCTCGCCGGTGCGTCCGTCATAGAGCTGCGACTGACCGCTGGTGTGCAGGCCCGCCTGCTCCAGCATGATGTTGATGTCGCCCTCATGCGCGCCGTCGAACACCGGGGTCGCGATGGAGACGCCGCGGCGCATCTGCTCGCCGAGGCGAATGATGCTTTCGTCGTCGTACTCGCGGACCGGCTCGTTGCGGTCATTGGCCGGCATGAAGCTCTCGATCGTCTTGCGCAGCGGCTTGATGTCGCCGCCCGCCTTGTACGCCTCGATCAGTTCGCCGATCTTCCTGCCCATGCCGGCGCAGGCCCAGCCCAGATGCGTTTCCAGGATCTGGCCGACGTTCATGCGGCTCGGCACACCCAGCGGGTTGAGCACGATATCGGCATGCGTGCCGTCCTCGAGGAAAGGCATGTCCTCGACCGGAACGATGCGCGACACGACACCCTTGTTGCCGTGCCGGCCGGCCATCTTGTCGCCCGGCTGCATCTTGCGCTTCACGGCCACGAAGACCTTGACCATCTTCATGACGCCCGGAGGCATTTCGTCGCCGCGCTGCACCTTCTCGACCTTGTCCATGAAGCGCTGTTCCAGCGCCTTCTTGGAATCGTCGTACTGGCCGCGCAGGGCTTCCAGTTCGCTTTGGAGCTTTTCGTTCTCCACCGCGAACTGCCACCACTGCGAGCGCGGATAGTCGTCCAGCGTATCCTTCGCCAGCTTCGAGCCCTTCTTGAAGCCCTTCGGTCCGGCAATCGCATCCTTGCCGACCAGCATGTCGGACAGGCGCGAATAGACGTTGCGGTCGAGGATCGCCTGCTCGTCGTCGCGGTCCTTGGCCAGGCGTTCGATCTCCTCGCGCTCGATCGCCATGGCGCGCTCGTCCTTCTCCACGCCGTGGCGGTTGAAGACGCGCACTTCGACGACCGTGCCGAAGGTGCCCGGAGGCATGCGCATGGAGGTATCGCGCACGTCGGAGGCCTTTTCGCCGAAGATGGCGCGCAGAAGCTTCTCTTCCGGCGTCATCGGGCTTTCACCCTTCGGCGTGATCTTGCCGACCAGGATGTCGCCCGGCTGCACTTCGGCGCCGATGTAGACGATGCCGGCTTCGTCGAGGTTCTTCAGCGCTTCTTCCGAGACGTTCGGAATGTCGCGCGTGATTTCCTCCGGCCCGAGCTTGGTATCGCGCGCCATGACCTCGAACTCCTCGATATGGATCGAGGTGAAGACGTCGTCGGCGACGATGCGCTCCGACAAGAGGATCGAGTCCTCGTAGTTGTAGCCGTTCCACGGCATGAACGCGACCAGCACGTTGCGGCCGAGCGCCAGATCGCCGAGCTCCGTCGACGGACCGTCGGCGATGATGTCGCCCTTGTTGACGCGGTCGCCCATGCGCACCAGCGGACGCTGGTTGATGCAGGTGTTCTGGTTCGAACGCTGGAACTTCATCAGCCGGTAGATGTCGACGCCCGACTTGCCGGGATCGAGATCTTCCGTGGCGCGGATGACGATACGCGTCGCGTCGACCTGGTCGACGATGCCGCCGCGGCGGGCGCCGATGGCGGCGCCGGAGTCACGGGCGACGATCGGCTCCATGCCGGTGCCGACGAACGGCGCCTCGGCGCGCACCAGCGGCACGGCCTGACGCTGCATGTTCGAGCCCATCAGCGCGCGGTTGGCGTCGTCGTTCTCGAGGAACGGGATGAGCGCTGCCGCCACCGAAACCATCTGCTTCGGCGACACGTCCATCAGGTCGACGTTCTCGCGCGGCGCCATCATCACTTCGCCGGCGTTGCGGCAGATGACGAACTCATCGACGAAGCCGCCATTCTTGTCGAGCTCGGCATTGGCCTGCGCGACATGGTGCTTGGCTTCTTCCATGGCCGACAGGTAGACGACCTCGTTGGTCAGCTTGCCGTTGACGATCTTGCGGTACGGGCTCTCGATGAAGCCGTACTTGTTGACGCGCGCGAAGGTCGCCAGCGAGTTGATCAGACCGATATTCGGGCCTTCCGGCGTCTCGATCGGGCAGATGCGGCCGTAGTGCGTCGGGTGCACGTCGCGCACCTCGAAGCCGGCGCGCTCGCGGGTCAGACCGCCCGGCCCAAGCGCCGAGAGGCGGCGCTTGTGGGTGATCTCCGACAGCGGGTTGGTCTGGTCCATGAACTGCGACAGCTGCGAGGAACCGAAGAACTCGCGCACGGCGGCCGCCGCCGGCTTGGCGTTGATCAGGTCCTGCGGCATCACCGTGTCGATCTCGATCGAGGACATGCGTTCCTTGATCGCGCGCTCCATGCGCAGCAGGCCGACGCGGTACTGGTTTTCCATCAGCTCGCCGACCGAGCGCACGCGGCGGTTGCCGAGATTGTCGATGTCGTCGATCTCGCCCTTGCCGTCGCGCAGTTCCACCAGCGTCTTGACCACGGCCAGGATGTCTTCCTTGCGCAGCACGCGCACGGTGTCCTCTGCCTTGAGCTCGAGGCGCATGTTCATCTTGACGCGGCCGACGGCCGACAGGTCATAGCGCTCGCTGTCGAAGAACAGCGAGTTGAACATGGCTTCGGCAGTTTCGAGCGTCGGCGGCTCGCCCGGGCGCATGACACGGTAGATGTCGAACAGCGCGTCCTGGCGGCTCTCGTTCTTGTCGACGGCGAGCGTGTTGCGGATATAGGCGCCGACATTGACGTGGTCGATGTCGAGGATCTGGATCTCGCCCTCGCCGGTGCCGAGCAGCACCTTCAGCGTCTTGTCGTCGATCTCGTCGCCGGCCTCGAGGAAGATCTCGCCGGTGGCGTAGTTGACGATATCCTCGGCGAGGTAGTTGCCGAGCAGGTCCTCGTCGGTCGCCTTGATCGCCTTCAGACCCTTTTCGCCGAGCTGGCGGGCCTGGCGCGCGGTGATCTTCTTTCCGGCCTCGACGACGATCTCGCCGGTATCGGCATCGACCAAGTCGCCGACGGCCTTGAGGCCGCGGAAGCGCTCGACGTTGAAGGGAATGCGCCAGTGGTCGCCGGCGCGCTTGTAGGTGATCTTGTTGTAGAAGGTCGACAGGATCTCCTCGCCGTCCATGCCGAGCGCCATCAAGAGCGACGTCACCGGAATCTTGCGGCGGCGGTCGATGCGGGCGTGCACGACGTCCTTGCTGTCGAACTCGATGTCGAGCCACGAGCCGCGATAGGGGATGACGCGCGCGGCGAACAAGAGCTTGCCCGACGAGTGCGACTTGCCCTTGTCGTGGTCGAAGAAAACGCCCGGCGAGCGGTGCATTTGCGAGACGATGACGCGCTCGGTGCCGTTGACGATGAAGGTGCCGTTCGACGTCATGAGCGGCATGTCGCCCATGTAGACGTCCTGTTCCTTGATGTCCTTGATCGACTTCGCGCCGGTATCCTCATCGATATCGAACACGATGAGGCGCAGCGTCACCTTCAGCGGCGCGGCATAGGTCAGGTCGCGCTGACGGCATTCGTCAACGTCGAATTTCGGTCCTTCGAACTCGTACTTCACGAACTCCAGCATCGAGGAGCCGGAAAAATCGGAGATCGGGAAGACCGACTTGAAAACGGCCTGCAGTCCTTCGTCGGGACGGCCGCCCTTCGGCTCGTCCACCATCAGGAACTGGTCATAGGATGCCTTCTGAACCTCGATCAGGTTCGGCATCTCCGCAACTTCCGGGATCTTTCCGAAGAACTTGCGTACGCGTCTGCGGCCATTGAAAGTCTGGGTCTGGGCCATCGTCGCTCCTTAGCTCGATTCTCGGGACGAACCTCGCCGCGGCTCGCCTTGCATTCCGGGCCGCCTCGGCGGCAGCCCCTGATCTGTTTTTCCCGCCGCCTGGCGGCAGCCGGTTAAAACGGGAGAAAACCCGTTTCCTGAAGGCCGGTTCGCGGCCATCAGGAAAGAGGTTCTCGTGCTTCTCGCGCTCTGTGGCTCCCTTGACGTCAAGGGAGTGGCGGGCGGCGCGAGGCCGCCCGCCGCAGCCAAAGCTTACTTCAGCTCAACCTTGGCGCCGGCTGCTTCCAGCTGGGCCTTGAACTTGTCGGCGTCGGCCTTGGAAACGCCTTCCTTGACCGGCTTCGGAGCCGCTTCGACCAGGTCCTTGGCTTCCTTGAGGCCAAGGCCGGTGATGGCGCGGACTTCCTTGATGACGTTGATCTTCTGGGCGCCGGCGTCGGCGAGAACGACGTCGAATTCCGTCTTCTCTTCGGCCGGAGCAGCGGCAGCGGCACCAGCGCCGCCAGCAGCGGCAACCGCCACCGGAGCGGCAGCCGAAACGCCCCACTTCTCTTCCAGGAGCTTCGACAGCTCGGCCGCCTCGAGGACGGTCAGCTTCGAAAGGTCGTCTACGATCTTTGCGAGATCAGCCATTTGCATATTCCTTCGTAAGGTTCGAACGTGTGTTTGTGATAGCGAGGAACGGCCTCATGCCGCCTCGTCCTTCCGGGCGTAAGCGCCGATGACGCGCGCGACCGAAGCCGCGGGTGCATTGACGATCTGGGCGATCCGGGTTGCCGGCGTGGCGATCATGCCAACCAGCTTGGCGCGCAGCTCGTCGAGCGACGGAAGTGTAGCGAGTGCCTTCACACCGTCGGCGTTGAGCGAGGTGGTGCCCATTGCGCCGCCGAGAATGACGAGCTTGTCATTTCCCTTGGCGAAATCGGACGCGACCTTCGGCGCCGCAATCGGATCCTCCGAATAGGCGATCAGCGTCTGTCCCTTGAACAGGTCGATGATCGATGCGGAGTCCGTGCCCTGAAGAGCGATTTTGGCGAGACGGTTCTTCGCGACTTTGACGGTGCCACCGGCGGCGCGCATTTTCGACCGAAGGTCGTTCATTTGCGCGACGGTGATACCGGCGTAGTGGGCCACGACGACTGAACCAGCGCTCGAAAACGCATCATTCAGGCCCGTGACGAGTTCGCGTTTTTCCGCTCTGTCCACTGCCTATCTCCAGTTGACCCCTGCCCCATCGATGGGAACATTCCCATTTAGAGGACAGGCGTCGGGTTGCCTTTTTGCCGGCCGGGCCATCCAGTAACGGATCTCCCGAACGACGCTCGAGGATCCTGCCCCCTTTCGCCACACCGACGGCAAGCCGACGGTGCGCAGACAAAAGGCAAACACGGTTCGAACCTTTCATCGGAGCCTTGGCTCCTTTGTCGGGTCTTCACCCGTCTCATGCAGGCCCACATGAATTAAGGCTGTTGGGCCGCCTGCAATCTCGGACAGGATGTCCGGAAGCCTTTCGGCTTCCGGTACCGGGCCGCCAACCAGTCGGAGGCCCGGAATTCTTTGCGGATCAGCCGGTTAGCGGCCGATCGGAAGGGTTCGTATCAGGACGCGGCGAGCGTCGCGATGTCGAGCTTGAGGCCAGGGCCCATCGTCGAGGTGACCGACACCTTTTTGACGTAGTTGCCCTTGGCGCCGGACGGCTTGGCCTTGTTCACCGCATCGGCGAAGGCACGCACATTCTCTTCCAGCGCCTTGACGTCGAACGAGACCTTGCCGACGCCGGCCTGGACGATGCCGGCCTTCTCGACGCGGAACTCGACGGCGCCACCCTTCGAGGCCTTGACGGCCGCGGCGACATCGGGGGTCACCGTGCCTACCTTCGGGTTCGGCATCATGCCGCGCGGGCCGAGCACCTTACCCAGACGGCCGACGAGCGGCATCATGTCCGGCGTCGCGATGCAGCGATCGAAATCGATCGTGCCCTTCTGGACGATGTCGACCAGATCCTCGGCGCCGACGATGTCAGCACCGGCGGCCTTGGCTTCCTCGGCCTTGTCACCGCGCGCGAACACGGCAACGCGCACCGAGCGGCCGGTGCCGTTCGGCAGGTTGACCACGCCGCGGACCATCTGGTCGGCATGGCGCGGGTCGACGCCGAGATTCATCGCGACTTCGATGGTCTCGTCGAACTTGACCGAAGACCGCTCCTTGAGCAGTTTCAGCGCTTCAGTGAGCGCGTAGGACTTGTTCGGATCGATGCCTTCGCGGGTCTTGGCGATACGCTTTGCAATCTTTGCCATGATCTCAGCCCACCACTTCCAGGCCCATCGAGCGGGCGGAGCCCTCGACCATGCGCATGGCCGCTTCGACGTCGTTTGCGTTCAGGTCCTTCATCTTCTGCTCGGCGATCGCGCGCACCTTGTCGCGGCTGATCGTGCCGGCCTTGACCTTGCCCGGCTCCTTCGAGCCCGACTTCAGGTTCGCGGCCTTCTTCAGGAAGTAGCTCACCGGCGGCGTCTTCATGACGAAGGTGAACGACTTGTCCTGGTAGTAGGTGATGACGACCGGGATCGGCGAACCCTTCTCCAGTTCCTGGGTCTGCGCGTTGAACGCCTTGCAGAACTCCATGATGTTGATGCCGCGCTGACCAAGCGCCGGGCCGATCGGGGGCGACGGCGTGGCCGAACCCGCGGCAACCTGGAGCTTGAGCTGGCCTGCAACTTTCTTAGCCATCTCTATTCCTGCCTTTTCTCGTGCCGGCCCCACTTTCTGGGAAACACCGGCGGTTGCAGTCTGGTGGTGCGGTTCCCGCGGCCGGCTAAGCCGCGTTCGCCTCCCACCCGTTCATGGCCGCGCGACCTTCGCGCCGCCTCCCCACCACCGAACCGGCGCAGGGCAACCCGACGCCTTTCGGCGCGGGTATTCGGATCAGCCCTTTTCGACCTGTCCGAATTCCAGATCGACGGGCACCGCGCGCCCGAAGATCGAAACTTCCACCTTGAGCCGCGCCCGCTCCTCGTCCACTTCCTGGACGAAACCGTTGAACGACGCGAACGGACCGTCCGAGACGCGGATCGCCTCGCCGATCTCGAAGGTGACCGAGGGCTTCGGACGCTCGACGCCTTCCTGCACCTGGTTCAGGATGCGCTGCGCCTCGGTCTCGGTGATCGGCACGGGCTTGGAGTCGCCCAGGAAACCGGTCACCTTCGGCGTGTTCTTGACCAGCGAGAACACAGCGTCGGTCAGGTTGGCCTTCAACAGCACATAGCCCGGGAAGAACTTGCGCTCAGCGTCTACCTTGCGGCCACGGCGTATCTCCACGACCTTCTCGGTCGGCACCACGATCTGCTCGATCTCGCCGGACAGGCCCTTCTGCTTGGCCTTGTTCTCGATGTCCTCGGCGACCTTCTTCTCGAAGTTCGAATAGGCGTGGACAATGTACCAGCGCGCAGTCATTTCACGACGTCTCCGTAATCGCCGAACTTAACGTCCGGGGCCCAGAATGAACTCGATCGCATAGCCCATGGCTATGTCGGCGGTGAAGAAAAAGATCATCGCGATGACCGCGAAAACCAGGACCATCACCGTCGAGATCATCGTTTCGCGACGCGACGGCCAGGTCACCTTGGCGGTCTCCGAGCGAACCTGCTGGAGAAAGGTGAAAGGATTTGTGGTTTTCGAAGCCATATGCCGCTCTGTCTTCAAGACCCGTTGGCCGGGTCTCCTGGATGATCCCGCAGGCCGGGACGTGCCGCCTGGGCTTCATGTCGGCGCCGAATCAGCGCATCCATTTCGCCCATGCAAATCGGACGCGTAAAGCCGGCTTCCCAGCTCCACGCGTCGCGTGTCTGTTCTGTCTACATAAAACCGATTCTTGATCCACGCAAGTGGCAAGTGTCCGCTTTATGGCCAAACGCCGCCTCGGAACCATCCAGTCGTTCCGTCCCGGCTATGCGCGCCTTATGCCCGAATTATCGCCATTTGGCAAGCCACCCATGGGTTTTCAAGGACCTGGTGGGCCATCGACGATATTGAAATCGGCCATTTCGGGAAAATGGCACGGGCAGCAGGGCTCGAACCTACGACCTGCGGTTTTGGAGACCGCCGCTCTACCAACTGAGCTATGCCCGTACACGCGCGCTGCTATTTCATAAAGCGGATGAGAACTCAAGTGCCCTTTTGAGGCGCGGCGATCCGCGCCGCCGATCGCGCAGTGACAAGCCACAACGCCCAGGCGCAGATGAGAAGTTCGAGCCCGAAAGTCCAGTGCAGGACGAAACTCACGACCCAATTGCCATAGGTGGCGGGAACCGCCACGAACTCGAAGGCGTGCCGATCAAATGGCATCAGCCACGATATCGGCGACACCACCGTGTCCAGGACCATATGCAGCATGGCACCCGCGATGAAAATGCCGATCAGCGCCGGACGGGGCCAGCCGAGCAGTCTGGCGGCGCACAGGCTCAATATTCCGGTTGCGGCCCAAAACAATGGCCAGTGCGTGATGTAGGCGTGGTGGTGGATGTGTCCACCGTCGATGAAGTGGAAGTACAGCATGTCAACGTCGGGAATCACACTGCCGATCATCGCAGCCGTCACGACGCCGGACATTTCGCGCCATTGTCTGCGCGCGAAACTCCCCAGAATGTAACCCGATGGCAGATGAGCAATGAGCATCACGTAGCAAGCCCGTTTCGGATGCTCCAACCTGCAATCCCATCGTGGCGCCATTTTTGCAGAGATTTGCAGATATTCCGCATCTTGCAGAGCGCGTCGCAACGGCCGGATCAGATCCTTTGCCAGAAATCCGGATAGGTGGTCACCAGCCCCTCCTGATCGACCTCGATTTCCCGCCGGAAGCCACTCTTCAGCGACTCGTAGAGATAGCGTCTGCCTTCGTCGAGGCACGTGTAGCGCTGCGGGCTTTTGACGATGGTCAGTTCCGGGAGTTCGATGAAGGCTGCGGCAATCTCGGCGCTTTCGCCAAGCTTCAGCCGCAGCCGGCGGATCGGCAGCGTGTTGGTGAAGGGCGTGACAGTGAGATCGGGGTCGAGCGCCCCGGTCAGGTCCCGGATCGCAACACCGTCCTTCGACCAGTTGCCGATGCCGTCGGTCTCGAGCCGGAAGCGCCCGCCACCGACAATGCCGACCTCGACCTCCCTGGCGCGCCAGTCAGGGTCGCATGAAATGCGGTAATGAACGGCGAAAGGCGCATGGTCGGCCGAGATCGCCACGGACTCGGCCGATATCCCGCCGGAATCCTGCCTCAGGACAAGGTGTTCGATGCCAGGGCCCTGCCATTGCCGCCATCGAACGAGCGTGCTTCGCGGCTCCACCGCTACGATTTCCCCGCCGGCGGCTTGTAAGGCCCGCCGGGCACGCCCCAGCCCCAGGCGGGCATCGGCTCCGTTTCCGGATCGCACGTCACGCCGAGATTGGAATTCATCTTCGCCAGCCGCGATCCCCATTCGACATAGCCCATGAAGGCGGAGCGGAATTCGGGGTCGTCGGGCAGGCCGACCTCGTCGGCGGCGTCGGCGAGAAGGTTGATCCAGCGCCGCCGCTGTTCCTCGCTCAAGTGCTTGCCGAGATGATGCATCACCATCTCGCGGTGGCCGCCATGCTTTTCGCTATAGGTCTTCGGTCCGCCGAACACCTCGCCGATGAAGGCCGCGACATGGGCGGGATGGTCCGGCGACATGTGCCTGAACACCGGACCGACGATCGGATCGCGCGCCACCTTGTCGTAGAAGGTTTGCGTCAGGCGGCTGAGCACCTCGGCGCCGCCGGCCCATTCGAACAGCGTCGGAATATCCTCGTCCATCATCGATCCTCGCCTGTCGCTTGCCGCGGACGATAGCGGAAAGATCGAAGACGGCTCAACCTGCCTCGATGGCCAGTTCACGCCTACAATTTGGCGGGCGCCTCGGCCTGGGCGTTTGGCGAGGGTGCCACGCGGCAGTTGTCAGGCTTCGGTATGACGCCGCAGATGGTGGCGCCGGTCAGCGCGTCGACCGATTGCGGTCCAGTCGTCAGCCCGAGCTTCAACATCATGTCCGGCTCAAACTGGCGATGGCTCGAATACGACTGTATTGCCGTAAGCAAGCCGCTTCCGATCGCCATGTCTTCGAGGTAGGTCTTGACCTCTTTCTCCATCCCCAGCGAATGCACGCTGAGCCGTGCCCGCGGACCGACAAGCCGGCGGACACCGCCGGCAAGCAGGATCGCGCAGGCTGAATCGCACACGCCGTCGGCATCGACGGTCAATCCGGCGCGAGCCTCGCTGTCGGCCGCGCAATCCAGCGCCGCCAAATCGCAGCCGACGAAATCGGTCCGGGCAATGGCGACGTCGAGCTTGTGCTCGCGGATCAGCCGGCCAGCCGCGAGCGCCCCAAGCACGTCGCCGCCCGGCGAGCTGACCACCAGAGGCAGCCTGCGCCCGCCAATGCTATCCAGCATGTCACGCAGCCGCTCCGGCGTGTAGGCGGTGATCGTGCCTTCGGCCGAGATCCATTCCGGGCAATCGGGATTGCAGAGCGGATTGCTGCCGCGAACGACGACGAAGCGCATGTCCTCGTCGCGCTTGACGATCTCCGGCCTGGCTGTTGCCGCAGGTGCGGGCTCGGCCTTGGCAGCCAAGGCAGCGGCCGGCGTCGCATCCTTGTTCGACGGTACCTCCCGGCAATTCGCCGGCGCCGGCCATGCCTTGCAGATCGTGGCGGCGGTGAACAGATCGACCGAATCCATGCTGGTGACGAGTTTCATCCGCAGCATGTTTTCCAGGACCAGCTGATGAATATCACTGGCCGGCGTGTTCTTCATCGTTACGAGCACGCCCTCGCCGACGCCCATTTCCCGGAAATAGGCGGCCAGCCTTTTCTCCACCGCCTTGCTCATCTCGTAGGTCTTGTAGCTGCCGGCATTCTTGCGGCTGACGACCTTCGTGTTGATGACCTTCTTCTTGCCGTTCACCACCTTGTATGTGGTCCGGTAGAGCAGTCTCGTCTTGATGTAGGTCGTGGTGATCTGATGGACGCCGAGATACGCCCATTCGCCGACCACGCGGCGTACGCCGCCGGCAAACATCAGCGGACAGGCGGAATTGCAGATGGCGCCGCTGGCATAGGGTTCGCCGAGATAGTCGGCATCCCTGCCCTTGTTGGCCGTGCAATCCTTGTCGTCCGGCATGCAGCCGTCGAACCAGGTCTTGCCGACGGCGATATCCAGCCCGCTCTTGCGGATCAGCCGGCCGAGCGTCAGCGCCGCGTCGACATTGCCGCCTGGCGAATCCACCACGATCGGCAGCTTTCGCCCGCCAAGCCGCTTGAGCATGCGCTTGAGCAGCGCCGGCGTACCGGCCTCGATCGTGCCTTCCGCCGAAATCCACTCCGGACAGTTGGGCTCACACCCCGCGGCGTTGCTGCGCACCACAACAAAACGCATCGTCGGGCCGGAATCGGCCGTCGCCGCGGCGAGGCTGGCATTGCCCATGGCAAGCAGCGCCAGGCAGACCAGCCTCAGTGACCACCATGCCCGAATGTTGAAACGGCGCCCTGAAACCACGTCCTGCAAGCCCCTTGATGCAACCTATACTAGTTGCAGCGCCGAGGCTTGCAACAGGCTTGAAGCAATAGAACGAACAATGGACGCTTTTGCGATTGGAAAAGAAAAAAGGGCGGCCCGAGGGCCGCCCTTTCCCTGTCGATCCGGCGGATGCCGGCTTCGATTATTCTTTGATGGTGACGACGATGCCGGCACCGACGGTGCGGCCGCCTTCACGGATGGCGAAGCGCAGCTTCTCTTCCATGGCGATCGGCACGATCAGCTCGACGTCGACCGTGATGTTGTCGCCAGGCATCACCATCTCGGTGCCGGCCGGCAGCGTCACGATGCCGGTCACGTCGGTGGTGCGGAAGTAGAACTGCGGACGGTAGTTGGTGAAGAACGGCGTGTGACGGCCGCCCTCGTCCTTGGTCAGGATGTAGGCTTCGGCCACGAACTTCTTGTGCGGCTTCACCGAACCCGGCTTGGCCAGAACCTGGCCGCGCTCGACGCCTTCACGGTCGACGCCGCGCAGCAGCGCGCCGATGTTGTCGCCGGCCTGGCCCTGGTCGAGCAGCTTGCGGAACATCTCGACGCCCGTGCAGGTCGTCTTGGTCGTCGGACGGATGCCGACGATCTCGAGTTCCTCGCCGACCTTGACCACGCCGCGCTCGACGCGGCCGGTCACAACCGTGCCGCGGCCCGAGATCGAGAACACGTCCTCGATCGGCATCAGGAACGGCTTGTCCAGCGGACGCACCGGCGTCGGGATGTAGGCGTCGACCTGCGCCATCAGTTCGCGGATCGCGTCCTCGCCGATGGTCTTGTTGGAATCTTCCAGCGCGGCAAGCGCCGAGCCCTTGACGATCGGAATGTCGTCGCCGGGGAACTCGTTCTTGGTCAAGAGCTCGCGAACCTCGAGCTCGACCAGCTCGAGCAGCTCGGCGTCGTCGACCTGGTCGACCTTGTTCAGGAACACCACGATCGAGGGCACGCCGACCTGGCGGGCGAGCAGGATGTGCTCGCGCGTCTGCGGCATCGGGCCGTCGGCGGCCGAAACGACCAGGATCGCGCCGTCCATCTGCGCGGCACCGGTGATCATGTTCTTCACATAGTCGGCGTGGCCGGGGCAGTCAACGTGGGCATAGTGGCGGTTGGCCGTCTCGTATTCGACGTGCGCCGTCGAAATCGTGATGCCGCGCGCCTTCTCTTCCGGCGCCGCGTCGATCTGGTCATAGCGCTTGTATTCGCCAAAATACTTCGTGATCGCCGCCGTCAGCGACGTCTTGCCATGATCGACGTGGCCGATCGTGCCAATGTTCACATGCGGCTTGGTGCGCTCGAATTTACCTTTTGCCATAT
>NZ_SRUO01000007.1:228313-311490 GCF_004791025.1 Mesorhizobium sp. M4B.F.Ca.ET.203.01.1.1
CATAGCGCTTGTATTCGCCAAAATACTTCGTGATCGCCGCCGTCAGCGACGTCTTGCCATGATCGACGTGGCCGATCGTGCCAATGTTCACATGCGGCTTGGTGCGCTCGAATTTACCTTTTGCCATAGTCTCTTTCCTTGGACGGCCTGGACATTCAGTTCAGTCGAATGCGGGGCGATTAGCGACAACGGCTGAAAAACACAAGTGCCTTGTGGCTGAGCGCCCTCGCTCGGTCCGAACCCATGATCCGATTTCGGGGGGTGTGGCGTGGATATAGGGTCGCTAGGCGAAAAATGAAATGGGCGAAAGCCGCCCCGGCCGCTGGCCCATTGCCGCTGCCGCATCGGTCTGATTTCTTCGCCGCATGCAGTTCATCCCGACGAACATCCGCGGCCCGCTGTTCATGGTCGTCTCGACCGGGTCCTACCTGGTCAACGATACGATGATGAAGCTCGCGACCACCGGCCTGCCGCCTTACGAGGTGCTGTTCCTGCGCGGCGTCGCGGCGGCGCTCTGGGGAATTCCGCTGCTTGTCCTGCTCGGCTATGCCAGGCAGGTCCCTTTGATCTTCGAAAGGAAGGTGCTGCGCCGCAACCTGCTCGAACTGGCGGCGATCCTTTGCTACGTCGTGGCGCTCGCCAACATGCAGATCGCCGATTCAACGGCGCTCGGGCAGATCACGCCGCTGCTGATGCTGGTCGGCGCCTCGGTGCTGTTCGGCGAGCGTATCGGCGGCGCGCGCATGGCGCTGATCGGGGTCGGCTTCATCGGCGCGCTGATGGTGGCGCAGCCGACGATGCAAGGGATTTCGGTCTATGCCTTGCTGGCGCTCGGCAACGCGGTCCTGTCGGCCGCGCGAGATCTTGCCGGCCGCAAGGTCGGCGCCGAGGTGCCGGGCATGATCGTCGCCATTTCCGCGGTCGTGGTCGTGCTGGTCGGCTCCGGCGTCGCGCATCTCGTTTCCGAGCCCTGGGTCATGCCGGAGCCCCGCCACCTCTTGCTCATCGCCGGCGCCGGACTGTTCCTGATCTTCGGCCATTTCTTCATCTTCATGGCCTATCGCGTCGGACCGACGAGCGCGGTGGCGCCGTTCTATTATTGCTTCACCGTGTGGGCGGTCATCTCGGGCCTGCTGGTGTTCGGCCAGTTTCCGAACGCGCTCGCCGTCTGCGGCATCCTGCTGGTGGTGGCCAGCGGCCTTGCCATCGTGTCGCTGGACGAAAGAAGGCGCCGGCTGATACCGGTTGCCTAGGCCAGGCAGCCAAGCGTTTGACTCCCAGGATTTCTGGGCGGCACTTCCGTGACTTTCATTCGGGAAATCTGGAGCGGGTAGCGGGAATCGAACCCGCATATTCAGCTTGGAAGGCTGCTGCTCTACCACTGAGCTATACCCGCGCCTTACACTGAAGTACCGGATTCACCCAAAAAGCGCCATGCGCTTTTCGGTCCGAGACTTTTTCGTTTCAGGGCTTCCGGGCCGGCAGTGGTGGAGAGGGTTGGATTCGAACCAACGTAGGCTAAGCCAACGGATTTACAGTCCGTCCCCTTTAACCACTCGGGCACCTCTCCAGTCTGCCGCCGGAGCCATGCAACGAGGCATTTGCCGATCCGGAGCCCGAGTAGAAGTCTTCTCCGAAATCAGCGAAGCGCCTTATGGCGGCAAGGCTGGTGGGTGTCAACCGCACGTCCCGGCAAAATGCGCTGAATTTGACAGCATCCTCGGCAAGCCGGCTTCTGCCAGTATCCATGGCCCGACGACACGGCTATAGAAGCCCGCCATGAGCAAAGACAACAAGCCCGGAACACCCAAAGACACTCACTACGCCAAGCTGCGTCGCGCCCACCGCGACCAGAAGGCCGGCGGCGCACCCGCATTCCGGCCACGCCAGCCGCTGCCGCCGGGCGAATCCCCCGGCGACGGCCTGGTGCGGCTCTATGGGCTGCACACGGTGCGGGCGGCGCTCGACAATTCCCGGCGCAAGATCAGGAAAATGCTGGTGACGCGCAACGCGGCCGAGCGGCTGGCGATCGCCGACCTCGCCGCCCTGCCCTTCAAGGCCGAATTGGTCGAGCCAAAGGAGATCGACAGGATCACCGGATCCGATGCAGTGCATCAGGGCGTGCTGATCGAGGCCGAGCCGCTGAAGCCGAAGCGCCTTGACGCGCTTGGCGACACTCAGTTGGTGCTCGTGCTCGACCAGGTCACCGATCCGCACAATGTCGGCGCGATCCTGCGCTCCGCGGTCGCTTTCGGAGTCGGCGCGCTGATCACCACGGCCCGCCACAGCCCGCAGGAATCGGGCGTGCTGGCGAAGTCGGCCTCCGGCGCGCTCGAGCATATCGACCAGATCGAGGTGAAGAACCTCGCCGACGCACTGGGACAACTGCACGAGGCCGGCTTCCAGACCATCGGGCTCGATTCGGACGGACCGGCCGAGCTGGAGAAAACATTCGCCGGCGACAAGATCGCCCTGGTGCTCGGCGCCGAAGGCAAGGGCCTGCGCCAGAAGACGCGCGACACGGTGACCGCGCTGGCCCGCCTCGACATGCCGGGTGCAATCCGCTCGTTGAACGTTTCCAACGCGGCGGCGGTGAGCCTTTATGCGGCGCGCGCATTCCTGAAGCGCGGCTGAGACCGAAGCGGCAGTCCGCCTTAACCGGAAAGATCAAGAACGAGAAACGGATCCCAGCAACAACGCTGGAAGCCGCTCTCGGACAGGAAAGGAGCAGGCGGCTTGGGAACGTTGCGCCGCCCTCTCCTGATCCTATGCTGCCTTGCCTTTGGTTTCCGCCGCGTCGCCGCCGACCTCGAAATTCGCCATTCGCTCCAGCGCCCTGACCAGCGCCGAGTGATCCTCCTTCGCACCGCCATTGGCAGCGCAGGAATTGAACAGCTGCTGTGTGGTCGAGGTGTTGGGCAGCGAGACGCCAAGCGCCTTGGCGCCCTCCAGCGCCAGGTTGAGGTCCTTCTGGTGCAGTTCGATACGGAAGCCCGGCGCGAAGGTTCGCTTGATCATGCGCTCGCCATGCACTTCGAGGATGCGCGAGGCGGCGAGCCCGCCCATCAGCGCTTGGCGAACCTTGGCCGGATCGGCGCCCGCCTTCGAGGCGAAGACGAGGGCTTCGCCGACTGCCTCGATCGTGAGGGCAACGACGATCTGGTTGGCGACCTTGGTCGTCTGGCCGACGCCGTTCGGGCCGACGAGCGTGATGTTCTTGCCCATCTTCTCGAACACCGGCCTGGCACGCTCGAAGGCCGTTTCCTCGCCGCCGACCATGATGGTGAGCGAGGCCGCCTTGGCGCCGACCTCGCCGCCCGATACCGGCGCGTCGAGATAGTCGCAGCCGAGATCGTTGATCCTTTTCGCGAATTCCTTGGTGGCGATAGGTGAGATCGAGCTCATGTCGATGACGAGCTTGCCCTTGGACAGGCCGGAGGCGACGCCGTGCTGGCCGAACAGGACGTCGGCGACTTGAGGCGTATCAGGCACCATCGTGATGATGATATCAGCCGCCTTCGCCACGGCGGCATGGCCGGTGACGGTCTTCAGCCCCTTGCCGATCAGGTCAGCCGGCGGTTTGGAGCGATGGTCGCTGGCGACGACGGGGTAGCCGGCATCCAGCAAATGCCCCGCCATCGGCGCGCCCATGATGCCGAGGCCAATAAAGCCGATGGTTTCCATTGGTTCGCTCCTGAAATTCGTAACTGCAACTAGCCGAAGGTACGGCGCTGCCCCTCATCCGCCTGCCGGCACGTTCTCCCCGTATAGTGACGGGGAGAAGGAAGGCTTTAGGCGGCCGCGCTGCCCTGGCCGGCCAATGCCTTGAACCAGCCCAGCCCTGCGTCCGTGCCGGCCTTCGGCTTGTATTCGGCGCCAATCCAGCCGGAATAGCCGAGCCGGTCGATGTGTTCGTAGAGGAAGGGATAGTTGATCTCGCCCGTCCCCGGCTCGTGACGGCCGGGATTGTCCGCAAGCTGGATATGCGCGATGCGGCCGAGGTTCGCCTCGATGGTACGGGCGAGATCCCCCTCCATGATCTGCATGTGGTAGATGTCGTATTGCAGGAACAGGTTCTTCGAGCCTATGCGGTCGATCAGCGCCAGCGCCTGGTCCGAATAGTTCAGGAAGAAGCCCGGAATGTCGCGCGTGTTGATCGGCTCGATCAAAAGCCGGATGCCGGCCTGCTCCAGCTTCTCGGCCGCGAAAGCCAGATTCTCGGCAAAGACGTTCTCCAGCACCGCGCGGTCGGCTCCCTGTGGTGCGATGCCGGCAAGGCAGTTGATCTGCTCGCAGCCGAGCGCATGCGCATAGGTGATGGCCTTGGCCACCCCTTGCCGGAATTCCGGTACCCGATCGGGAAGCACGGCAATGCCGCGCTCGCCCTTTGCCCAGTCGCCCGGCGGCAAGTTGAACAGAACCTGCGTCAGCCCGTTCTTCTTCAGGCGCGCGGCGACGACGTCCGGCGCATGATCGTAAGGGCCGATATATTCGACGCCCTTGAAGCCGGCGCGGGCGGCGGCATCGAAGCGGTCGAGGAACTCGTGCTCGCCAAAGAGCATCGACAGATTGGCTGAAAAACGCGGCATTCTTTTTCTCCTTCTCCCCGCCGGGCTCAATCCAACATCATGATGGCCGTCGGCGCATCCTCATTGCGTTCGGCCAATTCCTCGAACTCGGTGATCTTGTCGATTTCCGTGCCCATGGAAATGTTGGTGACGCGCTCGAGGATGAATTCGAGCACGACCGGAACCTGGTGCTCCTTCATCAGCCGCTGCGCCTGCTTGAAGGCGCCGGCGAACTCTTCCGGCTTGCGCACCCTGACCGCCTTGCAGCCCATCGCCTCTGCGACCGCGACATGGTCGACGCCGTAGCCCGCTTCGGGATCGTTCGCCCGGTTGACGTTCTCGAAGGCAAGGCTGACCTCGTAGTCCATCGAGAAGCCGCGCTGCGCCTGGCGGATCAGGCCGAGATAGGCGTTGTTCACGACGACGTGGATATAGGGCAATTTGTGCTGCGCCCCGACCGCCAGTTCCTCGATCATGAACTGAAAATCGTAGTCGCCGGAGAGCGCGACGATATCGCGGTCCGGATCGGCCGCGCGCACGCCGAGCGCCGCCGGCAGCGTCCAGCCGAGCGGGCCGGCCTGGCCGCAATTGATCCAGTTGCGCGGCTTGTAGACATGCAGGAACTGCGCGCCGGCGATCTGCGACAGGCCGATCGTGGTGACATAGGTGGTGTCGCGGCCGAAAGCCTTGTTCATCTCCTCATAGACGCGCTGCGGCTTCAGCGGCACCTGCTCGAAATGCGTCTTGCGCTTCATCGTCTTCTTGCGCTGCTGGCATTCCTTCGCCCAGCCCGACCAGTCGCGCAGCTTGCCCGCCGTCCGCCATTCGGTGGCGACGTCGAGCAGCATCTTCAGCGCCGCACCGGCATCCGAGACGACGCCGAGGTCAGGCGCGAAGACCCGGCCGATCTGGGTAGGCTCGATATCTACATGGATGAATTTCTTGCCCTTGGTGTAGACGTCGACCGAGCCGGTGTGGCGGTTGGCCCAGCGGTTGCCGATGCCGAAGACGAAGTCGGCTTCCAGCATCGTCGCATTGCCATAGCGGTGCGAGGTCTGCAGGCCGCACATGCCGGCCATCAGCCGATGGTCGTCGGGGATCGTGCCCCAGCCCATCAGCGTCGGGATGACCGGCACGCCGGTGACCTCGGCGAACTCGATCAGCAGGTCGGACGCATCGGCATTGATGATGCCGCCGCCGGCGACGATCAGCGGCCTTTCCGCCTGATTGAGCATCGTCAGCGCCTTCTCGGCCTGGGCGCGCGTCATCGCCGGCTTGAACCGGGCGAGCGGCTCGTAGGCGTCGATGTCGAATTCGATCTCGGCCATCTGCACATCGACCGGCAGGTCGATGAGGACCGGACCCGGCCGCGACGAGCGCATCAGATGAAAGGCCTTCTGCAGCGCCATCGGCACCAGATAGGGTTCCATGACGGTGACCGCCCATTTGGCGACCGGCGAGGCGATCGCGGCGATGTCGACGGCCTGGAAATCCTCCTTGTTGAGGCGCGCGCGGGGAGCTTGGCCAGTTATGCACAGGATCGGAATGGAGTCGGCCGCCGCCGAATAGAGCCCGGTGATCATGTCGGTGCCGGCCGGGCCCGAGGTACCGATGCAGAGGCCGATATTGCCGGCCTTGGCCCGCGTATAGCCTTCGGCCATATGCGAGGCGCCTTCGACATGGCGCGCGAGCACGTGGCGGATGGTGCCCCTCGCCTTCAACGCCGAATAAAGCGGGTTGATCGCCGCGCCCGGCACGCCGAAGGCGCACGAAATGCCCTCCTTTTCGAGAACGAGAACGGCAGCGTCGACAGCGCGCATCCTGGCCATTTGCAAAGCCTCCACGAATTTGTTGGTTGGCTGAGAATGCCAGCACGCCCGCTATTTTTCAATTTTTTCAGAATATTTTTTCATTTCTAGAAAATGACTTTTACGATATGATTTTACTGCGCTTTCCGTTTTCCAAGAATTCAGCCTCGCGGAGCGATGAAAAACTTTTTCATTGCCAAATCGGCGAAATCGGCGAGAATGCCATCATGGAAACCAGCGAAAAACGGCAGCGCGGCCGTCCGCGCTCCTTCAACGGCCCGTCCGAAGCCGCCTCCGTGCAGTCGCTCGACCGCGCCTTGCGCATCCTTGCCATCGTCGCCGAAGGCAGCGGCCTGTCGCTGAGCGAGATATCGGCGCAAAGCGGCCTTGCCGCCTCCACCGCCTACCGCATGCTTACGACGCTGGAGAACCACGGCATGGTGGAGTTCGACGGCACCGACCAGCTGTGGTCGATCGGCGTCGAGACCTACCGCATGGGCGCCGCGTTCCTGCGCCGCCGCAAACTGGTCGATCGCGCCCGCATCGTCATGCAGGAACTGATGGAAAAGACCGGCGAGACCTCCAATCTCGGCGTTGCCGAGGACGATTGCGTCGTCTTCGTCAGCCAGGTCGAGACGCACCAGGCGATCCGCGCCTTCTTCCGGCCGGGCACGCGCAGCTCCTTCCATGCCTCCGGCATCGGCAAGGCGGTGCTGGCGCATCTCGATCCCGAGCGTGTCGCTGCCATCCTGCGCCGCGCCGGGCTTGAGCGCTTCACCGAAAAGACGCTTTCCGACATCTCGGCGCTGGCCCGCGACCTTGTCGCGATCAAGCATCGCGGCTGGTCGGTCGACGACGAGGAGCGGCACCCGGGAATGCGCTGCGTGGCCGCCGCCATCTTCAACGAGTTCGGCGAGCCGATCGGCGGCGTTTCGGTGTCCGGGCCCACCGTTCGGGTGACGCCGGAGCGTCTGGCCGAGATCGGTCCGCTGGTGCGCGAAGCGGCGACCGAGATAACCAGGATGATCGGCGGGCATTCTTCACAAGGCACTGCCGAGGCATCGCTGTTCGAGGTCAGCGCCACGCGCTTGCCTTGACTCTGGCCCGACTTGACACCGGTCCGGCAACGGGTCGAAGTCTGCGCCTCCGATCCATTCCCGCCCGGAAACGCATGAGCCTCCAGTCCGTCAAAGCCTTCTTCGCCGAGCATGCCCCCGACATCGCGGTGATCGAAACGCCGACAAGCTCGGCGACCGTGGCGCTCGCGGCCGAAGCGCATGGCGTCGAGCCGGGACAGATCGCCAAGACGATCTGCATGCGGGTCGGCGTGCGGGTGCTGCTGGTGGTCGCCCGCGGCGACGCGCGCATCGACAACCGCAAATCGCGCGACGCCTTCGGTGGCAAGCCGCGCATGCTCGATGCCGAACAGGTGGCCGAGATCACCGGCCATCCGGTCGGCGGCGTCTGCCCCTTCGGCCTCGCCTCGCCCTTGCCGATCTACTGCGATGTGTCGCTGCGCGCCTTTGCCGAGGTCGTGCCGGCCGCCGGCGCCACCAATGCCGCGGTCAGGATCGGCGTCGATCGCATGGCGGGCCTGGTCAGCGCCGAATGGTGCGACATCTGCCAGTAGCTACCCGTTCGGCAGCGCGCTCTTGCCCGCGATCTCGAAGAAGTCGAGCAGGATCGCCAGGCCGACGCCGCTTGCGGTGAAGATCAGGCCGGTGATGAAGATGCGGTTGGCCCGCTCGTAGATCGGCTTTTGCAGCGAGCTTACGTCGAGCAGCAAGGACAGCGCCCGCATCTGCAGCGCGATGCCGATCAGGATCGGCAGCACCGCCAGCAGATGGTAGGTTTGCCATGGGATCGGGTTGGCGGCCCAATGGGTGATGAAGCCCAGCGAAAATGCCAGCAGGATGCCGACGGTGGTGACCGTGCCGTTGCGGAAAACGGGCTCGATCAAGTCTTGCTTCGGATCCTGTTCGTCCAAGCGTCCCTCCTCGGTTTGGCCGTTGGGGCGAGATTAGACGCTCGCAAAATCGCTGTACACCGCCGACGGCGGAGGCTTTTCAACTTGAAAGCCTTGTCAACGCAACAGGGCCAGCCCCCCGACGGCAGAAGAAGGGGCCACGGAGAAGCCCCTTCTTCCGGTTGCCTGAGGCGGTTCACCTCCTCTCAGAGCTGGCAGTAATGACGATAGCCGTCGTAGCCGGCATAGGTGTCGGAGTACGGGTCGTAGCTGGCGTAGCGGGCGAGGCAGCGGCGGACGTGCGAGGAACCGCCGCCATATTCGTCGACATAGACGGGCTGCGGCTGCTGCTGGGAGAGCAGGCTGCCGAGCACGAACCCGCCGACGCCGGCGGCAATGCCGATGCCGATTTCGCGGTTGTGATGGTGGCTGTGGGCGGCCGAGGGCTGCACGGTGCCGACGAGCGAGCCGGCGGCGACGGAGGTGGCGATGAGGCCGGAAACAATGGTGCGCTTGAACATGACGATCTCCTGTTTCATGGAGAGGCGACATCCGCCTCTTGATCATCAGTCGTCGCGGCTTGGAAAAAGGTTCGAAGTTTTTTGAAATTTTTTCGAGCGGCGGAAAATAGTCCGTTCGGCGCGTGGACTTTGCGTCCGTCAAAGTCGACGGTGCCCGCCGACAGCCTCTGTCATCGACCTGCAGATCTCTTTGGAGGTCAACCGCCCAGGCCGGTGATGTGGCGGAGCCAGAAGGCGAGCGCGATGAAGCCGATGATGGTGGTGACGCCGGTCCAGTCGATGCTGGCCTTCTTCAGATCGCTGACGAGCTTGACCACGAGAAGCCAGGCCACCACGACAAGCGGGAAGATGATGATGAGCCGGATCATGCGAAAACCCTCGACCAGGTAATTGCATCTCTCCAGGATATAGGAAGCCGGCCGGCCATTTTCAGCATGCCACCCGGCCACCCTCGCAGGGTCCAATAGCCGCCGCGAACGGAGTTTTGTCTTTACTGGCGCACGGAATATGCTACCGGAGCGCCATGCCCTTGTAGCTCAGCTGGTAGAGCAGCGGTTTTGTAAACCGAAGGTCGGCGGTTCGATCCCGTCCGGGGGCACCAGCTGTCTGATCAACTTCCAGTCTGATGCCGCAGATCAAGAGGGGTAACGGGCGCGTTCGGGAGTGCCGCGTTCCGGCATCTCGCCGCTGTTTCCATAGCTTTGAAGGAGGCGATGAAATTACCCACACGGTTACCCCGTGGGGTGGCCACATTGGAATCTCGCACTCCGCTTTCCTCGCTCACGTTGCAGCGCCTGTCTGAATGCTTGCTGCTCTCCATCAGTCGGCGGCTTGCAGTGCGGCCTCTTGGCGAATTGTCGAACCCTGACAATGTGATCCATTTCATTGTCTCCCGATGGCCCACTGATAGGAATTGCGCCGTGAGCGGGTGCTCTCAGCGTGATGAAGTGGGAAAATGTCTGTATGCGAAACTGAACATTGGGTCCTCGACTGTGGTTCAGGCGGGTGTGCGCTTTGGGAGGGGGAGGCTGGCGAGGTCCTGTTCTGGAAATGCTACCCCACCGTCGTGTCGGCGAGCCAAGTGGTCTCCGCGCGGAGGAAATCTCCTGGTGCTGAGCGGCTTGTTCTGGATCCTTCGCAAAAGATGACACTGTGCTACTCGGACCTAGATAAGTCGCAGATCGCCGAGGCCTTTAGGGAGTTGACCGGCCGCTCGGTCGTCGCATCGCAGACCGGAGACGCCGGCGTTCGGACGTTGTGCCAGACCGGCACCTTCAATGAACTGCTTCAGGCAAGCGGGCTGGTTCTTCAGAAGTAAGCACGCCTCGGAAGACGCAAAACGGCCGTCCCCACGGTTGCAGTGGCTCATTGGGGGCGGTTCGTTGCGAATTTCGCGGCTAGTGTTGTTCGGTTTTGCTGCTTACCTAAGGCCTTCCGGCTCGACTACGCGCGCGACGTTCCTCTACGAAGCACTCGCGACTTGGCCAGGTGCGCTTGTCCTGGTGAATGTGTTGCTTACCCTGACCGATCTGTAGACATAGGCGGTCCAAATCCCGGTAAAGACGAACGAAGCCAGGGGCGTTGCCAGCGCATCTCCGCCAAGTACCTGGTTGACCGGGACAGCAAGCACAGTTGAAATCCACGCCGTATCCAAAATGAAAGCGGCAGGAATCGCAAACCACTGGACTAGAAACAATTGCGGGAAGCGGTGGCTTCGCCGCAGCATCGAAACGAGCACAACCAGCTGAAGCGCCAGAAATGCGAGATTGAGAGCAACCTCGCCATAAACCGCCAGGGGTCCGTTTGGCAGAGTCATGAGTTGTTGGAAGCCTTCGGCCGAATTGCCCAGGCCGGCGAGTGTGCGCAGTGGTGCCAGTGCCTGACCTATCGCCAGCAGCATCAACCAGCCTCCAAACCCCACCAGGTCCGCCGGGCTCTGTGAAGGTTTTCTTGCAGACTGGACAGCGAAGAAGACAGGCACGCCGATCAGCAGCAGCACTATCGCCCAATGCCAAATGGAAAACTGCATTTCATACCCCCCCCTGATGCACCAATAAAGTGTATCAGTTTTCAATCACATCTCAAGGGGGAAGTTCTCTGAGCCGCTCGCCGAGCGGCATTTCGCCATTCAACCAATTCCGGTGTTGCCCTCCGCACGATGGCCATTTGTGCGAGCAGCTTCGGTAGCCGTCGAACTTGATGTCATGCGACAAGTCGCCGTCCGTTGGCGGATCATCGAACCGCTCCAGTCCCGTCTCAATGAACGTCAGCCGCTCACTGGCGTTAGGCTCGCTACTCCTGACCGCGCTTCAAGCCAGGCAAGGCGATCCGCTTCCAGGTATTTTAGCAAAGTTGTATAAGTGCGTTTGTAAGCCCAGGGCGTTGGCCATAAAGATGTTCTGACGACCTGCACGTGACCCAAGGCCTGCCGCGCGGATGATTTGGGTGATTTATGTCCTACGAAGGTTACCACGAGTGGAAAGGATGGGACAAAGATCAATTCGGCAGATACGACAAAGGAGAGGATCTTTTTTATGACCTTGAGGTGGCGACGCTGCTTCCGAGCCCTAGCGAAAGCGTGTCGTCGATCTTTGAAATTGGATTCGGCAATGGGTCGTTTCTCGGCTGGGCACGCGAGAAACAATATGACGTATTTGGATCAGAGCTTCAGCCAGAGCTGATTGGCCGCGCCCTGGATATGGGCTTCATAGTGAAAGATGGCATTGAAAATATGCCGGCGAGTTCGTTAAGCGCTGTGGTGGCATTCGATGTTTTCGAGCATATCCATTACTCAGAGCTACTGAAAACATGTAAATTTGCCTTCTTTGCTCTGAAACCGGGTGGCTATTTGATAGCCAGGTTCCCTAACGGCGATAGTCCATTCTCCCTTCCGATCCAGAATGCAGACGTAACGCATGTGCATGCCCTCGGTTCTGGCATCATACGTGAATTGATGCGTTCGGCTGGCTTTGTGATCGAAGAGCTTCGCGCGCCTAAGGAATCTCCCGTAACGTTGAAATCCAAGATCGCGCTTCCGATTAAGAAGGTAATGCGTTCGCTGTTCGCATACTATGTGCGGTTTGCGTATTTAGGCGGCGCTACCCCATCAACGTTCGCGCTGAACTATCTTCTGGTGGCTCGAAAACCGCACAAGGTATGAATTGCTCCGCACGATCCCGAAATCACAGATTCCAGAGAGTCTCTCGTGGAAGAGATCGATTCCAACAGCAGCGCCAACCTTAGGATCGTGATCAATTCGCCGCCTCCCCGGTTTTTGTCGCTGAGACGATCGCCGCCACCAAAATCCGGTTCTGCCGTCGTATCGCCGCGCGCAGCTCCGGTATCCTCGCCTCCTCGCGCTTCACGAACTCGATGAACATCATGTTCATGTTGTTGAAGATCAGTTCGCCCAACGCCGCCCCGTCGATGTCGGCGCGCACCAGGCCGATCTCCTGCAGGCGGGCTATCAGCGCGCGGATCTGCTCGGTCAATTCCCGGTCCAGCCCGGTGTAGGCCTGGCCGAACGGGCTGTCGGGCTGTTGCGTCGAGATCGCCATCGCCTGCCGCCACATCTCCTTGCTCAGATAATGCAGCGAATGCTCGATGTAGATGCCGAGCAGCGTGTCCAGCGCATCGCCGACATTGGCCGGCGGGCTGGCGACCACGCCTCGCCCTGCATTGAGCACCTCGTTGACCTCCATCGAGACGATGGCGCCGAGTATGTCACCCTTGTTCTGGTAGTAATTGTAGATCGTGCCGATCGACACCTCGGCTTGGGCGGCGATCGTTTCGATTTTGGCGCCCTCATAGCCGGCCTCGCGGAAAAGTGCTGCCGCCGCCTCGATGATGCGCCGGTGCCGGTCCGCCTTCTGCCTTGCTCGCAATCCGCTCATATCGCTTCCTTGCCACAAAAACAGAATTGACTCAATTTTAGAATTGGTTCAATTTTTCCTTAACAAGCCAGCAAGGCAGGGAGAACACTCGAATGTCACTGAAAACCACGAATCCGCTTTCCGCCCTGAAGTCGCAGCTTGCTGCCGCATGCGCGGCCACGGCGCTGCTGTTCGCGGCGGGCGCCGCTCAGGCCGCCGACCTCAACGCGCTGATCTGGTGCGACCATGCCGATCCGGCACTGCTCGACCCCTTCGAGACGGCCAACAACGTCAAGGTCAACGTCAAGGAATTCGAAGGCACCGGCGCGGGGCTCGCCATCGTCGAGCAGTCGCAGCCGGGCGACTGGGACGTGATGGTGATCGATTCCATCGATGTGCCGCGCGGCGTCGAGAAAGGCCTGTTCGAGCCGCTGCCGGAAGACAAGCTGCCCCTCGCCGACCTCTTCCCCGAAGTGAAGATGGACGGCTCTACGGTCGTCGGCGGCAAGCGCTACGGCATCACCGAAAAATTCGGCTACAACACCATCGGCTTCAACAAGACCAAGGTCGACCCGGCCGACATGCAGTCGCTGGCGGCACTCACCAGCGACAAGTACAAGGGCAAGGTCGCCATTTACGATTATTATCTTCCGGTCATCGGCATGGCGGCTCTGGCCATCGGCAAGAAGACGGCGGATCTCACCGAGGCCGACCTTCCCGCCATCAAGGCCGAGCTGCTCAAGATGAAGGCCAACGCCAAGCTGGTTGGCGAGGTCACCGCCAGCCAGACCGCTTTGGCCACCGGCGAGGTCGACATCCTGGTCGGCGGCGGCGAATGGGTGACAGCCGGTCTCGCCAAGGAGAACCCGGCGCTGGACTTCTCCATCCCGAAGGAAGGAGCGGTGCTGTGGTCGCAGTCGCTTGCCATGTTCAAGGATTCCAAGAACAAGGACATGGCGCTGAAATTCATTGAGTACATCATGAGCCCGGAAGGCCAGGCGCGGCTTGCCACCTCCTCCTGCTACTGGGGCATGCCGGCCAACAGCAAGGCGGCGCTGAGCGACGAGCAGAAGAAGATCCTGCGCTTCGACGAGCAGCCGGGCTTCCTCGCCCGCGCCCAGGCTTATCCGGCGCCGAACCCCGATCTCGACAAGAAGATGCAGGACGTCTGGACCGAAATGCTGCAGGCGCAGTAGGCGGCCGATGAGCGTTGCGGGAAACAGGTCGCGCGCCCTGCCCCGGGCGGGCCGTGCCCTGCCCTGGGCGCTGGTCACGCCGGCGCTCGGCTGGACGCTGGCGTTCTTCGTGCTGCCCTTCATCGCCATGGGTCTTTCCAGCCTCACGGCGCATGAAGGCGGCGGCTTCACTTTAGCCAACTACAGCCAGTTCTTTACCGACCCGTCCTATTGGCGGGCGATGGTGAACTCGCTGGAGGTGACGGCGATCGTCACCGTCATCTCGATCCTGCTCGCCTATCCCTTCGCCTGGATCCTCGCCGAACAGGTGCCGGAACGCTGGCAGCGGCTGGCGCTGATGCTGGCCGTGCTGCCGTTCTGGACCTCCTATGTCGTGCGCTCCTATTCGTGGCTGCTGGTGCTGGCACAGAACGGCGTCATCAACCGGACGCTCATAGGCCTTGGCCTCATTGCCGAGCCGCTGCAGCTTGCCAACACGCGTTTCGCCACCGTCACCGGCTTCGTGCACTTCTTCGTCATGCTGTTGACGCTCACCATCTTTGCCAACCTCAAGCAGCTCAGCCCTAGCTATCGCAAGGCGGCCGCCGACCTCGGCGCCGGGCCAGTGCGCACCTTCCTGCATGTCGTGCTGCCGCTGACCTTGCCCGGCATCATGGTCGGCGCCTTCCTCACCTTCGTGCTCTGCATCGGCGACTACATCACGCCGCAGATCCTCGGCGGCAACAATGAGCTGGTCATGCCGCAGCTCGTCATGATGCAGATCGGAAGGCGTGGCGATTTCCCCCTCGCCTCGGCGCTGTCGATCATCCTGATGGCGGTCGTAACCGTCGCCTACCTCGCCTGCGCCCGCTGGCTGAAGATCGAGCGGGCCTGACCATGCGCGCAATCGTCCGCACCGCTGCCTGGCTCTACGCGATCGCCATCTACGGCTTCATCTTCCTGCCGGTGATCGTGCTGGTGCTGTTTTCGCTGCAGGCGACGTCCTTCCCGATCCCGCCCTTCACCGGACCGTCGCTGCGCTGGTATCAGGCGGTGCTTTCCGACACGCGGCTGACTTCGGCGCTGGTCAATTCGCTGCTGGTGGCGATCCTCTCCTCGGCTGCCTCCGTCACGCTCGGCTTCCTCTCGGCCTGGGGCTTTGCGCGCTTCACGCTGCCCGGCTCGGCCCTGCTGCGCGGGCTGATCACGCTGCCGCTCACGGTCAGCTACCTCATCATCGGCATGGGGCTTCTGGTGCTGTTCAACTGGGCCGGAGTGCCGAAATCGCTGCTCGCCGCCGGCATCGGTCATGTCGTGATCAACCTGCCGCTCTGCTTTGCCGTCATCTACAGCCAGATGGGCGACCACCAGATCAACATCGAGCGCGCCGCGCGCGACCTCGGCGCGCCGGAATGGAAGTTGCTTTTGCTGATCACGGTGCCGGTGATGGCGCCGGCGATCTTTGCCGGCTTCTTCCTGTCGATGACCTTCTCCTGGGACGAGTTCGTCATCTCCTTCCTGCTCACCCGTTTCGACACCACGCTGCCGGTGGAGATCTGGAACCTGCTGCGCTCCGGCCTCAATCCCAAGACCAATGCCGTCGGCTCGCTGGTCTTCGCCGTCTCCATCGTCCTGGTGGTGTTTTTCGAGCTGACGCTGCTGCGGAGAAAGCCGGCATGAGCGCATCCCTGGTCGACATCCGCAACGTCTCGCATCGCTTCGGCCAGCAAGCGGTGTTGAAGAACGTTTCGCTGACCATCGAGCCCGGCAGCTACACCATCCTGCTTGGGCCGTCCGGCTCCGGCAAGACGACGTTGCTCTCCATCCTCGGCGGCTTCGTCACGCCCAGCGAAGGCAAGGTGTTCATTCGCGGCGAGGACTGCACGTCCGTGCCGCCGGCCAAGCGCCCGACGACGACGGTGTTCCAGGACTATGCGCTGTTTCCGCACATGAGCGTCGGCAGCAACGTTGGCTTTGGCCTGCGCATGCAGGGCGTCGACGGCGCAACGCGCACCGCGAAGGCGCGCGAGGCGCTGGCGCTGGTCGGGCTGGCCGCCGCCTTCGACAAGAAGCCGCATCAGCTCTCCGGCGGCCAGCGGCAGCGCGTAGCGCTTGCCCGCGCCTTGGTCATCGAGCCGGCCGTGCTTTTGCTCGACGAGCCGCTCGGCGCGCTCGATTTGAAGCTGCGTCGGCAGATGCAGGACGAATTGAAGGCGATCCAGAAGCGGGTCGGCACCGCCTTCGTCCATGTCACCCACGACCAGGAAGAGGCGATGGCGCTGGCCGGCCATTGCGTGGTGATGAATGACGGCCGCATCGAGGATGAAGGCGCGCCCGAGCTAGTCTATGCGCGACCGGCGACGCGCTTTTCCGCCACCTTCATGGGCGAAAGCACGATCCTTTCCGGAACCGTGACGGAGGCGAAGGACGGGTCAGTTACTATCGCGACGCCGGCCGGCGCGATTTCGCTGCCCGGCAGCGCGGCGGCAGGTGCGAAAGTCGCCCTTGCCGTTAGGCCGGAGCATCTTGTCCTCGGCGAAGCGGAAGGACACGTGTCGCTCGGCGCCGCCAAGGTGAGCGACGTCGTCTTCCAGGGCAGCTTCAAACGCGTGCTCGCCACCTCGGCTTTCGATCCCGCCCTGCAGTTCATCGCCAAGGCGCCCGCCTCGGCGACCGTCAGGCCCGGCGACACGGTGGCGGTTTCATGCAAGGCTGCCGACATCATCCTGCTGGCGAACTGAGCGGCGAGCATGCTTCCGGTCATCGAGGCCCCGGACTGGTACGAAACCATTCGCATGGGCGACGGCGTGACGCTGATCCACGAGCCGTGGATAAAGCCGTTCTACCGCTGCAACATCTGGCACGTGCGCGGCCGCGACCGCGATCTGCTCTTCGATACCGGCCTCGGTCATTTCAGCCTTCGGCGCCACGTGCCTCTGGTCACCGAACGCAAGCTCGTCTGCGTCGCCAGCCACACCCATTTCGATCACATCGGCTGCCACCACGAATTCCCCGACCGCTGCGTGCATTCCGCCGAGGCGGCGATCCTCGCCGACCCGCGCAACGAATGGACCGTTGCCGACCGCTATGCCACCGACGCGATGTTCGATTGCCAGCCGCAAGATTGGGACACGGCGCGCTACAAGATCCTGCCGGCGCCCGCGGGTCGCTTGCTGGAGGGCGGCGATGTCGTCGATCTCGGCGACCGTGCCTTCGAGGTCATCCACACGCCCGGCCATTCGCCGGGCGGCATCGCGCTCTTCGAGAAGAAGACCGGCATCCTGCTGTCGGGCGACATCATCTATGACGGGCCGCTGATCGACGACGTCTACCATTCGCTGGTCGACGACTATGTCGCGACGCTGCTTTCCGTGCGCGGCCTCGACGTCTCGGTCGTCCATGGCGGCCATTTCCCGAGCTTCGGCAAGGTGCGCTACCGCCAGCTCATCGACGAGTATCTGGCGCAAAAGCGGCAGGCGGGCTGCCATCTGCGGCAGCCCGCCTGAGCGAGCATTAGCGCATCAAGTCAAAGTGCCGGGGAAAAGCCTGATGCAGCAAGAGCAGCATGGTCTTGCGCAGCACATTGGTGTCGCGGCCGGAGGGGTTCAGGTGATCCCAGTACCATGCGCCGTGCACCAGATAGTTCAGGCTCTCCGACAGGGTGTTTATGTCGACGCCGGCATAGCCGCCGCTGCGCGAGATCTCGATCAGCAATTCGCGCGCTTCGGCGGTGTAGGCAAGGTCGCTCGGCAAGCCGATTTCATTGTAGATCTGCATGCTCTTGCGGTCGCTGGAGAACACGACGAAGACCGAAACCCATTTCGGATGCTGGCGGGCGAAGCGTTGCGCGCAGTCGACGGCGCCCAGCAGCCTGTCGACCGGCGTCAGGCCGGGCGCCCGCACCAGGGTGGCCCACAGCTCATCATATCGATCGCTGAGATACTGCAGGACGGCCCGGAACAGGTTCTCCTTGCTGCGGAAATGGAAGACGACCAGTGCGTTCGATGAGCCGACCTGCTCGGCGATGCGCTGCATGGTGACGCTCGCCAGCCCTTCCTCGGCGATGAGGTCGATCGTGGCATCGATGATGCGCTGGACGCTCGCCTCGCCGCGCTCGCGCCGACGGTCCTTGGGTGGCGCGGCATCATTCGCCGACCCCCTGCCCTCAGCCATCGTGGGCCGCTTTCCGGCAGTTGCGGTTGCCTTGCGCTGCGCCATTTTCATCGGCCTTTTCTAACCTGCGGGGGAACCTCCGGTCCCACCGCCATTTTGCGACATCGGGCGTCCGCCCGCCAGAACCCACGCGAGAGAGCCCGGGATTGCTCAAAGCGAAGGGCGGGTCCCGGCGCTGCCATACCATTGGCCCTGAGCCGTCTCATAAGCCATCGCCGCGCGAAATACATCGGCGTCGCAATAGGTGCGGCCGACGATCTGGATGCCTGTCGGCACGCCGCTCGCCGCCCTCCCCGACGGCATTGAAAGGACCGGGCAGCGGCTCATCATGTTGAACGGGGTTGTCATCACCCAGCCGAGCGACGGGTTCACCTGCTTTCCGTTGATCTCGACAGTGTCCGTGGTCTGATCGAACTCGGCCGACACCGCGGGAAGCGCGTTCGTCGGGCAGATCAGCACATCGTATTTTTCGAGCAACGGACCCAGTGTCTGATACATCCGGGCCGCCACCTCCAGCGTACCGACAAAGTCCGTGGCCTTCGATTTGCGCCCATCTTCGGCGAACCGCCGCGCATAGCTGGTCATGTCCTCGCCATGCTCCTCGAGCAATTGCGACAGCGAGGCGCCGAAGAGATGCTCCAGATAGGCCATGCCGGCCTTGAGCACCTCATCGCCCCAGCCCAGGTCGACTTCCTCGACCGTGGCGCCGAGCGAGCGGAAGACATCGCATGCGGCAAGCGTGTTCCTGCGCACATCGGCGTCCACTTCGAAGGAACCGAGATCCATCGAGAAGGCGATCTTCCAGCCCTTGATCGGCTTGTAGTCGACCGGCAGGCGCAGCTTCGGCCGCAGCGTGGCGATGTCCAGCGGGCTAGGTCCAGCCATGACATTCTGCAGCAGGATCGCGTCCTTGACGTTTCGCGCCAGCGGTCCGGTGTGGCAATAGAAGTCCAGATTGAACGGCGGCTCGTCGGGATTGCGGCCGTAGGGCGGCTTGAAGCCAACAAGGCCGCAGGCCGATGCCGGGATGCGGATCGATCCGGCTATATCCGACCCGGTCGCTATCGACGACGTGCCCGAGGCCAGCGTCGCAGCCGCCCCCCCGGACGAACCGCCCGGCGTGAAATCCGGATTCCACGGATTGCGGGTGACGCCCCATCGCCTCGACCAGGTGTAGCCGGCGCAGCTGAATTCGGGCGTCGCCGTGCGCGCATGCACGATGCCGCCGGCCTTGATGATGCGCTCGTTCATCGTCGAGGTATGGCCGCATACGGCATCCCTGGTCAGCAGCGAGCCGTGCGATGTCGGCTTGCCCTTGATGTAGCTCTCGTCCTTGATGCCGATCGGCAGGCCCTCGAGAGCCCCGGTCCTTGCGCCCCTGGCGTATTTCGCCTCTGCCTTCCTGGCCAGACCGATGGCCTCCTCGAAATGCGTGAAGGTGAAGCAGTTGATCGTCTCCTTCGTGGCCTCGGCGCGGTCGATGACGGCCCGCATCAGTTCCACCGGCGAGAGCTTCTTTGCCTTGAACAGCCGCAGCGCCTCGCTGGCCGGCATGTAGCAGAGATCGAGATCGGTCATGGGCAGTCTCCTACGGTCGGCGGAACCGCGCTTGGTGCGAAGGGACACACCGGACCGCGCGTCGCGGTCCGGCGACTGTGGCCGGACAGACTTCGGCGCGGCTATTTCTGGAGATCGGTCCAGATCCTCGTATAGAGCGCCTGCACGTCCGGCGGACAGGTCGGCATGAACTTGCCCTTGGCGGCGAGTTCAGCCGGAACCTCGACCTCCGGCGCACCCTTCATCTCGTCCGGCATGAACGGCTCGGATCCCTTGATGCCGTTCGCGTAGTGCGCGAACGCCGAGATCATCGCCGCGTTCTGCGGGTCCATGATGAAGTTCTGGAACAGCTTGGCGTTCTCGACATTCTTTGCGTCCTTGAGAACCGCGACATTGTCCATCCAGATCGGATAGCCTTCCTTCGGATAGCCGTAGACGATCTTGTCGTTCTCCATCCGCTCGCGCAGCGATATGCCGTTCCAGTTCACGCCGGCCGCGATATCGCCCCTGCCGAGGCCGTCGACGGCCGCATAGTCGAACGAAAGCCATTTCGCCTTGGCCTCGACCAGCTTGTCGCGCACCTTCTTCAGCACCTGCTTGTCGTCGGTGCAGTATTCGCCGCCGAAATAGGAGATGGCGAGGAACAGGATGTCGCCCATCTCCGGCACGACATTGATCTTGCCGACGAGCTCGGCGGGCGGATCGAGGAAAACGGCCGACGTGTTCGGGTCGCCGGAATAGACCGACTTGTTCACCGAGACGCCGGTCGTGCCCCATTGCCAGGGAACGGTGTATTTGCGGCCCGGATCGAACGGCACGTCGACCCATTTCGGATCGACGTTCTTGAAGTTCTCCATTTTGTTGGGATCGGTCTCCAGCAGCAGGCCTTCGCTGATCCAGACCGGCATGACACTGGCCGACGGCACGACGATGTCGTAGCCCGAAGCGCCCTGGCGCACCTTGGCCAGCGCCGTGTCGTTGGAGTCATAGTCGGTGACGGTGACCTTGACCTTGTAGGTCTCCTCGAACTTCTTGATGAGGTCGGGATTGGTGTAGTTGCCCCAATTGTAGATGTTGAGCTCGCCGTCGGCGCGGGCTGCGCCTGTCGCGGCCATCAGCGACAGCCCGGCGACAGTCGCGATCGATTTCCAGTTCATGCTGTTCTCCCATTGTTGGGACCGGCCGCAAAAGCGGCCTCGGGTCCGACGAAAATAGTTCCTCTCATGCGTGGCCATTCACCGGCGGAGCCGACTGGCCAACTCGATCTCAACGTAACTATGACTAAATATACAGTCAATATCTTTCAGCGGGTATTATCCCGGTTGGAAGCGCGACCCCTCGCAGGCGTAGGAAACCCGACCAATGCGCCGATGCGCCGGCAAACGTCTCATGGTATCGTCAACGACGAGGGCATTGATGGATTGGGGCAAGCCTCGGCGTGAACAGCCGCGGCTTGCAGGGTTGGGTTGGGGGTCATGCGCCTTTTTTGGGCGATTGTGCTGCTGATGACCAGAGGGCTCTTTTCCGCCGCGCGCGGCGAGGAACGCATCGCCTTGGTCGTCGCCGGTCCGGCCGGTGACGGCGCGCCCGCCGTCGCCGTGCGGATCGCGGCAAGCTTGCGGCAGATAGGTTTTGCGGTCGGGCTGCTGAGCCACGGCGAGGACCGAACCGGCCCGCAGTCCAGCAGGCCCAGCCTACGGGAGCAGATGCCAACGGAGACGAATTCCGCACCACAGGGCTTGGGTACATGCGCGCCAAAACTGTTGTCCTGATTGTTGTCGCCGCCATGTTAGGCGTGCTTGCGGTCGTCCTCGCCAATGTCTGGCTGGCCGACCAGCGGACTGGAATGGCACAGCTTGACAATGCGCCCGCAACCGCGGCGCCGCCGCCTATGAGCGGGGCGAGCGACGGCGGCTACGGCAGCCCACCGGCCGGCCTCGGAAGTGGCGACTCGGGCAGCGGCGGCGGTGGTTCCGACAGCGACGGTGGTGGTTCCGGCGGCGGCAGCAGCGGTTTGGCCGGCGGCGGCCTCGGCAACGGCGGTGGTTGGGACGGCGGCGGTGGCTGGGGCGGCGGCAGCAGCGGTTTGGCCGGCGGCGGCCTCGGCAACGGCGGTGGTTGGGACGGCGGCGGTGGCTGGGGCGGCGGCGGCAGCGGTGGCCAGGAGCCGTATCCGATGGACGTCGCCCCGGAGACCAGCCATCCCGAAAGCCAGGCCGAGGAAACCGCAGCCTACGAGGCATACAAGCGCGAGCAGGCCCAGCGCGAGGCCTATGAGCAACAACTGCGGGCACAGGCTGAGGCACTCAGGGCCGAAATGGAGCGCGCCGCGGAAACCGCCAAGGCCTCGGCCCCGGACCAGCCGTCGACGGGCGCTGGCCCGCCGCCCGCCGGCAACACCGAGATCGATCCCGGTGACGGCCTTCCGCCCCTGCCCCCTGATCCGGCACCGGCCTCAGCCCAGGACCAGCCCTCGACCGGGCCGGTCTTGGTTCCTGCCGGCGGCGCGGATGTCGATCCCGACGATGGCAACCTTCCACCCCCGCCGCCCGCTCCGGAGCCGGCCACGGAGCAGGTCGTCCGGCACCCGGCCATCGATGCGCCGGACGAGGTGGTGGCGGGTGACGTCGTGACCGTATCGATCGCGTTGACCGAGGAGCAATTGACGCCAGAGGTCAAGGTGAAAGCCGCACCCGGCACGACGGTGACCGAGGACGGCGCACTGCGCATGGCGATGCCAGCGGGCACAGAGCAATGGCCGATCGACATCGATCTCTTCGCCTCGGGCTTCGATCTCGCCGATGGCGGCAAATGGAGCCGGGCAACCACGCTCTATCGCGAAGGCGACAGCGATTTCGTCCGCTTCGAGCTCAAGGCGCGGCCGATCGGCCAGGACAGCAAGCCAGGCCAGTTCATCGCCCGCATCTACAGTGCCGGACGTTTTCTCGGCTCGGCATCGCGGCCCGTCACCATAGCGCGGACGCGGATACCCGCTCCCGGCGCCGAAGCCGCCACCCCTGCCCCGGCGATGCTGCTCGCCTCGGCGCCGAGACAGCCATTGACCGGCAGTATCGACCTCAACGGCGATGGCGACGTGCCCGATCTCGACGTCACCATCCTCTATGACGATCCGAGCGGCCTCGGCTCGGGACAGATCATCATCCATTCGCCGCATCTGGCCGGACCGGTGACCGACAGTTTCTCGACACCACCGGAAATGGCGGCATGGCTGGAGTCCGAATACCAACGCCTGCTGCAGCTCGGCCTCAGCCTGCGCGGCGCGGTTTCGTTGCAGCAGCCCGCCGCAAGCAATGACCCGGAAGCGCAAAAGCGCTTCGTCACGCTTGCCGCCGAAGGCTTCGGCGATGTGCTCTATCGCGACTATGTGCCGAAGGTGTTCAAGCATGTTTTCTGGTCGTTGCGCAGCAAGGGCGAACTGCGCTCGATCCAGATCACCTCGAACAGCCCGACACTGCCCTGGGAATTGATCCGCCCGCGAAGCGACGACGGCGCGACGCAGGACGGCTTCCTCGGCATGGGCTATCGGCTGGCGCGCTGGGCGCCGCGCAGCATGTCCTCGCAGGTCGACAATCCGCTCGACCGGCTGGTCTTCACCGGCGTTGCGGCCGTAGCCCCCTCCTATGTCGACAAGCAGTCTCTGTCGTTCCAGGAGGTCGAGATCGAGGCGCTCAGCAAGCTTTCCGGTTATCGCCGCTTCGACGGCGATTTCGTCTCTTTCGAAAAGCTCGTCGGCGAGGTCTCGACCGGCTTCATCCATTTTTCCGGCCATGGCGAGGTCAACCAGCCTGGCAGCGGCCGACCGGTTTTTGCCATCGACCTCGTCGATCAGTCGCTCGATCCGACACCTGGCGCGCGCTGGTCGCGGCCGCCCACGGTACAGGCAATCCCTTCTATTTCTTCAACGCCTGCGACAGCGGACGCTCGCAGATGTTCGGTGGCTTCGTGCAGGGCTGGGGACCTGCGGTGCTGGCGAGCGGCGCTTCCGGTTTCATCGGCGGCATGTGGCCGCTGACCGACCGCGCCGCGGCCGCCTTCTCTGCCGATTTCTACGGCGGCATCACCACCCGGCTCAAGGACGGGCCGGTCTACCTCGCCGAAATCCTGCAAGGCGTGCGCAAGCGCTTTTACGAAACGGGTGACCCGACCTACCTTGCCTATACTTTCTACGGCAACGCCAATCTTCAGGTCGTGACGCAGTAGGAGCCGGAAGCGCGGCGACGTAGGACAGCGATCTTACAGCGCTCTTTGCGGACAGGGCATTCCGGCGGTGTCACCGCAACGCGAGGCCGTCGGCTGGGGCCGGGAACTCATATCTTCCGAATGCCGTACCAGTTCGGCGAAGACGAGGGCAAAACTTCCCAGCATCAGGAAGACGATAATCAGGCGTGTCACCGGCAATAGACAGGTCTCGACTTGCTGGCCCCCGCCAACCCATCCACTGCCGGCTAACATGGCCCATCCGGCTTTACGAGAGCTTAAGCTTCGTCTTAACCATCACGTTCGGCCATCCGGCGACACAATGCGCGAGCAACTGCCTTTCATTGCCGTCCTGTGCGGGCCTTTGCAGATGCGGGCGGCCCATGCTACCCCGGCGCTGGCGCGGTCCGGAAACGGGCCGCCGCCAGCCGCTCGTAATCGGGAAGCCATGAGCAAAGCCGCCAGCCATTTCGCCTTCGTCTCGTCCGACACCGCCGACGCCAAAGCGGCGCTGGAAAGCCTGTCGTCGCACTATGGGCAGACATCGGTCGAAGAGGCCGAGATTGTCGTCGCCCTCGGCGGCGACGGCTTCCTGCTGCAGACGCTGCGTGACACGATGAGCACCGGAAAGAAGGTCTACGGCATGAACCGTGGCACCATCGGCTTCCTGATGAACGAATACCGCGCCGGCGGCCTCGAGGAGCGCATCGCCGCCGCGGTCGCCGAGACCATCCGTCCGCTGGAGATGCTGGCGGTGACGCATGAGGGCGAGACCGTCTCTGCGCTGGCGATCAACGAAGTGGCGCTCTGGCGCCAGTCCTACCAGACGGCCAAGATCCGCATCGCGGTGGACGAGCAGGTGCGGCTCGAGGAACTGAACTGCGACGGCGTGATGATCGCGACACCCGCCGGCTCGACCGCCTATAACCTCTCCGCGCACGGCCCGATCCTGCCACTCGACGCGCCGCTGCTGGCGCTGACGCCGGTCAGCCCGTTCCGTCCGCGCCGCTGGCGCGGCGCCCTGCTTTCCAACAAGGCGACGGTGCGCTTCGACATACTCGAAGCCGAAAAGCGGCCGGTGAACGCGGCCGCCGACCATACCGAAGTGAAGGCCGTGGCCTCGGTTACAGTGCGGGAGTCGCCGACCGCGACGGCGACGTTGTTGTTCGATCCCAACCATTCATGGAACGAGCGCATCCTCGCCGAACAGTTCCGCTACTGAGCCGGTACCAGGACAGGGCCTCGATTAAGCATCGCGATTAAGCTTACGTCTTCACAATCGCAGCATTTCCGGCCGTTTCTGTTGACAAATCGTGGGCTTGCGCCTAACTCCAACGCCGATCTTGCAGGCGCGCGGCGCCTGCCGCGACGGATACCGTTGCGCTTCCCCCTGTAAAAGCCAAAGACAGCCAAACTTGTCCTCAGACACCCAGACTGCTCAAGAAGCGTTGACATTCGCGGACCTCGGCCTTTCGCCGAAGGTCCTTTCCGCGGTCACCGATGCCGGTTACACCAAGCCGACGCCGATCCAGGCCGGCGCCATCCCGCATGCCTTGCTGGGCAAGGATGTGCTGGGCATCGCCCAGACCGGCACCGGCAAAACGGCATCCTTCGTGCTGCCGATGCTGACGCGTCTCGAGAAAGGCCGCGCCCGCGCCCGCATGCCGCGCACGCTGATCCTCGAACCGACGCGCGAGCTTGCCGCGCAGGTCGAGGAAAACTTCGTCAAATACGGCAAGAACCATAAGCTCAACATCGCGCTGCTGATCGGCGGCGTCTCCTTCGACGAGCAGGACAAGAAGTTGGAGCGCGGCGCCGATGTGCTGATCGCGACCCCCGGCCGCCTGCTCGATCACCGCGAGCGCGGCAAGCTGCTGCTCAACGGCGTCGAGATCCTCGTCATCGACGAGGCCGATCGCATGCTCGACATGGGCTTCATCCCCGACATCGAGCGCATTTGCGAGATGATCCCGTTCACGCGTCAGACGCTGTTCTTCTCGGCGACGATGCCGCCCGAGATCACCAAGCTGACGGAAAAGTTCCTGCACGCACCGGTGCGCGTCGAGGTCTCGAAGGCCGCCTCCACCGCGACCAGCATCACACAACGCCTGGTCAAGTCCGGCTCCAAGCCCTGGGACAAGCGCGAGACGCTGCGCAACCTGATGAAGGCCGAAGACGCCGAACTGAAGAACGCCATCATCTTCTGCAACCGCAAGGTCGAGGTCTCGGAACTGTTCCGCTCGCTGCTGAAGTATGATTTCGATGCCGGCGCCCTGCATGGCGACATGGACCAGCGCGCGCGCATGCAGATGCTGGCCAATTTCCGCGACGGCAAGTTGCGCTACCTCGTCGCTTCGGACGTCGCCGCGCGCGGCCTCGATATCCCCGATGTCAGCCACGTCTTCAATTACGACGTGCCGATCCATGCCGAGGACTATGTCCACCGCATCGGCCGCACCGGCCGCGCCGGACGCGCCGGTAAATCCTTCACCATCGCCACCAAATCGGACACCAAATACATCGATGCGATCGAGCGGCTGATCGGCAACAAGATCGAGTGGCACGACGGCGACCTGTCGACGGTGGTCGCAAGCGAAGGCGAGGATGAAGCGCCCCGCCGTGGCCGCGGCGCGCCGCGCCGCGCCGGCCGCAAGGACGAGGACCGCAAGGACAGGGGCGAGCGCAAGCCGCGCGAGCGCCATGCCCGGCACGGCGAAGACACGCCGGCCCCGGCACGCGAGGAGCAGCCGGTCGCGGCCGAGGCAACGGTGGCCGATATCGGCGAGCGGCGCGCGCGCAAGGAAGCGATCCGTTCCGAAAACAGCGAGCGCAGGGGCGATCGCAACGACCAGCGCGGCGAGCCGAAGCGGGAGCGCGACCGCCCTGCCCGCCACCGTCAGGAAGAAGACGACGCCACCGTCGGTTTCGGCGACGACATGCCCGCCTTCATGCGGATCGTCGCCAAGGTCTGATCTCTGTTCCGTTTCGACAAAAGGCAAGCCGAGCACTCGGCTTGCCTTTTCTTGTCTGGACGGCCTTGCGGGCCCTCACATCGGGCCGGGCATCATCTTGGTCGGCTTCTCCAGCATCGGGAACTCGGCCTTGTTGCATTTCACGTTCGGGTTGGTCGGGCTGAACACGCCGTTCGGGTTGTCCTTGAGCCAGGCGTGAAGGTCGTAGTGGACGAACTCCTTCGGGATGAGCGGATAGTGTCCCTCCATCGGCCCCATGAATTTCTGGCCGAATAACGAAGGTGCTTCCTTGACGTCCGGTGTCAGCGGCACCAGCCATTCGACCCCGACCAGCTTCAGGCCCTTCTTGGTCGGCTCATAGATCAGCACGTTGGGGCGCATCGGATCGAGTTTCTGCCCGACGCTGGGAACATTGACGAAGTGGATGCCCATGGCGCCCTTCGGATAATCCATCGTGCCGGCTATCTTTTCGCCGCTGTAGTAGACGCAGCCGACAGTCGACAGATAGAGGTCGCGGATGGCGGCGGTGTAGTCCTCGTATTTGGCGAGCGACTTTTTCAAGGCCTCGATGTCGGCCTTGCCGGCATCCTCGGCCTGAGCCGTGGCCGCGCCAAGCCAGGCGCCGATGAGACCCGTCAGAGCGAGAACACCGAAGCGAACTGTTTTCGTCATGCATTCCTCCCAGATTTTCTGATCTGGCCGTGCAAGACCGAGGCGTCGAACTTCTTGATTGCGCGGCCGATTGTACCGCCCCGTCCCTCTGGAACGGTCCGATGCTATTCCTTTCCACTATCCCGGAAAAGCAGTTCGTTAGAACTAGCTAATTCTTCAGGACGACTGGGTGAACTGAAGGCTGCCAATGTCGGTTCAAACGAAAACGGCCCCCGTGGGGGCCGTCTATACGTTTCGATGCCGAAGGGCTCAGGTGAGCGGCGAAAGCTGGATCTCGACGCGGCGGTTCTGCGCGCGGCCCTGTGTCGTCGCATTGGACGCGATCGGGCGGGTCTTGCCGAATCCGGTGACGGCGAAGCGGCGCGAATCGACACCTTGCCCGGACAGATAGTTGGCGACCGCGAGCGCGCGGCGCTGCGACAGGTCGAAATTGTGTTCGTCGCCGCCGGTCGAATCGGTGTGGCCGAAAACGTCGACCGTGGTCTGGCGGAACTTGTTCAGCACAAGCGCCACCGAATTCAGCACCGGATAGAAGCCGGGCTTCACCGCGTCCTGGTCGATGTTGAAGGTGATGTCGGACGGCATGTTGAGGATGATCTGGTCGCCGGTGCGCGTGACGCTGACGCCGGTGCCCTGGAGCTGACGGCGCAGCTCGGCCTCGTTCTGGTCCATCGTGGCGCCGATGGCGCCGCCGGCGAGCGCGCCGATGCCGGCGCCGATCAGCGCGTTGCGACGGTCGTTGCCGCCGGCCAGAAGGCCAAGCCCGGCACCCGCGATCGCGCCAAGGCCGGCGCCGGCCGCCGTGTTGGAAACCTTCTGCTCACCGGTGTACGGATCGGTGGTGGTGCAAGCGCTCACCAATACAGCCGTCGCCACGACGACGAGCACAGTCTTCTTCATGAGAATGTCCCTCTCCAAACCGCGGCCATTGCAGCCGCGCCATATCAGCCCTTCCGGCGGTCTTGTAGCATGAAATACGGCGAAAAGCGGAACGGCAAAATGCCGATCAGAGCTTTTCCATCGTCGCCATGCGCGGCTGTTCCGGCCAGTGCCCCCTACCAGAGATTCTTGCCGTCGATGACGACGACCTCGACCTTGTCGAGATCGAAATCGTCGAACAGGCGCGAGTTCACGCTGATCTTCGGGTTGTCGAAGTCCGGCTCACCGGTCGACCAGTCGGGCGTTTCGGTGAAGGTGCCGCAGCCGCAGGTGGCGCAAAAGCCGTGCTTTATGGTCTTGGAGCCCCAGCGGTAGAACGAGACGTTTTCGGGCGGGCTGGTGAGCTTGAATTGCTCGGGCACATAATAGGCCCAGAGCGAGCCGCGTTTCGAACAGAAGGAGCATGTGCAATGCGTCACTGTTTGCGGCGCTTCTGAAACCTCGAATGTCGTCGCCTTGCAGTGGCAGCTTCCCTTAATGGTCATGAACGAATTCCTCTCCGTTGCCCGCCGTCCACCGCGGCAAGGCAACATAAAGAATCGCTCCTGACAATCGCCTGTCGGCAGGCTTGCCTGCCCGCTCTCAAAAACTGGAAAGCCCGATGCCCCTTGACCCGCAGGTCGGATGCCCGTCGCCTCAATAGGAGCGCGGCGGCACGAACAGGCAGATGGTCTTGCCGGCATCGAGTCCCGCCTGATGCGCGCACCAGTGGAATTCGCCGTCGGGGCTGTCCTTGACGCGCTTGTCGGTCATGGGAACCACCTCGCCCGTGCCGGCGATCACATAGCCCTCCGGCTTCTCCAGGACTTCGCCGGAGTGGGTCGTGCGGCAATCATAGTTGGCGCAGCACGAGAACGGATAGCTCCAGCCTTGCGGCAATGCCGCCGTAGGCTTGGCGTCATGCGCGTGCGCAGGCGCAGTCAGCACCACGACCACCGCGGCCGCAGCCAGGAAAAACAGGAAGCGGCCAACCGGTTCAACGGCTTTGGCCTGTCGAATTGTGGCAGCAAACATGGGAACGTTCCTTTCAAACGAGCTCCAAGCCTTTCGCTTGCCCGTTCCCGGAACGTGTCTTCCCACTGGCCGGATCGTCAGGTCGCAGATACGCCGCGTCCGGCCATAAATGCTTCTATCCCCTCAGCCCGAATGCTGGGCTGATTCCTTGGCCGGCGCAAGAAGCGGCCGCATCGGCAACGCCGCGCCGCACGCCAAACCTCTGCAGCCAGAATCGTGCGCCGGCTTGGTTAACGAGCCGTTAGCGACGGATGTCTGGTGCCGGACAACGAAATTCGGATGAAGCTGGTTCCAGCCGTTCAACCGGGAATATGCTCATCATACTGCGGCAGATCGTCGGTGACTGTGAACCATTTCGCCTTGGAACCGACGAAGATATGCGCCGTCGGGCGGATGCTCGGCGTATCCACCAGCGTCCCCATGGTGACGTGGACGTAGGCGCCCGCCCGCACTACCGAATAAAGCAGCGAGCCGCACTGCCCGCAGTGCTTGTCGTGAGCGCCGCTCGGATCGCCGAAGACCAGCAGCCTGTCGTCGCCGGCGGTCAGGCGCAGCTTGTCCCGCTCGATGCCGGCGAAGGGCTTGAAAGCCGACCCGGTGGCGCGCTGGCAGTTCGAGCAGTGGCAGTTCAAGGCATAAACGAATTCGTCCGCCACCTCGTACTGGACGGCGCCGCAAAAGCACCTTCCGGAAAGCCTGTGAGTATTTGCCTTGTCCGGCTTGGTCACAAGCGCCTCCTTCATCTGGTGAGGTGTCAGGCCGGCCTCACCTGAATATGGACATATCCTAGTCGAGATCCGCCACCGCTTCGCCCGCCCCACCCTCGATGCGGTGCGACAGCGAGGCTTCCATGAACTCGTCGAGGTCGCCGTCGAGAACGCTCGACGGGCTGGTGCTTTCGACGCCGGTGCGCAGGTCCTTCACAAGCTGATAGGGCTGGAGCACGTAGGAGCGGATCTGGTGGCCCCAGCCGATGTCGCTCTTCGATGCCTCGGTGGCGTTGGCCACCGCCTCGCGCTTCTTCAGCTCTTCCTCGTAGAGGCGCGAGCGCAGCATCTCCCAGGCCTTGGCCCGGTTCTTGTGCTGCGAGCGTTCGGCCTGGCAGGCGACCGCGATGCCGGTCGCCAGATGGGTGATGCGGACCGCAGAATCGGTGGTGTTGACGTGCTGGCCGCCCGAACCCGACGAGCGGTAGGTGTCGATGCGGACATCCGATTCCGAGACAGCGATGTCGATCGTATCATCGATGACCGGATAGACCCAGACGCTGGCGAAAGACGTGTGGCGCCGCGCATTGCTGTCGTAGGGCGAGATGCGCACCAGCCGGTGGACGCCCGATTCGGTCTTCAGCCAGCCATAGGCGTTGTGGCCCTTGATCAGCACCGTGGCCGACTTGATCCCCGCCTCTTCGCCGTCGTGCACTTCCAGCACCTCGACCTTGAAGCGGCGGCGCTCGGCCCAGCGCGTATACATGCGCAAAAGCATCGAGGCCCAGTCCTGGCTCTCGGTGCCGCCGGCGCCGGCATGGATTTCGAGATAGGTGTCGTTGGCGTCGGCCTCGCCCGACAGCAGCGTCTCGACCTGGCGGGCCTTGGCCTCGCCCTGCATCGAGCGCAGTGCCGCCTCTGCCTCGGCGACGACGCCTTCGTCGCCCTCTTCCTCGCCCAGTTCGATCAGGCCGATATTGTCTTCAAGCGCCTGGGTCAGGCCCTTAACGGCGGCGATGCCATCTTCGAGCTCCTGGCGCTCCCGCATCAGCTTCTGCGCTTCCAGCGGCTCGTTCCAGAGGCTGGAATCCTCGGCGCGGACGTTCAGGTACTCAAGCCGCTTGATGGCCTGGTCCCAGTCAAAGATGCCTCCTCAGCAGGGTTATGGCCTGCCTGATCTCGTCGACGATGTTGAGCGTTTCCGCGCGCATGGCTGCCAGTTCTGTCCAGTTGATTTTGGTCGGCGCGATACATAGGGACGGCACCGCCGCCTGTAAAGCGAAATGGCCGGCCGGATCGTGGCCCGACCGGCCTCATTCGATACGAGCCCGTCAGTAAAGTCCGCCGCCGCCATCCTGAATGGCTTGCGTGGCTTGCGGCGACAGCGCGCCGCCGGCGCCGTTCGAACCGTCGGCCCCCATGCCGATCACCCAATAGCTGTCGGCGGGGCCGGTGCCCGGCTTGAAGGCTTCGATGATCGTGCCGGCCTCGCCTTCGGCCGCCTTCATGCCGGTCTTGCGGTTGATGGCGATCAGCTTCATGCCTTCCGGAACCTGGAAGTCGATGTTGGGCGTGCCGTCCAGCGCCACGCGCATGAAATCCTTGAAGATCGGCGCCGCCAGACCGCCGCCGGTCGCGCCCTTGCCAAGCCCTTTCGGCGTGTCATAGCCCATATAGAGGCCGACAACGAGGTTCGGCGTATAGCCGATGAACCAGGCATCCTTCTCGTCGTTGGTCGTGCCGGTCTTGCCGGCGATATGGCGGCCGAGCTCGGCGATGGTGGCGCCGGTGCCGCGCTGCACCACGCCTTCCATCATCGAGGTGATCTGATAGGCCGTCATCGGATCGAGCACCTGCTCGGAATTGTCGACCAGTTCCGGTTCGGCCTGGTTCTTCCATTCGGCGGCGTTGCAGCCTTCGCAACCGCGCTCGTCCTGCTTGAACACCGTCTTGCCGTAGCGGTCCTGGATGCGGTCGATGAGCGAGGGTTTGATCGACTTGCCGCCATTGGCCATGATCGAATAGGCCGACACCATGCGCATCACGGTCGTCTCGCCTGAGCCGAGCGCCATCGGCAGGTAGGGCGCCAGATGGTCGTAGACGCCGAAGCGCTCGGCATATTCAACCACCAGCTTCATGCCCATGTCGTTGGCGAGCCGCACCGTCATCAGGTTGCGCGACTTCTCGATACCGGAGCGCAGCGTCGCCGGACCGGCCGCCGTGCCGTCGTAGTTCTTCGGCGTCCAGGTGGTGTTGCCGCTCTGGATGGTGATCGGGCCGTCCATGATCACCGAGGCCGGCGTGTAGCCATTGTCGAGCGCGGCCGAATAGACGATCGGCTTGAACGACGAGCCCGGCTGGCGCATCGCCTGGGTCGCCCGGTTGAACTCCGATTGCGCATAGGAGAAGCCGCCGACCATGGCCAGAACGCGGCCGGTGTGCGGATCCATGGCGACGAGGCCGCCTTCCACTTGCGGAACCTGACGCAGACTGTAGGCGCTGTCCGAACCTTCGTTCTTCTGCACGAAAATGACGTCGCCGGGCTGCAGCACATCCGCAGGCGATTTCGCCTTGACGCTCTTGCCGTCGACGATGTGGCGCATGGCAAAACCCATGTCCTCCTTGCTGACGGTGCCTTCGACGCGCTCCTTGACGATGTCGCCCGAGACCTGGCGCGCCGGCTGCAGACCGATCGAGAGGCCGGTGTCGGAGCTGTCGAGGACGACGGCGAGCGTCCATTCCGGCACGTCCTCCAGCCCCTTGACGTTGCCGAGCGGCACGCCCCAGTCGCCGGAGACATCGATGTGGGTCGCCGGTCCGCGATAACCGCGCAGCGTGTCGTATTTCAGCAGCCCGTTCTGCATCGCCTTGCGGGCAATCAGCTGGATCTTCGGGTCGAGCGTCGTGCGCACCGAAAGACCGCCCTCGTAGAGCGCATTCTCGCCATAGCGCGCGATGATCTGGCGGCGCACTTCCTCGGTGAAATACTCGCCCGCGAACAGATAGGAGCCGTTGCGGCGCGGCGTCACGCCCAGCGGCTCGGCCTTGGCCTTGTCGCCTTCCTCGCGCGTCACGTAGCCGTTCTCGACCATCTGGTCGATCACCCAGTTGCGGCGCTCCAGCGCGCGGTCGGCATGCTTGAACGGGTGGTAGTTGTTGGGGCCCTTCGGCAGCGAAGCAAGGTAGGCCGCTTCAGCGACGGTGAGTTCGTTGACCGACTTGTCGAAATAGGTCAGCGCCGCGCCCGCCACGCCATAGGCGCCGAAGCCGAAGAAGATCTCGTTGAGATAGAGCTCGAGGATGCGATCCTTCGAATAGGCCTGCTCGATGCGGAAGGCCAGGATCATCTCCTTGATCTTGCGCTCGTAGGTCTGGTCCGAGGTCAACAGGAAGTTCTTCGCCACCTGCTGCGTGATCGTCGAGGCGCCAACCTGGCGCCTGCCCGAGCCGAAGTTCTGCAGGTTGACGATGATGGCGCGACCGAGGCCGGTCACATCGATACCGGGATGGTTGTAGAAGTTCTTGTCCTCGGCGGACAGGAAGGCGGCCTTCACTCGATCCGGAACCGCCTGGATCGGCAGATAGAGGCGCCGCTCGCGCGCATATTCGGCCATCAGCGCGCCGTCGGAAGCATGGATGCGCGTCGTGACCGGCGGCTCGTATTTGGCCAGCACTTCGTAGTCGGGCAGGTCCTTCGCCAGGTGGCTGATGTAGATCGCCACGCCGGCGGCCACGATAAGGGCCAGCGTCGTGCCGATGCCGAAGAAATAGCCGATGAGACGAATCATGCCCGCTCCAGTCCGTGGTTCGGGAATTTCCTAAACGAAGCCGCCTGTCGCGCAAGCTTCCGGGACGGTCCCAATCCGCAATGGGAAACCCATGTCGCCACCATGTGGACAAAATACGGCAGCACGGGGTTTTCGGCTTCCCTCCGCGGAAATTATAGCGCCGGGTGTTGTCGCCATGCAACGCCGCCTGGGGTTGCAGGCGGCAGCAACGTCAGCCCCCGGTTCCCGTTCCGGCCTTCGCCGAAGCAAACAGCGCGACGGCATTGGTTATGCTCTGCGCAGCCTTGCCGCGCCAGTCGGCGCTGAGCAGTTGCGCTTCGTCCTTGGCGTTTGACAGATAGCCCAGCTCGACCAGCACCGAAGGCACGTCCGGCGCCTTCAGCACCTTGAACCCGGCGGAGCGCTGCGGGTTGTTGATAAGGCCGACGCTGGTCGAAAGCTGCCCGACCAGGGTGTGGGCGAAGCTCATCGAGAAGCCGTGCGTCTCGCGGCGGATCAGGTCGATCAGGATATCGGTCACTTCCTTGTTTTCGTCCTTGATCTCCATGCCGGCGAACTGATCCGAGAGGTTTTCGCGATCGGCAAGCGCCTGTGCCTCGGGATCGGAAGCCTTGTCTGAAACGGTATAGACGGTCGCGCCGCGAATGCCCTTGACGCTGATCGTGTCGGCATGGATCGAGATCAGGAGGTCGGCTTCATGCTGGCGGGCGATGCGCACGCGGTCGTCCAGCCGCAGGAACTCGTCCTTCTCGCGGGTCATGAACACATCGTACTTGCCGACCGCGACGAGCTTGTCGCGCAATTCGGTGGCAAAGGCGAGCGTGACGTTCTTCTCGATGGTGCCGTTGAGCCCCTCGGCACCGCCGTCGACGCCGCCATGACCGGGGTCGATGACGACGGTGAAGCGATGGCCGGGATTGGAGATCGGTCCGGTTCCGACCCTGCCGCCCTTGTCGGTCGACACTGTCGAGCCGGTGGTCAACGCCTGGTTGGCGAGGGCGGCATCGAATTCGCGCGCCGAGGCCGCCGACATGTCGATGGCGATGCGATAGCCGCTGCCGTTGTCGTTCTTGAGCACGTCGAGCTTGTCGACCGAAAACGGCCCCTTGCCGGTGAGGATCAGCCGCGATCCCTCGCCCTGATCGCCGTAGCGGACTGCCCGGACAAGGCCCCGCGCCTTCACATCCTTCGCGCCAATGGCGAATCTGGTGCGCGGCAGGTCGACGACGAGGCGACTGGGACCGCGCAGCAGGAACCATTTGACGTCTGGCTCGCGGTCGAAAGTCATGACGATGCGCATCTTGGTGGCATCACCCGCCATCTTGAAGCCGGTGGCGCCAAGCGGCGCGTCGGCGGCGCGGGAAACGCCCGAAAACACCAGGAAAGCCGCCATCAGCACAAGCACGCAGGCGGCATGCAGGATAGGCCAAGCGGCGCAACGACCCTTGTTTGCGGTGCCTGCCAGTCCCATCTCTTTCCAGTCGCTCCCGGTTTGGCGCCAGGCGCCGGGTCGTTTCATCGAAGTGCCGGTTAGGCCGCGAACTCGATTAACGATTGGTATCCAGAGAAGGTTAACCAAGCCTTTTCACGCAAGGAACCGACGGCCGGGCTTCCCTAAGGGAACTCCTTTTTGCCGGCATCGGAAATCGGGGTTGCCTTCCCTGCCGCCAAATCATAAAAGCGATGGTGGATCACTGCAATCCTGGAACCGCTTCCTCCGCAGCTTCCTGCTACAGGTCAGATGAAAGGCGGCTCCTTTCGCTTCCAGCGAAAAGGCTTCAGGTGATCGCGACGAATTTCGCAGGCGTGCGCCCGTGGCGGGGGAATCGCCTGCGTGAGGAAAACGGCCGGGTTGTCCCGTGCCGGCTCTGTATGAGCAAACAAGCTGGTCCGGTTCGTCCGGGCTTTGGTTCAAAAGGTTCTGCTGGTGCCGATGGCTTCAAGCGCAATCATGGAAAGGTCCGCAACGAACCGCGCCATTGTGGCTGCGGGCGGCACCGCCATGGCGCTCAAGCGGCGGCCGGCGGACGTTCAATTGTCCGGCACCCATGTTTACCCAGGACCGAAGCAGCGGGCTTTGCCCCGCAGGCTGCGGCTGGCGGCTGCCGGGGGGAAACGAAATAATGCCCAACAAGATGCTGATAGACGCCTCCCACCAGGAGGAAACACGCGTTGTCGTCATTCGCGGTAACCGTATTGAAGAATTCGACTTTGAATCACAGGACAAGAAGCAGCTCAAAGGAAACATCTACCTCGCCCGCGTAACGCGCGTCGAACCGTCCCTGCAGGCAGCTTTTGTCGAATATGGCGGCAACCGTCACGGGTTCCTCGCCTTTAGCGAAATCCATCCCGACTACTACCAGATCCCGGTCGCCGACCGTCAGGCGCTGCTGCGCGCGGAAGCGCAGGAGGCCGAGGACGACGACGATGAGGACGGTGACGGCGAGGAGCACCAGGCCCGCGATCGCGGCCGGCGCGGCCGCCGGCGCGGCGGCAAGAACCGCGATCGCGGCGAGCACAAGCGCGAGGCGAGCGCCGCTGGTTCGGACGAGAACGGCGAAAGCAGCGAGGCGGCAGGCAGCGAGGACGCCTCAGTTGCTGGCGAAGGCGGCGAAGACGTCGTCGAGGCGGTCGCCGAGACCATCGAAGTCAGCACTGAGGCCGAGACAGAGCAAGGCGGCCAGGACGAAGGCGCTGCCGGGCATGGCGATGAGGCCGCTTCTGACGACACCGGCGAATCTTTGGAGGGCGGCCCCACCTCGATCGCCGCCAGCGTCGACGCCGATGTGATTTCCGAGGCCGTTCCGCAACCCGAACAGAATGGCGAAGCGCCTTCGAGCGACGACGACCGCGGCATGCTGGAAGAGGTGCAGTCCTCGCATCCCGACGACCACGAGATCGAATCGGTCGGCGCCGAGGATGCGCTGGAAGAAGTCCGCAACCGCCGCAAGCCGGTGCGCCGCCAGTACAAGATCCAGGAAGTGATCAAGCGCCGTCAGATCCTTCTGGTGCAGGTGGTCAAGGAAGAGCGCGGCAACAAGGGCGCCGCGCTCACCACGTATCTGTCGCTGGCCGGCCGCTATTCGGTGCTGATGCCGAACACGGCGCGCGGCGGCGGCATTTCGCGCAAGATCACCAACGCCCAGGATCGCAAGCGGCTGAAGGAGGTCGTGGCCGATCTCGAAGTGCCGCAGGGCATGGGCGTTATCCTGCGCACCGCCGGCGAGAGCCGCACCAAGGCCGAGATCAAGCGCGACTACGAGTATCTGATGCGGCTTTGGGAAAATGTCCGCAACCTGACGCTCCAGTCGACGGCCCCTGCCCTGGTCTATGAGGAAGGCAGCCTGATCAAGCGCTCGGTGCGCGACCTCTACAACAAGGACATCGACGAGATCCTGGTCTCCGGCGAGGACGGTTATCGCGAGGCCAAGGACTTCATGCGCATGCTGATGCCGAGCCACGCCAAGGTGGTTCAGCCCTATCGCGACACGACACCGATCTTCGTGCGCAACGGCATCGAGGCGCAGCTCGATCGCATGCTGCAGCCGCAGGTGACGCTGAAGAGCGGCGGCTACATCATCATCAACCAGACCGAGGCGCTGGTCTCCATCGACGTCAATTCGGGCCGCTCCACCAAGGAGCACTCGATCGAGGACACCGCGCTCCACACCAATCTGGAAGCGGCCGAGGAAGTCGCCCGGCAACTCAGGCTGCGCGACCTTGCCGGCCTGATCGTCATCGACTTCATCGACATGGAGGAGAACCGCAACAACCGCTCCGTCGAGAAGCGGCTGAAGGATCACCTCAAGAACGACCGCGCCCGCATCCAGGTCGGCCGCATCTCGCATTTCGGCCTGATGGAGATGTCGCGCCAGCGCATCCGCGCCAGCGTGCTGGAATCGACCATGAAGCCCTGCCCGCATTGCGGTGGCACCGGCCATGTGCGTTCCGACTCCTCGGTGGCGCTGATGGTGGTCAGGGCGATCGAGGAATTCCTGCTCAAGGATTCGCGCAGCCACATCACGGTGCGCACGCCGTCCGCGACCGCGCTCTACGTGCTCAACCACAAGCGCGGCACGCTGGTGGAGCTCGAAAGCCGCTTCGGCCTGACCATCACCATCGAGGCCGACGATACGGTCGGCGCGCAGCACTATGCGATCTTCCGCGGCGCGATCGCCGAAAAGCCGGAGGGCTTCGTCGAAGCGCGCAGCCTGCCGACCTATGTCGAGCCGGAGGAGCCCGAGGACGAGATCGTCATCGAGGACGAAGACGAGGCACCCGCCGCCCAGGCCGAACAGCCGCGCCATCCCCAGCAGCAGCAACCTCAGCCGAGGTCCGGCGAGGACGGCGAAGGCCGTGACCGCAAGCGCCGCAAGCGCCGCCGGCGGCGCGGCGGCAAGGATCGCGATCGCGAACACGGCGAACGGGAGCATGGCGCCCATGCGGACGCTGTTTCCGCTCCGGCTCCTGCCGATGGCGTTCCCGCCACTGCAAGCGACGAAGCGATCGAAGCGGGCGACGAGGCTCCGGTCGGCATTGCCGAGGCTGCCGAGGCAGCGGATGACGGTCACGGCAAGAAGCGCCGGCGCGGCAAGCGCGGCGGCAAGCGCAATCGTCGCGAAGAGGGCGAAGGCGTTGACGCGGCTGCCGGCGAGGAAGCCGACGGCGTCGAGGCCGACGCGCCGGAAGCCGAGGCTGTCGCGGCCGAACCGGTGGCAGCCGCGCCCGTCGAGGAGCCGGCCGTGCCTGCTCCCGCCAATGACGACGCGCCAAGCACCGAGAAGCCAAAGAAGCCAAAGCGTGCATCGAGATCGAAGAAGGCCGTGGAGGCAGTTGCCGCCGAGACGGTGGCAGAGGTCGTGACGGAAGCCCCGGTCAAGGACCCGGCACCGGTCGAGCCGGCGCCAGCCGCCACCGCTCCGGCTGCGTCCGAGGAAGAAGCATCGGTCCGCTCGAACCGGCGCAAGCCGGCGGCGGTGGATGCTCCCGTCGTGCCGGTGATCTCGTCAAGCGTCAGCGACGAGGCCAAGGCCGAGGACAAGCCGAAGCGCGCCGGCTGGTGGCAGCGCAAGGGCTTCTTCTAAGCTTTTCAGTTGCTTGGACTGACTTTCTGACAAGAAAATCCCGCGTCGTGCACGACGCGGGATTTTTGTTTGGGCGCCAGGATCTTCTGGGCGCTAGGATCCGTCGGCGCTAAGGCGCGAAGATTGACCAGTTCATCATCCTCGCCAGCTTCTCCAGCGCGATCGAGCCCAGCTTGGAATTGCCGTTGGCATTGAGGCCCGGCGACCAGACGGCGAGCGATGCGACGCCCGGCACGATCCCCAATATGCCGCCGCCGACGCCGCTCTTGCCGGGGATGCCGACGCGAAAGGCGAAATCGCCGGAGCCGTCATAGTGGCCGCAGGTCAGCATCATCGCGCCGATGCGGCGCGCCCGCTCGGCCGACACCACCGAATGTCCGGTTGCCGGGTTCTTGCCGCCATTGGCCAGGAAGCGACCGGCCATCGCCAGTTGCCGGCAGCTCATGGCAATGGCGCAGTGATGGAAATAGACGCCCAGCGCCAGTTCCGGCGCATGGTGGAGATTGCCGAAGGATTTCATGTAGTTGGCAAGCGCGAAGTTGCGGTAGCCGGTGGCGCGTTCGGAGGCCGCGACCTCGCGGTCGATGATGATCGTCTCGTCGTCGGCCAGGAACTGGATGAAGCGCAGGATTTCGCCGATCGCCTCGCGCGGCTGGTGGCCGGCCAGCAATATGTCCGAGACGACGATGGCGCCGGCATTGATGAACGGATTGCGCGGAATGCCGTTCTCATGCTCGAGCTGAACGATCGAGTTGAACGGATTGCCCGACGGCTCACGTCCGACACGCTGCCACAGCGCATCGCCGACATTGCCGAGCGCCAGCGTCAGCGTGAACACCTTGGAAATACTCTGGATGGAGAAGGCTTCTTCGGCGTCGCCGGCAAGCAGCACGCGGCCGTCATTGGTGGCCGCCGCGATGCCGAACTTCCTCGGGTCGACCTTGCCAAGCTGCGGGATGTAGGTGGCGACGTCGCCACGGTCAGTGCGCTCGGCCATTTCGGCGGCGACTTCGGCGAGCGCCTGTTCGAGTTCCGGCATGACGTCCCCGCTATTTCAGCCAGCGCTCGATGCGCGCCATCGCCTCGACCATGTCGTCGTGGCTGCCGGCGTAGGAAAGGCGCATTGTGCGATGGCCTTGAAGCGGATCGAAGTCGCGGCCGGGCGTTGCCGCCACATGCGCCTCGGCAAGCATGCGACGCGCGAAGGCCATGCTGTCATTGGTGTGCCTTGTGACGTCGCAGAAGGCGTAGAAGGCGCCGTCCATCGGTGCGGCAAGCGCGAAGCCCAGTTCCGGCAGGCGCTTCATCAACAGCTCGCGGTTCCAGGCGTAGCGTGCCTTCACCGCTTCCAGCTCCTGTGTCGCCTTGAACGCCTCGATCGCGGCGATCTGCGACAGTTCCGGCGGCGATATATAGAGGCTCTGGGCGACGCGCTCGACCGGGCGCACCAGCGCTTCCGGCAGCACCATCCAGCCGATGCGCCAGCCGGTCATGCAATAGTATTTCGAGAAGGAATTGATCACCGTCACGCCCGAACCGTAGGCGAGCGCCGTCGTGTCCGGCGCGGCATAGGCGAGCCGGTGATAGATCTCGTCGGAAATAACGGCGATGCCGAGTTCTTCCGCCGTCGAAACCAGCGCGGCGAGCTCGTCGGCCGGGATTACGGCGCCGGTCGGATTGGCCGGACTGGCGAACAGCACCCCCTTCAGCGCCCTTTCGCGGTGCGCGGTTCTCAGATGCTCGGCATGAAGATAGGCATCGCCGCCAAGCTCGACCTCGACGATCTCGATGCCCAGCGCGGCCATGATGTTGCGATAGGCCGGATAGCCGGGCGCGGCGATGGCGACGCGGTCGCCCGGGTCGAACATCGCCAGGAAAGCCAGGTTGAAGGCCGCGGACGACCCTGTGGTGACCGCGATTCGGCTGGCCGGGACATCGAGGCCGTAATGTTCGCCATAATGCCCGGCGATCGCCTGGCGCAGGTCCGCCAGGCCCAGCGCATCGGTGTAGCCGATACGGCCGACCTTCAAGGCCGCGGCGGCGGCCTGCCGCACACCTGAAGGTGCCGGGTCAGACGGCTGGCCGACCGCCATCGAAACCACCGGCACGCCGGTCGCCTTCAGCCGGTTGGCCTCGGCCAGGATGTCCATGGCGTGGAACGGCTCGACCTCGCCACGGCGCGAAAGCGAAACAACCATTTTCAAATCCAACACGCCAGGATCCGCCCTGGCCGCGCCGCACAAATGCCCGATTGATGTGGGGATCACAAGCGCAGGAAGTTTTCGGTGCCGACTTTTCATCCTTCGCCCGCTCGTCTACCAGTGGACCTGTCATGTTGAGCCGACCCAGATCGACCACTGCCAGATCGACCATTGCAGGAACCGCGCGCGGCTTCGTCTCGCTTTTGCTTGCCGCCGCCGTCGCGATCTCCGGCTCGGTCAGCGCGTTTGCGCAAAACGTGCCTATCGTGCGCGACGCCGAGATCGAGGCGCTGGTTCGCGACTACGCGCGGCCGATCTTCAAGGCGGCGGGCCTTGCCAATGACGGCATCGACATCGTGCTGGTCAACGATCCGAGCTTCAATGCCTTCGTTACCGGGCGCCGCATGTTCATCAACACCGGCGCGCTGATGACGGCGGAAACGCCCAACGAGATCATCGGCGTCATGGCCCATGAAGCCGGCCATATCGCCGGCGGCCACCAGCAGAAGCTGCGCGACCAGCTGGAGCGCGCCAAGACGATGGCGATCATCGCCACGCTGCTCGGCGCCGGCGCCATCGTGGCCGGCGCCACCACCAACAGCCGGGGCCTCGCCGGCGCCGGCATGGGTGTCGCGGCGGGTGGCGGCGAGATGGCGCAGCGCAGCATCCTCGCCTATCAGCGCACCGAGGAGACGACCGCCGACCGCTCGGCGATCACCTATCTCAACGCCACCGGCCAGTCCGGCATGGGCATGTTGAAGACCTTCTCCCGCTTCCAGAGCGCCTTGTCGCTGTCCGGCACCCAGGTCGATCCTTACCGCATCAGCCATCCGATGCCGCAGGAGCGCATCGCCAACCTCGAAACGCTGGTCAAGCAAAGCCCCTACGTCAACAAGCTCGATCCGCCGGCGCTGCAGCAGCGGCATGACATGATGCGCATCAAGATCGCCGTCTACATGCAGGGACAGGCGGCCGCCTCGCGTCTGATGCGCAAGAACCCGGGCAGCCTTGCCTCGCGTTATGGCGATGCGCAGATCGCCTATTTGTACGGCAACCTCAATGCCGCGCTCGCCAAGACCGCCGCCTTGATCAAGGAACAGCCGAAGAACCCTTACTTCCAGGAGTTGCGCGGCGACATACTGATGAAGGCGAACAAGCCGAAGGACGCCGCTGACGCCTACGCCAAGGCGGTCAGCCTCGATCCGGCGAAATCGGGACTGCTGCCGGTCTCGCTTGGCCAGGCATTGATGGCGATCGGCACCCCGGAATCGCTCAAGAAGGCGGCCGCGCAGATCAGCAACGGTCTCGGACGCGACAAGGAAAATGCCGCCGGCTACCGTTACCTGGCGCAGGCCTATGGTGAGCTCGGCGAGATTCCGGCGGCCGATCTCGCCACCGCCGAAGGCCATTTCTATTCCGGCGACTACAGGAACGCCAAGATCTTCGCCATGCGCGCGCAGCAGAAGATGAAGCGTGGCGAGCCGGGCTGGCTTCGCGCCCAGGATATCATAAACTACGCGCCTTCGGGCAAAACCAAGTGAACCTTCCGGCCGCGCCAGGCGACTGAAGCGACCGCAACAGGCAAAAAAGGGATCGAGGATCATGAACAAGGCAATCCTGCTTGGCACGACGGGGGCGGTGGCGGCCCTCGCCATGCTGGCGGTCGGCTTCGCCGCCGGAAATCCGCAGGTGGCAAAGGCCGATACGGCGCAAGTCGCCGAGGCCGCGTCCCCGGACACCAAAATCGACCGCAAGGAAGTGGAAGGCATTATCCGCGACTATCTGCTGAAGAACCCGGAAGTGCTGCTCGAGGTCCAGGACGCGCTCGAGGCCAAGCAGAAGGAAGAGCAGCGCATTGCCGCCCTCGGCGTCATCAAGAACGCCAAGGACGAGATCTTCAACTCCACCTTCGACGGCATCGTCGGCAACCCGAACGGCAAGGTCACCATCGTCGAGTTCTACGATTACAATTGCGGCTTCTGCAAACGCGCCATCGAGGACATGCAGGCGCTGACCAAGGCCGACCCTGACCTGCGCTTCGTGCTCAAGGAATTCCCGATCCTCAGCCCGGATTCGCAGAAGGCCAGCGTCGTCTCCATGGCCTTCCACCTGATGATGCCGGAGAAGTATGGCGCTTTCCACACCGCGCTGCTCGGCGGCCAGGGCCGCGCCACCGAGTCGATCGCCATCAAGACCGCGGTCTCGCTTGGCGCCGACGAGGCCAAGCTGCGCGAGAAAATGAAGGATCCCAGCATCAACGAGGCGCTGGCCCGCACCTATGATCTTGCCACCAAGCTGTCGATCACCGGCACCCCCTCCTATGTGGTCGGCAACGAGGTGGTGTTCGGCGCCCTCGGAAAGAACGTCCTGACCGAAAAGATCGAGGCGGCGAAGGCCGCGCTCTGACCCCAGTCGGGCCCTTGCGGCAGGCGGTTTTCCGCCTGTTGTGGACAGCGAAAGAACGCACTTGCGCTCTTTTCGCGGGCGTCTATGCCCATTATAGAGGCCCAGTGCGCCGGCTTGGGGCCGGCGCCGGGAAAGGTCGGCATTCTTGAAAACGGTTTTCGTCCTGAACGGTCCCAACCTGAACGCGCTCGGCAAGCGGGAGCCCGGCATCTATGGCGGCAAGACGCTTGCCGCCATCGCCGACGACTGCAAGAAGGCAGGCGCCGACCTTGGGCTGGAGATCGATTTCCGTCAGTCGAACCATGAGGGCGACCTCGTCGACTGGATCCACGAAGCCGGCGACAAGGCTGCTGGCATAGTCATCAATCCGGGCGCCTACAGCCACACCTCGATTGCCATTCACGACGCCATCCGCGCTGTCGCGCCGCTGCCCGTCGCCGAAGTCCATCTCTCCAACATCCATGCGCGGGAACCGTTCCGCCACGTCTCCATGGTCGCGCCGGTCGCCGTCGGCATGATCTGCGGGTTCGGGCCGCTCGGCTACACGCTTGCGCTGCAGGCGCTGGCGGCACGCCTGTGACCGGCCAACAAACAGAAGGCTCGAAAATGTCTATAAAGAAGACCGGTGTTGACCAGCAGCTGATCCGCGATCTGGCGGGCATACTGAACGACACCAACCTCACCGAGATCGAGGTCGAGCTCGGTGACCTGAAGGTGCGCGTGTCGCGGCAGGCGCAGACAGTGCACGCGGTGGCGGCTCCCGCGGCCGCCTATGCGCCGGCGGCAGCCCCGGCGCAGTCCGCGGCGGCGGCCGCCGCGGCGCCGGCCGCCGACCAGTCGAAAAACGCGGTGCCCTCGCCAATGGTCGGCACCGCCTACCTGGCGCCCTCGCCCGACGCCAAGCCGTTCATCGAGATCGGCCAGAAGGTCAAGGAGGGCCAGACGCTGCTGATCATCGAGGCGATGAAGACGATGAACCAGATCCCCTCGCCGCGCGCCGGCACGGTGACCGCGATCCTGTTCGAGGACGCCCAGCCGGTCGAATACGGCATGCCTCTCGTCGTCATCGAGTAGAGCCGGGAATGTTCCAGAAGATCCTCATCGCCAATCGCGGCGAAATCGCCCTCAGGGTGCTGCGCGCCTGCAAGGAGCTCGGTATCCAGACCGTGGTGGTGCATTCGACGGCCGACGCCGACGCCATGCATGTCAGGCTGGCCGACGAGAGCGTTTGCATCGGCCCGCCCCCGTCACGCGACAGCTATCTCAACATCCACCAGATCGTCGCCGCCTGCGAGATCACCGGCGCCGACGCGGTGCATCCGGGCTACGGCTTCCTGTCGGAGAACGCCAAGTTCGCCGACATCCTCGCCGCCCACAACATCACCTTCATCGGCCCGACCGGCGACCACATCCGCATCATGGGCGACAAGATCGAGGCCAAGCGTACCGCAAAGCGCCTGGGCATTCCGGTCGTTCCCGGCTCCGACGGCGCGATCAGCGAAGAGAAGGAAGCCAAGCGCGTCGCCGCCGAGATCGGCTACCCCGTCATCATCAAGGCTTCGGCCGGCGGCGGCGGGCGCGGCATGAAGGTGGCGCGCAGCGAGGCCGACCTCGAGATCGCCCTGCAGACGGCAAAGTCGGAAGCCGGCGCCGCCTTCGGCGACGACGCCGTCTATATCGAAAAATACCTGGAGAAGCCGCGCCACATCGAATTGCAGGTGTTCGGCGATGGCGCCGGCCGCGGCGTCCATTTCGGCGAGCGCGACTGCTCGTTGCAACGCCGCCACCAGAAGGTCTGGGAAGAGGCGAATTCGCCCGCGCTCAACGCCGAGGAACGCGCGCGCATCGGCGGCATCTGCGCCAAGGCCGTCGCCGATCTCGGCTATTCCGGCGCCGGCACCATCGAATTCCTCTATGAGGACGGCGAGTTCTATTTCATCGAAATGAACACCCGCCTGCAGGTCGAGCATCCGGTGACGGAGGCGATCACCGGCATCGACCTCGTGCACGAGCAGATCCGTGTCGCCTCCGGCGGCGGTCTCTCGGTCCGGCAGGAGGACATCAAGTTCAACGGCCACGCCATCGAATGCCGTATCAATGCCGAGGACCCGCGCACCTTCACGCCCTCGCCGGGCACCATCACCCATTTCCACACGCCTGGCGGGCTCGGCATCCGCGTCGATTCCGGCGTCTATTCCGGCTACAAGATCCCGCCCTACTACGACAGCCTGATCGGCAAGCTGATCGTGCATGGCCGCAACCGCGTCGAATGCATGATGCGGCTGCGCCGGGCGCTGGACGAATTCGTCGTCGACGGCATAAAGACGACGCTGCCGCTGTTCCGCGACCTGGTCGGCAACCCCGACATCGCCAATGGCGACTACGACATCCACTGGCTGGAAAAATATCTGGCTAAAGAGGAATAGCCGCTGAGCTTGCAGTTATAATGCCGCGATGACCCGTCCCTATGCGCCCGGCTATCGCATCCCGACCGACCTGTTGCTGAAGGCCTATGCGTCGGGCGTCTTCCCGATGGCCGAAAGTGCCAGCGATCCGGAAGTGTTCTGGGTGCGGCCGGAAACGCGCGGGATCATACCGCTGGACGGCTTTCATACGCCGCGCAGCCTGAAGAAGACGATCCGCAAGCACCCGTTCGAGATCCGCTACGATTTCGATTTCGAGGCGACGATCGACGGCTGCGCCGAAAGGCGAGAGGAACGCCGCTCGACCTGGATCAACGCGCCGATCCGCGAGGCCTATGTCGATCTCTATCGGCTCGGCCATTGCCATTCGGTCGAGGCCTGGCGCGAGGAACGGCTGGTCGGCGGCCTCTACGGCGTCTCGCTCGGCCGCGTGTTCTTCGGCGAAAGCATGTTCGCCAAGGAAACGGACGCGTCCAAGACCTGTCTCTATCACCTGGTCGAGCGGTTGAAGGCGCGCGGCTTCGCGCTGCTGGACACCCAGTTCACCACCGAGCACCTCAAGCGCTTCGGCGCCGTCGACGTGCCGCGCGGCCAATATGAGAAGATGCTGGCCGAGGCCTTGAAGGGCGAGGCCATCTTCTCGCCATGAAGCCGTAGCGATCAGCCTTTTGCTGAAGCCTCTATCGGCGTTTGCGCATGGAACATCATCTTCCAGCCATTGGTGCGATGCACGTAGCCGGTGCTGACCAGCGCGCTGTAGATTTCGCCATTCTCGCGCGTCGCGTGCGCCTCGTAGGTCAGCATGACAATGTCGCTGCCGGGTTCCACCATGCCCTTTAGGTCGATGTCGAGATCGCGCCAGCGACGTGGCTTGCTGGCGGTTTTAGCCAGATCGGCATTGCTGATCGCATGCGCCATCTCCGGAAAGGCCACGAGGCATTCGGCATCGGCGTTGGCCGCATAGTAGGCCGCATCGCCGGTCCAGAATCCCCTTTCGAGGTCAAGCAATTCCTTCTTGCTGGCCGTCATGTGCTTGGTTGCTGACATCGCAAGATCCTCCATGCGCAACAGTGCGCAATCGCTCTTTGCCAACGTGTGGCGAACGAAGCGGTTCCCCGAATCTGCTGTTGGATCAGTTGGCCTCGCCGCTATCCGGCTCGGTCGCAGCCGGAGCGGCGGCGGCCTTCGGCTTGGACGTATCGACCTGTGACGCACCGGTCTTGGCGGCCTCGGGCGGCGGCACGTCCGACTTCTGCTTGCAGCCCTTCAGCCAGACGTCATAGACCGCATGCTCGACGGCGTTGAGGCCGGGGCTCTCGGCGAACATCCAGCCGGTGAAGATGCGGCGGATCTTGCGATCGAGCGTGATCTCGTCGACCTCGACGAAGGAATCAGTCTTCGGTTCCTCGGTCTCCGGCCGCGAATAGCAGATGCGCGGCGTCACCTGCAGGGCGCCGAACTGCACCGTCTCGTCGATATAGACATCGAAGGTGATGATGCGGCCGGTGATCTTGTCAATGCCCGCGAACTCGGCCACCGGATTGGTGATGCGGTCGGCAGCCACCGGCGCCGCCTGTGTCTGCGCGGCTGCAAACGTCACCGTGCAGAGGGCGAGAGCGGCTGCTGCCGCCGCCACGGCGCCCATCGAGATTCGGCTAAAGATGCTCATGCGAGGATACCGGTGGTTGCGCCCGGGTGATTCTTTCACGCCAAGGCTAGTCGCCGTTTTCAGATCAGCAAGCAGCTAAACGTCAATTGTGGCGACAAAGGACCGATCAGCACCTTGACCGTGGATTACGAACCGGGCGTCCAGGCGTCATAGTCGCCGGTCACCTGCGGGCGATGCTGGTTGGTGAGCACCGAGCCCTTCGGACGGTAGGCGGCGGGGCTGCCGGTGAGGTTCGCCTGGTGCGGTTTCTGCCATTCGCGCGGCCGGTAGTCATCGCTCGGCGGCGCCACGTCGACACGGTGATGGATCCAGCCGTGCCAGCCCGGCGGGATCTTCGAGGCTTCCGAGTAGTCACGGTAGATGACCCAGCGACGGGTGCGGCCTTCCGAATCGATGCCGCCCTCGTAATAGACGTTGCCGGCTTCGTCCTGGCCGACCTTCCTGCCGTGGCGCCAGGTGTGGAAGCGCGTTCCCAGCGTCTGGCTGTTCCACCAGGTGAAAAACTGCGTAAGGAAAGTTTTCATCCAAGTCCTCGCGGCGGCAGCGGCAGCGCCTTTATCCTGCTTATGGCGTCAGGTAACCGCGAAGGCAAGGGTTTTGCCGTGGCCGCAATGTAAATGGTTCGTGCGCTAAATCGATACAGCGGCGCGGGCGGTCGCAGCCATGCTTGCCAAGCAGTTCCCATATTTCTAAAGCTCTGCTCGCCCGCCAACGGGCGCCTGGTCGGTGCCGGCTGAGGGAGGTGAAGATTGGTCCAAGACCCGCCCGCCAGTGGCCGGATCAGCGCCGACGACATTCGCCGTCGCAAGGGCGGCGTGCCGATCGTCAGCCTGACCGCCTATACCTATCCCGTCGCCCGCCTGCTTGATCCTCACGTCGACCTGCTCTTGGTCGGCGACAGCGTCGCCATGGTGCTGCACGGCCACACGACCACGCTCGGCGCATCGCTGGAGATGATGATCGCGCACGGGCAGGCCGTGATGCGCGGCTCCACCAGGGCTTGCGTGGTCGTCGACATGCCGGCCGGCAGCTATGAGACTTCGGCGGCTGAGGCCGTCGCTTCGGCGCGGCGGATCGTCGAGGAAACGGGCTGCCAGGCGGTCAAGCTGGAGGGCGGCGTCGACATGGCCCGGCAGATCGCCGCGATCGTGGCCGGCGGCATCCCGGTCATGGGCCATATCGGCCTGCAGCCGCAATCGGTGGAGAAGGACGGCGGCTACAAGATCAAGGGCCGGACCGAGGACAATGTCGCGACCCTGTTCCGCGACGCCGAAGCGGTGGAAAAGGCCGGCGCCTTTTCCGTCGTCATCGAGGGCACGGTTGAAAGCGTCGCGGCTGACCTTACCCGCGCCATCGCCATTCCCACCATCGGCATCGGCGCCAGCCCCGATTGCGACGGCCAGATCCTGGTCACCGACGACATGGTCGGCCTGACCGTCGACCGCGTGCCGAAATTCGTCAAGGAATATGCCCACCTGCGCGATGTCGTCTCGGACGCCGCCGCCCGCTTCGCGGCGGAGGTGCGCGACCGCACTTTTCCCGGCCCGGACCACGTCTTTGCCGCCACACCCGATAAGGACAACGTATGAGCCGACCGATCGTCGTCGAAACGGTTTCCGCCCTTCGCGAGCAAATCCGCGACTGGCGGCGCGAGGGCCTCGGCATCGCCATGGTGCCGACCATGGGCGCGCTGCATGACGGCCACATCTCGCTGGTCAGGATGGCGCTTGCAAGCGCCGAGCGCTGCGTCGTCTCGATCTTCGTCAATCCGGCGCAGTTCGCGCCGACGGAAGACCTCGACAAATATCCGCGCCAACTTGCCCGCGACCTCGACCGGCTGGCCGAAGCCGGAGCGCATCTCGCCTTCACGCCAGGCGTCGCGGAGATGTACCCGGCCGGCTTCGCCACCAGGATTTCCGTCGGCGGCCCCTCCTCCGGCCTGGAATCGGAGTTCAGGCCGAGCTTCTTCGACGGTGTCGCCACCGTCGTGGCCAAGCTCTTCCTGCAGGCGGCTCCCGACCGTGCCATCTTCGGCGAGAAGGACTATCAGCAGCTTTGCGTCGTCAGACAGCTTTGCCGCGATCTCGACCTGCCCGTCGACATCATCGGCGCGCCGACGGTCCGCGACGCGCATGGCCTCGCCATGTCCTCGCGCAACGCCTATCTCGACGAGAAAGGCCTTGCGGTGGCGCGCCAGCTCAACGTGGTTCTGCGTCGGACGGCGGCCGCGCTCGCAGCCGGCGCCGACGAAGCCGGCGCGACCGCCGAGGCCCGGCAGGCGCTCATCGAGGCAGGCTTCCAGAAGGTGGACTATGTCGCCGCGCGCGAAAGCCTGACACTCGCTCCCTGGCGACGCGATCGGGAAGGCCGCTTGCTCGCCGCCGCCTGGCTCGGCACGACCAGGCTGATCGACAACTTGGAAATCCCTGCCAGCATGTAGCCGCCCTGAGGCGCCCGGTCATACCTTTCGCCCGCGGCGCTGCCCCCGCGGTGACTATCCGAGCGCCTTCTCCAGGATAAGTGCCGGCAGCCCTGATCCGCCGCCGCAATCGGCGGTTTTGCCGGCGGACGCAAAGCCTTGCGATCGGTAGAAGGCGATTGCCGCCGCGTTGACCTCTTCCACTTCGAGGCGCAGCTTGTTCGCCTCCGGAAAGCTGACCTCGATCTCGTCGAGCAAGGCCGTGCCGATCCCTTGCCGCTGGCAGGCCGGGTGCACATAGAGCTGGTGCAGGAGGACAATCTTCGGGTCGGTGGTGGCGGCGGCGAAAGCCATGCCGCCGAGCCGCTTGCCGTCGTCGGCGACCAGGAATTCGGAGTTCGGCCGCGTCAGCCGCGCCTTCAGCGAGGCGATCGAATGCCAGTCGTCGGTGATCGCCGTCACCCTTTCGACGCCATAGATGGCGTCATAGGTCGCGTGCCACGTCTCGACCAGCAGCGCGCGGATCGCAACAAGATCGCGCTCGCTGGCGGTACGGACGAACATCGCTTTATTCGATGCCGAGCTTGGCCTTGACCAGGTCGTTGACGGCCTGCGGATTGGCCTTGCCGCCGGTCGCCTTCATCACCTGGCCGACGAACCAGCCGGCCATGGTCGGCTTGGCGCGCGCCTGCTCAACCTTGTCCGGATTGGCGGCGATCACCTCATCCACCGCCTTCTCGATGGCGCCGGTGTCGGTGACCTGCTTCATGCCGCGGCTTTCGACGAGCGCGCGCGGATCGCCGCCCTCGTTCCAGACGATCTCGAACAGGTCCTTGGCGATCTTGCCGGAGATCGTGCCTTCCTTGATCAGGTCGAGGACGGCGCCGAGCTGCTCGGGCGAAACCGGAGCGTTTTCGATGTCTTTGCCGGCCTTGTTGAGGGCGCCGAGCAGATCGTTGATGACCCAGTTGGCGGCGAGTTTGCCATCGCGCCCGGCAGCCACCTTCTCGAAATAGTCGGCGATCGGCTTTTCCGACACCAGGATCGAGGCGTCGTAGGTCGACAGGCCGAGCGCCGCTATCAGCCTTGCCTTCTTGTCGTCCGGCAGTTCCGGCAGGTCCTTGGCCAGCGCGTCGACATAGGCCTGGTCGAATACAAGTGGCAGAAGATCCGGGTCGGGGAAATAGCGGTAGTCATGCGCCTCTTCCTTGGAGCGCATCGAACGCGTCTCGCCCTTGTTGGGGTCGAACAGCCGCGTTTCCTGATCGATCTTGCCGCCATCCTCGAGGACGGCGATCTGTCGGCGCGCCTCGTATTCGATGGCCTGGCCGATGAAGCGGATCGAGTTGACGTTCTTGATCTCGCAGCGCGTGCCGAAGTCGCCGCCCGGCTTGCGCACCGAGACGTTGACGTCGGCGCGCAGCGAGCCTTCGTCCATGTTGCCGTCGCAGGTGCCGAGATAACGCACGATGGTGCGCAACTTGGTCACATAGGCCTTGGCCTCGTCGGCCGAGCGCATGTCGGGCTTGGAGACGATCTCCATCAGCGCCACGCCGGAACGGTTGAGATCGACATAGGACATGGTCGGATGCTGGTCGTGCATCGACTTGCCGGCATCCTGCTCCAGATGCAGCCGCTCGATGCCGACCTCGATGTCCTCGAACTCGCCCTGCCGGTCCGGGCCAACCGAGACGATGACCTTGCCCTCACCGACGATCGGCTGCTTGAACTGCGAAATCTGGTAGCCCTGCGGCAGGTCCGGATAGAAATAGTTCTTCCGGTCGAAGACCGACTTGTGATTGATCTCGGCCTTCAGGCCGAGGCCGGTGCGGATTGCCTGCTTGACGCATTCCTCATTGATGACGGGCAGCATGCCGGGCATCGCCGCGTCGACCAGGCTGACATTGGCATTGGGCGCCGCGCCGAAAGAGGTCGCCGCCCCGGAGAACAGCTTGGCCTCCGAGGTGACCTGGGCATGCACTTCGAGGCCGATGATGACTTCCCAGTCGCCGGTGGCGCCGGGGATCAGGCGTTTTGCGTCGGGCGTGCGGGTATCGATGATGCTCATGGTGGCCTGCGCTTCTGGCTCGCGAGATTTGCGATTTTCGCGAATTTGGGTGTTGGCCTTCGCTAGTGCAATCCGCTCCATCAGACAAGCGCAAAGCCCGCATGCTGGCCTTTTCGGCCGCCTTCGCTTATAGGACGTCCATCCAATGGAGAGTGGATGTCCACTTACGCTCAGTCCCGGTAAGGCCCTGACCTCGTAGCGAGGCAGGGCGACAAAACCTGAAACCCCGTGCCGCGAAATCCCGCGGCGGCGGCTTTTGTTGTTTTCCCGGGAATTCTCCAGATGGACATTTCGCGCATTGAACAGCGCATCCTGCACCTGCTCGCGCAGGGCGGGCGCATCGAAATGGAAAAGAATGCCAGTAAGAAGATCGCTTCGGTCCAATGCCTGACCCGCGACGGCTGGCGCTACCCAGGCGTCGATCTCGAGCTCTTTCGAAAACTGAGACGGAAGAAGGCGGTGTCCTCGTCGGGCGGCGGCCCCTACCGCATCACCCGGCGCGGGCTCGAACTCGTACGCGCCGAACTCGACAACAGATAGAGGCGTTCGCGCCTCAACTTCCGCCGACCGGCAGCGGCCGGCGGATCGTCTGTGCGTCCGCTAGGCGGTGGCGATATAGGCCCTGATCTCCTCGGCCTCGCGCTCGACATCCTCGATGCGACGCTTGACGACGTCGCCGATCGACACGATGCCATAGAGCAGGCCGTCCTTTTCCACCGGCAGATGGCGGAAGCGGCCCTTGGTCATGATCTCCATCACCTCGTTGACGGTGTGGTTCTCGTTGCAGATCTTCACCTTCGGCGTCATCGCCGAACGCACCGCAATATCGAGCGCCGCAGCACCTTCCTTGGCCAGCACGCGCACGATATCGCGCTCGGAGAGGATGCCGACGATCTTGTGGTCGCCATTGGTGATGACCAGCGCGCCGATCCTGTGTTCGGTCAGGATGCGAATGGCCTCGCTCAGCTTTTCGTTCGGCCCGAGCGTCAACACGTCATGGCCCTTCTTCTCGAGAATTGCCTTAACAGTCATGGCGTCCTCCTCAGCTTTTGCTGCCGGTTCCTGCCCTGACCGGCATTCACGTTCCGGTGAACATGGTGCGCCGTGATTGTTTGCATTTCAAGTGCGGCGCGGCCTGTCTGGCCTGCCGCGTCGCGGCAGTCCGACGGATCGCTATCTCAGTAGGATTTCTTCATCGGCCGAATGCTGATCTCCGTTACCTCGGCGGTCCACGGGAGCGTAAGTGAATCAATCACGATTGCGGCGACATCCTCCGGTTGGAGTAGCAGATCTGGCTCGAAAGCTCGTCCCTCGTTCACACATAAATTTTCGGTTCTGGTCGTCGCTGTGCGGCCCGGAAATACGCTGAGAACGCGCACATCGTCCCCATTGACCTCCTGCCTGAGGGTGTCGGCAATGGATTTGAGCGCATGTTGGGTAGCCGCGAAATGGCCTCGTCCTGCTGCGCAAGTCAGCCCCGCGCTTGAGTTGATGAAGACAATTTGACCTCTGGGTCGTCTAAGGAGAGGCAGCGCTTTCTGTGTAAGGACCAGAGGCCCACGCACATTGGCGGCATATTGCAAATCGATCTGCTTCGCAGCGGCCTCTTCCAATTTTCCGTGACTTATGATTCCAGCGCAGTGAACCAGTATGTCAAGGCGGCCGAATGCCCGATCAATACAACGACACAATTGTTTGATCGCTGTTTCATCAGTTAGATCGCATATCCTGATATTGACTTGTTGCCCAAACGGCCTGCAGAGATCGGCTGTGCAATTTAGTCGACTTTCGTCTCGACCCACTAGACATAAACGCGCCCCAGCCATTGCCAGGGCCAAGGAAATGCATCTGCCAATCCCGCCGCTTGCTCCGGCGACCAGGGCGCACTGCTGATAGAGTTTCTTGCTGAACAAAGGGCTCGCAGGATCCTTGGCCTGCGTATCGGGGCCAACATCGCCTGCGATGGCGGCCTCGGCTTTCCCGAGATTGTTGGATTTGGACATCGTCCTAGCTTCCTTTCCACAATGTATGCGTGTGGCGGAGCGCGATGCAAGATGACGAAAAGGTGTAAAGTGGTGGTAAGCCAACGTTCCAAAGCATTAGAATGATGGAGAGATTCCAATAAATAGGCTTCGAAGGGATGCAATCGGAGCAAGAATGGCGCTCGGAAACCTCACGTCTTGGCCCGCAGCAGGGATCGCTCAGGGCGTCCGGTCGCGGCGGTCGAAAACGCGCACCCCGAAAAAGCCGGCGACGAAGCCGCCAATATGGGCCTCCCAGGCGATCTGGCCGTCGATGCCGGGAGCAAAGCCGACAAGTCCGGTGACGAGGTTGATGACCATCCAGACGCCAAGAAAAGTCATGACGCCGCGCGAGCGCAGCACCGCGCCGATCGGCAGCGGCGCTCCGGCGAAGGCCGCATGGCCGGACGAGCGATCGACACGGAAGCCGTAGCGCGCGGCCGCTCCCATCATGCCCGAGATCGCCCCCGACGCGCCGACCAGCGGCGTCTGCTCGAGCGGATGCAAGGCAAAGAACAACGCAACCGCCGCAAGCCCGGTCGCCCCGAAGAACAGCGCGAAGCGAAGCGCGCCGTAGCGGTTCGCCAACGGCGAGCCGAAAGCGGCCAGCCACACCATGTTGATCACGAGATGCGCGAGCCCGCCATGCAGGAAGGCATAGGTGAAGGGGCTGGTGAAAGCATAGACATCGAGATCGTAGCGGCCGGAATAGCGCACCGGGATGAACGCTGCCCGCACCAGCAGGGCGAAATCCTGATCGTCGGTGAGCGCGTAAACGCGGATCAGGTGGACGACGACGCAGATGCCGATCACCGCCAGCACCACCGGCGGCAGATTGAATATCGGTTCGCGGCGCGGCTCGGGCGCGTCATCCGTCTGTTCGATTTCCGAAGGGCTAACCGGTTCGCTCATTCACAACGGGTCCAGGGATTCGATTGGCGAGCTTTAGAGCAAGGGCGCCCAGGTTGAAACACTTCTGTTCCTCCACGGCACCCGGCGCAGCCTCGCTTTCAATTGCTACGAACCGAAAGGAAACGAAGCGGAAATGCTCTGGCGTTCGCGAAACTCGCAACGCGCGTTCTCGGAAGCAACAAGACCCCTTCCTAGAATGCGGCCGATTTTCAAAGGGGCCACCTATCAGAATGCCGGCATGCGCGTGTTCGACATATCCGACCCCTACACGCCGATGGAAACCGGCGCGCTGGTCCCGGCGGCGCCTGCCTGCATGGTCGACAAGCGCCCGAACCGGCCGCAGGTGATCCAGTCGACCGACGTTCGTCGACGCCAACGGCGTCGTCTATTCGCCAGACCACAATGCCGGACCAGCGATCTTGGAATATGAGGGGTGACAAGCGTCACCCGCCGCCCCACCCAACGCAGCCCACCAGCCGAAGCCAACGCACCTTGCCACAAGCCGCCTCCGCCATCGCCGTCTCCGTTGCCGGCATCGAGAAATCCTTCGGCCCGACGCGTGCGCTCGCCGGCGCCGACCTTGCCGTCGCCTCCGGCGAGGTCGTGGCGCTGATGGGCGCCAACGGCGCCGGCAAATCGACCTTGGTGAAGATCCTGTCGGGTTCGCACACGCCGGATGCGGGCACGATCACGCTAGACGGCAAGGCGATCACCTTCGCCTCGCCCAGCGCCGCCAAGGCCGCCGGCATCGCGACGGTGCATCAAGCAACAGACCAGGCAGGGGCTGCCGGGTTGACGGTCGCCGAGAATCTGGCGCTCGACGAGCTCTGCAGCCCGGGCGGGCGTTTTCTGGTCTCGAACAGGTCAATCCGCAAGCGCGCGCGGGAGATCGCGGCGCTGATCGATCTCGACCTGCCGCTCGACCGCGACTTCGTCGATTTGCGCCCAGCCGAACGGCAGTTGATCGCCATCGCCCGCGCCGTCGCGGCGAGCGCCTCCTTGCTGATCCTCGACGAGCCGACATCGAGCCTGTCGGCCACCGAAGCCGAGCGGCTGTTCGCCGTCGTCAGGCGGTTGCGCGACAGCGGCATGGCGGTCCTCTACATTTCACACCGGCTCGGCGACCTCGCGGCGATCGCCGATCGCGCCGTCGTCATGCGCGGTGGCCGCATCGTCGGCGCTTTTGCCAGGCCGATCGACTTCCCGGCGGCGGTTGCCGCCATGATCGGCCGGCCGCTGGAGGCCGCCACCCATCGTGGCGAGGCGTCGACCGCACCCGTGGTCCTGTCGGTCAAGGGCGCCAGGCTGGTCGCGGGCGCCGCACCTTTCGACCTCGAACTCCGCTCAGGCGAGGTCGTCGCCATCACCGGCACGCTTGGCTCCGGCAAGAGCCGGCTGCTGCGCGCCCTTTTCGGCCTTGCAACCCTTGCCGAAGGCACTTTCGGGCTTGATGGGAAACCCTGGCTTTCGAGCGGGCCAGGACAGTCGATCGAGAACGGCGTGTTCATGGTCGCTGAGGATCGCTGGCAATCCTCGCTGCTGCCTCCGGAAGTTCCCGGCGCCTCCATCGCCGGCACCATCGCCCTGCCGCATCTGAAACGCTGGTTTCCGGGCGGCCTGCTCAGGACCAAGCGCGAGCGCAAGGTCGCCGCCGAAGCGATCGCACGGCTCGGCATCAAGGCGCGCGGTCCGGACGACACGCTCGACGAGCTTTCCGGCGGCAACCAGCAGAAGGTCGTGCTCGCCCGCTGGCAGGCGGCGCCTTGTCGGCTGCTCCTGCTCGACGAGCCGTTCCAGGGCGTCGATGTCGGCGCTCGCGCCGACCTGATCGCCGCCATCCGCGGCAGCCAGAGCGGCTCGGCCACGCTGATCGCGACCAGCGACACCGAGGAGGCGCTGGAAGTCGCCGACCGCATCCTCGTCATGCGCAACCATTCCCTTCATGCGGCCGAAGACGGCCATGGCCCGCTCAGCGACCGGATCGACAGGGTCGAGGGCGAGGAGACCGCCGGAGACCCGAGATGACCGAATTGACGACAACGCAAGCCGCCCCGCGTCCCTCGCTTCTGCGCGAGATCCGCCGATACGCGCTCTTCGCGCTGCTTGCCCTGATGGTCATCGGCTTCTGGTATGTGCAGCCCGCCTTCATCCGCTCGGCCAATCTGTTCTCGATCCTGCAGGCGGTTTCGGTGGTCGCGATCCTCGGCGTCGGCGTGTCGATCACCATGGCGGCGGATGGCTTCGATCTCTCGGTCGGCAGCGTCGCCGCCTCCTCGGTGATGGCGGCAAGCTACGCCATGGTCGTGTGGCAGATGGATGCCGCCGAAACGATGGCGCTTGTCCTGCTGATGGGCGCTCTGATCGGCCTCGCCAACGGGCTGCTGATCGTCCGCGTCGGCGTGCCGGATCTTCTCGCGACGCTGGCGACCATGTTCCTGCTGACCGGCCTGCAGCTGATCCCGACCGGCGGCCGCTCGATCACCGCCGGCATGGTGCTTCCCGACGGCTCGACGGTGCCCGGCACCTTCGATCCTGCCTTCCTGATCCTCGGACGCTCGCGGCTCCTCGACCTCGTTCCGCTGTCCGTCGTGGCGATGGCGCTCGTCGCCCTCGTCGCCTGGTTCCTGATGGAGCGCACGCGCTGGGGGCGCGTCTTCTATGCCATCGGCGGCAACGAGACGGCCGCGCACCTCTCCGGCGCGCCGACCAAGGCGTACCGCCTCTCCGCCTATGTCATTTCGGGCACGCTGGCATCGCTCGGCGGCCTGATCGTTGCCTCGCGCGTCGGCCGCGGCGACGTCTCGGCCGGCAACTCGCTGCTGCTAGACGCCGTCGCGGCCTCACTGATCGGCTATGCCGTGCTCGACAAGCGCCGCCCGCATGTGATCGGCACGGTCGTCGGCGCGATCTTCGTCGGCGTGCTCTTGAACGGCCTCACCATGCTGAACGCGCCCTACTACACGCAGGATTTCGTCAAGGGCGTCGTGCTGGTCGGCGCGCTGGCGGCGACCTTCGGCCTCGGAAAGAAGCGCTGAGAGCAATTCCAGGAAAAGTGTGTTTGCGGTTTTCGTCCGTAATTGCGGCGGCATATCTTCTCAGCTTGGCCTCGACGGGTTTAGACTGCAAAAAATTCTCTGATCCTGTCGGCTAGGCCCGCGCTCCGCCGTCCTTGATGGTAGCTATGCGAACGGGAGGAGAAAAATGCCGGAAAAAGTCCTGGTCCTGATCGGCACGAAAAAAGGCGCCTTCATCGCCGAGAGCGACGGCAAGCGCGGGTCTTGGAAGCTGCGTGGTCCGTTCTGCGAGCACTGGCCGATGAACCATGTCGTCGGCGACCCTAAGACCGGCGCGATCTACGGCGCCGGCGGCAATGAGTGGTTCGGGCCGGCGGTCTGGAAGTCGGACGACCTTGGCGAGACCTGGAAGCATTCCAGCGAGGGCTTGGCCTATGATGCCGGCGAGGAACCGATCAAGGCGGTGTGGAGCCTCGCAAGGCGCAACGGCAGCCTCTATGCCGGCGTGCAGCCGGCCGGCCTGTTTCGCTCCGATGACGACGGCGTCACCTGGAGCCACATCGAGGGCCTGCAGCGTCACCCAAGCCGCAAGGACTGGAACCCGGGCGGCGCCGGCCTCATCCTCCATTCCATCGTCACGCACCCCAGGGACGAGGAGCAGATCTGGGTGGGCATCTCGTCAGCGGGCGTGTTCTACACCTGGGACGGCGGCAAGACGTGGGAGCCACGCAACCGCGGCACACGCGCCGACTTCCTGCCCGAAGGACAAAACTATCCAGAGTTCGGCCAGTGCGTGCACTGCCTGGTGATGGCGCCCGGCAAGCCCGATCGGCTCTACCAGCAGAACCATTGCGGCATGTACCGCTCCGATGACGGCGGCAAGAGCTGGCAGAGCATCGAGAAGGGCCTTCCTTCGACGTTCGGATTTCCCGCGGCCACGCATCCGCGCGACGCCGACACGCTGTTCCTTCTGCCGCTCAACGGCGACAGTGCCGGCCGCTACGTGCCGGACGCGAAGGCGGCGGTCTGGAAGACCGAAGATGCGGGCGCCACCTGGTTGGACGAGCGCAAGGGCCTGCCGCAGGAGAACTGCTATGCGGGCGTGTTGCGGCAGGCTATGGCGACCGACAGCCTCGAGCCGGCCGGCGTCTATTTCGGCACCAGCGGCGGCTCGCTTTTCGCCAGTGCCGATGAAGGCGAAAACTGGTCGGAGATCGCTCAGCATCTGCCCGCGATCCTGTCCGTCGAGGCGATGGTGGTGAGCGAGTAACGCAAATGTCGAACGCCACCGCCCGCAATGTGCCCCTGGTCGTCGCGCGGCTCCCGGGCGTGCTCATCGACCTGTTTCCTGGCGCGCCGCGCCGGGTCGAACTGCCGGCCTCCACCGTGAAGGAAATGATTGACGGGCTGGACGCGCGCTGGCCCGGCATGCGCGACCGTATCTGCGATTCCCGCCCCGCGATCCGCCGCCACATGAACGTCTTTCTCGATGGTGAAAGGGCAACCCTGGAAACCAGGTTAGCGCCCGGCACCGAGGTTTTTGTCCTGACGGCCATCAGCGGCGGCTAGACGCACAGGGTTGCCCAAGCCTTCGGGCAATTTCTCCTCTCCCGCGCGGCAAGCGAGGGAGAGGAGAAGCGAAGATCAGTTGGTTGGAATCCAGTTGGCGGCGGCCGCGTCGCTCTGGCCGAAGGCGGGAAGCTTGGCGTCGAGGTCCTCGACCGTCTTGATGCCGTTCTTGCGCAGTTCCTCCTGCGTCAGCAGCACCGGCTTGACGACGATGCTGTGGCCCGGATCCTCACCCGCGATCAGCTTGGCCGCGGCCCGCACCGAAACCGCGCCGACGACAGCCGGATTGGTGGCGGCGGTGGCGACCCACGGGCTTCCTTCCGCGGTGATCTCCGTGATGTCGGCTGTAGACACGTCGGCCGAGTAGATCTTCACCTTGCCGGAGATGCCGAGTTCGTCGGTGGCCAGTTTCACGCCGCGCGCGAACTCGTCATAGGGAGCGAAGACGACGCTGATATTGGGATTGGCCTGGAAGGCCGCCTTGGTCTGATCGGCGGTCGACACCGCGGTCGTGTCGTTGACCGTTCCCCAGCGCGCCTTCTCGACAATGCCGGCATTGGCCTTCTTGGTCTCGTCCCAGATCTCGTTGCGCCGGTCGAGCGGCGCGAAGCCGGCGACATAGACGTAGCCCGCCTGGAACGACGTGCCGTTGTCCTTGAACGCCTGGCCGAGCGCCGCCTTGGCAAGCTCGTGATCGGACTGTTCGACCTGCGGGATTTTGGGATTGTCGAGATTGACGTCGAAGGCGACGACCTTGATGCCGGCATCGAGCGCCTTTTGCGCAACGTCCTTCAGCGCCTCGGGCTGGCCGTGGTCGATGATGATGGCCTGCACGCCGAGATTGATCGCCTGTTCGATCTGATCGCGCTGCGCGGCGGCGTCCTGCCGGCCGGAAAAGATCTGCAGGTCGATGTCGAGCGCTTTCGCCTGTTTCGTCGCGCCGGCCTGATAGGCCTGGAAGAAATCGCCGGCCGAGATGAAGGTGACGAGCGCCACCTTTACGCCGCCCTTGTCGAAGGGCGCCGGAGCACCGGCGATCCCCGCAGCGGACGCCGCACCGACGGGCACGGCGCAAGCGAGCAGGCCGGCGGCGAATAGTCCTAGAATGGAAGTCTTCATGAGAAATTCCCCGTGAATACGCCGACAAGGCACGTCTCCGGACCGCGGGATCGCCGCCGTCGCGCCTCGATGTGCGAATTCGCGAAAGGTACAGCGGCGGCGGAGCCGCCCGGAACGCAGATTTTTCTCTTTCCAAGCGTGCGATTGGCAAATGTTGCTGTTGCCAGTCACGCTGTCCGGGGATCGCGCTACGAGCCTGCGCTCGAGGCGTCTGGCTGTTGCGGCCGCTGGAGAGCTTCCCGCCCGCGCGTGCCGCGAATCGCTGCATGCGCGAATCAAAAAAGAAGCCGTCCAAGGTCCCCCCTTGAACGGCCGGTCGAGCCCCCTGCTCCCCTGAAACTCTTGACTGAAGTGCTGCCGATCGTCGCGAAACGACCGCTTCTGGAGTGGTTTTGGTGTGCCACAGGCAGGGTTCGGCGGCAACGTAAACCACTTGTTAACCTTAACGTCCCCGACCCGTGAACAAGTGTTAACGATGCTGGCACGCATCCTGCTCCGCAACGCATGTAGTCATCGGAGGGCGCCCTGTCTGTTCGCCGATGGGACATGAAAAGACAGATTGCGCGAAAGAGCACACAATGAACCAGATCGGATCGATCACGCTGTTCCAATATTGGAACCAGCTGCGTGATGGGCGCCCCGCCCCGAAGCGTTCGGAAGTGGAGCCCGCCGACATCAAGTCGCTTTTAGCCGACACGTTCATCCTGGAAAGGGATACGCGCGGCGAAGCCGTGTTCCGGCTGGCCGGGACGAGGCTTTGCGCCGGCTATGGCCGCGAGCTCAAGGGGTTTTCCTTCCCCTCGCTGTGGCGCGAGAAGGACCAACGGCTCGTCTCGCGGCTGGTCCACGGCGTCTTCGAGCAGAAGTCCGTGGTGCTCATCACCTATGAGGGCTTCAGCCGCAACGGCCGTTCCAACAAGTTCGAGCTGCTTGCGCTGCCGCTCGACGGCGGCGTCGAGAATCCGCGCTGCCTCGGCGTCATCAGCGCCGCCGAAAGACCATTCTGGCTCGGCGCCGATCCGATCACCGACGCGCTGATCGATTCGATCCGCGTCGTCGATCCGGACAAGGAGCCGATGTTCCTGAAGAACCGGCCGGCGATCAACGTTCCCTCGCTTGTTCCGTCCGAATTCGACCCGCCAGAAACGTTTTCGGCGCTCGGCCGCGCACGTCGCATCCGTCATCTGGTCGTGTTCGAGGGTGGGCGCGGCGAATAGCCGAATCCGTCTCTGGATCGAGCGCAAAGGGCTCGGCTTTTCCCCTTTGTTAACCTGCTTTGCTGTAGTTTTGCGGGTGAAATTCCTCGCATCGACGCGCGGAATGCCAACGGGGTGTAGGCAGTCATGAGGTCAACGGCGGTCGACTACGCGCCGTCCCGCGCCGAAAGGCGTAACTTTCAGCGCGTCCGGGTCAAGATCTATGGGCGCTTCATGCTGGAGGACCGCACCGAGCACCCGTGCCAGGTGATCGACATGTCGCCGGGCAATGTGGCGCTGCGGACCGAGCGGGTCGGCATGCCGGGCGAGAAGGTCATCGCCTATATCGACCACATCGGCCGCGTCGAGGGCATCGTGACGCGCACCTCGCAGGACGGCTTCGCGATGACGGTCATCGCCTCGGACCGCAAGAAGGACAAGCTTGCAGCGCAGTTGACCTGGCTTGCCAACAAGCACGAGCTCGACCTGCCGGAAGACCGCCGCCACGAACGCGTCGCGCCGCGCAACCCGATGAGCGTGCTTCAGCTCACCGACGGGCGCCAGTACCAGTGCCGCATCATCGACCTGTCGCTCTCGGGCGCGGCGGTCGAGATCGACGTCAAGCCGGCGATCGGCGTCCAGATCATGCTGGGCACGATGCGCGGCCAGGTGGTGCGTCATTTCGAGGATGGCGTCGCCGTCGAATTCGCCGTCATCCAGCGGCCGGAAACACTGGATTCCGAATTCAACACGCCGCGCGCCTGACGAACGGCGCGCGACCAGAAACGGAACCGGCCCCATAGCGGCCGGTTTTTTGTTTCGCGCCTGCCCCGCACCCGCCTGAGCTCGTCAAGGAACAACGGCCGTTCGGCGAAATGCCGTGCTTAAGAAGGCCGTCAAAATTTTAGATCAAGCTAATTCAAATTTTATGCTTATTCTATTGGGGTTTTACTCAATGTCTACTTCGGGTTTTTGCGTCAAATAAATCCGACTGTGGGATGGTCTCCTCGAACGGGGAGACTAAGCAATGAAAAAGACGAGGGGCAAGCTATTGCTCATGGCAATAGCGATGCAGCTTTCCGCTTGGGGAACGGCATATGCGGGACCGGCCTTCATGCACACCGGCGGCCGCACCACGCAGCCGGTCGGCCATTATGAATTCTGCCAGAAGCTTTCGCAGGAATGCACCGAACGCACGCCGAAGCAGGCGCCGATCGAACTGACGCGCAAGCTGTGGGCAGCGATCGTCAACATCAACAATTCGGTCAACACCAGGATCACGCCGCGCACCGACATGGAAATGTGGGGCAAGGAAGAGGTCTGGTCCTACCCCGACAGCGGCTTTGGCGACTGCGAGGACTATGCGCTGGAAAAGCGCCGCGAGCTGATGGACATCGGCGTGCCTGCCGGCGCCCTGCTGATGACGGTGGCGCGCCAGCCGAATGGCGACGGCCACGCGGTGCTCACCGTGCGCACCAGCCTCGGCGAGTTCATCCTCGACAATCTGCAGCCCAAGGTGATGGCCTGGACCGACACCCCCTACACCTATCTCAAGCGCCAATCGACAGAGAATTCGGGCGTTTGGGTGACGATCAATGACGGCCGCGAGGACGCGGTCGCCAGCGTCCGCTAAGGCGCCAATGCATGCCGCCCCGTGGGGGAATTTGGGGCGACGGCATGCATGAACAAGTTAAGGGCGTCGCCCTCATGCGACGTGCTTAGGGAGAAAACCCGGTCGAGTCCCCACCCTCCCCGTCCCCAACGACCGGGTTTTAGGAGCCGGCCCTGTCCCCGGGCCGGCTCCGCCATTTCTGGCCAAGATAGTTTAGACCCCGGCAGGATGATACGGCTCAGTAGTCCGGATTTCTGTTTGCAGCCGCCTCTGCTACAACAGCAAGCAGCGCAAACCGGGGCCTGGTTGTGGTATCTCCGGCTAGAAATCGAGAGTTCGAGAATGCGCCAGCCGGGGGACGTGCTGCATGCCGACCGAAGCCCGATCGCCGCGCCTTGCGGTTCTCATCGACGCCGACAACGCTTCTGCCAAAATCGTCGATGGTCTGTTCGAAGAGATCGCGAAGATCGGCGAAGCCAGCGTCCGCCGCATCTACGGTGATTTCTCGAACGGCCGATCGAAAGGCTGGAACGAAGTAGTCTTGTCAAAGCACGCGATCATTCCGCAGCAGCAGTTTGCTTACACGCCCGGAAAGAACGCTTCCGACATCACGCTGGTGATCGACGCGATGGATCTGCTTCACAGCGGTCGCTTCGACGGCTTCTGCCTAGTCTCTTCCGACAGTGACTTCACGCGGCTTGCTGCGCGCATACGCGAACAAGGTGTCGATGTTTTCGGATTTGGAGAGCAGAAAACCCCCTTGAGTTTTCGGCAGGCATGTCGCCGTTTCGTCTATACCGAAAACCTTCTTCGCATTGTCGAGAATTCTCAGAATGCAGCACCAGTTACGAAGCCACTTCAGCCCCCGAGCGCTGCTACACCAATACTGAAGAAAGTCATCGCTCAAATGGACAGCGAGGATGGCTGGGTGCTCCTTGGCACTTTCGGCAAGCAGCTCTCAAATCTCTTTTCAGATTTCGACCCTCGCACCTACGGCTTCGGCAAACTGAGCGATCTGGTGAGAAAGACAGCCGCATTCGAGATTGAAAATCCCAAGGGCGGAGCCATGCGAATACGGGTCAAGCCTGCGACAAAGAAAGGGAAAAACAAATCCGAGTGAAGGTGCCATGCTGGAAATTCCTGAAGACCGTTGCGAACGCGCCAGGCTGTTCAAGGCCATAGACGATGCCTTCAAGGCCGGCGATTTCGATGCGCTCGGCATTGCCGTGGGCGGCTCGCCGCGCTGGTTCGACGAGCGCATGCCGTTCGAGCTTGGCCTCGGCCATCCGCTGGAGTATGCGATCTACTGGAGTCCCCTCGCCTTCATCCCGGCTTTGATCGAAGCGGGCTCGAATCCGAACTACGGCGGCCATGCCGGATTTCCCTCTATTATCGCGGCGCTGTCCACCGAGCGGACCGACAAGCACGACATCATCCGCGTGCTGATCGAGCGCGGCGCGGATCCCGACATGCGCGGCGTCAACGACTGGACTCCGCTGCATTATGCGGTGGCGATGCGCGATGCCGAGGCGATCCGCCTGCTTCTCGCGGCCGGCGCGGACCCGGCGCTCAGAACCCGCATCGACGACTATGCGACGGCGCTGGAGGAGGCCGACAATGCCGGCTTTGAAGCCGGCGCTTCGCTGCTGCGCGAGGCGCTGGGAAAGCCTGGCTCGAATCCTGGCCGGAAACGTTGAGAGATGCCAACGGCCGCCGCCGGTCGCGGCCTCAGACCTTCTTCAGCCCGGCCTTGAAGCGCTTGCCGTTGGCGACGTAGTGCGCGGCCGAGCCGCGCAGCCTGGCGACTGCGGCGTCATCGAGTTCCCTCACGACCCGCGCGGGCGAGCCGACGATCAGCGAATTGTCGGGAAACGCCTTGCCCTCGGTGACCAGCGCGCCGGCGCCGACCAGCGAGTTCTTGCCGATCCTTGCTCCGTTGAGCACGATGGCGCCCATGCCGATCAGGCTGTTGTCGCCAATTTTGCAGCCATGCAGCAGCGCGCGGTGACCGATCGTGCAGCCCTCGCCGATGGTCAGCGGAAAACCTGGATCGGTGTGCATCACCGTATGCTCCTGCACGTTGGTCCCGGCGCCGATGGTGATCGGCTCGTTGTCGCCGCGGATGACGACGCCGGACCAGAAGCCGGCATCGCGGCCGATGTTGATGTCGCCGATCAGCGTCGCGTCCGGCGCGATCCAGTTGCTGTCGGCATCCACGAAGCTGGGCGCTTTTCCGTCGATCGCATAGGTCGGCATTGTCCGTCTCCGAATCGTCTCACGCTGGAAAGTGAGCCGACCCTAGGAGACCGGTCGCCCAGGATGCAATGGCGAGCAGGACGACGCCCTGCGCCAGCGCCCAGGCAATCGCCGTGCACCCGCACGACATCAGCGCCAGCGTGGTGATGCGGCCCTGCCTGCGGGCATCCAAAGCGTCATTGGCGAGCATGAACGGCCCCGCGCATGCCGTCGCGGCCAGCGATCGCAGTATGTGCGAAGGCGACACATAGGGCTCGACGAAGGCAAGCCTGCGGCCGCTGGCCAGTTCCATCGCCGATCCCATCAGGCCGCCGGCGGTGAGGCCGACGGCGAAAGCAAAGAGCACGAGTTCCACACCACCCATCTTTACCTTCCGTTTACCATGACGTCGCACAGTCGCATCCGACAGGCGCGCTGCAAGAGCCATGCCGCGCAATGTGTGCCGCCCGGGGACATCCAGCGGATCGGCGACCGTAACGGGGATAGCGATGAAGCAGGCGGCAACCGCGAGTGGCCCGGAATTCGAGGTTGTCGATTCCACGCTTATGAAGCGGGTGTTCTATGCCTTCGCGGCGCTGGCGCTGCTTTCGGTGGCGATCAGCCTCGGCGGCAAATGGTTGGGGCGCTCGATCGCCATGGCCGGCTACACCGACGACACGACCATCCACGAGGTGGTGATCGGCAACAATGTCATTGCCGTCCCGGCCAATTTCATCCGCTTCGAGCAGGCGCGGCGCGACGGCATCGCCTCGCGCCTCGACCTCTATATGCGCTACCCCGAGATGGACGGCTACAGCACAGCCGCCCGCGACGACTTCAACCATACGGGCGCGCGCAAGAACGTCGTCTTCCTCTCCTTCGAGCAGCAGATGATGTCGCGCGACATGAGCGGCCGCTTCGCCCCGATCTACAGCGCGCTGATCGTCCAGCCCGGCACGCCGGGACCCGGCGGCACGACGCTTTATGGCTTCACCGAGAAATCAGGCTATCTCAACGAGGTGCTCGCGGTGGCCGGCCGTCCGGGCAAGGATCCGTTCGTTGCCCGCTGCCTGAGCGGACCGAGCGCGGAGGAATCGCTGGCGCCTTGCGAGCGCGACCTCCAGGTCGGCGATGGCCTCAGCCTCACCTATCGCTTTCCCAGGGAATTTCTCGGCAACTGGCAGGCGCTGGACGCGGCGATCGCGGCGGCGGCCGCGCATGTCCTGAAGACAGGACGATAGGGCAAGTGACCACTACAAGATAAGAAGCGTTGACCGGGCTGCGCTGACGCAGGCCCGGCCAGCAGAGGGCTCAGCCCAGGTCGATGTCGAGAATCGCCATCGAGAAATTGTAGTCGCCATCGTCCTCGTCCTTGAAGACGATGCCGAGGAATTCGTCGCCGACATAGACTTCGGCCGAATCTTCCTTGCGCGGGCGTGCCTTCACCTGGAGCTTGAGATTCTGGAAGACGCGCTTGAAATAGGCGTCCAGCTTTCTGATTTCGTCCGGCTTCAACAGTCTTCTCCGATCGTCGGGCTTGCTGGGTTGAACGCGCTTCTGGCACGTCGACAATGGCGATGTAAAGGCAAGCCGGCGGCAGAACCGAAAGCGCCTCCGCATCTGCGGCCGGTTTCAGCCGCGCGGGCGGGCGCCCCGGCCTCAGATATCGAAGCTGACGACGTGGTCCATCGTTTGCGAGGGCAGGAGCTGGTCCATCTGCCTGGAAGGCTGGTCGCAACCGGTCTCGCCGACGACGCGCGCCGGCACGCCGGCGACCGTCTTGTTGTGCGGCACCGGCGACAGCACGACCGATCCGGCCGCGATCTTCGAGCAATGGCCGACTTCGATGTTGCCGAGGATCTTGGCGCCGGCGCCGATCAGCACGCCGCGGCGGATCTTCGGATGGCGATCGCCACCGGCCTTGCCGGTGCCGCCGAGCGTCACGCCATGCAGAATCGAGACATCGTCCTCGATCACCGCCGTCTCACCGACGACAAGGCCGGTGGCGTGGTCGACGAAAATGCCCTTGCCGATGCGGGCGGCCGGATTGATGTCGGTCTGGAACACCGAGGAGGACCGGCTCTGCAGGTAGAGCGCGAAATCCCGCCGGCCCTGGTTCCACAACCAGTGCGCCAGCCTGTGCGTCTGGATGGCGTGGAAGCCCTTGAAATAGAGCACCGGCATGATGAAGCGGTCGCAGGCCGGATCGCGGTCGTAATAGGCCTGGATGTCGACGCGCACCGTGGCGCTCCAATCCGGATTGTCGGCAAGCATGGCGTTGAAGGTCTGACGGATCAGGTCGGAACCGACATCCTGATGGTCGAGGCGCTCGGCGAGGCGGTGGATCACCGCTTCCTCCAGGCTTTCCTGGTTGAGGATGGTCGCATAGAGGAACGCCGCGAGCAGCGGGTCGCGGTTGACCGCTTCCATCGCCTCGTCGCGGATCGAGCGCCAGATCGGATCGACCGGCTGCACAATGCTGGGGCGGGCAATCGTAATGCTGTTCATCGACGGTCTCCGGCCTGCCGGCTCCTTACCGGCCGCACATATAGGCCAGATCATAGCACGGGGGAACTCTATTTTCCTTAGTGCTTTGTCAAATGGATTTGGTTCATCGGAAATCAAGCGGCCATGGAAAACGAACCCTTGCGGCCATACAAGGCTCGACTTGCGTCGCCTCGGCTCCCGGCGTCAAATGTCGGAAGGGTGAAGCAGCATGGAAAACGAAGCCTTGATCGACGAAGCGCTGAGAAACGAGCTCTCATCGCTCTATCGGGCACCGGACCGCCACTACCACGGCCTTGCCCATATCGAGGCGATGCTGGCGCTGGCTGGCGAGTACAAAGCCCTGCTCCACGATCCCGTAGCGGTGGACGCAGCGATCTGGTTCCACGACGCCATCTATGACAGCCAGGCCAAGGACAACGAGGCGAAGAGTGCCGCTCTTGCAGAGCAAAAACTCGCCGGCCGCACCGACGCCGTGCGCCTCGGCCGCATCGCCGCGATGATCCTCGCCACCGCGACGCACGAATTGCCAAGCTCGGGCGATGCGGACTTCATCCGCGACACAGCGCTCTTGCTCGACATGGACCTGGCAATCCTTGGCGCGGCGCCCGGTACTTTCGACACCTATGAGCAGGCGGTACGCCAGGAGTATCAATGGGTCGAGGAGTCGATGTGGCGCGCCGGCCGCGGCGCGGTGCTGAAGAGTTTCCTCGCACGCCCGCATATCTTCCACACCGATGAATTCCGGCAACGGTTCGAGCCCCAGGCCAGACAAAACCTGGCGCGATCGCTGCAAGCGCTCGGAGGTGTTAGCTAATCCGGGAACGTCTCCATGCGCTCGGCATACGGCCTGAAGCCTGCGCGTCTGTAGACGGGCTGCGCATTGGGATGGTCATAGGTGTCGGTGTGCAGCCAGAGCCGTTCGGGCCGATATGACCAGATCGCGCGAAGCGACCGGTCGAGCAGGAACGGCCCGAGCCCGCGGCCCTGGAAGGCGGGCACGAGCCCGAAATGGGTGAGTTCGACGACGGACTGGCCAACGCTGTTGAACTCGCACAGGCCTGCCGCCTCGCCGTCGACGCGCAGGACATGGACATGCGTCGCCGGACTGGCGAGCAGCCGTTCGAGGTCCGCCGCTTTCATGCGCAGCCGCTGATCCCACTGCACGGCTTCGCCGACGGCGCGGTAGAGGCCGACATAGCCGGCGATATCGAGCGTTTCGCGCTCCGCCACCGCGCCCGCGACCGGAGCGGAAGAAGCCGCGCCGGACGGCGGCTCGGTCATCTCCATATAGGTGACGAGAAGGTCGACCATGGTCCTGACAGATGCGGTATCAGAGCGGGTTTTCGGCGTAAAACTCCAGCACCCGCTGCTTGAAGCTCTTGTCGCCGACTGCCAGCATGTGGTCGCGGCCCTCGATGTGGAACGCCCGGGCGTTCGGCATCAGCGCCGCCAGTTCGTCCGGTGAGCCGCCGATGTCGTCCTTGGTGCCGACAGCGACCAAGGTCGGCTGCGCGATCCGCGCCATATCGTCTTCGCCAAGCAACTCGCGCGAGGTGGCGATGCAGGCGGCAAGCGCCCGGCGATCGCTGCGCGTCTGGTCGGCGAAGGCGCGAAACGAGCGGCCGCGCGGATGCGTCGTCGTTGCCGGGTCCTCGGCAAGCAGCGCTTCGGCGATCGGATCCCAGTCGCCGACGCCGTCGACCATGCCGATGCCGAGGCCGCCGAACACCAGCGTCGCCACCTTGTCCGGATCGGACAGCGCCAGGAACGCCGAGATGCGCGCGCCCATCGAATAGCCCATCACATGGGCGCGTTCGATGCCGAGATGGTCTAGCAGGGCGGCGCCGTCGGAAGCCATTTTCGCCGGCGTGTAGTCGGCCTCGTTGTAACTTTTCGACGACGAGCCGTGGCCGCGATTGTCGAAGGCAATCGCCCGGTAGCCGGCATCGTTCAGCGTCTTGAACCAGCCTGGCGACACCCAGTTGACATGGTGGCTGGAGGCAAAGCCGTGGATCATCAGCACCGGATCGCCGTGGCCCGATGCCGGCTGGCGATCGAGATAGGCGAGGTCGAAACCGTCATGCGAAAAATACTGCATCGGCAAAGGTCCGGATTGTTCAGTTGGGATCGACGCTCGGCGCATCGCCCTTGTCAGGCGCCGGCTTGGCCGGCCCCGACGCCGAGCCGATGGCCGGATGGCGCAACAGGTCGCCGTCCGCGATACCGTCCTTGGCGGCCGTGCCTGCCTTGAGCTCGAGCACGAAGCGCACCGGTTCGCCGGGCGAGATGATCGCCTCGGACTGCGGCTCGCCTTTCAAGATTGCCCGGATCCTGCCGTCCTGGCCGACGAAGATCAGGTCGAGCGGCATCGGCGTGTTCTTCATCCAGAAAGTCAGGTCCCTGGACTCCTCGAACACGAACAGCATGCCGTGATCGTCGGCCATATGCTGGCGGAACATCAGGCCCGCCTCGCGCTCGTCGGGCGTGTCGGCGATCTCGATCGAAAAGGAACGCTCGCCCGATTTCGTCACCGCCACCAGCGGCGTCGGGTCGACCGGCAGGATCATGGCCTGGCCGTCCGCCGAAGTCGGCCGCTGCGAATAGAAATAGGCGCCCGCCGCGACGACGATAGCCATCGCGATGCAGATCGCGCCTGCCGTCAGCCAGTTCCTGTGAAGCATGTAAAATCCTGAGCCGGGACGTCGTCCCAAGGTGTGTTGAGATTCAGGTCAGGCCGAGTCCGGAATGGTGGTTTCCGAGAGCCGGAGCGGAGCGTACTTCAGTTGCGTCAGCGCCGGAAGCACGGGAAGCCGCCATTTGCAGGCCGGCATCACCTGAATATCAACACAGCTTAGTGCGAGACCGGCAAGGTGCCCATATCGGGATGAATTTCGGCAGCCATAAGGCCTTTGTCGCCGCGGCCGAAGCGAACCAGCACGACCTGGCCGGGCCTGAGCTCGGTAATGCCGTAGCGGCGCAACGTCTCCATGTGGACAAAAATGTCCTCGGTGCCCTCGCCCCGGGTCAGGAAGCCGAATCCCTTGGTGCGGTTGAACCACTTCACCAGCGCCCGCTCAAGCCCGCTCTCCGGCGTCACGGTGACGTGGGTGCGCTGTTCCTGCATCTCAGCCGGATGGACCGCCGTGCTGGCATCCATGGAAAGAACGCGGAAGGCCTGCAGGCCGCGATCGCCCTGCTTGACCAGGCAAACGACGCGCGCGCCTTCCAGCGCGGTCTGGAACCCGTCCTTTCGAAGGCACGTCACATGGAGGAGAATATCACCGGAGACACCATCGTCCGGAAGAATGAAACCGTAGCCCTTGGCTACGTCGAACCATTTGATTGCGCCGGCGATTTCGACAAGGTCGGCGCCTTCGCCGCCGCTGTCACGCTTCAAGGCGCCCTCAAGGCTTCCGTCCCGCCCCGTAAAAGAGGCCTTTTCCCCCATAAGAATGCCCCCTTTTTTCAACACAACCGCAACTGATTCTTGACATCAGATTAACACTGCGGCTTCCGGTCTGTGCAAGACCTGACGTGCCTTTTTTCACTGTTGAGCAGTGGAATACCTCATTTGTTGTTTGCCGGCATGTCCGCAGCCGGGTGACGATGTCCTAAAATCGGACGCTGCCGCCGCTCCGGCTCTGCTTGACCATCGGATTGCCCTCTTGCCCCCGGCGCCACGGCGATTGCCCTTTGGCCGGGTGGCCCCTATGTTCCGCCGCGACGCAACGCCCCGGAGAAAGATCCCATGCGCTATCTGCACACCATGGTCCGCATCGCCGACATCGATGCTTCGCTCGACTTCTACTGCAACAAGCTCGGCCTGAAGGAAGTGCGCCGCTACGAGAACGAGCAGGGGCGCTACACGCTGATCTTCCTCGCCGCGTCCGAAGACGAACAAAGCGGCGTCACGGAAAAGGCGCCGCTGGTCGAATTGACCTACAATTGGGACCCCGAAGACTACAAGGGCGGCCGCAATTTCGGGCATCTCGCCTACGAGGTCGACGACATCTACGCCACCTGCCAAAATCTGATGGACAAGGGCGTCACCATCAACCGGCCGCCACGGGACGGCAACATGGCCTTCATCCGCTCGCCGGACGGCATTTCGATCGAGCTGCTGCAGAAGGGTCCGGCCAAGGCCAAGGCCGAGCCCTGGGCCTCGATGGCGAACACCGGCAGTTGGTAGGCCGGCAACGCCGATGTGATCGGTCGCCTATGGCGTTTTGCGAGACGGCGCCTATCTATGCAGTCATGGCGCCAGCCTCGCGAGGCTGGCGTTTTTCTTGACCCATCGGAGAACCATCCATGCCGACCAGCCGCGCCGATGTCGCCACCGAACATGCCAGCCGCTACCTGCAACAGCTCTGCAAGCACTGGGCGCACAAATTTCCGGTCGAGTTCGACCCGCACCACGGCGCCATCGATCTGACGTCGCTGGGACGCACCGTCATGGAGGCCGATGCCAAGGCGCTTCACATCGCCGTGGCAGCCGACGACGCCACCTCGCTCGAGCGGCTGGAAACGGTCGTCGCCGACCACATCAAGCGCTTTGCCTTCCGCGAGGAGCTGACCTTCGACTGGCAGAAGGCCGCCTGAGTCGAGGCATCAGGCACCCGCCTTGGTCGCCATCTCCAGCAGCGCCTGCACCGAGCGCCAGTTGCGCGCGGTGCCCGGCACTTTCAGGGTGCGTGGAACGAGATTGGCGAACACCGATTTGCCAAGCCCCTCCGGCGCGTGCAGGTAAAGCACGTCGCGTTTGACTTCGAAGCTTTCCGGGCCGGTGCATTTTTCGGCGAGCCGGGCGATCTCCTCCGCAGTGGGTTCGCGCTCCAGCGCATAGGCATGCAGCTTGGTCGGCTCGCCGGCAACCTCCGGATAGGGGTTTTCCTCCACCAGCCGCTCGAGCCAGCCGGCATCGCGCACCATGATGCGCGAATGGAACCCCCAATTCTTCTCGAAGGCGGCTTCCAATTTGTCGGTCAAGCTGGCCGCACCGCCCTTCCTTGAACGGAACACGACATTGCCGCTCTGCACGTAGCTGGCCACATCGGAAAAGCCGAGGTCCTCGAAGAAGCTCCGCAACTCCGCCATCCTGACGATGCGGTTGCCGCCGACATTGATGCCGGAAAACAGCGCGACGAAAACCGTCCCTTTTCCGCTCATATGATGAACCCGGCCAGCGTCTCGTTGTCCGTGATGTCTTGGTACTGCACGCCCTCGGCGTCGAAATTCGCTTTCAGCAGGTCGAAGTTGCGGCGGTCCTTGGTTTCGATGCCGATCAGCACCGAGCCGAAATTGCGCGCCGATTTCTTCAGATATTCGAAGCGGGCGATGTCGTCGTCCGGCCCCAGCATTTCGAGGAAATCGCGCAACGCGCCCGGCCGCTGCGGAAAGCGGATGATGAAGTATTTCTTCAGCCCCTCGAAGCGCAGCGCCCGCTCCTTGACGTCGGGGAGCCGCTCGAAATCGAAATTGCCGCCCGAAACCACGGCGACGATGGTCTTGCCCCTGATCTCCTTGCGGGAAAAATCCTTGAGCGCATCGATCGCCAGGGCGCCTGCCGGCTCGAGCACCACGCCTTCGACGTTGAGCATCTCGATCATCGTCGCGCAGAGCCGGTTCTCCGGGATCAGCCGCACCGCTTCGGCGGCAAATTCCCTCAGATGCCGCAGCGGCTCGCGGCCGATCTCGGCGACCGCGGCCCCGTCGACGAAGTTGTCTACCTTGGAGAGCTTGATCCGTTTGCCCGAGGACAGGCTCTCGCTGAGGCTCGGCGCGCCTGCCGGCTCGCAGAAGACAAAACGCGCTTCGCGATGCTGGTCGGCGAAGTAATGGGTGACGCCCGCCGCGAGCCCGCCGCCGCCGACCGGCAGCATGACGATGTCGGGCATGCGCGCGCCAGGCATCTGGTCGGCGATCTCAAAGGCGACCGTCGCCTGCCCCTCGATGATGTCCCTGTGGTCGAAGGGCGGCACCATATGCGCGCCGGCGCTCTCCGCGAATTCGAAGGCGGCGCGATAGCAGTCGTCGAAGAAATCGCCGACCAGCCTGATCTCGACGAAGTCGCCGCCGAACAGCCGCGTCTTGTCGATCTTCTGCTGCGGCGTCGTCACCGGCATGAACACGACGCCCTTTTTGCCGAAATGGCGGCAGACAAAGGCAAACCCCTGCGCATGGTTGCCGGCGGAAGCGCAAACGAACAGCTCTGCCGCATTGCCGGCGGCCAGCGCCTTGCGAAAGAAGTTGAAGGCGCCGCGGATCTTGTAGGAGCGCACCGGCGTCAGATCCTCGCGCTTCAGCAACACCCGGGCGCCGGTCTTCTTCGACAGATAGTCGTTTTCCTGAAGCGGCGTCTCCGGGAAGATCTGGCGGATGGCGGCGGCGGCCGTGGCAACGCGAGAAGAAAAACTGTTCATGGCAAATCGTCCCGAAGCGTGCTGGGCGGTTAATGTAAGCCTATTGCACATCCGGCCCCGCAAGGCCATTGTCCGCCTGCCATCAGCCTCGCCGCGGGGCATTCCCGGTATCGTTGCAAGCACTTGGAGGCGTTTGTTCATGCCTGTTGCGTCGGTCGCCCTGAAAACCGTGTCGCTGCCGGAATTCGGCGAGCCGACCCTGATGCCGCTCATTCCTCGCGCCACCTACGAGGCGCGCATCGAAGCCTTGCTGGCGCGCGGCGCGAAGGCCGGCCTCGATGGCTTCGTCGTCTATGGCGACCGCGAGCATGCCGCCAATGTCGCCTACCTTTGCGGCTACGACCCCCGCTTCGAGGAAACGCTGCTGGTCATCGTTGCCGGCAAGCAAGCAAAGCTGCTGGTCGGCAATGAGGGCTGGGGCTATGCCGAGCTCTGCGACGGACCCTATGAGCGCATCCTCTGCCAGACCTTTTCGCTGCCGGCGCAGCCGCGCGATCGTTCCGATACGCTGCCTGACATCCTTGCGGCCAGCGGGCTAAAGCCCGGACACCGGATCGGCGCCATCGGCTGGAAGCCGTTCGGCGCCGGCGATGCCGGCTTTGGGCGCAGGACGCTCGACCTGCCGTCCTTCATCGCCGACACGCTGCGCGCGTTGGCCGGCGACAGGGGCGCGGTCGAGAACGCGGCCGATCTCCTGATCAACCCGGCTGACGGCTTGCGGGCGATCAACGAGGCCGATCAGCTCGCAGCCTTCGAATTCGCCGCGACCTTTTCCTCGCAAGGCCTGCGCAACGTACTCCAGGGCATCGAACCCGGCATGACGGAGCTGCAGGCGGCGCGGCTGATGGGTATCAACGGCCTGCCGCAATGCTGCCACCCGATGCTGTCGGCCGGCAAGCGCGCGCCCTACGGGCTGCCGAGCCCCCGCCTCGACATCATCCAGCGCGGCGATCCGATCACCATGGCCTATGGCATCCAGGGTTCGCTCAACGCCCGCGCCGGCTTCCTGGTCGAGAGCGCCGCCGAGCTGCCGGAACGCATCAGCGACTACATCGAAAAGCTGGTCGCGCCATATTTTTCCGCTGCCGTCGACTGGTACGAGACCATAGGCATCGGTGTCGCCGGCGGCGCGCTGTGGAAAGCGGTGCATCAGCGCATCGGCGACCCATTCTTCGGCGTCTCGCTCAATCCCGGCCATCTCATCCATATCGACGAATGGATGCATTCGCCGGTGTTTTCCGGCTCCGCGATCGAACTCAAGTCCGGCATGGCGCTGCAGGTCGACATCATCCCGGCAACCGGCAGCGCTTATTTCACTACCAATATCGAGGACGGCATCGCGCTTGCCGACGAGCCGCTGCGCGAGGAGATCGCCGCCCGCTATCCGGACGCCTGGCGCCGCATCGAGGCTCGCCGCGCCTTCATGGGCGATGTGCTCGGCATTCGGCTCAAGCCCGAAGTGCTGCCCTTCTCCAACATCCCGGCCTTCCTTCCGCCGTTCTGGCTTTCGCGCAACACTGCGATGGCCGTCGCCGGGCGCTGACGAGATTTTAGCTGGACGCGACTTACTTCCGCCGCACTTCGCCTGCTGGGGAGATGTCGCGGAGGGTGGACGGCCCTTTTTGGGCTCGAATGGAATTTTGACGTGCGTTTGAAGACGATTTGCATTCTTGCGCTTGCCCTGCTGGTGGCAGGCTGTGGCGGCCGCAAAACCGAGGAACTGCTCGGCAGCGCCGTGATGTCTACGCCGGTGACGGAAATCGCCGGCAACCATTCGATCTTTATCGCCACGACGCGCAAGCGCTCCGACGACCCCAACAAGGTCTTCGACGGCGAGCGCTCGGCGACACTGAACTACGCCCGCGTCAACGTCACGGTTCCGGGCATCCACCAGCCCGGGCAGATCGAGCGGCGCTCACGCGGCAAGTCGGACGACCCGGCGAAATATTTCATGGCCTCCGAGGTCGTCGGCTACGACACGCAGCCGAAATTCTCCAGCGCGCTCAGCGCCGACATCGCCGCGCGCGGTGGCCGCGTCATGCTCTTCGTCCATGGCTACAACACCGGCTTCGACGACGCCGTCTATCGGCTGACGCAGATTGCGCATGACTCCGGCTATCCAGGCACCCCGGTGCTGTTTTCCTGGGCGTCCGGCGCCAAGACCACCGACTATGTCTACGACAAGGAAAGCGCCAGCGCCGCTCGCGACCAGCTGGAGGTGACGCTGCGCATGCTTGCCCAGACCGGCGCGCGGCGCATCGACATCGTCGCCCATTCGATGGGAACCTGGGTGACCATGGAGGCGCTGCGCCAGCTCGCCATCACCGGCGACCGCGATCTCGGCGGCAGGCTCGGCGACGTGGTTCTGGCCTCGCCCGATATCGACGTCGACGTGTTCAAGAGCCAGATGCGCCGCTACGGCAAGCCGGACAAGCCTTTCATCCTGCTTCTGTCCGACGATGACCGGGCGCTGCGGCTTTCCGGCCTGATCGCCGGCTCGCGGCCACGCGTCGGCGACTACAAGGACGCGGCCGACCTCGCCACCTATGGCGTCAGCGTCGTCGACCTCTCCAGCGTCAAGGGATCGGACAGGTTCAACCACACCAAATTCGCCGACAATCCCGAACTGGTGAAGATGATCGGCCAGCGGCTGCGCGAGGATGACGGCTTCGCCAGCGACCAGACGGTGACCGACCGCATCAGCCAGCTCGGGCAGTAGCTGATGGTGCCGCCCGGCCGGCGCGGTTGCCGGCCGCGCCCACTTTGAACTGGACCGGACCGGCCGTGGGCTTTATCGGATTGGTCTGAGGCGTTATGATTTTCGCCCCTTGAGGGATCCCGGGTGATCGTGCGTTCGAAGACTGTCATAGTCCTTGCCTTCGCGCTCGCCGCCACGGGCTGCGCCGGCCGGAACACGCATGACCTGCTCAACAAGACGACGGTTGCGGTGCCGGCCTCCGACATCGCCGCGACGCACGAGATCTTCGTCGCAACCACCCGCCAGCAGGCGACGAAGGACAAGCGGCAGGTGTTCGACGGAGACCGCTCGCTGACCACCAGCTACGCCCGCGTCGACGTCACCGTTCCCAAGGTGCATCAGGTCGGCGCCATCGAACGCGCCAAGGGTTCGGCCGACAGCAACCCGGCCAAGCAGTTCACCGCCACCGAGGTCGTCCACTATGGGGACCAGCAGCAATTCGCCAAGGCCGTCGGCTCCAACATCGCCATAAGCGGCGACCGCGCCCTGGTCTTCGTGCACGGCTTCAACAACGGCTTCGACGATGGCGTCTTCCGGCTGACCCAGATCGCGCACGACACGAAATATCCAGGCACGCCGGTGCTGTTCTCCTGGGCGTCGAGCGGCAAGACGACCGGCTATATCTACGACAAGGACAGCTCCACAGCCGCGCGTGACGACCTCGAGGCGACGCTGCGGATGCTGGCCAAGACTCACGTCAAGAGCATCGACATCATTGCCCATTCGATGGGGACCTGGCTGACGATGGAGGCGCTGCGCCAGCTCGCCATCACCGGCGACCGCGATCTCGGCGGCAAGATCGGCTATGTCATCCTGGCCTCGCCGGACATCGATGTCGACGTCTTCAAGAAGCAGATGATCCGCTACGGCAAGCCGGACAAGCCTTTCGCGATCCTGCTCTCGGGGGACGACCGGGCGCTGAAGCTGTCTTCCCTCATTTCCGGCGACAAGCCTCGAGTCGGGGACTACGGCAATGCGGCCGACCTTGCCAGCTATGGCGTGGTCGTGGCGGACCTGACCAACACCAAGGGCGGCGACCGCCTGAACCATGCCAAGTTCGCGGATAATCCGATGCTGGTGCAATTGCTCGGCGACCGGCTGCGCACACCAGCCGCCCTGCGCTCGACCGAACCTGACTCGGCCGAGTTCGACAATATCGGCCAAGGCATTGGAAAGGCCGTCGGCTCGGTCGCCGAGGTGGTCATCACCACCCCGTTCAAGGTGCTGACCATCGCCACCGGCGGCTGATCGATGGGCCCGCCACACGGTTTCAGATAAAAAGATCGACCTTCTGGAACGTCGTCACGTCGATCAGTCCGACATCGGAAATCCTGAGCTCGGGAATGACCACCAGCGCCAGCAGCGAGTGCTGCATGTACGCGTTGTTCAGCGAGCAACCGACCTTGCGCATGGCTTCCGTCAGTTGCTCGGCCTTGGCCGCGACTGTCTCGGCGCGCTCGTCTGACATCAGCCCGGCGATCGGCATCTCGACCAGCGCCAGTTCCTTGCCCTTGGAGAACAGGACCACACCACCGCCGACCTCACCCAGCCGGTTGACGGCCAGCGCCATGTCCTGCTTGTTGGTGCCGACGACGATGATGTGATGCGCGTCATGCGCCACGCTGGACGCCATCGCGCAGTCCGCCATGTAGCCGAAGCCGGAGACGAAGGCATTGGTGACGCCGCCGGTGCCCCTGTGCCGCTCGACCAGCGCGATCTGGCAGACGTCGTTGCGCCGGTCCATGCCGACAAGCCCGTCCTCGACCGGCAGGTCGGCCTCCAGTGCTCGCGTCGGCGCCTGGTTCTCGATCACGCCGATGACGCGTACGCGCGCCTCGTTGGCCCCCTTCGGCGCGGCCACGTCGAAATCCTTCGCCTTGAGCTTCTTGCCAAGCTTGACCGTGTTCTTGGCCGTCTTCGGATAGTCATAGGCCGGGATGTCGATGTCGAGCTTGCCGCCCTTGGCCAGCCTGACGCCGCGAGCATAGACCTCGTCGATGGTCATCGCCGCCAGATCCGAGACGATCAGCAGGTCGGCAAGCCGTCCCGGCGCGATCGAGCCGATCTCGCGCTCCAGCCCGAAATGCTGGGCGGTGTTCAGCGTCGCCATCTGAATCGCCGTCACCGGCTTCAGGCCCTGGCTGATCGCGTGCCGCACCACTCGGTCCATATGGCCTTCATGCACCAGCGTGCCGGAATGGCTGTCGTCGGTGCACAGGATGAAGTTGCGCGGATCGAGCCCGCTCTCCGTCACCGCCTTGATCTGCGAAGCGACGTCGTACCAGGCCGAGCCGAGCCTCAGCATCGCCTTCATGCCCTGGCGCACCCGCGCGATCGCATCTTCCGCGCGTGTGCCCTCGTGGTCGTCCTGCGGACCGCCGGCGACATAGCCGTGGAACGGCAGGCCGAGGTCGCGCGAGGCATAGTGCCCGCCGACCGTCTTGCCGGCCCTGACCGTGGCGGCGATCTCGCCCGACATCACCGGGTCGTTGGCGGCGACGCCCGGGAAATTCATCACTTCGCCGAGCCCGATGATGTTTTCCCAGCTCATCGCCTCGGCGACATCGGCGACCGTCAGCTCGGCGCCGGCATGTTCCAGCCCCGGCGCCGACGGCACGCAGGATGGCATCTGCACGTGCACGTTGATCGGCATGGCGACTGCCTCGTCATGCATCAGCCGCACGCCGGCCAGGCCCAGCACATTGGCGATCTCGTGCGGGTCGATGAACATCGAGGTGGTGCCATGCGGGATCACCGCGCGGCAGAACTCGGTCACCGTCACCATGCCGCTCTCGACATGCATGTGCCCGTCGCAAAGGCCGGGCACCAGATAGCGCCCGCCGGCATCGACGACCTTGGTGCCCTGCCCGATGGCGTGGCCGGCATTCGGCCCGCAATAGGCGAAGCGCCCGCCGGCAATCGCAATGTCGGTGCCGGCGATGATCTCACCCGAATGGACGTTCACCCAGCGGCCGTTGCGGATGACAAGGTCGGCCGGCTTGCGGCCCATCGCGACATCGACCAGGTGCGTCGCCATCTCGGTCCACACACGGGGTTTTGCGGGCCTGGCGGCCTTCGTTTTCGGCATTGGCGATTCCTTGGCTGTGGCCAGTCTCGCAAATGTCGGCGGGTGCCGCCAGAGCCGTCGGCCGGCATCCGGTCGGCAGGCCACGCTTGTTGACTAACCCGGTTAAAAGGCGATGCTGACCGCGGACCGAACCGTAAGAGGGAAACATGACCCGTCTCTGGAAAGCGATCGCAGTCGTCGTCTTGTTGATAGCGTCAACCGCTCTTGCCGCAGCCGAGGAACGTTGGCAGACATTGCCGGAGCCGGTGGCCATGCCCAAACCCGAGCAGAGCGGCTATGCGCCGGTCAACGGCATCCAGATGTACTACGCCGTTTTCGGTGCGGGTGACCCGGTTCTGCTCATCCATGGCGGCCTCGGCCACGCCGACATCTGGGCGAGCCAGGTGGCGACGCTTTCCAAAACGCACAAGGTCATTGTCGCCGACAGCCGCGGCCATGGCCGCTCCACCCGCACGGAGCAGCCCTATGGCTACGACCTGATGGCGTCGGACTATCTGGCGCTGCTCGACTACTTGAGGATCGACAAGACCGCGCTTGTCGGCTGGAGCGATGGCGGCATTATCGGTATCGACATCGCACTGCATCATCCGGAACGGCTGACAAGGCTCTTTGCGCAGGCCGCCAATGTCACCACCGATGGCGTCGATCCCGGCGTGATGACCAACAAGACCTTTGCCGCCTACATCGAGCGCTCTGGCCGCGACTACAAGAAGATGTCGAAGACACCGGACCAGTATGACGCCTTCGTGGCGCAGATCAGCCATATGTGGGAGAGCGAGCCGGCGTGGACCAAGGAACAACTCGGCAAGATTACCACGCCGACGGCGATCGTCGCCGGCGACCATGACGAGGCGATCAAACGCGAGCACACCGAATACATGGCCTCGGTCATTCCTGGTGCGAAGCTGATCATCTTGCCCAACGCCAGCCATTTCGCCATGCTGCAGGCGCCGGACGAATACAGCAAGGCGGCGCTGGATTTCATCGACGCCAAATAGCCAGGAAGCTGGAATGCTCGTCGGTCGCTGACGATCATTCGGATTGGCGGAAAATGGCAGAGACGATCAGGTTCGCAATCTTCGCAGTGTCGGCCGGCCTTGCCGGACTGGCATTCTTTACCTTGCATTCGTTCTGGACATGGGGCGTGCCGATCCTGATCTTCATCGCCGGCTCGGTGCTGTCCGAGTTCGCCTTCAACCGTCTGGCACCGCCTCTCGAGAAGCAGCGCGACCTGGAGGATCGGGTGCGCAACCCGCCGGCGTAAACCGTTGTTGAATGAAGCCAATTCCGTTTTGCGGCGAATAAGGCTAGGTTGTACCAGGAGTCTTTCGAAACCGCCAGTTCGGAGAGCTCGATGCGTCGATTGGCGCTCGCCAGTGCCGGTTTACTTGCGCTGCTGTCCGGGTCGGCCCAGGCGGCGGACGTGGGCGCCGATCTGCCAATGACGGCCCCGGGCTTCGACTGGACCGGCTATTATGCCGGCCTGCAGGCCGGCTATGGCTGGGGCCGCGCCGACATGGGCTCGAGCGGCGGCGCGCCGTTTTCCGCCTCGCCCGACCTCGATGGCGGTTTCATCGGCGGCCACGTCGCCGGCCTCTGGCAATTCGACCAGGCGGTGCTCGGCGCCGTAGCCGATCTCAACTATTCCTCGGTCGACGGCGCGGCGGACCTCGGCCTCGGAGATTCCGCCGGCGCCGAGCTGAAATGGTTCGGCTCCGTCGATGCCAAGGCCGGCTATGCCATGGACCGCGTGCTGGTCTACGGCATTGGCGGCATCGCCTTCGCCGGCATCGAAGCGTCACGCAATGGCGTTGCCGACACGCGCACGGAAGTTGGCTGGACGCTCGGCGCCGGCGTCGACTATGCCCTGACGGATAAATTCGTGGTTGGCGCCCAATACCGCTACTTCGATTTCCGTTCGGAGCACTTCGATATCCCGGACGACCGCGATCAGGACGTCAAGCTTCACACCCTGGGGGTGAACCTGAGCTACAAATTCTGACCGCGAGATAGCCCGCCAGGACGCGAAACCTCCCCGTTGCTCAGGGACTTCGATTTCGACGGAAATGGGGTGGCCGGCGCCCGCAGGGGGCGGGGAATGGGTGGGGCCTGAAAGACGCCGGCCTGCGCGGATCAAGTCCGCCGCCAGATAAACTTAGCGACGCGAGCGAAAAGCGTAATTCCGTGATCGCACCAGGGCAATCCGGAGCGCCTTTTTCGATCCCGAACTGACCGAGAGGCCGGGCCGGGATCGTGCTGGAGGCACGACGGGCTCAGGGTAGCGGGATTGGCTTGTCACTGAGTGTGCGCAAGTAGGCGATCAGGTTGACCCGTTCAGTCTCGTCCGGAACACCAGGCATCTCCATGTAAACGCCTGGGGTAGTGACCATGGGCTCAAGCAGATATTTGTTCAGGTCCTCGTACGTCCACACGCCTTCCCAGCCCAGCAAAGTCTCGGAATAACGCATTTTCGTCATGGAGGCCTTGTCGCGGCCGACGACGCTCC
>NZ_SRUO01000080.1 GCF_004791025.1 Mesorhizobium sp. M4B.F.Ca.ET.203.01.1.1
GCAGCGTCTCCACCGACTACGGCAACCGCGGTTACCTGCAGACCTGGTACGGCGTCAGTCCGGCCCAGGCGGCGCGCACCGGCTTTGCCGAACACACGCCGAAGGCCGGCCTGGTCAGCGCCGGTGTCGGCCTGAAGTGGAGCCACCGCGTCGGCCGCAATGGCAACTGGTACATCTCGGCCGAAGGCACGCGCCTGCTCGGCGATGCGGCCGACAGCCCGATCGTGCAGAAGGCAAACCAGTTCGGGCTGATGAGCGGTTACACCCACCGCTTCTGATGCATGAAGGGCGCCGCTGGGCGCCCTTTCTTTCTGCGGTCAGCGGCAGGCCGGCGCGTCGCCGCTGCCGCACAACCCGACCTCGCGCAGCCAGCCGATCCACTGCACGACGTCCTCCTTCTCCGGCT
>NZ_SRUO01000081.1 GCF_004791025.1 Mesorhizobium sp. M4B.F.Ca.ET.203.01.1.1
TCCTCCTATCCCCTCACGGCAACGCGCGAAGTCGGCGAGCAGTCTGCGATGGAATCGAGGTCGACTGTGACCAAGCCACCGCCGTCAATCCGAACGGTTATCTTGCCGTCGGTGCTATCGACGCGCGTCGCAAAGCCGCTGATTGGGACTTTTTCACCGGCCCTGGCCTTCTTCGGCGTGTCGATCGCAAGGGGAAAGTTGTAAGTCGGGATGCTCACGCTCGAAACACCATCCTCCATCACCTTCAGGATGGTGGCCGTCAAAGTGATCTCGTCACCAACTCGCGGACTTCGCGCCATCGTCTCCACGCTTTGAGCCGGGTAGTTATTTAAACATTCAAGTTAGCTAAAATGTTCCGGAACCGGATCGGGGTTTGGTGCCTTGAATCGCGGTCCTGTCGAGTT
>NZ_SRUO01000082.1 GCF_004791025.1 Mesorhizobium sp. M4B.F.Ca.ET.203.01.1.1
CACATCACAGCGGCCCGCCGCGCGCACCGATCCCGGCAGGGCCTAGAGCCGAGCCCGTGCTCGGCTGCTGCACACGGAAAGCAGCCGCGCAGGGACCCGGCCCCGCACAAGCAGGGTCAGGTCCACGCCGGGTCTGCGGTGAAATCGATGGTCAGCCAGAACGTACCGCCACGCGCGTCCAGCCGCACCGCGATCTCATCGCGCATCGCATCGACCTCGCCCACCGCGCCCAATGGCGTCGCCGGGTCCGCCAATACGTGGATCTCGACAAAGCGCATCCGCCCCATCTTCGCCACATGGCTGGTGAAGCCGGCATAGCCCCGCTCGGCGACGAACGCCTGCATCACCTGCTGCACGCGCCGGTCCAGGTCATCCGGCGCCACCTGCAGCACCTCGCGCATGG
>NZ_SRUO01000083.1 GCF_004791025.1 Mesorhizobium sp. M4B.F.Ca.ET.203.01.1.1
GGCTGGAGGCGCATCTGGGCGTACGGCTGCTGAACCGCAGCACGCGCCAGCTGGCGCTCAGCGAAGCCGGGGCGCTGTACCTGGCGCAGGTGCGCCACATCGAGGCCGACCTGGCGCGCGCGCAGGCGATGGTCACCTCCGGCGACATCGAACCGGCCGGGCCGCTGCGCATCGCCAGCAGCAGTGCGTTCGGCCGCCATGTGCTGGCGCCGTTGCTGCCTTCGCTGCAGCAGCGCTACCCGCAACTGCAGCTGGAGCTGCGCCTGACCGACCGCGCCGTGCAGCATGGCCCGGAAGCGGTGGATGCCAGCATCCGCATCGGGGCGCAGCTGGAGGACGGGGTGGTCGCGCGGCAGCTGGCGCGTGTTCCGTTCGTATTCTGCGCCTCGCCGGCCTACCTGA
>NZ_SRUO01000084.1 GCF_004791025.1 Mesorhizobium sp. M4B.F.Ca.ET.203.01.1.1
CGACAGCGTCAACCTGATGGCTGCCAACCTCACCGGCCAGGTGCGCAATATCGCCGAGGTGACGACGGCGGTCGCGCGCGGCGACCTGTCGAAGAAGATCACGGTGGACGTCAAGGGTGAAATCCTGGAACTGAAGGACACCGTCAACACGATGGTGGATCAGCTCAACTCCTTCGCCTCGGAGGTGACGCGCGTGGCCCGCGAGGTCGGGTCGGAAGGCAAGCTCGGCGGTCAGGCCCATGTCGAAGGCGTCGGCGGCACCTGGAAGGATTTGACCGACAACGTGAACGCCATGGCCGGCAATCTTACGGTGCAGCTGCGCGACGTCTCCAAGGTCGCGACGGCAATCGCGACCGGCGACCTTACCCAGAAGATCACGGTCGATGCTCTGGGCGAGATTCT
>NZ_SRUO01000085.1 GCF_004791025.1 Mesorhizobium sp. M4B.F.Ca.ET.203.01.1.1
GCCCGAACGCGGCAGCGACGCCGGACGCAGGCCACTCCCTCTGGCGGTCAACGATGACTCGCTCGATACATGGTTCGTGCCGGCCGTCGCCGACCTCCACCAGCGCCATGGCTACCTGTTCGACCTGCGCATGGACGACCAGGACCACACCCTGCAACTGCTGCGCGATGGCAGCGTGCTGGGTGCGGTCACTGCCGAAGGCCGGCCGGTGAAGGGCTGCAACGTGCACCCGCTGTTCGCCATGCGCTACCAGGCAATTGCTTCGTCCGCCTTCGCCCGCCGGTACTTCAGCGATGGCATGCAGGCCGCAACCCTGGCGCACGCACCGATGCTGGTGTTCAACCGCAAAGATGAACTGCAATGGCGCTTCGTGCGACGGCTGACCCGCGCCCGACTGCAG
>NZ_SRUO01000086.1 GCF_004791025.1 Mesorhizobium sp. M4B.F.Ca.ET.203.01.1.1
TCGATCGTCGCCACCGGATCCTCCCAGTTGCGCACACCGAGATCCTCCAGCGGCCGCACAAGCCGCCGGGCCGGGGCCAGCGAATAGGCCTGGTTGGAATCGATGCGGATCATCGCGCCGTCGCCCAGCTTCTTGCGGATCAGCTCGACCATCTTCAGCGAGACCTTCGGATCCTGGGTCGAGAACTTGCCCTCGAAGAAGGTCGTGCCGTGCCGCTCGTGGAGTTCGACGCAGTAATCGGCGACCGCTTCCGGCGTTTTTTCGCCCTTCACCTTCGCCCCGTCGCCGCGTAGCGAGAAATAATCGGTGAAGGGGATGTCCTTGCGCACCGCGCCGCCGAGCAGCTGATAGAGCGGCTGCTTCCAGGCCTTGCCGCGCAGGTCCCACAACGCC
>NZ_SRUO01000087.1 GCF_004791025.1 Mesorhizobium sp. M4B.F.Ca.ET.203.01.1.1
CAGGTCGGCTCACCGTTGACCATGAACGGGCGCGGGCGCTGGTAGTGGTTCTTGGCCGCCTTGGTCGCCGCACTGGCGTCGATCCGGCTGCGCTCCAGCAGGCGGTACAGCGCTGGGGTCTTCACCGCATCGACGTCGATGTTCACGTACTTCTTGATCACTTCCAGCAGCTCGCGCTGCAGCAGCGGCAGGTAGTCCGGGCCACCACGGTGGCTGCGTTCCTGCGCGATGATGATCTGCAGGCGGTTCTTGGCGGTTTCGGCGGTGGTCTTCTTCGCTTTGAGGAAATCAAACAGGCCCATGCTTACCCTCCGAACAGCTTGCTGAAGAAGCCCTTCTTCTCGACGTTGGTGAAGCGCATCGGGCGTTCTTCGCCGAGGATGCGCGCGACG
>NZ_SRUO01000088.1 GCF_004791025.1 Mesorhizobium sp. M4B.F.Ca.ET.203.01.1.1
CTGATCCCGGAGGCGAAGAAGCTCAACGTGCTGCTGAAGGAGTTCCGCCTGTCACGCAACCACATGGCCATCGTGGTCGACGAGTACGGCGGTGTCGCCGGCCTGGTCACCATCGAGGACGTGCTGGAACAGATCGTCGGCGAGATCGACGACGAGCATGACGAGGCCGAGGATCCGTCGGCGCAGATCGCCATCCAGTCCGACGGCCAGTACGTGGTCGACGCACTGACCCCGATCGGCGACTTCAACGAGCGTTTCGGCGCCACGTTCTCCGACGAGGACTACGACACCATCGGCGGCCTGGTCACCGAGGCCGTGGGCCATCTGCCGGAAGTCGGCGATGAGCTGGCCCTGGACCGCTTCATGTTCCGCGTGGCCCGCGCCGATGCGCG
>NZ_SRUO01000089.1 GCF_004791025.1 Mesorhizobium sp. M4B.F.Ca.ET.203.01.1.1
TCGGACAACCTACATGGGCCGATGGCGCTGTACGGCTGCGCGCTGATCGGGCTGCTCCTGACCGGCCTGATCGTGTGGATCACCGAGTACTACACCGGCACCCAGTACAAGCCGGTGCAGCACGTGGCACAGGCCTCGACCACCGGCCACGGCACCAACATCATCGCCGGCCTCGGCATCTCGATGAAGTCCACCGCGCTGCCGGTGGTGGCGGTGTGTGCGGCAATCTGGGGCGCGTTCGCGCTGGGGGGCCTGTACGGCATCGCCATCGCCGCCACCGCGATGCTGTCGATGGCCGGCATGATCGTCGCCCTCGATGCCTACGGTCCGATCACCGACAACGCCGGCGGCATCGCTGAAATGGCCGAGCTGCCTTCCGAGATCCGCGAC
>NZ_SRUO01000008.1 GCF_004791025.1 Mesorhizobium sp. M4B.F.Ca.ET.203.01.1.1
AACCGAGATTGACCGCGATGTGGATCGCGTTTTCGCGGCTGCGTTTCGAATTTGGATTTGCGCCTCCGTCCAGCAACAGTTTGATCAAGTCGATCCTGCGTTTAGCCAAAGCCGGCATCAGGGCAGGACCCAAAACCGGTGTCGGGGCGGCGTTGACGTCGGCACCGCGATCCAGGAGCAGTTTGGCCGCCGCGAAATGCCCACCCTTGACCGCAAGATAGAGTGGTGTCGCCTTCCCATCGCTCTCATCGACGCCGGCACCTGCGTCGAGCGCTGCCGTGATCCCCGCCACGTCGCCCTTCGTGGCGGCGTCGTGGATAGCGGCGGCATGCGTTACAATCGGTATGTGCAAAAGCACCAATGGAAGCAAAAGCAAAACGTGGCGCATTCGCTACCCCCTTGTGACAAACCGGAGGACTAGGCACGCTTTGAGAAGGGCAGAGTTTAGTGCGAATGCCTAATCGCGACAAGGTTACTTAAGCGACTTCTAACGGACGAAATCGGGACTTTCGCGAGTGACGGGAGAGGGCTCGCAACTGAAAGCTGATTTTCGAGAAGCGTTAGCCCAAAAAGTGCCTGGAGGTCTTCCGTTCGGAATTGCTCAGTTCCAAGGTCATCTCGGATAAAAAGAGGCCGGCGCCTGTTGGGCGGGGGGCTTTGGGGTAAGACGCCGGCCTGGGCGGATCAAATCCGCCGCCAGATGAACTTAGCGACATGAGCGCAGAGCGTAATTCCGTGATCGCACCAGTGCGCTGGTGCGGACGACGGGAATCGAACCCGTACGATCAGAGATCGAGGGATTTTAAGTCCCTTGCGTCTACCAGTTCCGCCACGTCCGCGCGCCGCGATTACAAGCACTTAAGGCGAGACCGGTCTAGTCCTGTGGGTGGATTTGGCACCGTTTGGCACCAAATATCCCTATTGCTGTTCCGCGCCCGCTCTCATCGCAGCTTCGATCGCCGCCGCCGCGCCTTCGTCCGGCTTCCTGAAGAGGTGGCGTAGACCGAAAGCGTGACCGCGGGTGATGCATGCTCTGGCCGGCGGCTAGTTGCAACAACGTCGATGCCACCCGCGATTAGGGCGGAAGCATGGGTGTAACCCCACCCTAATGGCTGGACTGCCAGCGCATGGTCTCGATGTCGTCACGGGAAATCCCGATGTCGCTGAGAATGTCGTCCGGCGACTCGCTCAGTTCGTCCGTTGCCTTCAACTGCGCCTTCTGATCGGCTCGGCGACCGAGCCAATCGACAAGGGGACCAACTACGACAAGAGGAAGGGTTACAAGCATAGGAAGGTTGACAAGCATCGGAGTGCTCCCTTCACCGCTGCAGAAAAACTACGCCGTGCAAGCTAGGCCAATGCGTGAATGCGTCTGTGACAAAATTCACAGAGCGCCGGCCATGTTGGCCGGGCTTTTTCCATGGCGCTCTTCTGAAGTACGCTTTCCTTAGTCACCGGAACTTGGCGCTGGCAGGCGCCTCAGGCCGGTATCGGATATAGTTTCAGGTGCTGGATCAGGATGATCGTCTTGGCATCGACGATGCTACCGTCGGCGATACCGGCGAGCGCCTCGTCGAGCGTCATCTCCAGGACCTCGATGTCCTCGCCCTCTTCCGGCGCGCCGCCGCCGGCCGAGATACGGTCGGCCGGCGAGTAGCGCGCGACGAAGAACCAGAGCCGCTCGGTCACGCTGCCTGGGCTCATGTAGGGCGCGAACAGCCTCTGGACGTCCTTCAGCCGGTAGCCGAGTTCTTCCTCCGCCTCCTTGCGGATGCAGGTTTCCGGGTCGTTTTCGTCGAGCAGGCCCGCGCAGGCCTCGATCAGCGGCTCTTGGTGGCCGGTGGCATAGGCCGGATAGCGGAACTGCCGCACGAGCAGAACGGTCGAGCGCGATGGATCGAAAGGCAGGATCACCGCGCCGTCGCCGCGATCGTAGGTCTGGCGGATCTGCGTCTCCCACTGCCCGTCGCGGCGGCGATAGTCGAAGACCGTCTTCTTCAGGACCGCCCAATCGTCGGAAAGCACCTCTTCCGAGCGGATGCGAATGCGATCTTCCATTATGAACTCCTTGTGCCGGCGCCATGGCGTAGCCGCGAACCGGCGTTCATGCAATCCGGGCGACGATTGGGCCAGACCAAGGTTTCACCGCCTCGTGTCTGGTGCGTGCCGGTGCCCTCGCCTAAATAAGCATCCCCTGCCGGAGTTCTTTTCATGACCTCATCGCTTTTCCAGCCGATCACGCTTGGCGGCCTCACCTTGCCCAACCGCATCGCCGTGGCGCCGATGTGCCAGTATTCGGCTGAGGACGGATCCGCCAGCGACTGGCATCTCTATCATTGGATGAACCTTGCCATGTCCGGCGCCGGCATGGTCACCGTCGAGATGACCGACGTCGAGCGGCGCGGACGCATCTCGCATGGCTGCCTCGGTCTCTTTTCCGACGACAACGAAGCCGCTGCCCGGCGCACGCTGGACGCGGCAAGGCGCGTCGCCGCGCCTGGCACGAAATTCGGCACCCAGCTTGCCCATGCCGGCCGCAAGGCTTCGTGCCAGCGGCCGTGGGAGGGCGGCGGGCCGCTCAAGCCCGACCAGGATCCCTGGCCGATCGTGTCAGCCTCGGCCATCGCCTACGACACAGGCTGGCAGGTGCCGCACGCCCTGGAGGAAGACGAGATCCTGCGCATCATCGAGCGTTTCGCCGATGCGGCGAGGCGCGCCGAACGCGCCGGTTTCGACTTCATCGAACTGCACGCGGCGCACGGCTACCTGATCTTCCAGTTCCTGTCGCCGCTGTCCAACCGGCGCACCGATCGCTGGGGCGGTTCGCTTGAGGACCGCATGCGTTTCGTCATCGAGATCGCCAGGGCGGTGCGGAAAGCCGTCCCCAAGCTGATGCTCGGCGCGCGCCTGTCGGTCAAGGAATGGGTCGATGGCGGCTTCGATGTCGAGGACGCCATCGAGGTGACCAAGGCGCTGAAGGCCGAGGGCATCGCCTATCTCTGCTGCTCGAGCGGCGGCAATTCCCCCTTGCAGCAGCTGCCGTCTGGGCCTGGCTACCAGGTGCATCTGGCGGAAGCGGTGCGAAAAGGCGCCGGCATCCCGACGCGAGCCGTTGGGCTGATCGACGACCCGAAGCAGGCCGAGGCGATCGTTGCCGACGGCCAGGCCGATATGGTGGCGCTGGCGCGCGCCTTCCTCGCCGATCCGCGCTGGGGATGGCGCGCCGCGGCGACCTTCGGCCAGGAGATCCATCCCGCGCCGCAGCTTGCCCGCTCGGTGACGACGATGCGGCACTGGATGAAGGCGGCGAGCTGACCACCTCGCTGAGACGTTTGGGCGCAGCCCGGAAGACACGATTGCAACCAATTTGGCTGCTTTGCGTTTGCGGCCATGATGGACAGCAAACCCTTTGAAAAGCCGGTGGTGGTCGAACTCGGCCATGTCGGCAAATATCGCCAGATCCGCAGCACCAGGGAGGCAGCGGAGTGCCTGATGACGGTTTGGCCGCTCAATCGCGGCCCCCGCCATCGTGATGCAGTCGACACTTGCCTGAAAGTGCTGGAAGGATATCGTTCAACCGCGGATGCGCGCCGGGCCTTGATCGAAGCGGCCAAGGAATCGGAAGTGCTGGTGCCCGACGACCGCTTGCCCGACGATCGGCTGCATTGAGCAAAAAGGGGCCTTTTCAACCGGAGGACTTCATGGCGAAGCTGACTTACAAGATCGTCGAGCACGATGGCGGCTGGGCCTACAAGGTCGGCTCGACCTTCTCGGAGACGTTCCCCACCCACCAGGACGCGCTGCGCGCCGCCGAGATCGCTTCGGCCGAGCAGCAGATCGCCGGCACCACGGACGGCATCCAGTACGAGGACGCCGAAGGCAAGTGGCACGATGAACTGGCCGATGGCAGGGACCGGCCACAAACCGAAGTTTCCGATTAGCATCTATTCCTGGGGCGGCTCTTGCCGGAGCGGGCGCGGATGCCCGCGAGGGCATCCTAGCCAGCCACTTGGAAAGCGCGCGGTCTGCTACTTGCCGCAATAATGATCGTTGACATTCTGCCCGGCATTGGCATCGGGTCCCGGCTAGCCCGCTTCGGCGTTCAGTCGATGGCTGAGAGGCTCTTCGTGGCAAAGGCGCGCGCGGCAATGCGCTTGATGAAGGCGGTGACGCGCTCCGGATCGATGAATTGCGGCATGTGGCCCAAACCGTCGACGGCCTCGAAATCGAGCCCTTTGAGCCTGTCCCGCATCGGTTCGCCATGGATAGGCATGCCAATGACGCGGTCGGCGGTGCCGAACAGAATGCCGGCAGGCATGGCGATCTCGCCATAGCGCAGCTCGATGCGGCCGAGATCCTGTTCCACCGCAACGACGTCGGTCGAGGTCGCATGGAAATGGGCGGGCCGCAGCCCAAGCCAGCCGCCTCCTGCGGTCATATAGTCACCGGGAACGGCCTGCGGCGCGAAGATGAACCTCATTGTCGGCTCCGCGTATTTCAAACTCAAGGGTATCGCCACCGTATTCGCCATGATCCGGCGCAGCAGTCGCGAAGGAACGTAGAGCAGGTCGAATTTCTGGCGCGCCATGGTTTCCAGATGCGTCAGGGGTGCCAGCAAGGCGATGCCAGAAATTGTCCCGGGGTGCTCCACCGCCAGCGTCAGCGCGATCGCGCCGCCCAACGAATGACCAACGACCAGCGGCTTTTCCAGCCCGAGCCTGTCGATGAAGCGCCGCACGATTTCGGCCTGCTCGGGCAGTCGCCCCGTGGCGTCACTAGCCCGCACAGAATAGCCGGAGCCCGGACGGTCGAGCGCGATCAGGCGATAGCCCGGGCCGAAGCGGCCGAACAGCGTGTGGCGGAAATGGTGAAGTTGGGCGCCGAGCCCGTGCAGGAAGACGATCGGCCTGCCCTCGCCTTCCTCGACATAATGGATACGGTTGCCGTCGATCTCGACGAATTTTCCGCGCGCCGGTACCAGCCTCTCGGCCTTGGCGCTGATCCACCATGTCGCCAGCACAAGGCCGACGACTACGGCAACAGCGAGCAGGAGCAGGCCACCGAGCAGCCAGGACAAGATCGACAGCAGCATTTTTCCTCTCACTGGCAACGCAGGCAGCTTACCTGCCGCAGATGTCGCCGCAAGGCGCCGCCGTGGCATAGTGCTGGCGCATTGCCGCCGCTCCGTCGCCGCGCTATCTCAGGCGACCCTGTTTGCCGGAGCCTGTCATGCCTGAAATCGTCACCGCCGCCATGCTCGTCATCGGCGACGAGATCCTGTCGGGTCGGACCAAGGACAGGAACATCGGCCACCTCGCCGACATCATGACGGCCATCGGCATCGACCTCAAGGAAGTCCGCGTCGTTCCCGACGAGGAGGACGAGATCGTCGCCGCGGTCAATGCCGTGCGCGCCCGCTACACCTATGTCTTCACCACCGGCGGCATCGGCCCGACGCACGACGACATCACCGCAGATTCGATCGCCAAGGCATTCGGCGTGCCGTGCGAATATGACACCAAGGCCTATGCGATGCTGGAGGCGAGCTACGCCGCGCGCGGCATCGAATACACCGAGGCCAGGAAGCGCATGGCGCGCATGCCGCGCGGCGCCGACCACATCGACAATCCGGTGTCGATCGCGCCCGGCTTTCGCATCGGCAACGTCCATGTCATGGCCGGCGTGCCGGCGATCTTCCAGGCTATGCTCGACAATGTCGTGCCGACGCTGAAGGCGGGCACCAAAATGCTGTCGGCGACCGTCCATTGCCCGTTCGGCGAAGGCCTCATCGGCGGCCCGCTGGCCGACATCCAGAAGGCGCATCCCGACACCATCATCGGCTCCTATCCGAAATATGGCGACGGCAAGTTCTGGACCGAGCTCGTCGTGCGCGCCCGCGACGAGGAGGCGCTGGAGGCCGCGCGCAAGGATGTTGAAGCCATGGTTGCCGGCTTCGCCGCTGCTGCCGGCTGATCTGGCGATTTCGGTTCCCCGGTCGACCCGGAACCAAGCATGGCACTGTGACGTTTCCTTGGGCGCGCGCCGCATTGCGCCGACACGTTGAGGGACCCAGCATGCGCTTCAAGACCATCGTCGCCATTTTGCAGAACGAGCAGGACGCCGAGCGCGTGCTCGCTTGCGCCATCCCGCTTGCCGACCGCTTCCAGAGCCATCTCGTCGGCATCCATGCCGAAGCGCTGCCCGTTCCCTACACCTCGGCCACCGGCTTTCCGGACACCGAATTCCTGCAGGTGTCGGCCGAGATGAACCGCGAGCGCGCCGACAAGCTGGAGGCCCTGTTCCTGAGGCGTATCGAGGAGTCCGGCCTGTCCTTCGAGTGGCGCAGCCTCGAGAGCTTTTCCGGCGACAGCGCGCTGACCGGCATTTCCACCGTCCGCGCCGCCGACCTGATCATCGCCGCGCAGCGCGACACCGGCGGCGACCCGGGCGCCGACGTCGACACGCTCGTCTATGATGCCGGCCGGCCGGTGCTCGTGGTGCCGCATGAAGGGCCACTCCTTACAACTTTCAAGCGCGTGCTCCTGGCCTGGAACGGCAGCAAGGAAGCGGCACGCGCCGCCTTCGACGCCCTGCCCTTCATCAGCGAGGCCGAGAAGACGGACATATTGATCATCGATCCGCCTGAGTCGCTGGACGAGACCCCGGAAGCCGCCGGCGCCGAAATCGCCGCGGCGCTTTCCAGGCACGGTGCCACCGTCAGCGTGTCGGTGCAGAAGTCGAACGGCGCTTCCGTCGACGACCTCATCCAGACCCGCATCGCCGAGACCGGCGCCGATCTGCTCGTGCTCGGCGCCTACAGCCATTCCTGGCTGCGCCAGCTCTTGTTCGGCGGCGTGACGCGCACGGTGCTGCGCACCGCGCCGGTGGCAGCTTTCCTGTCGCGATAATCCCGACAAGCAAAGCGACGCGGGCTTAAGTCCACAGGCATGGCTTGTTGCGAGCTTGCCAAAGCCGGCATTTTCCCGCTAATTCCGCCTGCATTCCCTTGGATATCGTCACGCGCCTGGTCGCGTGCTGCGGAGTGCGTGAAAAATGTCCCTTCCCGAAAAAGCTTTCCCGGTCTCCTGGGACCAGTTCCACCGCGACGCCCGCGCGCTTGCCTGGCGGCTTGCCGGCGCCAGCAAGGGGCAGTGGAAGGCGATCGTCTGCATCACCCGCGGCGGCCTTGTGCCCGCCGCCATCATCTCGCGCGAGCTCGGCATCCGGGTGATCGAGACGGTCTGCGTCGCCTCCTATCACGACTACACCAGCCAGGGGCAGTTGCAGGTGCTGAAGGAGATCACGCCGGCGCTGCTCGCCGATGATGGTGCCGGCGTGCTGATCATCGACGACCTGACGGACACCGGCAAGACTGCGGGCATCGTGCGCGCCATGATGCCCAAGGCGCATTTCGCCACCGTCTACGCCAAGCCGAAGGGGCGGCCGCTGGTCGACACCTTCGTCACCGAGGTCAGCCAGGACACCTGGATCTATTTCCCCTGGGATATGGGCTTCACCTACCAGAAGCCGATCGCGGACGATCACGCCGGTTGATCGGTCATTTTTTCCACTGAAACGGTTCACGACGCATTTTTTTGCTGCGCATGAAATGCGCGCCGCAAGGCCATTTCACGCAATCGACTTTTCTTGGTGGAATTCAACAAGTTCCTGTGAAGTTTTTTACTTTTGTCGCGTATGATCAGAGGTAAGATTCGTGAGGCAACGAACGAGTTCGAGGGCTGGGGCTAGCTTCTCCGATGCTGACAAGGCCAACGACGCACAACCATCTGGCCGAAAGAGTCCGGCGACTCTTCGGCAGCGCGCCTTGCCGCCTGCAGGTTGCCGCCCTGCCCTGGCGCGAGGCCGAAAATGGTGTCGAGATCATGCTGATCACCAGCCGCGACACCGGCCGCTGGGTGCTGCCCAAGGGCTGGCCGGAGGCCAAGGAGCCGCTTAGCGAGGCGGCCGCGCGCGAGGCCGGCGAGGAAGCCGGATTGCGCGGCACCGTCTCCCATCTCGAAGCCGGCCGGTATTTCTACGCCAAGGTGCTGGCTTCCGGTGAGGAAGTGCCTTGCGAGGTGCTGGTCTACCCGTTGCGGGTCGACCACATCGCCGACCGCTGGAAGGAAAAGCGCGCGCGCACCCGCAAATGGGTGAGCTCCGCCGAAGCCGTGCGCATGGTCAACGAACCGGACCTCTGCCAGATCATCGCCTATTTCTGCGCCGACCCGCACAAATTCGCGTGAGTTGTCCACCAAAAGCCATTGCCGGCGGGCAAGGCTTTGGCGTGGGCATTGCCGTACGCAAGGATGGCCCCTAGATTCGATTCGGCTGCCTTGGCGTTTTGGTGATGACGAATACCGCACGACCCCTCGAGGACAATTCCGACGATCTTCGGCGTAAGCACCGACAGCGTGTGCTCAAGGGCGGCTCGATCATCACCGGCATCCAGAATTCCGAGATCAGCTGCACCTTGCGCAACCAGAATGACGGCGGCGCCGAGCTGAAGGTCGCGCCGGACGCCCACGTTCCCGATCGCTTCCTGCTCTACGTGCCGGTCGACGGCGTCGCCTATCGGTCTGAGGTCCGCTGGCGCCGCAACGACCGCGTCGGCGTCCAATTCTGCGGCACCGAGCCGAAGCCGAAGCTGCACTACGGCTGATCGCCGTCGCCCAGGCCAGGTCTCGCCGGACCGGGGTCGTTCCTCTCCGTATCGAAATAAAGGGCACCCCGGACCGGGAGGGTCCGGAATGCCCTTCGCCTCAGATCACCAGGCCCTTGGTCAGTTCGAGCGCCTGGCGCTCGAACAGGCGGCGGTAGATGCCGCCGTTCAACCGGATCAGCTGGTCGTGCGAGCCCTCCTCGATGATGCGGCCGCGATCGAACACCAGCAGCCTGTCGAGCGCCCTGACCGTCGACAGCCGGTGCGCGATGACCAGCGTCGTGCGGCCGACCATCAGCCGCTCCATTGCCTGCTGGATCAGCACTTCCGATTCCGAATCGAGGCTGGACGTCGCCTCGTCGAGAATCAGGATGCGTGCGTCGGCGAGGAAGGCGCGCGCTATCGCCACCCGCTGCCGCTCGCCGCCCGACAGCTTCACGCCACGCTCGCCCACCAGCGTGCCATAGCCTTTCGGCAGGTCGCAGATGAAGTCATGCGCGCTCGCCAGCCGCGCCGCATGCTCGATCTCGGCCTGCGTGGCGCTGGGCCGGGCATAGGCGATGTTCTCGGCCAGCGACCGATGGAACAGGATCGGCTCCTGCTGGACGATGGCGATCTGCGCGCGCAGCGATGCCTGGGCCACCTCGGAAATATCCTGGCCGTCGATCAGGATCCTGCCGGCGTTCACGTCGTAGAGGCGCTGGATCAGCTTGACGAAGGTCGTCTTGCCCGAACCGGAATGGCCGACCAGTCCGACGCGCTCGCCGGAGGCGATCTCGACCGAGAGATCGCGATAGAGCGGCAGCCGGTGGTTACCATAGTGGAAGGTGACCCTGTCGAACCTGATGCGCCCATCGTTGATGCGGATCGGCCCGGCCGCCGGCCGGTCCTCGATGCCGAGCGGTTCGGCCTGGAAGTCGACCAGTTCCTCCATGTCGTTAATCGAGCGCTGCAGATTGCGGATATGCGTGCCGATGTCGCGCAGATAGCCTTGCAGCACGAAGAACGAAGTCAGCACGAAGGCGACGTCGCCGGCGCTGGCCTGCCCCCACGCCCACAGCATCAGCGCCAGACCGATGACGGCGGTTCTCAGCAGCAGAAGCATCGTGCCCTGCGTGGTGCCGTTGACGGTGCCGCGCACCCAGGTGCGGCCGGTGCGGGCGCGCCATTTGGCGACGACCCTCGCAAGCCGCGCCTCCTCGCGCGTCTCGGCGCCGAAGCCCTTGACCACGGCATTGCAGCTCACCGCATCGGCCAGCGACCCGCCAAGCCGCGTGTCCCAGGTGTTGGCGAGTCGGGCGGCCGGCGCGACATAGCCAAGCGACAGCGTCGCCGTCACCGTGATGAACAGCACCGAGCCCGCGGCGACCACCGCGCCCATAAGCGGCCAGAACCAGCCGAGCAGCAGCGTCGAACCGACGAGCATGACGACCGACGGCAAGAGCGCGATCAGGATCGTGTCGTTGAGCAGGTCGAGCGCCCACATGCCGCGCGTGATCTTGCGCACGGTCGAACCGGCGAAGCTGTTGGCATGCCAGTCGGTGGAAAAGCGCTGGACGCGATGGAAGGCGTCGGCCGCGATATCGGCCATCATCTTCAGCGTCAGCTCGACGATGGCCATGAAGGCGGCGTTGCGCAGCACGACGCCGGTCAGCGCCAGGGCAACCAGCATCCAGAAGGCCGAAATCGCCGCGTTCCAGGCGACGGCATCGGCTGCACTGCCATTGGCGACGGCGTCGACCAGCCGGCCGGAATAGAGCGGCGTCAGCACGTCGGCCAGCGTCGACAGCAGGAAGGCGCCCATGATCAGCGAAAGCCGCCACGGCTGGCGCCGCCAATGGCCGAGCGTGAAGCCGAGCACGCTGCGGAAGGCGTCGGCGCGCAGGTCGATTCGAAAACGAGCCATGATGTCATCCGGGCGCAAATGTGCCCGGTCCCGATAAGATGGAATTGAGAAAAACCGCGTCGGCGCCAATCTGGCGCCCGGAATACGGAGGTTCAGCATAGTGGCGGCTCGCCCATATGCGGGCGGCGACCGGCAGCGGCAAATGCCTGTCCTCGATCGAAGCTTTGTCGCGAAGGCAAGCCTTCGCGAGGCGACGATCAGGACCTAGGCTTCGCGGCCTCGCATAACGATTTCAAATCGTGGCATTCGGTTCCTCCTGGTGGAGAATCGCGGAGACGTTCTTATAGAGACGCTCTTGCGCATCGCCAAGACAGACCGCGGGCGAATGCGCATCTGGTCCAAGCAGTGAGACGATTTTGCAACAACGGCCGGTTGTACCGTGGCTGCTCAGGCTGGGCAGGAAAAAAGCGCTTACCGCCCGTCCCTGAACCGGTTGGTGATCGGGTAGCGGCGATCGCGGCCGAAATTCTTTCGGGTGATCTTCACGCCCGGCGCGGCCTGCCGGCGCTTGTATTCGGCGATGTAGAGCAGGTGCTCGACCCGCGCCACCGTCGCCCGGTCATGGCCGCGCGCGACGATGTCGTCGACGCCCATCTCGTTCTCGACCAGGCACTCCAGAATGTCGTCGAGCACCGGATAGGGCGGCAGCGAGTCCTGGTCGGTCTGGTTTTCGCGCAGCTCCGCCGACGGCGCCTTGTCGATGATGTTCTTCGGGATCACCTCGCCGGAAGGACCGAGCGCGCCCGGCGGCACATGGCTGTTGCGCCAGCGCGACAGCGCGTAGACCTGCATCTTGTAGAGGTCCTTGATCGGGTTGAAGCCGCCATTCATGTCGCCGTAAAGCGTTGCGTAGCCGACCGACATCTCGCTCTTGTTGCCGGTGGTGACGACCATCGAACCGAACTTGTTGGAGATCGCCATCAGGATGGTGCCACGCGCGCGGCTCTGCAGGTTCTCCTCTGTGATGCCTTCCTTGGTGCCTTCGAACATCTGCGTCAGCGTGTGCAGAAAACCTTCGACCGGCTCGAAGATCGGCACGATGTCATAGCGGCAGCCGAGCGCGCGGGCGCAGTCCTCGGCATCCTTAAGCGAATCCTTCGAGGTATAGCGATACGGCATCATCACGGCGCGCAGCCGCTCCTCGCCCAACGCATCGACGGCTAGCGCGGCGCAGATCGCCGAATCGATGCCGCCGGAAAGGCCGAGCACGACGTTCTTGAAGCCGTTCTTGTTGACGTAGTCGCGCAAGCCCAGCATGCAGGCCCGGTAGTCGGCCTCCTCCCGCTCCGGGATCTTCGACATCGGCCCTTCGGAGCAGGCCCAGCCATCCTGCGTGCGCTTCCAGGTGGTGACGTCGACCGCCTCCTCGAACTGGCTCATCTGGAAGGCAAGCGTCTTGTCAGCGCCTATGGCAAAGGAAGCGCCGTCGAAGATCAGTTCGTCCTGGCCGCCGAGCTGGTTGGCGTAGATCATCGGCAGGCCGCATTCGATCACCTGGCGGATGACGACCTGGTGGCGGACGTCGATCTTGGCGCGGTAATAGGGCGAGCCGTTCGGCACCAGCAGGATCTCCGCGCCGCTTTCGGCCAGCGTCTCGCAGACGGCGACCTCGCCCCAGATGTCCTCGCAGATCGGAATGCCGATGCGCACGCCGCGGAAATTGACCGGTCCCTGCAATTCCGGCCCGGCCTGGAAGACGCGCTTCTCGTCGAATTCGCCGTAGTTCGGCAGATCGAGCTTGTAGCGCTCGGCGAGGGTCTTGCCGCCATCGGCGACGATGATCGAATTGTGCGTGCCGCTCTTGCGCTTCAGGGGCGTGCCGATGATGACGCCGGGACCACCATCGGCAGTGTCCTTGGCGAAATCTTCCGCGGCCTGCTCACAAGCCTTCAGGAAAGCCGGCTTCAGCACCAGATCCTCCGGCGGATAGCCGGCGAGGAAGAGCTCGGTGTAGAGCACGATGTCGGCGCCCTGTCGGGCGGCGTCCGCGCGCGCCTCGCGCGCCTTGGCGAGATTGCCGGCGACGTCGCCGACAGTCGGATTGAGCTGGGCGATGGCGATGCGCAGGATGTCGGGCTTCTTGGTCATGCCTGCGGGTTTAGCGCGGCAAATTTCGCCGGGCAATGGCGTTCGCTTGGGCCACTATGCCCAGCGGGCCAATGTCCCGAAATCCTATTCGCTCATATATTCTCGCAAGGCTTCCGGCGAGTGGTTCTCGCCGATCGACATCGAAAGTATTCGGGAAATGTGCCGGCGCGGCAGGCCGGTTTCAGCCGACCATTGATTGATCTGCGCCTGGATCTTGTCGAGGTCCCGCTTCGAGGTCGGGTTCTCGGCGATGTCGATACCGGCATCGCGCAGTGCCGCCGCCATGTCGGTCGAGACGATGAAGGTGTCCCACTCCAGCCAGCGCAGGAAGTACTGGCCGGTGTTGCCGCCAAGCCGGCTGCCATGCTTGCCAAGCCAGGCGGTCAGCCCGACCTGGTCGTCGGCCGGCCAGGCGGCGAGGAATTTGCCGAAGCCGCCATGCTCCTTCGACACGCGCTCGACGAAGGCGGCATTGTCGCGGACGGACCTGATCTTCTGCGGATTGCGCACGATTCGCTTGTCGGAGGCCAGTTCGTGCCAGAAATCGTCGGGCTGGAACAACAGCCGCTTCGGCTCGAAGCCGAGGAACGCCTCCTCGAAACCCGGCCACTTCTGCTCGATGACGCGCCAGACGAAACCGGCTGCGAAAATGCGCTCGGCCATGGTCGACAGGATGCGGTCATCCCCGATCTTCGCCACGGCCTGGTTGTCGGGCATCGGCCCGAGCAACGATTGAAGCGCTGCTTCCCCGCCCTTGCGCTTCGCCGCGCGGGCGCGGATTTTCTGGAAATCGGCCATGGGTATCCTCGCGGGTTCGCGTCAATGTAACACTTCCCGTTCGGGCCGGCAGCCTCTACCTCTATGCAAGCTTTCATGACGGAGGGCGACATGAACAAGACAATCGATGACCTGGCGAACCGCTGGCTCAAACGCCGGCTGGATGGCCTCGGCCAGATCGAGAGCCGGGTGCTGCAAAGCGCGCTCGATCGCACCACCATCTCGAAGGACACAAACAAGGCCGTCGCCTTTCACCAGACGTTCGGCGACCGCGTCGCCGACACCATCGCCCGCATCGGCGGTTCATGGTCGTTCATCCTGACCTTCGTCGCCTTCCTGATCCTGTGGACCTGCGGCAATGTCTGGCTGCTGTCGCGCGCCGCCTTCGACCCCTACCCCTTCATCTTCCTCAACCTCGTGCTGTCGATGATCGCAGCACTGCAGGCGCCGGTGATCATGATGTCGCAGAACCGCCAGACCGAGCGCGACCGCATCGACGCCGCCCACGACTATGAGGTCAACCTCAAGGCCGAGATCGAGATCATGGCGCTGCACGAGAAGCTGGACGAACTGCGCCACAGCGAGCTGATAGGCATGCGCGACGAGATCGTGCGGCTGGCCGAGCAGGTTAGACGCATCGACGAAAAGCTGTCGGCGCGACAAAGCCCCTGATGACCGAGGCGATCCATCATCTCATCGAGCAGTACGGGCTGGTCGCGGTCTTCCTGGGCTGCGTCGCCGAAGGCGAAAGCGCTGCCATCCTCGCCGGCTTCTTTGCCCATCAGCATGTCTTCGTGGCCTGGCAGGCTTTTCTGGCTGCGGCCATCGGCGCCTTCGCCGGTGACACCTTCTTCTTCATCCTCGGCCGCAGCTTCGCCGATCATCCCTATGTGCTCAGGCTGAAGGCACGGCCAGGCTTCAGCCATGCCTTCCGTCTCGTCTCCTCCCATCCCAACATCTTCGTGCTTTCGAACCGCTACATCTACGGCATGCGCCTGGTCGGCGGCGTCGCCGCCGGCTTCGCCAGCATCACAGTGACGCGCTTCGTCGTCCTCAATGCCATCTCGTCGCTGGTCTGGGCGGCGCTGTTTTGCACGGTCGGCTACGTCTTCGGACTGGGCGCCGAACGCATCGTCGGCCAGGCGCTGGCGCGTCACGAACGGCTGCTGACCGCGCTGGCGATCGGCCTTGCCGTCGCCTTCCTCGCCTGGTTCCTCGCCCATAGCGTCGCCAGGAAGGAGCGCGCCAACGACGCAAGGGATGGTCAGAGCGAGGCCAAATAGGCTCAGTCGATGTCGGTCTCGGCGTCGAGCGCGCCGTCGCCACGGTCGAGGATCAGCGGGATGATCAAATCCTCTTCGTCGGCCAGATGCCTTGTGAGCATGGCGATCAGCCGGCTGTTCTCATCGGCATAGGCATCGGCGGCAACGCGCTGTCTGTCCTCGCTCTCCTGCAGCGTTCGGATGAAGGCATTCGCCGCCTCGGCATTGCGCTCCAGCCCCTCGTGGATGGTGTGATGATCGGCATCGAGGATCTCGAAGCCGCGCTTCAACCGGGGCTCGGCCTTGGCGAAAGCCGGAAAGTACTGATAGTCCTCGACGTTGTGGTGACCGTCGAGATTGCCGAGGAAATGGTTCAGCCGCGGCGCGAACCAGCGCGCGAAGTCCGGTGCTGCCAGCCTGCCCTCGCGATAATTGCCAATGCCGTCGGTGAGCATGCCGCCGAGCTCGCGGAACATGTCGTGCCGCCCAAGCCACATATTGGCGAGGCCATGAATATTGCCGTGGCCCTGCCAGGTCTCGCGCGGATATTTTTGCGTCAGCCAGCGCAGATCGTCCGGCAGGCCGGCTCGCTCGAGCAACGAAAAATCAGCGGCGTCCGACATGACAGTCTCCTTTGGTAACCGTCATGTAGGAAGCGCTATACTAGATCGGTAGTCCCGTGATGCGCTCGATAATGGCGATGCCCCAGACGCCGGCTACGATCACTACCGAGATCAGCACTGCCAGCGAACCGCAATCCTTGGCGAGCTGGATGTCGACATTGAACTCGCGGCTGAAGGCGTCGCAGGCAGCCTCGATGCCGGTGTTGAGCACTTCGACCATGATCAGCAGCAGCACCGCGCCGATCAGCAGCGCGTAGCCGCGCCACGACACCGAGATGAACCAGCCCGCCGGTAGGGCAAGGGTGAGCAGCATCAGCTCCTGCTGGAAGGCCTCTTCGTGGGCAGCCAGCTTGCGGAACGCCCGCACCGAGTTGAAGAAAGCATCGATCAGCCGCTGCATGCCCAAATCCCCTTTCCGAGTGACCGGCAGGGGATATAGCAACGGCTGGATCAATGGAATAAGGCAGTGCCGCCAAAATCACGCGCTCTGCCGCTTTGCTCGCTTGCCGGTCATTCGGCGGCCTCACCGGCGACCTTGACCGAGGGCGACGATTTCTCGAACTGCGGCAGCCCGTCGTCGATCGAATAATAGTCGCCCTTGTCGCCAACGAAGATATGGCTTTCCCCGGCAAGTCCGGACGGCCTGTCGAAGGCGCCGGCCATGATCGAAATCTGGTCCAGCTCGTTGTGCTTCCAGAACAGCAGCGAGCCGCAGATGCGGCAAAATCCGCGTCTGGCGACATCGGACGCGCCATACCAGCTGAGCACCTCGGCTCCCTCTATGTCGACATCGGCATCCTTGGCCGATGTCGCCGCGACGAAATGGCCGTTCTGCCTGCGGCATTGCGAGCAGTGGCAGTAGACGACACCGCGCAGGGCTCCCCTCGTCCTGAAGCGCACCGCTCCGCACAGGCATGCTCCGCTGTGTTTTTCCTCCATCCCGGTCTCCTTCGAATTCCTCTCGCGCTGGTGGCAGGATTCCAGTTTTGCGCCCGCCGGGCACCGGCAAATGCGACATCGGCGGGACGTGTTTCGCCCTGCACCTGCATAAGGGGCTATTACATCCTGAGGTAGAGAAAACCGTGCTGAAATCCGTCCTATTAAGGAAACTTTAGCGCGCTCGCATCTATGGTCGTTATGAGTGAAGGTCGTGAGCGGGGACGCGATACTTCTCGTGTCTGGCATTTCCGGTCGCACTCCCCTCATGGCGACACCGGCACGCGCAGGTCTGCGGTGGTTCTTGAGGAGTGAACAGAACATGCAGCCGGCTTTCGTTCCAAATGACAGGAACACCGACATTGCGAGCACCGTCGTGGCGACGATGCGCCAGCTCGGCGTGCTCGGCCTGCCGCGCAACTACGAGATCTTCTACGAGGCGCTGAGCGGCAGCAATCACGAACTCAGCCTGGCCGTCGTCTCGCTCAGCAACCGGCCGACCCAGGAGGATCTCGACCGCATCGGCCGTACCTTCTTTGCCCAGCATCATGGCCCCGGCATCGTCGAGCACGCGCGCGACGTCATCGCCAAGGAGCTCGAGGACATTGCCTCGCTCTTGCGCAGCGAGCGATCCCACATCGAAAAATACGGCCGCATCCTCGACGAGACGTCGAGCGGGCTCGGCAACCGCAGCATGCTGTCGCAGGACCTGCTGCAGAAGATCGTCACCGCCATGTCGGCGGCCACAAACTCGACGATCGACCATGGCAGGCAAGTGGCGAGCACGCTCAGCGAAAAGACCGCCGAGCTCGAGAGCGTCAAGTCGAAGCTCGAGGAGTACAAGCGGCTCGCCGACACCGATCCCTTGACGCAGGTCTGGAACCGCCGCGCCTTCGACAAGGAAATCACCAGGATCTACAATTCCAACAAGGGCATCCTGTTCAATGCTCTGATCCTCGCCGACATCGACCGCTTCAAGGACATCAACGACCGCTTCGGCCATCCGGTCGGCGACAGGATCATCCAGATCATCGCCGAGATCTTCCAGACCAGCATTCGCGGCGACATGTTCGTTGCTCGCACCGGCGGCGAGGAATTTGCGCTGATCGTCGAGGGCGCCAGCGAGGATACTACCTTCGAGATCGCCGAGCGCATCAGGACGCTTATCGAGCAGACGCCGTTCACCAGCAGCCAGACCGGCACCAATTACGGCACGGTGACCGTGTCGATGGGCATTTGCATGGCGTCCGAGGCCGAAAGCCCCGAGGACCTCTACACCAAGGCCGACCGGGCGCTCTATCGTTCGAAGGTCGGCGGCCGCAACCGCGTGACCAGGCATTCGGCGATGGCCGCCCGCGCCGGCAAGAGCTGGCTGCTCTACAAGAAGGACTGAGTTTTCGTGCCGATCATCGGCCTGCCCGCGAAAAATGTTTCGCGGCAATCCCTTTCCATGTGAATTTTTGTAGCCTATATTTTCCATGGAAAGGAGCACGCCATGCCATCCGTGCAACCTCATATCGCCAGCGGCACGGCCGAAAACGCCGTCGTCACCAAGTCCACGTTGCGCGCCGCCGAACTGCTCGACGTTACAGCAAGGGTGCTGGCGTCGGTCATCGGTGTCTCCGAAGCCACGGTTTCGCGCATGCGCAAGCAGGATTTCCTGCTCGAGCGCGGCACCAAGCCGTTCGAGCTGGCCGTCCTGTTTGTCCGGCTGTTTCGTTCTCTCGACGCCATCGTCGGCGGCGACGAGGGCATCGCCCGGGCCTGGCTGAAGAACGCCAACACGGCTTTCGACGGCGCCCCGATCGAGAAAATCCAGACGATCTCAGGACTTGTCGATGTCATCGCCTATCTGGACTCCCGACGCGCTCTCGTCTGAATCCATCCGGCTCGAAGGCAAATACTGGCGCATGGTCGAGGCGCAGCACCGCGTCTCGACACTGAAGGTCGTCGACACGCTCGACGAGCAGGCCCTGCTGGAAGAGCTGATCGAGGAGACCAAGCCGCAGATCCCGCTCGAATGCCGGCATCTCCATTATCTGCTGGCGACGCCCTTTCGCTACGGCTCGGTCTATCCGCATGGCTCGCGCTTTCGCCGCGCCGGCCGGACCAGGGGCGTCTACTATGCGGCGGAGACCATGTTCACGGCTGTCGCCGAGATGGCGTTCTACCGCTTGCTGTTCTTCGCCGAATCCCCTGACACGCCCTGGCCGCGCGACGCCGCCGACTACACCGCATTCGCCGCCGCCATCAAATGCGCCGCCGCCATCGACCTGACGAGGCCGCCGCTCGATCGTGACGCGGCCGTATGGACGCATCCGACCGACTACGCCGCTTGCCAGGCCATCGCCGATGTCGCGCGCGAGGCCGGGCTGGAGGCGATCCGCTACCGCTCGGCGCGCGACCCGAAAGGCGCCAACATCGCGCTGTTGACGTGCAAGGGTTTTGCAAAAGCAAAGCCGCTGGAGCCGCAGACCTGGCGCATCCGCCTCGGCGCCTTCGGCGTGCAGGCGATCTGCGAGTTTCCGGAGAAGCGGATCGAATTCTCCAGGGCGGCCTTCACCGATCCGCGGCTTGCCGGGCTGCGCTGGGAACGTGGGCGCTAGAGCATGATCCCGAAAACTGGGAACCGGTTTTCGGAAAAGATAATGCTCCAGCAAAGAGTTGGATCGGGATGACGATCCAACGAAACGCCCTCCTGATCTAAGCCAATATGTTCACGGCCCGCGCCGCCACCAGGGCGATTGTCAGCAGCGAGATCAACGCCTCCGCCATCATCAAGAGCTTGGCGCGCTGGCTAAGCGGCAAGGTGTCGGTCGGCGAGAATGCCGTCGCGTTGGTGAACGCCAGGAAGGCATAGTCGACGAAGCCGGGCAGCCAGCCGCGGATCTCGCGGTCGGGCAGCGTCATCTGCGGAAACAGGAAATCGGCCTGCGCGCGCTTGACCAGCCCACAGGTCGGCGGCCCGCCGCGGTCCGTGCTCCAGAACCAGAGCGCGAAGACGATGACGTTGGTGACCCAGATGTTGAGCGCATCGACAAGCAGCGTGCTGCCGGCGCCGGCATGGCCTTCGAGCAGCGCCCTGACCAGGAAGACCAGCGCCCCGCAGTTCATGACGCTGATGACGCCGGTGAGGACCAGCGCGATGCGGCGGATGTAAAGGCGAAACCGGCCGATCGCGTACCAATGCTCGTGGTCGACGGCCTTCCGTGTCGCCATTTGCGTCCACGCCGTCGCGACCGACAGGGGCACCAGCAGCACCGCCTCGATCGCAGGCGCCAGCCAGCGCGGGCCGAACGACAGGTCGTTTATGACCAGAAGCTGCAGGCAGATGATGACGAGGACCGCCGCGCGTGCCGACCAGAAATCAAGCGCGCGGTGGTGGATGACGGCATGCTCGTGACGCATGATGAATGCAGGAACCAGTTGCGGTGGACGATGCAGTTCCACCCAATCTTGGTCTTGCAGTGGTCGCGCCAGAACACATTTTCGTAAGTCTGACGTTACCGGGCTCGGCCCCGAACGAAAAAGGCGCCGGATTTCTCCGGCGCCCTTGACTGGATCCAAAGCAGCAAGCGGTTCAGCCGTTGGCGGCCTGCTTGTGCTGGACTGTATGGCTCTTCTTGAGCAGGTCCGAGACCAGGAAGGCGAGCTCGATCGCCTGGTCGGCGTTGAGGCGCGGGTCGCAATGCGTGTGGTAGCGGTCCTGCAGGTCTTCCGCGGTGATGGCGCGGGCACCGCCGGTGCATTCGGTGACGTTCTTGCCGGTCATCTCGACATGGATGCCGCCGGGATGCGTGCCTTCGGCCCGGTGCACTTCGAAGAAGGTCTGCACCTCCTTCAGGATGCGATCGAACGGCCGCGTCTTGTAGCCGGCGGCCTCGATCGTGTTGCCATGCATCGGGTCCGACGACCACACCACGCTGCGGCCTTCCTTCTGCACTGCCCGCACCAGCTTCGGCAGATGCTCGGCCACCTTGTCGGAACCGAAGCGCGCGATCAGCGTTAGCCGTCCCGGCTCGTTTTCCGGATTGAGCAGGTCGATCAGTTCCAGCAAACCGTCCGGCGTCAGCGACGGGCCGCATTTCAGGCCGAGCGGGTTCTTGATGCCGCGGCAATATTCGACATGGGCATGGTCGGGCTGGCGCGTGCGGTCGCCGATCCAGATCATGTGGCCCGACGTCGCATACCAGTCGCCCGAGGTCGAATCGACGCGCGTCAGCGCTTCCTCGTAGCCCAGCAGCAGCGCCTCGTGGCTGGTGTAGAAATCGGTCTCGCGCAACGCGAAGTTGGTCTCCGAGGTGATGCCGACCGCCTTCATGAAGTCCATCGTCTCGGTGATGCGGTTGGCGAGCGACTCGTATTTTTCGCCCTGCGGGCTGTCGGAGACGAAGCCGAGCATCCAGCGATGCACATTCTCCAGGCTGGCATAGCCGCCCTGGGCAAAGGCGCGCAGCAGGTTGAGCGTCGCCGCCGACTGGCGGTAGGCCATCTCCTGCCGGGCGGGATCGGGGATGCGCGACTTGGCGTCGAATTCGATCCCGTTGATGATGTCGCCGCGATAGCTTGGCAGCGTCACGCCGGCCTTGGTCTCGTTGTCGGACGAGCGCGGCTTGGCAAACTGGCCGGCGACGCGGCCAACTTTCACCACCGGCTGCGCGCCGGCGAAGGTCAGAACGACGGACATCTGCAGGAAGACGCGGAAGAAGTCGCGGATGTTGTCCGCGCCGTGCTCGGCGAAGCTTTCGGCGCAATCGCCACCCTGGAGCAGGAAGGCGTCGCCGGCGGCGACGGCAGCCAACTGCTTCTTCAGCTTGCGCGCCTCACCGGCAAAAACCAGCGGCGGAAAGGTGGCGAGCTGGGCTTCCGTGTTCTTCAGCGCGGCAAGGTCCGGATAGGCGGGAACCTGCTTGATCGGCTTTTCTCTCCACGAATTCGGCGACCATTTCGTCATCGTTGCACCCAAACGCCCTTCAGCGGCAATTCCGGGAAAACTGTGATCTCCGTGCGGAATTGCGTCAAACAAACAGATGAACGGGCACCCTCGCCCGCCATTCCCGCCCCTATATGGGGTGGCGGCTCCATACACGAAGCCGAATTCCTATTCTAGACCGGAATTTCGGTACTGGCGAATGCGCTGGACGGTTATGCTGCCTTGTCGACCAGCCGCGCCAGCTGCGTCATCACCACGGCCGAGCCGGCCAGCCGCTTTTCGGCGTTCGGCCAGTCGCGGATGAAGACGACGCTGTGGTCTGGCCGGATCTTGGCCAGCGAGCCCTGCTCGCCGATGAACTTGACCAGCCCGACCGGATTGGGGAACTCGCGCTTGCGGAAATGGATGACGACGCCCTTGGGACCGGCATCGAGCTTTTCGACATTGGCCCTGCGGCAGAGCGCCTTGATGAACACGATCTTCAACAGATGCGTCACCTCTTCCGGCAGCGGTCCGAAACGGTCGATCAGCTCGGCGCCGAAGGCGTCGATCTCCTCGGTGCTCTCGAGGTCGCCGAGGCGGCGGTAGAGCGCGAGCCTGAGTTGCAGGTCCGGCACATAGCTTTCAGGGATCATCACCGCCGTGCCGACGGCGATCTGCGGCGACCAGCCGCCGTCCTGTACCTCGCCGGAATCCTTCACTTCGGCAACCGCCTCCTCCAGCATCTGCTGGTAGAGCTCGAAGCCGACCTCCTTGATGTGGCCGGACTGCTCTTCGCCCAGCAGATTGCCGGCGCCGCGGATATCGAGGTCGTGGCTGGCGAGCTGGAAGCCGGCGCCGAGCGTGTCGAGCGACTGCAGCACCTTCAGCCGGCGCTCGGCGGTATCGGTCAGCTTGCGGTTGGCCGGCAGCGTGAACAGCGCATAGGCGCGCACCTTGGAGCGACCGACGCGGCCGCGCAGCTGGTAGAGCTGCGACAGGCCGAACATGTCGGCGCGATGGATGATCAGCGTGTTGGCGGTCGGGATGTCGAGACCGGACTCCACGATGGTCGTCGACAGAAGCACGTCGTACTGGCCGTCGTAGAAGGCGTTCATGATGTCGTCGAGCTCGCCCGGCGGCATCTGGCCGTGCGCCACCGCGACTTTCAGCTCCGGCACCGATTGCTTCAGGAAATCATGGATTTCGGCCAAGTCGCTGATGCGCGGCACGACATAGAAGGAGTGGCCGCCGCGATAGCGCTCGCGCAGCAGCGTCTCGCGGATGACCAGCGGATCGAAGGGCGAGATGAAGGTGCGCACCGCCATGCGGTCGACCGGCGGCGTCGCGATCAGCGACAGCTCGCGCACGCCGGTCAGCGCCAGTTGCAGCGTGCGCGGGATCGGCGTCGCCGACAGCGTCAGCACATGCACGTCGCTCTTCAGGTCTTTCAGCCGCTCCTTGTGCTTGACGCCGAAATGCTGCTCCTCGTCGATGATCAGCAGGCCGAGATTCTTGAACGAGATCGCCGACCCCAGCAGCGCATGCGTGCCGACGACGATGTCGACCGTGCCCTCGGCGATGCCCTTCTTGGTTTCGGCCAGTTCCTTGGAGCCGACCAGCCGGGAAGCCTGCGCGACGCGGATCGGCAGGCCGGAGAAGCGCTGCGAGAAGGTCTTGAAGTGCTGGCGCGACAGCAAGGTAGTCGGCACCACCACGGCGACCTGAAAACCTTCCATGGCGGCAATGAAGGCGGCGCGCAGCGCCACTTCGGTCTTGCCGAAGCCGACATCGCCGCAGACCAGCCGGTCCATCGGCTTGCCGGCGCCGAGATCGTCCATGACGGAATCGATCGCGCCCTGCTGGTCGTCGGTCTCCTCATAGGGGAAGCGCGCCGAGAACTCGCCATAGAGGCCTTCGGCGGGGATCATGGCGGGCGCCGAGCGCATCTGCCGCTCTGCGGCAATGCGGATCAACTGCCCGGCCATGTCGAGCAGGCGCCGCTTCAGCCGCGCCTTGCGCGACTGCCAGGCGCCGCCGCCAAGCTTGTCCAGCGTCGCCTCGGCCGAATCCGAGCCGTAGCGCGACAGAAGCTCGATGTTCTCGACCGGCAGGAACAGCCGGTCGTCGCCGGCATAGTGGATTTCCAGGCAGTCGTGCGGTGCGCCGACCGCCTCGATGGTGCGCAGGCCGATGAAGCGGCCGATGCCGTGGTCGGTATGGACGACGATATCGCCAGACGACAGCGACGAGGCTTCGGCAATAAAGTCTGATGCGCGCTTCTTGCGCTTGGAGCGCCGGATCAGCCGGTCGCCGAGGATGTCCTGCTCGGCAACGACAACCAGTCTCTCGGTCTCGAAGCCGGATTCGAGCGGCAGCACGGCAAGGCCCGCCTGCCCCGGCTCGAGCTTTTCCGCCTCGGCAAGCGTCGCCACCGGCTTCAAATTGCCAAGATGATGCTCGGCCAGGATCTGGCCGAGCCGGTCGAGCGAGCCTTCGGTCCAGCCGGCGACGACGACGCGGCGGCGCGCGGCGCGCTCGTCGGCGATGTGCTTCACCACGACATCGAAGACGTTGATGTTGGGATCGGCGCGTTCCTCGGCGAAGCTGCGGCCATGCCGCGCGCCGGCATGGAAGACCTTTTTGCCCCCCACATCGGGCGCATCGAAGACGGTGAAGTCGATGTCTTCGCGCGGGCCGAGAGACGCCTTGAGATTCTCCGGCGAGAGATAAAGCAGGTCCGGCGCCACCGGCTTGTAGGGCACCGCGTCCTTCAGCGCGCCGTCGGCCTGCTTGCGGCGCGCTTCGTAGTGGTCGAGGATCAGCGTGTGGCGTTCGGCCAGCGCCTCATGCGCCAGATGGTCGAAGACCACGGGCACGTCGGGCAGATAGTCGAACACCGTCTCCAGCCGCTCGTAGAAGAACGGCAGCCAGTGCTCCATGCCGGCAAAGCGCCGCCCTTCGCTGACCGCGGCATAGAGCCCGTCGTCGCGCGACGGCGCGCCGAACGCCTCGATATAGGCGCGGCGGAAGCGGCTGATCGTCTCCGGGGTTAGCGCCACTTCGCTCATCGCCTGCAGCGCCATCGACGTGCGCTGGCCGGTGGTGCGCTGCGTGGCGGCGTCGAAGACGCGGATCGATTCCAGCGTGTCGCCGAAGAAATCGAGCCTGAGCGCCTCACTCCAGCCGGGTGCGTAAAGATCGAGGATGCCGCCGCGCACCGCGAACTCGCCGACGCCACGCACCGTCGGCACCCGCTCGAAGCCGGAGGTTTCCAGCCGCGACACCAGCGCATTCATGTCGATCTGGTTGCCGGGCCTGGCGTGGAACGTCTGCGCTTCGATCAGATCGGCGGGCGGAATGCGCTGCAGCAGCGCATTGGCGGTGGTGAGGATGACGGCGCGGTGCGGCTTCCTGGCCAGTGCGATCATGGCGGCGAGCGCGTCGAGCCGGCGCGCGGCCGCGTCCGAGCCGGGCGAAACGCGGTCGTAGGGAAGGCAATCCCAGGCCGGCAGTTCCAGCACCGGTAGGCCCGGCGCGGCAAAAGCCAGCGCCTCGGTGATCGCCGGCAAGCGCTGGCCGTCGCGCGCCACGAACAGCACTGGCTTGTCGGGCGCGATCTCGTGCGCAGTCTGCACCAGCGCGAAGGCTTCGTAGCCGTCGGCGACGCCGTCGACGATGAACTGGCCGGCGCGGCCCTTCGGCAGGCCGATTGTGGGGATCAGGCTCATGAAATCACGTCGTTCAAAATGTCATGGTGTGGCGCGACGCCAGGATCTTTCGCAGCACCGCGCAATCGATATCGGGCGGAACCGGGCGCTCACCGGTGATCAAAGGCAGGAATTCGGTGTCGGGAATGTCGAGGAGCCTCTCATATTGGTCGATTTCCTCGCCGGTCAAGGCGCCGATCTCGGCATCGGCGAAGGAGCCGAGGATAAGGTCCATCTCGCGCATGCCGCGATGCCAGGAGCGGAACAGGAGCTTGCGGCGGCGGGCATCCAGCCCCTCGCTTGATCGTTTCGTTCCGGTCATGGCGCCGCGTCCCTGTCTGAAGCGGCGCATATAGCGTGGATAGAGCGCGGTGTCAGCCTTGCGCAATGGCCGTCGCGACATAAGCTGACATCATGCGTCCCTCCCTCCTCGATCCGCTGTTCGTCCCGATCACCTCGCTTGCCGGCGTCGGGCCGAAGGTTGGCCTGCTGATCGAGAAGGTCGTGGCCGCCGATCTCGGCGACCGCGCCGCGCGCGCCGGCGATCTTCTGTTCGTGCTGCCCCACACCGTGATCGACCGCCGCAACCGACCGGGCATCGCGCTCGCCGCCGAAGGTGCGATCGTCACGCTCGACGTGCGCATCGACCGCCACCAGCCGCCGCCGCGCGGCAACCGGTCGGTGCCGTACCGTGTCTACGCCCACGACGACACCGGCGAGATCGCACTGACCTTCTTCCATGCCCATGCTTCCTATCTCGAAAAATCGATGCCGGTGGGCGAGCACGTCGTCATCTCGGGCCGCATGGAGTGGTTCAACGGCCGCCCGACCATGGTCCACCCCGACCATATCGCGCTCGCCGGCGAGGCCGAAAACCTGCCGCTGGTCGAACCGGTCTATCCGCTCACCGCCGGTCTCTCAGGCAAAGTGCTGCGCCGCGCCATCGGCCAGGCGCTCGGCCGCTTGCCGGAACTGCCGGAATGGCAGGACGACGCCTTCATGCGCCGCCAGACCTTTCCCGCCTTCGCCGACGCGCTCACCCGCATCCATTATCCGGCGGACCCGATCGACGTCGCCATAGAGGGGGCGGCGTGGCGACGCCTCGCCTATGACGAGCTGCTCGCCGGCCAGGTCTCGCTCGCTTTGGTGCGAGCCAGGATCCGCCGCCTGTCCGGCCGGCCGCTGACCGGCGACGGCAGCATCGTCGAAAAGCTGCGCGAAGCGCTCCCCTACTCGCTCACCCCGTCGCAGGAATTTGCGCTCGCCGAAATCCTTGCCGACCTCGCCGACCCCGAGCGCATGCTGCGGCTGCTGCAAGGCGATGTCGGCTCGGGCAAGACGGTCGTAGCACTGCTTGCCATGGCGCGCGCCGTCGAGGCAGGCGGCCAGGCGGCGCTGATGGCGCCGACCGAAATCCTGGCGCGTCAGCATCTGGCGACCATCGCGCCGCTGGCGGAAAAGGCAGGCCTGCGCACCGCCATCCTCACCGGCCGCGAGAAGGGCCGCGAACGCACCGAGACATTGGCTGGGCTGGCCAGCGGCGAGATCGACATCGTCGTCGGCACGCATGCCCTGTTCCAGGAATCGGTGGCGTTCCACGATCTCGTCCTGGCCGTCGTCGACGAGCAGCACCGTTTCGGCGTCCACCAGCGGCTGGCGATCACCGCCAAGGGCGACGCGCCCGACATGCTGGTGATGACGGCAACGCCGATCCCGCGCACGCTGGTGCTGACCGCCTTCGGCGACATGGACGTCTCCAAGCTCACCGAAAAGCCGGCCGGCCGCCAGCCGATCCGCACGGTCACCTTGCCGCTGGAGCGGCTGGACGAGCTGGTCGGCCGCATGCGCGACGCCGTCGCCGATGGCCAGAAGATCTACTGGATCTGCCCGCTGGTCGAGGAATCCGAGGAGATCAAGCTGATGTCGGCGGAGGATCGCTTTGCCTCGCTGAAGCCGCTGTTCGGCGACCGCATCGGGCTGGTTCACGGCCGCATGAAGGGCGCCGAGAAGGACGAGGCGATTCGCGCCTTCAAGCAGGGCGAGACGCGCATCCTGATCGCAACCACCGTCATCGAGGTCGGCGTCGACGTGCCGGACGCCACGATCATGGTCATCGAGCATGCCGAGCGCTTCGGCCTTGCCCAGCTCCACCAGTTGCGCGGCCGGGTCGGGCGTGGCGACAAGCCCTCTTCCTGCGTGCTGCTCTACAAGGATCCGCTCGGCGAGACGGCGAAACGCCGCCTGTCGGTGATGCGCGAGACCGAGGATGGCTTCCGCATCGCCGAGGAGGATCTCAAGCTGCGCGGCGAAGGCGAATTGCTGGGCACCCGCCAGTCCGGCACCCCCGGTTTCCAGGTGGCGCGCATCGAGGCCCATGCCGACCTGCTGGAAGCCGCACGCGACGATGCCCGTCTGATCCTGTCGCGCGATCCGGAACTGCAGTCCGAGCGCGGCGAGGCGCTGCGCCTGCTGCTTTACCTGTTCGGCCGCGACGAGGCGGTGCGTTTGTTGCGCGCTGGTTGAGCGGCCCCAAGCGCCGGATTGGCAAGCGAGCCTTCGATTTGCTCGCCGTTCAACGTCACGAGCTTGGTCTTGACCTCCGGCGCCACCAGACCGGCCGAAACGATCAGCTTGGCGCCGTCTTCGATCGTCATGTCGAGCAGCACGATCTCGGATTTCCGCACATACATCAGGAAACCGGTGGTCGGGTTCGGCGTGCACGGCATGAACACGGCGATCAGCGGGTCGCCTTCATGATTGAGCTTCTGGTTGATCTCGGTTTCCTTCTCGCTGGCGATGAAGACCAGCGACCAGACGCCCTTGCGCGGATATTCGACCAGCCCGACCTGGCGGAACATGTCGCCCTTGTTCGACAGCACCGTCTCGAAGATCTGCTTCAGCGAGCGATAGATGCCGCGCACCAGCGGCATGCGGCCAAGCAGCCGCTCGCCGAAATTGACGATGGCGCGGCCGACGATGTTGGCGGTCATGAAGCCGATCAGCGTGATCAGCACCAGCGCGACGATGAGACCGAAGCCGGGCACCGGAAACGGCAGATAGGTGTCCGGGCTGTAGCGCAGCGGGATATAGGGCTTCACCCAGGAATCGACCCAGCCGATGAAGGACCAGGCGATATAGGCGGTGATCGCCAGCGGCGCGCAAACGATGAAGCCCGTCAGGAAATAGTTCCTGAGCCGGGTCATGCCTGAGGTCTTCGGGGCGTCGGACATGGATCACCGCAGCGCAGGTTGCGCCGCAACATTAGTGAACCACAACGCGGTTTGGAACTGCGAAGTTTTTAAAGAGCGTGCGTTGGCGAGCGCCTATTCCACCGTCACCGATTTCGCCAGATTGCGCGGCTGGTCGACGTCGGTGCCCATGAACACAGCGGTGAAATAGGCGAGCATCTGGATCGGCAGCGCGTAGATGATCGGCGAGATGATTTCCGGCACGTCGGGCAGCACGATCGTCTCCATCGTCTTGATGCTCGCCTGCGCCGCGCCCTTGCTGTCGGTGATCAGGATGATCTTGCCGCCGCGCGCCGCCACCTCCTGCATGTTGGAGACCGTTTTTTCGAAGATGCGGTCGTGCGGCGCGATGACGATCACCGGCATGTTCTCGTCGATCAGCGCGATCGGCCCGTGCTTCAGTTCGCCGGCGGCATAGCCCTCGGCATGGATATAGGAGATTTCCTTGAGCTTGAGCGCGCCTTCCATGGCGAGCGGGAAATTGGTATCGCGGCCAAGATAAAGCACATCCGAATAGCGGGAGAGCTCGCGCGAGATGCGTTCGATCTGGCCGTCCAGCTTGAGCACCTGGTTGGCGAAGCGGGGCGCCTCGGAGAGCTCGCGCACAAGCGCCTTCTCCTCGTCGCGCGAGATCGTGCCGCGCGCCACGCCCGCCCGCACCGCAAGCGACGCCAGCACCGACAGCTGGCAGGTGAAGGCCTTGGTCGAGGCGACGCCGATCTCGGGCCCGGCCAGCGTCGGCAGCACCACATCGGACTCGCGCGCCATGGTCGATTCGCGCACGTTAACGACCGCGCCGATCTTCATGCCGGCCTTGCGGCAATAACGCAGCGAGGCCAGGGTGTCGGCGGTCTCGCCCGATTGCGAGATGAAGAAGGCCGCGTCGTTCGACGACAGCGGCATCTCGCGATAGCGGAATTCCGAGGCGACATCGATGTCGACCGGCAGCCGCGCATAGCGTTCGAACCAGTATTTGCTGATCAGCCCGGCGAGATAGGCGGTGCCGCAGGCCGAGATCGCCAGCCGGCCGATCTTGGCGAAATCGAACGGCAGTTCCAGCGGCTTCGAGACGCCGGAGACGAAATCCACATAATGCGCCAGCGTGTGCGAGATCACCTCCGGCTGCTCATGGATTTCCTTTTCCATGAAATGGCGCCGGTTGCCCTTGTCGACCATGAAGCCGGTCGACAGCGACTGCTGGCGCTTGCGGTCGACCTTGTTGCCGTCCATGTCGAAGATGGCGACCTCGTTGCGGCGCACCACCGCCCAGTCGCCGTCCTCCAGATAGGTGATCGAGTTGGTGAAGGGCGCCAGCGCGATGGCGTCGGAGCCGAGGAACATCTCGCCGTCGCCATGGCCGACGGCGAGCGGCGGGCCGTTGCGAGCGCCGACGATGAGGTCCTCGTCGCCCTTGAACATGATCGCCAGCGCGAACGCACCTGAGAGCCGCTTCAGCGCCTGGTGCGCGGCCTCGACTGGCTTCAGCCCCTTGGCAAGCTCGCGCGCCACCAGATGCGCGACGACCTCGGTATCGGTCTGCGAGGAAAAGTTGTAGCCGTCGCGGGTGAGCTCGTCGCGCAATTCGGCGAAATTCTCGATGATGCCGTTGTGAACGATGGCGACGCCGTCGGAAAAATGCGGGTGCGCGTTGGTCTCGTTCGGCACGCCATGGGTGGCCCAGCGCGTGTGGCCGATGCCGATCGTGCCGTCGAGCGGCTCTTCCTTCAGCCGGCGCTCGAGGTTGACCAGCTTGCCCTCTGCGCGGCGGCGGCCGAGCTCGCCATTCTCGATCGTAGCGACGCCGGCCGAGTCATAGCCGCGATATTCGAGCCGCTTCAGCGCGTCGACGATGAGCGGCGCCACCTGCTGTTGGCCGACAATTCCGACGATGCCGCACATGGCCGTTACCCCCGATTCCCCATGGAAAACCAGCGTTATCTAGGGATTGCCGGCCTGCCGTGAAAGTCACTTTGCGTTTCGTTCCGTGTCACCGGAACGGTCATTTTTACGCATGCACCATGACAGACCGCTCTTGCAATCCGATTACTGCAATCGTTCGCCTTTTCAGGCCACCGGTCTGACGGAATTCACTTTTTCCTCGCCGCCGCGGCCGAAGCAAAACGCTCGCGTATTTCCTTGCCCTTGCCCGGAATTGTCTTCTGGCGGGCGCGGCCGAAGGCCAGCGCATCGTCGGGCACGTTTTCGGTGAGGACGCTGCCGGAGGCGATGTAGCTGCCCTTGCCTATCGTGATTGGCGCCACCAGCGAGGAATTCGAGCCGACAAAGGCGCCCTCGCCGATGTCGGTGAAGAATTTCGAGTAGCCGTCATAATTGCAGGTGATGGTGCCGGCGCCGATATTGGCGGCAGCACCCACGCGCGCATCGCCGATATAGGTCAGGTGGTTGACCTTGGCGCCCTCCTCGACGGTCGCCTGCTTGACCTCGCAGAAATTGCCGACCTTGGCCTTTTTCCTGAGATCTGTCCCCGGCCGCAGCCGCGCGAACGGTCCCACCTCGCAGTTCTCCGCGATTGTGGCGCCCGTCATATGGCTGAAGGCATGGATCGTGGCGCCGGTGGAAATCTTGACGCCCAGGCCGAACCAGACATTGGGCTCGACCACCGTATCGGCGCCGATTTCGGTGTCGTGCGAGAAATAAACCGTTTCGGGCGCGATCAGGGTGACCCCTGAGAGCATAGCCTCGCGCCGCCGGCGCGCCTGCCAGATGCCTTCCGCCTCGGCAAGCTCGGCCCGGTTGTTGATGCCGAGCGCGCTCTCGAAACTGGCTTCCGTCGCCACCACATCGAGGCCTTTGGCACCGGCGATCTCGACGATGTCGGTCAGGTAGAACTCGCCCTTGGCATTGGCATTGCCGACCTTGTCGAGCAGCTCCAGCGCGCTCCTGCCGGCGACGGCCATCATTCCGGCATTGCAGAAACCGATCTTCTTCTCCTCGTCGGAACAGTCCTTCTCCTCGCGGATGGCGACCAGCCGGCCGCCCTTCTCGATCAGCCGGCCATAGCCGGTCGGATTGGGCGGACGGAAGCCGACGACGACGACCGCGGCACCTTCCGCCAGCTTCTGCCGCGCGACGGCAAGCGCTTCCGGATCGATCAGCGGCGTGTCGCCGAACATGACGAGAATATCGTCGTAACCCTTTGATATAGCAGCGCGCGCTGCAAGCACGGCATGCGCGGTGCCGAGACGCTTCTCCTGCACGAAAGTCTCGGCGTTCGGCGCGAATTTCTGCGCCGCCTTGCGCATTTCGTCCGCGCCATGGCCGATCACCAGCGCCAGGTCGCCGCTGCCGGCGGCTTCCGCCGCCTTCACCACATGGGCGACCATCGGCAGCCCGGCGATCGGATGCAGCACCTTGGGCAGCGCGCTCTTCATGCGTGTGCCCTCGCCGGCGGCAAGGATGACGGACAGGCAGGATCTCTGGCTCATGAAAGGGCAACCATATGAACAGGGTCGGGAATCAAGGCATATCTAGCATCAGCGCCCATGCTGCACCAATGCGGTTAAATTCCGGTGAGACGGCGGATCTGCCCACTCGTGATCAGCGCATCTCAAGGCGTGATCCAGCAGACAACATACCGCTACAACAGACCGTATTTGCTGAATTCCGCCTGCTCATCGCCGGCGATCCAACCAAACACTTTCAGGCGGCCGTCGCGTCTTTCTACAAGATAGTTGACCTCGAAATCGATGGTCAGACGATCCTTGTTCTTGCGTTCGTACTCGCCCGACCATTGCACCTTGGCAACGCAATGGTCCTGGTCGATGGGCGTCACCGAGACATCGGCACAAATCATCTTCTTGCTGCCGATCGCCCGATAGGCCTCGAAGCCCTTTTTCATGACGTCCTTCAACTCCGCGCCATTTTCGCCAACGATGACCCCTGCCGGCGTCACGGAGACAAAGCCGGTCGAGTAGATGTCGGCGACGTCGTCCAGATCGACGGTGCCCGCGATCGCGTCGTTGTAGACCTTCTCATACGTCTTGAAGAACTCTTGCAGATCCGCCCTGGATACCATTCTCGCCTCACCGTCGCGCTTGCGCACGAGCCTGCAACGCGGGCTTTCCGGCATCGTTCCGCGTTGCGGACGATAGAGCTACCCCAACTGTCCCAGGCCCGGGAAATTTTCCAGCAGCCAGTAGGACGCGCTCTGCACGCCGCCGGTCAGGAAAAACACGCCGGCGACGACCAGCAGTGCGCCGATCGCCTGTTCGACGCGACCGAGATGGACACGGAATCTGGCGAGGAAGCGCATGAAGGCGCCGGAAAACAGGGCGGCGATCAGGAACGGGATGCCGAGCCCGAGCGAATAGGCGGCGAGCAGCAACGCGCCCTCGCCCACCGTCTCGCGGCCGCCCGCCAATGTCAGGATCGGACCCAGAACCGGTCCGATGCAAGGCGTCCAGCCGAAAGCGAAGGCCAGTCCCATAATGTAGGCGGCGACCAGGCTGGCCGGCTTGCCCTGCGACTGGAAGCGCGCCTCGCGCGACAGAAGCGGAATGCGAAGGATGCCAAGGAAGTTGAGCCCCATCAGGATGATCAGCGCGCCGGCCACCATCGCCAGCGGTTCCTGCCACAGCCGCAGCAGCCGGCCGATCGTCGAAGCGCCGGCGCCGAGCGCCACAAACACGGTGGAGAAACCGAGCACGAAGGCGATGGAGGATGCAATCAGCGCGCCACGCGCGCCGGCCCTGGCGGTGGCGCCGGCATCGCCGCGGAAATCGTCGACCGAAACGCCGGCCATGTAGCAGAGATAGGGCGGCACCAGCGGCAGCACGCAAGGCGACAGGAACGAGATCGCCCCCGCTCCGACCGCGCTGACATAGCCGATATCCAATGCCATTCCTGGTGCTCCAGAACGTTATGGCGCTGATATAGCGAGACAAAGGCGCGTCTGCCAATCACCATCACGTGGCAAGTCGCCGCTCCGCTTTCGAAGAATTGGAAGAAACGGCGCCACGAATGCGTTGACCAGAACGAGGCCGCGATTTCCGCACGCTTCATTTGGATCACGACAGGGAGGTTGTCATGAAGTCGATCATTGCTGGATTGGCCGCGCTTTTACTCGGTGCCACGGCATCCCAGGCCGCCGAGGCATGGAAGGAAGCCGAGGTCGGCGGCACGAAAATCTACACCGACGCCATGGGCATGACGCTCTACACCTACGACAAGGACGAGAAGGGCAAATCGAACTGCTACGACAAATGCGCCACCAACTGGCCGCCCCTGAAGGCCGAGGCCGGTGCCAAGGCGGACGATGAATGGACGATTGTCGACCGCACCGACGGCACCAAGATGTGGGCCTATGACGGCAAGCCGGTCTACACCTTCATCAAGGACAAGAAGGCCGGCGACGCGACGGGCGACGGCGCCTCCGGCGTCTGGCACATCGTCAAGGCCGACTGAATTTCCGCCCCGAGACATCGGCCGGCCGCCGGACAAGGTCTGGATCACCCGGCGGCCGGTTTCCGCCATTGCCGCGCCTTGCGACTCGCTCGAATCGACCGGGTCGTTCCACTGGCTCGATGCTCGAACGGCCCTCCTCGAAATTATGTGGTCCTCTCCATACACTCTAAGAGCGTATTGCCGCGGACGTCTCCGCATTTTGGCCGCCTGCCCTTGACCGATTGCAAAAGCACGGCCATGTGAGCGACGAAAAAGAACGCGTCGCGCGCGGCGGGAATTCTTCCGCTGGCCCATAGCTGATATGAGACCTCATGGACGTCGTCGTCGTCGAATCGCCGGCCAAGGCAAAGACAATCAACAAATATCTCGGCAAGAACTATAAGGTCCTGGCCTCGTTCGGCCACGTCCGGGATCTGCCGGCCAAGGACGGCTCGGTGCGCCCCGACGAGGACTTCGCCATGTCCTGGTCGGTCGACACCGCCTCAGGCAAGCGGCTTGCCGACATCGCCAAGGCGGTCAAGGACGCCGACGGCCTCATCCTCGCCACCGACCCGGACCGCGAGGGCGAGGCGATTTCCTGGCATGTGCTGGAAGTGCTGAAGCAGAAGCGCGCGCTGAAGGACAAGCCGGTCAGCCGCGTCGTCTTCAACGCCATCACCAAGTCTTCGGTGCTGGATGCGATGGCCAATCCGCGCCAGATCGACGCGCCGCTGGTCGATGCCTATCTCGCCCGCCGTGCCCTCGACTATCTGGTCGGCTTCACGCTGTCGCCGGTGCTGTGGCGCAAGCTGCCCGGCGCCCGTTCCGCCGGCCGCGTCCAGTCGGTGGCGCTGCGCCTGGTCTGCGACCGTGAATCCGAGATCGAGCGCTTCATCCGCGAGGAATACTGGCAGATCGCCGCCATCCTCGGCACGCCGCGCAACGAGAATTTCGAGGCGCGGCTGACCGCGTTCGAGCGCAAGAAACTGCAAAAACTCGACATCGCCAACAAGGCGCAGGCCGACGACATCAAGGCGATGCTCGAAGGAGCCACCTTCAAGGCGCTGTCGGTCGAGGCCAAGCCAACCAAGCGCAACCCGGGCCCGCCCTTCACCACCTCGACGCTGCAGCAGGCCGCCTCGTCGGGCCTCGGCTTTTCGGCCACCCGCACGATGCAGGTGGCGCAGCGGCTCTACGAAGGCATGGACATTGGCGGCGAGACCGCCGGCCTGATCACCTATATGCGAACCGACGGCGTGCAAATGGCGCCCGAGGCGATCGACGCCGCCCGCGATGCCATCGTCAGCGAATTCGGCGCAAAATACCTGCCGGAGAAGCCGCGCTTCTATACGACCAAGGCCAAGAACGCCCAGGAAGCGCATGAGGCGATCCGCCCGACCGATTTCAAGCGCACGCCGGCTTCGGTCCGCCAATATCTCGATGCCGACCAGGCCCGCCTCTACGAGCTGATCTGGAAGCGCGCCATCGCCAGCCAGATGCAGCCGGCCGAGATCGAGCGCACCACGGTCGAGATCGAGGCGGTCAACGGCGCCCGCACCGCCGAGCTTCGCGCCGTCGGCTCGGTCGTGCGCTTCGACGGCTTCATCGCCGCCTATACCGACCAGAAGGACGAGGACGCGGAGGACGAGGAAAGCCGCCGCCTGCCCGAGATCCGCGCCGGCGAGCAGCTTGCCCGCCAGGCGATCAACGCCACCCAGCACACCACCGAGCCGCCGCCGCGCTATTCCGAGGCGTCGCTGATCAAGAAGCTGGAAGAGCTGGGCATCGGCCGCCCGTCGACCTACACGGCGATCCTGAAGACGCTGGAGGACCGCGACTACGTCACCATCGACCGCCGCAAGCTGGTGCCGCAGGCCAAGGGCCGCTTGCTGTCAGCCTTCCTCGAGAGCTTCTTCGAGCGCTATGTCGAATATGATTTCACTGCCTCGCTGGAAGAAAAGCTCGACGAGATTTCCGACGGCAAGCTCGCCTGGAAGGACGTGCTGCGCGACTTCTGGAGGGATTTTTCCGGCGCGGTCGACGACATCAAGGAACTGCGCGTCACCGACGTGCTCGATGCGCTCAACGACGAGCTGGCGCCGCTGGTGTTCCCGGCGCGTGAGGACGGTTCGAACCCGCGCATCTGCCCGAAATGCGGCACCGGCAACCTGTCGCTGAAGCTCGGCAAATTCGGCGCCTTCGTCGGCTGCTCGAACTATCCCGAATGCTCCTTCACCCGCCAGCTCGGCGATGCCGCCAATCCCAATGGCGAGAACGGCAATGGCGAGGACGGCACCAGGCTGATCGGCAAGGATCCGTACACGGCGGAAGAGATCACGCTGCGCAGCGGCCGTTTCGGCCCCTATATCCAGCGCGGCGAAGGCAAGGAGGCCAAGCGCTCCAGCCTGCCCAAGGGCTGGGCCGCCGAACAGATCGACCATGAAAAGGCGCTGGCGCTGCTGGCGCTGCCGCGCGACGTCGGCAAGCACCCTGAATCCGGCAAGATGATCTCGGCCGGGCTGGGCCGCTATGGCCCCTTCGTGCTGCATGACGGCACCTACGCCAATCTCGACAGCATCGAGGACGTGTTCTCGATCGGCCTCAATCGCGCCGTCTCGGTGATTGCGGAGAAGCAGTTGAAGGGCAAGGGCGGCCGCAACGGCGCAACGCCCGCGGCGCTCAAGGATCTTGGCGACCACCCCGACGGCGGCGGCAAGATCGTCGTGCGCGACGGCAAATACGGGCCCTACGTCAACTATGGCAAGGTCAATGCGACGCTGCCCAAGGGCAAGGATCCGCAATCGGTGACGGTCGAGGACGCCCTGGCGCTGATCGCCGAGAAGGAAGCCAAGGGCGGTGGCGGCAAGAAGCCGTTCCGCAAGGCGGCAGCGGCCGGCAAGCCGGCCGCCAAGAAATCCCCGGCCAAGAAAAAGGGATAGGGCGTGGCGCGCAGGATCTCCGGACGAAGCCACGGCGATCCGCGCACCGCCGACACGAGGGCCAAGGTCCGGGACGACTACCGCCCGTCGCGCGAAGAGATCCTGCGCTACATCGCCGAAAATCCGGACCGTTCCGGCAAGCGCGAGATCGCCAAGGCGTTCGCGCTGCGCGGCGACGACCGTATCTGGCTGAAGGATCTGTTGCGCGACCTGCAGGACGAGGGCCTGCTGACCAGGGAACGCAAGCGGCTGACCCGCGCCGGCGCCCTGCCCCATGTCGCCGTGCTCGACATTTTCGGCCGCGACGGCGACGGCGTGCTCCTGGCGCATCCGAGCGAATACAGCGGCGCCGGCTCGCCGCCGGTCGTCTCCATCCGCATTTCGCGTGGAAGCAACGGCCCGGCGCCCGGCATCGGCGACCGCGTGCTCGCCAAGACCTTCCCGACCGACGATCCGGCCGGCCCCGCCTATACCGGCCGGGTGATGAAGATCTTCGAGAAACGCAGCGATGCCGTGCTCGGCGTCTTTCGCGTCCTCAAGGACGGCACCTTGCGCATCGAACCGGTGGAGCGGCGCCAGCCCGAACTGATCGTCGACAAGGAGTTCCAGAACGGCGCCAGGAACGGCGACCTGGTCGAGGTCGAGCCCGCGCGGGCGTCCCGCTACGGGTTGCCGCGCGCCAAGGTCCTGGCGGTGCTGGGCTCGCTGACCAGCGAGAAGGCGGTCTCGATGATCGCCATCCACGCGCATGACATCCCGCACATCTTCCCGGCCGACGTCATCGCCGAGGCCGATGCGGTGAAGCCTGCGGCGCTTGCCGGCCGCGAGGACTGGCGCGAGCTGCCGCTGATCACCATCGACCCGGCCGACGCCAAGGACCATGACGACGCGGTCTTCGCGACGCCCGATACCGACGAGAAGAACCCCGGCGGCGTGCTGGTCACCGTTGCGATCGCCGACGTCGCGGCTTACGTCCGCTACGGCACCGCGCTCGACCGCGAGGCCCTGAAGCGTGGCAATTCGGTCTATTTCCCGGATCGCGTGGTGCCGATGCTGCCGGAGCGCATCTCCAACGATCTCTGCTCGCTGCGCGAGGGCCAGGACCGGCCGGCGCTTGCCGTGCGCATGACGTTCGCGGCCGATGGCCGCCAGCTGCGCCATTCCTTCCATCGCGTCATGATGAAGTCGGCGGCCAAGCTCGCCTACCCGCAGGCGCAGGCGGCGATTGATGGTATGCCCGACGACAAGACCGGGCCGATCCTCGATACGGTGCTGAAGCCGCTATGGGATGCGTATGCGGTGCTGAAGCGCGGCCGTGACGGCCGCCAGCCGCTGGAACTCGACCTGCCCGAGCGCAAGATCCTGCTCAAGGAGGACGGCACCGTCGACCGCGTCGTCGTGCCGGAACGCCTCGATGCCCACAAGCTGATCGAGGAGTTCATGATCCAGGCCAACGTCGCGGCCGCCGAAACGCTGGAGGCGAAGCGCCAGGCACTGGTCTACCGCATCCATGACGCGCCCTCGCTCGCCAAGCAGGAATCGCTGCGCGAATTCCTGGCAACGCTCAGCCTGTCGCTGGCGCGCGGCGCGCAGATGCGGCCCGCACAGTTCAACGGCATCCTCGAGCGCGTGCGCGGCGCCGACAATGAGGCGCTGGTCAATGAGGTGGTGCTGCGTTCGCAGAGCCAGGCCGAATACTCGCCGAAGAATATCGGCCATTTCGGCCTCAACCTGAAACGCTACGCGCATTTCACCTCGCCGATCCGCCGCTATGCCGACCTCATCGTGCATCGCGGGCTGATCGCCGCGCTCGGTCTTGGCCCGGGCGGCCTGACGCAGCAGGAAGCCGATCGGCTGGAAGAGGTGTCGGCGCTGATCTCCGCCACCGAGCGCCGCGCCATGGCGGCCGAGCGCGACACGGTCGACCGGCTGGTCGCCGCCCATCTCGCCGAGCATATCGACGACCGTTTCGACGCGCGCATCTCCGGCGTCACCAAGGCGGGACTATTTGTCCAATTGCCGCAGTACGGCGCGGATGGTTTCATCCCCGTGTCAAGCCTTGAAGGCGATTACTATATATACGACGAAACCGCCCGATCGCTTTTCGGAGAACGCACCGGCAAGGGCTACCAGCTTGCCGACCGCGTCGAGGTCCGATTGGTCGAGGTCGCGCCCATGGCCGGCGCGATGCGTTTCGAAATGCTGACCGATCCGAAGCCGCTGCCCGGCTCCAAACGGTCGTTTCACAAGGCCAAGGGCCGCGCCCGCGCGTCGCAATCGCGCCCACGCGGCAGGAGACGGTGATGGCAAGGCAATTGCAGATGGAAGACCAGGTTTTCGGCGGCGAGCATCATTCGGGCCGCGTCGCCCGCCCGCTGTGGACGGCGATGAAGCGCGGCCTGCTCGGCCGCTGCCCGCATTGCGGCGAAGGCAAGCTGTTCCGCGCCTATGTCAAGACCGTCGACAAATGCGAGCATTGCGGCGAGGAACTCTACCATCACCGCGCCGACGACCTGCCCGCCTATCTGGTGGTGGTCATCGTCGGCCATATCGTGCTTGGCGCGTTCATGGGGGTCGAGGCGACCTCCACGCTCTCCACCTGGCAGCACATCCTCATCTGGGTGCCGCTGACCATCCTTCTGGCGGTGGTGCTGCTGCAGCCGGTCAAGGGCGCCGTCATCGGCCTGCAATGGGCGCTCTATATGCACGGCTTCGGCGGCGAAGAGGACGTCATCGAGCATCACCCCGAGGCCTGACGTCGCGGCTGGCGCAATCGGCGATGTCCGAACGCCACTTTCGCATGCGGCAAGTTTCCGCTAAAGCGCCTCGCAAATGAACGGGTTCACGCGACGCGCTTCAGATCTTTGCTTTCATGCATGTCATCGTCCCCCAGACCGCCACGGCGTCTGGGCGACATGCATCAGCTTGGGGACCGAATGAACAAGGCGAACGTCGACAAGCTTGAGCCAAGCGCTGCCGCGCCCGCCGGCAAGCGGTTGCGCCCGCGCGATGCCGCGACGCTGATTCTGCTCGACCGCAAGGGCAGCGAGGTGCTGGTGCTGATGGGCCGGCGCCATGCCGGGCACGCCTTCATGCCCGGCAAATTCGTCTTTCCGGGCGGCCGCACCGATCCGGCCGACGGCCGCATCGCCGTTGCCACGGACCTCCACCCCGAGGAAGAAGCCAACCTGACCGCGGGCCTCGGCCGCACCAGCCAGGCGCGCGCACGCGCCATCGCGCTGTCGGCCATCCGCGAGACCTATGAGGAAGCCGGCCTGCTTATCGGCCGCAAGGGCGCCTTCACCACTGCCAGGCGCGACTGGCAGGGCTTTGCCGAGCATGGCGTCGTGCCCTCGCTGGAAGTGCTGCGCTTCATCGCCCGCGCGATCACGCCGCCGAACCGGGTGCGCCGCTTCGATACCCGCTTCTTCAGCGCCTGGCGCAGCGACGTCGCCATCGAATTGCCGGATGGCGGCCCGACCAACGAGTTGGAGGAACTGGTCTGGCTGCCGCTCGCCAAGGCCCGCGAGGCCGATATACCAGACATCACCCGGATGATCCTCGACGAGCTGGAAAAGCGGCTCGCCGACGATCCGCTGCTGCGCCCCGGCGGCGCGGTGCCGCTCTACCGGCGTGTCCGCAACCACTTCACCCGCGAAATCCTCTAGGCTATTCAGGCATCCCATGACGGTCGATACCCAGCAACAGGGCGACGAGCGCGTACACTGGCTGCCGATGATCGCTGCGATCTCCTCGATCAGCGTCGTCGGCATCGCCATCGGCCTCGGCATGCCGCTGCTCAGCGTCATCCTGGAGACGCGCGGCCATTCGGCTTCGATGATCGGCCTCAACACCGCCATCGCCGGCCTTGCCTCGATCGCCGGCGCGCCGCTTGCAACGCCGCTGGCCATGCGGTTCGGCGTCGCCTGGACGATGCTGATGATGATCGCGGCTGGCGCTCTTGCCTTCGTCGGCTTCCACTTCGCGCCGGATTTCTGGATGTGGTTTCCGCTCCGCGTCGTGCTGCACATCGCGCTGACGGTGCTGTTCATCCTGTCGGAATTCTGGATAAGCACCTCGGCGCCGCCGCACCGGCGGGGCCTGGTGCTCGGCATCTATGCCACGGTGTTGTCGCTCGGCTTCGCCGCCGGACCATGGCTGTTCGCCCATCTCGGCAGCACCGGCTTCCTGCCCTTCGGCGTGACAATCGGCCTGGTGACGCTGGCCGCCATCCCGGTGCTGGCGGCGCGCAACGAAAGCCCGACCATCGTCGCCGACAGCGAGACCAGTCATTTCCTGCGCTACATCTGGCTGGTGCCGACCGCCACCTTCGCGGTGCTGGTGTTCGGCGCGGTCGAGACCGGCGGCTTTGCGCTGTTCCCGGTCTACGGCAGCCGCATCGGCTATTCCGAGGCGGACGCTGCCCTGCTGCTCACCATGATCGGCCTTGGCAACGTGCTGCTGCAGATTCCGATCGGCATGATCAGCGACCGCGTCTCGGATCGCCGCCATCTGCTGCTGGCCTGCGCCACCGTCGGGCTTGCCGGCACGATCTTCATGCCGCACTTCGCCGGGGACTGGCACCTGATGGCGGCGCTGCTGTTCGTCTGGGGCGGCGTCGTCGCGGCGCTCTACACGATCGGCCTTGCCCACCTCGGCTCGCAATTGTCCGGCCATGAGCTCGCCTCCGCCAACGCCGCCTTCGTGCTCTGCTACGGCGTCGGCATGGTGCTCGGCCCACAGGCGATCGGCATCGGCATGGACGTCTTCGGCCCCTCCGGCTTCGGCTGGTCGCTCGCTCTGTTCTTCGCCGCCTATATAGCGCTGGTCGGCGTCAGGCTGATCCGCAAGGTCCTGTAGGCCGACAGGCTGATCGCTCGTCAGCCCACGCTGCTGACATCACCGTGTCAGGAGCACCCCTGCTATACCCACGCTCCACATGCAGGGAGATATCAGATGATCGACAGTGGCTTCGAAACCAAATCCGTGCGGATGCAGTTGCTGCTGCTTGTCAGCTTCCAGGCGCCGGCAGCCGACGTCGATCGCATCATGGACGCCGTGGTCGCCATCACGCCGCTCGGCATGGGCAATTACGACAGCAACGCCTTCCAGTCGGCCGATGGCGTCGAGCGCTACCGGCCGCTCGAGGGTGCCGCCGCCGGCGCCGAGACGCTGCTGCGGCAGCGGCCGGGTACGGTCGAGGTGTCGTTCGAATTGCCCGACGACCAGGGCCTCGCCGCTCAGGTCGTCGAGGCGATCTACCAGGCGCACAGCTATGAGGAGCCGGTGATCCGCATCCAGCCGCTGCTTGCCAGCCGCACCAAGGGCCTTGACGACCGCGCCAACCCCAACCGCTGGTGGAACACGGCCGGAGACTGGAAGAAGGCCGCCTCCCCAGTCAGGGAGGACGCCTGACCGCCTACCTTGCCGCCGCTGGCCGGCTCCGCCATTGCCGGCAGCAGCCGCATCGGGCGTCGCCGAAACCCGCTTGGGGTTGACTTTCCGGACGCGTTCTTTATGTGTCGCGCCAAGTTTCCCGCGTCCGGGTGTTTTCCCCGTGCTCCAGCGGCCAAAACTCCACGAACATTAACGGACGAACATCATGGCCAAAGCCGCAAACATCAAGATCAAGCTTCTGTCGACCGCCGACACCGGTTTCTTCTACGTGACCAGCAAGAACAGCCGCACCAAGACGGACAAGCTGTCGTTCCGCAAGTACGATCCGGTCGCCAAGAAGCACGTCGAGTTCAAGGAAACCAAGATCAAGTAATCCGGTTTCCTCCGAGAATGCCGAAACGCCGCCCTTTGGGCGGCGTTTTTGTTTTCTAACGCCTTGATTTAATTGATTTTCTGTTTTCTTACCATATCGCCTAACATATTAGATTTGAGGCCGTAATGGCCGCGAAGGACGGTATGGTTTAGAGAAAAAGCCCGCCTCCTTTCAGAGACGGGCCTCGCGCGGCAACCGGACGGTGGTTTTCACTGCGGCAATGGCCGCGCGATTCTCGGATCCAGCGGCGTGCCGGCAAGCAGGCAGATTTCCCAAGCCGCGTCATCGATCGGCTTAAGCGCCGCACCCATAATTATGCGGTCCCTGTTCGGATCCACGGTTGCGAAGGAGCGCACACCGTAAACCTCATCTCCCCTGCTGGTCCTAATCCTCGAAAGCACCAGCGAGGGCATAGGCCCATCGCGGTGCGTCACGAGCGCGTCGAGTTCGAACTGCCAGGTTTCGGTCTCTGCGGTAGCAACATGCATGTTCATGATGCAGGTCTCTCTTGGTTCGGCTGCTTAGGCCGTATCGCCACGCCCGTCGTGGTGGCCGGGGGTAAGCACCCGTAGAGAGAACGGGCCGCTGCTTTTGGCTTTCGCTTGGACATAGCAAACGCCCCCGGCCAAGCCGAGAAATGCTACCCCAAAACCCTGCAAGCCCGAACCATTTCTAGGTAGGGTGCTCGCCCCGCAAACAAGTTCGCCGAGAATCGAAGTTTTGTCTAAGGGGTATTCACAAATTATTTTTGGTGGTTATTTTGCCGGATAGGCGAAACCGCCTAAAATGTCAAGCAACGTAGGCGTTTTCGCCTAAGCACTTCTCCGCTGGACTCCAAAGCCGTTCTGTGGAATCCATTTATAGTCACTTGCGCGAGAAAAGCCATGGAACACACTTTCAATGAACTCGCTCGGATCCTTGCACACCGGCCCGCGCGCGTCCGTTACAGAGCGTCGGCGGTACGCCTGGCGGAAAGCCTGGCAACCGGCATCGCGATTGGTGTGGGGATTGCGGTCGGGCGCGTGTTGGCGGGCTAACTCTTGTGCTCGTTCACGTTCTTCATTACGAACGTTGTTGAGCATAGGAGTTTGAAAATTGACCGACCAAGCCGAAGACCACGAAATAGTCAGTCTTACTGCGGATATTGTTTCCGCCTATGTGAGCAATAATCCCGTACCCGCAGCCGGCCTGCCGGATCTCATCGCGTCGATACATTCTTCGCTAACCGGCGTGCGCCAGCCTACCGCGCCCGAACGGCCGAAGCAGGAGCCCGCCGTCAATCCCAGGCGTTCGGTGACGCCGGACTACATCATCTGCCTCGAGGACGGGAAGAAGTTCAAATCCCTGAAGCGCCACTTGTCGAGCGCCTACGGACTGACGCCGGACGAGTATCGCGCCAAGTGGGGGCTGGCTCCGGATTACCCGATGGTGGCGCCCAGCTACGCTGCCCAACGGTCGGCCTTGGCGAAGGCGGCCGGGCTAGGGCGGACGGCGGCTAAGCCTGCGAAGAAGGCGCCAGCAAAGCGGAAGGCGCGGGCATAGTTGCCCCTTAGCGCTCCGCTGCACGACCTGTGGATAGTAATCGATTGTTCACCATAAGCCGGCAATCTGATTGAGGGTGATCTAATCACACCCAAAACTGACTCTGCGTCATTCGTGACGCACCCCCGCCGAGGCCGGCGGCCGACGTTTTCAAGTAACCCCAATGCGCCCCAGCAAAAGTATACGTCGGTCGGCCGGTTCTTCTCTCTATTGGGTGTTATCCCCTTCGTCCCGCTCTACATCAGCGCCGTCTACGCTCGGTAGGCATGGCTGCCTGCGTGCTGATGGCGGCATGGGCGTCTACATGCTGTTGAACCAATGCGAAACCCGCTGCCGAGGGGACGGCAGCGGGCTTGGCTCAACAAGGCTAGCCGGAAGAGGGGATTTGGGACACAAGGGCATCCGGCCAGCCCTTTCAACGAGGGTGGCGATCGTTTGTTCCCATGCCGTTTGCATATATTAGCAATCTCTTGACTAAGCCCGCGCTCGCCCCAGAATCGCCTGCATCAGCGCTGGGGCTTTTTAACCTCCAGAGGTAACGCTACAGGGCCTGCAGCCATTCCCCTACGGCTGGGTATGCTTCAATGGTTAGCCTTGCCGGGATGTCCTGCCGCTGCCATTTGCTTGTTGAACGCTGCGGCCTCTTGCTCCGTATCGAATGGACGGGCGGTAGCCGTTCCATCGGGTGCGATGACTACAGCCAGGTATGGCAGGCGGTTCGCTGGTGGGTGATAGACGGCATAGATCGTGCTGCGCTTCATTCCCTCATGCTACCGGGACTCAAGGACCTCGCCTAGCCTTGCGTTGAATTCAAAAGCCGATCCCGGTGAGCGACGTGCAGAAGCTGCATCTGCTCGAACAGGATCAAAAGCTCTTCGGCTAAGTCTGCCCTGAAGCCCTTATGGTGGAAGTCGGCAACAATCTCCCGCTGGCGCGCAATGTGTCGCTCGCCCAAAAGAACGTGTTGCTCCAGCAGCGCTAGAACGGTTTCCCTCATCGCTAAGCTATATCAGGTTTCTCGCGCTTCTTATAGGGACCGCGCTTGCCGGTCTTCGGCTGCAATAGGTCCGCCGGGCCGCTTTCACCTTTAGGTCCGGTGGGAGTTTCAAAAACGGTCCGTACTGGTTTCTGCAACAGCGATTCAGACAACTCGAGCAAGCTGTAGCACGTCGCCATCCGTGTGGCGGAGCGCCCTATTGAACGCTCTGTCGCGGCTGCTATCCGAAGAGCCTTGAGATAGCGCTTCCGGGTTCCGAACAGCGTGGCGGCCATCGCCTGCACCCCTGCATTCATGGCGCTTCGGTCACCGGCCTAAAATAGGAGCCAGATTTTTGAAATTCAAATTGAGACTTTGCGAGCGGGGGTCCGACGCGCCAGAACGCAATGTCAGTCGAATGTGCGCAGGAAGTCCAGGTGCGCCTCAAGTTCGCGTTGCACCGCCTCGAAGTCTTGCAACAGCCCTCGGGCCACCTCGGTCCGGTGGCCATCGTGCCTTAGTTCCTCGATGAGTTGACGCTGCCGAGCAATGCGTGCCCTGCCTTCGCGAACGTGGCGTTCTCCCCTTTCCACCTTGGTCTCGGTGCTCATGCTGAGACAAGGCGGCTGATGGCCTTAGGTTCCGCCGCCCAAACGGAACATTTGCTCGCTCCTAGAGTTGGTCGACATGGACACTTGGACTTCCCTCGATATAAGCGCGGCGGCCATGAAACGGGCGCAAAAGCTTCGCGACGAAAATGACCGTGTCCGGAAGCAGGCGGCGGCGGAATTGGCCAAGGCTCGCGAACTGATTGCCGATATTGCCGAGCTTCTGGGTGCTCGCGGCCTGAGGCGCCGTTGAACTTAGGTCAGCTCTATCAAATGCCTGATGAGGTCATCCGGCATAACGGGTTTCACAAGACGCCGAACGCCCGAAAATTCGCTTGGGACAATGGTCCGGTCATACCCGGTGACAAATATGAACGGGATGCCGTGCGCCTTCAATTCGGCCGCGACGGCGAAAGTCGCGGCAGCACCAAGCTTTATGTCAACCGTGGCGCATTCGACGTCCTCGCTGGCGATTTTTCTCGATGCATCTTCAGGATTGGCCACCGGGCCAATTACCATGCCGCCAGCTTCCCTGATCGCCTCTTCGAGTTCGACTGCGATCAGATACTCGTCCTCTACGACAAGGACTCGGCGTCCCTGCAGTGGCGCTGCCGGCGTGAACTGGCCTGAATTATTGGGAACGACAGAACACAACATCGACGCCCCCTTTGGGTTGTCGGGTCATGAATAGATTTTACACCTGTTGAGTGGATTTGCGAGTCATTTGGCAACCGAATAGCCCGGCTGCTCAGCAGCATGGCAGAGCGGCTCGATCGGGCGCCGGGCTATTCAGTAGGCCACTGCAGGGTTGGGGAGTTGGCAACGGGGATTCATGCGATCTAACGACTAGCGAGCCTTACGGTTCCTTCCGCACGATCCAGTCCAGCATGTCCGGGTCAATGGTCTCGTTGCCTGACATGATGCGCACGATGTGCTTTACGGCCGGGCGCCGATGCTCTTCGGGCGGATTGTCCTCAGCAACCCACCGGAGGAAGGCTTGGCGGATCACGTCACATTCAAAAGCGGAAATGGAATCGCGTGTACGGGCTTTGGCCATGGGGCCAAATGCGGCTTAGGCCGATAAGTTCCAACGGGATACGAAAGCCCGCCGCCTGGAGGACATGGCGGCGGGCTTTTTCTGGGGACCCAGAAGCGGACATGACCGCTGCCATCTATACGCTAGAAGGCGAATGTCGGTTCCGTGTGCCATATGGAAATATTAGCAGCCGCTTGATTGGGGGCGGGACGTTCGCGAAAGCATACGCTAATATTATAGGACGAATCGTCAACTTAGGAGGCGCGTCATGGATTCGCCAAGCAAGCTGGAGAACTTGCGCTTTGTTGCATCCCTGCTGGGCGTAATCCGCCATCGGATGCATGAGGATGGTGAAGATCTGCTGACGTACCTAATAGACATTGCGTATCTGGAGGCTAGCGATCGGCTGAAACAAAAAAGCCAGCCGGCCGAAGCCAGCGGGCAATAAACGACCCAAGAGCCCGCCAGAGTCGGCCGCAATATGCTTGCACGGCAGACAGATATCCCGCGCTAACAAATGGTAGGCTTTTCTTGCGATGATTGCGAAGGGGCCGCTGGTCGATAAGGCGACGTAAAATGCGGATAATCCTCGCCGGCCTTTGCCTCCTGATCGGTCTGTTCATCGTCGCGCTTGTCGCTACGTCAAGCGCCGTTCTGCTTAAACAAGAAAAGGCAGCGGATGGGTATCTGTGCAAGTATTTCACCGGCACGGCCACCTACAGCACGCCGTCTTATGCGACGACGGGCTGCCCGCGGTTCATCATCGTGAAGCGGTAGCCCTTAAGCCCAGCTCGAGGCGACAAGCGCTTCGAAGCCTGCCGACGACGCACACCCGACCGTGTATGCGCTCGTGGCAGACAGGCCCGACGCGTGGCCTGCGGCTGCGCGCATATTTGTGCCACCGGCACCGAATTGGCGATCATCGACGGCAGTAACGCCGGTCAGCGTGAAAGCCCCTGTCGAAGGCTCGACGCCACCGAAAGCGCCAACCACTACGCCTGATGCCGCGACGTCGAGGGTTGTTACCGACGGGTCGTTGCCGGTCGTGGTCAAGGTCTCTGTTGGCGTGGCCGATACCAGGCCGTCGATCGTGTAGACATTGATCAAACCGGCCGGCAACAGGCCGCTCCATGTGACGACGATATCAACGGTAGTGCCGGTGGCGACCACGCCCGACATAATGCCAACCTGAACGCCCTCATTGACACCATCGTTGATGCCAGTCTGACCGTGAATCGTCCCACCCGAGCCATTGAACGTGACGGCTGAAAACGTCCGCTGTGCAGCCGCGGCGCGCACGATGTGGCCCGTCACGACGACAAGCCTGCCGGCAGCCGCGGCGCCAATTGAAACGCCTGTCTGGGTTATCGAATTGACCGAGCCAGACGTCGTGAATGTGCCCCTGTGGGTGACGACTGGTCCAGAGGGTGGCGCTGAGAACCGTCGAAAGTTCGCGCCGAAGCCGTTGAGTTGGTTCATTCTAAGCATCGATTTCCTCTTTCAGTGCGGCGTCTGTGGCCGCGATATCGTCGGTGTGAATATGAAAGCACTCGCTTGGTGACGCCCCTGCGTTCAGCCAGGCCATCACGCCGTCCCAGCGCGTCAGATCGAAACGTGAGAAGCCGACGGTCACGGCTGCGAGGCGCGGGGTGAGACCCGTTGTCTCGATGGCCATCACGCAGCCATATCCGCCACGTCCCCAGCCGTCGCCAACGTTGCATCGATGGCGAAGGCGCCATCAGTGAATGCGCGCTTGAAAATGATCTTGCCGGCGCGCTCAAAGATGGCGATCGAGTACGGTTCGCAAATAGACTTGGCGATGTCCCGCACGCCGTTGGTGACGTCGATCACGGCGCCATCGATAACGTCGTCAACATTGATGACTTCGATTTCGTCGGACGAAAACCCACCAGCTTCCATTAGGGCGACAAGGAAGTCTTCCAACTGGCGCTGGGTGCCGTCATCGGAGGTAATGCGTAGGCGCCGCGGAATGCCGCCGGCCGTCTCCGAGATGATTTGATCTGTCTGGCCATCGAAATAGTACGACGCCGTGGAACTCGCCCCTGCGATGCTTCGCGTCGTGCCGAGGTCGAGGTCTGTGAAATATGATGTCGTGCCGCCGACTGGCAGGAAATACAGTTCGTCAACAAATCGCTGCAGATCAGGCGGGCCTAGATCGCGCGAGCCGATTGCCTCGATTTGATATGGCACTGACTTGGTGAATTCGATAGCGCCGGTCGTGCCGTCGACACGGGAAACGGTTCCGGCATCGGTCCAGACAACGAGGTCTCCGTCGTCGTAAACGGCATAGCGAAGCGCGTCGGCAAAGGTCGCCAGTACCGCCGTGCTCTTGAACGTCCCCTGGCTCGAGAACGTCGCCTTGACCAGGTCGTTATCCGCGCAGAGGTAGAACACCGCATCGCCGCTCACCGGGCCGGGCGTGATGCATTGAATGTCTGAATATCCGTTCCAGCTTGCCGTCGACTGGTAGGCGCGGGTTACCGTGTCGGCAGTGAGGCGATAACAAAACAGTTGCTCATTGAGGCCGAAGCCGACGACGAGCGCGGTTGAGCTGCTGACATCGACGAGGCAACCATCGACGAGCGAGCTGCTTGTCGCTGAGTCCCCTGACGTTGCAACGACGGTGCCGGTGCTTCCGTCGCAGAGCACCGCGTCCCAATCGCTGGTGCCGGTGAAACTCGCAAAATAGAAAAGCCGGTCCAGGGTTCGGCTGTATCGAAAGACCCGATAGTAATTATAGACGTCCGGTTCGCGATCGAAGGTGAAATATTGTTTCGCCGCGCCGATCGAATACAGGAAAATGTCCGTGTCGTCGAAGCCGTAAAGCTTCTGTTGATCCCAAACCGGAATCAGATCGCGGGCATTGGGGGTGCCGGCAAAGGTCGTGTAGATTTCATAATCATGCGTCGTGGAGCCATCTTGAATCCACTCAGCCTCGAAGACAGGCGGCGCGCCGTAGCCTACGATGTCGAAGTCCACCACCACGATATCGAGATAGCCGCGGTGCGCAGAAACGAAGTCAGCGCCCTCTTCCCTAACCATCGCCGGATCGCGCGGCTGATCGCCGCGACCATCATAGGCAGTGAACTTCAGGCCCTTCTGGCGATAGCCAACGCTACCGTCATAGATCAGCTTACCGTTGGCATAGAGCTTGCGCATGGTCCACGTTGAGTCCGGCACCAGCGGGCGCGCAAAGCGCAGCCTGGCCGTCAACTTCGACGTGGTAGTCGTAACCGTGTCCCAAAACTCGATATGGCTCGAGGTAACGGTCAGGATAGGCGCACACCAGATATAGGCGGCCGGAAGCCTGCACTTGCCGTACACAACCGGGATGGTCTGGCCGTAGGCAGACGTAGGTAGTGTGGTCTGGATTTCGGGGACTTCTGGAACGGTCGGTGCGGTTGGGGTTTCCCAACCGCCCCAACTACCGCGGCCAGGGCGACGTGGCAATCCTCCCATTTATTGTCCTGCTCCGATGAGGAAGGCATGGGTGTGCGATCGCGCGGCTGCGCGTTTGTTGGTCATGGTTGCGTCCTGTGAATGGAGGGAGGCGCTGGCACGGCGAGCCCGTGCCGCAGTGCGACAAAATAAGCCAGCAATGCTGACATATCGCTCGTTGACATTCCGTCGATAGCGTGTATTTTCGGTCTCGCCGCGACGCTGGTAATTATTTACAATTTGTTAAGATTCTGCCAAACAAAAAGGCAGACGGCTGTTTGATTCGCCGTCTGCCTCTGTCTGTTGCGTACCGCGGTCGTGTGGCGCCGAGTGGACGAACAAAGACCGCGAGTCCGCTCCCTAGCAGGTCGGCAACTAGCGTCCTGAGGCCCCTTTGGCAAGCCACAGGAGACATCCTCCCATGTCTACACGTAAGACCTTCGATGTTGGCCGCGACTCAAAATCCGGCCAGTTCATTACGGTGGAAGAGGCCGAGCGCCGGCCGAACACCACTACCGTGGAGCGCGTGCCGAAGTCCGGCTACGGCGACACGAAGAACAAGTAATCCACAATCGGCGGCGGGCTACGGCCCGCCGTTCTTTTTCACACACAAACCAAAGGGACACAGCAATGGCCGAGAAGTCTTCTGGCATATCCACCGCTACCGCCGTGACGGTTGACGTGGCGCAGAAATCCGCAACCACGGCGCATTACCAAGGTAAGCTCACCGGATCATCATCAACAGGTGGAAGCACTGCCGCAACGGGCAACGGCTCCGGCGCGAGTGGCGGCAACTCCACGTCAGTTGGCGGCAAAAAGTAGTGAGCATCTTCGATACGGCCGTGATCACTACGTCGCAAACGTAGTTACAATAGTCGGCTTTCCGGTTGCTATTGCGGGTCTGGTGGTGGTTTTCTTCCAAATAAGGAGGGATAAACTAGCTGGATCCGCATCGGCTGTCGTCGGCATCCACGAGAGCATTCGTACTCGCATCGATCATATCTCTTCTATGCCGTTTGTTGACGACAGCAACCGCGATGCTGCGTTTGCTGATCTCTTCAACGATCTCGAGTTGGCTTGCGCTATAGTTTTGGACAGCCCGGTCGTTGGTAGGACCGGTGAATTCGCCCATTCGCTGATCCGAGACATTTTACAAATGATCGAGGACGACGCGGTGCTTAGTGAGCGTCTTCAACGCGCCATCCACGATCCAAATACGTTCAAGAACATCGGCGACTACTTGGCTAGGCCCACATAGCGGCCAGCGCCGCCTCGTCCTCTGCGAGCCATTTGCGCTCGAGCGCGTAAATGGCGTCCAACTTGCGACGACGCGCCTCCAGATCGAGACGCTTCTCAAGCTTGTCGAGTTCGGTGGTGAGTTCATCCCACTGGGCGCGGGTGAGCATAGTCGCAAATGAGTGCGCACTCTTGCCGGCTCTGGCATCTTCGTCACGCCAGACGCGCACTTCGACTTTGTCAATGATGTCAGCACGGCTCCGCACTGGCGCCGAGGCGCGATCTGTCTTCTTCGTCATTTCGGAATCCTTGTTAGCTTATGCTAGCTCGAGCGAGTGCGCGATCTTGCGCACTTGCGGGCCGGTTAAGTCGGTGACCACCCAAAAGCTGACGCGAGCGCCCTCGTCAAACCACTCGCAGGGGCCAGCGACTTTCAAACGCTCGCCGTAGTCGAGGATGACTTTCGGCTCGATGCCGGAGATGAAATTGCCGTACTCGCGCGGTCTCATACGATACCCCTGAGACGGTGGGCTGCCTCGGCCTTCTCGCGCACGCGACGCATTGCTGCAGCCGCGTTGCCCATCGCAGTGTCAGAGCGTGTAAGGGCGGCCGTGGTGGCTTTTCCGTAGGCGCCAAAGATTACGAGGCTCAACTCCACGAGCCCTGCCTGCGTTACCAGTCGCTGGGGCAAATCCCCCGTGTCGTCCCACTCCTCGGCTTCTGAATAGAAGGAAATCGAGACCTGATCGACCAGGCCGCTTTCGACCGAGGCAATGGCTTCCTGTCCCATGGGTGACTCTGGATTCGGCGTCAGCGCATACCAAAGGCCGATGTTGTCGGTCTTAATTTGGAGTGATCCATTAGAGACTCGCGCAAGCGGACGAGACGTGTCGTGCGCCCAGCAGGCCACGACAGAATCGCCGTTCTCGCGGATAGACTTATCAAGGCTGCCCTTCTGAAACCGCTCAATAAAGAACCCGCCGATGTTTGCGGGCTGCTGCCATTGGATGGCGTAACCAGAGATGAAAGGTTCAGGCATCTTGTTTGAGTGCCTTGATCTGCTTATCAATCTTGTCGAGGGCAATCTTGCGCGCGATGTCCTTGGCCGTTTCGCTGCGATTTGCGTGCCGTTTCTCGCCTGGCAGTTTGATCAGACGCTTTGCCGGCCCGCGACGCCCGTCGCTGCTGGCACGTTCAATTTCACGGCGCTCAAGCTGCATAGCCAGCCTCCACAATTTCACGCAGGTACGCCGCGATGCGCCGCTGCGGATCCTGAGCGTCACCCATCCAATAAGGTTTGATCTGCCCGAGGCCGCCTGCGGACACGCCCTGCGCCTCGATGGCAAGGAACAGATCGTTCAGGTCTGCGTGGGCAGCGTCAGCGGCGTGCAGCGCCTTCACAAGCGCAGCGACACGCCTCTCGGCTTCTGGACGCGCCGCGGCGCAGATGGCGCGCTCGGCGGCAGGCCTGGCCGCGGCAATGCGCTTTTCAATAAGTTCGATTGCCTGGCCGGCCACAGCTTCCAAGCGTCGCAACTCCGCTACCCGCGCGCGCTTTTCAGCTTTGGCTGACGGCTTCTCGCCGATGAGCGCGGCAACCTCGGGTGCGATGTCAATGGATTTGTCGGCTTCAATCTCGGCCTGCAGCGCCTTGCGCTCCGCCAGGGCGGCGGCGCGGTCCTTGAAAATTGCGGCGCGGCGATCTTCGTCGGCACCAAGCTCGGGCAGCGCTTCGCGCGATGTCAGTGCGGTGAAGCTGAGTTTAATCGGCTCAACTTTTGCCGGCCGGGCGTCGGGCTTGAGTTTCTTGATTTTGTTAAGGATCATTGCTGGTCTCCAGAGAAGAGTTCGGCGATGACGGCAGCGAACGCGCCGAGGTTGATTTCGACCGACTTACGGTGGCCGTACGCTTGCCAATAGCCAGGCGTGCCGCCGCTGAAGCGTCGAACGTCGATGGTGTCGGTCAGGACGATTTCCGGCCATGAGCCGACCACCGACAGGATGGTCTTCGCAACCAACGCCCTCGCGTCCAGCGAGCCCGTGGCAGAGATCTCGGCGATGATATCGAGCGCCTCGCCAGCACTGACGCTGATGCTTGCCGGGGCGCCTACAGGTACGCCTTCACGCCGAAGCGCGCGGTACTCGCTCACGGTATCCGCAACGGCACGCAGCGGCACGTCGACGGCCACGCCGAGCATCAGCGTCGCAACGTCTTGCGGCGTCAGTTCCGGTGACTTGCCGGGAGAGCCGGATGGCAGCATGCCCGCGTCGGTAAGCATGCGGGCGACCGCAGCAGTGCGGCCGGGGTCTAAGCCGACACGGCGCGCGAGAGCGCCCACGGCCTGTGCTGTGGAAGTCATGTTTGTTCCTTGAAGTTGGAAAATCGCGATTGCGATGGGTTTAAAAAAAAGCCCGCGCCGGAGCGCGAGCTATCGCCTGCTGAACTGCAGCAATGACGAATGACGTTGGAGGTGTTCCTGCCTACCTATAGGCATCCTGGCGCCGAACTGCGCATGCTGCCTATATAAAGGCAACCTGGCGGCAAACTGGTACGTACCAAGCCCTCCTACCATTACTGGTAGTTTCGGGAATCTGGTGCGCACTACCTACCTTATAGGCGACTTGGCGGCCGACTGGTTATAACCAGCCCTCATTATACTCCGTGCTCAACCGCATTTTGCGGCGCTAGGTACGTTGGCCCTCACTATTACAGGGTCACGAGATCGCGAATAAGGAACCGCACCCCTTCACTATACTCCGGGCTCAAAGGCCAAAAGGGGACCGGTTAGGCTCAGAAATTTGCGAGCCCGTCTATAATGGGAAAGTTCGTTGCAAATGAGCAACGCTTTGCGATCCGCAGCCGACTGGTGGCCTTTCAAACCGCCTACCCGCGGCCCATCTTTCAACGGCTTTATCCCCAGAAAGCCCGTGCTATCCGTTAACACCGAGATCCTGCTCTTGACGCAACCAGGACGGTTGGTCCAAGGAATCTAAATCGCACCGAAATGATCTTCATGACTTTTGTTAATGGAGATCTACGTGCGCACTCCCCGGAAACCGAAGCAGCCATGGTGGCGCCTCACGCGAGATGAGGTGTTCAAGCTTCTCCAGATACTTGTGACTATTGCGCTCGCGATTTTGCACGGCTGCGGCGGATAAATTGGTGGCGAAAAGTTGCAACCTCGCTCACCGTTGTGCATGCTGAACAGCGGAGGGGTGTGTCCTATGCGGTTCATGGTTCTGGCGGTGTGCTGCGTTGCGGCGAGCCCCGCTTCGGCTGCGACTACTCAAGAAATAGCCAATATGAGCGTCCGGTCGTGGGCTGCTTTTGAGTGTGCCGCTTTAGCATCAAGTGCAGGATTCCGCGACGAGGAGGATCGTCTATTCAAAATAGCGTACGATCAAGGAACAGCTTTTCTACAAGCCTACGCTGACGGGAAGATCGCCGATTCTGAGGTGACCAAGTATGGTTCTTTTAACTTCTATCTCCGCATGCATGATGGTCCAAGCATCGACTTCAAGTTGGGGGTAATCTGGGCTGTCGCCCACCAAATCGCGCACGAAGACATTTCAAAGAATTCAGATGGCAGCGACACGAGTTACTCTGAATTCACTGATCGAGCGATCTTGAAGTTTGCACACCGGAACTGCCGTTCGTTATAGCGCCACCAATCGCCTATAAACTGCCAATTCACCCGGCATCGTCATGCCGCCTGCTCGCGGATGCCAACACACGCATCCGGCCAACAGCGGTTGAACCGGCGCGCCGGCTTCCTCGAGCATATCCGCCAGCCGAATGAACTCCGGCCAGGCGCTTGCCGGCTGGTGGGGCTCGCTGGCCAGATAGGCGTCGAACGCCGCCTTCAGTTCCCGCGAGATCGGGAAGTCGGCGCGGACGGCATGCTTTCGTCTCGCCTTCAACCGTCTCATGCGTGCCTCCGTAGCACTTCGTAAATGTACGGCTCGGCCTGCTCGGGCCACATTCTGAACGGTGACCGCGGATCCCGCCATGCGGCCTCGAGTTCGTCGCAGTGGTCATCCCAAATTGCGAGCATCGTCTCATCCTCGATCATGCCCGGTCTCGGCGCTGGGTCGAAACCGTAATCCGCCAGGCATTCGAAATAGTCGCGCCCAGCTCGCATCAAGAGGTCGGCGTCAACTAGCGGGATTTCGGTGCGCTTGGAGCGGCGCTGTTTGATGCGACGGACCATCAGCGATATTCCCTTGTCCTTGGCGGTCGGCTGTCGGCAGGCGCATCGACGTCTAGTGCCAGTTCACGGATGAGCCTGGCGAACGCGATGCGAGCCGAATTGTTGATGGAAACTTCTGGCCTTTCCTTCGGCTGGCCGAAGCGATCGTTGAAAGTCTGGCCGTCTCTATCCAGAACCTCTCGCGCAGTCTGGGCTTGGTCCCAGGCTTCGGCTGCCAGTGTGAGAAGGCGCACGTGGTGGCCGTCGAGTTCGTAGTTTTCGGTGACGGATTTGAACCACTTCTTTGTCGCTGGACGTAGGTGGGTGGGCGGTTTTGCCGCCTGAATCGTATCTGATTTCATGCTGATTTCACCTGTTCTCAGGCCACAACGCCTTGTTGCTCAAAGCGAGGTCAAATATTTTCTCAACCGGTCCCTCGCGCATATGCACGATGGGGTTGCCAGCGGTCCGTGGAGTCGATGCCCCTAGAGATGGAAGTACCCCTCCGGGGGCTGGGCGTGGAACCGCGACGGTGCAGCCGCGTTGCTGGTCTCGACAAGGATCTGATCGATGTTGAGATGGTTGATGTTTGGCCTGGCGGGTTACCTGGCCATGATGATTGTTCGCGAGAACTCCCGCGAAGCGGCTCGGAGTCTGTTTCGCGATGAAGAGCCCGCACGCGGTACGCGGAGGTCACCGCCGAGGCGTCGATCGGCCAAGCGCTGATTGTCCAGCGGCACCTTCTTCATGCGCGCCGCACGTACGTTTCGGTTTCCAGCATGCGGTCGCGGCCGTGTTGGGTTTCAACAATGAAGACCAACTCGCCGTCCCCATCCTTTGTCACGCCAATCACCCGGCACGGCTCCCATGGGCAGTCTAGGCCGCCCTTGTCGTTCTTGGTGAAGCGCTGGCGTTCAGCGGCGTACGATTCGATTGCAAACATTTCTGTGCTTTCATGGTTCTCTCCTCTGGTTGGTTGGTCTCGGTGAAATCGTCCGTTCGTCCGTTCCTAGGAAAAGGGTACGTACGTACGACGGTGGTTGGTGGTTAAAACCACCCACCACCAATGCTGTTTTTAGAGAAAAGCCGTACGGAGCGTACGGTTTGATTTCATTGAGCTTTTTGCCTGTTTTTGTTGAAGTCGTACGGGATTTCGTCCGTACGGACGATTTGCGGAAAAATGGCAAATCGAACCGATCGGTTCGTACGGAGCGTTTCGGACGATTTTAGTCGTCATCGCGGGCCCCGCTTCTCGCCACCATGGCAGCAATATTGCTGCTCACGTGACGCCGCTGGCGCACCTCGGTTGCGGCCACTTGGCCTGCCGCGGTTAGCGTCCATTTCTTGCGGGGCTCGTCATATGTGACGAGCTTCTTCTTGAGCTTTTCGGCGGCATAGGAAACGCGCCGCTTATCCGTTACGCCTTCCTTGTCCTGCCAGCCCAAGGCACCAGCCATGTCGGTGAGCGACTGCTTCCCGTCGCGCTCTATTTGCAGAAGCACCTCGTCCTCATCTTTGCGTGCGGTATCGGCAGCCTGGCGAGCGCCGCGGCTCGTCAATGCGTGAGCCATGACGGTCGGTATCGGCTTGCCTTTGCTGTCCACCAGAGCAGGCGCGGTGACGGTCCTCACTTCAAAGTGCACCGGTTCGAAGTCCGGTCCGCGATGTTTGCCTTGCCAGTGCATCCGCGCACCCCCGTCTACCTTCGCCAGCGTCAGGTTGCCGTCGATTTCGTTGAGGAAACTGCCGCCGCCTTTCGGCAAAAGGTTTTCCGCGCTGGCGTTTTTGACAGGATGGGCGGCGACGAAGACGCAGGGCTTGCCGGGTAACTCGGTCAGCTTGCGCATGTCTCGAGCGTGGTTGCCCATCTCGACGTTGCTGTTCTCATCGGATCCTTGAAAGTAGGCCGCACTGGTGTCGACAATGACGAGGTCGACGCCACCCAATGCCTCGGCCGCTTCCTCGATTTTCGATATCGAGTCCGGAATACTGTACGTGCCGGCGATGAAGTGGACGTCGATGTCGGTTGGGTCGAACTGCAGTTCGTGCGCCATAGCCAGCCAACGCATGCGCACATCGACCGGATTCTCGCCCGCACTGTAGATAACCCGGCCCTTCCGCACCTCACGATCGCCCAGCCGTTTGCCGAGCGCTGTGCAGTACGTAAGGCAGAGCAGAACGGCCGTCTTGCCGGCGCCTGTCATGCCGGTGAGCGAGTAGATGAACGCAGCCTGCGCTACGCCGTCAATGTGGTAGTCGGGCGGTGTGAAGTCAGCGACGAACTCGCCGCTCGAGACAACGCCAGGAAATGGCGCCGCTTCGTGCTTGGCGCTCTTCTTGTTGTCGTTGGCGGGTGCGGGCTTCGGCCGCGACCTGCCGCCCAACGGGATATCGACCTTTCTTATTCCAGTATGGGTGAACCGGACGGACTGCACTGCTCCGGTGCCGATCGTTGAACCGACAACGAGCCAATCGCCGTCAGATTGTTCGAAGGTCGTCCCGCCCCACTCTTGCTGGTATGCCTCCGCGCGCTCGCGGCGCGTGTCTTCAGGCTGCGATGCGGTCATGCGCGGTCTTCTCTCCAAGGGCTGCCAAGGCGGCGCGTCTAATGTCGTCGGCGAGATCAGGGTGAAAAGTTGCTGTGTTGGTGCCAAACGCAGAAGCGGCGTAGGCCCGAACGCCTCGAGGTCCGTCGACAAGCTTCAGATTGAACAGCCGGCACGTCGGCGTCAGCTGCAAATCAAAGCGTGCAAGTGTGCTGCCCGAACCTGGCGGCTCCGGCCTGATATCCAGAATATTCAAGAGGGTTTGTTCCCGTTGTGGGTCGTGGTTGCGGGCGCCGTTCATCGGCTGCTCTTTTGTTGGTTTAGGCTGCGCGGGCAGCGATACGGTCGCGAATAAAGCCAAGCACCTCGCTTTTGACGAAGGCGATGCGGCGCTCGCCCATTGGCACTGCGGCCGGAAAGCGTCCTTGGTCTCTTAGCCGATTGAGAAACGTGCGTGAGAGGCTGGTCATGCGGGCAGCCTCGTTTAGCGAAACGAGTTCGAGATTGTCGTTCATAAGATTCCTCTTTAGCGCCCGAGCGGAATCGAGCGCGCGCAAAACGTATGGGATTTGTGGAAGAGGATTGACCGGCGCTTTGCACCGCCCTCGTTTCGTGAGGGCCTACGACGGCGATGCCGCTGCTCAGTGGCTATCCAAGATAACCATGGCGGCACTTATAAGCGTTTTCGCCTTGCGTGTCAAGAAAAAACGAGTCTCGCAAAAAGAAAGAATGTCAAGCAGTTTTTATTGTCGCGTCAACTTGCCGCAATAATTGGCCCAATCCGCCATTAGCGCGCGCCGCTTCTCTAGCGCATCGCCGCGGCGATAAGCTCGCTCGACGTCGTTGCCGACCAAGTGCTCAAGCGCCCATTCCGCAATCTCGCGCGGATAGTTCGTCTCCTCCCCGGCCCAGTCGCGGAACGTGCTGCGAAAGCCGTGAACAGTCACGCCAGGGCGCTTTTCAGCCATCACCTCGCGCATGCGGCTGTTGCCTATCGGCCGGCCCTCGCGCGCACCCTTAAACACAAATCCTGTTCCCGCCTCTCCAAGGACGGCAATCGCCGCGTCGGATAGCGGGACAATGTGCGGCTTGACCTTGGTTTTTGTGCGTGGCGTCGGGATGGTCCATGTCTTCGTCGCCAAATCAATCTCGTCCCAATGCGCCTCAATCGCCGAAGCAGAGCGGCACGCCGTCAATACGGTGAACCGAAGGCACCTCTCCTCCGGCGTGCCTCCAAGGACGCTTAGGAATTTTGCCACCTCGGCATACGGCAGCGCCTCATGGTTGGCATCGGTGGTGCGCTTGGCAGCCGACAGAATGTGCTCAAGGTGTCCGCTCCAGCGTGCCGGGTTGTCGCCCGTACGGAGCTTCTTGGCTATGGCGAAGTCCAGCACCGACTCGATCTTGCCGCGCACGCGTTGGCCCGTGGCCGGTGTTTTCTTCCAAATCGGTAAGAGGGTGGATTCGATTATCTCAGTACCGACAATGTCCACGGCAAGGTTGCCGAGCTTGGATGCATGCTCAAGCAAGTGAACCCGCCACTCTTGTTCAGTTTTCGGCGTCCATTCCTTGCGCTTGGCTTCAATCAGTTGTTCCGCGACTTTGGCGAATGTTGGCGTTGTTTTGGCAGCCTGACGGGCAGCGAAGGGGTCTCGGTCATTGGCTAGCATGTCCCGCATGTCGTCTGCCTTACGGCGCGCTATAGCGAGCGTAACGGGCGCCGTGCCAGCGAGCCCGCCCAGCCCGATTTCGCGCCGAATCCCTTTGCGGCGATAAATGAAAAACCATGACTTGCTACCGCCAGGATGGACGCGGATATATAGTCCCGCTCCATCGGCATAGACGCCTGGCTTGCTAAGTCCCTTGATTTTTGCGTCGGTCAACTTGTTCCTTACCATACTATCCACCATAACCTTTCTGGTGGCTACTATGGTTACAGGTGACGCCAATGTCAACGAAACGCGTTAGTTTGCAAGGGTTTCCACCACTTTCGCTTTGAAAGACAAAGGCAATTATCCGCCCTTTGGGCGGCGTTTTTGTTTTTGGCCGGCGATTCGGCCTGACCCGATAGCAGAAGCTTCCGCCGATTGGCGCGAAGTCCTGACGTTCATTTTTTTGGAAAAAGGGGGCCGGTCGGCGTTTGGCAGCGGTACGAGGAGGCCACTATGTGCCAGCGCCGGCCGGCCGACCCCACGGACCCAGGAGATGCGGCGGACCTGAGCATCATGGGGTATTTAACGGAACGATCCGGCGGTCTACCCTCGTGCCGGCCTCGTTTTGTCTATGCTGTACATTTGCGCAAGAGCTTATGAAAATCAACAGTTTCTTAACCAAGCCACCCGAATCGCTTGGATTAAGGTAAATTGCTAACCCTGTCGGATTGACCGGTTAATTGGCGCCCAAGCCTACGCCGCCTTGGCGACCACGCGGTTGCGCCCGCCGCTCTTGGCCTCGTAGAGAGCGAGATCGGCGCGCTTCATCAGGGCGGCCACCGTATCGGCCCCCTTGAGCAGCGACGACACGCCGACGCTGACGGTGACCTCGATCGCCTTGCCCTCATGGCCCATCGCAAACGGCAACTGGGCGATTTCGGCGCGGATGCGTTCCGCGACCTTTTCCGCCACCGCGCCCTCCGTGTCGGGCATCACCACCACGAACTCCTCGCCGCCGAAACGGCAGGCGAGATCGATGCCGCGCACGTTCTTGCGCAACCGCCGCGCGAACTCGCGCAGCACGTCGTCGCCGCCGTCATGGCCATGCGCATCGTTGATGGATTTGAAGCGGTCGAGGTCGGTGATCATCACCGACAGCGGACGCCGCCGCGCCACCGCGCGGTCGAACAGCGTCTGCAGATGGCTGTCGAGGTAGCGGCGGTTGTGCAGCCCGGTCAGCCCGTCGGTCACCGCCATCTCGATGGTCTGGGTGACGCTGGCGCGCAGCTGGTCGTTGTAGCGCTTGCGGCGCACCTGGGTGCGCAGCCTCGCGGTCAGTTCCTGCTGGTCGACCGGCCGCGTCAGATAGTCGTTGATGCCGAGTTCGAGACCGCGGATGATGCGCCCCTCCTCGCCTGCGTCCGCCAAAAGGATGATCGGCAGGAAGCGGGTGCGGTCGAGCGACCGCAGTTGCGAACACAGTCGCAGCGGATCGAAGTCGGCGAAAGCGGTCGAGATCAGCACGCACTCGTAGGCGGTCTCGGCAGCCTGGAAGAAACTGGCATTGGGATCGGTGGCGACGTCGAGCTCGGCGCTGCTTCGCAGCATCTTCTTGATGCGCTCGAAGGACGATTTGCGCTCGTCGATCAGCAGCACCTTCGGCTTCGCATCCTCGGCGGCGAAGTTGCGGCTCAACAGCTCCTCGATGCCGATGTTGCGCGTGGTCGAGGCGCGCAGCCGCAATTCGTCGGTCAGCGACTTCAGCCGGACAAGGCTCTTGACGCGCGTCATCAGCTGCAGGTCGTTGACCGGCTTGGTCAGGAAATCGTCGGCGCCGGCCTCCAGGCCGCGCACCCGGTCGGAGACCTGATCGAGCGCGGTGATCATGACGACCGGGATATGCGATGTCGCCGGGTCGCTCTTCAGCCGCCGGCAGACCTCGAAGCCGTCCATGTCGGGCATCATCACGTCGAGCAGCACGACATCGACCTTGCCGTTCTCGCAGGTCTCGATGGCGTCCGGTCCGTTGGAGGCGGTCAGCACCTCGAAATACTCGGCCAGCAGCCTGACCTCGAGCAGCCTGACATTGGCAGGGATGTCGTCGACGACGAGGATCCGCGCGGTCATCTCACAAGGCTCCGGTCTGGCTGGGCATCAGGCATCGCCCAGATAGGATTTGATGGTTTCGATGAAACGCGGCACCGAGATCGGCTTCGAGATATAGGCCTCGCAGCCACCCTGGCGAATGCGCTCCTCGTCGCCCTTCATGGCGAATGCGGTCACCGCGATGACCGGAATCGAATGGAGGTCGTCATCCTCCTTCAGCCACTTGGTCACCTCCAGCCCGGACACTTCGGGCAGTTGGATGTCCATCAGGATCAGGTCCGGCCGGTGCTTGCGCGCCAGGTCCAGCGCCTCGAGGCCGTTGCGCGTGCGAACCGTGTCGTAGCCGCTGGCTTCGATGAGGTCGCGAAAGAGCTTCATGTTGAGCTCGTTGTCCTCGACGATCATGACCTTCTTAGGCATCGATTTCCCGTCCCGACGGTCCTCGACGCCGAAGACCACCGTCATGCGTCCTTGCCGGATCGCACCCAACCCTCATCCACGCTACGCCAATATGATTGACGAAACGCAAACCGGTGGCCCCAAAAAACTGGCCGGATCCCGTCTCGGGGAGGGCAATGGCTTGCCGCAAGTCGCGCTTGCCGTTACTGCGGAGAGACTCAAATTCCACGCACAAAAGGTAGTCATGACAAACGCGGCGTCAATGCGCGAGGAAGCGGAAGCCCTTGCCATCAGGGCTCTCGGCTTCGTCGCCGCCGATCCTGAGCTCCTGCCGCGCTTCCTGGCGATCACCGGCATCGAGGCGCACTCGATCCGGCGGGCGGCGGGCGAGCCAGGCTTTTTGGCCGGCGTGCTGCAGTTCATCCTCGCCCATGAGCCGACGCTGCTGCGCTTCGCCGAGGAGACCGGCACGCCGCCGGACGCCGTCGGCAAGGCCTTGCGGGCGCTGCCGCTCGGCAACGACGATCACGAGCGCTCGGTATGAGCGACGATCCCGAGACGGCGCGGCAGATCGAAGAGCTTGCCGCGGACGACCGGCCGCTTCTGGTGCTCGACGTCGACGACGTCGTGCTGGAGTTCATCCGGCCGTTCCCGCATTTTCTGCAATCGCGCGGCTTCGCCCTGACGCTGGCCTCCTTCCGCCTCACCGGCAACATTGCCGAGACGGCAAGCGGCCGGTTGATCGAGCAGGCTGAGGTGACGGCGCTTCTCGGCGAGTTCTTCGACGCCCAGGCCGAATGGCAAAGCGTCACCGATGGTGCGGCGCAAGCGCTGTCGACATTCGGCGGCCGTGCCGAGATCGTGCTTTTGACGGCCATGCCGCACAAGCACCGCGCGGCGCGCCGCGCCCACCTCGACGCGCTTGGGCTGAACTATCCGCTGCTGACGACGGAGATGGCGAAAGGACCGGCCGTCGCCAAACTGCGCGGCGCCAACGGTCGGCCGGTCGCCTTCGTCGACGACCAGCCGTACAACCTTCTGTCGGTGCGCCACTCGGTGGCAGACGCGCATCTCTTCCACCTGATGGCAGACAACTCGCTGCGCGCCTTCCTGCCGCCAACGCCCGAAGGCATCGTCTCGGTCGAGGATTGGCACGAGGCGGCGCCGAAGATCGTCAGCGCGCTCGGGCTCTAGAGCAAGTTCGTGGAAAAGTGTGTAACGGTTTTCCGTCCGGAATTGCGTAGAAACAAATAGTTAGAGCGGTTCAGCGATTCCATGAAACGCTGAACCGCTCTAGAACCCGGGGGCGGAAAACCGCTCCGCCCTTTCCCGAAAATGCGTCAGGGCTGCAGCTTCGCGCCCGCCCCGCTATTGCCCTCGCCGGGAACGACATCCTGATCGGTGCCGTCATCCTGATCGGTGCTATCGTCCTCAACGGCATCCGCCGGCTTCAGCATGGCACCATTGACCGTCACCGAACCATCGGGCTTGGCGTTGATCGCCCATTCGATGCGTCCGTCAGGCAGCATCTTGCCGAACCCTTTGACCGCAAGCACCATCGGAAAATACTGCGCGGCTTCCGGGTCGGTCTTGGCCGCGGTCTGCAAGGCTTCGACGATCTTGTCGTAGCCTGCGATATCGACCGTCACGCTCGCATCGGGCTTCTCGCCGGGGAAGGTCATCTCGCCTTCCAGCGCGATCTCGATGTCCTTGTTCTTCAGCGTGCTGTGGCCGATGACGGCCTTGGGCGTCTTGGCCAGGAAATCGGCGGAGATCTGGTCGCCAAAATCTTCCGGCAGCGGCGGATTCTTATTGAGATCAAGCGTTTCGATCGCCTTCTTCGCCATGCTGTCGAGATCGATGTTGGCGCCGCCGAAGTTCAGGTCGATGTCGGTGGGCAGCAACGCCACGCTCCAGCCGGGCAGCATCTGCTGCGGAATCTTCAGGCCAGAGGCCTTGATCGCGTAGTTGATCTTGCCGCTCTGGGAGACGCCGTCCATTCCGAAGGCCGTGCTCAATTGCGTCGCCCCGAACGTACCGATCGGGCTTTCGACCGCGAAATCCTTGAACCCATAGGTTCCATCGAGCCTTTCCCATACCGGCAGCGCGGCAAGCAGCAGCGACTTGAGCTGCGCCTGGTTCGCCTTCAGCGCCGCTTCGTCCTCATTGGCCACGGCAAAGGCCAGCAGGTCGAGCAGCGGCTTGCTTCGCACGCCCTTGCCGTTCGCGGTCACCGACAGCTCCGGCGACTTTATCGTCACCGGAAATTTCATTCCGCTCTCGGGATCGTCGAAATTGACCGCCTCTGTAAAGCTCGACATCTTCTGCGTCATCGTGACGTCAACGCCGCCATTGGCGGCCTTGGTCGCGGCGAAGTTCGCCGTGCCGGCGCCGAAGCTGGCGTCAACATGCTGTTTGGCGTCCTTGGACGTCATCGTCATGCTGGCTATGGTGCTGACGCCGCTGGTGAAGGCTGCGAGCGCGGGGTCATAGACGCCGCTGCCCTTGCCGTCCTTCACGGTGAACTGGGTGCTTTGCAGCCCTTCCGGCCCGTTGAACTCGAAGGACGCGCTCTGCGAGAAATCCATCGAGACGTCCCAGGATCCATCGCTGCGCGGCTTCACCTTCAAGGCATAAGGCGCGACGTCGAACTTCAGCAGCTTCTGGTCCGGCAGGGCCTCGACCAGCGCCTTGAAATCAATGGCGATCCGGTAGGCGTCGCCTTCGACGGAGACCTTCAGCACGCCGGTGTCGAGCGCCTTCTTGCCGACGTAGCGGGACAGGTCCTCGGAAAGCTGCTTGGCGCCTTGGCTATCGACCGTCTGGGCGAAAGCCGGCGCGCCGAGCGCGAGAAGGAAAACTAGGGGCAGGACACGCTTCACGTCGATTCTCCGTTTGGGCTCGGAAGACAAAATCGCTTCGCGCTGCTGGTAGGCAAATACCATCACAGCCGCAAGACAAAGGCTAGTCGCCTTCCTAAAGCACCAGCCGCATCAGCGGCCGGCCGGGCTTGCGCTCGACAAGCCGCTCGAAGCCCGCCTTCTCGAACACCCGTGACGAGCCGACGAACAGGCCGATCGAACGCGAATCGCGCGACAGGTCGATCGGGCAGGCCTCGACCAGCCGCGCGCCGTTCCGGCGGGCAAAGTCGATGCCGCCTTCGACGAGGCGATGGCTGATGCCCCTGCCCCGCGCCTTGACGCGGATGAAGAAGCACGAGATCGCCCAGACTCCCGCGTCGGCGGCATCGGCCAGATCGACCGGCGCCGACCCCCTGCCCTGGTTGTTCCATTCGGGCACGTCGGCGCGCGGCCCGATCTGCATCCAGCCGACCGCCTTGCCATCCTCGAAAGCCAGTAACCCCGGCGGCGGCCCGGCTTCGATGCGCGCCTTGATATGGTCCTTGTTGCGCTGCTTGTCGTTGGCCCGTCGTACCGCCGGCGCCAAACGGAAATGCGTGCACCAGCAGCCGTAACAGGCGCCCTGCTTGCCGAAAAGATCCTCGAAATCCGCCCAGAGCTCGGGCGCCAGCGGCGCGATGGTCGTGCTCATGCGTTCTCCCCAGGCCAACCTTGTTGCTTGCCCTGCGCTGTCGTACCATTGCGTTTGTTCTCTTTATGTTCGCAGCAATGGCGGCTCCTGTCAACAATCCCGAACACGGTTTTTGCCGTGACTGCCTGGCCTTGCAGCGCGGCGATGCACGTCGCTGCGAGCGCTGCGGCAGCCCCAGGCTTGCTCGCCATGCCGAACTCTACCGGCTGCATCTTGCCCATATCGACTGCGACGCCTTCTACGCCGCCATCGAAAAGCGCGACAATCCCGCGCTGAAGGACCGCCCAGTGATCGTCGGCGGCGGCCGGCGCGGCGTCGTCTCCACCGCTTGCTACATCGCCCGCATCCACGGCGTGCGCTCGGCGATGCCGATGTTCAAGGCGCTGGAAGCCTGTCCTGAGGCGGTGGTCATTCCTCCCGACATGGAGAAATATGTCCGGGTCGGGCGTGAAGTCCGCGCGTTGATGCAGGCATTGACGCCGCTGGTCGAGCCGCTCTCCATCGACGAGGCCTTCCTCGATCTTGCCGGCACCGAGCGCCTGCACGGCATGCCCCCTGCCCTCGTCCTGGCGCGTTTCGCGCTGTCCGTGGAAAAGGAGCTCGGCATCACCGTCTCGGCCGGTCTTTCCTACTGCAAGTTCCTCGCCAAGGTGGCGTCCGACTTCCGCAAGCCGCGCGGCCTTTCGGTGATCGGCGAGGCCGAGGCGATGGACTTCCTGGCCGAACAGCCGGTGACGATGATCTGGGGCGTCGGCAAGGCCTTCGCCGCCACGCTGGGACGCGACGGCATCCGCAGCATCGGCCAGCTTCAACGCATGGAGCGGGCCGAGCTGATGCGCCGCTATGGCGTGATGGGCGACCGGCTTTACCGGCTCTCGCGCGGCGAGGACGACCGCCGGGTCGACCCGGATGGCGACGCCAAGAGCGTGTCGGCCGAGACCACCTTCGACACCGACATCGGCGCCATGGCCGAACTGGTGCCGGTGCTGCGGGCGCTGTCGGAAAAGGTCTCGGCGCGGCTGAAGAAATCGGGCATTGCCGGGCGCACCGTGGTGCTGAAGCTGAAGACACAGGACTTCAAGCTCCGCACGCGCAACCGCCAGCTTGCCGATCCCACGCGTCTGGCCGACCGGATTTTCCAGACCGGCCTCGACCTCTTGCGCCGGGAAGCCGACGGGACAAAATACCGGCTGCTCGGCATCGGCGTCAGCGATCTGTCCGATGACGGGAAGGCCGACCCGCCCGACCTGGTCGACATCCAGTCGCGCAAGCGCGCGCTGGCCGAGGGCGCCATCGATTCATTGCGCGACAAGTTCGGCAAGAAGGCCGTGGAAACCGGCTATACGTTCGGCAGGGGCCGCGGCGCCAATCCGCCGGAGCCGATCGAGGAGTGATCGAATCCGGCTTCCGCCACTCACGTGCGTTTGAGATCGATCCGGCTTGTCACCACCGTCTTGCCGGTTTTCGGATCGGCGTCTGTCACGGTGAGCCGCATGCCGTCCCCGCTGGTCTTCTCGACGGTTAGCCGCGCTGTCCGGTCGCCATTCACCTCTTTGGCCCATCGGATTGCGAGGCTGAGCGCATTGCCCGACCGCTTGCCATTCAACTGCGCCGGCCCGGTACGGGAGCCGACATAAACGCCGGTATAGCCTTTGCCGTTGGATTTCAAATCCGCGCTGATCGCCCGCGTCACCAGCACGAGACCTCGGCAATTGCCGTCGAGCGACAGCGAAGTCGACGTCGCGCCGGAATTGAAGGTGCAGGAGACGTTCACCGTCGGCGCATTGGTGGTCACCTTGACGGTGCCGTTGCCGGCGAAACTGCCCTGGAACGAGCGCAGGAAATCGGCATCGTCGGCATGCGCGGGGCTCACGGCGGTCAGGCCGCCGGCGAGCAGAAGCAGCAGCATTGATTTCATCGAAGGTCTCCCCCGGTAGAATCGGAAATGCCTAAGCGCGGATATAGGGACTCGAACGCCTGCGGCGACCCCAGGTTCCGCCTTCAACGTGACTGTTTTTTAACGAGGCTGGCCCAGTCGAATGCGCCGACTAGCGGTTGCCCTCGAAGGTCCGGCTTGCGACATAGCGCGCATGGCACCCGCTCCCTCGATCCCCAAGGCCGCGTTCTGGATGGCGCTGTCGATCGCCTCGTTCCTGGCGATGTCGGTCGCCGGCCGCGCCACGACGGCGGAGCTCAACGTCTTCCAGGTGCTGGAGCTGCGCTCGGTCATCGGCTTCCTCATCCTGCTGCCGCTGGTGATGATGAGCGGCGGCTTCGCGGCGATGCGCACCGAGCGTCCGCTCGCCCATCTTGCCCGCAACATCGTCCACTATTCCGGTCAGGCCGCCTGGCTCTACGCGCTCACCCTGATCCCGCTGGCGGTGCTGATCTCGATCGAGTTCACGACACCGATCTGGACCGCCATCCTCGCCGTCAGCTTCCTTGGCGAAAAGCTTTCGCGGCCAAGGCTGGCGGCGATCGTGCTCGGGCTGATCGGCGTGGTCATCATCGTACGGCCCGGGCTAGGCACCATGAATCTGGGGGAGCTTATCGTACTGGGCGCAGCGGTTTGCTTCGGTACCTCGGTGGTGTTGGTCAAGTCGCTGACCCGCACCGACAGCGTCGTCAGCATCATCTTCTGGATGCTCATCATCCAGTCCGTGCTCGGCCTGGCTCCGGCGCTCTACGAATGGCGCAACCCGCCGCTCGAGCTCTGGCCGTGGATCGTGGTGATCGCCTTCACCGGCATGTCGTCGCATTTCTGCATGGCCCGCGCCCTTACCCATGCCGACGCCACACTCATCTCGCCTATGGATTTCCTGCGCGTGCCGCTGTCGGCGTTGATCGGATGGCTGCTCTACCACGAGCAGATCGATGTCTTCACCGCCGGCGGCGCACTGCTGATCCTGACGGGCAACCTGCTCAACCTGAAAAGGCACCGCAGCCGGCCGAGATCGCCGCTTCATAGCGGCGCTGCGCGCCACCTCCGCGACATCAGACCGGCCTCGCCTCGATAACGCTGATGCGTGGCCCCGCTTCGATGATATCGGCGACCTCGAAGCCGCCCTTTGCCAGCAGCGACCGAAACTCTTCGGCCGTGCGCTCCTCGCCGCCGGGCGCGACCAGCATGTTGAGGTCGGCGAATTTGGCCGTCGCCCCTTCATTGGGCGGCGCGAGCACGGCCTCGAACACCAGCAGCTTCCCGTCCGCGCGCATGGCCTTGCGGCAATTTTTCAGGATCGAGATGTTGGTCTCGTCGTCCCAGTCATGCAGGATCCATTTGAGCAGCAGCGCGTCCGCCGCTGAGGGCAGCGCCGCGAGGAAATCACCACCTACGATGTCGCAACGTTCGGCCACGCCTTTCTCGGCCATCACCCGGCCGGCCGCAGCCACCACATGCGGCTGGTCGAACAGAATGCCGCGGCTGCGGGGATTGGCGGCGAGGATTTCGGCGAGCAGCGCACCTTGCCCGCCGCCGACATCCATGATGACCGGGAAGCGCGAGAAATCATAGGCCGCAAGGATCGCCGCCGCGACGCCGCGCGAGTTCGCCGCCATCGCAAGATCGAAAATGCCGGATTCCTCGGGGTGTTCGGCCCGGTATTCCCAGACGCCCTTGCCATGCGCGTGGCGGAACGCATTCCTGCCGCACTGGATGCTGTAGAGCAAATCGCTCCACGCCTGCCGATAGTAAGGCCGACCGACAAACGCCGCCCAGGGCGCTGCTGAATGCTCGGCGTCGGAGCGCAAGGCGCCGCCGAGCGGCGTCAGCGAGAACTGCCCGTCTTCCGCCTCGTGAAATATGCCGGCCGCCGCGAGCGCGCGCAGCAAGCGGTAGAGCGCGCGCGGATGGGTGCCGGTCAGGCTCGCGAGATCGACGGCCGAGCGCTTGCCATCCTTGATGTGGTCGGCGATGCCGAGCATCGCCGCGACCGAGATCGCTTGCGACACCCGGTACTCATTGACCATGCGTATCACTTCGAAAGCGGCTGTTCGCGGGTCCATGCCTCCCCCCATCCGCAGGCTTGGAGATGGTACCGCTTCTCCTAGATAAGTTCCACTTCCACCACGCCCTGCACCGCGCGCATGGCGGACGCGATTTGCGGCGAGACGCGGTAACGACCCAAATCGATCTCGATCTCGCCCTGCGCTTCTCCCTTGAGAAGGATGATGCTGACCTGGCTGTCGCCGCGCTGCTTGAGCTGGGCCTGAATGATCGACGATGGCCTATCGTCCCTGACAAAGATGCGTAGGGCCTTCTGGATGCGGCTGGCCTCATCCTCCAGCGACTGCACCGTCTGGATGCGCAGATTGATGCCCTCCGGCCTGTCTTCGGCCGAAACCGTGATCACCACCGAGCGGCCAGGCTCCAGCATGTCGCGAAATTGCGCCAGGCCTTCGGAGAACAGCACCGCCTCGTATTGCCCCGTCGTGTCGGAAAATTGCACCACGCCCATCTTGTTGCCGGTGCGCGTCTTTCGCTCCTGCTTGGTGGTGACCGTGCCGGCGAGTCGCCCGGCGGCGGCACCTCGCTTGACGGCGGCCGAGAACTCCGCCCAGTTCTGCACCCGCATCTTCTGCAGCGCCGCTTTGTACTCGTCCAGCGGGTGCGCCGAGAGATAGAAGCCGACCACCTGGAATTCGCGGTGCAGCCGGTCGGCCGCCAGCCACGGTTCGGTCGCCGGCAAATTGAGCGCCTGCGACTGGGCGCCGAGCGAGGCGCCGAATATGTCGGCCTGGCCGGAGACGGCATTCTGCTGCGCCAGAGAGGCCAGCCCCATCATCCGCTCGACGCCGGCCATCATGGCGGCGCGGTCATGGCCGAAGCAGTCCAGCGCGCCGGCCATGATCAGGCTTTCGAAGACGCGCTTGCCGACGATCTTCGGATCGACCCTTTCGCAGAAGTCGGCCAGGCTCTTGAATGGTTTTTCGCCGCGCATGGCGACGATGTGCTCGACCGCCGCGTCGCCGACGCCTTTGAGCGCGGCCAGCGAATAGAAAATCTTGTTCTGGCCGACCTCGAAGGGGCGGAAGCTCGACATCACCGACGGCGCCACCACCTCGATGCCGAGCCGCAGCGCATCCTGGCGGAAATCGGCGAGCTTGTCGGTGTTGCCCATGTCGAGCGTCATCGATGCCGCGAGGAATTCGACCGGATAGTGCGCCTTGAGGTAGGCGGTCTGATAGGACACGACCGCGTAAGCCGCGGCGTGCGACTTGTTGAAGCCGTAGTCGGCGAACTTCGCCAGAAGGTCGAAAATGAAATCGGCCTGCGGCTTGCCGACGCCGCGCTCGACCGCGCCCGTGACGAAGCGCTCGCGCTGCTTGTCCATCTCGGCGCGGATCTTCTTGCCCATGGCGCGGCGCAGAAGGTCGGCTTCGCCGAGCGAATAGCCGGAAAGCTCCTGCGCGATCTGCATCACCTGTTCCTGGTAGACGATGACGCCCTGCGTCTCCTTCACCAGATGGTCGATCTTGGGATGGATCGAGGCCATCTCCTCCTCGCCATGCTTGCGGGCGTTGTAGGTCGGGATGTTCTCCATCGGGCCGGGGCGGTAGAGCGCCACCAGCGCGATGATGTCCTCGATGCAGTCCGGCCGCATGCCGATCAGCGCCTTGCGCATGCCGGCGCTTTCCACCTGGAACACGCCGACCACCTCGCCGCGCGACAGCATGGCGTAGGTATCGGGATCGTCGAGCGGGATCGTTGCGAGATCGATGTCGATGCCGCGACGGCGGATCAGCTTCACCGCCGTTTCCAGCACGGTCAGCGTCTTCAGGCCGAGGAAGTCGAACTTCACCAGCCCGGCCTGCTCGACATATTTCATGTTGAACTGGGTGACCGGCATGTCCGAGCGCGGATCGCGGTACATCGGCACCAGTTCCGACAAAGGCCGGTCGCCGATGACGATGCCGGCGGCATGCGTCGAGGCATGGCGATAAAGGCCTTCGAGCTTCTGCGCCGTATCGAGAAGCGTCTGGACGATCGGCTCCTTCTCCGCCTCCTCGGCGAAGCGCGGCTCGTTGGCGATGGCGTCCGCCAGCTTGACCGGATTAGCCGGATTCTGCGGCACCATCTTGGAGAGCTTGTCGACCTGGCCATAAGGCATCTGCAGCACGCGGCCGACGTCGCGCAGCACCGCGCGCGCCTGCAGCGTACCGAAGGTGATGATCTGCCCGACCTGGTCGCGGCCGTATTTCTGCTGGACGTAGCGGATCACCTCCTCGCGCCGGTCCTGGCAGAAGTCGATGTCGAAGTCAGGCATCGAGACGCGATCGGGATTGAGGAAGCGCTCGAACAGCAGCGAGAAGCGCAGCGGGTCGATATCGGTGATGGTCGTCGAATAGGCGACCAGCGAACCGGCGCCCGAACCGCGTCCCGGCCCGACCGGAATGCCTTGCGACTTCGCCCATTTGATGAAGTCGGCAACGATCAGGAAGTAGCCCGGGAATTTCATCTTCTCGATGATGCCGAGCTCGAAATCGAGCCGCTCGCGATATTGCTCGACCGTATAGCCCGGCGTCGGACCGTGCGCGGCCAGCCGCGCCTCCAGCCCCTCGCGCGCCTGGCGGGCGAGCTCGGCCGCCTCCGCCTTCTCCGCCGCATCCTTGTCGGCGATATCGCCGCCGGTGAAGCGCGGCAGGATCGGGCTGCGGTTCTTCGGATAGTAGGAACAGCGCAGCGCGATCTCGACCGTGTTGTCGATTGCTTCCGGCAGGTCGCAGAACAGCTTCGCCATCTCCGCCTGGCTGCGCAGGAAATTGTCCGGCGAGAGCCGCCGGCGATTGTCGGCGGCGACCACCGAACCCTCGGCGATGGCGACCAGCGCGTCATGCGCCTCATAGTCGTCGCGCCTGGAAAAGAACGCCTCGTTGGTGGCGACTAGTGGCAGATCGTGGCTGTAGGCAAGGTCGACCGTCGATTTCTCGATCATGCGGTCGTAGCCCTGGACCCGCTCCAGCTCGACGTAGAGCCGATCGCCGAACATCGCCTTCAGCGTCAGCAGCCGCTGCTCGGCGAGGTCGCGGCGGTCCTCCTTCAAGGCGCGGCCGATCGGACCGCGCGGACCGCCGGTCAGGCAGATCAAGCCGTCGGATTGTCCCTCGAGCATCGCGCTGGTCAGGTGCACCGGCTCGCCGGGCGGCGTTTCCAGATAGACCCGGCTGATCAGCCTGACCAGATTGGCGTAGCCGGCCTCGGTGGCGGCGATCAGCACGACGGCGTGCATCTCCGGCCCCTGGCGGCGGCGGTCGCGCTGGCCATCGCCCGCCTCGCCGGAAAAGGCGAGATCGATCTGGCAGCCGAGGATCGGCTGGATGCCGTCCTTCACCGCCTTCTGCGCGAATTCCAGCGCCCCGAACAGATTGTTGGTGTCGGTGACGGCGATCGCCGGGCACTCGTCCTTGACCGCATGGCCGACGATGGCGCCGAGCTGCAAGGCGCCTTCGAGCAGCGAATAGGCAGAGTGCACGCGCAGATGGATGAACGGCCGCGCCGGCGTTTCCGGACGCGCTTCCTTTACCGCTGCTTCGCGCAGCAACGGGTCGCGTGGAAGTCGTTCATCCGCCATGGGGCTCGCGTCGCTCGAAAGGACTCAACAATCAGTGCAGATGTATTGTCCGGGAGCGCGGGATGCGAGTCCAGCGATCTCCTGTGCACAGGTCAGGCGAATTCCATGATCACCGCATCGACGGTGAGACTGTCGCCCGGTTTTGCGTTGAGCCTGGACACGGTGAGGTCGCGTTCGGCGCGCAGCACGTTCTCCATCTTCATCGCCTCGACCACGGCCAGCGTCTCGCCGGCCTTGACTTCCTGTCCCTCGGCGACGGCGATCGATACGACGAGGCCCGGCATCGGGCAAAGCAGCATCTTCGACGTATCCGGCGGCAGCTTTTCCGGCATCAACCTTTCGAGCTCGGCGGTGCGCGGCAGCATGGCCTGGGCCGTCACCGACATGCCTTTCCAGGCGATGCGCAAGCCGTTCAGCGCCGGGCGCACCTGTGCCGCGACCGTGTTGCTCCCGACCGTGCCGCGCCAGATGAGATCGCCCGGCCGCCAGTCGGACGCCACCGTCAGCGGCTTGCCGCCATCGATCGACAGATCGACTTCCATGGGGATCGAGACCATGCCTTCGAGAACAGCGGCCGAAAGGTAGTCGGCGCCGATCTTGACCACCCAGTCCCGCTTGAGGATGCCCGAATGCGGCGCCAGCCGTCCGCTCAGCCGGTCGAGCCGGTCGCGGCGCAGCAGTTCCATCGCCGTTGCGACCGCCGCCAGCACCGCCTTTTCTTCGGCGTCCGGCGCGATCGGCGCGAATCCGTGCGGATATTCCTCGGCGATGAAGCCGGTCGACAGTCGCCCCTCCCGCCAGCGCGGATGCTGCATCAGCGCCGCCAGGAACGGAATGTTGTGCTCGATGCCATCGACGACGAAACTGTCGAGCGCCTCCGACATGGCGTCGATCGCCTCGAGCCTGGTCGGCGCCCAGGTGCAAAGCTTGGCCACCATCGGATCGTAGAACATCGAAATCTCGGAGCCTTCGGTGACCCCGGTATCGTTGCGGATGACCACATCGCCGAACGTCCCCTCCTCCGGCGGCCGATAGCGCGTCAGCCGGCCGATCGAGGGCAGGAAATTGCGGTACGGATCCTCGGCATAGAGGCGGCTTTCCACCGCCCAGCCGTTCAGTTTCACGTCGCTCTGCTTGATGGCGAGCTTCTCGCCAGCGGCGACACGGATCATCTGCTCGACCAGATCGATGCCGGTGACGAGCTCGGTCACCGGGTGCTCGACCTGCAATCGCGTATTCATTTCAAGGAAATAGAAGTTCTTTTCGCTGTCGACGATGAATTCCACCGTGCCGGCGCTCTGGTAGCCGACGGCCCTGGCCAGCGCCACCGCCTGCTCGCCCATCGCCTTTCGGGTCGTGGCGTCGAGGAATGGCGACGGCGCCTCCTCGACCACCTTCTGGTTGCGCCGCTGGATCGAGCATTCGCGCTCGCCGAGATAGAGCGCAGTGCCATGCGCGTCGGCCAATACCTGGATCTCGATATGGCGCGGATCGACCACGAACTTCTCGATGAAGACTCGGTCGTCGCCGAACGAGCTTTTCGCTTCCGAGCGCGCCCGATCGAAGCCGTCGCGCACTTCCGCCTCGCCCCAGGCGATGCGCATGCCCTTGCCGCCGCCGCCGGCCGAGGCCTTGATCATCACCGGATAGCCGATCTCGCCGGCTATTCTTTCGGCATGGTCGGCGTTCTCGATGACGCCCAGCCAGCCGGGCACTGTCGACACTTTCGCCTCGTTGGCGAATTTCTTCGATTCGATCTTGTCGCCCATCGCCCTGATCGCCTTGGGCTTCGGGCCGATGAAGACGATGCCTTCCTTCTCCAGCGCCTCGCAGAAGGCGGCGCGTTCGGAAAGAAAGCCATAGCCGGGATGCACGGCCTCCGCTCCGGTCTGCTTGCAGGCGGCAAGGATCTTGTCGGCGAGCAGATAGCTTTGCGCCGCGGGCGAAGGCCCGATATGCACGGCTTCGTCAGCCATCTCGACATGCACGGCGTCGCGATCGGCGTCCGAATAGACCGCGACGGTGGCAATCCCCATCTTGCGCGCCGTCTTGATCACACGGCAGGCGATCTCGCCGCGATTGGCGATCAGGATCTTCTTGAACATTCGGGCGTCGTTCCTCCGGCGAGAAACCAGTTCTATGGACAATCCCGCCATGGCTCAAGTGGCCGGGCGACGAGCATCCGCCCTGCCCGGATTGCGAATACCGCGCCGAAAAACGTCGCAAGGAAGTTGGCCGCCGTCGCCGAACTCTGTAGAGTGGCGCGTGGCTCATTGCGGAGGGCTGGCGGGCATTTCGCTTCGCCGGGCAGGCTCAACAAGCCGGCCACATCAGAGTTTGTCTATTGCCTTGGGAGGAACTGCCTCATGAAAACGCGCGCCGCTGTTGCTGTCGCCGCCGGAAAGCCGCTGGAGATCATGGAGGTCGACCTCGAAGGGCCGCGCGACGGCGAGGTGCTGGTCGAGATCAAGGCGACCGGCATCTGCCACACCGACGAGTTCACGCTGTCGGGCGCCGATCCGGAAGGCCTGTTTCCGGCGATCCTCGGCCATGAAGGCGCCGGCATCGTCGTCGACGTCGGCAGGGGCGTGACCTCGGTCAAGAAGGGCGACCACGTCATCCCGCTCTACACGCCCGAATGCCGCCAATGCCCGTCCTGCCTCTCGCGCAAGACCAACCTCTGCACCGCGATCCGCGCCACGCAGGGGCAAGGCCTGATGCCGGACGGCTCGTCACGCTTCTCGATCGGCAAGGACAAGCTGTTCCACTATATGGGCTGCTCGACTTTCTCCAACTTCACCGTGCTGCCCGAGATCGCGCTGGCCAAGGTCAATCCCGACGCTCCGTTCGACAAGATCTGCTACATCGGCTGCGGCGTCACCACCGGCATCGGCGCGGTGATCAACACCGCCAAGGTCGAGCAAGGCGCCACCGCCGTGGTCTTCGGCCTCGGCGGCATCGGCCTCAACGTCATCCAGGGCCTGAAGCTTGCCGGCGCCGACATGATCATCGGCGTCGATCTGAACAACGACAAGAAGCCGTGGGGCGAGCGGTTCGGCATGACGCATTTCGTCAATCCGAAGGAGATCGACGGCGACATCGTGCCTTATCTGGTCAACATGACCAAGCGCGGCGCCGACCAGATCGGCGGCGCCGACTACACCTTCGACTGCACCGGCAGCACCAAGGTGATGCGCCAGGCGCTCGAGGCCTCGCATCGTGGCTGGGGCAAATCGGTCATCATCGGCGTCGCCGGCGCCGGCCAGGAGATTTCGACACGTCCGTTCCAGCTGGTCACCGGCCGCACCTGGATGGGCACCGCCTTCGGCGGCGCGCGCGGCCGCACCGACGTGCCGCGGATCGTCGACTGGTACATGGAGGGCAAGATCCAGATCGATCCGATGATCACCCATACGCTGAAGCTGGAGGACATCAACAAGGGCTTCGACCTCATGCATGAGGGCAAGTCGATCCGCAGTGTCGTGGTTTACTGAGGAAGCCGCACGCCGCCGGCCTACCGGCCAGCGACCTCTGTGGTGAAACATGGGAGGAATGGAATGCCGGAAAAACTGCATCCTAGAATCGACAATGGCCTGCCCAAGGAAAGCGCGAGCTTCTCCGGCGGCACGCTGGTCTGCGCCTGCACCAGCAAGCCGGTGAAGGTGAAGGTCAAGGGCCAGATCGCCCACAACCACGCCTGCGGCTGCACCAAATGCTGGAAGCCCGAGGGCGCGATCTTCTCCGTCGTGGCCGTTGCCGGCACCGGCGACGTCACCGTCGTGGAGAATGGCGACAAGCTGAAAGTGGTCGATCCGAGCGCGCTGATCCAGCGCCATGCCTGCACCGGCTGCGGCGTCCACATGCACGGACCGGTCGAGCGCGACCATCCGTTCAAGGGCCTGAGCTTCATCCATCCCGAGCGTTTCGAGGAGGACGGCTGGTCGCCTCCGGGCTTCACCGCCTTCGTCTCCTCGATCATCGAATCCGGTGTCGATCCGAAACGCATGGACGGTATCCGCGCCCAGCTGAAGTCGATCGGGCTCGAACCCTATGACTGCCTCAACCCCGGCCTGATGGACTACATCGCCACCTGGACGGCCAAGAAGTCCGGCGCCTTGCCGGCCTGACAAGTTCGAGAATTTCTGCCATGGGGCCGGTCAAAACCGGCCCCATGTTCGTTTTGGAGGGACGATGCCCGCACCCATCATCTACGTCGATGCCGACGCCTGCCCGGTCAAGGCGGAGGTCGAGAAGGTGGCGGAGCGCCACGGCGTCATGGTCACCTATGTCTCCAATGGCGGCCTGCGCCCATCGCGCGATCCGATGATCCGCAACGTCGTTGTATCCAAGAGCGCCGATGCCGCCGACGATTGGATCGTGGAGAATGCACTGTCCAACGACATCGTGGTGACGGCCGACATCCCGCTTGCCGCGCGCACCGTGGCGCTCGGCGCGCATGTGTTGGGCCCGACCGGCCGTCCCTTCACGCCTGAAACCATCGGCATGGCGGTGGCGATGCGCGACCTCAAGCAGCATCTGCGCGAGACTGGTGAAAGCAAAGGCTACAATGCCGGGTTCACGCCGCAGGACCGCTCGCGCTTTCTTGGCGAACTCGACCGCATCTTGCGGCGGGCGCTGAAATCCGCCACACCGGACTGATCTGGAGGCCGGGCCATGGGTGACGACGACACATCCGTCAAAACGCCGATGCATCCGCATATCCAGTTCGCTTTGTCGGCGGCCATTGGCATTGTCGCTTTGTTGCTGGCCTCGCTGCTGCGCGTGCCGCTCGCCTATTCGATCGGCGCGAATGTCTTTTTTGCCACCTACATCATTCTCGTCCTCGCCTTGATGCCGAGGCTTACCGGCCGCTATCTCAGCAAGAACGCGCGCGCTACCGATCTCCCGGTACTTGGTATCTTTGCGGTTACCCTTTTCATCGTCGGCGTCGCCACCGTTTCGCTGTTCCATCTGATCAACCAGAAGGAGGCCGCGCATCCATTCGAGCTCAGCTTCGCCATCCTGTCGATTCCGCTCGGCTGGTTCACGATCCACGCCATGGCCTCGCTCCACTACGCGCATGTCTACTGGATGAACGGCGAAGAGATCGACGTCGCCACCAAGAAGAAGGTTCCGGTCGGTGGTCTGGATTTCCCCGGCGACAAGCGTCCCGAGGGCTGGGATTTCCTCTATTTTGCGACCGTCATCGGCATGACCGCGCAGACCGCCGACACCGCCATCACCACCTCGCACATGCGCCAGGTGGTGCTCATCCATTCGATCCTGTCGTTCTTCTTCAACACGGTGATCGTCGCGGCGGCGGTGAATCTCGCCGTCAGCCTGAGCAGTCCTTGACCGCTTGCCCGTAATAAATCCGTGATCGGATGAAACATCGCTTTGGCTGGCGACGTATTGGGAGGAGAACGAAGAGCTACAAGGCCGGGAGAACGAAGGACGATGGAAACCGTTGCCAGGAGCGAGCCCGCCGCCGATGCGCAAGCCGCATCGAAGGACGCGACGCTGATCTACCGCCAGTCCCGCTGGACGCGACTGACCCACTGGCTCTGGGCGATCGCGCTGTTCTTCATGCTGCTTTCCGGCCTGCAGATATTCAACGCCCGCCCCCAGCTTTATATCGGCAAGGAATCCGGCTTCGGCTACAACAACACCATCTTCGCCATCGGCGCCGAAAACACCGACCAGGGTCCGCGCGGCTACACCGAAATCTTCGGCAAACACTTCGACACGACCGGCGTGCTCGGCTGGTCCGGACCGCCCGGACAGGAGTCGCCCCGCGCTTTCCCGTCCTGGGCGACGATCCCCTCCTACTATGATCTCGGCACCGCCCGCGTCGTTCATTTCTTCTTCGCCTGGGTGCTCTCCGCCACCTTGCTCGTCTGGCTGGTCGCCGGCCTGATCAACGGCCATGTCAGGCGCGATCTCGCCCCGCGCCTCGACGATCTCCGGCGATTGCCGCGGGACATCGTCGACCACGCGAAGCTGAAGTTCCATCACACGCGCGAATACAACACGCTGCAGAAAATGGCTTATGGCGGCGTGCTGTTCGTGCTGTTGCCGCTAATGATCATCACCGGCCTCGCCATGTCGCCGAGCATGAATTCGGTGCTGCCCTGGCTAAATGATGTGCTCGGCGGCCGGCAGACGGCGCGCACCATCCACTTCACTGTCATGGTGCTGCTCGTCGGCTTCTTCATCATCCACATGCTGATGATCCTCGCCGCCGGCCCGATCAACGAATTGCGCTCGATCATCACCGGCTGGTACCGCACCGACCCGCCGGCGCATGACGACAGCTCGTCCGAGAGGAGCGCCTGATATGGCCAAGTTTCAAATCAACCGCAGGAAATTCCTCACCTCCGCCAGTCTCGGCCTGTCCGGCATCGCGCTGTCGGGCTGCGATGCCTTCGACGGCGGGCTCGGCATCGGCGGCGGTCTGCGCAGCTTCCTCGAGAATGCCAATGGCCTGACATACCGGGCCCAGCGCCTGCTCGCCGGCCGCGACGCGCTGGCGCAGGAGTTCACCGAGGCCGATATCCGCCAGCCGCAGCGGCCGAACGGCGTCACCGCCCCCGACGACGACACCTATAAGGGCCTGCTTGCCAACAACTTCGCCGACTGGCGCCTCGAGGTCTCCGGCCTTGTCGAGAAACCGCTGTCGCTGACCCGCGAGCAGCTGCAGAATATGCCGAGCCGCACCCAGATCACTCGCCACGACTGCGTCGAGGGCTGGAGCTGCATCGCCAAATGGACCGGCACGCCGCTGTCCCTAGTTCTCGACCAGGCGGTGGTGAAACCCCAGGCCCGGTATGTGATGTTCCACTGCCTCGACACGATCGACCGCAGCCTCTCGGGCGACGTCAAATATTACGGCACCATCGACCTGATCGATGCCCGCCACCCGCAGACGATCCTCGCCTACGGCGTCAACGGCAAGCCGCTGCCGGTCGAGAACGGCGCGCCGCTGCGCGTACGCGTCGAGCGCCAGCTTGGCTACAAGATGCCGAAGTATCTCTACAAGATCGAACTGGTCGACAGCTTCGCCGCGATCGGCGGCGGCCGCGGCGGCTACTGGGAAGACAATGGCTACGACTGGTACGGCGGCATTTGATTTTCCTCGCCTGCGGGCTGAGCACGATCTTGCGCCGACCGAGCTCAACGCCATTGAGGAACGTCTCGACGGCGACAACCGGCGTCTGACAGGCCGCGACGATGATCGCGGCCTAGTCTTTCTGCTGCGGGACACAGCCGGACGCCCGATTGGCATCGCTGCGGGCCATTCCTGGGCGGGGATCGCCGAACTAAAGCTGATGTGGGTCGACGAGGCCTGTCGAGGTCTTGGCCATGGCAGTAAGCTGCTCGATGCCTTCGTAGCCGAGGCTTCCGCGAGAGGAGTTCGACGCATCTGGGTCGCAACGCACGACTTCCAGGCACCGGGTCTCTACGAGAGGGCGGGCTTCGAGCGTATGGGCGAATTCGCCGGGTGGCCCGAAGGCCATTCCAACATCATTCTCTGCAGGACGGTCGCCGCCTAGGCGACCTTATCCAGCAGCGGCTTCAGTGCCGGATGGATTTCCGGCGAGGCGTGCTTGATCAGCGTCAGCAGCGCGCGCTCGTTCTCGCTGAGCGGCCGGTTCGGGCCGATCCGCTCCGCCAGCCACTTCGCTTCGCCGGCGTCGACCGTCTCGGCGCGGCGGGCCATTGCCTCGACGGCCCGGTTCCTGGCTTCCCAATCGGCCTCGATATCGTCGGGCGAGCGGTAGGCCTCCATGATGCCGGCAAGCCCGCCGGAAACCATGCGGCCGAAGAAGCCGCCGATGTTCGGCTCGCCCGCATCGAGGAAGTTCTCCTGGCGCAGCGCCACATCCCGCGTCGGCGCTTCGTAGCCGGCCGAGCACATGACGAAGTTGGCGATCGCCTTCACGAACAGTTCGTTCCAGGACGGATCGTTGCTGGCCACCGCCGTGCTCTCGTTGATCCTGAACAGCACGTCTGCCTCGGCGCGGGTTATCGCGATATTGCCGTCGCCGCCGTAGGCGTAGAGGATGCGGCGCAACAGGTCGACTTCGGCCTTGGCCACCAATCCCGGAACCAGTTGGCCGCCCAGCATCAGCGGCCCCTTGCCGTCGACCACCGCATGCGAGACCTGCTCCAGCGCATAGGCGGAAAGCCGGCTGGGCGACGATTTGGCTTTCTCCAGCACATGCACCAGGAGCTCGAGCTCGGTCAGGCTGTCGACCATGCCGTCGCGCGAGATCGTCCGGATCAGCCAGTCGGCATTGTCCTCGGAGATATAGCCCGTCGGCTTTTCCTGGTGGACGATGTAATCGGTGACCGCCTCGACGAAGAACGCCGGCCATTCCTGGCATTTGTCGCGCGCCGTCTGGTCGAGCGCGAACAGCGCCTCGGCCTCGCCACGGCTTACCACGCCGTCACCAAATACTTCGCGGCGCAGCATCACCACGTCTTCGGCCGTGATTCGGTTCTTGGAGGTCAGCCCCGCCACCGGAGCGCTCATGATCAGTTCGCCCATTTTTGTCCCCGTCGCCGCCGGCCTTAGCCGGACCCAAAGGTCGTTTCGACCAACATACCAGCAGTGTCTTGAAAAACCGGCAAACCGCGTGGTTAGCGAAGACTTGTCAGCAAGATGTCGCAGGCAGGTGACAAGGTGTCGTTGACGGGCTATGGATGAGGAGTCGAGGGCTCAACCCTGAGTCCTACCTGTTTGCGGGAGAGAGCAGCGAGAGCTGCCGCCGAAGGGGAAATCGCCCGAAATCTCTCAGGCAAAAGAACCGTAGACGGGAAAGACACTCTGGAAAGTCGGGGCTCGTGCCCCGCGCCGAAGGTGTAAGCGCTGCCGACAGAGTTACGGGGCGCGAGTCTCTCAGGCTTCAGACAGAGGGGCACGGACTGGTCGCCATCAGCGGCCGATTGCGTGCGACTCTGGAGATGACATGACGGGCGACGAAACCAAACACCTACCCCTCGAAGATCTGCATACGGCTGCTGGCGCGCGCTTTGGTGCGTTCGCCGGCTGGTCGATGCCGCTCACCTATCCTGCCGGGGTGATGAAGGAGCACCTTCACACCCGCGAGCATGCCGGCCTGTTCGACATTTCGCACATGAAGCTGTTCCTGGTTAGCGGCCCGGGCGCGATTGCCCTGCTCAACCGCGCCTGCCCGCTCGATGCCGGCGCGCTTGAGATTTCCCAGTCGAAATACACCTTCTTCCTCAACGAGGCCGCCGGCATCATCGACGACCTCATCATCACCAGGCTTGGCGACGACCGCTTCATGGTCGTCGCCAATGCCGGCAACGCAGCCGTCGACGAGAAGCATCTGCGGGCACTGGCCGGGGATTTCGAGGCAAAGGTGGATGCGCTCGACCGCGTCTTCCTCGCCATCCAGGGTCCCGAGGCCTGGGCCGCCCTCGCCCGCGCCGGCATCGAGACCGGCTCGCTGCTGTTCATGCACGGCATCGAGCCGCGCCAAAACTGGTTCATGAGCCGTTCCGGCTACACCGGCGAGGACGGCTTCGAGATCGGTCTGCCGGAAGCGGATGCGCGGGATCTGGTCGCGACATTGCTCAAGGACGAGCGCGTCGCTTGGATCGGCCTTGCAGCTCGCGACAGTCTGCGGCTGGAAGCGGGGCTCTGCCTCCACGGCCAGGACATCACCGAGGAATTCGACCCGACCAGCGCCGGCCTGATGTGGGCCATCCCCAAGGACATCCGGGCGACCGGCTCCTTCATCGGCGCCGACGCGCTGCGCGCCATCCTGGAGCGCGGCCCGGCGCAGAAACGTGTCGGGCTGAAGCCGGAGGGCCGCCAGCCGGTGCGTGCGGGCGCTGCCCTGTTCGACGCCGACGGCAATCGGGCCGGCCATGTCACATCGGGCGGTTTCGGCCCCTCGGCTGGCCATCCGGTTGCCATGGGCTATGTCAACACAGCACTGGCCAAGCCCGGAACAAAACTGTTCGCCGATGTGCGCGGGGCGAAAATCCCGATCGATATCAACCCCTTGCCCTTCACACCTCATCGCTACCGCAAAGGATAAGTCCCGATGGCAAAAACCTATTTCACCGAAGACCATGAATGGCTCCGTGTCGAGGGCGGCGTCGCCACGGTCGGCATAACCGACTATGCACAAGAGCAGCTCGGCGATCTCGTCTTCGTCGAATTGCCGGAAACCGGCCGCAAGCTGACCAAGGGCGACACCGCCGTCGTGGTCGAGTCTGTCAAGGCGGCATCCGACGTCTATGCGCCGGTCGACGGCGAGATCACCGAGGCCAACAGCTCGCTCTCGTCGGACCCCTCGCTGGTCAATTCGGCCGCCACCGGCGACGGCTGGCTGTGGAAGATGAGGCTTTCCAACGAAAGCCAGCTCGAAGGCCTGCTGGATGAGGCCGCCTACAAAGCCCATATCGGCTGAAAAGCAGGACAGTTACGATGACCGCAGCACCATACCCCTTCTCGGCCCGCCATATCGGCCCCGGCCTCAACGATGTCCGAGCGATGCTGGCCGTGATCGGCGTTCCGTCGGTCGAGACGCTGATCAGCCAGGCCGTGCCGAGATCGATCCGCCTCGACCTGCCGCTGACCCTGCCCGCGCCGGCCAGCGAAGCCGAGGCGCTGGCCGAATTGTCTGCGACGATGGCGAAGAACAAGGTGCTGAAGAGCTTCATCGGCACCGGCTATCACGGCGTCCACGTGCCGCCGGTCATCCAGCGCAACCTGTTCGAGAACCCGGCCTGGTACACCGCCTACACGCCCTACCAGGCCGAGATCAGCCAGGGCCGGCTGGAAATGCTGTTCAACTTCCAGACCCTGGTCACCGAATTGACCGGCCTGCCGGTGGCGTCGGCCTCGCTGCTCGATGAGGCGACAGCCGTCGCCGAAGCCGTCGGCATTGCGCTGCGCCATCATCGCGACAAGCGCACCAAGGTGGCGCTTGCCGGCACGCCGCACCCGCAGACGCTGGACGTCGTGCGCACCCGCGCCGAGCCGCTCGGCACCGAGGTCGACGGCGAGACGATCGACGACAACACCGCCGCTCTTCTCGTTTCCTGGCCCGACACGTTCGGCGTCTACGGCGACCACAAGGCGGCGATCGAGAAAGCCCGCGCCACCGGCGCGCTGGTCATCTTCATCGCCGATCCGCTCGGCCTGACGCTGACCGACACGCCAGCCAAGCTCGGCGCCGACATCGCCGTTGGCCCGATGCAGCGCTTCGGCGTGCCGATGGGTTTTGGCGGCCCGCATGCCGCCTATTGCGCCGTTTCCGACAAGTTGACCCGGCTGATGCCTGGCCGCCTCGTCGGCCAGTCGACCGACAGCAAGGGGCGTCCCGGTTACCGGCTGGCGCTGCAGACGCGCGAGCAGCACATCCGCCGCGACAAGGCGACCTCCAACATCTGCACCGCCCAGGCGCTGCTCGCCAACATGGCGACCGCCTATGCGATCTGGCATGGTCCCGCCGGCCTGCAGGCGATCGCCGAGCGCATCCATGGGCTCGCCAGCCGCCTGGCCGCCGGCCTAACCGCATCGGGCGTTTCCGTGCTCGGCGCCAGCCACTTCGACACGGTGACGGTCGAAGTGAAGGGCAAGGCGAAATCGATCGCCGCCGCCGCCGAGAAGATCGGCCGGCTGCTGCGCGTCATCGACGCCGACCATGTCGGCGTCGCCTTCGACGAAACCTCGACCGAGGCCGACCTCGAGGCGATCGCCGCGCTGTTCGCCGCCAAGGCCGCCGCAGCGGCCGATCGCACCGTACCGGGAAAACCGCGCGGCAAGGAGTTTTTGACCCAGCCGGTCTTCCACGAGAACCACTCCGAGACCGACATGATGCGCTTCCTGCGCCGGCTGGCCGACAAAGACCTTGCGCTCGACCGCGCCATGATCCCGCTGGGATCCTGCACCATGAAGCTCAACGCTGCGGCCGAAATGATGCCGGTCAGCTGGCCTAGCGTCGCCAACCTGCATCCCTTCGCGCCTGCCAGCCATTCGGCGGGGTATCGCGCCATGGTCGGCGAACTGGAGGGCTGGCTGTCGGAGATCACCGGCTTCGACGCGGTCAGCCTGCAGCCCAATGCCGGCAGCCAGGGCGAATATGCCGGGCTGCTCGCCATCCGCGCCTATCACCGCTCGCGCGGCGAAAGCCATCGCACCGTATGCCTGATCCCCTCCTCCGCGCATGGCACCAATCCGGCAAGCGCGGCTATGGCGGGAATGAGCGTCGTCGTCGTGCGCTGCCTGGAGGACGGCAATATCGACATGGACGATATGAGGGCCAAGGCCAACGAGCATTCCAAAAATCTCGCGGCGCTGATGTTCACCTATCCCTCGACGCATGGCGTTTACGAGGAAGGCGCGCGCCACCTCTGCGCCCTCATCCACGAACATGGCGGCCAGGTCTATTTCGATGGCGCCAACCTCAACGCCCTGGTCGCCCTTGCCCGTCCCGCCGACATCGGCGCCGACGTCTGCCATATGAACCTGCACAAGACCTTCTGCATCCCGCATGGCGGAGGCGGCCCCGGCGTCGGCCCGATCGGCGTCAAGGCCCACCTGAAACCCTATCTGCCGGGTCATGTCACTGAAGGCTCTGCGCATGCGGTGGCGGCAGCACCCTTCGGCAGCGCGTCCATCCTGCCGATCACCTGGATGTACATCCGCATGATGGGCGCTTCCGGACTGAAGCAGGCTACCGAGACCGCCATCATCTCGGCCAACTATGTGGCGACACGGCTCGCGCCGCACTTCCCGCTCCTCTACAAGGGCAGGCACGATCGCATCGCCCACGAGTGCATCCTCGACACCCGCGTGCTCAAGGAGAGCGCCGGCATCAGCGTCGATGACATCGCCAAGCGCCTGATCGACTACGGCTTCCACGCGCCGACCATGTCGTTCCCGGTCGCCGGCACGCTGATGGTGGAGCCGACCGAGTCCGAGCCCAAGCGCGAGCTCGACCGCTTCTGCGAGGCGATGATTGCCATCGCCGGCGAGGCGGCCAAGGTGGCGAAGGGCGAGTGGCCGCTCAACGACAACCCGCTGGTCAACGCGCCGCACACCGCGGCGGAGGCGCTGGCCGGCGAGTGGTCGCATCCCTATTCGCGGCTGGAGGCGGCCTATCCCGCCGGCGATGCCGACACGTCGGCCAAATACTGGCCGCCGGTATCGCGCATCGACAATGTCGCCGGCGACCGCAACCTCGTCTGCTCCTGCCCGCCGCTGTCGGAATATCTGGGCGCCGCCGAGTAGCCTGGCCGGCAATCAGGCGGAACGCAGGGCCGGCCCGCCGGCCTTGCTCTCCTTGTCGAGGACGAGCACGCGGTTCCGTCCGGCGTGCTTGGCGGCATAGAGCGCCTTGTCCGCCTCGGCCAGCACTTCGTCCAGGCTGCTGCCGCCGGCCGCGCCAAAGCCGATGCCGCCACTGACGGTGCTTCGCAACGGACCGCGCGGCGTCGGCACGACCTCGGCGCCGAAGGCGACGCCGATCTTGCTGGCAAGATCGTAAGCTTTCTCTTCCGTCATGCGCGAGATGACCAGCGCGAACTCCTCGCCGCCCAGGCGGAAGGCATCGACGCCGTTCCTGCCGTACTTCCTGATGATCGCGGCGAAGCGGCACAAGACCTTGTCGCCAACCGGATGGCCGAACAGGTCGTTCGTCCTCTTGAAATGGTCGAGGTCGAACATGACGACCGCCATGAACGGACCGAAGGCACGCTCGCCGTAGAGCGAGTTCAGCGCCCGCCGGTTCATCAGCCCTGTCAGCGGATCGGTCAGCGTCTCGGCCTTCAATTCGATCTGCGCCTGCAGATGATGCAGCGAAAGCGTCAGCGCGCCGAGACCGGTCATGCAGGCGACCGCCACGACGGTATTCAGCCGCTCCGCCCAGTTATCGGGCGCCACGCCGAGCACCCATTGTCCATGGATCGCCAGCATCGCGCCGCATAGCGCGAAGGACACCGCACAGGTACCGCTGAGAAACGAGACGACCAGCAGGATCCGACGATCGTGACCGCCCTTGGTCCAGAACATCACCCCGATCACGGCGAGCAGCGCCGTGACGGTCGTATAGGTGATGATGAAGCCGACACCGTCAAAGCCGAGATAGGTCACGAGCGCGCAGACGGCCATGGCCGTCACCGTCGGCACAACGACGCTGCCCTGGTTGCCGACACCCAGATATTGCATGGCCGACAGGCAGATGATGAGGAAGCCGAGGCTGAGCAGCGCCAGCACCGCCTGGCAGAGCCAGGGGTTGGGCTCTTTGGTGTACTGCCAGAACAGCACGACATGCGCAACGAGCACGAGGATGCCGCACGCCACCGTCAGCACGAAGCGCGCCCGCGGAGCGGTGAACCAGATCGCCAGCATGGTTATGCTTAGGCACGTGCCCGACAGCGCCGCGGCGAGCAGGAGCGAACTAAAATCCAACATTCTTGAGCGCAGCCTCTTGGGAGTCGTCGGTTGCACCCCCATTCTAGGTTAACGGCGGCCCGCCGACACCGTTTTCCGCTAACCTTTCGACCCTACTTTCAGACAAGGTTTACAAAGCGTCCACTACTTGGCATGGCAGATATGAAGACTAGGAACGTTATGGTTTATATTGGAACAGTTCTGTTGCGACCCCGTGTCGATCCCTCCCAAGGAGGACGCACGCCGATGTTGTGAATCGGACAAGCCAGCGGACGAGGCGGGCCGTCCGCCAGCGCGAAACCAACCGGCGAATAGCCGGTGAATTCGAGCGGAACGACCCAGTCCAGCCTGGTAAGGCCTCTAGCTCTTGTTCAGCAGTGCCAGATTGGCGTCGACGACGGTCTGGTCGGCCATGTGGGCCTTGGCCTCGAGCAGCAGGACCCTGGCCTTCTTCTTGTTGCCGCGCAGCAGCTGCGAATAGCCCATATTGTTGACGATCTGCGGCTTGCGCCCGGCGACCTTCAGGAGCTGGTCGTAGGCGCGGTCGGCGAAGTCGAAACGGCCGAGCTCGTCATAGGAAGCGGCGAGCCCCATCCACGCCTCGGCATTGTCGGCCTTGAGCTCGACCGCCTTGCGGAAATGCTTTTCGGCAAGGCCGTAATTCGCTTCGCGGAACTGCGCCTTGCCTTCCGCCAGGTCCGACGCGCTGACGTCCTTGGACGTCGGCTGGATCGCGGTCGTCTTGGTCGTGTCGACGGCGTTGTTGGTCGTGCAACCGGTGATCATCAAGACGGCTGCCAGTGCGGCCGCTGCCGTGGGAAGTCTGTGACGCATGCCCCTGCCCCATCGCCCGATTTGCCGGGTCGTTCTTCAGGAAGCACTCTACAAGAGGGCGATTAACCTTCGGTGCCGAAACGCGCCTAAGAATTGGTTTCGAACAAAGGTCCAATTCGACCCAAGGTCTGTTGAGACTCAGGTCAGGCCGAGCCGGAGTCGGAGACGGGCGCGAAGCGACCAAACTAGGCGGATTCCGAGAACCGGCGCGGAGCGTAAACCTTAGTGCGCCGTCATTTTGACGATGATGGGAATGATGGCGATCATCAGCACCACGGGCAGGATGCACACCGTCACCGGCACCGACATCTTGGCCGGCAAGGCATGCGCCTTTTCCTCGGCGAGCGACATGCGCTTGTGGCGCATTTCGTCGGAGAAGACGCGCAGCGCGCCCGACAGGCTGGTGCCCAACTCCTTCGACTGCTGCAGCAGCGTTGCGAAGGAGCGCACCTCGTCGAGGCTCAAGCGATCGGCGAGCGCCTTCAACGCGTCGTCGAGGCTGCGGCCAGCCCTCAGCTCCAGCGAAACCAGCTGCAGGTTCTGGCTGAGTGCCGGATAGGTCTTGGCGAGCTCCTTAGAGACGCGCTCGATGCCGGCCTCCATGCTCATGCCGGCATCGGAGCAGACGATCATCAGGTCCATGAAGTCGGGAAAGCCATTGCGGTATTCGCGCATCTTCTCGCGCACCTTCTGGCTCAGCACCAGGCCGGGCAGGAAGTAGCCGGCGGCGCCCGAAAGGATGACGAAGCTCCAGCGGCTGGTCATGGTCGAATCGGCGCTGGCCATCCAGTGGTTGACCAGGAAGGCGCCGAGAGCCAGACCGATGAAGGCCGCGAAGCGGATCAGGAAGAAGGTGCCGATCGCGCGCGGTTCCATGTAGCCGGCCTGGATGAGCTTCATGCGCAGCCGCGCGACATTTTCCGGGTCGCTCTTGGCGTAGAATTCCTGCGCCCGCTTTACCGCCTTCTCGCGCACCGCGTTGGAATTCTTGCGCGGCGCCGGTTCGGCCTGTTCGACGGGTTTGCTCGCCTCCTCGACCTTCAGCCGGCGCTTGACCTCGTTGCGGTCGCCCTTGGCAACGACCAGCGGCCAGGCCACCGCGCTGCCGCCGAGCAGGAGCAGCAGCACTGCCACCGGCATCAGCGAGGTCGGCGCGAGCGAGGCGAGGAATTCGATCACGCGCTGCATGTCAGAACCGGAAGTTCGACATCTTGAACATGATGGCGTTGCCCAGCATCAGCCAGGTTATCGAGCCGCCCAGCAGGTACCAGGTCTTCGCTTCGCCCCACACCTCGCGATAGAACCGCGGCATCAGCACCATGATGGCGGCGAACAGCAGCGCCGGCACCGCCGTCAGGATGTAGGCGGACATGCGGCCCTCGGTCGAAATCGCGCGCACCTTTCGGCGCAGCTTGCCGCGCTCGCGGATCGTCGACGACAGCCCGTCCAGGATTTCGCGCAGATTGCCGCCCGAGCTGGTCTGGATCGAGACCGCGGTGACGAACAGCGGCAGGTCTTCGTGGCCGACGCGGTCGAACAGCGAGTTCAGCGCCGACACCAGGTCCGAGCCGTAGGTCACCTCGTCGGCGATGACGCCGAACTCGGTACCGATCGGGTCCGGCATCTCGCGCGCCACCATGGCGATGGCCACCGGCACCGGATGGCCGGCCTTGAGGCCGCGCGTGATCAGTTCCAGCGCCTCCGGCAACTGCATGCCGAACCGCTTCAGCCGGCGGCCGCGCTGGAAACGCATCGCCATGACCGGCAGCACCGGCAGCAGCACGACAAACAGGAGAAGGCCCATCAGCAGCGGCAGTCCGTACCAGACGGCCACGCAGCCCAGCACCAGCGCCACGCCGGAGGTGATGGTCAGGAACTTGGACAAGGGCATCGTCATGCCGGACTGGGTGCGCAACGCGCGGAACCGGTCGAGCGAGAACGCCGAGGCGCCGGCCTCCAGGCCGCGTTCCTTGCGCAGCTGGATCAGCACCTGCTCCTGGCTGATCTTGTTCTCCTGCAGCTTCATGCGCCGGTTGATGGCCGTGCGCTTGTCGCTGCGGCCGGCATAAAGCAGGTAGCACGCCTCGGCGATCATGATGCCGGTGAGCGCGGCGGCGGCGTAGACGACGTAGATCGCGCTAAAACCCTCGAACACCGTTCACTCCTGCGGACGGCCGGGTTCGAAATACTTGCCCGGGAATTCGATGCCCATGGCGCGCAGGTCCTCGAGGAAACGCGGGCGGATGCCGGTCGCCTCGTAATGGCCGAGGATCTTGCCGTCGGCCTCCATGCCGGTGCGCACGAAGCGGAAGATCTCCTGCATCTGGATGACGTCGCCTTCCATTCCGGTCACCTCGGCGACGCTGGTCACCTTGCGCTTGCCGTCCGACAGGCGGGTCAACTGCACGATGATGTCGATGGCGCTGGCGATCTGGCTGCGGATCGACTGCACGGTCATCGGCATGCCGGTCATGCCGAGCATCTGCTCAAGGCGCGAAATGGCGTCGCGCGGCGTGTTGGCGTGGATGGTCGCCATTGAGCCTTCATGGCCGGTGTTCATCGCTTGCAGCATGTCGAAGGCTTCCTCGCCGCGGCACTCGCCGAGGATGACACGGTCGGGACGCATGCGCAGCGCGTTCTTGACCAGGTCGCGCTGTTTCAATTCACCGTGGCCTTCGATATTGGCCGGGCGCGTCTCCATGCGCGCGACATGCGGCTGCTGCAGCTGCAGTTCGGCCGCGTCCTCGATGGTGATCAGCCGCTCGTCCTCGGGGATGAAGGCCGACAGCGCGTTCAGCATCGTCGTCTTGCCGGTGCCTGTGCCGCCCGAGATGATCGTGGTCTTGCGCGCGTGCACGGCCGCCGCCAGCACCTCGGCCATGTTCTGGGTGATGGCGCCGAACTCGACCAGCTTGTGCAGGCCGAGCTTGTTCTTGGAGAATTTCCGGATCGACACCAGCGGCCCGTCGACGCCGACCGGCCGGATGGCTGCGTTGAAGCGCGAGCCGTCGAGCATGCGCGCGTCCACCATCGGCGCCGATTCATCGACGCGGCGGCCGACAGCGGCGACGATTTTGTTTATGATTCGAAGCAGATGCGCCTCATCCTTGAACGGGATGTGCACCTGCTGCAGCTTGCCGCGCCTTTCGACGAAGCAGTTCTGGTGGCCGTTGATCAGGATGTCGTTGATCTCCGGGTCCTTGAGCAGCGGCTCCAGCGGGCCGAGGCCGACCATCTCGTCGACGATGTCGTCGACCAGCGCGTCGAGTTCGGCGGTGTTGATCGCCATCCGCTCCTGGCGGGTCTTTTCCGAGACGAATTCATGCACCTGCCGGCGCATCTCGTCCTTCGGCAGGCGCTCCAGCGCGACGAGGTTGATCTCCTCCAGCAGCATGCGGTGGATGCGCACACGCGCGTCGAGCACCTTGTTGGTGTTCTTGCCGGGCGCTGCTTCGGCCTTGGGCGCCACGGGCTTGCGGGTCGTCGGGATGACGACGGCATGGTGCGCGACCGGAGCGGCCTCGGCCGGGCGCTGGGGACGCAGGTCGCGGTTCTGCAGGGTTGAAAAGCGGCTGGTCATCCGGCCTTCCTCTTCAAGAGACCCTTGCCGATGCCGAACAGCGACTTCGACTTGACCGTCGTCGTCACCGCTTCCTCGGGCAAGATGATCTTCTTGAGATCGTTGACGACATTGGCGTTCGGATCGATGTCGTGCAGCGGCACGCCACGGTCCACGGCTTCGCGCACCAGCCGGTAGTTGTTCGCGATGCCGCCGACGAAATGCTCGCCGAGGATGTCCTGGACGTCGGCCTGCTTGATGCCGTTGTCGAACATCTTCTGCTCGAAGCGGTTGACGATGACGTTCGGCTTCACTTCCCTGCCGGCGGTCTCGTAGATCGCCTGGATCAGGCGCTGCGTGTGGCGCAGGCACGGCACCGTCATCTCGGCCACGATGTAGAGCTTGTTGGAACCGAGCAGCACCGTCTCGGTCCACGGGAACCAGGTGCGCGGCATGTCGATGACGACATTGTCGAAATAGGCCGAGACGAGATCGAGCATGCGCACCACGACGTCGGTCTTGAAGGAGCGCATTTCCGATGGGCGCGTCGGTGCGGCCAGTACGCACAGCCCGCTCGCATGCTTGGACAGCATCACATCCAGCAGCTGCCGGTCGAGCCGCTCAGGCTGGTTCTCGATTTCGGTGATGTCGAAGCGCGGCTCGAGGTCGAGATATTCGGCGCAGGCGCCCTGCTGGAAATTGAGGTCGACGACGCAGGTCGAGGCGCCGCGCGTCACCGAATGATGCAGCTGGAAGGCGGTCTGCAGCGCCAGCGTCGTGGTGCCGACGCCGCCGGCGGCGGGCATGAAGGTGTAGATCTGCGACTCGGTGTTTTCCTCGCGCCCCGGCCCTTGCAGCGCCCGCACCACGGAACGCACCAGGTCGGCGGTGGTGATCGGCTTGACCAGGAAGTCGGCGACCTGGAGCTGGACCAGGATGCGCACCGCCGCGGCGTTGAATTCCTGCGTGACCACGACGACCGGCACGCGGCCCTCCAGCCGGCGCATGACGCGCTGCAGCGACTCGATCTCCTCCAGCTTGGCCGCGTCCATGTCCACGATCAGCGCGCCGAAATCCGCCTCCTGGACCTCGCCGCGCAGCTCGGTGACGTTCTTCTCGACCGTCAGAAGCTCGATGACGTCCGAGGCGGCGAACGCCGTGCGGGTGTCCTGCAGGAACGTCCTGTCGGTGGATACGAGCAGGATCTTCTTGCTCTTGATGCCGCTTGCCATGTCGTCAACCCGTCAGGTCAAAGAAATCAGTTGGTTGTCGTGCTCGTCTGCGCCGTCTTCTCGCCTGCCGCCTGGTCGGCGCCGCCGCTGGCGGTCGCGCTGCTGCGCTGCGCCGGCACCAGCAGCCTGGTGTTCTGGACGCCGTATTTCCATGGATCGACCATCTGCATGACCGTATTGGCCGCCTGCGCGTTGCCGGCGGCGGGCGACACGCCCTCGGTGCGCACATAGTCGTCGCTGGTGCAGCCGCAGAGGCCGGCGAGCAACAGGGCTAGCATCAGTCGCGGAACCGGACGCATGGCTTCAATCCTTCGGCAGATCGAGGAAATGCCCGGCCGTCGGCGCGGCAGGCTGGGTGACGCGGCCATCGGCCATCGCCACGGCGCGGTTTGAATCGGAAACCTTCACTTCCTCGGTGTTGTTGAGGAAATAATCCGAATTGCTGGCCGGCTGCGTGCCGTCGGTCGGCTCGACCATCTTCTTCGACGGATCGACCGGCTTGACCAGATAGGGCGTGACGATGATCACCAGATCGGTCTCGCGCCGCTGATAGGCCTTGGACGAGAACAGCGAACCCAGCACCGGCAGCTTGCCGAGACCTGGAAGGCGCGACGTGGTGATGTCGTTCTGCGACTGCAGCAGGCCGGCGATCATGAAGCTCTGGCCGTTCTTCAGGTCGATCGAGGTCTTGGCCCGGCGCACGATGAAGCCCGGCACCGAGATCTCGCCGATATTGTAGGAGGCCGACGCATCGATCGACGACACTTCCGGCGCGATGTCGAGGCTGACCAGCCCGTCCTTCAGCACGGTCGGGGTGAAATCGAGGCTGACGCCGTATTTCTTGTAGCTGACGCTGATCTTGCCATTTTCTTCCGAGACCGGGATCGGAAATTCGCCGCCGGCGAGGAAGCTTGCCGTCTGGCCCGAGCGGGCGATCAGGTTCGGCTCGGCCAGCCGCCGGGCGAGGCCGCGCTCCTCCAGCGCCTTGATGGCGATGTCGATCGAGACGCCGTTGGATAGCAGCCGGCCGATGATCTCGCCGGTTCCCGCCGCCGGGATCGTTCCCGGATCGATCGTCACGTCGCGGCCGCCGAGGCCGTACGCGAAATTGGCGCTGTATTTGGCGCCGAGATCAATTCCGGCCTGGCGGTTGATCTCGACGAAGCGGACGTTGAGCTGGACCTGCTGCGAGGACGAGATGTTGACCGAGTTGATCACCTCCTCGTTGCCGGAAAAACGGCTGGCGATCTTGTTCGCCTTCTCGGCGGCGACCGCATCGTCCGCCTCGCCCGACAGCACCACGCGGCCGTTGGCCGAGCCGACGTTGATCTTGGCGTCCGGCACGCTGGCGCGGATGGTGTTCGCCAGCTGCTCGGTGTCGAGCGTCACCTCGATGTCGATCGTGCCGACCAGCTGCTTGCTCTCGTTGAACAGCGCGATGCCGGTGGTGCCGAGGTTGTTGCCGAGCACATAGAAGGACTTGTCGGTCAACGGGTTGACGTTGGCGATCTCCGGATCGCCGATGACGATCTGGTAGAAGGCCGCGCTCGTCATGATCGTCCGCGGCTTGCCCTTGGCAACCTTGATCGAGGCGTTCTTGGTCGCCGAGACATAGACGACGTCATTGCCGGCTCGCGCCGGCCCGCCGAACGCAAGCACTCCAGCCCCGGCCAGCGCAACCGCCACGACGAGCGCGCCTGCGAGGCGCAGCCCCTGCGTCAAGCTATGTGTGTTCAGCCCAAACATTATCCCTGTCCCCGCCGGTCCCCACCGGCTATTGCTGCTGCTGGTCCGGCGAAGGCACCTTGTACTCTTCCGCCTGCGTGCCGCGCGTCACGATGATCGTCTTGAACTTCGGCTTCTCAGGCTCCGTGGCCACCGCGTTGAACAGCGAGCCGGCCGCCGCCCCCGCGGTTGCCGCCACCGAACCGCCGAAGGACGAGATCGTGGTGAGACCGTCCGTGCCGGCGCTGCTGTCGCTGGCCGAGCGGAGCGACAGCGACAGCGTGCCGACGGTGCGGGCCAGCGCCACCTGCTTCGCGCCGTCGGTCGTCACCTCGAGGGTCACGGAATTGGCAACCTGCGGCTCGGTCTGGCGTTCGTCAGCGCCCTGGCCGACCGACAGAACCTTGGCATCGGCGACCACGATCTCGGACGTGATCGTCGAGCCGGATGCGCCCTGCGCGTTCTTGGCCACTTCCTGGATATCGCCGGCGTCGCGGGTCAGCACGACATCGACGCGGTCGCCCGGCGTCACGAAGCCGCCGACGCCGGCGATCTCATCGGTGCGGATGGTCACCGCCCGCATCCCCGGCGACAGCATGTTGGAGAGCGTCGCGCGGCCGTTCGGCCCCGACAGTTTGGTGAGCAGCACCGGCTCGTTGACCTCGATCGGCGACAGCACCACGCGGCTGCCTTCCTTGAGCAACTCGTCGACGGAGGTGAACGCGCCTTGCGGCAGGGAATCCTGCGGCCACGGGATTTCGTTGAGCTGAGCCTTGTCGAGCTGCATGCCGTAGCGCAGCGGCGCGTTCGCCACCACGATGGTCTTGAACTCGACCTTGGGCGCCTGGGGCACCACGATCGAGGCCGTTTTCTCTTCGGAATCGGCTCTCGCCTGGCTCTTGACCCAGAAATCGGCGGCAAAGATCGAGATCGCGCCGAAAACGGCGGCGATGCCGATCATGGTTATGGCCTTGCCCCTCACGCGAAACCCCTGACGCCCGTGGTCTTTTGTTCGTTAGGGCTTACGCTAGGGGTTATTGTTAAAGAAACACGTATCCGAACCCGTTGGATTCGACCTATTTCAGCCGGCTTGGTTATCGAAAGGTTTTAGGATAAGAGGGCTCCAAACCCCGAACGGAACAGGAACCTCGTTCGCCCGTCAAAAGCGTGGCAGTATCGAGGAGTGATTCGCAGTACCGGACTCTAGGCGAGCATGGACGACAACAACGACCTTTTCGGCAACCTGGAAAAGCAACCGCAGCCGGTTCGCGCCAGCACGCGCCCTGCAGACTCCCTGGTGCAGGCGGCGGCCAGGCGCCCGGCCGCCTCGCGCGACGGCAGCGAGGGCTACAGCGCCGCCGACATCGAAGTGCTGGAGGGTCTGGAACCGGTGCGCCGGCGGCCCGGCATGTATATTGGCGGCACCGACGACAAGGCGATGCACCACCTGTTCGCCGAGGTCATCGACAATTCGATGGACGAGGCGGTCGCCGGCCACGCCACCTTCATCGATGTCGAGCTTTCGGCCGACGGCTATCTGACCGTCACCGACAACGGACGCGGCATTCCGGTCGATCCGCACCCCAAATTCAAGAAGCCGGCGCTCGAAGTCATCATGACGACGCTGCATTCCGGCGGCAAGTTCGACAGCAAGGTATACGAGACCTCGGGCGGCCTGCACGGCGTCGGCGTCTCCGTGGTCAACGCGCTGTCCGACCACCTCGAGGTCGAGGTCGCGCGCGGGCGCCAGCTCTATCGCCAGCGCTTCTCGCGCGGCATTCCGGTGAGCGGTCTGGAGCACCTCGGCGAGGTGCACAACCGCCGCGGCACCAGGACCCGCTTCCATCCCGACGAGCAGATCTTCGGCAAGGGCGCCGCCTTCGAGCCGGCGCGGCTCTACCGCATGACGCGCTCGAAAGCCTATCTGTTCGGCGGCGTCGAGATCCGCTGGACCTGCGATCCCTCGCTGATCAAGGGCAAGGACACCACCCCAGCCAAGGCCGAGTTCCATTTCCCGGGCGGTCTCAAGGATTATCTGAAGGCTACGCTCGGCGACGAGTTCCAGGTCACGCGCGAAGTCTTTGCCGGCAAGAGCGACAAGCAGGGCGGCCACGGCTCGCTCGAATGGGCCGTGACCTGGTTCGGCGGCGACGGCTTCCTCAACTCCTACTGCAACACCATCCCGACCGCCGAGGGTGGCACGCACGAGGCCGGCTTCCGCAACGTGCTGACCAGGGGCTTGCGCGCCTATGCCGACCTGATCGGCAACAAGCGCGCCTCGATCATCACCTCGGAAGACGTCATGATCTCGGCCGCCGGCATGCTGTCGGTGTTCATCCGCGAGCCGGAATTCGTCGGCCAGACCAAGGACAGGCTGGCGACGATCGAAGCCATGCGCATCGTCGAGACGGCGCTCCGCGATCCGTTCGACCACTGGCTGGCCGACAATCCGCAGGAAGGCTCCAAGCTTCTCGACTGGGTGATCGCGCGCGCCGACGAGCGCGTCAAGCGGCGCCAGGAGAAGGAAGTGTCGCGCAAGAGCGCGGTGCGCAAGCTGCGTCTGCCGGGCAAGCTCGCCGACTGCACGCAGAACGCTGCGGCCGGCGCCGAGCTGTTCATCGTCGAAGGCGATTCCGCCGGCGGTTCGGCCAAGCAGGCGCGCGACCGCGCCAGCCAGGCGGTGCTGCCGCTGCGCGGCAAGATCCTCAACGTCGCCAGCGCCGGCAGCGACAAGCTGGCGGCCAACCAGCAGATCTCGGACCTGGTTCAGGCGCTCGGCTGCGGCACGCGCTCCAAATACCGCGACGAGGATTTGCGCTACGACCGCGTCATCATCATGACCGACGCCGATGTCGACGGCGCCCACATCGCGTCGCTGCTGATCACCTTCTTCTACCAGGAAATGCCGAATCTGGTGAACGGCGGCCATCTCTATCTGGCGGTGCCGCCGCTCTATTCGATCCGGCAGGGCGGCAAGGTCGCCTATGCCCGCGACGACGCGCACAAGGACGAGCTGCTGCGCACCGAATTCACCGGCCGCGCCAAGGTCGAGATCGGCCGCTTCAAGGGCCTGGGCGAGATGATGGCCTCGCAGCTCAAGGAGACGACCATGGACCCGAGGAAGCGCACGCTGCTCAGGGTCGACGTGATCGAAGCCGCGGCGGCGACCAAGGACAGGGTCGACGAACTGATGGGCACCAAGCCGGAAGCCCGCTTCCGCTTCATCCAGGAACGCGCCGAATTCGCCGAGGCGGACGTGCTGGATATCTGAGTGCTGACCGGTCCATAAAGGCTCCGTTGCGGAGACGAGCATGTGACCTTGGCGCGGCTGAAGGGTCTTATCGAGGCGAGGTTCGGTGGGCTGACCCGGCCGACGCGTTCGGACTGGATCTTCGCCCTGCGCACCGTTTCGGCCGGGCTGATCGCGCTGCTCGCCGCCTACGCCCTCAAGCTCGACCACCCGCAATGGGCGATGATGACGGTGTTCATCGTTGCTCAGCCCGTCGCCGGCATGGTGCTGGCCAAGGGTTTCTACCGCCTGCTTGGCACGCTGGCAGGCGGGTTAGCGGCGATCGGCATCACCTCCCTGTTCGGCGCCAATCCCTGGCTGCTGGTCGTCGTGCTCGCGATGTGGATCGGGATCTGCACGCTGGTCTCGTCGCTGCTGCGCAACCCCGAAGCCTATGGCGCCGCGCTTGCCGGCTACACCGCGATGATCATCGGCCTGCCTGCCTTCGGCCAGCCGCACCTCGTCGTTGACCTTGCCGTCGCGCGCTGCGCCGAGATCGTGCTTGGCATCGTCTGCGCCGGCCTCACCAGTCGGCTGATCCTGCCGAAGCTGGCCGCCGACGCCATCATCTCCAGGCTGAAGCGCAGCATCCTCGACCTTGCCACCTATGCCGGCGGCGCCTTTTCGGGCGGTGACGCCGCCACCCTGGCCGGTCTGCAGAGGAAGCTGATCGCCGACGCCCAGACGCTGGCCGAGATGCGCACCTACGCAAGGCTCGAAGCGCCGAGCTTTGCTCCCCGCGCCCATCCGGTCCGGCGCACGATCGGCCAGCTCCTGTGGGCGCTCTCGGCGGCACGCGCATTGCATTCGCATGCCGCGCCGAAGAATGCCGCCCTTATCCCGGTCCGCAGCGAATTGCAGGCCCTGGTCGGCGAAATGGCGACCAGCCCGGGCGCGCTGGATGACACCGGCCCGTGGGTGGCGCGGCTCGACGCGATCGCCCATGAGGCGCGGCAGACGCCCGAGGCGTCACCGGATCCCGAAAGCGACCGCCTCGGCGCCATCACCCGCCTCACCATCGCCGCCGATTTTGCCGAAGCGCTGAAGCAGGTGCTGCGCGGGCTGGACGCGCTCCGTTCGCCGGCTTCGCGGCCCTCGCGCGACCGCCGCCAGCCGGCGCTCGTCGTCCATCGCGACTATCATGCCGCCTGGCGCAACGCCGTTCGGGCGGGCCTTGCGACGCTGTTGGTCACGGCGTTCTGGCTGACGACGAAATGGTCGGAAGCCGCCGGCACGGTCATCCTCGTCGCCGTCGTCTCCAGCCTGTTCGCCGCCCGCCCCGACCCTGTCGACTCGGCGTGGGGTTTCTTCAAGGGGACCTTGCTTGCGCTGCCCTTTGCGTTCCTCGTCGGCCAGGTCGCACTGCCGGCGCTCCCCGGCTTCGGCTGGTTCACGCTCTTCGTCGTGCCGATCATGGTGCCGGCGGCTCTCGGCATGGCCAATCCGCGCCATGTCGGCGTCGCCACCGCCTTCGCCATCAATTTCCTCGCCTTCCTCAGTCCGCATCAGGCCATGACCTACGATCCTGGCCCGTTCCTCGCCGGGTCGGCGTCGATCCTGGTCGGCATTCTCATCGCCATCGGCGTCTTCATCGTCGTGCTGCCCGCCGATCCATGGGTCACCGTCAACCGCATCCTCCAGGCCATGCGCGAAGACCTGGCCCGGCTTTGCCTGCATGAACGCGTGCCCCGAAGGTCGGCCTTCGAGAGTCTGGCCTATGACCGGGTCAACCAGTTGATGCCGCTGTTGCAGCGCGTCGGCAGGAAGGGCGACGCCGTGCTCGGCGGTAGCATCGCGGCGGTGACCGTCGGGCTCGAGATCCTGCGGCTGCGCAGCGCCCAGCAGGATGCGGAGATCCCGCCGGAAACGGTTCTCTCGATCACCAATTTCCTGCGCGGGCTAGCGCGCGAGCTGCTGTTTCGCAGGCCTGGCGAACCGCAGACGACGACCATCGCCGTCGCCAGGCAATATGCGGCGAGCATCGCCGAGCGCAGCGACAAGGCCGAAATGCTGCAGGTCGCCGCCTCGCTGCGCATCATCGCCGCCGCGATGGAGGACTATCCGGATTTCTTCGCGAAGGGCCGGGCTGACGCCGGCTAGGCCGCTGCGATCGCCAGCGCATGCCCTCGCGCGTTTTCGCGCAGCGCGTCGAGATGGATCGACTTCACCAGCCCGGCAAGGTCGCCCTCGGCCGATTGCCCGCCGAGCTCCTTCAGCATCAGCCAGCTCACTTCCTGCACGCCGGCGACGCGTTTGCCATTGGCCACCTCGCGCCACACTTTGAGCGCGCGCAGGATGATGCCGTGGGTGGCCGCGGCAAGGCCGGCGCTGCGGAACAGCGCCTGCAGCGCTACGTCGTGCCCACCGGCGAGCAGCGCCCTCACCCGTTGCTCGGACTGCTGGGCAAGCGCCACCAGCGCAGAACCGAAGAAGTCGACCTTGCCATGCGCGATGGTGCGGATGATGAAACTCGCTGTGAGGTCGCCGCGCAGGCGCAGATGTTCGATCAGCGCGGCGTGTTCCTCCGCCCGCGTGCCTTCGATCAGTGTCACCGAGGCCTTCACGCAGGCATCGCGCATGACGCGATCGGCTCTTGCCGCGCCCATCAGCGCCAGCACCAGCGGCGAGCCTTTCAGCGTCTCGCCGAGCTTGACCAGCAACATGTGCCGGCAATCGGCGGGCAAGCGCTCGTCGGCGATCAGCGCCTCGCGCACCAGCGGCAGATGGCCGTGGCGCTCAGCCATGCGGCGGAAGCTCAGCGATGCGATATCGGCGCCGCTGTTGGCGAGCAGCACGGCGCAGGCCTCCGGCTCGCCGATTTCGGCGATCGCCGCCGCCAGCGCCATCGAGACGACCGGCCGGTCGGCAATCAGTTTCTGCGTCGCCTTCTGGCCGCCGGCGACCCGGTCGATCAAATCGGCATCGGTAAGCAGTGGCGAACGCGCCAGCACCATGGCGGCCACTTCCGGCTGGTCGGAGGCCAGCGCGCTGATGATCTGGATCGGCGCGTGATGGCTCATCGACAGCGCCTCGGCGAGCGCGAGCCGCACTTTCGACGAGGCGTCGTCGAGCAGCAGCGTCAACGCCGCTTCCGCGGCGCAGCGGTCCTCGAAAGGCAGGTCGGACTTGATATAGGCGCGAGCCAGCGCGCTGGCCGCGGCGGCGCGTTCGGCAACCCTTGCCGTATCGATCCATTTTAGAAAATGCGAAACAATCATGCCGACCAGCTTGCGCCCTTGCCGGAACGTCCCGGCCCCGTTGGAAACCGTAGGCCTGAAATGGTTTACGAACGGTTCACCATGTTTATTAACTGGCTTGCGGGCACCGCAGGCAGCGCCTATCAACCCATGAGCCGTTGAGGAGATCGTGCATGGCCGGGCTTTATCTCGAAGAGTTCGTCGTCGGCCACGTCTTCCGCCACACGCTGCGCAAGACCGTCACCGAGAGCGACAACATGCTGTTTTCGGTGATGACGCTGAACCCGCAGCCGCTGCACATCGATTTCGACTTCGCCGCCAAGAGCGAATGGGGCAAGCCGCTGGTCAACTCGCTGTTCACGCTGGGGTTGATGATCGGCATTTCGGTCAACGACATCACCGTCGGCACCACCGTCGCCAATCTCGGCATGAAGGAAACCGTGTTTCCGCATCCGGTCTTCCATGGCGACACCATCCGTGTCGAAACCACGGTGATCTCGGTGCGCGAGTCCCGCTCAAAACCCGATCGCGGCATCGTCGAGTTCGAGCATCGCGCCTACAACCAGGATGACGTTCTCGTCGCCAAATGCACCAGGCAGGCGATGATGATGAAGAAGGCGGCCTGATGCGCTCGCTGCTGTTCGTTCCCGGCGACTCCGAAAAGAAGCTCGAAAAGGGTTTCGGCGCAGGCGCCGACGTCGTCATCGTCGACCTCGAGGATTCCGTCGCAGCCGGCAACAAGCCCGCCGCGCGCGACATCGCGGCGCGTTTCATCGCCGGGCACAGGCACCAGACGGCCTCCGCGATCTATGTACGTGTCAACGATCTGTCGACCGGCCTCACCGACGACGATCTCGCAGCCCTTGTTCCCGTTCGACCCGACGGCATCATGCTGCCGAAGTCGAACAGCGGCCAGGATGTCCAGCAGCTCTCGGCCAAGCTTAGGATGCACGAGGCCGAGAACGGCCTGCCCGACGGCGCGATCAGGATCCTGCCGATCATCACCGAGACGCCGGTGGGCGTACTGGCGGCGGGGAGTTACGCCGGAACCAGCGCGCGGCTCGCCGGCCTCACCTGGGGCGCCGAGGACCTGTCGGCCGCGATCGGCGCCCGCGCCGCGCGCGGCGAGAACGGCCGTTACACCGATGTCTTCCGTCTCGCCCGCGCCATGACCATCCTTGCGGCCGGTGCGGCCGAAGTCGCGGCGATCGACACCGTCTTTCCGGATTTCCGCGACATGGCCGCCTTCGAAGCCGAATGCCTCGAGGCCGAGCGCGACGGCTTCACCGGCAAGATGGCGATCCATCCGGCCCAGGTGCCGGTCATCAACGCCGCCTTCACGCCGTCGGCAGAAGCCGTAAAACACTCACAGGCAATCGTCGATGCCTTCGCGGCGGCCGGAAATCCGGGCGTGGTCGGCATCGACGGCAAGATGTACGACCGGCCACACCTGCGCCTGGCCGAGCGTCTCCTGGCGCGCGCCCGCGCCGCGGGGATTTCCGCCTGACCGTTACCAGACCAGCGGAATCAGGCGGTAGCGGACATTGGCCGCGTAGTCGTCATAGCCCCGCAGGCCGGTCCGCAGCGCCTGCTCCTCGATGAAGGTGCGGATCGCCAACAGCCCGACGAAGAAGAGCACCGATGCCAGCCCCCACCAGGAACCAAGCAGAAGCGCCGTGCCGGCAAAATAGAGGATGGCGCCGGCGTACATCGGATGGCGGACATAGCTGTAGGGACCTGTGGTGATCACATGCTGTCCGCGCTCGTCCTGGATCTTCACGACGGGCGCCGCGAAGCTGTTCTCCAGCATCGTCAGGTAGCAGATCCAGAGTCCAACCAGCAGGATCACCCCGCCGATCACCAATACCCACAACGGAACCGCCGACCAGCCGAAACGGAGGTCGAGCCCAATCAGAGCCAGCCACGCGAAAATGGCGACGAGCAGTGTCGAAAGCAGCACCTTGTCGACCAGGGGCTGGTTCTTCTGGATGGGAGGGCTGAGCCGCTCGTTCATCAGGCCGGGATCGCGACGGGCCAGCGACATGCCGAGCGTCAGGCTGAGCCCGATCATCACCACCAGATACACCCAGGCTCCCGGCCAGTTCAGCGTGCCGGCCGAGAGGAACAGCACGGCGCCCATGACGCCGAACCACACGAATGTCTGCAGGATCAGTCTCGCGATCATGACCAGCCTTTCGTGACTTGCCCCGCCGGCGTCTGCCCGAGCTCTGTTCAGCCCTTTTCCCAGCGCGGCCGGCGCATCGAGAAGGTCTGGTCGACGCTGGCATAGTCCATGTAGCCGAGCCGGCCGACATTGCCGGCTCTGACGATGTCGAACATGCCGTCCTTCAGGTAAGCGTCGTCGATGTGGATTCCGACCACCTCGCCGGCGACGACGACGGCACTGGTCTGCGTGCCATCGAGCGCGCGCGGCCGGATGATCTCGGTCACCCGGCATTCGAGCGCGGCGGGCGCCTCGGCCACCCGGGGCGGCGCGACGAGGCGCGACGGCGCCATGGTGAGATCGGCGTAACCGAATTCGCTGACGCCGCGCGGCGCGTCGACCGCAGTGCGATTCATCTTCTGCGCCAGCTCGCGGCTGACCAGATTGGCGACGAACTCGCCGGTCTCCTCGGCGAAGGTGGCGCTGTCCTTCTCGCCCTCGGACGAGAACCAGACGATGAAGGGCTTTGTCGAAAAGGCGTTGAAGAACGAATAGGGGGCGAGGTTGATCTTGCCTTGCCGGTCGATGGTCGAGATCCAGCCGATCGGGCGCGGCGCCACGATCGCCTTGGACGGATCGTGTGGCAGGCCGTGGCCCTTCGACGGTTCGTAGAACATCTGGCCTCTAGCCTGCCCAAGGTCCGGAATAGTCGGCATAGAGTTTTGCCGGATCTGGCCGCGGCCGCTCCGGCGCCGGTCCCTCGTAGGAGCCGATATGGACGAAGCCGATGACGCGCTCTTGCGGCGCCAAGCCAAGGATCGCCCGGCCCTCCGGCACGTCGGAATACCAGTTGCTGATCATGTTGGTGCCGTAGCCCAGCGCGTTGGCCGCGATCATCAGATTCATAGCCGCCATGCCGCCCGAGAGGAACATCTCCCATTGCGGGATCTTCGGATTCTCCTTCGGCACCGACACCACGCCGATCACCAGCGGCGCACGCGAGAAGCGCGCCAGCTCCTGGTTGCGCCGGCCCTCGGGCAGCGGTCCCTCGCGCTGCTCGGCCAAGGCCGCCAGCTTCTTGCCGATCTCGATGCGCGCCTCGCCGCGGTAGAGGATGAAGCGCCAAGGCTCGAGACGGCCGTGATCCGGCACGCGCGTGGCGGCGGTGATCAGGGTGGCGATCTCGGCGTCGCTGGGCGCCGGTTCCTTCAGGTCCGGGATCGGCGCGGAGTTCCGGGTCAGCAGGAAGTCGATGATCGGCGACGCCATGGGCGCAAGTCTCCTAGAAGATAAGTTTTGGGCTGAAGCGCGCCGGCGGGAATTCGGGCGGCTCGGGCAATGGCGCTTCGCGCCGGACGGCAAGAGCCTTGTAGACTCTTAAGCCTTGAAATTGCCACCGCCTTGGGCTTCAACGCAAGGCATGTTTGAGGGGACACTGCGCCTTTTCCTGGTCTGGCTCGCGGCCGCACTGCTCGCAGTGCCGGTTTCGCCGGTTTTTGCGCAGAACGCGGACGGCATCAGCAATCTGAAGCTGCCGGGAATTTCGAGCTATGCGACGCCGAAAGGCGACACGTCGCTGGCCTTGAGCGGCGGCGGCGCCATTACGCTATCGGCGCAACTGACCGACAAGGGCGCCGACATCACCCGTGGCATCGTCTGGCGGGTCTTCAAGCCCGAGCCGGCCAGCGACGGCCAGCTGCCGATGGTGGCTTCGGCGCATGGCGGCACCGCCGTGTTCCAGCTCGAGCCCGGCAGCTATCTTGTCCATGCTTCCTACGGACGTGCCGGCGCCACCAAGCGCATCACCGTCGGCAAAGAGGCCAAGCGCGAAAGCCTGGTCCTCGACGCCGGCGGCCTCAAGCTCGACGCCGTGCTGTCGGGCGGCGTGCACATACCGCCGAAAAAGCTGCGTTTCTCGATCTACGAGGACAAGGTCGAGGCCAATGGCGACCGCGCGCTGATCGTCCCTGACGTCGAGCCGAACGCAGTGGTGCGGCTGAATGCCGGCACCTACCATGTCGTCTCCACCTACGGCTCGGTGAATGCCGTCATCCGCTCCGACATCCGCGTCGAGGCCGGCAAGCTGACCGAAGCGACCGTCGAGCATCGCGCCGCCGAGATGACGATGAAGCTGGTGCGCGAGGCCGGCGGCGAAGCGATCGCCGACACCTCCTGGTCGCTGCTCAACGAATCCGGCGACCCGATCAAGGAAACCGTCGGCGCCTTCGCCTCGATGGTGCTGGCCGAAGGCGACTACACCATTATCGCCAAGAACCGCGACCGCATCTACCAGAAGGATTTCACCGTCGTCGCCGGCCAGAACCAGGAGATAGAGGTGCTGGCCACAGAGGCTTCGGCGATCGATCCCGAGGAAGGCGCGGACTGATCGATCTGCCCGTCAGGCCGCCTTGCGCATGCGGCGCGGCAGAAATTGCACGCGACCGCGCGGCGCGATCGGCGCCAGGTCGAAGACGCCGCGATGGAGCCGGTTGAGCAGCGCCTTGCGGTCGCGCAGCGGCTCCAGTTCGTTCCAGGTCAGGATATCGCCGACGCGCACGTCGATGGCCTTGCCCGACAGCCGCGCGAATTCACGGATGAGCAGCGACAAGCGCAGCGTCAGCGACGCCTTGCCGACGAACTTCGCCACCCGCCCTTCGCGCTCGGCCATGTTCATCGGACCGCTGACCAGATGGAACAGCCGGCCGTTCTGGCCGGAAAAATGCATGGGGACGACCGAGGCCTTGGCGTCCTGGATGAGCCTGGCCGGGAACATCTTCCATGGCAGGTCGATTGCTCGGCCGAATCCCTTCGGCGCGGTGGCGACGCCGCCGGCCGGGAAGACAACGATGGTGATGCCTTCCTTCAAGAGCCGCACCGCCTCATGGCGCACCGCCAAATTGTTCTTCAGCGCCTCCTTAGTCTCGGAAAAGTCGATCGGCAGCGAATAGGGTTCCATCTCGCGGATCTTGAGCAGATCCTTGTGGATCATGACGCGGAACGGCCGTCCGAGCTGCTCGGCCAGCGACAGCACGGCAATGCCGTCGCCGATGCCGAACGGATGGTTGGCGACGATCACCAATGGCGTGTCGGGCAGCTTCGCCGGCGGCCATGGAGCGGCGTTCCGGACCCTGACGTCGATGAGTTCCAGCATGCGGCTGAACACGCGCTCGCCGCTCGGCGCCACCTGGCGCCGCCAGAAATCATAAAGTGCTGCAAAACGGTCGCGGCCGGACAGGCCCTCGACCGAATGGATGAGCCAGCGCGTCAGCGCCGGCTGATGCGAACTGGCATAGGAAAGCTCGGGAAACGGCCTTTCCCGCAGTTTCAGCTTGAGCATGGCGGCTCGTTACAGGCTTGGCGTGACAGGCATATGAAAATGGCGGTGGAACGCTCCACCGCCATGCCATCGGGAATGTGCGGGTCAGGCAGCGCGTTTGCGCTTGCGATCCGGCGTTACCGCTTCCTCGCTCAACCGTGCGATCGCCTCGGCCAGGCCGAGCGATTCCTGGTCGCGCGACCCCAGCCGGCGGATGTTGACCGTCTGCTCCTCGGCTTCGCGCTTGCCGCAAACGAGGATGACCGGGACCTTGGCCAGCGAATGCTCGCGGACCTTGTAGTTGATCTTCTCGTTGCGCAGGTCCGCCTCCGCCAAAAGTCCGGCGGCTTTGAGCTTGGCCACCACCTCGTTCGCGTAGTCGTCGGCATCCGAGGTGATCGTCGCCACCACCACCTGCAGCGGCGCGAACCACAGCGGGAAATGGCCGGAATAGTTCTCGATCAGGATGCCGAGGAAACGCTCCATCGAGCCGCAGATGGCACGGTGCACCATCACCGGCTGCTTCTTTTCCGAATCCGAGCCGATGTAGAAGGCGCCGAAGCGTTCCGGCAGGTTGAAGTCGACCTGCGTGGTTCCGCACTGCCATTCGCGGCCGATGGCGTCCTTCAGCACATATTCGAATTTCGGGCCGTAGAAGGCGCCCTCGCCCGGGTTGATCGAGGTCTTGATGCGATTGCCCGACCGAGTGCGGATCGTGTCCAGCACGCCGCTCATGATCTCCTCGGCATGGTCCCAGGCCTCGTCGGTACCGACGCGCTTGTCGGGCCGCGTCGACAGCTTCACGCTGATCTCGTCGAAGCCGAAGTCGGCATAGGTGGACAGGATCAGGTCGTTGATGCGCAGGCACTCGGACGCAAGCTGCTCCTCGGTGCAGAAGATATGCGCATCGTCCTGCGTGAAGCCGCGCACGCGCATCAGCCCATGCAGCGCGCCCGAAGGTTCGTAGCGATGGACATTGCCGAATTCCGCAAGCTTGACGGGCAGGTCGCGATAAGACTTCAACCCATGCTTGAAGATCTGCACATGGCCCGGACAGTTCATCGGCTTCAATGCGAACACCCGGTCGTCGTCGGTGTCGTCGCCGGCCACCGTCACCTTGAACATGGCGTCGCGATACCAACCCCAGTGGCCCGATGTCTCCCACAGGCTCTTGTCCAGAACCTGGGGTGCGTTGACCTCCTGATAGCCCTGCTCGTCGAGGCGCCGGCGCATGTAGTTGACCAGGTTCTGGAACATCTTCCAGCCCTTGGCATGCCAGAAGACGACGCCAGGGCCCTCTTCCTGGAAATGGAACAGATCCATCTCGCGGCCGAGCTTGCGGTGATCGCGCTTCTCGGCCTCTTCCAGCATCGTCTGGTAAGCGTCGAGCTGCGCCTGGTCGGCCCAGGCCGTGCCGTAGATGCGCGTCAGCATCGGGTTGTTGGAGTCGCCGCGCCAATAGGCGCCGGCCACCTTCATCAGCTTGAAGGCGTTGCCGATCTGCCCGGTCGAGGCCATGTGCGGTCCACGGCAGAGGTCGAACCAGTCGCCCTGCGCGTAGATCTTGAGGTCCCGGTCGTCCGGGATGGCGTCGATCAGCTCCAGCTTGTAGCGCTCGCCCTTGTCGGCAAACACTTTCTTCGCCTTCTCGCGCGACCAGACTTCCTTGCTGAACGGCTTGTTGCGCTGGATGATCTCGCGCATCTTCTTCTCGATCACCGGGAAATCGTCGGGCGTGAACGGTTCGTTGCGGGCGAAGTCGTAATAGAATCCGTTCTCGATCACCGGCCCGATGGTCACCTGCGTTCCCGGCCACAGTTCCTGCACGGCTTCCGCCAGCACGTGCGCCGCATCGTGCCGGATCAGTTCCAGCGCGCGCGGATCCTCGCGGGTGATGATCTCGACCTTGCCGGACTTGCCGAGCGGATCGGAAAGGTCGCGCACGGTGCCGTCGATGGCATAGGCCACGGCCTTCTTGGCCAGCGACTTCGAGATCGATTCGGCAAGGCCGGCGCCGGTCATCGCCGCGTCGTAGTCGCGGACGGAGCCATCGGGAAATGTCAGGGAAACGGAATTCAGCATGGAGTTCTCCTATCCAGTCCCGCAAACGAGCGCGGGTGGTGAAATGCCGGATGCGTCCGGCGGCGGCAGTCTTTTATGGGCAGATGCCGCCGCCGTAAAGCTGCAGCACCCCTCTATTTGACCAGGCCGGGCAAATCCTTCAGGAACCCTGCCCGCGTCTTCGGACCCTTTGGCATATCGCTGCGGTTCGTGTCGACGACCAGCCGGGCAAAGACGATCCGGCGCTCGCCCTTTGCGGCCCAGCCGACGAACCAGCCGAGCGAGCGCTCGTCCTCGCCGCCCTTGCCCAGTCTCGTGCTGCCGGTCTTGCCCTGCACCGCCCAGCCCCCGGCCTCGAAGCTCGGGACGATCGCCTCCGCCATCTGATGCGCCTTGGCCGAAACCGGCATCTTGCCGGCAAGCAGCAGCCGCAAGAAGGCAGTCTGCTCCGCAGGCGATATCTCCAGCGAGGAATTCACCCAGGAATGTGTGAGGCCGTCATTCTTGCCGGCATTGCCGGAGACATCCATGTTGCCATAGCCGAATTTCGAAACGTAGCCGGCGAAGCGCTCGCTGCCGACCTTGCGCGTGATTTCGCGGGAGTACCAGAGCACGGAATCGCGCTCCCAGACTGTCGGATCGACCGTCTTCCGATCGCGCTTCACCGCGTTGAACTCAGGCTTGTAGTCCCAGCTCGGCGTATGTTCGTCGGTGAGAACACCGGCATCATAGCCGATGAGCGCCAGCGGCACCTTGAAGGTCGAGGCCGGGCTGAAGCGCTGGTCGCAGACACCGTCGCGATAGAGTGTGTCACCGCTCGCCGCATCCTGGATCAGCGTGCATTCGATATCTCCGAGCGGCGCCGACTGCGCGCGCATCGGGAACCCGAGCAGCCAGGCCAGCAGGAAGAGAACGGCGGCAAAAACGAACGGAAGGCGATCTATCTGGCGCATGGCAGTCTCTCTCCTGAAGGGTACAGGAGCGACTTAGCGGGGCCTCTTGTCTCGATTTTGTCTCAAATGCGCGAGTTCACAGCAACATGCGGTTAACCTAACCAGATCGTTAAGACTTGATGGTCCGGCCACCGCTCCGTGGCAGACCCTCAGGCCTCGAGATCGCCGCGCTTCTTGCCGATCTGGCGGTAGCGCCAGGGCGTGAACCAGAGATAGCGTTTGGCGAGCGTCTCGGGCACAAGGTCGATGCCATGCGTTCCGAACGGACCGCAGCGCAGCACCCGGAAAAGCCCCATCCAGCCGCCGGCCCACAGGCCGTGGCGGGCGATCGCCTCATGCGCGTATTCGGAGCAGGTCGGCAGATGCCGGCAGGAATTGCCGACGAAGCCGGACAGCGTCAGTTGATAGAGACGGACAAGCGACGTGCCGAAGACACGGCCCGGCGTCCTGCGCCAGGGTCCCGGCCAGTTGCGCCCGCGCCGGACCGGCCCGGCGCCGTGCGCATGCCCTTGGTGATCGTGCACCGCAATCTCCGCATCGCCGCGTTCTCCCCGCCATAGATGTGGAGGTTGCGCGCCGAACGCAATCCCATGTCGGCGATCGTCCTCACGGCCGCGCACGACGGATGCGATGGCGATCGATCGACGCGCTTTCGCCGCGGCCGTGGCCGGGCCATCGTTCGCCGCATCCGCTCTGCTGCGTGTCGCCCCGCCACTGGAACGTCGCGATCCGCATGACATCGTGAAGAATGTTCAGGAACTGGATCATGTCAGCTCTCCTTTGAGTGCCGATTAGACCGCCGCTGGTCTTCTCCCTCAAACGAGTATAACGTCCAGGTCGGATAACTTGAGGTTATGCGAATGAAACGCGGCCGCCTGCCCCTCACGGCTCTCAGAAGTTTCGAAGCCGCCGGCCGGCATCTGAGCTTCAGCCGCGCCGCCGAAGAGCTTTTCGTTTCGCAGGCCGCCATCAGCCGTCAGATCAGGGAACTCGAAGCCTTCCTGCGCCAACCGCTGTTCCATCGCCTGCATCGGCGGGTCGAGCTGACGGATGCGGGGCAACGGCTGCTCGACCGATTGGTCAGAAGCTTCGACGACATCGACCGGGTGCTTTCTGACCTGGCGGCCTCGCCCGCGCAATCCGTGGTCCGCGTCAGCGTCGAACCATCGCTCGCCGCCGTGTGGCTGGTCCCGCGGCTCAATCGCTTTCGCCAATTGCGGCCCGACATCGACGTGTCGCTGGAAGTCGATGTGCGACCGATCGAGTTCCGCAGCGATCAGCCCGAACTCGCCTTGCGTTTCAGCGCGCACGCCACGTCATGGCCGCGCGCTGAAGCCGAGCGCCTGGTCTCGACTGTCGATTCACCTGTCTTGTCACCGGGCTTGCTGGCATCGGGCCCTCCCCTGGAAAAGCCGATCGACCTTCGCCATTACACCCTGCTGCACGAAGAAAACCGCCAGGGTTGGGCGCGCTGGTTCCAGGCTGCCGGCGTGCCCGCCGACGCGGTAGCCGCGCGAGGCCCGATGCTGGCCGACATCTCGCTTTCGAAGCAGGCGGCCCTGCTCGGCCATGGCGTGGCCCTCGGCGATCTCCTACAGGTCGGCGAGGAACTCGCGTCAGGCACTTTGATAAAGCCGTTCGACATCGATGTTGCTTCCGGCGCCTATTGGCTGGTGGCCAGGAGCTTGCGGGATCTGCCGGAACCCGCCAAGGCGTTCGCCGAGTGGATCAGAAGCGAGTTCGCCGTGACCAGAAGAGCTGCCTAGCCCGATCCTCAGGCCGCCTGCCCGGCCCGCTTCCTCTCGATCTGGCCGATGGCGTCGACCACGGCATCGAAGGTCAGCATGGTCGAGGCATGGCGCGCCTTGTAGTCGCGCACCGGCTCCAGGAATTTGAGGTCGGCGAAGCGGCCCTCGGGCGGCGCGCCGTTTTCCTTCAACATCTTCAGCATGGTTTCGCGCACTGCGCGCAACTCATCGGCGTGGGCGCCGACGACATTCTGGGCCATGATCGAGGACGAGGCCTGGCCGAGCGCACAGGCCTTCACGTCATGCGCGAAATCGGTGACGACGTCGCCGTCCATCTTGAGGTCGACGGTGACGGTCGAGCCGCACAGCTTGGAATGCGCGCGCGCCGTCGCATCGGGCTGCTCGAGCCGGCCGATCCGGGCGATGTTTCCGGCGAAGCCGAGGATTTTCGCATTGTAGACGTCGTCGATCATATTTTTCCAATCTGTCGCCGCCCAGCGAACAAGGATTGCCGCTGATGCGTCTTTCATTCGCTCGGCACGACCATATATAATGCTGGCAGTCGGGCATCGACAAGGCAGCCAAAAGCCGCCATCGCTGCCCAAATTTGTTCACGCCGCTTGCGGGCTGGAAACCGGGCGAGTTTCTAACACCCGAAAGGTCGTGGTCCGTTCAACTCGTTCCTCCTGAGAGAGGGACTACGGGAGACGCCTTTTATGGATGCCGTCATCAAGAAACTCATGCCACCCTCCGAATACATGGAGAAGCCGATCACCGATCGGCCGAGCGAAGCCGAGGTCGAGGCCGCCGTGCGCACGCTGCTGCGCTGGACCGGCGACAATCCGGATCGCGAGGGCCTGATCGACACGCCGAAGCGTGTGACCAAGGCGTTCCGCGAAATGTTCAACGGCTACGACATGTGCCCGGCCGACGAACTCGGCCGCACCTTCGAGGAAGTCGCCGGCTATGACGACCTCGTCATCGTCAGGGACATAAAATTCCATTCGCATTGCGAGCACCACATGGTGCCGATCATCGGCAAGGCGCATGTCGGCTACCTGCCCGACGGCAAGGTCGTCGGCCTTTCCAAGATCGCCCGCGTCGTCGATATCTTCGCCCATCGCCTGCAGACGCAGGAAGCGATGACGGCGCAGATCGCCGGCGTCATCCAGGACGTGCTCAATCCGCGCGGGGTCGCCGTCATGATCGAGGCCGAGCATATGTGCATGGCCATGCGCGGCATCCGCAAGCAGGACTCCACCACGCTGACCTCGACCTTCACCGGCGTCTTCAAGGACACGCCCGAGGAGCAGGTCCGCTTCGTCACCATGGTGCGCGGCTGATCGTCGGCCGTCACCTGCCAAAGGCGTAGGCTTAGTCGAAAATGGTGGTTTCCGAGGTCCGGAGCTGAGCGTATGAAAAGTACGTGAGCACTGGAAGCGGCGGAAGCCGCCATTTTGCATGGCCCAGCCTCCCCTGAATATCTTTAATAGCTAAGGACCGGCGATGTCGGCACTGCAATTCCCAGAGGCTCCATCAGACAAGAAAGCGCTGGAGGAAGGCACCGCCTTTTCGCCGCGCTTCGATGCAGCCGGCCTTGTCACCGCGGTCGTCACCGACGCCGAGGACGGCAAGCTGCTGATGGTCGCGCACATGAATGCCGAGGCACTGGCGCTGACGCTGGAAACCGGCATCGCCCACTACTGGTCGCGCTCCCGCAACGCGCTGTGGAAGAAGGGCGAGACCTCGGGCAATGTCCAGACCGTCGTCGAGATGCTCACAGATTGTGACCAGGATTCGATATGGCTTCGCGTGAAAGTGTTGGGCCACGACGCAACCTGTCACACCGGTCGACGTTCCTGCTTTTATCGGACGGTGGGGCTGAACGACGGCAAGGCGGTGCTTGCCGACGACGGCAGCAGGCCGCTGTTCGATGCGGGTGAAACGTATCGGAAGCCGGTGTGAACCATTCAATATTCACAAACCACTCATGTTCACTATTCTCAAACATCCTTGCTGTAGAAGGAATGTGGGATAAGGGGAGATTATGATGCTCGAATGGGCGTCATTACGTGGCAGACCAGATGTTCGAGAGGCCAACGGCCCCTCCTCGTCCGGCGGCGCATCCGACCAGAAGCCTGGCAAGAAGACGGGTATTTCGCTGGCGCTCGGCGGTGGCTGCGCGCGCGGCTGGGCCCATATCGGCGTGCTGCGCGCGCTCGACGAGGCCGGCATTGAAGTGTCGATGATCGCCGGCACCTCGATCGGCGCCCTGGTCGGCGGCTGCTACCTGGCCGGCAAGCTGGACCAGTTGGAGGAATTCGCCCGCAGCCTGACCAAGCGGCGCATCTTCGGCCTCCTCGATCTCAATCTGCGCGGCAGCGGCCTGTTCGGCGGCCTGAAGCTCGACGCAAGGCTGCGCGAGCATATGGCCGGCATCCGCTTCGAGGACCTGTCGAAGCCCTTCGTCGCCGTCACCTCGGAAATCCGCACCGGCCATGAGATCTGGCTGTCCAACGGTTCGCTGATCACGGCCATGCGCGCTTCTTATGCGCTGCCGGGCGTGTTCGAGCCGGTGAACTGTAACGGCCGCGTTCTGGTCGACGGCGCGCTGGTCAACCCGGTGCCGGTTTCGGTCTGCCGCGCCTACGAGCAGCCGCTCGTCGTGGCGGTCAACCTCCACTATGACCTGTTCGGCCGCGCCGCCGTCATCAAGCACAGCGCCGGCGAGCTGGTCATCGAGAAGGACGCGCCTCAACCCGGCCACATCGATGCTGCGCACCAGTCGCACCAGACGCGGCTTGGCATCACCGGCGTCATGGTCGAAGCCTTCAACATCATCCAGGACCGGATCTCGCGCGCCAGGCTCGCCGGCGACCCGCCCGACATGTCGCTGCAGCCCAAGCTCAGCCATATCGGCCTGACCGAATTCCATCGCGCCGACGAGGCGATCAGCCTCGGCTACCAGGCGACGAAGGCGCAGATCGGCGAACTGACCCGGCTGCAGACCGTTCTCGCCTAATTCACGATCACCCGAAAGCCTCAGGCCAGCGCCGCGTCGGTGATGCGGAACTGCACCGTGCGGTTGCCGTTCCAGTAGTTGCCGGACAGCGACCCGGCGATATGCACCGTCCTGCCCCGGTTCCTGAACAGGAATTCGCCGAGCGCCGTATCGACGGCGCGAAAGGCGATCGCCTGGATGCGGCCGCCGCTTTGCGACTGCAGCTCGGCGCGGATGTGATTGGTGCCGACCGGCCGCGCGTCGGTCAGCCGGTGGCGCGGCAGCGCGAACACCGGCGCGACATGGCCGGCGCCGAACGGACCGGCCTTTTCCAGCGCGTCGAGCAAGGCGAGCGTCGCCCCCTCGGCGGCGAGCGCGCCGTCGATCGCCAGGCTCTCCTCGTCCTGCAGCCTGAACACATCGGCCGCCGCGCGCTCTTCGAAAAAGGCGCGTAGCGCGCCGAGCCCGGCCCGCTCGACCGTGATGCCGGCCGCCATGCCGTGGCCGCCGCCCTTGACGATCAGCCCGGCATCGGCCGCCTCGCGCACCAGCCGCCCGAGATCGAAGCCAGACACCGATCGCCCGGAGCCGGTGCCGACGCCATTGGCGTTGAAGGCGATGGCGAAGGCCGGCCGCCGTGCATGGTCCTTGAGCCGCGAGGCGAGCAGCCCGACAATGCCCGGATGCCAGGTCTGGCTGGCGGTGACGACGATGGCCGGGCCATTGCCGCCGGCAAGCTCGGCATCGGCTTCGGCGCGGGCCTCGGCCAGCATCTCCAGCTCCATCTGCTGGCGCTCCTGATTCAGCCGGTCGAGCGTCTCGGCGATCGTGCCGGCCTCGACCGGATCGTCGGTGGCAAGCAGGCGGCTGCCGAGCGCGGCGTCGCCGATGCGCCCGCCGGCATTGATGCGCGGCCCGATCAGATAGGCGAGGTGGAAGGTGCTGATCGGCTCGCCGATGCGCGACACCCGGGCAAGGGCTGCCAGACCCTCGTTCTTCTGCTGGCGCGCCACCTGCAGCCCCTTGACGACGAAGGCGCGGTTGACGCCGGTGAGCGGGACGACGTCACAGACGGTGGCCAGCGCCACCAGGTCGAGCAATGACAGAAGGTCCGGCTGTGCCGCCTCGGGCAGCCGGCCGCGCAGCACCTTCGCCGTCTGCACCAGGCAGAGGAAGACGACGCCGGCGGCGCAAAGATGGCCCTGCCCGGAAAGATCGTCTTCGCGGTTGGGATTGACCACCGCATTCGCCGCTGGCAGCGGTCCGCCGACCTGGTGGTGGTCGAGCACCACGACATCGGCGCCCGCTTCCTTCGCCGCCTCGATCGAGACGGCGCTGTTGGTGCCGCAGTCGACGGTGACGATCAGCTTGGCGCCGCGCGAGACGAGGTCGCGCATGGCTTCCGGATTGGGGCCGTACCCCTCGAAGATGCGGTCGGGAATATAGATTTCCGACGGCACCGAGAAATGCGCCAGGAACCGTTTGAGCAGCGCCGACGACGCGGCGCCGTCGACATCGTAGTCGCCGAAGATCGCCACCTTCTCCTTGGCGACGATCGCTTCCGCGATGCGCGCCGCCGCCCTGTCCATGTCGGTGAGCGAGGCCGGGTTCGGCAACAGGTCGCGGATCGTCGGGTCGAGGAAGCGCTCGGTCTGCTCGGCAGTGACGCCGCGTCCGGCCAGCACGCGTGCGACGATGTCGGGCACGCCGTGGCCCTGGGCGATGGCGAGCGCGTTCATATCCTGCCGTTCGGTCAGCCGGTGCTCCCAGGAGACACCGGTGGCCGACTGCCTGACATCCAGGAAAAGCCGTCTTTCGCCCGTCATGCGACGCGCCGCCCGCATATTTTCATAGTGCCGATACTAATATGCGACGGCTAATCGGGACGGAATCAAAACTTTTCCAGATCCTGGTGGCGCGCCTTGATCTCGCGCACCGTCCGCGACGAGGACCGCAGCACGATGGTGTGGGTGGTGATGAAGGTGCGGCCGAACTTGACGCCGTCGAGCATGTTGCCGTCGGTGACGCCGGTTGCCGCGAACAGCACGTCGCCGCGCGCCATGTCCTTCGCCTGATAGACCCGTTTCGGATCGGAAATGCCCATCTTGGCGGCGCGCGCCACCTTCTCCGGCGTCTCGAGGATCAGCCGGCCCTGCATCTGGCCGCCGGTGCAGCGCAGCGCCGCCGCCGCCAGCACGCCTTCCGGCGCGCCGCCGGTGCCGAGATAGATGTCGATGCCGGTTTCTTCCGGATCGGTGGTGTGGATGACGCCGGCGACATCGCCGTCGCCGATCAGCCGGATCGCCGCGCCCGTCGCGCGCACCGCATCGATCAGCTTGGCGTGGCGCGGGCGGTCGAGGATGCAGGCGGTGATGTCGGACACCGCGACACCTTTGGCCTTGGCCAGACTGGCGATGTTGTCGGCCGGCGCGGCATCGATGTCGATGACGCCGTCGGCATAGCCGGGACCGATGGCGATCTTGTCCATATAGACGTCGGGCGCGAACAGCAGACTGCCCTTTTCCGCGATGGCGATGACCGCCAGCGCGTTGGGCAGGTTCTTGGCGCAGATCGTCGTGCCTTCGAGCGGATCGAGCGCGATATCGACCGCCGGGCCTTTGCCGGTGCCGACCTCCTCGCCGATGTAGAGCATCGGCGCTTCGTCGCGCTCGCCCTCGCCGATCACCACCGTGCCCTTGATGGCGAGGCGGTTGAGCTCCTGGCGCATGGCATCGACCGCGACCTGGTCGGCCGCCTTCTCGTCACCCCGCCCGCGCAGTCTGGCGGCCGCCACCGCTGCCCGCTCGGTGACGCGCACCAACTCCATGGTGAGTATCCGGTCGAGGCCGGCGACAATGTTCTGCGCGATGTTCATAAGCGGCAGTTCCTCGTTGAAACGCTGCCTCCCGCCAGAGGCGCGTTTCTTGTGTCAAAGCTCCGTGACAACGGCAAGACTTGGCCGCGGATTTTTTGAAATCCCAGCAATATCAATCGATTAAAGGAGAGTTTGGCTATTCCGCCCGCTCGATGCGGATCACCTGCGGCTTGTCGGTCAAATGGCCGTCCTTGGTGATGCCTTCGACAGCCTTGCGCACCGCGGCCTCCGTCGTCTCGTGGGTGACGAGGATGACGGTCTTCTGGGCGTCGGTTTCAGGCCCGGCCGCCTGCTGGACGATCGATTCCAGCGAGATGTCGTTGTCGGCCATGCGCTTGGCGATCGCTGCGAAGACGCCGATGCGATCGTGCACGGTGAGCCGGATGAAATAGCCGCCGGCATGGCTGCGCATCTGCGCCCTTTTGTAGGGCTTCAGCTCCTTCGCCGGGCGGCCGAAGACCGGACCGTGCTGGAAGCCCGGCCGGCTCTTGGCGATGTCGGCAATATCGCCGATCACCGCCGAGGCGGTAGCGTTGCCGCCGGCGCCGGGGCCGGAAAGCAGGAGCTCGCCCAGGATGTCGGTCTCGATCGCCACCGCGTTGGTGACGCCGTGCACCTGCGCGATGACGGAAGCCGTCGGCACCATGGTCGGGTGCACGCGCTGCTCGATGCCGCTCTCGGTGCGCTGCGCGACGCCAAGCAGCTTGATGCGGTAGCCGAGGTCGCCGGCCGCGCGGATGTCGGCCTGGGTGATGTTGGAGATGCCTTCCATGTAGATGTCGTTGGCGGCGATCTTCGTGCCGAAGGCAAGGCTGGTCAGGATCGACAGCTTGTGCGCGGTGTCGTGGCCCTCGATGTCGAAGGTCGGATCGGCTTCGGCATAGCCGAGCCGTTGCGCGTCCTTCAGGCAGGCGTCGAAGGTGATGCCCTCGGCTTCCATGCGGGTCAGGATATAGTTGCAGGTGCCGTTGAGGATGCCGAAGACGCGGGTGACCGAATTGCCGGCCATCGCCTCGCGCATCGTCTTGATCACCGGGATGCCGCCGGCGACCGCCGCTTCGTAGTTCAGCAGCACGCCCTTCTTCTCGGCGATCTCGGCCAGCTGCACGCCATGCTTGGCCAGCAGCGCCTTGTTGGCGGTGACCACATGGCGACCGGCCTCGAGTGCTGCTTTCACCGAGGCCCGCGCGGGCCCCTCGTCGCCGCCGATCAGTTCGACGAAGACGTCGATATCGGCCGTCTCCGCCATCCTGACCGCATCGTCGAACCATTGAGCGCCACCAAGGTCGACGCCGCGGTCGCGCTTGGGATCGCGGGCCGAGACGGCTGCCACGACGATGTCGCGGCCGCACTGGCGGGTGAGCTCGGCCGCCTTGTCGCGCAACACGCGCGCCACCGAGGCGCCGACCGTGCCGAGGCCGGCAATTCCAACACGCAACGCTTCAGCCATGTCCGGCGATGCCCCTCAAAAATTCGATCGGTGATGTCAGGCGAACTCAGCGGTGCGCGGAGAGCGGCACCACATTGTTGGGCTGCTTGGCGGTGGACGCCAGGAAGCGCTTGATGTTGCGGGCCGCCTGGCGGATGCGGTGCTCGTTCTCGACCAGCGCCACGCGCACGAAATCGTCGCCATGCTCGCCGAAGCCGACGCCGGGCGCCACCGCCACGTCGGCGTGCTCGATCAAGAGCTTGGAGAATTCGAGCGAGCCGAGGTGACGGAACTGCTCCGGGATCGGCGCCCAGGCGAACATCGAGGCTGCCGGCGCCGGAATGCTCCAGCCGGCACGGCTGAAGGAATCGACCATCACGTCGCGGCGCTTGTGATAGACCTCGCGCACCTCGGCGATGTCGGCGCCGTCGCCGTTGAGCGCATGCGCCGCCGCCACCTGGATCGGCGTGAAGGCGCCGTAGTCGAGGTAGGACTTCACCCGCGTCAGCGCCGAGATCAGCCGCTCGTTGCCGACGGCGAAGCCCATGCGCCAGCCGGGCATGGAAAAGGTCTTCGACATTGAGGTGAACTCGACGCAGACGTCGATCGCGCCCGGCACCTGCAGCACCGAGGGCGGCGGATTGCCGTCGAAATAGATCTCGGAATAGGCGAGATCCGACAGGATGATGATGTCGTTCTTCTTGGCGAAGGCGACGACGTCCTTGTAGAAATCGAGCGATGCGACCAGCGCCGTCGGGTTCGACGGATAGTTGAGGATCAGCGCCAGCGGCTTCGGGATCGAGTGCCGGATGCCGCGCTCGACCGCCGGGATGAAGCCGTCGTCGGGTTCCACCTGCAGCGAGCGGATGACGCCGCCCGACATGATGAAGCCGAAAGCGTGGATCGGATAGGTCGGATTCGGGCAGAGGATCACGTCGCCGGGCGCGGTGATCGCCTGCGCCATGTTGGCGAAGCCTTCCTTCGAGCCAAGCGTCGCCACCACCTGCGTGTCGGGATTGAGCTTCACGCCGAAGCGGCGCTGATAGTACGCCGCCTGGGCGCGGCGCAGGCCCGGAATGCCGCGCGAGGAGGAATAGCGATGCGTGCGCGGATCGCGCACCACTTCGCACAATTTGTCGACGATGGCCTTCGGCGTCGGCAGGTCCGGATTGCCCATCCCAAGGTCGATGATGTCGGCGCCGCGCGAGCGGGCGCTGGCCTTCAGCCGGTTGACCTGCTCGAACACGTAAGGCGGAAGCCGGCGGACCTTGTGAAATTCTTCCATGTCAGTTCCAGACATTCAAAGGTGGTTTTCGGCGCGCGATATATCCCTAATTGCAGCTAGGGTCGAGGGCGGGATCGCATTTCGTCTCGATCTGCTTCAGCGCCTGGTCGCCATGGTTCTTGGCCAGCGAGTTGAGCGCCGCCGGGCTTGCGGTCTGGCCGCCGCCACCGCTCTTGGCGAGTTGCGCCTGCTGCTCGCCCTTCAACTGGGCAAGCTTGGCGTCCGTCTCCTCCTTGGTGAGCTGCTTGGCGGCCACTTGCGGCGGAATGTTGAGGTTCGGATAGGAACCGGTGTCCTTCGGCCCTTCGACGCCGGCGACCGGCGCCGTATTCGAAGTGTTGCTGGTCGAGCAGCCGCCCGCCGCCAGCATGCCGGCCGACAGCAACGCCATCGCCGCGGCGTTGCGGCAAATGCGACCGGCGTCCGAAAAAACCGTCTTGCCAATATTAATCGTCATATTGTTTTCCTGGCAGCCGGGTTAGAGCGTGTTGGACCCGGTCAGATGTCCCATGATAATATGTCAAGAAAACGCCCCGGGAGGAACCCCGCGAACCATGTCCAAAGCTGCCGATTCGGACAAAGCGGAAGATGGCGGACCTTCGTCGGTCGAGCAATATCTGGTCAAGGACCCGGAACGCTTCGCGTTGAACATGGCGCGCATGGTCGAGCAGGCCGGCAAGGCGGCTTCCGCCTGGGCCGAGCCGCGCGAGAAGGGCGAGGTGCGCGACCACGTCGCCGAGCCTGTCGTCGACATGGTCAAGACCTTCTCCAAGCTCAGCGAGTACTGGCTGGCCGACCCGCAGCGCGCGCTGGAGGCGCAGACGCGGCTGTTCGCCGGCTACATGACGGTATGGGCAAACGCCATCCAGCGTGTCAGCCCGAATGGCGAGGCGCCGCCTGACGACGCCGTCAAGCCCGAACGCGGCGACAAGCGCTTCCAGGACCCGGAATGGGGCCGCAACGCCTTCTTCGATTTCCTGAAGCAGGCCTATCTCGTCACCTCGCGCTGGGCGGCCGATCTGGTCGAGCATGCCGAGGGTCTCGACGAGCACACGCGCCACAAGGCCAGCTTCTACGTCAAGCAGGTGTCCAACGCGATCGCGCCGTCGAACTTCATCCTGACCAACCCGGAACTGTTCCGAGAGACCGTCGCCTCCAACGGCGAGAACCTGGTTCGCGGCATGAAGATGCTGGCTGAGGATATCGCCGCCGGCAAGGGCGACCTGAAGCTCCGCCAGGCCGACTATTCGCCCTTCGAGATCGGCAAGAACGTGGCGACGACGCCCGGCAAGGTGGTCGGTCGCAGCGACGTCGCCGAGATCATCCAGTACGATCCGGTGACCGAGACCGTGCTCAAGCGTCCCTTGCTGATCTGCCCGCCGTGGATCAACAAGTTCTACATCCTCGATCTCAACCCGCAGAAATCCTTCATCCGCTGGGCGATCGAGCAGGGCCACACCGTCTTCGTCATCTCCTGGATCAATCCGGACGAGCGCCACGGCTCCAAGGGTTGGGAAGCCTATATCCGCGAAGGCCTGCAATTCGGCCTCGACATGGTCGAGAAGGCCACCGGCGAGAAGGAAGTCAACGCCATCGGCTACTGCGTCGGCGGCACGCTGCTCGCCGCGGCGCTGGCGCTGTTGGCGCAAGAGGGCGACAACCGCATCAAATCGGCGACCTTCTTCACCACGCAGGTCGACTTCACCTATGCCGGCGACCTGAAAGTATTCGTCGACGAGGACCAGGTCGCGGCGGTCGAGCGGTCGATGAACGAGAAGGGCTATCTCGACGGCACCAAGATGGCGACCGCCTTCAACATGCTGCGCTCGGGCGACCTGATCTGGCCCTATGTCATCAACAACTACATGCGCGGCAAGGATCCCCTGCCCTTCGACCTCTTGTACTGGAATGCCGATTCGACCCGCATGGCGGCGGCCAACCATTCCTTCTACCTGCGCAACTGCTATCTCGAGAACAACCTCTCGCGCGGCACTATGGAGCTTGCCGGCCGCACCGTCTCGCTGGGCGACATCAGGATCCCCGTCTACAACCTGGCCACCAAGGAGGATCACATCGCGCCTGCGCTGTCGGTGTTCCTCGGCTCGCGCTATTTCGGCGGCAACGTCGAATATGTAGTGGCGGGCTCCGGCCACATCGCCGGTGTCGTCAATCCGCCGGCCGCGAAGAAGTATCAGTACTGGACCGGCGGCAAACCGGTGGGTGATTTCGGCCAGTGGTTCGCCGCCGCCGTGGAGCATCCCGGCTCCTGGTGGACGCACTGGCAGCACTGGGTCGAGACCCAGGACAAAGCCCGCGTGCCGGCGCGCAAACCCGGCAAGCATATGAAAACCTTGGGCGATGCGCCGGGCACCTATGTCAAGGTGCGCGTGTAACAGTCTGTAATGTCTGGTGAGTTGACGGCCCGCTAAAACAGGTCGAAATGGTGGCGTCAGCTATCTGGCGGCTTCATTTCGCCTGGAAAAAACGATTACTTCCGAGGCTTGCAGATTTGACACAGGTCCCGTTTCCGGTTTGGGAACAGAACAGCCGTTGCGAGGGGCGTAGAACGCTGCGGCGATGACCAGACGGCCGGATACCGAGGGGGAATTTAGTTTTGAGATCAGGTGGTTGGCGTCTCGCGCGGAGGGAAGGTCGCAGCATTGCGGCAGCGCTTTTCTCAGTGCTTCTGGCCTCCTGCACCTCCGCCGGCGACCCCACGATGTCGGTCGGCATGCCCGGCTACAATACCACCACCACCGAGATGAGCGCTGCAACCGGCGCCAAGCCAGCGACCTCGACCGATTCGTCTCTGCAGGTGACGTCGGCCTCATCGGAGGCGGTGTCGACCGTGATGAGCGAGGACGACAAGCCTCTGCCTGAGAAGGTTGCCTACGTACCGGTGACGAAGCCCGGATCGGCCTTCCCGATCAACGTGCCCGCCGGCGCCGACACCATCGCCGGCAACACGCCGCAGCCACTGGTGCAGCAGGCCCAGGCAGCCGAGCAGACGCAGGCCGTCGCGCAGCAGGTCGCCGCTGGCGATGCCGCCGCGACCGCAGCCAAGCCGCAGGCCGAGGCCGCCGCGCGGCCGATGAACAACGGCGTCTACGTGACCGCCGGCGAAGCACCCCAGCAGCCGATCGCCGCGCCGAAGAAGGGCCTGTTTGCCTCGCTGTTCAGCACCGCGCCGGCGTCGGCGGCGCCCACGCCGCTGGTCAACACGCGCTCGGGCGAACAGCCGGCGGCCGCCAAGGCGACTGCGCCCGCCAAGCCAATCATCACGCTCGCTTCCGCCACCCCGGCCGAAAAGCCGGTGCAACTGGCCTCGCTCGACGACCCGAGCAACCACATCACCGGCGCCGATGCCTTGCCCGGCGTGCGCCAGACGGCGCTGTTCGAGATCAAGCGCAAGTCCGGCATCGACGACGAGAGCGACGTCGACCTCAACGAGGATGAGGGCGGCTCCTACCAGGTGGCGTCGGCCGCCGGCATGGCGCGGCTCGCGCCCAACGGCCTCTTGAAGCAGAACGAAAGCGTCGACGTCGCCTGCCTGAAGCCGTCGCTGGTGCGGGTGCTGAAGACGATCGAGGGCCACTATGGCCGCAAGATGGTCGTCACCTCAGGCTATCGCGACCCGTCCCGCAACCGCCGCGCCAACGGCGCCAAGAATTCGCTGCACATGTATTGCGCCGCCGCCGACATCCAGGTTCCCGGCGTCTCCAAATGGGAGCTGGCAAGCTACGTCCGCTCCATGCCCGGCCGCGGCGGCGTCGGCACCTACTGCCACACCGAATCCATCCATGTTGACGTCGGTCCCGAGCGCGACTGGAACTGGCGCTGCCGCCGGCGCAGCGGCGGCGGCGACGGCTGATCCTTCACCAGCCTTGCCGATTGCCGGCACTGTTTCCGAAACCGCTTGGGCTCGAAACCCATCCCTCGGCGTGCCCAAATCGCGATTTTTGCCACTGTTGAAAAAAGTTGTCGCAGGCGGCGGCAGACGGGTTGCCGGTTGCGAACAACGCAATTATAAGCCGCTTCATCTGAGCGCGCCCATCGTCTAGCGGTCAGGACACCGCCCTTTCACGGCGGTAACAGGGGTTCGATTCCCCTTGGGCGTACCAGAAATTTCAAGCACTTAGCTGACCTGCCTGCTTTTGGTCCCGATAAGAGACCCGAAAAGCAGCCGTCACTGTGACCAGAATCAACCTGCATGACAGCGGAGCTTCTCGCGCGCGACTGGGTAGATAGACGGTTCGTTCGGTTGAATTCTTGCCTCAAGTCCCCATTACGCCAATGAATGAAAGCGATCAGTTATTGGGCGGATGTTCCGATGCTCCGCAAGAGGAAGTGCCAGAAACGGCCCGAAGACGATCACACGTATCTCGTCATCAGAGTGGAGCGTTACGAGGCGAGCGTCGAGGGTGCCGTCAACTACAACGTCTACTCGCCGCAATCCGCTTGGGACTCAGACGATGACGCCCCCCTGTATCGGTTCACTACGAGACTGACTGTCGCCGGAATATCCATCTACCCAGAGGAGCGCGCGGGCGACACCTATGAGATCACAGTCTCCGGCGACAACTTGGGCTCAGGCGACATCGGTGCGACACTCAAAGATGCGCAGGAGCGCGACAAGTACGGTGCGCCCAAATATCGCCAATACCGCGGTCGACAGATCCCGATTTACACTCCTCCCCCAGGCATGGGGCTCATCGCCAAGATCCGCGGCGAGCGATGCTGGACTGTGTGGCTTCGCGTTTCCCCATACTTTGCGAGCGACGCGCTCGCGCTGCTGCGAAACGGACGATCTTTGTTCCTGGCTATACACGAGCGCAAAACGAACCGCTCGCGCTGGGTTCAGAGCGTGAGCGTGCAAACCACCAACCCTGCAGAAGAATAGATCCTAGTGCGGGAGCCTGCGCTCTGGGAGAAATGGCCGAGATAGGCAATGTCTTCGGCGCGATTGTTTTTTGCGCCGGCGCATTTTTTCGGGCAAAAAGCGGAATGGAGAGATGGCGAATTGGTTGGGGCATCAAGTGCGTGCAGGCCTACCGTGGGTTCTAATCCTACTCTCTCAGCCAGCACCTGCGAAGTGCAGATGAGCGAACTGCTCAGGCGGGCTCGAGCCGTCGGCGGGGAACAACCGCCCAACAGCTGTCGGACCAGGAGGATGAACCATGCCGGACGAGACCTTGAACAAACCCAAACCGCGTCGGGGGTCGCTCCCCGTAGGGCGCTGCTACAGATGTCCTCAACTAGCGCCATCATCTTCGCCATCGGCTTCTTGGCCTTCGCCGCTTCGGCACCAGGCGCCGAGCTCCAGCGAAGCTGCATCGAGCCGCCTGCGACAGTTATCGAGCTTACGGGCGTAAACACTAAACATGCGCGGGCCAAGGCAAAGTTCAGCGAACCAGACATCGTTAAGGCATGCCATGAAGGCTATGTGGCCCAAGGCACCTTCTCGTCGCCGGAAAAGTGCATTCGCGAAACGAAGGTGACCCTCCTTGGCGACGAAATTAGTGCGGTGGCAAATTGCAGCAAGGGAACCCTCAGGTTAGGGGAGATGACCTTCAAAATGCCCGTTGACGAGAACTGTGCATCCGGCGGCATCTTCGCCGCGCCAGCCTTCACAGTGCTCTGCCCCAAATATCGAGGCAGGATTGTGAACCCGTGAGGCTTTTGCGCCCGGCGCATTTTTCGGGCGCAGGTAGAAGGCTCCAGTCCTGAAAGCGTTGCAGTGAAAGGACGAAGGGGCGCAAAGCTAGCCTTCTTTGGAGGACAAAGACCTAGTAAATGTCACGAGAACATCACATTCGACCGATGGCCGAGAGGTATCATTTGCGCTCTGATATTGTGAAGTTTCAAAAACGGCACTGAGTCGATCGCTAGATCAGTAACGTCATCGCTGCTGAGTTTGAAACAGTACGAACCGCCACCTCAGAATGAAGCTGCGCGTGAGGCCAAATCACTGTATGAAATTTGGACAAGAGACAGGACGGAACCGCATCATGGCCTCTGCGACAGCGTCGGAGTTCAAGAACGAAAGCGATCTCGTTTTCAGCGATATCTCCAGCGAGGCGTGGCGCGAGTATCATTTTGAATCGGGTGCTAAGGTCCGCATCGATAGTCCGCAGAGGCTGAACGTGAGCGACAGCGGCGGTCACCGCATCTTCGACAGTCAGGGCTTATCTCACTACATTCCTAAGGGTTGGATCCACCTTATTTGGGAAACGAAGCCGGGTCTGCCGAATTTCGTGCGCTAGTCAGTTCGGGAATCGGTCGCTATGATCGTGTTTCTGTCTTCGTCGGCCCGAGCCCGCTATGCGGATGATATCATCCGCATGCTCGCGCTTCCACGTGGCGGCCAGTTGCAGTTCCGCTACGATAGCAAGTGGCTTGCTGACGATGTTCGTAACAGGGTTCCTTGCGAGCAACTCGCCGGCGAGTATGCACTAGTGTGCTTTGTAGCCGGTAGCGGTGATCCAGTCCCATATGAATTGATACCTATTCGCATCGCTCGCATTGTTCGGGCTGAGAGCGTCGGAACGTCTTACATATTTACTCTTGCTGCCGATGCCTATGTCAGTGAAGCGACAACTGGTGAATTGCGCGCAGCAATCAGTCCTGCCTGTCGCGAGCGCTTGCCTAGCGCAGCTCAAGCGCCGAGTGAGTTCTATTGCTTTTCCCTCGACTTTGAGTTGCGACCGCACCAGCGTTTGACGTTCGAAGCCTTTGAGGAGACTGCAAAGCAGCTGAGCCGTCATAAATCGTTCGCAGCCGAGCAAAGCGCGTTCTTCGCTGTACGTCAGATCAGCAGGATCTCCGGCCGAAGCTGGTTTGGAACTTGGCCTCGGTCGAGTGCTGTCGAGCAGGGCGCGTTTCGACTTCGGACTGGCAAGCGCTACGAATGCGAGGTGTACTGCCTTAGGTTGTTCGAGCACCCGATCGACGCTGATGGTGCCCGGCCGACGCCAAAGGAACTTGCCTTGGTCGCCGAGGCAAATGACGATTCGATCCAGTTTGCATCTGCCAAACGCAGCGTCATCGATTCACGTTATGACTTGAAGCGCTACGTTTTTGCAGCCGAACCGGAGGTGATGAGGCGCGTTAGCGGTATTAGACTATTCCTTTCGGCAGAGGGCGACGGAGAAGATCGTGTATGCCAAGACATCTCTCTCCAGATGATCTTTGGCGGATCGCTTGTCCTAGCTTCTATTCGTGCTGTTGCGATCGGTATCGCGACTGCTGGCCCAGGAATGATTGCCGCAAATGCTGCCGGGAAGCTTAGCTCCGGAGCCGCGGTCCTGATGATCGCGCTGGGTGCGCTTGCTGGCATATCCGCAATTTTTCCTTCCTTACGAAAGCCCTGATCGTAAAGTCTTGGTATTGGCGCCTTCGACGAAAATGGCGCTGGCTCCCCTCAGGGAGCCCAGATCCGCCAAGATGACGTATTTCAAACGGCGTGCACCGTCGGCCCGATGCCCTATCCGGACACTCGGTCCACGAGCACGTCCCGAGTGGACTCGGTCCACGAGCACGTCCCGAGTTCCGCAGGCTCGAAGGCTGCGAAGACGGCGGATCGCCTTTCTCCGACCAACTTCCAGCCGCCGTCCCGAGCCAGCGGTTAGTTGGTTGACCTATTTCTCATAGAGGACTGCGTTGCGCACCATCTGATGTTCATCTGGCAGATTACGACCCAGGACGAATTCGTTCAGCACGACTGAGGAGGTTGTTGGGGGTAGGTTACTGAACGAGTGCCCTTGCCATTCCGGCGTAAGCAAAGCAGGGCGCAGCCCAACAGCGATTTGCTGATTGGAGCTGGAAACGCCAAGTGGCACAGTGACTCCTTGCATTTCGACAGGTCCTTTACACGCAAAGCCCTCGAGTTCGAGCAGCCGTTGAAGGTTGCGCAGTAGATTGGCCTGTGCCGCCGGTGCCTTCTCCTCAGGCAGCGTGCCATCGAGCGCGTAGCGGAGCAGCTCGGCACCGAGGTTCCGGTCAAGACGTTCCTTGAGGTACTGGTTATGATAGTGTCGCAGGCAACTCTCGCATGACTGCTCGCATTTGGCGGGGCATTGCTCCAACAGCGCGAGGGTTTGCTGGAGGATTTCCTCAATGTTCCTTGCCGCGAGATCGGCGTAGCCGGCCCCACCGGACAAGGTATCGTAAAGGTAGACGTCGAGCAGTAGCGTGTCATCCTCCCGGTTCGGGACGATACGGAAGCCCGCACCGAACTCGGAAGGATCAAGATCGATTTGTGGATGCCGGCTGGCTGCCAGCCGCAAGCCTTCGGCAACCGAGTACAGGGCGTCTTCGAGTATCCTCAACTGCAGGGGGTCGCCCGTTTCGGTAACAAGCGGCTGCCTCAGGCTGATACGCAGCAACAGCAAATCGGTGGAAAATACGTGACCTAGGAACACGTTTTCATAGGTACCAGCACACTGATACCCCGGCCTCGGCTTCCCGTACGAGAACTCAATCTTATAGGGTCGGCTGTGTGACAAGTGCGGCTGCTCGTCGACCGAGGCGCGTCCGCACTGGTTGCATATCCAGAACCCGCTGCGACCGTCCGACGTCTCCTGTCCCTTGTTGACGGTCACCAACTGGCGGTCAGTGGTGACTACGTACATGAGGTTGCGGCCGACGGGTCGCAGGCTGGGCAGATCATCCTTGCCCACCGGGACGGGAAACTGCGCGGCCGTCGCGTAGGTAATGTCCTGATCGCGATCGTCGTCCTTGAGCGCCCTGCCTTCCTCTGGCAGGAATACCTGCGGCACCACCATGTGCGTATGTCTCAGGTCGCTTTCGCACACCGGACAACGCGCCCCACCCTGTGTCACGTCATTCAAATCCGCGACAAAGCTACAGTTCTCACAGTGCACCAACGTGTGGCGTTGCTCGAAGATCGCCTCTGCGCGATTCTCGACGTCGGGCAATGTGTTCGCGACCACCCCGCCGGAGCGATAGGTTTCCTTGTTGATGACAATCAGACGTCCGGGAGCATATTCGCTCAGGGCCTTGCCAATGGACTGCTGCGGCCGTTCGACGACCTCCATCTTCCACTCGTTGTTGCGCTGAATCAGGCGCTCCACAAGGAAACTCGATAGGTCCGTGGGGAAAGCATAGCTGGGCAGCAAACCCTTGGCGAATAGGAACTCAAGCAGTTCTTGATCAGCGATGGCCTCGCGCTCGGAACGCCGGTCCTCCTCCTCTTCGCCGCCTGCGGCAGCATTTTCCTCACCTTCGCCTGCTGCGGTTGCTGCTACCAGTTCAGCCCGGAAACGGGCGAGAGTCGCCAGCAAGTCTGCGGCCTCATCGCCGATCCAGGCGTCGATCGTTCGAGGGGCGACGCGGAGGTTGTCCGGCAGCCAGTTGCGAATTAGAGGGCGCAGTTGGCCGGTTGGCGCAAGAAGCTCCTGACGCACCCACATATCGAAGCTTGCAATATCGAGCCCCGACATCGGCTCGCCGAGGAAAAAGTCCGTAGCCTTGCCAAGTGCCCGGAACAGGGCAGACGATCCAGCCCCGACGGATACATCGTGATGGTCCATGTAGTTGTGGAAAAACGTTTGGAAGAGGTAGGCGACGATGTGGCGCCGCGCGATCTTTGGGTTGTCGACCTTGACGTCGGGATTGCGGGGATCGCCCGCGACGATCTGTTTGGGGTTGTTGTAGTAGTAGCCGTCGTGAGGGCCATTCTGGGCATAGGTCAGCACGGTTGAAAGCGACGAGCCGCGGCGTCCCGCCCGGCCGGCTCGCTGCTGGTAATTCTCCCGCTGCGGCGGCACGTTGCGCAGGCCTACCGCAACCAGGGAGCCGATATCGACACCCACTTCCATGGTCGTGGTGCAGCTCAGCACGTCTATCGGCTTGTCGGACTTCGCAATACGGACGTCCTTGAAACGCAGCTCAAATTGCTCGGTGGTCGCGTGCACCCGTGCATTGTCGCGGTTTGACAATTGGGCGGTATGTTCCTCGACCGAAATGCTGCGCAGTTGCGCACCGCCTGTCAGCACACGTTCCACCGGCGCACGCCAAAAGCCCTTGCGTGCCCTGATATATTCGCTCTGGGAAGGCGTGACCGACTGGACGGATCCTGATCCACAAGCCGCGCAATGACCATGAACGGTCATCGGCAACAGCGCGGTGCAGTCGGCGCAGTGATGCCATGTCATGTCCAGGTCGATGTGAACGATGACCTTGGCAGGATCGATGAAGATCGCGCCGGTGGAGTCAGCCAGCCCCAATTCGTTCGCGAGTTCCTTCTCGACCAAACCGAGGGTAGCCAGGTCGATCTGCAGGGCGGCGGCCAGCGCAGGCCGGATCGCCTTCGGAAAAGCGCCGTTGCTGCCCCACGCGTTCCTCCAGCGGCCTGCCGCCGACCCGCGGACGTTCCCCTCGATGGTATGGTCAAAGGCGTAGCCGTCCGCCACATGCATTAGCCACCCGGCGGCCAGGCCGGACATGTCTGCAGCGGGAAGCGTTGGAACCAACGGTGCAGCCGCACTGACAAGCTTCGCCAGCGCGCGCCGGGCCGGAAAGAGGCAACCCACCGTCGTGCCGGCCAGCGAGTAATATCGCCCGCACAGTTGCCTAAGCAGGGCCATTCTGTAGCGGCTGGGCGGCGGTCCAGGGTCGAAGTCGGCCAGCAATTCCTCAATAGGTTGGTCTGCATGATCCTTTTGGAGGCGCTTCACCTGGTCCTCGATTGTTTGCGCATCCTCTCGGTCAAAGATTGGCAAATTGCTGTCGCTCAGAACCTTGAGCACGGCGATGTAAAGACCGCGATCAGGCCGCGGTTCGCGACCCGCCTGGAGCAGCGCCCGTGTGGCCAGCGCCAACACTTGTCGAAAAATGTCCTGCTCTACCTCCCGCGGAATATCGCGAGCCAACCGGGCCGCCTTCTGCCGACCGTCCGAAAAGAGAAGCACCTTCCGACCGCCATTGGGATACTCGCGGGTTTCGGTCCGCGAAGCCGGTTGGCTGTCCAACTGCGTCTTCACTAGGTTGGCGAACGGCGCCTCGCCCTTGGTGGCGTGGTCCATGATAGTGGATGTCTCACTGCGCAGAGTTGGTTCGCCGCAGACACAGCAATTGCTAAACCTTACGCCATTCTTGACCCAGTCCTGGTTCTGGGTGGGCAGATAGACGGGGGTAAAGCCTTCTGCCGGCCGCTCGGCGCTGTAATCAAGACGGCCGCTCCGGATGTCCAGCCAGGCGGAAACGCAGTCGAGAAAGCTCGGGTTGGGCGGTTCCATCAGCACTTCCACTTCAACCAGCGGCGGCTGGCGGCCTTCACGGAACGGCCCTGACGGTGTGCTCCAGAGGAAATCAGGTTGCGGTCCATCCGCGTAAGCCCGCAAGTAGGCGGTACCGCACTCACGGTGCGTCAGGAGTTCGAAGACCCGTCCACCGCACTGGCACTGCCGGCGGGGGTGGGTATGTAGCCTGCCGAGAATCCGGCCGGGTCCCTGATGGCGTGCATGGGAACAGTTCGGATCGGCGCAGGCGTATAGCCCCGGCAGGCCACGAAAGAACATGTGCAGGCGGGTGGGCAACAGTACGCGGTCGTCCGCTTTGCGGCGCGCAAAAGGGGCCAGCGCAAGCAGGGCCGATAGAGCGCGAGTACCTTCGGGATGGTGCTCAAATAGTTGCTCCTGCAGGGCATCCAGTGCGAGGGCCTTGCCGGATACAAGCTCGATGAGCCTTTCGAGCACTGGAAAACCAGTAAGGTTGGCAAACAGGTAGTCGGGCAGGTCTTCCGCCGACGTTGGTTCTGACCAGCCCAACCCAGCGGCCAATGCGGCCACCGCGTCTCGCGCAGTCTCTGGATGGGTTGCATATTGTTCGAAAGCTGCCAAATCAAAAACCGCGAGCAAGTCGGTCACGCGGTCGCTAGGTTGGCCGCTGCCGTGGCGCTGTTCGCGCGTACCGGTGATAACCGCGAACCCACGCCGCGATTGGCGCGGCAATCCAGTGAGATTGCGGGCGAACTCGTCGATCGCTGCCTCAGCCGCTGTACCCTGCCCCAAGCTGGCGCTGGTCAAGATGAAGCGCACGCGTTCCCGCGGTACATCAAGACGTGCGAGCAAGCGTCTGATCAGCAGTGCAACCTCCGCACCGCCAGCGCCCCGATACATGTGCGCCTCATCCAGTACCAGAATCAGCTCATTGGCGCTGTCAGCGTGCAGCCACTCCTTCGTCTGCCGGAAAATGGACCTCTCGATCGGCCGCATCAGCATGTATTCGAGCATCGAGTAGTTGGTGATAAGGATATCCGGGCATGCCCGCTGGGTTTCATCGCGAGTCATCATTTCGCGGTCACCGGGCTGGGTGATGAGACGGCGGTCCCAGTGACGATAGCGCCGGGGTGCACCGCCTTTTGGATTGGGCTTCAGTTCTTCGTGTTGCTTGCCGTAGAACGCGGCCAGGTCCTTCGACGGCCATTGCCCAATCTTGGTAAGGCCTGACACTGTTTCTGGTGTTGCCATCAGCGGCAGGTAAAAGCTTTCGAACAGCGGTTCGATACGCTCGCCGTCGCGCTTAGCCGAGCGCAGTCCGGGATAGGGTGATCGGCCGGTATAACTGCCAAAGCGCACCGGCCGGTTGCGACCCGCCGAAACAATAGCCGACGCAACCTCGTCGCCGAAGAGCCGGCGAACGCGGCCGAGTTGATCATTGACAAGCGCGTTCATCGGATAGAGTAGCAAGGCGCGGCAGCCCGGCAGCGCCGCCGTAGCTGGCCGGTCGAGTGCCTCTTGGGTCAGTTGGCCGATGATCGGCATCAGAAAGCTCTCGGTCTTTCCCGAGCCGGTACCGGTGGCGACGATGAGATCGGAGCCCGCGAAGTACCTCTCAAGGGCTTGTGCCTGATGGACGTAGGGCCGGGGAAACAAGCCGGCTTTTGCCGCTGCAAGCTCCGCCAACATCCTTGCCAGCGCTGGGGGCAGATCAAGTTGGTCATAGGGAGCCCCCAGTTCATAAACCGGAGTAGACTCAACAAATGGAGCCTGCGCGACCGCACCGTCCTCCTGCAGCAGCAGCCGCCGCTCTAGGATGATTGCCTGGTTGCGCACGTGGTATTGCGCCTCAATGTAGCCGCGCAGGCTTGCGCCCAGCCGCCCGACCGTGGCGTGTACGCCGTGCTCGCTCTGCTCGACCCCGTTGCTCATGACACTGCCCCTCTCAGTTTTATCCCCAGCCGCCCAAGCGCATGTGTCACGAACGGCATGGCGCGGACTGGGAAGGCCATGGAACGGACTGACCGAGGGGTTGCGCCTTCACACTCCCACCCAAGCGCCAGAACGCGGGCCTCCTCTATGGGCAGATCCTTGACCAGCGTAACCTGCACCAGATCGCCGTCCCGCCTGGCATTTAACGTGCGTGTAGCGCGAAGCGCGTCATCGTAGGCAAAGCGGAACCGACGCGCGTGTCCATGGTCGACCGTAGTTGCGCGCCGCAATAGTAGCCCATCGGCCGTGGGTTCGAACTCTCCGAGATAATACGGTCGGTTGTAGAGTGACGTCGGCTTTGCCTGCGCCCGGCACAGCCGCAAAGAGACACCGGCGAGTTCAATCTCGCGGGCATTTATCCAGCGCGATCGCGACTGCTGCACCGCTTGGTCCGGAGCGTATACTTCGAGGTGGTCGGCTGGCATTGCCGCCTGCTGGAGACGTGGGCGATAGATCTTGAGCGCCCTGCCCATCCAAACGGCGATGGGTTCAGCGCGACCGAGCCAATCATCGAAGCTCTGCACGACCATCTCCGTGGCGCCGGCAGTCGCATAGCGCATGACCCCTGCCGTGACAAAGCCACCTGACGGGAGAGCGCCTAGCAAGAAGGACAACCCTCCCGATAATGCGACGGCGCGCGGAGGTGTTGACTTCCAGTAGCCTCTAGGTGACCGCCAAAGGTCGCCCGTTTCCTCGAGCGCCTCCAACACCTTGTTAGCCAGCGGGCGCGCCTCAGCAGGCGCAATTAAGCCTCCAAGATTCGTTTCGATCATGTCGGTAAGGCGCCCTGTGAACACGCCGTGACCATCCCGTGCTCCGTCTGCGTCGCACGCCGCATGCAGGTGCGCCGCAATCAACGCGCGCCGAACCGCTTCTGGGGGCCCTTGGATCGACAAGCCGACCATCGCACTCGCCAGCACCTCGGAGGCGGAAAGGACACGCAGTGACAAGGCCATCTCGGTGCTTACTCCCTCCTGATACCAGCAAGGTCGAGCAGGAGTTGGAGGCGGGTGTCCACATGGTCCTCGCTATCGATCCGCCCGCCATCGAGTTCCTCCTCGATGTCCTCCGGTGCCAGGCCCGTCATGCGCCATAGCGGCCACAGCCAGCCATAGGAGGTGGATTGGAGCGAGGTAGGCGCATTTGAAGTACGGAAACCTTCAAGCGTGGACATGAAGGCTGTTGCAGTCCGCTCGATGCGCGGGTTGCGCAACGAACGATCCCGCCGCAGAAGCCTTAACAACTCTTCCGTTTGGGCCTTGCCTTTGGATAGTTGCATCGACAAGGCCTTGGGATCGAGTGACGCCAGCGCCCCTGCGGAGACAATGGCGTTTGCCTTGGGGAAAATGCTCCAGTCCAGCACATCCGCGTCGAACACCGGTCCCAATTGGAGATAGAGCGGCTGCTCTGGAAACGTCGAAACTCCGTCCGCCAGTGTTGCCACCACCAAGACGCTTGCGTCGCGGATCAGGTCCACGATCGCATCGGCCAGCAGTTCGAAGGGTGCATTGTTGACCCGCTCCAGCACCAGCGCCCCGATCATGCCATCCTGTTTGCCAAATGCTGCCACCACATCGGTGTCGAGCGTCGCTGCATCGACAAAACCGACCGGCACCCGCGCCCGCACCACATGCTTCCCGGCGAACGTCATTGCGGTCGCACGGGCCAGCTCGGTCGAGAATGATCCCTTGAGAAACAGCACTCTGCCGGTCACGGCAGCGGCGAGCACTTCTTCCGCGAAGACCGCGGCGCCCGGAGACTTGAGGCCAAGCGCAGCGTAGTTCGATGTCAGCAGGGCCGCAGCCTCTGTACCCGTCGCCAGGGCCTTGATCGGGTCCGGTTGTTGCTCCAGCGGCACAACCCGTAGCGATGGCGTAGAGGCCACGGATGGCGCGTCGGTCTGCACCGGAGCCGGGCTGGTGTTCTGTCCTAGTTGCCCGACCCTTTCGGCAATGTCGGTAAGCTGTTGTTGAAGCTCCGCGGTGTGCTTGCCCGCCCGGTCCTCGGTGTCACTCCAGAGCGCCTCCAGGTCGGTCACGTTACGTTCAACGGCCTTCAGGCGCCCGTCTGCCGTGGCGCTGACGCGCGCAACGGCCTCGCCATGGGTTTCCAATTCCTTCCGCACAGCCGCCAGTTCGGCAAGCACCGTTTCTAGTGCGCGCGTAGAGGCGCCCTCTTCGACCACCTGGGCTGGCCGGGCCACGAGACCGGTCACAGTCTCCGCCAATCGCGCAACCTCGCCTGACGACCTCTCAACGTCGCCCTGCAGGCCTTTCAACAGTTCCTCATAGCCCTGTATACGCTTCGGGAGGATGGACAACTCCCGGTCTCTCTCCACCGCCACCAGCGGTTTGGCGCTGCTTACCAGCCCCTCAAGCGTATCGGTGGTTTCGAAGGGGCTAAATTGGAGAAGCCGCGAGATCGTCTCTGCCGCACAATTGTTGAGAAAGGACTGTTCATGCAGACAGCGGAACAGCGCTTCAATCTCCGCTTGCGGCTGGTCCGTGACCACCTGTGGATGGTCTTTTGTTGCATTCTCGATTGCGTCGAGCAACGCGGCGAGACCCTCGACATCCTTCAGGTGCTGTTCCGCCCACGCGCGCCACAGATAGTAGTAGGCGAGGTCGGCGCGCTCCTTGTTGGCCTTAGGAGCGCCGCCCTTCTTGAGAAAGTGATGGAGCAGCGCCTGCTTGCGCTTCGGGAGGCTGGCGGCACTTTCCTTGCGAAAGCCGTCAACACTAGGCAGCACACGCAACAGTTCCCGGCTGGCCTTGCTGGTCACTTCGCTGAAGAAGGCCAGCAGTTCGCGGTCACCAAGCGCGCGTAGCCGCTCGACAGCCTGTGGTGTGGGCGACGGCTGGGTCATGTTGCGTCTCTGTTTCCGCGAATGCGGGTCAAGGCAATACGGTGGTGAGCCTCAAGCCAACGCGGCGCAATCATGGCGCGCAATGCGGTCGAAAGCGCCTCGTCGGACTGCGACCTTGAAGCAATGCCCGCCTGCCCAGCGGCAGCGAGTACCCAACGGGCATGCGCACGCGTGGCTGGCGGCAGGTGCCGGGTCGGCCCAGCCGTGGCCACCCGCATATCGAACCACCATGCGCCGAACGGACCCAAGTCCAATACCACGTCGCATTTGGTGTCACGCAGCGCGTCTTGTAGTTTAGCGAGGGCTTCCGTCGTCACTGTCTCGGTTGCCGAATGGAGTTCCGCGGCGGTGGTCGCGAAGGCGCGCTGGGTCCAATCGACAGCTTCCGCTGGCCGTGACCGAAGGCTCGGAACAAGGCCGCGCGGAACATTGAGGCCAGAGAGGTCGAGCGAGCCGGCCCGCACCTGCTCAAGTAGTGGCCGTGCCTCGGCCGAGTTTGCCGAAACCGAGCGTGAACCAAAGGTCAGAAATGCCCCCCGTGCCGCTCGCACGACAGGTTTGACCAGCAGCTCTGGCAACGCCCGCCCCTCGACCTCCAGAATAGGCGGCTCGGCCGCCGGAAAGCCGCTGACCCGTATGAATTGCCATTGTCCCCGTGCAAGGGGTACGGAGGCACTGTCATCACCGCTGCGCGCGCGCAGGATGGCCTCACCATGGCCATCGCCTGCATGGATCGCCAAGGTGAATTCGCTTTTGGTGTCCAGGACAAGGCGCGCCGATGCGTCAATGACGTGCATGGGCGGTGACACCACACCCCACCGACGTTTGGCCTGCTGTACCGCCAAACCGGTAGCCTGCCTGACCCACTCGGCCAGCCCTTCGTCAGCCACCTGCGGGAGCGTGACCAGGAGGCAGCTCCACTGCTTCAGGTCGGCCAGACGGGTGACTGCGAGTTGCCGCGGCACCCTCGTGACGAGCTCGGCACGCTGCACGAAGTAATAGGCAGTGCCCCAGTCCAGGCCGGTTGCCAACGCCTGTCGGCTGCCCCTGCCGGCCGAAAAGACCGTGCTCCGCAAGGAATCCAAACCGGGTATGCGCCCCTGCACGGCGACGCCAAAGGCGTTGTCCACGTCTCCGCTGACCCAAACCACACGGAACGCCGGGGAGTCAGGGTTAACCGCGTAGGCCTGCGCGCCGACATGCAGCCGGGCACAGGCTACCTCGACCCGGAACCCGTCGCCACCGCCGTCGAAGGTCAACCTGCCTCTCGGGGTGGGCGCGCGCGGAATCTGCACCTCAAGGCCCCAGCGGGCAGGTACCCTGCTGACGGGCGGCTGCACATGCAGAGTAAGGGCAAGAGGCAACTGAGGAGTGGCTGGCTCTGGCCGCGATTGCACGGCCGACTGCGCCCCTGGCCCCTGCCATCCCCCGGACGCATGATAAAGGTAGCACTCCGGTCGCGCGGCACCCGAGACGTGGGCAAAGTGCGCATCGCGGTAGGTGCCTTGCCGGGGGCTAACGCGGGCACCGCACACAGGGCAGGAGTACCGCCGGTACCGCTGCGCCAGCGAGGCCTCTACCCGCTGTCCGCTCGCAACGTCGATGGCGAAATACATCCTCTCAACCCGTTCGACTGGCAGGTTGCGCAGACTGTTCCTTCAACTCGGCGAGACTACCGGCAACGGCGCCGCTCACAAGCTCTGGCACGCGGTCTTTGCACCAATTGCGATAAGCCGGCTCACGGATGCCGCGCGGTACCATCCAGCGGTTTACGGCCAGCGCCGACACTTCTGCGACGCTCAATAGGTTGCTGTAGTCAGGATCGGCGCCGCTCCCACGGAGGATGTCGACCGTGTTGGCGGCCAGGCTGCACAGGAACACTTGCCGCTGAATGCCGTGTTTTAGCAGCGAGTCTTTGAAGCCCAGCCGCGTCAGCGCCGCCTTGATGGTGCGCAGCCGCCAGTTCGGTCCCTTGCCGTACTCATGGTGGTCGGCGTAGCCGTGATTGAGCTGCCGGAGATAGGTTCGCAGTTTCTCAAACAGGGCGTCTGTAATATGGAAGTGCCCCCAGCCGATGGTATAACCCACCGGCTGAAAGTACCGCGTGCCGCCAAGGGCCAATCGATTATAGACCGACGAACGCCCCATCGATGAGCTAGTTGTCACCATCAGCAGGCTGGCGTGCTTGGCGGCTCCCGAAATGATGCCGATGGACTCACCGTAGGTGTCCTTGAAGTCCCGCACCACTTCCTGCGTCCGCACCAGTGCAGCCACAGCCTTGCCGCCGAGCAGGAACGAATACGGCGGCACAGCACCCAGCACATAAGCGTCCAGCAGGTGCACCAGCCGCAACGAACGGTCAGCCGAGTTCCAGCCGACCAACTTGTCGCGGACCGACAAATTGAAAACAGGGTCGCCCAAAGCGATGATCCCCGCCAGACGGTCGTGACCCTCGTCCCACACCAGGTAGCGCAGGCGGCGGCCAAATCCCGCCGATACGGGTACGGACCAGGTTAGCGTGGCCAGCCGGAACAAGTCCGCATCCTTGGTATCGCTACGCACTCGCCGAAGCGCCAACCTGATGTTGGCAGGTTCAATCTCGTCGCCGTCTGCAAAATGGGGCAGGAGTTCCTCGACACATCGGGCAAGGAAGACCGTGTTCGCCTCAAGCTTGCCTCTGCGTTGCTCGCCATGGAGCTGCCGCACCGCCTCCTTGTCTTGCGCCGGCGGCAATAGCAAGCCGTTCTTACCCTTTTTGAACCCAAGGCGCTTGAGATGCTGGCGGACCGCGCGTTTTAGCTGCGCTTCCGGCGTCGGAAACTTAACTATTATGCCCCTGCCCATCGGCACTTTTCCCCCAATCCCTCTGGTTGTTCCAGATTGTTGTTTGCATTCGACAATCAATCAACAGTCAAGGCGGAACAACTGCCTAGAAGGCAGGCAGTCGCGACAACTTGATACCCGCATAAGGCCGAGATTCGCCAGCGCTGTCGATCCTTCTATCCCAATCGCCCACGACAACAGCCCGAATTCTTCAAGAAGAAGATTCGTGAGGCTTTGGGCGGGGAGGACTAGCCGTCCCGCTATTGATTACGACAAAATGCAAGCAGCATGAGCCTGCGATTAAGGCTGCGGTCGGTTCAGATCCTCGTGCCCTCGCAATTCAGGACCAGAAAAGTTTGCACGCTATGGGCTTAGCATATTGCAATTAGCTTTTAGCTAAATTATGCCGATGACCCGGTAGATAACTGCTGAGGTGTACGGGATGACTGCGGACGAAGCACTTAGGAAGATCAAGCTTGCCATCGAGACATCGCCGAGAAACGGATATATCGCCGAGCTTCACGTTCAGGTGATCAAGTACGCCAGTATCCTGGATGGCGTAACGGGTAGAGAGTTTTGCGAGGCCGTGGGACTGACGCCGGCCTTTGGGACCGAATTTGCCAAGATGCGCAAGATCGCAAGCAGGCTGGTCGACGCCGGCCTCGATGTGGACCGGATATGAGGACGGTCGCGTCAAACTACCTCTACTCGACCTTGCGGGAGCGGATCGTCGAGCACGTATTTGTTGGGGACGCTCTCCGCGAGCTTTGGCGGCTCGGCGTTTACGACGTTGAAGTGCTCCGGTCGGAATTCGACGCCCACGGGTACGACCTGGTTATGGCAAGGGGAAAGGTCGTTCGGCACATCCAGTTCAAAACTGGAACGCAGAAGAAGCCCGGCTCCGTTTCACTGTCCCGTGCTTTGGCTGAGAAACCAAGTGGATGCGCCATCTGGATCCGACTGGAGCCCGATCTTGGCATGGGGCCGTTCTTCTGGTTTGGGGGCCCTCCCGGTCAGCCGCTAGCGGCGCTGAACCACCTTCCAAACTCGCGGCGTGTGACCCCTAACAAGAACGGGGTCCGTCCGATCCGCAAGAATCATCATGAAGTGCCGGGCGCTGCATTCGTGCCCCGTAGCACATTGCGGGAAATTCTGGTCGACCTTTTCGGCGACCTGAAGCCGACGCTCGTTGTAGAGGAACTGGAATGACGCCTACGGGTCCCATCGCAGGTTTCTTGGATTCGGCTTTCCTCAACGTACAATATTCGAATAGCGTTATGTCGGAAATACTTCGATGACCCGTGCCGCGTTGTGGCAAACGGTAACATTCCACATTGCGTGAAGAGCGATGACAGAGGGCAAATATCCGGGAGAGCTCGCCTCCCCGCAGCAGATACATGAATTGGCGGAAGAGTATCGAAAGGCCGCAACCTTGCTGCTTCAGCTGGGCCGATCGGGCAAACCGCTTACCCGAGCGCCGTTCAGACTATCCGCCATCCACGGGATCGGACTCTATCTGACGGCGCTCTTGCTCCAACGTGGCCACGATCCCAATCAAATCCGCAAAATGCAACTCGACTTGGCGGCGCGGGCGAAGCACACCGTCGAAGCGAGGCTGCGCCTTCGCGCGAAAACCGCCAATCATCTTCAGTCCCTCAGCCAGAACCGGGAATATCTCATCACCCGGTACGGCCCAGAGTTGGCGGCAACGGCGTCACCGATAAACCGGCTTACCGCCACCCTCGAAGAGGTGGCGGCAAAGTTTACCCTTTTGATCGCGCCGTCCTCAAGAACGGGGCAACAAGCAGACGCCGCCGCAACTGGCAAGGCCTGAGCCGATTACCGCCTTGGGCGGTTCAGGGCTGCGGTTCGGCGGCTTCTCTGTCCGCCTCAACCGCGAGTCCAATGACATGATGAACGAGGAATACATCGATGTAGTACGCGACCTCGTCGCGCGGCATCGGCAGCTTGTCGACTAGGTCGGTAGCCAGCCAACTGTCGATGTAGTCACCGGCATCCCAGAGGCTTCGGGTTAGCTCCTCATCGTTCGGTTCAATCCGCTCAATTACACGCTCGAACGCGGTGTTGGCGGCGTCGATCAGTACAGCACGGTCGGCCCCTGCAACCGGCAGGGACGCAATAATGGCATTGGAATCCATGAGTGGATCATCCTTCTGGAAGGGGCGTTTGTGACATCAGCCTTGTCGGTCGCCATCCCGACGGTGGTTCTTAGTGTGGTGGCTAATCAAGGCGCCAGGCGCCACCTTCTGCTCACATGCGCACAAGCAGGATACGCTGGAATTTCGTAGATGCAATCCAGGGCAAGAGGGACAGCACCGAAATGCAAGCTCGGCGCCCACCTCTAAACCGCCTGAGGGGCCGGCGAAGACAGACAAGGAGATTGAAAATTTCATCCGCCATTACGAGCAGAAGGGCGCAACGGCCCTGCCGTTCGATCACGAACTGCTGGAGGAACGGGCAAGGCGCAGCTAGATCAAGCACAAACTTAACATCGACAAGTCGCTCGCTCTCTTGCGCCCGGCAGCGATCGAACAAAGATGCATAACCTATGGGGATCTGGCGAAGGCTAGCGATGTTGCATGGAGCCAGGCACACTGGCTCATAAGTGGCGCAAACGGCCACCTAGATCGGCTACTCGACGTTTGTTACGCCCGTGGGCTGCCGATGTTGATCGCACTCTGCGTCAACCAATGCGGCCTGAAAACAGGTGAACTCGAAGAATATTCTCTTGCTGGGTTCGCCGCAGGTGCTCGACGGCTAGGAATTCCGGTCGTCGACGAATTGGTCTTTCATCACGAGTCTCGGGATGCCTCTTGGAGATGGGGGGCGCGAAAGGACGAGCGATGGAAGATGCCCAATCCGGAGCAACAAGATTTCGAAGGGCAGCTTGATGCGCTCGGTAGGGTATCAGCAAAGCTTACCGCATGTGCCGGCGAGCGGTTCAGGTCCAGCCTGCCAGTTGCTCCATCTCTCACGCCCCCCGACGCCTAGCGTTCGCGTCAGCCTGGTGGAGCAGAAAGGCGCGAGATCGCCGATAGGTCGATGGCGAGACTTCGGGCGTCGGTCTCGTCGGCACCCAAGCGCTGCAGCATGCTTACGAACGCATCCGGATCCGGCTGTCCGAGTGCGAGCCGGTAGTAGAGCAGGTCCTGCAGCATTCTCTCGCGACGTGCCGCCCTCAGGCTGAAGCGCCAGTCGAAGCTGACGCTGGTCGGCCGCCCGCTCTCAGGGAGCCACCAGCGTTCCAGACCGGTCCGGCCATCCTTCACCTGTCGGGCGAGCGCGATGAGCTTGCCGAAGGGACTCCCGGTGTCAGCCCGCGACAGGGCCTCCTCGCCGTGCCTGCGTGCCAGGGACTGGCGCACCGCGAGACTGCCGTAGCGCGCGATGCGTCCCTCGCGCTGCTCGAAGTCGACCGGGTCGCTGGGGAGGTCCCAGTGAACGATCCGGCTGCACCATAGGTGAAAGTCCAGTCCTTCCTGACCGATGGAGGTCGTACAAAGCATGTGCGGCCAGAAGGGCGAATTGAACGCGAGGCGCAGCGTGTCGCTACGAACGCGCTTGCCTTTCTTCTTGCCGCCGCGGCTCTGATCTCCGCCGGCGAAGGGCGACACCGCCTGGACCGGCACGCGATGCTTCGTCCTGCCGCGGCGGAACTGCACCAAGCCTGGACGATCCAGCAAGCTCGCGGAGAGCTGATCGATGATCTTGATTCCCTCCGCGTCGCCGAGCTGGCCAAGCAGTCCCATCTGCTCGTCGAGGACGGCCTCGAAGCCTCCCTTCAGCATCGCTTCGCCAAGCGCGTCCGGATAGCGCTTGCGCCTGGTGGCGGCGAGTATCAGATCGGCGAAGGTCCGGTGACCGAGATACGGCCTCAGGTTGTCCCACGCGAAGGCAAACACTCGCTGCCTCTTGCGAGAGGTGTCCTGCGGCACGCGGTGTCGGGCGACGCATCGCGCGATGATCGAGCCCGGGGACGAGAGTAGATACTCCGCCAGCGCGACGAGTTCGGCGTGGGAGATATGGAAGATCTGACCGAGCGTTTGCCAGTCCTTCGCCTTGGCACCTCGGCTCGCCCTAGAGGCTAGCGAAGAGATGCGCTGGTAGGAGGACATGGAGAGAGCTCGCTCGACGCCGGCGGCCACGATCCACGTCGGTCGCTTCTCGCGGCCGTCAAGCTTGATGCCTCTGCCGCGCAGATAGTCCTCGAGCTGCCGTCGCGCGTCTGCACGTACCGTAGCGACCGACGCATCTGCCGATTTCAGAGGCTCGACCGCGAGGGAAAGATTCGGCCACGGCATGAACAGGCCGACTAGCGCCCCAGTCTCGCTGCCCCCTGGACGCAGGAGCGGTGTGGGCGCCTTCTCCTTCGGCTTGCGCAGCCCGCCGGAGAGGTGGATCGACAGCAGGGCGGAGATCGCGGTGGGCGCACCGCGCCACTTGCTAAAGAGCAGCGTCTTGCCCGGCAGCAGCCTCTTGGTGGACCACGGCCCCTCGAGCTTCCACCAACCCACGGTCGGCGGCTGCCATGGCAACGATAGGTGCGCCGCGTCGCCGGACATCTCGGCGAGTTGTCGGAGCTGAGGATGTGCGAAGGCACCGCGGCCGGATCCCGCCTCGATCGGCGCCGGCTTCGCAGTGGTCAGGACGTCCCACACCTTGTAGCCGTGCATCGTCTGAGCGGGATAAGGGATCGAGCTCCACATTGCCGGGGCCCAGCCGGCGAACTCGCTGCCCGATGTCTCCGCGAAGTGCTTGAACAGGACGAGGTCTTGCGCTTCGATCTCCACCTGCCGGTTCCGGCGCTCGAACAAGTCCTCCTCGTGAACCAGCGCGCGCTCCGTGCGCGCCATCAAGGGTCGGAGCAGCCCCTCCAGGCGCAACTTCGCCGCATGGACCGACTGGCGTATTCCGTCGGCAGTGCCGCCGGTGCGGAGCGCGTCGTGATATTCGCGGAAAGCGCCCTCGACCAAGGCCTTGTGGTCTCGGTCATCGGCGAGGAACCCGACCAGGTCGATCAGGGAGCGATAGTGGTCGACGGGATGGATCTCCTCGCCGTCGAGTCGGCGCAACCGGTAGGGCGTAGCCGAAAGCAGCAGCACCGCCGGACGGTCTTCACCTCCGAGGAGTGCGTCGATGAGTAGTCGGTGCACTCGGGCACGCTCGCACTTCAGCCGCAAGTCCGATTGCTCCGGCCTCGGAAGTATGAGGTCGGCGTAGCGGTGGAACTCGTCGAGGATCACGAGATCGGGCTTCACCGTTCTGGACCGGAGTGCTGCAAGTGCGAGGACGGAGCGGAAGCGGGCGACGAACTCGACCACATCGACGTCCTCGCGGTCCAGCCAGGCGAGGACGGCCATCTCGACCTTGCCGGTCGGGCAGCCGAAGATGTCGCGCATTGCGCGTTCGATGCCGATGGCGGTGTAGCCCTTCAGGTTTCCGCGCTCCTGGAGTAGCCGGCGCCCATTCCCTCCACGGTCTCGGTCGAGTTTCAGCACGACGGAGCGGAGCAACGGGAAACGGTCGAGCGCAGACCGGATCAGCTCTCGCTCCGCCTTTCGGCCCGTCCTTGGCCCCGGCTTCCAGCCTGGAAGGCTCGTCTCCGGCGTGAAGGTGAAGATGCGGAAGCCCTCCCCTTCCTGGGGCGGGGCTCCGGGTACCAGGGCGAGCCGGTCTTCGCCGGCGTCATACTCCTTCTCATCGATTTCGGTGAGCGAAACGAACTTCGGCCTGTTTTGCCCCGCGATCTCCAGACTGGGGCACATGTACATCACGTTCAGTCGCTTCCGGCTCGTGCGCAGCTCCTTGGCGATGGCACGCGCGATGACGGTCTTGCCGAGGCCGACCTCGTCCGCGACCAAGAAGCGCCTCGGGCCGCTGGCCTCCAGGGTCTGGCGCGCCACCTCCACCGTGCGCTGTTGGAAGGCTGCCAAGTCCATCAGGCCACTCCATGCACGGCGCCATGGACCGCCTGGAGGAACGGTTGGACGTCGTCGAGATCGTCGAGCGCCGCCCGCCTTTCCTCCTCGTCTGGGAGCGCCTGAAAGGCCTCCCGGAAGGATTCCACCATTGCCATCATGCTGGTGATGCGGCCCTCAAACGTCCGTGGATCGCGGGCCCAAGCAGCGAGCATGGTTTCAAGGGTGAACATTTCGGACAGCCGTAGGGCAACTCCGGGTTCCCTGCCCGGGCGCGGCTCCGACCATCGCTGTCCCGCCGTCCCGTCCACACCGTCGAGCAGCGATCTGAGCCAGTCGCGGAACCTGCTCGCCCCGACGTAGCGTACGAGCAGCGCCCGGTCGCGGCGCTCGTCGTCCATCCCCTCGACCGGCAGCGAGAGCACCCAACTCCTCTGGATCGCGGGATCGCCGAGGCTGCTCGCCCGGAAAGCGACGAGCGAGGTCTGCTCGCTCAGCGTCACCACGCCCTTGAGCAAACGGACTGTCCGGACGCCACTGCCCAGATCCACCCAGGCATCCGGCTCGAGGAAGGGCGACGCTTCGAAGCGGGCGGTCGCGAGCGTCTCGCAGGCGCCCTCCCCGATCCGCAGCAGCAGCCCTTCCTCGTCGTACGCGAGGCTGAAATCGCATTCGAGTAGCATCGAGATCTGCTCGTCGAGCTGTCGCCTCGCGCGCTCGTGCTCAGCGAGCTCCTCATCGATCTCAACCTTGCGGAACTCGAAACCCGAATGGACGAACTCGTGCAGGGTGTCGGCGAGCACGGGATCCCTCAGGTCGAGGATGGCGACCGCCTCGGCGTTGGGCCCGATCAGCCCGCGCTCCGTCAAGTTGGCGCTGCCCACCATGAGCGCGGTCCTGCTCCCTTTGGTGACGGCGAGGAGCTTCGCGTGGACGCCTGCTGGAGGCAGCTCAGTGAACTCCCCGACCTTGTCGTCGATCTGTTGCTCGACCGAGACCTCCGTCTCGGGTTCCGGCGCTGTAGCAGTGCGGAAGGCGACGCCGCTGACTGGCGAGCAGTCGAAGGCCGCCATGTCGGTGGTGAGCAGCGTAACCTTGGCGCAGCCAGCCTTAAGAACCTCTGCCAAGCCAGTACGGTCGATGAATGGGCTGACCGCGCTCGCCCGCTCGCCGCGACCGAGGAGCGGCGCTCCGACGAACCTGCGCGTCTCGCCCGGTCGGCGCCAGAGGAGGCTGCGCACTGTGACGCCTGGCGGCGCCACCCATCGCGCCATCCCCAGCTCCTCGAGTTCGTCCGCCGTAAGGCTAGACTCCCGGAGGAGGTCTCGCGCGAGGCTGGAGATATCCGGGACGGACCGCGCTGACTTGTCGCGCGAACTGACGAGGAGCAGACCGGCGTCCAGGTCGGAGGATCCCGTGAGGTTGCGGCTTCCGATCCAGAACCGCCATTGGACCGCGTCGCCCTCGTAGCGGATGAGCGCGACCTTGGGATGCCAGCTCTGCTCGCGCTCGTTCGTGGCGATCGCGGAGACCATCGTGTCGAGCAGCGGGAGGACGGAGCGGTGCGCGCGCGGCGCGACGATCCGGCCGAGCTGATGGATCACCTGGAGCTTGCCCCGCACGCGGTCGAACGCCTGGACGAGACCAAGTGGCGAGTTTTCGAACTCGACCTCCGCGTCCCCGCCGAGCGCCAGCACAAGCCCCAGCATGGCGATCAGGTCGAGCGAATATGTCGCGACCACCGCGCGGGAGACGGTCTGGCCTTCATCCGGCCGCAGCGCGCCGAAGATCGACACGCGGTCATCTTTCCGGAAGCTCATCCGACGCTCCGCACACACTCGATCATGTTGCGGACCACGGGCCATCGGTAGTCGAGTGGCATCGCGATCCCCTTGCGCCAGTCGGCGCGCCGCTTCTGGTTCAAGAGGTAAGCGCGGCCATCCTTCAGGTCGCGCTCGCGGGTCTCCAAAATCCGCATAATTGCCTCGAGCGGCTTGTCGGCGCGCACCCAGTCGATGATTGCTTCGACGAAGTTGGTCAGGCGCCCGTCGATGCGGGTCGCCTTGCGCAGTTCAGCGACGTCGAGCGCCAGGACTGCATCCTGGTGCTCCGCCCGGAGTAGCGGAAGCGCCTCCGCGTGAGTACGATCATCGGTGCTGCGGTCCTGATTGCGCTTGGCCTCGACTAGGGCGGCGTAGGCGCCCCGCGCGATGCAGGCGACCGAGGCGGCCCTTTCCGCCAGCAGCAGATCCTTCCGCTCCTCGACGGTCGCCACGTTCCTGATCTTGGCGGACCAGAGCGACTGCGCCGTCACTCCGGCCTCGGCCAGTCTGCTGAGAAGCGGCTGAGTCCCTCCCTCGCCAGCCCCCCGCCACTTGCAGCGGATGTAGTCGGCCTCCGAGCGCCGAAGGGCGAAGTCCAACTGCCCGGACTTATTCGCCCAGCCCGGTGGCGGTCCGGGGAGATCCTCGAACAGCGTGCCAGTCCGAACCTTTCCGCCGTCACCGTCGTCACGGGTGAGCAGGCGGGGCCAGAGGCCTTGCAACTGCACTTCCGTTGGGGCGCCGGTGATGCCAGCTACGGGGCTTGCCATCCGCCAGGATCTGAGCGCGGTCCAGTAGATCGTGCTCGCACGGACCACCGGACGCTCGCCCGTCTGATACTTCATCCATCCCGAGATCCCCGAGTTCTGCAGTTGGCGCACCGTATCCATCAGCCGCCTCGAGTAGCGGCGCTCGATCTCGAACAGACGGTCGCGGCTGAAGCGCTCGCCGGCGGTCGACGCGAGCAACTCCTGGTAGGCCCACGCCACGAAGAAGACGTAGCGGAGCTGCGCGTGCTGGACCGACGTCCCTGGGAAGAACCGATCGGCGAAGGCGAAGTGTATGGGCGCGAACCCGAGCTCGTCGCGAGTCCCATCTGACGCGAGCTTCGACAGATAGCGGTTCGCGGCGTCGCGGTCGGCCTCCGATAGCATGAACCAGCCGACGGCCGGACCACTAGCCATCGGCCGACACTCGCTCTCGCTCAAGCACGTTCGATGTCGATCGATGCTCTTCGAATCGACGAGCGTGAAGCTCGTCGAGCGTCGGAACTAAGCTCCCCATGGAAAATCCCTCCCCTCTTAGAGAATAGGCCGGACGATCATGGGATCGTCAAGTGTTGCAGTAGTCAGATGCGCACCTGCCAGTTAAGTCTACACGGCTCCCCGTAGCGCACACCGTAACGCGCCCCCAAAACTAAGATGAACGAAGTTCGGCTTTCGGATGCGGCAATCCGGCGTGAATGGCGACAACGCGGACAATGAAGTCGCTGGGGGTCGAACTCGGTCGTTCGAAGTGATTTTGGTTGGGCACGAGAGCGGTTGAGGAAGGCCCGACTGTGAACGAGTTGTCGGTGGGGCGCCTGACAGGGCCCCACAAGCCACCCCCCACCCCCGCCACCGACAAACCTCGGCGGGGCCGGCGCCCGAGGCAGCCTACATTGGACTTCCCTGTGCGTTCCTACCCGCGCAGGTGTGGCCTTAGGTCGCAAACAATTGGCGTCCAAATGCATAGCCTCAGGCTTCATTGGCCCTGCGACCGACACCATATGCTGGTCTATAGACCTCCAAAACGAGAGAAGCTTGCCCGACGGGGTCGCACTGCGGCCTTCGGCCGGCAATGGCTATGAAACTAGGAATCTGAAACCATCATGCCTGAAAATATCAGACCAACTTCGAGAGACGTTCCCCTCATTCAGCTAGGGGTCTATCAGTGCCGCTTCCCGGTGAGCGAAGACCCGTCAGTACCCGGCGGTTACCGTTTTTGTGCTGGGCCAACTTCACCGGATCGCGTCTACTGCGATCACCACCACAGCATCGTGACCGCCGTCGACTCTCGTCGAGTCCGTTCGGGTCTCCATTTTCCTCAACGACGCGCCGCGTAGTTGCGTTGGGTCACGGCCTCCCTGCCGATCTCAAGGGCTCGGCGTAATGCGCTGCGACCTGACAGTCGAAATCGTCGTTCGCGGGCTGAGCCCTCCGCTCGGTAGCCATCCCGCTAGCACGAACGGACATGCAGTGGCAGGCGCCGTGTCTGGCTCGATGTCGTTCGGATCGATGAAGCGCTAGAAGGATCGAACCGAGCTGCGGTATGAAGTCCCCAGACGACGAGCAAAAGATGAGTCCGCCCATAGAACCGGCGCGAGCAACGATGAGAGAACCGTTGCGAACCGCATAGTCAATTCGCGACGCCACTCTGATGGAAGTCCGCCCAGCACGTAAAAACGCATATGTAGCAGGGGCCCCAAGAGCCATCCCCACCGTCGCCGGCAAACCCGGCCGCCTTTCGCCCCGGCATCATCGGGCTATGCTGCCTGACGTCCCGCACGCAGCCGTCGTGTTGAGGCTTCTTGAGACCGGCCCAGCCCCGATCAGTTTCGCATCATCTAGTGCAAGATCGCCTGCATGTGCACTTCCAGGTCGAGTTCACCTCTCGCCTCAGCGGCCAACAGGTACTCAGCGTTGGCCCGGCGGTCGCCTCGGGTGGCCGCAGGATAGGAGCAGATGGCCAGCAACGCCTCTTCCTCAATCGGGTCCGCCGTCTTGGCGGTCGTACCGGCTGCTGCACGCTCGATGAACAACTCGATGGAGCGCGCAATAAGCGGTCTCATGGGTTGCGAACAGCGCCTGCAATTCGCGCGAGGTACCTTCATCTTCAGCAAACGTCGGTCCAACGACAGCGGGTATCGACCAGCGCCGCCCGGCGACGGCGGTCTCACCCGCTGGCGTTCTAGGGTCAAACTCTACCACCTGACTGCCGCCAATGGCCGAGATGGATGGGAAGTTGCCGTTCGGCTCGCCAATCAGAACAGTACGTTGCGCAAGAGCGGTCATTCGATCCTTGCGATCGAATGGCTACTTTGGCTGGAATGGCGGACGTCTCTAGCAGCGTGGCTGTCTGGACCGACCTCGAATCCGGCACGGCGCGTCGGCGAGATGAAAAAACGAAGTTGCTATCCGTCCTTAATCTATACATGAATGAGGTTGGCAGGGCAGCGACTTGGCCGCCCGTGCGCGTCTGAAACTCATTACTATGTGACTCCTTTTCTGCAACACCACGAGTTGCCAACTGAGCAAGTGTCGAGATGGAAGAAATTGCGGTTACCACCGTAGAAGAGCTCCGCGAAGTCGTCAGAGGCTTGGGCTACGGCGTTCTATTTCGCGGGCAGACCTCTCATTATTTGAAGGGCGGCAATCCCTCAGTCGTGACTTCGTTTGATCGAAAAGGCTGCATACCAAGTCAGATGCTGAAATGGAGCCGATACGCCGAGAGCGCATTAGAAGCTTACATCGGCCCGGTGGCCCGTTCGCTCGATTTTATGCAGGCGCTGCTGCAGCACTATGGATGGCGCTCATTTTACGTGGACTGCTCTGCGAGCGCTGCCGTCTCCGCATGGTTCGCGAGCCATGTGTATTCTGACAAGCGCTCGCTGGAGCTGTGTGAAGATTGCGGGGAACGTCCGGTAATGCTCAGCAAGAGGATGGCCCGGTATGATTATGCCGACGGAGACGGTCACCTCTACGCCTTTGATCTCGCAAACTGTGCAGAACGTACAGGTGCGATTGATTTGGCCGCGCTCGCCATCGAGTCAGCGCGTCCAAGAACACAAGCACAAGATGCTTGGCTTCTGGGGCCGCTCCGGAACACCGAGGTACCTTACGAATGTTTCCTTGCGCACATCAGAGGTCCTCGTGATGTGTTTCGAGACTTCGCCGCAGAGGAATCGATGGACTCGACCGATGCCCTTTTTCCACCGGTCAAAGAGGACCCTATTCTCGCGGCGCTTTTGGGCCTGCCTTGGAAGAAAATTGAAAACAAGAACGACAAGCTCAAAATACCTTTCTTTCAGCGGGCTCTGGATCTCCCGGAGTATCATGACAGTTTCGTCAAGATAGTTTCTGGGACCACCGCTTTCTTCCAGAAGGCGCGCGCGTCCGATCTCGGCAGCATTGATGGAGATCAGTATGGTGGTATCACTGTCCCTGTCCCTGAGATTATTCTCTTTGGCACAGCGGATGCTGCACCTCTGCGTTTTCCCAAGATCGGAGAGTTGTTATCTGAACACCGTAGCGTTGCATTCGAAGTGGACGAACTCATCCAACACGTCACCATGCAAGGAACTGCCGTTTATCAGAAGGGAGTGGTTGCGATTGCTCACGAACCCGATTTTATCGAGGTTTGTGAACTCCAAGTCGAGCACCCCGGACTCGAAATGACGGGGGTTGGCATAAACAGAGGGTGGTACTACCGCGTCGGCAATGACGGGATTTGGCAGCGTGAAGTTCACCCGGAGCAATGTGACTGCGGGAACGATGTCGTACACCTTCGCCACATATCTTCGCTGCACATCGTCGAGCATTATCTCAATGCTCCCAACGAATTTACATGAGAAGTCCATTTTCGACAGCGCAAGGGTTGCTATACGCGGCCGGCATGAGGAAGTCCGACTGTGTTGCTAGGGGCACTTGATCGGGGCCCACTAGCACCCCCAACCCCCGCCACCGACAAATCTCGGGGGGGGCAGATGCCCCGGGGGCGCCTCTACTTGTGCGTTCTTATCGGCGCAGGTCGATAATTTTGAAATTCGCTTCCAAGCCGTCTCCTTCGGCGGAGACAGCGAATGGGCTCACCATTATCCGGGATCGATCATATAGGTCGACAAACAGCTCTTTTGCTGCCTCGAGGTCCGGCGCAGAAAACTCCTCATCGTTAACCTCGACCCCCCAGTCGCCATAAGGCGTGCACCAAGTTTGGCCCACTTGGATGTCGCCAAGCGTAGTGTCCACGAAATAGTGGCCGCTTCGTTGACCCAGAGCTGAAGAGCCATCCGTCCTCCCAAAATCAAACAATAGGGCGCGTGGCTACCAGCGCGAGCCGAGCGGTGTCCGCTTTAAGGGGTCCGTGACCTCGGTCATATTGTCCTTGAGCTCGGCAGCATCTGGTTCAAGGGGCGAAGACAATGATTTTGCCTTGCCCTTGAGTGGCTGGGCATGGCTATTTCCTGCAGATGCCAACATTCTCGAAACTGCAGTCGGTGTATATTGCGTTCCAGCACTCGACAGATACCCCGCGTCCGCCAACGCCGTCGCCACATCAGCCAGAGTCCGCTGCCGGCCATTGACCCGATAACGGTGCAGCTTCTTTGCGAGCGCAATCAGCTCAGGTCCGCCATCAATCTCGGCATAGTTTCGGCGCCCACCGACTTTCTTGCCGGTCTCGCGGCGCTTGCGCTCGCGGGCACCCCTGAGCTTCTCCACCAGCATCGCTTTCTCAAACTCCGAGACCGCGCCAAGCACTTGACGGATCAGGTTTGCAGTCGGGGTATTGCCGATAAAGCTGTCGGGACTATCGACAGCTATCAGCTCGATCCCGCGTGATTTCAGCATCTCGTAGCCGGTCTCCTGAACGATCAGATCGCGGGCGAAACGGGAGGCGGTCTCTACGAAGATTGTGCGTACGCCATTGGACAGGAGGCGCTCAAGCATTGCGGAAAAACCGGGACGCACCGTGACCGGGTCGGCACCGCTCACCGCTGCGTCGTAATAGCTGTCGATGATCTCGTAGCCGTTTGAGTGAGCAAACTCCTTGACGGCCTCGCCCTGGCGCCGCTCGCTGTCTTTGTCGGTGCCAATGTTGGCAGCGGATGAAGTGCGGAGATAAGCCACTGCCTGCCTCAAAGCCTTGCTGTTCATAGCCTGCAGCCTCGCCGTCATATCGTTTGCTTCAGCATTTGACAATTTTTAGCTGTCGAAAGTCAAGAACTATCCTCGACGCGATCCATCACTTCCTTGGTCAGCAGGGCCGGTTTGTGCAATCATGTTTCGCGCTTCCGTGGAGTACAAATGGGAACAACAACTGATGCTCACTGTTTCGCCTGCGGTTACGACACATTTCTGAGCCTCGGTGGCGGGATGACGGACCCAACGTATGCAGCGTGGCCCGTTAGCTGCAGGACGTGCGCTGCAGTCACGACTGCCGACTTCGAGCACATCCCCCTATCCTGCGAAGAGTGCAAAGGCGGCGACGTTACTCCACCAACCGACCGTCAGTGGTGGAAGGGAGACGGCCACGTATTCGAGAGTTGGGGAGAGTTGACGCTAACGAGCGGCCACTATCGCTGTCCCAGGTGCGGTGAATTTGAGCTTCGCTTCGGTACAAATGTCGGTGGACACCGCGAGATAATGTGGGATTAGCGCCGTCGCGCCGACACGACGAAGGTGCGCACTCTGCGGATCGAACAGCAACTCGACGACAGGAAACAATACGCATGTCCGGAAAAACGTGCACCCGTTGTGGCGAGGCAAAGCCGGCTACGCGAGAGTTCTTCGGGTCAACGCCATCCGGCGGGTTGCGCAGTTACTGCCGGAACTGCATGAACAAAGTATCTGCAACATATGAAGAGAAGAACAAAGATGCGCGGCGCGAACGCGACAAAAAGCGGGCAGAGTCGCTAGGCGGCATTCGCCGGGGCTCGGACCCGAGGGCCAAGCAAGATTTGTTCAAGAAACAGAATGGACTCTGCCTGTGCTGCTTCAGGCCGATAGACAAAGCCGAAAACGGAGAGATTGACCATGTCGACCCACTTTCGAGAAATGGCCTTGACGTGGCAGCAAACCTCCTCCTGGCGCACGCCCAATGCAATAGGGAAAAACACAATAAGACGCTCCGCGAGCACTGGGAATGGCGGGTAAGAGTAGGGCTCGACACCGAAAACCTAGGCCGTAAGCACGGTCTAATACGCTAAAGCTCTGCCAGCACGGCATCATGGGTCACTGGGGCTTCGGCGCAAACCGCCTCTGCCACTCTTCGAGGCTCATCTGCTTGACCTCACCCGGCTCGCGCATTGGACGCCGAAGCGTCTGGTCAACCTCCGCTTTGTCAACGATCAGACCGAGCAGCTTGGCCTTGCCCATGACTGCCGCTACACCTGCGGCCGGGTTCTTGCATGCCATGGCGAGTTTGCGCATGATTTCAAGCTCGGCGACCAGATCGTCGACCGTAACCTCTGACCGCTTTGCGGCCTCGGCCCGCAACTCAGCGACGCGGGCGGCCACCTTAGGTAATCTGACCATCTTGGAGGCCTCCACCTCAGCAGCGTTGCCGCGCGCAGCGTAGCCCGCCTCGACATAGGCGCGAGATTGTGGAAGGCCTTCGGCGAGGCCAAAGCAGAAACGCTCCTGGCGTATGTTCAATTTTGCATTTGACATTGCGGTGCCAGAATACTGCAGCCGACGGCCTTCTGCTATCCTGAAGAGCTCTGGGCGTACCATTCTCGCGCCATTGCGCCATCGGTGCGCCATCGGGGAAATACAATTGGCGCACTAAATGCGCCATTGAATTTCCTTAGGGCACCTACGGTAATGGCGCACCGCTTTTTTGCGCCAATGGTGCGCCATCAGATTTTCCCAATGGCGCAAGTCCAGAATGCACTTCAGGTGACCTGTCCCGGACGTTTCATGTCGTCAACATGGAGCCCCTCGCGGTCCTTTCGAGTCACGGGGCTGTGATATGTCTCCTTGAGTAGCACCCGGTTCTTGACCCATGTCGCGATGATGTCGCGACATTGTTGGTCGCTCTTCTTGGAGACGTGTTTCTGAACCACTTTCCAAGCTGCGCGGGCCTTTGCGGCACCAGCGTCGGAGTAGCGTTCTCCGTCCGGCATGCCTGCGTCAATGTCATTCAGAATCCGGTTTACCAGGTCATCGGTCAGCCCCTCCCACGTTTCCGGCGGGAACCACTGCTCGATGGTTTGGACATTGTCGCCATCAGGATACAGGTCGTTGCCGTTGTGTAGTGCAACGCTGGTCAGCTTGAACCATTTCGCCGAGGCAGCAGGCGGTGTGATGTTGACCTTCCCACTGTCCATACGAACGTAGAGCCGCCTGTCGGCAAGGGACACCCCAAATCGAGCGGCCTCTTCGTCGCTCATTGTGGTCAAGGTATAAACGAGACGGGCGCCGTCCTTAATGGCACTGGCGCCCCGTCCACGGTCGGCATTTCCGGGGGTGGAGGCACCCTTGGCTGTGTGATGGGGCACATCAAGAGCGACGTTCTTTTCGATGGCTAAATTGGCCAGGAATTCGATCACCCCGTCCATCTGGTTGTTGTCGTTTTCGCTCAGGCCGTGCGTTTTGACGAAAGGGTCGAGGCAGACGAAATCGATCTTTCTACGTTGGATGGTCTGTTTCAGCGCCTCACCCAGGCTGCTGATCGCGGGGCGTCCCTTGCCGTCGGGAATCATCAGCTTGCCTGCTTTGCCACCGGGCGCAGCGAGGAAAAGCCACCCCTTCAGATCTGTATCGGAAATGCCGTGGTGCAGTTGCGCTGCCTTCACCCGGCGGCGCAGTTCGTCCTTGTCGTCTTCGAGGGAAATCAGAAGAACGCGGCAGCGCTGGAAAACATGTCCCCCGGTCAGATTGCGGCCCGTGGCGAGGGATAGCGCTTGTGCCACGCGAAGTGCGGTTTTTCCTGTTCCGCCATCCGCAAGCAGCGAGCTGACGAAACGACGGCAAAATATATTGCCTAGAAGCCATTGGCGGGGCGGTATCGGGTCTACGTCATCCCCGGCATCCCACTCGTCCAGATCGGTTGGCCGGCTTCTATCTGACTCCAACGCCACCGACAGCTTTATGATCTCCGGATCTATTTCATCGCTCACTTGCGGCCGCCTGCGCTGTTCAAGTGCGTCGTCGCAACCGACGCGACAATCCGGTCGACTTCCGAGACCGAAAGCGGCGGATCGCATCGCGCGTCATTGATGCAAAGAAGAAGATCTCGAAGCAGTATGAGGTTGACGTCATGGAAAAGCAGCTTGCCGGCAATGCTCGCCAGCGTGGTGTTTCTGCTGCCGGCAGGGATCACACCTGTCAGAGTCTTGTGCCACTCTTCCAGTTTCTTGCCCTTCCCGGGGCCTTCCGAGTGGCTAGCGATCTGATAGAGCCATTCCGGTGCATCTGCGAACTCACCGGTGCAGTCGACCGACCACGCATAGGCCCTGCCGGTAGGGTGGATGCTGGGTGGCGCCAACACGTAGCCACCTTCGGCACGCACGTCGATACCGATGCCCACTTTGCCGGCGCTGTTGCGCAGTTCATGTTCCCCGTATCGGAAATACAGGTGTCTGCCGCGCCCTGTGATCACTTCGTTGGTCGGCGGCAAGGCCGAGTGCGCTTTTTCAAGGGCGCGGAGGCTGGCTTCACCGTCTTCGTTATCGATGTCTAAGACAAAAAAGCCAGAAGGTGCACCAGTTGGTATGCCGATGTTTAGTTCGGCTGCCGACCCCCACCAGCTTTCTATGATTCCGCGGTCGGTCGTCGCACCATACAGGCCTCGCGCGGTCGCAGGCTCCTTTCCACGAGGCTGGCATGGAAATACTGGCATACCGCGTGTCGCATACGCCATTGCAGACCGGTAAAGATTCGCGGGCATCCGGTCGTCCTTTGCTTTTGCAGAGGAGAAATTGGCGGCGGTCATAACACCGCCGCCACGCTTCCTATTCCGATCTCAGAAGGGGATGTCGTCATCGAGATCGCGGGCAACGGGCGCATAGGCCGGTGCTGGGGCCGGTGTCGTTGCGGCGGGCGCCTCCACGGTGGCGCGCGCCACCTCGGCGGACGTCGGCTTCTCGATGCGAATAGCGTCCGTCACCTTGCCGCCGAACGAAACCATCGTCGGAAAAAGGGTTATGCGAGCGCCAAGCCAGTCATCGGTGTCGGTCTTGCCGGTGATGTTGGCGACGGTCATGGCATTGGTTTTGTTGCAGACTAGGCCCTTGTCAGCTCCATGGAAGTAGAGGATGGGCTTCTGCACCTTGCGGCCGTTTTCCTCGAAGTCCTCGAGGTGAACGGCCTTGATGGTCACCGTGACCTTTTTGCCCTTGAGATCTGAAGCTGAAAGATATTTGCTCGGATAGATGTCTTTCAGTTCGGGCATTGTTTTTCCTTTCGTTGCGGTTTCAGCCGCGCTCCCCCGGGGCACAGCATCTTGATATCCGCGAGAGCGTCGCGGGACGCCTTGCCTCATTCAGGCGAAGCTGGTTGGTTCCGTGTCGGTTAGTGCATTCGCAACAACCATGTTGGTGTAGCTCGCTTCATGGATCACCGCCTGTCCCCGGATCTGCCCGTGCCCCGCGCCTGCAGAGCTAACGGTGCCTGGCGGTCAGGTTGGCCAACCCTCCGCCCAGCTCGCGTCGAACTTGCGCTGGACAATGATCTCGTACGGGCTGTCATCGACCTGCAGTCTGGCAACGAGCCAGTGCTCGTCATGTCCCATCGCGATCAGCGTCCGCCGGAGGAAATCAAGCGCGGCAAGCTTCTCGCCCGGAAACGATGCGGCACTCATCGCGATGAGCAGGGCTTGTCGGATGCGAACTGGAGGGGCGGCCATTTCGCGACCTACGAGCAGCTGCCGGCTTCGTCGGCCGGGGCAACCTCGCCAGCAGGCTTGAATTTTGCGTGCGGCAGGGCTCGCAGATAGCGATCTAGATCTTCGTAGAAGAGGACGGTGCGGGCGCCCTTCTTACGAGCCATTAGCAGGCCGGCACGCATATCCTTATAGAGCTGGGCGCGGCACAAGCCGGTATAGATCACCGCACCCTTGACGTCTGTTGCCGATTGCGGGCGCTGCGGTGTTGCGGTTGGCGTACGGCCGGACTTGGAAGCCGTCATGATGCTGCCTCACAGGGAAATTGAGCCAGCACGATTAGTAGGCACGTCTATATGAGTGTAAACAAGGACATTGGCGACCAAGCCCCTGGTCGATCGCCGCGTGAGCAATCAAAGATTTCTGGAACGCCCCCCAGAGCGGCTACGACTAGCTGCAGATGATTTTTCCATTCGATTTCTCTATAACTGCCTGCAGAGCCGCTAGGACGACCTGTAGGCGATTTTTGGTTTGAGTTCGATTTCGGACATTATCCCCGTTATCCACAAGGTGGCCCCCATCATTGTTCGCCAACGCGCAGGGGCACAACATTGCTCATTGGTCTGTTATCAGCGGAATGATGGCGCTCGCAGATAGCTCATCGAGCAGGTCGACGATGGCCGAGGCATAGTGGCGTTCAATCATCGTCGTGCTGGTGTCATGCAGCGCGGCCACAAGCCGAACGGGTAGGCCTGCCCTAAGCTGGCGAACGATGGACGAATGCCGCAATGAATAAGGCACGACCTCGCGCGACACGCCGGCGCGGGTGACGATCTCCAGCCAAGGCCGAGCCAATTCGCTTGCTGCAATCCAAGGTCCACGGGCATCGCGAACCCATTGTGGCGGCTGGGAGTCGGTGGCCTTCGTTTGAACATGGCGCCACCGTTGAAGCAAAGCGTCACCGCGCTGCTTTCCTGCAATCGCGGGGCGCAACTGATCGATAACATCAACGCCAACTCTGATACCGACGTGCGTTGTTTTTTTCGTACCCCTGCCCTTACGGCTCGTCGGCACCATCAATCGGCTTTGTGGTATCTGAACATCGCCTACAGTCATGCGAGCGACTTGCGAAAAGCGGGCTCCGGTCGCGGACAGCACCAGCACCATGCGCAAAAGGTCACCGTCCCAACCCTGGTCGGCATCGACCAGGCTCGCCGCCTCGATTATGCGGCGGATATCTGCGTCGGGCAGTGCGGCCTGGTCGCGAGCAATAGGTGGCGCGGCCTCGCCTGCTGACAACCCATTCTTGATGACGACCGCCACATCAGCCGGAAGGCGGGAACGATTTTTGACAGCTGCGGCGTTGAGGGCCGCCTTGAGATCGTTGACCACCCGGCGAACAGTCGACACTGACAGATCGGGCTGTCGACGGCTCCTCCATTGGTCAAAATGAGCCTCTTTCAAATCGTAGAGCGCTACATCAGAGACGGGATCCGACAACACGTGTCGGGAAAGCCTCAGCCGTGCATCACCCCGCAATCTGCCTTTGCCTGCCACGGCACGTTCCCGCGCGGCCTGCAGTTCAATGTAGTTCTCCACGGCCGAACGCACTGTCGGCGCAGGGCCCTCCGCGGAAGCTATTTCCGCTGCATGCCACGAGGAAATCTTCGCCCGGGCAGCACTCTTGGCCTGCTCAAAGTCAAAAACGTTGACGCCATCCGCGTCCAAAAAATCATCCGCAATGCCAATCTGCTCAACGCGGTAACGTTTGTCGCCGAGCGATTCGATCGCCTGCCAAACCCCTCCCCGCGGTTTTCTTTGGTAGCCGATAGCAAGGGTTGGCCCGAGTGACCGGCAATACGGCTTCTTTCGCGGCTTGAGCTGCTTGCGGGCATTGCGCGTCGTTATCGCCGCTTCTGTCCTGGTTCGCGCCATGTGGCCTGTCCCGCCTCAAGAGTTGACCCGAAATCGGTCCCGAAATACACCCGCGGACGCGAGAAGACAACCCTAGACATGTCTCACAAACTATCAAACGAATACAAAGGTTTATGCTATACGCCGATAGACACGAGTAGACGATCAGGCGATCCCCATGAGGCGAAAAGTCCGCCCTTTCACGGCGGTAACAGGGGTTCGATTCCCCTTGGGCGTACCAAATTCCCAAGTGCCTTGATTTCATTGAGTGTTCGAAGACGCTTCCGAACAAACGAGAGAGCTGTTCCACCGAGCGCAGCGCTGTGTTGTCCTCGCAGTCCCCTGTGCCCCCCACAGCCGTCATCGCAATCCTGTACGGGAAGTGGCGCTAAGCTCCACCAGACCGCGCTTCGGGCCCGCTGGTTGATCGGCCTTCCGCCTCGGCCAAGCTGATCTCCAGGCGCTCGATCAGCGCCCGATAGCGCGGATGATCGCGCAGCGGATTCATATCCACGTCCTGCGCCATCCAGTGCACTTGCTGCAATCCAAGCTGCGGCACGCTGTGCTCCAACGTGTCGATCGCCTTTTCGACGGCGCCGATCGCCGCCAGGAAACACGCGACATTGTAGTGGCTGTTGTAGTCCTCCGGATCGATGGTGATCGCGCGCTCGGCCCACTCAAGGGCGCGTTCCTCCAGGCCGAGATTGTGGAGGATGTAACAGCCATAGGCATAGGCTGCCCCATCGTCCGGATACAGTTGCATGGCTTTCTCGATGCGGGTCAGCACCCCCCGTGAAAGCCTGTGGGCCTCCTCGTCGTCGCCCAGGGTCTTGCGGCAATCCCACAGCATGCACATCGCACCATAGCTGTTGCGATCGACCTCCGCCGCCTTCTCATAGGCGGCTGCGGCCTCTGCAAACTTGCGCTCCATGCGCAGCACGTCGCCCAGGGTCCTGTGCGCCTCGTAGAGATTGGGATCGAGCGCGATTGCTCGCCGGCAGGCAACGCCTGCCAACTCGATCTGCTCCTTCTGGAAATGTGCCATCGCGTCGGCCACGTGTGCTTCCGCCAGCGTCGAGTCCAATGCCAGCGCGCGCTGCGCCTCGGCGCTTAAGGTGACGAGATTTGCGCTGCGATCTCCGGATCTCAGCAACATGCCTTCAGCCAGCGCCAGCCCGGCCCGCGCCAGCGCGTATTCGGGATCGATCTCGAGCGCTCGCTGGTAGAGGCGTCGGGCGGAAAGGTGATTGCGACGGCCCAGACGCAGGAAATGCTGCCGTCCCATCAGGTAATATTGATAGGCTTCGACGTTCTCGGTCGTGCGCTTGCCGATGGCAGCATGCTCGGCCGGCATCAGCCGGATTTTCAGGGCATCGACGATGGCCCGCGCGATCTCGTCCTGGAGCGCAAATATGTCGTTGAGATCGCGGTCGTAGCGCTCGGCCCACAGATGATGCCCACTCATCCCGTCGATCAACTGCGCGGTGATGCGAACGCGACTACCCGCCTTGCGCACGCTGCCTTCCAGCACATGCGAAACGCGCAATTGCCGCGCCGCTTCGCTCACGTCCATTGCCTTGCCTTTGAGGGCGAAGGTCGTGTTGCGCGCAGTGACCGCCAATGCGCCGACCTTGCTGAGGTCCGTTATGATGTCCTCGGTGATTCCGTCAGAGAAATATTCCTGCTCGGGGTCGCCGCTCATGTTGTTGAAGGGAAGGACGGCGATCGACGGCTTGGCCTGGGCGGCCGGCTCGGTTTTCTCTCGAGCGATCGAGGCAATGGATCGGGGCGGCGCGTCTGCGAAGAGGTCGACGTTATAGACCCTGACCGGCCGCTCGATGTTCTTCAATATCTGCTCGCCCGTATCGTCGAAGGCCAAGTCGAGCCGGTTGCCAACATTGTCGCGGACCGAGCCGGATACTGCTACGCCCCCCGGCCTGGCCATGCTCTCGATACGCGCCGCGATGTTGACGCCGTCGCCGTAAATGTCGTTGTCCTCGACAATGACATCGCCGAGATGGACGCCGATGCGGAACTCGATCCGCCTGTCTTCCGAAACGTCGACATTGCGCTCGCGCATTTTGCGCTGGATCTCGGCGGCACACGCCACGGCGTTCACCACGCTTGGGAATTCGACCAGCATGCCGTCGCCGGTGAGCTTGACGATCCGCCCCCGGTGTTCGGCAATCTTGGCGTCCGCCATCTCGCGTCGGTGGGTCTTCAGCGCCGACAGCGTGCCCGCCTCGTCCAGCCCCATGAGCCTGGAGTAGCCGACCACATCGGCAGCGAGGATCGCGGTAAGCCGGCGCTCCATTAGTGAAGTCCGAGTTGTTCAGAGAAGTCCAAAGTATCAGGTTCGATGGTACGTGCTACATGGAAATTCCGCTGCCGCAGCCCTTGGGCACCAGGAGGGATTGTGGCTCTGCCCTACTCCATTTGAGGTATGCCCTGACGTAAGGACAGCCTTTTGCGCATGTGCTAATAAGCCATGGCAGGAGGGATGCCATGCCGTCCTTGAGGTGGGCTGCTGTTGTCGCGCTTGCCGCGACGCTCAGCAATACGACACCGATAGCCGCCGCCGAAACAGTCGGCAAGGCCGTCGTGATCAAGACTGCCGTCACCGGCGCAACCGGACCGCTGGTGGTCAGCGCGCCCGTTCATCGGGACGAACGTATCAGGACATCCAATACCGGGCTTGGCCAATTCGTGTTCCTGGATGGCACCAAACTGGCTGTAGGGTGGGGCTCTTCCGTCGTCATCGACAAGTACGTCTTCAACGATGATAATTCGGTGAAGAACCTTACTATCCGCGCCGCCAAGGGAACGTTTCGCTGGATAAGCGGAAGCTCGTCCTCGTCCGCCTACCAGATCGTCACGCCCGCGGGCACGATAGGGGTGCGGGGAACAGCATTCGACGTTCACATCGCGCCCAACGGCAAAACCGCCGTCGTGCTCCTGAAGGGGTCGGCTCGGTTCTGCAGCGGTGGCGGATGCAGGGAACTGAAGCAGCGCTGCGATTGTGTGGTCGCGTCGCCATCAGGCGCAATGAGCGACGTTACCAAGGTCAATCGATCTGTGCTCACCGCACTCGGCACCCAGCGGGCGTTGCCGTTTCTGACCGGCACTCAGCAGCTTTCGGGAGGCTTCGGTACCGGCGGAAATTGCGGGCTTAAGGTCGCCATTCAGCAGGAGCATACGCCGCGGCCGCAGCAGCAACGGGCGCCCAGTCCACCCAGTCCGGGCACACCCAATCCGCCGGATCCGCCGGACCCGCCGGCCCCGCCAACGGATGACGGCAACAACGGTCATGGAAATGACCCGGGCAAGCACGACCCCAGCAATCCCGGAAAATCCTACGGTCCTGGCCGAAAATACTGATAGGGCAAGCGCAACAGACAGCCGCTCTTTTTCCTGGCGCGTCCTGCGCTCGGCTTCGCTGGCCGGTCGGGGCTGAGTCCTTCTAGATCGGTGTGGCCGAAAAAGAGCAGCGAGCGCGGCGGCCAACTGCCGTGTCCAAATGCAGGTCAGGAGTTGGAGCCGAATTGTTGCTCCGCATAGCCGGCAGTCGCTTCCACCCCCGCTCCCGCCCGTTTGGCAAGAAAATCATCCGCTCTGCGCGATATCCTGCCATAGAAGTCCTGCAAGCCCGCCGGCAAGCCCGCGGCCTTGGCTTTGGCCGCCGCGATGATCTTTCGGCTGCCTGGCGAGCGCGAACGCAACGCCTCGATGAGCTTGCCGTGCAGAAGCCGCAATTCCGCAAAATCCGGCGACGAGGCAACACTTTCATCGCCGACGACGGCATTGATTCTCGTCCTCGCCCTTTTTCCCTTGAGCTCCAGCGATCCCGCGTCGAGGAAAGCCCAGCCTGGCAGCGATCTTACGGTGTCGTCGGACGCGAGGATGTCGAAGCTCACCGTCTTGCACACCGTCTCGATACGCGCTGCGGTGTTCACTGCGTCGCCCACCGCCGAATAGTTGAATCGCGACTCAGCACCCATGTTTCCCACGCAGGCGACGCCGGTATGGATTCCGATGCCGATGCGAACCGCCTGCTCGGCCCCGAATCCGAATGCGTCGCTTTCGTTGAGGCGGGCAATCGTCTCGCGCATGGCCAATGCCGCGCGAACGGCTTTGGCGGGATGATCGGCGACATCGATTGGGGCATTCCAAAAGGCCATGATCGAATCGCCGATGAACTTGTCGAGTGTGCCTTCGTTGGCGGTGACATGACGGCTGAGCGCGTCGAGAAGCGTGTTCAGAAACCCCACGACGGCGGTGGGCGGCAGTCTTTCGCTGATCTCGGTGAAGTTGCGTACATCGACAAACATCACGGTCAACTCGCGGTCGTCGCCGCCAAGACGAAGCGCGTCGCGGGTGTGCTCGATACGGTAGAGCAGCGATGGCGACAAATATTGACCGAACGCCCGCCGGATAGCGCGCCGCTCCCGGTCAGTCACCAGGAAGCGGAAAGAGGTGGTCGCGAAATGCGTGATCGAGCCCATGACGATTGGCGCAAACGGGTCGAACAGCAGTCCCGCAAGCGAAAAGGCAAGCCATGATGCAACGAGCGCCATGCCGGTGATCGCCAGGCCGCAGGCGAGAGCAATCGCAGGGCTCACGAAAATCGTGAGAAGCACCAGAAGGCTGCCCAGCATCGCGATCGACGCGATTTCCAGCCCGTTTGCCCAGTCGGGCCGCGACAGATAGTGGCCGGACAGCACCTGTTCAACCATCTGCGCGTGGAGCGAGACGCCCGGCACGTTCTCACCGAGCGCCGTGACACGAATATCCTGCAGCCCGGCGGAGGAAGTGCCGACAAACACGATGTTGCCTTCGATCGCGGCCCTTGTTTGGGGCGAGACGCCATTGGGTGCAAGCACGTCCTTCGCCGAAACATACCGTTCCGCCCTGTCGGGGCTGACATAGAGCCAGAGTTCGCCTGCCGAGGTCACCGGGATAACGAAGTCGCCGATCTTGACGGAGGTCATTATGCCCTGCCCCTCGGGCGCGCCGGCAATCAGATAGGTGGAGGCGCCCTGCGCTACCCTCATGGCTTCGAGAGCAAGACCCGGATAAAGCTGCTCGCCATCACTCAGAAAGAGTGGAGCTGTCCTCACCACAGCGGTCGATTTGCCTGGATTGAGGCTGATATGTCCGATGCCGGCGGCATTGGCCTCAAGCTGCGGCCGCAGCGGTGTGGCTGCCTTGATATGGGGAGGAGCATCGACCGGGCTCTCGCCGGTAAAGGCAATGCCAGCCTTCACCTGCGGGTGATAGGTCCCTTCGTTGGAGATGCCGTAACCCAGGACAACCGGCTTGCCGGCGATCGACCGGGCGAAGATCTCGTCGTTGTCGGGCAGGCGATCGAGCAGGGCAGGATCGATGCCTGGCACGTCGCGGACAACAGTGCGAGGCGACAGACGATCGGGCTCGGCGAAAAGGATGTCGAATGCGACGACTGCCGCGCCAAGCTCCGCCAGTTTATCGACCAGGGCGGCCATGCGATCCCTGGGCCACGGCCACTGCCCGAACTGCCGCAACGAAGCCTCGTCTATGTCGACCACGCGGACGGGCATCGCCTCGAAGCTGCGAGGTGCCAGCCGCTGATATTGGTCGAAAGTCGCTTCGCGGGCGAGTCTCAACGGCTGCGGGTCGCTCGCCCGGACAATGGTCAGCGCCGCTACCAGCGACAGGCCCAGGACGACGCCGGCCAACTGAGCGCGTGTCATGACCTCTGCACCAGTTGCTGAGCCGCGTCCTGCATGGTCCCGCCGGGAAGTAGCTTCTCGAACCCCAGGCTAGGCTGCATTGTTCCCGGCGAAAGCGCAATCGCTAACCCTACCGCCCTAAGGAGTAGTGCAGTTCTGGCGCTGGCGACTTGCGTAGCCACGACGAACCCAACCGCCGAAAACGCGAGATCGCGCCTCGGACAGAAACGCGCTGTTAAGGCCGTTCGCGGGTGACAGGAGTCGGCCTCCGCTCGAAAGTGTAAAGTTCGGCCTGCTCTCAGCCGTGGAGGCGGGAATGCATTTGCTTCGGATGGCACTCCTGTGCGCGGCCATTGTCGGCTTGGCAGGGCCGCTGGCCGTTAGCGCTGAGGAGCAGCCTGCTCCGCCGAACGGGCAAGCGGTGCCAGAGCAGCCGTCAGTTCATTGCGAGGGGCAAAATTGCCTGCCCCCGGCCGAGGACCCTGTCCTGGAGTGCAAGGGGCAAGACTGCGCGCCGGCTCCAGCGACGGACCAGACGCCAGCTCCGGAGATTGAACAGGTCAAGTGAGCAAGCATCAGCCGGAACCTGGAACAGGCAGTCGAGCGACGTCGACCGAATGGGCACAAGGTGCCTGCGCTTTCGCGAGGCGCCTGGAGGGCTTCAGGGTTGGGACGGCGACAAGCCGGACCTGAAATTCAGCCGCTAGATGCCGGCAAAGGCGGACGATGCGAGCTTAGGCCCGCAGTCCCCTCGCCTCGCCGCCGCGCTTACCGGGAACCATCATGTCCCTGGCGAGCAGGCCGCTGACGCGGCAGAACGCCATGAACGCGCGGCAGGCATCCTCGGTCTTGACCACGTCCACCGTGGCGCCGAAGCAGGCATTGAAGGCGGCCTCATGGACCTTGCCCTGGCGGCGGGCCGGCCAGGCCTGCAGGAAATCCAGCGCCTGCTCGACGCCGTAGATCTCCTCGACCGGCAGGCCGGGCGCCGGGGTAATGCGCACCGGCACCTCGAATTGCAATCTGTCCATTCCAAGTCTCCCCGACCGGTGCTGTCACGGCACCGGCGTTCGTCCTGAAAAATCGCTTTGGCCGGGCTTTTGACTCAGGAATGTGTCCTGAGTGCGGTAAGCCCGGCCTGCGCTCATTGGTTGGCCGGATCGGTCTCTGCCTCGAAAGCCATGCGGCTGACGAAGAACAGGGCGTAGGCCGAGGGCACGGCGAAAATGGCGCCGAGCACCATCGCCGCTGTTCCCGCCATGCCGAGCGTCTCGGCGACCGCCCAAAAAACGGTTCCGATGCAGATGATCACCTGGACCGAGAGAAACAGCGCGGCCGAGACACCGCGCGTCAGTGTCTTGAATGTCTTGATGCGTTGCATTGAATATGTTTCCGAAAATGGCGCGCCACGCGGCGACGGACGGCCAACGGCCGCCGCGCGGTTCGCGACGCGAAAAGTGGGGAATGGTTGAAGGTGCGGTCTGGGACCGCTCAATTCAAGCGAAAGGCGGCGCGCGCGGCTGGTTGGTGCTCGCCTGCCGGGCGGAGGTGGCGGCTGGAGCGGCCGCCGCCTGGATCGGCGAAACCTGGTCGACGAGGAGTGCAAGGGTCGCCGGCGCAAGCGCGCCATTGGCGCTGCCCAGGAACTTGACCGGCAGCGCCCGGCCGGCGCGGATTTCGAGCGCCTGCGTCTTGCCGGTGATGCGCAGCAGCGCGACCTGGTCGCCCTGCCGCGCCACGCTGATGCCGGCGCCGCCCGAAGCGGCAGCGCTGATCGCCTGTTGCTGGGCGAGACCGAGCAGCGACACCAGCAGCAGGGCCATCAGCCCCGAGCAGGCCGCCCTGATCGCCGACAGCGATGAGTTTGCGCGCGCGTACGCCATCAAGTCTCCAACTCTTCCCTTCGCCTACCCCGTCGAGCTGCAAAAGGAAAGCGCTGCGCCGACCCGGGCGCCGGACCAGGCGGCGGCTTGGACATCCTCCGTAGAGGCCAAATAGAGCGGGCTTAAGTCCGTCAGCGGCAGTTCGTCCTTGAACCTTGCGGCTTCCGGTGCCAAATCTGGGAAGATTTTCGCGACGGCTCGCATCAGGAGCCAACCCACCCGGTAAACGGACGTAAATGGTCACCTATCTCGACGCCGCCACGGCACCGCTCAGAAACACCGGCCAGATCCGCCTCTATGGCGAGGAAGGCTTTGCCGGCATGCGCAAGGCCTGCGAACTGACGGCACGTTGCCTCGACGAGCTGGTGCCGATGGTCGCGCCCGGCGTCACCACCGAGACGATCGACCGCTTCGTCTACGAGTTCGGCATGGACCATGGCGCGCTGCCGGCGACGCTCAACTATCGCGGCTACACAAAATCGTCCTGCACCTCGATCAACCACGTCGTCTGCCACGGCATTCCCGACAACAAGCCGCTGAAGGATGGCGACATCGTCAACATCGACGTCACCTACATCCTCGACGGCTGGCACGGCGATTCCTCGCGCATGTACCCGGTGGGCACCATCAAGCGCGCCGCCGAGCGCCTGCTCGAGGTCACCCACGAGTGCCTGATGCGCGGCATCGCCGCGATCAGGCCCGGCGCCCGCACCGGCGCCATCGGCGCCGCCATCCAGACCTATGCCGAGGCAGAGCGCTGCTCGGTGGTGCGCGATTTCTGCGGCCACGGCGTCGGCCAGCTCTTCCACGACGCGCCCAACATCCTGCACTACGGCACTGCCACCGAGGGCGTCGAGATGCGGCCGGGCATGATCTTCACCGTCGAGCCGATGATCAACCTCGGCCGCCCGCATGTGAAGGTGCTGTCGGACGGCTGGACCGCGGTGACGCGCGACCGCTCGCTGTCGGCGCAGTACGAGCACACGATCGGCGTCACCGACACCGGCTGCGAGATCTTCACGCTCTCGCCGAAAAAACTCGATCGGCCTGGTTTACTGGCCTAGTCTTCCCTCAATGCCTTCGGGGGGCGGGTTCATGGGAAAAACCGGCGACGACGAGCGGGGATTTTTCTCCGAGCGGTGGATCGAACCGCCGGCCGGCAAAGCGGCGGCCGAAAAGAAGGCGACACCAGAACAGCCGCACTATCATGGCCATCGCGACCGTTTGCGCGAGCGTTTCACGGCCGCCGGTCCCGACGCCCTCCCCGACTACGAGCTTCTCGAACTGCTGCTCTTCCGGCTGATCCCGCGCGTCGACACCAAGCCGATCGCCAAGGCCTTGCTGGCCCGCTTCGGCACCTTCGCCGAAGTGCTCGGCGCGCCGGTTGCGCTGCTGCAGGAAGTCAAGGGCATCGGCCCTTCGGTGGCGGTCGACCTGAAGGTGATCGCCGCGGCGGCGCAGCGCATGGCGCGCGGCGAGGTGCGCGGCCGCGAAATCGTCGCGAACTGGACGCAGCTTCTCGACTATTGCCGGTCAGTCATGGCCTTCGAGAACCGCGAGCAGTTCCGCGTGCTCTTCCTCGACAAGAAGAACGGGCTGATTGCCGACGAGGTGCAGCAGGTCGGCACCGTCGACCACACGCCGGTCTATCCGCGCGAGGTGGTCAAGCGCGCGCTGGAACTCTCGGCCAGCGCCATCATCCTGGTTCATAACCACCCCTCCGGAGATCCGACGCCGTCGCGCGCGGACATCGAGATGACCAAGCAGATCATCGACACCGCCAAACCGCTCGGCATCGCCGTCCACGACCACCTCATCATCGGCAGGAACGGCAACGCGAGCATGAAGGGGCTGCTGTTGATTTAAGGCTGGAGGCCGGCATCAGCGCGCGCGTACAAGCCTATTGGCGCCCCCCCGAAACACTGCGCCCGAAATCAGCTGAAGGATTTTGAATTTGTCAAGCATGCTACGAGAGGACCGCTCACCATTGCGAATCACGGTCACTCGACGGCGAGATGCATAAATATTTTAGGTACCACTAGATCTATCTTGCGATAAAATCATGCCATTAATAATTTCATATATTATCACCAATGGGTGCATAGTTAGATGATCGGAAGGAAAATCTTCTCTGTATATAGATTTCATACAAGTCGCGTACACCCCCAGAAGCTCGTATAAATCATCATCTTCAATAGAAGATCTAGGGAGACCTTTGCGAGTCCTGGCGGCACTATAACTATAAAGCTCTATCAGACCATTAATCGCGCTGGAGAGATATCTTCGATCGAGCGCCATTTCATTTCTGGAGGCTAGAGTATCCAGATGGCTCATTAAGGGCCTAAATAGCTCAGTGCCTTGATCGGGGGTATTCATTGCTTCCACCCATCCCACGGCTTTGGTCCCAATCCCAAACCTTGAAGCCAGCCCTCTGGGTAGTCAATACCGCCACAATCATTGTCAAGCGCGCGCTGGAGCTTTCGGCCAGCGCCATCATCCTGGTCCACAACCACCCCTCCGGCGATCCGACGCCGTCGCGCGCGGACATCGAGATGACCAAGCAGATCATCGACACCGCAAAGCCGCTCGGCATCGCCGTCCACGACCACCTCATCATCGGCAGGAAAGGCAATGCGAGTATGAAGGGGTTGCTGCTGATCTGAGCTCGGTGTCGATCTCCGCCCCGCGCCGGCGACATGGCTCGACGAAGGCACAAGTAGCAGGACAGCTCTTCGCCGCAACCTCGTTCCTTTCGCATTTGACGCATAGCGGACTCCTCGTCATGCTGGGGTGATGACAAGGGGCGTGCTGTTGGACCTTGCAGGCGTCATCTATGATGGCGGGACCGCCATACCGGGCGGCGTCGACGCTGTCGCTCGATTGCGCCGGGCTGGCCTTTCCATACGCTTCGTCAGCAACACCACGCGCTCGTCGAAGCAACGGGTTCTCGACCATCTCGCGGCGATTGGCCTGATCGCGGCCAAGGCGGACGTCTTCACGCCGGCGCAGGCGGCGCGGGAATGGCTGCTTCGCAACGGCCGCGCGCCGTATCTGCTGGTCCACCCCGGTCTCGAGCCGGACTTTCACGAACTGCCAAGTCGCGACAAGCGCGCCGTCATCATCGGCGATGCCGGCGAGACCTTGACCTATGCGGTGCTGAACGACGCCTTCCGCGAATTGACCGCGGGGGCCGAACTGCTGGCTCTCGCCACCAACCGGACATTTCGCGATGCCGATGGCGGGCTCAGCCTCGATGCGGGACCGTTCGTGGCGGCGCTGGAATTTGCCTCGCTGAAACGCGCCACCGTTCTCGGCAAGCCGTCACCGGCATTCTTTCTCTCGGCGCTGGCTTCGATGAACTGCCCGCCGGAACAGGCGATCATGGTCGGCGACGACGCCGAGGCCGACATAGCCGGCGCGCTCCGCGCCGGACTTTCGGGTGCCCTGCTGGTGCGCACCGGCAAATATCGCCGCGGCGACGAGAAGCGGTTCGATCCGCCGCCGACCGCAACCGTCGCCGATCTCGCGGCGGCGGCCGACTGGATCATCGCGCGCTCCGGCCCGGGCTGAAATCGAGGCTCCGCGACCGCGGGACTCGCAAGTTTGCCCACATATATATCCCACCCATAGTCGGCTCTGGAATTTCAACCGCAAATCACGCTATGATGATCTTGGCACTCGCCGGGACGGCTCCGCGCCCCCTCGATTGCCGGGAGGACGGGACATGGCCATTGCGCTTGTACTCGTTTTGGTTGTTGTGGGCTCGGTGCTGTTTCACTTCCTGAGCCCATGGTGGTGGACGCCGATTGCCTCGAACTGGGACTATATCGACCACACCATCATCATAACCTTCTGGATCACCGGCGTCGTCTTCGCCGCCGTGGTGCTTTTCATGGCCTATTGCGTGTTCCGCTTCCGTCACCGGGAGGGCAGCCGCGCCGCCTATGAACCGGAGAACAAGCGCCTCGAATGGTGGCTGACGGTCATCACCGGGGTCGGCGTCACCGCCCTTCTGGTGCCCGGCCTGTTCGTCTGGAGCCGCTTCGTCAATGTCCCGAGCGACGCGACCGAGGTCGAAGTCATCGGCCAGCAATGGCAATGGAGTTTCCGCTTGCCCGGCAAGGACGGCAAGCTCGGCACCTCGGACACCCGCGACATCACGGCTGAAAATCCGCTCGGCGTCATCCCAGGCGATCCCAACGGCCAGGACGATGTTGTGGTCGAGGCCGCCGATCTGCATCTGCCGATCGGCAAGCCGGTCAAGATGGTGCTGCGCTCGGTCGACGTGCTGCACGATTTCTACATACCGGAGTTCCGCGCCAAGATGGACATGATCCCGGGCTCGGTCACCTATTTCTGGTTCACGCCTACCAGGACCGGAACCTTCCAGGTCCTGTGCGCGGAACTCTGCGGCCAGGGCCACCCGCTGATGCACGGCGTGGTCATGGTCGACACCGAACAGGACTATCTGGCCTGGCTGGGCCAGCAGCAGACTTTCGCGCAACTGTCGGCGCCCCAGAAGACGGGCTCGGCCGACCAGGCGACGGCGTCTGGTCTGAACGTTGCGGCAAAGCTCGAAACTGTCGAGGCTCGCTGAACAGGGCACGGAGGTGCCGCCATGGTCGATATCACGCCTGCAGATGCCGTCCCGCCCGCCGAAGTCGCGGAAATGGAGCTCTACCATCCGCACAGTTGGTGGACGAAATACGTCTTCTCGCAGGACGCCAAGGTCATCGCCATCCAGTATTCGGCGACGGCAACGGCGATCGGCTTCGTCGCGCTCAGCCTGTCCTGGCTGATGCGGCTGCAGCTCGGCTTCCCTGGGACCTTCGACTTCATCACCCCCGAGGCCTATTACCAGTTCATCACCATGCACGGCATGATCATGGTGATCTACCTGCTCACTGCGCTCTTCCTCGGCGGCTTCGGCAACTACCTGATCCCGCTGATGGTCGGCGCGCGCGACATGGTCTTTCCCTATGTCAACATGCTGAGCTACTGGATCTACCTGCTCGCCGTGCTGGTTCTGGTGTCGAGCTTCTTTGCGCCCGGCGGACCGACCGGCGCCGGCTGGACGCTCTACCCGCCGCAGGCCATCATGACCGGCACGCCCGGCGGCCAGGACTGGGGCATCATCCTGATGCTCGCTTCCCTCATCCTGTTCATCATCGGCTTCACCATGGGCGGCCTGAACTATGTCGTGACGGTGCTGCAGGCGCGCACCCGCGGCATGACGATGATGCGCCTGCCGCTCACCGTCTGGGGCATCTTCACCGCCACCGTGATGGCGCTGCTCGCCTTTCCCGCGCTGTTCGTCGCCTGCGTCATGATGCTGCTCGACCGCGTGCTCGGCACCTCCTTCTTCATGCCGGCGATCGTCGAGATGGGTGAACAGTTGCAGCACAATGGCGGCAGCCCGATCCTGTTCCAGCATCTGTTCTGGTTCTTCGGTCACCCCGAGGTCTACATCGTCGCGCTGCCGGCCTTCGGCATCGTCTCCGACCTGATCAGCACCCATGCGCGCAAGAACATCTTCGGCTATCGCATGATGGTCTGGGCCATCGTCGGCATCGGCGCGCTGAGCTTCGTGGTCTGGGCGCACCACATGTATGTCAGCGGCATGCATCCCTATTTCGGTTTCTTCTTCGCCACCACCACCCTGATCATCGCCATCCCGACCGCCATCAAGGTCTATAACTGGGTGCTGACGCTGTGGCGCGGCGACATCCATCTCACCATACCGATGCTGTTCGCGCTCGCCTTCATCGTCACCTTCGTCAATGGTGGGCTGACCGGCCTGTTCCTCGGCAACGTCGTCGTCGACGTGCCGCTGTCGGACACCATGTTCGTCGTCGCCCATTTCCACATGGTCATGGGCGTCGCCCCGATCCTGGTGATCCTCGGCGCGATCTACCACTGGTATCCGAAAGTCACCGGCCGCATGCTCGACGAGACGCTCGGCCGGTTCCATTTCTGGGTGACCTTCCTTGGCGCCTATCTGATCTTCTTCCCCATGCACTATCTCGGTCTGATCGGCATTCCACGGCGCTACGCGGAGCTGACCGACATGACGATCATGACGGAGTCGGCCCATCATCTGAATTCGTTCATATCGATCATGGCCTTCATCGTCGGCTTCGCCCAGATGGTGTTCCTGTTCAACCTGATCTGGAGCATCCGCCATGGCCGCGAGGCCGGCGGCAATCCATGGCGGGCGACGACGCTGGAATGGCAGACGCCGCAGACGCCGCCGGCTCACGGCAATTTTGGCAAGGACCTGCCGATCGTCTATCGCTGGGCTTATGACTACAGCGTGCCGGGCGCCAAGGAGGACTTCATTCCGCAGAACGTGCCGGGCAATTTCGGCCTCTCCAAGGAGCCGGCATGAGCGTCATCCTGGTCTTCCTGGCTGTGATTGCCGGCTTTGCCGGCTGGTGGCTTTCGCACCAGCGGCTGACCGCCAAGCCGTGGCTGGAGCAAGGCCTGGCCGGCGATTTCGTCGGCCTCGACCGGTCGGCCTTGCCCACCGCCAAGATCGGGCTCGGTGTCTTCCTCGCCGTGGTCGGCTGCCTGTTCTCGCTGTTCACCAGCGCCTATTTCATGCGCATGGGCCTGTCGGACTGGCGGCCGCTGCCTTTGCCGCGCCTGCTCTGGCTGAACACCGGCGTGCTCGTGCTGAGCAGCATCGCGCTGCAATGCGCCGTGGTCGCCGCGCGCAAGGGCCAGATCGACAATGTCCGGCTCGGCCTTGCCACGGCCGGTTTCACTTCTTTCGCCTTCCTGATCGGACAGTTAATGGCGTGGCGGCAATTGACCGAGGACGGCTACCTGCTGGCTGCCAACCCGGCCAACAGCTTCTTCTATCTGATCACCGGAATGCATGGTCTGCACATACTGGGCGGCCTGATCGGTCTCGGCAGGACCAGCGTCGGCGCCTGGAACGGCGCGCGGCCTGAGCGGCTGCGCCTCGGCGTCGAACTCTGCGCCATGTACTGGCATTTCTTGCTTTTCGTCTGGCTCTGCATCTTCGCCCTTCTGGCCGGCTGGGCCGCCACATTCATCGACATTTGCCGTGGGCTGCTGACCTGAGGAGGCAGGGTATGTCCGAGACGACTCTGACGCATAGCGGCCAAACGGCCCCAAGGCCGGCCGGCTTGAAAGGCATTGCCGCCGACTGGGCCTCGGACCAGCGCGCGTTCAAGAACGTGTCCTGGGGCAAGGCCATGATGTGGATCTTCCTGCTCAGCGACACCTTCATCTTCGGCTGCTTCCTGCTCTCCTACATGACCGCGCGCATATCGACGCGCGTGCCGTGGCCGAACCCGAGCGAGGTCTTTGCGCTGCGCATCGGCGGCCAGGAGATCCCCCTGATCCTGATCGCCATCATGACCTTCGTGCTGATCTCGAGCAGCGGCACCATGGCCATGGCGGTCAATTTCGGCTACCGCCACGACCGCCGCAAGACCGCGATCCTGATGCTTTTGACGGCGGCGCTCGGTGCGACCTTCGTCGGCATGCAGGCCTTCGAATGGACCAAGCTGATCAGCGAGGGCGTGCGGCCCTGGGGCAACCCATGGGGCGCCGCGCAGTTCGGTTCGTGTTTCTTCATGATCACCGGTTTCCACGGCACGCATGTGACCATCGGCGTGATCTTCCTGATCATCGTGGCGCACAAGGTCTGGCGTGGCGACTACGATGTCGGACGGCCCGGCTTCTTCACCAGCCGCAGGGGCCGCTACGAGAACGTTGAGATCATGGGCCTCTACTGGCACTTCGTCGACCTGGTCTGGGTCTTCATTTTCGCCTTCTTCTATCTTTGGTGAGAGGCAGGCTTTGGTGAGAGGAAGCTATGGCTGAAGCAACCGCAAACGGCCTCGGGCAACACGCACTGCACGGCGACCACGCGCATGATGCTGCGACGGTCGCCGTGGCCGAGGCGCATCAGGAACATCCGATCAAGCTCTATCTGGTGGTCTGGGTGTGGCTGTTCATCCTCAGCACCTGCTCCTACCTGGTCGACTATTTCGGTCTGCACGGCTATCTCAGATGGTCGTTGATCCTGATCTTCATGATGCTCAAGGCCGGGCTGATCGTCGCTGTCTTCATGCACATGGCCTGGGAAAGGCTGGCGCTGGCCTATGCGATCATCCTGCCGCCGATATTGGTGCTGGTGTTCACGATGATGATGGTCTTCGAGTCCGACTATACGCTCTTCACCCGCATCACGTTTTTCGGTGCCGGACCCTGACGCTCAGCCAGAGTTGCTGGACGGCCGCCTCGCCTTGAAACAATGGATGGCTGAGCCATCTTTGTCGGCATCGGAAACGGTGGGAGACCGCCGTCATTTCAATGCGTCACAACTCAAGATAAGAGGCGCCAAAATGACGATCGCGAACAAACTCAAGCATTTCATCGATGGCAAGGGAGTTTTCTACGACACCGTCGAGCATCACCGCACTTCTACCAGCCGGCAATCGGCCATAGCCGCCCATGTGCCGGGCAGCATCATGGCCAAATCGGTGGTCGTTCACCATGAGCTCGGCTATGCGCTGGCCGTGGTCCCGAGCACCCACAGGATCGAGCTCGGCACCTTGCAAAGCATCATGGACAAGCGGCTCGGGCTCGCTTCCGAAGACGAGGTGGTCTCGCTCTTCGGCGATTGCGATGTCGGCGCCGTCCCGCCGATCGGCGCCGCCTATGACGTGCCGGTGATCCTCGACGAAAGCCTCGGCGCCGCCGACGACGTCTATTTCGAGGGCGGCGACCACAGGACGCTCGTGCATGTCAGCGGCAAGGACTTTCGCAACCTGACCACGGATGCGCGCCAGGCCCGCTTCAGCCATCCGGCCTACTGAGAAATCGAGAGAACTACCGAGAGATCGGGGCCGCGCCGAAACGGCGCGGCCCCAAAGCTCAACCTGCCGGCTTGGCCGAAGGCGGCGGTTCCACCACCTTGCGGTAGACATGCCAAGTGGCATGGCCGAGGATCGGCAGCACCACCGCCAGCCCGGCGAACACCGGGATCGAGCCGATGATCAGCGCGACGGCGACGATCAGCCCCCAGACCGCCATGACGACCGGGTTCGCCATCACCACGCGCACGGAGGTGTGGATGGCTTCGTAGGCGCCGACATCGCGGTCGAGCAGCAGCGGGAAGGCGACCACTGTGGTGCACAACACCACCACGGCAAAGACGAAGCCGATGGCGTGACCAAGCACGATCAGCGTCCAGCCGCGTCCGGTGGCGAATATCTCATTGATGAAGCCGGACAGCGATGCAGGCGGCGCCGGGCCGAAAAGCTGCACGTAGAATGCCTGGGCGGTCAAAAGCCAGGCGATGAAGATCGCAAACAGCATGATCCCGACGGCGGCGATCGACGGCAGGGCGGGAGAGTTCTTGACCTCGAAGGCATGGCTCCAGGAGGCATCGATACCGGCCTCCCGTCGGCGGCTGATCTCATAGAGGCCGATTGCCGCGAACGGGCCGAGCAGCGCGAAGCCGGAGACCAGCGGGAACAGCAGCGGCAACGCATTGGCGCCCGATGTCCAGGCGGCGAGAACCACGCCCACCAGCGGATAGATCAGGCAGAGGAACACGATATGCGAGGGCTTGACCATGAAATCGTCGACGCCGCGTCTGAGCGCGTCGAAAAGATCGGAAACGCCGATTTTTCGAATTCTTGTATGCTCCAGCGTTTCGCTGGCACCTGCAATCACGTGAAAGCTCGCCATGAACCATTCCTCCAGATCAGGTCCGGCAAGGTCGCGGTTTCATGGTGCGATCGATCTGCGTGATTGGTCACGCCAACCGCGACCTGCACCGCAATCACCATACTCTCTTGCGCGGGACTTGTCGCCCTTTGTCGGCTAGGGTTCCTGCGGTCGTCAGCCATAAGCTGGTTCAAAAACACCTTTTTCGCTATTCTCTGCCGGGTCGAAGGTGAAGGTGATGGACACGCGGACGCTTCTCATACTCGGCTTCGGGATACTCATTCTGCTGCTGCTGGGGTTTTTCGCGCTGCCGGCGTGACGTCGCCGGCAGTCATCCCCGCCGGCGACTGAGGCTCATGCCATCGGTTCAGAATGAACCGACCGCGCGCGCGACAATGGTATCGGCGAGCAGCGTGGCGAAGATCGCGAAGAGATAGGCGATCGAAAAGGCAAACAGCGCCTTCGCCGGCCTCATCTCCTTGTCGGGCGCGGCCAGCACCTTCCAGGCATGCCAGATGAAGCCGACGCCCAACGTGGCTGCGACTGCCCCGTAGAAGCCGCTGGCGAAACCGAAGGGCCAGGGCAGCACGCCGATCGGCGCCAGGATGAGCGCATAGGCGAAGATCTGCCTGCGGGTCGACGCCTCGCCCGCCACGTTCGGCATCATCGGAATGCCGGCGGCGGCGTAGTCGCCGACCTTGAACAAGGCCAGCGCCCAGAAGTGCGGCGGCGTCCACAGGAAGATGATCAGGAACAGGATGGAGCTTTCGATCCCGACGGCGCCGGTGGCCGCCGCCCAGCCGATGACTGGCGGAAGCGCCCCCGCCGCGCCGCCTATGACGATGTTCTGCGGCGTCGAGCGCTTCAGCCACATGGTGTAGATGACGACGTAGAAGAAGATGGTGAAGGCAAGCAGCGACGCGGCGAGCCAGCCGACCAGCACGCCGAGCGTCATCACCGAAAGCGCCGAAAGCACCAGGCCGAAACCGAGCGCCTCGCCAGGGCTGACACGGCCCGACGGCACCGGCCGCTTTGCGGTGCGCGACATCAGTGCGTCGATATCGGCGTCGTACCACATGTTGAGCGCGCCGGCCGCCCCTGCCCCGATGGCGATCGCCGCTATCGCAATCACCGCGATGACCGGGTTCATCGCGCCGGGCGCCGTCATCAGGCCGACGAAAGCGGTGAAGACGGCAAGCGCCATGACGCGCGGCTTGAGCAGTGCGAAGAAATCGGCGGCCGTCGCTTCCGAGAGGCGAATGCCGGTGTCCTCGAGGCGGCTTTCCCTAGTCGACATTGCAGGCGACCACCGATGGAGGCAGGAGAATGACTATTGCGAGAATTGCTTAAGATAAGCGATGACGTTGGCCACGTCCTGGTCATTCTTGAGACCGGCAAACGCCATCTTGGTCCCTTTGACCATGGCCTTGGGATCGTGAAGGTAGGTCGTCAGAGTCGGCTCGTCCCATTTGACGCCGGACTTGCCGGCATCGATCATCGCCTGGGAGTAGGTGAAATCAGGGTGCGTGCCCGCCGTGCGGCCAATTACGCCATGCAATGACGGGCCGATCTTGTTCTTGTCCTCGTCCGCGATGTGGCAGACCTTGCATTTGACGAAGACCTTCTCACCCGCCGCGGCGTCCTGCGCCTGCGAGGGATGCGCGGTGAAGGCTGTTACGGACATGGCTGCAATAAATGCGATGGCGCGCATATGGCACTTCCTCCCTGGTCGTCATCCTTGCCTTTGACGATTTACGCAGCCGCTCACGTCGGCTTGCGCCCCTAGATGGCAAGTACGGAATATCCGCACTGCCGCAGTGGAATTGCGGCACCTACATACCACGGATTCCAGCCGGCGGATAGAAAAAGCCAGAGATTGCGAAGGTTTAGAGCGCGCGCTGAGAGCGGGTCGGCGCACCGACCAGACAGCCACAACGAAAAAGGCCGCCCGAGGGCGGCCTTTCACGATTGAACAAAGTGCACCGGTTACTCGGCGTCCTTGGCCGCCTTCTTCTTCGGCGCGGCCTTCTTCTTGGGCTCTTCGGCGTCGTCGCCGGCCTTGGCTTCACTTGCCTTGGCTTCTGCCTTCTTCGACGCGGCCTTCTTCGCCGGCTTTGCCTTGGTCGCGGTCTCGCCCTCTTCGTCGTCGGCCATCAGCTCTTCCTTGCTGACCTTGACGTCGGTGACCGAAATCTGGCCGAGCAGATGGTCGACCACCTTCTCCTCGAACATCGGCGCCCGCAGCGTGTTCAGCGCATCCGGATTGCTGCGGTAGAATTCGAAGGCTTCCTGCTGCTGGTTGGCCGGGAAGCGGCGAACCTGCTCGAACAGGCCGCGCTGCAGCTCCTCGTCCGAAACGGTGACGCCCGCCTTCTCGCCGATCTCGGCGAGCACCAGACCGAGGCGCACGCGGCGTTCGGCCAGGCGCATATATTCGGCGCGCGCCTCTTCCTCCGTCGTCTCTTCGTCGGCGAAAGTGCGGCCGGCGGCTTCCAGATCGCGATTGACCTGGCTCCAGATGTTGTTGAACTCGGCCTCGACGAGCTTCGAGGGCGCCTCGAACGCGTAGGACGCGTCGAGCTGGTCGAGCAGCTGGCGCTTGACCTTCTGGCGCGTCATCGAGCCGAACTGGTTCTCGATCTGGCCGCGCACGATCTCGCGCAGGCGCTCCAGCGATTCCAGGCCAAGGTTCTTGGCGGTCTCGTCGTTGATCTCCAGTTCGCCGGGCTTCGCCACTTCCTTGACGGTGACGTCGAAAGTGGCTTCCTTGCCGGCCAGATGCGCTGCCTGGTAGTTCTCCGGGAAGGTGACGGTCACCTGCTTTTCATCGCCGGCCTTGGCGCCGATCAGCTGGTCCTCGAAGCCCGGGATGAACTCCTTGGAGCCGAGCACCAGCGGCTGGTCGTTGCCGGCGCCGCCGGAGAACGCCTCGCCGCCGATCTTGCCGACATAGTCGATCGTCACGCGGTCGCCCACGGCGGCCTTGCCGGTCTTCGGCTCATAGCTGCGCGCCGATTCGGCGATGCGCTTGACCTGGTCGTCGATTTCCGTGTCCGGCACGTCGAACACCTGGCGCGTCACCTTGATGTCGGAAAAGTCCTTGATCTCGATCGCCGGGATGATCTCGTAGTTGAGACGGAACTCGAAATCGGCGCCGCCGGCCAGGATCTTCTCGGCCTCTTTCTCGTCCTCGGTCATGATCACTTCAGGCTGCATGGCGGCCTTCTCGCCGCGCCCGGAGATGATCGAACGGGTCGAATCGTTGAGGATCTCGTTGACCACTTCGGCCATGAACGACTTGCCGTAGACCTTGCGCAGGTGCTGCACCGGTACCTTGCCGGGACGGAAGCCGTTGATACGGACCTTGTTGCGGGCATCCGTCAGCCGCGCCATCAGCTTGGCTTCCATGTCACCGGCCGGCACGGTGATCTTGATCTCGCGCTTGAGACCGGAATTGAGCGTTTCGGTGACCTGCATCATAAAACCTTTGTTCTCACCCATGAGGCTGCCAGGCGGTTCATGCCGCTTACAGCCTGCCGGTATAATCTTGCCGGGAATGGCTTTTGGTACGGAAGCTGGCGGCTTGACCGCTAAAGCGGCTCAAATCCTTCCAAACTGCGTTCCAAGATGTGAATAAGTCTTTGTTTTTCCTACTTCTTATCACATTCTGCAGAAGCGGATCGTCGCGTCCCGTCACATTCGACACGCCTTTTGTCACAGGCCGGCCTAATTTTCAACCATCTTCGCATTGTGGCGAATGACAGCCATTTGGGCTGCGACATTGACAGAATGATGGCTACATGGGATTGCCGGGCGGCGCGGGTATGGCGGAACTGGTAGACGCACCAGATTTAGGTTCTGGCGAGCAATCGTGGGGGTTCGAGTCCCTCTACCCGCACCATCCGCTTCGGCTGACAGACCGAGGCGCCGCGGCTATGCCTCGAAGACCTTGCCGGTAAACCATTCGCTCAATCTCGCCAGTTCCGGCCCCAGCACGCGGTCATCCCTGACCGGCGGCACGATGGCCCTGATGTCGGCAACGAAGGGCCGAAGCGCCGGCGGCGCCTCGCGCCCGGTGACGTAAAGCGCCTGCGAGGCGATCATCGCCAACATCGCCATCGCCGCGTCCAGGCAGCGGCCGGCGGTCGCCTCCTTCGTCCAGGCGAGGAACGCCGTCGTCGCGACATCGTCCTGGCCGGCGCCGGCAGATTCCGTGCCCGGGATGAAGGTGCGTTGCGCCGCAAGCTTCGCCTGTTCCAGATAGCCGGTGATCGCCATCGGCACGTAGCCGACATTGCCGTGGCCGTCGCTGTCGGCCCAATGCCGGTCGGCCATCAGCAGATCGGGAAGCAGCGAGACCTTGCCGTTCAGCAGCTTCGAGGCATGGCGGTCGCAGAGCAGGCAGATGTCGGCCCAGATCGCCGCCAGATCGTCGAGCGCCGGCGTCGCCATCGCATTGTGATAACCGCCGGTGCTGATGCAGCGCCCGAGCGGATGCGCCTCGTCCGGCGGGACGTAGACCGGATTGTCCGAGATCGACGCCAGCGACACGGTCGCCGCCCGTTCCGCGCCGGACAGCGCGCGATGCGCCTGTCCCAGCACGCGCGGCACGATGCGGTAGCTGACGGGCGCCTGATAGTTGCGCCGCCCGTCGCCGGCGCCGACGAGATACTCCCTCAGGCCTTGCAGCGCCGCCGCCTCGTGCTCGTCGCCCCAAAGCCCGTCGAGCGCGGCGTCGTAATGTTCGAGCGGAGCGCGAAACGCCTCGATCGATAGCGCGAACACCTTGTGCGCCATTTGAATGCGCCCACGCGCGGCGAGGGCGGCGTCGGCGACCAGCGCCGCCGCGCAGGGCGAGCCGTTGATCAGCGATCCCCGCTCCTTGACCTCCAGGTCGAAGCGCGTCGAAAGCGCGGCGAATAGCGGATAGAGAGCCAGGATCTCGCCGGCGCCCCCCTGGCCCTGCGACGGCACGATCGGCATCGGCCCGCCGTCCAGCATGGCAGCGACAGCTTCAGCGATGCGCGGCGAGGTGGCGGCGTTGCCCTCGATGAAATTCGTGAGGCGGGCAAGCACGATCGCCCTGACCACGCGCTCCGGCAGCGGCTCGCCGAACGAAGTGGCGGCCGCGAACGCCTTGATGCGCGCGTGGCGGTCCCGTTCGTCACGCTCGAGCTTCCGGCTCGCCAGTTCGCCCATCGCGGTGGTGACGCCGTAGATGATCGGCGCGGGGTCGGTTTCGATCAAGCGCAGGAACGATGCGCGACATGAGGCAATCCGCTGCATGGCCTTGTCGCTGATCCGCACCGGCTCCTTGCGCCAGGCGACACGAAAAACAGTGTCGAGGTTGATGTCGCCCCGCGCCGTCAGCTCAATCGTCATGCTTCACACAGTTCGGAGGAGATCATCAGGGTCACGCCGGGTGGCAATGCGGAGCTAGTAGAGCGGCTCCTCGAACAGCGTCTTGTCGCCGTCCATCAGCGCCTTGATCTGCGGGGTGCCGTCGCCGGCGATGGCAACACGGACGGCGAACGGCCGCACCCGCATGTCGTTCTGGATCGCCATGCCCTCGCCTTCCGGCAGATAGAAGCGCTCGATGCCGTAGTCCGGAGTGATCGATGCGCCCTCTTCGCGCAGGCCCCAACCGTCGTTGATATGTCCGACGATATCGGCTTCGTCCGCGGCGGCCGGCGCTGGCGCCGCGCCAAACCAGGCCGTTGTCGGTTGCCAGTAGCCGTCTGCGCCCTTTTTCAGCCGGACCACGATCGAGGTGTCGTCGCTCACGAGTTTGTCGGCCGGGATGTTGGCTATCAGCTTTACCGGGATGCGCGATATCTCGTAGCCCAGGAAAATATAGTCGCCGCGCAAGAGGTCGCGTGGATCGATCGGCTCGACCTTCAAAAGCACCTGCTTGCCGTCGCGCAGGATCGCCGCCCGCCCGGCGATGATCCAGCCGAGGAAGCCGATCTGGACGAGCGCCAGCAGCAGCGCCGAGATGATCAGTCTTTTGCCGGTCATCATGCAAGGGCTCCTTCGCTGCGCGGCGTGTTCATGCGCTTTTCGACGCGGATGATGACCAGCGCCATTGTGCCGAGCAGCAGCGCGGCGGCCAGGAAGAAGCCGGCGGTGCCGAGCATCGACTGCAGCATCACCACGTAGATGATGGCGAGCTCGAAGGCGAAGCCGGCATAGGCGACCCAGCGCAGACCCCTGCTCTCGCGGCCGCCCAGCATGATCGCAACGACGATGGCGGCGAGCGCCACCGCCGAGGCAATGGCGAAGGCGCCATTGTAGCTCGCCTCGTCGGCCAGTTCGAACTGGACCATCGCCATGCCGGTGAGGAAGCCGATCAGCGCGTGCAGGGGCAGACGGCCGCCGAGTTGCACGATCCTGTCGACCGGCTCGGCGGCGAAGACCGCGGCTGCAAAAAGCAGCGCCGAAACGAGCGCCAGCGGAACCGACACCTGCAGCGTGTTGTGATCCATCGACAGCAGCACGAGATAGAACAGGACCGACAGGATGATCAGGTGCCGCGCCGCCTGGCTGCGGGTCCAGAACGAAATCGCGAACAGCACCAGCACAATGGCCGGGAAGAGATGGGGAAATTCCGAGCGCCGGAAAAAGCCGCCCCATTTGAGGAGCAGCCAGGCGTCGGCGATGCCGACGGAAACGACAGTGAGCGGGTTCGAGCGTAGCGCGACCGCTGCCAGCGCCGTGCCGGCGCCCCACGTGAGCAGCGCCGAGGCCTCGTCGCCGGTCAGATGATACATCTGGCCGATCAGCGCGATCGATCCGCCGAAGGCCGCCGCCGCCACGATCCACAGCGCCTCGCCTATGGCCGCGTGGTCGCGTGTCTTCAGCACCGCGCCACCGACATAACCAGCCAGGATGGCGGTGAACAGCGCCGCGACGCGGACCAGGCGCGGAATGGCTTCCCAGTTGGCTGCGACGAAGATCAGGATCGCGGCGCCGAACAGCAGCGCCGCCATCATCGCCAGGATCGACCCGAAGCTCAGCGACTTGCGCTCGTTGGCCTCGATATCGCGCACCAGCGCCTCGGCCGTCGGCGCGTCGATCAGGCCGGTCTGCCGCCATCGGGCGATGTCTGACCTGACCCGCGAAGCATAGCTCGCCATTTTCTTTTCCCCCTGCCCTCGGTCTTTTATTCAGCCCACCCGGTCAAACCGTTGACGCTACGGCATTTTCCGATTCGGGTTTCTTTATGTCGAAGCCGTGAACGCGCGTTAATGTTGCATTGCACAATTTGCATTGCTGCCATGCGCCAATGGCACTTTTAAATCGATATGACCCCACCTATTTTCTGTTCGTACACAAACGGAATGATCCGAACGAAAGACGAAACGAGCACTACCATGAACCTGATCCGCAACTACCGCAACTGGCGCCGCTACCGGGACACCGTCTCCGAGCTGAGCCGCCTGTCGAACCGTGAACTGACCGACCTCGGCATCAGCCGCAGCGACATCCACTACGTCGCTCGCAAGGCGGTCTAATCCTCTTCGGACCGCGAATGGTCCGAACCAGTTTTGAAGAAGAGAACGACAATGAACCTGATCCGCAACTATCGTAACTGGCGCGTTTATCGCGATACGGTTACCGAGCTGGGTCGTCTGTCGAATCGCCAGCTCCATGATCTCGGCATCGTCCGTGACGAGATCAAGATGATCGCCCGCAAGGCGGTCTAAGTACAAGAATTTCGCCAGGGTCGACCTCCTCCCCGACCCTGACGGATACGGCCAACCCTTACCTCCTCCCAAGGGTTGACCACTGAAACGGCGCCCGCCGGACCTCCTCCCCCGGCGGGCGTTGTTCCCGAAGCGAACGCAGTTCGTCTTCCAAAGGTTTCGCCCCTTTTCAAACGGCGAAAGGAATTTCGTCAGAGCCGACCTCCTCCCCGGCGATGACGAATACGGTCGATCTTCACCTCCTCCCGAGGATCGACCCCCAAAACGACACCCGCCGGACCTCCTCCCCCGGCGGGTGTTGTGTTTCTGAGGCCGGCTTTGCCGCACTTCGGCCCGCCATCGGCCCTTTCCAGTCCTTCGCGCCAATTGCAATCGCAGCGACAAGCGATTATTCCGGCGCCCATGAGCAAAAATCCCGTTCACGTCATCGGCGGCGGCCTCGCCGGCTCCGAAGCCGCCTGGCAGATCGCTGAGGCCGGCGTTCCGGTCGTGCTGCATGAGATGCGGCCCGTCCGCGGCACCGATGCGCACAAGACCGATGGCCTGGCCGAGCTCGTCTGTTCCAACTCCTTCCGTTCCGACGATGCCGAAACCAACGCGGTCGGCCTGCTCCATGCCGAGATGCGGCTTGCCGGCTCGCTGATCATGAGCGCCGGCGACGCGCACCAGGTGCCGGCCGGCGGCGCGCTGGCCGTCGACCGAGACGGGTTTTCCGAGGCGGTGACCCGAAAGATCGAGGCGCACCCGCTGATCACCATCGAGCGCGAGGAAGTGCCGGGCCTGCCGCCGGCGGACTGGGATGAGGCGATCATCGCCACCGGTCCGCTGACCGCGCCTTCGCTTGCCCAGTCGATCGCGCAGGCGACCGGCGCCGATGCGCTCGCCTTCTTCGATGCGATCGCGCCGATCGTGCATTTCGACACGATCGACATGAACACCTGCTGGTTCCAGTCGCGCTACGACAAGGTCGGCCCCGGCGGCACCGGCAAGGACTACATCAACTGCCCGATGGACAAGGACCAGTATCTCGCCTTCGTCCAGGCGCTGGTCGACGGCCAGAAGACCGAGTTCAAAGAATGGGAAGGCACGCCCTATTTCGACGGTTGCCTGCCGATCGAGGTGATGGCCGAGCGTGGCGTCGAGACGCTGCGCCACGGACCGATGAAGCCGATGGGGCTGACCAACGTCCACAATCCATCGGTGAAGGCGTATGCCGTCGTCCAGCTGCGCCAGGACAATGCACTGGGCACGCTCTACAATATGGTCGGCTTCCAGACCAAGCTGAAGCATGCCGAGCAGGTGCGCGTGTTCCGCACCATTCCAGGCTTGGAAAACGCCGACTTTGCCCGCCTCGGCGGCCTGCACCGCAACACCTACATCAACTCGCCGACGCTGCTCGATGCCTCGCTGCAGCTGAAGTCACGGCCGGGCCTGCGCTTTGCCGGCCAGATCACCGGCTGCGAGGGCTATGTCGAGAGCGCCGCGATCGGCCTGCTCGCCGGCCGTTTCGCCGCTGCCGAAAGGCTCGGCCATCAGGCCGCGCCGCCGCCACTCACCACCGCCTTCGGCGCGCTGCTCAACCACATTACCGGCGGCCACATCGTCTCCGACGACGAGCCCGGTAAACGCTCCTTCCAGCCGATGAACGTCAATTTCGGCCTGTTCCCGCCGGTCGAGGCACCGAAGTCCGACGGCAAGCGGCTGCGAGGCAAGGACAAGATCGTCGCCAAGCGGCGCGCCATCACGGCGCGCGCGCTGGCCGATTGCAGGCAATGGCTGGGGTTGCCCGTGCGGGCCGAAGCGGCGGAGTAATCGGTGACTGACGTCATCTGGCAGGACATCGCGTTCCAATTTGAGCCAGATGTCGCGCATACGGTAGCGAAAGCGTGGTCGTGGCTTTTGCCAGAGCCTTGGACCCCACTTGTCTGCTCAATGGTGGGAGGCATGTTTGTCGAGCGACCCAACAATGAGGTTCATTGGCTAGACACCGGAACCGGTTTGGTCGAGCGGGTGGCTCGCAATCGGACACTTTTTGATGAGATGATCCGAATCTCTCATGATCTCGTTGACGAGTGGTTCCTGCCACCGCTTGTGGGACGCCTTCATGCCGCGGGCAAGAAGCCTAAGGTGGGAGAATGCTACGGCTTTACCATCTTGCCAGTCTTCGCCAAGGGCAAATTCGACGTCGAGAACATGTTCGTAGTTCCAGTCAGCGAGCAGTTCATCGGCATGGCCGAGGTTCATCGCCAGATTAACGAATTGCCCGACGGCTCACCGGTGCGGATCAAGGTCGTCGATTAGGCTGGTAAGCTACTCCGCCGGCTCAGCGGCCGCACTAGGCAACCCGGGCTTCCCCGCCTCTCCCGGATTCCTCCGCACGTAAGCTGCCTTCAGCGTCTCCGACGTGTCGCGCGAACCATCATGGCTCCAGCCCGGCGGCTGGATGAGATAGTTGAATCGTTGGCGCAGGGAGAGACCCGGCATCAGCGCGTCCTTGAACATGCCGATCCATTCGTGGAAGGCCACTTTCAGCGGGTTGAAGGTGCCGATGTTCTTGACGATGCCGTAGCGCGGCCGGTCCTCCTCCAGTTCCTCGACGAACGTGCCGAACATCCGGTCCCAGATGATCAGCGTGCCGGCATAGTTGGCGTCCAGATAGCGCGGATTGGTGGCGTGGTGGACGCGGTGATGCGAGGGCGTGTTGAAGATGAACTCGAACCAGTCCCACATCTTGCCGATCGCCTCGGTGTGAATCCAGAACTGCCAGACCAGGTTGAAGCCGAAGGTGAAGGCGATCACCGCCGGATGGAAGCCGAGCAGCACCAGCGGCGCCTGCAGCACGAACATGAAGGTGAAAAGCCCGGTCCAGCTTTGCCTCAGCGCCGTCGAGAGATTGTAGTGCTGGCTGGAATGGTGATTGACATGCTCGGCCCACACCCAGCGCACCCGGTGCGCGATGCGGTGGTAGACATAGTAGCGCAAATCGTCGAGCAGGAAGGCGGCGAGGAACACCCAGACCGACAGGCCGAGATTGAAGAAGCGGAACTGCCAAAGCCAAAGCAGCGCCCAGTAGGACACAACACCGAGCAGCAGCCCTGCAACGACGTTGCCGGTGCCCATCATCAGGCTGGTCAGCGTGTCGCGCGTCTCGAACGATCCCCTGGCGCGGCCTGTGCGCACCAGCCAGAGCTCGATCAGGATGGCGGCGACGAAGAACGGGATGGCGAGCTGGGTGACCTGCGGAAAATTGTAGTCGTCCATCACGCGGCCTCCCGGGTCCGATCATGGTCCTGCAATGCAGCCGCCACAGCTTTGGCGTCGGCCTCATCGGCAAAGGCGAACCGGCCGCCCTGCCAGGTGAAGTCGTTTGGCCTGATGGAGATCGAAAGCTGATCGTCGACGGTCAGGGCCAAGATGTCGCGCGGCGTGACGATGCGCGTCAGGAAGCAATCGCCGATGCTGCTGACGATGCCGGCGCGCGCCGGCCCGAGTTCGAGGAATGCCGCCCGGCGGTCCGCCGTCAGACGCACCGCCGCCGGCTTTTCATCGGGAAAATCCTCGGCAAAACGCTGCAGCGCCTGATCCGTGCCGGCAAGCGTCGCGGTCGTGGTGCCGCCAGTGAAATGCACGGCCGCGACCGACAGCGCGATGCCGAACACGACAAGGGCGACCAGCACGGGCAGGCTCATGGAATGGCATCTCCTCCGGCGGCTTGCGCTTCTTCGACGCGAGTCCGACCGGCAGAACACCTAGCACGATTGACGTTTACGTCAAATGGCCGGCCAGCCTTTCGAGGCGCGACGCAGCAGCAGCCAGTGCCGGCGCAAAGCCGAAAGCCGCGCAGCGCCATCGAGCGGCGAGCGCCCTTCCATCTTGCCGAGATAGGCGCGCGTCAGCACCAGCGGCAGGAAGGCCGGGCGCAGCGAAGCCGGCAGCGCGGCGGCGCCGCGCTCGAAAGCACTGAGATGCTCGCGCGCCAGCGCGATCACCGCCGCCACCGCGCGCTGCGCGCCGGGGCCGCCGTCCGCTTTGACGAACTCTTCCGATGAAGAGCCAGCCGCCGCAAGGATATCCGCCGGCACGAAGCATTGGCCGCGTCGACGATGCAGCGGCAACAGCAGCAGAAGGCCCGTGATCGCCTGGGCGCAGCCCGCCCTCCCAGCCAATTCGGCGAAGCGCGGCGCCTCCTGGGGATCGAGCACCATTGCCGCAAGCTGTATGAGCGCAGCGGCGGTCTCGCCGCAATAGCCTTCGAGGTCGGTGCGCGACGGCATCGCGTCGTCATAGAGATCGAAGATGCGCGCTTCGAGCATGTTGTCGAAGGCCGGCTTCGGCAGGCGGTTGGCCGCTATCGTCGCCCTCAGCGCATCGGCGATCGGATGGCCGGTCTCCGCATCGTTCTCTGCCGCGATGACATCGCGCCACCATTGCAGCCGTACCTCGCCGGGCAACGGCTCGTGGATACGGTCGCGAACGGACGCGATCTCTGCATTGAAGGCATAGAGCGAAAACAGCGCGTCGCGCTTGTCGGCGGGCGCGTAGAGCGCGCTGAGATAACGGTCATGGTCGGAAGCGCGCACCGCATCCATGACGATGTTGGCGGTATCGGCCACGTCAGTCGACGGCAATCAGCGCCGCGGCCACGGCGCGGTCTTCGGCGAGCAGGACATTGTAGGTCCGCACCGCCGCGCCGGTCGACATCGGATCGGCGGCGATGCCGGCTTCCTTCAATGCCGCGCGCAGCGCCGCAGGCAGCGGCCGCAGATCCTTGCCGGTGCCGACCAGCACGATCTCGACCTTGCCGGCCTCGGCGAGCAGCTTGCTGAAGTCCGCCACCGTCAACGCCAGCGGATCGGCCGGCTCCCAGCCATGGATGCCGGACGGCAGGCAGAGCAGCGAGCCGCGATGCGACATATCGGCGAAGCGGAAGCCGCCATTGCCATAGGCCTCGATCGGCGCCCGGCCGGGGAAATGCGCCTCGCGGATGACGATGCCCTTGGCCACGGCCGCGGCGTCAGGTCGCCACGGCCTTGCCGTTCACCGGCTTCTCCTCGTCGGCGGACGTGGCCTGCGGCCGCAACTTGAACAGGATCAGCAGCGGCGCGGCGATGAAGATCGACGAATAGGTGCCGAACACCACGCCGAACAGCATCGCCATGGTGAACGAGCGGATCACCTCGCCGCCGAACAGCACCAGCGCGAGCAGCGCCAGGATCGTCGTCACCGAGGTCAGCGTCGTTCTCGACAGCGTCTCGTTGATGGCGTTGTTCAACAGCTGCGGCAGCGGCATCTTCTTGTATTTCCGAAGATCCTCGCGGACGCGGTCGTAGACGACGATGGTGTCGTTCAGCGAATAGCCGATGATGGTCAGGATTGCCGCCAGCGACGACTGGTTGAATTCCAGTCCGGTGATGACGAAGAAGCCGATGGTCATCACCACGTCGTGCACGGTCGCGATGATGGCGCCGACCGCGAACTGCCATTCGAAGCGGAACCAGACATAGACCAGGATGCCGAGCAGCGCGATCAGCATGGCGATCGTGCCCTGCTTGGCGAGCTCGCCCGAAACCGTCGGTCCCACCACTTCGACGCGGCGGAAATCATACTGGTCCTGCAGCTCGCCGCGCACCTTGTCGATGACGGTCTGCTCGGCGTTCTCGCCACCCTCCTGGGTGCCGACGCGGATCAGCACGTCGTTCGGCTCGCCGAACTGCTGCACCTGCACTTCGCCGATGTTGAGTTCCGTCAGCCTGCCGCGGATGTCGGCGAGATCGGCATTGCCGCTCTTGGACTGCACCTCGATCAGCGAGCCGCCCTTGAAGTCGATGCCGTAGTTGATGTCGACGGTCATGAACAGCACGACAGACAGGATCGACAGCAGGCTGGAGAGCGCGAATGTCCAGCGGCGGATGCCCATGAACGGGATCTTCGTGCCGGGCGGAATGAAGGTCACCGGAGCGCGCGGCAGTTCCTTCGGCCGCGCGCGGCGCAGCCAGATCGACACCAGCAGCCGGGTGAAGGTGAAGGCGGTGAAGACCGTGGTCAGGATGCCGATGGCATAGGTGATGGCAAAGCCCTTCACCGGCCCGGTGCCGAGATAGAACAGCACCACGGTCGCGATCAGCGACGTCACGTTGGAATCGACGATGGTCGCCAGCGCCTTGGTAAAGCCGGTGTCGATCGCCTGGATGACCGAGCGGCCGGCCCGCCGCTCCTCTCGGATGCGCTCATAGATCAGCACGTTGGAGTCCACCGCCATGCCGATGGTCAGCACGATACCCGCGATACCAGGCAGGGTCAGCGTCGCGCCAAGCAGCGACAACAGCCCGACGATCATCGCCACATGCACCGCAAGCGCGATGTTGGCCAGGAAGCCGAGGAAGCCGTAGGCGACGAACATGAAGGCGACCACGAGGATCGAGCCGATGATGCCGGCGACCTTGCCGGCATGAATGGAGTCCTGCCCCAGGCCCGGACCCACCGTGCGCTCCTCGATCACCGTCAGCGTCGCCGGCAGCGCGCCGGCGCGCAGCAGCACGGCGAGGTCGTTGGCGCTCTGGGCGGTGAAATTGCCGGAGATCTGGCCGGTGCCGCCGAGGATCGGCTCGCGGATCTGCGGCGCCGAGATCACCTGGTTGTCGAGGATGATGGCAAACAGCTTGCCGACATTTTGCGCCGTCGCCTGGCCGAAGCGGGTGGCGCCCTTGGAATCGAAGCGGAAGGAAACGACCGGCTCGTTGTTCTGCGAATTGTAGGTCGCCTGCGCATCGACCAGGTTCTCGCCCGACACGATGACGCGGTTCTCGATCAGATAGGGTACCGGCGGATCGTCCTGCGAATAGAGGATCGAGGAGCCTGCCGGCGGACGGCCGTTGAGCGCGTCCTGGACCGGCATCGACTGGTCGACCATCTGGAACGTCAGCTTGGCGGTCTGGCCGAGGATTTCCTTCAATCTTTGCGGATCCTGCAGGCCGGGCACCTGGACCAGGATGCGGTCGTCGCCCTGCCGCTGCACGATCGGCTCGGTCGTGCCGAGCTCGTTGACGCGCCGCTCGACGACCTCGATCGACTGCGTCAGCGCCGTCGAGGTGCGGTATTTGATGCCCGCGTCGGTCACCGTGAACTTGAGCAGGCCGGGCTCGGAATCGTCCAGCGTCATCTCCTGGACGGATCCGCCGGTGAAGAGACCCGCCGCCACCGGGTCGGTCAGCGGCTTCAGCACCTTCTTGGCGGCGTCAAGCTGGCTGGGATCGGTGATGCGGACCTGCACCGTGCGGCCCGATCCGGAAAGGCCGGTGTAATTGATCTTGGGGTTGGCGTCGCGCAGCAGCGTCCTGATCTCGTCGCGCGAGGTCTCCAGCCGATCCTTGATCAGGTCGTTCTGGTTCATCTGAAGCAGGATGTGCGAACCGCCCTGCAGGTCGAGGCCGAGCGTCATCTGCCGCTTCGGCACCCAGCTGGGCAATTGCGCCAACGTGCTGGCGGGGAAGAGATTGGGCGCGGCGAGGACCACGGTGGCGGCCACGGCCAGCCAGATCAGGATCATCTTCAGGCGCGAAAAATAGAGCATTCGTTCTTATCCGTTCAGGCGTACAAGCGGCAGCGTTCCGCCTTCAATTCGGTTATTTCTTGGCGTTCTGGTTCGCCACCGGCTCGCCCTTGACGCGCACGTCCGAGATCGTCGAGCGCAGCGCCGTCACCTTGGTGCCGCCGCCGAGGTCGATCTCCAGTTCGTTGTCGTCGATCACCTTGGTCACCTTGCCGACGAAACCGCCGCCGGTCACGACCGTATCGCCACGCCGCACTGCCGAGAGCATTTCCTGGCGCTTCTTCAGCTGCGCGCGCTGCGGCCGGATGATCAGAAAATACATGATCACGAAAATCAGGACAAACGGCAAAATGCTGATGAACATGTCTGGCGAGGCGCCGACGCCCTGGGCGTATGCCGGTGTAACGAACATCAAGAAACTCCTGAATGGTGAAAAACCGCCACAAGGCGGCCCCGCGAAATTTGGCCGGAATATAGTCGGTAAAGTTGCCAATGCAACTGCGCCGCCGGGCGAATCCGCTGCTTTTCCGGCCGGTTGGCGCGTGTTAGAGCATGATCGCCGAATGCCGGGTGCGGTCTGCGGAAAAGAGCATGCTCCGGCAAAAGGTTGGAAGCGGTTCTTATGCCGCCGCGAAAGAGCGGATTTCCGCCTGCCCGATCCCGAACGCCAGATCAAAAGACAAGACATGACCGACAGCACCCTCGACGCCCTGAACCAGAAGCTCGACCGCCTGATCGAAGCGGTCACCCGGCTTGCCCCGCCGCCGGTGCCGCAAACAGACCTTGCCGGGGCCGATTGCTTCGTCTGGCAGGCCGATCCCGGCTATCTGGAGCCGGTGCGCAAGGTCAACCGCGTCGACATCGGGCTGATCCGCGGCGTCGATCGCGTCCGAGACATCCTTGTCGACAACACCGAGCGCTTCGCCGCGGGCTTTGCCGCCAACAACGTGCTGTTGTGGGGTGCGCGCGGCATGGGCAAATCGTCGCTGGTCAAGGCGGTGCACGCAGCGGTCAATGCCTCCGACAAGCTCGATCGGCCGCTCAAGCTGATCGAGATCCACCGCGAGGACATCGACACGCTGCCCAAGCTGATGGGATTGCTCAAGGCCGCCCCCTTCCGCTTCATCCTGTTTTGCGACGACCTCTCCTTCGACCAGGACGACACGTCCTACAAGTCGCTGAAGGCGGCACTTGAAGGCGGCGTCGAAGGCCGTCCGGCCAATGTCATCTTCTACGCCACCTCGAACCGGCGGCATCTGTTGCCGCGCGACATGATCGACAATGAGCGCTCGACCGCCATCAATCCCTCTGAAGCGGTCGAGGAGAAGGTCTCGCTGTCCGACCGTTTCGGCCTCTGGCTCGGCTTCCACAAATGCTCGCAGGACGAATATCTCGACATGATCGACGGCTATGTCCGCCATCACGGCCTGGCCATCGACCCCGAGACGCTGCGCGCCGAGGCGCTGGAATGGGCGACGACGCGCGGCAGCCGCTCCGGCCGCGTCGCCTGGCAGTTCACACAGGATCTGGCGGGACGTCTCGGCAAGCCGCTGACGGACTGATAGCTGTCATCCGAAAGCAGGCGCACATGAGGCCTGCTGACGTTACGACCAAGCGCAGCACTTGTTCTTTATTTGTTCCGATTGTTGTGTCATCTTCCTTCGGTGACTCGAAGCCCGAGGGAGAACGCATTGGAGAGCAAGGGCGCGGCGTTTCGCAGGCTTCATCAGGAACCAGGTACGTTCATCATTCCCAATCCCTGGGACATAGGCACGGCACGAATTCTGGCGGCCATGGGTTTTCGGGCCCTCGCCACCACCAGTGCCGGCATGGCGTTTTCCCTTGGTGTCGCCGAAGGACAGGTCTCGCGAGAGGATACGCTAAGTCACTGTCGGTCCATCGTGGCGGCAACGCCACTGCCCGTCTCCGCCGATCTCGAAAAGGGCTTCGGCGACAGTCCGCAAAGTGCTGCCGAGACGATCGAGGCCGCGGCCGGCATCGGCCTTGCCGGATGTTCTCTCGAAGACCATACCGGCAGGCATGACGATCCGATCTATGAATTCGCGCTGGCGGTCGAGCGGATCGAGGCGGCCGCACAGGCGCGCCGCGCCCTGCCGGATGATTTCGTCCTGACGGCGCGCTGCGAGAACTTCCTGTGGGGCCGCCCCGATCTGGATGACACCATCAGAAGGCTGCAGGCTTTCGAGAAGGCCGGCGCCGATGTGCTCTATGCGCCCGGCCTCCACGACCTCGGCATGATCCGCACCGTCTGTGGCGCCGTGACGAAACCGGTCAATATCGTCATGGGCATGCCCGGCGCCACGTTTGGCGTGGCCGAATTGGCGGATGCTGGCGTCAAGCGGATCAGCGTCGGCTCGGCGCTGGCGCGGCTCGCCTATGGCAAGTTCGTCCACGCCGTGCGGGAGATGAAATCCGCGGGCACCTTCCGGTTTTCCGAGGAAGCGATGGGCTTCGCGGAACTGGAAGGCTTCTTCACCGGATCAACGCAAGCTTGAGTTCGCCACCCGTATGCCGCGGCGCTGGACGTTTGCCAAAGCGGTGCCGGCAGCGACTGAAAAAGCCCGCCCCTTGCGGAGCGGGCTGAGCCGGCGGGCTGGACTGGAGGTCTCAGACGGCCCGCAATTGTTCTTCTTCTATTCGAGATAGCCCGACGGATCGACCGGGGCGGAGTTCTTGCGCACCTCGAAGTGCAGCTTCGGCGAGTCGGTGGTGCCGCTCATGCCCGACAGCGCGATCTCCTGGCCGCGCTTGACCTTCTGGCCGCGCTGCACCTCGATCGAGCTGGCATGGCCGTAGACGGTGACCAGCCCGTTCTCGTGCCGCACCAGAACGGTGTTGCCGAATTCCTTCAGCCCGTCGCCGGCATAGATGACGACGCCGTTCTCTGCAGCCTTGACCGGCGTGCCCTCCGGGACCGCAATGTCGACGCCGTCCTTGCCGCCGCCAAAATTGGAGATCACGCGGCCGCGCACCGGCCAGCGCATCTTGCCGATGCCGGTGGCATCCGGCGCCACCGCGTCGTCGTCCTCGGCCTGCTGGATGACCTTGGCGTCCTTCTTCGGCGGCGTGTAGGAGGCGAGCGTCTCGGTCGGCTTGGCCGCCGGCTGCGTGGTGGCCGTCGTCACCGGATCGACCTTGACCGGCTTCGCGGCGGCGACAGTCGCCGTGCCGCCGGCCGGAACCTTCAGCGTCTGGCCGATCTTGAGCAGGCCGTCCTGCATGCCGTTCGCCTGCTTCAGGGCCACGACGCCGACACCGGTCTTCCTGGCGATGGACGACAGCGAGTCGCCCTGCTGGACCGTGTAGGTGCCGCCGGCGCCAGCCGGCTTGGCGGAGGCGACCTGCGTCGCGGGCTTGGCGTCCTTCGATCCGCTGGCGGCGGCAGAAGCGTCGACCGGCGCGGCCGACTTGCCGTCCTTGAGCTTGGGCTGCTGCGGCAGCACGGCGATCTTCTCGGGCGCGCTGGCGGGCTTCGGCGCATTCGCGGGCTTGGTGTCGGCGAGTTTCTGCGCCGGCTCCTTGCTCGAATAGGCATAGGCGGGAATGACCAGCTTCTGGCCTGTCTTCAGGCCCTTGGTCGCACTCAGACCGTTGACCTTCATGATCACGTCGGCCGGCACCTTGTAGCGCTGCGCCAGGCCGGAGATGGTCTCGCCGTCCCGGACCACGATCTCGGTGGCGTGAGGCGTGCCGGCGGCCGCCATCTTCGAGTCGGGCTGCGCCTCCTTGAACGGCTTCGCCGCCGGGGCGACGGTGCCGGTGGTCGTCCTGTCGACATGCGTGGCGGGCGGCGCCAGGACCGGGGCCGAAGCGGTGCGCATCGGCTTCGCGGCGGGCGCCTGGGCCGGCTGTGACACCGGCGGCGGCAGCTGCTGCACGGAAACCGGCTCCAGGCTGGAGCGGCTCACCGACTGGGTGTGGCTGCCATCGACCGGCGCCGGCGCCATCGCAGTGTCGCCCGGATAGGGTTGGGCGGCATCCTGTTTATCGATGATGGCGCGCTGATTGTTGGTCGAGGAGGTGAAGACGTCGTCGACACCGTTGAAGCGGGCGACCTGGGAGCTGCACCCCGCAGCGGCGCCTGCAATCATGAGGACGGCGCAGCCACGCGCCAGATTGCGTCCGTTTGCCTTCAAAACACTGAATTGCATCGCACTTAACCCGCACAGACCCGGTACAAACTGGTCATGATTAAAGCGCGTTAATGTTACTGGCCGGTTAACCCCTTAGAATCCGGCGAAAATTTTCTTAAAATATTCGAGGAAGGTCAAATGACGGCGGCGACGCTGCGCAGGATCGGCTGCAGCCTGACGATACCGATGTCCTCGCGCTCGAAGCGGCTGCCGACTTTGGTGAGCTTTGCCAGCACCTGCTCGCCCTCCTCCGGGCCGATCGGCGTGATGACCACACCGCCGCTCGACAACTGGTCGAGCAGGAAACGCGGCAGGTTGTCGAAGGCAGCCCAGGCAACGATGCGGTCGAACGGCCCTTCATTCGGCAGTCCGTTGGAGCCATCCGCCTGGCGGACGATGACATTGCCGATGCCGAGCGCCTCGAAGCGCTGTTTGGCCTGCTCGGTCAGCGTCTTGTAACGGTCGATGGTGACGACGCGCGACGCCAGCCGCGACATCACCGCCGCCGTGTAGCCAGTCCCGGTGCCGATCTCCAGCACGCGGTTGCCGGGCTCGATGCCAAGCGCCGCGAGCACTGCGGCCTGCAGGTCGGCGCCCTCGATCGCCTCGCCGCATTCGATCGGCAGCATGCCGTCCGACCAGGCGAGCGAATGGAACTGTCCGGACAGGAAGCCACGGCGTGGCGTCGCCTCGAAGGCGGCAATCAGCGGCTTCGGCGCCGACCCCCGGCCGCGCAGGCGCAGCAGGAAGGCGGCAAAGCCTTCGCGGTCGTCGACTGAAATCGGCTGGTTCATGCGAGCGCCTTGGTCAGTTGGTCGCGAATTTCATGAGCTGTAAGGTCGAGCTGCAGCGGCGTCACCGACACCAGTCGGTTGCGCATGGCATGGAGATCGGTGCCCTTCTTGCCTTCGACCGGCTCGCGGCCAAAGCGCAACCAGTAGTAAGGCAGGCCGCGCCCGTCGCGGCGCTCGTCCACCCACAGGCTGTGCACCAGCTTGCCTTGCGAGGTGACGACGGTGCCCTCGATCTCGTCGGGCGCGCAATTCGGAAAATTGACGTTGAGCAGCACGCCGTCCGGCAATGGCATCGCCACCAGCTTTTTCAGCAGCGCCGGCGCCAGCGCCTCGGTGGTCTCGTAGGGAACGACGCGGTCCTCGCCGGCATAGGAATAGGCCTGGCTGACCGCGATCGAGCGCACGCCGAGCAATGCGCCCTCCATGGCGCCGGCGACCGTGCCGGAATAGGTGACGTCGTCGGCGATGTTGGCGCCGGAATTGACGCCGGACAGGATGAGGTCGGGCATGCCCGGCAGGATCTTCTTGACACCCATGATGACGCAATCGGTCGGCGTGCCGCGCACGGCGTAGTGCTTGTCGCCAATCTTGCGCAGCCGCAGCGGCTCGGAGATCGACAGCGAATGCGCGTAGCCGGATTGATCCTGCTCCGGCGCCACCACCCAGACGTCGTCCGACAGCGTGCGCGCGATGCGTTCGAGCGACGCCAGGCCCTCGGCATGGATGCCGTCATCATTGGTCAAGAGAATGCGCATTACTTCGATTCGATCTTGGTCAGACCACCCATGTAAGGCCGAAGCGCTTCAGGAATGGTTACGCTGCCATCCTCATTCTGGTAGTTTTCGATGACGGCGATAAGAGCCCGGCCGACCGCGGTGCCCGAACCGTTCAGCGTGTGGACGAAGCGGTTGCCCTTGCCGTCCTTGTCCTTGTAGCGAGCGTCCATGCGTCGTGCCTGGAAGTCGCCGCAGACCGAACAGGACGAGATTTCGCGATAGGCGTTCTGGCCGGGCAGCCAGACCTCGATGTCATAGGTCTTGCGCGCGCCGAAGCCCATGTCGCCGGTGCACAGCGTCATGGTGCGGAACGGCAGCTCCAGCCGCTTCAGCACTTCCTCGGCGCAGGCCGTCATCCGTTCGTGCTCGGCGATCGAGCTTTCCTGGTCGGTGATCGAGACCAGTTCCACCTTGTAGAACTGGTGCTGGCGCAGCATGCCGCGGGTGTCGCGCCCGGCCGAGCCCGCTTCCGAGCGGAAGCACGGCGTCAGCGCCGTGTAGCGCAGCGGCAGCTTTTCATGCGCGGTGATTTCTTCGCGCACCAGGTTGGTGAGCGGCACCTCGGCGGTCGGGATCAAGCCCAGCCTGCCGTCGCCATGCGGCGTGAAAAACAGGTCGAGCTCGAACTTCGGCAATTGGTTGGTGCCGAAGAGGACATCGTCCTTGACCATCAGCGGCGGGATAACCTCCTCGTAGCCATGCTCGGTCGTGTGCAGATCGAGCATGAACTGGCCGAGCGCGCGCTCCATCCGCGCCAGCTGGCTCTTAAGCACCGTGAAGCGCGAGCCTGACAGCCTTGCCGCCCGCTCGAAATCCATCATGCCCAGCGCTTCGCCGACTTCGAAGTGCTCCTTCACCCAGTTCGGGCGCGCAGGCACCTCGCCGACAATGCGCTTCACCACATTGTCGTGCTCGTCCTTGCCGACCGGAACCTCATCCAGCGGCACGTTGGGCAGGACCGCCAGCGCATCGTTCAGCGCCTTGTCGAGCTCGCGCTCGCGCGCCTCGCCGTTCTGGATGAAGGCCTTGATCTCGCCGACTTCGGCTTTCAGTTTTTCGGCCAGAGCGGCATCGCCCGAACGCATGGCGTTGCCGATCTCCTTCGAGGCGGCGTTGCGGCGTTCCTGCTTGACCTGCAGTTCGGTCAGATGCTCGCGCCGCGCCTCGTCGCTGGCGATCAGGCCATCGACGGTGGACTGCGCCTCGGCCGCCGACCACGAGCGCTTGACCAGCGCCTCGGCAAGGGCCTTCGGGTTGTCGCGAATCCATTTGATGTCAAGCATGGTCTGAACGCTCCTGAGCTAAGGCTCGAGGGCGTAAACCGCATCCACGATCGATGCAAGATGGGCCGGGCGGCGGTTACCGTTTTCCGCCGCCGCCGCGTTACGATGCCGCCGGCGCCGAGGGCTCGTCCGGCGTCTTGTCGGCCACGGCCTCGCCTGCCTCCTGCTTCTCGCGCGCCAGACGGTCCCGCTCCTGGCTGCGTTCGATCAGCCGGGCCGACCAGATGGCGACCTCGTAGAGCAGGATGGTCGGGATGGCCAGGCCGATCTGGCTCATCGGATCCGGCGGCGTCAGCACGGCGGCAACGACGAAGGCGATGACGATCGCCCATTTGCGCTTCTCGGCCAGCGCCTTCGACGACAGCATGCCGACCCTGGTCATCAGGCTGGTCACCACCGGCAGCTGGAACACCAGGCCGAAGGAGAAGATCAGCGTCATGATCAGGCTGAGATATTCCGAGACTTTCGGCAGCAGCGAGATCTGCACCTGGTCGTTGGTGCCGGTCTGCTGCATGGCGAGGAAGAACCACATCACCATCGGCGTAAAGAAGAAATAGACCAGCGAGGCGCCCATCAGGAACAGGATCGGCGAGGCGATCAGGAACGGCAGGAAGGCGTTGCGCTCGTTCTTGTAGAGGCCGGGCGCGATAAATTTGTAGATCTGCGTGGCGATCAGCGGGAAGGCGATCACCATGCCGCCGAACATGGCGAGCTTGACCTGCGTGAAGAAGAACTCCTGGGGCGCCGTATAAATCAGCTCGACCTTGTGCGGGTCGAGCCCGGCCCATTGCGTCGCCCATTTGAACGGCACGACCAGGAGGTTGAACAGCCGCTTGGCGAAGAAGAAGCAGACGAGAAAGGCGACGAAGAAGCCTCCCAGCGACCAGATCAGCCGCCGGCGCAGCTCGATCAGATGCTCGATCAGCGGCGCCGACGATTTCTCGATTTCGTCTCTTTCCTGATCCGTGACGCTCACTTGGCGGCTCCCGCCGTCTTCTTGGGCGCGGGCTTCGTCGCCGGCGCGGGCTTCGTCGCCGGCGCCGTCTTCTTGGGCGAGGGCTTCGCCGTCGCCGGCTTCGTCACTGGCGCCGCCTTCACTTCAGCCTTGCTCGCCGGCTTGGTTGCGGCCGGCTTCGTTGTCTTTGCTGGTGCGGCTGGCTTGGCGGCTTTCACCGGCGTCGGCTTTGCCTGCGCCTTCGCAGCCTTCGCCACGGTTGCGGGTGCCTTGGCAGTCTTCGCCGCGGCCGGCTTCTTGGCGTCCACCTTCTGCGGCGCCGCCGTTGCAGCGGCAACTGCCGGCGCCACAACGGCATCGTCGGTCATCGCCGGGAAGATGGGCGCCGCCGGCGTCGCTTCAGGTGTCTCGACGCCAGGCAATACCGTCGCGCCGTTCTTCAGCGGCTCGCTGGCCTGCGGCGTCGAAGCGGCGGGCGTGGCCGGATCGACGGCAGGCTTCGGCTTCATCGCGGCATCGACGCCGGAGCGGACATCGGCCGCCGCCTGTTCGAACGGATTGAGCTGCTTGCGGATCTCGGCGACCGGGCTGAGGCCCCTGAGCTCGTCCACCGACTTCTTGACGTCGTCGAGTTCGGCTTCCTTCAGCGCCTCGTTGAACTGCTTCTGGAAGTCGCCGGCCATGGCACGCAGCTTTGCCGTCGTGCGGCCGAAGGTGCGCAGCATATTGGGCAAATCCTTCGGCCCGACGACCACGATCATGACGACCGCGATCACCAGCATCTCGGTCCAGCCGACTTCAAACATGGCAATCTGTTCCGACTAGAACCTCGGGCTCAGCTCTTGCTGGCCTTTTCCTTCACCGTCGAAACGGTCTCGTCCGCGCGATGCTCGACGGTGCGCTTGTCGTCGGCGGTGTCGTCGTCGGCCATGCCCTTCTTGAAGCTCTTGATGCCCTTGGCCATGTCGCCCATCAGCTCCGGAATCTTGCCGCGGCCGAACACCAGCAGCACGATCACCAGGACGATCATCCAGTGCCAAATCGAAAACGAACCCATAGCTACTCTCTCTCGAATGTTTTCCCTGGCGATGATCTATGCGCTTTCGCGTTGGGATTCAAACACAACCGCGACAAAGTTTATGACAGCGCGGCGGATGTCACGCATTTTCGGTAATGCCGCCCGCTACCAATCGGCGCATCTACCCTCGCAGCGCTGCTTTTGACAGCGGCAGGCAGGTCAATCTTCCGTGACGCGCGGCGTCAGAAGACCGAGTTCCTCGAGGTCGATGTCGGTCAATGCATCCTCGTCCTCGGCCAGCGCGTCGGGGTCGGCCGGCGGCAGCGGCACCGAGAAATTCGACGGCATGCGGGTCGAAAGCAGCCCGGCGCCTTTCAGTTCCTCCATGCCTGGAAGATCGCGGATCTCCTCCAGCGCGAAATGGTCGAGGAAGGCGTCCGTCGTACCGTAGGTGACGGGGCGGCCGGGCGTGCGGCGACGGCCGCGCATCCTGATCCATTCCGTCTCCATCAGCGTGTCGAGCGTGCCCTTCGAGGTTTCGACGCCCCTGATGTCCTCAATCTCGGCGCGCGTCACCGGCTGGTGGTAGGCGATGATCGCCAGAACCTCGAGCGCGGCGCGGGACAGCTTCCTTTGCTGGACTGTGTCGCGGCTCATCAGGAACGCCAGGTCGCCGGCGGTGCGGAAGGCCCAGGCATCGCCGACACGCACCAGATTGACGCCGCGCCTGGCATAGATCTGCTGCAGGTCGGCCATCGCGGCGGCGATGTTGATGCCGTCGGGCAGACGCGCGGCAAGCTGCTTTTCGCTGACCGGCTCGGCGCTGGCGAAGACGATCGCCTCGGCCATGCGCACGGCTTCCGCCAGAGCGAGCCGCTCGGCCGGATTCTCGACCGAAGCCTGCTCGACCGCAGTTTCCTCGGCCTCGTCTTCGACCTTGAACGGAATGACCGAAGCGTTGGCGCGTTCGCTCATGCTACCACCTCGACTGCCTTTATGCCTTGGGCGCGGCCGCGCAGATAGATCGGCGCGAACACCTGCTCCTGCCGCAAGTCCAATTTGCCTTCACGCACCAGTTCGAGCGTCGCGGCAAAGGAGCTGGCGACCGCCGTGCGCCGCTCTTCCGGAGCGGCGAGATACTCGATCAGGAAACTGTCCAGCGCCGTCCAGTCGCTGAGCGTGCCGACCAGCCTGTTCAGGATGTCGCGCGCATCCTTGAGCGACCACACGCCACGCCTGGCGATCGTCACATTGTTGATCGCCTGCTTCTGGCGCTGCTGCGCATAGGCGGTGAGCAGATCGTAGAGCGAGGCGGAGTATGCGTTGCGCTTCTCGATGATGACCATTTCCGGCATGCCGCGCGCGAACACGTCGCGGCCGAGCCGGTTGCGGTTGACCAGCCTGGCGGATGCATCGCGCATCGCCTCCAGCCGCTTCAGCCGGAACTGCAGCACCGCCGCCAGTTCCTCGCCGCTTTCGCCCTCTTCGCCCGGCTGCTTCGGGATCAGAAGCTTCGACTTCAGGAAGGCAAGCCACGCCGCCATCACCAGATAGTCGGCCGCAAGCTCCAGCCTCAGCGCCCTCGCCTGCTCGACGAAGGCGATATACTGCTCGGCCAGCGCCAGGATGGAAATCCGCGCCAGATCGACCTTCTGGTTGCGCGCCAAGTGCAAGAGAAGGTCGAGCGGCCCCTCGAAGCCGGCGACGTCGACGACCAGCGACGGATCGCCTGTGACGCGCGAATCGTCGTTCTCGGCCCACAGACGGTCCATCGGTGCGGCCTTCGCGGCCTTGCTGTCCAATGTTTCCGCCACTGCCCCTGTCTCTTTCCTCTGTCAGGCCACCGCGTCGAAATAGGTGGCAAACTCGGCGCGTATCTCGGTCTCGTTCGCGCGGTCGCGATCCTTTATATAGGTCAGCGCCCGCTCGGCGCGCTCGAGCGGCTTGCCGGTAAGCGCCGTGGTGCGTGACGCGATGCCCGACATTTCCTCGAAAACCCCGTTGCAGTGAAGGACCAGATCGCAGCCCGCCGCAAGGATCGCCGCCGCCTTTGCCGGGAAATCCCCAGAAAGTGCCTTCATCGAGGTGTCGTCGCTCATCAACAGCCCGTCGAAGCCGATCTCGCCGCGGATAATGTCGTTGACCACCTTTGCCGAGGTCGTCGCCGGGTTGTTCGGATCGACGGCGCTGTAGACGACATGCGCCGTCATCGCCATCGGCAATTGGTTGAGCGCCTTGAACGGAGCGAAATCATGGCTGCGCAGCTCGCTGAGCGGCGTATCGACCGTCGGCAGTTCGAAATGCGTGTCGGCGAAGGCCCGCCCGTGCCCCGGAATGTGCTTCATCACCGGCAGCACGCCGCCCGACATCAGTCCCTCGGCGGCGGCGCGGCCAAGCTCGATGACGGGGCCCGGCTCCTTGCCGTAGGCGCGCGCGCCGATGACGTCGCTGGCGCCTTCCACCGGCACGTCGAGCACCGGCAGGCAATCGGCGGTGATGCCATGGCGAAGCAGGTCAAAGGCATGCAGCCGCGCCATCAGCCATGCGGCGCGGCGGCCAGCCTCGCGGTCGTTGCGCCACAGCGCGCCGAGCGCGCCGCCCGCGGGATAGTTCGGCGCCAATGGCGGCCGCAGGCGTTGCACCCGGCCGCCTTCCTGGTCGATGAACACCGGCGCGTCCGCGCGCCCGACGGCGTCGCGCATCGAGGCGACCAGATCGCGGATCTGCTCGGTCTCGCCGACATTGCGGGCAAACAGGATGAACCCCCACGGTCGTTCGCCGCGATAAAAACGGATTTCCTCGGGGGTGAGCGATTTCCCGGCGCAGCCGAGGATCATGGATTTTGATTCGGTCATGCGTGGAAGCTTAGGGCTTCGCGCGGACAAAGGGAATCTCCCCGCCCAACATGCGGCTGAAGGCCCGATCCCGGTCCACAAAAAACCGGCGCAGCCTCGCAGCCGCGCCGGTTTTGATTGATTGCAGCCAGCCTCAGCGCGACACGAAGCAGTTGCCGCCGGCCGCCTTGTAGCTGGTGCACAGGGCGATCGCGTCGTTGCGCGACTGCGCCGGCACGCGGACGCGGTAGAAGGTGCCCTTGCCGGCGATCTCGGCCTTGACGATGTTGGCGGTGCGGCCCGACAGCACGCTGCCGTAGCGGCGCTGCAGGTCCTGGTAGGTGGACTGCGCGCTTTCAACCGTCGGCTGCGAGGCGATCTGCATCGACCACGAACCGCCGCCCGCCGCTGCCGCGCTCGGTGATATGGAGGCGACCTGGTCGGGCTTCACCTCGCCGACGACGTCGACCGGCTGGTCGGACGGACGCTGCGGCGCAACCGGAACAGTGGCCGGCGTGTCGGCCGACTGGCTGTGGGTGGTCTGCGTCTTGGCTTCAGCCTTGGCCTCGGGCTTCGGCGCCGCCGGCTTGAGCGGCTGAGCGGCATCGGACTGGTCGGCGCTGGCGACCTGGTCGGTCGGCTGATCGCTTGCCTGATCGGTCGCCGGCGCCACGGTGCCGGTCTGCTCGGCACCGGCCTGCGCCGCGGGGGCGACATGCTGGGGCGCCGGATCGGCCGGTTCGGCGGCAGCGACCTGCGGAGCAGCCTCGGGTGCAGGATCCTCGCGCGCAACCAGCGAGCCATCGGGCTTGACCATCATGGTCCTGACCTTGCGCGGCGCGACAGCGACGACTTCCGGGTTGGTCCCTTTGTCGGCTTCCTGCAGGACCTGGGCTATGCGATCCTCGGATTTCGGCGCCGGCGCCGCTTCCGCGCTGGCCTGCGCATCCACGCCCGGCATCGCGGTCGCGGCGGCATTGCCCACATCGTCCATGCCCGGCGCAGCATCGGCGGGCGAAAGATCGACGACGCGGCTCTCCGGCTCCTTGGCTTTCACATCGACCGGCTCTTCGGTGTTGGTGACCAGCTTTTCCTGCACCGGCTCGGCCGGCTTGGTCCCCTTGACCACCGCGTCATAGACCTTGTTGTCCTGGTTCGGCACCACCGTGCCGCCCGGATTCTCCGGCTTGACCTTGATCGGCGCGTTGTCGGCCTTGACGATAACCGGCGCCTCGCTGCCGCCCTTGCCACCAAACGACAAGGCAAAGGCGCCAAGACCACCGGCCAGGGCCACGGCGCCGACGACGGCGGCGATCAGCACGCCACGGCCGCGCGGCCTGGCGGCCTCACGCTCGGCAAGGCCCGGTACCGCCATCTCCTGGTCCAGTTCGGGGTCGTAGTCGAGCTCATCGACCGCGAAATCGTCGGCCTGCGCGAGCGGCCGGCTGCCCGGCAGATCGTCAATATCGAAGCCGCCCGTCGCGGCGGCCTGGGAAACCGGCGCTGAGGCAGCCGGCATTTCAGCCGGCTTCGCCGCCGCATAGGCGCGCGCGTCGCCGTGATCGTGGCCCGGCTTGAACCCGGCGCCGTAGCTGTCGTCCTCATAGGCGGCGGCGCGTGCGGGCGCAGGCGCCAGATCGACAGCGTTCATGTCGTTCAGCAGGCCGGCGAACTCGGCGTCGAGATCGTCAAAAGCTGGCGCCGCCGGCTTTTCTTCCTCGAAATTGAGCTCGGGAATATCGAGATCGTCGGCAAGCGCCACCACGCGCTCCGGCACGTCGATGGTTTCGACGTCGGGCATCTCGTCATAGGCTTGCGGCTGGTCCTGCGGCGCGGGCTCCGGCTCGGCATAGGCCGGAACCTCCTCCACGACCGGCTCCTGCCGGTATGACGGCTCGGCCGAAACCGGCGCCGCCGATGCCGTCGGCTGGGCCGCGAACGTCGCCTGCGCGGCCGCTGCGACCGGTGTCACGCGGCTCCAGGAACGGGCCGGCTCAGGCGGTGCCGAGCGCAGCCAGTCCTGCGAAGGGGAAGCCGACGCCACGGGATGGCTCGGCTCCTGATCGCCCCCGATACCCCTGGCAAAGGCGGCATCGAACGCGTCGTCGTCGAAATCAATGTCGGCGGAGGGCGCTGCATCCTCGCCGGACGCTGGCTCCTGCCCGTCGAGATTCCAATCGAGGTCATCAGCCAGCTGTTGGGGAGCGGGAGTCTCGATCACCGGCTGACGGACGGGCTCGGCTTCCCTGGCGACGGGAACCGGCCGCGCGCTCATGGCGCCGAGGAGAGCGTTGAGTTCGTCCTCGAGGCTCCGCTCTTCGGCGGCGGGCTTCGGCGGCTCGACCGCGACGACGGCGGGCGCAATCGGAGCGATTTCCTCGGCAGCGGCTTCGGCTGCCGGCTGTTGATCCTCGGCGGTCGGCGCATCGTCGATATCAAGCTCGAAATTGTCGTCGAACGCTTCCTGCGCGACGAATTCGGGAGCATCGTCATTGGCATCGGTGACGTAAGCGGCCTCGGCAGGCGCTTCGGCAGCCACCGGCTCGTCGACCGGCGCGTGATCGATCTCGAATTCGTCCTCAAAAGCCCGCAGATCGGCCTCGGCATCGTCAGCGGCATAGGCGGCCTCGGCGAGCGCTTCGACGGCCGGCATCCCATCGGCTTCAGCCGGCTCTTCGGCCTGCGCGGCTTCAGCCGGCGCTTCGGCCTGCGCTTCGAAATCCGTGTCGACATCGGCCATCGCCTCGTCGAAATGACCGGAAAAGTCCTCCTCGGGGATCGCCTGGTCGGCAGCCGCCTGCACAGGCGCTGCATATTCGGCAGCAACGGCCGGCGCGGCATGATCCTCCGCAGGGCCATGTCCGTCTAGCGTCAGCTCGTCCTCGAGCGACAGAGAAACCGAATGTTCGAGATCGTCATCGAAAGCGGCTTCGGCCACTGGCGCGGCAGCTTCGACGACGTTGTGGTCGACCGCCTCCACCGCCTCATTGGCGCCCGGGAATTCGCGATCGAGCGACGCGGCAAGCTCGTCGTCCATCGGCAGATCGTCATCGAGCGGCGAGACGTCTTCGAGCGAACTGGCGACCGCCTGGCCGAAATCATCGTCGAAGGCCGCTTCGAATTGCGACTCCGCTTCGACCTGGAGCTCCGCATCGGCCTGCGGCTCGGCGGCCGCTTGCGCCGGGGCGCCGAAGTGATGGTCCGCGATATCGTCGAACACGAAGTCCTGGTCGAGCGACGCCGCAAGCTCGTCGTCCAGCGCAACGGAGGCTGCGGTTTCGAAAGCCGGCTCTGGCGGCTGCGCGACGGCGGCACTTTCCTCGGCGCCGAACTCGCCCATCAGCTCCTTCTCGAGGTCGATGTCGAAATCGCTGCCCGCGGCAGGCTGATTGGCGGGCGCAGCCTTCTGGACAGGCACCTGCGGCTTTACCGGCTGGCGCGGGTCGAAACCCATGATCCTGGTCAGTTCCGCAAACGGATCGTCGTCAGCGATGTCGTTGTGATCGGCTACTTTCAGCGGGGTTCTGTCTGCCATTATTGTTCCCGAACTCGCACACAGTCGGACGCCATGGACGTCGCGCAGGGTTGGCCCTTACCAGCGCAATGTGGGCAAAAGGTGACAGGCTTTTTAGTCAAACCTAACGCATCTCGGTGGGCGCTTCGGCCCCAATCAGCGTCAGGCCGGACGTCAAAACGTCCGAAACAGCCTGCACCAGCCCCAGTCTGGCATACGTCAATTGTCGGTCGTTAACCTTAACAAAACGTAAGTCAGGATTATCCGTCCCCCGGTTCCAGTGCCCATGGAAGCTGGAAGCCAGATCGTAGAGGTAGAATGCCAGCCTGTGCGGCTCCAATGCAAGGGCCGCGGACTCAATCAGTCTTGGATATTCAGCCAGCTTCCGGATCAGGCCGATTTCGCCCTCGTCGGAGAGCGAAGCCACCGACGCCGTCAGCCGATTGCGGTCGAAATTGGCCTCGCCCAACTGCTCGCTCGCCTGCCGGAACACCGAGTGGCAGCGCGCCGAGGCGTATTGCACGTAGAACACCGGATTGTCCTTCGACTGCTCGGTCACCTTGGCGAAGTCGAAATCGAGCGGCGCGTCGTTCTTGCGGTAAAGCATCATGAAGCGGATCGGGTCGCGGCCAACCTCTTCGACGACCTCGCGCAGCGTGACGAAATCGCCGGACCGTTTCGACATGCGGACCGGCTCGCCGTCGCGGAACAGCTTGACCAACTGGCAGAGCAGGACGGTGAGCTTCACCTCGTCGCCCGCGACCGCGCGCGCCAGCGCCTCAAGCCGCTTGACGTAGCCGCCATGGTCGGCTCCCAGGACATAGATCAGGTCGACGAAGCCGCGGTCGACCTTGTCCTTGAGATAGGCGACATCAGCGGCGAAATAGGTGAAGGAGCCGTCCGACTTGACCAGCGCCCGGTCCATGTCGTCGCCGACGGCGGTCGAGCGGAACAAGGTCTGCTCGCGATCTTCCCAGTCGTCCGGCTTCTCGCCCTTGGGCGGCGGCAGCTTGCCCTTGTAGATATGCCCCTTCAGCGTCAGGTCGGCGATTGCCGAGCGGATCTTCCTGGCATTGTCGGCATGCAGCGTGCGCTCGGAGAAGAACACGTCGTGGTGCACGTTGAGCAGCGCCAGATCCTCGCGGATCATCGCCATCATGGCATCGATGGTGCGGTTCTTGACGATGGCGAGCGCCTCGTCTTCCGGCATCTGCAAAAGCTTGCCGCCAAACTCCTTTACCAGCGCCTGGCCGACCGGAATGAGATAGTCGCCCGGATAGAGCCCGGCCGGTATCTCGCCGATCGCCTCGCCGAGCGCCTCGCGGTAGCGGAGCAAAGCCGAGCGGCCGAGCACGTCGATCTGCGAGCCGGCGTCGTTGATGACATATTCCTTGGTCACGTCGTAGCCGGCGAAGGCCATCAGATTGGCGAGCGTGTCGCCCACCACCGCGCCCCGGCAATGGCCGACATGCATCGGGCCGGTCGGGTTGGCCGAAACATATTCGACATTGGCCTTGCGGCCGCCGCCGATGGTCGAGCGGCCATAGTTGCGGCCCTCGCCGAGCAGCGCCGCCAGGTGCGCCTGCCAGAACCCGTCATGCAGCCTGAGATTGACGAAGCCCGGACCGGCGACATCGGCCGCCGCGACGTCGGCGTCGCCACGCAACGCCTCGGCCAGCCTTTCGGCAAGCGCGCGCGGGTTCTGCCCGGTCGGCTTGGCAAGCACCATCGCGGCGTTGGTGGCGAGATCGCCATGGCTGGCATCGCGCGGTGGCTCGACGGCGATGCGCGACAGGTCGAGCGGCGCGCCGTCCTTGTCTTTCAGGTCAAGCGCTTCTACGGCTTTTATGACTCGCGCGTTGAAATCGGCGAAGATGTTCATTGGGTCTGGCTCTGGCGGCTGTGCTAGGGAATCCGGCTCGTTGGCCGGCAAAATCGCGCTCGCCCTAGCTCAAATCGGGCGTGTGGTCAAACAAGCGACGGTGTTCCTTCAGGGCGTAGGTATCGGTCATGCCCGCCAGGAAATCGGCGACGCTGCGCGCCTTGATGCGATCCTGCGCCCTATCGAGGCCTTCGCGCCAGCCGTCGGGCATGGCGCGCGGATCGGCGAAATAGGCATCGAACAGATCCCTGACGATCCCTTCGGCGTCGGCACGCACGCGCATGACCTCGCTGTGCCGGTAAAGATGCTTGTAGAGGAAGGCCTTCAATTCCTTCTCGGTCGCGGCCATGCCGGCGGAGAAGGTCACCATCGTCTCGCCCGCCGCCCGCACGTCGTCGGCGCTTGCCGGCTTCAGGCGCTCGAGATTGGCGTGGGTGGAGGCAATCACGTCCTCGACCATCATGGTGATCTGGCGGCGCATCAGTTCATGGCCGGTGCGCACGGCGTCGAGCGCCGGATAGCGCTCCCGCACGCTCGCCAGGATCGAGCCCGGCAAGGTGACGTCCTCCAGCATGTCCAGCGTCAGGAAGCCCGACCGCAGACCGTCATCGATGTCATGGGTGTTGTAGGCGATATCGTCGGCGATCGCCGCGCACTGCGCCTCGATGCCGGCAAACCGGTCGAGTTCGAGATCATGCAGCTCCGAATAGTCGCGGATCGCCTGCGGCACCGGGCCCTTCAGCCCCTGCCCTTTGGCATCCGTCAGCGGCCCATTGTGCTTGACCAGCCCCTCCAGCGTTTCCCAGGTGAGGTTCAGCCCGTCGAACTCGGCATAACGCCGCTCAAGCCGCGTCACCACGCGCAGCGACTGCGCATTGTGGTCGAAGCCACCCCAGGCAGCCATCTTCTCATTCAACGCCTCCTCGCCGGTATGGCCGAAGGGCGTGTGGCCGAAGTCGTGCACCAGGGCCACGGCTTCGGCCAGATCCTCGTCGCCGCGCAGCGCCCGCGCCAGAGCGCGCGCAATCTGCGCAACCTCGATCGAATGCGTCAGCCTGGTGCGGTAGTGGTCGCCCTCATGCGCGACGAACACCTGCGTCTTGTGCTTCAGGCGGCGGAAGGCAGTCGAATGGATGATGCGGTCGCGATCGCGCTGGAACGGCGTACGGGTCGGGCTTTCGGCCTCCTCGAACAGCCGCCCGCGCGAGCGCGCGGGATCGCTGGCATAGGCGGCGCGCGGCCGGTAGCCGAACCCTATGTCGCCGAGAGCATCCTTGCCCTGCCGCTCGTCCATTCACCCACCAGTTGACTTGGCCCCGCCCGCTTCATACCTATCATATGAAACCGAAAGCAAGGTGACGCCATGGGCGCCGATGCCAAGACTGCCATGAAGGTCGAGATGACCGACGCCGCCGCCAAGCGGATCGCCAGGATCGTGTCCGGCGAGCCAGGCAAGACGGCGCTGCGCGTCTCGGTCGAAGGCGGCGGCTGCTCCGGCTTTTCCTACAAGTTCGACCTCGTCGACACACGCAACGACGACGACGTCGCCATCGAGAAGGACGGCGCCACCGTGCTGATCGACGACCTGTCGCTGGTCTATATGGGCGGCTCGGTGATCGACTTCGTCGACGACCTGATGGGCCAGTCGTTCCAGATCAGGAATCCGAACGCCGTCGCCTCCTGCGGCTGCGGCACCAGTTTTTCTGTTTAGCTGAAATCGGATGCCTGCCGTCGGGGCGGTTCGTCAGGTCGCGCTCTCGGCCGGCCGCGATCTCGACATCACGCTCGCCTTCTGGCGTGACGTGCTCGGCATGGGCGTGCATGCGCGCTACGATCCGCCGGGCATCGCCTTCATCATGGCCGGCGACGTGCGCCTGTTCTTCACCGATGGCGTGCCGGCGGGCATCGTCTATCTCGACATTACCGGCCTCGAAGCCTTCCATGCGCAGGCGAAGGCCGCGGGCATTCCCTTCACCGCGCCGCCGGCACTAGTCCATCGCGACACCGAAGGCCAGTTCGGTCCGGCGGGGGAAAGCGAGTGGATGGCCTTCCTAAAGGACCCGGCAGGCAATACGATCGGCCTCGTCGAACGCCTCCCGTCCGAAGATCCCAAGGGCAATCCATGAAAATCGTCACCTGGAACATCAACGGCGTTCGCGCCCGCATCGGCAACCTCACCCACTGGCTGACCGAAAGCGCGCCCGACATCGTCTGCCTGCAGGAGATCAAATCGGTCGACGAACAGTTCCCGCGCGCCGAGGTCGAGGCGCTCGGCTACAATGTCGAGACCCATGGCCAGAAGGGCTTCAACGGCGTCGCCCTCCTGTCGAAACTGCGCTTCGATGAAGTTATCAAGGGCTTGCCCGGTGATGACGAGGACGAGCAGGCGCGCTTCATCGAGGGCGTGTTCTCGACCGACAGGGGCGCGCTGCGCGTCGCCTCGCTCTATCTGCCGAACGGCAATCCGATCGATGACGAGAAGAAGTTCTCCTACAAGCTGTCGTGGATGGCGCGGCTGGAGAGGTGGGCGCAGGAGCGGCTGCGGCTCGAAGAGGCGCTGGTGCTGGCCGGCGACTACAATGTCATCCCCGAAGCCGCCGACGCCCGGTTCCCGGAGAACTGGCTGCGCGACGCCCTGTTCCAGCCGCAGACGCGGCAGGCCTTCCGTCGGCTAAAGAACCTCGGCTTCACCGAAGCGGTGCGCGCCGTCACCGATTCGTCCGATGTCTACACGTTCTGGGACTATCAGGCCGGCGCCTGGCAGAAGAACAACGGCATCCGCATCGACCACCTGCTTTTGTCGCCCGAAGCCGCCAACCGTTTTTCCTCGGCCTCGGTCGAAAAGCATGTCCGCGCCTGGGAGAAGCCATCCGACCATGTGCCGGTGGCGATCGAGCTGGCGCTGCAGCCCGCCTGAGGGCTACTCACGCAAATCTCCGCAAAACCCTGATATCGCCACAAATTGCGCGTTTGATGCGACTTGCTGCGGGGGTTCGATGGCGATCCGGTTTGTTCTTTGCTCGGCTGGCCTTGTGTTGGCGTTGATCGCGCCGGCACCGGTGCTTGCCGCCCAGGCATGCCTTGCCAACGGCAAATCGTTCAAGATTGGTGAGACCGCCTGCCTGACGATTGCCGGCGAAAGCCACCTCGCCCGCTGCGACATGGTGCTCAACAACACCTCGTGGACCAAGATCCATGACGACTGCCCGGGCACGACCCCGCCGGTCATGACCACGCCGATCTCGACGCCCGCGCCAAGCATGGTGCCGACGGAACCGACCGAGAACTGATTTACCTGGAGTGACTTGGCAGCGGCGCGGCTTACTGGTCGCCGCCGCCCTTCGTCAGGATGTCGTCGGCGAGCGAGATGGCCGTGCGGCGGTCGGCTTCGCCGGCGGCGGCGAAGGCCTCTTCCTGCATGCTGCGGATCCACGGCTGGTCGGCCGGTGCGGCACGTTCGAGTGCGGCCGTCATCATCGCCAGGCCGCGCACCACCTTGCCGCTCTGGAACAGGAGGTTGCCGAGCGTCGCCTGCGCGCCGGCATGGCCCTTCTCGGCCGCCAGTTGGAGCCAGCGCCCGGCCTGCTTGACGCTTGCCTTGACGCCGCCCTCGCCTTTCAGGAACATCTGCCCGATTTCGAACTGGGCGTTCGGATTGCGGTAGTTGGCGGCGGCGCGCATGTAGTATTCCTGCGCGGCCACCTCGTTCTCGGTGACCGGGCTGCCGGGTATGCCCTTGCGCAGATAGTCGCCGAGCGCCACCAGCGCGTCGGAGACATAGCTCTCCTCGGGCGATCCGGGCTCGACATCCTGGTCGACGATCTCCGAGAAGAACTTGAAGGCCGCGTAGTCGTCGCGCGCCACGCCGTCGCCTTCGGCATACATGCGCGCAAGCTTCCAGGTGGCGCCGATCTGGCCGTTCTCGGCGGCATATTTGTAGGCCTCGACCGCCTGGTCCTTGTGGCCGTTCTTGTAGGCGGAAAAGCCGAACTGGAACACCGCCCACGGGCTGGACTGCGGCTTCACGCCGGTCTTGTCGTCGAACACCTTGTCGTCGAAGGCCACGGCCTGGCCCACGGCGCCGAAGGTCGCGCCAAAAGTGGCGAACACGACCAGTGCCGAAAAGACAGACGACCTCAACACCTCAGATATCCGCATAGCAATGTGTTTCTTCCGCACCGCCCGGATGGGTCACCGCGCCGTCGCGGGCCGATCCGACCGTCTGCGCATATTTCCAGATCGCGCCCGACTGATAGTCGGTCTTGCGCGCCTTCCACGTCTTCTTCCTCGCCGCCAGTTCGGCGTCGGACAGCGCCACCTCGATCGTGCCGTTGACCGCATCGATCGAGATCACGTCACCGTCCCTGATGAGCCCGATCGGGCCGCCTACAGCCGCCTCCGGCCCGACATGGCCGATGCAGAAGCCGCGCGTCGCGCCCGAGAACCGTCCGTCGGTGATCAGCGCCACCTTGCCGCCCATGCCCTGGCCGTAGAGAGCCGCCGTCGTCGACAGCATTTCCCGCATGCCCGGACCGCCGCGCGGACCCTCGTAGCGGATGACGAGAACCTCGCCTTCCTTGTAATTGCGCTGCGTGACCGCTTCGAAGCACTCCTCTTCCGAATCGAAGCAACGCGCCGGACCCGAGAATTTCAGTTCCGACATGCCCGCGACCTTCACGATCGCGCCTTCGGGGGCAAGGTTGCCCTTCAAACCCACCACACCGCCTGTCTTGGTGATTGGCCGGTTGGCGGGACGGACCACATCCTGGCTGTCATTCCAGGCAACATGCTGCATGTTTTCGGCCAAAGTACGGCCGGTCACCGTCATGCAATCGCCGTGCAGATAGCCATGGTCGAGCAGCGTCTTCATCAGCAGCGGAATGCCGCCGGCCTCGAACATGTCCTTGGCGACATATTTGCCGCCGGGCTTGAGATCGGCGATGTAAGGCGTCTTCTCGAAGATCGCGGCGACGTCGAAGAGGTCGAACTTGATCCCGGCCTCATGCGCGATCGCCGGCAGGTGCAGCGCGGCATTGGTCGAGCCGCCGGTGGCGGACACCACGGTCGCGGCGTTCTCCAGCGACTTCAGCGTGACGATGTCGCGCGGCCGGATGTTCTTCGCGATCAGCTCCATGACCTTTTCGCCGGAGGCGTAGTTGAAGCGGTCGCGCATCTCGTATGGTGCCGGCGCGCCGCAGGAATAGGGCAGCGCCAGGCCGATCGCCTCGGCGACGGTGGCCATCGTATTGGCGGTGAACTGGGCACCGCAGGAGCCGGCCGACGGACAGGCGGCCTGCTCGATCTCGAGCAGTTCGGCGTCGCTGATCGTGCCGACCGAATGCTGGCCGACCGCCTCGAACACATCCTGCACGGTGATCTGCCGGCCGCGATAGCTGCCGGGAAGGATCGAGCCGCCATAGATGAAGATCGACGGGACGTTGAGGCGCACCATGGCCATCATCATGCCGGGCAGCGACTTGTCGCAACCGGCAAGACCGACCAGTGCGTCGTAGCAATGGCCACGCATGGTCAGCTCGACCGAATCGGCGATCACCTCGCGCGACACCAGCGACGATTTCATGCCCTGGTGGCCCATGGCGATGCCGTCGGTGACGGTGATGGTGCAGAACTCGCGCGGCGTGCCGTTGGCGGCGGCGACGCCTTTCTTGACCACCTGCGCCTGACGCATCAGCGAGATGTTGCAAGGTGCCGCCTCGTTCCAGCAGCTGGCGACGCCGACCAGCGGCTGCGCGATCTCGGCCGCAGACAATCCCATGGCGTAGAGGTACGAGCGATGCGGCGCGCGCGCCGGACCCACGGTCACGTAGCGGCTGGGCAGCTTGGCCTTGGAGATAGCTCTGGCGTCCATACTCGTCCTTGCCGCGGGCGGTGCGGCCTGCCCCATCGCCGAGCCTTTTGGCGCGTGTCCCGAGACCATTTCGAGGTGCGCCGGGTTTATGGCGGGAAATGGGCAATCCCCCTGGCCGGAACTGTAGCGCTGGGGTTGTTCATAAAGTGTTGCTAAAACGTCACAATTGTGAGGGGCGCGGGATGTGCGGCTTATCTGCAACGCGGCGAGATTGGTGCGGCTACGGCGACACCCGCACGCCTGACGGCACCAACAAAAAAGGCCGGGCAATGCCCGGCCTTTTTGTGTTCAGTCTGAATGGCTTACCACTTCACCTTAAACGAGGTGGAGAGGGCGGAAACAAGGTCGTTGCCGAAGTCGGCGGTATAGTCGGTGCCGTAGGTGACGCCGTCGCTGCCGACGACCGGATGTATCGACCCGCTGGTGAGCACACCCAACGCGCCACCGAAACGGAGCTCGATGTTCTGGGTCGGCGTGTACGCCACGCCGCCGCTGATGGTCCAGGTGTCGGTCTGGGCGCTGAGGCCGGTGGTGGTACCACGATCCCAGGTAAGAACTGCCGCACCGCTCCACTGATCGTTGAACTTGTGGCCGATACCGCCGGAGACCGTCCATCCGTCCCTGTAGAGCAGATCCAATGACGTCGCGCGAACCACGCTGGTGGTGGTGCAGGCAAACGCGCCCTTCGTCGCAGTCGGGCAGAACGGGATGCTCTGCAATTGGCTCCAGTTCATCCACTTGACGGAGCCGAAGGCGAGCCATCCTGGCGCGATACCAGACTGCAGCTTCAGTTCCACCGAGTCCGGCACTTCAGAGGAGCCATAGACATTGGTTACGGTACCCAGCAGCGGATTTGTCGGATCGATGATGCTGGAAACCTGGGTCAGGTCGAGCGTTCCGGCGAGATTATCGAGCTTCACCGCCGAATTGTAGACCAGGCTGGCGCGCAGAGCGATTTCCGGAATCTCATAGGCAACACCGGCACGCCATCCCCAGCCATCTCCCTCGAGATCGAGGCGTCCTACGCCCGTGCCCAAGAATGCCGGGAGAGGAGCAACCAACTGCTCCTTGAAGCCCGAAACATCCTCGTGAAATACGCCGCCAAGAACCCGAAACTGACCTTTTCCAAGGTCCATCTTGTACGAGCAGGTTGCGCCCAGCGCTTCGCTCTTTACCTTGGTTATGATATTGCCGTTCGCACCGGCCCAATTGGCGCCGGGATTGCTGAACGCTCCGATCGGTTGGCCGTAGTCGCCGAGGCAATCGACAGGGCCCATGCCGATCTTAATGCCGGCGCTTGGCACCCAATAGCTTTCGGTATCGCGGGCGGAGTTGGGCGCGCCCAACAAATTAAGCGGACCATTTGTCGGGTCGATGTCCACCACATTCTTCAGGTCTCGTTGCGGCATCACATAGGTGGCGGAAGCCTCGCCGGTGACCTGCGCTGGATCGAACAGCAGGTCGATGTCGTAACCGCCGCGTTCCAGGCCGCCGGCATGCGCGGAACCGATCGCGGCCAGCGAAAAGCACCCCGCCCCCAGCAGTGCTTTCAAACGCAAATTGATCATGGATGTCCTCCCCGAAATACTAGTGGATCAAGCTAGAACCAATTCGGGTTAACGGCGCAACAATGAATTCGGAAGGCGTACATGTACACCTTGGCCGGCCGCCTTTGGGGCCTATCGGCGCATGCCGCCGCCTAGCTGAAAAATGGCTTTGCCGGGGCAACTCGGCGGAAAAAATCTGTGAAACCTGTCACAAAAAGCTCAAAAACAAGGTCTTTCGGGGCCATTTGGCCCCATTGTTACATTATGGCAACAATGGGGCTAAAACTTTCCGTTTACGTCAAAATTAACCCAACGGCATGGCCGTTTTCGAGGCAATTGACCTACCGGAAACCTGCCTCCAAGTAGAGGCGAATCTTGACTTCAGCCGGCGTCGCGGACCCGCGTCAACGCCACCGAAAGCTTCTCCTGCGCCTCGCGGTATTCGGCCAGTTTTTCGCGTTCGGCCTCGACCACTTCTTCCGGCGCATTGGCGACGAATTTCTCGTTCGACAGCTTCTTGTGCAGGCGGGCGATCTCCTCGGTCACCTTGGCCAGTTCCTTCTGCAGCCGCGCCGCTTCCGCCGCGAGGTCGATCAGGCTGCCGAGCGGCAGGCACACCGTCGCCTCGTTGAGCACCATCTGCGCCGAGCCCTTCGGCGGCGCGTCGACCAGCGCGATGTCGCCGACGCGCGCCAGCCGCTTGATGGCCTGGGCGTGGCGCTCCAGCCGCTCTTGCGTCAGCGTGTTGGCGCCGATCCCCATCAACGGCGCGATCGCCGCCGGCGGCACGTTCATTTCCGAGCGCACCGAGCGGATGCCGGAGACGAGATCGACCAGCCAGTTGATGTCGGCGGCCGCGTCCGCGTCCTCGAAGTCCGGCGACGGCCAGGCGGCGTGGCAAAGCAGCGAAGCGCGCTCCTGGCCCTCGCCGGCGGTCTGCGCCCACAGCTCCTCGGTCATGAACGGCATCATCGGATGCAACAGCTTGTAGATCTCGTCGAGCACGAAGGCGACGCAGGCGCGGCTCTCAGCCTTGGCCGCCTCGTCCGTGCCCATGAATACAGGCTTCAGGAGTTCCAGATACCAGTCGCAGAACAGATTCCAGACGAACCGGTAGGCGGCACCCGCCGCCTCGTTGAAGCGGTATGAGGAAATACCGTCGGTGATGTCGCGCGCCGCCCGCGTCAGCTCGGTGAGGATCCAGCGGTTGACCGCGAGCTTGGCGTCGTTCAGCCAGAAATCGTCATTGCGCGCGACCTCGTTCATCTCGGCAAAGCGCGTCGCGTTCCAGAGCTTGGTGCCGAAATTGCGGTAGCCGGCGATGCGCGCCGGATCGAGCTTCACGTCGCGCCCCTGCGCGGCCATCACGGCAAGCGTGAAGCGCAGCGCATCGGCGCCGTATTCGTCGATGAGCTCGAGCGGATCGATGACGTTGCCTTTCGACTTCGACATCTTCTGCCCGTTCTTGTCGCGCACCAGCGCATGGACATAGACCGTGTGGAACGGCTCCTCGTCCATGAAATGCAGGCCCATCATCATCATGCGGGCGACCCAGAAGAAGATGATGTCGAAGCCGGTGACCAGCACATCGGTCTGGTAGTAGGTCTTGAGCTCCGGCGTCTGGTCCGGCCAGCCCAGCGTCGAGAACGGCCACAGCGCGGACGAGAACCAGGTGTCGAGCACGTCCTCGTCGCGGCTCAGGATCTCGCCCGGCTTGAAATTCTCGAGCTTGTCCTCGACCCATGCCTTCCACGGCCCCTCCAGCGCCAGGTAGTATTCGATCGCCGCGGCCAGCGCCTCTTCCTCGGTCTTCTCGACAAAGACGCGTCCATCCGGCCCGTACCACGCCGGGATCTGGTGGCCCCACCAGAGCTGGCGCGAGATGCACCAGGGCTGGATGTTTTCCATCCAGTCGAAGTAGGTCTTTTCCCAGTTCTTCGGCACGAAGTTGGTGCGGCCCTCGCGCACCGAGGCGATCGCCGGCTTCGCCAGTTCGATCGTGTTGACATACCACTGGTCGGTCAGGAACGGCTCGATCGGCACGCCGCCGCGGTCGCCATGCGGCACCGTATGGCGATGCGCCTCGATCTTGTCGAGGAAGCCGCCGGCCTCCATCAGCTCGACGATCCTCTTGCGCGCGGCGAAGCGGTCGAGGCCATTGAGCTCGTCCCAGACGGCCCGGCGTTCCGGCGTCACTTCGAGGCCGGCGAGGAAATCCTCATTGTCCTTGAGGGTGATCGCCGCCTCGACGGTGAGGATGCTGATCGCCGGCAGCTTGTGGCGCTTGCCGACCTCGAAGTCGTTGAAGTCGTGCGCCGGCGTGATCTTGACCGCGCCTGAGCCCTTTTCCGGATCGGAATATTCGTCCGCCACGACGGGGATCCTGCGGCCGACGATCGGCAGGATGACGTTCTTGCCGACCAGATGACGGAAGCGTTCGTCGTCCGGGTGCACCGCCACCGCCGTATCGCCAAGCATCGTCTCGGGACGCGTCGTCGCGACCGTGATGAACGTCTTGGGGTCTTCCGGGTCGAAGACAGCCCCCTCGACCGGATAGCGGAAGTGCCAGAGATTGCCGTTGACCTCGTGTTGCTCGACCTCCAGGTCGGAGATCGCGGTGAGCAGCTTCGGGTCCCAGTTCACAAGGCGCTTGTCCTTGTAGATCAGCCCTTCCTTGTAGAGCGTCACGAACACTTCCAGCACCGCCCTGGACAGGCCTTCGTCCATGGTGAAGCGCTCTCGGCTCCAGTCGGCCGAGGCGCCGAGCCGCTTCAGCTGATTGAAGATCGCGCCGCCGGATTGGGCCTTCCATTCCCAGACCTTCTCGATGAAATCCTCGCGCGAAAGATCGCGGCGGTGGATCTGCTTTTCCATCAGCTGGCGCTCGACCACCATCTGCGTGGCGATGCCGGCATGGTCCATGCCCGGTTGCCACAGCACGTTCTTGCCGCGCATGCGCTCGAAGCGCACCAGTATGTCCTGCAGCGTGTTGTTGAGCGCATGGCCCATATGCAGCGAGCCGGTGACGTTCGGCGGCGGGATGACGATAGTGAAGGCCTCCGCCCCCTCCTCCGCGCCTGCGCCGGCGCGAAAGGCGTCCGCCTCTTCCCAAATCTTGGCGATCCTGGGCTCGACGGTCTTGGCGTCATAGGTCTTTTCAAGCATGGGAAAGTGGTCCGCGCTGTCGGGATCTTGCTGGTCCGGTGTAAATCGGAAGGCTTTGGCCAAGTCAACCGCAAGGGCCGCCTCGGGTCATGAGAAGCAGATAGGCGTAGCGCGGATCGGATCAAGCAGGAGCTGTTCTTCGATCCACTCGTCGACGATGGCCGGCCCCCAATTCGCCGGAGAAAGCCTTGTCACTCTCGTCTTGACCACTGATCCCAGCCATCTTACCTTGCCAGCGCTGCTGTAGGGCGCATCGGCTTCCAGCCGGAGGGGCATTGCCCGCCTACGCCACCTCAACCCCGCAATGCGCCCATGCCGACCCTCGAACACCACAAGAAACAGGCCAAGCTCTATCTCAAATGGCACCGCGAGCGGTATTATCCCGTCACCGCTGTGATTGGATGGCTCTTGCCGCGTTTTCACCATCTCAGCGACAGCCAAATCCTCGATCACGGCTTCAAGCTTGCCGATGCCCAGGAACTCGTCGCCAGGAAGTCAGGTTTCGAGAGCTGGCAGGCGCTGAAGGAAGGCCTTCAAACCGTGACCGATCATGCAGCAGCAGACGCCGCAAAACCGCATCTCGCCTTTGCCGAGCCACAACTCTTTGTCGGCGACATCGCAGCGGCCTGTAATTTCTACCGGCAAAAGCTCGGTTTCGGGACGCGCTTCACCTATGGCGAGCCGCCCTTCTACGCCCAAATCATCCGCGATGGCGCACGGCTCAACCTGCGCCATGTCGACAAGCCTCCACTCACCGCCAATTCGACCGTTGACCTGCTGGCGGCGACGATCATTGTCGACAACATCAAGGCTCTGTTTTTGGAGTATCAGGCAGCCACGGCCCCGTTCCACCAGACATTGCGGACCGAACCCTGGGGCGCCCGCACGTTCATCGTCAAGGATCCCGACGGCAACCTCATCTGCTTCGCGACGAGCGCGGGCTGACCATCGACAAAAACGCCGCCTCATGGGCGGCGTTTCGAGAGTGATCGTTGGAGGAGATTACTACGCGCCGCGCGCGACGCGCTCTATTTCCTCGCGGACCAGGCGCTCGACCAGCGTCGGCAGATTGTTGTCCAGCCAGTCCTGCAGCATTGGCCGCAGCATGTCCTCGGCCATCTCGTCGAAGCTTTTCTTGCTGCGGCTGGCAAAGGCATCGGAGAGCTCGCCAAAGGCGGCGGCGACCTGGCGGCCGACATGCTCTGAAAGGATCGCCGGGCGGGCGGGCGGCGCCTCGGCCGCGGGCTGCGGCGCCGTCGCAACATGCGCGGCGGCCGGCTCGTAACCGGCTTCGTCCGCCAGCTCGTCCTCTCCTATCTCGAGCTCAGGTTCAACCGCCGGCGCGCGCGGCTCGACCCGCTCCGGCCTGCTCACAGCCTTCGCCGTCTCGCCGACGGCGGCGATCTCGCGCCGCCAGTCGGCAACGATCGTATCGCTGGTTTCGACAACTTTCTCCGGTGCGGCTGGGCCCGGCTCGGCGGCGATCCTGGCGCTCACCTCGGCGAGCGTCACCGGCGCCTTCAGCTCGACCGCCGGAGTGGCATCCGCGCGCGTATGCGTTTCCATGCGGGCGACGACCGGTTCGGCCGCCAGTTGCGCCTGCACCTCGGCCAGCGAGACCGGTTTGCGGGCTTCGGTCCCGGCATTGAGTTCGGCACGGAAGGCATCTACATCCGGAGCCGGCACGACCGCCGCCGGCGCGGGCTGGAGATCCTGGCGCAATTCGTTCGCGTCACCCGGCTGCTTGCGCCCGGTGTCGCTGTCTTCGATGATCCTCCTGATGGAAGCCAGTATCTCTTCCATGGAAGGTTCGCGCTGCGCGCTGCTTGCCGTCGCCATTGTCACATCCGCCGCTCTTGTGACCCATTCCAGATTTTCGCCCCGGCAAAAGCCGGATTCGAATCATGGCAACAGGGTAGCCGACGGATCGCCGTCCGAGAATCCCCATTCTGGGGAGATGTTGGATTTCAACAGATTAGCTTATGCCTCAGGCTCTCGGATGGCCGCGGCAGAGGAGGAAGGAGCATCGGGCCCGACAATGCCAAACGCCGCGCATCCGTTGGACACGCGGCGTCTTGCCGAGCCGAACCTTGATTGCAGTGGACGCTTTAGCGGCCGTCGGGCGTGCGCAGCCCGTACCACTTGTCCTTGACGGCGTTGTAGTGCTCTTCCGGCTTGTACTTCGTCACGTTGAGCGCGAGGCGATCGACCGACAGCCGGCCGGTCGCCGACAGGATGGCGTAGCTCGCCACCACCACGTCGCGCTCCGAACTGGCAAGGTTGATCTTGGCGCTGATGACGGCGTTCTGCGCGTTCAGCACGTCGAGCGTGGTGCGCTGGCCGACATTGCGCTCCTCGATGACGCCGTTGAGCGCCAGTTGGGCCGCGGCGATGACCTGCCTGTTGGCGGCGACGCTTTGCTGCGCGGCTGTGTACTGCGTCCACGCCGAGGTCACGGCCTGGCGCACCTGATCGCGGCTGACATCGACCTCGATGCGGGCCTGGCTCAGCGATTCCTTCTTCTGTCGCACCAGTGCCGAGGTGCGGCCGCCCGAATAGATCGGGATGGTCAGCGTCGCGCCGATGCTGGCCGAATTGGTGGTGCCGTCCGACGTGCTCAGGGCACCGGGCACGGTGTTGCGATAGGCGCTGGAAACGCCTGCATTGGCGGAAAGCTGCGGCAGCAGCGCGCCTTCCTGCGACTTCACCGCGAACGCCGCCGCGTCGACCAGGTGCGCGGTGGCAAGGATAGCCGGATGCTCGGCCGAGGCGATGACGATCGCCGCGTCGAGGCTGGACGGCAAAAGCCTGGCCAGCGGCGCCGCTGCCTTGAGCTTGCCGGGCTCGTCGCCGACGATCTGGTGATAGGTCGCCGCACTGGCCAGCGCCTGGGCGCGGGCGGCGCTGAGCTGCGCCACGGCGGTCGAGCGCGAGGCATCGGCCTGGGCTACGTCGGTGCGCGTGCCTTCGCCGACCTCGAAGCGCGAGCGCGCGGCGCGCGCCTGCTCGGTCAGGAACTGAAGGTTCTGTTCGGTGAGCACCGCCACCTGGCGGTCGCGGATGACATCCATATAGGCGCTTGCCGCGTTGAACAGGATGTTTTCCTCGGTGTTGCGCAGGCTTTCGACCGAGGCCCGGACCTGGGCTTCCGCGGCCGCGACGTTGTTCCTGGTCTGGAACCCGTCGAACAGCGTCTGGTCGATCTGCACGCCGAAATTGCCGGTGGTCAGGCGCACACTCTGGTTGGTGCCGTTCAGATGGCTGCTCGAATAGTCGATGCTGCCGGAACCGGTAACGGTCGGGCGCCAGCCGGACTTGGCGATGGCCACGCCCTCGTCGGTGACGCGCACACCGGCGCGGGCGGAATTCAGCTGCGAATTGTTCTGGTAGGCCTTGGCAAGCGCGCCGGTGATGGTTTCCGCCGAGGCGGCCAGCGGCGAAAGCGCTGTCGCGGAAACCAGGATGGCGGCTAGAACAGTCTTGCGTACGGACGGCACGTAATATCCCTCATTCGTTTGCATGGGAACCGCGCCACGACAGTCGCTCATCCATGAGCAGCCGGCGCCGCGCTTCTATCGTTCCCCCGCTGACTGCCCCCGAGAATACATGGTTATGCGATCAGCAACGATTGTTCAAATGCAAGCGATCACGACAGCGCGTTCACTGCAAGGCAAAAACGCTCAGAATTCAAATGCGTGGGTACGTTCAAAGCCAGGTAGTGGCTTAATTGCCGCATTAAACGCGCGTCTGCCCGTTACAACCCCCCCTGCTTTGAAAAAGAGCCTGGCCACGCCCGAATTGCCCTGCCCTTCAACGGCGACGAGACGGCCTTCCTCCGCAAGCTGGTCGAGCAGCGCGGCCGGCACTTCCTCGACGCTGCCGCCGACGAAGATCACATCGTAGGGCGCCTTGACGGCATGCCCCTGCGCCAACGGCCCGGTGACCACGGTCACGTTGTCGCAGGCCAGCGCCGAGAGCGCCGATCCGGCGATTTCCGCCAGCGCCGAATCGCTTTCCAGCGCAATCACGGAGCGGGCCAGCCGCGACAGAAGAGCGGCCGAATAGCCGGTGCCGCAGCCGACATCGAGCACCGAATCGCCGGCGCCGATCTCGGCCAGTTGCAAGAGCTTGGCCAGCGGCGAAGGCTCCATCAGATAGCGCGCGCCGCTGCCGTTGGCGCCGCTGGAGATGCGAATGTCCTCATCGATATAGGCAAGATCGCGCTGGCCGGCGCCGACAAAGCTCTCGCGCGGCACCGAAAGCATGGCATCGATCAACGGCGCGCTGGTCACGTCGGTGGTGCGGACCTGGCCATCGACCATCTTGACGCGGCGTTCGGAGAAATCAGCGCTCATCGTTCCAACCAATCCGCCCAACAAGGCCCGCCTGCCGCGCCACGACCGCGGTCCAATCCGACCGGAACGCCTGCTCCCTAAGGAGCCCAGGCAACTGGAGGCCTCGCCCGGAATCGAACCGGGGTGCAAGGATTTGCAGTCCTCTGCGTAACCACTCCGCCACGAGGCCTCGTTGCTCCCGGCGTTCCGAGCGGACTCAATATGTTGGCGGCGAAAGGCCGTCAAGCGCCCGCGCGCCATTCCCGGCGCTTTCCTCAGGCGAGCACCGGACACCGTTTCCGATCGGTTTTCATGAGCGCGCAGCCTTCGCCTGTGACGGAGCCACCCGGCTTGCGCTGCGGCGGCGTGAAGCGCCGCAACGCTTTTTCATGCCCTGTTCGATTCCGGGCGAGGCCTCCAGGAGATCTGCGAGAGGCCGGCAAAGCGCCCGGCCAAATCAATCCGGACGGCGCCGGCGTTCCCACCATACGACGAAGCGGCGCCGGTGGCGGCGCACCATGGCGAATTCGTAGGAAAGCACGAGCAATCCGATTGGAATCATCCAGAAGCCCAGGATGGGCAAGAAGCCGAGAATGCCGCCGAGAATCAGCACGACGCCGATGGCGATCCTGAGCCCGCGCGAGCGCGGCATGGTGAACTCACGGCCGAAGACCGTGATTTTCCGTGCCGGTGCGTCGTCGCCTGCTGCAGTCATCTCGATCTCGGTTCCCATCGATTAAAGACATCGGCCGCCCAAGGCCGCAACGCCTTTCGCCGCCCTACGTTCCTTGCGGAACCGCTCATATGAGGAGCCCAGCCGTCGATTGCCAGAAAGCGCCATGCACAAAATGGCGGAAAAAAATGTGAAATGCTTCTTTGCAAAGCCGAAACGGGTTTGCTATAGGCTGCGCCACTCACACAAGAGCCTCTGTTCCCCGGTAGCTCAGTGGTAGAGCAACCGGCTGTTAACCGGTTGGTCGCTGGTTCGAATCCGGCCCGGGGAGCCAACATTTCCAAGGTCTTCAGAGATTTTAGGAACGGCCAAAAAACGGCTGATCTACAGCATATCTACACAACTCGACTTCGCTAGGCGCCGATCTACACGGACCAGGAAGGAGAGAACCTACGATGGAACGCATTTTTGACGAGCTGATCGGCCTGCAGATGAAGCGGCCGGCACGCCGGTGGCGAGCCACGGCAACCGAGTTGGCGCTCCGAATAACCAGCAGCCTTGCGACTGGTCTCGCGATTGGCGTCGGGATCGCGTTCGGTCTGGTACTCGCCGGATAGCCCCCTTAAAAATTCTCCGCGTGCACCGTATTTTTACCGAAGCAGCGCGTTACAATGTGGAAATGAGCAAAAAGGCTGAGACCATAGTCATAGCGGCCTTCACGGAAGAAGACGCCGCGCGTCTCACCGGCCTTTCAGTCCGCCAACTGCGGCACTGGGACCGGACGAACTTCTTTGCGCCAAGCCTGGGCAACGAGAATCGCAAGCTTGCCTACGCTCGACTGTATAGCTTCAAGGACCTTGTGGCGCTGCGCGTGCTCGACGAGCTTCGCAACGAATCTCGGGTCTCGATGCAGCATCTTCGCGAGGTCAAGGACAAGCTCCTGGCGCTCGGAGAGCACTGGGCGTCGACAACCCTTTACGTGCTCAAGAAGAAGGTGGTTTTCGTCAACAACGAAACCAACCAGCACGAAGAGGTCGTTTCAGGTCAAGGAGTCCTACAAATCCCGTTGCAGGTGGTAGCTGGCGACATGCAGGAGCGTGTTAGGCTCTGGCGCCAACGCGATTCATCGGCCGCTGGCCGTATCGAGAAGCGTCATGGGTTCGGCAACACGTCGGTCGTTGCCGGAACGCGCATCCCGGTGGGAAACATCAAAGCCTTTGCGGAATCGGGCTACACGGTCGAGCAGATCATGCGTGAATATCCCACGCTGACGAAGTCGGACGTGGAAGCTGCGCTCGCATTCGACAGCGCTGCTTGAAGGCGCTGGCAGCTCATCTCATTTTCCTGCTGGACGCCAGCGCTCCCGAATCCGTTGCGCTGGCGGTCGAAAAGGCCGGGCACAAAGCGATCCGGCACAGCGACGTGCTCGCCGAAGGTGCCTCGGACATCGTGGTATGTGAAACCGCCTTGGCCAACAGCGCGATCTTGATCGCCGTCGACAAGGACATGAAGCAGCTCACAAAACGCTTCAACCCTGACCAGGAGCGTTTCAAAAAGCTCAGCATGATCCAGATCGCCTGCAACGGTGTGATGGCATCAAAGCGGCTTGAGCAGGCCCTGAGCATGATCGAACATGAATGGGCGGTCAGCCAAAAGAAGGCCGCTTCCCGTCTCTGGTTCGAGATCGCCAATCACCGGATGACGACCTATCGGTGAGCCCGGCCGTGGAGCGACCGAGCACCCACCGAACAGGCACCAGCCTACACCACCGCCAAAAGCGGCAAACGGGCAAGCCTCTGATGGCCCAGGGAACATCTGCTCTCTGCAGCGGTAGAGCACTCCCTTACCAAGGGAGAGTTCGACGACTCCATCTCATTCATGGTCATCATCGTCGTTGTCGATGGGAACTACCTTCGTCGACGACACGCTCGACATGCCATTTCGTAATAAGTTTAGATGCCCCTGCCACGCCCAATGCCAATGCCGTGGCTGAACGCAAGTTCCGCGCCCAGGCGCCGGCCGGATTCAACCTGTATGCCAAGCGCCTTCTTTTGGTTGGCGAGCAGCGATTCCAGTTGCGGATCGCGCTCAAGGCTCTTGGCCATGTCGGACATGGCCGAACGCGTTGACCTGTAGCCGGACATATCGCCGGCCTGGTATTGGCGCTGGCTTGTCCTTTTCCGCTTTTGCCAGTCTTCCACGAAACGGGCGGCCCGGCGGTCTGGATCGGTGCGGATTTCGGTTTCAAGCTGGAGAGCGCGCACGATGCGGTTGACGCGACCGGCTCGCGCTTCAAGAACCAAGTCGGGATTCTTGACGTAGGCCGCTTCGGCATCGCGCGAGCCATAGGGCCGAACCTTCTCGAAAGCGTTGCGCGCATCTTTCAATTCGCGCATCTGCTCAGGAGTCCCCTGCCCGTTCGCATTTCCTGCGCGGATAGCAGCGTCGAGCGCGCGAGCATGGCGCACAAGCGCCTTCGTGCGAGCGTTGCGCAACGCCGCTTCCGGATCCACCGGCGCATCCGCCTCGCGCTGCGCTCCCCTGGCGGAAGCTTCTTTTTCAGGCACGGCGCCGGCATCGCCGCTTTGCGCTCGACCGTCTTCCCCTCCCGGAATGCGCCCACGGTCCTGACCGGGCCCGACGTCTGCGGGCGAGCGCAACCCGTCGAGCAGCCCGCTGATCTTGTCGCGCAACTTCTCCGGTACGACCCGGCGCACGAACTCGACCACGCGCTCGCGGAAGGTGATGCCGCGGCGCTCGGCGTAGTGTTGCGCCGGGTCGATCTGATCGTAATCCGACGCCATATCCTTGGCGCGGTCGCGTGACAGCGCGCGGACAAGTCGTTCGCGGGTCGCGAAGTCTTCGCTGCCGTAATGCAGATCCATCCCATCCCGATGTCGCGACAAGGACACGTAGCCGCTGTGCGCATCCATGCCTGGCGTCGCCAGCACATGGGTGCGGTTGACCGTCATGCCCTGCGCCTTGTGGATGGTCGCGGCATAGCCGTGGTCGATGTGGGCATAGTCCTTCAGGTCAAAGCGCAGAGACCTGCCGTCGTCGGTTTGAACCGTCATCGTCTGCACGCTGACTTCTTCGATCACGCCGAGCGTGCCGTTCTTGACGCCAAGCGACCGCTCGTTGCGCAGGAACATGACCCGGTCGCCGCGTGCGAAGGTCCTTGCACCGCGCTCGACAACCACGTGAACTTCGTCGCCGAGATCTCCAGCAGCGCGCATGCGCTCGCGCGCTGCCTGGTTGAGCGCGCGCACCTCGTCGTTGGTGTGAGTGAGAATGATCCGGCTTGCCTCTGGTTGTGCCTGCCTGTCGCGATCCCAGCGTTCGACGAGATTGCTACGCGCCTCGTCGCGCGTCGCAGCCCGATGCACCATCCCTTGTGTGTCATAGACGTCGATCGCAGCGCCGATCCTGCCGGTTGCAAGATCGCGTGTGGCCTCTCGCTGCCAGTCCTCGCGCTGCCGTCGTACTTGGCCGATCTCGACGCCGCCGTGGCGTTCGTGGATCGAACGGAATGCGGCCCCAGCTTCGATTGCCTGCAACTGCTGCGGATCGCCGACCAGCACGACCTTTGCGCCGACGTTCGCCGCATGGGAGAGCACGCGCTCCAATTGGCGCGTGCCGACCATGCCGGCCTCGTCCACCACCAGGACATCGCTCGCGGTGAGAAGATCGCGGCCCTGTCCCCAGCTATGTTCCATACTGGCAATGGTGCGCGACGAGATGGCTGATCCGCTTTCGAGATTCTCGGCCGCGATGCCGGAGAGTGCGGCGCCTCGAACCTCGTAGCCTGCTGCTGCCCACGCCTGGCGGGCAACGTCCAGCATCGCGCTCTTGCCGGTTCCAGCAAACCCGACGACGACACCAAGACCGCTGCCGTCGGTGATGTGATCCAGTGCATCAGTCTGCTCGCCTGACAAGACAAGCCCGCGTCGTGTTGCACGCGCCAGAGCAGCGCCCCGATCCCGGTCACTCACCGCATGACGCTCCTCCCCGGCCATGCGTTCCGCTGCGCGATGCAGGCGCTGCTCGGTCTCGATCATCTGCCGGGTGGTGAAGCGATCTTCGCCGCGTCCGTCCTTGCCAAGTTCGACCAGATCGGGCGCGTTGCCGATGGCGCCCATGACATCGTTGAACTGCTCCATTCCGTCGCTGTGCCGATGCGCGAACTTCGCAATGTCCTTTCTGGTGAAGGTCGATTGCTGATGCGTGATGGCATCGAGCGCCAAGTTGGGGTCGTCGATGATCCGCACGCCATTGTTACGCGCGATCTCGCGGTGCAGTTCGGCGCGATCTGCTTCAATGCCGGCAGCATCGAGGTGACCGTCCTCAATGCGTTGGGCCGGCGCGCCAATCTGGGTTTGCGGCTCCAAGGCGATGCCCTGCGCTTCCAGGCTGCGATGATCGATGCGCGCGTCGATATCGAGTTCGGCAAGGCGCTCATTGGCAAGCTCGGCCCATCGTTCGCGCCAGCGCTCGACCATTTCAGTGCTGTTCCAGTCGCGTACTTTCGGGCCAAAGCCGTTCTCATCCACTGAGCGCATGGTGAGCATGACATGGGCATGCGGTTTAGTGCTTCCCTCCCCCGCCCTGTCCCAATGCACGTTGAGATCGGCGACCATGCCACGGCCGACAAACTCTGCCTGCACGAAGTCCCGCGCCAGTTCGATGCCTTGCGCCTGGCTCAGCTCGCGTGGAAGAGCAAACTCCACCTCACGGGCCAGCTGCGCATCCTTGCGCAGCTCGAACGCCTCGACGTCGTTCCACAGCCGTTCGCGGTCGCTCCAGGCTTCCGGCGCATTCTCCGGCAGCATCACCTCGGAATGCACGACACCGCGCTTGGCCGAGAAGTCATGAGTGCGTTCAATTCGCTCGTCACGCAGCCGCGAAGCCGAGCGGTAGGCCGCTGACGCCACTGCACTCGAGCCTGCCTTGCGGCCAATGACCTTGACGTGAAGATGATAGATCGCCATCGCGAACAGATCATTTGCACGTCGAAGCGCACGTCGGCACGACGTATAAGCGCGCCCTCCCTCGAAAAATTCTCGGGATGGACCAGCCCGTCCCGGGCTGTCTCGGCGACCCTGAAGCCTTCCGGCAGGCGCTCCCCTATCATCGCCGCATCGCCAATCGATGGAGACAGCCATGCGCAAACCCCGAGACTTCGACGCCGAAATGAAAGCACTGGAAGACAAGGCGCGGGAGCTCAAGACGCGAAAGGTGCAGCAGCTTGGCGAACTGGTGATCGCCACCGGCGCCGATCAACTCAGCAGCGAGGAACTCGCCGGCGCGCTGGTCGCAATCACTGAGACGAGAGACGCCGCAAAGCGTGAGGCATGGGCTAAGCGTGGAGTGACGTTTTTCGAAAGCAGGCCCCGGCGAACTGCTCCGGCATCTCAGCGCAACCATCGCAGCGCTGCAGCGCAACCGGGCAGCACACAATCGCCGTCAGGCGGCACGGGCTCGCAATGATATGCGCGCTTGGCAGGTTGAGCGACGCAAGCGAACCCGACATCTGATTGAACTCGGCGGTCTGGTCGTTAAGGCGGGTCTCGTCGAGTTGACCAATGATAATCGCGCCATCATCTACGGCGCACTGCTCTGGATCGCTGCTAAGCTGCAGAGCCATGAAGGCGAGCATGCGCGAGACCTGTGGGCCGCGAAGGGAAGGCAAGCGTTCGAAGCGGAACAGCACGAGGAGGAAAAGGGGCCACGAACTTAGCGGCGGTCGGCGCGAGCGGTGGGCGGCAAAGGCTCCGACAGCCTCAAGGGTCACGCAGCCAGACCCTCAACCTTCGCCCGCGCATGCAGAAATTCCACCGCGCGCCCGGCATGTGATGCGGCGGTGAATATCGCCCGCGTGTCGTTCTTCAACACTTTCAGCCAGCTTGCGACATAGGCCGCATGGTCGTCGCGCGTCTCGGGCGTCAGTTGAAGATCGGCGCAAAGAAAAGCCGCGCCGAGTTCCGCCACCAGCTCTTCCATGGCGTATCCCTCATCGCCGAAGCGCTTGCGCCCAAACTCCCGGTCGAGGCGCGTCGGGTGCTTCGTCCAATGCACAGTTTCATGGCCGAGGGTGGCGTAATAGCTCTCGGCATCGCGGAAGGCTTCAAAGACCGGCATCCGCACCTGGTCGCGGGAGATGACGTAGCACGCTGAATTGCCGCCATGCTGGATATCGGCGCCGAGCGCGGCGAAGAAGCTCTCGGCCCGTTCAATGCGCGTGATCGTCTCATCGCGCGGGGCCGGTCTCGCATAATAGGTCTCGGGCAAGCCTTCCACCTGTTCGGCATTGAAGACGGTATAGCCTTTGAGAAACGGAATGGAGGTTTCGGATTCCTCGCCGGTTGCCGTGTCGGTCTCGGTGCCGGTGATGCGGCCGGCATAGACCACAAGGCTGCCCTTCTCGCCCTTGCGGACATGCGCGCCGAGATCAAGCGCCTGTTTGAAGGTAAGCCAGAACGGGGTTGCGTATCCCTTCTCCACCGCTGCCGCCCACAGCATCAGCACGTTGATGCCCTGATAGGGAATGCCGCCCGCGCGCAGCGGCCGGGTGATGCGGCCGGCGGCATGTCCAGCATTCCACGGCTGATGCCACGGGCGCGTGCCCTGTTCGAGGGCGCGGATAATCTGGTCGGTGATCTGTTGATAAAGGTCGGTTTTCATGGCGGTCTCTTTTGGTTTGGGGTTCAGCTCCGTCTGAACCCCTGCCCGTCGGCGAGACCGGGTTAGGGGGAGCAACAAGAAAATCGTCAGGGGGAACCACCCGGTTCGCAGCGACTGAGGCGGAGCCGAGGGAGTGAGAATTGGGGGATGGCGATTTTGTTGTTGCTGGGGGTCGTGAGGGCGGAGCCCTGTCGCCCCCCATCTTGGGCAAGGGATCGTCACCCGAAGGGCGAAGACCCTGCGTAGCTCTAGCGAAGCAGGGGCTTCGGGCGCGTGCGCCTAGAGCCCGGTCCTGTGCAGCAGGATGACCCATGTCGGCCAGTTCCGAGGCCGCCTCGCGTCAACTTCTGGCCGCGCTACGCGAGAAGCGCGGATACAGCGGGCACACGTCCCTGCGCCTCACGCAATACCGCCAGAGCCTCGCCCACGAGGGTTGCGTCTCTTGCCCAGGTCTCTGATCCACCCTGAAACTTTTCGCCATGAACGTAGCTGTTTCTTACGCGGCAAACTCCCTGCACGATGAGCTGGTGGACATTGGCAAGGGGCGTGGGGTGCTCCGGCTGCCATGTCAGGCCCTCACTCATCAACTTTCGTGGCGGGTCACCGACAAGCGTTGCGGCAACTCCCGCGTTCACGACGTCAGCAAAGAACGTCGGGCCAAGCGCCTTGGCGAAAGCATCCCAATCAGCTTGAGCGTCGGACCTGTTCTTCAAGAATCCCGTGCGCTTAAGAGCATGCTCAAAACGGCCAAAAAGCCGGGCAAGCTCTCTCCCGTCATCATAAGGATCAGACATCGGATTCCTCCAAGTTGACAGGATCGCAAGTCTGCAAGACAAGCTTTGGGATGACCCCACAAATCGTCAGGTGGTTTATCGAGGGCTTAAAGCTTCTTCACTGCCCTCTTGCGGCGAGACCGACGCTCTTCAACGATCAACTGTGCAGGCTTGGCCAAACGGGAAACAGCAGGCGCCTTAAGGGCTTTGGGTTTTTTGGCTTTTGCGCCCGGCTTTCCGTTGAGTTGACTGTCGTATTCCTCGATAACCGTCGTTGCGAGTTCCACAAATCCGCGTAGCTTGTCCGCGCGATCCTTCAGAAGCTTCCGCTGCTCTTCGTCGGGATCGGTTGCGTCGGCAAGGTCGCCGTCCGCAATGATGATGCGCAAAATCGGCAATTCAATCTGCTCAAGGCCGGCCTTCTGGGCAAGCACGACCCATACCTTTGATTTATCAATTGCGTTATCCGCTGCGTTCGCCAGGCATTGCCTGATGAGGATGCGCGCAGAATAGTCGAGGCGCTCCGCCAATTGCAGCCATTGTTGCGATGCCTTGCTTTCTTTGCGCGCACTCTCGGGTGGCAACGGAGGCGCGAAATAGCGATATGGCCCTGCCTCAGAATCAAGCGACGCCAGCGTTCTTATTATCGGTTCGAGTTCCTGAAACGGGCGGCTGCCGCTTGGCAACTCGTGTCTGTGTTGCCAAAGGGCGAGGATCGCATCGCGGCACGCTATGACGCGCTGCGGGTGATCCTTCGCAGCTTTCTGTTCGGCATTTTTGATTTGCTCCGCAAGGTAATGGACCATCCAGCGCGACAGCGTATCATTGGTGTCGGCGAGCTTCAGTTCGGCGATGAGCTTTTTGCCAAGGGCCAAGATCGCGTCAGCATGTTTCGACACTTCCGTCGGATTTGATGAGGAAGAGTTGGACCGTGGGCGGGACTTTCTTGTTGTCATCGTCATCTCGGCTTTCGTATCGAGAGTAGCTGCGCCGCCGCTCGATTTCCACTTTAACGATCATGTCCATATCGAGCTTGCGCAACAGCTGCCGGATGAATGGTAACGACGCCTGGACCCGACTGCCTCTGTTGTCGCTGGTGTGATCGTCCCTTTCGTGAAACATCCCCCAGGTTTCGATCACCATGGAGGCCGGTTCCTTCGCGTCCAGCCGCCAGTGCCGGCCTTCGCGGTCGGCTACCAGGTCCATGACATCGATAACGTCATCTGACGGTCGCGGCGCGGGGTAGCGAATTTCCCCTGCCCAAGGATCTTTGTCATCAATCCCCCTTTCGCGCGTGCGATCAATTATCCAGCCCTTCAACTGGAACGACCCGGAATCAATCTGCCGATCACTCATGGCTTCAGGGATCGCGTAGTCGTTTGGATCATCGGCACTGTGCAAAGCACGGAGCAATGCCGACGACCTTTCACGCGAAACAAGGGCGCTTCGGATCGTGCACTCTTCCTGTTGTCTGCCTGACGAGGCGTTCCAGTAACCCCAAGGGGTCACCACCTCTGGCGACGGAGAGAACACGCGGTCTATATCTTCGCGGCGAACAGATGAAGGCCAATCGGCGTCTTTGATGTCATTTTTCCAGGAAAGAACATCAAGCGGGATAGGGTCTCGCCGGTCGGCAAGCCAATAGCCGTCCGTGCGGGACAGGTCATGGTATGATCGGAACCATTCTGAAAAGTCGTCCTCGGTCGTGTCGGGGCTACGGTAGGTTGGCGCAGTGTCCAGAAGCTGCCCAGCCACGATCATCGTAGCGTGGGAGCCCAGATAGAAACGGAGGTCGTCAACACTTGGGTATGAGCTATTTGAATGCCGTGTGTCTTCGTAGTCGAACATCTTCCGGCGGCTTCGCGCATCCTCTTGCCAATGCAACCGGCCGAGATACTGCCAGTCGTCCGTAACGACGGCTGCCACCCGTCGCTGAATATCGCTGCTCAAAAGGCCGAAGCACTTCGCCAGTGGCGGGAACCAATACGACTCCATGTCATAGTCAAAATAGAAACGGTCTTCGTCATACGTGCTCGGCGACGAACGTGCGCTTCCGCGCTCATAAGAGCGTGCTTCGATCGCCGGGAACGGCGATACGTTCACGGCCAAGATTTGTGCGCGTAATTCTGGATCAAGCAATCCAGCATCGATCAGCGCAAGCGCTGCACGTTTCGCCAACTCACGAATGACAACGTGAGCCTCTGGCGGGCGCATATTTTGGAAGATGAAATCAGAATGAGCGGCGACAATATCGGGGCAATTCCTGGCTGCCCGTGCAAGAGCAATCAGAAACCACTGACGTGCATGCAGGTTGTAGAAAAACAGCCCGGCATCGGCAAACGCGCCGCCCACATTGCCGCGAACATACGCAACCAACGCCGAAATGACCGGGCGATGCCGAAGCTCGCAGAACGCATGAACGGCGTGCGCGGCCTCCCAGCGCCGTGTGGCGCGGGGTGAGGCCAGCGCGCCAAAGACATACCCCGCAACCGCGCTATCGATATCCCCTCCAGGCGCGAGCGCGGCAGACCACGGCCCGTCGCCGTCGGTATCTTTAAGGACTGCATCGAAAAGTTTCAGACCGAAGCCAAGCGCGTCGGATGCTTCGCTTCGGGTTACCTTGCCGGCAAGCAGGCCCACCAGCGTAAACAGCCGGCCGACATCTAAAATCTCAGTAACCTCACCGATACCCGTCAGAACGACTTCAATGACATCGCCCTCAAGAACGCCGGCCAATTCACAGGCGGTCTTGAACGGCAGCACTTCGTAGTGGCGGCCGCGAGTCACATCCAGGCAATAGCGGCGGCCGAAGCTGCGTAAGGCGGCAGCTAGGGCTGCCTGGATGGAAAGCCTCGTTTTCCACGCGGCCGGAAACGTCTCGAGGAAGCTCCGGACGTGGTAAAGGTCAAATTCTGGCGCCTCGGCCAAAGCTATAACAAATTCCGCTTCTTTCCCCGCAGGAATGCGTGCAATGGCCTGCTGAAAAAATTGATCTTGATAGAATGGCGGTTCGGATTTGCGGAATCGCTGCTGGGCTTTTGAGAGTTCGTTTGCCACGACCGGATTGACGCCCCGGAAAATCGCGCGCCAATCCTTTTTGGCATCTTCTTTCCAGCGTGTCGACGGGCGCCCGTTGCCGCTCTCTTCATTGTCCGCATCCTCCTTCCTCTCATCGCGCTCGTGCTGGTCAAGGCGCGTTTGCAAATCAGGCGCGGCAATACGGTGCTTGGCGAACAGGTCTCGAACCTTGCGCCACGTCGCAACGGTGTGTCCTTGCATCTTGATGTAGTGGTAGCCGAGATCCGCAACCGACTGTTTCTCGGCCTTCGTCCCACAGGCATCGAGCGCGGAAGCGAGTACATCTGCCTCATTCCATTCCGCACGGAATCCGATCAGGGGCAGCGCCTTTCGCGCATCCAGCATTTTCCGTTCAACAAGGAACTCAACGGCTGCCGCCAAAACCCTGCCGGGCCGGCCAAAGGCACGGTCGCGCCACCGGCTTAATATGGCGAAGGATGATACAGGGCAGAGAGCTGCGATGGCCTCAACTGTCCGATGCCAGTCGAAATGCTTGTCCCGTGCAACATAGTCGTAGGTCACTTCGGCGCAGCGCGCGAGGTTGTATGCCATTTCAGGCGCAGGTTGCGCCTGATCGGCGGCAGCTTCGGCCAAATCCAAAAGCGCTGCCCAGCGGTCCACATTTTCGTTGCCAACCTTGCTGGCAACCTCAACGGCCTGGTTGAAATAGGCCTCGGCTTCCGACCGGCTTGTGGCGAGCACCGATCTTGCCAAGGTTACATACATTTCGGCTTTTGTATCGGCGTGGTCGCGCTCATCCTTTGTCCGTTGAAATGCTTGCGCCGCGTATTGAAGCGCATTGGCTGATAGCCCCGCAGAACGCGCCATGGAACGCGCAAGCGCTGCGAGCGTCGGAGTATAAAGGGGCCTCTTTAGCCCTGCGGTCCAGTCAACAAGCCTCTGAATGGATGTGCTGTCGGTCGCTTTGGCGCGCACAAGGATGGCCAACCAGAGGTGGGCAACCTGATCGGCGGTACGCCACTCTTCGCGGTGGTTGATCCGCGCGGCAGAAGCGGATTCCGTGATTGATCGCGAAATGGCGCTCGCCAGCCCTACCTTGCCGGCCCTTTTTACCAGCCGTTCCGCCCAAAGCGTATGCCACGGCAACAAGGCCCCGACGTCTTCTTGGAACTCCTGGGCTTCTTGCGACTGGGAATAGTTGTTTTCCTTCTCAATCTCGGCACGAAGCTCGGCATGCGCTAGATCAAGCAAATTCAGGGTCTTTCCGAGCAATGCCGCGTGCACGGCGTAAGCGCGAATGATCGGTGCGCGCCCATCATTGAAACGGGTGCCTACTCCCCGTGGGGGCTCCTTGGGCAGATAGCGTGACAAAAGCCTTGCAAGTACCGTCGTCGTGCCGACAGACAGGCGATGGCATGCCTCGACCAACGCGGTCACCGCCATCAACGGACGGTCGTGAGCGTTCCAGTTGTCGCCCGCGTCGAATGTGACGGATGGCTTGCACAATTGCTTGAGGCACTTTGCAAGAGCCTCTTTTGGGGGCGTGCGATCGACCTCACGCAATTCCACGACAATAGCCAGCAGGAGATAGACGTTATCGCCTGCGGCAAGCGAAAGGTCGTCAAGGTCTTTGTAGCGGCTGTGATCGACGAACCGATGCGCAAGGTACCGGCCGACGTTGAAAGGAACCGACGGCGGCGTCCACCCCATTAGGCTGTTGGCGCATGCGCGTGCGCCGTGGATGTTGAAGTATGCGATGGCCATTTCACCGATATCTTTGTCGGTCATCGTTTCGCGGCCGCGTTCCTTGTTGGAAAGCCGCGACCAGTTGCGCATCCACTCCGTGGCCATGCGTAATCGGCTGCGCGCATCGCCCTGCAGCTCGGTATAGCCGGACATCAGCGCCGCTTCATAAGCATTGTGCGAGCCGACCCAACTCGATCCAAAAATTTTACGCGAAACGAGTTCTTGAGCGCGGCCGGCTTCCATGAGCGCCGAAACCAGATCCGTGTTTCCTTGGAGAAGTGCCCGTTGGCGCTCATCACCTGCGGTCTCGCCGCCGGCCTTTAAGGCAAGTTTGGCAGCATCGAGATAGCGCTTGGCGCGAAGGCTCGCTTTCAGTGCAAATTGCAGGCGCTGAAGCTCGACATCACGCCGGTCGAGCGGGTTGAGCTCCGGCAACGCTTCCGAAGAGAGCGCGAGCGCCACCAACTCTTCAAACTGTCCCGCCTCCAGCATAAGTTGCGGCAGTGCCGCTGCAACATAGGCGCTACCAGAAGAAAGCGGCTTGATGCTGGCGATGAACGCGCCGAGATCGGCGGCCGTGGGCTTAAATCGTTCCCGGAACCAGCTTTCGGATGGTTCATCAAAAAACTGGATGGTCTCGCCCGTAACAATAAGCGGTCGCCGAAGATCGTATGCAAAGCTCTTGATGGCGGAGGCTGGAACGCCGGACATTGAAGACAAAACGGCAATGGGAACAAGAGGCCGCAGGGCCGCAAGACCCGCGCATATGCTGTCAATCTGCGTCTTCCCCACCGCGCCGGCTTCATCACGCATCCTGGCTATCGCGGCAGCCAGCAGGTTGCCAATCGCCTTTTCGACCGTCGTCGGATTGGGGCCTAGCTCACGCAGAATTTCTGCCAAGGTCCCGCCACCTGAAATGGCAAGCGCCTGGACACGCGGGTTTTTCGAGCTGAGGCGATGAAATTCATCGATGTCCTGTTCACTGGCGTCCGGAAAAGCGTGGCGCAGATGTGCGGCGGTCTCATCCCGTCCGAAGGATTCCAGCTCAAGCGACAACGCGCTTGGCGGTGGGTCCAGTTTGTCCTGGCGATGCGACCTGCAGAGCGCAACGATACGCACGCCGTCCGGTATCTGTTCTCTTAGCAAATCACGGATGAATGCCCGCGCCTCGCCAATTTCCTCCGCCGCCATCTGCGCATTGTCCGCAGCATCGATGATAATGCACAGCAAGGCTCGCGGGTTCTTGGCGCGAAGAAGGCTAACGGCTTGTTCGAGCCGAAAGATAAATTTTTTAAGATAGTCGACAGATCCCGCGTGCGAGGTCGGAATCAGCAAGTGACATAAGGTCTTGCCGGCGAGCTCGTTGACGATCTGGACGAGCGCATCCTTATGGCGATGACGGTACCCGGTTGCGCTGCGATACTGGCCGTTTCCAAAGCAATCATAGAGAACGCTCTCAGAGCCAGGCGGCAGCCCGAGATGAATGCGGGTAGCGAAGATCGACTTGCCAATCCCTCCCTCGGCATGAACCACCACCGGCCTGTTTCCGGCACGGACAATAGCCTTGATCAGGTCCCCTTCTTGCTTGCGTGGGACGACGTCGCTCAATTGCTCGATAAGACAGGGCGCAGGATAAAGCCGACTCTCGTCCGCCTTCAGGGCCCGCAACACATCCATCCGTTCAATGCTGGGATTGGATGCTGCGTCGGAAAGCGCCTTGCGATTCACCAGTTCCTTCAATTGCGTCGGTGCATCGACATCGGCATCTGGCAAATACTGGCTGACGTCCTGGAAAAGGATGTTTCGCTGATCCCACAGTGCATCGTGTCTGCCTTCAAGCTTCAGCAATTTGCAGAAGTCGGCGAGCTTAGCCCCCTTCAGCCCGGTATATGTTTCCAGCTTCTTCAAATCTGCTGGCTTGACCACAAGTCCTTTCGCGGCGTTCTCGACCGCTTCCGTCACCGCCTGGCTGATTGGCCGGTTCGATACGAAAAGAAACTCGAGGGTTGGGTGTCTGCCGATCTTTACCGAAGCTGCAAGAATGGCTTTGTACCATTTGGCAAAGCCGGCGATCGTGTTTTCAAGCCCGCTTGCCGGCCATGGCTTATTTGGAGCCTCGGTCGAATGTTTGAGCTGGATATAGCGAACAAGACTTGCCCTAGCAAAATCACGGTCCCCGAAATACTCGGCGAGATCGATCACTTCCTCTCCGGCTGTAATTGGTCCCTTTGGGGTCTTGTCTGACGGGGATGCGCCCTCGACAGTTACCGACTTGAGGTCCGACCGCGGTGGAAGAAGATGAAGGCAGCGGCGCGCGGCCCACAGGTAGTGAAACTGGTCGCCGTCACGGCTCGGTCTGACCAGATTGGTCGTCACGGCTTTCTTTTTCGCGGGCTTGCTCAAGGGCCTATCAACTCGTCATGATGGCGTGATTGGAGATTTGTGTGATTCTGATTCGCAATCATAGCTGGGCCAAATACTTCCTGACGAAAACTTTCCGCTAACCGCTTCAATTTGCTATGAGTTACTACTTCCCAGCGCATTTGGCCGGCTTACGATGGCGGTAGCATTTGGTGGGAACCCAAACTGGAAACACTTGGCCGTAAGTTTCTTCTCCCGAAGTTCGTTGCCTTGGATTCTTCCCATCTCGGCGCTATCGCCGGGGACAAGGCTGGTAAGGACGGCGAGCGCGTAAGACGGGCCGAGGCCTTCGATCAGGCTTTTATGGAAACCGGTAGTGTTTTGCTGCTCTCCTGGCATCATTTTCAGGAACTGTTTTCGCACCGAAGTGAGGAAGTAGCCGCGCAGCGTGTCGCATACCTTCAATCGCTGCCCTTGGTCGCCTCTATCGCCTCCTTCCAGAAAGAAGACATTGTCGGCTCGGCCGCCAGCCTGCAATCTTTCGAGATTGCTGCCGCATTCCAATATCCGGCTGCGGGCGCCGCAGTGGTGCGCGAAGAAGCGGCGAAAGCCATGTTTCGTCTCACCAGCGGTGCTGACCTTGTCCGGCCGTTTCTAGAAAACTGGACGGCCCTGCGTGAAAGTTTTATTCACAGCGAAGAACGCACCCGTGAAGTGGTGGCGATTTCCAAATCCGACTTCGCCGGCAACGCCGATGCCAAGATCATGGACCTTCTGAAGGATCGGATACGCGCGCCGAATGACATGTTGCAGCAGTTTCAGCGCCTCCATGTCCGCCTTGCTGCAGATATTCGGCAGCGCGGCGACAAGCGCATTCCCGACGCGGACGATACATCGCGCGCTTTTATCAAAGACGTCATGCGCATCGGTGCGGAAATTGTCCGCCCCGACAACCCGGGGATTCGGATTCTGCAAGCCTGGGGATTTGATCTGTCAGATATCGACCCCGAAACAACCCTCGCCGACCTTGGCGATATGGCAGTTTTCCGCAGGAAGCTGGAAGTGCTGAACGTGCAGTTGAACCTACCCTGGCCGGAGCTCATTGCGCGGGTAAGGGAGGACCAATTGCCCTCGGGCATCATCTACAATGCCATTCGACGCTTTCACCCTGACACGCATGAATGGGACGGCAGTGAACTGACAGACCGCTATCTAGCCTGCCTCGCCGCCTATGCCGATGTGACCTACGTCGACAAGCGAACCTATGAAGCCTGCAGGCTTGCCCGGCAGAAATCGGAAACGTTTGCCGCCCTCGCTCGACATGTCGAAAAGGCCGGAAGCTATGAAGCGATACCCGGCCAGCTCGCGGCGCGGTTTGCGCAAGCGGCGACCACCTAACTTTCAACGCCCACCTTCAATACGGCACGTCGACCACGGCGCCTGGCTCCCGGTCAGCCAATCCCCAAAACCGCGTTACAGCACGCACGTAGCGCGCGAAGTCGCGGTCAGACAGCTGGATGCCTTCGCTGAGAATGGCATGCTCTTCCGACTTTGCAGCGACGGTGTTGTCCGCATAACGCCAAAGGTGAGGAGCACGGTCACGCAACTTGGTCAGAGAACCTCCGTCGCCATGCCGCACGGCGTTTCCCAGCAGGTGCAATTCCTCGATTGTCGCCCTTACTTGCCCTGTTTCCAGGTCAAGGCCATGACGCAAACCGGTCCCTCGGACAAGTTTATTGATTTCCACGGTGGCAATACCGGCACGCCGATCTTCCGGGACATGTATCCTCGCCCAAATCCGGAGCTGGCGCTCAAAGAGCCCGTCCAGCGTGAGCGCGAAGCTGCGCCGCGCTTCGAAAGCAAGCATGTTCGACGTGTGCATATGGGCGTGATCGAGAAACTCCGCCGTAGATGCCGCAGGCCCACTGATCTTTACGCCGGTATGGAGTGGCAGGTTGTCCAGCGCAGGCAGCACGACGCGCGTGTAGAAACGGTGAAGGTCGGCCTGAAAAATTCGAGGCAATAAATCTTGGGGCATAGGCACTGCTTCGATGAAAATTCGCTGCTGCCCCGACAGTAGCGATGATGCAGACGGCCATTCAAGAGCTGCGGCGCCACTGGCTTAGCCAACGGGCCGCCATGGCATTAGCAAGTCGCTGAAACGCTCGTGAGACAACAAGAATTCGCAGACCGACCTAACGCGGCGACTTCAACACGCCAGACGCGAGGCAAGATACGCCAAAGAGCTTCATCTCCCGTTTGATGTTCGCCGTTTCAGCGGGGCTTGCATGAGGTGTAATCATCACTTGATTGATGAACGTCTTCGCCTCGATGTCGACATAGACACCCTCTCTCAATGCCTGCTTGTCCAACCAAAGGAGTCTCACTTCGTCTTCGAACTTGAAGGCCCGCCGCTTGTGCAAGAGCATGGTCGCGGCCATCCGGGTAACTTCTTTCTTCGATCCTTCTGCGATCGACTGAGCCAGACGAACAAGAGTTCTCTCGCCACGATACTGGGCGCGGCCTAGAAAAGCGGAGCCGGCGCTGTTCTCGAGGAGGCCTTTTGCCGCGTTCACCATCGCGTCCACACGACAGCGGATTCGCACAACAGGAGTTTCCTTGTCGGGACCAAAGCCTGCCATTCGCCAACGCGGTTCGTCATGTGCACCTGTGGTCCAACACGAGCCGTACGATTGAAATCCCGACAACGGACCGGGGCGATTGAACAGACGATCGCACCACCACCGCTCATAGGGGTCCTGCCAACATCGAACGGGCGAGAGCCGCAGTTTGTTTGTTTCGAAAATCAGCTTGGCGTAACGCCATTCCAGCATGTGATAGAGGAATGGTTTTGTGATTGCGGGATCCGTCATCACTTTCCGGCCGTCTGCGCCGCGCTCGACGAGGGACCAAGAGATGGGATGCTTCTGGTCGATGATCATGACAGATTCCCAAGAGCCAGCTGGCACTCTAATCGGCTCATTCAGTAGCTAAACCATAATTTTCACGGTGAGCCGTGTAGAGTTCTCAACTGAATGTTGCACGTGCCCTTGCGAAAGCACCAGATCTGCGCTCAGAGATTGCAGCCATTTGGTTGAAAAGGACTCCGGCGCATTCAAGCCGCAGATAAGTCACATGGAAAAGCAACTTAGTGAAGGCGAGATCAAAGACGCCCTCGACGACTTGTCGTGGCAAAAACTTAAAGCTCACCTAGACGCGATCGAGCTCGATGAAGCGCTCGCCGACGAACTGCTGGGCCACGTAAAGCGATGCGGGCGGTTAGTTCTCAGGCATCCAGACCCGAAGCGCGAGAAGCTACGAGACGGTCTGCTCGACGGACTGGCCGGATACCTCAGGGAACGCTTGGGAGACGGCGCGCTGTCTAGCTTTGAGGGCGTCCGCACGACGTTTCGAACGATCGAGAATGGCTACCGCGCCATTCTAACATTGCTTTCTCGCGCTGAGATATCGAAGTTGCTGCCTGACGTACGGGTAGCCGCTTATCTTCAGCGCGCAAACGCTCAGTATAAGGACGTAAATAAGCGCGTCGCTGCGGCCATACGCAAGGGAGAAACGCTTGAGGCCATGGCAGGCGTTGTCCTGAAGGACGACGATGGCAACGACTTTTCGCCTGATGCGGCCACCGACGCGATCGTCAGGACTCTGACCAGCACCCTCTTGATGGAAGGGCATACCAACGATTGGTTCGACAAGAACGGCCTGCTCGTCGTGCCAGATTTCGAACCTGCGGATGAGGAAAGTATCTACAAGGCGGGCTCCACCGAAATCCTCGGTATCTGTTGGGGTCGGTGGGAACGCACTGAGGAACACCACAGATTTCTAGAGACGGAGTGGACCGAACTGACGGGCGAGGCCCGTCCAAAGGGGCTGCCCGACAATATCCAGCTCGTAATCGACACAGGCCCGACGGAAACGTGGCTGTGGGATTTCATCGCCAACGAACGGCTCCAGGACCGTCTGGTGCAGACATTCCTGGAGATGTCCTTTGAAACGCGAATGCGTCAGGGACTACGCGGCATCGCTGGCCCTGCTCCTCTGCTTCCCGATGCTTACGTGTCGGCCGAGGAGGCTCATTCGGCCGTATCGTTGTCCGCAATACTAGGCTACGCGGTGGTCGAGGATCTTGCTCGGCCCGGCAAACTCCGCTTGATCGAATGGCTGCGTGGCTACGCATTCTTGAAAGGCCTAGCGGAGGAGCGCTTCGAAAGTAGCGCTGCTGGCGTAATCCTCATCGAAGAGGCCGAACTGTCGGCCAGATTGCAGCAAGTAGGGCTCTCTGCGGAGGCGACGCGAATCTTTCTCGGGCATGTGTCCTTGGGACGGACTAGCCGTGACATGTATGACTGCCCGCTGGTAAGGACCTCGAGCGGGAAGCTTCTTCTGTTCGCTCCGGCCGTTCTCGCCACCCATATCGTCAGCGTCGTCCTCTCAAACCTCTCCAGACTGCGTGAGCAGCTGTCACGCAAGGGAGCCGCTTTCGAGACCAGCGTACGCAAGTTTTTCATTGATCGCGGAATGGATTGCCGGGGCTTTAAGGTCAAACGCCAGGGAGAGGTATATGAATTCGATGCCATCCTTGTCTGGGGCGACCGTATTTTTCTGTTTGAGTGTAAGAATCGCAGTCTCTCGGGCCGAAACCCGGTACAGGCATATTACTTCGCGCTTGAAAACCGCTCTAACGCGCGCCAACTCCAGCGCCTGGCGGGCGCGCTTCGGCAACATCCGGATATCCTAACCGAGGAATTTGGCCCGGACGCTGCAAACAAGGAGGTCATCCCTTGCATCCTGAATTCGCTGCCGTTCTCTTTGCCAGGGTTGCAAGATGGCGTCTACTTCACGGACTGGTCTGCTGTTACCAGGTTCTTCCAGGACAGGTATGTGCACGCAAAGACGGCGCACCACGTCACCGATGATGTGACTCTGCTGCATCGATCCGCTCTCTACGATTTATGGCACGGGGATCAGCCGACGCCGGATCGTTTCATCCGGGCTTTGGACAACCCCTTCCAGTTGGAAATCGTGGGTAACCACATAGATATCCACCGCAGCATATTCCCCGTTGGTCCCGAGATGGCAGTGGTTTCTCGCGAATTCATGCGGGAAAACACCACGGCGGAATCTATAGCTGAGACATTGGGCGCTTCACCAGATCGGCTGCGTGCCGACATCGCCAAGGTCGGACACGCGGTTAAGAACGTGCGTGCAAGGCATAAACAGTCACTCCTGCGAAGAGAAGACCGCGCGTGGCGCGAACTTCGAAAGCGGCGTCCGGCTTTAGGCGAATAGAGGGAGGCCAACCGCCTTCTATCAGCTCCGCGGAGGCATGCTGGCAGCGTCCAGGCGACGGTGAATCAACGAAACAAGCGACAGCAAGTCTTCGGCGTCTTCCTTTGACATCGCCCAGTTTATTCGCGCCTCATGTGCCATGGGATTGCGGAACATCCCGAACGTCCCTTTCAGGAGATTGCCGAAGCCCTTCTGCTCGTCCTGCCTCGCTTTTGGTAGCGAGGGCATTGATTGCCAGCATCGGAGGTGTCCCCGAGAACGCCCTATCGACGAGCACGGCGCCGTCGTCATCGAGCCCGGTGCGAGTTCGCACCTTGGCGGCGATGCTTTTCACCGCTTCGAGCACGGCGTGGAAATAGTTGTCCTGCAGCAGTTCTTGCCGACAGAACTTCATTACGTCCGGATGCACGCCTCGTGAAGCGAGGTCTTCGCGCAGCTCTCGCGCCCGCCGCTCTGCCTGCCCGAGCGTCTCGACTTTTTCTGCCTTCGATAGCTCGCCAGAAGCGGCGACCGAAAGCCCCGTGAACGCGAGCGCCCGGTTGAGATTCGCACGCATTGGTTCGAAGCGTTCAGGCTCGCTGACAAACCGCGCCGGCTTCATGGCCTTCCGGATGAACCCAATGATGCGAGTGCGATCGCGGCGCGTATTCTGCTCATGCGCGAAGGCGTTGTAGAGGCGATGTCTTTTCGTGATGGCGGGATCGGTATCCTTGATACGACAACTCGTCAGAAGGTGACCAATTTCGGGGCCTCTCAATCCCTCCGACGTATCCGCGAGTGCATCCGCAATTGCCTGCAGCTGTTCTTGGGAAAACGAAGCCACAACAACCCCTGTGTTCTGACGTGGTAGCGTATCAGCCCCAAATTGTCACAGAGCATGTAGAATCCCTCGATAGCCAAGCGGCGACTGGTTCGAAGCGGACAACCGCCAAAGCCTCAGGACCTGAAGCTGAAAGGCCCAAAAGGGAGGTTATTGATTTATGAGGTTCAGTCATTCTCTCCGATTTAGTAACGCAGCCCAGTCGATTGCCGCAGTTCCGCCAGCGAGTGTAGGAGGGGCATCAGCCCAAAAGTAATTTTCGCCCTCTCGAAAATCCACCGCGAGTATTTTCTCATCAGAGAATATGCAATTCGAAAAATCACATCTCTCAAAAGCATATTTATAGTTCGCATGATGATTTAGTGAATCAATCGAGTCGACACGGGCGATACCGCAGTTCTTGAACATCGACTTATCAAATCGACCATCGACTTTTACGTACTTCCATCGCGCTACTGTTACGCCGTTAAATGACGCATTCTTTAGGCTGTCAATTTCATATTCGTCATCGAACGGAAATTCTCCTCCAAAATATTTTACAGAGGCGAACCCTGGAATGTAGTGCCAGTATACAGGATCATCGTCGTAATGATAATCCTCTTCTGGTTCTACAACGTAAAAGGTGATGCTTCGACCAGTGTTAAAACCCGCTTCGTCTCCCGATCGCATGACACCGGAAATCTCTTCTCGATGCCGGTTGCCGTGATAGTTACGCATATGATCTTCGACAAAATCAGCGAGCAGGTTCATTGCGCTTCGCGCATAGTCCGCTTGCCCGCTATGAATGAGCACACTTAGGGTGGCGACACCGGCAGACACATGGGATGGTTTGCTTGGCTCGCTCAAAAGTTTAGCTCCCTCCTGAAGCAGTTTTGCGCGCCCTTCGTTCTCAGCTTGATTGGCCTGCCTAACGCTAATGGAGCCTCGCCAGCTAACCGTGCAAAAAGTTACCAACGCGAACAGTGCAACACCGAAGGGGGCGAGCGCTTGGGCCAAGCGGGTATCATGCTCCCCATCGAAGCCGTTACCGAAAATGAAGAGAAAGGCGGCTACGATAGCCACGGCCGTGAACGTCGCACTGACGATAGACAGCACATACCAATGCTTTTCGGTAATAGTTGGCCACTCGCCGGTTGAATCCTTACCCCTACGTTCGGTCACGTAGCCCCCCAGCTCGACGTTTATCCGAACGCACATGCCAGTATTGCGTCAGCTTTGTTAGCGCTACAGATTCAATCATGGCGCTCGACAGCTACGGGGAAGGTCGACGCAAGGTCTTCCTCCACGTCTATCTCGAATTCGGCGGCGAGCGCCGAAAGCTGCAATCCAAAGATTGCCCGTAACTCCCCCAACGCGACGAAATAGCCGGGCGTCAGCGGGCGCTCGCCATGATCATGCCACCGGGCGGGTGATCCATGATCAACGTCGTCGCGCAGCCGATAGGCGATGTTTCGGTAGTCCGGCAGGGCATCCTCCAGAAAATGCCGAGAGGCTGTGCGCAAATGCCGGACGCGCCGTGCAGCTGATGAGTTCTCGGGAAGGTCGTTCAAGATTTGCGTAAGCTCATTGCGAATCTGAATCATCGACTGATCAACTTGGTCCGGAACCTCGAAATGCATCGGCACGAAGAGCACACGCCGATTCTCTAAGAAATTGAACAGCCGCAAGATCACCGTCCGTTGCGCGACTGGCGGATTCCAGCTCGCGCTAATACTAAGGAACCCGATGCCGGTGAGCCTGCTTCGAATGGCATCGAAGCTTCGCCGAACGATCGCCATCTACTCTCCCCCACTCCAGATTCGCATCATTGGCGCGGTAGGACGTAAAAGGAAAGCCCGGCAGGGCGTAACTCGCCGCAACCATCTAATGAAATCGTTGACGCGCGGACGCTCTCGCGTTGTTTCCCGTGACGGGCGACGAAAAGAGCCATGCCTACATCGCGGCCCGATCAATGTCCGACGACGATGATTTGGAACATTTCAATCTGTTGCTGATATTCGCCCTCGAAGACCTCCTATTTTGCGGGCGTATTGAACGTGGCTTTGACCAAATTGCTACCTGGCCGCTCGCGCACCTACCGGCCTGGTTTCTTTGCGCGGATGTTTCCAGGGGGAAAATGGAAACTGACCCTAGACCCGAAAACTTCGGGATACTTTCGGCTCGCTCAAGATGGCGAAGTGCAGCTTAGCTGCCTCGAAATCGTGTCAATTTCCACCAGCAGGGCCCTCTTGTGGCATACTGTTGAGATCCGCGCTCGTGGCAGAACAGATTTGCTATCGGCACTATCGGGTGACGCGGCCACACAGCTGGCCGCGGACCTTCATGCCTTCATTAACACTCACCTTTTCGGGCTGATCGCCACCGAGAAGGGGCGCCTGCTCGAGGTCAACGACAGACTTCGCGAGCTTACCGAAGGCAACAGACAGTATCTTGCACAGGGCGATCTGGGCAGGGCTGTTGCCGAAGTCCCTGGCGCCGCTGCGGCCGCCCTCTCTCACCCGCTTTTAAACCCAGACATGATGCCAGCAGGACTGAAGGCCTCCCTTCCGGCCTCGTTCGCGATGATAACCGACCCAGGCGTCCGCCATGCCTACAACGAGGCTTTCGTCCGCTCGGAATTGATGAGGTTTCAGCCGTTCTTCGACGATCTCGATCGGCGCTCGTTTTCCCACCAGCAGCGCGAGGCCTGTATCCGCCTGGAGGACAACAACCTGCTGGTCGCCTCGGCAGGCTCCGGCAAGTCCGCGACGATGGTCGGCAAGGTTGCCTACGTGCTGGAGAAGCAACTCTATCGGCCCGACGAGATCCTGCTCCTAGCCTATAACAAGAGCGCAGCCGATGAACTCAGGACGAGGATCGCTGCGCAGCTGCAGGTCCCGGAGGACGCCCTGGAGTGCCGCGTCACGACGTTTCATGCGCTTGGGCGCGGAATCATCGAGGAGATCGAGGGCCGGCCAGCCCAGCTCGCCAACTGGGTGGATCATCCCGCTGGCGAAACAAGGGTTATCGAGGCGATCATCCAGAATCTAAGCGAGGGCGACCCGGAATTCGCCCGGATGTGGGCCGAGCTTCTCGTCGTGCATCCCAAGGCGGACATCCCGATAGAGGTATTCGATGGGGAGGCTGACTACCGGCGCTACGTATCGGACACCCTTAGAAAGGGTAATGCCACGATCGGTTCCTTGTCCGCAGTGATCGTAAAGTCGTTGCAGGAGAAGAAGATCGCCAACTGGCTTTGGCTGCATTCAGTCGCCTTCGAATACGAACGGCAAATTGCGGTGGAGGAAGACGATGGCAGCGTCCGCCATCTGCACCCGGATTTCTACTATCCGCAGACTGAAACTGTGCATGAGCATTTCGCGCTCGATGCGGACGGAAGCTCGCCCTTCGCGGACTACGCCGAGCACGCCGAGAACAAGCGAAAGGCATATCGCCGCAATGAAATCGATTTCTTCGAGACCACTTCCGCTCAGGCCAGCGACGAGACGCTACTCAGCACGCTAGAATCCGAACTGGCGCGTCGCTCAATACCCTTCGAGCGCAGGAGCTACACTGAAATCACCAAAGCGCTCGATCCGGTCGTTATCAAACACTATCATCAGCTGATATCTACCTGCTTGAAGCACATACGTGCCAGCCACCTCACGCTCGACATGCTGCTCGAACGTGCCAAGACCTTGCACGACAAGGAGCGTGCCAAATTGTTCGCTCGCGTGGTCTGGGCGATCACTCAGGGATATTCCCGAAAGCTCGAGGAAACGAAACGGATCGACTTCGATTCGATGATCGCGGATGCGGTCCGACTGGTCGAGACAGGCCGATATCGAAGCCCTTATTCGCTGATACTCGTGGATGAGTTTCAAGACATTTCCGAGCCGCGCGCTAACCTCATCAAGGCGCTCAAACAGCAGAAAGCGTTCAGCAAGGTCTTCGCGGTCGGAGACGACTGGCAGTCGATCTATCGCTTTGCCGGATCGGACATTACGATATTTACACGGTTCGAAGCGAACTTCGGGACCAGTTGGCAGGGGCGCCTTGAACAGACGTATCGCTGTAACCAGCTCATTGCCGAAACGGCCGCTAAGTTCGTCCAGCGCAACCCTGAACAGATCAAGAAGTCCGTCCGCTCAACGCGACCGGCCGTCCCGCGATCGATCCGTGTCATTCCCATTGAGGATAAGCGCGACAAGCCGGACTTTGCGGCGGCCTGCCAGCGCCTGCTCCAACGGCTTGATGCCGCTCTGGGTGCGATCGCCGACCGGTGGCGCGACGAAAAGCGCGACAAGCTTAAGGTTCTGGTTTTGTGGCGCTACAACGTCCTCGATCCATTCGAGGGGCGGCCGCCGTCCTTTGCAAACATTGAGGTGGCCGGGCTGTCGTTTCACCGAGCCAAGGGCCTTGAGGCCGACTACACGGTCCTGCTCGATGTCAGCGAGGGCAATTACGGCGTACCAAGCCGCATCGAAGACGATGAGCTGCTAAACCTGGTCATTCCCCGCCCCGAGACCTTCGCCTACGCCGAAGAACGACGCCTGTTCTACGTGGCGCTAACGCGCGCGAGCCGAGGGGTCTACATGCTCACCAATCGCCGTCAGCCGTCCCGCTATATCCAAGAGCTTTGCGAGATCGCCGGCGATGAAGTCCGCTTCGAGACGATTGAGGGAGCGGAATTGAGCCAATGCCCGGCCTGCCACGTTGGCCAATTGGTTGAGCGACGCAGCAAGGACGGATCGATGTTTCGTGGGTGCAATCAGTTTCCAGACTGCAAGCACACGGAACCGGCGAGCATAGTGCGAAGACGGTAACCGCCTGCACTCATTGTGACGGTGAACTAGGACCTTTACGAACTCACGCTCTAAGGATCGTTGAGCTGAGCCTTGGCCTGACGGGGGAAAGAAGCGGCTGGTAGATTTATCTCGGCATCGCTCAAAATTGCGATATACGGAAAATGGGCGATGCGGATTTGACCCCATACCAGGAGCGAATACTTGAGTGATCAAAACGAAGCCGCGACGGCCGATCTGGTCGGGCTGACGGCAGACATTGTCTCTGCCTACGTCAGCCAAAACCCCCTGCCCGTCGCTGGATTGCCAGACCTTATCGCGTCGATCCATTCGTCGCTTACGGGCCTTGGTCAGCCGAATGTGCCCGAGTCGTCTCAGCAGGAACCCGCCGTCAATCCGAAAAGGTCGGTAACGCCGGACTACATCATCTGCCTGGAAGACGGGAAGAAATTCAAATCGCTGAAACGTCATCTTGCGGTTCACTATGGGCTGGCTCCGAACGCATACCGCGAAAAGTGGGGATTGAAGCCAGACTACCCGATGGTAGCACCGAACTACGCGGCCCAAAGATCTACGCTCGCGAAGGCTGCGGGGCTCGGACGCAAACCGCAACCAACGCCGGCCAAAAAGGGTCCTGCCAAACGCAAACTCAGGGCTTAGTGAAGCCAAGCAGTCGGAACGTCCAACCTCGGGCGCCTCAACAGGTGCGGGTAGCCAATCGAGACCACCCGCGCGTCCACCATCATTCCGTGCGATCTTCGGCGACGTTTTGCGCTTTAGACTGAGCGTCGCCGATAGCAGAAGAGTGCTTCCTCGATAGTGGGTCTCGCGATGTAGCGGTCTTCCGACTCGAACGCCGAGAAAAGGGCTTCGATCAAAGTCGCAACACTGCGGATCGAGACCCGCCAATTTCCTTCATCAGCGCGCGCAATTCGGCTGAAGGCTCAAGGCAGAAAGTTCGAAAAGCTTCCAATAACCCAAGGCAAACCAAACGCCGCGGGGAACAATTAGATTCGCGTACATCTCGGCGAACATCCGGATTGAAGCGGTCAGTTATCTATCACCCCCCATACCTGCAGCGACGATCGCGGCGTCGGCATCGCCGGCATTGCGCGGCAGTGTCCTAGTCGTTCAGGGCGATCCTTGGCGGCAATTGGCCTCACCAGTGGTCTTGATGCTCCGGCGACGACCGCGCTGCTGCAGACTGTATTGCGGTGACGACCGCACGGCCGTTTGCCAGTATCGCCTCCACGATAGTCTGCAACTGCGTCGTGTCGTTCGCATAAGCCCCGATATAGCCTGCACGGATCAGGTCAACGAACGGCTGTTCGCGCATGTAACGTCCACCAAGTGCGTCATAATCGATACGCAACCCGCCGCGCGGGCCTTGACTCGCGGGGGTCGTAACGAACAACTTGAAATGGTCAAGTGGCAGAAGGACGCCCCCCTGCCGGATCGCCGCGTTTCGCTTTACGAACTTCAGATAGAACACGCCCGAGTGCAATCGATACTCGGTGTCATCCCCACGCCCTGGTCGCCCGAACGCGCCCATCCGTGCAATCTCTTGCGCGAGTTGCTCGTCGGGTCGATAGACCCAGCCGCCTCCGGATGGCTCAAGCATCTTATGCTGTACCATCACCACGTTGCGCTGGATGGTGTTAATGTAAATGAGGTCAACTCCGAGCGCGTGCTCAAGCGGACGACGGTTCGCGGTGATGACTTCGAGGCGCTCGTCGCCGCGGCGGTAGACCGCGCGGCCGGTTGCATCGCTTCCCACCAGATCCATGCCGCTTACCCACCGGGCGTCATGCTCAACGAAGCCGTCTTCGATGGCATGCGTGCGCGAGCCTCGGCTGGATTCGAAAGCGTCAAACTTTCCAGAATCGTCATTTTCGTCGACGGCAACTCGCGAGATCGCGGTCTCATCTTCATCTAGAAGCTCAACGAATTCCGCCGGCGCTTCGGACGATAGCCCGAACGAGCGGAGCGCCGTCCTAAGGCTCTGTTCTTGAAGTGCATCGTTTCCCCTCACGCGACGTGGAACGCTCAACGACGCCGAGATTGATCGGAAGGCGACGTAGTTATTCTCGATCGTTGCCAGCTTCTCGGCGATGTGACCGCTCAGCTTTGCTGAAAGCATGGTAAGTTGCTCCTGCTCCGCAAGCCTAGCTCGAAGCGCCGCAATATGTGTGGGATCGTCGAGGAGCTCGACGAGGCCGTCCGGCGACGAGGGCTCGATCGAAAATACCCGTTTGAGCTTCACACGCGACTGAATTGTCGTGATCGCACTCGGATTTCCAATTACGCCGGCCATCATCTTGGCGCCACTCTTCGTGCCGGCGACCAGCAAACATAGCGTCGGCGCCCTCAGTGAAGCGAGTGCGCGATGATGGATGGCGATCGTGAACTCGCCTATGCCTCTCCGCGACGCGCTAAGTGCCGACCATTCGGCCGCGTCTAGCCGCAAAAGAGCAATAGGCTTCGCCTGCAAATGCGCTATGAGCGTCGAAATCCAACTGCTCTTCATGCCTGCAGGCGCGTATGGACGCACATGTCCCAGACGAACTCCTCGGCAGACGAACCTGAGCCCAGCAAATGGCCCAGCCTCCTCGCCTCGGACGCTCTTGCTGGCGCCACTATATACACACAGCGATCGGCTCTAGTCCCGGTGACGAACGGCGTCGGGACTAGGTGCGTAGTAGTGGTCTTCGTTGCTTCGCAGCCAATGCAGGACATAGCGTGCATGATAGTTGCGGACAATCCCAGCGCAAGTGCGGTCGAGTTGTTTCCTGTAGGCGCTGAAAAGACAGGATGGCCATAGAGCAGGATGACTTTCTCTGGAGACCCATTCGCTCAGTAACCTAGGCTGCCAACTCCGCCATCTATCTTTTCGAGCAGCGACGCTGCGCATGGGGGGGGCTATCTTTCGCGGCAGGGAACATATTAAGGAAGCGATGAGATCGCTTTGGCAAAAAAAAGACGTTCTGGTTGGCCAGGCATCTGGCGAATTCCAAGCATCAGCCCTGGTTGACTTCTTGACAACCATCCGTTCATCTTAAGCAAAGCAGATGCCAGTTCCACCGGTCAAACATGGCAAATCGACACAGACAGAGCTGGTTGTTTGCGAAACGCCTATCCTCCGAGATACGTCGTATCAGTTCAGGAAGACGAAACGCCCGACAATCACCGCCGGCCATACCGACGCGATTGACGACAAAAGACATAATATCCATGGCAACGTCCATGGCGGCACTAATTCTGTCTGTTACCTCTCTGTATTTGAATTCGCTACGGCAAATTGACGACCTTAGCGTTGTGTTTGGAGCCCCCTTAGCTCTATCGATTAACGACGCAGTGACTTCGTATAAATCTGACGAGAGTGGAACATACACATCTGGAAACACTATGGAACTTTGGTCCGATATCGATTTGGTATACGTAAATAAAGGCAACAGGAATATTGTCGTTCTGGACGCAAAAATAATCATTTTACAACCAGGTGGCGAAAAATATCTAAATACAAATTCAAATGATTATTGTGAATACGGCTACCCGGGTCAAACATCTCTAAATATTATTCACCCAGCAACGATCGTAAAAGCTGGAGAGGTCGTTCCTCTGCGCGTCAAAGTAAACGACAAAGATTTACTCGATTCGGGATCAACTTCCAGCGTAAGCTTAGACGAGAAAGGTATCGTTCAGGTAGCTATTGTCCCATTCAGCAAAAATAAGGGAAGGTTTCTAGCACGAACGTGTATGCTATTTCGAATTGCAAGCGCAGGATCCGATAACGGTTATACAGAAAAATTTGTTCCTTTGATAGGCACATATTTTGAAAGAGATAACCTTAGACAATGGCGATATGCAATATCTGATAAGGATTTGTTACGGAATAGGAAGCCATACATTTTGCTTGAGAACTCAGAAAGTACATTATTGAATTTATTCTAAGGGCATCAATCTTATCGCCCTTTCCATACCGCGATGCCGATCTGGCGCAGTAAGGCGAAAGGGGTTGTCGAAGGTGAGCGATCGGCATGAGGCGCAAAGCTGCCGTTTGCGTCATAGGGACGAGCGCCCGCCCCGGGTGCGTTTTGCCCTTACCCACTGGTGTTTGCAACATCGATACAGATCATCATGCCCAAGACCGTAGGAAATATCGCGAGGTTTCCGAGTGGGGGGAAAGGCGGTAGCGCTCTACCGACTCGAACCCCCATATGCTTGGATCAAGGTTGCACCACATCGGATCCAGACGCCCCGACCTCCTTCAGAAGCGCGCGCATCTCGACGGGAGCCGCAAAACAGAAAGTTCGAAAAGCTTCCAGGAACCCTGGTCGATGGCCAATAGTAGAATCTCTGGCGTCCGCTTTTGGGCCGGAAGGAGACGGTCGGCTCCTGGACTTCAAAGGTCGGAAGCTGCCATTTATCTTGGACCACCAAGACCGTCGGTCTACAAGAAACGCTCAGCGGCACGCGTCGACCCGTCGACCCCGTTTGAGGGATGATTTTCGTCCAAACGGGACCCCTTAACGTGGGGTCATCAAGATGCCTCCGGTTTGATCGGAGGCATTTGTGTTTTGGATGTTGGTGGTGGAGACGATTGCAAAGATGCGTCGGCTGTCGCCGGTGCAGGGAAAGTCGATCAAGGCTATCTGCCGGGAGCTTGGTATCTCCCCGGAAGGTTGTGTTGTTCGCAAGGTGCTGCGATCGGACGAGACCGAGTTCCGCTACGAACGCATTCTTCCAGTACCTCGGCCGATGGCGCACTACGACTGTGGTAACATCAGCCGTTTCCATCTCAAATACGGGGTCACGACTTTACCGAAGAAGAACCTCGCTTGCCTCATCAATGCGTTCGGTGACCTCCGATACCAGCTTCGACGACCACGGGCACCAAAAGCTGCGTGGGAGGAAGCTTCCTCCAACTTCTTCGAGATGCGCCTCGACGTAAGTGACATTCGCGTCACAGACCTCAATTTGCCACTCGAAAAAGCCGATACTATTCGGCGCCAAGTGGAACGACCAGTATGGATTATATGGCACTTGCCGCTGTATTACGGTGCCTTGAACGCTGTCGTTTCGCCGCCCCTCTGCAACAATGGCGCGCGCCTCCGCGATCTTGGCAGGATCAATCAGTTTGAACACAAACTGTTTTGTTAGGCCTTCAGGTGAGCTCTGCTCAAAGACGAAATACGCGGCTTGCTCTGCCACATTAGCGACTTGTGCCACCTATTCTCTCCGATCTGGTGGGTGTTAAACGTCTGAGGGGTTTGAGAGCAGTCCACATGCGATTCAGGTGATATTTAGCCACCGCTTCCGCCACCAGCTACCGCCACTCCCTCACAGATCTCTCTAAACATGTTGACGTGGGGCGCGAATTTCGGCGCGGGCGTTTTCCATCCAGCCGGCTTCGCGATGCTCGGCATCGTCTTATCAACAACGCCCTCTAGAATCTTGCAGAATGCCGAATCGAAGGGCGGGAGGGTATTGTTGTTTCCTCCAAAGGTAGGGATTTCGTGGCATAGAGCGCACGGAGCATTGCCTGCATTGAGAAGTGGAGCTGGATTGCCCCATGTGGGCTGTCCCGATATTGGCTCGTATCGCGCTGCCGGGTCAGTAATGAACGGGTCCGAAACTTCGAGTGCAGTACCAGGGTGGATCAAGAATACGTTGTAGCCTCGGTGACAGTTCGTACAATTTTCAGCGACGTTGGACCCATCTTGAATTGACGTGATAGCAAATTTTTCCCCGGCCGCGCCTGATAGCCGTTGTCCAGTTGTCTTGTCGATGTTATCCCAAAAGCAAGCTTTTCCAGTCTCTGCACTTTGGCAGATAATTCCGAGAAGACCTATCTCATTTGTATCCTTATCGCGGCGTGGCAGTGCGAGACATGCACCTGGGACGTTTGGATCAGAATACGCAAATACCTGCGTGATATTGGTCGGGTCTCCAGCAAACGTATAATTTCCGTCTAGCGTCCCTTGGAGTATCCATTGCGACGAACCCCAATCCGGAGGAATAGGAACGCGGCTCTGTCGACAAGTCTCAATATAGTTCGCCGCTGCTGGAGTCTCTGCAAAAAACTGATCCAAACCCATACCTTGGAGTTCCGTCGTGACGGCAGGTAACTTGCTGAACCTAATTCTGCTACTTGATATCGGCGCCAAACCTGCCCAGGCCTCGACGGCCTTGAAAACGGAATAATAGGATCGCTGCTGCTGAGATGATCCATTGTCTATCAGCCAATAGGTAAGGCTGGCTTCTGCTAGAAGCTGGCCTTCTGGATTACCCGCAAAGGCTTGGCGAGCGTCAGCTTTGATGGGAGAGAATCGCGTTTTGCTGGTATCCGTCAGAGTTTCCTCAAGCGACGTATTGAACGCAGTGAGCACGGCCGCAATGTTTTCAGCCGTGGGTTGTATGACGGTAAGATCGTGGTTCAAGAGCATGCCGTGGTACGGATAGACTATCGGTAGACCAGTCGACTCTGAGATCCTTATTTCGGGAACAGGTTCTTGAGCTTGTGAACTAAGCAAGGACAGCAGGACGGCAGATAATGCCGCGGCGACTAGTGCCTTGTTGAAGCCTGGCATCGAGTACCTCATCACTAGTTCCTCCACGAAAGGTCTATGTTCCGCCGCGTTGCGTCTCAACGAGCTATGGTTTCTAATTCAGTATGCGAAGGCACTCGGGCACATGTCGCACCCTCTCCCTGCGTTGCCAAAATCTTTGCCTTCGCCATCTCGTCTCGAGTGCGTAGATCGCTGTCCATTGACGCAGATATTGGTCGAGCGTTTCCCTCTCTGCATTGGCATACTGTGCGATAGCGCGATGGAATGATTGCTCGTTGGAGATTAGGCGCGCAACTGCGGCACCTTTGGACATAGCCGCGGCAACGCCCGCTCCGGTGATGGGGTCATACGAAACCGCTGCGTCTCCGACGGCGACCCAGTTGGGGCCTCCGATGGATAGCCGAACAGAGCTCCGCGAGGGAACGACGACCGGATCAGGCGCGCGGCCGCCAGTTTTCGCGTATCGGTCGCGTGTGTTTGGCACTGCTTGCAAATTGCGCATGAAAAATTCAGCGCGAGCCCGGCGGCCGGTTGGCAGGTTGTCTGCGTCGGTCATAAGAGCAAATACGGAACGTGATCCCGGCAGCGGTGCCGAGTACCACCAGCCCAGCGGAGCACTCTCGACGAGAAACTGTGTTCCGAACCCGCCGTCGCCTGTCGTGTCAGGATACACAAGCAAACCGACCAAGGCGTCAAATGCATGCCTAGCCCGTAAGCCTGCAGTTCCGCCTGATCTACCAGTGGCCTCTATGACAAAATCGACCTTTGCAGTACGTCGCCTACCGGCTGGGTCACTCCAACTAAGACTTGGGCTGGAGTGACTGGTGTCTGCGCGTAGATGGCATGCGTCATTCACCAGCTGAACGCCTTGCGTGACAGCGGCATCTCGCAAGAACCTGGCAAAGTCCTTACGTTCAAGAAGGATTTCGCCGTCTAGGGCGTCGAGCGTGGCGTCGAGTTCTGTGGCCTCGCCGCCCCAAACAGATATGCGACCTTGAACGCGAAGTGGGAAAAGTTCTTGAGCAGCTGTCCAGAGGTTGAGCGACGACAAGGCAAACCTGACATCTTGGCTGATAATTTCTCCGGGCGTCGTCGTTTTCGTCGCTCTATCGAAAGCGATGACGCTGAAGCCACGACGAGCGAGCACCATGGACGCTGCCATTCCGGCTGGCCCGCACCCGATGATAGCGATGTCCGGCCTTGCCATGCAGGTCTCTTAGCTCACCATTGCGAACTCACTGTCGTCCGCACGTCCTATCTCCGCGAACACCTCTTGGCCGCCAAAAGTACGTTTCTCGACCACGCCCAAAAGCGCGAAGTTTGAGACCATATTCGCCCGGCTTGCTGCGTTGTGAGCAAGTGCTCCATCAAGGCCGGTCACTGCCACAAGCCTGTCCCATCTCGTGGATAGTGGGAGCGGCTGACCGGTCTCGGAGAACCTGGCGAGATCGGGGCGTTGCGCGGGCCACCACAACCCCTCACACTCAACGAAGTCTGCTTGCCAGGGAACGGCCATCCGCTCGGTCAGCAATCCCGGATAGGTGCGGCGCATCTGGCCGTCGAAATCTTTGAATTGCCCTCTCGTGATCCGGGCTTTTCCGGCATAGATCGACGGATAGGTCATGATGAACCCGGCTTCGATGCCTGGGAAGAAGCCCCCGCCTATTGTGCGAAGAAGCGCAACCTCATCCAATCGGTCGGCTTCGTTCCCAACTGGTCGACTAGGGTCTGGCCCTGGGAGGAAGCTCCCATCGCGCCAGTCCTCAAGAATTTCTTGTTGTGCCGGCGTGAGCCGCAGCTGTCTGAGGTCTTGCGCTTTCAGTACTGCGTTGAAAATGGTGAGGCGCAGTTGGTCTGCGGCATCGCTAGGATCGGCCAAGCTGGACAAATTTGCATTCAATGCGGTTCGTACCGCTTGCCATTCGTTTTCACGCAGACGGTTGGTCCAAAAGTGTGAGGCCACGCGATGGAGGATGGGGAGCACATCCTGGACAAAGGATATGGCAGGTGGCGTTCCGAATTGGAGCGCGTTCGACATGATGTCATAGAGGCTCACAATCGGTACTACATCGGGGGCGAAATCGGGCGGACCAATAACGACCCAGGCGCCTTCATTGACGGGCACTGCACCGGGCTGACCCGCGATGGTGATCGTCGCGTCTACCGGCCCGTCCGCAACATCGTCGAACCAACCGGGATTATTGAGGTAATCCTCTAGCCTTGGCGCCGGTGCCACCCAGCTTTGTGACTTTCCTTCGCCGCCCAAAACGACCAGCCGGCCGCTCGCATCCGTACACACTTCCCCTAGAAATACATCCACACCTCCTACGGTACCGGTTTTGCGGGGACCAAACGGCTGGTTCAGCCCCGCAACCGTGAAATCGACCGAGGCAACGAAGTCTTGGACGTTCCCGCCCGCTGGCGGAACGTTTCGGCGCACCCCCTGAGTGTTCGGCACGATAGCGAGGGAGTCGCCTAGGCCAGGCCCGGCAGTCATCTCCAAGCCGGCAGCCTTACTATTCGCGAGCGTCACTCGCCATTCGATGCTCGCAACGTCGGGAGTGACTTCTCGTACGAACGTCAGCGATCCACTCGCCGGATCTCTATCGTACTCGTATATCCGAAATCGCACGCCTTGTCGGCGAATGAGCCGACTTGCGTCTTTATAGCCGCCGAACGCAACTTCTTCCCCGGCAGCTAGCTCGAACGGTTCGCCTTCCTCAAATTCAGCCCGCAGAAAGAAGCCGTCCGGACTTCTCCCTACCCTTGCAATACCAATACCGGGATGAATTTTATAGTACGCAACCATGTCCCGCCCCTCGATCGTCTCGAAAATTCAATACATGGAGTACTTGTCTGAAATACAAATCGAAAGCTACAATGAGTCAAGGGGCGTCTAGATTCTTTCTGTTTTCATGCCATAGATTAGGCGAGTCGAGTGCGCACAAGGGCGGGCTCAGGTCATGTGAGAACCACGAGGCAGGAGTTCGGTGAGGACGATGCCGGCCTTCGCATACCGAGAGCCCTGTCTCCAGGCTGCGGCGGCCGCAATACTCGCCGCAACGACAAGCTAGAATCTTGGTTTGCGCATGACCGCGAAAAGCTTCCGCACAAACATCCGCTTTCGGGCGCTCAAAAATTCTGCCCTAACGTCTGCCATGAGGCGCGAAGCTGCCGTTCAAAACATAGTACTTGGAAGTCGTGCCGTCGCGCTATCGAGCGCAACGTGCTAGGGGGTCGATCCCTTACAGAGCCATGCAAAAGCCGAATCTAGTATCCCACTTTATCCATGAGCACCCGCAATTCGGACTGCGGAGCGACCCAGAAAGTTCGAAAAGCTTCCAGGAACCCCAGCGGATGGCCAATTGTAGAACTGTCAGCATTGGGGCCGCTAGCTGACTGCCCGGTGTATGGGTCCTCGAAGCGGATGCCTGCTCTCCGGCAACTGACCCAATACAGGCGGAAAATGCTTGCATGACAAGCCACTTATGGTGGCCATGACTTAAGACTGGCAGTGTGTCGTAGGTGAGCGTCAAACTTATCGCGGCCTCTGGGCTGATCTTTGCAGGTCATGACTGTTAGTCTAACTTCAGTTTGCAATCGTCCTGGACCGGCCGACTCGTAACGCCTGCAACGAATGTCCTTGTCACAATGAAGCGTCATACCGTCGTCGTCGAAAGCACTCTTGCCTTTCGCATGCAGCGCGTCGAAGCCGCTCGAAACGATGATCATGGGCTCGATATCACCACCTTGCCATTGCTGGCAGCGCGGCTGGCCGGCGGTTTTGTCCGACCCGCCGATCATGCGACCCTGATGCCAATCATTGCCAGTGCGCTGCATGAGCTCGCTTTTGACGAGCTAGACCCGGTCAAGGCGAGGCCCGGTATGGCTCGCGCTGTGCTCGCAAGCCTGGAACGCATGTGGGCGGCCAACATCCGGTTTGATGATCCAGCCTTCGTAGGCCCGAGGCTGAGTGATCTTGGCCGTATCGAGGTGTATTTGCGCGAGCGTCTTGCGGAAGGTCAGCTGCTACCGAGAGATTTGCGCGATCGTGCGCTGTCGCGCGTTACTCATGCGCGCGCCGTGACTGGCGCTATCCATCTTCATCGCCTCGTTTCAGTCGATCCGTTGTGGCGGCCATTGATCGGGGCCTTAGCCTCGGTTGTCGAAACAACATGGGACGCTCCAGGCAGGTGCGACCGATCCTGGTTTCCAGGAAAGATGCTATCACCACCCCTTTCGATAGATCGTCCAATGATCTGCGAGGTCTGTGCCGACCCGCGGGCGGAGGTGGTGGAGGCACTGCGCTGGGCGCGCGCATTGCTAAGTGACGGCGTGACGAAAGCCAGCGATATCGCCATCACGAGTACGGATCTCAGCACGTGGGACGATCATATGCTCGTGCTCGCCAGCCAGGGCGATCTTCCTGTTCACTTCGCCAGCGGGATCACCGCTCTCAGCACGCGTGCAGGCCAGACCTGCGCGGCGCTCGCGGATGCAATGATCAACGGCTTGTCTCAGGATCGCATTCGCCGCCTATCGCTGCTTTCTCCCTATCTGTCTGAGACGCTGGCCACCGACTGGATGAAGGCGATCCCGTCCGAGGCAGGTCTTTTCGAGCCGGAGCACTGGGCGAGAAGCTTGCACGGGCTGACTTCCATTGACGGTGCCGTGCTCGCAACGATCCTTATGCCGATATTGCAGGACGTCGCCGATGGTCCGAAATCAGCGCTCAGGCTTGGAACTCAGCTGCTGCGCGGCAAGAGCCTCGGCCTTTGGCAGGAGGCCCTCCGCCGAGCCCCGGCTGCGGCAATGGAAATGACCCTGGCCTCGCTTCGCGTCGCTGACGAAAAGGATCCCGTCAATCATGTGGTGTGGGCGCGAGCCGCAGACCTTGTGGGAGCACCACGCAAGCATATGCGATTGGTTGGATTGTCGGGCAGAACCTGGCCGCGCGGTGATAGCGCCGATCCCCTTTTGCCCGATCATATCCTTGGCGCGCGCGCACTGGTGGACCTGTCGCGCCTTGACCGCGACCGTCTGAGCTTTGAAATCCTGTCTGGTCATCCGGCCGCTCAAATTACGCTTTCGCGAAGCAGGCGATCCGCCGAGGGCACAGTTCTTGCCAGGAGCGCGTTGCTTGAGCGCAGTATTGTGGAACGTCCTCTTTCTAGAACGCGATCGCCAGAGCACGCCTTCAGCGAAGGCGATCGCCTTCTGGCGCGGACTAGCGACGCCGAGGCGTTGCCGCGCATCCGGCGCGTCATTTCCTGCTGGACAAGTTGGACACGCAGGCCCGAGATCACCGCGCATGACGGTGGTTTCAGAAAAGACCATCCTGCGGTCATGCGCGCGCTGTCCTTGCCTCAATCGGCGACTTCGCTGCGGCGGCTGCTGCGTGATCCGCTGGGGTTTGTCTGGCTCAAAGTCCTTGGGATGACCGCACCCGAGCTGGCGGTTCAGCCTCTGCAGCTCGACCCAGCAGCTTTCGGTGAGCTTGTGCACGAAATGCTTCGCCTTGCGGTCGACATGATCGAGCCCTTGCCTGGACTGGTTCGTGCAACGCCCGTAGAGATCGACAATGTTCTGGAGGCAGCTGCAGAGAGCATCGCGACGCGCTGGCCGCTCAGCCAGCCGGTGCCACCAAGATTGCTATGGCTTGACACCATCGCGGAGGCGCGCCGGCGGGCTCGCCGCGGCCTGACGGTCGATGATCGCTTCGGTCCCGGAACCCGCAGCTTCAGTGAGGTTCTGTTCGGCACGAATGTTTCGCAGGCAGGGCGGGTCGAGCCATGGCGTGAAGACCAGGAAGTCCTGATCGGCCGCTCTGGCATCCGGTTGAAGGGGCGCATTGATCGCATCGATGTGAAGCCAGACCGTCGCGGCGTTCGCATGTCCGACTACAAGACCGGGACGCGGCCACGGGACCTCCACGGGATTGTCATTGACGGAGGCAGGGAAGTACAGCGCGCGCTCTACGCCGCCGCCATCAAGCAGCTCATGCCCGAAGCCTCCACAATCATTTCGCGCCTTGTCTACCTTGATACGATGGAACCGCCGGCCAACCTTGCTGGTGACGCTTTAGAAAACGCGGTGACGACCCTCCTCGATTTCATCGATGTTGCTGTCGAAGCACTGAGAGCTGGAGCGGCTTATCCAGGACCGGATGCGTTCGCGAATTTCAACGATCTCAGGATCGCGTTGCCGGCAGCCTTGGATAGCTATCAGCGGCGCAAGGACGAAAACTTCGATGCCGCCCAACATGAACTGGCACGATTGTGGGCGGAACGGTGATGCTGAGCGACGCCGTTGAACGCTTTCGCGTTCTGACCGAACTTGACAAGACATTGCTAGTCGAAGCGGCGGCTGGCACAGGTAAGACGTCCTTGATTGCTGGCCGCGTGGTCATGCTGATGCTTAACGGCGTGGCGCCGCGCAGCATCGCCGCGATCACGTTCACCGAACTGGCCGCAAGTGAACTCTCTCTGCGCATCCGCGACTACGCGACCGAGCTCCTGGCCGGAGAAATCCCGAAAGTCTTGCGCGGCGCAGTGACAGCTGAACTGCTTCACAAGAAGAAGTCAGTGCTCCGCTCGGCGATCGAAGCATTCGACGAGATCACTGCTTGCACAATTCACGCCTTTTGCCAGCAGATCATCATGGCCTACGCCGTCGAGACGGGGCTCGACCCCGGGTCGCGGATGATGGACGCGCCGGCCGCGGACGCTATGTTCGAGGCGGTCATTTCCAAATGGCTCTATGACCGGCTCTCCCTGCCAGCGAGGTTAAGCGAGGATCCTATTGCGATCCTTTCCAGGTTCGAGCCCCTGAAGGTCGTCAAGGACAGCTTCGATCTCGCCAAGCTCAAGCTTGAACACCCTGGAGCCGGCACGGTGCCGGTTGATTTGTCACTGCGCAAGGATATTGAGTTCGTCGAAAGCGTGCGCGCGTTCAGACGCTGGCATGCAGGCTACCCGAAGGAGCGCAGCACCGGGGCGCTGATCAGTGAGCTCGAAACGCTCGCCGCCTTCTACGACAATTGCTTCGAGACGGAGCCCAATTTCGCGCAACTGTGGCAACTCGCCGACCCACCGCGAACTCCATCGATGAAGCGAAACGAGTTCTCCTTCACCGAGAAGCGCAATCTCGGCCGCTGGAGATCAGCCTACGGAAAGGACGAAGGGCAAACGCTCAACCAACAGGCCGAGCTGCACTTCCACAATTGCGAGGCGCAGTTTGGCGAGCTCGTTGGCCAGATTGGCGATGCCATGGTCGGCCAGATGTCGCGTGCGCTCGACCCGGTAACCAGCCTCTACAGCGAGCGCAAAAGTGAGGCTGCTGTCCTGGATTTCGACGACCTTTTGCTACGCGCCCATGACCTTGTCACCACCAACGAGGTCGTGCGAGCGGCAGTGGGCCGGCGATTCGCCCATATCCTTGTCGATGAGTTTCAGGACACCGACCCGATCCAGGCCAGTATTCTGTTTTCGATCGCAGCGAACACTCTGCCAGAGCGATGGCAGGACGCCGAGCTTCGCGACGGAGCACTCTTTGCGGTGGGAGATCCCAAGCAGTCGATATACGCCTTTCGCGGCGCCAATATCGACAGCTACAACGAGGCCAAGAGGGCAATTGCTCGTCTGGGATACGAACGCGTCATCCACGTCGGCGCCAATTTTCGCTGTCAGCCAGGCATTGTCGGCTACGTGAATGCGGTTTTCAAACCGGTGCTCGACGCGGATGGCCAGCCAAGTTACAGCGCCCTCACCGCTACGCGCGACGGCGCCTTCCACAATCTGTCCTGCGCATCACAGGTGCCCATCGGCGACGGTCGGACGATGTCCATGGTGGAACTTCGCGATGAGGAGGCATCGACCGTTGCGCTGATATGCTCCAAGCTTGTCGGCGCGATCGAGATAGAGGACATGAATGATGGCAGGCATCGGTTGCTTCAAGCCGGCGACATTGCGCTGCTTGCCCCAGCCGGCACTGAACTTTGGCGTTACGAACGCGCGCTTGAATCGCATGGGCTAGCCGTCGCATCGCAAGCCGGCAAGACATTGTTCCTACAACAGGAGACGCAGGATGTCCTGGCGCTGTTGCGTGCGCTGGCGGATTCGCGTGACCGGCTGGCCTTCGGCTCCTTCATGCGAGGCCCGATGGTTGGACTGACCGACGAGGAATTGCTCGACATTGCCGAAGAAATCCACAAGGCCGGACCTGACGCCTCACCGACCGGGCTTTTCGACATCACAACACCTCCTGCCCTGGTTTCGCACGGCGTCGCGCGCGCCGTCCTCGAAATCATGCAACAGCTACGCTCACGCGTGAACATCACAACGCCGCGCATCCTGCTTGCCGAAGCGATCGAGCAGCTTCAGCTGCGCATCGCATTGTCCGCGCGCAGCGGTAACAACCGGGCCGCGCGTTCGCTTGCCAACCTGGACCGGATCGTCGAACTCGCCCGGCCCTTCGACGTCAAGGGCCTTCGCGCCTTCGTGCGCCATCTCCAGCGAGAATGGGAAGGTCGCGCCATGCGGCAAGAAGGTCGGATCGACGCATCGTCGGATGCAGTTGAGATCGTAACCATCCACACTGCCAAGGGATTGGAATGGCCCGTCGTCATTCCCATCAATATGGGGACGCTGGCACGCCCCTCCCCCCGCTTCGTCCACCGCACATCCGACAACACGCTGCATTGGGTTATTGGCGGCGTGTCTTCGTCTGCGCTAGCACGTGCCCGCGAGGAAAAAGCGCAGCGCCAGGCGCTGGAAAATCAGCGCATGTGGTATGTCGCCTGTACGCGCGCCCGCGACCTTCTGGTCGTGCCCTATCTTCCTTCTGCCAAGACAGGCGCGTGGTCGAAGCTGCTCAACCTGAGGTTTGATCTGCTCAAGGAGCTTGATTTCCACCAGCTCACGCGAAAAACGGTCGTCTCTTCCGAAACGGTGGTCTTGCCGCAGGACGCGGACACTTTTGCAAACCAGGCCGCCATCGTTCGACTAGCCTCGCCGACGCTGCGCTGGGTGAACCCCAGTTCTCACGATCAGGACCGAGCGGCAATCACCACGCAGGCCGTCGCTGCCGAACCGGATGGCGCATTCGAACATATCGAACCCGTCGGCGCCGGCAGGATCCGGGGCCTAGTGCTTCATAAGCTGATGGAGGAACTTCTGACACGCGAACTGAGCCCGCAGGGAGGTGTCTTTGCACGCGCTGAAAAACTGCTTCGCGAGCTTGCCGCTATCGAGGATCTTCATGAGCCGATCCCGGCCCCGGCCGAACTTGCCGCCACCGCCCTCAAGACCTGTCAGCTACCCTATGTGCAACGTCTATTGCCTATCCTTGTGCCTGAACTTTCCGTATGGGGCGAGACAGACGCAGGCGACCTTCTAGCAGGCCGGGTCGATGCAATCGCGATCGAGAATGGCATAGTCCTTGAAGTGCTGGACTGGAAAAGCGACCATGACACAAATCGGCAGCGCGCTGCCCATGTCGAGCAACTGCGGCGCTATCTCGAGGTGACATCGGCGCCGCGCGGTTCAATCATATACATGACCACCGGCGAGATCGTTTCCGTACTGCCAGCCCGGTGACCGGACGCGCAAGACAACCGAAACGCATGCCGAGCCAGCGGATCAGTCGACGCTATTTGCTAGACTTAAACGGCACCACGGGGGCGGTCGTGCGTAAGCGATGTCCCGACGGCACCTTTCGGTGATCGGCGTGAAGGACGATGTTCGGAGCCTTTGAGGGCTTCGACACATGACGATTTCAGAGCTTACGCTTAAATCCAGCGATCACGAGCCCGCGCGC
>NZ_SRUO01000090.1 GCF_004791025.1 Mesorhizobium sp. M4B.F.Ca.ET.203.01.1.1
CGAAGTTTTGCCTCTAGTGGAGCAGGACTTCGGTGACCGCGAAACGCGTGTTATGAATTGGGATGCGAAGTACGTGGCGGCCGCAGCGGTGCCCAAGATTTGCCCGGCGAAAATCGAGAGCGGGCTTGAGACGATGTTACGGGATATTTCGGTTGCGACCTTCCGTGCCTGCCAATGCCGGGACTATGCCCGCGTTGACCTCCGGATCGACCGGTCCGGCCGGCCTTTTGTGTTGGAGATCAACTCCATGCCGGCGCTCGGCGCGAACAGCTTTTATCCGCTGGTCGCGAGGGCCGCCGGACACAGCTTTCCTAGTTTGGTTAATCGCATGCTCGACATCGCCTACACGCGGTACTTCGGAGTCGACATTCCCCCAGGCTGACGCCCGTC
>NZ_SRUO01000091.1 GCF_004791025.1 Mesorhizobium sp. M4B.F.Ca.ET.203.01.1.1
GCCTGTACAGCCGCCGCCCACCACCACCAGATCTGCCTCGACATCGCCGGCAAGTGCGGGATGGTCCGGCGCAGGAGCGGCCGTGGCCACATAGTAGGACTTGCCGATATCGAGACCGGAATTGAAACCTGTTGAACGCGAAGCCATGGTCACACCTTGAGCAGCAGATGGTCGCGTTCCCAGGACGTCACGACGCTCTGGAACAAGTCTAGCTCGACGCTCTTCACGCGCAGATAAGTCTGGAAGAAATCCTCGCCAAGCAGCGCCTTCACGGGCTCGCAAACGGCAAAGCGGTCGAGCGCCTCCTCCATGGTTTTCGGCAGCGTGCTCTTGCTCTTATAGGCATTGCCGGTGGATTCGGCCGAGCGCGCGAGTTTCTCCTCGATGCC
>NZ_SRUO01000092.1 GCF_004791025.1 Mesorhizobium sp. M4B.F.Ca.ET.203.01.1.1
TTCGGCTTCGGCCTGACCTATGCCGACAAGGGCGACCTGCCCGTGCTGCCCGAGGCATCGGGCCTCACCGGCAACGAAGGCGCGTCCGGCGTGTTCTTCGCGCGCGGTGACGCGGGCCCCGGCATGGCGCTGCGGATCGAGGATGGGGCAGAGCAGGGGTTGAACGTGACCCGCGTGCCGGATGCCTTGCCCGACGACCGGTTGAAGATCACCGGCGTGGATCACCTGGCCCAGGAAGACGGGCGGCGGCTGGCGTGGTCGGGCAACGGCGAGGCTGTCGTCGCGCTGCAGTCGCACACGCCACTGGACCTGCAGCGCGAGGCCAACGGTGACCTGATGCTGTTGACACCCTGCGCGTTGATGCGGCACCGCGTGGCCAGGCATGGCTG
>NZ_SRUO01000093.1 GCF_004791025.1 Mesorhizobium sp. M4B.F.Ca.ET.203.01.1.1
AAGTCGACATTGATGGAATCGTTGATAGGCTTGCCGCCGCCGAGCGTTTCGATGAGCGCCAGCTCGGCGCTGTGTTTCTCGATCAGATCCGCAAAGCGCAGCAGGGCTTTCTTGCGTTCTCGCGGCGGCAGGCCGGACCAGGTGCCGGCTTCGAAGCTGCGGCGCGCCGCCTTGACCGCGAGATCGACGTCCGCCGCCCCGCCGGCAGCCACGTTGGCCAGCAACTTGCCTGTTGCTGGATTCACCGTCTCGAAGGTCTCGCCCGATTGGGCCGCGACATAGGCGCCATCAATGAAGGCCCTGGTCTCGAATTTCAGCGTCTTGGCTTCAGCGTGGAAGTCTGTGTGGACATTCATGTTAAACTGCTGCAGATCGCATTGAAGGGTGTT
>NZ_SRUO01000094.1 GCF_004791025.1 Mesorhizobium sp. M4B.F.Ca.ET.203.01.1.1
GACCAATAGGTGGCTGACAGCCTGCACCCCACCGCCCAGAATCGATCCATCGAACCTGGGAGGGTAGGCGATGGCCTCGACGGCAGCAGTACAGGACGGCTGGATGGCGCGCGCAGCGCTGCGCTCGGCCGCGTGGGCGGAAAAGTGGTTCCCCGATGCGTATGTGTTCGCGGTGCTGGGCGTGGTCATCGTCGCGCTGGCCGCGATGGGCTTCGGCTCGACCCCGCAGGCCACTGCCAGCGCCTTCGGTGACGGCTTCTGGAGCCTGATTCCCTTCACCATGCAGATGGCCTTCGTGGTCATCGGTGGCTACGCCGTGGCCACCGCGCCGGTGGTCGCGCGCTTCATCGACTTCCTCGCCCGGGTGCCGCGCACCGGTCGCGGGG
>NZ_SRUO01000095.1 GCF_004791025.1 Mesorhizobium sp. M4B.F.Ca.ET.203.01.1.1
TCGAAGCTCCACAGCGTGCTGCCGTTGTAGATCCAGGTGGCGCCGGCGGTGTTGTCGGTGTAGCCCGGCCACGCCAGGTTCTTCAGCACCTTCCAGTCCTCGATGCCGGCCTCGTAGGTACCCGGGGCGGCACCGCTCGCGGTCTGGTACAGGCCGTTGTTGGCATTGGCCACACCGGTCCAGCCACGCCCGTAGTAGCCGATGCCCAGGTTGAGCTTGGCGGCGGGCACGCCACGGCTGATGAAGGCCTCGATGGCGTCGTTGCTGTTGTACAGCTTCTGGTCGCCGGTGGACGGATCATTGGGCGAATCGAACAGCGCCGACTGGTGATTGGTCTTCGCATCCCACGCGCCGTGGAAGTCGTAGGTCATCACGTTGATGTAG
>NZ_SRUO01000096.1 GCF_004791025.1 Mesorhizobium sp. M4B.F.Ca.ET.203.01.1.1
GGACATGGAGTTCGTGCAGTTCCACCCGACCGGCATCTACGGCGCCGGCTGCCTGATCACCGAGGGTGTCCGCGGTGAAGGCGGCATCCTGCGCAACAGCAGCGGCGAGCGCTTCATGGAGCGCTACGCACCGCATTACAAGGACCTGGCGTCGCGCGACGTGGTCAGCCGTTCGATGACCATCGAGATCCGCGAAGGCCGCGGCGTCGGCGAGCCCAAGGACCACATCCTGCTCGACCTGACCCACCTGGGCCCGGGCGTGATCGACGAGAAGCTGCCGGGCATTGCCGAAAGCGCCCGCATCTTCGCCGGCGTCGACGTGCACAAGCAGCCGATCCCGGTCATCCCGACCGTGCACTACAACATGGGCGGCATCCCGAC
>NZ_SRUO01000097.1 GCF_004791025.1 Mesorhizobium sp. M4B.F.Ca.ET.203.01.1.1
GCCGTGGTGCTCGGCGAGGTCGTCGAAGGCCGTGACCGCGTGGATGCGATCGACGCCGGCGCGGTGTCCGACGATGTCCACACCGTGACCGTGCACGACGACGGCATCGAAGTCATCGTCAACTTCGAGGATGACGAGGAAGACGACAGCGACACGGGCCGTGCCTGAGCCCTCGGCATGATCCGGATCCAGCAGGTCACCCACGCCGATGCCCACGCCGCCATCCACGACGTGCGCCAGCGCGTGTTCGTGCAGGAACAGGGCATCGCAGCGGCGCTGGAACGCGATGCGCTGGACCCGGTCAGCGCCCATGTGCTGGCGCTTGACGCTGATGGCCAGCCGGTGGGCACCGGCCGGCTGGCCCCGGATGGCCGCATCGGC
>NZ_SRUO01000098.1 GCF_004791025.1 Mesorhizobium sp. M4B.F.Ca.ET.203.01.1.1
ATCATGTCGAGCTGCGAGGCATCGATGCCTGCGGCTTCCAGCGCGCGCAGGGCGGCGTTGTAGCCAAGGTCGCTGGTGGTTTCGCCTTCGGCCGCGATGTGCCGTTCACGAATGCCGGTGCGCGACTGGATCCACTCGTCCGAGGTTTCGACCATCTTTTCCAGGTCGGCGTTGGTCAGGACTTTTTCCGGCAAATAGCTGCCGGTGCCCGCGATCCTCGAGTAGATCCGCTTGCTCATCATGTTTCCTGTTGCGCGGGCCGCCGATCACCGGCACGCCCGGGAAAGAAGGCAAAGGCCGCTGCCCGGAGGCAGCGGCCTTCCCGGCACATCAATCTTCTTCGACGGCCGAGGTCTTGGTCTGGATGACCTTCTTGCCGC
>NZ_SRUO01000099.1 GCF_004791025.1 Mesorhizobium sp. M4B.F.Ca.ET.203.01.1.1
CGCTCGGCGCGTTGGGGAGCGCGCCAGCTGGACGTCGGCGCCTCGTTGTGCGCGACGGGTGCGGCCGGCTGCTGGAGCTGCTGCAGGCGCGTGGCGGGCAGTTCACGGATACGCGCCTGCACCTGCTCGGCCAGCTGGCGCCAGGCCGCGGCGTCGGGCTGGCCATGGGCATCACGCGGGCACGCGTCGGCCAGCAGGTGCTGGTAGCCGGCCTCGTCCTGGTCGAGCACGCGCATGGCAATGCCCTCGTCGAGGCTGCCGCCCACCCGCAGCAGCAGCGCCAGGCGCGGCAGCGGCGCCATCCCGCCCAGCGCGGCCAACGGCGCGGCCCACTGCCCGCCCACCGGTTCGCGCAGTGCCTGGCGTTGCCCCAGCAG
>NZ_SRUO01000009.1 GCF_004791025.1 Mesorhizobium sp. M4B.F.Ca.ET.203.01.1.1
AGGCCGCCAGGGATCGACACGGCGACGCCGACATCGGCGTGCTTGTGCTTGACCATGGCGCTGTCGGTCCACGAGGCATTGGCATCCGGCACCGCCATCAGCGCCATCGCCATCGCCTTGATCACCATGTCGTTGACCGAGAGCTTGTAGGCGGGAACCTCGCCCTTCTCGGTCTTCTTCACCGGTGCCGCCGCATTGAGCTGCGTGCGCAGCGCCAACAGCGCGTCGAGCTCGCAGTCGAGCGTCAGGTAGAAATGCGGGATGGTTGACTTGGCCTCGACCAGGCGGCGCGCGATGGTCTTGCGCATATTGTCGTGCGGCACGAGTTCGTAGGAGCCGTCGGCAAACAGCTTCAGCACCTGGTCGTCCGACATCGCCTTCGGCGCTGCAGCCGGAGCTGCCGCCGGAGCACCGGCAGGCGCCTTGGCAGCGGGCGCGGCCTTCGCGCCGCCGCCGGCAATCGCCGCCTCGACATCAGCCTTGACGACACGGCCATGCGGCCCCGTTCCCGTGACATTAGCCACATCGACGCCGGCATCCTTGGCGATGCGGCGGGCAAGCGGCGAGGCGAAGGTGCGGTCGCCGCCAGCGTGGCCATTGGCGGCCGGAGCAGGCTCTGCCTTCGCCGGCGCGGGCGCCGCCGCGGCTGCCGGCTTCGGCGCTTCCGCCTTTGGCGCTTCGGCTTTCGGAGCCTCGGCCTTGGGCGCAGCATCGCCACCACCCTTTGCGGCAGCGCCGGCATCCTCGCCTTCGCCGGCCAGGATGGCTATCAGCGCGTTGACCTTGACGCCTTCGGTACCAGCCGGAACTACCAGCTTGGCGACCGTGCCTTCATCGACGGCTTCGACCTCCATCGTCGCCTTGTCGGTCTCGATCTCGGCGATCACGTCGCCCGGCGAAACCTTGTCGCCCTCTTTCACGAGCCACTTGGAAAGATTGCCTTCTTCCATCGTGGGCGAGAGTGCCGGCATGGTGATGTTGATTGGCATGTTTCCCTCCCGCCCGGCTCAGCGATACGTGACGGCTTTGACCGCCTCGACGACCTCGCCGACATTGGGCAATGCCAGCTTTTCGAGGTTGGCCGCGTAAGGCATCGGCACGTCCTTGCCGGCGATGGTGATGACCGGCGCATCGAGGAAGTCGAAAGCGCGCTGCGACACCTGGTTGGCGATATGGTCGCCGACCGAGCTCTGCGGGAAACCTTCCTCGACCACGACCAGGCGATTGGTCTTCTTGACCGAGGCGATGATGGTGTCGAAGTCGAGCGGACGGATGGACCTCAGATCGATGATTTCGGCGTCGATGCCCATGCCGCGCAACTCTGCTTCGGCCTTGACCGCGTAGGTCATGCCGATGCCGAAGGAGACGATGGTGACGTCCTTGCCCGGCTTATGAATGCGCGCCTTGCCGATCGGCAGCACGAAATCGTCGAGCTTCGGCACATCGAAGGACTGGCCGTAGAGAATTTCGTTCTCGAGGAAGATGACCGGGTTCGGATCGCGGATCGCGGCCTTGAGCAGGCCCTTGGCGTCGGCCGCCGTGTACGGCATCACCACCTTCAGCCCGGGAACATGGCTGTACCAGGCGGCGTAGCACTGCGAGTGCTGGGCGGCGACGCGGGCGGCGGCGCCGTTCGGTCCGCGAAAGACGATCGGTGCGCCCATCTGGCCGCCCGACATATAGAGCGTCTTGGCGGCCGAGTTGATAATCTGGTCGATCGCCTGCATGGCGAAGTTGAAGGTCATGAACTCGACGATCGGCTTCAGGCCAGCCATCGCGGCACCGACGCCGACGCCGGCAAAACCGTGCTCGGTGATCGGCGTGTCGACGACGCGGCGCGGTCCGAATTCCTGCAGCAGGCCTTGCGTGATCTTGTAAGCGCCCTGGTACTCGGCGACCTCCTCGCCCATGACAAAGACGTCGCCGTCGCGGCGCATTTCCTCGGCCATGGCGTCACGCAGCGCCTCGCGCACCGTGGTCGACACCATCTCGGTGCCGGCCGGAATGTCCGGATCGGCGGCGACTTCCGCTCTCGGCGCTGCGGCGACCGGTGCCGCGGCCTCGCTCTTGGCCGCAACAGACGCAGGTGCTGCCGCCTCAGGCCTGGCGGGCTCCTCGCCGATGCCTTCGCCGGCCTTGTCGACGTCCTCGCCGTCAACCGCGATCACGGCGATCACAGCGTTGACCTTGACGCCTTCGGTACCGGCGGGAACCACGATCTTGGCGAGCGTGCCCTCGTCGACGGCTTCGACTTCCATCGTCGCCTTGTCGGTCTCGATCTCGGCGATGACGTCACCGGCGACGATCTTGTCGCCCTCGTTCTTCAGCCATTTGGAAAGATTGCCCTCTTCCATCGTCGGCGAGAGAGCGGGCATGAGAATTTCGATCGGCATGTCCTTGCCCTCCCTTTACAGTACGATGTCGGTCCAGAGCTCGGACGGATCCGGCTCGGCGTCGTTCTGGGCAAATTCGGCGGCGTCGGCGACGATGTCGCGGACCTCCTTGTCGATGGCCTTGAGCTCGTCCTCGCTGGCCCATTTCTTGTCGAGCAGCCGCGCCCTGACCTGCTCGATCGGGTCATGCTCGGAGCGCATCTTCTGCACTTCTTCCTTGGAGCGGTACTTCGCCGGATCGGACATCGAATGGCCGCGATAGCGGTAGGTCTGCATCTCCAGGATCAGCGGGCCGTTGCCGGCGCGGCACCATTCGGTGGCGAGATCGGCGGCGGACTTCACCGCGCGCACGTCCATGCCGTCGACCTGGATGCCGGGGATCTTGAAGGATGCGCCGCGATGCGAGAAATCGGTCTCGGCCGAGGAGCGCGACACCGAGGTGCCCATGGCGTAGCGGTTGTTCTCGATGATGAAGATCACCGGCAGCTTCCACAGCGAGGCCATGTTGAAGCTTTCGTAGACCTGGCCCTGGTTGGCGGCGCCGTCGCCGAAATAGGTCAGCGAGACGTTCTTGTTCTCGCGATAGCGGTTGGCGAAGGCGAGACCGGTGCCGAGCGACACCTGCGCGCCGACGATGCCGTGGCCACCATAGAAATGCTTCTCCTTGGAGAACATGTGCATGGAGCCGCCCTTGCCCTTGGACAGGCCGCCCCGGCGCCCGGTGAGCTCCGCCATGACGCCGCGAGGCGACAGGTCCATCGCCAGCATGTGGCCGTGGTCGCGATAGGCGGTGATCATCTGGTCGCCTTCGATCAGCGCCATCTTCATGCCAGTGACGACAGCCTCCTGGCCGATATAGAGGTGGCAGAAGCCGCCGATGAAGCCCATGCCGTAGAGCTGGCCGGCCTTTTCCTCGAAGCGGCGGATGAGCAGCATGTGCCGGTAGGCGGCAAGCTCATCGTCCTTGGTGAAGTCGGCAGGCTTCGGGGCGGAGAGCCCTTGTGATTTACCGTCGTTTTTGGATTTGGCAGGCGCTTTTCTGGCGGCGGTGGCCATGCATCACTCCCTGTTGGCGTCTCTTCGCGGACATTTAGAGCAGGATGAAATCCGCTCCGAGGGAGATCGTCTCTCCCCACCGATTTATACGAGGCTAACACGCATAAAAGCATTGCGCCATGCCGAAAAATGCATGGCTGGCATGCGTCTAAGCAATTAAAATCATTGAAAATAAAGACGATTAACTGGAATTCAGTTATTTCGCTGGAGCCGGCAGCATGATGGTGATTTCGTCGGCATGCGAGAGATTGAGCGCCTTGCGCGCCTGTTCGTCAAGCATGTCCTTTTCCAGCGTGCCCTCGTGCATCAGCTGGACACGCCGCTCGAGATCGACCCGGCGCGCCTTGACGGCATCGAGCTGCCCCTGCAGTTCGACTGCCCGGGCTTCGAGCTGATATTTGGAATAGATGCCGAATTCGCCGTGATAGGCATGGAAGCCGAAATAGGCCAGGAACAGCACGCAGAGCGAGGGGACGATCAGCCGGCCGGTGTTTCGCTGCTTGTGCTGACGTGTCCACATGATCCAGATCCTCGTGGCCGCGAACCCGAACGGCCCAGGCTCTTTTTCGCTCCATTGTGCTTAATGGACGGTTACGGACGGGCGTACGCGAAGCCTCAAAACGAAAAAGGGCGGGGAACGCCCCGCCCTTCCTCGATATCCCGATTGGTTGCCGGATCAGCCCTTGACCACCGACTTGCCGGCGTAGCGGGCCTGCTTGCCGAGCTCTTCCTCGATGCGGATCAGCTGGTTGTACTTGGCCATGCGGTCGGAGCGCGACAGCGAGCCGGTCTTGATCTGTCCGCAATTGGTGGCGACGGCGAGATCGGCAATGGTCGAATCCTCGGTCTCGCCCGAACGGTGCGACATGACGGCGGTGTAGCCGGCCTTGTGCGCGGTCTCGACGGCGTCGAGCGTTTCGGTCAGCGAGCCGATCTGGTTGACCTTGACCAGGATCGAATTGGCGACGCCCATGCGGATGCCGTCGCGAAGCCTGGCCGTGTTGGTGACGAACAGATCGTCGCCGACCAGCTGTGTCTTCTTGCCGATGAGGTCGGTCAGGATCTTCCAGCCCTCCCAGTCGTCTTCGGCAAGGCCGTCCTCGATGGTGATGATCGGATAGTCGGATGCGAGCTTGGCGAGGTACTTGGCCTGCGCCTTCGGATCGCGAGTCTTCTTCTCACCCTCATAGACGTAGTTGCCGTCCTTGAAGAACTCGGTCGCGGCGCAGTCGAGGCCGAGAGCGACGTCCTCGCCCGGCTTGAAGCCGGCCTTCTCGATCGATTCCATGATGAAATCGAGCGCCGACGGCGCGCTCTTCAGGTTGGGAGCGAAGCCGCCCTCGTCACCGACATTGGTGTTGTGGCCGGCGTCCTTGAGCTTTTTGCGCAGCGTGTGGAAGATTTCCGAGCCCCAGCGCACGCCGTCGCGCAGCGTCGGCGCGCCGATCGGCAGGATCATGAATTCCTGGAAGTCGATCGGATTGTCGGCATGCGCGCCGCCATTGATGATGTTCATCATCGGCACCGGCAGCACATGCGCCTTGGCGCCACCGACATAGCGGTAGAGCGGCAGGCCGGCCGCTTCAGCCGCCGCCTTGGCGACCGCCAGCGACACGCCGAGGATGGCGTTGGCGCCGAGCCGGCTCTTGTTCGGCGTGCCGTCGAGCTCGATCATCGTCTGGTCGATATGGATCTGGTTCTCGGCCTCCATGCCGCCGATCGCCTCGAACAGCTCGCCGTTGACGGCCTCGACCGCCCGCAGCACGCCCTTGCCGAGATAGCGCGGGCCACCATCGCGCAGCTCGACCGCCTCATGCGCGCCGGTCGAGGCGCCTGACGGCACGGCGGCGCGGCCCATCGAGCCGTCTTCCAGCACCACGTCGACCTCGACGGTCGGATTTCCACGGCTGTCCAGGATTTCACGCCCGATTATGTCGACGATGGCGGTCATTGCAATGTCCCCGATTGATCGATTGAAGCGTCGCGCCCCTCTTAGCCAAAGTGCCGCAAAAGGCAATCGGGGCGCCCGCAAATATTGCCCGCCCGCCGATTCACGAAGCGCAAATTTCTGTCATCATAAGTCATGCGCGGCGCGCAACGTTCTGGTCTATGATTCTGCTTGCGCGGGGCGAAACAGGAGGAGTTTCGCCATGTCCCAGTTGAGCGGTATCGTGAGTTTGTTCCTGATCGCGGCTGCGTTCCTGACGTCGTGCGACAACCAGCAGCCCCAGCAGGGCGCCGCGCAACTGTCGACACTTCAAGCAGCGCAGTAGGATCTTGCAGAAGAAAGGCCCTCGCATGTGCGGGGGCCTTTTTTGATTCCGCTCCGGGCTGGCCGAACGCTTCAGTGCCAGTAGGGCTCGACCCGGTAGTAGCTGTACGACTCGTCGCGTGCCGCCTGGCCGTCGGCGCCCGCCAATTCGTTGATCGAATAGGCCGGCGCGGCCTGCAACTGCTCTTTGGAGAACGGCACGACATAGCCGCCCCTGTCCTCGTCATAGTCGAGGCTCGCCCACGGGATGGCGTGGTACTTCTCGCCAACGCCGAGGAATCCGCCAAAACCGATCACCGCGAACATGATGCCGTTCGAGGTCTTGTCGAGCATGATGTCTTCGACGCTGCCGATGCTCTTGCCTTCGGTGTTGTAGACCGATGTGCCGATGACGCGCGAGGCGGCAATGGCTTCGGTGTGCCCGGTCAGGGTGCTCATGGTGGAACTCCTCTCGATTGAATGCCTGCATGGACAATGAGAGGGGCGGACGAAGGTTCCCGACTTTGTTTTTAGGCAATTCCGGACGGAAAACCGCTACGCACTTTTCCTGAAATTGCTTAGTTGTCGGTGAGGATGAAGGTGACCTTCATGTTGACGCGGTAAGCGGCGATCTTGCCGCTCTCGACGACGATCTTCTGGTCCTGGATCCAGGCGCCCTCGACGTTCTTCAGGGTCTTTGCGGCGCGCGCGATGCCCTTTTCGATGGCATCCTGAAAGCTCTTCTTGGACGATGACGTGATCTCTGTGACGCGGGCGACGGACATGGCTTCCTCCTGCCAGGGCGCTCAGTTGCGGCAGGAGCCTACAGCCGGCGGTTGCCTGCGACAAGCCGATGGGACGCCGAGTCGGGTCAGCGTCCCTTGGCGATGCGATCGAATGCCATCAGCCGTTCCAGCAAGGCTGGCATGTCCTTCAAGGGCACCATGTTCGGGCCATCGGAAGAGGTCGAGTTGTCCGGATCCTGATGCGTCTCGATGAACACGCCGGCGACGCCGACCGCGACCGCGGCGCGCGCCAGCGTCGCGACAAAGCGACGTTCGCCGCCCGAAGAACCACCCTGCCCGCCAGGCTGCTGGACCGAATGCGTGGCATCGAAAATCACCGGCGCCCCGATCTCGGCCATGATCGGCAGCGCCCGCATGTCGGACACCAGCGTGTTGTAGCCGAAGGAGGCGCCACGCTCGGTGGTCAGCACATTGGCGTTGCCGGAACCGGTGATCTTGGCGACCACGTTCTTCATGTCCCAGGGGGCGAGGAACTGGCCTTTCTTCACGTTGATCACCTTGCCCGTCCTGGCCGCCGCGACCAGCATGTCGGTCTGGCGTGAAAGGAAGGCGGGGATCTGCAGGACATCGACATGCGGCGCGACGATCGCGCACTGCTCCTCGGTGTGGACGTCCGTCAGCACCGGAAGGGAAAACGTCTTCCGCAGATCGTCGAAGACCGGCAGCGCCGCTTCCAGCCCGGCGCCTCGCGTGGCCGACAGCGAGGTGCGGTTGGCCTTGTCGTAGCTGGTCTTGTAGACGAGCCCGATGCCGAGCCTGTCGGTGAGCTCCTTCAGCGCGCCGGCCATGTCGAAGGCGTGCTGGCGCGATTCCAGCTGGCAGGGGCCGGCGATCAGCGACAGCGGCGCGGCGTTCGAGAAGACGACGTTGCCGACGGTCACGGACGGATTGGGCGCCAGGGGTTTGTTCATTTTGTCTCCCGGAAGATGAAGGCGGCGCCCTGCCCGGGCGCCGGCCTGACGACAATATCATTGCCGCTCATGTGATGTGCGATGGCGTTGGCCGCAAGCAGGCGCGCTGCGATGGCGGCGCTGCGGACCGAGAAAACGATGGCGGCAAAGCGCAGATGCGGCGACGCTCCGGTCGGAAGGTTGCAGCGCGAGGCGAAGGCCGCCGGCTCCAGGACGGTCAGGGTTGCGTTCGGCAATTCGATCGCATCACCTTGCGCAGCTTGCTTGGTGGCAGCCGTCGAGAGCAGCCCGACCTGGCCAGAAGGCCTGTCGCTGACAGCGACGACTTCGATGATGCCTGTCACGCCGTTGGCATGGGCCTGCAATGCGGTACGGTCGATCTTCGGTCCATTGATGCGCTCACACGCGAAAAGGAAAGCCTCATCGGCATCCTTGCTGGCGCAGAAGGCCAGCTTGAAGGACGCCAGGTCGCTCTTGCCGCTCGTATCGGTGAAAGTGCGCGAAAAACTCAGCATCTCCCCCGCCGACATCCCGGCCCCGACGTAACGAACGTGGTCGGCATCGGCATCGCCGGTTCCGAGCACGACAGCGGAAAAGCCCTCGTCGCCGAGGTTCTGCCGGTAGAGACGATCGCGCGCGACGAACACGTTGCCTTCGCCTATCGCCAGGTCCGCGTCCTGGTCGTTGCCAACCGCCAGCGGCTCCAGATAGGTGCCATCGGCGAAAAAGACACAGCAGTTTTCGGTGCCGAACGGGTGGATGCCGGTCGGCGCGACGACGAAGCCGAGTGAAACCAGCCGCGCCCGCGCGGCATCGAGGCGCGCTGTCGGCAGCACCAGATGGTCGAGCGGATGAGCCTGCGTCGCTTTGGTCATGCCGGCGCGGTGTGCATCATTCCGGAAGTCGGTTCAAGGGGGCTCGGCCAACCGCCCGGCGGGCTTTGGCGGTCTCGATCTCGGCGGCGTGTCCTTGTCGTCGAACGAAGCCACCCTAACTTACAACCATGGGAAGAACTGTGTTCATCGCAATGACGATTGCGGCGATTGCAATTGTCGCCGCGCTGGTGCTGGTCGCGCCCAAGCGAGGCGGCGTCGACCCGGCCGAGACTTCGGCCGTTCAAACAGAGTAAGGCCGCCTGGCGCGCCTGCGTTTCTTGCGAATACAGCGGTATTGCTGATATACGAATTTCGCTTCAGTTTGATGTCTGGCAACGTTTCGTCACCGACCGTATGGGCTAACGGCTGATCGCGCATCGCAACATGGTCGACTTTCGCTGGGCGGCAAAGGCCGGCTTCTGCCGCACTCGACCCCTTACGCACGAGTTCCGCCGGTGACAGTCTCGCCGAATACCTTTCCAGTCGCGCAGGGAGCAGGCGTCACCCCCCGGCTCGCCGTCGTTATCCCGGCCAGGAACCGCCGCGGCAGCCTGCCCCGCACGCTGGCATCGGTCCTGTCCGATCCGCGGCCCGATATCGAACTGGTGGTCGTCGACGACGGCTCCGAGGACGATACCGAAGCCTATCTTGCTTCGCTCGCCGATCCGCGCCTGGCCTGGCGCCGTTTGCCGGTGCCCTCCGGCGCCAACCGGGCGCGCAACGAAGGCGCGGCGCTGACCAGCGCGCCGCTTATTGCGTTTCTCGATTCCGACGATGCCTTCTGTCCCGGGCGCATCGAACGGCTGATCGCCTTCTTCGATGCCAATCCGGATGTCGCCTGCACGATCGACGGTTTCAAGGACGTTGCCGACAGGCGCCAGCGCCTGCATCGATTGCCCGACCCGACGCCTGACGCGGAGCGACTGCGTCGGCTCCTGCTTTGCCACTGCGTGCCGCTGACCAATTCGACCGTAACAGTGCGCCGTTCCGCCTTCGCGTCGATCGGCGGCTACGATGACGGTTTGTACCGCCATCAGGACCGTGAGTTCCTGGTCAGGCTGGGACGGCAGCACCGCATCGCCTTCGGCAAGGCCGTCGACGTCCTCAAATACCGCGAAGCCAATTCGATGTCGCGCAGCCATGCCGGCTACATCGCCGGGCTGAGCGATTTCGTCGCCCGCTGCGAGGACTATCAGACGCCGGATTACGCCACGATCCTCAGCTACCTGACGCTGCGCGGCGTCCTGAAGGCTCTGGCGCAAGGCAGCTTCGGCGTGGCGCTGGCGGAAATCATGGCGTGGCGCGGGGCGAGCAACCTGCCCGGCGGCTTTCGCGTGGTGACTGGCTATTTCGCCGGGCGGCGGCAAAGGCGCCAGCTCGAACAGTCGCTCGCTCAGGCGGCCACGACGTCGGCCGAATAACGCAGTTCACGCAACGGTTTGACCCGGCTGGTCGTCTCGGCATAGAGCGGATGCGCCTTGTAGGCGGCGAGCGCGGCGTCATCCTCGAATTCGGCGTAGACGACGACGTCGATCGCGTTGGAGAACAGATCGACCTTGGTGTTGAGAGTAACTTCGAAATGCGTCGAATACGGGATCCTGCCCAATTCCAGCAGGCCCGATCGAACGGCCTCCACATCCTCCTTGCGTCGCACGCTGAAGAAAACGATGTGCCGGATCAATCCAGCCTCCCTGATCGTCAATTCAGGCGTGTTTTGTGGGAGCAAGGGCGCAGCGTCAACCGGCAACGATGTCGCGCCCGCCATGCGCGGCGTCAGACCGCGCCGGTGACGTAGCGCACGATACGCGATACCTCCCTGACCGTCGTGTCGAGGTAGCGGCCCTGGTTGTAGAGACCGTCCCAGATCAGGGCGAAGGTGATGGTGATGATGACGATGACATAACGCATGACTAAAGTTATCGCATGCGGGTGGCGGCAACCATAGAGATTCCAAGGGCCGAGGACATTCTCCTCTGGATTTGTTGGCTCCAGAACCGACTTCGCCTGCCTCTTGAAGTTGACCCTGATGCCGTGGAAGATTGTGTCGGGAACTCAACGGAAAATGTAGCCGCGGCTGCATTTGTGCCGGATGAATGAACCTCAAGAGGGGTGCGGGGTCGGCCATGTGTGCTGGCCTCCTGAAAGTCGGGGGCAGGAAATGGCTTTCAAGCAAGACTTGGGTGTTGCGCCCGGCGACGCGGTGCTGCTTGACGAATTGAACTTCGCCGAGATCGTCAAGGGCTTGCCGGCAAAGGCGCGCCTGGTGCTTTCGGCCGCCATGGGCCTGCCGCGCGGCTCGCTCAAGGTCCGGATGCCCGACGGCCGCGCCGTCCTCGTCGGCGGCAAGGCACCCGGCCCCGACGCCGAACTGGTGCTGAAGAATTGGCGCCTGCCGGGGCGCGCCTTTTCCGGCGGCACCATCGGCCTCGCGGAATCCTACATGGACGGCGATTGGGACAGCCCGGACGTCACCAGCTTCCTCGAACTGTTCGTGGTCAATTCAGCCCTCGGCGAGAAGGTCGCCGGCGGCGCCAACTGGCTCATCAACACCGTCCAGCGCATCCGCCATTGGTTCAACGAAAACACGCATACCGGATCGCGACGCAACATCTCGGCGCATTACGATCTCGGCAACGCCTTCTATGAGAAATGGCTGGATCCGAGCATGACCTATTCGTCGGCGCTGTATGCGACGGGCGCCAACGATCTCGAAAGCGCGCAGGCCGCCAAATATCGTGCACTGGCAAAAGATACCGGCATCGGCAGGAAGGACCATGTGCTGGAGATCGGCTGCGGCTGGGGCGGCTTTGCCGAATTCGCCGCGCGCGAGATCGGTTGCCGCGTCACCGGATTGACCATCAGCCGCGAGCAGCATGATTTCGCGAAAGCGCGTATCCAGAAAGCCGGGCTTGCCGAAAAGGTCGACATCAAGCTGCAGGATTATCGAGACGAGACAGGCACTTACGACCGGATCGCATCGATCGAGATGTTCGAGGCGGTCGGAGAGAAATACTGGCCGGTGTTCTTCGGCAAGATGAAGACCTGCCTGAAGCCCGGCGGCACGGCCGGCCTGCAGATCATCACCATCAACGAGGCCGCCTACGAGGCGTATCGCGCGCGCCCCGATTTCATCCAGCGCTATGTCTTCCCTGGCGGCATGCTGCCGACACCCTCGATCCTCAAGGCTCTCGGCAAGGATCACGGCCTCGCGCATCTGCGCGAGCGCGTCTTCCCGCAGGACTATGCCCGCACCCTCGCCGAGTGGCGCCAGCGTTTCTGGGGCTCGTGGGAAAAGATCGTCCCGCTCGGCTTCGACGATCGCTTCAAGAAGCTCTGGGAGTTCTATCTGCACTATTGCGAAGCCGGCTTCCGCGCCAGCTACATTGATGTCCGCCAGGTGGTCTACAAGGCCTGAGTGTCTGGCCGGCAGAGCCGGCCCGACCCGCGTCAGAGGAGGATGCGGTATCTGGCGAAGCCCGCATCGCCCTCACCCGCCGGCTCGATCTTCAGCGACCTCACGTCCGCGATGAAATCCTTTGCCCTCGGGCCGGTGTCGAACACCACGCTGGTTCCGGGCAGCGGCGCGAACGACCAGTTGTCGTCCGCCGACGGGTTGATCGTGCCCTCGCTGATGACGTAGCGCACGATCACGTCGCGGTTGGTGTCCGGTGCCTCGTAGATGATCTTGGAAGCGTTTATGTCCGGGAAATTGCCGCCGCCGCCGGCGCGGTAGTTGTTGGTCGCGACGACGAATTTCTGCGCGGGATCAATTGGTTTGCCGTCGAACATCAGATCGACGATGCGGCTGGAGGCATTCGCCGGCCCGCCCTTGGCATCGTATTTCGGCGGTTGCGAAAGGTCGATCTTGTAGGTGACGCCGTCGATCACGTCGAAATTGTAGGACGGGAAGTCGGTGTTGATGAGCGGCTGGTCGGCCTTGCCGGGCTCGATCCGGTTGAAGATGCCGGCCGACATCTCCAGCCATTCCTTGACCTGCGCGCCGGTGATTTCGACGGCTCGCACAGTGTTGGGATAGAGATAGAGGTCGGCGACGTTTTTGATGGCGATGTCGCCCACCGGGACGTCGGTGTAGTAGTCGGCGCCGCTGCGCCCGCCCGCCTTGAAGGGTGCGGCCGCCGACAAAAGCGGCACGTCCTTCCACTGCGTGCTCTTCAGTATGTCCTTCAGGTACCAGCTCTGCGCCTGGTTGACGATCTGCACCGACGGATCATCGGCCACCAGCGCGAAATAGGAATAGAGCGGCGCCGAGGTCTTGCCGACGGGACGGCGCACATAGGCGAGCGTCGCCTCATGGTCCTGCTCGAGCGCGGCGATGATGCGCCTGTCGTCGCCGACGGTCGCCTTGTTCTTGTTGTCGACCCGCTCGTAGATCGGCCGCGCCTCGGACGTCGCGGAAACCACCCGCCACTTCGAGCCGTCGCGCTCCAGAAGCAGATCGATTAGGCCCATATGCGAGCCCCAGAAGCCGCCCATCACCGCCGGCTTGCCTCGCAGCGTGCCCTTGCCGGTGTCTACGCCATCGAGCGCCTGGAAATCCTTCTTGCCGGGGAAGACGAGATGCTGATGACCGGTGAAGACGGCATCGATGCCCTCGACGCCGGCGACGAAGAAGGAGGCGTTCTCCATCATGTCGCCCTGCTTGATGTCGATGCCGGAATGCGAGAGCGCGATGACGATGTCGGCGCCCGCCTCCCTGATCTCAGGCACCCACGCCTTCGCCGCCTCGACGATGTCGCGCGTCTTCACGTTGCCTTCGAGGTTCTTCAGGTCCCAGACCATGATCTGCGGCGGCACGAAACCGATGATGCCGATCCTGATCGGCTGCTCGGCGCCCGACCCGTCCTTGATCTTCCTGTCGAGGATGACATAGGGCTTGAGGTAGAGCTTGTCGTCGCGCGGGTTGGCGGCAAGCGCGGTGCCGCGGATGAGATTCGCGCAGACGAAGGGGAAATTGGCGCCGGCCAGCACCTTGTCGAGGAACGACAGGCCGTAATTGAACTCGTGGTTGCCGAGCGTCGAGCACTCGTAGCCGAGCAGGTTCATGCCCTTCATGATCGGATGCAGGTCGCCGTCCTTCAGGCCCTTCTCGTAGGCGATGTAGTCGCCCATCGGGTTGCCCTGCAAAAGGTCGCCATTGTCGATCAGCATCGCATTGGTTGCCTCCTTGCGCACCGCGTCGATCAGCGAGGCGGTGCGGGACAGGCCCATCGTGTCGTTCGCCTTGTCGGCGTAGTAGTCATAGGGCAGCACGTTCACATGGATATCGGTCGTCTCCATGATCCTGAGATGTGCCTGGTTGGCCTCGGCTCGAGCGGAGAAAGGATGCAGCATGATCAGCGCCCCGGTGGCGGCGGCACCGGCCAGGAATTCGCGACGGGAGACGGGCAGTCGTGACATTGTTTTCTCCTCTTCGACAACGCGACACCCCTGCCAGCGAGCGCGGAGCTTGCCGGTGAAAGACGCATGAGTCCATGTCCGGCGAAATGCCTGTCGATCACGACAAGGTGACGTGTCGATGAAGCGAGACGAGGCGCGCGATGTCAGCCCTTGTCGTCGTCGCCCTGGGTGATCAGCCGCGCGCTGCGCTGGCCAGTGAAGTAGATCCATAGCCAGCTAAGCGAGACCGCGAGCCGGTTGCGGAAACCGATCAGGAAATAGATGTGGGCAACGCCCCACAGCCACCAGGCAAGCCAGCCGGTGAGTTTGATCCAGCCGAAGTCGATCGCCGCCGCGCGCTTGCCGATCGTCGCCAGGTCGCCGGCGTGTTGATAGCGGAAAGGACGCGAAGTCGTATCGCCGGCGAGCCGCGCCTTGATCGTCGCCGCGACGTGGCGCCCCTCCTGCTTGGCGGAAGGCGCCACGCCAGGCACCGGTTTTCCATCCGGGCGCAACACATGCGCGGTGTCGCCGATGACGAAGATTTCCGGGCTGCCCGGAACGGTGAGATCGGGCTCGACCAGCACCCTGCCCGCCCGGTCGGCGGTCGTTCCCAGCCATTCCGCCGCCGGCGAAGCGGCAACGCCCGCGGCCCACAGAATTGTCTTTGCCGGCAGGCGCTTGTCGCCAAAGACAACGCCATCCGCATCCAGTTCTGTGACCGCCTGGCCGAGCTCGACCGTGACGCCGAGCCGCTCCAGCGCCTTCTGGGCATAGGCGGAGAGCTGCGGCGCGAAGTTGGCGAGGAGGCGATCGCCGGCCTCGATCAGCACCACGCGCGTCTGCCTGGTGTCGATGTTGCGGAACTCGTCGCGCAGCGTGTCATGCGCCAGTTCCGCGATGGTGCCGGCAAGTTCGACGCCGGTCGGTCCGCCGCCGACGATGACCAGCGTCAGCAGCGCCTGGCGCCTCGCCGCATCGGTTTCGCGCTCGGCCTGCTCGAAGGCGAGCAGGATGCGGCGCCGAATCGTGGTGGCATCCTCCAGCGTCTTCAGCCCGGGAGCGAACGGCTCCCATTCGTCATGGCCGAAATAGGCGTGGCGCGCCCCGGTGGCAAGCACCAGCGTGTCGAAGCCAACGGCGCTGCCATCCTCGAGCAGCACGCGTTTGCCGGCGCGGTCGACGCCAGTGACGTTGCCCAAAAGCGTCGTCACATTCTTGCGCTTGCGCAGCAGATGGCGGATCGGCCAGGCCACTTCCGAAGTCGCCAGCGATGTCGTCGCCACCTGGTAGAGCAGCGGCTGGAACAGGTGATGGTTGCGCTTGTCGATCATGGTGATGCGCACCGGCGCGCCGGCGAGCGCATGGGTCAGTTCGAGGCCGCCGAACCCGGCGCCGACGACCACGACATGATGGCTGGCTTCGTTCATTCACTTACCTCGCCAAGCAAATCCACCGGACCCAATCTAGGTATTATTGTGCATTGCAGCAATAGCGGGAAGACCGTCCAATTGCCCGGGACTCGCCGCCGGATGTCGTGAATGCACATGTCGACCGGTTTGCACGAGGTATAGCGTCACTGCCGGAATACAGGAGTGAAGCATGGCTGATGATCGTGACGAGCAGGGCCCGGCCCAATACGCCTCCCCGCCCTGTTTCATGCATGAACTCGATCCGCAGTTCTTGGCGCCGCTGACCGACTGGACCGATGTCAGACGCTGGCGCAAGGCCGAGCGCGAACGGTTGATCTCAGCGCGGCTAGCAATCACCGCCGATGCCCGCGCGGCAATGTCGACGCGCATCGCCGAGGGCCTCGACGCTTTGATTGGCGACATTGGCGGCCGCATGGTCAGCCTCTACTGGCCCTTCCGCGGCGAGCCGGATCTGCGGTCCTGGATGGCGTCGATCAACGAACGTGGCGGGCGGACCGCACTGCCGGTCGTCATCGAGAAAGGGCAGCCACTGGTGTTCCGCGCCTACAGACCGGGCGACCGGTTGGAGAAGGGCGTCTGGAACATCCCGATCCCGGCGGAAGGCGATCCGGTGCTGCCAGACATCGTCATTTCGCCGATCGTCGGCATCGACCCCGGCAAATATCGTCTGGGTTACGGCGGCGGCTTCTTCGACCGCACGCTGGCGGCGATGCCGTTCAGGCCGCTGGTGATCGGCGTCGGCTACGAACTGCAGCGCATCCCGACGATCTACCCGCAACCGCACGACATCCCGATGAGCGAGGTGGTGACGGAGGCCACAGGCGCTTAGCGGCGCCTAGGCCATCTCCGGCCGCAAGCCGACCGCTGTCCGGTCGACGATCTCGCGCAGCGCGAAGGACGAATTGATCTTCGTCACATGCGGCATCGCCGACAGCCATTCCTTGTGGATGCGCTCATAGTCGACCAGATCCTTCGCGGCGATGCGCAGGATGTAGTCGTATTCACCCGACATCAGGTGGCAGGACAGCACGTTCGGGCAGCGCTTGATCGCCGCCTCGAAATCCGACAGCGTCTTCTCGAACTGGCCCGACAGCGATATATGCACGATTGCCGTCATCTGGTGGCCGAGCGCGGCGTTGGACAGCCGCGCGTGATAACCGCGGATAGTGCCCGACTTCTCCAGATTGTCGAGCCGCCGCGAGCAGGCCGATTGCGACAGGCCGACCTTCTCGGCAAGCGCGGCGTTGGGTATCCGCCCGTCTTTCTGCAAAGCCTCCAGAATGGCGATATCAATCCTGTCGAGCGGCATTCTTCGTGTTTCCTGCGAAAATAGTGAGATTTCGCGCAACGATTATCGAAGTGCGCCCGTTCTCGCAAGCGCATTCGCAAACACTTGCGGGCCGATTCATGGTTCACTCCGCCAATACAGGGAACGCGCCCGCAAAGGGCCGGATCAGGAGACAGAAAATGCGCGTCGGTTGCCCCAAGGAAATCAAGAACCACGAATATCGCGTCGGCCTGACGCCTGGCTCCGTCCGCGAATATGTCGCGCATGGCCATGAAGTGCTGGTCGAGACCGGCGCCGGCGCCGGCATCGGCGCCGACGACAACGCCTACCGCGCCGCCGGCGCGACCATCGCCAAGACGGCCGCCGACGTGTTCGCCAAGTCCGACATGATCGTCAAGGTCAAGGAACCGCAGCCCAACGAATGGGTCCAGCTGCGCGACGGCCAGATCCTCTACACCTATCTCCATCTCGCTCCGGATCCGGACCAGACCAAGGGGCTGCTCGCTTCGGGCGTCACGGCGATCGCCTATGAAACCGTCACCGACGACCGCGGCGGCCTGCCGCTGCTTGCGCCGATGTCGGAAGTTGCCGGCCGCCTGTCGATCCAGGCCGGCGCGACCGCGCTGCAGAAGGCCAATGGCGGCCGCGGCGTGCTGCTCGGCGGCGTACCCGGCGTGCTGCCCGGCAAGGTCACCGTGCTCGGTGGCGGCGTCGTCGGCCTGCATGCGGCCAAGATGGCGGCCGGCCTCGGCGCCGATGTCACCATCATCGACCGCTCGATCCCGCGGCTGCGCCAGCTCGACGACATTTTCGGCGGCCGCGTCCACACCCGCTACTCGACCGTCGAGGCGCTGGAGGAAGAGTGCTTCTCCGCCGACATCGTCGTCGGCGCCGTGCTGATCCCGGGCGCCGCGGCGCCGAAGCTGGTGACGCGCGAAATGCTGTCCGGCATGAAGAAGGGTTCCGTGCTCGTCGACGTCGCCATCGACCAGGGCGGCTGCTTCGAGACCTCGCACGCCACCACCCATGCCGAGCCGACCTACGAGGTCGACGGCGTCATCCACTATTGCGTCGCCAACATGCCGGGCGCGGTGCCGGTCACCTCGGCGCATGCCCTCAACAATGCGACGCTGCATTACGGCCTGCAGCTTGCCGACAAGGGCCTCAAGGCGCTTGTCGACGACCACCATCTGCGCAACGGCCTCAACGTCCACAAGGGCAAGATCACCAACCGCGCGGTCGCCGAAGCGCTCGGCTACGAGCTCGTCGAGCCGAAGGCGGTCCTCGCCGCCTGACAGGCACGCGAAGAGAGTTCCTCCTGTCGCCCGCCGGCTCCGTCCGGCGGGTTTTTCTTTGCGCGGAACAATTTAGCCAACAAAAAAGCGGAGCCAAAGCCCCGCTTCCTCGACGTTGAGACGTGCCGCCGGTCCATCCGCGGTCGGCAATCGATCAACACTTGCCTTTTAGCAAGTAATTGCGACGGCTATACGACAGTCTCGCCCGACATTCACGCAGATCCGTGGTGCCTTTGTGAAGCACTTCACATTCGGCATTCGAAAACCATGCCTAGTCGCATCGGCCTGTAGGCGGCTTTCTCTTCTGTCGCAGGCTTTTTCCCCAACTGCCCGCCAGCCTATCGGCGGGCATATTTTTTGGAACGCGTCAGGCGCGTTCGATGCGGCACTGGTAGCAATTGTTGCGCGCCGAGCGGACATGGATGTAGGCGATGTCGTCGCGCTCGAGCAGCGTTTCGGCGCGAGCTGCGATGTCCGGCGTCGCTATGACCCCGCCGCTGCCATAGACGATGCGGTCGTTGCGGCCATAGCCACGCACGATGTAGTCGCTGCTCTCGAGCATTTCGGGAAGCGCCGCGTCCTCCGGCGCGCGTGCGCATTCCTGCGCATGCAGGAAGATCGGCCCGGTCTCGGCATAGGGCTGCAGCTCGGGAAACGGCCGGTAGGCCAAAACGAGATAGGCATCGCCCGCGGCGACGTTCTTCAGGCAGTGGCGGCAGGGCACGCCGTCGCCGTCGGAAACCTGGCGCTCCGGCGTATGGCCGTACGCGTCCGCCCCGCCGCGCTGCAGGGCTCTCACATTGTCGGTCGGCAGCGCTTTGAACTGGATGGTCATGGCATGTCTCCGCTATCGCTGACCGGAAATTACGCGGTCCCCGGCACGCTTCCCACCCGATTCCTGCCAAGCAGCGTCAGTCGATGAGCGCGTCGAGCCCGCGCACCAGCGCCTTGCCGGCCCAGCCGGTCGCGCCGGCCATTATCACACGTATCGCCATCGTCGGATCCTCTTGCGCGATCTTCGTTGGCCCTGGACATCAAGCGATATGGAAAGAGCCGGCTCATTCAAGCCGGGCTCTTCCAGGCGAAGGCCTGACGCGGGCGCTATCGGATGAAGTCGTCGAAGCGGCGCAAGGTCACCCTGCGGTTGCGCCAGTTCTCCTGCTGTGTCGGCACCAGCAGGAACTCCTCGCCATAGCCGACGGTTTCGAGCGCATGGCCGGGCACGCCGAACTCGCGCACCAGCGTCCGCTTCAGCGAGGCGGCGCGCTGCTCCGAGAGGATCTGGTTCGACTGGAAGGAGCCGACCGCATCGGTATGGCCCTCGATCAGGATGCGGGCGCCGCGATCGCGCCGCAGGATGCGGTGCAGCGCATCGGCGATGTTGTCGATCTTGCCGTATTGCGACTCCGAGATCGCAGCCGAGCCGAAGGCGAAGTTGATCGACTGGATGTCGATCGAGCGCGCCATGCGCCTGAGATCCGGCCGGCGCTTGAATTCGCGGATGGTGACGCGCTGATTGGGGCGCAGCTTCACCCGGGGCGCGGCCTCGAGCTGGCGCTCGATCGTCGCGGCGGAAGGCGTGGTGGCCTGTGCAAATGCAAGGCTCGGCATGGCAAGTGCCGCAATCATGGCAACGGCAAATGTACGTCGGGTCAGCATGTCTTTCTCCTTCGGCCCGTCCTTCTGACGGGCGCGTTGATCTTGCCGACACCTTGGCAAAGTCAGCCTGAAGCGAGGATGAACGAACAGATGCCAAGTTTTCCGACTGGCCAGACATGTCGCTCCGCGCCATGATGCTCCCGGACGAACGCGGCGCGGTTGAGGGGCCTGGCGAGGATCCGAGCATGATCACCGGAGGATGCCTGTGCGGCGCAGTCCGCTACGAAAGCAGCGCGGAGCCGATCACCACGCGCCTTTGCTGGTGCCGCTTCTGCCAGTATGTCGCGGCCGGCAACGCGGCGGTGAGCGTCTGCTTCCTGACGGCGCGGATCAAGATCGCCGGCGAGACGCGCGACTATGAGAGCGTGGCCGATAGCGGCAACAGGATGCACCGGCGCTTTTGCCCGGCCTGCGGCGTGCATCTCTTCAGCGAGGCGGAGTCGCGCCCGCATCTGATTTTCGTGCGCGCCGGCACGCTCGACGATCCGAATATGATCAGGCCCGCGGCGACGATATGGACGGCCAAGGCGCCGGCCTGGGCCTGCATCGACACTTCGCTTCCGACCTTCGAGGGCCAGCCGCCGCCGGTGGCCTAGGCGGCATCGACACTACGGCCGCATGACGCTCGCCGAACGCTCGGCGAAGGAAAGCGGGTGCACGATCTCCTTCTTCTGCGCCACCGGCGTGAAGCCGAGCTTCTGGTAGAGCGGCAGCGCCGCCGGGTGGTCGAGCGTGCAGGTCTGCACAGTCACCCGCTTCGGGCCATGCGACCAGGCAGCCGATATCGCAGCGCCCAGGAACCAGCGGCCGATGCCTTGCCCTTGCGCATGCTCCATCATGCCGAAATAGGCGAGTTCCACCTCTTCCGGCAGATGCGGCTTGAGATCGAAGAAGCCGGCCGGCGCACCGTCGAGATAGAGCACCCTGATGTCGCGATCCTCGCGGTGGAGGCCGGCCGAAAGCTCCTCGTCGCTCAGCCTCAGCACGTTCACCCAATGCCATTTGCGCCCCACCCGATCCATCAGGTAGCGGTAGAAATGCAGCGGAATATCCTTGGTCTTCAGGAGCGCGATCTGCCGGTTGTACGGGACAGGCGGCGACGCGGCCGGCGGCGCATGCATTTCGAGAAACGTTACCGTGACGTCGATGTCCTGCAGCGCTCCGTTTTCCATCACGGTCATTCCTTGCCCGTCACCACGGGCGTATCGGCAAGCCCGCCCCATTCGGTCCATGAGCCGTCGTAAAGCCTGTTGTCGGTGTGGCCAAGCGTCTCCAGCGCCAGCGTGATCGCCGCCGCCGTTATGCCCGAGCCGCATGACGTGACGACCGGCTTCGACAGATCTATGCCGGCATCCTCGATCACCTTGCGCAAACGATCCCTGGGCAGAAGCTCGCCGTTCTCGGCCAATGCCGTGACCGGCACGCTGCGCGCGCCCGGCATATGGCCGGAGCGGATGCCGGCGCGGGGCTCCGGATCGGTTCCGGCAAAACGGCCGGCGGATCGTGCATCGGCGATCTGGCTTTCCCGGCCGTCGACGATGCGGCGCATTTCGGCGAGGCCGACGACGCGCGCGGCATCGAAGTCGGCGTGGAAGATGCAGGGCGCGATCTTCGTCGGCTCCGCCGTCACCGGGCGGCCCTGCGCCTTCCAGCGATCGAAGCCGCCGCTCAGTATGTAGACCTGGAAGACGCCCATGACCCGAAACATCCACCAGCCGCGCGGCGCCGAGAAATAGCCCGGGCCGTCATAGATCACGATCGTGTCGTCGGCCGAAACGCCCATGGCGCCGACATACTGCGCGAAATTTTGCGGCGACGGCAGCGTATGCGGAAGCCCGGTATCGGGGTCCGAAATGGCGTCCTGATCTAGGAAGCGGGCGCCGGGAATATGCGCCGCCTCATATTCGGCGCGTGCATCGCGCTTTTGCGCCGGCAGGTACCAGGAAGCGTCGATGATCGTCAGGCCGGGCTCGCCAAGGCGCTGCTGCAGCCAATCCGCGTCGACGATGAAAGGACTATCTTCGGCCATTCTTTCTCCTCCCATCTCGCAACAGTGTCGTCGATCAGATCGCCGGCATCGGTCCGAAGCGGATGCGGAAACGCCGGTTCTCGCGGCCCTTCTTCTCGATCTTGCCGATATGGATCTCGCCGACCTCGCCGGTGCTCTTCACATGGGTGCCGCCGCAGGGCTGGCTGTCGATCGAGGCATTTTCGCCGATGCAAACGAGGCGGATCCTGCCGGTACCGACAGGCGGGCGCACATTCTTTGACTTAACAAGACCGGGATTGGCCGCCAGTTCCGCGTCGTTGATCAGCCGGGTGAAGATCGGATGGTCGGCACGCACCAGTTCCATCAGCCTCGCCGTCACATCTTCCTTGGTGAAATTGGCATCGGGAATGTCGAAGTCGACGCGGCTGTCGTCCTCGGAAACGGCAGCGCCGGTGATCGGGAACGGACACACGACGGTGAGCAGGTGGCAGGCCGCGTGCATGCGCATCAGAAGATGCCGTCGCTCCCAGTCGATGGCGAGCTTGAGCCGCTCGCCGATCGTGGGTGCCGCTTGTCCGGGCGCCGGCACATGGATGATCTCGTCCTTGGTCTCGCCGGTGATGGTGGCGGCGATCGCGACCGGGCTGCCGTCGGCACGCTCAAGCCTGCCGGTGTCGCCGGGCTGGCCGCCCGAGGTTGCGTAGAAGATTGTCCGGTCGAGGATTATGCCCCCGCGCTCGTTGATCGCGACAACCGCCGCCTCGCTCGCCTTCAGGTAGGCGTCGTCACGAAACAGAGCTTCCGTCCGGTGCGCCATCACGCGACCTTTTCGAAGGGCACCGAAATGTCGGCCTTCTCTTCCATCCAGCCCGGCACCGGCAGGTTCTTCTCGCGCAGGAATTCGGGATTGAACAGTTTCGACTGGTAGCGCGTGCCGTAGTCGGCAAGGATCGTCACGATGGTGTGGCCCGGTCCCAGCTCGCGTGCCAGCCGGATGGCGCCGGCGATGTTGATGCCGGTCGAGCCGCCGACGCACAACCCCTCCTCCTGGATCAGGTCGAAGACGATCGGCAGCGCCTCCTCGTCCGGGATCTGGAAGGAGAAGTCCGGCTTGAAGCCTTCGAGGTTGGCGGTGATGCGCCCCTGGCCGATGCCTTCGGTGATCGAGCTGCCCTCGGCCTTCAATTCGCCGCTGGTGTAGAAACTGTAGAGCGCGGCGCCCAGCGGATCGGCGAGCCCGATCTTGACTTGGCCGCTCTTGGCCTTCAGCCCGAGCCCGACGCCGGCCAGCGTCCCGCCGGAGCCGACCGCCGAGACGAACCCATCGACCTTGCCGCCGGTCTGGGTCCAGATCTCCTCAGCCGTCGTCCTGATATGGCCGTCGCGGTTGGCGACGTTGTCGAACTGGTTGGCCCAGATCGCGCCATTCGGCTCGGTGCGCGCCAATTGCTCGGCCAGGCGCCCCGACAGCTTCACATAGTTGTTGGGGTTCTTGTAGGGCACCGCCGGCACCTCGATCAGCTCGGCGCCGAGCAATTTGATCGTGTCCTTCTTCTCCTGGCTCTGCGTGTCCGGAATGACGATCACCGTGCGATAGCCGAGCGCCTTGGCGACCAGCGTCAGGCCGATGCCGGTGTTGCCGGCCGTGCCCTCGACGATGACGCCGCCCGGCCTCAGCAATCCGCGCTGCTCGGCATCGCGGATGATGAACAGGCCGGCGCGGTCCTTGACCGACTGTCCCGGGTTCATGAACTCGGCCTTGCCCAGGATCTCGCAGCCGGTTGCTTCCGAGGCCTTGTTGAGGCGGATCAGGGGCGTGTTGCCGATCGCGTCGATCACAGAACGGGGCATCAAGGATTCCTTGTATGAGCGAGGCGAGACCCTAGAAACCCAAAGGCCCGGTTTCAAGGCAAGAATTCGCCTGGACCAGTCGCATTTCGGGCATTGCAATCTCCTGAATTCAGATGCCGTGTTCCGGCACGCATTTCAACCTTGCGCCGAAAAGCGCTCTTTTCATTCGATTCCTTCGCCGCTAGAGCACTACCGACACACTGGCAGGACTTAGCATGACACTCTATCGGGCCAACCCGAAGCATGGCGTCGCCTGGATCACGGGCGGCAGCAGCGGCATCGGCCGCGCACTGGCCAAGGATCTCGCCTCGAAGGGCTACGCCGTGGCGGTGAGCGCGCTCGCGGACGATCCGATCGACACGCTGATCGTCGAGACGGCGCAGATGCCCGGGCATGTGAAGTCGTTTCCTTGCGACGTCACCGACGAGACGGGGATGGCAAGGACGGCCGCCGCGATCGAGAAGGACATGGGGCCGATCGTGCTCGCGGTCTTCAACGCCGGCAACTACATCGCCACGCCGGGCGAGCATCTCGTGGTGCGCGATTTCCGCCGCTCCTTCGACGTCAACTATTTCGGCATCGTCAACGGCCTGGTGCCTGTCGTCGAGCATATGCGCGTGCGCGGGCGCGGCCATGTCGTTCTCGTCGGTTCGGTCACCGCCTATTCCGGCTGGCCGACCACCGCCGCCTATGGCGGCACCAAGGCGGCGATCAACATCCTGGCGGAATCGCTGAAATACGACTTCGACAAGATGAACATCAGGGTTCAGGTGATGAACCCGGGCTTCGTCGACACCCCGCTGACGGAAAAGAACACGATGCCGATGCCGGGGCTGATGCCTGTCCACCGCGCATCCCGCCGCATGGTGCGCGGCATCGAGAAGGGTGGCTTCGAGGTCACCTTCCCCTACCGCATAAGCTGGCCGCTGAAATTGCTCGGCCTCTTGCCGCGACCAATCTGCCGCTGGGTGATCGGCATCACGACCGGCTGGAGGGCGCGGCCGCTGAATTTCGACCGCAAGCTGCCGGGCGTGGCCGACCAGGCGTCGGACCAGGCGAGCTGATCTGGCGAACGGCGATTGCCTGTTACACGGCACGGCCATAGGTTGAGAATTGTTGCTTGGAGCTTCTGATGGGGCGGCGGATCGTGCTTGCGGTACTGGGGCTCGCTGTCATCTTCTCCATGGCCTTTGTTCTCGGCCCACGCGTGTCCGTCGACACGAGGATCCGTTTCGACCCTTCCATCATTGGCGACGATCCGCAGGCCTATCTGGCGCGCGAAGAGGCCGCCGTGCCCAACATCCGCGACGGGCTGGAAAAGGAGATCATCTGGGCAAATCCTATGGTTCACGCCAAGACGCCGCTGGCCATGGTCTACATCCATGGCTTCTCGGCCTCGAAGGGCGAGGTCCGGCCGCTGCCCGACGACGTCGCCGATGAGCTTGGTGCCAACCTGTTCTACACGCGCCTCACCGGCCACGGCCAGGACGGCGCCGCGATGGCCGAGGGCAGCGTCAATGCCTGGATCAACGACTACGAGGAGGCGCTCGCCATCGGCCGGGCGATCGGCGACAGGGTGATCGTCATTGCCACCTCGACGGGTGGCTCGCTGGCGGCATGGGCCGCGACAGAGCCGCGCGCCTCGGACGGGGTTGCGGCGATCGCGTTTATATCGCCCAACTTCGGCGTCAAGGCGTCCGGGGCGGAACTGCTCACCAAGCCCTGGGGCAAACAGATCGCCGAACTCGTCGGCGGCAAGGAGCGCAGCTTCCCGACCCGCAACGCGCTGCATGAAAAGTTCTGGACCCACCAATACCCGATGGCGGCGACACTGCCGATGCAGGCTCTGACCGAACTCGCCTATGCCGCGCCTGTGGAAAAGGCGACCATCCCTGCCCTCTTCATCTTTTCGGATTCGGACAGAGTGGTGCGGCCAGACCGCACCCGCGAGATCGCCGGGCGCTGGGGCGCGCCGCACGAGCTGGTGCCGGTCGACGACACCGGCGACGCCGACAACCACGTCATTGCCGGAGACGCGCTGTCGCCGTCGACAACAGCCGTCCTCGCGGAGCGGATCGTCGTCTGGGTCAAGGCGCTGACCGGGCAGTAGCCGTCACAAGAAAAAGGGCGACCGAAGCATCGCTACGATCGCCCTCGCATTCACTGGTCGGCAGTCAGCTTAGGCAGGCTTGCCGAACCGCAGGCTTCAAGCCGCCCGCGTCGCCGGCCGCTTGCCGCCGAAGCGGCGCTTGTTGTTGCCCTTGAACGACTTGCGGCCCTCCGGACGCTCGCCTTGCGGCTTTGCCGCAAACGGCCGCTCGCCGTTCGGCTTGCCGCCGAACCGCTTCTTGCCGGAGCCGTTGTTGCCGCCGCCCGGACGCCGGCCGTCGCGGCGACCATTGTGGTCGGCACGATCATTGGCCGGCTCGAAATGGCGCTCGTTCCGTTCCTTGGGATCGCGCTGCGGATCGGGGCTGCCGAGATGGTCGGCAGCGATCGGCAGCTTGGCGCGGATGATGCGCTCCACCTGGCGCAGCTTGGCGTTCTCGGATGGATCGCAAAGCGTGATGGCGATGCCGTCCCTTCCGTTGCGGCCGGTGCGGCCGATGCGGTGGACATAGCTCTCCGCCTCGTCGGGCAGGTCGAAGTTCACGACATGGCTGATGCCGGGAACGTCGATGCCGCGCGCGGCGATGTCGGTCGCGACCAGGATGCGCACCGAACCCTCACGGAAATCGTTGAGCGCCTTCTGACGGGCGTTCTGCGACTTGTTGCCATGGATGACGGCGGCCTTGAAGCCATCACGATCGAGATCCTTGGTCACCCTGTCGGCGCCATGCTTGGTGCGCGAAAAGATGATGACGGACTTCATCGCTTCGTCGGCGAGCATCTTCGACAGCACCTGGCGCTTCTGCTTGGTGCGGGCAAGGACGACGCTCTGGACGATCTCAGCCGCCGCCGTGCTTTGCGGCGCGACTTCGACGCGAACGGGGTTCTTCAACAGGCCTTTGGCCAATTCGGCGATCTCGTCCGGCATGGTCGCCGAGAACAGCGCCGTCTGGCGGTCGGGCGCGGTCGCCTTGGCGATGCGCTTGACGTCGTTGATGAAACCCATGTCGAGCATGCGGTCGCCTTCGTCGAGCACCAGCCATTTGGTGTCGGCGAGGATCAGATCGCCCTCACGCACCAGGTCGGTCAGCCGGCCGGGCGTGGCGATCAGGATATCGACGCCGGGCGCGATCTTCTTCACCTGGCTGAAGCGCGAGACGCCGCCGAGCACCAGCGCGGTCGAGACATGCGCGCCCTTGGCGAGGATCTTGATCGTGTCCTCGATCTGCACGGCGAGCTCGCGCGTCGGCGCCAGGATCAGCGCACGTGTGGTCTTCGGCCGGCGCTTGGTGCCGAGTCCGATGATCTTCGAGAGGATCGGCAGCGCGAAGGCCGCGGTCTTGCCCGAACCGGTCTGGGCGATGCCGAAAATGTCGCGGCCTTCCAGCTGCGGCGGGATCGCCTGGACCTGGATCGGCTTTGGATCCGTGAAGCCCGCGGCATGAGTGGCCTTGAGCAGCGCGCCGGAGATCCCGAGCGCGGCGAAACCATTCTGTTCCGCTGTGTTTTCGTTGGTCAAAATAATCTTCTTTCACGCGGCCTTCTGGCCGCAACATCGATGGCGGCAGGGCGCAACCTGCCGTCGAAAAATTGTCATGGAACGACAAGGCGGCGGACGGAACGTCCGCGCGGCTGCGCTGTCGTGCCCGCAAGCATCATGCCTCGGGGCTTTTTCGCCACTTTGTGATGTACCGGAAAGAGGGGCCGATATACCGGAAAGAGGGAAAACAGACGCAACCAGTCTCATTCGTCGAGAAGGCCGGACAATGCCGGCCCAAGCGCCTATGCCGCCGCATATGGACGAATTCGCCTCGGAATGCAAGGGCTGCATGCTGCAATGCAGCAAAACGGTGGCGAAAGCGGCGCTTGCACTCCCCTGCCCGCATCATTTACGACAAACGCACCTATCCGTTTGGGGGACCGGCGATGAAGGACGTGCTGAAGGAACTCGAGCGCCGCCGCGAGATCGCCCGCATGGGCGGCGGCAAGGCCCGCATCGACGCCCAGCACCAGAAGGGTAAGCTCACCGCCCGCGAGCGTATCGATGTCTTCCTCGACGAGGGCTCGTTCGAGGAGTTCGACATGTATGTCGAGCACCGCTCGACCGATTTCGGCATGGAGAAGACCAAGATCGCCGGCGACGGAGTCGTCACCGGCTGGGGGACCGTCAATGGCCGGCCCATCTACATCTTCGCCAAGGACTTCACCGTGTTCGGCGGCTCGCTGTCGGAAGCGCATGCCGAGAAGGTCATCAAGGTGCAGGAGATGGCGCTGCGCAACCGCGCGCCGATCATCGGCCTCTACGACGCCGGCGGCGCCCGCATCCAGGAAGGCGTGGCGGCACTCGGCGGCTATGCCGAAATCTTCCAGCGCAATGTTCTGGCCTCCGGCGTCATCCCGCAGATCTCGCTGATCATGGGCCCTTGCGCGGGCGGCGATGTCTACTCGCCGGCGATGACCGACTTCATCTTCATGGTGCGCGACACTTCCTACATGTTCGTCACCGGGCCGGATGTGGTGAAGACCGTCACCAACGAGACGGTGACCGCCGAGAGCCTCGGCGGCGCCTCGGTCCACACCACCAAATCCTCGATCGCCGACGGCGCCTACGACAACGACGTCGAGGCGCTGTTGCAGATGCGCCGGCTGGTCGATCTCTTGCCTGCCTCCAACACCTCGGAAATCCCGGAAATCGAGTGCTACCAGTCGGTCACCGACCACGACCTGTCGCTCGACCGGCTGATCCCCGACAACGCCAACAAACCCTACGATATCAAGGAATTGATCCTTAAAGTCGCCGACGAGGGCGACTTCTTCGAGATCCAGCAGAGCTTTGCGAAAAACATCGTCACCGGTTTCGGCCGGGTCGAGGGCCGCACGGTCGGCTTCGTCGCCAACCAGCCGATGGTGCTGGCCGGCGTGCTCGATTCCGACGCCAGCCGCAAGGCGGCGCGCTTCGTGCGCTTCTGCGACTGCTTTTCCATTCCGATCGTCACCTTCGTCGATGTCCCGGGCTTCCTGCCCGGCACCGCGCAGGAATATGGCGGGCTGATCAAGCATGGCGCCAAGCTACTGTTCGCCTATGCCGAGGCGACCGTGCCGAAGATCACCGTCATCACCCGCAAAGCCTATGGCGGCGCCTATGACGTCATGGCGTCGAAGCATCTGCGCGGCGACATGAACTACGCCTGGCCGACGGCGCAGATCGCGGTGATGGGCGCCAGGGGCGCGGTCGAGATCATCTACCGCAAAGACATCGGCAATGCCGAAAAAATCGCAGCGCATACAAAGGCTTACGAGGACCGCTTCCTGTCACCCTTCGTTGCCGCCGAACGCGGTTATGTCGACGAGGTGATCATGCCGCACTCGACCCGCCGCCGCGTCGCCCGGGCGCTGAGGATGCTGCGCAACAAGGACATGCAGAACCCCTGGAAGAAGCACGACAACATCCCGCTGTGACCTGAATGCCGCGCTTCATCATCAGCGCTGGGCGGCGGTTCGGCAGGTTCGCGGTGCTGTCCGCTGCGGCGCGAGATCATGGGAGCCTTGCGACCGCCTCGACCGCCGCTTGCCCGCCTTCTGGAAATGGCCGCAGACTTGTCGCAAAGCCAGTATTTGAATGGTTGCGCCCAAAGGGCGTGGGAACGTCCGGATGACGGCAAGTCGACACACCCGTCATGGGCACAGCGTCTGGCCGCGCTGGGATACGTGGAGACGCCTGAGATCGAACCGATACGGCGGACAGCACTCTCCACGCTGCTTAACCCAGAGACGGCCGAACAACAGATCGCCGGGTTTAACAACAGATGGACCGAGCGGATGGAGGACTATCTCCAGCGCTAAGCGGCGGTCCTACTCGTAGTTTTCGTAGGATTTTTCCTCGATTAGGGAGGAGCTGAGCAACACGTTTATCTCGCGCTTCAGCGCGGCGCGGCGGTCGTTGGTTCGGTAGACGCCGCGGGCGAGTTCGATGAAACGATCACCGAAGCGCTTGTTGAGTTCTTCGACGCGGATATCGTCCTCGATGACCCAGAGCGCCTGGTTGACGGCCTTCAGTTCCGCGTAAAGGCCGGCCAGCGTCTCCGACGCCGGGAGGTGGTCGTCGCGAACGCGCGATAGCTCCTCCAGTTCGTGCTGGACGTTGGCCAGTTTGGACGCGTCGGCGATGCTTGCCGCCTTGATCTCGAGGATCGATATCTTGTCCAGCAGTTCGCCGGGGGCGATCTCGACGCGTATGGGGCGGACCATGCAATTGCCCTTTTCTGATGAGCCTTGTCAAACATCGCCGGCGGGGAATATGGACCCACCGGACGGAGTAGCGGCAATAGGCAGCCGAAACGAGCCAAGTCAATCTCCTGGATGGCGGCGGCTGCGCCGACGCCGATGAATTGAAAGGTATGCGTCTTGGATCCAATCCTCTTGGTCGGCTTTCCGGCGGTCGGCGATTTCGTCCGCTGTCATTCGGCCATCCGCATCCTCGCGGAGCGGTTTCCCGAGCGCCCGATCGACGTCGTGACCTCGCCCGGCAACGTCTCTTTTGCGCGGTTCATGCCGCATGTCCGCAAAGCGTGGCCCCTAAAGAAGCGTCATATGGAGCTCGGCCTGGCGGAGCGCCGCAGCCTGGTGCGCGAGCTTCGCCAGCAGAACTATGGCTCGGCCTATCTCATGACGAGCACGATCAAGGCGGCCCTGATACCGTTCATGGCCGGCATACCGGAGCGCATCGGCTACCCGCAGGAGCTGCAGTTCGGGTTGGTCAATCGCTTCCCAGCCGGCTGGCTGCGCCATTTGTGGGCGTTCGGTCCGCGCAAGACGCGTCTCTATGAGGAGGTTTGCTCCATCGCCACCCTAGACGCGAGGCCGGCCAACGTCGATTGGCCAGCGCCGCAGCTGGTCATCCCGGCCGCGGAATTGGATGAATGGCGCAGCCGTGCCGGGGTCGAGGCCGGCAAGCCAGCACTGGCAATCTTCACCGGAGACATGACCAGCTCCCGATCGTGGCCAATGGAGCGCTTTATCTCGGTCGCCAAGGACCATTCCAATCGCGGCTGGGCGGTATGGATCGTCGGCGGTCCTCGCGAACACGATGCGGCGAACCGAATTCGCGCCGAGCTGCCGCAAGCGGTCGATTTCACCACGACGCCGCTGCTCGACGTGATGTATCAGCTTGGCGCGTCGGCGCTGTTCCTTGGCGTCGATGGCGGCATGTCTCATGCTGCCGCGGCCTTGAATGTTCCCTGCGTGCAGATCTTCGGCTCGAACCTTTCCTACATACATGGGCCGGTCAACGACCATGTTCGCTTTCTCGAGCCGCCCATTTCGACCCCGAGCTGGATCGAGGATACATCGGGGGTCAGCGAGGAACGGGTGCGCGAGGCGCTGGCCGCTGCCTTCGCGGAACCGCGCCGCCAGCAAGGCGCCTGATATCAGCTACTCCTCTTGCGCCGCTCCGAAACCCGCACCCATGGTGGCGCGTGCCGCGCTCGCCCAGGGCGTGGCGTGATTGTCGATGCGCATCTGGAAGATGAAATAGGTCGGCGAGCAGAAGCCGATGCCCTTCACCTTGGCGGCGCCCGGCGTGTCCGCCGGCAGCGACTGGCACATATAGTCCTCGCGGCAGAAATGGTCCGCCGAGCAGGCCGGCCGGTTGCCGCGATTGACGGCGCCGCCGAGGCACTGGTCGAAATTGTTTGTCGCCACGCAGGTATCGAACTTCTTGCCGCCGACCAGTCCGCAGATCTCGTTCGGCATCGGCTTGCCGGCCTTGAAGGCGGCGAAGCTGCGGTCCTTGTCGTCGCAAGCTCGATAGGCGATGCCTGCCGGCACGCCGATCTTCGGCGGCCGGCAAGTGTAGGCGGTCCGTGAAATGTCGGAGGCGAACGCCGCAAACTGCCCGGCGATTGTGTAGCGGTCGTTGAAGGGCTGCGCTTCATTGCTGGCGATCGAGCCGGCCAGGCACGGATGGCCGGAAAACATCGCCTTGCTGTCCTTGGGCAGCAGGCATTGCGCCAGCGTGGTGCGCACGCCCGAAGCCGTGGCGAGCGGTGTGCAGATGGTGCCGCCGCCGCACTGCCAGGTCTGGCCGAAGCGGGCGGCGTCCTCGGGCCCCAGGCACGGCATCGCCATCTCGGCCGGCGCGTAGGCGACTTCGCCGGCACCCCTCCATTCGGCCGGCGGTGCGAATGAGAGCGGGCGGAAACGGTTCGGCTCCTTGCCCTCGGTCACGGCGCGCAGCCAGGCCTCGCGGCGCGTGATCTCGGCATGGAGATGCGGCGAGATGCCGACCTCGATGCGGTTGAGCGGCGACGTCGTCTTGTCGTCGAGGCCGATGAAATGGAAGCCGGCGGTGGAGCCTGCCTGATGGCAGCCCTGGCAGGCGCCATTGTCCAGCCGTTCGACCAGCGCCTCCGGCGTGCGCGCCAGCTTCAACCCGGAATAGTCGAGCCCGGCGAAATCGGTAGGCTCGAACAGCGACGTGAACGGATGGTTGGCCTGCCTGGCGCTGCCGAAGGTCGACCATGAGATGACCTTCTTCGCCAGGAACTCGTCCGGCATCTCATAGACGCCGAGATCGACCGGGCCGACATTGGCCCGGACATAGTCGGCGAGCTTTTTCTTGAGCACGGCATCTTCCGACAGCCGCGCGACGTCAGGCGTGTTCTCCAGCGGCTTTTCGCTGACCGTGGCGCCACCGATCCCAAAAATCCGCATGAGGTAGGCGGCCTGGCCGCCGAACTCGGTCTCTTGGCCGGAGGGAAAGCGCACCACTTGCGCGTTGAGTTCGAGCTGCTTGAAGGTCAGTTCTTCCGGCTCCAGCGGCCCGCCGGCCAGCCAGCCGGCATCGACGGCCTCGTCGAGCTGCGGCGTCCAGCGCCCGGCAACCCCGACGCAACCGCCGTCGGCATCCGGAGCGACGCTGTAGACGGCATTGAAATTGAACGGCAGGCGCGAGGCCAGGACCTTGCCGTTCTTCCTGAAACTGTAGGCCAGGCGGTAGATGAAGCGCACCTCGCCGCAATTCTTGTCGCCGCTCAACGCGGCGAAGTCGCGCCGGTCGAGCCGGTTGACGACACCGACCAGCCGGAAGCGCGCCGCGTTCGTCTTCAGCCAGCGCATGTCCATGATGCGGCCGACATTGCCGTCGGTCACCTCGTAGAGGGTGCGCCCGCCGGCTTTCATCTCGGCCCTCAGCGCGGCGACGTCGGCTGCCACCGTCTCGACGATGGCGTGATAGGCGGGCGCTTCCTGATAGAGCGATTTCAGGTCGTCATCGCCGTCCATGGCGAAAATGCCGGCGAAGCCGAAGCCCTTGGCATCGAGGGCCGCGAGGACCGCCGGATCGTCGACGATGGTCACAGGCTGCTGAGCGCGCGCGCCGCACGGCACCAATAGCGCGACGACAGCCGCAATGACGAGAGCGAACCGCTTCATCAGGTGGCATCCGCCTGCTGTGCTTCAACCAGTTCGTGCAGCACCGGCACCATCGCCAGCGGCAGGTCCTCGGCGATCAGCCCGGGACCGAAGCGGCTGCCGGCCTCGGCGTGGATCCAGACCGCCGCCGCCGCCGCTGCGAACACTGCCATGCCTTGTGCCAGAAGTCCCGCGATGATGCCTGCCAGCACGTCGCCCGACCCCGCCGTGGCAAGCCATGGCGCGCCGTTGCCGTTGATGGCCGCGAGGCCGTTCGGTGCCACAATCACCGTATCGGCCCCCTTGTAGACGACGACCGCATTGGCTCGCTGGGCGGCTGCGCGCGCCTTGGCTAGTTTGGAGAGATTTTTGTCTGCGGCAATGTCCGGAAACAGGCGAGCAAATTCACCTTCATGCGGTGTCATCACCAATGCGGGAGCGTGCGGCTCGTGAGTTGCTTCAAAGAGGCTCGCAGGCTCATCGCGAAACGAGGTGATGCCATCGGCATCGAGGACCAGCCCGCCGATCCCGCTGGCAGCGCCTTGCCGCCCGGCTCGCAGTATCGCCAAGGCAAGATCCCGTGTCCTCTCGCCGACGCCGAAGCCAGGTCCGAGAACAAAGGCCGAAGGCCGGCGCTCGCCGATGAAGTTGTTCAGGTCGGCTACGGTGTCGGTCCTGCGCAGCATGATCGCGGTCAGGTGCGCGGCATTTATCTGCATGGCGTCCGCTGGCGACAGCACGGTTACCGCTCCTGCCCCTGCCCTCGCGGCGGCAAGCGCCGACAACCGCGCGGCGCCGGTTGTCGACGGCCCGCCGGAAAACACCCCGGCATGGCCACGTTTGTATTTGTGCGCGTCGGTGGCTGGAACCGGCAAGTTCCCGAGCCAGAGAGCCGGCTTATTCTCGAACGTTCTTGGAATGAGGTCGTTGACGACACTGTCGGGGATGCCGATGTCGGCAAGCACGATCTCACCGCAGAGTTCGCGACCTGGCAGCAGCAGATGCCCGGGCTTTTTTCGAGCGAAGGTAACGGTGATGTCGGCCCGAAAAGCTTCTTCCCCAAGCACTGCACCGGTATCGCCGGAGACTCCCGAAGGCAAATCGATCGCAACAACCGGCAAGAGCAGGGATTTGGCAAAATCGATGGCGTTCGTAGCGTCGACGGGCAGCGACTTCGACAGCCCTGCCCCGTAGAGCGCATCGACGACGATTGAGCCGAAATCAGGGGCAAATGTCGTCAGCGGTCGGGGCGCGACCGGGCACTCCGCCGCGGCAATCGCGGCGTCGCTGCCGGCCCGCGGCTTGCCCGATACCCACACCGCGACATCGACGCCGGCCTCGGCCAGCAACCGCGCCACGACATAGCCGTCGCCGCCATTGTTGCCGGTGCCGCACAGCACATGCACGCGCGTCGCGGCCGGGTAACGCGCCAGCACAACGGCTGCGACCTCCGCGCCGGCCCGCCGCATCAGGCCGTAGCCGTCGAGCGGGCCAGCAGCGATTGCCAGCCGGTCGGCCTCGGCCATTTCAACCGGAGATAAAAGTTCGTTGCTCATGGATTGCCGTCCGCCCTCCGGTGAAGCATTGTCCAGTTTTCGGTTTGAAGCAAACAGCGAACACTGCCATTGCCTATAAAGGCATCGTTCGATGCGATGCGCCAACGGGCAAAACTGCCTGCAGATTGCGCTATTTGCCTAATTATTGTGCGGACGGGAGGGTCAGCAATGTATAGGCTTCGAGCGTCGATGACGCTTCCAATGCAGCGAATGACGCGAATGCGCATCGGGACGCGGCATGGTAGTGAAATCGCCCAATGGCGCTTCGAATCCGTCCGGACTGGCACAGTTCGTGCTTGATCGAAGCCGCAAGCGGGGCACAAAACCCGTCTTTTGGCAGTGGAGGCCACGTTTTACATGAAAAAGATCGAAGCGATCATCAAGCCATTCAAGCTGGACGAAGTGAAGGAAGCGCTTCAGGAGGCCGGACTGCAAGGCATCACCGTGACCGAGGCCAAGGGCTTCGGCCGGCAGAAGGGCCATACCGAACTCTATCGCGGCGCCGAATATGTCGTCGACTTCCTGCCCAAGGTGAAGATCGAGGTGGTGCTGGGCGACGACGCCGTCGAAGGCGCCATCGAGGCCATCCGCAAGGCGGCGCAGACCGGCCGCATCGGCGACGGCAAGATCTTCGTCTCCAACATCGAGGAAGTCGTGCGCATCCGTACCGGTGAGACCGGGATGGACGCCGTCTGACGCCTTTCTGCAACGTCATCATCAAAAAAACGTCACACAGGGATACATGACATGACGACAGCCAAAGACATCATGAAGCAGATCAAGGACAACGACGTAAAGTTCGTCGACCTGCGCTTCACAGATCCGAAGGGCAAGCTGCAGCACGTAACCATGGATGTCGTCGAGGTCGAGGAAGACATGTTCGCCGACGGCGTCATGTTCGACGGCTCCTCGATTGCGGGCTGGAAGGCGATCAACGAGTCCGACATGGTGCTCATGCCCGATCCCGACACGGTGCACATGGATCCGTTCTTCGCCCAGTCGACCATGGTCATCCTGTGCGACATCCTCGATCCGGTCTCCGGCGAATCCTATAACCGCGACCCGCGCGGCACCGCCAAGAAGGCCGAGGCCTACATGAAGTCGGAAGGCATCGGCGACCAGATCTTCGTCGGTCCGGAAGCCGAGTTCTTCGTGTTCGACGACGTCAAGTACAAGGCCGATCCCTACAACACCGGCTTCCGCCTGGACTCCACCGAACTGCCGTCCAACGACGACACCGACTACGAGACCGGCAATCTCGGCCATCGCCCGCGCATCAAGGGTGGCTACTTCCCCGTGCCGCCGATCGATTCCGCCCAGGACATGCGCTCGGAAATGCTGACCGTGCTCGCCGAAATGGGCGTGCGCGTCGAGAAGCATCACCATGAGGTCGCCGCCGCGCAGCACGAGCTCGGCATCAAGTTCGACACGCTGGTGCGCAACGCCGACAAGATGCTGATCTACAAGTACGTCGTGCACCAGGTCGCCAACGCCTACGGCAAGACCGCCACCTTCATGCCGAAGCCGATCTTCGGCGACAACGGTTCGGGCATGCACGTCCACCAGTCGATCTGGAAGGGCGGCAAGCCGACCTTCGCCGGCAATGAATATGCCGGGCTGTCGGAGAGCTGCCTCTACTACATCGGCGGCATCATCAAGCACGCCAAGGCGATCAACGCCTTCACCAACCCGCTGACCAACTCCTACAAGCGCCTGGTGCCGGGCTACGAGGCGCCGGTGCTGCTCGCCTATTCGGCGCGCAACCGCTCGGCGTCCTGCCGCATTCCGTTCGGCTCGTCGCCGAAGTCGAAGCGCGTCGAGGTCCGCTTCCCCGATCCGGGCGCGAACCCCTACCTCGCCTTCGCCGCCATGCTGATGGCCGGCCTCGACGGCATCAAGAACAAGATCCACCCGGGACAGCCGATGGACAAGGATCTCTACGACCTGCCGCCGAAGGAGCTGAAGAAGATCCCGACCGTCTGCGGCTCGCTGCGCGAAGCGCTGCAGAGCCTCGACAAGGACCGCGGCTTCCTCAAGGCCGGCGGCGTCTTCGACGACGACCAGATCGACAGCTACATCGAGCTGAAGATGGCCGAGGTGATGCGCTTCGAGATGACCCCGCATCCGGTCGAATACGACATGTACTACTCGATCTAAACTTCTGATCGGATTGAGATTTGAAGCCCTCGGAGGTCTCCCTCCGGGGGCTTTTTCATTGTCGTCCATGGTGATTATGCGAGCTATCGCGAGCCGGTGCTCAATAGGCGACGCGCACGTTCGCCGTCAGCGTGTTTCGCCACGTGCGCGATTTCTGTGCCGCCGCTTGGGCGATCTCCATGCAAAAAAGCCCCGGCGTTTCCGCCGGGGCCTTCTGGTCGCAGAGTATTCTGTTGCGGCGCGAACGCGCGCCGAGCGGATCAGGCGGCAGCCGAAACCTGGCCGCTGGCCGGGACCGACGCGATCGTCTTCAGGATCTGCGAAGCGATCTGGTAGGGGTCGCCCTGCGAGTTCGGACGGCGATCTTCCAGATAGCCCTTGTAGTCGTTCTTGACAAACGAGTGCGGCACGCGGATCGAGGCGCCGCGGTCGGCTATGCCGTAGCTGAACTTGTTCCACGGCGCGGTCTCGTGCTTGCCGGTCAGACGCTTGTCGTTATCCGGGCCGTAGACGGCGATGTGATCCATCAGGTTCTTGTCGAACTCGGCCATCAGCGCTTCGAAATAGGCCTTGCCGCCGACTTCGCGCATATAGGCGGTCGAGAAGTTGGCGTGCATGCCCGAGCCGTTCCAGTCGGTGTCGCCGAGCGGCTTGCAGTGGTACTCGATGTCGATGCCGTACTTCTCGGTCAGGCGCTGCAGCAGGTAGCGGGCCATCCACATCTGGTCGGCGGCCTTCTTGGAGCCCTTGCCGAAAATCTGGAATTCCCACTGGCCCTTGGCCACCTCGGCGTTGATGCCTTCATGGTTGATGCCGGCGGCGAGGCACTGGTCGAGATGCTCCTCGACGATCTGGCGCGCGACCGAGCCGACGTTCGAGTAGCCGACGCCGGTATAGTACGGGCCCTGCGGCGCCGGGTAGCCGCTCTCGGGGAAGCCGAGCGGACGGCCGTCCTTGTAGAAGAAATACTCCTGCTCGAAGCCGAACCAGGCGCCCTCGTCATCGAGGATGGTGGCGCGCTTGTTGGAGACATGCGGCGTCACGCCATCGGGCATCATCACTTCGCACATCACCAGCACGCCGTTGGTGCGGGCCGGATCCGGGAACACGGCGACCGGCTTCAGCACGCAGTCGGAACTGTGGCCTTCGGCCTGCTGGGTCGAGGAGCCGTCGAAGCCCCACAGCGGCAGCTGCTCGAGCGTCGGGAACTCGGCAAACTCCTTGATCTGGGTCTTGCCGCGAAGATTGGGGACCGGTGTGTATCCGTCGAGCCAGATATACTCGAGCTTGTATTTGGTCATTCTAGAGCCTCTCGTTGCTTGATCACCGCGCAGGGCGACGACGCATGGCCGGGCCGAGCCGACCTGCCGCGTCTTAAAAAGCAATTCGTGTGCCACTCCGGCAGTGGAGGGTGCGGCAAAATGGTCGTCACAAAGCGCTGAATTTGCTGAGCCGCCTCAGCGATGCGTTCAGATCGATCAAAAGCATAGTTTGCACAAAAATAGTGCAAATACTGATCTTTTTGTGGGCATATTGCCTAAATGAGTCGCAACCACTATCTTGGAAAGTAGATGAATCGACAGGCTCCTGGAGAAGAAGGGAGATCGCCAATGCAAGTCACCCCGTCCCGTCCGTCGGCAAAGATTTTGATGTTCCCCCTGGCAGGGCGCAAATCTGCCTCAAATTTAGGCGCAAAGGCCAAGTTCGCGGCAGAGCTTGCCTCGCTGCGCAACACGCATGCCGATTTTGATGGCTGGTACCACGAGGCGGCGATTGAGGAAGAGAGCACGCAGCGCAAGAGCTGATCGAGCCCTCCAGGGATTTCAGAATGGGAAAAGCCCGGCGTGATCACTCACGCCGGGCTTTTGCTTTGAGCGCCTGAGCAGCGCCTACTGCTTGGTGTTGAGGTCGGTTCCCAGCGTATCCCTGACGAAGATCATGCCGATGATCAGCGACATGGCGGCGATCACCACCGGGTACCAGAGGCCGTAATAGATATCGCCCTTGTAGGCGCTGAGCGCGAATACCGTCGCCGGCAAGAGACCGCCGAACCAGCCATTGCCGATGTGGTAGGGCAGCGACATGCCGGTGTAGCGGATGCGGGTCGGGAACATCTCGACCAGGATCGCCGCGATCGGCCCGTAGACCATGGTGACGAACAGCACGAGGATGAACAGGATGCCGATGGTCATCGGCCAGTTCACCGCCGCCGGATCGGCGAACATGGCAAACGCGCCGCCGCCCGGAATGCTGTAGACGGTGATCTCGGGCGCACCCGCCGCCTCATCCTTGGTCAGCAGCTTGTCTTTGACGGCCTGGTCGACAGCAACCGTCGTCTTCTCGCCGCCGCGGATCGCCGCCGCGTCGAGCTTGAGCTCGGGATTGGCCGCGACAAAGGCGTCGAGCTTCTGGTCCGGCACCTTGGCCGCCGCGCGCTTCAGCGGATAACCGCCGTCCCGCAACGACATGTTGACCGCCTTGACGAAGGCAGCGTCCTTGGCCTTGGCCTGATCGCCGGCGGCGACGGCGTCGTAGGACTCCACCGTCTCATTGCCGATCTTGACCGATGCGGCCGTTCCGGGTGCCGCCGTCGTGACCACGTCGTAAGGCACCGAGTTCTTGGTCAGGAACGAGGTGGCGATATCGCAGGACGTCGTGAACTTCGCCGTGCCGACCGGGTTGAACTGGAACTTGCAGTCGCCGGGCGCCGCGGTCACCGTCGCACGGGTGTTCTGCTGCGCGGTGGCGAGCGCCGGATTGGCAGCCCAGGTCAGTGCCTTGAACAGCGGGAAGGTGCAGACGATGCCCAAGGCGAGGCCGGCCATGATGATCGGCTTGCGGCCGATCTTGTCGGATAGCCAGCCGAACACGACGAAGAAGATCGAGCCGATCGCCAGCGCCACCGCGATCATGATGTTGACCGACTGCGGGTCGACCTTCAGCACGTTCTGCAGGAAGAACAGCGCGTAGAACTGGCCGTTGTACCAGATCACGGCCTGGCCGGCGGTGAGGCCGAGCAGCGCCAGCAGCGCGATCTTGGCATTCTTCCACTGGCCGAAGGCTTCCGAGAGCGGTGCCTTCGAACCCTTGCCTTCCTCCTTCATGCGCTGGAACGTCGGCGACTCCGAGAGCGAGAGCCGGATCCAGATCGAGATGGCGAGCAGCACGAAGGAGACGATGAAGGGAATGCGCCAGCCCCAATCGGCATAGGTTTCCTTGCTCATCGACCCCTGCACGATGAGGATGACGATCAGCGACAGGAACAGACCGAGCGTCGCCGTCGTCTGGATCCAGGAGGTGTAGAAGCCGCGGCGATCGTCGGGGGCATGCTCGGCGACATAGGTGGCGGCGCCGCCATACTCGCCGCCGAGCGCCAGGCCCTGCAGCATGCGCAGCCCGATAAGGATCACCGGCGCGGCGATGCCCCAACTGGCATAGCCTGGCAAGAGACCGACCAGGAAGGTCGACAGGCCCATGATCGTCATGGTGACGAGGAAGGTGTATTTGCGGCCGACAAGATCGCCGATGCGGCCGAACAGCAGAGCGCCGAAGGGGCGGACCAGGAACCCGGCGGCGAAGGCGAGCAGCGCGAAGATGTTGCGCGTCGCTTCCGGCGCCGAGGAGAAGAAGGTGGCGCCGATGAAAGCCGCCAGCGAGCCGTAGAGATAGAAGTCGTACCATTCGAAAACGGTGCCGAGCGAGGAAGCGAAGATAACCTTCTTCTCCTCCCGCGTCATGCCGCGGCTTGTTCCGCCGGCGGTCGATGCCATTGCCATTGAAAAGTCCTCCCGTGAGATCCCGTCTGTCCGCGATGGCTGCGCGCCATCGTCCACCTCTCCTCCGAGAGCAGACTCAAAGACGCAGCCACAGGTAAAAAGTGGCAGAAAGCGCCGGCGAAAGGCACCGCGACGATGGGATTATGACTTTCGTATTAGGTGCAGTGCGAAAGCGGAGCGCTGCGCTCAGGCTTTCAGCGCCTCGAGCAGGCCGATGGCCGCCAACATGTCGCGCTTGCGGGCCGAGCGGCGCGCCACGGCCTCGGCGTCCTGGCCCCAATGCTCGATCTGCCAGTCCTCGTCGACATGGGCTGCGGCCCAGGCCGTTTCGCCATCGAGTTCGCCGAAATCGACAGCCATGGCCAGCAGCGCCGATCCGGTCAGCGAGGTCATGACATGGATGGCGGCGAGCCGCAGCGGCTCGTTGCGCTGCGCAAGATGGGCGCCGAGCACGGCGATGGTCTCGCGCGGCTGCTCGACATGAACGATGCCCTCGGCGAGAAGGAAGCGGGCGCCAAGCGCGCCGCGCGCCCAATCGATGACCGGGTCCCAAAGCTGGTTCTGCCGGTCTACCAGCCCTTGCGGGCCATCGGCGCGGTAGCAGAGCAAGTCGGACGAGGCGAAGCGCAGGATATCCTCCAGCACCGCCTGCGGATCGCTGGCCACGCCGTCGATGGCGGTGTTGACGAGGCGCATGACCGGCATGGTGACGGGGTCGATGACCTCGCCTTGCGCGTCGAACTCGCCGGCAACCAGGGCCGCCGCCTTTTCGGTTGGCAGCGCCAGCAGTGTCTTGCCTGGCGTGCGTACCGGCCTGCCGTCGAGATGGACGGCAAAGCCCTCCTCAACCGGCGCGAGCGAGACGGTCTTGTAGAAGCGCTTCGGCAGCGGCGTCTTCATCTGGATCTGGGCGCGGCGCACGGGATCGGGATCGGAGAGCTGCTTTCCCGCTTCGAGGTCATTGAGGATGTCGCGCATGTCGAACTCCTTACGCTGGAACCTGCCTGCGCGGCCGGTTGACGATGATGAGGCCGGCGGCGATCAGGCCGAGCGCCAGGAAGATCCTGACTGTCGGCGGCTCGCCCAGCAGCACCGCGCCGCACAGAACGCCGAAGACCGGGGACAGGAAGGCGAAGCTCGACAGGCCGGCCGCCGGATAGCGCGTGAGCAGCCAGAACCACAACACATAGGTGAATGCGACGATATAGAAAGACTGGAACAGCAGCGCCAGGGTCGGCAAGGCGGTGACCGCGCGGATGGGCGGGCCGGCGAAAGGCATCACCAGCAAACCGACGACAGCTGCGCCAGCCAGTTGGTAGAGCAGCAGTTTCTCGGCGCTGGTCTCGACCAGTTTCGACCGCTTGATGACGATGCTGGTCATCGCCCACAGGATCCCCGACCCGAGGCTGAGCAGATCACCGGTGAGTGTGGCAGTGTTGCCGGCAACGATGCCGTCGGAGAAGACCGCCGCAAGGCCGCAGAAGGCCAGAACCAGTCCGCCCAGCTTGCGCGCGTTGATGCGCTCGCCGAGCAGGAAATGACCGCCGATCAAGACCCAGAACGGCATGGTGTTGACCAGCAGCGTGTTGCGGGCAACGGTTGTGTATTCCAGCCCGATATAGAGGCACAGGAACTCGACGCCGAAGAGCACCCCGACAATGATGCCGGCGACAAGCGTCCCGTCCGCTTCGAACAGCTTGATGCCGCGGAGCCGACACCATCCGAGCACGCAAAGCCCGCCGAGGATCGAGCGCGCGATCGAGACGAAGACGGGATCATAGCCGGCGTAGGAGACCTTGGCGGCGACATAGTTCAGCCCCCAGGAGAAGGTCAGCCCGACCATGATCGCGGCGGCCGCCATGTCGACCGCATCCCGGCGATCGAGCGCGCCGGTGGCGCCGCTCACCCCTCCTCCTCCGCGCTCTGCTCATCGAAGCCGATCAGATTCCAGCTCTGGCGCATATGCGGCGGCATCGGCGCGGTGACGTCGATGACGCCCTTGTCCGGGTGCGGGATGAGGATGCGGCGCGCATGCAGATGCAGTCGGTTCTGCATGCCGCCCGGAAAATCCCAATTGGTATCGGCCTCGAAATATTTGGGATCGCCGATGATAGGGCAGCCGATATGAGCGGCGTGGACGCGCAGCTGATGGGTGCGGCCGGTATAGGGCTCCATCTCCAGCCAGGACAGCGATTGCGCCGCTTGCTCGACGACGCGGTAGTAGGACACCGCATGGTCGGCGCCCTTCTCGCCGTGTTTGGCGATGCGCACGCGGTCGCCGTCCGGTGTCGGCTCCTTGATCAACCAGGTCGAGATCTTGTCTTCGCGCTTCGGCGGCACGCCCTTGACCAGCGCCCAGTAGGTCTTCTTGGTCTCGCGCGCCCGGAAGGCTTCCGACAGCTTCATCGCCGCAAGGCGGGTGCGGGCGACGACCAGCACGCCGGAGGTGTCGCGATCGAGCCGGTGCACCAGGCGCGGCTTCTCGCCCTTCTGGTTGCGCCAGGCCTCCAGCATGTCGTCGACATTACGGGTGACGCCGGAGCCGCCCTGCACGGCGAGCCCCGCCGGCTTGTTGAAGACGAAGACCTTCGCATCCTCGTGCAGAAGCATCTTGGCGAGCACATCGGCGTCGCCCTGGTTGCGGATCGAATGGCCGGTGAGCGGCGCATCGCCCTTCTTGTCGACGTCGAGCGGCGGAATGCGGACCGTCTGGCCGGGCTCGACGCGGGTGTCGGCCTTCACCCTGCTGCCGTCGACGCGGATCTGGCCGGAGCGCAGGAGCTTCTGCAGATGGCCGAAGCCGAGACCCGGAAAATGGGTCTTGAACCAGCGGTCGAGCCGCATGCCCGCCTCGCCGGCCTCCACCGTGATCTGTTCAACGCCTGCCATTTGTCTCGCTTTGCCTCTTCGGAAGCGGGGGCAATAGCACTAATGCATGTCGCCCAAAAGTGTCTGGCGGTTTTGGGACAACGACATGCATGAACAAACCTAAGGCAGGCTTCTTGCGAGCCAAAGACCCAGAAACAGGGCGAGGATCGCGCCAATGACGCTGGCGAGCGCGTACCCGAACGCCGGTAGCGTCGCGCCGCGCTCCCAAAGCGTGGCGAAATCGAGCGAAAAGGCCGAGAAGGTGGTGAAGCCGCCGAGGATGCCGGTGGCCACGAACAGCCGCACTTCGTTCGAGCCGCCGCGCCGCGCGAGCACGGCGATGAACAGACCCATGACGAACGAGCCGAGGATGTTGATCGCCATCGTGCCCCAGGGATAGTTGGGGCCGACCAGGCGCAGGGTGCCCATATTGGTCAGGTGGCGGATGCCGGCGCCGATGCCGCCGCCGATGACAACGAGAAGTAGATTGGCCATGGCGGCTTTCTGCCGTTGCCGGATTGCCCGGTCAATCCCTCTCGATGGCGGAGGGAACCGTGCAGATCGTCGAGCGCGTCAGAAACCGCCTCTCGCGGCCATTGTCGAGCGAGAACATGCCGCCTCTGCCCGGCACCACGTCGATGATCAAATTCGTGTGTTTCCAGGCTTCGTACTGTGAGGCGCTATATAGACCGGCGTGTCGCCGATCTCGCCCAGCATGACGTCGCCGTCGCCGACGATGAAATCGCCGCGCGGGTAGCACATCGGCGAGGAGCCGTCGCAGCAGCCGCCGGACTGGTGGAACAGGACCGGGCCGTGATCGGCGATGATGTCGGCGAGGAACGCCTCTGCCTCCGGCGTGGCGGACACTTTGCCCAGCGATTTCTTGTCCAAGATGTCCTCCCCCTGTTTGAAGGGGGGACGCGGCGAACCGCGCCCTCCCCGCACCTCGGGAGTCGATCAGAAGAAGCCGAGCTTCTTCGGGCTGTAGCTGACCAGCATGTTCTTGGTCTGCTGGTAGTGGTCGAGCATCATCTTGTGCGTCTCGCGGCCGATGCCGGACTGCTTGTAGCCGCCGAACGCCGCATGCGCCGGATAGGCGTGGTAGCAATTGGTCCACACGCGACCGGCCTGGATGGCGCGGCCGAAGCGGTAGCAACGGTTCGCATCGCGGCTCCAGATGCCGGCGCCGAGGCCGTAGAGCGTATCGTTGGCGATCGACAGCGCCTCGTCATCATCCTTGAAGGTGGTGACCGACACCACCGGTCCGAAAATCTCCTCCTGGAAGATGCGCATCTTGTTGTGGCCGCGGAACACGGTCGGCTTGACGTAGTAGCCGCCGGCAAGGTCGCCCGGCAGGTGGTTCTGTTCGCCGCCGGTCAGCACCTCGGCCCCTTCCTGGCGGCCGATGTCGAAGTAGCTCAGGATCTTTTGCAGCTGCTCGCTCGACGCCTGCGCGCCGATCATCGTGGCGGGGTCGAGCGGATCACCCTGGACGATCGCCTCTACACGCTTCAGCGCCCGCTCGATGAACCTGTCGTAGATCTTCTCATGCACCAGCGCCCGGCTCGGGCAGGTGCAGACCTCGCCCTGGTTGAGCGCGAACATCACGAAGCCCTCGATCGCCTTGTCGAAGAAGTCGTCGTCCTCCACCGTCACATCCTGGAAGAAGATGTTGGGCGACTTGCCGCCGAGCTCCAGCGTCACCGGGATCAGATTCTGGCTGGCATATTGCGAGATCAGCCGGCCCGTCGTCGTTTCGCCGGTGAAGGCGATCTTGGCGATGCGTTTGGACGACGCCAGCGGCTTGCCGGCCTCGAGCCCGAAACCATTGACGATGTTGAGCACGCCCTCCGGCAGAAGGTCGCCGACGAGGTCGGCCCACAGCATGATGGTCGCTGGTGTCTGCTCGGCCGGCTTTAGCACCACGCAATTGCCGGCGGCGAGCGCCGGCGCCAGCTTCCACACCGCCATCAGCAGCGGGAAATTCCAGGGAATGATCTGGCCGACGACGCCGAGCGGTTCGTGAAAATGATAGGCGACGGTGTCGTGGTCGATCTCGGAGATCGAACCCTCCTGGCTGCGCAGGACGCCGGCGAAATAGCGGAAATGGTCGATGGCCAGGGGCAGGTCGGCCGCGGTCGTCTCACGGATCGGCTTGCCGTTGTCCCAGGTCTCGGCCAGCGCCAGCAGGTCGAGATTCTCTTCCATGCGGTCGGCGATGCGGTTGAGGATGAGCGCGCGGGCGGCTGGGCTTGTCCTGCCCCAGGCCTCCTTGGCCTTGTGCGCGGCGTCGAGCGCCGCTTCGATGTCGCTGGCGTCCGACCGGGCGACCTCGCCCAGCGGCCCGCCGGTCACCGGCGAGATGTTCTCGAAGTACTTTCCGGAGAGCGGCGCCACCCATTTGCCGCCGATGTAGTTGTCGTAGCGCTTGGCGAAGGGAACCTTGGCCGTGCGGGAAAATTCCACCTTGTTCATTGTCTGCCTCCCAGCAAAACAGCGCCACGGAATGTGTCGCGTCGCGGGAGACAGTCGCGGATGGCTTTTAGCTTGTCAGCCCGGGGTCGGACGATCGCAGCCGCCGAGTGTCGCAGAACTGCGACAGGTCGGGTCCGGGAAAATCAATGGGTGCGGTGGATGCCGAAACGGGCGAGCTTGCGGTGCAGCGTGGCGCGGGAAATGCCGAGGTTCTGGGCCGCGGCGGAGACGTTGCCGCCGGTGCGTGCAATCGCGCGCTGCACCACACCGCGCTCGGCATCATCCAAATCCTCGGAGGTCTTGGCTGCATCGCCGAGGAGATCGGCGGCAAGCAGCCCCTTGGCAAGGGCTTCTCGGGTTATGCCGAGCGCAAGACGCGCGGAGCGCGTCGCACCGACAACCAGATCGTCGGCATCGACGGCAATGAACGCGCCGGCGCCGCGCTCGGCGACCGGAGCGAGCAGGATGCGGGCGTTGGAGTACACCATGCGGAAATTCTCGGCCTCGATGCGGCGGGCGGCGTCACCGACCGCAACCGCGATGAGCTGGACAAAACCTTCCGTCAGATCCGACCGGCAGGACGACACGTCGAGCGCCGCCGCCAGATTGCCTTCGTGGTCGTAGACCGGCGCCGTGGTGCAGCTGAGCAGCGTGTTGCGTGAGAAGAAGTGCTGGTCGCGATGGATGGTCAGCGCCCGCTGGTCGGCGATACAGGTGCCGATCCCGTTGGTGCCTTCGCTGTCCTCGCTCCACACCGTGCCGGTCCACAGGCCCCATTCGTCGAACGTCTCGTCGTCGGCGACGGCGCCCCTGCGCTCGATGGGGATGCCATTCCGGTCGGCTAGCATCACACAGCAGCCGACGCCGCCGACTGCGAGATAGAGCCGGTTGAGACTTGCCTCGGCGGCGCGGGCCAGTGGCTCCATGCGCTGCCTGGCCAGCATCAGCTCGGCTTCGGTCAACCGCTTCGGCGCCTTGCGCTCGGCCGGATCGAGACGGTGCAGCTGGAGAGAACGCCGCCATGAGGCGACCAGCGCCGAATGGGCCGCGTCGCTCCTGGCGATCGAGGCCTGGACATGATCCGCATGCACGACTGATTGCCGACCGATCAACCTGACCCTCCCGTGAGCGAGACCTCCTCCCGCTCAGTCGTCATGTTGGCTAGAACATATTCGACACCCAAGGCAGTTCAGCTTCGATAGAACGCTGACCCCGAGACGTATTTGATTTTGCGCAATTCGGGACGGAAAATCGCTACGCAATCGTCCCAGAATTGCTCTGGCGTTCTAACGGTGGCTGCCGGCCGGCGCCATTGGACGTTGGTTTAAGACCGATTGGCGAGATCCTGTCGTAGATCAGTTCGCCCCGGCCTTCTTCGGTTTGCTGGAGCCGATCATCTTCCAGTTCTTGTAGAACATGGCGTTGACGCGCTCGACGCTGACCGAGACGACCGCGAGAAGACCGGCGATCAGGCCCGGGAACGGGGACGGACGGATGATGTCCATGAAGACGCAATAGCGTCGCCCGTCATACTCGTTGACCGAGCGGTGCAGCAGCGTGTCGTCGAAAATGTAGAGCGGATTGTCGTGCCAGTAGTTCCTGGCGTCGTTGCACTCGACGAAAACCTCGGCCTTCACCGGCAGCAAATTGTAGAGAATGCGCAGGCTGAGTCGAAGCGGACCGAAATGCCAGGAGGTCGATTCCTTGCCCCTGAAGACGGACACGGCGATGGTCTTAATGTATTTGAAATCCTTGTTGAATTCCGCCACGTTGTCGATCTTGTGCTTGCCGTACCACTGATAGACATACATGCCACGCCGGCCGGTGCCGAAATTGGCGTCGATATCGGCGATGATCTCGTCCTTGCGCGCCTTGAAGACGTCGAGAACCTCGTTGACCTCTCGCTGATAGTCGGCGGGAAACTGCTCCAGCTTCCAGACGCCAGGGTTCCGGTAGCAAAGCAGGTCGACAAGCAGGTTGAACGGCGACAGCAGCCAGGTGAAGAGGCCGTTGCCGAGAAAATAACCGCGGAACAGCGACAGGGTCTTGTTCTTGTTGCGCAGCACGTCGATCAGGCCGCAGACGATCCAGATCGTCGTCAGGATCGGGATGAAGTAGAAGCCGAGCGCGAGAAGCGGAACCGCTATGATCAGCTGGCGGAGGGATTTGCGAAGGGTTTTTGTCATTGGTTGCTCGCGCCGGGCGCGATTCCTGTTCCGAATGATTATCGCCAAAGGCTCTTGGCCGCGACCACCACCCAGGTCGTGCGCCTTGATAAGGTCTTTTGTTGCTCGGCACAATGCCGTCGCATACGGCCCGAATGGTCGACGGCTGTTGCCAACAAGAATATTTGGAGTCGGCCGCTCCACTTAAGGTCAATGCGCTGCCGGCAGGCCGAGGTCGTCCCATTTCGTCTTCGGCACGACATCGCCGACCGGGAATTCGATGCGTCGGCGCTTCGCCTCGCTTGGCCAGCCTCGCGCTCGCTGTCAGCACCATGAAAAAAGCCCCGTTTCCGGGGCTTTTCGATCGTGGGGGCCCTCAGCCCTTGCGCGGCAACTGGGGCACAAGGCTGCGCTTGCCGCCGTCCTTGCCCTTCGGCTCCGGCTTCTGCGCCACCGCCTTCTTGGCTGCGGGTTTCTTTGCCGCCTTGCGGGGCTTCGGCGCTTCTTCCGGCTCTTCCTTCTTCGGCTTCACCGGCGCTTCGTCGGCCAGCGATTCGAGCTTCAGGCCGGTCTCGCCGGTTTCCTTCTTCTCGACGGTGACGCGCACCGTGCCGCCCTTCTTGAGCTTGCCGAACAGCACCTCGTCGGCCAGCGGCTTCTTGATGTGCTCCTGGATGACGCGGCCGAGCGGACGGGCGCCCATGCGCTCGTCATAGCCCTTGTCGGCCAGCCAGGCGATCGCGTCCGGCGACAGGTCGAAGGTGACGCCGCGCTCGGAGAGCTGGGCCTCCAACTGCATGACGAACTTCTGCACCACCTGATGGATGACCGGCACCGGCAGCGAGCCGAACGGGATGATCGCATCGAGGCGGTTGCGGAACTCCGGCGTGAACAGCCGGTTGATCGCCTCGACATCGTCGCCTTCGCGCTTGGTCGAGCCGAAGCCGATCGCCGCGCGCTGCGCATCCGACGCACCCGCATTGGTGGTCATAATCAGGATGACATTGCGGAAGTCGATCTGCTTGCCGTTGTGGTCGGTCAGCTTACCGTGGTCCATCACCTGCAACAGGATGTTGAACAGGTCCGGATGCGCCTTCTCGACCTCGTCGAGCAGCAGCACGCAGTGCGGATGCTGGTCGACGCCGTCGGTCAGCAGGCCGCCCTGGTCGAAGCCGACATAGCCGGGAGGCGCGCCGATCAGCCGCGAGACGGTGTGGCGTTCCATGTATTCCGACATGTCGAAGCGGATCAGTTCGACGCCCAGCGAGGCGGCGAGCTGCTTGGCCACTTCCGTCTTGCCGACGCCGGTCGGGCCCGAAAACAGATAGGAGCCGATCGGCTTTTCCGGTTCGCGCAGGCCGGCGCGCGCCAGCTTGATCGCCGAGGTCAGCGCGGTGATCGCGGTGTCCTGGCCGTAGACGACGCGCTTCAGCTCGACGTCGAGACCCTGCAGCACCTTCTCGTCGTCGGCCGAAACCGTCTTCGGCGGGATGCGCGCCATGGTGGCGATCGTGGCTTCGATTTCCTTGATGCCGATCGTCTTCTTGCGCTTGGCCTCAGGCACCAGCATCTGCGACGCGCCGGTCTCGTCGATCACGTCGATCGCCTTGTCCGGCAGCTTGCGGTCGTTGATGTAGCGCGCCGAAAGCTCGACCGAGGCCTTGATCGCCTCGCTCGTGTAGCGGACCTTGTGGAACTCCTCGAAATAGGGCTTGAGGCCCTTCATGATCTCGATGGCGTCCTCGATGGTCGGCTCGTTGACGTCGATCTTCTGGAAGCGCCGCACCAAAGCGCGGTCCTTCTCGAAGAACTGGCGGAACTCCTTGTAGGTGGTCGAGCCGATGCAGCGGATGGCGCCCGACGACAGCGCCGGCTTCAGCAGGTTCGACGCGTCCATAGCGCCGCCTGACGTGGCCCCTGCCCCGATCACGGTATGGATCTCGTCGATGAACAGCACCGCGCCCGGGTAGTCCTCGAGTTCCTTGACGACCTGCTTCAGCCGCTCCTCGAAGTCGCCGCGATAGCGCGTGCCGGCAAGCAGCGTGCCCATGTCGAGCGCGAAGATGGTGGCGTTGTGCAGCACTTCCGGCACGTCGCCCTCGACAATGCGCTTGGCCAGACCCTCGGCGATCGCCGTCTTGCCGACGCCGGGATCACCGACATAGAGCGGGTTGTTCTTGGAGCGGCGGCATAGCACCTGGATGGTGCGGTTGATCTCCGACTCGCGGCCGATCAGCGGATCGATCTTGCCGGCCTTGGCCTTGTTGTTGAGGTTGATGCAGTAGGCCGTCAGCGCGTCCTGCTGCTGCTTCTTCTTGCCGTTCTCCTCCTGCGGCTCGGCGCCGTTCTGGCCGCCCTGCTCGTCATCGGCGCCGCGCGGGGTGCGGCTCTCCGACGCGCCGGGGCGCTTGGCGATGCCATGCGAGATGTAGTTGACCGCGTCGTAGCGGGTCATCTGCTGTTCCTGCAGGAAATAGGCGGCGTGGCTCTCGCGCTCGGCGAAGATGGCGACAAGCACGTTGGCGCCCGAGACCTCTTCGCGGCCAGACGACTGCACGTGGATCACGGCGCGCTGGATGACGCGCTGGAAACCGGCGGTGGGCTTGGAATCCTCATCATAGCCGGTGACGAGATTGTCGAGTTCGGTGTCGATATAGGTGAGAACCGTGTGCTTCAATTCGTCGAGGTCGACGTTGCAGGCGCGCATGACGGCGGCCGCCTCGGTGTCGTCGATCAACGCGAGCAGCAGGTGTTCGAGTGTTGCGTATTCATGGTGCCGCTCATTGGCGAGCGTCAGCGCCTGATGTAGCGCCTTTTCCAGGCCTTGGGAGAAAGCCGGCATGTTACCTCACTTCTTCTCCATCACGCATTGCAGCGGATGCTGATTCTGTCGGGCGAAATCCATGACCTGGGACACTTTGGTCTCGGCCACCTCGAATGTATAGACCCCGCACTCGCCCACTCCATGATTGTGAACATGAAGCATGATGCGTGTGGCGGCTTCGCGGTCCTTCTGGAAAAAACGCTCCAGCACGTGAACCACGAACTCCATGGGCGTGTAGTCGTCGTTGAGGATGAGGACCCGGTAGAGACTGGGCTTCTTGGTCTTGGTTTTGGTGCGCGTGATGACGGCCGTACCGCGACCGGCCTCGTTGCCGTCGCCTTCACTCTGCATCCGCACCACGCCTGCCGTGGCAGTCAAACCGATCGTCACGTAGTCCTGCCTTTTTCGAATCCCCATGCGAGTTCGACATGTAGGTGTTCGATGGACGATTTTAAGCCCTTCTGTTTAGCTGACAATATGGCTAGGTGGGCAAACTTCAGCGATTTTCGCAATCGTGAAGGCAGCAAAGCCGCCGGATTGAAGCGAACATGAAAAAACCCGGCCGCGCATCCGCGACCGGGTCTGTCATGCAGGCCGGCTGGCCTAATTTCAGTGCCTTGCGGCGAAATTACTTCGCCTTGGCGACGATCGATTCGAACGGCTTGTAGGCTTCCTTGGCGAGTTCGGCATAGAGGTCGCTGATCTTGGCGGCCTCGGCGACGAAGCTCTCGTAGCTCTGCTTGGCGTAGTCGGACTGGATCTCGATCGCCTTGTCCAGCGACTTGGCCGAGAACAGCTTCTCGAAGGCGGCGCTGCCGGCCTCGAAGCTCTTCTTGGTGTACTCGCCCGCTTCGGTGGCGATCGCCTGCGCGCCCTTGGTGAGCGAAGCAAAGCTCTTCAATCCGGTGTCGGCAAATTCCTTGCCGTATTTGCTGAAGTCCTCGTAGGTCTGGGCCATTTCACGCTTCCCTTCGTGGTTGAAACGCCCTTTTGCCCCGGGCGCCCTTGTGCAATGCACCGTAAATATATTGTGCGATGCACAAAAGTCAAGTTTTTGCCTGTTTGCTGGGCATAGGCGGACGGGAAGAGTCCAAAATTCGAATAAAAAGCGGCTCAAATCGCCAGAAAATGGTGAACGCGGCGGTTACCATAAACGGATTGGTAACGCTGCCCGCGATAGCTTGACCGGAAGCGAGGCAGGCTCACGCCGCCGCCTCCGGGGCAACGAAAATTCAGGGAAGTATCAGTGCGTCAGGCGTTGTCGGGCTTCGTCTCCAAATCCTCCTCATTCCTCAAGGCGGCCACGATCGTCGCCCTGGCGATGGGCGTCGTCGTCGCCGATGCCGCCTCGTCGATGGCGGCGAAGTCGGCCGCCATCGTCATCGACGCCAAGACCGGCAAGGTGCTGTATTCCTCCGACGCCAATGGTCGGCGCTATCCCGCTTCGCTGACCAAGATGATGACGCTCTACCTGACGTTCGAGGCGCTGGCGAAGGGCCGGATCTCGAAGAACACGCCGGTGCCGTTCTCCGCCCACGCCGCGGCCGAGCCGCCGACCAAGCTCGGCGTCAAGCCCGGCGGATCGGTGTCCGTCGACACCGCCATCCTGTCGATGGTCACCAAGTCGGCCAATGATTCCGCGACGGCGCTGGGCGAGCTGATCGGTGGCAACGAAGCCAATTTCGCCCGCATGATGACCGCCAAGGCGCGTCAGCTCGGCATGAACGGCACGGTCTTCCGCAACGCCAACGGCCTGCCCGATCCCGGCCAGTTCACCACGGCCCACGATATGGCCATGCTCGGCATCGCGCTGAGGGAGCACTTCCCGCAATATTACGGCTACTTTTCGCAGCGCTCCTTCCTGTACGGCCGCCAGCGCATCAACGGCCACAACCGCTTGCTCGGCCGGATCAAGGGCGTGGACGGAATCAAGACCGGCTACACCCGCGCTTCCGGCTACAATCTGGTCTCGTCGGTCAACGACGGCGATCGCAAGCTCGTCGCCGTCGTGATGGGCGGCGCCTCGGGCCGCTCGCGCGACAACCAGATGGCCGGTCTGATCAACGCCTACATGCCGCGGGCATCGACGCGCGGTGGTGGCGCCCTGGTCGCCAAGACCGGTGGCGGCAATCCGATCAGCGCCCTCGCCAAGGTGTTCCTGCCGAAGCACGATGCACCGACCCCGGACGAAAAGCCGGCGGTCGAAGACGAGGCGACGGTCGCCTCCGCCGACGACAGCGCGCCCGTTGTCGAGGAAACCGCCCCGGTCGTCGAGGAAACCACGCCGGTCGTCCAGATCAAGAAGGTCAAGACCGTGGCTGTCGCCGCTGTGGCTGCGGCCCCGGCGCCGCAGGCCGTCGCCGCCTATGCCGAACCTGAGCCGGCGCCGGCGGTCGATCCGGTCAAGACGGCCTCGGTGCCGTCGGGCTGGGCGGTGCAGGTGGCGTCCTCGCCGAAGCAATCGGAAGCCCAGGCCTTCCTCGACAAGACGAGCAAGCAGGCGCCGAAGGTGCTGGCCGATGCCTCCGCGTTCACCGTCGCCTTCGACAAGGACGGCGTCACCTACTACCGCGCCCGCTTCGGCGGCTTCTCGTCGAAGGACGCCGCGTGGAATGCCTGCACCGCTTTGAAGAAGAAGAAGATCAGCTGTTACGCCGTCCAGCAGTAGGGCGGCATTGGAATCTCCCGGGAAATTTCTGCGTCGAAGGAGACTAGTTGTGGTTGGAGAGCAAGACGTCCTTGGCTTCATTGATCCGCGCCGCAAGGAACGACGTGCCGCCGATATCGGGGTGCAGGCGCTGCATCAGGCGGCGGTGCGCCTTGCGGACATCCGCCGCGGCGGCCCCCGCTTCAAGACCAAGGATCTTGTAGGCCTCCTCCTTAGTCATGGCGCCCGCACCTGGCGCAACACCCAGCCCTTCGCCACTGTCCGGCTCTGCGTTTTTGCGCCAGACGGGAAATCGGCCGTCAAGATACGTCTCTAGCAGCTGGCGGCTCTCCGGATCGCCGGAGAGCTCACGATAGAGGTGCTGCAGCTCGGCCAGGTTCATCGCGCCAAGCATCTTGCCTTCATGGCGGCCGGCCAGAACGAGCCCTTCCAGTCCGCCGGTCTTGTGATCGAGCTCCATTTCCAGCGCGGCAGTGCGCACGGTGGAGCGTTTTCGCGGCGGTGGCTGCGCCGGTCGGTTAATGCGCATCGTACCGTACCAGGCTGCCGCGCCGACCAGCATGATCCCACCGAGGCCGCTGCGCCCGACGGCGAATATCGCTGCGCCGGCCAGGGCAAGGAGAATCGGCCCCAGCGTCTTCAATCCATCCGCCATTTTCGCAGGATCGGCGCGCACGAAAATCGTGACGGCGCCTAGAAGCACCAGAAGCAATGCGACCAATGCGATCAGTATGCCCATCGGTTCCCGTCGCCCTGCAAAGTGACGACAGACCGCTCGTTTGACCGCCATTTCCTGCCGGAGTCATGACCCTTCCGGCAAGCCGGGGCCCGCGCGGGGCGCGCCTGAGCGATCTGCTTATTGTCGCACATAGATTGAAGATGTAGCGCGGCGCCAATGCTTGCAAGTCCCATGTCTCACCATGGGGAGGGCCAGCAGGCGCCGGCGGATCGCAACCCCGGGGCAGAATCGTCCGCCCTACAGCAGGCCCAGCTCGGCCAGTTCCTGCCTGAGCTTCGGCGGCATCTCGACCAGGCCTGTCCTGCCCTTGCCGAGATCGGCTGGCGCGTCGGACGGTTTCAGGTAGCGCCAGCCCTGGAAGGCGCGGCGCGGCTGCCATTCGGTGCGCACGACTTGCGGGTCGAGCATCAGGTGACAGCGGCCGATGCCCTCATCGTCGGTGAACGGCCGGATCTCGGTGATCAACTGGCGGCATTGCACGCTGCCCTTGATCACCCAGTAGAGCGAGCCGCCGTCGGTGACCTCGTCGCCGCGCGACGGCACCATGCGGGTGGTGTGCCAGTGCTCGGCCGGCTCGCCGGCGCGCCGCCGCTCGTCGAGGCGAAAGTCGATCCACTCTTCGAGATCCTCGACGCTGTCGCAGCCGACGCAAAGTTTTAGAAGATTGAGAGCCATCGCTTAAGGTTTAGTCCGGCACGCGAAACCGTCAACGCCCCTGCCCGACTTCTCCACAGTGCCAGCGACGGCGTTCAGCACTCGACGACGTTGACGGCGAGACCGCCGAGGCTGGTTTCCTTGTACTTCTCGTTCATGTCGAGGCCGGTCTGGCGCATGGTCTCGATCGCCGCGTCGAGCGGCACGAAGTGGGTGCCGTCGCCCTTGATGGCGAGCGAAGCGGCGGTCACCGCCTTGACGGCGCCGAGCGCATTGCGCTCGATGCATGGCACCTGCACCAGCCCGCCGACGGGATCGCAGGTCATGCCGAGATGATGCTCCAGCGCGATCTCGGCTGCATTCTCGACCTGCTCCGGCGTGCCGCCCATGACGGCGCAAAGGCCGGCCGCCGCCATGGCCGAGGCGGAACCGACCTCGCCCTGGCAGCCGACCTCAGCGCCCGAGATCGAGGCGTTCGACTTGATGATGCCGCCGACGGCGGCGGCGGTGAGCAGAAAGTCGCGGATGCTCGGCTGGTCGGCCTCGGGATGGAAATGCAGCCAGTAGCGCAGCACCGCCGGCAGCGTTCCGGCCGCGCCATTGGTCGGCGCGGTGACGACGCGTCCGCCGGCGGCGTTCTCCTCATTGACCGCCATGGCGTAGATCGACAGCCAGTCATTGGCGAGCAAGGGGTTCGGCCGGTTCTGCTGCCACTGTTCCTGCAGCTTGTCGTGCAGTTGCCGGGCACGACGGCGCACCTTCAACCCGCCCGGCATGATGCCGTCCTGCGACAGGCCGCGGTCGATGCAGCCCTTCATGGCGCCCCAGATGGCGTCGAGACCGGCGTCGAGGTCCTCGCGCGACATCTGCGTCTCCTCGTTGACGCGCTTCATCTCGGCGATGGAAAGCCCGCTCTTGGCCGCCATCTTCAGCATCTCGACGGCATTCTTGAAGGGATAAGGCACCTTCTTGCCTTCCGTCGTCACCGAGCCCTTGGCCTTTATCCGCTGCAGCTCTTCCTCGGAAACGACGAAGCCGCCGCCGATCGAATAATAGATGCGCTTGAGCAGCAGTCGGTCGCCGGCGTCGTAGGCATAGAACGCCATGCCGTTGGCGTGGCCGGTGAGCGGCGTCTTGCGGTCGAGCACGAGATCGGTCGCGGGATCGAAGCGGTAAGTCGGGTGACCCGGCGGCGCGATGCGCTTCTCGGCTGCGATCCCGGCAACGATGCCGTCGGCGAGGTCGGGATCGACCGTCTGGGGCGTCTCGCCGGCAAGGCCGAGAACGACGGCGCGGTCGGAGCCATGGCCGATGCCTGTATAGGCGAGCGAGCCGTGCAGGCTGGCGCCGATGCGGTCGACTTTTGCGCCTGCCGGGCGTGGCCAGTCACCGGCGAGGATCTCGTCCAGAAAACGCCGCGCGGCGGTCATCGGCCCCATCGTGTGCGAGCTCGATGGGCCGATGCCGATCTTGAACAGGTCGAAAACCGAAAGGAACACGCGCCGTTGTCTCCTGAATCCGTCTCGGCATACATATAGGAATTGCTGAGATGTTTCCGCTGTTTTGCGGATCGCGGCTGAGCGCCCGCCGACCTTGTCTGCTCCGGCAGCGACATTGATTGTCGGGTCACGCCGGCGGGGCTATTCTCCGAGACGCCAGGTAATCGTTGGGGAGGAAGCAATGCTTGCGTTGGATGCCTAGCCGGAACCGGTGTGCATCGTGCCGGCGCAGACGGCCATCATCGTGGTGGACATGCAGAACGCCTTCGCCTCGGCGGGCGGCATGTTCGACCTGGCGGGCTTCGACATATCGGGTGCTGCACCGGCCATCGAGGCCAACAAAAGGCTGCTTGCGGCCGCGCGCAAAGCTGGCCTCACCGTGGTCTATCTCCAGATGTCGTACAGGCCCGACCTCGGCGACGCCGGCGATGCCTCCTCGCCGAACTACCACAAGGAACTGGGAATGGTGCTGATGCGCCAGCGCCCCGAGCTACGCGGCAATCTGTTGATCGACAACAGCTGGGACTGGCAAATCGTCGATGCGCTGAAGCCGGAGCCGGGCGACCAGATCATCCGCAAATCCCGCTACAGCGGCTTTTGCAACACCGGTCTGGAAGCGTATCTGCGGGCTCGCAATATCCGCCATCTGCTGTTCAGCGGGGTCGCCACCAATGTCTGCGTCGATGCGACCGCGCGCGACGCCTACATGCTGGAATTCTGGCCTGTCCTGGTCGAGGACGCGATGAACCATTCGGGCCCCGACTTCAACCGCCAGGCAACGCTGTGGAATTTCGAGAACGCGTTCGGATGGGTCACCAGGACGGACATGGTGGTCGAGGCCCTGCGCGCGAAAGCCGCCCAACCCCTGCCGGCCTAGCCGACCGTCGAAGCGGCCGGCTCGCCTGTGGTACAAGGGGACATGGGCGATTCCTTCCATCTTTCGACGGCCGACCTCGCGGCGCTGGCCTTCTTCCTCATCGTCTGGGTGCTGCATACGCTGGCCTCCGACGGCAAGCTGGTCAGCCGCGTCTCGTTGACGACGGCGATGAACGCCCAGCGCACGGCCTGGATGCGAACCATGGCCGAGCGCGAGATCCGCATCGTCGACACCGCCATCATGACCGGTCTGCAGCAAGGCACCGCCTTCTTCGCATCCTCTTCGCTGATCGCGCTTGGCGGCTGTTTCGCGCTGCTCGGCGCCTCCGACCAGGTGCTTACGGTGCTGAGCGACCTGCCGCTGAGCGCGACCTCCTCGCGCGAGGCTTTCCAGATGAAGGTTTTCGGCCTGGTGCTGATCCTGGCCTTCGCCTTCTTCAAGTTCGGCTGGGCCTACCGTCTGTTCAACTACTGCTCGATCCTGATCGGCGCGGTGCCGATCCCGTACGGCGAGGCTTCGCGCAATCCGGTCACCGAGACCGCGGTCTGGCGCGCGACGCGCATGAACATGCTGGCCGGCAAGCATTTCAATTCCGGCCTGCGCGCGGTGTTCTTCTCGATCGGCTATCTCGGCTGGTTCATCGACCCGGTGATTTTCGTGCTGTCGACGCTGCTGCTGCTGGCGGTGCTGGTCCGGCGCCAGTTCTTCTCTGCGGCCAGGGAGGCCGTCCTCGGTCAGCCGCCCGGGAAGGGCCGGTCGATGCGGCCGGACAGCCAGTAAGCGGCAAGCCCGATCCATTCGCGGATCGCCATGGTTGCCACCTGCAGCGAATCGGCCGGGTTGTCGCGGAACAGGCCGATGCCTTCTTTGCCCGAGGTGCGGTAATCCACCGGCCATGGGATGGTCGGGAAGCCAGCCTTGTCGAACAGTGCCTTGGCGCGCGGCATGTGGAAGGCCGAGGTCACCAGCAGCCAGGTCTCGCCCGGCTTCGGCGCCACCAACTGCCTGGTGAAGACGGCGTTCTCATAGGTGTTGCGCGACTTGTTCTCGAGGATCAGCCGATCGGCGCCGACGCCGAGCGCGCCAAGCAGGCGCGGCGCGGTGTCGGCATCGCCCTCGCCGTCCAGGAACAGTTCTCCGGTCCCGCCGGATACCACCACCTTGGCCTGCGGGAACCGCCGGGCGAGGATCGCGGTCTCGACCATGCGGTCACCGCCGCTGTTCAACTCATAGCCGCCGCGTGCGAGGTTGATGGCGCCCTCGAAGCCGCCACCGAGCACGACGATGCCGTCGACTCTTTGCGGCAGCGACGGTTTGGCAAAGCGCTCCTCCAGCGGGTTGAGCATCATCGCGCCAAGCGACGTCCAGGCCGAAAGCGACAGGATCAGGAAGGCGAGCATGCTACCGGAAGCGGCCAGCCGCCGACGGCCGAACACTGCCGCGAGCAGGCCCGCCAGCAGCAGGAAGATCGCCAGGTTGAGCGGCTGGATGAAGAACCAGAAGATCTTGGAAAGATAAAAGAACATCCCTCACCCCATTACAGCGCCGCGCGCCCCCTGGACGCGCAAAGGACGCTGTAACACTTTGATCTTGCGCACGTTCCTTTCCGAAAATCGATTCCGATTCTCGGAGCCACGAGCTAGATGAGGGACGATCCTACCACCACTTTTCCGGCTGAAATGTGCCGGCCGCCTGCTCGATGACATGCGCCGTCTGGAACAGGGTTTCCTCGTCGAAGGGACGACCGATGAGCTGCAGGCCGAGCGGCAGGCCCTTGGCGTCGAGACCGGCGGGCACGCTGATGCCCGGCAGGCCGGCCATGTTGACGGTCACCGTGAAGATGTCGTTGAGGTACATCTTGACCGGATCCGACGCCATGTCCTCGTCGGCAACGCCGAAGGCGGCCGACGGCGTTGCAGGCGTCAGGATGACATCGACGCCAGCGGCAAAGACGTTCTCGAAGTCGCGCTTGATCAGGGTGCGGACCTTCTGCGCCTGCAGGTAGTAGGCATCGTAATAGCCGGCCGACAGCACATAGGTGCCGATCATGATGCGGCGCTTGACCTCGCGGCCGAAGCCGGCGGCGCGGGTCTTCTCGTACATGTCGACGATGTCCTTGCCCGGCACACGCAGCCCGTAGCGGACGCCGTCATAGCGGGCGAGGTTCGACGAGGCCTCGGCCGGCGCCACGATGTAATAGGCCGGCAGCGCGTATTTGGTGTGCGGCAGCGAGATGTCGACGATCTCGGCGCCGGCTTCCTTCAGCCAGGCAATGCCCTTCTGCCACAGCGCCTCGATGTCCTGCGGCATGCCGTCGACGCGGTATTCCTTCGGAATGCCGACCTTCATACCCTTGATCGGTTTGCCGATCGCGGCCTCGTAGTCCGGCACCGGACGATCGACCGACGTGGTGTCCCTCGGGTCGACGGAGGCCATCGACTTCAACAGGATCGCGGCGTCGCGCACGTCGCGCGCGATCGGGCCGGCCTGGTCCAGCGACGAGGCGAAGGCGACAATGCCCCAGCGCGAGCAGCGGCCGTAGGTCGGCTTGATGCCGACCGTGCCGGTGAAAGCCGCCGGCTGGCGGATCGAGCCGCCGGTGTCGGTGGCGGTGGCTCCGGCGCAGAGGAAAGCGGAAACGGCCGAGGCCGATCCGCCGGACGAGCCGCCCGGCACGAGCTGGGCATTGTCCAGCGTGCGCTGGGTTTTCGCGCCGCCGGCCGAGACGAAGCCGCCGTCGCCCTGATGCGTGGTCGGCATTACCACCGTATCGAGGCGCGAGCGTCGCCACGGATTGATGACCGGGCCGTAGTAGGAGGTCTCGTTGGACGAGCCCATGGCGAACTCGTCCATGTTGAGCTTGCCCAGCATCACGGCGCCGTCGGCCCACAGATTGGCGGTGACGGTCGATTCGTAGCGCGGCTCGAAACCGTCCAGCACGTGGCTGCAGGCCTGGGTGTGGACGCCCTTGGTGCCGAACAGGTCCTTGATGCCGAGCGGAATGCCTTCCAGCGCGCCGCCCTCGCCCCTGGCGAGCTTGGCGTCGGAGGCCTTGGCCATGTCGCGCGCCTTGTCGCCGGTGACGGTGACATAGGCATTGAGCACCGGATTGGCGCGCTCGATCGCCTGGAGATAGGCCTCGGTGATCTCGGCCGCGGTGATCTCCTTGCCGCGCAGCCTGGCGCGGGCCTCGGAAATCGTCAGATGTGTCAGGTCGCTCATCAGGCAAGGCTCTTTTCGTAAAACACCGACCACTCGGAGTCGGGATAATCCAGCACCGGGCCGCAACGCGAGAATCCGGCGCGTTCATAGACGGTCCAGGCGGCGGGGTGGCGGTCGCCGGTTTCCAGCACAAGGCGCGTCATCCCCTCGCCACGCGCCAGCGCCTCGACCCGTTCGACGATTTTCGCGCCGATCTTCTGGCCGCGATGCGAGGGCCTGGTGTACATGCGCTTGACCTCGCCAACGGCGCCGTCATGACGCTTCAGCGCGCCGCAGCCGATGGCAAGACCATTGTCGCGGGCGACGAAGACGGTGGTGTCCTTGCCTGCCATCTGCTCGACGGTCATGTGGTAGCAGTGTTCTGGCGGCGTCAGTTCGAGCAGCGTCGCGTTGAGCTCCTCGACCAGCGTGCGCACATCGTCCTGCAAGGCGGTCTCGACGGCGATCTCGATTGCCATCGGCCGGTTACTCCACGACCTTCGGAACGAGGAAGAAGTTCTCTTCGGTGGCCGGCGCGTTGGCGACGATGTCGGAGGCCTTGTTGCCGTCGGTCACGATATCCAGCCGCTTCTTCATCTCCATCGGCGTCACCGATGTCATCGGCTCGACGCCGGAAACGTCGACCTCGTTCAATTGCTCGACGAAGCCGAGGATGGTGTTCAGTTCGCCGGTCATGCGCTCGGCGTCCTCCTCGCTCACCGCAATGCGGGCAAGGTGCGCGACACGCTTCACTGTCTGAAGATCAACGGACATTTCTGTTGCCTCTGGAAAACCAGCGCTATAGCGGCGCCGCGCGCGCCGCGCAACCTGCATCGTCGCGCGCGGACGGCTGAGATCTGGGCTTAGGGCGACGTCACGCCTTCGCAGAGGAAATAGCTGCCGCTGTTGCCGGCCTGCTCGCTTTCGTCATCGACGGGGCGGACCGAAACAAGATCGAGCTGCTTTGGGCTCATCTGCGTTACCGACAGCACATCGGGAAAGACAAAGCCCGGCTCCTGGCAGATGGCGGTGACCGCCCAGCTCGGCGAGCGTGTCGCCCTGGTGACCTGAAGGAACTCGCAATTGTATTCGATGCCTTGTAGGCCGTGGGCCGACAAAACGATGTTGCCGGCCTCGATCACGTCCTGCAGCTTGCCCTTCTTGGCCTGCGCGCACAGCTCTTCGGATTGCAGGTAGACACCGTCGATGAAGTCCTCCGCCGCCGGCGCGGGAGACGCGGCAACCAGCATCGAAACGCAAAGTGTCTGCCTCAAAGCCATGATTTCATTCCATTTCTCTCATGAATGATCTCGGCTCGTCGCGCCCCTATATCGTGATGGTCTGGCCGATTGCCGGCAAGGCCACTTGCACGCCTGAGCCCTCCATTCCCGCGACGAATTTGTCGGCGTCTGGTCGATGATCGGAAAGGTGCCGAAATGACAGGGCACGACTGTGTCGAAATGGAAGAAGCGCCGGCAGGCGAGCGCCGCCACCGCGCCGCCCATGGTGAAACGGTCGCCGATCGGCACGAGGCCGATCTTCGGCTCATGCAGTTCGTTGATCAGCGCCATGTCGGAGAAGATGTCGGTGTCGCCCATATGGTAGAGCGTCTTGTCCTCCGCGAAATGCAGGACCAGACCGCCGGGATTGCCGAGATAGGTGTTGGCGCCGCCCTCGCCGCCGAAGGACGATGAGTGCAGCGCCTGGACGAAAGTGGTGGTGAAGGCGCCGCAATCGACGGTGCCGCCGATATTGCCGGGATTGATCCTGCTGCCGTTGGCGCCCTGGCCGACCAGATACATGCAGATTTCGTAATTGGCGACCAGCATGGCGCCGCTCTTCTTCAGCACCTCCAGCGCGCCGCTGACATGGTCGTTGTGGCCATGCGTCAGGAGCACATGGGTCACCCCTTCGGCCGGTCCTTCCCAGCCGCCCGTCCAGGACGGATTGCCGACCAGATAGGGGTCGATCAGGATATTGGCTCCCGCCGTCTCGACGCGGAACGCCGAATGTCCATACCAGGTCAGTTTCATCAACGACTTCCTCGATTTTTGTTGCGTCAGAGGATAGAACGCCTCCGGCAAAATTAAAGGGCCATCACATTCGGTGCGTCAAAAAGGATGCGCCGCACCGTGCGTCTGAAGGAAAGCCATTTGGGCATCATATCGATCGAGGACTTGCCGGCGCGCCTCGTCGGCGGCAGGACGCTCGCCGGGCTCGACCTCGGCGACAAGACGATTGGCGTGGCGGTCTCCGACCGGGGCCTGGCCTTCGCCCATCCGCGCCCCGTCATCATGCGGCGGAAATTCTCGCTCGACGCGGCGCTGCTGCTCGCGCAGCTGGAGAAGGACAATGTCGGCGCGATCGCGCTCGGCCTGCCGGTCAACATGGACGGTTCGGAAGGCCCGCGCGCGCAGAAATCGCGCGCTTTTGTGCGCAACATGGCTGCCCTGTCGGACCTTCCCTTCGTGCTTTGGGACGAGAGGCTGTCGACGGTCGCGGCCGAGCGGACGCTGATCGAAATGGATTTTTCGCGCAGGAAGCGTGCCGGCAAGATCGATTCGGCGGCGGCCGCCTTTATTCTGCAGGGAGTACTGGACCGGCTTCAGTCGCTCGGTCCAGACGCTCTTGCGGAACCGGATTTCCCGAGCGAGTCCTGACCCAGGCGGCGATGTTGCGGCGGCGTCGGAACGCCCACAGCGCCATCAGCAGGAAGCTGTCGAAAACGCAGGCCTTGGCCACCATGCCGGGAATGAGCGCGGGATCGATGCCCAGCATCTCGCCGTAAAGCTGGAATACCAGGTCGTGCAGCGGGCGGCTCAGCATCACATAGCCGAAATTCATGTCGTTGAGCGACAGGAAGAACCAGCCCCAGAACAGGAGCAACGGAGCAGCCCAGAGCGCGAACAGCGTGCGCATCAGCGGCCATCCCTCGAATTCGCTTCCGGCCGCCCGGAAATGCGTGACAACAGCGAACTGTGCGCGGCGCCTCGTGCCATGACATGGGCGGTCGCGCGGACTTCGGTGTCAGCCGCAAACGCCTCGACCCGCGCCGTGCGCTGCTCGGCCAGCACCGCGACATAGGATGCGAGCAGCGCGGTCAGTTGCACGGCGACGACCATGAACAGTCCGTCGATTCCTTGCGCCGCGCCGCCGACCAGAACCAGCGACAACACAGCAGAGGCGGAAATGAAGGCGACGCGCACGACACTGTCCGTGGCGTCGGGACTGGCCGCTATGTTGATCAGCGTCTCGACGAAGGCCCAGCAGAACAGCACCGCCACCACCAAAAGCGCGATCGCCAGCGGCGCCACGATGGCGGCGTTCTCCAGTCCGGTGATGCGGCCGTTTTCGACCTCAAGGCCGAGCACCGCAAGGGCCGCGGCGACGCCGCGATTGCCGTCGATGCAGATATACGCCAGCAGGGCGAAAACGATCGCCCAGTGCAAGGCCAGAAAGGAGGTCAATACGTGCCGCATGGCGTTCCTGCTTCGCAGGGCAAGGAACGGCATGGTTAACCAATCCTTGCTCCGGTGAGAACAGTGGGCCCTTCGGGCCGCCGCCGCAATGGAAACCATTCGTTAAGGTTAATGTGTATCCACAGGCCACGCGAAGGCCTGGCGGAGCTCGCTCAGTTCACCGGCGGATAGAGCGTGTCGACGATCATCCGCGCATCGTGGCGCGAATCGAGCATGCCATAGGTGTTGCGCCATTGGCCGGCGAGACGCGTCTCGACGAAGGCGTCGGCGATCCGCCCTGCCCCCAACCGGCGAAGCTCTGCTGCCGCCGCCGACAGCGCCAGTTGCTCGGTAAGCAGGCGCGCCGAACCCTCGTCGGTCGCCGCCACCTGCATGGCTGCCTTGAGCACGCCAATGGTGCCGCGGCCGCCGGCGCCGAGATCGCGGTCGATGCCGGCGAGCACCTCCTCGAACAGGCCCGGCGCGCGGCCGAGCACGCGCAGCACGTCGAGCGCCATAACGTTGCCGGAGCCTTCCCAGATGGCGTTGACCGGCGCCTCGCGATAGTAGCGGGCAAGCGGCGCCTCCTCGACATAGCCATTGCCGCCGAGGCATTCCATGGCTTCGTAGAGCAGCGGCGGCGTAATCTTGCAGACCCAGTATTTGACCACCGGCGTCATGGCGCGGGCGAAGGCCGCCTCGCCGCGATCACTCGCCGCCTCGTCGAAGGAACGCGCCAGGCGGAACGACAGCGCCGTGGCGGCTGCGACATCGAGCGCCATGTCGGCCAGCACGCGCTGCATCAGCGGCTGGTCGATCAGGTTGGCGCCGAAAACCTGGCGATGGCGGGTGTGGTGGATGGCCTCGGCCAGCCCTGCCCGCATGATCGCCGACGAGGCGACCGCGCAATCGAGCCTGGTCAGCGTTACCATATCCATGATCGTCTTCACGCCGGCGCCCGGCTCGCCGACCATCTCGCCGATGGCGTTGACGAACTCCACTTCCGAAGAAGCGTTGGAGCGGTTGCCGAGCTTGTCCTTCAGCCGCTGGAAGCGGAAGCCGTTGCCGGAGCCGTCGCCGAGGATGCGCGGAACAAGGAAGCAGGAAAGCCCTTCCGGCGCCTGCCCGAGCACCAGGAAGGCATCCGACATCGGCGCCGACATGAACCATTTATGGCCGGTGAGCCGATAGAATCCGCTGCCGGCGCGTTCGGCCCTGGTGATGTTGGCGCGCACGTCGGTGCCGCCTTGCTTCTCGGTCATGCCCATGCCGAGCGTCAGTCCGGTCTTCTCGACCGGCGGCTTCTGGCTCTGGTCGTATTTGCGCGTCGTCACGCGTGGCGCCCATTCGCGGAACAGTTTCGGGCTCGCCATCAGCGCCGCCAGCGAGGCGCTGGTCATGGTGATCGGGCAGAGGTGCCCGGTCTCCAGCTCGGCGGTGATGTAGAAGCGCGCGGCCCGCACCTGGTGGCGGCGGCCGATCTCCGCGTCGCCGTTTTCCCAGACCGAGGAATGCAGCCCGTTCGCGACGGAACGGCGCATCAGGGCATGGTAGGCGGGGTGGAACTCGACCTGATCGATGCGCCGGCCCTGGCGGTCATGCGTCCGGAGCTTCGGCGTCTCGACATTGGCGAGGCGGGCCAGTTCCTGCGCTTCCTGCGTCAGCACGAAACGGCCGAGCCCGTCGAGATCCTTGCGCACCGGTTCGGAAAAGCGCTCGGCAAGCTGGATCAGCAACGGATCGCCCCGCCAGGCGTTGCCGCCCGTCAGCGGCGGCGGCTGGTTCGTCACGTCGTCGGTCACGCCCTGTCCCTATCATGCGAAGGCCACGAATCCGAAGCCATCGGGCCTTATAGCCCAAGCGATGCAAGGCGCGCGACGAAAATACCGGGGAGAATGGCCGCAATCCAAAGCTGGTGCTTGCGGCTGGGGACACCGCACCCTATAGCAGCGCCTTGAGATGACCGACGCTTCGTCCCTGCCGCTCTATCCCCACCGCCATCTTCTGGGCATCCGCGATCTTTCCCCCGCCGATATCGAGCTTTTGCTCGACCGGGCGGACCGGGCCGTCGCCATCTCGCGGCAACCCGAGAAGAAGACCTCGACGCTGCGCGGCCGCACCCAGATCAACCTCTTCTACGAAGCCTCGACCCGCACGCAGTCGTCGTTCGAGCTTGCCGGAAAGCGGCTCGGCGCCGATGTCATGAACATGTCGGTGGCAAGCTCTTCGGTGAAGAAGGGCGAGACGCTGATCGACACAGCGATGACGCTCAACGCCATGCGCCCGGATATCCTCATCATCCGCCACCAGTCTGCCGGCGCGGCGGCCCTTCTGGCGCAGAAGGTCGGCTGCTCCGTGGTCAATGCCGGCGACGGCGCGCACGAGCATCCGACGCAGGCGCTGCTCGACGCGCTGACCATCCGCCGCGCCAAGGGGCCGCTGGCGAAGCTGATCGTGGCGATCTGCGGCGACATCCTGCATTCGCGTGTCGCCCGTTCCAACATCATGCTCTTGAATGCGCTGGGCGCGCAGGTGCGCGTCGTCGCGCCCTCGACGCTGCTGCCCTCGGGCATAGACAGAATGGGTGTGATCGTCGCCCGCTCGATGGCCGAAGGGCTGAAGGACGCCGACGTGGTGATGATGCTGCGCCTGCAGCGCGAGCGCATGGAAGGCGCCTTCGTGCCGTCGATCCGCGAATATTTCCGCTATTTCGGCCTCGACGCCGAAAAGCTCAAGGCGGCCAAGGACGACGCGCTGGTCATGCATCCCGGCCCGATGAACCGCGGCGTCGAGATTGCGTCCGAAATCGCCGACGGGCCGCAGAGCGTCATCCAAGAACAGGTGGAGATGGGCGTCGCCGTGCGCATGGCGGTGATGGAAGCGCTGCTCGACCCGCGCCGCAACCACGAAGGGCGCGGCGCATGACGACAACGGTCTTCAGCAAGGCGCATGTCGTCGATCCTTCGCGCGGCATCGACGAGGTCGGCACGGTCATCGTCGACGGCAGGAAGATCGTCGCCGCCGGCAAGGCGGCGCTGAACCAGGGCGCGCCGGAAGGTGCCGTCGTCATCGACTGCGCCGGCAAGGCGATCATCCCCGGCCTCATCGACAGCCGCGTCTTCATCGGCGAGCCGGGCGGCGAGCATCGCGAGACGATCGCCTCGGCAAGCATCGCCGCGGCGGCCGGCGGGGTCACCTCCATCGTCATGATGCCCGACACCGATCCGGTGATCGACAATGTCGCGCTGGTCGAATTCGTGCTGCGCACCGCCAAGGACACGGCCAGCGTCAACATCTTCCCGGCGGCGGCGATCACCAAGGGGCTCGACGGCCGCGAGATGACCGAGTTCGGCCTGCTGCGCGAGGCCGGCGCCGTCGCCTTCACCGACGGGCGTCACACCATCGGCAACTCCCTGGTGATGCGCCGGGCGCTGACCTATGCCCGCGATTTCGGCGGCGTCATCGCGCACGAAACGCAGGACGCCGACCTCGCCTCGGCCGGCGTGATGAATGAGGGCCTCTATGCCAGTTGGCTCGGCCTTGCCGGCATTCCGCGCGAGGCGGAATCGATCCCGCTGGAGCGTGACCTCGCCCTGGCGCGGCTGACGCGCGGCGCCTATCACGCGGCCAAGATCTCGACAGCGATGGCGGCCAATGCGGTGAGCCGGGCGAAAGCCGACGGTGCCAATGTCACGGCCGGCGTCGCCATCCACAATCTGTCGCTCAACGAGAACGACGTCGGCGAATACCGAACCTTCTTCCGGCTGACGCCGCCGCTGCGCGCCGAGGAGGACCGGCTGGCGATGATCGAGGCCGTGAAGGACGGTACCGTCGACATCATCGTTTCCTCGCACGATCCGCAGGACGTCGACACCAAGCGCCTCCCCTTCTCCGACGCCGCTGCCGGCGCGATCGGGCTCGAAACGCTGCTCAGCGCCGCGCTCCGTCTCTACCACAATGGCGATGTCCCGCTGCTCAGGCTGGTCGAGGTGCTGTCGACCGCACCGGCGAAACTGTTCGGCCTACCCGGCGGCACGCTGAAGCCGGGCGCGATTGCCGACCTTGCGCTGGTCGATCTCGACGAACCTTGGATCGTCAGCGAGAGCGGCCTTCGCTCGCGCTCGAAGAACACCTGCTTCGAGGGCGCGCGGCTGCAAGGCAAGGTCTTGCAAACGATGGTATCGGGCCGCACAGTGTTTTCAATCTAGGCCGATGGCGGCATAGTCCGCCATTTCGTGCGGTGAAGGAAACGCGGGGGGAAACAATGAGTTATGGCGGTATCCTGGCGCTGCTGTTCGGCTATCTGCTGGGCTCGATTCCGTTCGGGCTGCTGATCACCCGCGCGGCCGGCCTTGGGGACGTGCGCAAGATCGGCTCCGGCAATATCGGCGCAACCAATGTGCTGCGCACCGGCAACAAGGGGCTCGCCGCCGCAACGCTTCTGCTCGATGCGCTGAAGGGCACGGCGGCGGTGCTGATCGCCGGCCGCTTCGCGCCGGAGCTTGCGCTGTTGGCCGGCTTCGGCGCTTTTATCGGCCACCTCTTTCCGGCCTGGCTCGGCTTCAAGGGCGGCAAGGGCGTCGCCACCTACCTCGGCGTGCTGATCGGCCTTGCCTGGCAGGTGGCGCTGATCTTCGCCGTCGTCTGGCTCGCCGTCGCCGTCCTGTTCCGCTACTCCTCGCTCGCAGCGTTGACCGCGGCGGTCGCGGTGCCGATCGCGCTCTACTTCCTCAGCACGCCGGCGATTGCCGGACTGTTCGCGGTGATGAGCCTGATCGTCATGGTAAAACATCGCGCCAACATCTCGCGGCTTACCGCCGGCACCGAGGGCAAGATCGGGGCCAAGGGATGACCAAGCCCGCCGCCGGCCCGCGCCTCAGCGACCGGCAGCGGCTGAGCTGGCTTCGCCTGATCCGCACGCCGAATGTCGGTCCTGCCTCGTTCCGCGAACTGATCAACCGCTTCGGCTCAGCCGAAGCCGCACTCGAAATGCTGCCCGAGTTGATGATGTCGGGCGGCGCCAGCCGCATCGTCCGCATTCCCACGGTGGCCGAGGCCGAGGCGGAGCTGAGGCGGCGAGGCGGGCCGGCGGCCGTTTCGTCGGCATTGGCGAGGCAGACTATCCGCCCTTGCTGAAGAACATGGACAACCCGCCGCCCCTGCTTGCGGTGAAGGGCGAAGGTGCGGTCTTCCGTCTGCCGGCGGTCGCCATCGTCGGCGCCCGCAACGCCTCGCTCGCCGGCGTCAAGATGGCGCGGATGCTGGCGGCGGACCTTGGCCGCGACGGCTACGCGATCGTCTCCGGCCTGGCGCGCGGCATCGATACGGCGGCGCACCAAGGCAGCCTCTCTACCGGCACTATCGGCGTGCTGGCCGGCGGGCTCGACATGCCCTACCCGCCCGAGAACGCCGGGCTCTGCAACGAGATCGCCGAGCGCGGCGGTGCCGTCGTCTCGGAAATGCCGTTCGGCTGGCAGCCGCGTGCGCAGGATTTTCCGCGCCGCAACCGGCTCGTCGCCGGCATGGCGCTGGGGCTGGTGGTGGTCGAAGCCGCGCAGCGCTCAGGCTCGCTGATCAGCGCCAGGCTGGCCGGCGAGATGGGCCGACTGGTCTTCGCCGTGCCCGGCTCGCCGCTCGATCCGCGCGCGGCCGGCTCGAACGGCCTGCTCAAGGACGGCGCCACCCTGGTCACCGAAGCGGCCGATGTTGCCAGCGCCATCGCGCCGTTGGCTGGCGTGCGCGCCCCGAGGGTTGCGCCGCTGGCAGAGCCGCCCGACCTCTCGGCGACGCCGCCGCCGCGCGAGGATGATCGTGCCGGCGTGCTCGAGGCGCTCGGCCCGACACCGGTGGCGGTCGACGAGATCATCCGCCATACCGGCTTGAGCGCCGCGCAGGTGTCGATGGTACTCCTGGAACTCGACCTCGCCGGCAGGATCGAGCGTCACGCCGGCGGCAATGTCTCGCTGGTCTTCGGAGAGGCTTGATCCTTGAAGCCTGTCGCCGGCGAGCAGTCGAAGCAAACACGGATCACACGCATGGCCGCTCTTGCCTGGGCGGGCTTGAGTGTCGTGCTGGCCCTGCAATGGTCCATGGACCTCAGCATGGTGGGTTTTCCGGACGGCTACATAAACCCCGTTTGCAAAAACCACGAGCCCGCTCCTGGGGGTTCTGACGGCCGCTTGCATGGCTCAGGGTCTCTACTTCCTGTTCGCTGGCCTGCTCGGCAGAACGATGAGCGCGATCGGGCTCGGCCTGCGAATCCTGATCGCCGCCATCCTCACGGTGGCGCCGGTGTTGGTCGTAAAGGATTGTCCGCATTCCGCGACATGCAGCGCGGCCTATGAGGCGCTCACCAACACAATGATGGACGATGGGACAGGCGGCTAGGGCGGTTCAGCGTTTCATAGTCGCCGAACCGCCCTAAGTTTTTGTTTTGACGCAATTCCGGACGGAAAACCGCTGCGCACTTTTCCTCGAATTGCTCTAGCGGAACAGATATTTGGACACTTCCGGGTTGCCGCGGCGCCACATCACATTGTCCAGGAAGTAATGATGGACGTTGATGAATATCAGCACGATGAAGAAGAACAGCGATGAGCCGAGGACCTGCCTGTCGTAGGGGATCAAGGCAGTCAGCACGAACGGGATCAGCCAGAAACCGAGATAGCCCAGCGCACCGCCCCCGACGATGAATCCGAGGACACGAAGCCGGTAGAGAGGGCCGAGAAACGACAGGATCTTCGGTTGCGGATCCTTTCCGGCATCCTGGCCGTCGCGCTCGACGTTCGTCTGATAGCGCCAGACCACCGCAAGGTACTGGAGCGAGTGGAGCGCGGGCACTACCAGCAGCCAGAGCGGGTTTATCCTCGCGATCAGGATCCAGAGGTAGAGCGATGCGACATACGCCACGATGCCGTTGTACGGCAGGCCGCCGCCGTTCTTCCGCCAGCGCCTGGCCAGCATCAGGACCGTGGCCGCGGTGGATGCCAGGGCCACCAGCAGGGCAATGTCGGTGATCCACGAAGGGGCCGCGAATGTGTAATATTCCAGGCCATAGTATTTGCCCGCGGTGACCGCCGTGTTCGTCTGCAGCCAGGCCAGGATCCAGACGGCATAGCTGTTGACCAGCAGCACCTTCTTGTCCCGGTCGTCGAAGAATTTGCGCTTGAGCACGGCATCCACCATCAGCATGCCGTAGCCCTGCTTGACGTAGTGCCAGCCGACGAAGAAGAACATGGCGTTGGTCGCATAGCCCAGCAGCCGTGTGTTCGCCGTCGCCGCGCCGTAGGCAAAGAAGGCGCTCATGATCAGGGGAACGGCGATGCCGGCGAAAATGTAGCGGATCTGGAGGCCCTTGTCGTATCCGTCGCCGCTCACCTTGCGCCCGAAATTGCGGTAGAAAATCTGATATGAGTGGGCGAAGTGGGGATAGTTTACCAGGTAGGCCACAACGACCATCGTAGCGGCAACGAGGCCTTCGTATTCGAGCGGCACAAGAAACAGAAGCGGCAGGATGAGAAACGCGCTGCCGCCGAGCATGAGGAAGTCGGCGATCGGGCCGAACAGATATTTTTGGGGTTTCGTCACCGCGGGGGCCAGAGTGTCCGCCGAAAGGTGAAGTGCCATGTATCGCCTCCCTTGCGAACGCCGACTCTAGCCGCCGCCCCGTCTGACGACAAGCTTGGCCCTCGCGGTCCACGCCCCCTTTGTGGATATCGAAGCCATCAAGAGACGCGTTTCGGCGACTGCAGCTCGCGCCCCATCCTGGCTGCCTGAAAGATCGTCATCAAAACCAGGACCGGCTCGCCATCGGTCGGATTGATCATCAGGGCGACACGGCCAAGCTCGTCGCTCATGGCACAGTTCCAGTCCTTGACCGCGATCACCTTTGTCTCGGACAATTATTGCCCTCCCCTGGTGCCCTTTCGCTGCGCGCGAGCCGACGGCCGGAGAACTCCGGGATGTACTTCAATCCGCATGATCCAGCAGTTTGGTGGTGATCGTGGCTTCGCGACGGTGTTCGGAATTGGCCCGATCGATGCCTTCCACGGTGATGGCGAACGTCCCGTTTTCGGTCCTCGCTATCCAGCTCTTTGCCTTCAGATACCAGAGATGAAAATCCAGATGCTCCCGCGGGCAGCCTGACAGGCGTTCGAGCTCGTCATCGCCAATGCCTGGATTGTTGACGTCCTGGCGGCGTCTTACATAGAGAAGTGCCAGGAGTTTCGCCTGGATCACGACATCCCGCTCAAGCCCCTTGGTATTGCTGGCCTCCTCGGTCAGCTCACGGCGCAGGCCCAAATTGTCTCTATACTGGATGTCGTACTGCGCGCGCTTGACCGGATCCTTGAGCGTGTTGTGGGCTTCCACGATTTCGCTGAAGCGTGAATCATCGCCGGTGTCCCGATTGTCGGGATGATAGCGCATGGCAAAATAACGAAATATCCGCTCAATCGTTTCCGAGTTGGCGTTCGGGCTGATTTCAAGAAGTTCGTAGTAGTCAGTGAACATTGGTGGTGCTGCCTCGAATCTACACCACTCCCCCGCGGTCAGCTTCGCGCAACTGGTACCCACATGCAAGCTCGCTTCCCGCGAGGGACTGGCTGGCGACCAGCGCCAACTGGCGCACGGCTACCTCTGTCCCGGTTCGGGACCAAAAGCTGGCACCTGTCTTGCGTTGGAGAGATTGCCGGGACACCTCCACCGGTCCTGATCGTGGGGTCGGGTTGTCAATCTCGCCGGGCCATGGGTTTGGGGTTTCATGCCCGGCGAGTCTTTCTTTCAACGGTCCAACAATGCTGAAGCTCCGCCAAAAGCCGCAACACAACTATCCGAGCAGCGATCGCTTCGGCGAGGACGGCCTGCGCCTCTATAGCGCCTACGAAGCGGCGAAGGTTCGACAGCGATTGCAACAAGGTGGGATGAAACGCATCCGGGCAGCCGCGATCGTCCTGGCCGCCATCGCTTTTGTGCTACTCCTGATCGCTTTCCAACTGCCCGGCGGCTAAGGGCCAGGGCGCTCGCAGTTTGGGCTGGTGCCTCGATGGCGCCGGTTGGCGAGCTTTTAAGGCTCAATGGCTATCCGGCCAAGCTACCGGCGTCCCTGCCGGCGCTGACTCCTCGATTCAACGCTTGTAGCCGGTAGGCAGATCGGCCACTGCCAAGCGGTAGCTGCGCTCTACTGCCGAAGAATATCGGCCTTCGTTGGCCAGATTGTCCCATATGAAGAACACGGCCACGACGGCAAGGATCAATAGAACCGCTCGCATCGGAAAGCCTCCCTCATAGCGGCCCGGCACCCGCGGCGGGGTAGGCCAGTGAGGCCGGGCCTGACCGGTGGGCCTTGGTTGGGGGCGTCGCCGGCTGAGCTATTTTAGGCCATTTCATGCATCATTGCTAATTTAGTAAAATGCGGCATGTATTGCCTGGCCGTCAGTAAACCGGGGCCTGACCGTAGAGCGACTGAGCTTCCCGATCGACTCCCGGTGCGGCGAATTGGTTCGCAAGCGTCTGCTAATATGTGGATAGCCTGTCGTCGAGCCGCCGTGTTAAATTAGGCGGACATGGCGAAGCTCTTTTTAATCGCGCTCACCGTCGCTCACAGCTGGTACACCGGCTACCACGATCCGGTCACCGGCTATGAATGCTGCGACGCCAAAAAGGACTGTGGGATCATCGCTCCGCGCTTTGTCGAGCCGTTGCCAGGTGGCGGTTTCAATGTCCGGACCGGATCCAAGTCCCGGTATTTCATCCCCAAGAACCGCGTTATAGAAAGCGAAGACAGCCAGTATCACATCTGCCTGTCCCCGCCGTTTTCCTACATTCGGTGCTTCTTTGCGCCCCGTACCGAAGCGAGCCGGGAGAGGTCGGCACTGGATCACTTCGAGTGAGTGTAATCAAGCTACAGCTAATATAGCTCGCTACGCAGCCTCGCCGGGTGTAGGGTGCCTCGTCGTCCGACCTAAGGCCACGGACGATGGAGCATGCACGGAGCATAGCTATGCGTGGTTTGATCCTTGGCCTGGCTGCCCTCGTGGTCAACTCATCATTTGCGCAGGCAGCAGGCGACAGCATCGCCGGCCGGAAAGTCATGGTGCAATGCCAAATGTGCCACGGCACGGATGGCCTCGGCAAAATGTCTTACACGCCCAATATCGCCGGGCAGAAGTACGACTATCTGGTCCACGCGCTGATGGCTTACAAGGCCGGAGAGCGCAAGAGTTCAATGATGTCGCTGGTCGTCAAGAAGCTGAGCGACGAAGACATCGCCAATGCCGCGGCCTACTATGCCGCGATCAAGATTACCGTCGAAGTTCCGCCCTGATAAGGCACGATCCTGTCGCGCATTGACGTCTTGCGCTGCGCTGCCTGAAAAGCACCGCCGAAGAAACGTCTTCGAGTTTCGCCGCGAAACTTGCTCCCTCACGAGCGTGGCGGCCCAGCGGCCGGGGGTGTGGGTGGGGTGGCGCGACCGCCGGGCCTAACCGGCAAACAGCAAGTTTGGGGGACGTTTGTCGGCGGCCGCAATTATAGGCCGATATAACGGGATATAAAAGCAGAAGGTGGCCGACGCCTTGTTGGGGCGCACGGCCCGAGAGGGCGAACCTCTCATATTTGATCTTTCTTGATTCCATAGGTCCCAGCCCAACAGACACGCGTCGCGCTCGCCCCTGACTAGATGATCGATCGCGCTGGACGCACGTCGCGAAGAACTTCAAGCAGCCCGTTAGCCTCGTGGGAAACCAGCTGCGTTCGTTTCAGGCGAAACGATATCTTTCGGAATTCATTGATTAATTTGGTGAGCGCGATGGGATTCGAACCCATGACCTACTGATTAAAAGTCAGTTGCTCTACCGGCTGAGCTACGCGCTCCCGCGGGCTCGAATAAGGCCGCCCTCGAAATTGGGCGGAACATAGGGAGAGTGCATCGACCGGTCAACCGGAAAAACATGGCCTCCAGGCCGTGTCCGGCGCGGCATTGTGAGCCATGCGAGCGTGCGCGGCACAGCGCGCGAGAGGGTCGAAGGCTGGGCCTTGCATCCAAGCGCTGCTACCATCGGGGCGCATTCTGCAATCTGGACGGGAACGTGGGAACAATTGCCTACGTCACCCGTTTTTTTCCCACAAGGGACATCAACACCCTTCGAGGAGAAGAGCGATGAACAGGATCGCATCAAGCCTGCTGGCGGCCGCGCTGTCGGCTTCGTTCGTGGCAGCGGACGTCATGTCCGTGAATGCCCAGCCAATCTATGCGCCGCAGCCGCAAGGGCTTTCGTCTGATGTCCAGACCGTCCAGTACCAGGAGTGGCGACGGCACCGCACCATCTCGCGCAACCGCGTCTATTCGCGCAACGGTGACATGTACTGGAATGGCCATCGCGGGTATCGCGAATATCGCCGCGGCTATCGCCGCCATGGCGACTTCTGGTTCCCGCTGGCTGCCTTCGCGACCGGCGCGCTGATCACCGGCGCCATCGTCAACAGCAACCGGACCCGTGTCTATCGCGGCGGCGATGCGCATGTGCAGTGGTGCTACGACCGGTACCGGTCCTATCGCGCCTGGGACAACACGTTCCAGCCGTATAATGGCCCGCGTCAGCAGTGCTATTCGCCCTACTGACCTGATCATCGGAACACGGGAGGCTGCGAAGGCCCGTGCCGGCAACGGCACGGGCCTTTCGCGATATCCCTGTCGCAAAGGAAGCGATGCGCGAATCAGCTGGCCCAGCTGATGGTCTTGATAATCAGATACAAGCCTCCGCCCTCCCCGCGTGGGGAACGGTAGGCTCCGAGCGCTTCGCAAATTCGAACCATGGCGCCGGTCAGTTCCCAGCCCAGCGCCTCAAGGTCGTTGTTCGTATCGAGCACATAGGCCTGAGCCAGCTCGTCGATGCCTTTTTCCTCGCCGAAGGACCGAACCCGCTTGGCATCACCGAGAAGCTCGCCGGGCAGGTTTGAATTTGCCCAGGCCCACAGCCAGTTGTCGGCTTTGGCGCTCGTAGAGCCCGCAATCTGGATCTCGCTGACCACCTTGACGACGCCTTGGTCTGAAAACAGGAGCTTTCCTGCCTCCAGATCGTAGTCGTAGCGCGGCCAGCTGCCGAGGCGGAAATCCTTCTGCAAGCGGTCGTTCTTGGCGTTCAGCTGATCGAATGCCTCTTCGCGCCAGCCAGCATACCAGTCCGGATCCATCCCCCCTCGCCCCCAGCACTCAGCGCCTGATGGGGCTTCTTATGGCACGCTCAGCGTCCTGCGCACAGCGTCGCGCCAGCCCGCCAGCTTGGCGGAGCGTGTCGCAGCGTCCATCTCCGGCTTGAAGCGGCGGTCGAGCGCCCAGGTCTTGGCGAAGTCCTTCGCCTCCGGCCACACGCCCGCCTTCGACCCAGCCAGCCAGGCGGCACCGAGCGCGGTCGTCTCGAGGATGGTCGGCCGGTCGACCGGCGCATCGAGGATGTCGGCCAGCCGCTGCATGGTCCAGTCGGAAGCGACCATGCCGCCATCGACCCGAAGCACGGTTTTCGCGGACGCCCCCTTCCAGTCCTTGCGCATGGCGTCAAGCAGGTCGCGGGTCTGGTAGGCGACGGATTCCAATGCCGCGCGGGCAAACTCCGCCGGGCCTGAGTTGCGGGTCAGGCCGAAGATCGCGCCGCGCGCCTCGGCGTCCCAATGCGGCGCGCCGAGGCCGACGAAGGCCGGCACCAGATACACATTCTGCGCCGGATCGGCGGCTGCCGCGAGCGCGCCGCTCTGCTCGGCCTTGCCGATCACCTTGATGCCGTCGCGCAGCCATTGCACGGCGGCGCCGGCGATGAAGATCGAGCCTTCCAGCGCATAGGTGGTCTTGCCGTTCAGCCGGTAGGCGATCGTGGTCAAGAGCCGGTTCTTCGAACGCACCAGATCGGCGCCGGTGTTGAGCAGCGCGAAGCAGCCGGTGCCGTAGGTCGATTTCATCATGCCGGGCTCGAAACAGGCCTGGCCGATGGTCGCCGCATGCTGGTCGCCGGCGACGCCGAGGATTCTTATTTCAGCGCCGAACAGGCCCTTCTCGGTCACGCCATAGTCATCGGCGCAATCCTTCACCTCGGGCAGCAGCGCGGCCGGGATGCGCAGGATCGACAGCAGCTCGTCATCCCACACATTCTTCTCGATGTTGTAGACCAACGTGCGCGAGGCATTGGTTGCGTCGGTGGCGTGAACCTTGCCGCCGGTCAGCCGCCAGATCAGGAAACTGTCGATGGTGCCGGCGAGCAGTTCGCCCTTCTCGGCGCGCTTCCTTGCGCCTTTCACCTTGTCCAGCATCCAGGCGATCTTTGTGCCGGAGAAATAGGGATCGAGCAGCAAGCCGGTTTTCTTGGTGAATGTCTTTTCCAGCCCCTGTTTCTTCAACTTCTGGCAGAGCGGCGCGGTGCGGCGGTCCTGCCAGACGATGGCATTGTGGATCGGCTTGCCGGTCGCCCTGTCCCAGATGACGACGGTCTCGCGCTGGTTGGTGATGCCGATCGCCGCCACATTCGAGGCACTGCGGCCGGCAGCCTTCAGCGCGGCCTTCACCGTCGCCACCACGCTTGCCCAGATCTCCTCCGGATCGTGCTCGACCCAGCCTGAGGCCGGATAATGCTGGGTGAATTCCTGCTGGCCGGTGCCGGCGACTTTCATCTTGTCGTCGAACAGGATCGCCCTGGTCGATGTCGTCCCTTGATCGATGGCAAGCACAAAGCCGCTCATTGCCGTTCCCTCCACTCTTCATGCAACAGGGGAGACGGCAAAAGCCGCCTCCCCCGCAGGATCCATGCGGGCGCTGACGCCCGCATCAGTCAGTCTTACTTCTGCCAGCTCTTGACCAGCTCATCATAGTTGATGGTGATCGGCTTTTCCTTCTCGTTCTCGATCTTCAGCTGAGGCGCGAGATTGCCCTTCTTGACCGCGTCGGCGTTCCAGTAGGCGAGATCATGCTCTTCGGCCATCTTCGGGCCGATATCGCCCTGGACGCCCGACTTCTCGATGCGGCTCATGACCTTTTCCTGCTCGGCGCAGAGCGAGTCCATGGCTTCCTGCGCGCTCTTGGCGCCGGACGAGGCATCGCCGATCGCCTGCCACCAGAGCTGAGCCAGCTTCGGATAGTCAGGCACGTTGGTGCCGGTCGGCGACCACTGCACGCGGGCCGGCGAGCGGTAGAACTCGATCAGGCCGCCGAGCTTCGGAGCACGCTCGGTGAAGCTCTTGTCGTGGATCGTGCTCTCGCGGATGAAGGTCAGGCCGACATGGCTCTTCTTGACGTCGACGGTCTTCGAGGTGACGAACTGCGCGTAGAGCCAGGCGGCCTTGGCGCGGTCGGTCGGCGTCGACTTCATCAGCGTCCAGGAACCCACGTCCTGGTAGCCGAGCTTCATGCCGTCCTTCCAGTAAACACCGTGCGGCGACGGAGCCATGCGCCACTTCGGCGTGCCGTCGTCGTTCATAACCGCCTTGGCGCCGGCGTCGACCATCGAAGCCGTGAAGGCGGTGTACCAGAAGATCTGCTGTGCGACCGCGCCCTGCGCCGGCACCGGGCCGGATTCGGAGAAGGTCATGCCCTGGGCTTCGGCCGGAGCGTAGGCCTTCAGCCAGTCGAGGTACTTCTGGATCGAGTAGACGGCAGCCGGGCCGTTGGTGTCGCCGCCGCGCGCGGTGCAGGAGCCGACCGGACGCGAATTCTCGTCGACCTTGATGCCCCATTCGTCGACCGGCAGACCGTTCGGGATGCCCTTGTCGCCGTTGCCGGCCATGGACAGCCAGGCGTCGGTGAACCGCCAGCCGAGCGACGGGTCCTTCTTGCCGTAGTCCATGTGGCCATAGACCTTCTTGCCGTCGATCTCGCGGCCGGTGAAGAACTCGGCAATATCCTCATAGGCCGACCAGTTGACCGGCACGCCGAGGTCGTAGCCGTACTTGGCCTTGAAGTCGGCCTTGTTCTTCTCGTCGTTGAACCAGTCGTAGCGGAACCAGTAGAGGTTGGCGAACTGCTGGTCGGGCAACTGATAGAGCTTCTTGTCGGGCGCCGTGGTGAACGAGGTGCCGATGAAGTCCTTGAGGTCGAGGTTCGGATTGGTGACGTCCTTGCCGTCGCCTTCCATCCAGTCGGACAGGTTGCGCACCTGCTGGTAGCGCCAGTGGGTGCCGATCAGGTCGGAGTCGTTGACCCAGCCGTCATAGAGGTTCTGGCCGGTCTGCATCTGGGTCTGGATCTTCTCGACGACGTCGCCTTCCTGAATCGTGTCGTGCGTCACCTTGATGCCGGTGATGGCCGAGAAGGCCGGTGCCAGCACCTGCGATTCATAGGAATGGGTGGCGATGGTTTCGGAGACGACCTTGATGTCCATGCCGGCGAAAGGCTTGGCGGCGTCGATGAACCACTGCATTTCCTTTTCCTGGTCGGCGCGCGAGAGCGTCGACAGCGGACCGATTTCCTTGTCCAGGAAGGCCTTGGCCTCGTCCATACCGGCATAGGCATTGCCTGCCCCGAGCAATAGGACAATGGCGGTCGTTGATGTTAAAATTTGCCGTCGCATAAGTTTCCTCCACATTTAGGTTTCAAGTGCGATCTGGAGCGGCCGCCGGCACGCGACCGCTCCAACAGTTTCCCCCTCTATACGTAGCGGAACACGCCGATGGCGTAGACTACGGAGAGAGCGAGAGCCCACCACAGGTTGGGTCCAACCAGACCCAGCCAAGCGAGATGGATGAAGGCGCTGCCAAGCAGCGAAAGGAAGAGACGGTCGCCGCGCGTCGTCTCGAAGCGGAGCACGCCGATGCGCGGATTGCCGCCCGGCGAGGCATATTCCCACGCCGCCATGCCGCAAAGCAGCAGGAAGACGGTGCCGAAGAAGGCCGCCGTCGGCCAGGTCCACGCCATCCAGGAGAGGTCGAGGTTCATGGTCATACCCTCCCGAGGGCGAAGCCCTTGGCGATGTAGTTACGGACAAACCAGATGACCAGCGCGCCCGGGATCAGCGTCAGCACGCCGGCGGCGGCGAGCAGGCCCCAGTCCATACCGGCGGCCGAGACGGTGCGGGTCATGGTGGCGGCGATCGGCTTTGCGTCGGTGGTGGTCAGCGTGCGCGCGATCAAGAGTTCCACCCATGAGAACATGAAGCAGAAGAAGCAGGCGACGCCGATGCCGCTGGCGATCAGCGGCATGAAGATCTTCACGAAGAAGCGCGGGAACGAATAGCCGTCGATATAGGCGGTCTCGTCGATCTCCTTTGGCACGCCCGACATGAAGCCCTCGAGGATCCACACCGCCAGCGGCACGTTGAACAGGCAGTGCGCCAGCGCCACCGCGATATGGGTGTCGATCAGGCCGAAGGCCGAATAGAGCTGGAAGAAGGGCAGCGCGAACACCGCCGGCGGCGCCATGCGGTTGGTCAACAGCCAGAAGAACAGATGCTTGTCGCCGAGGAAACGGTAGCGCGAGAAGGCATAGGCCGCCGGCAGCGCCACGGCGACCGAGATCACCATGTTCATCACCACATAGGTGATCGAGTTGATGTAGCCCGAATACCAGGACGGGTCGCTGAAGATGGTGCGATAGTTGGCGAGCGTCGGCGCATGCGGATAGAGCGTCAGCGACGAGACGATCTCGGCATTGGTCTTGAAGCTCATGTTGATGAGCCAGTAGATCGGCAGCAGGATGACGATGATGTAGACCGTCGGCACGATCCACCACCAGCGCGATTCCTCGCCGCGGCGCCGCATCAGCCGCGCCACCTCGTCCTGCGACAGGGCGCTGCTCAGCCCTTCCGAAACCGCCGTCTCGCTCACTCTGTTTGTTCTTTCGTTGACGCCGCTCATCTCAGCGCTCCGCGTCGTAGTTGGTCATCACGGTGTAGAAGACCCATGACAACAGCAGGATGATCAGGAAGTAGACCAACGACATGGCCGCCGCCGGACCGAGGTCGAACTGGCCGAGCGCCGTCTTGACGAGGTCGATCGACAGGAATGTCGTCGAATTGCCGGGGCCGCCGCCGGTGACGACGAAAGGCTCGGTGTAGATCATGAAGCTGTCCATGAAGCGCAGCAGCACGGCGATCAGAAGCACGCGCTGCATCTTCGGAAGCTGGATGTAGCGGAACACCGCCCAGCGCGAGGCACCGTCGATCTTGGCCGCCTGGTAGAAGGCATCCGGGATCGAGACCAGGCCGGCATAGCAGAGCAGCACGACGAGGCTGGTCCAGTGCCAGACGTCCATGATGATGACGGTGACCCAGGCGTCGATCGGATCCTGGACATAGTTGTAGTCGATGCCGAGCGCATTGACGTAGTAGCCGAGCAGGCCGATGTCGTTGCGGCCGAAGACCTGCCAGATCGTGCCGACGACATTCCACGGGATCAGCAGCGGCAACGCCATCAGCACCAGGCAGACCGGCACGCCCCAGCCCTTCTTCGGCATGTTGAGCGCAATGAAGATGCCGAGCGGCACCTCGATGATGAGGATGATGAAGGAGAAGATCAGGTTGCGGACCATCGCTTCCCAGAAGCGGTCGGAGGACAGCAGCTCCTCGAACCACTCGGTGCCTGCCCAGAAGAAGACGTTGTTGCCGAAGGTGTCCTGCACCGAATAGTTGACGACGGTCATCAGCGGGATGACGGCCGAGGACGCCACCAGCACCAGCACCGGCAGGACAAGGAACCAGGCCTTGTTGTTCCAGGTCTTTTCCATCTATGCCCCCATCTCGACGCGCCAGGAATCGGCATAGATGTTGATGCCTGCAGGGTCGAAGCGAACCTTCGGATCGGCCGGCACGGTGTCGTCCTCGCCGATGACGGCGGCGATCTCGCGGCCCTCGAGGCTGGCACGGACCACCTTATGGCGACCGACATCCTCGACCTTGCTGACCTTGACGGCCATGCCGTCGCGGCCGAGCCTGACATATTCGGGGCGGATGCCGAGCTCGATCGAGCCGGCGCCGGCGTTCGCACCGACAGTCTTGGGCACGCCCGGCAGTTCGATGCGCTGGCTGCCGATCGTCGCGGTCCTGCCGTCGATCGCCACCGGCATGACGTTCATGCCGGGCGAGCCGATGAAATAGCCGACAAAGGTGTGGCGCGGGCGCTCGAACAGTTCGGCCGGCGTGCCGATCTGGACGATCTCGCCGTCATACATGACCACCACCCGGTCGGCGAAGGTCAGCGCCTCGGTCTGGTCGTGCGTGACGTAGACCATGGTGTAGCCGAAGCGGCGGTGCAGCTGCTTCAACTGCGAGCGCAGCACCCATTTCATATGCGGATCGATGACGGTGAGCGGCTCGTCGAACAGAATGGCGTTGACGTCGGAGCGGACCAGGCCGCGGCCGAGCGAGATCTTCTGCTTCTGGTCGGCGGTCAGGCCGCGCGCTTTCCTGTTCGCCCATGACGCGAGATCGATCATCTCCAGCGTCTCGCGCACCTTGCGGTCGACATCGGCTTCCGGCACGCCGCGGTTGCGCAACGGGAAGGCCAGATTGTCGTAGACGGTCATCGTGTCGTAGATGACCGGGAACTGGAACACCTGAGCGATGTTGCGTTCCTGCGTCGACAGCCTGGTGACGTCCTTGCCGTTGAACAGCAACTGGCCGTGCGAAGGGTGCAGCAGCCCCGAAATGATGTTGAGCAGCGTGGTCTTGCCGCAGCCGGAAGGCCCGAGCAGCGCATAGGCGCCGCCATCCTCGAAGGTGTGATGCACCTCCTTCAGGGCAAAATCTGAATCCTTCTGCGGATTGGGCAGATAGGAGTGGCGGATGTGGTTGACGTCGATGCGTGCCATCGCTTCCTCCTCAAGCCGCGAGCTTCGGCGCGGCGACGGCGCGGCCGTTTCCGTCGAAGACCATGATGTGGCGCGGGTCGATGAAGACCTCGACTTCGGCATCCGGCTCGAAGTCGCGGATGCCGTGGGTCAGCATCACCCAGCGCGCGTCGGCGAAATCGAGATGGATGAAGCTCTCCGAGCCGGTGATCTCGGTGATGGTGACCTTGGCGCGCACCGGCACGGCGGCTGCGTTGGGGCGCTCCAGCGACAGGTGGTGGGGCTGGAAGCCGATCGTATAGCTTGCATCGGCGATGCCGGCGAGTTCCGCCGGCACCGGCAGCGTGACGCCGCCTTCCAGCAGGAAGACCGCACCCTTCTTGGCAAGCACGATGGTGTTGAGCGGCGGGTCGGCGAAGGTCTTCGCCGTCACGAGGTCGACCGGCTTGCGGAACACTTCGATGGTCGGTCCGAACTGGGTGATGCGGCCTTCGGCGAGCGTCGCCGTATTGCCGCCGAGCAGCAGCGCCTCGTGCGGCTCGGTGGTGGCGTAGACGAAGATGGTGCCGGCGGCGGCGAAGATCTTCGGCAGCTCGGCGCGCAACTCCTCGCGCAATTTGTAGTCGAGATTGGCGAGCGGCTCGTCAAGCAGGACGAGGCTGGCGTTCTTGACGATGGCGCGCGCCAGCGCGGTGCGCTGCTGCTGACCGCCGGAAAGGCTGAGCGGCGTGCGGTCGAGATAGGGCGTGAGCTTCAGGAGTGCCGCGGCGTTGCGCACTTCCTTGTCGATCTTCGACTGCTCGGCGCCGGCGACCCTGAGCGGCGAGGCGATATTCTCGTAGACTGTCATCGCCGGGTAATTGATGAACTGCTGGTAGACCATGGCGACGTTGCGCTTCTGGACCGGCTGGCCGGTGACATCCTTGCCGTCGAACCAGACCGAGCCTGACGTCGGCGCGTCGAGACCGGCCATCAGCCGCATCAGGCTGGTCTTGCCTGACAGCGTCGGGCCGAGCAGCACGTTGAGCGAGCCATGCTGAAGTGTCAGCGACACGTCACGGATGTGCTCCGCCGCGCCGACCGTCTTCGACACGTTTCTCAGTTCCAGCATGATGCCTCCTCCCCGGCTCTGTGCATCACACGGCCATCCTATTCGGCCGCCGCGACGTGACGGCGGCTTATTCCACGCATGAATTCGTCGAGCGTCGCCGCCTGCTCTCGGCTGAGATGCAGGCCGCGCTTGGTCCGGCGCCACAATACATCCTCGGCGGTCAGCGCCCATTCGTTTTGGACCAGATAGCGTACCTCAGCCTCATAGAGATCGGCGCCGAAGTTGCGGCCGAGATCGGCATTCGACTTGGCCAGGCCCAGCACGGCCTGCGCCAGCGTGCCGTAGAGCCGGGTCAGCCGGCGCGCCAGGCGCTGGTCGAGGAACGGATAGGCGCTCTTCAGTTTCGCCACTTGCGCCTCAAAGCCGGTGGCAGGGAAGTTGCCGCCCGGCAAAGGCGCGTCCGCCGTCCAGCGCTTGCCGCGCTTGCCGAGGAAGCCTTCGATCTTTTCCAGCATCGATTCCGACAGCCGGCGATAGGTGGTGATCTTGCCGCCGAATGCGTTGATGATCGGCGCTGCCCCCTCGCCGCCATCGGACTTCAGCACGTAGTCGCGGGTCGCTTCCTGCGCCTTGGAGGCGCCGTCGTCATAGAGCGGGCGCACGGCCGAATAGGTCCAGACGATGTCCGAGCGCTTGACGGCCTGAGCGAAATATTCGCTCGCCGCCGCGCACAGATAGTCGATCTCGGTGTCGCTGATCTTCACCTCATGCGGATCGCCCGGATAGTCGCGGTCGGTGGTGCCGATCAGCGTGAACTCTTCCTCGTAAGGAATGGCGAAGATGATGCGGCCGTCCTTGTTCTGGAAGAAATAGGCGCGCGGGTCGTCGAACTTCTTGGCGATGACGATGTGGCTGCCTTGCACGAGACGGACATTGTGGACGTCGTTCTGGCCGACCGTCGCCGACAGCACGTGGTCCACCCAGGGGCCGGCGGCGTTGACCAGAAGCCTGGCCTTGACTTCCTCGGTCTCGCCGGTGCGCACGTCCTCGAGTCGGATTGCCCAGAGGTCGCCGTCACGGCGCGCGCCGACGACCTTGGTGCGGGTGCGGATGATCGCGCCGCGGTCGGCCGCATCGCGAGCATTCAGCGCTACCAGCCTGGCATCGTTGACCCAGCCGTCGGAATATTCGAAGGCCTTGCGGAACAGCGGCTTCAGCGGCTTGCCGGCCGGGTCCCTCGCCATGTCCAGCGTCTTCGTCGCCGGCAGCAGTTTGCGGCCGCCAATGTGGTCGTAGAGGAAAAGGCCGAGCCGAATCAGCCAGGCCGGCCGCAGGCCCTCGGCATAGGGCAGCACGAAACGCATCGGCCAGATGATGTGCGGCGCGTTCTTCCAGAGAACTTCGCGCTCCATCAGCGCTTCGCGCACTAGGCGGAATTCGTAGAACTCGAGATAGCGCAGGCCGCCATGGATCAGCTTGGTCGAGCCGGACGAGGTGCCGCTGGCCAGATCGTTCATTTCGGCGAGAAAGACCGAGAAGCCGCGACCAACTGCGTCGCGGGCGATGCCGCAGCCGTTGATGCCGCCGCCAATGACAAAAATGTCATGGATCGGTGATGCGTCCAAGAAGTCCTCCAGCGATTTCGCATTGCAGCATTTTTGGTCTTTTGCGAAACCGTCACGGAATTAATTCGAAATAAGAACGAATGTCAAACGAAATATCACAGGCGTGTGATGACGCTGCGGAGATGGCCTAGCCGAGCGATGTTTCGATCAGTTGAACCTCGGCTTCGTCGCAGATCTTGCGCACCGAGGGGATGTCGCAGCGGTCGGTGATGAAGGTGTTGACCTGCGACAGATGGCCGATGCGGACCGGCGCGGTGCGCTCGAACTTGGTCTGGTCGGAAACCAGGATGACGTGCCTTGCGTTGGCGATGATGGCTTGCGCAACCTTGACCTCGCGAAAGTCGAAATCGAGCAGCGCGCCATCATGGTCGATGGCCGAGGCGCCAATGACGGCGTAGTCGACCTTGAACTGCCGGATGAAATCGACGGCCGCCTCGCCGACGACACCGCCGTCTGAGCCGCGCACGACGCCGCCGGCGATCACTACCTCGATCGAAGGATAGACACGCATCCTATTGGCAACATTGATATTATTGGTGATGACCATGAGGCCGTTGTGATCCAGCAAGGCCTTGCTGACGGACTCGGTAGTGGTGCCGATGTTGATGAACAGTGAGGCGTTGTCGGGGATCAGCCTGGCGGCGGCGCGACCGATCGCCTCCTTCTCATCGGCGGCGATCTTGCGGCGCGCCTCATATTCCATGTTCTCGATCCCGGACGGGAACAGCGCCCCGCCATGGATGCGGGTGAGCAGCCTCTGGTCGCAGAGGTCGTTGAGGTCCTTGCGGATGGTCTGCGGCGTCACGTTGAAATGCGTTGCCAGGTCGTCGACCAGCACGCGGCCATGGTCCTTGGCCATCTGGATGATCTCGGCATGACGCGGCGACAGAAACATCGCTCTCCCTCCCGTTTTCGTTTTTCTTGTCTATATCGCAAAACGAAAGCAATGAAAAGGGATAAGCCGGCTAACGAAAACCATATGATCGCAAAGCCAAACCGGCCGCAAGCTGCGGCGAGTTGCTTCAGGTGGGGCGGCGAGCGATTTCGGTGATGACGTCGAATGCCGCCTCGACATCGGCCGCCGTCGCCTCGAACTGGCCGGCCTGGAAACGGATCGCGATCGCGCCATCGACCTTTGTCTGCGTCAGGTAGATGCGGCCGTCATCGTTGATGGCATTGACCAGGCGAAGATTGTGCTCGTCGGGGTTGGCGCCCGGTCCTGTCCGATGCCGGAACGAAAACAGCGACAGCATTGGCTCGGTCACGATCTCGAAGTCCGCCTCCCCCGCAAGCCGCGCGGCGAGAGCCTGGCTCCAGGTGACGTGATTGCGGATCATGGTGCGCAATCCTTCCAGCCCATGGGCGCGAAGCAGGAACCAGAGTTTCAGCGCCCGGAACCGGCGACCGAGCGGCACCGACCATTCCGAGTAGTTGATGATGCCGTCGTGGCCGTGGGTCTTCAGATAGTCCGGCTTGATTGCAAGCGTGCGCACGAGATCTTCCGGCCGACGGATGAACTGGATCGAGCAGTCGAATTGCGCGCCCAGCCATTTGTGCGGATTGAACACGATGGAATCGGCGTCCTCGACGCCGGCCCAGAAATGCCGGTACTCCGGGCAGATCATCGCCGATCCGGCCCAGGCGGCGTCGACATGCAGATAGAGCCCATGCCGTTTGGCGACAGCAGCCACGGCGGCGATGTCGTCGGTGCCGCCGGTGCTGGTGCCGCCGACGCAAGCGATGATACCCGCCGGCAGCATCCCGGCCTCGCGGTCGGAGACGATCGCGGCCTCGAGGGCCACGGTGTCCATGGCGCGGAAGCGGCCGGCTGCTGGGATGCGCACGAGGTTCTCCTCGCCGATGCCGGCGACCCAGATGGCGCGATCGATCGAGGTGTGGACCTGGTCGGAAGAATAGACGCGCGGCCGCGCCTGCCCGGCGAGTCCCTTGCGGTTGCCTTGCCAGTCGAGCGCGCGCTCGCGCATGGTGAGCACGGCGGCCAGCGTCGCCGACGAGGCCGAGTCCTGGATGACACCGGAAAACCCTTCCGGCAGGCCGAGCGCCTGGCGCATCCAGTCGACTGTTCGGGTCTCTAGCTCGGTCGCCGCCGGCGAGGTCTGCCACAGCATGCACTGCGCTGCCATCGCGGAGACCAGATATTCGGCAACCACCGAGACGGGCGCAGCATTGGCCGGGAAATAGGCGAAGAAGCGCGGATGCTGCCAATGCGTCATGCCGGGCACGATCTTTTCCTCGAAATCGGCGAAGATCCGCTCCATCGGCTCCGCGGTTTCCGGGGGCGAGACCTCGATGGCACGGAAAACCTCGCCGGGCGCGAGCGCTGGCCGCACCGGCCGTTCGCGCAAGGTGTCGCGGTAGTCGACGCCCCAGTCGGCGGCACGCCTCGACCATGCGCGGAATTCGCTGTTGTCCATGTTTCCTCCCGATAGCCGGCGGCTGCCGGCGAGTTCAGCCGGCTCGAATTTTGATTAACATGTTAAATATATAAAGGCAATGCGCCAGCGAGGTCGCGCCGCCCTAGCCCGGATAGTCCGGCAGGCTGGCAAAGGCGGTCCTCAGGGCGTTCGACCAGCCGTCCGAGATGGTGCGGTAATATTGATCGTCCTGGCCGATGCGCTTCTTCATGCTGACCTTGAAGGCGTCCTTCTCGTAGAACAGGAGATCGAGCGGCAGGCCGACCGACAGGTTCGACTTCAGCGTCGAATCGAATGAGACCAGAAGCAGCTTCACCGTCTCGGCCAGGCTCATCGTGCGCTCATAGGCGCGGATGATGATCGGCTTGCCGTATTTGGTCTCGCCGATCTGGAAGAACGGCGTGTCGTCGGTCGATTCGATGAAATTGCCTTCCGGATAGATCATGAACAGCCGCGGCGGGCTGCCCTTGATCTGGCCGCCGAGGATGAAGGAGGCGTTGAAATAGGAATCGGCCTTGTCGCCGGCCGGCGAGGAATGAGCGATGACCTCCTTGACCGTGTCGCCGACCAGCCGCACCGTCTGATACATGGACGGCGTCTCGAGCAGCGTCGCGTGACGATCGGCAACCGCCTTGGTGCGTTCGTCGAGCAGGCTGACGACGGCCTGCGTGGTCGCCAGATTGCCGGCCGACATCAGCACGATGACGCGTTCGCCGGGCTCCTCCCAGACATGCATCTTCTTGAAGGTGGAGATCGAATCCATGCCGGCGTTGGTGCGCGTGTCCGACATGAACACGAGCCCGCGATCGATCTTCAGGCCGACGCAATAGGTCATGGCTGCACTTCCAGAGCAATTCGAGGAGAAGTGCGTAGCGCCTTTCCGCCCGGAATTGCGTCAAAAAACCTGGAGCGGATCGGCGAATCTATCAAAGCCGCACCGCTCCAGCGGCGAATCTTGCTGAATTACTGCTCTACCGTGACGGTGACGGCAAGCTTCTCGTCCGCTTGACCGAGCAGAATCCCCGATATGGGCGAGGCATCGCGGTAGTCGCGACCCGTCGCCACCCTGACATAGCGTTCGTCGGGAGAGATGCCGTTGGCGGCATCGAAGGCAACCCAGCCGAGGCCCTGAACATGCGCCTCGGCCCAGGCGTGGCTTGCTGCCTGCTCGACAGCCGCGTCCATCATCAGATAGCCGCTGACATAGCGGGCCGGAAACCCCATGGCGCGCGCCGCGGCGGCGAAGATATGGCTGTGGTCCTGGCAGACGCCGGTCTTCAACGCCAGCGCCTCCTCGGCCGGCGTCATCACGGTGGTGGCGCCAGGCTTGTAGGCGACACGCTCGCCGATCGTGCCCATCAGCCGGTGCAGCCGCTCGATATCGGTGCCCTTCCCCGCCGAGCCGGCAAGCTCGCGAATGCCTTCGCCGGCGGCGGTCAACGGCGTTTCCTGGGCAAACAGCCAGAGCGGCGCGAAACCATGATGCGGACCGGATACGCCAGTGGTGTCGCGCGTGAGCACATCGCCCGACGCTTCGATGGTGATGGCGTGAGGCTCGCCTTCGACGCTCAGAAGCCTTGTGTCGTTGCCGAAGTGGTCGGTGAAACGCACCTCCTCGCGCGCGCCGTCGATATTCAGGCCCCAGGACTGCACGGTCTGCGTGTGGCCGCTGACCGGCAGCAGGCGCAGCCGCTGCAGCAGATATTGCACCGGCGCATCGTAGCGGTACTCGGTCCGATGGGTGATCTTGAGCCGCATGGCTTCATTTTCCGTTTGCGAGCATGAAGCTCAATAGAACCTGTAGTCCTGCGCGATCTCGTCGCCGAGCCTGGTGTTGTCGCGGATGAAGTTGGCCAGGAATTCATGCAGGCCGGCGTCGAATATATCCTTGATCGAGCCTGCCCGCAGCATCGCCTGGGTCTTCTCGGCCGTGGCATGGCAGGCGTGGCGCTCGCCATAGTCGTCGCCCAGGAATTTCAGATGCTCGGCGAGGAAGCGGTAGCAGAAGGTGAGCGAACGCGGCATGCGCACGTTGAGGATCAGGTAGTCGGCAATGTTGGTCGGCTTGTAGTCGGCATCGTAGACCCACCGGTAGGAGCGATGCGCCGACACCGAGCGCAGGATCGATTCCCACTGATAGTTGTCGAGCGTCGAGCCGACCCAGGAGATCGAGGGCAGCAACACGTAATATTTGACGTCGAGGATGCGGGCCGTGTTGTCGGCGCGCTCGACATAGGTGCCGAGTTGCGAGAAATCGAAGATCTCGTTGCGCAGCATGGTGCCGTAGAAGGAGCCGCGGATCAGCGCCGTCTCGCGCTTGATGGCGTCGAGAACGGTCGGCAGGTCGCGTTCGTCGATGGGCTTGGCCAGCATGCGCTTCAGCGACATCCAGGCCTCGTTGATGCTTTCCCAGGTCTCGCGCGTCAGCGCGGTGCGCACCATGCGGGCATTGTTGCGGGCGGTCTCGATCGCCGACATCGTGCTCGACGGGTTCGAGGTGTCGCGCAGCAGGAAGTCCGAGACGTTGGCCGCGGTATAATCCTGATACTTCTGGGTGAAGGCGACGTCGGATCCGGCGCTAAGCAACACGGAATTCCATTCTTCCGACGCGTTCTGCGTACGGGTGAGCGCCATGCGCAGGCCGGCATCGACAAGGCGGGCCATGTTTTCGGCCCGCTCGATGTAGCGGTTCATCCAGTAGAGCCCGTTGGCGGTGCGGCCGAGAAGCATGGGAAGTGGCCCTTCGGGCTAGTGAGTAGGGAATAAGGAGTAGGCAGTAGTAAGAGCTTGAATTTCAATGAAATACGGCATTCCCAGTCCCCTATGCTTTCACACTACTGCTTACTGCCTACTCACTAATCCCTACTCACTCAGCTCAATCATCCAGCACCCACGTATCCTTCGTCCCGCCGCCCTGCGAGGAATTGACCACCAGAGAGCCCTCTTTGAGGGCCACGCGCGTCAAGCCGCCGGGCACGATCTGGATACGGTCGGAGACCAGCACATAGGGGCGCAAATCGACGTGGCGCGGCGACAGGCCCTTCTCGGTCAGGATCGGACACGTCGATAGCGCCAGCGTCGGCTGGGCGATGTAGTTCGACGGCTTTGCCGCGAGCTTCTTGGCGAAATCCTGGCATTCCTTCTTGGTCGCCGCCGGCCCGACCAGCATGCCGTAGCCGCCGGAGCCGTGCACTTCCTTGATGACGAGTTCGTTGATGTGCTCCAGCACATATTTCAAGCTGTCCGGCTCGGAGCAGCGCCAGGTCGGGATGTTGCCGAGGATCGCCTTGCGGCCGGTGTAGAACTCGACGATCTCCGGCATGTAGGAATAGATCGCCTTGTCGTCGGCGATGCCGGTGCCCGGCGCGTTGGCGATGGTGATGTTGCCGGCGCGGTATACGTCCATGATGCCGGGCACGCCAAGCGCGGAGTCCGGCCGGAAGGTCAGCGGATCCAGGAAAGAATCATCCACCCGGCGGTAGAGCACGTCGATCTGCTTGTAGCCTTCGGTGGTGCGCATCGCGACGTGGCCGTCGACGACGCGCAGGTCCTGGCCCTCGACCAGTTGCACCCCCATCTGGTCGGCGAGGAAGGCGTGCTCGAAATAGGCGGAGTTGTAGCTGCCTGGCGTCAACACGGCGATGGTCGGCGCGCCCTTGGTGCTTTGCGGCCTGACCGCTGCCAGCGACTGGCGTAACAGCTGCGGATAGTTTTCGACCGGCCGCACCTTGATCTGCTGGAACAGCTCGGGAAAGAGCTGCATCATCGTCTCGCGGTTCTCCAGCATGTAGGAGACGCCGGAGGGTGTGCGGGCATTGTCCTCGAGAACGTAGAACTCGTTCTCCGAAATGCGCACGATGTCGACGCCGATGATGTGGGTGTAGACGCCCGCGGGCGGCCTGACGCCGATCATCTCAGGCAGGAAGGCCTCGTTCTTGGCGACCAGTTCCCTGGGCACGCGGCCGGCGCGCAGGATCTCCTGGCGGTGGTAGATGTCGTCGAGGAAGGCGTTCAGTGCCTGGACGCGCTGCTCGATGCCTTGCGTCAGGCGGCGCCATTCATTGCCCGAGATGATGCGCGGAACGATGTCGAAGGGGATCAGCCGCTCCGAGGCTTCCTGCTCGCCGTAGACGGCAAAGGTGATGCCCGTCTTGCGGAAGACGCGTTCGGCGTCCTGCATTTTCTCGGTAAGCCTGGCCGGGTCTTGCTCCTTCAGCCAGCGATCATAAGCCGAATATGGTCTTCTCAGTCCGGAAACTTCCGGAAGCATTTCATCGAACGCTGCCAATCGCGTACTCCCCTGTAAGACCATTTCACTGGCGTCGCCGGAGAAAATCAAGCGCAATCGGTGATTTGATGAGTGACGGCGGTCGTTATGTCAGGACTGCCCAAGATTAAGGCAGGGCCGACGGGACCGGGTCAGGCTTTGCCTTGCTCCCGGGCAAACGACAAAAGGCGACTCAGAAGGCGCGGAAGGTCACGATGGTGAAGGTGTCCTTGATGCCGGGCAGAATCTGCACCTTCTCGTTGATGAAGTGGCCGACATCCTGGTCGTCCTCGACATAGAATTTGGCGAGCAGGTCGTAATTGCCGGCAGTCGAGTAGATTTCCGAGGCGATCTCGGCATCGGCAAGCGCGCTGGCGACCTCATAGGCCTTGCCGAGATCGCACTTAATCTGCACGAAAAATGCCTTCATTGCCCGGTCCTGCCTAGCCTGTGAGCGAATAAGCGGCCCTTTTGGCAGACTGCCGCCCGGCTTTCAAGCATCAGCCGGCCATGCGCAACAGTTGGCTGCTCGGCAGCGCCGAATGGCTGATGCTTGCGAGCTGCTGAAACCACCAAGCGATGCCATGCGTATGTTAGGATGCATCTTCGGACTGCGATTTCCCCCGGGGACAACGGAGACAGGCCATGCGCCGCTCATTATTCGCATTCGCAATCATTCCATTCCTGTTCATGTCCTCGGCCTTCGCCGGCGACGCCGAGATCAAGGCGGCGCAGACGGTCATCGACAGCCAGCTGAAAGCCTTCGTCGCCAATGACGGCGCCAAGGCCTACAGTTTCGCCGCGCCGAACGTGAAACGCGTCTTCCCGACCGTCGACATGTTCATGAACATGGTGACCAACGGCTACGCGCCGGTGCGCAAGCCGCAAAGCTATGCCTTCGGCAAGGTCGAGCAGACGGGCCCGACCTCGATCATCCAGCAGGTGATGATCGTCGGGCCCGACGGCAAGGACTACGAGGCGGTCTACACGCTGGAGCAGCAGCCTGACGGCAGCTTTCAGATCACCGGCTGCAGCCTGCGGGCGTCGACGTCGCTGAGCACCTGATCCGGTCAGACGACCGGAATATCGCCGCGGGCCCAGCCCTCGGAAATCTCGGCCGCCTGCGCCTCGAAGGCGCCGGCCTGGATGGCGGTGCGGATATCCTGCATCAGTTTCTGGTAGTAGGACAGGTTGTTCCAGGTGAGCAGCATCGCCCCCAGCGATTCCTGCGAACGCACCAGGTGGTGCAGATAGGCGCGCGAATAGTCGCGCGCGGCCGGGCAATCGCTCTCTTCGTCCAGCGGGCGCGGATCGTCGGCATGGCGGGCGTTGCGCAGGTTGACCTTGCCGCGGCGCGTGTAGGCGAGGCCATGGCGACCGGCGCGGGTCGGCATCACGCAGTCGACCATGTCGATACCGCGAGCCACCGATTTCAAGATGTCGTCCGGCGTGCCGACGCCCATCAGATAGCGCGGCTTGTCGGCCGGCAGTTCGGGACAGGTGATGTCGAGCATCTCCAGCATCACCGCTTGCGGCTCGCCGACCGCCAGCCCGCCGACGGCATATCCTTTCAGATCCATCGCGTTCAGGGCTTGCGCCGAGCGCACGCGCAAATCGGCAATATCGCCGCCCTGGACAATACCGAACATCGCCTTGCCCGGCTGGTCGCCGAAGGCCGTCTTGCAGCGCTCGGCCCAACGCAGCGACAGTTCCATGGCGCGCTCGATCTCCTTCGGCTTGGCCGGCAGTGCCGTGCATTCGTCGAGCTGCATCTGGATATCGGAATCGAGCAGGCCCTGGATCTCGATCGATCGCTCTGGCGACATCTCGTAGGGCGCGCCGTCGATATGCGAGCGGAAGGTGACGCCCCTCTCCGAGAGCTTCCTTAGCTTGGACAGCGACATCACCTGGAAGCCGCCGCTGTCGGTGAGGATGGGATGCGGCCAGCGCGCGAATTCATGCAGGCCGCCAAGCTTCGCCACGCGCTCGGCGCCGGGCCGCAGCATCAAATGATAGGTGTTGCCGAGGATGATGTCGGCGCCGACGCCGCGCACCTGGTCCATATACATGGCCTTGACGGTGCCGCCGGTGCCGACCGGCATGAAGGCCGGCGTGCGGATCTCGCCGCGCGGCATCGATATCACGCCGCGCCGCGCCTTGCCGTCGGTGGCAAGCAGCTTGAAGGAGAAAGCCTCAGCCATTGAAGTCCTTGTCGTGCACAGGCGCGCCGGGTGCCTGCTCGTCGAGCGACTGCCGGTAGCGGATGCAGCCGCGCATGAATTTTTCCCAGGGCGGCACCGCGATGGCAGGTTCGGTCTGTTCCGGCAGCAGGGCCCAGAGGTCGGGGTGATGCCAGCAGAGATCGTGGCCGGTGGAGTCGCGATGGGTGCGAATCCCGGCGCGCAATTTCTTCACCTCCGCGACCAGCGCGTCGCGGTCCATGTGTTCCAGATCATCGTCCATCGCTCGTCTCCGCTCGGTAAAGCAAGCTGGCGTCTCCGTAGGAGTAGAACCTGTAGCCGCTGTCGATGGCATGCGCATAGGCCGCGCGCATCGTCTCCAGCCCGCTGAAGGCCGAGACCAGCATGAACAGCGTCGAGCGCGGCAGATGGAAATTGGTCATCAACAGGTCGGCGGTGCGGAAGCGGTAGCCGGGTGTGATGAAGATATCGGTCGGGCCCGACCATGCGGCGAGTTTGCCGTCTTCTCTGGCGGCGCTCTCCAGCAGGCGCAGCGACGTCGTGCCGACGGCGACGATCCGCCCTCCCCGCGTCCTTGCCGCGTTGAGCGCTTCGGCGGTCTCGGCGCTGACAGAGCCGGTCTCGGCATGCATCTTGTGGTCGGCGGTGTCGTCTGCCTTGACCGGCAGGAAGGTGCCGGCGCCGACATGCAGCGTGACGAAGCGGCGTTCCACCCCCTTGGCGTCGAGAGCGGCAAACAGCTCGGGCGTGAAATGCAGCCCGGCGGTGGGCGCTGCGACCGCGCCCTCCTCCCTGGCGTAGATGGTCTGGTAGTCGCTGCGGTCGCGCTCGTCGTCGTCGCGCTTGGAGGCGATGTAGGGCGGCAGCGGGATGTGGCCGACGGCGTGCAGCGCCTCGTCGAGGAACGGGCCGGAGAGATCGAAGCCGAGCAGAACCTCGCCGGCCTCGCCCTTCTCGATCACCGTGGCGTCGAGCTGGCCGAGGAAGCAGGAATTGGCGTCATGGCCGAAATGGATGCGGTCTCCGGCACTGATGCGCTTGCCAGGCCGCATGAAGGCCTGCCAGCGGTCGGGCGCCACCCGCATGTGCAGCGTCGCCTCGACCTGCGCCTGTGCCTCGCCGCGCCTGCGAATGCCCTTGAGCTGCGCCGGAATGACCTTGGTGTCGTTGAAGACGAGCACGTCGCCGTCGCCGAGCAGCGACGGCAGGTCGCGCACCGTACGGTCGGCCAGCCCTTCCCCCGGCCTGACGACCAGCATCCTGGCGCTGTCGCGCGGCTCGGCGGGGCGCAGCGCGATGCACGCTTCCGGCAGGTCGAAGTCGAAGAGGTCGACGCGCATCAGAAGAGCCGGATGAGCAGCGCTCCGGCGAGCAGCAACACGGCGCCGGCAATGCGGCCGAGCGAGATCTCGCGCACCGCCACGCCGAGGAAGCCGGCACGGTCGATGAGCATGCCGGCCAGCAGCTGGCCGGCGACCAGGAACGCCATCAGCGCGGCGGCGCCGATGCGCGGCGTGAGAATGGTCGAGAGCGTGACGTAGAAGCCGCCGAGCATGCCGCCGGCGATGAACAGCCATGGCGCCGGCGCCTTCCAGTCGAGCGAAATGCCCTGCAGCTTCACCACGACGACAGCGATGACGCCGAGCACGACCGCGCCCGACAGGAAGGAGAACGCAGCCGCCGCGACCGGGAGCCCCAGGCCGCGCGCCAGCTGCGAATTGATGGGCGCCTGAACGGCGATGAAGGCGCCGGACAGGATGCCAAGCAGGGACCAGACGGCGCCCATCATCGTTATGCCGCCTTTACTTGACGTCGGCCGCGACCTTCAGCGACACGATCTTGTCGGGGTCCTGCACCGGCTCGCCGCGCTTGATCTTGTCGACATTGTCCATGCCTTCGAGGACCTGGCCCCAAACCGTGTACTGGCGGTTGAGGAAGGAGGCGTCATCGAAGCAGATGAAGAACTGCGAGTTCGCCGAATTCGGGTTCTGGGCGCGCGCCATCGAGCACGTGCCGCGGCCATGGTTGGCGTTGGAGAACTCGGCCTTCAGGTCCGGCTTGTCGGAACCGCCCATGCCCGCGCGCGAAGGCGCGAAAGAGGGCTTGCTCGAATTGCCGAACTTGACGTCGCCGGTCTGCGCCATGAAGCCGTCGATGACGCGGTGGAAGACAACGCCGTCATAGGCGCCTTCGCGCGCCAGCTCCTTGATGCGGGCGACATGGCCGGGCGCCAGGTCGGGGAACAGTTCGATGACGACCTGGCCCTTGGTCGTTTCCATGATGAGGGCGTTCTCGCGGTCCTTGATCTCAGCCATGTCAGATATCCTTTTGAAAAAACAGATTTACTTGTCGGTGGCGATGCGCACTTTGATCATCCGGTCAGGATCGCTGACGGTCCCGTTGTCCGCCTCGTCGCCCTTCTTGATGTTGTCGACCAGCTCCATGCCGCTGACGACATTGCCGACGATGGTGTACTGGCCATCGAGCGACGACGCCGGCGCGAACATGATGAAGAACTGCGAATTCGCCGAATTCGGATCCTGCGAACGGGCCATGCCGACCACGCCGCGCTTGTAGTGCTCGGTCTGCGAGAATTCGGCCGGCAGGTCCGGCAGGTCGGAACCGCCGGTGCCGACGGCCTGGGGGTTGAAGCCCTTCTTCATGTTGCCGAACTTGACGTCGCCGGTCTGCGCCATGAAGCCGTCGATGACGCGGTGAAAGGCGACATTGTCATAGGCGCCCTCGCGCACCAGCTTCTTGATCTGCGCGACGTGCTTGGGCGCCAGATCGGGGCGCAGCGCGACGGTCACGTCGCCATCCTTCAGCGTGATGATCATGGTGTTTTCGGGATCGGCGGCGAAGGCCGAGACCGAGGCGGTCACGAGACCGGCCAGCACGACAAGGAACGTAGCGAGCTTCCTCAGCTGCATGGTATTTCTCCGAAGATCTTTTGTTTGGTGCATGTCGTCACCCCAAAACCGGCATCCACTTTTGGGCGACATGCACTATTTCGCGAATTTTGCTGTCAGCGCCCCGGCGACGGCCGCCGGCACGAAGGGGCGGATGTCGCCTCCCATCGAGGCTATCTGGCGGACAAGTGTGGCGGTAATGGTTCTGACCGACGGGCTGGCGGGCAGAAAAACCGTCTGCAGTTCCGGCGCCATGGTCTCGTTCATGCCGGCCATCTGCATCTCGTAGTCGAGATCGGTGCCGTCGCGCAGGCCGCGGATCATGATCGAGGCGCCCTCCCGCCTTGCCGCGTCGATGACCAGACCGTCGAACGCCACGACCTTGATGCGGGCACCGTCGCGGCCGAACTCGGCCTTGGTCGCCGCCTCGATCAGCTTCACCCGTTCCTCGAAGGAAAACAGTGGCTTCTTGCCGGGATGAATGCCGATCGCCGCATAAACGATGTCGGCCACGGCGAGCGAGGCCTTCAGCACATCGAGGTGGCCGTTGGTCAGCGGGTCGAAGGAGCCGGCGTAAAGGGCGATGCGTTCGGTCATGGCAGGCTTCTAGCGGGCGCGCGGACGGAAGGCAAATCCGATTGATCAGGCATCCGTGAACCTTTTCGCAGACGTGAACGACAGATGAATGCGACGATCAGCAACGTTTCACGTAGCGTTCACTAGGTTGCCGCTTCAGGAGATGAAACCAAAGTCCCATCTATCCGTTATTAGGCGCAGGAGAACACGCACATGCTGATCTACATGCTAGCCACCGCAATGACAGTCGCCATGCTGATCGCCACCGCGTTCGGCCTGCATCAGGAAGCCGTGCGCGTTCGCGCCAAGACGAACACGCGGCGCTTCGAAGCCCGCAAACCCTACCGCCACTACTGAATTCGACCCGCCTGATTGCGGCGACAGTCCTGATTGCGCCGGCCGTCTGGCCGGCGTTGCCGTTTTAAGGCCTATTCGGCGGTATCGGGAGCGGCGTCCGTGGCGTCCGTCTCGCCTTCGGCGCTCTCTTCCTCGTCCGATTGCGGTTCTGAAATCCGCTCCACCGAGACGACCTTCTCGCCCTCGGCCGTGTTGAAGATGGTGACGCCCTTGGTGGCGCGGCTGGCAAAACGGATGCCGAAGACCGGAACGCGTATGACCGTGCCGCCATCCGAAACCAGCATGATCTGGTCATCATTGCCGACCGGGAAGGTCGCCACGAGCTGGCCGATCTCGGCCACCTTCGACACGTCGGTGGCGCGGATGCCCTTGCCGCCGCGCCCGGTCAGGCGGAAGTCGTAGGACGACGACCGCTTGCCATAGCCATATTCCGTCACCGTCAGCACGAAGCGCTCGTGCTCCTTGAGGAATTCGTAGCGTTCGTCGGAAAGCTCCGCCTCCTCGCCGATCTCCTCGTTGGTCAGCGCGATCTCTTCTTCCTCGCCGGCCACACCGGCTGCAAGCCGCCGCTCCGCCGCCGCCCGCTTGAGATAGGCGGCGCGCTCGGCCGGCGATGCGTCGACATTCTCAATCACCGACATGGAGATGACGCGGTCGGTGTCGGCCATGGCAATGCCGCGCACGCCGACAGAATTGCGGCTCTGGAAGACGCGCACGTCGCTGACCGGAAAGCGGATGCACTGGCCCGAATTCGCGGTCAAAAGCACATCGTCATTGTCGGTGCAGGTCTCGACGCCGAGGATCTCGTCGCCCTCCTCCTCCAGCTTCATGGCGATCTTGCCGTTGCGGTTGACCTGGACGAAGTCGGACAGCTTGTTCCTGCGCACGGTGCCGCGCGTGGTGGCGAACATCACGTCGAGCTCGCCCCAGCTCGCCTCGTCCTCGGGCAGCGGCATGATGGTGGTGATGCGCTCGCCCTGCTCCAGCGGCAGCATGTTGATCAGCGCCTTGCCGCGCGACTGTGGGTTGCCGATCGGCAGGCGCCACACCTTTTCCTTGTAGACGATGCCGCGCGAGGAGAAGAACAGCACCGGGGTGTGCGTGTTGGCGACGAACAGCCGGGTGACGAAATCCTCGTCCTTGGTCGACATGCCGGAGCGGCCCTTGCCGCCGCGGCGCTGCGCCCGGTAGAGCGACAGCGGCACGCGCTTGATGTAGCCGGAATGGCTGACGGTGACGACCATGTCCTCGCGCTGGATCAGGTCCTCGTCTTCCATGTCCGCGCCGCCGTCCGAGAGCTCGGTGCGGCGCGGTGTGCCGAACTCGTCGCGAACCGCGATCAGCTCGTCCTTGACGATCTGCTGGATGCGTGCGCGAGACGACAAAATATCAAGATAATCAATGATTTCCGCACCAATCGTGTTCAACTCGTCGGCGATCTCGTCACGACCGAGCGCGGTCAGGCGCTGCAGGCGCAATTCGAGGATGGCGCGTGCCTGTTCCTCGGAGAGGTTGTAGGTGCCGTCCTCGTTGATGCGATGGCGTGGGTCGTCGATCAGCAGGATCAACGACTCGACGTCGCCGGAGGGCCAGCGCCGCTCCATCAACTGCTCGCGCGCCGTCTGCGGATCGGGCGCGGTGCGGATCAGCTTGATCACCTCGTCGATGTTGGCGACGGCGATGGCCAAGCCGACCAGGACGTGGGCGCGTTCGCGCGCCTTGCGCAACAGATACTTGGTGCGGCGGCTGATCACCTCCTCGCGGAAGCTGACGAAGGCCTTCAGCATGTCGATCAGCGTCATCACTTCCGGCTTGCCGCCGTTCAGCGCCACCATGTTGGCGCCGAAGGAGGTCTGCAGCGGCGTGAAGCGATAGAGCTGGTTGAGGATGACGTCGGCGACGGCGTCGCGCTTCAGCTCGACGACGACGCGGTAGCCCTGGCGGTCGCTCTCGTCGCGAATGTCGGAAATGCCTTCGATGCGCTTGTCGCGCACCAGCTCGGCCATCTTCTCGATCATCGAGGCCTTGTTCACCTGATAGGGAATCTCGGTGATGACGATCGATTCACGGTCATTGCCGCGGGCCTCGATGTTGACGCGGCCGCGCATGACGATGGAGCCGCGCCCCGTCGAATAGGCGCTGTAGATGCCGGAACGGCCAAGCACGATGCCGCCGGTCGGGAAATCCGGCCCGGGCACGATCTCCATCAGCGCCGGCAGGTCGATGGCCGGATTGTCGATGAGGGCGATGGCGCCGTTGCAGACTTCGCCGAGATTGTGCGGCGGGATGTTGGTGGCCATGCCGACGGCGATGCCGCCGGAACCGTTGACCAGCAGATTGGGAAAGCGCGCCGGCAGCACCTTCGGCTCGCTGCCCGACGCATCGTAAGTGTCCTGGAAATCGACGGTTTCCTTGTCGATATCCTCCAGCAATTCATGCGCGACCTTGGTCAGACGCGACTCGGTGTAGCGCATGGCCGCCGGCGGATCGCCGTCGATCGAGCCGAAATTGCCCTGCCCGTCGATCAGCGGCACGCGCAGCGACCAGTCCTGCGCCATGCGCACGAGGGCGTCATAGATCGAGGCGTCGCCATGCGGGTGGTATTTACCCATCACATCGGCGACCGGGCGCGCCGACTTCACATATTTGCGGTTCCAGTGGTAGCCGCTCTCATGCGAAGCGTAGAGGATGCGGCGATGCACCGGCTTCAGGCCGTCGCGCACGTCGGGCAGCGCGCGGCTGACGATCACGCTCATGGCGTAATCGAGATAGGAGCGCTGCATCTCCTCGATGATCGAAATCGGCTCGATGCCGTTGGGGCCGCCGTCCGGCCCGCGCGGTGTCTTCTGGTCGGTCAAATCAGGTCACAATCCAGTCGGGAATCACTTGCTGCTTATATAGGAAGCGGCGCCGAAACTCCAATCTTCATGGCGCTTTTCCAGAGACAATTTTGACGGCAATTTCAAAAGGATACCGCTGATTGCGACGATATGGCCACGGCGCGTTTTGCAGCCGCCGCGGCTGGTTCGCAACCGATCGCCTCATCGAGCGGGAACCGCAAATACGCTGAACCGGCCCCGTTGGCGGCCTTGCGGGTGTCCTCAGCGGCGGCCCGTTCGGCCCGCGCGGTAGGCGCCGGGCGCTTCTCCCATCTCGCGCCGGAAGCGGCGGTTGAAAGTCGACAGGTCGTTGAAGCCGGCGTCGAAGGCGATCGTCGAGATCGCCGTGTCGGAGGTTCGCAGCCGCACGGCGGCCCTGTGCAGCCTGGTCCTGAGCAGGAACTGGTAAGGCGTCATCCCGGCCACCTGTCGGAAGGTGCGCAGGAAATGATAGGGGCTGGTCGCCGCGCTGCTGGCGAGGTCGCAGAGCGACAGCGGGCGGCCTGCATCGAGTTCGATCAGCCGCACCGCCTCGGCGACGCGTTTCTGGTCGCGCCGGCCCGGCGCGCGGCCGGCATCGGCGGCATCCGAACTCGCCGTGACCACCGCCCCGGCGATGCGCAGGCCGATTTCCTCGAATGCATCGGTATCGCCTGTCTCCCGCGCGGCCTCCGCTTCAGCAAGCAGCGGCGCGAGCGCCGGCAAGGGCGGCAGGCGCGGGCCGGTGAAGCCAAGCCGCCTGGCGCCAGGCACGCCGGCAACAACGCGTTCCATGTAGGCCGGCGAAAAATGGAAGGAGAGGCAGCGGTCGCCGGCGCCGTGCTCATGCCCGCACTCATAGCAGGTGTCAGGATTGCCGAGCAGGATCGCGCCGGGCGCCAGCATCGCCGTGCCTTCGCGCGTCCGGTAGCGGAAAGTGCCCTCGGTCACCGCGGCGACACAAAAGCCGCGATGCTCCTCCTCGAATGGGCTGTCGCCCGCGCCGGCGGTGCATATGACGTCCGACACCTGCCAGCCTTGCCCGAAGGCAATTTCCTTGTCGCGTGTCGTCATGGCCGGAAAGATAGCAATTTTCCCCAAGCGCAGAACCGTGTCCGGCCGTTATTGCTCGTCCTCTCCTGACAAACGAGGCAGCAGTCATGACCGATCCCTTCACCGAGGCCCTGCACAGCGACGGCCCAAACGCCGACCTAGCCGAAAAGCTGGAGCTCTATGGCCGCTTCGTCGGCGCCTGGACGTTCGACGCCACGCGCCATCTCGAAGATGGCACGGTTCTTACCGGGCGTGGCGAGGTGCATTTCGGCTGGGTTCTGGAGGGCAAGGCGATCCAGGATGTGTGGATCCTGCCCGCGCGCAAAACTGGTGTGCAGACATCCCTCGGCGCGTGGACGTTCTACGGCACGACGCTGCGCGTCTACGATCCCGGGGTCGATGCCTGGCACATCTTCTGGAGCGATCCCCGTAACCAATACTACAGCCGGCAACTCGGCCGCGCCGAGGGCGATACGATCGTGCAGATCGGCGCCGATGGCTCCGGCGCGTCGGTGCGTTGGAGCTTTTCGCGCATCACCGAGAATTCGTTCCGCTGGCTCGGCGAGCGCTCGCCTGACGGCGGCGCCACCTGGCGGCTCGAGGTCGAATTCCTCGCCCGCCGCACGACTCAAGGCTGATCGGCCAACTTATTGCAAAAACGGAGAAAACGATGCTTGACCACATCTCGCTCGGCGTTCGCGACGCGACTGTCTCGAAGCGCTTCTACGATGCCGTGCTGCAACCGCTCGGCTATAGCTGTCTCAGCCAGTCGCCCGGCTCGCTCGGCTATGGCGCCGATGCGGTGGCGCTCTGGGTGAATGAAGCGGCGCGGCCGGTTTCGGCCGACACGGAGTCCGGCCTGCATTTCTGTTTCGCCGCGCCGACGCGCAAGAGCGTCGATGCCTTCCATGCGGCTGCGTTGCGTGAGGGCGGCGGCGACAATGGCCCGCCTGGCCTGCGCGCCGCCTATGGCGACAACTACTATGCCGCCTTCGTCATAGACCCTGACGGGTACCGGCTTGAGGCTTACTGCGGCAAAGCCGAATAGCCGGCTGAAATCCCCTCCTTCCTGTTCCCACCGCTTCCGCTTTGCTCTACCAATTGGCGAGCTTGGGCTTCGCCCGGCAGGAGGGGACCAGCGATGCCGAGCTTCGACAGCCTGTTCAACGCCTTCGTCACCATACTGGTGACCATCGACCCGCCGGGGCTGGCGCCGCTCTTCCTCGCCGTGACGCGCGGCATGAACCGCGAGGAGCGCCAGCAGGTTTCGGTGCGCGCCTCGGTGATCGGCTTTCTGGTGATGGCGCTGTTCGCGGTTGCCGGCGCGTCGATCCTGTCGGTGTTCGGCATCACGCTGCCGGCCTTCCGCGTCGCCGGCGGTTTCCTGCTCTTCTTCATCGCCTTCGAAATGGTGTTCGAGCGCCGGCAGGACCGCAAGGAGAAGATCGGCGACGTCGCCATCACCAAGGATATGATCCACAACATCGCCGCCTTCCCGTTGGCGATCCCGCTGATCGCCGGCCCCGGCGCGATCTCGGCTACGGTGCTGCTGTCGGGACACTTCGACGGGTTCGCGGCGCAGGCGGCGCTGGTCGGCATCATCTTCGTCTGCCTCGCCATCACCTATCTGGTGTTCGTGCTGGCGGAGCGCATCGACCGCATCCTCGGCCAGACCGGCCGCTCCATCCTGACGCGCCTGCTCGGCGTCATCCTAGCGGCGCTGGCGGTGCAGTTTGTCGCCGACGGGATCAAGGCGCTGATGGCTGCTTGAGCCGTACCCTACTGCCTACCCCTATTTCGCCGCCGTATCGACGACCTCGAAATCGTGGGTGACGGTGGCCGTCTTGGCCATCATGGCGGTGGCGGAGCAATATTTTTCGATCGAGAGGTCGATCGCCCGCTTGACCTTGTCATGCGAGAGCCCGCGGCCCTTGACGATGAAATGCATGTGGATGCGGGTGAAGACCCTGGGCTCCTTCTCGGCCCGGTCGGCGTCGAGCTCGACGACGCAATCCTCGATCGCCTCGCGGCCTTTTTCGAGAATGTGGACGACATCGTAGGCCGAGCAGCCGCCGGTGCCGATCAGCACCAGCTCCATCGGGCTCGGCCCCGGCGTTTTGCCCTCCGGGCCGGACGCTGTTCCCAGGACAACCTTGTGGCCGCTGCCGGACTCACCGACGAAGGTGCGTTCCTCGACCCATTTGACGCGTGCTTTCACGGCATTTTTCCTTGCGAGGCCTTGGCCAGCCTATTGACCGAACATGACCGTGTGCATGATCCGGCCAGGCAGCAGCGTGAAGATGCCTGCGCCGATCAAGGCGAAGACATAGAGCTTGATCATAGCGCCGCGATGCGCGGCGACGCGATGGGTGTGCGCATACCACACCGCCAGCGGCGCGGTGACCAGCACCAGGATCGACAGCAGATGGATCGGACTGAACGGGCCGATCAGGCGGATCTGCTGGATCCAGAAACTCGAGACGGCGATGACCAGCATCAGCGCCGCCCAGGCATAGCCCATCACGCGGTGGCTCGGCGTGCCTTTCGGCAGCGCCAGCTGCGCGCCGCCAATCGCCAGGGCGGCAAGGGCCGCGAATGCATGCCACGGAATGGGAGGGGGCGCGGATAGCAATGGTCCGAGCGACATCTCCCCTCCTCAATGCCGGTTGCGTAGTCCTGGCGCTCAGAACGGGATCTCGTCGTCGAGTTCGCGCGACGCACCGCCGCCGCCACCCCTGGAGCCGCCACCACCGCCGCCGCGGCTGAAGCTGTCGTTCGGGCCGGACTGGCCGAAATCCGAGCCGCGGCTGCTGTTGCCGCCACCGGCATAGCTGCCGACCTGGCCGCCGCCCTCGCCGCGCGCGTCGAGCATCTGCAACTCACCGCGGAATTTCTGCAGCACGACCTCGGTCGTGTAGCGGTCATTGCCGGTCTGGTCCTGCCATTTGCGCGTCTGCAACTGGCCCTCGACATAGACCTTCATGCCCTTCTTCAGATACTGCTCGGCCACCTTGGCGATCTGGTCGTTGAAGATGACGACGTTGTGCCACTCGGTCTTTTCCTTGCGCTCGCCGGAATTCTTGTCGCGCCAGCTTTCCGAGGTGGCGATGCGGATGTTGACGACCGGCTCACCCGAGTTCAGGCGGCGGATTTCCGGGTCCGCCCCGAGATTGCCGACCAGAATGACCTTGTTGATGCTACCCGCCATCGTACTTCTCCGCGCTCATCCGAAACAAATTTTTGACGCTGCACCTTACAGCTTGCGGGCAATCGCCGCCCGTCGTGACTGGCTTTTCCCACAAGGTTTTTGTTCTCTTTTCGTTCTAGGATGTGGGCGACGCGCTGTCAATGGTTGTCAGCAGCATGTAGTGTTCCGGCCCGGAATTTCCACGTGATCGGGAATGGATGGAGTGCCAGGTGAATTCGATCGCACATGGGGACCAGCCGCGCGAACAGTGGCGCGCCGGTGTCGAGACACGCATGCACGTCTCGGCCAGAAATGGCGCCGCGCAGCTTTGCATCTTTGAGCAGTGGGTCGAACCCACGGTCGGCGCCCCGACGCATTGGCATTCGGTCGAGGAAGTGCTCACCGTCATCGCCGGCACGGCCGAGATGTGGATCGACGACGAGCACAGCGTGCTCACCGCAGGACAGTCTCTCATCATCCCTGCGCACAGGAAGCACGGCTTCCGCAATGTCGGCAACGAACCGCTTCACATCCATGCGGTGCTCGCTTCGCCGATCTTCGAAGCGACGTTCGACGGGCCGGCCGGACTGGTGAGACGCTGGCTTGCTGACGGTTCGTAAACAGCGCTTGCCAAATCAATAAGTATCGACTTATGCTTCAGCCATGATCGAGGCAGAGATTTTCCGCGCGCTGGCCGACCCGACGCGCCGCGCCGTCTACGAGCGGCTCGCCGCCAGCGAGATGACCGTGTCGGAGCTGCGCACCGGCATGACGGTATCGCAACCGGCGGTTTCCCAGCACCTGGCGGTGCTGCGCGGCGCCGGCCTGGTGGTCGAACGGCGCGCCGGCCGCAACGCCTATTACCGCGCCGACCCGCAAGGTCTCGAGCCGCTGCTCGGCTGGATCGAACGCTACCGCGCGTTCTGGCCGGAACGCATCGAGAAACTGAAGACAGTTCTGAAGGGAATGGACCAATGACGGAACGTCCTCCTGCCGAAGCGCCGCTCGACTTCGAATGCGAGCTTGCCGATCCGCCGGAGAAGGTCTGGCGCGCGCTGACCGAACCGGAACTGCTGGCGGCCTGGATGATGCCGAACGACATCACGCCTGAAGTGGGCAGCCGTTTCGCCTTTGCCGGACCCGAGGCGCCGATCGAATGCGAAGTCCTTGAAGCCGAGCCTGGACGACTGCTGCGCTATTCGTGGCGCGAGCGGCCCGGTGCCGACGATGCAGACAAGCTTCCAGCATTGGACAGCATCGTCACCTTCACGCTTGCCCGCACGGTTTCCGGCGGCACGCATCTGCGCATCGTCCATGACGGCTTCGCCCGCACACCCGCCGTCGTCATGGCTGGCGCCGGCTGCCGGCTCGCTTTCAACGCGCAAGGCGCAGGACGCGCGATCGCGGCGAATGCGCCGCTGTTGCGGCGCGCGGCCTGAGCAAGGGAGAAACGAGATGAGCGGGCTTGCCAATCTGGTGCCGATGGTGATCGAGCAGTCGAGCCGCGGCGAACGCGCCTTCGACATCTTCTCGCGGCTGCTGCGCGAGCGCATCATCTTCATCAACGGAGAGATCAACGACGGCATGTCGGCGCTGGTCTGCGCGCAGCTCCTGTCGCTGGAGTCCGACAATCCCGACAAGGAGATATCGCTCTACATCAACTCGCCTGGCGGGGTGGTGACCAGCGGCTTCGCCATCTACGACACGATGCGCTACATCTCCTGCCCCGTGTCGACCGTGTGCATGGGCTTTGCCGCCTCGATGGCGTCCTTCCTGCTGATGGCGGGCGAGCCGGGGCGCCGCATCGCGCTGCCCAACTCCAGCATCGTGCTGCATCAGCCGCTGGGCGGCTTCCAGGGCCAGGCTTCCGACATCCAGCGTCACGCCGAAGGCATCATGCGCACCAAGCGGCGCATGACCGAGCTCTATGCGCATCATTGCGGCCGGACCTACGAGGAGGTCGAGCGCACGCTCGACCGCGACTATTTCATGACTGCCGAGGAGGCGAAGGCCTGGGGCCTCGTCGACCATGTCTACGACACCCGCAAGAAGGCCGCGTGAAGGAATGCCGGCGCGCGGCAATTTGATCGCGTGCGATCTGGCATCGCTGCCGTGCCGACCCTATAGTCCGGCAATGATTGGCAAGCATTCTTCCACACTCCTGGGAATCGTGGCGGTCGCGTGCGTGTTGGCGGGCGCCGCCGTCGCCGATGACAGCGCGACGCAGAAGGGCGCGCTGCCCGGCGTCAGCAGCGACTATCGCATCGCCAAGCCTGCCCCGCAGCCCGAACCCGACGACGCGCTGCCCGCCGGCGGCAACGGCCAGTTCAAGATCGGCGATACCGACGTCAGGATTTCCGGCAGCATAACCATCGACATGGCGACGGGCGGGATCAGGCCGCCGGGCCACTAGCCGGCTACCGTCCGGGCGCTTCGCTGCCTAGACTGCGATTCCAATGTTTCCAATGGCAATGGGGTGTAGCGTGCTTGCACAAACGAACAGCCCCGCCGTTGCTTCCGCAAAACGGACGGGGCTTTTCTGGATTTGAAATCCAAACTTGCCGGGAGTGTTCTGCCGGCGTTTGATTTCGGATGCATCGCGGCATTCAGCCGACGATCCGACTATCGTCTCTAATTGTGAGGATTCGACAGGTCACGGTTTGTCGGGCTGACGCTCACGCCTGCCCTGGCACTTATGCCCGCCGCGGCTCCATCTTGGTGTGGAGCCTCAAGGGACTGTCCGGTGGCGTCATGCTCCGCTCCTGGGTCCGTTGCGACAATTGTCGTCCAGAGCGCAAATCGCAAAACCTGCGGCGTCTCGCAGGCCACCTTTGGGCGGCGAGGCCATCGAAAGACAGCCGGCTCCGTTGGACCTGTGGACACTGCTCCCCTCGCTCGGAGACGTCAACCATCGAATAGCCGGTTACCGAAAAATGTGATCGCCGGGAGGTTACGTCCAGGTCAAGTCGAGACCGGATTTCCACACCGCTTTGTCAGGAGCGTGTTCGGCCTTTGTTCTTTCCGCTTGCTCGCCCGCGCGAAAGACGCTTAAACGCTTTTGTCGAGAATTGTGGCGTCTCTCGACGTGGCGGGAAAATTACCTACATAGGGGATGGCCGGGAGAAACCCGCCGATCCCACGAATTCCAGACCTGAGGCGGCGACCGGCGATGGCCGACCATAAATACCTTTCCATTCGCGGGGCGCGCGAACACAATCTGAAGAACGTCGATCTCGACCTGCCGCGTGACAGCCTTATCGTCATGACCGGCCTGTCAGGGTCCGGCAAGTCGTCGCTCGCCTTCGACACGATCTATGCCGAAGGCCAGCGCCGCTACGTCGAGAGCCTGTCGGCCTATGCGCGCCAGTTCCTGGAAATGATGCAGAAGCCTGATGTCGACCAGATCGACGGGCTGTCTCCCGCCATCTCCATCGAACAGAAGACGACGTCGAAAAATCCGCGCTCGACGGTCGGCACCGTCACCGAGATCTACGACTACATGCGCCTCCTGTTCGCGCGCGTCGGCGTTCCCTATTCGCCGGCCACCGGCCTGCCGATCGAGAGCCAGACGGTCAGCCAAATGGTCGACCGGGTGCTGGCGCTCGAGGAAGGCACGCGCCTGTTCCTGCTGGCGCCGATCGTGCGCGGCCGCAAGGGCGAGTACCGCAAGGAACTCCTGGAGCTGCAGAAGAAGGGTTTCCAGCGCGTCAAGGTCGACGGCGTCTTCTACGAGATCGCCGACGTGCCGGCGCTGGACAAGAAGTACAAGCACGACATCGACGTGGTCGTCGACCGCATTGTCGTGCGCGGCGACCTGGCGACGCGACTTGCCGATTCCATGGAGACGGCGCTTAAGCTCGCCGAGGGCCTGGCCGTCGCCGAATTCGCCGACAGGCCGCTCGACGCCAGCCTGACCGGTGAGGACTCGGTCAACAAGTCGAAGAACGAGACGCATGAGCGCATCCTGTTCTCGGAGAAATTCGCCTGCCCGGTTTCGGGCTTCACCATTCCGGAGATCGAGCCCAGGCTGTTCTCCTTCAACAATCCGTTCGGCGCCTGCCCGACCTGCGACGGTCTCGGCAGCCAGCGCGCCATCGACGCCAATCTGGTGGTGCCCGACGAGAACCTTTCGCTGCGCGACGGCGCCGTCAGCCCGTGGGCGAAGTCGACCTCGCCCTATTACGCGCAGACGCTGGAAGCGCTGGGCAAGGCCTATGGCTTCAAGCTCGGCGACAAGTTCAAGGATCTTTCCGCCGCGGCGCAGGAAGCCATCCTGCACGGCACCGGCGAGCGCGAGATCACCTTCCAGTATGATGACGGTCTGCGCTCCTACAAGACGACCAAGACCTTCGAGGGCGTCATCCCCAATCTCGACCGGCGCTGGAAGGAGACCGAATCCGCCTGGATGCGCGAGGAGATCGAGCGCTTCATGTCGGCGACCCCCTGCCCCTCCTGCGGCGGCTACCGGCTGAAGCCGGAGGCGCTGGCGGTGAAGATCGCGGGAAAACACATCGGCGAAGTGACCGAGCAGTCGATCCGCAATGCCGACCAGTGGTTCACCGATCTGCCGGCGCAGCTGAACGACAAGCAGAACGAGATTGCGGTGCGCGTGCTCAAGGAGATCCGCGAGCGGCTGCGCTTCCTCAACGATGTCGGCCTCGACTATCTGACGCTTTCGCGCAATTCCGGCACGCTGTCGGGCGGCGAGAGCCAGCGCATCCGGCTCGCGTCGCAGATCGGCTCGGGCCTCACCGGCGTGCTCTATGTGCTGGACGAGCCGTCGATCGGCCTGCACCAGCGCGACAATGCACGCCTGCTCGACACGCTGAAGCACCTGCGCGACATCGGCAACACAGTGATCGTGGTCGAGCATGACGAGGACGCGATCCTGCATGCCGATTATGTCGTCGATATCGGTCCGGCCGCAGGCATCCACGGCGGCGAGATCATCGCGCAAGGCACACCGCAGCAGATCATGGCGACCCCCGCCTCGATCACCGGCAAATACCTGTCGGGCGAGCTCGAAGTGGCCACACCTGGCGTGCGCCGCGAGGCGAAGAAGAATCGGCGTATCAAGGTCGTCGGCGCGCGCGGCAACAATCTGAAGAACGTTACCGCCGAGATCCCGCTCGGCACCTTCACTGCCGTGACCGGCGTGTCCGGCGGCGGCAAGTCGACCTTCCTGATCGAGACACTGTTCAAGGCGGCCTCGCGCCGCATCATGGGCTCGCGCGAGCATCCGGCCGAGCATGACCGCATCGAGGGGCTGGAGTTCCTCGACAAGGTCATCGACATCGACCAGTCGCCGATCGGGCGCACGCCGCGTTCCAATCCCGCCACCTATACCGGCGCCTTCACGCCGATCCGCGACTGGTTCGCCGGGCTGCCCGAGGCCAAGGCGCGCGGCTATCAGCCGGGACGCTTCTCGTTCAACGTCAAGGGCGGCCGCTGCGAGGCCTGCCAGGGCGATGGCGTCATCAAGATCGAGATGCACTTCCTGCCCGATGTCTACGTCACCTGCGACGTCTGCCACGGCAAGCGTTACAACCGCGAGACGCTCGACGTGCTGTTCAAGGGCAAGTCGATCGCCGACGTGCTCGACATGACGGTCGAGGAAGGCGTCGACTTCTTCGCTGCCGTGCCCGGCGTGCGCGACAAGCTGGAGACGCTGAAGCAGGTCGGTCTCGGCTACATCCATATCGGCCAGCAGGCGACGACCCTGTCGGGCGGCGAGGCGCAGCGCATCAAGCTGGCCAAGGAACTGTCGCGCAAGGCGACAGGCAAGACGCTCTACATCCTCGACGAGCCGACCACCGGCCTGCATTTCCACGACGTCGCCAAGCTGCTCGAAGTGCTGCACGAACTGGTCGACCAGGGCAACACGGTGGTGGTCATCGAGCACAATCTCGAGGTCATCAAGACCGCCGACTGGGTGCTCGACCTCGGCCCCGAAGGCGGCGACGGCGGCGGCGAACTGGTCGCCTCCGGCACGCCGGAAGCGATCGTGCGCGAGAAGCGCAGCTACACCGGCCAGTTCCTCAAGGAGCTGCTGGAGCGGCGCCCCGGAGGCAAGCGCGAAGCGGCGGAGTGAGTGCGCAATCGTCAGTGCCTGGAGAGCGTTTGAATGACAATCACAAAGGCGCTTGCGGCGGATCTCCCCGCGGTCGTTTCGCTGACCACCGCCGCCTACGCGCCCTACACCGCGCTGCTCGGCGCGCCACCCATGCCGGTGACGGAAGACTATGCGCCGCGCATCGGGCGCGGCGAGGTCTGGCTGCTGGAGAGCGGTGCTGAGCTTGCCGGGCTGATCGTGCTCGAGCGCCATGCCGACCATGTCATGATCTTCAGCGTGGCCGTGTCGCCTGCGTTTCAAGGCAGAGGTCTCGGCATCAAACTGCTCAAGTTCGCCGACGAACAGACACGGTCATGGGGTCTGCCGGAAGTGCGGCTCTACACCAATTCGCGGATGGAGCGAAACATCGCGCTCTATACGGCCTATGGTTTCCGGGAAACGGGTCGCCGGGCACACCCCTACCGGCCAGGATGGATTGTGGTCGACATGGCCAAGCCGGTCGGCCAAGCCGCCTGATAGCTCTTTTGAAACTGGGAGGATGACAATGGCCAGCCAAGGAACGATCCGCTCGGGCATGGGCGGCTGGACGTTCGAGCCGTGGGACACGTCCTTCTATCCGGACAAGCTGTCCAAGGCCAAGCAGCTCCAATACGCCAGCCGGCAGGTGCCGAGCATCGAGGTCAACGGCACCTTCTATTCCAGCTTCAAGGAGCCGACCTTTGTGAAATGGGCAAACGAGGCGCCGGACGGTTTCGTCTATTCGCTGAAAGGCAACCGCTTCGTCACCAACCGGCGCGTGCTGGGCGAGGCCGGCGAGTCGATGATGCGTTTCCTCGGCTCCGGCGTCGCCGCGCTCGGCGACAAGCTCGGCCCGATCCTGTGGCAGTTCGCGCCGACGAAGAAATTCGACGCGGATGATTTCGAAGCCTTCTTGAAGCTGCTCCCCGAGAAGCAGGACGGCGTCGCGCTGCGCCACGCGCTGGAAGTCCGCCACGACAGCTTCATCGTGCCGGAATTCGCGGCGCTTGCGCGCAAGTACAAGGCGGCGATCGTCTATGCCGACCATGCCAAATATCCGGCTATCGCCGACGTCACCGGCGATTTCGTCTATGCGCGCCTGCAGACCGGCAGCGACGACAATCCCGACTGCTACACGCCGAAAGGGTTGGATGAGTGGGCGACGCGGGTAAAGACCTGGGCGGAAGGCAAGCAGCCGGCCGACCTGCCGCGCGTCGATCCCAAAATCGACGCGCCGGTCAAGCCGCGCGACGTGTTCGCCTATTTCATCACCGAGGGCAAGGTGCGCGCACCGTTCGGCGCCATGGCGCTGATGAAGCGCGTGACCGGCTGACGCGGCAAAATCTCGGTATCTTCGCGGATATCGTAACGGTATCGACACTTCCTTGCGGCACTAATAGCCGACGCCAGAGCAGACTCTGGCGCCGCCGCCGGCAAGGACAGGGCATGCTGCTCGACTACAATTCAATGCTGCTGGCGGTCGGCTTTTCCGCCGCCTGCCTCAGCATGACGTTGTTCGGCACATGGCTGACCGCCCGCTCCGACAGGTTTCTTCTGACCTGGGCCATCAGCGTGCTGCTGATCGTCGGCGAGGTGTTTGTCTATGACGCTTATATCGAATCCCCTGGGCCTGTCCTTGGCGTTCTGACGCTGGCACTTCTGCTGCTCGGCTTTTCGGTGATGCTGGGTGCCGCCCACCAGTTCAGGACAGGGCGCTCGCCATTGCCGCGCGTCCTGGTGGGCGCCGGCATTTCGCTCGCTTTGGCGCTGCCGCCCATGGCGCTCGGCTATGACGGGCTTGGCTTCATGCTGGAGAATTTCCTTGCCGGCCTGCTGCTGTTCGCGACGGCGCATGAATACTGGCGCGGGCGGGAGGAAGCGCCTGCGCCGCTGCAGGGTGTCGCCCTGCTCTATTCGCTGACCGCGGCTTCGTTCGTGCTGTGCGCGGCGGTGCTGGCCTGGGACGGCAGGCTGGTGCTCGGCCACGCGCCGAGCAACTGGGCCGAGGATCTCAGCCTCATCATCGTCATCGCCTCGATGACCGGCATCGGCGGGCTGTCGCTGGCGCTGAACCAGGGGCGGCTGGCGCAGCATCACCGGCGCAATGCGCTCACCGATCCGCTGACCGGCCTGCTCAACCGGCGCGCGCTGTTCGACCTGCATGGCGAGGCGCCCGTCGGCGCTTTCATGGCGGTGGTGGTGTTCGACCTCGACGGCTTCAAGGCGATCAACGACGAATTCGGCCATGCCGCCGGCGACGCGGTGCTGAAAGTATTCGCCGAGGAACTCGCCGCCAATCTTCAGCCAACCGATGCCGCCGCGCGCCTTGGCGGCGAGGAATTCGCGCTGGTGCTCAAGCGCACCTTGCCGGAAAAGGTGGAGTTCGCCGCCGAGCGCATCCGCGCATCGTTCGCGGCGCGCCGCATCGAAACCGAGACGCGCCCGCTGTCCTGCACCGTCAGCGCCGGCTACGCCTTCGGCAGCCAGGACGGCACCAGCTTCGACAAGGTGCTGAGCGCCGCCGACAAGGCGCTTTATGCCGCCAAGCGGAGCGGCCGCAACCGCGTGCTTGCCGCGACGCTGCGGCGCGCGAGCTAGCGCCCGGCCTGCCTTCGCTTCAGTGCGCCATCACCTCGTTGTAGGCATCGAGGTCGACGTAGAAAACCTTGGTCATTTCACCAATCAGCTCGTCCGGATCGTAGCCCTGCGACCTCAGGATGTTGATGGCGGTGATGATGTCGACGCGCTCGGTGAGGCGTCGCTTCTGGTAGTCCTCCACAAAACGATCCATCGCCTTTCCCCTGGCAAGAGTCTTTTGGACGCATTGACCGACAATCACTGCGGGGAAGCTAGGCCTGCTTGCTTGCGTGGAACTTGCCGGCTGGGCCCGCGCCTTCCCCCTCATTCGCGACTGGTACGGAAAGCGGCCGACTCACCAAGGCCAAGAAAAGACTAGCATGCGGCATTAAACGCGCCAGAGCTGCCGAACACTTCGTCATCCTTGGGCGCAGCGACGCGAAGCGGAGCGAAGACGCTAGGATCCATGCCGTTACTTGGAAGCGCCACTAACGGCGCAGAATTGGGAATGGTTGGGGCGCTGAGCAATCATTCTATTCTGTACCGCTGCACCATTCGGCAGAGGTAACGGCATGGACCCTGGGGTCTGCGCCGCGTCGCTTCGCTCCTTGCTCCGCCCAAGGATGACGAAAAGGCAGCTACACCGTCAGGAACTTCCGAACATCCGCGCGGTCGAGATCTTCGGCCGGGCCGGTGTGGACGATCTGGCCGCGGTCCATGATGTTGACCTCGTCGGCGAGCTCGCGGCAGAAGTCGAGATATTGCTCGACGAGCAGCACGGCAATGCCGGCCTGGTCGCGCAGGTAACGGATGGCGCGGCCGATGTCCTTGATGATCGAGGGCTGGATGCCTTCGGTCGGCTCGTCGAGCACCAGCAGCTTCGGCCGCATCACCAGCGCCCGGCCGATGGCGAGCTGCTGCTGCTGGCCACCGGAGAGATCGCCGCCGCGCCGGCCGAGCATCTGCTTCAACACCGGAAACAGCTCGAAGACGTGCGCTGGAATGTTGCGGTCGGCGCGTTTCAGCGGCGCGAAGCCGGTCTCCAGATTCTCGCGTACCGTCAGCAGCGGGAAGACCTCCCTGCCCTGCGGCACGAATGCGATGCCCGACCGGGCGCGGTCATACGCCGCGCTCCGGTCGAGCGCCTTCCCCTCGAAGGCAACGCTTCCGCTCGTCAGCCTGTGGTGGCCGACGATCGATCTCATCAAACTGGTCTTGCCGACGCCGTTGCGGCCGAGCACGCAAGTGATCTTGCCGGCGCCGGCCTTCAGCGAAACGCCGCGCAGCGCCTGGGCGGCGCCGTAGTGCAGCGTGGCATTGGAGACTTCGAGCATGGTCAGCGTCTCCTCCAACGCTTGAGGAAGGCAAGGTCGAAACGATGGAAGGGAACCCGCCAGACCATGCTCAGCGCCCCAGATAGACTTCGACGACACGCTCGTCGGCCGAGACGAAATCGAGCGTGCCTTCCGACAGAACCGAGCCCTCGTGCAGGCAGGTGACCTTGACGCCGAGCTCGCGCACGAAATGCATGTCGTGCTCGACGACGATGACCGAATGGTCGCGGGCGATATCCTTGAGCAGGCGCGCCGTCTCCACGGTTTCGGCATCGGTCATGCCGGCGACCGGCTCGTCGACCAGCAGCAGTTTCGGGTCCTGCGCCAGCAGCATGCCGATCTCCAGCCATTGCTTCTGGCCGTGGCTGAGATTGGCGGCGAGCTCGTCGCGCTTGTCGCCCAGACGGATGATGCCGAGGATGTCGTCGATGCGCCGCACGTCCGCCGTCGAGCGGCGATGGAACAGCGCCGGGAAGATCGAACGCGGCCCCTTCAGCGCCAGCATCAGATTCTCTTCGATGGTGTGGCTCTCGAAGACGGTCGGCTTCTGGAATTTTCGGCCGATGCCCATCATGGCGATCTCGGCCTCGTCATGCCGGGTGAGATCGACCTGGCCGTGGAAAAAGACCTCGCCCTCATCCGGCCGCGTCTTGCCGGTGACGATATCCATCATCGTCGTCTTGCCGGCGCCGTTGGGGCCGATGATCGCCCGCATCTCGCCCTTGTCGAGCACCAGCGACAGATTGTTGATGGCGCGGAAGCCGTCGAAGGAGACCGAGACGCCGTCGAGATAGAGGATGGTGTGCGACTTGCTCATGATCGGTCACTCCGCCGGCTGCGGTTCGGGGCCGGAGGCCGACCATGAGCCCGGCGTCCTTGCGGCGCTGCGTACGATCTTCGGCTGCGGCTCCTGCGGATCGCTGCCGGCTTCCGCGGCGAGCGAGGCCGCGCGCAGTGCCCTGGCCTTGCCGCGCCAGCTGTCCCACATGCCGACGATGCCCTTGGGCAGCAGCAGGGTGACGGCGACGAACAGTCCGCCCAGCGCGAACAGCCAGAATTCGGGCAGCACGCCGGTGAACCAGGATTTGCCGGCATTGACGAGCAGGGCGCCGACGATCGGGCCGAGAATGGTGCCGCGACCGCCGACGGCCGCCCAGATCACCACCTCGATCGAGTTGGACGGCTCGAACTCGCCGGGATTGATGATGCCGACCTGCGGCACATACAGCGCGCCGGCGATGCCGGCCATGATCGCTGACACGGTGAAGGCGAACAGCTTGACGTTCTCGGCCCGCCAGCCAAGGAAGCGGGTGCGGCTCTCGGCATCGCGCACCGCCATAAGGAGCTTGCCGTACTTTGAACGCACGATCGCCGAGGTCAGCAGAACGGCGAGCGCAAGCGTCATGGCGCTGGCCGCGAACAGGGCCGAGCGCGTCGCATCGGCCTGCACGTTGAAGCCGAGAATGTCCTTGAAGTCGGTCAGGCCGTTGTTGCCGCCGAAACCCATGTCGTTGCGGAAGAACGCGAGCAGCAGCGCATAGGTCATAGCCTGGGTGATGATCGAGAGGTAGACGCCGGTGACGCGGCTGCGGAAGGCGAACCAGCCGAAGACGAAGGCGAGCAGGCCGGGCACGGCAAGCACCATCAGCGCTGCGAACCAGAAATGGTCGAAGCCGTACCAGAACCAGGGCAGTTCCTTGTAGTTCAGGAACACCATGAAGTCCGGCAGGATGGGGTTGCCGTAGACGCCGCGCGAGCCGATCTGGCGCATCAGGTACATGCCCATCGCATAGCCGCCGAGCGCGAAGAAGGCGCCATGGCCGAGCGAGAGGATGCCGCAATAGCCCCAGACGAGATCGAGCGCCAAGGCAAGCAGCGCGTAGCAGAGATATTTGCCGACCAGCGCGACGATATAGGACGGCACGTAGAAGGCGCTTGCCGGCGAAACGGCGAGGTTGAGCAACGGCACGAGGACCGCCGCCGCGAGCAGGATGAGAACCGTGATGGCGATGCGGCGGTCGCCGCCGAAGAGGCGTTGCGCGATCATGCTTCCACCGCCCGGCCCTTGAGCGCGAACAGGCCGCGCGGGCGCTTCTGGATGAACAGGATGATCAGCACCAGCACGACGATCTTGCCGAGCACGGCGCCGGCATAGGGCTCGAGGAACTTGTTGACGATGCCGAGCGAGAAGGCGCCGACCAGCGTGCCCCACAGATTGCCGACGCCGCCGAAGACGACGACCATGAAGCTGTCGATGATGTAGCCGCGGCCGAGATTGGGCGAGACGTTGTCGATCTGGCTGAGCGCGACGCCGGCGATGCCGGCGATGCCCGAGCCGAGCGCGAAGGTCAGCGCGTCGACCCAGGGCGTCCTGATGCCCATGGAAGCTGCCATGCGGCGGTTGGCGGTGACTGCGCGCATGCGCAGACCCCAGGGCGTGCGCTTCATGACGTAGAGCAGCACGCCGAACACCAGGAGCGCGAAGACCAGGATCCACAGCCGGTTCCAGGTGATGGCCAGCTGGCCGATGTCGAACGAGCCCGACATCCAGGACGGATTGCCGACCTCCTGGTTGGTCGGCCCGAAAATGGTCCGCACCGCCTGCTGCAGGATCAGCGAGACTCCCCAGGTCGCAAGCAGCGTCTCCAGCGGCCGGCCGTAGAGGAAGCGGATGACGCCGCGCTCGATGGCGAGGCCGACGAATGCGGTAACCAGGAAGGCAAGCGGCAGCGCGATGACCAGCGACCAGTCGAACAGGCCGGGGAACGAGGTGCGGATCACCTGCTGGACGACGAAGGTGGTGTAGGCGCCGAGCATCACCATCTCGCCATGCGCCATGTTGATGACGCCCATGACGCCGAAGGTGATGGCAAGGCCGATGGCCGCGAGCAGCAACACCGAACCCAGCGAAATTCCGTACCAGATGTTCTGGCCGGCATCCCACAGCGCCAGCGTCGAATTGATGGTGGCGATCGCGGACGATGCAGCGTCCTTGACCGCGCCCTGGGAGTTCGCCTCGACCGAGGTGAGCAGCGAAACCGCGTCGCGGTCGCCGCGCGCGGCAATCAGGGCGATCGCTGAGAGCTTGTCGGCCTCGGGCCTGTCGGAAACCAGGAGCGACGCCGCGCGGGCCTGTTCGAACAGGGCTTTGACGCTTGCATCCGTTTCAGCAGCGATGGCCGCATCGAGCGGCTCGATGTTCGCCGCGTCGGGCGTCTTGAACATGGTAGCGGCAGCGGCGATGCGCACGGCCGGGTCCGTGGCGCGCAGCGTCAGCGTGCCGAGCGCATCGCGGATGACGCGTCGCAAGCCGTTGTTGACCTTGATCTTGGTGAGGTCGGTCTTGGCCGCCGAGGCTGCTTTCTCGCCGCTCAGCGGATCGAGCAGGTCGATGCCGTCGCCGGCGTCCTTGCCGACGAAGACCTGGGAGTCGGCCTTGCGGATATAGAGATTGCCGTCGGCGAGCGCTGAAAGCGGCGGCTCGACCGCGGGATCGCTGGTGGCTGCAAGCTCGCGCACCACGGCCTCGGTGGCGGAGAAATTCGCGGCGGTAGCGAATTTGGCGATGACGGCGCGAAGATCGGCTTCGGCGGCGCTGGACGGCAACAGGCTTGCCATCACCAGCAGCAGCGTCAGGCCAATCGCGCGGATCAGGATCATCGGTTCAGGTCGCTCCCAGAGGGATTGAGCTTGGTGTCCGGGCGGGCTGGAGGTCGAGCCCGCCCGGCTGCGGTCCTGGTCGCGGAGAGGCCCGCGACCAATCAGACCCGGGAGGTTACGGGCCAAGGTCCGGACCAGGCCATGGGCCTGGCGGCACAGACCTGGCCATGGGCCTGGCGGCCCAGACCTGGATCAGTTGGTTCCCTTGCCGCCGCACTTGCCGGTGGCAACGTTGAAGTTGCCGCAGGCCAGAGGCGCGCGCCAATCTGAGATCAGGTCCTTGGAGTCAGGCAGGTAGTCCGACCATTCGTCGCCCATCACGAGGCCAGGCGTCTGCGAGACGGTCTCGAACTGGCCGTCGGCCTGGATCTCGCCGATCAGCACCGGCTTGGTGATGTGATGGTTCGGCATCATGGTCGAATAGCCGCCGGTCAGGTTCGGCACCGAGACGCCGACCATGGCGTCGATGACCTTGTCCGGATCGGTGGTGCCGGCCTTCTCGACCGCCTTCACCCACATGTTGAAGCCGATATAGTGGGCTTCCATCGGGTCGTTGGTGGTGCGCTTGTCGTTCTTGATGAACTTGTGCCAGTCGTCGATGAACTTCTTGTTCTCGGGCGTGTCGATGCTCTCGAAATAGTTCCACGCGGCGAGATGGCCGACCAGCGGACCGGTGTCGAGACCGGCCAGTTCCTCCTCGCCGACCGAGAAGGCCATGACCGGGATGTCCTCGGCCTTTATGCCCTGGTTGCCGAGTTCCTTGTAGAACGGCACGTTGGCGTCGCCGTTGACGGTCGAGACGACGGCGGTCTTCTTGCCGGCCGAGCCGAATTTCTTGATCGCCGAGACCTCGGTCTGCCAGTCGGAGAAGCCGAATGGCGTGTAGTTGACCATGATGTCCTCGGCCGGTACGCCCTTCGCCTTCAGATAGGCTTCGAGGATCTTGTTGGTGGTGCGCGGATACACGTAGTCGGTGCCTTCCAGCACCCAGCGCTTCACCGAGCCGCCGTCCTCGCTCATCAGGTAGTCGACGGCCGGAATGGCCTGCTGGTTCGGAGCGGCACCGGTGTAGAAGACGTTGCGCTCGCTCTCCTCGCCCTCATACTGGACGGGATAGAACAGGATGTTGTCGAGTTCCGAGAACACCGGCAGCACGGACTTGCGCGAAACAGAGGTCCAGCAGCCGAACACGGCCGCGACCTTGTCCTTGGAGATCAGTTCGCGCGCCTTTTCGGCGAACAGCGGCCAGTTGGAGGCCGGATCGACGACGACGGCCTCGAGCTTCTTGCCGAGCAGGCCGCCCTTGGCGTTCTGCTCCTCGATCAGCATCAGCATGACGTCCTTCAGCGTCGTCTCCGAAATCGCCATGGTCCCCGACAGCGAATGGAGGATGCCGACCTTGATCGTGTCGTCGGCCGCCTTGGCAGGCGCCGTCAGCAGGCCGGCGGCGAGAACGCCGGCCGAAAACATTTTTGTTATTGTCGAGAAATTACCCCTCATATTGCACACTCCCAAGCTGGTTGTTTTGCATCGCAACATAGCTATGCAACCACCATGCCAAACAGCGAAGCGGCACTGGAAATGTCGAAATACCCCAATCTTATCAGCTTGTTACGATATTAGTCGTCAAACATGTAATGGTTTGCCAAAGACCCGAATGCGGCAAAATTGCGCAATGCTGCCTATCTTTTGCCCATATTAGTCTGGTGCTCAAAAATTGGGCCTTGCGACATACGGCAAGTTGCGGCGCGGCGCCAAAATAGGGCAAGGTCCGCTTGAACCGAGCCATGCCATGATTTCCCGTATCTCCAGCATTTTCAGCGTCGTGCTTCTGTTAGCCGTGACGGGGGCAGCCCGCGCCGACTTCACCGAGGGCAAGATGCCCGACGGGATCTACCGTTGCGAGGTCTACCTGCTCGGCGCCTTCCTCAACCTCGGCGACATCACCATCAAGGGCAATGTTTACAGCGGTCCGGTGACCTTCGGCGCCGCACCGCAAGGCTACAACTATCAGATGAATGCCAATGGCGAGATCAGCTGGCTCGGTCCGCTGGGCGGCTATACGAGCGGTGGCAACTCCGTTTCGATGACGCAGGCGACGCTGGAGGGCCCGGATGGTCCGTCCTTCGACATCATCATGAAGCAGCCCGACGGAGCCTTCACGGCCTCGACCTGCACCAGGGGGTGAACCTGCCCTATCCGCCGAAGAGAGCACCGGCAGCCGTTCGCAAGAACGTGAGGCGGCAGGCGTTCAGCTTTCCGCGGCGACTTCGAGCGCCAGCCGCGTCATGTCGGTGAACAGTTCCTGGCGCTCGGAATAGTCGGTCTGCTCGCCATTGGTGACATGATCGACCACGTTTAGCAGCGACAGCGCTCGCGCGCCAAAATGGGCCGAAATGCGGTAGAGGGCGCTGGTCTCCATATCGACGGCGAGCGCTCCCAAGGCCATGGCTTCGGCATAGCGGGCGCGGCCCTTCGGATGATAGAAAATATCGCTGCAGATGGTCAGCCCCGCCCGGTGCTCGATGCCAAGCGTCTCGGCCCGCTGCAATGCCCGGGCAAGCAGCGCCGGATCGGGACCGGCAGCGGCGTAGAGTCCGAAGACCTGGCCGCTGTCGGCATTCTCGGCGCGGACCGATTGCGAGACCACCAGGCCGCGCAGCGGCACCTCGGCGCTCAGGCCGCCACAAGTGCCGGTTCGGATCAGCGTCTTGACGCCGTGGAAGTCGAGAAGCTCATGGGCGTAAATCAGGAAGGACGAGACGCCGATGCCGGTCGACTGGATGCTGACCGGCTTGCCCCGGTACCGGCCGGTGAAGCCCAGCGCGCCCCTGCGGCGATTGACGCAGCGCGGCGCCTCGAGAAAAGTCTCAGCCATCCATTCGGCGCGCTCCGGGTCGCCCGGCAGCAGCACCGTTTCGGCAAAATCACCCTTTTCCGCTTCGTTGTGCGGCGTCACGGCATCTACCCCAATTCCCCGCCGCGTTTGTCACCGCAATCATGGCGATCTCGCGCCGATGCGCAAGCCGCGATTGCAAAGCTCCAGTGGCCGGACTCACTGGTTATGAGCGGACGGATCGCTCTCCGGCGCCGCCACCTGTAAACGGCATGGCGCGGGCGTCTGTGCGCTTGATCACATTCAGTCCGCCGTTTTGATGCGCGTCGTCGTTCAGGATTCCAACACGTCCTTGACGATGGTCGCCAGCTGCTTGAGCGAAAACGGCTTCGGCAGGAAGCCGAAATGGGCCTCAGCCGGCAGATTCCTGGCAAAGGCGTCCTCTGCGTAGCCCGAAACGAAGACGAACTTGATGTCCGGCTGCCGCTTGCGCAGTTCGCCGAGCAGCGTCGGCCCGTCCATCTCCGGCATCACGACGTCGGAGACGACTATGTCGACCTTGCCGCCGAGCGCCTCGAACACTTCCAGCGCCTCGACGCCGGAGGACGCCTCGTGGACGGTATAGCCGCGCGAGGTCAGCGCCCGCACGCCGCCCATGCGCACTGCATCCTCGTCCTCGACGAGTAGCACGGTGGCCGAGCCGGACAGGTCCTTGGCGGCTTCCGCCGGCTTCACCGGCGCCGCCGGCACCTCGCCCGGCTCGCTTGCCGGCCTCGCCTCCGCGATGTGGCGCGGCAGGAAGATGCGGAACACCGAACCCTTGCCGACTTCCGAATCGCAGAAGATGAAGCCGCCCGTCTGCTTGATGATGCCATAGACCATCGACAGGCCGAGCCCGGTGCCCTTGCCGACCTCCTTGGTGGTGAAGAAGGGTTCGAATATCTTTTTCAGCACGTCAGGCGCGATGCCGGTGCCGGTGTCCTCGATCTCGACCACGACGTAATCGGCCGGGGTGAGCTCTCGGTAGGAGAAGCTCTTGCATTCCTCGGCCGTGACGTTGCGGGTGCGCACCGCGAGGTCGCCGCCCGCCGGCATCGCGTCGCGCGCGTTGACGGCGAGGTTCACCACCACCTGCTCGAACTGCCCGATATCGACCTTGACCGGCCAGAGATCGCGGCCGTGGTCGATCTTCAGCTTGATGTCGTTGCCGACCAGGCGGGCGAGCAGCATCCTGAGGTCGGCCAGGACATCGGTGAGGTTCAGCACTTCCGGCCGCAGGGTCTGCTTGCGCGAGAAGGCGAGAAGCTGCCTGACCAGCGAAGCCGCCCGGTTGGCGTTCTGCTTGATGTTCATGATGTCGGGGAAGGACGGATCCGACGGACGGTGGTTGGTCAGCAGCAGGTCCGACGCCATGATGATGGCGGTCAGCACATTGTTGAAGTCGTGCGCAATGCCGCCGGCGAGCTGGCCGACCGCCTGCATCTTCTGGCTCTGCGCCATCTGGCCCTCGAGCGCCTTCTGCTCGGTGGTGTCGACGGCATAGACGATGGCCGATTCCTCGGCGCCCTCGCCGCCGGTGCCCTCGGCGACCGCATTGACGTAAAAGCGGATGTGCCGCTCCTCGTTGCCGGGCAACAGCGTGTCGATCGGCTCGATGTCGGCCTGCCGTTGCCTGGCCTTCTCGAAGGCCTCGGCGAACGCCGCCCGGTCGCGCTCGTGGATGACGGTATCGAGCCGCACGCGGCGGTCGACAGCGTCGCGATCGACGACCGAGGAAAACAGCGACAGGAACGGCGCGTTGGTGCGCAGGATGCGGCCGCTGGCGTCGACGCCGGCGATCGCCATCGGCGTCGAATTGAAGAAGCGGGTGAAGCGGACTTCCGAGGCGCGAAGATCGGCGGAGGCATCCTCGCCCTGGGTGCGGTTGAGCACGATGGTGCGGGTCGGACCGCTGACGCCCTCGCGGCTCGCCGAGACGCGGTGCATGAAGCGTACCGGCAGCGCCTCGCCGGTCATCGTCGTCAGGTCGAGGTCGATAACGGCATTGCGCGTGGTGCCGGGGTCGGCCTTGACCGAGCGGACCAGCGCCATGCCGTCGCCGGCAACGATCTCGGGCAGCGAGACGGCGCCCGGCGTGAAGCTTGCCAGATCGATGCCGAGCCATTCGGCGAGCGTGGCGTTGATGTAGGTGACGCGGCCTTCCTGGTCGGCGGAAAAGAAACCGGCCGGCGCATGGTCGAGATGGTCGATCGCCTTTTGCAGGTCGAGGAAGAAGCGCTCCTGCTCGGCCCGTTCCTGCGAGATGTCGGCAAGCTGCCAGGCAAGCATCGGCAACCGCTGGCCGGGCACATTGAAGGCGCGAGCGCGGGTGCGGTACCAGTGCGCGCCGGGCTCCGCCCCGGGGCGGATGGACTGCGCAAGCCTGAACTCGCCGTCGCCCGCCTGGCCGTCGCGCAGGCCGGACGCCAGTCGGTAGATGGTCATCGAGGCTTCGGGAACGTCCGACAGCAGCCCCTCGACCGTCTTGAGGTCGGCCGCCGACGAAGCGCCCGTCATGTCGGCGTAGGCCCGGTTGGCGTAGACGATGCGGCCCTTGGTGTCTGTGACCAGCAGGCCTTGCGACATCGAATCGACGAAGGCTTTCGAAAGTTCGTCGCTGGTCGAACGCGGCGCGACCTGAACGAAGCCGATGGCAGTAGCAAACAGGAACCCGACGCCGATCATCGCCAGCACGCCGAGCATGCCGAGCAGGAAGGGATCGCCAAGGCGCTCGCGGAAAAGCCCGAAAACGATCGCCGCGCCGGTCAGGACAACGATGAATATGATAAGCCGGGTCACGGCACCCGGACGCGTATTCTGGTCGACGATCGGTACCGGATAGAAATCGCCGCGCGTTTCCTTGGCCATGTGCCCCCTGCTCGTGATTCCGGTGCCCGACACCCCGCGGACGGCCGGTTGAATCACATTCTCCTGTAGCGGAAAAGGCCCCGGTGGCAAATGTCAGATAAAAATGGCGCCAGGCCGTGGATTCGTGTTTCAAACTGTTCACGAAGCGTGATGCCAACTTGCGGCGGCCGGTCCGCACGGTCTAGTGTCGCGTCACCTCAAAAAAGGGCGGTGCACCGATGCTGCAGTGGCTGGATAGCGTGGCGGGTCCTGGTTATGTCGCCGCAATCCTGTGGACGTTTGCCGCGCTCGTCCTGCTCGTGGTCGTTCTCCTCATCATCAAGGTGGTGCGCAGCCTGACCTTCGGGACATTCGTCGCCGGCGGCCGCAACCGCAAGACCAGGCTGGCCGTCATGGATGCAACCGCCGTCGACAGCCACCGCCGGCTGGTGCTGGTGCGCCGCGACGACATCGAACATCTCATCCTGATCGGCGGGCCGACCGACGTCGTCGTCGAGCGCGATATCAGGCTGGCGGCGCCGCGCCGCCCGGCGCTGACCGGAGACGGCGGCCAGCAGCAGGCCCAGGCGCCGCGGCCGCGCCCCGCCCAGCCGGCCCCCGTGCCTGTGAGGCAGGCGCCGCCCGCGCCGCAGCCGGTGAGCGCCACGCCGCCGCCCGCCCGCCCGCGCCAAGCCGCGCCGTCACCGGCGCCGAAGCCAGCCGCTCCGAGCTACCAGGCGAGCAACATCACGCCGCTGCCAGCCTATGGATCGGCGAACACCAATGCCGTCCGGCATGCCCCACCGCCGGCGAAGCCAACCTCCATCGACGATACGCTGATTCAGGAGCTCGAGGTTTCGCTCGATGAATCGCATGCGAGCAAACCGGCAGCCAAGGCGCCGCCGTCGCTCGACGATGAAATGACGAAGCTGCTCGGCGAACTCGCCAGCCAGAAGCGCTAGAAGCGCGTCGTTTCGCGAAGACGCAGAACGCGCCATCTGCTTGTTTCGACACGATTCCGGACGGAAAGCCGTTTCACGCCTGTTCCTGGATTTGCCTGCCCCAGCAAGGCCGAAATCCGGCGACATCGCTTGCGCAACCGAGGATGCAACGCCACGCGGGCACAAAAATGGCCGGTCGCCCGGCCATTTTCTAAACCCCTGGGTGATTATCCCAGCGCGTCAGTCGTCGCGATAGACCTTCTCCCGGCGCTCGTGGCGCTCCTGCGCCTCGATCGACAGTGTCGCGATCGGACGCGCATCGAGCCGCTTCAGAGCAATCGGCTCGCCAGTCTCCTCGCAATAGCCGTAAGTGCCTTCGTCGATGCGCTGGAGCGCGGAATCGATTTTCGAGATGAGCTTGCGCTGACGATCGCGGGCGCGGAGTTCAATGGCTCGGTCGGTTTCCGAGGAGGCGCGGTCGGCGAGGTCGGGATGGTTGGCGTTTTCTTGCTGCAGGACTTCGAGGGTTTCGCGCGCTTCGCGCAAAATGTCGTTCTTCCAGGCGACGAGCTTCATTCGAAAGTAAGATTTCTGCCGTTCGTTCATGAACGGCTCGTCTTCAGAGGGTACGTAATCGGCGGTAACGATGTCGTTCATTCGACTCACCCAACAACCCCAAATTTGGCGCCTATATATTCGCGCAGAGAAGCGTGCACAAGCGCAATCGGCGACCGTTTCACGCAAATGTAATATCGGACCCACAGCTGTCCATGATATCGTTATGCTTGCGAGCGGAAATCGAATTCATCCATGATTCGTTGTGGTTGAAGGCTATTGGCCATTGTGCGCCATGGCTTTCTCGTGGCTAATCCCATTGTGCCAACCAGGCATTTTGGGGGAGCGGTGAGCAAACTCTACCTGTTGAGACATGCCAAGGCCGGATGGGCGCTGCCCGGCGTTCGCGACTTCGACCGTCCGCTCGATGCCTCCGGCATCGCCGATGCCGAGGCGATCGGGGCAGCCATGCGCAGCCGCAACTACGTGCCCGACCTGACCCTTTGCTCCAACGCAAAACGGGCCCGCCAGACCCTGGAGGGACTGGCCGGCCAGACCGATACCGGCCGGGTGCTGTTCTTCGACACCCTCTACAGCGAGGACGCCGCCGGCTATCTCGGCATCATCCGCGACAATGGCGGGGTGGGCTCGCTGCTGGTCATCGGCCACAATCCGATGACGGAGGATCTCGCCATGGCGGTCTCGGGCGACGGCGAGGAGGCCGCGCGTGGCATAATGAACCATGGTTTCCCGACATCTGGCCTCGCAGTCGTCCGCTTCCCCGGCAGTCTTGCCCATGCCGAGCAGGGCAGCGGCTATCTCGAGGCCTTTTTGACACCGGCCGACCTCTGAGACCCAAATTGGCAGCGCCATTCCAAACCGCAGCCTGAGTGCCTATATCGGGAACCGACGGGCCCTCAGAGAGCATGTTTTGGCATCATCGCTGACCACTTTCACCGACGAGGCGAAGATCGCTCTCGACACGCTTTCAGGGCGCGCCGCCGGGCTCTTTGCGCCGTCGCTCAGGTTGGGCGTCACCGGCCTTTCCCGCGCCGGCAAGACGGTGTTCATCTCCGCGCTTGTCCACAACCTGATCCATGGCGGCCGCCTGCCGCTGTTCGAGGCGCAGAAATCGGGGCGCATCGCACGCGCCTTCCTCGAGGAGCAGCCCGACGACGCCGTTCCCCGCTTCCAGTACGAGGATCATGTCGCGGCGCTGGTCAACGACCGTGTCTGGCCGGACTCGACGCGCGCCATCTCCGAGCTGCGGCTGACCATCGAATACGAATCAGCTTCCGGCTGGAACCGTATGTTTTCGGCTGGAAAATTGTCGCTCGACATCGTCGACTACCCGGGCGAATGGCTGCTCGACCTGCCGCTGCTCGGCAAATCCTTCGCCGATTTCTCGCGCGAGGCGATGGAGATGGCGGCGCTGCCGGTGCGCACCGATCTTTCCGAAGGCTGGCGAACGCTCGCTGCCACGATCGATCCCAACGCCGATGCCGACGAGATGACGGCGCGCCGGCTTGCCGAGGCCTTTTCGGCCTATCTCAAGGCGTGCAAGCTCGACGAGCGCGCGCTGTCGACCTTGCCGCCCGGCCGTTTCCTGATGCCCGGCGACCTCGACGGCTCGCCCGCGCTGACCTTCGCGCCGTTGCCGGCACTGGCCGAGCGGCGGCCCCGCCCCGGTTCGCTGCAGGCGATGATGGAGCGGCGCTACGAGGCCTACAAGACGCATGTGGTGAAACCGTTCTTCCGCGAGCACATAACGCGGCTCGACCGCCAGATCGTGCTGATCGACGCCATGCAGGCGCTGAACGCGGGCCCGGCCGCGATGGCCGACCTGGAGCGTGCCGTCACCGAAATCCTCGCCTGTTTCCGCCCCGGTCGCGGCAATTTCCTCACCGACCTGTTTTCACGGCGCATCGACCGCATCCTGGTGGCGGCGACCAAGGCCGATCACCTGCATCATGAAAGCCATGACCGGTTGCAGGCGATCGTGCGCCGGCTTGCCGACCGCGCGGTGGCACGGGCGAACTTCACCGGAGCCGATGTCGACGTGGTCGCCCTGGCGGCCGTGCGCGCCACCCGCGAAGGCACGGTCAAGCAGGGCCGCGAAACCCTGCCCGTTATCATCGGCACGCCGCTGAAGGGCGAGCGGATCAATGGCGATACGTTCGACGGCAAGACCGAAACAGCCATATTTCCCGGCGACTTGCCTGACAAAGTTGACACGGTTTTCGATCCCTCCGTAACGTCGCCGGATGGCGGCGACCCGGCGATCCGCTTCGTGCGGTTCCGCCCGCCAAAGCTCGAACGCACGGCCGAAGGTGTTACGCTGTCGCTGCCGCATATCCGGCTCGACCGGGCGCTGCAGTTCCTGATTGGAGACCACCTGGCATGAGCGCGCCCCGCAAACCCGCTGCATTCCGCATCGAGCCGGAGCCGAGCCGGGAGACGCCGAAGCCGCGGCCCGTCGAGGCTGAGCCGGCGCGCCGGCCACGCGCGGCAAAGGCCGACGTGGCAGTCGTCATTCCATCCGAGATCGACGTCTTCGACGAGCCCGACATCGTTGCCGCCGAGCCGCCGCCGGCCACCGCGCCGCGCAAGCGTTCCCTGCTCGCCCGCCTGTTCTTCGGCGCCGTGGGCGTGCTGGTTTCGCTGGCGGTCGGCCTTTGGACGGACCAGCTCATCCGCGACCTGTTCGAACGCGCCGAATGGCTGGGCTGGCTGGCCGCCGGCATGGCGGCGATCGCGGTGCTGGCGCTGGTAGTCATCCTGGTGCGCGAATTCCTGGCGATTGCCCGCCTGGCCGAGGTCGAAAAACTGCAGCGGCGGGCGCTTGACGCGGTCGCCCGCGACGACCCGAAGGCGGCGCGGTCCGTCGTCGACGAGCTTTCAGCCTTCGTCGCCGCCAAGCCGGAGACCGCGGCCGGCAGGCGCGCGCTCGCCAAACTGCGCGGCGAGATCATCGACGGCGGCAATCTGGTGCGGCTCGCCGAGACCGAGATCCTCGGCCCGCTCGATGTCCGCGCCAGGGCGATGATCCTCGAAGCGGCAAAGCGCGTTTCGCTGGTGACCGCGGTCAGCCCGCGCGCCCTCGTCGATGTCGCCTACGTCGTGTTCGAGGCCGGGCGACTCATCCGCCGCCTGTCGGAGCTCTATGGCGGCCGGCCGGGCACGCTTGGCTTCTTCCGGCTGGCGCGCAACGTCCTTGCGCACCTGGCGGTGACCGGCTCGATCGCCGTCGGCGACAGTTTCGTGCAGCAGATCGTCGGCCACGGGCTTGCCGCGAGGCTTTCGGCGAAACTTGGCGAGGGGGTCGTCAACGGCATGATGACGGCACGAATCGGCATAGCGGCGATGGAAACGGCGCGGCCCCTGCCCTTCATCGCCGCGAGGCGGCCTGGACTGAGCGATTTCCTCTCCGCGCTGACATCGTTCGCGGCCAGGAAAGATGGCGAAACTTCGGCCCCCGGCAAGTAATCGGCGCCGCCAAGTGACGAAGCATTAACCAATCTTGTTCATGGTCTGACACGTCTAGCAAACAGCGTTCTTGCTGCCGGGTGTCGTCTATGAAAAGAGTAAATCTGTACAGCGTCCTGCCTCTTGCGGTCGCGGTTGTGGCACCTTTGGCCCTTGCCGGAAAAGCGCTTGGAGCCGAACCCGACAAGCAGTTCTTCCGGTCGGTCGAGGGCAAGTGGGTCGGCCCGGGCGAAATCGTTGCCGGCAAGTACAAGGGCACGAAATTCACCTGCAATTTCAATGGCACGACGCCCGACGGCAAGACCGGCATGACGCTCGACGGCGATTGCCGCGTCGGCGTGTTCACGCAGAAGATGTCCGCCACCGTCGAACGCAAGGGTCGCGACTACAAGGGCAACTTCATGGGTGGATCGTCCGGCAACGGGCTCGATATCATCGGCGGCAATGTCGTCGACGCCCAGAAGGTCGTCTTCACCATCAACCGCAATCAATTGAACGGCGTCATGCAGGCGCGCATCCCCGACGACAATTCGATGACGGTGACGGTCGCCGTGCGCGTCAACAAACAGCTGGTGCCAGTGATCGGCATGAGCCTGAAGCGGGTAGACACCGTCGAAGTCGGCTCGATCGCGCCGAACTGAGATCCACAACCTGCAACAAAAAAAGGCGGCGGCCTCAAGCCACCGCCTTGTTCATTTTCGGACGCTCAGCCCTTGATGGCGGCCGTCACTTCGTCATAGGCCTTGCAGGCCTCGGCCAAAGTCGAGGCGTCCTTGTACTTGTCCGTGACAGCCTGGACCTTGGCCGACAGGTCGGCTGCCTTGGACGGATCCTTGGTGATCGCTTCCTGCAGCGCGGCAGTCATGTCCTGCGCCTTCTTGGTCGCCATTTCGGCGGTGCACTCAGGCGCCTTCGAACAGGCCGAACCGGCAAGCGCCGCAACACCCACGGCGACGAGCAAAAACTTCTTCATGTCAGTCATCTCCTCAAAAAAGGCAGCGGTGGTCGCTCCTTCCCAATGGCCGAAGCCGAGCGTCCCTTAGCCGTCGATTGTGGCAACACGCAACGCGTGCATCACGTAAACTTGTGTAACGCGGCTGCAACATCGCGGCGGCCCGGAGCCTGGCCGCCGCGATGGTCGACGCAGGGTTCAGCTGCGAGGCTGTAGCAGCGCCAGCAGAGCCGTCGATGCGGCAAGGATGGCAGTAAGCGTCAGGGGCGCCGTAGCGCCGTAATTGTCCACGACATAGCCACCGACAACCGCGCCAATGGTGATGGCGACCTGGAAAGAGACGACCATCAGGCTGCCCGCCGCTTCCAGCGCGTCAGGTGCCGCACGCGACAGATTAGTCGGCAGCACCACCGGCCCCATGCCGAACGCCAAGCCCCAAAGCGTAACGAAGCCGAAGGCAGCGCCGATGTGCACACCCCAAAGCACCAATGCTAGCGCCGCAAACGCCATCAACGCAGCGGTGATCACGAGCGCCGTGCGGATATTGGCATCGGCCAAGCGGCCGCCGGCAATGTTTCCGACCACTGCGGCGATGCCAAATCCAAGCAGCGCGAGCGCTATCGGCCCGGTCGCAAGCAGCGTCACGTGTTCGAGGAAGGGGCGCACATAGACTGAGCCGGCGAAATGCCCGGTCATGAGCAAGACAATGGCAAGCATGCCGAGTTGAATGCCACGCCGCCGTGTCAGCCGAAATACGTCGGCAAGGCTATTGCTTGCACTTGCAGGCAAGGTCGGCAGGCTGAGAAACTGCAGCAGCATGGCAACCAGCGCCAGCCCCGCTGTCATCGCCATGGCGCTGCGCCATCCCAGCCAGTCGCTGATCAGCGCTCCCATCGAGGGTGCGGCAATGGTGGCGAGCGAGACGCCAAGAGTGACGATGGCCATGCCTCGACCTGTCGCGTTGGCGCCAACCAGCCTTGCCACGACGGCAACCGAAAGCGCCCAGAACGCGCTGAGCGCGATGCCGAGCCCGGCTCTGCCAAGCAACAGCAGCCAGAAATTGGGCGCCAGCGCCGCAAGAATATTGGAAGCGACCGCCAGGGCCATGAGGCCAATCAGCACCGTCTTGCGGTTCAATCGGCCGATGAGAACATTGCTCAGCATGGCCGTCACGGCGCCGACCGAAGCGGTGGCGGTGACGACCTGTCCGGCCGTTCCCTCGCTGATGCCGAGATCGCGCGCCATCGGCGTCAATAGACCGGCCGGCAGGAATTCGGCGGACACCAGGGCAAAGCTGGTGGCCGCCAGTGAAATGACCGCGAACCAGGTGGCTGCGCCCCACGCGGTTGGCGCATCGGCATCAAGGCCGATCGCTGCGTCTTCAAGCTGTAATGTTGTGTCAGTCACGGAAGAATCTCCAAAAATTGGAGATCTTAGATAGGCAAGTCCGCCCGGATGATATGTACCTTAGAATCCGAAATTCATATCTATTCGTCCGGGATTTGTGCGACGCACAACGCCCGGCGAAACATTGGTGATGCGTTTGAACGCGCGAGCGAAGGATGCCTCGGAATCGTAGCCCAAACGGGTAGCGACTTCGGCAACCGACAAGCCGTTCTGGCCCAGCAATTCGCGGGCAAGCTGCATACGCATGCGGGCGAGATAGTGTGCGGCGCCTTCCCCCAGGACAGCGCTGAAGCGCTCGGCGAAAATCGAGCGCGATTGGCCTGCCACGCTCGCCAAGCTTCCCAGCGTCCAGTTATGGCCGGGGTCGCGGTGCATGGCTGCCAGAGCGCGGCCGATATGCGGGTCGCGGATGGCTGCGAGCCAACCGGTGGTCGACGCGCCGTTGCAATTGACCCAGCAGCGGATGAGCCGGGCCGTTAGCAAGTCCGCCATACGCGACAGGATCGTGGCGCTGCCCATCTGCGGTTGCGCGGCCTCCACCGTCATGGCCGCCAGCAGAGGACCGACGACAGGGTCATTCCCAGCCACGTCGCAACCCTTGATGACAGGCGGCATCAACGTAATCAATGGGTTGAGCGCACAGGAGCCCAAGGCCATGGAGCCGCAGAAAAGAGTGCTCGTCGCGCCCGTTCCCTGCCGAACCACTTCGCAGACATTGCCGCCCAGCTTGATTACCTGGCAACCTTCGAGCGAGCCGCCTTCAACGTCCGGCGCGCTCGCCAGCCGGTGGGCGATGCCTTGCGGCAGCAGGACCAGATCGCCATTGCGCAACTCCTGCCAGCCCTGCGCTTCGGTGTGAATCCAGCATGGACCCTGGCCGACAAAATGAAACCGCAGCAGCTGTTGTTTCGGAAAGTCTATGCTCCACGGATGCCGGAGCTCGCAACGGCCGTAGTTGACGCCACTCAAGCGAAAGTCCTGCAGAACTTCGCTGAGCGCATCCATCGGAATATGCGTCGGCGAAGACGGGCGGGACGAATGGTCAAGCATTTACCAGATATAGATGCCGATCGTCCGACAGGCAAGCGGAGACCATTGTTCCACCAGAGGAATCGCGTCAACGGCACCTGCCCGTCCTGGTAGGTTTCCCACCCTTGCCTCTGGCTCCAACTGCATGCAAGGAGTGCTGCTGAACACAGGGACAAGAGGCATGGCGGCAGAAGCATCGGGCAGCGATCTTATCCAGGTGGTGGCGCTGCTCGCGGCCGGCGTGGTCGCGGTCCCGATCTTCAAGCGCATGGGGCTCGGTTCCATCCTCGGCTATCTCGCCGCCGGCGTCGTCATCGGCCCGTTTGGCCTCGGAATCTTCTCCGAATCGGAAGCCATCCTCCACGTCGCCGAACTCGGCGTCGTCATGTTCCTGTTCATCATAGGGCTGGAGATGCAGCCGTCGCGACTTTGGGGCCTGCGCCGCGAGATCTTCGGCCTCGGCGCGCTGCAGGTCGGCGTCTGCGCGGCGCTGCTCACCAGCGTCGGGCTCGCCGGCGGCTTTCCGATCGCGCAGTCCTTCGTCGCCGGCGCCGGCTTCGTCCTGACCTCGACGGCGATCGTCATGCAATTGCTGGAGGAGCGCGGCGAGATCGCCACGCCCAAGGGCCAGCGAATCGTCTCGATCCTGCTGCTGGAGGACCTGGCGATCGTGCCGTTGCTGGCGCTGATCGCCTTCCTGGCGCCGGGCGGCGCCGAGACCCGCCTGTCGCAGCGACTGACCGAGGTCGGCATCGGCCTTGCCGCGATCGTTGGCCTGGTGGTGGCCGGGCGCTATCTGCTCAATCCGTTCTTCCGCATCCTGGCCGAGGCCCGCGCCCGCGAGGTGATGACGGCAGCGGCGCTGCTGGTGGTTCTGGGATCGGCGCTCGCCATGCAGCTTTCGGGCCTGTCGATGGCGATGGGCGCTTTCCTCGCCGGCGTGCTGCTTTCCGAATCGACCTTCCGCCATCAGCTCGAGGCCGACATCGAACCCTTCCGCGGCATCCTGCTCGGCCTGTTCTTCCTCGCCGTCGGCATGTCGCTCGACCTGCACGTCGTGGCCGCGAACTGGCGGCTGGTCGCCATCTATGTCGTCGCCTACATGGTGATGAAGGCGCTCGGCATCTACGTCGTCGCCCGCATGCTGAAGACCGGTCATCGCGAGGCGCTGGAACGCGCCGTGTTCATGGCGCAAGGCGGCGAATTCGCTTTCGTGCTCTATTCGGCGGCGGCGGCGGTCGGCATCATCGACGGCCAGGCCAACGCGACGCTGACGGCGATCGTCATCATCTCCATGGTGCTGACGCCGCTCGCCATCATCGCGCTGCGCTATGTGACGCCGCGCGACGAGCAATCGCTCGACGGCGTCGACGTCGCCGAAGGCCTTTCCGGCAGCGTGCTCATTATCGGCTTCGGCCGCTTCGGCCAGATCGCCTCCCAGCCGCTGCTGCTGCGCGGCATCGATGTGTCGATCATCGACAACGAGGTCGAGATGATCCAGGCGGCGGCCGATTTCGGCTTCAAGGTCTATTACGGCGACGGCACGCGGCTGGATATCCTGCACGCAGCCGGCGCCGGGCGGGCGCGCGCAGTCCTGATCTGCGTCGACAAGCCGGAAGCCGCGGTGCGCATCGCGCAGTTGATCAAGGCCGAATTCCCGCTGGTGACGATCCTGGCGCGCGCCTTCGACCGCGGCACTGCCTTGCAGCTCATCCGCGCCGGCGTCGACTACCAGCTGCGCGAGACCTTCGAATCGGCATTGGTCTTCGGCGGCTCGGCGCTCGAAGCGCTGGGCGTCGACCCGGAAGACGTCGCCGAGGTGATCGAGGATGTCCGCCGTCGCGACACCGCCCGCTTCGAGATGCAACTGGCCGAAGGCGTGCGCGCCGGCCAGCGCTTCCTGAAGGGCAATATCGGCACGCCGATCCCGACGCCGCTGACGCCGCCGCGCCGCACCGGCCAGGCGCTCAACGAGGAGACCGCCGGCGTGCTGAGCAAATCCGAGCCTGCGGAGGAATAGATGGCTGAACTGGACAAACGCGCGCTCACCGTCACCGCATTCTGGCGTGAGGCCGGCGAGGACGCCTGGTTCGAGAAGAACGATGCCTTCGACGCGGATTTCCGATCCCGTTTCCTCGACCTGCACCACGCCGCCGCGCGGCGCGAATGCGACGACTGGTGCGAACACGCCGAAGGTTCGCTGGCGCTGATGGTCCTGCTCGATCAGTTTCCGCGCAACTGCTTTCGCGGCACCGGCCATATGTATGCAACCGACCCGCTGGCGCGCCATTTCGCCGGCAAGGCCATCGCCGCCGGCCATGACCTGGCGCTGGAAGAAGATATTCGCTTCTTCCTCTATCTGCCGTTCGAGCATTCGGAGCTGCTTGTCGACCAGGCGCGGTCGGTGGAGCTCACCTCCACCAGCGCCCAGGCCTACCTGAAATATGCGGTCGAGCACCGCGACATCATCCAGCGCTTCGGCCGCTTCCCGCACCGCAACCGGATGCTCGGCCGCGAGACGACGCCGGAGGAACAGGCCTTCCTCGACGGCGGCGGATTTTCCGGCTGATTTCAGCCGGATTGCAGGCGTCGGTCGGCAGTTCCTAAGCCAGCCACCAATCCCGACCCGACGGCAGGCGCTCGATACCGGACGCATCGACCGCGCCGAGGCGTTCCGACACGCTCTTGCCGCCGATGGCAAGCTCCGGCGCGATCTCGGCCAGGGGCGCGAGCACGAAAGCACGCTCCAGCATGCGCGGATGCGGCACTTCCAGACCGGTCTCGTGGATGATGCGGTCGCCGAACACCAAAATGTCGATATCGATCAGCCGCGGCCCCCAGCGCTCCTCGCGCACCCGCTTCAGCCGACGCTCCGCATCGAGGCAAAGATCGAGCAGTTCGCGCGGCGCAAGCCCGGTCGCGATCGTAGCTGCGGCATTGAGGAAATCGGGCTGGTCGAGCTTGCCCCAGGGCGGCGTGCGGTAGAGCGAGGAGACCGCGACGACACTGGTCTTGTCGTCTCCATCCAGAAGGCGCAGCGCGGCCGCCATCGACTTGGCGGGATCGCCGAGATTGCCGCCAAGGCTGAGGTAGACCGTGTTATTCGGGCCAGACAACGGTCACCTCGACATGGTCGAGCACGCCGGGCACCGGCGCGTTGGGCTTGCGCACGGTGATCTCGGCCCTCTTGATCTGCGGAAACCGCGCCGTCAGCGCCTTGGCCACTTCCAGCGCAAGCGCCTCGATCAGGAAACGCCGGTGCCCGGTGACGATCTTCTCGATCACCGTGAAGGCGACGCCATAGTTGACGGTGTCCTCGATCGAATCCTCGACGAGCGCCCGGCCCGGCTCGACGGTCAGCGCCGCGTCGACATAAAAACGCTGGCCGAGCGTCTCCTCCTCGTCCAGCACGCCGTGCCGGGCAAAGAAGGCGCAGTTCTTCATGCGGATGACATACATGGCTCAGCGTCCGGACGGGTCGGTTTCACGCGCCAGCATAGCATCGGCCAGCGCCAGCGCATCCACGTTGATTGCGACATCGTGGACGCGAAATAGATGCGCGCCTTTCAATCTCAAAATGACGCTGGTGGCTGCCGTTCCGGCGCCGCGCTCGGCGGCATCCCGCCCGGTCACGGCGCCGATGAAGCGCTTTCGCGAAGTTCCGGCCATCAATGGGTGGCCGAGCGCCTGAAGCTCGGTAAACCGCGCCATCAGGTCGAGGTTCTCCTCGGCCGTTTCCTTGGCGAAGCCGAAGCCGGGGTCGAGCACGATCTGATCATCGGCGACGCCGCTGGCCCGCGCGATCTCCAGCGACTTGCGGAGAAAGAAAAGCTGGTCGTCGATGACGTCAGGCAGCTTCTGCCTGCCACGACCGGTGTGCATGATGACGAGGCCGGCGCCGGTTTCGGCGGCGACGCGGGCAATGCCCGGCTCGCGCTGCAGGCCCCAGACATCGTTGACGATATGCGCGCCGGCGGCGACGGCCAGGCGCGCGGTGTCCTCGCGATAGGTGTCGACCGAGATCAGCGCCTCGCCGGAACCGGCGAGCGCCTCGATGACCGGCAGGACACGCGCCTGCTCTTCCTCGCCGGTCACGGCGGAGGCGCCTGGCCTGGTCGATTCGCCACCGACATCGATGACGGCTGCGCCCTCCTCAACCATGCGGCGCGCCTGGGCGAGCGCGGTGTCGCGCGCGGCGAACAGCCCGCCATCGGAAAAACTGTCCGGTGTGACGTTGAGGATGCCGACCACGACGGCCTTGCCGCCAAGGTCGAGATGGCGTCCATGCGCCAGCTGCCATCGCCTCGTCGTCATTGTCCGTCAACCATCTTATGATCCGCTGGAAATCAAATCCGTTGCGCCGAGAGCGGCCGTAAAGCAAGGTGGCCGAAGAGGCAACATGATGAAACGTTCGCTTACCTGCGCCCTGGTTCTCGCGCTGACCGCCCTGCCCGCCGGCGCGGCCAATCTGGTCAAGACCTACAGCTACTTCGCAATTGGCGGCCGCACGCTGGACGACATCGAGACCCAGCTTTCCAAGCACGGCCCGCAGGTGAAGAGCACCGGCTCGCGGCACCCGGGCGCGACGCAGATGGCGTTCACCACCCGCGTCAGCTATGCGGAAAGCCCGGGTTCCTGCCGGGTCGCCGACGCCATTGTGACTGTAAAGGTCAAGGTGATTCTTCCGGAATGGCGCAGTTCGCGCAAGGCCGATGCCGACGTGAAGCTGTTCTGGAACACGCTGTCGGCCGACATCAAGCGGCACGAGGAACGCCATGTCGAGATCGCCAAGAACCACGCCAGGCAGCTGGAGGACGCGCTGAAGGCGAGCTATCCGCAAAAGACCTGCGCCGAAGTCAAGGCGAGAGCCGCGCAGATCACCGCGGCCGAGCTCGCCAGGCACGACCAGGACCAGGTGCGGTTCGACCGCGTCGAGAGCGTCAACTTCGAAAGCCGCATCCTGCGGCTGCTGCGCTACCGGCTCGAGCGCATCGAGACCGGCCAGCTGCCGCCCGCCTGATTTCGCCGGCACCAGGGCGCCCATGGCGCAAGCCAAATTCGCCGAAGCGTAGTGCCAGGCGGCAAAAACTTTCGAGCCCCCGTCGAAATCGGCCTATATGGAACGACATATGTCAGGTTCGCAAAGGCGGAACCTGAAAGGCACGACAACCAATCGACGCGGCTGCGTCGTCGCACCGGCCGAGCCGGCCGCCTCCCTCAGAGGCGCGCGCAAGCCCACGAGAGAACGAGACCATGGATCAGGCTGTCGACAAGCCGGCGACAATTGCAGCGACGTCGCCGCTGACGGAGAGCGAGAAGAACGCCATCATCGGCGGCGTGCTGTTGTCGATGCTGCTGGCGGCGCTCGACCAGACCATCGTCTCCCCGGCCATGCCGACGATGGCGCGTCTGCTCGGCCATGCCGAATATCTGCCTTGGATTGTCACCGCCTATCTGCTCACCGCAACGGCGATGGCGCCGCTCTATGGCAAGATCTCCGATGTCTATGGCCGCCGGCCAACCCTCTACGCGGCTATCCTGATCTTTCTCGCCGGATCGCTGGTCAGCGCAATCGCGCCCAACATGCTGGTGCTTATCGTCGGACGCGCTATCCAGGGCGCCGGCGGCGGCGGCTTGTTCGCACTGGCCCAGACGGTGATCGGTGACCTCGTGCCGCCGCGCGAGCGGGCGCGCTATGCGGCCTGGATCGCAGGCACATGGGCCGTTGCCAGCATTACCGGCCCGCTGCTCGGCGGTACGTTCGCCGAGCATCTGCACTGGTCGCTGATCTTCTGGATCAACCTGCCGCTCGGCCTGCTGGCCATGGCGATCATCAACAAGCCGCTGAAGAAGCTGCCGATCGCGGCAAAGCATCATCGCATCGACGCTGTCGGCGCGGCGCTGCTGATCGCGGCCACTGCCCTGCTGCTGCTGGCGCTTAACTGGGGCGGCAGCGCCTATCCCTGGCTGTCGCGCGAAATCCTCGGGCTGCTCGCCAGTTCGGCGGTTATCTGGGGCGCTTTTGCGCTGCGGCTCATGCGCGCCGACGAGCCGCTGATCTCGCTCGAGGTGCTCAGCAACCCGATCGTGCTGGCCGGCACCCTGTCCTTGTTCCTGCTGCAGGCCGCCAATATCGGCCTGGCGGTCTATCTGCCGGTCTACCTGCAGTCGATCGTCGGGCTTTCGGCCAGCGAATCGGGCGTTGCGCTGCTCGGGCTGATGCTCGGCACCGTCGCCGGCGCCACGTTCAGCGGGCGCACGATACCCCGCTTCGTCCATTACAAGCGGATCGCCATGATCGGCGTGAGCTTCGCCATAGTCTGCCTCGGCGCGCTCAGCTTCGTCGCCGGGCATGCCTCCCTGCTCGTCGTTGAAATCCTGACGACCTGTGTCGGCCTCGGCAGCGGAACGACGTTTCCGGTGGCCACCGTCTCGGTCCAGAATGCCGTCGATCAGGCGCATCTCGGCGTCGCCACCGGTGTGCTCACCTTCCTTCGCTCTTTGGGCAGCGCACTGGGCGTGGCGATCCTGGGCGCGGTCGCGCTCGGCTATGGCCTGCCATTGGCCGGCGAAGGCGCGCATTCAGCTGGCGTCGCCGCTTCGGCCGAAGCGTTCACGATGATCTTCCTCGTCGCGGCGGCGATCCTGCTGATGGCGCTTGCCGCGCTCGGACTGATGCCGGAGAAGGCGCTACGCGGCCATCCCGAGACCGCGGCTCCGGTGCTGGCCGAGTAGCACACGCTCAATCGTGGACGCCGAGCTTCTTCTGCAGGCTGGTCGACGAGGTGGTGTACTGGAAGACGATGCGCTCGCCGGGGCTGACGATGCGCTTGGCGGCCTGCGCCATCAACGCAACCTCGTGGAAACCCGACAGGATCAGCTTCAGCTTGCCGGGATACCAGTTGATGTCGCCAACGGCGAAGATGCCGGGAACCGAGGTCTGGAATTTCTCGGTGTCGACCGGGATCACGTTCTCATGCAGGTTGAGCCCCCATTCGGCGATCGGACCGAGCTTCATGGTCAGGCCGAAGAAGGGGAGCATGCGGGTGCATGGCACCTCGATGTCGCCGTCCGGCCCCTTGATGGTCGCGGATGAAAGCCGGCCGTCGGCGCCGCTCAGGCCGCTCACCTGGCCGACCTGGAAATCCAGCTGCTTCATCTCCTGCATGGCATACATCTTGTTGACGCTGTCGGGTGCCGCGCGGAACTCCGGACGGCGATGGACCAGCGTCACGCTCTTTGCCACCGGCTGCAGGTTCAGCGTCCAGTCGAGCGCCGAATCGCCGCCGCCGACGATGACGAGGTCGTGGCCGCGGAAATCCTCCATACGGCGCACCGAATAGAAGACGCTGTTGCCTTCATAGGCTTCGATGCCCGGAATGGGCGGCCGCTTGGGCTGGAACGAGCCGCCGCCGGCGGCGATCACCACCACCTTGGCCTCGAACACCTCGTTCTCGTCGGTGGTGACGCGGAAGCTGCCGTCCTCCAGCTTCTCCAGGCTGGAGACCATGCGGTTGTAGGTGAATTCCGGCTTGAACGGATGGATCTGCTCGAGCAGCTTGTCGACCAGGCCCTGGGCGGTGATCAACGGCCAGCCGGGAATGTCGTAGATCGGCTTTTCCGGATAGAGTTCGGCGCACTGGCCGCCGGGCCGGTCGAGGATGTCGATCAGATGGCACTTCATGTCGAAGAGGCCAAGCTCGAACACGGCGAACAGGCCGACCGGCCCTGCCCCGACGATGAGTACGTCCGTCCTGATCGTGTCGCCCATGCAATGCGCCTCGCTGCCAAACGGCGCGAGACTGCATGAGCAATGGCCCGCTGCCAAGCGGCGGCGACAAAAATAGCCGAAGCGTGAACTCAGCCCTGGCGGGCGGGTACGCGCACGACCAGCCCGTCGAGGGCGTCGCGCACCTTGATCTGGCAGGACAGGCGCGAATTCGGCTGGACGTCGTAGGCGAAGTCCAGCATGTCCTCCTCCATCGCCTCCGGCTCGCCGACCTCGGCCGTCCAGGCCTCGTCGACATAGACATGGCAGGTCGCGCAGGCGCAGGCACCGCCGCATTCGGCCTCTATTCCGGGCACTGCGTTGCGGATGGCGTTCTCCATGACGGTCGAGCCGTTTTCGGCATCCATGTCGAACTGTGTGCCGTCATTGGCAATGAAGGTCAGCTTGGTCATTTGTCACCTGAAGGGGAGTTCCAGCCGAGATAATCACTCCGGCGGACAAGTCAACTGCGGCGCGAAAGCGCCGCGCCGTGACGTTTTTTTGGAACTAGCGGCCGATGGCGGCGATGAACTCGCGCACTTCCTCGATCAGGACGCCGAGCCGGTTCAGGGTCTTGGCGTCTTCGGGCTGGCCTTCGATGGCGGCGGCACAATCGGCGATTGCAAACGCTCCCACCCCGCGCGCCGAGCCTTTGAGCCCATGCGCCAGCAGCAAGCGCTCCTTAACCTCGGCTTCGAGGATCTTGTCGCGCACGCCGAGCGCCTGCTGCACGAACAGCGCCAGCACCTCCTGCTCGAGAGCGCGATCGCCCATCGTCTGGCGCGAAAGATGGGCGAGATCCACAGGACGTGACCTGGCCGTTCCCGAGACGTCGCCGCCGGGCATGGAAAAAGCAATGCCGCTTTCGCCGCGCATGAAATTTGCAGCTCCCTGGTGTTCAGACTTGCCTGGAAAACTAGGCGAATCCCGTAGCAAACGGGTTAATGATTGACCTGAAAAAATGTTGACAGGGAGGCCGCGAAATCACGTCTCCGTTAACCCTATATTTAAAGTTTTACGTATCGCCCAGAATGCAGGTTTTCTTTACCCCTGTGTGTCATTACGATACGAGGGTCCATTTTCAGCCTCCTGCGTGGGATAAGACAAGCCAGAATCACGGCTCAAAATCATAACTCCCCCGGCAGCTAGTACAGGGTAGCGAAGGCATGGCGAAGAAACCAACGACACGAACTCTCGACAGCGACGTGGCCAAGGAGCTCGAAAAGGCACTCGACCTTGATTTGAGCGTAGATGGCGACGGCGGCCTCGATATGGCGGCGTCGATGGAAGATCTGGAAGCGCAGATTTCGGCCGCGGCTGACGAACTGGCGCGCGAAGGGCGTGGCCACAAGGAAGAACCGGTGGTTGTTCAGAGCCAGAATGCCAGGCCAATACAGAACACGCAGCCGGCGGCGAAGCCCGCCGAGTTGCGTCCGGTTGAAACGCGCAACGGCGCGCAGCCGGCCGGCTTCACCCCGGCCAATGACGACCGCCAGAAGGACTACCGCACCCTGCTGCATGGCCTCAACCGCCGCGCGTCGAGCACGATCTACTGGGTTGTGGCGTTCATTTCGCTGGCATGGATCGCCGGCGCCGGCGGCCTGGCCAATCTTCTGTTCGGTTCGGGCATCTGGAAGATCCGCACCTTCGACCAGTTTTTCGCCCGCCCCGAGCTGATCGGCCTGGCAGTCGCGGCAATCATTCCCGTGATCCTGTTCTGGGCCTTCGCGGCCATGGTGCGCCGCGCGCAGGAAATGCGCATTGCCGCGCAGTCGATGACGGAAGTGGCCTTCCGCCTGGCCGAGCCGGAAAACCTCGCCCAGGACCGCGTCATGATGATCGGCCAGGCCGTGCGCCGCGAAGTCGCGGCGATGGGCGAAGGCATCGAGCGCACGCTGGCGCGCGCGGTCGAGCTGGAAACGCTTGTCCACAGCGAAGTCAACCAGATCGAGCGCTCCTATTCGGAGAACGAGGCCCGTATCCGCTCGCTGGTCGATGGCCTCGGCAGCGAGCGCGAAGCGGTCGTCAGCCATGCCGAGCGCGTGCGCGCCTCGATCGCCAGCGCGCATGAGACGCTGCGGGACGAAATCGGCTCCGCCAGCGACATCATCCGCGACTCCATCCTCAATGCGTCGACCAAGCTGTCGATGACAATCAACAATTCCGGCGACACGCTGATCGACCGCATCAACGAAAGCTCGATGTCGATCTTCGATTCGGTCGAGGGCCGGCTCGATTCGATCACCGACCGGCTGTCGACCTCGGGCGAGGCCTTCGCCAGCCTGCTCGACACCCGCATCGCCAAACTGACCGACACCACCGACGGCCTCACCCGCTCGCTGACCGACCTGCTCGACGACCGCACCAGCGGCATGGTTTCGCTGCTAGGCGGCGCCGCGCGCACGCTGAGTTCCGAGTTCGAGAACAGCCTCAGCGGCATCGAACGGACGCTGGCCGAACGCGGCCAGGCGCTGATCAGCGAATTCCAGACCCGCGCCGAGGCGCTCGACACCGGCACGCAGAAGCTCAATGCCGCGCTCGAAGCCCGCGCCCGCCAGATCAATGAGACGCTGGTCGAGCGCGCTCGCGAAATCGCCAATACCTTTGCAGAGAGCAAGGACCAGCTCTCGGCGATGATCGACCAGGGCAAGACGCAGATCGGCGCCGACATGGCCGACATCGTCTCGTCGACCTCCTCCATGCTCGAGGCCCGCGCCAGCGACTTCGCCGGCCGCATGGAAGCCGCTCGCCACGTCGTCTCGCGTTCCTTCGACAGCGACATCCAGCGGCTCGCAGATGCCCGCGTCGGCATCGAGGAGGCGGTGGAAAACCACAGCCGCAAGCTTTCGGAAAGCCGCGATCGCATGGCGGCCGCCATGCAGGCCGACCTGGCGACGTTCGCCGAAAGCCGTGCCGGCATCGACGCCGCCGTGACCGACCAGGTGCAGAAGCTGGCGGAAGGCCGCAACCTCATCGCGCGCGCGTTGGAAGACGACCTGCGCAAGGTCAACGAGTCGCGCGCCGCGATCGACGCGTCGCTGGGCAGCCACCTGGAGCAGCTCGAAGAAGGCCGCAACCGGCTTGCCCAGGCCCTGAATGACGACTCCGGAAAGCTCGTGCAAGCCCGTACGATCATTGACGAAATGGTTGCCGGCCACGTCGGGAAGCTCGCCGAGGGCCGCAACATCCTGTCGCGCGCCCTGGAAGCCGATCTCGGCAAGCTGGCCGACAGCCGCGCCAGCATCGACGGGCTGGTCGCCGGCCAGGTCGAGAAGATCGCCGAGGGCCGCTCCGTGCTCGCCAAGGCGCTGGAGACCGATATTATCGGCATCAGGAGCCTGATCGAGACCCATTCCGCCAAGCTTGCCGAAGACCGCGGCGAACTCAGCCGTTCGCTGGAGAGCGACCTGTCCGGCATCAGGAACCTGGTCGAGGGTCATTCCGTCAGGCTCGCCGACGACCGCAGCCTGCTGGCGCAGACGCTGGAGGCCGACCTCGCCAAGCTGGCGGAGGGCCGCGCCAGCATCGACGGTCTGGTCGCCGGCCAGGTCGAAAAGCTCGCCGAGGGCCGCGACATCCTCAAGCGCGCGCTCGAAGCCGATATCAACACGATCAAGGGCGCCATCGCCGGCCATTCCGAGCGGGTGGCGGAAGAGCGCAGCCAGCTTTCGAAGGCGCTGGAAGCCGATCTTCAGAATGTGAACAGCCTGATCTCCGACCACACGAACCGGCTCGTCCAGGATCGCTCGACGCTGTCGCAAGCGCTCCAGGACGATCTGCAGAATGTGAACGGCATCATGGCCGATCACCAGAACAGGCTGGTCCAGGACCGCTCGACGCTGGCCAAGGCGCTGGAGGTCGATCTCGCCAAGCTGGCGGAGAGCCGCTCCAGCATCGACGGGCTGGTCGCCGGCCAGGTCGAGAAGCTTGCGGAAGGCCGCGATATCCTCAAGCGCGCGCTGGATGCCGATCTCAGCACGATCAGGAACGCCATTGCCGACCAGTCGCAGAAGCTGACCGACAACCGCGCCGAGTTCGCGCGGGTGCTGGAAGGCGACCTGGAGAACGTCAACAGCCTCCTCCAGGGCCATAGCGACAGGCTTGCGCAGGATCGTTCGGCGCTTTCGAAGGCACTTGAGGACGACCTTGCCAAGCTGGCCGAAAGCCGCTCCAGCATCGACGGGCTGGTCGCCGGCCAGGTCGAGAAACTCGCCGAGGGCCGCGATATCCTCAGGCGCGCGCTGGAAGCGGACCTGCAGAAGCTCGTCGCCAGCCGCAGCGAGGTCGACGACATTATCGCCGGCCATGTCGGCAAGCTGGCCGAAGGCCGCGACATGCTGAGCCGCGCGCTGGAAGACGATCTGGCGAAGCTCGTCGACACCCGCAAGGATGTCGACCGCTCCCTGTCCGGCCATATCGACCAACTGGCCGCCAGGAGCAGCGACATTTCGGCAACGATCGCCGCCGACGTCGAGAAGATCGAGCAGGCGTTCAACCGGCAGACCGGCATCATCGAGGAGCGCGCCGGAACCATGGAACGGGCGCTGTCGACCGGCGTCGACAACATCCGCAACGTGCTGGAGAAGAGCGCGGTCTTCGTCGCCGGCGCCTTGCGCGAAAAGGTCATGGAGGTCACCAGCGCCCTGCACGAGCAGGCTGGCCTTGTCTTCAGCGACGCCGACCGCAAGATCGCCGACCGCGCCGAACAGACCTCGGCCGCGCTGCTCGCCAGGGCAGAAGACATCGCCCGCGCCTTCGAGGACGCCGACCGCCGCCTGCATGCGCGCGCCGAGGACACGTCGAATGCGCTGATCGCACGCGCCGAGGACACCGCCGACCAGCTGTCCGCCCGCGCCAGCGAGATCGCCGGTACCTTCGACGCCGCGGACCAGAAGCTGGTTGCCCGCGCGGTCGAAACGGCGCAGTCGCTGGCGGCGCGCGCCGGCGACATCCTGCGCAATTTCGAAGGCGCCGACGAGCGGCTGAGCATGCGCATCGGCGAATCGGCCGAAGCGCTCGCGGCCCGCGCCTCGGACCTCGGCCGCATCTTCGATGCTGCCGACCAACATCTGATCTCGCGCATCGCCGAGGGATCGGAAGCGCTTTCGTCACGCGCGTCCGAGATCGCTCGCATCTTCGACGATGCGGACCAGCGCCTGGTCGCGCGCATCGCCGACAGCACCACGACCATCGGCGGCCATGCCGAGACCATCGTCGGGGCCTTCGCCAGCACCGAGCAGCGGGTCGCCGACCGCGCGCGTCAGACCGGTCAGGAACTGGCCGTCCACGCCCGCGAGATCGAGCAGGCGCTGGCCGGCGCCGACGAGCGCCTGGCGTCGAATGCGGCGGCAGCAGCGGCCCGGATCGAGGAGCAGATCGCCGGCGTCGAGAACCGCCTCGCCTGCACCACGGAAACGATCGGTCAGAAGCTCAACGAGCAGGTCTCGGGCGCGGAGGCGCAACTGATTTCGCGCGCCAACGTCATCGCCGAGACCTTCACCGCGGTCGGCCAGCATATCGGTCAGAGCACCAACGACGCGGCCAAAACCATCGGCGCCAACACCCGCGAGCTCAACACGATGTTGGCGGCGCGCTCGGCCGAAATGTCGAAGATCCTCGACGAAACCGCCAAGCCGCTGGTCGAGCGTTTCGCCCAGGGCGGCTCGGAGCTGCAGCGGAGCATGGAAGAGGTCACCGAGCGGGCGACCGAGAAGCTGCGCAGCGAAAACGCCGCGCTCGTCAACGCGCTCGCCAGCCGTACCGCCGAGACCTTGTCGGCGGTGGACGGCGCGCGCTCGACGCTCGCCGAAAGCGTTGCCGACCTCATCGGCCGCATGAGCACCTCCAGCGCCCAGCTCGGTCAGCTGATCGACCAGGCTGCGGCCAATCTCGGTCATGTCGAGGAACGCCTGTCCGGCAGCACGCAGAGCTTCGCGACAACGACGGAAAAGGCCGCGCAGACCTTCGCCAGCTCGGCGCGACTGGTCGATTCGAACACGACCCGGCTCACCGACCTGTCGTCGGCCACGCTGCGCGAGGTCGCCTCGATCGCCACCAAGTTCGACGAGCACAGCCGCTTGCTCTCCAGCGCCTCGGCTCTGCTCAGCTCGGCGCAGAGCAACCTCGAGCACACGCTGGAGCGGCAGTCGTCGCTGGAAGATCTCGCCGTCGGCCTGGTCAAGAAGTCGGAAGACCTCGAAAAGGTGATGCGTTCGTTCGAAAACCTGGTTGGCCAGACGATGCAGAACGCCGAGGGGCGGACCATGGAATCGGCGGAGAAGATCCGCACCGCCATCGCCGAGGTCGTCGATTCGGCGACGCGCCGCTTTGCCGACGCCACCGAGGAGATGCGACGCACTGCCGGTTCGATCAAGAGCGAGCTCGACCTGACGCGCGCCGAGCTCAAGAAGGGCGTCATCGAGATGCCGGAAGAGGCCAAGGAGTCGACCTCGGCCATCCGCCGCGCCGTCTCCGAGCAGATCAACGCGCTCAAGGAGCTGTCTGACATCGTTGCGAAATCCGGCCGCAGCGGCAGCAGCGAATCCGGCGAGCCGCGCGGTCTACGCCCCGCACCGCAGGCGCCGGCCCGTCCTGCCGAGCCGCTGCGTCGCCCGCCGGCACCGCAGCAGTCACAGCAGCCACAGCCGCAACCCGAGCGCCGGGCACCTCAGGCGCCGCTGGCCGAGACGACCTTGCGCGGCACGCTTGACCTGGATCGCGCTGCCGAGACGGCCCCGCGCCGCGATCCCAATGGCCGCACGGCGCAAGGCGGCTGGGTGCGCGATCTCCTGACCGGCGCATCGCGCGAGGAAGAGCTCCGGCCGGCCGCTCCGGCGGAAGCGCCGCGCCCGGCTCCGGCGCAGCGCTCGCCGCTGCATGTCGTGGAATCGCTCAACTCGCTGTCGGTCGATATCGCCCGCGCCATCGACCACGACGCCTCGATCGAGCTGTGGAACCGCTACCGGCGCGGCGAGCGTGACGTGTTCACGCGGCGCCTCTACACGCTGAAGGGCCAGCAGACCTTCGACGAGATCCGCCGCAAGTACCAGGCCGAGGCCGAGTTCCGCGCCGCCGTCGACCGCTACTGCGACGATTTCGAGAAGCTGCTCAAGGATGTGTCGCGCAACGACCGCGACAACATCATGGGCCAAACCTACCTGACTTCGGACACCGGCAAGGTCTACACCATGCTGGCCCATGCCAGCGGCCGCCTGCAGTAAGCGGCTTCGGTACACACCAAAAAGGCGGGCCATGGCCCGCCTTTTTCATTTGTGCTGGATTGTTTGAGATGGCCAGGAGCGGCGCCTCCCGGGCGAGACCGTCAGATCAGCGAATCCGTCCAGAGCACAATGTCCTTCGCCGCCTGGCCGAAGGCGTTGTCCAGAGCGTTGACGTAGGCGGCGTTGCCGCCTCCCGAAACCGGCGCGCTCGTGGTGAAGCTCTTGGCGGCGCGCACCTCGCCGTTGCGGTCGTTGAGGATGCGCACGAACAGTTCGACCTCGGCATGCTCGCCGCCATTGACCCGGACTTCGAAGGAACGGACCTCGGCGATGATCTGGTAGTCGATCGCCAGCCCCTCGCCCGGCTTGCCGACGCCGGCGAAGCTGCCGGAGCGCTGGAAGGTCTCGGCCAGCCTTGCCTGCACGATGAGCGGCAGCCGGTCGGCCCATTGCGCGCCCTTGAGGTACTGGATCGAGCCGTCGCCCGGCTTGATGACAATGTTCTGGCTGTCCAGCGCCTTGAGCGCGGAGGGCTGGGCGATCAGGATCTGGCGACGGCTGCGGCCATGGGCGTCCACCGACGGCGCCGACAACTCGAACGTGTCGAGCGGCGCCGGCTTGGCACCGAGGGCCGCGCAGCCGGCGAGCGAAAGCGCAAGCAGCGCCGCAGCCGATGTCAATCCAACCGACTTCACCCAAACCGACGTCACACGCGATCCCCGTTGTCCCCAGATCGTAAGATCAACCCGCAATTGCGGCTCATGTTCTTGCGGTGGGCGCAGGCCGAAGTCAACGCCGCACCCTGCCGTCATATTGCCGGACCTCGCCCTCGCCGCCCGACAGGATACGCCCCGGGTTGCGGCTGAGATCGGTCACCGCTTCCTCGATGCGGTTGATCGAACGCCTGCTGTCCTGGACCAGCGCCTCGACATTCTGCAGGCCCTGGCCGGAGAAACGGGCGAGATTGTCGGTGATGGTACCGAGCCGCGCATTCAGCGTGTCGGCGACCTGCTTGAACGATTTCAGCGTCTCACGGGCGTCCGCCATGACGCCGTTCGCCTCGCCCGAGCCGAGCAAGTTGTCGACCTTGGCCAGGATGCCGTCGACGCGCACTGACGCATCGTTGAGCCGCTGCGCCAGCTGTTTGGCGTCCTTGATGGTGTCGTCGATATCGTCGGCGCGGTTGGCGAATTTGTTCGTGACCTTGGCAATGTCGGCGGCGGCCTGATTGGCGTTGTCGCTGGCCTTCTGGATGTTGGCCAGCGCCGTGCGCACCTCGGCCGGATCAATGCCGTCGAGCACGCCGTTGACCTTATCCAGCGTGCCTTGCGTCTTCTGGGCGAAGTCGTTGATCGAGCCGACCGCCGTGTTGACGTTGTTGATGACGGTATCGAACTGTTTGGAGCTTTCCTTCAGGTTGCCGGTGACCGTGTCGACATTGGCGACGATGCTCTTGATCTGGTCCTTGTCGACGGCGTTGAGCAGGCCTTCGGCGGCCTTCAGCGTGCCGTCGAGCTTGCCCGAGACACCCTTCAACTCGTCCGACAACGCACTCACGCTGGACAGGAACTTGTCTATGCCGTCGGAATTCTTGGCCAGCGCGTCGGAAAAGGTCTGCACGTTCTTGACCGTATCGGTCAGCGGCCCGCGCACGTCATGGGTGAACCCTTCGAGATCGGAAAGCACCTTGTCGGCGCGGGTAAAGATGGTCTGCGCGGTCTGCAGGAGGTTGGTGACCGCGGATGGATTGGCGACGATCTCGGCGTCCTTGCCCTCCTTCTCGGCCAGGTCGAGAAGGTTTTCCTCATTCAGGTTGGCGCCCTTGAGCTCGATATTGGCCTGGCCACTGAGGCCGGCAATGCCGATATCGGCCTGCGTCGACTTGGTAAGCGGCGTCGTCCGGCCGATTTCGGTGCTGGCGATCGCGGCCGCCGGATCGTTGGGCGCGATATAGACGCGCTTGACCACGCCGACCTTGACGCCGTTGAACAGCACCAGGCTGCCGGGGCCGAGGCCCGAAGCCGAACCTGGAATGCGCACCAGCAGCACGGCCGTCTCGCCCCTGTCGCCGATGGCGGCGGTCCAATAGACAAAGGCGAAGGCCGCAACAATCGCGGCCAGAGTGAAGATGCCGACAATGACGTAGTTGGCTCTTGTTTCCATTGCCTCACTTATGACTATGCGCGCGCCGCAAGATCAAGTTGCCGGGCACGTTTTCCGCGGAAATAGGATTTGACCCACGGCTCCTCGCTCTTCAGCATGTCGTCGATCGTACCTTCGACCAGCACTTTCTTCTTGCCGAGCACCGCAACGTGATCGCAGGCCGTGAACAGCGTGTCGAGGTCGTGCGTGACCATGTAGACGGTGAGATCCATGGTGTCGCGCAGCTTGACGACGAGTTCGTCGAACTCCGCCGCGCTGATCGGATCAAGCCCCGAGGTCGGCTCGTCGAGAAAGACGATGTCCGGGTCCAGCGCCAGCGCGCGCGCCAGCGCCGCGCGCTTGATCATGCCGCCGGAAAGCTCGGAGGGGAATTTCTGCGCCGCGTCCGGCGGCAGGCCGACCAGCTCGATCTTCAGCAGCGCCAGCTCGTCCATCAGCTTCCTCGGCAGGTCGAGATATTCCCGCATCGGCACCTGCACGTTCTCCTGCACCGTCAAGGCTGAGAACAGCGCGCCGTGCTGGAACAGGACGCCCAGCCGCATGTCGACGCGCAGGCGCTCGATATCGCTTGCCTTGTCGACGTCGACGCCGAACAGCTTGATCGTTCCCGATTGCTTGGGCATCAGCCCGAGGATGGTTCGCAAAAGGACGGACTTGCCGGCCCCCGAAGCGCCGACGAAACCAAGAATCTCACCACGCTTGATGTCGAGCGACAGCTTGTCGAGGATCAGCTTGTCCTCAATGGCGACGGTGACGTCGCGCACCGAAAGCACGATCTCGCTTTCGTCAGCGTCCTCAGCCGTCTTGACCCCGTTGCCGTTCGCGTTCGCCATCTCAAAACTCGATCGCTGCGTAGAACATGGCGAAAAGCCCGTCGAGGATGATGACGACGAAGATCGACTTCACCACCGAGGCGGTCACGTGCTGGCCGAGCGATTCGGCGCTGCCACCGACCTTCATGCCCTCCACCGACGCTATGATGCCGATGATCATGGCCATGAACGGCGCCTTGATCAGTCCGGCAAAGATGGTGCTGAGGTCGATGGCGATGCGCAGCCTGTCGAGGAAGGCGGCCGGCGGAATGTCGGAATAGAGCCAGGCGGCGACGATGCCGCCGCCAAGTGCTGCAAAATTGGCGACGATTGTGAGGCAAGGCAGCGCGATCACCAGCGCGGCCAGCCGCGGGAATACCAGCACGCCGATCGGATTGAGGCCGATGACCTTCAGCGCGTCGACCTCCTCGCGCATCTTCATCGAGCCGATCTCGGCGGTGATGGCGCTGCCGGAACGGCCGGCGATCATGATGGCCGTCATCAGCACGCCAAGCTCGCGCAGGATCAGCACGCCGACGAGGTCGACGACGAAGATGTCGGCGCCGAAATAGCTGAGCTGATAGGCGCCCTGCTGGGCAACGATGGCGCCGACGATCGCCGACATCAGCACCACCACCGGGATGGCGCCGACGCCCATGCGGTCGATCTGGTTGAAGATCGCGGCCGGATTGACGGCATGGCCGCGGCCGAGCTTCATCTGGGCGCCGCGGATGGTGGCGCCGAGGATGTTCATCGAGGCCAGGAAATCGTCGCGCATCTCATAAACGCGCCGGCCGACCGCCTCGAGCGCGCGCAGGATGATGTTGGGCGGACCGGCCGGCCCCGATTCGGGCTCGCGCCGGACGGCGTCGCCGACGGCGGAAAGCAGGATGGAGGCGATCTCGCTCTGCCCCTGCATGGTGACTTCGATGCCCTTCTTCTCGAAGGCGCTGACCAGGCGGTCGATCAGCCAGGCGCCGGCGGTATCCATCTTGTCGATATGCGAAAGATCGAGCGCCAAGGACTTGACGCCGCTGCGCTTTTCGATCTTGCGCATCTCGGCGTCGACCAGCGCCACGGTGCGCGTCGTCCAGTTCCCCGAGAAGGCGCAACCGAGAACGCCGCCCTCCTGGCCGACCGCGACGCGCGGCTGGCCGTTCGGCTCCTTGGCGGCGGTGCCGCTTGCGTCGCGTTTGCGGATGGTCAACATGGCGTCCTGTTTAGCCTGCCGGAACCGGGCTGTCATTTGCCGGCGACCCGTTGTCGCACAGCCGGAGAAGAAAAATATGGCGCGTGTCATTTCGGTCGAGTCCGAGCGTTTTCCCATCACCGGAGCCTTCACGATCTCACGCGGATCGAAGACCGAGGCGGAAGTCATCACGGTGACGATCCGTGAAAACGGCCATGCCGGGCGCGGCGAGTGCGTTCCCTACAAGCGCTATGGCGAGACCATGGACGGCGTGCAGGCAGCGATCGAGGCGATGCGCGGGCGGATCGCCGACGGAATCGACCGGGCTGCCCTGATCCACGCCATGCCCGCCGGCGCCGCGCGCAACGCCATCGATTGCGCCTTGTGGGACCTGGAAGCGAAGCTCAGCGGCGCGCCGGTGGCGCATGCAATCCGCGCTGTGCCCTTGAGAGCGCTGGAAACAGCCTTCACGCTGTCGCTTGGCGAGCCCGAAGCGATGGCGGCGCAGGCTCGCGCCAATGCGGCGCGGCCACTGCTCAAGGTCAAGATCGGCGGCGACAACGACAAAGCCCGCATCCGTGCCGTCACCGAGGCGGCGCCCGGCAGCCGCATCATCCTCGATGCCAATGAGGGCTGGACGGAGCACAATATCGTCGAAAACCTCGCCTTCGCCGCCGAACAAGGGATCGCGCTGATCGAACAGCCGCTACCCGCCGGCCGCGACGAAATCCTGCGCGAGATCGCGCATCCGGTGCCGATCTGCGCCGACGAAAGCGTGCACGAGGCGAAGAACCTCGACGCGCTGGTCGGCCTCTACGACGCCGTCAACATCAAGCTCGACAAGACGGGTGGCCTGACCGCAGCGCTGGTGCTGCGCGACCGCGCCCGCGAACTCGGCTTCGACATCATGGTCGGCTGCATGGTCGGCACCTCGCTGGCGATGGCGCCGGCCGTGCTTTTGGCCCAGGACGCCGACTTCGTCGATCTCGACGGTCCGTTGCTGCTCGCCAGGGACCGCGCGCCCGGCCTTGTGTACCAGGGGTCGCTGGTGTCACCCCCCGACCGAACGCTGTGGGGCTGAGCGCGCGGCGAGCGCAATCAGCGCCAGCCCGATGAGCGCGATCGGGATCATCGCCAGAAAGCCGTCGACGCCGAAGCGATCGTAGAGCGGGCCCGACGCCAGCGTCACCACGGCCATGAAGAAGCCGTTGAAGAAGTAGGCAATGCCTTGCGCGGCGCCGGTGCGCTCCTCCGAGACGGTTTCACCGATCATTTTCTGCAGGCCGATCAATACCATAGCGACCGATACGGCGTGCAGCGTCTGGACGCCGAAGAAGCCGGCAATGCCGAGGCCGAGCGGCCAGATCAGCGGAAAGGCGATCCAGCGCACGATCGCGCCGATGGCGGCGATCAGCATCACCGTGGCAACGGAAACGGACCCGAAGATGCGCGTGAACATCACAAACATGCACACCTCGGCGACCACGCCCCAGGCCCACAGCAGCCCGACGACGGTGTCGCTGATGCCGATCGACTTCCAGTAGATCGAGACGAAGCCGTAGAGAAAGGCATGGCTGGCGGTGATGATGCCGACGCCGAGGGTGAAATAGAGGAAATAGGCGTTGAGGAGCGTCGGCGCCGAATGCTGGATGTCAGCCGCCGAAAGCGGCGAGGCGCGCCGCGGACGGCCAAGCCTTGGCGCAAGCAGGCCGGCGGCCAGGGCCGCGGCCAGCGCGACGAAGATGATCACCGGCACCGCCTCGGCGCCCGTGCGCGCCAGGATGAAGCCGCCGACGACATTGGCGCAGAGGTAGGAGATCGAGCCCCATTTGCGCATGCTGGTGTAATTGGAGCCGAAGCGGCGCACGCCCGATAGCGCCAGCGAATCGGCGATCGGCGAATGCGGTGTCCAGACGACGGTCAGCGCCAGCGAGACAACGAGCACGATGGCGTAGGTGGGTGGCAGGAAATAGCCGGCGGCGAGCAGCATCGATGCGGCCACCAGCGCGATATAAACATTGGCGCGGTCCCGCGCCCGGTCGGCAAGCGCCGTCAGCAGCGGCGTCGTCACCACGCGCAGGAACATGGGCGCCGCGAGGATGACGGCGATCTGCTCGGCATGGAAACCCTTGGCCTGCAGCCATAGCGGGAAGTAGGGCAGATGCGTGCCGAGTGACACGAAGAGCGTGGCGAAGATCAGGCTCATGCGCAGCTCGAAATGGCGCGGCTTGACGAGCTGTTCAGGCGTGAGCGGCGGCAAGGACATGAATCGATCCAATTACGCCGCGTTCTACCGGCCGCAACGTATGGCGATCCCTAACATGGAGAAGAACCCGGCGAAACCGGCTGGACTAATCGATTAACGCGGGTTTGCGCCCGCAGGGGCCTCGCGTCAGGCCGCCTGCGTTGCCCTGCCCCTGATGTTGACGGGAACGAGCACGTCCTTGCCGGCCGGAGCCTCGGGCAGGACGTGAGCCCAGGTCAGGATTTCCATGCGGCCGTCGAAATGCTCCACCACCGCCGTGCAGCTTTCCACCCAGTCGCCCGTGTTGATGTATTGCACATCGCCGTAGTTCTCGATCGCGGCGTGATGGATGTGGCCGCAGATGACGCCATCGACATGCGAGCGGCGCGCCTCGTCGCTCAGCACGGTCTGGAACGAGCCGATGAAGTTGACCGCCTTCTTGACCTTGACCTTGGCCCAGGATGAGAACGACCAGTAAGGCAGGCCGAGCAATTGACGCAGCCGCGTGATGATCCGGTTGACCTGCATCGCCGCGTCATAGGCGTAGTCGCCGAGATAGGCGAGCCAGCGCTGGTTGTGCACCACCGTATCGAACTGGTCGCCATGGATGACCAGCAGGCGCCGGCCGTCGGCGGTCTCGTGGATGGCGCGGTCGGCGACGACAATGCCGCCGAAATGCACGCCCTGGAACTGGCGGGCGAACTCGTCGTGGTTGCCGGCGATATAGGTGATCGAGGCGCCCTTGCGCGCCTTGCGCAGCAATTTCTGCACGACGTCGTTATGGCTTTGCGGCCAGTGCCAGCTGCGCCTGAGCCTCCAGCCGTCGACGATGTCGCCGACCAGATAGATGATATCGGCGTCGTGATGCCTGAGGAAATCGATCAGGAAGTCGGCCTTGGCCGCCTTCGACCCCAAATGGATGTCGGAGATGAACATCGATCGGAAAGTGCGGGGCTCTGGGCCGGACATCGCTTGTCACCGTTGCTTTCGCAGAGCCTATGCCCCGATTCATGCAACAACCGTATGACGGTTGCGATTGGTCCAGCCCAAGCGCTAGCTTGCCGCGCTCAATCAAGGGAGAAGACCGTCATGGATCTCGGCATTCGCGGAAAGAAGGCCATTGTCTGCGCCTCCAGCAAGGGGCTCGGGCGCGGTTGCGCCATCGCGCTGGCCGAGGCCGGCTGCGATATCGTCGTCAACGGCCGCAACGCGGAGCTTCTGGCGAAGACCGCCGCCGAAATCCGCGAAAAATTCGGCGTCAAGGTGATCGAGATCGCGGGCGACGTGTCGAAGCCCGAGGTGCAGAAGGCGCTGCTTGCCGCCTGCCCGGACCCGGACATCCTCGTCAACAACAATGGCGGGCCGCCGCTGCGCGATTTCCGCACGCTCGACCGCGAGAAGATCATCGAGGGCGTCACGCAGAACATGGTGACGCCGATCGAGCTGATCCAGGCGGTGATCGACGGCATGGCGAAGCGCGGCTTCGGCCGTATCGTCAATATCACCTCGCTGTCGGTCTATGTGCCGATCCCCGGCCTCGATCTCTCGTCCGGCGCGCGTGCCGGCCTGACCTCGTTTCTGGCCGGCGTGGCGCGCACGGTGGTCGACCGCAACGTCACCATCAACAGCCTGCTGCCGGGCAAGCTCGATACCGACCGGCTGCGTGGTCCGCATGAGGCCGGCACGACCGAGGATCCCGCCGCCGCGGCCGAGCGAAAAGCCCGCATCAGCGCCGACGTGCCGGCCAAGCGCCTCGGCACACCCGAAGAATTCGGCCAGATCTGCGCCTTCCTGTGCTCGGTGCATGCCGGCTATCTCACCGGCCAGAACATTCCGGTCGATGGCGGCCTCTACGTCAGCGCGTTCTGACCGGCTGCCGGCGCCGGCCGCCCGCCGTATCGCAGAGTCTCGGCGCAAGAGGCTGAAATAACTTGGTTATTCCCGCTTCGCCGATCTGAATGCCAATTGCGTCATTTGCCGTCGCGAAAAGCTCGCGCCGCATGCTAAAAGGCTGCAAAGCAGGAGCGCAAGGAGGCCGGTATGGACAGCGAGAACAAGAAACCGGCCCGGTCGGACCTCGACGAGGCCGCGCTCTACTTCCACAAGCATCCCATTCCCGGAAAGCTGGAAATCCAGGCGACCAAGCCGCTCGGCAACCAGCGCGACCTGGCGCTCGCCTATTCGCCGGGCGTCGCCGCCCCTTGCCTCGAGATCCGCGACGATCCGGCGACCGCCGCCGATTATACGGCGCGCGCCAACCTGGTCGGCGTCGTCTCCAACGGTTCGGCGGTGCTCGGCCTCGGCAATATCGGGCCGCTCGCCTCGAAGCCGGTCATGGAAGGCAAGGCGGTGCTGTTCAAGAAGTTCGCCGGCATCGACGTCTTCGATATCGAGATCGACGCGCCGGAGATCGAGCGCATGGTCGAGACGGTCGCGGCGCTGGAGCCGACCTTCGGCGGCATCAACCTCGAGGACATCAAGGCGCCGGAATGCTTCGAGGTCGAGGAGCAGTTGAAGGCCCGGATGGGCATTCCGGTGTTCCACGACGACCAGCATGGCACGGCGATCATCGTCGCGGCCGCGGTGCTCAACGGGCTGGAGTTCGCCGGCAAGACGATTTCCGACATCAAGATCGTCACCTCGGGCGCGGGCGCGGCCGCGCTTGCCTGCCTCAATTTGCTGGTCTCGCTCGGCGCCAAGGTCGAGCACATCTGGGTCACCGACAGGTTCGGCGTCGCCTACAAGGGCCGCACGGACGAGATGGACCGCTGGAAAGACCCCTATGTGAAGGACACCGACGCGCGCACCCTGGCCGACGTCATTCCCGGCGCCGACGTCTTCCTCGGCCTGTCCGCCGCCGGCGTCCTGAAGCCGGAACTGCTGCAGCACATGGCGCCGAAGCCGCTGATCCTGGCGCTGGCCAATCCCAATCCAGAGATCATGCCGGAGGCCGCGCGGGCCGCGAGACCGGATGCGATGATCTGCACCGGCCGTTCCGATTTCCCCAATCAGGTCAACAACGTACTGTGCTTTCCTTACATCTTCCGTGGCGCGCTTGACTGCGGCGCCAGCGCCATCAATGAGGAGATGAAGATGGCGGCGGTCAGGGCGATCGCCGCCCTTGCCCGCGAAGAGCCATCGGATGTCGCGGCGCGCGCCTATTCCGGCGAGACGCCGATCTTCGGGCCCGATTTCCTGATCCCCTCGCCCTTCGACCCGCGCCTCATCCTGCGCATCGCGCCGGCCGTCGCCAAGGCCGCCTGCGACACCGGCGTGGCCACCAGGCCGATCGCCGACTTCGCCGCCTATATCGACAAGCTGAACCGCTTCGTGTTCCGCTCCGGCCTGGTGATGAAGCCGGTGTTCTCGACGGCCAAGGCGTCGAGTGCCAAGCGCGTCATCTATGCCGACGGCGAGGACGAGCGTGTGCTGCGCGCCGCGCAGGTGGTGCTGGAGGAAGGCATCGCCGAACCGATCCTGATCGGCCGCCCGCATGTCATCGAGGTCAGGCTGAAGCGCTATGGGCTGCGCATCAAGCCGGGCGTCGATTTCGGCCTGATCAACCCGGAGGAGGATCCGCGCTACCGCCACTATGTCGACCTGCTGATCGAGCTTGCCGGGCGGCGCGGCGTGACGACGGAAGCGGCGCGCACCATGGTGCGCACCGACAACACGGTGATCGCCGCATTGGCACTGAAGCGTGGCGATGCCGACGCCATGGTCTGCGGCCTCGAGGGCCGTTTCGAGCGGCATTTGCGCAACGTCACGCTGATCATCGGCCCACGTGCCGGCATCAAGGACCGCGATCTCTCGACCCTCTCCATGCTGATCTCGCAGCGCGGCATCATCTTCCTCACCGACACCCATGTCTCGGTCGATCCGACGGCCGAGGAGATCGCCGAGATGACGGTGCTGGCGGCGGAGGAGATCCAGCGTTTCGGTATCGAGCCGAAGGCAGCGCTGCTGTCGCATTCCGACTTCGGCTCGCGCGATTCCCCGAGCGCGCTGAAGATGCGCCAGGCGGCGGCGATCCTGGCGCGCATCGCGCCCGAATTGCAGTGCGACGGCGAAATGCATGCCGACTCGGCGCTGTCGGAGCACCTGCGCCAGCGCGTCTATCCGCATTCGCGGCTGAAGGGCGAAGCCAACCTCTTGGTGTTCCCGAACCTCGATTCGGCCAACATAACGCTGACGGCGCTGCGCGCCATGATGGACGCGCTGCATGTCGGCCCGATCCTGCTCGGCACCGACAAGCCTGCGCATATATTGACGCCCTCGGTGACGTCGCGCGGCGTCGTCAACATGACGGCACTGGCGGTGGTCGAGGCGGCGCACAAGGCGCAGGCGGTCGTCAATCTGGGCTGAGGCCGGATTTGGCGGTAGACTGCGGATCGCAGACTCAAGTGCTTTCGGCTGCAAAGTAAAGACAGGTTTAACCGCGGACACGCTAGTCTATGCGACAGGCTGGCAATCGGGGTTTCAGGCGAATGAAGGGCGCGGGGTTGAAGCTGACCCACCTTGCGGCGCTGCTCGCGGCGCTGGCGACGTCGGCTGTCGCCGTGACCGAGCCGCAGGCCGCCTCGCGCATGTGCCGCCAGCTCGAGGCGGAGCTGGATGCCAGTCGCGGCGGCGGTGGCGGACCGGCGATAATCCGCAAATATGACGACGCCATCGCGCGCCAGCGCGAGCAGATGACGAAGGCGCGCAACCGGGCGAGCGATGCCGGCTGCGGCTTCTCGCTGTTTTCGCGCAACGTCAACAAATGCGCCGCGATCAACGCGAACATCGATCGCATGAACGCCAATCTCGACGCCTTGCTGGCGAAGCGCGAGCGTCTTTCAGGCGGCGGCACCCGCCGCGATCGAGGCCGTATCCTGGCGGCGCTCGATGCCAATGGCTGCCGCGACGACGAGATCGCGCCGAGGCGCGCTCCGATCGAGGAGGCCGCGCGCGACAATGGCGGCGGCGGCAATCTGTTCGAGCAGCTCTTTGGCGGCGGCAACCGCGAGCTCGAAGCGCTCGACACGCCCGATGCGCCTGACGTGCCGCCGGACGATCCGAGCGAGCGCAACATCCGCCGCGTCATCAACCAGCCAGACGGCATGGACCTGCCGCGGCTGAACGGTGAATTCCGCACCGTATGCGTGCGCACCTGCGACGGCTATTTCTTCCCGATGTCGAACGCCGCTTCCTATGGCGATTTCGAGCGCGATCAGAAGAATTGCGAATCGAGCTGCCCGGGCACCGAGATGCAGGTGTTCTACACGCGTGGCATGGACGACGATGCTGGCGCGATGACCTCGTCGGTGACTGGCAAGCCGTACAGCGAACTACCGAGCGCCTATCTCTACAAGCAGAGCAACATGGCGCGGCCGTCGGCCTGCGGCTGCAACGCGCAGGCGCAGAATTTCGAGATCATCGCCGGCAATCCGCCGAACCCCGGGCAGCCCGACCCCGAGGCAGCCACGGCGCCCTTCGTTCCCATGCCCGGTACCAAGCCGGATCCGGGCGCCGATCCGGAGACGCTGGCCAATGCCGAAGGCGGGCTCGACCGCGACGCCATCAAACGCCTGGCCGAGAAGCCGGCGACATCGCCGGTGTCGGCGCTGCCCCCGGAGCAGCGCAAGGTCAGGGTCGTCGGGCCATCGTTCCTTCCCGACCCAGCAGGGGCAATAGATCTGCAAGCTCCGGCCCGGAAGGCTGTCCAGTAAGCGCCAGCCTGAGCGGCATGAACAGCGCCTTGCCCTTGCGCCCGGTTGCTTCGCGGATCTTGCCGGTCCAATCCTTCCAGACGGTGCCGTTCCACGGCTCATCCGGCAACAGGTCGAACGCCTGGTGCAGGAAGTCCCGATCCTCGCCGGAAAACTCCGCCGGCTCCTGCGGTCCCTGATCGACGATACGCCACCAGGCAACCGCGTCGGCCAGCCTGTCGAGGTTGCCGCGCACGGCCATCCAGAACGGCTCCGCCTTGTCGCCTGAAACACCCAGCACGATCAGCCGGTCGCGCGCCTCGGCAAACGGCATGTGGTGCATCAGCGTGCGGTTGAGCACGAACAGCTCGTCCGGATCGAACTTGGCCGCCGATTTCGAGGTCGCGGCCGGATCGAAATGGCCGGCGAGGTCGGCAAGATCGTGCGCCGCCGCGACATTCTCCGACGTGCCGACGAGCACCGCCAGCGAGGCGACCGCCATCGGCTCGATACCGTTCTCGCGCAGGCTTTCGATCGACAGCGCGCCGGTGCGCTTCGACAGGCCCTCGCCCGAGACCGTGGTCAAGAGATTATGGTGGCCGAAGACCGGCGGCTCGGCGCCGAGCGCCTGGAACAGCGCGATCTGCACGCCGGTGTTGGTGACATGGTCGTCGCCGCGGATGACATGGCTGACGCCCATCTCGATGTCGTCGACCACCGACGGCAGCGTGTAGAGATAGGTGCCGTCCTCGCGCACCAGCACGGGATCGGACAGCGAGGCGAGATCGACGGTCTCCTCGCCGCGCACCAGGTCGTTCCAGTGGATCTCGGTGCGCTCGGGCTGCAGCGGATCGCTGGTGAAGTTCGGCAGCAGGAAGCGCCAATGCGGGCGGCGGCCGTCCGACTGGTATTCGGCCACCTGCTCCGGCGTCAGCGTCAGCGCCTCGCGGCCATAGACCGGCGGCAGGCCGCGCGTGCGGCGCACCTTGCGGCGCAGATCGAGCTCTTCCGGCGTCTCGTAACAGGCGTAGAGGACGCGCGCCTCCTTCAGACGCTCGACGGCGGCGTCATAGATCTCGACGCGCCGCGACTGGTATTCGGTGGCGTCCGGGAAGATGCCAAGCCAGTGCAGGTCGTAGAGGATGGAATCGGCGAATTCCTGCTTGGAACGGGCGATATCGGTGTCGTCGAAACGCTGGATGAAGCGGCCCTTGTTGTTCGCGGCGAACAGCCAGTTGAACAGAGCGGTGCGCGCATTGCCGATATGGATGCGGCCGGTCGGCGACGGGGCGAAACGGACGGTAACTGTCATGAGCGGGGCGTAGCGGATGCTTTTCCGGTTGACAAGACGCGCCCCCGCGCGAAGGGCAAGACATAGTGCAAGCCAGCTAAAATGAAAAGCCGCTCGGCCGGCATGGTCCCCGCCGGCTTCGAGTCGTTGCCGACGGCCGGCAGAACCGGGAGTTGCGCAGGCCCTTTCTGTCCCCGTTATCCACATCTGTGACACACAAGATATTGGGGTCACAAAAGCTACGTAAACGAATCCTTGACGGCGCAAAACGAGTCGCCTTTTATAGGCCATGCGTTCCTGTTGAGAGCGCGACCGGAGAGTTCAGAGGCCGGTCTTTTTTCCCGGATTTTGTGCGTTTTGCCCACATTTCCGCCCGTTCACGAGGCCGGCGGAAGCGTTGGGATTGGGTGGGGCTTGGGTGGCGAAAAGGGAGAATTGTCGGACTGGAAAAAATGATCTGTTAACACTATATTTAGTGTTTGCAGGCAGGTTCGACCCTAGATAGTGTGAAACCCTCGATCGGGGGAATCGCGAAAAAGTTTCAAAGTTTTGAGGGACCCGCAGGGGGTTCGTCGGCGAGTTGGAGAGGCCCTTCGCAAGAAGTTGGCCAGCGCGCCGCGCCACGACTGCGAAGGAGATGCCGGCGTCGTCAAGATGCCGGCAAACGGCGGACCGCGCGTTTCGCTTTCGGGGCATGAATCCCTGGGGAAAAGCGCTATATATAGACACAAAGGACCGGACCAATGCGCATCGAGCGTCGTTTCACCAAGCCAGGACAATCCGCCTACGCGGAGATCGAATTCCGCAAGGCGCTTTCCGAGATCAAGAATCCGGATGGCTCGGTGGTGTTCCGCCTGGACAATATCGACGTGCCGGCGCAGTTCAGCCAAGTCGCCGCCGACATCCTGGCGCAGAAGTATTTCCGCAAGGCCGGCGTTCCCGCGCGCCTGAAGAAGGTCGAGGAGAACGACGTCCCCTCCTTCCTGTGGCGCTCGGTCCCCGACGAGGCCGAACTCGCCAAGCTCCCCGAGGCCGAGCGCTATGGCTCCGAGATCGATGCTCGCCAGGTCTTCGACCGCCTCGCCGGCACCTGGACCTACTGGGGCTGGAAGGGCGGCTACTTCAAGTCCGAGGAAGACGCGCGCGCCTTCCGCGACGAGCTTGCCTATATGCTGGCCACGCAGCGCGTCGCGCCGAACTCGCCGCAATGGTTCAACACCGGCCTGCACTGGGCCTATGGCATCGACGGCCCGAGCCAGGGTCACTTCTATGTCGACCCCTTCACCGGCAAGCTGACCAAGTCGAAGTCCTCCTACGAGCATCCGCAGCCGCATGCCTGCTTCATCCAGGGCGTGCAGGACGACCTCGTCAACGAGGGCGGCATCATGGACCTGTGGGTGCGCGAGGCGCGCCTGTTCAAATATGGCTCCGGCACCGGCTCCAACTTCTCGCTGCTGCGCGGCGAAGGCGAGAAGCTGTCCGGCGGCGGTCGCTCCTCCGGCCTGATGAGCTTCCTCAAGATCGGCGATCGCGCGGCGGGCGCCATCAAGTCGGGCGGCACGACGCGCCGCGCCGCCAAGATGGTCATCGTCGACGTCGACCATCCCGATATCGAGGAGTTCATCGACTGGAAGGTCAATGAAGAGCAGAAGGTCGCCTCGCTGGTGACCGGCTCGAAGATCGTCAAGAAGCACCTCGAAGCGATCATGAAGGCCTGCGTCAATTGCGAAGGCCATGACGACGACTGCTTCGACCCGGCGATCAACACGGCGCTGAAGCGCGAGATCAAAGCGGCCAAGAAGGACGCGGTGCCGGAGAACTATATCTACCGGGTCATCCAGTTCGCCCGCCAGGGCTACACCTCGATGTCGTTCAAGACCTACGACACCGACTGGGATTCAGATGCCTACCTGACCGTCTCCGGCCAGAACTCCAACAATTCGGTGTCGCTGAAGGACAATTTCCTGCGCGCTGTCGAGGCCGATGGCGACTGGCAGCTGACCGCCCGCAAGGACGGCAAGGCGCTGAAGACGCTGAAGGCGCGCGACCTGTGGGAAAAGATCGGCTACGCCGCCTGGGCGTCGGCCGATCCCGGCCTGCACTTCAACACGACGATGAACGACTGGCACACCTGCGCCTCGGCCGGCGCGATCCGGGCTTCCAACCCGTGCTCGGAATACATGTTCCTCGACGACACGGCCTGCAACCTCGCCTCGATCAACCTGCTGCCCTACCGCAATGCCGACGGCACGATCGACATCGCCACTTACGAGCACACGGTGCGGCTGTGGACCATCGTGCTCGAGATCTCGGTGATGATGGCGCAGTTCCCGTCGAAGGAGATCGCCAAGCTCTCCTACGAATACCGCACGCTCGGCCTCGGCTACGCCAATATCGGCGGCCTGCTGATGACCTCGGGCATTCCGTACGATTCCGACGAGGGCCGCGCCATCTGCGCCGCGCTCACCGCGATCATGACCGGCACGGCTTACGCCACCTCGGCCGAGATGGCGGCCGAGCTCGGCGCCTTCCCGGACTATGACCGCAACGCCCAGAACATGCTACGCGTCATGCGCAACCACCGCCGCGCCGCCTATGGCGACAAGGACGGCTACGAGAAGCTCGCCGTCAATCCGGTGCCGCTGGTCGCGTCCGATCTGAAGCAGCAGGCGCTCGCTGAGCACGCCAAGGCGGCCTGGGACCGCGCCATCGAGCTCGGCGAGGAGCACGGCTACCGCAATGCGCAGGCAACCGTGATCGCGCCGACCGGCACGATCGGCCTGGTCATGGATTGCGACACCACCGGCATCGAGCCCGACTTCGCGCTGGTCAAGTTCAAGAAGCTCGCCGGCGGCGGCTACTTCAAGATCATCAACCGCGCCGTGCCGGAAGCGCTGCGCACGCTCGGCTATTCCGAGAGCCAGATCGCCGAGATCGAGGCCTATGCGGTCGGCCACGGCAACCTCAACCAGGCGCCCGGTATCAATCCCGGCTCGCTGAAGGCCAAGGGCTTTTCCGACGACAAGATCGCGGCGCTGAACGCGGCGCTGAAGTCGGCCTTCGACATCAAGTTCGTCTTCAACCAGTGGACGCTGGGCGCCGACTGGGTGAAGGAGACGCTCGGCTTCACCGACGAGCAGCTCGGCGATTTCTCGTTCGAGATGCTGCCGGCGCTTGGCTTCTCGAAGAAGGACATCGAGGCCGCCAACATCCATGTCTGCGGTGCGATGACGCTGGAAGGCGCGCCGTTCCTGAAGGCCGAGCACCTCGCGGTGTTCGACTGTGCCAGCCCGTGCGGCAAGATCGGCAAGCGCTCGCTGTCGATCAACAGCCACATCCTGATGATGGCGGCGGCGCAGCCCTTCATCTCCGGCGCCATCTCCAAGACCATCAACATGCCGAACGAAGCGACGGTGGAGGACGCAAAGAACGCCTACATGCTGTCGTGGAAGCTGGCGCTGAAGGCGAACGCCCTCTATCGCGACGGCTCGAAGCTGTCGCAGCCGCTCAATGCCTCGCTGCTCGCCGATGGCGAGGAGGATGAGGATGAGCTGGTCGAGCAGCTGATCGCGGCACCCGCCGCGCAGCGCGCCGTGCAGGTGACGGAAAAGATCGTCGAGCGCGTGGTGGAGCGGCTCTACCGCGACCGCGAGAAGCTGCCGAACCGCCGCAAGGGCTACACGCAGAAGGCAGTGGTCGGCGGCCACAAGGTGTATCTCCGCACCGGCGAGTTCGACGACGGTCGCCTGGGCGAAATCTTCATCGACATGCACAAGGAAGGTGCCGCGTTCCGCGCGATGATGAACAACTTCGCCATCGCCATCTCGCTCGGCCTGCAGTACGGCGTGCCGCTCGACGAATATGTCGAGGCCTTCACCTTCACCAAGTTCGAGCCGGCCGGCATGGTGCAGGGCAACGACGCCATCAAGAACGCGACGTCGATCCTCGACTACGTGTTCCGCGAGCTCGCCGTCTCCTACCTCGCCCGCCACGACCTCGCCCATGTCGACCAGTCGGACTTCGACAAGACGGCGCTCGGCCGCGGCATCACCGAAGGCAAGGCGACGCCGTTCTCGAAGGGCCTGACTCGCGGCGTTTCGCCGGTCAAGCTGGTTTCGGGCGCCGGCGGCGATCCCAAGGGCTTTGGCGGCTCTGCGCCGACGACGGCCCCTGCCCGCGCGGCACCGACCGCCTTCTCCGGCTCCAACGTCTTGACGCTGAAGCCGGCGAGCGACGAGGCCATCGCCTACAAGCGCGACTATGAGGAGCGCGCCAGGGAACTGGCCGAGGACATCGTCGAAGAAGAAGCCGAGGCTTCCAGCACAGAGGCACTGTTCACCGACGCCGCCGCGCAGGAAGCCGCCGACGCCAAGAAGCTCGCCGCGACACGGCGCCAGCAGTCGCTGCTGCAGGGCTACACCGGCAACGAATGCTCGGAGTGCCACAACTTCACCATGGTGCGGAACGGCACCTGCGAGAAGTGCGATACGTGTGGAAGCACGAGCGGGTGCAGCTGAGGAATCTGAGCATCTGAAACGGATCGGCCCGGTCGCAAGATCGGGCCGATTTTCTTTTAGACAATCCGTGAGGCTGGCGGTGCGATCAGATCACCATCAAGGTTTGGCGTAGGTTCGCGTCAGCTGGAGCACCCCTCATCCGGCCGCTTCGCGGCCACCTTCTCCCACAAGGGGAGAAGGGAAAAGCGTCGCGTCATGCCGGCCTGACAGCCAGGAACGTGTTCCATTCCTCGCGATTGCGGCCCTCGTTGAAATCGTCCCTGATCAGGACCAGCCCGGCGCTCTCGATACGGGCCACGAAGTCGTCCCGGCGCCACAGGACGGTGTGATAGTTGCCGTCCGTCTCGTCGTCGCCATTGCGCATCGACACCAGGAAGGCGCCGCCTGGCCGCAGCGATCCGGCTATCCTGGCGAGCACCTGATCGATCTGGTCGCGGGGCACATGGATCAGGACGGCGAGCGCCAGCACTGCATCGTAGGGGCCGCCGAGATCGTCGGTGAGGAGATCGAGAAGCTCGCCGTGCTTGCCGCGCGCAGCCTGCAGGTCGAGAAACCGCTTTGTCGCGTCGGTGCGGCGAACCTTGACGCCCAGGCCCTCCAGAAAGTCGGCGTCGTATCCCGCTCCCGACCCGACTTCGAGAATCTGGCCGGCGGTGCCAGCGATCGCCACAAGGCGCTTCAGCGATGCCTGTTCTCTGTCGTTGGGGACATGCCGCACGATTTGATCGTAGCGTTCCGCATAGTCCTCATAGGCGCTGATCGTTTGACGGCTCTTCGCCAGAGCCTGCGATAATGCATCCATCTTTCCCTCCCTCGCGTCGGTCAAGGCGCCGGACTTGCCTCAGCGAAGGGTGCCGGGAGGCACGCGTCCGTCGAGCATGCCGATGTCGCGCAGGAAATGGTCCGACAGCGAACGGCGGTCAAGCAGGCCGCGCGTGCGTGGCCTGAACGGCGCGATGAAGAGGTCGAGAACCGGACGACGAAGCGTGCTGTAAAGGGTGGTGGTCATTGCCGTGTCCTTTCGGGTTCGAGTTCGATGACCAGAGCATGCCGTTTTCCGGCCTTGGATTCCAATCGAACCTCGCGTAGCATGCATCAGGAGGATTGATGCGTCATGAGTTGGGAGCTGCCGCCGCTAGGCGCCATCCGCGTGTTTGAGGCCGCGGCGCGGCTGGGCAGTTTCACCAAGGCGGCCGAAGAACTCGGCATGACCCAGTCGGCGGCCAGCTATCAGATCAAGGTGCTGGAAGAACGCGCGGGAACGCCGCTTTTCATAAGAAAAACAAGACAGATCGCCCTGACCGAGGCCGGACAGCAGTTGGCGCCGCACGCATCAGGCGCATTCTCGGCCCTGGCCGATGCGTGGGTCGCGACCAAGGGCGGCGCGACCGGCGTGCTGTCGGTGACGACCATGGAGACCTTCGCAACGAACTGGCTGGCCGTATGGCTTGGAACATTCCAGTTGATGCATCCCGATCTCGCCGTGAAGGTGAACACATCGCCCCGCCTGGTCGATTTCACGCGCGAGGACATGGATGTCGGGATCCGCACCGGCACCGGAAAATGGCCCGGCCTGACGGCGCACTATCTCTTCAAGGCTGACTATACGCCGATGCTCAGCCCGCGACTGGCCGAGAGCGTGGGCGGCATCCACCGTCCCGAGGATCTCTACAAGGTGGCGCTATGCTGCGCCGACGATCCCTGGTGGAAAATCTGGTTCGAGGCGGCCGGCGTGCCGTTCGAGCCCGATCGCGTCATCGCGGGTCCGACGCTGGGGTCGCAGGCCTACGATGCAATGGCAGCGCTGACCGACCAGGGCGCCGCGATCCTCACCCGCAACATCTATAGCGCCCTGCTGGCCAAGGGACAGCTGATCCAGCCTTTTGAAGTGCTTGGATCCGATGGCGACGGCTATTGGCTGGTGCATCTGGAAAGCCGCCGCAATGCACCCAAGATCAAGGTGTTCCGCGACTGGGTGCTGGCCCAGACGGCCGAGATACGCGAGCGCGAAAGACGCGAGGCAAGGTAAGGCTAGGGTCAAGCTCGAGGATGACGACCGCGCGGGGTGCGACTCTCCTCCTCTCGGGGGAGTCGGATCAATCCTTGAAGGTGATGCCGTATTTCGCGGCCTGTTCCTTCGGCATGTCCGCAAACGCCTGGCGCACGGTATAGCCGCCGTAAACCTCGCCGCCGTTCTTGACCATCCAGTCCTCGACGTCGGCTTCCGCCACCGTCATGCGGTCGCCCATCTTGTATTTGGTGCCGTTGACCGGCTCGTCGGCGAGCAGGCCGATGAAGGTGCCGTCGCCCAGGCCGGTGAGCTGCATCCAGATGTGCTCGGTGGCGCCGTTCTGGGTCAGCGGGAACTTCACCGTGTAGGTGCCGGGCGTGCCGGCGGCCATCAGCTCGTGGAAGCGCGGCAGCGTCGAGTGGCCCTTGTTCTTGGCGGCCTGCATCGCCTTGTCTTCGGTGGAATAGGCGACGACGTTCTCCGTCATCGCGCGAGGCGCCGTCTGCGAGGCGCCCGGCGCCGCGGCCGGAATGGCCATCGGCTTGTCGCTCCGCCCGTGCCCGAGCGCATTGAAAAATCCGTAGCCGACAGCGGCCACGAAGACGATTGCCAGAACCGGATTGCGCATCGACCCCTCCATGCCCATTCATGCCGGGCCGCGCGGCGTTGCGCGCGGCATGCATGATCACGCGGATGTTACCAGCCGGGCATTGCAGGACCACTAAGGAAAAAGGTGAGTGGATCCTTAGCAAATCGCTGAAAATGCCGCCGGGGGATGGGGACGACGGCGGCCTGCCGGTAGTCGCGCCAGCCGGAACGCTCAGTCCGCGTCGGCGACGGTCGTCTGTCCGCCGGCCCATGCTCGCCAGGCGCGCTCGTCGCCATGGAAGACGTTGAGGTCGATGCGGCCCCTCACCCCGTGCGAAAGGCCGGAGCCGGAATACTGCCAGAACACCCATTTGCGGCCGGGATAGACCTTTGACGGATGGCGCGCCACGGCGCGCAGCCAGAACGGATAGTCGGGGAAGGCGCCGCGCAGATTGTCGCGATAGAAGTCGGGGCTGGTGTAGATGATCGGACGCTGGCCGTAATAGCGTTCAAGCTTGTCCATGAACACCTGCATCTTCTCCAGCACCGTGTCGCGCGACGGCCGCCGCTTGCAGGACGACTCGCCGTTCCATTCGACGTCGATCACCGGCGGCAGCGCGCCCTCGACCCGCGGCACATTGCGGATGAACCAGTCAGCCTGCTCGCCGGCGGTGCGGCACCAGTAGAAGAAATGATAGGCGCCGCGCTTCAGCCCGGCAGAGTCGGCGTTGCGCCAGTTGGTCCTGAACATCGGGTCGAGATGATCGCCGCCGTCGGTCGCCTTGATGTAGGCGAAGTTGGCGCCCTGGGCGCGCAGCTTTTCCCAGTTGACGTTGCCTTGCCAGCGCGAAACGTCGACGCCGTGCACGGCAAGGTGCCGGGGCGAGGCGCGGCCGAAATTGATCGGCTTGGCATCGCGGAAGCCATAGCGGGTGACGGGACCGGCCAGCATCGCGGGCGCCGCCCGCGACAGACGCTTCGGCGGCGCCATAAGGGCTGCCGGCTGGACCGGCGGCTCGACGCTGTCGGGCAGGTTCGGCGCGGGGAACGCGACCGTCTCTTCCTCGGCAAGACTGAACGGAGGCGCATTGTCGTCGGCCACCGGCTCCGGTGGCCGCATGCGCGCGTCGCCTGCCATCGATGTGGTCTCGAACGTCGTTTCCGTTTCGGCCGTGGCCTCGGCCGCCGCGACGGGCGCGCGCGGCCTGACGACGGAACTGGTGGTTTCGTTGGACGGCACCTGCAAGGCGTCCATGCCCGATGTGGACGAGCAGCCGGCAAGGCACAGCGATGCAAGCACAAAACTGACGACGCCTGAGAACCGCATCTGGACCTGTACACAAAACAAAACAGGCCGAGGGCGGATTGCCACCGGCAGATCCGATTCCTAACGAGAAATTACCAATAAAGTTTGAATCAACTTGTTAGGGATAAATGGCGGCTCGCCGGCGGCATCATCGGAATGTCCTCGGGGCAACGGTGTTTCCCACATCCTGCTTGACAAGCCTCGCCATGATATTATCCTCCACTAATCTTACATCGTAAGGTTAGGCTTTCGGGAGGAGAAGCCATGTCGTCCGCCCTGTCGGAACTGGAACCCGTCATAGTGCCGGTGCCGCATCCGCCGGCCATCGCGATCGAGGATGTGTCAGGCGATTTCAGCCGCGCCATCGAGCGCGCCGAGGTCAGTGCCTGGCTCGACCTCTACGCCGCGGCGCCGGCCGATTTCGCCGCGCAGCAAGGGCTTTCGATGGCGGCAGACGGCGACCTCGCCTGGACGACCTGCACGACGATCCCGTTCATCCATTTCAACTGCGTGAAGAATCTCGGCGTCGACAGCCCGGCTACCGAAAGCCAGCTCGACACGCTGCTGGCGCATTACCGCGCTGCCGGCATTTCGCGGCCCTGGTTCTACGTCAATCCGCACACCGAACCTTCCCGGCTCAGATGCTGGCTCGAAGCGCGCGGCCTGCAGCGCCAGGGCGGCTGGGAGCGTATCTATCGCGAAGCGGAGCCACTGCCATCCGAGCCGCTCTTCGCGGCCGACGGGGTTGCTGTCGAGCGCGTTACGAAATCAACGGCGGCGGAATGGGCCGGCTTCATCGACCGTCAGTATCGGCTGGCGACCTCACCCTGGCTGCTGGCGCTGGTCGGCCGCAAGGGCTGGCATCATTACATGCTGAAGCGGGACGGCGCGGTGGTGGCGGTGCGCTCGCTGTTCATCGGCGCCGACGGCGCGGCCTGGAGCGGCATCGACGCACCGGTGCCCGGCATCATGGCGCCGAGCTTCGATCTCGACGCGGTGCTTGGCGAAGCGCTGGTCCGCGACGGCCTGGCGGCCGGCGCGAAACTGTTCGTCGCCGACATCGAAGCGCCGCATGAGGAGCGCGACGGCCCTGCCTATCGCAACTATGCGCGCCTTGGCTTCAGGATCGCCTATTTCCGCAGCCATTACAGCTATTTGCCGGCTACTTCCAACTAAAGGATTCAGCTTGTTCTTGGAATTGCTTTAGACCCGCAGCCATTGCCGGAAACAGTTCTTGGCGACCATGTGGGCCGGCGGCACCATCGGCTGGCCGGCGCGCATGTCGTCAGCCGCGCCGCCGCGAGCCCTCTCGAGCAGGGTGCGAAGCTCCGCCGGCTGCACGCGGTCGCGCTCCATCACGAGCCGGACCATCGGGTCGTTCAAAAGCTCGTCCAGGGTGTTGATGCTCTCGCTCATCCGTCGCCTCCTCGAATGCCGGCCCGCGCACGATAGATAGGCAGCCAATGATGGCCCGCCAATGACGCTTTGCCGGCTATGTCGTGAATCGAAGATGAAATTTTTGTGCAGGACTGCGTCGAAATGAGTCAGGCCGGTGGCAGGCCCTCATATTGCGGCAGGCCGTCGTCCAACCGTACCCAGGGCTGCTTCGAGGCCGTCCAGAAATGCATGTCGGGCTTGAACAGGGAAGGATCGTCGAGCGAGCCCGAGGTGATGCCAAGAATGCCCCTGGAATCGCGCCTGGAAAACAGCGTCGCACCGCAGGCCGCGCAAAAGCCGCGCTTGAGGTCCGGCGAGGAGTTGACGGTCGCCACTTCGCCCTCGACGGTCACGTCGTCGATGCGAAACAGCAGCCGCGCGTTGAACGCCGCGCCGATCGCCTTCTGGCAGATCCGGCAGTGGCAGACGCGTTCGTTGATCGGCGCCACCTCGGCGCGGTAGCGCACCGCTCCGCACAGGCAGCCGCCCTGATATTTCGTCATCGCCGGTATCCGTTCGCTCGGGAAGAATGCCGGAACCGTAGCCGGGCGGGTCGCTGCGTCAATTCAAAAGCTTTTATGGAATGCCATCGTTTGCGATGATGCGACCGGCGCAGATGGCAGCGCGTCCAAAAGCACGCGGCCGCCTCCAGGGAGACGGCCGCATGAGATTGCCGACCCGCTATTCGGTTGCGCCGAGCATCTCGTCCCAGCTCTTCACCTTAGTCACACCGTCGAGGAAGGGCAGTGCGGTGGCGGGCAGTTCCGGCGCGAAAAAGATGTCGTAGTGGGTGCGGTTGGGGATGATCGCCAGCCGGTTCTGCGACAGGTTCTCGCGCATCCAGCCGGCATCCTTCTGGCCGCCGCCGAGCATCTGGAAGAACTTGATCTCGTGCTCGGGCTTGTACATGTCGCTGTCGCCGTAGACGAGCATGACCGGCATGTTCAGCTTCGGCACATCGGCCGAGAAGTCGCGCTCGTTGCGCATGAAGTTGCCGAGCGTGTCGAGCAGTCTCGGGAAATCGTCCGGATGCGGCGCCACGGCGACGTAGGATTTGTACATCGGCGTATCCTTCATGAACGGGGCCGCCGCCGCGCTCACCTGCGCCTGCTGCGGGCGCATCTCGTCGTAGAAGCCGTTGGTGGCATAGCCCGTCGACACCATCACCAGCCGGCGCACCGCCTCCGGGTGCTGGACAGCCATGCGGAAGGCGACGCCGCCGCCCAGCGAATAGCCCATGACGTCGACCTGGTCGTAGCCAAGCGCCTTGACGATCGCCGCCATGTCGTCGCCCATCGCTTCGACACTGAACGGCCGCTCGCCAAGCGCGGTGCGGCCATGGCCCTGCAGATCCACGGCGATCACGGTGCGATGCGCGGCGAATTGCGGCAGGACCGGCGCGAACATGTCGGTGGAACCGAGGCCGCCATGCAGCAGCAGCAGCGGCTCGCCCTTGCCGTAGATGGCGTAGTAGTAATTCAGGCCGTCGATCGGCAGCAGGCCGGATCTCTCCGGCTTCACAGCGGCTTTGGTGGCAGCGGTCATGGCAGGCTTTGTCTCCTCGGATTGTGCATCTGGCGCGGTAATCAGGGCCACGGCCGAAGCGAGCATGGCGAAAAACAGGTTCTTGGGCATTCGGTCTCCTCCAGTTGTGCCCCAAGGACGCGACGGCAGAGCGCAAGCCGACATGGCCGCGAGAAAATTTGCAGCAGATGTGAAATTGGCTAGTGGCGCTTGGCCTGCACCAGATAGGCGTCGATCTCGGTCTCGCCGAGCCATTTGGCGGCTTCCAGCCGGTGCAGGCCTTCAACCAGAATGTGGCGCTTGCCGTCATGGCGGACCTGGATCGGCATTTTCATACCGTTTTCGAGAATGTCCTCGGCCAGATGGCGGACGGTTTCCGGGTGGAGCGTCTTGCGGCGCGCGGCGGGCACATAGATGTCGTCGACCTTGACCTTTTGCACGCGCAGCATCTTGGCTCCCGGCGCTGAAAATTCGCCCTGACATGAGATAGTCTGTTTGCCGGATATGGCCAAGGGCAAGCGGATGCTGGCCCGATCGTTTCCAATTGACGCTTGGCCGGCCAATGGTCTCAATGGCGGCCTGTTGGTTTCAGGTGTTCATTGACGCGACTGCCGACCGAATTCCCCGATTTCGGGCTGACGCCCGAGCAGCGCCGCGAGGCGGTGCGTGGCCATTACTACGAATGGCCCGGCATGGACGGCGCGCGCGGCGAGATCTGGTGCTACAGCGACCGTTTTTCGTACCGCCCCGGCGAAACGGTGGCGTTACATGTCAGCGCGACGGCGCCGCAATTCGGCATCACGATTGTTCGCGACGGCGGCGCCGAAACAAGGGTGTTCGAAAAAACCGGCATCGCGGCGCGCTGGCAGGAGACGCCCGACCAATGTTCGGTCGAAGGCTGCGGCTGGGACACTTCCTTCGAGTTCCGCATCGGCGATGCCTGGCCGTCCGGCGCCTACCGCGTCACGCTCACGGCCGAGGGCCGCGACGGCACGCCGATCCAGAGCCATCACCTCTTCATCGTCACGCCCCTGCCCGGCAAGAAACCCGGCCGCTTGCTGCAGGTCGCGGCGACGGGAACCTGGCTCGCCTACAACACGTGGGGCGGCTCCAACCACTATCAGGGCATCACCGGCCCGAACCGGGACCAATACGCCACGATGGTGTCGACGCAGCGTCCCTGGTGCCGCGGCTTCGTCGTGCTGCCGAAGGAGGCCCCGCGCGTACCGCTGGAGATCGCGGTGCCGCCGAAGACCGTGCCGCGATATCCGCACATGGAATGGGCCTTCGCCACCGGCCATTCGAAGAAATACGCCTCGTCCGGCTGGGCGAGCTATGACAGCCATTTCTTCCGCTTCACCGAGCGCGCCGGCTACGCGATCGATCTCGCCAGCCAGCACGACTTGCACTTTGCGCCCGATATCCTCGACGGCTATGACTGCGTCGTCTTCGTCGGCCATGACGAATACTGGACCTGGGAGATGCGCGACGCGGTCGACGCCTATGTGGAGCGTGGCGGCCACGCGGCACGCTTTGCCGGCAATTTCATGTGGCAGACCAGGTTGGAAGACGAGGGGCGGCGGCAGGTCTGCTACAAATACCGGGCGCGTGCCGAGGACCCGGCCTATCGCGGCGGCGACGTGACCCGCGCAACCAACTCCTGGGAAGCGCCCGAGATCGGCCGGCCGGGTTCGGCAACCTTCGGCCTCAATGCCACCAGGGGCGTCTATGCCGGCTGGGGCGGCTGCGCGCCGCGCGGCGTGCGCGGCTTCCCGGTCTATCGCCCCGAACACTGGGCCTTCGCCGGCACCGGCATCTATTACGGCGACCTGCTCGGCGCCGACAGCCATGTCTACGGCTATGAGGTCGACGGGCTGGATTTCGAGATCCGCGGCGGCCTGCCCTACCCGACCGAGCAGAGCGGCGCGCCGGACGGCCTGCAGGTGCTGGCGGTCGGCATGGCGAGCCAGGTCGAGGAAAGCGCGGACATCCCGATCGAGGACCAGTTCCTCACCGACGAGGATGGTCGCTTCACCGCCGAGACGCTGTTCGGCGAAGCCAGCGACGCCAATCTCGACAAGGTCAAGCGCGGCAACGGCATGATCGTCAATTTCCCGCGCGGCAAGGGCGAAGTGTTCCATGCCGGAAGCTGCGAATGGGTCGCCGGCCTGCTAAGGCAGGACGCGATGGTCGAGCGCGTGACCAAAAATGTCCTCGACCACTATCTCGGAAAGTCCTGACATGCCGAAACCGCAAGTCCAGAATGCAACTGACGCCGAAGCGCGGCCGCCGTCGCATCTGTTCTATCTGTCCAGCCTGCGCCGGCCGCTCGTCGAGCGTGCCGAGGGCATCTATTTCTGGACCAAGGACGGCCGCCGCTTCATCGACGGATCGAGCGGACCGATGGTCGCCAATATCGGCCATTCCAACCGCAATGTGCTCGACGCCATGAAGCGGCAGATGGACAAGACCACCTTCGCCTATCGGCTGCATTTCGAGAACGAGCCCGCGGAAGAGCTGGCGCGGGAGCTGGCCGGCAAGCTGCCCGCCGGCATGGACCGCATCTTCTTCGTCTCCGGCGGCTCCGAGGCAACGGAATCCTGCATCAAGCTTGCCCGGCAATGGGCGGTTGCCACCGGCCAGCCCAAGCGCTGGAAGGTGATCGCCCGCTTCCCTTCCTATCATGGCGGCACGCTGGGCTCGCTCGCGGTCACCGGCGACGATGCGCTGGCCGAGACTTTCCTTCCGATGATGCGGGCGATGCCGACGGTGCCGGCGCCGACGGCTTGGCGCGACCGCGACAACCTCTCGCTGGAACAGCGTGGCATCCGGTATGCCGACATGCTCGAAGAAAAGATCCAGGCCGAAGGGCCGGAGAGCGTGGTCGCCTTCATCATGGAACCGGTCGGCGGGGCGGCAACGGCCGCTCTTGTCGCGCCCGACAGCTACTATCCGCGCATCCGCGAAATCTGCGACCGCTACGGCATCCTTCTGATCCATGACGAGGTGATGAGCGGCGCCGGCCGAACCGGCAAATTCCTCGGCGGCGACCACTGGAACTGCAAGCCGGACCTGGTCGCGCTGTCGAAGGGGCTGGGCTCGGGCTACGCGCCGCTCGGCGCGCTGGCCGCACCGAAGCGGCTGGTCGAGCCGCTGCTTGCCGCCGGCGGCTTCCAGCATGGCCACACCTATGCCGGCAATCCGCTCGCCTGCGCCGCCGGGCTCGCAGTGCTCGGCGAGATGGATCGTCTCGACCTTATCGCGAACGCCGCCGCCATGGGCGACGTGCTGATCGGCGAACTGAGGGCGTTGCAAAAGCGCTTTCCCTTCATCGCCGACGTGCGCGGCAAGGGCCTGCTGCTCGGCGCTGAGATGGTTGCCGATCCGGAGACGCTGACGCCGATCGCGCCGGGCAAGAAGGCGACGCAGCGCCTGCTCGACCTCGCTTATGAACGCGGCCTCATCATCTACGGCCGCAAGGTCAAGGGCGGCGTCGACGGCGACAATTTCATGGTCGCGCCACCAATGATCATCACGCGCGAGCAGATCGGCGAGATGATCGCCATCATCGGCGACTCGCTGGCAGCGCTCGCCGCCGAACTCGACCTGCCGGTCGAAAGCTGAAGGGGTAGAACAAGATGGCGACGAGAAAAGTCATCATAACCTGCGCCGTCACCGGCTCGGTGCATACGCCGTCCATGTCGCCCTATCTGCCGGTCACGCCAGACCAGATCGCCACGGACGCCATTTCCGCCGCCGAAGCCGGCGCCTCGATCCTGCATCTGCACGCCCGCGATCCGAAGGACGGACGGCCGACCGCCGACCCGGAAGTGTTCATGCAATTCCTGCCGCGCATCAAGCAGGCGACCGATGCGGTGATCAACATCACCACCGGCGGCTCCTCATTGATGACGCTCGACCAGCGGCTCGCCGCACCGCTCCGGGCCGAGCCGGAAATGTGCTCGCTCAACATGGGCTCGATGAATTTCGCCATGTTCCCGATGCTCGACAAGCCGCGGGAGTGGCAGCACGAATGGGAGCCGAAACTGCTCGAGGCTACCCGCGACACGATCTTCAAGAACACGTTCGCCGACATGGAGACGGTGCTGGAAAAGCTCGGTAAAGGCTGCGGCACGCGCTTCGAGTTCGAATGCTACGACGTCGGCCACCTCTATTCGCTGGCGCATTTGCGCGATCGCGGCCTGGCGTCTGGGCCGCTGTTCCTCCAATTCGTGCTCGGCATTCTGGGCGGCATTGGCGCCGATCCCGACAATCTCATCCACATGAAGCGCATCGCCGACAAACTGTTCGGCGACAGCTACCAATTCTCGGTTCTCGCCGCCGGCCGCCACCAGATGCCGCTGATCTCGATCGCCGCCGCCATGGGCGGCAATGTCCGCGTCGGGCTGGAGGACAGCCTCTACGACGGGCGGCAACTGGCGAAGTCGAATGCCGACCAGGTGCGGCGCATACGCTCGGTGCTGGATGGCCTGTCGCTGGAGGTCGCGACGCCCGCGGAAGCGCGCGCAATGCTGGCGCTGAAGGGCGGCGACCGGGTGGCGTTTTGAAGTGCGGGGGGTGAGATGATAGCGCCCAGCCCTACCCCCCTCTGGCCTGCCGGCCATCTCCCCCTCAAGGGGGGAGATTGGCAGCTTCGACGTGTCTGCCTCTTCTCCAGCTTTGGCGATTGGCGAAAGCCTCGGCGACATCCGATCTCCCCCCTTGAGGGGGAGATGTCCGGCAGGACAGAGGGGGGTGCCTTGGCGCCCCGTCTATCGTGAGCAAGGCAATCACCCTTCGCCCGGGCACAATCGACGACGTCGACACCATTTACGCCGCGCTTCTCAAACTCGGCACCCATATCGGCGCGCATCAGGAGATCACCTCGACAGCGGATGACCTCCGCCGCTACGGCTTCGGCGAAAAACCCGCCTTCTCCACCTTGATCGCCGAGGTCGACAGCGAATTCGCCGGCCTCTGCCTGCACTTCCCGATATTCTCGACCTGGATGGGGCGTCCCGGCGTCTATGTGCAGGACCTCTATGTCGAGGACCCCTTTCGCGGCCGCCGGATCGGCGAAAAACTGTTGCGGCGCGTGGCGAAGGAATGCCGTGCTGCAGGCGGCGTCTATCTCAGGCTCTCCGTCGACACGGACAACGAAACCGCCAAGGCCTTCTATGAAAGGCTGGGCATTGGCTGGTCGAGCTACGAACAGACCCAGAAGATCGTCGGCGACGCCTTCTTCGCCTTTGCGGATGCACCAGAGGACAGCGCATGAAAACCTATTATGCCGAGGAACAGAAGCGCCACGATCCCAAGGCTTTTCTCTCCAGCGGCGCCCAGCAGCCCAATCCGGAAAAACCCGAGCGCATCGAGAGATTGCTGGCCGGCGCGAAAGCCGCCGGTTCGGCGATCGAACGGCCGCGGAACCATGGGCTGGGTCCGGTCGCGGCGGTGCACACGCCCGAATATCTCGACTTCCTCGAGCATATTTTCGAGCGCTGGCAGCGTATCGAAGGCGCCTCGGCGGAAGTGATCCCGAACATCCATCCGATCGCCCGTGGCGGTTCTTATCCTGCGTCCGCCGTTGGCCAGGCCGGCTACCACATGGCGGACACAGCGTGCCCGATCTCGGCCGAAACCTGGAACAGCTCGCTGTGGAGCGCCTGGAGCGCCGTGGAGGCGGCCGAAGCGGTGATGGCGGGCGCGTCTTCGGCCTACGCGCTCTGCCGTCCGCCCGGCCATCATGCCTTCGTCGACGTCGCCGGGGGATTTTGCTTCATCAACAATTCGGCGGTCGCGGCGCAGGTGCTGCGAAGGAGCGCGGCACGGGTGGCGATCCTCGATGTCGACCTGCATCACGGCAACGGCACGCAAGGTATCTTCTATGCAAGGCCGGACGTGCTCACGGTGTCGCTGCATGCCGATCCGGTGCGCTTCTATCCGTTCTTCTGGGGGTATGCGGACGAGCGCGGCGAAGGCGCCGGCCTCGGCTACAATCTCAACCTGCCGCTGCCGCGCAAATCCGGCGACGCTGCGTTTCTCGAAGCGCTCGCGACCGCCTTCCGGCGCATCCGCGCCTTTGCGCCGGAGGCGCTTGTCGTGGCGCTCGGGCTCGATGCTTTCGAGGGCGACCCGTTTGGTGGCCTTTCCGTCACGACGCCCGGCTTCTCGCGCATCGGCGAGGCCATCGCCGGGCTCGGCCTGCCGACGGTGATCGTCCAGGAGGGCGGCTATCTGTGCGACGCGCTCAGTGACAACCTCACTGCTTTCCTGACCGGCTTTGGCGGCAAGCAGCGATGAGCAATTCCAGGAAAAGTGCGTAGCGGTTTTCCGTCCGGAATTGCGTGAAGGCAACGTGGCTCAGGCTCGCTGCTGCCTCAGCATGGCCACGACTCGGCGCACGCCTTCCAGCGTCTCGTCGATCTCGCCCGCCGTGTTGTAGTGCGCGATGCCGATGCGCACGACGCCCTCGCCGGCCGGAATGCCGAGCTGGTGAACGATCTCCCAGGCATAGTTGTGGCCTGACCAGAGGAAGATATTTTCGGCGTTCATCTGCCGCACGATCGTCTCCGGCGCGATGACCTCGACGGTAAAGGACACGGTCGGCACGCGCTCGCCGATCCGCGCCGGATCGGTGATGCCGTGGATGGTCAGGCCGGCAATGCCAGACAGGCCGTCGATTAGCTTTTGCGCCAGCGTGTTCTCGTAGGCGATCGACACTTCGAACGCCCTGGCGATCCGCTGCCGCCGCGAGCCGCCCTCGCCCGCCGCCGCGCCGAGATCGGCGAAATAATCGACCGCCGCGCCGAGACCGGCCATCAGTTCGATCTGCGGCGTGCCGAGCTCGAAGCGTTCCGGCAGGCCGTTGGACGAGCAGCGGCATTTGTAGGGTTTCAGCGCATCAATGAGGTCGCGGCGCCCCCACAGGATGCCCATATGCGGGCCGAAGAATTTGTAGGCCGAGCAGACGAGGAAATCGCAGCCGAGCGCCTGCACGTCGACCAGGCCATGCGGCGCGAACTGCACGGCATCGACATAGACCAGCGCGCCTGCCTGCTTGGCTACGGCCGTCAGCGCCTTCACCCGATTGATCGAGCCGGTGAGGTTCGAGGCATAGTTCAGCGCCACGAGCCGCGTCTTTTCCGAGAGCAGCGCACTCAACGCCGCTTCCTCGACCTGCCAGCTTTTCTCGTCAAACGGCAGGAAGCGCACGACGAGGCCAAGGTCCTCGGCAAGCTGCAGCCAGGGCGAGACATTGCCCTCATGATCCATGCGGGTGACGATGATCTCGTCGCCTGGCTTCATCGCGCGGCCGAGCGTGCGCGACATGTGGTAGGTCAGCGTCGTCATGTTGGCGCCGATGATGATCTCCTCGGCGCTCGCGGCACCGAGGAAATCGGCCATTGCCGCATGCGCGCCGTCGACCACTTCCTGCGCCGCCAGCGTCGTTTCGAAGAAGCCGCCGAGATTGGCGTTGGTGGTAAGCAGGCAGCGCGACACGGCGTCGGCCACCGCCTGCGGCACCTGCGTGCCGGCCGGGTTGTCGAGATAGATGCGGCGGCGGTCCTTGTCGGTCAGCGACAGCGCCGGAAATCTTCCCCGCACGGTTTCGATTGGAAAGTTCATTGCCGTCCCCTCCCTTTTGTTATCGTTGGACAATTCTGGTCAAGGGCACGGATTGCCGACGCGCTGATGAACCCCATCGATCGCCTTCTGCATCTCCTCGGTCCATCTGACCTCGGCCGAGGACAACGCCGTTTCCAGCTGCCAGATCGCCGTCGCGCCGATGATGTTCGAGGTGACGAAGGGTCTGCTCGAGACATAGGCATTGGCAAACAGCGCCGGCTCCATGCCGAAGGAGCGCGCCAGCTCGTTGTATTCGAGCAGGACTTGCGCCGCATTCGGCGTCTCGTAGCGCTGGCCACGGTTGAAAAGCTGCGAGCGCGAGCCTTGCGGGCGCGCGCCATGGTCGTATTTGCCGGTCAGATAGCCCTGCGCCAGCGGCGAATAGGGCAGGAAGGCGATCTGCTCGCGCTCGCAGACCTCGGCGAGGTTCACCTCGAAGGTGCGATTGACGAGGCTGTAGGCGTTCTGCAGCGAGACGGGCCGCGGCCCGACGCCCTTGTCGGCCTCGCCAAGGAAGCGCATGACGCCCCAGGAGCTTTCGTTCGACAGGCCGAAATGGCGGATCTTCCCGGCCTTCACCAGTTCGTCGAAGACGCCAAGCGTCTCGGCGATCGGCGTCTCGCCTGCCGGCGCGCCTTCGGTGTCGGCGCGTCGCGCCACCGCGCCGACGCGCGTCGGGTTGGCGCCCCAGGGAATGTCCCGTTCCGGCCAATGGATCTGGTAGAGATCGATGTAGTCGGTGCCGAGCTTGGTCAGCGACTTCTCGACGGCGTCGAAAATGTCGGCGCGCGCCAGCTTCGACGGGCGGTCGCCGCGAAACCAAATGTTGCCGGTGCGACCGACCACCTTCGAGGCGATGATCACCTTGTCGCGATTGCCGTTGGCCTTCATCCAGCTGCCGATGATCTTCTCGGTCCGCCCCTGCGTCTCCGCCTTGGGCGGGATCGGGTACAGCTCGGCCGTGTCGATGAAATTGACGCCGCGCTCAAAGGCCAGGTCCATCTGCGCATGGCCTTCGGCCTCGGTGTTCTGCTGGCCCCAGGTCATCGAGCCCAGGCAGATTTGAGACACAAGAAGATCGGTCCGACCGAGACGGCGTTTATGCATGGGAATTTCTCCGGCGGGGAACTTTTTTGCGCGAAGCGCAGGAGGAAATCCGACCATAAAGCAAAGGGCGGGTGTTCTCCAAGCCCGGCCCGGACGACTTTTGCGTGAACTTGTAGAGGGCTAGCGCCGGGCTCCGGCCACGGCGCGCCGCTTGGCTTCATCGATCAGCATGTTGGCCACCTGCATGCGGATCATGGCGCGCTGGCGCAGATGCGGGGCAACGCGGTCCGGGTGGTTGGCGAAAGCGAAGCTGCGCCGCATGCGGCCGAGGTCGGCGCTCTTCACCGGATGATCGAGGCCAAGCTCGGCGGCGATCGCGTCGGGGTCGATCGGCGGCAGTTTTTCCTCCGGCCTTGCCTGCTCGCCGGCCAACGCCAGCTTGGCCTGATCGAGCAGCGCGGCGAATTCGGCGGCGAGATCGGCGCCTGCCTCCCGGTATTCGGCCGCGAACGTCTCGCCGGCAACCTTGATGCGGCCGGAATGAAGCTCGTCCGCCACCGAGAGATAGTCGAACGGAATTGTCGGCCGCGCCGCCGCCTCATCGCCTGCCTCGGCCTTGTCGGAGGCAACGAAGAGATCGTCGAGCAAGGACGCGAAATCCCGCTTGGCTCCGGTGCCGATGTCAGCCTCCCGTCTCGTCAAGCACATATGTGAGACGGTCGCACCATAGAGCTTGCTCGTTAAAAATGAATGCCTTCGACGTTAACCAGTTTAGCCGTTCGCCAGCGCCATAGCAAAAAAGCCGGACTGCATTTCATGCAGCCCGGCAAGGTCGCCAGGAGTGGCGAGGAAAAAGCCGGCCATGGGCCGGCACCACGCCTACGTTCGACAGACCGTAAAAGTTTCAAAAAAAATCGATTGTGACGAAAAAAATCGTCCGGGCATGGCTGCCATGCAATTGCTGCACTGCACAATTTTAATATTCGCCCTATATGTTTGAGTCGGGAGGACCAACTAGGGGCCATGGATCATGGGGTTCTTCACCGAAATGTTCGCGCGGCCGCGGCCGCAGGACCATCAGCGCTACCGCGCAGCCTTGGCGCTGCTGCATTCAATGAGCAATGCCGACCGCGCCGACATCGGCATCAAGCCAGCCGATTTCCCGCGTATCGCGCGCGAAATGTCCACGCGCTGAGTCTGTCCAGCAAGAGGTTTCCCGGCAGCACCGGGAAACCTCAAGACTTTCAACGTCCCAGAAAAACCGCCTTGCCGAGTGGCACGCCGTTGTGCCGCAGGATGTCGTAGGCGGTGGTCACGTGGAAATAGAAGTTGGGCATGGCGGCGTGGAGCAGGTATAGCAAGCCCGGCATCGAGACTTCCCGCCCGCCGAGCCGGAGTTCGATCGTGCGCTCTTCCGAGTTATTCAGGTCGGCTGCCGAAAACGTCGCCAGATGATCGACCGTCTTGGCGATGCGAGCCTGCAGGTCGGCGAAACTCGCTTCATTGTCCTCGTATTTCGGCACCTCGCGGCCGGCGAGCCGCGACGGCGCGCCCTTGGCGTGATCGGTGGCGATCTGCACCTGCCTGGTCAGCGCGAACATGTCGGGGGCCAGCCGCGCGGTCAGAAAGACCTGCGGGTCGATCTTGCGATCGGCCGCGTTCTGTTCGGCCAGCGACAGCACATTGGAGAGTGACTTCAGCCTGGCCGAAAACACGGGCACCGAGGCGTCATACATCGAAATCGTCATCTTGCTTTCTCCCAGTCGAGCGACGGGAGCTAGCGCTTCCACAAGCGATTCTTCAAGCGTCACCGCGCCGCCGCAATCACCATGCTAGGTGTTTCCATCTGGAGTGGAGGATCCCGATGAGATGCGCCTTTCTTGCAGCGACCGCCTTCTTCGCCATCGCCGTAACGGGCCAGCAGGCGCTCGCCGCCGACCCACCCTATATCGACGATCGCTCGGACGCTGCCGCTGTCATCCGCTCGCTCTACAGCGCCATCAACCGGCATGAATTCGCCCGCGCCTGGGGCTATTACGGCGATACCAAGCCGGCAAAGGATTTCGACGCGTTCGTCAAAGGCTATGACGGCACCGATACGGTCGAGGTGAAGACGGGCGCGGTATCCGACGAGGGTGCAGCCGGCAGCATCTACCACAATGTCCCGGTCGCCATCCAGGCGACCGACAAGAAGGGCGAGGCCAAGGTCTTTGCCGGCTGCTATACGCTGCGCCAGGTCAACGGCCAGATCCAGGAACCGCCGTTCCAGCCGATCGTCATCGACAAGGGCGCACTGAAGCCATCGACCGCCGATTTCGAAGAGGCCGTGCCGGCAAGCTGCGGCGACGGCCCGCCGCCGCCGAAGAAGGACGAGGCGCTGGAGCAGGCGAAGCAGGCGTTCGCTGCCACCTATGCCGGCCAGTGCGACAAGGAGCTGTTCGAGCAGGAGCCCGAGCTGTTTTCGATCAAATACAAGGACAAGAGCGCGGCCGAAGGCGACCCCGAGCGGGAAACGCGGCTCTTCCATTTCGCCTGCTCGGCCGCCGCCTACAATGAAAGCTCCATCTACTACATCTACGACGACGTCTCGGGCGTCAGGCAGTTGCAGTTCGCCGAGCCCGAAATGGACATCCGCTACGCGAACAACGACAGCGACGGCAAGGTGGAGAGCATGCACGTCGTCGGCTTCCAGGCGACAGGCTGGGCCGTCAATTCCGCTTACGACGACGCCACCAAGACGATCACCACGTTCAACAAGTGGCGCGGCGTCGGCGATGCCTCGTCGTCGGGAACCTACCTGTTCCGCAACGGTGATTTTTCCCTCGTCCAGTACGACGTCGATGCATCATACGATGGCGAGCAGAACCCGCAGGCCGTCGTCGACTACAACACCGCGCCCTGAGGCAATCCCGGTTTCACGTCACGGCGCCTTGGAGAGCATCCAGTTGAGCGTGCCGCGCCAGTCGGTCATGCGGATCGGCGTGCCGTGCGTGCCGGTCTCGAAGCGGACGAAGCGGGTCGGATAGGGATAGGCTTTTGACTTTGCAATGATGGAGCGGAAGAAGGCTTCCTGCTTTTCCACGGGAAATACCGGGTCCTTGCTGCCCTGACCGAAGAAGACGGGCACATGGCGCCTGAAGGCGGGACTGGCGAGAAAGCTTTCGTCCCACAGCGAACCGAGCAGCAGCAGCCCGTCGATGCGTCGTCCGGTGTCGTTGCGCGCGGCAAGCTTCCAGCACAGCGATCCGCCCATCGAGCCGCAGGCGACGAAAATCTTCGCGCCCGGGGACTTCTCGGCGTAGTGATCGATCAGCGCCGCAACCTGGGCGGCGCCCTTGTCGCCGAAATCGGGGAAGTCCGGCGACAGATAGAGGCCGCCATTGGCGGCCATCAGATTCTTGAGGCGGTTGAAATTGCCACCGAAGGTAAAGTCGTCGACACCTTGCTTTCGGCTGCCACCCTGCCCGTGCAGGTAGAGCACGATGATGCCGGCGCCCTCGGTCTTGCCGACGGCAACATGCCTGACATCGCCCGCGTCCGTCTTCAGCATCAGGTCCTGCTGCAGCTTGCGCACGCCGGTGTCGGTATATTCGCCATGGACGCGCTTTTCCGGCACCTCGTCGCGCTGGTTGATGTCGCGCATCTCGCGATAGTCGATGACGGTGTAGGCGCCATTGTCGCCGGACGACAGCGTCGCCGGATAGGCGAACAGATCGTCCTTGTAGGGTTTTAGCTCGAGCGCGCCGGCATCAACAGCGGACAGCGAAAGAGCGATCGAGGTTAACAGCATGCGGGAGACTTGAAAGCGATTGGCCATGCCGCAGGCATGCGTGCTTCGGCTTCGCTTTGTCAATCCTGCAGCACGCCGCCGGCGCCTTCCAGCGCCTCGCGCGTATCGACGTCGACCGAGGCGGCGTTGCCGATCTCGACATCGACGACATCAAGGCCCCCGGCCTCGACCAGGTGGCGCGCGCCGGTGTCGCCTTCGAGATGGGCGATGGCCCCGAACAGCGAACGAGGCAGCAGCACCGGATTGCCGCGCCGGCCATCGTGCGCCGCGCGCACCACCGAGCGGCCGCCGGATCTGCGGAAGGCTTCGATAAGCCGGTCGAGATCGGCGGAGGACACGCCGGGCATGTCGCCGAGGACGATCATGGCGCCGGCGGCATCGGCCGAAACCTTGGCGATGCCCGCCTTCAATGACGAGGACAGGCCGTCGGCGAAATCGGGATTGTCGGCCAGGATGACATCGAGACCGCTTAAAGTGGCGAGCACCCGCTCGCGCTGATGGCCAGTGACGACAATGGTGCTGGATGCCCTGGAGCCCAGTGCTCTCTCGGCGGCGCGGCGGACCAACGGCTTGCCGTCGAACAGTGCCAGCAGCTTGTTCGGCCCCCCCATGCGGCTGGAGCGGCCGGCTGCCAGAAGCACGATCTCGACCTTCGGCCCGGCTCCCTCGCGCTTTGGCGACGGTTCGCGCGGCTGCGGCCGGGTCGGTATCTCCATCAACAGCCCGCCGACGCCCATGCCGGCGATGTCGCCGGCCGTCACGTCGAGGCCGGCGATCAGCCGGTCGAGCACCCAGTCGAAGCCGTTCTCCTTGGGGCTGCGAGCGCAGCCCGGCGCGCCGATGATGCGCTTGCCGGCAAGCGTGCCGAGCACCAGCAGATTGCCGGGATCGACCGGCATGCCGGCGCGGACCACGCTGCCCCCCGCGTGTTCGATCGCTGCAGGGACGACGTCGGCGAAATCGCTCATCGCGGAGGCGCCGAAGATCACCACCATATCGTTGTCACGGACGAGCGCAGCAGCCGCTTCCGCGACGGGCGCGACCTCGTGCGGCGTGCGGCGCTCGGCGGTTAGATGGCTGCCCGAGCGCGTCAGGCGCGCTTCGGTGATGCGCAGCGTCTTGTCGAGCACGCTCGGTTTGACGCCGGGCAGCATTGTCTGGATGACGCCGATCCGCATCGGCCGATAGGCGTTGACGGCAAAGATCTCGCCATCGGCGCAGATCCTTGCCACCCGATCGACCAGGCTGCCGGCGACGGCGAAGGGAATGATCTTCACCGTCGCAACCATCTGGCCTTTCTCGACCGGCGCATGCTGCGCCAGCGTGGCGATGGTGATGGTCGGATCGACGGCATTGATGGCGTCGATCATCGCGCGGTCGACGGTGAAGACGCCGGCCGCCTCGGCGTGCAGATTGACCCGGCCGGTCGCGGCGGGCCTGGCCTCCACGTTGCGATGGCTCATGCCGGCGGCGATCCGTTCCGCCGCCGCGTCCTCGCCGAGATCGTCGGGCGCCAACACGGCCGCGACCACCTCTGAAATGCCGGCCGCTTTCAGCGCCGACAGATCATCGGCGCTCAGCCTGTGCGCCTTGCGGAAGCGCCGCTCTCCGGCCTCTGTGGCGTGCGCCAGCACCGCGCCTTCCGCCTCATCGATCGGAACCGGACCGAATTTCACGCCACGGCGCCTTTTGCTTCGAGGCCGCGCGAGCGGAAGGCGTGGATGGTCTGGGCGAGCACCGCGACGGCGATCTCGGCCGGACTTGCCGCGCCGATATCGAGGCCGATCGGCGCATGGATGCGGGCGATCTGGTCGGCGCTGGCGCCGAGCGCCAGCAGGCGTTCCACGCGCTTGGCATGCGTCTTCCTGCTGCCGAGCGCGCCGACATAGAAGCACCTGGCGTCGAGCGCTGCCTTCAATGCAAAATCGTCGATCTTGGGGTCGTGGGTGACGGCGGCGAGCGCCGTGTAGCTGTCGAGGGGCTGGCGCGCCAGCACATCCTGCGGCCATTCGGCATGCAGCACGACATCGGGAAAACGCTCCGGCGTGGCGAAAGCGGTGCGCGGGTCAATAATCTCGACGGGGTAGCCGGCGATCCTGGCCATCGGCGCCAGCGCCTGGCTGATATGGACGGCGCCGATCACCACGAGGCGGGGCTGCGGCAGATGCGCGTTGAGGAAGAAGGTGCGCCCTTCCGCCTCGACAGAGCCGGAATTACCGGTGCGAAACGCCCTGGCGATCGCCGCTCCCAATTCGCCGGCGACTGGATCGCCCTCGCGCACGATGCGGTCGCGACCGTCGCCGAGGTCGGTGACCAGGATCGCCGCGCGGCGGGCGCGGCGTTCGGCATTCAATGTTTTCAGCACATACGGGTCCATGGCACCCTAACCAAGCCGCTCGACATAGACCTTGATGCGGCCGCCACAGGAGAGACCCACCTGCCAGGCGGTCTCGTCGGCGACGCCGAACTCCAGCATTCTGGCCTTACCCGAGCCGATGACATCGATCGCCTCGGTCACCACCGCGCCCTCGACGCAGCCGCCCGAGACAGAACCGTGGAAATTGCCGTCGGCGTCGATGACCAGATGGCTGCCGACCGGGCGCGGCGCCGAACCCCAGGTCTCGACCACGGTCGCGATGGCGACATCCTTGCCGTCCTTCATCCAGCCCTCCGCGATGATCAGGGGATCGCGGGCCTCATCGAGATAGATGCTGTTTTCCATGACTGCTTCTCTTGGAGTCTGTTTATGATCTGGGCAGTTCGCGCAAATGCATGCTCAATCAATCACTGCGAACGCGTCAACCTCGATCAGATAGTCGGGGGACAGGCTCGCCACGCCAAGCACCACGTCGGCTGGTTTGTGATCTCCGAACAGCTCTACCCGAGCCTTTTCGATGATCGGCAGACATTCGTCGCGATTGTAGTTGACGACATAGATCGTGATCCTGCTGACCTGCGAAGGCGCCGCACCGGCGGCGGCGAGTGCTCGGCCGAGATTGGCAAACACCTGGCGCGCCTGCGTCGCAAGATCGCCACGGCCAACAAGCTTGCCATCCAGGTCTTCTGGCTCCTGGCCCGAGATGAATACCAACTTGCTGCCTGTCGCAACGACAACCTGGCTATACGTCTGCGGAACTGGCAGGTCCTTCGGGTTGATGCATTGCAGCGGCATTCATCGGGTCTCCTGTATGGTGGTCTCAATTTTCTGGGAGTCTGTTCTTCCGATGGATAAACATATGGCTATGCGGCGTGCCTGTCGCCAGCCCGCAGCCACCGACGCGGATCGACCGAAGCGGCCGGCCGCTGGTCGAGCGAGGCGCAGAGATCAGCCAACGCCTCGAGATTGTGCACCGGGCGGAACTCGTCGACATGCGGCAGCATCGCCTTGACCCCGCGGGCGCGCGCCTCGAAGCCGTCGAAGCGCAGCAGCGGGTTCAGCCAGATCAGCCGCCGGCAGGATTTGTGCAGCCGCTCCATTTCCTCCGACAGGCCGGCGATCTCGTCGCGCTCCAGCCCGTCGGTGATCAGCAGCACCACGGCCCCCTGCCCCAGAACGCGTCGCGACCACAGGCGATTGAACTCGGCCAGCGTGTCGCCGATGCGGGTGCCGCCGGACCAGTCCTTCACCGTCGCCGAGCTCTCGGCGAGCGCGGCGTCGGGATCGCGATGGCGCATCTGCCGCGTCAAATTGGTCAGGCGGGTGCCGAAGACAAAGGCATGCACGCGCCGGCGCTTTTCCGTCAGCGCGTGCAGGAAATGCAGGAAGATGCGCGTGTACTGGCTCATCGAGCCGGAAATGTCGGCAAGCACCACCAGCGGCGGGTGGACCTCGCGGGCAGAGCGGAATTTCGGCAGGATCAGCGCGCCGCCGGTGCGGGCGGCCGAACGCATCATGGCACGCGGATCGATGCGCCTGCCCTGCGCGTCCGCCCTGAAGCGGCGCGTGCGGACCATGTCGAAGGGCAGTCGCAAGGCGGCGATCGCCTGCTTGGCCTCGGCCAGCTCGGCGGCGTTCATCTGGGCAAAGTCCTTGCCGCGCAACACCTCGTTGCCGGAAAAGGTGAAGCGGGCATCGACCTCGATCTCCGGGATTTCCTTGGCCGGCTGGTTTTTCTGATGGCCCTCGAACATCGCCTGGCTGACGCGGGTCTCGGCCGCGCGCGGTTTCTGCTTCTCGCTGGTATCGAGGGCGACAGGCGAGAACATCGCCAGCATCTTTTCGATCAGCTCGCGCGATTTCCAGAACAGCCGGAAAGCTTCGTCGAAGACCGGATGGTCCTCATGCCGGGAGACCAGCACTGCATGCAGCGTCCAGTAGAAATCGTCGCGCGATCCGATGCCGGCGGCAAGCACCGCCTCGATCGCATCCTTGACCGAAGCCGGTCCGACCCGCATGCCGGCCTTGCGCAAGGTACGGGCGAAATAGACGATGTTGTCGGCGAGGCGCCCGTCCTGCGTGGCCTCAGCGGGATCGGGGCGCGGCGACTTCATCGGCCTATTCCGCAGCAGCGAGCTCGGCCTTGACCTCGTCGAGGATGCGCCGGCCCTCGCCCGCGCCGATGCGGGCGATGTCGTCCTGGTACTTCAAAAGCACGCCGATCGTGTCGGAGACCGTTTCCGGATCGAGCGCGACCTTGTCGAGCTCGGTCAGCGCACCAGCCCAGTCGATGGTTTCGGCGACGCCCGGCGCCTTGAACAGCTCGACCTGGCGCAGCTTCTGGATGAACGACACAACCTCGGCCGAAAGCCGGCTGTTGGCCCGCGGCACCTTGCGGCGGACGATCTCCAACTCGCGCTCGGCATTGGGATAGTCGACCCAGTGGTAGAGGCAGCGCCGCTTCAGCGCGTCATGGATCTCGCGCGTGCGATTGGTGGTGATGATGACGATCGGCGGCTCCTCCGCCTTGATCGTGCCGAGCTCCGGCACCGTCACCTGGAAGTCCGAGAGGATTTCGAGCAGGAAGGCCTCGAAGGCCTCGTCGGTGCGGTCGAGCTCGTCGATCAGGAATATCGGAGCAGCGCCCGCCTTGCCGGTCAGCGCATCGAGCACCGGGCGGCGGATCAGGTATTTTTCGGAGAAGACGTTGCGCTCCATGTCGGAGCGCACGACCTTGCCGGCTGCCTCCTCCATGCGGATCTCGATCATCTGCGCGGCGTAGTTCCACTCGTAGACGGCGGAGGAGACGTCGAGCCCCTCATAGCATTGAAGGCGAATCAGCCGGCGGCCGAGCGCATCGGCCAGCACCTTGGCGATCTCGGTCTTGCCGACGCCGGCCTCGCCCTCGAGGAAGAGCGGCCGCTTCATGCGCAATGACAGGAAAAGAACGGTCGCCAGCGAGCGGTCCGCCACATAGTCCGCGCCGGTCAGGAGATCGAGCGTCTCGTCGATCGTCCCCGGCGCCGGGCGCGGTTTCAAGCCGGTCATTCCATCTCCGTGGAGTCAGCCATCAAGGCACCTACAAGGCGCGATAGCCGCGATCATGATAGATCAGCGGGCGCAAATTATCGCCGATGCGCAGGCCTGTCACCTTGCCAAAAAGCACACGGTGGGTGGCGAGATCCTTGGTGTCGATCAGCTCGCAATCGAACACGGCAAGCGCGCCTTTCAGGGTCGGCGCACCGGTCGAGATCACGTCCCATTCGCCAAGCGCAAACCGTTCCTCGACCGGCAGGCCGGTCATGCCGGAAAAGCCGACCGAGAGCGGCTCCTGATGCGAGGCCAGCGTGTTCAGCGCGAACCTGCCATTCGCAACGAAAGGCTCGTTCTTGGGATTTTCCCGGTTGAGGCAGACGAGCACGGTCGGCGGCGTGTCGGACACCGAGCAAGCGGCGATAACGGTCGCGCCTCGCCTGCCGGCCGGACCGTCGGTGGTCACCACATGGACCTGGCCGGCAAAATGGGCCATCGCGTCGCGATAGGCCTGCGGCCCGATGTCGTTCTTCTTCAGCACAGATGATTTTCCTCAGAACCCATCGTTATATATGGCGGCATATTGCATGCCACAAGCGAAGTGCTTGACCCATATCCGGAAATTCGCGTTGCACCGGGGCCGGCCAGCCTTTAGGTCTTGGCGAAGCGGATGCCGGCAACCCTACCGCCGGCACGGGAGGAATGCTTCGCTCACATGCGACCCCTGATGACGACATTGGCGGTGCTGGCCTCGATTGCTTTCGCCGGCAATGCGGGCGCCGAAGACCTCGTCGTCGGCGTCGCGGCGCCGCTCTCCGGCCCGTCAGCGATCCTCGGCAAGCAGGTCGAAGCCGGCGCCGTGCTGGCGGCCGACACGAACGGCGCGACGATCAAGACGGTCGACGATGCCTGCACCGCCGACGGAGGAGCCGCCGCGGCGCGCGACTTCGCCGCCACCAAAGTCAATGTGGTGGTCGGTTTCCTCTGCACCGAGGCGATCGAGGCGGCGCTGCCGATCCTGAAGGAGGCCGGCATTCCCGTCATCACCGTCGGCGTGCGCACCGAAAGCCTGACCGACCGGCGCGCCAAGACCGGCTGGCCAGTCTACCGGCTGGGCCCGCGCGGCGACGACGAGCGCTACGCCGTCGCCAGGATACTCACGCGTCTGTGGCAGAAAGAGCTGTTCGCCATCATCGACGACGGTACGATCTATGGCCGTGAAATCGCGGAGACTTTGCGAGCCGCGGCCGAGCAGGCGGCGCTGAAGCCGGCGTTCGTCGACACGTTCCGGCCGCAGCTCGACAACCAAATCGGACTGATCGGCCGGCTGAAGAAGGCCGGCGCGACCAAAGTATTCGCCGGCGGCGACGGCGACGACATCGCCATCATGGGGCGCGATGCCGCCCAGCTCGACGCCGGCATCACCTTTGCCGGCGGTGAAAATCTGCGCACGCCGGCCGGTGACGTGCGCTATGCCATGGGCACGTTGATGATCGCGCCACCCGAATGGGCCGCGGTCGCCGATCCCAAGGTGGTGCAGACCTTCACGGACAAGAACATCGTGCCGGAAGGCTACACGCTGCCTGCCTATGCCGCGGTCGAGATCGCCAGGGCCGCAACGGCGGAGGCGGCAAGCTCGGGCAAGCCCCTTGCCGAAGCGCTCACCGGGCATGAGTTCACGACGGCGATCGGGCCCGTCCGGTTCGACAACAAGGGCGATCTCAGCCAGTCTCCGTTGCGTGCCTTCCGCTTCGACGGAACACGCTTCGTGCCGCTGGAGGCCAACTGATGTTTCACAGCGGCCCGCGCAACCTGATCACCGATGTCGCCGGCCTCAAAGTCGGCAACGCCGCCGACGCCAGGCTGAAGTCGGGCGTGACGGCATTGCTTTGCGACGATCCGTCGGTGGCAGCCGTGCAGGTGCTGGGCGGCGCGCCAGGCACGCGCGAGACCGACCTGCTGGAGCCGCAGAATTCGGTTCACGAGATCCATGCCGTGGTGCTGTCGGGCGGCTCGGCCTTCGGCCTCGACGCCGCTTCGGGGGTGCAGGCGGCGTTGCGCGAAAGGAATATCGGTGTCGAAGTCGGCGGCTTCCGCGTGCCGATCGTGCCGGCTGCGATCCTGTTCGACCTGCGCAATGGCGGCGACAAAGGTTGGGGCCGCTACCCGCCCTATCGCGAGCTCGGCTACCAGGCGGCACAAGCGGCGGAGGCCGACTTTGCATTGGGCACGGCAGGCGCCGGCATGGGTGCGCTGACGTCGGGCCTCAAGGGTGGACTGGGTTCGGCCTCTACCGTGCTTGAAACGGGCGTCACCATCGGCGCGCTCGCCGCCGTCAACCCGACCGGCTCGGTGACGGTCGGCAGGACCCGCCACTTCTGGGCGGCGCCTTTCGAGATCGGCGACGAGTTCGGCGGCCTCGGCTACCCTTCGCCGATGCCCGCTGAGGCCAGGCGGATCCTGCTGAAATACCGCGACAAGCAGTTCGGCGGGCAAGCGGAAGCCGGCGGCAACACCACCATTGCCGTCATTGCCACCGACGCCGTTCTGACCAAGGCCGCCGCCAAACGGCTGGCGATTTCGGCACATGACGGCTTTGCGCGCGCCATCTGGCCGGCGCACACGCCGGCAGACGGCGATCTGGTTTTCGCGCTGGCGACCGGCAAGAGCGGCGTCGAGCTTAGCGCCGACGCGGCCATCGATCTCTACGCCGCCGCCGGCGCCACCATGGCGCGCGCGATCAGCCGCGGCGTGCATGCCGCAACAGCGGCCGAGGGCGATCTGTTTCCGGTGTGGTCGTCGCGCTGAGCCGGCGGATCAGGTGGGATCGGACTTTTCTTCCTCGAAGCTCACCGCGACATCCGAATTGGCAGACAGCCAGACCTTCTTGCCGTCGACCTCGGCGACGAGGCTCAGGGGAATGTAGTGGTGGTGACCCTTGTGCGAGCCCATGCCGCTGTCGGCCTTGGTCAGCTTGATCCGCTGGCCGTCGACCTTGTCGACAGTGCCGATGTGAACGCCGTCGGCGCCGATCACTTCCATATGCTCGCGAATCTTGCTGGTGTCGATCATTGTGGTTCTCCATTGAAGCTGCCGACAACAACAATCGACGGCCGGATTGGATGCATTGCCGCCGGAGGGCACGTCCTGTTCACCATGACGTGATAGGCATGATCCAATCCTGCCGGCTGGAGCGACTCGAATTCCCGTTCTGATTTGCACATGGCTGCTCGCGCAGCTCGCCACCGTCGCCACGGCCGACGCCGGCGACGTCGCGGAGCTGGAAATCCTCGGCTTCAGCCAGGATGGCGGCGTCTTCGCCTTTGAGGAATTTGGCGTGCAGGATGGATCGGGCTTTCCCTATGCCAACCGCTACTACATCGACACCAGCGGCGACAGCTTTCTCAAGGACACGCCTATCAGGGTGCGCCTCGACGACGAGGCCGCGACGCTCGACCAGGCACGCCTGCAGGCGCGGCAGAAAGGTGAAGCCATTGTCGGCCAGGCGGAACTCGCGGCCAATCGCGGCATCACCGCTGGCTTCAACGCCATAACCGAGCTTTCCGCCGATCCCTACCGCATGGCGGTCAATCCGCGCCCGATATTCTCTCCGGTCGACGAGCCGCTCGAGTTCCGGCTGGACGAAATCCCCTTGAACGACACCGAGGGCTGCCAGAGCCAGGGCGAGATCAACGGCTTTCGCCTGCTGCGCATCGAGGCAAAGGATGGCGGCAAAACGGAACTGGTGCACGAGGACAAGTCCATCCCGAAAAGCCGCGGTTGCCCGAACGGCTACCGCATTGGCGCTGTGCAGACGTTCTCGATGCAGGGCTTGAGCGCCTATGCCGTGCTGATCGCAGTTCGGCAATACGGCTTCGAAGGTCCCGACTTTCGCTGGATCGCGGTGACAGGCCGGCTGTGACACCGCTCTCCCAACCCACGGCGCGCAGTCGCATCGGCGACCATTTCCGGGCCGCCCTGCCCTCGGCCCGCACCGCGTTTGCCGGCGCGCTGGTCTGGGGCCTGACGATGGGCGCCAGCGCGCTCGTCAATCTCCTGCTCTACGACTGGGAGACGCCGGCAAAGATCCGCTTCGTCACGCTCATTTATGCCGCCGGCGGCGCGCTCGCCTTCCCGGTCGGCCTGTTCCTGGCGCGGCTCGTCTCACGCGGCCGGCACTGGGAGGTTGCCTTCGCCGCCGCTTTCGTCGCGCTGCTGGTCGCTACGCTCGCCTTCACCGGTGGATTGTTCGCGCTGCAATACCGCTCCTACTATGCCGAATGGCACGCGCCGGCCTTCACCATCCGGTGGGCGTTCGAGTTGGTGTTCACCATGCTGACGGCGCTCTACCAGTTCGTCGTGCTCGGGATCCGGCTCTATTTTCCGCTGGGATTCATTGCGCTGGTGGCCGCCGGCATCTGGTTTGCGCGGCAGCGGCGTTGAGCATTTCGTCGGCCTCTGTTAGGAGGCGGGCGACAAGCCCCCAAGTCAGGACCGATTGATGATCCCTCGCTATTCCCGGCCGGAAATGGTCGCCATCTGGTCGCCAGAGACCCGTTTCCGCATCTGGTTCGAGATCGAGGCGCATGCCTGCGACGCGCTGGCCGAGCTCGGCGTCATCCCGAAGGAGGCGGCCAGGACGATCTGGGAAAGGGGCGGCGCGGCGAAATTCGACGTCGACAAGATCGACGAGATCGAGCGCGTCACCAAGCATGACGTGATCGCCTTCCTCACTCACCTCGGCGAGTTCGTCGGGCCGGATGCCCGGTTCATCCATCAGGGCATGACCTCATCGGACGTGCTCGACACCTGCCTTGCGGTGCAGCTCACCCGCGCCAGCGACATCCTGCTTGCCGACATCGATGCACTGCTGGCGGCTTTGAAGCGCCGCGCCTTCGAGCACAAGGACACCGTCACCATCGGCCGCAGCCACGGCATCCATGCCGAGCCGACCACGTTCGGCGTCAAGCTGGCGCAGGCCTATGCCGAATTCTCGCGCTGCCGCGAGCGGCTGGTGCATGCGCGGGAGGACATTGCGACCTGCGCCATCTCCGGCGCGGTCGGCACCTTCGCCAACATCGAACCTTATGTCGAAGAGCATGTGGCGCAGAAGCTCGGGCTGAAGCCGGAGCCGGTGTCGACGCAGGTGATCCCGCGCGATCGCCACGCCATGTTCTTCGCCACGCTCGGCGTCATCGCCTCGTCGGTGGAGCGGCTGGCGATCGAGATCCGCCACCTGCAGCGCACCGAGGTGCTGGAAGCGGAGGAGTATTTCTCTCCGGGGCAGAAGGGCTCGTCGGCAATGCCGCACAAGCGCAATCCGGTGCTGACCGAAAACCTCACCGGCCTTGCCCGCATGGTGCGTTCCTTCGCCATGCCGGCAATGGAGAATGTGGCGCTCTGGCACGAACGCGATATCTCGCACTCCTCGGTCGAGCGCATGATCGGACCGGACGCCACCGTGACGCTCGATTTCGCGCTGTCGCGGCTCACCAGCGTCGTCGACAAGCTGCTCGTCTATCCCGACAACATGCTGAAGAACATGAACAAGTTCCGCGGCCTGGTGCACTCGCAGCGCGTGCTGCTGGCGCTCACCCAGGCCGGCGTGTCACGCGAGGACGCTTACCGCCTGGTGCAGCGCAACGCCATGAAAGTGTGGGAACATGGTGCTGATTTCCTTGAGGAATTGCTGGCGGATAGGGAAGTGACCGCAGCGCTCCCCGAAGCCGATATCCGCGAGAAATTCGACCTCGGCTATCATACCAAGCATGTCGACACGATCTTCAAGCGGGTGTTTGGCGAGGCGTGAGGCAAGCGTCCTTCTCCCCGTCACCATACGGGGAGAAGGTGCCGGCAGGCGGATGAGGGGCGGCGCCGACTTCGGCGATGATCGCACCCATAGGCGCTGCGGCTGAACGGACAATCTCGCAAACTTGGCGCTGCCCCTCATTGCCCTGCCGGGCATTTCTCCCCGTATAGTGACGGGGAGAAAGGGGCTGTCGCTAACGCCTCATCACGCCTTGCCGGGAATGGTCCTGATCACCGTGCCCCACGGATCCTCCCTGGACGTCTCGCCGGCCACGTTGTCCGAGCGCATCTCGACCCAGGCGAGACCCGAACGGGCCGGATCGCGGCGGCCGGAGCCGGCGCTGCGCCAGGCATTGGCGCCGATGTGGTGGTGGTAGCCGCCCGACGACAGGAAGACGGCCTGGCCGCCGTATTTCGCCACCGTGTCGAAGCCGAACTCGTCATGCCAGTAGGCTTCGGCATCTTCCGGTCGGCCGACGCGCAGATGCACATGGCCGACGATGGTGTTTTCCGGAGCGCCCTGCCAGCCGGCATCGCCTGCCGGCACGCTGGCAACGACGGCGGGAAGGTTCAGACGCTCGGTCGCCATGGCGATCTTGTCGCCGTCCCATTTCCAGTCCTGCGGGCTACGGTCGGCGTAGATCTCGATGCCGTTACCCTCGGGGTCGGTCATATAGAGCGCTTCACTGACCAGATGGTCCGACGCGCCCTCGATGGCGATCCGGTTGGCCGCGGCGTGGTTGATCCAGCGGCCGAGATCGGCACGACTGGGCAGCAGGAAGGCGGTGTGGAACAGGCCGGCGCTGCGCGGATCGTCGGGCTTTGCCGCGGCATCGGGCTCGAGCACCAGCAGCGGCCGGTTGGCGGCGCCGAGCGTGATCACGCCATCGGCGCGGCTCAATTCCTGCAGGCCGACAACGGCGCGGTAATAGGCGGCGAGCCCTTCGGCATCGCGCGCCTTCAGGCCGACGCGCGACACGCTGACCGGCGTGGTCGCGGCAAAAGGCAATTCACTCATCATCGTCTCCGTTCGGGCGCCCGCCGAAACTCCCAAAGCCAGGAGCCCCGCGCCGCCGATCATCCTACGTCGTGTCAGCCCCGAAATCCGGTCCTTCACGGCCATCTTGTCCTTGCCACAAATCGTCGATCTCGATCGTTCACACAAGAGAGCAAGGAGCGAACATGGTGTTCACTAAATTGATCGTGACCGTCGTTCGGCACGGTTGCGCGAAAGGGCGGCGCTCGCTACATGCGCGCCATGAAAGTCAAGGACGCAGATATCCTCATCGTGCCGGGCTACACCAATTCCGGCCCCGAACACTGGCAGACCCGCTGGCAGTCGAAACTGTCGACGGCGCGCCGGGTCGAGCAGGCGGAGTGGTCGAAGCCGGTACGCGAGGACTGGACCGCGAATGTGGCCAGGGCGGTCAACGAGGCCGAGCGGCCCGTGGTGCTCGTGGCGCATTCGCTTGGCGTGGCGGCGGCGGTACAGGCCATCCCGCAGTTCCAAAGGCCGGTGGCCGGCGCCTTCTTCGTTGCGCCGCCCGACGTCGCCAATCCGGAGATCAGGCCGCGGCACCTGATGACCTTCGGCCCCTATTCGCGCGAGCCGCTGCCCTTTCCGTCGATCGTGATCGCCAGCCGCAACGACCCGTTCTGCGCCTTCGACGTCGCCGAGGATATTGCCGGCGCCTGGGGCTCGCTGTTCATCGATGCCGGGGATGCCGGCCACCTCAACGCGGATTCCGGCTTCGGCCCCTGGCCTGAAGGCTCGATGACCTTCGCCAAGTTCCTGACGGAATTAAGGGAACCCTGAGCTGTAGCCGCTCGGTGGCGCTCAGGATCCGATGGAATCGCGCATGCTCTTCAGCAGGGTCTTGGCGCCCAACGAAATCAGCGTGTGGTCCGAGCCCATGGCGAGCAGCCGGTAGCCCATCGCCACGACGCGACCGGCAACCGCCGGCTCGATGACGTAGATGGCGGCGTGCTTGCCGGCCTTGCGCGTGCGCTCGGCGATCGAGGCTACCGTCTCCATCATGCTTTCCAGCGTCGAATTGACGGTGGTGCCGTTCGACCAGGCGATCGAGAAATCCGACGGGCCGACGAAAATGCCGTCGATGCCGGGTGTCTCAATGATGCCGTCCAGCGCCTCGAACGCCGCCCGCGTCTCAACCATCGCAAACGCCATGGTGCGCTGGTTGGTGTCGCGCAGCCATTCGGCATGATCGCCCCTGCCGTGGCGCGGAAAGGCATAGGTCGGCCCCCAGGACCGCTCGCCGACCGGTGGATATTTCATCGCGGCGGCGAATAGCCTGGCGTCGGCCACGGAGTTCACCATCGGCGCGATCACCGCCTCGGCGCCGAAATCGAGCGCCCGGCTCGCCATGTCGAAGCGGCCGACCGGAATGCGAACCAGCGCCGGCTTGTTGGCGGCCAGCACCGGCACCAGGCCGCGCAGCACGCTGTCCTCGTGATGGCCGCCATGCTGCATGTCGAGCGTGACGGCGTCGAAGCCCTGCTTGGCGATGATCTCCACCGTGAGCGCATCCGGCACTCCGGACCATGCGGTGAACAGCGTTTCATCCGCCGCCAGGCGTGACTTCAGGGACATCGGCTCTTCCTCGTTACCTCGTTAACAATCGCAGTTTCAGCCGGAAACGACGACAAAGGCAAAGAAAAACCGCCCGGCTGTGACGGGCGGTCGATTGGTCCAGTCAGAGCATGACGCCGAAAAGCGTGAAGCGCGTTTCGGGCAACACCATGCTTATAGGATCAGGTGTTCTTGATCTGCTCGATCGCCTCGGCCATCAGTTCGTCCATGGTGCGGCGGATCTGATGGTCGGACTGGGCAACGCCGGCGTCGTCGAAATCCTTGCGGATCTTGCGGAAAACGTCGTGGTCGCCGGCTTCCTCGATGTCGGCGACGACCACCTGCTTGGCATAGGCCTCGGCATCGTCGCCGGATTTGCCGAGCTTCTCGGCGGCCCACAGGCCGAGCGCCTTGTTGCGGCGGGCAGAGGCCTTGAAGCGAAGCTCCTCGTCGAAGACGAATTTGCGCTCGAAGCCCTCTTCGCGGTCTTTCATGCTGCTCATGGCATCCCTCCGGTCAAATCCGATTCGCTTAGGCGTAAATCATGTGTGTTCCCGAAGCACAAACCAAAAGGCCGCGGGCCGGTCAATATGCTACATCACTTGCTGCGCTGCGGCATTTCATTCCCGAAAGCGGTTGATTCGAAGGATTTGCCGATTGAGCAAACAATGCGATTGGGATAGACACCGGCATTGAACACCGCCGTTGCCATACTAATTTAGGCAGACGGACAGGAACTGGTCGTTTGCCGCCTGCCCGGAAATCCAGAGAAAAAATCAGATGAAAAATCGCCGCCGCATTTATGAAGGCAAGGCCAAGATCCTCTATGAGGGACCTGAGCCGGGGACGCTGATCCAGTTTTTCAAGGACGATGCGACCGCCTTCAACAAGAAGAAGCATGAAGTGGTCGATGGCAAGGGCGTGCTCAACAACCGCATTTCCGAGCACATCTTCAACCATTTGAATCGCATGGGCATTCCGACCCATTTCATCCGCCGGCTCAACATGCGCGAGCAGCTGATCAAGGAAGTCGAGATCATTCCGCTCGAAGTGGTGGTGCGCAACGTCGCCGCCGGCTCGCTCTCGAAACGCCTCGGCATCGAGGAAGGCACGGTGCTGCCGCGCTCGATCATCGAATTCTACTACAAGGCCGACGCGCTCGACGACCCGATGGTGTCGGAAGAGCACATCACCGCCTTCGGCTGGGCGAGCCCGCAGGAGATCGACGACGTGATGGCGCTGGCCATCCGCGTCAACGACTTCCTCTCCGGCCTGTTCATGGGCGTCGGCATCCAGCTCGTCGACTTCAAGATCGAGTGCGGCCGCCTGTTCGAGGGCGACATGATGCGCATCGTCGTCGCCGACGAGATCTCGCCCGACTCCTGCCGGCTGTGGGACGTGGCCACCCAGGACAAGCTCGACAAGGACCGTTTCCGCCGCGACATGGGCGGCCTGGTCGAGGCCTATCAGGAAGTCGCCCGCCGCCTCGGCATCATGAACGAGAACGAGCCGCCGCGTCCCACGGGTCCGGTGCTCGTCGCGTCGTCCGAGCCGCCCAAGGGCATGAAGCACTAACTGCCAAACCGGGCTTGCCGGTAACGGCGAGCCCGGCGCCAGCCTTACTGATTTCTCAGGAGTATCGATGAAAGCCCGTATCACCGTCACCCTCAAGAACGGCGTGCTCGACCCGCAGGGCAAGGCGATCGAGCATGCGCTGTCCGGGTTGGGTTTCGATGGGGTCGGATCGGTGCGCCAGGGCAAGGTGTTCGACGTCGAACTGGCCGGGACCGACAAGGCCAAGGCCGAAGCCGATCTCAAGGCCATGTGCGACAAGCTTCTGGCGAACACGGTGATTGAGAACTACGCGGTGGAGATCGCCTGACAATGAAATCAGCCGTCGTCCTTCTGCCTGGCCTCAACCGCGACCGCGACATGATCGCGGCGCTGACCAAGATTTCCGGACAGGCGCCGGCAACCGTTTGGCAGACCGACACCGAAATCCCCGACGTCGACCTGATCGCCATTCCCGGCGGCTTCTCCTTCGGCGACTATCTGCGCTGCGGGGCGATCGCGGCGCGCATGCCGGTGATGCGGGCGGTGGCAGAAAAAGCGGCCAAGGGCGTGATGGTAATCGGCGTCTGCAACGGCTTCCAGATCCTGGTCGAGGCCGGCCTGCTGCCCGGTGCGCTGATGCGCAATGCCTCGCTGAAATTCGTCTGCCGGCAGGTGAAGCTCGAGATCGCCAACGCCAACACCATGTTCACCCGCCGCTATCAGCCGGGGCAGATCATCCGCTCGCCGGTGGCACATCACGACGGCAACTATTTCGCCGACGCCGAGACGCTCGCCCGCCTCGAGGGCGAGGGACAGGTGGTGTTCCGCTATGCCGAAGGCACTAATCCCAACGGCTCGATCAACGACATTGCCGGCATCATCAGCGAGAAGGGCAATGTGCTCGGCCTGATGCCGCACCCGGAAAACCTGATCGAGGCGGCGCATGGCGGCAGCGACGGCCGCGCGCTTTTCGAAGGCGCCCTCGGCATCGCCGCTTGATTATCTTCTAGGACATTCCTTTCGGAACGCGGGGGCGGCCTGACCATGAGACTGACGATTGTTCGCCTTGCTCTCCTGGCTGCCGCCGGGCTTGCGCTCGCCTCCTGCCAGTCGAGCCCGAAGAACACGCCGGCGCCCTCGGGCAAGAGCGCCTCGCTGCTCGCCATGGAGCAGGTGGCGATATCGGCGCACAAATGCTGGATCGCCAGCAAGGATCCGGCCTTCAAGCCCTACCAGATGGCCAATGAGCTGAATTCGTTCAGCGGCACGCCGCGCTTCCTGCTGGTGCCGGCCAAGCATTATGGCGGCAAGCCGCTGCTGGTTGTGCAGGCGCAAGGCAATTCCAGCCGCGTCGATGTGTTCGGCCCGCTGATGGCTGACCCGCTCGGCGCGCGCATCGGCTCCGATATCGCCCGCTGGCAGGCGGGCAACCCGTCCTGCGCCGCCGCCGCCTGAGGCGATGGGCCGATTCCTGCAGAAGGCGGGACTGGCCGTCGGCCTGATCGGGCTCCGTCCTGCAGGCTAGCATCACCATCCCGGCGTCGATGCAAGCCGGCCGCAGCTTCCTCGGCTCGGTCGTCTTCCTGTTCAGCTTCTTCACCATCCTGACCAATATCGGGGCGGTGCTGGTGCACACGTCGCTGCTGTCGCCGTCAGGCTATGCGTGGTTCCCGGCCTTTGCCGGATCGCGGCTGCGGGCGGGCGTGGCGGTGGCGATCAGCCTCGTCTTCATCGTCTATGCGACGGTGCTGGCGCGGCTGTGGCAGCCGCAAGGACTGTTCCTGCTCTGCGATATGCTGCTGCACTATGTGACGCCGGCGCTGTTCGTGCTGTGGTGGCTCATCGCCGGCGCCGACGGCACCACGCGCTGGCGCGACATCTCCTGGTGGATGGTCTACCCGCTCGCCTATCTGGCCTGTGTGCTGCTGCGGGCGCCGATCGCCGGCGAAGTCCCCTACCCGTTTCTCAGCGTGGAGAAGAACGGCGCGGCCAGCGTCGCCGTTTCGGCGCTGGCCACAACCGGACTGTTTCTGCTCTTGTGCGTCATCGCCGTCGTCGCCGATCATTGGGTTGCCCGGCTGCGGAAATAGTGTTCGGCGCCATCCGAATCCTTCGAGGGCGTGAACTCAATCCCAGAACGGCCGGAGGCCTTCGCGATGCGCATCGCAGCGCGATACGCCGATATCCTTGAGCTGCTCGTCCGTCATCTCCAACAAGGCCAGGCGGCCGCGGCGGCGATCCAGCATCCGGTCAATCTGCCTCATGACGGAGCCGAGCACAAATACGAGGCGATCCACGAAGCCATTGCGAGCCCGTGACTTCGTGCGCCCATCCAATCCGGTGCCGATGTAATGAATTGTGTCGGTTGTATCCATCTTCGTTCTACCTTGCCTCGATTGTATCCTATCAATCGCAGACTTCATATGGATTGACTCATCGTGCGGCACAATATAGAAAATTGTCACCATGACAAATTGGCTTCCAGACCTCTCTTCCGGCTCAGGCCCGCTGTATCAGCGTCTTGCTGACAGCATTGAATCAGATATCGACAAGGGCATCATTGATGTCGGTGCAAAACTGCCACCGCAGCGTGACCTCGCTTATGACATCGGCGCCACCGTCGGTACGGTCGGCCGCGCCTACCAGTTGCTGCGCGAACGCGGCCTGGTCAGCGGCGAGGTCGGACGCGGAACCTATGTGCTTGCGCAGCGCGCCGAGAACCCGAAGGTCGAGCTGGAACCTGCCGCGCAAGGAACGCGCCCCTTCGATGCACCGAGCGGCAAGCTGCGCTTCGACAGCACCGCAGCGCCCGATGTCGGCCAAGGCGCAATCATTGCCGAAATTCTGGCCCGCACGGCTGAGGACCATCCCCACGACATTTCGAGCTACACGAGGGATTTTCCCGGGCGCTGGTACGAGGCGGGAAGCCGCTGGCTGTCGCGCAATTCCTTCCGCCCTTCGCCCGATTCAATCGTGCCGACGCTTGGCACTCATGCGGCGGTGATGGCGGCGATCGCGGCGCTCACCATGCCTGGCGACTACGTCGTCTTTGAGCATCTCACCTATTCGCAGATTTCGCGCAGCGCCGGCCTGATCGGGCGTCGAACGGCACTGGTTGCGACCGACAATGAAGGCGTCGACCCCGAGGACTTCGAACGCGTTTGCGCGCAGAAGCATCCCAAGGTGATGTTCCTGATGCCCACCGCGAAGAACCCGACCTTGGTGACGATGCCAGCGGAGCGGCGGCAGGCGATCGCGCAGATCGCGCGCGAATACAATGTGGCGCTAATCGAGGACGACCTTTACGGCGACCTGACCGACGATCCAACGCCGTTGCTGGCCGAATATGCCCCCGAGCGCACAATTGTCGCCGGAGGCCTGTCGAAATCGGTTGCCGCCGGCGTGCGCGGCGGCTGGCTTTCCTGCCCGCCAGCCTATCGCCATCGCATCCGCGTCGCGCACAAGATGATGACCGGCGGCCTGCCCTTCCTGCTGGCCGAGGTCGGCACCAGGCTGGTGATGTCCGGCCAGGCCGGCGATATCCGCAAGCGCTGCATCGCCGAGATCCAGGCGCGCATCGCCATCGTGCGCGAGACGCTTGAAGGCTTCGACTTCGAGGCGAGAGACAATGTCCCCTTCGTCTGGCTGACCTTGCCGGACCCGTGGCTCTCCGGCACGTTCAAGAATGCCTGCCTGGCGCAGGGCGTGCTCATCGACGATGAGGACGAATTCAAGGCAGGCCGCTCCGAACAGGTCTTCCATGGCGTGCGCTTCGGCGTCTCACAACCGCGGCAGGACAAGGATGTCGCCGGTGGCGTCGCGGTGATCCGGCGCCTGCTCGATGAAGGCCGCGCCGGCTACGACAGTTTTTCCTGAGCTCGGCCACGCCTGATCCCGCAGCCTCCGCCACCTTGTGGCTTTCCGCCGTTTTTCGTCAATCTATGGGGTGTATCGGCCTCAAGCTTGCGATAAGAGGGGACTCGAATTCCCCTCTCCCACGGATAAAAATCGCCGCCCATGACCATCTCCAATTCCGTGCCGATCACCCCGGAACTCATTGCCGCGCACGGGCTGAAGCCCGACGAATATCAGCGCATCCTCGATCTGGTCGGGCGCGAGCCGAGCTTCACCGAACTCGGCATCTTCTCGGCGATGTGGAACGAGCATTGCTCGTATAAATCCTCGAAGAAGTGGCTGCGTACCCTGCCGACGACCGGACCGCAGGTGATCCAGGGACCGGGCGAAAATGCCGGCGTGGTCGACATCGGCGACGGCGACTGCGTCGTCTTCAAGATGGAGAGCCACAACCATCCTTCCTATATCGAGCCGTATCAGGGCGCTGCGACCGGCGTCGGCGGCATATTGCGCGACGTCTTCACCATGGGCGCAAGGCCGGTGGCGGCGATGAACGCGCTGCGCTTCGGCGCGCCGGACCATCCCAAGACCCGGCACCTGGTGGCCGGCGTCGTTTCCGGCGTGGGCGGCTATGGCAATTCGTTCGGCGTGCCGACGGTCGGCGGCGAAGTCAATTTCGATCCTCGCTACAACGGCAACATCCTGGTCAATGCCTTCGCAGCCGGGCTTGCCAAGACGGATGCCATCTTCCTGTCCGAGGCCAAGGGCGTCGGCCTGCCGGTCGTCTATCTCGGCGCCAAGACCGGGCGCGACGGCGTCGGCGGCGCCACCATGGCCTCGGCCGAATTCGACGACAAGATCGAGGAGAAACGGCCGACCGTGCAGGTCGGCGACCCCTTCACCGAAAAATGCCTGCTGGAAGCCTGCCTGGAGTTGATGGCGTCCGGCGCGGTCATCGCCATCCAGGACATGGGTGCCGCCGGCCTGACCTGCTCGGCCGTCGAGATGGGCGCCAAGGGCGATCTCGGCATCGAGCTCGATCTCGACAGGGTGCCGGTGCGCGAGGAGCGCATGAGCGCCTATGAGATGATGCTGTCGGAAAGCCAGGAGCGCATGCTGATGGTGCTGCGCCCCGAGAAAGAGAAAGAGGCCGAGGCGATCTTCCACAAATGGGGTCTCGACTTCGCCATCGTCGGCAAGACCACGGACGATCTGCGCTTTCGCGTCATCCACCAGGGCGACGAGGTCGCCAATCTGCCGATCAAGGATCTCGGCGACCAGGCGCCGGAATATGACCGGCCCTGGGTCGAAGCGAAGAAGCCGGCGCCGCTCGCCGCAAACGATGCGCCCAAGGCGGATGTCGCCGACGCCTTGCTCAAGCTGCTGGGTGGGCCGGACCTCTCCTCGCGCCGCTGGGTGTGGGAGCAATACGACACGCTGATCCAGGGCAATTCGCTGCAGCTTCCCGGCGGCGACGCCGGCGTGGTGCGCGTCGAGGGCCACGCAACCAAGGCGCTCGCCTTCTCATCGGACGTGACGCCGCGCTATTGCGAGGCCGATCCCTATGAGGGCGGCAAGCAGGCGGTGGCCGAATGCTGGCGCAATCTGACGGCTACCGGCGCCTTGCCGCTCGCGGCCACCGACAACCTCAATTTCGGCAATCCGGAACGGCCGGAGATCATGGGCCAGCTGGTCGGGGCGGTGAAAGGCATTGGCGATGCCTGCCGCGCGCTCGGCTTCCCGATCGTTTCCGGCAATGTCTCGCTCTACAACGAAACCAATGGCCGCGGCATCCTGCCGACGCCGACCATCGGTGGCGTCGGGCTGATCACCGACTGGTCGAAGATGGCGCGCATCGGCTTTGCCGGAGAAGGCCAGATGATCGTGCTGGTCGGCGCGCCGGCGACCTGGGGCAGCCATCTCGGCCAGTCCGTCTATATGCGCGACATCCACGGCCGCAGCGACGGCCCGCCGCCGCCTGTCGACCTCGAGCATGAAAAGCGCGTCGGCGACCATGTCCGCGCGCTGATCGCCTCCGGCGTCGTCACCGCCGCGCACGACCTTTCCGATGGCGGCCTTGCCGTGGCGCTGGCCGAAATGGCGATGGCGTCGGGCATCGGCGCCACCATCCCGGGCCTCGTCGGCACCGATCCGATCCCGGTGTTCTTCGGCGAGGACCAGGGCCGCTATCTTCTGACGCTGTCGATCGATCCGCAAAGCAAGGAATGGGACGCCATTCGCGAGGGACAGAGTAAGCTCGGCATCTTCGCGCCCTGGATCGGCTCGACCGGCGGCCGCGATCTGAAACTCGGCGAGGCCCGGGCGATCCCCGTGAGCGAATTGACCGCCGCCCACGAATCCTGGTTTCCTCGCTTCATGGCAAACGAGGTCGTGGACCCATAATATTATGCTCGGGATGGCGTTCTGGTCGCCTTTGGAGTGGTGCATCCGCCGTCCCGGCCATATCTATGAGCTCAGTACCTGATAGGGAAAACCCGCATGGCAATGGACGCGCACGACATCGAACGGCTGATCAAGGAAGGCATTCCGGACGCCAAGGTGACGATCCGCGACCTGGCCGGCGACGGCGATCACTACGCCGCTGAAGTGGTGGCCGAGAGTTTTCGCGGCAAAAGCCGCGTCCAGCAGCACCAGATGGTCTATGACGCGCTGAAGGGCAATATGGGCGGCGTGCTGCACGCGCTCGCCCTGCAGACCAGCGTTCCGGACTGAGTCCCCTCAGATCTTCACCAGCATCGCCGTCACGTACATGAAGCCGATGCCGGCGGCCAGTCCGGCCATTGCGCCCGGCGCAAGCAGTGCGCGTGTGCCGTCGGCGCGCTGGCGAAGCTGCATCGACACGAGCTCGACGATCACCTGCAGGATCGCTCCGGCGCCGACCGCCAGCGCCAACGCCGACCATTGCGGCGCATAGGCGAGGCTGCCGATCCACAGGCCGATGACAGCGGGGCCGCCGGCCAGCAGCGTCAGCGCGGCAAAGGTCCTGAGCGGCGGGCGCTGCTTCAGGATCGGGGCGGCGATGCCGATACCCTCGGTGATGTTGTGCAGGGTGAAGCCCAGCACCAGGAAGGTGCCAAGCCCCGCCGCGCCCGACGCGAAGGCAGCGCCGATCGCCAGCCCTTCACCGAGATTGTGCAGGCCGATGCCGAGCGCGATGAAGGTGGCGAGCGCCAGACCGGTCGGCGCCCCGCTTCGCCGGCCCGCCGCCATCAACAGCAGGAAGCTGACGGCGGCGGCAAGCACGATCATGGTCGGCCCCTGGAACAGGGCAGCGGCTTCGCCGGCAAGTTCGAACGCGTCCTCCAGAGCATCGACAAACAGGAACGCGAGCAGGCCGACGGTCAGCGACAGGAGGAAATCCATGCCGCTGCGTCCGACGCCGCGCAGCGCGGGGTAGAACATCAAGCCGATCGCCACGGGCAGGATGCCGACAAAAGCGCCGAGCACCGCCTGCGCGACAAGGCTGAGCGAATCGCGCGTTGGGGTCGGGACGGCCACAGCGATCTCGTGTGTGAATGTGGTGCCGGTGCTGGTCACGACGTTGACCGCATGCGCCTCCCCCAGCACCCAGGGATATGGCAGGGCGATCCATGCCGTCGAGCCGCGCGCGATTGGGCCCGGCGGATCCTGCGTGAACTGCCAATAGGCATCGTCGACCTGGACCTGAGCGATCCTCATCGGTTCCGACCCGCCGGCGCGGACGAGGATTCGAATGCCATCGTTTCCAAGGATTGTCCGCTCGAAGGTGATGTTCTCGACTGGCGGCGCGCCGTTGCGGAAGCTCGACAGCGGATCCGAAGAGACCAGCCATGCGATGGCCAGCCCGAGCACGGCGAGCGGCAGCGCGATCCAGAGCAGATAGGCCCAGGCTGGTCGCGCTGCACGCGTATCGGCGGAAGGCTGGCTCGTATCGGTCACGACAGAGCCTCCACGACGTCGAACATGCCTGACCAGCCGAGCTCGGTGAATTCCGACTGGTGGGGGTGGAACATATAGAGGCCCGGCTCGTGCTCGCGGAAGTGGAACTCGAGGATGCCGCGCTCGGCCTGGCACTGGGTGATCAGATCGACGGTCTTCAGCGTCGGGGTGAGCGTCGTGCCCTGATTGTAGTAGTCGAAGAAATTGGCGTGCAGGTGGAAGGAGTTGATCGGGTCGAACTCGACGACATTGATGAGATAGATGCGGACAGGCTTATCCTTCAGCACCCCGATCGGCTTCTTCGCGTAGGCGTGGGCGACCGTGTTGACGGCGTAGACCTCGTTCTCGTTGTCGAAATTGGTGTCGAAGGCGTTCATGACCATCACGAACTCCTGCCAGCCGGCATTCTCAGGCGTGCCGAGCAGGCGCGAGCGGGCGACCGCGTCGTGTTCCGGATGACGGGCCGGGTCGGGATCGATGACGAAAGCGCCGTACATGCCCTTCTGGATATGCCGCTTCAACGGCAGCGCGTGGCAGTGATAGAGGTGACAGCCGAACGGCCTGGCATCGAACTCGTAGACGAACTCCTCACCCGGTCCGATCAGGCCGGCGCCCGGGACACCGTCCATGCGCGCGGCATGGATGCCGTGGAAATGCATCGAATGCGGATGCGAGCCCTGGTTGCGGAAGACGATCCGCAGCCGCTCGCCTTCGGTCGCGCGCAGCGAAGGTCCCGGCACCCGGCCATTATAGGTCCAGGCTGGAAACATGATGCCCGGCGCGATCTCGATCTCCTTGTCTTCCGCCGTGACTTCGAACGTGCGAAGCGTGCGCCCGTCCGGCAGCGTCGATACCGTCCCGGTCTCCCAATCGTTGACCAGCTTCACCGGGTCGAAGCCGTTTCGGGCGTCGTCGACCTCGCCGACCGTGATCATCGCTCCATGAGCGGACAGATGCGCCGGCTGGCCTTCGGCAGCAGCTGCCGCCGGCATCTCGTGACCGGCATGGCTTGTCTGCCCGCGCGCCGCGCTCGCCACCACCGCCGTGCCGCCTGCAGCCGCGAGGCCACCGGCCAGAAGCAACCTTCGATCGAACTTGCGCTCCAGCAGGGATTTCGTCTCGCTCATGCCAGCATCCTCCATATCGCGGGGAGCATAGCGGATGCTTCAAGATTTAGCTATAGCTATATTGTTGTGGCCGCTGCTTTGGCGGAGGAGACAAGCTCACGGCTTCTTGGGGGTTACTGCGCCGTCTTCCTGGCCGACACCGCGATGATCGGGCCAGCAGGGTATTTTCCGCCGACGATCATCCTGTCGCCGTCCGACAGCGCCGAGACCACGCCGTCGAGGAACAGCGCGTTGCGACAGGAAAGCCCGTCGCGGAACAGCCGCGCGAAGCTGCCGAGGCTGACTTCCGAGCGCGAGATCGCCAGCACGACGGTACCGCCATCGCGCACGCCAACCCCGTTGCGGACATAGCGCGAGGTGCCGTTCTGGTCGAAGCGAGGATGCAGCGCGCCGTCGATCACCAGCATCGGGCCCGACTGCGTGGCAAAGACGGAATCGGGTTTGGCGCCGGCATAGGCGCTGCTTTCCATCACCGCGGCCTTGCCGTCCCTGCCGATCAGAAACACGCCGTTCGGCTTCAGGAAGAAATTGCCCTTGGCGTCGGCAAGGTTGAGCGGCGCTCTTTCGCTGCCATCCTCGACAAGCAGCCCAACCGGCGTCAGGTCCTCGTGGTACATGCCGCCATTCATGGCAAGCAGGACTGGCCGCCCCAGCCCCTTCATCGCCTTGTCGAACATCTCCAGCGAGCCGTAGGGTTTGCCTTCAGCGCCGGCGTGGAAGAGGCCGACGTCATAGGAGTTGAGATCGATCTCGCAGACGACATAGGGGACCGCCTCGAAGCTCAAATCCCGGCACGGAGCGGGCAGTCCGCCGATGACGAGCGGCGGGCGTTCCCGCGGCCTCAGCCAAAGGGCCGCGGCCAGGGCGACGAGCAGGACGCCGATCAGGATCGTCGCGAGATGGCGCTTTTTCATTACGCTCCGGGAGGATTGGCAGCTAGGGACTTGGTGCAGCGTCAGGCCATCTTTTGCGCCATTTCGGCGCCAGCAAGGCAAATACCTTGTTTCGGTCAACCTATGGGTTTATTTGATGGTTATGTTTCGAGCCTGACTCCCACAGGCGTGAAAGGATTATCCATGAGCGGTATCAACGACTACATCGACAGCGAAGTGAAGAGCAACGACGTGGTGCTCTTCATGAAGGGCACGCCCGGCTTCCCGCAGTGCGGCTTCTCCGGCCAGGTGGTTCAGATCCTCGACTATATCGGGGCCGACTACAAAGGCGTGAACGTGCTGACGTCGGCCGAACTGCGCCAGGGCATCAAGGAATATTCCAACTGGCCGACCATCCCGCAGCTCTACGTCAAGGGCGAGTTCGTCGGCGGTTGCGATATCGTGCGCGAGATGTTCCAGGCGGGCGAACTGCAGACGTTCCTCGTCGAAAAGGGCGTCAGCGTCAAAGGCGCTGCCTGACTGAACGCGCCTGCCGGCGCCTGAGCGCCGGCGCTGGCTTCCGGGGCCGCCCCCACCTCGGCACTTTGGTTCTCGATACCGGGAACGAGACGGATCGATGCGCCGGTCAACCGGCGCAGGTTCGTTTGGAAGATCGGATCTTGCGGTGGACAAGCAGGCAGTAGCGCAGCAATCGGCAACCAGTTTGCCCATTCCGCGCTGGGAATTCATCGCGCTCTGCGCGGCGCTGATGGCGCTCAATTCTTTGGCGATCGACATCATGCTGCCGGCGCTGCAGCAGATCGGCGCCTCGCTCGGTGTCGAAAATGAAAACCACCGGCAATATGTCATCACCGCCTACATTCTGGGTTTTGGCGGTGGCCAGCTCCTGTTCGGCCCGGTCTCCGACCGCTTCGGACGGCGCGCGCCGCTGGTTGTCGGGCTGGTGATCTATGTCCTGGCGGCGGGTGCCGCAGCCATCGCCCCGTCCTTCGCTACGCTGCTCGCCTGCCGGGTGGTGCAAGGCATCGGTGCGGCTGCCACGCGCGTCATCGCCGTCTCGATCGTGCGCGACACCTTCGAGGGCCGGCGCATGGCAGAGGTGATGTCGCTGATCTTCATGGTGTTCATGGCCATTCCCGTGGTGGCGCCCGGCATCGGCCAGTTCATCATGCTGTTCGCGACCTGGCACGTCATCTTCATCACCATGGCGGCGGGCGCGCTGATCGTATCGGCCTGGGCGCTGCTGCGTCTGCCCGAAACCCTGCATCCGGAATACCGCCGGCCGCTGACGGTGCACGCCATCGTCGGCGGGTTCCGCATCGTGCTCACCAACCGCATCGCGCTCTGCTATGCCTTTGCCAGCACCTTCATCTTCGGCGCCATGTTCGGCTTCATCAATTCGGCGCAGCAGATCTATCTCGACGTCTTCCACGTCGGCGAACTGTTCCCGCTGATCTTCGCCGGCGTCGCCGGCGTGCTCGCCTTCTCGAACTATCTCAACTCGCGTCTGGTCGGCCGCGTCGGCATGCGCCGGCTGTCGCAGGGCGCGCTGCTGCTCTTCCTGACCATCAGCCTGGCCTGGCTCGTCGTCTCGCTCGAAATGCAAATGCCGCTCTGGCTGTTCGTCGGCTTCTTCGCCCTCGCAATGCTTCCGTTTGGCGGGCTCGGCGCGAACTTCAACGCACTCGCCATGGAGCCGCTCGGGCAACTGGCCGGCACAGCCTCGTCGATACTCGGCTTCATGCAGACCTTCCTCGGCGGCATTTTCGGGACGCTGATCGGGCAGGCCTACAACGGCACGGTGACACCGCTCGCCGCCGGCTTCTGCAGCGTCTCGGTGGCGGCACTGCTGATGATCCTGCTGGCAGAGCGCGGCAGGTTGTTCCAGCCGCACAATCCGCCGGTCTGATGCGTGTTACCGACGCTTCCGAATTGCGCCCGCCCCTAGACTAGCTTGCACCTTCGACAGTTGCGGTGAAACGAGGGGCAAGCATCCGCCCCGCGACGGCTCCGCCCATGCTGTCTGAAAACGGCAGCGGCAGAGCCTCGTCGAGCGCCTTGAGGATGGACGTCACGAAAGCACGGTTCAGCGCTTGGTCGGTTCCCAGATCGGAATAGGTGGCGCGTGGCTTGCCGATGAGCGTGCCGTTCCGGCGAAGCGAGAACCGCAGTGTCAGGGACATGCCGGCAGTTCCAGCCGGTGGCTTCCAGCAGGCATAGATGGCGTCCGACATCTCCACCAGGGTGTCGATGGGATCGGAACTGTGACAAGGGCGGCGCTGCTGCGCCCCGGCTTCGCAGGGGGCCGCAACCACGGCGATGACCAGGGCTGCTGCGAGGATTGCCGACCAAGGTCTCATCAGCGGTTCTCCGGACTACGCGAAGCCTCCGGCACCCGCCGGCTTGGATCGGGCCGCGGCTCCTGCCCCTACTCCGCCCAAAGCTCGCGGCGCAGTTCCTGCCAGCTGTCCTTGTCGGGGGCGACCAGGATGCCGCCGTCGATATGCGAGGGCAGATAGGCGCTGCCGTCGATCCGCGCCGCGTAGCCACCCGCTTCCTGGTGGATCAGCACGCCGGCCAGGTGATCCCACGGCATCAGCTTGTTGTAGACGACGAAATGGGCGTGGCCGCTGGCGAGCAGCCGGTATTCGTGCGCCGCGCAACGATAGCCGAATTGCGACAGCGCCTTGGTCTGGTTGCGGGCGAGCCGAGAGCGCTCGGGTTCCGGCAGGTATTGCCAGGAGACGGCGCCCGTCATTTGCGAGATCGGCACGGCCGCCGCGACGCGCACCTTCTCCAGCGCGCCATGAGCGTGGCGGATGTGGCTGCCTGCGCCTTTGGCGCCGATCAGCCAGTCCTTGCCGACGGGGTCATGGATGATGCCGGCGACGGTCTCGCCCTTGACGACAACGCCCAGCATGACGCCGAACAGCGGCACGCCGGAGGCGAAGTTGAAGGTGCCGTCGACCGGATCGATGACAAAGGCGAGCTCGGCATCGCCGAGACCGCCGAGCAGCGCCGGATTGTCGGAGCAGGCTTCCTCGCCGACGATCATGGCCGAGGGATAGCGCTCGCGCAGCCTTGCCGTGATCACCCGCTCGGCATTGACGTCGGCCTCGGTCACCAGATCGGCGGCCGATGTCTTCTGGCGGACGTCGCCTTCGCCCAGCCGGCGAAAGCGCGGCATGATCTCGGCAATGGCCGCGTCGGAGAGGAGACCGGCAAGCCAGTCGATGGCGCTATCGTCAAATGTCATGGGGATCGTCTTACCTGTCGTTGAGGGCGGCGAAGTCGAACAGCTTCCTGTCGAGCAGATGCGAGGGCCGCACATTCGTCATGGCGCGGATCATCGTGTCCTTGCGGCCGGGCATGCGCTTTTCGATGTCGTCCAGCATCGCCTTCATGGCATTGCGCTGCAGGCCTTCCTGGCTGCCGCAGAGATCGCAGGGGATGATCGGGAACTTCATCGCGTCGGCGAATTTCTCGAGATCGGCCTCAGCGTTATAGGCGAGCGGCCGCAGCACCATGACGTCGCCCTCATCGTTGAGGAGTTTCGGCGGCATGGCGGCAAGGCGACCGCCATGGAACAGGTTCATGAAGAAGGTTTCGAGGATGTCCTCGCGGTGGTGACCCAGCACGAGAGCGGCGCAGCCCTCCTCGCGCGCGATGCGGTAGAGATGGCCGCGCCGGAGCCGCGAGCAAAGCGAACAATAGGTGCTGCCTTCGGGCAGCTTGTCGGTGACCACCGAATAGGTGTCCTGATATTCGATGCGATGCGCAATGCCGTTGGCGTTGAGGTAGTCCGGCAGGATGTGTTTCGGGAAGTTCGGCTGGCCCTGGTCGAGATTGCAGGCGAGCAACTCGACCGGCAGCAGGCCGCGCCATTTGAGGTCGAGTAGCAGAGCGAGCAGACCGTAGGAATCCTTGCCGCCTGACAGCGCCACCAGCCAGCGCTCGCCGGGCTTCACCATGGCGAAGTCCTCGATCGCCTGGCGCGTCAATCTGAGGAGCCGCTTGCGCAGCTTGTTGAACTCGACGGAGGACGGCACGTCGGCGAACAGGGGATGGAAGCCGCCCTCAGTGTCGTCGCCGACCGGCTCGAGGGATTTGACGTCTGGCAGCATATTCATGGCGCATCGGCCCCAGGGACAAGTGTCGGCGCCCGGATTAGCGCATCGGCTCGGAAATCGAAATCGATTTCTGCGGCGCCGGCATGGCGGCTCGGCAAACAAAAAGGCCGCCCAATGGGCGGCCTTTCGATGGATTGCTGAAGCAACCGATCAGCGCGAATAGAATTCGACGACCAGGTTCGGTTCCATCTGCACGGCGAACGGAACATCCGACAGGCCGGGGATGCGCGCGAAGGTGGCGGTCATCTTGTTGTGGTCGGCTTCGATATAGTCAGGCACATCGCGCTCGGCGAGAGCGACCGATTCCAGCACGATGACGAGCTGCTTCGACTTCTCGCGCACCTCGACGACGTCGCCCGGCTTGCAGCGATACGAGCCGATGTTGACGCGCTTGCCGTTGACGTTGACGTGGCCGTGGTTGACGAACTGGCGGGCGGCGAAAATGGTCGGCACGAACTTGGCGCGGTAGACGACCGCGTCGAGACGCGACTCGAGCAGGCCGATCAGGTTCTCCGAGGTGTCGCCCTTGCGGCGGTCGGCCTCTTCATAGACCTTGCGGAACTGCTTTTCCGAAACGTCGCCATAGTGGCCCTTCAGCTTCTGCTTGGCGCGCAGCTGCAGGCCGAAGTCGGAAAGCTTGCCCTTGCGGCGCTGGCCGTGCTGGCCGGGGCCGTATTCACGCTTGTTGACCGGGGACTTCGGGCGGCCCCAGATGTTCTCGCCGAGACGGCGGTCGATCTTGTATTTCGCGGATTCGCGCTTGCTCATCGCATTCCCTTTCAAAACAATACACCCGGAACCTCATGCTCCGAGTGAAGGAAACGCGCCCTCCTCTGGCCTCCGTTTTCGAGACCTGACAGGGTTCTCCACGCAACGCGACGGAAAACCCACGGGACACGTCAGTTAACAAGGCCTAGGAAGAAACAATCGAACTTCCGTCTGCCTCGCCCATAAAGAAAACCACCGGGCATTGCGGCCCGGTGTTGGCGCGCTGATTAAACGGAGATTTAGGCGGTGTCAAGCTTGTGCGTGGCTCTGCGGGCCAATCACCGAGAGCCCGCGGCCCCGCAGGCGGGTTTTTGCTTTTCTTCCCAAGCGCAGCGAGATCAGCTCTTCGATTTCTTCTCGGGCAAGCCCTTGCGCCTGGTCTCCGCGAATTCCTCGAGCTGCTTTTCGCTCATCGATTCGTACATTCCCTTCGAGGCGCCCTTGAGCTCGCTCTTCTTGGTGTCACCGCGCTTTGCCGACAGCGCAGCGCCGGCGGCCTTTTGCTGAGCTTTCGATGTGGCAGGCATGGTCGTTTCTCCCAATTGACTATGGGAGGGAACGCAGCCGCCCAGCCGATGTTCCTGCCGTCACGGGATCGTCAGACCAAAACCCTGCATCAGCCGGCTGACCGCGAAATCCGCCTTGCCGGAGGTGAAGACGGCAATGTCGGGCTCGCCTTGCGAGGATCCGTTGACCGGCGGGAGCAACGACATGGCGCGGCGGGCTATCGCTTCGGCCGGATCGATCCAGTCCACCGGCCAGGGCGCGGTCTTGCGCATGCGGTTGACCAGGAATGGATAGTGGGTGCAGGCAAGCACGACGATGTCGGTATGCTGCCCATCGCGTTCGATGAAGCAGGGCGCGATCTCGGCGCGCACGGCGTCCTCGTCGACAAAGCCCTCGCGCATGTAGACCTCGGCCAGTCCGGCCAGATTGTCGCTGCCGACCAGGCGGACATGGCATTTCTGCGCCCATTTGCTGATCAGGTCGCGCGTGTACTGCCGCTTCACCGTGCCCGGCGTCGCCAGCACCGAGACCAGGCCGGAGCGGGTGCGTTCCGCCGCCGGCTTGACCGCCGGCACCGTGCCGACGAAGGGATGGCCGGGAAATCTTTCGCGAAGCGCATCGATCACCAGCGTCGAGGCGGTGTTGCAGGCGATGACGGAGATCGCCGGCGAAAACCGGTCGAGCAGCCTGGCGAAGAGATCGAGTATGTGCGTGCGCAGCGCCGGCTCCTCCCAGGCGCCGAAGGGAAAGGCCGCGTCGTCGGCGACATAGACGAAGCGCCGGTCGGGCATCAGCACGCGCGCCTCGCGCAGCACGGTCAGGCCGCCGACGCCGGAATCGAACATCAGGATCGGCCGGTCAGTCATTGTCTGTGCCCTTGCCGCCCAGCGGCGCGTCATTATCGTCGCCATTGGCGTTGGGCGCCTGGCCCGCTTCCGCCTTGCGGGCGCGCGCGGCAGCGGCGGGCAGCCGTCTCGGATCGTCGCCGGGGGAGCCATCGCCGCGCGGCATCGCCGGCGAAAATCTGTCCAGCGACGAGATGATGCCCCTTAGCACCTTCAGTTCCGGCTCGGCGAAACCGGCGCGCGTCAGCACGGCACGCAGATTGTCGACCATCTTCGGCTTCTTCCCTTCCGGGCGGAAATAGCCGCGCGCCTCCAGCGCGCCTTCGAGATAGGTGAACAGGCTGTGCAACTGCTCCTTGGTCGCCGGCACGAGTTCCGGTCCGGAGAAGTTGGTCTGGGTTTCGTCCTCCAGTCCCGACTTCATCCATTCATAGGACATCAGAAGCACGGCCTGGGCGATGTTGAGCGACGAGAAGCCAGGATCGACCGGGAAGGTAACGATCTCGTCGGCGAGCCCGACTTCCTCATTGTAGAGGCCGAAGCGCTCGCGGCCGAACAGGATGCCGGTTCGCAGCCCGGCACGCTGCCGCGTCCTCAGCGCCCTGCCCGCCTCGACCGGTCCGCGCACGGCCTTGAAGCCGTCGCGCTCGCGCGCCGTGGTGGCGAAGACGAAATTGAGATCGGCGACCGCCGTGGCGAGATCGTCGAAAACCCGCACCGCATCGATGACATGGTCGGCGCGGCTTGCCGCGGCGCGCGCCTTCTCGCTCGGCCAGCCATCGCGCGGATTGACCAGCCTGAGCTCGGCAAGGCCGAAATTGGCCATGGCGCGCGCGACCATGCCGATGTTCTCGCCAAGCTGCGGCTCGACCAGTATGATCGCCGGGCCGGCTGCGATGGGGGTGTCTCGGGATTGTTCGTCGGCTGGCATGGACGTCAATGAACTGCTGTTTGCGGCATTTCGGCGACCCCTGCCATATTCGGCGGCGAAAATGAAGCTTTCGCAAAGAATGGCATCAAGCGGCACCGCCGATCGCCGTTTGCGCGCTCAAAAAGCCTTTGATATACGCTCGGCATCCCCGGCCGAACGCCATGCGGGCAAGGCCGTTCCGATCCCCAGCAACGAGGCATTCTTTCCATGGCGAAGATCAAGGTGGCGAACCCGGTCGTCGAGCTCGACGGCGACGAGATGACCCGCATCATCTGGCAGTTCATCAAGGACAAGCTGATCCACCCCTATCTCGACATCAAGCTCGACTACTACGATCTCGGCATCGAGCACCGCGACGCCACCAACGACCAGGTGACGATCGACTCGGCCAACGCCATCAAGAAATACGGCGTCGGCGTGAAATGCGCGACGATCACCCCCGACGAGCAGCGCGTCGAGGAATTCAAGCTGAAGAAGATGTGGAAGTCGCCGAACGGCACGATCCGCAATATCCTGGGCGGCACCATCTTCCGCGAGCCGATCATCATGAAGAACGTGCCGCGCCTGGTGCCCGGCTGGACCAAGCCGATCATCGTCGGCCGCCACGCCTTCGGCGACCAGTACCGCGCCACCGACTTCCGCTATCCCGGCAAGGGCAAGCTGACGATCAAGTTCGTCGGCGAGGACGGCACCGTGATCGAGCACGACGTGTTCGACGCGCCGGCCGCCGGCGTCGCCATGGCCATGTACAATCTCGACGAATCGATCCGCGAGTTTGCCCGCGCCTCGCTGAACTACGGCCTGCTGCGCAACTATCCGGTCTACCTCTCGACCAAGAACACCATCCTCAAGGCCTATGACGGCCGCTTCAAGGACATCTTCCAGGAAGTCTACGAGAAGGAATTCGAGGCCGAGTTCAAGGCGAAGAAACTCTGGTACGAGCACCGGCTGATCGACGACATGGTGGCCTCCAGCCTGAAATGGTCGGGCGGCTATGTCTGGGCCTGCAAGAACTATGACGGCGACGTGCAGTCGGACACGGTGGCGCAAGGCTTCGGCTCGCTCGGCCTGATGACCTCGGTGCTGATGACGCCAGACGGCAAGACCGTGGAAGCGGAAGCCGCGCACGGCACCGTCACCCGCCACTATCGCCAGCACCAGAAGGGCGAGGAAACCTCGACCAACTCGATCGCCTCGATCTTCGCCTGGACGCGCGGTCTCGCCCACCGCGCCAAGCTCGACGACAATGCCGAGTTGAAGCGCTTCGCCGAGACCTTGGAAAAGGTCTGCATCCAGACGGTGGAGTCCGGCTTCATGACCAAGGACCTGTCGCTGCTGATCGGTCCCGACCAGCCCTGGCTGTCGACCACCGGTTTCCTCGACAAGATCGACGAGAACCTGCAGAAGGCCATGGGGTAAGAACCCAAATTTCGACATGCCGAAGGCTCCGAAAGGAGCCTTCGCTTTTTGGGCAGCAACGCGAGCGGAAGCAAGGGGCTGACGATGAGCAAGCCAATCCTCTACGGTGCCGACTATAGCGTCTATGTCCGCATCGCACGGCTGGCGCTGGAAGAGAAAGGCATCGGCTACGACCTCGTGCCGGTCGACGTCTTTGCCCCGGAAGGCGTTCCGGCCTGGTATCTCGAACATCATCCGTTCGGCCGCATTCCGGCTTTCGAGCATGACGGCTTTCGCCTGTTCGAGGCGAGCGCGATCGCCCGCTATGCCGACGAGGCCTTCGACGGCCCGGCGCTGCAGCCGAAAGAGGCGCGCAGCCGGGCAAGGATGAACCAGATCATCGGCCTGCTCGACGCCTATGGCTACCGCGCCATGGTCTGGGATGTCGCCGTCGAGCGGCTGGAGCAAAACCCGCCCGACGAGGCCCTGATCAGCAAGGGCCTGTCGCAAGCGGAGGCTGTGCTGCGGACACTGTCGGCGCTGAAGGCCGACGGGCCGTGGCTGCTGGGGTCGCAACTGACCCTTGCCGACCTGCATGCAGCCCCAATCATCGGCTATTTCGTCAAGGTCGCAGAAGGGCGTGAATTGCTTGCCCGATTTGCCGACATCAGCGACCGGTATGCGCGCTTCGCTGATCGCGCGAGCTTCGCCAGGACCGAACAGGCGGGCTGATGCGCGCCGTCCATGTCAGCTATGCGACGCCGAACCTGTCGCAGGCCGGCAAGCTGCTGCTGAAGAGCGCGCGCCGCTTCGGCCTCGACAGTCATCTCTATACGCCGGACCACCCGGTGCTGGTCGACCTGGCGCGAAAATACCCATCGATCATGGCCGCGCCGCGCGGCGCCGGCTACTGGCTGTGGAAGCCCTTCATCACGCTGGACATGATGAACCGCGTGCCCGACGGCACGCCGGTCCTCTACAGCGACGCCGCACTGACCTTCATCGCCGACCCCGCGCCTCTGATCGCGCTTTCCAGCCAGCACCCGGTATGCCTGTTCAAGATGGGCGGGCGGATGCTGCAGGGCGCCTGGACCAAGCGCGACTGCTTTGTCGAAATGGATGCCGACCGGGAGGAGTTCTGGTCGCTGCCGCAGCTATGGGCCGGCATGCAGCTCTACCGCGCCGGGCCGGAAGCGAGGGCTTTCCTCAAGCTGCTCACGACAGCCATGGCGAGCGAGGTTCGGCTGACCGACATGCCGAACATCCACGGCCTTCCCAACCTGCCCGGTTTTGTTGAGCATCGGCATGATCAATCGGTGCTGACGACCCTTGCCAGGCAGCAGCGCGCCGCCATTTTTCGCAGCCCGTCGCAGGAGTGGCACGATCCATCGGCGCCAGCGAGCGAGACGCCGTTCGGCCAAACGGTGTTTGTGCACCGCAGGCGAAACCTCCCCTATTTCAGGTGGGTTTACAGGCGCCTGCGCCAGAAATACACGGGCGGCCAAGGCTTCCTTTGATCATGCCGGTCTCTCGCGAGGGCCCGGCGGCTCTCAAGCTTCTGCACCATGAGCCGAGTGCCGTTCAGTCAGGCAGATAGATTTCGGCTTTCATGAAGGTCTTCGCGCGGCCCGTGATCCGCACGCGGTCTCCGGCCAGCTCGCACAGCAGGTGGCCGCCGCGCTGCGAGCACTGGAAGGCCGACAGCTCCGTCTTGCCGAGCTTTTCGGACCAATAAGGTATCAGCGTCGCGTGGATGGAGCCGGTCACCGGATCTTCGGGAATGCCCGCGCCTGGCGCGAAGTAGCGGGACACGAAATCATGGATCTCGCCGCGCGCGGTGACGACCACGCCGAGCGGGTGGAACGTCGCAATCCCGGATAGGTCCGGGACAAAGCAGCGCACGGCGGTCTCGTCGGCCAGTTCGACGAACAGGTTCTCGAAGTTGCGGAAGCTCGCAACCGGGCGCGCCGAAACGACGTCCTGAAGCGCGGATGCCAGCTCGGCGTCCACGGGCTGCGGCGGAAAGCACGGCAGATCGAGCTGGTAGGCGCCGCCGCGCCTGGAAACCCCGAGCTCGCCCACCCGTGTGGCGAAGGCCATGTCGCCGGCGACATCGTGTTCCTGGGCCAGCACATGGGCGGTGGCCAGCGTGGCGTGGCCGCAGAAGTCGGCTTCATGGACCGGGGTGAACCAGCGCAAATCCCAGCCCTTGCCGTTCGGCCGCGCGAACGCGGTCTCGGCAAGGTTGTTTTCGTTGGCGATGGCCTGCATGACATGTTCCGGTAGCCAGTCCTCGAGGATGAGGACGGCGGCCGGATTGCCGTGGAAGGCCCGGTCGGCGAAGGCGTCGACCTGGTACATGGTCAGTGTCGTCACTTCGCGCTCCCGGGATGGCTAGCTTGACTGCGTGGCGACCTCAAGCGAGGTCACGCCGCTTCCAGCGCCGCCTTCACCGCCGCGATCGCGTCCTCGGCCTTCGAGGCGTCGGGACCGCCGGCCTGGGCCATGTCGGGCCGGCCGCCACCACCCTGCCCGCCAAGCGCGGCGGACGCCACGCGCACCAGGTCGACGGCGCTGAAGCGGGTGGTCAGGTCGTCGGTGACGCCGACGACGACACTTGCCTTGTTGTCCTCGCCGGCGCCGACGAAGACGACGACGCCGGAGCCGAGCGTCTTCTTGCCGGCATCGGCAAGCGGCTTCAGATCCTTCGGCGACACGCCGGAAACCGCCTTGCCGAGGAAGCCGACGCCGGCGATGGTCTCGTTCTCGGCCGGCACGCCGGCCGGCGAACGGTCGCCCAGCGCCAGCTTCTTGCGCGCTTCGCTAAGCTCCTTTTCGAGCTTCTTGCGCTCTTCGAGCAGTGTTTCGACACGCGCCGCCACATCGGCCGGCGCGATCTTCAGCGTCGAAGCGATCGCCTTCAGCCGCTTGTCCTGCTCGTCGAGATGCTTGCGCGCCGCCTCGCCGGTCAGCGCCTCGATGCGGCGCACGCCGGCGGCGACCGCGCTGTCCGACACGATGCGCACCAGGCCGATATCGCCGGTCGCCCGGACATGGGTGCCGCCGCAGAGCTCGACCGAATAGGGGCGGTTCGCCTTGGCGCCATGCAGGCCGGTGCCCATCGACACGACGCGCACCTCGTCGCCATATTTCTCGCCGAACAGCGCCATGGCGCCCTCGGCAATGGCGTCATCGACCGACATCAGGCGTGTCGACACCGGGCTGTTCTGCACGACGATCTCGTTCGCCATGCGCTCGACCTCCTCGAGCTCATCGGCCGAGATCGGCTTGTTGTGCGAGATGTCGAAGCGCAGGCGCTCGGGCGCGACCAGCGAGCCCTTCTGCGCGACATGGGTGCCCAGCACCTCGCGCAGCGCCTCGTGGATGAGGTGCGTCGCCGAATGGTTGGCGCGCAACCTGGAGCGGCGCGCATGGTCGACCTTGAGCTCGACCGCGGCGCTGGTCTTGACCGTGCCGCTCGCCACCCGGCCGAGATGCACGAACAGCCCGTCGGCCTTCTTTTGCGTGTCGGTGATCTCGATCGAGAAGCCCTCGCCCGAGATCACGCCGGTGTCGCCCATCTGGCCGCCGGACTCGCCATAGAAGGGCGTCTGGTTGACGACCACGGCAACCGTGTCACCCTGCGCGGCGCTGTCGACGGTCTTGCCGTCCTTGACCAGCGCCAGGACCAGACCTTCCGCCTGCTCGGTCTCGTAGCCGAGGAAATCGGTGGCGCCGGTGTTCTCGCGCACCGAGAACCACACCGTCTCGGTGGCCGCGTCGCCGGACCCAGCCCAGCTCTTGCGCGCCTCGGCCCGCTGCCGCTCCATCGCATCGGTGAACCCGGCCAGATCGACCGAGATGCTGCGCTGGCGCAGCGCATCCTGCGTCAGGTCGAGCGGGAAGCCGTATGTGTCGTAGAGCTTGAAGGCCGTCTCGCCATCCAGCATGTCGCCGGCGCCGAGCTTCTCGGTTGCCTCCGAGAGCAGCCCGAGGCCGCGTGCCAGCGTCTTGCGGAAGCGGGTCTCTTCCAGCTTCAGCGTTTCGGTGATCAGCGCCTCGCCGCGCCCCAGCTCCGGATAGGCCTGGGCCATCTCGCGCACCAGCGCCGGCACCAATTTCCACATCAGCGGCTCGCTGGCGCCGAGCAGCTGCGCATGGCGCATGGCGCGGCGCATGATACGGCGCAGCACATAGCCGCGGCCCTCATTCGACGGCAGCACGCCGTCGGCCACCAGGAAGCAGGACGACCGCAGATGGTCGGCGATGACGCGGAACGATGCGACGGTGTCCGCATCCGGACCGCGCCCGAGCGCCGATGACGCGGCATCGATCAGATGGCGGAACAGGTCGGTCTCGAAGACGCTCTCCACCCCTTGCAGGATGGACGCCATGCGCTCGAGGCCCATGCCGGTGTCGATCGACGGGCGCGGCAGGTCGATGCGCTCTTCCTTGGTCACCTGTTCATATTGCATGAACACCAGGTTCCAGAATTCCAGGAACCGGTCGCCGTCCTCTTCCGGGCTGCCGGGAGGGCCGCCCCAGATGTGTTCGCCGCGGTCGATGAAGATTTCCGAGCACGGCCCGCAGGGTCCGGTGTCGCCCATCGCCCAGAAATTGTCGGAGGTCGGGATGCGGATGATGCGGTCGTCGGTGAAGCCGGCGATCTTCTTCCAGTAGCCGGCCGCCTCGTCGTCGGTGTGATAGACGGTGACCAGCAGCTTGTCCTTCTTCAGCCCGAACTCCCTGGTGATCAGGTTCCAGGCAAGCTCGATGGCGCGCTCCTTGAAGTAGTCGCCGAAGGAGAAATTGCCGAGCATCTCGAAGAAGGTCAGGTGACGCGCGGTGTAGCCGACATTGTCGAGGTCGTTGTGCTTGCCGCCAGCGCGCACGCTCTTCTGGGCGGTGGTGGCGCGCGAATAGGACCGCTTCTCCAGGCCGGTGAAGACGTTCTTGAACTGCACCATGCCGGCGTTGGTGAACATCAGCGTCGGATCGTTGCGCGGCACCAGCGGGCTCGACGCGACGACCTCGTGACCCTCCTTGCGGAAATAGTCGAGGAATGTCGACCGGATCTCGTTCACGCCACTCATGGATGCTTGCCTTTTCGAGAGAACCGCCGGGGGTGCCGACGGCAAAATGGACATGGCCTTTTAGCGATCACGCCGCAGCCTGTCCAGAAACACGGAACTGGAGGAAAGTCCGGTTGTTGCCGGCTCTGGCTGGGCATCGCCCGAAACGCAAACCGCCGGCACAAGGCCGGCGGTTCGGGACGCAGTACTAAAGAACTCAATTACATAAGCAGATATTAATAAACCGAGATTGTGTCACCTACATGGCGCCGGCTTCGTCCTCGAAACCGTCGTCACCGCCGCCCTCGGAGCCGCCATTCTCGAGGAACTTCTCAGCGATCAGCCCGGCATTCTGCCTGAGCGCCATTTCGATCTCGCGCGCTGTGTCGGGATTGTCGCGCAGGAACAGTTTTGCGTTCTCGCGGCCTTGGCCGAGACGCTGCGAATTGTAGGAGAACCAGGCGCCGGATTTCTCGACCACGCCGGCCTTGACGCCGAGGTCGACCAGCTCGCCGGTCTTCGACACGCCCTCGCCGTACATGATGTCGAACTCGACCACCTTGAAGGGCGGCGCCAGCTTGTTCTTGACGACCTTGACGCGGGTCTGGTTGCCGACGACCTCGTCGCGGTCCTTGACCGAGCCGATGCGGCGGATGTCGAGGCGGACCGAGGCGTAGAACTTCAGCGCGTTGCCGCCGGTCGTCGTCTCGGGCGAGCCGAACATGACGCCGATCTTCATGCGGATCTGGTTGATGAAGATGACCATGGTGTTGGAGCGCGAGATCGAGGCGGTCAGCTTGCGCAGCGCCTGGCTCATCAGGCGGGCCTGTAGGCCGGGCAGCGCATCGCCCATCTCACCTTCGATTTCGGCGCGCGGCGTCAGCGCGGCGACCGAATCGACCACCAGCACATCGATGGCGCCGGAGCGCACCAGCGTGTCGCAGATTTCCAGCGCCTGCTCGCCGGTGTCGGGCTGCGAGATCAGCAGGTTTTCGAGGTCGACACCGAGCTTGCGGGCATAGACCGGATCGAGCGCGTGCTCGGCATCGACGAAGGCGCAGATGCCGCCCTTCTTCTGGGCTTCCGCCACGGTGTGCAGCGCCAGCGTCGTCTTGCCCGAGCTTTCCGGCCCGTAGATCTCGATGATGCGGCCGCGCGGCAGGCCGCCGACGCCGAGCGCGATGTCGAGGCCGAGCGATCCGGTCGGCACGGTTTCGATCTCGACCACCTGCTCGTTGGCGCCGAGGCGCATGATCGAGCCCTTGCCGAAGGCGCGCTCGATTTGCGACAGCGCCGCGTCCAGAGCCTTTGATTTGTCCACTGCCTTATCCTCTACAAGCCGCAAAGTATTCTGAGCCATGATACATCACCCCTTGGTCGTCAATGAAGGCCGGACAATCCGTGATCCCTGTCATTTTGTACCTTTTTTGTTCTCGTTTGGCAAGAGGCATCAAGTTGCTGAAAAACAATCAATATCTTGATCTGTTCTATTTATGTCCCACAACACACAGCGGGGGCGTCTTCCAATCGGCCATGCGGGATTCCATTGTCCGGCCGGCCCGAATCGCGGCGTTGATTGCGGGGCGGCGCGGAGAAACCTAGTGTGCGCGGCCGGACAATCAACAAAGGTATCGACGCCACGATGGTGAAGTCCCCCAACATCCTTGCCGTGGGCGGCGCCCATATCGACCGGCGGGGCCAGGTGTCAGGCCCTTACGTGCCGGCTGCCTCGAACCCCGGCACCATGCGCGAGGATGTCGGCGGCGGCGTCTTCAACGCGTTGCGCAGTTTGGTCAGGCGCGGTGTCTCGGCCTCGCTGCTGTCGATGCGCGGCGGCGACGCCGCGGCCGAGACTGTGTCGACGGCGATCGCGAGCGCCGGCATCGCCGACCTGTCGGCGGTGTTCCTCGACCGCACGACGCCGAGCTACACGGCGCTGATCGACCGCGACGGCGAGCTGATAGTCGGCTTTGCCGACATGGCGCTCTACGACCTCGCCTTCCCCAAGCAGATCCGCCGCGCCAAGGTGCGCGAGGCGATCGCTTCCGCCGATGCCCTCCTATGCGACGCGAACCTGCCGTCCGCGGCGCTGGAACGGCTGGTGGCGCAAGCCGCCGGCAAGCCGGTCTTCGCCATCGCCATCTCGCCGGCCAAGGTGGTGCGGCTGATGCCGGTGCTGGGCAGCCTGGCCGTGCTGTTCATGAACCGGCGCGAGGCCGGCGCCCTCGCCGGCCTGGGCGACGATGCGAATGGCCACGATCTGGTCGGCGGGCTGCGGCGCGCCGGGCTCGGGAGCGGCGTGGTGACGGCGGGCGGCGCGCCGGTGCTCGGCTTCGACGGCGAGGGCCTGTTCTCCATCGCCCCGCCCGCCCCGCGTAGGATCGCCGACGTCACCGGCGCCGGCGATGCGCTGACCGGCGCGACGGTCGCCGCTCTGCTCAATGGCCTGCCGCTGCGCGCGGCCCTGCGCGAAGGCATTGCCGCCTCCATCCTGGCCATCGAAAGCACCGAGGCGGTGCCCGCCTTCAGCGCCGCCAACTTCGCGCAAATGCTGGCCCTTGTGCCGGGGGCGCTGGAAGTGGCATGAGGGCGGCCGGAGCGCCGCGCGCCCCGGATTGGAGACCATCATGACGCCCGAAACCGCCCGCCCCTTCATCGACATCCATCCGCCGGTGGCGGAGGCGCTCGCCGCCGGACGGCCGGTGGTGGCGCTGGAAAGCACCATCATCACCCATGGCATGCCCTATCCGGACAACGGCGCCATGGCCGCCAATGTCGAGAAGATCATCCTGGACAATGGCGCGGTACCGGCAACGATCGCGGTGGTCGCCGGCCGCATCAAAATCGGCCTGTCCGACGGCGAGCGCGAATCGCTGGCGATGACCGGCGACGCCATGAAACTGTCGCGCGCCGATCTCGGCTTTGCCGTCGCGCAGGCGCGCACCGGCGGCACCACCGTCGCCGCGACGATGATCGCCGCGCATATGGCGGGGATAAAGGTGTTCGCCACCGGCGGCATCGGCGGCGTGCACAAGGGCGCTGAAAAGAGCTTTGACATCTCGGCCGACCTCGACGAGCTGGCGCGCACGCCGGTCATCGTGGTGTCGGCCGGCGCCAAGGCAATCCTCGACATCGAAAAGACGCTGGAAGTGCTGGAGACGCGCGGCGTGCCGGTCGTCGGCCATGGCTGCGAGACGATGCCTGCGTTCTGGTCCAGGCATTCGCCGTTCCGCGCCCCGCTCACCTTGCATGTGCCGGAGGACATTGCGCATTTCTACCGGACACGGCAGGCGCTGGGCCTCGGCGGCGGCATACTGATCGCCAACCCGGTGCCGGAGAACGCGGAGATCCCGGCCAAGGAGATGGACGGCTACATCCAGGCGGCGCAGAAGGCGGCGGAGGCGCTCAGCGTCACCGGCAAGGCGGTGACGCCGTTCCTGCTGTCGAAAATCCTCGAACTGACCGGCGGCCGCAGCCTCAAGACCAACATCGCTCTGGTCGAGAACAATGCGCGGCTGGCGGCCAGGATCGCCAAGGCGCTGTAGCGTCTACTTGCCCGCCCGCAGCCCCGCCTCATAGGCGCGGCGCGCCCAGACCGCCATCTCGTCGGGGTCGTCGAAGGCGCTGTCGGGAACACTCCAATAGGGCATCGCAACCAGCTTGCCATGCCTGGAGCCGGTGTAGGTCCACTGCTGGCAGCCGGCGGCCTCGAAATCGGCCACGCTTTGCTCGTCGGCCTTCAGCTTCAGCTCGCCGCGCAGCACGATGGCGACGATGACGCCGTCGCAATAGATGCCCTTGCCGCCGAACAGTTTTCTGATGCTGATCGGGCCGAGGCTCTCGAACAACTCCTCTATGCGTTCATTGTCCATGCTGCGATCATGGCATCGCGGCCTGATCCTGTCATCGCCGCAACCAAAACCATGCTGACAAGTTGAGGACCAGCCACGGGAGTTTGCCATGCCGCTGCTGCTGAAAGGATCCTGCCGGTGCAATGCCGTCCGCTTCGAAGTGGAAAGCCACACGCCGGTACCGTTCATGCTCTGCTACTGCTCGATCTGCCGCAAGCAGCAGGGCGGCGGCGGTTTCGCCATCAATCTCGGCGCCGACTACGAGACGCTGAACATCAGGGGCAAGCGCAGCCTCGGCGTCTACCAGGCCGAGATCGAAACGAGCATCCGCATTGCGAGATTTCTACCGGCGAGCGCAATTTCTGCCGCAAATGCGGTTCGGCGCTCTGGCTCTACGACCCGACCTGGCCGGATCTGGTGCATCCCTTCGCCTCGGCGATCGACAGCGAGCTGCCGATGCCGCCGGAAAAGGTGCATCTGATGCTGAAATACAAGGCGAGCTGGGTCGAGCCGGTGGTCGGCAGGAAAGACAAGGTGTTCGACGTCTATCCCGAAGAATCGATAGCCGATTGGCACAAGCGCACGGGCATGTGGGTGGATTAGGAAGAGGCATTGCCTATCCGACAGGAGGCAACAATGAACCTGACTACGCACAAGAAATTCAAAGGCGACCGGCTGATGCCGTGGGGCAAGGGCACCGTCGTCACCGACGCCAAAGGCTATGTGTTTCTGTGCGGCAACACGGCCACGGTCGACGACTACGATCCGTCGAAACACCAGGGAGGCGCCATTGGCGACCCTGCCGCGCAGTGGCGCGCAATCCTCGCCAACATCAAGTCCGATCTGGAGGAACTGGGCAGTTCGCTCGACCACCTGGTCAAGGTGACGTTTTACGTCAAGGGGCCGTTTCCGACCGGCGGCGTCCTCAGCTCACCCAATTTCCGCATGGACGTGATGGACGAATTTTTCGCCGAACATTGCCCTAAGCACTGCAGCTACAACAACCCGCCGCCATCGGAGGTGATCGGCGTTGTCGCGCTGGCACAACCTGACCTGGTCATCGAGCTTGTTGTCGTCGCCGCGCTGCCGGACTGAGCACGGCAGGCCGATCAGGCCGAAGAGCGCGCTTCGGCCAGCGCTTTCAGATCGGCAGGCTTCAGCTCGACGGATTCGCCGCAGCCGCAGGCCGAGCTCTGGTTCGGGTTCTTGAAGGTGAAGCCGGTGCGCAGCGTCGTCTGCTCGAAATCCATCTCGGTGCCGAACAGGAAGAGCGCTGCTTCCGGCGCGACATAGACATGGGCGCCGTCGCGCTCGATATGATCGTCCTTGGTGTTGGGCTCGGTCACCAGGTCGACCGTGTATTCCATGCCGGCGCAGCCGCCCTTCTTGATGCCGAGGCGGATGCCGTGCGCGTTGTCACGCGTGGCGACGATCTCGCGCACCCGGTCGGCGGCCTTTTCGGTCATCGTGATGACGGCGAAGCGTCCCATGTCATTCTCCACGTTCGCGCGGGTTCAAGGCCCGCGGAATGAGTCTGCCCTTAAGATGGTGAACTTTCGCCTTCGCTGCAAGTCATCCAATCTTTTCAAGCCGATGCCAGAGCAATTCCAGGAAAAGTGCGTAGCGGTTTTCCGTCCGGAATTGCGTCAACACATCTAGTACCAGCCGACCGCGACCTGCGCCTCTTCCGACATGCGGTCGGGCGTCCATGGCGGATCGAAGACCATGCTTACCTCGACGCCGGAGACACCTTCCACAGCGCCGACGGCGTTCTCGACCCAGCCCGGCATCTCGCCTGCCACCGGGCAGCCCGGCGCGGTCAGGGTCATGTCGATCTTGACCGAGCGGTCGTCCTCGATGTCGATCTTGTAGACGAGGCCGAGCTCGTAGATGTCGGCGGGGATTTCCGGGTCGTAGACTGTCTTCAGCGCCGAGACGATATCGTCGGTCAGCCGCGCCAGCTCATCGGCGGGAATCGTCGAAGCCGAAACCACGCCGTTCGCGGCCGTATCCGGAGCTGTCTCTGCGGTGGTGCTGGCATCTTCCATGGTCGTCACCCGAAGAACTTTCGCGCCTTTTCCAGCGCCTCGGCCAAAGCGTCGACTTCGGCCCTGGTATTATACATGCCGAACGATGCCCTGCATGTGGAGGTCACGCCGAAGCGTTTCAACAGCGGCTGGGCGCAATGGGTGCCGGCACGGACCGCGACGCCCTGCCGGTCGATCACCATCGACACGTCATGGGCATGTATGCCCTGCAATTCGAACGAGATGATGGCGCCCTTGCCCGGCGCGTCGCCGAAGATGCGCAGCGAATTGATGGCGCGCAGCCGTTCGTGCGCGTAATCCTTGAGGTCCGCCTCATGCGCGGCGATGCGATCGCGGCCGACCTTTTCCATATATTCAAGCGCGGCCCCGAGGCCAATGGCCTGCACGATCGGCGGCGTGCCGGCCTCGAAACGATGCGGCGGCTCGTTGTAGGTGACGATGTCCTCGGTCACTTCCTCGATCATCTCGCCGCCGCCCATGAACGGGCGCATGCCGGCGAGAATGTCCTTCTTGCCGTAAAGCACGCCGATGCCGGACGGGCCGTAGACCTTGTGGCCGGTGAAGACGAAGAAATCGCAGTCGAGGTCCTGCACGTCGATCGGCATATGGACCGCGCTCTGGCTGCCGTCCACGAGCACGGGAATGCCACGCGCATGCGCGATGCGCACGATCTCCTTGATCGGAGTCACCGTGCCCAGCGCATTCGACATCTGCGTGATGGCGACGAGTTTTGTGCGCGCAGTCAGCCGCTTTTCGAATTCCTCGATGTGGAACGCGCCGAGATCGTCGACCGGCACCCAGACCAGCTTGGCACCCTGCCTCTCGCGGATGAAATGCCACGGCACGATGTTGGAGTGGTGCTCCATGATCGACAGCACGATCTCGTCGCCCTCGCCGATGTTGGGCATGCCATAGCCATACGCGACCGTGTTGATCGCCGCGGTGGTGTTGGAGGTGAAGACGATGTTGTCGGTGCTCGGCGCGTTCAGAAACCTCTGCACTGACTTCCGCGCGCTCTCATAGGCGTCGGTCGCGGCATTCGACAGGAAATGCAGGCCGCGATGGACGTTGGCGTATTCCTGGCTATAGGCGTGCTGGATGGCGTCGAGCACGGCTTTAGGCTTCTGCGCCGAGGCGCCATTGTCGAGATAGACCAGCGGCTTGCCGTAGACTTCGCGCGACAGGATCGGGAAATCGCGGCGGATGGCCTCGACGTCGTAGGGGGTGGATTCGACTTTCTGGTCCATCACAAGTTCAAAGCCTCATTCCTTCACCCACCCCTCATCCGTCTCGGCGCTTCGCGCCGATCCACCTTCTCCCACAGGGGGAGAAGGTCTGGCACTCTTCCTTCTCCCCTTGTGGGAGAAGGTGGCCGCGAAGCGGCCGGATGAGGGGTAGTGGTCGAGGCCCCGCCTCGACCACTTCACCCGTGCGTCAAAAACCACTCGTCGAGCCGCGCTTCCAGCGCTTCGACGAGCGCCTCGTCTTCCAGTTCCTCGATCACTTCGGCGACGAAGGCCTTGACCAGCAGACCGCGCGCGCTCTTCTCGTCGATGCCGCGCGCCATCAGGTAGAACAGATGGTCGTGGTCGATCTCGGTGACGGTCGCCCCATGGCCGCAAACGACGTCGTCGGCGAAGATCTCGAGCTCGGGCTTGGTCGAGAACTCTCCGTCATCCGACAGCAGCAGCGTGTTGCAGGCCATCTTGGCGTTGGTCTTCTGCGCATATTGATGCACGTTGATGCGGCCCTGGAAGACGCCGCGCGCCTTGCCGGTCACCACGTTGCGGATCACTTCCGTCGAGGTGGTGTGCGGCACGGCATGGTCGAGCACCATGGTGGTGTCGGTATGGGTGTCGCCGGCCAGAAGGTTGATGCCGCGCAATTTGAAATCGGCGCCCTCGCCGGTCGTGCGCACCACGACCTCCTGGCGCACCAGCCTGCCGCCGGCATTCATAACGAACAGCGTCAGTTTCGCGTCCTTGCCGATATGCGCCTTGAACTGGGCAAGATGCGTGGCGGCATCGGATTGCTCCTGCACGATCAGCCAGGTCACCTCGGCGCCGTCGCCGAGCACGAGCTGGCTGACGGAGCTGGCGAGGCCAGCGCCCTCGCCAGACTGGCGTTCGACGATGGTCGCCCTGGCGCCGGCGCCGACGCGCGTCAGAAGCCGTACATGCGCTTGGCCGCCGGATTGCAGGTTCTGCAGCTCGATCGGCTTTGCCAGTTCGGCGCCGTCGGCGATGTCGACGAAATAGCCATCGGCGACAAAGGCGGTGTTCAGCGCGCCGATCGCGTCATCGGTGCCATAGGGGTCGAGCCCGGGCGCCACGCTGCCATCGGTCAGCTTCTCCAACAGGCGCTGTACCGTGACGCCATCGATCTCGGGAAGTTTCCCATTCGAGACGCCGTTCAGCACCGGCAGCACGGCCGAACCCTCGAAGACCGGCTCAAGCGCCTTCACCGCACCTTCGGCCTCGAAGGCCGGCACTGAAGTCAGCAGCCGGCGCAGGTCGGTATAGTGCCAGGATTCGACGCGCCGCGTCGGCAGGCCATGCTTGATCGCCTCGATCGCGTCGTCGCGCTTGGTCATCACCGCGCCGTCGCCCGGCAGCAGCGAAAGCCGCTCGCCGAAGGCATCGATCAGCGCCGTTTCGGCCAGGGTCCGCTGGGGCTGTGCGTGCATGTTCATCGCTCTCGCCTCGCCTGCTCGCATCTCACGCGGCTTCGCCGATCACGCCGGCATAGCCATTGGCCTCGAGGTCGAGCGCCAGCGACTTGTCGCCAGACTTGATCACCTGGCCCTTGTAGAGCACGTGCACCGAGTCCGGCACGATGTGCTCCAGCAGGCGCTGGTAGTGGGTGATGACGACGATGGCGCGCTCCGGCGAACGCAGCGCGTTGACGCCATCGGAGACAATCTTCAGCGCGTCGATGTCGAGGCCGGAATCGGTCTCGTCGAGCACGCAGAGCTTTGGCTCGAGCAGCTTCATCTGCAGGATCTCGGCCCGCTTCTTCTCGCCGCCGGAGAAGCCGACATTGAGCGGCCGCTTCAGCATCGCCATGTCCATGTTGAGCGAGGCGGCGGCGTCCTTCACGCGCTTCAAGAATTCCGGGATCTTCAGCGGCTCCTCGCCGCGCGCCTTGCGCTGCTCGTTCATCGCCACTTTCAGAAATTCCATGGTCGCGACGCCCGGTATCTCCATCGGATACTGGAAAGCGAGGAAGATGCCGGCGGTGGCGCGCTCGGCCGGGTCCATTTCGAGGATCGACTGGCCGTTGTAGAGGATGTCACCCTCGGTGACCTCATAGTCCTCGCGCCCGGCGAGGATATAGGACAATGTCGACTTGCCGGACCCGTTCGGGCCCATGATGGCGGCGACCTCGCCGGCTTGCACCGTCAGGTTCAGCCCGCGGATGATCTCGGTGCCGTCATCGACGATGCGGGCATGGAGGTTTCTGATTTCAAGCATTCTTGTCTACTTTCGCGTTCTTGTTGTTCTCGTCGCCCGGTCCTTGCCGGGATCTCCCTAGAAGTGCGCCCGCAAGATCGCCGGTAACGAACATCCAGCCAAAAAACCCAACTGCTCCAAGGAAGGCAATCGAACCACCAACATGCTTCACCGAACTCAAACCAAATATTGCGCCTATCAGGGCCACCACGGCACCGCCAATAGCCAGCGTCAACAAGAGCATCAGAACGACGACTATTAAGCCCTTGATCCGCTCGACGAACTTCCCGATCAACCCACGCTGCCTTCCAGCGAGATGCCAATCAGCTTCTGCGCCTCGACGGCGAATTCCATCGGCAGCTGCTGGATGACGTCCTTGACGAAGCCGTTGACGATCAACGCGATCGCCTCTTCCTCGGGGATGCCACGCTGCATGACGTAGAACTTCTGGTCCTCGGAGATCTTCGACGTCGTCGCCTCGTGCTCGAACTGGGCCGTCGAGTTCTTGGCTTCCATGTACGGCACAGTGTGTGCGCCGCACTGGTCGCCGATCAGAAGCGAGTCGCAGTTGGTGAAGTTGCGGGCGTTGGTCGCCTTGCGGTGCGCCGAGACCTGGCCGCGATAGGTGTTCTGCGAGAAGCCGGCGGCGATGCCCTTGGAGATGATGCGGCTCGACGTGTTCTTGCCGAGATGGATCATCTTGGTGCCGCTATCGACCTGCTGGTAGCCGTTCGAGACCGCGATCGAATAGAACTCGCCGCTGGAATCGTCGCCGCGCAGGATGCAGCTCGGATATTTCCAGGTGATGGCCGAACCGGTCTCGACCTGCGTCCACGAGATCTTCGAGCGGTCGCCGCGGCAGTCGCCGCGCTTGGTGACGAAATTGTAGATGCCGCCCTTGCCCTCGGCGTCGCCGGGGTACCAGTTCTGCACCGTCGAATATTTGATCTCGGCATCGTCGAGCGCGACCAGCTCGACGACCGCTGCGTGCAGTTGGTTCTCGTCGCGCTGCGGCGCCGTGCAGCCTTCGAGGTAGGAGACATAAGCCCCCTCCTCGGCGATGATCAGCGTGCGCTCGAACTGGCCGGTGTTCTTCTCGTTGATGCGGAAATAGGTCGAGAGCTCCATTGGGCAGCGCACGCCCTTGGGCACGAAGACGAAGGACCCGTCGGTGAACACGGCCGAGTTCAACGTGGCGTAGAAATTATCCGAGGTCGGCACGACCGAGCCGAGATACTTCTTCACCAGTTCCGGATGCTCCCGGATCGCTTCCGAGATCGAGCAGAAGATGACGCCGGCCTCGGCTAGTTCCTTCTTGAAGGTGGTGACGACGGAGACGGAATCGAACACGGCGTCGACTGCCACGCGGCCCGACTTGTAGACATTGTCGTTGGCTTCCTCGAGCTCCGAGGCATCCGTCTTCTGCACGCCGGCGAGAATCTCCTGCTCCTTCAGCGGGATGCCGAGCTTCTCGTAAACCTTGAGGATCTCGGGATCGACTTCGCTGAGCGAGGTCGGACCAGGGGTGCTCTTCGGCGCCGCGTAGTAATAAATGTCCTGGAAGTCGATCTTGGGATAGTCGACGCGCGCCCAGGTCGGCTCTTCCAAGGTCAGCCAGCGGCGATAGGCCTCCAGACGCCATTCCAGCATCCAGTCCGGCTCGCCCTTCTTTTCAGAGATGAAGCGAATGATGTCTTCGCTCAGGCCCTTGGGGGCCTTGTCCATCGCGATCTCTGTCTGGAATCCGTATTTATACTGGTCGACGTCGATCTTTCGAACCCGATCGATCGTCTCCTGCACAGCAGGCATAAGCGTTCTCCATCCACGCCGGGGTCAAGGCCCGACAGTTTTCAAACTATGGCACCACCAGTTGGCCACGCATGGGCGGGCCGGGGCGGCGTAAGTTCCATATAGTGCGTCCCGACCGGGAATTCACCCGGCCAATTGAAACGCACGGCTCTACCAGGCCCGGAGGCCCGAATTCCCTTTCGTCGCGCTCAGGCGGCCTTTTCGCCGCCGGCACGACGCCCGGCAATGCCGGCGAGTGCTGCGCGGAACAGCTCGATATCCTCGACCGCCGTCGCGTGGCCGATGGACACGCGCAAGGCACCCAGGCTGTCGCCAAATCCCATGGCCTTGAGCACATGGCTCGGCCCGACCTTGCCCGACGAACAGGCCGACCCTGCCGACAGCGCCACGCCGGCGAGATCGAAGGCAATCTGCGCCGTCTCGGCTTTGACGCCGGGAATAGCGAAGAATGTCGTGTTGGCAAGCCTTTGCGCGCCATTTCCGAAGATTTCCGCGTCCGGCGCCAGGGTTTTTACCAGGACCTCGATCTCGTCGCGGCGCCGCGCCACCAAATCGATGTCGCGCAGACCGGCCAGCGCCTGACGCGCCGCCGCGCCGAAACCAGCGACGGCGGGGAGGTTTTCGGTGCCGGCGCGATGGCCCTTTTCCTGGCCGCCGCCGTTGATCAATGGCTTCGGCATCATCAGATCGGCCGCGGCGACGATGGCGCCGACGCCCTTGGGGCCGCCGATCTTGTGCGACGACAGGATAAGATAATCGGCGTAACCGGCTGACATATCGATCAGAATCCGCCCGGCCGCCTGCACGGCGTCGATCACCAGCACGCCACCCGCCGCCCTGACGATTTCGGCGATGCGCTCGACAGGCTGGATAACGCCGGTCTCATTGTTGGCGGCATGGATCGCGACCAGCGGCAGGCCGTCGCTCTTGTCGTGCGCGGCGAGAACCGCAGCCAGTTCATCGAGATCGGCGATTCCATTTCGATCGACGCCGATGCGGGTCATCTGCGCCGCTGGGAAGCGTCCACCATTAAGAACGCAAGGGTGGTCTGCCTCCGAGACATAGAGTCGGCTCATGCGGACGGTGCCGCGTCCCATCTGCCAGTCCGGCGTCAGCAGGGTCGCAGCGGCTTCGGTCGCGCCCGACGTGAACACGACATGCGCGGCCTTGGCATTCACCAATGCAGCGACGTCGCGCCTTGCGTCCTCGATGAGGCGGCGCGCGGCGCGGCCCTCCGTGTGGACCGAGGACGGATTGGCGGCACCCAGCGCGGCAATCATCGCCGAGCGCGCCTCTTCAAGCAGCGGCGCGCTGGCGTTGTAGTCGAGATAGGCGCGAGTTGCGGCCATTTTCCTTCAATTGGTCCCGTCGAAAGCCATTCGCCAAGGGTAGCGCGTTATTTCCTTGAAATCGCAAGGCAAGCCGTCCTATTTACGCGGCTTGCGGAAAGGGGCGGTCGAGCCAGCGGGTTTCGGCCACCCAGTTTTGAACAATTCTAAACTAGCTTCTAAGAAGACGCTTGCCCGGCGTCAAGGCCACAGAAGCTGGGGCCAGCGGAAGAGTTGTTCCGGGCTGAGCGCGTTCGTTTGCCACGTGGAGTATTTTATGCCTGAGGTCATTTTTGCCGGTCCGGCCGGTCGCCTGGAAGGTCGCTACCAGCCTTCCAAGGAAAAGAGCGCGCCGATCGCCATCGTGCTGCACCCGCACCCGCAGTTCGGCGGCACGATGAACAACAAGATCGTCTACGACCTCTTCTACATGTTCCAGAAGCGCGATTTCACCACGCTTCGCTTCAATTTCCGCGGCATCGGCCGCAGTCAGGGCGAGTTCGACCACGGCACCGGCGAATTGTCGGACGCGGCGGCGGCGCTGGACTGGGTGCAGTCGCTGCATCCGGATTCCAAGAGCTGCTGGGTCGCCGGCTATTCGTTCGGTTCGTGGATCGGCATGCAGTTGCTGATGCGCCGGCCGGAGATCGAGGGCTTCATCTCGATCGCGCCGCAGCCCAACACCTACGACTTCTCGTTCCTGGCGCCGTGCCCGTCGTCGGGCCTCATCATCCACGGCGACGCCGACAAGGTGGCGCCGCCCAAGGACGTGCAGGCGCTGGTCGACAAGCTGCATACCCAAAAGGGCATCACCATCACGCAGAAGACCTTGCCGGGCGCCAACCATTTCTTCGCCAATGACGCCGACCTTCTGCTGCAGGAATGCGCCGACTATCTCGACCGCAGGCTGGCGGGCGAGCTGGCCGATCCGAGGCCGAAGCGGCTGAGATAAAGCGTCTTATGGGTGGTCGGCGCTGAGCCGTCCGCTCTGCTTCGCTATCAATTCGCGGCGCCGGGCTGCGTTGGGCCATCCCAGCCGGAATGTCCTCTTGCGCTCCGGCCGTTGCGACGACGGCCGGCGGAAGATGAAACCCAGCCGGGCGAAGACCAGCCCCGTGGCGATCGCGAAAGCCAGCCCCAGTCCAAAGCCGGCAACCGTGTCGCTCGGATAATGGGCGCCGACGAATACGCGTGTCGAGGCAATGCTGGCCGTGACCGCCAGCGCTAGGTACCAGCGCCTCGGGAAAAGCAGCAACAGAACGCCGAACACCGCGCCCATCGTCGTGGCATGGCCGGAGGGAAAGCCGGCGAAGCGCGCATCCATGGCGAACGGGTGCAGCGACAGCACCCCGAAATCGGTGAAATAAAGCGGCCGCGCCCTGCCGATGCCGTATTTCAGCAGATTGACCGCCAGGCCGGACAGGCCGACGGCGCAAAGCACCAGGAAGGCGAAGCAGGTCCAGTTGTAGACGAAAAGCCGCGTTCGCCTGGACAGGCTTCGCCAATCCGTCAGATTGGCGGCGACGAGGCAAAGCGCTGCCGGAATGAGGTACCAGCCGCCAAGGCCGAAATCGGTGAAGAAGTCGGTGAAATGGACGAAGCCCGGCGTCCACATCCCGCGCATCCTGCCGGCGGCGCTGTCCAGGCTTAAGAAGACCACCATCGCGAGCAGCAGCCAGGCAAACAGCCAGACCAGCCATGGAATCTCGGGATAGCGTGCCGCACGCACAGCAAAGCGCCTCTTCACGATGCTGATCGTGTCGAGGAAGTTGCCGAGCGAGCGACGGTAAAGCTTGGGCGGGCTAGAGAGCATGGCTGGGCGCGAGCTTATAGGGGCATTCGCGGGCCGACGCCATTCCTCACTTGGCCACCCGGTAGAGGCCGAGCGCCAGCTTGTCCCCCGACGAATAGTTGAGGCCGTCAATCTCGGCAAGACGGCTTGCCGATTTGCCCTGGACCGCCAGCAATTCGTTCAGCTTCTGCTCGTCCTTGACCGATGCCAGTCCAATCGCGCAGGCGGGATCGGCCAGCAGGTGCTTCGCGACGCCGTCGACATCGGTGAGCACGGTCCTGGTTCCGACCAGGAAGACGAGGCTCGGCTCATGGTACTGGGCGGAGGCGAGCACGGTGGTGTCGCATGGCCGGTTGGCGTCGACCGCGACCTTGATCGCCGGGCTTAGCCAGATCGGCTTCAGCGATGGCGCGATGACGCCGAACAGCAGCGAAAAGGTGATGCCGGCGCAGATGGCGATGGCACCGATGCGGCCGAGCGGCACCTGCAGCTTGCGCGGGAAGGCCAGGTAACCGGCTGCCAGCGCGGCGAGCGCGGAGGGAATGCTCCACCACGAAAACGTCCTGGCGAGATAGATCGGCGCGCCGATGCAGACGACGGCAAGGCCTATGCTGACCACAGCAAGGCCGAAAGCGGTCGCCCACCACAGCCAGCTTTGCCAGCGCTTCAACGGTGCGTCGGCCTCCTCAGGCTTCAATGTCAGCAGCCAGCCGATCAGCAGCGCCATGCCGGGATAGGCCGGCATGACATAGTGCGGCAGCTTGGTCGGGATCGCCTCGAAGACCAGCCAGAACGGGATGTACCAGGCGAGGCAGAAGCGCAGGCGCGGGTCATCCCAGAAGCGGTTGATCGCCTGCAGCCCGGCGCCGACCGCGATCAGGCCGAACGGCCACATGAACAGCGAATAGGTCAGCATGTAGAAGCCGGGCGGCAGACCATGCGATTCCTCGCCCTGCGCTACCTTGGTCAGCATGTCCTTGCCGACCGCCTCCTGGAAAAAGGCGCCGCCGCTTTTCCAGCTGATCAGAAGTATCCAGGGCAGCACGATAGCGAGCACGATGGCGACGCCGCGAAGGATCTTCAGCTTGAGGAGCCAGCGCCAGTCGCGATCGAAGGCGAACAGCGCGGCGGCCGTCAGCAGCGACAACAGCGGCGCCACCGGGCCCTTGATGAGGATGCCAAGTCCCTGCGCGATCCAGAAGATCCACGGCAGATGGCCGGCGACCGGCTCGTTGCGGCGCGCGGCGAGATAGACCTGCGCCAGCGCGCCCTGCGCCGCCACGCAGCAGGCAAGCAGCATGGCGTCGGTCTTGGCGTCGCGACCCTCGAAGGCGGTGGCGAAGATCGCCGCCATCATCAGGCCGGCGGCGAGACCGGCATTGGCACCGAACAGTTTCGTGCCCGTCCAGCCGATGCCGACGACGGCAAGCGCGATACCCAGCATGGAGACCAGGCGATAGACCCAGATCGGCGCGGCTGCCCCCTCGCCGCTCAGCGCGACCGCCGCCGACTGCAGCCAGTAGATGCCGATCGGCTTCTTGTAGCGCGTGACGTCCTGCAGACGGATATCGACATAGTCGCCGGTCTCGACCATCTGCTTGGTCGCCTGGACGAAACGGGACTCGTCGCGGTCGATCGGCGGAAGGCTGGCGAGGCCGCTGACGGTCATCACCAGGCTGAACAGAAAGAGGATGATGTAGTTCCTGTTCATCGCGGGAGCTTCCGGATCTCGATTTGCGGGATGGTGCCCCGTCGCGGCGCCTGGGCGCGGCGCCTCATTACGCCAGCCACTGGCACGAGGCAAGAAGTGGCCCTCTCTCCAGGGCAATAGCTTCAATCCAGTTGATGGTTTCCGACTTTGTGGCTGAGAACACCAACTGTCGAAGTCGGCGCCGCCCCTCATGGCCCTGCCGGGCACTTCTCCCCGTATAGTGACGGGGAGAAGGGGCTGGCCGCAATGTTGGCGCCCTTCTCCCACCGCTGGCGAGTCGCGAAACCAGTGATGACAGCCCCCTCTCACCGTCACTATACGGGGAGAGCGACTGTCTTGGCTGTCAAGCTGTTTGCCATGGTTTTTGGTCGCGGATGATGGCGTTGAGAATGGTCAGCAGCTTTCGCATGACGGCCACGACGGCGACGATCTTCGGCTTGCCGAC